>OY729427.2:0-1844793 GCA_963422375.2 Bryobacterales bacterium
CCCGGATCGCCCGGGGGGCCGGTCAGGTCCGCCCGCAGCGTCCAGCTCGTGCCGTCGAAATCGCCCAGGCTGCCGTCGTTGGCGACGGCGATGTCCCCGGCCCGCGGGCTCGCCGTCCCCGCCAGGTCTTCGGGCGTCCACGCGTCGACGCGGTGGATCGTCGCGCCGTCCTTGCCCGTCAGATCCTTGACGCGCGTCCACTTGCCGCTCGCGTAGGCGCCGTAGGTCCCGTCGTCGGCGATGGCCACGTCGCCCTCGACGGGCGCCAGGACCTCCCCGCCGACCTCGCTCCAGGCCGACACGCGATGCACCGAGGGGCCGCGCGGGCCGCGCAGGTTGGAGCGCCGGACCCAGCCGGTCGCCGTGAGCTCCCCGAAGTGGCCGTCGTCGGCGATGGCGATGTCCCCGACGCGCGGGTCCGCGATGTCGCCGTCCGTGGGCGGGAAGGCCGGCACGCGGTAGGTCGCCGCGCCCCGCGGGCCGGTCAGGTCGCCGCGCCGCTGCCACGCGCCGCCGGCGCCGAGCTCGCCCCACTGGCCGTCGTCGGCCAGGGCCACGTCGCCCTCCCGCGGATCCTCGAGCGCGGCCAGGCGCGCCGCGTCCCACGCCGCGACGCGGCGGATGCGCGAGCCGTCCCGGCCCGTCAGGTCGCCCACCCGCGTCCACGCGCCGTCCGCGTAGCGGCCCCACTGGCCGTCGTCGGCGATGGCCACGTCGCCCTCGATGGGCTGGGCCACGACCGCCTTGCCGGGCGGCCACTCGGCGATCTGGAACACCGCCGGGCCGCGCTCTCCCGGCGGGCCCGTCAGGTCGCCCCGCCGCTGCCACGCGCCCGCGACGCGCTCGCCCCACGCCCCGTCCGCGGCGATGGCCACGTCGCCGTCCCGCGGCGCGGGCACCGCCGCCAGCGCCTCCGGCGTCCACGCGGCGATCACGTGGATCGTCGCGCCGTCCTCGCCCGTCAGGTCGACCGGCGTCTTCGCCCACGCGCCGTCCTCGCGGGTCCACAGGACGCCGTCGGCCTGCACGTAGATGTCGCCGTCCTTCGCGGCCGCGGGATCCTCGTCCGTCGGCGGCCCCGCGCCGGCGAAGATGCTGGCCGACTCCTCGGCCGGGGAGGTGGGCGTGACCTCGGCCGGGCCCGCGGGGGGGCCGAGATTGCCGCTGCGGTCCTTGGCCCGCACCCACACGTAGAGCTTGACGCCCGCCGCGTAGCCGCCCAGGCTGGCGCGGTCCGCGCCCACCGAGGCGGCCTGGGAGGCCGCGGCCAGGTCGTCGGTCGCGCCGACGAAGACGGCGTTGAGGCCCCAGTCGGCGTCGGGCGGGTTGCGCCAGGAGGCTTCGAAGCCGCCCGGCAGGGCCAGGACCGCGAGGTCCGCGACGGCCCCGGGCGGGGTCAGGTCGCCGCCGGCCGCGCGCCGCGCCGCGCCGGACCACGGGCCGGCCTCGCCGGCCGCCGAGACGTGCCGCGCCCGCACCAGGTAGGCCTTGCCGGCCGTCGCCGGGAAGGAATGCCGCCCCCCGGCGGCCACGCGCGTCTCGGGCGGGCCCGCCGGATCCGCGTCCTCGCGCCACTGCACCTCGGTGGTCGGCGCGCCGGCCTCGTCCCACGTCGCGACCATGCGCACGCTCACGGCGCCGTCGGGGGCCGTGGACGCGATCTCGTCGAGGGCCAGCCCCCGCACGTCCGGCACCGGCGAGGGCTCCGGGACGGCGATCTCGCGGGCCTTCAGCTCCGGCAGCACCAGCGTGTCCTCGTAGGTGTCCGGGTGCGACTCGCGCAGCGTCAGCGCCACGCTCCAGTCCTCGCGGATCGCGGAGCGCTCCACCGTCATGCGCGCCCGCGCCAGGCCGAATTCGGAGCAGGTCAGCAGCACCAGGTCGCCCGGGGCCAGCGCCAGCCGCCGGAAGTCCGGGCCGGGGGCGACGGCCAGATCCAGCCGCAGGCTCTCGCGGCCGCGGCGCAGGTTCGTCGCCTGCAGCCTGGCCGCCGAGACGGGGTCGGAGACGAAGGCCAGGCGGATGCCGCCCTCGCGGCGCTCGCCGTCGCGCGCGACCGCCGCGGCGTCCTCGAAGAGCGGCAGCGCCAGGCGCGTCCAGCCGTGGTCGCGGGATTGCGCGATCTCGCAGGTGACCGCGTTGACGCGCTCCTGCAGCGAGGCCCACGGCCGCGCCGCGGGCGGCTCCGCGATGTCGGCCTCGCCGATCTCCTGCGAGGCCGCGGCCATGTCCGCGCCCGGCCGGAACAGCAGCCGGCCGCCCGACTCGACCACCTCCCCGGCCCACGCGGCGTCGAGCTGCTCCTCGACCTCGCTCGCGTCGTCCTCGGAGGAGATCACGCCGCCGACCGCGTAGCGCTTCGCCTTCGTCGTGAACCCGGCGTAGTCGGCGGGCAGCCGCCCGCGGACCTCGGCGGTCCAGTCGATCTCCGCCTCGCAGAGGGCGAAGGCCGCGTCGAACTCGCCCCGGTCGATCCGGCCGGGCGCGCGCCCGCGGCGCTCCGTCTCCCACCAGTAGCGGATCGCGGCGGCGTTGTCGGTCCAGGCCGGGACGGGCTGCCCCGGCCAGGCGATCCTGACGCCCTTGACGAGGAATTCGAGGGCGGGCACCCGCGTGAAGACGCGGTCCTCGGCCGCGGCTCTCCCCGCGCGCCGCGGCTGGTCCAGCCGCACGTAGACCCAGCTCAGGCCGTCCAGGCGGTGGTGCTCGGACCAGGGCATGTGGTCCCAGGTCCACTGGGTCCAGGAGGCGCCGGCGAAGTCCCAGCTGCCGGCGACCTCGCTGCCGTCCGCGGGCTCGTCGCCGTCCCCGCCGTCCGGGTCCGCGTCGAACTCGCTTTCCCAGTTCCGGTCGCGGCGGTATCGGACGCTGCCCGTCGCGTAGTCGTAGTCGAAGTTGGCGGAGTTCAGGCCGCCGTCGTCCGGGGTGAAGAGCGCCCGCTGCACCTGCGTCGTCTCGCGGCTCGGCGCGTCGGTCTCCTTCCAGCCGTCGCCGTCCGGGAGCGGCTGGCGGTACTTGAGCGCGCCGCCGCGGTAGGCCGTGCGCATGGCCGCTCCCTGCGTGCCGTCGGCCGCGAAGTACTCGCGGATCCGGACGCTGCCCTCGTAGCGGTCGCCCTCCTCCGGCACCAGCGCCCTCCCGCCGTAAGACCGCCCCGCGTCCTCGACCAGGTTCGCCTCGCGCCCGTCGATCCAGCACTTGCCGTCGATGCCCTCGCAGGCGCCCTCGGACAGGACCAGCCCCAGGTGCGCCGCGCGGCCCTCGGCCCGGAAGTAGGCCAGCACGCCCGGCACGCGGGCCCGGCCCAGCACCCAGCGGGCCGCGACCACCTCGCTCGCGACGGTCGACTTGGCCCCCGCGAGGGCCTCCATCCGCGTGCCGCCGGGGCGGGCGTCGCGCGCCACCAGGCGCATCACCAGGCCCGCTCCGTAGGACGCGCCCGCCGCCAGGCCCGCGGCGATCACGCCCTTCAGGATGGCGAACGCCTTGGTGGCGGCGGCGGCGGAGCCGAGAATCTTGCCGGCGATCACGCCGGCCAGCCAGCCGAACGGCATCTCAGCGGACCTCCCACAGGTCCGTGACCGGGTGCGCCCGCTCGATGCCCCGCGGCGTCCGGACCCAGCACTCGCAGCCCGGGCCGATCACGCCCGGCGAGGCGCCCGCCAGGCGCTCGCCCCCGGGGCCGAGGACGACCGCCGCCAGGGCGATCATGCCCGGCCGCGGCAGGCATCCCCGCGGGACGCGCCGCAGCAGCGGCTCGGCGTCCAGCACCGCGGCCCAGCCGTCCCGCAGCGAGCCGTGCTCGCGGGGAGCTCGCAGGATCGCCTCGCGCTCGCCGAGGCCGTCGGTCCAGGCCGGCAGGGCCAGCGAGGGCTCGCGGCCCGACAGGGCCCGCACGACCGCTCGCAGCAGCGTCACGCAGTCGCGCTCGCGCCAGGCGGACGGCCCGAGGCCCTCGGACTCGAGGGCGTCGCGGACCCGCCGCGCCCGCTCGCGCCCGGCTGGGCCGGCTAGGGCGGCCACGCCGTCTCCACTCCCTGGCGGGCCAGCGCCCGCATGTGCTCGAGGCCCAGGTCGGCCGGCACGGTCCGCTTCGCGCCCCCGTCCCCGGCCGCGACCTCGCGGGCCGGGGAGCGCCGCTGCTGGTCCTCGTGCGACCAGCGCCGCGGCCGGCCCCGCTCCACGTCGCCGAGCAGGGTCTCCAGCTCGACCGCGAGCGTCCCGTCCTGCAGCGACCCGCCCGACAGGCGGCCCCGGTACCGCGCCCCGGGCACCTCGTGCCAGCTCTCGCCGAGGTCGGGGCTGTACACCCAGCGCACGGTCACCTCGATCGGGCCGGGATCCTGCATGAACCGGGCCCGCCGCTCGCGCGGCACGCCCGAGAGCGCGAGGCTCATGCGGCGCTCGGGGCGGCCCGACACGCGCTCGTGCTCGCCGATGCCGAGGGCCGCCCCGCCGGTCCAGGCTACCTTGCGGGCGTCGCCGCCGGCGTCGCCGTCGTCCGGGGCGAAGCTCAGCTCGCCGCGGCCCGTCCACAGCCGCGTCGCGCCCCCGGGGTAGGCCAGCTCGACGAGGTTCTGCACCCAGGGGGCTTCAGCCGTCACGCCGCCTCCTCCCATTCGATCGCCCACGGCCCGGCGAAGTCGGGATCCAGCCTCCACGGCTCGCGCTCGGGCCCGGTCCGGCGCGCCAGGCAGGTGACGCCCTCCCAGGCGATGCCCCGCCCCGCGGAGGGCGTCGCCGGCGGCTCCAGCTCGCAGCGGCCGCCCCGCAGGTCCGAGACCAGCTGGTACAGGCGCTCGCCGATGCGCACGTAGTCGCCCGCGACGAGGCCCTCGGAGGAGCCGTCCGCCCACACGCGCAGGCCGCCCGCGTAGATCCCCGCCGCCTGCACCGACAGCTCGGCCCCGGCGACGAGCGAGCCGCCGCTGGGGCGGTGCAACGGCGCCTCGAACGTGTTCCCGGCCCCCCGCAGCCGCGCCAGGAAGGCCTCGACCGCGCGCCGGTCCGCGACCGAGGCGCGGTCGGCCGGGCCGATCTCGAGCCGTCCGGACCAGATGCCGGGACCGCGCCCGAGCACCTGCGTCCCGCCGCCGTAGGGCGAGCGCAGCACGATCTGGCCGGGATGCCCCAGGGCCAGGTCCGAGCGCGTCACCGGCACGCCCGCCGGGAACGGGATCAGCGCCACGAATCGCCCCCGTCGCCCCCGTCGCCCCCGCGGTACACTGGGTCCGGCGCCCCGGAGGCGCCTCGCACCGCGTGACCGGCCCTTTCGCTCGCATCCCCGCCCTCCTCTTCCTCGCGTTCCTCGCGGCGGCGCTCGCCGCGGCCCAGCACGAGCCGTACGGCCGGCTGGATCCCGACCGGCTCGTGGACTGGGCCCCGGTCGTGGAGAAGGGCAAGGGCCGTGCCGCCCACGTGACCGTCGACGATAGACACGAGTCCAGGTTTAGCGTCAGGTTTACCTGCGCCAAGCCGGCCACGACTCCCCTCCGGGTATTGATAAGCCAGGCATTCACAAGCCTGTCGATTACCTTTTCCAACGGGCCGGCAGCAAGCGGCGCAGAGGCGGTCGCCGAGTCGCGGCGTCTCGCCTCGGATCCGCAAGAGCCGCTGGGATTCAGTCGACCCGGCGCGAGGCTGCAGCTCGTCTTCCGGAAGCGGGGCGAGGACTCGCGCGAGACGCTGCATTTCTTCGGCACGCTCGGCCCCAGCCCGCGCCATGGCGTGCTCTACGGCATCGACGCGGCGCGGGCGCTCGCCAGGATCCACTCCTCCGAGGAATTCAGCTTCCGGATCTTTCACGAGGACGCCAGCCTTCGCCTCTCCCCGGCCGTCCCGGTGACCGCCCGGGCGCGAGAGTACCTCGGTATGCTGGCGCGCGTCTGCATGCTGGACCTCAGGCACGCAGCGTCCCTCTGAGCCCCGACGCCCGCGCCAGGTCCGTTCTCACCGCGCCCTTCGCGAGCTCGGCCGCGTCGGACGCCAGCAGCGGCCGCAGGCGCCGGATCGCCGCCTCCACGCCGGGGCCGTCCGTGGACTCGACGCGGATGTTGAGCGTGACCGCGGGCGCCTCGCTCCCGCCGGCGAGCGGCCGCAGGCGGTGGTTCGGCACGATGGAACCGGCCGCCGCCGGCCGGAACAGCTCCACGCCGCTCTCGCCGACGCGGTAGATCCGCCCGGCCTCGACGGGGCCGCCGCCGGCCTTGCCGGGCGCCGCCCCGCCGCCCCCGCCGCCGAACAGCCCCGACAGGGCCCCGGAGAGCGCGCTCGTCGCCTTGTCGATGACCAGCTTCCGGAGCGCCATGTTCAGCAGCGTCCGGCCGATCTCCTTGAAGTGGTCCTTCAGCTTGCCGCCCTGCTCGACGGCCCGGGCCAGCCCGTCGGAGAGCGTCCGGGACATCGACTCGGACAGCGCCAGCAGATCCCTCTGGATCGCCTGGCGGCGGCGGAAGCGCTCGTCGACCAGCCTCTCGCGCGCCTCCCGCTCGATCCGATCCCGATTCGCGGCCCGCAGCCCGGGCGCGTCGCCGAGCTGCGTCCGGAGATTCTCCGCGGCGGCCGCGGCGGCAGCGGCGTTCTCGAAGAGCTGGTTCCGCCGCTCGTCGCCTGCGGCCGCCCGGGCCCGGCGCCGGAACTCCTCGGCCGCCGCGAGCAGCGCGTGCCGCTTGGCGGCGAGGTCTCGCTTGAGGCCCTCGAAGGCCTCGTCGGAGGCCGCCCGGAAGCGCTGCGACCCCTCGGACGCGTACTCTCCGAGGGCCAGCGCGAGCCGCTCCGGATCCGCGCCCCGCCGGATCGCCGCCTCGAACGCCGCGGCGTTGGCCTCGCTCAGCGCGGCGATCCGGGCCTCGGCATCCTGCGCCGCGGCCGCGACCGAGTTCTCTTCGATCGTCCCGGCCAGGCGCTCCATGCCGGCCACTCTGTCCAGGCGGGCCGCGAGCGGCCCGAGGTCTCGATTGCGGAGCTCCTCGATCCGGACCTCGACGCCCGCCAATTGCGCGTCGATCTCAGCGACCGCGTCGCCGTCGGCGGCGCCGCCGAGGTCGATGTCCAGACCTACCCTTCGGGCCTCCAGCCCGCGCAGTTGGTCCTCGAACGATCTGCGGGCCGCGGCCTCTCCCTCGGATTCCGCATCCCCGCCGGCCGCGCTCCTCGCGATCGTCGCGCGGGCGCTCTCCTCGCGACTCCGCAGTTCGCGGTCCTCGGCCGCGACCAGCTTGAGATGCTCCCTCCGGCCATCGGCCCTGGCCGCGCTGGCCGTCTCGAGCGCCCGGACCTGGGCCTCGGCAGCCTCCGTCGCGCGCTCGTTGGCCGCGGCGTGCTCCTTGGCCGCGTCGCGAGCCTGCTCCGCGGTCTCCAGGGCCTCGCGCTCCAGGGCCACGAGCGATTCCTTGCCCTCCTCGGCCTTGGCGATCGCCGCGATCTCGCGATCGAGTTCCGCGATCTTCTCCCGCTCCGCCGCGAGCGCCCGCTGGTCGCCCGCCTCGGCCGCCGCCCGGAACTCGGCCGCCGCCCTCTCGCGCCTCCGCTCCAGCTGCGCCCGCTCGTCGAGCAGCCGGTTGACGACCGCGTGCCGCGCCTGCAGCTGCAGGAGATCCTCCCCGGTCTTGCCGACCAGTGCGAGCTCCTGCCTGGCAAGCCGGATTCTCCGCTCGGCGGCGTCCGCGTACCGCGCGAAGTAGTCCTCCGGGACGTGCGGGACGCGCGGCAGGATCTCATCGCCGCCGCCGCCGCGAGCGTTCCGGGTCTCCCCGTTCGCTGCGGCGAGCTCGGCTTGCAGCCGCTCGATTTCCTCTGCCGTCCGCGCGGCATCCGCCTCGAGGCCTGCGCGTATCCTGCCCTCCCGGCCCACGAAATACACGGTCCCTCGCGCTCCCGCTTTCATGGCCTCCATGAGCTCGTCGTGCTTCTGCAGCGAAGCCGCGATCTCGCGGGCGAGCTCGGCGGCGTGCTCGGCGGCCTTCTCGAGCTCTCTCTCGAGCCCGAGCTTCCGCGCCGAGGCGTCCATTCCCGCGAGCACGATCTCCGCCTCGCGGATCGACGCGACGAGCTCGTCGGTCTCGTTCCGGGAGTCCTTGGCGGACAGGAAGTAGTAGCCCAGCGCTCCGACGGCCGCGACGATCCAGCCCGCCGGCCCCCCGAACGCGGCGACGGCGATATTCAGGCCGCGCAACGCGGCGGCGAGGCCCGCGGAGGCCGCGATCGCCGCCCGGACGGTGCCGACCCACGCGCCGATCTTCATGGCGCCGAGAGCCAGGCCGAAGGCGATCGCGGCTTGCTTGGCGGCGTCCAGGTTCCGCGCGAGGTGCGCCACGGCCGCGATCGCGCGCCCGGCGAGGGTCGCCGCGAGCTCCCCGGCCCGCTCGTTGAGGGAGGCCAGGTCGACGGCCGCCGCGGCCACGGCCCGGGCCGCGCCCGCGCGCACGGCGTGGTCGAGGTCCGCGAAGCTCTGTCCGAGAGCCTTGAGCCGCGCCGCCTCCCGGGATTCGACGAAGCCCAGCCGCTCGAAGCCCTTCTCCAGCTCGAGCAGCCCCTCCCGGCCCCGCTGCAGGACGTTGACGAAGGCCACGCCCTCGCTGTCGAACAGCTTCTGGGCCAGGCGCACGCGCTCCTGCTGGTCGCCCGTGTTCTTGAAGCCCTCCGCGACGTCGAGCAGCACGTCGTGGGAATCGCGCAGCCGGCCGTTCGCGTCCCGCAGCGGCGCTTCCAGGGCCCGGAAGGCCTCCTGCAGCTGGCCCTGCCCGTTCGCCGCGTCCGCCAGCCGCCGCGTGAAGCGCTGCAGGCCGGTGTTGACGGCCTGCACGGACACGCCCTCGCTCTCGAAGGCGCGCTGCAGGGCCTGCAGGTCGCGGACCGTCAGCCCCAGGCGCTGGCTCGTCTCGACCAGCGTCGAGCCGAGCTCGGCCGAGCGCCGGATCATCAGTCCCAGCCCGGCGGCTCCGGAAACCACGCCGACCGCGGCCTGCACCGAGATCACCTTCCGGCGGAACGACTGCATCTGCCGCGCCGCGCGCTGCACCGTCCGGCGCAGGCCGCGCATGGCCCGTTCCTGGCGCCGGATGTCGTTGCCCATCCGGCGCATCGACCCCGAGAACTGGGCGACGTCGGCGCGGATGCTCAGCAGGACGCCGCCCGCGCGGATCGCTTCAGCCATGCCTGCCGCTCTTGCCGTTCCCGCCGCTCCTGCGGTACGCTTCCCCGACTCGCGCGGCCGCCGCGGCCTGCCGCGCGCGGCGCCGCGCGCTCTCGCTCGTCAGCCAGGGCGCGTAGTCGTCCGGACGCAACGGGCGGTCCACCTTGAATCCCGCGTTACTCACCAGGGCGGCCAGGGTCGCCAGCAGGCGCGGCGCGACCGCCTCCAGGGGCGGCCAGCGCCGGAAGTGGCGTTCCCAGGCCCGGTATTCCGAGTACGGCATGGCCAGGGCCTCGCGCAGCGGCAGCCCCACGGCCCGGGCTACGAAAAAGGGGTCGGGTCGGAGCCCTCGCCCTCCGCGTCCGGGCCCGGCTCCGAGGGCTCCGGCTCCGCGGGCAGCAGCGCGGCCAGTCCGCACAGCTTCAGCGACTCCCGGGCCAGCCGCCCGGACTCGCCGCCGCAGCGGATCACCAGGCGCCTGCCCTCCTCCTCGTCCAGGTCCAGCCCCAGGCAGGCCCGGGCGGCCTCGGCGGACGCGTCCAGCAGGTACCCGCCGCCCGGGTCCCCCGCGCGCGCGCGCTCGAACAGGCTCTCGCGCAGCGCGAGAGCCGCCGACGCGGCCGGCTGGCGCAATTCCAGCGCGAGCCCCTCGGCCTCGACCTCGACCGGCGCCCCCAGCAGGGCCCGGATGCCGGCGGCGTCGGCCGGCCTTCTCGCCGCGGCCCGCGCCGTCACGCGATCACCCACTCGGGCAGCGGCGCCCGCGGCGACAGGGACAGCGTGGTCGTGAGGTCGCCCTCGGACTCCAGGCTGACGTTGCCCGCCGACCGCACCGTGGCGGGGAACGGCCCCCGCCGCAGGGACGGCAGGAGGATCTTGTAGTCCTTGGCCGCGCCGACGGCGTCGGTCCCCTCGACCGCGGCCGCGCCGTCGGCGGAGATCGACCGGATGACCCGCTTGGCGCTGCCGATCTGCAGTACCATCCCCTCGCCGAACCGCGGCTCGGACAGGTCGGGCTTCTCGTCGCCGACCAAGGTCACCGCCCCGCTTTTGGCGGCGATCGCCGCCGTGTGCCCGTCCTTGTCGATCTCGTAGACCGTCTCCCCCCGGGTCTCGAGCTGGAAGCGCAGCGCCGTGCCGTCGAGCATGGCCTTGCGCAGGCCCTTCCAGACCGGGTGCGCCGGCTGGTAGACGGCCTGCACCTCGACCGTCGGCACCCGCGCCAGGCCGGTGCGCTTGGCCACGGTCCCGAAGGACACGATCTCCCTGTCGGGGGCCTCGCCCCCGCTCTCGCTGTAGCCCGTCACGCCGGGCACCTCGGCGAATTTCCCGCCCAGCTCGACCTCGAGCTTGGCGAACTCGCTGCCGTGTACCGTGAGTCCCATGGGTGTAACCTTTCGTCTCCGTCCCTCTCCCTAGGCGGCCAGGGCCCGGCGCGTCTTCGCGCCGGCCTTGCGCTCGCCCTTCATCTCTCGCTCCACCCGCCGGAAGTTCTCGCGCAAGCCGGCGGCGAACGCCCGGAGCGGGGCGTCGCCCGCCGCTCGCGCGGCCGGCGCCAGGAACGGCCGGGCCGGCATGCGGCCCGCGCTCCGGCCGGTCTTGCGGACGACGCGCGGCCCCGTGCCGAACTCCACCAGGTGCCCGTGCGCCCCCGCGGGCCCCCGGGTGAGCACCAGGGCCGACGGCCTGTACCTGCGCCTGCCGCGCCTGGCCGCGAGCGACAGGCGCAGGCCGCCGGTACGGTCCTCGAAGGCGTCCGAGCGCCGCGCGGCGCGCCGGATCTCCTCCGCCGCCGCGGCCAGGCCGTCCCCGATCGCGACCTCGGCCAGGACGCCGGGCAGCGACTCGAGCTCCCGGATCATGGCCGCGGCGCCCGACAGGTCCACGTCGGCGGCCGTCACAGGGCGATCTCCGCCGTCACCGACCGCTGGTAGAGTTCCAGGTCCGGGTCGTACCCGTCGACCGGGCCCGCGCAGGCGATCATGCGGCCGCCCTGCCGCAGCCGGCCGACGAAGCGGTCGGCCGCGTCCCGGGCGTCCTTCCAGCGCGCGGCCAGCGCCGTCACGCGGATCGACCGCGTCAGCCGCGCCCCGGCCCGGAAGGCCGGCGAGGGCGAGAGCGTCCCGCCCGTCGCCGCGTACACGCACGCCGCGACCGCCGGATCCGGGATCCCGGCGGACTCCGGCACGACGACCGGGTAGCATCCCAGGCCCGCCTCCCGCGCCATGCGCACCACGTGCTCCTCGGGCGGCTCGCCCGCGCGGCTCATCTCCCCGCCCTCGCGGCCAGGATCTCCAGGTAGCGGCGGCGGCCGATCTCGGCCAGCCCCTCGATGGCGTGCTCGGCGCCGCGCTCGTCGCGCAGCCGCCAGTGGGGCCGCACCCCGTCCCGCCAGCGGATCACGAAGCGGGCGCGCTCCTCGCCGAACTCCACCCCGTCCCGCAGCCTCTCGCGCCCGCCGAGGTCCCGCCGGGCCGCCCAGCAGGGATGCTCGGCGGGCTCGCCCGCGACTGTCTCGCCGGTGGCGGGATCCCGCTCCGGGCGCGGCTCCAGCAGGACGACGCGCCGGTCCAGGCGGTACGGCTTCATCGCTCCCGGCGCTCCCGGGCCGCCCCCAGCTCCTCGATCGCCCGCAGGATCTCGGCGTGCTCCCGGCGGCGCATGCCGGTCAGCGAGACCAGCTGGTCGCAGGCCTCGCCGACCTTGGCGTGCGTCTCCGCCAGATCCCCGCAGGACCGGGACACCATCGCGTGCATCTCCGCGATCTGGCTCATCGAGCGCGTGGCGCGCTGCACGAAGAAGGCCGCGGCCACGATCAATATGACCAGGCTGACGCCGCTGTCCACGACCTGCACCCACTCGCCCATTCCTTACCTCCCGAACAGGACCGTCAGGCCCATCGACGCCCCCGGCGACCAGCCGGGACCGAATCCCTTGACCGCGCCGGCCGTCGCGCCGACGCCCCAGCGCAGCTTCCAGCGCTGCCTCCCCTCGAGCGTCCCGGCGCGGGCCTCGGCCAGCTCCCGGGCCGCCCGCTCGCGCTGCGCCAGCTCCTCGAAGCGGTCGGCCAGCTCCCGCACGGAAACGGTCTCCCGGCGCGCCGCCGCCAGGGCGTCCCGCAAGGCGGCCACCTGCCGGAACAGCGCCTCGATCTCCTCGCCGCTGACCCGCAGGGCCTCCGGCAGATCCGCGCGGAGCAGCTCCAAGCGCTTCCGGTCGAGCGCGGCTACGGGCAGTGTCTCCCGCTCGGCCGCGGCGACCGCGGCGACCGTTTCCGAGCCCCTCCGCTCGGCCTCGGCGCGGGCGGCCTCGGCCGCCTCGCGAGCCTCCCTCACGGCCGCGGCCCGCAAGCCCATCTCCGCCGCGTAGGCTCGCGCCTCGGCCTCGATCCGCGCCCGGCCGGCCCGCTCCCAGATGGCGAGCGCCTGCGCGGGCAGGCCCGGGGACGGCAGCAGGGCCGCCAGGCCGAAGCCCAGCCCGACGCCGGCGGCCAGCGCCCCCGCCAGGGCCCAGGCGCTCACGCGCCCCCCTTGCGGCGGTTCCGGGCCTCCCAGGCCTCCGCCAGCCGCTCGAGAGGCCCGCAGAGCGCCGACCAGGCCCCGGACTGCAGCGTGGCCGCCAGCCCGCCGACCGCCAGCAGCAGGCCGCAGGCGATCTCCAGCCAGCGCGCGTTCGCGAGCAATACGAGCCCCGCGAACAGCGCCGCGACAGGCACGGGGCGCGGCCGGAACGCCGTCACGACCGCTCCTCGGGCGGCGCGAACACGGGGTGCAAGCGCTCGAACTCCCGCCCGGTGAACGTCATCACCGCGCCCCGGGCGTCCCGCACGGCCATGCGCCCGACCCCGAACTCGACGATCCGGCAGTCCCGCAGGGCGGTGTGCGGCAGGCCCTCTATCTCCAGCCGCTCGATGGCCGCTCCGACGCGCACCAGGGGGTCGGACGCCAGCCGGCGGTAAGCCCGCCGCCGCCGCCCGCCCTCGACGAAGGCCGCCGCCCCGAACGCCGCCAGCGGCGACAGGAACGCCAGCGCCAGGGCCGTGCACAACGCTTCGATCATGGTCACTCGCAGTCCCCCCGGGCGCACTGCCAGGCCAAATGCAGCGCCAGCGCGCCGCACGACACGAACACCACCGCCGGCCCGATTTGGAACGCCAGCAAGGCCATCCGCTCTATCCGCTGCCCCAGCTCGTGCACGTTCATCGCCCACAGGAACGCGAGCACGATCGAGGCGCAGCCCAGGGCCGCGAGCCCCAGCGTCTTCATCGGATTCTTCATCGGATTCCCTTCCGGCCCGCTAGCGGCAGCCGCCCTCCCGGTACAGGGGCACGAGGCCCCCGACTTTCGCCGGGTAGGCGCGGTTCTCCGCGCAGGCCCAGGCGGCCCGGATGCAGTGCCGCTCGACGTGGCCCGTCCAGCGCCGCGGGTCGCAGCCCGGCTCGCGCCGGCAGCGCGACTTCTCGCGCCCGATCCAGCCCGGGCCGCCGTTGTAGGCCGCCCACGCGAACTCCCACCGGTCGCGGTCGAAGCGGTAGCGCGCCAGCAGCCGCCGCATGTAGACGATCTGGGCCCGGATCGCGCAGCCCGGGTCGGTCGGGTCCGCCCCGTCGCAGGGCGGGACCGTCAGCGGCGCGATGTCGCTCCACGTCGGCGGGGTGAACTGGGCCAGCCCGCTGGCGTAGCGCGAGCGCGCCCGCGGGCGCCACGACGACTCGCGGTGGATCTGCGCGGCCAGCTCGGCCCGCATCGCCGCCGCCCCGGCGCGGCCGAGCTCGGCCTCGAAGACCGGGGCCAGCTCGCACGGCACCGCCAGCAGGGCCGCGGCCAGCAGGAGCATCAGTACGCCCCGCCCCAGCCGAAGGCCAGCAGCGTCGCCCCGTACAGCAGGCACCAGCCCACGATGTAGGCCGCCCGGGGCACGTCCTCCCCGTGCGGGCTGAACGGCGGCTCGCCGTGGATCACCCTCAAGATGTCGAACTCGGGGAAGAGCGCCCTCTTCATCCCGAGAAAGAACAGCGTGGCCCCGGCGCAGGTGAACGTCTTGCCCAGCCACGCCGCCAGGGCCCGCTCCAGCTCGCCGGGCCGCGGCCCGGCCAGCGCGTCCACCGCGCCCATGCCCGCCAGGGCCGTCGCGGCGAGCGCGAGGAAAATCAGCGCGTCTCTCACGGTTCCTCCTTCACGCGGCAATCCGGCGGTAGGGGGCCAGCAGCGACCGCGCCGCGGCCGGCAGCCCGGGCCCCTCCCCGTCGGGATGCTCGTACAGGCTCCCCGCGATCAGCAGGACCGCCTGCAGCACGGGCGCGGGCACGTCCGCGGCCCGCGCGTAGCCCCCCCGGTAGGTCACCGCCACCGACCCCGGGGCGGGGGCCGCGGCCGGCCAGGCGCCGCCGGCCGGGGCGATCCGGCCGCGCGCCGCGTCCAGGCGGTACCCGTCCGCCGGCAGCTCGCGCTGGGCCCCGTCGGGGCCCAGGTACAGGACCGACTCCACCTCCGGCACGGGCGGCCGCGGCAGTTGCGCGGGCCGCCCTCCCGGCGGGAAGCCGTCCAGCGTCAGCCGCATCCGCCGCGCCGACAGGCCCAGCCGGGCGAAGGACTCGGCCCGGGCCGCGGCGGCCGCGGCGATCAGCCGGACCGCCTCGTCCTCGCCCTCCCCCTCGATCCGCAGGTGGGCCTTGACCGCGTCGAGGCCCAGCGGCGGGCCGCCGGGATCGTCCAGCGCTTCCAGCGTCCGCACTAGTGGTCCGCCGCCCGGACCGAGGCCAGCACCGTCGAGTGCCGGGGCGCCGGCTCGCGGCGCGGCCCGTACTGCAGCGCCACGACGCCGTCGAGCGTCGCGTTCGCGGTCTTGCGCTTGACCACGCAGCGCAGGTAGCGCCGCTGCGCGTAGCGCACGTCGATCGTCACCAGCTTGTCGCTGCCGCCGTCCGGCACGGCCACCGCGGCCACCTCCTCCGCATCGCTCATGTCCGACTCGTCGCTGGCCACGACCTGCACGGCCGTGGCGCCGCCGTCGACGACGGTCCCGACGGCCGCCACGAACAGCGTGCCCTCGTAGTTGCTCGAGTCCACGGCCGTGCCGTCGGCGACGTCCGTCTTGCCGGCGGCCGCCGCGTTGCTGGTCCGCATCACGCGGACCCGGTCGATCAGGGCTCTCATGCTCCCCTCCTCTTTCCCCAGGCTGGCCCTAGGCCAGCTTCACGCGGGCGAAGGCTTCCGCCAGCACCGGCATGCCGTCGGTGGCCGCCCGCAGGATCAGGCCGACCTGGTTGGTCTCGGCGTACAGCTCCTCCAGTCTCTTGACCTGCAGCCGCATGTCGTCGGCGACCCAGTAGTGCCGGAAATCGCCCAGGATGCCGACCGTCTCGCCCGAGACGAACTTGCGCGGAGCGAACTCCGACTCGAAGAACGGCAGGCCGAGCAGGCGGTCCGGCTCGCCCTCGCGCACCGAGCCCGACCAGATGTAGCGCCCGTCCTTGTCCTTGATCTTGGCCAGCTTCTCGAGCGCGTCGCGATGGAAGATCCAGCGCGCCGCGCGCCGGTGCCCGCCCTTGAGGCTGAACTTCGCCCCGATCAGCCCGTCGAAGGTGATCTCGGTCGCCTTGTTGCCCTGGGCCACGTCGCGCGCGGCCGGGATGCCGTCGTCGGAGACGGCGAACACGCCCAGCGGCTGGTGCGCCCCGCTGCCGGCGAGGAAGGCCCGCTCCTGGGCCGCGGCCACCTTGTACTCGAGGCGCTGCCGCAGGATCGTCTCCACCGGCAGCACGGCCCGCCGCAGGATCTCGTTGCTCATGCGCACGCGCTTGGCCAGCGGGTGCGGGTGCAGCGAGCGCTTCCCGAAGCGGATGCCCTCGTCCTCGGAGCCCGTGCGCAGCTCGGTCGTCCAGTCCGGGTCGTCCGGGTCGCGGTCCAGCGTGGGCACGCCCAGGCTGTCGGCCCCGTTGACCTGGTAGATCGTGGCCCAGGCGCGCATCACGACGGCGTCGTCCAGGCCCTGGATCAGGCTGGTCACGAAGCGCTCCGGGACCGTCAGGAAGCCGCCCTCGGCGGCGCTGCCCGCGGTCTGGCCGCGGAACTCGCGGGCCGCCTCGTCGTCGCGGGCCTCGCGGCCGCTGACGATCCACGCGCGGAACCCGTCCCGGACCAGCTCCTCGCGCGAGCGCCGCTCGCCGCCGCGGGCCGTCGGCGGCGGCTCCAGCGCGGCCATGTCGCGCTCGAGGTCGTCCTGCCGCCGGCGCCGCTCGATGCGGTCCTTCAGCGCCCCGGCCGCGGCCAGGGCCCGCTCGTAGGCCGCCCGCTCCTCGGCGCCGAGGTCGCGGTTCTCCTTCTCGGCGCGGTCCAGCACCGCCCTGGCGTCGGCCACGGCCTTCGCCCGCTGCTCCTGCAGCTCCCGAATCTCCATCGGATTGCTCCTTCCGGCCCCGTCGGGGCCGTCCCGCCGGGCCTCAGGCCCGGGCCTCCTCCAGCTCCAGGCGGCGCCTGGCCAGCGCGCGCCGCCACGGCGCCCGCCGGGCTTCCAGCGAGCGCAGCGACACGTCCGTCTCGGCGTAGGCCGGGAACGTCACCACCGACACCTCGTAGAGCTTGACCTTGCGGAGCGTGCGCATCGCGACGCCGCTTTCCATGCCCCACGCCTCGTCGAGCACGGCGAAGCCGACGGACATGCCGCTGACGTCCCCGCGCCGCACCGACTCGATCAGGTCGCGGGCGTAGCCGGCGTCCGGCGGGTCGATCGTCGCCAGCAGCCCGCGCCCGTCCTCGGACAGGCGCAGCGTGCCGGCCCTGGTGCGCCCCAGCACGAGCCCCGGGTCGTGGTTCCGCAACGCCCGGATGTCGTCCCGCGCGAGCGTCTCCGCGAAGGCCCCCGCCTCGATCCGCTCGCGGAACATCCCCGCCACGTCCGCCTCGACCCCGAAGACCGCCGCGTGCCCTTCCAGGCGGGGCGGCCCGGCGCCGTCCCCGGCGCGCGCCTCCAGCCCGCTAGCCTCCAGCGCCCTGCGCTCCATCGCCGCCTCCCTCTTCCGCGCCCTCTTCCCGGCCGCCGGACCCGTCCAGCAGGTCCGCCATCGGCCGCATGTTCACCGGCGAGACGTACACGTCGCCTGCCGGCCCGATCGGATTGAGGCCCTCGCGGGCCCGCACGTCGTTGGGGCTCAGCCAGCCCCACTGGATGCCCCGCGCGCTGGCCTCGGTCCGCGCCCGCACGTCGCCCCGCAGCAGCTGCGAGAAATCGAAGCGCGCCTGCAGCGAGCCGCGGCTCGAGGGCGCGATCAGGTCGCGCTGGACGGCGTCCTCGATGCGCCGCGCCAGCGGGGCCAGCTTGTCGGTCACCCAGGCGCGGTTCTGCTGCTCCACGTTGTTCAGCGTGCTCTTCTCGAGCACCCCGATCTTGTACGGCGGGACGCGGAACAGCCGCGCGATCTCGAGGTCGGTGAAGCCGCGCAGCTCGATGTACTGCGCGTCGCCGTTGCTCATGCCGATGGCCTTGAATCGCAGGCCCGCCTCGAGCACCGCCACCCCGTGGCGCTGCTGGCCGGCGTAGGACTCCCTCCACTGCCGCTTGAATTCCTCCCGTCGCGACTCGTCCTCGAAGACCCCGTCGGTCTCGATCACCCCGGCCGGGCGCGAGTCGTTCGCGAACAGGCGCGCGCCGTACTCGCGCGCCGCCAGGGCCATGCCGACCGTCTCGCGGTGGATGCGGATCGGGGAGGAGCCCAGCAGGCCGTCGCCCTGCATCGGCCCCCTCACGTGGAAGATCTCGCCCGGCCACAGCGCGGACCGGCCGGCCTCCCCCTCCACGAGGTACAGCGGCCGCCGGCCGGGGGCCCGCTCGGACGGATCCCAGCGCACGTCCACCCGGTCGGGATGCAGCGGCTCCAGCCCGGCCGCCCGGCCGGCCCCGTCGCGCCGCACCACCGAGTAGTGGTTGCCTCTCAGCTCGAGATGCTCGACCACGCACTCCCAGAAATCGAAGGCCGTCTGCCACGCGTTGGGCGCCTCGAGCAGGACCCGGCGCAGCGGGTGCCCCAGGGCGTCCTCGCCGCGCTCGCGGCCGGCCTCGTCCCGCGCCACCCGCCGCAGGCGGCAGGGCATCTCGGCCAGCGTCTCGGCCGTGTTGCGCACGCAGGCGTAGACCGCGGTCGCTCCCAGCGCCTCCCGCTCGTCCACCGCCCGGCCCGCGGCCGTCGCGGCGGGCGCGCCCAGCAGGGAGGCCAGGGCCGGGTCGCGGGGATGCCGCCCCGCGCGGCGCTCCGCCAGGTGGCTCAGCATCGGCTCAGCAGCGCTCCCGCAGCCGCCAGGCGTCGAGCATCAGCAGGGCCCCCAGGCACACCAGGGCCGCCGGCGGGCTCCACGACCACAGGCCCGCGCAGGCCGTCGCCGCCCCGGCCAGCGACTCGACGGCCGCCGCCGTGCGCAGGCGCTCGCGCGTCATGCCACCGCCAGCCTCTCGAAGCGGATCTTCCGCGGGCCCCGGGGCAGGCGCGTGGCCGCCCCGAGGGCCTGCACCAGGGCCACCGCCCCGTCGATGCGCCCCGTCGCGCGACGCTTGTCGAAGCGCCGGTCGGCGGGCTCGAGGGAGCTGGGCACGCAGACCGCGTTGCCCGCGCACCACGTCAGCAGCGGGTTGCGCGCGACCCGCAGGCGGCCCTCGAGCAGGGCCGCCTCGGTCTCCTCGATCGAGCCCGGCATCCACATGCCCGTCTCGGAGGACTTGGCGAAGCCCTGCCCGTGCGGAGCCAGCGGCACGCGCTGCCCGATCCTGTCCAGCTCGTGCCGCAGCAGCTCGACCTTGTGCCGGTCGTAGGCGATCTCGCGCACGCGGTACAGCTCGCACAGGCCCGCCAGCTCGCGGGCCACGCGGGCGTAGTCGACCACCGGGCCCGGCGGCGCCCGCAGGAAGCCCTCGCGCCGCCAGGCGTCGTAGGGCGCCCCGTCGGTCTCGCAGGCCTCGGCCACGCGGTCGCCCGGCATCCAGTGCCAAGCGAACGCGTCCCAGCGCCGCGCGCCGGCCTCGAAGGCCAGCACCAGCGCCGTCAGATCCTTGGTCAGGGAGAGGTCCAGCCCGCCCCAGCACGGCCGGCCCGCGTAGCCCGCGAGGTCCAGGTCCGCCTGGGCGGAGCGCCACAGAGCCGCCGTCAGCCAGCTCTCGGCCTTGTCCGCGACGCGCTGGTTGAGGATCAGGTTGCGGTAGGCCGCCTCGCGGCTGGGCATGCGCCGGGCCCGCTCCGCGAGCTGCCGCACCTGGCCGGCCACGAGGAAGTCGCGGTAGGCCGGGCAGGCCTGCCGCATGGCCTTCGCGCCGAACGGGTCCAGTTCCGGATCGGCCGTCCACAGCGCCAGCACGGTATGCGGGTCGTGCCCGGCCGCGGCGTCGTCGATCAGCTGCGAGAGCAGGTCCTCGTCGCGCCGCGCCTGCGTCGAGATGATCACCGTGAGGGGCTCCTCGTGCGCCCCGACGGCCGTCTCGAGGGCGTCGTAGAGCTCCGACCGCGGCCCGCGCACCTGGCCCAGCTCGTCGTGCACGACGAACGTCGGGCTGATGCCGTAGGACGTCCTCGCCTCCGCCGAGAGGGCCCGGTAGACCGTGCCCAGCTCGGGGCAGAGCAGCTGCTTGGCCGTCTCGCGGGCGCGCACGTGGCCCGCCAGGTCCGGCGAGAGCCGCACCATCTTCGCGGCCAGCCCGTACAGCAGGGCGGCCTGGTCCCGCGACTGGGCCGCCGAGTAGAGCTGCGCGTTGGGCCGGGCCTCGGGCCCGGCCAGGTGCAGCAGGAGCAGGCAGGCCAGCAGGGTGGTCTTGCCGTTCTTGCGGCCCATCGACACGATCGCCGTGCGCGTGCCGGCGGCGTTGTCGTAGATCAGGCGCAGGATGCGGCGCTGGAACGGCCGCAGCTTCAGCGCGCGGCCCACGTCCCGGCCCTCGGGCACGCGGCAGTAGCGCTCGATCCAGCGGGCGTTGCGCGTCGAGCGCTTCAGCACTCCCACGGCTTGCTCCCGCGCGCGACGGCCGGATTGCCGCGCTGGTTGATCGTGGCCTGCTGCGAGATGCGCATCTTCGTGGCCAGGCTGGCCACGGCCCGCGTCTCGCGCTCGCGCAGGCGCAGCAGGCGCTCGTACTCGTCGAGGCTCGCGCCCCCGCCTCCGAGGCCCTCGCTCTCGGCCAGCGCGATCCACGCCGCGATGCGCCGCGCCGAGGCCACGTGGCCGCAGTACTGCTCCAGCAGCGCGATCGACGGGCCCGAGAACCACTCCGCGGGCATGCCGTCGACCACCTCGGCCCACGCGGCCCGCTCGGACGCGCTCAGCCGCTCCGGGGGCGGCTGGCGCTCGAGCACCTGGATCGCGCCCGCGTCGGGCGCGGGGAGCCGGGCCGCCGGCTTGCGGCCGCGCTGGTTGTCCAATGCGAAATTCCTACGCTTTAGCGATTTTTTTCGCCCGAATCCGGTCTCGGGGCGGGCGGGCGGGGTTTTCGCCCCCCCTACCCCCCTGCCGGTTGGCCGGGTGCCGCGGGTCCGCCGGCCAGCCGTCCGGACCCGGCCCGGCCGCGTAGCCGCGGCGCTCCTCGCGCTGCTTGCGCGAGTCGTGGCACGGCCGGCACAGCGGCTGCCAGTTGGCCGGGTCCCAGAACAGGGCCCGGTCGCCCCGGTGGGGCCGCACGTGATCGACCACCGCGGCCGCCCGCGCGCGCCCCGCCCGCGCGCACGGCCGGCACAGCGGATGCAGGCGCAGGTAGCCGGCGCGGGCCAGGCGCCAGCGGTGCCCGTAGCCCCGGCTCGCCGACGAGCCGCGCCGGCCCGGGCGCTCCCCGGCCGGCTTCCGCGACAGCATTCCGCTCAGGTTCCCTGACTGTTCCCTTGTAAGATTTTCTGGCAGATCCGCGCTAAAGGCGCTAAAGGCGGGCGAAGCGGTGCTGCCAGACCGTGCCGCCGCTCCCGAGCCGCTCGCGGTAGACCGTGCGCCAGCCGGCGGTCCGGCCGGGCAGCCCCTTCGCGCCCGGGTGGCGGATCTCGAGGTAGCGCACCACCTTGCGCCGCGGCCGAGCCACGCTGCCGCATGCGATCAGGCGCAGCGCCTCCTCGGCTCGCAGGGCGCGCATGCGCATGCCCCCGCAGTACAGGAGCACGGGTTCGGCGAATCGGTATTCCATCCCTCGGCATGGCAGCGGGGCCGGGTCGGCTCGCGCCCGGCCGGGCGCCGAGGGAAGGCGCACGGGGGGCGCGGCGTTCCCGGCTACGGTTGTTTTTGGACGGTCGGACCGTCCGGCCCGCCAGGAGTCGGGCCGCCGCCTGCGAAGGGCGGCTGAATCCATGGTACACCATCGGACCGGCACGCGAGCCGCGAGCCCCGTTGCGGATCGTATCCGTGCCGCCGCGAGCCGCGAGAGGCCGCTCGCGCTTCGAACCCGTTAAGGGATCGCGGCAATCTCGCCCGGATCCGCCTCTCCCGGGTCCTCCCCCGGGTCCTCCCCCGGGTCCCCGATCCGGCCGCCTCTCGCCTCGCCCGCTCCCTGTCTCCCGGCTCCCTGCGCCTCCCCTTCGCGCCCCGAGGCCCTCTAACTTGGATGGTGAGGGTGGAGCGAAGCGCAGGGGGGGCTTGGCCTAAGCGCGCCCCCCCTGCGAAGCAGAACTCGGCGTGGAGCCGGGCGTCGCTTCGCTCCCGCGCCTCGGATCTTCGGCGGCGCGGAGCCTGTACCTCTTGCCTGCAGCCCGGATTAGCGGCCCGGCCCCTTCCGCTCCCGGCGATTGCGCCGCGGAAGGGGCCTGGTCACCGGCCCTGACGACCCTGCAGGGGGCTTGCAAGCTGCGGTTTCCACGGTTTTCTCTCCGCTTCGGGAAGGCGACCCATGACAGATCCCCGGCCGTCCCGCTGCTTGCCCGGCGCGATAGCCGGCGGCTGCCCGCTTGGAGCCGCTCGCCCTCGCGGGCGAGGAAATCTACTGGCCGTCCGCGGCCCCGGGGGCGTGGACGGAACGTGGACAAAATCCGCTCGCGTGGACGCTCTGTGGACAGAATGCGCCGCGAACAGCGCTTTCCCCTCGCGTCCCGCGCGCAGCGGCGTCCTGCCGCAAGTCGTTGTGGCTAATGGATTTGCCAGTCGGTACCGGCGGCGGAGGGCCGACGGACGGAGCGGAGGTCGCTGTTCGATCCGAACTACACCTATGCATGGAACTGGGCGCACTTCCGGGGCGACATGACCTGCTGCACCGGTGGCAACGATCCCCAGACCGTCTGGAGTCCCTCGCGCGCCCAGGTTTACGACATGAAGCTGAACCGCTCGCCGACCCGCTACCACATCCGCCATCGATTCACAACGGACTTCCACTACGAGATCGCGGTCCCCGGCGGGGTTTCCGGCGCCGCCCGCCACGTTCTGGGCGGCTGGAGCCTCGCAGGGATCTTCGAGGCGAGAACCGGCACGCCGCTGCGGATCACGCAGGGCGGCACGCAGTCGCCGGGCCAGCGTCCCGACATCGTGGCAAGCAGCCACGGCGCCGCCATCCTGCCCGGATACCGGAACTCCCGGGACGGACGTTACCAGTACCTTGACAGGGGCGCCTTCAGCCTCGTGGAGACGGACGAGTACCGCATCGCGCTGCGGCCGGGCACCCTCGCGCGCTACGCCATCTACGGCCCCGGCCTGTGGAATCTGGATGCGGCGATCGTCAAGAGGATCGAGGTCGGCGAGTCCCAGCGGCTCCAGTTCCGGATCGACCTGCTCAACGCACTCAATCACACGGTGCTCGGCGGCATCCAGACCAACTCCGCCTCGGGCACGTTCGGACGGCTCCGCAGCTCGCTCGACGGCCGTAAGATGCAGCTAACGGCGCGCTACGAGTTCTAGGTCGCACCCGGTCTTCCGGCGGGGCCTGCCGGACCGCGGCAGGCCCCTTTGACCTGACAGGTGCGAGCGCGGAGCCTTGGGGCTCTCGCCGGACGGGGCGTCGCATCGGGCGAACCGCGCACCGAGACGGCCAGCGGGAGCGCTGCCAAGCCGTCCTGCCGACGCGCTGATTCCTGTCCTCGAGATTCTGGAAGCACTGTCCGCCCGTATGGCGTCTACGATGGATGCGCACGTGTCGGGCCGGCGGTGCTAGGTTCGAGCGCGCCGGTCGGCTCTCGACCCGGCACGGGCCAGTCGCGCCAGCAGCCATGAATCGGCGCGCTCGCCCCAAGATCTCGTTCGCCGCCGCGACGCTGCTCGCGACCGCCTCTTTCGCCGGGACCGCTGCGGCGCAGGGCTACCGGATCGAGACCCTGCTTGGGGACTTCAACCCTTCGGAGGAAGTCGCCCCTGCAAGCGCCTGGACAATCCGACCGACCTCGATCACCTGCGACTCCGCCGACAACGTCTACTTCGTCGAGAGCGGCACGCACCGCGTTCGGAAGGTCAACCATGCCGGGCGGGTCAGCACGGTCGCCGCCAACGGGCTTTCCGGGTTCAGCGGAGACGGCGGTCCGACCCGTGGAACGACCGGGTTTGCAAGATCGATGCCGGAGGAACCATCACAACCATTGCCGGAGCGGGCGAGGAGGGTGCCGGCCGCGACGTAGGACCGGCCGTAGCGGCCCAGCTCGAACGGCCTCAAGACCTAGCAATCGACCAGTCCGGGAACCTCTACATCGCGGATACCGCAATTCATCGATACCGCAATTCATCGCCTCCGACGGGCGGCCCCCGGGGCGTAATCGCGACTATCGCCGGCAGCGGCGAGGAGGGCTTCAGCGGCGACGGAGGCCCCGCCACCGATGCCGAGTTGAACGAGCCCAGCGGAGTGGCAGTCGGTTCGGACAGCAACGTCTACATCTTCGACATGCCGAACAGGGTCGTCCGCAGGGTGGATCCGGCGGGCACGATCACAACCGTCGCCGGTGACCTGCGAGGTCACGGCCTGGTGCGCAGCCCGGCGACCTCCTTCTTCTTGCCGTTCCCGAGCGCAGTTGCGACGGGCCCGCGGGGCGGGCTACGAGGGAGTCGACTAGCTCATCCTCGGCCCGTTGCCCCGCAGGGTCCCTCGCACGGTGGTCGGCTCGGAACTCACGATTGTCGCAACCGTCGACGGCCAGGTGTCCAACGCGGTGACGATCACCCTGGGCTAGCGCCGCGTCCAGCGGGCTGCCCGCGCCCTTCGAAGCAGTGGGCACCCGCCGGTTCCCGTGGTGCCGACCACCGGCCCTCGCGACGCGGGCGCCAAGCAACATCCGCGGAGGCCGGATCCCCGACTGTTCTTCAGCTGGGGTGATCGCGGATCGTCAGCTTCCGGAGGGGCCGATTGTCTGTCCAGTCCGGAGGCTGCCCGCTCGCCGACGGCACCGCCACCAGAAGGCACCGCACGATCGCGGCCCGCGCTACCGAGATCAAGGTACTCTTACCCAGATGGGACTCGACCAAGCCATCTGTCCGTCGGCCTGCTGCACGCGCACGTAGTAATGCCGGTCTCCCGACGGCGGCTCCTGGTCCGCGAAGGTGAATTGCAGGTCGTCGCCCTGATTCTGCAGGGTGTAAACGAAATCCTGCCCGCGGATCACGTCAACCTGCCTGACCGGCGCGGTCCCTAGGATCCTCACCCTCAACTCGAACTCGCTGTGGCTTCCCGGAACCTCGTCGCCTTGGATGTACTCCCTGCCCCCGGCGCGCATGCGGTAGTCCAGCACGATGTTGTCGGTGGCCGCGTAGTTGTGCCGTCGGCGCATCGCGTCGAGTAGCCCTTCGCGGGTGAACTCCTCGGCGATCGTGCAGGAGTAGGAGATGTGCGTAGAGAGGTGGTCCGAACTGGCCTGTACGCCAATCCGGTACCCCTTGGCCCAGGCGTTCCAGACGTAGCCCTTGGGACGGAAGCCACCGGCTTGGTTCGTCACGTCCAGTTCCGTCGCGGCCTTGGGAGCGCCTTCGTATTCCGCGGACACCCGGTCGCCTTGGTAGATCTCGACCAACGGCTCCACCTCCGGGTCGTTGTCCCGCCAGTCCGTTCCCATGCCTGTCGCCGGAGTGTGCGGGATGGAAATCCCGTCGTAGCGCTTGAGATATTCGAACAGGCCCGCTTGGGCCGTAGAGGTCTCTCGCTCGCCCGGCTGGTCGGGGAAGGTCGGGTTGCCGCGATTGGCGAAGAAGACGTTGCGGTGCCCGTTGGGATAGCCGACGCCGCGCTCGTACCCGAACAGCGGCACGAACCGGCCCGGCACGTGGAACACGTCGACCCGCTGCTGCAGCAGCCAGTTGATGTACTCGATGTTCGGACCGCCGCTGTTATGGTGCTCGCTCATGCCGAGGTAGTCGAGCTCGGCCACGTTCAGGGCGTAGCGGTAGGTGTCGTTCTGCGCGCCGTCGTTGTTGCCGTCCCCCGAGTACTCCGTGTGCCGGTGCGTGTCGCCCCGGTAAATCCTATACGTTCTGCCCTCCGATTCGATAGCGTAGCCGCGGATGCGCGCCACGTCCTCGCTCTCGTTGGGATGCTTGTCGAAAATCCGCAGTTCGTCGCGGATCCTCGCCTTGAGCTCGGCGGGAAACACCGGAGTCTCCAGTGTCGGCAGGCGCGAGGCAAAGACCTCACCCTGCTCGTAGAAGTACTGGTCGTAGATGCGGTTGTCCGTGCTCCAGGCGGCGTATAGAGATCCGTCCGGCGCGGCGGAGAACCCGAAGCCGGCGTCCGAGCGCCCGGCGGTGGCCGGCAGCGGAAACGGAGTGCTCCATCCGCGGCCGTCGAAGGCCGTGGCGTACGTCTCCCACGAAGCGCGGTGGGACGCGGCGGTGTGCGGAACTTCCCTTTGCCGGAGGTGGCGATGCCGAAACAGCGCCCAGACGCGCCCGGCGCCGTCGGTCCGCAGGCGCGGAAAGTCGTTGAAGCCCCGCAGGTCGGCCGGCAGCGATTCCTCGAAGCCGCGCCTCGTCTCACGCCACTCGCCGGCGTCGTAGACCGCAGTCGCGACCCGCCTGGACTGGTAGAGCTGGGTGGCCGGCCGGTTCAGCAGGAATCCCGTGTCCTTGCCCCATTGCAGCCCGCTCTCGTTCCAAGCCGCCCAGAGCCGGTCCTCGGAATCGCACGTCAGGGACGGGTAGGCCTCGTAGCGCAGCGTGTCGGCGACGGGCTCGACCTCGGACCAGCGCCCGGCGGAGTGCCTGCGCATGCGGATGTCGAAATCGTCGTTTTCGTAGGTCTCCCACGCCACGTACACCGCGCCCTTGGAGTCGGCGGCGACTGCCGGGTGCCAGTCGTCGGCAGGCGACAGCGAAACGCGCGCCTCGGGCGACCAGGACGCGCCGTCCCAGGTCCGGGCCAGAATGTCGGACCGGCCTTCCCGGAACCCCTGCCAGACCAGCCAGACCCTGCCCGCCGCGTCCGCGGCCAGCGCGTGGTGGACATCGGGCTGCGGCGCGTCGGTGAGCCGCTCCCCGCGCGACCAAGAGCTCCCGTCGAAGACCGAAGCGAAGAGATCGAAGTTCCCGTCGCGCCGGTCCGCCCAGACCGCGAGCGGGCTCCCCTGCCCGTCGAGAGCCAGGCGCACGTAGTAGGCGTCCGACGGGCCGGAGGTTACTTCGTGCGTCTCGCCCCAGGCCTTCCCGTCGTGCCGCCGGGCGAAGACGCGATTGGCCCAGTCCCTGTAGCCGATCCAAGCGACCCAGAAGGCTCCGCCGCCCTCGGCCGCGATGTCGGCGAAGCCGTTGTGGTAGGACTGATCCGAAACGGACGAGTAGCTGGCCGCCCGCTCCACGACCGCCGCCCCGCCGAGGTAGCCGCGCCGCGCGCCCGGAGGCTGGTCCGAGATCCGGAAGGACAGGTTTCCCGTGGCCGTCTGGATGTCGACGCGGGCATCGCCTGCGGATTCCACGGAAAGGACCAGGCCCGGAACGTTGAGATATGCAGGCACGGGGGCGGGCGGCTCGGGTTCCCAGTTGCGGTACCGGAACTTGACTCCGGGCGCGGTCGAGAGCTTCCAGGACGTCTCGCCGATCTCGTCCGCCGCGCGCGGCCGCCAGCTGCGCAGCCCCGCCAGCCGCCCCCCTGCCACGGTGACGGAGCCGTCCCATGCCGTGGGTTCGCGGTCGGTGAGGCCGAACCGGACCCGGAAGGCATGGAGTTCCGCGGAGGCGACGGAAGCCGCGCACGCGGCGAGAGCCGCGAGGGCGGCAAGGAGTCTTCGGCAGGCCGGCATGCCAACAAGGTTAGAACGCCCGGCGGAGCGTCTCAAGCGCGGGGGCGGCGGCCCGCGGGCGCCCGAGGCGGCTGGGACCCGGGCGCGCGGCATCCGGACAGCTGACCCGCCTATCCTGTGTTGTGGTGCCGGAGCGCCTTCGCGGCCGTTCGCACGGCGAGACGCCCATGGACAGAACGCAGGCTGAGCGGCTCTTGCACGCGGCCGTCGGCAGGTCGGACGCAACGTTCCGGGACGGCCAGTGGGAGGCGATCGACGCGCTCGCCAACGACCGGGCCAGGCTGTTGGTCGTGGAACGGACCGGCTGGGGCAAGAGCTCGGTCTACTTCATCGCCACGCGGATCCTGCGCGATCAAGGCTCGGGCCCCACGCTGATCGTGTCGCCCCTGCTGGCGCTGATGCGCAACCAGATCGACGCGGCCGAGCGCCTGCGCATCCGTGCAGCCACGATCAATTCCTCGAACAGGGACGCGTGGGACTCCGTCAAGCAGCGCATCCTCGCCGACCGGGTGGACGCACTGCTGATCTCCCCGGAGCGCCTTTCCAACGAGTCCTTCGTCGAGACGGTCCTGATGCCGATCGCCGGCCGCATCGGCCTGCTGGTGGTCGACGAAGTCCACTGCATCTCCGACTGGGGCCACGACTTCCGCCCCGACTACCAGCGGCTGATCAACGTGTTGCGGCAGCTGCCGCCGAACCTGCCGGTGCTCGGCACGACCGCCACGGCCAGCAACCGGGTAATTGCCGACGTCAGCCGCCAGCTCGGGGACATCCGGGTCCAGAGAGGGCCGCTCGTCCGGGACAGCCTGTCGCTCCAGACGCTGAGCCTTCCGGGCCAGGCCTCGCGCCTGGCGTGGCTCGCCCAGCGCGTACCGGAGTTGCCCGGCACCGGCATCGTCTACACCCTCACGACCAGCGACGCGAGGCAGGTGGCCGGCTGGCTGTCCCAGCAGGGGATCGACGCGAAGGCCTACTACTCGAACGTCGAGGGCGAGGGCTTCGAGGACAGCAGCACTTACCGCCAGCACCTCGAGGACCAGCTTCTCGGCAACGAGCTCAAGGCCCTCGTCGCCACGACCGCGCTCGGCATGGGCTACGACAAGCCCGACGTCGGCTTCGTGATTCACTACCAGGTTCCCGGATCCATCGTCGGGTACTACCAGCAGGTCGGCCGGGCCGGCCGCGCCGTCGACCGGGCGTTCGGCGTGCTGCTGTCGGGGAGGGAGGACGGGCAGATCGTCGAGCACTTCCGGACCACGGCGTTCCCGCCGGAAGCGGACGTGGAAAAGATCCTCGGCGCTCTCGAGGACAGCGACGGCCTGTCGGTCCGGGAGCTGCAGGCGCAGGTGAACCTCCGCCAGGGCCAGGTCCAGAAGGTCCTCAAGATCCTCAGCGTCGAGAGCCCCGCCCCGGTCCTCAAGCGCAAGACCAAGTGGCAGCGCACGCCGGTGCGCTACGCGATGGACACGGAGCGGATCCGGCGCCTGACCGGCCAGCGAGAGCTGGAGTGGCGGGAAATCCAGGACTACGTGCGCACGGACGGTTGCCTGATGGCGTACCTGCGACGCGCCCTGGACGACCCGGAGTCGCCGGACTGCGGCCGCTGCGCCAACTGCCTGGGCCGGCCTGTCGTCGACGCGACGGTCGACCGGGGACTGACCGCCAGCGCGGCGCGCTTCCTGCGACGGGCCGAGCGCGCGTTCTCGCCCAACAAGCAGGTCCACCAAGACGCGTTCCCGCAGTACGGCTTCCGGGGAAACCTGCGCCCGGAAGTCCGCTCGTCGGACGGCCGGACGCTCTCGGCATGGAAGGACGCCGGATGGGGCGCCATGGTAGCCAAGCACAGGCTGGCCGGCCGCTACGGCGACGAGCTCGTCGCGGCAACGGCCGAGATGATTCGCGAGCGCTGGAGACCGAGCCCGAAGCCGGAGTGGGTGACCTGCGTGCCTTCGCTGAGGAATCCCGATCTCGTCCCGGATTTCGCGAAGCGCCTCGCCGGGCGCATCGGGCTCCCGTTCCGGGCCGCCGTCCGCAAGATCGCGGACAACGAGCCCCAGCGGGAGCAGCGCAACAGCTTCCACCAATGCCGGAACCTCGACGGCGCGTTCGGGATCTCGGACCGGATCAGGGCGACGCCTGTTCTGCTGGTCGACGACTTGGTCGGCTCCGGCTGGACCCTCACTATCGTGGCCGCCCTGCTGAGGCGGGCGGGCAGCGGGCCGGTGCATCCTGTGGCGCTTGCCTCGATCGTCAGATAGGCCGCATGACCGTCTCGGAGGGCACGCAGGCCATCCTGCTGCTGACGGCGCGCTTCGCGGACTGGCGGGGCGACAGCCCCGACCCGCTGACTCCCGCCGAGTGGGGCCGATTCGCGGCGTGGCTCAAGGTCCGCCGGTTGCAGCCGGCCGACCTGCTGGGCGGGCCCCCGTCCGACCTGTTGGAGGGCTGGTCCGACAGCCGGGTCACGATCCCCAGGGTTGAGCGGCTGCTGGCGCGCGGTCCGGCGCTGGCGCTCGCGATGGACCGGTGGCTCGGCTCCGGCCTGTGGGTGATGACGCGGGCCGACCCCGCTTACCCCAGCCGTCTCAAGACGCGCCTCGGACGGAATTCCCCGCCCGTCCTATTCGGCTGCGGGAACCGGGAATTGCCGGACGCCGGGGGGATCGCGGTCGTGGGATCGCCCGACGCGCCTCCGGCAGACCGCGCCTACTCGCGGGAGGTGGGAGTCGGCGCCGCACGGCAGGGGCATGCCGTCATCTCGGGAGGAGCGCGGGGCGTCGACGAGGCCGCGATGCTAGGCGCGCTGGAGTCCGGGGGCACCGCAGTGGGAGTCGTGGCGAACGGGCTTCTGGGACGGTGCTCCAGCGCGAGCTACCGCCGGCACCTCATCGCGGGCGACCTGGCGCTCGTGTCGGCTACCCATCCGGAGGCGCGACTCCTTGCTTCCAACGCGTTGCAGCGGAACCACTACATCTACTGCCTCGCGGACGCGGCGGTCGCGGTTCGCTCGGCAACCGCGGGCGGGACGTGGAACAGCGCAGTCGAGAACCTTAGGAGGGGCTGGGTCCCCCTGTGGGTCAAGCCGACGGAGGACGCGGCGCCGGGCAACGCCGCGCTGGCCGGCCTGGGAGCGAGGTGGGCGCCGCTCCAAGCCGCCGACATCCGCATGGAGGAGCTGTGCGAGCGGGCCGCGCTCCCGCATACGCCCACCCTGTTTCCCGAGCTGGCATAGCCGGATCGAAGGCGGGCCAACCCCGCTCGGCACGCAAAGATTTCTGGCTCGCGCCGGAAAGGCCGTTCATTCGTTCCGGCGCGTGACGGTAACGGTCAGCCAGCGTCGGGCGCTCAGTCCGGTGGCATCCCTCGCGACGACCGAGAGCACGTGGTTCCTCGGCCCCTCCCCGAGGCCTTCTCCGTTCCCGACATAGGTGAGCCGGCCGGTCGCGGAGTCGATCTCGAATCGTTCCGAGGCGGGCCCGGAGATCGCGTAGGCGACCGGTCCGGCCCTTTCGGGATCGCTGGCCGCTACGATACCAATCGCGAGCGGGCCCGGCCGGTCCTCCGGCAGTTCGAACGCCAGGCGCTCGCTCGGGAACGCCGCGGGCTCGTTCACATCGGCTACTTCCACGGTCACCGTGGCATCGTAGGCGGGGCTGCCGCCGCCCCCGGCCGTCACCGCCAAGTCGTACTGGCGGGGTCCGCCTTCCCGGTCCTCGCCGGCGCCGATATAGGCGAGCACTCCTTCGACCGGGTCGATCGCGAACCTCTCAAGCGCGGCGCCCGATCCCGAAATGGCGTAAGCGGGCCGTACCTCGGCGCCGGGAGCGACCGCGCGCACCCGTCCGATCGGCACGGGCCGGAACGCGCCGGAGACGTTTTCCCTGATGATGAATTCGTAGGTGTCCCTGCCTGCCGCGGGCGTGCCGACAAGCAGCCGGATCGTGCCGTCGCGCTTGTTGAGCAGGAAGACCCGGCCATTCGGCCCGAGGCCGAAGCGCAGATCGGCTCGCGTGGACGGCCGCCGCCCCTGCTGCAGGTTCTTCTCCCTGATCAGCTGGAGCAGCGTCTTGCGCTCCCCACCGTGGTTGAAGAGGACGCGGCGCAAGGAGCCCTGGCCGCCGCTCGGGAGGTCGTCCGCGGCCACGTGGAACACCTCGCCGCTCGGGAAGTCGCCCAGCAGCATCCTGTTCTCGAGCTGCGGAATCGCGTCCCCGCGATAGACCACAACGCCCGTGACGGCGACCCCTCCGGCCAGCAGCGCGTCTCCATGGTCGTATTCGACGACCGGGTAGGTGACATCGAACCCCTCGCGCTGGCCTTCCAAGCTGATGGATCGCGAGAAGCCGCCGCGGTTGTAGCGGAAGCTGCCCTCCCAGTCGTTCCATCCCAGATTCGCGCCTGCCGTGACTGGGCTGATCTCCTCGACGAGGTTCTGGCCGATGTCCGCCACGAACATGTCGCCATATCGCGGATCCCATCCGAAGCGCTGAGGGTTGCGCACTCCGTACGCGAAGGTCTCCGCCAGCATCGCCGGGTCCGCGGCGCCGGCGAAGGGATTGTCGGCCGGAATGCCGTACTGACCGTTGACGCTGTTTGTGCCGAGGGGGTCGATGCGCAGGATCTTGCCGAAGATCGAGCCGAGATCCTGCGCGAGGTCGAACGGATCCCCGCCCGATCCGCCATCGGCCGAGCCGACGTAGAGCATCCCGAAATCGTAGTCGCACTCCAGCGCGAGCGGGTTGAAGCCGAGCTGGCCGCCGTTGTGGTTCGAAAATGGCTGGCGGACGCGCAGGAGCTCGCGCGGCGGGCCCCCGTCGTAGGCCGCGGCCGAGGGATCGATCGCGGTCCACTCCAGCAGGATCGTGTCGTGGCCGCCCCTGCCGCCGCGGACCTCGAAGTCGGGCGGCGACGCGGTGCCGCTCGTGTCCGTGTAGGTGTAGAGCCTTCCGAACCCGGGAGCCCCGCGCAGGCCGAAATGGGGATGGAAGGCGAAGCTCTGGAATCCCTTCTCCCCCCGAGAAGCGTCGACCGCAAGCGCCCAGCGCGGGTCGGCTAGATCGAGTACCGCCGCACCGTGCCGCCGTCGTAGCTGACGCTGTAGAGGGGCCCGTACATGTCGTTCACGAACAGCCGCCCGGTCAGGGGCTCGTCAACCAAGCGCATCATGCGCGCGGGCCGTCCGTTGGAATCGGGTAGTGTCGCGAACTCGGCTACGTCGACCGCGATCACGCCCTCGGCCGGCGGGATGGGGTCGGGAAACGGGTCGGCAGCCGTCGGCGCGCGCCCGGTCTGCGCGGGCGCAGCGGCCGCGAGACACAGCACGGCGGTCAGGCAGGGAAGGGGCCGGGCGGGCCTCCGCGGAGCCTGCCGGGAGAGCGCCGCCGCCGATGCCCGTAGCGGCCCGTTCGGGGATCCGCGGAAGCGCGGATGCAGCCCGCCCGCGCGGGCACCGTCGCCGAAGGTACGCATGGCAGCCAAGCCGGCCCAGACCTCTTGCTCGGCCGGGAGAGGCCGCCGGGGAGACCGGAGGGCCTCCCCGGCGCCGTCGCTCAGAAGCCGATCCGCAGGCCCAGCCGGAACACGCGGTGGTCGTTGCCGTCGCGGCCCGTGTTGGCCATGCTCGTCACTACACCGAACCCGCTGCTCGCGATGCTCGAATTCGGATTGCGGAAGTGCGGCGTGTTGGAGACGTTGAACGCCTCCGCCCGGAACTGCACGCTGACCTTTTCCGTCGGCTGGAACTTGCGGAAGATGCCCATGTCCACGTTGATCAGGCCGGGACCGCGCAGGACGTTGGCGCCGCAGTTTCCGAATCTAGGCGAGCCGCCCGTGTCCGCTGGGTCGGCGAAGGTGGACAGGTCCCACCAGCCGTCGGGATCGCCCAGCTTCCGCGGGGCCGAGAGGCAGTCCGCAAGCTGCCCGGACGCGGCGGCGTTGACCGATCCCGACGGGGCCGTGGGAGTCGAGGGTCGCCCCGTGTAGAACGACGCCAGGGCGTTGACCTGCCAGCCGCCGAGCAAGGCCCCGGCCGCTCCGCCCTGCGCGAATCTCTTGCCGCGCCCGAAGGGCAGCTCGTAGGTGTTGGAAATCACGAGGTTGTGCCGGATGTCGTTGTTGAGCGGGCCACGGTTCCGCGAGTAGTAGGCCGGGTGCCGGATGCGCGGCTGGGCGGTGGACGACTCCGACGTGTAGCCGCGTCCGTGGCCCCACGTGTACGCCAGGTTGAAATGGTGCCCCGACCTGCTCCGGCGCACAAGCTTGACTTGCAGGGAATCGTACATGGGGGTGCCGATCGTGCCCCAGAAGAGCGTCGAGGCCGTCCGCTTGTAGAGCTTGCGCAGCCGGCGCCCGGCGTTGCCTTCGCCGATCTCGCCCCAGTTCGCCTCGATGCGCGAGCTCTGCCGCGTCGAGCGCGTCGCCACGTAGGAGGCCGTGCCGATCCACTCTCCCCACTGCTTCTCCAGCGTGAAGTTCCACGACTGGATGTAGCCGCGCTGGAAGTTCTCGTCCGCCGTAGCCACGTTCGCGCGCAGCGGCATCTGGATGCGCTCGTCGGTCGGGATCGGCGGGATGGCGGGGAAGCCCTGGTCTAGCGTGGTTGCGAAGGAGAAGGAATTCGGAGACGGCAGCAGCTGCGAGAACTGCGTCGGCAGGTTTCCCCGCAGGTCCCGGCCCAGGTTGAACGGGTTGTAGGTCAGGCCGTAGCCGGTGCGCACCACGAGCGTGTCCGTCGCGCGCCAAGCGATGCCGACGCGCGGCGCGAACTGCGTCTTGCTCTGCGGCAGGCCGCAGTTCCGCGGGACGGAACCGAGCCCGCACACCAGCATGATGTTCTCGTCGATGTCGAACCGCTCCAAGCCCCGGTTCGGCCGCACCGGGAAGGGAAAGTATTCCCACCGCGTGCCGTAGGTCAGGGTCAGGTCCGGCCGCACCTGCCAGCGGTCGCGCACATAGGCGGCGTACTGGTTGGAGCGCGTCTGCAGGTTCTTGCCGTTGAGGAAGTTGCGCGCCGCGTCGCGAGGCAGGCCGAGCATGAACGCCGCGATCGGGTTGTAGTCGTTCGCCTTGGACCCCGGCCGCCCGGTGGTGTTCGAGCGGAACCGGAAGCCGCCCGCCGGCGCGTCACCGCCGGGGAAGTTGGCCACTTCCTGGTTGATCTGGGTTTGGAAGGTGTCGATGCCGAACCGCACTTCGTGATCGCCCTTGGTCCAGTTGCCGTTGGCCACGAACTGGTGCAGGTAGTCGTGACCGATGAACGGCGACGTGGCTTGGTAGCCCAGGTTGCCGTAGCCCGCGTCGAAGCGCATGCGAGGCATCCCGCCGTAGAAGGAGCCCGCCTCGCCCGGAACGCCGTCCCCATTGGTGCCGGGAATGCCGAGCACGTCCAGCCCGATGCGCTGTTCCAGATTGCCCGCGAAGGCGTTGCTGTCGACCAACGTGGAACCGAAGTACGCGTCGAACACGAGGCTCGGGCTGGCCACGTACGTGGCCGAGAGAGTGCCGCTGTAGGTCGGCCCGAATCCGTTGTCGGTGCGGAAGTTCGTGGGATGCACCGAAATGCCCGACAGATTGCCGAACGCCGCCGGGTTCCATTGCTTGTAGTGGAAGAGACTCAGGCGGGCGAACATGGTCCACTTGTCCGACAGGTTGAAGCTCGTCTTGCTGTCGATTTGGTGGCGCGTGAACATGTAGGTGATGCCGGCCAGCTTGTTGCGATTCAGGCCCAGCGCGCCCACGCCGGGCCGGTCGGGCAGGCTCCAATCGGGATCGTCGGCTAGGATCCGGCTCGCCCGCGCGATCCGCGAATCCGGGATCGTGTTGTCGGGGAACTGCGTGCGGCTCGCTTCGTCTCCGACCGCCGCCGACAGCGGGTCGAAGACCGGCAGGGGCGACGCCGAGAAATCGCCGGCACGCATCGACGCAGTCGGGACCTTGATGAAGCGAGTGGCGTTGGAGTTCTCCGAAGTGCGCTCGTAGCTCACGAAGTAGAAGGCCCTGTTCTTCTTGATCGGCCCTCCGATCGTGCCCCCGGCTTGGTTGTAGATGAATTTCGGCTTGGCGGCGTCGCGGTCGCTGAAGTACGGGTACGCCTGCAAGTGCTGGTTGTTGTGGTACCAGAAAGCCGAGCCGTGAGTCTCGTTGGTGCCGCTCTTGATCTGCAGGTTGATCGCCGCGCCCCCGGCCAGGCCCTGCTCGGCGTCGAAGGAACCGGTGACGACGTTGACGACCTCGATCGACTCCAAGGCCGGGTTGATGCCCGTCATGTGGGTCAGGTTCGGGTTGTAGCTCGACGCGCCGTCGATGCGCACGTTGTTGTTGTTGTCGGCGGTGCCGTTGACCGTGTAGCGCACGGCCCGGGTCGGATTGGCCGGCACGGAGTGCGCGTTGGCCGGGGGCGAGAATCCCGGAAGCGTCTGGAGGAGCATCTGATAGTTGCGCCCGAGCGGAACGGGCACGTTCTGCAGCTCCTGCGAGCCGACCTCGCCGCGCACCTCGGCCCGGTCCGTCTGCAGCCGCGCCGCGGTCGCGCTGACCTCGATGACTTCGGTCACCTCGCCGATCTGCAGGTCGACGTCGACGCGCGTGACGTCGTTGACGCCCACCGCGACGCCGGTCGTCGAATAGGTGCTAAAGCCGTCCGACTGGACCTCGATGCGGTACGTGCCCGTCGCGACGGTCGAGAAGCTGTAGGCGCCCGAGGCGTTGGCTCCGCCGATCCGAGTGGCCCCGGTTCCCTCGTTGGTGATCGTCACCCGGGCCCCGGGAATCACCGCCCCGGTGCCGTCCGACACGTTGCCGACGATGCTGCCGTAGAGAATCTGGGCGCTCGGGCGCTCCGCTCCGAAACCCGCGACCAGCGCGAGAGCTGCGACCACGACTAGGCCGCGCTTCAATCCGTTCTTGGCTTGCATACTGGAAATCCCTCGTCCGTAGGCGCTGATCGCGCCTCCGACGAGCCCGCCGGGCACAGGAACCCGGGATTGAATCCGACCGCTCCTCCCCTGAATGCCACTGTGCGGGTTCGCCGGCTGAGAGTGTATCACGGAATGCGGGCGTCCACTGGGTCCGCCGAGCGCGGGTGCCTTGCGACACCGTCTCGTTGCCGGCGACCCGATTGCAGCTAGCGCGAGCTGCCGCGATTCATCACCAGGGGGAGCCCGGGCGAGGATTCTCAGACTTGGTCAGCGGAGAACCGGGCGCCCGGCCTGCGGCCTACCCGTCGGCAGCCGTCTGCGAGTATCCAATCCATCATCGCGTCCAATTGATGGGCCCAGAAGATCGTAAGACCCCTTGATTGAGCGTCTGCCAGCTTCGCCAGACCGTAGACGCCCTCCAGGACGGCGGCCGGGACAACCTGAACGGTTCCGAAGTCGTCCAACCAGGTCGCGCACTTGACGACCGCATCAGTTGTTGAGACGCTTGATCGAATTCAGCTTTGAACTGGAAACCCTACATTCGACCGCCATCGTGCGACAGTCCCCGAATCCGATCCCGAAGTCAGCCTTCCGCCTTGGAGGCCGGGGCGATGCAGCGGTTGAGCACCGCCGCCAGCAGATACGTGCCGACCGAGGGCCCGGAGCCGTGCTTGGGCACGTGGCGGTCGATGTGCTCGGCGAGGGGCAGGCGGCGGGCATGTCAGTGGAGGGCGGCGTAAGCGCCGAACTCGCAGTATCTTCAGCTGCTGGCTGACGAAGCGCGGACCGGCACTGTCACCACCGGCACTGCCGAACGTCACGACGCCGTTGGTGAGGCCCGCCAGCTGCAGGTAGCTCCGCCCGTTCAGGGGCAGGTCCAGGATCTCTCGGTTCGCGACGACATGACCCACGTCCGATGTGTCCGTCGCGAGCACCGGGGCGGCCGCGACCACTTCGACCGTCTCAGTCACCTGGCCCACCTCCATCGCCAAGTCGAACCGGGCGGTCTGGTCGACCTGCAGGACGATTTGGCGTATGGCGTATGTCGACCGGACGGAAGCCGGACGCGGTGGCGCGAATCGAGTACGACCCCGGAAACAGGTTCGTCAAGGAATACGATCCGAGCTCGCTGGTCGTGCGGGTCTGGGCGACCCCAGTCCCTTCGTTGGTCACCGTCACCTCAACTTCGGGAATGGAAGCTCCGGTGGCATCAGTCACGGCCCCGACGATCGAACCGTAGGTGGACTGGGCCGCGGCGACCGGGGCCAAGGCTAACGCCAGCACCCACACCGACAGAGTCCAGCTGATATTCGAGTTGCGGAACGTATGCACTGCGGTTGTCCATGCGGCGGCGATTCCGCCCGCCCTAGGGAGCGGCCGCGCCTAACCGTCAAGCCGAAGATCGAGTCCCGGTACATCGCTGCCGAGAGAAAGCTCCCCAGCGGCAGGCCGAACTCCCGAAATCAGGTCGCATCTGCCGCGCCAAGCGGTCGCCCTTCAAGCGCGCCGACAGCAGATGGCCGATCGCGCCGCATTGGGATGACTTGGGTCAGCTCCAGCCGCTCGCAGTGCTCTCGCTTGCTGCCATCGTCGGCATCCACGGTGCTGGTCGAGGCACCTTCCAGTACTCAGTCCTAGACGTTGACTTCCTACCACGCCAAGCACTACCTCCCGTTGCCTCGCATGAGGTCGCGTGCCGCGAACTTGTCCGGCGAGCTGCTGGCGTTCGCGACCAGTTCCCGGTAGTGAAGCAGCACGTTGCCAGCAACTAGGGCCTCTCCGCGCTCGCGGAAGTACTCCTCTCGAATGGTGACGGCGGCGCGCATCGCCCGGTCTCGAAGAGCATCGTGCGGCGTCGGCCGACCGACTGATCTCGGGCAATGAATACAGACAGCGGGCAGTTCCGACTCGCGCGCCGTCAGCGGTTCTAGATTTGGCCGTCAAGGGGGTGCGTGAACGTTGTTTCGGAGGATGAGGTGAATAAGTTGACCGAGAGGTTGCGCTCCCGAGGCCGCCCCGCGGGAGCGTCGGACGGCGGGCAGGGCCGTGGCGCGGCCCGCGTCGCGAGTCCGCGGAGTGCCGAGCCCGCGGCCGGACGCACTCCGGCGGTAGCCGGCTTTGACGGCCGGCCGCTCGCCGGACGCTGCCGGCACGAGACTGCGTGGAGTCCAGGCCCCGGCCGCCTGGCAGCCCGGAGGCGCGCGTCCGGCGCGCACCGCCGCCAGCAGCGTCGGCCGGTCCGGGAAGCGGAACCAGCGCAGCGCGACCTGCAGCTCCCGGAACAGGGCGCGGCGCGTGACTGGCTGGCGCCGGCACTGCTGCCACAGCGCGCAGACGCACTGCAGCACGGCGCGGAGCGCGAAGGCGAACAGGTTCGGCACGGCCGGCACGTTGGCCAGCCCTTCCTTGCCGTGCCCGAAGTTGCGCTTGCAGTTGCGGCCGTGCCGCGCCAGGCAGTTGAAGCCCTCGTTCTCGATCTGCCAGCGCGCCCGGCCGGCCCGCGCGATCGGCTCCGCGTTGTCCGCGGTGACCGCGAGACCGGTGGAGAAGCTGCTGGCGCAGGTGCGCTTGCCGTCGCGCTCCACGGCGTACTCGATCCAAGTGCCCTGCAGGGCGTCGCGGCCCTTGCGCAGGAGCACCGCGGCCGTCCGGCGGAAACGGTGCCGCTCGGACCGCTTGCCCTTCCCGCGCCGCGGCGGCCTCGCAGACCGACTGGCAGCAGTACAGGTCGTCGCCCGGCAGGACGGGGCGGCAGGCCTGCAGCCAGGCGCCGCGAGCGGCGAGCCAGCGCTTGGCGGCGTTGCGCTCGCAGTCCCGCTTGCGCTCGTCCTCGCTCATGTCGGCGCGGGTCGCGGCCGCGTCCTGCTGCGGGCGCACGAACTCGCGCATCAGCGGCAGGACCGTGGCGTGGCCGTCGGCCACCGCGGTGGCCGCGACCATGGTGTGGAAGTGATGCGGCCGGCGCTCGCTGCCGACGCGCCGCACCGAGCACTGCGGGCAATGCACCCTGTCGGAGCGGTGGAACCGGACGCCGTCCGGAGCCGCCGGCAGGCGCTCGTCGAGGCGCTGGAAGGGCTCGAGCGCGCCCTGCGCGGCCACGGTTGCGAGGCACCGCCGGAACGGCGGGTCGAACGCGGCCGGGTCGCGGTCGTCGAGCAAGTTGCGGATCCGGTTGTCGCAGGGGATGCGGCCCGCGCCGCACAGGGTCCGGCAGTTGGAGCGCGAGCCGTCCCGCTCCATGCGTCGCTGGAACGCGAGCAACGACTCGCACCGGGTGCAGAAGCAGGCCGGGGCGCACCAGGGCGCAACCGGCGGCGTCGCTGACCTCGTAGCGCTTGTTGCTGCGACCCTCGCGCCGGTCGGGCCGGCCGGCGGCCGTCTCGCGGAAGGCGCTCGGCAGCGCGTCCAGGACATGGGGCATTTACCCTAGCTCACAAATTCCGCAAGCAAAAGTCAAGTGCCAGACTGCCTTCGACACCTTTCTCAGACACTCTGGAAATCCCAAAATGCCCAAATTGAGAATCGCTGGCGCGCCGTCCGAATGAGCGCGCCACCCGACAGGTACGTCCCGAAGGCCGTGCTCGGGGGCGTGTGCAGGCGAATCTGCCAGACGGGCCTGCGATCCTGCCACGCGCGTAGGGCGTGGAAGCACAGCGTCGCCGAGGCACGCTGGCTGGCGCCGTGCTCCGTCCCGTCGTCCGTCCAGTCCGCTTCGCCGCCAGCGGACTGGGATGGGAGGCAATGCAGCGCAGGGGCTTAGGACGGGTTGCAGCAATGTCCGTCGACCTTGGAGTTCGTATCTGTCCGCCAACCCGGGCCCGCCCGCGCTCGCAGGCGAAACTTCTGTTGGCTGCATCGCGCATACATTCTGTTGGCTGCATCGCGCATACAATGGACGGCGACACTTCCCGATGACAGCTACGCGACTCCGTCCCTGCCTCTGCCTCGCGGCGTCCGTCTTGGCCCTCGCCGCGAGTGCCGGCGCGGATGCTCCCCGCGGCAATCCCCTCGGCAGGGACCCCGCCGCGGTCCGCGCAGGCGATGAGCTGTTCCACGAACGCTGCGCTGTGTGCCACGGGCAACGCGCCCAAGGGGCGATGGCTTCGAACCTAGTCCGCACCCGCCGTGTTCGGCGCGGATCCGAGCAGTCCCTGTTCGAATTGATTCAAACGGGCATCCCGGGCACCGAAATGCCTCCCCAGCCCGACCTCCCGGACGAGCGCGTGTGGCAGATCGTGTCGTACCTGAGAAGCTTGGTGCATCCGGGAGAGCAGCCGCAGCTGCCCGGAGACGTAGACGCGGGCCGCGCGCTCTTCCGCAGCGCGGGCTGCGCCACGTGCCACATCGTGAACGGCCACGGCGGCTTCTTGGGACCGTCCCTAGACTCGATTGCGATCCGCAAGACGAGCGACCAGATCCGGAGCGACGTGCTCAATCCCAGCGCGAGCCTGGCCGAAGGCTACGAGACCGTTTCCGCACAGGCCTCCGACGGAAGGCGGGTCGAGGGCGTTCTCAAGAACGAGGACACCTTCCTCGTGCTGATCCTGACGGAGGCCGGCGAGGTCGAAGCGCTGCCCCGCGACAGGCTGCGATCACTCGACAGACCCGCCCGGTCGCGCATGCCAGCGGATTACGGTACGCGGCTCTCGGCGGGAGAGCTGCGTGCTCTATTCGCATTCCTGGACCGGCAGCGAGATCCGTTCACGCCCGTAGTCCGCGGATTCGGTGTTTACTGAAGCAGCCCAATGCGTACTTCCCGACTTATCAGCCTCGCGCTGCTGGGCACGGGACTCGCCGTCCCGTCCGGGGCGCAGCCGTTAGAGGAGCGATACAGGAACCCATCCAACTGGCTCAGCTACGACCGCGACAACACCGGCCGTCGCTACTCCGAGCTCGCTCGCATCGATCGCGACAACGTCGCCCGGCTGGTTCCCAAGTGGATGTTCCAGTACAGCCCGCAGCAGCTGCGCAGCGAGGCGACGCCGCTCGTCCGGGACGGCGTGATGTATCTGGCTGCGGGCGGGATGCGGGCGTTCGCCCTGGACGCGGCCACCGGCCGTTCCGTGTGGCGCTTCGACTACCCCTTCGACCAAGGGGACGGGCGCCCGAACCCCAACTGGAGCCGAGGCCTCGGCCTGTCGGGGACTCGCCTGTATCTCGGCACGCCGGACTGCCACGTAATCGCGATCGACAGCCGCAACGGGGCGATGCTGTGGCGCTCCCCCGTGACCGCGGACCAGCCCTGCTTCGGCTCGACCGGCGCGCCCATCATCGCAAAGAATCGGGTGCTGGTCGGCATCCGCGGCGGCGACACCGGTCGCGTCCGAGGCTACCTCGACGCCTTCGACGCCGAAACCGGGAAGCGCGAGTGGCGCTTCTACACGGTCCCCGCTCCGGGCGAGCCCGGGTCGGAGACGTGGCCGGACAACGACTCGTGGAAGGCCGGCGGCGGCACTCCCTGGACCAGCGGCACCTACGACCCGGAACTCGACCTGCTGTACTGGCCGACCGGCAATCCCGGCCCGAAGGACTTCGATGGTCGCAACCGCGAAGGCGACAATCTCTACACCGCGACGCTGCTGGCCCTGCGCCCCGATGACGGCGAGCTCGTCTGGCACTTCCAGTACACGCCGCACGACGAACACGACTGGGACGCCAACCAGACGCCGGTTCTCGTGGATGCCGACTGGAACGGGCGGCGCCGCAAGCTCGTGGTACATCCGAACCGGAACGCGTTCCTATACGTGATCGACCGGGAGAGCGGGGAATTCCTGCGCGCCACGCCGTTCGCGAAGCAGAACTGGCTCTCTCGGTTCACCCCCGAAGGCCGTCCGGTCCCCAGGCCCGAGGCAGCGCCCAGCCCGGCCGGCGCGCACGCCTGCCCGGACATCCACGGCGGGACCAACTGGCAGTCGCCGACCTTCCATCCCGGGACCGGGCTGTTCTACGTCATGTCCCGGGACGCCTGCGGGGTGTACTTCCGCACGGGACACAGCATCGACCACCTCGAGACCGGCGCCGAGAATTTCCTGCGCGCCATCGACCTTGCCGCGGGCAGCCTGCGCTGGGAGCTCCCGCTGCTGGGGGTGGAGAACCGCGAGGTGATGTTCGCGGGTGCGATGTCCACCGCCGGCGGGCTGGTCTTCTTCGGGAGCCGCGACGGCAACTTCATGGCCGCCGACGCAGAATCCGGGCAAGTGCTCTGGCACTTCAATACCGGCGGCACGATCCGGGCCTCCCCGATCACTTACGAGGCGGACGGGCAGCAGTTCGTCGCGATCACGACCAAGAGCGGCGTGTTCGCATTCGGCCTCTTCGACTAGCGTCCCCGCCGGCCAGCGGGATTCCGCCTTGGATAGTAGTCCCGGGACCTGCTCCGGCCCCGAGCCATGTGCCGGGACGGCCCTATCGGACCGCCGTCCGTCCTAGGGGCGGTCCGATAGGCTCCCGGCACCACGAATCGGTTTACTTGCGTATCATTTTCGTTTCGATAGAGCTGGAAATTGCCAGCAGAGGTCGCACGATTTCCATATTTTCGTCCGTATGCGCAACTGGAACAGGTCAACTAGCGTCTATTTTCGTACTGTGTTCACTTTGGAGGTGCGATTTGCCTGTCCCACGAATTCGTTCTATCATCAAGTTCGGCTTGATCGCGGCGGTGCTCGTGTTAATCCTGCTTTCGGGGATCCGCATCGGGTCCTCGACCGGGCCGCCGGCTCCCCGGACCCAGCCGAAGACCCGCGTGGGTGACCGCAACGATTCCCGGGAGGCCGCGGGCGGCGAGACGGGGGTCGGGCTCCGCGGGTATCCCTTCGCGGAACGAGGCGCCGCCGCTAAGGCGGCCTTCGAGACGTTCCAGCGCGACATGAGCGCCTACTGGGACTCGGAATACCAGCGCGCGCTCGCCCAGGCCGAGGAGCGCATGGCGACGGAGACCAAGGCCGCGCTCGCGGTCGCCGAGAGGGTCAACGCCGCCGCCCAGCGCAACGCCGAGCGGGTCGCCGCGGAGCAGGCCCGGGCCAACGCCGTGGCGCTCGAGCGCATTGCACGGCGCCAGGCCGCAGCCGACCAAGCCGCCGTGGAGCGCATCGGGCGGGCGCAGGCCGAGGCCAACCGCCTCGCGGTCGAGAGAATCGCCCGCGACCAGGCCGAGGCAGACCGAAGAGCGGCGGAGCTCCTCGCACGCGACCAAGCACGGATTTACAGCGGCGGGGGCGAGGACCTCGGGAGAGCAGCGGGGGGAGCTCGCAGCGCGCCGGGCAACTAGTCGCAGTCAGGGCGGGGCTCGGGTATCCGCTCCGGCCACCGGCTCGGCGGCATCCGGCCCCGTCCCGCTCGCGACTGGCGGGGACGCCTGCCCCGTAGGCCAGCGCCGCCTTGCTATCGACGCGAGCGCGTGCGTCCTACCGGCCCCGGCATCACCGCGGCGGACGGACGGTCCAGTTGGGGTGCGCGACATGCTCCCGGGCCATGATCGCCTCGATTTCCGCGACCACGTCCCGATGGTTCCGCGCCACGTCGTAAGTTTCGGCCGGGTCGCGGGTCACGTCGTACAACTCGACCCGGCCCGTCAGCATCGGCTTGCGGACGCCCTTCCAGCGACGGAGCCGGACCGCCTGCGCCGAGCCGCCCTCGTAGAACTCCCAGTACAGGTGGTCGTGCGGCCGCTGGTCGCCGGGACGGCCCCGCAGCGTCGGCGCGAAGCTGACCGAGTCCGTGCCCGGCGGCATCTCCGCTCCCGCAAGATCCGCCGCGGTCGCCATCAGGTCGCCGAAGTAGCCGACGTGGTCCGAAACCCGGCCCGGCTGGATGGCATCCGGCCACCAAGCGAGGAACGGCACGCGGATGCCCCCCTCGTAGAGGTCGCGCTTGGTACCGCGCAACACGCCCGACGGGTCGAACTTGAGCAGGTCGTGATTGGACTCGTTGTGCGGCCCGTTGTCGGAGGAGAACATCACGAGCGTGTTCTCGGCGAGGCCGAGCTCGGCCAGCCGGTCCAGCAGCGAGCCGACATCCCGGTCCATGCGCGTGATCATGGCGGCCTGCCCCTTGTCGGGATTCGGCCAGTCCTCGCGGTCGTAGATCCCGTACTCGGGCACCTCGGCCCCGTCCCCTGTAGCTGACGTACCCTCGTTGTTCGCATGGGGAATCGTAAGGGCCAGATACAGGAAGAACGATGCGTCCCCCTGTCTCGCGAGCCAGTCCATGGCCTCGCGCATGATCACGTCATGGGAGTACTCCCGGCGCTCGGTCGCCCATCCGCCGCGGAAGCCGCCGTACTCCCGCGCTATGCGCTGGACGCTGTTCCGCAGAGAAGCCTTCTCCAGGCCGCGCCAGAGGAACTCCGGATAGTAGTTGTGGGCGTGGACCTGGTTCAGGTAGCCGAAGAACGTGTCGAATCCCTGCTTGAGCGGGTGCCCTTCCAAGCCGACCTCGCCTAGGCCCCACTTGCCGTACAGGGCCGTGGAGTAGCCCGCGAACTTCAGCACCTCCGCTACGGTGAGGTCCTCGTCGCGGAGCGACTGGGCCGTCATGTCCGGGCCGCGGGCGTTGCCCCGGACGTGCGTGTGCCCGGTATGCAAGCCCGTCATCAGGACGCTGCGCGACGGGGCGCAGACGGTGGCACCGGCGTAGAACTGGGTGAACCGGATGCCTTCCCTTGCCATCCGGTCGAGGCGGGGAGTCTGTATGACCGCCTGGCCGTAGGACCCGAGGTCCCCGTATCCGAGGTCGTCGGCGAGGATAAAGACTATGTTGGGCCGCTCCGCTTCCGCCCGGACGCTCGCGGCTGCCGCCAGCAGCAGCGCCGCCACGGCTAACAGAGACAGGGGTCTTCGCATCAATCCCTCCAATGAGCTCGATTCTAGCGCCGGCTGGCCCGCGGGCCCCACTGGGTCGCCTCGAGAAAGGCTAGGAGGTCGGCCAGGTCGCCGCGGCTGACCTGCTCGGCCAGCCCGGACGGCATGGCAGAAACGGTGCCCGGACGGATCTTCTCGATCTCCGAACGCGCGAGCCACGCTTGGCTCTCAGCGTCCAGGGCCAGCAGAAGGTGCGTGTCGCTCTCCTCGAGCACCACTCCGTTGAGGCTCTGGTCGGCGGTGACTGCGACGACGGGCTCGAAGCTGCACACGAAGCTCGCGCTCGGGTAGACGATCGCTTCGAGCAGGTCCCTGCGCTCGCGAATCTGCCCGATCCGGGTCAGATCGGGGCCGATCTTCCCTCCTTGGTAGCCGATCGCATGGCAAGCCATGCAGGCGGTCTCGGCGCTATTGAAGACAGCCTGACCCCGCACGACATCGCCCGGCGGAAGCGAGTCGAGCATCCGGTCGATCATGGCGTTCTGTTCGGCAAGCCCGGCGACCTCGCCCACGAGGAGAGCGTCGACCCGTTCGCGGACCCGAGGCGGGAACCCCCGCGTGGCGGAGGCGGCGACATCGGCACGCAGGTTGGCGAGGCCGCGAGCCTGCGACAAACGGTCCGCGAACCGCGCCCCGACCTCGGCATCGTCGGACCGGCGGAACGCTGCAACGATCCGCGGCAATTCCATCGGTCCCACTTCGGGCAGCAGGTCCGCCAGATCCAGGAGCTGGTCGCGGTTCAGCGGCGCCTCCGACAGCACGGTGGCAGCGGCGGCCCTATCTCGGACCGCGCCCGACGGGTGAACCTCGCCGACAGCCAAGGCGTACAACGCAGGATCGAGACCCCCGAGAGAAGCAGCACCGGCGGCCAGCGCCCGAATCCGGATTGATTCGGCGACCGCCGGATCGCTTGCCACACCGAGCAGCGCGGCATCCAACCGCGGCAATACTTCGTCCGGAGGCGGCATTCCGCGTGCCGCCCGCAGGGCGGCTTCGACCGTGTCCTTCCGTCCGAGCGCAACCGCGATCGTGGCTTCCCAGCCGTCCGGGACCTCGTCCACGGACGCGCCCGCCATGGCCTCCAGCGCCACTTGTCTCGCCTGCGCCCCGCTGTCGCCGCGGGCCGTGCCGGCCAGCAACGCCTGGATCGAGGGGTTGCCCGCGAAACTCTGGAGCTGCCCCTCCAGATCTCCGGGCTCCGCAATGGGCCGCTCTCCGAGCCTTCCTGCCAGATACCCGGACAGCGCCCCGCCCCACTCCGGGTGGCGGGAGGCGATCCAGCTGGCAGCATCCGAGATCAGGGGTTCGGGCGAGCGCAGCAGCGGAAGCACGGTGTCGGAACCGAGCACGGCCGGGCGCATCTGATCCAAGGCGATTAGCGCGGCCCGGCGAGTCCGGGCGGACAGGGACGACAGGCCGGCCCTCGTGGCGCGAGGATCGGCGATCTCGATCAGGGCATACACCAGCGAGTGCGTCAGGACCTCGCCCTCGGCGCGACCCGCCGCCTCGAGCAAAGGACCGACGGCGGACGAATCGCCGATCCGGCCCAGAGCCTCCGCCGCCGCCCTCTTGACTGCGTCCGAGGAGTCCTCGAGGAGGTCCAGCGCGGCCCCGGCACCCCTTGCGCGCGATGCAAGGCGACCGCGTTGAGAGCCGCATGACGCACGCTTGCGGACTCGTCCGAAAGGGCCGTACGCACGGCGTCGCGCGCCTCGGCGGATTCGATTCTGGCAAGGGACCATACGGCGTTCCGACGCGCTTCGAGCGACGGGCCGTCCTTCAGTGCCCGGGCGAGTTCATCCACGGGCTCTGTCGCGACCGAGGCTGTCAAGACCTTCCTGCGCACCCCGGGCCGGGGATCGCCCAGCAGTTCGACGAGGGCCGCGGAGCCGGCGTCCGACCAGTCGATCGCGCTTCCGCGCGGATCCTGCGGTGCGAACGCGCCGCGCTCGCGGATACGGTAGATGCCGCCGAGCAGGTCCGGCTTGGACAGCTGCGCGGTAGGGCAGCAGAGCTTGTCCAAGCCCCGGTGTCAACGACAAGCAAGCTTCCGTCCGCGTCCTCCATGACGTCCGTCGGATGGAAGTCCCGGCTGCCCGAGACCAGGAAGTCTTCATCCTCCGTCACGAAGCTGGCTCCGCTCGGCACGAGCCGGTGGGACGTGACCTTGTTCAGGTTGAATGACGTGGCGAAGAGGCGGCCGCGGTAATCGTCGCCGAACTGGCTCGACTCGTACCGGGCGAGACCGACCGGAGCTGCGCCGCCCATGTGCGTCATGACCGACAGGTAACCGCCGGTCATCGGATGGCCGTCGGTGACGCCGTGAACCTTGCCGTAGACGCCGCCGTACACGGCATGGACGATGCCGTCCCGCCGGCCCAGCTGCGGGTGAACTAGGAAGGTCGACGTGAGCAGCCTCTCGCCCTCGGGGGTGAAGGCGACCTCCACCGGGTTGTCCATGCCACCCGTCAGCACCGCCTCGACCGGGCCGCCGCCCGGGCGACGCCTGAATACATGCGCCGCCCGGGTCACGAGCGGCTCCCGCCCGGGCCGCTCGTAAGTCTGCTCGGCGAAGGCACCCTTCGTCCAGTAGATCCGGCCGTCCAGCCCGAGATACGGCCCGTGAAGGTCGTTGGCGCAGTTCGTCAGGGTCTTGGCGTCGAACCACTCCTCCCGCTCGTCCGCCACGCCGTCCCCGTCCGTGTCGGTGAGCTTCCAAATGCTCGGCGGAGCGGCGACGTAGACCGAGCCGTCGTGCCAGAGCACGCCCTCTGGAAGCATCATCCCATCGGCGAATACCGTACGCCTGTCGTAGCGCCCGTCGTCGTCAAGGTCTTCGAGCAGTCAGCGATTCTAAATTTGGCCATCAACGGGGTGCGTGAACGTTGATTAGCTGATTATGAGGATGAGATGAACCACTTTACCGAGAGGTCGCTCTAATAAGGCTGCCTCGCGGGAGCGTCGGACGGCTGGCAGGGCCGTGGCGCGGCCGCCGCAGCGGGTCGGCCGAGTGCCGAGATCGCGGCCGGACGCGCCCCGGCGGTAGCCGGCTGCCACGGTCGGCCGCTGGCCGGACGCTGCCGGCACGAAGCTGCGCGGAGTCCAGGCCCCGGCCGGGGTCGGCCGGCAGCCCGGCGGCGCGCGTCCGTCTCTCACCGCCACCAGCAGAGTCGGCCAGTCCGGGAAGCGGAACCAGCGCAGCGCGGCCTGCAGCTCCCGGAACAGGGCGCGGCGCGTGACTGGCTGGCGCCGGCACTGCTGCCACAGCGCGCAGACGCACTGCAGCACGGCGCGGAGCGCGAAGGCGAACAGGTTCGGCACGGCCGGCACGTTGGCCAGCCCTTCCTTGCCGTGCCCGAAGTTGCGCTTGCAGTTGCGGCCGTGCCGCGCCAGGCAGTTGAAGCCCTCGTTCTCGATCTTCCAGCGCGCCCGGCCGGCCCGCGCGATCGGCTCCGCGTTGTCCGCGGTGACTGCGAGACCGGTGGAGAAGCTGCTGGCGCAGGTGCGCTTGCCGTCGCGCTCCACGGCGTACTCGATCCAAGTGCCCTGCAGGGCGTCGCGGCCCTTGCGCAGGAGCACCGCGGCCGTCCGGCGGAAACGGTGCCGCTCGGACCGCTTGCCCTTCCCGCGCCGCGGCAGCCAGCCGGTCGAGCGCACCGCGCCGCTCCCCCGCCGGCTCTCCGGCACCTCGTGCAAGTGCTTGCGGGATCCGGGCTTGCCTACCCGGATGTAGTCCATGCCGGCGGCCTCGCAGACCGGCTGGCAGCAATACAGGGGAATTATATATCTGAGTGCCGAGGGAATCAAGTCGGCAAATTATCAAGCCATTATAAAATTTCATATTTCTTCCGACTTTCCGTTGACATTATATGGTGTTTCTTGGTAGAATAGTTCCAGTAAGGGATACCGTAAATGAAGAAACCAGGTCCCGGAAAGTGGTTCCGTAAAGGCATCACATTGATCGAAGTGATCGCCATGTTCCCCGATGACGAATCCGCGGAAAAGTGGTTCGCCTCCATGCGCTGGCCGGACGGTCCCGCGTGCCCCCGCTGCCGCGGCTCCAGCGTGCAGTCCGACGCGGCCCACCCTTCGATGCCGTACCGTTGCCGCGGCTGCGGCAAGCGCTTTTCGGTGCGCACCGGCAGCGTGATGGCCGACACCGAGCTCGGCTACCGCACCCGGGCCGTCGCCCTGTTCCTGCTGACCACCGGCATCAAGGGCGTCTCGAGCATGAAGCTGCACCGCGACCTGGACATCAGCCAAAAGTCGGCCTGGCACCTGGCGCACCGCATCCGCGCGTGCCGGGAGCGGGATCGGGGCCCGTTCGCCGGCCCGGTGGAGGTGGACGAGACCTGCGTCGGCGGCAAGGAACGCAACCAGCACGAGAGCAAGAAGGCCCGCGCCGGGGGCGACCTGCAGGGCTTCGTGCGCGGCCGGGTCGCGCCGGGCGCGCAGCTCTACTCCGACGAGGCGGCGGCCTGCGCCGGCATGGCGGAGTTCACGCACGAAGCCGTCAGGCACTCCGGCGGCGAGTACGTGCGCGGGGCAGCGCATGCGAACGGCATCGAATCGTTTGGGTCCCTGTTCAAGCGCGGCCTGTACGGAACCTATCACCGGATGAGCGTCCGTCATCTCGGCCGCTACCTCACGGAGTTCGCGGGACGGCGCAACGACCGCGACTGCGACACGGAGGAACAGATGCGGCGCATGGCGCGGGGCTTGGTCGGCCGGACGCTGACCTGCCGGCAGCTGACCGGCAAGGCCGCGGTCGCGGCCTGAGCGGCGCCCGCCGCGCCGAGCGCGGCAGCCCGCCGCGGGCGCGCGCTGCACGCTCGGTACGAGGGGTGCACCGGATCCGGAAGGCCCCGGCGCGACCCCGGTCCGGTCCGGACCGGCCATGCAGGCCGTCGAGCGCCGGGGATCCGCTGTCTTCGGCCCTCGCAGGGCCTGCAAGCGGCTTGCAAGGGGTGCCCTGCCACCGCCAACCGGGTTCCACCGGGGCAACCGGGGCATGCGCGGCGGCCTCTCTAGTCCCTTCCTCATCAAATCCGCTGGCAGGCTCGATTCAGATACGATCCCACACCCCACCCCTCTGTGCCCGCCGCGGCCGCACTCGCATGACCCCAGCTCGACACCCACCTCCCTGCTCACAGCAGTTCTAGTCGGACCATGGCGTTGTCGGCACTCAGATATATAATTCCCCAATACAAGTCGTCGCCCGGCAGGACGGGGCGGCAGGACGGCATCCAGTCGCCGTGCGCGGCGAGCCAGCGTTTGGCGGCGTTGCGCTCGCAGTCCCGCTCGCGCTCGTCCTCGCTCATATCGGCGCGGGTCGCGGCCGCGTCCTGCTGCGGGCGCACGAACTCGGGCATCGGCGGCAGGACCGTAGCGTGGCCGTCGGCCACCGCGGTGGCCGCGACCATGGTGTGGAAGTGATGCGGCCGGCGCTCGCTGCCGACGCGCCGCACCGAGCACTGCGGGCAATGCACCTTGTCGGAGCGGTGGAACCGGACGCCGTCCGGAGCCGCCGGCAGGCGCTCGTCGAGGCGCTGGAAGGGCTCGAGCGCGCCCTGCGCGGCCACGGTTGCGAGGCACGGCCGGAACAGCGGGTCGCACGCGGCCGGGTCGCGGTCGTCGAGCAAGTTGCGGATCCGGTTGTCGCAGGGGATGCGGCCCACGCCGCACAGGGTCCGGCAGTTGGAGCGCGAGCCGTCCCGCTCCATGCGCCGCTGGAACGCGAGCAACGACTCGCACCGGGTGAAGAAGCAGGCCGGGGCGCACCAGGGCGCAACCGGCGGCGGCGCTGACCTCGTAGCGCTTGTTGCTGCGACCCGCGCGCCGGTCGGGCCGGCCGGCGGCCGTCTCGCGGAAGGCGCTCAGCAGCGAGTCCAGGACATGGGGCATGCACCCTAGCTCACACATTCCGCTAGCAAAAGTCAAGTGCCAGACTGCCTGCGACACCTTTCTCAGACACTCTGGAAATCCCGGAATGCCCAAAATTAGAATCGCTGGACGGAGCCCCTTAGGGCCGTCCGAGTCACCCGCTGGTCCCTCCGGATCTAATTAGTGCTTGTGACAAAACCCCTGAACTCTGGCCTGATCAGCATTTCATACTACATCCTGATGTCGGATGGATCTCCAAACACAACATATAGGGTCCAAGGTCGGAAGTTGCTCAGCCGCCAATCGCGAAGATTTCCGCGCTCTACCCAGAATTGGCAGGATTTTGGACTAGTCGTAGCATTCCAGCGAAATCTTCGCCTTGAGAGATTGGACCTAATGCCTTTTTTGTCAAGGGGATACGAGTTTTTTCACGGGCACTAATTAGAGCGTCGCAGCACCTCTAGCTGCCGCTCCGCCTCCCTCCACCGGCGCTCGGCCTCTTGCCGCGCCCGCGCCTCCTCGACCCTCTGCCGCGCCTCTTGGTCCCGCTGGCGCTCGGCCTCTTGCCGCGCTCGCGCCTCCTGGCCCACCCGGCGCTCGGCTTCTTGGCGCGCGCGCGCCTCCTGGTCCACCCGGCGCTCGGCCTTCTGGCGCTGCCGCGTCTCCTCGACCCGCGCCCGCGCCTCCTCGCTCAGCGTCCGCAGGTATTCCCCCCTGACCGGATCCCAGATGCGCAGGCGCTGCGCGATGCCGTCGTAGCGCAGGTCCAAGCCCAGCACGGCGCTGCGGACGGACAGTTCCGCGCCGGGCAGGCGTTCGGCCGGCAGCGGCTCGTAGCGGCCGCCCTTCAGGCGGTCGCCCGCCAGGCGCGCCGGCAGCAGGCCGCCCATCGGGTCGTACCGGAAGTATTCGCGCACCCCCAGCCGCGCGTACAGCGGCGGCTTCTCGTGCAGGTCCGCGTCGACGGTGCCGGGAGAGGCGACTTCCAGCACGAAGTCCGGGGGCTTGCCCTCCTCCCACACGAAATAGGACATGCGATTGTCTCCCGGAACGCCCAGCGACACCATCACGTCCGGGACGACCCTGCGCTTGGGACGATTCTCGACGTAGTACACCAGCAGGTTGTTGGCCACCAGCACGTCCTCGCGCCGCTCGAAGTAATGGGCCAGCATGGCCGCTGCATCGCGGATCGCCCTTTCCTGGAAGGTGTTGTCCGCCATCGGCCGACCGTCCGAGCTAGGGTACTGCGCCTCGGCTGCCGCAGGCTGCGGGGCGCGCCACCGCGGAGGGGGCGGGTCCGTCGGCGCGCGGCGGTCGCGGGCCGGGGCGAGCGGCGGGAATTGGTCGATCTGCTTGCCCGGCATGCGGCCTGGCGACCGGTCGCTTCGGTGCCGACACAGTATAGCGGATTAGTGCGGGGAGGCTCCCCCGGAGCGGCGGGCCGGAGCATGACGGGCCGCGAGGCGGCACGGCTCGGCTGACGCGGGTGCTCCGGGCGGCGAGCGAGACGCTGGTCGGCAGGCTCAGCCGGGCGCGGGCGGTCGGTTCGGTAGGGACGCGCCCGTGTTGCGCCGCAGCGGTTCCAAATCTGGCCGTCAAGGTGGTGCGGGAACGTTGCATAGGCGGACTAGGCGAACCACTTGACCGGGAGGTCGCGCTAGCGAGGCCGCCCCGCGGGAGCGTCGGATGGCTGGCAGCCCGGCGGCGCGTCCGTCTCGCACCGCCGCCAGCAGAGTCGGCCGGTCCGGGAAGGGGCACCAGCGCAGCGCGGCCTGCAGCTCCCGGAACCAGCCGCGGCGCGTGACCAGCTGGCGCCGGCACTGCTGCCACAGCGCGCAGGCGCACCGCAGCACGGCATGGAGCGCGAAGGCGAACAGATTCGGCACGGCCGGCACTTCGGCCGGCACGGCCTTGCCGTGCCCGAAGTTGCGCTTGAAGTTGCGGCCGTTTCGCGCCAGGCAGCTGAGCCCCTCGTTCTCGATCTTCCGGCGGGCCCGGCCGGCTCGCGCGATCCGCTCCGCGTTGTCCGCGGTGACCGCGAGACAGGTGAAGAAGCAGTTGGCGCAGGTGCGGATGCCGCCGCGCTTCACGGCGTACTCGATCCAGGTGCCCTGCATGCGGTCGCGGCCACGGCGCAGGAGCACCGCGCCTTACCGGCGGAAGCGGTGCCGCTCGGACCGCTTGCCCTGCCCGGGGCCGCGGCAGTCAGCCGGTTGATCGCACAGCGCCGCTCGCCCGCCGGCTCTCCGGCACCTCGTACAAGCGCTTGCGGGATCCGGGCTTGCTTAGCGGGATGCAGTCCATGCCGGAGGCCTCGCAGACTGGCTGGCAGCAGTACAGGTCCTCGCCCGGCAGGACGGGACGGCGGGCCTGCAGCCGGGCGCCGTGCGCGGCGAGCCAGCGCTTGGCGGCGTTGCGCTCGCAGTCCCGCTTGCGCTCGTCCTCGCTCATGTCGGCGCGGGTCGCGGCCGCGTCCTGCCGCGGGCACGCGAACTCGGGCATCAGCGGCGGGACGGTGCCATGGCCGTCGGCGACCGCGATGGCCGTGACCAGGGCGTGGAAGCACTGCGGACGGCGCTCGCTGCCGACGCGCCGCACCGAGCCCTGCGGGCAATGCACCGTGTCGGAGCGGTGGAACCGGACGCCGTCCAAAGCCACCGGCAGGCGCTCGTCGAGGCGCTGGAAGGGCTCGAGCGCGCCCTGCGCGGCCGCGGTTTGCAGGCGCAGCCGGAACAGCGGGTCGAACGCGGCCGGGTCGAGGCCGTCGAGCAAGTTGCGGATCGGGCTGTCGCAGGGGATGCGGCCCACGACGAACAGGGTTCGGCACTCGGAGCGGGCGCCGTCCCGCTCCATGCTCCGCTGGAACTTGAGGAATGACTCGCATCGGGTGCAGAAGCAGGCCGGGGCGCACCAGGGCGCAACCGGCGGCGGCGCTGACCCCGTAGCGCGTGTTGCGACCGGTGCGACGGTCAGGCAGGCCGGCGGCCGTCTAGCGGTAGGCGCCCAGGAGAGAGTCCAAGACATGGGGCATACATCCCAACTCACAATATCCGCGAGGAAAAGTCAGGTGCCTGCCTGCGCCAGACCGCCTTCGACACCCTCCTCAGACACTCTGGAAATCCCGGAATGCCCCTATTTGGAATCGCTCGTCAAGTCCTGAAGCAAGGACATCTAGGTTGTAGATTCCGACTTCCCAATTCATATTCTGAATGAATCGTTCGCTCCTTCCTAAGAATTCGACTTGTGCATTGGGCGGCTCCACAACGCTCGCCAGGTTCCGGAGCTTGACCAGGACACGGACCTCGTCATGGAAGCGGCGCACTCCATCCTCGTATGACTCCGTCCAAGCCAGGCCTCGCGGGCACATTGCAGAATGGTCTCCCAGCGCCGGCTCCGTTGGCATATACTCCTTGATCTCCACGGTATCTCCCAGCCTGTCGTGACGCGCACGATCCCGAAACCGCCCTGCCCGATCAGTCGGAGCAAGGTGTACCCGTGCAGGGATGTGCCGGGGCTTAGCGTGTCCTGAGGTATATCGCTGTTAGCGCTGGTCCTCGTTGTCTCGGTCGCGCGCCCCGAAGTGCCAGTTCGAGGATGGCCGCTACGCAACCAAGACCGTGACTCTCGGGTGTCCGGCAGGCTCGTGCCCGGCGGACGCATCTGCTCGCAGAGTTGATCTGACCTAGCGGCTGGAGAGCTCGCGCACGCTTGATCGTCATGCGCCGGACTAATTCTAGCCGGCGGCCAGCGATTCTCAATTTGGGCATTTGGGGATTTCCAGAGTGTCTGAGAAAGGTGTCGAAAGCAGTCTGGCACTTGACTTTTCCTTGCGGAATTTGTGAGCTAGGGTGTATGCCCCATGTCCTGGACTCGCTGCCGAGCGCCTTCCGCGAGACGGCCGCCGGCCGGCCCGACCGACGCGACGGTCGCAGCAACAAGCGCTACGAGGTCAGCGACGCCGCCGGTTGCGCCCTGGTGCGCCCCGGCCTGCTTCTGCACCCGGTGCGAGTCGTTCCTCGCGTTCCAGCGGCGCATGGAGCGGGACGGCTCCCGCTCCAACTGCCGGACCCTGTTCGGCGTGGGCCGCATCCCCTGCGACAACCGGATCCGCAACTTGCTCGACGACCTCGACCCGGCCGCGTTCGACCCGCTGTTCCGGCCGTGCCTCGCAACCGTGGCCGCGCAGGGCGCGCTCGAGCCCTTCCAGCGCCTCGACGAGCGCCTGCCGGCGGCTCCGGACGGCGTCCGGTTCCACCGCTCCGACAGGGTGCATTGCCCGCAGTGCTCGGTGCGGCGCGTCGGCAGCGAGCGCCGGCCGCATCACTTCCACGCCATGGTCGCGGCCACCGCGGTGGCCGACGGCCACGCCACGGTCCTGCCGCTGATGCCCGAGTTCGCGTGCCCGCAGCAGGACGCGGCCGCGACCCGCGCCGACCTGAGCGAGGACGAGCGCAAGCGGGACTGCGAGCGCAACGCCGCCAAGCGCTGGCTCGCCGCTCAGGGCGCCTGGCTGCAGGCCTGCCGCCCCGTCCTGCCGGGGGACGACCTGTCCTGCTGCCAGCCGGTCTGCGAGGCCGCCGCGGCGGCCGGCATGGACTGCATCCGGGTAGGCAAGCCCGGATCCCGCAAGCACTTGCACGAGGTGCCGGAGAGCCGGCGGGGGAGCGGCGCGGTGCGCTCGACCGGCTGGCTGCCGCGGCGCGGGAAGGGCAAGCGATCCGAGCGGCACCGTTTCCGCCGGACGGCCGCGGTGCCCCTGCGCCAGGGCCGCGACGCCCTGCAGGGCACTTGGCTCGAGTACGCCGTGGAGCGCGATGGCAAGCGCACCTGCGCCAACAGCTTCTTCACCGGTCTCGCGGTCACCGCGGACAACGCGGAGCGGATCGCGCGCGCCGGCCGGGCGCGCTGGAAGATCGAGAACGGGGGCTTCAACTGCCTGGCGCGGCACGGCCGCAACTTCAAGCGCAACTTCGGGCACGGCAAGGAAGGGCTGGCCAACGTGCCGGCCGTGCCGAACCTGTTCGCCTTCGCGCTCCGCGCCGTGCTGCAGTGCGTCTGCGCGCTGTGGCAGCAGTGCCGGCGCCAGCCGGTCACGCGCCGCGCCCTGTTCCGGGAGCTGCAGGTCGCGCTGCGCTGGTTCCGCTTCCCGGACCGGCCGACGCTGCTGGCGGCGGTGCGCGCCGGACGCGCGCCTCCGGGCTGCCAGCCGGCCAGGCGGCCGGGGCCTGGACTCCGCGCAGTCTCGTGCCGGCAGCGTCCGGCCAGCGGCCGGCCGTCAAAGCCGGCTACCGCCGGAGTGCGTCCGGTCGCGGGCTCGGCACTCGGCGGACCCGCGACGCGGGCCGCGCCACGGCCCTGCCCGCCGTCCGACGCTCCCGCGGGCGGCCTCGGGAGCGCAACCTCTCGGTCAACTGATTCACCTCATCCTCCGAAACAACCTTCACGCACCCCCTTGACGGCCAAATTTAGAACCGCTGGCGAGCAGTAATATGCTGTGGGGCCGCTCGGCCAGCTGCTGCCTCACGTCGTCGTTCGAACCGGATGACTCCGCGACGTAAAGGCGTCCTAGGTCATCCATGTCGATGATCATCGGGCGCTCGACGAGGGGCGGGCCCGCGACCAGCTCGATTTCGAAGCCGTCCGGAACGGCGATGCCCTCGGTGCCTCTCGGCGGGCCGCAGCCCCATGCCCAGGCGAGGAGGGTGACAGCGGAAACGTTGCGGAGATTCATGGCGGGGCCTTCGAGGGGACGTGCCGGACGCACAGAGGCGAGGCGGGACGTTCGGCCGTTCTCGGTCGGCAACCATGCTAGCGCCATCCAAGCCATGGTGCGTTCCGAGGCAGGTAGCCAGGAGCAGGGACCTTTCTGGGCCGCCCGGGGCGCACCTGGGGCTGTTCGTGGGGAATGGCTTCCCAGCGAAAATGGAATTCGTTCGCAATTCGCATGAACTTCGTCGAGAGACCCTCCGGCCAATCTCTGGATCAGTCGTCGATCCCTCGAAAAAAGGAATAATATTCGAAAATATCTGGCAATTCCGCTTGACACCCGAGAGAATCCGTGCGAATCTGACAAGGAGGCAGCATTCAGCTGATCGGAAAGGGCCCTAGCCTGTCGGGAGAGTCAATATGAATTTCAGCGAAGACACTTCTACTCTATTGCGAACATTGCTGATCGCTGGCTTCGCGGCGGGGATGATCGCCAAGGTCTGCCGCGAATGCGGCGCGGAGGCGCTGCGCCAGCGCCTCTACGTTCTCGACGCGGAGCTGTTCGAGTTCGCACGTCTGGGACACATCGGGACCCGGAGCCCTGCCTACGCGATGCTGCGTGACAGCATCCGGAGCATGATTCGCTACTCGCGGCGGATCAGCCTGACCAGGCTCCTGCTCATCAGATTCCTAGGACCGCTGGCCGCCGGTCGGCGGGTGGAGCCCGGCCGCACCCTCGAGTCGCACCGGTCGAACTGGAGGCAGGCGCTGGGCCAAGTGGAATGCGCCGCGGTCCGCAAGGACCTTGCGGAGCTTCGCGAGCGCCTCCTGATCGAGGTCGGTGCGCATGTAGCCGTCGGAGCGATTCCTCTCGCACGGCAGGTGTTCGCCCTAGTCTCGCTGGTCCCGTCGTTCCGGAGCTTCCGGCGACTCGCCCTGCGCAACGCCGGCTTGGTCGAGGTCCTTGCACGGTCTTCCGAGAGACTGCCCGCCACTGCTTAGTCCGTGGGCACTGGCACCGTCCGGCATCTAGGTCACTTCGCCTCGCGAGCCCACGCATCAAGGCGCCCCCGGCGCGACGGGCACCTGTGTCCGCGGGTTCTCGTGGAAGGCCGCGGGACACGGCCGGCAACTTGGACTCACGTCCAAGAACCGCATACCAGACCCGCAGCCGAGCTACGGCGCACGATTCCGACAGGCCTTGTCCCGGAGCCCTGCGACGACGTGCGATGAGCCGGACGGCGGCAAGCTCCGGCCCAAGCACCCGGTGCCCTTGGCGCACGGAACATGATCGGTTTCTCGGTGTTCCGGTGACCCCGCCGTTGCCTACAGAGTGTTCCGCGACCTCCCAGTGGGGCATCGAGGATACGCGATTCGCGCCACGTCAATTCGTGTATCTAGAGATCTCCGATCTAGATCTGAAAAATCACTCCATAAGTTCAAATCGGAAATGCTGACTTTTGTCAAGTAGAGGCATTCGCGCTCGGTGGGTGCAACTCCGAATGCACCAGCACTCGTGATGCGCACCTTCTCGATCATGGCCAATTGCGCTTGACTTAATGGCATTAGAACAATCGCGACTGACTGCCTACAGGGAGAAACTTCGACTCGACCATTTAAGTGACTCTTCGCAGGACAGGACTCATTCCATTTGAGAGCGTCGGCAGGAAAGTCAACAAGTCCCCCGCCATGTCACGAGGGCGCACCGTCGCTAGGACCCTAATCAGTCCCTTGGCGATAACTTCCGCAAGCCTTGAAGGAAAAGCATTCCCAATTAGATGCGATTGTTCTGTTCTTGATCCAAGAAACTCGAATACGTCTGGAAACGTCTGAAGCCGCGCACACTCACGCAACGTGAGAAACCGATCAAGGGAAGGATGGGCAAACTCTCCGACGGCACCGGCTGTGATTGCCTTCGACGGCTCGTCCGGATGCAGTCGGCGCAGTCCGCCAGGAGCACCGCCGCGACGCTCGCTGGGCGTCCCATCCATGACTCTCCGGTTCGAGCGACGGCGAAAACTCACGTGCCATTGCCACTCGGGCAAGTCCTTCATCGTTTGGCCGGGCAACAGCGTACGGATCCTGGCGACCCGCTCTGACCCGACGTCACCGACAAAGTGTGCCTGTGGCACTCCCGACATTGATTCACTTGGCAGAGGGAGGTCGCCAATCGCACTCTCCACGGTCCCGGTAGGCGAGAGATGAGGTCCTTGCACACGTGCGCCCGGAACTCCGAACGCACTATGCGTTACATCCGGAAACCCTGGATCGAAGCCCAGCCCACCGATGGCGAGAACCCGCTTCCGATGCTGGGGCACTCCGTAATTGGCAGCGTTGATCTTGCGAAGATGCACTCGATAGCCCGCGACAATCACGGGCCGCAATAAGTCTTCCACATGACTTCCATCGTCGCCAGTCAGGAATCCCTCCACGTTCTCAAATACAAAAGCGGGCGGTCGCACGTTGCACACTATCGCAGCAAACGCCGCTACCAGCGAATTCTGTCGATCACTAGGTCGACGCAGACCCGCCGACAAAAATCCTTGGCACGGAGGCCCGCCCACGACCAAGCTCGGGCGTGCAATGGAAGTATTCGACTCGGTGGTCCGGCGGTTTCAACCGCCTTCCCCTTCCCCCGTAATTGTACATGCTCACGCATCAGGACTTCAGCCGTCGTCCGACTGGTCTGTCGCGAAATCAGAGGCGCAAGCGCTACCCCCGGCTGGAAGTCCCACAGCTGCCCCGCCCGGATGCAGGCAGCAGGCTGCCACGCCGCTGGCGATAGCAAGGAATTGACAGTCCCGCAACCAAGACAGGTTAGCAACTCCTAGAAGAGTCCCGGCGGACGGTCCGGATGCGGATGGATTCCGTGCTGCTAGGGGTCCGCTCGGACGCATTGGACCGCCTTCGGCCGAATGTAGCCAGACCCGACCCGATCGGCAGGGCGCATTCGTCGGTCCTCGGGTGACGACGAGAATTGGAACCAACTGCAGTTGCCCCGGGATCTGTAACTCATTGCGAAATTGCAGTGTTCCGGGGTGTACAGTGCCCGCGACCTCGGGATGTCGGTGGCATAGAGCGGAGATGGTATCTTAGCTTCGCAGGAATGACTTCTCGCATAGCGCTGCGGCTTGCAGCAATCCTCGCCGCGCTGGCCTCTCTGGCGGCCCATTCCGGCGGCCAAGCGCCCGAGCGACCCCGCCCGGTCCGGAACGACGTGCCGCGCGAGGGGACGGAACTGCTGGTGTTCCGCCACCAGAAGCTCCACAAGGGAGGTCACGAGGCCTACTTTCGCTTGAGTCGCCAAGGGGTCTGGCCTTGGTTCGAGAAAATCGGAAGCCGCATCGTGGGCCAGTGGAAGGTGATCAATCCGGACGGCTCGGACGAGGATCCCGAATTCGACCACGGATACCGCCTCGCGCGCTACGCGAGCTACCAGCACTGGAAGGCAACCCGGCAGGGCCACATGCTGCTCGGCGGGAACGGTCCCGACTACCAGCGCAGCCGCGAGGCACTGCGTGCGCGAAGCCACTACGCCGCAGACTCCGACGGGGCGCACTTTCTCGAAGGCGCAACGGCGTCCGCCAAGGTCTACTACATGCCGGCCCTCAAAGAGTCCTACGCCCCGGTCGAGGCGATGTCGCAGCGCCCTCCACGCCCGGTTCGCAACGACGTGAACTGGCCGGCCCCCGAAATCGTCGTCTTGGACCGCTGGAGGGTCGACAAGACCTCGGCGGATGAGTTGATCCGCTCCGGCACCGAGAGCATCTGGCCGTACCTAGAGAAGGTCGGAGCCAGGATCGTAGGCCAGTGGAAGGCGGTATACCCGGCCGAGAGCGGCTTCGCGGAAAGCGACGACTACGACGAGGTCTTCCTGATGGTCCGCTACGCGGGCTTCGAGCACTGGAAGGCCGCTCGGCCAGACCAGATCGCCGCGATGGGCGGCGACGGCCCGGACTACGAGGCTTTCAGGAACGCCTTGGCGCACCTCGAGCAAGTCACCCGGGGCAGATCGGTGACCTTTCTCCAAGGCTACATGTACAACAGCCCGCCGAAGTTCCTGCCGGGCCTTCGCGAGGCGTACCGGCCAGCCGAGTGAGAAGTCGCATGAACCGAGGCCGACCACAGCGACCGAGTCGCGCCTAGATGCGTTCCAAGCGCGTGTCGGAGTCCCCGAAGCGGTCGAGTCGCACGCCCATCCTGTCCATGAGCGACAGGTATAGGCTGCACATCTTGCGACTCTCGTCCGACTCGTCCAAGTAGCTCAGCGTCCGGCCCGTCTCGAGTGCCCCGCCCATCCCGCCGGCCAGCACCACCGGGAGCCGCGAGTTGTCGTGCAGGCGCCCTATCCACATGTTCGAGAGGAACATCAGGCACGAGTTGTCCAGCACGGTCCCCTCGCCTTCGGGCATCCGGTCCAGCTTCGCCGCGAGATAGGCGAACTGGCCGAGGTGGAAGCGCGTGATGCGCTCGTATCCCGGCGAGAGGTTGTCGTGCGACGCCGCGTGATGCCCCTTCCGGACCTCTAGGAACGGATAGTAGAGCGCGGAGAGATCGCGTGCCAGGATCAGCGACGCGACCCGCGTGCGGTCCGTCTGCAGGGCGATGGCGACGATGTCGCACATCAGCCGGGCATGGTCGCGCAAGTCTTCAGGCAGGCCCTCCGGTGGCCGATCCATGCTCGCGGTGTGCTGGTCCCGCGGAGCGTCCAGGGCCTTGTCCGCCCCCTTCCTCAGCGCCGCAACCCGCTGCTCCACCTCGCGCACGCTAGTGAGATACTCGTCCAGCTTCGCCTTGTCGTCCGAGCTGACCCGCTTGCTCAGGGCCTCGGCGCGGTCCTTCGCCCGGTCAAGGACGCTGATGTTGCGCAGGCTGCCGCGGTTCTCGAAGAGGTTGTCGAACGCGAGGGCCGGATACACCTCCACGGGCACCGGCGAGTCCGCTGTGCGCCACGAGATGTGCGAGCTGTAGGCCATCGAGAAGTTGGTCTCGTGGTACCCGGTCATCGGCTGCTCGCAGGCGAGCACCAAGCTGGACAGCGGAGTGTCCGTACCGACTTGGCCGGCGATCATTTGATCAACGGAGACGCCGGACTTGATAATCGCTCCCTTCTTGATCTCCGCGCCTGAAAGCAGGCTGCCGGTCTGCGCCGGATGGATCCCTTGGCCTGTCGCGGCCTTGTTGAACAGCCCGTCGATGACATTGATCTTGTGCTTGAGCGGTTCGAGCACCGACAGGGTCTTGGACAGGCTCATGGCGGGGCCGTCGCCCTCCGCGCTCCAATGGTCCTCGTTGACCCCGTTGCCCATGAAGACTACCCCGAAGCGCTGCGGGAACGCCGCCTGCGACGAGCCGTTGCCGAACGCCGGGAAGGACTCTAGCCATGGCAAGGCGATGCTGACTCCCGCGCCGCGCAGGACGGTGCGCCGCGAGACGCGGCGCGAGGGTCGCTGCTGGAACTCTGTCATTTGCGGTCTCCTTAGCCCGGTCGCAACGGGTGCTCGCGCCGGTTCAGGAATTGCGGGCTTGCGACGACCGTCTCGACCAAGGCCGCGACGCGGTGCCCGCTCGCGGCCAGATTCGCCTTCATCCGCTCGATGAGAGGCTCGTCGGACAGTTTCAGGGACCGACTCAAGGCGAAAGCCAACAGCTTCCTGCTTAGATTGTCGAGAAAGTCGCCCTCCCGACGCTCCCGGATGTAGCGTAGCACCCCGGCCAAGCCCGCCCCCGTGGATCCGTCGGGAAACACCGCCGCCGTGTCGACGGGGCGGCCCGCCAAGTCCTCGGAACGGGTCTCGCCAACCGGACCGTAGGCCTCGAATGCCAGTCCGAACGAATCGAACCGGGAGTGGCACGAGCTGCAGGCCGGGCTTGCCCGGTGCCTCGCTAGCATGTCCCGCAGTGGCGCCTCCGACTTCGACTCGTCTTCCGGGAGTTCCGGCACCTCTGGAGGAGGCGGGGGAATCGTCTCGCCCAGCACCCGGCGCACTAGCCAGTAGCCCCGCTGCACGGGGCTGGTACGCAGCCCGGGAGAGTTTTTGGTCAGGAAGACCGACATCGGCAGCAGACCGCCGCGCCCGAAGCGGCGCGCGTCGTCGATCCGCATCCAGCGGCCCGCGCCGCCTTGCGCGCCTGGCATTCCGTAGTGCCTCGCCAAGACCGCATCAACGAAGGTGTGCTTGCCGTAAAGCAGGTCAAGCACGGTGCCGTTGTTTCGAATCATGTCCGTGACGAAACGGACCGGCTCCTCGAACATCGAGCGGCGGAGGTCGTGGTCGAAGCTGGGAAACCGCTGGCGGTCTACTGCGTTGTGCTGCTCGAACCGGCGGAAGTCAAGCCAGGGGCCGGCAAACTCCGTCGCAAGTCCTCGCGCCCGATCATCGCGCAACATTCGCCGGACCTCGCCCACTAGGACCGCGGTGCTCTGCAGCGCTCCGGCACGGGCCTGCGCGAGCAGCCGGTCGTCCGGCATGCTGGACCACAGGAAATAGCTGAGCCGACTCGCAAGCGCGTAGGCAGACAGCGGCCGGGCGTTGCTCGGAGACCTGTCGCTCGACAAACTCCGGGTCCCGGAGAAGTCGTCCAGCAGGTCCATGCGGTAGCAGAAGTCGGGCGCCATCAGCACGCTGACAACCGAGTCGCGGATAGCCTCCTCGTGGGTGAGTCCATTCTGCTCGATCAGGTCGCGGTAGTAGCCAAGCAGGCCGTCCCGCTCGGAATCGGCCAGCGGCCGCCGATAGGCGCGCTCCGCGAACTCGAGCAGGGCCTCGCGGTGGCGGGGCTTGGCGTCCGCGCGCATCCGCTCCACGGCTCGCATCGCCTTGTCCATCTGCTGGAAGTGATGGCGGATCGCCTCCGGCGCCGCAGGATCGCTGGTTTCGTCAGCGCGGACCTTGGCGAGATAGGCGTCCATTAGGTCGGCCACGACGGGCGAGGCGCTGACTTCCTCGTCGGAAGGGCGTTCGGTACCGGACTCGCGCCCCTTTCCTTGAACTTCGCCGCTTTGGTTGAAGTAGTACTGGATCCACGTCCTCTTGGTGAAGTCGGCGATGAAGTCGAACTCGTCCCAGAGACGGTCCAGCTCGGCCTTATCGCGGTCGTCGAGGATCATCTGCACTAGCGGCGTGTCGTCGCGGAAGAACCCCATGACGTTGTGGAAACCCGCGCTAAGCAGTCGCCCTTTGTCCTCGGAGACATCCGGATAAAAGCGCCCGCGCTCGCGAATGTAGAAGGTGTCGGGAAAGACGGAGCTGAAACGCGCGAAAGCCGCTTCGTAGCGCTCGCGCTGTCCGTCGGGAACCACCAGTTCCGCGGCGGCGGCCCTAGCCTGGAGGGCGAGCGCCGCCCCACGGGCCTCGGCGTTGCGGCCGAGCCCGGTCCCGATTCGCTTGGGGATCTCGCCTGACTCCAGTGGAGGATCACTCGCCATCCGCAGCGCATTGCGATCGAATTCCCTGCGGTGGGAAGCAAACTGCCGCAGCTTCCAATTCATCAGCGGCTGGGAGGTAGCGGCCAAACCTTCCACATGCGGGGAGACGAACTGCTTCGCGACGAGCCTTCGAATCCTGACCACGAAGTCGCGCATCGCGCGCGAAGCGACCGGGAAGAGACCTCGCTCGCCTCAGGCAGCGCGCGCCACATGGCGCGGAGCTCGGCCAGGGGCCCGAAGTCGTCTTCCGAGCCTTCCAGCAGCTGCCAGACCGTCGGAAGGTATCCCGAGCTGACCCTCGCCTTCCTAGCGACGTCGGCCATGCTGTCGCCGGGACTGCCTAGTGCAGCCCGGTGCTTGAAGCGCCAGGCGGCCTCGAAGTACTCCGCGAAATCTGTCGGCTGGCGATCGTAGAATTCCACGATCCGCCGGATCGCGTATTTCTCGCGGTCCGTGACGACAACCATCGGATGGGGCGCGAAGCCGAAGCCGTCCGGCGTGAGGACCAAGTGCTCACCGACTTCGCGGGCTGCCTGCAAGTACTTGGCCAGCAGCGCCGGGGACATCAAGAGGGACTCGCCGGAATTGTCAAACCCTGCCGGATTCGCGGGGTCAACGGGAAACTCCCTGGCGGGGCGGATGTCGACTCCCGTCAGGTCCCGCACGGTGTAGTTGTATTCGGCATTGCTCAGCCGGCGTACCAGAACGGGACCGGGATCGCCGGACTGCCGGCGCGCCACTTCATCCCGGAGCGATTCGATCCAAGCGATCACTTGACGACGCACAGGCCGGTCGGGCTGGGGAGCCGACTTCGGCGGCATTTCGCCCGCGGCAAGCCTCTCTAGAATCAACGCCCAGTGCCGGTGGTCGCTCACAACCGCGTCCACCGACGCATATGCCTCAACGCTGAACTGCGCGACGGGACTGGCACCGCCGTGGCAGCCGACGCAATACTGGCCGAGGAACGGGCGGACTTCGCTCTCGAACTGGCGCTCGAGGGCGGCTTCCGCGGCAACGGCAGGCGAAGCGAGCAGGAGAACCGACGCGACGAGGACCAGTGAGAAGTGGCGACTCGACATCAAGCCATATGCGCCTGGCGCCTGATCGCCAGGAACGGCCCGGAAGCTTCCAAGCTGCCAACAGCGTATCACCGCCGTAGCGAGCGCGGGCCGACCAGGCCGGGCGCGAAACGGTCGAGAATACAGCGGGCAACGTTGACTGTAGATCCAAGCGCGTGGCATCGTTGCGCGCCCACGGCAGGGGATGATGCACCACCGTCCTTCCGGCGAGCGACTGGCTGACGGACCCGAGCAGCGAGAGCATCTGCGAGCCCGCCGGAATCCAGCGCCCCGGCTCGGGGTCCGCGTCGACTAGGCCCTGCAGGTACGGGGGAAGATCCGGCACGCGCCGGACTTCGTCCAGCTCCGCACCGCCTGGAAACTGCGCGAGAAAGACTCGCGGATCCTCGACCGAGAACGATCAAAGGTCCGGGGCCTCCAATCTGACGTATGGGATGGTCCGGAAACAACGCAGGGCAAAGCGTCGTCTGGCCGCTCTGGCGAGCGTGACGGAAGGAAACCGGCGGGCCGCGTCCGGGAGCCAGGTCGCGGACCGCCATCATCAGATACATGGTGGCCCGCGGATCTGGCGGATACAAGATGGGACTTGTGTTTGGCCGGAAGACCCATTCGCACGAGGTTTCGCCGACCAGACACGCGGCCACGGCGCATTGCGCGTTACTGGGACCAAGATCGCTTGACACCAACCGAAGAGGCGTCCTCACAATGAACAGCATGCCCCGGATGCTCTGGTCTTCGGTCGCGGCGCTCGCGCTTCTCGCCCGGTGCGCCGCGCCGGCCCCGCCCGACCGCCCTAACGTCGTCTTTTTCCTCGCCGACGACCTCGGCTGGAAGGACCTCGGCTGTTACGGAAGCCCGTTCTACGAGACGCCTCACATCGACGGACTCGCTGCCTCCGGCGCAAGGTTCACGCAAGCCTACGCGGCTTGCCCGGTCTGCTCGCCGACCCGCGCAAGCATCATGACTGGCAAGTACCCGGTGCGCGTCCGCTTGACCGACTACATCAGCCCGTCCGGAGGCAACCAGCCGGAAAAATGGGGTCGCAACACTGTGATGCTGCCGTCGGCGTACTCCGACCGCATGCCATTAGAGGAGGTAACCCTAGCCGAAGCGCTCAAGGAAGCCGGCTACGCCACGTTCTTCGGCGGGAAGTGGCACCTCGGACCGGAGGGATTCTGGCCAGAGGACCAAGGCTTCGCCGTCAACAAGGGAGGTTGGGAGCACGGCGGGCCGTGGGGCGGCAGGAACTACTTCTCGCCCTACGAGAACCCAAACCTGACAGATGGGCCTCCCGGGGAGTTCCTGCCACAGCGGCTGGCAAGAGAAACTGCCAGCTTCATTGCCGACCATCGCGACCAGCCCTTCCTCGCCTATCTCTCGTTCTATTCCGTCCACACGCCGCTCATGACTACCGACGAGCTGGAAGCGAAGTACTCCGGCAAGTCCGCCAAGCTTGCGTTTTCCGGCCCGCGCTGGACCACCGAGGGCTTCCGCGAGGCTCGCCAAGTGCAGGATCACGCCGTGTACGGCGGCATGGTCGAAGCGCTCGACTCGGCGGTCGGCATGGTGCTGCAGGCAATCTCCGAAAACGGCTTGGACGACCGGACCGTGGTGGTCTTCATGTCGGACAACGGCGGGCTGAGCACATCCGAAGGCTCTCCCACTTCGAATCTTCCCCTACGAGGGGGCAAGGGCTGGATGTATGAGGGCGGAATCCGGGAGCCGATGATCATTCGCGCACCGGGGGTGTCGCGGCCAGGGGCGGTGATCCGATCCCCCGTGACCAGCACCGATTTCTACCCGACTCTCTTGGAGCTCACCAACCTCCCGGCGCGCCCCGACCAGCACATCGACGGCGAGAGCATGGTCCCGCTCCTGCTCGGCCAGTCGGCCAACCGCGCACCGCTCTTTTGGCACTACCCGCATTACGGCAACCAAGGGGGCGCTCCGAGCGCGGCTGTCCGGGACGGGAACTGGAAGCTGATCAAGTGGTATGAAGACGGAGCGACCGAACTCTATGATTTGGATAGAGGCCCGGCCGAGCGCTACGATTTGGCCAAGACGCATCCGGACATAGCGGACGCTCTGGCCCAGCAGCTTGACAATTGGCTCAACGAAGTCGATGCGAACATGCCGTCTGTCAACTCCGACTACAAGGCGGATCGGCCATCGGGGCGACTTCCTCCGGACCGGCGCTGAACGGCTTGAAGGGCAGACTTCCATAGGACCGAGTCGGACTCAGCTAGCAGACGAACCAGACGTCCCCGCACGGCTAACGGTCGACCGAGGCTCGCAAAGGGAGGCCCTGTCTGCCCAAGCGCGCCGGAGGATGCAAGTTGATCTTGCGATCGCCGAGATGGACGAGGCGCATTTCCTCTCTCGTGAGTCGCGAATCCGTGAGACCAATGGTTTCAATGGGGAATTATATATCTGAGTGCCGACAACGCCATGTTCGACGAGAACTGCTGTGATCAGGGAGGTCGGCGTCTGGCTCCGGTCATTCGAATGCGGCCGCGGTAGGCACGGAAAAGTGGGATCGTATCTGAATCGAACCTGCCAGCGGAATGGACGAGGCACGGATAAGAGAGGCCCCCTCGCATGCCCCGGTGGAATCCGGTTGGCGGTGGAGGGCACCCCTTGCAAGCCGCTTGCGTGCCCTGCGAGGGCCGAAGACAGCGGCTCCCCGGCGCTCGACGGCCTGCATGGACGGTCCGGGCCGGACTCGGGTCGCGCCGGGGGATTCCGGATCCGGCGCGCCCCTCGCACCGAGCGTGAAGCGCATCGAGCGTGAAGAGTGCGTCGGCAGCCCCCCACTGCCGCGGCTCCAGCGTGCAGTCCGGCACGGCCCACCCTTCGATGCCGTACCGTTGCCGCGGCTGCGGCAAGCGCTTTTCGGTGCGCACCGGCAGCGTGATGGCCGACACCAAGCTCGGCTACCGCACCTGGGCCGTCGCCCTGTTCCTGCTAACCACCGGCATAAAGGGCGTCTCCAGCATGAAGCTGCACCGCGACCCGGGCATCAGCCGGAAGTCGGCCTGGCACCTCGCGCACCGCATCCGCGCGTGCCGGGAGCGGGATCGGGGCCTGTTCGCCGGCCCGGTGGAGGTGGACGAGACGTACGTCGGCGGCAAGGAGCGCAACCAGCACGAGAGGAAGAAGGCCCGCGCCGGGCGCGGGCCCGTCGGCAAGACGTCCGTGGCGGGCGCGCGGGACCGCGCCACGAACGCAGCGGCCGCGCAGCCGCTGCCGGGTACGACCAAGGGCGACCTGCAGGGCTTCGTGCGCGGCCGGGTCGCGCCGGGCGCGCAGGTCCGCTCCGACGAGGCGGCGGCCTACGCCGGCATAGCGGAGTTCCCGCACGAGGGTGTCCAGCACTCCGGCGGCGAGTACGTGCGCGGGGCGGCGCATACGAACGGCATCGAGTCGTTTTGGTCCCTGTGCAAGCGCGGCCTGTACGGCACCTATCACCGGATGAGCGTCCGTCATCCGGGTCGCTACCTCACGCAGTTCGCGGGACGGTGCAACGACCGCGACTGCGACACGGCGGAACGGATGCGGCGCATGGCGCGGGGCCTGGTCGGCCGGACGCTGACCTACCGGCAGCTGACCGGCAAGGCCGCGGTCTCGGCCTGAGCGGCGCCCTCCGAGCTGAGCGCGGCAGCCCGCTGCGGACGCGCTCTTCACGCTCGGTGCGCTTCACGCTCGGTACGAGGGGCGCACCGGATCCGGAATGCCCCGGTGCGACCCCGGTCCGGCCCGGACCGTCCATGCAGGCCGTCAAGCGCCGGGGATCCGCTGTCTTCGGCCCTCGGAGGGCACGCAAGCGGCCTGCAAGGGGTGCCCTCCACCGCAAACCGGATTCCACCGGGGCATGCGAGGGGGCCTCTCTAATCCGTGCCTCGTCAATTCCGCGGGCAGGTTCGATTCAGATACGATCCCGCCTTGCTGTGCCTACCGCGGCCGCATTCGAATGACCCGAGCCAGACGCCGACCTCCCTGATCACAGCAGTTTTCGTCGGACATGGCGTTGTCGGCACTCAGATATATAGTGCTTGTGACAAAACCCCTGAATTCTGGCCCGATCAGCATTTCATACTACATCCTGAGTTCGGATAGATCTCCAAACACAACATATAGGGCCCAAGGTCGGAAGTTGCTCAGACGCCAATCGCGAAGATTTCCGCGCTCTACCCAGAATCGCCAGGATTTCGGATTAGTCGTAGCATTCCAGCGAAATCTTCGCCTTGAGAGATTGGACCTAACGCCTTTGTTGTCAAGGGGATACGAGTTTTTTCACGGGCACTATATAATTCCCATTCGAAACCTAGCACCGGCCGATGCGGATCCGATCCAGCGGGCCAAGCTCGCGGCGGTCATCGAGCAGGACAGCTTCCTGTCCGAAGCGCAAGGCGGGGACGAAGCCGTCGAATCCGCGATCCGGAACTACGAACTCGCGTACCGCATGCAGTCCTTGCTGCCGGACGTGCTGGATCTAAGCAGGGAGACAGCCGCCACGAAGCGCGCGTACGGGCTCGAGGCGGAGGAAGAGGAGGCGCGGCGCTATGCCACGCAGTGCCTCAGGGCGCGCCGTCTGATCGAAGCGGGCGTCCGGTTCGTGGAAATCACCTGCGCGGAGGTCTACGGAGGCAACAACGGCACCTGGGACCAGCACACCGACCTGAAGAAGGGTCACGAGGGCAACGCGAGGATCACCGACCGGCCCGTGGCGGCGCTGCTTGGCGACCTCAAGGCGCGCGGAATGCTTGACGAGACGCTGGTGGTGTGGGCCACGGAGTTCGGCCGCACGCCGGACATCGGCAACGGCGACGGGCGGGACCACCACGAGTCGGGATTCACGATTTGGATGGCGGGAGGCGGTGTGCGGAGGGGGCTGGTGTACGGCTATACGGACGAACTCGGGGTGCATGCCGTCGACAACGTAGTGTCCATTCACGACCTGCACGCAACGATTTTGCATCTCGTCGGGCTGGACCACGAGAGGCTGACCTACTCGCTTCGGCGGACGCGACATTTCACTGACCGACGTACATGGGAGGGTGGTCCGCGACTTGCTCGCATGAGGGCCGGGCGGGCTCCTGCGGACCACTATCGCGAGCGCCCGAAGATCTGGACGCGCTCTCCCTGAACCTCCGTTACGTACAGGCGGCCGCGCTGGTCGACGTCCATCAGGTGCGGCAGCTTGAGCGTCTCGGGATTCCCCCATTGCGCGGTCATCTCGCCATCTCCCAGCCGCAAGTGGCTGATCGTGTGGGCGTCACCGTCCGAGACGATCAGCTCGTCGCCGACCACCAGTACGCCGAAGGGATTGCCGAAACCGGTCCACGCCGCGAGGAACTCGCCTTCCGGGGAAAACACCTGCACGCGATCGTTGCCGCGATCCGCCACGTAGATGCGGTCTTGCGGGTCGATCGCGATTCCGTGGGCCGCGGCGAACTCCCCCGGGCTCTTTCCCTTGCGCCCCCACTGCGAGACGAACCGGCCATCCGGGGAGAGGCGCACGATGCGGCCGTTTCCGGCGTCAGCCACATAGATATCCCCGTTCGAGGCGAATACCAGATCGTCTGGCGAACGGAAGTGACTGCGATCGCTGCCGCTAACCGACTTCTCGCCGTACGTCGCAAGGACCTCGCCGTCAGGCGAGAACTTCCACAGCACGTGCAGCTGGTTGTCCGTCGCCCAAACGTAGCCGTCCGCGTCGACGCGCAGGCCGTGCGCCACGCCGAATTCCCCTCGGCCCCAGCCGTGGCTGAACCTGCCGTTGGCATCGTAGGCCAGCAGGGGCGGCTCGCCCCTGTGCAGCACGTACGTCCGACCGGCAGGGCCAACCGCCACGGCGGAGACCGCGCCGACCTGCACGTCGGAAGGAAATTCCAAGAAGCCCTCGGAGCGGTAGGGGCCTTCCGCTTGAAGCGAGACCGCGCCCCACGCAACCGCCAGGGCGAGCCGCAGCCAGCCGCGCCGCGGCAAGGATACTTTGACCACCATTGCCGAGACTCTAGCAGAGAGTCCGAGGCTCGCTGGTACGGTCCCCGAGGGACGCGGGACATCAGGCGAGCGCCTCCCGGAGAACTGGGGCGTCCGTGGCGGTCGGCCGGCGGCGGCCCTGGCACCGGCAGAGCAGCTTTCGGTGGTGGATTCCCACATGGTGCACAATCTTCGCCGACGCTGCATGGGGGGCCGCCGCTGCGTCCGCGACATTGCCGCTGAACCCGTCCGCCGTCCCGCGGCGTTGCGGTCACTGGCAGGGTGGTCGCGACGGTAGGTGTCGGGCTCGGGGGGCTTTGCGCGTGGGGCCTGCACCCGAACTCCCTGCCCCAGACAACCGGCACGGCGTCGAGAGGGTCGCGCACCAGCGCCGCGGAGTGCTTGTCGGTGTCGCAAGCCGACACCCGCAGGCGCTTGGGCGCCTTGCCGTGGTGGCAGCACCGGAGGACTCGCATGTCGCGCTCTACGAGTCCGCGACGCGCCGGCATTGCATCTCGTTGATCCCGGCACCCGATTTATCGTCAAGTGGGGACGGTGGCGGGTGATGCCGGGCCGATCGCACAGGTAGGACACTGGATCCCCCTTTCGGACCCGAACTCTCAGCCCTGACGGCGGCTCGGCAGGAATCAGGTGGTGCCCCACGGCCGGGCCAACGGCCCAGCCCGCGAAGCCCCTCGCTGGCGGCAGAATCCGGCGCAACGAAGGCCGGGAGCTTATCATTGGCGCTACCCGGGCGTAGTCGATTCAAGCGCCATGCGCCTTGGGCATGGCGGATGGCCTCCGGTCCGGAAGGACGTGATGGCGGAGGCATGGCTAGTCGCTTCTGCACGCACCGACTGGATCGGGCAGATCCGGCCCGCGATACCCGCGGCGCGGGACAGGATCTCGCCGAGCTCGGTTCCGCTCTGGCGGACCTTCTGGAAGCAATGCGCTGTCGGCATGACTTGGAATCGCACCCACCGCGCAACGATGCCGGCCGCGCGGTGGCCGCCGAACGCCGGCACCGAAGTATCGCCGGCGAACCGCTCCCTCGGGAGCTGGTTCGAAGCGAACGGATCCCCGCGCGAGGGGCTACCCCGCTACCGCTAGCCCGGGGGCAAGTCCACTAGCAGCAAGGGCGGAAGCTGTCAGGCAAGGCTAGATCGATCATCGGCTAGGAGCAGGCGCAGCGGCCGGCTGGAGTGTTATGCTGGCCTAGGACGCAATTACCATGGCTCGAGGCACTCTGATTCTCCTTGCGGGCGTACTGCTGCTTGCGCCGGGCAGCCTTCGAGCCGCAGAGGAACTGCATACGAAGACCGGCTTTCTGAACTTCCCGTTCGAGGTAGGCGGCACAGAGCGTACCGCCGCGCTCTACGTCCCTCCGCAATACGACAGATCAATGGAATGGCCGCTGATCGTGTTCCTGCATGGAGGCGGCGGGAAGGGCGACAACAACGGCAACGCTTTAACCGAGCGATTCATGAGGCAGGGCCTCGTCAGTACGATCCAGAGCTACCCGGAGGGTTTTCCTACCTTGGTAGTGTTTCCTCGTTGTCCTGAAGACAAGATCTGGACACCCATTCCCCCCGAACCAATACAATCACCTTGGCGTTTGCGACGGCACGGGACCGATCCTATCCCAGACGCCGAGGAGCACATCACCGCAGTGATCAACGCAGTCATTGCGGATTTTTCCGTAGCAGAAGACAGGATTATCCTCACCGGGCACTCGATGGGCGGGGAGGGATCTACACGATACGCGGCACTTCACGCGGATCGAGTCGCCGCTGTCGCGCCGTCAGCCGGTTCTGCGGTGGTGGTGCTCGAAGACGCCCCTGCTCTCGCGAAAATCGGCGTCTGGCTCTTTCAAGGGGAGACGGACAACATCAGTACAGTGACGCTTGCCAGGCGCATGATCGCCGCAATCCGCTCCGCAGGTGGAAACCCGAGGTACACCGAATACGAGGGAGTGGGTCACGCTACGGCCGGTCTCGCGTATCGAGATCGCGAGGTCATTGCTTGGATGCTTGAACAAAGGCGTCGAAAGAAATAGTTAGGGAATTATATAGTGCTTGTGACAAAACCCTGATATTTTGGGTATTCTAGCTGATAGATCCCCACCAAATGATAGCTATGGAAGAAACAGTCTGCGCCAATTAACCGAACTCATTGCCTCATATTCCATTTTCATTGTGAGGATACAGTTAGTTCTGTTCTAGTTGTACACTTTTCCTGAACCTTGTCTCTTCAAGGTTTCAATTCAGGGCAATTCAGATCGCTGCCGACTGCCTATGCAGCCAGCGGCAAGGGTCCCGTCTTGAGACGCTCCCTCTCTCTGTCGCGCACGATCCGGCCCGCTCGATGCACGTTCGCCGCCAGGACCGCTAGCCCGATCATCCGCTCGAATCCCTCCGCTCCCCGGTCCATCACCCTGTCCGGACCGCGGCACTCGAGATTGTTGATCGCGGACTCCACGGCCGGGTGCGCCTGCCTCGCTGCCACGAATTCGGGCGCGCATTCCGTCGCCTTCGCCGCCTTCGACAGCCTCCCCTTCCGCGGCATCGCGTGGCACGACAGCAGTTCCGCCAAGCGCGTCCGGTTCGCCGGGCTGCGAAAGCCCTTGTCGAAGCTGCAGCTCGACAACCCCGCGTACAGCCCCTGCGCGCCCTCGACGATTCCCACCGCTACGTCCGCGTCGCTCCCCTTGCACATCACTTCGTGATTCATCACGAATCGGTGCTCGCTTTCCACGATGCATACCGGAACGCCCGGCTCCACCGGCACCCCCGCTTTTCCTTTCACGCACCAGCGCGTGTGTTCCTCGAAGATCGAGAACACTTGCTCCTCGTGCGGGATCTTCTCCCCCCGCAGCACGCGCCGCTCCACCGGGTCCGCCAGGAGCTGCACGCACCCGAGGTAACTCCTTGCCGCTCGCAAGGTTCCCTCGTCTTCCCCGGCCTGCGCCAGGGCCGCCAGCGCACCCTCCGCCCGCCGCGCTATCTCCAGGGCCGCCTCCAGGTACGACCGCACCCTCTCCGGGTTGCCTTGCCTCCTCTTCGCCTGCCGCACCCGGTTGAATTCCTGCTTCAGCGTCTTCGGCAGCCGCGCGCTCTGCCGCCAGCCCGCGATACCGCGCCCCTTGCACAGCGGCGCAATAGAGCGAATCAGGCAGCGCAACGCGTCCCGCAGCAGACTCACCTCCGTCGGGTAATGCACGTTCGTTTCCACCGCGAAAGAGTCGCACCGCGCCTTCAGCGGATCGCCTTCCTCGCGCCCCGCCAGCGCGTGCCCTTCCTGCACCACCAGCTGATTGATTTCCGCGAGGAGGTCGGGCGTGAGAAGCTTCGGATTCCGGTTGACTGTCCGGTAGCTGAAGACCTGCTCGTCGAGCGTCGCGTTCAGACCGAGGAAGCGCCGGACGTCCGCGTGCTTGTTCGCCAGCTCCGTCACGCGGCCGTAGTCGCAATTCAATCCCTGCTTGAGCAGGCCCGGGACGAGAATATTCCACAGCTGCATGCCGGGACGACCGACAGCAGGGTTGATCCTGCCGGACTCGCCTGCGGAAGGATCGCTTCCGTTCTCGCCGTTCCCGCCGTTCCCGCTACTCTCACCGAGGCCGAGGATACGGCTCTCGAGCAGTCCGAAAACCCTGTCCCGCAACTCCTCGGTGGGATAGATGAATTGTATTCCTAGCAAGATGGCCGGGATATCTTCGCGGGAACGGACGTCGAGATCGATATCCTCGATTGCAGTCCGGCCAAGGGTGAGCTGGCTCTCCTGAACGGTCCTCACGGGCGGTTCCTCAACGAAGATTGTCGCACAACCCCCGGAAACGCGCAAGCCGGCCCGGATCGCCCCGATCTTCGTCCCACGGACCTGCTGCAACCTCCCGGAAACTAAGAGCTTGCGCGTTCTGTCACAAGCACTATATATCTGAGTGCCGAGGGAATCAAGTCGGCAAATTATCAAGCCATAATAAGATTTCATATTTCTTCCGACTTTCCGTTGACATTCTGTAGTGTTTCTTGGTAGAATAGTTCCAGTATGGGATACCGTAAATGAAGAAACAAGATCCCGGAAAGTGGTTCCGTAAAGGCATCACATTGATCGAAGTGATCGCCATGTTCCCCGATGACGAATCCACGGAAAGATGGTTCGCTGCCATGCGCTGGCCAGGACGGCCCCGCGTGCCCCCACTGCCGCGGCTCCAGCGTGCAGTCCGGCACGGCCCACCCTTCGATGCCGTACCGTTGCCGCGGCTGCGGCAAGCGCTTTTCCGTGCGCACCGGCAGCGTGATGGCCGACACCAAGCTCGGCTACCGCACCCGGGCCGTCGCCCTGTTCCTGCTGACCACCGGCATCAAGGGCGTCTCGAGCATGCAGCTGCACCGCGACCCGGGCATCAGCCGGAAGTCGGCCTGGCACCTGGCTCACCGCATCCGTGCGTGCCGGGAGCGGGATCAGGGCCTGTTCGCCGGCCCGGTGGAGGTCGACGAGACCTACGTCGGCGGCAAGGAACGCAACCAGCACGAGAGCAAGAAGGCCCGCGCCGGGCGCGGGCCCGTCGGCAAGACCCCGGTGGCGGGCGCGCGGGACCGCGCCACGAACGCAGCGGCCGCGCGGCCGCTGCCGGGCACCGCCAAGGCCGACCTGCAGGGCTTCGTGCGCGGCCGGGTCGCGCCGGGCGCGCAGGTCCGCTCCGACGAGGCGGCGGCCTGCGCCGGCATGGCGGAGTTCCCGCACGAAGCCGTCAAGCACTCCGGCGGCGAGTACGTGCGCGGGGCGGCGCATACGAACGGCATCGAGTCGTTTTGGCCCCTGTTCAAGCGCGGCCTCTACGGAACCTATCACCGGATGAGCGTCCGTCATCCGGGTCGCTACCTCACGCAGTTCGCGGGACGGTGCAACGACCGCGACTGCGACACGGCGGAACAACGGCGGAACAGATGCGGCGCATGGCGCCGGGCCTGGTCGGCCGGACGTTGACCTACCGGCAGCTGACCGGCAAGGCCGCGGTCGCGGCCTGAGGCGGCGCCCTCCGCGCCGAGCGCCGCAGCCCGCTGCCGACGCACTCTTCACGCTCGGTGCGCTTCACGCTCGGTGCGAGGGGCGCGCCGGATCTGGAATCCCCCGGCGCGACCCGCGTCCGGCCCGGACCGTCCGTGCAGGCCGTCGAGCGCCGGGGATCCGCTGTCTTCGGCCCTCGCAGGGCACGCAATCGGCTTGCAAGGGGTGCTCTCCACCGCCAACCGGATTCCACCGGGCATGCGAGGGGGCCTCTCTTATCCGTGCCTCGTCCATTCCGCTGGCAGCTTCGATTCAGCTACGATCCCACCTTGCTGTGCCTACCGCGGCCGCATTCGAATGACCCGAGCCAGACGCCGACCTCCCTGCTCAGAGCAGTTCTCGTCGGACATGGCGTTGTCGGCACTCAGATATATAGTGCCCGTGACAAAACTCGTATCCCTTTGACAAAAAAGGCGTTAGGTCCAATCTCCCAAAGCGAATATTTCGCTGGAACGCTACGACTAGTCCGAAATCCTGGCGATTCTGGGTAGAGGTCGGAAATCTTCGCGATTGGCGGCTGAGCAACTTCCGACCTTGGGCATTATATATCCTGATTACCCACAAGACTCAGCCAAGGTTAGGAGGCGGTAAGGCATGGGCGGGGTGCGCACGGAGGCGTGGAGCAGGCGGGGGACCAGCGCCTCCAGGTCGTAGCGGCGGTTGAAGCGGTAGCGGAACTCGGCGAGGTACCGCGGCAGGTGCTTGCCGTCGAGCGCATGGCAGGTTCCCGCCGGGGACTGCTTGACGTTCGCCAGCATCGTGTTGACCCGGACGAAGCGCGAATCCGCGCAGCTCCGCTTCCCGCCTCCGGTGACGGTCGGCACGTGCTCGCAGCCGGCGCCGGCCACGCCCCGGAAGCAGGCCGGGCCGTCGGAACGCACCTCCGTGCCGGGCTGCAAGTGCCGCCCGGCCCATGCTGCCAGCGTCTTCTTGCGGCAGCCCGCCACGCCGCTCATGCGCATCCTTGCCGGCTTGCCGGCGGCGGTGACCTGCACGGCGGCGACGAACGGCGTCTTGCCTGCCGCGCCGCGCCCGCGCTTGCCGCCGGTCCGCTCCCCGCCCCGGCAGGCGTCGTCCACCTGCACGATGCCGCCCAGCGGCACGCGCTCGTCGCGCTCCTTCATCACTTGCAGGAGCTTGTGCTTCATCTTCCAGGCCGTGTTCCGGCTCACGCCCGGCTGCCGCGCCAGTTCCAGCGACGAAACGCCGTGCTGGCCCTGCGTCAGCAGGTGCAGCGCCAGGAACCAGACGGTCAGCGGCAGCTTGGTGGCGGCGAAGATCGTGCCGGCGACGAGGGAGGTCCGGCGGTGGCAGGCGTGGCACTGCCGGAGCTTGCGGGAGCGGATGCGGCAGTGCCGGCGGGAGCCGCACTCCGGGCAGCGGAAGTCGTCCGGCCAGCGGGCGTTGAAGACGGCCTGCTCGCATGGCCCCTCGCTGCCGTAGCGCTGCAGGAACTTGCCCAGGCTGAGTCCCTTCTGGAATTGCACGCGATTGCGTTTCATCTGAGCCTTTTGCAAAAATCCCGAGCTCATAGCATTATCATTTAGTTAGTCTATTAAGTATTCGATATAATCAATGGAATAGAACTGTAGTAAATGTAGTTTTAATGGCTTATCATGCGTTTTGAGTTTCCTGGAAATCCCTTGCCATCCGTGCTATTATTGTAATGCAAGCCTAGTAAGCAGCTGGCAGGATTCAACGAATATGTCCTTGATAGAAACCGTATCCGCGTACTGGTTCACGTTCCAGCAGGGGCTGTTCCCCTGGCTCGAGCAGGAACTCGGCCCCCTCGGCGAGCGCTACCGCAGCTTCGTCCAAGCGGTGGAACGGGCGCAGGTCGAGGACTGCCTGCCCGTCGGGCAGGGCGGCCGCGGCCGCCCCCTCGAAAGCCGCGCCGCCATGGCGCGCGCCTTCATCGCCAAGGCCGTCTTCGACCAGCCCGCTACGCGCTCGCTGGTCGAGCGCCTGCAGACCGATCGCACCCTGCGCCGACTGTGCGGCTGGGACCTGGCCGGGGCCGTGCCCGGCGAGGCAACCTTCTCGCGCGCCTGCGCCGAGTTCGCCGCCGGCGAACTGCCCGGACGCTTGCACCAGGCGCTGCTCGCGCGGACGCTCGACGGCCGCTTGGCAGGGCACGTCTCCCGCGACTCGACCGCCATCGAGGGCCGCGAGCGGCCCGCCGGGAAGCCCGCGCCGGAACCGGAGCCGAAACGCAAGCGCGGGCGCCCTCGCAAGGGCGAGCAGCGGCCGCCCGCTCCGCGCCGACTGGCGCGGCAGCCCGACATGAATCTCGAAGCAATGCTGCACGACCTGCCGCAGGACTGCGATACCGGCACCAAGCGCAACGCCAAGGGCCGTACCGTCAGCTGGCGCGGCTACAAGCTGCATATCGACGCGATCGACGGCGGGATCCCGGTCAGCTGCCTGCTCACCTCGGCTTCGCTGCACGACAGCCAGGCCGCGATCCCGCTGGCGACACGGACCGCGGGCCGCGTCGACAATCTGTACGACCTGATGGACAGCGCGTACGACGCGGCCGGGATCCGGGCCTTCAGCAAGCGGCTCGGGCACGTGCCGCTCATCGCTGTCAACCCGCGCGGCCGGACGGAGCTGCAGGCGGATCTGGCACGGGAGGCCAAGGCGCTGCGCAGCGCCGGGCGGGCGGAGCCCGCGCAGCTGCGCTACCGGGAGCGCTCGACGGTGGAGCGTGTCAACGGCCGCCTGAAGGACGATTGCGGCGGGCGCCGCGTGCGCGTCCGCGGCAAGGTGCTGTGCCACCTCCTGTTCGGCGTGCTCGCGCTGACGGTCGCGCAGCTCCTGCGCCTGGCGCTCCGAGAGCCCGGGCCGCCGGGACAGCCGCGAAGAGCGCCCGCCCGCAGGGCCGGGCCGGGAGAGCTGCGCCTGCACGCGGCCGCTCCCCGCAGGAGCGCCCCGCAGCCGAGCAAGCCCAGCTGAAGGGAGTCTTTTTCGGCGAGAATAACAGCCCGGAAACTAGTCGTTCATGGGGCGGTCAGCCCTCTTTTCTGAATTTTGCAAAAGGCTTATCTGCTAGCCCCTTTCCTAGCAGAGATTTCCGACCTCCTTCAGTATAGCATATCCTCGGCTGACGTTCGTTGGTAATCAGGTTATATATTGTGCTTGGAGCTTCAACTGACCTCAGGATGTAGTATGAAATGCTGATCGGGCCAGAATTCAGGGGTCTTGTCACAAGCACTATATAATTCCCAAAAAGATCGGGCAGCTGCGACCGTCCCGCTGCCGGGATCTCGCCGACTGCACGGACTGGCCCTGCCGTCTACCTACCCGAAGGCCCCGCTGCGCGACTCCCTGTGCCCGGGGCTTCCGTTTGTCGAGTCCGACTCATGGGGCATGGGCAGGCCGCGCCCGCGGGCAGCTGCAGGGTCGCACCTCTCAAGCGAGCGCGCCTCGGATTACGTGGCCTTCCGTGTCGGTCAGCCGGAAGCGGCGGCCTTGGAACCGATACACCAGCCTCTCGTGGTCGATGCCCAGCAGGTGCAGGATCGTCGCCTGCACGTCGTGGACGGGGACCGCTCCCTCCGCGACGTTGAAGCCGTACTCGTCCGTTGATCCGTGGACGTGCCCGGCCCTGATGCCCGCGCCGGCCATCCAGATCGAGAAGCACCGGCCGTGGTGGTCTCGACCGTAGTTGTCCGGCTTGGGGTCGCCTTGCGCGTACGGCGTGCGCCCGAATTCCCCGGCCCAGACCACAAGCGTGTCGTCGAGAAGCCCTCGCTCTTTCAGGTCGCGGACCAGTGCCGCGGAAGGCTGGTCGGTGTCGCGCGCCGACACGGGCAGGCGCTTGGGCAGCTCGCCGTGATGGTCCCAGCCGCGGTGGTAGAGCTGGACGAATCGCACGTCGCGCTCCGCGAGCCGACGGGCCAGCAGGCAGTTGGCGGCAAACGTGCCCGGCTTGCGCGAGTCCGGACCGTACAACTCGTATATCGATTCCGGCTCGGACCCGACGTCCATGAGCTCCGGGACGCTCGCCTGCATGCGGTAGGCCATCTCGTACTGCTCGATGCGCGTCTCGATCTCCGGATCCCCGACCTGGCGGTAGTGCAGCTTGTTTAGCGCGGCTGCCGCGTCCAGCGTCATGCGGCGGCGTTCGCGGGTCATGCCGGGCGGGTCGCTCAGGTAGAGCACCGGATCCCCCTTGGACCGGAATTGCACGCCCTGGTGGCGGCTCGGCAGGAATCCGGCGCCCCACAGCCGGGCCAGCAGGCCCTGCCCGCCGGGCCCCTCGCTGGCGACCGAATGCAGCACGACGAAGGCGGGCAGGTTCTCGTTGGCGCTGCCCAGCCCGTAGTCGATCCAGGCCCCCATGCTCGGCCGGCCCGGCAGCTGGCTGCCGGTCTGGAAGAACGTGATCGCGGGGTCGTGGTTAATCGCCTCCGTATGCACGGACCGGATCAGGCAGATCTCGTCCGCGATACCCGCGGTGTGCGGCAGGAGCTCGCTGAGCTCGATGCCGCTCTGCCCGTGCCGCTTGAAGGAGTACTTCGTGGGCATCACTTGAAAGCGCTCTTGGTGCGCGACCATGCCCGTCACGCGCTGGCCCCGGAACACCGACTCGGGCACGTCCTCGCCGAACCGCTCCCTCAGCAGCGGCTTGGAATCGAACAGATCCACGTGCGAGGGGCCTCCCGACTGGAAGAGGAAAATCACGCGCTTCGCCTTGGGAGCGAAGTTCGGGAAGTCGCCGCCCTGGGCCGCCTCCGACGCACCCAGCGCGTGAAGGCCGATCGCGCCCACGCCGTAGGCGGAGCGCACCAAAAGGTCGCGGCGCGTCAGATAGCGGGCAGGTCCGTGCATGGTCATCCCTTCGTGATCACTTCGTCAAGGTTCAGGATCAGGTTCGCAAGGGCAGCGTAGGCGGCCAGCTCTCGCGGGTCAATGCTCGGGTCCGCCGCCGACGCGCCCATCGCAAGGAACTCGCGCGCCTCTTCGGCGCTGGCAGCGAACGAGCCCTGCAGCCCCGCCAGCGCCTCGCGCAGGACGGCCGCCTCGGCCGGGGCCGGGAGGCGCCCGGCGGCGATCTCGAACAGCCGCTCCACGCGCTCGTCCGCAGACTCCGAGGAAGCGAGCAGGACCCGCTCGGCGAGCTCTCGGGCTGCCTCGACAAACGTCGGATCGTTCAGTAGAGTCAGGGCCTGCAGCGGCGTGTTCGTAGCGGAGCGCCGGACGGTGCAGAACTCCCGGTCCGGCGCGTCGAAGACCGTCATCGCCGGATGGGGCAAGGTCCGCTTCCAGAACGTGTACACGCTGCGACGATACAGATCCTCGCCCTCGCTCTGCTTCCAGATCGTTCCCGGATAGGCCGCTCCGACGACAACGCCGTCGTAGAGCCCTTCGGGCTGGTACGGACGAACGCTCGGGCCGCCGATGTTCCCGGACAGCAGGCCGGCCAGCGCCAGAGCCTGGTCGCGAATCGCCTCGGCCGGAAGCCGGAAGCGCGGCCCGCGCGCCAGCAGGCGGTTCTCGGGATCCTTGGCGCGGAGGGCCGGATCCGCGGCCGAGGACTGGCGGTAGGCGGAGGAAAGCACGAGGGACCACAGCAGGCGCTTGACGTCCCATCCGGACTCGACGAAATCGACGGCCAAGCGGTCCAGCAGTTCCGGGTGGCTCGGCGCCTCGCCCTGCAGTCCGAAGTCCTCGCTGGTCTTGACGAGGCCGATCCCGAACAGCTGCTGCCAGAACCGGTTGACGACCACCCGCGCCGTGGTGGGATGGCGCTTGCCGGTCAGCCAGCGGGCCAGTCCGAGGCGATCATTCGGAGTCCCGCCGGGCCACGAGCCCAGCAGGCCCTCGGGGACGCCGGGCTCGACCGGCCTGCCGGGGCTGTCATACCGGCCGCGCATCAGGACATGCGTCTGACGCCGCCGAGCCATCTCCTCCATGACCATCGTTGTGGGCAGGCTGCGACGCAGCGCGAAGAGATCTTCCCGCAGCCGCTCGAGCCGGCGGTCCGGACGGAGGACACGGTAGAGCCAGCGGCGCTCGAGTCCGCTGCCGGCTCGCTGCCTCGCCCAAGGAAGTGCCGCGGCCTCGAAGGCCTGCCGCACCTGCGCAGGATCCAGCGCCTGCTTCCAGACGGCCGCCTCGTCGATTCGCCCCCGGAACCGGCTGCCGCCGGGGAGGTTGTCGCGAGCAATCCGGTACGGCTTAGCGAATGCTGCCGGCGACTGAGCGTCGTCGTGCAGGACCTCGGTGCCGATCTCGCGGCCGTCGGCGAACAGTCGCACCCACGCCGCGCGGGCCCGCATGGAATCCTTGCCTTCCGAGCCCTCGTACACCGCGGCGACGTGCCGCCACTGGCCGGGGGCAAGATTCGCTCCCTCGCTGCGCACGGTGATGGAGTACGACGGGAAGCGCTTGCTCAGGCGCAGCTCGACTTCGCTTCCGGCGAGGCGCAGCTCGATCCCCGCGCCGTGCTGGGACGAGGCCGGATCGGGGGAGTAGTCGATTGCCGAGAACAGCGGGGCGTCCGACTGTTCGGCGTCGGCCCGCAGCCACAAGGCCAGAGTGAAGGCTCCGTGCTTCTCCAGCTTGAGCGGCTCTTCCGAGTCGATTTCGAGCGACGCGCAGGCCATCCCGGCGATACCGGCCTCCCGCCCGTCGTCGCAGCCGAGGAAGAAATCGGCGTTGGCCGGGTACTCGCGGGCGGCAAGCGACGCCAGCGCCTCGCTCGACGGCTCCCAGCTCGCAGCCCGTTCCCGGTCTGCCCGCTCGCGGGCATCGGCCTCAGCGCGGAGAGCGGCGATCCGCTCGGCCTGCTCCGCAGTCGGGGCCGGGATCATCGGCACGGCGTTCGCCACGCGGCCCGCCTCGCCCAGTTCCGGGACGTTGTCGAAGAACGCGAACAGCCGGTAGTAGTCCTCCTGCGAGATCGGATCGAACTTGTGGTCGTGGCAGCGGGCGCACTCGAAGGTCAGCCCCAGCCAAGCCATTCCGACCGTGCGGACGCGGTCCGCCACGTACTCGACGCGGTACTCCTCGTCGATGATTCCGCCCTCGGAGTTGATCACGTGGTTGCGGTTGAACCCGGTCGCGACCAGCTGGTCGAGCGTCGGGCTGGGCAGCAGGTCACCCGCCATCTGCTCCTCGACGAAACGGTCGTAGGGCAGGTTCCGGTTGAACGCTTCGATCACCCAGTCGCGCCAGCGCCACATCGAGCGCTCGGAGTCGTTGTTGAAGCCGTGGGTGTCGGCGTAGCGAGCCACGTCCAGCCAGTCCATGGCCATGCGCTCGCCGTAGCGCGGCGACGCCAGAGCACGCTCGGCAGCCGCCGCGTAGCCGTCCTCCCCGCGCAGGGCGACGGCCCTTTCGAACTCCCTGACCTCGCTCAATGTCGGAGGCAGGCCGTTGAGGTCGAGCATCATGCGCCTCAGCCAAGCCGCAGCGCCTGCGGGAGGCGACGTCTGCAGTCCCTCGGCCTCCAGCCGCGCCAGGATAAAGGCGTCCATGGGCCGACGCGGCCAGCGGCCAGCGGCGACGGCCGGCTCGAGCCGCCGCACCGGCGGATTGAACGCCCAGTGATTGGAGTACTCGGCCCCCCGCTCGATCCAGCTCCGCAGAATCGAAACCTCGCCCGGCTCCAGAGGCACGTGCCCTAGGTACGCGGGCGGCATGCGCGTTGCGGGATCCTCGGACTCGACGCGGCGCAGCAGCTCGCTGGCAGCGGGATCTCCGGGGCTGACCGCCACCCGGCCCGAAGCTGAGGGAGCAGTCGCCGCCACGCGATCATCGAGGCGCAGCCCGGCCTGGCGCTGAGCCTCGTCCGGCCCGTGGCAAGCGAAGCAGCGGTCCGAGAGCAGCGGCTGCACGTCGCGGCCGAAATCGACCGGGGCCGCGTCTAACGGGCCGGGCAGCCAAGCAGCCGCCAGCGCGGCGAAAGCCGCAAGTCGGCAGGGTCGCTTCCCGGTCATGAATCCGATGTTTCCTTGCGAGCCCATTATCACCGATCCCCTCGGTCCGTTGGCAGGGTCGGGGCCGTGAAGATTGCAGATCGCGGCGCCCCGCGCAGCTCGCCCAGGCGGCGACACGGCGTGGGCCGTGACAGCGGCGGACACCGACACGACCGCCGGGCGAGCATGCACCTGGCGGAGTTCCCAAGCGCCGGAGGACAGCACCGTGGCGGTCCCGGCCTGCAAGCGGCCCGGCCACCGAGTGCGGCACTGGAACCTAGACTGGCAGTCCCTCAGTTCGTCCCAGATCGGCATCGGTCACCAGAAGACCGACTGCCTTCAGTGAGCGTTCCGGGGGAAACCGACTGTCCGCTCCCGTGAAAACCTCCTGCGGAGTACCGTCCCAGATGCTGCCAGTGGCAAGCCCCTCGGGCGACGGAATTGGCCCGATCCATGCCCGGGCACGTGACGCCGGAGCGGACCGCCGACCTCAGCCGCCGAAGAACTGAAGTACGACGAGGAGCAGAGCGATGAATGCGACGCCGGACCCGATCATCCATCGCTGGACGCAACTCGCGCGCTGCAGCGAATGGATCGAATCCAGTAGCATCTTGGCGCCAGCGCTGTTCTGGGCCAGTCAGGCGGTCAATCCTGGCGTTGGTCCGGCTGACGTCGGCCGCAGTCTCGGCCCTTAGAGTGCCGCTGCGAGCGGTCGTGTCCACTCGCAGCTGAACAGCGCGGGCATTGGCCTGCCTGATGCGAGTGTTGGTCTCGGCGCGCAGCCGGTCGATGAGAGCGTTACCGCGGGCCTCGGACATCCGGATTTCCGCTACCACATGGTTCACTGCAGGGTCGCGGTCATCCTCCGCCGCGCCGTGAGACTCCTGCGGATCCGCGCCGAGTGCCAGCAGAGTGCGGGGCAACACTCCTTCAACGGGCTTGGTCGACGTAGCGGACAGTTCTGGTTCGAGCACGGGCGCGCCTGCCGCTTCGGAGTACATCAGTCCGGAGCCGATCGCCAACTCGATCCTCTTGCGTTACGACCTGAATCTGGAGACCGCTGGCGCTTCTCGCGAGAGATGGGCCCGGCCGGGGCCGACTCGGCTCGTATTCGGAACATGGATTGTTTCGGTTTGTCCATGAATCGAGGCTGGGGACATCGACTGGGTTCTTCCGTTTCGAGACTCGCGGGGCTGCTGGGAGAGCCGGCCGCGTACGCGGCGAACAGTACACCCAGAGGTCAAGGAGACAGGATCATGAGAAGCTCGCCCCGGAGGAGCATTCTGCAGCGGCTCGCCCGCTCGACGGCAGGAGCGTGGGTGGCCGCGCAAGCGGTCGCCCGCAGGCCGGCCCGAGCGCAACCCGCCGGGCGGATCGTCGGGTTCGATCACGTCGCGGCCCCCATGCAGGACGCCGAAGCGATGACCGGCTTCTACAGGTCGCTCGGATTCGTCGTGAACGAGGGGGAGCGGATTTGCTCGGTCCACTGCGGCGACCACAAGATCAACTTCCACCGCCCGGCCCTTTGGCAGGACACGGGCTTCTCCCTGAGGGCATCCGCGGCGAAGCCCCCATGCGGTGACTTCTGCTTCGTCTGGAACGGCTCCGAGGAGGGGCTCGCCGAAATGCTCCGAAGAGCGGGGGCGACCGTGATCGAGGGGCCGGTGGAGTGCAGGGGCGGACAGAACGCGGGAACCGCCGTCGGCGTCAGCCGATACACCCGCGACCCGGACGGGAACCTGCTCGAGTTCATCGTCTACCGGTGAGGCCGTGGTCGCTTCGCTCCCGCGGCAGGCGCAGGTCGCCCGACAGCACCAGCCGCCCTTCGCGAACCAGCTCGTCCGCGCGCAGCTCGACCGCCAAGCGCATCTCCTCGCTGGCGTAACGCGCTCCGAACATGCGCGCGACCTCCCTCGCGCAGTCGGCCAAGCCGATGCCGACGTTGCGCTCGACGGCCCGCAGGATCGCATCCTTGACTTCGGGCGGCGGGAGCATATCGACCCTGGGCAGCGACTGCGACCGGACGGAGCTGCGGTCACGGACAGTCACCGCCTCGATCCGGTCGCTGCGGTCAAGGAATCCCTTGGTCTCGTCGCCGTCCCGACAGACCTGCCCCCCGCCCACCGCCTGGCGAACGGCCGCTCGCGCGACCTCCTGGATTCTCGCCCCCGCCCGCTGGTAGCCTCACAAGGAGCTGAGACAGCGGACCACCTCGTCGGCGTGGACCGGTCCCTCCTCCTCGACGATTCGCGTCACGCACCGTTCCAGCAATGGCTCGGGCGCGACGTGGATCTCGGTTCCCTCGCTTTCCGGAACCAGGAACGAGGCTTCCCTGTACGGTTGCGGCGACTGATTCGCCGCCTCGGAGGTGCCGGATCGCTGCACCTGGCGACGCGGCTCGGCGGCCGGGGCTATCAGCTCGGCACCTCCGACGGACCAGGCGCGGTCGATCGCCTCCAGCAATTTCGCCATCTCGTTGTCGCGGTCGTAGAACCAGTCCGTGCTCCAGATGCGGTGAAACCTCCAGCCCTTCTGCTCGAGAACGGTCTGGCGCAGGCGGTCCCGCTCGCGCGCCCAGCTCGAGGAGTGGTAGCGCGCCCCGTCGCATTCGATCGCTAGCACGAATCGCCCCTCGTCGTCCGGGTCGTACACCGCGAGGTCGATGCGGAATCCGGCCGAGCCCACTTGCGCGGCCACGCGGTGTCCGTGGCTCTGCAGGGCCATGGCCACGGCTTCCTCGAACGGGCTGTCCATTTCGGCGCCGGTCAGCACCGGCACGTCCAGCTCGCCGGTCTGGGCGTACTTGAGATAGCGCTTCAGCACCCTCGTGCCGGCATGCTTGGTCGCGTCGACCCGGATCTCGTCGTGGCGGATCGACGAGAACACGCGGCATCTTTCTCCGCGCCCGCGTGAAGAGGACATTCAGACGCCGCTCGCCTCCCTCGCTCGAGACCGGCCCGAAGTGTTGCGACATGTAGCCGCCCGCGTCCTTGCCGTAGCCGATCGAGATGAAGATCACGTCGCGCTCTTCGCCCTGGACGTTCTCGAGGTTCTTCACGAAGAATCCCTCGTCCCTGCCCTCCTTGCAGAACGCCTCGAGCTCGGGAAACTCAGCGCGCATGAATTCCAGAGGAATTATATATCTGAGTGCCGGGGCAGCCGATTTGGAAAATTATCAATCCATAAAGGAATTTGATATGTCTTCCGTATATCTGTTGACAGTCTGTGGAGTTTCTTGATAGAATAGTTGCAATATAGGAGGTCGTCATTGAAGAAGTCGAAGCAGAAAGGTCCCGGGAAGTGGTTTCGTAAAGGCATCACCTTGATCGAAGTGATTGCCATGTTCCCCGATGACGAATCCGCGGAAAAGTGGTTCGCCTCCGTGCGCTGGCCGGACGGTCCGGCATGCCCCCGCTGCCGCGGTTGCGGCAAGCGCTTTTCCGTGCGCGCCGGCAGCGTGATGGCCGACACCAAGCTCGGCTACCGCGTCCGGGCCATGGCCCTGTTCCTGCTGACCACCGGCCTCAAGGGCGTCTCCGGCATGAAGCTGCACCGCGACCCGGGCATCAGCCGGAAGTCAGCCCGGCACCTGGCGCACCGCATCCGCGCGTGCCGGGAGCGGGACCGGGACCTGCTCGTCGGCCCGGTGGAAGTGGACGAGACGTACGTCGGCGGCAAGGAGCGCAACAAGCACGAGAGCAAGAAGGCCCGCGCCGGGCGCGGGCCGGTCGGCAAGACCCCCGTGGCGGGCGCGCGGGACCGCGCCACGAACGCAGTGGCCGCCCGGCCGCTGCCGGGCACGACCGAGGGCGACCTGCAGGGCTTCGCGCGCGGCCGGGTCGCGCCGGGCGCGCAGGTCCGCTCCGACGAGGCGGCGGCCTGCGCCGGCATGGCGGAGTTCGCGCACGAGGGCGTCAAGCACTCCGGCGGCGAGTACGTGCGCGGGACAGCGCATGCGAACGGCATCGAGTCGTTCCGGTCCCTGTTCAAGCGCGGCTTCTACGGAACCTATCACCGGATGAGCGTCCGTCACTTGGGCCGCTACCTCACGGAGTTCGCGGGACGGTGCAACGCCCGCAACTGCGACACGGCGGAACGGATGCGGCGCATGGCGCGGGGCCCGGTCGGCCGGACGCTGACCTACCGGCAGCTGGTCGGCAAGGCCGCGGTCGCGGCCCGAGCACGGCCTGGCCGGTCCGCTGCGGCCTCTCTTCACGCTCAGTGCGAAGGGCGCTCCGGATCCGGAATCCCGCGCCGCGACCGGTGTCCAGCCCGGACGATTCATAGATGCAGCCGCCCTGGAAGGGGAGCCTCTCCACGGCAATCCGGGTTCCACCGGGGCGCCCGAGGCGGCCTCTCCGGTCCGTGCGTCGCGAGATCCGCTTGCAGGCGCAATTCAGATACGAACCGACCTTTCGGCGCCCACCTCGGCCGCACACGAAAGATCCGAGCTAGACGCCGACGTCCCCAAGCAGAGCAGTTCTAGCCGGATATGGCGTCGTCGGCACTCAGATATGTAATTCCCCAAATAATTCGGAGAAAATATAGTCAGGAGGTAGACCAGTCATCTTAAGTGGCTCATAACGGATACGAGGGGTTTGCTCTATTCGCTCGCCTAGGTCCGGGGAAGATCTTCATTTGAAATATGTTTCAACATAGCGTTCCCGTCGACGACCCAGTTGAAGCAGCGGTGTAGTGTCTGCAGACAACGCGCTTCTTTCCATCTCTTCCACAGTCGGTGCCTTCAGCGGCACGTTCGTCGGGTCAGGATCTGTCCGCGCCAGCTGCTCAATCAGGTCCTGCAGGTCTTGCATCCCAATCGAATCGGGAGTGGACCGAGACAGCACGGGTCCGAAGATTGTTTCTCTTCTCGAGGAACGCATTAGTGAACAGAAGGCCGTAGATTGCACACTGTACGTCATCCAATACGTTGTTCCCATTGTCAACCTAGCACAGTCGGCCCAGATGCGCTTGCACTGCGTTCTGGGACGCGCTCCACCGAAGGCGAACGGCCCCTCCCTGCCCAAACGCATCGCGATTCACGCGACCCCTCGAGAACCGAGCGAAGGTCCGAGAGAGCCTGTGCCCGTTGAGCGCTGTAACCCAGCCGCCTACGCAAGGCATGCCGATCGTAGGCGGCGGAGGCTTCCGCCGCGCCTGGCGAATGCTGGCCCCGGCGGACGGAGGCGCGCTAGCGCCCGGATCGACCCGGCGGCCAGCCGGGGACGCTAGGCTCCGTCCGCTTGCATCGCTGCCTGCTTGAGCACCCATTCGCGCAGGACACGGAAACCCTCGTCCTCGGGCTCGTAGCGCAGGCCTCCTTGGTGGCCCTCCTCCTGGCCCGTCTGAACGTTTAGGGGCTTGCGCAGCAGCAGGCTGCTCTCGGGCTCCGCGAGATCGACCCTCGCCTGCAGCTTGCGGTAATTCGCGAGCAGTTCCGCCGCCCCGATGTGACCGGCACTATCAGGCGCGTTCAGGTACAGCGTCGGGACACGCCCAGGCACTCCGTGGCACGAAATGCACGCCTTGTCGTCCCGGTCGCTGATTCTGTTCATCTCTGCGAACGCGTGGTCGCGGAAGTGCAGGATATCGGCTACGAACTCGTCGCTGGCCTCAAGTCGCCTGCCGGTGGATTCGGTGCGATCCGAGCTGCCGGAGGCGATCAGCTTGCGGAGTTCACTGCCGAACTGTGCTTCGTCGCTGGCCAGCAGGTTGTTCAAGCGCACCTGGATCGAAGGATCGGTCTCCCGCTGGACGTGAGCCGCGACCGCCTTGCGCACTTCGGGGTTGCGGCGCAGGGACGGCGAACCCGCTAGCTTCGCCGCGAACAGCCGGGTCTCCAAGGGGACGCCCGCGGAGAACCAATTCACGAACATCTGCACCACCCGCGCCTTGGCGGCCATGATCGGGTCGATCACGTCAAGGCCCCGTTCGTCCTTGGTGAACAGGGTCTGCGGGCCCTCGCGGGGCGTTAGCTTGAGATAGTCCAGACCGAACTTGAACTCGGGCTCCGCCTCCGGATTCGTGCCGAGCATCTTCACCGTGAACAAGGCGCGTCCCTCCTCGAGGTTGAAGGCGCCCAGCGGCATAGGGCCCGTCGAGGTCATGTCGGGGCGAAAGAAGTCCACCTCTTCAAGCACCGGCTGCCCGCCGATCGACATCTCGACGGTCCCGTGGGACGCCCCGTAAAGGAACGCACCGAGCAGCTCGTAGCGACCCGCGGCGGGAACGTGCAGCGCGAAGGAGACGTGGGCGCCGACCTTGCCTTCTTCCCAAATCAACGCGCCGTTGTTGCTCGCGATCCCGCCGGAGATCATCTGCTCGGTCGTTCTCCCGAAAGTCAGTTCCGCCACTTCCAGCTCTTCCGCCTCCACCGCACCCTCGACCGCCTCTTCCACGGTCGCGTCTCCGTCGCGGAACGCGAGCATCCACTCCGTCGAGTCGAGCCACAGGCGCGGATCGCCGGCGAGTTGCTCGAACGCCTCCCTCCGATGCAGGCTGCGGTTCTCGCCGAGAATGCGCGCTACCAGCGGCGCATAGGCGTCCTCCGCCGGCTCGGCCCGGCTCGAGGGGGCCGGCTCGCCGGCAAGGCCGCGCGGCACGCCTTCGAGACTGGCACGCCCGCTGTCCTCCAGTCCCAGCAGGAGCCGGTAGAACGCCTCTTCCTGGGCCGCGTCGACTCCCTCGAAGTCCCACCGGACCCGCGCGAGAAAGTTCGCCACACCGTCGGCGTCCTTCCGCTGGCCGCGCCGAGAGAACTGGCGCATGACCCGCAGCAGCGGTTCCAGTGACTCGCGCCGAGCCGGCAGCGAGAGCTCGCCGGGGTTGGACAACGCCCTCGCCGCAATCGCGACGCTAGCGGGATCCGCTGCCAGCAGCAAGCCTAGGATTGCGTCCTGCAGGGGCTTGTGCGTGATGTTCCGCGCACCCTCCAGCGCGATGGTCTTCCACGGAATCGGGCCGTCCGTCTCGTTGCGGTAAATGGACAGCACGGCCTTGCCGTAGAGCTCGGTCGCCCCCGGCGTGCTGTAGGCGAACTGCCCGGGGCTCTGCTGATTCGCCCGCTCCATGTAGTGGGACGCCGCCATCGCGACCAAGCGGCGGTCGAGCCGCCTCCTGTCTGCGGGAGGGGCTCCCTCGCGCCACCCGTCCAGATCACGGTAGAGATCGGAGAGTTCCGTGTACTGCTGGTCCAAGTACTTCCCGCCGGTGATGTTGTTGACCTGGCCGTTCACCACGAACAGGGAGATCGTCGAGTAGCGCAGGGCCATCTCGACATGCGCCTCCTTCTCGTCGCGCAGCAGCGCGTCCATCCAAGCGCGGCTGATGGGCTCGCGCATAGGCGGGTTCCAGACCCACCAGTGCCACGCGGCCTTGAAGGCGTACGCCCGCACGCCGGGATGGGAATCCACCATGCCGGCCGTCAGCAGCGCCGCCAGCTCGGACAGGTCGACGTCCACGCCGCTGCCGGGGAGGTGGGCTCGCGTGACCAACGCCTGCAGGACCGACTGCCGCGTCCGGTCGCTGCCTTCGCGGAAGGCCGGGAAAACGGCGTCCCATCCGACCCCATCCAGCAGCAGCTGGCGCAGCGACCAGAACGCGGCTTCGCGGCAGCTCTTCACCGGGTCGTCGAGGTGCTCGACCAAGGTCGGCACGGCCTCGCGCACCAGCGCGCCGCCGAGGCCGAGAAGGCCGTAGAGGCGGATCTGGGGCCGCGGGCTCCGGGCCGCCTCGATCAGCAGGCTCGCATGTCGGCTGTCGCCGCGCGCCTGGGCGGCACGGACCTTCGCGAGCGCGGCCAAGAAAGGGTCTTCATCAGCCAGCGTGACAGGCGAATCGTCGGGAGCGGGCTGGATCGGATGCAGGCGGCTGAGGGCGCGGATGGCGTAGGCGCTGGTCACGAACCCGGTGGCGGCCGCGGCGTTCCAGAGACCGTAGGGGTACTGGTTCCGCAGCATCCAGCGCACCCCGTCGGCGACGACCGGGTCGTCGGCGCGCCTGCCGGCGGCCTCGAGTGCGATCAGCGCCACGGCCGTCGCGGCCGGGTAGCTGTGGTCGTCCGGCGGCCGTAGCCACTTCCCGGCGGGACCGGAGCGGCCGGGGTCAAAGCCCCATCCGCCGTCGTCGCGCTGCAGCACCAGCAGGCGCTGCAGGTCGAGCGCCGCACGTTCCCGAAGGCCTTCGTGCAGGATCTCCGCTTGCGCCACGCGTCTCGGGGAATTTGTGAGCTTGCGGACCTGGTCCACGTAGTCGCCGGGCCAGATCCTGTGGAAGAACTCGATGCGGTGCCCGTAGTCGTCCGTGACCCGGATCTCGTCTCCAGTAGCTAGGATTTTGCGGCCCTTCTCCTCGAGACCGAAGAAGTAGCGCGGCTCGCCCGTGTCGCGCCAGGCGCGCTCGAGAATCTCGGCGGCGAACTTGAAGACCACGTTCGGCCCGAAGTTCGAGCCGCGCCCCGCGGCGTTGATCCCTTTCGGGTCCGCAGTCTGCAGAACGTAGTTGGCGGTGCGCCGTTGCCACTGCGCATGCAGCCGCTTGGGCCGGAATGAGCGCTCGTGCAGGACGATGTTGCGGCCCGCGACCCGCGTCCCGGCCGGCCCGTCGCCCAGGTCGTTGGGAGCGACGCTGGTGTTCACCGCGGCGTCTTCGAGCTCGTTGGTCAGCCGCAGCGATTCGTACATCGTGTTGACGAGACGGCGGTAGTTCTGCTCGACGCCCGCGGGGCCGTAGCCGCTGCGGAAGGCGTCGGCCACGCCCCAGATCCCGCTCTGGGTGTGGCAGCTCATGCAGTTCTCGCCGAAGAGGGCCGTGGCGTCGCGCACGCGCCGGTGCAGGGCGATGTTGCGCGGGCGGTGGATGAGCCAAGCGTCGATCTCGGCCAAGTGGTAATAGACGCCCTGCTTGACCGCCTTGACCGGATCGTCGTACGGAGCGGGGTCGAACAGCCGGACCTGCAGCTCGTAGTGCGGCTGGTTGGCCTCGACGCGCAGGTAGTAGGTCTCGCCCGGCTCGACCCTGCGGGTGACGAAGGTGCGGAAGGAGCGGTCCTGCTGGTGGGCGCGCTCGTTGAGAGCGCGGCCCTCCTCGTAGGTGTAGACGGGCACCGGGCCGGGCACGACCGTGGCCGGCGGATGCACGTAGGGGACCGGGTTGAAGTTGGCGAAGTCGTAGCTGTTCGGCAGCTTGCGCTCCCGCAGCTCCTCCTCGCTGGGCTCGCCTTCCTTGTAGAAGCGAATCCGGGAGCTCACCACGGGCTCGACCAGCTGCAGGTTGGCGCTGAGGAACCTCGGCACGCTGCCCGCGTATTCGATGCGGTACCAGTCGTCGGGCGCCTGGCCAGTGCGCGTGTTGTTGTAGTACTCGATGTCGTCCGAGCCGCCGACGACGTACAGGACGCCCTCGCCACCGGCATCGGAGAACTCGAGGGGGACCGCCTGCTCGGGGGCATTGTTCGGCTCGGCCTCGAGGACCAGCGAGCCGCTCGCCAAGGATTCGAGCGGCGACACCTCGACTCGTATTCCGACCGATTCGACGGCAGGAGTGATCGTCGGCAGGGGGGTGGCAAGCGGGGCCAGCCCGGTGTCGTGGGGGACCTCGCCCACCGGTTGCGGGCGATTCTCGACCGTCCGGAGCCGCAAGGCGTACTCGCCGTCCACGGGCGCCCGGTAGACCAAGTAGAGATCCGGGTCGAGCGCATGCAGCGTCTTGAACCAGTCGGACGTGGCCGCGATGCCCGGCTCGCCGCGGTCCCCCTCGAAGGCGAGGCCGGGCAGGTCGGGGCCGTCCCAAGTCGCCTCGATGCGGGCGTTGGGCAGAAGCGCCGACGGGCGCTCGATGCGGACGCCGATCTCCAAGGCGTCGCCTGCGGCGAGCGACCAGGAGCGGCTCCAAGCGCCGTCGAAAAAGACCGTCTCGCCCGGCTCCTCGACGGCGGCGAGCGCCGGGCGAAGGCTGGGCAGCAGGCACAAGCCGAGGAGCCATGCAGGGACGAGGGGCGCGGCCCACCCTCGCGGCAGCATCATTCGTCGCATCAGACTGGCTGCATTCTATTACGGATGGGGGGGTGCCGGAACAGGAATCCGTCTCCGCGCGACCGGCCGCACTCTCACCGAGCTCCCATGCCCGCGATGCGCGACGGGGCCGGCGGTGCAGTGCTCCCGGCGGCGGCCGACGCGTGCGCTAGACTTGCTCGCGCTATGACCGTCCGACTCATCGCCGCCTTCGCCGCGTTCAGCCTGCTAGCCCACGCACGCGTCGACGAGAACGTCGTCTACGCGATGCGGGGCGGCCTCGCGATGCTGATGGACGTGCATTACCCGGAGCGGTCGAACGGTTTCGGGATCGTGTTCATCCCCGGCAGCGGCTGGCACGCGCCTATGAGATACGACGCAGCGCCCCTCAAGGCGTCGGGCTTCGCGAGGCTCTACGTTCCGCCCTTGACGGAGGCCGGTTTCACGGTCTTCGTCATCAATCACCGGGCCGCGCCTCGGTACGGCTACCCGCTGCCGCTGGAGGACGCCCAGCGCGCCGTGCGCTTCGTGCGCCGGCACGCCGCCCGCTTCGGCATCGAGGCCGCGCGCGTCGGCGGCGTGGGAGGCTCGTCAGGCGGGCACCTGATCAGCATGCTCGGGGTTCTCGACGGCGATGGCCGCAGCTCCGACCCGGATCCCGTGGAGCGCGAGAGCGCGAAGCTGCAGGCCGTTCTGGCCCGGGCCGCTCCCACGGATCTGACCCGTTTCGTCGGTCGCTTCTCGAGCGCTTCGTTGTCCTCGCTGCTGGGGCTGCGACTCGGCGGGCGCGATGGCCCGGCGAGCCTCGAGTACCGCACGTACCGGCGGGCTTCGCCGGCGGCATACGTCACGCCGGACGATCCGCCGTTCCTCCTGCTGCACGGCACGGCGGACGACCGCGTGCCGTACCACCAGTCCGTGGACTTCGCCGCCCGGCTCGCGGCGGACGGCATCGAGGCGGAGCTGATGACAATTGATGGCGGCGGGCACGGACCGTCCTTCGGGGGGGCCGAGAGCCCGCCGGACTACCTGGGCGCGATGGTGCGCTTCTTCAACGCCAAGCTGTCCGGCGGTGCGGCCGCGGGCAGGAAGCCGCCAGAGCTTTTCGCGCGCGACGAGCGCGACGAGCGCGACGTCCCGTTCGGCATGGTTTCCGGCGGGGCGCTGCTGATGGACGTCTACCGCCCGGAGAGCCCCAACGGGTACGGAATCGTCCATATCACGGGCAGTGGCTGGCATTCCCCGCTCGCGGCGAACGCCGCGCAGCAGAAGGCCAGCAGGCAGGTCGAGGTCTTCGGCCTGCCGCTAGTCCGGGCCGGCTACACGGTCTTCGCGGTGAACCACCGCACGGCACCGCTGAACAAGTACCCCGCGCAGCTGGAGGATGTCGAGCGCGCCGTGCGGTACGTGCGGCATCACGCCAAGCGCTGGGGCATCTCGGCCGAGCGGATCGGCGGGGTCGGCGGCTCGTCCGGAGGCCACCTCACGCTGATGCTCGGGCTGCGACCGTCGCCCGGCGAGGCGGGCGACGCGGACCCCGTGAACCGCGAGAGCGCCCGGCTGCAGGCCATCGTGCCTTGGGCGCCGCCGACGGATCTCGCGCTGGCCAACGGAATGTACGGAAGCGGCACGTTCGCGTCGCTGTTCGGGATGCGCCTGCTGGCGCGCGATCCCGAGACCTCGCCGCAGTTCCGGGCCATGCACGAGGCGTCGCCGATCCATCACGTGTCGGCCGACGCCCCGCCGACGCTGCTGATTCACGGGGACGCGGACGCGGTCGTTCCCATGGAGCATGCCGAGATGCTGGCGAAAGCGATGAAGGCGACGGGCGCGACGACGGAGGTGCTGGTCATCCCCGGCGGCGGCCACGGCGCCCTGTTTCCCGGGAAGGCCACCGACGCTCCCGATTACGTGGCGGCCACGGTGGCCTGGTTCGACCGGCATCTGCGGAACTGAGCGCCTGTCGGCGGCCTGCGAGCCGACGCGGCCCGTCCGGCTAGCGAGCGGGTACGGTGCCGGCGTCGGAGGACGCGATGACGCGCAGCTTGCGCCATTCGTAGAGCTTGCGGGTGACGAGATCCGCCAAGGCCCTATCCTTCGAGAGCGACAGGTAGGCGGCGTAGGCCTTGGCGGCCCGAGCGTACTCCAGGCGGCCCTCTTGGACCAATCCCAGGACAGCGTGGCTCTTGGGCCAGCGGTCCATTTCGCCCAGTGCGGCGAGGGCACTCACGCGTTCCTCGGCAAGATCAAGGTTGCCGAGGTTCGCGGCGGCCGCGGCGCTCATGTAGAGGATCATGGGCGCCTCGGGCGAGAGCGCCAGATACCGCTCGGTCAGCCACTCGACCTCCTCCCAGTTCTGATCCGTCATTTCGATCCGGATCAACCGCTGGTAGGGGGGCAGGAAGGCGGCGTCGGCGTTGACCGAACGGATGAACGCCTGCATCGCTCCGCCCTCGTTGCCAAGTTCCCAGCGCGTCTCGCCCAAGGCGTGCCAGGCGGCAGCGAATCCGGGATAGGCCTCGACCGCGCGCTCGAACCGCGACTGGGCCCTCTGGAAGTCGGGCCAGTCCTTGCGTAGCGCCTTCAATCCGCTGCCGAAGGCATTGCGCGCCTCTTCCGGCGCCTGCGCCGTCGTAGCGCTCGCAGGGCTGCGGGGGAAGCCTTCGAGCGGACGGAGAATGACCGTGCCGAGCTCGATGCGGGGATGGTGGGCCACGAGAGTAAACCGGTCGCCCCAGATGTGCCCCGCCGGCACGAAATCGGAGAGGTAGCCCTCCAGCGTGGCGCTCACCGCGCAGGGGGGCATGTACTCCGCCTCGTTCACCGCGAGCCTGATCAGTCCGTCCGGCTGGCCGCCGGCGCTCTTGACCCGCGCCGCCAAGTCGGGATGCAGCTGCGGCTTGAATCCGAAATAGCCGCTCGGCTGGGCAGGTCCCTCCGCTCGGGCCTCGCCCTCGCAATGCAGGACCACCCTTGCGCCGGCCGGAGGAGATTCCCCGCCTCCCAGCACCACCCGGCCCGACATTCGCTCGACAGCGAACCATCCTTCGAACTTGGGCTTGCAGTCCGCCGAGAACGCGTCCAAGTGGCTGCAGGGCTGCCCAGCGCTGGGCATTGGGATCGCGCTGAGCGGCGAAGCGGACTCCGCGGAGGTCTCGTCGCGGGACGGGGAGACCACGATCTGCTCGACGCGACGGTTTCGAGCTTCCTCCGGCGCGATGGCAGGGGCCTGGGCCGACAGCCCGCTGCAGCCGACCGTCAGGCACGACGCGAGAAAGCCGATCTGGCAAACGGACAGCACGTTCGCAGAGGCCGATCAGAACGGCAGTTCAGCATACCAGCAGATCCCGTTCGGGCACCCGCCAAGCAGAGGACTGGCAGCTGCCGTGGCGAAGCGGTCGGGACAGCGCGGGCGGCGCTCGTCGCAGAATCCCGGAGACGGGCTTGAGGCCTAGCACCCGCTAAGCCGTCACGCTCGCAATCGGAGCTGAGAAGGCTCCCTTGGGATTCCGGACCCTCACTCTGACCTCGGCAGTCTAGTCGAACCGGTCAGCCCTTGGTCCTCGATCTATTCGACTCGTGCTCGTTGCTCGCCTAACGGCCGATGCAAGCCTCGTCCATCTCCTGGGGACGGGAGAACGGCTCTCCCCGCATGACCCAAGTCTCGCGGATGCGATGCGCGAGGAACCGAGCCGTCCTCCTGGTCTCGCCTAGGTCTCGGTGGATCTTCGTGCTTGACGGTCCCTTCGGACCGGTCGAGAGTAGGTACAGCGCGATCACCCAGGTCTGGAGACCGCGCTTGGAGTTAGGCATGAGCGTTCGGGTCTTGGCCGAGAAGTCCTTGCGGCAGTCGCGGCAGCGGTACGGCTGCGGTTTGCGCGTCGGTCGCTCCTGCACATCCTGCGATCTGCATTCCGGGCAGCACACAGCAGCAGGCCAGCGGTTGCTGACGAACCGTTCCTCGGCCGCCGCATCGTCCGGGAACATCCGCGTGATGTCCACGAGCGGGAGCCCAGCGCGCTCATGGCGTCCGCATGCCTTGTGTGTCAACTTCTAGTACTCTGTTCACCCTCGACGTGGCTGCGTGCAAGTTGAGTCTTGGGTCGCCCCCTCCCGTTGATCCCCAAACAAGTCCACTGTATTATGGATCAAACGGACGGATTCCGACAGCGAGAGCGAGAGGAACCGATCTTGGCCCTCAATCAGCTACGACAGTACTGCTTGCAGCTACGACAGTACTGCTTGGTGCGTGGCGCGGTCCTTCGAGGGCCTCAGAACGAGTCCGGCGGTCAGCGGGGACGCTGCAAGCGGTCCAGCCTCGCCCAAGCTGGCGACCGCGGGCTTGACCCGGTGATGCGGTCAGCGCGGCAAGGTGCGGCTTGGCTCCTACTCGCGCTAGCCACAGGGGTCGTTCCGGCTCAGGAGCAAGACGCCGCAACAGACATTGGCGTCCAGGCCGACGAGCATGGGACAGGCGAAGCGCCGGCCATTCCGAGTTGGCTATCGCTCGGAGGCGAGTTCCGAACTCGCTTCGAGAGTCGCGAAGCACTGGGTTATCTCAACGGCAGCGACGACGGCTATGCCTTGGTCCGCACCCGCGTGGACATAGGAATCGATGCAGCCGAATGGCTGCAATTCGGTTTTCAAGGCCAAGATTCGCGGGCGCCGGCGCTTCGCGAGAGCGTAGGGAGGCTCGGAGCCTTCGAGGACGGCTTCGACGTGCGCCAGGCGTACGCCAGGATCGGCGGCTCGAAATCCCCGGTCAGGGTCACGGTCGGGCGACAGCTGCTCTCCTACGGCGACCAGCGACTGCTAGGCGCGCAGGACTGGTCGAACACTTCGCGAGAGTTCGACGCCGTGAAGCTGGAACTGCAGTCCGGACAGGCCAAAATCGACGTCTTCACGGCCTCGGTCGTGCAGAACGACCCGGGTCGGCGCATCAACCAATCTCTCGAGGGCAACAACCTCCACGGAGTCTATGCGGCGCTGGGTGGAATCGTCCCGCAATCGACAATCGAGCCGTTCGTCCTCTGGCAGACGACCCCGCATTCAATGAACGAACTGCAGATGCGAGGCGGCCTGGACAGGTACACGGCCGGGGTCCGCATCTGGGGCGAGGGTCTCGGCCCATGGGACTACGATGCGGCATTCGTGCGCCAGACAGGCGACGTGGCAGATGCGCCGATCAAGGCGTGGGGCTACTACGGGGAACTGGGCTACGCCATCGACTCGACCGGGAAGCCCCGGCTTTACACGAAATACAACTTCGGTTCCGGCGACTCCGACCCGAACGACGGCGTGACCGGCGGCTTTGTGGACGTCTACCCGAGCGCACACCGCTGGTACGGCTACAACGATCTAGTCGGCTGGCGCAATATCAGGAACCTGCAGCTCGGAGCCGAGGTCAACCCGCACAAGCGGCTGAGACTGCAGTTCGATTTCCACTCCTTCTGGCTGGTCAGCGCTCGGGACGCGCTGTACAACGTCGGGGGGCGGCTGTCCGTGGCTCCGCCGGAATCGGGGGCCGCCGACAAGAAAGTCGGGGACGAGGTGAACGCCACGTTCTCGCTACCGGTCAGTGACTCCGTCGGCGTCACTGGCGGAATCGGGTACATGTTTCCCGGTCCGTTCGTGAAGGCGAATTCGCCGGGGCACGGGAACACCTTTTCGTTTCTCGCCATCCAGGTCGGGTTCTGAGAGGCATCCTCCGAGCGCGGGCTCGAATACGACCCTGTCGGCTCACCTTGTCCAGGCCTTGGCGCGATTGCCGCTGACGGCAACGCTTCGAATCGATCCCGCAAGGCCGACGCGGATTCCCAGGCGGCTCCTCGCATCGACGGAGGGCGTGCCGAGTCAGCTTGTGGAGCTCACAATCAGGGCATCTATCCCGCGACGCAACGGGCACATTTCATGAGCCCTCGGCCACGGGCCCGACGGCGAATTGACTTGCGCGGGCTTGCAGCGAGAGGCACCGATATCGCAAGCAAGCCAAGGACGCGACGAAGGGTACTGTCACCGCGCCGAGGCGGCAGCGCACGCCTGCCCGCGTAATGCCCAGCCTCTACTCGGCGAGAACTTAACCCCGCGAAAGTTGCCGCACATCCCCAGGGATTTCGGGTGTGCGCTCTTCAAGGCTGCCGGCCCCGGATCAAGAGCCGCGCAGACCGCCACGTTTCTCGCGCGCTGGATCGTCAGGGAGTCCAATCCGCAGAAAACGAGCCCTTGAGGGAGGAGGTGGCGTATGACGGGCCCAAGCTCCAAGTTCCGATCACTCCAAGCGGGCCATCGATGCTCTCTCCAACAAACTTCCCCGTGAAGGTTCTCGACCCGCTCCACCGAGCGTCGGAACGACCGAAATTGAAGTACCTCACTCGAACTTCGGGGTTGCTGGAGCTGAAGCCGATACCCGCTCGTGGGTTGGAAGACGTTACGGGGACGCCACGGAAGATGATCTCGTCGACTGCCGCGTTCCGGTAGACCAGCGGGTCTTCGCTGTCGATTGTGCGGAGGTCACGGATCACGGAGTTAACTCTAGCGCTCGACAGCCGCGCGCCCCACTGGACCGTGAGGCCGATACGGCCGGTGAAGACTCGGGCAAGCGGGGACTGTTCCACGGCGAGCGTGTCCCCTTCGTAGTAGCCGACACCTCCGCTGGGATAGCTCAGATCGCCCGAGAAGTACGTGGTCTGCCTGAGCGGGCTGTAGGCGAAGGAGGAAGCGCCGTCGCTCTCCGCGCCTGCGCGAGCGCTGCGGCCGACGGTCTTAGCCCAGACACCGAAGCGTCCGTAGTTCGTGTGGCCGAAGTCGACCCTCATCGAGTAGAGCCGAATGTCGAATAGATCGTCGACGTCCGACACCAACCGCCTAGCAGTAGAGAAGATCCCGTCGGTCGCGAGCGAGTCTTGCAGCGTCGCGCGCGATTCGAGCGCGTCCGCGGCCTCGCGGAGGATCCTGCGGGCTTCGTTGTCGCGACGCGGACCGGAGGGATATGTCCCCAGCAATGTCCTAGCTGGATAGGCTGAACCGAACACGCGGCGCAGTGCGGCATTCGAATCGGACCAGATCTTCGTCCGCCTAGGCTGCAGGGTGGAATCGGAGGAACTCAAGTCGGTCCAGAAGTCGAGGATTCGGATCTGATTCTCGATCTCCTCCTTCGCCAAGTCGACCAACGGCGTGCCTTGCCTCGCGGCGAAGCCGCTCGAATACAATTCGGAGACGTCGAATTCAAAATCTTCACCGTGAGGATCGCTCCCGCCGACGCGGATCGCGCCGTCTGAATCGGGGGCGACCTCCAAGTGCGTTCTCGATGCAGTGCCTGAGTCATCGACAGCGGGCACCCGACGATCAGGCGACCTATCGTATTCCGCTCCGAAGGCTCCCGCCAGGATCGGCCTGGTGGAGCTCTCGGAGATCTCCCAAGTGCCAATCGCGGCCCCCCCGGGCTGCGCGCCCTCACCTACGAACCGGCCCTCGAGCTCGCCTCTCAATCGCCGAGGCCTAGGCCCGCCCGCAGCGAACGGATAGTTCACGACAGCGTAGCTAGAAGCCGCAACGCTGTCGAATGAGCCGACGCTACGGTTCAAACGGGCGGCTGGCAGGACGATCGATTCCGGACGCCATAGACCGAACCGCCACGAGGTGCCGCTGTCGCTGACCAAGTCCCTGATCGTAACGCCGACTCGATTCGAGTTCAGCAGCACGTTCAGCTCGACGGTGCCGGCGTAGGACTCGCTCGGCTCGTCCGGCTGGACCGCGACGGTGCGACCCACGAAGGTTGCCTGGCCGAAGCTCGGAAGTGCCGGCCTGTACGACGCATCCAGCGGGCTGTAGGCGAACGTGTCGAGACCCTCAGTGCGATTCAGGAGCTTGAGGTCGTCGTCCCAGCGATTGGCTCTCTTTAAGCGCATGTACGCCCCGAACCGCGTGTTCGGGGTTGTACCGAACCCAAGAATGGTCGCGCTGCGCACTGCGTCGAAGGCATCGTCGACGTCGGCAAGGTCGATCGCTCCTCCATCGAAGATTCCGCCGTCCACGGCCGAACGGAAGTCCCTGATGCTCGAAAGCGCCAGTTGCGCGTCCTCCAAGCGCCCGTCGGCCGTGCGGACGTTTACCCGAGTGCCCCGCATTGGCAGGGTATACCCCAGAACCCGGTTAGCAGTCGAATCGCCAACAAGATCGGCCAGGGCCTGCCGAGCGGCCCTCCAGCGCGATTGCATAATATCCCTTAGGCCGCTTGCGTCGTCTTCGTAGAGGGACCGAAACGTGTCGAGGTTTTCTCGCACGGTCGCGATTACGTCGGCGGCATGCTGGGCGAAGGTCGTACTCCTGTTGACGCCTCCATCACGGGCCAGCTCCGTCAACGGGAAATCCACGCCGCCGATCCGGATCGACGTATCCCCGTTTGTGCCGCTCGCAACTGTCAAGGTGGGCTTCATGCCGACGTACGCACCCCGCCGGTCGTAGGCGAGCGAATCGATCGGGGCCGGGGTCGTGCCGCGATTACCCGGATCCGGCGTTCCCACGGACACCGGGTCTAAATGCCACGCGCCGTTACGCAAAGCGAATCTGTAGGAGATTCCAGCTGAATCGCGCGCCCTGAGACCGGCTCGCAGAGGTCTACCCAGATAGGAATAGCTGCCGTCGCGGCTACGGAATATGCTGACCGACTCGCCAGACCGGCCGAGCCGCACGCTGATGCGCTGCGAGGAGGGCTGCGCCTGCCACCTCCCCCCCGACCTCACCAGCGTGTACACCGTACCCTCGGCCGCCGTGACGACGTACCCGCTGGTCACGGGCTCGCCTCCCCACGAGAATCCGCCGGTTTCGATCTGTTTCAGGGTGATGGCGGAACCGCCGCTACCGAGAGCGACCCGCACCAAGCCCTGCAGGAACCTAGCGACGGGCCGCTCGCCCGAGACCGTAAGAACGTACTGGAGCCCGTTTCCGCCGATAACCACGAATCCATCGTTCACGGTCTGGCCGTTCCATGTGTAGCCGCCGGAGTCCGATCGATTCAGAGTTGCAGTGCCGCCGTGATCGCCGAGCTGAACTGAAACCGGCTGCGCATTGCCAAGGGCAGGAAGGAGCAGCACCGCAGAAAGCAACGCCGCAGTGCGCATGCGACTAGAATCCCCCATGGCAGTCACCTCGCTGTCGAATCCCTCATGGCTGCTCGTTAGTCTACTCTACGGAGCAGACGAGACCTTCGACGGGATTCGGACTGAACTCTCCTCCGAAAGCTATGGGTCTTGGAGACACACCCCCACGGTTCCGCCCCGGCGAGAGATTTCGACGGCCCGGTGGTTGGATTGACGTCAGGGACCGGCGCGGGGCGCCGTTCGCGCGGGCTTCCCCTTCGCACGCGCTGAGTGACCGAGCGCCCGGTCCGGCCCCGTCCTAGGCGAGTGCGGGCCGCTCAGCCGCTCCGGACCCCGGCTCCAGGGCCCTATCGGACTCGGCCAGCCGCCGTTTCTCGCGCGCGGCCTGCTGTCGCAGCAGCTCCTCCTGCACGCGCCGCGCCACCTCCGGCAGCAGCTGCGCCTTGCGCACCATCCGCAGCCAGCGGGACAGGTTCTTGCGCGCCGTCAACGCTTCCGGGTCGACGACCGGATCGCGGTAGGGCACGCCGTCGCGCAGCATCGCGAACGCGATGCGCAGGATCTTGTGCCCCAGCGCCACCGCCGCGCGTCCCGTGCCCCGCCGCGCGTCCCGTGCCCCGCCGCGCGTCCCGTGCCCCGCCGCGCGTCCCGTGCCCCGCCGCGCGGCCAGGGCGCGCTTGCGCGGGCCGAACTGCGTGTCCTTGGTGCGCGCCGCCGCGCGGGCGATCTCGCACAGGATGCGCCGTACGTACGCGTTGCCCTTGCGCCTGCGGCCTGCCTTTTACCCATCAGTCTTGGTTGAGGGCAGATCTTGGTACAAGTTGCTGGCTTGGTCCAGGTCGATCAGCCGCTCGTACCTCTGCGTGGCCGTAGCGAGTCGCGTGTAGCCCTCCCGGAGAACCTCGTGCCCGGGCGGGGGGATCGTGCTTGCGGTTGAGACAGCTGCCGAGCATCGCCGTGGTGAGCACCGCGCGATCTAGGTTGTCGGGCGCCGGCACCTGGCGAGCCTTGGCGAAGTCGCCCGGCGCCCACAGCTCGGCGTCGGAGAACAGATCGCTTGGCGGCAGTTCGGGCGTGTCCCGGCCCGGCAGCGTCATCACGGTCAGGCGCCAGGCGATCACCGCCTTGATCGTGACCGCCCGCTCGATCCGCTCGCCGCGGCGATGGCCGAGGTGTTCCGCCCGGCAGCCGGACTTGAGCACCCGGTACCAGTCCTCGATGCGCCAGCGCAGGCGATACCAGGCGAGGATGCGCTCCGCGTCCGCCCGCGTCCGCACCGGCACGCTCGTCAGCAGGAACCATTCCAGCGGCTCGGCGCCGTCCGGGGCCGCGTCTTCCCGCACGTGCACCATGTTCAGGCGAATCGGCTCGCTCCCGCGCTCGGGTCCCGCTGCCGGCGCCGGCAGCGGGACCGTCTGCCAGCGCAGCGCCACCTCGGCCGCGCGCGCCGGGCGCAACTCGCTCGGCGCACAGCTCGAACACGTCCGCCTCGCGGTCCATGACCGCGACCGGCCGGGTCCCCCGCAGCTGCCCGGCCAGCTCGGCCGTGTCCCGCAGCCCGCGCACCCAGCACTGCGTCTCGCGCAGCTCGGCCGGCTGGTGCTTCCCGGCCCGGCCGTCGGGGGCCTCGAACTGGATCAGCGGCACGCCCGGCGGGATGCCGTCGCCGTTGACGGCCGGCGTCGAGTGCATGTGCAGGCCGAGGGTGCCCTTGGAACGGCTGTTCCTGCCGATCAGCCCCGGGCCGACGCAGCCCGGACACTCGGCGAAATTGAGGTCGCTGCCGTCCTGGATGCACAGCACGACGGCTTGGCCGTCCATGCGCTCCAGCGTGCGCGCACGGTGGGGGGCGAGAATGCTGGCGGGCGTGACGGCGGCCTCGGCCGGCTGGTCGATCATGCGGTAGCAGGCTTTCATCAGGGCGCGGTCGGACCGGGCTGCGGAGACGAACGAGGCCCGCGGCGCGTCGGCCATGGCGGCCGCGCATTGCACCAGGCGGCGGCTCCAGCGTACATCTCCCAGCGGAGCGCCGCCGAACTCGCGCGGGGGCGGCGGGGGCGCGGGCACGCCCGGCTGGCGGCGCCAGTCGTGCCGCAGGGGATACAGGAAGACGGCCTTGACGGGCACGGTCGCGCCGGTCGGGGCGCAGCGCCCGCGGCCGGCGGTGCGGCCGACGTGAATCCAGTTGGCGGCCTTGAAGCTGGTGCCGGCATGGTGCCGGCGGTCGACGAAGGTCTCCGCGAGCAGGGGCTCGTAGCCGTAGCGCTGCTGGAAGTCGGCGGGGAGGCGGCGCAGGCCCGGGGCGAGGGCCTTGGAGGCGAGGTTGCGGCACTGCGCGCCGGGCCGGATCAGGAAGCGGCTGAGGGCGATCACGCGATGCAGCCGGTTGCGGCGGCGCTCGGCGTCCCAGCCGATCCAGCGGTCGCGGTCGGCGAGAGCCAGGGCGGAGGCGGCGAAGCCGAGGGCGCCGAGGATGCCGTGCCGCGAGAGCGGCAGGTAGCGCAGCTGGGGGCCGACGTGGCAGGCGGCGCCGCGGGGATGCTCGCGGGCGATCAGCTCGGTCCGGAGCCGGCGGCTGCGGTCGTCGGCGACGAGTTCGAGGCGCAGGTCCTCGACGGCGCCGGCGCGGGCCGGCACGGACCGCGGGGCCCCGACGGGGTGGCCGAGCCGTCGCGGGCGGCCGTGCCCGCCGTGGCGGACGGGCGGCGGGAGAGCGATGCTGTCGCGGGCGTGGAGGGTCCGCAAAACCTTCAGGCAGGTGACCAGCTGGGGGTTTCGTCGTGGAAGCGGAAGTCGGCGCACACGTGCGCGGCGAGCGCGGTGCGGTGGGGGAAGGTCTCCGCGTCCAGCAGCGCTCGCAGGCGCAGGAGACCTCCGGGCCCGACAGCGTTTCGAGAATGCGGTTCCGGGGCATGACCCATAGAAGGCAGCTCGGCGTAGAAGGCAGCTCGGCGGCAGATTGTCGAGGGCTCCGTGGGAAAAAGATTGAGCGGCTGCGACCGTCCCGCTGCCGGGGTCTCGCCGACTGCGCGGACTGGCCCTGCCGTCTGCCTATCCGAAGGCCCCACTCCGCGACTCCCTGTGCCCGGGGCTTCCGTTAGTCCAGGCCCACTTATGGGGCATGGGCAGCCCACGCCTGACCCCGGCCCGGCGTTTGCTCCGAAGGTATTAGGGTGATCCAGAGACACCTCCCCAGCTCCACTTCGGCGATGTGTTGTTTCGATAGCCGGCTGGCGGGCCTAACGGCAAGCACCCGTTCGGGGCGCCGTTCGCACGGGCTTGCGCTGCGCTAGCATCGAGGTGACGGAGGGCCCCGGGCCAGCTCCGCCGCGGGCAATGGCCGGACGATCGATGGCTACCCCTCCCCCCCCCCGGCAGCGGGACGGACCCGCTTCGGCCAGCCTAGGCTGCACGCGGAATACCCGCCGAAGCAATGTATTCTTCTCCACGCGCCGCGTTCGCCAGCGTTTCGCCCCGCGCACTATCTGGACCCAGCGAGCCAGGTTCTTCCCGTCCGCGCATCCGCGTCCATTCCGGAATCGCGACAGGGCTCGCCGCACCGCAGGAGCGCGAACGCAATGCGCAGGATCTCGCGCCTCAGCGCCGCCTCCGCATGGCACATGCCGCGCCTCACGGTCACGGCGCGCCCAGGCATGCCGCCCCGTAGCGGTCTCGCACACGATGGGCCGCGCAGACGCGTTGCCCTTGCGGCATCGGCCAGCAGCGGCCATTGCCGACCAACTCGTGATTGCCCGGGCACACAGCAATCTTGGTTTGGCTCGCCCTGACACCCGATCGCTTCCTCGGCATGGAGTCGCGACCCGGAAAACTCAAGATTGTGGGATGGTTCGCGCTCACCCGTCATCACTTCCGAATCTTGCAGTCGCGATACGAGAAACTCGCAGGGGCCGTGCCCGACCGAGACGGCTCGGTCCCCGCGGACTACTGGAACGGAACTACTGCAGGAAGAAATGGCTGGGCCAGACCAGGCGGGATGCCTGCGGAGCCGCGGCACTCTCAGCGCCGATCCCGGAAGGAAACTAATTGATCAGTTCAGGCAAGCGTCGGCGCGGGCGTCCCCAAGCGGATCTGCACCGCAGGACGGCGCGCCCCTTGCTGCCCGGCAGGAACAACGAAACTGGAATCGTCGTGCGAGCCCGGTCGCGGGCCGCGGCACAGTGGAAGAACCCCCTCATGGCAGCGAAGAGCAAGATCGCCCGGAAGCAGACGTGGAAAGAGCTGGCGGTGATCGGAATCGACATCGGCAAGTGCAGCGTGCATCTGGTCAGCATGGACCGGCACGGCATGCCGCTGGTCAAGGCGAAGCGCACGAAGCAGAGGGTCGCGGAGGTGCTGGGCGCACTGCAGCCCTGCGTGATCGACATGGAGGCCTGCAGCGGGGCGCACTACCTGGGGCGGCTGCAGCGGGAGCTCCGTCGCGAGGTGCGGCTGATGCCGCCGAAGTACGTCAAGCCGTACGTCAAGCGGGACAAGACGGACTTCGACGACCCGGAGGCCAGCCAGCGCCCGACGATGCGCTCGGTGCCGCTGAAGTCGGAAGAGCAGCTGACGATGCAGTCGCTGCACCGGCTGCGCTCGCGGCTGGCGCGCGCGTCGGCCCGATCAGCCAGATCCGCGGCGTCCTGCCAGAGCGGGAAATCGCGGTGTCGCAGGGCACGACCAAGCTGGCCGCGGCCCTGCCGGGCATCCTCGAGGATGTCGGCGACGGTCATTCGGACCGTATGCGCGCGATGGTCGCCAGCAGGGTCGTCGAGTGGGAGGAGCTGGACCGGCGCGAGGCGGAGCTCAACGGTGAGGTGGCGCGGGAGTGCAAGGGGAACGAGGCCTGCCGCAGGCTGGACGAGATCGCGGGCATCGGCCCGCTGATCGCGACCGCGCCGGTGGGGGCAGCCGGCGACGGGGCGGCCTTCGAGCGGGCCCGGGACTTCACGGCTTGGTTGGGGCTGACGCCCCGCGAGGACGCGACCGGCGGCAAGCGGCGCCTGGGCCGTCCCCAGCAAGGGTGAGCGCTTCCGCTCGGCTCCGGAGATCGCCGCCCGGGGGCGCCCGACGGCTGCCCGGCGCTCCGCGCCGGCGGTCGCGAGCGGCGGCCGGACAAGCCGGCCGCCGCGGAGCACCCGCGAGACGGGGCGCGAGCCCCGCATTTCGCCCGCACATGCGAATCGAAGGACCAACGGTCGCACCGTCGTTGCGGGACCCTGCCTGTTTGGATGGCCCTCGGAGGTCAGCGGCATTATCGGAAGTGTGAAGCGCGGAACACATCGTGGCCCGGGACCGGCAAGGCTCTGGGAGGTCGGATCTATTCGCGCGGTTCCGTTCCGTCCGGAAAGACGCTGGCGCAGGTACCAGACGGCGAACCAAATGTCCGAACATCGGCCGTTTTAGGTTGTCCAAGAGGCTCGCACCGCAGCCGACCGGGACGGTGTGGCCGGGGCGACGAGCTGGCCGCAGGGACACGCAGACGGCCTTGGGGCGAGCAGCCGCGGACGCATGGATCGGGGCCTTGGCGCCGGCACATTCGAGTGGGAGACCGGTGTCGCCGGTGACTGCGCCTAGCACGTCGACCAGCCGACGGGGACGGGTGCCGGGAGCGGCGCGGTCTACGCCGGGGAGGGCCGTCGGCGGCCGCGACTGCGGACGCTCTCCGCGAAATCCGCCGCGGTCGGTAACGGCTAGCTTGGGATCCGGTCGGCGACCGTGGCCGGGTCCGGGCGCCGGGGAAGCCCGCGCTCCCAAAGCGGCGGCCGCGTTACGCCCCTGCCGGGCGCGGTTGAGGTCCTCAGTCAGCGGCCCGTACACCTCGTCGCGGGCCCGCGTGGATTGGCGCAGCAGGCTGACGGTGAGGGTGCCCGCGGCCGGGTCCTAGCGCAGGTCGGACTCGCTGCAGAACAACGCCTGCACCGGCTCGCGGGCCGTCTGGGGCTTGGCCGGCTCGGGCGCGACTACGGCCGCCTCGGGCCGGAAGGCCGCCATGCGCACAGTCGCGAGGAGGTGGTGGCGCAGCGGTTCGGGCAGGGTCATCACCTAGTCCTCCGGGTTCGGCTCGCCCGCCAAGATCTGCTGCCGACACTGGCTCATGCCCCATGCCCAGCAGTTCTAGATTTGGCCATAAAGGTGGTGGATGAACGTTGTTTCGGAGGATGAGGTGAACAAGTTGACCGAGAGGTCGCGCTTCGAAGGCCGCCCCGCGGGAGTGTCGGACGGCTGGCAGGGCTGTGTCGCGATCCCGCGACGGGTCCGCCTGGTGCCAGGCCCGCGGGCGGACGCACTCCGGCGGTAGCCTGCTGCCGCAGCCGGCCGCTCGCCGGACGCTGCCGAGGCGAAGCTGCGCGGAGGCTAGGCCCCGGCCGACTGGCAGCGCGGCGGCGCGCGTCCGTCGCGCACCGCCGCCAGCAGAGCCCGCCAGTCCGGGAAGCGGTATCAGCGCAGCGCGACCCTCAGCTCCTTGAACAAGTCGCGGCGCGTGACCCGCTTGCACCGGCACTGCCGCCACAGCGCGCAGACGCACTGCAGCACCGCATGGAGCACGAAGGCGAACAGGCTCAGCACAACCGTCACGTTGGCCGGCGCGGCCTTGCCGTGCCCGAAGTTGCAGCCGTGCCGCGCCAAGCAGTTGAAGCCCTCGTTCTCGATCTTCCAGCGCGCCCAGCCGACCCGCGCGATCCGCTCCGCGTTGTCCGTGGTGACCGCGAGACTGGTGAAGAACCAGTTGGCGTAGGTACGCTTGCCGCCGCGCTCCGCGGCGTACTCGATCCAAGTGCTCGGCCGGGTCCGGGCCGCGGCAGCCAGCCGGTCGATTGCACTGCGCCGCGCGCCTGCCGATTCTCTGGCACCTCGTACGAGTCCTTGTGGGATCCGGGCTTGCATACCCGGACCTGATTACCAACGAACGTCAGCCGAGGATATGCTATACTGAAGGAGGTCGGAAATCTCTGACAGGAAAGGGGCTAGCAGCTGAAACGCAATCGCGTGCAATGCCAGAAGGGACTCAGCCCGGGCAAGTTCCTGCAGCGCTACGGCAGCGAGGGGCAATGCGAGCAGGCCGTTTTCAACGCCCGCCGGCCGGACGGCTTCCGCTGCCCGGAGTGCGGCTCCCGGCGGCACTGCCGCATCCGCTCCCGCAAGCTCCGGCAGTGCCATGCCTGCCACCGCCGGACCTCCCTCGTCGCCGGCACGATCTTCGCCGCCAGCAAGCTGCCGCTGACCGTCCGGTTCCTGGCGCTCCACCTGCTGACGCAGGGCAAGCACGGCGTTTCGTCGCTGGAACTGGCGCGTCAGCCGGGCGTCAGCCGGAATACCGCCTGGAAGGTGAAGCACAAGCTCCTGCCAGTGCTGAAGGAGCGCGACGAGCGCGTGCCGCCGGGCGGCATCGTGCAGGTGGACGATGCCTACTGGGGCCTGCTGGGGCGGGGAGCGGAGCGGCGGCAAGAGCGCGGTCGCGGCGCGGCGGGCAAGACGCCGTTCGTGGCCGCCGTGCAGGTCACCGCCGCCGGCCAGCCGGCAAGGATGCGCATGAGCAGCGTGGCCAGCGTGGCGGGCTTCCGCAAGAAGACGCTGGCAGCGTGGGCCGGGCGGCACTTGCAGCCCGGCACGAAGGTGCATTCCGACGGCCCGGCCTGCTTCCGGGGCGTCGCCGACGCCGGCTGCGAGCACGTGCCGACCGTCACCGGAGGCGGGCAGCGGAGCTGCGGGGATTCCCGCTTCGTCCGGGTCAACACGATGCCGGGGAACGTCAAGCAGTCCCTGGCGGGAACCTGCCATGCGCTCGACGGCAAGCACCTGCCGCGGTACCTCGCCGAGTTCCGCTACCGCTTCAACCGCCGCTACGATCTGGAGGTGCTGGTCCCCCGCCTGCTCCACGCCTCCGTGCGCACCCCGCCCATGCCTTACCGCCTCCTAACCTTGGCTGAGTCTTGTGGGTAATCAGGTACCCGGATGTAGTCCACATGCCAGCGGCCTCGCAGACCGGCTGGCAACAGTACAGGTCGTCGCCCGGCAGGACGGGGCGGTAGGCCTGCAGCCAGGCGCCGTGAGCGGCGATCCAGCGCTTGGCGGCGTTGCGCTCGCAGTCCTGCTTGCGCTCGTCCTCGCTCATGTCGGCGCGGGTCGCGGCCGCGTCCTGCTGCGGGCGCACGAACTCGGGCATCAGCGGCAGGACGGTGGCGTGGCCGTCGGCCACCGCGGTGGCCGCGACCATGGTGTGGAAGTGATGCGGCCGGCGCTCGTCGAGGCGCTGGAAGGGCTCGAGCGCGCCCTGCGCGGCCACGGTTTCGAGGCACAGCCGGAACGGCGGGTCGAACGCGGCCGGGTCGAGGCCGTCGAGCAAGTTGCGGATCCGGTGGGCGCAGGGGATGCGGCCCACGCCGAACAGGGTCCGGCAGTTGGAGCGGGAGCCGTCCCGCTCCATGCTCCGCTGGAATTCGAGGAACGACTCGCACTGGGTGAAGAAGCAGGCCAGGGCGCAACCGGCGGCGTCGCTGACCAAGTAGCGCGTGTTGCGACCCGTGCGCCGGTCGGGCAGGCCGGCGGCCGTCTCGCGGATGGCGCTCGGCAGCGCGTCCAAGACATGCGACATACATCCCAACTCGCAGATTGCGCGTCAAGCACCTGCCTGCGCCAGCCTGCCTTCGACACCCTTCTGAGACTCTCTGGAAATCCCAGAATGCCCAAATTGAGAATCGCTGAGTTTCGACAAGGGCGTTCACAGACCGGCGAACCTGACGCGCTTGGAAGAGCTGCTCGCGTGCAACGCGATGCCGCGGAAGGGTCGTCTGTCGAAGGCAGCGAATGAGACTGAGGGTGCGCCGGAATTCGTGGCTGCGAGGCAGGCGCACACGGCCGTGGAGTCCGCGATCAACAATTTGGAGTGTCGCGGTCCGGACCGGGGAACGGAGGGATTCGAGCGGATGATCGGACTGGCCGCGAATGTTCATCGAGTGGGCCGGATCCTGCGCCACAGAGAGCGGGAGGGTCTCAAGGCAAGGCGCTTGCTGCTGGCTGCATAGGCAGCCGGAAGCGATCTGGATTGCCTAAACTGGAACCTTGAAGAGACCAAGTTCACGAAACGTGTTCAACCAAAAGACAACTGACTGTATCCTCATATTGGCAGTGGAATACGAGGCGATGATTTCGAGTAATTGGTCGTAGTCTGTTCCTTCTGTAGAAATCATCTAGCCGCGTTCTATCGGCTAGAATCCACGAAAACTCAGGGTTTTGTCGAAAGCACTAGTCTAGGACCCCTACGGGGCAATGTCCGTGCCGAAGGCTCCATGCACTTGTAACGTGGACACCGTCCCTTTCCACTCCCCGAACAGCCCAAGAGGCCCGTCGAAGGAATCGCCGACAAACCTAGCCTTAAGCTGCGCTTCTGAAATCCCCATTGCGGTGCTGATCGTTACTTCCTCCGCCAGATTGGTAGTGGTTGTGAATTTGATTTTATTATTTCGAAGCAGTCCGGTATCGCTTCCAACCCCCCTGAATTCGCTCATACTGACACTCATTGTGTCATTTCCCTCCGGATCCCACTCCACTTCTGCCGTCACGTTACCTATGTGGAAGGAAACAGTATCGCCGGAGTGTTTCACGATCACTTGGGTTTTCCCTGAATACTGTGCCGTGAAAGAAAGATGCTTGAGATCGTCATTCAGTGAGGGCGCCAACGGACTGTAGGCGAATGCTGCGAATGCCAGCTCGTCGCTATTTTTGCTCTCCTTTGGAATGTGCCAAGCACCGAAGCGGGTGAACTTGGTACCTCTGAGATAGAAGTCTCCAATCTTAACAGACACATCACTACCTCTCCGTATGTTGATAGGAGTAGAAGTACCGGAGCCTGTGCCCCAGTCCATGAAAATCTGCTCGTAAGAGGTGCTTTTACCGCTGAGTTGCAATTGTGCGAGTGTAAGTTTCGTCTGATCTCGGTCATGGGAAACATAGGAAATCTCTGTGGCAGGTTGGCCCTGTACTTGAACTTCGGATACGGAAGTCGGATTCGGGGCTGGTTTGGCGTTTGACAAGGTCCCAGGCAGAGCCTTTCGAGCCGGGCTGTCCACACCGAACGCTCCGTACAGCTTTTCTTTGTTGTCTCCGAAACCCACGGACCACGTGCCAAAGGCATCTGTGGCGTCCTCTCTGATAAACTGACCGTACAATCTATCGCTTTGCGGCGAAATTTCCGTTTTATCAACGCTGAATTTGCCTTCTTGACGCTCCAACTTGGCATCCGGGAGCTCGACTGTTCCTACCAGAGTTCCCCGTACCTTAAGGGCCCCCCCCCGTGCGTTCTTCAATGCGCTGACCTTGCCTTCGACGAGACTGCTGCTGAACGTGGCGACAAGTTCGATTGTTCCGTTATATGTCTTTGGATGTTCTTTGTTTGGCAGGCTGCTCAAGACTGCTACGGTGTTGCCCGTATAGGTATATTGTCCCCGTGCGGGCAGGCTTTCGGTCGAACTCAGTTGCTCAAGCGTGCTGTACGCGAACGAGCCGACAGCCCATTCATTATCGATGGTTTTGCGATTCGCGTACCCAACGAAACGCGTGTCGTCAGTGTGTCCGAAGACAAGTTTCGAGGTGACTGTTTCGAAGTCGCTGCTCGCGATTCCATAGTCTTGTGATGTCGACGCACTCGAAAGGGAGTCTGCTACCAGTTGCAAGTCCTCTATCAAGCTGTCGAATTGCCTGAGGCTTGTCGGTGAAGTCGATGGGAAGTTGCGGGCACCCGGAATGCGGTGGAACGCATGCGACGCCTCTTTCAAGACGCGGCTTGGGCTCAAAGTGCTCTTACCCTTGAGATAGTCGTCAGGGTTGATTTCGTACAGCGGCCTGTAGCGTTGAAGCTTCTCGATTGCCTCCTCGATTGCTACCTTTGCCGCGTCCCCTGCTCTGGACTCTATTCTGACGAGATTCTCGCTAACAAGAAGGTCGTCCATCGAATAGTCGACCACGTTCTCATCTGGGCCGACAGCGAGAATGCTGCCATCGCCTTTCCTATGCCTAGTCGCTCCTGCTCCGCTACGCAAGCCGAAGCCGACATCATCATCATCGCCCACGGACAGGCTATCCTCGAACGACCTAATCGTATCTGTGTCACCGGTGCCTGAACCGGAACCCAAGTCGACGATTGGCAGGGATATCGAGCGTACGGCCCTCCACCCGCTGGAGCCTCGGGTGAGGCGATAGCGCACTCCGTCGACGGTATAAGTCCGCCCCGAACGGATCGTCCTGCCGTTCCAAGTGTACGATCCGTCAGCCCGCTTCGACAGCGTGATCGAGTCCCCGGAGGGGAGATCCACAATCTCCTTGCCCGCCCTGAAGCGAGCTGTCCAGCGACGGCCCCTAAGCGTCAGCTCGTACTCGTTGCCATCCGCAGTCACAATATCGCCACTGCGGATTTGTCGACCCGCGAACCAATAGGTGCCGTCCTGAACTCGAACGATCGGAATGCTGAACTGTGAGTCCGTCACTGTGACTGTGATGACTTCCGGCACGTACTCGGCACTCCACTGCCCGTTAGCCAGCGTCAAGCGATAGACGTCGCCATTGGCAGCAGTGTGCGTTCCCCCGCTCTGGAAGGCAGAGCCCGACAGCCAGTACGTGCCATTTTCTTCTTGCACCAATATCACGCGCACGCCGCTATTCCCGAGAACGACCGGTATCTCTCTCGGCTCAAACTGCGCACTCCACGTGCCGCCGGACCTCGTCAGGCGATAGACGTTTCCGTTCTCCGTAGTGCGGCTGTCCCCCACGACTAGCGGCGTTTCGTCCGCGCTGTAACTCCCGTCTTCTTGTATTGTCACGACCAACGATTCGCCGCTTCGCCCAAGGGCAACGGTCTGCCCTGGCGGCGGCACCCACTCGTAAGTCCATTCGCCGCCAGCCAGAGTCAGACGGTATTTTTGCGACCGCACCGTCCAAGTCTCGCCGGACGCGAACTGCAGGCCGTTGGCGCGGTAGGTGCCATCCTCGTTCCGCTGGAAGACTACACGGAAACCGCTACGGCCAAGTGTCAGCGAGAATGGTTCTGGAGCTACGTACTCGGCGCGCCAGCTGCCATTAGCGAAGGTGAGGGTGTAACGGCTGCCGTTCGCCGCCGTCCACTGGCCTCCGTTCTCGAATCTAGTATCCCCAGCCTGGAAGCTACCGTCTTGATTCCGGGTCGCGGTAAGTTGCAGGCCGCTCTTGCCCAAGGTGATCACAGCAGGGGGGGGCGGCTGGTATGTCGCAGTCCACGTGCCGCCCGTCAGAGTCAGCCTGTACTTGCCTCCGTTCGACGACGTAACCTCCCCGCCGCTCGCGATATCGACCTGCCCGGCCCCATAGGTACCATCTTCGTTCCGCGCGAGCGTCACTTGGTCGCCGCTCCCTCCCAAGGCGACGGTCTGGGCCGCGGGAGCGATGTACTCCGGCACCCACTCTCCGTTGATCAGCGAGAGCGTGTAGCGGCTGCCGTTCACCGCCGTCACCGCGGCCCCGCTCTCGAACCTCTGCCCCAATGCCTCGTAGCTGCCGTCTTCATGCCGTGTCACGACCACCTGGCTGCCGCTCTTGCCAAGAATGACGACCGCGGGCGCCGGCGGCTCGTATGTCGCAGACCACCCCCCATCAGCCAGCGTCAGCCTGTACTGGCCACCATTTGACGACGTGACAACCTCGCCATCGGCGATGTCGGCCTGCCCGGCCCGGAAAGTACCATCTTCGTTCCGCGCGAGCGTCACTTGGTCGCCGCTCCCTCCCAAGGCGACGGTCTGGGCCGCGGGAGCGATGTACTCCGGCACCCACTCTCCGTCGACCAGCGAGAGCGTGTAGCGGCTGCCGTTCTCCGCCGTGACCTGTCCCTTCTTCTGGAATCTCTCATTTCCGGCTTGGTAGCTGCCGTCCTCGTGCCGCGTCACCGTCACTTGGTGACCGCTCTGGCCCAAGGTGACGGTCTCAGGGGGAGGCGGCTCGTATTCCGCCGTCCACCTGCCGTTCGCCAGCGTGAGCGCGTAGTCCTGGCCGTTGGATCCCTTGACCGTGTGTCCGCTCGTGATCGCTTGGCCGTTCAGCGTGTATCGGCCAGCCTGAGACTGAAGAGTGATCGTGCCCCCGAAGCTGCCCAGCGTGACGTTCACGGGAATAGGCTGCGGGGGAGGAGGAGCGCTCGACTTCGATCCGCCGCACGCAGTCAAGCAGATCGCCAAGACGGCAAACGGGACAATGCGGTCCAACTTCAGAACACTCATCCTGTACTCCAATTCACTGGCTGCATATTTCAGCTGCTCCATTCTAGCACGATCCGACCCAGAGGAGAGGTGTGGTCTAACACAATGGCGTGCCGAACATCGAACGCACCCTCGATTTCTGGTTGGACAGCTAAGGCTGCGGATACGTGCGCCCCCTTCAGCCCCGTCGCCGATATTCGCCCTGTCGCGCAGTCTCGGAGCAGGTCCGCTCACCAATGCCGCGTGGTGCCATGACCGTGAATCGCCCGACCGTTGCGGCAACCCGTGGGCGATTCGGCATTGCGTACGCGATCCCACACGAGGTTGCTGTCTTCTTCGGAAGCCCCTTCTATTGGGAATTATATATCTGAGTGCCGACGACGCCATATCCGGCTAGAACTGCTCTGCTTGGGGACGTCGGCGTCTAGCTCGGATCTTTCGTGTGCGGCCGAGGTGGGCACCGAAAGGTCGGTTCGTATCTGAATTGCGCCTGCAAGCGGATCTCGCGACGGACGGACTGGAGAGGCTCCCCTTCCAAGGCGGCTGCATCTATGAATCGTCCGGGCCGGACACCGGTCGCGGCGCGGGATTCCGGATCCGGAGGGCCCTTCGCACCGAGCGTGAAGACAGGCCGCAGCGGACCGGCCAGGCCGTGCTCGGGCCGCGACCGCGGCCTTGCCGACCAGCTGCCAGTAGGTCAGCGTCCGGCCGACCGGGCCCCGCGCCATGCGCCGCATCCGTTCCGCGGTGTCGCAGTTGCGGGCGTTGCACCGTCCCGCGAACTCCGTGAGGTAGCGGCCCGAATGTTGGACGCTCATCCGATGATAGGTTCCGTAGAGGCCGCGCTTGAACAGGGACCGGAACGACTCGATGCCGTTCGCATGCGCTGTCCCGCGCACGTACTCGCCGCCGGAGTGCCTGACGGCTTCGTGCGGGAACTCTTCCATGCCGGCGCAGGCCGCCGCCTCGTCGGAGCGGACCTGCGCGCCCGGCGCGACCCGGCCGCGCACGAAGCCCTGCAGGTCGCCCTCGGTCGTGCCCGGCAGCGGCCGGGCGGCCACTTCGTTCGTGGCGCGGTCCCGCGCGCCCGCCACGGGGGTCTTGCCGACGGGCCCGCGCCCGGCGCGGGCCTTCTTGCTCTCGTGCTTGTTGCGCTCCTTGCCGCCGACGTACGTCTCGTCCACTTCCACCGGGCCGACGAACAGGTCCCGGTCCCGCTCCCGGCACGCGCGGATGCGGTGCGCCAGGTGCCGGGCCGACTTCCGGCTGATGCCCGGGTCGCGGTGCAGCTTCATGCTGGAGACGCCCTTGATGCCGGTGGCCAGCAGGAACAGGGCGATGGCCCGGACGCGGTAGCCGAGCTTGGTGTCGGCCATCACGCTGCCGGTGCGCACGGAAAAGCGCTTGCCGCAACCGCGGCAACGGTACGGCATCGAAGGGTGGGCCGCGCCGGACTGCACGCTGGAGCCGCGGCAGCGGGGGCATGCCGGACCGTCCGGCCAGCGCATGGAGGCGAACCACTCTTCCGCGGATTCGTCATCGGGGAACATGGCGATCACTTCGATCAAGGTGATGCCTTTACGAAATCAATTCCCGGGACATTTCTGCTTCGACTGCTTCAACTATGACCTCCTATATTGAAACTATTCTATCAAGAATATCCACAGACTGTCAACAGATATACGGAAGAAATATCAAATTGATTTATGGATTGATAATTTGCCAAATCGGTTGCCTAGGCACTCAGATATATAATTCCCATTCTATATGCACGGTATTCGGCTGTATTGGCCAGACCAAGTTTCTAACCGATGCAGAAGTCCGTAATATGCGCTCGAGAAACCACTACGTAACTCGTTACTTCGCGAGACCAATGGCGGCGTATCTAGGGAACATATCGCAGCTATTGGACTTCGGGAAAGGAGTGACACTGAAGAAGAGTTTAGAGCTGGTTCGATAAATCTATTGAGCTGCACAACAACAATGGAACTTGGGGTAGATATTGGTGATTTGGATGCCGTGCTATGTAGGAACGTTCCGCCGGGTATCTCAAATTACCTGCAACGTGTGGGGCGTGCGGGACGCCGAGGACAAGTTGCACTGGTGGCACTGACGGTAGCACGAAGGAGCAGGTATGATCAAGCTCAGTTTCATAAGTTGGAGAATTATCTCAATTCCAAGCCGCCTGCTCCCTATGTTACCGTGGACAACAGCAGCTTCTTCCGGCGTCATCAGTGTTCAACCGTAGTCTCCGGCTGGCTCGTGCACCGCTTGGCCGACCGGAGGCAGCTTGGGGCCCCTAAGCTTCGGGACGTATTGGGAGACGATCTAAGCGAAGAAGTGGAAATGGCTATCTGTGGAGATTTCAAATTTTGGATTTCCGGTGATTCGGGGCGGGATGCGATTGCGAATGCAGAGGATTTGACCGAATCTCTGCCAAATGAACTGTCAGCGGTAGGAGTGAGAGGGACTGAGCTGGCTTCTCACGTTTGCAGTGTGATTCGTGGCTGGATCGGTGATGTTTCTTCTAGATAGAGGACGATGAAACGAGCTGCTGATGCGGAGCTAATTGTCCAGAACGATCCGGATGCTACACAGTCTGAAAAACAGATATCTAGTCGGCGCCTTTCGGCTCGCCAGACTGATATGAAACGCTATCTGGACCAGTTTCTAGTCGAATCACTATCTCGGGGTGCCGTGATTCCAACATATAGCTTTCCAGATCACTCAATTAGCCTCGAAATCGTCGAGTCGCATCAGTCGTTTTCTCGAGACGAACGTGCCCTAAGACTTGATCGCAATGCTGCACTGGCAATCAGTGAGTATTCTCCAAGCGCCGAGGTCATCGCTGGAGGCAGAATCTGGGTCAGTCGCGGTATTGTCCGGCGGAGTCCGGTTACGGGTGAGGAGAGCTGGGTACTGCGACGGTGGTATAGAGTGTGCCGGTCTTGCGGCCATCCGGAGATCCACGACAAACGAGAACAATACCACTCTTCCTGCAAATAATGTCAATCTAGCCCGAAGAGCTCGCCTCTGGAATTCATTGAGCCAATTGGGTTCCTTGCCTCGTATTCTGACAGAATGGGGCGAGACCTAGTAAGCTCGAAGCTTGGCGTTCGACACAGTAACGAGGCTCGGTTGCTGACTCCAGCAGGGATGTCGGACTTTCAAGAGACCGACTTGAAGGACGTGAAGACGTTTCTTGTCGTGGCTAATCCAAGGGATGGAGGACCACAGGGGCACATGGTTGTCATAAACAGAGGTCCTCATGGATCGGGATACGTCTGGTGTCACTGGTGCGAGTATGCTGAGTCCGTTCTTTCGAGGGTCAGTCGGTTTGGGAGAAGCGATGTTGAAGCGTTGCACGATAATCCGCGCACGGGGGAGCGCTGCCCGATTTCCCATTTGAAAAATCCCATCGATTGGGGCCATCTGTTTGAAACCGATGTACGAATACTCTACTTTCGGCGAGAACTCCCTGAATTTGATAATCTCGCTCCCGAGATCGATAGCGATTTGGTGCGGGAGGGATTCAAGAGAACCTTATCAGAGGCAATCCGATTGGCGGCCACTTCTTTGTTGGAGACTGCGAGTCGTGACCTGCGAAGCACTTTTGAGACACGAAATGGCCGTTTGTTCGTTGTGCTGTCCGATGTGATTTCTGGTGGAGCTGGATACTGCCGACGTCTAGCACGTGACCCGGGTGACCCCAGATTCTCCGCTTCAAAGATCGTAGCCCAAGCGATTGAGATTCTTGACTGTTCAAACAAGGAGTGCGTACTGAGCTGCACTCGATACCTGAACGAGTATTCGAATCAGATCTTCTGGGATAGTTTTGGGAGGATTCCCTGCTTGGAGTGGCTAAGTCACCTTTGATCTATTCCTTTCGTCGTCGGAATCTTTGTCTTGCACGGTAGGATGCCGCGAGAGCACGAGAGGTCTGATGCCTTGCGGGGCCTCGTACCGGAGAGCGTGTCGTCGCGAGTGCGACACGCGCTACCGTTCCACTCCACCTCTAATGTTCTCGTCGTGGTTCCCGTTGCCAACGATGGGATGATGGTCCTTTCCGGGAATGCTTCTTGGCGAACGCACCGACCGTTCGGATGGCGGGCGGCGATATTGGTCCGATCGCTTTGATCCGTTGAGTGATGGCAAACTATTCTATTTTGGTTGGCGCGGCCTTTTCGCGGGCGTCAGTCCCAAGCGTGGATCAACGGCCGCTCCCGGAGACGGGTTTGCACTTGATAGGGCGGGAGAACCTTGCCCCGGGCACGGATATCACCGTTATCGAAGTTCACGAACAGGTCCGCAACAACAGCGCAGGGAGGCGATGACGGAGTCGGGCTGCATGGCGGAGCAGCACGCGGAGTGCCACCTCGGGCGCACCCAGCTCCCTCGTCGGCCCGAGGCGTAGACTTGGGAGTCGCTAGTCGTCAAACTGGAAGGAGCGAAACAGGAGGAGGGTGAATACGATGCGTCAACGCAAGCATCCGTGGTCGCGTCGGCGCCAGTGGGCACTGAGCGTCGCCTGTCCGATTCTGGCTTGGTCGACCCTCGGGTGCGGGACCGTGGACCGGCCCCGGGATCCCCGACCCAACGTGATCATCGTCCTTACCGACGACCAAGGCTACGGCGACGTTTCGGCGCACGGCAATCCTGTTCTCCGCACTCCGAACATCGACCAGCTGCACGACGAGAGCGTCCGCCTGACCAACTTCCACGTCGCGCCCGTCTGCACGCCCACCCGCGGCGAGCTGATGACCGGCCTGTACGCCCTACGCAACAAGGCCGGTATGGTGCCATCCGGGCGCAACCTCATGCAGCGCGACATTCCCACCATGCCCGAGATCTTCGCCGCCAATGGTTACGCCACCGGCCTCTTCGGCAAGTGGCACCTCGGGGACACCTATCCGCACCGACCGCTCGACCGCGGCTTCCAGCGAGCCGTGTGGCACAAGGGTTGGGGCCTCGCCTCCGAGATCGAGTACGACAACGACTACTACTACACGCGCTATATCGACCAGACCGAGACGCGCTACTCCGACCGCTTCTGCGCCAACGTCTGGTTCGACGAGGCGATGGAATGGATGGGCGAGCGGGCCGCGCAAGGAGAGCCGTTCTTCGCCTACATCGCCCTCAACACGCCCCACAGCCCGTTCCACGCGCTCGCGAAGGACTTCGCCCAGTACGGGGCCGCGTTGGAAGACCCGACCCTCGCGCACTTCTTCGGGCTGATCCGCAATGTCGACGAGAATCTCGCCCGCCTGGACGCATGGCTCCGAGAACGACACCTGCGCGACAACACCCTGCTCGTGTTCATGAACGACAACGGCACATCCAAGGGCGAGATGTTGTTCAACGCCGGGATGCGCGGCAAGAAGGGCAGCCCGTATGACGGAGGGCACCGCGCGATCTGCTTCCTGCGCTGGCCGAGGGGCGACCTGGGCAGTCCCCGTCCGGTGAGCTACGCTGCGCACGTCACCGACATCCTCCCGACCGTCGCGGATCTGGCCGGAGTCGGCGTGCCGCTCGAGGCGGCGTTCGACGGCGCGTCTCTCGCGCCGATCCTCCGATCGGAGGTCGACAAGGGCCCGGACCGCATGATCATCGTCCAGTACGGCGGGCGAATCCGCCCCGCCAAGTACTCGCAGAGCGCCGTAATCTGGAACCACTGGAGACTCGTCGGCGAAACCGAGCTCTACGATCTCGCCGCCGACCCCGGGCAGCGGATCGACGTAGCGAGCGACCATCCCGACATCGTGGAGGCCATGCAGGCCCGCTACGAGCAGTACTGGTCGTCGATCGAGGCGTCGATCAACGAGATCGAGCCGCTCGTGGTCCGCGCGGAGAGCGAGACCTACACCGATCTGACCTCGAACAGCTGGATCGAAGTCGATTGCGACAACCGCACGCGGGTCGCAATGACCTGCGGGCCGCCGCGCGGCGGCGTCTGGCAGGTCGAGGCGGAGGCGAGCGGGACCTACTTGGTGGATCTGAGACGATGGCCGTTCCACCTAGAACGCGCCCTGACAGCGGCCGGCCCCGCCTCGACTATCGGAGGCGTGCCCATCACGACGGGCAAGGCCTTGGAAATCGCTTCGGCTAGGCTGAGCGTCAACGGTAGGGCGCCGCTAGAGGCCTCCGCGGGCACGGACGCGGCCTCGGTTCGATTCGAGGCTTCCCTGCGCGAGGGCCCGAACACCCTGCAAGGCTGGTTCGTCGACTCGACGGGCAAGGATCTGTCCGGGGCGTACTACGGCAGGGTGAGCCTCGACTCGTCAGAACGGAGGGCCGCCAGATCGCCTGCTCCCACCAGCCGCGCATTGGCCGCCGGTGCCTCGGGTACGCCTTGACCCCGCACCCGCGAACAGCGTACAGTGCCCATGCTGGAAGCTGGGGCGAGCGACAGACCATGAGTGCGCCTTCCATCGCGGTCGCCATTCGAGCCGTCGCAGCGACGCTGGCGGCTGTCGCCTTTGCGCTCCCGGCCAGCGGCGCACCGGACTTCCGTACCGAAGTACATCCGATTCTCCTCAAGTGCCTGCCCTGCCACGGCCCAGACGAGGAGGCCCGCATGGCGAACCTAAGGCTCGACTCCATCGAGTCGGCGACCGGCCGCGACGGCGGACACGCGGGCTTGGTGCCCGGAAACGCTGCGGAGAGCCGGGTCATGGCCCGCATCCGCGCCGACCGGAACCCCATGCCTCCGGTCGGCGAGCGGCTCTCGACCGAGGAGATCGCGACACTCGAGCGCTGGATCGAATCGGGCGCGGGCTACGAGCGCCACTGGGCGTTCGATGCACCCCTCCGCCCCGAGCTGCCGCCCGTGTCCGACCCGAGCTGGCCGCGCAACGACATCGACTGGTTCGTGCTCGCGAGGCTCGACCGCGAGGGCCTGCGCCCCTCCGACCAGGCCGACCGGTACGTTCTAGCCCGGAGGCTCGCGCTGGACGTGACGGGCCTGCCGCTGATTCCGGCCGAGGCGGACGCATTCGCCGCCGACCCGTCCCCGGCCGCCTACGAGGCCTTGGTCGACCGCCTGCTCGCCTCGCGCGCCTACGGCGAGCGCTGGGCCCGCGTCTGGCTGGATCTGGCACGCTACGCCGACTCCATGGGCTACGAAAAGGACACCCTGCGCACGATCTGGCCCTATCGCGACTGGGTGGTCCGAGCCTTGAACGACAACATGCCGTTCGACCGCTTCACCGTCCTCCAGCTCGCTGGGGATCTCCTGCCCGAGCCCACCGAGGACGACCTCGTGGCCACGGGCTTTCACCGCAACACGATGACCAACACCGAGGGCGGCACCGACGACGAGGAGTTCCGCGACGCCGCGGTCAAGGACCGCGTCGCCACGACCGGGCAGACGTGGATGGGCCTGACATGGGGGTGCGCCCAGTGCCACTCTCACAAGTACGACCCGATCTCGCACGAGGAGTACTACTCGCTCTACGCCTTCTTCAACCAGACGGCCGACGCGGACACGAATGACGACGGCCCGAAGCTCGAAGTGGCCCCGGACGTCTCCACGCCCGTCCTCGAGGAACTGTCTCCGGACAAGCGCCGAGAGACCTTCGTCCACCAGCGCGGCAACTACAGGAACCCCGGCGAGACAGTCGAGGCCGGCGTGCCGGACGCTTTTCACGAATTCCCCGCGGACGCTCCCAAGAACCGGCTCGGGCTGGCCCGCTGGCTCGTTTCCGAGCGGAACCCCCTGACCGCGCGCGTAGCCGTCAACCGCGTCTGGGCCCGGCTCTTCGGAGCCGGCATCGTCCGGACCGAGGAGGACTTCGGGACGCAGGGCGCGCTGCCGACCCACCCGGCGCTGCTCGACTGGCTCGCGACGGAGTTCATGCTGGGCGGCTGGGACCTCAAGACCCTCGTCAAGACGGTCGTGACCTCCGCGACCTACCGCCAGAGCTCGGACGCATCGCCCGAACTCCTCCAAGCCGACCCGGACAACGAGCTGCTGGCGAGAGGGGCGCGCTTCCGGCTACCGGCCGAGATGGTCCGCGACCAGGCTCTCGCCGCCAGCGGGCTGCTCAGCGGCAAGATGGGCGGGCCGCCCGTGATGCCGTGGCAGCCGCCGGGCATCTGGCAGGTCGTCTACAGCAGCCGCCAGTGGGAGACGAGCCGCGGGGAGGACCGGCACCGGCGGGCGCTCTACACCCTGTGGCGCCGCACCTCCCCGTACCCGTCGATGACGACCTTCGACGCCCCATCCGGCGAGACCTGCACGGTCCGCCGCATCCGGACCAACACCCCGCTGCAGGCGCTCGTCACGCTCAACGACCCGACCCTCATGGAGGCGGCGCAGCTCCTCGCCGAACGCGCCCTAGCGGAGTCAGGGCCGGGCGAAGAGGAAGTCTTGGAGCGGCTGTTCCGCCTCGTGCTGACGCGCCCGCCGACTGCGGCCGAGAGCGCGCGGCTGCGGGACCTGCGCGCGGAAGCGGAGCGCGGCCTGGCGCGCGACGCGGCCGCGGCGGCCAAGCTCGCCAGCTATGACCGCGTGCTCTACACATCCGCACGCAGGCAGACTCTTGTGGCAGACTCGCGGAGCGAGGCTGCCGAATGGCGTTTCACGACCGAGACTCCCGCCTCGGACTGGACTAGCCCGGAATTCGACGACTCGCACTGGGAGTCCGGCTGGGGTGCGTTCGGACGAGGGGACGGCTACAAGGACAGCCTGAGCTCGGACTGGAGCACGACCGATCTGTGGTTGAGGATCCGCTTCGACGCTAGGGAGCCCGGCCTCGACGGCTTCCGCCTCGAGGTTCGCCATTCCGGGGCCTTCGCCGCGTTCGTCAACGGCGTCGCCGCGTCCGGGGACATCAACGGCTCCGGTAGCCATTCTCCGCATCCGCTACCTCCGGCGGCGCGCGCAGCACTCCGTCCGCGGGGCAACGTCCTAGGAATCCGCGCCACGCATACCGGCCTGACCGACGGGGCACGGAACATCGACGCGGGCCTTACCGCCCTGCGACCCCCAGAGCTCGAATCCGCCGGGACGGACGTCGTCGAGAAAGCCGCGTGGGTGGTCGCTGCGAACGTCGTCCTCAACCTGGACGAAGCCCTGACCAAGCACTAGACCTATGAAACCCGCACGAGAGATCGCCCGGAGGCAGACCCGCCGCCACTTCCTAGGGGGATGCCAGCTGGGCCTCGCCTCGATGTTCCTGGGGTCCCTGCAGCCGACCGGCGCGGTGCCATCCAGGGCGATGGCCCCGAAGGCCCCGCACCACGCACCGCGGGCCAACTCGGTCATCTACCTGCACATGGCCGGCGGACCGTCGCAGCTCGAGCTGTTCGATAACAAGCCCGAGCTTCGGAAGCATAGCGGGGAGGACTGCCCGCAGCACCTGCTCGACGGCAAGCGCTTCGCCTTCATCAAGGGAGTCCCGCAGCTGCTGGGCTCGCCGTACGAGTTCGCGCGGGCCGGGCGGGCCGGCACCTGGGTCAGCGAGCTGCTGCCACGCTTCGCCGAGGTCGCCGACCAAGCGGCGATCGTGCGCTCCATGACGACCTCGGAGTTCAACCACGCCCCCGCGCAGCTGCTGCTGCAAACCGGCAGCCAGCGCCTCGGCTCCGCCTCGGTCGGCTCGTGGGCAACCTACGGCTTGGGCACGGAGAACCAGGACCTCCCCGGCTTCGTGGTGCTGGTCAGCGGGAACAAGACTCCCAGCGCGGGCAAGAGCCTGTGGGGCAGCGGATTCTTGCCGTCGGTCTACCAGGGGGTCCAGTGCCGCACGCAGGGCGACCCGGTGCTCTTCCTCAGCAACCCCGAGGGCATGAGCCGCTCCCTGCGGCGCAGCACGCTGGACGCGCTGGCCGACCTCAACCGCTTGGAGCAGCGCAGGTCGGGGGACCCCGACACGCTGGCCCGGATCGAGCAGTACGAGCTGGCCTACCGCATGCAGGTCGCCGTGCCGGAGGTCATGGACATCTCCAAGGAGCCCGATGCGATCCACTCGCTGTACGGCACCGAGCCGGGCCGGCTCTCGTTCGCGAACAACTGCCTGCTGGCCCGCCGGCTGGTCGAGAGCGGCGTGCGCTTCGTGCAGCTCTACGACTGGGGCTGGGACCACCACGGCAACGCTCGCCAGACGGACATCCGCCTCGACCTTCCCGACCGGGCCCGCGACATCGACCGCCCGGCGGCCGCGCTGATCGAGGACCTCAAGCAGCGCGGGCTGCTGGACCAGACGCTAATCGTCTGGGGAGGCGAGTTCGGTCGCACGCCGATGCGGGAGAACAGGCAGGGCGACAAGACGGAGTACTACGGGCGGGACCACCAGCCCCAAGCCTTCACGATGTGGCTGGCCGGCGGAGGGATCAAGGGCGGCGTCAGCCACGGGTCGACGGACGACCTGGGCTACTACGTCGACAGCGACCCGGTCACGCCGCGGGACCTGCAGGCAACGCTGCTCCATCTGCTGGGCCTGGACCCGTACCGCCTGCACTTCCCCCACCAAGGACTGAAACAGCGACTGATCGGCCCGACCGACGAGGGCCGGGTCATCGAGGAGCTGCTCGCCTGAGAGCGAGTTGATCGAGGCCGTTCCCGGCCGGGCGGCTTCGTTCCCTGCTCCGGAGGATCAGAGTTGCCCGCAGCGCGAGTGGGTCTGATCGGCATCGGACTGCTCGGCTCGGCCATAGCCGAGCGACTCCTGGCTTCCGGCGTCGCGGTCCACGGTTTCGACATCGACCCCCGCGGCCGAGAGCGCCTCGCCGCGGCCGGCGGCACGGTCGGGGAATCGGCCCCGGCCGTCTTCCGGGAATGCGCCGACCTGTTTCTCAGCCTCCCGGACTCGGTCGTCGTCGGAATCGTCCTGGACTCCATCGACCGCGCCTGCCTAGCCGGGAGGACTGTCATGGACACGACCACGGGCGCACCGCGTGACGCGGCCCGCTTCGGCCAGGAGGTAGCAGCCGCGGGCGGCTGCTACCTCGACACGACGGTGGCGGGATCCAGCGAGCAAGTCAGGCAGCGCGAGGCGATTGTGATCGCCGGAGGGGAGCGCGCCGCACTGGACCGGTGCCGGCCGCTCCTAACGTGCCTGGGACGGGCGGTATATCACGTGGGGCCGTGCGGCAGCGGCTCGAGCATGAAGCTGGTGTTCAATCTCGTGCTCGGCCTGAACCGGGCCGCGCTCGCGGAGGGGCTGTCCCTCGCAGAGGCTTCCGGGCTGCCCGTCCATACAGCGCTGGAGATTCTCCAAGCAGGCCCGGCGCACTCCCGCGCGATGGACCACAAGGGCATCAAGATGATCTCCGGCGAATTCTCTCCGCAAGCGCGGCTGCGACAGCACCTCAAGGACGTGCGCCTGATGCTGGCGGAGGGCGCCCGTCACGGGTGCCGGCTCTCGCTGTCCGAGCAGCACGCCGCCCTCCTCGAGACCGCCGAGGCCATGGGCTTCGGGGACGCGGACAACAGCGCGGTGATCAAGGCGTACGACTGAGACCGGCCGGGCCCACCGTCGCAGCGGCGTACCGCTCGAACCAGCGCTCCAATTCGGAGGGGCCTGCCCAGCCGTCGTGAATCAGCACGCGATACCGGAGCGAGAGCCTCCCGTTTCGAGGCAGCGTGTAGCCGCCGTCGACCACCCGATTCCCGGTGAAGTCGGACAAGCCGAACGGATTCGCGGAGCACAGGCTGTAGCCGCGGGCGTGCCAGCGCGTGGGGTGGCGCAGGTTCGACGGGTGATCCAGGATCGCAACGCCAGCCCGCCGGCCATCGACTACGGCCGCGTAGTCCACCCATCGCGCCTCGCGGCCCCAGATGCTCTCGGTGCCGCGCCCGCCTGCCGAATTCGTCAGCGCGGCTCCTCGGTCCTGGCGGAACTCGTCTGCCAGCCGCATCGCGAAGCCACCGTCCTCGGTGTCCCCGAAACGCAGGTCGGCCCCTTGGTCGGCGCGAAACTCGATCAGCGCGTCGATCCAAGTCAAGCCGCCCGCGCTCGCGAATGCGAAGCACTGCGCCGCGGTACCGACCAAGTCGCCCTCGGAAGACCGAAACCCGAGCTCCGCCGAGATCTGGCCGGGCTCGACTTCTGGCTCGGCCAAGAGGACGATCGTGCCGGTCCGGTCGCGGCCGAGCTCCCGCCAGAAGTCGTGGCCGCTGACGTCGCCGTGCCCGTACCAGATGCCGCGGTGCCACGCGTGATCCGCCTCCTCCCCCTCCCGCGGCTCCAGCGGGTAGCCTCGCGAAACCGTCAGTCCGGCAGGCGTTCGCAGGGGATGCAGGAACGGCTTGTCCCATTGCTCCCCGTAATGGAATGTCGTGACGTGCCGGCCGCCGAGGAACACGCGGACCCGGCCTTCGCCCCGCTCGAACGAGACGGCCCGCGACTCGCTCTCCCCATGCGGGGTCACGTCATCGGGCGGCCCGGCATCGCCGCCGCAGGCGGCACCCGCGACGGCCAGAACGGCCGCCAAGAGTCCGGTTCGTTCGCGAGCAGCTCGCATCGCCGCAGCCGATCGCCATGATCCCACGAAACGCCTCGAGGGCGCCCGGCGAGCGCGAGTTCGCCCGCGGGGCCTTGCGGCGCGGGTTGCGAGGGGCGGACAATCAGGGCATGTCGCAGCTGCGCTCGTTCCGCGGAATCCTCCCGGCCATGCAGGTGCCGTTCAGAGATGACATGAGCGTCGACGATGTCGAGCTCGCTCGCTTCGCGCGCTGGCTCGCCGGCCACGAGGGCATCGGCGGCCTCGTGACCAACGGCCACACCGGCGAGGTCTACGCGCTCAGCCCCGAAGAAAGGGCGCACGTCACGCGGGTCGTGGCCGAGGCCGTCGAAGGCCGCGTTCCGGTCATTTCCGGCATCTGCTGCGAATCGCTCGGGGAGGCCGCGGAGCACTCCGAGATGGCGAAGGATGCCGGCGCCACCGGACTCCTAGTGATGCCGCCGCACTACTGGCTGCGGTTCGGCATGCGGCCGGAGCACGTGCTCGATCACTTCAAGGCCGTTTCCGACGCAGTCGACCTGAGCCTGATCGTGCACGTGTACCCCGCGTGGACCAAGGCTCGCTACCCTTCGCAGCTGCTTGCCGAACTGGCGCGGTCCCCCAACGTGACAACTTTCAAGGTCGGCACGCGGGAGATGTCGAAGTACGAGCGCGACATCCGCGCAATCCGCGCGGCCAACCCGCAGTGCGCCGTACTCACCTGCCACGACGAGTACGTGCTGGCCTCGATGGTGCAGGGAGTCGACGGCGCCCTCGTGGGCTTCGCGTCGTTCATTCCCGAACTGCTGGTCGAGCTCTACGATGCGGTCCGTGCGGGCGACCTGCATCGCGCGGGACGCGTTCACGAACCGATCACGGTCCTCAAGGAAGCAGTCTATGCCGACGAAGAGCCCTCGGGCGACGCCCACGCCCGCATGAAGGCCGCCATGGTCGTGGCGGGCCGACTGAAGTCTTGCGTGACGCGGCCCCCCACCCGACCGCCATCCCCGGAACGGATGGAAGCGATTCGTGTCGCCGTGCAGGCCGCCGGACTGCTGCGGCAGCGCGAGCCTGTCGCAGCGTAGCGTACCCTAGTTGGCGCGTGACGCGATGAGGATGAGGCGCAGGCAGTTCCTTGCGCTCGCAGGCACGCACGTCGGCCTGCTCGGAGGCTGCAGCGCGCCGGAAGGCGAGCGCATCAGCATCGGTGCCATGCCGCCGGGGACGTCGTGGTACGTATTCGCCGCAACGCTGGCGCAACTGCTCCGCGACGCCGTCCCGGCCGGGACCAGCATCGAGGTAGTCGCGCGAGGCGGGGGGATCGGCAATCCGATCCTCGTGGACCGGGGCGAGGAGACCATCGCGATCGCCCAAGCGGCGACCGCGGCATGGGCCTACGCCGGCAATGCGATCGCCTACGACCACAGGCACGGTAACTTGCGGGCGCTGGCCGGAGGCCTGAACAGGGTCTGGATGGCCGCCCTGATGACCGAGGACTACATCGAGCGCACGGGCCACGAAACCCTCAAGGAAGCCCTCCAGTCCGGTACGCCGCCGCGAATCGTCATGAAGCCGCGCGGCAGCACAGTGCCCGTGGTGGCGGACCTCCTGTTCGAAACCCTCGGCACCAGCCGCGAGAGAATCCAGGCCGACGGCGGGGACATCATCCAAGTGAGCGCCAACCAAGTGTCCGCGATTTTCCGGAACGGCCAGGCCGACCTCTATCTCGAGACGGCGATCCGCTCGCATCCGACCGTCACCGAAGTCTCGACCACGACCTCCGTCCGCTTCCTGGACTACCCGGAGGAGACGATCACGAAACTGGTGGGACCCGGCATCGAGCGCACTCCGATGCCCGCCTGGTTCCGCGGCCAGAGCGGCCCGCTCGACTCGGTGGACATGGGCACCGTGCTGATCATCCACAAGGACGCGCCGCGCGATCTCGCGCACCTGATCACGAAAGCAGTGTGCGAGGGACGCGAAGCGATGGCGGAAGCGCACAGCGCCTGGGAGGACTTCAGGCCCCAGCAGGCGGCGCGCCTCGAAAAGACCGGAGTCCCGCTGCATCCGGGGGCGGAAGACTACTACCTCCGGCAAGGATGGATCTAACCCGGAAGGCCGTCCGGCTGGCGATCCTCTTCCCGTCCGACCACGATGGCAGCGCGACTCCTGCCCGCCGTCAGGATCGGACTAGGGTCGTTCTGGATCGCCTTCCAAGCCTACATCCTCTTCCACCCGCAAGCACCCCTCGTGGAGCGTCCGCTGCATCTCGCGCTCGCCACCACGATTCTGTTCCTGCGCGAGCCCAGTCCCGGCTCCGAGCGGGGCAAGGCCCGGATGCTGGCGGACGCGGCCCTAGCGTTGGTCTCGGCGGGCTGCGGGGCGTACTACCTGCTCTCGTCGGATCGCTTGACGGGGCGAATGGAGGGGGTCGATGCCGTCCTGCCGGTCGACGTAGTCTTCGGACTGCTGGCGGTCACCGTCCTGATCGAAGGCGCGCGGCGCGCGGCCGGATGGCCGCTCCTAGCGGTGGTGACGGCGTTCCTCTTGTACGGATTCGCCGGCGAGTGGATGCCCGGTTGGCTGCGCTTCTCGGGCTTCGGACTCGAGGACTCGATCGAAATCCTCACGCTGTCGCTGAACGGCATCCTCGGCATCACGACCGGCACGTCGGTGCAGTTCGTGTTCTATTTCATTCTGTTCGGGGCGCTCTACAGCGCAGTCGGCGGGGGGCGGCTGATCATTGACTTGGGCATGCGCCTGACCGGATCGCAAACCGGCGGCCCGGCCAAGGCTGCCGTGGTCTCGAGCAGCCTGATGGGCAGCGTCACGGGAAGCGCCGTGGCCAACGTCGCGGGTACCGGCGTGTTCACGATTCCGCTGATGCGGCGCGCCGGGTATACCGCCAACGAGGCAGGCTCGCTGGAAGCGATCGCGTCCACGGGCGGCCAGCTGATGCCGCCCGTGATGGGCGTGGCGGCATTCGTCATGGCCGAAATGCTCGGAATCGACTACGGGCAGGTGGCGATGGCCGGCGCGATACCCGCCCTCGCGTTCTACGCGGCACTCTTGATTTCCGTGGATCTCCGGGCGCGCAAGACGGGAGTCGGAGCGGCACCCGGCTACTCGCGGGCTGCGCAGGAGCCCATCGCGCCTCGCCTGCACCTGCTAGCCCCGCCTCTCATGCTTGTCGGTGCTCTAGCGACGGGCTACTCCGCGACCTACGCGGCCGGGATCGCCAGTCTCGCCTGCGTCGCTCTCGGGCTTGCCGGAAGGGACGACCGCCCGCTACGGCGCAGGTTCACAGAATTCGTCGAAGACTCGACTCGCCAAGCTAGCCAAGTGGCTGTTCCCATCGCGGCGATCGGCATCATCGTCGCGGTCGCGATCCAATCCAATCTCGCACTGAAGTTCAGCTCGGAGCTCATCGGCGGGAGCGGCTCGCCGCTCGGCGCTATGGGCTTGATCGTGCTGGGCTGCATCGTCATGGGGATGGGCCTCCCCACGGTCGCCGCCTACCTCATCGGCGCCATCCTGTTCGTGCCGGCCCTGAAGGAGCTCGGGATCGCGGAACTGCCCGCGCACTTCTTCGTCATGTACTACTGCGTACTGTCCATGGTGACGCCGCCGGTGGCTCTGGCGTCCTTCGCAGCCGCCGGGATCTCGGGAGGCAGCGCGATGCGAACAAGCGTCCAGGCGTTTCGCGCCGCGCTGGTGTGCTTTCTCATTCCGGTCTCGTTCGCGTTCGAGCCGCGGCTGCTCGGGCAGGGAGAGCTGCTCCCCACGGCTGCAGCGGGCCTGGCCCTGCTGGCAGGCACAGCCGGGTGGGCGGTGGCGTTGGTCGGATACTTCCTGCATCCACTGCGGGGCGTCGAGCGCGTGGCTGTCGGCACGGCATCCGCCATCGTGATCTGCTTTCCGACCGGGACGATGGCTTGGACGTGGGCGATCACCGGGTTGGTGCTTTTCGCAGCATGGACGCTGGTGACGCGCAGGATGCCGACGGCCGGAGGATCTTGAGTCCCGGCGCGGCACGCGAGAGCTCCCGAGCCCTCGACCATGCGATCGAGTACTCCCTCCGACGGGGCAGCATTCAGTACCCTGCAGCTAGCTCGTCCGGCTTCTGGCTGGAACTCGCGTCTTCCAACCGCACCGGATCTCCTCGCGCAGTCGGCCCGATCCCTCTCGGCGGCCATTGGCCGACCTATTCTAGAGTGTCGCGATTGAAGTCGTAGAGTGCAACCGCATTGAAAAGCTCACGGTGACGTACAGTGGGAATGACGCCGAATGGGACGCACGATGCCCGAGGATCTGGCTTGGATCCAGTTCAGGCCCGTAGCATCACGCGGCAGTTCGATTTGCCTATCTGTCGGGCAAACGAGATATCCCTCAATCCCGACCATTGATCACGGCCCGGCCCTCAGCCGACAGACCGGCGCAACTGCCGGTCAGAATACAATGAGGAATCGCAACTTTGGATCAGACGAAATTGCCGCACGATGTCGCTTGCTTTCCCACAGGATTCTTGAGGATGAACTTCTCGCTTGTAAACCTGATTCCGAGTTGAGTTCAGCGCTCATGGGTCTTGACGATACTTGTACAGATGATGTGAGTGTTGAGGAATTGAAAGACTATCTTAGCAAGAAAAAGAACAAGACTACCTATGCGGCAAGGCTGGCTAGGGCTCTGGCCGCCAACAAGATCCGCGGAGACCGTATTCTTAAACCATTCAGGGACGCAATCGTATACTTGGGAGAAGCAGCATGACTGGTCTTGACCTTAACCAGTCCCTAGCCACTCTTACTGATGTTCAACGTCGTGCGGTCGAGTGGGACACCGGGGCCTTGCTTGTACTGGCGGGTCCGCGATCTGGGAAGACTCAGGTACTAGCATGTCGAATCGCAAGGCTGCTGGATGCGTCACGAGACAGTCACTTTCGAATTCTAGGTTTGACCTTCACCAACAAGGCAGCTGATGAAATGAAGGTTCGTGTCCGAAATCTTGTCCCTGGACTACAACGACGGGCCAACATAGCTACGTTTCATGGATTCTGCGCTCAGGTTCTCCGTCAACATGGTGCCCACATCGGCATTCGCTCGGACTTTACAATATATGCCCTGGAGGCTGATCGCAGAGCCGTATTGAAAGATGCATTGCAACGTGCCGAATCACAAGGAGTGCCCGCATCTTCTGATGACATGTGGTATTTGACACTCATTGATCGTGTCAAATCCAAGCTAGTGTTCCCTGATGATGTCACTTCAGCCATGACTCACTTCCATGACGTCCAAAAGGTCAAGCTGGTCTATAGACTCTATGAGGAGGAACTTCGTCCACTTAATGCACTTGACTTTAGTTCCCTACTACTCGAAGCATACAGATTGATCCAAACATATCCAGCCTTCTCAAGGAGATATCTCCGGGTATACCCCTACTGGATGGTTGACGAGTTTCAAGATACAAGTAGACCGCAATATCACTTCTTGAAAGCAATGTCAGGCGATCAGTTCAATGACATCTTCGTTGTTGCGGACGATGACCAGATTATTCTTCGGTGGAACGGGGCAAGCTATGAAACTATCGTGGATTTCGTTGATCACTTCAAGGCAGAGGTGATTCAGGTTTCCTCCAATTACAGGTGTCCCCCATCGATCATCGGTGCTGCAAACACGCTTGTCGCACACAACACTCAGCGGACAGTTGGAAAGCAACGGATCAAGCCTGTTAGAATTGAACATGCAACCCCAGCCTCACGGATCCGTGTAAGAGTTTTCGAGACCGACAAAAAGAAGCGGATGGAGTTGCGACCGAGATTGCTACGATGGGTGCTGGACACTGGGGCAGAATTGCTGTTTTGGGTAGAATGCGTGCTCTCTTGGATCGATTGCACCATGCTTTGAACGAGCAGGACGTCCCAAGCCACCTCGCTCAGCGACGCAATGAATTCCTGTCTCCTGAGATCCGCTGGTTTAGCTCGTCACTCCCCCAAGTGAACCGGCCTATGGACCTGCGTAATTTGCGTAACCTAGTCGAATCGTTCAACGACTTCGGCCGACTCGCGATCAACCTAGATGATGTTGTGTCAGAGTCCAGTCTAACCGGAAAGAGTTTTTTAAGTCGTGGCTCAGCATTGTAAGTAATAGGGTTGCAGGGAAGCCCATCAGTACGATTCCCATCAGTACGATTCTTGATCACATGGATCGCCTTGCGATGGATCAGTCCAATTCGCTGCAATTGGCGAAAGATGTCATCGAGCTATTCTCCTCACATACTAGAGAACGAGGAGATGACCCGGACTTTAATGAAGACATTCGTCTGTGGCGTCAACTCTTTGGCGATCTACGCTCTCATTATGGTGTCGCGGTGCGCCTGAGTGAGATTGTCCACGAGGTCCAACTCCGCTCAAAGGCACCTGATCCTCCCAAGGACGTGGTAACGCTGATGACGATTCATGCGGCAAAGGGAAACCTGATTACCAACGAACGTCAGCCGAGGATATGCTATACTGGAGGAGGTCGGAAATCTCTGACAGGAAAGGGGCTAGCAGATGAAACGCAATCGCGTGCAATTCCAGAAGGGACTCAGCGCGGGCAAGTTCCTGCAGCGCTACGGCAGCGAGGGGCCATGCGAGCAGGCCGTCTGCAACGCCCGCTGGCCGGACGGCTTCCGCTGCCCGGAGTGCGGCTCCCGACGGCACTGCCGCATCCGCTCCCGCAAGCTCCGGCAGTGCCATGCCTGCCACCGCCGGACCTCCCTCGTCGCCGGCACGATCTTCGCCGCCAGCAAGCTGCCGCTGACCGTCCGGTTGCTGGCGCTCCACCTGCTGACGCAGGGCCAGCACGGCGTTTCGTCGCTGGAACTGGCGCGGCAGCTGGGGGTCAGCCGGAACACGGCTTGGAAGATGAAGCACAAGCTCTTGCAAGTGATGAAGGAGCGCGACGAGCGCCTGCCGCCGGGCGGCATCGTGCAGGTGGACGACGCCTACCGGGGCGGGGAGCGGACCGGCGGCAAGCGCGGTCGCGGCGCGGCGGGCAAGACGCCGTTCGTGGCCGCCGTGCAGGTCAGCGCCGCCGGCCAGCCGGCAAGGATGCGCCTGAGCAGCGTGGCGGGCTTCCGCAAGAAGACGCTGGCAGCGTGGGCCGGGCGGCACTTGCAGCCCGGCACGGAGGTGCATTCCGACGGCTTGGCCTGCTTCCGGGGCGTGGCCGGCGCCGGCTGCGAGCACGTGCCGACCGTCACCGGAGGCGGGAAGCGGAGCTGCGCGGATTCCCGCTTCGTCCGGGTCAACACGATGCTGGGGAACGTCAAGCAGTCCCTGGCGGGAACCTGCCATTCGTTCGACGGCAAGCACCTGCCGCGCTACCTCGCCGAGTTCCGCTACCGCTTCAACCGCCGCTACGATCTCGAGGCGCTGGTCCCCCGCCTGCTCCACGCCTCCGTGCGCACCCCGCCCATGCCTTACCGCCTCCTAACCTTGGCTGAGTCTTGTGGGTAATCAGGAAAGCCTTTTCCCAAGATACGGGCCATACTCAGTCGACTTCCTATTCAGGCTGCCATCATAGCAGCCCAGAGATAGAGTCTTGAATTCTAAAACTTAGGCCTGCATATTGTGATATACCGTAACTATCTACACAGTATATTGCGTACTTAAATTTGGAAGGCCTCCTTCTTAGCAGACTGCTTGGGAACTCAGTTGCCAGTACATTCTGGCCTGGCCGATCCGAAAAGACTTTCCTGATTACCAACGAACGTCAGCCGAGGATATGCTATACTGAAGGAGGTCGGAAACCTCTGACAGGAAAGGGGATAGCTGATGAAACGCAATCGCGTGCAATTCCAGAAGGGACTCAGCCTGGGCAAGTTCCTGCAGCGCTACGGCAGCGAGGGGCAATGCGAGCAGGCCGTCTTCAACGCCCGCTGGACGGACGGCTTCCGCTGCCCGGAGTGCGGCTCCCGCCGGCACTGCCGCATCCGCTCCCGCAAGCTCCGGCAGTGCCATGCCTGCCACCGCCAGAGCTCCCTCGTCGCCGGCACGATCTTCGCCGCCACCCAGCTGCCGCTGACCGTCTGGTTGCTGGCGATCCACCTGCTGACGCAGGGTAAGCACGGCGTTTCGTCGCTGGAACTGGCGCGGCAGCCGGGCGTGAGCCGGAACACGGCTTGGAAGGTGAAGCACAAGCTCCTGCAAGTGATGAAGGCGCGCGACGAGCGCGTGCCGCTGCACGGCATCGTGCAGGTGGACGATGCCTACTGGGGCGGGGAGCGGACCGGCGGCCAGCGCGGTCGCGGCGCGGCGGGCAGGACGCCGTTCGTCGCCGCCGTGCAGGTCACCGCCGCCGGCCAGCCGGCAAGGATGCGCATGAGCAGCGTGGCGAGCTTGCGCAAGAAGACGCTGGCAGCGTGGGCCGGGCGGCACTTGCAGCCCGGCACGGAGGTGCATTCCGACGGCCCGGCCTGCTTGCGGGGCGTGGCCGGCGCCGGCTGCGAGCACGTGCCGACCGTCACCGGAGGCGGGCAGCGGAGCTGCGGGGATTCCCGCTTCGTCCGGGTCAACGTCCGGGTCAGAACGATGCTGGCGCACGTCAAGCAATCCCTAGCGGGAACCTGCCATGCGCTCGACGGCAAGCACCTGCCGCGGTACCTCGCCGAGTTCTGCTACCGCTTCAACCGCCGCTACCACCTGGAGGCGCTGGTCCCCCGCCTGCTCCACGCCTCCGTGCGCACCCCGCCCAGGCCTTACCGTCTCCTAACCTTGGCTGAGTCTTGTGGGTAATCAGGAAGGGAAAAGAGTTTTCTGAGGTGTTCCTAGTTGGGTTGGCCGAGGATATATTGCCGTCGTACCAGAGCAAGAGAAGAGGTGATCGGAGTCCTGAGATGGAGGAAGAGCGTCGCATCTGCTACGTAGCGATTACTCGTACGATGGAGCAACTACACATCATCCGAGCGAAATCCTACAATGGAAGGCCTGGGAAGTCGTCGCGATTTCTGCGAGATATGGGCTTGGAACGCACGTTTGACAATTAGGGTACCTATAGTTTATCCGAAAAACCACGCACGTCGGATTGCACGCTCTCAGGCCACTATGACGTACGGCCTTGTCCATGGATGACTATCATCACTAAACGTCACTTCGATTGCACAGTCGCGTCGGATCGATACTCCAACTTGGGCGACCATGGTCCCGTGGCCAGCGGACGCGGAGTGGGAGCGAGAAGGCGTCGCTAGACGCACGGCACTCCGAGGGTCCCACGGCCCATGTGTAGCGAGGAATCGAGTGGCTTGGGATCGCTGCTCAAACTGAATCACAGACAGGCTGTCGATGGATCAGCTTCGTACGCTCTGCCGCAACAGGCTGGGTGAGTGGGACGCGCTGAACACGGCTAAGGTAGTGACGAGGGCATCTCCGGGGAGGCTATGACGCACGAGATCGCAACGGCGGAACTCGCGTCTCCCGGCAACGTCCGTCTCGCCTGCCGCGAGGGCAGGCACTCCGGCACGACCCGCGGCCTCGCCATGGGCTTCGTGCAGTGCAACCTCGTAGCGCTCCGCCAGAAGTACGCCTGGGAATTCCTGCTCTACTGCCAGCGGAACCAGCGGGCCTGCCCGGTCCTCGAAGTCACGGACACGGGAAACACCGAGCCAAGGCGCACGGCGCCAGGCGCCGACCTCCGAACCGACCTTCCGCGCTATGCGATCTACAGGAACGGCGTTCGCCAAGCCGACCTCACGGATGTCGCGCACCTGTGGCGCGACGACTTCGTGGCGTTCCTGATCGGATCCGGAATCACGTTCGACCAAGCGCTCGAAGACTCCGGCGTGCGCACCACCAAGGACAGGTGGGTGCTCCGGACCTCGTTGCCGACCGAGCCCGCGGGGCGGTTCGGCGGGCCGCTGGTTGTCACTATGCGCTGGCTCCCCCCCGACCAAGCGATCACCGCCACCCAAGTCACAGCCCGCTACCCGTTCAACCACGGCGCGCCCGTTCACATCGGGGATCCGCGGGCTATCGGCGCCGATCTGGAAGACCCGTACTTCGGACCGCCCGTGTCCCAAGTGCCGGCCGAGGTCGTCCCCGTCTTCTGGGCCTGCGGCGTCACGCCGCAGGAAGCCGCGATCAACTCGGGAATCGACATGGTGATCACGCACTCGCCGGGGCACGGGTTCGTGACCGATCTGCCCGCGCGCTCCCTCGCCCTGCCATGACGCGCGAGTTCGATGGGGTTCTGGACCCGCCGCCTGGGTCGGCATGCCATACAATCGCGGACTGCATGAGATTCGCGCCACTCCTACTTCCCGTCACTGCGGTGCTGCTCGGTGCCTGCTCGAGGGCCCTCGATCACGAAACGGCAGGCGAGCATCCCAACGTCGTGCTATTCGTCAGCGACACCCATCGCTGGGGCGCCATGTCGTTCACTCAGACCCCCCAGATCCGCACGCCCCAGATGGAGCGCCTTCGCAGCCAAGGCGCCTCGCTCGACCGGCACTACGTCAACCTGCCCATCTGCACCCCCTTCAGAGCGCTGCTGATGACGGGCCGGTGGCCCTACCAGCAGGGCCTGATGGCGAATCACATGTCGCTCACCCAGCGCGTCGACATGCCGGAGGGCCGCCGAGAGCGCGGCACCATTTCCTGGGCCTTCAAGGACGCGGGCTACGCTACCGCGCATTTCGGGAAGTGGCACTTGGGCGGGCGCGACGCGCGACCGTTCGGTTTCGACAGGTCGGTCATCTGGCAGGGCACCAACAACCACCGGCGCAGCCGCTACTCGGTCGACGGCGGCGAACTCGTCGACTGGGAGGGCCTGTCGAACTCGACAGCGACGACGGACCAAGCCTTGGAATGGATCGAGTCTTCCTCGGCTCGCGAGCGGCCGTTCTTCGCGGTGATCTCGGTCAACCCGCCGCACGGTCCGTTCCACGACGCCCCGGAGGAAACGAAGGCGCTGTACCCGGACGAACAGGCGCTGCCGTTCCACCCGCTTGACGTGACGCGGGACTTTGAGCAGCACCGGGACTACCACGCGCTGATCAGCGCCATGGATTCCGATCTCGGCCGCGTCATGGACCGGTTGGACGCGCTGGGGATTGCCGATTCCACCATCCTCGCCTACACCTCGGACCACGGCGGCATGACCGGCATCGACGGCGTCGCCTACGGCCAGAAGCGTCATCCCAACGACGAATCGGCGCGCATTCCGTTCCTAGTCCGCTGGCCGGGCCAGCTGCCCGCTGGCGTCCGCCTCGACGCCCCGACATCGACTATCGACGTGTTCCCTACCCTCGTCTCGCTGGCCGGCCTCTCCCCATCGGACCTCGGCGATTCCGCCGAGTACGCGGCATCGCTACCCGGCACCGACCTGTCCGGGCTCCTGCGGGGGGAGGCGAACGCCGCCCGGCCCGACTCGGTGTTCCTCGCTCACCCGTCGAACATGAACAATCGCGGCAGCCGCCACGAGATCGTCTGGCGCGCCGTCGTCACAGACGACTTCACCTATGCCGTGACCGAGCAGGGCGAGCATCGGCTGTGGGCCAACACCGACGGCTACCAGAGCGCCAACCTGCTGGCCGCCCCCGCCCACGTGGACACCCGCAAGCGCCTGTGGGGGCGTCTCGACCGCTGGATGGACGAAGCCGAGAGGCCCTTCTACGACAACTGGTTCGCCCGGGCCGCCCCGAGAGAGGTGGCCGCCTGGAACGCCGAGCACGGGCTCGAGGACAAGGGCGCGGACCGGGAGGCGGGCCGCTCGGCGGTGTTCGACCTGAACGCTTCCAAGCCCGAATAACGGGCCCCTCGCGCCTCCGCTCACTGCCCAAGCAGCGGCGACGGCATGCCCTCCAGCTTCCAGTTCGGATTCTGCAGCAGCCTCCAGGAACTCGTGAACGGGTACGCGTCCCATGGCGTCGCACCGCGCTGGCGCGGGTCGTCGTGGGCTTGGAGGTAGGCGTTCAGCCGCCATTGCAGCTCCTGCCGGACCGCGGTCATCGCGGGATCGCCGGCGACGTTCCGCAACTGGTGGGGATCCTCCCGCATGTCGTAGAGCTCCTCCGCGGGCCTGCGCCCGTACGCCATCAGGTAGTAGGGGCGGATCTCTGGATCCAGCGCGTTGGCCATCAGGAAAGCCTTGGTCACGCCCCGGTCGACGTCCCCGAAGAACCCCTGCGGCGGCGCGTTGTAGTCGGGGTCGCCCGCCGGCCAGCGGTCGGGCTCGTAGTTGCGGATGTACGCGTACCGGTGTGTGCGGATCGCGCGCATCGGATACCCGACGCCTCCGCGCCGCGCGATGGTGTGACGCTCGAAAGCCGTCACTGCGAAGTCCCGCGACTCGTCAACCAAGCCGCTCTCTGAGGACCGCGCCACCGGCCACAGGCTCCTGCCGGACATCGCTGCGGGCACCTCGACCGAGGCGGCGTCGAGGATCGTCGGAGCGATATCGACGAGGCTCGCCAAGTCGTCCACGGTGCGCCCTCCCGGAATCGCCCCCGGCAGGCGGATCGCCAGTGGGACGCGCGTTCCGGAGTCGTACAGATTGCACTTCGAGCGCGGCAGCGGGTTGCCGTGGTCGCTCGTGACGATCACCAAGGTGCTGTCGAGCTCGCCGTCCTTCTCGAGGGTCGCCAAGGCCCGCCCGAGGTGGCTGTCGAAATGCTCGATCTCGATCCCGTAGTCCAGGATCTCTCCGCGAACCTCCGGACGGTCCGGCAGCGCGCCCGGAAGCAACGCGTCGGCGAGGCTCTTGCCCGCCCTCTTCCAAGCTCCGATGTCATAGCGCTGGTGCGGCTCCGACGTGCCCAGCCAGAAGAAGAACGGCTTGTCGCGGTCCCTCTGCGCGTAGAAGTCGTCGAAGTTGGCCGCGTAGTCCAAGCTGTTCAGTCCCGGTCGGCGCTGCGACTCGGGTAATTCGCGATCAGCGAACCTCTTGCCAAAGATTTCCCGCTGCCAGCCCTCCAGCCGGCCCGGCCCCCAAGTCTTCCCGGTGGCGCCCAATTCGTAGCCGGCGTCCTCGAGCAGCAGGGTGAAGACGGTGAACTTGGACCGCAGGATGCCGAGCAGGATGCCGCCTTCCTCGAGCTCCCAGATATTGCGGCCCGTCAGTATCGCGCTGCGCGAGGGGGCGCACGACGGCGCGGAGGTGAACGCGTACCTGAACAGCACGCCCTCCCGCGCCACCCGGTCGAAGGCCGGCGTGCTGACGCCGGTGGCTCCGTAGGCGCCCGCATGCATCGCGGACTGGTCGTCCGAGATCGCGAAGAGGACGTTGGGACGGCCCTCCTGCGCGGCGGCCGCCGAAAGTGCGAGGAAGAAAAATGCCAAGCCTGCGCGCATACCGAATCCGGCCGCCCATTATGGCAAGGCTGCGCGGTCCCGCCGGGGCCACCGGGCTGACCCCGGGGATGCGGGCCCGGCAGGCCCGCTAGGCCAGCAGTCCGCCCTGCACCTGCCCGCTGACGTCCGTCAGGCGGAATTCCCTGCCCATGAAGCGGTAGGTGAGCTTCTCGTGGTCGATGCCCATCAGGTGCAGGATCGTCGCCTGCAGGTCATGCACGTGAACCGGATCCCGCGTGATGCTCAGGCACAGATCGTCGGTCTCCCCGTGCACGTGGCCCGGCCGGACCCCTCCGCCCGCCATCCACATCGAGTAGGCCGTCGGCTGGTGGTCCCGGCCCGCGTTGGCCGCCTCTTCCGGCTTGCGGATCTCGACCATCGGCGTGCGCCCGAACTCCCCGCCCCAGACGACCAGCGTCTCGTCCAGCAGGCCGCGCTGCCGGAGATCCTTGATGAGCGCGGCGGTGGGCCGGTCGGTCTCCTGCATGCGCTGCGGCAGCTTCCGGTTCAGGTAGGTGTGGTCGTCCCACGAGGCGTCCATCATCAGCACCGAGCGAACCCCCCGCTCGACGAGCCGACGCGCCAGCAGGCAGTTGGTGGCGTACTGCCGACGGTGCTCGTTGTCGCTCTCGATGCCGTACATCGCGAGCGTCTCGGGGGTTTCGTCGGATAGATCGACCAAGTCCGGCGCCTCCGCCTGCATGCGAAACGCCAGCTCGTAGGCGTTGATGCGCGAGGCGATCTCCTCGTCGCCGGTCGCTGCGTAGCGAATCCGGTTCATGTCGCTGACGAAGCCGATGGTCTCGCGCTGGATCTCGCCGGTCACGCCCGGCGGATTGGACAAGTAGAGGATCGGGTCGCCCTGGTTGCGGAAGAGCGTTCCTTGGAAATGGGAGGGCATGAAGCCCGACGAGAAGTTCGTGGTTCCCCCGGACGTGCCCTTGCCCGAGGCCAGCACGACGAACCCGGGCAGGTTCCTCGACTCGCTGCCCAGGCCGTACAGCAGCCAGGACCCGAGGGTCGGGCGGCCCGGCACGGTAGCCCCGGTAAACAGCAGCAGCTGGCCCGGGTGATGGTTGAACGCATCCCCGTGCATCGAGCGGACCAGGCAGATCTCATCCGCGACGGAACTCAGGTGCGGTGCCAGCTCGGACAGCTCCATGCCGCACTCGCCCCGCGGCTCGAACCGGTAGCGGCTCGCCATGACCTTGGCCGTGGGCTTGATGAAGGCCAGCGTCAGGTCCTTCGTGACCGACTCTGGCAGCGACTGGCCGTCCCAGCGCTCGAGCTCGGGCTTGGGGTCGAACAGTTCGTACTGGCTGGGCCCTCCCTCCATGAACATGAAGATCACGTTCTTGGCCTTCGGGGCGAAATGCGGAGCCTTCGGCGCGAGGGGGCCGGCAGCGGTCAGGCCGTCGTCCGCCAGGAGCTCTCCCAACGCCGCGGCGCCAATGCCGCCGGCGACGGCGCGCAGGAAGTCGCGGCGTCCGTGGATCGCCCTAAACTGCGCGCGTGTCACGGCCAGTCGCACACCATTGTACAGGCGAGGCTCCCGGGCCGAGCCCGGTTCGGGGTCCGGCGCGCTCGTCGGGGCGCCTGCCCGCTAGCTGCCGCGGAAAAACACGAAGAACACCGCTCCCAAGACGATCGCGACGATGAAGAACAGCCGCCACGGAAACGGGTCCGGCTCGTAGCCGGACCGTCCCGATTCGTAGTCCTCGCGAAGCTGCTTGCGGAAGTCCCACGAGGCTAGGGCGTACGCGGATAGGCCTACCAAGCAGGCCAAGGTACCCACGTCGCGGTACTTCTCCTGGAAGAGGCCCAGCGTGCCGAGGACCGCTCCCACGCCCAACGATACGAGGCTGGCTACACCTAGCTTGCCCATCGGGCCTCAGCGTACCCCAGACCGGCCCGGAGCGATCAGGCCCCGCCGTAGTCCGCCCCTGCCGCGCTTCGCGCGCACGACTCGTCCCACTCGCGCAGCTCCCTCTTCATGGCAGCGGCAACGCCGGGCAGCGCCTCGACCAAGTTGTGACGCTCCCCCGGATCGACCGCTAGGTCGAACAGCATGTCCTCGCCGTCCCGCTCGCTGTCCAGATAGGAAAGGAGCTTGTAGCGGTCGCCGACCAGCGCGTGGTCCGGGGATCCCAGCCTGCTGCGCTTGCCGTTCTCCGCGCCGTCCGGGCACTGGAACGCGATCCGCTTCCCGCGCTCGGTCATCCCGCCGTCGATCACCGACACGAGGCTCAGCCCGTCGGCCGGCCGACCGCCGGTGGGAGGGTCCAGCCCCAGCGCGGCAGAAACGGTCGGGAAAAAGTCGCTGGTGGAAGCGGGCACGCTCGTGGACCGGCCGGCCGCGACGCGGCTCGGCCATTCCAGCAGGCCCGGCACGCGGACGCCGCCCTCGAACAGGCTGCGCTTGCGCCCGCGCAGGCCGCCGCTCGAGCCGCGGTTGTTGCGCACTTGGGGCGTCCTGCCCTCGGGCCCGTTGTCGCTGCAATACCACAGCATGGTGTCGCCCGCGACGCCCAAGGCCTTCAGTTCCGCTCGCAGCCTGCCCACTTGCTCGTCGAGCGCGGTGATGCAGCCGTAGTAGTGCTGCTCGCCCTCGCTGAATTGCGAGTACTGCGCCCGATGGGCCGGCCCCGCCAGCACCGGGCTGTGGGGCGCGTGGAACCAGATCACCGCGAAGAACGGCTTGCCCTGCCCCGTCGCATCGCGGATGAACGGGATGGCGCGGTCCATGATCACCCGCGAGTCGTCGCCCTCGAGATTCTCGGTCGCGGCCTCGCCCGGCCCGGTCCAGTACTGCGAGGGAAAGGCCTGGTCCGCCATCGGATTCCACGTCGGCATCTGCACCTCGGCCGAGAAGGAGACGTCGAAGCCGTGCTCCCAAGGCGGCGCGTAGTGCTCGGGGCGGCGTCCTCCGCGACGGCCGTCCTCGGTGTCGTTGGTCAGCGTCCCGAGATGCCACTTGCCGAAGTGTCCGGTCGCGTAGCCCTCCTGCCGGAGCACCTCCGCCAAGGTGATCTCTCCGTCCCTGATGTGGCCGGCATTCGCCGTGGGGATGCCGTAGCGATACGGATGCCGTCCGGTCAGGGCGCTGCCGCGCGTCGGCGAGCAGACCGGGGCGCCGGAATAGAACCGGTCGAAGCGCAGACCGGCGCGGCTCATGGCGTCGAGATGAGGCGTCTTGAGAAACGGATGCCCGTTGTAGCCGGTGTCGCCCCAGCCTTGATCGTCGGCCATGCAGAGGATCACGTTCGGCCGCTTCGCTCTCGCGCCCGCGCACGCGGCAAGCGACGCGCCGGCCAGGGCCGTGGCGCAGCCTAGGACCTCCCTCCGGCTCGGCTTCTGCATCTCGTGCATCCCGTCCACCTACTCCCTAGCGATCCAGCGCCGCTGTCGCGCCGACGGCCCCGGCCGTCTGGCCGAAACAATATATGCGGCCGGCGGTGCGGACGAACAGCCGACCGCCGGCGATGGCGGGAGTCGCATAGACATCCTCTCGCAGGTCATTCGTTCGCAACACCTTCCAGTCGGGCCCGGCCTCCAGCACGACCACCTTCCCGGCATCGCTAACCATATACACCTTGCCGTCGCCGGCCACGGGCGACGCGTAATACCCCTCCAGCGCCTCGCGCAAGCGCCCCTGCTTGAGCACGCTGCCGGACAAGGGGTCGAGCGCGGTGACGATTCCCCCGTTGCGGACCAGGTACAGCACGCCCTTGTAGAGGATCGGCGAGGAGACGTCCGGCAGGGACTTCCGGTGGCGCCACAGCACGTGCGACTGGGTGACGTCGCCGCTCCCGCCCAGCCGAATCGCGATGCAAGCGTTCTCTGAAACGCGCCGAGCGCGATAGTGGGCCCAGTCCCTAGCGTTCATGGTGCCGTTCTTGTTGCGGTCGTGCATCTCCCAGTTGCCCGGCAGCCACCCCGCGGGGACTTCCGCCTTGTCCAGCTCGCCGTCCTGGTTCGCGTCAAACTGCGCACGCATTTCCTCGAACCGAGGCAACTCAAGGCGCACCTCCGGCTCCCCGCCGGGAGCCCATCCGTTGAAGAACAGCCGGTCGCCATGCATGACGGGCCCGGACTTGACCTGGTAGGTCAGGCCGTCGATGCGCCAAACTTCCCGCCCGTCCGCGGCATAGGCGGTCATGCGGTACGATCCGGGCACGACGATTTCGGTAGCGCCGCCGGCGGGTTCGTGAATCACGGGCGTCGAGAAGCTATGCACAAAGTCGGGCCGCGCCTGCTTCCAGAGAATCTCGCCGTTGCGTGGATCCAACGCCAGAATGTGAGCGTCCAGATCCTGGTCGCAGACGAGGACAAGCTTGCCGCCGACCAGAATCGGTGAGGCTCCCATCCCGTGAAAGTTCGAGAAAGGCCCCAGCGGCAGGGTCCACAGCTCCCTGCCGTCGGCACCGTACGCCACTACGCCGAACCCGCCGAAGAAGGCGTAGACGCTGCTCCCGTCAGTCACCGGGGTCGGCGATGCCTCGTCGTTCAGCCGGTGCATCTGTTCGACCCGCGCGGAAGGCGCGGCCCTGCGCCAAAGCTCGTTGCCGGTGGCTCGGTCAAGAGCGAGCGTTAGCAGCTCGCCGCCCTCGTGCCCTGTCAGGAAGACACGTGTCTCCGTCAGGACCGGGGAGGACTTGCCGGGCGGCAGCGCCGTGGACCAGACAACGTTCGAATCGGGGCCGAATTCGACGGGCAGCGGCCCCGCCTCCGACACCCCGCTGCCGTTCGGCCCGCGGAACCGAGTCCAGTCAGACGCGAGAGCGACATTCGTGCAGAGCAAGGCCGCAAGGATCACCGCACCCAGCCGCATCGCTAGAGGATAGCCCATGGGAGCGGCCCTGGCCGCCTGCCCCGAGGGCGGAGACCGATGAACGGAAGTCCGGACATCGATTGCCTGAATTCGGGAATGCGGGCTGTCACGTTGGTCCGCCGGCATAGCGGATTTCGAATGGCCGCGACCATGGTGCGGCTGCCGAGACCGGGAATCTCTCGGCTCCGTCGCGTCTGGCACCGGCCGAGCGGGCGACCTGCTAGGCGATTGGCGGATTCGTCCGCTTCTCGGCGGGCCCGCCGGTCGCGGGAGCATTGCGCCAGGACCGTGCTGCCGCGGTAAGCGGCAGCGCGGGCGATCCCTCGCAGCGTCTTCCGAGCTTCCAGCAGACCAGCATCACAACCTAGGGTGGACGTCCAGCCTCGCCCGGCAGAACCCGAATGTGCATAGGTGCCAAGATGTCCCCGCTCCACTGCCTCTTCAGGGACGCCAGCGCGCTGGAGCGCGGCGAGGCGCACCCCGACGAATAGAAGCGCTATGAATCGACGTCGGCCATCTCGACCATCCTGGCAGTGCAGAGCCATGACAAAGTAAGGCTCGTCATGCCGAACAACAGAACGGCAGGGAATCAGCTACGGACCTCGAACGGCGACAGCAAGGAGTTACGAATCTCATTGGGCCGGTTGATCTCACATCAGCGGTGCATCCGACACAGTGCTACATAGACGATACGGCGCTCAGGGGAGAGTAACTCCTAATCACATCAAATCACATGCATTCGGAGCAACATATTTGCCTGCTATTTCAATTCATTCTTATTCTGTCAATCTGCTGACAAATCCTGCATTAATTGAATTGGAAATCTCGATCTCATTGTGTTAGAACTATCAGTGTTTGGAGACAGAAATCAGAAACATGCTGGCTACATATTGGTGCATTTTCGGTTTGAAAAATTGGCTCAATGTCGAGGTCGAACTTAGTTAACTTATCGTACACTCAGGTCTTGATATTGACCCTATTTAGGATCGATTCGGCGAGACTTTGAAAACAGTCCAAGGCATCTCTCACAGCGGCGGCGTGACCTCCGAACGCGCCATCTGCATTTGTCAACCTAAAGATAGGCTTGCGGGCTTCCTGTGACATAGACACTAAACTACGGTAATGCCGAATCGTCGAAAGACAGTTTTCATCTTCTAGAGGTGTCGATGGGAAAGGGCCAACGCATTGACCTCCAAGAGCTGATGCGTATTCCTTAGGAATCCTATTGAACCACTTATCGTTTGCTTTGATTGGTCGCTTCAAGCGAACCGAATGCTGCTGAACAACGTATCCAATTGGCTTCACCTGTCCAAGAGGCAAAGGGAACTCCGGTGGATCCCAATCTTTGCGCCGTCTAGCCCAGCTTTCCCTCCACTTATTTAGAGTCGGCCCTAGATTGCGTAACGCTTGTAGAGAGAATATATCGGCTCCTAATGGTACAACGATAAAGTCGGTACAGATGAGTACAGATCGGTTGATGGCACCAAGATTAGGGCCAACGTCAACCAGAATGATTGAAGCGTCCATATCGTGCGCAGCTTGCTGAGCAACGATTGAAAACGACGTGAGAATGCGGAACGGCCGGAATCGTTCGTCCGCACCTATAGCTCTGGGCCACTCCATGGATAGAGAATCTTCAAACCACGAAAGTCCTAGGTCCCCCGGGATCAATCTCAGATTTGGATTAATCGAGGCCAATTCTGGAAACTCAATATCACCAATTTGTGTCAATGGCCTGACACATCGGTAAATGGTTGTGAGAGAGTAATTCTCGGGATTCCAGATTGTCTCGAGGCGATCTTCACTGAGAAATGCAGCCGTTAGATTCGCTTGCGGATCGAAATCACAGGCCAGCACCCTCTCACCCATATCCGAAAGCATCCATGCCAAATGGTAGACTAGAGATGTCTTCCCGACTCCTCCCTTATTGTTAAATAGGGTTACAACAGGGACATGCAGCGTGTCCATCAATTCGCTCCTCTCTCAATTCGCGCAGGCTTGACAGTCACGAGCACGTAGTTGTCAGTAGCATGGAATTGAGGCTCGGGATGTCCGGCATCGCTCAAGAGCTTACGAGCTATGCTGAGTCCGATACCGAATCGTTGGACAAAGCCTAATACTTTCATTGACTCCGCGAGATTGGGGTTCCGATAATCGGCTACGCCGGGTTCGCCGAAATTGGTAGTCTTGACGTACCCGAATGGACCTCCGGGGCTATGTATTTCAATCCGGTCATCAAACCATGTAACCCTAACAGGAGCATTGGTCGCCTCGTAGGCTCGGTGCATAAGAGCATTTGACGTAAATTGACGCAAGGCCTCCAGGGGATAGGTTTCTGTCCTGCGCTCAATAATATCTGAGAGAATATCAACGGCAACTCGGTTGTGAGATCTGAGCTTTTCATTCAATCTTCGTGCGACGTCACTAATCGTGCCCGTAATCTCTTCGTCATCGATAATACTATCGGAAAGACTAGTTCCGTTCACCCTTAGGAATTGCACATAGGTTCCGGGCAGCAGGTCTTGTGGGCATTTGCCAAGAATAAGGATGCCAAGAACCGTAGCAGTCTCGTCTTCGTGAGAATCGATCATTTTGGTTGCCGCAAGCTGTTGCGCCAGGGTCCGGTCGTTAGCTGCCAATGTCTCGGCGCTCACTGCACGCGAAAGATACTCGTATTCGAATGCGGCCAGATTCAAGTCTGCGATCCCAGTACTAGGTATCGCGAAAACGTCGAATGGCTGATCGCCCCATCGTCGGCGTTCGTTTAGGATGGCCTCTTCTTGAGATGTTGCGATGCCTCTCCTCGGGCCAATTCGAACATGAATCCTCCCCTTGAACCGTACCGGAGGCGAGGTCGAAGGCAACACCACCACGATGGCGACGTGAAAATCCTGATAAGAAAGTTTCTCAACAAGCATCACCGGAGCAGGTGTAATGTTCCCGGAACTACGGATGTCTGAGAGCGAAATCAGCATACTGTCTGTGACCGTCTCGCCCGTTGATTCGCCTTTATCCGAAATGCCAATAACGACGACGCCCGGCTGTCCGGACCTTGGCAGGTCGTTGGAAAACGCGCAGATTACTTCTTGAATAGCTTCTTTGGCCTTGCCGCGCAGCGACTCCTTGAACTCCGTTTTCCAGCTCTCACCCGCACTGATCCGGTCGGACAGCGCCTCGTCTGTCAAGTGAAGCGTGGTGTGAGTACCGTGTGCCATGCGTTACTGTCGCTTCGTGTGCAGGTCGTATGCATGTGCCTCGACTGAGGCTCCAATGATGAATCTAGCACACCTCCCACAGTAACGCAAGGACCAAATCTTAGCCCCTGCGACCTTCGGTGTTTCCCTCCCGCTGTAGCCGGTCAGGCTGCCCATCTGAGCGGTCTGGAGCAACGGATCCGGGAAGCGCTTCTACGACAGTGACACTAGCCGCATTCCAACATGGCGCACAGGGTAGGCCCAAGCTGGACCAGTGGACCGACACGAGCACCATGAGATGAACTGGCGGGGAGCTCCCCCAGCATACTATCGGGCGAACGGAGATTGCCAGCTCGTACCGTTCCCGATAGTCGAATGGCGAGGCGGTCGCACTCGGCAGCCCTGCCGCGGGGTCGGCAGTGGCGACTCAACTCGCATCCAGCGCCCATTCCCCGCCACGTCAGCGCACAGCTGCTACAGCCGCTTAGGCCGCTTGCCTAGTGCCCCCACAACCGTCTCCCGAACGCGGTCCAGTTCGTGCCTCGGCGTAGACGCTAGGACGAGCAAGTCGCGCGCATGCAACCTGCCTCGAGGGCTCCACGAGCTGCTGGTACGAGTGCGCCGAGAGTCCGGTGCCGGAGAACCGTAGCCCGCCGCGAGACGCTGGTCTACGGCCTGCGGGCCGTGGGTTCTGGATACTCGAGTCTAGGAGGATCTGGTCAGTGCGGGCCAGTTGCGCGGCTGGTAGCATCTCGGTCGTGGCGAGCGCTCCAATTCGAGCTGGAGCGATCGTCCGTAGTCCCGCCATCAGTCCGCTGGGCGAATTGCCGCGCCCGCCCCTACGTCGTCCCAGATCAGTCGCGCCCTCGCCGAGTGCGGACCCGGCTTCGCGCCCCGCCCCGGCGCTTCGATCCGCAACCAGCGCAAAGGCCATCCAGAGCGTCTGACCATGGGGCCGGGTCCATATTATTCGCCGCGGTCCCGTGTCGAGCAGCCCTCGCCAAGACGAGACCCAGTCTGCCCCTACCACCACGACCGCCAAATCTGTGAGAGATTGAGATTGGCTTCCTGGTGAAATCCTACCTGCCAGTTCAGGGAAGCCTCTTCCCCGAGGACTTTCTCGCCGGTTCTATTGCCCAAACGCCCGACTGGCTGCTGTCCGGCCTGCCTGACGCCGAGCAGCTCGCTGCGTCCCTGACCTCCGTATTCGACCGGTTTCCCATTGGGCAGCGACCGAACGAGGGCCAGACCGAGTGCGACTTGGTCCGTCCAATCCTCGAGATCCTAGGCTGGACGGCCAGCCTCGCCCAGCAGAACCTGAGCGCGCGTGGGCGCCAAGACGTCCCCGACATCCTGCTGTTCGCCGACAGCGACTGGAAGGAACGCGCCAACGCGGTCCCCGAGGAATGGAAGCGATACGCCATGGGCTCGGCGATCATCGAGGTCAAGCGCTGGCAGCGCCCACTCGACCGCCGCTCAGGTTGGTCGGACGAAGTGACCGCCCCGGCGACCCAGATGCTGCGCTACCTCCGCCGCGTCGACGACCCGACTGGCGGCCGCCTCCGCTGGGGCATTCTCACCAACGGCCGTCGCTGGCGGCTCTACTGGCAGGGCGCCCGGTCCGTCGCGGAGCAGTTCTTCGAGATCGACCTCGCCGCCGTGCTCGGCATCCCGAGTGCCGCCGGAGACGCCATCGCCCCGGAAGAAAGGGGGCACTGGCTCAGGGTATTCGCGCTAGTCTTCCGGCGGGAGGCCTTCCTTCCCGGGCCGTTGGACAGGCGCACCTTCCACCAGCGCGCCATCGACGAGGGCCGCCATTACGAGGAGCGCGTCGCGGCCAGCCTCGCCGCACTGGTCTTCGAGGGCGTCTTCCCCGAGCTAGCGCGCGCCCTCGCGAACGCCCGTCCCGACGCGCCCCTGAAGGAGGTTCGCAACGCGACACTCATCCTGCTTTACCGGCTGCTGTTCATCTTCTACGCCGAAGACCGCAACCTGCTGCCGGTGCGAGACCCGCGATACGCCCCCTACGCGTTGCGCGGCAAGGTCCGCGAGGACGTCGGCACGCGCAAGGACCGAAACGACATCTTTTCGGAAACGGCGGCCTGTTCCGACGCGACAGCGCTCCCCTCTTGGACAGGGCTCAGGTCGGGGACCGCGTCCTAGCCGACGTGATCGACGCGCTCTCCTTCGAGCGGTCGCCGACAGGCCGCCGCTACATCAACTACCGGGACATTGGCGTCCAGCAGCTCGGCTCGATCTACGAGCGCCTTCTGGAGCACCAGCTCGTCCGCGAGGGGGACGGCATCGTCGTACGCCCCGACGCCTTCGCGCGAAAGGCCACCGGGAGCTACTACACACCCGACGATCTGGTGCGACTCGTCGTCGCCGAGACAGTCGACCCGATCGTGCAGGCCCGGATTGACGACTTCAAAGCCGTCATCCGCAGACTTCCCTCCGGTCCGCCAGGAGCTGACCCTCGCGCCTCGAAGACCGTCCTGCCCGACCCGGCAGAAAGAATACTCGAACTCAAGATCTGCGATCCCGCAATGGGTTCAGGGCACTTCCTCGTCAACCTGGTCGATCATCTCACGGACCGCGCGGTGGCTGCCATCGCCGAGGCGGAGTCCGTGCTGGAGGGGTACCAATCGTCGATGGCGTTGCGGATCAACGACATCCGCGACCGCATGACAGAGAACGCACGCGAGCAGGGCTGGACGCTGAATCCTAGCCAGCTCGACGACCGCCACATCGTGCGGCGCATGATTCTCAAGCGGTGCGTCTACGGCATCGACAAGAATCCCATGGCCGTCGAGCTCGCCAAGGTCTCGCTGTGGCTGCACACGTTCACGGCCGGTGCGCCGCTGAGCTTCCTCGACCACCACCTGCGCTGCGGCGACAGCCTGTTCGGGGCTTGGGTACGCACGGGCATCGACCGGGCCCGCCAGAAGGGCGGCGCACTGTTCCTCGAACGCTCGATCAGCCGGGCGCTCAAGGCCGCGGCGTCCATGCAAACGCTGGAGGGCCTGACAGACGTCGTGATCTCCGAGGTCCATCGCTCCGCGGACATATTCGAGGAGGTCCTAGGGCAGACGATGCCGCTGGACGCATTGCTCTGCCTGCTCCACGCCTTCGAGTGGCTGGGCCCGGTCGACCGCGCAGACCGCGCGGCCGTGACAGCCTTCCTGTTCGGGGGATTCGGCGACCCGGTGGAGATCGCCGTAGGCCAGCTCGGGATCGGCGGCGAGACCGAGGAGGCCCGCCGGATGGCGAACCTGCTGGAGCGGGCCCGGGCAATCTGCCGCCGAGAGCGCTTTCTTAACTGGCAGGTCGCCTTCCCCGGGGTTTGGAGGAATTGGGATGCCGATGGGCTCGAGGGCGGCTTCTCCGCCGTGATCGGCAACCCGCCGTGGGAGCAGCTGAAGCTCAGGCAGGTTGAATGGTTCGCTCAGAGGCGCCCGGAGATCGCGCACGCCGAGAGGGCGGCTGATCGGCTGCGCATGATCAATGGACTGAAGGGGAAGAAGGACCCTCTCGCCGCGAACTACGCAGCTGCCCGCCAGCGCGCCGCGTCGGCGGCGCGGGTCGCCCGCAACGGCGGCGATTACCCTCTCCTAGGCAAGGGCGACATCAATTTATACTCACTGTTCGTCGAGCGGGCTATGACGCTGGTTCGACCCGACGGACTCGTCGGGCTGCTCGTGCCTTCTGGCATCGCAGGCGACCTAACGGCGTCCAACTTCTTCCGCAGGGTGTCGCTTCAGGGCCGGCTGCGCTCAATCTACGACTTCGAGAACAAGGCAGCGAGCGACGAGCCATTCTTTCCCGACGTGCATCGGAGCTTCAAATTCTGCACATTCGTCGCGGGACGGTCCCCGACTGAAGAGCCGACTCGCTTCGCATGCTATCTGCACGACGTCGCCGAACTTGACGACCCCGAGCGCCGCTTCATGCTCGCTTCGCGAGACTTCCTCGCCGTGAATCCCAACACGGCCACGGCCCCGATATACCGGACGCGACGCCGACCTAACCGGCGCAATTTACGCCCGGCTGCCGGTCTTGGTCAATCGGGCCTCCGAGGCGACGGTTCATGCGTGGCCCGTCAAGTACTGGCGGATGTTCGACATGACGATGAGCTCGAGGGAATTCCGGACGAGGGGCGAGCTGGAGGACAAGGAGGGCGCTTGGCCTGCGGGCGGCAATCGCTTCCAGAGTCCCAGCGGCGACTGGGTGCCTCTCTACGAAGGCAAGATGGTGCAGGCGTTCGACCATCGTGCGGCCAGCGTCCGGGTCAACCCAAGCAACCGGCACCGGCCCGGTCAGCCCGTCGCGACCACGCCGGACCAGCACCGCAACCCGGACTTCCTGCCCGAGCCACGCTACTGGGTGCCCGCCAGGCAATGCGGCTGGCCCGCGGGGCCGGGCTGGACGCTCTGCTTCAAGGAAATCACGGCGCCCACCAATTCGAGAACCTTTATCGCAGCCATCGCCCCAACCGTCGGCTTCGGCAACAAGATCCCCGTCCTCAAGGGGACGTGCGACAACCGAGCCGAGTGGCTGCTGGCGGCCAACCTCAACGCCACCGTCCTGGACTACGTGACCCGCAACAAGCTCCACGGCCAGACGCTCAACCTGTTCGTCATCGAGCAGCTGCCCGTGGTCCCGCCCGAAACCTACCTACGAGTCAGGTTCGGCCCCAAGACAGCCGGGGAGATCGTTCGTGAGGCCGTGCTGGAGCTGTCCTACACCGCGTGCGACCTGGAGCCTCTGGCGCGGCATCTCGGGCATTTCGACTCAAACGGCGACGCGCTCGCCCCGTACCCGTGGGATGAGGACCGCCGCCTCGTGCTCCGCGCCAAGCTGGACGCTCTCTATTTCCTGCTCTATGGCCTGACGGACCGGGACGACGTACGCTACGTCTATTCGACATTCCCGGCCGTCGAGAGGAGGGAGATGGCGGCCCTTGGCCACTATCGGAGCCGCGATCTGTGCCTAGCGTGGATGAATGCGCTAGCTGCGGGACAGCCGGACGCTGCGGTTGAGCCCTATCAGAGTTCGGTGCGGAGTGCCCTGACCGATGACCGGCGAAGCGTTTAAGCGCTCCTCGTTGCAGCCGCAAGGAGCCGACAAGACTAGCGGTATCGCAGGGTGGAGGGCGGTTGGCATCAACGAGAGCACAGGCCAAGCAACCGGCACAAGGCATTCGGAGGCTCTGAACAGCCTTGATCTCGGTGGTTGTAGGCTTATGTGTGTTCCTCGCCTAGAGACTCGACAATCAGCGAGGCCAAGAACGGATAAATTCGCGAATAAAGATCAAGATACGGCTTGATTTCCGGTGGTATATCGAAACTTACGTCAGGCAGCTGCGCTGCTGCGCCACCCGGCCCCTTGATGGGAATCCTTGGCAATCCAACGAGAAGTTTTCCCGCAATATTGTATTCCTAATAAATTCCATCCATTCCGCCTACAAAGACTGATCCTGACACTCCAATGTTACGTGCATAAGTCAGCATCAAATATCTCATTTTCGATAGAATCTTATCCAACGTATCGCACCTATCTGTCCAATGGACCTCACCGACTCCAGAGATTTCTAAGAGCAATGGATCGTCTTGGATAGCTCTATCAAACCACTTTGATTGAAATATGTTTACTTTTCTCTTGATTCCTAACTCGTGTGAGATCATCAAGATCATCGGCGTCATCGTTGGATGTTCACCGAGCAGTATCCGCCCATCACTCAACAGGATTTCCAGTGAAATGGCTGACACCGCATCAGCAATCTCTGCGGGATCGTAGGGCCTGACCTTCATGCCTCTCTCTGCAGATGGAAAACTTGCCGACAGGAACACTGCCTTGCCATTGAGTGATCTCATGATGTCAACTTTCCCTGAGAGAGCGGTCCAGAGCTACTTCCACTCCGCGCCGCCAAGGCTGCCCCACCCAATTCAATAGTCAAAGCTGAGGACCACACGCCTGCGGATCTTTGGTTTCCATCGTACGCCATCAGACGAAGAGGTCTCAGACTGCCCGAGGTCGAGGGGTGGGGCGAGGCCCGGGCCTGTAGAAAGTCCTTGCGCAATGCGCACGGTCTTCTCCGAGGGTTCGCACCGTCCAATCTACATGTTGTGGTGTCTTGTTACGCGTGCCTGTATGGAGGACAGCACTCTGAAATCACGTTTACCGCACCGAGCAACTTCACTAGCAGTTTCCGGGATCGGCGGAATGCCGCCCCTCTCATTCGCCCTGTGATTGCCGCTGACGCCTGCAAGTCTGCCTGCGTAAAGCCGGTCGGAGTCCCGCTGTGCCTGTTCCTCCCCGACTCTGTCTCCGTGGGTGCGGGCCGTTCAATTCGGCACCCGGCAGCGCCGGCACGACGCACGAGCCTGGGTCGAGCGAGAACCGCCTGCAGTGGCGTCTCACGTCGATCCGGACTCGAGCACAGCTCGTCAACTGGCCCGCCCAGTGACCGAACCGGGCGGGCGCCCGATGAAGGCGATCCTTCGCTCGTCCGTGCCACCCGGACGCTCGCGCCCGCTTGAGACTCCGACGGTCGAATGGGCCGGATTGAACTCAGGCCCGGCAGTGCTGCCTCCGCCCGCCCTACGGTCATGACCCCATCGACCCGCGCCCCGAGGGCAGGATCCCCGTCGTGCCGACCAAGTTGCGATCGCCGAACAGCGTGCATGCCCACCCTCTTCGACACCACCGAGAGCGACCGAGTGACACCGTCCAGGGACTCGGCAACCCACCCTGTGGGCTTCGCTATCATCGCCTTGCCGGCCAGTCCGCATGTTCTGTGATCGGCGCGCGGAAGGGCCTGCGTAGGTCCATGCTTCGCGCAACGGGACCCGCGCAAGCTCTCGGTCGGCGGTGGGACAGGCGCACCGCCCGATCCCACCCGGCGAGCCCGTAAAGTTACGATGTCCGTGTCGGTGCAAAGATTGCTCGCAGCAGCCATTCTTGGCTTGGCCGCGCTAGCGACGCTCGCCCCCTATTTGTCGGCGGAGGCGAAGAGGCCCGACCCGCAGTTCACCGCGAGGTACTGCATGGCCTGCCACAGCCACGCCGCCCGGACAGCCGGGGTGTCGCTCGAGGGCCTCGACACGGCTGAGGTCTCGCTGCAACCGGCCGTCTGGGAGAAGGTGCTCCGCAAGGTCGAGACCGGCGAGATGCCCCCGCCGGACATGCCAGCGCCCGAGCCCGGGGAGCGCGCGGCGTTCTCCCGCACGCTCGAGGGCGCCCTCGACGCGGCGGCCGCCGCGAACCCGGACCCGGGGCGGCCGCCGGCGCACCGCCTGAACCGCGCCGAGTACGCCAACGCCGTCCGCGACCTTCTGGACCTCGAACTCGACGTCGCGTCGATGCTGCCCGTGGACGACTCCGGCTACGGCTTCGACAACATCGCCGACGTGCTCTCCCTGACACCGGCGCTGCTGGACCGCTACATGTTCGCCGCGCGGCGCGTCAGCCGACTAGCCGTCGGGGCCCCCCTCGCCAAGCCTCAGAAGGACATCTTCGTGCGCAACCGGGAGACGGGATTCCGCGAGCAGGGCCACGCCAGGGCGTCATTCGGCGACTTGCCGCTCGGGGCGGGCCGAGGCGTCGCGCTGCGCTACCGCTTCCCGCGAACCGGCGAGTACTTGATCGCTCTCGCATTGGACCAAGGCGACTCGCGGGAGGCCTACAAGCACGAAGAGACGCGCGTGAGCGTCGACGGCGGATTGCGGACGCTGGCGTTCGCCTTCCCCCGGGAGTCCTCGCGGCCCGAGCGGGCGGGCCCGGCCGCATCGAGTGCGGTCCCCCGCCCCCATCCGCCTCTCGACGTCCGCTTGGACGGACGCCGGCTGCATCTCGTGGAACTGCCCGAGGCCGCCAGGCCCTACTCGATCCGCCGGATCTCGATCGAAGGCCCCTTCGCGGACCGGGGCCCGGGCGACACGCCCAGCCGCCGCCGAATCTTCAGCTGCCGTCCGTCGTCGCCGTCCGACGCGGGAGCCTGCGCCGAGCGAATCCTGAGCAAGCTGGCCCGGCGGGCCTACCGGCGGCCGGTCACCGGCGCGGATCTGGGCCCGTTGCTGGCGGTCTACGAGTCGGGGCGCTCCGCTGGAGGCTTCGACCGAGGCATCGAGCGGGCGCTGCGGGCGCTGCTCGTCTCGCCCGGCTTCCTCTTCCGCACGGAGGATGATCCGGAAGGGGCCCGTCCCGGTAGCCCGTACCAGGTCAGCGACATCGAACTCGCCTCCCGCCTGTCCTTCTTCCTGTGGAGCAGCCTCCCGGACGAGGAGCTGCTGGCGGCCGCCCAGCGAGGAGACCTCCGCAAGCCGGGCCGGCTCGAGCGGCAGGTCCGCCGGATGCTCGCCGACAGCCGCGCTTCGGCGCTGGTCGAGAATTTCGCCGGGCAGTGGCTCGAGCTGCGCAAGGTCTCCAAGGTGAAGCCGGACGAGATCCTGTTTCCCGAGTTCGACGCGGATCTGCGTTACGCCATGCGACGGGAAACCGAGCTGGTGTTCGAGGACATCCTCCGCAACAACCGCAGCGTGCTGGAACTGCTCGACTCAGACCGGACGTTTCTCAACGAGCGCCTCGCCCGGCACTACGGCATCGACAGCGTCCACGGCTCGCAGTTCCGCGAGGTGCGCCTGTCCGACCCGCGCCGGGGCGGACTGCTCGGCCAGGGCAGCGTGCTAGCGGTCACGTCGTACCCTAACCGAACTTCCGTGGTGATCCGTGGCAAGTGGGTGCTTGAGAATCTCTTCGGCATGCCCCCGCCCCCACCGCCTCCGGACATACCCGAGCTGGAGGAGGCCGCGGCGCGGGACGCGAAGCTGACGCTGCGCGAGCTGATGACCCTGCACAGCCGGAGCCCGACATGCGCCAGCTGCCACGTCCGCATGGACCCGATCGGCTTCGCCCTGGAGAACTTCGACGCCATCGGCCGGTGGCGGGACACGGAGGGCGAGGCGGCGATCGACGCCTCCGGGGAACTACCCGGCGGGATGGAATTCGACGGCCCGGCCGGGCTGAAGCGGGTACTCTCTACGCAGCTGCGCAAGCGATTCGTTCAAACGGTGGCAGAAAAGCTGCTCACCTACGCGCTGGGCAGGGGCTTGGAGTATTACGATAGGGCTACGGTACGCATGATCGCGAGGCAGGCGGAGCAGTCGGGTTACGGCTTGGCGGACATGATCGTGACCGTGACCGAGGCGATGCCGTTTCAGATGAGGAGGTTGCCGCAATCGTGATCTTGACAGGAAAGTCCCTCTCCAGGCGCGCCGCGCTGCGCGGCATGGGCCTGTCGGTTTCCCTGCCGTTTCTGGACGCGATGGTTCCCGCGATGGCGGCCCCGCGCGTGCGCGCCTCCGAGCCGGCATTGCGCATGGGCTTCGTCTACGTGCCCAACGGGGTCATGGACTTGAAGGGCGAGTGGACGCCGCAGGGCGAAGGCACGGACTTCGAGTTCAGCGAGATCGGGCAGGGCCTGGCGCCGTATCGCAGGCACCTGACGTTTCTGAGCGGCCTAGCGCAGCTGAACGGGCGCCCCGGCGCCGACGGAGCCGGGGACCACGCCCGTGCCGGGGCGACGTTCCTGACAGGGGCCCGTCCGGTCAAGACCGAAGGCCTCGGCATTCGGGCCGGCGTTTCGGCCGACCAGATCGCGGCGCGCGCGCTGGAGGAGCACACGCAATTCGGCTCGCTCGAAACCGGGATCGAGGAGCCCAGCGTCGCCGGCGGCTGCGATTCCGGGTACAGCTGCGCGTACACGAACACGATTTCGTGGCGCAGCCCCACCACGCCCAATCCGGTCGAGGACAACCCGCGCCGGCTCTTCGAACGCCTGTTCGGGGACGGCGACAGCACGGACGCAGCCGAGCGCTTGGCGAAGCTGCGCGAGCAGCGAACCATCCTCGATTTCGTCCGTCGCGACCTGGCCCGCCTGAAGTCGGAGCTAGGTGCCGAGGACCGCCGGAAGCTCGACGAATACGCCGAGTCGATTCGCGACCTCGAGCGGCGCATCGCCAAGGCGGAAGACCAGAGCGGGAAGGACTTGCCCGTAGTCGAGCGCCCCGGCGGAGTGCCGGACAGCTTCACTGCGCACGCCAAGCTCATGATCGACTTGCAGGTGCTGGCGTTCCAAGCCGACCTCACCCGCGTGACCACGTTCATGATGGGCCGCGAGGGCACCTGGCGCAGCTATCCCGGCATCGGGGTGCCCGACGCCCACCACGCCGTTACGCACCACTCGCACGACAAGGCGAAGATCGCCAAGGTGATCCTCATCAACAAGCACCACGTGGAGATGTTCGCGTACATGCTCGAGAAGATGCGGGGCACCGCGGACGGCGACGGCACCTTGCTCGACCACTCGATGCTGGTCTACGGCAGCTCGATCTCGGACGGCAACCAGCACTTGCACCACGACCTGCCCATCGTGCTGGCGGGGGGCGGCGGGGGGCGGCTCCGGGGCGGCAGGCATCTCAGGTATCCGCGCGAGACGCCGATGAACAACCTCCTGCTCAGCCTGCTCGATCTCGGCGGCGTTCCCACGGAGAGCCTCGGCGACAGTACGGGGAGGCTCGAAGGCCTCACTCGCGCGTAGGGAATGAAGTGCGCGCCACGCCGGGAGCGCGGTATGTAGCTGTCCGCGCCGGACTCGCCGCGACTCTGGCTTGGACGGCGCTCGCAGCCGTCGGCGCGGACCGGCGTCTGGTCGAAGCGGTCCGCAACCGCGACGGCGCTGCGGTCGCGACGCTGCTGGCCGACGGTGCCGATGCCCGCTCGGCCGTCGGCGCGACAGCCTTGGCTTGGGCCGTCCATCTCCAGGACCGGGAGACCGTGGAGCGCCTGCTGGCGGCGGGGGCCGACGCAAACGCCAGCGCCGACTACGGCGACACGCCGCTCCTGCTGGCTTGCGCCAACGGGGACGCCCCACTGGTCGCTGCGCTGCTGGCGGCGGGGGCCGAGGCGGGAGCGAAGCGCTGGAACGGCGAGACGGCGCTGATGCTCGCCGCGGCAACGGGTCTGGCCGACTCGGCCGGGATGCTTGCACGGATGGGGGCCGCACTGGACGCGACCGAATCGCAGCGCGGACAGACAGCCCTCATGTGGGCGGCCGACGCCGGGCACCCTGAAACGGTCGAGGCTTTGATCCGGGCGGGCGCGGACGTCAGCGTCTCCTCCGACAGGGGATTCACCGCCCTGGCGTTCGCCTCGAAACGCAACGACGTGCGGTCCATTCGGGTTCTGCTGGCGGCCGGAGCCGACCCGAACGCCGTTACAGCGGACGGCAGCGCGCCGACCGGCATCGCGGCGGCCTTCGGGCACACGGAAGCGCTCGATCTGCTGCTCGCGGGCGGCGGCCGCGCCTCGACAGCGGACCGCGAGGGGCGGACCCCGCTGTACCTAGCCGCCCGCGCCGGCGATTCCGAATCCGTCGCGCTGCTGCTCACGGGCGGGGCCGACCCCAATCTGCACACCGCCCCGGTGGAGGATCACGGATCGAACCGCGACCTGCGCCGCACGGACGGCGAGGACACGCCGCTGCTGGCGGCCACTCTGGGCGGCCACGTCGACGTGATGCGGCAGCTGGTCGCCGCCGGCGCGGATCCGAAGGCTCGCACTCAGGACGGCGCGACGCTCCTCATGCGGGCCGCGCGGAGCGGGAAGCTGCCGGTGGCGGAATACGCCTTCTCGCTCGACAGCGACGTGACCGCGCGGACGAGCATCGGGCGGACGGTGATGCATGCTTCCGTGATACTGACCTCCTCCGTCTCGACGCCGGAGGAGATCTGCGAGCTGATCCGGTTCCTTGCGTCCAAGGGGGCCGACCCGGATCCGATCGACGCGGGCGGACGGACGGCCATCTCGACAGCGGACGTCTGGCCGATCGAGCAGGCTTCGACGCTGCTCTACGAGCTGACCGTCGCCGACGGCCGGCGGCCGAAGATTCTGCCCGCGAGCCTGCGCTAGCAGCGCCGGGATCCGCAGCGCCCGAAGCTTGCGAGCACGCCCGCGTTGGGGTACTCTGCTAGAAGACCATGTTCTGCGGGACTTGCGGATTCGAGGTCGAAGAGGACGATTCCTACTGCCGGAAATGCGGCACCCCGGTCGGCCAAGCGCGACCGCGGGAAGCCGCGAAGGCTTGTGCCAAGGGACGCGACGGGCGCATGATCGCCGGAGTGTGCGTCGGCTGCGCCCGTTACTTCGGCAAGGACGTCACCATCGTCCGGGCCGTGTGGACCCTCGCCGCCATCACCCCCCCTATTTTCCCGGGCGTCGTGGCGTACGTGATCGGATGGCTCCTCATGCCCGGGCCCGCCGCGATGCCGAGCGGCGAGCGCCCGGCCGCCAGCGGCGCCGTGGCGTCCGAATAGTCGAGCGCCGTGATTGAGACGCTCGCCTACGCCCGCGCGGGCGTGCTGGGCAATCCCTCCGACGGGTACTTCGGCAAGACCATCGCGCTGACGCTGCGCAATTTCCGCTCGCGCACCCTGCTCTACCCCAGCGCGCGGCTCGAGATCCGGCCCTCGGCGGCCGACATCCCGATCTGGGAGAACCTGCAGGAACTCAGGGCGCACACCCGCTGGCGGGGCTACTACGGCGGGATCCGCATCATCCGGGCGCTGTTGATGCGCTTCAGCGACCACTGCGCCGACAACGGAATCCGCCTGCACGACCGCAATTTCACGATCGAGTACGAGTCGAACATCCCCTTGCGCCTCGGCATGGGCGGATCGTCCGCGATCATCACCTCCGCTCTGCGGGCCCTCATGCAGTTTTACGAGGTCGAAATCCCCCTGCCGCTCCAAGCGAACCTAGTGCTCGAAACCGAGACGAGGGAGCTGGGCGTGGCCGCGGGCCTGCAAGACCGGGTCGCGCAAGTCTACGAGGGACTCGTCTACATGGACTTCGACCGAACGTTGATGGAGTCGCGGGGCTATGGGGCGTACGAGTCGCTCGACACCGCCCTCCTGCCCAACCTCTACGTGGCCTACCGCACGAGCCTGAGCGAAGGCACGGAAGTCTTCCACAACGACCTGAGACGGCGCTTCGACGGAGGGGATCCGGCCGTGACCGCCTCGATGTCGCAGTGGGCCGCCATGGCCGAGGACGGCAGGCAGGCGCTGCTGGCTGGCGACTCGGAACGCTTCGGCCGCCTCGTGGACGCGAACTTCGACCTGCGCGCGTCTATCTGCAGGATCAGCCCCGAGAACCTTCGAATGGTGCGGGTCGCGCGCGAGGCGGGCGCCACCGCGAAGTTCGCCGGCTCGGGCGGAGCCATCATAGGAACGTACGGCGACGAAGCCCGCTTCGGCAACCTGCGCGAGGCGCTGGCTCGGACCGGCGTCCGCGTGATCCGGCCCGCCCTCGCCGTGCCGCCAGCCGTCGGGCCCGGCGCTCAGGCCGGCAGGCCCGGCATGGTCCCGGCCGTGCGGGTCTGAACCCGGCAGAGGTAGTCGTCGGCGCACAGGTACAGCGTCGACCCGTCCCCGCCCCAGCAGAGGTTGGCGACCCGCGTGCCCGTCACGATGCGCCCGAGAAGGGTCCCGTCCGGGCGGAGCGCCCACACCCCGCCGGGGCCGGTGGAGAAGATGTTGCCGGCGCGGTCGACCTTGATGCCGTCGGGCAGGCCGGGCGCCTCCGCGACGCGTTCCGCGAGGTCGACTACCGCGCTGCCCGCACCGAGGGTGCCGTCCCCTAGCACCGGGTAGCGCATGACGACCGGGCGGCGCGGGTTCGACTGCGTCACGTAGAGATGCCGCTCCTGCGGGTCGAAGGCGACGCCGTTGGGATTCTCCAGTTCCTCGCACACCAGCACGGCCTCGCGCGTCCCGGCGCGGACGAGGTAGACCCCGCAGAAGTCCAGCTCCCGAGTGGGGTCCGCGTAGCGCCGGTGCAGGCCGTAGGCGGGATCCGTGAAGTACAGGTCACCGCGCGCGTTGAGGACGAGATCGTTGGGGGAGTTCAGGCGCTTGCCGCGGTAGGAGTCGACGACGGTGACCTTGCCGCCTCCGCGCTCCAGCCGCGAGACGCGCCGGTCGCCGTGCTCGCAGGCCCACAGGCGGCCCTCCCCGTCGAGAGTCAGGCCGTTCGAGCCCGGCTCCTTGCCGTAGTAGGCGACGCCGGTGTAGCCCGACGGCTGCATCCAGATGCTCGCGCCGTCCCGCTCGCTCCAGCGCAGGATCGCGTTGCGCGGGATGTCCGAGAACAGCAAGTAGCCGCCTCGCGCCTCCCACACGGGCCCTTCAGGCCAGGCGAAGCCCACGTCCAGAACTTCGATGCGCGCCTCCGGCGCGATGAGTTCGTCGAGCCGGGCATCGAATCGCTCGATTCGCCCGAGTGCCTCGAATTCGTGCATGAACCGACATTCTATCCCGCGGCGGGCAGTCCCGAGCTTCCGCGCGGGGCAACGGGCAGCCGGGCGACCGAGCCGCGACCGCCAACCTCGAAGGGGCCGGCTGCGACGTGCGGCCCGCCCAGCGGACGCGCCCCGGAGGCGAGGTTGCATTCCCGGGCCGGGCTCGCTACAATGGAATCGGTCGCAGTTTCGGCCCTATCCGAAAGTGGGCTCGCGCCCACTTTTTTTGTGATCGCGTCGCGATGCAGTTCGAGAAGCAGGCAATGATCGAGCGAGTCTGCGCCGTGGCGGGTCGGATCGTCGCGTCCGAGGGCCTCGAGCTCGTCGAAGCCGAGTGGAAGGGCACCTCGCGCCGGGGCACCCTGCGAGTCTTCATCGACAAGCCGTCCGGAATCACCCATGCCGACTGCGAGCGCGTCTCGCACCAGCTCTCCGCGGCGCTGGACGTGGAGGACCCGATCCCCGACGCCTACAACCTCGAAGTGTCGTCACCGGGCCTGGACCGCAAGCTGGCGAAGCCCGCGGACTTCCGCCGATTCGCCGGACGCAAGGCGAGGCTGCGCAGGAGGGAGCCCCTGCACGGCACGCACCAGTTGACCGGCAGCATCGAGGGATGCTCCGCCGACGCCGTGCTCGTGCGCGGATCCGGCGGGGAGACGCTGGAAGTCCCGTTCGACGAGATCGAGTCGGCCCGGCTGGTCGCCGAGGTCTAGGACTGCCGGAGAGGCCGGAGGTACAAGGGCGCATGGCGCAGGGAATCTTCCAGGAAATCGAGCTGCTCAGCCAGCACAAGGGGATCGACCTCGAGATCCTCCTGGAGGCGGTCAAGGACGCCATGGTGGCGGCCGTGCGCAAGCACTACAAGACCGAGGAGGACCTCGTCGCCGAGTTCAATTCCAAGAGCGGCGCGATCGAGGTCTTCGCCATCAGGACGGTGACCGGCCTAGTCGCGAACCCCTCGCAGGAAGTGAGCCTCGCGCAGGCGCGCAGGATCGATCCCAAGGCGCGCGTGGGGTCGGTGATCCGGGCCAAGAAGTCGACTGCCGGCATGGGGCACATCGCCGCCCAGATGGCGAAGCAGGTCATCTTCCAGAAGATCCGCGAGGCCGAGCGCGAGACAATCTGCGCCGAGTTCGAGGACCTCGTCTACACGATGGACTACTGCACGGTCAAGCGCATCGAGGGCCAGGATCTGATCGTCGAGATCGGGCGCACCGAAGCGCGCATCCCGCGGCGCGAGCAGTCCCGGCTGGAGAGCTACATGCCCGGCGACCGCGTGCGGGTCGTGATCAAGGCTCTCGAGAGGTCCGGGCGCGGGCCAGCGGTCATCGCCTCGCGGGCAAGCGAGGAGCTGGTCAAGCGCCTGTTCGAGCAGGAAGTGCCCGAGATTTACGACAAGACGGTCGAGATCAAGGCCTGCGCCCGCGAAGCGGGCGAGCGCACCAAGATCGCCGTCCAGTCGCGGGACCGCGACGTAGACGCGGTCGGTGCATGCGTCGGCATGAAGGGGATGCGCGTGCAGACGATCATCCGCGAGCTGCGCGGTGAAAAGATCGACATCATCGAGTACATCGAGAATCCTTTGGACATGGTCCGCTGGGCGCTCAGCCCGGCCAAGGTCAGCCGCGTCAACGTGCTCGACCCCGACCTGCGCCATATGGAAGTCGTCGTCGACGAGTCGCAGCTTTCGCTGGCGATCGGCAAGAAAGGCCAGAACGTGCGCCTCGCGGCGAAGCTGCTGAGCTGGCGCATCGACATCAAGAGCGAGGAGGAAAAGCGCGCTGAAGTCGAGAAGGCTTTCGCCGCGATCAGCGGCGGCGGCACGCCCGTCACCATGCTTCTCGACTACGGCCTGAGCGGGGGGCTGGTGGAACGCCTGATCCAGTCCAAGGTCGCCACAGTCGAGGCGCTCGCGGACATGACTCCCGAGCAGATCATGGAGATCCCGGGTGTCGGCCCGGAGCTGGTCGAGCGCATCCACATCGCCGTGAGCCGGTGCTACTCGCACCTGGCCCGGACGGTGGGAGTCGTGCAGCCCTCCGACGACGAGGAGCCTGACGCGGAGGGCCCGGAGGGCCCGCAGGACGACGACACCGCCAAGTCGGCCCAGGCCGCCGCCGTGCTGCCCGGCGAGCCGACGTCCGCCTCCGCGGACGACGCCGAGGACGAAGAGATCGACTTCGACGTAGAGGAGCTCGAACGCTTTGGTAAGATGAATCGTTACAGGGGGCCGGGCCCGGAAAACGGGCGCCCGCTAGCTGGACAGGACGAAGCTCGACCCGTAGCGGCAGGAGCCGCCGAACCGGCGGGGACCGGTTCGGCCGGTGCCACGGCGGAGCCGAGCGCGTCCCTGGTGGCAGGGTCCGAGGAGAAGAACGATTCGCATCAATGAGCTAGCCCGGGAGTTGGAGGTCAAGTCCAAGGAGATTCTCGCAGTACTTCCAGACTTCGACATCGACAACCCGAAGTCGCATTCCAGCTCGCTGGACGAGGCTACGGCCGACAAGGTTCGCGAAAAGATCCGCGAGAAGAAGAGCAAGGACCGGCAGCCGGTCGTCGAACTGGAACTGCCCCTGCCCAAGCGACCTCGCTCCGCGATCAATCGGCCTGTCCCTCGGCACCCGCGCCCCCGGGCGACACCGGCTCTCCCGTCGATCCGGAGCGCCGGCGGCGGCGGACGCTTGCGCCCCCCTATGTCGCCTCTGCGCCCGCCCATGCCAGGACGCAAGCCGTCGCTGGCGGCCCCGGCCAGTCCGCCCAAGATTCCCGGTCTGACGGCTTCCGCGCCCGCGATCCCGCGGCCCGTCCTTCCGTCCGTGCCGCCTCCGCGGCCGGCACCCGCGCCCCCCGCTCGGCCGACCGCTCCCGCGGCGCCTAGCTCGAGCGCGCCAAGTCTCCGGCCCCGGAGGAGTCCGCCCGAGCGCCCGAGCGCCGCTCCCGCCCCAGAGATCACGGCACCTGCGGCGAGCCCGTCGGCGACACTTCCCCCTCCGCCGTTCGCTGGCGCCCCCGCACCGGCTTCCCATCCGCCACCCCCGGCACCGGCGGCCGATCGAGGGAGGGCGGAGAAACCCAAGCCGCCACCGCCACCGGCCCCGCGCACGCGACCGCCGGAGGTCGCGCGTGTGCCGCCCCAGTCCCCCGGCCCAGCTGCGCGGGGCATCGGGCCAGGACCGGCGATTCCGGCCCGCCGACCGGCACCAGCCCGGGCGGCGAAGCCTCCGGCGGAAGCCCGCCCGGCTCCCGGGCAGGCCCGGCAACCCGTTCTTCCGCCCCCCAGGGAGAGGCTGATCCAGCAGGCCCGCCCCCCAGCCGCGCCCCTTCGCCCAATGCCCCCGGCCCCCCCGACGCTGCGCAGAGTCGGCCCGGCCCGGCCCAACGTCATTCCAGGGGCACCGCAACCGCAGTACCCGCCGAGGAAGGCCGTCCGGCCCGCGATACCCGTCCGGCCGACCCGGCCTCCCGGGCTCGGCAGGCCTCGGGGACCAGCCGGGGCGTCCATGCTGCCGGGACGCGGCGCGCCGTCCGCGCCGACCCGTTCCACCGTGCTGATCCCGGGACGCCCGATCATGGAGCGGCGGGTCACCGCGCCGCGCATTCCGGGCATCCCGACCGCGCCTCCCGGCCCGCCCGCGGGCTACGGGCCCCGTAGCGGGCCGGGCCTGCGCCCCGGAATGCCCGGGCGTCCGCCCGGAGCGGGGCCCGGGCGTCCCGGCGGGCCCGGGCGTCCCGGCGGGCCCGGGCGTCCCGGCGGGCCGGGCCACCGACGCCCACGCCCGCCGCAACAGCGCAGGCGGGATCTGGAAGCGCTCGCGGAGAACAGGCTCCAGCAGCGCAAGCGCAAGGCCGAGGTGCCGAAGGCCCCGAACGACGAGATCTTCGCTTCCGACGGCACGACAGTCAAGGAACTAGCCGAGCGGCTAGGCATCAAGGCCAACCAGATCATCAAGACCTTGGTCGAGGAGGGCCAGTTCGCCAACATCAACCAGCCCCTCGAACTCGAGACCATCAAGAAGCTCGCCTCCCGCTTCGGCGCCAGCGCCACCGAGCTAACCTTCGAGGAAGAGGTCATTCTCGACGTCGAGCAGGATGAGACACTCGAGGACATCGAGGTCCGGCCGCCCGTGGTCACCATCATGGGCCACGTGGACCACGGCAAGACATCTTTGCTCGACGCGGTCCGCACGACCAACGTGGCCGCTCGCGAGGCCGGAGGCATCACCCAGGCGATCGGCGCCTACCACGTCGTGCAGGACGGCAAGCGCATCGTCTTCATCGACACGCCGGGCCACGAGGCGTTCACCAAGATGCGCGCTCACGGGGCCGCGGTAACCGACATCGTCGTGCTCGTCGTCGCCGCCGACGACGGCGTGATGCCTCAGACGCTCGAGGCCATCGACCACGCCAAGGCCGCCAGCGTCCCGATCATCGTGGCCGTGAATAAGATGGACCTGCCCAAGGCCGAACCGGAGCGCGTCAAGCAGCAGCTCACCGACCGCGGTCTCGTCCCGGACGATTGGGGCGGCGACACGATCTTCTGCCCCGTCTCTGCCAAGACCCACGAAGGGATCGACGGCCTGCTCGAGACGATCAACTTGGTCGCGGAAATGCGCGAGCTCAAGGCCAACCCGGCCCGGTCCGCCATCGGCGTCGTGCTCGAAGCCAAGCTCGACCGCGGCATGGGACCGGTGGCCACCGTGCTCACGCAGAACGGCACCCTGCGTGTCGGCGACACCTTCGTGGTGGGGTCGGTCCTCGGACGCGTGCGCGCCATGATGGACGACCGCGGCAACAAGGTCAAGGAGACCGGGCCGTCCTCGGCGGTGGTAGTGCTCGGAATGGGCTCCCTGGCCGATCCCGGCGACCAGCTTTCCGTGATCGCCGACACGGAGCGGGCCAAGAAGATTGTGGAGTACCGCGAGGAAAAGGCGCGCGAGCAGGCGATGTCCCAAACCGCGCGCCTGTCGCTCGAGCAGTTCCAGGAGCAGCTCGCGGCGGGGCGGTGCAAGGAACTGGCGATCATTCTCAAGGCGGACAACCAAGGTTCCGCGACCGTGCTGCAGGACACCCTCGCGAAGCTGACAAGCGAAAAGGTCAAGGTCCGCGTCATACATTCCGGGGTCGGCGCGATCAAGGAGTCCGACGTTCTCCTCGCAATCACCGCCTCGGCAGTCGTGGTGGGGTTCAACGTGCGACCGGAGCGCTCGGCGGCGACGCTGGCCGAGAAGGAAGGCATCGACGTCCGCTTGCACACCGTCATATACGAACTCGTGGACGAGCTGAAGATGGCGCTGGCCGGCCTGCTCGAACCGATCCGCAAGGAGGAGTTCCTCGGACGTGCCAAGGTGCTGGAAGTCTTCAACATCACGAACGTCGGGACCGTCGCAGGCTGCCAGCTGGACGAGGGGATCGCGACCAGCGGCGCTTCGGCGAGGCTGCTTCGCGACAACGTGGTGGTTCACACCGGCCGGATCGATTCGCTGCGCAGGTTCAAGGACGACGTCAGGGAAGTTCGCGCCGGGCAGGAATGCGGCATGCATTTCGAGCGCTACAGCGACATCAAGAAGGGTGACGAGATCGAGCTCTTCAAGACTATCGAGATTGCGCAGGACATCAACGAGCTGATTCCCGTCTGACCAAGAACGCGCGGGCGGCGCGTAGCGGCTCGCGGACTCCGGCCCATGCCGGGTTCCGCGAGTCGCTGGCGCGCTTGCCAGAGGACGGTCTCAACCGGCGACAGGGACGAGCGGCATGGAGTATTGCGTCGGGGCGCTGAGCCTGAGGATTCGCATCGAGCACTCGGGCTCCCTGAAGGACAAGCGCCAAGTCCTCCGTTCGTTGAAGGACCGCCTGAGGAGGCGGCACAACGTCGCGGTCGCCGAAGTGGCCGGGCAGCACAGCTGGCACGAGTCAGTGGTAACGGCCGCCACCGTCTCGGGCACTGTCGCCGGAGTCAGGCGGGTCCTTGACGCGGTGGAGAGAGACGCCGAGCAGGCCCTCGGAAGGGAACTGCACGAGACGGCCCGCGAGCTATTCGAGGGCTAGTCCGAAGTGTTCACGCAGCGATGGATTGGGTGACTGGCAGCCTGATTGGCTCGCCGCGCCGGGCTGTCCGCGTCGGCAAGACCTGATCGGCGGGAGCCCCGAGTCGAGATACTCTCACGCGTCTCGGGCGCGGCCGAGACTCCGGTTGCCCGGAGCGTCCGGAGCAGTTCCGGAACGGCGCGTCAATGCATTCGGCTTCGATTCCCTTAATGGCGGGCCGTGCGTGCGTCCACGGGCGTAGAATGGGCGTGCTCGGCTAGGACCGCACTCACCGAGCCCCCACTGCGACGCTCGCCGCCGAGAAGCCGCCTTATTCACCCGGCAGATTGGCTAGGAAGATCGCCCGGTGATCCGGCGCTGGACCGTTATTCCGGACCTCCCGGCCCTTCGCATCGCCATCTTCAGCATGGCACTGCCAAGCTGTCCAAAGCGGGGACGCATCAATGGCGGTTCAACCTCCATCGATGCGATTCGCTTCAGATTCCAACGAGAATCCTGACCAAGAGAGCGGGAATGATCCCACGGTCAGGAACACCCGGATTGCGTGAATCCGCTGTATGCTAGTATCGCTATTACAAGTCCGAAGAACAAGAGAACAATGGGGAATTCTGACCAAATCCTTTGATCCTTGAAGTTTTCGTTGACATCGGCACCATCTCTAAGGACACGTGCCATCATTCCCACTATCAAACTCAATACTACGAGACCTAGTACAAATCCCAACTCAGGCAGAATCTCATGAACGAGTGAGTTGGCAGGAATTTGAGTTGGATGATCCTTCACTCTATCTGCCTCAGTCTATTTGGATTCTGTCGAAGAATGAAGCGCTGATTTCTCGTTTTCCGATTGATCTGAAGACAGCTGATAATCATATCTAGGACAAAGAAGATCCTCTGGAACGGCAGCATTGGATCTCCCTAGACAGACCCAGCAGTCTACCTGCTGACAAGGATCTTCTTCAATCGACTTGCCAGTTGGCTTGACTAAAAAATAGTACCTGTTACCTGAAATCAACGAGTAGAATATCTTCTTCGCTACGACTCTGTACTGCGTGTTTGGGTCCAAGGGAGCGACTGCTTACCGCGCCAATGAAATTCCTCGGCCGGATAGCCGGTCCAGGCGGGAATACGGCCCCGAGGTTCCAGGACCTCGTCATAATCCGGATCAAGGAACTCCCCACCGGTCAGCGGGACAGGCTTCCTTCGCGCTCGCGTCCGTCGACGCTCCCGCAGTGGGATTCGAGCAGTCTTGAGCTGGCATGGGAGCCCGGGGGCAATCCAAACGGCGGCCACCGGCAGGGCCGCGGGCGCCACTCGGGCCCCACCTTGGTGAACCTGCATCAACCTCACGCAGTCGAATTCTGCCGCCCCGCGTCGGTAGGGCTTCGGACGAGCGGTTGGGGCGACACCAGCATGTCCCCGGGCATGGCCTGTGCGGACTGCGCGGACCGGCCCGGGTGATCGCCGCGACACGCTCGTTTCCTTCCCCGGCTGCCCCGCCATGCGGGGCGAGTGCCATACTGCCCGGCATGGATCCCCCTGAACGATGTACCGCAATTCAAGAACGACCCGGTCCCGGTCCCGGCCCACCGTGCCGGGTCCCGAACGCCTAGACTGAACGGGCGCCCTGTTGCGAGAGATTCCTATGCTCGGCTCCACAGATTCCACTCCGGCTCGCAGGGCGGCCCTGGCCGCGGCCATCGGCCTTGCGATTCTGGCGGCCTGCGGCAGCGGAATGGTAGAAGAAGCCAGCGAGACCGTCGACATCGTCGTTTACGGCGGGACGTCGGCAGGCGTCGCGGCAGCCGTCCAGGCCCGGCGCATGGGCAAGTCGGTGGTGCTCGTCGCACCGGAGCGACACCTCGGAGGACTGTCTTCCGGCGGACTGGGCTGGACCGATACCGGCAACAAGGCCGTCATCGGCGGGCTGGCCCGCGAATTCTACCACCGGATCTGGCTGCATTACGAAGAGCCGGAGGCCTGGGTCTGGCAGTCCCGCGACGAGTACGGCAACCGGGGCCACGGCAGTCCCGCGAGCGACGGCGAGCGACGCACGATGTGGATCTTCGAGCCTCACGTCGCCGAGCAGGTATTCGACGACCTCGTTCGCGAGCACGGCATCGACGTGCGACGCGAGCAGCGGCTCGACCGCGAACGGGGAGCCTCGGTGGATGGCGGCAGAATCCGGAGCTTCGCCACGATGGACGGCTCCGTCTTCGCCGGCCTGGCATTCATCGACGCCACCTACGAGGGCGATCTCATGGCGGCGGCCGACGTTACCTACCGAGTCGGACGCGAGAGCGCGGAGGAGTTCGGCGAGGAGTGGGCGGGCGTCCAGAAGGACGCGCGCCATCACGGGCACTTTTTCCCCGACGGCGTCGATCCGTACGTCGTGCCCGGCGATCCCGCGAGCGGACTCCTGCCCCGCATCAGCCCGGAACTCCCCGGGGAGAACGGCCAAGGAGACCGGCGGATCCAAGCGTACTGCTATCGCCTGTGCCTGACCAAGGTGCCCGGAAACCGCGTGCCGTTCGCGGCGCCGGCGAGCTACGACCCCCGTCAGTACGAGCTGCTGCTGCGCGTTCTCGCCACGGGCTGGGACCAGACGTTCCGCAAGTTCGACCCGATTCCCAACGCCAAGACGGACACCAACAATCACGGCCCCTTCAGCACTGACAACATCGGCATGAACTACGACTACCCGGACGGGTCGTACGAGGTCCGCGAGCGGATCGCCCGCGAGCACACGGAATACCAGCAGGGCTTGCTGTACTTCCTAGCCAACGATTCGCGAGTCCCCAAGGCGCTGCGCGACGAGTTCGCCGAGTGGGGCCTAGCCCGCGACGAGTTCACCGAGAACGGCAACTGGCCCCGGCAGCTCTACATCCGCGAGGCGCGCAGGCTGGCGGGCGAATTCGTGATGACCGAGCACGAGTGCCTCGGCAAGCGGGACGCGCCGAACCCGGTCGGCATGGGCTCCTACGCGATGGACTCCCACAACGTGCAGCGGTACGTGACGAGCGCGGGCTTCGTGCAGAACGAAGGCGACATCGGCGTCAAGCCGGCGCGCCCCTACGGCATCGCCTACAGGGCATTAACGCCGCGCAGGAGCGAGGTGTCGAACCTGCTGGTCCCGGTTTGCGTCTCGGCGTCCCACATTGCGTATGGCTCGATGCGCATGGAGCCGGTCTTCCTCATCCTCGGCCAGTCCGCGGCCACGGCGGCCGCCCTGGCCATCGACCGGCAGGTTGCCGTGCAGGACCTGGATTACGGCGCGCTGCGCGAACGACTGCTGGCCGACGGCCAAGTGCTCGAGCTTTCCCGGACCGAATAGAGGCTCGGACGCAACGCGGGGATGGCGCGGAGCGACCGCGCAATCCTTCCGCCGACGGTTTCGGCAGCATCGCCCGCCCGAGGCAGCGGGGGATTCCCTCCCGGACCGGATTTCGTCGTCAGCAATCCCGAGCGTGCCTTGGCCGGGATCTCGTCTGCGCCGCCGCCGGGAAGCGCGCGAGGCCCGCTTCCCGTGACCCGGCTGAAAACGAGACGCGACGCCGTCGACCGGGCACGGGAATGCCTCGGCAGCTGGAATCCAACCGGCGCGTCGGCGCGAGGTCGCTGCTACGCTATCGCCATGCGGAAACTTGCTCTCGGTACCGTGCTCGCCGGGCTCGCGGCCGGTGCGGCGGCCGGGGCGATCCAGTTCCGGCACCAGCAGCTCGAAGACCAGCTCGGCATCGGCTACGCCGTCCTGTGTGTCGACGTGGACGCGGACGGAGACACGGACATCGTGGCGCTCAACGAGACCCAAGTCGCTTGGTGGAGCAACCCCGACTGGGAGAAGCGCGTGATCCTTGACGGCGAGACCGAGGCCGACAACGTAGCCATCGCGGCGCACGACATCACGGGTGACGGCAAGCCGGAATTCGCCCTCGGCGCGGCCTGGCGCCCCAGCGACACCCAAGGCGGCGGCACGCTGCAATGGATCGAGCGCAGGGACGACCCCAGCGCGGAATGGAAGGTGCATCCGCTCGGTAGCGAGCCGACCACGCACCGCATGCGCTGGTCGGACACGGACGGTGACGGGCGGTCCGAGCTCGTCGTGGCCCCGCTGCACGGGCGCGGCACGAGCGGGCCGGAGCACTGGGTAGGCAACGGCGTCAGGCTCCTGGCCCTCAGCCCGTCGCCGTCCCCCGCATCGCAGGCGTGGGGCACCGAGGTCATCGACGACACCTTCCATATCGTGCATAACTTCTGGGCGGTAGGGTTCGACAGCGACGCTTCGGACGAGTTGCTCGTGGCGTCCTACGAAGGCGTCCATCTCCTCGACCGGGCCAGCGACGGGAAATGGACCCGCGCCAGGCTGGGTCCGGGATTCCTCGGCACGTCGATCCGCGGCGCCGGCGAGATCAAGCTCGGCACGCTCGCGTCGGGCAGGCGCTACATCGCCACGGTCGAGCCGTGGCATGCCAACCACATCGTGATTTACAGCGAGCCGGCCGACCCGCTCTCGCCGTGGCGGCGCCGACCCGTCGTCAAGCGCCTCAACGGCGGCCACGCCCTATGGACAGCCGACCTGGACGGGGACGGGGACCAAGAGCTGGCCTTCGGTTGGCGGCTCAAGGGCAGCATGCCGTACGACCGCCCCGGTGTCGCGATCTACGATCCGTCCGGGGGCGACGTCCAGATCGTGGACTGGGGAGGCATGGCCACCGAGGACCTCACCGTTGCGGATCTGAACGGCGACGGCAGGCCCGAAATCGTCGCGGCAGGCCGCGCCACCCACAATCTGAAGATCTATTGGAACGAGGGTCCCAAACCGCCACTCGAGTGACCCCGCCCGCAGTACGGTGTCGCTTAGGCCCGGCTACCCGGCCAAGCTGCCCCGATGGGTGTTCGCGACGCCGCCGAGCTGCGCGGCATGGTGCGAGTCGTGCCAGACCATGAACTCGATCTGGGACTGGATGTCGCGAATCGCGAGCCGTTCGTTCACCACTGACCGGTCCAAGTCGGCGTCGCTCATTCCGGCGATCGTTTCCCGTAACTCCGCCCTGCCGGCGTCGAGGCGGGCCCGCACGGATTCCGGATCGGGATACGCCGACAGGTCGTCGAGGCACGGGCAGCCGTTGGCGAACAGTCCCTTCCAGTTGCCGAGAGGGTGGTCCTCGAGCTCCTTGTAGAGCTTCAGGGCCCCGGCTTCGTAGAAGGCCAAGTGACCGGCGATCCAGAGGCCGTGCGGTCCGCCCGGCCGGAAGCGCGTCGACCATAGTCCGTGCTCGGCAATGTAGTCCAGCTGAGCCCCGCTCGCCCTCCAGGCAAAGTCCAAGCGGGCAAGGAGCCTATCCATTCGACCGTAGGGTCCATCCGTTGCGCTCACTGCGTCTCTCCAAGCTCCGCCGGCACCGCACGCGGGCCCGAAGCAGCCTTCTAGCATATCGTCTCGGCTACGAACATCCGGCTAGGCCCGCGCCAGGCCGCGAAAAGCCGGCAGGCGCCCGAGCCGGCACCCGGCGAGACCGTGTAAGACCGGCGGCATCGCTCTCCGGAAGGGCCTGAAGGCTGTCGCGACAGCGCGGCCCTCCGTCCGAGACGGCTCGCTAGGTGAGACCGGCCAGCGACCCGGCCAGGCCCAGCACGCCGGCTCCGGCTATGACCCAAGGCGCGGGCAGGCGAGCCATGAAGAGAGCCGCTCCGGCCCCCAAGGCGATCGCCCACGCCAAGGCATCCGACAGCGATGCCGGCGCGAGGCTCACCGCGACGGCCGCCATAAGGCCGATGGCCGAGGCGTTGATCGCGTCCAGGAAGGCCGCGCTGACCCGGGCCTGCCGGATGCGGCTCACGAACGGGTTGAGGATCCCTGCGAACCCGAACGCCGGAAGGAAGATTCCGGCCGTGGCGACCGCCGCGCCGGCCCATCCAGCGACCAAGTATCCCAGAAACGTCGCGGCCGTCAGCACGGGCCCGGGCGTGAACTGCCCGACCGCGATCGCATCCAGCAGCTGCTGCTGGGTCACCCAGCCGAAATCGTCGACCAACGCGCCGTCCAAGAAGGCGACTAGCACGTACCCGGAACCGTACAGCGCGCAGCCGACCTTGAAGAAGGCCCAGCCGAGATCGGCGAGGCGGGGAGCCTCCCCGGATGCCGCGCCGGCAGCGGACGGAAGGCACAGCGCCGCGAGCGTCCCCGCCACCCCGCTCCACGCGCGCGGCAGCAGCAGGAGCAACCCGCCCAGGAGGCCGCCGAGGAGCAGCGCGGGGATCTCGGCGAGACCGGCAAGCACCGCAAGAGCCACGCCCGCAGCGACGATGCCCAAGCGCACATTCGCGACGGCCTTGCGGCCCAGCTTCCAGACCGCCCCGAGGATCAGGACGAGTACCGCGGGCCGCAAGCCGCTCAGGTACGCTTCCGCGCTCGGGAGCTCGCCGAACCCCGCGTATAACCATGCCAGCAGCGCCGTGATGGAAGCGGCGGGCAGCACGAAGCCGACGCCGGCCGCGGCCAGCCCCAGCCAGCCGGCGCGTTCGTAGCCGAGATGCATCGTCATCTCGGTGGAATTGGGGCCCGGAATCAGGTTCGTGGCTCCCATCAGGTCCAGAAACCGCTGCCGTCCGATCCAGCGCCGGCGCGAAACGAACTCGCTCTCGAGCAGCGCCAGATGCGCCGCGGGCCCGCCGAAAGCGACGCACCCGATCTTGAGGAACGCCGCGGCGATCTCGGCAGTCCGCCCGAGCCGGCCTCGAGGATTGACGATTCCCAGCATCGCCCTGCGGGGTGGCGCGAGCGCGGCGCGCCAAGGCCGCTCAGTTCCGCCAGCGGTCCATGTCGGGCCGGCGCGGCCCCGCATCGAAGAACCGAGCGCCGGACCCGGTGCGGTCGAAATCGCCCAGTTCCGCCCGGACCCGCTCGACGGTGCGCATCAGCCGCTCCACGATGTCGCCGCGCTGCCGCGCCACGTCCCTGCTCTCGCCCCAGTCGAACCGCAGGTCGTACAGCTCGGCCCGCTGCACCGCGTCGATCATGCGGCCGTACCAGCTCGTCCAAGGCGGATCGGCGGGCCGTTCGAGTACGAGCTTCCAGCCGCCGTCCCGAACGGCCTGCAGGTGCGTGTAGCCGAAGTAGAGGAAGCTCTGGCGGGGACTGCGCTCGGCCGCCCCCGAGAGCCATGGCCACAAGTCCATCCCGTCCAACTCGCGCCCGTCGGGCAAGTCGGCTCCCGCGAGCGCTGCGAACGTGGGCAGCAGGTCCAGGGTCGAGGCGATCTCGTCGCTGACCCGGCCCGCCCCGATCCCGCCGGGCCAGCGGAAGATGCCGGGGACGCGCAAGCCGCCTTCCCAGGTCGTCATCTTGCGGCCCCGCAGCGGCGAGGCGCTCCCGCCGTAGTCGCCGAGATGCTCCTCGATCCACGGTCCGTTGTCCGACGTGAAGACCACCAGCGTGCGGTCCTCGAGGCCCAGTCGCTTCAGTGTGTCGAGCACCCTTCCGACGCTCCAATCGATTTCCTCGACCACGTCGCCGTAGAGCCCGCGCTCCGAGCGCCCGCGGAACGACTCGGCAGCGCCGAGCGGCACGTGCGGCATGGTGTGCGCCATATAGAGGAAGAACGGGCGCGAGCGATTACGCTCGATGAATCGGAGGGCTTCCTCGGTGTAGAGCCCGGTCAGCAGGTTCAGGTCCGTCGGGCTCTCGAGCACCTCCTCATCGCGCATCAGCTCGGTTCTCCAGCCGTCGGGGGCGACCTCCCGGGTTGTGCCGTTGTGCGAGGGGGTGCCGAAGAAGTAGTCGAATCCCTGCGCGTTCGGCATCAGCTCGTTACGGTACGGGCCCGTGCCCGGGCCGCGAGCCCGGTCTCCGCCGCCGGCCAGATGCCACTTGCCGACCAAGCCGCTGGTGTAGCCCTTCGTTCGCAGGACCTCGGCGATGGTGCGCTCTTCGGGGTGCAAGACCGTGTGGGCACCCTTCGTGTTGCCGGGCTCGCCAAGCCGGATCGGATAGCAGCCCGTCAGCAGCGCGGCCCGGGACGGGCCGCACACGTTTTGCGCGTAGAAGCTGGTGAGGCGCAGGCCCTCCGCAGCCATGCGGTCGAGATGCGGCGTCCGGATATGCCGGTTGCCATAGCAAGCCAGGTCCCCGTAGCCGAGATCGTCGGCCAGAATCACGACGAAATTCGGCGGGGCCTGTGCGTAGCAGCTGCAGGCAGCGAGGCATGCGACGGCCAGCCTGCGATGCAGGGATTTCGACTGGCGCATACAGCGGAATTGTACCCCCGCCGGGGCAGCGGCGCTGGCTAGGGCGAATCGGCCCGCGGGACGACCGGCAGGCGCGCCACGAACCAAATTCCGTACGCCCCGGCTGCGGCCACTAGGACTCGTCCGGGCCAGGACAGGCCCCCGAATGCAATCGAGAGCCCGACCATCACGCCGCAGCACGCAAGTGCCTTCCTTTTCACGCCGCGCCTGAGGCCTCGGTGCTCCTGCCAGTCTCGGAGGAGCGGGCCGAATGCCCTGGATTCGAGCAGCCTGCGGTGAAGAGAGGGCGACGACCGCAACAGGAAATAGCTGGCCACCAAAACGAACGGCGTCGTGGGGATCCCAGGAATGACGACGCCGACTGCGCCGAGACAGACAAAGAGACCGCCGAGCGCGGCGAACAGCGAACGGTGCCAACCGCGAACCTCCCTAGCCGGCCCCGCGCGCAAGTCGGCACAGGCCCTCGGACGCACGTCGGAGCTTCCATCCAAGGCACCTGTGCTGGAGACCAAGAGCGGCTCACCCTTGGGGATCAGGGGCATGTCGTTGCGTACAACTCTCATAGTACCCCCGACGGTGGTCCGCAGGAACGGAATTCGAGGCACCGCTCCCGCACTTGGTTCAAACGCAGTACCATGACAAGTCTGCGGTCGAACCGCAGGCTTGGAGTCACACCTATGCCGACACCGTCCGACGCGGCCGGATCCGTTACAAACGCACTCCGCGGCGCGGCGTTGGCCGCTGTCACGAGCATCCTCCTGATGCCAGGAGCCGCCCTTCCGCAGGCGGCGCGGGCGTCCGGCCCGAACGTGCTCTTCATCGGGATTGACGACCTCAACGACTGGATCGAGCCGCTGGGCGGCCATCCGCAGGCCAGGACGCCCAACCTAAGCGAGCTGGCGAAGCGCGGGGTGACCTTCGCGCGCGCGTTTTGCCAGGCTCCGTCCTGCAATCCGTCGAGAACGAGCCTTATGACCGGGTTGCGCCCGTCGACTACCGGCGTCTACGGCAACACCGACGCATGGCGCAAGGCCCTGCCGGATGCGGTAACGCTGCCGCAGCACTTCAAGCTGCACGGATACGAGGTCCTCGGAGGGGGCAAGACCTTTCACGGGCCGCAGAACGAAGCTGCGTCGTGGGAGGCGTACTTCCACTTCCGGGGCTTCCTGCACCCGCCGACGAAGCCGGCGAACGGTATCAGGGGCACGGGTCACTTCGACTGGAGCGGGCTTGCCGCGGACCCGGACCGGACCGCGGACACGCAACTCGCCGCGTGGGCCGAGCGCTACTTGGCGGAGGAGCACAGTCGGCCGTTCTTCCTAGCGGTCGGGTTCTACCGCCCACATTTGCCGTGGTACGCCCCGCAACAGCACTTCGACCAGTTCCCGTCGGAGGGAACGGAACTTCCGCCCACTCTGGATGGGGATGTCGACGACATCCCGAAGTCGGCACTGCGGAGCTTTCGCGACCACGAGCGAGTCACGTCTCACGGGGAATGGCGAAGAGCCGTCGCCGGCTACCTCGCCTGCATCAACTATGCCGACAGCAACGTCGGGCGCCTGCTCCGAGCGCTGGACGACGGGCCCAACGCCGACAGCACGATCATCGTGGTCTGGAGCGACCACGGGTGGCAGCTTGGCGAGAAGAAGCAATGGCGCAAGTTCACGCTATGGGAGCGCTCCGCCCGCGTCGTGATGATGCTGGCCGGCCCGGGCGTGACGGCTCGGAATCGAACGAGCGAGCGTACGGTCGAGCTTCTGGACCTGTACCCGACGCTTGCCGACCTGTGCGGCCTGCCCCGCCGACCGGAGCTCGAGGGGCGAAGCTTGCGGCCTCTGCTCGCGAATCCGGACGTCCGCTGGAACAAGCCGGCCATCACCGCCCTAGGCCCCGAAGCAATGTCCGTGCGCACGGAGCGGTGGCGCTACAGCCGCTACGCCGACGGCGAGGAACTCTACGACCACGAGGCCGACCCGTTGGAGTGGCACAACCTAGCCGGCGAGCCCGGGCGCTCCGAAATCAAGGCGCGTCTGGCTCGGATGCTGCCGTCGCGCCCCGCGCCGCGCACGCCCCTTCGCCTAGCCGCCGAGGACTGGCAGCGGATCGAAATACCCGAAGGACGCCATCACCAGTCCGACGCGACGAATTACGTCGAGCTCGGGGACACCTGGCGGTAACGGACGGATTATAATCTTGCCGGTACTCGGTTCGGTTCGACACACGGCGTCCGCGAGCGGCCGTCCCGGGATCGAGGGAGGGAAGATGCTTCTGCTCAGACGGGAATTCGCCGCGCTGCTGCTAGCGACCCCCGCACTGGCCCGTGTCGCGGTCCGGAGCGCCAAGGTGGAGACGGTCTTCGACACGCCCGGCCCGAAGCCGAACGGCTTGCAGGCAACGGACGAAGGCCTGTGGATCCTAGACCAAGGCGACAACCGAGCGTACTTGGTCGACTACGAGCGAGGCAGGACTCTGCGCAAGCTCGACACCGACACCAAGTCGGGCAGCGGCATCACGTTCGACGGGGCGGCCCTCTGGACGGCCTCGACCTACAGCCGCGAAATTCTCAAGATCGACGCCCGCAGCGGCGGGACCCTGGCTCGGTACGACTCGCCGGGGTGCCGGCATCGTGGCATGGACTGTCGGCCGTCGCAGCCCGCTGGCGCAGCCCGTCCCGCCATCGGCGGATTCCAAGCCTCCGCCTCGCCGGAATGCGACCGGCGCGCACGGCATGGAGTGGCGCGACGGCAGGCTCTGGGTTTCTAACCCGCCGTCGCAGACGATCTATCGGATCGACCCGGAATCGTTCAAGATCGAAAAGCAGTTCCCGACCGCCGGGAACCGGCCTCACGGTCTCGGCTGGGAAGGCAAGTGGCTGTGGTGCGCCGAGTCGAATGAGAATGCCTTTTTCCGGTTCGACCCGAGCACGGGCAAGGCGGACGCCAAGATTCAGCTCGCCGACAGCGATCCCCTGCCCCACGGTATGACGATCCGCGACGGCTGGATGTGGTACTGCGACGATGTCGGAGTCGTCTGCAAACTCCGGCTCGATGCGTAGAGCGTAAGCGGCCCGGCGGCGCCAGCTCGTTCGATCGCGCACGCGAGGAGTGTCGTACCGTGCCAAGGCACCGTCAGCACCGCTCCGCGGACGTCCCGCGACCCGCCGATGTTGCGGTGACGCGACACTGCTTGCTTAACCACAGGGCCGCGGCTCAGTCACGGCGCCACGACCGTCCAATGGTCGGCAACATCCGACCAGCTAGGATTGCTTTGGCCCGGCCATGCCGAGTGTACCGCACCTCGGCCGAGATCCGGATTCCACTGTTCATGAAGACGATCCATTTCCCTCTCCACCGCACTTCACTGAAGACTTCATTTCACACGCCAGACCCTCATTCTCGGCTTCACCACGAGTCTGCGTTGAATCGCCAGCGTCGCCAGTTCTGTCCGAACAAGAACATCCTGTCTCTCACTCCAGCAATAGTAATTGTGCTTCGCCACATTGCCAAGAACAGCGCTATCACTGCTTCGTTTGATATGATTTCCGATTTCTAGCCATGCTTTCGTCAGGTGGATTGCAATGGGAATTATATATCTGAGTGCCGACAACGCCATATCCGACTAGAACTGCTGTGAGCAGGGAGGTGGGTGTCGAGCTGGGGTCATGCGAGTGCGGCCGCGGCGGGCACAGAGGGGTGGGGTGTGGGATCGTATCTGAATCGAGCCTGCCAGCGGATTTGATGAGGAAGGGACTAGAGAGGCCGCCGCGCATGCCCCGGTTGCCCCGGTTGCCCCGGTGGAACCCGGTTGGCGGTGGCAGGGCACCCCTTGCAAGCCCTGCGAGGGCCGAAGACAGCGGTTCCCCGGCGCTCGACGGCCTGCATGGACGGTCCGGACCGGACCGGGGTCGCGCCGGGGCCTTCCGGATCCGGTGCACCCCTCGTACCGAGCGTGCAGCGCGCGCCCGCAGCGGGCTGCCGCGCTCGGCGCGGCGGGCGCCGCTCAGGCCGCGACCGCGGCCTTGCCGGTCAGCTGCCGGCAGGTCAGCGTCCGGCCGACCAGGCCCCGCGCCATGCGCCGCATCCGTTCCGCCGTGTCGCAGTCGCGGTCGTTGCGCCGTCCCGCGAACTCCGTGAGGTAGCGGCCGAGATGACGGACGCTCATCCGGTGATAGGTTCCGTACAGGCCGCGCTTGAACAGGGACCCAAACGATTCGATGCCGTTCGCATGCGCTGCCCCGCGCACGTACTCGCCGCCGGAGTGCCTGACAGCTTCGTGCGAGAACTCCGCCATGCCGGCGCAGGCCGCCGCCTCGTCGGAGTAGACCTGCGCGCCCGGCGCGACCCGGCCGCGCACGAAGCCCTGCAGGTCGCCCTTGGCGGTGCCCGGCAGCGGCCGCGCGGCCACTGCGTTCGTGGCGCGGTCCCGCGCCCCCGCCACGGGCGTCTTGCCGACGGGCCCGCGCCCGGCACGGGCCTTCTTCCTCTCGTGCTTGTTGCGCTCCTTGCCGCCGACGCAGGTCTCGTCCACCTCCACCGGGCCGGCGAACAGGCCCCGATCCCGCTGCCAGCACGCGCGGATGCGGTGCGCCAGGTGCCAGGCCGACTTCCGGCTGATGCCTAGGTCGCGGTGCAGCTTCATGCTCGAGACGCCCTTGATGCCGGTAGTCAGCAGGAACAGGGCGACGGCCCGGGTGCGGTAGCCGAGCTTGGTGTCGGCCATCACGCTGCCGGTGCGCACCGAAAAGCGCTTGCCGCAGCCGCGGCAACGGTACGGCATCGAAGGGTGGGCCGCGTCGGACTGCACGCTGGATCCGCGGCAGCGGGGGCACGCGGGACCGTCCGGCCAGCGCATGGAGGCGAACCACTTTTCCGCGGATTCGTCATCGCGGAACATGGCGATCACTTCCATCAATGTGATGCCTTTACGGAACCACTTTCCGGGACCTGATTTCTTCATTTACGGTATCCCCTACTGGAACTATTCTACCAAGAAACACCACAGAATGTCAACGGAAAGTCGGAAGAAATATGAAATCTTATTATGGCTTGATAATTTGCCGACTTGATTCCCTCGGCACTCAGATATATAATTCCCCTTGCAATTCCAGTCCAATCCACTACGACATGAGGTTGGACGTCATGTCAGATACGCGAACTGAGTTGCCAGTTGAAGTCTTCCAAGCACTGAGGAGCGGCTTTTTCCAGGCTGGCGGGACACCGAAAATCTACAAGATACGAGACAAGAAAAACACTCAAGATGACCCGATCGACGAATACATCCATAGCATTCTTAGTACCAAGCTAGCACCTAATATCACTACTACAAAGTCATCTGGACCTCTGATTAACCCTGACATGGTGATCTACCGACCGAAGTCTTGTGATTTCGTTTCACGTACAATCTTAGTATCTGATTCCACCAGAATATTCGGATTCGAAGTGAAGAAAATTGAACGGCAGCCTTCTGGTTCCGTGGCCCGGTCATCTGGATTGGACTACAACACAACTCCGCCATGCGGTACGATGCGCGTACTGAGGGGCGCAAAAGTCTTCCTGATTACCCACAAGACTCAGCCAAGGTTAGGAGGCGGTAAGGCCTGGGCGGGGTGCGCACGGAGGCGTGGAGCAGGCGGGGGACCAGCGCCTCCAGATCGTAGCGGCGGTTGAAGCGGTAGCGGAACTCGGCGAGGTACCGCGGCAAGTGCTTGCCGTCGAGCGCAGGGCAGGTTCCCGCCAGGGACTGCTTGCCGTTCGCCAGCATCGTGTTGACCCGGACGTTGACCCGGAAGAAGCGGGAATCCCCGCAGCTCCGCTGCCCGCCTCCGGTGACGGTCGGCACGTGCTCGCAGCCGGCGTCGGCGACGCCCCGGAAGCAGGCCGGGCCGTCGGAATGCACCTCCGTGCCGGGCTGCAAGTGCCGCCCGGCCCACGCTGCCAGCGTCTTCTTGCGCAAGCTCGCCACGCTGCTCATGCGCATCCTTGCCGGCTGGCCGGCGGCGGTGACCTGCACGGCGGCGACGAACGGCGTCCTGCCCGCCGCGCCGCGACCGCGCTTGCCGCCGCGCCGCGACCGCGCTTGCCGCCGCGCCGCGACCGCGCTTGCCGCCGCGCCGCTCCCCGCCCCGGTAGGCGTCGTCCACCTGCACGATGCCGGCCAGCGGCAGGCGCTCGTCGCGCTCCTTCATCACTTGCAAGAGCTTGTGCTTCACCTTCCAAGCCGTGTTCCGGCTCACGCCCAGCTGCCGCGCCAGTTCCAGCGACGAAACGCCGTGCTTACCCTGCGTCAGCAGGTGGATCGCCAGCAACCGGACGGTCAGCGGCAGCTGGGTGGCGGCGAAGATCGTGCCGGCGACGAGGGAGCTCCGGCGGTGGCAGGCATGGCACTGCCAGAGCTTGCGGGAGCGGATGCGGCAGTGCCGTCGGGAGCCGCACTCCGGGCAGCGGAAGCCGTCCGGCCAGCGGGCCTTGAAGACGGCCTGCTCGCATGGCCCCTCGCTGCCGTAGCGCTGCAGGAACTTGCCCAGGTTGAGTCCCTTCTGGAATTGAACGCGATTGCGTTTCAGCTGCTATCCCCTTTCCTATCAGAGATTTCCAACCTCCTTCAGTATAGCATATCCTCGGCTGACGTTCGTTGGTAATGCAGGAAAGTCTTTTCGGATCGGCCAGGCCAAAATGTAGGGAATTATATATCTGAGTGCCGACAACGCCATGTCCGACGAGAACTGCTGTGAGCAGGGAGGTCGGCGTCTGGCTCGGGTCATTCGAATGCGGCCGCGGTAGGCACAGCAAGGTGGGATCGTATCTGAATCGAGCCTGCCAGCGGAATTGACGAGGCACGGATTAGAGAGGCCCCCTCGCATGCCCGGTGGAATCCGGTTGGCGGTGGAGGGCACCCCTTGCAAGCCGCTTGCGTGCCCTGCGAGGGCCGAAGACAGCGGATCCCCGGCGCTCGACGGCCTGCATGGACGGTCCGGGCCGGACGCGGGTCGCGCCGGGGGATTCCAGAGCCGGCGCGCCCCTCGCACCGAGCGTGAAGCGCACCGAGCGTGAAGAGTGCGTCGGCAGCGGGCTGCGGCGCTCGGCTCGGAGGGCGCCGCTCGGGCCGCGACCGCGGCCTTGCCGGCCAGCTGCCGGTAGGTCAGCGTCCGGCCGACCAGGCCCCGCGCCATGCGCCGCATCCGTTCCGCCCTTGTTCCGCCGTGTCGCAGTCGCGGTCGTTGCACCGTCCCGCGAACTCCGTCAGGTAGCGGCCGAGATGACGGACGCTCATCCGGTGATAGGTTCCGTACAGGCCGCGCTTGAACAGGGACCAAAACGACTCGATGCCGTTCGTATGCGCTGCCCCGCGCACGTACTCGCCGCGGGAGTGCCTGACGGCTTCGTGCGGGAACTCCTCCATGCCGGCGCAGGCCGCCGCCTCGTCGGAGCGGACCTGCGCCCCCGGCGCGACCCGGCCGCGCACGAAGCCCTGCAGGTCGCCCTTGGCGGTGCCCGGCAGCGGCCGCGCGGCCGCTGCGTTCGTGGCGCGGTCCCGCGCCCCCGCCACGGGCGTCTTGCCGACGGGCCCGCGCCCGGCGCGGGCCTTCTTCCTCTCGTGCTGGTTGCGTTCCTTGCCGCCGACGTAGGTCTCTTCCACCTCCACCGGGCCGGCGAACAGGCCCTGATGCCGCTCCCGGCACGCGCGGATGCGGTGCGCCAGGTGCCAGGCCGACTTCCGGCTGATGCCCGGATCGCGGTGCAGCTTCATGCTCGAGACACCCTTGATGCCAGTGGTCAGCAGGAACAGGGCGACGGCCCGGGTGCGGTAGCCGAGCTTGGTGTCGACCATCACGCTGCCGGTGCGCACGGAAAAGCGCTTGCCGCGGCAACGGTACGGCATCGAAGGGTGGGCCGCGCCGGACTGCACGCTGGAGCCGCGGCAGTGGGGGCATACCGGACCGTCGGGCCAGCGCATGGAGGCGAACCACTTTTCCGCGGATTCGTCATCGCGGAACATGGCGATCACTTCAATCAGAGTGATGCCTTTACGAAACTACTTCCCGGGACCTTTCTGCTTCATAGACGACCTCATATATCGGAACTATTCTACCAAAATAATCCACCGACTGTCAACAGATCTCCGGAAGAAATATGAAATTAATTTATGGACTGATAATTTGCAAAATCGGTTGCCTCGGCACTCAGATATATAATTCCCAAAATGTACTGGCAACTGAGTTCCCAAGCAGTCTATCAAGAAGGAGGCCTTCCAAATTCAAGTACGCAATATACTGTGTAGATAGTTACGGTATATCACAATATGCAGGCCTAAGTTTTAGAATTCAAGACTCTATCTCTGGGCTGCTATGATGGCAGCCTGAATAGGAAGTCGACTGAGTATGGCCCGTATCTTGGGAAAAGGCTTTCCTGATTACCCACAAGACTCAGCCAAGGCTAGGAGGCGGTAAGGCATGGGCGGGGTGCGCACGGAGGCGTGGAGCAGGCGGGGGACCAGCGCCTCCAGATCGTAGCGGCGGTTGAAACGGTAGTGGAACTCGGCGAGGTACCGCGGCAGGTGCTTGCCGTCGAGCGCATGGCAGGTTCCCGCCAGGGACTGCTTGACGTGCGCCAGCATCGTGTTGACCCGGAAGAAGCGGGAATCCTCGCAGCTCCGCTGCCCGCCTCCGGTGACGGTCGGCACGTGCTCGCAGCCGGCGCCGGCCACGCCCCGCAAGCAGGCCGGGCCGTCGGAATGCACCTCCGTGCCGGGCTGCAGGTGCCGCCCGGCCCACGCTGCCAGCGTCTTCTTGCGCAAGCCCGTCACGCCGCTCATGCGCATCCTTGCCGGCTGGCCGGCGGCGCTGACCTGCACGGCGGCCACGAACGGCGTCTTGCCCGCCGCGCCGCGACCGCGCTTGCCGCCGCTCCGCTCCCCGCCCCGGTAAGCGTCGTCCACCTGCACGATGCCGCCCGGCGGCAGGCGCTCGTCGCGCTCCTTCATCACTTGCAAGAGCTTGTGCTTCATCTTCCAAGCCGTGTTCCGGCTGACGCCCGGCTGCCGCGCCAGTTCCAGCGACGAAACGCCGTGCTTGCCCTGCGTCAGCAGGTGGAGCGCCAGGAACCGGACGGTCAGCGGCAGCTTGGTGGCGGCGAAGATCGTGCCGGCGACGAGGGAGGTCCGGCGGTGGCAGGCATGGCACTGCCGGAGCTTGCGGGAGCGGATGCGGCAGTGCCGGCGGGAGCCGCACTCCGGGCAGCGCAAGCCGTCCGGCCAGCGGGCCTTGAAGACGGCCTGCTCGCATGGCCCCTCGCTGCCGTAGCGCTGCAGGAACTTGCCCGGGCTGAGTCCCTTCTGGAATTACACGCGATTGCGTTTCATCTGCTATCCCCTTTCCTGTCAGAGATTTCCGACCTCCTCCAGTATAGCATATCCTCGGCTGACGTTCGTGGGTAATCAGGAAGGCTTTTGCGCCTCTCAGTATATGACTCCTCAAGCAAGATTCTTGACATCAAGGGATTCTACCTATTCCTGTGCCAAGAACAACAAGCAACTTCCAGTTCCACTTATTTTGTTAGTGCCCTCGTTCTTTGTGACGGCGACTTGTTGAATGAAGACTTTGACTACTATGTCTCAATCATGGAACGTCGATCAAAGGAAATCCAACTCGGCTCATACGGAGACGGTGCCAATAGGATCCGTCCGATGATGATTTTTGCGAATCCGCTGGGAGCATCGTTTCTAGATTGGCACTCGACACTGATCCATGATTCATCTGATCTCGATTCCAAGCACGATAACCTACAGAAAGTCGGCGGAATTGAACGTACAGTCTCGACAACGAATGACGGACAACGTGCAACCAGAGAGTTCCATTGCTATCGGGAAATCCGCGACCTGCCAAACATCGCTGCTGCTGATGCAAATCCACTGTTTCATGAGATTGACCCGTTCCCAACCGAGACGCTCGCGGTTGCGCACCCGGGCCGGCAGCAGGAAGGCCAGCACCAGCAGGGTCGAGTGCAGGCCGTAGAAGCCCTTGCCGACCCTCAGCGCGCCCAGGTGGCCGAGCAAGCCGGCCTGCAACAGGGCGGGCAGGGCCGCCAGGACGCCGCCCTCGGCCACCGCCGCGGCCGGCGCGAAGCTCGGAGCACGCTCCTCCAACTGGCCGAGACTGGCCAAGGCGCGACCCTGCGAGTCGCAGGTGGCCCGGCCCCGGGGCACGATCGCGTCGCGGCGGCTGCGCTCCTCGCGCCCCGGAGCCGGCGGTTGCTCCGCGACACTCGCCGCCCCGGCGGGTGCGGGCTCTTTTTCGGTCGCGGGGGCCTCCACGGTCGCGGGGGCCTTCTCCGTCGCGGGCACCTCGGGGTCGCCAGGGCCTGCTCGGCGGGGAGCGCCGCGGCGAGCGCCGGGATGCCGGGCAGGCGACCGATCCGCTTGTACTGGCGCAGGGTCTCGTAGCACGCGCCCAGCTGGCGCGCCGCGCGGCGCAGGACGTCCTCGTCCTCGATCCCGTGCCGACGGCGCGGGCGGCGCGGGCAGTCGAAACCGGCCGGGCCCTACTGCTTGAGGCGCTCCACGTCCCGGCGCACCGTGCGCGCGCAGACCCCGCCAGCCCGCGCCAGTTGCGCCGGCGTGGCCAGCTGCATGTGCGCCAAGTGCGCCAAGTGCGCCATGCAGCGGCGAGCGGCGCGGCGGTCGTCCGCTGCTTGCATGTCGAGCGGCGAGATATCGAGGTAGTAGTACACGCGGTCGCCGTCCCGGAGCATGCTCGGGCGCTGGTTGACGGGGGTGGCCTCGGCGGGCTGCAGGCCGAGCGATCCGGGCACGCCGCGGGGCGTCTGCGAGAGCTCCGAGCTCCTGTAAGTGAGCTTACCATGCCTGCCTGGGAAGCGCAATGCACTTTCACATGATCGGAAGATAAATTTGTGAAATTCAGAGAGAAGCGCATCATTTTCTCGAGTTGACACGGCAGAATCCAGTAGAATATCGAGTTATTCTGCCATAAAGTTGTTCTTATACTGGTCTGTAATGTGGCGGTGAAAAACTGTCAAACTGTTATGATACAGTCATTTTAATTGGGAATTATATATCTGAGTGCCGACAACGCCATGTCCGACGAGAACTGCTCTGATCAGGGAGGTCGGCGTCTGGCTCGGGTCATTCGAATGCGGCCGCGGTAGGCACGGAAAAGTGGGATCGTATCTGAATCGAACCTGCCAGCGGAATGGACGAGGCACGGATAAGAGAGGCCCCCCTCGCATGCCCCGATGGAATCCGGTTGGCGGTGGAGGGCACCCCTTGCAAGGGGAATTATATATCTGAGTGCCGACAACGCCATGTCCGACGAGAACTGCTGTGAGCAGGGAGGTCGGCGTCTGGCTCGGGTCATTCGAATGCGGCCGCGGTAGGCACAGCAAGGTGGGATCGTATCTGAATCGAGCCTGCCAGCGGAATGGACGAGGCACGGATAAGAGAGGCGCCCTCGCATGCCCGGTGGAATCCGGTTGGCGGTGGAGGGCACCCTTTGCAAGCCGATTGCGTGCCCTGCGAGGGCCGAAGACAGCGGATCCCCGGCGCTCGACGGCCTGCATGAACGGTCCGGGCCGGACGCGGGTCGCGCCGGGGGATTCCAGATCCGGCGCGCCCCTCGCACCGAGCGTGAAGCGCACCGAGCGTGAAGAGTGCGTCGGCAGCGGGCTGCGGCGCTCAGCTCGGAGGGCGCCGCTCAGGCCGCGACTGCGGCCTTGCCGGTCAGCTGCCGGTAGGTCAGCGTCCGGCCGACCAGGCCCCGCGCCATGCGCCGCATCCGTTCCGCCCTTGTTCCGCCGTGTCGCAGTCGCGGTCGTTGCACCGTCCCGCGAACTCCGTGAGGTAGCGGCCGAGATGACGGACGCTCATCCGGTGATAGGTTCCGTACAGGCCGCGCTTGAACAGGGACCAAAACGACTCGATGCCGTTCGTATGCGCCGCCCCGCGCACGTACTCGCCGCCGGAGTGCTTGACGGCTTCGTGCGGAAACTCCGCCATGCCGGCGTAGGCCGCCGCCTCGTCGGAGCGGAGCTGCGCGCCCGGCGCGACCCGGCCGCGCACGAAGCCCTGCAGGTCGCCCTTGGTGGTGCCCGGCAGTGGCCGCGCGGCCACTGCGTTCGTGGCGCGGTCCCGCGCCCCCGCCACGGGCGTCTTGCCGACGGGCCCGCGCCCGGCGCGGGCCTTCTTGCTCTCGTGCTGGTTGCGCTCCTTGCCGCCGACGCAGGTCTCGTCCACCTCCACCGGGCCGGCGAACAGGCCCTGATGCCGCTTCCGGCACGCGCGGATGCGGTGCGCCAGGTGCCAGGCCGACTTCTGGCTGATGCCCAGGTCGCGGTGCAGCTTCATACTTGAGACGCCCTTGATGCCGGTAGTCAACAGGAACAGGGCGACGGCCCGGGTGCGGTAGCCGAGCTTGGTGTCGGCCATCACGCTGCCGGTGCGCACGGAAAAGCGCCTGCCGCAGCCGCGGCAACGGTACGGCATCGAAGGGTGGGCCGTGCCGGACTGCACGCTGGATCCGCGGCAGAAGGGGCATACCGGACCGTCGGTCCAGCGCACGGAGGCGAACCACTTTTCCGCGGATTCGTCATCGCGGAACATGGCGATCACTTCAATCGGAGTGATGCCTTTACGAAACCACTTCCCGGGACCTTTCTGCTTCATATACGACCTCACATATCGGAACTATTCTACCAAAATAATCCACCGACTGTCAACAGATCTCCGGAAGAAATATGAAATTAATTTATGGACTGATAATTTGCAAAATCGGTTGCCTCGGCACTCAGATATATAATTCCCCTTGCAAGCCGATTGCGTGCCCTCCGAGGGCCGAAGACAGCGGATCCCCGGCGCTCGACGGCCTGCATGGACGGTCCGGGCCGGACGCGGGTCGCGCCGGGGGATTCCAGATCCGGCGCGCCCCTCGCACCGAGCGTGCAGCGCATCGAGCGTGAAGAGTGCGTCGGCAGCGGGCTGCGGCGCTCAGCTCGGAGGGCGCCGCTCGGGCCGCGACCGCGGCCTTGCCGGTCAGCTGCCGGCAGGTCAGCGTCCGGCCGACCAGGCCCCGCGCCATGCGCCGCATCTGTTCCGCCGTGTCGCAGTCGCGGTCGTTGCACCGTCCCGCGAACTCCGTCAGGTAGCGGCCGAGATGACGGACGCTCATCCGGTGATAGGTTCCGTACAGGCCGCGCTTGAACAGGGACCGGAACGATTCGATGCCGTTCGTATGCGCCGCCCCGCGCACGTACTCGCCGCGGGAGTGCTTGACGGCTTCGTGCGGGAACTCCGCCATGCCGGCGTAGGCCGCCGCCTCGTCGGAGTAGAGCTGCGCCCCCGGCGCGACGCGGGCGCGCACGAAGCCCTGCAGGTCGCCCTTGGCGGTGCCCGGCAGCGGCCGCGCGGCCACTGCGTTCGTGGCGCGGTCGCGCGCCCCCGCCACCGGGGTCTTGCCGACGGGCCCGCGCCCGGCGCGGGCCTTCTTGCTCTCGTGCTTGTTGCGCTCCTTGCCGCCGACGCAGGTCTCGTCCACCTCCACCGGGCCGGCGAACAGGCCCTGATCCCGCTCCCGGCACGCGCGGATGCGGTGCGCCAGGTGCCAGGCCGACTTCCGGCTGATGCCCGGGTCGCGGTGCAGCTTCATGCTCGAGACGCCCTTGATGCCGGTAGTCAGCAGGAACAGGGCGACGGCCCGGGTGCGGTAGCCGAGCTTGGTGTCGGCCATCACGCTGCCGGTGCGCACCGAAAAGCGCTTGCCGCAGCCGCGGCAACGGTACGGCATCGAAGGGTGGGCCGTGCCGGACTGCACGCTGGAGCCGCGGCAGTGGGGGCATACCGGACCGTCGGGCCAGCGCATGGAGGCGAACCACTTTTCCGCGGATTCGTCATCGCGGAACATGGCGATCACTTCAATCAGAGTGATGCCTTTACGAAACCACTTCCCGGGACCTTTCTGCTTCATAGACGACCTCATATATCGGAACTATTCTACCAAAATAATCCACCGACTGTCAACAGATCTCCGGAAGAAATATGAAATTAATTTATGGACTGATAATTTGCAAAATCGGTTGCCTCGGCACTCAGATATATAATTCCCTTTTAATTCTAGTAGATTGTAATAATATACCTGATTACCAACGAACGTCAGCCGAGGATATGCTATACTGGAGGAGGTCGGAAACCTCTGACAGGAAAGGGGATAGCAGATGAAACGCAATCGCGTGCAATTCCAGAAGGGACTCAGCCTGGGCAAGTTCCTGCAGCGCTACGGCAGCGAGGGGCCATGCGAGCAGGCCGTCTTCAACGCCCGCTGGCCGGACGGCTTCCGCTGCCCGGAGTGCGGCTCCCGACGGCACTGCCGCATCCGCTCCCGCAAGCTCCGGCAGTGCCATGCCTGCCACCGCCGGACCTCCCTCGTCGCCGGCACGATCTTCGCCGCCACCCAGCTGCCGCTGACCGTCCGGTTGCTGGCGATCCACCTGCTGACGCAGGGCCAGCACGGCGTTTCGTCGCTGGAACTGGCGCGGCAGCCGGGGGTCAGCCGGAACACGGCTTGGAAGATGAAGCACAAGCTCTTGCAAGTGATGAAGGAGCGCGACGAGCGCCTGCCGCCGGGCGGCATCGTGCAGGTGGACGACGCCTACCGGGGCGGGGAGCGGAGCGGCGGCCAGCGCGGGCGCGGCGCCGTTCGTGGCCGCCGTGCAGGTCAGCGCCGCCGGCCAGCCGGCAAGGATGCGCATGAGCGGCGTGGCGGGCTTCCGCAAGAAGACGCTGGCAGCGTGGGCCGGGCGGCACTTGCAGCCCGGCACGGAGGTGCATTCCGACGGCCCGGCCTGCTTCCGGGGCGTGGCCGACGCCGGCTGCGAGCACGTGCCGACCGTCACCGGAGGCGGCAAGCGGAGCTGCGGGGATTCCCGCTTCGTCCGGGTCAACACGATGCTGGCGAACGTCAAGCAGTCCCTGGCGGGAACCTGCCATTCGTTCGACGGCAAGCACCTGCCGCGGTACCTCGCCGAGTTCCGCTACCGCTTCAACCGCCGCTACGATCTCGAGGCGCTGGTCCCCCGCCTGCTCCACGCCTCCGTGCGCACCCCGCCCATGCCTTACCGCCTCCTAACCTTGGCTGAGTCTTGTGAGTAATCAGGAAAATATATGATTTAATATAAAATATATATAAAGAAATAATGGTAATAATGGTAAAATCTATTTAATTCCAAATAGATCCAATATCAATGCAATAAGGATCTGATACAAAACTCTCGAAATGCGCCTTGGGACCGCGGCCGGAGCCGGTGCCCGGCACCTTCCCGGAGGTCCCGGCCAGCGCCGGCCGACCCGCTCGCCGGGCCGAGGCAGCGCCGCCCGTGCCCCGGGCCGGCCCGCAGGTCGCGCGCGGCAGCGCCGGCGGCCGTCGCGCGGGAGGGTCCGCCAAGGCGCCGGCTAGGGGCCGCCCGCCACGCCCTCGCGACACGCAGCGGGACGGGGATCCTGCGCCGCGTGCCGCGTCGTCGGCGACGGCGCGTCTCGCGCCGGACCCTGACTGACCGCCGCCCCCTCGCCCCGATGTCAGGTCCGACCGCCGTTGCCACCTCGGGCAGGGGTGTTGCTCGGCAAGGCCCCTGCGGGTGCCCGGGCCGTCGGCCGGACATCTCCGCTAGCCGGGCCCCTCGGTCCGCCGTCCGCCGACTCGCGTCAGGGCACCGCCTCAAGTGCCTGAATCGAAAGGCCTTGCGGAGAATCCCACGGCCTCACCCCGGGACGGCCGTACTTGACCAATCCTTCGATGTACGGAATTCTGAGGCTGCCGAAGTCGCTACAGAACAACCGAGAACCGAACCGAGGATTTTCCAGGCAGCCGGAGCGCACCAGACGCCAAACGAGCGTCCCGCGCCGTGCCAGGTGACCGACGGCCAAGGGTGCGTGTGACCTCCCTGCGTCGACGCTCGAAGGATCAACCCGGACAGAGGCCGGATCGGGCCTCGTCCGATCATCCGTCCATGTTAGTCCGCATTTCCCCACTGCACCGGTGTGGGCCAGTTCTCCTCAGGGGGAGTGCCTTGGCCGACTAGGGGCGACGGCACTGAGACCGGGCCAGCCACGCTGGGGTTCGCCGCCATCGGACCGCCCCCGTTGCGCTTGACGCTTCGGCGCACAAAGCCTGCGAAGGGCTCGCGTGGAACCGCCAGCGGCGACAGGTCGACCTTGCGGTCGGAGTGGCTGTGACCCGGGGGCGTCGCCAGCGACTGACCGGGCGGAGCCAAGCAGGGAAGGGGCACGTTGACGCTACGGGGTCGCCCAGCAGTCACTTCCCAGCATTCGGGCGTATGCAGCTTGATCGTGGAGCTCCGCTCTAGGTCGGGGCGCGATAGGCGATCGCGAGTTGCTTCATCCCACACCGGCGGGAGGCCGTCGCGGCCGCACTCGGTGCGCAGCCCGGAACCGCGCTCGAACCGGGCGTTGCGCACGGTGTGGCGACGGGAGGCGACTGGCTTGTGGTTGACGCGCGGAGAGTAGCGCATCGCACGCAGCAGGCGGCCGCCAAGCTGGCCGCACTGCGACAGATCAACTTGAGCCCACCTATCGGCTCCGCAGCCGTCTCGCTTGCAAGCAGATCCCTGAGTCTCTGCCTTATGGCAGACCGTTTTGTCGCCGGACTGACGGCTCCCGCCCGCCCGGCGCGTCTGCGCTGCGGCGGCACTTGGCCGACAATGGATTGCCGACGATGACTACTATAGACACAATGCTTCGGCTGGGTGCGACGTCCGTCGCAGGCGGCGACTCGCAGCGGATCCAGAATTCAGCGCCGGAAACAGGACAGACGTCGTGCAACCTCGCTCCAGCCCCTGCTCGCGACGTTGAAGTAACTCCTCAATCTCGCACTGGCGGCATCTGTTCCGACGTCATCACGAGCACTCCCCAGAGCTTTGATCTCGCTCCCGCTTCGTCTCGGATCGTCTTCCCTGCCCACCATGTTTCGTGGTGCAAGAGACCGTCCGGAGAGTTCTCGAACCTGTCTACGTCACCAACTGCGAGATTGAAGCCGATGGGCGTGTCGGGGTCTCCCATCGCCCAGTAGCGGCCGTCTCCGATCTCGATACCGCCGTTCAGACGGATTCCAACTTCGATCACGTAACTGTTGTTCGGCTGGTCGATCGAAGTGCGGGTCTCGATAATGTCATCTAGGATCCATCGCCTGTTGTTCTCCCAGTTCTCGACGGTGCGGCCTGGCCCGTGGGGAAGCATGCCGGGGACGCCCACTCCACCCTCGAGCGACTTGGTCAAGTTGAAGATGATTTGGATGCCACGGCCGTCTCCGGTGACGTCGGCGATAGGTGTGCCGAGGTCCAGCATTCGTCCGTAGAGGAGGATCTCCACCATGTCGCCGAACCATGGCCAGCCTCTCTCGCGCTCGCCGATAACGTGTGCGTCCGGGGCTCGGGAAGGCAGCCAGCGATCAGTCTCGATTCCGTACAAGATGTCGTCAGTGACCTCGAGAGCAATGTAAAGCCGCTCGCCGTCATGCTTGATCCAACCCGAGAAGCTGAGATCTTCCGGCGACCCGATCTCCGCCTGCATGGCTTCGATCCACTCGCGGCTCCACGTGAAGTGCGCCCCGTCCTCGTATTCGTTCGCCGAGATGCGGCCGTCGAACTCCGGTGTTCCCCCCTTCCAGCAGATCAGTCGCCGCTCGAGGTCCACCCTTGCTCCCGCGGCAGCTTGGCGAACGTGATCTGATTCAAGCACTAGCTCGGGGGCGACGGTCCCAGCGGAGCAGCCCGCAAGAATGGCTCCGAGGCACGGCACTGCGAGTCTTGCGAACATCGACTTCTTCATGATTTCGCCGTGAGAATAGCAGAATGAGGCCTGTGACGCAACAACTCTCCATCGAGCAGGACTTGCTCTTGAGTCGCGGCTTCCCGCGCCAACTCGATGTCCTCCCGGTAGAGCGGTAAGCTGTTCGCTGGGCGGTTAGGGACGACAATTCAAATGCTGTTCGGTTCGGGCTCCAGAAGCGCTTCGTCAGGACCGGGCGAGGTCCTCCTGCTAATGCCTTGACCGTTGCGGTTGTAGTGGAACACCCTTGAACGTTGCGACCTGCGCAGTAATGGCTCGCTCAGTAGGAAGCCGCTCCACGCTGCTCGCGCCGAAGAAGCCGACGATTCCTCTGGTGTGCTCGAGGACGTAGCTCACGTCCTCCGGCTCGCTGACCGGTCCTCCGTGACAGATGACCAGAGCGTCTTCGCGAACCTTCATTGCAGCGTCGTGGATGGCTTGAATCTCCGTTACCGCCTCGTCGAGGGTCTTGGCTGTCTTGGCGCCGGTCAGGCCCTTAACGGTCAGACCCATGTGGGCAACCAGAACATCGGCTCCGGCTTCGGCCATGGACACGGCCTCCGCCGCGTTGAACACATAAGGCGTAGTCAGCAGATCCAGCTCGTGCGCGGTGCCGATCATTTCAACTTCCCTAGCGAAACTCATCCCCGTCTCTTCCAAGTTCCGCCGAAACATACCATCGATCAGTCCCACGGTGGGAAAGTTCTGCACGCCGCTGAACCCGACAGCCTTGATCTCTCGCAGAAAGACCCGCATCAGCCGGAACGGGTCGGTGCCGCAGACCCCCGCTAGAACCGGAGTGTCGCGAGCGACGGGAAGCACCTCGCGGGCCATGTCCATGACGATCTGGTTCGCGTCGCCAAAGGGCATGAGCCCCGACAATGAGCCGTGCCCGGCCATGCGAAAGCGACCCGAGTTATAGATAACGATCAGATCCGCGCCGCCGGCCTGAGCGCACTTGGCAGAGATGCCCGTGCCAGCACCCGCACCGATGATCGGGCTCCCGCGGGACACTTGGTCGCGAAGTGTCGAGACGATGGCGCGTCTTGGATTGGTGGATGTCTCGGACGGACGGTTCATGTGGGGGCGGACCTAGGCTCGGCATGGAGCTCAACGAGCCGAAGGAGTCCTGCTGCCATCGCGTCGGCGAACGCGGTGTCGTTGATGTTGGCATCGATCTCGTAGACTGGAATTCCGGGGCGCAAGTTCTCCTTGATGCTGGCGAACAGCGCCTGATCCGCTTCGGGCCAATAAAATGGTTGGGCCCGAGCGGAGATAATAGAAATCCCCTTGAGCGGCAGATAGACTGCCGCGGGTGCCCTCGATGCATTGAGCCTCGCGGCCAGACGACGTCCCAATTCACCGTTCTCCTCGGGTGTTGTTCGCATCAGCGTCACATTTGGGTTGTGCTGGTAGAAACGGCGCTCCCGGTAGGCTGCAGGGACTGAGTCGGGAGCCCAGAAATTTACCATGTCGAGGCATCCGGGTGCCACGGCGGCGGGGATCCCAGTCCGGGCCGCGCCTTCGAGGCGCGCGGGGCCGGCACTCATCACTCCTCCGGCGAGCTCGTCCGCCAGTTCGGTTGTCGTCGCGTCCAACACCCCAGAGATATGGCCGGACTCGACGAGGCTTTCCATGGTTCGCCCGCCGGTGCCCGTTGCGTGAAAGACGAGAACCTCGAAGCCATTCCGCTCGAGCCGAGCACGGGCGGCCTCGACGCACCGGGTAGTGTTGCCGAACATCGACGCAGCGATCAGTGGCTTGTCTTCGGCCTCTGGGACCTCAGCTCGGGCCATCGCTGTCACTGCCGCTGCGGCCTGGGCCAGCACGCGCCGGCTGATGCGGTTCAATCCGCTGATATCGACGATGGACGGAACCATGGTGATATCCTTCGCGCCAACAAACGCCGAGACGTCGCCCCCGGAGACGGTGGAGACCATGACTTTCGGAACGCCTATCCGCAGCCCCCTCATGGCGGCGGTCGCCATCGTCGTGCCCGCACTCCCGCCAATGCCGATGACAGCCTGGATTCGACTCCGTGCGTAGAGGCCCGTCACCACCCTTGCGACACCGCGAGTCATGGCGGCCACTGCATGGCCGCGGTCTCCAGCTTCAGCCAACGACTCGACCCGTTCTCCAGCGGCACGCGCCACCGCTTGGCGAGAGACGTCTGGTTCCATGAGGGGCGGACCGAGCACGCCAATGTCGACGACGAAGGCGTCGCAACCGCGTGCGCGAATCTGCTCGGCGAGAAACCTAACTTCCGTTCCCTTGGTGTCCAAGGTTCCGAGAACCGCGATCATTGTCATAGGGACCTATAGGTTACTGTGAGCGGCAGGAGCGGAGATTCTTGGCGCGGAGGTCTAGCGCGTGGTTGTCCCCCACCGCTCGTCTAGTAACATGGCACCGACAGCCATGCTAACGGGCGGTCGAGCGTGCAGCGTGCATTGTGGACGGATGGTGCCTCGGTCTCGGAAGACCTAGGGAGACCATAGTTCCATGAGCCAGCCATTGATCACTGTGGTCGGCGACACATTCGATTGATTCCCACGGCTCGGTGACGTCACCGACCAAGACCTCGACCTCGGATGGAACTAATCGCGTCCCGCCGCGATCTGAGCGCCGAATACTGCCTGCTCGACCTCGCCATAAACCGCCGGCGGATAGCCCGGAATCTGCTCGACACTTTCCGTCTCACGTGCAAGCGGCTTGTGGTAGCTGAGCCGCTCTCGCAGTGCTTCTACTTTGTCCGGACGACTCCCGGCAAGGTTCACTTCCTCATACGGGTCCTCCCGAATGTTATACAGCTGCAGCTCTTGGTTGCGCCACCCGTAGTAGCTCGCCCCTTCCTCAATCAGCTTCCAATCGCCTACGCGGATCACCTCGAGCGAATGCACCACCTCGTCGCGGGGACTGCGTCCCCCTTGGGCGAGTGCCTCCCACGCGTCGAGTCCGTCGACCGGAAGCCCCGAATCGGTATTCGCTCCAGCGAGGCGGGCGAATGTAGGGAATAGATCGATCACGTGCAGCATCTCATCGCTAACCGATCCCGCCGGGATTTGTCCCGGCCACATCAGGGCTGCAGGCACTCTAATGCCTCCCTCGTGATAATTCGACTTGAAACCGCGGTACGGACCGTTGGATGTCAGCCGAATGCCACCGTTGTCGTTTGTAAACATCACCAAGGTGTCGTCGCGCAAGCCCTCGCGCTCAAGGGCCTCGAGAACCTGTCCGATAGCAATGTCCATGCATTCCAACTGCGCCCTCTGAGGCCCCTTCCGCCCTAGATGCTTGTACTTCGCAAGATACTCATCAGGTGCCTGATGAGGACCATGCACGGCGTTGAACGGCAGATACAAGAAAAACGGCCCCCGCCCGTCGTGCCCCTCGATCAACCGAGTGGCTTCATCCGCCAGCAAATACGTCGAGTAGCCTTCCTCGACCACCGGACGCCCATTCCGATGCCAATCAAGCACCGGCCCGCGCATGTGCGTGAATGAATCGATCAACGCCGAGTAGTGCCCGTAATGATGGTCGAACCCACGCTGAAGGGGCAGATGCGGCCGCTGCCACTCTCCGAGATGCCACTTGCCGACCATCCAAGTGTGGTAGCCAACCTCGCGGAGTGCCTCGGCGATGGTCCGCTCGTCAAGCAGCATGCCGTGCCGCGACTGCGCAGTCGGCCGCACTTCCATGCCGTTCTTCCAAGCGTACCGGCCGGTCAACAGGCAGGCGCGAGTCGGCGAGCAAACCGGTTGCACGTAGAACTGCGTTAGCTTGACACCCTCGTCTGCTATGCGGTCGATACTGGGTGTCGGAACTTCCACCCCGCCGTTAAATCCAACCTGCTCCCAGCCCATGTCGTCGGACAGGAACACGACGAAGTTCGGTCGGGGAGGCGCTTGGGCATAGAGCGTAACAGCGACCAACACCAGCAGCGAAGCACGGGAAATCATGCTCGCGATTGTCGCACTTGTGAATACTGTCTGTCAATGAAGGAAGCGATTCGGAATGGACGAGCCTGCCAGTCGACCTAGCGACCGCCCCGACTCTGTTCTCGACCGGAGCTGGCACGATTCACGCAGTCCGCCCTAGCCCGCATTATTCACGAATGCGGCGCAGGCCCATGGATCCAGTTTCCGGGCCCTCGATGGCCGCCAAATCTGCTTCCGAAACGCCTGCGGGCGGGGCTTGCGGGGCTTGCGCGGCGTCTCGCGAGCGGCGCGCGGGCCGCGGACACCTCCTCGGCGGCACCCGCCCGGGGGGGCAGGCACGGTTTCCCCCGGCGGCGCCCGGCGCCTGCCGACACTCTCCGGATGGACCCGGCCCGGCGTCATATCGGCACGGCCCCCAAGCCCCGCGCCACCACCGCCCAGGCGTCCCGCAACGGTGCCGTCCGCGGCACTCGCAGCACGATCCGCTGCGCCGTGGCCGCGACCCGCGCCCCCGGCTTCGGCAGGCCGAGGCGCAACCCGTCCACCCGGCGCTTCCGCAGCGGCGTGTCCCGTGCCTGCCAGCGCAGTTCCTGCATGATCGCGTAGGCCGCCGCCGCGAGCGGCACGCGGAACCGGTTCGCCGCGAAGCTCGAGCGGCTGGCGCGGTCCATCCGCATCCCGTGCTTGAGCTCCTTGACGCGGTTCTCCACGTCCCCCCGCAGGCAGTGGATCCGCTCGCAGAGGCGCTGCGGGCTGCCGCCCGCGTTGGTCACCGCGTAGCGCGGGTGCCACTGCGGGGCGCGCCCGGGAAACTCGCTCGCGTCCGCCTTGACGATCGCCCGCCGCGACCGCGACCGGCGGCCCGCCCGGTAGGCGAACTGCCCGTGCAGCGGGCCCGGGCCGCTGCCCGCGTCCTCCGCGCCCGGCCGGCCCCCCTGCGTGCCGGCTCCCAGCCGCGCGTACTTCGCCCGCAACTGCTCCAGCCGGGACGGCGGGTCCCCCGCGGCCGCCGCTGCCCCGCCGCGGTCCGTGCCCGGGGTGCCGCCGGGCGCGCGCCGGGCCTCGACGGCCGCCCGCAACGGGGCCGCGCGCCGCTCCGGCACCGCGTTCTTCTGCATGCACGCCACGCACTCCAGGCCCTCGCGCTCGCCATAGGCCGGCAGCTCGTCCCCTTGGAAGCCCGCGTCCAGGCGCAGGCGCAGCGTCGCCCGTGGGAAGAATTCCCGCAGCAGCGGCAGCAAGCGCTCCAGCAGCGGCAGCAAGCCCTCCGCGGCCGTGCCCGAGCGCAGCAGCGCCGCCATGAGATGCCACTCGCGCTCGTCGTCGAAGCGCACCACGCCCGCCAGCGGCAAGTAGCAAGGCAAGTAGCAATGCGCGTCGTAGAAGCCGTTGAACAGCGCCAGCTGCCGGCCCCCGTGCGTCGGCTCGCAGGTCGGGTCGAAGTCCAGCTCGACGATGCTCGTCTCGGGGCGCCGCTCGTGCCGGCGCCGCGCGACGCAGCGGGCCGGTACCGCGGACAGCGCGCTCGGCGCGTCCGCGGTGACGGCGTTCTCGAAGCGCGACAGGGTGGGCCGGGACGGCAGGTCGCGACCCTGCCAGGGGTCGCGCCCGAGCGGCAGCTTGAACACGGGGTCGCCGCCGAGGCGCCCGGCGTCGTTGCAGTCCTCCTAGCCGCAGGCGCGGCCGTAGATGCGCTGGCGGAGCATGTCCGCGAGGGAGTGGAGCACCTCGGAGGGCTGGCGCCGGTCGCGCAGGCAGCCGGCGAACGCCGCGGTGAGGCCGGGAGCGCGGTCGGCGGCCTCGACCGGGACAGCCCCGCCGTCGGAGCTGCTGCGCTGGTGATCGAAGCGGACGGCGACGGGGCGACGGCGCGGATTGCGGAACAGAACGCCTTGGGGGCCTGCGGATGCGACCATGTATTCATTATAAAATACCGGATGAAAACCACTTCAATATATAAACTTGGATCTCAATCGGAGCGGGCCGGGGCTGCCGCCGGGGATCGCAGGGCACTCCTAGGAGTGAGGATCGCGCTGGACCGAGGGCCCTCACGGCCCGGGCGGAGGGCCGGACTATGGCCCTCCGGGCTACTCATGAATTATCCGGGCTAGGCGACCATTCAGCCAGAAAGATCGGCCGTTCCGGCTGCTGCTGGCGGCCGCCCCGGCTCTGTCGGCCCGTATCCCATCCTGACGCGGGAGCCGTTCTGCGAGAGGGAGGCCCCGGCGGCGCCTAGGACCGGTGCCCGGGGAACCGCCCGCGGTCTTACTGCGCAGCGGCACATCTGCCCTCGCTGTCGCCGGTCGCATCCCGCCGGACCGAATCGCGATGCAACGGTCGAAAGCCTCGGCCTTCCCGAAGAGGGGGCGGGACTCCGGGGACGGCGCATCCATGGAAGGCACGAGCGACTGGAGAGCTTCCGAAATCTCGCCGTTTTCACCTGTCTCGTGTCACAGGTCCAAGTAGCGGGACGTTCGCAAGTCACCCGCAGAAGGCACTCGGGTCGCAAGGCCCTCTCTTGGCACGCCCGGGTGGAACTGCCGAGCCGGGGCGCACGGAGCCCGATGCACTGAAATCCTGCCGCATGACGCGAGCCTCGGCTGCGGCCGCGTCAAGGCTCCCATAGCCCCTTCTGCGGAGCCGTCGATCCCGCGACCTCTGTAGTGAGACGACCGCGGGAAATCTTAGCCTCGGGCCGTATCGTTCAGGATGGGAGTCGCATCGGGGAATCATGGATTCCTGGAAGGGCGAGTCACTAGGGTATGATGCTATAGTACCTAGCCGGTCTCGGGACGGTGGACTCGCGCCCGCCCAACAAGCCTGAGCCTAAACCGCCGGAACGATGGGATCGAGGCGCATGGGTCAGAGGCGGGATTGGCCTGGTTCGAAATGGTGGCGCATCGATCTCCATGCGCATTCGTTTGCGTCACCCGACTTTCGCCCCCGTGGTAGACAGGGCGATTCTCCAAACTGGACCGCTTGGATCGAAGCAGCTCGCGACACAGGGCTGGACGCGGTAGCGGTAACGGACCACAACACGGCAAATGGCATCGAGCCGCTCCAGCTCGCCAGGTCGAACGTCGACGGAGCTCCCGTTCTTTTCCCGGGCGTCGAACTCACAGCCAACGACGGAACACATCTCCTAATCATCTGGGACCACGCGCGAGGGCGAAGCGACGTCGAAGCATTCCTGGGGCGGATGCAGGTTAGAGGAGCCAAGCGGGACCACCCCGAGGCACGGTCTTCGCTCAGCATTGAAGATATTCTCAGTAAATGCGACGACCAAGTTCTGGTTGTAGGTGCCCACGTCAATTCATCCAAGGGATTCCTCAAACACTCTGGACAACAGCGTATCACCGAACTGAACCATCCGAAGCTCGCCGCTGTGGAGATCGGACTAATCGGAGAATATGACGATGGTTTTCTAGACGGAAGCCATCCTGAATTCACTCGCGACATTCCGGAAGTGTGGGGGTCCGACAGCCACTCTATAGACAGAATTGGCCACCGATTCACTTGGGTAAATCTGACTTCCCCGAATCTAGAAGGCATTCGCCTAGCGGCCCTTGATGGTTCTAATTCGCTGGTTCCTGCAGACGAGCATGACTCTCACGATCCCAACAGCAATTTCGCGTCTTTCATGATAGAGAGAATTACTGTATATAATGGAAAGTTTCTTGCCCCTAAAGATCCTGTAACAGTCCGGTTCAATCCTTGGATGAACGCAATCATTGGCGCGCGCGGCACTGGCAAGTCAACCCTAGTTGACCTCATGCGGAAAACCCTCAGGCGAGAGTCCGAACTCGGCGAGCGGTTTGACACAGGTTCGTTGAGAGACCAGTTTGAACGAAGGATGACAGTTTCGCGCAGCCGACGAGATGAAGGACTCCTAACAGATGAATCCAAGGTGGAGATTGTATATCGCAAGGATGAGAGCCAGTTTCTCTTATCGTGGGGACAATCCGGTGACCCGGCTCCGATCCAGCGATTGTATGGAGACAAGACAGCACAGGAGGAGGGTGATGTCCGTGAACGCTTTCCCGCAAGAATATACAGCCAAAAACAACTCTTTGAACTTGCTCAAAGCCCCAGTGCTCTACTCGCCATCATTGATGATAGCGAAGAGGTTTCCGGCACGGAGATTAGGCGTTCAATCCAGCAAAAAGAGACAGAGTTCCTATCAATTCGGTCTCAAGCTCGAGCCGCGAAGGAGCTAGCCGGCGAATTACCGGACCGAAAAGCACACCTATCCGACATTCGCAACAAGCTGAAGGTCCTTCAAGATGGCAATCACGCGCAATCCTTGCGACAATATCGGAAGCGTCGGCAGATGGAGGCTCTTTGGAAGGCAGTTCTTGAACACGCCGAAGAACTAGTTGAGGGTGTGGGGTCCAGCGTTGATGATCTTCTAGTCTCCGATTTCGTTCTTGACTCGGAACAGAGTAATGACAGCGCCTCAGCGAACTTGCGAATCATGCATCAAGGCCTTGTGAAGGGAATTTCCAAGCTTCGCAAGACCGGAAAGGACGCGGTCGATCAAGTAAGGGCTGATATTGCCAATATTCGGAGCAGCACCGAAGCGAGACAATGGATAAATGCGATGCAAGAAAGCGCGTCAAAGTTTCAAGAAGTAGCGGCGCGGCCAGCCGACGAAGGCATCGGTGAACGAAGCGAATACACCAATCTCCTCAGTCAGGCGACAAAGCTGGAACGGGAGATCAAGACACTTAGGGATCAAGAGGCAACAGTCATCCAACTAGAGAGTGACTCGGTTGGGGTGCTTGCGGAATGCCGTGATCTCAGGCATCAGCTTTCCGAGCGCCGCAAGCAGTTCGTTAAGAGGGTGACGAATGAGTTGATTCGGCTAGAAATCAACGCGTACAGCGATCACGAGGACTTGGAAGATTGCGTGATAAAGGCGGTGGCCACTGATCGCTTTGAAGGGGATCGAAATAACATTGCTGATCGAATCAGACACCCAGGGGGAGATGTGTGGGATTGGGACAGGCTGGACAGCACCGTTGAATGCCTACGACAGTATGCTGAAGGGCGGGCTCAGAATTGGGAAATCAGAGACCGTCGTTTCGCAAGGGTGTTGAATGGGTTGACACCAGAAGGCCTAGACCGGCTTGTTCTGTATAGTCCGGAAGACACAGTTGTTGTGAGGTACCGTGACAAGAGCGGTGCCAAGTGGAAGCCGCTCGCGCAGGGGTCACCTGGACAGCAAACCGCAGCATTACTCGCCTTTGTTCTGAGTTACGGAAGCGAGCCCATCATTCTTGACCAACCCGAAGATGACTTGGCCAACACACTAGTCTATCAATTGCTGGTGGAGCAGCTTAGGACTACGAAAAACAACCGCCAAGTGATCGTGGTCACGCACAACCCCAACATTGTCGTCCACGGAGACGCGGAGTTTATTCTCTCACTTGCATCTGTAAATAGACTCTCTCAAGTGCGTTGCCAAGGTGGTCTCTAAGAACAACGCGTGCGCGATGAAATCTGTCGAGTCATGGAAGGGGGACGAGAAGCATTCACGAGACGATATCGGCGAATCATCACACGGGAGGCTACTCCGTTACAGCAGAGGTATTGGAAGCTCGCATCCGCCTAGGGGAGGATTCTACGCTGGAGCTCAAGCGGGTTCTGCTAAGAGGCACTAAAGTTACAGGTCCCACGAGAAGTGACTTAGCAGATGAACTCGCTGCCATGGCCAATGCCCGTGGAGGTATCCTCGTACTAGGAGTCGACGACAAGAGTCGCCAGATTCTTGGCATGCCTGTTGAGATCCTTCAGGTTGTTGAGGAGTGGGTCAGTGAGCTCTGCAATGACTCTATCAAGCCGCCACTTGAGGTCATCACGCGAAAAATGGAATTGTCGCGTGACGACGGAAGCCTAGGCGCAGTAGTGTGTGTCAAAGTTCCACGCAGTCTATTCGTGCATCGCAGCCCGGGCGGATATTGCAAACGAATAGGAAGTGCAAAACGAAAGATCGCGTCGGAGACTCTAGTTAGGCTAATCCAAGATCGCAGCCATAGCCAGTTGACCGGATTTGACGAGTTCCCAGTTCCCGGCGCTTTCCCTAGGGACATCGATAGTGAATTGGCCCGACGATTCTTGAAGCGGAACACGGATCTATCAGAGACTGCATTGCGAAAGCTTGGGGTTGTCGCCGGCGACGAGGGAGGTGCAGCGAGGCTGACGGTCGGGGGCGTGCTCCTATGCACGACGGAGCCGACACAGTATCTTCCTCATGCTCGCATTCAAGCCGTTTGCTACGTCGGAGAACGGACGGACCTGAACTATCAAGCTGACGCACGGGATTTCACGGGCCCTATTGACGAACAAGTGATGCAAGCGTTACATTTCGCTCGCAAGAATATGCGAGTGGGAGCCGTCAAGCAGTTATCAAGGAGCGAGCGGCCTCAGTATAGCGAGCGAGCGATCTTTGAGTCTCTTGTTAACGCTGTTGTACACAGAGACTATTCAATCGCTGGTTCGCAGATCCGATTTCATATGTTTAGGAATAGACTCGAGCTATATGTCCCCGATTCCTTGGCAAATACACTGACACTGGACAGCATGATCTATCGCCAATATTCTCGCAATCAGTTTGTAGTTTCGCTTCTGAGTCGCTGTGAAGTTCACGAAGATGAAGCCTTGAGACGATCTAGAATGATGGATCGTCGTGGGGACGGTCTGCCAATTATCCTGAATGATAGCTTGGATCTGTCCGGACGAAAACCGCAATACACGCTCATCGACGATAGCGAGCTTCGCCTCATTATCTGGTCGGCTTAGGGAGAGCTTCTACGCTACTCGAGTCGGGAGTCGCATGTGCAAGGCTAGCGGGAACGTCTAGGACAGATGTGGTGTCTTTGTCGCGTTGAGTTGGCTCAGAACATGCCGGCCGCTGCGTCTGTTACGGTAGATTCCTTCAGGAGCTGACGTTGTGAGCTTGGAGAGAGACCCGCCTTGACCGACTTGGGCCGAACCTAGGGACTAGCGCTGGATGTGGAGGTGAAGGCGATCACGCCTAGCCGTCGATGCGCTGGGCTGAGGAGCGTGGCATCGATCAACGTCAACAGGCATGCCCAGAGCATCGGCTGTACGAACGCTGAGGTGCATCGACCGCTCGACCGGCGTCGCAGACCGAGGATTCAGAGAGCAGCATCCCTTAGCGTCGGTTACGCCAAGTGGCGTTGTCGTCACCGCTCGGGATTGCTGGTATTCCGTCGGCGACGCCAACGCGAGACTCCTTCAGGCGGCTGGGCAAACCGGTTCGCACGGGGCCGCCAAGACGTCGAGCTCTCAAGATTCCCCATCCCGGCCGGTGCCGAGCCCACATTGAATCACACCATCGGCGGGTCCGAGTCCGCTGGATGCTAGGGGTCGGTCCGCGGTCCAACGCCAAGCCGATCCGCCGTCGAGCGTCTCGAAGACTCAACGGCTGCGGGTCCCCTTGGATATGCTAGACACGAAGGGGCCTTCCATGCACCAGTGGATCATCACGCGCCTTGCCGGATGGGGCTTGGCTCTGGACACAGCCCGGACAGCTACCGACTTGGTGGAAGTCGTTCTCGTCGCAGGCATCGCTTGCCTAGCCTACTACCTGACCAACCGAGTATTTCTGCGCATAATCCAGTCGGTCGCATTGAAGACGCGCGTCGATTGGGACGACAGGCTCGTCCAAGGCGGCCTGTTCCGCCGGCTGGCGCACGTGGTGCCGGCCATCGTCATCCATGTACTCGCCCCGACCGCATTCTCGACCGAGTGGCTTGTCACATGGGCCCGGCGCGGCGCCGACATCTACGCGATCCTGGCAGCGCTCGCAACAGCCACTCAATTTCTCACGGTGTGCCACGAATTCTACCAGGAACTCGAGGTCGCCCGGCGCTTCCCGATCCGCGTATACGTGCAGGTGGTCAAGATCCTGCTCGCCGCCACTGCCATCGTGCTGTGCATCTCGGTGGCGCTCGGCCAGCCCCCCCTGCTCCTGCTCAGCGGCCTCGGGGCGATGACCGCGGTGCTGCTGCTGATTTCCAAAGACAGCATCCAAGGCCTCCTTGCCGGCATCCAGCTCGTCTCCAACGATCTAGTCCGGCCGGGGGACTGGATCGAGATGGCGCAGTACGGCGCGGACGGGGATGTCGAGGACATCACTCTGCTCACCGTCAAGGTCCGCAACTTTGACAATACTATTACTTCGATTCCCTCCTACGCGTTGGTCTCGCAGAGTTTCAAGAACTGGCGCGGCATGAAGGAATCGGAAGGGCGACGCATCAAGCGATCAATCCTAGTCGATATTTCAAGCGTGCAGTTCTGCACTCGCGAGATGATAGAGGGCCTCATGCGAATCGATCTGATACGGGACTACCTCCGAGACAAGAGCTCCGAGATGGAAGAGCACAATCTCGGCCGCAGCGCGGACGTGTCGGAGATCCTAAACGGACGCCGACTGACCAATCTAGGCGTCTTCCGACAATACGCAATCTCCTACCTGCGGGCCCACCAGCAGGTAAATCAAGACCTCACGCTGATGGTGCGGCAACTCCAGCCGACGGAGCACGGCGTGCCGCTCCAGCTATACACATTCAGTTTGGAAAAGCGCTGGGTGCCCTACGAGGGCATACAGTCGGACATCTTTGACCATCTCTTCGCTTCGCTGCACCGGTTCGGCCTGCGGGCGTACCAGATGCCGAGCGGGTACGACGCGGCTCGCGCGCTCGCAGCGCTTGGAACCTGACCGGCGACGGGATCCCCCGACCCACGTCGATGCCCGCTCGCGATACGAAACGCGACGGGCAGGGGGAGCCGTCCTCAAGCCCGCCGAGGGCGGGCCGGCAGCGGGCCGGCGTCGATGATCGCGGTCGCCGCCCCTGGCGGCCTATCGGAAATCGGACGGCTTGGCCTTTCGCTCGATCCAGTATTCCGGCGGGTGGTTGTTGAATCTTGTCGGATCGAACTCGCCAACCAATTCGGATGTAGATCCTCGCTCAGGAATGGAGCCCTCTTCGCCCAGCGCCCAGAACACAGCGTTGACAAGCAATTGGCGCACTCCTTCCTCGAGCAGGTCAGTCGATGAGCCCAGTGTTGTCGAGAAGACCCGTCCCGCCGTCCCTCCAGGCAGTTGGTAGGTCTTAGTCCAGGCGATGGGCATCATCGGGTCGTTCTTGTCGTCCACGGCTTGGTCGTCAGTAGGCCGCATGCCATAGTGCGCATCCTCCTCGTCGTACTCGCCGGCCCTGGCCATCACCTTGCCAAGCACGAGCGGCTTCGAATCTCCCGGCAGGGGCAGGCGCACCGTGTACACGTCCGCGGCGCTCCATATCGCGTCGGCGTTCACGCCCCGCATCACAGGGTGACTCTCGGCGCCGGAGGCGACGACCCCCCGCGCGGACTCGTGCTTGTGACGCCCATGATGGGCGATCCAGCGCTCGCCAACAACCAAGCGGCCGAATCCGTCCCGCCATGCCTCCTCAGGCCCGATGTAGCCGTCGCCGTAATGGTCGTAGCTGCCCCAAGCATCCTCCGCGATCTGCGGGGCCGCCACGCTCGACGGATCCTCGGCGTTGCGAAGCTTGCGGAGATACGCGAATACCTGTCCGTGGAGATCGTCCTGCATGCGGAAGGCGTGGGTCGCGGTACGCAACGCGATCACCGGCTTGCCGGCCGAGAGATAGCGGTCGATTGGCGCCATCTGCTCGTCCGGGAGCACTCTCCAGCGGGTCAGGATAAACATCAGGTCGGCGTCGTCCAAGCTCTCCGTACCGGGGATGTTGGTATTGACGTGCGGATTCACGATCCCGGTCTCCGGATCGACGGCGAATAGCACCGTGCAACGGAAGCCGTGGTGAGTCGACAGCATCCGCGCCAGCATCGGCAGGCCTTCTTCCGACCGATACTCCTCGTCGCCGGAGATCAGCACGATGTGCCGACCCGCGCCTGCCCCTTCCCCGCCCTCGTAACGAAGCAGGTATTCGGGCTCCTCGACGGGAGGCGGAGGTGACCCTCCGCAAGCAGCCGAAAGCAACAGGCAGAGAATCGCTGGAACGGAGATTCGCGCAAGCATGCTACCTGCCAGTCTAGCCCACGGATTGGCCGCGAACCCGCCTCCGCTCGGGCAGGGGCCGATTCTATGTCGAGCGGATGCCTGCGGAGGTTGTGGGACCCTACGATTTGTCGAAGAGATTACCCTGCGCCTTGATCTCTTCGCTGTTGGGAGCCGGCTTAGGCGGCCTGACGGCAAGCGGCCGAACCAGCCGGTTCATCCGTTTCCGCTCCTCTTCGGTCAGCCGTTTCTCAAGCTTGGCCGGTCGCCGCTGGGCGATCCGCTCTAGGTCTGAAAGCCACTTCATGTCGGCCCTTTCGGCGCGCTTGGCTAGGGGGTACGCCTTTTCCCATCGCCCTTCCTGGCGCCAGTTGCGCAGCGCCTCCTGCTTCATGCCTGCCTCCTCGAATGCCTCTGCTGCCCCCTCGTGGTGTCCGAGCATTTCCAGCGTGCGGCCCGAGCGACTCGGCTCCGGGGACTGCACACGCTCCAGAACGCGGTGCGCCGCTTCGGCGCGCCTGCCCTCCAGCAGCGTGTCAGTGGCACTGTTCCGAAGTTGATCCGCCGTGCCCGCCGCCTCCCCCACGAATCCGATACGCGAGAGCCAACCTTCAACGTCGCCAGCGAAGCGCTCGGCCGCGTCTGGCTGGATCGCCCGGAGACGCAATGCGTCGAGCAGTTTGTTGTGAATCCTCGGCAGCACCGGTCGAATCCACGCGTGCTCCTCCGTCTCCAACGCCAGCACGGCATCCAGCAAGTCGTGCGGGGGACCCTCGCGACGCTTGGTCCAAGCATCCAGCTCTCTCAAGGCCCGGGCGACCCGCTCGCCCGCCCAAGTCGTCGCCACGTGGCCAGCCAACGTGACGACTTCCTGACGTCCGCTGAATCTGGGGCCGCCGTCCACCAGCCGACTGGCCGCAACCAAGAGCACGACGGAGCATGCTTCCGAACGGACGTCCTCGTCAGAGATCGAGTCCGGCTGCAGGGACTCGCCCAGCAGCCGCAATGCCTGCCTTGCGCGGTCCCAAGCCCGTACGGGAGATTCCTCTAGCAAGTTCCGGGCGTCCCTCGTGCGCGCCAATATACGCTCGTCGAGCGGAGCGTCAGCGTCCTCCACGAGTTCGACGAGGTCATCCGCGGTGAAGCGCTCGGGCTCCTCCAGCAACGCGAGGCTCAGACTCCGCTCGGAGTCGTCCGGGGCGACGTCCACGAATACCAGGTTTTCCGTCGCCCGGCTCAACGCAACGCGCAGCCGATCGATGGCCGTGCGGCGGGCGTGGGCTTCAAGCGGGTCAAAAGCGGCCAGGTCCTCCTGCAATCGCTTCAGGACCCTGCCGGGATTGAGCACGCAGACCGTGGCATACTCCAGCCCCTTGACTACCTCGGGAAGCAGCACGGATTCGCGAGCAGTCGCCACGATCCACTCGGGCGGGGCGAAGTCAGTCGTGACAACGGCTAGGTCGTCGACGTCGGCAATCCTCTCGATCAGGCGCGAGGCGGCCCGGTCGTCAGGCACTTGGACGTGAATCAAGCGGGCGTCAATCTCCGGAGAGGCATCCCAGCCCTGCTGGTCGCTCGGGCGCCATGACTTCTTGATCTTGGTGTAGAGCCGGGATGCACGGTAGACCACGTCTGCGATCTGTTTCGGACTCCGGGCGTTGTACTCCAAGCCGAAGTCCTTCGGATGGACCAGCCATTCACCGAGCAGCTTCTTCAGACGACCTGCGTCGAATCCGGACGGCCGGACGGTCTGCCCGTCGTCATACGCCAGCAGGAGCCACGGCGCGCGCCCCCGCTTCGCAGCGATCCGCCGGCAGAACTCAACAACGACCGCGACTTCGAGCAGCGTCAGGTCCTGAACCTCGTCGACCACGACTCTGTCGTATCCGCCGAGGGCGGTCGGCGGCCCGCCGTTCTGAAGGCGGGCTAGGGCCTGCCGCGCGGCGTGGAGCTCCGGAAAGACTGTCCCGAACCAAGACTCCCACTCCGTGCGCCCGATGACGTCGAGGAGAGCGGCCTTCGCCTCGGGCCCGACGTCGCTCACTCCCTCGGCTAGGTATCCGCTGTCGCTGAGACGGGCGTCGCCGTCGGCGCAGTCCATGAAGTCCGGCACGGCGCATCCGAACAACACTGCACGAAGCTCGGCGTGAAGCGCGTCCAGCCTGTTGACCCATGGCCCCATGAGCTTTCGAATCTTCCACCAGTCGAATGCGCTTCGGAACGCCCGCCGGCTCTCGGCGAGCGTCAGCTTCGATGTGTCGGTCTGGCAGATGCCGCCGAGGAACGCGCCGAAGTCGTAGGCATCCACGAGCGAATCGGAGGCCGTGAACGCATCGAGGCGCTTACTGGCTTGGTCGATCAACCCGCGGGACCAGGACAGGTAGAGCGTCCTGCCGCCGCGACGCGTTTCCACGGCCCGCCAAAGCGCAATGGTCTTGCCCGAGCCCGGATGCCCGTATACGATCCGAACTCCGTCCTCCGCTTGGATAAAGCCCCGTTGGGCGCTTGTCCACGGACCCTCGAAGGTAGACCCCTCGTCTCCGTCGATGTCCTTGCCCCGGAGCTTGAAGTACTCTCCCACCTCGCCCACGCGCAACGGCGTGTGGTCGTCGTGATGGCGCACCGCGCGGACGAGGACGGTGCCTCGGGGAAGCGACTCCAGCGACTTGGCTTGGTGGCTGCCTCGCGGCGTCCACCAGAGGTAGTAGTGCATGCCGCCGCTGCCGCCCAAGGGCGTCCGGCGCCACCCGCGGTTCTTGGCGTCGCTGCAGCCCTTCACCCTCGACGTGCGGCCGTGAGCGGCGAGCTGCTGAACGATCACCCCCAGCCGCTTGCTGAGCTGCGGGTTCTGCGAGGCCTCCGCATCGATCCTCTCCTGAACGGTCGGGTGCAGCAGAATCCGGTTGTCCGAGGGTCGGGGCGCGACGATTCCCTCCCGAGCCGGGGAATCGGGTACGAACTTAGGGGGTATTAGCTGCTCCTTGGGCATATTCGTCAAGCGCGAAATCGAGAAACCCTATTCTGAAGGCCTGCGAGGTCAAGAGTCGACTCGTCCTAGTTTGATTCCCATTGTGGTGCGGATCTTGGCCGGACGTGATGTCGCGAGCGAGGCCTGCCCCGCCTGACCTTCTCGCTCGACTGACGCAGCGGTGCCAATCGTGATGGAGCCACCGGTGCGGTGCGCTCGCTGCGACGCCCGCGGGTCGGCGGCGACCTCGCATCGCCCGAGCCAACCGACCGGTCTCCCACCTCCACCGGGCCGCTCGTCCGGCGAGTCATCGAACAGTTGCGAGCGCGTCCGCCCAGATCCGAAGCTCCTGCCGGCGCGCCGATGTCGCTAGATTCCCCGAGCGGAGTCGCGGAGCGTCTCCCCCCGAAGCCTCGCGATACTTGGGCGGAGCGGCGAGGGTTCCGACGCAGCGCCCGGGTAACTTCCCGGCCGAATCTTGCGAACTGTCGGGCCGGACGGGCAGCGAGTCCGGCCAAGGGCGAGTTCCCTAGGGACTCGGGCAGCGAACCTTCCGGGACGCGCCGGCCGATCTGAGCCGGGCAACGGGATCGACCGCCAGCCGGCTGAGGCCCGTGACAGCAAGGACGGGAGTCCCGGCCTGGAACCGACCCGCGGGCGAGGCACGGCGGGCGGTGCCGCCGAGCTTCCTAGGCCTGGCGCGTCAGCGGGAAGTACTTGCGGTAGGCCTCCGGCATGCGAATCATCTTGCCTCGGGCGTCCGTGACGGTGTGATGTGTCTCGCCCGTCGCTAGGATCTCCTCTTCGCGCCGCATTTCGTACGCAAAGCGGACCGTCCGCGAACGGGACTCCGCGACCCAGCAATCGACATCGATCTCGTCGTCAAAGCGCGCCGGGGCCCGGTACCGGCAGCGGGCCTCGGTCACGACGAGGAACGCGCCGCCCAGGCGCTCCATGTCGCTGTACTCGAAACCCACGCCGCGGCAGAATCCCACGCGCGCCACCTCCATCCAGACGAGATAGTTGGCGTAGTAGGCGATCCCCATCTGGTCCGTTTCCGCGTACCGCACGCGAACCGTGGAGCGGACTCGCATGCCAACCGCGCCGCTAGCCCTTCATCGAAGCGAGGAACTCCCCGTTGCCGCGTGTCTTGCCCATGCGGTCCAGCAGCAGCTCCATGCACTCGACCGTGCCCAGGTTGCTCAGGACCTTGCGGAGCACCCAGACGCGTCGAAGGGTCTCGGAGTCCAGCAGCAGTTCCTCCTTGCGCGTGCCGCTGCGGTGGATGTCGATCGCCGGGAACGTGCGCTTGTCGACCAGCTTGCGGTCGAGGTGCAGTTCCATGTTTCCCGTGCCCTTGAACTCTTCGAAGATGACCTCGTCCATGCGGCTGCCGGTATCCACCAAGGCCGTCGCGACGATCGTCAGGGATCCGCCCTCCTCGATGTTCCGCGCGGCGCCGAAGAACCGCTTGGGCCGCTGCAGCGCGTTCGCGTCCACGCCCCCAGTCAGGACCTTGCCGGACGAGGGCACGACTGTGTTGTAGGCCCGAGCGAGGCGAGTGATGGAGTCCAGCAGGACGACTACGTCGCGCTTGTGCTCGACGAGGCGCTTCGCCTTCTCGATGGCCATCTCCGCCACTTGGATGTGCCGGACGTGGGGCTCGTCGAAAGTCGAGCTCACCACCTCGCCCCGAACTGTGCGCTGCATGTCGGTGACCTCTTCGGGGCGCTCGTCGATGAGAAGCACGATCAGCATGACCTCGGGGTGGTTGGCCGTGATCGAATTCGCGATCGACTGCAGAAGCATGGTCTTGCCGGTCCGCGGCGGGGCGACGATCAGGCCGCGCTGCCCTCTCCCGAGCGGCGTGATCAGGTCCATAACGCGACCGCTGAGATTCTGGCGCTCGGTCTCCAGACGGAGGCGGCTCTGCGGATAGAAGGGCGTGAGATTGTCGAAGGGAATGCGCGCCCTCGCCTTGTCAGGCGCATCGAAATTGAGCGAGGCGACCTCGACGAGCGAGAAGTAATTCTCCCGCTCGTGCGGGGCGCGGGCCAAGCCGGCGACGGTATCCCCGTTCCTGATGCCGTAGTCCCGCACCGTTTGCGGGGACACGAAGATGTCGTCCCGCCCCGGCAGGTAGTTGCCGACCGGCGAGCGGAGGAAGCCGAATCCCTCGGGCAGGATTTCGAGCACTCCCTCGACGCCGAGCTGACCGTCCTCGTCGGCTTGCGACCGGAGGATTCGAAAGATCAGTTCCTGCTTGCGCAGGCCGCCGAAATCGTCGATTCCTAGCTCGCTCGCGAGCGCCGTGAGGGATCTGATGTCCCGTTGATGCAATTCGGCTAAGGTCATTGGGGAAATGAGCGCCCGGGTGGCAGGCACTCAAGGGGTGCGCCCCTCGCAGGGAGCTGCTTTGCAGGGGCGGTAGCCCCGGTAGTTCAAGCATACCCCACACCGGGGTGGCAAGCAAGCTCCGCTCGGGCCCGATGACCGCGCGGGGCGGATCCTTGCGCGAACGCGGGAGGGCGCCCGGCGGCCAAGCGCTGCAGCGCCTCCTCGAGATCTCGCGAGGCTCTGCGCGTCCGACACCGTCGGACGCGCCGGACGGATTCGCGAAGCAGCTCAACGAACTCTCGTTCTCTTGCCGCGAGCGTCTCGCGGGAGCAGATCCGCACCGACGCGGTATGCGGATGGACCGGCGCAGCGCAGCGTTCGAGGCGGCGGCACACGGATGGGTCCGGAGCGAAGCTGCCGGGCGGGGACTGCCTCGGAGGGATCTCCGAGCCGGAATCTCCGGGCTGCGCGGGGCCGTCTCGCGCCCGGGCTGCGCGGGCAGGCGCCTGCCGGCCTCGCGAGGCTCGCTCGCCTGACAGGACGGCCGCCGCCTGCCGCGATCAGGCCACCCGGTTTTCCGGTCTCCCGGCGAGGGCCGCGAAGAGGTTGTCGACCGCCATCTGCAAGCCGCGATCCAGCGCCTCCGTGGTCACGCCGCCCGAATGCGGTGTCAGAACCACTTCGTGCAGGTCGGCAAGGGGGTGGTTCTCGGGCAGCGGCTCGCGATCGAAGACGTCGAGCCCCGCCCCGCGAATGGCGCCGCCGCGCAGCGCATCCAGCAGCGCGGCCTCGTCCACGACCGCCCCGCGAGCCGTGTTGATCAGGATGGCCGAATCCTTCATCAGGGCGAACTCCCGCTTGCCAACCATGCCGGTCGTTTCGGAGGTGAGGCGCACGTGCAGGCTCACCACGTCGCTGCGGCGGAACAGGTCGTCGAGCCCCACGAGCTCCGCGCCGATGTCCGCTACAGGCTTGCCCCGCGGCGTGCGGGTCCAAGCCAGCACGCGCATGCCGATGCCCCGCGCGATGCGCGCCGTCTGCAGCCCGATGGCGCCCAGGCCGACCACTCCGAGAGTCTTGCCGTGCAGCTGCGTCACGAAGCCCCGGGGCCACGCCCCCTTGCGCGTCTTGGTGTCGATCCTCGGAATGTCGCGGGCCACCGCGAGCATGAGCGCGAGCGCGTGCTCGGCCATCGCGATCGCCGAAACGCCGGGCGTGTTGGTGACGACCACCCCGCAAGCCGCGGCGGCGTCGAGATCGACGTGGTCGGTGCCCGTCCCCCACAGCGACAGCGCCCGCAAGCGCGGGCACTCCGCGAAGACGTCCGCTGCGAAAGGCACCGACGAGCGGATGTTGACCACGCCGTCAGCCTGGGCGATGCGCTCGAGCAGGACGTCCTTCGAGGGAGGCAGGCTGGCGTGGTAGCTCAGCCGCGCACGGTCTCGCAGGGAGGCGAAGGCCGCGCTGGGCCCGAGCACGGGCGGGTAGTCATCCGGGACGGCGACGCTTGGCAGGTTCATGCTCGCTCCAATCCGACGGCGCGCGAACGGCCGCTAGCGGAAGATCCAGTACAGCGCCACGATCGTCAGGCAGAGCACCCCGGCGATGCGGCGCGGGTCGACGCCGGGCCCCGCCCAGCGGCGGGCCAGCGCGCTCAGTGGATTCTCCCAGGTCAGCCCCTCGATCTTTTCCGCCGGCGGCGCGGGCGTCAGCTTGCTGACGGCCACGAAAACCGCGCTGCAAATCACGGTCATCCAGAACGCCTGCAGCATGAAGGGAACGCCCCAGCCGTCGGTGATCAGCTTGACGCCCTGCACGTCCTTGAAGTCCAGGACGAAGGCCGCCGCGCCCATCGAGAAGCCGAACACCAAAGTGGACACGGCCGCCTGGGCCGTGCCACGGCGCCAGAAGACACCCCACAGGAACACGGTGGTGATGGCCGGGGCGAGCGCCGCGCCGATTTCCTGGACAGCCTCGAAGATGCTGGAGAACTTGTCGCCCTGGGTGGACCAGATCATGGCGAGCAGCATGACGACCACGGCGCTCCAGCGGCCGATCCGGACCTGGGCCGCGTCGCTGGTGGCGGGGCGCACGCGAGCGACGATGTCGACCGCGAACAGGGTGGCGCAGCTATTGAGAGCCGCCGCGATCGTGCTCATCAGCGCCGCCAGCAGCCCGGCCGAGATCAGGCCGCGGAGGCCGGTCGGCACGAGTTCCTGGATCAGGACAGGCAGGACCTGGTTGGCGTCGTCGCCGATCTCGGCACCGTAGAGAACGTATCCGACGATGCCCGGCATCACCAGGATGAAAACCGGCAGGACCTTGATGAAGCCCGCGAAGAGCGGGCCGATCTGCGCGTCGCGCTCCGACTTCGCGGCGAGGACGCGCTGCACGATGGTCTGGTCCGTGCACCAATACCAGATTCCGAGCACCGGATAGCCCAGCAGGACCGAGTACCACGCGAGGCCTACGGAGTTGTCGGCCCACACCATGCTGAGCTGCTTGGGCCTGAGCTGGGCCTGGAATTCCGCCACGGTCGAGACGCCGTGTTCCGGAAGCGCTGCGATCGCCAGAGCGGTCACCAGGACGGACCCGCCGACCAGCAGGACGGTCTGGATCGCCTCGGTGACGACGACGGCCTTGAGACCGCCCAGCACGGTGTAGATGCCGGTCACGGCCGAGATGATGAGGATCGAGGTCACCACGTCGACGCCGAAGAACTGCTCGAAGACCGTGGCGCCGGCGTACAGGCTCATGCCGATGTGAATGAAGAGCGCTCCCAGAATCGCCATGAATGCCAGGAACGAGCGCGCGGCCGCGTTGAACCGCTTTTCCAAGTACTCGGGCAGCGTCTCGATCCTGTTGCGGAAGTAGAACGGCGCGAAGAAAAGCGACAGGATGACGAGCGTGAAGGCCGCCATCCATTCGAAATTGCCCCAGACCAAGCCCTCGTTGTAGCCCGACGCAGCCAGGCCCACCAAGTGGATCGTCGAAATGTTCGAAGCGAACAGGGCGGCCCCGATCATCACCCAGCCGAGCGAGCGGCCGGCCAGGAAGTAGGCCTCCCCCGTCATCTTCTGGCGTCGCACCGACAGCACCCCGACCGCGAGGATGCCGATCATGTAGGTGACGATGATGACGAAATCGACGAAGGGAATCCGCAGTCCGGGGGCGTCCATGGGAGTCACCGAGTGTATGCCAAGGGAGCAGGCGGGCCCGCGGTCACTGCGGGCGCGGGGGATTCGCCCAGTGCCCGTCCGGGTCGCTGCCGGCGACTACCACTCCCTTGCGGTTCCAGCCCAGGTAGGCCCTGACGTCGGCCGAGCAGTAGCGCAGCGTCAGGCCGCAGCGCCGCCGCCCGGAACGGTTCGCCTCGGATCCGTGCAGGAGCAGGTCCGAGTGCAGGGAAACCTGGCCGGCGCGCAGCTCGTTGTCGAACGGGGCCCCGAAGCGCTCGACCCCGGTCACCTTCTGGTTCAGCACGGTCGAGGGGTCGGCCTCGTCGACCTCGAACTCGAGAGGCCCGTGCAAGTGCGATCCGGGAATGAAGCGCATGCAGGCGTTGGCGGTGTCGGCGTCGTCAATCGCCAGCCACGCCGTGACGGTCCTCGCGGGGCTCAGCGGCCAGTAGGTGGCGTCCTGGTGCCAGTCGACCCGCTTGCCGTCCCCGGGCATCTTGCAGAAGTAGTGGCAGCCCCACCCCACCACCCGGTCGCCGATCAGGTCGCTCGCGCACTCGACGATCCGAGGGTCCGTCAGCAGGTCGTAGGCGTCTGCGTAGCGCAGGTGGGCCGAGCTGATGGAGTAGCTGTCGCCTCCCTCGGCCATGACGCGCTCTAGCAGCGCGTCGAAGCGCGCTCGGACGGCCCCGATCTCGCGGTCCGAGAAGACTCGGACGCCCGTGAGGAAGCCGCGCTCGTTGAATTGATCCAGCTGCCCCTGCGTCAGGCGGCGGGCGCGCCGGTTGCCGGACGGACGGAAGGCCAGATCGCGCGGCATCCGGTCGAGGTCGTCCATCGAGGGCGCGATCGCGAACTGTCGGTCCTGCTCCATGCCCGTCCGCCGATCATAGCGCGGACAGGCGCCCCGAGCCGCGGCGGAGCCGGAGCGACGGCTGGGCTCGCGCGGTCCGCGGGCTCGCGGACCGCCCCGAACGATACCGCCCGGAATTGTTACAATGACAGAGCTTCGCCGAAGTTCCCGTGTGTCCGGCAGTAGAGCGTCCGTGTACCTGCGTGTCAGTGCGGTCGCAGCGTGCCTAGCCGCGGGCCTCGCCTGCGGCGTCCTGTCCTCGACTAGAAGGATTCCGCCCCCGCCCGCAGTCCAGGCGGCCAGCCGCCAGGACTTGCTCGAGAAGATCCGGCGCTTCGCGTCGATCCAGTCGCTGCGAGCGTCGGTCGACGTCACGCTCACCGTCCTCAGCGACGACCGCGACGAGGAGACCGAGTGGAGGAACGTTCGGGGAGCTCTCGTGACGAAACGGCCCGGGTTGATCCGCACCACCGCCGAAGCGCCGGGGGGCCTGGCCAAGCTGTACGACATGGTTTCGGACGGCAAGGAATTCCGCGTCTACCTCCCGTGGAGGAACCGTGTCTTCGCGGGCCCGACCGCGCTGACGCACATCTCCGAGAATCGAGCCGAGAACCTGCGCCCGCAGCACATCATCGACGCGATCATGCTCAAGCCGCTTCCCGACGAAAGCAAGACGCTGCTCGACTTCAACATGTACGGACGGTCGGGCTACCAGGTGCTGCTGGAGGTCGAGGCCGCCGAGGACGGCCGCCTGCAGATCCGCAGGAAGTACTGGTTCGACCGCTCGAACCTGGCGCTGTCGCGCCTAATGATTCTCGACGACGAGGCGGAGCTGCTCACCAATGCCTGGTACCGCGAGTGGCAGGAGTCCAACAGCCTCCCCTATCCCCGATTCATCACGATCGAGCGGCCCAAGGACGGCTACCGGCTGGAGATGGAGATTCTGCGGCCGGGCCTGGACGAAGACGTGCCGGAGGGGGCGTTCGAGCTCGCGCTACCCGACGGCGTGGAGACCAAGAGGATCGGCGACAAGCCCTCGCCGCTTTCCTAGCCGACGCGCCATGATCCAGCGACTCGTACTTCGCAACCTGTCCCACAGGCCGGTGCGCACCGGCCTGACCGTTCTTGCCGTGGCCGTCGAGGTCGCGATGATCGTGATGATGGTCGGGGTGTCCGAGGGCCTGCTCCTCGAGTCGCTGCGAAGAACCCGCGGGGTCGGCGCCGACATACTCATCCGACCCCAGATCTCGGGCGCCACCCTCAGCGGCGCGGACATCTCGGGTAAGCTCCCCGACCTGCTCAGGGAGCGCTTCGATTCCATCACGCACGCAATGGGAGCGACCGTGTTCACCCCGGGCGACCTGCAGACCATCACGGGCGTGGACTGGGACGAGTTGGACGCCATGAGCGGCGGCATCGTGATCTTCGACGGACGCCCCTACGCGTCAGCCTACGAGGCGGTCGTGGACGAGGTTTACGCCCGCCAGGAAGAGTTGGAGGTGGGCGACTCGATCGAGCTGATGAGCCGCGACTTCACGATCGTGGGCATCGTCGAGACCGGCAAGATGTCCCGGGTCTTCATTCCGCTCGCGACCATGGGCGACCTGCAGGGGTGGCAGGACCGCTACAGCCAGGTCTACCTGAAGCTGGACGACCCGGCCAAGGCCCGGGATCTCATCGGAGAGCTGCGGGCCATGATGCCCAACCGGTCGGTGATGTCGGTGGAGGAACTCCTCGCCCTCACAGCGACAAGCGTGCGCCAGATGTCCTCGCAGTTCGTGGACATAATCATCTCGATCGCGGTGGCGATCGGCTTCATCGTGGTGATGCTCGCGATGTACACGGCCATCTTGGAACGCACCCGCGAGATCGGAATTCTCAAGGCCGTCGGCGCGTCGAAGCGCTTCATCGGCGCGATCATCCTGCGCGAGACACTGGCGGTCAGCGTGGCCGGCATCGCGCTCGGGTACGGCCTGAGCCTGCTGGGCCGCGGGCTGGTCGCGGCGAAGTACCCTCTGGTCCCCGTGATCCTCCTGCCGGAATGGCTGGCCTGGGCCGCGGTCCTCACCATCGCGGGCTCTATCGCGGGAGCCGCCTACCCCGCGTGGAAGGCAGCGAGCGCCGACCCCTGCGAAGCGCTGACCTACGAATAGGCCGACTGGAGGCCACTCCGTGCCGGACGGCCCGATCATCGAAGTCAGGAACCTCAAGAAGGTCTATCGCTACGGCAGCGTCGACGTACCCGCGCTGCGGGGAGTCTCGCTCGATGTCGCGGCGGGGGAGTTTATGGCCGTGCTCGGGCCTTCGGGCTCGGGCAAGTCCACGCTGTTCCACATTGTGGGGGGGCTGCTCGCTCCGTCCAGCGGCACGGTCCGCGTGGCCGGCCAAGACCTGGGAGCCGTCTCCGACGCGCAGCGCACCGAGATGCGCAAGCGCACCGTCGGCTTCGTGTTCCAGCGGTTCAACCTCCTGTCCACCCTGAACGCGGAGGAGAACATACGGATCGCCCAGCACATCGGGGGAACGCAGGGGGACGAGGAGCACTTCGAGCACGTGACGCGCATCCTCGGGATCCGGCATCGCCTGCGGCACAAGCCGCACGCCCTGTCGGGCGGCGAGCAGCAGCGCGTGGCCATCGCGCGGGCCATCATCAACCAGCCTTCGATCCTGCTGGCCGACGAGCCGACCGGCAATCTCGACTCGGAGAACTCGCTGGCCGTGCTCGACACGCTCAAGACGCTGAACGACAGCCTCGGTCAGACCGTCCTGATGATCACCCACAACCCCGACGCGGCGCGCTACTGCGCCAGCAGCACGGTCCGGATGAAGGACGGCAGGATCGACGGCCGCGACGAACAGGCGACCTGAGCGGGCCGTTCCGCCGGGATAGCCCCCGCCTCCGTTCGCGCCGCCGGCGGGCGGAACCCCGCGGGCGTCACTCCCCGTAGATGCGGGCGTAGGCGGCGCGGTTTCGCAGGACCGCCTGAACGTAGCCGCGCGTCTCGGAGAACGGTATCGTCTCGACGAACTCCTCCAAGTCCCGGTATGGGCCGAACTGCATCCATTGCGCGACCCGGCTGTTCCCGGCGTTGTAAGCGGCCAGCGCCTTCTCCGCCTGGCCGCCGAACTGGTCCAGCACCTGCTTCAGGTGAAACGTCCCGAGGCGGAGGCTGACGTCCGGAATCGTCAGCTTTCGGGTCGAAAACCCGGGAATGCCCAGCCGGCGGAACAGGCCCCGACCCGTGCCGGGCATGATCTGCATCAAGCCGAGCGCGCCGGCCCGGGACTTGGCCGCGGGATCGAATTCCGACTCCTGGCGGATCAGCCCCGCCACGAGGTACGGATCCAAGCGGTGACGGCCGGCCCGGGCCCGCAGCTCGTCCTCCCAGCCCAGCGGGTAGAGGTAGCGCCAGTACTCGGCGTCCAAGGCCTCCAGCGGGAACCGCAGGTAGCCGAAGGCGTAGCGCTTCACGGCCCGCACGCCAAGATAGTGACGGCCCCGCCCGGCATGGATACGTCCGAGCCCGAGACCCGCGAAGTGGGCGTCGGCCTGCCGGTAGTCGACCCGTTCCAGTTCCCGGCGCGCGTCGCTGTCCCGGCCGATCAGATAGAGCACCGTCGACACATCGACGATATTCCGCGTGGCGGGCCGCGGCTCGGACGCGAGCTGCCTCGCGGCCGGCACCATCTCCGCCAGCTCGCGGGAGAGCTGCGTTTCGGGCGGGCGCCCGGCGGACCCGCCGAGCCTCTTCCGAGCGAGGCCGCCGTAGTAGTAGTGGGGGAACGAGCGCGCAACGGCGTGAAAGTAGGAGCTGGCATCCGTCGCGCGTCCTTCGAGCTGGCGCAGCCGGCCCAGCCAGTAAAGCGCCGCGGAAGCCGTCGCGGAGCCGGGGTACCGCCGGACGTGCTCGGCCAGCAGATCCCAGCGCTCTGCGGAGCGGTCCAGCCACGCCCGCCAGCAAAGCTTCCAGTGGGCGTACGGCGCATGGCGACCGTCGGGGAAGGCCTCTACAAGCCGCCGGAACATCCTGGGGTATTCGGTCCGGTCGTCCCTCAGGTAGTAGAAGTTGCCGATCGACAGCAGCGCCTCCTGGTACCAAGGCGAGCTCCCGTGCCGCAGGGCCAGCTTCGAGAGGCTGGAGAGCATGGGCCGGACGAGGCGCCGGCGCCGCTCTAGGGCGGCCAGCAGGTACAGCCTGCGCGCTTCGAGCTCGGGGTCTCCGGGACGCGCCTTCGCCAGTGCGGAGTAGGCCGCCGCGTCGCTCCCCCGGCTGTAGTCGGAGTGGCCGCGAAGAATCACCGCCCGGTCGCGCTCCCCGCCGGCGAGGCCGCCTGCGAGAGCGCGCGCGAACTCGGCCGATGCGCGGGCGTAGCTGCGCCCGGCGAGCAGGGCCTCCGCCCGCGCTAGGCGCCAGTCCGCGGGAGCGGACGGATACGCGCCGCCCATGCGCGCGCGCAAGCTGTCGAGCAGCGATGAAGAAGCCTCGGCCTGGTCGGAGAACGGATGGAAGTAGTACGCTTCCCGATACAGCTTGACGGCCTTCAGCAAGTTGCCGTCGAGGTGCTCCACGCGGCCGGCTAGGTAGAGGCGCACCGGAGCATCCAGCCGGCCGCCGAGGGACGCGAGGACGGCACGCGCCTCGTCGCGGCGACGGAGCCGCAGGAAGCTCTCGACGCGCAGCCTCGTCGCCGCGGGCACGAACCGGCTCCCGGGGAATTCCGCGAGGAACCTCTCCAGCGGCCCCAGCGCCCTGGCGAAATCCTCGGCCAAGACGATGCAGCGCGCGCGGTAGTAGGCAGCGTACTCGCGCCGCCAGGCGACCCGCCCGCTGATCGCGGCGAACGCTGACTCCGCCGCGGGGTAGTCCCGGGCGTCGTACCGGGCCATGCCGATCGCATGCAGCGCCAAGTCGCGATTCGCTCCGTCCGTGCCGTCCGCGTAGCTCTGGAGAGCCCGGAAGTTGGCGGCGGACCTGTTGCTCGCGAGCCTGCGGCTCAGCTCGCTCAGCGCCGCCGGAACCGTGGCGGCCGCGGAGGCACGAACCGACAGGCCGATTGCGGCAAGGCAGAGCGCCGGCGCGAGGGAGGCGGCCAGGACGCGCCGCGGGGCATCGGAACGCCGACGGACCCTGACACGCGCCCGCAACCACCCCAGGTCCGTCGCCAGCGTCATTGCCGATCTCGGTCCTCACGCGAGCCCAGCGCCTCGATCCACGCCTCAGCCGTGAGCACGAGCACCTCGACCACGGCCGCCCGAAGGGTCCCTCCTTCGACGATCAGCACCGCAAGCACGGTCTCGCGAAGGATCAGCGGCTGGACGCGCAGGTCCTCGTCGCCGGCGTAGGAAAGCCGCTTCCACAGGCCGTGCGAAACGTTGCGCTGCGTCGCCGTCGAGACTACCGTGTCCCGGGTCTCGATCGCGTGCGCGATGGCCGGCGCGGAGGCGAGACCCACGGAAAGCCCCTCCAAGTCGCGTGCAGTGCAGCCCTGGCCGGCCGAGTGGAAGCCGATCAGCGTGCCCTCGCTGTGCAGCAGCAGAGCCGCGCGCCGGCTGAAGAGCGCCGATGTCTCGACCAGCTCGGCCAGCACGGCCGAGACCTCCCCGGCGTTTCGAATCCTCCGGATCGCCCCGGAAATGCGATCCAGGATCTGCGAAGTCTCCCTAGCGGAAGCTTCCTTGGTCCGAGCGAGGCTGTCTTCCGCCAGGCGCTCCATCTCCGCGCTCAAGCGGGCCATGTGATCCTGGCAAATCGATTGGATCTCGCTCTGCAGCGACAGATCTGAAACCTCCTCCAAGCCGGACCGCTCAAGAGCCCGCTCTGCTATCTTATCGTAAGAGCCCGCCCGCGGGAGCCTGCGGGCGGGAGGCGGGCGCGGTGATCGACATTGCGGGCCAAGTCGCCGTGGTCACCGGCGGCAGCCGAGGCATCGGTCTGGCGATCGCCCGGGCGCTGGCGGCCGAGGGCGCGTCGGTCGCCATCTGCGGTCGCGACGAGTCCGCCCTCGCGGAGGCGCTGCGGGAATTGCGGGCTTCCGGCCGCGCCGTCGGCCGGGCCTGCGACGTGGGGAGCTGGGAGCAGGCGGAAGCGTTCTACGCATTCGTCGACCTCGAGTTAGGAGGCGTGGACATCCTAGTGAACAACGCCGGCGTGGGCCGCTTCGCCCCGGTCGACGAGCTGGACCCGGCGGAATGGGACGAGATGATCCGCACCAACCTCAGCGGGCCGTTCTACTTCTCGCGCCTAGCGGCGCCGCGCATGAAGCGGCGCGGAGGCGGTTTCATCCTGAACATCGGGAGTCTGGCCGGGAAGCACCCTTTCGCCACGGGCGCGGCGTACAACGCCTCCAAGTTCGGGCTGGCCGGCTTGACCGAAGCGATGATGCTAGACCTGCGCTACGCGAACATCCGGGTCAGCACCATCATGCCGGGCAGCGTGCAGACCGGGTTCCGGTCCGGCTCCAAGAACGCCGACTGGAAGCTCGATCCAGCGGCCGTCGCGTCGATGGCGGTTCACCTCATCAGAACCCCGGCCCGGAATCTGGCGAGCCGCGTCGAGATGCGGCCGAGTCGACCCCGCCGTTCCTGACGCCCCGCGAGGTAGCGGGCGACCGTCCCGGAAGCTCGCGCCGAGGGCCGCCCCGCTCTCGTTCAGTCTCGGATCTGCTCCTCGACCAAGCCGTAGGCCCGGTCCAGGGCCCCCGCGAGTGCGGCGGGATTCCTCCCTCCGGCCTCGGCCATGTCGGGGCGCCCGCCGCCGCCGCCGCCCACCAGCCTGGCGACCTCGCGGATCACCGCCCCGGCGTGAATGCGCTTTCCGGCCACGTCCTTGGTTGCGGCCGCGACCAGCGACACCCGTCCAGCCTCGACCGCTGCGAGGACCACGAGCCCCGACCCCAGACGCTGCCGGAGGGAGTCCGCGAGCGGGCGCAACTCGCTGCGGCCGACATTGCCCACCTGGGCGGCGAGCACCCGCATGCCGCCGATCTCCCGGGCACCGGCGACGAGGCCCGCCAGATTCGACCGGGCCAGCTTGACCTTCAGCTCGCCGACTTCCCTGTCCAGCCGCTTGCGTTCGGCCACCAGCCTCTCCACGCACTCGAGCAGCGCGTCCTCGCGCGCCTTGAGCACGGAAGCCACGCGCTGCACGATCGAGTGCATCTCCCGGTACTGGCGCAGCGCCCCGTGGCCGGTCACGGCCTCGAACCGGCGCACGCCGGCCGCGCTGCTGGACTCCGAGACCACCTTGAACGCGCCGATTTCGCCGGTCCGGGCGACATGCGTGCCGCCGCAGAGCTCCTTGCTGAAATCGCCGACCGACACGACCCGGACGCTGTCGAGGTACTTCTCGCCGAAGAGGGCCATCGCCCCTTCGCGAATGGCGGCGTCCAAGCCCTTGACCTGCGTGGACACCGCAGTGTCCAGCAGGATGCGCTCGTTGACGAGGTGCTCGATCTCCTCGATCTCGCCCGGCTCCAGAGTCGCGTAGTGCGTCACGTCGAAGCGGAGCCGGTCAGCGTCCACCACGCTGCCGGCCTGCTTGACATGCTTGCCCAGCACGCGTCGCAACGCGGCATGCAGGAGATGCGTGGCCGTGTGATTCCTGCGGATGTCGTCGCGCCGCCACGCATCCACCGCCCCGTCCACGCGATCCCCGACGGCGACGTCCTGGAGAATCTCGGCGCGATGGACGCTGGTGCCGCGCACCGGCGCGCGCACGTCGAGCACGCGGGCAGCCACGTCGTCCCCGCGGGACAGCAGCCCGCGATCACCGACCTGGCCGCCGGCCTCCGCGTAGAAGGGCGTGCGGTCGAGAACCACCTCCGCCCGCGAGCCCGCACTCGCGGCATCGATCGCGAGTCCGTCCCGCAGCAGGCCGACCACGCGAAGGTCGCGCTCCGCAGTCGTGTCGTAACCGAGAAACTCCGTGCCGCCGAAGCGGACGATCGCGGCGCGAGCCGGGGCGTGCGCGTCCTGCCCGCCGCCCTTCCAGCTCGCTCGGGCTCGCGCCCGCTGGCCCTCCATCTCGGCGGCGAAGCCGTCGAGGTCAATGGCGAGGCCCCTCTCGCGGGCCAGCTCCTGCTGCTCGTCCAAGGACAGCCCGAACGTGTCGTAGAGACGGAACGCCGCCGAACCGGGAATCGTGCCGTCCGCCACCTGCTTGAGGGCCGACTCGAATTCGCGCTCCGCGACCGCGAAGCTCCGCTCGTAGCGAAGCTCCTCGTCCCGCAAGACCCTGGACACCCGCTCCTTCGAATCCTGCAGCTCCGGGTAGGCTCCGCGCATGCGGTCCGCCACGAATCCTGTCAGCTGATGCAGGAAGGGGCACTCGCTTCCGGACAGCCGGGCGTGACGCAGCGCCCTTCGAACGATCTTGCGCAGGACGTAGCCGCGGCCCTCGTTGGAAGGAATCACGTCGTCGTGGACAAGGAACGTCGCGGCGCGCCCGTGGTCGGCCACGATCCGCAGGGCCGTGTCGGTATCCGCCCCGGCGCCGTACTCCAGGCCGAGCAGGTCGGCGGCCCGCTCGATGACCGGCAGGAACAGGTCCGTGCCGAAGTTGGACAGCTTCCCTTGCAGCACGGCCGCGGTGCGCTCCAGCCCCATGCCGGTGTCGATCGAGGGACTGGGAAGGCGGTGCAGGCTGCCGTCCGCGTCGCGCTCAAACTCCATGAAGACTAGGTTCCAGATCTCCACGTAGCGGGAAACGTCCGCGGGAAACGGCAGGTCGGCCTCGCCCGGCTCCAAGCCCTCGGGGCCGTAGTCGTAGAAGATCTCAGAGCAAGGCCCGCAGGGCCCGGTGTCGCCCATCTGCCAGAAGTTGTCCTTCTCCCCGGAGCGGTGGATGCGCTCCGCCGGCACGCCCGCGATCTCCCGCCACAGGCGCTCCGCCTCGTCGTCCTCGCGGAACACGGTCACCCAGAGCCGCTCTCGCGGCAAGCCGTAGATCTCGGTGATCAGTTCCCAGGCGTACCGAATCGCATCCTGCTTGAAGTAATCGCCGAAGGAGAAGTTGCCCAGCATCTCGAAGAACGTGTGGTGCCGCCGCGTGCGGCCGACGTTCTCCAGGTCGTTGTGCTTGCCGCCCGCGCGCACGCACTTCTGCGACGTGGTCGCCCGCGCGTAGCTGCGCAGGTCCTTGCCGAGGAACACTTCCTTGAATTGGTTCATTCCGGCGTTCGCGAATAGAAGCGTCGGGTCGCGCGCCGGAACCAGCGAGGAGCTGGGGACTCGCCGGTGTCCCTTGCCCTCGAAGAAGCGAAGGAACTGCTCGCGGACTTCGTCACCCGTCATGGAAGTCGCAGCGGGGGGAGAATCCGCGCCCCGGCCAGATTCCTCATAGTACTGGACGCGTCAAAAGTCATGTAATTGCTCACCTAGGGGTCCCGACAGGTGGACGGGCATTGAGGCGTGTCACAGCGCAGCAGGGCGGCGCAATGTTACGGCGCTACGGCCAAGAGTGCCCCCGGACGCAAAGTCGACCGCGAGGCATCGCCGCCCTGAGCGGTACGCCGGGCCAGGCGGGCGACGCCGGCTTGCGGTTACCGCGTCCATGCGTTCCCCCAAGCCGGCTTCCTCGCGGACGGCGCCTTGTTGCTGAGCCACCGCAACCCGTCCGGCACGGTGTCGATACGAGACTAGCCGGATTTCCAACAGTGACAACGCTCGAAAATCGCAACGGTAGACGTCACTGAGCTGACGGTCGCCGATTAGGAATTCGATGTCAAGCAACGACAGGTATTTTCTGCGAATGCCGAATACCAACGGCGCCCGCAGTACCGACTTGACCGGGAAAGCGACCCTGCACGCGTCGGCGCCGGAGCCGCGAACCGGACTCAGGCGTCGAGGGCGGCCCAGTCCCGCAGGTTGTGCGGATCGAGGCCCGAGATCATGGACACGCCGTCCGCGCCCGCCGCGAGTACGCGGGCGGCGTTCGCGACGGTAATTCCGCCGATCGCGACTAAGGGCTTCGACGTCAGGGAGCGCGCCAGCCTCACGCCCTCCAGCCCGACCGCAGGTTCCGGCCGCTCCTTGCTCCGCGTCCCGAATACAGGCCCGACGGCGAGGTAGTCCGCCCAGCGACACTCGTCCGCGGCGATCTGGGCGGCGTTGTGGGTCGAGTAGCCGACGACAAGGCCGTCTCCGACCAGCCGGCGCACGTCCGCGAGGGGGAGATCGTCCTGGCCGACGTGAACGCCGTGCGCCCTCAATGCCAGCGCGATGTCCGCCCGGTCGTTGAGGATGAAGCAGACGCCGGCCGCGCGGAAGACGGCGGCGACCCGGGAGGCCTCCTCGTACGCCGCCCGGGTGAAGCTGCCCTTGTGGCGGTACTGCGCGATCCGGATGCCGGCGCACGCAAGATCTTCGGCGATCCGCGCCGCGCTGCGTCCGCGCGCCTCGAGGTGCGCCCTGTCGAGAATCGGATAGACCCGCGGGAAGGGCGCGAGAACCGACTGCTTGCGCGGGGGCGCCGCAGCCATGGGTGGAACTGCAACCGACTGAAGCACCTGTCCGAGCACGAGAGGCTAGCGGATCTCCAAGATCTCCCTTTCCTTGACCTCGCCGGCCGCGTTGATCTCCTTGATGGATTCGTCCGTAGCCTTCTGAATCTCGTCATGGGACCGCTTGCTCTCGTCCTCGGATACGGCCTTGGACTTGGCGAGGTTCCGGACCGCCTCGTTCGCCTCGCGCCGCACGTTCCGCACGGCGACGCGATGCTGCTCGACGACCTTGTGCAGTGTCCGCACGAGCTCGCGCCGACGCTCCTTGGTCAGGGGCGGGATCGCGAGGCGGATGATCCTGCCGTCATTGGCGGGGTTGATCCCGAGGTCCGACACCCGGATGGCCCGTTCGATCGACGCGATCTGCGACATGTCCCACGGCTGGACCGTGAGGGTCGTCGAGTTGGGCGTCGCGAGGGTGGCCATCTGGTTCAGGGGGGTCAGCGTGCCGTAGTAGTCCACAGCGATGGAATCGAGCAGGGCGATCGACGCGCGGCCGGTGCGGATCGAGGCCATGCCGCGTCCCAGGTCGTTCACCGCCCGGGCCATGCGCTCCCTGGCCTCCCGCATGATTTCCGCAACGGTCTCTCCGCGGATATGTGACATGCAATTCGATCCTCCGAGCGAACCAGCTTAAGCCATCAGGGTACCAGCGATCTCGCCGCGAGCGACGCGGGCGAGGCTGCCCGGGCGGTCCAGCCGGAACACCAGCACGGGCAGCTCGTGGTCCCGGCACATCGCGACCGACGTCGCGTCCATCACGGCCAGCCGGCCGGCGAGGACCCGGTCGTAGGTGACGGTGGAGTAGGCCCGAGCGTCCGGATGGACGACGGGGTCCCGGTCGAACACGCCGTCCACCTTCGTGCCCTTCGCGAGCAGGTCCGCCCCGACCTCGACCGCGCGCAGGGACGCGGCGGTGTCGGTCGTGAAGTAGGGATTCCCGGTACCCGCGCCGAGGACGACCACCGCGCCCTCCTCGAGCGCCCGCACGGCCTCGGACCGGCTGTACGGCGGGGCCGCCGGCTCGACCCGGATGGCGCTCATGGCGCTCGCCGGCACGCCCCGCGCGGCGAGTGCGCCGGCGAGCGCCATCGCGTTGACGACCGTGCCCAGCATGCCCATGTAGTCCGCCGTGACCCGGTCGATGCCCGTTGCGGCCAGCGCCGCGCCGCGCACGAAGTTCCCCGCGCCGACTACCACGGCCAGCTGCGCGCCGCAAGACCGCGCGTCCTCGATTTCCCCGGCCAGCCAAGCCAGCCGCGCGGGATCGACGGGGCCGGCCGCGCCCGCGAGCATCTCCCCCGAGAGCTTGAACAGGATACGACGCGGCTTGCCCATGCCCGTCCTGCCCGATCGAACCAGGCGCCCGCCCGCGGCGGATGGCTAGGTCTCCTCGCCGACCTTGAAGCGCCGGAAGCGGCGGACCGCGAGGTTCTCGCCCAGCTTGGCGATCGCCGCCTGAACCAGCTCCCCGACGGTGGTCGACGGATCCTTGACGAAGGGCTGGTCGACCAGGACGATCTCCTCGTAGAACTTGCCCATCCGGCCGTCTACGATGCGGTCGATCACGCGCTCCGGCTTGCCTTCCTGCAGCGCGCGGTCCCGCTGGATCTGGCGCTCGCTCGCCACGAGATCGGCGGGCACCTGGTCCCGCGTGACGTAGCGCGGATCCGCGGCCGCGATCTGCATCGCGATGTCCTTGACCAACTCCTGGAACTGGTCGGTCCGGGCGACGAAGTCCGACTCGCAGTTCATCTCCACCAGCACGCCCAGCTTCGCGCCGGCGTGGATGTAGCTGCCGATCACGCCCTCGTTGGCCGCCCGGCCCTTCTTCTTCTGGGCGATCGCGACGCCGCGCCTGCGCAGGGCGATCTCGGCCTTGGCCATGTCGCCGGCGGCGTCCACCAAGGCCTTCTTGCAGTCCATGAAACCCGCGCCGCTCTTGTCGCGCAGCTCCTTCACTTGCTTCGCGCTAATCGCTGCCATGACGCACCTCCCCTCGCGGACTCTCCAGGCCAGCGGCTCGCCGGAGCCGGACCGCTCAGGCCGCGCCCGCCTCGTCTCCCCCGCTCGCTCCGGCCGCCGAATCCCCGTCTTCCTCCGCGGACTCCTCCGATTCGGGCGGCGGCATCATCGCCCGCCCGGCGATCACGGCCTCGGCGACCCTCTTGGTATAGAGCCAGATCGAACGCAAGGCGTCGTCGTTTCCGGGGATCACGTGGTCCACCACGTCGGGATTGGAGTTCGTGTCCACCACCGCGATGACGGGAATGTTCAGCTTGCGGGCCTCGTGCACCGCGATCTCTTCCTTGCGGGTGTCGATGACGAAGACCATGTCGGGCAGGCCCGGCATCTCCTTGATCCCGGCGATGTTGGCCTGCAAGGCCTTGCGCTCGCGCTCGAGGCGCGAGATTTCCTTCTTGCTGCGGCCCTCGTAGCCTTCCTCATCGGCGAGGCGCTGTAGCTCCTTGAAGCGCACGAGCGACTTCTGCACCGTGACCCAGTTGGTCAGCAGGCCGCCGAGCCAGCGGTGATTGACGTAGTACATGCCGCAGCGCTGCGCCTCCTCGGCGATCGCCTCTTGCGCCTGGCGCTTGGTCCCGACGAACAGGATGTTCTTGCCGAGACTCGCCTGCTCGGTGATGAACTGCAGCGCCTCCTTGAAGTTCTTGAGGGTCTTCTGGAGGTCGATGATGTGGATGTTGTTGCGCTCGCCGAAGATGAACTCCTTCATCTTCGGATTCCAGTGCCTGGTCTGGTGCCCGAAATGAACGCCGGATTCGAGCAATTCCTTCATTGTGATTGGCGACACGTTTCCTCCGTCGTTGGCTGTGCGCTAGGTTGCGGCGACGCGCTACACGCCGCCCCGGGGCGGCCGGATCCGTCCAAGCAGGATTTGGCACAGGCCGCGAACGACGCGCGAGTAACGCCGGCTAGCGCTTCGAGTACTGGAACCTCTTCCGGGCCCCGGGTCGGCCGTACTTCTTGCGCTCGTGCTTGCGCGGGTCGCGCGTGAGGTAGCCGCCCTTCTTGAGCAGGGGCCGCAGCTCGGAATTGAAGTTCTGCAGCGCCCGGGCGATTCCCAGACGCACGGCGTCGGCCTGCCCGGCCTTCCCGCCGCCGCGTACGAGCACCAAGGCGTCGAACTTGGTGTCCGTCTCGCTGGCCTTCAGCGGCTGCCAGATCTTGCTCTTCTGGATCTCGGTGGGGAAGTAGGCCTCGGGGGCCTGCCGGTTGATCTCGAGCTTGCCCGTGCCGGGACGCAGGAAGACCCGCGCCACGGCTGTCTTGCGGCGACCCGTGCCAAGATACTGCTGCTGAATAGTCAACGAACCGGTTCCCTTCCCCCGTCCCTAGAGCTGCCACTGCCTGGGCTGCTGCGCGTGGTGCGGATGGTCCGCGCCGACGTACACCTTGAGCCTGGTCCGGAGCTGGCGCCCGAGCTTGTTCTTCGGCAGCATGCCCGCGACGGCGCGCTGCACGAGCCTCTCCGGATGGCGCTCGCGGACCTCGCGCACCGTCTCCCTCTTCAAGCCGCCGGGATACCCGGAGTGCCGGTAGTAGACCTTGTCGGTCTCCTTCTTGCCGGTGAGGCACACCTTGCCGGCGTTGACGACGACGACGAAGTCGCCGGTCTTGAGGAACGGCGTGAAATCGGGCTTGTGCTTGCCCCGCAGCAGCGTCGCCGCCTGCGTGGCCAAGCGCCCCAGCGTCTTGCCGTCGGCATCCAGGACATACCAGTGGTGCTTCAGGTCGGACGCCTTCGGGATGTAGGTGCTGGTTGGCATCGTCACGGCCGACGTCCCGCAGGCGCGCCTGCCCCCTGCCTTCATACTAGCGCGGTTCCCCGGGGAGGGTCAAACGACGCTCGCCGAAGCCCGGCGCCCGCAGCAGCGGGACCGCCAGGCGGATCGGCCGCGGCCTCGCGGGCACGAGGCCGCGCCGGTTCGGCAGATTCGAGGGCTTCGCCCCGGTGCATCCCGACGAGGACCCGCCCGGCGCGGGCGCGCCGAGACTCCCGCCGGGCGGGAATCGCGTTGCCCAACCGTTGCGCGGGGACGGGGACGGCTTCGCGGCCCGTCGGGCGGCGCCGAGGCCGTCTGACGGACCGATGCGACACCGGTCGAGTCAGGCGAAGGGCCATCTCCGGACCGCGCCCGCGCCGTCCGCACGAACGAGGTCGGCGCGCCGGCACTCGACCACGCCCGGCCCGCCGGGAAACCGGAGCGAGAACCAAGCCAGCCAGCCCTGGCAGTCGAAATCGACCGCCAGCCGCTGCCAGCGAGCCCCGGCGGCCAGGTAGGCGGGCACCGTGCCGGCCCCGCCCATGCTGGCCGGATGCCCCCAGCGGACGGCCAGGTCCCGCGGCGCGTCGGAGCGCATCTCGAGCTCGAGCCGCAGGCCGCCTCCCGGCGCGACCCACGGGACCACCACCTCGCGCGAGCGATCCCCTTGCCACTCCATGCGCAGCGGGCCGCCTGACTTGGTCAGAATCCCGTTGTTGGTATACCAGCCGTCGACCATGGTCCGCAGCGCGTATTCCGCCGGCAGGGACGGCTCGAGCCGGCGTCCCCGGTCGCCGGATTCCTCGATCCAGAGCTCGAGCGCGACGCGCATGCGCGCCCCCGTCTGCGCGTGCTCCGGGGCGTCGGCCAAGTTGCGGACCTCGTGCGGGTCGGCCTCCAGGTCGTAGAGCTCCCACTCCGGGCGGCTCGGCGCGAGCCACAGCGCGGCCGGCCCCTCAAGCTTGCCTTCCGCATGCAACTGCCGCATCACCTGCAGGGCGGGGTAGCTCGTGTCCTTGTAGTGATTCTTCTGCGCGTACGACCGCTCCGGGAGGAAGTTCCGGATCAGCTTCCAGCGCTTGTCCCTGACGCAACGGATGCGGTCCACAGTCTCGTCGCAGCGGTCCCTGGCCGAGAAGGCGTAGGGCGGCTCCGGGTCGGCTCCGGGCCCTAGGAAAACCCTGCCCTGCATCGCGCCGGGCCGCTCGATTTCCGCGAGCGCCAGCGAGGTGGCGGTGATGTCGATGTGCTGCAGCAGACGGTCGTCCGCCGCGCCCGGCTCGAAGCCCGGCGGGCGGTACGCCTCGGGGATCCGCACGATCAGGGGGACCCGGACGCCCTGTTCGTAGAGCCACTGCTTGCCGCGATGCAGCGCCTGCCCGTGGTCGCCGAAGAAGAAGATGATCGTGCGCTCGTACAGGCCCTCTTCCTTCAAGCGCCTCAGGATCTTCCCCACCTTGACATCCAGGTGCTGGGCGGTATCGAGGTATAGGGCCAGATCCTCCCGCACCACCGGATGGTCGGGGTAGAACGGCGGCAGCGGGACGCTGGCCGGATCCACGGGAGCGTCGTCGAAGCGCCGGAACTTCCGGTGAGTCTCCGGCAGGTTGACTTGCGAGTAGAACGGCGCACCGGTCGGGCGCTCGCTCCAGTCCGCGCCGTCGAACGGCTTGGCGACGCGGAAGTTGAAATCCGTCTTGCCTCGCACCTGCACGCCCGGCGCGGGATTCCTGCAGTTAGAGACGTGATAGCCCGCCTCCCGGAAGAGCCCGGTCACCGTCGGCACGCCCTCGGGAAGATCGTGGGGCCGGTCGCGATGGCTGCGGTGGTTGTGGGCGCCGATGGTCGTCTGGAACATCCCGGTCATCAGCGCGGAGCGCGCCGCCGAGCACACGGCCGCGGTGCAGATGCACTGGGTGTAGCGCACGCCTTCAGCGGCGAGGCGATCCAGGTTGGGCGTGCGCACGAGGTCGTTGCCGTAGCATCCGAGGTCCGGCGAGAAATCCTCCGCCAGAATCCACAGCACGTTCGGGCGCGAGCGCCCCGGCAGGCAGCCGCTGGCGGCCAGGCCGGGAACGGCCCCGCCCATGCGCAGAAAGGCCCGTCGCTGCATGGGCTCGATTCTACCCGCGGAGCGAGAGCCCGACGCTCAGCGGATCGGCGAGAACGGCAGGCCGGCCAGGTGGATGTTCGACACGGTCGAGACGATGTCGGCGTTGCCCCAGCCGGGGCGGCTCTTGATCCGGTTCCAGCCCTCGCTGGACCCGAACGTAGACCAAGCCTCGCCGCGGGCATCCATGTCGGCGTAGTGCGACATGTAGACCAGGCTCGGCATGTGGGAGCCGACGATCGTCTCGCCGAAGAACAGGGGATGGATGCCGCAGTCGCGGAAGATGGCGATCTCCTCCTCGTTGAACATCCGCATCTTCTCCCGCGTGTCGCGGAAGGTCTCCTGCTCGTAGGTCCGCAGATCGAAGACCCGCGGCTTGTCGGCGGGGTCCGGCACCTCGATCGCCCTCATTCCGTCGAACGCGCGCAGCAGCCAGCTCTCGACGCGGTCGTACGCCGCGCGGTCGTCCGACCCGAAGTCGTCCTCGACGGCGCTCCAGAGCTTGTCCGCGCGCTGGGCCGCCAGCTTGGCCGCCATGTCGGCGAGCGAATCGTAGGCGGCGAGCGTGTAGACGCGCGGGGTGAACTCCCCGAGCGTAACGCGGAAGTACCCCTGGACGATGCCCGCCCGCTGCGTCATCGGCAGGTGCTCCGCCTCCAAGAACCCCGTGAGACGGCCGTACTGGTCCGCCTTCGAGTAGCGCAGCCGGTAGCAGCGCAGCTCGAAGATCTGGTTGCCCTCGCCCTCGGCGGCCGCGGCCAGGCCCGCCGCGGACGAGGTAGCGATGAAGTCTCGCCGGTCCATGCCCCCTTATAGCACCCGCGAGCGGTCCGACGCGAGAGCCACGCGGCGCATTGGCTAGCGGAAGATCGAGCGCCGACGGAAGAAGGCCGGCTTCTCGGCCGTCTGATCCTCTTCGTCGGGCTCGTCCCTCGCCCGGATGTTCGGCGGCGGCATGAACTCGAAGGGAGACCGTCCCGACTGGCCCTCCGCGGCGTCGGGATTCCTGTTCGGCGCCGACGCGGGCGGGGCGCTCTCGGGCGCCGCGGGCGGCTGCGTCTCGACGCGCGGCGGACTGGCTTGCGGCACCTGCGCGGGCGCCACCGGCGCATGGCGCGCCGCGGAGGCCTCCGGGGCTCCGTGCTCGGAGCCGAGCAGATCCGCCACGCCTTCCGACTGCCACGCCGGCTGGCGCTCGTCGAAGCGCGGCTTGTGGCTCATCTCGCGGCCGCGCGATATCCGTGGCAGGCTGTCCTTCGCGAAGCCCGACGCGATCATCATCACGCGCACGACCTCTCCCATCGAGTCGTCCCGCACGACCCCCACGGTCAGGTCGGCGTCGGTCGCGATCTCGCGCTGGATGAGCTGGATCGCCTCGCTGGCGTCGTGCATGCCGAACTGGCTGGAACCGGTGATGTTGACCAGAACCTTGGTGGCGCGCGCCAGCCCGCCGTGCTCCATCACCGGGCAGCTGATCGCGTCCCTGGCCGCCTGCATGGCCGAGTCGCGCCCGCCGCGCTCGGAGGCACCGACGAAGGCCGGGCCGGCCTCCTGCAGGACCGCCTTGACGTCGGCGAAGTCGGTGTTCATGACCCCCTTCTTGGAGATGATGTCGGTGATGCCCACCAAGGTCTCGGTGGCGATCGCGTTGGCCACGAGGAAGCTGTCGAAGAAGCCGCTGCCCGCCTCGGCCTGGTCCAGCAGGCGCTCGTTGGGGATCACGATCACGGTGTCGACCTGCTCCAGCAGCGTCTCGAGCCCGTCGGCGGCGGTCTGCGCCCGCCGCTTGCCCTCAAAGCTGAACGGCTTGACCGCGGCCGCGACCGTCAGCGCGCCCATCTGCTTGGCCAGGGAGGCGATGACCGGTCCCGCGCCGGTCCCAGTTCCGCCTCCAAGGCCGAGGGTGATGTAGACCATGTCCGCGTCGCCGAGCAACTCGCTGATCTCCTCGGTGTTCTCCAGGGCCGCCTCGCGCCCCACATCGGGGCTCGAGCCGGTCCCGTAGCCTTGGGTCACGCGCTGGCCCATGCACAGCTTGACGGGCGCGCGGGACGACTTGAGCGCCTGCTCGTCCGTGTTCACGCAGGCGAATTCGACGCCCGCGACGCCGTTGGCGATCATGTAGTCCACGATGTTGCCCCCGCAGCCGCCGATCCCGATCACCTTGATCCTGATGGCGCTGTGGGGAACCTCTTCCAGCGTGAACTTGAGGCCGTCGGAACGGGCCTCTTCGGCCGGTTCGGCCTCCGGGGCGGCCGGCAGAGCCTCCGCTTCCTTGATTTCGGTCATGCTACTTGTTCCTCGAACTGAATTTCTGCGTGAGCGCTGCGGTCCGCCTCGGCGTCCGCGGGCCTGTAAGCCAGGCGGTAGGCGTACAGAACCAAGCCTGCGGCGCAGGCCCAGCCCGGGCTGCGCAGGGCCGCGGGCAGGTTGTCCGGGCGGGTCGGAACGCCGATGCGGCTCCGCAGCCCGATGATCGATTGCGCCATGTCCCGGATGCCGGGCAGTTCCGCCGCGTCGCCCGTGATCACCAGAGAGCTGACCGAGCCGTTGGCTAGCCCCTCGTGACGAAGCTCGTCATGCACCAGCGTCAGGCATTCCTCGACGCGTAGCGCGATGATCTTGTCCAGCATGTCCCGCGGCCACAGGCGCCCGCGCTGGGCCGGGGAGCTGCTGACTTCGCTGCCGGGAACGAAGACGTACGCCCCCGTGAGCCGCTCGCTATACGCGGCGCTCCCGAAGTCCGCGATGAGCGACGAGGCAACGCTGGGATCCGTGGCGAAGGCGCGGGACACGTCGCCGACCAGGTGGTCGCGGCCGACGGGGAGCCCGGTCGCCAACCGCAGCCCGCCCCCGCAGTACGCCGTCAGGGTGCTCGAATTCTTGCCGATCTCCAAGTGGGCCACGCCCCCGCCAACTTCGGCTTGCGAGAGCGTGCAGTATGCCGAGGCGAACCCGGCCAGCACTGTCTCCTCCACGCTGATGCTCGCGTTGTTGACCACCCGCCGCACGGCGTCGTGCTCGGCCTGGTGCGTCGAGATCAGGCGCACGTAGGCGTCGAGGCGGTCGGCCGGGTAGCCGACAGGGTTCTGGAGCCCGGCCCGGTCGCCGGCCACGAACTCCAGCGGCACCAGCTGCAGCACCGTCGCGCTGGTGCTGACGAGCCCGGCGGCGGCCCGCCGGATTACGTTGGCGACGTCGCCCATCTCGACCGTTCGCTGGCCGAGCGTCAGGCGGACGGTGGAATGCACCATGCTGCTGCGCACCTGCGCCCCGCCCAGGCCCACCACGGCGGAATGCACCGTCAAGCCGCCGTCGTGCTCGGCCTCGCAGACGGCCTCCAGCACCGCCTCGGGTGTGAGCTGCGGGGTGCGGAGGTCGTCGTCGTCCCACCGGATGGGGGGCATCGACCCGCAGCTGAGGAAGCGCAGCGCGGGCCCGTCGGCCGCAGCAACCAGGCAGCGCGTCTGCGCGCCGTTCATATCGATCCCGACGAAGGTGTCGTGCTTGTCTGTCATCCTTTCCCCTTCTCTCCCGCCAAGGGCCGGATTGCCACTTGCTTCTCGAAGCGAAGATCCACGGCCTCAAGCGGGCCGAACTCCGCTTCCCAGGCTCCGACGTGCGCCAGGTAGACGTCCAGGCGATGCGGCAGGTGGCTGTCGCCCATCTGGAGCCGGATCATTTGACTTCGGCGCTTGGCGAGGACGATCGGGTTCGTCGCGTCGGCGAGGTCGACCTCGGAAACCGAGCGCCCGACGGCCTGGCTGCGGTCGTTGAAGACGCGCATGACCTCCTGGAACACCCGGACGCGCCGGCGCCGCTCGGCGAGCGGCATGTCCGCCGCAATGCCGCTCAGCACGGGAAGCGATCCGCCCGACCCGCCCCGCGGATCCAGGATCGCCCCGTCGGCGTCGATCATGAAGACGGAACTGGAAGATGCCAGCCGCAGGAACGCTACCGCCTCGCGCTCTTCGATCACCCCGGCCAGGGTATGGGGCCAGACCCGCGCGACGCGGGCGCTCCGGACCCAAGGGAGCGCCCGGAGCTGGGCCTGGCGGGCCGAGAGGTCGACGGAGGCCAGGCTAGCGCCGAGATCCCCGGCGAACACCGCGGCCACTTCGTCCTCGGAGATCGCCGAGACCCCGCTGATGCGCAGCGCTTCGCGCCGCGGCTCCAAGCGGAAGGCCGCGGACTGCAGCACGTAGGCATGCGCGAACCACCACAGCGAGACCGCCGCGACCAGCAGCCCGGCCAGCCGCAGCGCGGCGCGCCGGGCCGCGGGACTCGGCCGGAACGCGGGAACGGCCCTGAGCGGCCTGTCCGCGCGCAGGTAGGCCGTCGCGTCGTTGCCCCGCTTGCGGGCGCTGCCTCGCTTCGCCATCAGCTTCGACGCGCTCCTTCTAGGTCCGGCAGGCGCGTCGGCGGCGGCGCCTGGGCGCCGCTCAGGAAACCCTCCCCGGCCTGCCAGACGTTGCCCGCTCCAAGGGTGATCAGGGCCTCGCCGGGCCCGGCGCAGGCGATGGCCCGCTGAACCGCGTCCTGCATCGACGGGCAATAGCTCGCCCGGGGATGTCCGGCGCGGACGATCTTCTCGACCAAGTTCGGGCTGCACACGCCCGGCAGCGGATCCTCGCCGGCGGAGTAGAAGTCGACGACCCAGAGGCGGTCGCATTCCGCGAAGCACTCGGCGAACTCTTCCTCCAGGTCCTTGACGCGGCTGTAGCGGTGCGGCTGGAAGATCACGTTGACCCCCCGGAATCCGCACGTGGCGGCTGCCGCTAGCGTGGCCCGGATCTCGGTGGGGTGATGGCCGTAGTCGTCGATCACGGTCACTCCCCGTTCCACGCCCCGCGTCTGGAAGCGCCGGTCGACCCCGCCGAACTCCGCGAGGCCGGCCCGAATCCGGTCCACGGGAACCTCGAGCTGGAAGCCCACCAGCACGGCCGCCATGGCGTTGCGCACCGTGTGCAGGCCGACGCCGCGCACGTGGAAGCGCCCCAGATCCTCGCCTCGCAGCGCCAGGCGGAACGACGCCTCGCCGACGCCGAGCTCGATGTCGTCCGCCACCAGATCCGCCGTGGGCGACACGGCCCGCAAGCCGTAGGTCACGCGGCGCCTGCGGATGCGGCCGGCCACCCGCTTCGCCAGCGGGTCGTCCTCGCACACCACCGCCGCGCCGTAGAAGGGGACGCTGTTGGCGAAGTCCTCGAACGCCTGCATCAGGCTGCCCAAGGAGCCGTAGTGGTCCATGTGCTCGCGATCGATGTTCGTGATCACGGCCACCACCGGATCGAGCTCGAGGAAGGAGCCGTCCGACTCGTCGGCCTCGACGAGCAGGTAGTCGCTCTTGCCGAGGCGGGCGTTCGAGCCGATCGAGGCGACGCGCCCGCCGATGACCACCGTGGGATCCTTGCGGCCCGCGCTGAGCACAGCCGCGCAGATCGACGAGGTCGACGTCTTGCCGTGGCTGCCGGCGACGGCGACGCCGTACTTGACCCGCATCAGCTCGGCCAGGAGCTGGCCGCGGGAGATCACGGGCAGCCGGCGCTGGCGCGCCGCAACCAGTTCGGGGTTGTTGCCCGGAATCGCGGAACTCGTAACCACCGCCTCCGGGTCGGCCAAGTTCTGAGCGGCGTGGCCGATGCGGACCTCGGCGCCCAAGCCGCGGAGGCGCTCGGTGATCGGCGATTCGCGCAGGTCCGAACCAGTCACCGCGTGGCCGAGATCGAGCAGGATCTCGGCGATGCCGCTCATGCCGATCCCCCCGATGCCGACGAAGTGCAGCCGGCGTTTCTTGAATGCGTCCTTGTTGAACAGCATGGCTATGTAGCTCCTCCTGCCCGGGCGGCGGCCTCAGCGACCGCCGTCGCGGCGTCGTGCGTGGCTCGCGCCGGAGCCAACTGGGCCAGAGCGGCCGCCATCGCGGCGAGCCGTTCGGGATTCTGCGACAGGCTGGCGATCACCTGCGCCATGCGCCGGCCCGTCCAGTCGGCGTCGTCGACGAGCAGCGCGCCGCCCGCGGCCTCCAGCGCCGCGCCGTTGGCGCGCTGGTGGTCGTCGGCGGCAAAGGGAAACGGCACCAGCACGGCGGGCTTGCGCGCCGCGCACAGTTCCGCGCTCACCGAGGCGCCGGCGCGGCAGATCACGAGATCGGCCTGCGCGAAGCGGGCCGGGATGTCGTCGAAGAAAGCGGCCGTGTCGGCTCCGATGCCGAGACCGGCGTAGGCCGCGGCGACCTCCCGGAGCTGCCGCTCGCCCGTCTGGTGAATGATCCGGGGCGCCTCCCGGCCCTCCCGGCTCCAGATGCGAGCCGCGTCCACGGCCGCCCGGTTGAGACGCGCCGCGCCCTGGCTCCCGCCGAGAATCAGAACCGTGAACGGCCCGTCCGGGCGATGCCCGGCAGCGCGGAAGAACTCGCTCCGCACGGGCATCCCGCTGACCCGGCTCGTCGCGGCGCGGAAGAAGCCCGCCGCCCGCGGGTGCGCCAGCAGCGCCCGCCTGGCCGCCGGCCCGGCGAGGCGGTTCGCGAGGCCCGGGGTCGCGTTCGGCTCGAGCAAGACCAGCGGCACGTCGAGCAGGGCGCAGGCGACCACGAGGGGCCCGGCGGCGTAGCCGCCTAGGCTCAGGGCCGCGGCCGGCCGGGCGCGCAGCACGAGCGCGACCGCCGCGGCCAGCGCCCGGGGAGCCGCCAGCAGCGAGGCCAGCCTGCGGCGCAGGCTGACCCGGTTCCACGAGACCACCGGCACGTGGCACAGGCGGAAGCCCGCCGCCGGCACCAGCCGGTTTTCGAAGCCGCGCGCCGTGCCGACGAAGACGCATTCCCACCCGCGCGCGCGCAGCTCCTTCGCCACTTCGACGCCGGGAATGACGTGCCCTCCGGTGCCTCCCGCGGCGATGAGCACGCGCCGCCGCCCGCTCCAGCGCGCCTTCATCGTCCGAACCTGCTGATGTTGAGCAGCACTCCCGAGGAGGCGAGCACGGTCATCAGCGACGAGCCGCCGTAGCTGATGAACGGAAGGGGCAAGCCCTTGGTGGGAAGCAGCCCCAGGACGACGCCGATATTCAGCGCCGCCTGGGAGACGATCATGACGGTGATGCCGCCCGCCAGATAGGCGCCGAACAGGTCGGGGGCCCCGAACGCGGCGCGCAGGCCGCGCCACAGGAACAGCCCGAACGCGACGACGACCAGCAGCGTGCCGATCAGGCCCAGTTCCTCGGCCACCATCGCGAAGATGAAGTCCGTGTGGGCCTCGGGCAGGAAGTGCATCTTCTGCTTGCCCGCCATCCACCCCTGGCCCATCCAGCCGCCGGACCCGACCGCGATCTTCGACTGGAGGATCTGGAAGCCGCTGCCCAGCGGATCCGCCTCCGGGTCGAGGAACGCGAGGATGCGGGTGCGCCGGTACTCGACCTGCCACACCACCACGTACAGCGCCGGAATCGCCGGGAGCAGGCAGAGCGCCATGTAGGCGGCGGGCACGCCGGCTATGAAGAGCATCGACCCGGCCAGGATCAGCAGGCAGGCCGTGGTGCCGAAGTCCCTGCCGATCAGGATCAGCGCGGCCAGCAGCCCGATCACGGCCCCGGGCACGAGCAGCGCCGAAGCGCGGTTCATATCCGCGCTCCTGCGTTGCAGGTAGTAGGCCAGGAACAGGACGGCCGCCGGCTTGGCGAGCTCCGACGGCTGCAGCGAGAGCAGGCCCAGGCGCAGGAAGCGCCTGGTGTTCGCGCCCGTCCCGAGAACCGCCGCCAGCAGCAGGAGCAGGACGCAGACGCCCAGCGCCGCGCACACCGTCCGCCGGCCGTTCAGATGCCGGTAGTCGAAGAACATCAAGCCGTACAGCGCCCCGAAACCGATGCCGGCCGCGACGAGCTGCTTGGCGATGTAGAGCGGACTGGATTGCGCGGAGGCCGCGGTGGTACTGTACACCATCATCAGCCCGAACATCGCGAGCGACAGGATCGTCCACGCCAGCACGCGGTCGCAGCGGAGCAGCAGCGGCATCTCAGGCCCTCCGCTCCAGGACGAGGCGCCGGAACTCGCGGCCCCTCTCGACGTAGTTCGGGAACTGGTCGAAGCTGGCGCAGGCCGGGGCTAGCAGGACCGTGTCGCCAGGGCGCGCCCTTGCCAGCGCGTAGTCCAGAGCCTCCCGGAGCGTGCCGACATCGACCGTCGGCACGACGCCGTCGATCTGCCCGCGGATCAGGGGAGCGGACTCGCCAACCAGCAGCGCGGCCCGCGCGCGCGAGCGCAGCGCCCCGGCGAGCGGGGCGTAGTCGGAACCCTTGTCGCGCCCGCCCAGGATCGGCCACAGGCCGGAGGCGAAGGAGCGGCAGGCCTTCACCGCGGCGGCCACGTTGGTCGCCTTGGAATCGTTGTAGAAGCTCACCCCGCGCACTTCGGCGACGAACTCCATGCGATGCGGCACCGGCCGGAACGACTGAAGCGCCCGCCCGATCGCTGAGGGCTCCACGCCCGCCAGCGAGCAGGCGGCCGCGGCCGCGAGCGCGTTCTCCAAGTTGTGGGCCCCCTTGATGGGCAGGTCCGCGCTTCCGACGTCCTGCCCGCGGAAGAGGATGCGCCCGCCGGCCGCCCACGCGTCCGTGCCGTCGCGACGGTCCTGCCCGAAGCGCACCACGGATCCGAGCGCCAAGCGCTCCATCTCCCGGCAGCGCGGATCGACGCCGTTCAGGACGGCAAAGTCGCCGGGCCGCTGGTTGCGCAGGATGCGGGCCTTGGCGGCCGCGTAGCGCCGGAAGCTGCCGTGCCGGTCGAGGTGGTCCGGGGTGACGTTCAGCACGGCGGCCAGGTGGCAGCGGAACGACTCGCAGGCCTCGAGCTGGAAGCTCGACAGCTCCAGCACGTGCCAGTCGCCCGGGCGGGAAGCGCCCGCGACGGCCAGCACGGGGGTGCCGATGTTTCCCGCCAGCGCTCCGGGCAGGCCCGACGCCCGCAGCACGTGGTCGACCAGCGCGGCCGTGGTGGTCTTGCCGTTGGTCCCTGTCACGCCGATCACGCGCCCGCGCAGGGCCGTGGCGGCCAGCTCGAGTTCCCCGCACACGGCCACCCCGCGCTCGCGGGCCCGAACCAGCTCGGGCAGGTCCCAGGGAACGCCGGGCGAGGGAACCACCAGGTCCTGCGCCAGCACCAGTTCCTCGGGGTGCCCTCCGAAGTGCAGGCTCGCGGCCACGCCGGCGAGGGCCGCCGGAGCCTCGCCGAGAGCCTCGGCCGGGCGCGAGTCCGCCGCGGCCACCACGGCCCCGCCGGCGGCGAGGAACCGCGCCGCCGCCAGCCCGGACCTGCCCAGGCCGACGACGAGCGCGTGCTTGCCCTTGACGTTCATCGGATTTTCAGCGTGCTCAGCGCCAGGAGCGCCCACACGAAGCCGGCGATCCAGAAGCGCACGATCACCTTCGACTCGGGCCAGCCGAGCTGCTCGAAGTGATGGTGGAGGGGAGACATGCGGAAGATTCGCTTCCCGGTCAGCTTGAAGCTGCCGACCTGGGCGATCACCGAGAGCGTCTCCGCGACGAAGACGCCGCCGATGAAGAGCAGCACGATCTCCTGCTTCGCCAGCACGGCGACGATTCCGATCGAGCCGCCGAGGCCGAGCGAGCCGACATCGCCCATGAATATCTGGGCCGGGTGCGAGTTGTACCAGAGGAAGGCCAGGCTGGCCCCCACGACGGACCCGCAGAAGATCGTCAGCTCCCCCGCCAGGGGCACCCCCGCCACGTCGAGATACGACGACAGCTCGCTGTGCCCGGCGATGTACACCAGTACCGCCAGCGCCCCGACGCAGATGATGGTCAGGCCGATGGCCAGCCCGTCCAGGCCGTCCGTGAGGTTCACGGCGTTGCTGGACCCCACGAGGACGAAGAAGAGGAAGGCCAGGAAGAACACGTAGGCGAACGGCAGCGTCAAGGGGCTCGCGGTCAGGGAGCCGATAACCAAGTCGGGCTGGAGCTCCTTGAAGAACGGCAGCGAGAGCGTCGTCGAGTAGTCGCCGCGGTGGCTGAGAGCGACCAGCAGCAAGCCGATCACCAGGGTCGTGCCGCATTGCAAGGCCATCTTGACCTTGCCCGTGATACCGAGATTTCTCTTGCGCGCGACCTTGCTGAGGTCGTCGACGAGGCCGATCAGGCCGAATCCGACCATGGCCAGCAGCGCCACCCAGACGTACGGATTGCGCCAGTCGGCCCACAGTAGCGTGGGGACGATGGCCGCGACGCAGATCAGCAGGCCGCCCATGGTGGGCGTGCCGGCCTTGCTCTGGTGGGAGCGGGGGCCCTCCTCGCGGATGTACTGGCCGCACTGGGCGTCGCGCAGCTTGCGAATGAGCCACGGACCGAGCAGCAGGCCGATCGCCAGGGCCGTCAGGCTCGCTACCGCTGTTCGCACGGTGATGTAGCCGAACACGCGAAGAGGGCTCAGGTGGGGGTAGAGGTATTCGACGAGCGCGTGGTACAGCATGGTCCTCAGGCTCGGGTCGCTTCGGAGGGAACTGCCATCCCGAGCGCCTCGTACAGGCGATCGCGCACGCGCTCGAGCCCGACGCCGCGGGAGGCCTTGATCAGCACGGCATCGCCCGCCCGGACGAGTCCCGCCACGAAACTGGCCGCCGCGGCAGGGCTCTCGTGGAACGCGCCTGGCATCCCCGCGGCCGCCGCGATCTCCGCCGCGTCCCCGCCGACGGCGACGAGGTAGTCGATTCCCGCCGACGCCACGGCGGAGCCGACCTGGCGGTGCAGTTCCCGCGAGCGCTCGCCGAGCTCGCGCATCTCGCCGAGGACGGCGATCCGGCGCGCCGCGGCCGTGCGGCCGAGCACCCGGAGCATGGCCGCCATCGCGGCGGGGTTGGCGTTGTAGCAATCGTCGATGACGGTGACGCCGCCCGACCGGCGCACCGCGCCGCGCATCGCGGTCGGGCGCAGGCGCGCCAGGCCGTCCAGCAGCCGCGACGGTCCGTACCCGAGCGCGCCGAGGGCCGCCACCGCGGCCAGCATGTTGTAGACGCTGTGCCGGCCGGGCAGCGCCGAGACCACGGGACGGCATTCCAGCCGGAAGCGCGTGCCGTCCGCGCCCAGCTCCTCCACGTCCGTCGCCCGGACATCGGCCTCCCGCTCGATGCCGAACGTGACCGCCGGCCCCGGGTGCAGGAGCCGGAACTCCGCGACGCGCGAGTCGTCCGCGTTGAGAACCGCCGTCCCTGCCAAGCCGAGAGCCTGGATCAGCCTGCCCTTCTCGACAGCGATCTCGTCTACGGAGGCGAAGTTTCCCAGGTGGGCCGCGCCCACGTTCGTCACCACTCCGATGTCCGGGGCGGCGGTCTCGGCCAGCGGGCGCATCTCGCCGGCATGATTGATCCCGATCTCGAACACGCCGGCGCGCGCCGCGTCCGGCGCGCGCAGGAGCGACAGCGGCAAGCCGTACTCGTTGTTGAGGTTGCCCTCGGTCTTCGCCACGGGCACGAAGTGCCCCAGGAGCTCGGCGATCAGGTCCTTGGTCGTCGTCTTGCCGCCGCTGCCGGTGATCGCGACGACCGTGCGGCCCCACTCCTTGCGGCCGCGCGCGGCCAGCGCCCGCAGCGCCTCGGTCGTGCTGCGCACGCCCAGAAGGGCCCGGCTCCCGGCACCCGGGTAGGCCGCGTCGACCACGGCGGCTGCGGCACCACGGCGGAGGGCGTCCGGAACGTAGTCGTGCCCGTCGCAGCGCGGGCCGCGCATCGCGAAGAACAGGTCCCCGGGCTGCACGGTGCGGGAGTCGATGGAATAGCCGCGAGCCTCGCCGCCGGCCCCGTCCTGGGGCAGCCCGAGCCACGCGCGGATCTGGGAGAGCTGCAGGATCATGGCCGCCGGTACCCCATGCCTGCCAGAGCCGTCCGGGCCACCGCCCTGTCGTCGAACTCGACGGTGCCGTCGGCCAGAGCCTGCGTCGTCTCGTGCCCCTTGCCCGCGAGCAGCACGACGTCTCCGGGCCGGGCCTCCCCGAGCACGGCCCGGATGGCCGCGGCCCGGTCCGGCTCGGCCGCCCAGGCGGCCCGGGCGCCGCGCAGCCCGGCGCGCACGTCGTCGATGATGCGCTGGGGATCCTCGCTGCGCGGATTGTCGGAGGTGAGAACCGCGAAGTCGCTGAGTTGCCCGGCGACCCGGCCCATGGGAGCGCGCTTGGCGCGGTCCCTGTCGCCGCCGCACCCGAAGAGCGTGAGAACGCGGCCGGGGGCGCGACCGCGGTCCGCGATCTCCCTGGCCGTCTGGATCAGCCGCCGCAAGGCGTCTTCCGTGTGGGCGTAGTCGACCACCGTCAGGAACGGCTGGCCGCCGTCGATGGTCTCGAAGCGTCCCGGCACGGGGCGCACCTCCCGCAGGCCCGCCTCGATCTCCGCGGCGGCGAGACCGTGGCACTGGGCGGCGGCGATGGCCGCCAGCAGGTTGCCGACGTTGAAGCTGCCCGCCAAAGGGGCTTGGACGCGGATCCGGCCGCACGGGGTTTCCGCTTCGAACCGGAGGCCCCTGGCGTCGGCGACGACTCCCCGGGCCCGCACGTCGGCCGCCGGGCCGCGACCGAACGCGACCGCGCGGGACAGGCCCAAGCCTAGGAATTCCCGCCCGGTCGGGTCGTCGGCGTTGGCCACCGCCCACCGGGGCGGCGCCGCTCCCGCGCCCTCGAACAGCCTCCGCTTAGCCGCCGCGTAGGCGGCCATGTCGCCGTGGAAGTCCAGGTGCTCCGGGGTCAGGTTAGTGAAGACCGCCGTGTGGAATTCCATCCCGCTGATGCGCTCGAGCGCCAGCGCGTGCGAGGAGGCTTCCAGCGTCGCGTGGCTGCCGCCGACGGACACGAGCCGGTCCAGCATCCGGACGATGTCGAGGGATTCGGGCGTGGTGTTGACGGCCTTCTCGGCCACCGTCCCGACGCGGTGCTGGATGGTGCCCAGCAGCGCTGTCGGCCGGCCGGCCGAACGCAGCAGCGAGTCGATCACGTGGGCCGTGGTGGTCTTGCCGTTGGTGCCGGTCACCGCCGTCAGCGCCACCCGCCGGTCGGGGCGGCGGAAGAAGCGCAGGCTCGCCTGGGCGAGCGCGCGGCGGCCGTGCCGCACGCGGGCCCAGCGCGCCCGCAGGCCGTCCGGCGCGGAGCGCTCGCTGACTATCGCCGCAGCGCCCGCTTCCAGCGCGCTCTCGACGAACCGGTGCCCGTCGACGCGCTGGCCGGGAAACGCGAAGAACGCCTCGCCCGAGCGCACCGCCCGGGAGTCGTACTGCAAGCCGCTCACTTCGACAGCCGGAACGGCCCCCGCGGCCTCGCCCTGCAGCATGGCCTCGAGCCTCATCGCCCGCCTCCGCCGACCCCGCGGCAGGCGTCGTCCGTGCCCGCGAGCGAGGACCCGAATTGAATGCGTGGCATCCGGCCGGCACCACCGACGCTCTCCCCGGGAGGCGGCGACTGCGGGCGGGCCACGCCGCTGCCGCTCGACACCACTGCGAGCTCGAGGCGGGCCGCCAAGGAGAACGGGTCGCGCATGGTCACGCCGCGCAGGTCGGGGGCGGTCCGCCGGGGCCCGGCTTCCGAGGCGGCCGCGAGACTGGAAGGCCGGCCACCTTCCCGACGCGGTGCTGGATGGCGCCCGGCAGCGCGGTCGGCCGGTCGGTCGGCCGCAGGAGCGAGGCGATCATGCGGGCCGTGGCGGTCTTGCCGTTGGTGCCGGTCACCGCTGTCAGCGCCACTCGCCGGTCGGGGCGGCGGAAGAGGGGCGGGCTCGCTTGGGAGAGCGCGCGGCGGCCGTGCCGCACCCGGTCCCAGCGGGCCCGCAGGGCGTCCGCCGCGTGGCGCTCGCCGACGCGCCGGCCGGGAAACGCGAAGGACGCCTCGCCCGAGCGCACTGCCCGGGAGTCGTACCGCAACCAGCTCGCTTCGACGGGCGGAACGGCCGCCGCGGCCTGGCCTGGCAACATGGCGTCCAGCCTCATCGCCCGCCTCCGCCGGCCCCTCGGAGCGCGTCGTCCGCTCCCGCGAGCGAGGACGCGAACTGAATGCGCAGCACCTGGCCGGCGCCGATGCTCTCCCCGGGGGCCGGCGACTGCAGGCGGGCCATGCCGCTGCCGCTCGACACCACCTCGATCCCGAGCCGGGCCGCCAAGGAGAACGCGTCGCGCATGGTCAGGCCGCGCACGTCGGGAGCGGCCCGCCGGGGCGCGCCTTTCGGGACAGCCGCGAGCGCGGCAGGCCGGTCGGGCGGCCGCGCCCAGGCGGGCCCGAGGAATTCCTCCCCCGCCGGATCGTCGGGCCGCCCGTTGACGAAATCGGCGACCAGCGTCTCCGGGACGCGACGGGCCGGGCCCGGCTCGGTCGGGTAGACCTTGGACGGCGGCACGTCCAGCCGGCGCAGGGCCAGTTCCATGACCGACGCGAACAGGGGCGCCGCGATCCTTCCGCCGTAGTAGTGCTGGCCGCGCGGGTCGTACAGCATCGCGACCCCGACCAGGGCCGGGTCGTTGACGGGCGCGAAGCCGCAGAAGCTCGCCATGTAGGCGCCGTCGGCGTAGGACCGGGAAACCGGATTGATCATCTGGGCGGTGCCCGTCTTGCCGGCGACGCGATAGCCTGGTATGCTCGCCAGCCGCCCGGTCCCTCTCTCGACGACCTGCTCGAGAATCGCCTGCATGGTCGCGGCGGTATCCGCGCTGATCACGCGCGCACTCTCTCCGTGCGCGAAGACCTGCTCGGCCCCGCCGGGCCTGCGCACGCCGCGAACGACGCGGGGCGGGACCAAGCTCCCGCCGTTGGCAATGGCCGCGAACAGCCTCGCCATCTGCAGCGCGGAAACACCCACCTCCTGCCCCATGGACAGGGAGGCGAGCGAGGCCCCGCTCCAGCGCGACAGAGGGCGCACCAGACCGGGAGTCTCGCTCGGCAGCCGCACGCCCGTGGGGCTGCCGAAGCCGAAGCGGCGGATGTACCGGTGGAGGTCGTCCGAGCCCAGCCGCACGCCCATCTTGATGATGCCGACGTTGCTCGACTTCATCAGGACCTCCGGCATCGTGAGCATGCCGTAGGGGTGGTGGTCGCGGATGCGGCGCCGGTCGATCCAAATCGAGCCCATCTGGCAATCGAATTCATCCTCAGGCGTGACCGCGCCCTCCTCCAGAGCGGCGGCGGCCGTGAGCACCTTGAACGTCGAACCCGGCTCGACGAGATGGCTGATCGCGAAGTTGCGCCGGTTCTCGAGCTCGGCCTCCGTTCGCGTGAGATGGTTGGGGTCAAAGCGAGGCCAGCTCGCCATGGCCACGACCTCGCCGGACCGCGGGCGCATCAGCACGACCGTCCCCGCCTGCGACTTGGTTTCCTTGACGGCGCGCTCCAGTTCCATGTGGGCCACCGACTGAATGTCGAGGTCCAGCTCGAGGATGACGTCGTCGCCCGGAACGGAGGGGCGCAGCGCCTGGCGCCCGTAGCGGCGCTGCCGGGCGTCGTAGTGGAAGACGCCGAGACCGGGCTCGCCGCGCAGCCGGGGCTCGAATCGCTGCTCGATCCCGGCCTGGCCGTGATGGTCGAGCCCGACCGTCCCGAGAACGTGCGCGGCAACCGTGCCGTGGGGGTAGTAGCGCTTGCTCTCGGTCTCGAAATGGAGGATGTCCAGTCCCAAGCCGCGCGCCCGCCGCGCCTCGCCCAGCGTGACCAGCCGCTTGACCCATTGGAATCCGCCTCGCTGCAAGCGGAGGTAGAGCTGCTTCGCGTCCACGGAGACGGCCTCGGCCAGCATCGCGGCCAAGGCCCGTCGGTCCCCGGCCCGGTCGGAGAACACGCCGATCGACTCGGCAGGCGTGCTGAGGGCGAACTGCCTGCCGCGACGGTCCAGGATGCCCCCGCGGCGCGCCGCGATGTCGACCGTCGCCTCCTGCTGGCGGAGCGCCCTGGCGCTGAGCTCGCGGCTCTGGAGCACCTGCAGGTCGAGCAGCCGCAGCACGACCACGCAGAACCAGGCCAACGTGACGAGACTGAACTTGAGGCAGCGCCCGCGGCCGCGCCGGTTCAGGCCGCGCCTGGGGAATAGCGGGGCGCCCGCGGGCGGCCGCGGGCGCGAAGCGCCTGCTCCCCTCGACTCGCCGGGCACGGGCATGTTGCTCTCTCCTCGGGTTCCTGTCTCGATGATCCTTTTCGCCGCTTGCCGGCAGCGCCTCACTCGTCGCTGGCGAAGAGCCGCGCCACGGCCGTCTCGGTCACGCCGCGGTCGGGGACCGGCTCGAGCCAGGTGTACCGGCCCTCCTGCGTCTCGCGCAGGCCGCTCCGCTCGGCCAGCGCCGCCACGCGGCGAAGGTCTTCGAGCCGGCCCTTCTGCATCGTGAGCTGGTCGCGCACCGCGACCAGCTGCTCGATGGTCTCGGCGAGCTGGGCCTGGCGGTAGCCGGAGTGCCTGACCCACAGCCGCGGCCCGAAGGCCAGCAGGAGCAGGAAGGCGATGAACAGCCCCCAGCTGATGTGCGCGCGCAGCTCGTCGCGATCCGCCGGGTCGTGCCGGTAGCTCACCCGGCTGTTGTCGATTTCCTTCTGGTACAGCACGGCTCCCTCCAGGGGCACGGCACGCCGTGCCCCCTCGGATGAAGCATCGGCGCCGCTGCCGATGGCGGGGCTCAGCACTGCGTGCGACATGGAAGCGTCGCTCCAGCCGTACTGAGGGTGCCGCGGCAGCGGCGCGTTCGGTTCAGTCTTCTTCTCCATGCGTACCGAATCCTTCACGTTGGGGCGCCGGACCGCCTCGTCCGGCAGGCCGCGCGCAAGCGCGCGCTGCGGCTGGGCGGATTGCGCTCCACCTCGGACGCCGACGGGCGGACCACCCGGCGCGTCAAGATCTCGTAGGTCCCGGCGGCGGCCTGCCTCCGGAACGACTGCTTCACCAAGCGGTCCTCGCCGCTGTGGAAACTGAGCACCACGACGCGCCCGCCGGGCGCGAGCAGGCCGGGCGCGGCCTCGAGCAGAGCCGCCAGCTCGCCGGGCTCGTCGTTGACCGCCATGCGCAGGGCCTGGAACGTGCGCGTGGCGGGATGGATGCGCCGACGCGACGCGCTTGGCACGGCCGACGCGACGATGCCCGCCAGATGCTCCGTGTCGCGGACCGGCCGGGCCCGGACCACGGCGCGCGCGATGCGCCGACTGTGGCGCTCGTCGGCGAGGTCGAAGAGCAGGTTCGCGAGATCCCGCTCGCCCCAGCGGTTGACCAAGTCGGTCGCGCTCAGCTCCTGGCGCCGGTCGAAGCGCATGTCCAAGGGGCCCTGCCGACGCAGGCTGAAGCCGCGGGCGGGGTCGCCCAATTGCGGGCGCGACAGGCCGAGGTCCGCGACGATTCCCGCGAGGGGCAGACACGGCCGGGCCGCCTCGGCGATCCCCGAGAACGGGCCGTGATGGAACTCGACGCGTCCGCGGAACTCCCGCAGGACCGCGCGACAGCGGTCGAGGGCGGCCCCGTCCCGATCGATCGCCACGAGCCGCGCGACGGCGCTGCGCTCGAGGATGCGCCGCGCATGGCCGCCCGACCCGACGGTGCAGTCGCAGTAGGCCCCGGTCAGGGCCGCGCCGCCGTCGCCTAGCAGGTACCGTTCCATCTCGTCCGCCATCACCGGGTAGTGCTCGTCCGCCTCCGCCGTCACAGGCCTAGGTTCGCCGCGAGCTGCAGGTCGTTCTCCGTCAGCTCGTTGTCCTCGATCGCCTGGCTGTACAGGCTCTCGGTCATGGCGATAATGTGATTCGACTGCCACTGGAGCTTCACCGCGCCTCGCAAGTCCGCCGACTCCCGCAGCGTCGCCGGCAGCGTGCAGCGTCCCTGCGCGTCCAGCGTCTGCTCCGTGCCGAACCGATTGGCTTGGAAGAGGATCTTGTGCTTCAGGGCGCCGTCCCGGGCCTGGTCCGGGCCGGCCGGCGTCGGGGACAGCGTCGCCTCGACCAGCTCCCATTCCTTGATGGGGTAGATCTTGACCAGCTTGCCGTCGATGCTCGTCACGAAGAGGTCCGCGCTGCTGTACCGGCCCTGCAGGGAGCGCTTCACGGACGCGGGCAGCTTGAGGCGCCCCTTGTCGTCCACGTTCCCGTTGTACGTCCCGCGAAACACTGTCAGCCACTTGCAACCACTTTCGTCTAAGAGCAGCCACTTCCGTCCACAACATGTTGCTCGCTCCCAGCTAGGGTTGTCAAGCGCTATCTCGTTGATTTTTCGATCTTTTTCAAACCTTGGAATATCTTGGGCAACTATCCGGGGCCTACCACAATCAGTAGTGTCGCGGGTGCCCGGACTCGCTACATGATGGTGCCCGCGGCACCCTCTCGAGGCACTTCGAGGCGATTTGCGACAATGGGCCGGGACGGGGCGGACGCAGATTCCGGCCACGTCGAGCGCGCGGGGAGGGCGATTCCGTGAAACTAGGGCTGGTCACTTACAACGTCGGGAAGGACTGGGGCGTACCGACGATCATCGAAAAGCTCGGCGCCACCGGCTTCGAGGCCGTCGAGCTGCGCAGCACGCACCGGCACGGGGTCGAGCCCGGCATCCCGCCGGCCAGGGTGGACGAGGTCCGTCGCACCTTCGAGGAGAGCCGGGTGCGCCTGCTGAGCCTTGGATCGGCCTGCGAGTTCCATGCGCCCGACCCCGGGGAGCGGGCAGCGAACGTCCGGGAAACTGCGGGCTTCGTGGAACTCGCCCACGACCTCGGCTGCTGGGGCGTCAAGGTGCGCCCCAACGGTCTGCCCGAGGGAGTTCCGCGGGCGGTCACGGTAGGGCGCATCGCCGAGGCGCTGCGCGCCTGTGGCGACCACGCCCTCGGCTACGGCGTCGAGATCTGGGTCGAGGTGCACGGGCGAGGCACGCAGCAGCCGGACGTGATGCGGGAGATCATGGACCGATGCGCGCACCCGTCGGTGGGAGTCTGCTGGAACTCCAACCCGACCGACATCCGCGACGGCTCGATCGAGGCGTCCTTCGACCTGCTGCGGCCGTTCGTCCGCAACGTGCATATCCGCGACCTGCCGGACTACCCGCACCGCGAGCTGTTCCGGTTGCTGAGGTCGGTCGGCTACGACCGCTACACGCTGGCGGAGACGGCGCAGAGCTGCGAGCCGGACCGCTACTTGCGCTACTACCGCGCGCTGTGGCGCGAGCTCGCGCGCGACGCCTGAGCCCCGGGGCGCTACCTAGTGCTTGTGACAAAACCCCTGAACTCTGGCCTGATCAGCATTTCATACTACATCCTGATGTCGGATGGATCTCCAAACACAACATATAGGGTCCAAGGTCGGAAGTTGCTCAGCCGCCAATCGCGAAGATTTCCGCGCTCTACCCAGAATTGGCAGGATTTCGGACTAGTCGTAGCATTCCAGCGAAATCTTCGCCTTGAGAGATTGGACCTAATGCCTTTGTTGTCAAGGGGATACGAGTTTTTTCACGGGCACTACCTAGGCGCGAAACCCAGCGCGGGCGGGTCGCGCTGGACCCACAGCGGGTCGCCCTCCTCGCCGTTGACGGTGTAGCGCAGGATCACCCCGCCCGCCTGCGTGTAGGACCGGCCCAAGGCGTAGTCCTCCAAGGGGCCGTACGGGGCCTCGGGCCCCCAGTCCTCGAGGAATTCCCCGTAGGGGTAGTAGCGGCAGGGCCGCTCCGGCGTGCAGCCCCAGACGACGTAGGCGTCCTCGTAGCGCGCGTCCCGGAGCAGCTCGAAGAAGCTCCGAGCCTGCTGCTCCTCGCGCCAGTTGCGGAAGAACACGTAGTAGACGGCGGCCAGCACGGCCACCGCCGCGAGGGCCGCCAGCGCTACCTTGACGACCCGCTCGTACGCCGCGCCGCGCGCGGCGTACGAGCCGAGGTACTCCATGCTGCGGCTTTACGGCGCGAACGGCCTAGTTCGCCGGGTGCCTGGTGTCGTAGGCCTGGGTCGCCTCGGCCGTGAGATCGATCAGGGCGTTGTGCGCGAGCACGCCCCCGGCGTCGACGATCAGATCGATCTGCTTCTCCATGCGCAGCTCGCGGACGACGTCGCGCATCCGCTCGCTGGCGGACGCCAGGATGTTCTGCCGGTCGAAGTCTACGTCCGACTGCAGGTCCTCGCTCAGGCGCTGGGCAGTGCGCTGCTTGCGCTGCCCCTCGGCCTGGAGCCGCACGGCCTCGGCGCCCTGGGCGGTCTGCAGCTTGTTCTGGATCTCCTGCAGCTCGGCCGAGAGAGCTCCGATCTCTTCCTGCCTTCCCGAGTACTTGGACTCGAGGGCGGCCGACTCCTTCTGCATGTCGGCGGTGTTCAGCAGGGCGTTCTGAAAGTCGATCACCGCGATCTTGGTCTGGGCGGCCAAGTCGGCCGGCACGGCGCACGGCAGCACCGCCAGGGCAAGCGTCCAAAGGGGCAACTTCATCGGATCGGATCCTCTTCTCACTGTTCCGCTTTCGCCTTCTCCCATTCTGCCACGCCGGGCCAGCCCGCGGCCGGGCGCAACGGCCAAGCCCGCCGGGGCGGCTACGGGGGGAAGAACTGCCTCGCGATATCGTTGTACATCACGATGCCGAACAGAATCACGATAAACGCCAGGCCTACCTGGGTAATCCGGTGCTTGACCTCGAGGCTGACGTCCCGGCGGAGCAGGGATTCCACGAGCAGCAGGACGATCTGCCCGCCATCCAGCACCGGCACCGGCAGAAGGTTGAGCACCGCCAAGTTCACGCTGATGAGGGCCATCAGGTAGATCAGGTCGGCGGTCCCGCGCGCGGCGGCATCCTGGGTGTGCTGGTAGATCCCGACCGGGCCCTCCAGCGCCTCCACCGACACGTTGCCGACGACCAGCGCCCTCACCGTGCGGAAGATCAGGCCCGTGAACGCGACGTTGTCGGTGAGCGAGCGGGCGACAGCCGGCACGAGCGCCAGGCGCGCTTGCGTGCGCTCGTGCCGCGCCAGCAGGCGCACGCCCACCTGCCAGGCGCCTCCGTCCGCGCTGCGCGCCGCGCGCGCCTCGAGCGTCTCGGGCGTGCCGCCGCGATCAACCTCGATGGCCAGCGCGCGTCCTGCGGACGAGCCGATCAAGTCGATCGCTTGGCGGACGGCCACGACGCGCACGCCGTCGACGCTGACGAGCTCGTCGCCCTGGCGCAGCCCGGCGGACTCCGCCGGGGAGCCCGGCAGGACGCTCCCGAGCGCCACCGCGTGCGCGGAGAACCAGCCCGGGTCACCTAGGTCGCGGAGCGAATCGTCGCCGGGAATCTCGATGCGCAGCAGGCGCTCGGAGCCGTCGCGTTCCACGGCGAGATCCACCTCGCGCCCCGACGCGATGGCCGACTCGAGCAGCAACTCCTGCCAGGTGGCGGTGGGCGCCCCGTCGATCGAGCGGACGATGTCGCCGGCCAGGACGCCGGCCACGGCGGCCGGCGACCCGACCGCCACGTAGTCGACCCGCGGCTCGAGGTCCAGGTACAGCGTCTTCTCGTAGCGGAGCATGTACAGCCCCGTCAGCAGGACGACCGCCAGCAGGAAGTTGAAGGCCGGGCCCATCCCGACTACGATCAGGCGCTGCCAGCGCGGCTTGGAGACCAGATCGCCCGGATCGGCCTTCGTCCCCTCGGCCGCGAACTGGCCGGCCATCTTCACGTAGCCGCCGAGCGGCAGCAGGCAGATCTTGAAGTCGGTGCCCTTGCGCTTGAAGCCCATCAGGCGCGGACCGAGGCCGATCGAGAAGCTCTCCACCGTCACGCCGAAGTAGCGCGCCGCGAGGTAGTGCCCGAGCTCGTGGAAGAGCACGAGGGCGCTCAGGACGAGGATGAAGTTGACCATCCGGGCTCTCCCGCGTCAAGCCGCCGGAGCCGGCCGGCAGGCAGCCCCCGGCATGCCGGCAGAGCGACGCTCGACGAAACCCCGCGCGATCGCGCGGGCCTCCCGGTCGCATTCCAAGACGTCCCCGATGGAGGAGCCGGAATGCACCCGAACGGCCGCCAAAGAGTCCTTCACGACGGCCGCGATGGCAGGGAACGAGATGCGCCGCCCCAGGAACGCCTCCACCGCAACTTCGTCCGCCGCGTTCAGCACGCAGCCCGCCAGCCCGCCCGCTCCGGCGGCTTGGTACGCCAAGTCCAACAACGGGAACTTGCGCCGGTCGGGCGGCTCAAAGTCCAATTGTGCCACACGCGACCAGTCCATGCGCCGCCGGGGGCTCGCCTCGCGCCGGGGGTGCGCCAAGGCGTACCGAATCGGGAGCTTCATGTCCGGGGGGCTGAGCTGGGCCATCACCGAGCCGTCACGGTACTCGACCATCGCGTGGACCACGGACTGCGGATGCACCACCACGTCGACGCGGGCCGGCGGCAGGTCGAACAGGCGGCACGCCTCGATGACCTCGAAGCCCTTGTTCATCAGCGTGGCGGAGTCGATCGTGATGCGGCTGCCCATGCGCCAGGTCGGGTGCCGCAGCGCGAGCTCGGGAGTGACCCGCTCCAGATCGGCGGCCGGGGTCCGGCGAAACGGGCCGCCGGAAGCGGTCAGGACCACGCGCTCGACCTCGTCGGCCCGGCCGGCCCGCAGGCACTGATGGACCGCGTTGTGCTCGCTGTCGACCGGGAGCACCTCCGCACCGGACTCGCGGGCGGCCGCCATCACCGCCTCGCCCGCCGCGACCAGCACCTCCTTGTTAGCCAGCGCCACGCGGCCGCCCCGCCGCACGGCCTCGTAGGTCGCTTCCAGCCCGACGACGCCCACCGCCGCGGACACCAGCACGTCGCATCCCGACTGCGTCGCGACGGCTAGGACGCCCTCGCGGCCGCAGAGGCAGCGCGGAGCGTACCCGGGCATGTCGCCGAGGCGCTCGCGCAACCGCGCCAGGGCGTCGCCGTCGGCTACCGACAGCAGCGACGGGCGGAATTCGAGCGCCTGCCGGGCCAGTTCGTCCGCGTTGCGCCCGGCCGCGAGCGCCGCGACCCGCACCGGCGCTTCCATCTCGCGCACAACCTGCAGCGTGTTCCGGCCGATCGAGCCAGTGGATCCGAGCAGCGCGATCCGCATCGCGACCTCAGGCCCCCCGCCGGACCGGGGAGCGGTGCGGCCTAGCCGGGATCATGGCAGAGGTCGCAGTCGTTCGGAGCGCTGTTCCGGGCATGGCAATCCATGCAGGCCGCCATGGTGGTGGGCTTCTCCTGGAACAGGACCTCGCGCTGCGCGACCGGGCCGTGGCAGGTCTCGCACTCCACCGAGGCGTCGTCGACATGCGAGGCGTGCGAGAACCACACGAAGTCAGGCACGCGGTAGACCCGCTTCCAGGGGACTGCGGAGCCGTCGGCGCTGAACCTGGCCAAGGCCTGGATGTGCGGGCTGTCCGTCTTGATCGCGGCGTGACAGGCCATGCACTTGGACTCCGCGGGATACCCGGCCAGGAAGCCCGGCTCGGCGATCTCGTGGCAGTCACGGCACTGCAAGCCGAGCGCGACGTGCGTCTTGTGGCTGTAGGGCAGAGGCTGCTCGACGGGAGCCGGCGGCGGGGGTTGCGTCTCGGCCCTGGCGACCGGCCCCTGCACAGAGCACCACGCGACGAACGCGACGACGGGCAGGGCCGCCGCCCAAGCCCGGGCCGGACGCCAGGACGACGCCGCTCGCGCCGCCGCAAGCATACGCGCGAGCCTCCGCGCCTGCTCTCGCTCCATCACACGTCCCTGACGCAGCGGAAGCCTAGGTTCGAGGTCGAGCTGTCCGGAGTGTTGGAGGTCCGGGCCGCGACGCGATAGCGGTTGCAGTAGGACGCGTGGCAGAGGAACGAGCCGCCGCGCATGACGCGGGCGGCGCCGGTCGCCGGGCCCACCGGATTCGCCCGGGTCGCCGTGACGTGGTAGTCCGGGTGGAACCAATCCGCGCACCACTCCCAGACGTTGCCGGTGATCGAGTAGATCCCGTAGCCGTTCGGCGGGAACGCGTCGACCGGGCAGGGCCCCCGGTAGCCGTCCGCGCCGGTGTCGTGCCGGGGAAAGCGGCCCTGCCAGATGTTGCACAGATGCCGGCCGCCCGGCTCGAGCTCCTGGCCCCAAGGATAGGTCTGCTGCTCCAGCCCGCCACGGGCGGCGAACTCCCACTCCGCCTCGGTAGGGAGCCTCTTGCCCGCCCAGCGGCAGTACGCCAAGGCGTCGGCATGGGAGACGTGCGTGACGGGGTGGTCGGGCCGGCCGGCCGCGCCGGACTGCGGCCCTTCCGGGTGGCGCCAGTCGGCGCCCTGCACCTTGCACCACCACTCGTGGCCGGCCACGGTGTCCTTCACGAGGGCCCGGTAGCGCTCCCGCGGCAGCTGCGCGTGGAAGACGAACGACCAGCCGAAGCGCTCCGCTTCGGTGACGTAGCGCGTGGACCGGACGAACCGGGCGAACGACTCGACGGTGACCGGGCTCGCGTCGATGTAGAAGGGGTTCACGAAGACGTCCCGGACGGGGCCCTCGCCGTCCGCCGGGAAGCCCAGGTCGGTCTCGGTACCCATGAGGAAGCTGCCGCCTTCGAGCTTTCGCATGCCCTCCGCCGCGCCGACCCGCGCCGTCGGCCGCCGCGCCGAAAGCGCCTCGGACTCGGCTAGGCGCACGGCCCGCTCGACGCTCGGCACGCAGCAGGGGCTGGGACCGGACGCGCGCAGCGGCAGCGATATCGCTGCCGACGGCGCCTGCGGCGAGCCGGCGCCGGTCCTGCCTGGGCTTTGGGGCACCGGTTTCGCCGATTCTATCACGGGATCTCCGGGCCCGGACGCGTCACGCCGTGGCCGCGGCCCCGCCGGCGGTGTCGTGGATGGCGGCCGATTCCTTGAGACGGTCGACGTAGTTCTCCAGCAGCTTGGTGCGGCGCTGCTCGAGCAGCTCCGCGCGGATTTGGTCGCGCACCTCGCCGAAGGGACGCGTGCCGGCCGGGCGATGGTCCAGCACCTTCGCGATGTGGAATCCGAAGACCGTCCGGAAGACCTCGCTGGTCTCGCCCGGGCGCAGGGAGAAGACCGCGTCCTCGAACTCCGGGACCATCTTGCCCCGCTCGAAATAGCCGAGGTCGCCGCCGTTGCCGGGGCAGTCCGACTGCTCGTCGGCGACCCGCTCGAAGGCAGCGCCTGCTTGCAGCCTGGCGTACAGCTCGTCCGCCGCCCGCTTGGCGTCGGCCTCCCCGACCCCCTTCTCGACGTGCTTGACGATATGCGCGGCGCGCACGGACTCCTCCGTGCGGTAGCGGCTCTTGTTGCGCCGGTAGTAGTCCGCCAGTTCCTTGGGCCGCGGCGGCTTCGCCTTGGAGCCGACCGCGGCGATCAGGCGCTCGACCTTTAGCTGCGCTTCGACGCCGGATCGGATCCGCGCCTCGTCAAGACCGGCTTCGGCCAGCTTCTCGGGGCCCCCGTAGCGCTGGACCGCCTGCCGGACGCTCTTCTCGACCGCCCCCGCGTCGACGGGGGCGGTGTCCGTCAGAGCCTTCTGGCGCAGCAGGACCTGCTCGATGACGTTCTCCCGGGCCCACTCGACGGCAGTCTTCTCCAGCGTACCCGGTCCAAGGCCGTAGGCTTGCTTCTGCTCGTCCGCGAGCCGTTCAAACCGCAAGCGCAGGGCCTCGGCCTCGCGCGCGAGCAGCGCGCTTTCGACGGCTTCCCCGTTGACCGTCAGGGCCATCGCTGCAATTCTAGCGCGCACCGGAGCGCGCGAGGCGCCGGACCGGGAGGGCGCGCCCGCGCCTGTGGCAAGATTGGACCGTGCGACGGTCGCCCGGGAGACCGGGGCGAGCCGCGACGCGGGAGCTGCAAGTGGCCGTCGAGGCTCGAACGATCCAATGCTCCGACGGGGATGCAACGCTCGTCGGAGAGCTGTTCTGGGCTCCGTCCGCCAAGGCGCCGGCTCCCGGCGTGCTGGTCGTGCATACGTGGGGAGGCTGCGGCGCCTTCGAGCGCGCCAAGGCACGCGACCTGGCGGGCGCGGGCTACGTCGCGGTCGCCGTGGATCTGTACGGCGACGGCAGGGTCGGCAGCGGCCCGGAGGAAAACGCGGCGCTCATGGCGCCGCTGCTCGAGGACCGCTCGCTGCTGCAGCGCCGCATGCGTCGCTGGCTCGAGACGCTGCAAGCCGCGGAGCGGGTCGACCGCGACCGCACGGCGGCCATCGGGTTCTGCTTCGGCGGACTGTGCGTGCTCGACCTGGCCCGGACCGGGGCGGAGACGCGCGCCGTGGTCAGCTTCCACGGCCTGCTGCAGCCTCCGGGCAATTGCGACCCGGGCCCGATTCGGGCCAAGGTCCTCGTGCTGCACGGCTGGGACGACCCCATGGCGACGCCGCCCGCCGTCGAAGCGCTGGCGGCCGAGCTGACGGCCGCGGGGGCCGACTGGCAGATCCACGCGTACGGAGGCACGATGCATGCCTTCACCAACCCGGCCGCCCGCAACCCGGCGGCGGGGACGGTGTACGACGCACGGGCGGACAGTCGCTCCCGGCGCGCGATGGCGGACTTCCTCGCCGAAGCTTTCGGGGAAGCGCCGTAGGCGGCCGGCGGGCTCCTACCTCCGCGAGACCAGCGGGTCGCGCGGATCCCAGTGCGCCTTGTACAGCAGGCCGCGCCTCTCCCGGGCCTTGGCCGGATCGTAGCGGGGATTGCTCTCGGGCATGGCGGCGCGCACCGCCTCCCTCCATGCCCTCAGTCCGTCCAGCAGTTCCCGGGCGCGCCCCGGCCGGGACGGCGCGAGATCCGCGGACTCGGAGGGATCCTCGGCCAAGTCGTAGAGTTCGACGCGGCCGTCCTCAAAGAACTCCAGCAGCTTCCAGCGGCCCTTGCGGATCGCCCCGGCGGGGGTCGAGCCGGCGTTGGAGTAGTGCGGGTAGTGCCAGTAGAGGGCCTCGCGATCCACGGAGCCTTCCCCGCGCAGCAGCGGGACCAGACTGGACCCGTCCACGGCGGGCACGGAGGCGAGCGGGATCCCCGCCATCGCGAGAATGGTGGGATAGAAGTCGACGCTGCTGACGGGCGCGGTCTCGACCGACCCGGGCGCGACGGTGCCGGGCCAGCGGACGATCAGGGGCTCGCGGATCCCGCCTTCCCACAGGTAGCCCTTGCCGGAACGGAACCCGCCGTTGAACGCCCGCCGGGCCACGCCGCCGTTGTCGGAGAAGAAGAAGACCGCGGTGCTGTCGGCGAGTCCGTGGCGCTCGAGGCGCGCCAGCACGCGCCCGACGGACTGGTCCACGCCTTCCACCATCGCGGCGTAGACGGCGTTGCCGCGCGCGGAGGGATCCCGGCGCCCCTCGTAGGATGCGACCAGGGCAGGCTTCGCCTCGATCGGCCCGTGGACCGAGTAGTAGGACAGGTAAAGGAAGAACGGGCGCTCGCGATTGCGCTCGATGAACTCCTCGGCCGCGCGGGTCAGCCCGTCCGTCAGGTAGTCCCCGTCCTTTGCGCCGGGGACCTTGATGAGCGTGTGCGGGGCGAACATGCGCCTATGCGAGCCCCAGTGACCGGACGCGAAGCTCTCTCCGAAACCGCGGCGCTCGGGCGCGTAGTCCCCCGCCCCGAGGTGCCACTTGCCGATGCAGGCGGTCGCGTAGCCGACCCGGGCAAGAGGGTCCGCCAGGACCGTCTCGCTCAAGGGCAGCCCCAGAGGCAGGTCCACCTGGCGCAGTTTGGCGCGGGGCAGGACGTTGCCGGGCAGGTACTGCGTGAGACCCGTGCGGGCGGGCCAGCGGCCGGTCAGTATGCTCCCGCGCGTGGGAGAGCAGTTCGGGGCCGCGGCGTACGCGTCCGTGAATCGGACCCCCTCCCTAGCGAGGCGGTCGATGTGCGGCGTCCGGTGATAGACGTTGCCGTAGGCGCCGACATCCGCGTAGCCCATGTCGTCCAGCAGGAAGAAGACGACGTTCGGCGGACCGCTTCGCGGAGTCGGATCCTGCGCTCCCGCGGGCATTGCCCAAGCGGCCAGAAGGGCCGCTGCCAAGAGCCGAAGAGTCGCGAGCATCGGCCCACTGTAGCAACCGCCATGTCGCGGCCCGCGCCCGTCTCGAGGAGACGGCGAGGTGAAGCGCGGCCTCGCACTCGCGTGCCTCAGGGCCGGCGAAGCCTGCGTCATCCCGGACCGGGAAGCGCGGCCGGGCCGAGGACGGTCAGGATCCGGCCGCCGCGACGGACGCCGTGGGGCTCCTTCACGCCCGGTCTCGCGACGTAGTTCTCGCCCGCGGGCCGGTGCCCGCAGAAGGCATTGATCCCGGACGCGTCGTCAGCGTTCGGATCGACCTTGCATCCGACGAGGTCCACGCGCAGACGATCCCGCCGGATGACGAAATCCAACGCGCGGCCCGACTTGTCCCGCCAATGGAATGGGGCGTCGTCAGCGAAGCGGCTGCGCAGGGAGCCCAGCACGAGATGCTCCCAGAGCAGCCCGCGGTCGTCGTCGCGAATCGAGTCCCAGCCCTTCTCGAAGGCAACGAAGCCGGCATCGAATCCGTGGCACCCGGGCCGCGCCGTGATCTCGCGTGCGCCGGCAGCGCGGTAGGGTCGCAGCGGATGCACTGCGCGGGCTTCCTGCAGAACCTCGACATCGGACCTGACGGTGGCGCGACTGAGCTCGCTGAGGCGGGCCAGCTTGCATTAGTCCACCTGTCCGCCGCTCTGGCTGAGCAGCAGGCGCAGCGAGGCCAGAAGCGCCTGCGGTGGCGAATCGCGAACGGTTCCTCCAGGTCGCGCGCGCAGAATCTGTCGATCCACTCGCTGGAGAGCCGCCAATCGCTGATCTGGGCCAGCAGGGATTCGGGCAGGCCTCGGCGAAGCAGGCGGAGGTCGAGGTCGCCCCGGCCCAACGGCTCGGCGCATTCCTCCCACAGCACCGGACGCAAGGTCACGGCTTCCTTTCTTCCCGCGCGGGAATCCCTGAATTCCCGAGTGGCCGCGAGCGTGGAGGAGCCCGCCGGCAGCGCCGTTCGGCTCGAATGCTCGTCGGCGACAATCTTGAGCGAGCGGCTCGGGTCCGGCAGGCGATGGACCTCGTCCGGCACCGTGACCGCGCCCGCGGCTTGGGAATACAGAAACAGGTCCGGGTCCTCGACCCTCCTAGCGGTCGAAGGCAGGGCGCAGTTCAGGTAGGCCGCTTCGGACAAGATGCGCGCCAGAGTGGTCTTTCCGACGCGCCGAACTCCGGACAGCCTGACGACGGGACGCCGGAGCCACGCCTGCCGCATCTTCCGGAGCCATAACGGGCGCTCGATCACGACCGTATTGCACGGATAGTCGTCCAGGCGGGCAGTACGGTTCTCACTTGGACGGAACCGTCGGCGGCTCGGATGGACGCCTCCGGTTCGAGTCCGCTTGGGCAGCCTCGGCGACCATCGGTCCCTGCCTGCCGAAAGCCGTCGCTAGCTCGCCTCGGCGTTCGCGGCAACGAACGGCGCTGGGACGGCATGCGATCTGACGGCTCGCCGCGACCGACCCCGTCGGGGCGAGGACCGACGAACCTCGTGTATGTTGGACTCAATGGCCGAGCGGTTCGCCCCGCGACCGGTCCCGGCGCCCGGGGAACTGCGCCTCGATGCCGGCACCCTAGACGTCTGGTTCGCCCCCTTGGGGCCGCTGCAGGATCGGCCCTGGGAGGAGCTCGCTTCGCTCACCGACGCCGAAGCGCGCCGCGCCGATGGCATGGCGGCAGCCCCGCGCGGCCGGTTCGTAGCGACCCGCGCCCTGCTGCGCAAGATCCTCGCCGCGTACCTGCATGCGGACCCGAAGAGCCTTGAACTCGCCTACGGCGCACGCGGAAAGCCCCGGCTGGCCGGCGCGCACGAGCTCGCGGGACTGCATTTCAACGTGTCCCACTCCGGTCAGCACGCCCTGCTCGCCTTCGGGCAGACACCGCACGGCGTGGACCTGGAGGCGGTCCGTCCCTTGCGGGACCCCGAAGCCCTCGCGCGGCGCTTCTTCGCGCCGAGCGAGCGAGAGGCGCTGGCCGCCGTTCCGGCCGAGGCCCGCCTGCAGGCGTTCTTCGCCTGCTGGACCCGCAAGGAGGCGTACTTGAAGGCCGCCGGGACCGGGATCGCGACATCGCTCCGCAGCTTCGCCGTCCCCGTCGCGCCGGGCCCGGCGCCCGCGCTGCTAGCCGCCACCGGCCGCCCGGACGCGCGCTGGACGCTGCGCCTGTTCGAGCCGCAAGACGGCCTGGTCGGCGCACTCGCCCACGCGGCGACGGTGCGGAAGTTTCGCTGCTGGCGCAGGATCGACCGGGCCGGCGCGCCCACGGCTCAGAGTCCCATCTCCTCGATGAACCGCGTGTCGTAGCGGCCATCAAGGAAGGGCTTGGACTCGAGGATCCTCCGATGCAGCGGAATCGAGGTCTTGACCCCTTCCACGACGAACATGGAGAGCGCACGCTTCATGCGGCGGATCGCGTCGGGCCGGGTCGCCCCGAACGCAGTCACCTTGGCGATCAGGGAGTCGTAGTGGGGCTGGACGTGCCAGCCGGAGTACGCCGCGCTGTCGACGCGTATGCCCGGACCGCCGGGAGGCACGTAGCGCTCGATCCGTCCCGCGGAGGGCAGGAAGGTCCGGGGATCCTCCGCGTTCACCCGGCACTCGATCGCGCAACCCCGGACCTCGACCGGCCCGGGCACCGCCGCTTCAAGCGGCTCGCCGGCCGCAAGCAGGAGCTGCGCCCTGACGAGGTCGATCCCGGACACCGCTTCGGTCACCGGATGCTCGACCTGGATGCGGGCGTTCATCTCGATGAAGTGGAGGTCGCCGCTCTCGTCCATGAGGAATTCGACCGTGCCCGCGTTCGAATAGCCGATCGAGGCGAGCGCCCGCGCCAGGACCTCGCCGGCGCGGGCGCGCGACTCGGCGCTCATCCCGTTGGCGGGCGCCTCCTCCAGCAGCTTCTGATGGCGCCGCTGGATCGAGCACTCGCGCTCGCCCACCGACACGACCTTGCCGCGCTCGTCCGCGAGCACCTGGAACTCGATGTGCCGGGGGCGCTCGACATACTTCTCTAGGTAGACCTGGCCGCTGCCGAAGGCGGCACCGGCCTCGGCGCTGGCCCGACGGAAGGCGCCTTCGATCTCGCCGAGGTCGCGCACCACGCGCATGCCCCGGCCGCCGCCTCCCGCCGCCGCCTTCAGAATCACGGGCAGGCCCACTTCAGCCGCCAGGGCGCTCGCCTCGGCGGCGCTGCCGAGAGGCTCCTCGGAGCCGGGCATTACCGGAATGCCCGCCGCGGCGGCGGCCCTGCGCGCCCGGGCCTTGTCGCCCATCAGGCGAATGGCTTCGGCGCTCGGGCCCACGAACCGAATGCCGCAGTCGCGGCAGATCTCCGCGAAGCGGGCGTCCTCGGCGAGGAACCCGTAGCCGGGGTGAATCGCGTCCACGTCGGCGATCTCGGCGGCGCTGATGATCGCGGGCACGCTCAGGTAGCTGTGCGAGCTGCGCGCCTCGCCGATGCAGATCGCCTCGTCGGCGAGCTCCACGTGCAGGGCGTCCCGGTCGACGGTCGAGTACACCGCGACCGTCTTGGCGCCCAGCTCGCGGCACGCGGCGATGATGCGCAGCGCGATCTCGCCGCGATTCGCGATCAGGACCTTGTCGAACATGCCCGGCGGCGCGCTAGCCGACCCCGATGCGAAACAGCGCCTGCCCGAACTCCACGCCCTGCGCGTTCTCGACCAAGCACTCGGCGAGGACGCCCTCGTGCTCCGACTCGATCTCGTTCATCAGCTTCATCGCCTCGATGATGCAGACGACCTGGCCCTTCCGCACGCGGTCCCCCGCGGAAACGAACGGCTCCGCGTCCGGCGAGGACGCCACGTAGAAGGTCCCCACCATGGGGGACTCGATCAGGAGCGCCGATTCGTCCGCCTCGGCGGGGTCCCCGGCCGCCGCTGCTGGAGGCGCCTGGACCTGGGTCGCGGCGGGAGCGACGGCGGCACCGCCCCGGGCCACTCGAATGCGGAGCCCGTCGCGCTCGAACTCCAGCTCCGCCAGGCCCTTGCGGCTGAGAATGTCGGCCACGGCTTCGATCGATTCACGATCCTCGTTGCTCAGCGGCATCTTTAATTGATTCCGGTCCTTCCAGCACGCGCAACGCCCGAGGCGTGCGCGTGAGCACATCGCAGCCGCTCTCTGTCACCGCGACGACATCCTCGATGCGCACGCCGACCCGCCCCGGCAGATAGACCCCGGGCTCGACCGTGACCACCATGCCCGACCGCAGCCGCTGGCGCACCTTCGGCCCAATGCGGGGCCGCTCGTGGATTTCCAAGCCAAGTCCGTGGCCTGTCGAATGAGTGAAAAGCGTGTCGAGTCTGACGCCGTCGACGCTTCGGCTCTTCAACGCCAAGCGGGCGGCCCGATCCACCGTCCGGCATTCGACGCCGTCGCGTATCGCGTCGACCGCGGCTTCGTGGGCCTCTAGCACAGCTTGGATGAGGGTCCCGTCGGCCTCGTCCGGATGACCGAGCGCAACCATCCGGGTCATGTCGCTGCAATACCCACAGAGTGTAGCACCCTGGTCCACGACCACGGGCCTGCCGGGCTCGACGACGCGGTCGCCCGGCTCGGCGTGCGGCAGCGCCCCCTGCGCGCCGGCAGCGACGATGGTGGGAAAGGAAGCACCCTCCGCGCCCAGGCGGCGCATGCGGAATTCGATCTCGGCCGCGAGACGCGCCTCGGTCCAGCCCGGCCGCATGAAGGCGCAAGCCTGGTCGAACGCGCGCGAGTTGAGCAGAACGGAGTTCCTGATTGCCTCGATCTCGGCGGGACTCTTGCGGGCCCGCAAGCGCTCCACGCCGGAGTCCACGGGAACGAGCTTGCAGCGCGGCAGCTCCTGCCCCAAGTAGCTGTAGGCGGCGTAGGACAACCGGTTCGACTCGAATCCGAGGATCCGCGGTGCGCGGTTGCGGAGGGCGGCGGCGAAGGCGAAGCGGGCGTCGCCCTCGGAGATCTCAAGGGCGATGCCGTCGGTTTGCGCCGACGCCTGGACGCGATAGCGGGCGTCCGTGAACAGGGTCGCCCGGTCGGGCTCGACCAGAAGATGGCCCGCGCTGCCCGAGAATCCGGTCAGATAGCGGATGTTCGGCAGGGCCGAGACATAGAGGAGATCCACGCGCACGCTGCGGCGCAGCGCGCTCAGGCGTGCCGAGTGCTGGTCCATGCCCTGCCAAGCCCGCGCGCGGCTCGCGGGCCGTCGCCCATGATACGAATCGCGGCGTCGCCTCCCGGCCGCGGTCACCAAAAGTAGCGGATTCTCAGGCTGGCCGTGAACGGCTGGATGGTTCTCGTGCCCACGAACACGGACTGGAAGCTGTACAGGCCCTTGCGGTTGGTGAGGTTCGAGATCTGTACCGCGATCTCCCAAGCCTTGCGGTCGCCGCGGAGGTGCTCGTAGCCGACCGCCGCGTCGACAACCGTCCGCGGCCGGATGCGGGGCGGATCGCCCAGCAGGTCGACGTACGGAAGCTGGTCGAAGTAGTCGGGATCCCCCGCCACTTCTTCCGGGTCGGAGGGATTCGACACCAGCCCGCTGTCGTGCCGCACCTGCCAGCTGGACCACCAGCGCTTCGCGGGCCGGTAGATCAGGCTCGCGCTCATGCCGAGCGCCTGGTCGTGGTCGATCACCATCGGCCCTTGGCCGAGAGCGTCCAAGGCAGCTCCTCCCAGGAACAGCCCTCCCGTGAACGGAGGCGTCATGATCGCGCGGAAGTGCGTGAGGCTGAGCGAGCCAGACAGTCTCCGCGTCTCCGGGACCACCAGGCGGGCCTCGAAGCCGTTGACCCGCGACAGCGCCAGGGACGTGGGGAAGATGATCCCAGTATCCAGGAAGTTGTCGTTGTCCTGGGCGTTCGTCGAGTTCTTGTGGTAGTAGACGGCGTCCACCGAGGCGCGGCCCCGGATGTCCTGCTGGAGCCCGACCTCGTAGACGTTCTGGCGCTGGGGCTGGATGGCGACCACCCCGCCGTTCATGACGCGCTGCACCTCGGGCTGGGCCAAGGAGGCGGACTCGGTGGAATTCGCCAGGAGGAGATTCTCGTTCGGCGGGGTCTGGAGGTTGCGGTTGTACGAGGCGCGGAAGACCGTGCCGGTCCGTCCCAAGTGGTAGGCCAGCCCTGCGCGCGGCTGCAGCTCGCTCGAGATCCCGATCATCGAGTACCGGTCGAAGCGCAAGCCGAGGTCGAAGACCAGACGCCGCCATTTCCACAGGTCCTGAACGAAGGCGGAGAGGATCGTGCCTGCGTCGCTCGCCCGGAACCGGAACCGCCGGCCGCCGCGCGAGATGTCGTGGGGCAGGAGATTCGGATTGAAGCCGGGTGCGGCGGGGTCGTTGACCGAAGGGTCGGTCAGGCCGAAAGAGAAGCTCTCGCCGAGGGCGAACCGCTGCCCGTCAAAGCCGGCCCGGAGCTGGTGGGAGCCGCGCCGCCAGTTCACGCGGTTGAGCGAGGACAGGGTCCCGAGAGTCCGGAAGAGCGCCGCGGTCACGGGAACGTCGCCGGCGCTTGGCCGGAGCTCCGCGACCGTGCCGCGGTACGAGGTCGTGGAGTCGAAGGTGGCGGCCGGCGACAGCACGCGCAGGTAGCCGAACGAAAAGGAGCGGTCCCCGAGTTCCCTGCGCTGGCGCTGGCCGTTGGCGTGCTGGCTGCGCAGGTTCGCCAGCTGGAACGACGAGCGCCCGGCCATGGCGCTGATTCGGAGCACGTCGCGGGCTGACCGGTGCCAGTCGAACCGGGCCGATCCGCGCTGCGCGTTGCCGCCGTTGTGGAGGTTGTCGAACGAGGGGGAGTCCAGGAAGCGGTTGCTCTTCACGCCGGACAGCGAGGCGAACCATCCGAGGCTGGATTGCGCCCCTCCGGCCTGGACCGCCTGGGAGTGCGTGTCGAAGCCGCCGCCACCGACCTCGGCTTGGCCGAAGCTGCGCCCGCCGCCGTCGAAGCCGGACCGGGTGGTGACCTTCACCACGCCAGACACCTTCGCGCCGTACTCGGGAGGGATGTTGCCGGTGAAGAGCTCGAGCGAATGGACCAAGTTGGGATCCACCGAGGTCGCGAACTGGCCCGAGAACTGGTCGCTGATCGGCATGCCGTCGATGACGTAGGTGAGCTGGTTGTGCGCACCGCGCGTATGGAGCGTGCCGTTGGCGTTGGCGGCGAAGCCGGGGAATCCCAGCAGGAGGGCCTCGAGACCCCGCGCTCCGGTGGCGACTGGCAGCTTGTCGATGATCCGCCGGCTCAGACGGGACTTGGTGCCGCTCGCCTCAGGATCGAGCAGTTCCGATCGCTCGCTGGCATCGACTGACACGGTCTCGGAGAGAACCAGGAGGGCGAGCCTGACCTCCACCGACAACGGCACATTGGACCGCAGCTCGATCCTGCGTCGGCTCGGACGGAACCCCGGCCGGCTAACTTCAAGCAGGTAGGCTTGCAGCGGAAGGTTCGAGAGCCGGAAGCTCCCCTGCCCGTCGGTGCGTGCCTTGACCTCCAATCCGGACAGCGGATGGGAGAGGCGAATCTCGGCCCGGGGCAGCGCTGCATCGGTGGGGTCGACCACCGTGCCTTGGAGCGTCGCGGACGACTGCCCCGCACTCTGGCCATGAACAAGAACCAAAGTTAGGGAAAGCAATAATGAATTCCACAGCATTGTGAGTTTGCAATTTAGGCAAGCCTAAATCTCGCGTATGGCCGAAGTATATCACGGGCGGGCGCTGCATCAGGGCCGCGGCTCCACGGGCGGCCGATTCCGGCGGGGGGCACGGCTGAGCGAGCCGCCCTGCCGAAGGCGACTACAGGCCTCACGCGACGGCGCGCATGCGCCGCTTGGCGCTCACTGCCCGTGCTTGGAGTCGTTCCAGACGGTGTGCAGCGGGCCGTCGCGCGGGGGATAGTGAGGGCGACCGAGCCGTGCCATGCGCCAGCTCACGCCGCAGAAGCCCGGCTTCCGCGCGTCCCAGCGGTGGCATGTGCGGATGGCCAATTGGGTCTGCTCCAAGTTCCCTGAAGACCAGCGCGAAGTCCAGCAGGCGGGGGCCCGCTTGGGGTCGCCGGCACCGCGGGCATGCGCTCCGGCTGCCATGCCCGGCAGAGGTCGGGGATGCCCGGGCGGATTGTTCCGCTGCACAGGCCTCCCCGGAAACGCTCAAGGTTCAGCGAATCAGGAATCTATCCAAGTCGGCCAGCAATCCGAGTGATCCCGCTGGAAAGTCAGCGCCCACAAGGAGCGGCGCCACTTGACGCTGGTGCAGGCATGAATCCCTCGAGCACGAGGTGCATGCTGATCCCCCGCGTCCGTGCGACTGGCGCGCCCGAAGTCCGGCGTGAGCGTTGGCAGCGTCAGACCGGGGCGGCCACCAACACGTGCGGCAGTCCCTTGGTCCGGAGTCCGCGGCACGCGTAACCCTGATTCCAAGATCTTGCATTCCTGTCCGGGCCCGACGGCTGCCTCCGCCGGGCCCGAACAGTCTCGCTCCACGCCGCCTCAGGCGTCCCAAGCGCGGGGCGATGCCGCTCCTGCCCAAGTGCGGCGGCGTACTCGAGGCGTGCGCCGGAATCAGACAGTTGCTAGTCGGTTCAGCTGTGAACTCTGACGGGCCGCTGTCGAGGTCGGTTCCCGACGGGCGTCGATGGGCAGGTCGAGTCCCTCAACAGCATGATGCGCCGAGCTAGGCCGGTCCCGCCGAGCACCGTCGATTGTGCATCATGGTCGCATCTTGATCCTGGAAGATAATTTTCTAATCGCATCCCAGCGCACTTGCAACTCTAATTTTATTCGCTACAATAGTTCCAAGAGGCATTGTCATGGGAGTCATCCAAGGTAGCGGAGCGGGGCATTCAACCCCTGTCCGGCCAAGGGTGGCTGCCGACTGTGGCCGGGATCGCGAGGAGCGTTCCAGCGACAAGCCCGGGGGTGTCCGGGCGTGAAGCATCCGCCAAGCCCCGACGGGAGCGACGCCCGATTCCCAGAACTTGGAAGAGGAGCAGCCTGATAATCAGATTTGCAACATCCTATGATCGAACATCTAGTGAACAGCACGGAGATCAAGACTTCATGAACGGAGTCACACGCCTGGCGAGGCTAGCCCAACGGTCGCTGCCCCGCCGAGCCAGCGCGGGACGCTGCGGCCCGGACAGGGGAGCTCGTCCCCTGCCCCGGAGGCGGGGCGCACCCTCCGCGCACCCGCGACGGGCTCCAGTCCGCATGGAGCGGCCGCAGCGCACAGCACGGTTGCGGCGGTTGACCGGTGTGCGGAGCACGCAGCAGCGCGACGGCGGTCGCAGAAAGGGGTGACGGGATGATCCCCATGCCCAACGACGCCTTCTACAAGCTCTGCTTCGGCACGCCCGCGGTGGTGGCCGACCTGCTGCGCGGCTTTGCCGATGGGAACTGGGTCGGGCAGATGGACCTGCGATCATTGCGCGCCGTCCCAACGCACTTCGTCGACGAGAGCCTGGGCCAGCGCGTGTGCGACACGGTGTGGAGCGTGAAGTATCGCGGCGAGAGCGAGCGGCGCGTATACCTGATCCTAGAGTTCCAGTCGAATGTGAAGCGGCGGATGGCCGTGCGGCTGCTGCGCTACGCCAGCATGCTGTACGAGGAGCTATTCGATCGCGGCGAGGCGTCGCCGAAGGATCCGCCCGCGATTTGCCCGCAGGTGATCTACAATGGGCGCAAGCTGTGGACCGCGCGAACGGATATCGGGGGCCCGGCAGGGATCCGGGAGACCGTGGGGCCGGGCCGGGTGGCGTTGGACTATCGGCTGCTGGACGCGCGGCCGGAACGTTTGGACGTGCCGGGCTTGGAAGGGAACATCGTGGCGGCGCTGTTCCGGTACGAGCGCAACCGTGACGTGTCCAAGGCGGCGGTGCTGGCAGAGGCCGTGGTGCAAGCGCTGGGGAAGGCGGGCGCGAGCAGGCCGAGGAGAGCGTTTCTCGTCTGGGTGAACGACCGGCTGCCCAAGCGGTTCCCCGGGGAGACGCTGCCGGAGATCGAGGATGGGGAGGAGAGAGTCGCGATGATGGAAGCAAGGTTCGTCGAATTGGAGCAGCAGTTGCTGAGCCAAGGCCGGGTCGAAGGCCGGGTCGAAGGCCGAATGGAGGGAACGAAGGCCGTGCTGTCGCGACAGGCGCGTCGGCTCCACGGCGAAGCCGTGGCGCTCCTGTTCAGCCGCTGGCTCGAGGCCTGCACGGACCCGCAGCAGCTGGACGCCGCCGCGGACTGGATCGCGGACTGCGACACGGCCGAGGCCCTGCTGGCGCGCTTGAACGGCCAGTGAGGGCGTTCTCATGGTGCAGCGAGGACGCCTCTAGCACCCTCAAGAAGACTGCAGAACGGTTTTCAGCGTGAAGTCGTCATGGGTTGCCCGCCCCTCCGATTGGAATAGTACGTTGCCTTGCACGAGCAACTGTTTCGGACGGACTTAGCGGCACGGCACTTGCCCCGGTGGCTGAAGTCACATTGAGAGGATCTCAGAGTCCGAGTAGAGGTGCCAGATTCAGTTTTTTCTTAGATGAAATCCTGATTACCCACAAGACTCAGCCAAGGTTAGGAGGCGGTAAGGCATGGGCGGGGTGCGCACGGAGGCGTGGAGCAGGCGGGGGACCAGCGCCTCCAGGTCGTAGCGGCGGTTGAAGCGGTAGCGGAACTCGGCGAGGTACCGCGGCAGGTGCTTGCCGTCGAGCGCATGGCAGGTTCCCGCCAGGGACTGCTTGACGTGCGTCAGCATCGTGCTGACCCGGACGTTGACCCGGACGAAGCGGGAATCCCCGCAGCTCCGCTGGCCGCCTCCGGTGACGGCCGGCACGTGCTCGCAGCCGGCGCCGGCCACGCCCCGCAAGCAGGCCGGGCCGTCGGAATGCACCTCCGTGCCGGGCTGCAAGTGCCGCCCGGCCCACGCTGCCAGCGTCTTCTTGCGCAAGCCCGCCACGCTGCTCAGGCGCATCCTTGCCGGCTGGCCGGCGGCGGTGACCTGCACGGCGGCGACGAACGGCGTCTTGCCCGCCGCGCCGCGACCGCGCTTGCCGCCGCTCCGCTCCCCGCCCCGGTAGGCGTCGTCCACCTGCACGATGCCGGCCAGCGGCAGGCGCTCGTCGCGCTCCTTCAGCACTGGCAGGAGCTTGTGCTGCACCTTCCAAGCCGTGTTCCGGCTCACGCCCAGCTGCCGCGCCAGTTCCAGCGACGAAACGCCGTGCTGGCCCTGCGTCAGCAGGTGGATCGCCAGCAACCGGACGGTCAGCGGCAGCTTGGTGGCGGCGAAGATCGTGCCGGCGACGAGGGAGGTCCGGCGGTGGCAGGCATGGCACTGCCACAGCTTGCGGGAGCGGATGCGGCAGTGCCGGCGGGAGCCGCACTCCGGGCAGCGGAAGCCGTCCGGCCAGCGGGCGTTGAAGACGGCCTGCTCGCATGGCCCCTCGCTGCCGTAGCGCTGCAGGAACTTGCCCAGGCTGAGTCCCTTCTGGCATTGCACGCGATTGCGTTTCATCTGCTATCCCCTTTCCTAGCAGAGATTTCCGACCTCCTTCAGGATAGCCTATCCTCGGCTGACGTTCGTTGGTAATCAGGATCAGGTATGAGTTTGTTCATTGTGAAGCAACTTCCAGTGTTGTCTCCAAAGTGCTACTTGGAACGGGCTGGCAACGGTCAGCACTTTTGTGAGCTCGTGATTTCCCGAGTAGTGGAGCTCTCATTCACATCAAACGAATTGGAGGGATTCGCAAGAGTTCTAGGGTACAATGGTAGGCCATTTATTTGGGATGTTCTTCGCCGTCACCGGCTACGCTGCGAGCTTGACGCAATCTTCGCACACATGTACAGGCTAGACCGCGGTGAACTCGAGTGGATACTGGATGCCCCACCCCCAAGCGCATCATTCCCAACGCTGAAGGCCAACGAAATCAAGCGATACGGCGAATACCGGACCAAGCGCTATGTTCTTGCTGCATACGAGAGACTGGCTCGCGGCGAGTCCCCGGACCTGGACGAAGGGTAGGCATCCATTCTCAGAATTGTCGCTCCGATGCATCCAAGCAAGGGCTCCGGGGCTCGGAAGATTTCGTGAGGTCCCCCACACGAGCCAATCGGAAGTCGCTCCCCTATCTCCCGTAGACATTGATCACTGACACCGTATCTGCAGTTGAGAAGCCTCGCGATGGCGTCCCCACCAGACATTCTAGCTTGCGGTGTGGATTGCACCAGGGCTCACATCACTCGGCGCTAGTGACGTGCCGGACTATCGCGCCGGTCCGTCTCACGGGCATCGAAGGCTCCAAGAGAATGCTACACCGCGACCGAGCAAGATTCGAGGCGGCCCATAAAGCCGCAGAGTGTGGACCAGGCGTGCGCGCCTTACCGCTGCAACGGGAAACTAGCCACACCGAGCCAGTCCCTTCGTGACCAACGAATCGAGATCGGCTGGAGCCGACGCCAGCATTGACGGCGGGGCGCGACGCTGATACAGTATTCGTGGGATTCGTACCGCTTGCAGGGTTGCCGGCAGTACTTGTATCCCTTGTCGCGCCAATTCAGGAGGAACAGATGCTTGGACTCAGACTCTCCGCGGTCGCCGCGCTGACGCTTGTCGGCGCCACGCTCTGCTTCGCGCAGACCAATGCGACCCTCACCGGCACAGTAACCGACTCGTCCGGCGCGGTAATCCCCGCCGCCGAGATCGCGATCATGAACACCGAGACCGGTGAGTCGTACGCCACCACCACCAACGAGACCGGCAACTACACGATCCCGTTCATCAAGCCCGGCACGTTCGAGCTGATCGTGACCACGCCCGGCTTCAAGCAGTACGCCCGCGCCGGCATACGGCTCGACACCGCATCCAGCGCCAGGGCGGACGCGGTCCTGGAAGTCGGCGAGGTGACCGAGTCGGTCACGGTCGAGGCGGACGTCCCTCTTCTCAAGACCGAGAACTCCTCCGTCGGAGGAGTTATCCAGAACAGGTCGATCGCGAACATGCCCCTGCTGGGACGCCGCGCGGCGCAGCTGGTGCGTCTGAGCGGATTCGTCGTGCAGCGCGGCAACGGATCGCAGTTCCAGATCGCGGGCGGGCGAAGCAATAACGCGATGTGGACTCTCGACGGCGGATCGACTCAGAACATCCTGCTGGGCGTCGCCTCGCTCAACTACGATCCCCCGATCGAGGCGCTCGAGGAGATGAACGTCGAGGTCTCGAACTACAAGGCGGAGATGGGGCGCTCGGGCGGCGGGTTCATCCAGATGACCACCAAGGCCGGGACCAACAGCTTCCACGGAGCTCTCTACGACTTCCTCCGGAACGACGCCATGGACTCGCGGCAGTTCTTCGCCCGCGACAAGCAGACCCTGCGCCGGAACCAGTACGGCTGGGCGCTCGGCGGCCCGATTGCCAAGGACAGGACCTTCTTTTTCGCCAGCCAGGAGTTCACGACGCAGCGGACAGCGAACCCTCGGATCGAGAACATTCCCGACCCTGCCGAGACCCGCGGCGACTTTTCCGGGCTGGGCAAGGCCATACAGAATCCCGTGACCGGCGATTCCGTGCCCAACGCCACGATCCCGCAGGCCGACCTAGATCCCGTCGGGGCCAAGGTCGCGCAGTTCTGGCCCAAGCCGAACATCGCCGGCAGGGCCTCGCGCAGCCGCAACTTCATCAACAACGCGCGCAACGTCAACGACAGCAGTACCCTGTCCGTCCGCGTCGACCACACCCTGAACGAACGCCACCGGATCTACGGGCGCTACGTGCATTCGATCGGCCAGTCGGAACTGTTCAAGAACTTCTGGCCGCAACCGGTTCATACCAGCCAGCGCATCAACGACTTCCACTACTTCAACTGGTCGGTCACCGAAATCTCGAACGTCACCAACAAGCTCGTCACCGAGAACCGCTTCACGTGGAACAAGCGCAAGTGGCACCCCAAGATCGCCGCCAAGGGCCTCGGCCTCTCGCAGGAGATTGGCTTCACGGGCAACAACCCCGAGTTCTTCCCCGGCTTCGGCTTGGCGGGCGGGATCCAGCGCATCGGCCGCGGCGGGGGCCAAGAACGCCGCCAGTTCCCCATCCGCGACAACCACATCGTGTCCAACTGGACCTATGTCAGCGGCCAGCACACGCTGAAGTGGGGCGGCGAGTTCCGCTGGTCCATCAACGACGACGTCTTCCTCACCAGCGCCGGCGGCTCGATGAACTTCAACCAGAACGCCACCGGGGACTCGGTCGCCGCCCTGCTGTACGGCTGGGTCGCGGGCGGAAGCCGCACCGAAACCTTCCTGATTCGCAGCCGGGCCAACTCGATGGGCATGTACCTGCAGGACGACTGGAAGGTCACGCCGAACCTCTCCTTCAACCTCGGCCTGCGCTGGGACTTCGACACGCCCCGGTTCGAAGCCATCGACAACCGCCAGAACTCGTTCGACATGAGCGGCCACAACCCAGTTTGCGACTGTCCCGGCCTGATCACGTGGTCAGGGCGCGACGCCCGCGGCGGCAGCAAGTACGCCCATAACTTCGTCTACGGCAACATCGGCCCGCGCGTCGGCCTTTCCTACCGTGCCTCGGACAACTGGGTCATCCGCGCCGGCGCGTCCATCGTCTATATCGGGCAGTACGACCAAGCGACGCCCATCGTGACCAACGCAGGCTTCTCGATTCAAGGCTCGTTCGGCACTCTTCGCCCGACCGACGCCGCCTTCCTGCTACGCGACGGCCTCCCCCCGATCAACGAGCCGACCGAGGCTGACCTAGTGCCGGGCTTCGGCTCGGTGCCGATCGGCAGCAACCCGAACTTCGCGCCGCAGTTCTTCCAGCCCGAGGACAGGCCGAATCCGTACCTGCTCACCTACAATTTCAATATCCAGCGTCGGCTTCCCGGAGACATGCTCTTCGAGGTGGGCTACCTGTCCACCATCGGAAAGAAGCTCACGATTCCCGGGTCGGCCACCCAGAACCAAGTCCACCCGTCACAGATCGGACTGGTTGACAGCAAGGGAATCGCACCCCAGGTCCTGCGCCCGTTCCCGCAGTTCTCGAATGTCGTCATGATGTCGCCGACGTTCGGCGATTCTGAGTACCACGGCGTGAATTTCAAGATCGAGAAGCGTTACTCGAACGGCCTCCAGTTCCAAACCAACTACACCTGGGCGAAGGCGATGGACAACGTCGAAGGCCGCAACGAACTCGGCGGCGAGGACGGCAGAATTCCCTTCGCCGACCAATACAATCGGCGCATCGCGTGGTCTCTGGGGGGCAGCCACGTCGCGCATCGCGCGATCGTCAGCCTCGTTTACGACATCCCGGTCGGCCAGGGGCGTGCCAGGGCGCTCAGCAACGCGGTCTTGAACCAGATTCTCGGCGGCTGGTCGATCGGCACCATCATCGAGGCCCGCACCGGTCCGCCGTTCTCGAGCTACTGGGGCAATGCGAGCCAAGTCTATCCAACCGCCGCCCGCGTGCGGGCCGACGCGGTGGGAGACTACCAGCGGAACAGTGCTTGGCGTGACAACGTCAGGGGCGAGAAGTTCTTCAACACCTCGGCCTTCGTGAAGCCCGCTCGGTTCACTTTCGGAAACGTGGGCCGGAATGCATTCATCGGTCCGGGAGCGCTGCGCACCGACATGTCGCTGATCAAGAACTTCACTATGCCATGGGAAGGTCATAGCCTGCAGTTCCGGGGAGAGGTCATCAACCTCCCCAATCGCGCCAACTTCGGCCTCCCGGTGGGCAATGTCCAGAACAAGGCCTTCGGCAATATCACCGGTCTGACAGTCGGCGCTTCCGGGCGGATCTTCCAGATCGGCCTGCGATACGGCTTCTAGCCCGGCCCGTAAGGCCTCAACCTGCGGGGCGGCCCTAGCCGCCCCGCCTTGGATCGCGCAGGAACCAGTCGCGGCTCCGCAGCGGCTGTTCCACAATAGAGCGATGTATCGCTTGCTAGGTCTCATTACACTGGCCTGCCTGCCAGTCGCTCTAGCGTCCGATGACGTGTCCGTCCGGCGCGACGGCAACCGCATCCACGTCGAGATAGGCGGCCAGCCCTTCACCGCCTTCTATTTCGGTCCCGAAGCGACGAAGCCCTACCTGCATCCGCTTCGCGCACGGGACGGCACCGTCGTAACCCGCGGCTATCCGATGGAGCGCGTCGAGGGGGAGCAGACAGACCATCCGCACCACCGCGGCGTATGGTTCAGCCACGGAGACGTCAACGGAGTCGACTTCTGGGCCAACGAGGTCCGTCAGCGGTCAAGGGGCAGCAAGGGCACCATCGAGCTCGCCGCGATTGACGCAGTCGAATCGGGAGGTTCGGAAGGCCTCGTCAGGGCCACCTTCGGATGGCGCGGCCCGAATCGCCAGCTCCTAGTCACCGAGCGGCGGGCGATGCGCTTCCGGCGGTCGAGCGACGACAATATCGTCGACTTCGACCTCGAACTGACGGCGGAAGCGGATTCGGTTCATTTCGGGGACACGAAGGAGGGCACCTTCGCCGTCCGCATCGCAACCGAACTGGAGGAACCGCACTTCCGAGCCAAGGGCATCGCCCGCACCGGCACGATCAAGAACGCCAGCGGGCTGGCTACGGAAGCCAGGACCTGGGGCAAGCGGTCCCCGTGGGTGGACTACTCGGGGAGCCTGCAAGGCAAGCCGATGGGCATCGCGATCTTCGACCACCCCGACAATCCCAAGCACCCTACCTACTGGCACGTGCGAGGCTACGGGCTATTCGCCGCCAACGTCTTCGGCGAGCACGACTTCCACGCCGACGAGAGCAAGGACGGCGGCATCACGCTCGCGAAGGGCGAAACGCTGCGATTCCGGTACCGCGTCCTCGTCCACCCCGGGAGAACCGCCGACGCCGGCTTGCCCCGCAAGCATGCCGAATGGGCGGCCGCGGGCTCGAGGTGACCGCCCGCAGGGGGTTCGCCTGAGACGGAACATGCGCTACTCGCGGAAGCGCTTCGAGGCTTGGGTGGCCGAGGCCTGGCGTAGCATCCCGGAGCGATTCCGGCAGGAGTTCTCGAATCTGGTCATCCTAGTCGAGGACGAGCCGACTCTCGAGCAGCTCGACGAAGCCGGCGTCCCCCCGGGCGACACGCTGCTCGGCCTGTACGAGGGGGTGCCCTTGGACGAGCGCGGGTGGCACTACCAAATGGCCCTGCCGGACCGAATCACCCTCTTCCAAGGCCCGTTGGAGAGGTCGGGCGGTGATGTCCGGCAGGAGATCTACGAGACGCTTTGGCATGAAATCGCCCACCACATTGGCATGGACGAAGACGAGGTCCGCGCGGCCGAGCGAAGGAAGTTCGGCTTCCGAGCCGAACGCTAGGGCGCCGGACGACCGCGCGGCCCCGCCGCCTCCGCAGTTCCGCGATGCCCCGCTTCAAGCGGCCTGGGGCTTGTACAATGGCGGCCAGCTACGGAGCTCCCCCAGCCGATGGAATTCGAATTCTCGCCCAAAGTAAAGAACCTGCGCACCCGCCTGCTCGCCTTCATGGACGAGCACATCTATCCGAACGAGACCCTGTTCCGGCAGCAAATCGCCGATGGCGACCGCTGGTCCCCGCCCCCGATTCTTGAGGAGCTCAAGCCCAAGGCCCGCGCGCAGGGCCTTTGGAACCTCTTCCTCCCTGACAGCCAGTACGGTGCCGGGCTGACGAACCTAGAATACGCGCCGCTCTGCGAGATCATGGGCCGCTCGCCGATGGCCCCGGAAGTCTTCAACTGCTCCGCTCCCGACACCGGCAACATGGAGGTGCTGGTGCGATACGGCACCGACGAGCAGAAGGAGCGCTGGCTGACGCCCCTGCTGGCAGGCAAGCTCCGCTCGTGCTTCTCGATGACCGAGCCCGACGTCGCATCGAGCGACGCCACCAACATCCGGTCGACGATCCGGAGAGAGGGCGAGGAGTACGTCATCAACGGGCACAAGTGGTGGTCCTCAGGGGCCGGCGAGCGCCGCTGCAAGCTGTCGATCTTCATGGGCAAGACGGATCCCGAAGCGCCCCGGCACAAACAGCAGGCGATGATCCTCGTGCCGCTCGACACCCCGGGCGTGAAGATCGAGCGCGTGCTGCACGTGTTCGGCTACGACCACGCGCCACACGGACACGCCCAAATCCTGTTCGACAATGTCCGGGTGCCGGCGGGCAACATGATCCTGGGCGAAGGCCGCGGCTTCGAAATCGCTCAGGGCCGACTGGGGCCTGGGCGGATCCACCACTGCATGCGTTCCATCGGCATCGCGGAGCGCGCATTGGAGGCCATGTGCCGCAGGGCCAAGCAACGGATCGCTTTCGGCAAGACGCTCGCCGAGCAGGGCGCCCTGCGCAAGGCAATCGCCGACTCGCGCATGGAAATCGAGCAGCTCCGCTTGCTCGTGTTCAAGGCAGCCTACATGATGGACACGGTGGGCAACAAGGTCGCCCGCCAGGAGATCGCCCAGATCAAGGTCATCGCGCCGAACGTCGCGCTGCGCGTGCTGGACCGCGCGATCCAAGCCCACGGCGCCTTGGGCGTATGCCAGGACTCGTTTCTGGCAGGCGCTTGGGCCAGCCAGAGGACGCTGCGCTTAGCCGACGGCCCGGACGAAGTCCACCGCGAGGCCGTAGCGAAGCTGGAGCTGCGCAAGTACGACTGAAATACGCGTGACCTGGCGCAATCCGTGAGCGTTCTCGCGCGGGCTACCTGTGATTCCGCCTGGCAAGGCTCGCGGCGGCCGTTGATCCAGGCGAAGGTGCCCGTTCGAGGTGAGCGGTCGAAGTGACCTGTCCGAGTGCAGCTTCCAGCCCCTCCCACTCCTGCGAGCAGGCCTCCCAGTCGACCGCTCGGGACGGGTAGGTGAAGCTTGTCGCCGGTTTCGAGTCAGGCTGCACCAGACTGTGCTCCACGAATCATGGCCAGCCTGCTTTGACTGCACCGTCGCACGCCCGGCCAAGCGCTCCCCGGTCGGTCCGTGGGAATCACCTCGCGCGGCCCATCGCAGCCCGGAGCTCGCTGACGACTGGCCATCGGCTACCCCGGTGAATCTTGCCGCAGGGGACATGTACGTCCGCCGGTCCGCCGCGCAGACTCGGTTGCTATGACACGAGCGTGCTGAGTCACTCCGGCCCGCCGCAGTCAAGGCGGCGATCAAGGCCGGTTCCGTTGGTCCGGATTTCGCGCCGTGGTTCGCGACCTAGCGCTCGGTGCAGCTGCAATCAGGTCGACTACTGCTCGTGGGAAGCCGTCCGACTCCGCAAGATCGTATCCATAGTATCGGCAGTATCGGCAGACCTTGTCACCGCGAGCGAATAACAAGTACGTGCGATTGCCGTCGAATCCGAAGTCGAAGTCCAGAGACCGAAGCTTCCGCGGAAAGTTGATTTCTCCGTCATCCGCCCATGCGATCAAGGGAATGGGGCTCAAATCCCATCTAGTGGTCTTGGCCAACGTCTCCGCGACTTCAAAGGCTTCGGCAGAAGGCCAATCGCCAGGAGGCCAACTCTCTCCGTCGGTGCGTTCCGAAGCCTCTCCAACCGCGGAAGCAGTCGCTGAGACTTCTTGGCCCGCTCATGCCAAGGGATTCCTATCCGACGCTCGAACTTCTGTTTCAGCCCCATCCAAGTCTACGCAATGCCGGCACCAGGCGCGACGGTCGCGTCAGGCCCATGACCCGGCCGCAGCCCTCACTGCGTCGGCAGCCCCTCGATCACCGTGATCTCGCGATTCACTTCGAGATTCGCGAGCGTGTCGACCCCGCCGCCGGGCCATCGCGCCACCACCGACTTGACGACCTCGTCGGCCCCGAGCCCGAAGGTCGCGACCGTCTCGCTCTGCGAGCAGTAGCTCGAGCCGCCGCGGACCACATGGACTTGGCGGCCCGACGCGCTGACCACCGTCAGTTCGGTGCCGAGTCCGTCTCGATTCGACCGCCGGCCCTGCAGCCGCACCCGCAAGTAGTTATTGGCATTCGCCCCGTCGTTGCGCATCAGCTTGGCGGGCCCGTTGTTGGTCGTGACCAGCATGTCGAGATCCCCGTCCCCGTCGTAGTCCGCGTAGGCCGCGCCGCGAGCCACCAACGGCTCGCCCAAGTCCGGGCCCGCTTCGGACGTCACGAGATCGAACCCGCCTCTCCCGTCGTTGCGGAACAGGTGCGGCTCCTGGGCGAACCTCACCGACGGCTGCACGATCTCGATCTCCTCGTCAAGGTGGCCGTTCGCGCAGAAGATGTCGGGATGGCCGTCCAGGTCGTAGTCGAAGAAGAACGCCCCGAACGTCAGGGTCAGAAAGCTGTCCCTGCCGATCTCGCTGGTGGGGGCCTCGTCGACGAACAGCCCGTTCCCCTCGTTGTGGAACAGGTTCAGCATCTCGTTGGCGAAGTTCCCGACAAGCAGGTGGAAGCGCCCGCTGCGGTCGTAGTCGGACGCATCCACGCCCATGGCGCCGCGCGCCTTGCCGTCCTCCGCGTACGCGATGCCGGCTGAGACCCCGCGCTCGCTGAACGTTCCGTCGCCTTCGTTCCGATAGAGCTTGTTGGGCTGGGTGTCGTTCGCCTGGAAGATGTCCGGCAGTCCGTCCGAGTCGTAGTCGAAGACAGCAATGCCCAGCGCCTTCGCGGTGGGGTCGGCGAGACCGGCCGCCTCGCCGATGTCCTCGAACGTCCCGTCTCCGCGATTCCGGTACAGGGCGGACGGCTGGCCCGGATAGGATTCCGGCGTGCAATACGTCTTCTTGGATCCGTCCATCGAGCACCACAGGTCCTTCTCGATGGACCACTGGACGTAGTTCGCCACGAACAGGTCGAGATGCCCGTCCAAGTCGTAGTCGAGCCACGCGGCGCTCGTGCCAAACCGTGCATTGTCGATGCCCGCCGCCTCGGTGACGTCCTCGAAGGCGCCGTCGCCGCGATTCCGGAACAGCCGGTCCCCGTCCAGAACGGTCACGTAGAGATCGGCGTCGCCGTCGTTGTCGTAGTCGGCGGTCGCGGCCCCCAGCCCGTACATCGGCACGGCGAGACCCGCCGCCTGCGTCACATCCTCGAACCGGCCCTCTCCCGCATTGCGGTAGAGCTTAGACGTCACGCCCTCTCCCGGTGTCCACGGGCGGGAATTCACAAGGAAGATATCGGGACGCCCGTCGTTGTCGTAATCGAAGAACGCGCAGCCGGACCCGAGCGTCTCCGGGAGGTACTTGCGCCCCGAGCGCCCGTTGTGATGCTCGAAGTCGATGCCGGCCTCCGACGTCACGTCGGTGAACGCAACCGGCACGCGCGACGGCCCGACGGAAGCCGGTTCCGGAGGCGCGCCGGACGGCCCGCAGGCCGACCCGACAAGCAAGGCCAGCGCGGCAGTGGACTTACAAGGGCGCGGAAACATGCTCGTGGATGGCCTGGCGTTCGTTATTGTCCTCCGGGCTGGACATTCGCAGCGAGGCCGTCCGCGTCTGCGAAGATTCGTCCGCTTTATAGCGCATGAACAGCGCCTCTTCGCGCTCGGCCGCCTCCAGGTCCCCGAGCCCCCGATAGCAGCGCATTCGCGTGTAGTGCATCTGCAGGTCTTCCGGATCGATGCGCGCGACCCGGTCGAGCACTTCGACCGCTCGGGCGTACTCCCTCTGCAGGAACAGAATGCTCGCGATCTCGTTGAGCACCACCCGGTCGCGCGGGTACCGCTCCGCCGCGCGCCGCAAGTCCTCGAGCGCGCCCGGATAGTCGCCCGCGGCGCGGCGCGCCAGCGCCCTGAAGTAGAGCGCCCGCGGCAGGCCCGGGGACAGGTCGAGAGCTCTTACGAGATACGGCCCGGCCTCGGCCGTGCGCCCCTCTTCCACCATCGCGCGGGCGACGTTGAGCCAGCCGTCCGGGTGACCGGGGTCGGCCTCCGTGGCGCGCAGGAACGCGTGTTCCGCGCCCCGCAGGTCGCCCTGCAGCAGCAGGCCGATGCCGTAGTCGTTCCATCGCTCCCAGTCGGCCGCTTGCACGGCAGGCGCCCACGCGGCCGTGCGCTCACCGACTTGCAGGAGCGCCTCGGCCGCCGCGATCTCGGTGATGGGCAGCACGGGGATCCGGTCGTTGATCAGTCCGGGAACGTTGCCCGGTATGTCCGCCGGATCGTAGGTGAACTCCCTGTCGTCGAACCCCTCGCCGAAATCCCCGGAACCGGCCTTGCCGGCATACGCGAATGCGGTGTAGGAGTGCGAGAACTTGCGGTGCTTGAGGCTGGCCCGCAACGTCAGCGGACCATCGGCCCCTTCCGGTATGCGGACGCGGTAGTGAACGGTGTCGGCAGCCCCGGGCGGGATCAGGCGCGCGTAGACCAGGCCCCGCATGTTGAAGGCATTCCGCTTGTCGATGGGATTGCCGTGCGCGTCGACCTGCAGCGCCCGGTAGAAGTGCGCGCCGGGATCCACCGGCCCGGCCCCGTCGTCGGCGACCCGACCGCTCCAGAACAGCGCCTTCCCGGAGGCGTCGAGCACGACGAATTCCACCCACACGTCGAAAGCGTCCACGGTGCCACTGGGGAAAAAGTGCCCGACCTTGCGTGTCCGCACCACCACGTCGACACGGACCGTCTCGCCCGGCTGGACGACCGGCTCGGACCCGTCGATGGGAGCGGCCAGGTTGCCCACCTGGCGCAGCAGCGAAGGGCCGCGGCGGCCCCCGCCCTCCTCGCCCACGGCGAATCCGGTCGCCGCCGACACCTGGCCCTTTCGTCGCAGCATCTGGGGCGAGGAGTCGTCCTCGACCACGGGCGCCACGGCGAAGATATCGACGGTCGCGATGCCGTCCCGCAGGAAGCGCTGGACCTCCTCGAGCTGCCGCGCGTCGCCGTTCACGTGCGGGACGGCCGTGTTGGCGGCGGCGAAGCGGTGGGACCGCACCTTGCCGTCGCGATTGCCGGGATCGTCGGAATCTACCAGAGGCATGTGACAGTCCGAGCAGTCCAGCGGCTCGTCGGGATAGTAGAAGGACCGCGCACCCTGCCCCGAGACACCGCTCGCCTGCCAGTTGTCGTAGGAATTAAACCCGCGCACCCAGCGGTAGCGGTTCACCGGCACGTCCAGATGCACCTTGTGGCACGAGGCGCAGAACTCTGACGAGTCCTGCCGCATGAAGGGCTTCAAGAAGGCCCGCCGGTGCGCGGCGGGGGCCGTGTTCGTTACGTAGTCGTGAGCCGCGCGCAGCAGCCCGAACTCGCTCGAAGCGAGGCCGTGAAGCTTCGGGTACTCGATCACGAAACCGCCGTTGCCCATGGTGTCGGGCACATGCACGATGGAGTGGCACGACACGCAGGCGAGGCCTGCATGCGCCTCGGGCGTGTCGAGCTGGCCCGCGACCGCCTCGTCGAACATGCCGTTGAAGAGCATGGCGTGGTCGTGGCAGCCCGCGCACCACTTCGACGCCTGCACGCCAGCGGTCTCCTGCATGTACTCGATGGACTTGCGGTAGAACTGGTTGTTGAACGACGAGAAGCGGTGCATGGACGAGCGCCATTGCTCGTAGACATCCTTGTGGCACTCGCCGCAGGCCGACGAGTCCAAGAAAAAGTCCGACGGAACCTTCCCCCCGCTCGCCGTCTGGGAAGCCGACGGAAAGAACGGGCCCGCGCGACCGCCTCCCTCGTAGTCCATCGAGAGGGGCGCCGAGGTGGGATTGACGATCCGCTCGGTATCGCTCGGGAACCAGCGGCCCCGCACGGACGCGTACGCGGGCAGGAGGCAGGCCAGGAGCAGGGCCGCCGCGATCCGGCGGTCCCGCCACGCGTATGCCAGCAAGGCGGCGCCGGCGAAGCCGAAAGCGGCATGCGCCGCGACCAGCGGCAGGTTTGAGCGGGTCGCGCCGACCACGCAGAGAAGCCCCCCGAGCGCGGCGCAGGCCGTGAAGGCCACCAAGGCGCGCCGGTCGGACCTCGCCTGGCGGAAGAGTTCCCGGCCCGAGAACCAGAGGCCGACCGCCAGCGCGGCGCCCGCAGCCACGTGCAGAAGCACGTTGGCGACGTAGAACAGGTCGGCCGAAGGGAACGCCCGCAGCCAGGCGGAATTGACGAGGAGGAACAGGAACGCGCCGCCGACTAGCCGCCAGCTCCGGCGCGCAGGGGCCGGATCCGCGGGGTCGCGCGCTCCCGTCCCGGCGGTCACCTCGCCCGGCTCCGCGCTACGAGCGGCCGCAGCAGGCGCAGGGCCGGACGCGTGTGGATCGTCTCCAGGTCAGCCCGATGCTGAGGGGTGTCCGGATACCGCTCCCCTGCCTCGTAGGGATAGGCGCTCATGCTGTGGAACGGCAGCGGCTCGACGGAGTCGCCGAAGGCCGTGTTGGCCTCGTTCTCCTTGGCCCAGCCGTCAACCAGCAGCAGGTAGTCGCGAGTCCACCCGGCAGGCAGGGCGGGAAGTCCCGCCGCCGGGAAGCGCAGCTCGATCTCGTCCCCCGCGCCCATGATCACGTAGCGGTCGTCCTCGCGGTCGAGCAGCTTTCGGACGTCGCCGAAGCGCGTGTACAGGCCGGGAGTCGGGTTCCAGTTCGACGTGGCCGAGACCTGCTGGTAGTCGAATCGCTCGGGCTGCCCGCGCCCTTCCGCGACGTAGTTGCGCGAGAAGCCCCGGAAGCGCAGCTGCGCCCTGCCCGGCGCCAAGCGGGTCAGCCGCGTCTCGAGCTCGCTGGTTCCGAGCCCGATGTAGACCGCGTCCCAGTAGACGCACATGTTGGTCACCAAGCGAACGCGGCGGGACGTTCCGGGAAACTTGCCGCCCAGGTCGATCGCGATCGTGCGGAGCGTGCCGCCGGGCACGCCCGCGTCGGCGACGGCCGTGACCCATTCCCCGCTCTCGTGCCGAATCTCCAAATACGGCGGCAGGATGGCGGATTCCTCGGTCTGGGAGGACGCGACGATGCTGCTGGCGGACGCCCAGTCGACCCAGCCCTCTAGGAACAGCACGGCGTCGTCGGCCGCGAACTCGGGGAACTCGAGATCGAGGAAGTGCCGCTCGGCCCGGTTGGCATAGTCGCGCTCGAAGGTCGCGTAGCGCCGGTCGCTCGCCGCGACCCGAGCGAGAACGTCCTCGCCCCTGTGGTTGGTCGCCGCCACGGGCAGGACCTTGGATCCCACGCCGAACAGCCGGAACGCCGGAAACGGCGGGCCCTTGGCCTTCTCGTTCGTGACGATGCGGATCTCCTCGGGGTGGTCGACGGCGATCAGGCGGATCTTGTCGAGGTAGGCCGTCTCGCGGAGCTCCTCGGTCAGGCGCACGTCAAGGTACCCGTCACGCTGGCGCAACTGCGTGCCGTCGATGGAGACGTACTCGTCGTGATCCACCGGGAAGTAGACGCCCCGCGCCAGGCTCGCGCCGAGCGGGGCCACGCCGAGCACCTCGCTGATGTACTCGAACTCGCTGCCGTTCCACGTGTAGACCATCGGGCAGGAGCCGGACAGCCGCGGCGCCTCCTTGATCGCGATGGCGGAGGTCGGCTCGTCCGGCGTCTCGTTCTGGATCAGGCCGTTCGCCCAGGTCACGCGGACCGTGTCGAACTGCCCCCCGCGGCCGAGGCCGAAGACCAGGGGCAGGCCGCTGTACACGCTCTTCGCGTAGCTCAGGCCGGCCTTGACCTCCACGCGGGCGCCAGTCCCTATCGCCGGGCTCTTGACGCCCTCCAGTCTCACAACCAGCCCGCGGTTCGGCCCCTGCGGGGAGTTCTCGGCGAATCGCACCTCGCCGTCCGGGCCGGCCGTGACCAGATCCGGGCGGCCGTCCCCGTTGAAGTCCGCCGCAGCCGCGGGCCCGGCAGGGACCTCGGCGCTGCCCCGGACTGGAGCGAAGCCGAAGCGCCCGCCGTTGGCGAGGAATCCCTCGGCTGTCGCCACGTCGAAGCGCCCGCGCAGCTGGAAGTCGGCCCAGGCCTCCACTCGGGCCACCGACGGCCCTTCGCGCAGCGTCCCGTCGCGGTTTTCCAGCAGAAGCGTCGCGCCCGCGGTGACGACGGCGACGTCCAGGTAGCCGTCGTGATCGGCGTCGATCACGTCCATCCGTGCGCTGCCGCCCGGCACTCGCGCGCCTTCGACCTCGACAGCGTCACCGTACACGCCCAGCTTGCGGTCCTGATGGACCGCCACGGACTCCCCGTACACCGCCACGAAGTCGTGGCCGTTATCCTCGAATAGCTCGGCCGTCGCCGCGGCGCGGACCCGGCCTTCCGCGAACGGGAACTCCGAGGTGGCATCAGTCAGCGTGCCGTCGCCGTCGTTCCGGTGCAGCCGCTTGTCGCGGCCGAGCGAGAACAGGTCGAAATCGTTGTCGTGATCGTAATCGGCGAACAGGCAGAGGTCGAACGCGCCCGCCAGCGAGAACACGCTCTCGAAGGACTGTCCGGGTCGGTTCGCTAGGACTTGGACGCCTTGGCCGTCGACTCGGCAGAGATCAGCCGTGCCGTCTCCGTCGAAGTCCCCGGCCCCGTAGTGGCGGGCTCCGTCCAGCGCCGCCCGGCTCGGTCGCGGGCCGTCCGCGGAGCCGCCCAGAATCGCGACCGCGCCCTGCTCGGACCACAGCAAGGCGTCCGCTTCCCCGTCCGAGTCGAGATCCAGGGCCAAGGCCCCCAGCGGCGCGCCCGCCAGACGCCCGACAGTCCGGGAAGAGAAGTCGAAGGCGGCCGCCGGGACGGCTGCCCCCGTCGCTAGCGAGGGATCGTGCAGTTCCGAATAGAAGCTCCAGTCAACGTCCTCGCCGACGGCGGCGTCCTCGGTAGCCGCCTTGAGCCCCTTGAATATCTCGAGTTCCTGCGTGGCCCGGTCCGGGTCTGACCTTCGCAGGATCCCGAACAGCTGGAAGTGCGGCGCGGCCAGCGAGGGATCCAGCTCGATGGTCCGCTCGAACTTCTCGATCGCCCGCCGGATGTTGCCGATCTGCTTGTAGAGAGCGCCGAGGTTGTACTGGGTCTTCGCCTCGTCCGGGACGAGGCGCTGCATCTGCTCGAACTGGTCGATGGCCTTCTCGACCTCCCCGGCCTTCTTGTATTCGATCCCGAGATTGAAATAGGTGTGGGGCAGGAACCGGTCGATCCTCTGCGCCCGCGCGACGTGCGCCATGCCTTCCTCGCGCTGCCCTGCCCGCAACAGCGCGAGACCGTAGTTGAGATGCTCGCGGGCGGAGCCGGGATTCAGGTCGAGCGCCCTCTTGAGTTGCTCCACCGCCTGCCGGGACGACCCCGGCGTCTCGTAGAAGGCCTTGCCGAGGTTCCTGACCTCTTGGAGCAGGACTTCCCCTGGGGAGTTCTCCGGGCTCTGGGCGGGCGCCAGCATCCACCACGTAGTTCCGCAGGCCAAGAGGGCGGTAAGCAAGAAAAGCAGCCTCATTCGATCCCCTATTCTGAGCGCGCCGATAGTCGTCGCTGACTGAGGCGACTCTCGGCTGGACACCCGCCAGCGCGAAGGATGGAAGCAGGCCCAGGCGGGCTCAGAGCCTGCAGGGCGTCGATCGCAGCGCTGACGACCGCATCGCCCGAGTAGCCGCGGCGCTTGCACGCGTACCGCTGCCCCTTGCAGTTCGAGCGGTCCGCAACGCTGCACCGATGGCAACGCTGCGACGTACGATGGCAACGCTGCGACGTATAGGCGGGATCGATTTGCTCGAACCTGCGACCGACCCACTCTGCCTTGGATGCAAGCTGCCCTGTCAGCAATCCCCGACACTGCCTCGGAACCGAGCGATTCAAGCCAGACTTCCGCTTTACGTTCGGTTCGGGCTCATCGGCAGTGCCCGTCGCGGATCGCGCCATGTTGTTGATACTCGGTTGCCGCACCCGCTCCCCCCGCGTCCCGCTGCCTCTCTGGCAGCGGCTCACCGCTCGGCTGCGCTTGCGAGTCGTGTTATTGCCATCGGAATCAGCGACTCCCCTGATCCGCTCGCCATCGCTCAGGGCCAGTTGGTCCTTCGCGCCTAGGTCGATTCCTGCAGCGGAGGGGCTCGGTGCTTGCGGCTGCTTGTGGACGCCGTCGAGCACCAAGTCCACGTTCAGGCCGGCATCGGCGCGAGTGACGCGGACGAACTTGGGCTTGAGGCTAGGAAGCTCCCAGTCTGGCTTGATCGTGATCCGCGGCAGTCCCTTGATCCGCAGGACGGTTCGATCGTCAGCGCGCTCCCAGGGCCTGGGCGGCTCGAAGCACTCGATGGTGCGGAACCGGCTGGCAGGCTTGAATCGCGGATACCCGGGTTTCCCGCCTGCCTTCCAGCGACCCAAGAACGCACTGACCACTCGCGAATGCGCGGCCATGCAGACCATGGTGTCGATCGTTCCGAGCCTCAGCGGCTTGGACTTGCGGAGTTCGGCCAGCTGGTTCCATCGATCTAGGCGGAGTAGCGACTGCTTGCGTTCCTCCCAAGCCGTTTTCCTCTCCGCCAGCGCCTTGTTGTAGAGCCAGCGCAACCAGCCCAGCACGGTGTCGATGCGAGCGTACCCGAACTTCGGGCAGTACCTGCGCTCCTGTAACGTGACCGTTGCCTTCACCAGCACTATCCCATGGCATGAGAGCCAGCGTGTCACGCTACGAGAGGGAAATCATGCCATTGCCTTGACGCGCTCTGCGAGTCTCATAATACACCGGCGGGGCGCACCGAGACCGCGCCGTCGGCGACCTGGACCGGTACATGTCGCGGCTGCAACGGGCCGCAGTCCGAGGCGTGGAGAATTGCCTCCGGAGTCAGGGCGACAGGGAGACTCGGGCAAATTCATCGCAGGCGTCCTGCCCTGCGGGACGGCGTGCAGTTTCTGGACCGCGCGGTTCGGTCCGTCGACGGCGAAAGCGACTGGCTCCCTGCCAGAGCCGAGGCCGAACCCTTTCGGCCTGCGACTCGGGGAGGCGCAGGAGACGCTCGGCACTGCTTGGCAGGCTTGCTGGCCGCCCCGCGCCACTGCCGAGAGCCCGTCGCGGCTGTCGCGCCTGCCCAAGAACGGGGTCCGCCCGCCAGGTGCTCTCGGCGGCGTTTCGGAGAAGCCGCGCCCGCGCGGAGACCTCAGTCACGGTCGAATTCGGCGAACGGCTCGCCGCGGTAGGCCCCGCACGACATGCTCCCTCCTCTGAATTCGCGAATACCGCATAGGGCAGTTCGGACGCTGTCGCCGAGAACTGGATCACGGTGTCGTTGACATGCCCGAAGACGGACCCGTCCGTAGGTCGCCGCGTCTGACTTCCGTCTTCGTTCAAGATGCCCTGCCAGCTTCCGCCCTAGCCGTCGAGATCCTAGGCCAAGACCTCGGCCAATTGACGACGGCCGAATCCGGTCAGGCTGGAGCTCGCTGGACGGGCCTCCGGCGCGGACTCCTGCACCCTTCGCTGACCCTCGCAGCGGATTCCGCGGCCGCAACCCGGGTCGCACCCCATCCGTGCTTCCGGACCGCGAGCGGTATCGAGCGCCAGGCTGTTGCGGGTCGGCGCCAAGCCGCTCCGACTCGAGCTGGAGCCGAACGGCAGACTGGATCTGGCCCAGGCCTTCGGCCCGCCGGTCGTGCTGAACTCAAGGCTGGAGGGCGCCTCGGATATCGATGTCATTCGGTTCCAGATACGGGCCGGCAAGGGGAGGATCTTCGAGGGCAGCGAAGCCCGGTACGGCCGCAGCTCAGGTGCGCCGATAGTCGTGGTCGGCAGCGAGAGCAGAGCATCTCGCTACGGCGAGGATCGCGCAATCTGGGCTCCATTCTTCAGCTGTCGGTTCGAGCCCGACGGGTAGTACTGGCTAGCCCTGCACCCGACCCGCGGACAAGCCGATCAAGGTTCGGATACCGGCGGGACGTCCACAAGATCTCCCGACTCAACGCTCGCGGCACGGCCCGCTCCGGGCCGTGCCGCGAGCCATTCCAGAAAAGCGACTCCTACGTCAGGATCGTTCCACTTCAAACCCCGAAATGTTGCGAGATTCTATGCTGAATTCCACGGAAATCAGGTAAACCCGCAGCTCCGCTGCCCGCCTCCGGTGACGGTCGGCACGTGCTCGCAGCCGGCGTCGGCCACGCCCCGGAAGCAGGCCGGGCCGTCGGAATGCACCTCCGTGCCGGGCTGCAAGTGCCGCCCGGCCCACGCTGCCAGCGTCTTCTTGCGGAAGCCCGCCACGCTGCTCAGGCGCATCCTTGCCGGCTTGCCGTCGGCGGTGACCTGCACGGCGGCCACGAACGGCGTCTGGCCCGCCGCGCCGCGACCGCGCTTGCCGCCGGTCCGCTCGCCAGTAGGCGTCGTCCACCTGCACGATGCCGCCCAGCGGCACGCGCTCGTCGCGCTCCTTCATCACTTGCAGGAGCTTGTGCTTCACCCTCCAAGCCGTGTTCCGGCTCACGCCCAGCTGCCGCGCCAGTTCCAGCGACGAAACGCCGTGCTGGCCCTGCGTCAGCAGGTGGATCGCCAGGAACCGGACGGTCAGCGGCAGCTTGGTGGCGGCGTGCTCGCAGGGCCCCTCGCTGCCGTAGCGCTGCAGGAACTTGCCCAGGCTGAGTCCCTTCTGGAATTGCACGCGATTGCGTTTCAGGGGCTATCCCCTTTCCTGTCAGAGATTTCCGACCTCCTTCAGCATAGCATATCTTCGGCTGACGTTCGTTGGTAATCAGGTATGAATAAGCTCCAGCAACTCACTCAATCATTCGGGTCCAGTAGCATACGATGACACTACACTCTCTCGACACTCCGCTGCATCCAGTTGAGCCATCAGACTTGCATGCACGGAACCCGATTCCTTGAAGTGACCCGTTCCGAATGTCAATCTGACAACCGGATAGCATTCGGACCAATTCCAATCGTCGTGTATTTCCAATCCTTCGAATACCTGCTGGTTGCCTTCGAACAACTCCTTGAGTGTGTCAAGAAACAAGCTCTTTCCAAATCGTCTCGGACGAGATAGAAAGTAGTGCTTTCCCTCGCGCACCATGCGTCGGATGTACGGGGTCTTGTCGACGTAATAGCAGCCCCGCTCCCGGAGGTCGCGGATCGTCTGTATACCGATGGGCAGTGGACATCTCGTCACGGGCAAGCATTATACCATTCCCGACAGCCGTGCGGATTCTTCCTTGTTTGACCTCCTGCCAAATCCGTGGAGCGGAGGCCTGCATGCACGATGGCGGCGACCCGGCTGCCGTCGGTTGGATCGCCCGGCCCTCGGAGATGTTGAAGCGAGATCCTCGAAGCGAGGTGTTTCCGACGCTGCACTGGAAGCTTGGCACTCACCCCAGCACACTCGATTGCAACGCCCGAGGCGTCGCTGCCAATGCAATTCGCCCAGCTGCGCTCGGACTGGAATTCGAATTGACCGAGGCGGCAATCGTCTCAGAGAGCGTCCGGCAGCCGTCTTGGCATCGAAGCCGCGAGCGAAGGGCCAAGCATCCAAGCACGCATTCCCCTACTCGGTCGGGCAATTCCTTGTCGGCCCCGACGCCTTCGGACACGGAACCACGGCAGTGGGGACATCGGCCGGGCGCTTCGCAGACCGGACTGGCAGGCGTCCAGTCGGACAGATGACCGGTTCGCGAGGACGCGCCCAAGGAACACGTCGCACCAGGTCCAGCACGAGGCTGGCGACTGGCTCCGTTTCCCGGAGGGTTCGCGAGGGGAGATCCTGAGCGACCAGAGAGCGCGTGCGGGGCGCGCGACGACGATTCTCGCGCAAGCGCCTTGAATGAAGAGATGTCGCGAGACGGCGCGACAGCGGGCGCTCCGCGATCCAGTGGTCCGACACGCGAGATCCGGTGCATTCCCCTCGCAACCGCCGGAGAACGAAGCCATTGGCGCTCCAAGCGGAGGCAGCGCTGTGCGCCCGGACACTGGGCGGGAGTCAGTTCTTCATCGCTGTCTTGGGATTCTCCCTTACGCGGGCCTGCAGCCGTCGCATCCCCCTGAGCCACCGGTCGTAATCCGATGACTTTCTGCGCATGTACTCGAGAACCTCAGGATGAGGGAGGATCAAGAACCGTTCCTCCGCAAGCCCTTCGATCACTGCATCGGCCACGTCGAACGGCTCGATGGCACCAGGCGTCAGGAAGTTGTCCCGCTCCCCGCGCTCGCCTAGTAGCAAGCGCGTGCGCACTCCCTGCGGGCACAGCACGGAGACCTTCAGCCCTTGGCCGCCGTAAGTGACCGCTAGCCACTCGGCCAGCGCCACCGCGGCGTGCTTCGAGACGGCATAGGCAAGGGACCCGATTTGCGTCAGGACGCCGGCAGCCGACGCCGTGTTCAGGAGATAGCCATGCCCGCGTGCCGTCATCCGAGGCACCAAGATCCGCGCGGCGAGCAGGTGGGACCGGAAGTTCACGTCGAGCACACGCTCGAAGTCCGCGTTCGGCACTTCCGGGCCCCCAGGGTGCGAAACTCCCGCGTTCGAGCAGAACAGGTCGATCGGGCCGCAGCGCGACTCCGTAGCCGCTACGAGATCATTCAACTCGGACTCCGAGGTGACGTCGGCGACATGCGCCTCCGCCCCGATGGTATCGGCGGTCTCGCGAAGGGCTTCCGAATCGATATCAGACGCAATTACCGCTCGCGCACCCTCCCGTGCGAATCGCTCGGCGAGGGCGCGGCCGATGCCGCGGGCAGCCCCGGTTACGACGACCACCGCGCCTGAAACTTGCATGAAATCCTCCCCCTGGCCAAGATGCCGGCGGCCCGGCGCCGTCGCTGCGACCAGTATATTCAAGCTACTGGCGGGCTAGATGCGCGTAGGGACCTCGTGGCAGGTCGCATGCGCATGCGACCTGCCGTCGCCCCTTCACAGCGAATTCGCCTGAGGGAGGACGCTGCGAGCCTGGCTGGAGCGCACGACGACTGAGGGCGGTCGCGGACGCCCTAGACCGCCCGTCGGAGGCGTTGGCAAGGCCCCGATGCCTACCGGACAACGTCACCGCCGCAGTTCAAGCCATGCTAAGCCGGTACGGCCAAGGCCCGGAGAGTCTGGCCGCGTCCGGGAGCCTCAAGCGCAAGACAGAAAAGATGGGATCCTTCTCTAGCTAGCGGCATCCGGGAGCGCCTGTGAACCAAGGTGATCCATGGGTCACGTACAACGTCGCAGGCACCGACTTCACTCTCGAATCGCGCTCCTCGGCGCTAGCACGCTAGGACGAGGCACGGTCGCAACAGTGGAGATGGAGGCTCTCCGGGGATTGACTCGCGCCCGTGACTCATCCTCGTTCGACCTCGAAGGCTGTCACATTGCGCGCCTTCCTGCTGAATTCCACGCCAATCAGAAAAATCGTGTGGTCCGATCCGCGGTACTTGTCGGCGTAGCGTCTTGCCTTAAGCTGTTTCATCGCTGCTCCCCCGGAAGCCGACTCAACCATCTTGAACTCGAGCAAGTAAATGCTCTCCTTGTATCGCACTGCCATGTCCAAGCGTCCGAGACTGCTGCTGTCTTCGACAGTGATATCCAATCCAAGGGCCGCAAAATACGAATAGAAGACACTCGCATAATATCCTTCGTAGTTCGCAATTTCATTATTCGTATGCCACTCGTACAGAATACTAGCAAACAACGATTGAAATAAGACCTTCATCTCACCGAAATCGCACGACTCCAACAGTCTGAAAAAGCGGATACTGCTAGTTCCGAGACGAGTTGTATCCTGAACCAAATAGCGGAGCAGACTTCGATTCAGACCCTGTCGTACTTCACGATTTGGATACCCTAGCCGGAAGAGTCGCTCTCCTCCTATTTCTTCTTCACCAACGATTGTCAAGTATCCTGTTTGGAACAACAGCGCCTCCGTTGCCATATCGTCGACATCGAACGTGGACAATAGATCGCTACTAGCAATGAGATTGTCTAGATCCATTGATCGTACTTGACGTTTGAACAGCGTCTTGACCAAAAAGCTCGGAGTGCCCGTTTCAAACCAGTAGGACGAGAACCGACGATGGTAAAAGAGTAATAGAATGTCAAACGGGTTGTATACTTTCTCCTCACCGAGCCAACTGTATCCATTGTACCAGTGACGAATATTCTTGCGATTTAACCCAGACAGTTCCGCTGAAAACACTCGATCCAAATCTTGGTCGGCATATCCGCAGATGGACGAATATCTTGGATCAATTGTGATGTCGATTAGACTGTTCAGTCCAGAAAACAGATTCACTCGTGAAAACTTACTTACGCCTGTAATGAAAGAAAATATAATATGCGAGTCTGCATCCTTTATGATCGAATAGATGCCACGAAGATAGTCTCGATTTGTGCGAGCGATCTCCGAATTATCCAGTGCATCCAAGATTGGTTTGTCATATTCATCGATGAGGACAGCAACCTGATTTCCCGACTTGCGATGGAGCAACTCTAGCAAGTGTCGCAGCCTTTCAGGTCCAGTATCGTAGCCTGAATTTACGTTTTCATGACGCTCCACTGCATCTAGTTGGGCCATCAGACTGGTGTGAAGATAGCCTGCTTGATTGAAGTCACCGCTGCCAAAGCTCAGCCTTAGTACAGGATATCGGACAGTCCAATCCCAAGAAGTTTGTATTGAGAGTCCTTCGAAAAGCGACCCATTCCCCTCGAATAGCTCTTTAATTGTGTCAAGCAACAAGCTCTTTCCAAACCGTCTCGGACGAGACAGGAAGAAATGCGTCCCGTCATCCAGAAGTCGTTGAACATACTGGGTCTTGTCCACGTAATAGCAGTCCCGCTCTCGAAGGCTGCGAAATGACTGAATGCCAATGGGCAGCCTGCGTCTTGTCGCTCTCACGATATCCACCAACGAGGGCCGCAATGAGGGCAAAGTCCTGCCGTGTCCCGGCATGGTACGCGAGCTCCCATTGTGGAATAGTCAATTGCACGGTTGGCATAGCTCCGAGACAATGGCGCTCCCCGACCCGGCGAGCGGGCGAACAATCTCCAGTCCGTCACTGCACCCGTCCGAACGCAGCAAACGCCTCTGTTCCCGTGCAGTCCGACACGCCTCACAAGCCTATCCTAGCAGTACGCCGAATGCACGCAGGGGCCGTTCAAGCGCGCTGGGGCGGAAACGCATCCGCGTCCCGGTGTCCCGTTGTCGGACGAGCAGATGCATCCCGCGCGACTTCGGCACGTCGCGGGGGGAGGGGGGCGACCGCACCGTTCCGGCCGCGACGGGTGCAAGAGGAGCCGCCCCTGATGCCCTTGGAATCCTACTCAGGGCGCTCGAAGTCCACCCAGACCGGGCTCGACCAAGCGATCTGGCCGTTGCCCTGGACAAGACGCACATGGTAGTGGGCGCTGGCCGTTTGCGGAGCGTTTTCATCGCGGTAGGAAACCGCCATCTCGGTCGTCCCCGGCTCGGAGCTGTACACGATCTCGCCGCTCCGGATGATCTCGAGGGACGCGACCGGAGCGGTCGCGTGGACGCGGACGGCCAGCTCCGGAGCACGGCTCGCCCGGGCCTCGGAACCCATCTTCAGCGGGAGGCCGGTGCGGGCCCGAGCTTCGAACTGCAGCACGATGTTGTCCGTCGCCGCGTAGGTTCGCCGTTTCTTGATCGCGTCCAGGATCGCCCGGTTGGTGAGTTCCGGAGCCCACACGCAGGCATACGACTGGTGGGTGGACTCGTGGTCGGAATTGGATAGCAACCCGATGCGCAATCCCTTCTTCCATGCGTTCCAGACGAAGCCCACAGGCTGGTTGGTGCCGGCCTTCGCGGGCGTGTTTTCCTCCTCGTACGATCCTCTCAGAGCCTGGAAGACCTCGACGACCGGCTCGGCCCGCGGGTCGTTGTCTCGCCAGTCCGTGCCCCCGCCCCCGGCCGTCGTGTGGGCGATCGCGATGTCGCCGGTTTTCAGGAGTGCCGGATACAGGCGTTCCGCCCAGCTCTCGTTGCCAGTGAACTCCTCGTCGGAGATCGGGACGGGCTGCATCTCGCGCCGCGTCGAAATGACATTGCGATGGCCGCCGGGAAACGTCACGGTGCGCTCGTAGCCGAAGAACGTGGCGAACCGACCGGGCTGGTTGAACATGGTGGCGAGCTGGCGCGTCCGCCACCACTGGTACTTGTAGTAGTGCAGCCGCTCGGCTCCCGAGTGGTCGGTTACCGCCAGGAAGTCCAGCGCGCCGGCATCGAGCGCGTAGCGGTACTGCAGGAGTACGTCGCCGTCTCTCTGGCTGTCGGCGGACAGGTCCGAGTGCCGGTGCAGGTCACCTCGGAACAGCCTCAGCGGCTCCTTGTCAGCCCAGCGCGCCGCCCGGACCCGCGCTAGGTCGGCGGCCTCGGTGGGGGCGGCATCGACGAATTCGCCGCCGCCTGCGGCGAACGGCCGCATCCGCTCCTCGTTGTCGAACGCAGCGCCGGCATCGAAGAGGGCGTAGCGCAGCTGGGAGCCGCGCACGTGCGGATTCTCGAATGACCTGCCGTCGGACGGCCAAACCACATGCGCTCCGCCGTCTGTTCGCGCCAAGGCAATCTGCGCGGATGCGCCCCCCGTGCTGAGCGGAAGATCGACCGCGGGCAGCCAGCGCGCGCCGTCGAATCCCGCGACGCGAATGTCCGACATGCCCCGGATCGTGTCGTACCACGGCTGCATGCGCCGCTCGTCGCTGCCGAGCTGGACCAAGAGTTCGTGCTCAGCCGTCGGGAACCGCAACATCGACTTGCGGAAGAAAACGTAGGGCACTCCGCCTGCCCCGATGAAGAGCGTCGGGTACTCGTGCAGATCCGACATCCACTTCGGGACGGAGTCCGCCAGCGACGTCTCGGGCTCCGTCCACTCGCCGTCGGCGTAGCGTGCCAGGCGCACTTCGCTGGTCGCTCGCAGCTGCGTTCCGGGCCGTCCGAGCACTCCCCAGTCCTTGCCCCAGTTCGGGCCGGCCTCCGCCCAGGCCAGCCACACCCGATTCCGGGCATCGACCGCCACGGAGGCCTCAATCGCGCGGTTCGCCCCTGACGGAAGCTCGATCGGCGGGTGAGACACTTCAGCATCCAGCCTCCGGAGAAAAATCCCGTAGCTACCCCGCTCGTAGCTGTCCCAAGCGGCCCACACCGAGCCGTCGGGGGCGGCGGCCAAGTCCGGGGCCCAGTCGTTGGCTGCCGAGTCGCTGACAACGAGCGGCTCGGACCAGCGGCCCTCGTAGCGCGACGCGACGATATCGAGGCTGTCGCCCCGAAACTCCTGCCACGCTACCCACGGCGCGCCGTCGGTCGCTGTGACGGCGACAGGGAAGAACTGGCGATTCCCGGAAGGCGACACGTAGACGTCGTCGCCCCAGTCTTCCGCGACGGGATCGAACGCGCGGTCGACAAGCCTCCAGCGATCATCGGCGTACTCGCTCCACAAGACGTGGACGCGGCCGTCTGCACCGCTTGCGAGCGCCGTGCCCGAGTAGTCTCCCCATGCCGGCGTCACCCGGTACGTGCTCCACCGCTCGCCCTTGCGCCAGGCGAGATAGACTGCGTTGGCCTCGCTGTGGAAGGTCGTCCACGCGACGAACAGCCCGCGCGGCGTCGAGACAGCCGCCGGGAGATCGTGCTGGCTGGCTTCCCCCCGGGTCAGCGGCCTTGCCGCCGGCGCGCCGACGGCTGCCGCCTCCCCACCGAAGAACTCGATCCTGCCCTTCGAGTCGAGCTCGGCGAGGCCGAATTCGAACTCCCCGCGATTCGTCTGCACCGAGAGGCTCGCGGTCGGCGGGGCCTCCACGCTCAGGTAGACGCCGTTGGGCAGGATTGGGACGCCTTGGGGCAACTCGATGCGGAGGCGGTACCCGGCGTCCTGCGGGCTGAACTCGCGGGCCTCGAAGTCCCAGCCGCTCGCGCCGACGATCCGATCGGGCCGGTTGAAGTGCCAGCCCCAGGTGGAATGGATGGTTCCGGCCGAGACCGCCGCCCGCCCGGTCCAGCGCAGCGGCTCGGTTGCGCGAAGCCCGAATTCCAGCTTCACCACGCGGTTCGCCGTGGGGTGGTCGATCACGGTCCGAGGCGTCTCGACGCCCTCCGCTCCGCGAGGCGCGGTCAGCGCCAATAAGGCAGCGGCAGCGATGGCGGTCCGGTGCAGTCGCATCGCTGGGAATCCTACCAGCTTGGCCGTGATCCGAGAGAATCAGGACGCGGGCGGGCTCATCGCGAGCGACCAGAGTCCGGAGTTCGGGGCATGGAATCCGGTCGCCCGGCCCGAGCAGGCAGCGAGGAACGCTGCTAGACTCAACGCCATTGGAGGCATCCGGTGAAACGCATTCTAGTGCTCTTGCTCGCCATCTCGGCGGTGACTTTCGCGGCCGACAAGAAGATCGTGATTCGCGCCCTGTCCGGCGGCTTCGCCTACGACGACGACGCCATTGCCGCATACAAGAAGGAGGCCGGCAAGGACGCTGACATCGTCGTCGCGCGCTCCATGGAGCAGTTCGCGAAGGAGGTCGCGGACGCGGACGGAGTCGTTGGCGGCATCAGCAAGGACCTCTTCCCCATGGCGAAGAAGCTCGCGTGGGTGCAGTCGACCAGCGCCGGCGTCGAGGCGTACAGCTTCTGGCCCGAGTTCATGCAGAGCGACGTCCAGCTGACGAACTGCAAGGTAGTCCAGGGCCCGACGATCGGGGACCACGCGTTCGCCCTCCTGCTCACGCTGACGCGCGGGATGTACGACTACGCACCCAACCGCCGCCAGTGGAAGTCGAGGAACGACGCTCCCAAGGGCATGACCGAGCTACCGGGCTTGACGGCGGTGATCATCGGCATGGGCGGCATCGGCATGCAGATCGCGCAGCGCGCGCATGGTTTCGGAATGGACGTGATCGGCGTCGACCCCAAGAACATCCCGGTCAGCAACTACGCCCCGACGATCGTGCCCCCGGACCGGCTCGACGAGGTTCTGCCGCGGGGCGACGTGGTGTTCGTGGCGGCTCCTCTGACTCCCGAGAGCGAGCATATGATCGCGTCCAAGCAGTTCGGCCTGATGAAGCAGGGCGCCTACTTCGTCGCGGTGTCCCGCGGGCGCCTCTACGACAAGGGCGCGCTGATCAAGGCCATCGACAGCCAGAAGCTCGCTGGGGCCGGCCTGGACGTGACCGATCCCGAGCCGCTTCCGGCCGACGACCCGCTGTGGCAGTTCGACAACATCGTAATCACGCCGCACGTGGCTTCCCACGCGAAGGGATCCGACACCCGGCGGCTGGGCGTGATTGCCGGCAATGTGGGCAGGTTTGCCCGCGACGAGCCGCTCACGCACCTAATCGACAAGTCGGTGGGCTACTAGCGCCGCGAGCGGCAGACCTTCTCCATCGCGTGGAAGCGATGGCCGCGCCGTGTTCGAGCGAGGCGGCCGGATGGCCTCCGCGGCACGGTTTCGCTTGATGCAGCAGCGTCCAGCGAGCCGGATCCAAGCCCCGCTCGGCGAGCGGGCCGCGCCCGCCTCCTCGGTGTCGGGGCCTTGGCGTAGCGGACTGTTACCGGTCGACCTTTCGCACGAGAAGCGGCTGTGGCGGGCATTGCGGCCGCCCCGAAGTCAAATCGGAGGGTTCCTTCGGCAGAGGGCGGTGTCGGCACGGGCAGGCAGACGCTGGCGATTTGGCGGCAGCGGGCAAAGGCGGGAACCTATGCGAAGCAACATGACTCCTGACAAGACGCTGGCGAGCGCACGCCGGCTCCCGAGACGGGCGGGCCGCAGAGAGAGACCTGTTGCGCCAAATTGAAACGGCATTGCAGCAGGGCTGCGGCGACGGCCCGGCCCTCCTGCAAGTCTCTTCGGAGCGTCGGTAGCGAGAGCGGCGGCCTGGGGACTTCACGGCCGGACAACCCCCAGGGCCTGCTTGACCTCCTCGTCTCCCGGCAGGAGTTCCAGAGCGCGGCCCAACTCCCTGGCGGCGCTGGCGTAGTCCCCCGAATGCCCGTACACCAGTCCGAAGTTCTTGTGGATCTGGCCCCGAGCGGGGCAGGCCCCGCAGGCGTCGAGGGCCCGGCGAAACAGATCGAAGGCCCTGTCCCAGCGCTCGCGCTCCGCTGCCGCGAGCGCGAAGTTCCACAGCGTGCCAGCCCGGTCCGTGTCCTGCTCTTCCGCCTTGAGCGCGGCGAATCGCTCGCGGTGCTCCCGCGCCCTTTCCGGGGCGGTCTCGCCGAGGGCCTGGGCTAGGTTGTAAATCGCCTCCTTGTGGCTTGGGTCGAGCGCGACGGCCCGCTCCAAGTGCGGAAGCGCTTCCGTCGCCTGCCCGGCCTGCGCCAGCGCCAGGCCGAGGTCGTAGTGCAATTGCGTGTCGCGTGGCTCCGCCTCGGCCGCTAGCCGGAGAAGGTCGATGGCCCGGGCATCGTTTCCGACCGCTCTCTCGATGGAGCCCAGCAGCTGCAAGGCGGGAGCGTACTTCGGGTTGAGCCCGACCGCCGTCTCGAGAGCCTCCCGCGCTTCGGCCGACCGTCCGAGATCGCGCAGCGCCCGGCCTCGGTTGCAGTGCGCCAGGTAGGATTCCGGATCCAAGCGGACGGCCAGGTCAAACGAGGCCAGCGCCTCGTCCAGCCGACCGCCCTCGGCCAGCGCGATGCCGAGGTTCAGCCGCGCCGCGGCGGACGATGGATCGGCACGGACGATCAGCTCGAAGTGCGGCACGGCCTCGAGCGGTCGCTTCAGGCGGGTCAGCACCATGGCAAGACCCTGACGAGCCGCGACGCTGTCCGGAGCGAGGCGCGCCGCCGCCTCGATCTGCGCCAGGGCGTCGGCGAAGCTTCCCTTCTCCGCCAGCTTGAAGCCTAGGTTGAGGCGGGCCTCGGCGTAGTCCGGCTTCAATTCGACCGCCTTGCGGAACATGGCCTCCGCCAAGGGCCCCCTGCCCAGGCTCTCGTAGGCGACGCCAAGGTTGGCGTGCGCCTCGGCATGTGCGGGATCCTGCCGGATCACCTGCTGGTACATCTCCCTGGCCCGTTCGGGATCGCCCGCGCTCATGCTCTTCTCGGCCTGACGCAGGAGCACGGAGATGCGGGAGGCCCGCTGGGCGCTCTGCCTCAAGGCCTCGAACCGCGCCATCTCGGATTCGCTCTCGGCGGCCCTGCCGGCCTGCAATAGCACCTTGGCCAGGCGGTAGCGGATGTCGGGGTTGTCGGGCTGCACCGCCGCCGCCTTGCGCAGAAAGGCCTGCGATTCCTCGTCGGCTCCGCGCTCGGCCAGCACGGCCCCGAGGTTGAACAGGGCGTCCGCGTGGCTAGGGTCGATCCCGACGGCCCGCCGGAACTCCCTCTCGGCCTCGTCGAGCCGGTCGAGCCGTCTCAGGGCCAAGCCGCGCACGTAGCGGCCCTCGAAGCCTTGCAAGGCCTCCCCGACCAGCGCGGCATAGCGGTCGACCTCCGCGAGCGCCTCGTCGAACCGCATGCCCCGCACTAGCACCTTGCCCAGCGTCAGGCGCGCCTCGGCCCGCGACGGATCGAGCGAGAGGCCGCTGCGCAGCGCCTCGGCCGCCTCGGCGTAGCGCCCCAGTTCCGCGAGCACCGTCCCGTAGTTGAAATGGATCGTGGCCTGGCCCGGATAAGCCGCGACGGCCCGCTCGAGAACCGCTGCGGCGGCGGCAGTGTCCCCGTCGCGCCGATATCGCTCCGCTTCGGCCAGACTCGCTCGGGGCGTCTGGGCGCAGAGCCCGGCGACCAGCACGCAGGCCGCTCCCAGGACTAGTCGGAATGCGCCCCTGCCGATAAGAACATGCCTCCGCGCCGACCCTGGCTGAAGGGACTTCAAGGCATCCCACCCTTCGGAATCCCAGTATGCACGCCGCCAGCCCACGGCACCTGCGCGAGCAGGCTCTACGCGGACCGGCCAAGGCTGCGCGAGACCGCCCGTTTTCACGGCGGTCTCGCATCGATGATCGAGCCGACCCGTCCTGCCGGGTCAAAAGTAGAGCTTCAAGCCCATCTGGATCTGGCGCGACCGGTTCGCCGTCCCGAGCACCCGGCCGAAGTTCCCACGGCTGATGTTGGAGGATGGCGCGGCGTACTGCGGGGAGTTGAAACCGTTGAAGAACTCCACGCGGTATTCCATCCTAAACGTCTCCGTAAAGGAGAATATCTTGAAGAACGAGAAGTCGACGTTGTTGATTCCGTCGGCTCGCAAGGAGTTCCGCCCGGCGTTCCCGAACGTACCGGTCTGGGGCACTGCGAAGGCTGCCTTGTTGAGCCATACGGCCGGCGTGGGGTTCGACGGATTCGGGTCGCCTACATAATCCGGCCGGTAGCGGCCGTTTGGCAGGCCGGTCCCGGCGATATCGCCGTTGACGTTCGGGGTGTAGGGCTGGCCCGAAGTGAAGAGCGCCAGACCGTTGAACTTCCAGCCTCCTAGGATCGCTTGCAGTGCGGGGCTGTCGAAGCGGAACGGCAGTTCGTACACCCAGTTGAAATTCAGGTTGTGCGTGAGGTCAATCCCGGACACGCTGCGATCCAAGTTGAAGTTGTAGGGATTCTGCTGGGAGCAGTTCTCCACGAACCACCCGGAGCACCCGATGTCAATCGACTTGGCCCAAGTGTAGTTGACCATGAAGGCGAGGCCCTTGGAGAACCGGCGGTTGTACTGGGCCTGCAGGGAATGGTAGTTGCTGCGCCCCCACGACGTGAGGTAGTTGTTCGCGCGGAAGAGCGGGAACGGAGCGCGCTGGCGCGCCTCCGACGGCTTCCCGGGAGTGAGAGCGACGTTGTAGTAGGTCCCGAGCGGCATCCGGCGGTTGCCGGACCCGACGTAGTTGACTTGCAGCATGGTCGCGTCGTCGAGCTGGCGCTGAATGCCGAAGTTCCACGTCATCGAGTAGCCGTTGTCCATGCGCGGATCGGAGTACCAAGCCCCTTGGTTGTAAGGCGTGGCGGTAGGCAGGATGCCGGTCGGCGCGGGGTTCTTGGCGGAGACGTTCGGGACCGTGTCGGCCGGATTCGTGCCGTTCTGCAGCTTCCTGCCCACGTCGGGCCAGGTGTGCCCGAGATTCTGCGTGTTCTGCGTCACTCCGGCGAAGTTGTCGAAGAACACGCCGGTGGACAAGCGGATGGCTGTGCGCTCGGTCAACCTGTAGGCAAGACCCAGACGCGGCTGCCAGCTCTTCGGCCACGGGTCCTGGACGTATCCGTTGGCCGCGACCTGCACGCGGTCCGGGAGGGCACCGCTCGGATCGGGCAGGCAGGGCGCCACGCGCTTGACCTCGCACGTGGGAGGAGCGGCGGTGATCCAGTAGATGCCGTCGTTGTAGTCGATGTTGCCGAACTCGACGGAGTTCTCCTCCGGATTCCCGAAGCGCGGGAGAACGGTGGCGTCTAGGCGCAAGCCGATGTTCACGGTCAGCTTCGGGGTGACCTTCCACGAGTCCTGCGCGAAGAAGGAATACAGAGCGCCACCGCGAGCGCGCTTATGAAAATCCCTCCTGGACCATGCGTTCGGGACGTTGAGCAGGAACGACGCCAGCGGATGGCCCGTGCTGCCGGGGCTGGCCGGGCTGGCCGTGCCGACCGTGCTGAAGTTGTTGGTGTGGTCGTTGGTCCTGCCGAAGTGGCCGATGATGTTGTACTCGGCACCGATCTTGAAGGTGTGGTTACCCGCAATCTTCGTGTAGTCGCCCTTGTACTGCCACGTGTCGCTGGTGCGGGTGTAGCCGATGCGCTCGCCGCCCCCGAAGTACTGGGCAACGCCCACGTTCGGCACGTAGGATGTCCCGCCGCGAAATCCGCCCGCGAATTCGGGGTTCCATCCGACGGTGGAGATGAATCCGTCGGGCACGTTCGCGAAAGAGTTGCCAGTGTCGCGCTTGACGTCCGTCCGCGCGAACGAGACCTGCAGGATGCTGGTCGGATCGAACGTATGGACCCAGTTGGCGGCGACATTCAGATTCTCGATGTCCACGAAGCTCGTGAGGCCCTGCCGCCCGGCTGACCCGGTCTGGTTGCTGAACTGGCCGCTCACGCGGACGAAGGCGGCGTCGGCATCGCTGAAACGGTGGTCTATCCGCCCGGAATACTCGTCCTGGTCGAGGGCGGTACCCGTCGTATCGCGCTGATTGAGGTTCCCCAAGTCGGTGCCGAGGCTGATCGGCATCGGCACGGTCTGCTCGAGGTAGTAGAGAAATCCCGCGTCGAGCCGGCTCGGCGGAATGAAGTTGTTGCCGAAGGGTTCGCGCACGGCCTTCCCGTCCGGCCCGACGGTCGTCGAGTACGGATCGAAGATCTGCCTGCTCGAGTCGCTGAGGTCCCCGCCCCTGTTAGCCGCGGTGGGGACTTGATAGTTCCGATTGGCCGGAGCGCGGTTGGTGAACCGCTGGACCGCCGCGTAGTAGAAGGTCCTGTTCCGCACTACCGGCCCGCCGATCGTCGCTCCGAACATGTTCTGCACGAGCGACGCCTTGTCCTTGAGGAAGGTGTTGCGAGCATCCAGGTTGTCGTTGCGGTGGAACCACCAGCCGCTTCCACTGACCTTGTTGGCGCCGGACTTGGTCACAACGTTGACTACCCCGCCGGTGACGCTGCCGAACTCGGCCAGGTCGTTGTGGGACTGGACCTTGAACTCCTGGATCGCGTCGATGATCGGCGGCACGGCGTAGGTGCTCGTCATCGTGCCCTGGTTGTTCACGCCGTCCGTCAGAAAAAGGTTGCTGCGGTTGTTCTGGCCGTTGATCGACGGGAAGCTGAACGTGCCCACGGACGTGCTGCCGAAGCCGCCCCGGCTCTGCGCGACGTTGACGGGCGAGGCGCCGGGCGTGAGCATGAGCAGCTGGGTGAAGTTGCGCCCGTTGAGCGGCAGGTCCACGACCTGCTGCTCGGTCATCGCCGTGCCCAGTTCGGAGGACGACGACTGCACCTGCGCACCGATCGCCTCGACCGTCACGGACTCGGTGACGGCGCCGACCTCGAGGACGACGTCGAAGGTGGCAGTCTGATTGACCACCAGCGCGAACGGCTCGATGGCAGCGGTCCGGAACCCGTCCGTGGCGACTTCGATGGTGTAGTAGCCCGGCGGAATGTTGACGAAGACATAGCGTCCGACCGCGCTGGTCTCGGTCCGGCGCTCGATGCCGGTCTCCACGCTGGTCAGCAGGACCTCGCCGCCGGGCACGACAGCGCCCTGCTGGTCGGAGACCGTGCCATTGACACCCGAGCTGGATGCCTGCCCGAACGCCGCGGCCACGAAGGCCACTAGGAGACAGGCTGCCACTGTTGCTCCGCGCAACTCCGGAGAAGACCGTAGGTGTCTAACAGCTGTCATGCATACTCCTCTTTAACTATGCGAACCTTCGGAGTCCCATGGAGCGCTCCAAGGCCCCATAGTCCACGCCCACCATAGGCAGTCTAGAGCCTAGCGGTCCGCTTCGTCAACCGCTGACTCGCCGGGCGCCCTCGCGACGCGCCGCGAGAGCCGACCGCAAGAACCGGATGGCCGGCGACAATGGAGCGAGACCGCGCCACGTCCGAACCGCGCCGCACGGCATGGCACCCTCTCGCCAGAAGACCTCGGCCGGAATCAGTCGCGTGGCGGGCCCGTCTCCGGCATGACTCCGCGGACCTCCCGCCCGGCCCGCGCGGCTTGGATGGCGACGCTCGCCGCGACGATTCTCGGCCTGGCGGGGGAGCGCCTGCCGCTGCAGGCGCAGGGGATGTCCACCGCGAGGAGGACTGCGCTGCCCCAAGCCGCACTGCCCGAGGGGGTAATCCCGCCTCGCGCCGACTTCGCGGATATCGCGGACTCGGCGGGTCTCGGCAGCCACGATCGGGGCGTTCCGCTCGGGACCATGACCTATCTCCCCGAGACCACTGGAACCGGCGTCGCTCTCGTTGACTACGACGGCGACGGCCTCCTGGACATCTTCCTCGTCGGAACCGGACGCAGCCCGGCCGACACCGAGGGACGGGCGCACGCCCTCTACCGGAACCTCGGGGACCTGCGCTTCCGCGACGTAAGCGACGAGGCAGGCCTCGAAGCCACCGGATGGGGCCAAGGAGCATGCGCGGGAGACTTCGACGCGGACGGGCGCACGGATCTATTCGTCACTCACTGGGGACAGGACGCACTGCTCCGAAACGTCGCGGGGCAGGGCTTCCGAAACGAGGCCGCCGAGCGCGGACTGGCGGATGCCCCGTCCCGCTGGAGCAGCGGGTGCAGCTTCCTGGACTTCGACCTCGACGGCGACCTGGACCTGTTCGTGGCGCACTACGTGGACTTCGACCCGGAGACCACACCGCTGCCGGGCGAGGCCCCGCAGTGCGAGTGGAAGGAGGTGCCAATCCCCTGCGGGCCGCGCGGCCTGCCCGCCGAGTCGATGGCTCTCTTCGCGAATGACGGCGAGGGGCGGTTCTCCGAGGTCTCCGAGAGCGCCGGCATCCGGACCGCCAAGCGGTTCCACGGCCTGGGCGTGCTCGCCTCCGACTTCGACGGGGACGGGTGGACCGACGTCTTCGTGGCGTGCGATTCGACCGCGAACCTACTGTTCCGAAACCGCGGCAATGGTGGCTTCGAGGAGATCGGCCTGGAGTCCGGAGCGGCCTACAACGAGGACGGCCAAGAGCAGGCCGGCATGGGAGTCGCAGCGGCGGACTACGACGGCGACGGCATCTTGGACCTCGTCGTGACGAACTTCGCCGACGACGCCAACACGATCTACCAAGGACGGGGGAACGCTCGGTTCCGAGACCGGACCGTGCGCGCTGGACTGGCGACCGTGACGGCCTTCGTGGGGTGGGGCACGGAATTCGTCGACTTCGACAGGGACGGCTGGCCGGACATCTTCGCAGGCAACGGACATGTCGCTCCGAGCGTGGACGGGGCGGGCATCGGCGAGAGCTTCGCCCAGCCCAGCCTACTGTTCTGGAATCGAGGGGACGGCATGTTCCACTCCATCTCGGACTCGGCGGGCCCCGGCGTGTCGGTCCCGCGCCCGTCGCGCGGCGCGGCTACCGGCGACCTAGACAACGACGGCGACGTCGAGATCGTGGTCGTGAATGCGGACGGCCCGCCCTCCCTGCTACAGAACCGGGACGCCGCGGCCGGGAACTGGCTGACAGTGCGAGCCGTGTCACGAGCCGGAAGCGACGCGGTCGGCGCGCGCGTCTCAGTGAGCGCCGGGGGCCGCCTACTCGCCGGCGAGGTTCGCAGCGGTGGGAGCTACCTGTCCCAGGGGGACCTCCGGCTGCACTTCGGGCTGGGCGCGGCGGACACGGCGACCGTCAAGGTCACCTGGCCGACCGGGGAATCGAGCGCGCCCCGGGAAGTCCGGGGCAACCAGATGGTCACGCTCCGCGAGGGCGCGCAGAGCTTGCCATAACGCTCGGACCCGACCCTGCCAGCCGCTCGCTCGCCTGCCTCCGGCCCGCGGCGGGCGCTGCCCCGCCAGCGGCGACGCAGCTGCGAGCGGGATCCGGAGCGAGCCGCCATTCGGCCACCGAGCGCGTCAAGTGTCTTTGCGCGGAATCCTTGATGCTGCTTGACACTGGATTCTTGATCTCTGGGACTGAATCCAGCGAGCGCTCTAGCCACATTCCAAGAGCGCGGGTACTGTCGGAAGTCCGGTTACGCCCGGATCGACGCCGTGCTTGGCTGGCTTTACGACAAGGTGTTGGAGGAGCGCAAGAAGGCATGGGACGAAGACAAGCGCAACCTCTCGTGTTCCGACCAGCGCAGCCGGCTGCCGGAACTCCGCAAGGCGGAGCCGGCGATGCTCGGCAGCGCCTACGCGGAGGCGATCGAAGCCACGCTCGCACGGGTGGACAAGGCATTCAAGGCGTTCTTCCGGCGGTGCAGGACTGGCGAGAAGCCGGTCTACCCGCGGTCCAAGCCCGCTAGCACGTTCCGCACGATCGAGTGCTTGCGCCCGCCACGGCGCTGGAGGCGCGGCGGCGGGTACGTCCCGCGCATCAAGGTCCTGCCGCAGATCAAGATCAAGCCGCAGCGCGGGTTGCCGAGCCTCGAGCCGCAGTTCGTCCGCATCACCCGCACGGACGCAGGGATCAAAGTGAACTTGGAGCTCCACGGCGTCCGCAAGCTGCCTCTGCCGCCGTCCGCATCCGCCGCGGGCATCGACCCGGGCGTCGCGGATCAGGTCGCAACCAGCGATGGCGAGCGTATCCGAGGCGTTGACGACACGGAGCATCGCAAGGCGACCCGCGAGCGCAGCCGTGCGGCCGCCCGCTCGAAGAAGGGACGCAGGACGCGCAAGAAGCGGGTGCGGGCACTCGGCACGTGTCCAAGCGCAACGCCTGCCATCGCAAGCCCGCGCGACCGGTCCGGAAGCACGGCACCCTCGTGGGCGAGGATCTGGCCGTCGAGACCATGACGCGTTCCGCGAAGGGCACCGCCGAGACGCCCGGAACGAACGTCAAGCAGAAGGCTGGACCGCATCGCTCGATCCCGAGCCAGTCCCGGGGATTGCTGCCAAGGCAGCTTGCGTACAAGGCCGGATGGGCCGGTCGCAGGTCCGAGCAGGTCCATCCCGCCCATACGTCGCAGCGGTGCCATCGATGCGCCGAAGCGGACGGCTCGAATCGCAAGGGCAAGCGGTACGCCTGCAAGCGCCGCAGCCGCTCGGGCGATGCGGACGTCAGTGCGGCGATCAACGCGTTGCAGGCCCTGAATTCGCCTGCGGCAGCTTCCAACCGCGGCAATGGTCGCGGTGCTGCCAGGAATCGTCTCGGCCAGCAACGACTCCTGACACGTTCAGTAGCATATTGCCATGCCAAGGCTGTCAAGACGAACTTTCCTCGGCGCGGCCGGAGGGGCGCTGGGCGCGGCGGGCCGGGCTCGGGCGCAAGCGCGCAAGCCCAACGTCGTCATCATCTACACCGACGACCAAGGCACCCTGGACGCAGGTTGCTACGGCTCCGACGACATCCACACGCCGAACATCGACGCGCTGGCAAGACGCGGCGTCCGCTTCACGCAGGCCTACGCCCATACGGTCTGCTGCCCGTCCCGCTCGCAACTGCTGACGGGGCGTGTGCCGCAGCGCTCCGAGGTGATCAACTGGCTGTCCAACCACCCTCTTGACGAGAACGGACGCAACATGCTCGCCAGCGAGATCACGCTGGCCGAGGTGCTTCGCGACAACGGCTACCGCACGGGACTGTCGGGCAAGTGGCACCTGGGAGCGAAGCCCGGCCACCAGCCTCTCGACCAGGGCTTCGACGAGGCGTTCGGGCATCTGGGCGGGTTCATCGACAACTTCGAGCACAAGTTCATGCACTCGAACCCCCGGCGGCCCCCGTTTCACGACCTTTACCGGAACGGCGAGGAGGTCGACGAGACCGGCAGGTACTTCCCCGACCTAGTCGTGCGCGAGGCGACCCGATTCATCGTCGAGAACAAGGACCGCCCCTTCTTCCTGTACTGCGCGTTCAACGTGCCGCACTACCCCGAGCAGTCGGATCCGAAGTTCCAAAAGATGTACGACAGCATGGCGATGCCCCGCCGGTCGTACGCCTCGATGATCACCACCACCGACGACCGGATCGGACAGGTGCTCCACGCCTTGGATCTGTGGGGCCTGCGAGACAACACCATCGTTCTGTTCATGAGCGACAACGGGCACTCGACGGAGGAGTTCCGCAACTGGGACGTGAACTACGGCGCGAACGGGGGCGGCGGCAACACCGGCCGTTGGCGCGGCGCCAAGGCCAGCATGTTTGAAGGCGGCATCCGCGTGCCGGCGATCCTCAGCCTGCCTGGCACGCTCCCCGCGGGCGAGACCCGCGATCAGGCGATCTCGAACATGGACTGCTTTCCTACGATCCTCGAGCTGTGCGGCATCGAGCCGCCCGACTACGAGATCGACGGCTCGAGCCTGCGGTCCGTGCTGGAGTCGGCGAGCGCGCCCTCCCCACACCCGGTCTTCCATTGGATGTGGCAGACGCAGTGGGCGGTGCGGGAAGGCGCCTGGAAGCTGATCGGCAACGGCCGAGACACCACCGGGCTGCAGTCGAGGCACGCTCCGCGCAAGGAGATGGGCGAGCTATATCTCGCTAACCTTGCCGACGAGCTGCCGGAGTCGGTCGATCACGCCCGGGACCGGCCGGACGTGGTAGCGAGGCTGAAGAGGCTGCACGACGACTGGCTCCGCCAAGTCACTCCCTGATCTCACCGGCCTCCTCTCGCAGGCCCGTCCGACCCGCCCGCCGATTGTGACGCCACGGCGACGGTCGCTCCCTTGTGAGAGCCGGGAGGTCCGAACCTCCTTTGGAGGCCGTCGATAGCCCCTGCAGCAGGTGGGGCTGGCACCTCGCGCGGCCGGCGCTGCCCGGCGAGCACCGGGCGGTCGCCGGCCGCCGAATCTGTTCGCCTTCCCGGGCCGAAGGGAGCGGATCCGGCTGCCGACCGGATAAGGGGCAGGCCTCAGCCGGCTCCCGAGTTCCGATCGAGAGGGGCAAGCGCGACCGATATTCCCGCGCGACAGGCCTCCGATTGCTCCTCGTTCGCTTTGCTCGTTGTTCGTGCGCTGGAGGGTGCTACCGCCCGCCGGAGCCTGCCGGCCTCCGTTCGAGCCCGAGCGGTGGGAGGCCGGTTCCGCTGGTGGCTCGCTGGATGAGGTCCCGACGGCCCGGGATCCCGTCGCGAGTACCGATTCCCCCGGACTGGACCGCTGCGAGTGCGCGTCTTGGGGCTCATCAAGGCCTCGGAAGCGCCGCCCTGCAAGGAAGGCCCCGGTTTTCCAAAAACATTACTGGAAATAAAACAAGACGATAGTATAAAATGAATATAAAAGAACAAGCCGTGCTGCCGCGCAGTGGGCCGCTCCACCCTCGCCGGGCGGGATCAAGACCCCGAACGCCATGCTCTGTCGCGTCGAGCGCGTGCCGTCCGGCTTCAAGCGATGAGGACAGCAATGCCACACAGCAACTTCCATCCAGCACCCCCAAAGACCTGGCCGAGGATCTCCGCATTCGAGAAGCTGAGATTCCCAGTTCGGGAGGCCAGCCTCTTCGCAGCGCTGGGAGATGAAGGCGACGCATTCCCGGCAAGAAGGCGATCATCAACGCGGCCGACGGCAGCGTGATCTCAGTCGTCAGCAAGGGCTACCGGATCGTGTCGAACGAGACGGCCCTATTGGTGGCGCGCAAGTGCTGCAAGGCAGCCTTCCCCGAATTCCGGGAAGACTCCTGGAAGGTCGGGCGGGTCGACGCACCGTCGACCCGAGCGCACTGCCACTTCGACCTGGTCCAATCCTCGGCCGAATTGGAGTTCACCGGCGTCGAGGCGGCAAAGCGGCCCGATCGGTACGGACTCTTCGTCCGCGTGACCAACAGCTACGACTGCAAGTACGCCCTGCGGATCGACTTCGGCTTCCTGCGGAAGGTCTGCAGCAACGGGTTGATCCTTGCTGTGTCTGTGATCAGCTTCAGGTTCAGCCACAACAGCCGGAACTTAGAAGAACGCATGCGGGTCGTGGCCTCGGGCGACGCATTCCAGAAACTGCGGGAGAAGCTGTTCGGCTACCTCGAGCCCCTTAACGGGTGGGGCGTTCCGGTGGATTACTTCGTTCCCATCACGTGGGCTGCCCTGCGCCTCGGCGGGGCCGCGCCGACCTCGCGCCGCAGGAGCGAGCACTGGGAAGACGTCTACGAACGCTGCGAAGAGCTCTCGCAGAGCTACGCCGACGACCTCGGCGACAACGGCTACGCGCTATTCAACGTCATCACCGACGTGGCGTCGAAGCCTTGGGGCATCGGCCTAGGGGCAGTCGAGACCGACCCGCTGCAAAGGAGGGCGGGCCGCTGGCTGGCCGGCGTCCACCGCGAGCTCAGCTCGGGCGGCAACCCTGTCCGCGAGAGTCCTGCGAGCCTCGCCACCAACGGCAGGGGACGGCCCTTCGCGGACGGCGCACGAACGATGTGACAGGCTGCAGCCCGGAATCGAGCGCGTCTCGCGTACGGGATCTCGACTCCAGATTGAAGCGGGCGCTCGCTCTGGCCGAGCACCGCCGCCATGGCCAGGAGCCGCTTGGAACTCTCGCGGACTGCCCGAAGCTCCGACGGCCGCGGCACAGCCGCCGCGCCGCGTGGAGCCGGTAGCGGCGATGGCTGTGCCAGAGTCGCTCCGTCAAGGCCGGACGGGCCTGCAAGTCCCCCATGAGGCGGAGGGCGCGGAAACGGACAGCCTCCATCGTGGCGCTCGCCATGCAGATGGACGAGGCTGGGAGGCGACAGGTTCAGCCGGAGGGCGGCGGCGGGCCTGCACTCGGTAGGGACTCGAGACTGCGCCGCGGACGCTGCAGTTCGCCAGAATGGTGCGCGTGTCCGTCCTGCGCCAATTCCGTCGCCCGCTGGCCTTGGCTGCGGCCCTGTGCTTATGCTCCCGGCCCGGCCTGCCGCAGGCGCCCGACCTAGCGGAGCCCCCGGACGCCGAGTCTCCCGTATCCATCCGCCTGATGTTCGGACTCGACCGGCTCACCCCTCAGCGCTGGGACGGGGCGATCAGCCTCTCTCCGGGCCGGGTCCTTGGTGTCGGAGGAGTGCATTTCGAGGGCCGCGACAGGATCGTCGGCAGGGACGGGTGGCTGCTCTCGAATCGGGTCACCCGCTATGCGGACTCCACGACTCCGCGCGGGTACGACCCCGTCCACACTCGCCAGTACGCGATGATTCCGAACGGCGTGGCCGCGACCGCGGACGCCGCCGAATATGCTGCCGTCCGCGTCGACACCGAGCAGGGCCGCTTCTCGTTCCCGTTGCGGGACCTGCGGTTCGGACACAGGCTGGACTTCCTGGACGGCCTCGCGAGCGCCGAACGGATCCCGGTCACCGCCGACCTCACGTCGGGCGACTCCTACAACGACTATCCGTCCGTGGCGGCGGATGCCAGCGGCGGACTCTGGCTGTCGTGGATCTGCTACCTGAACGAGCGGGACTCGGTCTGGCTCGTCCGGCATGGAGACGGCGGATGGGGCGAGCCGCTGCGGGTATCGTCGGAAGAGTACGGCGACAACTTCCGCACGGCGGTAGCCGTCGGCCGAGGCGGGGAGGTCGTCGTGGTCTGGTCCGGGAAATCTCCGTCCGGCGAGTGGGGCCTCTTCTCGAGGGCTGTTCAGGACCGGGCCCTCGGGCCGCTGGCCGTCGTTGCCGACGCCGGGCCGAACCTCTACCACCAGGCTGCATCTGACAGCGAGGGCAACATCCACGTCGTCTGGCAGGGTTTCCGGGAGCGCCTCTCGATGATCCTCCACTCGAGGCGGACGGGGGACTCGTGGTCGCCCGAGGCGACGGTGTCCGGCGCGGTGGCCGACAGCTGGGCCCCTGCCGCTAGCGCGGATTCCAAAGGCGGGGTTTGGATCGGCTGGGACGGGTACGACGAAGGGGACTTCAACATCTTCCTGCGCCGACTCGGGCCGGACGGCCGCTGGGGCGAGACCCGGCAGGTCACTCGGTCCCCCGCTTTCGACGCCAACGTGTCGCTAGCCTGCGACGACTCGGACCGCCTGTGGATCGCCTGGGACCACGGCGAGGCCAACTGGGGCAAGGACTGGAGCAGCCAGCGATTCAAGCCGGGAGGCGGGGCCGGTCTCTACCGCACGCGCTCGGTGAAGGTTGCCGCTCTCGAAGGAGGCCGGCTGCGCCAGCCCCCCGACTTCATGGACGCGATCCCCGAGGCATTCAAGGACTACGTGCAGCAAGCGCGTCTCGCGGTCGACCCTAGCGGGCGCGTCTGGGCCATGGCGCGGTCCCTGACGAGCGTGACCAGCCGGGTCAACAACAACTGGGGGGCGGGCGGCATCTGGGAAATGCTGCTGACGCGGCTCGACGGCGAAGGCTGGCTGCCTGCTGCCCGGCTGCACGCCACCAACGGACGGAACGACGCGTGGGCATCCAGCGCGCGAGCACCCGGCGGGCAACTCTGGTTCGCCTGGTCGCGCGACGCGCGGCCGTTCGGCACGAGCCGGCCGCGCAACCGAGGCACGCCCCAGGCGCGCACGACCCACGTCTCCTACGCGACGGTCGACCCCGGACATCCGGCGTGGCGCGGGTCCGGCAGCCCGCCGCTGTCGGAGTTCCGCGAGAAGTCCGCGCCGGTCGCTCCGGTCCACCCGAACGAGGTCCAGGACACGGCCGCTATCCGCGCTTACCGCTACGAGTCCCGGGGCAGGACGTATCGGATCCTGCGGGGCGACCTGCATCGCCACACGGACATTTCCAGCGACGGAATCGGAGAGGGAGCACTGGTCGACTTCTACCGGTACGCCCTGACAGCCGGGCAGTTCGACTTCATGCTGGTCGGCGACCACCAGTACGGAGGCGACTCCGTGCCGGGCGTCGAGTACAACTGGTGGCGCACCGAGAAGTCCGAGGATATCTTCCTCGTGCCCGGCCGGTTCTGGCCGCTGTTCGGCACCGAGCGCAGCCTGAACTACCCAAACGGACACCGCAACACGGTCTTCGCGCGACGGGGCATCCGCTGGATGCCGATCCAGGCCGGGGAGAGGACCGGCTCCATCAACTCGGGCGAGGTGCTGTTCCCGTACCTGCGACGCTACGGCGGAATCTCAACACCGCATACCTCGGGGTCCGACCAGGGCACGGACTGGCGGGAGAGCGACCCGAATGTCGAGCCGATCGTGGAAATCTACCAGAGCCTCCACGCGTCGTACGAGTACCCGGGCGCTCCCCGCGCCGAGACGCGGGACACTCGCTACTTCCATCACGGCGAGCCCTGGCGGCCCGACGGCTTCGTGTGGGAGGCCTGGGCCAAGGGCATCAGGATCGGCGTCCAAGCCAGCTCCGATCATGTCGGCACCCACGACGCGTACGCTTGCGTGCTGGTGCCCGCCGGGCGTCCGACAACGCGCCAGGACCTGATCGACGCGATGAAGCTGAGACACACCTATGCAGCCACCGACAACATCGTTCTCGACATGAGGATCGAGGACCGCCTAATGGGCGATGCGTTCGCAACATCCGAGGAGCCGGTTGTGCAGGCCCGTGTCATCGGAACCACGCCGATCGAACGCGTCGTGCTGGTAAAAAATAACGAGATCGTGTACGCGGCTAGCCCGAACGCCAAGGAAACGGAATTCGAATACCGCGACCGCGAGGCGCAGCCCGGCGAGAGCTACTACTACATCCGGGCGGAGCAGTCCGACGGTTCGCTGGCGTGGGGAAGCCCGATCTGGGTCGCGTTCCGATAGCAGCTGCGCAAGGCTAGCGAGACGAGCCAGCAGTCTTCGGACGGGCTGCCTCGGGCCGAGGCTGACGGGCGATCCCTTCCCGCGGAAGCGCCGAGCCGGCGTCACCCGAAAACGGGCTCGTCTCGGGCCAGCCGCTTACTTGACGAACGCGTCCCAGATCAGCTTGCCGATCCCCGAGAGTGCCGCGGCGATCACCGTGACCACGAAGACCCACAGCATCCTCAAGAGGGGACGAACCAATGCGTCGATCCGGGCGTTTACGTCCCTTAACCCGGTGTCGATCCGGGCGTTCATATCTTTGAACCCGGCGTCCATCCGGGCGTTCACATTCCTGAACCCGGCGTCCATCCGGGCGTCCACATCCTTGAACCCGGCATCCATCCGAGCGTTCGTGGCCGCAAGGGCTTCCTTCAAGTCGTCTACCTTCTCGTTCAGGTGGTCAAGCAGGGCGCCGTGGACCTTGAACTGTGCCCGCACCTCTGACATCATCGCATCGATGCCTGCATCGACCTGCTGCGCCGCCAACGCCCGGGTCGATTCGGCTACTACCATGGCGTCCGCCCGAGACAGACCCGCATGCATCAAGGCCGAGGAGAGGTTTCCCAAGAGTTCGGTGACAGACATCGACGCATCGCTCGACTTGCGTTTCCTCAATTTCGTGTGCTTCCTTTCTGATGGTCAGATTCGGCACCGCAGGGACGCCTTCGACCCTTGTATCGTTGCAATTCTTTCGGCGTTTGTCAATCGCGAGGAACTATTGTCTTTCCACCGGGGCGACGATTCTCCCTGTCGACAGCGAGGAGCATGACCGGAAGCGGGCTGCGGGCGCTAGGCACGTTACCTTGGGGCCAGCCTGCAGCAGCTCCGTCCAGGGTGCGCCGGGCTAGGTCGCGACACCCCATAGGCATGACGGGGACGACCCGACACCCGGTACTCGCCCAGCTTGCCTGCGCGGGGTGCCCTCGGATGATGACGAACCCGGACCGGCCGGCCAGCGCCCGGTCACCTTGGAAGTTCGCCATCGGACTGAACGGCTTCGGGTCGTCCGAGCCCCATCACGGCAAGCGCTACGTCTACGAGGAAATCCTAGGATTCGCCCGCATCGAGGCCTTCGCGGGTATCGAGCTCTGGCGGAACTGGCGAGCGGGCTTTCGGGACCCGTGCAACGACCAGGCCATGCTGACGTCGCGACGCAAGATCGAGTCGTACGGGCTGCAGGTGTTCTCGATCCAAGCCGGAGCGTCGGGAGTCAACCCGGAATCGGACAACCCAGCGGAGCGGGCCGAGTACGAGAGCCGGCTCAAGCGGCAGGTCGACCTAGCAGCCAAGTTCGGATGCGACGCGATGGGGCCGTAGTCGGCCGGGCGGCAGCCCGCGCATCTGGACGAAGACGGCCTGATCGAGCGATTCGCCGACGTGGTCCGCCCGGTCGCGCGCCGCGCAGGTGAGAGCAGCATCGTCCTCGCGATCGAGGGCGAGCCTGCGATGCCGATCAATTCCCCTGCCCGCTACCGCAAGCTGTTCGACGCGGTCGGCCTGCGCGAGTTCAAGGCCATCTTCGATCCAGCGCACTTCGACGTGCTCAATGGCTTACACAGGCACCTGGAGGACCTGCTGCTCGAACCGGGCGCGAGCCGGATCGGCTACGTGCAGTTCTGCGACGGGGTTCCACGCCACAGCCTATCCCGAACGGCGGGACCGGTACCTCGAGGCACCTGCCCTGCGGCGACGGCGTCTACGACTTATCCGAAGCCCTACTCGATCCTGTACGAGGGCGGCATTCGCGGCTGCTTCCAAGTGGACAGCTGGGGCACGGAGGACGCGTACCGGACCTCCAAGTCGTGCCTTGACGCCGTCCGGGGCCACTTGCGCGACGCCGCCTAAGACCCTGCCTCGAGGGCATTGCGCAAGCGAATGCAGCCACTGGATTCCCTTCTCGGGAGGATGGTAGGCCCGAGCGGACTCGAACCGCTGACCTCTACCGTGTCAAGGTAGCGCTCTAACCAGAACTGAGCTACGGGCCTGCAAGCCACCTGGCGCGAGCGCGCCACCAAATGCCAAGCAGCGGCCGGCAGGCGTATCGGCTGCGTCCCTTGGATCATAGCACACCGCCGAAGAGCACCTCCGGCAGTGCATCCCCAAGCGAGGGACCCCGGCTGACCCGAGACCCGCTGTATTGTATCTTGGATCGGGCGAGCCGCCACTTGCCCGCGACGAGCGGCCGGCCCGAATCCGATGAGACCCAGAACGCTTCCACGCGCCGGCAAGGCCGCCTACCGCTCCGCATTCCTGATCGTGCTGGCAGCCGCCACCGCCGACGCCGCGCCCATCCCGGCTGACGCCGAAGGGTCCGTCGCCGCTCTCGACAATTCGCCGCGGCACGGTGAATGGGTCGACATCACGGAAGGCCGCGCGCAGTCGGGCCGCTGGGGCGACACCGTCCGCACCTGGGTTTCCTACCCGGAGCGGGCGACCCGCGCTCCCGTGGTGGTAGTGATCCACGAGATCTTCGGCCTGACCGATTGGATACGGGCGGTGGCCGACCAGCTAGCTGCCGAGGGCTTCATCGCCCTCGCGCCCGACTTGCTCTCGGGCATGGGGCCGGACGGCAGCGGGACCCCGCCCGAACGGCAGCAAGCCGTCGCCTTGGTGCGGTCGCTGCGCGTCGAGGACTCGACCCGCCGCCTGAGCGCGGTGGCGCGGTACGGTGTCTCGCTTCCCGCCTCCAACGGGCGCTTCGGCGCGGTCGGATTTTGCTGGGGAGGCAGCGCGAGCTTCCAGTTCGCCGCCAACGAGAGCGACCTAGGGGCGGCCGTGGTCTACTACGGCAGCTCACCCTCCCGCGAGATGCTAGGCCGGATCCGCGCACCCGTCCTCGGCCTGTACGGGGGCGACGACGCTCGCGTGAACGCGACGATCCCGCCCGCGGTGCGCGAAATGCGCCGGCTCGGCAAGTCCTTCGTGCCGCACCGGTTCAATGGAGCGGGGCACGGTTTCCTGCGACAGCAGACCGGGCGCGAGAGCGCGAACCTAGCCGCTGCGAAGCTCGCTTGGCCTAGGACGGTGGACTTCTTCCGCGAGCATCTCGAGCAATGAACTCGCCGGCGGCTTGCGTGGCGCCGCCCCGGCGGTATGATGCTGCCAGGTGCCTTCGGATGACTCGCCTGACCCCGCTCCTGCTGCTAGCCGCCTCGCTGGCCGCGGCGCAATCCCCTCCGTGCATGGCCGACGCCTTTCTCGACGTGTCCGACTCGCCGGGCGCGGGCCCGGAATACGCCCGGCCCCGGGTGGAGGCCGCCTGCGAGGGGAACGAGCTGGTGGTGCGATCCAACGGAATCCCGCATTACGAGTTCGTGCAAATCACGCCCAACCCGCTCTTGGAAGTGGACTACGAAGTCCGTCTGCCCGCTAGGCCCGCGGTCAATGCCGCACCGACCCCGATTCCGCTGCTCGGGGGTATCGGCGTGGCGGTGAACGGAATCGTGATCTTCGGACCGAACGAAGGGCCCGTGCCGACCGAGGAGCAGTTCGGCGATCCGATCTACAACTCGATCATGGACGCCTGCATGGGCCACACGGCCCGCGAGTACCACTACCACGCGCTGGTGCAGCGATGCCTGAGCCAGGGCGTCAAGGACGGCCAGCCGTCGCCCGTGCTCGGATTCGCGTACGACGGCATCCCGATACGCGGCCCTTGGGGCTGCGCAGATGCCGGCTGCGAAGAAGTTGTCCGGTACCGCAGTTCCTGGGAACGGGTGCGCGAGCCGCATCAGGACGCCTGGGACGCTTACGACCACGTGGAGAGGGACGATCCCGAGTACCTTGACGCCTGCAACGGCCACACTGGCCCGGACGGGGAGTATCACTACCACGCAACGGAAACGTGGCCCTACATTCTGGGCTGCTACGCCGGAACGCCGGTCGCTCGGACCGGTCGGGGCCGTCGGCCGCCAGCCGTCAGTGAGGCCGGCCCCGGTCCCGGCAGAGGACCGGGGCGAGAGGCAGGCCGCGCGGGCGCGCCCCGGCGGCCGCGCGGCGGGCCCGGCCCGCCCGAGCGAGGACGAGGTTGCGACGGCGGCACAGACTCTCGGCACGAGCTCGGAGAATGTGACCAAGGCCCTGAGGGCAGAACCGGGCAGCATAAAGCCGCAGAACATCGATGCCTCCGCCCGGACGCTGCAGGTCGAAACGGGTCGGCTGCTGGAAGCGCTGGAGCGCAGGCAGGCACCGAGGCGCCCGCGCCAGAACCAAGCGCCGCCGGGCGAGCCGGAGTGCTTCTTCCGATGCGGGCAGAGCGAGGAAGACGCCGTCGGATGCACGCTGACCCCGGAGCACAAGGTCGTCTGCTTCCGGCCGTGCGACGACAACAAGTGCGGCTAGCTAGGACGTCGCTCCTAGCTGCGGGCGTCCTAGCAGCCATCGCAGCGTGGCCGCAGGATCCCGCGCCTCCGCGGGGGGACCACTCGCGGCATCCGGTCCTGGACGTGCCGGAAGGGCTTCCCGTGCCGTCGGTCTCGGTGCGAGTGTACCCGGACGCGATGGACGGGTTCAACGTGCTGTTGGAGACTACCGACTTCCGCTTCGCGCCCGAGAGCGTGGGGCAGCCTGCTGTCGCGAACGCGGGCCACGCGCACCTCTATGTCAACGGAGAGAAGGCAGCCCGGCTGTACGCCCCCTGGCACCACCTGTCCGGCAAGTTGCTCCGCGACGGCGTCAACCGGCTCGAGGTCGAGCTCAGCGCCAACGACCACTCTGTGTGGGGGGCGGCTGGCGAGCCCGTCGGCGCGGACCTGCTGATCGACACGCACGACGCGGACGGCGACCCGGTCGTCCGCGAGGAGGTTCGCTACACGCTCGACTGGGACTGGGGCAGCGCCCTCAGGCACCCCGCTGGCGGCTGGACGGCGCAAACCGACCTAGGGTACTCCGTTCACGTGACGGCCGGCCAGCTCGTGACGAGGAATCTGGAACTGGTCCCGTGCCACGCGGTGCCGGTGTCTCCGGCCCTTGCCTCGCTGCTTCGGTGGGCAGCCCCGCGGGAGGCTTTGGCAGGCCACAGCAGCCTCGTACCGAACGAGTCGAAGATCTCGCGGTCATTCGCGGAGGACCTCGCCGCCCCGCAGGCCGCGTTCCTAGAGAGCCGCGTCGTCACCGATCCCGAATACTGCCGGGGGCACTACCTGGTCGCACGGCCCAAGGGATCGCCCCCCGGGGAGTTCGCCCTGGCGGTCGAGGGCACTTGGACCCGAGCCGGCGTAGATGGGCCTGCTACGTTCCGCATCGAGTCGGCGGGTGCGTACGGCAAGTTTCTCGCGCTCTCGACGGAATCCGGCACCGCTCTTGACCGCAGGTGGATCGTGGGGGGCCTTGACCTGACCCTGCGCCGCGCGCTCGCGACCATGTTCGACGGCATGGAATTCGACGGCGGGCGGACGTCCGAACTCGGCTCGCGCGCCATGCGAAACCTAGTGCGTGGAGCCGCACTCGTCGTCGGGGCCAGAGGATCGGAACAGGCGTCCTCCGAGCGTCCGTGAGCGTCGTCGGACGCCGAAGCGGGCGGCAGCGGGCCGGCGATGACCGCGGCAAGGGCTGGCCGCGGGGCGCGAGCCGGCACCCACCGGGGTGACCTCGCGCCACGCGGGACCCTCCGAGATCAGCCCGGACTCGGGGCGGTCTCGGCAACATCGGGAGAGGCCTCGACGACCAAGAGCTGGTTGAACGCCTCGCGGTTCTTCCGGAATAAGCAGTTTCAGTTTCCGCCTGACCGCCCCGGACTCGGCCAGCTCTCCTTGCAGCAGGGATTCCTTCGGACTGCTCTGAGCGCGAACGGCACCTTCCCTGCCCCACTTCCAGAGCGAGCCAAGCATGCGCCAAGACAGCAGATTTCGGCAGGCATAGGCCTTGCTCGCACATCGGGCCGAAGGCGTGTTGCGCGACCGCATCGCTTCCCGCCGCTGCTTGGTGGAACAATTCCCTAGCCCGGTCGAAGTCGGCCGGTACGCCATCGTCCTCGATGTGCAGGACGCCTAGGAAGCGCTGGGCATCCATACGGCCTTGCTCGGTCGCCTTCCTAAACCAAGTACCGGCCTGTTCGGCGTCCCTCGGAACACCCCGGCCCACTTCGAACCTGTATCCAAGGATGTGCTGCGCAGATGCCTTCCCCGTTCGCCTGCCGCCGTGCCGCAGCTTCAGGCGCATACCACTCGATTCCAACGCCATGCTCGTTCAACAGGTCCAAGGAGCGCTGTGCTTCTGGATGGCCCTTGTCCGCGGCCTTGCGCAACCAGAGTGCCGCTCTCTCGTGATCCCTCGGGACGCCCGTGCCCCTTCGGCAGCACATCCCCATGCCGTACTGCCCTAGTCCGTACTCCTGGTCGGCCGCCTTGCGGTACCCTTCGGCGGCCTTGCGGAGGTTCTGACGGACGTGCGTGCCTTCTGGGAGCAGGGCACCGAGAGCGACATAGGCCGGCGCCCGGTCCTGATTGGCTGCCTTGACTATCCACGCCTTGCCTGGGCAGGGCCCCTCGACACTCCCTCGCCCTCGAGATAGGACTTCCCGAGGTTGTGCTGGCCCATGGGCACGTCCGGATCGGCCGCCCTGCGGTACCATGCCGCCTCCTCGTCAACGTCCCGGGCGATTCCCAAGCCCTTCGCGTGCAGCCAGCCCAGCATGTCGCGGGCGAGACCGTTCTCCTGGCGGGCTGCCTAGAGGAACCAAGTCGCGGCTTGCTTGTAGTCCTTGGGCAGGCCGTCGCCCTCGAAATATTGCGTGCCTTCTGGGAGCAGGGCACCGAGAGCGACATAGGCCGGCGCCCGGTCCTGATTGGCTGCCTTGACTATCCACGCCTTGCCTGGGCAGGGCCCCTCGACACTCCCTCGCCCTCGAGATAGGACTTCCCGAGGTTGTGCTGGCCCATGGGCACGTCCGGATCGGCCGCCCTGCGGTACCATGCCGCCTCCTCGTCAACGTCCCGGGCGATTCCCAAGCCCTTCGCGTGCAGCCAGCCCAGCATGTCGCGGGCGAGACCGTTCTCCTGGCGGGCTGCCTAGAGGAACCAAGTCGCGGCTTGCTTGTAGTCCTTGGGCAGGCCGTCGCCCTCGAAATATTGAATCCCCAAGTTGTACTGGGACGGCGCGTGTCCCTGCTCCGCCGCCTGGCGGCACCAAGCAGCGGCCAGCGAGGAGTCCTGGGACACTCCCATGCCGACATGCAGCAGCTTCGCCAATTCGAACTGAGCCTCGGGATCGCCCCCTTGGCCATGGCCCGCAATTCCCGCAACCCGCCGACGCGAATTGGAGCGACGTATCCCCGCCTTCACCGATCCCTCCTTCGCGCCAGCAAGCGATGCGCCTACCCCTAGGAAGCCGCCGCCCGGGACCCAGCGCGACCGGTACGTTCATCGTCACGAGCGGCCCGCCGACCCGCGGGGATTCCGCACGCACTTGCGACCGGTTCCCTTCCAAGGACCTCAGTCGCTGGGAGCCGCAGGCCGGGCAGCCGGCCGGGACTATCCCGGCACACTTCCTTGAGTCGCGCGAACACCGCCAGATCGCTCCGCAACCGGTCCCCCGAGCCCCGGGCCGCTGCGAGGAGACCCGTGCCGCCTTCGCGGCAGCGGGCGACATCTCCCCGGCATGCTACGTTGTACGGCTATGAAAACCCGAAGAGCGTGGCCCGCGGTACTGGCGCTTGTCGCGGCGGCCGTGCCGGCGCTCGCGACGGGCAGGCCGAACATCGTGCTAGCGATCGCGGACGACTGGGGCTGGCCCCATGCCAGCGCCTACGGCGACAAGGGCGTCAGCACGCCCGCGTTCGACCGGCTCGCACGCGAGGGCGTCCTGCTCGAGAACGCCTACATCTCGTCGCCGTCCTGCACGCCAAGCCGCGGCGCGATCATCACCGGGCAGCAATTCTGGCGCCTCGGACCGGCGGGGAACCTGTGGAGCGTCTGGCCGTCGACGTTTCCGGAATACCCGAAGCTTCTCGCGGCCGAGGGCTACTTCGTGGGCAGCTACCGCAAGGGCTGGGGCCCGGGCACCTATCCGGACACCGCAGTCAGCCCCGCCGGCAAGATCTACGAGAGCGTGGAGGCGTTCTTCGAGGCGCGCCCGGCCGGCCAGCCGTTCTGCTTCTGGTTCGGCGCGAGCGACCCTCACCGCCCGTACCGGAAGGGCTCGGGCGCGCGGAGCGGCGTCAATCTCGGCGACGTGCATCTGTTCGAGCACTACCCCGATGCCGAGGAGATTCGCAGCGACGTCGCCGACTACTATTTCGAGGTCCAGCGCTTCGACCGTGACGTAGGCGAGCTGCTCGACTTGCTGGAGCAGACGGGGGAGCTCGACAACACGCTGATCCTGATGACCGGGGATCACGGGATGCCCTTCCCGCGCGGCAAGGGGAACCTGTACGACTCCGGCGCTCGCGTACCCATGGCCGTGCGCTGGGGCGACCAGGTGCCCGGCGGCCGCTCCGTGACGGACTTCGTCTCCACCACGGACATCGCGCCGACTTTCCTTGACGCGGCGGGCCTCCCCGTTCCGCCGGCGATGACCGGTCGCTCGCTGCTGCCGGTTCTGTCTTCGGAAAAGTCGGGACGCGTCTCGCCGGACCGGGACCACGCACTGTTCGGCAGGGAGCGGCACGTGATCGCGCAGGAGGCTCCCGAACTCGGCGGCTACCCCTCCCGCGGCATCCGCACGGACGAGTTCCTCTACATCCGTAACTACGAGCCCGACCGCTGGCCGGCCGGCACGCCCGACTACAAGAAGGCGCAGGAGCCGAACGCTTGGCTGGCTGACTGCGACAACGGCCCGACCAAGTGGTTCCTCTGGGAACGTCGCCATGATCCCGCGATCAAGCGCTACTACGAGCTGGCATTCGGCAAGCGCCCGGCCGAGGAGCTCTACGACCTGAAGAAGGATCCCGGGCAGGTCTCGAACGTCGCCGGCGACCGGACGTACCTAGCCGTGCGCAAGGCCCTGGCGGTCCGGCTGGCGAGCGGCCTGATCGCGACCGCGGACCCGAGGATCGATGGCCGCGGGGCCATGTTCGACTCGCAGCCCTATCTCGGCGGCGCTCCCACATTCCCCAGCCCTTGAAGCCCGGTCGGCACGCTCCCGCCCGCCGACCTGCGGCGGGCCTGTTTCCTAGACGCCCTCCAGCCGCTTGGCCTTCCCGGGCAGGACGGCGATGCAGGCGGCGCCCGCAATGCCGATCGCGAATACGGCGGCCAGCGCCGCGTCGTAATCGCCGGCGCTGTCGTGCATGGCGCCGACGAAGAACGGCAGCGTAGCCTGACCCACCTGCCCGAACGGCCAGACAATTCCCATCACCCTCGCCAGCGAGCCCGTCCCGAACAGCTCGGCGGCCATCAAAGGAATCAGCATGTAGTTGGCGCCCAGGCCGAATCCGAAGGCCGCGCCGAATAGGAACGTCATCCAAGGCCGGTCGATCACGTACAGCAGCGGCACCGGCAGCGAGACCAGCAGGTAGGCGGCGACCATCACCATCTTCTTGGGGTAGCGGTCCGCCAGCCAGCCCGTGATGACGCGGCCGGCCAGGCTCGACGCGAGGATGACGAACGTCGTGTCCGCCACCAGCCCAGCGGACAGGCCGGCGTCCAGGAACAGGAGCTTCATGTGCTGGTTGACGGACCCGATCGCGGCGATGCTGAGGAACGATCCCACCGTCACGAGCCAGAAAGGCCCGAGCCGCAGAATCCGGCCGAAGGTCAGGGTCGCCGAGATCGCTTCCCGCGAGACCGCCGAGGCGGGCTCCGCGGCCAGCCCCTTGTCCTCGGGCCTGTCGCGCAGCAGGAAGAGCGCGACCGGCACCACCGAAAGGATTAGGAATCCCATCACCTGCAGGGCGGCGCGCCAGCCGAATGCCTCGATCAGGGGCCCCGCGACGAACTTCTGCGACATCGCCCCGCCGAGCCCCAAGCCGAGGTAGGCGAGGCCCATGGCCTTGCCGCGGTTGCGGCTGAACCAGTTCGCCAGCAGGACCTGGCTCGGGACCGGGCCCGAATACACGAAACCCACCATGACTAGGCACCACGCCAGCCGGTAGAAGGCGAGGGAGCCCTGCATCAGCCCTAGGCAGTTGAAGGCCACGGCGAACGAGACCGCGCCGAAGACAATCAGCTTGCGGGGGCTGAAGCGGTACACCTGCAGGCCGCCCAGGGGCAGCACGAGCATGGTCGAGAGGAAAAATCCCGAGGTGGTCTCGGCGCGGTCCCAGCCGAATTCCGCGATGTAGTGGTCGTAGAAGAACGGCATGGCGTACATCGGCATGCCGACGGTCATCGCCAGAATGAAGAAGCACGAGCCGGCGACGACCCATCCGTAGTAAGGGCGTTTCGGCATGGGAGCCCTTCGAGTCTAGCCCAGCCGGCCTTCGGACCGGACGGTAGACCGCCTCGCGGCTGCTGGCCGCGATTGCTGGCCTCTCAGGGCGCCCGTTCAGCCATCCGGGTCTCGGCCGCGGAGCGATCCAGCGCGGCCTGCGCCTGCAGCATGCGCATGAATTCCGGCATGTACAGATGCTGGTCGAACCAGCCCCGGCCGCTGACCATGTTGCCCGAACGCACGCAGCCCTCGTCGACGAACGTGGCGCCGCACACCTCGACGTCGAACCGGCACTTCGGAATCGTGGCCATGCGCTTGCCCGCGATGACGTTCGCGGTGGCGACGATTTCGGCTCCGTGGCAGACGACCGCCACGGGCTTGTCTTGCTCGAAGAAGTGCCGCACGATGCGGATCAGGTCCTTGTCGTAGCGGATGTACTCGGGCGCCCGGCCGCCGGTGAGGAACAGCCCGTCGTAGCTTTCGGGACTCACGTCCCGGAACGCGACCGTGGCTTCGAGATGGTAGCTCGGCTGCTCGCGGGTGATGTCCCATCCCGGCGGAATCTCGTGCATCACCAAGGGGTAGACGCGAGCCTCGGGTCCCGCGACGACCGCCTCGTAGCCGTCCTCCTGGACCCGGTACGCCGGGTAGAGGGTGTCCATCGCTTCGGCGGCGTCGCCGATGGTGATCAGTACCTTGGGCATGGGAAGGCCTCCTGGCGCTCGCGCCGGCACGACGCAGCGACATTGTGGCACATTCGCCGTCCGCGCCGCCTTCCAACCGCCGGGGCTGGCTCCCGGGAGGCCCGGCGGGCGGCTTCCCGGAGCCCGGCGCGCCGATTCGTGCGACACTATGCGCACCGAGGGAGCCGAGCGCACTTCGCATGCTGACATCCAGACGATCCTTTCTCGCGGGATCCGCGAGCCTCGCGATGGCCGGATGCTCCCGGACAGAGCCGGTAGCGACCGAATCCGAGGAGCTTCCCGTGGACGCGCCGATGCGCCTGTCCCTGTCGGTGCGCGTCGCGGAGTCCTTCTCGGACAAGCGCAACTCCGAGATGACAATCGACGAGCTGATCGCGCTCGCCAAGGGGTCCGGCTACGAGGCGCTGTGCATGCGCGCGTCGCAGGTCGGCACGCACACGCCGACCGAGACCGTCGCCGAGGTCCGGCGGAAGATCGACGCGGCGGGACTCGAGGTCTCGATGGTCACGGGCGACTTCGCCGTTCCGAGCAACAACGAGGAAGGGCCGCTGCTGCTGCGGAACATCACCCCCTATCTCGACCTGGCAGACGCCCTCGGGGCAAGGCTGATCCGCGTGTGCATGAAGAAGGACGAGGACATCGAGTTCGCGCGCAGGTCCGCCGACGAGGCCGCCGAGCGGGGCATCCGCCTGGCCCATCAGTCGCATTGCGCCAGCCTGTTCGAGTCGGTCGCGGGCTCGCTGCGCGTGCTGCAGGAGGTCGGCAGGCCGAACTTCGGCATCATCTACGAGCCGGCCAACTGGTTCATCGCCGGCGAGGACTACGGCCTCGACGCGATCCGCGCGATGCAGCCGTACCTGTTCAACTTCTACATCCAGAACCACCGGCTCAACCCGGAGGGCGTCACCCAGGTCCAGACCTGGACGAATGGGCCGGTAGGGGTCGATCACATCGGCGTCTGGGACGAGGGCGGCATCGACGTCGAGGGCGTGTTCGACGCCATGCACGCGGTCGGGTACGAGGGCTACCTGACGGTTCACCAAGCGTTCGGCGACGTGATGCCGGTCGAGGAGGCCGTGCGCAAGAGCTACGAGCGACTGCGGCCGCTGACGATGCGGCGGGGGGCCTGAGCCGCCCCGCCGAGCGAACCACAGGGAGGGAAGGCAATGCCCATCGACCGAAGGGAATTCCTCATGGCGCCGGGGCTGGCGCTGGCGGCCGCGCCTGCGGCCGGCGAGGCAGGAGGCAGGATCCGCGCCGCGGTGCTGGGCACGCAGCACGGCCACGTCCGCGGCAAGCTGCAGGCCATGATCGACTCCCCCGACTACGAGGTCGCCTGCATCTGCGAGCACGACCCCGGCGTGCAGCGGACGCAAGCCGCGGACCCGCTGTACAAGGGCCAGAAGTGGGTCTCGGAAGACGAGCTTCTGGGCGACGGGTCGATCGACCTCGTCGTGGTGGAATGCAAGCCGTGGGAGGCCATCCCGTGGGGCCGTAAGGTGATCGAGGCGGGCAAGCACCTGCACCTCGAGAAACCGGCTGGCGACACCTACGAGCCGTTCAAGGAGCTGGTCGAGAAGGCGCGGTCCGAGAAGCTTCTGCTGCAGAAGGGCTGGGTGCTGCGCGGGCAAGCGGGCATCAACGCCGCCGTCGAGGCAGCCAGGCAGGGCTGGCTGGGCCACGTGCATCTGGTGCGCGCCACGATCAACTCGGACCGGGACCAGCCGCAGCGCGATCTCGAGGCGCGCTACCCGGGCGGGGCCATGTTCGAGCTGGCGGGCCACGTGATCGACCGCGTGCTAGAGTTCACCGGCCGACCGAGCAAGGTCCACACCTGGCTGCGCCACGACACGGGCGTAGACGACAGCCTGAAGGACAACACTCTCGCCGTCCTCGAGTATTCGGGCGGCCTGGCGCTGGTGTCCACCACGGCGCGGATGTACGGCTCCGGCGATCACCGCTCGTTCGAGGTGATCGGCACGGACGGCACGTTCATGGTCCAGCCGCTCGGCGGCCACTCCACGATGCGCGTCGCCATGCGTAGCGCCCGGGGACCGTACAAGGAGGGCTGGCAGACCGTGGATCTCGGCCCGCAGCCGCGCTACACCGCCGACTTCGCGGAGTTCGCCCGGGCCTTCAAGACCAAGACACCGCTCGAGTACTCCTACGACCACGAGCTGCTGGTCCACGAAACCGTCCTGAGGGCGTCCGGTGTCATGGCGTGACCCGAGGGGCGTCGGGAGGCAAGCCATGCTCAAGAGATCCGAGACGTCGCGGCGGGCGGTCCTGCAGGCGGCCGCGATGGCCGTGCCCGTGGCCGCGGTGAGGGGCACGGCCGCCAACACCGCTCCCAGAGTCGGCCTGCTGGGCTGCGGGGGAAGGGGCGGCTCGCTCGCAAGCGCCCTATTGGAAGCCTCCGACGCGCGGCTGGTCGCGATGTGCGACCTGTTCGACGAGCAGATCGCCAAGGCCAAGAGCCGGATCGGCACGCAGGCGCCGCAGGAATTCCGCGACCTCCGGGAGATGCTCGCCGGCGACATCGACGCGGTGATCATCGCGACCCCTCCGTTCCTGCATGCGGAGCACTTCGAGGCCGCGGTCAAGGCGGGCAAGCACATTTACATCGAGAAGCCGGCCGCGGTCTCGGTCGAGGACTGCAAGCGGATCATGCGGGCGTCCGACGCGGCGGACCGCAAGCTCAACATCACCATGGGCTTCCAGCGGCGGTACGCCGCGACCTACCGGAAGGCCAAGCAAGCCCACGAGGCAGGCGCGATCGGGACGATTCGCATGGCCCATGCCCACTTTCTGAAGACCGGCCCCGGCGCGCGGTCGCCGACCGAGCGGGCGCCTCCGGCAACCGAGACGGAGAAGATACGCCGCTGGCACATTTGGAAGGACCTTGCCGGCGACCTCATCGTGGAGAACAACGTCCACTGCATCGACATCCTGAACTGGTTCCTCGGAGGACACCCCGAGAGCGCGGTCGGCCGCGGTTCCGAGACCGCCGATCGCGCCGGGGACATGCGCGACAACAACACGGTCGTCTACGAATACGCGGACGGCGTGCTGGCTTCGCTGGCCGGATCCACGCTCGGCTCGAAGAACTACCGGGAGGTCCACGAGCAGTTCTTCGGTACGGAGGGCATGATCGAGACCTCCGAGCTCCGCTGGCGGCACTATCGCGGCCGCGGAGACGAGCTGGTCGAGCCGTCCAAGCGCAGCAACACCCTCGATTCGATAGAAGCGTTCGCGCGGCGGATTGCCGAAGGCACGCCGGAAAACACCGGCGTACGCGGGGCGGAGAGCACGCTGACCGCCATTCTCGGGCGGATGGCGATGGACGCCCGCGGCGAGGTGACCTGGGACGAGATGTTGGAGTCGTAGCCGCCCCGACCGTGCGCGGGCGATTCGGACGCAGAGACTATGAACCGGCGAGAATTCGCGGCGGCGCTGACCGGCGGCGCGGCTATGGCAGGCGGGTGCGGCCAGTCCCGCCTGCCGCAGACCACGCAGACAAAGGGCCTCAAGCTGTCGGTCACTTGCGACATGTTCCGGGGCCCCGGCCGCGGCCTGCCAGTCGACACCGCGGACCGCAAGGACCCCCGACCCGACCCCGAGGTTGCCTATACGCCGGACGAGGGCCTCGCGCTGGCCAGGAGCCACGGCTACGAGGGCTTCGAGATGTTCGACTGGCGCAACGAGGAGGTGCGCGCCGCGTACGCCGCCGCGATGCGCGAGCACGGCCTCGAAGCCGTGTGCCTCACCGCGAACAAGGGCGTGCGCGCGCCAGGGTGCGGGCTGACGAACCCGTCCGAAAGGGAGGGCTTCCTCGCGGAGATCGAGAGCGCCTCCAGGATCGCCGCCGAGTTCAGCTGCCGGAGACTGGTGGTTCTCACAGGCTTCGAGCGCGAGGGCGTGCCGCGGGCGGAGCAGACGGACAGCTGCGTCGAGGGACTGCGGGCGGCCGCGCCGATGCTCGAGTCGGCGGGCATGACTGTCGTGATCGAACCGATCAATACCTTGGTCACCCGCCCGGGTTTCTTCCTGGCGGGGGGGCGGGAGGGCTTCGAGATGCTTCGGCGCGTGGACTCGCCCAACGTCAAGCTGCTGTTCGACATCTATCACGTGCAGGTCACCGACGGCGACCTGATCCGCCAGATCCGCGACAACATCGACCTGATCGGGCACTTCCAGATCGGCGACCACCCCGGGCGCATGCAGCCCGGCACGGGAGAGATCAACTACCGCAACGTACTCCGCGCGATCTACGACCTGCAGGAGGCGGGCAGGTTCGACGGCTACGCCGGACTCGAGTACCACCCCAGCGTCACGCTGCCGCAGACTATGGCCGAAGTGCGCGAGCTCGCCACGTTCGCCTGACCTCGCGACCGTCACTGCCGTTCGCGCCCCGGCCGACCGGAGCTCGGGCGCCCGCTCCGACACGGACCTGCGACAGGGCGAAAGCATGGAAGTGCCGACCGCCCAGCATCGGACGTCTTGATGGAACGCGCCCGCCGCTTGGTTCGTCTCCGGTCCGAGCACGATGCGGCTTCGGAAAGCCGGATGGACGTTCTCGCTCACGCTCCCTTCGCATCCATGGAACAGCTCGGGCAAGTGGTGATTGGTGGATCCAGAGCCCTCTTCTAACGCGGCCTCTAGCAAGGGGTACCCGTGCGTCATGACGCCATCGGATTCGTTTGACGGATCGCCCCGCAAGGCCATCCTGTCAAGACCTAGCAGGCAGTTCCCGGCAACTTCCCAAGATGCTTGATTCGTATCGAAGGCCCGACCGAGTGCCGAGACCCAAGACGCCGAATTCCTAAAGCTGCCCCGGATGAATCGTACGGCTATCGCGGACTTCCGTCGGACTAGGCGCGTCACGGAAGCGGCGGCCGGCTATCCCGCCGATGCCCGGCGCAGTCAGGCCAGCAGCTTCGACACCACCCGCCCCGACACGTCGGTCAGGCGAAAGTCCCGTCCCTGGTGGCGATAGGTCAGCCGCTCGTGGTCCAGACCCATCAGGTGCAGGATCGTCGCTTGCAGGTCATGCACGTGGACAGGGTCCTCTGCGGCGGCGAGCGCCAGCTCGTCGGTGGATCCGACAACCTGGCCTCCTCTGATCCCGCCGCCCGCAAGCCACATCGAAAATCCGTTCGGGTGATGGTCGCGTCCGACCTTGTCGCCGACATGCTTCAGCTGGCCCAAGGAGGTGCGGCCGAACTCGCCGCCCCACGCTACCAAGGTCTCGTCCAGCAGCCCCCGGCGCTTGAGATCTTCCAGCAGCGCGGCAACCGGGCGGTCGGTAGTCTCGCAGTTCTTCCTGAGCCCCTCGTCCAAGTTCGTGTGGTCGTCCCACGAGGCGTGAGTCAGCATCACGACCCGCACGCCCCGCTCCACCATCCGCCGGGCCAGAAGACAGTTCGTGCCGTACGCGTGGGTCGGCTCCTGCCCGATGCCGTAGAGGTCCTTGGTCGCTTGCGGCTCGTCCGCGAAATCGAGCAATTCCGGCGCCGAGGCCTGCATGCGGAAGGCGAGTTCGTAGCTGGCCATGCGCGAGGCGATCTGGCGGTCGCCGCTGCGCTCCAGGTTCTCCTCGTTGAGCCGTCGCAGCGTCTCGATGCTGAGCTGCTGGGATTGGCGGGACACCCCGTCCGGATTGGACAGGTAGAGGATCGGGTCCCCCGACCTCCGCAGGGGCACGCCCGCGTAGGTCGACGGCAGGAAGCCGCTCGAGAAGTTCGACGACCCGCCGCTCGCCCCGCGCCCGGAACTCAGCACGACGAATCCCGGCAGGTCCTGCGACTCGCTGCCCAGCCCGTAGGTCAGCCACGCGCCGACTGTCGGCCGCCCCACCAGCGGGCTGCCGCTCATGAGCATCGACTGGCCCGGGTGATGGTTGACCTGATCGGTCTGCATCGAACGCACCAGGCAGATCTCGTCGGCCACTCGCTGGAGGGCGGGCAGGTAGTCGCTGATCTCCGTCCCGCTCCGGCCGCACCGCGAGAACTCGCGCGGGCTGGCCAGCACCTTCGCGGTCGGCTTGATAAAGGCCAGCTTCAGAGCCTTCGTCAGCGACGGAGGGAGGGGCTCGCCGTGCCACTTCTTCAAGCCCGGCTTCGGATCGAAGAGATCCATCTGGCTCGGAGCGCCCGCCATGAACAGGAAGATCAGGTTCTTGGCCTTGGCCGGATGGTGCGGGGGCCTCGCGGCCAGCGGGCCGCCGTCCGCAACCGCCGTCCGTCCTTCGGTTCCGACCAAGTGCGCCAGGCCCAGCGTCCCGAGCCCGGCGGCGCAGGAATCCAGAAAGCTCCTGCGCGTCCGGACCGCGCGGTACGTTTCAAGTGTCATGGCAGTTACTCTCGGGTGACGAACTCGTCCATGTTCAGCAAGATGCGTCCGATGCCGACCCAAGCGGCGGGCGCGGTAGGGTCTCCGGCGCCGGCAGGCTCGAACGGGAACCACCGGCGCGCCGTTTCCTCGTCCTCTTCGAGCAGGGCCCTCTGGCGGACGAAGTAGTCGAGCATCGCGACGCGTTCCGACGACGTGGGCCGCCGCGCCAAGCACAGGCCGAAGGCGCGGTCCAGTCGCGCGTCGAACGACTGCCGGGGCGTCTCGCGAAGGATCCGATATGCCAGCCCGCGGGCCATCTCGAAGAACACCGGGTCGTTCAGCAGGTTCAGCGCCTGCAAGGGCGTGTTCGACCGGTTACGGGCGCACCGCGCTACGTTCCGCTCCTGCAGGTCGAAGTTCGCGAGAAACGGGTAAGGAGTCGTTCGCTGGAAGTGAATGTAGAGACCGCGCCTGTACCGGTCGCGCCCTCGGCTCTCCGCCCACTTCACCGAGCTCCCGTAGCCCAGTTCCGCGACCCCTTGCGGCTGGCGGGGGCGGACGCTGCGGCCGCCGACCTTCGGATACAGCAGGCCTGCCACCGACAGCGAAGCGTCGCGCAGCGTCTCGGCCGGGAGCCGTAGGCGCACCTGCCGGCCGAGCAAGCGGTTGCCCGGATCCCGCTCGCCGAGATCCGCCCGCAGGCGCGAGGACTGGCGGTAGGTCGCGGAAGTCGCGATCAGGCGATGAACATGCTTGACGCTCCAGCCGGACTCGATGAATTCGGTCGCCAGCCAGTCCAGCAGGCCGGGATGCGAGGGCGGGTCGCCGCGAAGACCGAAGTTATCGGACGTCGACACCAAGCCCCTGCCGAAGTACTCCTGCCAGACACGGTTGACCGCGACGCGAGCGGTGAGAGGGTTCTCCCGCGAGACGAGCCATCGGGCCAGGTCCAGCCGTGTCGGCGAAGGCCCGGACCCCCGCAGGGGAGGCAGCGAGGCGGGGACGCCGGCGGATACCTCCGCACCGAGATCGTCCCAGGCACCGGAAGGATGGACATGCGACCGGGGCGGCCGCGCCGCCGTCTGGACGGCGCGCGCCCGGCTGACGTCGGGAAACTCGTCGACGAGGGCGTGGACTTCCTCGACTGCGTCCCGGAAGCCGGTGGCTTCGTACTCCTCCTTGCTGGTCACCCGGCTGTAGTTCCGCAGGAACCATTCGGTGAGAACCAAGTCCTCGCGCCACAGGCGCGCGCTCGGAGGAGTCTGCAGGATGCGCTGGCCGTCGTCTACGTAGAGATCGAGGATGTCCCAGCTCGTATCCCACTCGTGCTCGGCGCCGGGATTCCGGGAGGCCCAGAGCATCTTCTCCTCCCACGGGCCCATCAGCTCCTTCACCCGGAACCTGCCGTAGACCTCCTCGAGCTGCCGATCGAATTCCGGCTTGGCCGCCAGGAAGGGCCCGGTCTCGCCGGGCAGGGGCGCGTCGATGTCCACCTCGTCCAGCTCGTTGAAGAACGCGAGCATTCGGTAATGGTCCGCCTGGGTAATCGGATCGTACTTGTGATCGTGGCAGCGGGCGCACTCCAGGGACAGGCCGAGCCAAACCGTGGCGACGGTGCTGGCGCGGTCCGCCACCTCCTCGAACCGGAACTCCTCGACATTCACCCCGCCCTCGCGGTTCTTGAGGGTGTTGCGGTAGAAGCCGGTGGCGACGAGCTGCTCGACGGTCGAGCCGGGCGCGAGATCCCCGGCGATCTGGTCGAGTGTGAACCGGTCGAAGGGCATATCGCGGTTCAGGGCCTGGATGACCCAGTGGCGGTAGCGCCATGCATGCGGCCGCACGGAGTCCTTCTCGTAGCCGTCGGAATCCGCGTAGCGCACCTGGTCGAGCCAGAGCGACGCCCAGCGCTCGCCGAACTGCTCGGAGTCGAGCAGGCGGTCCACCAGTCCGTCGAGGTCGGAGCCGGCCGCGAGATCTGCCGGTGCGGGCGGCAGGCCCGTCAGGTCAAGGAACGTGCGACGGAGGAGGGTGTGCGCCGCGGCCTCGGGCGACGGCGCGAGCCCCTCGCGCTCCAGTCTCGCGAGCACGAAGGAATCGATGGGATTGCGCACCCACTTCCGGTCGCGGACCTCCGGAACGGCCGGGCCTCGGATCGGGCGGAAGGCCCAGTGCCCCGCGTCCCGAGCGAGGTCGCCCTCGGCGGCCGCAGCCTCCCACCGAGCGCCCGCGTCGATCCATGACCGGAACTTGCCGATGTCGGATGCGGCCAAGGGCCCTCCGGGTGGCATCCTCGCGAGACCGTCCGCCCCTTCGAGCCGCTTCAGCAGGGCGCTCGCCGCTGGCACGCCCGGAACGATCGCCGGGCCGGAATGCCCGCCCCGCAGGGCGTCCTCGCGACGGTCGAGCCGCAGGCCGTTCTGCTGCAGCGCCTCGCCGTGGCAAATCACGCAGTGCTGAGCGAGGAGGGGCCCTATGTCCTCGGAAAAGGAAACCGCTGCGGGAGCCTGGACGGCAAGGACAGCCATCAAGGCGCTCAGAGCTAGCGCCCTGCCATTCATGGCCCCATTATGTGCCCGCGGCCCCTTCGTTTCAAGGACCGGGCTCGATTTCTCGCAGGCGGTCGCGCAGCGCGCTGTCGAGCGCGGCGACGATCCGGCGGGTTTCCGCCCGGACGTCGCCGGCGAGATTGACGCGCTCTCCGGGATCCCTCTCGAGGTCGTAGAGCTCGTCCATGCCCGGCCGGCTGTCTCGCACCAGCTTCCACTGGGGCGTCCTCCACATGCGCTGGTCCACCCGCTCCTGGTGCAGCTGCCTGTACTCGCCGTAGAAGGAGTCCCTCCACGAGAGGTCCCGGCCCTCGAGAAGCGGCAGGAAGCTCCTCCCCCGGACGACGGCGCCTTGCGGCGGGTCGAGGCCCGCCATGGCCAGAATGGTGGGAAACCAGTCGAGATTGAGCACCACGCGGTCGACAACGGCGCCCGCCGCCAGCATGCCGCGCCAGCGCACCACCGCGGGGACTCGCAGCGAGGTGTCGTACATGTTGGACCGGTAGCCGCGGTTGTCCTCAAGCAGCCAGCGACCGTTGCCCTTGTGCCAGATCCCGTGGTGCCCCATGTTGAATCCGTGATCGCTGGTGAACACGACGACCGTGTCGCTGGCAAGCCCGAGCTCGTCGAGCGCGTCCAGCACGCGCCCGACGTTGCGATCCAAGCTCGCCACGGCGCCGAGGTACTCGGCGAGCATGCGCCGCGCCCGCGGGACGTCGAGGCCGGGATAGAGCGGCCTGGGCAGCGACGGACGGACGTCCCGGAACGGATTCCAGTCGGCCGGGCTCAGGGGCAGCCAAGTCCGGTCACCGTCGGGCGTGCGGTTGGCCGTGTTGGCATGAGGAGCCCAGAAATGGACGCTCAGCAGGAACGGCGCGGGCCCGCCGGCTACGCTTCGAACGAACCGAATCGCTTCGTCCGCCAGAATATCCGGGGTGTAGCCGCGGACCACCGTCACGCGCCCGTCGGACTCGACCTCCGGATTCTTGGAAGTGCCCGCTCCCGTCCGAAAGCCGTAGAAGGAGTCGTAGCCGTAGTGGGTCGGGAAGTACCTGGCCTGGCTGCCCAGGTGCCACTTGCCGACGAGGCACGTCGCGTACCCGGCCGCTTGCAGCAGCCGCGGCCAAGTAGGCAGCGCGGGATCCAAGCCATTCTCCGGCTCGCGAGCGGCGTTGAGGTAGTCGGTGATGCCCACCTCGGTGCCGTAGCGGCTCGCCAGCAGCCCTGCGCGTGACGGGCTGCAGACAGGGGTGGTGGTGAACGCGCTGGTCAGCCCCACCCCTTCCGCGTAGAGGCGATCTAGGTTCGGCGTTCGCGCCTGCTCGTTGCCCAGCGCTCCAATCGTCCAAGAGGCCTGGTCGTCCGCATAGAAGAAGACGATGTTCGGCCGCTCCGCGGCGACCGCGCAGACCGCGAGGTGCGTCCCGAATGCCAGCGTCGCGGAAACGCCGACGCGGCGAGACCCGGATGCGAGCCCCTGCCGTCCGGAGACGTCCGGCACCGGAATGAGCCGTCCGGGCGTCATGGCGCCCGTCCGTCGCGCTGGTAGATCTCGACTGCGGGCCGGTACTCGGCCACCTCGTCGAGCGGGAACACCGGGCGCGGGCAGCGCGAGTGGCCCAGCGAGCGCAGGTCGGCACTCGTCGCGCCCGGGGCATCGACATTGATTAGCCGCCCGCACCACTCGCGGTACATGCGGGGCTCGCAATGCGGGGACTTGACGACGACCAAGTCGAACCGCCTAGGGTCCTGGCCGTGAGCGAGAAACAGCGCCCGGTCGTAGAGATTGACGGAGCGGCTGGTGACGACCGCGACGCGGCGGCCGAACTGGAGCACCGCGGTGGGCCCAGCATGCCAGGAACTCCCGAAAGACTCGCTGCGGAACTCGCCGTCCGAGAGCAGCCTGACACGCGCCTCGACCGGCAGGGGACGGAATCGAGCGGGATCCATCGCTCCTCCCAGAGAGGTTCGGACCGTGCCGCCGACGCCCGCCTCGAATGCGTCCGCTACGGCGCCCGGATCGACGACCGGGGCGAGCACGCTGCCCGCGAAGCCGCTGTCCACGGCCTCGCGGAGAATCGCGTTGCTGTCGCCGGGCGCGCCCGAACTCGTGGCGTCGGCAGCATCCACGAGCACGGCCGTGCCGCGGGTCCGGGCGGCAAGCCGGACGGCCTCCGCCACACCAGTGAGGGAGGCTCGCAGGCCCTCGCGACGGTCCCACATCCGCCCGGCCAAGTCTGCCGCGCAGCGCGCCGCCACGGCCGGGTCGCCGTCCGAGACGGCCAGGCTGTTGGAGCGAAGCTCGGGCACGTCGGTGAAGGGATTCCCGACGAAGACCGCGGCCGAGAGACCGCCGGCCCGGGCCTCGAACGACACCGCCTCGCGGATCACGTCTCCGAAGCTGCCGGTGCGCGTGATCAGCTGGTCCCCGCGGGCGAGCAGCGGGATCCTCGCCCGCGCCGTCACCGGACGGGCGTTGCCGGACAGAATCCGGACCAGCAGCCGGGCAGCCCGGGCGCCCGTCTCGAAGAAGTCGACATGAGGATAGGTGTGGTACGCGACGACCGCGTCCGCTTGGGAAAGCATGCGGTCCGTTACGACCGCGTGGAGGTCCAGCGAGACGACGATCGGGATCTCCTCGCCGAGGATCGCCCTGGCCTGCTCGAGCAGGCAGCCCTCCGGGTCACACTCGCCGTCCGCCGCCATCGCGCCGTGCAGGACGAAGAGAGCACCGTCCGCGGGCCTTCCGCGACGCAGGGCCGCGCGGAACTCCCCTGCGAGGCGCTCGCAGTCGGATGCCCCGAGCTCTCCCCCGGAAGTGATCGCCTGGGCGCTGTAAGTCGGGACCGGCTGACAGCAGCCGCTCTCCTCGAGCGCGGCCAGCACGCCCCCGACTTCCTCGCGCCCGGACGCGTGCCAGGCGAAGAAGTCATCGCCCGTTCGCACCACGAAGTCGCGGTACCGGCTGGGGACCGGGTTGAAGGAGGAGACTTCCTGCTTGCACTCGGCGACAAGGATCCGGAACACGGACCGATTATCCCGGAGGAAGGGGTATACTCCCAAGGTCGTCCGGGCGGCGCCGCGGGGCCGGTTCCGGATTCGTGGCACCAAGGCTACCCCGTCATGATCGACATCGAAGGCCTCCCGATGCGCGTGGGTCTCGGGCAGTTCCAAGAAATCACGCCTGCCCGGTTGCAATTCATCAAGCAGTGCGGCTGCGACGACTTCCAGCTCAACACCCCCTCCCTGCCCGGCCAGGAGCGCTGGGAATACGAGGATCTAGCCCTGCTGGTTTCTCAGGCCGAGCAGGCGCACCTCCGCCTGATCGCGATCGAGAACGTGCCGAGAAAGTTCTACGACCGCATCATGCTCGGCCAGCCAGGCCGCGACCGCCAGCTCGACAACATGGTCCGCACGGTCCGTAACATCGCCCGCGCAGGCATCCCGATCCTCGGCTACGCCTTCATGCCGGCAGGCGTGTGGCGGACGGCCTCCGACACGCCCGTTCGCGGCGGCGCCCGGGCAACGTCCTTCCGCTGGGAGACGGCGCGCTCGGTCCGCCCCGGAGACGGCGAGAGCTACTCCATCTGGGCCGGCGCGCCGATAGACCGGGAGTATTCCGAAGCCGAAATCTGGGAGAACTACTGCTGGTTCCTCGAGCGCATCCTTCCGGTTTGCGAGGAAGTCGGCCTGCGACTGGCCCTGCATCCCGACGATCCGCCCGTCCCGGCCCTCGGCGGCGTGGGACGGGTCTTCCGCAACTTCGACAACTTCCGCCGCGCGATGGAGACGTTCGACAGCCCCATGCACGGGCTGGACTTCTGCCACGGGTGCTGGTCGGAAATGCGGGCCGGCGACGGCGTGCTGGAAGCGATCCGCTTCTTCGGCGATCGCGGAGACATCTTCTACGTGCATCTCCGCGACGTACGGGGGCCGGCGGAGGACTTCACGGAGTGCTTCCTAGGCGACGGCAACTGCGACCCCGTCCGGTCGATCCGGGCGCTCAGGCAGGTCGGATTCAACGGCTTCATCCTGCCGGACCACGTGCCTCGCATGGTGGGCGACGGGGACTGGTGCGACCGCGGCCGCGCATGGACCGTCGGATATATCAAGGCGCTCATCGCGTCCGTCGAGGCGTATGCCCCAAGCCGCCCAGACCGGTAGCGCGCTAGCGAGGCCGGCCGCTCTCCGGGTTCGACGCGGCGGCGATCCGGCCCGAAGCTATCGAGGAAGGCGAGGCGCGGTGCGAGAGGCCTCGGCTGGGCGCTTTCAGCCGTCATTGCGGTGTTGCGGACAGCGGCATCAATCGCCGGGGCTCGGTGCGAGGGCGGACTCGATCTCGGCTGGCACTGGATCCGCAGCGCCTCGCGCGTCGCGGCGACAGCGATTCCCGGAGGGTGCTGGACCGGAGACCTTCCGATCCCGCGTTCGATGCCGGTGCCGCCGCGGGTTCCTCCCGACCCCGTGCCGGGCGATCAGGAGCCGCTGTGGTTGCCGCGCGTCTAGGAATTCGAGACCCGCGGTCCGGCGGCGAGAGGCCCCGGCACGTTCCGGCCCCCGAGCGGGATCGGCCAAGCCTCTCGGAGAGAGAGTCGGTGTAGGCGACTGTCCGCTAGCCGATCCGAATCCAGCCCGATCCGATTGCGAGAGCCAGAATGATCCCGAGCGGGGAGACCACCATCAGGACGGCGGCGCACATCCACAGCCAAGCCGTCACGGCCCGCCCCGGGGCGACGGCTGGATCCACCCTGCGGTGGCGGAGATACAGCGCGCCGAGGCCTAGGACGGGGTACATAACGGCGGCAATGAGGCTGCTGGTCACTAGCAGCATCCGTGGAGGGTTCTCGAACAGCCAGTAGGCGGCGCTATAGAGGACGAGCGACACCACGACAAACACGCGGATGTAGCGCAACCGGACGCGATAATCCGCAGCGTCGATCAGCCCCATGACGCCGAGCGCGTCGGCCAGCACGCGGCTATTCGCCGCGGCGCCGGACAGCACCGTGCTGACCAAGACGAAGAACGCGCCGACGACGAAGACGCCGGCGGCCCAGCTGCCGAGACCGTCCGTGTAGAGCGAGCTCAGGACCGCGAGGGTCTCGCGGCCGTCGGGATCCAGCCCCCGGGCATGGAGAATCGCCGCCCCGAGAAGGTAGAAGCAGATGGTGCTCGCCGTGTAGACCACCATCGTCACGCCGGCGTCGGTGTACATCACGCGGATCCAGCCCCTCGCCGCGCGCTCCCATCCGGTCCCCGGGCGCGGCTCGCCGACGTGGCGGGCGTAGCCCTTCTCGACGCACCAGTAGGTGTAGCTCCACATCTCGCCGAAGGCCACTCCCGTCCCGGCGTACATCGCGAGCGCGGTCAGGACCAGCGGCGCGGTCAGATCCGGGGGCACGCCGAGCGCCAGGCCGGATGCCAGGTCCGGCCAGGCGATTCGGTAGTCGGTCCACTGGAGGAAGAGCACGCAAGCCACAGTGAAGAGCGTGAACGAAGACACCAGCGCGACCAGCAGCTTTTCCAATGAAGCGTAGGTTCCGCCGAGCAGGAGCGCCCCGCAGGCGATCGCCACGAGAATCGACCAGTAACGCGCGCCGCCCGCACCGAGGGCGTCCGGGAAGACCAGTTCCACGACCTGGCCGGTCGCGCCGAGGATCGCGCCCGAGTTCACGAACACGAGCAGCATCGAGCCCAGCCAGAGCCAGGTGAACCAGTTCATAGCCGGGCCGGCGGCTCCCCGTCGGCCGGACGCCGGGCCGGACCGGAACAGCCAAGCGACCGTCGCGCCAACGCCTACCGCGCCAAGGCCCAGCCAGAGGGCCGCCGCTAGCGTGCGCGAGGAGTCGTCCAGGCGCACGAACGTCGCAAGGGCAGCCACGCAGGCCAGGACGAAGGCCGCCATCCAAGGAATCGTCAGCCAGCGCGGTCGCGCTCCGGCGGGTCCCGGCAGGGAATTGAAGACCCGCAGGAACGTCTCCCCGCTGGAAACGGTGTGGCGCGCGAGTTCGGTCTGCACGACCACCTTGACCGCGCACGAGAGGACGACGAACCACAGGAGCACGAAGCCGGCCACGGCCCCGAGCTTGGTCGTGACGATCAGCTCCCCGGAGCCGACCACCGACCCGGCTAGGATCATGCCCGGCCCTAGGTGCCGCAGGGTCGCCCGCATGCCCCGCGGCGGCTCAAGGCGCTTCGCGGCGCTCCTCGCGTACGGATCTTCTCGGTCCACCGGCGGTTTCCCCGCGTTCGGGGCGCGGCGGCGAGCGGCTCCGCCGGCCTGCGCCGCCCCTAGCTTCCGCCAAGCGGGCAGGCCCTGTCCAGTGCGACTCCAGGGACACGACGCGGCCGCACGACGCGATTCCGATACGATTGTTTTTCCGTGCCGCTCGAAGGGGTGGGACAGCAAGCCGTCATCCGGCCCAACCCGGGATCCAGCGTCCGCTTGCCCCTGCAAGAGCGGATCCGCTGGATCCTGTGCGTCTGGGGTGTTTGCCTGCTCTACGCGATCGTCCGCTACAACGTCTTCAACGGCGTGGAGTGGGCGCACCTGCCGCTCTACGTCGTCAACAAGTCAGCGGCCTTCGCCGGCTTGGTGTTCATAGCGCTGGCGTACCTCGTCGGCAAGTACTTCGGCGGCGCACCCGGGACCGAATCGGTCCGCGCAAAGGCCAAGTTTCTCGGGCTGACGGGCTTCGCCATGATCACGATGCACGTGCTGATGTCCGCGGTGCTGCTCTCGCCCGCCACCTACGGCAAGTTCTACGCCGCTTCCGGCAAGCTCAACCTCGCGGGCGAGCTGACGTTCCTCTTCGGCGTGCTGGGCTACGGCTGCCTGCTGTTCCCCGCCGTCACCACGCTGCCGTACATGTACGACGCGCTGGGCATGGACCGCTGGCTGAAAGCCCAGCACATGGGCTACGCCACCCTGGCCCTCGCCTGCGGGCACACGTTCGCGATGGGCTACGCGGGCTGGATCGAGCTCTCGTCATGGCCAGGCTCGCTGCCGCCGATCACGCTGCTCGGCTTCCTCGCGGCGCTGCTCGCTCTCGCCGGCAAGCTCGTCTTACGCTTCCGCCGGAAGAACTGACCTCGCGCGCCGACGGGCTACAGCCGGAGGACGAGCGCCGCGAACAGAGCCGCCCGGTCGGCGATGCGGTCCGCGAGGATGCTCTCGTGCATGGCGTGGGCGCCCTCGCCAACCGCCCCGAGCCCGTCCAAGGTCGGAATGCCCATGGCATTGGTGGTATTGCCGTCCGATCCGCCCCCGACCGAGGCCTCCCCGAGACTCACCCCCATCCGCTCGGACAGCGACTTCGCGACCTCGAACAGCCCGGCCACGTCGTCGGTCCGCTCCAGGGGCATCTTGCGCGTCCCGCCGCTGACATGGATCGAGCAGCGCGCATCGACCGGCCGAACCGACCGGAAACGGCGCTCCATCTCCTCGGCCTGAAGCCGCGTGCGGAAGCGCACGTCGACATCGACCCACGCCTCTTCCGCGACCGTGTTCGTGGCCGTGCCGCCCCGCACGACACCCGGGTTGACCGTCGTCCCCGCCGGCAGATCCGTCCACGAGGCGATGCGACGGATCTGCTCTGCCAGTTCCACGACGGCGCTCGCTCCGGTCTCGAAGTCCAGGCCCGCGTGAGAGGACCGACCCCGAACGCAGACGCGGTAGGTCGCGCCGCCCTTGCGGGCGGTCTTCAGGCTGCCTTCCAAGCCCGCGCTCGGCTCGGCGACGAGCACGGCCGCGCTCCCGGCCGCCTCGGCCCGGGTCAAGGGAGTGGACGTGGGGCTGCCGATCTCCTCGTCGGAGTTCAGCTGCACGACGTACCGGCGCCTCGCTTCGAGCCCGAGGTCGCGGATGGCCCGTGCGGCGAAGAGCATGTAGGCGATCCCCGCCTTCATGTCGAACACGCCCGGCCCCCACAGGCGGCCGCCCTCCTCGCGCCACGGCATGCGCTCCAGCGTGCCGACCGGCCAGACGGTGTCTAGATGCCCCAGGCCGAGCAGCTGGCCCTCGCCCTTGGTGGGAATGTCGAACTCAAGACGCAAGTGGTCCCCGAACTCGGCCTGGGCGTGACGGGTCGCTGCAGCGTACCCGGCGCAGGCGGCGGCAACCGCGTCGGCCATTCGATCCGCGCCGAGCTTGTGGCGGGTCGGGGACTCGATCTCGACCAGCGTCCGAACCAAGTCGACAATGGCGGGCCGACGCTCCCGCATGTAGTCGAGAATCCGCTCAACCGGCACAACCGCCTCCCCCGGGCCCCGCCGTCGCGGGGCCGTCTCCTAATCGGCAACGATCACGGCGCGTCCGGGCTCGAGGCGGATCTCGCGCACGCCGGGCTCGAGGCTGGCTTTCCCGCCGAGCAGGTAGGGTCGCAGCGACTCCGGCGCCAAGATCTCGAGAAACAGCTCCAACGTGGAGCCCTCGAGCTGCAGGCTCTCGACGGTCATCGAGACGAGCCTCGCAGTGGCGTATCCGTCGCGCGCTTCGTAGTCGAAGTCCACGGTGATCGACCGGCTCCCGCGCATCAGCAGGCGCATCAGCGCGGGGATGCTTTCCAACGACGCGCCGGCCTTCTCGAGATCCACCCGGGCGCGCACTACCGCCCCGCCTTGACGGAACGCCACTTCCGGGTCCTCGACACCCTCTGGAACCTGGTCGGCGGCATGGAAGCGCAGGAACGCGTTCATCTCGTCCTGCAGGAGCTCGACCGAGGCGCCGCTCTCGAGAGACCCGTCCGCGATGCGCTGGAACTTCTCCGCGGCCGCGAGGGACGCCTCGCGGTCTACCGCGGCCGCCAGCGCCAGCGGCAGGGCGCAGAGCGCGAGCATCCGGACACTCATCGGCAGGCCTCCCGAGCCTGCCCCGGCGGAAGCCCGCGGGCCCCGTCCGCGGCGGCCAGCTTCCGGAGAACCGCGGCCGCCGCCCGCTGCTCCGCGGTCTTCTTCCTGCTCGCGACGCCCACCGCGCTGACCGGCCCGCAGCGCGCCTCGATGCGGTACGTGCGGGAGTGCGACGGCCCGTCCTCGGACACGACGGTGTACTCCGGCACGTCGAGGCCGCGCGACTGGAGCCATTCCTGCAGCTCGGTCTTGCCGCTCTGGCCGTCGGCGAGCGCCGCCGACGCCGGGCCCGGCGGGACCACGTGCCGCGCGACCGTCTCCGCCAAGACCGGCAGGCCTCCGTCCAGATAGACCGCCCCCAAGACCGCTTCCAACGCGTCCGCCAGGATGCGGTCGCTGTCCCGCAGGCCCCTGTCGGAGCGTCCCAGGCGGAGGCAGGGGCCCATTCCGAGCGATCGGGCGACCGCGGCTAGGTGGGCGTTGTTGACGTACCGATCCCTGAGCCTGGTCAACTCGCCCTCGGACGCTTGCGGCAAGCGCCGGAACAGCAGCTCCCCGACCGCGAGACCGAGACCCGCGTCGCCGAGGAATTCCAAGCGCTGGCACGCGGTGATCCCGAGGGTCCCGTGACCGCCCCCGTCGCCGCGAGCGGAGCCGTGCGTCAGCGCGGCCTGCAGCAGGCCGGGCGCCCGGAAGGCGTAGCCGAGACGTTCCGAAAACTCCCGGAGATCGCGCTGCATGGTCCCGGTCCCGCCGAATGCGGCCCGCCGCCTAGGAGAGCGCTAGAGGGAACTCTTGAGCTGCGCGCAAAGGTCGGCGCCTCCGATCTGCATGCCGCCCGCGGCCGTGCAGCGATCCGCCATGGCGGCCCCGTCCTCCTTCTTGCCCTGCTCGAACAGGGCCTTGGCGAGATTGAACATCGTGAACGCGACGGGCTGCGGGGACACTTCCAAGGCCTTGCGCAGCGCGCCTTCCGCGCCCGGAAAGTCCTTGCGCGCCAGCAGGACCAAGCCGACCGCCTCGTGGCACTGCGACATGAAATCCATCTTCGTCTGGAGCCATGCGTCTTCGTCCAGGTTCGGGTCCAGCTTCGGCAGCGTCGGAATGAGCGCCATGGCCTCCTTGGCGTAGTCCTCGGCCTTGCTAAGCTTCTCCTCCTTGTCGAGGTCGAACTCCTTGGTGCGATTGGGAATGGCGTTCGCCAGCGAGACCAGCGTCCCGACCTTCACGCCCGGGGTGGGATCGTTGGCGAGGGTCATGTCGCCGTAGAGCAGCATGCTCTCGAAATCGTTCAGCTCCGAATACGAGAGCATGGCCATGTAGCTGGCGAGTCCGATGGCTTCGCTCTTCGGATGCTTCGCGATGAAGTCCGAGCTCGCGCTGGCACGCACGTCGGCCGTGGCTGCGTTCTGAATCGCCATGAAGGCGTCCATCTCTTCCTGCGACTGGAACTGGGGCGCCTGTGCGAGCAGGGTCCCAGCGCAAGCCAATGCCAGGATCAGGATTCGTTTCGTCATGGTGCTTCCTCCGAGCAGCCGCTCGACCCCGGCAGCCGCGCCGATTTCAGTTTAGCGCTTGCCGACGGCCCGCCCGCCCGCCGGTCCGGGCGACGCCCGCGCCCGGACCGGGCAACCGCCGCGCTCGCCTATAATGGAAGGGTCCCGGGGGGCCATAGGCGCGCGGGACATTCCCGCCATCGCCCTCCCGCCCCGTGCCTGAGGACTATCTCGAGATCCGCGGCGCCAGGGTCCATAACCTGAAGGGCATCGACCTGCGCCTGCCCCACAACCAGCTGGTGGTTGTGACCGGGGTGTCGGGCTCGGGCAAGTCGTCCCTGGCATTCGACCTCATCTTCGCGGAAGGCCGGCGGCGGTACGTCGAGTCGCTCTCTTCCTATGCGCGGCAGTTCCTCGAGCGCATGGAGCGGCCCGACGTTGACGAGGTGCGCGGCATCGCGCCGACCGTGGCCATCCGCCAGAGGAACATGACCAAGAACCCCCGCTCGACGGTCGGCACGGTCACCGAGATCCACGACTACCTGCGACTGCTGTTCGCCCGCGTCGGGCGGAGCCAATGCGTGGACTGCGGGGCCCCGGTGCGGAGCGACAGCGTGGACCTCGTGGTCGAGGAGGTGCTGGCGCTCGAGAAGGGCTCGCGCTGGTACGTGCTATTCCCGGTGCGCGATAAGGACATCGCCTCGGAGGCCTACTACGGCGACGCACGCTACCGCCAGTACGCGACGATGCTCCAGGCCCGGCTCGCGCAACTGCGCGACCGCGGCTACAACAGGCTGTTCCAGGAAGGCAAGACGGTCGGCTTCTCCGAGCCCGAGTCCCTGCTGGACATCGACTTCAAGCGGACCGCCTACGTGCTGGTCGACCGCATCGCGGTCGCGCCGGACATCCGCGAGCGCGTGGCCGAAGCCGTCGAGAAGGCCTACGGAGAATGCCGCGAGGTCCGCTTCGAGCGCGCCGCGCGCCCGCGCGAGAGCTTCCAGTTCAGCAGCGAGCACCGGTGCCGCGAGTGCAGCCGGCGCCACTGGCGCCCCGAGCCGGAAATGTTCAGCTACAACACGCTCCAAGGGAGCTGCAAGACCTGCTTCGGACGCGGCTCCGTTCCCGAGTACTCGATGGAGCGCATCGTCAGCCGACCGGACCTGTCCCTGCAGGACGGAGCGGTGCAGGCCTGGCAGCGGAAGTACGCGGCGTACCAGCGGCGGATGCTCAAGGTGGCCCTCAAGGACGGCATACCGGTCGACGTCCCCTATCGCGATCTCAGCCCCGAGCACCGCAGGACCATCGAGGAGGGTCGCAAGAACTACGGCGGCATACGAGGCTTCCTGAAGGCCTTGGAGAGCGACAAGTGGAAGCCGCATGTCGCCGGCCTGCTGGCGCGCTGGCGCGACCTGGTGAAATGCCCCGAGTGCGAGGGCACGCGGTTCGCCAAGGAGGTGCTGAACATCCGTGTCGGCGGGCAGTCGATCGCGCGCGTCCTCGAGCGGTCCCTAGCCGCCGCGCTCGACTTCTTCGAGGGCCTCTCCTTCGAGGGAGCCGACGCGGAGATCGCAAGGAACCTGCTGGTCGAGATCCGGAACCGGCTGCGGTACCTCAACGACGTCGGGCTGGAATACCTGACGCTCGACAGACCGGCCGTCACCCTGTCCGGCGGCGAGGCCCAGCGGATCCAACTCGCCAGCTCCCTCGGGGCGCGCCTTGTCGGGGTCTGCTACGTGCTGGACGAGCCGTCGATCGGACTGCACTCGCGCGACACGCGCAAGCTGATCCGGGTCCTGCAGGAGCTGCGCGATCTCGGGAACACGGTCTTCGTGGTCGAGCACGACAGGGAAATGATGCGGGCCGCGGACCATCTGGTTGATCTCGGGCCCGCCGCGGGCGAGCACGGCGGCGAGGTGGTATTCAGCGGGCCGGCCGAGAGAATCCTAGGACACGAGTCATCGCTGACCGGCCGGTACCTCGCCGGAAGGGCCGCCATCAGGGTGCCAACGCAGCGCAGGCAGGCGGCGCCGGGCCAGTGGCTGCGATTCGAGGGCGCTAGGAAACACAACTTGCGGTCCGTCGACTTCTCGGTCCCCCTCGGGCTGCTGACGGCCGTGACGGGGGTCTCGGGATCCGGCAAGTCGACGCTGATGCACGGGGTCGTCCTGCACGCCTTCCACCCGACCAGCCAGCCGACACCCGGGCGGGAGGAGGATCCGGTCTGCCGCGAGATGACCGGGACGGAGTGCATCCGCAAGGCGATTCTGATCGACCAGAGACTGACGGAACGCACCTCCCGCTCGGTGCCGGCGACCTACATGGGCATTTTCAACGAGATCCGGAAGCTCTTCGCGAGCACGACGCAAGCCAAGCGCCGGAGCATGAGCCAGTCGCAGTTCTCGTTCAACAGCGGCGGGGGGCGCTGCCCGACGTGCTCCGGCTCGGGTCGCCAGACGGTCGACATGCAGTTCCTCGCCGACGTGAGCCTGCCGTGCGAGGACTGCGAAGGCAAGCGGTATCATTCCGAGACGCTCGCGATCGAGTATCGGGCCAAGAACATCTGGGATGTGCTCCAGATGACCGTGGACGAGGCGCTGCGGTTCTTCGCGAGCCGCCCTAGAATCGTGAAGGGCCTGTCGGTCCTGTCCGAGGTAGGCTTGGGATACATCCGTCTCGGCCAGCCCGCGACGCAGCTCTCGGGCGGCGAGGCGCAGCGCGTGAAGCTGGCCCAGCACATCGCCGAGGCGGACGCGACGGACACGCTGTTCCTGTTCGACGAGCCGACGACCGGCCTCCACTTCGACGACATCCGGAAGCTGCTGCGAGCGTTCGACCGCCTAATCGAGGAAAACGCCACTCTGCTCGTCGTAGAGCACAATCTCGACGTGATCAAGTGCGCGGACTGGGTCATCGACCTTGGTCCCGAGGGCGGCGACGGGGGCGGCCAGGTCGTGGCGCAAGGCCCGCCGGAAACAATCGCGCGGTGCGAGGCGTCCTATACGGGCCGCTTCTTGCGGGAGGTACTGGCGTGACGCAGACCGGAGGCGGGACCGCCGGCCGGGCCGGGGGACTGGCCGGGAAGACGCTGCTACTCCTCGCGACGCTCGCCCCGCAGCTCGCCGCTCAGGACTGGGAGTTCCCTCACGCCCCCCATCTCGAGAGGGGCCTCGACTGCCGGACCTGCCACGCGGGGGCCGCGACGAGCCGGGACTCGGCCGACAGCCTCCTTCCGGACGGCCAGATCTGCGCCGCCTGCCATGACGGCGGCGCCGCGCCCGCGATCCGCCCGACGCCCCTAGCGGATCGCCCGCCGACGGAGCGCACCTACCGCTTCGACCACGAGTTCCATCTCGGCCTGGGCGACGTCGCCCCGCTGATCGCCTCCGCCATCGACAGCGGCGACTACTTCGGCAAGCCCGGTGACGCGCGACGCTTCCTCGACGACGGCAACGCCTGCGAGGCCTGCCACAGGGGCCTCCAAGAGAGTCTCGCGGTGAACTCGCCGGCGCACCTGCCGGTGATGGCGGATTGCATCGTCTGCCACACGCGGGTCGACAACCCCTTCTCGTGCAAGCTATGCCATCACGAGGGGGTGGATCTGAAGCCGGCAGACCACACGCGGGAGTTCATCGACACCCACTCCACGGGCAGAGCCGGACTGGACAAGCAGTCCTGCCTACCCTGCCACGGACGCAACTTCGCCTGCATGGGCTGCCACTGAGGGCGGGGCCGGGCGAACTCGGGTCCCCGCCCCCCGGCTGCGGGGCGCGCTCGCCAAGGGGCCGATGCACTGTCGCGGTCAGACCTTGTCCGGCGCGGGCACCTCAAAGCCCTCGCGGTAGGTCTTGGCCAGCATCGCGTTGGCCTTCTCGTCCCGCCGGAACTGGTTCGTGGCGGGGTCGAAGCGAAGCTGCTTGCCGCGCTTGAACGCGATGTTGCCGAGGTGCGCCAGCGCCGCCGAGTAGTGCGCGGTCTCGACCGGCCCGTGCTGGTCCTCCACCTTGCGGCTCCGCACGGCCTTGATGAAGTTCTCGTAGTGCTTGGTCGGGGCCTCGCCCTTCTCGACCAACTGCGGCTTGCGGCCGCGGAAGATCTCCCACTTGGTGTAGCCGGACACCACCAAGTAGCCGTCAGAGCCGTAGAAGATGTTGCCGTTGGCGGAGCGCGTCTCGTGGTTGGAGTGCCAGAAGCGCACCGCGACCTCGGCCATCTTGCGCTCCTTCCTGAATTGAAGGAGCGTCGTCAGCATTTCGGGAGTCTCCCGATGGTCGTCCCAGATGTAGCGTCCGCCGGACGAGACGATGTCGTCGGGCAGGGTCACATCCAGCCCCCACTGGAGCATGTCGAGCTCGTGGATGCCTTGGTTGCCGATCTCGCCGTTGCCGAAGTCCCAGGTCCAATGCCAGTTGTAGTGGACGTGCTTCCGCGAGTAGGGGCGCCACTTGCCGGGGCCCACCCAGAGGTCGTAGTCGAGCGTGGACGGAGGCGCCTCGTCGGGAGCCGCTTCCAGCGCGGGGCGCCACTTGAAGATCGTCGCCCGTCCCATGTAGACGTCGCCGATCGCGCCCTCGCGCATCTTCTGCACGGCCTCGCGAATCGCCTCGGAGCTGCGCAGCTGGACGCCGTTCTGCACGATGCGACCGTGCTTCTTGGCGGCGGCGACGAGGCTGAGCCCCTCGTTGAACGTGTGGGTCGCGGGCTTCTCCACGTACACGTCCTTGCCGGCCTGGCAGGCCCAGATCGCCGCCAAGGTGTGCCAATGGTTGGGCGTCGCGATGGTGACGACATCGATGTCCTTATCCTCGATCACCCTGCGGAGATCCTGGACGACGTTCGGGCGGTGCCCGTGCTTCGACTCGAACTCGCCCGCGCGCTTGCGGCCGATCTCCGCGTCGGGGTCGACGAAGGTCGTTACTTCGACGTTCTCGATCGGCTGCAGACCGTACATATGGCTCTGCCCGCGGCCGTTCACACCTAGCACGGCGGCGCGAATGCGGTCGTTCGCCCCGATGACGCTGCTTCCCGCAGCGAACGCCGTGGCCGGCACGGCCGCGGCGGCGGTCTTGACGAAAGTTCTTCTTTGAATTGCGCTGGGCATGCTGGAAGCTCCCCTCCGGATACATGCTAGCGCATCCGCGAAATCGCTTCGATGCCTTCCGCCTCTGCGCCGCCGGCAGGCCGCCCGGCACATCCGGTCGCGTTGGCGGCGTCAGGCGCTCCTGCCCGCCGAACGGCAGGGCAGGAACTTGCAGCGCACCAAGGCCACGGGCGCACATGCACGGCGGTCGTACTGGCGCTGGCCCTTCCGGCCGAGGCCCCGGCGACCGGTTGGTCGAACGGGATCTCCAGCGACCGCGGACCTCGTAGTCCGGCCGCGCCGGCCTTCCCGGGAGACTGCGGAATCCGCCGCTTCCCGCCGAGCCGGCGGCAGAACTTGGAATCGGAACTCATCCCGATGGGACTCCAAGAGCCCCTTGGGGCGGCGAGTCCGCAATCCGGACTGCGGCCAAGGCCCCGGACCGAACGCGCCGCCGTGCCGAGACGGGAGACGATTGGGAGTTCCGATGTGCTCGCTGCGGATCCAACCCGCGGCACTGGATCCTGAGAAGTCCGTCCAGTGCGAAGCTACGGCCGACGGACCAACGCCTGCACCGGGCTCGGCGCGAGCGCCTCGACCTGTCGCTGGAGCGAGGTGTACGGCAGCAGCGAGGCAAGGGGCCTCAGGCGGTCGCAGGCATCGCGATCAAGGCGCGCCACGAAGACATCCGCTTCCTCGGAGTACGAATACCGCTCGCAGCGAGGCTCCAGCGCCTCGAGCACCGGGAGTGCCCCGTCCCAGAAGTTCCGTCTGCGAAGCACCCGCCTCTGCAGTCCGACCTCGCGGTTGATCTCGAACTCGCCCCGCCGGCCGCGAAACGTGACTCGCAGGCAGCCATCAGCCCGGAACGACGACTTGGGGTCGTGGTCGGGAAAGCGTCTCAGCAACGCGGCCAGGTCGCCCGGAGAGGCCTCGATCGGCTGCCAGCGGAATCGGGAGTCGCCGCTGACGAGCGTCCCGCGCGCCAGCACGGCGGCCACTCTGGCGGGATCCTTCCCGCACGCCCCGAGGATCTTCGCGGCCAAGTTATCCACCGGAACGTCGACCCGAGCCACGGCGGTCATGGAGACGTAGCCCGCGGACTCGGAACTGACCTTGCAGGGAATGACCGCAGGCAGGGGCAAGGCCCATGGTAGTCCTGCGGGGCCGCCGCTTCGGCGCCGTCCCCGGGCAAAGGCATCATTCGATGAATCCGTGACTCCGCAAGGTCCCGCTGAGCTCCGGCTCGTCCCAGAAGACGATGCGCTCGAGAACCTCGCCGTCCGCCAGCAGGACGCCGTATGGGACGTCCTGGAATTCGAACGTCTCGCGGAGGCGGTCCACGTCCGGGCTGAGCTTCACGCCCTCCAGCCCGGCATCGTCCAGAAAGCCCGGCCCCCAGTCGGAATCTTGGGTGGGCACCCCGACAAAATCGACCTGCCAGCCGTACCCGGCCATCGTCTGGCCCGCGTGGAGGCAGTGCATGCAGCTGGGATTGAAGAAGAACACGAAGGCTTTGCCCTGCCCGAGGGCGTAGGGCTGGCCGTCCGCGGTGATCGTCGCCTCGAACCTCTCCGACGGCCCCGGCCCCAAGCGGTCGATGGCGAGCATCCCGGTGGCCAGCACCGCCACGGCCAGCGCCGCGAGGCCGGCGCCGCGAACGCCTCGGGACGGAGGAGAGAACCGGACGGCGGCGAGCGAGGCCGCCAGCATCGCTGCGTCGCTCCAGAAGAAGGCCGGACCGACCGCGCGCTCGAGCCACGGGAAGCAGGAGCAGTCCTCGCCGCGAAGAGCTTCGTAGTTCAGGGCCATGTACGCCATGAACACGACCAGCAGTGCCGAGGAAAGCCAACCGCCCCAGCGGCGCCACGACCGCCGGAGCAGCCAGATGGCCGCGATAACTTCGGCCGCAGCCACGGCCAGCGTGCCGGCCAGGCTCAGACCGACCGGCACGAGGAGCTGCGTCAGCTTGAGCTGCCATCCCGAGATGTCAGACAGCTTCCACAGCCCCGCCGTGAACCAGAGCAGAGCCATGGCCGCGGCCGCGGCCAGTCCGAGCCGGTCCGTCCAGTGCCTGGATTGGGCTGCATCCGGGCCATCCATCGTCGTTGCGGTGCGTTGCATACGGGGCCTTGCCGTGCCTCCCAGAGTATGACGGACCGAGTGCGCGAGGGCGGTCGGAGCCGGCACTTGGGCACGAGCAGTCCCTCGGCCCTACTCTGCGACAATCGGACTCGATGCAGAAATCGGACGGCATGAACTACGCCCCGGAGGGCAGGTCCCGGCCCGTGGTGGCGCCGGGAGAGTTCGCCATCGCGGCGGTCGCCCTCGACCACGGCCACATTTACGGGATGTGCAACGGACTCACCGAGGCGGGCGCGCAAGTGAAGTGGGCGTACGACCCCGACCCCGCCAAGGTCGGGCAATTCCTGGACGCCTTCCCGCAGGCGAAGGCGGCGCGCAGCAAGGCCGAGGTGTTGCAGGACGGCGAGGTGCGCCTTGTCGCCTCCGCAGCGGTGCCCAACCTGCGCTGCCCGCTCGGCTGCGAGGTGATGGCGCACGGCAAGGACTATTTCACGGACAAGGCCCCGATGACCGCCTTGGACCAAGTGAAGCACGCGCGCAAGCAAGTCGCCGCCACGGGCAGGAAGTACGCCGTCTACTACAGCGAGCGGCTGCACACCGAATGCTCGATCTACGCCGGCAAGCTGATCAATGACGGCGCCATCGGGCGAGTGCTTCAGGTGATCGGGATGGGCCCCCACCGGCTGAACGCTCCCTCGCGCCCCGATTGGTTCTTCGAATTCGAGCGCTACGGCGGAATCCTATGCGACATCGGGAGCCACCAGATCGAGCAGTTCCTGCACTTCGCCGGCGCGCGGGACGCCACCGTGACTTCGAGCCGGGTTGCCAACTACAACAACCCCGACTACCCCGAACTCGAGGACTTCGGCGACGCGTCGCTCGTCGCCGACAACGGCGCGACCAACTATTTCCGCGTCGACTGGTTCACGCCGCACGGGCTGGGCGCCTGGGGCGACGGGAGGACATTCATCCTTGGGACCGACGGCTACATCGAGCTGCGCAAGTACCTCGACGTCGGTCGCGAGGGCGAGTCGGACCAGCTCTACCTAGTCGACGGACAGGGCGAGCGGCATATCCGCACGCGCAACACCGTGGGATTCCCGTACTTCGGACAGCTCATCCTAGACTGCTTGGAGCGAACGGAGAACGCGATGACGCAGGAGCATGCCTTCAAGGCCGCGGAACTGTGCCTGATCGCGCAGCGTGACGCGCAACGGGTAGCCTGATTCGCCGTGGACCTCGCGACGGCACTCGGTGCCGTGCTGGTCGCCTGCGGCGCGTATTACACCGCCGCCCTCTTGGCGGTTGCGACGTTTCGACAGGTCGCGCCGGACATCGATGCGCCCGGTGCTTGGCAAGGCGTTTCCCTGCTCAAGCCGGCGGTTGGGACGGGCCCGAGCTTCTCGAGGCTGCTACGGACGCACGCGGCCCAGGACCATCCTGACTTCGAGATCTTGGTCGGAGCCGGTCCGCGAGACCACGCCGCTCGCTTGGCGGTGAGCGAGATCCAAGCGGAATTCCCCCGCATCCGGGTCGAGTTCGTCGAGTGTCCCGAAGCGTCTCCCGGATGCAACGGCAAGGTCGAAGTGCTCGAGCGCTTGGCAGAACGGGCGACCAAGCCGGTCTGGATCATCAACGACGCCGACATCGGAGTACCGGCCAACTACTTTCGCATCCTGTGCGCGGAACTCGAGGCGTCGGACGTCGGGCTCGTGACCTGCTTGTACGGTGCCGAGGGCGCAGGCAGCATCGCGTCCCAGCTGGAAGCAATTCGCACCAGCGCTGAATTCCCGCCTCAGGTGCTGCTCGCGCGCTGGCTCCAAGGCATGCGCTTCGCGCTGGGCTCGACGCTCGCCCTCCGCCGGGAGACGCTCGACAGACTGGGCGGTCTCGGGTCTCTGCGCGGCTTCGTCGGGGACGACTACCTGCTGGGAGAGCGGGTCGCCCGGGGCGGGCTTGACGTGGCCGTCTCGTCGCTGTCGGTGTCAACCCACGTGCCGGACCCGGGCGGGTGGCGCGATTCGTGGAACCGGCAGCTAAGGTGGTCGCGCACGATCCGGAAGCAGCGACCGGGCGGGCATCTGGGCCTGGTCGTGACCTGGGCGTTCCCGTGGGCCGCCGTCGCGCTGGCGGCCCAGCCGGCCTCGCTGTGGCCACTGGCAGCGCTCGCAGTGTCGGGGAGACTGGCTAGCGGCGCGATCTCGGTCGCCCGCTTCGGGGGCGGGCGGGCCCTGCGGGCATTCTGGCTGTTGCCGGCCGCCGACTTCGCCGCAGGAGTCGTCTGGGTCTGGAGCTACTTCGGCAGCGGAGTCAGGTGGGCCGACCGGCGCTTGCGCCTGGGCCCGGGAGGCCGCATTGTCCGATGACCCGCTGAGACTGACGTTGTTGGACTCGTCGCGCGACTCCGGCGACCGGGCGCGCGGCAACACGCCTCATGCCGCGACGGGGCCGGGGCCGGCACGCAAGAGTACCCGACCGGCCGCTGGGCGGGCAGCGCAAACTTCCCCGCTTGGCCCGAGTCCGGGCAGGGCGCGCACGGTGAGTGGGCATAGAGGCGCTTGCCCGACCGCGGCGAAGCCCTCGCCGGGCTGCCGCCCGTTCCCGGCACTTCGGTATCTCCCGTTTCTCCTTGTGAATCCCCCGTGACAGCGCCATTGGATTCCTAGCGTGCGATGCTCGGCTCCCCGAGCAGGCGGGCTCGGCAAGCCAGCGCGAGGAACGCCCCGCAACCAGCGCATTCGACTCGGTGACCCACCGGCCTACAGCGTCTGGACTGACTCCCCAGACGGAGACGGCACCCGGTTGCCCGCAACGGCTGTGTCGAACCCTCCACGCCGCAGCACCCAAGTCCCCGTGCCGCGACCCTAGGGCTCGCACTGGCGCGAGTCTTGCACGGCAATACGGTGACAGCCCAAGTGCCCGTCGACCCGAGTTCGGATGTCGCGATGACCTGCGCGCGAGCTGCGGACATCGGCTTCCGACAGCGCTCTTGCGCACCGCGAGCGACTCTACAGCCGCGATGCGCCGCAGAGCGGAGCGGTGCCGGAATCCAGCCTTCGCAATGCGCCTAGCCCTCCGGCGTTCCGTGGCTCGGACTCGCCAACTGTTCGACCCGCCGATCGTCCTCCCCGCGGACCCTCAAGCCGGTGATGACGCAGCACCCTGCGCCTGCCACTCGGCTTCCCGACCGGGATCCGGAAGAATCCGTCCCGACTCCATGGTCCATGACGCGGGAGCCTCGGAAATCCGACCCGAGACAAGACCCATGGAGATGCCGGCGATTCCTGCAAAACGCTCGAGCAGACCCTCGAGAATCCTGCGCTTCATGTCAGGCGACCGGCCCGCTCGGTTGCCGCCGGCGATGAAGTAGGGCGTGCTGAAACGCAGGGTGCCGCCGCCATGGGAATCGGCAACCTCTCCCGAGCCGTCCGACTCCAGGAATGCCACCTGCACGAAGTGTCTCGGCGCTCCGGAGATCCCGCAGTGGACATCCGTGAAGGCCACGGCGATTCGCTCGCGCTGATCGTATGTCAGCGAGTCTTTCGGAATCAGGCAACGATAGAATGGCATGATCTTGGCTCCCCTCGACTATCGCCTCGGCGTCATCCCTTCCAACTCCAATCGCGGGCTGACACGACTACTTCATCTTCCGCGGCGCCGGTGAGGCGGCACCACGCATCTCCAACTGCCCTGAGAAACCGCGCCCTCGTGGCGTTGTCGCAGCCGTCCGGGATCCGGCCGCGTACTAGCGATGTCCGGGAGGGCAGGCCTCCGCGGAACCCGTAGCCCTTCGCGACAACGGTCCAGGAATGGGCTACGGGGGCCGACTCCGGTCCCAAGGCATCGCGGCAGATAGACTCGAGCGCAGATTCGATTGCGGGCCGCGTACCGACAGGAACGCATCCCTCCTGCACAAAGAAGTCCAGGCTGGTCGTCTGATCGCCGCGCTTCCGCCGCAAACTGACGGCCCGCGCTGTCCGGAAGAATCCTACCACGTCCGCGCCGCCATTCGTCTCGCGACCGAATTCCGCCCCGGCAAGCCCGCCGCTGGCCGCTCAGGGAGCCTATCGCGGAACAGGCTGGACTCTTCCGCCTCAACCTGACCGCACGAGCGTACTGCGAGCGCATGCAGCGCGTCTCCGCCGACATCACTCTGGCGCGACTCTGGCGCGGGAAACCTGCACCGTCGCGCTCACGAGAGATCCCGGCCTGTCCGCCACGACTGATACCTTCCAGTTCGGGGCAGCTTCTGTGGCCCGGGGCTGGACAACCAGTGTCTTCTGAATTGGAGTGCCAACCACTCCTAAGCAATCCGCATAGCCACCCGTCAATCGCCAAGGCGATGGATTCCCTTCAGGGAAGGGCGCATTGGAACTCTTCTCAGGACTCCCTGATTTCAACGCCCCTCATTCAGAAGCAAAGCGAATGGCATGATCTGAGATCGATCTAACCAGATGATCCAATGAAGTCACGTCGCTTAAGCTAGTGAACTCACCGGAATCGGCTGACTCTTTCGAGGAGAGTAGAAGCTTGGCGCTAGAGTAGAGACCATTCTCGACAAGCCTTCTGCGATGCCCCTCTGAATTCGGGAGGCACTGGTAAAGTGTGGATCCAACGTACTGACCGGTTTGCGAGATGCATCACAATCCTCAAGGAGCATAATCCATCCCAAGAACAGCCGCAGAGCATCCTTGCCGAATGCGCCCTTGCGGTAAGCAGTCCACAAATCCTGAGCGGACCCAACGGCTTCTTCTACTCGGTTATTGAAATTGTTCCCGAACGACGGACCAATTTTTAACTTGAACTCCAATGCAGCCACAAGCGTCCCTCGCTGCAGTACCAGCATATCCCAGAGTTTCGTCCTCCTGAAATATCCGGGCAGTTTCAAGAGCTTCCCTCGCTCGCAAACGTCAGCAGGGGCCAGCCCATTCGCATCGAATAATGCCTTTGATAGACTCGCGAATCCATCCATGTTCTTGCCAGCGATTACGGCTCCGCGCCCTCCAACATCCGGTACTCCCGAATTAGATTGCCTCCCTAGAGCGGCTTGCCTGTTAGCCCAGAAAAATTTTACTGCTTCACGAGCACGCACCCGGTAATCGACTAGATTCACGCTCATGGTGCTACACTGCCTTGCAGGAGAGTTGCCTCTCTTGTGCTCAATCCGTACAGCTCGCTGACAATGTCTTGAGCCATTCGTAAGTCATCTTCGTTCGAATCTCGTTCCAATTCCTTCCGAAAATCCGGACTCACATCGCTCCAATATGGAATTCGAACTCTACGCAAGTACTGCGCTTGAAAGCTGAGATATTCATCTCGCATCTTTGTGCTATAGAGCGACACAAATAGCCTTACAATGCCCGCCTTGAGTACAACCATCAGAGATTTTGTGTCCCACTGATTTGAGACAACGAAGTAAATTCCGATATGGTTCAATATCAAGATCGTCGTAAGTTACCGATAAAGTCCTTGTCAGAACCTGTAGCAACACCGATTCCTACGCGGCACTGGGTATCTTCAAGGCGTGGGTACTCCGCTTCAAGTCTGCGAGCCAATTCAAGGTGATCAAATGAGTCTAGAGCCCAAGGGGCATCGATCGCTGGAGTTTCGATCACCGAGCAATCTTGCGGGATATATTGCGTGTTGATTGCGGAAGATATCATCCGAAGATGATGTTGATCAATCACAGGTCTTGAACAAATACGAGTAGACCGCCTCCGGCTGTGTTCGATGATGATAATCGAGGGATAGGCGCTGACTGCAGAGTGGAATGCATCGGTTCCTACCATGTCAATGTAGGCCGTGAGACTGAATGTCCGACTCACGAACTCTCGAAGTCTCTTGCCATACTTGTTCTTAGTCCATCGGTCCGAGCATATGAACCCCAGTCGGGCCTTAGGTTCTAGCAACACCAAGGATCGTTCGATGAATGGCACATAGATGTCAGCCCGATCATAGATCGTCTCGAATCTCCATCTGTATTCGCTCATTAGTGCATCAGGAGTGCATCAGGGATCGATTCCTGTCACACATAGGGCGGATTGCCAATGATGTGGGAGAAATCTTGGTCTAGATCTTCCAGTAGAAAGTCGCCTTGAATGAGCCATCTTCGTACGCCGGCTTCCGCACTAGCTGAGTCAATACGCTCCCTCACGAGCAATTTTTAGGACGGCATTCCGAGTCTGTCGAAAGGTATGGCGGTGCAGCTCAACGCCTCGGATTGCAGGTTTCAATTTGTGCGTTTCAAATCCTTCTGGAGATCTCCTCGCAGACTTCAGCAATCGCTCGACAGCAGGAAGGAGAAAATTTCTAGCCCCAAAGGACGGTTCTATCAGCCTGTAATCAACCAACACATGATCAACTGTGTAACCGACTAGATCAAGGATGAATTCAACGGCCTCGCGCCGCGTAAAAACCGCGCCTCGTTCCTCAGATCGCCCGTCCTGCGCAAGAGTTTCGATTGCGTCGTTGACAGCAGATGGCCTTGGAAATAGTACCTGAAGTGGTCGCGGAACGAATTCGCAGCCATCATCCGATATCGAAGCTATGCACAGTCCGCCGGACTTCCGCCCAGATCGCTCGCCCGTGCGGGAATCTTCTCCAGAGACCGTGACGCCGGTCTAGGATCAAGGCCAAGGCAGGGCGAGGGCGAGTCCAAGATCTGCCAAGCAAATAAGAGTTTGCGGAAACCCAAGACTCCCGCCAGTCTGCCGTACTTCCGGAGTTCCAAGGGCGAAGCCCGCTGCAACGAGATCCGCTGTCGTATCCGTTTCGCGTCAGGACAGCTGGCTCATACGCGCGACCTGCCACCGCCAACGCATTCGAACGGGTACGGCAATTGACAAGCGAGCCGCGACCGAGGTTCCTCGCTGAAGAATCTTCGCGCACGCCTGGTCGGTCCAACTGGCAAGGTCCTCAGAGGATCTCTCCTGACACCCTAGCACGAAGTCGTCGCCGACGAGGGGGCCGGTTGTCGTCAAGCGATCAGTCCCTTGCGGCAGCTTCGACTGCAGCCGGCGCGGACTCCTTACGGGAGCGACCTCAGGTGCAGCGGGGAGAGGCCCTCCCGGCTACGGACATCGCTACAGCGGCAGGGGCGCGGGAGGCGATCGGCTATACTGGCAGATCTGCATCGGTGATTCGTGCCCCCTCCAAGTACGCGCAAGACCATCTCGCTCCTCAAGCCTCGCGGGTTCTGCGCAGGCGTGGTCCGTGCCATCGACATCGTGGAGCACGCGGTTGCCGCCTACGGGCCTCCGATCTACGTCCGGAAGGAAATCGTCCACAATAGCCACGTGGTCAGAGATCTCGCCTCACGGGGCGCGGTCTTCGTGGAGGAGGTCGAAGAAGTCCCCCCCGGCGGGCGCTTGATCTACAGCGCGCACGGAGTCGCGCCCTCGGTGCGCCGGGCGGCCACGCAGCGCGGGCTCCGGGTCATCGACGCGACCTGCCCCTTGGTTACCAAGGTTCACCTCGAAGCGGTGCGGTTCGCCAAGGCTCGCAGCACGATCCTGCTGATCGGGCACGAAGACCATGACGAGGTGATTGGCACGGTCGGGGAGGCCCCGGACCGCACCATCGTGATCGCGTCCCGCGAGGAGGCCGAAACGGTGCAGGTACCCGATGGCAGCCTAGCATACCTGACCCAGACCACGCTGAGCGTCAGCGAGGCCGCCTCGATCATCGCCGTGCTGCGGCGACGGTTCCCCCACATTCAAGGCCCTCCAGCTCAAGACATCTGCTACGCAACCGAGAACCGCCAGCGGGCCGTCAGGGAGATCTCGCAGCACGCCGATCTGCTGCTGGTCGTCGGGTCGGACAACAGCTCGAATTCGCAGCGCATGGTGGAGGTCGGACACCTCGCCGGGCTCCGAGGGCACCTGATCAACGACAAGAATGACATCCGTGACACATGGCTAGACGGCATACGCCACGTCGCGGTCAGCGCAGGGGCGTCCGCCCCGGAAGACTTGGTCCAGAGCGTGGTGAGCGATCTGCGTAGCCGGGGATTCGACGAGGTGCAGGAGGTGGAGGCCGTCCACGAGGACGTCCGCTTCCCGCTACCGCCGGAGCTGCGCTCGACGCAGCGCCTCCGTCATGTCTCCTCGCATCGATGAGACCCGTCGCAGGAGGAAGGGTCGAATTTGCGGCCAGGGGCGGTGAGGTCGCCGACCCGGTCGCGGAGGCAGGCCGGGCGGTCGGCGCGGCCTGCGCCTACCTGCTGAATCGGCAGGAATCGGCAGGCTGCTGGGTCGGGGAAGTCGAAGGCGACACCACTCTCGCCTCGGATTTCATCCTGCTGCAGCTCTGGCTCTACCAGCCCGGTGCCGACGGCCGCTGGAATCCGCCGACGCGGCCGCGGGTCGAGGCAGCGTGCCGGCGAATCCTGCAAGCGCAGCTTGGCGACGGCGGCTGGAACGTTTACCCGGGCGGCCCGTCGAACGTCAGCGCATCGGCGAAGGCCTACTGCAGCCTCAGGCTCGCCGGCATCGACGCCGACGATCCGCGGATGCTCCGCGCGGCGTCCCGAATCCGGGGACTCGGGGGCGTCGAGGCGGCGAACAGCTACACCAAGATCTACTTGAGCTATTTCGGCCTGTACCCGCGGTCGGACGTCCCATCCATTCCGCCCGAGATCTTCCTGCTGGCGGAGAGGAGCGGTTTCGGCGTCTATGCCATGTCCTCCTGGAGCCGCACGATGCTCGCGCCGCTCTCCATCCTCGACGCCAGCAAGGCCAGGCGTCGCGTGCCGAGCGGTGCCTCCGTCAATGAGATTCTCTCGGGCCGAAAGCCGGCCCGGCCCGAGAGGTCCGCATGGAAGCGGCTCTTCCTGCTCCTCGACAAGGCGATCAAGCTAATCGAGTCCAGCGGGCCCGTCCCAACACGTTCCGAGGCCGTCGCGGCTGCGTCTGCATGGATGCTGGCCCGCCTCGAGCGATCCGAGGGCCTCGGCGCGATCTTCCCCGCCATGGTGAATTCGATCATGGCCCTGACCGAGCTGGGCTACGGGCTCGACCACCCCCTTCTCAAGCGCGAGATCGCCCATTTCGAGAACCTCGCGCTGGAAGACGGGCGCGGATTCCGCGTGCAGCCCTGCCACTCGCCGGTTTGGGACACGGCCCTGGCCACGTACGCGATCGGCTCTTCGACGAGGGATCCGGACGCGCCCTCGCGCTGGGCCCTGGGCAGGGCGGCGCACTGGCTAGTCTCCAAGCAGGTGCGCGGGCCGGGAGACTGGTCCGTGCGCCGACCGGACACCGAGCCGGGCGGGTGGTTCTTCCAGCACGCGAACGAGCCGTATCCCGACACGGACGACACGGCGATGGTCCTGCTCGCCCTCGACCGCGCCCGCAGCCCGGATGCGGCAGGCCAGCGCGAGGCCGAACGCAGGGCAGTCGACTGGCTGGTCGCGATGCAGTCCTCGGACGGCGGCTGGGCCGCCTTCGACGTCGACAGCTGCAACGCCATCCTTACCCACGTGCCATTCGCCGACCACAACGCCATGCTCGACCCGACGTGCGCGGACATCACCGGACGCGTGCTGGAGGCCCTGTCCGGCCGGGCGGACCCGACCTGCGCCGAGGCGGTCCGGCGCGGGATCGCGTACCTGCGCGGCACGCAGGAGGCGGACGGCTCCTGGTACGGCCGCTGGGGCGTCAACTACATCTACGGCACCTGCTTCGCCCTGCGCGGCCTGCGCGCCGCGGGCGTAGCGGCGAGCGACCCGGCAGTCCTCCGCGCGGGGGAATGGATCCGGTCCGTCCAGAACGCCGACGGCGGATGGGGCGAGTCCCCGGCGAGCTACGACGACCCGAGCCTGCGGGGCGTCGGCGAGTCGACCCCGTCCCAGACGGCCTGGGCCCTGATGGGGCTGTTCGCGACGGACGACCTCGAAAGCAGCTCGTCCGAGGAGGGAGTCCGCTACCTCCTGGACAGGCAAACACCGACGGGATCCTGGCACGAGCAGGCCTGCACGGGAAGCGGCTTTCCGAGGGTGTTCTACTTGCGGTACCACATGTATCCCCAGTACTTCCCCCTGATCGCGCTGGGCGAGTACCTGCAGCGCCGAAGGCGAGGGTCGCCGTGAGGCTGCCGCTTTCCACCACCCTGCGCCTGGGCGCCTACGTGGCCCGCCACCGAGCCTTCCCGCGCCCCGAGTGGCAGCGCGACCCCGCGCCGAGCGCGGATCCCTTCCCGATCCTTGCTTCGGCGCCGACCGCTGCGGGCCTGCCGCATCCGATGCTGCGCAAGCGCTTCCCGCTGGTCCTGATGCTTGAACCGCTGCACGCCTGCAACCTCACCTGCACGGGGTGCGGCCGCATTCGCGAGTACGAGGCGACCATCACGGAGAGGCTGCCCCTCGCGGCCTGCATGGGCGCGATCGAGGAATGCGGCGCACCGGTCGTGTCCGTGTGCGGCGGGGAGCCGCTGATGTACAAGCCCATCGGGAAGCTGGTAGCGGGTGCCCTGCGCCTGAAGCGTCACGTGTACCTCTGCACGAACGGCATGTTCGTCAAAGCCCGCCTGCAGGACTTCCGGCCGCACAAGCGCTTCTTCTTCAACATCCACTTGGACGGCCTGCGCGACACGCACGACCGCGCGGTCGAGAGGGCCGGAGTGTTCGACGCGGCGATCGAGGGCATCCGGGCCGCCAAGGCGGCCGGTCACATGGTCTGCACCAACACCACCGTGTATCGCGAGACCGACATGGCGGAGGTAGAGGCGCTGTTCGAGTTCCTGCAGTCATACGGCGTCGACGGCCACATGCTCTCGCCCGCGTACGGCTACTCGGCGGTCGGCACGCGGGAAATCTTCCTCCGCCGGGAGGAGATCCACGAGAAGTTCCGCGACGTGGACCGCCTTTTCCGGCGGTTCCGCATGAACACGACCCCGGCCTACGCGGAGTTCCTGCAGGGCAGCCGCGACATGCCCTGCACGGCATGGGGCAACCCGACCTACAACACCAAGGGCTGGAAGGGCCCGTGCTACCTGATCACTGACGCCCACTGGGACAGCTTCGAGGACCTGATGAGCGAGACACCTTGGAATCGCTACGGCCGCGGCAACGACGAGCGCTGCGAGCACTGCATGGTCCATTGCGGCTACGAGCCCTCGGCCGCGCTCGGCGTGAACAGCAGGCTGGGAGACAGCCTGCGCATGATCCGCTGGGCGCTATCCTGATGGCTGGGCGGGCGTCGCGCGAGCGTCGCAGGACTGGACGGAACGATGAAGGCGCTTGTCCTCAGCGAATACCGGCGCTTGGACCTGCAAGACGTCCCGCTCCCGAGAGTCGCCGCCGGCGACGTGCTAGTCCGGGTGCGCTCCTGCGGAATCTGCGGCAGCGACGTCCACGGCTACGACGGCAGCTCGGGCCGGCGAATCCCCCCGGTGATCATGGGGCACGAGGCCTCGGGAGAGGTCGCGGCCGTCGGTGACGGCGTCCAAGACTTCGCGCCCGGCGAGCGGGTCACTTTCGACTCGATGATCAGCTGCCGCAACTGCCTGTTCTGCCGGCGCGGCCGGCCGAACCTCTGCGAGGACCGCAGGGTGCTCGGCGTCTCGTGCGAGGACTACCGCCGCCACGGGGCCTTCGCCGAGTACGTGGCAGTGCCCGAGCACATCGTGTTCCGGGTGCCGGACGGCGTGTGCTTCGACGAGGCGGCGATGGTGGAGCCCGTGTCGGTGGCCGCTCACGCGGTCACGCGGGCGGCGCCGTCTCTCGGTGACACCGCTCTCGTCGTGGGCGCGGGGATGATCGGGCTGCTAACGGTCCAGGCGCTGCGGGCCGCGGGCTGCGGCCGCATCCTGTCGGTCGACCTGACGGCCGACCGCCTGCGCATCGCGAAGGAGCTCGGCGCGGACGAGACAATTCGATCCGGCGACGGCACGGACGTGGCCGCCATCGTCCGGGAGCGGACCGGCGGACTGGGGGCCGACCTGGCCATGGAAGCCGTCGGGGCCGACGCTACGGTGGCGATGTCGATCGACAGCGTGCGCAAGGGCGGCCGGGTTGTCCTGATCGGCAACATCGCGCCGACGGTGACCTTCGGGCTGCAGAGCGTAGTGACCAGGGAAATCGACGTACTGGGCTCGTGCGCGTCCTCGAACGACTACCCGGCTTGCCTGGGGCTCATGCAGCGCGGCGCGATCCGGGTGCGCCCGGTCCTGAGCGCGACGGTGCCTCTCGAGCGCGGGCCGGAAATGTTCGACAGGCTGTACGCCCGCGAGCCGGGCCTGACGAAGGTGATCCTGCAGCCGTGACGCGGCAGCGGATCGGGGCGGCGAGCCGGACGCGATGGCACGGAGGGACGGAGCGGCGGACGGCTGCGTGCGGCTGGCCTTGGTGCAGATGCGCTGCGGCGCCGACCCGGACGAGAACATGGCCACGGCCTTGCGGCTGGTCGCAGCGGCTGCCGGTCGCGGCGCCCAGGTGGCTTGCCTGCCCGAGCTCTTCCGCACGCAGTACTTCTGCCAGGAGCAGAACAGCGCTCACTTCGACCTGGCCGAGCCGGTGCCCGGCCCGACCACGGATCAGCTGCGAGCGGCGGCGGTGCGACACGGCATCGTCATCGTGGGATCGGTATTCGAGCGACGCGACGCCGGTGTGTACCACAACACCGCCGTCGTGATCGACGCGGACGGCCGGCTGCTGGGCCGCTACCGCAAGATGCACGTCCCGGACGACCCGCTGTATTACGAGAAGTTCTATTTCGCTCCGGGCGATCTCGGCTTCCGGGCCTTCCCGACCCGCTTCGGGAGCGTCGCGGTACTTGTCTGCTGGGACCAGTGGTTTCCCGAAGCCGCCCGGCTCGCCGCGCTGCGCGGCGCCCGGATCATCGTCTGCCCTACCGCTATCGGGTGGCACCCGCGCGAGAAGCTGGCCTGGGGCCGGCGGCAGCTGGAGGCCTGGCAGGTGGCCCAGCGCGCCCACGCGATCGCGAACGGGGTGTTCGTCGCCGCCGTGAACCGCGTCGGGGCGGAACGGCCGCTGGACGGCTCCGCGAGCCGACCGGCGAATTACGAGGGCCTCGAGTTCTGGGGGCGGTCCTTCGTGGCCGGCCCGCTCGGCGAGGTCGTGGCCGCAGCCGGCGGGGACGAGGACGTCCTGCACGCCGAGTGCGACCTCGCGAGCGTCGAATCAACGCGCCGGGACTGGCCCTTCCTGCGCGACCGCCGAATCGATGCCTACGGCGGACTCCAGGAGCGGACGCTCCAATGACCGCGGCGACCGGCCCGGACATCCGCATGCCGGCCGAGTGGGAGCCGCACGAGGCCACCTGGCTGGCCTACCCGCACCACAAGGGCGACTGGCCGGGCAAGCTGGAGGCGGCGCGGTGGGCGTTCGTCGAATTCGTGCGCGTCCTGCAGGACTACGAGCTCGTGCAGGTGCTGGTCCGCAACGACTCGGAAGCGCGTCAGTTCGTCTCGAAGCTGCGGCGGTCCGGAGGCGACCCGGAGGCCCTCGGCATCCACTTCTGCGCAACGGACCGCTCTTGGCTGCGAGACTCCGGGCCCACCTTCGCGTTTCGTGGCGAGAGCCTCATCGCGGTCTGCTGGCACTTCGACGGCTGGGGCCGCTATCCGGACCACCGGCAGGACGCGCTGGTCGGCGCGTTCGTGGCGCGGGCCGCCGGGGCCCCGGTGCATCGCCTGTCCGCTCAGGAATTCGGAGCCGTCGAGGGCGGAGCGATCGACTGCAACGGCAACGGCACTTTCATGGCATCCGAGCAGTGCGCCCTCCGGGCGCACGGGGGGACCGAGGACCGCTGGCGCACGCGCGAAGCGCTCGAGAGGGCTCTGCGCGATACCCTCGGAGCGGTCAAGGTCCTGTGGCTGGACCGCGGCCTTCAGGGCGACGACACCAGCGGACACGTCGACACTCTCGCCCGATTCACGGGCCCGAGCACGGCGGCCGCCGTCGTCGAGACCGATCCTCGGGACGTCAACTACCGGGCGCTGCAGGACAACCTGCGCAGGCTGCGACTCATGCGAGTCGAGAGCGGCCGGGAGCTCGACATCGTCGAGCTGCCCATGCCCCGCCCGCTGTACTACGACGGGGACCGCCTGCCGGCCACGTACGCGAACTTCTACGTCGCCAACGGCTGCGTGCTCGTGCCGACCTACAACGATCCCAGCGACCGGGTCGCGCTACGCCTGCTCGAGGCCTGCTTCCCCGGACGGGAGGTGCGTGGCATTCACTGCGTGGACGTCGCGCTGGGCCTAGGGACGCTGCACTGCCTGGCCCAGCAGCAGCCGCAGGCGCCAGAACGCGCGCGGAGCCAGCGGCGGGCCCTGGCGGCACAGGCGATAATGGACTCGGAGCTGGAGAAAACCATCAGCGACTCCGAGCCGTCATAAGTGAGTATGAAGCGACCTAACGCACTCTCTTCCCGAAAGGCCGTGCTGCCGCTGGCAGTCGTCTTCAGCACGCTCGTCGCGGGGATCCTGATCGGGACGATCATCTCCGGGCAGGCAGACGCGGCCCGCGAGACCGATGCGCCGGTAACGGACGCCGAACCGCTCGTCATTCCGCAAGCGGTGCCGGTAGACAACCAGTTCTCCGAGCTAGCCCGCAAGGTCAGGCCGTCGGTAGTCAGCATCTACATCCCCGCGGAGGCGGGGACGGAGCGGGCCGAGGGCCCGCTCAGAGATCCGGAAGACATGTTCCGGCGCTTCTTCGGCATCCCGCAGGCACCCGACCCGGAGCGTCGCCGGAGGGGCCCGGGACAGGGCTCCGGGGTGATCGTGGACCCGAAGGGATACATCATCACCAACAACCACGTGGTCGCCGACTCCGAACGCATCCGGGTGCGGTTCGTCGACGACGACGAACTCTACGACGCCAAGCTGATCGGCGCGGATCCGGAAACGGACCTGGCGGTGATCCACGTCGAGAGCGGCCCGGACCTCCGGCCGGCCACGATCGGAAACTCGGATTCCGCCAACGTCGGGGACTGGGCGGTCGCAGTCGGATCGCCGTTCGGCTACAGGGAAACGGTGACCGTCGGGATCATCAGCGCGAAGGCGCGCGAGGCGATGGCGACCCAGCGGCTGCGCCCCTTCCAGAAGTTCCTGCAAACCGACGCGGCCATCAACCCGGGCAACAGCGGCGGACCGCTGCTGAACATCCGCGGCGAAGTCATCGGGATCAATACCGCGATCATCTCGCGCACGGGAGGCTACGACGGCATCGGCTTCGCCCTGCCCTCGAACATCGCCGTCAAGGTCTACAACCAGGTCATCCGCTACGGGCGGGTGTCGCGCGGGTCGATCGGGGTGCAGTTCCACGGGGAGCAGAACCTCTCCCTGAACCGCACCTACGGCGCGGAGGGCGGGGTCTTCGTGACGGATGTCATCGAGGGCGGACCGGCGGAAGATGCCGGCATGAAGGACGAGGACATCATCGTCTCGGTGGACGGCAACAAGATCGAGAACGGCGACGCCCTGCTTTCGGTGGTGTCGGCGCTCAGCGTCGGCGACACGGTGCCGGTCGAGGTGGTTCGCAACGGCAAGACGGTCAACCTAGACGTGACGATCGCCGACCGGCAGAAGCTGTATCCGGAGCAGGCCGAAGCGGCGACCGACGAGCCGGACACCGAGGAAGCCAGCGTGCGCTTCGGCGTCACGGTGCAGGAGATCAGCCCGGAGCGGCGCGAGCAGATGGACCTCAGCGAGGACGGCGTGCTTCTGACTAGGGTCGAGCCGCGGTCGTTCGCCGAGGACGTGGGACTGGAGCGCGGCGACGTGCTGCTGGCGGTGAACCGAGTGCCGATCACCTCGATCCGGGACTTGCGCGACATCCAGAAGACACTCAAGCCGGGCATGGACGTGGCGTTCAAGCTAATGCGCTCGGACGGGCGAACCTGGCGAACGGCGTACCTTGCCGGGGTGATCCCCGATCCGAACTAGGCAGCTGCCTACGAGAGCGGAGCCGCGCGACGCCCCGGCCGAACGGTCGGCTTGCGCACCCCGCGAGCGCCTTGCGGCGATGCCGCCAGGCTCGCGGGCTTAGCACGCCGCGTAGGATGGTCGGGCGAGGCACATCATGCGATCACTCGCCTGCTCGATCCTCATTGCCCTCGGGGCTCTCGCAGGAACGGCAGACGCCGGGGACTGGCCGACTTTCGGGCACGATCCCCAGCGAAGCGGGTGGGCCCGCAGCGAGCGGACGCTCAGCGTCGAGACCGTCCCCTCGCTCGAGTTGAAATGGAAGGCCCAGTTCAACAACAGTGCGTCCCTGCTTGGCGCTCTCACGGCCCCCATCGTCGCCGTCGGGGTGACCACGCAGGGCGGCATTCAGGACGTGGTGTTCGTGGCGGGCAGGGAAGGCGGCGTCTTCGCGCTCGCCGCCGACAGCGGCGCCCTCCTCTGGGAGTGGGCGCCCGTGCGGTACGGACTCCCTGCCGACGCTCGGCTGCAAGGCAGCGTCTACTGCCCCAACGGTGTGAACGCCACGCCGACATTCGACAAGCGCACGGGCATCCTGTACACCCTGGCCGAGAGCGGAGCCCTGTACGGGCTGGACATGGGCAGCGGGACGGTGCGGTTCGGACCCGTGCAGTTCGTCGCACCCTTCGCGAAGGCCTGGAGCCTCAACCTCGTCTCAGACAAGATCTACACGACGCTGGCGCAGGGCTGCGGCGGGGCCCTTTCGGGCATCTACTCCATGGACATCGGCGACCGGCATCGCCCGGTAGTGCGGCAGATCTTGCTCTCCACTACCATCACCGGCGGGATCTGGGGCAGGGGCGGCCCGATCATCGGCCAGAACGGGAGAGTCTACGGATCGACGGGCCCTTCGATCCTCGCGCCAGCGACTACTCGAATAGCGTGGTCGCGGCAACGGTCGACACTCTCGAGCTGGTGGACCACTTCGTGCCCCGGAACCACTGGGATCTGTGCAGGCTGGATCTCGACTTCGGCTCGGCCAGCCCGGTTTGGTTCGGGTGGGAGAGGTACCATCTGCTCGCATCGGGGGCCAAGGAGCGCGTCCTGTACCTGCCCGACGCCGACTCGCTGGGCGGCAAGGACCACCAGACGCCTCTGCTCGAGGGGGTGCGGCTCGGGAACGACCCGCAGTCCCTAACGTCGCACGGTATCTGGGGAGGCCTCTCGCCTTGGCAGGACGACGAGGGACGGCGCTGGCTCTACGTGCTGATGTACGGGCCTCCGTCGGAGTCCGTGCCCGATTTCCCGATCCGGTACGGATCCGCGCCGGACGGCAGCGTGATGGCCTTCGAGGTAGTGGCCGACGAGGGCACGGGCAAGCCCCTGCTCGAGCCCAAGTGGATCTCGCAGAACTTCAAGGTGCCGGAGCCGGTAGCGCTGGCAAACGGGATTGCCTTCGTGCTCGCTAACGGAGAGAATCCGAACCAGAGGGACTCGGTGCAGGAGCGGCAGACCAGGAACAACGAACCGGCGGTGCTCTACGCCTTGGACGCGCGGACCGGCAGGGAACTCTACAACAGCGGCGACTCGATCGGAACGTGGGTCCATTTCAGCGGGATCGCCATTGCGGAGGGCCGGATCTACACGGTCGACTACGACTCCGCAGTGTATTCCTTCGGACTGCGCGGCAAATGAAGTCCTGGGTCCAAGGTCGCAGCCGCCCACCACTCGAGACGCGCTCGCCTGGCGCGAGAGGTCGGGCGCGGAGCAGCAACGTGCTGGCGGACGCTGCGAATGCGGCACTTTCCCGATTTTCGAACTTGGATTTCCGCTAAGCGCGACTATAATGAGACCGGTTGTAGGCAGCAACATTGAGAAATTCCTACATCGTGTGCTATGACATCTGCGAACCCAAGCGCTTGCGCAAGGTGTTCAAGCTTCTCAGGGGGTGGGGAGACCACCTGCAATACTCGGTGTTCGAGTGCCAGCTAAGCCGCACGGACTTGGTGCGACTGCGGGCGAGACTGTCGGATATGATCCATCACAAGGAAGATCAGGTGCTTTTCGTGGACTTGGGGCCGACCAAGGGGCGAGGTGAGCGCGTTGTTTCCGCGATCGGGAAGCCGTACGTGAGCGTCGACTCCCCCCTGATCGTGGTGTAGGACCTCGGAGCGGGACGAATGACAAGGAAGCCCGTCGGGCAGCACAGGCATGGCGCTCGACTAACGGCTGGCAGGCGGGGCGCAACCGGAAGACCCTGCGGGCGAGCCAAGAATTCGAGGCGAGGGCTTCCGCCGCTCTCCGACGCATCGAAGGCTCGCACCGGGAGCGGGACTGACCCCTCCACGGGCCGGGACGCATGTTCATGAGCACGGCATTGGCAGTGCCGGTCGATGGCCGGACCGAACGGGAGCTTCCGGACTACCTGCCAGCCCGCATGATCAACGAGTACGCGTACTGTCCCAGGCTCTTCTACTACGAGCAGGTCGAGAGCGTCTTCGTGCATAACGAGCACACGGCAACAGGGGCCGCCCAGCACAAGCGGGTTGACCGGGAGGGCAAGAGCGCTCCCAAGCCAGACGGCCCCACCGACGAGCCGGTGACGGTAACTTCGATCACGCTGGCCTCGGACGAGTACCGAGTGATAGCGAAGCTTGACCTAGCTGAATTCAAGGATGGGCGAGCCACACCCGTGGACTACAAGAAGGGCCGACCGATGCGCACGGATGATGGGCTAGGAGCGTGGCCCAGTGACCGGGTCCAGCTGGCCGTCCAGGCGATCGTCCTCAGGGCGAACGGGTATCGCTGCGAGGAAGGAGTTCTCTTCTACCAGCAGACTCGCCAGCGCGTGAGACTGACCTTCGACGATGACGTGATGCGGGAGGCCAGGACCGCCATCGAGGGCGCATGGGCGACCGCAGCGTCGCCAGTGATTCCACCCCCTCTCGTGGATTCCCCAAAGTGCCCCGGCTGCTCTCTGGTAGGGATTTGCATGCCTGACGAAACAACGCACGTCCTGGAGTCGCCCGGCGAAGATACTGCCCTGCAATACAATCTGTTCGAACCGGAGGCACCCACGCCGAAGAAGGGACCGCAGCGCGAGACGCGCTTGCTGGTCGCTCCCCGCGTGGACCTGCGTCCGCTGTACCTCAACACACATGGGCTACGCGTGGGCAAGTCGGGAGACGTCCTCAAGATCAAGGAGCGCGACAGGATCATTCAGGAAGTTCGGATTCACGAGACTTGTCAAGTCAATTTGATGGGAAATATTCAGATCACAACACAGGCAGTTCAACGACTCTGCGAGCTAGAGAAGCCAATTTGCTATTTCTCGATGGGCGGATGGTTCTACGGAATTACGACGGGTATGAACACGAAGAATGTGATGCTTCGGAAGGCGCAGTTCGTACTCGCCGACCAGCCATGGTTTTGTCTGCGAGTTTCGTCGGCGTTGATAGCGGGAAAAATCCGTAATCAAAGAACAATGCTTCTTCGGAATCACATTGAACCGGACCCGCTTGCCATGCGAGAAATGAAGCGCCTCATTGGTAGCGCAGAAAGAGCCAGAAGCCTAGATGAGATTCTAGGTATCGAGGGATATGCAGCAAAGATCTATTTCGGAGAACTTTCTGGAATGATAAAGCAAGATCACCAGACTTCTGAGGACGAAATTCTTCAGTTTAATTTCGCTACCAGGAACCGTCGTCCCCCACGTGATCCAATCAATGCCTTACTTTCATTCGGATACAGCCTCTTGGCCAAGGATTTTACGATCTCGTGCTACGCAGTGGGATTCGACCCAATGATTGGATTCTTCCATCAGCCTCGGCACGGCCGACCTGCCCTTGCCTTGGACCTGATGGAGCCGTTGCGCCCTCTAATCGCGGACTCCGCCGTACTGAGCGCCGTGAACACTCGAATGGTCACGGAAGGGGACTTCGTCAGGGCCGGAAAGGCCGTGTCCCTGACGGCGAAAGGACGGAAGAACTTCCTGCGAGCATACGAGGCGAGAATGGACTCCCTCGTGACTCACTCTCTCTTCGACTACCGAGTCACGTATCGGAGGCTGCTAGAAATTCAAGCGAGGCTGCTCGGGAAGGTCATTGAAGGGGAGTTGCCTGACTACCCGGTCTTTTGCACGCGATGAGAGACCCATGAAGCAGATCACTCCTGAATGCGCGGAATCATGCCAACTCCTGTCCGAGCTAAGTGACGCAGCGATCTACTTCGCCACCGACACCGAAGTGCGGTGACAGCCGTCCGGACTGACAGACCGCTGAGGAATCTCGTTACGACCTGCCATGCCGGCTCTTGGGATGCAACGACACGAACACCTATGCTTCTCACCTAGGGCTGTCTCAAGCCTTCCGAGCGTGATGCTCCAGAATTCGTTTGCTCCCCGAAGAAACTTCTTGTTCCACGGCGACCGCCGATGCCTGCGAGTGGGATCAATGTCCCATTCCAGATGTGATCCATTCGGGACTCCCATGCGCGGTCAGCCGGCGACCGCCTCGCCGACCGCCTGTCGAGCGTGGCCGGAACTATACTGTTGAAGTGGTCTCGCAGACCCTAGGATCGGCAACTCGAAGATTGCGAATGGTCGATTGCTCGCGCGCTTCGTCTGGAAACGCTCCCGTCCGCTGCACTCACAGGGGCAGGCATTCATGCGACATGCGAATCCAACGACCGCCGACCCATAGTCGATCCTGTGGATCGCGCTGCCCGGAACGTGCCCGGCTGAATTCGGCTCGAGTCGCCGAGGGCGCGGTGAATCGAAACACCTCCAGCTGCACGTCCCACGTCTGGCGCTCATTGAAGTGCGGCACCGTCTGCTCCACCGCGGTGCCCGCTGTCGGGCAATGGTGCCCCCGCACCCGAAGTCGGGACACCCAGTTCCTCTTCCCCAGGTTCGGGAACTCGTCCTGCAAGCGCCTCGATGATCGCGCCTCTACACACTGCATCGGCTTCGGCGGTGCCGACGCCGGATGCAGACTCGATCCGGCGACACCGCCCCGCGCATGACCTGCACCTCGCGCGTCCGCCACACCTGGCGGATCAGGTCCCACGCCATCACCCTCGCATCTCCGCTCAACAGCTCGAAGCGCTACTTCGTGAACCATATCAAGTCGTACTCCACGTCGCACTTCGCGTGCCCGCCCATGTGGTACACCGTCTCGCCCACAGTCGAGTCCCAGTCCGGAACGAGCCGTCGAATCCGAACCGACTGACAGGCGGTGGCAGCGCAGGCAGCCATTCACCACCTCGAGTGAGACGGGGTATGACGCGCATCGGGCAGAATTCAGGTTGACTCGCAGCAAGCCGATGTGCTACAGTCTTGTTTCTGGGCGGGAGGTGCGCTTTCGTAGCGGACTTCGGATGCGTCGCCTATCAAGGCAGAGTCAGCTAGCGGAACACCGGCAGACAGATCGACTGCGAGAGGCGAGGCGATGCGGAATCCCCCTTGACCGCTCGCATGGACTTATGTACAGTGATTACAGGACGTTGAGTTCCGGCGAACGTAGCGAGCAGAGCCTACCCCTTGGTTGAGCCGTCGCTGCTCGCAACAACCTGCCTAGATCATTGAAATCCAAAGAGTTAGCGAGCATGGCGTCTCCCCGGCCGCAAGGCCGGGGCCTCATTGAAGCCAGGTCTCCAAGGACACCCCCGTGGTGTCCCACGTCGTCTCCCCGGCCGCAAGGCCGGGGCCTCATTGAAGCTGGGGCACGTAAACCCTCTACCCATAGCGTAACAGGGCGTCTCCCCGGCCGCAAGGCCGGGGCCTCATTGAAGCCACGTGCGGGGGCCGATGCAGGGCGACGGCCTGCTGGGCTCGTCTCCCCGGCCGCAAGGCCGGGGCCTCATTGAAGCGTACTAGGCTCGCGATAACGTACCATCCGTGGATCGCTGTCTCCCCGGCCGCAAGGCCGGGGCCTCATTGAAGCCAGGGCGGTTCCGTGCCCGTGATGCTCCAGCGCACGGGTCTCCCCGGCCGCAAGGCCGGGGCCTCATTGAAGCGTAATAGTCGCCGGGAGCAACGACCTCGCTGCTCTCGAGTCTCCCCGGCCGCAAGGCCGGGGCCTCATTGAAGCGACTACTGGGAGTGCGTGGTGGAGCATCTCGAGCTGTCTCCCCGGCCGCAAGGCCGGGGCCTCATTGAAGCGACCGCCGGATCGTGCTCGCGTCAGAGCACGAATACGAGCGTCTCCCCGGCCGCAAGGCCGGGGCCTCATTGAAGCGCCGCCGCGTTGCGCGGCCTGAATATCGCCGTCGCCGTCTCCCCGGCCGCAAGGCCGGGGCCTCATTGAAGCCAATCAACTGATTACGTCATGCAGCCCGGGCCCGGTCGTCTCCCCGGCCGCAAGGCCGGGGCCTCATTGAAGCATGAGCAGGACTGCTTGCCCCTCGGTCATGTCGGTGTCTCCCCGGCCGCAAGGCCGGGGCCTCATTGAAGCATCCGTCCACCCTGTGGGTGGACAGACACCGGGGCGTTCGTCTCCCCGGCCGCAAGGCCGGGGCCTCATTGAAGCTTTTCAAATATTTCCTAGTGTCATCGGTTTTTCCGGCGTCTCCCCGGCCGCAAGGCCGGGGCCTCATTGAAGCCTAGACTATTTTTCAGTCGTGCCGACACTACGTATGTCGTCTCCCCGGCCGCAAGGCCGGGGCCTCATTGAAGCGGGATAGGTCATGGTGTCTCCTCCTGGCCGGCGCGGTCTCCCCGGCCGCAAGGCCGGGGCCTCATTGAAGCCAGCTGCGAGCCCGCGGGATAGCCCGTGCCGGGCCGTCTCCCCGGCCGCAAGGCCGGGGCCTCATTGAAGCTGGTTCGAGCGCCTGAAGGAGCTGCGGGTCCAGCGCGGTCTCCCCGGCCGCAAGGCCGGGGCCTCATTGAAGCTACATCCGGGTGCCTCCGCCGGAGATGGTCCGCCCATCGTCTCCCCGGCCGCAAGGCCGGGGCCTCATTGAAGCAACCACCTCGCGCCGCTTCGTCCACCCCGCGCCTCTGGTCTCCCCGGCCGCAAGGCCGGGGCCTCATTGAAGCCTGGCAGCTCGTGCCCGGTAATCACCAGGCCTACCGTCTCCCCGGCCGCAAGGCCGGGGCCTCATTGAAGCGTTTCGGCGTACAGCTCCTCCAGGCGCTTGACCTGCAGCGTCTCCCCGGCCGCAAGGCCGGGGCCTCATTGAAGCCATCGCGACGCGCTCGAGAAATTGGCCAAGATCAAGGAGTCTCCCCGGCCGCAAGGCCGGGGCCTCATTGAAGCATCAAATCCGGCCTGATAGTAACGACCTGCTTGGGCCGTCTCCCCGGCCGCAAGGCCGGGGCCTCATTGAAGCCCTGCGTAGATCGCGTCTAGCAGAGGCTTGCGGATCATGTCTCCCCGGCCGCAAGGCCGGGGCCTCATTGAAGCAGGCTTAGATCGACTTCTTCCGTCATATCGGAGGAGTCTCCCCGGCCGCAAGGCCGGGGCCTCATTGAAGCGCGGTGCTGGCATAGGTGCGCGTAACGCGCACCACCTGGTCTCCCCGGCCGCAAGGCCGGGGCCTCATTGAAGCTCGCAGCTGCTGCGGGGCGACGTGCGGGCGCGGACCGAGTCTCCCCGGCCGCAAGGCCGGGGCCTCATTGAAGCTCGACCTCGGGCATTTCGATCCACTGAGCGTACCCCAGTCTCCCCGGCCGCAAGGCCGGGGCCTCATTGAAGCGGCCTGAATGGAGTACGTAGGGATGGACGCTTTCGCGTCTCCCCGGCCGCAAGGCCGGGCCCTCATTGAAGCCGAATTCTAACCTCCTGCTTAGCGTCCGACGCGTATAGGCGGTCTCCCCGGCCGCAAGGCCGGGCCCTCATTGAAGTCGCGACCCAGCTTGGCGGCAAGGGCAGACTGCAGTCTGGAGTGCAAGCGTTGGGCGAAACGAGTTTCTTGGCCCACAACCGTGCGACTGTCAAGGCAAGTTGCCGCCGAGGATACTGTGCAGCAGGCGCATCTGCCATCGGAAGGGCGGGAATGTGAGTTCGCCGCCAGCCGTCGAATCGGCGCAGCGCTTAGCCAAGTCGCTGGCCCTGCTGCGTGGAACAGTCAATTCTTCGGCAGGCTCTGAACCATGGGCGCACGGACCCCGGCCATCCGCAGAAGCATCGTTGTCCTATCCAGCTACATCAAGGCTCTTAAATCGGTCGCCGCTAGCAAGCGTGACAGCCGACGGCGGCTCGCGGGGAAGCTGCCAGAGCTCCGGCCTCAATCCAGCGTCCCGTGCGACAGACTGCAAGACTGGCAGGAAGCTCTCCTCAATCCAAGTCTCGAATTTCCTCCACGAGTCACGGCTGACCGGCTTGTATCCGTGGGCTAGGATCGAGGAATTCCGAATCTCCAGAATATCAATCATTCTAGCACGGTGATCAACATAGAAATCCTTCAGCGGACCTTCGAGATTCTCCGCGACGACATGCCAAGCACTGGACAGGCCGATCCGCGTCGTGCTGTCCTCGCCGACCGGCGTAGCCACTCCGAGCGGCAGCCTGTCGACAGGAAACGTTGCCGTATCAAGACCGAGCCTCGTCTTCAACTGCCATTGCGCAGTCCATTCGAGGAGTCGGTAGACCCTGGCGACTGCATCGTCGAAGCGGCCCTGGGCCGCCCGGCGCCGTGCGTTCAGCCAGAGATCAAAAAGCCTGGCGGGTTCGGACTTGTCTGAATCGCCACCGCTGAGAAGATTAAGGAGGGGCAGCAGATTCGGATATGCTTCCATCACATATTTTCCGTATCCATTGAGCCTCCGCAGGGCTTCCTTGTGGTCAAATGCGTCCCACAACGCGAAGGCATGGCTTAGCGCACGAGCAAGCGAGAGCCGAACCAAGTCGGGTGAATCAGTGCCAATGCAAATCGCATCGAGCCCTTCCGCCGCTTCCCCGTAGGCGAATTGATTCCAAGCTTGCAGGCAGGACCTCATCGCGCGATTCAGCCGCAAACGCTCGACGCTCGTGCGCATTGCCTGTTCCGTGCCGTCGCGGACCCGGTCAAGGTCCAGCCTCGGACCGGTCACGAGTTGAAGCTCGATTTGATCGGAATCCAGACTGGCGCAGACGAGCGCGGCAGTCATGGTCTTTGTCCCTCCGGTGTAGTCGGCCACGAAGCGGGCACCTGGGAATCGCACGCATAGGTCCGCAATGGCCGCCTGCATCGCGGAGAATGCGGCCTGCAAGTCGTCTGCCGCTACCACCCTAGCCTCGAACCGCTCGCGCACAAGTCCGGCTTGGACAGGAATGCTCGGAAGGCTCGGGCGCGGGTCATCGCGACCGGCCCGAATCACATTGCCGCTACCGGTGACCTGATCCTTCGAACCGTGACGGCCCGACACTGGGTCCCGGCCAGTGCAAAAGAAACAAACGTGGTCGGGCGAGTTCACTCGGATTGCCTTGAGCACCGGCTGGTGGCTGCCGCCCACCGTGCAGAGCAGGACTGTCTCGGGCATGTACTAGGTCGCCCCCTTTCAGCGTCGGCCGACCGGCATGCAGTATGCCGAGGCGTCCCGTCCCGGTGTCACCGAACGCCACCACTCCTGGTGACTCGCACGCGAGGCACTTTCCGGCCTCTCTATTCGTCCGTTAGGCTTTGCCATCCGCTTCGTACTCCCGATAGATCCGCCTTGCCTGCCGTGCAGTTTTTGGCAGTCTCAGAGCCTCCCAAGCGCCGTCCGCCGTCCAGCGTCGGCGCAGGTCCTGGAATGCGGCATCCTTGAGCTGCGGATCGCCGATCCTACTCCAAGCGTCTGCCAGCACCTTGCTCTTGAGCGAGGATCCTTGGATGTGGTGCCGTGCTTCTACTTCCTTCATCGTGGCATCCACCCAGTCGCAGCGACTGACAGCGCCGGAGCCAAGTGCCTTTTCGAATCGGCCATATCCGGCGCGAGTCTTCGCGCCGACGCCCCGTTGGACCAGCGCCTCAACCAGCATGCCCTCCGCGACATCAAGCCACTCTCTCGTCCCCTGCAGGACGAACCGGAACTCGCCCCGCAACGCGATCTGTGCGTTTGGCATGGGACTGTCGAAGTCCGTCGCACGAACGTTCCCTTCCCCACCATAGTAGCAGACATGGTGAGGCGTCACGACTTCGCGGACAAACGGGCCACCGTCCGCAGACGGCACCCACCAAGCATCGTGAATCGTGACCAAGCCGGCCAGCCCCCCCTGTGCAGCCTCGCTAGCGGGAGCACCGAAAACCTCGTCGCAGATCCCCCGGTCGGCAGCACTCAGAACTTTCCGGGCATACGCATTGACCGCTCCCTTCACGCTTGACCCTGGGATATAAGGCGCGCCCCGGCTGTGGCTTATCGCGCAGCCCGTCTCGAGGATCCCGTCGCCAGCCAGTCCAATGAAGAGTCGGCTCCTAAGCTTCAGCTGAATGGATCGAAACTGCTGGCCATCCGATGTGGCGTTCGTCCAGCGGGCGTACAGGCGACGATAGAACGCTCCGGGCCTTGTCTCGCAAACCAAGTTTAGGTGTCTAGCCTTGACTTGGTCTGAACTCCTACAATGCTCGGCGAGGCCTCGCTGCAATAGCAAGCCCGGATGGGGATCGTGGCAAACCGAGTGCTCGCACAGTTGCTCGTACAGTCTGCTTAGGGAAGACCGCATCAGTTTAGTTGTCATATCTCGCCTCGTCATGCTGTTGATGACGCTGCATCATCTGCTGCGTCCAAGCGCAAGAGACCCTGCACATAGCGCTTTATCCATCCGCTCGCCTCCAATGATCTTCGAGTGAGGATCATTATGCCATCGAGGTCGGAATCGATCACCAGGTCGTGCAGCATCTCACCGCTGGTTGCTCTCTCGATCCCTGCAGCCACGAGGACCGTGCTCAAATCGTCAAGCACGGCTCGATGCTCGGCCTGACCCTTTGCAAGCAGGAAGCCCGTGGACTGTGCCAAGCCATTCTGGAGAATCATGCTAGGCAGCTTGTGCGCCAAGGCTCCGTATTCCTTTTTCTGCCTGTCGGATCTGCGCCTGTCGACGCATTCGTAGGCAGCCTTAGCGATTCGGTGAGTGCGAGTTTCGATCATTTCGGTTTCCCCTGAGCCGACTCAGAGAGGAATCGGACAAGACCGCTGCCGACGCCGGCCTTGCCTCCCAGCTGAAGGAGCGTGCCGCTTGACGGGACCGAGCCAGCGAGGTCGTCCGCCGCTCTCCAGTCCCCTTGGTTCCGTGACTCCGAGACTGCGTAGACGCCCCACATCACCGCATCCGCCGGCAGGCTCTCCTCGTACCAGAGCGCTCCGTGCCGTACCGCTCCCGTCTTCTGGTCGATGGCGATCCGGGCCCGGATCTCGGTCGCTGTCTTGGCGAGAAAGCTCATCACGTGGTCCGGTACTACTGCAATCCGACTGATCACGTCGCTCCGGTCGCCGTCATCGGTGGGATGCACGGCACCGGCGATCTCCTTGGCAATGCCCGCCAGCGCAGCGTCCTCGCGAACCGACAGATCAAGGTCCTCAAGCACCAGTCTCCCGTCCATCCGGTTGACCGACTGGCTCGTCACGAGTGCTTCGCCCCTCGAAAGCGCGAACTCGTGGCGACGAACTCTTAGGCCACCCAGCGCGGCATCCCGAGCATAGTGCCGCAGGATGAAGGGCGATGTCACGTAACTCACAATCCCGGCCAAGCAGCGCACTGGCATGAGGAGCAGGTGCGCATCGCCGACTGCCAGAGCACCGGCGAAGGAATCCCCGTCGCCGCTGATCGTTCGGGGGCCGAACAGGCTGTGGGCATTCTGGTGGCTCTGCAGTTCCACCTGCTGCCGGAGCACTCCGCGTAGCGACGATCCCGGCACGATTGGAAACTTGGTTGACCGTGCTCGGGCAATCGGCAAGTCCACGGCTCCCGCAGCCTGCCCGGTCCCGCAGTGAAGCGACGAGAGCGCATGAATATGAAAGAGTCTGGCCTTCATTGGTGACGACCCTCCGTGATCAGATTTGCAGGTCGCGCTTGATCGGGCGGCCGCCACGGGCACGGAAGCGCGAGAGCGAAGCCGTCGCGACGGTCCTGCTCAAGGTCGCAAGCGCTGCTGAGCCAAAGCGCCCGGAGGTCGCGGGAGGCCGCGTCCCCGACAATGCGGAACCAATACGTCGAACCGCTCGGAACGACTTTGCGAGCGGGCCGGGGCGCTCGCCTCGCAAGGTCCCAACCGGAATGCGGCTGCCATCGGCCTACCCCGGCCGCGCAGAGCCTTAGATTGAGGCCGGGCGCCGACGGAGGACTCCCGGTCAGGTCGTCCCCGAGCCACCCCGGACGGTATCCGCCGGAGAAGATCCCCGGAGTGAGAAGTGTAATGCAGAGGCCGCCCGCCAGCGCCATGTCCCTGTCCCATCCGTCAGGGAACCGCGGCCAGACAGATTCGTGCTCCGCGCGTAGTGCCGCCATGCGCCGCTTGCCGCCAAGATGCACCACTGACTTGCTGATGGCACCGCCCTTCACCCGAGCAAGAAGGCGAAGCCGGTCGGTCGAGGCTCCATCCTCCTCGAGGCGAGCTGCGAAGTCGAGTCCCTCGGTCTCGAACAGGCCCCCGCCACGGGCGGCATGCGTTTCAGGATCGATTGATACGTGTGTTCGACGGTCACCCAACGACATTGGGTCCCAGCCTCGCTTCGCGACTTCGCCGAAGCTGATCGAGTCGCCGCGCCGAAACTTCAACAGGTCGTCAAGCGGCCACCACGCCGGGCCGTGTCTCTGCTTCCCTTCGACTGCTACCTCCACCTGCAGAGGCATCAGGCTGTCGGGCATGTCCGCTCCGCAACCGTCAGCGAAGTCTCGCGGCGCTGCGCGGATGCACCGGTCCGCGCCTCCGTGGGCGAAGTAGAGCGCATCGGCGGGTTTCGGGACCAAGACCTGCCCGTCTCCGCGAAGGAGCAGCGGTCCAATGACCTCCAGCTGCCTCGCGAGTTCCGGGCCGAACGGCTTGGCCGTCTGGCGCGCCCATGCCGTACGCAGGCAGCCCGCTACCGTCGAAGGAGGGGGGAATCGAGCGGGGTCCGCGTCGGCGTGGCTGTTTACAGGCCGACCGGAACGAACAATCACCGGAGCGAGAGGATCCAAGCTGACAACCGATTCGGACCTGATGGGCTCGGGCGGCCGCGCCGTCGCAGCGCTGCCCTCCTGCCTTGGCGCCGCCTTCTGGCGGTCGGCCGACATGGACGGTTGCTGGTTCGATCTCCCCTTGGACTGGCGGCGTTGGCCCCTCTTCTTGCGCGACCTCACGAGCGTTCTCCCAGGTCAGCCTCAGTGCGCGCCGAAAGCCACCGCGCTGCAATCAACGTGTCCGCGACGCGCCGCAGCGGTTGTCGTGCGACGAGGGCTCGGATCAGCTCGCGGATCTCGCCCGAGAGCCGTGTCTGACCGCCTTCCAGCCGCGCCCGGTCCAGCATCCGATTGACTTCTGCAAGTCGCATGCCGGTGGCTATGTGTCCGCTATCTGACCTCAGCCAGGCTAGCCGCCGATCTATCGCACGAATGTCGTAGGCAGCGCGAGCTGGCAGCCTCCGGTCTCGGTAACCATCTGTCAGCCTCTCGAGTGCGCTCAGCGTCTCCCTGTCGTCCCAGCGACAGCGCCACTGAACCTCGCCGCCAGAACGCACGCCAAGCACAAACGCGATGGCATTACGCGAAGTACCCGCGGAGTCGCCTTTCGCTAGCTTCTCCGCCCGCTCGGCCCGGGCCCTTAGCTTGCCTAGCGGTTCCATCAAGTGACCGATTCCCAAGCCGACGGAAAGCGACGGTCGCTCGGCGTTGGGGGGGCACAGGCTCTCCGCGACGTCGCCGAGTTCACCTTCAAAGACTTCTGCCAAGTCGCGAGCGCACATCTGTGCGCCGGTCAGCGGCAACATCGCTAGCACGTCGTCTCCTCCCGCATAAATGCAATGGCCGCGATTGTCTTGAACAATGCCTCTGGCCTTGCTTGCGAACAGATGCAGCGCCTTGGAAGCATGCCTAGACTGATCCGCGCTAGCCGCTCGCGAAAGGAACTTGCCCATGCGGTCCCCGTCAGCCATCAAGATGGCTACGTAGGGTACCGGACTGCCCGCTGCGTCGCCGGAAGCACTCCGTTCCACCGACAACTGGCGCAGGCATTCTCGCAGGGCCTTAACCGCCGTCCGTGCCGTCAAGCCCCCTGTCTCCCGTATCACCCTCGTAGTCCGGTCCATGCGGAACGGAAACAGCAGCGTCGCATCAAACGGGAGGTCGGCGTAGATCCCGGCATTGCCGCGGACTCGCGACGCAAGCCCTCGACCAAGGGGATGCAGCGCTTCGTAAGCGGATGCGTATGAGTCCTTGAGGCGTCGCCGCTGGTCGGACGTCAGCCGCTCGATCCAAGGGTCCGCAGCGATCCGAGAAACCGGAGTGAACTGGTCTGACGGCCCTGCCAGGCGCTTGATCACACCCAGCGCATCGAGGTGCTCTTGGTCGCCGACCTGATCCCCTCCTGCCAGAGCAAGCCGCCTGGAGGCGGCATCGCCGGAAGACCATGGCCGCAAAACCGTTTCGCGCCCCCCGTCCAGAGACGACTTCGGGAGGCCGCCGGTCGACAGCCTGGCACACTGGACAAAGTTGCGCGTTGCCTTGCGCGCCGCCAACGCGATTCCCAGCTGTTCGCTCGCCTCTCCGTAACCTTCGTCGCGGGACTCGACTCGCGCCCACGCCGAGTATGCCTCCAGGATGTCTCCGATCTGCGATTCCCAGACCTCCGACCGGATCAGAGCTTGAAGACCCTCCCTTGCGCGCCTTCCCAAGTCTCGCACGCGTACCGCTGCGTCGGCCTTGGCATCCTCGCACAGGGCACGGGCTGCCCGCATGTCAGGCACGGACACCTCCGCCCGCAGGACATTTGAAATGTTCGCACCGTCGCCCGGCTCGCTCTGCGGTTCTAGATCCTGAATCGGATTCGCGACATGAGGAATAATCAGGCATCCTGGCTGGGCCCTGTGCAGGCAGCGAGCCGCGGCCCTTGCGGCCTCCGAAAGGAGCCAAGAGCCACACCATAAGTCGCGAGTCCGTCGGGCAGCGCCGATCAGGCTCTGGACCGGCCCCAACGAGAGAGTGACGAGGAACGTCTGCATCAATGCTCTCCGAGCCCGCCTATTGTTCGAAGTAGGTCACGAAGGCGGAGAGGGCGTCCGCTTCCCCTTGGTCATCAAGGGGCGGAATCCTCCTGGCCTCCCGCTTGCGATCCGCCGAGTCCTTCGGCCAGGACTCGTAGAAATGAGGACACCCCTTGAGTTCCACGGATCGGCTCACGCAGGCTTCCCATCCGGGAACAAGAAGCGCAGCCGGCTTGTACGCCTTGCCGTCGAAATAGGGGCGCAGCACGAGCGGACTGGCCATCCTGTCCCTGCCTTCAGGTTTCAGAGTGAGGTCTGACATCTCGCCCTTAAATTGGAATACGATCGGCAAACCGAAGGAGGCGCGGGGAAAGAATTCCATTCCGGCAGAGCCGGAACCAGGGCCCCGACTCAAACGGCGGAGCGTGCTGGCCTCAGGCCAGTTGCTAGCTCCCGGCACCTTCCCTCGCCCCTTGCCCTGCCGTCGCCCGACGCCGACTCCCTGCCGGAACTGCTCGAGCGCTCTGACCGCTTCGGCCCACGCTCCGACCGCTTCAGTCTTAGCGCTCGACGTGCGCAATACCAGCCTGCCGCCTCGCGATTCGACATCACTTCGCTCGACGGGCATCAAGTCACCTGCCGACTCGACCACTCGGACGGCCCCGAGACCGCGCCGAGTGCGAGCTCCCAAGCCGGCGAAGCTTGCCCACCAGCGGACGGCCTCTACTACCTGTGCGCGCTGCTGTGGCGTCACTGAGGGACAGAAGCTGACTTCCAAACCGAACCGATAGCCCGGCCTCAGCAGTTCGGGCTCGGCACGGGAATCCAGGACCAGCGCATATGACGGAAACTTGGCCCCCCATTTGACGAGCTCGCGCTGGGTCGCAGGCTCCGCCCTGGCGCCGACACTCACCCTGCTGGCGCGGGGGCCGCTCTTTCGTATGCCCCCCCACAGCTCGGATTCGGCCTCGAACAACTGCTTGGTCGAGGGACGAGCGTTGAGGAGCCTCCACCAATATCGGAGCTGGCCACGAACTGCGCTGGGTCGTACGGGCAGCTCACGATCAATCTCGCCCGGCTGAACTCCGCCTCCGTACATGGGCGTGATCAATTCGAGGGTCGCGGTCAGTGGTCGCACTCCATCGGTGCGGCTGGCACTCTCCCAAGCCTGCATCGCCCCGTCCGGGCTCAACTCGCAGTTCGGTGTTCGCATTAGATTCCTACGCTCTCCCGCTCTCTGGCCGGGAATCCAAATTGATCCCGCCCGGCAGCCGGATGTCCCGAACCGTAGGCTCGGCCTGGCCGACAGGCTCGGCGAATGGTGGCGGGTACGAGTCGCAAACCACTCGAGAAGGGATTTGCCAGCCGACGATTTGACACCCTCCGTTCGTCTCGCGACGACGTAACGCCTGACCAATCATCGCTCCCTTTCGAATCGCCAAGATTGATGATATCCCCTCTCTCGAGCCCGTGCCGAATCTGCAAGCTTGCCGTTTCCGGCTCTATCGATTGAGCAACACTGCTAGCCCGGATAATTCATGAGTAGCCCGGAGGGCCATAGTCCGGTCCCTCCGCCCGGGCCGTGAGGGCCCCCGGTCCAGCGCGATCCTCACTCCTAGGAGTGCCCTGCGATCCCCGGCAGCAGCCCCGGCCCGCTCCGATTGAGATCCAAGTTTATATGCTGAAGTGGTTTTTATACGGTATTTTACAATGAATACATTGTCGCATTCGCAGGCTCCCAAGGCGTTCTATTCCGCAATCCGCGCCGTCGCGCCGTCGCCGTCCACTTCGATCACGAGCGCAGCAGCTCCGACGGCGGCGCTGTCCCGGTCGAGGCCGCCCACCGCGCTCCCGGCCTCACCGCGGCCTTCGCCGACTGCCTGCGCGACCGGCGCCAGCCCTCCGAGGTGCTCCACTCCCTCGCCGACAGGCTCCGCCAGCGCATCTACGGCCGCGCCTGCGGCTAGGAGGACTGCAACGACGCCGGGCGCCTCGGCGGCGACCCCGTGTTCAAGCTGCCGCTCGGGCGCGACCCCTGGCAGGGTCGCGACCTGCCGTCCCGGCCCACCCTGTCGCGCTTCGAGAACGCCGGCACCGCGGACGCGCCGAGCGCGCTGTCCGCGGTACCGGCCCGCTGCGTCGTGCGGCGCCGGCACGAGCGGCGCCCCGAGACGAGCATCGTCGGGCTGGACTTCGACCCGACCTGCGAGCCGACGCACGGGGGCCGGCAGCTGGCGCTGTGCAACGGCTTCCACGACACGCATTGCTACTTGCCGCTGGTGGGCGTGGTGCGCTTCGACGACGAGCGCGAGCGGCATCTCGTGGCGGCGCTGCTGCGCTCGGGCACGGCGGCGGCCGCGGAGGGCTTGCTGCCGCTGCTGCGGGAATTCTTCCCGCGGGCGACGCTGCGCCTGCGCTTGGACGCGGGCTTCCAAGGGGACGAGCTGCCGGCCTATGGCGAGCGCGAGGGCCTGGAGTGCGTGGTGTACCTGCAGAAGAACGCGGTGCCGGAGCGGCGCGCGGCCCCGTTGCGGGCGGCCGTCGAGGCCCGGCGGCACGCCGGGCACGGACCCCGGCGGGGCAGCGGCGGCCGCGGGGGACCCGCCGTCCCGGCTGGAGCAGTTGCGGGCGAAGTACGCGCGGCTGGGAGCCGGCACGCAGGGGGGCCGGCCGGGCGCGGAGGACGCGGGCAAGAACCCGGGCCCGCTGCACGGGCAGTTCGTCTAGCGGGCGGGCCGCCGGTCGCGGGCGCGGCGGGTGATCGTCAAGGCGGACGCGAGCGAGTTTCCCGGGCGCGCCCCGCAGTGGAACCCGCGCTACGCGGTGACCAACGCGGGCGGCAGCCCGCAGCGCCTCTACGAGCGGATCCACTGCCTGCGGGGAGACGAGGAGAACCGCGTCAAGGAGCTCGAGCACGGGATGCGGAGGGACCGCGCCAGCTGCTCGAGCTTCGCGGCGAACCGGTTCCGCGTGCCGCTCGCGGCGGCGGCCTACGTGATCATGCAGGAACTGCGCTGGCAGGCACGGGACACGCCGCTGCGGAAGCGCCGGGTGGACGGGTTGCGCCTCGGCCCGCTGAAGCCGGGGGCGCGGGTCGCGGCCACAGCGAAGCGGATCGTGCTGCGAGTGCCGCGGATGGCACCGTTCCGGGACGCCTGGGTGGTGGTGGCGCGGGGCTTGGGGGCCGTGCCGATATGACGCCGGGCCGGGTCAATCCGGAGAGTGTCGGCAGGCGCCGGGTGCCGCCGAGGGAAACCGTGCCTGCCCCCCGGGCGGGTGCCGCCGAGGAGGTGTCCGCGGCCCGCACGCCGCTCGCGAGACGCCCCGCAAGCCCCGCCCGCAGGCGTTTCGGAAGCAGATTGGGCGGCCATCGAGGGCCCAGAAACCGGATCCATGGGCCTGCGCCGCATTCGTGAATAATGCGGGCTAGGGCCCTCCGCAACTCCCGGGAGAGGCGGTCTTGGTCGTGGAGCACATGGCGGTGGTGCCGGTCCTTCTCGGAAGTACCGTGAACCAAGGCGCTGCGCAGCGTCCTCAGCAACCCAAGTGCCTCCGCACGATCGCCCGACGACGCTTAGAAGAGGCGCTCGGCCCCGAGTCTTCGTCCGATTTGATAATCGACCGACGGCAGGCCGACTTGGTCGCATTCCTTGGTAGTCAAAGCCTCCCAGCCGAAGACCACCGCCCTCAGGTAGTCGCTGCGCCCGAGGTGTTCCCAAGCGAGTCTCTTCTGGTGTTCCGCGAGGCTGCCCCGGCGCGACCAAGCAAGGCGATCCTTGAGCGTTCTCGCGAATAGGCGGGAAGCACCGTGTAATTCGCTCCGATCAAGGAACGCATTGAGTTTTCGGAGTTGCTTCAAAGCCTCCGGCAAGTTGAGTGTCCGCTCGTAAAATGCCGCTCTCTCCAACCACCGCGCCTTGTCGCTCTCAACACCGTTTTCGATCAGCAGCGGCGCAAATACGCCGTAGTCCCCGCTTGCGTCGAATCGGTCCAACGCGTCGACCCAGCGGCGGACACGAGCCAATCCTCCGAGCTGCAACACGGGGGCCACGCCACCCTCGCCCAGGTCGAGAGCGCCGTACCAAAGCCCATGAACCTTGAGTTGGCGAATCCCCTCCAGCATGAAGGCCGAGAGAAGGCCAACCATGCCGAAGTACCTGAAACCCGTGGGCCACCTCGATGCTCACCTCACCGCCCGGAACCGAATCCTCGATCACCTCGAGGATCTCGTATTGCTCGCTCTCGCTGGCTCCGTAGGGTATGAGCCAGGGCTTGACTTGAGTCCCGACAGCCCGCTCCATGAGCGGAACCAACGCCTCCAGCATGGCCTCGGTGACTCGGCCGGACGCCTCAGCTTCAAGCAACTCCAACCTCGCATCCTCTTCCTCGGCCCCGGTCACCAAGTTTTCGACGAGAACTCCCCATTGACTGCAGCGCGTCCCTAGGATGACAACCAGCTACGGCTTCAGGTGGGTGGCGAGCCTGAGCCCGAAGAACGCGGACTCGCGTGGCTCGGCCTCTCCGAGGAATCGGAACCTCGCGACTAGGTAGTGCCTGTGACAAAACTCGTATCTCCTTGACAACAAAGTAGTTAGGTCCAATCTTTCAAGGCGAAGATTTCACTGGAACGCTACGACTGGTCCGAAATCCTGCCAATTCTGGGTAGAGCGCGGAAATCTTCGCGATTGGCGGCTGAGCAACTTCCGACCTTGGGCCATATATGTTGTGTTTGGAGATCCATCCGACATCAGGATGTAGTATGAAATGCTGATCAGGCCAGAATTCAGGGGTTTTGTCACAAGCACTAGGTACCCGGTCTTCATCTCGTGCGAAGCCTTCCCGAGGAACCTAACGAGAGTGTGGCGACCCATCAAGCTCTTCCCGCCAGTCCGATGACCCGGACGGCGCGTGGCTGCACCTTGAGACCGAATCGAGAGCAACGCTTGCCGGGAATCCTCTCACGGGCGGAGATCAGGTACGGCCCGGCCCGCTTCCGCCCGAGCGCTTCGATCAGGCGCCTGTTGATGTGAGACTTCTGCGGATCGAAATTGCTCTTCGTCAGGCCGCTCCCCAAGCTCTTCACGGCGGCCTCGTAACGCCCGGAGTACGTGCTGACCACGCGGCCGTAATAGGAGAGGAACTCTCGGGCCGCGCCGGGCTCGGACCAGTGAGTGCCATGCTTGCCCGAGCGAGCTCTCTCCGCAAGCATCCAGTAGAACGCGAACTGCGACGGTCTCAGGCTGAACGCCTCGCCTCCAGCAGTGACGCGGCAGCGAGCGACATCAAGCATCAAAGCGACAGGCGGAAGCGAGAGTTGCGCTTCGGCAACAGCCTCGGAGAACGAGACCCGCCCGTCGAGCAGGCTGGCGGAGACTCCGTCGCGGAAGCGCACGAATGGTATGTCCGCTAGCGCAACACTAGCCCGATGCTTGTCCAGCGCGGTGTCGCTCTCCCCGTCAGCAGAGATCAGTTCCGGGGTTGGCGAGGGGTAGAAGAAGTCGGCGTGCGATTCGAATGGAGAGTCCACCAATACGTGCGACAGACGGTCCTGCGAACGCCCGTACAGGGACAGCGCGAAGCCCGCATAGAGCCCCATGGTCCTTCGTCCTCCTGCGATAGACACGTGAAGGGCACAATGCTCGTCCTTGGTAAGCGCTCGAACTTGATCGGTCAGGAAGTCGGCAACACTCGTATTGTCATCCACCGTTCTGATGTCGCCGAGCGGACGACCGACCGCATCCTCGAGCACGCGGATTCTCCCTAGGTCGAATTCAATCTCCGGCAAGGCGTAGTTGGCTCGCAAGCGGTGAAACCATCCGTCCGGCTTTGGGAGAAGCCTCCGCCTTGCCTCCGCAGCACCTTCCTCGCTCGTGACCAGTAGCACCTCAGTCGGCACCCAAGCGGGTCTGCTGTTCACGGCCAGCGCGTACAGGGTCTCTGTAACGACCTGCGGGGCGAGTCCCGTCACTGCCAGCAAGATGCGCCGGTCGTACCGGTGAGGGCTTCGGAGTGCGTCGTTCGTCATTCCAACCACGATTAGCACTCGTCTCCCGAAGTTCGCATACTTGGCGCGTCCGATGGCTAGTCTGGAACCTAGAGGCCGCTGGGAAGCAGGCCCGTTGAGTCTCCCGATGTCCCATCGCCCTCCGCTTCGAGGACCACGCCCTCCTGCCAAGGCCTCGATTCGGTTCCTGGCCGTTGGCGAGGCTCGCTTCGAGCGATCACCAAGCAGCGCAGGCGGATCTTCGAGGTCGTGGCCGCCGTGCTGCGCGTAGCACGCCGGGCCCGGCATCGAGCCGGAACAGTGTCACCGCGCCACCTCCAAGTGCATGCCGGAGCTCCGATCAAAACTCCCCGGAACACCGGCGCCTGGCTGCAGGCGCTACGTCGCTCGGAACATAGTCTCCGGCACCTACAGGGCCGGTTCGGTTACCCCATACACCTTCCGCAGCCGCTTCAGCTCGGCCGTCAGCTCGGCCGTGACCTCTTCCAAGCCCCTCTGGCCGTAAACGCTCTGCGTCTCCTCGGGGTTCCGCTCCGTGTCGTAGAGCTCCCATTCGTCGCTCTCGTAGAACCGAATCAGCTTGTACCGCTCCGTGCGAACGCCCTCGTGCGCCGGCACGCCGTGGGCAGTCTGGCTCTCGTAGTAGTGGTAGTAGAACGACTTCCGCCAGTTGCGCGGCGTCTCGCCTTCTAGGATCGGCACCAAGCTGCGGCCGTGCATGTCCGGGGGGACGTCGACACCCGCAATCTCTAGGAACGTCTCGGCGTAGTCCAAGTTCGAGACTAGGTCCCTGTTGGTGGCCCCCTCGCGGACCACCCCGGGCCAGCGGACTACCAGCGGCGTACGCAGCGACTCGCGGTACATCCAGCGCTTGTCGAACCAGCCGTGCTCCCCCAAGTAGAAGCCCTGGTCCGAGCTATACACCACGACCGTGTTCTCGGCCAGACCGGTCTCGTCAAGATACTGGAGCAGGCGCCCGATGTTGTCGTCCACCGACGCGATGCAGCGCAGGTAGTCCTTGATGTACCGCTGGTATTTCCAGCGGATCAGATCCTTCCCCTGCAGGCCGGCGTCCTGGAAGGCCCTGTTCTTCGGGCCGTACACCGCATCCCAAACGGCCTTCTGGGCCGGATTCAGTCGCCCGTAGCTGTTCATCCATTGCCGCAGGACCCGGTCGTCCTGCGGGGTGCCCGGCGGAGGATTGATCTTCAGGTCGTGGGCGGATACCATGTGCCGACCGATTTCCATGCGGTTCTTCGCAGCCGGCGAGGCCCTTCCCGCGTAGTCGTCGAACAGCGTGGGCGGCTCCCAGATGTGCTGGCCGTCGTAGAGCGTAAGGTGCTCCGGGCCGGGCATCCAGTTGCGATGGGGAGCCTTGTGCTGGCTCATCAGCAGGAATGGCTTGTCGGGATCGCGGCGGTTCTTGAGCCAGTCCAGCGACAGGTCGGTGATGATGTCGGTGGTGTAGCCTTCGTGCCGGCGGCGGCTGTCGTCCGGCCCGAGCCGCATGTCAGGGTTGTAGTAGGCCCCCTGCCCAGGCAGAACCTCCCACGCGTCGAAGCCCGTAGGGGCCGTCTTGAGGTGCCACTTGCCGAATATGGCCGTCTGGTAGCCGGCTCCCTGCAGCAGCTTCGTAAACGTCTGCTGCGAGCCGTCGAACCGCAGGCGGTTATCGAGCACGCCGTTGACGTGGCTGTACTTGCCGGTCAGGATGACCGCCCGGCTGGGCGCGCAAATCGAGTTCGTGACCAGCGCGCGGTCGAAGCGCATGCCTTCCCGGGCGATGCGGTCGATGTTCGGCGTGTGGTTGATCATCGACCCGTACGCGCTGATCGCCTGGTAGGCGTGGTCGTCCGTGAAGACGAATAGGATGTTGGGCCGGGCCGCAGCCGCGGGGGGTACCCAGGCCAGCAGCAAGCCGGTCCAAGCTAGAAAGCGCATGACGCAATGCATTCTAGCGAACCGGGCGCACGGGATCGGAGAATGCGACCCTTGACCGGGTCGGCCGCCCCGGAATCCATACAATGGGCATGCAGTGGGCGGCGTGCTCATCGACGTGCGGGATCTTTCGTTCCGCTACCCGGAGGGGTCCGAGGCGCTGCGCGGCGTGAGCTTCGTCCTGCGACAGGGCGAGACCGTCGCCGTCCTCGGAGCCAACGGCTCCGGCAAGACCACGTTCCTGTATCACCTGCTCGGGCTGCTGCAGGGCGAGGGCTCGGTGGAGGTCTGCGGACTGCCGGTTCGCGGCTCCAAAATCGCCGCGATACGGCAGCGGGTCGGAATGCTGTTCCAAGACTCCGACGACCAGATCTTCATGCCTACGATCGAGGAGGACGTCGCATTCGGTCCGCTCAACATGGGACTGGACGCCGAGACCGTCCGCGACCGCGTCGACCGCTGCCTGGCCCGGGTCGGGCTCAACGGGCAGCGCGCCAAGCCGCCGCACCAGCTCAGCGCAGGGGAGCGACGGCGGGCGGCGCTGGCCGGGGTGCTGGCCATGGAGCCAGAAATCCTGCTGCTCGACGAGCCCGCGACGTTCCTCGATCCCCCGGCGAGGCAGGCGCTGGTCCGCACTGTCCGGTCACTGCCGCAGGCAAAGGTGCTGGTGACCCACGAAGTTTCTCTCGCCGAGGCTCTCGCCGAGCGGGCCGTGTTCTTCTCCGACGGCCGCATCGTCGCCGAAGGCGAGGTCGCGGAAATCGCCGACCGCTTCGACTGGCGCTAACGCCGCCTGTCGCGAGCCCCCGTCCGCGATGCCAGAATAGGAGCGTCGAGCGACATGCCGCCGCGAGCGGGCCCGGACCCCGCGATTCTCCCGCATGCTGTTGATCGTCGCGGCGTTCTCGCAGGAGCTGTCGGGCCTGCCCGGACTGGTCACGAGCGGCGCGCCCGGCGTGCGCTGGCAGGCCTCGGCGATGCTCCGCGGGGGCAGGGCGGTGCTCGCTGCGAACGGCGCGGGCCGCGCCGCGGCGGCCGTCGCGGTGCGCGCGATGCTCGAGAGATTCGAATGCCAGTCGGTGGTCTCGGCGGGCCACGCCGGCGCGCTCGACCCGGCGCTGGAGATAGGCGACATCGTACTGGCCGAGTCCGTCCGGCACGTCTCCGGCGAATTCCCCGCCCTCCTGCCGACTCACTGCCCCGCTGCCGCCCGGCGAGGCACGCTGCTGACCGTCGACGAGGTCGTCGGCACGGCACGCGCAAAGCGCAGCCTAGCGCGCGCCGGCGCGTTGGCCGTGGACATGGAGGCGGCGGCAGTCGCCGCGGTCGCCGCGGAGCGCGGCCTCGGATTCTACTGCGTCCGCTCGATCAGCGACCGCGCCGGGACCGACCTGCCCGTGGACTTCAACCTCGCCCTGCGCGGCGACGGCACGCTGTCCCCTTGGAGCGTGACGCGGCAGGCCGGCTTGCGGGCGGGCGCGTGGGCCCGCCTGCTCGACCTGTGGCGCGACGCGCACGACGCCTCGCGCTCGCTGGCCCGCTGCCTCGCGCGATGCGAGTTCCGCCCCTAGCATGACCAGCGCACCGATTCCCGCCACGATGCGGGCCGCCGTGTACCAAGGCAATGGGACGGTGACGGCCCAGACCGTCGCTGTGCCTCGGATCGGCCCCGGCGAGCTGCTCGTCCGGGTGCAGTGCTGCGGCATCTGCCACACCGATCTCAAGAAGATCGAGCACGACCTCCTGCCGCCTCCGCGGATCTACGGGCACGAGACCGCAGGCGTCGTGGCCGCGGTCGGCGACGGCGCGGAGGGGTTCCGCGTCGGCGACCGCGTCTGCATCTTCCACCACATACCCTGCTTCGACTGCCACTATTGCCGCTTCCGCGACTACGCCCAGTGCGCCACGTACAAGAGGATCGGCGTCACCGCCGGGTTCGAGCCGGCGGGCGGCGGCTTCGCCCAGTACGTGCGCGTCATGGACTGGATCGCGCGCCGGGGCGTGGAAAGGATCCCGCCCCACGCGACTTTCGAGCGGGCCACCTTCGTGGAGCCCGTCAACACGTGCCTCAAAGGCATCGCGAAGTGCGCCCCGCACCCCGACGAGAGCGTCCTGGTGATGGGGCAGGGCCCGATCGGCCAGCTGTTCACGGCGCTCCTGCGCCGCCAAGGGCTGACCAGCGTTTACGCGACGGACCGGCTCGAAGACCGGCTCGAGCTGTCGCGGCGCCTCGGCGCGGCCGATGCCTGGCATGCCGCCGATGCCGAGTCGCGTCTGCGCCGCGCTAACGAGGGCCGCGGCGCAGACGTGGTCATCGTCGCCGCCTCCGCCCCGGGCATCGTAGAGCAGGCCGTGCGCCTGAGCCGCAGGGGCGGGCGCGTGATGCTCTTCGCCCAGACCTCGGCCGCGGAGCACTTCACACTCGATGGCGGCAGCGTCTGCGCCGGGGACCGCTCGGTGTTCGGATCCTACAGCGCGTGCGCGGACCTGCAGCGGGCCGCCGCCGAGACGGTATGGGATCCCGCCTTCCCCGCGGAGGTCTTGGTGTCGCACCGGTTCGGCCTCGACGAGTTCGGGATCGGCGCGGACCTAGCCCGGAGGCCGGCGGCCGGCGCGCTCAAGCTGGTGGTCCGGCCGCAGGACTCGAGGTGCGCTTGAAGGGGGCCATGCTCGCGGGTGTCCTCCACGGCAAGGAGGACCTGCGCCTGGAACGGATTCCCGTCCCTTCCATCGGGCCCGCCGACCTGCTGGTGCGCGTGCGCGCAGCACTGACCTGCGGGACGGACCTGAAGGTCTTCCGCCGGGGCCACCACGCCAAGATGATCACCCTGCCCGCGCCCCTCGGCCACGAGTTGGCCGGGGACGTCGCGGAGGCCGGCCCGGACGTCGCGGGATTCCGGCCCGGCGACCGCGTCGTGGCCGCGAACTCCGCTCCGTGCCGCCGGTGCTTCTTCTGCCGACGCGATCACGAGAACCTCTGCAAGAACCTGCTGTTCGTCAACGGCGCGTACGCCGAGTTCATCAGGATTCCCGGCCGAGTGGTGGAGCGCAACACCTACCGCATCCCGGATCACGTCGACTACCGCGAGGCCGCGCTGTCCGAGCCGCTCGCGTGCGTGCTCAAGGGCATGGACGAGACCGGGGCGGGCCCCGGCGACACTGTCACGGTCATCGGGCTGGGGGCGATCGGCCTGATGTTCGTGCGCGTCGCTAGGATCCGCGGGGCGCGCGTCATCGCGGTGGGACGCCGCAATGAGCAGCTGGATCGGGCGGAGCGCCTCGGGGCGGAGGTGCTGATCGAGTCGCGCCGGGGCGGCGACCCGTCGGCCGAGGTGCGCCGGCACACGGAGGGCGGCCTCGGCTCGGACTTCGTCGTCGAGGCCGTCGGCTCCCCGCACGCCTGGCGCCAAGCCGTCTCGATCTGCCGCACCGGCGGCACGGTGAATTTTTTCGGGGGCTGCCCCAAGGACACCGTCGTCTGCTTCGACACGGGCCGGATCCACTACTCATCCCTGACCCTGCGGGCGACGTTCCACCACACGCCCAGGCACGTGCGCCGGGCGTTGGAGCTGGTCTCCGACGGCGACGTGCAGCCGGGCGATTTCATCGCCGCCGAGTCCCCGCTGCAGAAGATCGTCGCGGTGTTCCGGCGCATGGCGGCACAGTCCGGAGGCCTCAAGACAGCCGTCCTGCCCCCCGCGTGAAGCGCCCCGGACCCGCCTCGGAGGGCGGGCCGCGGAAGCCGCTGGAAGACTTACTGAGAGGCGCAAAAGTCTTTTCCCAAGATACGGGCCATACTCAGTCGACTTCCGATTCAGGCTGTCATCATAGCAGCCCAGAGATAGAGTCTTGAATTCTCGAACTTAGGCCTGCATATTGTGATATACCGTAACTATCTACACAGTATATTGCGTACTCGAATTTGGAAGGCCTCCTTCTTAGCAGACTGCTTGGGAACCCAGTTGCCAGTACATTCTGGCCTGGCCGATCCGAAAAGACTTTTGCGCCCCTCAGTAGTACACTAGTCGGGCTTGGGTGCCGGAGAGGCAGTGCCCATGTCGGGACTGCCGCGTCGCCGGGCGCGGAGCCGCCCCTCGCGTCGCCAAGCGGGCCGCTCGGATGGCCGCGCTGGGTGGACGGGTGCGCTCGCCTGATCCTCCGGCGGTGGTTCGGAGACCCCGGGTCGTTGGCGAGCGGGAGGTGAGAGTGAGACACACACCAGACGCCACGGGGGCACGCGCGCATCGAATCCTCGTAGTGGACGACGAGCCCGACGTAGAGCGGCTCGTGAGGCAGCGCATGCGCCGGGACGTGCGCGCCGGCAAGTACGTCTTGGAATTCGCTCAGAACGGGCTGGAGGCGCTGGACCGCCTGAGGGAAGGCCGCCAATTCGACATGGTGCTGTCGGACATCAACATGCCCCGCATGGACGGGCTAACCCTGCTGTCGCAAATCCCCAGCGTCGACCCGGACGTGCGGGCCGTCATCGTGTCCGCCTACGGCGACATGAAGAACATCCGCACTGCCATGAACCGCGGCGCGTTCGACTTCGTGACCAAGCCGATCGACTTCGACGACCTGCGGATCACGATCGATCGCACGATCACGAACCTACAGCAGTGGCGCGAGGCGCTCGCCTCGCGCGACAGGCTCGTGGTGCTCGAGAACGAGCTCTCGCTCGCCCGCCGGATGCAGGAATCGATCCTGCCCAAGGACTTTGGCGACCGCCCGGGCTACTCCCTGTTCGCCGATATGCAGCCGGCGCGGGCGGTCGGCGGGGACTTCTACGACGTCGTGCGGCTGCCGAACGAGCGCACGGCGATCGCCATCGCGGACGTATCCGGCAAGGGCGTCCCGGCCGCGCTGTTCATGATGTCCAGCCGCATCCAGCTCAGGGCCGCGGCGCTGGGCCGCACCGACCCCGGCGCGGTGCTCGACGAGACGAACAACCTGCTCAACGAAGACAATGCAGCGTTGATGTTCGTCACGGTCCTGTTCGCCATCTTCGATCCCGAGATGGGCGAGCTGACCTACGCCTGCGGCGGGCACGACGCGCCGCTCGTGGTACATCCCGACGGCAGCGCGCACTACGCGCCCCGGGCCAACGGCATCGCCCTCGGCGTGTCTCCGAACGCCGGCTACGACCTTCGGAAGATTGTGCTGCAACCGGGCGAAACCGCGGTCCTGTTCACGGACGGAGTCACCGAGGCACGGAACGAAAGCGGGGAGATGTTCGGCCTGCCGCGGCTGAAGACTGTATTCGAGGGAGCGCCTCCTGCAGGAGCGAAGGAGGCAACCGCCCAATTGTTCCGGCGCGTGCGGGAATTCGCGGGCGACGTCGAGCAGTTCGACGACATCACGGTGGTCGCGCTCCAGCGAAACGGTTGACGGATGTGAACGGAAGCCTGCACCTGAACCTCGAAAGCCAGCGGACCTCGCTATCCCAGTTGCAGGAGGAGGTGGAGCGGTTCGGCACGGCCCAGGACTGGCCTTACCCCGTGCTGTTCCAGATCCAGCTGGTACTCGAGGAGCTGGCCTGCAACGTCATCGACCACGGCTACGGTGAGGCCGGGCACGAGTTCCAGATTTCCATCTCCTCGACCCCGAACGACATAATCGTCCAGGTCACCGACGGCGCCAAGCCCTACAACCCGCTCGAAGACACTCCCGAGGCCGATGTCGAGTCAGCGCTGGAAGACCGAGCCGTTGGAGGGATGGGCGTGCATCTCGTTCGAGAGATGGCGGACGAGCTGCACTACAGCCGCGATAACGGCAGGAATCGCTTGCGCTTCGTCAAGCGGAGGAGCGAATGAGAGCGTGGGCCGGGCTTGGGGCCGTTCTGGCAGCTTTCTGCCTCGCCTTGCCCGAGGCGGCGCCCGGCCAGGAATACGGCGTAGACCAGGACAGGGTGCTCTTCGGCCAGTCCGCCGCCTTCGAGGGCCCGGCCGGGGATCTCGGCACGTCCTTTCGCGCCGGCATCCTGGCCGCGTTCGGGGAAGCCAATGCCCGCGACGGCGTGTACGGCCGCAAGCTCGAGCTGCTGTCGCTTGACGACCGCTACGAGCCCGAGCTGACGGTCGTCAATACTCGGACGCTGATCGAAGACGAGCAAGTCTTCGCCCTGATCGGAGGAGTGGGCACGCCGACCAGCCGGGCCGCTGCCCCGATCACCGCCGAGAAGGCGGTGCCCTTCATCGCACCGTACACAGGAGCCGAATTCCTGCGGGACGCCGGATTCGGCAATGTCGTGAACCTGCGTGCGTCCTACTTCCAGGAAACCGACACTCTTGTCGGCCATTTGATCGACGACCTTGGCACCCGCCGGATCGCGGTGCTGCACCAGAGCGACTCCTACGGGCTGGCCGGCCTCGCGGGGGTCGAGCTCGCACTCGAGGACCGCGATCTGGAGCCGGTCGGCATCAGCACCTACGCCCGCAACTCCATCGCGGTGAAGACCGCCGTGCTCGAATTGAGGGCGTCGGACGCGGGAGCGGTGATCCTGATCGGCGCGTACAAGCCGGTCGCGGCGGCGATTGCGTGGTCGCGCCACATCGGATTCGATCCCGTTTTCGCCACGATCTCCTTCTCCGGCGGGAACTCCCTCGCGGCGGAGCTGCGCGACCTCGGGCAGGGTGGCGTCTACGTCTCGCAGGTCGTCCCCTTCCCTAACGGCGAAGAGCAGATCGCGCGACGGTACCGGCGCGCACTGGCGGCGCACGCCAGCGGCGCCAAGCCCGACTTCGTCTCGTTCGAAGGCTATCTCGCCGGGTGCATGGCCGTTGTCGGCTTGGAGCGGGCCGGCAGCGGGGCCGGCAGGTCCCGGTTCCTGGACGGGATTCTCAAGGCCGACCCGATCTACCTCGGGGAGTTCACCCTGAGGTTCCGCCTCGGCGAAAACCAAGGCTCCGACCGGGTCTACCTGACGTTGATCGGGCCGGACGGCACGTACAGTCCGATCGAGAGCATGAGTCCCGCCCAGCTGCAATGACCGACCGACTGAAAGCACTCGCGAAATCCGCGCTCGAGCGGGTGCCGGCGGGCCCGCTCAAGGATGCCTTCGAGGAGCTCGCGGCGGGCCGTGTCCTGCGCGCGTCCAGGAAGAGCCTGGCCGTGCAGCTCTACCTAGGCCTGGGCGGTGCCGTAGCCCTCACATTGGGGACCAGTGTCGTCGGCTGGGTCTCGTTCCAGCAGGTCGGCGAGCTTAACCGACGCGTGGCCGACAGCAGCGTGCCGGACATGGCGGCGGCGTTTTCCGTGGCGCAGCACGTCGGCGCCCTCGTCGAAGCGGCCCCGCGACTGACAGTCGCGGATTCTCCCGAGGAGTTCCAGGTCGAGGCGGACGAGGTGCGGCGGGAGGAGGCGGCCTTCGAGCGCCGGCTGGACGATCTCGCAACGCGGCGCGGCGAGAGCGAGGGAGTGCGCCGGGTTCGCATCTGGGGCCGCGAGATGGCAGCGAACATCCAAGCCATCGAGGAGTCGGTCGGCCGGCTGGCGGAACTGGCCGACATCAGCCGGGACCTGCAACTCAGACTGCGCGACTTGGATCTGGCCCTGTCCACCGAGCTGGTGACGGCGCTCGACGACCAGTTCTTCTTCGCCATGACGGGATACCGCGAGCTCGGTCGGGTGGCGGCTGCGCGCGAGAGCCACTTCAACGAGGAGCAGTTCGACCGGTACCGCCGGCTGACAGTCGCGGTGCGAGGCGCGACCGCCGGGATGCTGCTGCTCTCCAACACGTTCGACCTGACGGATCCCGACCAGCTCGTCCCTCTCCGCGAGCGCTACGAGTCCTCGGCGCGCGCGGTTTTCCGGAGCGTGGCCGCGCTCGGACCGGACACCTTCGGACCGGACGCCGTCAACCACCTCGAGATGGTGCGGGAACTGAGCGGCGGGGCCGACGGGATCTTCGCGACCCGCTCTCTGGAGTTGGAGCTGCAGGTGGCCCAGCGGGAATTGCTGACCGACAACCGCCAGATCGCCTTCCGCCTGCTCGAAGAGGTCGAGAGCCTCGTCAGCAGCTTCCGGTCGCTGACGCTGGACGCGACGCAAACTTCCACGGCCGCGGTGAACACGGGGCGCACGCTGCTACTCGTGCTCAACGTCATCAGCATCGTCGGGGCCGGCCTGATCGCGTGGCTCTTCATCGGGCGGCACTTGCTGAGCCGCCTCGAGCGGCTTTCGACCCGCATGAGGTACCTCGCCCACGGCGACCTCGAGGGCGAAGTGAAAGTGGAGGGCACGGACGAGATCGCCGACATGGCCTCGGCGCTCGAGGTCTTCCGACGGCACGCTTTGGAAATCCAGCGCCTCAACCTTGTCGAGAAGCTGGCTGAGGACCTCCGGGCCAAGAACGCGGAGATGGAGGCCGTGGTCGCGGATCTGCGCAAGGCGCAGGACCAGATCATCATGCGGGAGAAGCTCGCCGCTCTAGGCGAACTCACCGCCGGCGTGGCGCACGAGATCAAGAATCCGCTGAACTTCGTCAAGAACTTTTCGGAGGTCTCCGAGGAGCTGCTCGAGGAGCTGCTCGAAGTCCTGCCCCCGGCGGGCAGCGAGATGACCGAGGACAGCCACATCGACATCGACGAGATCTGCGAGGACCTCACCGGAAACCTGCAGAGCATCCGGCAGCACGGCATCCGAGCGGACCGAATTGTCCAAGACATGCTCATGATGGGGCGCGGCTCCAGCGACAAGCGAGCGACCAAGATCAACAGCCTAGTCAAGGAGCACGCAGATCTCGCCTACCACAGCGCCCGAGCCATTGACCCCAACTTCCAACTGCACATCGAGAACTCGTTCGACCCAGCCTTGGCAGAGGTGGAGATCAAAGTTATTCCGCAGGACCTAGGGCGGGTCGTGCTGAACATGGTGAGCAACGCCTGCCACGCGACCGACGAGAAGCGCCACGCCAGCGACGGGTCCTACCTCCCCATGATGTGGGTCACGACGCAGCTGGACGGCGACCACCTTAAGATCCGAGTGAAGGACAACGGAAGCGGGATTCCGGAAGAGGTGGTCGACAAGATCTTCAACCCGTTCTTCACGACGAAGGCCGCCGACAAGGGCACGGGCCTAGGGCTGGCGCTCTCTAACGACATCGTGCGGGAGCACGGCGGAGCGATCAGCGTGGACACCAAGCCCGGCGAGTACACGGAAATGACCGTTGACATTCCCGTCGCGGCCGCCGACACCGTGGATCAGTCGCCGGCATAGTGAGTCAGCGTCGCGGTCGCCGATGTCCGCGGGACGCACGGACCGCAACGGCGCCGATCGAAAGCGGGTCGCGGCCAGCCATGCGAGCGCGCGCGGGGCTGGACCGCGGAATTCGGCATTCAACGCCGACAGCGGCCCTAACCCGGATAATTCATGAGTAGCCCGGAGGGCCATAGTCCGGTCCCTCCGCCCGGGCCGTGAGGGCCCCCGGTCCAGCGCGATCCTCACTCCTAGAAGTGCCCTGCGATCCCCGGCGGCAGCCCCGGCCCGGTCCGATTAAGATCCAAGTTTATACATTGAAATTGTTTTCATCCGGTAGGTTATAATGAATACACGGTCGCAGCTGCAGGCTCCCAGGGCGTTCTGTTCCGCAATCCGCGCCGTCGCCCCGTCGCCGTCCGCTGCGATCACGAGCGCAGCAGCTCCGACGGCGGCGCTGTCCCGGTCGACCACTCCCTCGCGGACATACTCCGCCAGCGCATCTACGGCCTCGCCTGCGGCTACGAGGACTGCAACGACGCCGGGCGCCTCGGCGGCGACCCCGTGTTCAAGCTGCCGCTCGGGCGCGACCCCTGGCAGGGCCGCGACCTGCCGTCCCGGCCCACCCTGTCGCGCTTCGAGAACGCCGTCACCGCGGACGCGCCGAGCGCGCTGTCCGCGGCGCCGGCCCGCTGCGTCGTGCGGCGCCGGCACGAGCGGCGCGCCGAGACGAGCATCGTCGAGCCGGACTTCGACCCGACCTGCGAGCCGCCGCACGGGGGCCGGCAGCTGGCGCTGTGCAACGGCTTCTACGACGCGCATTGCTACTTGCCTTGCTACTTGCCGCTGGTGGGCGCGGTGCGCTTCGACGGCGAGCGCGAGCAGCATCTCGCGGCGGCGCTGCTGCGCTCGGGCACGGCCGCCGCCGCGGAGGGCTTGCTCCCGCTGCTGGACCGCTTGCTGCCGCTGCTGCGGGAATTCTTCCCGCGGGCGACGCTGCGCCTGCGCTTGGACGCGGGCTTCCAAGGGGACGAGCTGCCGGCCTATGGCGAGCGCGAGGGCCTGGAGTACTGCGAGTACGTGGTGTGCATGCAGAAGAACGCGGTGCCGGAGCGGCGCGCGGCCCCGTTGCGGGCGGCCGTCGAGGCCCGGCGCGCGCCCGGCGGCACCCCGGGCACGGACCGCGGCGGGGCAGCGGCGGCCGCGGCGGACCCGCCGTCCCGGCTGGAGCAGTTGCGGGCGAAGTACGCGCGGCTGGGAGCCGGCACGCAGGGGGCCGGCCGGGCGCGGAGGACGCGGGCAAGAACCCGGGCCCGCTGCACGGGCAGTTCGTCTAGCGGGCGGGCCGCCGGTCGCGGGCGCGGCGGGTGATCGTCAAGGCGGACGCGAGCGAGTTTCCCGGGCGCGCCCCGCAGTGGCACCCGCGCTACGCGGTGACCAACGCGGGCGGCAGCCCGCAGCGCCTCTGCGAGCGGATCCACTGTCTGCGGGGAGACGAGGAGAACCGCGTCAAGGAGCTCGAGCACGGGATGCGGAGGGACCGCGCCAGCTGCTCGAGCTTCGCGGCGAACCGGTTCCGCGCGCCGCTCGCGGCGGCGGCCTGCGTGATCATGCAGGAACTGCGCTGGCAGGCACGGGACACGCCGCTGCGGAAGGGCCGGGTGGACGGGTTGAGCCTCGGCCTGCCGAAGCCGGGGGCGCGGGTCGCGGCCACGGCGCAGCGGATCGTGCTGCGAGTGCCGCGGACGGCACCGTTCCGGGACGCCTGGGCGGTGGTGGCGCGGGGCTTGGGGGCCGTGCCGATATGACGCCGGGCCGGGTCAATCCGGAGAGTGTCGGCAGGCGCCGGGCGCCGCCGGGGGAAACCGTGCCTGCCACCCGGGCGGGTGCCGCCGAGGAGGTGTCCGCGGCCCGCGCGCCGCCCCGCAAGCCCCGCATTCCCCGCCCGCAGGCGTTTCGGAAGCAAATTGGGCGGCCATCGAGAGCCCAGAAACTGGACCCATGAGCCTGCGCCGCATTCGTGAATAATGCGGGCTAGGAGGCACGCTCCGGCAGACGGGCACCGATACCAAGGCACCCGCCTGCCCGTCGGCGGAGCCGAGTTAGCACCGCGGCTCCGAGTCGCGGGCCGACGCTTCCCCGCCCGGCGACGGGACACAGCGAGGCAGCCGCGGCCCGAAAAGCCGCCAAACACGGAAACGCGACTCAGGGTCGGACAGCGGCCAGAGCGGCCGCTCGGGATCTGTGGATCGCGATGATCTTGTCGAAGCCGCTGATCTCGAACACTTCTCGGATCGGCTCGGCGAGCTCGCACAGCGCAAAACCCATCCGCCGGTTCCTGAGGGTCTTGGCCGTTAGCAGGATCGCCCTCAGGCCGGCGCTGCTGATGTACGACATGCCGCCGCAGTCGATGACCACGCCTAGGTCGCCGTCGGCCATCGAGTCCCTGAGCAGCTTCTCGAATTCGTGCGCGTTCGTGCCATCAACGCGATGCCACCCTTGGGCGACCAAGATTCCGTCCAAGCGATCCGTGACCAGTTCCATGTTCCGAGACTCCGATGCTACAGCCAGCGCCGGGCACGGCCCACACACCGCCCAATTGCAGCAGGCCGCGACCCAGCCGAGCTGCAAGCAGTATACCAGCACGGGGGCCGTCGAGCGGCCGCTTCGGAATTCGTGCCGCGCGGCGGCGGGCGCGCTGGCCGCGTTCGGTGGCGCCTGGTGCTGGAGGAGGGGGTCGAACCCTCATGCCCGGTAAGGGGCGCTGGATTTTGAGTCCAGTGCGTCTGCCAATTCCGCCACTCCAGCACTTCCGGGCGATGCCGAACCATCCTGCCGCAGACCCCGGGCGGCGCGCCCGCGGCCCGCTCGCTGGCCTCATTGTACCCGCGCTCTGGAACGGCTCGCGGGCAGGGCCGAGGCCCCGCCGCCCTGCCCGGATTCCGCCGTCCCTCGCCCGGCCCGGCATCGGCGATAAAGGGCGGCTTGCCGCGGAGCAGACGCGCATGAAGACGGCGGGGGTAATCGACTTGGGCGACATGGGCATCGGCCTCGCCCGCAACCTGCTGGCGGCGGGCTTCCCGACCGCGGGCTACGACCTGAGGCTCGAGCGCGTCGAGCTGCTCGCCGAGCTGGACGGCCACCCGGCCTCGAGCTGCGCGGAGGTGGGAGCTAAGTCTGACGCCGTTTTCGTCATGGTCATGAGCGGCAGCCAGGTCCGGGACGCGCTCCTCGACACCGACGGCGCCGTCGGCGCCATGCGCCCCGGCAGCGCGGTGATCGTGACGGCAACGGTGCTCCCGGGCGAGGTGGCCGCGCTGGCGGAGCCGCTGGCGAGCAGCGGCATCGGCCTGATCGATTCCCCCGTCACGGGCGGCAAGGCGGGAGCGGACGGCGGCGCGCTGACGCTTATGGCGTCCGGGCATCGCGACGACCTAGAAGGCTGCCGCGACCTGCTCGGCGCGGTGTCCAAGACGGTGCTCCATGTCGGCGAAGAGCCCGGCCAAGGCCAAGTCGTCAAGGCGACCCTGCAAGCGCTGATCGGCTGCACCTTCGCCGCGACGTTCGAGTCCCTAGTAGTTGCGGCCAAGTCCGGAGTGAAGGGTGGCACGCTGCTCGAGGTGCTTCGCTCGAGCTCGGTCGGCAGCCCCTTGATCGAGCATTGCGCGCGTCAGGTGCTGGACTGGCGCTTCCGGGACACGGGCAGCCGCATCGGCACGATGTACAAGGATCTCGGCATCTCGATGAGCGTGGCGCGCGAGGCGGGCGCGTCGATGTTCGCCACCAGCGCGGCCTATGAGATGTTCCAAGCCGGAATCTCGCGATATCCCGATGAGGACAACTGGGCCGTCGCGAAATGGCTGGAAGAGATCGTCGGCGCGCAGGTCGAGTGGTAGCGGGAGGCGGTCCGTGGCAAGTCTCGGAGTGATCACCGACGGCATCAGCCGGGACCTCGAGCACGCGCTCGAGGTGATGCGCGCGCACGGCATGCGCCGGGCGGAGCTCCAGTACCTCCGGGACAAGGAGGTCGGCGACTTGGACGAGGCGGGCGTGGCGCGGGTCCGCGATCTCTGCAGGCAGTACGTACGAGGTCGGCGTCTGCTGCGTGTCACGGCACAACTTCGCGGGCCTGCCGGTCGGCGAGTCGGAGGTCGGCGACCCCCGGCACTCGCACCACATGGACGCGCTGCGACGCTGCGTTGCCACAGCGAAAGTGCTGAACTGCCGCTTGGTCCGGATCATGAGCTTCCGCAAGGAGATGATCCTGTTCGGGTCCGGCGGCGCCGAGTGCTGGAACGTCGCGACCGCGGCTTGGGACAGGCTCAAGCTGCTCCTGCATCCGGCCGTCCAGCTGGCCGAGGACGAGGGCGTCACGCTCGCGGTCGAGACCGGCAACGGATCGATGATCACCTCCGGCTGGCTCGGGCGGAAGCTAGTCGACGAGATGGGATCCGCTCGGCTGCGCGTGCTATGGGATTCCGGCAACAGCCTGTACTGCGCGGAGCGGCCCTGGCCCGACGGGTACGAGGCGCTCGCGGGGCGCCTGGCGCACATCCATATCAAGGACGTGCGCGTCGACATCCCGCGGGCGACCGTGGAGCAGTGCCGCTTCGGCGAGGGCCAGATGGCACCCTACTTCGCGGACCTCGCCTCGGCCCTGGCCCGTGACGGCTACCAAGGCGTCGTCTCGCTGGAGAGCGTCTACCGGCCGCCGGGCGGCTCGTTCGAGGACGGGTTCCGCGCGTCCTTCCCACTCTTCCGCGAGACGTTCGGCTCGGTGCCTCCCCGCTAGACCGGCGGCGCTTGCGGCCCGTTGGCCGACTTGGCCGCCTTCTCGGGCACCGGCAGCCCCATCGCCTGGCGCACGGCCCGCTCGAGCTTCTCGCGCACCTCCTGGTGCGCCTTGAGGAACGCCTTGGCCTTCTCGCGGCCCTGGCCCACCCGGTCGCCGTCGTAGGAGAACCATGCCCCGCTCTTCTGCACGATCCGGTGCGCCACGCCCAGATCCAGCAGGTCTCCTTCGAGGGAGATGCCCTCGCCGTACATGATGTCGACCTCGGCCAACTGGAAGGGCGGCGCCATCTTGTTCTTGACCACCTTGACCTTGGTGCGGTTGCCGATCACCTTGTCGCCGTCCTTGATCGCGGTGGTGCGGCGGATGTCCACGCGCACCGACGAGTAGAACTTCAGGGCGCGCCCGCCGGTGGTAGTCTCGGGGCTGCCGAACATCACGCCGATCTTCTCGCGGATCTGATTGATAAAGAGGATGCAGCAGTTGGATCTAGAGAGCTGACCGGTCAGCTTGCGCAGGGCTTGGGACATCAGCCGGGCCTGCAGGCCGACGTGGCTGTCGCCCATCTCGCCCTGCAGCTCCGCATGCGGCACCAGGGCGGCTACCGAATCCACGACGATGATGTCGATCGCGCCCGAGCGCACGAGGACATCCACGATCTGGAGCGCCTGCTCCCCGTAGTCGGGCTGCGACACCAGCAGGTTGTCGATGTCGACCCCCAGGCGCGCGGCGTAATCCGGATCCATGGCGTGCTCGGCGTCGACGAAGGCCGCCATGCCGCCCGCCTTCTGGGCCTGGGCGACCGCCTGCAGGGCCAAGGTGGTCTTGCCGGAGGATTCGGGGCCGTAGATCTCGACTACCCGGCCCTTAGGGAAGCCGCCGATCCCCAGGGCGGCGTCAACCGACACCGCGCCCGTCGGAATCACGTCCGCGCCGGTGCCGGCGTCGCGCTGGCCCATGCGCAGGATGGCCCCCTTGCCGTGCTCCTTCTCGATCTGGCGAAGCGCCTCGTCCAAGTTGCGCTGCCTCGATGCTTCCATGCGATTACTCCTTCCGTGAACGCTGGCTGCGTATCAATCCTTCATAATATAGCGAACATATTGCGAATTTCAAGCGAGAATCGGAAGCATTTCGGCTCCTCTGCGAAAGCAGCCCCGTTGCGACCGAGGTTGCCGCACCCGCTAGTTCGACTCGCTCGGCGACGGCGCGTAGTAGCCGCTGCGAACGCGCACCGTGGCGTTGCGCATGCGCGTTCTCACCTCGACCGTGTGGAACGAGCCGTCATTCACGAACTGGCTCGGCGAGTAGAGGATGAAGTACTGGTGGCGCAGCTCGTTGGCGATGTTGGCGAAGGACTGCTGGAGGTCGCGCGCCTGGAACGGGTGAAAGGCCACGCCGCCCGTCTCCCGAGCGAAGCGCCGCAGCGTCTTGTCGCCGTCCTGGGACATGCCGCTGCGGTTGGTCGAGATCGTGTAGACAACGGCCTCGGCTCGGTGCGCCATCTGCAGTGCGTCCTCCCGCGTGACGGTGCTGCGATTGTCCTCGCCGTCGCCGATCACCACCAAGGCGCGCCGGAACTGCTCCTTCGGCTGATCCTCCGGCAGCTTGTCGCGGCAGGCGTAGTAGATCGCGTCGTACAGGGCCGTACCGCCCCCGGCCCGCAAGCGGCGGACTCCGTCCGCCAGCTCCTCCATATCGCTGGTGTAGTCGACGATCAGCTCGGCCCTCGTGTCGAAGCTGACCAGGAACGCCCGGTCGTTGACCTCGGCCAGGACGCGCTGCAGGAACTCGATCGCCGCCTCCTGCTCGAACTTGAACCGCGCGCGAATCGAATTGCTGGTGTCGAGGATCACGCCGATGCGCAGCGGGAGGTCGCTCTCGCGGTCGAACTCGCGGATCTCCTGCGGCCAGCCGTCGTCGAAGACCTGGAAGTCGTCGCGCCCCAAGTCTGTGATGAAGCGGTTCCGGCGATCAGTGACCGTGAACAGCAGCGGCACCCTGGCCACGTCCACCTTGATGATGTCCGATTCCGATTCGCTGTAGACGGGCTCGAACTCCTGCCTGCCCGCCTCCTGCCCCCGCGCGGCCGCGGCCAGCGCGAGGCAGGCCGCCAAGGCGGCGAAACGCCCCAACATGGTTGCATTATAAACCGAGCGAGGCGAGCCCGGCCTCGAAATCGGCCGGCAACGGAACGCCGAAGCGCATCCGCGCCCCGCTCTCGGGGTGATCGAACTCCAGAGCCGCGGCGTGCAGGAGGTACCGTTGCGGGAGCGCCCCGCCGCCCGGCCTGCGACGCGCTCCGTAGAGGGTGTCCCCCACCACCGGGCGGCCCGCACTGGCTAGGTGGACGCGGACCTGATGCGTACGTCCGGTGTGAATGCGCACTTCGGCGAGGGCGAAGCCCCCTCCGGAGCGCAGCGCCCGCACGTCGCTGACCGCCTCGCGGCCGTTGATCCCCGCGGCCATCTTGACCCGATTGCGCCTGTCGCGGCGGATCGGCATCTCGAGCCGGAGCCACCACCGCCCGCCCTGCATCACGGCCCGCCCGCGCCGCAGGAGCTTGGGGTCGTCATGCGGGTCGGACGGCAGCACCCCCTCCACCGCGGCCCAGTACAGCTTCGCCACCTCCCGCCGCCGGAACTGCTCCTGCAGGCGGCGATGGGCGCGGTCGGTCTTGGCCACCACCAGCGCCCCCGTCGTGAAGCGGTCCAGCCGATGCACGATGCCCGGGCGCAGCGCGCCCGGCGCCCCGGCGAGGCTGTCGAGGTGGTGCAGCAAGGCGTTGACCAGCGTGCCGGAGCTCCGGCCCGCGCCGCCATGCACGCTCATCCCGGCCGGCTTGTCGACCACGGCGACGTGGTCGTCCTGGTAAAGGATCCGCAGGTCCAATGGCTCGGGCTCGGCCCGCAGGGCGGGCGGCTCGGACGGCTCCACGTCGATCGCCTCGCCTCCGGACAGCTTGCGCGACGCCTTGCGCTCCGGGCTCCCGCCGACCCGCACGCGGCCCTCCCGGATCCAAGCCAGCACCCGCGAGCGGCTCGCCTCCTCGAGGCGAGCCGCCAAGTACCGGTCCAGGCGCTCCCCGGCAGCCTCGGCTCCTGCGTCGAGACGCATGGCCCTAAGCGTGCCACATCCCCGCGCGCATCCTCGCGAGGCGGGTTCGGCCCGGGGCGCGAGGCGCTTGACAGCCGCCAGGGAGTGTGTAATCATTCATCTAGATGAATAATTCTTCTAGCGGGCGCGGCGCGCGGGGCGACGGCCCGGCGCACTACCTGCGCGACACGGATCTCGACGCGGCGCAGCTGCGCGCCCTGCTGGACCTAGCCCTGCGCGTGAAGGCGGAGCCCACGCTCCACAGCGAGGCGCTCAGGCACCGCTCGATCGCCCTGCTGTTCGAGAAGCCGTCCCTGCGCACGCGCATGACCTTCGAGCTGGCGATGATGCAGCTCGGTGGCGTCGCGATCTTCCAGGACCATCGCGACGGGCGCATCGGCGAGCGGGAGCCCGCGCGCGATATCGCCCGGAACCTCGACCGCTGGTTCGACGCGATCGTGGCCCGGACCTACTCCCACATGACGCTGGAGCGCCTGGCCGACTGGTCCGGCGCGCCCGTGATCAACGCCCTCAGCGAGGCGTACCACCCGTGCCAGGCCCTAGCCGACTTCGCCACCGTGCTCGAGCGCTTCGGGTCGCTCGAAGGACTGAAGGTCGCCTATGTCGGCGACAGCAACAACGTGGCGCACTCGCTGCTGCATTCCGCCTCGCTGCTGGGCGTCTCCATCTCGGTCTGCTCGCCCCCCGGGTACGGCTTGCGCGCCGAGGATCTGGCCCGGGCGCGGCGGGCGGGGGCGGCCTCCGGCGCCGTGATCGAGGTCGGGCACGACCTGCGGCAGGCCGTCAGCGGCGCGGCCGCGGTCTACACCGACGTGTGGACCAGCATGGGGTGGGAGGAACAGACGCACCAGCGCCGGATCGCGTTCGCGGACTACCAAGTCAGCGACGAGGTCATGGACGCCGCCGGCGACGACGCGGTGTTCATGCACTGCCTGCCCGCGCTGCGCGGCCAAGAGGTGACCGACTCGGTGATCGAGTCCCCGCGCTCGGTCGTGTTCGACCAAGCCGAGAACCGCCTGCACGCTCACAAGGCGCTGCTGCTGACGCTGCTGGGAGGGGAATAGTAGTCCGATGCCCGCAAGACCGAAGAAAGTGGCCCTCGCCTACTCCGGCGGGCTCGACACCTCGATCATCATTCCCTGGCTGCGCGAGAACTACGGCGCGGAGGTCGTCGCGGTCTGCGGCGACGTCGGCCAGGGGCAGGGCGAGCTCGAGGGGCTCGCGGAGAAGGCCCGCGCCAGCGGAGCCTGCGAGGTCTACGTCGAGGACCTCCGCGAGGAATTCGTCCGCGACTACGTCTGGCCCGTCGTCCGCGCCGGCGCGGTGTACGAGCACAAGTACCTGCTCGGGACGTCGATCGCCCGGCCGCTGCTCGCCAAGCTGCAGGTCGAGGTCGCACTGCGGACGAACTGCGACGCCCTCTCCCACGGGGCCACCGGCAAGGGCAATGACCAGGTCCGCTTCGAGCTCGCCTACAAGGCGCTCGCGCCGCGCCTGCCCGTGATCGCACCGTGGCGCGAGTGGGAAATCGCCTCGCGCGAGGACGCCCTCGAATACGCCGCCCGCCACGGCATCCCCGTGCAGCAGAGCAAGGAGAAGATCTACAGCCGCGACGCGAACCTGTGGCATATCTCGCACGAGGGCGCGGAACTGGAAGATCCGGCCAACGCCCCGTCGGACAGGGTGTGGACACTGTCGGCCAGGCCCGAGGACGCACCCGCCGCAGGCGCCGAGGTAGCGATCGGCTTCGAGCTCGGCACGCCGGTCGCGCTGGACGGCGAGCGCCTCTCGGCGGCGAGCATCGTCGAGGCCCTCAACCGGACCGGCTGCGAGCACGGGATCGGCCGGATCGACCTGGTCGAGAACCGCTTCGTCGGCATGAAGTCGCGCGGGTGCTACGAGACACCGGCCGGCACGGTCCTGATGACGGCGCACCGCGAGCTCGAGGCGCTGGCGCTCGACCGCGCCACGCAGCACTACAAGCAGAAGATCGCCCTCGACTACGCCGAGCTGGTCTACGACGGGAAGTGGTTCACGCCCCTGCGGGAGGCGCTGGATGGCTTCGTCGAGCGGACTCAGCGGCACGTGACCGGCGAGATCCGGCTGCGCCTGCGCCAGGGGCGCATCGACGTGCTGAGCAGGACCTCGCCCCATTCCCTGTACGCCCCGGAGATCGCGAGCTTCACCATGGGCGATGAGTACGACCAGCGCGACGCGGCGGGCTTCATCAACCTGACCGGCCTACCCATCCGGGTGCATGCCTCCGTACGCGGGGGGCTCGACGCCGGGAAGGGCGACCGCCCGTGAAGCTCTGGGGAGGGCGCTTCGAATCCGGGCCGTCCGAGATCTTCGAGAGGTACTCGGGCTCCCTGCGGTTCGACCGGAAACTGTTCGAGGCAGACGTGGCCGGGTCGAGGGCCTTCGCGAACGCCCTCGAGCGGGTGGGGATCCTGACCGTCGGCGAGCGCGACCGGATCCACGGCGCGTTCGACCGCATGGCGGCCGAGGCGGCGGCCCCGGGCTACTTCGACGCCGACGACGAGGACATCCACACCTTCGTGATCCGGAAACTCGGCGAGCAGGTCGGGGACCTCTCCGAGAAGATCCACACCGGGCGCAGCCGCAACGAGCAGGTCGCCACCGACATGCGCCTGTGGGCCAAAGGCGCGATCCGGCAGGTCCAGGGGCGCCTGGCGTCCCTGATGGGCTCGCTAGTGACGCTCGCCGAGCGCGAGTCCGAGGCCCTGCTGCCGGGATACACGCATCTCCGGCGCGCCCAGGCCGTCCTGTTCTCGCACTACCTCCTGGCGTACTTCGAGATGTTCCGCCGGGACTGGCAGCGGTTCCAGCAGGCCTACGAGCGCACCGACGTCTCGCCGCTGGGCTGCGGAGCGCTGGCCGGCAGCGGCTTCGCCTTCGACCGGGGCGAGATGGCCGCGGATCTGGGCTTCGCGCGGGTCGCCGACAACAGCCTCGACGCGGTGTCCGACCGCGACTTCGCGCTGGATTTCCTTTACGGCGCGTCCGTGACCATGCTGCACGCCAGCCGCATGGCCGAGGACTGGATCCTCTACAGCAGCGAGGAGTTCGCATTCCTGGAGCTGGGTGACGAGGTCACCAGCGGCTCGAGCCTGATGCCCCAGAAGCGGAATCCCGACGCGCTCGAGCTGCTGCGTGGCAAGGCGGGCAGGGTCTGCGGCAGCCTGCAAGCCCTGATGATGACCCTGAAGGGCCTGCCCCTCGCCTACAACCGCGACCTGCAGGAGGACAAGGAGGGCGTGTTCGACGCCGCCGCCCAAGTGTCCGACTCGCTCGAGATGCTCGCGCTGTGCGTCGACTCGGCGCGCCTGCGCCCGCAGGAGATGGAGCGCGCCGCGGAGGACGGCTGGGTCTCGGCGACCGCGCTGGCCGAGACGCTCGCCCGAAGGGGTGTGCCGTTCCACCGGGCCCACCAGATCGTCGGCGGCATCGTCCTGCACAGCGCGCGCCATGGGAAGCGGCCCGGCGACTGGAGCCTGCAGGACTTGCGCGAGTTCGCGCCCGAGCTCGACGCGGGTGCGATGGAGGCGATGGCGCCGCGCAACGCGATCGAGAACCACTCCCTGCCCGGAGGCACGGCCCGGGCGAGGGTGCGGGAAGCGCTCAACGTGGCCAAGCACCGCCTGGCGCGCCTCGACGGCGCTTCCGAACGCGGGACGTGAAGGCGCGCAGGCAGCGGGAGATTATCGGGCTGGTCCGGTCCCGGCGCCTCCGCACCCAGGACGAGCTGTCGGCCGCGCTGGCCGAGCGGGCCATCGAAGCCAGCCAAGTGACACTGTCTAGGGACCTGCGCGAGCTGGGCATCGTGAAGGCGGCTACAGGCTACGTCGAGTCGAACCGCGCCGAGGACCGGTCCGCCGCCCTGCGGAGCCTAGCATCGATCGCCGCCCGGTTCCTCGTCAACGTCGGCACGGCGCAGAACCTGGTGGTCCTCCGCACCGTCCCGGGGGGCGCGAACGCGCTGGCCCAGCACCTCGACGAGGTCGAATGGCCCGAGATCGTCGGGACGATCGCCGGAGACGACACGATCTTCGTAGCGACCGCGGACGCCGCCGCGGCGTCGCGGGTGCGGGCGATGATCGACTCCCTCTGAGCGCGACGGCAGCGGCCCGGTCACGCGCCGGGGCCGCCAAGTGGGCTGGTATCCTAGCGGTTTCGGTCGGCGACGAGGCTCCGGGAAAGCAGGAACGGCATGAGCAGCATTTCGCTCGACGGCCACGTGGCCGTGATCACCGGGGCCAGCAAGGGCCTCGGGCGGGAGATGGCGGAGGCGCTGGCCCAGGCCGGGGCGAAGGTCGTGCTCGCAGCCCGCAGCGAGTCGCTGCTCGGCGAGGTCGTCCAAGGCATCCGGGAGCGCGGGGGATCGGCCGAGTATGTCGTGGCGGACGTCACCGACGAGACCGCGGCCTCGGAGGTCGAGCACGCCGCGCAGGAAGCCTTCGGGACCTGCGACATCCTGATCAACAACGCCGGCATCAACAACCGCAAGGCGATCGAGGACATGTCGCTCGAGGAATGGCACGAGATCCTGGAGGTCAACCTCACCGGGCCGTTCGCGATGTCGCGCGCCATCGTGCCCGGCATGAAAACGAAGCGGTGGGGGCGGATTATCAACATGACCTCGATCATGTCCCACGTCTCGCTGCCCAACCGCACGGGCTACTCGACGACGAAAGCCGGCCTGCTCGGATTCACCCGGGCGCTCGCGCTCGAGCTCGCGCCGCACAACATCACCGTCAACGGCATCAGCCCCGGACCGTTCGCCACCGAGATGAACCGCCCCCTGATCGAGGATCCGGAAAAGAACCGGCAGTTCCTGTCGCGCCTGCCCGTGGGGCGCTGGGGACGGGTCGAGGAGATCGGCCAGCTGGCCGTCTACCTCTGCTCGGAGGGGGCCGGCTACGTGACCGGCACCGACTTGGTGATCGACGGAGGCTGGACGGCCCAATAGCGTCGGCCCCGCGCTAGGCCCCGCCGGCGAGCCGCACGAAGCGGTAGCCGCGGTCTCTCAGGGCGGGCACGATCCGTCGCACGGCCTCCAGCGTCTCGGCACGGTCCGCCACCGGCAGCGCCCCGTGCCCGTCATGGAGGCAGACTATGCTCCTGCCGGAGGCCTTGGCCAGGACCCGCCGAGCGATGCGCGAGGCCTCCCACTTCCAGTCGTTGCCGATCACCGACCAGTGAACGCCGGTCAGACCGAGTTCGGGCAGCAGGCGCCGCAGGCCCGGGGAGCGCAGCCCGAAGGGCGGGCGGAAGAGCGTCGGGCGGACGCCCGTCGCGTCCAGAATCGCAGCCTGCGTCGCGACGATTTCCTCGCGCACGCGCCGGTAGGAGCACATCGGCAGAATCGGGTGGAAGTAGGTGTGATTGCCGATCGCGTGGCCGGCTTCCACGGTCGCCCGCGCCACCTCGGGGCGGCGGGCGACGTTCCGCCCGCACGCAAAAAAGGTCGCCTTGACTTCGAGCGCCTCGAGCTCGTCCAGAAAGCTAGGCGTCTCGTCGCTCGGACCGTCGTCGAACGTGAGCGCGATGTCGCGCGGTCCCGTCTGCAAGCGGCGCAAGCTGCCCCCCCAGCGCTGGCTGGAGGGCCAGGCCGCGGAATACGCCGCGTATGCCAAGGCGACAGCGGGAAGGGCGAGTGCCGACCACACGCTTCGGATTCTAGCGGCCGCGCGCGCCCGGCCGGCGGACCGCGGGGGGGGCCTCCGGGCGGTTGAGGACGGGCTCCGCAGCCCCCTATACTTATACGTTCAAGCTTTGGCCACGGGCGGGATGCATCGACGTGCCACAACAGAAGAGAAGGCAGAGCGACGAAGGCTACCACTCCCCGCAGGCCGAGGCGGCCTTGTTCTTCGGCATGTTCCTGCGAGGGCATTCCGCGGACGCTCTCAGGAAGCAGATCGACATCCCGCAGGGGCTCTTCTCGAAATGGATGCGGGCCCGCGAGTACGACCAAGAGTTTCGCGAGCAGCTGCGGGAACTGTACGTCTACCGCAAGCAGGTGCTGGCCATCTTCGACTCGCTCGTGTCGACGTCTCAGGCTCAGAGCGCGTGGCAGTGAGCGCGCCCAGGGCCGAGTCACAGCGAAAGGAAGTCTTCCATGGCCTTGTACCACCCCAACGATGAATTCGTCGCCCGGGCCAACGTGCAGGGGCGCGACGCCCGCGAGGATTTGGTCGCCCGGGCCGCCGCCGATTCGGAAGAATTCTGGAGCGGTCTAGCCGAGACGGAACTGCACTGGTTCCGCAAATGGGACACCGTGCTGGACGATTCCGGCGCGCCTTTCTTCAAGTGGTTCGTCGGCGGGCGGACCAACATGTCCTACAACTGCCTCGACAGGCACTGCGAAACGTGGCGCAAGAATCGCGCTGCGATCATCTGGGAGGGCGAGCCCGGGGACCAGCGCATCCTGACCTACCAAGAGCTGCTGCGGGCCGTCAAGCGTTTCGGCAGCGTGCTGCGGCGGCAGGGTTTCGGTGCGGGAGACCGGGCCATCCTATACATGCCTATGGTGCCCGAGCTGCCCGTGGCGATGCTGGCCTGCGCGCGCTTGGGGATCGCCCACAGCGTCGTGTTCGCGGGGTTCTCGGCCGAGGCGCTCAAGACGCGCATCCAAGACCTCGACGCGGGCCTGGTAGTCACCGCCGACGGCGGCTGGCGACGCGGGAAGGTCGTTCCCCTGAAGCCAGCTGTCGACGAGGCCCTCGAGGAGTGCCCCGGCGTCCGGAGCGTGATCGTCTACCGGCGGGCCGGGAACGAGATCTTCATTCAGCCCGGACGGGACGCGTGGTGGCACGAGCTGGACACGGACGCGACCGAGGACTGCCCGGCGGCGGAGCTCGACTCCGAGCATCCCCTGTACGTGCTCTATACCTCAGGCACGACCGGGCGGCCCAAGGGCATCGTCCACACGACAGGCGGCTACCAGCTGCAAGTTTCCATGGCGATGCGCTGGGTGTTCGACATCAAGGACGACGACACCTACTGGTGCGCGGCGGATATCGGCTGGGTGACGGGCCACAGCTACATCGTGTACGGTCCGCTGCTGGTCGGCACCACCACGGTGATGTACGAGGGAGCGCCGGACTTCCCCGGGCCGGACCGGTTCTGGCGCATCGTGGACAAGTACAGGGTTAACGTGTTCTACACGTCCCCGACCGCTATCCGGGCGTTCATCAAGTTCGGCGACGCTCATCCGGGCAGGCACGACCTCTCGAGCCTGCGCCTGCTGGGATCGGTCGGGGAGCCCATCAACCCGTCGGCCTGGGAATGGTATCACCGCGTGATCGGCGGGGACCGGTGTCCCATCGTGGACACGTGGTGGCAGACCGAGACCGGGTCGATCATGATCTCGCCTCTGCCCGGAGCGACAGCTCTCAAGCCCGGGTCCGGGACGTTCCCGCTGCCGGGCATCGACGCCGACGTGGTTGACATGGAGGGCAACTCGGTCCGGCCGGGCGGCGAGGGCTACTTGGTAGTGCGCAAGCCGTGGCCCTCGATGTTCCGCACGTTGTGGGGCGATCCGGACAGGTTCCGCGAGACCTACTGGAGCCAGATCCCCGGCCTGTACTTCGTCGGGGACGCTGCCCGTCGCGACGAAGACGGCTATTTCTGGATTCTCGGACGGGTCGACGACGTGATGAACGTGAGCGGCCATCGCCTCTCCACGGCCGAGCTCGAGTCGATGCTGGTGCGGCACGAGGCCGTGGCGGAAGCCGCGGTCGTCGGCGTCCCGGACGAGCTGACCGGCCAAGCCGTGATCGCCTTCGTCACGCCGATTCAAGGCCACGAGCCGACCGACGAGCTCGCCGCGGGCCTGCGCGACTGGATCGCCCAGCAGATCGGCAAGTTCGCCCGGCCCAAGCAGATTCGGTTCAGCGACGCCCTTCCCAAGACCCGCTCGGGCAAGATCATGCGACGGCTGCTGCGCGAGATCGTAACCACGCATACGGTGAGCGGCGACATAACCACGCTCGAGGACCTCTCGGTGATCGAGCGTCTCTCGGCGCAGCAGGGCGAGGACTAGAAGGAGGCGCCCCGCACGCGGTTGCGAATGAAAGGCAGCTAGGCACTTGCGGGGCGGGCCTGTCTCGCGAGGCAATCGAGAGCGCTGCCTACCGGCCAGGGCTGCATGCGCGGGTGCGCCGTAACGGAAGGACGAGGCTTGACAGGGTATTCCGTCGATCACGCCCTTGCGGGCCTTGACGCCGAGCTTCCGGCGATCGCCACTTGGGCCAATCCGTACAAGCAACGGGGATTCCAGGTTGAGATCGAGTCCAGGGAATTCACTTCCGTGTGCCCTAAGACAGGCTTGCCCGACTTCGGGACCGTGCGGCTTGTGTACCAGCCAGCGGAGAGGTGCGTGGAGCTCAAGTCGTTCAAGCTCTACCTGCTAGAGTACCGCAACCTGCCGATCTTCCAAGAGAATGCGGTGAATCGGATTCTCGAGGACATAGTGGAAGCTGCGCAGCCTACAAGCGCACGGGTCGAGGGGCACTTCAACGCCCGCGGGGGGCTGACAACGTCGGTCACGGCCCGGCACCCTGCCCCAAGCGCGTAGGTCCCTAGGAAAGACGGGCGGGTCCCGCTGGAAGCAAGCCTGTCGAAGGACCGGTCTCCTCTCAAGGCGAAGATTTGGCTGGAATGCTACGACTAGTCCGAAATCCTGGCGATTCTGGGTAGAGGGCGGAAATCTTCGCGATTGGCGGTTGAGCAACTTCCGACTTTGGACCTTATATGTTGTGTTTGGAGCTCCATCTGACTTCAGGATGTAGTATGGAATGCTGGTCGCGTCAGAATTCAGGGCGCCCATTCAACTCCGAAGTGCGACACGCGGGTAAGGGGCGGTGGGCTGGGATACTAGGACCACAGTAGCAGATCCAGCGGCGCCGGACAAGCCGCTGCCGGGCCGAAGCGGGGGGGCCGCGTCCCTGTCCCCGCGGCGGGCTGCCAGCCCTGCCTCAGCCCCGCGGCACCCGCTCCCGCTCCGCCAGGAAGACTTCCTCCGGCGTGCGCCCGCCCGGCACCTTCCGCGGACGCCGGTTCAGGCGGTCCCGCGCCTCCCGCACCCGGGCCGGGTCCACCCGCCGCAGGTCCGTCCCCTGCGGGAAGTACTGCCGCAGCAGCCCGTTGGCATGCTCGTTCAGCCCGCGCTCCCAGGAGTGGCAGGGCCGCGCGCAGTAGAAGCCCGCCCCCAGCCGCTGCGCCACCTCCCGGTGCCTCCCGGTGCCCCGCGAACTCCTTGCCGTTGTCGGCCGTGATCGTGTGCGTCACGACCCCGCTCCCTGCGAGCATGGCCGTCATCGCCGCCCCGACCAGCTGCGCCGTGCGCCGGCTAACCGGCTGCACTAGCAGGTACTTAGAGAACCGGTCCACCAGCGTCACCAGCGCCCCGCGGCGCTGCCCGCCGATCACGGTGTCGGCCTCCCGGTCGCCGACGCGCGCCTGCGCTCGCGCCTCCGCCGGGCGCTCCGCGATGTCCACGCGCCCCGGGATCAGGCCGCGGCCCGCCGTCCGGCCGACCCGCCGGACGCGCTTGCGGCCGTCCGGCCTCAGGTGCCGGTACAGCCGGCTCCCCTGTCGCCGCTCCGCGCGCACCAGCTGGTAGATCCGTTCAGGGCTGATCTCCAGCGCCCCTTCCCGCTTCAGCCGCGCCGCGACCTGCTCCGGGCTCCTGCTCCGGGCTCCAGTCCTGCCGCAGGCAGTCCTCGCTCCGCGTCCGCAGCGCCGACGTCAGCTGGCGCGGCCGGCACGACGCCGCGCGCCGCCGCCGCTCCGCGCGCTCCTGCGCGCTCCCCAGCCCGCCGCCCGCAGCGTCTCGCTCCGGCAGCGCTCCTCCTGCGTCACGTGCGTGTAGCTCTTCGGCATCCGCCTCCCTGCTCCTTCCAGCACCTACCAGCCTACTGCCGCGACACCACCGCTCGCTGCCCCCCCTCTCCCCTCCCTGCCATCTTGTGGCTCGGCGCGTGTCGCACTTCGGAGTTGAATGGGCGGGGGTTTTGTCACAAGCACTATATATCTGAGTGCGGACGACGCCATATCCGGCTAGAACTGCTCTGTTTGGGGACGTCGTCGTCTAGCTCGGGTCTTTCGTGTGCGACCGAGGTGGGCACCGAAAGGTCGGTTCGTATCTGAATCGCGCCGGCAAGCGGATTTGGCGGCGCACGGACTAGAGAGGCCGCCTCGGGCGCCCCCGTGGAGCCCGGTTTGCCGTGGGGAGGCTCCCCTGCCAGACCGGCTGCCTGTAGGAATTGTCCGGGCTGGACACCGGTCACTGCGCGGGATTCCGGGTCCGGAGCGCCCTTCGCACCGAGCGTGAAGAGGACCGCAGCTGACCGGCTAGGCCGTGCTCGGGCCGCGACCGCGGCCTTGCCGACCAGTTGCCGGTAGGTCAGCGTCCGGCCGACCAGGCCCCGCGCCATGCGCCGCATCCGTTCCGCCGTGTCGCAGTTGCGGGCGTTGCACCGTCCCGTGAACTCCGTGAGGTAGCGGCCCAAGTGACGGACGCTCATCCGGTGATAGGTTCCGTAGAAGCCGCGCTTGAACAGGGACCGGAACGACTCGATGCCGTTCGTATGCGCTGCCCCGCGCACGTACTCGCCGCCGGAGTGCTTGACGCCCTCGTGCGCGAACTCCGCCATGCCGGCGTAGGCCGCCGCCTCGTCGGAGCGGACTTGCGCGCCCGGGGCGACCCGGTCGCGGCCGGGCGGCCACTTCGTTCGTGGCGCGGTCCCGCGCGCCCGCCACCGGGGTCTTGCCGACGGGCCCGCGCCCGGCACGGGCCTTCTTGCTCTCGTGCTTGTTGCGCTCCTTGCCGCCGACGTAGATCTCGTCCACTTCCACCGGGCCGACGAACAGGTCCCGGTCCCGCTCCCGGCACGCGCGGATGCGGTGCGCCAGGTGCCAGGCCGACTTCCGGCTGATGCCCGGGTCGCGGTGCAGCTTCATGCTGGAGACGCCCTTAATGCCGGTGGTCAGCAGGAACATGGTGATGCCCCAGACACGGTAGCCGAGCTTGGTGTCGGCCATCACGCTGCCGGTGCGCACGGTAAAGCGCTTGCCGCAGCCGCGGCAACGGTACGGCATCGAAGGGTGGGCCGCGTCGGACTGCACGCTGGAGCCGCGGCAGCGGGGGCACGCGGGACCGTCCGGCCAGCGCACGGAGGCGAACCATTTTTCCGCGGATTTGTCATCGGGGAACATGGCGATCACTTCGATCAAGGTGATGCCTTTACAAAACCACTTTCCGGGACATTTCTGCTTAAATTTCTTCGATTAATACCTCCTATATTGGAACTATTGTATCAAGAAACTCGACCGAATTTCAACAGAGATCCGGAAGAAATATCAAATTCATTTACCTGATTACCAACGAACGTCAGCCGAGGATATGCTATACTGAAGGAGATCGGAAATCTCTGACAGGAAAGGGGCTAGCAGCTGAAACGCAATCGCGTGCAATTCCAGAAGGGACTCAGCCTGGGCAAGTTCCTGCAGCGCTACGGCAGCGAGGGGCAATGCGAGCAGGCCGTCTGCAACGCCCGCTGGCCGGACGGCTTCCGCTGCCCGGAGTGCGGCTCCCGCCGGCACTGCCGCATTTGCTCCCGCAAGCTCTGGCAGTGCCATGCCTGCCACCGCCGGACCTCCCTCGTCGCCGGCACGATCTTCGCCGCCACCCAGCTGCCGCTGACCGTCCGGTTGCTGGCGCTCCACCTGCTGACGCAGGGCCAGCACGGCGTTTCGTCGCTGGAACTGGCGCGGCAGCCGGGGGTCAGCCGGAACACGGCCTGGAAGATGAAGCACAAGCTCTTGCAAGTGATGAAGGAGCGCGACGAGCGCGTGCCGCCGGGCGGCATCGTGCAGGTGGACGACGCCTACTGGGGCGGGGAGCGGAGCGGCGGCCAGCGCGGGCGCGGCGCGGCGGGCAAGACGCCGTTCGTCGCCGCCGTGCAGGTCACCGCCGCCGGCCAGCCGGCAAGGATGCGCCTGAGCAGCGTGGCCAGCGTGGCGGGCTTGCGCAAGAAGACGCTGGCAGCGTGGGCCGGGCGGCACTTGCAGCCCGGCACGGAGGTGCATTCCGACGGCTTGGCCTGCTTCCGGGGCGTGGCCGACGCCGGCTGCGAGCACGTGCCGACCGTCACCGGAGGCGGGCAGCGGAGCTGCGCGGATTCCCGCTTCGTCCGGGTCAACACGATGCTGGCGAACGTCAAGCAGTCCCTGGCGGGAACCTGCCATGCGCTCGACGGCAAGCACCTGCCGCGGTACCTCGCCGAGTTCCGCTACCGCTTCAACCGCCGCTACGATCTGGAGGCGCTGGTCCCCCGCCTGCTCCACGCCTCCGTGCGCACCCCGCCCATGCCTTACCGCCTCCTAACCCTGGCTGAGTCTTGTGGGTAATCAGGATCTTCATTGAGGAACCGCCCGTGAGGACCGTTCAGGAGATCCAGCTCACTCTTGGCAGACCGCAATCGAGGACATCGATCTCGACGTCCGTTCCCGCGACGATATCCCGGCCATACTGCTAGGAATACAGTCTCTCCATCGCGCCGAGAAGTTGCGGGACAAGGTCTTCTAGCTGCTCGAGAGCCGTGTCATCGGTCGCGGCGAGGGCGGCCGGAACGGCGAGACCGAAAGCGATCCTTCCGCAGGCGAGTCCAGTTATCTCGGATACGTCAAGCTCCTAGCGGACCAAGTGGAGCAGCGCGTGCTGCGGGGTAGAAGATCCCGCACGAGGAGAAAGACTTCTCGATCTTCGAGGAATACACGTGCTGGTGCGTGGAAGGGAAGGCTGGGGTACCGGTGGAGCTGGGCGTGCCGGCATGCATCGAGGAGAGCGAGCGCGGATTCGTGATAAATCACGAAGTGACGTGGAAGGGTAGAGACATGGACGTGGCGGTTGGGATCGTCGAGGGCGCGCAGGGGCTGTACTCGGGGTTGTCGAGCGGCAGCTTCGACAAGAGCTTTCAAAGCCCGGCGAACCGGACGCGCTTGGCGAAACTGCTCTCGTGCGACGCGATGCCGCGGAAAGGAAGGCTGTCGAAGGCGGCGAAGGAGACGGAAGGCGCGCCGGAGTTCGTGGCTGCGAAGCAGACGCATTCGGCAGTGGAGTCAGCGATCAACAATCTCGAGCTCCGCGGTCTGGACCGAGTGATGGACCGGGGAGCGGAGGGGTTCAAGCAGATGATGGGGCTGGCGGCGAACGTGCATCGAGTGGGTCATATCCTGCGCGACCGAGAGGGGGAGCGTCTCAAGGCGGGACCCTTGCTGCTGGCTGCATAGGCAGTCGGCGGTGCTCTGGGTTATCCTGAATTGAAACCTTAGAGAGACTAGTTGCAGGAAAAGTTTGCAATGAGAATACCATTAACTGTATCCTCACAGTGAAAATGAAATATGAGGCGATGAGTTCGGATAATCCGCATAGCCTGTTCCTTTCATAGCTACTATATGATCGGGATCAATCGGTTAGAATCCCCGAAATAGCAGGGGCTTGCCACAAGCACAAACTACCGACCCAGCGGGCACGCGATCACGGACGGACGCCGCTCGGGAGGTCGCTGAGCACGGCGATCACGTGAGGTCGCAACCGGGCTGGCCGAGCACTGCACCCCGAGCACCGTCATCGGCAGGTATCGCCGCGTGCGGCGATGCTACGAGCCTCAACGTTCGTGGCGCGACTGCATTGGAGGACGCGTCCCGGCGTGCGAACCGTCGCCAATCGATTCATCGCGCTCCGGGGCGAAGAGCCCCAAGCCGAAGTGACTGCCGTATCCGATGGCTAACGGACTCTCAATCGCTTCCGACATGACGATGCTGAGTAGCGCGCCGGCGGCATCAGGCTGCGCCTCGCCACCACGAGAACGGAAACGGTGGAAGTGGATCGCGCGTCGCTTGGTTCCGCCGACCGAGATCGTATCCAGCACACGTACGTCGACGCCGTCCGCATCCAGGCCGCGACGTTTGAGCAGGCGACGCACTTCGCCCGGGTAGCCGGATGCCTTCAGGTGTCCGGATGCCAGAAACGGCGTCACGCTCCGCCACCGGTCGGACGTCGCGAAGATACGCGCACTGCCGGCGAAGTCGGCGGGTCTGCCGAATCCTTCCAGCGCGAGTCGCCATTCCGTGACTCTGCCCGGCTCGGGATCGTCGTCCTCCTGTCGCTGCTTCGGTGGAAGCCAAAGGCGGGTGATGCCATCCAAGGCGGCGCGCACGCTGTCGCTTATGCCGACGGCTATGAACACGGACAGGTGATCGATCCACCCATCCCCGTCCGCGTCTTCGGGCAGCCAGAACGCGTGGGCGTGAGACGGGTCCTTCAGCGGCTTCCCGTCAGCAGCGCGGCCTGAAATCTCCCACGGCGCCTTCGGGATCGTTCGTCCCGTCGACTCGTCACGTTGCCATCCGAACCGCGCGAGCGCGGCCCGGCGCATCAGCTCGCCAATCGTGACGGCGTCCTCAATGCGCGGGCGTGGACGCCCGGCCAGCAGAAAGCGCGCAACGGTGGGCAGGTCACGCCCTGCCCGAGAAGGGGAGCGACGGGCGAAACGGCGGGTCACCGCACCGGTGGCGGCCTCCGGCTCGCGCGTATAGACGACCTCGCGGGCCGCCGGCGGGCGATTCCAACCCCGGTCCTGATAGTCGGCCGTGTCGAGCGCGAGCGCATCGACGAGACGTTCGGGCAGCGTATCAATCGGCGTTCGCTTATCTCCCGCGAGCATCTGGCGCTTCATGCCGTCCATGATCTGCCGGCGTTGGGCCGAGTATGAGTCCGGGCGGTGCGGTGCCAGCAGCCGCACGGGATCCCCGCCCCCGTGCCCGTCGAGCGGTCGGCAATTCACGGAGCCCTCCCAATCGGCGAGCGCTTCGCATTCGGTCCAGCTCTCGGCCCGGCCGAGGTAGCCGATGCTGCGCGCGAGATCCGCAGCGAACGCGAACGGCTCGGGTTCGAGAGTTGCGCCCGGCCACGCGGCGATCAGCGTCGAGCCGCTGGGCAGCCGAACGAATGCGTCGAAGACGAGGGTCGTCTTCGGCCCACTCTGGTCGAGCCCTCCGGTCGGCATGTAGTGACGCGTGTGAGCGTGGATTGCGCCGGTCGGCAGGCTGTACTCAGGCAGCGTCTCGGCGAGCGTGTCGATCAGCCCCGCCAGGTCGTCCTCGGACCAGCGCGCCCGATCACCCTTGCGCCACCACGCGGCGATGAGCGCGCGCAGCAGGCGCCAAGGCTCCGGCGGCCAAGCAACGGCGGCTTCGTTGACGTGGCGGCCCCACGGCGTTGCGTGGTACCGGCCAGCGGGAAAGCGGAAGGCAAGTGCGAACATGCGCTCACTCCTCGTACTTGACGGTGAGCACGCGGCTTTCGCCGAATAGACCCTTCGATCCGACGGCCTTGACCAGCCCCGGCAGCTCCGATTCGAACTCGTCGAGCGCCGGCAGGTCGAAAGCGTCCGGCCGGGTTACTGTGATCCCGCTCACACCAAGATCGCACGCGGTGCGCAGTCGCAGTCCCTCCGCGAGAAACTTCCGGATCTTGAAGAGCGCTAGCATGATCAGCAGCCGCTCTACGTCGTTACCCAAGCCGAAGGCGCGGATCTGTCGGAGGTCGAGATTGAAGTAGGCAGTGATATTCTCGGCGACCCATTCGTCGCGTGCGAAAATCGCGTTGCCGAAACCCCTAGCGGTATTCCCCTTGGGATTGACGCTGTCGTTCTTCACGCCGCCGCTCGCCGCCACCTTTGCGTTCTCGGCTTCCACGAAGGCGGACAGCGATCGTGGTAGACGCAGCCGGCCGCCGGCGAGGTCCTTCTTCGCGAGAAACACTCCGTGGAGAAGGGCGTTGGTGTCGAACTCCAGGAGCACTTTGGCCAGTTCGCGCAGATCGACGCGTCCCTCCTTCATCGAGGCGAGGCGCTTCTTCAGAAGATTGAAGACCGTTTTGTCCTTGCCCTCCAGAATGTACGGCGAGTTCAGCCGGTGCGCCTCGATCAGAGAATTGGTGGTGAAGGTCTTGCCCACGACCTTGACGACGGGCAGGCCCCGGAGCGGCTCGACCCAGTCGTCGGCAACGTCGTCCCAGCAGACCGTTTCGAGGCGGTTCGCCATCGATTGCGCGCTCTCCACCAGCACCGTGCGTCCTCGCCCGTCCGGCGAGTCATAGACGGCGTGTCCGAGATTGGGGAAGCCCGTCGGCTGAAATCTCGTGCCCTGGACCGGCTTGAGCCTCGCCTCGAGCAGCAGACGGGGTTCATTGTCGATTGAGGTGAGGTCAAGCGGCATTCGTCGTATCCTCTGTCGCCACGTTATCAGCTTCAAGCAGAGCGCCCGGAAAGGCGCGCTTGATTAGAACGGTCAGCGCCTGATCGCTGATCGGGATCAGAAGGGCGGCGGCAAGGCGGTCAGGCGGGACGCCGGCGCCCATGCGACCGCCTTCGACCGCCGACGCCGGAGAGCCCGTGCGCACGGCATCGAATGGTGTGGGCAGTCCGGATGCACGGGCGCGGGTCAGCGCAAGGCGCACAGCAGCGCCTGTCGCCCGCCCGTCGCGGCTGTCACCTCCGGCGCGCAGGCGGGCGACGAGCCCAGGCGGAACTGGCATCCGTGTCTCTCCAGCCAAGATGCCGGCGGAGTGCAGGGCCGCGTCCGGCGTGAACACCGGCTTGAGCGCCGCGTAGGCGAACGGAACGGGCGAGGAGCCGGCGTGGGCGTTGGTCGATCGGAGGCGCGTCGGCCGCGCCCAAACGAAACCGGCGAGCAGCGCGCCGCAGCGCGCGTCGTCGAAGTCGCCGGAGAGGAACTTGGCCACATCTGCAAGCTGCGCGACCGTAGCCGCGGCGAGCGGTTTGTCATCCAGTCCGCGAATCGCCGCCTCCACCAGCCGACGCTCCAGTACGGCGATCATGTTCAAGACGAGCGGTCCGGCTCCCCAGACCACCGTTGGCGGTGCGTCGCCGGGGGACCATGCGCGACGGGTGCTCAGGCGGGCACCATAGAAGAAGCTCTTTTCGTCAACAGGCGCGAGATGGGCGACCATCGGTGGGACGACGTTCGACCGGACATGCTTTGGGTTGCCGAACTTCTCGGTGTCCGGCGTCTCCCGCGCATCCGATGATTCACCGACGCTGCCGACATCTTCTACCGTCTGCGCAGGGTCGATTCCTTCCGGATGACCCTGGGCTGGCAGTCCGAGCCCGGCCAGTGCCGCCGCGATACGGAACTCCGCACTACCGTCGTCCGCCCGCTGGATCCAGGTCGAGGACAGCGTGGGCGGCGGTGTTTCGACACCGTTCCGACCGTTCGGGCTTACGGCCAGCCAACCAACGACCTGTCCAAGCGCGACAAGCGCTTTCTGAACTCGTCCTGATGGGACTACCGGCGCTACGAGTCCAAACAATGCGTCTTCGAGTTGCTTGATAGCGCGTCGGGCCGCGCTTGGTTCCTTGTTGGCGCGGCCGATTCGGCGTACGCGCTCGAGCCAACCTCCCGTGTCGAGATCGGCGACAAGCTGAGCTCCGGACGAACGGACAGCCGAGCGACGGCCTATCGGTGTCGCGAGGTACGCCTTGCCTGCGCGCATCAGGAAACCGAAGCGTTCGAATTCATGGAGGCCGCGGTTGACGCCGAGACTTGCAGCCGCCCGCGCGAAATCGAGGCCGTCCCTTGCCGTTCGGCCGTTCAGCACGGCGCGCCCCTCGCCTAAGAGCGAATCGATTTCGCAGAAACGAGCCGGACGTTTCCAGAGCGGTGCCCAGAACTCGGCCCGGGCATCGTTCTCGTCCGCGGCTTCGACGCCGCCCCAGCCTGCCCCGACCGTTCGAACGGTGAACGGGAAGCTCGCTCCGGAGTCAGTGCCGGCCTGGTGGCGGCGGCTGGCGGCTCCAGCGAACGCCGTGGCTCCCTCGAGCATCAGAACGAAGTCCCACGGATTCACCTTGCTGGAAGAGCTATATCCCGTGCTCGCGTTCGGGCCGCCGGTGGCGCCGGGTGCAAACTGGCCGACTGCCGAGGAACTCAATCGCGACGTCGGCGCCGCAAGGAGCGCGCTCGCGAGCAGTGGCTCTGCGGCGCTCGACGGTTCCCCTGTGGACGCGTCGAACAAGCCCATTGGTCTCGTCCGTGAGACGAGACGTCGCGCGAAGTTGTTGGTGAAATCGAGGCGGCCGTCGTTTCCGCCCGTGCCGAGTAAGTGCGGGTAAGCAAGACGCTCTCCGGACAGCGCAAGGGCCGCGTCGAGCCAGTAGAGGGCTGCATCCGGAAGGTCAGCCCTGAGCGCGGCCACGAGCTCGATCTTGTCAGCCCCTGCGGGCCGTTTGGTGAAGGCCAGACCGGCAACTATGCGACATGCCCTCCGGGTGGCCAACGAGATGTGTTCAAAGCGTTGTGCCACCTGGTTCGCGGCGAGCGGGTCGAACCCGTCCTTGTTGTCTTTCGGATAGAATCCGCTACCACCATTCCACGGCGCAATGATCGGACTCGGCGCGTAGTCGTGGAGAAAGAAGCGCAGCAACGCGTCGCGGCTCTGCGTCGTTCGCAGATGAAAGCACTCGTTTTCCCACCAGCCGCGCGCGTCCGAATCGGCCGCCTCGCCGGAGACGTGGTTGGCGGGCGAGGAGATCAGGCGCAGCACGCCGAGGCCCTTCAGGTAGGACGCCAGGGGCGTCGGCGAGCAGCCATCTAGCGTCAGCGGTTCACGGACCATCGTGGTTTCCCTTGCGCTCCAGGGCCGATGCCCGCCAGTCGGCGACCCGTACGAGAGTCTCCAGCCACGCTAGCCGGAACGGCCCGAGTTGCGCGAGCAGCTCGCGTGTGCGCTCGGTCCAGCTCTCGTGGGAGGTCTCGTCCCAGCCCAACTCCATGATCGAGAGCCGCAGGCTGCCCCCCTGCCAGTGCTCGCCGCCTTCAAGTTCGAACGGCGGCAGGGTGTCCCCTTCCCACACGCCGCGGGCGAAGCGTACTCCGGCGCGCTCGCTGCCCTTCGGCGGCACCTCCCGGGGCAGGGCGCGCAGGTTCATCCGCACCTTACCGTGATGCGCGGCGATCAGCCAAGCAATTAGATCGGCGTCTCGGGACCAAGCTGAATGGGCCAGGAATGCAAGTGTCGAGGCGAGCTCATGCCGGAAATAGGCTCGCGCATGTCGGGTCCGCTTGACCGTCTTTGCCAGCAGCACATCGGGCGCCACGTCCTGTCCGTCAAGACCCCGGCGCATCGTGTCCTGAAACACTTCGTGCGCTTTTCCGATGTCGTGCCACCGTGCCGCACGTACTAGCGTCTCACGGACGTCGGGCTCCATGTCGAGCGCGGCGCACAGCGATTTCGCCTCCACGGTGACGTGCCGAAGATGATCGGCCAGCGGCACGATCGCCTCGATCTGGCTCAGCGGGTCTTCGTCGTGCCCCTCCGGCTCGCCCGGCGTCGCGGAACCGTCCCGCGCGGCGGCCGAGCCGGTCGCAACTGCCGCATCGGCGACCGGATCGGGCACGTCCTTCGGATCGCCCGTGAAGCCGACGCTCTCCCGATAGCCGCCGGCGTTCCGATCTGCGAGCAGCATCAGTCCCGGCCAGGGCTGGCCATGGAACGGCATCCATCCCGGCGGTGCGGTTCCCGTCCGGCCGTCCCGGCGCCGCCACTGCGGATCGCGCCGGAACACGAGGACCCTCCCATTGCTGTGCTTCTCCAGCTTACGAAGCCATTTCTTGGCGGCGGCAATCGAAACGGCGCACAGTTCCTGCCGCCGGGGACGCGGCTGCTCGTCGCCCGTCACGGGGAGATCACGCCAGAATACGCGGATGTCCGTGTCGTCCGCGTCGCGGACATACGGGGACACGTCGACGTCGAAACCGGTCAGGTCTGGGTCCGTATCGAAGAGATCGTCAAGGTCCTTGCGGCGAATCACCCTGCGTGGCGGTTCAACGTAGTCCGGCGGGGGAAGGCGCGCCGGCGCGACATCGGTCAACACCGACAGCCGTTCCCGTGCGGCGTGCAGTTCGGCGACGCTGTAGGGAATCGCCACTTCGGCCGCTTCCCTGTCCGACGACTCGCCGTTCGCCCACGACTGGAGCAGGTCGATCCAATGCACATACGCGCCGTCGGGAAGCTCGGCATAGCGGTTGGCGCGGCCAAAGCGTTGGACCATCGACGACCAGGGCCCGATCTCCGTGAACAAGACCGCGGAGGAGATGTCCACACCGGCTTCGACCGCCTGGGTGGCAACGACGATGCGGCCATGCGGATTCGCGTCACCGGTTCCGATCACCTTGTCCATCTCCCGTCGGCGGTCGACGGGGCGGAAGCGGGAATGGACGAGAGCCAGAGTCGGCGGCGCCGGCTTCCGTTTCGACAGCCTCTTCTCCAGCTGTTGGTGAAGCACCCGCGCCCGGTCGACGCGGTTGACGATTGCGAGCGTCATCAGTCCGGGGCGGTGTGCGTCTAGGACGGCGTCCGCGAGCCGCCCGAGGTACTCGGTAAGGTCCGGCTTCTTCGGTGACGTCGGCGCCACGTGCGCCCGAGTCAGTCGCTTGCCGGCCTGCGACAAGCGTGCGAGCCTGCCGTCCGGTTGCGCCGTAGGATCGACCCTGACGACCGATGCCGGAGCAGGATGATCAACCGTGGCGAGCCAGCGCGGATCGAGCGTCGCCGAGATCCAGAGACTGCGGGATGGACTCCCCGGCGACAGGTTCCTACTCCGCGCTCGATCCGCATCCGATCGCCGGAATGCCTCGAGCTGCGCAGAGGTTGCTCGACCCGCTCCCATCAGTTGCACCTCGTCGAACACCCACTGTGCATCCTCGTGCAGGAGGGCGAACTCCATCGGCCAGATCGCCCGAGACGAGGCGAATCCGCGCATCAGCGCCCGGCTGAGGAGCATGTCCTGGGTGCCGACGAGCACCGCCGGGCGCTCTGGCGTCTCCAGCCAGCTGTCGGCATCCACCCCGCCCATGAGCACGTGCACGTCCTCCGGTCGAGGGAGTCGCCCCGCGCAGTCCACTTTGGCCATCAGCTTGCCAAACCAATCCCTGACCGCCCGCGCAGTCTGCTCGACGAGCGTCCGCATCGGCAGGCACCAGACGAGACGGCGAGGCGTACCACCGGGACACTGGAGGCGACGGGCGGCCCACGCGAGCGTCACCGCGGCCGTCTTACCCGAACCCGTCGGTGCAATGAGGACCCGTGGCAATGCGTCGGTTGTGAGCGCGAGTTGCCACCCGTCGGGCTGCACGCCCTCGCCAAACACGATTCGATAGATGGTGGTGCCGTCCACATGCATTTCCTAACCTACGCGGTCAGCAAGAGGCGTAATCCTAGCAGAATGGAGGAACGAGCGTCCGTTCGACCCACCAGCGGAGCGCGGTGGCCTAGGCCGCCGCGCCGACATCGAACAAGGTCCCGTCAACCCATCATCCGAAGAGCTTGTGCGAAACGATCGTCCGATCCTGCCGGTCGGCGGAATCGCAAAACGCTTCTCGACCACCGTGGCCGGAGCGCCTCGGTGCGACCTTCGACGGTGTCCGACGAATCAACCCACTCGGCCTGGAACCATTCTAGGTAGGCCAGCCGCCGACAGCAGACGTATTCGTTGACCACGCGCACGGGCAGGGGCTTGTCGGCAGAGATGGGCCGTTCCGGCGGTTCGCAAATTTCTGGAGCTGGCACCCAGTCAATCTCCCTTGTAAGCAGCCTGTGTGATCGTCTTGGCCGTTCTGTGCCCGTCGGCCGCAGTGACGAACCGCCGTGTTCGTGGCCGCCGTCGGGTAAGTGATTGAGCGGATGGCTGGAGCCTCGAATGGACGCGGCGTCCCACTCAGCGCGCGGACCCGGATGATCCGCGCCGGATCTGCGCTTCCCTCCGGCGCGCTCGGACTCGCCCCGCGGCCGGGATCCAGCGGGCAGCCGCCCCGGTCCGCGGACACGGGCACGCAAGCATCCCCATGGACGCTGGACGCGCCGGCGCGAGACGCCGGGGCGTGGTAAGCGCGAAAGAAAGAAAATATTTATCTGAGTGCCAAAGACGCTACATGGAACTAGAACTGCTCTGATCGGGGAGGCCTGTGTCTAGCCCGGATTGTTCATGGTGGGGCCTCGATGGGTGCTGAATGGCAGATCTGCATTTGAAGTGCATCGGCAAGCGGGTTGCGCCAAGCGCGGCACTGGATAGGCCGCCACGACTCGGGGAGCCCGTCCTGCCTTTCCGGGTCCATCCAAGCCGATTTCGGGCCCTTTGAGGGCCAAGGGTGATGGGCCTCCAGATCGCAATTGCCTGCATGAATCGACTGGGATATACGCGCCTGTGTTTGGGGGGATTGCGCATCTGGAGTGCCCTTCACACTGAGCGCAAAGAGTTAGCTCACAGCGGTCTTCCGCATTCGACTCGGCTGTGGCCCTAGGGTATTTCCCCAATCCTCCACGGTCAATTCCGCTTGGTTTAGGGGCCTATTCTATTCAGTGGAATCACCGAGAATTCTTCCCCACCTGTATTGATATCGGGTTCACCGAACGCTGAACGATTCCGGGGCAGGACGCCACCTGTTGCGACATCAAGGCGGGCCCAGCGTGCGCATAGCGGGTGCCTCGCACGGGCACCTCACGGGCCGGGCTGACCGCCTAGCCCGGCCTGACGCCACGCCGCGGCAACGACGACGCCCGGCCGAGCGCCACGCGCTGCTACCTTCCTACTGTAAGGCACATCCGCAGCCCCTAGCCCTTCCCGGAGACATCGCCCCTCTCTTCCATTCCTGCAGTAGCGGATCCATGCGAGAAAACGCCCTCTTGCACCGCGGAAATGATCTGAGATTTTCGTAGCGAACTAGAGTGAGATCGTACACCTCGACGGCCGCTCGCGCATCGGTCGCGCAGCCGCCGGTGCGGCCGCCCAGGCCGCTGTCGCGGCTTTGCGGGTGAGCTGGCGCTAGGTCGGCCTCTTTCCGACCAAGTCCCGCGCCTTGCTTCGCATGTGTTCCGCCGTGTAGCGCGCGTTGTGCCGCCCCGCGAACTCCGCGAGATAGCGGCCCAAATGGCGCGCGCTCATATGGTAATACTGAGGAGTGCAAAGGACATCATTGCCGTCCTCGTCTTCTGCTGAGACCATTTCCCGCACTGAATGTGATAGAATCATTGCGTGCATTATTTCCACTCTGACGACGTTCGATGACTCCCCCATACGCTTAATATCACCGTCCTGAAGTCCGTTGTAACGCAATTCTATCTTGGCTATATTCTGGAAGAACTGGCGCCGAGATTCAGCATCGGAACCGGAACAGCCAAGTCCTGAGTGGCTAGGTTCATCGCCGGAGGCATGGCATCCCTAGATGACCATCCCAGGACAGGCGGCCCTCGCATCCTGACCGAGGAGCACGCGCTGTGGATCTTCCATACCGTTGTCGATATAAGAATCCCCAGCACCTCAAGTTCGACTTCGCCTACTTGGACTGCCCAGCGAGTCCGCCGGGCCCTCATCGACGAGTTCGGCTTCGACGTGAGCCGCTGCCCCATCCGGCGCTTCATGTGTCGGCTCAAGCTCACGCCGCAGCAGCCGCGCCGCTGGGCGCTCCAGCGCCGGATGGGGGGGAGGGGGCGCACGATGGATTGACACTAGGTTCGCGGAGATCAAGGAGGTGTCCGAGCAGGAAGGGGCCTTGATCGTGTTCGCTGACGAGGCCGGAATGCGTTCTGACTATCACGTGGGACGGACATAGGTAGTGCGGGGGCAAGACGCCCGCGGCGGCCTGCACGGCCAAGAAGTTTCGCCTCAACATGCTGGCAGAGATCAGCCCAGACAGCTGCATCTATTACATGCTGCACGAGGGCGCGTCGGATGCGCGAAGGTTCTGCTCTTTCGTGAGTCAGGTGGCGGACGAGACCGGCGAGAGTGTGCGCTTCGTAGTGGACAGATTCCGGATTCACACTGCGCAAGAAATGGCACACTTTCTCGATAGGGAATTCGAAAATGGACAGGTTAGGATTCATATCTTTCCAGAATATTCCCCGAAATTGAAGCCCAATGTGCTGGAATATTCGCACGTGAAGCGGATGATGAGCCAGAAATTATTCAAGATTAAGGACGATATGTTGCGCCTGATCGAAGCGGAATTCAAGTCGCGAAGGGACTTAACTGACATCGTGGCTAGCTTCTTCATGGAGCCCGATTGCCAGTACAATCTGGCCTGAACCGACGCAGAAGACCCTTGCGCTCCTCAGTAGGTTCCGTATAGGCTGTCCTTGAAAGGGCCTGGAACCATTCGATGCCGTTGGTATCCGCCTCCCCGCGCACCTACTCGCCGCCGGAGTGCTTGACGGCCTCGTGCGCGAATTCCTCCAGGCAGACGTAGGCCACCGCCTCGTGGGAGCGGACCTGCGCGCCCGGAGCAGTCTGCCCGCAGGCAAAGCCCTGCAGGGTGCCCTTGGTCGTGCCCGGCAGCGGGGGGTCGGCCACTTCACTCGTGGCGCGGTCCCGTGCGCCCGGCATGGGCCCTACGGCTCTCGTGCCTGTTGCGCTTGCTGCCGCCGACATAGATCTCGTCGAGGTCACGTCCACCGGGCCCGGGAACAGGTCTCCGGCCCGCTCCCGGCGCGCGTGGATGCGGTGTGCTAAGAATGCCAGGCGACTTCCTGCTGATGCCGAGGTGGCGGTGCAGCTTCATACTGGAGACGCCCTTGAGGCTGGTGGTCAGCAGGAATATGGCGATGGTCCAGATGCGGTAGCCGAGCTTGGCGTCGGCCATGACGCTACCGGTGCGCACGGAAAAGCACTTGCCGCAACGGCGGCAACGGTACGGTGTCTAAGGGTGAGCGGCACCAGACTGGACGCTGGAGGTGCTGCAAATGAGGGCACGCAGGGCCGTCCGGCCAGCGCAGAACGGCTCCGCGGCTTGGTCATCGGGAAGCATGGCGGTCACATGAATCTCGGTGATGTCTTTGCGGACCCGCTGTCGGGGCCGTTCTGCGTCATGAATGGACTCCTTTACTCGAGCTGTTCTACCACAGTAATTCACTGTGTTTCAACACATAATCAGAGGATTTTTCTAATTATATTCGTGTTTGATAATCCGAATTAATTGGTCGCATTAGCACGCAAATATATAATTCCCACGGCGAATGATTCCCTTCCTTCCATCCAAGCTGAATCAGGAAGTGAATCGAATATCTCTATAGTTCTCTCACTCTCAATGCAAGGCCGCCCTGACGTCTCTCTGACAGACTAAGACCGACTGCGCCCGAAGCACTCTGCGACACACAACTGCGGCGGATCAGGCGGACCGATCCGATGCCGGCGGACACGAGGCCGTGTGTTACAGTCATCGCCATGCCCACGTACCCCCAAGCGGTATCGCTTTACTTGCTGGTCCTTGCGGTTTCGGCCCACGGGGCGACCCCGCATTCCCGCACCATCCGAGTCGACGCGAGCAACCTGCAAGAGGCAGTCGACCACGCGACGGCCTATTCCGTGCTCGTAGCAGACCACAACCGGCAGGTGGAGGTCACATCGAGCGTCCGCATCGACAAGCCGCTTGCGCTTGTTGGCCTCAATATGCGGCTCAAGCCGGGCCTAGAAGAGACACCGATACTTGAAGTCCTCGCCGAGGAAGTTAAGATCCGAGATTTCGCCCTGACCGGCAATGGCGACTCCGTGCCTCAGTCGGGCCGGGCTGCACTCATCGTGGTCCGCCGTGGCCGATTCCTGATCGAGAACGGACGGACGGACAACAGTGCGAAGGACGGCATCATGATCACGCCTGTGGCGAAATTCGGCAACATCGAACACGGTGTCGTCCGCAACGTGACCGGACGTGACACGATCCGCGACATCGTATCGATAGGCGGACGAGGAAACGAGGGCCTGTACGTCCGCCACCTGGTGGTCGAGAACATTCGCAGCTACCGGTCGCAGCTGCGCGGTCCGGTCGAGGTATCGGACGGAAGCGAGCACATCACTGTCCGGGACATCTACGCCGAATCCTCGCTCTACGGAGTGGACGTGCAGGATCACGGGCGCGAGGGAATGATCAACCGCCACATCCTCATCGACGGGGTCCAGGTCGTGGACTGCGTGGCGGCAATCCGAATGGCAAACCGGGACTTTGGCCACGACGGGCTGACGATCCGCAACGTAAGCGGGGACCGCTTTCGCCCGAGCGAGCGATGGCGACCGCTGCACGTCCGCAACACGGCCAACGTCGTCATCGAGAACGTGCGCCTTCGGGGCGGACCGGACGAGACCCCCTGGCTGGTCGTCGAGAACAGCGACAATGTGTCGATCCGCAACGTCACGCTGGTCGATGCGAACCAGGAGGGCCCGGCTGTCGTCGTGGAGGACGCAGACAACGCCCTGCTTGACAACATCGTTTTCTCCGGGAGCATGCAGCCGAGGCTCGGGATCCTGTACCGGATTCGGGACAACAGCCGGTTCGGGGGCCTGAGAATCCGGAACGTGGTCGCGCCTGGCGTACGAGATGCAGGCATAGCGCTTGAGAACCTAAGCGAGTCGGGCGGGCTGAGTTCGTATGCAATCACGGGCAACCTAGCTACCGTGAGAGCCGACGTCGAGTCGCCGGTTCGCTTGGTCGAGGGCAACCTGTAGCGGCCTAGCCGCCCGTACAGCGATGCTCAAAGCGCGACCGGATCCGCTGCGCACGCCGATATGCGAGCAGATCGGCATCGACTACCCCGTTTTTCAAGCCGGAATGGGGATGATTGCCCGGGCCGAGCTCGCCGTCGCGGTATCGCGAGCCGGAGGGCTGGGCGTCATCGGGACCGGCCTCAACATGCGACCGGACGAGTTGCGGGAGCAGATCCGCGCTGTCCGACGCGAGACGAGCAAGCCGTTCGGCGTTGACATCCTGTTCGCCACGGTGCGCTCCGGTGGCAGCAAGGTCGTCGCCTACACGGCAAACGTCCAAGGCCTGATCGAAGTTACCTTGGATGAAAGAGTGCCCGTGCTCGTTTCCGGTCTCGGAAGCCCCAAGGGAGCTATCCCCGAGGCTCGTGCTCGCGGAATCTACGTCGCAGCGGTTGTCGGGGCGGAGAGACACGCACTCAAGGCCGTCGCGGACGGCGTGAACGCTGTCATCGCGTCGGGCCGTGACGGAGGGGGCCATGTCGGGGCCGTCGGCACGGCAGCCCTTGTCCCAGCGGTAGTTGCCTCCGTGCACGTGCCGGTCGTCGCGGCCGGCGGACTGGCCGATGGCCGCAGCCTCGCAGCCGCCCTGGCTTGGGGCGCCCAAGGCGTCTGGCTCGGAACGCGGTTCATCGCAACCGAGGAGGCCGCTGCGCACGCCAACTACAAGACGAAGATCGTCGAGACGGGCACATCCGGAACGGTAGTTACCCGCGCGCACAGCGGCAAGCCATGCCGGTTGATAAGAAACGCCTTCACCGACCACTGGAGCGACCGCGAGGACGAGATCCAGCCCTATCCGAGACAGGCCCTAGAAGTCGGCAATCCGGCATCCGCCCGCGGGCGGCTGGAAGGAGACGCGGAGTGGGGCGTGCTGCCAGCGGGCCAGAGCGCCGGCCGGATCCATGCCGTCCGGCCGGCCGGCGAGGTCGTCCGAGAGGTCGTCCGAGACGCCCGGGGATCCCTCGCGGCAGCCAACGCACTTTGATCCGCCGGACCGAATCCTCACGTGGTTGCAGGTCAGTCTAGCTCTGGGAGCAGCCCGGTTGCAGCTTCGTCGGCCAAGTCGGCGAATCCCGCGATCACTCGCATCAGATATTCCTCATCCTGACCGATAATTAAGTAGACCCTTCTCTTCGATTCTGTGGTCTTGGAATATACCCCACCTTAATGTGCCGCCCATTCAACTCCGAAGTGCGACACGCGCCGAGCCACGAGATGGCAGGGAGGGGAGAGGGGGGGCAGCGAGCGGTGGTGTCGCGGCAGTAGGCTGGTAGGTGCTGGAAGGAGCAGGGAGGCGGATGCGGAAGAGCTACACGCACGTGACGCAGGAGGAGCGCTGCCGGAGCGAGACGCTGCGGGCCGCGGGCTGGGGAGCGAACAGGATCGCCGGGCAGCTGGGCCGCAAGCGGGCCACGATCTACCGGGAAGTGAGCCGCAACGGCCGACCGGCGGAGGGCGAGCGCGCGGCGAGCTACAGCTGGGGGAGCGCGCAGGAGCGCGCGGAGCGGCGGCGGCGCGCGGCGGCGTGCCGGCCGCGCCAGCTGACGTCGGCGCTGCGGACGCGGAGCGAGGACTGCCTGCGGCAGGACTGGAGCCCGGAGCAGGTCGCGGCGCGGCTGCAGCGGGAAGGGGCGCTGGAGATCAGCCCCGAACGGATCTACCAGCTGGTGCGCGCGGACCGGCGGCAGGGGGGCCGGCTGTACCGGCACCTGAGGCAGGGCGGCCGCAAGCGCGTCCGGCGGGTCGGCCGGACGGCGGGCCGCGGCCTGATCCCGGGGCGCGCGGACATCGCGGAGCGCCCGGCGGAGGCGCGAGCGCAGGCGCGCGTCGGCGACCGGGAGGCCGACACCGTGATCGGCGGGCAGCACCGCGGGGCGCTGGTGACGCTGGTGGACCGGTTCTCTCAGTACCTGCTAGTGCAGCCGGTTAGCCGGCGCACGGCGCAGCTGGTCGGGGCGGCGATGACGGCCATGCTCGCAGGGAGCGGGGCCGTGACGCACACGATCACGGCCGACAACGGCAAGGAGTTCGCGGCAAGGAGTTCGCGGGGCACCGGGAGGCACCGGGAGGTGGCGCAGCGGCTGGGGGCGGGCTTCTACTTCGCGCGGCCCTACCACTCCTGGGAGCGCGGGCTGAACGAGCATACCAACGGGCGGCTGCGGCAGTACTTCCCGCAGGGGACGGACCTGCGGCGAGTGGACCCGGCCCGGGTGCGGGAGGCGCGGGACCGCCTGAACCGGCGTCCGCGGAAGGTGCTGGGCGGGCGCACGCCGGAGGAAGTCTTCCTGGCGGAGCGGGAGCGGGTGCCGCGGGGCTGAGGCCGGGCTGGCAGCCCGCCGCGGGGACAGGGCGCGGGGGAGCTGCGCCCGGACAGGCCCGGAGGGTCCCCGTTCCGGAAACGGGGCACGCATGCCCGCCTGCCCGGGACGCGGCCCCCCGCTGCGGCCCGGCAGCGGCTTGTCCGGCGCCGCTGGATCTGCTACTGTGGTCCTAGTATCCCAGCCCACCGCCCCTTACCCGCGTGTCGCACTTCGGAGTTGAATGGGCGTGCTGTAAGTTCTACGTCCTTGCAGATCTATTCCTTATCTAGGTCCAATTCGCCGTGAGTAAGCACATAGACAATCTGGACTTCTTCGAATCTTAGCATGAAATTACCTGAAGTTCCAACAGTCTGATATGTCAGATTTCTCTAATACGATTTTGTGGATTCTGGATGCTCTTCCGCTCCCAGTACTAGTAAGGATGTGCTGACCGGAATGTACTGAGAGTGTCGCACGCCTCCTCCCATCTTGGGCGTCTAGAGAGCGGATGAATCTTTCGGTGAATCCGAGAGAATTCGTCTGATTTTCTTCGAATGATATCCGAAGAAGTGGCCGGGGATCTAGGGCTGTTCTTGAAATGTAGGATTCATTGTAAACGTTCCCGAACTTGAGACTAAGACGCTCGAGTACTAACATCTGCACGGCAGTTGCAATGCTCTCGCTCAGCAGAACCTAGCGCGCCATCGAATGTGGCTGCCGTGCCTTGACAAACTGCTTGACCAAGCCCGATGGCGCTCGGCATGTAGCTCGCCAAAGAGGACATGCGAGAGTTCGTGCAACAGTTTCCATGGCCCATGGGACGCAGGTTCGGTAGCGGATAGCTCGACGAATATGCAATGACGCATGATCGACGCGGTGGCTAGGATCTCCGCGTCAGCGGTCGGGAGGGAATCCGCGACCGCATCGCTCACGCCCGATTCAAGCATCCGGATCAGAAGCGAACGGCCAGATCGAATGCTCGGGTCGTAGCTGGGCGTGCTCGGAGGGACCGGGCTTGGCTCGTACTCGGGAGCCGCCCCACCGACACTGGCCACGACTGACCTGAGGACGGCAACGCGCTCTTGGTCCCGCTCGCCCCTCTCCCGCAGCGATTTCGCCAGAAGTCATTGAGACGCCCACGGCTGCAATCCACTTGCTCCGCCAAGCAGGTGACTCGGTAGAGCGCATTCGCGAACTCGCCTGAATCGGTGGCGAACGCCAATCTGAAGACCATGAAAGAGGGCGACGCCGAACATCGGGATGCTTGTGTACCCTGCGACTTGGGCAGCGTCAACTGCGAGCACGCCCCGTGTCGAGCGAGGCCGCGCACCATCCTCCTAGGCCCGCCGGCGCCTGCCACAAGCTGGCTTGTAGCTAGTGCTTGTGACAAAACCCCTGAATTCTGGCCTGATCAGCATTTCATACTACATCCTGATGTCGGATGGATTTCCAAACACAACATATAGGGCCCAAGGTCGGAAGTTGCTCAGCCGCCCATCGCGAAGATTTCCGCGCTCTATCCAGAATCGCCAGGATTTCGGATTAGTCGTAGCATTCCAACGAAATCTTCGCCTTGAGAGATTGGACCTAACGCCTTTGTTGTCAAGGGCATACGAGTTTTGTCACGGGCACTAGCTACCCGGGACGTAGTAGACCGTTGCAGGCACGCTTGCTCTCGCCAGACCTTCGTCGAAGGCCACAGGAGGGCCGTCACTCGTGCGGGGCGGCCGTGCCTCCACCGCGAACTTCCTCGCCATCGCATGCATCGCCTAGGCGGAGCACTCTGCCTCCGAAACAGCGCTGCTGCAATCACCCCGGAGCCCAGCCCGTGATCTGGATGCGCACGTTTCGCGTGGCTGCTGAAATGCCTCGCGAGAGGTGCCCGGATGCCGATCTCGAGCGCAGCAGCAGTCCGGCCCCGAACCCTCATGCCCGGCAGACGCTCGCTCTGCCGTGATGAAACTAAAGCGTGCGAGCGGCACTCGATGGAGCCCGCCTGACGCATCGACACCGACCTGCAGGCCTTCGAGTCAGCGCCTGAGAGCCATCGAGCGGGGCGGCCCCGTCTTGGCCGGGTCGCGGCCGTCGTCCCCTGAATCCGGGTCATCCCTCGGGGCTCCCGCAGATCGCGGCAAGCGGTCGCGTACGTCCAGTCCCGAGCCGGGAGGGCGCGATACGCCGCACGACTGGCCGGCTCGCGGATTGCCCGAACGAGCGAATGATCCGCAGGCATGCGGCGACTACCGCGCCGCAGCGACCGCTAGGAATCCCTCAGATGTGCCACGAGTCGGTCCGTAATGCGGTCGATGATCATGGGCACGGACGTGGCCAGTGCCGCCTCAACCTGTTCGCGGATCAATTCCCGCGACCCTCCATCATCCTTCGCGCCAAGAGCCTCCTGCACGAGCCTGTCGATGACCTGTTGACTCGAATCCATGTCCGACGGTTCTTCCTCGGGCGCGATCTCGCCCGCGATCCCGCTGACTAAGTCTCGAAGCATCGCGGGGTCCAGAGGCTTCTGCACGACGGCATGGACACCGGGAGGCGGCTCGTCCCCCTCCTCGACGGCCTCGAGCGGCCCTAGAAGCATCACGATCCGGACACCTGACAGGTCCCGCCGAGCGAGGATCGCGTCGCACAGTTCCGGGCCGTCAGGCATGGGAAGCCCCGCGTCCAAGAGCGCTAAGTTCGGCTGGAATCGCTCGAGCCGCTGGAGCGCACCCGCCCCCTCGTAGACTCCCGCTACCTCACAGCCGTCCTCGCCGAGCGTCTGCTCCACTATGCGGTGGACATGAGGATTGTCGTCCGCGACGAATATCTTGAGCACTGGCGCCTATTCCGGCTCTTCCGCTTCCTCCGGTTCCTCCTCCGGCGGATTGCGACGGGCATCCGGCTCCGTGTCGAGCGCACTGGGGCCCGAAATCGTCTCGACCGTCACGTCCGCGCTGGGAGTGATCGCGGCGGCGGCGGCGGCCTGGATTCCGGGCGGCGTCGAGGGCATGAGCGTGGTCATCGCCGGAGCACCCGCCTTCGCTGCCAGCCCAAGGTTGGGCTTGCCTCGGAACAGGCCCCAGAACTTACCCATCGTGCCCGGCTCGAAACGGTTCTCCACGTTGTACCGGTGCAGCTCGAAGCGCTCCGGATCAGCTTCCGGGAGATCGCGCTCCATCGCGCTGAGCTTCTCCTTGGCACCGTCGACCAAGGGGCTCATGGGATAGTCCGAGACGATCCTGCGGTATGCAGCCACCTGCTGCTCCTCGAAGTTGTCGCCTAGCCGGCCGTAACTCTCGCCGAGCTGCCACAGGGCTTGATCGGCCCTGCTGAAGAGCGGATAGTGGTCGGTCACGGACTGGAGCCGGTTAACCCCGGCCCGATAGCTGCCCTTGTCGACGTAGAACATGCCCACGCGGTACTCGCCCTCGGCGATCACCTCCTGCGCGTTGCGGAGCAGCTGCTCGGTCTCCTCGCGGAACACCGTGTTCGGGTAGCGCAGCAGGAGCTGCCGGCACTCCTGGTCCGCCCTCACGGCGTGGATGTTGTCGCGGTCGGGCTTCTGCAGCTGGTTGTAGTGGATCTGGCAGATCTTCAGCTGCGACTCGGCCGCCTCCTCCATGTTCGGGAAGAATGTGATGAAGTCCTTGTACTCCGCCTCCGCCTGGGCGAGGCCGGCCGAGGTGCCCTCGCGGTACCAGCTGTCCGCGATGGCAAGCTTGGCCTTCGCGATGTACTCGCTATCCGGGTAGGTGTTGATCAGTGTCTGCAGCGTGATCCGGGCCAGCTCGTACCGGTGGCGCTCGATGTTCTCGACCGCCTTGTCGAACAGGATCTTGTCCGGCTGCTGCGAATTGTTGGCTATGGGGTTGTCGTAGGGGCTGCGCCCGCAGCCCATTGCTCCAACGAGCAAGGCTGCGCAGGCGACCGCCCGCGTCAGTCGACGGACAGGCACGCTCCCCATGATACGTCGAATCGGAATTGCCATGCAGCGAGACCCTCCTCGGTAGTTACGCGCGGACCGGCGCGGAGCGGTTCGCGCAGTCGGAAAGCGCGATGACGTTGCCGGTCACGTCGTCCGTGCCGAACACGCTCGAACCGGCCACGAGAATGTCGCAGCCTGCCTCGGCCAGAGCTCGGGCGTTGGCGGTGGTGACGCCTCCGTCCGCTTGGATCAGGAAGTCCAGGCCGCGTTCTGCCCTGATGCGGTCCAAGCGCTCGATCTTGCCCATGGCGGAGGCGATGAACTTCTGGCCGCCGAAGCCCGGGTTCACGGTCATGACGAGAACCTGGCGGACCTGGGCAAGGACCTCCTCGAGCAGGAACACCGGCGTGGCCGGGTTCAGCGCCACGCCGGGCGCGGCCCCGAGATCCGCAATCAGGCCCAGCGTCCGCGCCAGATGCGTGCAGGCCTCTTGGTGGACCGTTATCATCTGCGCCCCGGCCTTGCAGAACGGGTCGATGAACGCGTCCGGATCGGACACCATCAGGTGGCAGTCCAGCACCATCGGCGTGTGCTTCCTGAGCGACTCGACCACCGGGATGCCGATCGAGATATTCGGGACGAAGTGCCCGTCCATCACATCAATGTGCAGGAAAGTCGCGCCGCCGGACTCGGCTTGGTTAACCTGCACGCCCAGCCGGGCAAAGTCGGCCGCAAGGATGGACGGGGCGATCTCGACCACGGCAGCCGACATCTTCGGCTCCTAGTCTAGCAGCCGCCCCGCGACGGCCTGAGAGAATGTCACCATGCAGTCCTCGCGAGTCCGCAGCCCTGTCGGGGAGATCCGCCTGCTGGCGAGCGACGCCGGGCTGGCCGCGATCTACTTCCCGCCGCAGGCCGAGCGCATCGAGGCCCGGCTGGCGCCTGGCGGCCTGCGAAGGGGCCATGGGAACATCTACCTGCTGCAGGCGGAGGCGTACCTCGCCTGCTACTTCGACGGCGACCTAGAGTATTCGCCCGGCATCCCGCTGGAGCGTCGCGGCACGGCGTTCCAAGCCGAGGTCTGGGACGCCCTCTGCGAGATCCCGCCCGGCGCGCGGGCGAGCTACCGCGGGCTGGCGGCGCGCCTGGGTCGCCCGGGAGCGGTGCGCGCGGTGGCCGGAGCCGCCGCGCGCAATCCGCTGTCCGTCCTAGTGCCCTGCCATCGCGTCGTGGGCGCGGACGGCAGCCTGACCGGGTACGCCGGGGGTCTGCGCGTCAAGCGGCTACTGCTGGAGCACGAGGAACGGTTCACGCCGGCGGCCCAGCACGACCGCGGGTGGGTTGGCCGCAGCGACTCTCTCGGCGAACGATTACAGAAAGCGTCAATCGGAATCGCTCCGAATCTGTGACGCCGCCTGACGGGGTGTCTTGCAAGCCACAGGATGGAGCTAGTGACGGCTACGGTTACAATGCACGAGCGCGGGTACGGCCGCGGCGCGGCCGATGAGGCCGGACGCGCGCGACGCTTGCGCACGCGTCGGGCTAAACTGACGGTGTGCTCAAGGACACGGTCCACGTTCACGTCGGCCCCGCCGTCCGCGGTCGCCAGATCCACGTCTCCTCGCGGCTGTGCCGGGGCGTGTGCGGAGGCCCTCGAGCGCGACTTTCCCTACCTGGCCCCGCGGGGCGTCGCGCCCGCGAGGCGGGCGGAAGGAGCGGAGGCACCGTGAGGCGGGCGATCGCCGCCATCGCCGCGCTGCACGCGCTGCAGCCCGTGCCGGCGCAGAAAGCGGGCGGCCCCGGCTTCACCTTGCTGGGCGCTTCGAGCGTCTACGCCTGCGAGGTCCTCGACGCCTACTACTGAGAGGCGCAACGGTGCCATCAATGCGCCGAGGTCGAGGCGAGCCGTCGCCATGGCAAGCGGTGCGCCTGCAAGGGCTGCGGCTACTCAGGCGATGCGGACGTCAACGCTGAGATCAACGTCTTGCAGGCTCTAGAACTCGCCGACGGTACCTTCCAACCGCGGCAATGGCCGCGGTGCTGCCGACAATCGGCTGAGTCAGAAATAACTCTTGACTCGAGCCTTTTGCAAAAATCCCGAGCTAATAGCATTATCATTTAGTTAGTCTATTAAGTATTCGATATAATCAATGGAATAGAACTGCAGTAAATGTAGTTTTAATGGATTTTCATGCGTTTTGAGTTTCCTGGAAATCCCTTGCCCTCCGTGCTATTATTGTAATGCAAGCCTAGTAAACAGCTGGCAGGATTCAACGAATATGTCCTTGATAGAAACCGTATCCGCGTACTGGTTCACGTTCCAGCAGGGGCTGTTCCCCTGGCTCGAGCAGGAACTCGGCCCCCTCGGCGAGCGCTACCGTAGCTTCGTCCAAGCGGTGGAACTGGCGCAGGTCGAGGACTGCCTGCCCGTCGGGCAGGGCGGCCGCGGCCGCCCCCTCGCAAGCCGCGCCGCCATGGCGCGCGCTTTCATCGCCAAGGCCGTCTTCGACCAGCCCGCTACGCGCTCGCCGGTCGAGCGCCTGCAGACCGATCGCACCCTGCGCCGACTGTGCGGCTGGGACCTGGCCGGGGCCGTGCCCGGCGAGGCAACCTTCTCGCGCGCCTGCGCCGAGTTCGCCGCCGGCGAACTGCCCGGACGCTTGCACCAGGCGCTGCTCGCGCGGACGCTCGACGGCCGCTTGGCAGGGCACGTCTCCCGCGACTCGACCGCCATCGAGGGCCGCGAGCGGCCCGCCGCGAAGCCCGCGCCGGAACCGGAGCCGAAACGCAAGCGCGGGCGCCCTCGCAAGAGCGAGCAGCGGCCGCCCGCTCCGCGCCGACTGGCGCGGCAGCCCGACATGAATCTCGAAGCAATGCTGCACGACCTGCCGCAGGACTGCGATACCGGCACCAAGCGCAACGCCAAGGGCCGTACCGTCAGCTGGCGCGGCTACAAGCTGCCTATCGACGCGATCGACGGCGGGATTCCGGTCAGCTGCCTGCTCACCGCGGCTTCGCTGCACGACAGCCAGGCCGCGATCCCGCTGGCGACACGGACCGCGGGCCGCGTCGACAACCTGTACGACCGGATGGACAGCGCGCGCGACGCGGCCGGGATCCGGGCCTTCAGCGAGCGGCTCGGGCACGTGCCGCTCATTGATGTCAACCCGCGCGGCCGGACGGAGCTGCAGGCGGATCTGGCACGGGAGGCGCTGCGCAGCGCCTGGCGGGCGGATCCCGCGAAGCTGCGCTATCGGGAGCGCTCGACGGTGGAGCGTGTCAACGGCCGCCTGAAGGACGATTGCGGCGGGCGCCACGTGCGCGGCCGCGGCCGCGGCAAGGTGCTGTGCCACCTCCTGTTCGGCGTGCTCGCGCTGACGGTGGAGCAGCTCCTGCGCCTGGCGCTCCGAGAGCCCGGGCCGCCGGGACAGCCGGGCAGAGCGCCCGCCCGCCGGGCCGGGCCGGGAGAGCTGCGCCTGCACGGGGCCGCTCCTCGCAGGAGCGCCCCGAAGCGGAGCAAGCCCAGCTGAAGGGAGTCTTTTTCGGCGAGAATAACAGCCCGGAAACTAGTCGTTCATGGGGCGGTCAGCCCTCTTTTCTGAATTTTGCAAAAGGCTCGACTCGTTACGTATCATTGTCGCGGGATGCGCCTGTCAGTCCTCCTGCTGAGCGCGCTGCCCGTCTTCGGCGGGGTGCCGGTGCCCGAGCAGCACTTCGGCCACGCGATGGGGGCGGACCGCGAGCTCGTGGCCTGGGCCGACGTGGTCAGCTACTTCCGCGCGCTGGACGCAGCCAGCCAGTCGGTGCAGGTCGAGACCCTAGGCCTGACGACCGAGGGCAGGGAGATGATCGTCGCCGTGATCGCCGCCCCTGAGACCATCCGGGATCTGGAGCGGTACAAGGGGATTCTCGGACGACTGGCCGACCCGCGGTCGACCTCCTCGCAGACAGCGGACCATCTGTCCGCAACCGGCAAGCCCGCCATCGCGATCACCTGCTCGATCCATTCCACCGAAGTTGCCTCGACGATGACGGCCGTGCAGTTCGCGCACGACCTGCTGGTCGAGGACACCCCCCGGCACAGGGAGATCCTCGCGGGCACGATCCTACTGCTGGTGCCGTCGCTGAATCCCGACGGCGTGGACAAGGTGCGGCACTGGTACAACCGCTGGCTCGACACGCCGCACGAGGGGGCTCCGATGACGGAGCTCTACCACAAGTACGTAGGGCACGACAACAACCGGGACTGGTACATCTTCAGCCAGAAGGAAACCCGCCTGGTGGTCGAGAGGCTGCACAACGGCTGGCATCCGCAGATCGTCTACGACGTGCATCAGATGGGCCGCAACGGAGCGCGGATCTTCGTGCCTCCCTGGATCGATCCGGTCGACCCCAACATCGACCCCCTCATCACCCAGCAGGTCAACGCCTTCGGCACGGCGATGGCCGTGGATCTCACCGCCGCGGGCAAGCGGGGAGTTCTCATCCACGGGATCTATGACTACTACTCCCCGGCCAGGCACTACCAGAGCTATCACGGCGCGCTGCGCCTCCTCAGCGAATCGGCCAGCGCGAGGCTCGCGTCCCCGGTCAGGCTCGCGCCGGAGGATCTGGACCGCGACGCTCGAGGCTACGACTCGCTGGCGAGCAGCTGGAACTTCCTCGAGCCTTGGGAGGGCGGCGAGTGGCGAGTGGGCGACATCGTCGAGAACCAGCTCATCACGTTCGAGTCGGTCCTGTATTCGGCGGCCTTGCGCCGGCGCGGTCTCCTGCGGAACTTCTACGAAATCGGGCGGCGAGTGATCGAGCGCGGCAAGGGCCGGGCGTTCGTCGTGCCGGCCGGCCAGCACGACCCGGGCGCGGCCGCGCGCCTCCTGCGGACCCTGCGTTTCGGGGGCGTGGAAATCGAGCGCGTGACCGAAGTGCTGGAACCCTCCGAGCCCCCGGTAGGCGAAGGCGACTACCTCGTGCGGCTCGCGCAGCCGTACGGCGGATTCGCGAATACGCTGCTCGAGCGCCAGGACTACCCGGACCTACGCGCCTTCCCGGGCGGCCCGCCCCGGCGCCCGTACGACGCGACGGCCCACTCGCTCCCTCTGCTGATGGGCGTGACAGCGTTTCCTGTCGAGGGGGAACTGCATGTCCGGGCCGAGCGCGCCGACCACGTACGGCCGGCCGGCGGGCAGATCGACGAGGCGGACGACCTGATGCTCTCGCCGGCGTCCGGGGCGAGCTGGATCGCGGTCAACCGATTTCTGTCAGCGGGCGTGCCGGTGCATCGGCGCCGATCGGACGGAACGTTCCTCGTCCGGGCGGCTGCGGCGACCAGGCCTCGGCTGGAGTCCGTGTCGGAGGAGTTCGGGCTCGAGTTCGCGGCAGCGGACACCTCGGTCGCCGAGCATCCGGCGATGAGGCTGCCCCGTGTCGCGATCTACGCGGGACACGTCCCCTGCATGGACGAGGGCTGGACGCGCTGGCTATTCGACCGCTACGAGATGCCGTACGAATCAGTTGGGAACGAAGAGATCGCAGCAGGCCTGTCCGGCCGGGCGGACGTGCTGATCCTCCCGGACGCTTCCCCGGAAACCTTGGAGAGGGGCTTCGCCGCCGGGAGCGGCGACCAGTCTCTCGTGCCCCCGGACTACCGCGGCGGCCTCGGCGAAACGGGCGTCGCCGCACTCCTAGACTTCGCCAGGTCGGGGGGCACCGTTCTCGCGTTCAACCGCGCTGCGGCGTTTGCCGCGGAGCGCATGAACCTGCCGGTCGAGAACGCCGTGCGCGGGCTCCGCAAGGAGCGCTTCTACGGTCCGGGGACGCTGGTCCACGTGGAGGCCGACCTTACCCACCCTGCCTGCTTCGGAATGCGGCCGCGGGAAGCCGCATGGTTCGAGTCCGGGCCCGTCTTCCGCACGCGCCGGTCGGCCGGGACCGCGGTGCGGGCGGTCCTGCGGTATCCCCAGCGCGAGGTGCTAGCATCGGGGTGGCTCCTAGGGGAGAGCTATCTGGCGAACCGGGCCGCCGTGGCCGAAGTGTCGGTGGGCCGCGGCCGGGTGCTGCTTTTCGGCATCCGCCCGCAATACCGCGGGCAGTCCGAAGCGACATTCAAGATGGTATTCAACGGCCTGCACCTCTGAGAAGCCGAGGTGCCCGGCGGCGGGTGCGACGTGAACTACTTCAACTACTTCACGGAGGTCGAAGACCGTTTCCGGCAGGCGCGCAACAGCGGCATGTTCATGATGTCGCCCCTCGACTGGGCGCTGGTCGAATCGTGGAAGGACGCAGGGGTGCCCTTGGAGGCGGTGCTGAAGGGAATCGACCGCGCCTTCGAGAAATACCACGCGAGAAGGCGACGATACTCCAGAGTCAACTCCGTGGCGTATTGCGCCCAGGAGGTCATGGGCGCGGCCAAGGAGTCCGGGCGGGTCGCCCGGATCGCCGCTCAAGCGATCCCTCCCGGTTTCGACGGGGCCGAGCTAGAGAGCTTCTTCCGCAAGCGCGCCGAGCAGCTTTTCGGGCTGGCGGCAGCGCGGCCATCGGAGGCCACGATCCTAGAGGAAACGGCGTCCGCGCTGGAGAGCATGGCGGAAGCCGCCGCTTCCGGCACACTGGGGGATCTAGAGGAGGTCGAGCAGCGACTTAGCGCGTTCGAAGACCGCGTGCTCGGCATGGCGACGAGCGCGCTGAGCGCCGAGCAGATCTTGGCGGCGCGGCGCGAGATGGAGACGAAGATCAAGCCGTATCGGCGGAAGATGACGGCGGAGCACATCGCCATGCTCGAGCAGAAATACCTACGCCGCCGTGCGCTGGAGGAATTCGGCCTGTCGCGACTGAGTCTGTTCTACGCAGAATAGAGCCTGTCGCAGCGCCGCAAACGTGCCTCGAGGCCGCGGCGCCCCCGTCGGGCCAACCGCGCCGTGCAGGCTGCGTTGCCTGGGCCACCGAATCCCCTTCCCGAGGGGTGTTCGCTCCACCGGGCACCGTGGCCCGGCGTTGCCCGTCGCGACGGCGCCACCTTGCCTGCGGCTGGGCTCTCTTGGTCCTCGCCGTCCTCCGGAAACGCCCCGCGCCGGAGAGTCGCGCGTTCCTCCAATGTCACGTGCCGGACGGCAGACCGCGCGACACTCCATGGGTGGAGTGCGCACGGGCGATGCCCTAGCGTCCGATTGAGTCAGGCCCGCCGCGGGCTGCGGTCACTCTGTGACCTGCGCTGCGGCACCCGCATCCGGCGAGTCCTTCTTCCGCCGCCCGCAGGAAGCGCCGAAGCGCTCTTCGTCCCTGGGAATCCGACGCCGGTCCGTCCGGCGGAAAGTCGGCCCCGGGGGAGATCCTCGCCAAGATCCGCCGGGCGCGGGAAGCCCAAGAATCGGGCGGGCGAAGTCATGCGTTTCATCGACGCAGGGCACCGGGTTGCAGGCACGCTTCGTGGCGCGGCTAGGCCGGAGCGGTCAAGCGCCCTGCCTGACCCGCGCGCCCGCCGCCGACAACGGCAAGGTTCGGGGACGCCTCGGCCGCAGCCGACGGCCACTGGCCCCGGGGGGCGACGAGCCCAGCAGCGCTAGCCGACCCGCCGTCTCCCCGCACTCCCATAATGAGTAGAGTGCTGCACGACATCGCGCTCTTCAACGGCCGGTTGGTTTCCTGTCGCGAGCCGATCCTGGCGCTCGGTCATGCCGGCGTCTTCACCGGCTGGGGTGTCTTCACCACGCTGAGGGTCTACGACAGCGTTCCGTTCGCGTTCGAACGGCATTGGGACCGGCTTGCACGCGACGCGGGCCAGCTGAACGTTGAAATGCCTCCCGACCGCGACGAGCTGCGATTCCGGCTGATCGAGCTGGTCAAGCGCAACCAATGCCGGGAAGCGCGCATGCGCCTCAACATCGTGCGGGCCGCCCCGGGCCTCTGGACGCCTCCGCGCCAAGGGCAGCAGTCGGATGTAGTGGCGTTCACCGCGGCTCTGACGCCCGGACCGGAGACGGCGGCCCTGACGCTGCAAGCGGACGGCCGCCACGCACGCACGCCATTCGCCGGCACCAAGACTCTGTCGTGGGCGCACAACCTGACGCTATACGAGAACGCCGCGCGCGCGGGCTACGCGGACGCTTTGCTCCTGAACGAACTGGGTGAGGTTTCCGAATGCACGTCCGCGAACGTATTTGCGGTCAAGGACGGCGTCACTCTGACGCCGCCGCTGTCCAGCGGGGCGCTCCCGGGCGTGACGCGCGAGGTGATGCTGGGCGAGCTGGACGATGCCGTCCGGGAGAGCATATTGCGTACCGGGGACATCCACGAGGCCGACGAGGTGTTCATCACCTCCTCCACTCGCGAGCTGGTGCCGGTCGACCGGCTCGACCAACGGCCGCTGGGCAGCGGGACCTGGCCGGTCATGGAGCGTCTGCGCGTCCGGCTGCGCGAGTACATCCGCGCCTACGTCGAGTCGGCGCGCGCCTAGTTGGGCGCCGGCAGGAGCCCGTGCTTGCCGAGGAAGGCACGAATCGCGGAGTCAATCCTCGCGACCTCGTCCTGCGAGAAGCCTCCGTGCCCTCCGCCCGGAATCGTCAGCAACTCGTGCTCGGCTCCCGCCGCGTCCAGGCGCCTGTGCAGCTCGGTCGCGTGGGAGTACGGCACGACCCTGTCGGCGGCGCCGTGAATCGTGAGGATCGGCGGGATGCCCTTGCGCACGTGGTGGATTGGCGAAACGGAGCGCGCGATGTCCTCGCGGTCCGTCTGGCTTCCCAGCCACGAGACGGTGTAACTCTTCTCGTTCGGCTTGCCGGCCATCAGGTCGGCTACGTCGGTGATGCCGTAGTAGTTGACCACGGCCGCCACCTTGGGCTGCACTCCGGAAATGCACTCGGCGTCGAAGCCGGCCGAGACAGGGAGGATCCCGGTCGCGAGCGAGAGGTGGCCCCCGGCGGAGCGGCCTGTCACAACAAGCTTGTCCGTGTCGAATCCGTAGGTGTCCGCGTTCCGGATCACCCAGCGCAGCGCGCAGCGGCAGTCCTCGACTGCCGCCGGAGCGCGGGCCACGCGCCCGAGCCTGTACGCGACGTTGACCACGTTGAAACCCATCTCCAAGTACGGCGCGATCCTGAGAATGCTGCCTTCCTTGGATCCGCCGACCCAGCCCCCGCCGTGGATGTAGATCGCGGTGGGACGGGGGAAGGAACTGCCGCGCACGGTGTAGACGTCGAGCTTCTGCTCGGCGTTGCTGGCGACCTTGTAGGTGATGTCGGGCCTCACGCGGTACTTGTTGCCCACCCAGGCGGCGAACGAGCTCGCTTCGCTCGCCAAGGCCGGGGCGACCGCTAGGAGCGCGAGCAGGACGAGAGCGGTTGGATTCACGGTATGACTCCCTTCGATGGCCTGACGAGGCACCGAATGGTACGGTGTGGGCTTGAAGCCGGGGGACCTCATCAGGCAGCTCAGGAAAGGTGGCAAGCCCGCTCCGGGCTACCTCTTCCTAGGCGCGGAGCCATTCTATCGCGAACGCTGCCGCCAGACCGTGCGGAAGGCAGCCCTCGGCCCGCAGCCGGACGAGACGGCAATCGAGGAGATCGATCTGGCGGAGCAGCGCCTGACCGCGCTCGTCGAGGCGGCGCGCACGCTGTCGCTGTTCAGCAGCGAGCGCGTCGTCATCGGGCGGAACGCCGAGCAGGCCGTGCCCAAGGTCGGCAGCGAGGCGGCCCGGCTCGATAAGCGGGCCCTCGCCGACTACTTCGCGGACCCTACGCCCGGCACCGTCGTGCTGATCGAGGCCGTGAAGCACGACTCGCGGGAGCGCGGCGACAGGGAGAAGCTCTCGCGGGCGGCCAAGTTCTACGGAGCCGTTCCCGTGTGCGTCGAACTGGAAGCCCTGTCTGTCGAGGAGGCGCGATACGTGGCGAAAGTCCTGGCCGGCCGGATGGGCATCGACCTGCGCCCGGACGTCCTCGCCGAGATGGTCGACATGCTGGGCGCGGATGGGTTTCGCATCGAAAACGAACTGCAGAAGCTCTCGCTCTACATCGGCGGCAGCCGCCCGGTCACGCAGGAGGACCTGGACCTGCTCCTGCCCGAGGCGCGACAGAGCGGCGTGTTCGATTTCTCGCAGGCGCTGGCGGAACGCGACCGGACACGCGCCCTAGGGCTGCTCGACACGATGTCGCAGGCCGGGATGTACTGGCCGATGCAGCTCAACCTGATCGCCGCCCTGTTCCGCCAGGCGCTCGCGGCGAAGGAACTGGGCCTGAGCGGCGCTCGCGACATCGGCGCGCGCCTAGGGGCCTTCGGCCTGCGAGTCTGGCCGGCCAGGGCCCGTCAGGTCGATGGGATCGTATCGCGTTTCCGGGAAGAGGAACTGCGCAAGGGGTTGGTCGCCGTGTTCGAAGCGGACCGCGACCTGCGATCCCCGCGCCCGGACGACCGGGTCGTAATGGAAATGCTCGTAATGAAGCTGACGAGCCGACCTGCGGGCGCTCCTACGCGGGAGCCTTAGCCTGGGCCCCGTTGGCCGCGTGCGCAAGAGACGACTTGATGCGGGCCGCCTTGTTGCGGTGCAGGATCCCCTTCTGCACCGACTTGTCGACGTAGCTGACCGTCGGGCCGAGGAGCTCCGCCGTCCGGTCGGGGTCGTTCGCCGCCGCGGAGTGGAATCCCTTGAGCTTGGTTCGCAGGCGGGTCCGAGACGCCTTGTTGCGCGCGTAGCGCTTGGCGGTCTGCCGGATCCGCTTCATCGCTGACTTGTGGTTCGCCATACGGTGCTATTACGAGCATAGCGCCATGCCGCGTGCGTGTCAATCCGCCTCGCGCCCGTACCGGTCCGGGGAGGCTCTCTCGGGGCCCGGTCGGGAACGCCGGAGGGTAGCCTCGTCGCGCACGGTCCTGCCCGCTCCTCGTCAGCCCGTGCGCTTCGCGGAATACTGGCCGGTCCTCCGTCGCGGCGCGCCGGGCGCCGCCAGAGGCCGCTGACGACACTGACCTCGATGCGCCTCCCGGACGACGGGCGATCTAGAGCGCATCCCGAGCGGCAAGAGCCTGCGGCGGGCGGGCCCTGGACTGGCCGAAGTCGAGAGCGCCCGAGAGCGCTCGTCCGCGACGGCAGTCTCGTCGAGACCCGACCACTTCTCCACGCCGCCGACACCCGCGACGTCTCCCGAAGAGTCGGCAAGCGACCGGGTCTGGGTCATGCTGCGAATCGCGCCTGTCGAATCCGAGTTTCAAGAGCGAGACTTGATGCAGACCGTGCGGCACTCGTGGACGGGCGAGAACGGCGAGAACATGGTTCCCGTACGCATCCCGTGGACCAAGCCGACAAGCTACCTGTCCTTCCTCGCGGCACTTAACCTTCGAATGCCGGACGAGCATGCTGAGAACTGGCATCACAGCGTCCCCTTCTTCACGCCGGCCGACCATCCACAGATCATCAAGTTTCCGGTCCGGGAGGGTTGGTGTACACGACGTCGAGCCTAGGCAGCAAGGGCGTTCGCGACATGGCGCATGAGCTGGCGGACCGCGTGGTCGCGTCCGCGATCCAGCCCATCTGGGTGCCCGACCTCTACCGAGCAATCACCGACTTCGCTCTGATGGACATGGAATTCGGCAACTGCCCTCCCAAGCCGATGCTCGTCTGAGCTTGCACCATCAACCAGTGGCTCGACACTCCGGAACAGGTCGAACCCTTGGTAGAGGAGTACCTCAGGCCGCTGCGCAGCCAGCTGTGGGCAGAGGAGAAGAGAAGCTTCGACAGTTGGATTCCTACGGTGGTCTGGGAGCCCCGAGCGTACAATCCACTCGCCGGCGAGCGCTAAGCATGTTCGAGCGACGATTCTCAATCATAAACGAAGACGAGCGGTTGCACGAAGAAGTAATGCATGCCGTCGCTATCAGAATGAAAGGCACGAAGTACGTACCCAAAGGGGGCACGGCATTGGCCTTCGCTTGCGATCTGGATCGAAATTCTGCAGACATTGATCTTGACGCGACCGAGCCGGCCTATATTTCAGGCCGCATTCGGAGGGGTCTGCATGATGCAGGCGTCGAGATGTCAGCATACATCGTCGCAAGGTAGGGTCTCAGTCGACAGCGATTCAAAGTAAACTATATAGATCCTAATGCAGGTAAGGACCGCCTAATGAACGTCGAAATGAGCTTTCGAACTGTTCCGAATGAAGAAGAAATATCCGTGGTAAGGGAAATTGGGGCGTACGTGATCAAGTCCCTATTCAACCGGAAATTGAAGGCAGCGAACCAGCGTATCGCCGGACGACACCTCTACGACTTGGCATTCATCCCGGACCAGTACGGCGACCTGCCGGCTCCGGGTCAGGTGGAACGCTGCGACGAGTTCACTCGTGACTACGAGAGGCTGGCGGATCGGTTCGACCAAGCGTTCCGTTCGGATCGCGCGCGCTCCTTCCTGTCCAGGGCCGAGGACCGAGCTCTGATGCTCCGAATTGCCATCGAACGGCAGCTGGCCAGGAGAGGCAGGGCAGTTCTGGACCGCGCGGCGCCGCGCGACCTGACCCTTGCGCAGGCCCTCGCGATGCACCACCGCTGGCTGGAGTCGTCCGGCGCTGAGGGCCGCAGGGCGGACCTGACAGGATTCGAGTTCACGGGCATGGTCCTTTGCGGCCTGGCGTTCAGGACTGCGGTGCTCCGAGGCGCCGACTTCGCGGGCGCAGTCTTGAGAAATGCGGACCTCCGCGAGACCGACTTGCGCGACGCAATCTTCGACGGCACGACCATGCTCGGCACGGACCTGCTGGGGACATCGCTGACGACGGCATTCTTCGGCCCGACCACCAAGGGAGTTGCGGGAGCACTCGAGTCCGTCCCCTAGCAACCAAGCACGTCGCGGCCGCGCGCGGCAGAGGCGCGAGCGGCCGAGATCCGTCGAATCCGACCTAGAACTGTCTGATGAGCGCAGGCAACGACCGCCGTTGCGGACGGACCGCCCGAAGTTCGCGGCAAGCGATCTGGCCCCCTCTTCGGACCATCTCGGACGCCGGCAGGCATCGTCGGCAGTTGCCCGCTTGGTCTCCGGTCGGACTCGGACTGGAAGAAGGTCGCGATCTCGCCGACGGCTGGCGCGGCCAACGAACAGCCTCGGCGGCGGCGGGACCTGTCCCGATGTCGACTCGCGGGTCGCGAACGAAGTAATCTTTACGTCACATGGCTCAGCTATCGGCCCGGCGCAAGCAGCAGATCGTCGGCATCCTCGCGGCGAACTTCTGCTTGGTTGCGACGTTGGTCGCCGTGATCGTCGGAGCCTCCCTCCTGTCGGCGGTCACGGAGGACCGCCTCGTGCTCAGCACGGTTCCCCTGCTCGCCGCCTCTCTCGCGGTGACCGGCCTCGCCATCGCCCTGCACCCGCAAGTGAGCATGAATGCGCTGGGCCTAGGACTCTCGTCCGGCACCGGCTTGGCGTGGGGGGCGCTAGCGGGCGCGGCCGCAGCAGCAATGCTGTCCGTGTCCGCGATCATAGCTGGACAGGCCGCCTGGGTGCCGTGGGATCCGGGGCAGGTCCGTTTCGACTGGACCCAGACGCCCTTGCTGGGCGTTGCCCTGCTCGCGGTCGGAGCCACCGGCGAGGAACTGTTCATGCGGGGCCCCCTGCTGCTGTTCCTGGCCCGGGCGGTCGGGCCGGCCGGGGGAGTCGCCCTGACCTCTCTGGCCTTCGCGCTGCTGCACGGCGCCAATCCCGGCGTGACCCATCTCGCGCAGCTCAACACCGCGCTCTTCGGGGCGGTCTTCGGGCTTGCGGTCGTGCGCCGGCGGTCCCTCTGGCTGGCAGTGGGGCTGCACTTCGGCTGGAACGCCGGCCAGGTTGCCTTGGGCGGGAACAACTCCGGGATTACAATTAGGCTGACAGGGCTGAACTTGGACCTTCATGGTGCAGAATGGCTGACGGGAGGTGACTATGGCTTGGAAGGCGGGGCACTGGCGACCTGCGGAGCGCTCCTGCTCGCCACAGCGGTCTGGTGCCTGCCAGGCCCGCGGACCGCGGAACCACCGTACGGGCAGGCCCCCGAAGCGGCCAAGGGCCAGGACGGGATGGTGGAGGCCGCGTTCGTTTCGGGCTTGCTTGGTGGCGTTGCTCGCACTGGCGGTGACAGCCCACGCCAAGACCGAGAGGCTGACGGCGGATCAGCGAGCTGAGCTCATCCGCAGTCTCAACGCCGAGTACGTTTCGGCCAAGGTCCTGATCCCGCGCTCGAAAAAGCCGCTGCAGCTAAGGCCGACCGGCCAGTACGACAGCGAGCAATGGGCCGGCGCCATGCAGAAATTCGGTCCGGCAGCCCGGGTCGGCGACCTCGTGCAGATCACGGCAGTCAGCTTCGAGGGCAGGAAGCTGGTGATGGAAATCAATTACGGTCTCGGCGGCGGGCGGCGCTGGTGGCACCGCATCCAAGTCGCCGGGGCGTCGAGCCGGGGCACCACGCTCGGGGCCGGCCAGACCACCCACGCACCGGGCGGCACCAAGCTGGCCTTGGTGTTCCAGAGTTCGATTCCGGTCAAGAGCGCCGATGAGTTCAAGCAGATGCTCAAGCCCGTGCTGGACTTCGAGCAGCGCAGCGCGACGCAGCTCTATCTCGACACGATCGACGTCAAGTACCGAGAGGCGATCGAGCGAGAGGAGGTCATCGAGGCCATGGACAAGGAAATGGTGCTTCTCGCCAAGGGCAAGCCTCGGAAGAAAGTGCGCGACTTCAAGGACGGCATCGAGACCGAGGACTGGATTTACGGAGAGCCGCCAGGCGAGATCCTGTTCGTGACATTCCTCGACGGCAACGTGATCCGCGTCAAGGAGAGCGTCGCGGCGATCGGGGGATGGGTCAAGGAGACCGTTCAGATCGAGCGCTAGGCCCCCGCGGGTCCGCCGGCTGCGGACCGCTGCCAGCGCCGACCGACCGCGTCGGCCGCCTTGATCGCGTCCCGGACCATGCCTGCGTTCACCGGGAAGGGCTCGTTGTGGATCGTCTCGCCCTTCGCCACGGACCGCTCCGCGACGGTCGCTAGAATATCGTCCGCGCAGTCTTGCAAGCCGACCTCGGCCAAGGTGATCGGCAGGCCCACGCCTTGCGAGAATGCCAGCACCTCCTCGATCAGGGCCGACGGCTGCCCCTCGAGCACCAGCTGCACCAAGGCTCCGAACGCCACCTTCTCGCCGTGGAAGTAGGCGTGCGTGCCGTGCGCCACGGTGAGACCGTTATGCACGGAATGCGCCGCGGCCAAGCCGGAGGACTCGAACCCGAGGCCCGAGAGGAGCGTGTTGGCCTCGACCAAGCGATCCAACGCCGGCGTGACGGAGCGGTTGCGGACCGCGTCCAATGCGTGCGGCCCGTCCTCGACGAGCGTCCGGTAGCACAGCTCCGCCAGGGCCAGAGCGCTTTGCGTGGAAGCGCCTCCGCGCATGTTGCGCCTGCGCGCCGCCACGGCGGTGCGCGCCTCGAACAGCGTCGCGAGAGCGTCGCCCATGCCCGCTACCAGCAGGCGCGGGGGGGCGCAGGCGATCACCGTCGTGTCCACGAGCACGAGCTCCGGGTTGCGACCGTACACCCGGTAGTCAACCACCGCGCCCTCGTCGCTGTAAATGACGGAGAGCGCTGAACAGGGCGCGTCGCTGGACGCGACGGTGGGGCAGTTCACCACGGGCAGGCCGAGATCCGCGGCGACCGCCCGCGCGGTGTCAAGCACCTTGCCGCCGCCGGCACCGACGACGGCGCGCGACCCGGCATGGCGCGCCGCTTGCTTGACGCGCTCGATCTCGCGCTGGCTGCACTCGCCGGCGAACTGCTCCACGACGTGCTCGAACCCGGCCTCGCCGAAGGTCCGGCGCCAAGTCTCCGCCAGCCTCGCCGCGGCGCTCCGTCCCGCCAGAACCAAGACGGGCCCCTCGAGGCCGACCCGGTCCATTTCGGCACCGAGCGCCTCGGTCGCGCCCGGGCCTTGGGTGTAACGCGACGGAGAGGAGAACACCGACAGCATGATTGGAATTGTAGTGCCGCGCCGGCGTTGTCCGAATCGTCACAAGACCCCTGCCGGCGGAGCTGCGCACGTGGCGGCCGTCCGAAACCGGGCCGCTCGCCTCAGCTCGCGGGCAGGAGACGTCGGATGATGTGGGGATGCAGTCCCGCCACGCGACCCCAGCGCCCCGCGTCCCGCTCGCACGAAGCGCGCCGGCCCTGCTCTGCTCCCTCGCCGCGGGCACGGGCTGATTCGGCGAGACCGCAGTCGACAAGCCCAACTTCGTCGTGGTCTTCATCGACGACCTTGGCTACGGCGACATCGGACCCTTCGGTTCCGACAATCCCACGCCCAACCTCGACCGCATGGCGGCCGTGGGCAGGAAGCTCACTTCGTTCTACTCCGCCTCGCCAGTCTGCACGCCGTCGCGGGCCGCTCGCTTGACGGGGCCTATCCGAATCCTGGGCGGCTCTGGTCGAGGCCCGGACCCGCGCGCAGATCGAGGAGGTCGCCTGGAGCGTGGGGAGCGCGCTGGGGACGCTTCGCGAGCTCGGCCTCGCCGAGAGCACGCTCGTAGTCTTCACGTCCGACAACGGCGGCTCGTTCGGCAGCCGCAACGCGCCGCTTCGGGGCAGGAAGGGCACCACGTGGGAAGGGGGCATGCGCGAGCCCACCGTGGCGTGGTGGCCCGGGACGGTGCCTGCGGGGACCGCCAGCGACGAGGTCGCGACAACGATGGACCTGCTGCCGACCTTCGCCAGGCTGGCCGGCGGCGACCCGCCGGAGGGCCGGACTATCGATGGCCGCGACATCGCCGACCTGCTCTTAGGCGGTCCTGACGCCCGGTCTCCCCACAAGGCCTTCTTCTACTACCGACAGCACTCCCTGCGGGCCGTCCGCTCCGGCAGGTGGAAGCTGACACGGCCGGAGGGCCATCTCTACGACCTGGACAGCGACGGGAGCGAGACTACGGACGTAGCCTCGACGCATCCTGCGGTGGTTGAGCGCCTCGCGAAGTACCTTGACGGCGCAGCGGCCGACCTCGGCGACGGCCGGGACAGTTATCCCCGCTGCCGTCCTCCGGGCTCGCTCGAGGAGCCCCGCACGCTGCTGCCGCGCAGGAATGCCGATCGATCGCAGGACGGTGCGCGGAGGGCGGGACGGCTGGCTTGCGCGCGCGAGGACCGCTGCGGGCACGCCGAACCGAGGACGAGGCCTTGCACCGGTAACCCTGCGGTGCTAGAATCACCCTTGCGGGAGTAGTTCAGAGGTAGAACGTCAGCTTCCCAAGCTGAATGTCGCGGGTTCAATTCCCGTCTCCCGCTCCACCTCCCTCCGCCAGCGCGATCGGCGCAGCCCGTCGGCATAGGTCCGACGGCGGCAGGTTCCCGCGACCCGGCTCTTAGGGAGCCCTCCCCTCGGCAGCCCCACCGCGCCGCCTCCGGCAGCGAAGCCTGCGGACAGCGAGCCCCTACTCTCCCAGCGCGCGCGAGCCGGGTTGCCATGCGGGCGGCGATACGCCAAACTCATGGAGCGATGCAGCGACGGACGTTTCTCGGCCAAGCCGGTCTGGGAGCAGCGGCCGCAGCGGCTGCTCCGCTCTCCCCGGACCCCATGGGAGACCGGCCCGCTCTCAAGATCACCGACGTCCAGACGTTCCTCGTCGGCACGACGCCTCGGTCCGATCCTGCGGGCGTGACCGGAACCATCGGGGGCCGCAACTGGGTCTACGTGAAGGTCCGCACGGACCAAGGCATCGACGGCATCGGAGAGGCGTACTCGGTCGGCCCGGACGAAGCCACCGCGAAGGTGGTGGAAGACTACAAGTCCTGGCTCATCGGGCAGGACCCGCGCAACATCCAGCACCTGTGGGATCTGATGTACAACACCACGCGGTTCCCGGGCGGCTCCGTTGTCAACGCCGCGATGAGCGGCATCGAGCACGCCCTCTGGGACATCGCCGCCAAGGCCGTGGGCCTCCCCGTGTGGGCCCTGCTCGGAGGGCGGGTCCGGGAGAAGGTGCGCGTCTACCAGTCCATCGGCGGCGCGAATGCGTCGGATGCGGCCGCCAGCGCTCGGAGGCTGGTCGAGGAGTTCGGCTACACCGCTCTCAAGATGTCCCCGCACGACCGCGGGGACCTGTCGATGCCATACAATCGGGTCACGCGCATCGCCGGGCAGCGGGTCCAGGCCGTGCGCGAGGCCGTCGGCCCGGACGTCGACATCGCCGTGGACATTCACGCGCGCTACCGGGAGGTGCAGCGCGCCATTCGGGTCGCACGCGAGATCGAGCCCTACATGCCCTTCTGGCTCGAGGAGCCGCTGCGCCCGGAGAACCCGGACGCGATGAAGAAGCTGGCCGATCACGTCAGCATCCCTCTGGCCAGCGGCGAGTGCAACTACACGAAGTTCGAGTTCCGCGACCTGATCAACATCCAAGCGCTCGACATCGTCCAGCCGGACATCTGCGTGTGCGGCGGCATCATGGAAATGAAGAAGATTGCCGCTATGGCCGAGGCCCAGTACATGGTGGTGGCCCCGCACAACCCGATGAGCCCGCTGGCCACCGCCGTGAACGTGCATTTCGCCGCGTCGACTCCCAACTTCCTCGTGCTCGAGTATCGGGCCCCGGTGAGCGGAGCGCACAAGGACGTGCTCAAGAATCCGCTGATGGTGCAGGACGGCTACGTCGAAATACCCAACGCGCCGGGCTGGGGCGTCGAACTCAACGAGGAGGCCTTCGAGCACTACCCCGCCCGGCCGTGGAAGCGCGGCACGGGATTCCGCGAGGACGGCGCGGTCGCGTTCATCTGAGGAAGCACCTAGGGAATCCCGCCCGGCCGGGACGAATAAGATGGAAGCTGGTCGGCATGCCGCCAGGACGGCGCGCTGCGTGCTCATGCCAATCCCCTTCCCTGAGTCGCGGAGGCTCCGCTGGCTATGCGGCCTGGCCCTCGCCGCCGCGGCGGCGGCTCTCTACATCGGCACGCAGCCCCGGATCCTGTTCCTGGGCTTCCCGAGCATGTACCGCCTGCTGCTCGCCGAGAGCTCCCAGCTCAGCGGGGTGGACTACGCGTACTGGAGCCCGGAAAGGCTCGACGACCTGCGCCTCGGCGAGCCGGACTTCAGCCGCTACAAGGCGGTCTTCGTCAGCGGACGGCGCTCGGACCCTCTCAGCCGCCCGGTGCGCCGGGCCCTCCGCGAGGCGGGCGAGCGCGGCACGCGGGTCATCGTCCTGCCCGCGCACGACGCGGCGCGCCTGGGGGTGGGGAACGCGGATTTCGCAGGGGAGGACCGCTGGCTGGACGAGTACTGGCGGTACGGCGGCGTCACGAACATGGCCCGGCTCCTGCAGACCGCCGCGGCGCGCTACCTAGGGCGCGATCTCGAAGAGCTGCCGCCCGAGCCGGCGCCCGACGACGGCTACTACCACCCGGACTCGTCCGGCCTTTTCACCACGACCGCGGAATACGAGCGCTGGTACGAGGAGTCCGGCCGCTTCAGGCCGGGAGCGCCCAAGGTGCTTATCGACTTCGCCGACGGCTGGAGGCTCGGGATGACCCAAGGCACCGAAGCGGTCATCCGCGCCTTCGAGCGGGGCGGCTTCAATGCCGCCTCGATCTTCGGCACGGCGCAGACTGCCCCGTTCGCTCTGGAATACCGCCCCAGCGTCATCGTCTCCCGAAAGCACGGCCGCTGGTGGCTCGGCGAGCAGGGCGTCGACGTGCTGGAGGAGAGGATCGACGTGCCGCTGCTGCGGGGTCTGTCGCTGCTCTTCACCGGGGAGTCGTTCCGGAACTACCAGCGGACCCGCGCCGGGATTCGCGACGCCGGCCTGATCATGGGCGCGATGGTGCCCGAGCTAGACGGCGCCATCCAGCCCACGCTGATCGAGGGCCTTGACTCTGTCTGGTACGGGCGGCGCTACGAAGCCTTCCGCGACGAGCGCATAGGCCTCCTCGTCGACCGCGCCAAGCGCTGGGTGCGTCTGCGGGAGGCGTCGAACGCGGACAAGCGCGTGGCGATCGTCTACGTCGCGGGAATCGGCAAGGGGCGGATCACCGCGGCCGGGCTCAACGTCCCGCGCAGTCTGATCGGCTTCGTGGCGGCCATGAAAGCGGCGGGATACTCGTTCGACCGCCTTCCGGAGGACGAGGACGCGCTGCTCGAGGAGATGCTCGCCAAGGGCCGCAACGTCAGCCTGGGACGGCCCCGCGACCTGCGAACGCTCTCCCGGACGGAAGGCGTGCTGCGGCTTCCGGCGGCGGGCTACGAGCGCTGGTTCGCGGACCTGCCGGAGCCGATGCGCAAGGAAGTCACCGACGCGTTCGGGCCGCCGCCGGGCGACCTGATGGTCGTGGAGGACGGCGGGCAGCCGGCCTTCGTGGTGCCGAAGCTGGACTACGGCAACGTGATAGTCCTGCCCCAGCCGGTCCGCGGCTCGCGCATGGACGCCAAGCTGCAGCACGACGACCGGGTGCCCCCTCCCCACCAGTACCTGGCGGTCTACTGGTGGCTGCGAGAAGTCTGGAAGGCGGACGCGATAATCAACTACGGCACCCACGGTACGCACGAGTTCCTGCCCGGTCGGCCGCTGGGCCAGCTGGCCGACGACTGGTCCGACCGGATCCTCGGCCCGGTCCCCAGCCTCTACGTGTACGTGATGGACAACGTGGGGGAGGCCCTGATCGCGAAGCGCCGGGGCGCGGCGGTCACCGTGAGCCACCTGATCCCGCCGGTCGATTCCGCGGGAATCGTGGGCGAGCAGCCGCAGGTCGCCGACCTGTACCGTCTGACGCAGCAGTTCCGGTCCGCCCGCAACGGGGCGCTGAAGGAAGGGATCCGCCAGCGGATCCGCTCCTCCGGATCCGCTCAAGGGTTCGACCGGGACATCGGGGCCGACTGGACCACGAGCGCCCCCACAGACGCGGAAGTGGGGCGCCTGGGCCGACACATCCACCTCACGGATCGGGACCGGATCCCGGTCGGCCTGCACGTGCACGGGAAGACCGCCCGGCCCGGTGACCTGGCTCCCATGGTGGCGGCGATGATGGGAGAGGCCTTCGTCGCGAGCTTCGGGTGCTCCGACGCCTCCGACACCCGGGGCTGCGCGGCCGAGGCGCGCGAGCGCGCCGAGAGCGCCGTGCGGCGCGCCCTGGCAGGCGGCGAGCGGCCCGCCGCAATGCGGCCCGTCGCCGCCGAGTTCGAAAGGATCCGCGACGCCTTCTCGCACGCGCCGGACGAAGTGGCCCACGCGCTCGACGCGCTGGCCGGGCGCTACGTGCCGCCCGGCGGGGGCGGCGACCCCTTGCGCAATCCGGGCGCCCTCCCCACAGGACGCAATCTCCACGGCATCAACCCGGCCGAGGTGCCGACCAAGGCCGCCTGGGAACTGGGCGTCCGCATGGCGGAGCAGCAGCTGGCGGCGGAGCGCGCCCGGCTGGGCCGCTGGCCGCGCAAGATCGGCTTCACCCTCTGGAACACGGAAGTGATCCGTCAGCACGGCACCGACCTGGCGCACGCGATGCACGTGATGGGCGTGCGGCCGGTCTGGGACCACCGCAACGTGGTGGAGGACGTCGAGCTCGTCCCGGCGGTCGAGCTCGGCCGCCCGCGCGTCGATGTCGTGATCCAAGCCGCGTCGCTCTTCCGCGACACGTTCCCGGACCGCATGAAGCTGCTGGACAGGGCCGCCCGGCTGGCCGCGAGCGCCACGGATGGCGAGAACTACCTTGCCGAGCACGCCGCCGAGGCCGAGCGCGAGCTGAAACGCTCCGGAGTGGCCGCCAAGGACGCGCGCCTGCTGGCCGGAGCCCGCGTCTTCAGCAACTCGGCCGGGGGATACGGAACCGGACTGGTCGATTCGATCGAGCGGAGCGGCAGCTACTCCTCGTCCGAGGGCCTGACCGAAGCCTATCTGGCGAGGACGGGGGCCGTGTACACGGAAGGGTTCGAATGGGGCCGACCCGTGCCGGAAGCGTACCGCGCCCAGCTGCGGCGCACCGACGCGGTCACGCTGAGCCGGTCGACCAACGTGGTCGGGGCGCTCACGCTGGACCACTACTTCGAGTACCTCGGCGGGATGACCATGGCGGTGCGCGACGCGACCGGGATCGCGCCCGAGACGTACCTAGCCGACGTCCGCGATCCGCAGGCGCCGCGCATGGAGACGGCGCGCGAGTCCCTCGCGCGCGGCCTGCGCGGCAAGTTCTGGAACCCCAAGTGGATTCGGGAGCTGCAGGCCGAGGGGTTCTCCGGAGCGGTCGAGATCGCCCAGACCGCGACGAACCTGTTCGGCTGGCAGGTGACCAAGCCGGCCGCGGTCGGCACGGAAGTGTGGGACCGCGTGCATGCGGTGTACGTGACCGACACGCTGGGGCTGGGCGTGCCGCAGTGGCTGGACGACGCCAACCCCTTCGCCTCCCAGGAGGTGCTGGCCGTGCTGCTGGAAGCTGCGCGGAAGGGCTTCTGGGAAGCCGACCGGGGCGACCTCGAGCACCTGGCGCTGTCTTACGCGGACTCGCTAGACCGGCACGGCGCGTCCGGCAGCGTCCGCACGACCGGCAACCGGCCGTTCGAAGACTTCGTCGAGGCTCGGGTCGCGGCGTCGGCGCGCCCTGAGCTGGTCGCATCGCTTCGTGACGAGCTGCGCGACGGCAGCATTCCGCAGGTTGAAGGGCGGCGTCTGGTGAGGCACGAGCCGGCGGCGGCTTCCGGCCCGGTCGGCCCGGCCGCGGCCACAGCGATTCTCGGCGCGCTGGCCGGCGTGTTCCTCCTAGGCTGGCGGCGGATTCGCTAGGCGGTCGGAGCGGCCGCCAGGCCCGTTGCTATACTGCGTTCACCGGCGGTCCATCCGCAAGCCGGCCGGGCAACCGCGACGCCGGCGTCGCGGCGATTGAGGCGGCCCGAGTGCTCAAGACGTTCTACATCGAGACCTTCGGCTGTCAGATGAACGTCCACGACAGCGAGAAGGTCCGCGGCCTGCTGGAGGACCGCGGCTACCGGAGGGTCCGCTCGCCCGACGAGGCGGGAATGGTGCTCTACAACACCTGCAGCATCCGCGACAAGGCGGAGCAGAAGGTGCTCTCGCGGCTGGGCGGACTGAAGCGGCGGAGCGCGGGCAAGACGATCGGGGTGCTGGGCTGCGTGGCGCAGCACAGCGGCGAGGCCGTCTTCGAGCAGGCCCCGCACGTCGATTTCGTGTGCGGGTCGGCCAGCTACAACGCCCTGCCGGCGATCCTCGACCGCGTCGAGGCCGGCGAGGCCCGCGTGACGGGCTTGGATCTGGATACCGACGAGACGTTCGACGTCCCGCGCGTCGAGCGAGACCGTCCCTTCAGCGCGTACATCACGATCATCGAGGGCTGCGACCGGAATTGCACCTACTGCGTCGTGCCCTTCACGCGCGGCCCTGAGCGGAGCCGAGACAGCGCGGCAGTCATGCGCGAGGCGCGCGACCTCGCCACCCGGGGCTACACCGAGATCACGCTGCTCGGCCAGACGGTGAACAGCTACCGCGACCCCTCGCCGACGGGCTGGAGCTTCGCCCGGCTGCTCGAGGAGATCGCCGGCCTGGCGGATGTCCGGCGCGTCCGCTTCACCACTTCGCACCCGTCGGACTTCGCGCCCGACATCGTCGAGGCGATCGACCGCAACGACGCACTGTGCGGCTCGGTCCACCTGCCGGTCCAGTCCGGCTCGACCAAGGTGCTGCGCGACATGCGCCGGACCTACAGCCGCGACCAGTACATGCGCTGCGTGGACGTCCTCAGGGGCGCCGATCGCGCGATCGAGCTGAGCACGGACATCATCGTGGGCTTCCCGGGCGAGACTGAGGCGGACTTCAGGCAGACGCTGTCCCTGCTCGAGGCCGTCGAATTCAGCTCGGTCTTCTCGTTCAAGTACTCTCCCCGGCGGGGCACGCCCGCCGCCGAGATGGCCCAGATCCCGGACGAGGAGAAGGGCCTCCGGCTGAGCGAGCTGCAGGAGCGCCAGCGGCGCATCCAGCTGCGGCGCAACGCAAGCCTCGTCGGGAAGCGCGAGGAGGTGCTCGTGGAAGGACGCAAGGAGAAGTTCCGCCAGTGGGTGGGGCGGACCACGCAGAACCGCGTCCTCAACTTCACCGATCCGTCGGTGCTGGCCGACAGCCGCGACCTTCGCGGCAGCTACTGCCAAGTCCTGGTCACGGCGTCGGGGCCCAACTCCCTGGTCGGCGAGCTGGCCTCCGCCGAGACCGAGCCCGCATTCCGCGGGCTGCGCGTGCTGAACTGAAGGAGGCAACGATGGCGGAAGTCGAGATGAGAATCTGCGGTCTCATGATGGACCCGATCACGAACATGCCCATCGTGGTCCTCAAGGACGCAGCCAACAAGACGGTCCTGCCGATCTGGATCGGCGTGTACGAGGCGAACGCGATCGCCCTCGAGATCGAGAAGGTGTCCACGCCGCGACCCATGACGCACGACCTGTTCCGCAACCTGCTGGTCGGCTGCGACGCGTGGATCCGGCGCGTGGTGGTGAGCGAGCTCAAGGACGACACGTTCTTCGCGGTCCTGTGGATCGAGCGCGAAGGGCAGCTGATGTCGATCGACTGCCGCCCGAGCGACGCGCTGGCACTGGCCCTGCGCCTCGACTGCCCGATCTACGTGAACGAGCAGGTCATCGCGTCGTCGAAGCTCTCGCCCTCGCTCAGCGACAAGACCAACAGCGAGGAACTGCGCAAGTGGCTCGAGAACCTCGGCGAGGAGGATCTCGGCCAGTACAAGATGTAGGGCGGCCGCGACGTCGCCGGTCCCGGTCAGACCACAGGGCCGCGGTGCTCGCCGAGTTCCCCGGCCCTGCGTCTGCCATCCTCCAGCGCCTCAGTGAGCTCGGCACCCTCGAGAGGCTCGTAGGCCCGGACGGCCGCGACCGCCTTGTCGAGCTCGGCCACGGACTTCATGCCCATGATCGCGACCGACAGGCCGGGGATGCCCAGGGCATACCGCACCGAGCGCCCGTAGAACGGCTCGTCGGACAGGATCGCGCCGTCCCCTTGCGTTCCGCCGAGGATCTTCATGGCCACCAACCCGAGGCCGCGGTCCGCAGCCTCTTTGAATAGCGTGTCCTCGAAGTTGTAGATGTGGCGGTCAATCGCATTGACGGCCGCCATGACCACTTCGACGCGGCCCGAGCGCAGGACCGGCAGGGCGCGCGCCGGCCGCAAGTGGCAGGTCATGCCGACGTGCCGAACGAGTCCCTGCTCCTTGAGCGCCTCGAGGCCCGCCAGCGCCCCGTCCTCGCCCAGCAGGATATCGAGGCTCGGGAAGCGGTCGGTGCGCCCGACGTTGTGGACGTGGACAAGATCGAAGTACTCGGCCCCGGTCTTCTGAAGGCTCTCCCGAACCTGCCAGGTCGCGTCCTGCCGCGAGGTCGCCTCGACCTTGGTGACCAGCACGAAGCGGTCGCGCCTGCCCTTGAGCGCCGGGCCGAGCCGCCGCTCGGACTGGGCGTAGATCGGCGCCGTGTCGAGGTAATTCACCCCGTAGTCAGCTGCGGCGGCGATGACGTTGTTGACCTCGGACTGCGAGACTCCGGCGCGCCCGAGCGGGGACGTGCCGATGCCGAGGACGCCGACGTCGAGGCCGGTCCTGCCGAGCGGGCGCTTCCCGACTTGCTCCGCCCTGGCCGTCCGTCCGGCGGCCAGGGCTCCGGCGATGGCGGCGGTCTTGCCGAGGTCCCTTCGGGTGATGCGATCCATGAGGCGACTCCCCTGACAGTGTACCGACGAGCCCTTGCTGGACGCGAGCGTCCGAAGCGAAGCGGGCGGGCCGGCGAGGGACCGGACCGCACCTCGCACTTCGATGGAGCAGACTCGGAAATCGTCGGCTCGCGGCATGATCGACGCACGGCCCGCGCGCTCGCGGCAGGGACGAACGATAGACTCGGGAGCGGGCGGGTCGCTTCGCGAGGCCGGGCCGGCAGGAGGGAGCCTCGTCAGCGACGCTCGGATCGCGGCCATTGCATGGGAGCGCGACGCCGAGGCTCGTGCTGCCGACCGCGATTCCGCGCGCTGCGCCAATCTCCGCTGCAACCGCGACGGGCCAGCGGCTGTCCGCAGGGAGCCCGCGATGCGGCCGGCACCAGGCCCCGCCCGCCGGTTCGGCGAGCGGGGCGGCGCCTCGCCCGCATCGACCTGCCGCGAAGATCTCGCCGGCGCCGGCACTCGTCGGCGCAAGCTAGTCGCCGGCGAACGTCCAGCGCAGGCCGACTCGGAACGTGCGCCCGGGGTCAGCCCGGTAATAGGTCGGGTTGGTCGCTTCGAGATTCGAGTCCACGGAATCGAACATGTTGTCGACGGCTCCGTAGATCTCGAACCCCTTGCGCAGGCGCTTCGCCAAGTACCAGTCCCACAGCTGGTAGCTGTCGAGGACCGTCGTGGCGCGAGGCCCGAGGATCGGCCACTTGCCGAGGTAACTTCCGCGGAAGTTGGTGCGGATCCCGCCGAAGCGCTCCGTGGACCACCACACCCGGAGATTGCCGTGATGCTTGTGACGCTGGCTCAGGAAGCCCCCCGTCTGCTTGTCCCGGGCGTCAAGGTACACGTACCCGCTCGAGACGAGCAGGCCCTGCGCAAGGCGCAGCCGGGCCTTGCCCTCGAGTCCCGTCGTGTACACGCGGTCGATATTCCGGTACATATAGGTCAGGCGGTTCAGCCCGGGATCGAAGGCGGACTGGACCCCGTGTTCCTGCAGCAGCGAGCGAAGCTGCTCGGGAGTCCGCGGCCGACCGAGCAGCTCGGTCTGAATCAGGTTCTCGATGTCGTTCCGGAAGTAGGTCACGCCCATGTTGAGGCGCCCGACGTTGCTGTCGAATCCCACCTGGGAGGTGGTCGACGATTCGGGTTTCAGGCTAGGATTGCCGATGATCTGATAGAGGCCCGACGTGGTCAGGAAGCGGTAATAGAGCTGTCCCAAGTCCGGAGCGCGGAAGCCCTGCCCTAGCGACGCCCTGAGGCGGAAGCGGTCCGCCGCCCGGAACATCAGTCCCAGGCGCGGAACCACAGTCGATCCGTACGCCGAGTGGTCGGTAACGCGTCCCCCGACCGTCAGGCTCAGGCGCGGATGCGCCTGAATGCGGTCCTGGAACCAAGCGTCCGCCATGCGGATCGACTGGCCGCTGTTGTCGCCGAGCAGGCGATTGTGGCCACGGTACTCGTCGTGCGTCCAGTCCAAGCCGCCTTGCAGCAGCTGCCGCCCGCCGAGCACGTGCGACAGGCTCGCGGCGAAGCGGTAGAGCCGTTCGTTGAGGTTCGCCTTGCCCTCGAATGGACCCGGGACCGAGAGCAAGTCGACCGCGGACCTCTCGTCGTACTTGCCGTAGTACCCGCGAACCTGCAAGCTCGTTGCAGCCGAGATTCCGGCGTTCAGCGTCGCGCCGAAGTTCGAGGCGCTGTCGTCGGTGGTGGTGGACTGCGCGCCAGTGCGTCCCGCGAACACGCTGATCTCGCGGTTGTCGAAGGCGTTGGCCAGCATGCTCAGCCTCAGCCGCTGGGAGAAGTTCCGGCTGACCTTCGCCAGGTAGTCGTAGCGCCGGAAGCCCGGGCCGGTCGTGTCGAAGTCCTGGGGCGTCAAGTCGTACGGGTTGCGCTTGTGTCTCTCCGCAGCGAGGAAGCCGGACCAGCCGCCGAGGACGAAGCCGGTGTCGGCGCGCAGGTCGACACCGCCCATAGAAGCCGCCGAGGCCGTGACATCGGCGTCGAAGCGCCGGCGGGGCTCGCGCGTGATCATGTTGACGACGCCGCCGATGGCGTCGGACCCGTAGAGCGGGGAGAGCGCCCCCTTGACGACCTCGACCCGTTCCAAGCGGTTCGTCGACTGCCGGTTCAGGTTGAGGATGCCGCTCTTGACGCCACGCGCTCCGACGACCGGGAAGCCGTCGATCAGCACGAGCGACTGCCGGGAGTCGATTCCGTGGATCTGGATCCCGGCACGGCTTCCGGGCGAGCGGCTGGTCCTGGTCACGATTCCGGGCTCTTCGGAGAGAATGCCAGCGACGCTCTCGTACCCCGAGTCCCGCAGCTGGCTGCGCGAGACCACCGCGACCATGGCCACCGAGGCCTCCAGCAGTTCGTCCTCGCGCGACCCGGTCACGACGATGGACTGGGTCAGGGCCGCCGGCGATAGGGTCAGGACGAGCGGGGCCGGCGGCTCGCCGCCCACGCGCACCTCCGCGGAGGCCGTCGCGAAATCGTTCCGGGCAGCGCTCACGAGGTACGCACCGGACCGCAATTCGAATGCGAACTCGCCTCGGGGTCCGGAGCGGCGCGAGGTCTCGAGACCCGTCTGCAAGTCTCGAAGGAGCACGGCCGTGCCGACCATGGGCGCGCCCGACTGATCGCGCACCTCGCCTTCAAGTGCGAAGCGGTCGCGCGCGCTTGCCTGCAGCGCCAGAACCGCGAGCAACGCGGCCAGGCTCAGCGTCCCGGCGACGAGTCTCTTGGCCTGCATCGCCTAGTCCCCCGCGTGCCGCGCGACTGGCTGCCCGGGGCGGGCGTCGGCCGAGCCGCCGCCCTGCGGCTCGAGGAGTTCGATCCCGCTCCACTCGATGCGGTAGGTCGTGGGCTGCCCCCCGTCGATTCGCACCACTTGGCGGGACAGCGGCAAGTACTCCCCGTCGATGCGCTGGAACCTGCTGGTGTAGGCCCAAGCCTCGCGCACCGCGCCCGTGTCCCTGTCGAGGCGCGCCGCGAAGACGTGGCGCGGCAGGTAGCGCCCGGTCGCGGTCGTCTCGCTCTCGAGGACCGTGATGACGAACCGAGGCCCGGCGAGCCGCCGGTCCACCTGCACGATCCGACCGTCCCGGATGCGGTAGGCGGACTCGTACTCGTCGTTCAGCAGAACCTTCCGGCCGAGCGGGCTGGAATCCGGCTTCCCGTAGCGCGCCCGCCGAGGCTCGGTCGGGCTCGCGGGGACGCGGTGCATGAGCATCGAGCGCACCGCGGCGGTCACGTCCGGCAGGTCATCGGTGTGCTGCAGCGTTACCTGGACGGTTCCCCGCAGCCGGAAGAGGCAGGTTCCGTGAAACTCGCGCCCGTCGAATTGAACGGTCAGCTTGCTGCGAAACCCGGGAAACGAGTCCGACAGCACCTCACGGTTGCTGCGAGCCTGCCGCAGGAGCTCCGTTGCCGACACTTCGGCAGCGGCCGGGCCCTCCTCGGCAGCCGCGAGGCGCGGGACCGTCGCGCCGGGTAGGGCTAGAGCCCAGAGAAGGGCGGCGGCGAGAGGGCGTGCCCGGCTCGAGCGGCGGCCGCCCGCCGACACCGCCGGAATGGCGCTTGCGCGTCTGAACATCATGCAGATCCTCCGTGGGAATCGCGAGAAACAGGACCGTCCCGGCTCCCGGGACGCCCTCAGTGTAGCAATAAATGCAACTGTGTTTCATATACAAAGGCCTGCGGCCGAAATCCGGCTGTCGTTCGCCACCTCGCATCTTGCTGATTTACAGTGGATTACCTAGGAATCTCCGTCGATTCCGGGCGATCCGCTCTCTAGGCCGTCCTCGCAATAATTGCAATAAAGTTACATTTCACCCGCTGCTAGGCCGCTCCCACGGCGGCTCCGGGCGCGCGGGCCTGGAGGTGGGCCGGCGGCGCCGGTCCGGGCTGACGGGCCGGCGGGCGCAACGCTAGAATGGAATGAGGTCGGTGCCGTCGCTCCCGAATCCTTCCGAGCCGCTGATGGAGGCCGAGACTCAGGTGCCGCCGGAGCGGCCGCTCCGGTACGGCACGGCGCGCATGGACTGGCGCGCATGGCTGCGCGACTGCGTGCTCTCGCTCTGCATCGCGGGGTTCGTGATCGTGTTCATCTGCCAGCCCGTCAAGGTCGAGGGCACCAGCATGCTCCCGCAGCTCGCCGACGACCAGCGCATCTTCGTGAGCAAGGTCGCCTACCGCTTCGACCTGGTCGAGCGCGGCGACGTCATCGTGTTCCGCTTCCCGGGAGATCCTTCCCGGTCGTACATCAAGCGCGTGATCGGCCTTCCGGGCGAGACGGTCGAAATCCGCTACGGGGAGGTGCTGGTCGACGGACGGGTCCAGCCTGAACCGTACGTGCCGCCGAGGTATCGCGACCGCTCGAACCACCCGCCCGTGGCGGTGGGAGAAGGGGCCTACTACGTGCTCGGCGATCACCGCAGCACGTCGAACGACAGCCGGACCTGGGGCACGGTCGACGGTTCGTTCGTCACGGGAAAGGCTGTCTTCGCCTACTGGCCGCCCGAGCGCTTCGGCGTGGTGCGCTAGGCCGGAGCATCGCCTCGCATGAGCCGGCCAGCCACTCTCGCGCTCGAGGACGGGCGCTGCTTCCACGGGCGCGCCGCGGGCGCGCGGGCGGAGGTGTCCGGCGAGGTCGTGTTCAACACGGGCCTCACGGGCTACCAGGAGATCTTCACCGACCCGTCGTACAGCGGGCAGATCGTCGTCCTGACCTATCCCCACATCGGCAACTACGGCACCAACGCCGACGACAGCGAGTCGAGCCGACCCTACATCGAGGGTCTGGTGGCGCGTGAGTTCTCGGCGGTAGCGAGCAACTGGCGCTGCTCGCAGGACGCCGCAGAGTTCCTCAAGTCGCGGGGCATCCCGGTCCTCTCCGGGATCGACACGCGGGCGCTGGTGCGCCACATCCGCAGGCGCGGCTCCCTCCGGGGCGTGCTCTCCTCGCTGGACACGGCACCAGGGCAGCTGGTGGAAAAGGCGCGCTCGTCGCCGAGCATGGCCGGACTGAACCTAGCCAGCGGGGTCTCGACCAAGGAGCGCTACACGTGGACGGATGGCCCTCCCGACTGCCTGCCGTCCGCTCTGCCCGAGGCCCGCCCGGAGGGCTCGCTGCACGTCGTGGCGTACGACTTCGGCATCAAGCGCAACATCCTGCGCCGGCTGGCGGCCATCGGGGCGCGCGTCACGGTCGTCCCGTGCGACACGCCCGCCGACGACGCGCTGGCGCTGCGGCCCGACGGCGTGTTCGTCTCGAACGGGCCCGGGGACCCCGAGCCGCTCCGCGGCCCGGCGGCCGAGCTGCGCAAGCTGGCCGGGCGCGTGCCGATGTTCGGGATCTGCCTCGGCCTGCAGCTGCTGGGGCAGGCGCTGGGAGGGCGGACCTACAAGCTCAAGTTCGGGCACCACGGCTGCAACCACCCCGTCCTGAACACGCAGACCGGGAAGGTCGAAATCACCTCGCAAAACCACGGCTTCGCGCTGGATCCCGATTCACTCGACGCGTCCGAGATCGAGCTCACCCACGTCAACCTGAACGACCGCACGGTCGAGGGCATTCGCAGCCGCAAGGACCCGCTCTTCTGCGTGCAGTACCACCCGGAGGCCGCGCCCGGCCCGCACGACTCGCGGTACCTGTTCGACGATTTCCGGAGACTGATGCTAGCGGCGGCCTAGCCGCCCGGCCCGCTAGCGCCCCGCGACCCGGCCATGCCCAAACGCACCGACATCGAAAAGATCCTCATCGTGGGCTCGGGGCCGATCGTCATCGGCCAGGCCTGCGAGTTCGACTACTCCGGGACGCAGGCCTGCAAGGCGCTGCGGGACGAGGGCTACGAAACCGTCCTCGTCAACTCCAACCCGGCGACGATCATGACCGATCCGGAGCTGGCCGAGCGCACCTACATCGAGCCGCTCACGACGGAGTACCTGCGCTCGATCATCGAGCGCGAGCGCCCGCAGGCGCTGCTGTCGACGGTGGGTGGCCAAACCGGCCTCAACGCGTCCGTCGCCCTGGCCGAGGCCGGCGTGCTGGACGAGTTCGGCGTGGAGCTGATCGGCGCCAACCTCGACGCGATCAAGCGCGCCGAAGACCGCCAGCAATTCAAGAACGCCATGGTCGGGATCGGGCTCGAGGTGCCCCGGTCGCGGCTCGTGGCCAGCGTCGCCGACGGGCTCGACTTCGCCCGCGAAGTCGGCTTTCCGGTGGTGCTACGGCCGAGCTTCACGCTCGGGGGCACCGGCGGGGGCCTGGCCTACAACGCCGACGAGATGCACACGCTGCTGCGGCGGGGCCTCGAGCTGTCCCCCGTGCACGAGGTGCTGGTCGAGGAGAGCGTCCTCGGCTGGAAGGAGTTCGAGATGGAGGTGATGCGCGACCTAGCCGACAACGCGATCATCATCTGCTCGATCGAGAACTTCGACATGATGGGCGTCCACACGGGCGATTCCATCACCGTGGCCCCGGCCCAGACGCTGACGGACCGCGAGTACCAACTCATGCGGGACGCGTCCCTCGCTTGCCTGCGTGAGATCGGGGTCGACACGGGAGGCTCCAACGTGCAGTTCAGCATCCATCCCGAGACGGGCCGGATGTTGATCATCGAGATGAACCCGCGCGTGTCGCGCAGCTCGGCCCTGGCGTCGAAGGCGACCGGGTTCCCGATCGCCAAGATCGCGGCCAAGCTCGCCGTGGGCCTGCGCCTCGACGAGATTCCCAACGACATCACGCGCAAGACGCCCGCCAGCTTCGAGCCCAGCATCGACTACGTCGTGGTGAAGGTCCCGAAGTGGCAGTTCGAGAAGTTCCCCGGCAGCGAGCCCGTGCTCGGCGTCCAGATGAAGTCCATCGGCGAGGTCATGGCGATCGGCTCGACCTTCAAGCACTCGCTGTGGAAGGCGATCCATTCCCTCGAGACGGGCCGCAAGTCCGGGTCCGACGTCCTCAACCCGGATCTGATTCCAAAGCGCCTGATCACGCCGAACCCCGACCGGCTCACGTACATCCGCTTCGCCTTCGGGCAGGGAATGTCGGTCGAGGAGATCCGCGAGCTGACCGGAATCGACCCGTGGTTCCTGGAGCAGGTCAGAACGGTCGTCGAGCACCAGCGGGAGCTGGGGCGGACCAGCCTGGCCGAGGTCACGCCGGCGCAGCTCGAGCAGGCCAAGCGCCACGGGCTGTCCGACGACCGCCTCGCCCGCCTGTGGGGCGAGACCGAGACCGCGGTGCGGAACCGTCGCAAGGAATGGAACATCCGCGCCGCGTTCAAGCGAGTTGACACCTGCGCGGCCGAGTTCGAGAGCTTCACGCCGTACCTCTACTCGGTGTACGAGGAGGAATGCGAGGCGGAGCCGAGCGACAGGCGCAAGATCATGATCTTGGGCTCGGGGCCGAACCGGATCGGCCAGGGAATCGAGTTCGACTACTGCTGCTGCCACGCGTCATTCGCCCTCCAGGAGCTCGGCTACGAGTCGATCATGGTCAACTGCAACCCGGAGACCGTGTCGACCGACTACGACACCAGCGACCGGCTGTACTTCGAGCCGCTGACTCTGGAGAGCGTCCTCAACATATTCGACACAGAGCGCCCGGACGGCGTGATCGTGCAGTTCGGCGGGCAGACCCCGCTGACCCTGTCCCTCCCACTGAAGGCGCACGGGGTGCCGATCATCGGCACGGATCCGGAATCGATCGACCTAGCCGAGGACCGCGACCGGTTCGGCCGACTGCTGACCCAGCTGGACATCCCTCAGCCGGCAGGCAGCACCGCCACCACCCCGGGCGACGCGCTGAAGGCGGCCAAGCGCATCGGGTACCCGGTACTCGTGCGCCCCAGCTACGTGCTGGGCGGCCGCGCCATGGTCATCGCCTACGACGCGCCGACGGTCGAGAGCTACATGCGGGACGCGGTGGTCTACTCGCAGGACCGGCCCATCCTGATCGACCGCTTCTTGGAGAACGCGATCGAGGTCGACGTGGACGCCCTGTGCGACGGCGAAGACGTCGTGATCGGCGGCATCATGGAGCACATCGAGGAGGCCGGGGTGCATTCGGGGGACAGCTCATGCGTCCTGCCCCCGCAGACAATTCCCCCGGAGACGCTCGGCACGATCGCCGACTACACGGTGCGGCTGGCCCGGGCCCTGCGCGTGGTGGGGCTGATGAACGTGCAGTACGCCATCCACCGTGGCAGGGCGTACGTGATCGAGGTGAACCCGCGGGCCTCGCGCACCGTGCCTTACGTGAGCAAGGCCACGGGGGTGCCCCTAGCCAAGATCGCGGTCCGTCTGATGACAGGGCGCAAGCTGGCGGACCTCGGCCTGCGCGGGGGTGTTCTGGATGCCCGCGAGGTCAGCGTGAAGTCCCCGGTCTTCCCGTTCAACAAGTTCAGCGGAGTGGACCCGCTGCTCGGGCCGGAAATGCGCTCGACCGGCGAGGTCATGGGCATCGGCGCGACGTTCGGCGAGGCTTTCGCGAAGGCGCAGCTCAGCGCCGGGCAAGCGCTGCCCGAGAGCGGGGCGGTGTTCCTGAGCGTCAATTCCCGCCAGATCGGGGAGGGCATCGAGATAGCGCGGAAGTTCGCGGGGTTCGGCTTCCGCCTCCACGCGACCCGCGGTACGGCAACGTCGCTGCGGGCCGCCGGGCTGGCGTGCCGCACGGTCATGAAGGTCAACGAGGGGCGCCCTAACGCCCTCGACCTGATCGCCAACCGCAAGGTCGACCTGATTGTGAACACCCCGGCGGGGCCCTACGCGTTCGATGACGAAAAGAAGATCCGGAGCGCGGCGATCCAGCACGGCATCCCGAGCATGACCACTCTGAGCGCGGCGAAGGCCGCAGTCAACGGAATCGCGGCCCGCAGGGCGGAGCGCGCCCGCGTGCGGGCGCTGCAGGACTTGCACGCCGCGGCACCGGCATAGCCGCACGTCCGCTCGAACCGGGCACGCCGCTCTAAGCGAGGCCTCCCTCGGGGATCGCCTGATGGCAACCCGGTCCATTCGGATGCCTCCCGGGCGCGGCCGCACTCGGCGAAACCCATCCGGCCCGGAGAGACTCGCCTAGATCACCATTCGCCGTCCCCTGCCAGCACCTGCTAGGCGGCAACCAATGCTCATGAGCGGGCGGCACCCCATCCGGGCCAGCAACCGGGGTCGCCTGACGACCGAGCCGGGCACCCCCGCTCGATACGGCCCGAGGCAAGCCCCGAGCAACGGGCGCGCCCGAGGCACTCCGCGCGCGGCTGCAACCGGGTCAGCCGAGCCGGTAGCGGCTCGCCATCAGATCTCGTGGCAGCCCGAGTGGCTAGGTCATTCGCTAGCGCGACGGACGGTTGCAATGGCCCTCAAACCGTGACGCCGGTCCCTCGGCAGCGCCGCGACACCGAACGCCTCTGATGGCATTTCTCTAAGTTGACGAGCAGCAGGCCCCGGTCAGGGACACTTCGAAGTATGCGAATGTTGCTTCGGCGTTCATCGGTCGCGCTCTGTAGTCGGGCATTGGCTTGCTGGGCGGTAGCGACCCGCCACTTGTTGCGTCTTCGCCCATTCGCTAGTCCGGGCTCCATCTCGCCTTGTGGAAGCCCGTTGTCGCGCTAGGTCCCCCTCGAAGGGCGGTGGAGAATACCGGATCCCGACTTGGCCGACTGTCGGCCGGGCAATTGCGAGACCAACCTGAACTGAATCCGCGCCGCCGCCATCAAGTCCGGATTGCGCAGCCGCGCCAAGCCCACTTGCCGAGCCTGTAGGACGGGGTCGAGACCGGCGACGTCCAGCGCACGCAACCCAACCTTGGCAGGGCTCCGTAGATCTCACGCCGAATCCGCGGGGTCCGGCCCGCGACCGCGGCGGACGAGTTCAATCCGCGGTGGCCGATGGCACCCGCCGTCACGGTATAAGCCCTTTCTGCCTAGTCCGTTGACAGACGTCGGAGGCGGCCGTGACTGGCAGCCGCCGGGCGAGCCGCACGAGGTCGTCGCCGCTTTCTGCGAGGAGCCGTCTCATACGCTCGGATCGGCCTACACAGTCGGTCCTATCGGAAGGCAGGGAACCGAGGGCGTGCAGGCCAGAACGCAAGACGCCCGCCACGCCGCTGCCCCAGACCGACAGGCAGCGGGAAGGTCTGTCTCTGACCTATCCGAAGCCCGAGCGCGGATTGCGGAACCGTCCCGAGGGGCGAGGCTGGCGGCGATTAGGACGCGCAGTCAGGGACGGTCCAAGCAACGCCTTCCAAGGCGCGCCAACAGTCAGCGGCGCCAAAGCGGCCGAAGGGGGCCCGTACAATGGTCGTTCATGGCAAGGATCCGGCGGGCACTACTGAGCGTCACGGACAAGACCGGGCTAGCGGACTTCGCTCGCCAGCTTACCGCGAGCGGACTCGAGCTGGTTTCCACCGGAGGCACGGCGCGGATCCTGCGCGAGGCGGGTTTGCCCGTGGAGGACGTCTCGGATGTGACGGGCTTCCCGGAAATGCTGGACGGGCGAGTGAAGACCCTTCACCCGCGCATCGCCGGCGGGATCCTCGCCGTTCGGTCGAACGCCGAGCATGCGAGCGCCCTGGAACGCCACGGAATCACGCCCATCGACATGGTGGTGGTGAACCTGTACGCCTTTGAGTCAACCGCCGCCCGCGAGGGAGCGACATTCCACGAGCTCATCGAGAAGATCGACATCGGGGGGCCTTCGCTGATCCGCGCTTCCGCGAAGAACTTCACGGACGTGGCCGTCGTCACGGACCCGGCGGACTACCCGGCAGTCGGGAAGGAGCTGGCCTCGGACGGCACGCTTTCGACCGCCACCCGGTGGCGACTGGCACAGAAGGCATTCCGCGTGACCGCTGCCTACGACAGGGCGATCAGCGCCACGCTCGCCACGCTCGAGCCCGGGCAGCCTCCGGGCGGCGAGGCGGACAGCCCGTTGCCCGCGCAGCTGGACTTGCACGTCCCGCGCGCGCGGGCGCTGCGATACGGGGAAAACCCCCACCAGCAGGCCGCGCTGTATGCCGAAGGGCGCGACGGCGTCGGCGGGGCCCGCCAGCTCCACGGCAAGGAGCCTTCGTACAACAACCTAGTCGACTTGGACGCCTCGTGGCAGCTCGCCCTCGAATTCGACCGGCCGGCCGTGGCGATCATCAAGCACACCAACCCGTGCGGTTGCGCGGAGGGGGCCTCGCTGGCCGAGGCATACCTAAAGGCCTTGGCCTGCGACCCCGTCTCGGCGTTCGGCTCGGTGATCGCTACCAGCCGCCTGGTGGATCCGGAGACCGCCCGGGAAATGTCGAAGCTGTTCGTCGAGGCCGTAGCGGCGCCAGGCTACGAGCCGGAGGCGCTGGCCCTGCTCCGGAGGAAGAAGAACACCCGCCTCATGGAAATCGGCAGGACCGCGGCGGGCACGCTCGTGCGCAGCATTTCGGGAGGTTTCCTCGTCCAGACCGAAGACCGCGCCGAGAGCGGTCCTGAGCGGTTTGACGTTGTAACCGAGCGGAGGCCTACCGAGGCCGAGGAGGCATCCCTGCGCTTCGCGTGGAAGGTGGTCAAGCACGTCAAGTCCAACGCGATCCTGTACGCCCGGGACGGCCAGACGGTCGGGGTGGGCGCGGGCCAGATGAGCAGGATCGATTCGGCCCGGCTTGGGGCGCTAAAGGCGGCGCTGCCGTTGGCCGGCAGTGTGGTGGCCTCGGATGCCTTCTTCCCGTTCGCCGACGGGATTGAGGAGCTCGCGAGCCACGGGGCGACGGCCGTGATCCAGCCGGGAGGCTCGAGACGAGACGGTGAAGTCATAGATGCCGCGAACCGCCTGGGCTTGGCGATGGTCTGCACCGGGACGCGGCACTTCCGCCATTGACGCCCGGCGCGCCGTGACCGTGGCGGGCGCGGCTCGAGCAGCGAGGAGTGCTCGAGGGGACGCTTGCCGAAGCCCGGCGCCTGCCTTGCGGTCGCATGCCTGGGTCACGCGTGCGGACGGAAGCAACCAGTCCGGGGTCATCCTCGCTAACCGGCTGCACCAGCGGCCCGCATCCTGCACTTCAAACCTAGCCGCGCCCGCATCCAGGACCACCACCCGGACCTCGTCGCCCGACCGGACGCCGAGCTCGGAATGCGGACCGCTTGCGTAGCCTTGGGTCGAGCCGCTTAGGGATCCCAGCCGCAGCTGCACGGAGAGAGGACGACAGCGGCAGGATCTTCGATGCGAACGCGACAGCTGCCGCCAGGAGGGCAGCCGAGCGCGACCGCGAGCTCGAACGGAGCCAACGTCACGCTGCACCCTGACAAGTAGCGCCCCAAGGCTGTACAAGTCCAGTACGGTTCGCCTGCGCCAGTCCGACCGTCGATAGCCTCGTCGAACGGGCGAAGCCGAATGGACGAAGCGTCGGCTACGCTGGCGAGGCCGTCTCGCAGCTTGAACTTCGGTGTTGCAAGATACGCTCGAACGGTGCTAGGATAGACACCACACCTTGCTGGAATCTCTTCGATAAGTACGTCGACAGAAGCGACGCCGTCGCCCTCTTCAATTTGCCGAATGATCTCGCCCAAGGTTCAGTCGTACGGAGCGGCAATCCATTCCTACAGCCCCCAGCGCATCTTATCGGCCTTGATTATGGGAATTATATATCTGAGTGCCGAGGGAATCAAGTCGGAAAATTATCAAGCCATAATAAGATTTCATGTTTCTTCCGAATTTCCGTTGACATTCTGTGGTGTTTCTTGGTAGAATAGTTCCAGTAGGGGATACTGTAAATGAAGAAATCAGGTCCCGGAAAGTGGTTCCGTAAAGGCATCACATTGATGGAAGTGATCGCCATGTTCCCCGATGACGAATCCGCGGAAAAGTGGTTCGCCTCCATGCGCTGGCCGGACGGTCCCGCGTGCCCCCGCTGCCGCGGCTCCAGCGTGCAGTCCGGCGCGGCCCACCCTTCGATGCCGTACCGTTGCCGCGGCTGCGGCAAGCGCTTTTCCGTGCGCACCGGCAGCGTGACGGCCGACACCAAGCTCGGCTACCGCGTCCGGGGCGTGGCCCTGTTCCTGCTGACCACCGGCCTCAAGGGCGTCTCCGGCATGAAGCTGCATCGCGACCCGGGCATCAGCCGGAAGTCGGCCTGGCACCTCGCGCACCGCATCCGCGCGTGCCGGGAGCGGGATCGGGGCCTGTTCGCCGGCCCGGTGGAAGTGGACGAGACCTACGTCGGCGGCAAGGAACGCAACCAGCACGAGAGGAAGAAGGCCCGTGCCGGGCGCGGGCCCGTCGGCAAGACGCCCGTGGCGGGGGCGCGGGACCGCGCCACGAACGCAGTGGCCGCGCGGCCGCTGCCGGGCACCGCCAAGGGCGACCTGCAGGGCTTCGCGCGCGCCCGCGTCGCGCCGGGCGCGCAGGTCCGCTCCGACGAGGCGGCGGCCTGCGCCGGCATGGCGGAGTTCGCGCACGAAGCCGTCAGGCACTCCGGCGGCGAGTACGTGCGCGGGGCGGCGCATGCGAACGGCATCGAATCGTTTTGGCCCCTGTTCAAGCGCGGCCTGTACGGAACCTATCACCGGATGAGCGTCCGTCATCTCGGCCGCTACCTCACGGAGTTCGCGGGACGGTGCAACGACCGCGACTGCAACACGGCGGAACGGATGCGGCGCATGGCGCGGGGCTTGGTCGGCCGGACGCTGACCTGCCGGCAGCTGACCGGCAAGGCCGCGGTCGCGGCCTGAGCGGCGCCCGCCGCGCTGAGCGCGGCAGCCCGCTGCGGGCGCGCTCTTCACGCTCGGTGCGCTTCACGCTCGGTGCGAGGGGCGCACCGGATGCGGAATGCCCCGGCGCGACCCCGGTCCGGCCCGGACCGTCCATGCAGGCCGTCGAGCGCCGGGGATCCGCTGTCTTCGGCCCTCGCAGGGCCTGCAAGCGGCTTGCAAGGGGTGCCCTGCCACCGCCAACCGGGTTCCACCGGGGCAACCGGGGCAGGCGAGGCGGCCTCTCTAGTCCCTGCCTCGTCCAATCCGCTGGCAGGCTCGAGTCAGATACGATCCCACTCCCCACCCCTCTGTGCCCGCCGCGGCCGCACTCGAATGAACCCAGCTCGACACCGACCTCCCTGCTCACAGCAGTTCTAGTCGGACATGGCGTTGTCGGCACTCAGATATATAATTCCCTTTCTTTACGTCGCGCTGACGGCTCCCCACACCCCTACCAGCCCCAGCCCGGAGTTTGAAGGCACCAGCGACTTGGGCTTGTACGGGGACTTTGTCGAGGAGACCGACGCCACGGTGGGGCGCGTCCTACGCGCTCTGGAATTGCACGGCCTGAGCGACAGCACGCTCGTGATCGCCACATCCGATCACGGCGCCGCACCGTATGCAGGCAATCTCCGCAAGGCGACGCCGAACCTCATTCGAGAGCTTGAGAAGCTCGGCCACTACTCGAGCGGCATCTACCGCGGTTACAAGTTCACAGTGTTCGAGGGCGGCCTGCGAGTGCCCTTGCTTGCGCGATGGCCGGGTGCGGTCCCGCCCGGGTCTCGCTGCAACCGATTAGTGGGGCTGAATGACCTTGCAGCCACGGTCGCCGACGTCGCGGGCATCGACTTGGATCAAGGAGACCTCCCGGACTCGGTGAGCCTCGCGCCTCTCCTGAGGAATCCGACAGATCAAAGCGTGCGAACGCACCTAGTGATGCAGTCGCCGCTGGCATTCGCAATCCGCCACGACCGTTGGAAGCTCGCCCTCACCCCCGGGAGCGGTTCCCGGGGCATGTGGGGAACGTCGCCGGCACCCGAGGAAGCATGGGGCGATGCCTTGGAATCGTTCGAATCGATTCCGTCCCCTGCGGACTTGCGGAAGGCACCGTTCGTGCAGCTGTTTGACCTCGTCGACGACGCGCGCGAAACCAAGAACCTAGCCGCCGACCGACCGGCAAGGGTTGACGCGCTGAATTCCCTCTTCGACTCGATCATCGAGCGCGGACGCAGCACGCCCGGGCCCGCACTTGCCAACGACGTCGCATCCGTCGATCTCCACAGGAATGCCCGCCCGTGGATCCGGCAACTCGGCACGGCGCGCTGAGGCGCATCGCAACGGCGCGCGCATCCAGCCAGCGTGCCCGCACTGCCGTCCGTCCCGCAGGCAGGCAGGCGCTCGCATCCGGCTCCGTAGCGAGGGGTCGAGCCGCCACCGGCCTGATCCGCCGGCACCACGAGCCTCACGAGCCTACTGAGCGGGTCGGCTTGGTCAAGGGTGCCGGCCGAATTCCAGGCCCGCGCCGCCAAGAATGCTGAGCGGGACCTTCCGTGTGCCGATACGCTGCTGGGTGCGCGGCCGCTGCGGCACGAAAATCTTGCCCGGCGCGGTCTCCGAGGCGGTCGAATCGACAGGTTTGCGCTGGCGGCCGAGCCCAGGCGCCGGGCTTCGTTGCACCACTGGCATCGCGTCGGAGGGCCGCTCGGTCAGCACCTGCAGGAATGGTCGCGAAACTCCATCAATCGCACACCTCCAGTCCTAGTTTGAGGGCCTGCGACCCGCGCCCGAGAGACTAGGTGAGAGGATGATGGGGCCACGGAGGCCGAGCTAGGCAGGCATCGTGCGCTCTCGGAAATTGCTGCCAGGCCGTCCGCCGCCGTGTTCGCGCTTGCCTGCATGCTGCTTGGTTCCGGCGGGCGGCCGCCCAGACCCTCGACGACTTCCAGCCCCCGGCCCCGTCGAGCCCGCTCGGAATGGTGAGTGAGATCCGCTACGACGCGGGCCGGATCGAATTGCCAGCCGGCTTCCTCGCGAACCCCCTCCCGGAATCGAGCGCCTGTTCCGCTTCAACGAGGCTCTGTGGATCCTTGCCTACGAGACGTCGATTCATGACGGGGGGCGAGCCAACCGGGAACTATGTCTGCCGCACCTTCCTCGGCGACAAGGCGTTCACCGAGAAACGGGGCGCGCGGATAGCTACCCTCTAGTCGGCCTCCTTCACGAAGGAAGTGCAGCTGCCCGAGGGACTCGAGCTGTTCGTGCCGGCCGGCCGAGGGCGGCACTGGCTGCCGCTGCGCAACAATCCGTCCGGCGGCGACGCTGAGGTCGGCATGGGAATCGAGTGCCGGGACCTCCGGCGAGCATGCGGGGGTCGCGTTCCGCATCGGATTCGCGGAGTCCCTCAGCGGCGCGCGGAGAGCGATGACATCGGCGACGGACAGGGATGGGAACTGCCGTTTGGACGGCACGAAGTTGGTCCGTCCGGGCGGTCAGTGGCCCGCTGCGTGCGCATCGCTTCAGACGAGGACTTCCCCGATACGCCGCCCTTGCATCCCTTCGGCGGGCACGCCCAGCGTCGCGGCCGCGGTGGCGGCCACGTCCACGTGCGAGATGGGGCGGTCCGTCTCGCCCATTTCGAGCCCCGCGCCCAAGGCCAGCAGCCACACGTGCCGGCACGACGGATCCCCGCTGCGATGGTTCAGGAAGCCGTTCGCGGTGTTCAGGTCCCCGTCCCGCCCCAGCTCCGGCAGGATCAGGACGGTGGTCTTGTCCCTGTAGTCCGGATTCGACTGGACCTCGTCCCAAAGCAAGCCGCAGAGGCGATCAGTCTTCGTGATCGCCTGGAGATACAGCGAGTACGCGCCCCAATGCGCCACGTCCATGTCCCAGAAGTTGACGAGCAACAGCCGCGGCGCAAACTCCCGCATCACCTCCCTCGTCACGAAGAAAGTCAGCTCGTCGCCCGAGTTGGGCGCTTCCGGGCCGTAGATGTACTGCACCAAGCCGCGCTTGAGCGTGTCCTTGACCTGCCTGTCCAGCTGTTTGCCGCCGCGGAAGATCGTCCATCCTATGCCCTCGTAGCCGGCGTTGAGGATGCCCTCCAGCTGGTGGAGCACGTTTTCGCGGTCCGCGACCCCCTGGTCAAGGTCCCGCTTGATCACTTCGTCTACCGCTTCCAGCAGCAACAGCTTCGGCAGGACGACGTTCGCGCCTACATCCTCACCGTACCCCCGCACCCGCGTCGCGCCCATCGAGGCGAAGCTCTTGTTCGTGCAGATGGCCCAGGCGTCGGTGGCGGGCTTGCGCCGCGACTTGCGGTAGCGCTCGAAGATCGTGGGGCTGGCGGCCGACTGGAACCCGAAGTCGTCGACTCGCTGCCAGTTCCCCGTCACGATGCTGGACGTCGAGTTGTAATGGGACAGCACTCCACTGTTGACGCAATTCGAGAAGAACCGGCCCTGGCTCTTCAACGCGGACAGACGCGGAATGTTCCTCAGTCCCTCTCGGGCGAATGTCTCCCGGTAGCGGCACCCGCCGCCGAACGTCACCACGATCAGCTTGCGGTCGTCGTGCGGACGCGCTTCCCGTTGCGCCCGGAGGCCCGGCGGCACGAGCTTCTCGGCAATCGCCAAGCCCGCCAGTTTGAGAAAATCGCGCTTGGGCAGTCGCAGCATCAGTAGTCGACGATTTCCCCGCCCGGAATCTTCCTCCGCATTCCCGCACCCAAATCCAGCGGATGGTCGTATCCGGCGAGGATCTCGCCTGAGGGGGAGTAATAGGGCCCGATGTCGCAGGCCATGGACCCGCCTCCCTCATCGACGAAGGTAATCTTGGTCACCAGCTTTGCGGACTTGTAGCCGTACTTCGAAGGCGCCAAGAGGCGCAGCGGTGCCCCGTGCGGGTCCGTGAGCGGCTGGCCGGCCATCTCCAGGCAGAGCATCACCCCGGGCTGGGCCATTTCCTCCAGCGACATGTACTCGTACCACTTGTCCGCGCAGTCGATGCGAACGGCCTTCGCGCCGGAGAGCGGCTTGACGTCCTCGAGAAGCTCGTCAAAGCGAAAGCCGCCCCAAGTAGTCCGGGCGGACCAGCACTGCACGCACTTGAGGCGCGAGGACTGCTCGACACGCGGATACGCCTTCAACTCCTCCACGGGCAGCGAGGCGGGATTGGCGACGAGCCCGCCGATCTCCAGACGGTACGAGCTCTTGTCGACCGGCGGCACGGGGTTGTACCACATGATTCGAAACCCGAGCTCGTCGGGCGTGTCCGTCGGGAGCATCACCCGGCGGCGTTCCGCGGCCCAAGCCGCCCCTCCGCCTGCGGCGGCGGAGGCAAGAAATCGCCGACGATCCATCAGTGCTTTGAGTTTACCAGCACTTCCGCGAGCCTATTGGGGAATGAACCGGTAGCCGATCCCGTGATGCGTGACGATCCACCGCGGCCTCTTCGGATTCGCCTCGATCTTCTGCCGCAACGATCCCACATGCACATCAACCGTGCGCGTTCCGGCCGACGCCTCGCCCTTTCTCCAGACCTCACGCAGCAGCACTGCGCGTGTCAGAGTCTCCCTAGGATGCCGCAGGAAGTACTCCAGCAGCTGGTACTCCAGCGCCGACAGGCGCAGCTGCGTCCCCCCCCCCGCAGCGGGTCGACCCGCACTTCCCCGAAGCGATATCTGGGAATGTCGGCCCGCGCGACGCTCCGCTGGTCGCGGCGCAGAACCGCCTCGACCCGCGCCAGAAGTTCCGCCATCTCGAACGGCTTGGGAAGGTAGTCGTCCGCACCTGTCTTCAATCCCCTGACGCGGTCCGTCACGTGGTCCTTCGCGGTCAGCATGAGCACAGGAGTAGAGACGCCGGCGTCCCTCAATTCCTTGCAGACATCCATGCCCGACTTCTTGGGCAGCATCAGGTCAAGCACGATTAGGTCGATCCCGCCGCGGCGGGCGCGATCGAAACCCGCCATGCCGTCCGTCGCGAATTCGACTTCGTAACCCTCGGACTGGAACCGGTCCTCCATCGTCATGCCGATTCCGGCCTCGTCTTGGATCAGCAAGACGCGAGGCATCGCAGCACGGCTCCTCGTGCTAGGTGGCCTTCCCCGGCAGGCTGAGGGTGAAGGCGCTTCCCTGCCCAGGCTCGCTACGGACCGAGAGGCTGCCGCCCATGGCCCGCGCCAGATCGCGCGCCAGCTTCAAACCCAGGCCGGCGCCTTGCACGTTCAGCTGGCTGGCTGCCGCGCCGCGAAAGTACGCGTCGAAGATTCGCTTCCTGTCCTTGTCGGAAATGCCCCGGCCCCCATCGGAGACACGCAGCCAGACCCGGACGCGACCGCGGCGCTCGACGGATCCGGCCTCGACCCGAACCCAACGGCCCGGCTTGCCGTACTCAGGTTCGAGAGGATCTGCCTCACCGCCTGCGGGTCGGCGACGACCGCAGGAAGCGGCCCCCGCTCCGATCGGTCAAGCGAGAAGCCGGCTTGCTCGATCATCGGTCGCGCCTCGTTGACTGCGTCCGTCACCAGCTGCGCCGCATCCAGCGGCAGGGAGCGCATCTCGCGCTGGCCGGACTCGATCGCCGCGAATTGCAGCGTCTGCTCCACCATTCCGCCGATGCGAAGGCCTTGGTCCAGAATGAGCCTGCCGTACTGGCGGATCCGCCCGTCGGAGGCGACAATCCCGTCGGCTATGTTCTCGCCAACCGAGCGAATCACCGATATCGGCGTCCGGAGCTCATGGGTCACGCCGGCGATGAACTGCATCTGCATCCCAGCCAGATGCTTGGCGCGCCGCGCTGATAATACGACGAGCACCATCGCGCTCGCGAGCACCACCAGCACGCCCAGCCCAGTCCCCAGGCGCCGGTCCCTCTGCCTCGCAACGACGGCCGCGAGGGGTCCCCTAACGTGCCTAGCCGCGAGCTCGACCGCGACGGGCGAGTTGCTCCCGGCTAGAACGACCCGGGGAGGGCCCACCGTCGGAAGACCACGTCGGTGGGGCGGCGGACCGGGCGGTCGGGCACTAGGCCAAGCGAGCAGGGGCGGGCCGACGGCGCCTCCCGGCGCAGGGCCGCCGGGGAGAGAGCCTGGGGGCGCTCGAAAGAAACGGAGGCGCCTGCGGCGCTCTGCCGTTGCAAGCCATGCCGCGCCGAGCTCGGGACTCGACCGATACAGGAACGGATGGCCGTCACCGGTAACCAAGGAGCCTTTTGCAAAATTCAGAAAAGAGGGCTGACCGCCCCATGAACGACTAGTTTCCGGGCTGTTATTCTCGCCGAAAAAGACCCCCTTCAGCTGGGCTTGCTCCGCTTCGGGGCGCTCCTGCGGGGATCGGCCCCGTGCAGGCGCAGCTCTCCCGGCCCGGCCCGGCGGGCGGGCGCTCTGCCCGGCCGTCCCGGCGGCCCGGGCTCTCGGAGCGCCAGGCGCAGGAGCTGCGCGACCGTCAGCGCGAGCACGCCGAACATGAGGTGGCACAGCACCTTGCCATGGCCGCGGACGCGCACGTGGCGCCCGCCGCAATCGTCCTTCAGGCGGCCGTTGACACGCTCCACCGTCGAGCGCTCGCGGTAGTGCAGCTTGGCGGGATTCGCCCGGCGCTGCGCAGCGCCTTGGCCTCCCGTTCCAGATCCGCCTTCAGCTCCGTCCGGCCGCGCGGGTTGACATCGATGAGCGGCACGTGCCCGAGCCGCTCGCTGAAGGCCCCGATCCCGGCCGCGTCGTACGCGCTGTCCATCAGGTCGTACAGGTTGTCGACGCGGCCCGCGGTCCGCGTCGCCAGCGGGATCGCGGCCTGGCTGTCGTGCAGCGAAGCCGAGGTGAGCAGGCAGCTGACCGGGATCCCGCCGTCGATCGCGTCGATAGGCAGCTTGTAGCCGCGCCAGCTGACGGTACGGCCCTTGGCGTTGCGCTTGGTGCCGGTATCGCAGCCCTTCGGCAGGTCGTGCAGCATTGCTTCGAGATTCATGTCCGGCTGCCGCGCCAGTCGGCGCGGAGCGGGCGGCCGCTGCTCGCCCTTGCGAGGGCGCCCGCGCTTGCGTTTCGGCTTGCGTTCCGGCGCGGGCTTCCCGGCGGGCCGCTCGCGGCCCTCGATGGCGGTCGAGTCGCGCGAGACGTGCCCTGCCAAGCGGCCGTCGAGCGTCCGCGCGAGCAGCGCCTGGTGCAAGCGTCCGGGCAGTTCGCCGGCGGCGAACTCGGCGCAGGCGCGCGAGAAGGTTGCCTCGCCGGGCACGGCCCCGGCCAGGTCCCGGCCGCACAGTCGGCGCAGGGTGCGATCGGTCTGCAGGCGCTCGACCGGCGAGCGCGTAGCGGGCTGGTCGAAGACGGCCTTGGCGATGCAGGCGCGCGCCATGGCGGCGCGGCTTGCGAGGGGGCGGCCGCGGCCGCCCTGCCCGACGGGCAGGCAGTCCTCGACCTGCGCCGGTTCCACCGCTTGGACGAAGCTGCGGCAGCGCTCGCCGAGGGGGCCGAGTTCCTGCTCGAGCCAGGGGAACAGCCCCTGCTGGAACGTGAACCAGTACGCGGATACGGTTTCTATCAAGGACATATTCGTTTGATCCTGCCAGCTGTTTACTAGGCTTGCATTACAATAATAGCACACATGGCAAGAGATTGCCAGGAAACTCAAAACGCAGACAAGCCATTAAAACTACATTTACTACAGTCCTATTCCATTGATTATATCGAATACTTAATAGACTAACTAAATGATAATGCTATTAGCGCGGGATTCTTGCAAAAGGCTCATGCTGAACGACCTGCCGAAGGACTGCGATACCGGCACCAAGCGCAACGCCAAGGGCCATACCGTCAGCTGGTGCGGCTACAGGCTGCATGGCTACAAGCTGCATGGCTACAAGCTGCATATCGACGCGATCGACGGCGGGATCCCGGTCAGCTGCCTGCTCACCGCGGCTGCGCCGCACGACAGCCAGGCCGCGGTCCCGCTGGCGACACGGACCGCGGGCCGCGTCGACAACCTGTACGACCTGATGGACAGCGCGTACGACGCGGCCGGCATCCGGGCCTTCAGCGAGCGGCTCGGGCACGTGCCGCTCATCGCTGTCAACCCGCGCGGCCGTCGCGCAGCTCCTGCGCCTGGCGCTCCGAGAGCCCGGGCCGCCGGGACAGCCGGGAAGAGCGCCCGCCCGCAGGGCCGGGCCGGGAGAGCTGCGCCTGCACGGGGCCGCTCCTCGCAGGAGCGCCCCGCAGCGGAGCAAGCCCAGCTGAAGGGGGTCTTTTTCGGCGAGAATAACAGCCCGGAAACTAGTCGTTCGTGGGGCGGTCAGCCTTTTTTCTGAATTTTGCAAAGGGAATTATATATCTGAGTGCCGACAACGCCATATCCGACGAGAACTGCTGTGAGCCGGGAGGTGGGTGTCGAGCTGGGGTCATTCGAGTGCGGCCGCGGCAGGCACGGAGGGGTGGGATCGTATCTGAATCGAGCCTGCCAGCGGATTGGACGAGGAAGGGACTAGAGAGGCCGCCTCGCATGCCCCGGTGGAACCCGGTTGGCGGTGGCAGGGCACCCCTTGCAAGCCGCTTGCAGGCCCTGCGAGGGGCGAAGACAGCGGATCCCCGGCGCTCGACGGCCTGCATGGACGGTCCGGGCCGGACCGGGGTCGCACCGGGGCATGCCGGATCCGGTGCGCCCCTCGCACCGAGCGTGCAGCGCACCGAGCGTGAAGAGCGCGCCCGCAGCGGGCTGCCGCGCTCGGCGCGGCGGGCGCCGCTCGGGCCGCGACCGCGGCCTTGCCGGTCAGCTGCCGGTAGGTCAGCGTCCGGCCGACCAAGCCCCGCGCCATGCGCCGCATCCGTTCCGCCGTGTCGCAGTCGCGGTCGTTGCGCCGTCCCGCGAACTCCGTGAGGTAGCGGCCGAGATGACGGACGCTCATCCGGTGATAGGTTCCGTACAGGCCGCGCTTGAACAGGGACCGGAACGATTCGATGCCGTTCGTATGCGCTGCCCCGCGCACGTACTCGCCGCCGGAGCGCCTGACGGCTTCGTGCGGGAACTCCTCCATGCCGGCGCAGGCCGCCGCCTCGTCGGAGTAGAGCTGCGCCCCCGGCGCGACGCGGGCGCGCACGAAGCCCTGCAGGTCGCCCTTGGCGGTGCCCGCCAGCGGCCGCGCGGCCACTGCGTTCGTGGCGCGGTCCCGCGCCCCCGCCACGGGGGTCTTGCCGACCGGCCCGCGCCCGGCACGGGCCTTCTTGCTCTCGTGCTGGTTGCGTTCCTTGCCGCCGACGTAGGTCTCGTCCACTTCCACCGGGCCGGCGAACAGGCCCCGATCCCGCTCCCGGCACGCGCGGATGCGGTGCGCCAGGTGCCAGGCCGACTTCCGGGTGATACCCGGGTCGCGGTGCAGCTTCATGCTCGAGACGCCCTTGATGCCGGTGGTCAGCAGGAACAGGGCGACGGCCCGGGTGCGGTAGCCGAGCTCGGTGTCGGCCGTCACGCTGCCGGTGCGCACCGAAAAGCGCTTGCCGCAGCCGCGGCAACGGTACGGCATCGAAGGGTGGGCCGCGTCGGACTGCACGCTGGAGCCGCGGCAGCGGGGGCACGCGGGACCGTCCGGCCAGCGCATGGAGGCGAACCACTTTTCCGCGGATTCGTCATCGGGGAACATGGCGATCACTTCGATCAATGTGATGCCTTTACGGAACCACTTTCCGGGACCTTATTTCTTCATTTACGGTATCCCCTACTGGAACTATTCTACCAAGAAATACCACAGAATGTCAACGGAAAGTCGGAAGAAATATGAAATCTTATTATGGCTTGATAATTTGCCGAATCGATTCCCTCGGCACTCAGATATATAATTCCCTAACCAAGGCCACTTGGTACAGCAGCTCGCCGTCGGGGCCGCAGAACAAGCGGCCCACTACTTCGGGGAGCAGCGTATCGGATACGTATCGCCAGTCCAATACCAGAATGACGAATCCTCCCCACTTCAGCTCGGAGCGCCTGTCGGGCCCGGGGGGCGGTACCCGAATGTCCGGCTCCCGTCGCACGAGCGCGCGAGCGGAGGGGAAGAGCATCCACAGGAAGACTCGGAGACCTCGCCGCCTCGGCGGCTCGCGGGCAAGGGTGTCGAGATGGTCCCGGATCTCCTCGGTTTCGCCGTTCCACCCCGTCAGCCGCGGTGGGCTTCCGCCGAGCGGCAACTCCCAGAGCTGGGTCGCCCCAGCCGGTCCGACCGAATAGAAGAGAAGGCGCCGGACCAACCGAGGGAACGGAGTGGTCTGTGCCCAGTGGGCATACTTCTCTGCGTACCCGCCCCACGCCTCCGGCCCTGCGCCACCCTCCGGCGTCTGGAACCTCGAAAGCAGGGATGTCAGTTCCCGTCCAAGCACTTGCTCGAGCTGTCGAATTGAATTCGACAGTGCATTCTGCATCATTGCTGCCTGGGCCCGACTCGCCTGGGCGGTCCATGCGCATTGCAGCCGCCCCAAGATCAGGAGCATGATCACGCAAACGATGATCGCCAGCGCGGCCCAAGTCCTCTGAAGGTCGCCAAGAGGCACCGAGTTAAGAGTAATGGGTCATCCGCGAAAGCGAGCACACGGGCAGCGAGACGCCAAGCGGGCGCTTGGAATCCACCCGCGCCGGTCCCCCACAGATACGCCTGCCCAAGTGCGTCAGGCACCGCGGTGACACCCCGCACCTCCAAGAGATCTCCGCAACCCCGATCGGCTTCGGCGGCGCACCGACGGTGCATCCACCCGGACGGTGCTCGACGCCTAGCCCGCTCGCGCCGACGCCAAGACTCTATCTGCTAGGGAGAAGCTAGTGCCTGTGACAAAACTCGTATCCCCTTGATAACAAGGACGTTAGGTCCAATCTCTCAAGGCGAAGATTTCACTGGAATGCTACGACTAGTCCGAAATCCTGCCAATTCTGGGTAGAGCGCGGAAATCTTCGCGATTGGCGTCTGAGCAACTTCCGACCTTGGGCCCTATATGTTGTATTTGGAGATCCATCCGACATCAGGATGTAGTATGAAATGCTGATCAGGCCAGAATTCAGGGGTTTTGTCACAAGCACAAGCTACCGGCGCATGACCCTGAGTTTGGGAGCGCGACTCGTGAGCGAGGCCCTCAATCCCGGCGTCCCGCCCGTCCGAGGGCCTCGCCGCTCGTTCGCTTCGCTCCACCCCGCGACGGACTCTACCTAGGGCCAATCCCGGACGAATCCAATTCAGATTGCACGGAAGGCTCACGCTTTGCACGGCGAGGCTCCCTGCGGGCAGCCCGCTATCAAACAGCGCTCCATTCTTCGCTCCGTTCTATGCACGTCGCTCCCGACTCCGACACCCTAGCTCCACACGAACCGGCTAGGGCGAGACTCCCAACCGAGGTCCGTGCCTACATACATTGAATTGGCTCAAGATATCCCAAATCATGTCGACTTCTTCAATGAGCAAAGATCCAGTCGGATGGGCACGGCACGCTACGGACTCTCGAGACTCCCTTCCCATTCCTTTGGAACGAGGAGTTTCTTGCCGTTGTAATGAATGAGATGACCGGGTTTCTCGCAGATCCACACATGAGAATCCCATGCCACATCATTGACATGTCTCCGAAACTCAGCAAAGTCAGGAAACGCACTGACATAGACGCATTTTGTGGAGGATCTCGACAAGAGTAGGTCCAATTCTACAATTCTCTTCTCTGACATCGGCCCGTGTGATGTAACTGCTTCTACAAGGAATATCCAATTTCTACCTCCGTCGAATAACTGATATCCGGTAACTTATCATGCTCAGTGATTCTTATGCTTAGAGTGTCGAGTCGATCATTGTCTACCACTAAGCTCTTACTTGCTGTGTCTCCGAGGTAAAGCAATTCAGACCCCGGCGCAAATTGCGGACCGAATTCTTCAACGACAGCCCTCTGAAGATCATTATGCCTGCCCGGAGAGAGCCGGATCTCCTGATCATCTGGAAGCCTTACCGGAACAAGATTATGATTCCTTTCCCTGCTATAGACTTCTTGCAAGATCGGCCGAGTGTGACGGAATTGTCGAATCGATTCATCCCATCTATCCGTTTTATACTTTCTTATCAAGTCCAGTACATCCTTGGTAATTGCGTAATGCGTATGCGGGCTATTGGTCGCCAGATCAGGGCCAAATGGATTGCGATCACAAATCCGGCCCTGAACAAACTGGTGAAGCACTTGACGTCGGACTGTTTCACGCGTATTGGGAGCATAATTCTTGTCATAGTGTTGCCTCAAGTAGTCCATGATCCCCTTTGTAACTGTGCAGGATCGACGCTCGGAATCGGACCAAGATGACCGCGGTGTTAGCCCGCACAATGCAAGGAGTGTCATACCAGAGATTTCGTTCTGTTGAGACTTCGGCATGCCCAAGGATCTGAGGATTCCTCGTGCCTCTTCAACTGTCGCCATGATACGATACCTCCATGTAGTTGGAATACACCAGTCGTTGTGCTAAGGCATCTAATTCCATCAATGGGTCGGATACATTTTGAATCCGCCTGCCCAAAGCAACAATATCTTCAACTTCAGGTAGGGGCATAAGCCTCAACTCTGTGGCACTGACTTGCGTGTTTCCGTTGATGGTCCGGAAGTAGATGTCAAGAATCTGACTGTTGTATAGGGCGGCCAAACCCCAAGCTTCGTCTTCGGTTAGGCTGTCACAGGGTCGATAAATATAGTTTAAATGGTTCTCTAGACCGACCTCCGGAATCTGAAAGTTCGAAGCGATATACGGGGCTGCTGTAAGGCGTCTTGATTCTTCCTTGGCGCTAAAGCGACGCAACAGCACGTAGTTTCTATTCGGCACAAGGAGCTTTCGCCCTGCCTTGCGGCTGATATATTCAGCTTTGTACCGGTTAATCGGCCATCTTGCCTGCATGGGGCGCACGTGGTTCATCCATAAGAGCGGCACATGACTCTGAGGCGTCTTGCCGATTCGTGCTATAAGATTTGTCGCACGAAAGGGAATTACTGGTCCAGTAGAGATTCTTAGACCTAGGCTTTCTAGAGTGTTGGGCCAGGAATCGACTAGCGCAAGTACTTGATCATCTCTATCGGTCAGCGGGAGCCTCAGTACTTTGTTGATTGACCTTGAGTCCAAGGCGGAATCAATTGCGATCTCGCGACTGGTCAAGCGGAAGATATCGCTAGAGCCACGACTAGTCGAAACGACCATCTGTCCATTCAACTGATGTGAATTCCATTGGTCACTGCGAGTTCCAGTGAAAATAATATTTTCCTGCAGGACTGCATCTCTTCCAAACGTATCACGTCTAGACTCAAATACATGCACGGCAGCTGGTTGGACCTTATCAAATAGATACTCGCGGAATTTTTTGAAATACGGTCCAGAACAAAAACTGCGAGGAGTAATGAATATCAGATCGCCATTGTCACGCAATAAGGCGACTCCAACGGCCATGAATAGCGAGTAGATGTTTGGCTGTCCATGCACTACCGAAGAAACGGCTACGGCACGAGGATCCGATTTATTGACCTTGAAATAAGGCGGATTCGAAATGACAGCGTCATGGGATGGCTCCCAAATCGGTCGTGCATCAATGAAACGATTGTTTTCCAAGATATTCGAGTGAAGCAATATGAAGTCGCCTACCCTCAACTTGAATGTTACTTGTACATCGTGCAGATGCCTGCTCCACGATGAAAGGTAGTCTAACACTGCGTGAAGTGGCTCCCTCAGGTTGGGGTCGACTTCATACACATCCAAGCTAACTTGAAGCGGACTTGATTGATGTCCGAGGAGTGCTTCGACTGCGGCACAGCAGAGTATGCCGCTGCCGGCTGCCGGATCTAGAATTCTTGGGTTCTCTCGGCCTGTCTTGATTTGTAATGCCATGAATCGTGCGACGGTGACGGGAGTCAGGTACAGACCGAATTTCCGGCGGCGTGCTTCAGACTTTCCTGCAACGTACCACTCGCCTACTCTATCGGCATAGACTGTAGGTGATTCCATCGTCTCGGGCACCGGTATTGTGGAACTAGAGCAACGAACAGCGCCGAATTCTTCTTCGACATGGAATGCGTTCCTAGCGCCCATAATTCCTCCTCAGTACATTAGATGACCTAGCGCTCGGCCTCCATTAAGAAGGCGAAAATCGTGCTTCTGCGACTTCAAGAATGAGGAAGTCGCTTCGAAACTCTCGTCGTGACGGAGGCGCAGATCCAAGTTGTCACGGGATAGCCGCTTGACTGGACCGGACACCGGGCGGTCGAGGTGCGACGCTGCACCGATCACAGTGTACCATTCGAGGGCGATGCCGGCGCACCGAGACGCCTAATCCAGTGGGGCCAGGCCGCGTTGACTCGTTGCACCCGCCGCTGACGCAGTCTGCGCGCCTTTGGCCAGCCCGGAGACCGATGTCGCCGCGGGCAGGAGACTTGCTCGACGCCCACGCATCGCAAGCCCCCTGCGGCAGGAACAAGTGGCGGCGCAGCCGATCCAGACGCGAGCGACGGGGCCGAGACCGCGCTCGGGGCGGGGGCACGCGTGCCTCGGGACCGCGACTTCCGGCTCTGCATCCCAGGGTGCGCGGCCGCGAGAGCGAGCAGGCGCCTGGCCAGCCCCGGCCGGGATCGCGATTCCGGCCACGCACGACACGGGGTGACGGTCGCAGCCAAGCGGGAAGCACAGGCTGCGCCAACCAAATGCCTCCTTGACGAGCGCCGCGCTCGGAGGCTCTACTAGAGCTAATGCAGTCCGTTCCCCGCTCACAGCAGCGGTCCCTCACCGACCGGCTGATGCACCTAGCCGGCGGCAGCTACACGCCCGAACAGCGTCGGAAGTATTACATCAGCGGTCCCCAGTGGGCCGGCGCCTACGAGGGGCAGGCGCTCTTCCACGCACCGACTCGCCAGCCGGTCGAATTCGAGGAAGTGATCCGGAATCTCGGCGAGATCGGAATTCCCTGCTGGACCACTCACGACAGCGACGTGATTCCCACGGACGCCCTGCTCACGGACCGGCAATGGGAGATCGTCGAGCGCATTAACACCGCACTGGACGCCCACGGCGTCCGCTGCTCCATGGTTACCTGCGAGACGTTCTTCCACCCGGTGTTCGCGGCCAGCGCTGCAGCGGAATCTCCCGAAGTCCGGCGCTACGCGTCGCGACGTCTTCGGAACACGGTCGATATCGGTCACGAGCTGGGGGCGCACTTCGCCGTCTACTGGCCAGGGACCCTAGGCTACATGGTGCAAGGGGCCATCGACGAGACCGATACCCTCCGGTGGTTCGCCGAAGGCCTCAACGCCGCCTGCGAGAGGGATATCGAGGTAGCCGCCGGGAAGGGCCGGGATACCCTCAAGCACTGCCTCGAAGCCAAGCCGTTCGAACCGCAGGCGCAGATCATCCTTCCTACCAGCGACGCCATGCTGGCGTTCATTTCCAGCGGGGTGCTGACCCACCCCGAGATGGTCGGCCTGAACCCGGAATACTTGCACGAGTTGATGTGGGGCGGCGCCACCCGCGCCGTGCTGGCCCGCGCGTTGCTATGCGGGAAGCTGTTTCACTTCGACATCAACGACGGATACCCGCTCAAGCACGACGTCGACCTAGGCATCGGCGTCGTCAACCCGCTCGACTGGCTCAACGTGCTGGTGCTGCTGAGGTCGCACGGCTACGATGGCCCGTTCAACCTCGACTTCAAGCCGCCAAGGACCACCTCGAACTACGGCGTCTGGAAAGTCAGCTTCCCGTCTGCCGTGGACCGCTTCATCACCCTGTGGAACATCGCGGGCGAGGTCATCGAGGATCCCGTCATGAAGGAAGCGACTGCGGCGCTAAGGAGTGGCGGCGGCGGGTCCGACGCCCTAGGCGATATCGTGGAGGCCAACCGGGAGCTCCTGACGCTCCACGAGCTCATGGCGCACCGGCTGTTTCAGCTCCTGGTCGGACAGCACCGAGGGCGCGTGTTCAGCGCCTAGCACACGCAGGCTCGTCAACCGGGGGACCGGGAGTAAAGCAAGACCCGCGGCGGCCGGGACGTGGCGCGCTCGGGAGGATTCGAACCCCCGGCCTTCTGGTCCGTAGCCAGACGCTCTATCCAGCTGAGCTACGAGCGCGCTTCCTTCACCCAGAATACACTCGCTGAACGTGCAAGGCAACCCGTCGGCTCGCGCCATACACGACAGCCGCGGCATGCGCCACACTAGGGGCTATGCGAGAAGCTGTCATCGTCGACTCCCTGAGGACCCCGCTGGCGAAGTCATTTCGGGGCTCGCTAAATCTCACCCGCCCGGACGACCAAGTCGCCCACTGCATCCGCGCCCTGCTCGGGAAATTCCCCCAGGTCGACCCGAACGAGATCGGGGATGTCATCCTCGGCTGCGGCCAGCCGCACGGCGCCTCGGGCCACAACGTCGCGCGCGTGTCCGCCCTGCTGGCGGGCCTGCCCAGTTCCGTGGGCGGCACCACGGTCAACCGGTTCTGCTCTTCCGGGCTCCAGTCGATCGCCATGGCAGCCCACCAGATCATGGCCGAAGGCGAGGACGTCATGCTGGCCGGCGGCGTGGAGTCCATCACCATGATGGTTCCCGACCGGTCGCCCCATCCGACGCTCAAGGAATCGAAGCCGGGCGTCTACATGGTCATGGGGGTCACGGCGGAAGTCGTGGCCAAGCGCTATGGCGTGAGCCGCGAGTCGCAGGACGAATACGCGCTCCAGAGCCAGCAGCGCACGGCCAAGGCGCAGCGGGAGGGGTTCTTCGAGGAGGAATTGGCTCCGATGCCCGTGACTCGGGGCGTGTTCGACCGCAAGACCAAGTCCATCGTCGGCCAGGAAGACCACCTCCTCGCGGGCGACGAGTGCAACCGCCCCGGCACCACGCTGGATGGCCTGGCGGGCCTGCCGCCCTACTTCGACCGCGATTCGGGCCGCGGCTCGGTGACCGCCGGGAACTCGTCGCAGCTCTCCGACGGCGCCTCGGTCACCCTCCTCATGTCCCGGCAGCGCGCGGACCAGCTCGGCGTCCCCTACAAGCTGGTCTTCCGGGGCTTCGCCACGACGGGCTGCGAGCCGGACGAGATGGGCATCGGACCGGTCTTCGCCGTGCCCAAGCTCCTCGAGAAGCACGGCAAGAGCATCGAAGACATCGACGCCTGGGAACTGAACGAGGCCTTCGCCGTCCAAGTGGTCTACTGCCGGGACCGTCTGGGCCTGCCCGACGACAGGCTGAACGTCAACGGCGGCTCGATCTCCATCGGCCACCCCTTCGGGATGACCGGCTCGCGCCTAGTCGGCACTCTCGCGAACGAAATGCAGCGCCGCAAGGCCTCCCTTGGCGTCGTCACCATGTGCGTCGGGGGCGGCCAAGGCGCGGCCGGCCTGTTCGAGGGAGGGTGGTAAGGGCCGCTCGCCCGGCCCGCCGGGCAAGCTAGAAGTCGGCCGGGGCGGCCCGTTCCCCCTGTCTAGAGCTTGCTGCAAGCGCTCGCCGCGCCGGCCGGATCGATGGCGTCCGAGCCGCTCTCCACGTGCGCGATCTTGCCGTCCTTGCCGACTACGAAGGTCGTGCGACTGGCCATCTTGCGCTCCGCCATCAGCACGTCGTACTTCTTCGCCACGGCGCCGTCCGCGTCGCTGAGAATCGCGAAATCGAGGCTCAGGGACTCGGCGAACTTCGTGTTCGTGTCGAGGGTGTCAGTGCTCACGCCGTAGACGACCGAGTCGCTGTCGAGGAACTGCTGGATACCAGCCTGGTATCCCTTCATCTCGCGCGTTCAACCGCCGGTGAAGGCCTTGGGGAAGAACGCCAGCACGACGTTCTTGTTGCCGCGGAACGACGACAGCTGCGCGTCCTTGCCGTCCGACCCCGGCAAGGTGAAGTCAGGTGCCGCGTCGCCTACCGCAAGGGCCGCGACCGCCCGCCGGGACACCGCCGCGACCGCTCCGGTCAGGAGGACCGCTCGTCTCGAGAGAGTGCTCATGGAATCGCCTTTCTTGATGCGGGCCGCGTCGATTCGCGTCCCGCCCGAGATTCTAGCAGGTCGGGGGTCACGCCATGCCCGCCGAACGGGTCGCTGCGTTGACCAAGCCCCTGTCCGCCCTATACAATAGTAGCTAGTGTCCGTCCGGGCGGCGTGGCGCGACGGCCCGCCCCCCTAGTTCCCCGATCGCTCGCGCGGGACCGCGCCCGGTTCGCCGAATCGCGGGCGGGGCCCTCGGCTCCATCTCGATGTTCGACAACCTCTCAGATAAGCTGCAGCGCGCATTCAAGAACCTGCGCGGACAGGGGACCCTGACGGAGCAGCACGTCGAGGAAGGGCTGCGCGAGATCCGCCTGGCCCTGCTGGACGCAGACGTCAATTTCAGGGTCGTCACGCAGCTCATCGCGGCCATCCGCGAGAAGGCGCTCGGCAAGCGGGTCATGACGGCGCTCTCGCCGGCCGAGCACATCGTCAAGATCGTCAGGGACGAGCTGGTCGAGCTGCTGGGCTCTCGTCCGACCAAGCTCAAGCGCGGGGCGACGCCGCCTTCCGTCTACTTCGTCGTCGGCCTGCAGGGCTCCGGCAAGACTACCTCGACCGGCAAGCTGGCTCTGTGGCTGTCCAAGCAGGGGCGCAAGCCGCTGCTGGTCTCCGTGGATGTCCACCGACCGGCCGCGCGCGAGCAGCTGGCGATCGTTGCCGGCCAGATCGCGCAGCCGGTCTATCGGGGGGCGGACGGCGAGAATCGGCCCGCGGAGCTGGCCATGGGCGCGCTTCGCGAGGCTCGCCAGGCCGGGCGGGACACGGTCTTGATTGACACCGCCGGGCGGCTGCACATCGACGATGCGCTGATGGCCGAGCTGGAGGATCTCAAGGCCAGGCTCAGTCCGGTCGAGACGCTGTTCGTCGCCGACGCGATGACCGGCCAGGACGCGGTCAAGTCGGCAGCCGAGTTCCACGAGCGCATCGCGCTCACCGGCGTCGTGCTCAGCAAGATGGACGGCGACGCGCGCGGCGGCGCCGCGCTCTCGATCCGCCAGGCCACGGGGTGCCCGATCAAGTTTCTCGGGATCGGCGAGAAGCCGAGCGCCTTCGAGGTGTTCCATCCGGACCGCATCGTGTCGCGGCTGCTGGGCATGGGTGACATGCTCACCCTGATCGAGAAGGTCGAAGAGGAGGTGGACCAGAAGCATTCGCTCGATATCCAGGAGCGCCTGCTGAAGGACCGCTTCACGCTGGCCGACTTCCTCGCGCAGCTGCGCCAAGTCCGCAAGCTCGGGTCGCTGAAGTCGATTCTGGACATGCTTCCCAACGCGGGCCCGTTCCAAGGGGTCCAGGAGGCGGACATCGACCCCAAGGCGCTCGCGCGCACCGAAGCGATCATCAATTCCATGACCGCCGAGGAGCGCGCCGACGACAGCCTCCTCAACGGGAGCCGGAGACAGCGGGTCGCGGCCGGCAGCGGGACGACGGTGCAGCAGGTCAACGAAGTGCTCAAGCAATACCGCCATGCCAAGCAGGCGATGCGCGGCATGGTGGCGTCGGCGACCGGACCCAAGCACGGCGGCGGCAGCCGCAAGCGCAAGAAGAACCGGAAGGTCAAGCGCAGGAAGAGAGCCCGGGCGCGTGGTGCCGGTGCGAGGGCGACGGCCCCGGCAACATGAGTCTGGGCGGGCTGCTAGGTCGCTAACGCCGCCAGGGTTGGATAGTTTCGGAGGAATGGATGGTTGCAATACGCCTGTCACGGACCGGGGCGAAGAAGAGGCCCAGCTATCGCGTCGTGGTGATCGACAATCGTCGCGCGCGGGATAGCAGGAACATCGAGATCGTGGGCCACTACAATCCCCGGCCCGACCCGATCGAAATCGTGCTGAAGCGCGACAGGATCGACTACTGGCTCGGGGTCGGCGCACAGCCGTCCAAGACCGTCAAGCGCCTTGTCGAGCACTTCGACCTGCGCTTCCCGCCCGTTGCGGAGGAATCCCCCGAGGAAGCTGCCGAGGCCGTCGCCGAAGTAGCAGAGCCGGAGACCCCGTCGAGGGTGGCGGCCCAGGCGGTGCCGCTGCAGCCCGGACAGCCTACCGACGGCGAACAGGGCGAGGACTGGCCGGACGACGAGGACATCGAAATCCCGGAGGACGCCGGCTGAGCGAGGGAACCACGACTCGGCGCGAGCGAGCGGGGCCTCCGGTCACGAACCGCTCGGGAGCAAGCGCGCGGCGAGGCAGACCCGATTCGCATGGTATCGGAACGCAATGGAGGAACGAGTCATGGGCCAAGACACGGATTCGGTGCTCGAGCTGGTAGAGGTGATCGCGAAGTCCTTGGTCGACGTGCCGGGCGAGGTTGCCGTGGAGGCCGTCGACGGCAACCAGAGCTGCGTCGTGGAGCTTTCGGTGCATCCTTCGGATCTCGGCAAGATCATCGGCAAGAAGGGCAGGACGGCCAAGTCAATCCGCACGCTCCTAGGAGCCGTGAGCATGAAGCAAAACCACCGTTACACCCTGGAGATTCTCGAGGAGCGGTGACGGACGGGCCTCTGGCGAGACGCTGCCGTGCCGAAGAAGGAGGAGTCGGAGTACATTACGCTGGCTAGGATCATCCGCCCGCGCGGCAACAAGGGCGAAGTGGCCGCGGAGAATCTCGCTGCAGACCTCCGCTGCTTCAAGCCGGGACGCAAGGTTCACGTGGTCCTGCCGGGCCGGGCTAGGCTCGAACTCGAGATCAGCCGAGCTTGGAGGCACAAGGGCCGCCTGATCCTAGGTTTCGCCGGGCTCTCGACGATCTCGGAGGCGGAACTCTTGCGGCAGGCAGATGTGCAAATCGCGAAGGAGGCATTGGGACCTCCGCCGGACGGCCAGTTCCTCTTCGACGACTTGACAGGCTGCAAGGTAGTTGACGAGGTAACCGGGGGCATGCATGGACTGGTCGCGAACATCTACGAGCCCCCGGGCGGAGTGCTGCTCTTCTCGGTGGTTGACAGTGACGGCAAGGAGCTCCTCGTGCCGTTCGCGAACGAAATCTGCAGGGACGTGGACATCGAGGGGAAGCGGATTCTGGTGCGCCTGCCCGAGGGAATGGAAGAGCTGAAGGCTTGACGTGCGATTCCATATCGTCACGATCTTCCCGGAATTCTTCCGGGGGCCGTTCTCGTGCGGCCTGCTGGCGCGCGCACGGAGGTCCGGCTTGGTGGAGATCGCCGTTCACGACCTGAGGGACTGGACTACGGACATGCATCGCACGGTGGACGACAGGCCCTTCGGGGGCGACGAGGGCATGGTTCTTAAGGTCGGGCCGATCGACGCGGCGCTCAGGGCCGTCTCGGAGCAGTTCTGCGAGGGACCGCCGCGGACGATCCTGCTCTCGGCTCAGGGCCGACTGTTCGACCAGTCCGTCGCCGCACGGCTGGCCCGGCTGGACGAGGTGGTGCTTGTCTGCGGACGGTACGAGGGAGTCGACGAGAGAGTGGCGCAGCATCTTGCCGACGAAGAGCTTTCGATAGGCAGCTACGTGCTAAGCGGAGGCGAGTGGGCGGCCGGCGTGGTGGTGGACAGCGTGTCCAGGCTGTGCCCCGGCTTCGTGGGCAACGCGGCATCGACGGTGCGCGAGTCCTTCGCGCCGCTGGACCGCGGAGTTGGAATCCTCGATTGCCCGCAATACACGCGCCCCGCCAGTTACGAATCGGCGTCGACGGAAGGGGCTTCCTGGGACGTTCCCGAGGTGCTGCTGAGCGGGCATCACGAGCGGGTCGCGCAGTGGCGCCACGAGGCGGCGATGAACAAGACGCGCGCCAACCGGCCGGACCTCTTGCCCGGGCAGGCGGCGCGGCGCGCGAAGGCTTAGAGGCGCATTCCGGTAGCGGAGAGCGGCAGCGGAACAATTGGAGAGTCGATCATGCAGAACGCACTTATCGAAAGGGTCGAACAGGCCTATCGCAAGCCCTCCGTGGCGCAGCTGGAGCCGGGCGACCAGATCAGGGTTCACGTCAAGATCAAGGAAGGCGAGAAGGAGCGCATCCAGATCTTCGAGGGCATCCTGCTGGCACGCAACAATCCGGGCATCCGGGAAACGATCACCGTGCGCAAGGTCAGCTTCGGGCTAGGCGTGGAGCGCATCTTCCCGCTGCACTCGCCGATTATCGACAAGATCGAGGTGGTCAAGCGCAACAAGGTGCGGCGGGCCAAGCTGTACTACCTGCGCAAGCTGAGAGGCAAGGCAGCCCGGCTCAAGGAACGGTCCCGGCGATAGCGGGACGACTGGGCGCGGGCGAGGCTTCGCGCAGCCCCCGCCGGATCGTTCCCCAATGGACCTCGCGGGCGGCCGCCCCGCGCCACGAGCGCTCTTCCAGCGCTAGAGCTCATTCCGCATCCAGGCGCGCCCCGGGGGACTGGAAGTACGAATGGACTCGAAGGACCACCGATCACCCGCCAACTGCGTGGCGCAGCGTCGGAGCCACCGGGAACCGCGCACAGGAGCCGGCGAGCCATGCCCGAGTGGCGGACGGACTCCCTTGCAGCTGCCGTTGGCCGCCAACCCAGCTCCGGGTGCGGGCCGGGGCCTCTGCACCTAGTGTCCGCACCTTCGCCGAAGATGCCTCCACGTAGCTCATCATCCTGCTGGACTCGTCGCAACAGGCACTCGCGCTACATCCCCTATGAGCTGATTACGGCAAGCCCGAACCCGAATTTCGACCAGACGCCGCAACACGTTACAACATGCGCTCAACGGGCGCTGGGTCGCGAGCGCCCAAGGTCTGTTGCATGATCGCTCCGAGGCCAGCGCACTGGCCTGCGCCTAATCATTCGCTAGCGCTCATCCGACGTGGACGCCCAAGCGCGACACAGGGACGGCATGGCGACAAGCGTCTATAGACTGCGCAGGCTGAAGCCCCCGTCCACGCCGAGAACCTGACCGGCCGAGTAGTCCAGACCGCCGTCGGCGATCGCTCGAACAGCCCTAGCAACGTCCTCCGGCCTGCCGAGGCGCTCCTGGGGCAGCAGTCCGTCCGCGGCCAGCCTTCTGTATCTCGCAAGAACCGGCGCGACCATGTCGGTCTCTATGATCCCGGGCCGGATCTCGAACACGCCAAGGCCCTCGCCCGCCAGCCGAGTCGCGAACAACTGCGCCGCCATGCTCAGACCGGCCTTGGACACGCAGTACTCGCCGCGGTTCGTCGAAGCCGTGTAGGACGAAATCGAGGTGATGAACACGATGCGTCCGGCCTTTTGCTTCAGCATCGCGTTCGCCACGGCCTGCGTCAGGAAGTAGGGCCCGCGGAGATTGGTCTCCATCACCTCGTCGAAGCTCCGCTCGGTTGCGAAGAGGATATCGTTCCTTTCGCGGGGAGCTATGCCGGCGTTGTTGATAAGCAGGTCAATCCGTCCGTATTCGCCCAGGACGTGTTCCACGAGCGCTTCGCGATCAGATCCGGCCCTGACGTCCAGACGGAAGATCGCGGCGCCGCACTGCTCGCGCAGGCTCTCGGCCGCCCGCAGGTTCCCTCTGTACGTGCCTAGCACGCGGTGGGTCCGCGCCAAGTCAATCGCGATCGCCCGGCCGATGCCGCGGCTGGCGCCCGTCACTATGGCGACGGGCCTGGCGTCATTCGCGGCTGCGCGGCCGGATCGTCCGTCCGCGGTCGGCATCGAGGTTGCTCCCATGCAAGCGGTCATGCGCCCTGTCACGCTAGGACGGAATCCACGATCTCGCCGTGGACGTCCGTCAAGCGGAAGTGACGTCCCTGATACTTGAACGTCAGCTTCTTGTGATCCACCCCCATGAGGTGCAGGATCGTCGCGTGCAGGTCAGGCACGCTCACCGGATTCTCGGCGATGTTGTAGGAAAAGTCGTCCGTCGAGCCGTGCGTGACCCCGCCGCGGATCCCCCCGCCGGCAAGCCAGATCGAAAAGCATCTCGGATGATGGTCCCGACCGTAATCCTCGGCAGTCAGCTTGCCCTGGCAGTACACGGTCCGGCCAAATTCCCCGCCCCACACCACAAGCGTGTCGTCGAGCAGTCCCCGCTGCTCTAGATCCTTCACCAAGGCGGCCGACGCCTGATCGGTCTGGCCGCATTTCTCTGCCAGCCGGTTCGGCAGGTTGCCGTGATGGTCCCAGCCGCGATGGAAGAGCTGCACGCAGCGGACGCCTCGCTCGACCAGCCGCCTCGCCAGAAGGCAATTGCTGGCATAGGAACCAGGCTTGCGCGAGTCCTCGCCGTACATCTCGAACACGTGATCGGGCTCGGACGAGAGGTCGGTAAGCTCCGGCACAGACGCCTGCATCCGGTAAGCCATCTCGTACTGCGCGATCCGATTCTCGATTTCCGGATCCCCGTACTCGCCCAAGCGGACCCTGTTCATCGCCGCGAGGCTGTCGAGATAGTGCCGGCGGTCCTCTCGCGTGAATCCGCCCGGGTCGTTCAGGTACAGTACGGGCTCGCGGCCCGCGCGGAACTTCACCGCTTGGTAGCGCGTCGGGAGGAACCCGCTTCCCCACAGCCGCGAGTAGAGCGGCTGGCCGCCGCTGCCTTGCGAAACCATCACGACGAAGGCGGGCAGGCTCTTGCTCTCGCTGCCGAGCCCGTAGGACAGCCAAGAACCGAGGCTCGGGCGCCCGGCCAGCTGATGGCCCGTCTGGAGATAGGTGATCGCGGGGTCGTGGTTGATCTGCTCCGTATGCATCGAGCGGATCACGGCGATCCTGTCGGCGATCGAAGCGATCTGCGGGATTAGCTCGCTGAATTCCTGGCCGGAGTCGGTCCGCGAGAACCGGAAGCGCGACGGAGCCACAGGGAAGTTCGCCTGCGCCGCCGTCATCCCTGTCAGGCGTTGGCCGCCTCGGACCGAATCGGGCAGCTCCGTCCCTTGGCGCTCCCGCAGGCCGGGCTTGGGGTCGTACAGGTCCATCTGCGACGGGCCACCCGACTGGAAGAGATAGATGACCCGCTTCGCCCGCGGCGAGCGGTGCGGCAGCCCGGGCAAGCCCGGCTGCCCCTGCGCCGCGCCGAGGTCCTCGGCCAGCAGGCCGGCTAGGGCGGCCGCTCCAAGTCCGCCGGCAGAGCGCGAGAGCAGCTGCCTGCGCGTCAGACCGAGCTGGTCTTCGAAGGTCATGGTCTACTCCCTCGTGATGGTCTCGTCGAGATTGAGCAGCATGCTGGCCACCGCGGTGTAGGCTGCCAGTACCGGCGCTTCGAGAGACTCGTCAAGCGCGTACTCGCCGGACGAGAGATACCGCGCGGCGTCTTCGGGCTTGGTGCTGTAGCGGTCCCGGTAGTGGTTCAGGCTGGCGCGGAGAATGCCTGCCTCCGCGCCGCGCGGCGGCCTCGCGGTGGCCAGCAGGAATCCGTACGCCAAGCGATTCTCGTCGGTGTCGCCGCCCTCGTGCAGCATCCGCCCCGCGAAGAGCCTCGCGGCCTCGCCGTAGGTGGGATCGTTCATCAGGTTGAGCGCTTGGACGGGCGTGTTGGTCCGCACTTCGCGCACGACGCAGGTCTCCCGCGGCGCGGCGTCGAACGCCAGCATCGCGGGCGGCCCGAGGGTCCTCTTCCAGTAGGTGTACAAGCTGCGACGGTACAGGTCGCCGCCACGGTCGTGCTTGTACGCACCCCAGTTGGAAAGCTCCTTCCACAGGCCGCCGGGCTGGTAGGGCTTGACGGACGCGCCCCCGAGGTCGGGCGTCAGCAGACCGGCGATAGCCAGGGCCTGGTCGCGAATCGACTCCGCCGGGAGGCGCTCGCGAGGCGCGCGGGCAAGCAGCAGGTTCTCCGGATCGCGTTCGAGCGCCTGCGGCGTGACCTTGGACGACTGGCGGTAGGTGGCGCTCGTCACGATCTTCCGCAGCAGGCCCTTGACGTCCCAGCCGCTCTCGACGAACTCCGCGGCAAGCCAGTCCAGCAAGTCCGGATGCGTGGGCGCGGCCCCCTGCGATCCGAAGTCCTCCACCGTCGCGACGATCCCGCGCCCGAACAGCATCTGCCAGAAGCGGTTCACCGTCACCCGCGCGGTGAGGGGATGCGAGGGATCGGTGAGCCAGTGCGCCAGTCCCAGCCGGTTGTTCGGCAGGCCTGCTGGCAGCGGCGGCAGGGCAGCGGGCAGGCCCGGGGCGACCCGCTCGCGGGGAGCGTCGAACGCCCCCCGGTACAATACGTGCGTCGGGCGCACCTCGCTGCGCTCCTGCATGACCATCACGGTCGGGAGCGATGCGACGAAGTCCTCCCGCTCGAGGCGCGTCGCACGCAGCCGCTCCCACGCGGCGGACTCCCTCCCGGGGGCGGACGTCTCGAGATACGCCCAGCGCAGCTTGCGGTGCTGGGCGGCGGTGCGCGCCTGGCGGGGCAGCTCGGCGATCTCGCCCGGGACCTCCCGAACGGCCAGGACGGCCGCCTCCAATTCGCTCACAGCGCGCTGGTAGACCCTCGCCTCGTCGATCGCACCGCGGAACCGGTCGGCCGGGCCGGGCCCGTGGCCGATCCGCAGAGGCGCGGCCGACCGCGTGGAGTTGAGGGACTCGTCCACCAGAGACCTCGACGGGACCCTCCTGCCGTTGACGTAGATCCGCATTCCGCTGGTCGCACGGGTGCCGTCGTAGACTCCCGCAACGTGCGTCCACTCGGCCGTCGGCAACGCAGCCACGGACTCGATGCGCATGCGGTCGGAAATGCTGCTCGTGTCGATTCGAAGCTGCAGCTTGCCGTCGACCAGAAACAGCCCGAAGCCCTTGGGCCCGGCCGGGGCATAGCGAGAGACGATACCGCCGGTGCCGGCCTCCGGGCGAATCCAAGCCGAGAGCGTGAACGGGTCGTAGAAGTCGAGGTCGGCCAAGTCGCCGAGGCTGACGTAGCGCTTGCCGTCAAGCACCAAGGCCCCGTTCCCGCCGGCCATCTCGGCTCCGCCCGTCCGGTCGAACGCACGACGCGCCACCAGGCGCTCGGCATAGGCCCACTGGTCGAGCTCATCCGACGGGCCGAGGAAGGCAAGCCCCCGCTCGATCTCGCGGTCGCCGACCCTCGATTCCGCTTCCAAGCGCTCGATGCGCTCGTCCAGGTCGCGCAGCTGCGCCCGCTGCTCGCGCGTCGGCGCATGCACGACGGGCGGCGTGTTGCCGTACTTGTAGTAGCGGCCCCGGTCCGAGACGTTGTTGAAGTACGCGTAGAACCGGTAGAACTCCTTCTGCGAGACCGGATCGTACTTGTGGTCGTGGCAGCGGGCGCAGCCCATCGTCAGGCCCAGCCAGACCGTGGCAGTGGTCTCGAGTCGGTCCACGGCGTACTCCACCTGGTACTCGTCCGGATCCGTGCCGTTTTCCGCGTTGCCCCGATGATTGCGGTTGAAGCCGGTCGCGATGAGCTGGTCCAGCGTCGGATCCGGCAGCAGGTCGCCCGCCAGCTGCTCCACGGTGAATCGGTCGAAGGCCATGTTGGCGTTGAACGCCTCGATGACCCAGTCACGCCATCTCCACATGTCCCGCGGCCGGTCGTTCTGGTACCCGTTGGTGTCGGCGTAGCGCGCCGCCTCGAGCCAGCGGAAAGCCATCCGCTCGCCGTACCGGGGCGATGCGAGCAGTCGCTCGACCGCCCGCTCGTAAGCTCGCGGGGAGCGGTCGGCGAGGAAATCGCGAAGCTCCCCGGGACCCGCGGGCAGGCCGGTCAGATCCAGCGTGACGCGCCGCAGCAGCGTCGCCCGCGAGGCCTCGCCCGACGGCTCCAGTCCCTCCCGGCGGAGCCTAGCGAGCACGAACGCGTCGACCGGGTTGAGCGTCCACGCGTCGGCCCGCGAGTCGGTCGCGCTCGGCTTGCGGGGCGGCTCGAACGCCCAGTGGCCGGACCACGGGGCACCTTCCTCCACCCACCTCCTGAGCGTGGCGATATCCTCTGCGGACAGCGGCTCGTGCCCTAGCGCAGCGGGCGGCATGCGCCTCGCTGCGTCGGCGGTCTCGACGCGCTGGATCAGCTCGCTCTCCGCGGGCTTGCCGCGGACGATGGCCGAACCGCCGCCGGCCAGCGGAGCGAACGCGCCGTCCTCGACGTCGAGGCGCAGCGGCGACATGCGGGTCGCCTCGTCAGGGCCGTGGCATGCGTAGCAGCGGTCGGAAAGGATCGGCCGCACGTCCGCGTGAAAGTCCACGGCGGCCTGCCCGGGAACGGTGCCGGCGATCAGCAGAACCAACAGGGTCGCGAGAGGAATCCGGCGCGCCACGGCCACATTGTACCCGCCGGACGGCGAGGAGAGGCCCGGCCGAACGAGAACAACCAGTCGCAGGGACGGGGCCCGAGCGGCCCAGCCCCTCATTTCGGGAAGAACGGGACCAGAGCGCGGATCGCGGCCTCGTCCGGCTGCATGCCGTACTCGGTGATTTCGAAGGCCTCCGCGCTGCCAATGCCGTCGGCGGCATCGCCGTAGCGGGCCCTAGCCGCTTCCCGCCACTCGTCGCGGATCGAGAAGTTCCGGGCGGACCTGAGCCATGCCAGCCGGCCCGCGGGATCCTTGGGCACCTGGTCCAGAATCCCCGCGTGCCACGGCAGCCACTCGTAGAACTGCGAGACATGCGCGTCCAATGCCTGGTATTTCTTCTCGAGCACGTCGTCGATCGCGACCACGATGTCCGGACGGAACGCCTGGGGCCGCCGGAACCGGTCGGAGAAGTACAGGAACAGCGGGTTCTTGCGGATCGCCGGCGTGTCGCTGGCAATGTTCGGCACGGTGACCATGTAGGACGCGTCCTGAACCAGGATCCCCGTGTAGCGGTGATCCGGATGGTAGTCGTTCGGGCGCGGGCCGACCACGATGTCGGCGTTCCAATCGCGGATCTGGCGGATGATCTGGAGGCGCACGTCCAAGCTGGGGACGAGCTCGCCGTCGTGGTTGTCGAGCACCTCGTACTCGATGCCTAGGCGCCGGCCGGATTCCTGCGCCTCCGCGCGGCGGCGCGCAGCCAGCATGCCGCCTCCCTCGGCCTGATGGCCCGCGTCACCGTTCGTCACGGACACGAACTTGACCAAGTGCCCGGCGGCGGCGTACTTGGCGGCTATGCCTCCCGCCTTGATGTCGCAGTCGTCGGGGTGCGCGCCGAAGGCGATCACTCGTACGGGCTCGGCAGCGAGGGGCGCGGCGGAGGTCATGGAAGCGGCGACGAGAAAGCTGGCGATGCGCATGGCGTGAGTGACGCCCTACTGGCCTCCGGCTCGAGCGGCGAACGGCCACTCCCCCTGCCTGCGCGCGATCACGAGGTAGACGACAGTACCAAGCAGCAGAGTGCCGACGCCGAACAGGACGAACGACAGCCCGAGCGACACGAAGACATAACTATACCCCGCCAGCGACACGATGGCGGGAAGCGGGTAGGCCCACATGCTGAAGGGTCTCTCGGCCGAGCCGCCACGGGCCCGGATCAGGAAGAGCGCGACGGTATGGCCGATGAACTGGACCAAGATCCGCGCCGCCATCAGGGCCTTGATGACGCTGTCGAGACTGAAGAAGCTCGCGGCGGCGGCACCGGCACCGATGAGCAGCAGGGAGCGGTGCGGGAATTCCCCGGTCGGGTGCAGGGCGGCCAGCTGGCGGAAGAAGACGCCGTCGCGAGCGGCGGCGTACGGCACCCTCGAGTAGCCCAGCAGCAGCGCGAAGATCGAGCCGAAGGCTGTAACCACGATCATGCCCGCGAGCAGCTTCCCGGCCCAAGGCCCGTACACGCGCTCGATAAACAGGGCGCCGAGGAATTGCGACTCCATGGCCTCCCGCCACGGCACGACGCCGATGAAGCTCAACGAGATCGCGATGTCGATCACCGCCACGCCGAGAATCGAATAGAGCACCGCCCGCGGGATCACGCGCCCGGGGTCCTTGACCTCGGCTCCCAAGTAGCAGACTTGGTAGTAGCCGAGGAACAGGTAGAGCACCTCGGCAGAACCCTCCCCGAGGCTGCGCAGGAATCCCAGGTCCAAGCGGACCGCGTCGGGTGGCAGGTCGAAGGCGAGCGCGGGATCGAAGTGCAGGACGCCCGTGACGATCACCCAGCCGGTGGTCAGCAGCATGACCGACCACAGGCAGAACATCAGCTTGGCAATGTCGTCGATGCGCCGGTACAGGGCGTAGACGAGCACCACGCAGATGCCCGCGGCCAAGAACCTGCCTTGGATGTCTCCTAGGTCGGGTAGGAACACGCGCAGGTACTGGACGAGGCCGATGTTGCCGCTGGCGATCTCGAGGGGGCCGGCGAACAGAATCTGCCACACGAACAGGAAGGCGAGCAGACGGCCCCAGGTGCGCGATCCGAACCCCTTGCGCAGGAAGACGTAGGTGCCGCCCGCCGCCGGGGTCGCGGCGCCCAATTCGGCGACGACCAATCCGTCGGCAAGCGCAATCACGGTGCCAACCACCCAGGCGAGGTAGGCCTGCGGGCCGCCCAAGGTCTTGAGAATCAGGGCGATCGCGATGAATGGCCCGATCCCGACCATGTTGGACATGTTGATGGTCGTGGCATTGAGGAGCCCGAGCCGCCGCTGCATGTTCGACATTTGGCCGTCAGCAGGGTAGCACCGAACCTGTCGGCAGCCGGCCCGCCCCGTTCCGGCACCGCCGGCGCGGTGCCGGCGAGGCCAGTCTCCCCCGTGCCGGGGCTGTTGCTACGCTGAAGGGAGAGCGGTTGGCCGCGGCCTTCTCGCCGCTCGAGCGCGTGAGCAAGCTCGAGCCGCGGGGGCGCGAGCGATCTGCGCCGGATTCGTTCGCGGCTCGAGTGGGGCGATAGCTCAGCTGGCAGAGCAACGGCCTTTTAAGCCGTGGGTCCTGGGTTCGAGTCCCAGTCGCCTCACCACTCCGGCCCGCGGGAGCGTTGAGGCCTGGCTCCCGGAGCCGCCGGCCCGAACTCGAGGCAGCAGCCCCCGCACGATGCATGCGCAGTCGCCGTGCATTCGCGGCCCCTCCCGCCGGGACCGGTCGAGATCACTGGCCGGGACGATGCCACGTCGTGCCCGGAGGGAACGGGTACTCGATCTCGGCACGCACGGCTCGCCCGGGGCGGGCATCGGCTACCCGCTCCCCGTCGTCCAGCACGAGCACGCCGTTCACCAGCACGTGGCAGATGCCCTCCGGCCTCCGCGCGGGGTCGGAATACGTGCCCCGGTCGATCACGGTCCCCGGGTCGAACACGACAATGTCGGCGTCGGCCCCAGGCCGGATGCGCCCCTTGTTGCGCATCGCGGGTACGCGCCGCTCCAAGCGCCGCGCGGGCATGAGGGTCATCTTGCGGATCGCTTCGGGCAGCGTCAGCGCTCCCGTCTCCCGCACGAAGCGGCCGAGAACTCTCGAAAACGTCCCGAATGATCGCGGATGCGCGCGGCCGCCGCTGAGCCACATCCCATCGCTGGCGATCATTACCAAGGGGCTGGCGATCGCGTGCCGGACGCTCCGCTCGCTGTACAGGGGCGGCAGGACGATGGTCCCGCCCATGCGCCGACGCGCCGCGAACACCTCCCGGGAAAGCGTCTCGCCCGTCCGGACCCAGATGAATTGCGCGAGCTCCTCGTCGGTGTACCTCTCCCACTCGTTGAAGAGGTGGGACTGGATCAGCGTCGACCCGCGATTGTAAGGATACGCCTCCGTTGTGATGTCGACCCCGGACGCCCGGGCCTTCTCGATCAAGGCGAGATAGTCGAGCAGGCGGTCCCGCGCGCTGCTGTTGAGATGCACGACGTGCGCCTGGGCACCCGTCTCGCGAGCCGCGTCGAGCACCTCCTCCAGATTCGCGAGTGTCTCGTGGTCGGTTCGCATATGCACGTGACAGCTCGCACCCCAGCGGGCCGCGATCCGAAACATCTCGACAACCTCCTCGCGGGTCGCCCCCGGCGTGTAGGCGAGACCGAAGCCGACGGCCACGGCCCCCTGCTCCAGGCCCCGCCGTATCCGCCTGCGCAGCAGGGCCATTTGACCCTCGGTCAGCTTGGCGGCGAGCGACTCGCCCGCCAGCCCGGGATTATGGCCCAGCATCGCCATCTGGCGGGAGTACGGGTGCGAAATGCTGGCGCCGTAGTTCACCAGCGCCTTGCCCTGACGGTCGCGGTACCAAGCGTCGATGTCCTCCACGCCGATCTCCAGCTCCAGCGCCGTGGTAATGCCATCCCGGACTTGGGCGTCGTAGTTGGCCAAGCTCTGCCCGTGCTGGTGCAGGTCGATGAATCCGGGCGCCACCACCAAGCCCGTGGCGTCGACGACCCGCGCGGACTCGAGCGGCTCCTCGCTGACCGCGGCCACGCGACCGGCGATCACTCCGACGTTGCGCACCGCGTCCAGCCCCGATTCCGGGTCGATCACTCGCCCGCCGAGGATGACGGTGTCGTAGCCGCCCTGCGCCGCCAGCGACCCAGCGCATGCGAAAGCCAATGCTGCGACTTGCCTCACGAGAGCGATTATGGCACCCGGCACCCGCACGATCTGCCCGCGCGAGCGAAAGTTTGCGTCCCGGGAACAACGGACCTCCGGGCACCCTCGGATGCCGGCGGGAGACGGCGAGAGCTTCGTCCGCCGCGGATTCCGGGCGGCTCGATCACGGAGCCGAGGTCGACGCTAGGGCAGTTCCCGTGCTCGCCAAGGCGCCCAGTGAGTTACCCTAGCTTGCGAACAGTAGTGGCGGGTGCCTTCAGCGCACCAGTCGCGGTTCGCGGAAAGACATTCCGGGCGATGCAACCGGACGGGACTCCCGGCCGTCTAACGCCCCGCCAAGGTGTCTCGGCAGGAGGTAATGACCATGCGCACATTGCTGGGGATAGCCGCCCTGATTGGCGGAGCGATTCTGTTCGCGCCGTCGGCCACCGCCGAGGTCGACGCAGGCCCTGCCTTGGGGGTGGCGCGGATGAGTGTGGCGAACGGCGACATCTCGGTCATGCGGAGCGATTCCGGCGACTGGATCGCGGCCACGGTCAACATGCCCGTCGTCGAGGGCGACATGGTGCGTGCGACCGGCGGGTCGCATGCCGAGCTGCAGCTGGACGACGGCAACTTCGTGAGGATCACGACGGACACCGAGGTCCATCTGGCCGATCTGGCGAGCAATCGGTTTCGCGTCGGCGTGCTGCAAGGGACAGCCCTGTACAGCGAACTGCCGCGTAGCGAGGCCGACGTGGACATCGAAACACCGTACGCGGTGGTGCGCCCAATGAAGGACGGACGGTACCGGGTCTCGGTGGCCCCGGGCAAGACGGTCATCGGCGTGGCGCGCGGACGGGCGGAGGTGGCGTTCCAATCCGCCTCGCACGTGCTCGAGAGTGGCAGGAAGATGATCGTGACGAGGGGCCCGGCGGGACTTGTCTTCGAGACCAAGCGCTACGGGCCGAAGGACGAACTTGACCAGTGGGCCACCAACCGGGACGAGGAACTCCGGCGAGCGCGGTCCTACAAGCACGTCAGCGGGACGATCTCGGGGGCCGCCGAGCTGGATCATTACGGCGAGTGGCGCACCGTGGCCGGGACAGGCTTCACCTGGTTCCCCTACGTGACGGCTTCCTGGTCGCCCTACCGCCACGGGCGCTGGCTGTGGGTGAGCCATTTCGGCTGGACTTGGGTCGGGTCGGAGCCGTGGGGATGGGCACCCTACCACTGGGGGCGGTGGTACCGGCACAGCGTCTACGGATGGGGCTGGATGCCGGGATCCCCCGCCACCCGCCATGTCTGGCGGCCTGCGCTGGTTGCGTTTTTCGGCCTAGGCCGATCCCACGGTTCGCCTCCCGCCCCAGGCAGCTTCTCGGGCGTCGCTTGGTGTCCGCTGGCTCCGGGAGAGAGGTACGTGCCGTGGTACGGGCGCCATCACCCCGGGCAGAGGCCGGAGCGGATCATCGCGGACCGCAGCGTGCGCATCTACAACTCCTACAGCAACGCACGGCAGTCTGCCGGCGGAATCTCGTACGTCGCATCCAACACACTCGAGCGCGGTGCGCACCACACGCCGCGCGCGCTGCGCACGGCCGGCGCCGGCACGCCGGTGGCTATCCGCGGGCCACTGCCGATCGTGCCGAACCGGGCGAGCCAAGGCCGGCTCGTGCAGGTCCCTGCCGGCGCCCGCAGCCGGGCGAAGCTGACCACGCTGCGCCGGGGAGCGGCCTCCGCATTGAGAGACGGCACCTCGCGGGCGCCCTTTGACGCCCAGCGAGATCGGATTCAGGCTTCGGTTAGCGAATTCCGCAATTCGTACAGGCCCGGCGCCGCGAACCTCGACTCGAACAGCACGGTTCGCGCACGTACCGGGCCGGCCGCGGGCAGCCCGGCGGGAACCACCCGGCCCGCGGCGGGCGCGACGGCGGCGCGGGGGGTCTCGCGGCAGGCGCGCGTAGCGGCATTCGCCGGCGCTACCGCCGGGGCCCCAAGAACTCCGGGGGCCCGGGTGGCATCGACGACCTCCCCGTACGCCGCGAGGACATCCTCGCGGGTCGGCGCGACCGGGGCGAGGACGGCGACAGGCGCGGCGCCCGCGCGACGGCCTCAAGCTGGCACGCGAACGTCGCTCGGGTCAAGCACGGGCGTCAGATCCTCGGGCGCGATGGTCGGGACGCGAGGCAGCGCAGCCAGATACAGGACCGGCGCGCGCGCCGGGTACGGGAGCACACGCACGAGGTCGGTGACGAGAAGCAGCCGCACGGCAGCCGGCGCGCGCGGCGGTGTCGCCCGCACCTCCGCGGCCGTCTACGGCCCGAGGCGGAGTGCGCCAGCCAGCACGCCGTCCAGGAGCGGTTCCTACGGAGGCTACGCGGGCGGCCGGACTTCCTACCCCAGCTCATCGTACGGCAGGTCATCCGCGTACGGCGGATCGTCTTACGGAAGCTCCTCGAGCGCGAGGTCCGCTTCAAGCGCCAGATCCTCCGCCCGCAGCACCGGATCGTCTTCCAGCGCTCGGGCGTACGGCAGCCGCAGCAACGGAGGGTCTTCGGCTAGATCCGCCGCAAGCAGCCGCGGCGGATCTTCCGCGTCCGGTAGGAGCAGCTACGGCTCACGCTCCGCGGCAGGCTCACGGGGGTCCTACGGCGGCAGCCCCTCGCCCGCCAGCCCGGGCGGGTCCTACGGCGGCAGCTCCGCAGGCAGCGGCGCCGGCGGAACGTACGGCGGCAGCAGCTCGTCGTCCGCGGGCCCGTACGGCCCGGGTCGGTAGCGCGGAATCCGACCAGGACCAGATCAAGCGTCTCTGCAGGTACGGCCGCGAGAGCAGCAACCCAGTCTCTCTCGATTTCTCCGGGGGACGGACAGGCGGCGCCATGCCCACTCCGAAGACGGTTCTCATCGACACGGATCCCGGCTTGGACGACGCCCTGGCACTGGCGCTGGCCTTCGGTTCGGGGGAATTGAGCGTCCGAGCGGTCACTGTCGTCGCCGGCAACGTCCCGCTTGCGGCCTGCACCGCGAACGCCCTGCGCATCCTCCGGGTGCTGCGCCCCGATTCGCCCCCTCCCGTCTTCGAAGGCTGCCGCGACCCGCTGAGCCCACGGGTTGCGCGCGCCGAACACGTGCATGGCGGAGACGGCCTAGGCGGGCTTTCGCGGGAGTATTCCGTCGGCGACCTGCGCCCCGGCAACCTCCACGCAGCCGATGCGATGGCGGCCATGGCGCGACGGCACGGCGACGCCCTCACGGTGATAGCGCTGGGCCCGCTCACCAACGTGGCGGCGGCGGTCGAGCGCGACGCGGCAGCCATGCGCGGCATTCGTGAACTGATCGTGATGGGAGGCTCGCGAGACCGCCGGGGCAACGCAACTTCCGCGGCGGAGTTCAACTTCTACTCCGATCCCCTTGCAGCCAGCCGAGTGCTCCGATCCGGCCTCCCGGTGACTCTCGTCGGTCTGAACGTCACGCGGCGCGCGCTGCTCCCCAGGGCGCAGTTCGAGGCGCGCTGCGACGCGATGAACCCCGGGCCCCTGCGCTCCTTCCTGTCCGACGTGGCGGCGCCGTTCTTCGGCATTCACCGCAGCCGGTCGGGGCGCGACGCGTGTTCCCTGCACGATCCCCTGGCAGTCGCGGCGGCCATCGACCCGGACATCGTCGGGACGGAGGATCTCGACTGCGACGTCGTCACTGAGCAGGGCCTGACCCGCGGTATGATGATCTGCCGGCCCCCGGTCGCGAGCAGGTCGCCGGTTCGCGTGGCAGTCAGCGTGGATGCCCAGCGCTTCCTGGAGACGTTTCTCGGCATGGCTTGCGACGCATGAATCCTTGGGCCGACCAGCCCCTGGGCTCTCTCGAGCAAGCGAGCCGCCAGCGGTGGCTAGCCTTCCAGGCAGCCCACCAACTCCCGCTGGGGCCGAGTGTCGTTGAACAATTCCTGCGCCAAGGCACCGAAGTCCGTCACGCGGTCCACGCGCTGGGAGCCGATCGAGTCCAGCAGGTCGGCCCCGTCGGGGTGGCTGTCCAAGCCGCCCGAGCGTATCAGGGCCTCGGTGGAATCGAGGTCGCTGATCGCTCCCAGCGACTCTTGGACGGCCTTGAGCGTCCGAATTGACCGCCGAAGCCCTCCGGCGTAGAGATCGCGAAACAATTCCAAGTAGTAGCGAAGGCGCTTGCCATCCAAGCGCAGTGCGTGCAGCCGCTCGGGCGCGGGCTCGCCCGAGGAGACCGCCCGCCCGAGTTCGAAGTACTCGGCAGCCAGCCCGGGAAGGACGCGTCTGGCGTTGGCCAGCGACGACGCTGTCAGATCCCATCTGGGGTGCCGCACGACGGCACCATTGCGACGCGACGGTCTCGCGACCGCGGGCGGCCCAGCACCCATCCTGCCCAGCCGCCCAACCCAGCGCTCTTCGAAGCCATGATACCGACCTTGATCGAGACGCTCGCTGAGGTCGCGGGCAGCGGCGTCTCGCTCCTGTCGAACGGCCAAGAGAACCGCGGAATCGCAAGGTAGGCACGCGTACGCGGCGAACTCCAGCGCGATGTCCCGGTCCCTGACGGACTGTCCGGCGGACAGCACAATCTTCATCCGCTTCCGCAAGCGCCGCAGCTCGGGCCCATCCAGCATCTGCCGGAAGCAGTCGAGGGCGTACAGCAATCGACGCGCGGCGACCCGGAGGTGGTGCACGGCGTCGGGCCCTTGGTCTTGCCGAGCCCGCTCCAGGGCCCGGTCAACTGCGGCGATCCGCCCTGCCGTCATTCGCATGGCGTGCGCGTTCAAGCTGGCCTCGGGATCAGTCATGGTCTCTCTGCCGCCGGAAAGGACAGGCCGACGCACGGGAGGCCGGGCGTGGGCCTGAGCCAGGCTCCCGCTCAACGGCCGTCCGCAGGCTATGTCGAGACACCGACGATGCCTGCTAGTTCCGGGATGGTCGGATTCCCGTAATAGATCCCGTCGATTTCGAAAGTGGGAACGCGGCGCTTGCCGGCGTTCTTCTCGACAACCAACCGCTCGGCGGCCTCATCCTGCTCGATATCGATCTCACTGAAGCCGATACCGTTCTCCCGAAGGAAGCGCTTCGCTCGCCAGCAGTCGGAGCACCAATGGGTAGTGTAGACCTGAATGCTCATAGCAACTTGCATCGTATCACACGCCAAGCCTCGACTCGCGTCGTGCAGTGCCCGCAGGTGTCCGCGCTGAATTGCTGTCCAATCACTGGCGTCGCGAACCACCAACCGTGTCTAGGCCGTCCACACAGAACTTGCACGGGAATCGATCCCCTGGCTTTCGCTTGACGCTTTCATTGGGAATTATATATCTGAGTGCCGAGGCAACCGATTTTGCAAATTATCAGTCCATAAATTAATTTCATATTTCTTCCGGAGATCTGTTGATATTTGGTGGAGTGTTTTGATAGAATATTTCCAATATATGAGGTCGTCTATGAAGCAGAAAAGTCCCGGTAAATGGTTTCGTGAAGGCCTCACTCTGATTGACGTGATCGCCATGTTCCGCGATGACGAATCCGCGGAAAAGTGGTCGCCTCCATGCGCTGGCCCGACGGTCCGGTATGCCCCCACTGCCGCGGCTGCGGCAAGCGCTTTTCCGTGCGCACCGGCAGCGTGACGGCCGACACCGAGCTCGGCTACCGCACCCGGGCCGTCGCCCTGTTCCTGCTGACCACCGGCATCAAGGGCGTCTCGAGCATGAAGCTGCACCGCGACCCGGGCGTCAGCCGGAAGTCGCCCTGGCACCTGGCGCACCGCATCCGCGCGTGCCGGGAGCGGGATCGGGGCCTGTTCGCCGGCCCGGTGGAGGTCGACGAGACCTGCGTCGGCGGCAAGGAGCGCAACCAGCACGAGAGCAAGAAGGCCCGCGCCGGGCGCGGGCCCGTCGGCAAGACGCCCGTAGCGGGGGCGCGGGACCGCGCCACGAACGCAGCGGCCGCGCGGCCGCTGCCGGGCACCGCCAAGGGCGACCTGCAGGGCTTCGTGCGCGGCCGGGTCGCGCCGGGGGCGCAGGTCCGCTCCGACGAGGCGGCGGCCTGCGCCGGCATGGAGCAGTTCCCGCACGAAGCCGTCAAGCACTCCGGCGGCGAGTACGTGCGCGGGGCGGCGCATACGCGCATACGAACGGCATCGAGTCGTTTTGGTCCCTGTTCAAGCGCGGCCTGTACGGAACCTATCACCGGATGAGCGTCCGTCATCCGGGTCGCTACCTCACGCAGTTCGCGGGACGGTGCAACGACCGCGACTGCGACACGGCGGAACAACGGCGGAACAGATGCGGCGCATGGCGCGGGGCCTGGTCGGCCGGACGCTGACCTACCGGCAGCTGACCGGCAAGGCCGCAGTCGCGGCCCGAGCGGCGCCCTCCGCGCTGAGCGCCGCAGCCCGCTGCCGACGCACTCTTCACGCTCGATGCGCTTCACGCTCGGTGCGAGGGGCGCGCCGGATCTGGAATCCCCCGGCGCGACCCGAGTCCGGCCCGGACCGTCCATGCAGGCCGTCGAGCGCCGGGGATCCGCTGTCTTCGGCCCTCGCAGGGCACGCAATCGACTTGCAAGGGGTGCCCTCCACCGCAAACCGGATTCCACCGGGGCATGCGAGGGGGACTCTCTAATCCGTGCCTCGTCAATTCCGCCGGCAGGTTCGATTCAGATACGATCCCACCTTTCCGTGCCTGCCGCGGCCGCATTCGAATGACCCGAGCCAGACGCCGACCTCCCTGCTCACAGCAGTTCTCGTCGGACATGGCGTTGTCGGCACTCAGATATATAATTCCCTTAAGAAGGGAGTTCGTCATCTTCGTGTCGGCCACGCCTTCCCGGATGACTGGCGAGTTGACCACGTCGGGCAATTGCATGGCGAACCGCACGCGACCGACCGTTGACCTCAGCGGGAATGTGCCCTGGGTGCCCGTGGCGACCGCCACCGCGTCGTGGATCTCCTCGGCGCTCAGCCGCCGCACGGGGTGGCGCGCGAAGAAGCGCTCGTGGCCGGGACTCCAAGCGCCATCGTAGGACGCGGACAGCTGGTAGGTCCGCGAGCTCACGATCTCGCACATGAGCGTCTTGAGATAGAAGCGCCCGGCAATCAAGACGTCGGCTAGGTGCTCGAGCAATGCGAGATGGGACGGCTGGATGGTCCACGGAGACTCGGGCGGGGCCGCCGGGTCGAGGCGCTTGGGATCGAAGCCATGCTCGGGCTCGACTAGACCACGCGAGAAGAAGGTCCGCCAGACGCGGTTGACGAGATTGCGAGCGAACTGGCGATCGGCCGTCAGCAGACGTGCCAAGGCCGCCATGGGCCGCTCGCCGGGCCGCGGCGCGCCGCCGCCGAATGGGTACCGCGGGCTGACCCGGCGAGAGCCGCCGTTGTCGGACCTGTGCCTCTTCGGGCGGTTTCCGTGGGATGTGTCGGCATAATACGCGCCAGACTCGCGAATCGACCCGCGTTCTCCGGGCCGCACGACGTTCACGTGCCAGAACGGTGCTTTCGGGCCGCCGGGCCGCCCGGATGGGCTCGGAAGTCTATACGGTGACGGATAGATCTCGAGCTGCTGGAAGAATGCCGCCAAGCCCCAGCCGTCGGCCCGACGCGCATCCCTGCCCCACAGGCTTACGGAATCGAGACGGCCCGCTCCGTCATGGCACAGGATGCAATCCACGACCGCGAGGCCTAGTAGGTCCCGCGCGACGCGCGACGAGGGACGCCAGGCGGTCGAAGGTGTCTTGCACGGGCCCGCCCGGGTGATAGCCGCCCACTAAGTAGTTGGCCGCCCGCGGCCGTACTCGCTCGTCAGCAAGGAAGACCTGGTATGTGGCGAAGTCGCGGAATGGCGAAGCTCGCGATGTCGGCGTGGGCCAGTTGCGACCGTCGTTGGTGCCGGAGGCAGTCAGCAGGTTCCTGACAAGGCGGTCAAAAGCCGTGTTGCGGCGTATCGCGGCGCGAATGTACAAGTGCAAGGAGTCGCGCCCAGCGAAGCGGTTGATCAGCGTCGTCCTCTCCGTGTTGGCAAGCAGGTCGCCGACGAACAGGGTCCAGCGGTCCGCCCACTGCGGGCTGGCAAGGAGGCGCTCGACGACACGCTCGCGCTTGTCGGAGGACGCATCTTGCAGAAACGAAGTCACTTCGGCGACTGTCGGAATGCGCCCGGTAAGGTCTAGGCTGACTCGGCGCAGGAACCGTGCGTCGTTGCAGGCGGCGGCAGGCGGTATCCCCTTGCGCTCGAGCTCGGCGAACACTAAATCGTCGATCGAGTTCACTTGGGCAGGGCCGCCGGACGAAGCTGAGGCACGGGCCGAGGCCGCGCGAGCCGGCGCCGGAGAGTGCCGCGGACTCGGCAGCCGGGAGGAAACGGTCGCGTTCAGTTCCGCCTGCCGGCGCGCATCTTGAAGCAGCGGGCCGAGCCCCGCACCTAGGAAGTGCCGGCCGGCGTCGCCCGAATAGGTGCATTGCGCGTGTTCCAGCCCGTCGCTGGCGCTGGGGGCCGGGGATCCAGCCAAAGCAACCCAGAGCGAGGCTAGAAGCAGTACGGAAGGCCCAAGCATGGACCCCAAACTCGGCTGCCGGGCCGACCCCCGGCACAAGGAGGCATTGGCCCGAGGCCCAATCGATCATAACACCCGTTTATCGGCGGCAATCGAGTTTCTCGTACGCGAGATTCCTAACCTACCCTCCAACGCGAGACGATCCCTGGTTGACGGGCTGGAGGTGACGAGTGTCCCAGCGAGTGCGGCCGCTGCTCGCAACCGGCAAGGCGCAACTGCGGACTCGGTCGGTGTGCCACCGCACCGATGACGCGATCCGGGGCCATTTGTTCTGATCGGTTCTCGCCTCGGATTTTCCGAAGTCGACGCGCGGAGCGAGTCCCGAGCCTGTCGAAAGTCACTATTTCACAAGCAGTATCCGGGATCGGTGGAACAGAGTCCGTCTAATTTGTCCTGTCGAGGTTCTGAGGCGGGTCCACTCGGCTGGAGCCCTCATCCCGGCCTTCGAACTGTCACTGCCGGGCCGAGAGTCCGTGCCGGGGCTGTTGGGCGGGGCATCACGCGCCTCAGCGGCGGCGCGACCGGTCCGTGCTGATCCTTGCCGGTCCCGCATGCGGCTGGTGCGCTTCTCCCGGCTCGTCGGAGCCATCCCATATTGGGACATCGCTAGGGAGACGCCACGGGATGTCTGAACGTTGGTGCCCAAGCGGGACTTGGGCCGCTTGCTCGAGCCGCTGGCGGAACGACGCGCCGCGCGCCTGGCGCTGCGCAGGCGGGCGTGAAGGACGGCAGTCCTCTCTATCTGTCCATTCGCCACTTTGCATTGCCGCTCCTCTTGAACCGCCTGATCGAAGATCTGCTAACCGCTTGCTTTCGGTCCTGCCAACAACCTCTGCTAGCAGGGAAGAATCGCCTCAACAATATCGCCCCTGAACTTGCTTCATCAATCCCCCAATTGTGGGGTCTGCTTGTCTCCATATTTTAGATTCGATTTTCGAAATTCTGCTTCTATTCCTCGATCTGGCCGATCTTGGCGTCTGAGAGGACACGATGAATCGTCCCGATCTGTTGTCGCTCGTCACGTGTGGGACAATTGAACGGAACTTCAAAGTTGATCGCCTTCTGCGTCGTGCAGCGTCACGCTTCCGTCGAAGGGCCGAGGGCCAACCTGATGCGAGACCGGCAATCGACGGAGCTCCGGCAACGTAGATCCTTCGTCGCGCTACCCCGTCCAGCCCTGCGTAGTCGGGCTTGCCGACCCGGCCAGAGACCCGAGGGCTCGGAAATGGCGACGGCCGCACGGCCGTCCGATGGCGCTCCGGTCGATCCCGAACTCGCCTGATTCGCGCAACCGACCAATCATCCGGCTGGCCACGCCGCCGCCCTAGGCCCAGCGCCCGAGAATCGGCAGCCAGCCCTTGCGAGCGACCAGCTCCACCAGATTCAGGATGATCGCCAGAGACAGCAGCAGCGGCCACAGATCCATCCAGCGCGAGACCGTCCGCCCTCCGGTGTCGAAGACGCGCTCCGGTGCCGGGTCCGTCCGACCGCCGGTCGCCGCCGCAATCGACCGCAGCAGCTCGCTGTCCGCCCCGTAGCGCGACAGCTCCGAGTTCTCTCGATAGTGCCCTGCTTCGGGAAACTCGCGGGAGTCCTCGGCGGGCCGTACGCGAAACAGGCCGTAGCGGCCCGCGACGGGAAACCGCGCTTCGTACCTTCCACCGCCGGCCGGCCTCGGTCGCGCGACGTGTCGGTAGCCCTGCGGGCCGATCGCGAACAGATCAGGCAACCCAACGTCGGGGGCGTCGCGAGACGTGCGGTAGCGGACCACGATCTCGTCCGTAGCCGGGTCAAACCCGGTCTCCGTGTCGGTCGCAGCCGCTCGGGGCAGGATGTCGCGGAGCGCGTTCGACCAGAACCTGTCGAAACCGTTCCAAGCCACCCAGTTCGTCGCCCAGCGGTCCTTCGAGTCCGAGGCGAACACGGACGAGCGTCCCAGGCCGTACTGCCAGCGCACGAACAGCGGGTCGTCGTCGGCCGCATGCAGGATCGTTTCCGCGTCGGGCTTGGCCTCGAACTTCACCCAACCCAAGAGCGGACCCGGCTCGCTCAGGTCTAGGCCCTCCACTATCTCGAATTCGCGGTCCGCGAACGGCACGAATTCCCTCTCCGTGACGGACGTCCCGGTATGCTCCATCACGTCCTTGAGAACGATTTGCTCGAGGTTCGAAATGTCGATGAGGAAGTAGGACCGTCCCTCGGCGCTGCGTGCGACGCGCTCCAAGTAGGACCGGTTCACGTCCTGGCCGAGGCCGATGGTCGAGATGGTCACCTCGTTCGACGCCGCCTCGCGGGCCAGCGCGATGCTGTCGCCTTCCTCGGAAATTCCGTCGGTCAGCAGCAGGATGTGCTTGTATACGGCTTGCTGCTCCCTGATGAGACGGTAGGCCTCGGCCAGCGCCGGCGCGATCTGAGTGCCCCCGTCAGCGACAATCCCGCTGATCATCTGCTTGGTCCGCGCCGGGTACTCGTTCCGCTCGAGCGGCACCGCCCATTCGAAGGAGTTGTCGAAGGCCAGCACCCCCGCGTTGTCGATCGCGCGCAGGTTCTCTATGACGCCGATCGCCGACTGGCGCGCCAAGTGCATCTTCTTGCCTTCCATCGACGAAGACTTGTCCACGACCAAGACGACCGCCGTGCCTTCGGGTGTCCTCGGCGGCGCGAGGGTCGCAGGCAGCATGCCCCGGAGCGGGTCGGCACCCGACCCCTCGCGCTCCCGGTACAGGTTTCGCTCGCCGGCGATGAGAAGGAAGCCCCCGCCGTCGCGTACGAAGGCCGCCAGACGCTCCTTGACGGCATCGGGCCACGCCTCGAAGTCGGCGTTCGAACACACCACCACGTCGTAATCCAGCAGATCCTGCGCCGACACGGCGAGGGCACTCGCAGCCAGGTCGAGTTCAAATCCGGCCGCACGCGCGACACTGCCAAGGGGCGCGTTCTGATCGGGAGTGTCCGGAGACACGAGCAAGGCGCGCGGCGTTCGAATCGAGACGGATGCCGCAAACCGGAGTTCGCCGCTCTCGCCCGCGTCCAGCCGGCCCTCGAGGAGAGTCGCGCCAGGCGACTCGATCCTGGCGCGGGCCGTGACAGCGTGCCTGCCCTCGGACAGCCTCGCGTCGCTAGCCCCGATCAAGCGTCCGTCCGCCCGGAGTTCGAGGCGCGCCTGCAGGCTCCCGGGACTGTCTACGTCGAACTCGATCGGAAACCGCTCGCCAGCGAAGGCTTGGTCGGGCACGCGGACGCCGGCCAAGCTCATCCGAGGCCTTTCCCTGCCCGCCAAGGGGAGGGTGTCGATGGGAACGTTCCTCTTCCACGCTTGGTACACCGCCCGCTCCACCGCCCCTTCATTGGCGAGGCCGTCGCTCGCCAGGACAAGCCGGGGTATGCGGTCGGCAGGAAGAGCTCCCAAGGCGTTGCGGATCGCGGACTCGATATTCGTCGAGCGAACCGCGCCCGGATCGCTGATCTTGCGGAGGGGCACGGCCGCGAACTCGAGCTCGCGAAGGGTGTGGCCGGAACTGGATCTCCGGGCCATGCGCAGGAAGTCCTCCTGCTGGCCGCGCTGCTCGTCGGGGATGCTCTGCGAGGCGTCGCGCAGGACCGCGACCGCGGTGTGCGTCTCGCGGATGCGCCACTGGGGCTGTGCCAAGGCGAGGCAGACGAATGCGAGCGCGAGCGCCTTGAGCAGCAGCCCGAGGCGCCTCGGGGTCCGCTTCCACTCCCAAGCGCACCAAGCCACCAGCGGAACCAGCAGCAGGAACGCCCAACCCGCCCCGTAGGTCACGCCACCCCCGCTTCCGGTCGCCGCTCGTCGTCGGGCAGGATTTCCGGCGACGCCCGGCGCCCCCGCCCGAAGCGGCTCCAGTCGTACAGGAGAATCGCGGCGGCAAGCGCGGCGAGCCACGGCCACGAAATCCACGGCTCGCCGCCGCCCGCGACGCGCGAGGGCACGCCGTGGCGCACCTCGGCAGGGGGATCCCATACCGACGACGCCACCTGCGGCTGGCTCAGCGACAGCGTGACGTCGCGGTCAGCCGTCACGACACGGTACTTCCCCGGCCGCCCGGCAAAGAAGCGTACTTTACCTCCCGCCAGGATCCACGGAACCGCTTCGCCCCGGTCCGTCCGCACGGCGATCTCCTGGCGGGCGGAATTGGGAGCCTCGACCTCCACGATGCCTGCGGGCCGCGCCTCGACCAGCTCGGCCCGGAAGACGTCGGGGTCGAGCCACGCGACCGCGTTGGCGAAGAGCAGCGGGGCGGCCAGCCGGTTGCGAACGGAATCGCCGGCGAGGTCGAAGCCGAACGCCACCAGCCTGCTGTCGGCGCTCGCCCGTGCGAGGACAACCGGGCCCTCGTCGGTCCGCGCGACAATCTCATCGTCTTGGCGTGCGTCGAACACGCGGGCCCTCTCCGGGACTAGGTCGCGGTCCCGCACGCCGCGCGCCAGCGGGTGGGTGACCGACCACTCGCGCACGGCGCGGCCCCGGACCTCGCGCGACGCGCTGACCGGGGACGCCGTGCCGGGCGGCGCGAGGTAGATGGCCCTTCTCGAGGAGCCGGCCTCCCCGCCCCGCGCCCAGACATGGATCGCGTCGTCTTCCAGTTCGGCGCGGGAATCCACGAAGCTCGGCTCGAGCCGGGCGCCGGAAGCGAGCAGCGGCTCGAACGACTCCGCCGAGCCGCCGATCACCTGCAGGCGCGTGCGGCGCACGCTGGGAATCGCGATTCTCGCCGCGTTGTTGCCGGGATAGTCGTCCTGCTCGGCCAGGCGCGCCTCCAGCAGCCCGGGACGCTCGGTCTGCAGGCTGAATCCCAGCTCGCTGTCCCCGCCTGCCTTGAAGTCGAGCACGCGGTGGCCCAGCGGCTTGTCGTCGAAATAGAAGTCGACGCGGGCGCTCGCGGGCCCGGAGCCGAGGCTGCGCGCCCCCAGCGAGACGGCCCACTTCCCGGGTACGGCCGGGTCGGCGGCGGCCCGCAAGACCAGCAGGCCGAAGGCGTCGCGAGGCTCCCCCGTCGCCACGTGGCGCAGCAGCGGCAGGCCGCCCGTGCCGACTGGCCCGCCCTCGTGCAGGCCCGGACCCACGTAGACCGTCTCGCCGATTCCGGGCCCGCCCGCGGCGAGATCCCCGGAGACGTCGAGGGCCAAGCGAAGAGTGCCTCCCGCCAAGTCGAAGGCGGCATCCAAGTCAAGCGCCGTCCAGCCGGGCTCGGCCGCGAGGATCGCCTCCCGCAGCCGCTGACGGTCCGAGGTGAAGGGGACTCGCACGGACGGAGCCCCGTCCGCCTCGACCAAGAGGATGCGGTCGGAACCGGGCACGCTCTCGAGATAGCGCAGAGCGAGCGCCCTGCCTTGGTCCATGAGCGGCGTGCCGTCTGCGTCCGAAAGGGCCATCGCGGCCGAGGTGTCGAGCACGACGACGCGATGGCGAGAAGCGCCGCCGCCGCCGGGACGCGGGTCGGCGATCGCCAGCAGCAGCAGGAAGACTGCCGCGAGCTGGAGCAGCAGCGAGAGAGGGTGCTGGATCCTCTTGTGCCGCTGGCGGACGGCGGGGGCCGGGCGACGGGGCCAGAATTGCAGGGTGGACACGAGGACCCTGCGCCGCGACCGGTCGTAGAAGTACAGCGCCACAAGCAAGCCCGCCACCGACAGGAAGAGTCCGAGCAGCTGGCCGAGCGCCAGATTGAGCAGTCCCATGGCGCTACGCCCGCAATGCCCCTCCCGTGCCCGTGCGGGTCGCCGGCATCTGGCGGAACAAGGCCTGGGCCAGCGGGGTCGAGGTCGAGAGATGGGCGTAGTGCGTCCGCGAACGCACGGCCTGGCGCTCCAATTCCGCGCAAAACTGGTCGTAGGCCTGGGTGTACTCCCGGGCCGAGCGGGCATCCAAGCTGACTCGCACCATGGCGCCGGACTCCGCGTCGCAGAGATCCAGATCGCCTCTCCACGGCGGCTCGCGGTCGAAGGGCCCGGCTAGGTGCAGGAGATGCACCTCGTGGCCCTCGTTCGCCAGGTGCTCGAGCGGCACGTCCTGACCCGCCGGGGCGAGGAAGTCGCTCAGCACGAAGGTCAGGCCGGGAACCCTGTACTTCATCAGGTAGTCGCGGACCGGTCTCTGGAACGACGTGCCTCCGCCCGTGCTGAGCCCGGAGATATAGCGGGCCGCCTGCGCGAAACGCAGCCTGCCGCCGTGGGCGCGGAACGAGTCGGCGAGCGCCGACCCGAACGGCTGCAGGACAATGGTCTCTAGGCGAACCAAGCCGACGTAGCAGAGCGCCGCGGCCAGGCGGCAGGCGTAGGCGAACTTCGCCTCGGACTCGCGGGAGCCCCCGCAAGCCATGGACTCGCTGGTGTCGATCAGGATGCGCACGGGAATGCGCGGCTCGGAGCGGAAGAGCTTGAGGAACAGCCGCTCGAGCCGCATGTAGGCGCGCCAGTTGACGGCGCGCAGATCGTCGCCGCGCTGGAAGTGCCGGTGGTCGAGGAACTCGTGACCGACTCCCGGGTAGCGGGAGACGATGTCACCGCCGATCCGGCCGCGGAACGACTGGCTCCAGCGGATCGTGAGCCGCTCGAGCCGCTCCAGCATCTCCCGGCTGAGCAGTTCGGCCGGGGCGCGCATCGCTCCAGCGTACCAACGGAGCGAGGGAGCGCCCGCCGGGCGCGCGTGCGGCAGGCATGCGTGCTAGCCTGAGTCCAGTCGGCGATGCGGATCGGCCAATTGCTCGCGGACGGGCCGCCGACGGTGTCGTTCGAATTCTTCCCGCCCAAGGATGAGAACGGCTTTTCCCGTCTATTCAAAGCGATCGCTTCGCTGCAGCCGCTGCGCCCGAGCTTCGTGTCGGTGACCTACGGCGCGGGGGGCAGCACGAGGCGCAAGACCGTCGACCTGGTCGTGCGCATCAAGCGCGAGACCGGCATCGAGGCGATGGCGCATCTGACCTGCGTCGGCTCGCCCGAGGGCGAGCTGGCCGGCGTGCTCGACGCGCTGGAGCGCGGGGGCGTGGAAAACGTCCTGGCGCTGCGGGGGGACCCGCCCCGCGGACGCGACCGATTCGAGCCGGTCGAGGGCGGATTCCGCTACGCCAGCGAGCTCGTCGAATTCGTCAGGGCGCGGTACGGCTTCTGCGTGGGCGGTGCCTGCTACCCGGAAATCCATCCCGAGGCGCCGAGCCCCGAAGCGGACCTCGCCCACCTCAGGATCAAGGTGGAGGCCGGAGCGGAATTCCTCATAACGCAGCTCTTCTTCGACAACGACGATTTCCTGCGCTTCAGGGACCAAGCGGCAGGCGCGGGGATCCGCGCGCCAATCGTGGCCGGGATCATGCCCGTCCGCAGCCTGGAGCAGACGCGGCGCTTCGCGCAGATGTGCGGAGCGAGAATCCCGGCCGGCCTGCTCTCCCGACTGGAAGCCGCCCAGGACAATCCCCGTGACGTGCGGCGCATCGGTATCGACCACGCGACCATGCAGTGCCGCCAGCTCCTCGAGGCCGGCGTGGCCGGCCTGCACTTCTACACGCTGAACCACTCGACGGCGACCTTGGCCATCTACGGCGCCGTCCGCGACTTGCTCGGAGCCCAGCGAACGGCTGCCTGAGCTCAGGCCTCGGGGTATTCCATCGTCAGGGGGTCGGGGAGCGGGATCGCCCGGATCCCGGCGTCTCCCGCCATGGACTCGAAGGAGAACTCCGGACGGTCTGGGTTGCCGACGAGAACCGACTGGCGGTCTCCGACCACCAGCACGACGAGTCTGTCCGGGCGGAGGTGCGCCTGCGCCGCGTCGAGGACGTCGTCCGCGCTGACCGCCGCAACCCTCTCGCGGTACGTCTTCCAGTAATCCTTCTCGCGGCCGGTGAACTCGTCGGAGGCGAAGGTGCCGGCGACCTGGCCCGCGGTGGCGAAGAACCGCGGGAAGATCTCGACTGCGTAGTTCTTGGCGGTGTCGAGCTCCTCGCCGGTTACCTTGCCGTCCTGGATGCGCCGCATCTCCTCCATCACGATGGCGGCGGCTTGGGCGCAGGTGGCATTGCGCGACTGGAAGCCCGCCTGGAACGTGCCGGGATAGTAGGTGCCGGGCTGGAATCTGGAGTACGCGCTGTAGGCGAGGCCTTCGTCCGAGCGGACGCGCGTCATGATTCGCGAGGTGAAGCCGCCGCCACCGAGGATGGAGTTCATGATGCGGACCTTGAAGGCGTCGGGATGGTCTCGCTGGATGCCCAGGTGGCCGAGCGCCACGTGCGACTGGTTCACGTCGCGACCAGTCTTGTCCACGACGTAGACGCCCGGGCGGGGCGCGTTCTGCGGGGCTGGAATCGCGGCCGGTTCGAGGGTGGCGGGCGGCCAGCCCCCGGCCAGCGCCTCGTCAAGGCGACGCACCATGTCGTCCGTGTCGAAGTCCCCCGACACGGAAAAGTACATGCGCGACGGATCGAAGCTCCGCGCGTGGAAGCGCTGCATTGCCTCGCGGGAAACCGCCTGGATGGAAGACTCCGTCGATTGCACGGTGGTGAAGTGCTCGCCCCGCAGCAGGCGACCGAACTCGCGCGAGAGAATCGATGCTAGGCGATCATTGCGCCGCGGGAGTCCCTGCAGCGTGCGGGCCCGAGCGACCTCCAAGCGCTCGGCGTCGAAGCCCGGATTCTTGAGCATGTCGAAGAACATGCCGAGAGACTCGTCGAGATTCTGGGCTAGGCAATCGACGGAACCACCCCCGGAGGTCGAGCCGACGCTGGCCCCGAGCTGCGTGGCGAGGAACGCGGCTTCCTCGTCGAAGTCCCGCGCGCTCCGGGTGGCCGTGCCCCCAGCGCGCATCTGGCTGCCGGTGAACGATGCCAGGCCGGCGCTCTCGGCCGGCAGCTGGTACGAGCCGGCCCGCAGGGTGAGCGAGACCCGGACCAAGGGCAGCTGGTGGTCCTCGACGAGGTAGGCGACCGAGCCGGAGGCCAGCTCGCGCCGGAAGGCCGCCGGGTCGGGCGGGTCGTAGCGCAACTGCGGGTAGACCAGATCCCGGGGGTGCTGCGGGATGCCTTCCTGCGCGCGGGCGGCCGCCGCTAGCGCGCCGCCTCCGACCGTCCTGATCCAGTCGCGCCGCCTCATCGCGGGCCTCCTTGCCGACGGGGGCCGCCGGGCGGGGCCGCGCCCTCCTTGGTGTAGTACAGGGCCACGGTCCGGTTCGTCTCACCGAAGTACCGTTGCGCCACGCGCTGCACCTCCTCCGCGGTGACCGCTTGAATGCGGTCCGAGAACGCGTTGATGTTGCTCCACTCGCCGAGCGCCTCGTAGACGAGCAGCTGGACCATCAGCCCGAATTGGGACTGCAGCTTGCGGAAGTCCCCGGCCATCTGCTGGTTCTTGACCTTCTGCAGCTCGCGTTTGCCGACAGGCTCCCGGGCGAGGAGGTCAAGCTCGCCCAGCAGGGCGGCCTCGACCTCCTCGGGCGTCTTGCCGGGAGCGGCAACCCCTTGCAGCTGAAACGAGCCGTCGTACTTGCGCCCGTTGACCCCGGCTCCCGCCTGGACGGCCACCTTCTGCTCGAGGACCAGCGACTTGTAGAGGCGGCCCGTGCGCCCGTTCAGAATGGCCGAGAGGACGATGAGAGGCGGCTCGTCCACGTGCGCGTCTGGCACGGTGTGGAACCGGATGGCGGCCTGCGGCCTCGTCTCGGCATGGCCGACGAGACGCTGCTCCGCCTGTTGCTCGACCTCGCGCGTGCGCACGGCGCCCGGCGGCTCGGCGCGGCGCTCCAGCCGGCCGAAGTACTTGCGCGCGAGCTGCTTGACGGTCTCCGGGTCGAAGTCGCCCACCATGGCGGCGACGAGGTTGTTCGGGGAGTAGTACCGGTCGAAGTACTCCATGGCCTCGGCGCGGGTGATCGCGTCCAAGTCGCTCGGCCAGCCGATCACGGGCCAGCCGTAGGGGGAGGACTGCCAGAACATCGACTCGACCTGCTCGTCCAGCTTGCCCGTGGGGGTGGAGTCGACGCGCAGGCGGCGCTCCTCGCGAACGACGTCGCGCTCGCTGTAGAACTGCCGGAAGACCGGGTTGGTCAGCCGGTCGGACTCCATCCAGAACCACAGCTCGAGCTTGTTCGAGGGCACGTTGATGAAATAGATCGTGTAGTCGCTCGAGGTCCCAGCGTTCATCCCCGAGCCGCCGTTGGTGGTGTAGATCCGCGAGAATTCATCCTTGACGATCAGCTGGCGCTGCTCCTCGATCAGCTGGTCGAACCGCTCCAGCAGGGCGGTGTGCTCGGGGCTGCGGCTGGCCGGGTCATTCGGATCATCAATCAGGCCCCGCCGGTGCTTCTCGAGCAGGGCCGCGCGCTCGCCTTGGATGCGGCCGCGCAGGGAGTCGAGTTCCTCGATTATCTGGGCGTCGCGCTCGATGTCCCGGGTCCCGATGGTCTGGGTGCCCTTGAACATCATGTGCTCGAAGAGGTGCGCCACCCCGGTCACGCCGGGCCTCTCGTTGACCGAGCCGAACTTGGCGACCCATCCGGCCGCGACGTTCGGGTCGCCCGAGCGCGGCAGCAGCAGGAACTTCATGCCGTTTTCGAGGACGAACTCCTCGACTTCGACGCGCTGGCCGGAGAGCGAGGCGGCGAGGAGCAGGGCGCAGGCCAGGGCGATGCGGATTCGACGCGGCATGGAACTCCCTCAAGTATGGCCTACCGTCCCGCGTAGGGCCGCGGTCCGCACGCGCGGCTCCCGCGGTGATATCCTTGGCGCTCCGTGCGGCTGACGGCGATCTCGCGCAGCGCGGCCACTCTAGCGCCCGGCATCTTTATCATCGGCTACGTCGTCGGAACCGGCAGCGTCACGGCGATGAGTTCCGCGGGAGCGAGCTACGGCATGTCGCTGACTTGGACAGTGGCCCTAGCGTCGCTGTTCACCCACCTGATGATCATCGGCATCAGCCGACTGACGGTCCTGTCGGGAGAGACGCTGCTGCACCTGTCCCGCAAGCACTTCGGGGCCGCCGTGACGCTGCTGATCATCCTCTCGCTCGCCGCGACGCAGCTCGCTTCCATCGTGGGCGTGATGGCGATCGTGGCGGACGTGCTGCGCGAATGGACCGGCTCGGCCCTGGGCTGGGAGGCGGATCCGCTTGCGTCCGCGATCCTACTGACGGCTCTCCTGCTCACGCTCTTCTGGGTCGGCCGCCACGCGTTCTTCCTCAAGGTGCTGGCGTCGTTGGTGGGCGTGATGGGAGTCGCGTTCTTCTTGACAGCCGGCCTCGTGCTCCCGGATCTGCGGGAGCTGGCGGCGGGGATGGTGCCGGGCCTGCCCCGGACCGGCAGCCCGCGCCTGCTGATTGCCGGGATGGTCGGCACCACGATGGCTTCGGTGGTGCTATTCACGCGCAGCGTGCTGGTCAAGGAAGAGGGCTGGACGGCGCGGGACCTCCCGCTGGTGACCCGCGACTCGGCGTTTTCGATGACCGTCTTGTTCTTCGTCAATGCCGCCATCATGGCCTGCGCGGCGGGGACGCTCAATCGACAGGGCATGGAAGTCGAGGCGGCCATCGACATGGTCAGGGCCCTGGAGCCGCTGACCGGGGAGCTCGCGGCCGGCGCGTTCGCGCTCGGCATTGTGGCGGCGGGCCTGTCGTCGCTGTTCCCGAACTACTTGCTTGGCCCTTGGATGGCGGCGGATTTCCTCGGCCTGCCGCGCGACATGGGGCGGGCTGCATTCCGGGCTATGGTGGTGGGGGCGTCGCTGGTCGGCTTGGCCGTGCCTGTGCTGGGTGGCAGGCCGGTGCAGATCATGGTGGCGTCGCAGGCGCTGAGCCCGGTCGCGATGCCGCTGCTGGCCCTGTTCGTCCTGATCCTGCTCAACAAGGCGGAAGTGACCGGCAACCGCCGTCCGTCGCTGGCGCTTAACGCGGGGTTGGCCCTCACCGTGCTGTTTTCGTTCTACATGTGCTACATCGCGCTCTCGGGCTTCCTAGGAGGCTGAGCCGGGCCCGGGCGCTGCCCAGCTTCTCGCGCCGCCCGCCAGCGCTCGACATGGGCGAGGGCCCGCTCCGCGGTTCCCTCGCCGACCATGCCTCGCTCTCGGTAGTAGGAAACCACGTCGCGGATGCGGTAGAGGCTATGGACGGGATAGCCCTGCGAGCGCAAGCCGAGGTCCCCGCCCTGCTCGCGGTCGACCACCACGAGAATCCGCGTCACGTCCAAGCCCGCTTCGCGAAGGTAGCGCGTCGACCAGACCTTCGTCCCGCCCGATGCGATCACGTCGTCCACCAAGGTGATTTCCCTGCTCGGATCGCACGTTCCCATGTATGCGCTGGCACCGGAGTGGCCTCCGGGATACGCCGCCGGCTGCTTCCGCAGCTGCCCGTAGTACAGCGGACGCTGGGTGCCGCGGGACGCGAGGGCCGCAGCTAGGGCCAGCGGCGTAGCGGTATCGGGTATGCCGATCACCTGCTGCGTTCGAGGGGAACCCCGGGCGAGTTCGACGATCTTGCCGTGAATCCTCCGTCCCAACGCGTGCAGCAGGTCGAGGTCGTCATAGAGCCCGTGGCGCAGGTCGATGAATATCGGGGTGTTGAGCGCGTACTCTTCCCGGACGCGGTCGCCAAGCAGGATCAGGCCGCGTTCCCAGAAAGCGTCAAGGAGCCGATCTGGTGCCATGGGGCGTCGGAATCCAAGTGCAGCCTACCAGCGTAGCGACGCGGCGCGCGAGTCCGTAGCAGCCGCGACTCTGCACGGCGCGGGACCAGCCGGAGCCGGGGCAGCCGCCGTGCTGCGCACGGCTCGCAATTCCGCAGGAGCGTAGCACGAAGCGCGTTCGGACGCTCCTTGGGCCCGTACGGGCTCCCGGGGCGGATGGGCATCCGCGCAACTCGCACAATCGCATGGATGGAACGGTCGTTCGGCAGGTCGGCAAGCACGGCCGGAATCGAACATCCGGTGAAGGAATGTGTTCGGCAGGTCGGCCCGACGAATCGAAGGGCTCCAACGGTCTCCGTTGAAGCGCACGCTCCGGGCTCCGGTCCCTCGGGCGATCGCACCAAGAGGGTGCTGAGAAGGGTATCGACGGCAGTCTGGCGCAGGCAGGCACTTGTACTCTTGCTAGCGGAATTTGTGAGCTAGGGTATATGCCCCATGTCCTGGACTCGCTGCTGAGCGCCTTCCGCGAGACGGACGCCTGCCTGCCCGACCGGCGCGACGGTCGCAACAAGCGCTACGAGGTCAGCGACGCCGCCGGTTGCGCCCCGGCCTGCTTCTTCACCCAGTGCGAGTCGTTCCTCGCGTTCCAGCGGCGCACGGAGCGGGACGGCTCCCGCTCCAACTGCCGGACCCTGTTCGGCGCGGGCCGCATCCCCTGCGACAACCGGATCCGCAACTTGCTCGACGACCTCGACCCGGCCGCGCTCGACCCGCTGTTCCGGCCGTGGCCTCGAAACCGTGGCCGCGCAGGGCGCGCTCGCGCCCTTCCAGCGCCTCGACGGGCGCCTGCCGGCGGCTCCGGACGGCGTCCGGTTCCACCGCTCCGACACGGTGCATTGCCCGCAGTGCTCGGTGCGGCGCGTCGGTAGCGAGCGCCGACCGCATCACTTCCGCACCATGGTCGCGGCCACCGCGGTGGCCGAGGGCCACGCTGCGCCCGCAGCAGGACGCGGCCGCGACCCGCGCCGACATGAGCGAGGACGCGCGCAAGCGGGACTGCGAGCGCAACGCCGCCAAGCGCCGGCTCGCCGCTCACGGCGCCTGGCTGCAGGCCTGCCGCCCCGTCCTGCCGGGCGACGCCTTGTATTGCTGCCAGCCGGTCTGCGAGGCCGCCGCGGCGGCCGGCATGGACTACATCCGGGTATGCAAGCCCGGATCCCGCAAGCGCTTGTACGAGGTGCTGGAGAGCCGGCGGGCGAGCGGCGCGGTGCGCTCGACCGGCTGGCTGCCGCGGCGCGGGAAGGGCAAGCGGTCCGAGCGGCACCGTTTCCGCTGGACGGTCGCGGTGCCCCTGCGCCAGGGCCGCGACGCCCTGCGGGGCACTTGGGTCGTGCAGGGCTTCGCGCGGACGCGGTTTCGCTCGCCAGCTAGAGCCACTTGGGGAGGCAAGCTTCCACCGTGAGCGAGATCGGAGAACCTGGCTGATCTCACGCTGCGATGGAACTCCTCCCGCCTGCCCCAGACTCACTCGGCTGCCCTGAGCTGGCCGCTGTTCAGTAGGCGCCCAAGCATCTAGGCGTGGTCGCAAGTCAGCTTACGGATAGCGCACGACGACTCCGCCTTACGCCCGGCACGCGAGCAGCGGCCAGGTCGGGTGCGTCGGGCAACTCTTCCCGGCACTGCGCCGGCATTCAACGGCGCACCGGAATCGCACGAGGCTCCGGCATGTTATCCACGAAGCCCGCGCCGTCCTCCCGCAGTTCCGCGATCGCAAGCTCCCGCATTCGCTCGAGCCTAGCGCTGAATTCCGGCTTGATCGCCAGATTGTCAAGTTCGTCGGGGTCGTTCCGGAGATCGTAGAGCTCCTCGAGATCGTGGACCAGAGGCCGGACGTACTTGTAGCGCCCCTCCACGAGCATCACGTACCACGGGACGTTCGAGTGGATCACCTCGTCCCCTGCGGGGATCGCGTCCGTGTCCGACCCGTATCGCCTGCCCGTCGCCGTCAGCAGCACCGGATGAGGCCATTCGCGGTCGGGATCCTCTAAAAGGGGCGAGAGGTCCTCGCCGTGCATCGGCCACGGCAGGTCCAAACCCGCGAATCGGAAGATCGTGGGCACGATGTCCACGCCCGCCACGGGCCTCGGGCAAACGGCCCCTTCCGGGATTCTGCCGGGGAACGAGATTACCAGCGGGGAACGGATGCTGGCATCGTACGGCGCCACCTTCTGCCGCATTCCGTGCTGGCCCCAAGCGAATCCCTGATCGGACGTCCATATGACCAACGTGTTGTCGCGCTGGCCCGTCTCCTCGAGCGCCTTGAGCACGCGGTCGATGCCCTCGTCGAGGGCCAGAACGCCTTGGTGGTACTGACGGGTCCAAGACGTCAGAGAACGGTCGCGGTACATCGGTGTGCCGTCGGGACCGCGCTCCCAGAACGCGATCTTCTGCGCCCAGTCCGGCTTGCCCGGCCGGGGCGGGAAGACGTCGGCAGGCGTGTCGAAATCGATGCCCGGGTACTCGTCAAGGTGCCGGTCCGCCGGGGTGAACGGGCCGTGGACGGCGCCGTAGCAAAGCCACAGATACCAAGGCTTGCTCGCGTCCCGGTCCTTGCCATTTATCAGATCCACGGCCCAGTCGGTGTACTGGTCCGAGGAGTACCGCTCCAGCACCTTCGTCTCGCCGCCGTTGTAGGTGATGGGCTGGTTGTAGTAGTAGTTGCCGCTGGTCTCGGTGTATTTCGGCCGGTTCCACACGATCTGGAAATCCCAGTCGCGCCCGTAGCCGGTGTCCGTCCCGGTGTGCCACTTGCCGATCTGCGCGGTGAAGTAGCCGTTCTCGCGGAACACCTTGGGCCAGAAGGGAGCTTGGTCGGGGTCGTAGGTGCTGCCGGGATATGCGCCCACCATCCGCATCGACTCGACGCCGAACTGATGGTGTCCCGTCAGCAGCGTCGCACGCGACGGCATGCACCACGTGCCGATGTAGGCGTACTCGAAGCGCACGCCCTGTGAGGCAAGGCGGTCCATGGCAGGCGTCCGCACCCACGGGTACGACTGGGGGTACGCCCCTACCGTGCGGTACGAATGGTCGTCCGTGTAGATGAATAGGACGTTGGGGCGATCGGGGGTCGCGGCCGGGAGTCCAGCCGCAGACGCCCAGGCGAGGCACAGGCCTAGGGCTGCGAGACGGTGACGCAATGAAACTGCTTGCATGGCGGACTCCTTCCGGGCGCCGTCAAGGGGCTGCCAGATTGTATCGCGCCGGAGAGGATCGAGCGCCCTCGGGGCGGAGGCGGGGCGCGGCCGCTCAGCAGGCCAGGTGCTCGCGCCCGAAGCGGCGGCCCTGGATGTCGCCGAGCACGCTCAGCGCGATGCGGTCCTGGCGAAACCAGTCTTTGGCCAGATCCCGGACCTGGGTCGCGGTGACCGCTTCGATCAGCCCCTTGATCTCGTCAAGGGAACGAACGCGACCTTGGAGCGTCTCCTGTCGCGCCAAGTTGGACATGCGGCTGGCTGTCGATTCCAAGGCCAGCATTAGGCTGCCCTTAAGGTGGTCCTTGGCGCGCCGAATCTCCGCCTCAGGGGCGAGGTTCGCCTTGAGATCCCTGAATTCCTCCGCGATATACTCGAGCACTCTCGGCACAGCGTCAAGGGCCGTGCCCGCCCCCACGAACAGGTGCCCGGTGTCGGAATACAGGTTGAGGTCGGAAAAGATGCTGTACGCCAGCCCGGCCTCCTCGCGGACCTTCTGGAACAGGCGGGAGCTGAAGCCTCCCCCGAGCAGCGTGCTGAGAACCAAACCGGCAAAGCGCCGAGGGTCGCGGGCACCGAAGGCCCCCACGCCCAAGGCGAGATGGACCTGCTCCAAGGAGGGCTTGTCGTGCAACACCACCTCGGGCGTCACCGCCGGGAGAGGACCGGGCGCTCTGGCTCCGGATGAGCGCATGCATCCGAACCTTGCCTCCGCGGCGCGGGCTAGCGAGTCATGGTCCAAGTTTCCAGCTGCCGTCACCAGGATGTTCGGCGCGCAAAACGTATCGTCGAAGAAGCGTCGCAGCTGGGGGCGCCGGAAGGAACGAATGGACTCCGGGCAGCCGATGATCGGCCGACCCATGCTTTGGCCACTCCAGAAACTCCGGGCGAAGATGATCCCGAGCAGATAATCGGGGTTGTCTTCGTCCATCTTGAGCTCCTCCAGGATGACGCCCTTTTCACGCTCGATGTCCTCGTCCGCCAGCGCCGGCGCGCGCACCATATCGGCCAGAATGTCAAACACTCGCGTCCAGTGTTCGTCAAGGACCACAGCCGTGAATGCGGTCACCTCCTTACTCGTGAAGGCATCGATGTGGCCGCCCAACGCGTCAATTTCGTAGGCGATTTGGCGAGCCGAAAAGCGCGCGGTCCCCTTGAAGACCATGTGCTCCGCGAAGTGGGTGATGCCGGTCTCTGCATCCGCCTCGTGCCGGGATCCGGCGTTCAGCCAGACGCCCAGCGCCACGGACCGGACGGACGGAATGGCCTCGCTCAAAACACGGAGGCCGTTCGCAAGTACGGTCTTGCGAACGTTCGGCGACGGGGATGCGTGGGGCAAGATCCATAGTAGCAACGCCAAGGTGGAGCGGAACTCGAGGCCCCGGCCTCCATGCGTGGAACCACGCCCCTCGATTGCGCGCAGGCTCCCGGCACCCGGGATCCACAAGACTGATCGTCAATCGGGGCCCAGCAACGTTGGTCGCCAGGAGGCCGCGCCGAGCCCGGTCGGGCACAGGGGGGAGGCGGCCTTCGACGCATGCCGATTGCGCGCGATCTCGCCTGATCGGGCGAGCCGGCCGTGATAGAATCCGGGGGATGAGCGAACTAGCGACGGTCGTCACCGCAGTGCTCGCAGGGGTACTGTCAGGATTGGGCGTGTGCCTGTGGGAGCTTCACTGGAAGCGTAGGAGAATGCTCGCGGACATGCGGGACATGCGCAGGCAGGTCGACGAGTACCTCCAGCGCCAAGCGCAACTGGAACTCCGGATGGACGAGTTCAGGTGGCGGATCGAGCAGTTCGAGAAGCGGATGGACCAGCTGGAGTACCGGCAGCGGCTGGAGTTCCTCGACCTGCCGAAGGAGTGGCGGGAGGACTTCTACAACTTCGCCAAGCAGATGGCGAGCACGTCGCGAAACTAGCTCGATATACGGCCCGTCTCGACAAGTCCGCGGGTCGCCCGCGACGGATTCCGGATGTCGGACGGGCGCGGCCCGGGATCCAAGCTAGCGCACTGCCCGGACGCCGAGACGTGGGGCGGACTCCCTGCGTGAGAGACTACGCATGGCTGCCGGTCCCATCGGCGCGAGGCGCGGTAGCTACCTTGGCCCCGCGACGACTGCCACGCAGACCGGGGCGGGCGGCGCTGAAGATGGCGGTGGGGGGCGGGATGGTCCTGACGGAGCGGTCCGCCCTTAGCCGCCACAGGGTCCGGCAGGTCTACGCGGTCCCAGCCGATCGCGAGCGTCCGTGCAGGCGGCCGGTACGAATGGGATTGCTGCGGCCCGACCGAGCAGCATCGCGCGAATCTGCTTGCTCGCACCGACATTGGACGCGCCGAGCGAGCGGCGGTTCCAGTTGCCGCGCCAAGCCGGGCAACTGCAGTCTCGCGCATCCTGCGGGGACAAGGGCTCGGTGGCGGATGGGACGCCTTTCGCCGGTCGGGCTGCAAGTCCTCCGACCCGAGACGGCGAGATAGCACTCATGCCGAAGAGCCGTTTGTTGCGCGGTCCCACGCGGCGGGAGCCGGCATCCGGCTCGTTGGTACAATCCGGCAAGTTCCTTGATGCTAGGGAGCCCCCGATGCTCGCTCGAATGGCCCGTGCCCTCCCCGTCCTACTGTCCGCAGCGTTACTCCCGCTCGCGTTGCAAGTTCAAGCAGAGACCGTTTCCATCCGCGTGCGCCTTGGCATGCATGACACGGCCGAGACGGCTTGGGACGGATCGGCGTCCGTTACGGGCGGCAAGCTGCTGCTCGCCCGCGATTGGCACCCGCGCCCCGAGAACGAAGTAGACCCCTCGGGATCGTGGAAGCTGTCGACGCGCAAGGGAGTCAACTACAACTGGCGGGCCTACGAGAACCTGCCGGACGGCGAGGTCCAGCTGTACTACTGGACAACCGGAGTCGTACTCGACATCGAGTCCGCTCCCGCCGCCGCCGTGCGGATCAGGACGGCCCAAGGGGATTTCGGATTTCCGCTCAGCGACGCCCGGCTCGGAAGGCCGATGGAGTTCCTTGGCGGCAGGGTGGCAGTAGACCGCGTCCCGACTGTCGAGAAGCTTTCGACCGAAGATTACCAGGACGACTTCGCCACCATGCTGGGCGGAACGGACGGAGACGCCAGGGCGGCCTGGGTGGCGTTTCGCGACGGAGCCAGCGCAATCCTGACCCGAGCGTACGACGGCGAGTCCTGGGGCGCGGCCGAGACGGTGACCGAGGCTCCCGGCGACATTCACATGGTCGAGATGGGCCGGGCCGGGGACGGCTCGATCTGGTTCGTCTGGGCCGCTCAGGCCGACGGCAACTTCGACATTTACGGGCGCTCCCTGCGCGAGGGCAGCTGGTCCGCGACGGAGAGGCTGACCGAGGCGCCGCAGCCGGACGTGCTCCCGGGCATCGTCGCGGCGAGCGACGGAAGTCTCTGGCTGGTGTGGCAGGGCTTCCGGGGCGGGCAGTCCGACATCCTCGCCAAGCGCTACGTCGACGGAGCATGGACAGTGGAGCAGCAGGTGTCGACTTCAGGAGCCAACGACTGGGAGCCGGCCGTGGCGGCCGGCCTCAACGGCGAAGTGCATATCGCTTGGGACAGCTACGACTCCGGGAATTACGACGTAATGCTGCGCACTTGGGACGGCGAGCGCTGGGCGGCCGCGGCCACGGCCATCGCGGACACCCCCCTCTATGAGGCGCACGTCGCGCTGGCGGTCGACCCCCAGAACCGCCTATGGGCGGCTTGGAACGAGAGCGGGCTGAACTGGGGCAAGGACACGGGCTTCCTGCTGCCGGTCGAGGGCACGCTGCTCTACGCGTACCGCTTCGTGCGCGTGGCGGTGCTCGACGGGAACACCTGGAAGGAACCGGCCGCGGACATCAACGCGGCGATGCCGACGCACATCGACCGCACCCACAACGACTTCCCCCAGCTGGCGGTCGATCCAGAGGGACGGGTCTGGGTATTCGGGCGGCATCGGACGATCCGCCAGCGAGACATGCCCAACGAGACCCCGCTGCACCGGGCCGCTTGGGAAATCTGGGCTTCGACGCTGGACGGCGGGAGCTGGACCGAGCCCTACGAGATACCGTTCAGCGCGGGGCGGCAGGACGTGCGCTGGGGCGTCGCGTCGGACGGGTCGGGCCATCTGGTGGCGACCTGGGCCTCGGACGGTCGCGACTTCTACGAATTCCTCTACGAGCATGCCGACGTGTACGCGGCCAAGCTGCCCGCGCTCGGCCGGTCCACGAAACCGCCGCAACTGCGCGTGCGGCCGGAGCGCCGGGTGCAGTATCACGACGTAGCACCGACCGAGCGCGAGGATCTCCGGCGCCTGCGCGCCTACGAGATCCAATCGGAAGGCCGAACCTACAAGATCTACCGCGGCGACACTCACCGCCACACCGAATTCTCGATGGACGGCAACAACGACGGCTCGCTATTCCAGGCCTACCGCTACGCGCTCGACGCGGCCAGCCTAGACTACATGCTGGTCAGCGAGCACAATTTTCAAGGCGGACCGGACAACGAGTACATCAACTGGCTGCTGCAGCAGGCGGTTGACGTGTTTTCGGTTTCCGGCACGTTCCAGCCGTTCTACGGATACGAACGCTCGGTGCGCTATCCGGACGGTCACCGCAACATCCTCCTGCCGAAGCGCGGGACTCCCACGCTGCCGATCCTGCCCGAAGAGTCGAACCACGCCATGGGCGCGGAGCGCCTGTACGCGTATCTCAAGGGGAACGGCGGCATCGCCATCTCGCACACGCCCGCCACAGGGATGGGCACGGACTGGCGCGACAACGATCCGGAAGTGGAGCCGCTGGTTGAGATATTCCAGGGCGACCGCGTATCGGCGGAGTACGAGGGTGCGCCGCTGGCGGCGCACCGGGAGCGCCCGACGACCCAAGCGGGGGGCTTCCAGCCGGCCGGCTTCGTCTGGAACGCGTGGGCCAAGGGCTACAAGCTCGGCGTCCAAGTTGCCTCGGACCACTTGTCGACGCACTACTCTTACGCCTGCACGATCGCCGAGGACTTCACGCGCGAGGGCCTGCTCGACGCGATGAAGCAGCGGCACAGCTACGGAGCGACGGATAACATCGTCCTAGACTACCGCTTGGTGGCGGGCAGCAAGGAGCACCTTCAAGGCGACATCGTGAAGGTGGACGGTCCGTTCCGCTTGGCGGTCAAGGTTCTCGGCACGACGACGATCCGCCAGATCGACATCATCAAGAACCAGGAGTTCGTGTACACGAGCCAGAAGCTGCCGCAGGACGTCGAATTCAGCTTCGAAGATCCCGCTAAGACAGCCGGCGAGGACTACTACTACGTGCGGGTGGAGCAGAATGACGGCAATGTCGCATGGTCGTCGCCAATTTGGGTGACATCCGACTAGCGAGCCTGCGCCTCGGAGTGGGGACCTACGCGGCACTCCATGGCTGCGGCAACCGCAGCACGGAACGTCAACGCTGCCATCGCAGAGCCCATCACGCCGGCGCGAGCAGGAGTTCACCGGCACTACTTCAGCGTGGGTCGGGCCCGGCTGGAGACCGGGACATGCCGTTCTCGTGAGGGCGCGGCGAGCGATGCACCGAGCCAGAATCCCTGATTCACAGGGTGATACCGGAATCGGCGAATCCCCGACAGTCTCGTCGATCCTGGCGCGGGCTCGAGGCGGGGACAAGCGACTCGAGCCCGCGTCTTGGCCATCAGGGAGCCGCGGCCGGGCCAAGAGGCCGAGTCGGAACCGCTAGAGGGGTATCAGGCACGCGAACGTCGTCGAAACTAGCAGCTGCTGATCCGCGTGGGGCCCGCTTGCAGCCCTTGCGCCGCTCCCGGGCGGTCGGCCGCGCCCTACCCGCGACATCGCAGACGACTACGGAATGTCGGAGGATTCGGCGATCGCAATCAGCACCTCGCAACGTGCCCGTCGTGCGGCACTACACCGACCCGCCGCCAACGGGCCGCATCCGACAGCGCCTACAATGGTAAGGGAATCGAGATGCGCGGGCGCTGCTGCATGGGTCGCCGGGGCCAGGTGGCGGACTGCGGCACTATCCTAAGAGCAACACTGCCACGTGGTTCTCGTCCGTGGTTCACTGCCTGCCCCGCAGACCACTCGCGCTCGCCGCGATTCCCTTTCAGCCGCACTCGTGTCGGGACGTGGGCGATAGTGCGCGACAGTTTCTCGCTCCAGCTGAGCTGGGGAGCAAGGATTCGCGGAGCTTCCCGACCAGCCGCGGATGATCACTTGACAGCGCGCCGACGCCCAGATCGACCGGTTCCGCTCGCCATGAGCTAGGCTGGCCCGCGCCGAAGTTGCGAACATGCAATTCCGTCGAGAGGAGGCCAGCAGCTGGCGGGACGACGTGCCCGGAGCCCGGTGGTTCAAGGCCGACCTTCACATTCACACCATTGACGACCTTCCGGGAGGCAGGGCGAAAGTTCCGGCCGAACTGTCAGTGAGCCCCCGCAGCGAGAGCGGAATCAAGCGGTACGCCCGACTTTTCCTGCAGCGCTTAGTCGCTCAGGGAGTCACGGTGGCCGGTCTGACACCTCATTCCCCGAAGCTGGACGAGACACCCGATAGCAGTGTGGTCTGGGCTATCGTCAATGCATGGAACGCTGCGACGGACGCCGACGGCGTCCCGTTCCGAGACAAGATTTACGCGGTATTCCCCGGCTTCGAACCGTCGCTTAGCGACGGTTCGACTGGACTTCATCTCCTCTTCCTGTTCGATCCCGAGATCGGTCGCGAGCGGTACTTGAGGGCATTCGACCTAGTTATGGGAGGCGTGTCGCCTTGGCGCGACAAATCATTGAAGATTTCCAACCGAAGCGCCCGAAAAGCATTCAGTTCGTTGCGAGAGTTCAAAGCGCGTGAGCAATCCGGCTACGAGACGAGCGAGTGGGACTACGCTGTAGTCGCTCGTCATGTCAATTCGCCAAAGGGCTTGCTCAGGGCCCAGAAATCACAGATTCTCGAGCTCTTTGAACACAAGGAAGTGTGCGCCTTCGAGCTCGGCGATAATCAACAACCGAAACGTCAAATCGACGCACGCCCTTGGTTGCTCGCAGGAATGCAAAAGCATCGCCAAGCGTTCATCCATAGCAGTGACGCGTATTCTCTAGACGAGATCGGAGTGCGCTTCACTTGGGTCAAGCTGGCTTGCCCGCGTATCGAAGCGCTACGCCAGGCCTTCGTCGCTAGCGATTCCCGCTTGCGCATTCCACCCAACTGGGACACGAAGTGCGCAACAGATCCCGCCGTAGATCCCTCGCTCCACCGTCATCCTTGGCTCAAGCAAGCAGTCATCCGCAACAGAGCTTCGTTCTTCAGCGCCCCAAGGAACGCCGCCGAAGAGACGCGGTTCCAATTCAGCCCCGACCTGACATGCGTGATCGGGGGCAGCATGACGGGCAAGAGCACTTTGCTGGATGGTCTGAGAACACATTGCGGTGCCTCCCCGCCGACCGACCCAACTATCTCGCGGCATGTTTCGGATAGGGGACACTCCCGTTTCGGGGCAAGGTCTCCGGATATCGACCTCGACATTCAGGGTGGCCTGCCCGCAGCGCCCGTTGACGAGCGGTGGCCTGCGCAATTCTTCAGCCAGAACGAGCTCCAGGCTCTGTCGCAGAACGCGATCGCGATCAACGGAATTCTCGGCAGTTTGGTTCCCAAAGAGGCGGAGATTATCGAGAAGATAGAGGTCGAAATGAGCGATCTGGACGACGAACTAGGCGGGTTGGCAACGAGAGTGGACAAGCTCGAAAAGGACCTCGCTGTCGCGGAACAGGCCTGCCGAAAAGCAGCCCAAGCAACCGAGTCGCTTGCCCAGTATTCCGCAGCTGGAGTCGAGGACCTTCATCAAGCGGCCAAGTATCTTCGACGCTGGACTGACACGAATCAGAGCGCCCATTCGATTCGGGCGGCATTAACCGAGACGAGAGATGACCTGCGTGGGCTCGACATTCCAAGGCCCGCCTCAAATGGATCGGAAGAGCTGGCAGAGCAAGATGCCATCTCCACTGAATCCTCTGTTGCGCTGCTACGGGCACGGGTCGTGAAAAGACTCGATTCGATCGAGCGTGAGATTCTCGAATGGCTCGATCTCATCGACGAGGTGATTCGATCTCTGTCGGCCCATCAGGAGAATCTGCGTGCCACAGTGGAACAGCGCCTTGCAGAAAGCGGGCTTACCGCGGCGTCAATCATGGTAACCCGTGAGCTCGGCAAGCAGGCGTCGCTCCTCGCCAACTATTCCGCAGTCCTCAAGCAGACTCGGCGTGCAGCAACGGAGCACGGTAACAGATTCTTGCGGTTGCTGGAGCGTCGTTCGGCGCTTGTCAACGACCATCGAGAGGCATTCCGGCGGGTCACAGCGGGAATCGAGGGACGATTTGCTGGGATCATTCGCGTGCGTCGCGTGGACCACGGCATGTCCGAGTTACTCGAGCGTTTCTTGACGGGCTTGCGGTCCAGGGGAGTCACGAGATGGTGGAACCTACTAGCGGTCGACGAAAGGCCATCGCCCGAGAAACTCGTCCAATGCCTCGTGGACGGATGCCTTGATCGTGTCGGGATGACCGCGACGGTGCAAGAGAGCTTCCGAGATGCGCTGACAAAGTCGAAAAGGCGCGAGCTGAAGACTATCAGGTGCCCTGATAGGTATGTTGTCGAGTTGCAGATGGATTCCGGCAACTACCGTTCGCTAGACGAGCTCTCTGGAGGGCAGAGGGTCGGTGTGCTGCTGTCCCTTCTGTTGCAAACCGTCGATGACCGTCCGCTGGTGATTGATCAGCCGGAGGACGAGCTCGACAACCGCTTCTTGTCTGATACGATTCTTCCCGCGCTCAAGCGCCTCAAGGGGCGGCGCCAAGTAATCGTTGCAACTCACAACGCCAACATTGTGGTGAACGGCGACGCCGACATGGTGATCGAGCTCGAGGCAACCGCCGACCGAGGCTGGGTGTCGACCTCGGGCACGATCGAGGATCCGGCTGTACGGAACGCGATCGTCCGGACGGTCGATGGCGGTGCGGATGCGTTTCGCCTGCGACAGAGGAAATACGGATTCTAAGGCAAGGGCATGGAATGGATCAAAATCCTGCACAGAATTCGCGAGGGTGAGGGCGACCGAACCGAGTTCAAGCGCGGCCTTGGCAGGGACCTCAGCAGTGTCGGCAAGGCGATTTGCGCATTCGCGAATTCCGATGGCGGTGTGCTGATTCTAGGCATCTCCGACTCCGGGGAGATTATTGGAGTCACCGAGAACTCCGAGCGCGTCCAAGAACGGCTAACATCGTTTCTGCAGTCCGGACTCAGCGCTCCGGTTCCTGCGCGGTGCGGTCGGCACGATGCACAGGGAGGTTGGGTACATTGGATCGATGTCCGTCGCGAGCGCGGTTTGGAGCCGCTCCGCCACAACGGGAAGGTGTGGGTCCGCCGGGCGCGGAGTTCCGTGGAACCGAGCCCTAGCGAGCTTCAGGAACTATACAACGCCTTCGGCTTCGTTCTCACCGAGAATCAGGTGATTCGCAGAGCCGGTCCCGACGCTATCGACATCGATCTCTTTCGCTCCTTCCAGCGAGACCGGGGGATTGACATTGATTCACCCCCGCAAGTTGCATTGGAATCGGACCTGCTGAATCAACAGGTGCTGTCGGACGATGACGGTCAACTATGCCCCACGCTCTACGGCCTGCTGCTATTCGGACGGGACCCTCAGGGCCATCCGCACACAACCAACTTTTTCGTGAGATGCGCCTGCTACCGAGGAGACGACCAGGCTTCAAGCGTGCTCAGCGTCGCCGACGCAAGGGCGACCGTGGTCGATCAAGTGAGGCGGTCAGTTGGCTGGTTTCGGAGCCTCGGAGGTAGCGAGCGCTACCCAAGCCCGTTTCGGGAAGATCGACCGCTGCTGCCGGAACGCGCTCTCCGCGAGGCGATCGTCAATGCCGTAATCCACAGGGACTACGCCGTTACCGGCTCGACAGTGCTACTCGAGGTGTTCCGGCAGCGAGTCGTGATCACTAGTCCGGGAGTCTTGCCGAACCACATGACGGTCGAACGAGCGAGGGGAGGCGGCGGTCCGCGGTCTCGGAATGAACTCGTGGCAAACGCAATGGTAGTTCGGCGATTGATGGAGCAGCGAGGTCGAGGATGGCCGCTCATGCGACGCGCTATGTTCGAATTCAACGGTACGGAGCCGGAGCTGGAGAACGACACCGACAATCGGCTGGTGCGGGTGACGTTCCGACTGGGGAAGGAGGCCGAGACGAGCGCCCCTTGATCGGGGTGGGAAGCCCGCGCGGCGGTCTCCGAAGTCTCTGGCCGTGGCGACACAGTAGATTCCCTTTCGATACTCGCTCGCATCACGAGGGTCTCGGTCAGCGGCAGCGGATGGCACCAACGGTACGGGCGGGTCGCGACCAAGGGCGGCAGGCTGGCTCCCAGCGCGTGTCAACCCCGTTCCCGGACGTCCTCGCCCTCGGGCCGCACGAGGAATCGCTCGGCGCCGGCCGATCCAAGTCTCACGCGACGCGCACTGGAACACGCTCGGTCCGCCAGCCCGCCACCGCCACGCGGCGGGGCCCGCTGACTGCGGGAGGCCCGGGTAGAGTCCAGCGGCCATGGGCAGTCAAGCCCCAGACGCTTCTCGGGCTGCTCGATGCGCGGGATGCCCTCCTCTAAGCGAGACTCCAAGGCTTCCCGGGCGGGAATCACACAGATTGCAGAACTGACTGCCCCGGATATGGCTATACACGTTTCCCGCGAAGGTGATCATGTCACCGCCGAGCTGCGGACACGGTGTCCCTTGACAATCGGACAGCGCTTTCTCTCGATGATTCGCCAAAGGCGAGCCCCCAAGGCAAGACGAATCGGACGGGCGGCCTAGCCCGGATAATTCATGAGCAGCCCGGAGGGCCATAGTCCGGTCCCTCCGCCCGGGCCGTGAGGGCCCCGGTCCAGCGCGATCCTCACTCCTACGAGTGCCCTGCGATCCCCGGCGGCAGCCCCGGCCCGGTCCGATTGAGATCCAAGTTTATATATTGAAGTGGTTTTCATCCGGTAGTTTATAATGAATACATGGTCGCATCCGCAGGCTCCCAAGGCGTTCTGTTCCGCAATCCGCGCCGTCGCCGTCCGCTTCGATCACGAGCGCAGCAGCTCCGACGGCGGCGCTGTCCCGGTCGAGGCCGCCGACCGCGCTCCCGGCCTCACCGCGGCCTTCGCCGGCTGCCTGCGCGACCGGCGCCAGCCCTCCGAGGTGCTCCACTCCCTCGCGGACATGCTCCGCCAGCGCATCCACGGCCTCGCCTGCGGCTAGGAGGACTGCAACGACGCCGGGCGCCTCGGCGGCGACCCCGTGTTCAAGCTGCCGCTCGGGCGCGACCCCTGGCAGGGCCGCGACCTGCCGTCCCGGCCCACCCTGTCGCGCTTCGAGAACGCCGTCACCGCGGACGCGCCGAGCGCGCTGTCCGCGGTTCTCGCCCGCTGCGTCGTCCGGCGCCGGCACGAGCGGCGCCCCGAGACCAGGATCGTCGAGCTGGACTTCGACCCGACCTGCGAGCCGACGCACGAGGGCCGGCAGCTGGCGCTGTTCAACGGCTTCTGCGACACGCATTGCTACTTGCCTTGCTACTTGCCGCTGGTGGGCGTGGTGCGCTTCGACGACGAGCGCGAGCGGCATCTCGTGGCGGCGCTGCTGCGCTCGGGCACGGCCGCCGCCGCGGAGGGCTTGCTGCCGCTGCTGGAGCGCTTGCTGCCGCTGCTGCGGGAATTCTTCCCGCGGGCGACGCTGCGCCTGCGCCTGGACGCGGGCTTCCAAGGGGACGAGCTGCCGGCCTATGGCGAGCGCGAGGGCCTGGAGTACGTGGCGTGCCGCAGAAGAACGCGGTGCCGGAGCGGCGCGCGGCCCCGTTGCGGGCGGCCGTCGAGGCCCGGCGCGCGCGCGGCGGCACCCCGGGCACGGACCCCGGCGGGGCCGCGGCGGCCGCGGGGGACCCGCCGTCCCGGCTGGAGCAGTTGCGGGCGAAGTACGCGCGGCTGGGAGCCGGCACGCAAGGGGGCCGGCCGGTCGCGGAGGACGCGTGCAGCGGCCCGGGCCCGCTGCACGGGCAGTTCGTCTACCGGGCGGGCCGCCGGTCGCGGGCGCGGCGGGTGATCGTCAAGGCGGACGTGAGCGAGTTTCCCGGGCGCGCCCCGAAGTGGAACCCGCGCTACGCGGTGACCAACGCGGGCGGCAGCCCGCAGCGCCTCTACGAGCGGATCCACTGCCTGCGCGGAGACGTGGAGAACCGCGTCAAGGAGCTCAAGCAAGGGATGCGGATGGACCGCGCCAACTGCTCGAGCTTCGCGGCGAACCGGTTCCGCGTGCCGCTCGCGGCGGCGGCCTGCGCGATCATGCAGGAACTGCGCTGGCAGGCACGGGACACGCCGCTGCGGAAGCGCCGGGTGGACGGGTTGCGCCTCGGCCTGCTGAAGCCGGGGGCGCGGGTCGCGGCCACGGCGCAGCGGATCGTGCCGCACGTGCCGCGGACGGCACCGTTCCGGGACGCCTGGGTGGTGGTGGCGCGGGGCTTGGGGGCCGTGCCGAGATGACGCCGGGCCGGGTCAATCCGGAGAGTGTCGGCAGGCGCCGGGCGTCGCCGGGGGAAACCGTGCCTGCCCTCCGGGCGGGTGCTGCCGAGGAGGTGTCCGCGGCTCGCCCGCCGCTCGCGAGACGCCCCGCAAGCCCCGCCCGCAGGCGTTTCGGAAGGGAATTATATATCTGAGTGCCGACGACGCCATATCCGGCTAGAACTGCTCTGATTGGGGACATCGGCGTCTAGCTCGGGTCTCTCATGTGCGGCCGAGCTCGGCACTGAAAGGTCGGTTCGTATCTGAATCGCACCTGCAAGCGGATTTCGCGGCGCACGGACTAGAGAGACCGCCTCGGATGCCCCGGTGGAACCCGGATTGCCGTGGAGAGGCTCCCCTTCCAGGACGGCTGCATCTATGAATCGTCCGGGCTGGACACCGGTCGCGGCGCGGGATTCCGGATCCGGAGCGCCCTTCGCACCGAGCGTCAAGAGAGGCCGCAGCGAACCGGCTAGGCCGTGCTCGGGCCGCGACCGCGGCCTTGCCGACCAGTTGCCGGTAGGTCAGCGTCCGGCCGACCAGGCCCCGCGCCGCATCCGTTCCGCCGTGTCGCAGTTGCGGGCGTTGCGCCGTCCCGCGAACTCCGTGAGGTAGCGGCCCGAATGGCGGACGCTCATCCGGTGATAGGTTCCGTAGAGGCCGCGCTTCAACAGGGACCGGAACGACTCGATGCCGTTCGTACGCGCTGTCCCGCGCACGTACTCGCCGCCGGAGTGCTTGACGCCCTCGTGCGCGAACTCCGCCATGCCGGCGCAGGCCGCCGCCTCGTCGGAGCGGACCTGCGCGCCCGGCGCGACCCGGCCGCGCACGAAGCCCTGCAGGTCGCCCTCGGTCGTGCCCGGCAGCGGCCGGGCGGCCGCTGCGTTCGTGGCGCGGTCCCGCGCGCCCGCCACGGGGGTCTTGCCGGCCGGCCCGCGCCCGGCGCGGGCCTTCTTGCTCTCGTGCTTGTTGCGCTCCTTGCCGCCGACGTACGTCTCGTCCGCTTCCACCGGGCCGACGAACAGGTCCCGGTCCCGCTCCCGGCACGCGCGGATGCGGTGCGCCAGGTGCCGGGCCGACTTCCGGCTGATGCCCGGGTCGCGGTGCAGCTTCATGCCGGAGACGCCCTTGAGGCCGGTGGTCAGCAGGAACAGGGCCATGGCCCGGACGCGGTAGCCGAGCTTGGTGTCGGCCATCACGCTGCCGGCGCGCACGGAAAAGCGCTTGCCGCAACCGCGGCAGCGGGGGCATGCCGGACCGTCCGGCCAGCGCACGGAGGCGAACCACTCTTCCGCGGATTCGTCATCGGGGAACATGGCGATCACTTCGATCAAGGTGATGCCTTTACGAAACCACTTCCCGGGACCCTTCTGCTTCGACTTCTTCAACGAAGACCTCCTATATTGGAACTATTCTATCAAGAAACTCCACAGACTGTCAACAGATATCCGGAAGACATATCAAATTCCTTTATGGATTGATAATTTGCCAAATCGGTTGCCTCGGCACTCAGATATATAATTCCCTTTCGGAAGCAGCTTTGGCGGCCATCGAGGGCCCAGAAACTGGATCCATGGGCCTGCGCCGCATTCGTGAATAATGCGGGCTAGCCCTCAGCCGGTTGCTCCTGATACTGGCCTTCGACCGGGAGGGCTGGAGCGCGGACCCGACCGCTCGGAATATAGCCGTGGCAACGAAGGGCAAGGGCCCTCGCGAAGAGATCTGGCAGGAGACCGACTTCCGCGACATTGATCCGTATTCCGAAAATCTGAGGTTGAATGTCGAGCGCGGGCGGCAAGCTTACAGGCGGGACTTCAGTTTCTCGGCCTCCACGCCTGCCAGGTTCCAAGCGGACACAATTGACCTGCGCGTCGTCGCCCGAACACGAGAAGCGGAATTCCGTCAAGGCAATCAGGTCATTCGCCATCGCGACTAGAGTCTCCGATACTTGTACCGAGACGCCGTGACACAGATCCAAGGAGTCGATGTCAAACTCGATCACCGATTGAAGTTGGGCTATGTCATGGATGTCGGAGACGAGGTTCCGAGCGAGATCGAGCAGATGCGAGCCGACTTCACTCTCTTGCAGACCGATGACCCAATCACCGGATCCTTGAGCGCCTACGGAGCGATAGTAGTCGGCACACGGGCCTACGCCGTGCGTCGGGACCTGATCAGCTACAACGAAGATCTGCTCGAGTACGTTCGCCAAAGGGCCAACTTGATTGTTCTCTATCAGACGCAGGAGCTCATTCCTAAAAAGTTGGCCCCTTCCCAGCCGATCTTCCGCGGAGAGCCGACGAAGTTTTGGAAGAGGACTCTCTGGTGCAAATCTTGAATCCTGAACGTGCGGTGTTTCAACGGCCAATCAAGATCATGGCGGCCGATTTCGACAGCTGCGTGGAGCAGAGAGGCTCCAATTGTTTCTCTAGTTGGGACGACGCTTACATTCCCCTAGTCGAGACGCAAGATCAGGGACAGGAACCACAAAGAGGGGGGTGGCTGACCGCGCGCTACGGACAGGGGCACTATACATACTTCGCCAACGCCGTTCATCGCCAGTTGCCGTACGGAGTGCCGGGAGCGTATCGGATCTTTGCCAACGTCCTGTCGCTTGGGCGCTGACCCGAGCAGCCAAGCCGCCCGAGTATTCCGCGTCATCTTCTCCGCCAACCTGCTGACGGCGCAGGGGTGTCCGACAGACGTGTTGCGGACAACCGTCTCGATGTCCCGACATGCGTGATGAGACGGTAACCGACCCGACGGAACGCGACGCTGGTTGCGGAATCAGGGCCTTGCGCGAGCCTTTGCGCGAGCCTGCTCGCGACTCTCTGGGCGGGGAAGGGGTCTGGAACGCATCGAGCGAGGCGCGACTAATCGTACCGCCTGCGCCTCACGAAAGATCCGGGCCGGTGCCGGAGCGAAATCCCGGCGGCACGCGGTGCCGGGTCGACTGCTCCAAAGCGAAGGCCAATCCCAGCAGCGCCGGCTCGGACCAGGCCGGACCGAAGAAGGAGACGCCGACGGGCAAGCCGTGCAGCGATCCGCCCGGCACCGTCACGTGAGGGTAGCCGGCCCGGGCCGCGGCCGAGGAACATCCGCGAAACGATGAGCGGTCTCCATGGACGAGATCCGTGACCCAAGCGGGGCCAGTCGTGGGTGCGAAGAGCGCGTCCAGCGAGTGCTTCGCGACGGTGCCGTCGATGGCCTCGCGCGCCACGTCCTTGGTCGCGGCCAAGTCTTCCAGATAGGCGGCGTCGGTGAGCGGCCCCTTCGCCTCGGCTAGCTCGAGAATGTCTTGCCCGAAATACGGCATCTCGCGATCCCGGTTCTCCTCGTTGAACCGAATCACATCCCGCAGGGCGCGCACTCTGGCACTGGGGCCGAGATCGGCTAGGTACCGGTTGAGGCCCGCCTTGAATTCGTACAGCATGAGGTCGAATCCCGGCGCGTTCGTCGACGCGATTCCGGGCAGCGCCTCGAGATCAACGAGTGTCGCGCCAGCTTCGCGCATGGCGGCGCAGGCGTCGTCGAGCAGCCTGTCAATTCCTCCGTGCGCGCCCCAGTATTCCCGCAGCAAGCCAATGCGTGCCCCGCGCAAAGCGTCGCTGTCAAGAAATACCGTGTAATCCTCGTGGGACTGGTCGGCGCTGGCCCGCGTCGCAGCGTCCCGCTCGTCCCGGCCGACGAGGGCCCCGAGCATGGCGGCCGCATCCGCCACTGTGCGGGCCATCGGCCCGGCGGAGTCTTGGCTGTGCGCGATCGGCACGATTCCCGCCCTGCTGACGAGGCCGACAGTCGGCTTGACACCGACGATGCCGTTGATCGACGACGGGCATACGATTGAACCATTGGTCTCTGTCCCTAGAGCGAGCGGGGCGATGCCCGCCGCGACTGCGACGCCGGACCCGGAGCTCGATCCGCACGGATTGCGCCCGAGGAAGTAGGGATTCAAGGTTAGCCCGCCGCGAGCGCTCCAGCCGCTGGTCGATCGCCTCGACCGGAAGTTGGCCCATTCGCTCAGATTGGTCTTGGCAATCAGCACCGCGCCCGCGTCGCGCAGGCGCGCCGCGACCCAAGAGTCTCGAGGAGCGGCGGCACCTTCCAACGCGAGCGACCCCGCCGTCGTCTGCATTCCGTCGGCAGTAGCGATGTTGTCCTTGAGCATCACTGGAATGCCATGCAGCGGGCCGCGGACCCGGCCGACCTGCCGCTCGGCGTCGAGACGCGCCGCGACCCTCATCGCGTCCGGATTGATTTCAATGACGGAGTTCAGTACCGGGCCGGCGGAATCAATCTCAGAGATTCGATTCAGGTACGCCTCGCAGAGAGCTGCGGCGGTCCAGTGGCCCGACTCCAATCCGGCTTGGAGGTCGGCGACCGACATCTCGGCGAATTCGAAGGGAGGGACGGCCGCTGTGTCCGAGCGAGGTGCCCGGGACGCGCAGGCGTGCAGGCCCGGCACGGCCGAGATTCCTGCAGCCGCGAAGAAATCCCTTCGACGCAGCCTAGTCGACAGCAGCGCGTTCATGGGCCTCATCGTATCGCGAGGGTGACGTCGCGGCCTGCTATTCGGGCCGTGTCAAGCCGTACGGACGGAAGGCCTCAAACAGGCGGCCGGCACCGTCCAGACCAACGGCGCGCACGGACAGGGTGGCCGGATACGAACCCGTCAGGGAGCTCGGCACGCTGAAGCGACCTGATTGCGAGGTGCCGAGCACGCGAGCGCCGCGGCCCGAGCCCGCGACCTCGGCCGTCCAGAGCCAAAGCATGCGGCGGGCGGCGATGGTGTTCCTCGTCAGCGTGGCATTGAAATCATGCTCCCTTCCGGCCTGGATCTCACCCGCGTCGGGCAGCTGAATCTCGAATGGGAGGTTCGCGGGCGAGTATTCGATCTCGCGAATCCGCGGCTTGGTCGACTCTAGGATGAACGACTTGTTGAAGCCCTGCTTCCTGCCCTCGCGCCGGAGGTACAGCACCCAGTCGCTGCTCTCGTCGGGAGTCCGGGAGGTGTAGCGGTCGCCCTTGAACTTCCTCTTCTGGTCCAGCCATGAACCGTCGGCGGGGTTGTACCAGCTCACCGAGTACTCCTGCTTCGGCATGACCATCTCGATGATGCCCGGCTTCTCCGCGTAGACGATGTATTCGATGCCGACCGCTCTTTCCGCCCGGTAGGGGACGCGCTGCAACGCCAGTCCCGACCCGCCGACCACCCGGTAGTGCGGCTGCAGGTCGAAGTAACGCGACTGCGCGAAGAAACCCCATAGCAACGCAGCTTGGTCGGCACCGGGCGAGTCCGGTTCGACGCCGGTGTCCGCAAGGGTGACGTAGTGGCCGCGGGTCGCGGCGGTCCATGCTTGGCGGCGAGTGCCGTCGGCGCTCGCACCGGCCCCGACGCCGGTGCTGACGAAGGGTGCCGGGCGGGTCTCGAACTCTATCGAAGCCAGCGCCGGGTCGACGCGGTTCTGCGTGATGTAGTCCTGCCAGCCGTCCTCGGCTAGAGGGGCCGAGGTAACGGTCGCGCCGGTCGACTTGGGGTGAGCGTACGGGTCGTACTTGTCCAATGATCCCGCCAGCTGCCTCGCGAGCCTCCCGCCGGCCTCGTGGCTCTCCCACTCGAGCAAGGCCTGCCACGTGACGCTGTAGGCCGCGAAGCGCGCGCAGACGTAGCGGACGTAGTGATCGCGCTGCCGGAGCCGGGGGAAGAGGCGCTCGAGCTCCGCGCCAGAACTTGCGAGAACCAAGTCCGTGACGATGCCGAGGCCGCTTAGATACGCCACCCTCCGGTCCAATTCCCGGAAGTGCTCGACGAGAGGGTCTTCGGGGCCCTTAAACACCTCGGCCGCTCGCTCGGGAGGGCCGAGCACGAGCGCGCGCAGATGAGTGAATCCCTGCTCGGCGCGACGGTCGACCAAGGCCGTGAATCGGTCCCACGGAAGCCCTGCGAGATCCAAGACGCTGGCGCCGAGCCAGTAGTGCGGACTGTTGGTCAGGGGGTACTTGAAGTGCCGGACGTTGAATACCTCGATGAAGCCCGGAGTCTCCGGGGCCACAGCCCGAAAGCTCCCTGTCTTTCTGTCGAGCGACTTGATGCCCGAGATGAAGCGGAAGTCCCAGCGTCCTTCGTAATCCGGGGAGAAACGTAGCACGAACTGTCTGCCGCCGTCCCAATAGGCCGACATGACCTTGGTGCGACCGCCTTTCGGCGACCTGAACTCCGCACGCAGTGTCACGCCGGAGTACGGATTCCAATCCTCCGCGACCTCGTCGGCGGGGATCACGACGCGGATCTCGCACGGGCTGTAGACCGCGACGGAGTCGCAGGCTTCAAACGCCTGGCCAGCCGCCAAGACCGGCAACATCAACGCTAGAGCCGCAAGCAACCGCATCTACCAGTGAGCATACTCGCACTAGGCACGCTGTCACAACGTAGCCTGCTGTCTCGCGGGGGCGTGGCGTGGTCGAGCCGATCGAGTCGCGTCTCGGCTGCGCCTGCGGACCACGCCCCCCTTGCGGAAGCACCCGCCGCTGTTGAAGGTCGCCTTGATTACGGCCAGGACAGGGGTGCGATGGAAGAACCCCGTGGCAAGTGCTTGCTCGACGGTGCGAGCAGAGCCGTCGCAATCCCGCCGTGACCGCGCCACGGGAGCCAACCGCCCCCTCCCGGAGTCTCACCGATCAAGTCCGGCTGTCCCTGCAACTGACCCCTTGGAGGTCGGAGTCGAGTCTCTCGGCGGTCTCATTGAAGGCCTTCGGGCCGTCGCGCCGCGGGGAGTCTTGTACGTGCGGGCAGGGAGCGAGGCGTGCAGCCCGTGTCGCGCGGGATCATTGGGAGAGCGGGTCAGTCCCCTGACCCGGTGCATCGAGAATCATCCGGGATGCGAGCGGCACGCGCATTGTGAAGGCAGCGTACTCCACAGATAAGTGTCGGAACTGGCCTCAACAGAGGGCGCAAACGGGAAGAACGACTCATGCGCTCCTCAGTACCGGCACCCGGCGAGCAGCTCGAGGTGTCGGAGGCCCGTCGGCGTGGGCGCCGCAGGCGGACCGCGCGCCGAGCAGCACCCCGGCGCTGCGCTAGTCCGCTTGACGTCGGCACTCCCTTGGTCACCGCCGGCGGTGGTAGTCCAGTCCCCAGGAGAGAGACCGAAGGAGTAGCCGCCGCGCTGGAGAAGAATTGCTCCAAGCGGTGTTTCAATGCCGAAGGTACATCCGCAAGAGAGTACCGTTATTGTCGAGACAGACACTAGTCGTCCACCGTACACCAGAATTCCTTGTCGCGGCTCGCATCTTGCGAGTTTATCAAGCCACCTCGGCTATCAATATACATCATTTTGAGCCATGGATCTCGCGGTTTATTGCCTTGATATACCGGTGGAGATTTTCCCCGAACTCCATCCACATATTAGGACACTGTTCCTCCGATACAGTACACCATATCAGCGTGTATTGTCGTCCTAATAGTACTCCTATAGAATCCTAATAATTGCCTATATTACAACACATATGATTCAATATTTGGCGTCATGGACAGCGATTCTCAATTTGGGCATTTGGGGATTTCCAGAGTGTCTGAGAAAGGTGTCGAGGGCAGTCTGGCACTTGACTTTTCCTTGCGGTCCTTGCGGAATTTGTGAGCTAGGGTGAATGCCCCGTGTCCTGGACTCGCTGCCGAGCGCCTTCCGCGAGACGGCCGCCGGCCTGCCCGACCGGCGCGAGGGTCGCAGCAACAAGCGCTACGAGGTCAGCGACGCCGCCGGTTGCGCCCTGGTGCGCCCCGGCCTGCTTCTGCACCCGGTGCGAGTCGTTGCTCGCGTTCCAGCGGCGCATGGAGCGGGACGGCTCCCGCTGCAACTGCCGGACCCTGTTGGGCGCGGGCCGCATCCCCTGCGACAACCGGATCCGCAACTTGCTCGACGACCTCGACCCGGCCGCGTTCGACCCGCTGTTCCGGCCGTGCCTCGAAACCGTGGCCGCGCAGGGCGCGCTCGAGCCCTTCCAGCGCCTCGACGAGCGCCTGCCGGCGGCTCCGGACGGCGTCCGGTTCCACCGCTCCGACAGGGTGCATGGCCCGCAGTGCTCGGTGCGGCGCGTCGGCAGCGAGCGCCGGCCGCATCACTTCCACGCCATGGCCGTCGGCCACCGCGGTGGCCGACGGCCACGCCACCGTCCTGCCGCTGATGCCCGAGTTCGCGTGCCCGCAGCAGGACCCGGCCGCGACCCGCGCCGACACGAGCGAGGACGAGCGCAAGCGGGACTGCGAGCGCAACGCCGCCAAGCGCTGGCTCGCCGCTCGCGGCGCCTGGCTGCAGGCCTGCCGCCCCGTCCTGCCGGGCGACGACCTGCACTGCTGCCAGCCGGTCTGCGAGGCCGCCGCGGCGGCCGGCATGGACTGCATCCGGGTAGGCAAGCCCGGATCCCGCAAGGGATTGTACGAGGTGCCGGAGAGCCGGCAGGCGAGCGGCGCGGCGCGCTCCACCGGCTGGCTGCCGCGGCGCGGGAAGGGCAAGCGGTCCGAGCGGCACCGTTTCCGCCGGACGGCCGCGGCGCCCCTGCGCCAGGGCCGCGACGCCCTGCGGGGCACTTGGCTCGAGTACGCCGTGGAGCGCGACGGCAAGCGCACCTGCGCCAGCAGCTTCTTCACCGGTCTCGCGGTCACCGCGGACAACGCGGAGCGGATCGCGCGGGCCGGCCGGGCGCGCTGGAAGATCGAGAACGAGGGCTGCAACTGCCTGGCGCGGCACGGCCGCAACTGCAAGCGCAACTTCGGGCACGGCAAGGAAGGGCCGGCCAACGTGCCGGCCGTGCCGAACCCGTTCGCCTTCGCGCTCCACGCCGTGGTGCAGTGCGTCTGCGCGCTGCGGCAGCAGTGCCGGCGCCAGCCGGTCACGCGCCGCGCCCTGTTCCAGGAGCTGCAGGTCGCGCTGCGCTGGTTCCGCTTCCCGGACCGGCCGGCGCTGCTGGCGGCGGTGCGCGACGGACGCGCGCCTCCGGGCTGCCAGGCGGCCGGGCAGCCGGGGCCTGGACTCCGCGCAGTTTCGTGCCGGCAGCGGCCGGCCGTCAAAGCCGGCTACCGCCGGAGTGCGTCCGGTCGCGGGCTCGGCACTCCGCGGACCCGCGACGCGGGCCGCGCCACGGCCCTGCCCGCCGTCCGACGCTCCCGCGGGGCGGCCTCGGGAGCGCAACCTCTCGGTCAACTCATTCACCTCATCCTCCGAAACAACCTTCACGCACCCCCTTGACGGCCAAATTTAGAACCGCTGCCCAAGGATTCACTAGGTGGATCTCACCCGGGGCCGGGCTGGGTTCGGGGAATGGGATCGAACGGCACTCCCGTGCGATTGGATCGCGCTGGGTCGGTGGGCCTCACGGCCCGAATGGAGGGACGTTCGTGAGTCCCTCCGAGGCGCTCACGAGCGATCCGGGCTAGCGCAAGTGCGAGACCCGCCGAGCTCCGACCTTGGAATCGCGGCCCATCAAGGCCGCTTTCGGCTTGACCAGTCCCGTGCGTTGGCCACGCGAGAGGGCGGGCGCACTGGCAGGCACATCGGCCTGCTGAAAATCTAAAGGGCGGTGCTGCCGACGGCATCCAAGCAGAGTTCGACCGCCGGGCTGGCCGTTGCCAATTGCGCTTCGAGGTGCAACGGGAGTTGCGCTGGGTACCCTAACGAACCACTACTCAAGGAGGTCGGCCCTGGCTGTCGGATCTTCGCCAAGGGATCGGCCGGGAGCGAGCCAAGAACAGGAGGGACCGCCGTTCGATTGCCGGCATCCCTGCCCAGCGCTGGCACGAAAGCGGCCGCATCGGAGGGGGGCCATTCCCGGCAGGTCATGCAGACTTGCCAGCGATCACGAACAGACTCGAGTGCCACGCACAGCGACGGACTGCTGACGCTCGCGCCCCTGGGCGCGAGCGTCATCCCCGTCCCAGCGCCAGGTGGCGGGCTACAAGCGCGACTGGCCCAGCCAGCGCCCAAGCCGGAGAAGCGGATACGAAAGGGGGCGCTGCAGAGACCGGTTTCGGAGCGTCCAGCCAGGTGTGCGTTCCCCTCAGAAGGGAGCTAGGTCGGGATTTCACAGCCAGCAGGCCGACTGCGGTGGTCCGCTCTGTAGCCCCTTGGAGCGATCCGCTGCGCGACCCTTTAGCGCTTTCACCGGGGAGCGGCCCGCGGCCAGGAGACCCGCATCGCATGGCCCCGGTACCGCGACCGGGTTTTCTTTCTCCGGATCTGGGGCGCTCGACCACGGAAGCGAGCGTGGTGGCCCCTCCCGCCAAGACCATGTGGGCGGGCCGGTCTACATTTAGGACTGTGCTGGCTAGGGTCGCCAGTCGGGCAGAGCGCGACAGCATGTTCGCCGGTTCCGAACGGATCGGCGTCGCGGTCTCCGGCGGCGCGGATTCCGTAGCACTGCTGCACGCCCTCGGCGAACTCTACCCCGGACGGTCGCTCGCGGCGGTCCATCTCAACCACAGCCTACGTGCCGAGGAGTCCGACGCGGACGAGGCCTTCGTGCGGGCCCTCGCCGCCCGGCTCGGCTGCGGCCTGTTGGTGCGGCGGGAGGACGTGGCCGCGCAGGCGCGGCGCGCCGGGCGCAATCTCGAGCAGGCCGGGCGAGTCAGCCGTTACCGATACTTCGGCGAGCTCCTCTCGGACGGATCCTGCGACGTAATCGCTACCGCACACACCCGTTCGGACCAAGCCGAGACCGTCCTGTTCCGGCTGCTGCGCGGCAGCGCCGGCAACGGCCTGAGCGGGATCTGGCCGTCACGCGCCCCTGGAATCGTCCGCCCGATGCTCGACGTGTCCCGTGAAGAGGTCGTCGCGTACCTTCGCCGCTCCCATCTCTTGTGGCGCGAGGACTCGAGCAACGCCGACGAACGCTACTCGCGCAACCGCCTGCGCCATTCCCTGCTGCCCCTGCTGCGCCGCGAGTGGAACCCCGGCGTCGAAAAGATCCTCGCCAACACCGCTGACTGGGCACTGGAAGAGGAGCGCTGCTGGCAGGGACGCGTGATCGAGCTCCGACGTCGCTGCGTCCGTGAATCACCGGCCGGTCTGATCCTCGATGTCGCCGCGGCTAGAGCGCTTCACATCGCCGAATTCCGCCGGCTGGTTGACGACCTGTTGCAATCCCCGCGATTCCGTCCCGGACGAGCCGGCTTCGAGCACATCGAGTCCGTCCGCCTGCTGGTGTTTTCGCCATCGGGTTCGGGAACCGTCGAGCTGCCCGGCGCGCGCGCCGAACGGTCGTTCGGCGAAGTCCTGCTCGCGCCGCTCCCGGGGCCCGAGGAGGCCCCCTACGACCTCCCATTGGCCGTGCCGGGCCTGACGTTCCTGCCCGGGGATTCCGGCAAGGGCGTGAAGACGCGCCTCCTCGGGGCAGCCGATACGCCCAAGCTGTACAATAAGGATCAGCCTGCGCTTCTCGACTGGGACCTTGTTCCGCGGCACTTGCGGCTGCGGAATTGGCGCGCTGGCGACCGGTACCAGCCTGTCGGCCAGCAGTCGCCTAGGAAGATCACGGAACTGTTCGGACGATATCGGGTCAGCGCATGGAGACGGGCCGGGTGGCCGGTTGTGACTGCCTCGAATGACGCCGCGAAGTCAGGCCGCATAGTCTGGACGCGGGGTTTCGGCCCGGCGGGCGACCTCGCGGCGGGGCCCCGGAGCCGCCGTGTCCTAGCATTGGACGAGTCGGGCGGCGATTCCTCGCGTTAGCTATCGCAATCGTCTCCACATGCGTCTTATCCAGTAGCGCGAACGCGCGGAAAAGGGACCGCAAGCTGTGAACTCGACTTTCAAGACGGCCGTTTTCTGGGTCGTAATGCTCTGCACGGCGGTCCTGCTCTGGAAGGCGGTCAACGCCAAGAGCGGAGACAAGGTGGAATCCAAGAGCTTCAGCGAGTTCATGGAGTCGGTCGAGCAGGGCAACGTCCAGGAAGTCACGGCCACGGGCCAGAAGATCGAGGGCGAGTCCAGCTCCGGGAAATTCCAGACAACGATTCCGGCCGACTACCCCCGGGTCTTCGACCTGCTCACCTCACAGGGAGTGACCGTCAATGTCAAGGACCAGACCTCGCTCGGCTTCTGGTCGGTGTTCTGGCGGGTCGCCCCGCTCGTGCTGATCGTCTTCTTCTGGATCTTCATGATGCGCCAGCTGCAGGCTGGCGGGAACCGCGCGCTGAGCTTCGGCAAGAGCCGCGCCCGCCTGCTGACCGCGCAGCAGAAGAAGGTTACCTTCAAGGACGTCGCCGGCGTCGACGAGGCTAAGGAGGAGCTCCAGGAGATCATCGAGTTCCTGCGCGAGCCGCAGAAGTTCCAGAAGCTCGGCGGTCGCATCCCCAAGGGCGTCCTGCTGATCGGCACGCCCGGGACCGGCAAGACCCTCCTGGCGCGAGCCGTCGCGGGCGAGGCCAACGTGCCGTTCTTCTCGATCTCCGGATCCGACTTCGTCGAGATGTTCGTCGGCGTCGGCGCGAGCCGCGTGCGCGACCTCTTCGAGCAAGGCAAGAAGAGCGCTCCCTGCATCGTCTTCATCGACGAGATCGACGCGGTCGGCCGGCACCGCGGAGCCGGCCTGGGGGGCGGTCACGACGAGCGCGAGCAGACGCTCAACCAGCTCCTAGTGGAGATGGACGGCTTCGACTCCAACGAGGGCGTGATCCTGATGGCGGCCACCAACCGCCCGGACGTGCTCGACCCCGCCCTCCTGCGGCCGGGGCGCTTCGACCGACGGGTAGTTGTGTCCCGCCCCGACGTTCGCGGGCGCCAAGGCATCCTCCAGGTGCATACGGCCAAGGTCCCCCTGGCCAACGACGTGAACCTGATGGTGCTCGCAAGAGGCACGCCCGGCTTCTCGGGTGCGGATCTCGCCAACCTAGCCAACGAGGCCGCCCTCTTCGCGGCACGGCAGGACCGCAAGGTCGTCACCATGTCGGACTTCGAACTGGCCAAGGACAAGGTGATGATGGGCGCGGAGCGCCGCTCTATGATCCTCCGGGACGACGAGAAGAAGAACACGGCCTATCACGAGGCCGGGCACGCCGTGGTCGCCGCATTGCTGGAGCAGGCCGACCCCCTGCACAAGGTCACCATCATTCCGCGCGGCCAGGCGCTCGGGCTCACGATGCAGCTCCCGCTGGACGACAAGCACACCTACACCCGCGCCTACCTCTGCGATCAGCTAGCCGTCCTGATGGGCGGCCGCATCGCCGAGGAGATCTTCATGGACCACATGACAACCGGCGCCGGAAACGATCTCGAGCGCGCCACGGCGCTGGCGCGCCAGATGGTCTGCGAATGGGGCATGAGCCGGATGGGGCCCCTGACGTTCGGCCGCCGGGACGAGGAAGTCTTCCTCGGCCGCGAGATCACGCAGCAGCGCGGCTACTCCGAGGCGACCGCGATCCGCATCGACTCCGAGGTCCAGTCGATCGTCTCGGATAGCTACGCTCGGGCCAGGAGCCTGATCGAAGAGAACGCGCATGGACTGAAGCGCATCGCCGAAGCCTTGCTGGAGCGCGAGGTGCTAGCCGGGGACGAAGTCACCGCACTGCTGGAGGGGCGCGAACTGGCACCGCTCGTGATTACGACGCCGGCGCGCGGTGACTTCGAGGATCCCGACGCGCCGGAATCGGCGGAAACCCAAGGACCGGCGGCGCTGCCCGGACTCGACGAAGGCCAGCCTTCGCCCGCCTGAGCGGCGGTCGGCGGACGGGCCTAGAACGGGATATCGTCGTCGTCGATCGGCTTTTCCGCGACGGACTCCGGGGCTCCGCTCGGAGCCGGCGGCGCTTGCGGAGGCGGCTCCTCGCGACGGTAGGCGCCGCCATAGCCGCCTTGCCCGGAAGGCCCGCCTTGGCTTCCCTCGTAGCGGCCTCCGGCTTGGCCGTAGCCCCCGCCTCCGCCTTCCCGGCCGCCGAGCAGGATCAGGCCCATCGGATCGCAGACCACCTCGGTCTTGTATCGCTTCTGGCCGTTCTGGTCTTCCCACGAGCGGGTCTGCAGGCGGCCCTCTATGCCGACCTGCTTGCCCTTCCTGAGGTACGGGGCCACCCTGTCGCCCCTCCAGAGGACTACATCGTGCCAGTCGGTCCGCTCGCGCCAATCCCCAGTCGCTTGATCCTTGTAACGGGAGGTCGTGGCGAGCGGGAAATTCACGACCGCCGTCCCGCTCTGGGTATGGCGCGTCTCGGCGTCCTTGCCGAGATTACCGATAAGCAGGACTTTGTTCAGACTGCTAGCCATCGATACCAAGGTACAATCAAAAGCCTGCGGGCATCAACCGCTCGCAGCCGTGGCGGGCTTGACGATTTCGAAAATGAAGGCCTGGGGGCTGCCCTTCCTGTCTTTCGCCCTCGCGACCGGGCTCGGCGCGGCGGAGCGCGCCGACCTGCTCGTCGTAGAGAAGAAGAACAACTCGGTCGGGTTCTACTCGTCGTACGGCCATCGCCTAGGCGGCGTCCTCGTGGGCGAGACGCCGCACGAAGTGAGCGTCTCGCGAGACGGCCGCTTCGCATACGTGTCCGATAACGGCGTGCTCTGGATGGACTACGACGGCCCGGGCGGCAACACGGTCTCGATCATCGATCTCGCGACCCGGCGGCGCGCCGGCATCCTGCCACTGGGCAAGTTCCACCGGCCGCACGGCATCTCGCAGGATCCGAACTCCGGCCGGGCGCTCGTCACCTCGGAAAACCCCGATCGCGTCGTGCTGGTGGATCTCGACGCTCGCGCGGTGATCAAGGACTTCGACACCGGCGGCGCCGATCCGCACATGGTGACGTTCGGCAAGGATGGGCTGTGGGGCTACGTCTCGAACACGGCCAGCTCCACCCTCGGAGCGGTCCACGTCGTCACGGGCGAACTGCACCTGATCAAGGTGGGCAAGGGCCCGCAGGGCAGCCTGCTCTCGCGCGACGGGTCGAAGCTCTGGGTGACCTGCCGCGACGAGGGAAGAATCGACATCGTCGACACGGCGTCCCGCACGGTCGTCGGCTCCATCACCACCGGCGAGGGCGTCAACCGGGTTGTCGCAACCCCGGACGAGACGCTGCTCGTGTACTCGCTCCAGTTCGGCGAGGCCGTCGGAATCGCCGATGTCGCCGCCGAGACGGAGGTCGCCCGGATCCCTCTCGGCGGCCCGCCGCTTTCGATCTCCCTCTCGCGAGACGGCCACTACGCGTTCGCCGGCGTCCAGGACAAGGACCAGATCTGGATCGTCTCGGTTCCCGACCGCAAGGCCGTGCAGGTCATCGACACCCCTCCCGGCATGGGGCCCGACCCAGTAATCGAGATCGGCACCTACTTCCCGACCAAAGCCAGGCCATGAACGACGAGAGCCTGCGCGCGCTCCTCGAAGACGTACGCGAGGGGCGCTGCGACGTCGACCGGGCGGTCAGCGAAATGCGGCACATGCCGTTCGAGGACCTCGGCTTCGCCAAGGTCGACCACCACCGGGCGATCCGCCACGGGATGCCCGAGGTCATCCTCGGGCAGGGCAAGTCGGTCGAGGAAGTGCGGGCCATCGCCGGGCGGATCCTGCAAAGGTCCCCCAACCTGCTGGTCACCAGGGCCAGCCAGGCGATGTTCGAGGCAGTGCGCGAGGCGGATGCCAGCGCGGAGTTCTTCCCCCGCTCGCGCGCCGTCCGCGTCTGCCGGGACCGCACCGTCCTCGGCAAGGCGAAGATTGCCGTCGTCTGCGCTGGCACGAGCGACATACCGGTCGCCGAGGAAGCATGCGTGACCGCGGAGGTCATGGGCAACGAGATCGATTCCATCTACGACGTCGGCGTCGCGGGCATCCATCGCCTCCTGTCGCGGATCGAGCGCATCGAGTCCGCCCGCGTCGCGATCTGCTGCGCGGGCATGGAGGGAGCGCTGCCCAGCGCTCTCGGCGGGCTGGTTTCCATCCCGGTCATCGCGGTCCCGACGAGCGTGGGCTACGGTGCGAGCTTCAACGGCCTGTCCGCCCTGCTGGGCATGCTGAACTCGTGCGCCAGCAACGTGTCGGTGGTCAACATCGACAACGGCTTCGGTGCGGCTTACGTAGCGACGCTGATCAACCGAATCTAGCCGCGACCAGCATCCCGTCCACCGTCCGGGTCCGCGCGCGGCGTGTGCGAAACTAGCTTTCATGCAAGGTGGAAGACTCGGTCCCCTAGCCGTCGCGGCGGCCTTCGCGCTACTCCTCGCGGTCCCGGCCGCCGCCGCCGAGGCGGACGAGCGGATGCACTTGCTCGTGCTCGGCGGCTCGGACTTCTTCGCGCACGACGCGGTCTCGCATGCCATGTTCACGATGGCCAAGATCGGCGAGCGGTCGGGCCTGTTCGACGTCCGCTTCCGCACCGACATGGAGCTCGTCAGCAAGCGCAAGCCGAAGGGCAACCGCAAGAACCTCGACTACTTCGACGCGGTGCTGTTCTACACGCAGGGCGACATCGCCCTGAGCGCGGAGCAGAAGGCCGACCTGATGAGCTTCGTCAAGGAGGACGGCAAGGCCATCCTCGTCGCGCACAGCGGCACCGACTCGTTTCGCGAGACCTGGCCCGACTACATCGACATGGTCGGCGGGGCGTTCGTCAACCATCCCTGGCACCAGAGGGTCCGCGTCCGGGTGGAGGACAGCGGGCACCCGATCACGCGCCACTTCCCCGAGACGTTCGAGGTCACCGACGAAATCTACCAGCTGAACCGCTACTCGCGCGACCGAGTGCGGGTCCTGATGAGCCTCGAGCCAGCCAGCGTGGATCTGACCAAGAAGGGGGTCCAGCGCGAGGACCGCGACTTCGCCATCGCATGGGTGCGCGAGTTCGGCAAGGGCCGCGTCTTCACCTGCGTGCTGGGCCACCGCAACGAAGTGTGGGACAGCCCCGACATCCAGAAGATGTGGCTGGAGGCGTTCCGCTGGGCGGTGGGCATCACGGACGGCGAAACCGCCTCGCTGCCGCGCCCGACAGACGACGACTGAGACCGGGACCGGGTTCCCGCACGAAGCGGTACCCGACCCCGCGCACCGTGAGCAGGTGCCGGGGCTTGGTCGGCTCGGGCTCGATCGACCGTCGCAGGCGAACGATGAAGTTGTCGACGGCCCGCGTGTCGGTGTCCTCGCGCACGCCCCAGACTTCTCGCAGGAGCTTCTTCCGGGACACGTTGCGCCCCTCATTGGCGATCAGGTGGTGCAGGAGCCTAGCCTCCATCAGGGTCAGGTCGCGCGTCTCGCCGTCCACGGTCAGCTGCTGCCGGGCGAAATCCACCTTGCAGCCGTTGAATTCGTAGGCTTCCAAGGAGGGTTCCAGCCCCTCCCCCGCGCTCCACCTGTGCCTCCTGAGCAGACCGCGTATGCGCGCAAGCAGCACCGCCAGCTCGAACGGCTTCGGCAAGTAGTCGTCGGCCCCGGCGGAAAGGCCTTCCACGATGTCCTCCGGCCGCCTGCGGGCCGTGAGCATCATGACCGGCTCGTAGTGCCCGCACGAGCGGAGACGCCGCACCACGGCGAATCCGTCGATGCCGGGCAGCATGACGTCGACTACCAGCGCGTCGAACGCCGGGCACGTCCGGACCGTCTCCAAGGCCTGCTCCCCGGTCTCGGAGACTTGGACGGTGAAGCCCTCGGCCTCCAAGTTGAATCGCAGGCCTGTCGCCAAGTGACGCTCGTCCTCGACGATCAGGATGCGCTTCATCCCGTCGCCGCCAGCGGGAGCTCGATGGTGAAGGTGCTGCCCCGGCCCTTGCCCGCGCTCTCCCCGTAGGCCCGGCCGCCGTGCCTGCTCGCGACCGTACGGACGATGAACAGACCGAGGCCGGTGCCCTTGGCCCGGAAGGCACCCGGAATCCTGTAGAAGCGGCGGAACACGCGCTTCAGCTCCTCCGGGTCGATTCCGATGCCGTTGTCGCTAATGCGGATCGCCACCGTGGACGGACCGACCTTGTCGGTCTCGATCGACACCTCGGGCCTGTCGCCTGAATACTTGACCGAGTTGTCGATCAGGTTCGAGACGGCCGCCCGCAGCTCCTCGCCGTTCCCCAGCACCACGGCGCGATTCCCCGCGGGAATGCGGTTGCGGAACCGCAGCACGCCGTCCGCGAGGTCGTGGGCGCGCCGGAGCGTATGGACGCATTCGAGCACGATCTCGGGCACGTCCAACGGCATGGGCTGCGACCGGCGACGGGATCCGACCGACCCGGCCAGGAGGACTTGGTCGATCGTGCCCTGCAGGCGCTTCATGTCCGCCAGCATGATGCCGTAGAACTCCCGCTGGCGCTCCTCGTCAACGCACCTCGACTGGAGCGTCTGCAGGTACAGGTTCAGCGACGCAACGGGTGTCTTCAGCTCGTGCGTGACGGCGTTGATGAACGCGTCGTGCTTCTCGTTCCGACGGATTTCGCGAACAAGAAAGACCGTGTTGAGGACCAGCCCGGCAATCAGCAGCAGCCCGGCGATGACGCCGATGCCCATGACCACGCCGCTGCGCCAGTTGGCCACTAGCCAGCCGATGTTCAGCGCCGCCGCCAGAACCACCAGGCAGGCCCCAAGAGCGATCCAGAAGATCACCGAGCGCTTGCGATGACCGGTCAGCTCCACGCTGTTTTCATGATACTTTCGGCCCGCGCAACGCCATCCGTGCTCTCCCGTCCGCGGGCCCGCTGGGGCGGGCGCGGACCCTCGGGACCGTATAATCCGAGTCATGCTGAACCGTCGCCAGCTCTTCCCCGCCCTCGCCGCGCTCCCGGCGGCCTTGCGCGCCGGAGTGCCGAAGCTCGATGGCGCCAGGCCCCGCCTGAGAACCGCGATCTGCGCGTATTCGTTCCGCAAGGCGCTCGGCGAAGGCTCGCTGAGCTACCTCGACCTCGTTGACATGGCGGTCGACAACGGCGTCGACGGGCTGGATTCGACCGTGTACTGGTTCCCGGCCAACGGCCTGGGGGGTTTCCTCGCAGCCTATCGGCGGAAGGCCTACCTCGCCGGGGTGGACCTGCCGAGCATCGCCATCCGGACCGATCTGTGCCGCCGTGACCGCGGCGAGCGGGCGCGGGAAGTCGCATGGCTGAAGCATTGGACGGATGTCTCGTACAGGCTCGGATCCAGCCATATCCGGGTCTTCGGCGGCACCGTTCCCGAGGGCAGCAGCGAGGACGAGGCGGCGGGTTGGTGCGCGGAGATCCTCAAGCGGTCGGCCGACTACGCCGCCGAGCGCGGCGTGGTCCTAGGCCTGGAGAACCACGGCGGCATCACTTCGCGAGCCGAGCGGATCATCCAGATCGTGCGCGCCGTGGACCATCCGAACGTCGGCATCAACCTCGACACCGGGAACTTCCGCAGCGACCCCTACGGCCAGATCGCGATGAGCCTGCCGTACGCGGTCAACTCTCAGTTTAAGGTGCAAATCCGTGACGAGCGCGGCAATCACCGGCCGTCCGACTGGGACCGAATCGTGCGCATGTTCGCCGAGGCCGGATACCGCGGATACATGGCCCTCGAGTACGAAGCGCCCGATGATCCTTTCGCGGCCGTGCCGCGACACCTAGCCCGGCTGCGCGAGCTCGCCACCAAGTACGGCGACGCCTGAGGCGCGGTCCGAGGCGGGCCCGCGGCCAAAACGGTCAGTCCGGGAACGGTCGCGCCTGAACCGCTTCGAGGAAGGCCGGATTCTGCCGCCGGAGGCGCAGCGAACGCTCCTTGGCCTCGCGAGCGCTGTCTCGGTCGCGCAGGCGGAAGTACACCTGCGAAAGCAGGAGATGCGGCTGCGGATGCCGCGGCTCGATGCGAACCGCCTCCCGGAGCACGCCGAGCGCATCGTCCCAGGTCCCGGCACCCATCAGGGCCCGCGCCAATGCGATCCTGCCGGGCATGTAATCCGGACGGATGGCGATCGCTCGTCGGAGCGGCTCGAGAGCCTCTTCGTGCCGGGCCTGCCTCACCAGCCAGTCCCCGTAGAAGTAATGCGGCTCCTCGTAGTCCGGATCGAGCTCGATGGACTTGCGCAGCAGGGGCAGCGCCTCGTCGAACCGACCGGTCCTCTGGAGGTGCCATGCCAGCTCGAAACTGGCGCGAGCCGAAACTGGAAAGCGCTTCGCGGCCCGGGCGGCGATTTCGAACCCGGCCGGCAAGTCGCCGGCCTCGCGGCAGGCGTGGATCGCCAAGTAGTACAGATCCTCGATCTCCGGCCGGAGGCGGAGCGCTCGCATGGAAACGTCGGCCGCCTCGCGCAGGTAGCGCCCCTTGCCGTATTCCACGGCCATGACCTGCATGAGCTGGTAGTGGTCCGGCTGGATCTCCAGAGCGCGACGCCAAGCGCGCAGGGCCTCGTCCGACCGGTCGAGCTTGTGGCTGGCCGCCCCCAGCAGGTAGTGCGCGTTGAATTCGCCAGGCCCGGCCGAAGCGGCCCGGGACAGCAGGGGAATCGCCCTCTCGAAGAGTCCCGCCGAGAAATGCATGTACCCGAGATTGAACAGCGCGGGGAAGTATTCGGGAGCGACCTCCAGCGCCTGGCGCCAGAGGTCGGCCGCCGCATCCGGCCGACCTTGCTGCGCAAGCTCCAAGCCGCGGTCGGTGAGCAGCCCGGGGCCGACCCCCGCTTGCCCGCCGGCCGCCGACGCGATCAGGAGACATGCCGCCAGCACTTTCGCGCCTGCGGCCAGCCGCGCCTTCACGGAGCCGCCTCGACCTTGCCGGATCCCTCTACCAGCAGCCATGCGCCGCCGGCGGCGGCGGGAAACTGCTCGCGCTCGCCGCTGGGCCAGAGCACCGTGATCCGCTCGACGCCCGCGGCACCGCCAAGTCCGAAATGCTGCCGCAGGTCGCTGTGGGAAACGTAGCTCGACTGGCTCATCACGGCCCGGGTCTGGAGGCGGCCGCCGACCTCAACCGAGACGACGGAGCCGACGGCCGCACGATTGGAGAGGGTGCCACGCAACTGCAGGCGGATCCAGTTGGTTCCGGGCGGGAGGCCGTTGCGCAGCAGCGAGACGCGCTCCGCCATGTTCATCACGAGCACGTCCAGGTCCCCGTCATCGTCGAAGTCGCCGAAAGCGGCCCCGCGGCTGGACCTGGCCTCGCGCAGGCCGCGGCCGGACAGCGCGGTCACGTCCTCGAAGCGCTTGCCCGCCAAGTTCCGGTAGACGAGGTTCGTCTGCGCGTAGGTCTCTGCGACCTTTGACTGGCGGTCTAGCTTCGGATAGACGTGACCGTTGACCTGGAAGAGGTCCTGCCAGCCGTCGTTGTCGAGATCAACGAGATCGACGCCCCAGCCCACGTACTGCGGATTCGACGCGAGGCCGGCCCGCACGCACATGTCCTCGAAGAACAGGCCGTCGGTGTTCCGGTACAGGTTCGGATAGTCGTCGGCGAAATTCGTCTTGACCAGATCCAGCCAGCCGTCCCCGTCGAAGTCGCCGACACCGACGCCCATGCCCCCCTGTTCGAAGCCGTGCTCGCTGAACGCCACGCCGGTCTCGGTGCCGTAGTCCGTGAAGGTCCCGTCGCCGTTGTTCACGAACAGAATGCTGGGCGTCGAGTCGCAGGCGATATAGATGTCCTGCCAGCCGTCGCCGTCAAAGTCCGCGGCCGCCGCCGTGAAGGCGTAATAGTCCCGCACCTCCCGCACGCCCGCGACCTCGCTGACGTCCTCGAAGCGCCCGTCTCCCAAGTTCCGGTACAGGGTCACGCCGCCGAATGGCAGGCCTCTCGGCCCGCAATAGACCGGCATGCCCTTCCACTCGCAGTTCGACGTCTCGCCCGGCGGGGGCGCCGTGGTCGGGTCGAACTGCTGGTACTGCGTAACGAGCAGGTCGAGCAGCCCGTCCCTGTCGTAGTCGACGAACGTGCAACCCGAACTCCACTGGCCGGGAGCCCCGGCCACGCCGGCCTCGGTGGCGACCTCCCCGAAGCTCCCGTCGGCGCGGTTCCGATACAGCGCGTCCTCGCCCCAGTAGCCGACGAACATGTCGAGGCCGCCGTCATTGTCGTAGTCGCCCGCGCACACCGCGCTGCCCCAGCCGGAGCGCCCGACGCCGCTCGCCACCGTGACGTCCTCGAACTTGCCGCCGCCCGCGTTGCGGTAGAGACGGCTGGTCGGGGCCTCGCCTGCGGGGAATCCTGCCAAGCTCGACCCGTTGACCAGGAAAGCATCCAGCCTGGAATCGCCGTCATAGTCCAGAAACGCCACGCCGGAACCGTTGGCCTCGATGATGTAGCTCTTCTCCTCGCGCCCGCCGTAGGTGAACTCGAGATCGAGACCCGCGTCCAAGGCGACGTCCGCGAACTTCGCCTTCCACGGCAGACCCGACAACTCCGGCGCCCTAACCGGCTGTGCGTTCGAGCTGGCGACGCCTTGGCCGAGCAGCGCCGAGGGGACCAGCAGGCAGAGCCACAGCAGCGACGGGACCAGCATCGCAGGGGGCGGCAGCCCCCGAATCCAGAGTATCTCACCGGGTTGCGCCGCGAGCGGCAGCCGGCTAGGGGCAGGCGGCGTTCGCGCGGAGCTCGAGCCGAGCGTTCAGCCCGTGCGTCAACCGCAGCGCTACAGCGGTGCCCTAGCCGACCGCCTCGGAGTCGGGCACGCTGGGCGAATCGCTCAGGGACAACTTGCCTCGGAGGACGACCTCGAAAGCGTGCTCCGTGGCCGCCTGCCGCTTGATGCGCCTTGACCCGTAGTCCGTGCCCTGCGCGTTGATCCGGTTTCCGAGGCTCCAACCGATGTCGGGTGCGCCGACGGCCATGCGGGTGCTTCCATGGGCCTGATGGGCCATCACCGCCGCGGGCCAGCTCGCGCTTGGCGCCGACTGGCCCAGCGGCGTCTCGACCGATTCGTAGAAGGTGTAGTCCGTAACGCCGCGCGCCGGGAAGCTCGCCTGATGCATCCTGCCCGCTCGCACGACCCGGTGGTGGGCCGACGGATCGGCCGCCTGCTCCCGCAGCTTCTGCGCGCCTCGGTCTGCCGGGAAGAGCACGTACTCGTAGCTGTGCCCGTCGGGCGGATGACGTGATCGAGGAAGGCCTGCGCGTAGGCCCCCTCGTTCGGCTCGTACTCTTCCGACATGCTCTTCCGGATGCCATAGGCCGCCGCGAGATCCGCGGTGCTGCCCGCCCGGAAGTAGCTGTTTCCGACGCTGTCGTCCATCGCCGCCGTCCCCCTCGCTATCACTCGGATCGAGACCTCGAGACCGGTCAGCGAGATCCCGCCTAGCCCAGTGGCGGCTGCGGGGCCCGCGGACGGGTCTGGAAGAGAGTCGTGTGCGTCTCGTCGGTCGGCGTGCGTCCGTGGATGTCCGTACCCACGGCCAGCACCCGATCCCCCGCGAAGCGCTAGGTCTTGCGCGCCCGCAGGTCGGTAGGGGCCGTAATGGACACGGCTTCCCAGTCATGGACGAAAGACCCGTGGTCACCGAGAGAGACACAGCCCACGAGCGTCTAGGTGCTGTAGCTGCGCTGCGGATGCTTGAGCTCGATTCCCTGGGATCTCTGGCGCACTTTCGAGTTGCCAGGGAGCGCTCTTCGATCGGATAATGGCTGGCCGTCGGGCCCGGCTCCTGGCACCAATCCCAGCCGTTGTCGAGATCGTGCCCGGAATCCGGCGCGCGGACGGGCGAGCCCGCGCTGAAACCCTGCAGGACACCGTACGGCCAGTTCTGGACGAAGCTGTGCTCGAGGGTTCGAATCTGGCCATCGAAGTCCCAGAAGTTCTGTCTGAGTCCCCGCGCCGAAACCAGCCAGTCCGCGGGCCGGAAGAAGGCGGCCGCGGCGGTGGGCGTGATCCAGACTCCCTGGGGCGTCGGGGCGGCGGCGATGCCCGGTCCCGGCAGGTCCGCGACCAGCCGGTAGATCCCGAGGCCGCGAATCGGAGCCTGCACCTGCGCTCGAACTAGGCGCGGCTGCCGGGCTCCGGCCAGAAATGGCGGCGGCCGAAGAAGCTCGAGGAAGCGTGCCCTCATTGCGTCGTCGTTCGATCCGTCCGGATGCGCCCGGAAGGGCATGGCCTTGGAAACGGTCATGGTGGGCCTGTCGCCGTGGTCGCCGCGCTGCCGCCCTCGCAGGGCGCTGGTGACCGAGTACTTCTGCACCATCACCCGGTCGGCTTCAAGCGCGAGCTTGACCGCGGCGACGTTTCCTCCCGTATGGCCGGCTAGCCCCTGCGCCACGTAGAGCAACTCGGCGCACGACTCGGGCGCGAAGGGGCCACAAGCGCCCATGCAAGCCGACGCGTAGTGGAAGGTCGTGCCGTCGGGCTGGATGGCGCCCTGCGCGCCGGGCTTGGCAGCGACGTTCTGAGCGATCGCGCGGGAGAGGGCCGCCGACATCCTTCCGCGCTCGCCGGCGCCCTCGACCAGCAGGAAGTAGGGTGAGAAGTAGTCTACGAGGAGCCGCAAGGCGTCCGCATTCGAGCGACCCAAGCGCGGCGCGGCCGGAGGCCGCGATCAGGGATGCCCGCTGCGCGGGCTGCCGGAAACGGGGTGGCCAGCCTTGGCTGCCAGCGGGTCCGACTGTCGACCGCCCGATATCCAGAGCCGGGACCGTAGCACCATGCGGGGCCTTCGTCCGAGACTAGGCGCAAGCGTCGGATCGAAAGCGAGTAGAATGCAATCTGTGAGGGTGGCCGGTACGGCCCTGGCGGTGGCATGTGCGCTGGCCGCATGGGGCCAGAATCCGGAACATCGCTTCTATCCGAGCTACCAGCTGGAGCGACCGGTTGATCGCGTCCTAGCCAAGGCTCACCCTAGTGCCGGCGATTGGGTCGGCGAGCGGGACTTCGCCGCGGTCGACGCTCAGCTGAAGAGGATTGCCCGGTCGCTGCTGGCGGATCGGAATTCCTTCAAGCCCCTCGCAACCGAGACGGAGCGCTTCAGCGAACTAGCCTTGGTCGAGTTCAAGATCCTCTCCACCTCGAGGAACGAAAACCAGCCGCCACTGGTGCGTTCCGCCGTCCGCATCGAACTGGGAGGCACGGCTGACGATGGCGGGCTGCTGTCGCGCCTCGCCACGGCGCAACTGACCTGGGCGGCGGACGAGGACGGCCTGGCTCTCCGCGACTTCGCCGTCGGCGACATCCGTGGCGGGCGTTCGAGCGCCTTCGGATTCGCGGAGGTGACGGACCAGGTATTCGGCGGGATCGAGTCCTTCCGGGAGCAGCTGGTCGCGGGCGTCGATCACTGGCGGGATTCCATCGACGCGGCAGCCGGAGTCACCGTGTACGGCCACCAAGGCCTGTCCCTCGGGGACTTCGACGGCGACGGACTGGACGACCTCTACGTCAGCCAGCCCGCCGGGCTGCCGAACCGCCTCTACCGCAACAACGGCGACGGGACCTTCTCCGACGCCACTCGCCGGGCGGGCCTTGACATTCTCGACGACACTTCCATGTCGCTCTTCGGCGACGTGGACAGCGACGGAGACCAAGACCTGATCCTCGTGGGGCCGACTCCGCTGCTCTTTCGCAACGCGGGCGATGGGTCGTTCTCGCTGGACGGCAGCGCTGGCTTCGATTTGCCGGAAGAGAAGGCCGCCATGTTCACCGGAGCGGCGCTGGCGGACTACGACCTAGACGGGGACTTGGATCTTTACGTCTGCGCTTACGATTTCTGGCAGCCCGGGGCCCAGTACGACGCTCCTACGCCCTACTACGACGCTGTTAACGGTCCGCCGAACCTGCTGTTCCAGAACGACGGACAGGGCAGGTTCGAAGAGGTTGCCGCCCTGGCGGGCCTGCAGCCGACCAACAATCGCTTCAGCTTCGCCGCCGCCTGGGCAGACTACGACAGCGACGGCGATCCCGACCTGTACGTGGCGAACGACTTCGGGCGCAACAATCTCTACCGCAACAACGGAGACGGCACCTTCGTGGAAGCAGCCGGCGAGCTCGGCGTAGAGGATCTTGGCGCGGGCATGTCCGCAGCGTGGGGCGACTATGATAACGATGGTGACCTAGACCTGTACACCGCCAACATGTGGTCGTCGGCCGGCCTTCGGATCACGACGAGCCCGCAGTTCGACGCGGTCGCGCCTAGTGCGGCGGTGCGCGGTGACTTCAAGCGCCACGCGCAGGGCAATTCCCTGTTCCGCAACGACGGAGCACTTGGCTTTCGCGACGTGAGCGACGAGGCCGGGGTGCGCACGGGGCGCTGGGCCTGGGCGTCCGATTTCGTAGATTTGGACGGGGACGGCCTGCTGGATCTCTTCGTCCAGAACGGCTACATCACCGGCGAGAGCCTAGACGACCTTTGAAGCTTCTTCTGGCGGCAGGTCGTGTCGCAATCCCCTCTTGGAGCCGAGGGCTCCAAGAGCTACGCCGAGGGATGGCGAGCGATCAATATCCTGATTCGCTCCGACGGGTCTTGGAGCGGCAGGGAGCGCAACCTGTGCTTCCGCAACCGTGGAGACGGCACGTTCGATGACGCGTCCTTCACCAGCGGCCTCGATCTGGATGCCGACGGCCGGGCGTTCGTCCCCTTGGACATCGACTCGGACGGGGATCTCGACCTGATCCTCAAGAACCGCAACGGACGCCAGCTGAGGGCGTTCCGCAACGACATGCGCCCCGGTCACACAAGGCAATTCTCCGTGCGGCTCGAGGGTCGGCGCAGCAACCGCGATGGCGTTGGCGGGAGGGTTTGGATCACCACCGATCGACGCACCATGATGCGCGAGATCGCCTCGGGAAGCGGCTACCTGTCGCAGAGATCCCGCCGGGCCCGATTCGCGCTGTCTGAGGCGGAAGCGGTGCGAGGCGTGCAAGTCCGCTGGCCTCTAGGAGACGTGCAGGAGATCGCGTCTCCGCCGCAAGACGGGCATTTCGCTCTGGTCGAGGGCGATACGGCATTCCGGGCGGAGGCTTCTCCGCAGTCGGCAATCGCAGTGCCGGAGCCGGCCCCAAGCTCGGGGCGGCAGGCGAGCCCCGGGGCGTGGCTCCTCGATCCGCCGCCCGCTCCCGACTTCGAGCTGAGAACCCTTGGCACGGGCGCCTCGGCGCGCCTGTCGGACCACCGGGGAGGCCCGGTATTGCTCAACTTCTGGGCTTCGTGGTGCCCGCCGTGCCGGACGGAGCTGGCCAGCTTCCAAGACCGAATGGAGGACTTTCGACGGATGGGGGTCGAAGTCGTCGCCGTCTCCCTAGACCAGCCCGAAACCGCCGAGGCCGCGAAGGATCTGGTGTCGATGCTGGGACTGGACTACAGCGTGCTGCTGGCTGACCCGCAGACGGCCGCAGCTTACAGCGTGCTGAACGAGCGCCTCTTCGACCGCCGCAGGGCGCTTGCAGTCCCAACGACATTCCTCTTGAACTCCGACGGCCGGATCGTGAAGGCGTATCGCGGCGAAGTCGATGCCGACGCGGTCATCGCCGACATCCGGGCTGGCAGCGGCGCCGCGCTTCCATTCGCCGGACGCTGGGCCGCGTCCGCGCCGGGCCGGGACTACGAGGAACTCGCCGCCGCGTTTGCGGAGCGAGGCCTAGGCGTTGCGGCGAGGTCGATGTTCGCCGAGGCGCTCGCGACCGGCGCCCGCTCGCCGGTCCTCCTGAACAATTTCGCCGGCGCCCTGATAACGGACGGCGAAAAGCTGGAAGCGGAGCGGCTCCTGCGCGAAGCGCTGGCCAAGGCACCGGGCCTGACGGACGCAAAGGTCAACCTAGCGACCCTGCTAGTCGAGCGCGGGGACAGGGCAGAGGCCGTGCGGCTTCTCGAAGCGGCGCTGAACGAGCAGCCGAAGGACGGCCAAGCGCTCTCCGTTCTCGGAGCCGTCCGGTTCTCGGAGGGCAGGCTGGAGTCCGCGGAGACACTCTTCCGTCGGGCCGTGCAGACTCGTCCGGAGGAGGAGCGGTTTCGCGCCAACCTCGGAGCGGCGCTCGCGTCCCAAGGACGCTTCGCCGAGGCACTGCAAGAGTACGAGGCGGCAAGGCAACTCGGCGCGGAGAGCGCGGCCCTGCATACCAACCTAGCCGTGCTCTACATGCAGACGGGCCAACCCGGGAAGGCTCGGGAATACTTCCTGAAAGCGGCCGAGACGGATCCGGACGATCCGAGCGCACACCTGAACCTCGCTCGTTTCCTCCTCCAAGCGGGCGATGCCAAGCACGCCAAGGATTCGATCCGTCACGCGATGAATCGAGATCCACGAAGCTCGGCAGCGTTCGCCCTCTTGGCCCAAGCTCTCGCCATGCAAGGGCTAGTCGACCAAGCGCGAGAGGCGGCGGAAGAGGCGCTCCGCCATGATCCGAACTCGGCTGAGGCTGCTAGGATCATCGATTCGCTCGAGTAGTTGCAGAGTCTCCGCAGTTGCAAGCGACGACCTTGAATCGATCAACTCCGATTCTTGGACATCTCACTATACTCTGAATTTCTCACTCAGCGAATAACACTCGGAATATCGTCCGATAAGGAGATCGATAAGAAATACATAGATCTCATAATCTACTGAAATATATCAGTTCGTTTTCCGTCTTCATATCGCCATTGTCTTGTCCAATACACTCGAAAGAATTCGCGAACTGAAAGTTAGTCATTAACTGTCAAGATCTCAGAAGAATTCGATTGTCATTTTAGCAAGATAATTCTACAGATTGAATCGACAGTCTATCTGAATTTGTACCGAATAAACGAACTTAGACCCAATTGGATAGGATTGCGTAGAACATCGACAAGTCTTGGAGGAAGCGTTTGGCTCCGATCTTCACCCGCCTGACACGGCTACATTCCACTTATATTTGCAGGCATTCAGACGGTCCTAACGTCAAGGTCCCGGTCAAATCAGTGCCGGGAAATTCACTGGGATATTCGACAAGAGCAAGGAATTCAAGCTTACCTACCTGCGGACAGTTATCTCGAAGGTGTCGCACCCGTTTGGATGCACATCAACCGAAGACTACCGGACTGGTGACCAGTATTCCTAGCAAGTCCTTAATCATCAAGTCCTTAATCATCACGAATGCGTCGATCTTCGTCAACCTTTGAACCAAGACGTTCAGAGAAGGAATGTCTGTGCGCCAGAATCGGTGGCCCTTGTAGACACGTCCATAAAGGCAATTGCCCCTAGACGAGGCCATGAGCATGGCTGGCTTCGGCATGTCAAGCACAGTCCCGGAGTCATGGGATAGATCGTCCACGCTCCCCTATCAATCCCAAGCCCTTCAGTCGCGGTCTGAGGGATCCGGGATCGCAACTGCTCAATCTTCCGGGACGGCCGGAGGGGACCGAGGTACCAGCAGGCAGCGGCAGGCCGGACCCGCCGGATCCGGAACAGATCCGCGACGGCATCAAGTCCAGCCCTTGTTGATTCCTGCCGGACTCGCTTGCCACTAGCGGACATCTACGGCCCACCAGAACGATTCCTCCCGCGACGTTGCCCAGTGAGACGACCAGAGATCTTCGCCCCCAGTACAGGTGCCAGCACGTGACCCTTCGATCCAACGACCATCATGCCTCGAGCGGCCCGCTAACGGCCCGTGCCGCACGCCGTAGCATACGAGCAGATGAAGAGCCGGCCCAAGGCCGGGGGCGAGGCGCAGGTCACGGCCGAGAAGGAGGCCGCGCCCCGGCGCGTGGACTACGACGGGGCCTGCAAGGTCCTCTTCTCCACGGCGCGGATGGTGGTCGACCTGGTGCGCGGCTACGCCAGGGAACTCGATCTCGACGAGATCGACTACACGACCTTGGAGCCCGCGAGCCCCTCCTACCTCGGCGCGGAGGCCGTCAAGCGCTACGGGGACCTGCTGTGGAAGGTGCAAACGAAGGGCGGGCGGCCGGTGTACGTCCTCGTGCTGCTGGAGTTCCAGTCGAGCGTGCAGGACTACATGGCGGTGCGCCTGATGACCTACGTGGGCCTGCTGTACGAGTCGCTGTGCCAGCGGCAGGGGCTCCCCCCCGCTGCCCATCCTGGTGCCGGTGGTGCTGTACTGCGGCCGGAACAGGTGGACGGCCGCGGACAGCGTGCGCCCGCTGGTGCTAGCCGAGCCGGCGGCCCTGGCGGGCTTCGTGCCGGGATTCCGCTACATTCTGATCGACGAGCGACGCTGCGAGCTGCTGGGCCTGGAGCAGCGCAACCTGGTGGACGCGATGATTCGCTGCGGGCGGGCGGCGTCGGCGCCGGCGGCGTCGGAAGAGGTGCTGCGCCTGCAGGAGTGGCTGCGGGGGGACGCGAACGCCGCGCTGCGGCGGGCCTTCGTGACCTGGCTCGACATCGTGCTGATTCGGCCGCAGTTCCCCGAAGTGAAGCTGAAGGCCGGAGACGGCCTAGCGGAGGTGGCGAAAGTGCTGGGAAGCTCTATGACTTGGATCGAGCAGGCGGAGACGAAGGGCCGCGCGAAGGGCCGCGAGGAGGCGCTGAGGGACACGTTCCAGCGAGTGGTCCGAAGCCGGTTCGGGGAACCCTTCGCCGAGGCCGTGGCTTCCCTGAGCCGGCCGTTCGAGTCGGGCGAGGCCTTTTCGCCCGAGCCTTGGACCGGGCCTACGGCTGCCGAAGCGAAGGCGAGCTCCTGTCCAAGCTGGCCACCCTCTGACGCTAGGGCAGCAACGGGTCCAGTCGGCGCGTCGGGGACAACCCTCGCACACCTAGGACGGAGGAGCATCACCGACTCGCTCCAATGTGGATCAATTTGCCGTCCCAAGCGACGCCCGCGCACCCCGGCCCCGAGATTCGGACTGTCCCGCAGGTCCGTCGGCCCGTCCACAGCCGCGTCGAGCCCCCGGGGTAGGCGAGCTTGACGAGGTTCTGCACCCAGGGGGCTTCGGCGGCTTCAGCGGCTTCAGCGGCCACGTCCGGATCCTCCTCCGCCAGCCGCCGTCACGCCGCTTCCTCCCATTCGATCGCCCACGGCCCGGCGAAGTCGGGATCCAGCCTCCACGGCTCGCGCTCGGGCCCGGTCCGGCGCGCCAGGCAGGTGACGCCCTCCCAGGCGATGCCCCGCCCCGCGGAGGGCGTCGCCGGCGGCTCCAGCTCGCAGCGGCCGCCCCGCAGGTCCGAGACCAGCTGGTACAGGCGCTCGCCGATGCGCACGTAGTCGCCCGCGACGAGGCCCTCGGAGGAGCCGTCCGCCCACACGCGCAGGCCGCCCGCGTAGATCCCCGCCGCCTGCACCGACAGCTCGGCCCCGGCGACGAGCGAGCCGCCGCTGGGGCGGTGCAACGGCGCCTCGAACGTGTTCCCGGCCCCCCGCAGCCGCGCCAGGAAGGCCTCGACCGCGCGCCGGTCCGCGACCGAGGCGCGGTCGGCCGGGCCGATCTCGAGCCGTCCGGACCAGATGCCGGGACCGCGCCCGAGCACCTGCGTCCCGCCGCCGTAGGGCGAGCGCAGCACGATCTGGCCGGGATGCGCCAGGGCCAGGTCCGAGCGCGTCACCGGCACGCCCGGCGGGAACGGGATCAGCGCCACGAATCGCCCCCGTCGCCCCCGTCGCCCCCGTCGCCCCGGCGGTACACTGGCTCGGGCGCCCCGGAGGCGCCTCGCACCGCGTGACCGGCCCTCTCGCCCGCATCCCCGCCCTCCTCTTTCTCGCGTTCCTCGCGGCGGCGCTCGCCGCGGCCCAGCACGAGCCGGCCGGCCGGCTGGATCCCGACCGCGACGTGCACTGGAATGCCATCGCGATGACCACCGTCGCCAGCGTGTACGGCGGCGATGCCCTGAGAACCAAGGCTGTCGTCCATGCCAGATGCGCGCAAGCGAACGGGACCCGCCTCGAAGGATTGGCCAGCCTGTCCGTCGGCCTCTCCGTCGGCCAGGGGCCTACCCCCGACGAAACGGCGGACTTCGCGTACGAGAACTCCGCGGCCATGAGCAAGGTGCTGCGCTTGACGGGCCAGCGGCGCCCCGTCGACGTCACGGTGGTGGAGCTCGCCTTCTGGAAGCGGGCCGGGGACGACGACTCGCGCGAGACGCAGGCTTTCGACGCCCGGCGAGGCGCCTCCCCGCGCCAGGCCTTGGTCCGAGAAATGGACGCGGCGAGGGTGCTCGCCAGGATCCGCTCCTCGGAGGCCTTCAGCTTCCACATCCAGTGGCGCTCGGACGCCGCGGATCTCGTCTCCCCGGCCATCCCGGTGACCGCCGAGGCGCGCGAGTACCTCGGTCTCCTGGCGCACGCCTGCATGCTGGACCTCAGGCACGCAGCGTCCCCCTGAGCCCCGACGCCCGCGCCATGTCCGTTCTCACCGCGCCCTTCGCGAGCTCGGCCGCGTCGGACGCCAGCAGCGGCCGCAGGCGCCGGATCGCCGCCTCCACGCCGGGGCCGTCCGTGGACTCGACGCGGATGTTGAGCGTGACCGCGGGCGCCTCGCTCCCGCCGGCGAGCGGCCGCAGGCGGTGGTTCGGCATGATGGAACCGGCCGCCGCCGGCCGGAACAGCTCCACGCCGCTCTCGCCGACGCAGTAGATCCGCCCGGCCTCGACGGGGCCGCCGCCGGCCTTGCCGGGCGCCGCCCCGCCGCCGAACAGCCCCGACAGGGCCCCGGAGAGCGCGCTCGTCGCCTTGTCGATGACCAGCTTCCGGAGAGCCATTTTCAGCAGCGTCCGGCCGATCTCCTCGAAGTGGTCCTTCAGCTTGCCACCCTGCTCGACGGCCCGGGCCAGCCCGTCGGAGAGCGCCAGCAGATCCCTCTGGATCGCCTGGCGGCGGCGGAAGTGCTCGCATGCCCGACTCGGAGCTTGCAGAATCCAGCGGGCAAGATGATCAACCGCGACCGGGCGGTGCCCGGCGACGATGCCTGGGAATTGGCTTCGATTCCGCACGCAAGAGGGGATCGGCACGGCAAGCTTCGCGACCCGTTGGCGAAGCAGCTGAAGTCCATGACGCTCCAGATTCACTTCCCCGTCCGGACCGCGTCATTCGCGACCCGCACTTGACACCAGCAGCGCTCACAATGTAGCGTTGCTCGGAAGGGGGTCGGGTGCCGTTGCCGTTGGGCCGACCCCGAACGGCATAGGAGGTACTCCATTCATGCGCATTCGCCTCTTCCTGGCACTTGTCGCAATCGTGTCGCTGCCGCTGGCGGCCCAACAGTCCGGGCTGACCGGCGCCGTGACGGACACAACCGGCGCGGTGGTCGTAGGCGCCGACGTCACCTTGGTCAATTCGGATACCGGGGTCTTGCTCTCGGCGCAGACGAACGAGTCCGGGGCCTTCAATTTCACCCTAGTGCAGCCCGGCACGTACGAGCTGAGCTGCGAATCGGTGGGCTTCAAGACCTACCGTCTGTCGGGTCTCGTGATGGAAACGGGCCTTACCAAGACTGTGACTGCGCAGCTCGAGATCGGGGAAATCACCGAGACGATCGAGGTGACCGGCTCGGCCCCGCTGCTCGAGACAGAGAACACCACGGTGGGGCAGTTCATCGAGCGCACCACGGTCGCGCAAATGCCGGTCGGCAGCAGGCAGGCAGGCCAGCTAATCAAGCTGGCCGGAAATGTCACCTTCGCCACGTCCGGCGGCGGACTCTACGACCTCCCATTCTTCTCGATGGCCGGCGGCCGCTCGCGCAACCAAATGTGGCACCTCGACGGCGGCGTCGTTCAGAACATGGCCCTCGGAATCGCCCAGCTCAACCTCAACCCGCCGGTGGAGTCGCTGCGCGAGTTCAAGGTGGAGTCGAACAACTACGCAGCGGAGTTCGGACGGACGGGTAACGGCCTAATCATCATGAGCACCCGCTCGGGGACCAACGACATGCACGGGGCCCTCTATCACAACTTCCGCAACGACAAGCTAGACGCCCGCACGTTCTTCGCCCCCAGCATCGCGCCGCTCCGCTACAACATCTTCGGCGGGTCGGCGGGCGGCCCGATCAAGCGCGACCGGACCTTCTTCTTCGTCAACTACGAAGGCCAACGCCGCAGCGACGGGGTCACGATCGCGAATACCGATGTCCCCCACGCGATCGAGGCCCGCGGCGACTTCTCCAATCGCTCCAGCTTCGCGCTCAAGGATCCTCTCACGGGCGAGGCATTCGAGAACAACGTCATCCCTCCAAGCCGCATCGATCCCCTCGGCAGAGCCTTCGTCGGCCTGTACCCCGAGCCGAACGCCGCCAGCCCGCTGTCCTCCGCCCCACGCGACAACTTCGTCAAGAACGTCGCCAACCGCGGCGTGTCCGACTTCACCACCGTCAAGGTCGATCACAACTTCGGCCCGAGCGACCGGATCTCCAGTCGCTTCAGCTACGTGTCCGCACCCGCCCAGCCCGAGCCGGTCTACCCGAACAAGTTCGCGGACTTCCGCGCCTCGGATCAGACCCGCTCGAATCTGGTGTCCACGTCGACCTGGAATCACAACTTCACGACCACGATGGTCAACGAGTTCCGCTACACCTTCGGCAACCGCACTTTCACCACCCGCGGACTGGGAACCAACAGCGGCAAGAACGGCGAGCTCGGCGTGCCGAATGTCGACCCAGAGTTCTTCGCCACGGTGAATGTCACGGGCTACACGCGCTTGGGCGCGGGCAACCAAGAGCGCATTCAGAAGCCGATCCGGACCCACCAAGTCGTCAACAACACCTCATGGTTCAAGGGCGACCACAGCGTCAAGTGGGGCATCGAGTACCGCTACTCGCGCAACCAAGACGATTTCAACCAGTTCGCCGGCGGCAGCTTCAGCTTCAACAACCGCGTGACCGGTGACGGCATTGCGCAGCTTCTTCTCGGCTGGACTACGCGCGGACAGCTCGTCGACACGGACATCCTCAATACTCGCAGCGACTACTGGGGAGTGTACTTGCAGGACAGCTGGAAGTTGACGGACAGATTGACTCTCAACTTCGGCCTGCGCTGGGACCTGGACACGCCTCGCTGGGAACTCAGCAACAACCAGAGCGGGTTTGACCCGGGCCAAATCAACCCGGTATGCGATTGCTCGGGCGTGATGCTCTTTTCGGGCCGCAACGGCCGCGACAAGTACGCGCACGCCTTCGACGGCAATAACTTGGGACCGCGCGTCGGCCTCGCCTACAAGGCGACGGATTCGACCGTCGTCCGAGCCGGCTTCGGCGTGAACTACAACGGAGCGTACGCCCGCGCCGTCCCGTTCACGCAGTTCTGGACGTTTTCCCGCACTCTGGACATCAACTCACCCGACGGCGGGTTCACGCCGGCCTTCATGCTCAGCGACGGCCTTCCCGCCGTCGATCCGTTCACCGAGGAGGACAGGGTCGGCACGTTCGGGGCTACGATGAGCGGGCGCCGCACCGTCTCGCCGGATTTCATCCAGCAGAACCAGCAGAACGGCTACTCGCAGCAGTGGAACCTGACACTGCAGAAGCAACTGCCCAATAGCGTGTTGCTCGAGGCGCAGTACCAAGCAAACGTCGGTCACAGCCTCGGAGGCCCGAACTACAACTACAACATGATCCCTCTCGTCGTCGGCCGGGGGCCCGAGCGGCAGAGCCAGAACCTGCGTCTCTTCCCGCACTACAACAGCGTCGTCATCGAGAGCCCGGACTGGGGCAATTCGACCTACCATTCGCTCAACCTGAAAGCCGAGAAGCGCTTCTCCAGTGGTCTCAGCTACCTCTTCAACTACACGTGGTCCAAGTTCATCGACGACGTAGAGTCGGCCAACGAGCTCGGCGGCGAGCAGAACAACGGCTACACGCACTACCAGCTGCGCCATCTGGACAAGGCCCTGTCGGGCAACGACATCCGGCACCGGCTCGTAGCGAGCGGGGTCTACGAGCTGCCCGTCGGCCGCAACAAGCCGCTTGCGATCGAAAATGCCGCGCTGGACGCGCTGATCGGAGGCTGGAGCCTCGGGGTAATCGCCGAGTTCCGCAGCGGCTCGCCCTTCGGAATCATTGAGCAGACCAACCGGAGCAACACGTTCAGCCACGGGCAGCGCCCGAACGTGCTCGGCGACCCGGTCCTCGCCGGCGGCCGATCGAAGTCTGATCGATTGGTGCGGTGGTTCGACACGTCGAAATTCGAGGCTCCCGGAGCCGGCGCATTCGGCAACTCGCCGCGCAACATCTGCTGCGGGCCGGGCTTCGCAGTCGTCGACGTCTCGATCCAGAAGCGGTTCCGGCTGTCGGAAAAGGGGCGACTGGAGTTCCGCGCGGACTTCTTCAACTTCACGAATCACGCCAATTTCGGAATCCCGGAACGCCGTCGCGGCAATTCCGGTTTCGGCAGGATTCGAGGCACCATCGGCACGGGACGGCAGGCGCAGCTCGGTCTCCGCATCGAGTTCTAGCCCACATTATTCATGAATGCGGCGCAGGCTCATGGATCCAATTTCTGGGCCCTCGATGGCCGCCAAATCTGCTTCCGAAACGCCTGCGGGGGAGGAATGCGGGGCTTGCGGGGCGTCCTCGCGAGCGGCGTGCGGAGCTCGCGCACCGCGGCGGCACCCGCCCGGGGGGGCAGACGAACTGCCCGTACAGCGGGCCCGCGCCCTCCGCGCCCGGCCGGCCCCCTTTGCGTGTCGGCCCCCAGCCGCGGGTACTTCGCCCGCAACTGCTCCAGGCGGGACGGCGGGTCCCCCGCGGCCGCCCCTTCCCCGCCGGGGTCCGTGCCCGGGGTGCCGCCGGGCGCGCGCCGGGCCTCGACGGCCGCCCGCAACGGGGCCGCGCGCCGCTCCGGCACCGCGTTCTTCTGCAGGCACACCACGCACTCCAGGCCCTCGCGGTACTCCAGGCCCTCGCGCTCGCCATAGGCCAGCAGCTCGTCCCCTTGGAAGCCCGCGTCCAGGCGCAGGCGCAGCGTCGCCCGCGGGAAGAATTCCCGCAGCTGCGGCAGCAAGCGGTCCAGCAGCGGCAGCAAGCCCTCCGCGGCCGCGGCCTTGCCCGAGCGCAGCAGCGCCGCCACGAGATGTCGCTCGCGCTCGTCGTCGAAGCGCACCGCGCCCACCAGCGGCAAGTAGCAAGGCGTGTCGTAGAAGCCGTTGAACGGCGCCAGCTGCCGGCCCCCGTGCGTCGGCTCGCAGGTCGGGTCGAAGTCCAGCTCGACGATCCTGGTCTCGGGGCGCCGCTCGTGCTGGCGCCGGACGACGCAGCGGGCGAGGACCGCGGACAGCGCGCTCGGCGCGTCCGCGGTGACGGCGTTCTCGAAGCGCGACAAGGTGGGCCGGGACGGCAGGTCGCGGCCTTGCAAGGGCTCGCGCCCGAGCGGTAGCTTGAACACGGGGTCGCCGCCGAGGCGCCCGGCGTCGTTGCAGTCCTCGTAGCCGCAGGCGAGGCCATAGATGCGCTGGCGGAGCATGTCGGCGAGGGAGTGGAGCACCTTGGAGGGCTGGCGCCGGTCGCGCAGGCAGTCGGCGAACGCCGCGGTGAGGCCGAGAGCGCGATCGGCGGCCTCGACCGGGACAGCGCCGCCGTCGGAGCTGCTGCGCTCGTGATCGAAGCGGACGGCGACGGGACAGATTGCGGAATAGAACGCATTGCGAGCCAGCATCTGCGATCATGTATTCAATATAAACTACCGACTTAAAACAGTTTCGGTTTATAAAATTGGATCTCATCCGGACCGGACCGGGGTTGCCGCCGGGGATCGCAGGGCACTCCTAGGAGTGAGGATCGCGCTGGACCGGGGGCCCCCACCGCCCGGGCGGAGGGACCGGACTATGGCCCTCCGGGCTACTCATGAATTATCCGGGCTAGCGCAGCGCACGGGCCGACACGCGACCGGGACCTCGCCGGCCCGGTCGCCCGCCTGCCTTCCGTCGCGAAGCGGGTCTGCGCAAGCTGCGGCCTGCCGCGGCGCGGCTAGCCCAGCAGGGCGCGAACCATGGCCGCGTTGCGCTTGCTCACTGCGCACTGCACACCGTTGTCGAGGGTCAGCATCCAGCGCCGGCTGCTTAGAGCGCTGATCCGGCGGATCTTGTCGCTGTTCACGAGCAGGCCGCGATGCACCCGCAGGAACGCGGTATTCGCCAAGCGGCTCTCCAGCGCGGACAGCGTCAGGGTCGCCCGGTACTTTCTGCCCTTGGTCTGAATCCAAACGATCTCGCCAGCGGCTTGGAACGCGTACACCTGGTCCAAGTCGAGAAGCAGGTAGTCGCGCCCGTGGCACGCAACGATCTTCATCCTCCGCGGCGAGTGCTCCGCGGCAGCGTTGACGGTCGTAGCGACCTGCTCGGCGGTGTAGCTCGGACGCTTCGCGCCTTCCAGCGCCCGTTCGACGGAGCGCTTCAGCCGCTCGGCGCTGAACGGCTTGAGCAGGTAGTCGACGGCCCCTACTTCGAATGCCCTGAGCGCATGCTCGCTGTACGCGGTTACGAAGACGACGGCCGGGAGTCGCCCGCGGATTCCGCGCACTACCTCGAAGCCGTCGTAGACGGGCATCTGGATGTCCAGCAGCACCAAGTCGGGATCCAGATCGGCGATCTGCCTCTGCGCGTCCGCGCCGTTCTCGGCCTCGCCGACGATCTCGATCCCGCTCAGGTCCGCCAGGTCGCGACGCAGGACCTCCCGCGCGGCTGCCTCGTCGTCCACGATCAAGGTGCGCAGCCGGTCCGCCCCACCGAGGTTCATCCCTACCGCTTTGTATCACGCTACCGTCGCAGCCGGGATGCCTCTGACTGCAGGCGGGACGGTCCAGCCTGTCCGAGGGCCCCTCCGGGCGATGCGCGGGGCATCGAGCCAGCCGTCGGGGGTCTGCTTGCCCAGGCAGCTCTGAATTCCCTTGCCGGGTGCTGTAAGTTGACCCAAGGGCCGGCAGCTCGCTGTGGAATTCGTCGTCCATTTCCCGATCCTCCTCAACGTCCTCGGCCACTCAGCGGGCATCACGGCGTTCGGGGCTTTCCTGGCGCTGCTGTTCCGCAGCCCGCGCCGAGGCATGCGTGCTCCGGCCGTCGCGGCCGGCCTGGCCCTGTGCTGGAACCTCGGCTCGCTAGTCGTCCTATTGGCGGAACAGGGGAGCGCCCTCCAAGGGACCGTCGCGGCGGCCAGCCTCGCCGTGCTGAGCATCCTGCCGTGCACCCTGCTGCACCTGGCGCTGCAAGGCGAGCACCGGTGGCTGGCCCGGGCCGGCTACTGCATTGGATCGTGCGCCGCAGCCATCCACCTCTCAAGCGCCGCCGACCTGCAGGTCGCTTCCCAAGCCGTCGGCATTTCGCTGATAATGTACGGATTCAGCGCGGTCGCTATAGTCGGCGCGGCTCTGCTGCTGGCCCGCCGGAACACCCTGCGCAGCGGGCCGGGGATGCGCTTCCTCGCCGCGATGGCTCTCTTCCTGCTGGCGGCGTCGTTCGTCCATTTCGGCAGGTTCCACGAATCGGGAGCGTGGCTTCACGAGCTGGCCCTTCACCACGCCGGCATCCCTCTGGCGCTCTTCGTGCTGCTGCAGGACTACCGCTTCCTCCTACTTGACGTGTTCGTTCGTCTCGCGGGGGCGGGCCTGCTGGCCGCGTCATTCGCAGGCTCGCTCCTGTGGCTCGCTGACTCCCTCGGGCTGGCGCGGACCGAGGAGTCGACGGCGCTCGGCGTGGCCGTCTTCGTGGTGGGTTCCGGCGCGATCATCGTGTCCTACCCCGCGCTCCTGCAACGGCTGGGCGTCTGGGTGGAGAACGCGCTCTTCCGCAGGAAGAATGCGCACGAGGCGGCACGAGCCATCCGCGCCCTCGCAGCCGAGAGCGAGGCCGCGTATCTAGAGCAGGCCTCGCGGACGGTGGCGGACTTCGTTTCCGCGAAGCGCTGGGAGCTGCTCGAGGCGACGCGCGGACCGCGCGTCGCCCGCTCCGAGGCCGCCCCGGCTCCGATCTTCGAGTCCCTCGCCCCGGCGGACAATGCCTGGGCGGAGGCGGCAGTGCCGTTGCGGGACGGCACCGGGGCCGACCGCCCCCTCCTGCTGGGACCCCGCGCGGGGGGACGGCGCTACCTGAGCCTTGATCTCGCGGACTTGGACCTGCTGGCGGCGGAAGTCGCGAGCCGGGTGGAGCGGATGCGCCGCGACGAGCAGGAGAATCTGTTGCGGGACGCCGAGATGGCGACGCTGCGCGCGCAGATCAACCCGCACTTTCTATTCAACGCGCTGAACGCGCTGAACGCGATCATCCCTGCCAGCGCGCCGGATGCCCGCCGGACGGTGCTGAACCTAGCGGAAGTGTTCCGATACTCCCTTGCGGCCAAGCGCCAGCTGGTCCCGCTGGAGGAAGAGCTGGGAATCGTCGAGGCCTACCTGCAAATCGAGAGGCTCCGCCTCGGCAGGCGGCTGGCTACCAAGATCGATCTGGACGAGCGGGTCCGCTGCAGCTCGGTGCCCGCGCTCTCGATCCAGCCCTTGGTCGAGAACGCAGTCAAGCACGGAATCAGCCGCAGGGCCGAAGGCGGGGAAGTCCGGGTGCTGGCGCGCGAGGAAGGAGGGGCGCTGCGCGTCGAAGTGATCGACGACGGCCCCGGATTCGATCCCGCAGCCCTGCCCGAGCGCGGGCACGGGCTGCGCAGCGTAGAGCGACGCCTGCAGCTGTGTTTCGCGGGGAAGGCGGAATTCGTCCTCGAATCCCGGCCGACGGGATCCAAGGTGGGATTCCTCGTCGGCGGAGGCGCGTAGCGTATCCGATGGACTCGCGGCCCGGCGGGCGGCGAGGGGTAGGCTCCGCCGACACTGGGCGCGAGGCTCTAGGCGGTCGCGTCGCAGGAATCGATCAGCGGCTTGAGGTCGGCTAGGAACTCCCTCGGCTTGCGGGCACCCGTGTCACCCGCCCTGCGGTGCCGCACGGAAACCGTCGCGGTGTCCGTCTCGCGCTTTCCTACCACGAGCATGTACGGAATCTTCTGCAGCTGCGCCTCGCGGATCTTGAAGCCGATTTTCTCCCCGCGAGCGTCGACCTCCACCCGCAGCCCGCCGGAGCGGAGCTCCCGCGCAACTTCGCCGGCGTACTCGATCTGGCGGTCGGTGATCGGCAGCACGATGGCCTGCACCGGAGCGAGCCACAGCGGGAACGCTCCGGCGTAGTGCTCAATGAGCACGCCGAAAAACCGCTCGACGGATCCCCACAGCGCGCGATGGACCATCACCGGGGAATGCGCCTTGCCGTCGGCACCAATGTACTCCAAGCCGAATCGGCGGGGCAGGTTGAAGTCGAACTGGATCGTCGACAGCTGCCACGGGCGCCCGATCGCGTCGACCATCTTGATATCGATCTTGGGGCCGTAGAACGCCGCCTCGTCCGCCATGACCTTCGCCTCGATGCCGCGCTTCCTCAGCGCCTCGAACAGGCTGTCCTCTGCCAGCTCCCATTCGTCCGGCGTGCCGGCGTACTTGCCGCTCGCCCCGCCGTCCCAAGTGGAAAGCTCCACGGCGAACTCGGCGAAGCCGAACGCGCGCAGCACCTCCATCGCCAGGTCGACGCAGCCCAGCACCTCGGACTCGACCTGCTCCGGCGTGCAAAAGATGTGCGCGTCGTCCTGGGTGAAGCCGCGCACCCGCAGCAGTCCGTGCATGACGCCCGATCGCTCGTACCGATAGACCGTGCCGAGCTCGGCCAGCCGGACTGGCAGGTCCCGGTAGCTGCGCAGCCTGTCCTTGTAGATCAGGATGTGGAACGGACAGTTCATCGGCTTGAGCTGGTACAGCGAGTCGTCCAGCTTCATGGGCTTGAACATGTCGTCCTTGTAGAACTCGGCGTGGCCGGAGGTCTCCCACAGCCCGTGCCGGGCCACATGGGGCGTCGAAACGAGGCCGTAGCCGCGCGCCACCAGCTGCTCGCGCAGCCAGTCCTCCATCACGCGCCGGATCGTCCCGCCCTTGGGATGCCAGAAGATCAGGCCCGGCCCGGCCTGCTCCTGGATGCTGAATAGGTCGAGCTGCTTGCCGAGCTTGCGGTGGTCGCGCTTCCTCGCCTCCTCCAAGCGGTTCAAGTGGGCCTTGAGGTCCTTCTTGGAAAAGAAGGCGGTGCCGTAGACGCGCTGGAGGCGCTGGAGGCGCTCGTCGCCCTTCCAGTACGCACCGGCCACCGACAGCAGCTTGAAAGCCTTGATGCGCCCCATGGACGGCACGTGCGGGCCGCGGCAGAAGTCCATGAACAGGTCGCCGGTCTTGTAGACCGACACCCGCGTATCGTCGGTCTTCTCCTCGATCAGCTCGCACTTCATGAACTCGCCCTGGCGCCGGTACTCGGCCAAGGCCTCCTCGCGCGGAATCCAGACGCGCTCGTTCTCAGGATCGCGCTTGACGATCTCGCGCATGCGATCCTCGATCATCGCCAGATCGTCCGGCGTGAAGGGCCGCTCCCTGTACATGTCGTAAAAGAAGCCCTGCTCGGTCGGCGGACCTACCCCGAGCTTCGTCTCGGGAAACAGCTCCAGCGTCGCGGCCGCGAGCAGATGGGCCGCGGAATGCCGGTAGACCTCCAGCGCCTCGTGGTCGCGATCCGTCAGAAAGCGGACGCTGGCATCCGCGCCAAGCGGCGTGGCCAGATCCGCCAGATCCCCGTCGATCTCCGCCACCAGAGCGGCGCGCGCCAAGCCGGGACTGATCCGCTCGGCAACGGCTCGCGCGGCCGTGCCCTGCTCGACGTGCATCCGGCTGCCGTCGGGAAGGGTGACTGCAACGTTGGGCATCTGCAAGCGAGGGCGCGGGGGGAGGCGCCTCCCCGAGCGAGCCTCCGAAACTCTCAGTATCGCTCGAATGACTGCCGGTCGTCCGGAACGCCGGCGGCCGCGAGACGCTCGCGCAGGGAGGCCACCATCGCGGGGTGCCCGCAGAAGTAGGCGTCGAGGTCGCTTCGGGCGGCAAGCGCCAGTTCCACGTGGTCGGTGACGCGCCCCCGCAGGCCCGTCCACCCGGGCGCGGCCCGGCTCAGGGTGGGCAGGAACCGGAAGCCCTCGCGGCTCGCCGCGAGCGCCTCGAACTCGCCGCGGTAGAGCAGGTCCGAGGCGCGACGAGCACCTAGGACTAGCGTCGCGACCGCGCCGGGATTGGCCTGCAGCTGCGCTCGGAGGATGGCCCGCAGCGGGGAGACTCCCGTGCCCGCCGCGAAATAGACCGCCGGGCGAGCCGGATCAAGCAGGCGCATCCTGCCGGCGGGCTCGCCGCAGTCGACAGCATCCCCCGGCCGGAGGCCGAGCAGGTGCGCGCCGAATTCCCCGTCGTGGCGGATGCACAGCTCGACACGCCCGTCACCGGAGGGAGGAGAGGCGATGGAGTAGTAGCGCCGGGCCCGCGACCCGTCGAGGTCTGCTTCCAGCGCAAGATACTGGCCGGGCCGATGCCGGAACGGCGTCCGAAAGGAAAAGTGGGTGACGCTCTCGCTGAGGGGGCGCGCCTCGATCAGTCGGATTGTCGCCACGCTGCGTCCCCTCGCCGCCGTCCCAAGCCGCTACCGAGACCCGGGTTCCGTGCCGCTCGCCTGCAAGAGCGCACCGGCCCGCTCGGCGAGAATACCCGCCAGGCCGGGATGCCCGTCCAGCGGAGGCGATGTCCGCACCAGCAGATCCGGATGCGCGGACCGGACCAGGCCCAGCAGCCGCGGCAGATCTTCGGTCAAGTGGCGTCCATTGGTGAGGAAATACGGCGTGACCAGCACCTCGCGGACCCCTTCGGCGGCGAGTTGGGCGATCGCCTCGCCCAGCGTCGGATCCGCCAGCTCGAGGAACGCGGTGCGGTAGGCCGGCAGGCCCGCTTGCCGGGCCGCCTCGCGCGCCACGCGCCTCACGGCTTCATTCGCCGCGACCACGCGCGAGCCGTGCGCGAACACCACCAAGCCGATCGCGTTGCAGGTCAAGGTATACTCTCGATTTCCTATGGACGCCTTTATTATCACCGCATACTTCGTCGCGGTGTTCGGGGTGGGCTTCTACCACTCGCGGAACAAGAACACCACAACCGAGTACTTCCTGGCCGGCAAGCACATCGGCTGGTTCGCGGTCGGGGCCACACTGTTCTCGACGAATATCGGCAGCGAGCACGTCATCGGCTTGGCTGGCTCGGGCGCATCCAGCGGCCTGGCGGTGGGCACCTACGAGTGGTCCGCCAGCTTCTGCCTGCTGCTGCTGGCGTGGATCTTCATTCCGCAGTACCTCCGCAGCCGCATCTTCACCATGCCGGAGTTCCTCGAGAAGCGCTTCAGCCCTGGCTGCCGCTGGTACCTGACGACGGTCTCGCTGTTCGCGTACGTGCTGACAAAGATCTCCGTGGCGCTGTTCGCCGCAGGGATTCTCGCCCGCGAAATCTTCGGCTGGGACTACATGACCACGGCCGTGCTGCTGGTCATCGCCACCGGCATCTACACCATCACGGGCGGACTCTCGGCCGTGATCTACACCGACCTGCTGCAGGCGTTCATCATGATCGGCGGATCGGCATTCCTGACGCTGCTCGGGCTGGGCGAGGCCGGGGGCTTCGCCGGGCTGCGGGAGGCGCTCCCGGGCGATTTCTTCCATATCGTCAAGGACATAAGCCACCCGGAGTACCCGTGGCTAGGCACCACCCTGGGAACGATGATCCTCGGCACGTGGTACTGGTGCACCGACCAGGTGATCGTGCAGAAGACGCTGAGCGCCCGGAACCTGCCCCACGCCCGGGGCGGGGCGATCCTCGCGTCGGCGCTGAAGATCCTGCCGGTATTCATCCTGGTGCTGCCGGGTCTGATCGCCCGCGCGCTATGGCCCGCGGAGGCCACGGGGGACACGGCGTTCCCGCTGCTCGTGCAACGCCTGCTGCCTGCCGGCCTTTCCGGACTCATGATCGCGGCTTTGCTGGCCGCGCTGATGTCCTCCCTGAGCAGCGTCCTGAATTCGTGCTCGACGCTCGTGACGATGGACATCTACAAGAAGCTGCGACCGGACGCCAGCGAGAAGCGCCTCGTGTTCGTCGGACGGCTGATTACTGGCTGCGTGGTGCTGGTGAGCATCCTGTGGATTCCCATGATCCGCCACCTGAGCGGCGAGGTCTACCAATACCTGCAGAGCGTGCAGGCGTACATCGGCGCTCCGATCACGGCGACATTCCTGCTCGGCATCCTGTGGCGGGGCGGAACCTCCCGGGCCGCGATCTCGACCTTGGTCTTCGGCGGCCTGGCGGGCGGGGGGCGGTTCGCGCTCGACATCCTGTACAAGGCCTACGGCATGGATCTGGGCCCGCTGAACGGCTTGGTCCAGATCCCGTTCCTGAACTTCAGCGTCGGAGTGTTCGGCGCCTGCCTGGCCCTGTTCTGGGCCGTGAGCAAGCTGGACGAGAGACCGGCAGCCGCCCGCGTCGCGGAGCTCACGGTCGACTGGTCCGGGAAACGGCGGGGCGACGGAGCCGGCAGCGAGAAGCTGCAGGGCTGGCTTTCCGCCGGCGTGGGCCTGGCGGTGCTGATGCTGTGGTTCCACTTCCGGTAGCTAGGAAGCCGGCGGCAGCCGATTGCGCGGAGTCGCCGTGACGTCACCGTCGCGCGGGCCAGGCATTCTGGCCGGGGCGCTCGCGCTCGCGCTGGCCGCCTGCGACGCGGGCAACCGGCTTCCGCAGGTCCCGGACGTCGCGGCGGAGGACTTCCCCGAGCGGCTTCGGGACGAGACCGCCCGCATGATCGAGGCGGCCGACGGGAAGGGCGGCGATCCGTGGGCCAACGGCGATCTGGCGATGCTCCTGCATGCCCACGGGCAGCGGGGCGCCGCGGAGCCGCTCTACGAGCGCGCCGAAGCGCTCTCGGGCGGGGAGTTTCGCTGGGCCTACCTGCTGGGCGTCTGCCGCCAGGAAGCGGGCGAGTACGGCGAAGCCGTCGCTGCCTTCCGCCGCGCCCTGTCCAAGCGCGCGTACGGGCCGGCCGCGGTGCGGCTGGGCGAGTCGCTGGCGGCCGCCGAGTCGCTCGCGGAAGCGAAGACTGCGTTGCGAGACGCGATGCGCCTGGAGGGCAGCGAGGCCGCAGCGGGCTACGCCCTCGGCCGAGTCCTGCTCGATCTCGGCTCGGCCGAGGAGGCCATTCCCCTGCTGGAGCGAACCTTGGAGCTTTCGCCGGAATCGGGAGCGGCGCGCTACGCGCTCGCAACGGCCCACCGCGCCGCGGGCGACGAAGGCGCGGCTAGCCGCCACCTAACCGCGTTGGCCGGGGCCGGTCGCGACAAGCCCTCGCTGGACGACCCCGTGCTCGCTCGGGTGCGGGGCCTCGCCGCCGACGCCCACCACTTCCTGAATGAGGGCCGGGCCCTGGCCTCGAGCGGGAGACTGCGCGAGGCGATCAGCGCGTACCAGCGGGCCCTTGCGCTGGACGCTGGCATGGCCGCCGCACACGCCAACCTCGTCGGGGCGTTCGGTCAGCTCGGCGACTTCGCGCAGGCCAAGGCGCATTACGACGCCGCACTGTCGATCGATCCGCGGCTCGAGGAGCTCCACAACAACTGGGGGGTGCTGCAGGCATCGAGAGGCGATCCGTCGAGCGCCGCCGAGGCGTTCCGCCGGGCGCTCGAGGTCAACCGGAACTCCGCCAAGGCCCATGCGAATCTCGGCGTCGCCCTGATCGAACTGGGGAGGAGGGATGCAGCGATGGGGCACTTCCTCACGGCCGTGGAGAGCGACCCGACGAACCGCCCGGCACGAACGAACCTCGGCACGCAGGCTCTTGAGTACGGTCGCCCGTCGGAAGCGGCCGAGCATTTCCGAGCGGCGCTTGACGGGGCCGATGACGGGAACGAGGCGTTCATCCGCTTCGCGCTCGGCATGGCCTACGGTCGCATAGGGCGAGACGCCGCCGCTTCCGAGTCGCTGGAGCGGGCGCTCGCCATGGCCGAGGCTCTGGGGAGGGAGAGCCTAGCGGTCCAGATCCGCAACGAGCTCGAATCGTCGCGGCAGGCGAACCAACACCAGTCGCACGAACCCGTTCCGGCTCGATGAATCCAAGGGTGCCGGACCTGCGGCAGCGGTCTCCCCCTGCTGAACCCGCACCGGTTCCGAGCGTGTCGAAGGCGACACGGGCGGTCAGCGGGGGCAATGACCGCACAGCCTGGCACCAGCGGCAGCGCCGGTCGCCCAATGGCGCGCGTCGTCGCAAGGGCTCTAGCCCGTTGAACACCGAGGGAGCGCTGACCGGCCTGCGCGCTGCGACAGGACGATGCCCGCCCAGAATGACGATGTGGAGCAGGGATTTCGCGTTGCGACGTATGGAGACTACATTCGCAGGGGCGGGACAGACTCGGGCCGCTACCGCACGATCCCGAACGACCTGCCGCGCCCGTTCCGCGCGCTGCCTAGGAACTTGCAGGAAGCAGCGTTGGGCGACCCCGCTCCGTTGAGCGGGCCGCGTTCGGACGCGCTGCTTGCGGCCATGGTCGAGCACGTCGCCCGGCTGCACGGTCACCCGATTCCGGATTGGTTCGAAGAGCCAAGTCGATTCCTCGACCGGCCCTGGGGCGTGAGCAAGAATCCCGTCATCGCGGCCGACTCGGCGCTCTACGCGGCCGGGGAGTTCATTCGCCACGGCGCTCTTGCGGATCCGGCGGAGATGGACTGGCGCGGAGGGAGGTCCATGAATTGATCCCTCGATAGGGAAGCGCTCCAGAATGCGCTCTCAGCGCTGTCCGACAAGCTCCGCCAGCGCAATATTCGAGCTCCCGTGTACATTGTCGGCGGGACCGCCGTGCTTGCTTGCATACCGGCGGAGCTCCGTCGCGATGGACGTGGACGCGCTGCTGATCGAGAGCAACGCTTCGGTGCTTCCGGTGGTCGAGTCGGTCGCGCGGGATCTCGGCCTCGGCAGCCGCTGACTGAATGACGCTGTTCGGATACTCCAACGCATGCCCCCTCGACCCGACAGTCGAGCGATCACGGTATTCCAGTTGCCTTACCTCGTCGTCACGCGGGATTCGGCCAGTCACATGCTGGCAATGAAGGTGGGGTCGGGGCGAGAGAAGGACTTCGAGGAGATCGAGACCTTGCTGCGCGCTCTGAAACCCGACGACATGGACGGGATTCGGAAGACCCACCGCGCCGCGTTCCCGCACGAGAACATCCCTGCGCGCAGCGAGAAGCGCGTGGCCGCACTACTGCGGTCATTGCAGTCCTCCGACTGGCGCTACGAACCGGTCGTCTCCGCAAGCTGCTATCCGCCGGGGCCAAGCAGCCTGCTGTACGCATGGATCGCAGGCGCTCCGCCCAAGTGGACGAACAGAACTTTCGAGCCGCTTGGGAAATAACCCTGGCGCACAAGGTCGATCAAACCTTGCATGGACTTGCCCTCGTAGACGGGGTCGGTGATCAATGCCTCGGTTCGGGCGGCAACACGGATCGCCTCGATCGTCTCGCTGGAAGGCATGCCGTAAGCCGGATAGGCGTAGTCTTCGATCAGCACGATGTCCGAAGGGTCGATGTCGAGCCCGAGTCCGACGAGGTCGGCCGTGTTGCGGGCGATATCGAGGACCTGAGCCCTAGCCCGCTCAGGCGTTGCGGAAGCGTCAATGCCAACTACCCTTCTCTGACGTCCGTCCGCCGCGAAGCCGACGGCCATCCCCGCATGAGTGGAGCCCGTCACGGTGCAGGTCACCACGTAATCGAACCGAATGCCGAGCTCCGCTTCCTGGGCGTGCACCTCCTCGGCGAAGCCCACGTATCCCAAGCCCCCGAGCCGGTGGACAGAGGCTCCGGCCGGGATCGAGTACGGCTTCCCTCCAACCGCCTTCACCGTCTCGAGTGCCTGACGCCAGCTCGCTCGGATGCCGATGTCGAATCCGTGCGGCGCGATCTCGACCTCCGCACCCATGACGCGGCTCATCAGGATGTTGCCGACGCGACCGTAGCCGGGGTCGTCGACCGGGACCCAAGCCTCCTGCACCAAGTGGCACTTCAGGCCGAGCTTGGCCGCTACCGCGGCAACCTGCCGAGTGTGATTGGACTGGACACCGCCGATCGTGACCAAGGTATCGGCGCCGGTCGCAAGAACGTCCGGCACCATGTATTCGAGCTTGCGGAGCTTGTTGCCTCCGCAGACGAGGCCGGAATTGCAGTCCTCCCGCTTCGCGTACAGCTCGACCCGACCGCCCAGGTGCTCCGAAAGCCGGTTCAACGGCTCGACCGGCGTGGGGCCGAATGTCAGAGGGTAGCGCTCGAATCTGGCAAGCATCGACGAGATCCTGACTCATTCGCCTCGACCCGCTGGCCGACAACGCTCCGTCGTAGATTCCTTCCCTACACGGTACGTGCAAGGGCCCGGGGGGGGGGGGGGGGGGCCGCATGGGATCGACGCAGGCAGCGGCAAGCCAAGGGATAGGGCATGGACGCCCTGCCAGGCGAGGTCCAGGGGAGCCGGGAACGATACTGCGGCACCCCGTATCCGCTGGCTTGATAGACTCGACCCTTGCTCAAGTTCCTAGCCGTCCGCATCGTCGGGTCTTCGGTGTTCGAGGAAGGGCGCGGCGAGAACGAGATTCTTCGCATTCCGCAACAAGGCCTTCGACACACCTCGGCCAAACGCTTCCCGTCAAGTCTCGCAGGCGGGGAAGGCAGGCAACTGGCTGAGGACTGGGATCGCAACGAGGCACTGCACCGCCGAGGCTCTGCGCGCGGGACTGAACCGGGACGACCATGTTGCCCGGCGACGCCGATTCAAGGGATCGGATACACTTTCCGGTGCTTCGGATTCGAGAGCACTGAAGCGACAGGAAGCGAGGTCGCGGAATCCACGCTGCCGGCGTCCCGCACCGGATATCCTTGTCTTCGCCGCCAGCGCGGCTCCGACGGAGGCCACCAGTGAAGTTCAAGTCGATGGCGCTAGGTGCGCTGCTGCTCTGCCTGCTCTGGGTGCTAGCCGCCCAGGACCGACGCGGCGGCGCGGAGGACTACCTCGAGCCGGATCTTCGCGAGCGCGTCGAGAGACTCAAGGTCGAAGCCGGAGAGCCGTCTTCGGACGCAGCCGTCCTCTCCAAGAGGCTAGCCATCCTGTGGGAGTGGGCCAACGCCTACTCGCTGACCGGCGGGCCCGTTCCGGGCGGCTTCCCGCAGCTCGCCGCCAACGCGAATCGGGGCCTGCGACGGCTAGCGCCGGGGGGACCGCAGATCCCGGTCGATGCGGTCGGTCAATTCATCGCTAGGTACGCACGGGAATTCCAGATCAAGGACGAGAATCCGCAGGCCATCGGCACGCTCACGCTCTCGTCGTCCGGCCCCTTCCGAGCCGGCCAGCTCGTGACGGTCAGCGAGACCTACGAGGTCGGCGACATGCCGATGGCCGTCGGTGGCGGAATCGCCGTCGGCCAGGGACGCGGTAGCCGACTCCAAGCCAGCGACCCGTCCGGGGCACGCTACGTGACCGCCGTCACGTCGAACCCGGAGGCGGTGCTGACCGCGACGGAGCCCTGGGGCCGGTGGGTCACGTTCGAGACGCGCAGCACGCTGGCGTTCCGCCTCTCCGGCACGGAATTGCGGAAGGGCGACACCATCACGCTCACCTTCGGCGACAGAAGCGGGGGCGGTCCCGGTCTCAGGTTCCAGCAATGGTCGAACGACCGCGTCGTCTTCAAGACCTTCGTCGACCTCGAGGGCAATGGCTGGCTGCTCAGTCCCGCTTGGCCCGCGATGGAAGTCGTCGGCGAGGAGCGGATTCGATTTGTGAACGCCGTCGCCCCGTCGATTGTCGAGACAGGTGAAGAGTTCGAACTGTTCGTCCGGTCGGAAGACCGGTTCAAGAATCTCGCGTCCGGCACGACGCCCGACCTCGAAGTGGCGCTCGGCGGCGAGACGGTGCGGGAAGTTCCTGCGGGCAGCCGGGCCATGCACCGGGTGGACGGAATGCGGATCGAGTCCCCGGGTGTCTACCGGTTCCACGTCCGCTCTCGTGACGGAACGCTGCAAGGAACAAGCAACCCAGTCCGGGTGGAGAACGAGCCGACGCGCAGAATCTACTGGGGCGAGACCCACGGCCATACCGGCTTCGCGGAAGGGCAGGGCTCCCCCGACGGGTACTACAGGTTCGGCCGCGATGTCGCGCGGCTCGATTTCCTGAGCCTCTCCGAGCACGACATCTGGATGGACGACTTCGAGTGGAAGACCCTCCAGGAAATGGTCGAGAAGTATCGCGACCCGGGCAGGTTCACCACGCTGCTCGGATTCGAGTGGACCTCGCGCTTGCCCTACGGAGGGCATCACAACGTCTTCTTCCGCGACACCCCGGGCCGCCTGCGGGTGCCCAACCAGACGGCACCATTGCTGGACGAGCTGTACGAGGGCCTGAGAGCAGGGAACGCCAGCGAAGACGTACTGGTCGTCCCGCACGCCCACCAGCCGGGCGACTGGACTACAAGCGACGGCGACCTCGAGCGGCTGGTCGAGATCCAGTCTGGCCACGGCACGTTCGACTGGTTCGGGAACAAATACCTAGAGAGCGGCTACCGCGTCGGATTCGTCGGGGCGTCCGACAACCATGTCGGACACCCCGGCTACAGCGGGATGACGAACCGCCAGCTGGGCGGGCTCGCGGCCGTCATCGCGGCCGAGAACACGGCGGACGCGATCTTCGACGGGCTACGCGACCGCGCCACCTACGCCACGACCGGCGAGCGCATCGTCCTGGACGCCGACCTTAACGGCGTCGGCATCGGGAAAGAGCAGGCGGACGCGCCGGGCCGGACCATTCGCTGCACCGTGAACGGCACGGCGCCGATCGACGCTGTCGATGTCATCAAGAACGGCGCGGTGGTCTACACCCAGCGGTACCTGCAGACCGACCTAGGCGCCGACGCCTTGGTCCAAGTGAGCTTCGAGGCCTCCACCGAGGTGATCGGCAGGCGGCAGGTGCCGCGCGGGGACCGGCCGTGGAAGGGCGTCATCCGGGCCCAAGGGGCTCGGATCGTGGGACTTGACGAACCGTGGCACCGCCATCCCGGCACCTACAGCGCCAGGCTCGAGGACGGGCAGGTGCAGTTCGCGATGCATACCCGCGGGCGCAGCACTTCACTCGTCCTCCGCCTGCGCGACGCGAGCGCCAGCACCCGGGTCGTCGTGGACATGGAGGGGACTAGGGAGCGCCCTGGCTCCGGCGGCTACGAGCGCAGGCCGCAGGGCCTGCCGGCCGCCGAGGCGACGTTCCGGCTCGGCGACCTCGGGGGCGAGGTGGACCGCAGGGAATTCAAGGTGCTCGAGCACGCGGACGCCCTGTCCGTCCAAGTCATACCGTCCGGCGGGGCGCTCGACCGCGACTTCACCTACACCGACCGCGACAGTCCGCAGGCCGGCGACTACTACTACCTGCGCGTGCGCCAGGTCGACGGGGCCATGGCATGGTCCAGCCCCTTCTGGGTCGGCGCTCGCTCGAGCGGCAGCTGACCGCAGGCGGCCGGATCCCTCGGGCACTCGGCTGGACGCCGCGATTCGCGCGGTTCCCGCTCATCGTCCCAAGCCATCCCGGCCGGGCCTGACGCCGCGCTGACGCCCCGGATTCGAGCCCGACGTCATCCAGCGGGCGCGGCTCGGGCGCCTCCTGCGATAGAATGCGGTCCGAACCCTCCCTAGGAGCATGCATCCCATTTCAAGGAGAGAAGGCCCAACCGCACTCTTCTCCTAAAGGATCCGACTCGACAGCGACCAACGGCCGCACTTCGCTAGGAGGCGAACATGAGAAACCGATCCATCTGGCTAGCAGCCCTGCCGCTGCTTCTCGCCCAAGGAGCGCTCGGCCAGCAAGCCGACACCGCCGTGGTCGTCGGCTCCGTTAGCGATGCCACAGGCGCCGTGATTCCCGGAGTCGAGCTCCGGTTCACCCATCAAGCCACGGGATCGGCCTACGACGCCCAGACCGATGCCGGCGGCTTCTACCGGACGCCACCGCTGCGCATCGGCGCGTACCGCATGGAAGCCGAGTCCCCGGGATTCAAGCGCATCCATCAGTCGGGCGTCGTCCTGAACGCCGGCGACACCCGCCAAATCGACCTGGTGCTCGAGGTCGGCGAGGTGACCGAGACCATCGAGGTGGTCGCGCAGGCACCGCTGCTGCAGACGCAGGAGGGGGCGACCGGCACGGTGATGGAGAACCAGCAGATTCTCGAACTGCCGCTCAACGGCCGCGACTACCTGCAGCTCGCGCGAATCTCCGCGGGCGTGACCCCCCCGGCCCGCTCGGAGGTGGCCAACCGCCAGGGCGTGAGCGTCGGCGGGTCGCAGGCGACCCAAGTCAACTTCATCATCGACGGGATCGACAACAACAACCAGTCCATCGCTTCCCAGGGCAATCAGAAGGAAGCGATCAAGCCGCAGATCGACGCGGTGCAGGAGTTCAAGATTCTGACCAACGCCTATTCCGCCGAGTTCGGTCGCTCGATGGGCGGGGTGGTCACGATGACGACCAAGTCCGGAACCAACGAGATCCACGGCTCGGCCTTCCAGTTCATGCGGAACGAGGGCATGGACGCCAAGAACTTCTTTGTCCCCCACGACGCCGACAAGCCGCCGTTCAAGCGCAACCAATACGGATTCTCGCTGGGCGGCCCGCTGGCCCGGAACCGGTCGTTCCTCTTCGGGGACATGGAATACACGGACATCCGCGAATCGACCACCCGCGTCAACACGATTCCGAACAAGCTCGAGCGAGCGGGCGACTTCTCGGGGCAGAGCGGCATCATCCGCGACCCGCTGACGACGCATGCGGAGACATTGGCCCGCGACCCGTTCCCCAACAACATGGTTCCCGACAGCCGCGTCGACTCGGTCTCTCGAGTCGCGCGCGACTGGTGGCCGGAACCGACCAACAGCGGCAGCACCCGGAACCACGTCTGGGTGCCGCCCCGGAATCAGGACCTGAATCGCTGGGACTTGCGCTACGACCAGAGTCTGGACGACCAGAACAACTTCTACTTCCGGATCAGCGGGCAGCAGACCACCAACGGGCGCGTGCCTGTGCTACCGGACAGCGCCGACGGCCTCTACCTTCAAGGCAAGGACGTGGACATCACCAACCGCCAGGTGGCGTTCGTGTACAACGGCGTCTGGTCGCCGAATCTCGTCGGTTCCTTCCGAACCGGCTGGAGCTACATCGACACGGCGGTCGAGCATGCCAACGACGTGGCGGTCAACCCGCTCATCGGGCTGAACATGGGCAACGACCTAGACGTTTCGACTCCCGGATCCGGGAGCTTCAATCCGGCCGGGTTCCGCGGCGTGGGCAGTTGCTGCTTCAACTACATCGGATCGCAGACGCGCCAGTTCTCGGGGGACATCACCTGGACCAAGGGCCGGCACACCGTCAAGTTCGGTCACACCACCTACTGGCTGCAGAGCCAGATCTTCAATGCAGGCTTCATCACAGGCCGCTTCGTGTTCGACGCCCGCTTCACCGAGGACCCCGTGTCGAGGGCGGGGGGAGACTCGATGGCCGACTTCCTGCTCGGCTACTCGCGCGAGGTGCGGAACTCGAACCACCGTCACATGGCCCTGCGCGCCCCTTGGATGCACCAGTACGTTCAAGACGACTGGCGGGTCACCGACAAGCTCACCGTCAATCTCGGCCTGCGCTACGAGGTAAGCCTGCCTTGGGTCGACGTCTTCGACAAGATCTCCAACCTCGATGTGGACACCGACACGAACGTGCCGAAATTCGTCGTAGTGGGCGAGCGCGGGGAGGGGCGGTTCCGGCGCTCGCTGGTGCGTTCGGATCTGAACAATCTCGCGCCGCGCTTCGGATTCGCCTACCGCGCCCAGAAGGGCACGGTGATCCGGGGCGGCTTCGGCCTCTTCTACGCCAACACCATGAATACCGGGGGCGGGGAGTTCATGGAGACGAACCCCCCGGCGCACGTCAAGACCCAGATCGCCACCGACCGGATCAATCCTACGATCAGAATGCAAGCGGGCCAAGGCACGGGGGCGCTGACGCCGGAGAAGTCGCCACCCCTGGTCCCGGGATCCTTCGAGATCGACCCGCCGTGGCCCGTGGCCTCCCAGTGGAACTTCAACATCCAGAAGCAGCTGCCCAGCAACGTGCTGTGGGAAGTCGGCTACTTCGGCACCAAGGGCACCCACATCATCCGCCGGTACAACCTGAACTACGCCCCGCCCGGCCCGGGAAACCCGAACAGCCGCCGCATCTGGCAGAGGGTGCTCTTCCCGGGTAGCGAACACCATGTAGGGCTGTCGTTCCTGCACAATTTTCGCAATAACTCCAACTCGAACTACCACGCCCTGCAGACGAAGGTCGAGAAGCGCTACGGCAGCGGGCTGAGCTTCCTGCTCTCCTACACTTGGTCCAAGGCGATCGGGGACTACAGCTTCATTCCCGGCGAGGACCGGAGCATCGGCGCGAACTGGGGCGTCCAGAACCCGCTGGATCTGGCGGCCGAACGGTCGCTGCTCAACCAGCACGTCGCGCACCGAGCCGTAGTCAGCTACCTGTACGACCTGCCCTTCGGCAAGGGACGCCAGTTCGGCGCCGGCTGGGGCAAGGCCGCGAACGCGGTTGTGGGCGGCTGGACGATCGGCGGCATCAACAGCTTCATCACGGGCTTCCCGATGAATCTCTCCGTCCGCGGCAACCCCTCGAACACGGGCGGGTTCAACCTCGACCGGCCCAAGGTGGTGGGGGAATGGGGGATCCCGCGGTCCGAGCGCGGGCCCGACCGCTGGTTCAACACGGCGGCCTTTGTTCGCAACGACCCGTACACCTTCGGCAATGCCGGGCGCAACATCCTCGAGGCGCCCGGGACCGTCAAGTTCGACCTCGCGCTGCACAAGAACTTCCAAGCGAGCGAGAAGGTGCGGCTGCAGTTCCGGGCCGAGGCGTTCAACGCCTTTAACAGCCCGATCTTCGACGGCCCGAACCTTCAGGTGGGAAACAGGAACCTCGGGGTGATATCGAACGCCGCTCCCGGCCGGGTCATGCAGCTCGCGCTCAAGGTGATCTTCTGACGGCTCCCGCCGTGCCCCGGCGAGAACCCGCAAGCGAGCGGCCTACGGGCGGCGCGCCCGGTGCTCGGGCGCGCCGCCCGTTCCCGCTCTCGGACGGACGGCATGCAGCCGGCATTTCGCAGGCGCATCCCGCCCCGCAGGGCATCCGGAAGAGCTAGAGCCTCGAGAGACACCCTCCGACGAAGACTGCGTGAAGTTCGCGCAGATTGTGGATGTTTTCGAGAGGATTGGCGTTCAGGACCACGAGGTCCGCGAGATAGCCGGTCTTCAGCGCGCCCCGCTCGCTTTCGACGCCGAGGGCGGCAGCGCTGCCGGTGGACAACGCACGGATCACGCTGGCGGCTGACATGCCCGCGCGTTTCAGCAGGACTGCCTCGCGATATTCCGCAAAGCCCGCGAACGAGCCCGGAACGCCCGATCCGCTGGCAAGGCCGATCTTCACGCCGGCGGATTCGATCCTCCGCAGGTTGCGCTTGGCGATGTCCAGGCGGATCATTCTCAGGGCGCGATCCGGATCCAGCGCCTGGCGCATGTGGACGGGCCCCCGCAGCAAGCCGGAGACGCCGGTAGGGAGCGACCGCCGCAAGTAACGGTCGTCAAGCCACGTCGCTTGGTCGCCGTACTCGAATTGCAGGGATAGTTCCGAGAGCGCAGGCGCGAAGACAGCGCCCGATGCGCGCAGGTCCGAGATGAAGGCTCCCGATAACTCGGTGTCGCTGACGCTCCCGAGGATCGCCCGCGCGCCGGCGCGAACCGCGACGGTCGCGGTCCTCTCGGTCGCTGCCAGCACCGCGACCCGCAGGCCGCGCTGCGAGCCCCGGTCGATCGCGGCCGTGGCGACGGCCAGCCGATCCGGGGCGTTCTGATCGACGTCGCCCAGCCTGAGCTCGATATAGTCCGCCCCTTCGTCCGCGAGCCGGTCAACCGCATGCCGTGCGTCGGGTGGGCTTCGCACTGTCTCGATGAGAGAGTCGATCTCGCTCGGCCCGCCCCGGCCCGTGCCAGCCAGTGCCAGCGAGCGAAAAGGCGTCATGACACGGGCCGCGCTCCGTACGACACCAGAGAGAATCTCGTCCCGGAGCCTTCCGAGAACCGCGCTGTCGGGCCCGAGCGTGGTCGTCGTCGTCACGCCGTAGGCCGAGTACGTTTGCAGCTGCGCGAGAATCTCGGACCGGCTAAAGGGCTCCCCCTGCCCCTCTGGGCTGATTACCAGACCGGCAAGTCCGCGCAGGTTGATGATCCCGGGAACGACCGTCTTCCCGGACACGTCGAAGACTCGAGTGCGTTCCGGTGCTTCGAACGAGCCGGTCGGTCCGATCCGGACGATGCGCCCGCCACTGATCAGAATGTCGGTTCCGGGTCGCGGCGGGCCCGCGGATCCATCGATAAGAAGGCCACCCCTGAGAAGCGCCGGCGCCGAGCCCGACACGGACGAATCGCACGGAGGGGTCGCCAGCAGCGCGGGCGCAAGGAAGGCCGTCGACAGGCAGGGTATCGCGAACGGGAGACCGGCGGAGCCGAGGCGGCCCCGCGGGACTCGAGCGGTGATATCGCGAGCAATCGCCATCGGTTGGAGCTGGAGTGAGCCTCAGCAGACCCTGAGAGTACCGGCCGGAAGACTCCGGCCTGCGCCTAGCCCCCGCCCGCAATTCGGCACGGCCTGCATGGTCGCATGACGGCTTCGAGGAAGGCGACGCCGGTTGAACGCGGCCGGGCTACGGCGTCGAGGCGGCACCACGGAGGCCTCGGAATCACTGGTCGCCAATGCGGTCGAGGTCGTTCCACAGGAATTCCACGCCGTGACCCGGGCTTGAGGGAGCCTCTGCGCAGCCGGAAGCGATCGACAGCGGTTGCTCGATGTAAGCGTCCAAGCTGAAACCGTGAACTTCGAGGAACGAGGCGTTCGGCACCGCCGCCAGCAGGCTGACATGTAAATCATGGACACCGTGCGAGGTGACTGGCAGATGACGTGCTTCGGCGAGGCGAGCGACCTTCATCCAAACCGTAATCCCGCCGCAATTCGTGACGTCCGGTTCCGGAACGGTCACGCCGCCAGCCGAGATCAATGCTTCGAATTCGTCCAGCGCATGCAGATTCTCGCCGGCAGCGACAGGCAGAGCCCCTTCTCGCACGACACGTACATGGCCGCGGACATCTGTCGGGGAGACCGGCTCCTCCAACCAGTAAACGTCGAACTGCGCGAATGCGCGAGACGCATGGACCGCCTGGTCGGCACTCCACTTCATGTTCGCGTCCACCATCAGCGGCGTTTCCGGTCCGATCAGGTCGCGGATGGCGCGGACGCGATCCAGATCGTCGCTCAGCCGCGGCCGCCCGACTTTCATCTTGATGGCGCGGAATCCGCGTTCCAGATGCATCTGCGTCCGCTCTTCCAACTCGGACAGCGGGAGGTTCAGGTCGATGCCCCCGGCATAGGCTCGGACCTTCGGGTCGTGCCCGCCAAGCAGCCGCCATAGCGGCTCTTGCAGCGCCTTGGCCTTCAAGTCCCATAGAGCGATGTCAACCGCTGAAATAGCGAAGCTCGCCGGCCCTCCTCGCCCGACATAGTGGGTTCGCTCCCACATCCTCGCCCAGAGATCCTCGATCCGTCGCGGGTCGGTGCCCCTGAGGACGGGTTCCAGGTCGTCCGCGACCAACGACTCGATGGCCGCCGCTCCGGCCGTACCGACGGTGTAGGTGAAGCCGAGACCCTCCAGGCCATCGCGCGTCCGCACCCTGACCGCGACGAGGGAGAAGGAAGAAATGAGGCCGTGCGTGGCGTCCCCAACAGCCTCGGCAAGAGGAATCGTGTAGCGGGATACATCGACGCTCTCGACCCTCATCCGGTATTCAGGATAGGGCACCTGCGTGCAGACTGCGAGTGACGCCAGGATGCACGAGGCACCCATATGCTCCGGTCCCGCGCCAGAGCAAAGGCCGGGAACGGAGGACAACTCGGTCGTTACCGACCTTCGCAGCCTAGGTCAACCTCCCGCAACGCCCAACCCCTGGCAGCTGTCGGGCAAGCGTCGCCGGCCGTTGGCCCCCTCCGGACATTCTGACTCCAGCGCGCGTCTGCGTCCGGTCCCGCTCCGGTCGGGCTGCCTACCGTGACGCATCCCACCCTCGTGCGGGTTGAGCATGCCCTGACGACTAGCACCGCCGAGACAAGCCGCCCGTAGCCGTTGGAGCGGGCTAGACGCCGGAGGCCGCGAACGCTCGCGACGGCAAGCCGCCGCGTCCGCTCCGACGCACGAGACCACGGTACTCTGTCATCATCACCGGACTGCCACGCTCGTCCGGCGGTCCACCCGTAGCACGAACACGGTACAATGGTGCCTTGCAGCGGGTATGGTGGGACTTGGAATTCCTCGGCATGCCGTCTGCGGCCTCCTGCGCGGACAGATCTACCTCAGTCGTCGCACGCGTCCATCGTGATCCGCACACAGCCCTCGTGCGGAATGCGTGAGGATCGGCCAAGTAGGTCCGATGCCGCAAAGCGGCCTCCCATTCGGCAGCGAATTCACGCCCCGGACCATTGATCTGCCCGTCCTCATTGAGTTCGCTCATGGGTGCGGACTGGAAAACATTCGAGACCGCTGTGAGAGATCGTTATTGCTCCGGTCACAGCAGTTTCGAATACAACAAGAGGAAGCTCGCCAGCAACACGAGAGTGGCGATGCGCAGCTACGGGCTCATCCGGCAAGATGACACCGTTCTGACAGATACTGGAAACGAACTCTACTCTCTCAGAAATGATGGACCTGCACTCTATGAACGCTTTGCCCAGCATATCTTGCGGAATCTAAAGGAAATGGAATTCATCAATTGTATTCTTGACATGCAAGTAGAAGGGGAGAGTATCTATCTAGAGAAGTTAAGAAAGTGGCTCGACGAGTGTGGTATTCACGTCCCTTGAGGAGGCAAGAAACATGAGCACAATACGCATATGGTTGGAACAGTACCGTGTCTTTGATCCAGCCAGATATCGTGTCAAATGTGACCAAGTCCATGAAATAATAGGAATAGACATTCATGAGGACCAAGGACTTTCTGACCTCACACAATAGCAGAGAGGATTCCTGAAGACCTATGCAAGTTTGGGACGTAAGGCCCTTTATAAATCGTCAGATATTGAACGCTTCGCAACAAAAGTTTACCTGATTACCTTACCAACGAACATCAGCCGAGGATATGCTATACGGGAGGAGGTCGGAAATCTCTGATAGGAAAGGGGATAGCAGCTGAAACGCAATCGCGTGCAATTCCAGAAGGGACTCAGCCAGGGCAAGTTCCTGCAGCGCTACGGCAGCGAGGGCCATGCGAGCACGCCGTCTTCAACGCCCGCTGGCCGGACGGCTTCCGCTGCCCGGAGTGCGGCTCCCGCCGGCACTGCCGCATCCGCTCCCGCAAGCTCCGGCAGTGCAATGCCGCAATGCCTGCCACCGCCGGACCTCCCTCGTCGCCGGCACGATCTTCGCCGCCACCCAGCTGCCGCTGACCGTCTGGTTGCTGGCGCTCCACCGGCTGACGCAGGGCCAGCACGGCGTTTCGTCGCTGGAACTGGCGCGGCAGCCGGGCGTGAGCCGGAACACGGCTTGGAAGGTGCAGCACAAGCTCCTGCAAGTGATGAAGGAGCGCGACGAGCGCGTGCCGCCGGGCGGCATCGTGCAGGTGGACGACGCCTGCTGGGGCCTACTGGGGCGGGGAGCGGACCGGCGGCGGCAAGCGCGGGCGCGGCGCGGCGGGCAAGACGCCGTTCGTCGCCGCCGTGCAGGTCAGCGCCGCCGGCCAGCCGGCAAGGATGCGCATGAGCAGCGTGGCGGGCTTCCGCAAGAAGACGCTGGCAGCATGGGCCGGGCGGCACTTGCAGCCCGGCACGGAGGTGCATTCCGACGGCTTGGCCTGCTTGCGGGGCGTGGCCGGCGCCGGCTGCGAGCACGTGCCGACCGTCACCGGAGGCGGGCAGCGGAGCTGCGGGGATTCCCGCTTCGTCCGGGTCAACACGATGCCGGCGAACGTCAAGCGGTCCCTGGCGGGAACCTGCCATGCGCTCGACGGCAAGCACCTGCCGCGCTACCTCGCCGAGTTCCGCTACCGCTTCAACCGCCGCTACGATCTCGAGGCGCTGGTCCCCCGCCTGCTCCACGCCTCCGTGCGCACCCCGCCCATGCCGTACCGCCTCCTAACCTTGGCTGAGTCTTGTGGGTAATCAGGAAAGTTTATGGTGTTGAATTTGACGGGAAGAACTTCTCGAATAGTGTGTAATATCCACTAAAGAACGCGAACTATGTTGATCTAAAGCGCGGGACTAACGTTTCACGAGGAGGAGCGATTCCTTTCTTTGTCACTGCAACAGAATCTCTATATAGGCAGGTCATTCTCCCATTTCTTGATTAGATTGATCAACTTGCATCCAACGATCTCCTACTATTTCCTCGCAGATCTCTCAATTCCGTTCGAAGTGAACTGGAGTCCAACGATCGGCACATTCGCGTCCTTGCGCTAGAGGCTCTTGCGTTCAAACTCATGCGACTCATTAATTTGAGATATTTCGCGAAACGTTTGCGCGGCAGCGCAACGGGCGGAGCAGAGGTGGACTTGCTCTTTGGGAGTGCTTGGCTCGCCTAATCTCGCAGGCAGATTCAATGCAAGAATACGCAGCTCGTGTCTCTTGAAGACGTAGCAAAGGAAGTTGGACTCACCCGGATTCTCAAAGGAAACGTAGTCGTCATGGTGACCACTGGGTGCATCAGAGAACAAGCCCGAGCGCTTGCAAACAAGGTCATGGCTGACTCAATCCCTTGCATCGCGATGATCAACGGCAGTGACCTTGCAGAGATCGAGAGCAACCCAGTAGTGATCATTGACGCGCTGAACCGCGAGTCTCGCCAAGCGATTGCACTCAAGAAACTGGAGGATTGGAATGACTACTCCAAGTCAAGCTCAGGTCGCTCCGCGCACGTTCCATCAAACCGCGCTTGGACGGATCGTCCTTGGAGACAGCTTGGAGATATTATCTTCGCCTCGATCCGATTCCGTTAATCTAGTTAGTGCCTGTGACAAAACTCGTATCCCTTTGATAAAAAAGGCGTTAGGTCCAATTTCTCAAGGCGAAGATTTCACTGGAATGCTACGACTAGTCCGAAATCCTGCCAATTCTGGGTAGAGCGCGGAAATCTTCGCGATTGGCGGCTGAGCAACTTCCGACCTTGGGCCCTATATGTTGTGCTTGGTTGTGCTTGGAGATCCATCCGACATCAGGATGTAGTATGAAATGCTGATCAGGCCAGAATTCAGGGGTTTTGTCACAAGCACTAGTTATGACAAGTCCTCCATTCGGACTAGTCAGGAAGAAAGACTATGGCAATGTCGAGGTAGACGAATATGTTGAATGTTTCAAGCCATTTGCAAGTGACATCTACCGCATGACATGCGGGAACGGAAGCTTGGTAGTCGATAGAGTAGGTGCTTGGAACAAAGGGTATCCGACTCGCAATCTCTACGATTTCAAGCTACTCACAATGCTTTGTGAGGAACTTGGATTTCACTTGACCGAAGATTTATCTTGGTGGAATCCCTCAAGACTTCTCACCCCTTCCGAGTGGGTCACCGTGCGGATAATTCAAGTAATTGACGCCATCAATCCAGTCTTATGGCTATCGAATATAGCTTGGACAAAGGCAAGAAATCTCCGAGTAATTCCGCCCTAAGTTCCGAGCATGAGAGACTTGATTTCTAGTCCAAACTACAAGGAAAAAAAGCGCCAATTAGGTCATTATATCAGTGACAATTTCCGGGTTGACAATGGCGTTTCCATCCTTCACAACTTTATCTATATATCGAACACCGAGAGCAAAAGTTTCTATTCTAGGTACTATCATAGCAAGGGACTTCGACCGCTATTTGCACTCATTCCGTCTGATTATCCCGAGTTATTTATTCGACTTCTGACAGATTGTCGTGATATTCTTGTCAATCCATTTGCATGAAGTGGCGTCACCGGCGAAGTCTGCGAGCGCCTAGGAGGGCAGTGGATTTGCGTGGAGATCGTCGAAGAATACCGCCAGTCTGCTCTCGGACGCTTCTTGCAGGACTCGCGTGACCAGATACCGCCTCCAGCCAAGCGCGGGAGGTCATCCAGCTACTACAGGGTTTCGCGGCCGGCCGTCCCTTGGGACGAGCCGGCCCGCGAGAGGTTGCAGGAGAACGGAGGACGGAAACGACTAGTCAAGACGAATTCCGTCAAACCCGCTGCCGTGCGCGGCTCGATTGGCGGGAGCGCCGGCGTGGATCAGCCCGCTGGCATGGCGGCGTCGCCGAACGACCCTGAATGAGTCCGGCTTTCGGGTCGCGTCGTACCGTACCCGCTTCCCTGCCGCCCGCCTTGGTTCGGGCGCCGGCCTCCGACCGCGTAATCCTAGACGGGCAAACCCTCCGAGACGGCCTGCGGTCGGTACAATGGTGGCCTGACGTGAGTGTCGCGAAACCGAAGAATCGCAGTCTCCGGAGCCCAGCGCCCGGACGGATCGCGCGCGCATTCGCTCGAGCGAAGTCGGACGGATCGCGCGCTCTGATCGCTTATTTGACCGCGGGTGACCCGTCCCCGGACCGAACAGTCGAGCTTGTCAGGGCGCTTGAGCGCGGCGGGACGGACATTCTGGAGCTTGGAGTGCCGTTTTCGGATCCCATTGCCGACGGACCGGTGATCCAAAGAGCAAGCGGGCGGGCGCTGCAGGCCGGCACAAGCGTTCGGGTAGTGCTGCGCATCGTGAAGGATCTGCGGGCCGCCTCCGATCTTCCGGTAGTGGTATTCAGCTACCTGAACCCAATCCTCCGCTACGGATTCGAGCGGTTCGCCGACGACGCGGTCGAAGCGGGCGTGGACGGGGCCCTGCTGACCGACCTGAACATCGAGGAAGCCGGCAGGTACACATCGGAAATGCGCCGACGCGGGCTCGATTGCGTGTTCCTCGTCACACAGAGCACTCCCAGCGAGCGGATCGAGGAAATCGTCCGCGAGTGCAGCGGCTTCGTGTACGTGGTCTCCCGCGCGGGCGTGACCGGCGTGCGCAGCGGCATCGCGAGCGAGGCGCTTTCCTTGCTGGAGCGCGCGCGCGGCCGGACGAGTCTTCCGCTGGCCATCGGCTTCGGTCTCTCGAAGCGCGAGCACATGGAACTGGTCGCCCCGTACGCCGAGGGAGCGGTCGTGGGAAGCGCCTTCATGCGCTTGATTGAGGAGCACTCGGGCTCCTCCGGCCTTGCGGCCCAGCTTGAGTCGCTAGCCCGGGATTTCAAGACAGGCCTGACACTCCCGCGTTCGGGAGGGGAGGCAGCGAGGCAGCGTCCATGAAAGGCCTGAGTGACTGGCGTGCCGAAATCGACCGAGTCGACCAAGAGCTCGTCGCACTGCTAAACCGCCGGGCCGCGAGCGTGCTAGGGCTCGCGCCGCTCAAGCGCCAGGAGGGCAGGCCGGTTCACGAGCCGCTCCGCGAGCGAAGCGTGGTCCAGAATATCGTGGCGTCGAATCGAGGGCCCCTGTCCGACGAGGCTCTCGTGCGAATCTATCGTGCAGTGATCGAAGAGATGCGCGCGATGCAGCGAGAGCGCGGCGACTGATCGGCCCATGGGACCCATTGGCACGGTTTCCGTCCTCGGTGTCGGCCTGATCGGCGGCTCCTTCGCCCTTGCCCTGCGCCGAATGGGCTTTGCCGGCAGAATCCTGGGAGTGAGTTCGGACGCGACGCTGACCCGTGCCCTCGAAGCGGGGGTGATCGACGAGGGGTGCTCGATCAGCGACGCCGTGCCGCGTTCGGATCTCGTCTACATGTCCCAGCCGGTCCTGCGCATCATCGAGCAGCTGCCGGACGTGCGGCGGCTCGCGCCGGAGCACGCCCTAGTAACGGATGCAGGCAGCACTAAGAAGCTGATCTTGGACCGGGCCCGGGAACTCTTTGACGGCGGGCCGGACTTCCTCGGAGGCCACCCGATGGCCGGATCCGAGGGGCGCGGCGTCGATCATGCCGAAGCGAGGCTGTTCGAGGGAGCGGTCTATGCATTGGTTCCCACGGGCGCATCGCCACCCGAATCGGGAGCGGCGCGGGAGTTTCTCGGGTGGCTCGGCGCCATGGGATGCCGAACGAAGGTCATCGGAGCCGCCGAACACGACCGCACGGTGGCGTGGACTTCGCACATGGCCCAGCTTGTCTCGACGGCGCTCGCGGCCGCGATCGGCAGCCGCCTGCGCGCCTCCGGCGGACTGGAAGTGGCTGGCGACGGCCTTCGGGACATGACGAGGCTGGCCGCAAGCCCTCATGCCGTATGGTCCGAGATCCTGGACACCAACCGGGATCCGATCGACGAGGCGCTGGATTGCTTCGTCCGCGAGGTCGAGGCGCTGCGACGGTCCATTCGAGAGGACGGCGCCGCGAGCCACTTCGAGCGTGGCAACGCCCTCAGAGCCCGGCTGGAAGCGACAGGCTGGCCCCGGCGGCCCGGCCAGCAGGCGGAGAATCCTTCGGGCCGGGATTCCGCCGGCGAAGCCCCGACAGCCCCTTTGTCCTAGGCCGCGGCCGGCACGGGCAACCTCGGCGCGGTTCTCCAGAGACGCTCCAAGTCGTAGTAGAACCGCTTGTCCTTGACGAAGACGTGGACGACGAAGTCGCCGTAATCGAGCAGGACCCACTCGGCCTGGCGGTAGCCTTCCACGCTGAAAGGCCGCCGTCCGGCGGACTTGAGTTGCTCCTGCACGGCGTCGGCGATTGCCTGGACTTGGCGGGAGTTCGTGCCGTGGCAGATCACGAACTGCTCGGTGAATGTGTTGACCTTCCCGATGTCCAGCGCTGTCGGCTCGATGGCCTTGCGATCCACTGCGGCCTTGAAGGCGAGTTCCCAGTCTTCCATGCGGATGTGTCGATCGCGGCTAGGGCTTCGGCAGCTGTGCCTCATTCTAGCGAGGCGTCCAAGCTCCGGGGCCCAGCCGCGGGCAGCGACCGGGCCGAGCGATGTCGCGAGGCTCGGCGTCCCGGATGCCTCCCGCTATCCGGCGCGGACGGCAGCCGCCTAGAATAGTTCTCATGGGGACCCGGTCCTTGCTCGTAGCGCCCGTGCTTGCGGCGTGCGCGGTCTCGGGCCTGCTCGCCCAGCCGGATCCGGAGATCGAGCGGGTGCGCGACCTCGTCCGAGCCGGTGCTCTTCCGCGCAAGGCCCTAGCCGAAGCGGAAAGCAGCCAGACGGAGCGCCGCTACCGCGAGATCCTTCGGCGGACGCTGCTGAGCGAGACCCTCGAAGAGTCAGAGATCGACACCATGCTCGACGCGGCCAGGGGGCTGGAGAGAGTCGTTCGGCAGCGGTTCGACAGGGTGATGATGCAGGTCGAGGCGGGCGTCGCGCCGGCCAAGCTCCTCGTGGAAGCGCAGGAGGACTACCGGGCTGCGAAGCGGCAGGCCGAGCTCGCCGAGTCCAGGGCGAACCTAGTGCGCCAGATGGAGCGCATGGTCGCCTCCCAGACGTACTTGGAGGAATTGGAGGCCGCCGACGAGGTCGAGACGTTCCGCTTCTTCGGATTCGCCGATTACGAGTACGAAGTCCTCACGGAGATTGCGGACATGTACCGGTCCGCGTTCGGGAGCGACCCGCCGGTAAGCGCCGAGGGGGAGACAGACTTCCATCGGTCGATCGGGCTGGACCACACAGGGCGGATCGACGTGGCGGTGCATCCAGATTCCGACGAAGGGGAGTTCCTGATGTACATGCTCGAGAATCTAGGCATTCCCTACATCGCGTTCCGCACGGCCATTCCGGGCCAGTCCTCGGGACCTCATATCCACATTGGCCCGCCTAGCGAACGCATCGGGGAGCGGCAATTCGCCGAGATTCCCTGACCCGCGCCGCCCGGCCCGGCCCCCAAGTGCCATCCCCGGCCGACGGAAATCGCAAGCGCAGTCCGGCAAGCGGAACCATAGTGTGTCCGCCTCCGCGCCTGCCAAGCCCAGCCGCCGACACCGGTAAGCTCCACAGGAATTGCAGAGGGAGGGAGCCTCCCCGCATCTGGGCGGCCCGGCGATGACGCGGCGTGCCTGGTTGCCACGGGAGACGCGGGGGGGGGGGGGGGCTCGCCGGTCTCAATCACGCGGGCCGCGACGACCATGTCGCTCCGGCTCACGTCGGGGCTGTCCGCGGTGTCTCCATCCTGGAGCGCCGCGAGGGCCTCTTTGACCCCCACGGCCGAACCAAGGCGGCCGCCCGCCTCGGCGGTCTGCCCCCCAAGACGGCCAGTAGGGCCTGACGCGCTCCGTCAGTCCCAGCGCGGCAGCTCCGGCCAGCGCGCTCATCTTGAGGCTAGCCTCCTCGAGCTCATCCACCTTCGCCTTCTGCTCGTCGGTCAGAACCTCTTGAATTCGCTCGTTCTGCTCTTGGGACCACTCGCGGCGCTCCTCCCGGCTCTGGTCTCGCGGGGGGCGCTCGCGACGGATCTCGCGAATCCGGTCAACCTGCTCGCTGCCGAGGCCGAGAGCCTCGACGGCCGCGCTGACCGGATTCCCGCGGCCCTGCGGGCCGCGCTGGGCGAGTGCCGCGGCGCTGATCCCGAGGAACGCGCACGCGACGGCGACCGCTCGCTTGACATGGATCATGGTGTCCTCCGTTCTTCCTGTCCATCCGCGAGCCCCGCGCTCGCCGCTGTCCTGCCTGCGGCGGCCCGACTCGCATGCTCTGTTAGACGGAAGGAACCGAGAAAAGGTGTTGCCCTACGCCGGCAGCGAGGCCCCGGCGGTCCGGTCACCGGCTGGTCTTGGAGCGTCCGATGACTTCCCGAGCTCCGAAGATGGGCCGGCCCTGACTCTCGAAGTAGGTCCGCATCAACACCTCCCCGAGCAGACCGGTGCAGAGCAGCTGGAGACCCGTCACTGCCAGCAGCGAGCCGGCGACCAGCAGCGGACCGTGCTCGACCATGATGTGGATGCCCTGCACTTTCCTTGCAGCGAGGTACGCCAGAATCAGGCCTCCCGACCCTCCGCACAGCAGTCCGAGAGAACCGAAGAGGTGCATGGGGCGGGTGAGGTAGCGTGCGAGAAACACCACGGTGAGAAGGTCGAAGAAGACCCCGAGAGTCCGGCTCAGCCCGTAGTGGGACCGACCGGACGACCGCTCGAAGTTCCTGATCGGCACCTCGGCGATTCGGGCGCCGTGCAGGGCCGCCAGCACCGGGATGAATCGGTGCAAGTCCCCGTACAGGCGCAGCTGCCCGAGCAGCTCGGAACGGTAAGCCTTGAACGTTCCGCCGAAGTCGCGCAGCTCCACCCCGGAGGCCTTGCGAATCAGCCAATTGGCGATCCTCGAAGGCAGCCGCCGGGTCAGCAGGCCGTCAACCCTACGCTCCCGCCAGCCATTGGCTAGGTCGTACCCCTCGTCGATCTTCGCCAGCAAGGCCGGGATATCTTCCGGAGCGTGCTGCAGGTCGCCGTCCATGGCGACGACGGTCTCGCCCGCGGCAGACTCAAACCCGGCCGCGAGCGCGGCCGTCTGGCCGGAGTTCCTCCGCAGAGCGACCGCCTTGAGACGGGGGTCGCTGGCCGACAAATTGCGCAGCAGCCCGAGACTGTCGTCGGTCGAGGCGTCGTCGACGACCACGATCTCGAACGGCCGGCCGACTCCTTCGAGCGTGGCCACGAGACGGTCGAACAGCGGCAGGAGGCTCGCACCTTCGTTATGCGCCGGGATGACAACCGAGATCTCGGGCCGACTGTCCATCGGGCCTCAGCGTAGCAACCCGGCAACTTCGTCCAGCGGCAGACCGACCACGTTGCTGTACGAACCTTCGACCGATTCCACGAACGCCGCCGCGCCTGCTTGAATCGCGTAGGAACCGGCCTTGTCGAGCGGCTCGCCGCTGGCGACGTACGCTCGGATCTCGACCTCGCGCAGCTCCCGGAAGCGCACGCGAGTCTCCACGTAGAGCGTCGCGCAGGCGCCGCCGTCGAACACCGCTACACCCGTCAGCACCCTATGGCTCCGTCCCGAGAGGCTCCGGAGCATGCGCCGGGCGTCCCGCTCGTCGCGCGGCTTGCCGAGCACCTCGCGCCCGGTCACGACTGCCGTGTCGGCTCCCAATGCACGGAAGCCGGGCCTCCAGGCGGCTCGAGCCTTCTCTTCGGCGAGCCGCACGACGTAGCCTTCGGGGGACTCCCCTTCCAGCGGCGATTCGTCGATGTCGGCGGGCCTCTGGTCGAACGCGATTCCCGCGGACGCCAGCAGCCGGGCCCGGCGCGGCGACGCCGACGCAAGGATCAGACGGACGCCTCTGGGCGCAGGGGTCTGCGGCATCGCCCGGGGCGGTCGGCCCGCTAGCGGTTCAGGTAGCTCGGATCGTCGACGGCTGCCCCGGACTCGCCGGAGTCCGGGCTGGCGAGAGGGGCCTCCTCGGGCGCAGGGCCTACAGCCTCCGGCAGGGAGTCGAGGGGGATCCGGTGGACGCGGCCGTTCAGCGAGCCGAGGAAGGAGATCAAGTCGTCTTTCTCCGCGTCGGTCAGCCCGAGGGGCCGGATCTCCGCGACGCGCCCTTCCGGAGCGGACCCGCCGCGGTCGTAGTGGGCGATCACCTGGCGGATGTTCATCATGCGACCGTTGTGCATGTAGGAATAGCGTCGCAGGCTGTCGCGCAGGCTCTGGGTCTTGTACTTGGTGCCCGCTTCCTCGTGTCCGTCGCGCTCCGGGACACCCGTGAAATGGAAGTCGTGGTCCGTCAGCAGCGGCCCGTGGTGGCACCGGATGCATTCCGCCTTGGAACGGAAGAGATCGAGGCCGCGCCGTTCGGACGGGGACAGGGCCATGTCGTCGCCGAGCAGGTAGCGGTCGAAGTCGCTGTCGTAGGAAACCAGCGTGCGCTCGAAGCTGGCGATCGCCTTCGCAACCAAGCCGAATGTGATGCTGTCTCCCGGAAAGGCACTCTCGAACAGACGACTGTAGAAGGGGTCGGAGCGGATGCGGGCGACGGCGTCCTCGGGGGCCAGCGCCATCTCGCGATGGTTCTCGAGCGGCTTGGACACCTGCTCCTCCAGGGACTTGACCCGGCCGTCGAAGAACATGCTCCGCTGCCAGCCGACGTTCAGCAGGCCTGGAGTCTTGCGTGACAGCTCGCTCTCGTCGAGGCCCCACGCGCGCGAGAGGCCGTCCGTGAAGTGCAGCTCGCGCTTGTGGCACGTCCCGCAGCTGCGCCGACGGTTCCCCGACATCACGGAATCGAAGAAGAGCTCCTCCCCGAGCCGGATCTTGGCGGGGGTGGGCGGGTTGTCGGCTGGGAACGGCGGCGCTCCTGTCAGGGGAGCGAGGAGTGGCGGCTGTCCGAGCTCCGCGGCCGTCAGGCCGACCGCCAGCAGGACCACGGATACGGACGCTCTCCACTGCTTCACGCTGACATTCTAGCGTCAACCGCCGGTGGCGAGATCGTCGGCCTGTCTCGTCGCAGACGCGGGAAGACGGGACTGCCACGGCACGCTGCGCGCGAGCGCGGGCTGATGTCGGGGCAACGCCACCCAACGCGGGCATCGGCACCGAGTCGCACCCCGCGCGGCCGGCGAGACCGACCGATTCCGGGACGGCGGAATCGAGTGGACTACTCTGGGAGCTGTCAGAACGCTCGGAGAGCCCACGCGATAGCTGGGGCAATTCGAGGCGTTGTCCGTTGCCGGTCCCGTCGCGGCCGGACGGCGTGTGGGGTTCCGCTGGCTCTGCTGCGAGGAGGGAGGAGGATGCGACGAATGCTGCTGGCGGTCACGCTGGCCGCAGGCGCTCTGGCCAGCTCCGAGCCCGTCGCCGCGGAGGAAGTAAAGGTCGGAATCGCCTTCGGCTTCACCGGGCCGATCGAGTCCCTTATCCCGCCGATGGCCGCCGCTGCCGAGCTGGCCATCAGCGAGGTCAGTTCGTCTGGGCTGCTCCTAGGGGGCTCGCGGGCGGTGGCCGTGCGGGCGGACACGACCTGCGTGGACTCGGCAGCTGCGAACGCGGCCGCCGAGCGCTTGGTGACAGCCGAAGGGGTCCGCGGCATCGTGGGTGCCGCCTGCTCGGGTGCCAGCGGCGCCATCCTGCAGAAGGTGGCCCGCCCGAATGGCGTCGTCATGATCTCCCCTTCCTCGACCTCGCCCGCGCTCTCGGCCGCGGAAGACGACGGCCTCTTCTTCCGAACCTCGCCCTCCGACGCGCGCCAGGCCAAGGTGATCACGGACGTGCTGACCGATCGCGGGATCAAGGCCGTCGCCCTGACCTACACGAATAACGATTACGGCAACGGCCTGGCCGACAGCTTCCGGGCGGCGTTCCGGGCCGCGGGCGGCGCGGTCACCGTCAGCTCCTCGCACGAGGACGGCAAGGGCGACTACTCGGCCGAGATCGCCACTCTCCACGCGGCAGGCGGCGACGCGCTGGTCGTCGCGGGATACATCGACCAGGGCGGCCTAGGTATCGTTCGCGGTGCGATCGACACCGACGCGTTCCGGACGTTCGCGCTGTGCGACGGCATGATTGGCGAGTCGCTTGTCGCGAACATCGGGCCCGACCTCGACGGCTCCTTCGGCCAAGTGCCCGGGACGGACAGCCCCGGCGCGGCGCGGATGGCCGAGCTGGGGCGAGCGAACGGATTCGAGGCCGACAGGCCGTTCGCCCCGGAAGCATACGACGCCGCGGCGCTCATCCTCCTGGCCATGCAGGCCGCCGGATCGTCGGACCCGGCGGACTACAAGGGGACCGTGCTCGACGTAGCCAACGCGCCGGGCGAGGAAATCTATCCCGGGGAACTCGCGAAGGCGCTGCGGATCCTCGCGGCCGGGGGCGAGGTGAACTACGTTGGCGGATCCGCCGTGGAACTGATCGGGCCGGGGGAGTCGGCCGGCAACTATCGCGAGGTCGAGGTCCGGAACGGCAAGTTCGAGACAGTCCGCTACCGATAGCGGGGACTGGGAGTTCCGTCCGGCAATGATCGTCGTCGACAACGTCCACAAGCATTTCGGAGGGATCCGCGCCGTCGACGGCGTGTCGCTCGAATTCCCCTCCGGCACCATCACCGGACTGATCGGGCCGAACGGAGCGGGCAAGAGCACGCTCTTCGACGTGATCGCCGGAGCCTACCCGCCGACCTCGGGCGACGTCTACATGGATGGCGAGAACATCACGGCCGTCCCGGCGCACGAGCTGTTCCGCAAGGGACTGGCGCGAACCTTCCAGATCGCCCGGGAGTTCCCCACCCTGACAGTGCGCGAGAACCTGATGGTCGTGCCAGCCTCGCAGGCCGGGGAGACACTCTGGAACACTTGGTTTCGCAGGGCGCGCATCGCGGAGGAGGAGCGCGCGATCGCGCGCCGGGCCGACGAGGTGATGGAGACCTTGACCATCGGGCACCTGGCCGACGAACCGGCCGCGAACCTGTCCGGCGGCCAGAAGAAACTGCTCGAGCTCGGCCGAACGATGATGGCCGAAGCCAAGGTCGTCTTCCTAGACGAGGTCGGAGCCGGCGTCAACCGCACGCTGCTCGAGACCGTCAGCGACACGATCCGCCGGCTGCATCAGGAGCGGGGCTACACCTTCTGCCTGATCGAGCACGACATGAACTTTGTCTCCCGCATGTGCGAGCGCGTCATCGTGCTGGCCGAGGGAAAGGTGCTCGCGACGGGCACGGCGGACGACATCATGAGCAACGAGCAGGTCATCATGAAGTACCTCGGAAGCGGCTTCGGCGCGTAGGCGGCCGCCACGATGAGTCGCCTGGTCGGCCAGCACATGACCGGCGGCTACGGCGGTGCGGACATCCTCAATGACTGCACCGTGGCCGTCGAGCACGGCGAGATCGCGGTCATCGTGGGGCCGAACGGCGCGGGCAAGTCGACCGCGATGAAGGCGGTCTTCGGGATGGTCGGCTTGCGCAAGGGTACCGTGCGCATGGACGGCGAGGACATCACGCGCCTGCCGCCGCACGAGAGGGTGGCGAAGGGCATCGCCTACGTCCCGCAGACGGACAACGTGTTCCCTTCCCTGACCGTCGAGGAGAACCTCGAGATGGGCGCCTTCCTGCGACGAGGCGGTTTCAGCGAGACCATGGAGCAGGTCTACGAGCTGTTCCCCGCGCTGAGAGACAAGCGCCGCCAGCCCGCCGGCGAGCTCTCCGGCGGCCAGCGGCAGCAGGTCGCGGTGGGCATCGGGCTGATGACGGGGCCCAAGGTGCTGATGCTCGACGAGCCGACCGCGGGGGTCTCGCCGAAGGTGCGCGACGAGCTCATCGTACGAGTGGTCGAGATCTCCCGCTCGGGAATCTCGATCCTGATGGTCGAGCAGAACGCCCGGCAGGTGCTCGCCATCGCGGACAGGGGCTACGTCCTGTCGCAGGGCCGCAACCTGTTCAGCGGCTCCGGCGAGGTGCTGCTGCTCGACCGCGAGGTCCGCAAGTCGTTCCTCGGAGGATAGCCCGTGGATTTCGTCAACGGTCTCATCGTCCTCTGCAACTTCGTCATGGTGCCCGCGACGGCATACGGCGGGCAGCTAGCCCTCGGGGCCCTCGGGCTGACTCTCATCCACAGGGTGCTCCGGTTCCAGCATTTCGCCCACGGCGACATGATGGCCTTCGGCACGATGGTCACGATTCTGGTCACGTGGGTTCTGCAGGGAGCGGGCGTCACGGTCGGGCCGCTGCCGACGGCTCTGCTGGCACTGCCCGCGGGCATTGGGGCGACGGCGCTCCTTGCGCTCGGGGCGGACCGCGCAGTCTACCGGTTCTACCGCAGACGGAAGGCGTCCCCGATCCTGATGGTCGTGGTGTCCGCCGGCGTGATGTTCGTGCTCAACGGCCTCGTGCGCCTCGTCATCGGGCCGGGCGACCGGCGCTTCGCCGACGGCGAGCGGTTCATCGTCCGGGCGCGCGAGTTCAAGGAGATGACGGGGCTTCCCGAAGGGATCACCGTCAGCGTTCCGCAGGTTCTCACGCTGGCCGCGACGATCACCGCCCTCGCGGGGCTGCACTGGTTCCTCGCCCGCACGCGCACGGGCAAGTCGATGCGGGCCTACGCCGACAACCCCGATCTGGCGTTCGCCTCCGGCATCGATTCCGAGCGGGTGGTGATGGTCGTGTGGGTGATCGCGGCGGGCCTCGCCACGCTGGCGGGCGTCCTGTACGGCCTCGACAAGAGCTTCAAGCCGCTCACCTACTTCAGTTGATGCTGCCGATGTTCGCGGCGGCCATCGTAGGCGGACTCGGCAATCCGCTGGGCGCGGTCAGCGGCGGATTCGTGATCGCCTTCTCCGAGGTGTCGATCACGTATGCCTTCAAGCGAGTGGCCGGCTACCTCCTGCCGGAAAGCCTGGAACCCGAGGGCCTCGTGCAGTTGCTCTCGACCGACTACAAGCTAGCGGTCTCGTTCTCGCTCCTGGTCGTCATCCTGCTCGTCCGCCCGACCGGCATCTTCAAGGGCCATGCGGCGTAGTCCCGGCTCAGATCGCGGCGCGCCGCGACCGGACCAGCCCGGGCGCTCCGCTACGGAGCCGCGAGCGACCGCTGCGACGAGACGGCAAGCACGATGAAGACCAACAGCACTCTCCTGTTCGCGGCCCTGCTGGCGCTGCTGGTGCTGGTGGCCTTTGCCCAGAGCGCGTCCGTTGCGCTGGTCATTCTCAACATGTGCCTGATCTCCGCGATCATGGCGCTTGGCGTCAACATCCAGTGGGGCTATGCGGGCCTGTCGAACTACGGCACGGTGGGCTTCGTGGCTCTGGGCGGGGTAGCAGCGGCGCTCGTCTCGATGCCGCCGGTGGCGGAGGCCTGGGCAGCCGGGGGCCTGCGGGTCGCGGCAGCCCTGGCGCTTGGAGCGGCCGCGATCGCTCTGGCGCTGCAGCTGCACCGGCGTCTCGGGCCGGCGCGGGTGCGGACGCTGGCGGTGGCGGGCACGCTGGCCGCGGGATTCATCGTTTTCCGGCTCGTCTTCGATCCCGCCGCGGAGGCCATCGAGTCGGTCAACCCCGCGAGCGAGGGCTACATGGGCGGGCTCGGCCTGCCGGTGCTGCTCTCCTGGCCGGTCGGAGGCCTCCTCGCGGCGGGCGCGGCATGGCTCATCGGCAGGACCGCGCTGGGCCTGCGCTCGGACTACCTGGCGATCGCGACGCTGTGCATCTCGGAAATCGTCGTCATCGCGATCAAGAACGAGGATTGGCTTACGCGCGGCGCGCGGAACATCATCGGCATCCCGCGGCCCGTAGCCCACGAGGTCGACCTGCAGAAGTCGGAGAGCTTCCTCGAATGGGCCGAGCGCCTCGGCATGGACGCGGCCGAGCTGTCCTCCGTGTACGTGAAATCGTCGTACGCGCTACTCTTCGCGACCGTGCTCCTGGCGCTGCTCTGGCTGTCCCAGAGAGCGCTGGCATCCCCCTGGGGCCGCATGATGCGGGCCATTCGGGAAAACGAGCTGGCCGCGGGCGCCTTCGGGAAGCACGTCGCAGCCCGGCACCTGCAGGCGTTCGTTCTCGGCTCGGCGGTCTGCGGCCTCGCGGGGGCGATGATGACGACCCTCGACGGCCAGTTCACGCCGGGGGCGTACGAGCCGCTGCGCCTCACGTTCCTGATCTGGGTGATGGTGATCGTCGGCGGCTCGGGGAACAACCTGGGCTCGACCCTCGGCGGCATGCTGATCTGGTTCCTGTGGGTGGAGGTAGAACCCGCGGGCCAGTGGCTCATGCAGGCGCTCGCGTCCGGCCTGCCCGAGGACAGCGGCATGCGCGCCCGGATGCTGGAAAACGCCGCCAACATGCGGCAGATGGTAATGGGCGCGGTCCTGCTGCTCGTCCTAAGGTTCCGGCCGCGCGGCCTGATTCCCGAGCGGTAACGCGGACCCGAGCGCGGCACGGCTGATTCATAGAGATTCCTAGCGTTCTGGTGTCGATGGCCTACGTAGTGCTTGTGACAAGACTCCTGAATACTGGCCCAATCAGCATTTCATACTACATACCGGGGAGAGATGGATCTCCAAGCACAACATATAGGTCCCAAAGTCGGAAATTGCTCAGACGCCAATCGCGAAGATTTCCGCGCTCTACCCAGAATCGCCAGGATCTCGGATTAGTCGTAGGATTCCAGCGCAATCCTCGCCTTGAGAGATTGGACCTAACACCTTTTCTGCCAAGGGGATACGAGTTTTCTCACGGGCACTAAGTAGGGTGTGCTTCGTCCTAGCCTTAGGGTCCGGCAAACGAGCAGTTAGGGGGTAGGCTGGCTTTCTTGGCGGGAATCGTGTATGCCCGGAGCCATGGCAATCATTGCTGCAGCCTATGTGCTTGCCGTTCGGAAAAACCCGGGCTTCCGCTTGGAGGAGGTGGTCGTGTGCCTCATTCAGCCCGAGGAGCGGCTGGAGCGGGACCGGCGAACGGAGGCCGGACACTACCTGGGCTTCCAGCACTTCGCAGGCCGCGGGCTGCGCTACCTCTCCGAGTGGCGCGGGCAGTCGCTGGCCCCGCTGGGCTGGCAGACCGGCGTGTTCCAGTGCGCGCCGCGCGACCAGTGGATTGGCTGGCACCGCGCGGTGCGAATGCTCCGCCTGCATCTGATCGGCAAGAACACGCGCTTCCCGGTGCTGGCCGCGGGCAAGGGCCTGAAGAACCCCGGCTCGTTCGTGCCCCGGGGCCAACCTGCGGCGCCTCGGCGCGGACCGGGAGCTTCCGCTGCCGCTAGCCGAGACCCTCGTGAGGCCGAGCGCGTACCGCGGCACGGTGTACCTAGCGGCGAACTGGATTCCGGTGGGGCTGTCCCAGGGCTACGCGCGCTCGAACGGCAAGTACGCCGCCAAGCACGGGGAACGCAAGCGCATGCCGGTGTACCCGCTGCAAGACGGCGCGCAGGAACTGCTGCCGGACCCGCGGGCCCGCCCGGAATGGTCCCGCGGGGCGGTGCAGGTGCAGTACGAGCTTCCCGAGCTGCGCTCGCTGCGGGAATCGCGGGACGAGCTTGAGGACCCGCGCAGCGTGCGCGTCCTGCGGCTTCCGCTGGGTGCCGCGGTGGCGTTGCCGGCGCTGGCAAGGCTCGCCGGGCACAGCGGCGGGCGGGCCGCCGACAGGCTCGCCAAAGCCTTGACGCAAAAGGAGTTGCGTCTCCTAGGATGCCGCTTCCGGCGCGACCGCGGGCGCTACTAGGCGCCCTCGGACACGACCCTCCAGAGCATCATGGAGCGGCTCGCGCCGGGGGAGCTGGAGCGCGTCGTCCAGCGCTGGACGCAGCCGCGCTGCAAGCGTCCCGAGGCCGTGGCCGCGGACGGCAAGCGCATCCGCGGGACCAACCGCCTCACCCCGGAAGGCACGCATTGCGAGACGGTCACGCTGGCGGACTACGCGACCGGCATCCCGCTGGCTAGCCGGGGCCGCTGCAAGGAGGGCGGCGAGCCGGCGACGATGCGGGGGCTGCTGGAGGAGATTGACGTGCGCGGGCCGGTGGTGACCTTGGACGCGGGGCCCGCCGGGCTCGCTGCGGAGGCCGCCCTGGCGGACCGGCGCGGCGCGGACTGGCTGCAGATGATCCAAGGTAACTGCAAGGCCACGCTGGCACGGCTGGTGGCCGGGGGTTGGTCGCGGGGGCGCCGCTACGTGCAGCGCTGGAGGCGCTCGCGCGGGCGCTGGGAGAAGCGCGTGATCGAGGTCGTGCACCTGGAGCCCGGGGAGCTGGCGCTCCGGCACGCACGCCAGGCGATCCGCGTGACGCACCGCACGCGTGAGGCCAAGGACAGCCCGGTGACCGAGGAGGTGCTCCACGGCATCATGTCGCTGACGCGCGCGCTGGCCGGGGCGCGGCGCCTGCTGACGCTGCAGCGCGGACGCCGGGCGGCGGAGAACGCGAACCGCTTCTCGCGCGACGCGGTCTTCCGCGAGGACGCCGGCCGCATCCGCACCGGCAACGGGCCCTTGGCGAACGCGGCGCCGAGCCACCTCGCGCTGGCGATCGCGCGCCGCCGGGGCAAGGAATTCGACACGGTGCCGCAGGCGCGGATCCACTTCGCCGTGCGGCGCGAGGACGCCTTGGCGGCGATCCTGCGGCCGACCCGAACCACCGGCCGCCGACCTGACATCGCAGCGCGCGGGGCGGCCGGCCGTAGCTTGGAACGCCGGCCCGGCGGGTCCCGCAGCAAGGGACCGGGCGGGGAAACGGCCGGTTCGCGCTTGCTGCCGGGAGAGCCTGCCCGGGCCCGAAGGACGGGCCGCTACCGGAGGCGGTGCACATCTTCCCGCGCAGACTCGGCCGCTGCGCGGGTCCAAGCGCCCACTCGCCCTCGCACACGACCCGCTTGGCGTAGACCCACGGACGAGAAGGAACCAACCCTGCCGAGCGGGGACGCCTAGACCGGCTGCTGCGTCTGCGCGACCATCACGCGCTGCTTGAAATCCTCCAGCATCGACTCGTCGAGGCGGACCTGCGTCGGGCGGCGCTCCAATGTCGTCATGCGGTCGATCTTGTCCTGGAGCTTCATCAGGGCGTAGAACAGGTTCTCCGGGCGCGGAGGACAGCCCGTCACGTAGATGTCGACTGGGACGATCTTGTCCACGCCCTGCAGGACGCCGTAGGTGTTGAAGGGACCCCCGACCGAGGAGCAGGCGCCCATCGAAATGCACCACTTGGGCTCTGGCATCTGATCCCAGATCCGCTTCAGCACGGGCGCCATCTTCAGCGTCACCGTCCCGGCGACGATCATTAGGTCGGACTGCCGCGGGCTCGGGCGGAAAACCTCCGCGCCGAAGCGGGCGATGTCGAAGCGCGACGTGGAGGACGCGATCATCTCGATCGCGCAGCAAGCCAGCCCGAACGTCAGCGGCCAGATGGCCGACTTCCGCGCCCAGTTGAAAACGTAATCAACCGAGGTCGTCATGAAGTTCCGTTCAAACTGGTTCTGCAGGTAGGGCATGAACGCTCCGCACGCCCTTCATTATACCGCCGGGGCCGGTCCTGGCACCCATTCCGCCCCAAGCGGGCTCCGGGCGGCCTGCGTCGGCCTAGCGCTGGCCGCTGGGGCCGCCTGCGACATCCCGCGCTTCTCGATGCCGGTCCCGCCCGTGTTCGAGACGTACGGCCCGCCCGCCGTCATCGCGGAGACCGATGGCTCCGGACGAGTCACCAGCGCCCGCACGGTGCCGACCGTGATCCGCAACGACGCCGGCTGGCGGCAGGCCCTTCCGCGCGGGAGCTACCCGATAGCTCGCGGCGGTGACACCGAGCTGGGGTTCAGCGGCCGCTACCACGACTTCGACCAGCGCGGCGTGTACCGCTGCGTCGGATGCCGGACCGCGCTGTTCCGCTCGGCGGACAAACGCGCATCGGCGGACGGCTGGCCCAGCTTCTCGCGAACGGTCGCAGCGTCCAACGTCGCCGTCTACTGGGACACCTCGTGGGGCCTGCGGCGGCGCGCCGTGCGCTGCGCCCGCTGCTCGTCTCACATCGGGCACGTCTTCGGCGATGGTCCGCCGCCGTCACGGCGGCGCTACTGCGTCAATTCAGCGTCGCTCGAGTTCGTCGCGTCCGGAACCCGACCGGGCAAGCCGCGTCAGGCCAGGACCTCGCCCACCACGCGGCCGTACACGTCCGTCAGCCGGAAGTCGCGGCCGCTGTAGCGATAGGTGAGGCGCTCGTGGTCCAGCCCGAGCAGGTGCAGGATCGTCGCGTGCAGGTCATGCACGTGGACCTTGTCCTCGACGGCGCGGTACCCGAACTCGTCCAGCTCCCCGAAGGTCATGCCGCCCCGGACGCCGCCGCCTGCCAGCCAGGCGCAGAAGCCGTACGGATTGTGACCGCGCCCGAACGTGCTCCGATCGCCCGCACCGTCCTGCAGGTCCTGGTAGTGGGGCGTGCGCCCGAACTCCCCGGACCACACCAGAAGAGTGTCGTCGAACAGGCCGCGCTGCTTCAGATCCCGGATCAGAGCGGAGATCGGCCGGTCGACCGACCGGCAGCGCTCGGGATGGGCCTTTAGGATGTTGGCGTGGCTGTCCCAGCCGTTCGAGGTGATCTGGACGAAACGGACGCCGGCCTCGGCGAACCGTCGCGCCAGCAGGCACTGCCTTCCGAAGTCATCGGTCGGCTTGCTGCCGATCCCGTACATGTCGAGGGTGGACTTGGACTCGCCTGACAGGTCGACCAGCGACGGCACTTCCGCCTGCATGCGAAACGCCAGCTCGAACGACTCGATGACGCCCTCGAGCCCGCGGTCGGCCCGATGCCGCTCCAGATGGGCCCGGTTCATCTCCTGGATCAAGTCGAGCTGCCGGCGCTGGGCCGCGGGCTCGATCGACGGATCGTCCAGGTAGCCGATCGTGGCCTTCCTCGACCCGACCGCGGAGTTGCCGAGCGCGGTCCCTTGGTACACCGCCGGAAGGAACGCGTTGCCGTAGAGCTGCACGCTCCCGCCGTCGCCTGAAATGTTGGGCGCGATCGTCACGAACGCCGGCAGGCTCCGGTTCTCCGTGCCGAGGCCGTAGGCCACCCACGAGCCGATCGAGGGCCGCACGAGCTGCGTGGCGCCGGTGTGCAGCTGCCGCACCGCGGGCGCGTGGGCCTCGCTGTCGGCCACCATCGCCTTGAGGACGCACAGGTCGTCGACATGGCGGCTCAGGTGCGGCAGCAGGTCGGAAACCTGAATGCCCGACTGGCCGGCAGGCGCGAACTTCGCGATCGGCGCCATCAGCCTGGAATAGGCCACGCCGGGCATCGCCCGGTTCGAGGGCATCGAGTAGGGGAGAGGCTCGCCGTCGCGCCGCGCCAGCGCGGGCTTGTAGTCGAACAGGTCGACCTGCGACGGACCGCCCTGCATCCACAGGAAGATCACGCGCTTGGCCCGCGGCTCGTGATGGGGCGCCTTGGGAGCGAGCGGGCCGGGCTTGGCCTGGGCCCGCTCCGCCAGCATCGCCCGCAGCGCCACCATGCCGAGACCGCACCCCGTGGCTCGCAACAGTTCGCGCCGATTCATGATTGCCTCTCTCCTCTCGGGCTAGCTGCGGAACAGAAACTCGCTGGAAGCGAAAACCGCATGGCAGTAGCGCGCCCACGCACCGTCGCGGCCCAGGTCGGCCTCGGTATCGCGCAGGTAGGACCTCGCGCGCGCCGTGTCCTCGGTCGAGACCGGACGGCCAAGGGCTCGGAGCAGGAACGCGCGCACGCGCTCCTCGTCGCTCGCGCTGTCGTCGGCGAGCAGGGCGCGGGCGGCCGCCTCCGCCCGTCTGATCAGGAACGGCGAGTTCATCAGGTATAGGGCTTGCGTCGGCACGGTGGTCACGTCCCTGCGGCCCCTGACCGTGTTCGGGTCCGGAAAATCGAACAGATTCAGGACGTCGACCTCGGCCAGCTGCGACTTGCGCAGGGTCGGCAGGTACACCGTGCGGCGGTATCTGGCCGCGTCACCCAATTCCAAGTTGGCCTCCAGGAAGGGAGGCTGCCCCATGCGCACGCTTCCGCGCGAGTGCAGCGGCAGGCTGGGCCCGCCCGCGCGGCGGTCGAGCGAGCCGCTGACAAGCAGGACCGCGTCCCGGATCGTCTCCGCCTCCAAGCGGCGCCGATTCGAGCGCCAGAGCAGGCGGTTGTCCGGATCCGCCGCGGCCGCCCGCTCGCTGTGGGACGACGCCAGCGCGTATGTCCGCGAGAGCACGATCTCGCGTATCAGCGCCTTGACCGACCAGTCCAGCCTCTGCAGGCGAATGGCGAGATAGTCGAGGAGCTCGGGATGGGTAGGCCGTTCGCCGAGCAGGCCGAAGTTGTCGACGCTTGCCACGATGCCCGCCCCGAACAGGTGGTGCCAGATCCGGTTCGCCATGACGCGAGGCGTCAGCGGGTTGCCGGGGTCGGCCAGCCACTCGGCAAGCTCCAGCCGTCCGCTGCTTTTCTGAAACCCGACGCCGATCAGCCGCCGGTTGGCGATCTTCGGAGTCGAGTCCACTGGGACCAGCGATAGGAATCCGCGCGGCACGGATTCGCCGAGATTGCGCGGGTTGCCGCCAAGGCAAACGCTGGCGTCCTGCGGCTCGGGATCGTCCGAGAGCGCGAGCGCCGTCGGAGGGGCCGGCTTGCCGTAGTACTGGATTCTCGCCACTTCAGTCTTCTCGGCCGCCACCTCCCGGCGGGCCTTGGCGAGGCGCTCCTTGAGGTCGGCGACCGGGGCGGGAGCGGATCCGCCGGCCTCTGCGGCCGCGACCCTCTCGCTCAGATCCTTCGCGAGGCGCTCGGCACGAGCCAGATTCTCGGCGGCACGGGTGCGGTCCAGCTCCCACCTCTGGAGGGCTTCGGATCGCTCCCTCAGTTCCGCGGAGGTCTCGGGCAGCTGCGTGCGGGCGACGTCGCTGAAGACCCCGGACATGCGCCCGTCCAAGGTCCGCGTGCTACGGAAGATGCCCGCCAAGGCGTAGTACTCGCGCGTCGGCAGGGGATCGAACTTGTGGTCATGGCATCGGGCGCAGCCGATTGTCAGGCCGAGGATCGAGCGGCCCAGGGTGTCGAGCTGGTGGTCTACGATGTCCATGCGAAGCTGGACCTTGTCCTGGTCGACCAGCGCCCACGGCCCGATCGCGAGGAATCCCGTTGCGACGACCTGCTCGCGACGCTGCGCGTCGTCCCGGAACTCCAGCACGTCCCCTGCGACCTGCTCTTTGACGAATTGGTCGTAGGCCTTGTCCGCATTGAACGAGTCGATGACGTAATCGCGGTAGCGCCAGGCATCCCGCGCCGGGATGCGCCGGCCCAGTCCCAGCGTGTCGGCGTATCCGGTGAGGTCCAGCCAATGGCGGCCCCAGCGCTCCCCGAAGGCCGGCGACGCCAGGAGGCGGTCGACGGCCGCCTCCAAGGCCGTGGCCGGATCGTGCCCCACGAGGTCCCGAATCTGCTCGGGCGTCGGAGGCAGGCCGGTCAGGTCGAGCGCTAGCCGGCGGAACAGGGCGTGGCGGTCGGCAGGCCCGACCGGCGAGAGGCCCGCTGACTCCAGCCCGGCCAGCACGAAGCGGTCGATCTCGCCAAGCGGCCAGCGGACTCCTTCGACCGCGGGCGCGACGGGCTCGCCTAGCGGCTGCCAGGCCCAGTGCCCGACTCTGTCGCCTGGCGCGACGGACGCGCTTTCCGCGGACTGCCAGGCCGGGGCCTCGGGCCACGGAGCGCCCCGATTCACCCATTCGACGAGGTCGCCAATTTCCTTCTCTGAGAGCTTGCCCGACGGAGGCATCGAGATGCGACCGGGCTCGTGCCGCACCGCCTGGATCAGGCGGCTTGCTCCGGGGTCGCCGGGCACGACCGCCGGGCCCGAGCGCCCGCCGCGCAGCAGCCCCTCTTCGGAGTCGAGATGCAGCTCGGCGAACACCGTCGGGGCTTGCGAGCTATGGCACTGGTAGCAGTGCCGGGCCAGCAGCGGGCGGACCTGACGTTCGAAGAATTCGAACTGCTCCGATTCGGTCCCAGCGCCCTTGGCGAGCGGAGCGACGCATGCCGCCAGCGCCACGGACCAAGCGAGAACTCTTCTCACATCCCCTCCGCCGGCTTTCAGTCTACTTCCCTGAACCGCCCGAACCAGAGGGAATCCCGGACCGAGCCGGCGGATTCGGGGCGATTCAGGCCTCCGCGGCGGTCGCTTTGCGGGAGAAGGCCTGTCGCGTACCGCCGGCGCGCCGCGTGCGGCCCGAATCGGCATCCGGAAGGCGAGAAACGCCCGCGGGGCGCTCGCGAGGAGATGGCGGGACACGCCGCGCTTTACGGAATCGGCCTCGCCGGAGAAGGCAAGCGGGAGGACCGCCGGGCCCTCCTCCGTCAGATCCCTCCTCCCAGCCCGCACGCTGCGACTGGCAAGCGGCCCCGGCGGGACCGGCTTGATCAAACGGCGCGCAAGCGACCTGACCGAGAGGTAGACGGACCGCCGCGGAGTCGACGCCGGCCGCCCCGCGGCATTCGATCACGGCGGTAGCCCGCAATCGGCGAACCGGCGCCGGGACAGCGGAATCGAGAGGAGCGAGACCGCTTGGAAGCGGGGATGCCAGAGAAACCGTCGAATGATCGCCACGATGCTTGGCGGCTGCTGATCAACCCTCGGGCGCGCGGACGCGGCGAGGTCGCTTGCTGCGGGAAAGCGTTGGACGCGGAAACGGGCCAGCGCTTGGTAGCGGGCCCATCGCTAGTCCGAGCCGGCAGCGATGACATTCTCATACCAGTTGATGTTATTCGTGCGGGCCCCGATGCAGACGAGGTCGGTATCGCCGTCGCCGTCAATGTCCGCCAGAGAGCAGCCCGCTGCCGAGATGCCTCCGTCATCGATTACCCGCCGATTCCAGCCGGACGGGCCGAACTTGTAGAAATACAGTGCTTGGGGCTGGCCCCGCATGCCGGCCACCACCTCGTCCGCCCCGTCCCCGTCCAGGTCTGCCACGTCCAGCACGTGCCCGTCTACGAACGTGTCGTCGATCACGGTCCGCGAGAGATACCCCCGCCCCTCGCAGCAGTACACAACCACCTTGTCGCCATGCCATGGCTCGATGGTGGCCAGAAAGCGCCCTCGAACAGAGCTGCCAACCCGCACCTCGCTCGCCCCGTCGTCGGGCCGCGACGCGATCGCGCCGTCAACGAGGCGCGCACGAACCCACCCTCCGGACTGGTCCGGGCGGAACCTGTCGATCCCGCCCATAGAGGCCGCGAGCACGGCAGGCCCGTCCCAGTCGGCCTCGCGCATCCCGTGGACGACGCCGTCCAAGTGGCGCGTGACGTACCGACGCTTCCAGTCCTCCGGCTCGTAGTACGCGAGGGGAGTGCCGCAGCGGAAGAACGGCTTGCGGCATCCGGGGCCGGCCAAGGGCGAGTTCAGCAGTTCGGGCGTACCGTCGCGGTCGAAATCCAGAAACCGCACCCTGTGCGTAGTCGGCAGGCGGTCGATCTCCCGGGCCGCCCATGGCTGCGCGACGTCGCCCCGACTGCGGAGAATGTAGACCCGCCCCTCGCTAGTCTCGTCGGTCTGGTCGAAATGCGTGCCCAGCGCGATCTCTGGCACGCCGTCCCCGTCTAGATCCGCGGTGTCGAGCGTGATCATGCGTCGCATGCCGGAGACGACGGCTCGGCGCTTCCAGCTCGGATTCTCGTACCAATAGAGCGTGTCGGAGCGCTGGGAGAGGCCGATCACGTCCGGTCGGCCGTCTCCGTTGATGTCCGTCGTGCGAACCTGGTAGCCCGATGGCAGGTCGCTCTCGATGGAGTGCTGCCGGAACGGCGCCTCTTCCGCCGACAGGAGCAGTGGCAGCGCCAGCAGGAGGTGCGGTCCGCGCATGGGCATATGGTCGCATGCGCGCCCCTCGCTTGAGTCGGTTCGGGGCCTTCTCCAGACCGGGACATGGCCAAGCGCCGGAGACACTGTAGCCGCCGCGGCGGGTCGGCGCCTCGCGAGCACAACGTCTAGTCCGCGTCCGCGATCCGGCCCGCCCACCCGACCGCCCGCTCGAGGATCGATGCGTAGTTCGGGTCGCTGTACGTCGCAGCCACGTGGCCCAAGGCGGACAGGAAGGCTCGGCCCTCCCCCAACTCGCGGGTCCATATCACCGGGTGGTCCCCCATCGACAGGTCCCGGTCCATCCACAGTAGCTTCAGCCGCTGGTCGTATGTCGACTCGTCGACCGAGGCGAGCACCTCGACGCCCGGCCGGCCGCGAAGACTGCGGTCGAACGAATACCACTCGTCGAAGTGCGCCCACGTCTCCTCCGCCCCCAACATGGTCGGGTGGTCGGTGCCTTCGACGCGAATCGTCGCCGTCTGATGGTCCAACGGATGCCCCGTGAACTGCATGCCGATAACTTCGCGGGAATACCATTCCCACGACCGGTGCGAATCGTCGACCGAAGCGTGGATCCCGACGAAGCCTCCCCCGGACTCGATCCAATTGCGCAAGGCCGTCCGCTGGGCGCCGTCCAGCGGGGCACCGCTGGCGTTCAGCCACACCACAGTGCGGAAGCGGGCCAGCAGGGCGTCGGCGAACACCGCGCCGTTCTCGGTGTGAACCAGCGACCAGCCGCGCCGGCCGGCGATCCGGCGCAGCGCCTCGACACCCGCCGCGATCCCCTCGAAGTGGCGGAACCCGTTGGTCTTGCTGAAGGCCAGCACCGCGGGTCCGGCTAGCGGCGGAACGGTCGGCGGCACCGTGTCGTAATCCGCGGACGGACGGAAGGCCCGGTACACGCTGCGAACGCCCGGGTGGAAACTCGCGGCGATGGCGAGGACACACAGCGCGGCGGCGCCCCAAGCGGCTATCCGAATGAGAACGCGCATGCAGACCTCCGGCCATGGGTGCGGGCAGCGCACCGAATCGCCCCGCGCGACGGTCGGCAGCCGCCGCGCTCAGCAGTCCAGGCAGGGCCCCGCGGAGCGCGTCAGCGAAGCTCGCTACCGGCCGGTGGCAACTCCCGCCGCAAGTCGGTATTCTAGATCATGGGGCATGCGTGTCCGAGCCTGCGGCTCGGAGCCGCCGTTCCTAGGGAGGAACGCGGGTCGCGCTCGCTCTAGCTCCGCAGGTCCTTGGCTGCACTGCGTCGGCAGGCCGGTGCCGGTGCTGCGGCAGCTCGCGACCCAAGGGGGTTCGCCATGGGCAAGGTCACTGGATTCATGGAATTCGAGCGCCGGGCGACGCCGTACCGGCAGGTCGGGGAGCGGGTGCGTGACTGGAACGAGGTCATGGACCGTCTCGACGAGTCCGAGCTCCGCGTCCAAGGGGCCCGGTGCATGGACTGCGGCATTCCGTTCTGCCACACCGGCTGCCCGATCAACAACATCATTCCCGACTGGAACGACCTCGTCTACCGCGGGCGCTGGGCCGAGGCGCTGCGAGTGCTGCATTCGACGAACAACTTCCCCGAGTTCACCGGGCGCATCTGCCCGGCACCGTGCGAGGCAGCCTGCGTCCTCGGAATCAACAGCGATCCGGTCTCGATCAAGTCGATCGAGAAGGCTATCGCCGACCGGGGCTGGCAGGAGGGCTGGATCAAGCCGGAGGTTCCGCGGGTCCGCTCGGGCAAGCGGGTCGCCGTGGTCGGCTCGGGGCCTGCGGGGCTCGCCGCAGCGCAGCAGCTCAACCGGGCCGGTCACCGGGTTACCGTGTTCGAGAAGAACGAGCTGCCGGGCGGGCTGCTCGTGCTCGGGATTCCCGACTTCAAGATGGAGAAGCATCTGGTGGCGCGGCGCGTGGACCAGATGGAGGCGGAGGGCATCGAGTTCCGATGCGGAACCCACGTGGGCGAGACGCTGGAAGCGGCGAGACTCGTGGCGGAGTTCGACGCGGTGCTGCTGTGCATCGGGTCGGAGCATCCCCGGGACTTGCCGATCCCCGGCCGCAACCTCTCCGGCATCCACTTCGCGATGAACTTCCTGCCGCAGCAGAACCGGCGCGTGGCCGGGAGGTCGGTCGACCGCAGCTTCGATCTCACCGCCAGGGGCAAGCACGTGGTGATCATCGGCGGCGGCGACACCGGCGCCGACTGCCTCGGCACCTCCCGGCGACAGGGAGCGGCGGGCATCCACCAGTTCGAGCTGCTGCCGAAGCCGCCGGCCAGCCGGGACGATCCGGGAGGCATGCCCTGGCCAAACTGGCCGTTCACGTTCAAGGTCGAGAGCTCGCACGAGGAAGGAGACGTGCGCGACTACGCGGTCAACACGCAGGAATTCCTCGGCGACGGCAACGGGAACGTGCGGTCCCTGCGCGCCGTGCGCTTGCGCTGGCCCGAGCCGGATCCGATCACGGGCCGCCGCCCGTTCCGGTTCGATCCAATCCCGGGATCGGAGTTCGAGGTGCCCGCGGACCTGGTGCTACTCGCGATGGGCTTCCTCCACCCCGTGCATGAAGGCCTCCTCGAGCAGCTGGGCGTCGATAAGGACAGCCGGGGCAACGTGCGCGCCGGATACGGGGAGTTCCAGACTTCCGTGCCCAAGGTATTCTCCGCAGGCGACGCCCGGCGCGGCCAGTCGCTGGTCGTCTGGGCCATCGCCGAAGGGCGCAAGGCCGCCCGGGCCATCGACATCCGCCTGACCGGCTCGAGCGACCTGCCGGCGCACTGAGGGCGCCGCGGACCCGCTAGCCGAACTTCTTGCGGAGGCGGGCGGCGAAGCGCCGGACGTCGACCACGAATCGCACGTGCGTGCCCTTGCCGACGGTTTCGGTGCCGTCGGAGGCTTCGACAGCGAAGGTCACGCGGCGGCCGTCGACCTCCGCGACGGTGGCCGTGTAGGTGACTTCCTGGCCCATCGGCGTCGCAGCGAGATGCTCGACGCTCACCTTCACGCCGACGCTGTCCTGGCCCTCATCGAGGCGGTTCAGGATGCCGTCGCGGCAGCAGTACTCCATGCAGCGGATCATCGAGGGCGTCGACAGCGACGGGCGAACGTCGGCACCCAGGAACGTGATGCAGTCGTCCCGGCGGACTACCCGCTTCTGCTCAAGGACGAGTCCGGGCTCCAGCACCCCGCAATCATACATCGGGCCGCGCCGCTACCCGTATAATCGAGTCCCCATGCCTGCCACGACACGCCGACAGGCGCTCGTCACGATTGCCGCCGGGCTTTCCGCAGGGGGCCTGTCGGCGCAGCGGGAATACGAGCCGCGCACGTTCTCGCGGGAGGACTACGACCTGCTCGGAGAGCTGGTCGAGATGATCCTGCCCGCGACCGACACGCCCGGCGCCCGCGAGGCGGGAGTCCACGCCATGCTCGACGAGGATCTGGCGAAGGACGCGAAGGCGCGGGGCGTCCTAGCCGACGGGATGGCCCGGCTGCGGGCGGAGGGCTTCGCGGAAATGAGCGAGCAGCGCCGCGTCGCGGCGCTGACCCGCTGCAGCGAATCGACGGGCGATGACCGGGCGTTCTTCGAGACTCTCAAGGGCCTGACCATCGACGCCTACTACTCGACCGAGACCGGGCTGGTCGACGAGCTCGGCTACCAAGGCAACACCTACCTTGCCGAGTTCCCCGGCTGCACGCACGACCACGACCTAGAGGACGCCGGCTAGTGCCCCAGCACGAATACGACGTCGTCGTCGTCGGCAGCGGGGCGGGTGGCGGGATGGCCGCCTGGAACCTGACCCGCAAGGGCGCGAAGGTGCTGATGCTGGAGGCCGGCGCGAGATTCGACCCAGCTACCTTCTGGTCCCACGTCAAGCCCTGGGAGGCGCGAGAGCGCCGCCGACGCGGCGAGCGGAGCCCTGCGTTCGAGTCCCTGCCGCTCCGCGAGAGCCCTTACGAGACGCCCGAGGGGCAGAGCTTCCTGCTGCGGCGCGTCTGGGGAGTCGGCGGCAAGACCAACATCTGGGGGCGCGTCTCGCTCCGCTACGGCGACCTGAACTTCTCCGAGCCCGCGGTCGACGGTTGGGAGATCCCCTGGCCGCTGAAGTACAGCGACATCGCCCCGTACTACGACCGCGTCGAAAGGCTGATCGGGGTGTGCGGCGGGGAGGACGCCTCGGACTTCCTGCCGGGGTCGCCACACCACCTGCCCCCTCCGAAACTCCGCTGCGGGGAGGTCCTGTTGCGCATGGGGGCCAGGAAGGCCGGCTACACCGTGGTGCCCGGCCGCCGCGCCGTCCTGACCAAGGACTACAACGGGCGGGCGAAATGCCATTTCTGCGGAGCCTGCGGCAGGGGCTGCGACATCGGCGCGTTCTTCAACTCCCCGGACTACCTGCTGGCGGACGCCTTCGCCACCGGCAACCTGACGCTGCGCGAGAACGCGATCGTGTCCCACATTCTGGCGGGCGACGACGGCAGGGCCAGCGGCGTGCGCTACTTCGAGCGGCTGACCGGCGCGGAACGGACCGTGCCGGCCCAGCGGGTCGTGCTGGCCGCTTCCGCCGTCGATTCGACGCGGATCCTGCTCAATTCCAAGTCCCCGGCCTACCCCAACGGGCTCGGCAACGGCGCGGACGTGATCGGCCGCTACCTCTGCGAGCAGTTCCGGTTCCACGTGCAGGCCTTCGCGCCGCAGCTGTACGGGCGGCCCGCCACGAACGACGACGGCATTTCGGGCGGCCACATCTACATCCCGCGCTTCGAGCGACCGGACCAAAAGCGCGACTACATGCGAGGCTTCGGAATCCAGCTCTGGGGCATCGGCTGCGGCAGCAACGGTCAGTTCGCGAGGCGGATGCCGGGCTTCGGGGCGGACTTGAAGAAGGAGGTGCGCAAGCGCTACCCGGCCCTCATCCAGCTGCATCCGTACGGCGAGGTGCTGCCCTACCGGCACAACCGCATCAGCGTCGAGGGCACGCATCCCGACCGCTTCGGCGTGCCGACAATCCGCATAGACTACAGGCTGGGCGAGAACGAAGCCAAGATGATTCCGCGCATGTACGACGTGGTGGAAGACATTCTGCACGCGATGAAGGCCGAGCCCCTGCCGTACAAGCGGGGGGCGCTGGACGAGCTCGGGGCGGCGATCCACGAGCACGGCACCTGCCGGATGGGCGACGATCCCAGACGCTCGGCACTCAACGGCTACATGCAGATGCACGAGGTGCCGAACGTGTTCGTGACTGACGGCAGCGCGTTCCCGACGCCGACCGAAAAGAACCCGACCCTGACGCTGCTGGCCCTGACGTGGAGAGCGACCGACTATATGGCAGAGGAGATGCGCGCCAGGAGCATCTGATCGGGCTCTCTTCCCCGCCCCGTCTCAGCTCGTTGCCAGCTGCAGGGCCGTGTAGGATCGGGCCGGCAGCCTGACGGTCATGCGGGTGCCGGGCGCGGGGGCGTCGAACGCGCGGCCCGCGACGCGGGTCGGCTCCTCGAACGTGTTCACGGCCTTCAGGTCGGGCCCGGTGATCGTCTCCGCCCGGACGACCTTGGCGGGCGTCAGGTCGTGGAAGCGGATCTCCACGTCGCGGTCCTGGTCCAAGTCGCGGTTCAGCATGAGCAGGCTGCAATGACCGGCCTCCGGATCGAGCGTTGCCGCCACGTCGAGGAACGGAGCGCTCTCGGGGCGCGTCGCGGGCGCGCCCACGTAGTCCGCGGCGTACTCGCGCTCGATCGGGTACGTCTCCGACTCGACAAGCACGTCCAGCACGTCGCCCTTGGCGTACTGGATGCCCCAGGCGTAGGGATAGTAGATGGTCTGCCGCAGCACGCTCTCCCTGTTGGTGACGAGCGCGGCGATGACGTTGATGATCTGGGCCAAGCAGCCGATCCGGACACGCTTGGCCTGGCGCAGGAGAGTGTTGACCATACCTCCCGCCAGCAGCGCGTCCTCGAGGTTGTAAACCTCCTCCAGCAAGGGCGGGGCGAAGCGGCCGCGGCCGTTCACATGCTCTTGCGCACGGGCCCGGTACCAGACGTTCCACTCGTCGAAGGAGAGCCACAGCCGCTTGGGCGACCGAAGCAGCCCCCGGACGTAGTCGCAGACGGCGATCGTCTCTTGGATCTGTATGTCCATGTCGAGATTCAAAGCGAGAAACCGGGCCGAATCGCCGCCGGTCGCCTGCGGCGTGTTCTCGTAGTACCGATGCAACGAGAGGCCGTCCACCTCCGGGTAGCATTCCTCGAGCGTCTCGCGGTCCCAGACCAGGTAGGTCGGCATGAAGGGCCCGCTGGATCCGCAGGCGATCAGCTCGGTCGACGGATCCACCGTCCGGATCTGGCGAGCGGCGTCCCGCGCCTTGCGCCCGTACTCGCGGGCCGGCATATGGCCGATCTGCCACCATCCGTCCATCTCGTTGCCGAGGCACCAAGACTTCACTTCATGCGGGCGCTCGTAGCCGTGCTGGCGCCGCAGGTCGCTCCAGCGAGTGCCCTTCTCGACGTTGCAGTACTCGACCAGCGCGGCCGACGTCTCCGGGGTTCCGGTCCCGAGATTGGTCGCGAGAAGCGGCTCCGTTCCTACCAGCCGGCACCAATCGATGAACTCGTTCGTGCCGAACTGATTGGTCTCGAACGAGTTCCAAGCCCGTTCCAGCACGGCGGGCCGGTCGCTCTTCGGTCCGACGCCATGCAGCCAGTCGTAGCCCGATACGAAATTCCCGCCCGGATAGCGCATGATGGGGCACCGGAGCTCCTGCATCTCGCGGACCACGTCGGAGCGGAACCCGTTGCCGTCGGCCAATGGGGAATCCGGCTCGTAGACTCCTCCGTAGATGGCGCGCCCGAGATGCTCGAGGAACGCGCCCAGCAGGCGGGGATCCATCCGGGCGCGCTTCCGGGCCGCGCTGACGGCCACGCGGGCCGTCCCGCCGGTCGACTGGGCGTAGCCGAGGCTGGCGAGCCAAGTCCCGGCCCCCAAGGCCGGCGAGGAGGCGCAGACAGCCTTCAGGAAATCGCGTCGGTTGGATTCGCTCATGGTTCCTTCGCCAGGCACGGGCCGTTCGGCACGCCGCTCCCGCCGGGACCCAGTGCAACCGCCGCACCGCCAGAGAGGGAGAGGGCCCAGCTGCGGCCCGGGCCGGTCGGGCCCTAGAATCGCAGGTCGGCCGCTCCGGAGGCAACAGGCGGAGCCCGGCTAGTCGACCCGGTAGGCCACGATGTTGTGAGCGGCCAGCCGCTCGCTCGCCTCGATCCGGCAGCCGCTGCGCTCCACGTGGAAGGCGAGCTCGTCGAGCGTCATGAGCTCGCGGTAGCCCAGATTCAGCTCCTCGGCGAAGGCCCGGTAGAACAGGCGCACGCCCAGCCGGTCGCGGGGACAGGCGCAGATCTGCAGGCCGCCGGGCCGCAGGAAGCGCCGGAAAAGGGCGATCAGCGACTGCTTGGCTGCATCGTCGTAGTGCTCGATCAGGCCCCAGTCGATGCCGACATCGAACGAACGAGTCGCTTGCACGCGAAAGAAGTCCTCGCGAGCGTACTCGAAGCGAGCCGTGTCCCGGCGGATCTCCACCCAGCAGGGTTCGCTCCCTCGCGGAGCCCGCGCTCGAACCACGCGGGGCGAATGCAGATAGCGCTCGTAGGCCATCGGATCGCTGTCGATGAGGAGCACGCGCCCGCCGTCGCCGAACAGCGCCTGGATGATCGCCGCCTCCCACCCGGCCTCCGCCCCGAAATGCACGATGTCAGGGTCGGGCGGCAAGGGCAGCTTGGAGAGCGCGCGGAGCTTGCCATCAAAGTCGAGAATCGCCCCGCGCCGCTGCTGCAGGAATGCCATCCAGAGTCTAAGCACGCGCTGCGGAAGACCGCAGTTCCGGTCCCGGTTCACGTCCCTCCAGCTCTGCCGGGCGAGGCGCGCGAAGTTGGCATTGAAGCCGGACCAGTCCATGCTTCCGGTCCGCTGAGGCTCCTTGACCTGCGCACGGTCGAACCGTCGCGATATAGGCACGGCTAGTCGCACCCGGGTAAGGTAGCACCCGGACCGTCGCCATGGCGCCCGGACGAATCGACATTGGCGTGGTGCGCGCCGTCAGCTGGGACGTGGACGGCACGCTGTACTCGACACGCCGGGCCTCCGCGAGGCTGCGACTCGGACTGGTGTCGGCCGCGATCCGAGGAAGGGCACGGGAAAGCTGGAGGGCCGGGGTGGCCCTGCGTGCGTTCCGCCGGGGAATGGAACGGGCCAGGTCAGAGGGCGGGACCGTGCCTCGCGACGACGAAGGTATCCAATGGCGGCTCGGCCTCGAGCGCGACTGGCTGCTGCCGGCGATCCGAGGCGCCGGGGCCCGGCCCGGGGTCCAGGCGGCGCTGAGGTTCTTGCAGACACGCGTGGAAGCCCAGGTCGCTCTCTCCGATTTCGAGTGCGGCGCCAAGATCGCCTGCCTGGGCCTAGCGGACTGCTTCGATGCCACGTACTCCGGAGAGCGCATGGGCCACATCAAGCCGAACCCCGAGCCGTTCCGGCGGATCCTGCGGGATTTCGACCTGCCTCCGGAGTGCCTGCTGCACATCGGAGACCGCCCGGAAACGGACGGCGCGGGCGCGGAAGCCGCCGGCTGTGCAGCCCTCGTGCTTGGACGGGACTTCCGCTCCTTCCGCGAAGTCGCAGCGGTATTCGAGACCAAGGCGGCCGCGAGAAGAGGCCCGCTTCGCTCCGCCGACCCGTCGCAGGGGCCGACAAGACGCTGAGGCCTGGCCCGCCGCGGCTGGGGTGGGCGTCAGTCGATTCCAGAGTCTTCCCACAGTCGGGGGTACAGCGGCAGGAACTTGAATTGGGAATCGAGGCCCGCCGCTCCGCCGTCGGGTAGCCGGGCGCGCAGTTCGCGCAAGGTGACCCGCTCCAAGCGGACGCCCCCCAAGCGGCCGCTGCGACGCTTGGCGCGGTACTCGCCGTTCGCCTCTCCGAGCAACCGGTCGAACCGTTCCGCCAAGCCGGATCCAGAGCTCGCGCGCCCCTGCCCGGCCTGCACGACGACCAGCCGGTAGCACGGCAGCTCGCTTGCGGGCCGCCTGGACGGGAAGCAAGTGAGCGCGTGGCCCGCCAAGTGGCGGGAGAACTCCGAGCGCAGGCGCTCAAAGGCCAGCGACACGTGAACGCCCGTCAGCTTCTCGCCGGTGAACGAATACGCCAAGCCTCGGCGGCGCATGAATCGGAGATCGGGCAGGCCTCCCACGAATCTCTCGACTCTGAACAGGTCATCCGTGCAGTAGCGCCTGAGGCCGTAGCCATTGCTGGCCACTAGCTCGTAGACAGCGCCCACCCTGAGGCGGTCAGGGGGCAGCAGCCGCGCCGCCTCCCTCGGCCCGCCCGCCTCGAGGAATTCGCAGTACACCCCAAGCGCCGCAGGCAGGAATGCTGTCTCGGCGCAACGGAAGTCGGGAATCGTCTCGATCGTTTCCGTTGACATCGAATACATTGGGATCCGACGGAACCTGGCGGCCGGCAGGTGGCGCTCGAGGCGCTCCAAGAACGGTGCTACGTAGCCGCCGGTCCAGCAGACATAGACTTGAACCGCGGGCGCCCAGGCGGTGATCGGCAAGCTGCCCGGGCTCGCGGCGATGCGTTGCAACCGCTCGCGGTATCCGCGCGACGCCAGCCGACGCGCCACACGGAGCAAGTCGGTCTCCATACCCGTCGAGCGGCCCGTCCAATCCCGGACCAGAGCAGTGCAGCGCTGCCAGTCGTCCTCGAGTTGGTCAAAGAATGCTGACAGTGTCGACGGGTTGGTGCTGTACAGGACGCCGGGATTCGACAGGGCCAGCACCCACAGCCGAACCGCGGCTGCTCCGTATGTTGCCCTGAGAAGGCGGAGCTCCGGCGTGGCGTGGATGCGGTAGGGAGCTTGGAGCGTGGACAGGTAGGACGGCCGGCCGCCCTCGGTCAGCAGCAAGCCGCTTAACGACCCATCGTCATCCAGAGGGCCGAAGACATACAAGCTGGTACGCCTAACCCGGAGCGCCCGGTAGGCCCGCAGGAACGAATCGACAAACACCCAGCGAACCGCAGCGAGCCGTCGACGGCTATACGCCACCCGCTTCGGCTCGCCGCTCGTCCCCGACGTCTGGGCGATCCTCGACGAGCGATTCGATTGGTCCCCGAGTTCGGCAACGCGGCTCGTCAGCGGCGTGTCGCGGCCAATCCCCAAGCGTCGGCGCAGCCGGGAACGGCTCGGCCCGTGCCGAGCGATGCGCACACGGTGCATGGCCTCGGCAAGAGCTCCTCCGCACCGCAATGCCAGGCCGATCAGGAACTGGCAGCCGTCATTGGAGACCGAGAACATCGCGTCTCCGGCACTCCTGAGGGCGGAGTCCAGGCCCGTCCGTCGGTCGAGCGATCCCACTGCCAGCAATTCTCGGGAGGCGCGGCCCGTCGAAGTCGATCCGGCCGCGGCCCGCCTGCTATCGAATTGTAGGGGCGGCCGATGCAGCGCATGCGGGGAGCGCGACGATTCCTCCTGTCAGTGGCCGGACCCGAACAGCCGATTCGCCCAGCTACAGACCAGGCGGTTCGGATGCAACATCGAGGTCCGAGACTGCGCACTTCCCAAGATGCAACATCGGAAGCGTGGTAGCTCCCATGCCGCTCGGGCAGGCATCCGTTGCCGCTTTTCCAAGCGCGTTGCTGATCATGCATTCTCCGTCTGGTGCAGACTGACGCAACGACTGACGCAACGATGTTCATGCGTGCAGATCAATAACTTTCCTGATTACCAACGAACGTCAGCCGAGGATATGCTATACTGGAGGAGGTCGGAAATCTCTGCCAGGAAAGGGGATAGCAGATGAAACGCAATCGCGTGCAATTCCAGCAGGGACTCAGCCTGCGCAAGTTCCTGCAGCGCTACGGCAGCGAGGGGCCATGCGAGCACGCCGTCTTCAACGCCCGCTGGCCGGACGGCGGCCGGACGGCTTCCGCTGCCCGGAGTGCGGCTCCCGACGGCACTGCCGCATCCGCTCCCGCAAGCTCCGGCAGTGCCATGCCTGCCACCGCCGGACCTCCCTCGTCGCCGGCACGATCTTGGCCGCCACCAAGCTGCCGCTGACCGTCCGGTTCCTGGCGATCCACCTGCTGACGCAGGGCCAGTACGGCGTTTCGTCGCTGGAACTGGCGCGGCAGCTGGGCGTGAGCCGGAACACGGCTTGGAAGGTGCAGCACAAGCTCCTGCCAGTGCTGAAGGAGCGCGACGAGCGCGTGCCGTCGGGCGGCATCGTGCAGGTGGACGATGCCTGCTGGGGCCTACTGGGGCGGGGAGCGGACCGGCGGCACGCGCGGTCGCGGCGCGGCGGGCCAGACGCCGTTCGTCGCCGCCGTGCAGGTCACAGCCGCCGGCAAGCCGGCAAGGATGCGCCTGAGCAGCGTGGCCAGCGTGGCGGGCTTCCGCAAGAAGACACTGGCAGCGTGGGCCGGGCGGCACTTGCAGCCCGGCACGGAGGTGCATCCCGACGGCCCGGCCTGCTTGCGGGGCGTGGCCAACGCCGGCTGCGAGCACGTGCCGACCGTCACCGGAGGCGGGCAGCGGAGCTGCGGGGATTCCCGCTTCGTCCGGGTCAACGTCCGGGTCAACACGATGCCGGCGAACGTCAAGCAGTCCCTGGCGGGAACCTGCCATTCGTTCGACGGCAAGCACCTGCCGCGGTACCTCGCCGAGTTCCGCTACCGCTTCAACCGCCGCTACGACCTGGAGGCGCTGGTCCCCCGCCTGCTCCACGCCTCCGTGCGCACCCCGCCCAGGCCTTACCGCCTCCTAGCCTTGGCTGAGTCTTGTGGGTAATCAGGAATATATATGAGTGCCGACAGGGCCATATCCGGCTAGAACTGCTCTAATCGGGGAGGTCTGCGTCTAGCTCGGGCGATTTGTGAGCGGCCGCGGCGGACGGCGAAACGTGGATTCGTGTCTGAATCGCACCTGCAGGCGGATTTCACGGCGCACGGGACTAGAGAGGCCGCCTCGGACGCCCCGGTGGAACCCGGTCCGTCGCGGAGGGGCGCGCTGCCAAGCGGATTTCATGCTCTCCGGGGGCCAAGGAGACTGGATCCCTAGCTCGAGACTACCTGCATGAATTGTCCGGGCTGGACATGGATCGCGCCGAAGGATTCCGGACCCGGAGCGCCCTTCGCTCCGAGCGTGAACAGAGCCAGCGGATAACCGCCAAGCCGCCCTCAGACCGCGACCGTGGCCTTGCCGACGAGCTGCCGATGTATCAGCATCTTGTCCACCAGTCTCCGCGCCATGTGCCACGTCCGTTCCGCCGTGTCGCAGTTGCAGGCGTTGCGCCGTCCCGCGAACTACGCGAGGTAGCGCCCGAGATAACGCACGCTCATGTGGTGATGGGTTCCGTAGAGGCCGCGCTTGAAGAGGGCCCAGAACGATTCAATTTCTCGGGGCATTTCTCTTTCATTGACGGCCACACTTGGTGAAACTATCCTACGAATGTTCTCCACGAATTGTCAACAGAGATTCGGAAAGAGATTCGGAATTACAGTGGATATCTTTTTTGACTCGCCCATTCAACTCCGAAGTGCGACACGCGGGTAAGGGGCGGCGGGCTGGGATACTAGGACCACAGTAGCAGATCCAGCGGCGCCGGACAAGCCGCTGCCGGGCCGAAGCGGGGGGCCGCGTCCCGGGCAGGTGGGCATGCGTGCCCCGTTTCCGGAAGGGAATTATATATCTGAGTGCCGAGTCAACCGATTTTGCAAATTATCAGTCCATAAATTAATTTCATATTTCTTCCGGAGATCTGTTGACAGTCGGTGGAGTATTTTGATAGAATAGTTCCAATATATGAGGTCGTCTATGAAGCAAAAAGGTCCCGGGAAGTGGTTTCGTAAAGGCATCACTCTGATTGAAGTGATCGCCATGTTCCGCGATGACGAATCCGCGGAAAAGTGGTTCGCCTCCATGCGCTGGCCCAACGGTCCGGTATGCCCCCACTGCCGCGGCTCCAGCGTGCAGTCCGGCACGGCCCACCCTTCGATGCCGTACCGTTGCCGCGGCTGCGGCAAGCGCTTTTCCGTGCGCACTGGCAGCGTGATGGCCGACACCAAGCTCGGCTACCGCACCCGGGCCGTCGCCCTGTTCCTGCTGACTACCGGCATCAAGGGCGTCTCAAGCATGAAGCTGCACCGCGACCTGGGCATCAGCCAAAAGTCGGCCTGGCACCTGGCGCACCGCATCCGCGCGTGCTGGGAGCGCGATCAGGGCCTGTTCGCCGGCCCGGTGGAGGTGGACGAGACCTACGTCGGCGGCAAGGAACGCAACAAGCACGAGAGGAAGAAGGCCCGCGCCGGGCGCGGGCCCGTCGGCAAGACCCCGGTGGCGGGGGCGCGGGACCGCGCCACGAACGCAGTGGCCGCGCGGCCGCTGCCGGGCACCGCCGAGGGCGATCTGCAGGGCTTCGTGCGCGCCCGCGTCGCGCCGGGGGCACAGGTCCGCTCCGACGAGGCGGCGGCCTACGCCGGCATGGCGGAGTTCCCGCACGAAGCCGTCAGGCACTCCGGCGGCGAGTACGTGCGCGGGGCAGCGCATACGAACGGCATCGAGTCGTTTGGGTCCCTGTTCAAGCGCGGCCTGTACGGCACCTATCACCGGATGAGCGTCCGTCATCTCGGCCGCTACCTCACGGAGTTCGCGGGACGGTGCAACGACCGCGACTGCGACACGGCGGAACAGATGCGGCGCATGGCGCGGGGCCTGGTCGGCCGGACGCTGACCTACCGGCAGCTGACCGGCAAAACCGCAGTCGCGGCCCGAGCGGCGCCCTCCGCGCCGAGCGCCGCAGCCCGCTGCCGACGCACTCTTCACGCTCGATGCGCTTCATGCTCGGTGCGAGGGGCGCGCCGGATCTGGAATCCCCCGGCGCGACCCGCGTCCGGCCCGGACCGTCCATGCAGGCCGTCGAGCGCCGGGGATCCGCTGTCTTCGGCCCTCGCAGGGCACGCAATCGGCTTGCAAGGGGTGCCCTCCACCGCCAACCGGATTCCACCGGGGCAGGCGAGGGGGCCTCTCTTATCCGTGCCTCGTCCATTCCGCTGGCAGGTTCGATTCAGATACGATCCCACCTTGCCGTGCCTACCGCGGCCGCATTCGAATGACCCGAGCCAGACGCCGACCTCCCTGCTCACAGCAGTTCTCGTCGGACATGGCGTTGTCGGCACTCAGATATATAATTCCCTTCCGGAACGGGGACCCTCCGGGCCTTGCGCAGGGAGCGGAGCGACCGCAGCAAGGCCCGGAGGGTCGAATCCGCGCCTGTCCGGGCGCAGCTCCCCCGCGCCCCTGTCCGGGGCGGCGGGCTGCCAGCCCTGCCTCAGCCCCGCGGCACCCGCTCCCGCTCCGCCGGGAAGACTTCCTCCGGCGTGCGCCCGCCCGGCACCTTCCGCGGACGCCGGTTCAGGCGGTCCCGCGCCTCCCGCACCCGGGCCGGGTCCACCCGCCGCAGGTCCGTCCCCTGCGGGAAGTACTGCCGCGGCAGCCCGTTGGCATGCTCGTTCAGCCCGCGCTCCCAGGAGTGGCAGGGCCGCGCGAAGTAGAAGCCCGCCCCCAGCCGCTGCGCCACCTCCCGGTGCCTCCCGGTGCCCCGCGAACTCCTTGCCGCGAACTCCTTGCCGTTGTCGGCCGTGATCGTGTGCGTCACGGCCCCGCTCCCTGCGAGCATGGCCGTCATCGCCGCCCCGACCAGCTGCGCCGTGCGCCGGCTAACCGGCTGCACTAGCAGGTACTTAGAGAACCGGTCCACCAGCGTCACCAGCGCTCCGCGATGTCCGCGCGCCCCGGGATCAGGCCGCGGCCCGCCGTCCGGCCGACCCGCCGGACGCGCTTGCGGCCGCCCTGCCTCGGGTGCCGGTACAGCCGGCCCCCCTGCCGCCGCTCCGCGCGCACCAGCTGGTAGATCCGTTCGGGACTGATCTCCAGCGCCCCTTCCCGCTTCAGCCGCGCCGCGACCTGCCCCGGGCTCCTGCTCCGGGCTCCAGTCCCGCCGCAGGCAGTCCTCGCTCCGCGCCCGCAGCGCCGACGTCAGCTGGCGCGGCCGGCACGCCGCCGCGCGCCGCCGCCGCTCCGCGCGCTCCTGCGCGCTCCCCCAGCTGTAGCTCGCCGCGCGCTCGCCCTCCGCCGGTCGGCCGTTGCGGCCCACTTCCCGGTAGATCGTGGCCCGCTTGCGGCCCGGCTGCCCGGCGATCCTGTCCGCTCCCCAGCCCGCCGCCCGCAGCGTCTCCATCCGGCAGCGCTCCTCCTGCGTCACGTGCGTGTAGCTCTTCCGCATCCGCCTCCCTGCTCCTTCCAGCACCTACCAGCCTACTGCCGCGACACCACCGCTCGCTGCCCCCCTCTCCCCTCCCTGCCATCTTGTGGCTCGGCGCGTGTCGCACTTCGGAGTTGCATGGGCGACTTGATAACTTGCCGAATTAGTAGCCTAGGAACTCAGCCAAATAATCCGAAAGGCATAAGTGAGTATCCGAAGACTTCGGAAAAGTCGGCTGCAAGGTCAGCCAGCGCGGTCAGCGCGACCCCCGCCCGAGATGTCGTCATCTTTCTCGATCATCGACTCGACAAGCGAGTCGAAGACATTCGTTCGTTTCTTGCACTCGTCGCAAATGATGGGAATTATAGACCTGAGTGCCAAAGGCATTGAATCGACTAGGAATTGCTTGGTTCGGAGGAGTCGGATTCCACACGGAAATGCGACTCGAGAGGCGTCGCCGCATCTTGATCGGATCCGGAGATCAAGGTGAACGCAATTGCAGTTCCGGTCGGTTCAGCACGTCCTACCACGCTTTAAGTCGAGCGTTAATGCGAGCGTTACGGCGTGGAAATGCCCTCTGGGATCAGGTGTCGGAATGCTGCATTCGGCTTGCCGGCATCGGACGGTTTCTGTTGCGCCTGCCTGCCGGCAATACGCCCGGAAGGCGCAATCCTGCAACCGGTGCGCAGAGCTGGCCGTTCAGGCCGCAGCCGCGGCTTCCCCGGTCATCTGCCGGTAGGTCAGCGTCTTGCCGAACAGGCCCCGCGCCATGCGCTCCAGCTGCTCCCAGGTGTCCAGGACACGGAAGTTGAGCCGCCCCGCGAACTCGGTCAGATAGCGCTTGAGGTGCTGCAGGCTCATGCGGCGATAGGTCCCGTAAAGGCCGCGCTTGAACAGGGACCAAGAGGATTCGATGCCGTTCGTGTGCGCCCTTCCGCGTACGTATTCGCCGCGCGAATGCCTGACTGCCTCCCGATCGAAATCGTCCATTCCGGCGTAGCCCGCGGCATCGTCGGAATGGATCTTCGCGTCCGGTCTCGCGTGCTCGCGCACGAAGCCCTGCAGCTCCGACTTCGCCGGAAGCTCGGTCTCGCGCGCCCGCGACTGGAATCTTGCCGACCGGCCCGCGGCCTGCCTTCAGCTTCTTTGACTCGTGCTTGTTGCGCTCCTTGCCGCCGATGTAAGTCTCGTCGACCTCCACCGGCCCGCCGAACGGATTCCGGCCCCGCGCGCAGCAGGCTCGGATGCGATGTCCTAAGTGCCAAGCCGACTTCCGGCTGATGCCGAGGTCGCGGTGCAGCTTCATGCTGGAGACGCCCTTGAGACCGGTCGTCAGCAGGAAGATGGCGATGGCCCGGACGCGGTAGCCGAGCTTGGAGCCGGCCATGACGCTGCCGGTGCGCACCGAAAAGCGCTTGCCGCAGGCACGGCAGCGGTAAGGCATGGAGGGATATGCACTGCCGCACTGCACGTTGGCATTGCGGCAGTACGGGCAGGAGATCCGGTCGGGACAGCGAACCGAAGCGAACCACCTTTCTGCGGGTTAGTCATCGGAAAACATGGCGGTCACTTGCATCAAGTAGATGCCTTTGCGAAATCAATTTCCGGGACCTTTCTGCTGCACTTAAATCCTTTCTATCTGGAACTATCCTACCTCAGTTGAAGGCAGAATATCAATGCATTATCGGCAGTTTATGAATTTTTTATTTCGGACAAATCACTCTGGATTCATCGCCTCGACACTCAGGTATATAATTCCCCAAATGATGGCTTCCGCGGGACTCAGCAGCAGCAGGGTCACGTCGACCGGGCTGAAGCATTCTTCGGAGAGCAACTAGCACGGCGGCATAGTCGGTGTCGGCGAGCTGCTCGGGTTGCCGCAGGTGCCGCGACCGATCGAAACGGACCTGCAGCTTGTCGGGAGAGCCACGATCGAGCCGCTCGGCGGACGTTAGATCGGTGATTGGCCGCGTGTCGGCCCGAATCCGGTTTCAAGGGCCCGGTCCAAGGCAGGCGGGCGTCGCCGAGCAGGACGCCTTGATGCTGTCGCACGGAGAGAGCTGGCGACGCGGCACGGCGCGCTGCCGGTGTCTTGGAGCCAGCGGCCCTAACCGGGCGGAGTTGCAAATCACCGCGGATCCGGCTATTCTCTCCCTGCGAGCGGAACGGAAACCCGAGTCGCCCGGAAGGCACTCCGCCAGCACCCTGATCGGATGAGCTCGCCCGTGATCAATGCGCCGGAAGGGGACGGCCCTGCGAGCTCCCCAAGTTCCGCGGAGCGGTCGGGTGCCAGCTGGAAGCAGCAATTTGCGGGGACCGGAGGATCCGGGGGTCCGCAACTCCCGGATCCAGCGTCGGCGCCCAAGCTCCTCGGGGTTCTCGGGATGTTGGGACCTCATCTTCGGGCGACGCTGATCGGAAGCTGGCTGCTGACGGCCCTCTCGATCGCTGCCGCGCCCGACACAGCTGACCGCCTCCGGAACTCCGTGCAGCACATGCAGCGGGGCGACTTGGCCGCCGCCGAGGCCGAGGCTTCCCTAGCCCTTGGCGATCCGCGCAGCAAGCCTGTCGCGCAAGCGCTACTGGGCTCCATCCGCATGCAGCAGAAGCGCTTCGAAGAAGGCAAGGACCTTCTCGAGCGCGCGGTGGCGGCCGATCCGAATCTGGTCGGAGCGCGACTCAACCTAGCGCAGGCTCATGCCCTGCTCGGGAACGAGGATCAAGCGGAATCGATCTACCGAACGGTCCTCGCACTGGAGCCAGGCAACGTGAATGCCCGGATGGCTCTGGCCCGGACCGAGAGCTCGCAGGGAAATTACCGGCAGGCCCTCGAAATCGCCGACCCGGTCGAACCGCAGCTGCGCGCCTCGCCCGACGGCTTGATGGCGCTCGCTGAGGCGCACGCCGGCCTCGGGAATGGGCAGGCTCTCCGGAGCCTCGTCAGCGACTGGGAGGGCCTGAGGGGCGCGCCCCGGGCGTGGACGGTCCGATTCGCGCTCCTCGTCTCGCGGGGCGGCCTGAACCGGGCGGCCATCCGGCTGCTCGAGCAGCTCAAGCGCGAGGGCCTCGTGTCCTTCGACGTGGCATTCAATCTAGCAGGCTTCTACCTCCTCGAGAACGACTTGGCAAAGGCCTCCGCCAACTACGAGCTGGCCGTCGAATTCAACGACGAGTCCGTTCCCGCGCTGCGTCAGGTGGCTCGCATCGCTGAACGGCAGGGCGAATTCGAGAAGGCGCTCTCGTTTCTGATCCGCGCCAAGCTCGAGGCCCCCGAGGATCCGGACGTGCAGCTTTCCTTCGGAATGGTCGCATTGCGGCTGGAGTTCATCGAAGACGCCACCAGCGCCCTGGAGAAAGCTCTCGAGGTGCGGCCCGGCCACAGGACCACCCGGTACTGGCTGGGCACCGCTCGCGGGGCGGCCCGCCAATACGACGAGTCGCTCGAGCTCTACCGCGGGCTTCTCGCGGAAAGGCCCGACGACGCGCAGCTGCACTATGCCGTCGGGTCGGTGTACTACCTGAAGGTCGCCTTCGAGGACGCTGCCCGGCATCTCGCCGAGAGCTGCAAGCTGGATCCCGGGCAGGTGCTCTCCCCGTACTATCTCGCGATGATCGCCCAGAAGCAGGGGCGCAACGAAACGGCCGCAGGAATGTTCCGGGAGATTCTCGAAGACCACCCGGACCACGGTCTCTCCTACGAAGGCCTGGCGGTTTCCCTGTTCAAGCAGAGGCAGTACGAGCCGGCAAGGGCGAACTTTCGCAAGGCACTCGCCCTGAACCCCGACTCAGCGCGCACACGCTACCAGCTCGGGCAACTTCTGATTCGCATGGGATTGCGCGAGGAGGCGAAGCGGCAACTCGCCCTCGCCAAGGGCCTGCGCGAGGAAGAGGAAAATAACCAGCTCGTGCGGACGCTCCTGAACCCGCACTAGCAGGGGCACCGGAAGTCGAGTCTGCTCGTGCGCACCGCCAGAGACCTTCCGCGAACCCGGAACGCATTCGCACCGCGGCGGCAGGCCCGGTTGACGCGGGGACTGGCATCGCTCGCACTCTGGTGGGCGATCGCTCCGGCCGTCGCGCAGGACCGGCCCTCCGACCACTACCTTCGCGGGATCCGCCTGCTCGAGCAAGAGCTGTGGGATCCGGCGATCTACGAGTTCCATGAGGCGCTCAAGCAGGCTCCCGACGAGGCCGCGACCCACATCGCGATGGGGGTCGCCCTCAGCAACAAGGGCGCGGCGGACCTCGCGGTGGGAGCCTTCCGCAACGCAGCCGAGCTCCAGCCGGAATCGACGGAGGCCCGGTTCAACCTCGGGCTGGCACTTAGGAACGCCGGCCTGGCGGACCAGGCCATCAAGGAACTCGAGCAGTCGATCAGGCTGGATCCGACCCTCGAGCAGGGGCGCTTCGAATTGGGACTGCTCCTGCAGGGAGAGGGTCTATGGGAACGGTCCACCGAGGTGTTCGAGCAGATTCTGGAGCGGAATCCGGCCGCCGCCATGGCGCACCACTGGGTCGGCGTGGCCTACCAGCAGCGTGAGGATTTCGGCAAGGCCATCGCCTCGTTCCGGAGCGCCATCGAGATCGAGCCGAGCCTGGTGCGGGCGCACAACAGTCTCGGCACGCTCCTGGCCGAGACCGGCAGTATGGAAGCGGCGGTCGAATCGTTCCGCACGGCCTTGGAACTACAGCCGGGTAGCGCCGACATTCGCATGAATCTCGGCGTCGCCCTGCGAACCGTCGGGGAGGGCGAAGCCGCTGTCCGGCAGTTCCAGGAGATTCTGGCTGCGGGCGCGGTTGGCTTCGCGACGGAGGGCCCGGGTCCGGACTTTTTCGCCGAAGTGCAGCACCAGGTCGGCCAGACGCTGCGCGGGCGTGACCCTGCCGGTGCCGCGGAGGCATACGAGAAGGCCTTGGAGCTCAATCCCGAGAAGCTCGAGTCCTACTACGGCCTAGGCCAGGCCCTCAAGCGGCTCGCTGCCCGTTCAAGGGGTGGGCCGCAAGTCCGGTCCGCTGAGGTTGGCGCGGTTCGTATCGCGAGGGCCCGTAGCGCGGCATCCAGCGGCGACCTCGCCGCCGCCCGGTCCGAGCTCGAGCAAGCCCTCGAGGCCGCGCCCGAATTCGCCCCGGCTCACAGCCTGCTGGGCTTCGTGCTAGGCCAGCAGGGCGACTTGGAAGGATCCGTGCAGCGCCTCCGCGAGGCGATCTCGCTCTCGCCCCGGTTTGCAGAGCCGCGTTACCACCTAGGCCTAGCCCTCTGGTACCAAGGCCGGCGTACGGAGGCCACTGCCGAGCTTGAGGAGGCGCTGCGGCTGGACCCGGCGATGGCCGAGGCGTGCGCGTTCCTAGGCATGGCCTACAGGGAGCAGCGGCGCGACGACGACGCGCGGCGCTATCTCCAGCGCGCGATCGCGCTCAAGCGGGAGATGCCGGGACCGTACGTGGATCTGGGAGTGGTCTTCCTGCGCGAGCGTCGTGGCGACTGGGCGCTCGGACAGTTCGAGGCTGCTCTCAATCTGCCCCGAAGCGCCGGGGCCATTCCGGATCTCGACGTTCCGATCACGGCGCTGCGCGCCGAGCTGCGGCGCAACCCGAACAGCGCGCAAGCGCACAACGTCCTCGGCCGGCTCCTCGGCAGGGCGGGTGCCGATCCTCAGGAGGTCGCGAAGGCGTTTCGGGAAGCGGTCCGCCTGCGGCCCGAGTTCCCCGAAGCGCTCAACAACCTAGGGCTGGTCCTGACCCAGACCGACCGGACCGAGGAAGCGCTCGCCGCCTTTCGCGAGGCCGTGCGCATCCGTCCCGACTTCGCTCAGGCGCGCGCGAACCTAGGCGGCGCCTTGGTGATCGTCGACGAAGACGAGGCCGTCCGGGAGCTCGAAGCGGCGCTGGACATCAACCCGGGCCTAGTCAACGCGCACTACAACCTGAGCCGAGCGCACAGCCAGAAGGCGGATCGCGAACGGGAGATCAAGCACCTGCGCAAGGCCCTATCGCTCGACCCAGGATTCGCCAAAGCGCACCTCTTCCTAGGGCGGGCGCTGGTCGCGGAGCGGCGGATCGACGAGGCGGTAGAGCACTTCGAGCGGGCACTCGAGCTCGACCCGGGCCTCGGCGAAGCCCGCTATCAGCTCGGCCTCGCGTTGGTGCGCGTCGGCCGGCGCGAGGAAGCGCAGGAGCACCTACGAGCCAGCCGCCCGCTCATCTCGGAAAGACAGCAGGGCGAAACGGCAACCGTGCTCATGCGCCAGGCACGGGAAGCGCTGGGACGCGGAGCGGCCGGCGAGGCGGTCGACAAGCTGCGCCAAGTGGTCAGCCTGGCCCCGGGCTATCTCGACGCCCAACTGGCGCTGGGCGAGGCGCTGGCGCGCATTGGCGAGGACAAGGCGTCCGCCGGGACCTTCCGGCGCGCCTTGGAGTTGCGTCCGGACTCCTACTCCGCCTTCCTCGGCCTCGGCCGGGCACTGCAATCCGCCGGTCGGCCAGAGGAGGCAGCCTCCGCGTTTCGCACTGCCGTGAAGCTGCGACCGTCCTCGACCGAGGCGCTCGAGCTGGAGGCGCAAGCCCTGCTCGAGAGCGGCAACGAGGCTGGCGCGCTGGAGTCCTTCCGCGAGGTCACGAAGCTAGATCCGGAGAACCAATCGGCCCGCGAGCAGCTCGGGCGAATTGCGAGGCTCAGGCAAGAGCGGCGCAGGACCGAACTCCTTGCGTCCCTGATCGAGCCCGGCGCCCCGCGACTGGCTTCGCCGGACATCCTAGGCACGGACATGGACGATCCGGCCTTTGTCCGCATGGTCGAGTCCGAGATGCGGGCAGAGAGCTACTCCCAGACCGAAACCCGCCTGCGGCAGTACCTCCAGGACAATCCCGATTCCTGGTGGGGCCACTACGCCCTGGGCTACGCCTGCTTCGCCCAGCGGAAGATCGGAGAATCCGTCGGAGCCCTCGCGAGATCGTTGCGGCTCAACATCAACAACGCCGAGGCGCACAAGATGCTCGGCCGGACGCTGATGATCATCGGGCGCTTCGACCATGCGCGGACCGAGTTCGAGCAGGCGGCCCGCCTCAGCCCCGAATCCGCCGAGATCCGCTACAACCTGGGCAAGCTCCACTCCGCGCAGGACAACTTCCCGGCCGCCCGCCGCGAGTTCGAGCGCGCGCTGCGCCTCGACCCTTCGTACATGGAGGCCCACAACGCGCTCGGTTTCGCGCTGGAATCGATGAACGCCAACGCGGAAGCCGTGGACAGCTACCGCAAGTCGCTCGCGATCAGCGAGGAGCGCGCCGCCGCCTTCATCTCTCCCTACGTCAATCTCGCCGCTCACTACAATCGCCTTAACGATCCATCGAAGGCCCTCGGGTATGCGTCCGAGGCGCTGGAGATCAACCCCCGGTCCGACCTGGCGCTTTTCCAGGCCGCCAAGGCGTTCCGAGCCCTCAAGCAGTGGAGCCAGGCGGTGGACCACCTCGAGCGCGCAGTCTCCGTCAACGCTCGCGTATCGCGCTATCACTATGTGCTCGGCCTGCTCTACAGGCGCTTGGGAGAAGGCTCGAAGAGTCGCGAGTCGTTCGGTGTGTTCGAGCGCCTCGAGAAAGAGGCGACAACATTGGAGGCCAAGCGTCGCGCAGCGAATGCCGACCGCCAGTAGGGCCCGAGGCAGGCGGGAGCGGCGAGCGACCGCTCCGGCACGCGGCTAGCCCGTTGCCAGCGCGGCCTCGAGGGTCTCGAGATCCCCGCCCTCCGTGATCCGGATCACGCGATTGCCCCGGACGGACTCAAAGGACTGAGCGGCGCCCGACGGCCAGCGCACTTCGACCAGATCAGCCAGGGCGGCGCTTCCGAGCCCGAAATGGAGCCGCAAGTCGTTCTGCGAGTAATAGCTCGAACCGCTCATCACTTCGTCCACCTGCACGCGCCTCCCGGTCGTCACCCGCACCCGCGCGCCTATGGCCGACCGGTTCGAAGTCGTTCCGACGCACTTGACCGCCAGCCAGCCGTTGGCGTTGCGGCACTCGTTGCGTAGTAGCGACGGCGAGTCGTCGAGGTTGTTGACGACGATGTCGACGCGACCGTCGTTGTCGAAGTCGCCGAAGGCGCAGCCCCGGCTCACGCGCGGAACGGTAATCCCGGGGCCAGCGCTATCGGAGACATCCTGAAAGCGGCCGTTGCCGCGATTCCGATACAGGATCTTGCGCTGCTTGTAAGTGACGTGGAGGTCGCTGCCGACAATGGCCGGATACACATGCCCGTTTGCGAGGAAGATGTCCTTCCAGCCATCGTTGTCGAAGTCGAAGAAGCCCGCGCCGAAGCCGAGGAACTTGGTGTTGACTCCCAAGCCGGCTTCCAGGCTCGCGTCGTAGAAGGTGCCGTCCCCGTTGTTGCGGTAGAGCGTCGTGACTTGGTCGGAAAAGTTCGTGCGGACAATGTCGAGCCAGCCGTCCCCGTCGCAGTCCGCGATTCCGACTCCCATGCCGGCCATGGCGGCTCCGTCCTCGTTGAAAGCGCAGCCGGCGGCCACGCCGACCTCGTTGAATGTGCCGTCGCGATTGTTTCTGTACAGCAGGCTGGGGGCGGTGTCGCACGCGACGTAGATGTCGGGCCAGCCGTCGTTGTCGAGGTCGGCCGCCGCCGCGCCCATCCCGTAGGAACCCACGGGGCGCCAATCCGCCTTGGTGAACGCCGGCTCGGCCGGCCCGCGCGGGTCGGCAATCCCGGCGGCTTCCGACACGTCCTCGAACCGACCGCCACCTAGGTTGCGGTAGAGGATGTTCGTCCCCCCGCCGAAGCCTTGCGGACCGCAGGCGACCGGCATGCCGCTGTACCAGCAGGGGTCCGCACCGCCGGGCTCGGGGGATACCGCGGGATCGTAGTTGACGTAGTTGGCGACAAACAGGTCCAGCAGCCCGTCGCGGTCGTAGTCCAGGAAGCAGCAGGCCGCCCCCCAGCGACGCCCGTCACCTGCTACGCCGGCGTCCTCGGAGACGTCGTCGAACGTCCCGTCGCCGTTGTTGCGGTACAGCACGTTCCTGCCCCAGTAGGTGACGAACAGATCGTCGAATCCGTCGTTGTCGAAGTCGCCGACGCAGCAGCCCTGACCCCATCCCGAATGCGTCAGGCCGGCCTCGCGGGTAACGTCAGTGAACGTCCCGTCCCGGTTGTTGCGGAACAGGTAGCTAGTCGGACGGTCGCCCTCGGCGATGCCGTCAAAGGAGGTTCCGTTCACCAGGAAAATGTCCAGCCAGCCGTCGTGGTCGTAGTCGAAGAAGGCCACGCCGCAGCCCATTTCCTCCAGCAGGTATTCCTTTTCCGTGGGGTCGCCTGACACGTTGACCGCGCCGCCGAGACCGGCGGCGCCGGCAATGTCGGTGAAGCGAATCGCGCCGCCGGCCGGAGCGGAAGCAAAGGCCCGGCCTGGCTGGCCAAGTGCTTCCTCCAGCACTCCCGCGGCCGGGTGGCCGGGCAGAAGGCTCGCGAGGTAGGCGCCGGACGCCCCGAGGCCCGTGCGCCGGAACACGCGCAGGAATTCCCTGCGGGAGCGACGTGAGCTGCGACTAGTTCTCGGGAAGAGCATGATCAGGCCGCGAGCGCAATGAGTTCAAACGCGTGCGCGAATGACAGCCTCCCCGGATCCTCCGTCCCGTGGGGACTCTAGGGAACGCCGCACCGGCCCCGCGGGATTCGGAAGCGGGCATGGACGGCCTGCCGAGGATACCGGCTCTCCCATCGAATTCGCATCATTATAGGTGCCGCCCTCGGGCACGGCCTGCACTGCCGACCTTCCCAGCGTCGGGTTCCGACGCAAGCCCGCGGAGCGTTCGACTGTCCGGCTCCGCCCGCCCGGGAGCGCCAGCGGCGGGCTCCCCCAAGGCCCGGTCGGCGCTGCGAGGCCCGCCTCGAACTTCTGGCGCGCGGCGCCATGTTCGCGGCGCAGATCATTCGGAATTCTGGCCAGTGCTCCCGCTCGCGAGACGCCCCGCAAGCCCCGCATTCCCCGCCCGCAGGCGTTTCGGAAGCAGATTTGGCGGCCATCGAGGGCCCAGAAACTGGATCCATGGGCCTGCGCCGCATTCGTGAATAATGCGGGCTAGGTGTCCCTGCCGTCCGGCACGATCGTTCAAGGCACCAAGCTGCCCCTGACCTTGTGGTTCCGCGCCATCTACCTGCTGGCGCAGGCGAAGAACGAATCCAGCGCCCAGCCAAGGCTGGCAAAGGCCAGCGGTTCTAAATTTGGCCGTCAAGGGGGTGCGTGAAGGTTGTTTCGGAGGATGAGGTGAATAAGTTGACCGAGAGGTTGCGCTCCTGAGGCCGCCCCGCGGGAGCGTCGGACGGCGGGCAGGGTCGTGGCGCGGGTCCGCCGAGTGCCGAGCCCGCGGCCGGACGCACTCCGGCGGTAGCCGGCTGCGACGGTCGGCCGCTCGCCGGACGCTGCCGGCACGAAACTGCGCGGAGTCCAGGCCCCGGCTGCCCGGCTGCCTGGCAGCCCGGGGGCGCGCGTCCGTCGCGCACCGCCGCCAGCAGCGTCGGCCGGTCCGGGAAGCGGAACCAGCGCGGCGCGACCTGCAGCTCCTGGAACAGCTCCTGGAACAGGGCGCGGCGCGTGACCGGCTGGCGCCGGCACTGCTGCCGCAGCGCGCAGACGCACTGCACCACGGCGTGGAGCGCGAAGGCGAACGGGTTCGGCACGGCCGGCACGTTGGCCGGCCCTTCCTTGCCGTGCCCGAAGTTGCGCTTGCAGTTGCGGCCGTGCCGCGCCAGGCAGTTGCAGCCCTCGTTCTCGATCTTCCAGCGCGCCCGGCCGGCCCGCGCGATCCGCTCCGCGTTGTCCGCGGTGACCGCGAGACCTGTGAAGAAGCTGTTGGCGCAGGTGCGCTTGCCGTCGCGCTCCACGGCGTACTCGATCCAAGTGCCCCGCAGGACGTCGCGGCCCTTGCGCAGGGGCGCCGCGGCCGTCCGGCGGAAACGGTGCCGCTCGGACCGCTTGCCCTTCCCGCGCCGCTCGCCCGCCGGCTCTCCGGCACCTCGTGCAAGTGCTTGCGGGATCCGGGCTTGCATGCCCGGATGTAGTCCATGCCGGCCGCCGCGGCGGCCTCGCAGACCGGCTGGCAGCAGTACAGGTCGTCCCCCAGCAGGACGGGGCGGCAGGCCTGCAGCCAGGCGCCGCGAGCGGCGAGCCAGCGCTTGGCGGCGTTGCGCTGGCAGTCCCGCTTGCGCTCGTCCTCGCTCATGTCGGCGCGGGTCGCGGCCGCGTCCCGCTGCGGGCACGCGAACTCGGGCATCAGCGGCAGGACGGTGGCGTGGCCGTCGGCCACCGCGGTGGCCGAAGGCCACGGCGTGGAAGTGATGCGGCCGGCGCTCGCTGCCGACGCGCCGCACCGAGCACTGCGGGCACTGCGGGCCATGCACCCTGTCGGAGCGGTGGAACCGGACGCCGTCCGGAGCCGCCGGCAGGCGCTCGTCGAGGCGCTGGAAGGGCTCGAGCGCGCCCTGCGCGGCCACGGTTGCGAGGCACGGCCGGAACAGCGGGTCGAACGCGGCCGGGTCGAGGTCGTCGAGCAAGTTGCGGATCCGGTTGTCGCAGGGGATGCGGCCCGCGCCGAACAGGGTCCGGCAGTTGCAGCGCGAGCCGTCCCGCTCCATGCGCCGCTGGAACGCGAGCAACGACTCGCACCGGGCGAAGAAGCAGGCCGGGGCGCAACCGGCGGCGTCGCTGACCTCGTAGCGCTTGTTGCGGCGACCCGCGCGCCAGTCGGGCAGGCCGGCGGCCGTCTCGCGGAAGGCGCTCAGCAGCGAGTCCAGGACATGGGGCATGCACCCTAGCTCACAAATTCCGCAAGGACCGCAAGGAAAAGTCAAGTGCCAGACTGCCTTCGACACCTTTCTCAGACACTCTGGAAATCCCAAAATGCCCAAATTGAGAATCGCTGGGCAAAGGCAGACTACCGGTCCGTAGCGCGGGACCGCGCAGTCGATGCTCAGCCGCCGGGTCCAGAGGGTCTAGCCCTTTCGGCCGGAGCGAACCTGCGGCCGTCGAATCGCGGTGAGACGACGACGCGGCCGAGCGTGAAAGCCGTGCCCGCAGCAGGAGCGCCACGATCTCGCTCGAGCGAGATGTCCCGAGCGCAAGCCTTTCGGGACCGCCGCAGGGAGTCCGTGTCCCAGTGATCGGAAGCCGGCTGCCGGATGCAAGAAACGGTCATATGCTGGGTCTGTTGTCGGCGAATGGACGGGTTTCTGCTCACCCTTGGCGGCCTTGGCCTGTTCGCAGCGCGCGACGCCAAGGGGCTGGCATGGAATTCGGGTCCGGGGCTGCGCGCCCTCTACGCGGTGGTCTTCCTGGCGGTCGGCGCAGCGCTAGGCTCCGTCGCCGAACAGGTTTCCGGGGACGAAGCGCAGGCCATGCTGAGGAACGCCTGCCTGTGGGGGCCGTCGCTCGGAATTCATGCGTTGCTGTGGATAGCATTCCAGCGAGCGAAGCAGGCCCGGCGCGGAGCCCGCTGGCCGACCGGGCTCTTCGTGCTGCCGGCGCCCGTCTCCCTGTATTCGCTCGGAGGCGGTGTGTGGGTGACCCTGCAGCGGACCAATCTCACCGGAATCGCGGCCGGAGCACTCGTCGCAGGCCTGTTTGTCGCGTCCGTACTGGTTGCCGCCTGGCTCGGCAACTCGCCCCCGAGGCTCGCAACGAACGGGAGAGCCGCTCTCGAATGGGGCGCTGCGGCGAACCTGGCAGCGTTCCTCCTGATCCCCCTCCAACAGGAGTCCAGGGCAAGCGGACTGCTAGCCCCCCCGGTGAACTGGTCGCGGACGGCCGTTGCGTGGTTCATCGTGCTGGCACTGGTAGGTGCCTCGTTCGGATTCAACCGGATACGTCGCGCGAGTTGAGGAAGCGAATTCGTGGAACAGCTCTCGGACATTCTCTACTCGCTGTCGGATGCCTTCCTGATCCCCACACTGGCGGGTGTCCTGGCGCTGTTCGTGACAGCGACCTATCTGGTCGGCCAGTGCCTGTCCGAAGCTCTCGATCGCCGCTCCACGCGGGCAGCACTCGATCGCCTTCGCAGGGAGGGCACGGAACTGGACCGGTTCCTTCAAATGGAATGGCGTGGCCTGTTCGCCCGCCTGAAGGAAGCGCTGGTCTCGTATCCGCTCGCGAGCCAGTTCGCCGACAAGGCTGTCGCGGACATCGAGAATGCCTTGCGGGCTCGCGTCGAGCGAATATCGATTCTCTCTCGAACGGGTCCGATCCTCGGGCTGGTCGGGACTTTGATTCCGCTGCAGCCGGCCCTCGCGGGACTGGCGGAAGGAAACATGCAGCAGATGGCGGCCAACCTGCTGATCGGATTCACTTCCACGGTGACCGGCCTGCTCGCCGGCGGGACGGCATTCGCCGTGGGGGTGCTCGCCCGGACGTGGGCGCGCGCCGACATCGTGGAGATGCGCTTCTTGGTCGAGCTGTGGCGCAGGCGGGAGGAGGCCCGATTTGAAGACACCGATGCCGAGAACCAAGTCCGAGGCTCAGAACTGGAACCTGTCCTCTGATCCATTCGCCGACGGCACCGATGACGGGGACCCGCTAGCCGGCGTTGTCAACCTGTTCGACGCTTCGATGGTCTTGGTCGTGGCCTTGCTGCTTGCCCTTGCCGGGACCAAGAGCCTGGCGGAGGTGGCGGCCAGGATGAGCCAGGAGGACATCACCATCGTGACGAATCCCGGAGCGCCGGACATGGAAATGATCATCAAGCGAGGCCCGCGAATCGAGAGGCTCAAGGCCTCGGAGGACGTCGGCGCCGGCCGGGGCACCCGGCTCGGGACGGCATATCGGCTCGCGAGCGGAGAGGTTGTCTATGTTCCCGAAGGCCGTGCGGGCGGAGGCGAGCAGTGAGGACCGGTATCCGACGAAGACTCGTGCGGTGGCTGGGAGCCCTCGCGGCCGTGCTGTTTCTGACGGGGGGCTATGTCTACCACGCGATGATGCCGCGAATCCTCTTCCTTGGCATCCCGCCGTCCCAGCTGTTCCTGCTCGCGGATGCCTCCGACGCGACCGGCATCAAGTTCTGGTTCTGGTCTCGCGAGAAGATGGACGACCAGGACCTGGAGTCAGCCGATTTCTCGCGTTACAAGGCCATTTTCGTATCGAGCCGCAGGATGGACCCACTGACGCACGCCGTCCGAGGCGGCCTCAAGGAGGCCGCGGACAACGGGGCGGCCGTGTTCTTCCTTCCAGCCGACACGCAGGACCGCTTCCAGGCCACGCACGCCGACCCGGCCCATGTCGAGCAGGTCAGCGCGTACTGGGAGCACAGCGGTCCCGAGAACATCGCCAATCTGTTTCGCTTCGTGGCGAGCCGGTACCTCGGCGACGACCTGGACTTCGAGGGGCCGGAGAAGACACCGGAGGACGGCTACTACCACCCCGAAGCCCCTGATCTGATGACTTCGACCGCGCAATTCGAGGACTGGTGCCGCGCGACTGGCAGGTGCAGGCAAGGGGCCCCGCGAGTCCTGCTGGACTTCGCGGACGGCTGGCGCTTGGGCATGACCGTCGGCACAAGCGCCCTGCTCAAGGCATTCGAGACGCGAGGCGCAAGTGTCGCCGCAGTGTTCGGCTCGTCGAAGACGCCCCAGTTCGTGCGCGAGTTCCGGCCGGACCTCCTGATCTCGCGCCGCCATGGTCGCTGGCACCAAGGCGCGCGCGGCGTTGCATTGCTTGAGAACGAGTTCGACATCCCCGTCATGCGCGGGGCTTCCCTGCTCTTCAGCGGCGAGACGTTCGAGGACTACCGGCAGACCAAGAACGGCCTGCGCGGAGTCGGCCTGGCCATGGGAGCGATCATCCCGGAACTCGACGGCGCCATCGAGCCGACGCTGATCGAGGGCATGCTGGCCGGATGGACAGGCAGGCGGTTCGAGGCCGTGGAGACGGAGCGCATCGACCGCCTGGCCGATCGCGCGATGCGATGGATAGGCCTGCGCGCCAAGCCCAACGCGGAGAAGAGAGTCGCCATCGTCTATGTAGCCGGAATCGGGAAGGGCAGGATCACGGCGGCGAGCCTGAACGTTCCACGCAGCCTGATCCGCTTCCTGGAAGCGCTGCGCGGGGCAGGCTACCAAGTGGACGGACTGCCCCGGGACGCCGATGCACTGGTCGCCGAGATGCTCCGCAAGGGACGCAACATCAGCGAGATCCAGCTGGGAGAGATCGAGGAGCTGGCACGCAGCGAGGACGTGACCTTGATCGACCAGCAGCGCTATGCCGAATGGTTCGAGACGCTGCCCGCAGCGCTGCGGGCGGAGGTCGTCGCGGCGTCGGGGCCGCCGCCCGGGCGCTTCATGACGATCGAGCGGGACGGGCGGCGGTGGTTCGTCATTCCGAAGCTGGTGTTCGGCAACGTCATCCTGATGCCGCAGCCGGCTCGGGGAGCCAACATGGATGCCCGGCTGCAGCACAACGACCGCGTTCCGCCCAACCACCAGTACCTAGCGGCCTACTGGTGGCTCCAGCACGAGTTCAAGGCGGATGCACTCGTCAATTACGGGACGCACGGCACGCACGAGTTCCTGCCGGGGCGGCCGTTCGGGCAGCTCGCCGACGACTGGTCCGACATAACGCTCGGCCGCATGCCGAATATCTACGTCTACATCATGGACAATGTCGGCGAGGCCCTGATCGCCAAGAGGCGCGGCTCGGCCGTAATCGTCGATCACCAGGTTCCGCCCATCGGAGCTGCGGCGCTGTCCGAATCCGACCCGGAAATCGGGGAGATCTACCGCGCAGCCGAGCAGTTCGCAGGCCAGGAGGACGGGGGCGTCAAGGAGCGCCTGCGGGCGCAGATCCGCGAACTCGGCCAGGCACGCAGGCTCGACGAGGACCTGGGCTTCGACTGGTCCTCGGACCTGCCGACCGACGACCAGGTCGCCGAGCTCGAGCTCCATATCCACCTGATAAACGACGACAGGATCCCGCTGGGCCTGCATGTCCATTCTGTGAGCAACAGCGCCGACGAGGCGGCGCACCTGATCGCCTCGATGCTCGGCGACGAATATGTCCGCCGCGTAGCGCGGCAGGAATTCGGCCTTCGGCAGGAAGGGGGCACTCTCTGGGAGAAGGCCCGGGCGCGGGCGGTCAGCCACGTCCAGTCCGCCCTGGCCGGAGGGCCCGTGGCGGCTGCGCTCGTCCCGGATCTCGAGCGCGCTCGCACGCTGCATGCGGCACTGGAGAAGACGGCGCGCGAGATTCCGCAGACACTGCACGCGCTGGAAGGGGGCTATGTCCCGCCCGGCGCAGGAGGCGATCCGGTACGCAACCCCGGCGCGCTTCCCACCGCTCGCAACCTCTACGGAATCAATCCCCAGGAGGTTCCGACCAAGGCCGCCTGGGAGATTGGCGTCGAACTTGCTAGGGATCTGCTCGAGGCCGAGAAGCAACGCCTTGGAAGATACCCGCGCAAGATCGGCGTCACGCTCTGGAACACGGAGCTGATCCGGCACTACGGTACCGACCTCGCGCAAATCCTCTATCTCATCGGCGTGCGTCCGGTCTGGGATCACAGGGGCATCGTCGCGGACCTCGAGCTGATACCGGCCAAGCGGCTCGGACGTCCGCGCATCGATGTCGTCATCCAGGCCGCCTCGCTGTTCCGCGACACCTTCCCGGACCGCATGGAGTTTCTCGACCGGGCCGTCAGGCTCGCCCTCACCGCACAGGACGGCGACAACTACATCGCCGATCACGTCGCGGAAACCCAGCTGGCACTCAAGGAGATCGGTCTCTCCCCAGACGATGCCCGCTTGTACGCGGCTGCCCGGGTCTTCAGCAACAACGTCGGCGGATACGGCACGGGGGTGATCGACAGCACGATCCGGAGCGGCGACTTCGAGGAAACGCAGGGACTGACCGACGAGTACTTGGCGCGCGTCGGGGCCGTCTACACCGAGGGCGCCGAGTGGGGAAAGTACGTGGACGGCCTCTACCGACAGGCGCTGGCAAACACAGAGGCGGTCTCGCTCAGCCGTTCCACCAATGTCGTCAGCCCGCTGACTCTGGACCACTACTTCGAATACCTCGGAGGCATGACCATGGCTGTCCGAGACACGACCGGGGTCTCGCCGGAAACGTATGTCACGGATGTCCGCGAGCCTGAGCGCGGGCGGGTCGAGACCGTCCAGGAATCGCTGGTGCGGGACTTGCGGGGCAAGTACTGGAATCCACTGTGGATCCAGGAACAGCAGCAAGAAGGCTTCTCGGGTGCGGTCGAGATGGCCCAGACCGCGACCAACCTGTTCGGCTGGCAGGTGACCAAGCCCGAGGCCGTCGGGGAGTACGTCTGGGACGAGGTGGAACGCATCTACATCGAAGACTCCCTGGATCTGGCGCTTCCTCAGTGGTTCCATGCCGAGAACCCCTACGCCTATCAGAACGTCACGGCGGTCCTGCTGGAGTCCGCGCGCAAGGGCTATTGGGATCCCGACGCGGATGTGCTCCGCAGAGTAGCGAACGAGTACGCCCGGTCGGTGTCCGACCACGGGCCGGCAGGCGACTCGCGGACGGTCGACAACCGTGCGTTCCAGGAGTTCCTGCGCGAGCGCCTGGCCGCCCCCGGCAACATCGAGGGGATCGAGCTGACACGGATGTACGAAGAGGCTCTGGCCAAGAGCGCCGGCGCAAGCCACGCCCAGCTGGTGCAGGGACAGCGGCTCGTGCGCGAGGACGACAGTCCGGCACCGGAGCCGTCAAGCATCGCCGAGTACTCGGGCTGGCCCCTGGTAGCGCTGGCTCTGGTCGCTGCCGCGCTGGTCGTCGGCGCCAGGCGGCAGAACCGAAGGACCTAGCCGCCCCTTCCGCAATTCCATCTGCTTTCCGAGTTCCACAACCATGTACAAGCGTAAGTTTATCCAGTTCGTGCTCGCCGCTACGTCCCTCGTGGCGAGCCTTCCGGCACTGCAGGCGCAGGGCATCACTGCGTCGCTGGGCGGCGGCGTCCTTGACCCGTCCGGCGCACCGGTGCCCGACGTCCGCGTCTCGCTCGCCTCCAAGGAGACAGGGGCCGTCGCCGAAGCGCTCAGCACGCGCGCGGGACTCTACCGCCTCAGCGGACTCGATACCGGGTCCTACAGCCTCGCGGCCGTGAAGGACGGTTTCCGCACATATCGAGCCGAGGATGTGGACGTGGTCTCCGGGCAGGAGATCATGCGCAATATCCGGCTGGAGATCGGACCGGTTTCCGACGAGGTGACCGTAGTCAGCGAGATTTCCGAGATCGAGCGCGTTGCGTCGAACGGTGTACGAGGAACGAGCTACACGCCGTCCGAGGTCAGCGGTGTCCCGATGCTCTCGAACAATGTCGGCCGCAACTACCGCGCAATCAGCTACCAGACTCCCGGCGTAGGATTTGCGGACGGATCGCACGCGCCGTTCACCGTCAACGGCAGCCGGCCGATCGGCGCGATCAATACGATGGTCGACTCCGCCGAGTACAACGATCCGGTCTCCGGAAACCTCCTTGGACGCGGGCTGACCGAACAGCCGGTCTCGATGGAAACCGTCGAGGCATTTGAAATGCAGACTGCGAACTTCAAGGCGGAATTCGGCCGCGCCTCGGGAGCCGTCGTCAACCTGGTTACCAAGCAGGGCGGCAACGAATGGCATGGCTCGGCCTACCACTTCTTCCAGAACGAGGGGCTCAATGCGCGCAACGCGCTGCTTGCGGACCGCGCACCCCTGCGGCTTAACATGCCGGGAGTAACGCTCGGCGGCCCGGTCGCCAGCAAGAAGCTGTTCTTCTTCGGCGGCTACGAAATCGCCGCGCGGAACGCATACCGCGCCTCGTCCACCATACAGACGTTGACGGCCGGCCAGCGCGCCGCCGCGGCTCCCAGCGTTCGCGCCCTGTTGCCGCTCTATCCGGAGCCGAATGTCGCCGGCACGAACCTCCACAGCGCATCCGTCGCGAGCCCGCGCACCACGCAGACCGGCCTGCTGCGGCTCGACTACCAGATCAACGGGAGCCACCGCCTCACCGGGCGCGGCAACTGGGTCAACGCGATCGGGCCCACGCGCGCGCGCCTCAGTTCCGGCGACGCCCCGACCGACAACCTGTCCCGCTCCGGACTCGTGGGTCTCGAGTCCGCGCTCTCGCTGCGGCTGTTCAACCAGCTGCGCGGCACCTATTCGACATACTTCGCCCAGGTGACGCCGGGCACGCCCTCGCTGGGCGACCCCGCTATCAACGGCCAAGTCGGCGTCCTGCTTGTTACCGGCCTGCCGCGACTCGGGACGTTCATCCCCTTCACCCAGACGCGTTTCCACAATTTCACCTACTCGGACGACCTTACGCTCTACGCTGGCCGCCACACGCTGAAGGCGGGCTTCATCGGACGCCACATCCAGCACAACTCCACCAGCGACCGCAACTTCAACGGCCTGCTCATCTTCCCGTCGATCGGGGCATTCCTGGGCGCGCAGCCACTTATCTACTCGCGTGCCGTCGGCCACTCCCGCATCGACCAGCGCAACAGCGAAATTGCGCTCTATGTCCAGGATGACTGGCGCGTGACGCCGCACCTGACCCTCAACCTCGGCGTGAGGCACGAGGCATACGGCGTTCCCAGCGAGAAGCTCGACCGGCTGGGCCAGGAATACGACTCCGATCTCAACAACGTCGCTCCGCGCGCCGCCTTTGCATGGGACGTCCGGGGACGCGGCGAGACGGTTCTGCGCGGGGGCTACGGCCTCTACTACAGTCCCTTGCAGATGGGCTTCATCGCGCAGTCCCGATTCGCTCCGCCGCTGGTGACAACGTTTTCCCGGTTCCGTCCCCGGTTCCCGAACCTGCTGGAGGGTGCCCTTATCGGCTCGGACGCCTTCGTGCTGGATCCCAAGCTGGTGAACCCCTACGTGCAGAACTGGAACCTCACCCTCGAGCGGCAGCTCTGGAACCCCGGATCCATCTGGAGTGCCGCCTACGTGGGAAACCGCGGATTGAAGCTTCCCCGCACGTCGCTGCCCAATGGCGGGGACAACCTCCCGCCCCACTTGCGTCCCGACCCCAGCAGGGGCCAGATCAGCTACCTGACCGGCGGGACGTCGTCGAACTACCATGCCCTGCAAACCTCGCTGCGAGCCAGGATGGGAAGCCGCCTGACGCTCCGAGCCGCGTACACGTTCTCCCGCGCGATCGACGTCGCGTCCGACTCGGACGATGTCCCGACGGATCAGGGCAACTGGAATCTCGACCGCTCGGTCTCGGACTTCCATCAGCCGCACGTAGCGTCCGCAATCGGAAGCTACGAGCTGCCGTTCTTCGAGCGCAGCGCCTGGCTGGGAGGGTGGCGCCTGGGCGGACTCCTCTGGGCCCGCAGCGGCACTCCGTTCTCGCTGCTGTCCAACACGAACACCCCGAACGGTTCCCTGATAAACCGCATTCACGACATCCCCTCGGCAATCGATCGCACGGCGCGGGGCAGCAGCCGTTTCCGGCTCGCGCCGGGAGTCAGCGCGGAAGCCCTCCAGCCGGTAGCGGTAGCGGGCACGCTCGGGCGCAACACCGAGCTCGCGCCGTCGTATGTCGACTTCCATGTGACGTTGCAGAAGCGCTTCGCGCTGACCGAGTCAGTCAGCATCCAGATCCGCGCCGAGGCCTTCAACCTCCTGAACCGGGTGAATTATGACCAGCCCGTCAATAGCCTCGGAGACGCTCGGTTCGGGCAGTCGGTGCAGGCGTTCGAGCCACGCCAGTTTCAGTTGGCAGCGAAGGTCGTCTTCTAGCTTCGTGATGCTGAGAGCACTGGTCCTGGCTGCGGCCGCCTCGGCCGGAATCGCAACGGGGGGAGACGCTTGGCCCGGCTTCCGAGGCGACGGCACAAGTCTGACTGCGGCCGGGGACCTGCCGGGCGAGTGGTCGGACGATTCGAACTTGGCGTGGACGGTCGACCTGGAGGGCTATGGCCAATCGAGCCCCGTCGTCTGGAAGGACCGCGTGTACGTGACATCGGTCGAAGGGCCCAACAAGGAGCGGATCATCACTGGGGCCTATCGGCTCTCGGACGGAACGCGGCTCTGGGTCGACATCCGCGAGTCAACAAGCCCCGCCGAGGCCCATGAGCGCATGTCCAAAGCCGCTCCGACACCCGCGGCCAACGAAGCCGGCCTGTGGGTGTTCTTCGAAAGCGGCGACTTGATTGCATTCGGGCACGACGGCAGCGAGCGCTGGAAACGCTACCTCCCTAGGGCCGGAGACAGCTGGGTCGGCAACCACGGCCTCGGCTCGTCGCCACGACTCTCGGACGGGCGCCTGTTCCTTCACGCCGCCCCCTTCAAGGAGGGTCGGCTGTTCGCTATCGATGCTGCCACCGGCGAGGATCTCTGGACACGCGACCTTCCCGCGGCCCCGTCCTTCTCGACACCGATAGCTGTCAGCCACGGCGGAACGGAACTCTTGCTGACAACAGCCGGCGGCGGCGTTGTGGCATACGATGCCGCCGACGGAAGGGAAGCCTTCCGGCGCCCGGCGAGAGGCGGCCGGGGCTACGCCGTGCCGTCGGCCAGCCACGCGGGCGGCATCGTGGTGATTGCGTCTGGCGAGGCTGGCGGGACGCATTCGTTCCACCTCGACAGCCCGGGGGACACCCTCTGGACCGCTGGGAAGGCGACCACCGAGTTCAGCTCGCCGCTGTTGCAGGATGGCCGGGCGTACTTGGTGAACTCGGTCGGTGTCCTGTTCGAGCTGGATCTGGACACCGGAACGGAGCTCTCCGCGCAGCGCTTGCCGTCGGGTTGCTGGGCTTCTCCCATCGCCTCCGGTACGAGGCTCTTCTTCTTCACTGTCGACGGCGACACCGTGGTACTCGACCAATCGAACGGGCAGGTCCTCTCGAGGAACCGACTCTCCACGAACGGAAGAGTCTACGGCGTTGCAGCGGTCAACGCCTCGTTCATCATTCGCTCGGGTCGGAGGCTCTGGCGGATCTCGCCGAAGCCGTAGGCCCTGCCAGGCGGTCCAGCCGAGCTCCGCGAGCCCGCCGACTCCGTCTCGGGAACGTAGATCACCTCGCCGCTCTTTAGGCGATAGGCCGCGCCCAGCCCCGCGCTCGTCGCTGGACCGGAGGCGCTCGGTCCGCTCCCCTTGCTTGAGGATCATCTCCACGTCAGGCTGGCCGGAATTGGTAACGACCGTAATGTCGCGCGTGCTCATGCGGGCCTCGGCCAGGCTGGCGCTCCCCGCCAAGGCTAGGATGAGGACCGCGACGAGGACCGTGCTGGCGTCGACGAGGCTCAGCCCCCCAAACGGGTCGCTGTCTTCCGCGGCGTCCATAGCCGTGGCGGCGCGGCCCATCCAAGGCCCATGCATTCTTGCCTCCTCGGTTTGTCTCTTTTTATTTCGTCTTGAAACCGTTTCTTATTTCGCCCATTCAACTCCGAAGTGCGACACGCGCCGAGCCACAAGATGGCAGGGAGGGGAGAGGGGGGGCAGCGACCGGTGGTGTCGCGGCAGTAGGCTGGTAGGTGCTGGAAGGAGCAGGGAGGCGGATGCGGAAGAGCTACACGCACGTGACGCAGGAGGAGCGCTGCCGGATGGAGACGCTGCGGGCGGCGGGCTGGGGAGCGGACAGGATCGCCGGGCAGCCGGGCCGCAAGCGGGCCACGATCTACCGGGAAGTGGGCCGCAACGGCCGACCGGCGGAGGGCGAGCGCGCGGCGAGCTACAGCTTGGGGAGCGCGCAGGAGCGCGCGGAGCGGCGGCGGCGCGCGGCGGCGTGCCGGCCGCGCAAGCTGACGTCGGCGCTGCGGACGCGGAGCGAGGACTGCCTGCGGCGGGACTGGAGCCCGGAGCAGGAGCCCGGAGCAGGTCGCGGCGCGGCTGCAGTGGGAAGGGGCGCTGGAGATCAGCCCTGAACGGATCTACCAGCTGGTGCGCGCGGACCGGCGGCAGGGGGGCCGGCTGTACCGGCACCTGAGGCAGGGCGGCCGCAAGCGCGTCCGGCGGGTCGGCCGGACGGCGGGTCCCCCGCGGCCGCCGCTGCCCCGCCGGGGTCCGTGCCCGAGGTGCCTCCGAGCGCGCGCCGGGCCTCGACGGCCGCCCGCAACGGGGCCGCGCGCCGCTCCGGCACTGCGTTCTTCTGCAGGCACGCCACGTACTCCAGGCCCTCGCGCTCGCCATAGGCCGGCAGCTCGTCCCCCTGGAAGCCCGCGTCCAGGCGCAGGCGCAGCGTCGCCCGCGGGAAGAATTCCCGCAGCTGCGGCAGCAAGCGGTCCAGCAGCGGCAGCAAGCCCTCCGCGGCCGCCGCCGTGCCCGAGCGCAGCAGCGCCGCCACGAGATGCCGCTCGCGCTCGTCGTCGAAGCGCACCGCGCCCACCAGCGGCAAGTAGCAATGCGTGTCGCAGGAGCCGTTGAACAGCGCCAGCTGCCGGCCCCCGTGCGTCGGCTCGCAGGTCGGGTCGAAGTCCAGCTCGACGATGCTCGTCTCGGGGCGCCGCTCGTGCTGGCGCCGCACGACGCAGCGGGCCGGTACCGCGGACAGCGCGCTCGGCGCGTCCGCGGTGACGGCGTTCTCGAAGCGCGACAGGGTGGGCCGGGACGGCAGGTCGCGACCCTGCCAGGGGTCGCGCCCGAGCGGCAGCTTGAACACGGGGTCGCCGCCGAGGCGCCCGGCGTCGTTGCAGTCCTCCTAGCCGCAGGCGAGGCCGTGGATGCGCTGGCGGAGCATGTCCGCGAGGGAGTGGAGCACCTCGGAGGGCTGGCGCCGGTCGCGCAGGCAGCCGGCGAAGGCCGCGGTGAGGCCGGGAGCGCGGTCGGCGGCCTCGACCGGGACAGCGCCGCCGTCGGAGCTGCTGCGCTCGTGATCGAAGCGGACGGCGACGGGGCGACGGCGCGGATTGCGGAACAGAACGCCTTGGGAGCCTGCGGCTGCGACCATGTATTCATTATAACCTACCGGATAAAAACAATTTCAATATATAAACTTGGATCTCAATCGGACCGGGCCGGGGCTGCCGCCGGGTTCGCAGGGCACTCCTAGGAGTGAGGATCGCGCTGGACCGGGGGCCCTCACCGCCCGGGCGGAGGGACCGGACTATGGCCCTCCGGGCTACTCATGAATTATCCGGGCTAGGCGGCGCGAGGCCGCGCCAATGGAACGGCGGCGGTACACGGCACGGACCGGGGGAGCGCGTTCAGTCCAGCGCGCACGACCTCGCCCTGTCCAGGACTGCCGGGCCGGAGCATGGCCTGCGGGGCGGCAGTCAGTCGCACGAGGCGCGGCTATGTCAGGAATGTTGCCGAAACAGCTGGCATTTGCGCTCGTGGCGGCCGCGACGGTGTGCCCGGCAGCCGAGAGTTTCGAAGCCACCGCGCCGCTGCCGGTCTTCCGAGACGTGGCGGAGCAGGCGGGCGCTGCATAGAGCATCACGTGCCGCGACGAAACCACTCGGTCCCTGCTGGACGTCAACGGGCGGGATACCTGCTTCATTCGCTACAGCGGCGACGGGCACTTGGACATCCATCTCGCGAACGCCTCCTCTTGCAGCTTGAGCGCCGACGGCAGCGCCCCCTCGGACGACCTGTTGAGGAACCGAGGCGACGGCAGCTTTGAGAACACGGCGGCGGCCGGCCTCCGCGACACGAGCCGGTCCAGCGGCTGCGCTGTGGGCTACTACGACAATGGCGGCGACCCCGGCCTCGACCTCACGAACCGCGGGCGCAACCGCTGGCACCGGGGCGCTGCAGGGCGATTCCGGGACGTGTCCGAGGCGGCCGACATGAGGGGGCCGGCTTGGCATCCGTCGAGATGGAGCATCGGCGCGGCGTTCGCCGACATCGACAGCGACGGGGACCTGTATCTGTTCCTAGCCAATCTCGCGGCCTTCGATCTGGAGACGTCTCCCCCGCCTCCGACCAGGGACAGCGCCTGCAAGCTCAAGCGAGTACCGATCATGTGCGCACCGAAAAGCTACGATGGCCAGCGGGACCTGCTGTATATGAATGCGGGCGACCGCACGCTCCGCGACGCCAGCGCGACAGACGGCATGCTCCAAAGCGAGCCAGGCCAATGCTTCGAGGCGGTCGTCGCCGATTGCGACAGCGACCAAGAGCTCTGCTTGTCGAACGATTCCAAGCAGAACTTCTACTACACGGACGGGGGGACGGCGGGTTCGAGGACGTGAGCCGGGAATCCGGCGGCATGGTTGACGAGCGCGGCGAACCCAAAGGCTCGATGGGCCCCACGGTCGGCGACTACAACAACATCCGCCTCGATGGATTCCTCACGAACCTCGTGGAGCAGTCCAACACGCTGTAGGGGCGCGACAACGGCGACAAACTCTTTCTCGACCAGACGACCAGCCTCGGACTGGCCCCGATGGGCTTCAACTACTGGGGGTGGGGCACCAAGTTGCTCAGTTTCGACAACGACGGCGGGCTCGACCTGTTCGTCGCCAACGTCCCCACCGAGGAGCGCCTCAAGCGCCGCTTCCCGGCGGATAGGTACGCCGAGCCGCGCTACCTTCTCCGCAACGATTCCGGCAGGCGCTTCTTGGATGTTTCGGACCGGACCGGGCGGCGCGCCTTCAGCGATCGGGTGGGACGCGGGACGGCGTTCGCCGATTTCGACAACGACGGCGATTCCGACATCCTCGCCGTCAACAAGAACGACGTCCCGGCGCGGCTGCGCAGCGACGGGGGAACCGCCGCAACTGGCTGGCAATCCGCACGCGCGGCGCGCGGAGCAGCCGGGACGTCATCGGGGCGCGGGTGACAGTGACTGCTACCTGTCAGGCAACGACCTGCGGGTCCGCGCAGGCCGCGACTCCGCGCTGAACGCGAAATGGGCCTCGGGGCGTGACGCCCCGAGGCCCGCGGCGCTCGGAAGGCTAGAAGTCGACCCGCAGCCCGAATTGGATCGAGCGCGGGATATTGCACTGCTGGAACACTTGTCCGAACGAACCCGCGCTCCAGTTGCCGTTTGGCGAGCAGAATATTGAGCGGTTGAAGATGTTGCCGAAGTTCGTCTCCCAGCGCATCTTGAACTGCTCGTTCAGCCAGATGTCCTTGAAGATGCTCAGGTCCTCGGTGATGTTCGCGAAGCCGCGCACCGTGCCGTCGTTGATCGGCGCGTTCCCGAACCGGAGGGCGCCCGGATCCGACCAGCCCCCCTTCGTTAGGTAGCGGTCGCTGTTGGGATCGAAACGGCCGCTGATCTGGGTGGTGCCGTCCGTCCCGAACTGGCGGTCGGGGCGCTTCTGCGGATTGAACAGGAGCCCGCCCATGTCGTTGGCCATGCCCACGTTGATGGGACGCCCCTGGTCGAAGCGGAAGATGCCAGAGAAGCTCCAGCCGCCGATCAGTCGCGCGAGGCCGGCCTTCCGGTCCCGCATGAACGGAAGCTGGTAGGTCCAAGCAACGAAGGCGCTGTTAGGGATGTCGTCCGAACTGAGCGTCTTCACGTGCGGCTCGATCGGATTCTGCCGCCTGCCGCTGCGGCCGTCGTTTCCCTGGCCGCTCTCCGATCCGGTGCCTTCCAGTCGCGAGTACGTGTACGACGCGCGAAACTGCAAGCCGTTGCCGAAGCGTTTGTCCAGCTTGGTCTGGAAGGAGTGGTAGGTGCTCATGCCGGTCGGCACGCTGCGCCACCGGATGGACTGGATGTGCGGGAACGGCCGCAGGGCCTGCGCCACGTTTCCGGTAAAGCCCTCGTACGGCGGCCCGATGCCCGCCGCCTGCGCGACCGGCGAGTTGATGTCCGCGTTCAGCACGGCGGCTCCGTAGCTGATGACGTCGGGATGGTTCATGTTGTTCAGGAGGCCCATCGAGGTCGGGTGGTTCGTCAGCCGAGTCCCGCGGTTGCCGATATAGGAGACGTCCAGGACCATGTTGTCGCTGAGCTGGCGCTGGAGCGTGACCGACCAGTTCTGGAACCTAGGCAGTGTCAGGTCGTCATCCGCCACCGTGATCGGCGCCTGGTTCAGCGACACGGTGGGATCCACGAACGGGGGCCGGATGATGAGGTCCCTAGGGATGCCGTCGTCCCAGTGGTATGTGGCCGTGCGGCCATTGTTGGTGTTGTTGGCCGCGGGAAAGTTCTCGAATCCGAGAATCGGCAGGCCGGTGAACTGGCTGTGCGCGACGCCCGAGTAGTAGATGCCGTAGCCTCCTCGGATCACGTTCTTGTCGCCCATGCGGTAGGCGAATCCGAAGCGCGGGCCCCAAGCGTCCTTCGGCGGCTTCTGGAACTTCCGTGAGCCCGTGCGCCCGGGACCGGTGCCCGCGAAGACCTGGGCGCCCAGCAGGCCGCCCGCCCCGGGATTGGGCGTGTTGAGGTCGAACGTCGAGTACTGGTCGTTGGTTTCGATGCGCGAGCTCTGGTAGTCCCAGCGCAGGCCCAAGGTCAGCGTCAGGTTGTTGGTGACCTTGCTGTCCACGTTGACCCACGGAGCCAAGTAGCCCTCGTAGAAGGTCGGCTCGGCGGGGATGTGGAACGTTCCGTTATGTACCTGGCCGAGGATGAACGAGGCGTACGGGTCTCCGGTCGAGGGGAGGTTGTTGCCCAGTGCGTCGTAGCCGCCCGTCTGCAGGCGATTGAAGCTGAAGGTCCCGCCGGGAGACGCGCCCCACTGGCGGAACGGATACTGGTGATGGCGGAACTCGAAACCCATCTTGATCGTGTTCCGGCCCTTGACCCACGTGAGGTCATTGGAGAACTGATAGCGGTTGTTTGTGTTGAACCCGGGTCCGCCCTGTCGGCCGCCCCACGGGTTGCCGAGACCGGAATACGGAGTGTTGCCAGAGAAGCTGATGCTCGGCGCCCCGGTCCCTTCCTCGATCAGGCCGCCGCGGTCCTGGCCCCACAGCCTCTCGGGCCAGCCCGTGCCTGCCGACAGCGAGTGCCCGCCCATGTACCACCGGTCGTAGGCCAGCGTGGTGTGGTTGATCAGGTTGTTCGTGATGATGTAGTCGAACTGCTGGTGCAGGTGATGGGTCGCGATTGTCTGCTGGAACCCCTGGCCGATGTAATTCGTGTTCTTCGAGAAGTCCGACCAGGAGTTCGCGCTGCAACCGCCCACGCCGCCGCAACGGCGGATCGACGGACGATCGTTCTCGAAGTAGCTGGTGGTCGAGCGGAAATTGTCCGTGAAGGCGTGGTCCACGCGGAACAGGACGGTCTGGATGTCGAAGGCCCAGGTCTGGTCGCCGGACCCGCCGTGGACATTGAAGGCGGTACCGGCGCGGTCGGGCTGGACCATCACGTCCGTGATCTGCTGCGCCGCGACACTGCGCAAGGGATGCGCCGCCGGAATCACGTTGTCGCGGAACGCGTCGCGCGTCGGCACGCCGCTCTCCGTCCTGGTCGAGTTGGGATCGAAGATAGCCCCTTCCATGATCGGCCTGCCGAGGACGTCGGTGCCGACTTGGTTGTCTGTCAGTAGCTGCCCGAAGTCGCCGCCCTTGAAAGCGTCTACCGGCGTGGTATTCGCGAAGCTCGGCAGCGTGCCCGAGCGGAAGTCGTAGATGTCCCAGTTGAGAAAGAAGAATGTCCGGTTCCGGCCGTTGTACACCTTCGGGATGTACACCGGCCCTCCGATGGTGCCGCCGTAGTTGTTCTTTCGGTCCTTCGGTCGGAACGTGCCGAAGAATCCGCTGGCGTTCAGCGCCTCGTTCGAGAAGTACTCGTACAGGGAGCCGTGCACCTGGTTGCTACCGGACTTGCTGGTGTACTCGATGAAGCCGCCGCTGGTGTGACCGTACTGCGCCGAATACGTCGTGTTGATCACCTTCATCTCGCGAATGCCCTCGATCGGAACGGCGCTCTCGTGCGTCTGCTGGTGGCCCTCGGCGAAGCCGAAGGCGGCGCCGTCGAAGAAATTCTCGGTGGCCATGGTCTGACCGCCGTTGATGCGCGAGTTGAACTGGCTGCCCTTGAACATCGGATCGCCGTTCGGCGCCATCGGCGTGTACCCGGGCTGGAGGAGCAAGAGCGATTCGGCGAGCCGGATGTCGGCGCCCATCACCACAGGGAGGTCCTCGTAGTACTTCTCGTCCACGGTGTGGGTCAAGTCGCCCTGCTGGGTGCTGAGCATCTCCGACGCCGCCACGACCTCGACCGTCTCGGTGACGTCGCCGAGCTCGAGGACGGCGTCCTGGCGGAAGATCAGGCCACCGGTCAGCAGGATCCCGCTCCGCTGGTAACTCTTGAATCCGGGGCTCTCGACCCGAACGGTGTAGACGCCGAGGACCAGCGGCGGGGAGTTGAACGCGCCTGCCGAGTTCGACTCTAGGTTGGTGGCGACACCCGTGCCCTCGTCCAATAGCGTCACCGACGCGCCGGGTATGAGCGCGCCGGTGGGATCCATTACGACACCGGTGATGATCGCCCGGTCGGCCCGCTGCGCGACCAGGGATGCGGCACAGGCGATGGAGAGGCAGACCATCGTCCACCGAATCAGCAGCTTGTCTTTCACGGGCTTCCTCCTTGGATGCCGGTTTCCATGCGCGGGCGGCCGCCTTGCCGGCCCCAGGCGCGACCGTCGATTGAATTGCCCCGGGAGAGTACCATGCAGCCGGCACTACCGTCAAGCCCCCGGGCCGCAACTGAGACCGTCGCGGCCCGGCACCTCGCACGCGCCGTCGTGGCATCGCCCAAGATCGGGGGCCGGCGGCGGGCCGGCGAGGGCTCAGGGGCGACGGGTCGCGTACCGGATTCCCGCGGTTGCCGCCGGCTGGTTGCACCTAGCAGGGCAGAGGTCGCCCGCGCAACGGGGAATCCGCGCAGCCGCCGCGCTTGCGCGACCCCTCGCAGGAGCAATAGGCTGTTGGGACGATGCGACTCCTAGGCGTAATGCTCTTGGTCACCGCTGCCACGACCGCGGCAGGCCCGGTCAACGTGCTGGTCTGGGACGAGCGCCAACCCAAGCAGGCCGAAGCCTACGACAACTTCCTCGGCAACGAGATCGCGCGGCGCCTCGGCGCGCTGCCCGGGCTGAACGTCATGTCCGCCGGCCAGGACGACCCCGGGCACGGTCTCAGCTCGCTGGGCGACCAAGACGTGCTGCTGTGGTGGGGACACGTGCGCCAAGGCGAGGTGCCCGACGAGGTGGGCCTGCGGATCGTGGATCGGGTGCGCGCCGGCCAGCTGGCGCTTGTCGCGCTGCATTCGGCCCACTGGTCCGTGCCCTTCATTGAAGCGATGTTTGCCCGCACGCGCCAAGACGCACGACGCCGGTTCCCGCATCCGGACACCGAGATCGAATTCGTCCGGCCGCCGGGCCGCTTCCCTCCGACCTACGATTCGATCGTCACGCCCGCCTACTACGCCTTCGTGCGGCGCGGGGCCGTCTCGCAGGTTCGCGTCGACCTGCCCAACTGCGTGTTCCCGGGCGTGAACGCCCACGGCTTCCCGAGCAGGGTCACGGTCACGAGGCCCGACCACCCGATCATGGCGGGACTGCCCGCCGAGTTCGAGATCCCGGCCAGCGAGATGTACGACGAGCCGTTCCACGTGCCGGATCCGGACGCGGTGCTGTTCCGGGAGACGTGGCGAGGCGGGGGGCGCTTCCGCGGCGGGATGCTCTGGAACCTGGGCCAAGGCAAGATCTTCTACTTCCGTCCGGGACACGAAACATTTCCGGTGTTCAAAGATTCCAACGTGCTGAAGATTCTCGAGAACGCCGTGCGCTGGCTGGGCGGGCAGGTCGAGCGCTGAGCGGGCAAACCCGTACGGAGCCAACTTCCGCAACCCCCGCACGGTCCCAGGCCCGGCACGAAGCGTCACAAGGGCAGCGGCCGCACCAAGTAGCGCACCTTGACGCGGCCGTGGTCCTGAGCACCCACAGGCTCGAAGCCGAGTCGTTCGTGGAACCGGAGCGAGCCATCGTTGGGCGGACGCAGGTTCACTTCCGCTGCCAGCAGGCGGTATGGCCGGCCCACACTGGCAGCCGCGTCGCGATAGAGCGCGTCCGCCACGCCCCGGCGCCGGTACGACGCGGAGACCGCAACTCGATCCACGTAGAGGAAGTCGTCGTACCGCTGGCTGAACCAGCGGAAGTTCGCGCTGCCGTACGGGGCATCGGGCGCCAGGCAGATCAGAAATCCAGCAATCTCCTGCCCGGCGACGGCCACGCGAAAGTAGACGGCCTGCCGGACGAACCATCGGAGCCGCTCGTGCGTGAGACTGTTCATCGCCGGGATGGATCTCTCGTTAATCGCCAGCACGGCCGCGAGATCGGCATCCGTCACGTCCCGGATCCGAACGGAGGCGCCCGCCTCGGGTGGAGATTCGCGACGCATGCACTCGCGAGGCCCGCAAGCCGCGACCGCCGAGCGATTCGCCTGCGGCGGACCCCCTCAATGAGCTCCAACTTTTCGGTCCGTCGGGAACCGAATCGGTCCGTCGGCCGTCTGCAGACAGCATATGATACCCAAGCGAGCGCGAGTCATCGAAGGCGCAGGCTGCCTGGCAGTGCTGGCATTCGTACTCACGGGAGCCTGCGAGGAGCGAGCCTCGCAGGCACCGAAGGCGGCCGGCGGGCCTCCGCCAAGTCCGCCGCAGATGCATACCGAGATCATCAGGCCGCCGGTGAGTTCGGCGGTCATCGGCACGCCCATGTTTGCCGAGCGCTCGACCGGCGGCACGACGGACGGAGACCGGTTCCCGAGCTACCAAGACAGCCGGGTGCGGGCGGCAGCCGAGCATCGCGTGTCGACCTTCTCGATCGATGTCGACACGGGTTCCTACAGCTTCGTGCGGGCGGCGCTCAATCGCGGCCACCTGCCGGATCCAGACGCCGTCCGCGTGGAGGAGCTGGTGAATTACTTCCCCTATGCTTACCCCGCGGCAAGCGAGCGCGGCAAGCCGTTCGCGGCGACGGTGTCCGTCGCGGCCACGCCTTGGAACGCCGGGACCAAGCTGCTCCACATCGGGATCAAGGGCTACGAACTCGGGAACAGCGGTCGGCCGCGCGCCAATCTGGTGTTCCTCATCGACACGTCGGGCTCAATGGACGAGCCGAACAGGCTTCCACTGGTAGTCCAGTCCCTGAAGGTGCTTCTCGGGAACCTCGATCCGAAGGACCGGGTGGCGGTCGTGACCTACGCGAGCGAAGTGGGCACGGCGCTCGAGCCCACGCCCGTGGCCGAGCGCTCCAAGATCCTGGCGGTGCTGGACAGCCTGCAGGCAGGAGGATCCACCGCAGGAGGGGCGGGTCTCACGGAGGCGTACCGGCTGGCAGAGAGCGACTACATCGAGGGCGGCCTGAATCGCGTGATTCTCGCCACCGACGGCGATTTCAACGTCGGGATGACGGACACCGCGGTGCTCAAGGGCTTCGTCGCGGCAAGGCGGTCCAAGGGCGTCTACCTGTCGGTGCTCGGATTCGGGATGGGCAACTACCACGACTCGCTCATGCAGGCGCTGGCCCAGAACGGCAACGGCAACGCGGCCTATATCGACACCTTGAGGGAAGCGCGCAAGGTGCTGGAGCAGGAAGCGACCTCCGTCATGTTCCCGATCGCGAAGGACGTCAAGATCGAAGTGGAATTCAACCCGCACACCGTGAGCGAGTACCGCCTGATCGGCTACGAGAGCAGGCTTCTGGCGCGGGACGACTTCCGCAACGACAAGGTGGACGCCGGCGAAATCGGCGCCGGGCACACGGTGACCGCGCTCTACGAGATCACTCCGGCGGGCTCGGGCGCCGCGCTCGTCGGTTCCTTGAGGTACCGGCCGCAGGGCGGGCCGCCGGCTGGCGTCTCCGACGAGTACGCGTGCGTCAAGATCCGCTACAAGCTTCCGGACAGCGAGACGAGCACGGAGATCACCCGGGTCGTCGGGCCGGACGACGAGCTGCCGCGCCTCGGGGCCCTCTCGCAGGAGACGCGCTTCAGCGCGGCCGTCGCAGGGTTCGGCCAGCTCCTGCGCGGAGGCACCTACACCGGCGACTTCGACTTCGGCGACGTGATCGACCTTGCGCAAGGAGCTCAGGGCGCCGACCACTTCGGCTACCGCAGGGAGTTCATCGAGCTAGTGCGCGCCGCCCGGACCGTCGCGGATCTCGACCTCTGACCCGGGAATCCAGATTCGCGGCCGCCGACGCCGGCGGGCACCGCCCGCGGATCGATTCCGCGCCCGGGCCGCTTCGCGTGAAGACGGCGCGAGGCCCCGGCCAAGACGGCTACCCTGAATGTATGAGGGGGACCTCGTACCGGCCGCGGGATATCGAGCCGAAGTGGCAGGAGTACTGGAAGCGGCACCACGTCTACCGCGCCGAAACCGACCCGGGCAAGCCCAAGTACTACGTTCTCGAGATGCTGCCGTACCCCTCTGGAGTGCTGCACATGGGCCACGTGCGCAATTACTCCATCGGCGACGCGCTGGCCCGCTACAAGCGCATGCAGGGCTTCCGCGTGCTGCACCCGATGGGCTGGGACTCGTTCGGGCTGCCGGCCGAGAACGCGGCGATCAAGAACAGGCGCGACCCCGGCGAGTGGACGAAATCCAACATCGAGGCCATGAAGCGCCAGCTAGGGGCCTTCGGCTTCAGCTACGACTGGGATTGCGAAACGTCGAGCTGCGAGCCGGAGTACTACCGCTGGAACCAGTGGTTCTTCCTGCGCATGTGGGAGCGCGGCCTCGCCTACCGCAAGAGCGCCGCCGTTAACTGGTGCCCCGACTGCGCCACGGTGCTGGCGAACGAGCAGGTGGTCGACGGCTGCTGCTGGCGCCACGAGGAGACGCCCGTCGAGCAGCAGGAGCGCGAGCAGTGGTTCTTCCGCACGACGGCGTACGCAGACGAGCTGCTCCAGGCCTTGGAATTCCTCGAGGGCGGATGGCCGGAGCGCGTTCTCGCGATGCAGCGGAACTGGATCGGCCGCTCCGTCGGCACGGAGGTCGACTTCACCGTGCAGGGCTCGGGCGAGAGGATTCGGGTGTTCACCACGCGCGTCGACACCATCTTCGGCACCACCTGCCTGATCCTCGCCCCCTTGCATCCCCTGGTTGCGAGGCTGGACCTCGGCGGGCGCGGCCAGGCGTTGGCGGCGGACGCGGCCAGCAAGAGCCCGGACGACCTGGAGAAGAAGGGTTTCTTCACCGGGCACCATGCCGTGAACCCCTACAGCGGCGAGGCGGTCCCGGTATGGGTCGGGAACTTCGTCGTCATGGGCTACGGCACTGGCGCGATCATGGCAGTGCCGGCCCACGACCAGCGCGACTTCGAGTTCTGCCGCAAGCACGGCATCGATGTCTTTCCCGTCATTCGCCCCGCCGACAGCGAGCTCGCCCGCGCCGGCGAGATGACCGAGGCCTTCGCGGACTACGGCGTGGTCGAGCGGTCCGGCGAATTCAGCGGCCTCGCCAGCCAGGAAGCCATCGAGCGAATGAGCGCCAAGGCGGAGGCAGGGGGATTCGGCAAGGCCGCGGAGACGTTCCGCCTGCGCGACTGGGGCATCTCCCGCCAGCGCTACTGGGGCACGCCGATTCCCGCGATCCGCTGCGACCGCTGCGGCATGGTGCCGGTCCCCGACGAGGACCTGCCCGTGCTGCTGCCTCGCGGCGTCGAACTCACCGGCTCGGGAGAATCCCCTCTGCGCAGCGTTCCGGAGTTCCTAGACGCAGACTGCCCGCAATGCGGCGGACCAGCCGAGCGGGAGTCGGACACGATGGACACGTTCGTGGATTCGAGCTGGTACTTCTACCGGTACGTGGACGCCCGCAACGAGAGCGCGCCCTACTCCACCGAGAGGGTCGCATTCTGGTTTCCCATCGACCAGTACATCGGGGGCATCGAGCATGCCGTCCTGCACCTGATCTACTGCCGCTTCTTCACGAAGGTCATGCGCGACCTCGGCCTGATCGACTGGGACGAGCCGATCCGCCGGCTGTTCACCCAAGGGATGGTGATCCGCGACGGGCGCAAGATGTCCAAGAACCTAGGGAACGTCGTCAGCCCGGAGGAACTCGTGGCGCAATACGGCTCCGACACCGCTCGCATGTTCGCGCTGTTCGCCGCACCGCCCGAGCGCGACCTGGACTGGCTGGACGAGGGCGTCGAGGGGATGTGGCGTTTCCTGTCGCGTGTGCATCGATTCGTCGTGCGCAACGCCAGCGACGGCGTGGAAGCGAGTGCCGCCGCCCGCAGCGAGGCGGACCGGGCCGCCCTAAGAAAGCTGCACCAGACCATCAAGCGGGTGACCTCCGACTTCGAGACGCGCTGGCACTTCAACACGTCCATCGCCTCGATCATGGAGCTCACCAACCGGCTCCACGACCTCGAGGGACAGGTCTCGGACGGGGTCATGCAAGCGTCCTTGCAGGGCCTCACGCTGCTGCTGAGCCCGTTCGCCCCGCACATAACGGAGGAGCTGTGGCAGGTGCTGGGCCAAGAAGCACCTCTGCTCAACGCGCGCTGGCCGGTCTTCGACCCGTCGCTAGCCCGCGAGGACACCGTGCAGGTCGTCGTCCAGGTCAACGGCAGGCTGCGCGACCGCCTGACGGTGCCGAAGGGCCTGGCCAGGAACCAGCTGACCGCGCGCGCGAGGGAGTCCGAAAGAATCCAGGCACTGCTCGCCGGCAGGACGGTCCGCAAGGTCATAGAGGTTCCCGACAGGCTGGTGAACTTCGTCGCGATGTGACGCTCTCGTCCGGATTGCGATGCCTGGCGACGCCAGAGATCCGAACGTCCCGGAAGCGGACCTGCGACGCGCTGTCGCGGCATGCGTCTGGCTGGCCACCAGCCTAGGCGCAGCCGCCCAGCCCGCCAGCCCGGAGCTGCCGGTCTTCGAGGACCTGACCGAGAAGTCCGGCGTCGACTTCAGGAACGCGTCGTCAGGGACGTCCCAGAAGTACTTGCTGGAATCCATGGTCGGAGGCGTCGCGGCGCTCGACTACAACGCGGACGGCCTCCTCGACCTGTATTTCGTGAACGGCGCCGCTCTGCAGGATCCGATGCCCGCCGGGGCGCTTCCGGACAAGTCCGACCCCGCTTACTGGAACCGTCTCTTCCGCAACGACGGAGACTGGCGCTTCACGGACGTCACCGAAGCGGCAGGCGTCCGAGGCGATCATTTCGGGCAGGGTGTCGCGGCCGGCGACTACGACAACGACGGATTCCCCGACCTCTTCCTCGCCAACTTCGGCGGGAACCTCCTCTTTCGCAACCGAGGGGACGGCACCTTCGAGGACCGGACGCAACGGGCTCGCGTCGCCGGCGGGGGCTGGTCCGCCGGAGCGGGATTCCTCGACTACGACCGCGACGGGCATCTCGACCTGTTCGTGTCCCGCTACGTCCATTGGTCCTTCGCGGACAATCCGTGGTGCGGCGAGCGGAAGCCAGGCCATCGCTCCTACTGCCATCCGAAGCACTTCGCTCCGATTCCGCACCTGGTCTATCGCAACGAGGGGGACGGCACGTTCACTGACGTGGCCGACGCCAGCGGCTTCGGCACGGCTCCCGGCAAGGGCTTGGGAATCGCCTTCAGCGACTACGACGGTGACGGCTGGGTCGACGTTCTGGTCGCCAACGACTCGTTCCCGCAGCAACTCTTCCGCAATCTCGAGGGAGCCGGTTTCGAAGAGGTAGCGCTGCTCTCCGGCGTGGCCTACGACGAGAACGGGCGGACTTTCGCGGGCATGGGCGCGGACTTCGCCGACTACGACAACGACGGGCGGCCGGACGTGTTCATCAACGCCCTGGCTCACCAGCGCTACGCCCTGTTTCGCAACGACGGACAGCTGTTCGAGTACGTCTCCGGCCCGACCGGGGTCAGCGGCATCAGCTCCATGCACTCGGGATGGGGCACTAAGATGTTCGACTACGACAACGACGGCCTGCGGGACATTTTCGTGGCGCAGGGGCACGTGATGGACAACATCGAGCTCACCCAGCCGGATGTCAGCTTCATGGAACCGCTGGTCCTGATGCGGAATACGGGGCATGTCTTCGAGGACGTGTCGGCCCGCAGCGGGGATCCCTTTTCGGTGCCTCGCGCGGCGCGCGGAGCGGCCGTCGCGGACCTCGACAACGACGGATTCCTGGATATCGCCGTGAATTGCAGGGACCAGCGGGCGGTGCTGCTGCGGAACCAAGGCACGAGCAACAACTGGCTCGCGCTGCTTCTCGTAGGGACCCGGAGCAACCGCGACGCAACCGGGGCGCACGTGCGGGTTCGCCTCCCATCCGGCGAGGAACGGCATGCGATGGTGTCGGCCGCCGGCAGCTACCTCTCCTCCGGCGAAAGGCGCCTGTACTTCGGCCTCGGCCGAGCGCCCCGAGCGGAGCAGGTCGAAATCACCTGGCCCAGCGGGACCGTCCAGGAGCTGGCGGACGTCCCGGCGAACCAGACCCTGACAGTCACGGAGCCAGCCAGCGGGGGCGCGAGCTCGCCCGACTAGGGCGTGCGGACGGCGCACTTAGAATGGTTCTTGCGGGCCGCGTACCAGCGGCCGCGCCAGCATGCACAACGTCGTCGTGATCGGATCCGGCTGCGCCGGGAATACTGCCGCCATCTACGCAGCGCGGGCGAGCCTCGAGCCGCTAGTCATAGAAGGCCTGGAGGCGGGCGGCCAACTCAGCCTGACAACCGACGTCGAGAACTTCCCGGGCTTCCCCGAAGGAGTCATGGGACCGGACCTCGTCGACCGCATGAAGCAGCAGGCGCGGCGGTTCGGGGCGGCCTACAAGCACGGCGAAGTCAAGCGAGCCGACCTGTCGGCCCGTCCGTTCACCCTCTGGGTCGGGGGGGAGGAGCTCCGCACCAAGACGCTGATTGTCGCGTCGGGCGCCTCGGCCCGCTGGCTGGGCCTCGAGTCCGAGCAGGCGCTGATCGGGCACGGCGTCAGCTCCTGCGCTACGTGCGACGGCTTCTTCTTCCGCGGCCAGCCCGTCTCGGTCGTGGGCGGCGGCGACAGCGCGATGGAGGAGGCCCTGTTCCTCACGAAGTTCGCGACCGAGGTTTCCGTGATCCACCGGCGGGGCGCGTTCCGCGCGTCGAAGATCATGCTCGACCGCGCCCAGCACAACGAGAAGATCCGCTGGATTACCAACGCCACCGTGGCGGCTGTGGAGGATCCGGAGGCTCGGTCCGTCACCAGCCTGAAGCTGCGCAGCACGATCGACGGAAGGGAATGGGACCACAAGACCGACGCCCTCTTCCTCGCGATCGGCCACGTCCCCAACACCGGCATTTTCCGAGACCAGCTGGACTTGGACGACCAAGGCTACATCGTGTCCCACGGAGGAGCGAGGACGAACGTGCGCGGCGTCTTTCACGCCGGAGACGTGCAGGATCGCATGTACCGGCAGGCGATCACGGCCGCGGGAGCGGGCTGCATGGCGGCGATCGAGGCGGAACGCTTCTTAGAGGCAGAGGGCTAGGCCCAGCTTCGCGTTCGGGCGATCGACCGGCTATGCCAACGTCTCGAAGAGCTCCATCTGGCTTGCCAGAGGCCGCCCGCGGGGGCCGACTACCGGACGCTTGGGCCGGCCTATGACACCGACCACTTGGAAGACTCTTACCGCCTCCCTCGGCACGAAGACCCGCTGCGTGTTGCCCTTGGAATCCGGCGGCGTCAGCGTCACGCCGTGCTGGCCCAACGCGGTCAAGTCGTTCGGCATGACCCCCTCCAATTCCTCCCCGTCGCGAAAGCTCATGCGCACCCAGAGGCCGCCCAGCTTCGGACGCGTCGCGAACTCCCGTCTCTGGTACTTCGTGGGGTCGGGCCCGAACTCGCGGACGAAATACACCGCCCGGATGTCGTCGTAGGGAATCAGGACCGCCTCGGCGGTCCGGGCCATGAGCTCGATCCCGCGCGAGTGCAGGTATCCCTTCGGATACACATAGCCTTCAACCGCGTTCATGTTGAAGCGCCTCACGCACACCTTCTTGGTCGTCGACATCGACAAACTCCCTAGCGAATGTTTCGCGCCTACCTCATCCTAGTACGGGCGGTAGGCGCCAGTCAAGACGAAAGCGGGCTGAAATGTTTGGTACCATGGCCATGTGGGCAGCGAGTGCCCAGACGACTCCGGGCGGGAATTTCTCGCGTATTGCAGCGTGGAGAAGGGCCTTGCGACGAGCAGTCTGGCAGCCTATCGGGACGACCTGACCCGCTTGTCCTGCTTCATGGCTCGACGCGGCGCGAGCCTCGCCGAGGCCGGCGACGGCGACCTGCGAGAGTTCCTCGGCTCGCTCTACGCCGACGGCTTGAACGCGCGGTCGATCTCGCGCTATCTGAGCACCATTCGCGGACTCTATCGCTATCTCTTGGAGCAAGGCACCATCCGCGAAGATCCAACGCGGCACCTCGGTTCCCCCGGCCAATGGAAGCGGCTTCCGAAGTACCTCAGCCTGGACGAAGTCGACCAGTTGCTCGGGGCCCCGGATCGCGATACGCCGCTCGGCAGTCGCGACCTAGCGATGCTGCAATTGCTCTACGCGACGGGCCTGCGAGTTTCGGAACTAGTCGCGGTCAAGACGGCCGAGCTCGACACCAAGATGGGCATTGTCCGCACGCTCGGCAAGGGATCGAAAACCCGCCTGGTGCCGGTCGGAGCCGTCGCGCTCGAGGCGATCGACGACTACGTGACCCGGTTCCGGGACCCGATCCTGAAGCAAGCGAAGTCCGAGTTCCTGTTCGTCACCGCGCGAGGCGGCGCCATGTCAAGACAGGCCTTCTGGAAGCTGCTGCGGCGCTACGGGCTGGCGGCAGGCATCGGAGGGACCGTCTCGCCGCACGTGCTCAGACACAGCTTCGCGACGCACCTGCTGGAGCGCGGCGCGGACCTGCGCAGCCTGCAGCTCATGCTGGGCCACGCGGACATCTCGACCACGGAAATCTACACCCACGTGCTGCGGTCCCGGATGCGCGCGGTCTACGATTCCCACCACCCTCGAAGCTGAGAGCCGACGGATCTCCCGGGGATCCGCCGTCGACTCCCGCGCGGGACGGCTTGGAACCGGCCCCGCCGCCGCCCAGGCGGACTCTGGTACGCTGCGCGCATGGACGCAGCCGGCTTGCTGTCGCGCGATGCGCGGGTCATGCGCTCCTCCCTGATCCGGCAGCTCACTGGCTTGGTCAACCAGCCGGAAGTGATCTCGTTCGCGGCGGGATCGCCGAACGCCCGGACATTCCCGCACGAGCAGTTCCGGACGATCCAGAACGAGCTGATCGACCGGTGGGGCGGGCACGTGTTCCAGTACTCGGTGACGCGCGGCAACGCCCGGCTGATCGGCGCGGTCCGGGAACGCGACCGGGCCGACAAGGGAATCGCAGCCGGGCAGGGCGAGACTCTGCTCACCAGCGGCTCGCAGCAGGGCCTCGATTTCGTGGCCCGCGTCCTGCTGGATCCGGGCGACGCGGTCTTCGTGGAGAGCCCGAGTTACATCGGCGCCTTGGCCGCCTTCGAGAACTTCCGCGCCAAGCTGTTCGCCGTCAGGTGCGACGGCGCGGGCATGGACTTGGACGACCTGGCCCGCCGCATAGGCGAGGCCCGCGAACAGGGCCGACCCTGCAAGTTCGTCTACGTGATCCCGAACTTCCAGAACCCCTCCGGGGCCGTCTGGTCGCAAGCCCGCAGGGAGGGTCTCTACCAGCTCGCCCGCAGGGAAGGCCTGCTCGTGTTCGAGGACGACGCGTACGGAGAGCTTTACTTCGCAGGGGTCGACCGGGCGTCGCTGCGACCGATCAAGGCCGTGGACGAGGACGGGCACGTGATCTACATGTCCACCTTCTCCAAGGTCCTCGCTCCGGGACTGCGGGTGGCCTGGATCCACGGCCCGGCCGAGATCGTCAAGCGCATCGAGTACTGCAAGGAGACCGGCGACCTCTGCACTTCGACCCCGGGGCAACGCATCATCCTCGAATTCCTCGAGCGCGGCTGGATGCCCCAACAGGCGGATCGAGTGCGGGAGTTCTACAGCTCCAAGGCGGGAGAGCTGCATCGTGCGCTGCTGGTGCATCTCGGCGAAACGGCCCGCTGGACGCGGTCGCGGGGCGGACTCTTCCAGTGGCTGGAGCTGCCCGAGCGAATCGACGCGCTGGCCTTGTTCCGCGCCAGCGTGCAAGAAGACAAGGTAGCCTTCATTCCGGGCGCGCCGTTCTTCGCCCACGGAGGGGGATCGAACACCCTGCGGCTTTCCTTTTCGAACGTCAGCGACGAAAATATAGGAGTCGGGCTGTCCTTGCTGGGCCGTCGCATCCACCAGGCGAGTGGCTGAGCCCGCCGGGCCCAGGCACGGGGACGCGCCCCGCGCGTCGCTCCCGTCATCCGCCAGAGCCATGGCCGCCTACCCCAACGACCTCGCCGCTCAGATCGGGAGCCGCGTCGAAGGCGAGGTTCGGTTCGATCGCTACTCCCGGATCCTGTACTCGACGGACGCCTCGGTCTGGCAGATCGAGCCGATCGGGGCGGTGATCCCGAGGCACCACGGCGACGTGCGCTCGCTCCTGCAGATCTGCGACCGGCACCAAGTTCCCGTCCTGCCGCGCGGCGGCGCCACTAGCCTGTCAGGGCAAGCCGTCGGCCACGCCGTGCATATCGATTTCGCCAAGTACATGAACGGGATCCTCGAGACGAATCTCGAGGAGGGATGGGTTCGCCTCCAGCCGGGGGTGGTCCAAGACCAGCTAGGACGCCACCTCCGCCCGCACGGCTACCAGTTCGGCCCTAACACCTCGTCCGCCAGCCGCGGAACGGTCGGGGGCATGATCGGCAACAACTCCGCCGGTTCGCACTCGATCCTGTACGGCAAGACGATCGACCACGTGCTCGAGCTGCGCTGCGTGTTCTCGGACGGCTCGGACGCCTGGCTGAGACCGGTCGCGAGCGGCGACCTGGAGCGGCTCGGAAGCGGCGACGGCCTCGTATCGTCGCTGTACCGGGAACTTCCCCGGATCGGGGACACCTACCGCGAGGAGATTCTACAGAAGTTCCCTAAGATTCTCCGCCGCGTCAGCGGCTACAACCTAGACGAGCTGGTGCGCAACGGCGACTCCTGGGGCGCGGGCTATTCGAGCGAGCCCGGCCCGCTGAACCTGAGCCGGGTCGTGGTGGGCTGCGAGGGCACGCTCGCGGTCGTGACCGAGGCCAAGCTGCGAATCGTCCGGTCCCCCGCGGCGAAGGGCATTCTAATCGTCCACTTTCGCTCGGTATTCGATGCCGTCGACGCCACGGAGACGATCATCTCGACCGCGCCGTCAGCCGCCGAGTTGATCGACGAGTTCATCCTCGACAACGCTCGGTCCAACCCCTCGTTCGCCGACAAGCTGGGCTGGGTGGACGCCGATGCGGAAGCCGTGATGGTGGTCGAGTACTACGGCGAGAGCGCGTCCGAGGTTCGCTCGAAGCTGGAGCGCTTGCGGCAGCTATTGGACTCCAAGAGAATCGGCTTCGGGTACCTGCTCGTCACGGATCCGGATCAGCAAGCGCAGATCTGGAAAGTGCGCAAGGAAGCTCTCGGAATTCTGATGTCCGTCAATGGCGATCACAAGCCGATCGCCTTCGTGGAAGATCCGGCCGTCCCAATCGACAGGATGGGAAGCTTTCTCAAGGAATTCCGGAACATCCTCGACCGCCACGGCGCGCGCGGCGGATATTACGGCCACGCCTCCGTCGGCTGCCTGCACGTGCGTCCGATGATCAACCTCAAGGATCCCTCGGAAGTTCGCACGATGGCGACGATCGCGGACGAGGTGTTCGGCATCGTGATGAACTACGGCGGCTCGATGTCGGGCGAGCACGGCGACGGCATCGCCCGCAGCCGCTACAACCAGTGGCTGTTCGGCGATACGATCTACAAGGCGTTCCTCGATCTCAAGAGGACGCTGGACCCGCGCAACATCCTCAATCCGGGCAAGGTCGTCAACGCTCCCGAACTGACCCAAGACCTCCGGTGGGGAGGAGACTACCGGACGATTCCGATTCAGACGAAGCTGGATTTCTCGGGCGAGGGAGGCTTCGCCCGGGCGATCGAAATGTGCAACGGCGCCGGGGTCTGCCGCCAGCGCATGTCCGGCACGATGTGTCCCTCCTACCACGCAACGATGGACGAGGAGCACTCGACCAGGGGGCGCGCCAACGCGCTGCGCGCGGCGCTCTCGGGGAGACTCCCTCCGGAAGAGTTCACGTCGAGCCGGATGCACGACGTGCTCGATCTATGCCTGGCCTGCAAGGCCTGCAAGACGGAATGCCCCTCAAACGTGGACATGGCCAAGATCAAGTACGAATGGCTGGACCACTACTACCGCAAGCACGGAGTCCCGGTGCGCGCCAAGGCCTTCGGCCGCATCGAAGCGCTGCTACGATCCGCCAGCCGGGCGGCAGGCCTGGTGAACTGGGCCGGGTCCCGCACGCCGGTTCGGTGGCTGAACGAGAAGCTCCTAGGCCTGGACCGGCGGCGGTCCCTGCCGCGCCTCGCCAAAGAGACCTTTCGCGCCTGGTTCGCCCGGCGCGCATCCTCGCCCCAAGCGGGCCGAACCGGAACGGCCGTGCTGCTGGACGATTGCTTTCTCAACTACAGCTACCCGCAAGTGGGAATGGCCGCAACCGACCTGCTCGAAGCCGCCGGCTACACCGTCCGGCTGGCAGACCGGCGCTGCTGCGGGCGCCCGATGCTGTCGATGGGCCTGCTCGACGAGGCACGGGCGGCGGCCGAGCACAACGTCGGCGAGCTGGACGCATTCGCGTCCAAGGGCATCCCGATCATCGGGTGCGAGCCGAGCTGCCTGCTGACCCTGCGCGACGAGTACCGCGACCTAGTTCCCGGAGACGCCTCGGACCGGGTCGCGAATCACGCCCTGCTGCTGGACGAGTTCCTCGTGCAGCTCGCGGGTCGCCACGAACTGGACGTCGACTGGCAGCCCGCGGAGCGCGAGGTCCTGTTCCACGGCCATTGCCACCAAAAGGCCCATGTCGGCACGGGCCCGTCCCTAGCCGCCATGAAGCTGGTGCCCGGGCAGAGCGTGCGCGAAGTCAACTCGGGCTGCTGCGGCATGGCGGGCTCATTCGGCTTCGAGACGGACCACTACGAGATCTCGCAGCGGATCGGCGAGGAACGGCTGTTCCCGGCCGTCGAGTCTGCCGAGCCGGAAACGGAGATCGCGGTGAGCGGCGTATCGTGCAGGCAGCAGATCGAGCATTTCACCAGTCGGAAGCCACGGCACGTCGCGGAGATTCTGAGAGACAGCATCGGAGACCGTGAATGAGGCCGGCCGCGGAGCGGCTCGCGACCACCGCTCCGGTCACATGGAAGGTCGGCCTCCTAGCCCTGGCCATCAGCTTCCTGTGGAGCGGGAATATCGTCTCGATCAAGTTCGGGCTGGCGACGATCCCACCCTTCTGGAGCGCGTTCTGGCGGATGGCGGCAGGTGCCGCCGCCGTCGCCTTCTGGGCGGCCGCGAGACACGAGCCCGTCCTGTTCAAACGCAGCTGGCTGGGGCGGATGCTGCGACTGAGCACCATGTTCACGGCGCAAATCGCGTTGTTCAACCTCGCGGTCGATTACACGTCGCCGGCGTACGCAGTCATCCTGCTCAACACCTGCCCGGTCTTGGTCAACATCATCAGCCACTTCTTCGTCCAAGAAGACCGACTGACCGGCACGAGAGTGCTCGGCCTGGCCGCCGCATTCTGCGGCATCGCCTACGTGATGCTGGGCCACCCGGACGAGAGGCTCGCACCCGACCCAATCGCTGGCAACCTGCTGATGCTCGCCTCGGCCCTGCTGCTCGCGCTGCGCATCGTCTATACCCAGCACCTCGTGCAGCGTATGGACCCGCTGCGGCCCGTGATCTGGCAGATGGTGTTCTCGCTTCCCTGCTTTCTCACGCTCGCCTTGGCGTTCGAGACGCCGTTGCTCCGGCCGCTGACGTACAAGCCCGTCCTAGCGATCCTCTACCAAGCGATCATCGTAGCGGGCTTCTGCTTCGCCACGTGGACCTTCCTGCTCCGCCGGCACAGCGCAGGCAATCTCTCGGTGTACGCTTTCAGCGTTCCGATCTTCGGAGTGCTTCTCTCAGCGGCGCTGTTCGACGAGCACATGACCTGGCGGCTCGCGGTCGGTGCGGCGGCCGTCGCCGCCGGCATTGGCATCGTGACGCGGTCGAGGCGCGAGGAGCGGCGGCATGCGCACTGACAGGCCGTCCGCGCTCGGCCGCGTACACTCCGGCTGAGAACGCCCTGCGGCGAAGCCTACTGGACTTCGCAGCACCACGGATCCGGGGGCATGCCTGCACGGTCCGGCTCAGGCTCCGTCCGAGCGCGCCTCCGCATCTGCCAGTTCCCTAGGTTTCTTCGTATTGCAAGCGCTTCCGATAGGCACGCGTGAATGCGGATCAGGTGTGCACCAAGGTCGCTGGCCATTTCGCGGGAGCTTCTCCGCGGACTCAGCATTCACGAGGTCGAAGAGTTGAGCGAGACCCGGGCCTGACGAAAGTCCTTACGCAATGCACACTGTCTTCTCCGAGCGTTCGCACCGTCCAATCTACATCCTTTGGTTCTCGGTTACACGTGCCAGTACGGAGGATAGGACTCTCAGATCATCATTGACGCACCGACCAATTTGACAAGCAGTTTCCGGGATCGGCGGAATGCCGCCCATCTCGTTTGCCCTGTCGCCGTTCCGAGGCGGATCCACTCGGCTGGAGCCTCCATCCTAGCCCTAGCCGTCGAATGGTCACGGCCGGGCGGAGAGTCGGTTCCCGGGCTGTTGGACGGGGTGTCACGCCCCTCGACGGCCGCGAAACCGGTCCGTTCCGATCTCAGCCGGGCACGCTTGCGGCTGCTGTGCTTCTCCCGGTCTGTCGGAGCCATCTCATATTGCGACATCGCTAGCGAGACGACCACTTGATGTCTGAGACCTAATTCCTCGTATGGTCGAGGGTTCGTGACTAGAGGTCATATTCGTCGATCCTAAAGGCAACAGAAACGTTAGATCAATCGCCCCAAAGATTCAATCTCTTTGCACTGTCAAAGACATCGAGCGATGGTTGGACGATCCAAATGTCCGCTTGGAATCCTACATTGTTTCGAATATTTCATCGGCAACAATGCTGAAGATTTAGACCATAGAAAAGTGGGAAATTGCAATGCACAATATGCACTCCATGCGTGAATATCGAGACGTTTAGTTTCGGATAATCGTGGCAATATCGAGTGAAAATGTACAGTCTTTTTGTCGGATACCATTGGATTTAGAAGCAGATTTTATCTTGCATCTAATAGATTTCGTTGGGGAATTATATATCTGAGTGCCGAGGGAATCGAGTCGGCAAATTATCAAGCCATAATAAGATTTCATATTTCTTCCGAATTTCTGTTGACATTCTGTGGTGTTTCTTGGTAGAATAGTTCCAGTAGGGGATACCGTAAATGAAGAAATCAGGTCCCGGAAAGTGGTTTCGTAAAGGCATCACATTGATCGAAGTGATCGCCATGTTCCCCGATGACGAATCCGCGGAAAAGTGGTTCGCCTCCATGCGCTGGCCGGACGGTCCCGCGTGCCCCCGCTGCCGCGGCTCCAGCGTGCAGTCCGACGCGGCCCACCCTTCGATGCCGTACCGTTGCCGCGGCTGCGGCAAGCGCTTTGCCGTGCGCACCGGCAGCGTGATGGCCGACACCAAGCTCGGCTACCGCACCCGGGCCGTCGCCCTGTTCCTGCTGACCACCGGCATCAAGGGCGTCTCGAGCATGAAGCTGCACCGCGACCCGGGCATCAGCCGGAAGTCGGCCTGGCACCTGGCGCACCGCATCCGCGCGTGCTGGGAGCGGGATCAGGGCCTGTTCACCGGCCCGGTGCAAGGGGTGCCCTGCCACCGCCAACCGGGTTTCACCGGGGCAACCGGGGCATGCGAGGCGGCCTCTCTAGTCTGTTCCTCGTCAAATCCGCTGGCAGGCTCGATTCAGATACGATCCCACCCCTCCGTGCCTGCCGCGGCCGCACTCGAATGACCCGAGCTCGACACCGACCTCCCTGCTCACAGCAGTTCTAGTCGGACCTGGCGTTGTCGGCACTCAGATATATAATTCCCTTTCGTTGGCCCATATCTCTGAGATAACACGAGAAATAATCTCGGTAAATACTATGAGAATTAGTCCCTAGTCATCGGATTATTCGTCTAGAGTTTCCTGCCTTCCTAGTTCGCTTGCAAGACGCTCCGCATGAGCAATTTCCTCGGGAATCAGGACGCTTCCAGCTTCGTATTTACTTTCCTTCGCGGCGATGTCACCCCCATCCGCAGCGAGGAAATACCAAGCGTACGCCTTGAGACGGTCGACTCCAATCCCTTCTCCGTGGCGGTACTTGTCTCCGATCAGACGCTGCGCCCGGGCAACCTCGTCGGCGGCCATTCGCCGGAGCACCGCGCTGCGCCGCTCGAGCGACCGCTTGTCCCCTTGCTCCGCCGCGAGGTGGAACCACGCGCACGCCTGGGCCTCGTCACGCGAGACTCCTCGGCCTGCCGAGCAGAGGGCCCCTAACTCGGCCTGAGCGGCCGCAACGCCGCCTTGCGCGGCGCGACGGTACCAGCGAGCGGCCGTGCCGAAATCGCCGACGTCGCGGTAGCAGTCAGCAAGGCGGAGGTGCGCCCTTGGAACCCGTCCGGGCCCCAAGCGCTGAAGCGCACGAGCCCTGACCTGCTCGGCAGCGCCATCCCCCTGCCCAGCCGAGACGGTGGACCACGCGAAGGCCCTAGCGTCGTCGCGGGGCACGCCGTCGCCTTCGAGGTACATCGTCGCCAGCTCGAGCTGCGCCTCTGGCGCTCCTCGCTTTGCGGCTCGTTCGTACCACGCTGCCGCGTCTCGCTTGGACTTGCCTACAAGCGCGCCGGACCGGCACATCGCCGCGACCGCCATCTGCGCCCGGGTCACCTCGTCGGGAGACACGCGCTTCGCGACTATGTCGTCTTCCGTGAATTCGGTGCGGCGGATCCCGTCGAACGCGAGGCTGAACCACGCGTAGGCCCGGCTCTCGTCCCGTGCAACGCCCCTTCCCTCGAAGTGCATCAGCCCCAGGTCGATCACCGCGGCGGTCAGGCCGTGGCGCGCGGCCCGCAAGAACCAGTTCGCAGCCGCTGCTTCGTCGGGCGGGACCTCCTCGCCGTCCCGCAGCATGATGCCGACCCTGTGCCGCACCTCGGCGCGTTGAACGGCGCTCAAGCGATCCAAGAGCCCGCGGCCCAGCCGCCGGGCGTCCCCTCTGCCCTGGGCGGACGCCAAGCTGGACCAAGCGAGCGCGTAGGCGGCACCCTTCTCGGGTGCAACTCCCCGGCCCGCCGAGTACATCCTTGCGAGCTCGACTTGGGCGTTGCTCGCACCCTCCGCTGCCGCCAGGCGGTACCAAGCGACCGCCTCGCGGTCGCTAGAGGGGACGCCGTCACCGAGCCGAAACGCCGTGCCAAGGGCGACCTGCCGCTCGGAGAGCTCGGTCAGGGTCATGCTCCGCTCGACGCTCTCGAGCCTCGTCTCGGCGATTTCGAGACCTTGCTCGGCGGCCAAGCTCAGCCACGCGTGACCCTTGACCATGTCCACCGCGCCCACCGCTCCGGTGAGATACATGTTGGCGAGACGGAACTGGGCGTCAGCATTGCCTTGATCGGCCGCCAGGCGGTACCAGCGCGCCGCTGCACGGCGGTCGGCCGGGACGCCGGCCGATCCGCCGCGATACATGTTCCCTAGCTTGAGCTGGGCGCAAGCGTCGCCGGACTCGGCAGCCTGCCGAACGCTCCTCTCCGTCACGGAGTCTCGCGGGGCAATGGCCCGTGCAGCCATGATGCCAGACGGGCGTGCGGCGCGAGCGCACGGGCCAGAGCGCTCTCAGGTCCCACCGGCACGGCTACGGGAGCGGCGGCCGCGGTGCGATATACTCGCACGTTCCTTGACGGACTCCGGCCAAGCACCCATCCCGCTCGACATCTGTCAGATTCGGGAAATCCTTCCGCATCGCTACCCGATGCTGCTCGTCGACAGGATCCTGGAAATCACCGAAGAGCGCGTTGTAGGCATCAAGAACGTCTCGGCCAACGAACCCTTCTTCCAAGGCCACTTCCCCGACCACCCGATCATGCCGGGCGTGCTGGTGGTGGAATCGATGGCACAGTGCGGCGGGGTGCTCGCGCTGCGCTCGATGCGCGACCACGACAAGAAGGTCGTGCTGTTCGCGTCCATCGACAACTGCCGGTTCCGCTGCCCGGTCACGCCCGGGGACCAGCTGCGGCTGGAGCTCGACATCCTGCGGAAGCGCGGGGGCGTCGTGCGCATGCAGGGCCACGCCTTCGTCGGGGACCGCCTGGTCGCGGAAGCGATGCTGATGTGCAGCGTCGCGGACAAGCCCGTCGCGGGCTCGTGATGGCGATTCACCCCAGCGCCATCGTCGACCCCGCAGCCAATATCCACGAGGCGGCCGACATCGGCCCGTATTGCATCGTGGGTCCCGACGTCACCATCGGGGCCGGCACCAGGCTGCTGGGCCACGTCTGCGCCGACGGCTTGACGGACATCGGCGAGGACAATGCCTTCCACCCCTTCTCGACGGTCGGGGCCGCGCCCCAAGATCTCAAGTACCGCGGGGAGCGATCACGCACCTTGATCGGCGACCGAAACCAGGTCAGGGAATTCTGCACCATACACCGAGGCACACGGGGCGGGGGAAACCTGACTCGCATCGGCAGCGACAACCTCCTGCAGGCCTACGCCCATGTCGCGCACGACTGCCTAGTGGGATCGCACTGCATTCTGTCGCACTCGGCAACGCTAGGAGGCCACGTTACCGTCGAGGACCACGCGGTGATCGGAGCGCACTGCGGCGTTCACCAGTTCTGCGTCGTCGGGGCGCACAGCTACGTCGGCGGGTTCAGCGTCATCACCCAGGACGTGCTGCCGTTCGCGCTGGTCGTGAGCGAACGGGAGGCGCGGACGTTCGGCATCAACAAGGTCGGGCTGGAGCGGCGCGGCTTTCCGAAGAGCGAGATCCAAGCGCTGCACAAGGCCTTCCGCATCCTCACCAAGTCCGGCCTCAACACGGAGCGGGCGCTGGCCAGGATCGCGGAGGAACTGGAAGACTCCCCCAACCTAGCCCGGGTGCGGGCCTTCGTCGCGAGGTCGAAGCGAGGGCTCGTGAAGTGAAGTTCGGGCTGATCGCCGGAGGAGGCGACTTCCCGCTGCTCACGCTACGGTCCGCTCGGCAGGCCGGACACGAGGTCGCCGTGGTCGCGATCCGGGAAGAGGCCCCGCCCGAGATCGAGAGCCTAGCCGATTCCTGCCGCTGGATCTCGTTAGGCCAGCTGTCCAAGCTGATCGAGACGTTCCGCTCCGAGGGCGTCAGCCAGGCCGTGATGGCGGGCCGGATCCGGCACGCGCAGATCTTTTCCGCGATCCGGCCCGACTGGCGCCTGCTCAAGGTGCTGAATGCGCTCAGGCGCAAGAATACGGACTCGCTGCTGGGAGCTCTCGCGCAGGTCCTCGAGGACGAGGGCATTTCCCTCCTCGATTCCACGCACTTCCTAGCCTCGAGCTTGGCCGGCCTGGGGCCGAACGGGCGGCGCAAGCCGTCCGCAGGGGAGCGACGCAACATCGAGTACGGGCAGGAGGTCGCCAAGGCGCTGGCCGCCTACGACATCGGGCAGAGCGTGGTGATTTGCGAGCAGGCCTGCGTCGCGGTCGAAGCGATGGAGGGCACGGACGCCGTCTTGGAGCGCGCCGGAAGGCTGGCCAACGGGCGCGAGCTGACGTTGGTCAAGGTGGCGAAGCCGAATCAGGACATGCGCTTCGACGTGCCGGTGATCGGCCCGCGCACGATCCGCAAGATGCAGGCGGCCAACGCGACGGCGGCCAGCATCGAGGCTGGCAGGACCCTGCTGCTCGAGAAGGACCGTCTGCTGGCCGATGCGGACCGGGCCGGCATCTGCGTCGTCGGATCGGGATGAGCGCCGGCCGGGCGCATCATCCCTTCCCCGAGAGGGTTCCGACCACTTCGGCCGCCGCCGCGCGAGCGCGGGGCAGTTCGTCCCGGGCGAAGCTGATCGCGCCGACCCGGGGATGCCCGCCGCCGCCGTAGCGCTCGCACAGGTCGGCGAGATTTTTCCGGGGCGGCGAGGGCGCCCACGGATTGGAGCCCACGGACACTTTCGCCCGGAACCCGCCGTCCAGCACCGACACGCTGTAGACGCTGTCCGGGAACAGGTAGTACGGCACGAACTTGTTGTAGCCCCGCAGGCCCGTGTCGACGAGATCGAAGAAGATCACGCCCTCGCGGCAAACCGCCCGCTCGCGGATCACCGAGATGGTGTCGAGGTGCCGCTGGTACAGCGCCCGGAACATTCGCTGGTACTCGGGACGGCCCACGATGTCGTCGAAGGACTCGAGTTCGAGCAGGGGGATGACGTCCGCCGTCACGTTGCGCTCGGCCGACTCGAATATGAGGTTGAGCTTCAGGGGCGCGCGGTCCATGCCGATCGCCGCCCGCGCGCTTTCGTAGCGCGCGCCGTCCAGGATGTCCGCCCAGTGGATCAGATCCGCGAGGTGCGCGCAGTCGAAGCCGAACTTGCGGGCGAGCGTGTGGGCGATGAACTTCGTGCAGGAGGTGTAGGCGGGGTCGTAGAACTTGGTTCCCGAGGAGTCCGCCCGGAAGTGCTCCGCGTCCCGCTCGGAGAGGAAGGCGCTCTGGTGGTGGTCGAACCACCACTTCACGCGGCGGGAGGTCGAGTACTTGAAGTCGACGATCGCGTTCAAGTCGCCGTCGAAGCCGTCCTCGTCGAACAACTGGTCGGCCTTGTGGTAGAGGCCTGTGTAGCCGATCTCCGCGCCCGGCGCTAGAGAGCGCCGGACGAAGCTCGAGAACAGCGCCGCCGAGCAGGCACCGTCGAAGCATCGGTCGTGATAGAGGACCCGTACCCGCATCTCGCAGAGGCAGCCTGCTATCATCGCGGATTCGCGGCAGCGATTCAACCGCGGCCGCCGCGGGCGGACCGTGATCGGTCCCGCATCTGGCAAGCCCGCCGGGCGCAACGGCCGCGCGAGACGCGGGGATGGGCCCGAGGGCTCGGCGCGGATGCAGCGGCATCCTTCATAATTGATCACGGCGACGGGCCAGACTATGAGAGCGGGAGCGGCAACGCAATGAGATCGGAATGGGTGGCAAGACGCCTCGGGGATTCGGTGCGCACGCAGATGCATTACGCGCGACGCGGCATCGTGACCGAGGAGATGCTGTACGTGTCCAAGCGCGAGCAACTCCCCGCCGAGTCGGTCCGGGACGAGGTGGCGCGCGGCCGGATGATCATCCCGGCGAACATCCGGCACGCCAATCTCGAGCCGATGTGCATCGGGGTGGCCTCGCGCTGCAAGGTCAACTCGAACATCGGCAACTCCGCAACGACGTCGGACATCGCGGCCGAGCTCGAGAAGCTGCGCTACTCGGTCCGGTACGGCGCCGACACGGTGATGGACCTGTCCACGGGCGGGGACATCTGCCGCATCCGCGAGGCGATCATCCGGGCCTCGCCCGTGCCCATCGGCACGGTGCCGATCTACGAGGCGCTGACCCGGGTAAACGGCAGGATCGAAGACCTCACGTGGCCCGTCATGCGCGACGTGATCGAGGAGCAGGCGGAGCAGGGCGTCGACTACATGACCATCCACGCGGGCGTGCTGATTCAGTACGTGCCGCTGGCGGTGAAGCGCGTCACGGGCATCGTCAGCCGCGGCGGGTCCCTGCTGGCGGAATGGATGGTGCAGCACCACCGCCAGAACTTGCTCTACGACCATTTCGACGAGATCTGCGGGATCTTTCAGAAGTACGACGTGAGCTTCTCGCTGGGCGACGGGCTCCGCCCCGGATCCATCGCGGACGCCTCGGACAGGGCGCAGTTCGCCGAGCTGGAGACACTGGGGGAGTTGACCCGCAAGGCTTGGGAATACGACGTCCAGGTGATGATCGAGGGTCCCGGTCACATCCCCATGGACCAGATCAAGCTGCAGGTAGACAAGGAGAACGAGATCTGCCACGAGGCGCCCTTCTACACGCTGGGCCCGCTCGTGACGGACATCGCCCCGGGCTACGACCACATCACCTCGGCGATCGGCGCTGCGATGATCGGCTGGCACGGCGCTGCGATGCTCTGCTACGTGACGCCGAAGGAGCATCTCGGCCTGCCGAACAAGGAAGACGTCAAGCAGGGCATGATCGCCTACAAGATCGCGGCCCACGCCGCGGACGTGGCGCGCGGCCGTCCAGGCGCACGCGCCTGGGATGACGAGCTGTCGAAGGCACGCTTCGAATTCGACTGGAACCGCCAGTTCGAGCTGGCGCTCGACCCCGAGACCGCCCGCGCGATGCACGACGAGACGCTGCCCGAGGAGGGCTACAAGTCGGCGCGGTTCTGCTCGATGTGCGGCCCGAGCTTCTGCTCGATGAATGTGTCCTCGCGCGTGGCGGACTTCTCCGAGGCGGACGCGCAGGCTGTGCTGCTGCAGCTCCAGCCGACCGCCCCCCGGGCCGCCGTCGCGAGCGGCGACTAGCCGGTCGCGCTAGGGCCGGCGGTATACCGTCCGCCCGCCGAGGACGGTTTCCACCACCACGGTGTCCCTCAGCCAGTTGATCGGGCAGGTGAGAATGTCCCGGTCGATCACCGCGAAGTCCGCGTACTTGCCCGGCTCGAGCGACCCCTTCACGTCCTCGTCGAACGACAGGTAGGCCGCGCTCAGCGTCCACATGCGCAGCGCCTCCTCGCGGGTGACGCGCTGCTCGGGGTTGTGGACCGAGCCGTCCCGCGCGACGCGGGTCACAGCGATCCACATGCCGAAGAAAGGGGCGTATGGATTGACGGGCTCGCGGGGGTCGAACTTGATCATGTGGTCCGAGCCTCCCGCCACCACCACGCCGGCGTCGAGGATCGAGCGGTAGGGCTGCAGGGTGCCCATCCTGCCGGCGCCCAGGACCTTCGACAGCGCCGGCCCGTCGAAGTGGTACCAAGCCGGCTGCATGTCCGCCACCACCCCCAGCCGCGCGGCCCGGGCGATGGCCTCGCCGGTGAGGAAGTTGGCGTGAGTCAGCGTGAAGCGCCTCCCGGCGATCGGAGTCTCCCGATGCACCGCCTCGTAGGCGTTCAGCAGGATATCGGTCGAGCCCCCGCCCGTCGTGTGCGCGGTCATCTGCCAGCCGAGCCGGGCGGCCAGCCCAACGATCCGCTCGAGGCCTTCCGGCCGGATCCGCAGGACGCCCCGATAGTCGGGATCCTCGAATCCGTAGACTTCGGTGTTCTCGCCGTAGGGAGCGCGCATGTAAGCCGTGCCGAGGAGGATGCCGCCGTCCAAGGCGACGTTGAGCGAGCCGATGCGGAGCATCCCGTCGCCATGCCCCGTCACCTGTCCCAGTCCCTCGATTTCCGCCAGCACCTCCGCCAGCGGCCGCCCGGCGTCGATCCGGCGGGTGACGTACGAGCGGACGCGCAGCGCGCCCGCGCGCCAGAGCTCCTGGTAGGCCCGCAAGCCGGGGGCCGTCTGGCTGCGATCGATGACGCTGGTCAGGCCGACGCTGGAGTAGTAGGCCCGCTGCATGGCTTCCAGCGCACGCGCGCGTTCCTCGTGGGTGTGCTCCCGCGAGTCCAGCAGCGGGGCTACCAGCTGCCGCGCTCCCACAACCAAGCCCGTCGGCTCGCCGGTCCCGTCACGAACGAGCTTGCCGTCGCCCGGATCCGGCGTCGCGGCCGAGATCCCGGCGGCCCGCAGGGCGGCCGAGTTGAGAACCGCGGCATAGCCGTTGTCGAGCATGACGGGCCGGTCCCCGGAATACTCGTCGATCTCCCAGCGGTTGGGATATCGTCCTTCCGCGAGCCGCGTCGAGTAGACCTTGGGGACGAACACCAAGCCGTCGCCCCGCCTCAGGGCGCGGGACACGTGAGCCCGCACGTCGTCGAAGCCCCGCAGCGCCGGTATGGCTCCGTCGGACTCGGACAGCGCCGCGCTGATCGGATGCACGTGGCTGTCGATCAGGCCCGGCACCACGGTTCGGCCCCGCAGGTCGACCTGCACGGTCCGCGGGCCCGTGCCACGTCCGACGGCCTGCGTCGTGCCGACGTTCAGCACGCGCCCCGCGGCGACCGTCATGGCTTCCGCGAGCGGTCGCTCCGGCCACATCGTCACAATGCGGCCGTTGTAATAGAGCGTATCGGCCGGGCCGGCCGGGACCTCGCGCCGAGGGGGCCAGCGCTGCGGCCAAGCCGCCGACACCGCCAGCAGGAGCAGCATCGCCAAGCGCATCTGCGTCATGGTATCCCTCGATAGAGCCGCGACCGGGCGCCGGTCCGGGAAGGGCGGGGGCCGGGCGACCGGCCGCTACCAAGTCGGATCGCCGGGACGACCGACGGCGGGCTCGCCCTCGAGATAGCCGAGGGACGCGAGGAAGCGGTCCATGTGCCAGACCGTGCTCGTGTACGAGGCCCGGCTGCGGCCGTAGTTGAAGAAGCCGTGCGGCCGACCGTCGTAGCCGACCAGCTCGCAGCGATTGCCGGCCTCCACCATCGCCTCGCAGAACGCCTCGGCGGTAGCGTACGGGACGGTCCGGTCGGCCTTGCCGTGAAAGACGATCGTGGGCGGGTCGCCCTTGCCGACGTGATGCAGCGGAGAGCCCTCGAGGCGACGTTCCCCCCAGCGCTCGCTGCCCGACAGGTCCGTGGCGGGGTTGAACAGGACCAAGGCGTTCGGCCTGGAACTCACTGAAGCGTCCTCGCCCGGCTCTTCCAGGCCATCTATGACTCCGGTCGTCGCCGCGACGTGCCCGCCCGCCGACCCGCCGCCGGAGGCGATCCGGTCCGGATCGATTCCGAGTTCCGCGGCATGCTGGCGCATCCACCGAACCGCGGACTTCCCGTCGGCGATGCACTCGCGGGGCGACGTGCCGTGGCTGCCGCGCGTGCGGTACTGCGCACTCACGGCGACCATGCCGCGAGACGCTAGATAGCGGCTTTGCGGGAAGAACTGGGAGGGGGACCCGCCGACCCAGCCGCCGCCGAAGAAGAACACGATGGCGGACCGCCTGTCGCCTGCCGACCAGCCGTCCGGGAGGAAGACGTTGAGCTCGAGAGGATCCTTGTCGAAGCTCTTGTAGACGATTTGCTTGTCCGGTTCAAACGAGCGGTCCTGCGCGAAGACCCAAGCAGGCACCAGAACGAGAGCGACAACGAGAGCCGACAACTTCATGGCCTAGAGTCTATCAACGCCGGAGTCTCGCTCGTCCGGCCGTAGCGCGGCTGCGCGCCGCCGATGCCCGGGGGGGCCCGTCAGGTCAGGGACGCGGGTCGGGCGAGGCGACCAGCGGCTCGCCCGGCTGGTCCGGCAGCGCGTGGATCGAGTGGCTGATCTCCGTTTCGATCCGGTCCCCGGCGGCGGTCCGAATGCTGACGGCCGTCATCATTTGCATGACGCGCCGCAAATCGTCGACCTCGATCCGCACCGTCTTGCGGTCCGGCAGCAGCCGGACCGCGCGCACGTTCATCTCCTCGACGCCCGGCTCGCCGTCGAGCCTCCAGCGGTCGGAGCCGTACCGGCTCAGCCACTTGTAGTTCCAGCGCCTGACCCGGTAGCTGGCCGGATCCTCGGCGGTCTGCGGGTCCAGCTCGTGCAGGAAGGAAACGTCGATGCCCTTGCGGCTGACGTGCAGCTCGCTGGGCACGAGCACCTTGCCCCCCGTGTACCGAACGCGGTGAAAGCCTCCGACAGCCTTGCGCTTGGTGCCCCAGCCGTAGAGACCCGCCGTATACAGGTTGCCATCGCTGGCGCGGAAGTCCGGGCGCATCAGGCCGGTGTCGATATCGACGGGCAGTTCGACTGCGCCTCCCTGCACCGTGCCGCCCGCTCGCTCCATGAGCACGAGGAAGATCTTGCCCCGGCCGAACGAGGAATGGACGAGATGACCCTGGAACGGGCCCCAGCGGTCGCTGTCGACCCAAGCCTGGCCCGCCCCGGAATTGTCGACGCTGATCGGCAGCCACGTGATCGGGTCGTCGTAGCCATCCCGGTCGGGGATGCTGCCGCCCCACATGTACCCGTGGAAGCTACCCGGCGAGCAGAGGTTGAGCCGGGTGGACGGAATCCAGTGACCTTCCTGGTCCGACGTGGTGATCAAGCCGCCCGGACCGACCGCGACGCCGTTCGGCACGCGGAACCCCGTGCAAACGACTTCGAGGTTCCTGCCCTCGGAATCCATCTTGAAGATGACGCCGTGATGCTTGACCTTCGCCGGCAGGGCATGCCGCGCCGCCTTGGCGAAATAGAAGTTGCCCTCGCGGTCGCGGTCCAGGTCGAAGGTGAACTCGTGGAAGTGGTGGGTTACGTGGAAGTCGCTGTTGAAATTCTCGTAGTAGTCGGCCTGGCCGTCCCTGTTCAGGTCGTGCAGGCGGGTGATCTGATCCCTGTCTAGGACATAGACCGTGCCGTCCACCACCTCCAGGCCCTGTGGCATGTGGAAGCCGACGGCGTAGCGCGTCCACGTTAGCTCGTCTAGGTCCTCGTCGACGCCGTCCACAATCCATACGTCGCCGGACCAAGTGGCCACAGCCGCCCGGTCGTCGTCGAAGAACGCGAAATCCGTCGGGCGGAACCACGACTTCCACGGGTTGCCGAAGGGGAGAGCGATCTCGTCTACAGTCCAAGGCCCGGAGCCGTCCCCGAGACGTCCCGTCGTGACGGTCTCCTTGCGGTAGGTCCGCGGACCTCCTCGCAGGTACGGCTCCAGCCTCTCCGGCCGGGGGGCGCTTCGAAGCGCGCCCGCGAACGACCCGAGACGCTCGGACGGCAGCCGGGCGTAGTAGACGCTGAACCGCTGCGTCTCCGAGGACCGAGGAATCCGCAGGCGCACCTCGCCGGGTGCCGACAGATCCCACCGCGCCTTCTTGCCGAGTCCGGCGACGCCGACGGTCGTGCCCTCGCCGGGGCCGAGATGGACCAGGTGATCCGTCGCGGCCCCCTTGCCGGGAGCGAGCCGCCGGAGCGATAGCTGGCGTGCCTCCGAGCCTCGCGCGAAGGCCACCTCGAGCACGAGATCGTCGCGGGAGGGCCCGACCTCGAACGTGCGGGTCAGCGCCTCGACGCCCCAGTCCGACTGCAGCCCGGGCATTTCGAGGATGTCGGTGCCGCCGACCGAGTACCGCAGGACGACCCGATCACCGAACATGTAGCGGCCCTTGTACCGGGCCCAGTCGGACGGCAGGGGCCCGAAGCCGTCCGGGCGCGGATCCGAGAAGCTGCCGTCCCGGGCCCATCCCGGCGCCACGGGGGTCTCGAACGCGGGCTCGCCGTCAAGATGCGGGTGCGGCCCGTGCTTCCAGTCGTAAACCGTCCCGGTCAGCACGTACTCGGCGCCGTTCCAGCCGGCCGCCATGCGGAGCAGCTCGGTGTCGAAGATGACGCCGGACCGCCGCCCGTCCGCCAGCATGATGGCGTGCGACTTGTAGCTGACGTTGTCGCCGGGGCCCTTGTCCGCACGAGGGTCCGCGGGCTCGCGCACCGTCACGCTGGCCGAGATGACGGGGCCGTAGTCCATGTGCAGCCAAGGCTGCTCGTCCCTCTTGGTGCTGTCGTCGAACCGGGTGCTGGCGAACGGGGCTCCCTGGTCGATCCAAGCGCGCAGGATGCCGATCTGCTCGTCGCTCAGCGTGCCGCCGGCCGGCGGCATGACCAGATTCTCTTCCATGCCGGCTACGAGGTGGATCAGACGGCTGCCGGCGCTGTCGCGATCAGTGATCGCGGGACGGCCCGAGTAGCCGCCTCGGACGGCGGATTTCTTCCGCCAGAGGCTGTAGCCGTTCATCGCGACGTCGTCTCCGTGGCACATGTAGCAGTGCTGGACGAAGATTGGATCCACGTCAGCCATGAAGTCGACCTTGCGGTCGGCCGGTGGAGGGAGGCTCGGTGCGCCCACCGCGAGGAGGGGAAGCACCGCGCCCGTCAGGAAGCAAGCGGCCAAGACCGACAGTTTGCGCTTGGACATGGCGATTCCTAATATTCTAGTCTCGGAATCACGAGGCAACGACAGATGCATCCGGCCACCGAGGATGCGTGCCGAAGGACGGCGACGGCGACCCCACGAGCCACTCCCGGCGCTCGCACGCCGGAAAAGTAAGCGACGTTCAAGCCGCCGAAGGCCCCGGGCCTAGATTGCCGTGCATCCCGGGCTGCCGCGCGCACCAGCTGCACAGATCCAGGCAAGGCTTCCGCCCCAGTCGGCCTCGCACCGGCCCGGGCAGGATCACGAACTCCGCTCGCGGTTGAGTTCCAGAAGCGCCGCTAGCGTATCCTCCGCCGAAATGCCCGGCCTCCAGCCGTACGCCGCCGCGACTGCCTCGTCCACTTGGGGGGTGCAAGCTGTCAAGCCACCGTGGTCGGCGTGTAACGCCGGTCGTTGCCCTGGCCTAGCCACGACCCGAGCCGGAGCGACCAAAGCTCGTGATAGCGGCTGTGCGGGATCCCGGACGTCGTGTCATCGTCACCCGCGAAGGCGATCAATTGGCAATCCGGGTATGCCCGTGCGTCGAGCCCCGCGAACAGCCGATGCCTTGCCACCCGCGGTGTCGCGATGTACCGTTCCAGCGTTTCCAGGCTCTCGAACATCGCCTGTCCGGACCGGTCATTTCGAGATGTGCCGTCTCGGAGAGGATTCCCAGTTGCTCTCCGTCCATTGCGAGCGCCTCGCCGTCCGAGAACAGACCGCCGGTGAACCATGCCACCCCTTCGAAGTCGACGCAGCCGCCGTGGGCCATCGCCCCGAACCGCTCGCAGGCGAAATCGCGGAACTGCGCCGGGTGCTTCCGAAGTCTATGGACCATTCGGCTGAATGGCTTGTCGGGAAGCATGCCGATGGCCTCGGCAAGCACGCAGAAGAGAATGCGACTCAGGAACTGCGGCTCGTGGCCCGCCACGCGCAACTGGTGCGCGGGCGTCGCGAAGCGAGCCGCCGCCTGCTCGGTGAGCGCCTTTCGTGTTCGGTCCGGTCGAAGACGCCCGGGCTCCGAGAATGCCCGTTTCGGCTCGGCTCGGGCCCCTTCGGATGTCAGGGCGTTCATTTCGACCTCGTCGCCGGACAAGCAGGACATGGGGGAACTTCAGTCCGCTTCGGTCGTAGCCGCGAGGATCGGGCGGGCGCGGCTATCTACTCGGCTGGCGATCACCCACGTGATCCCTGCCAAGTTCCGGTGAAGGCCTGCTCCTCGGCCTGGTTCGACTGCGGCGACCTCCCGGGACCGCGAGGGTCGAGCGAATCCGGCCCGCCCGAAGGGCCGCCGCGTATCACGATGGTAGTGCCACCATGCCCACGGCGAACTCTCGCAAGTACTCGATCCTTCACCCCGCAACGCGGGGGCTCGGGACGGTCAGGACGAGGCTGCCGAACGGGACGGACCTAAGCTCATACCTGCGGAAGGCAATCAAGCGCTTCGACGGGAGGTTTCGTCGAATGAGAAGACGTCCCCAACAAGGTGTTCGCGTAAACCAGCAGGAGCGGCGAAAGCGCTAGCCTGCCATCGCACTCGGCAATCGGCCGGGACCTCGCGAAACGAGGCTTGCGGCAGGTCCGGGAGTCGCATCGCCCCTTCGACACTTGGAAGTTTGAGTAGGGCACATCACCCGCGAGCGCCGGGCTGTCCGGCGCTCCCGCCGTCGGCCCGTCGTTCGTCGCTTCGACTTTGACCTCGGACTCGCCGGCTTCGCTCGGCGGGAGAGGCGACTCGCGGTGGAGCTCCAGCGGCTGCAATAGGGGCATGCCCAGCTGGAGCACCTGCTGTAGTCTCTCGCCCTGAGGCGGCAGCGCTTGGATGAGGCGTTGCGCGACCAAAGCCTCAGCAGTGGCAAACAAGCGAGCCGCCGTCGTTGGACGGTCTGGAGAATCCGCTCGTCCCGCCTTCCGCCGTGCTCTCGGATGATATGATAACTGGTAGTCGTCATACCTTGGCAGCTGGCACGCCTGATCCTCGCTGCTGGTAGTCGCCCCAGAACACCCAAAATGGCATTTGCGCCAGCCATCATTCCGCCAAGACGCTACATCCCTCGAGGCTTGCGGAGCTCCCATGAGTTCCTACGCTGCTCGCACCTCGGACCAAGAGGATTCGGCGGATTTTGGCTGGCAGAAGATATCAAGAAGATTTCTTCGAGTTAACGCAGATATTGATCACGCGTAGACAGGTATCTCATAATGTCTAAATCTAACGAATATGAGATGTTTGTGTTCAATATTGTACATCGAAGAGAACCATATCGACAGTCGATATAATGACGAGGGCCAATTAAATGAACTAGATTCGGTCACAGAAAATCTGGCCGGATGGACCGAGATGAGGGCAACTTCCAAGCGCCTGACGGGCCGAAGCAGGCCGTCAGGATGCCTCCTAGCCCGCCGGTTCCAGTTGAAGTCGAGCCGTCTTCCTAAACCGTGTCACCACACCTACGCAGGCCGCAGCCACACCGCCATTGGACCGGTCCGTCCGTGGATCCCGAGGTGCCCTCCGGGATCGGGTACCGGGCCAAGGGAAATGCCCCGGCGACTTACCGCACGCAGAGCGGCGCGGCGGTCGGGGCACGGCTCCGGCAGCGTCGACGCAGCCGCACATGGCAGCCGGCAGGTGATCGCATTCAGGTCGTAGCGCCGGTTGAAGGGGTTCAGGAACTCCGCAAGACAGAGCGCTAGATCACGCCGTCAACCGCGCCCCGGCGACAGCGGGCCCAAGGCCATTCGAAGCCGGAATCAAGCAAGACGTGGGGCGCTTCGGTTCGCTTTCATCACAGGCGGGAGGATCAAGCGGGCGAGGCTGTCCACCCGGCCGGAGATCCCGTCCGTGATCCCCGCTAGTTTCCGCTGAAGGCCCCCTCTGCGGCCCGCCCCGGGGCGGCCGGCTGTCTCCGCTCCCACCCATAGCCGCCGGCCTCCCAACCAAGCCCGCGCTCGGCCGGGTTCGACTGCGGCGACATCTGGGGACCGCGAACTGCGATCGAATCCGGCCTGCCCGGAGGCCCGCCGCGTGTTATGATGGCAATGTTGCCATGGCCATCCCCAACACGCGGAAGTACTCGATCTACCACCCGGAAACGCGGGAGCGCGCGACGATCATGGCGGTGCTGCCGAAGGGCACGGACGTTGGCGCGTACCTGCAGGACGCAACCAAGCGATTCGACTGGAAGGCTTGGACGGACCAGAAGGCGTCCCTGAAGAAGGTTCGCGTAGGCCAGCAGAAGCAGCGAAAGCGCTAGCCCGCCATCGCGTTGGGCACTGTGCCGGGCCGCCTGCAACCTTCGGCCGCCGCCACGCGCCAGTTGATCTAGGGGATTCCCTTACATGTGCCGCTTGAGTGCGCTCGCAGCGCTTTTTTCACTCCTGTCCGGTGCCGCCCCGCTCGCGGCCCAGCCGAGCGAGGCCACGAAGCGCCTGCTCGAACGCAACAAGATGTTCGTCCCGACCGTGACGAAGGTCGCGGATAACGTCTACACGGCAATCGGCTACCAAGTCTCGGCGAACTCGATGATCGTCGGCGACGACGGCGTAGTCATCGTCGACCCCGGCCAGATGCCGGCGGCGGCCCGGAAGGTGAGCGCCGCGTTCGAAGAAATCAGCGCGCTGCCCGTCAAGGCGATAATCTACACGCACGGCCACGGAGATCACACCAACGGCGGTCCGGCATTCTACGAGGAAGGCAAGGACATCCAGGTCTGGGCGCGGCAGAACTTCGGCTCCGAAACCGCACTCGCTCGACGCAAGGGTCTCCAGCGACCGGGCGGGCTCCGCCCGTCCAACACGCAGGGGTTCGACCTGCTCCCGGAACAAAAGATAGGCATCGGCATCGCGATACCGCCCGCCACGCGGCCGGCAGGCAACATGATGCGCGACGGCTCGGCCCGAGGGCAGGGGCAGCAACGGGGAGGCCCGCCCGGTCCGGCGCGCGTCGATCCCACGCACAGGTTCTCCGAGGCGCGCCGGACTCTCGAGATCGCCGGACTCCGCCTCGAACTAGTCGCGGCTCCCGGCGAGACCGCCGACCAGCTGTATGTCTGGCTGCCCGAGCAGCGGGTGGTGTTCGCCGGGGACAACTTCTACCAGTCATGGCCGAACGTCTATCCGCTCCGAGGCACGGCCAGGCGCTCGCTGCGCGACTGGATCGCCAGCATAGGCAAGATGGTCGACCAAGATCCACTGCACGTGGTCGGTGGGCACACCGCACCGATCATCGGAAGCGCCAAGGAGGTCCTGACGAACTACCGCAACGCGATGCAGTGGGTGCTCGACCGCACGCTCGAAGGACTGGGGCAGTTCATGACGCCCGACGAGCTAGTCGAGCACGCGCGGCTGCCCGAGCGCTTCGCCGGTCTCGACTACCTCGCCGACTACTACGGCACCGTGGAGGGCACCGTACGCGACCTTTACGCCCAGGACCTAGGCTGGTTCGACGGAGATCCGCTGAGCCTGCACCGCGAGAGCCCGCGCAAGCAGTCCGAACGCATGGCGGATCTCGCCGGCGGCACGGACGTGCTGATTGCGAAGGCGAAGTCGGCGATGCAGCAGGACGACCCACTCGGGGCGGCGCAGCTGCTCGGCCACGTGCTCCGGCTCCGGCCGCAGGACCGCGAGGCCAAACTCCTGATGGCGGACGCGCTGGCAGTCGTCGGCGAGCGAACCTTCAACGGCCCCGTGCGGAACTACACCATCTCTTCCTCGAACCGCTACCGTCGCGAGGCCGAGGGGAGCCGCCAGTAGCGCGACGCTACAGGCTCGCACGCAGGACGCGCAGGGCTTCGACAGCGGCGGTCGCAACATCCTTGTTGTCGTCGTCGCAGAGCTCTTCCAGGTACGGGAGGCTCTCCTCGGTGCCGCTCTGCGAAACTACGAAGGCAAGGTGTCGCCGCTGCGGCGCGCTGCCGGTCGACATCGGCACGTACAGCTGCTGCAGCACCTCGGGATTGCGAGCCGCCTCGACAATCAGCGGCCTCGCCTCGAGGCGATGTACCCTCGATCCGAGGCCGTCGACAAGGACCGCCAGCTTCACGTGATCGCCGAGCATGACCGCAGCGAAAGCGATGGACAGCCGCGCCCTTAGCGCCTTCTCCGACGCCAGCAGCTGCGCTAGGACTTCCAAGTCGTCCGAAGTGCCGATGCGCCCGAGCCCCTCGGCCGCGGCAGCCCGCAGTGCGCCGTCCTTGTGCCGGAAAAAGCTGATGAACAGTTCGCGCTGACCGTTGTCGGGAATCTTCGCCAAGGCGATAAGAGCCGCCTCCCGAATACGGTCCCTGTTGGTTTCATGGATGATCCGCACCAACTCGTCCACGGCCTCGGACGTACGCAACTGCCCGACCGTCTGGATGACCGCTTGCTGCAGCACCGGATCCAAGTCACGCAGCAGGAAGACCAAGTGCCGACCGACCGACGGGTCCTCGATCTTCTTGAGTGCGACCACGCTCTCGAAGATGACCGACGGGCTGCGCGACCGCACTCCGACGAGCAGCGCCTCCACGGCCTCGTGACCCTTGACGATACCGATGGCCCTCGCGGCGTTGGCCCGGGCCTGCTCGCTACGACCATGCACGAGGACCTCCGCGAACGCGTTGATCACCTCGGAGCGGACCCTCACGTACGCCGGGACCGTCAGCGGCGTGGGCTTCGAGAAGCGCCCCTTGAGGGCCGACGCGAAGGACTGCACCGAATCCATTCGACCGAGGTTCGCGTATTCCGGGACGTAGAAGTCCACCAGCCCGTCGACCGCCAGCGCCTGCACGCGCGGCGAGAGGTCCGCGGTCGCTTCAATTAGGTATGGCTGCGCCTCGATCAAGCGCATCTTGATAAGCGCCACCACGACCGCCCCTCGCACCTCCTCGATCTCGTCCTGCACGAGCGGCGCGAGCAGCGCGACCTCAGACGGCCCGCCCGGCATCTCGCCGAGCTTCCGAACGGCCTGCACGCGCTTGTTCAGGTCAGGGTCGGACAGGGCCGCGTTCGAGCTCTCCTGAGCGAATGCCGCCGCGACAGCGGCCAAAGCGCTCGCCAGGATTCCTAGCCAACAGCGCATCGTTCTCCTCGTGCTCATCACGCCGAGCGGCAACGGACAACGCTCTAGACGCATTCCAGCCGGACTCTCAGCGGGACCACGCCGGCACGGTGCCCTAGGTCAAGCAGCCGCTGCCCCGCTTCCAGCACTTTCGGCGACATTTCCGTCGTATGGCCGTTCACGTACATGCCGACAAATCGGTCCGCGAGCCCGGCCTGCAGTCCGCGCGAGAACTGCAGGGCGTACTCAAGCGCCTCCGCCCGGTGATCCAGCGAGTACCGGATCGTCTCGGACAGCTTGCGCCGGGCCTCTTCCTGGACATTTCCCGGCAAGCCGCGCCGGATGCAGTTGCAGCCGAGCGGCAGCGGGAGGCCCTGGGTGCGCTGCCACCACTCGCCGAGATCCACTACGCTGCGCAAGCCCGCATCAGCATACGTGAGCTGCCCCTCGTGGATTACCACGCCCGCGTCGGCCTCGCCGTTCCCCACGGCATCCAGGATCCTGTCGAAATCGCGGACGACTGGATCGATGCGAGGCTCGTAGAGCTTGAGCGCCAAGTACGCCGTCGTGAGCAGCCCGGGAACGGCCACGCGCTTGCCGGCCAGATCGCCCGGACCCAAGTCGCGCGAGGCGACCACGATCGGGCCGTAGCCGTCACCCACGCTCGAGCCCGCCGCCGTCAGCACGTACTTGTCTGCAACGTAGGGATAGGCGTGATAGGAGATCGCCGTCATGTCGTACCGGCCCGCGCGCGCGTCTTGGTTGAGGGACTGGATGTCCTTCAAGACATGCTTGAACGCGAGCAGGTCCGACTCGATCCTCCCAGTCGCCAGCGCGTAGAACATGAACGCGTCGTCCGCGTCCGGGCTGTGGGCGATCGTGAATTCGCGCCTGTCCGCCATAGTGACTGCTAGACTCAGGTTACCAGACGCCCGGCCGTCTGGAGCTTCGTGGATCCGAAGGCGAGCAAGCGCGTGCTGGCCGCTATTCCGGACTTGTTTTTCGGGTCGAAGGTGGCCGCGGCCGCCGGGCGACTGGGGATCCGGGTGGAATTCGCGACTTCCCGGCAGGCGTTGGCCGAGGGCATCCGGTCGCGCCCCGACCTCGTCGTCATCGACTTGGACGCCCCGACCACCGAACGCATCGAAGCCATCAGGGCGGCCTGCTCTCGCGGGAACGTGCGATTGGTGGCCTTCGCCAGCCACGTGCATGGCGCACGGCTGGACGAGGCTCGGGATTCGGGCTGCGAAGAAGTCCTCACGAGGGCGAAGCTCGCGTCGACCCTTCCCGCGCTGCTTGCATCGCTCTAGCCCGCAGGGCCGAGCGGATCTCCCCAAGGGTCCGGCCTCAGGTCGGGACCGGGGTGATCGGAATCGCCGTCCGCGAGCCCTCCACGGCAACGATGCCCGTGGGCGAGACGTGGTGCCGCTTCCGGTCGGCCTCCTCGTCGTACCCGATCCGGGCTCCGGCCGGGATGCGGGAGTTCTTGTCGACGATAGCCCTGCGGATTCGCGCGCCGGCACCGATATGGCAGCGCGCCATCACTATCGAGTCCTCGACCACCGCCCCCGATTCGGTGAAGACGCCGCGGCCCAGCACGGAGCGGGTCACTTGCGAACCGTGCAGCACGCAGCCTTCCGAGACGACGGAGTCGATCGCCTCGCCGTGGCGGCCATCCGGGTCGGTGCAGTAGCGCGAGGGCGCGGAGGGGTATTCCGCCGTGCGCAGCGGCCAGTCCGGGTTGTGCAGGTTGAGGGCGGGCCGGATGGACCGCAAGTCCATGTTGGCGTCGTAGTACGCCTCGATCGTGCCGACGTCCCGCCAGTAGCCGTGGTTCTCGGGCCGCTCGCCCGGCACCTTGTTGGTCAGGTAATCGTAGGCGTAAATCGGCATTTCGTCGATCATCTCGGGCAGCATGTTCCGCCCGAAGTCGTGCTGGCTGTCGAGCCGCGCCGCGTCGCGCCTGAGCTCGCTCACCAGCATCACGGGATCGAAGATGTAGTTCCCCATCGACGCGAAGCACCACCCGGGCCGGCCGGGAATCTCGGGAGGGTCGGGCACTTTCTCGCAGAATTGCACGATGCGCCAGTCGCGATCGACTTCAATCGTGCCGAACCGGCCAGCCTGGCTGACCGGAATCGGCAGCGCCGCGACGGTCCCCTTGGCGCCCTTGTCGCGGTGGTAGGCGATCATCTGCCGCACATCCATGTAATAGATGTGATCCGCTCCGAAGACCGCGACCATCTCGGGCTGCGACAGCTCGACCAGGTGGATGTTCTGGTGGATCGCGTCCGACGTGCCTTGATACCACCTCTCGCCCTTGCGCATCTGCGCCGGCACCGGGATGATGAATTGGCTCGTGAGCAGCTCCGAGAATTGCCACGCGTTGCGCAGGTGCTGCAGGAGGGACTGGCTCTTGAACTGGGTGAGAACGTAGACCGAGTAGATGCCGGAATTGACGAAGTTGCTCAGGACGAAGTCGACGATGCGGTATTTCCCGCCGAAGGGCACCGCCGGCTTGCTGCGCTCCTTGGTCAGCGGATACAGGCGCGTGCCCTTGCCGCCAGCCAGGATGAGACCGAGGATCCTCGCGTTCTGCATGAGACTATTTCTCAGTCGCGCCGGACCCGCGTCTTGGCGCGCCTACGCTGCGCGCTCCAAGCGGCCGTCCACGAGCTCCGCTCGCTGCGGAAAGCGCGCCGCCAGTTCCGCGCTGTGCGTCACCGCAACCAGCGCGACCTCCCGCTCGCACTGCAGTTCTAGCAGCAGGCTCCCGACCATCGCCGCGCTGCGACGGTCCAAGTTCCCGGTGGGCTCGTCGGCCAGCACGACCGGCGGGCCGTTGATCAGGGCGCGGGCGATCGCCACCCTCTGCCGCTCGCCGCCCGAGAGCTCGGAGGGCCGTTGGTCCATGCGATCAGACAGCCCCACGCGGTCCAAGAGTTCCTTTGCGCGCAGCGCGTCGCCCTCGGTCGACCCGCCGGACGCCAGCGTCGGTACGAGCACGTTCTCCAAGCTCGTGCATTGCGGGAGCAAGTGATGGTCCTGGAACACGAAGCCGACGCTAAGGTTGCGAAACCGGGCCAGCGCGGCGCTACCGAGGGAGAAGGGATCCTGCCCGCAGACCTCGACGCTGCCAGAGGTTGGCCGCTCGAGGGATCCGAGGATGTACAGCAGCGTGCTCTTGCCGGAACCCGACGGGCCCATCACTGCCAGCGCCTCCCCGCGGGACAGGAAGAGAGAAAGGCCGTCCAGCACCACCAACTCGCCCGCCGGGTGCGGGTAGGTCTTGCGCAGTGCGCGGGCAGCCAAGTCGGCAGGCATCTCGGCGGGGACGGCGTCGCGCCTCCGCTCCATTGTTTCACAGGCGCCCGGCCTTGCTAGAATCGCGCCATTGGCGTGCCCGCGAGCATCCCGGCGCCGCGGTCGCCTGCACAGGTCTGCGCCAACACGGGCCCTCGCGCCCTGCTTCTGACCCGCGCGGCACCCTGCGGCCGCGCTAGGAATCCACCGTGCTTCTGATCGGCCCGCCCGGCAGCGGCAAGACGACGCGGCTCCTCGCGAAGGTCGAGAGGGCCATTTGCTCCGGCCGGAGCGCAGAAGTTCAACTCCTCGTGCCGACGGGAAGCATGAAGCACCATCTCCTCAACGTCCTCGCTCGCAAGAGTCTCATGGTGCCCGCACGCGTGGTTTCGACGATGTCCGAATTCGTGCAGGCGACGACCCCCGACAGGAGGGAAGCTCGCGAGGCCGCCGAGGAACGCCTGCTAAGAGCGGCCATCGCGGGCACGGAGTTCGGACAGCACGCCGGTTCGTCCGGCCTGCGCCGACGCGTTCTCGGCTTGGTGCAGGAGTTCTGGGCGGCGGGGGCCGACAGCCTCCAGCTAGAGCCCGCGGCCCGCACTCGCCGACAGCGGGCGTTCGTCGAGGTGTTCGGGAAGTACGAGACTGCCCTCCGGGAGTCGGGGCTTGTCCATCGCAACGAGCGCATCGCCGTAGCGGCGGCCAAGGTCCGGCGCGAAGGGCTCGGAGAGATCAGGCAGGTGCTGGTAGACGGCTTCGACCGGTTCACCAAGCAGCAGGAGGAACTGCTCGCCGCGCTCGACGAGCAGGCGGAAGAGTTTTGTGTCGCGATGCCGGAAGGCCTGCGTAGCTACCCCCTCGCGACGCTCCCGCAGGACCTGCTCCCGCCCCGGCCGGGCCCCGGCGCCGAGACGGAGGTCGTGCGCGCCGACTCGCCCAAGGAGGAGATCCTGGAAGTCGCCAGACGCATCCTCGCCAGCAAGCGCCCCTTGCGCGACCACGCCCTGATCCTGCGGACACCGGAGCATTACGCGACGATCATTCAGGAGGTCTTCGAGGCGCTCCGCATTCCCTACCGGTTCTGGGGCGGTGCGGCGCTGGCCGACCACGGCGTGGCCCGGCACTTCTCGAACTGGCTCCGCGCTGTCAAGGAGGGATTTCCGGGCGAGGCCACCCTCGCGGCCCTTGTCTCGCCGCTGACCCCCCGCCGCTGGAGTCGCCGCTTGGACGAGTTCGATTTCCACGTGCGCCAGCGCTTGCCGAACGCAGGCCTGGCCTTCATGCGCGACGCAGCGCGGGAATTCCCCGCGCAGCTCGAGATGCTGTCAGCGCTGCGGGACTGCGAGCAGTGGACTGAGCGCCGCCTGAAGGCGGGGGCGTGGGCGAGCGAGTTCAGCCGGCTCCAAGCGCTCGTGCAGCAGATCGACCCGCCGGTCGACGCGAGTTCCTTCCAGCGCACCTGCGATTGGCGCACGGCGGTCGCCGCCGGAAAGGCGCTCCGGCACGCCTTCGACGACGCTGCGGGGCTTCCCGACCTCTCGGACGGGGAGATCGGCTTCGGAGAGTTCGCCGAGGCGTTCGAGGACGAGCTGCGGGCTGCGAAGCTGCCGGTCCGGGACCTTCGCTACGACGTCGTGCATGTCCTGCCGGTCTGGGAATCGCGCCAGTGGTCGATGCCGGTGGCGTTCGTGTGCGGCCTGGCCGAGGGCTGGTTCCCGCGGCACTTCCCGCAGGATCCCTTGTTCGACGACGAGGACCGCAAGCAACTGCAGGCCAGGGGCATCGACGTCCGGACCTCGGTCGACCGGGCGGAAGAGGAGAGATTCCTCCTGCGGATCGCGACTACCCGGGCCACCGAGCGGCTCGTGCCGAGCTACCCGCTGAGCGACAGCCTCGGGAAGCCGCTGGTCCGGTCGGCCCTGCTGGGCGACGCGCTCGAGCCTAAGCCCGCGCCGTGGGCGCGGATAGGTGCCGAGCTCGCCCCGCGGCCGGCGACCGCGCACCAGGCGCTCCCTCCGGACTTGCGGGATGCCGTGGCCGCATCCAACCGGACATTCAGCGCTTCGGGGATCCAGCGGTACCGCCAGTGTCCGTACCTGTACTTCTCGGGCACCACGTTGAGGCTGCATGGACGCCCAGCTCTCCCCGAGCAGAGACTGGACGGCGCGGCCCTCGGCACGATCATGCACGATGCCCTAGAGGCTTGGAACCGGCGGAAGTCCGATATTGCCGGCGTTCTCGACGACGTATTCCGGGACTGGCTGGCGCGGAATCATTTGGAGCCGTCCTTCCGGACGGAGAGCCGCCGGCTGGCCCTGCGAGCGGACCTGCTGCGCTTCGCCCGCGAGCAAGGAGCGGCCATGAGCCTCCCAAGGGGCCCCCATGCCTTGTTCGAGGATGTTCGCAGCTACCGCGTCGAGGAGATCGAGTCCCGGCCCAAGGTGCGCTGCCGAATCGACCGCATCGACATCGACGACGAGCGCCGGTGCGTCGTGACGGACTACAAGTACGCCGGACCCAACCGCATTCAGGCACTGCTGAAGCAGCATCTCACGGGAGAGCAGCTGCAGTTGATGATCTACCTCGCGGCACTGGAACAGAGCCTGAGCTGCAAGCCGTCCGGCATGGCCTTGTGCGGAATGCGTGGCGAGACCAGCCACGCGGGCGTGTCCGTGGACGGGGCCGCGGGCCTGCGCCCTCTGGGCCAGGAGGACCTGCACTCCCTGCTCGCAACCGCCCGCTCGGAAACGGCCCAGGCGGTCGAGGGGATCCTGCGAGGTCAGATCGCTGTCCTGCCGAGGGACAGCAATTTCTGCGGTCAGTTCTGCTCGTTCGGCAGCATGTGCCGCGTGCGGTGGCAAGGTTCCGCCGCGATCGCGCCCGAGGCCGAGCCTGCGGCGTCATGAAGCTGACAACCGAGCAGGACCGGGCCGTCCGCAGCTGGCAGCGGGGGGACGTCTGCGTCGTGGCCGGCCCCGGCTCCGGCAAGACGCGGGTGCTCGTCGAGCGCCTTCGCTGGCTGATAATCGATCGTGAAGTGCCTCCCGAGCGCGTTCTGGCGATCACGTTCACGGAGAAGGCCGCCCGCGAGATGCGCGCACGGCTAGTCTCGGAACGCGGCGCATCCGCCGGGCAGAAGCTTCTGTTCGAGGCGGCGCAGGTTTCGACGATCGACGCATTCTGCAACCGCCTGCTCCGAGAGAACGCGCTGGAAGCCGGGATCGACCCGGGATTCGAGATCCTCGAGGAAGACGAAGGCCGGGACCTGCTGGCGCAGTCCGTCGAGCGGGTCCTAGACGAGGCATTCGTCGGGGCCAGCGAGGCCGCACGCAGTTTCCTCGCGTCCTACGCCCCAGCCGCGTCGCGCTCGGGCCGGGCCGGCCAGACGGACCTGGTGAGCGACCTCGCGGGTCTTGTCAGGCAGATTCGCAGTTACGCCGGCGAGCCGGCCATGCACTACCCGGCGCCCTCGCTGGACGAACTCGGGAACGCCCTCAGGCAGCTCGCCGGCTTGACGCGCAGATCCGACCTGAGCGGGCTAGCCGACCGTCTGCAAGCGGTAGCGCCGGACACCGCCGGGGAAGTCGAGTCCCTGCTGCGCGAAATCAGACAGGCCATGGTCGGCATGCGGAAGGCCGGCAGGATCAAGCGCCTCGTGGCATTGATCAAGGACGATCTCTTGCCGGCCTGCTCCGCCGCCGCCTGCGGCGCTGCCCGGCGGGCACCACGCGACTGGCTCCTGGGCGCGACTCGTCGCATTCTGGAGGAGTTCAGCGCTGCCAAGGACGCCGCGGGGCGACTCGATTTCGACGATGTCCTAGCGAAGGCCGCCGAAGTGCTGGCGAGCGACGACAGGCCCGAGATGCGGTTCGAGCACGTCCTGGTCGACGAATTCCAAGACACCAACCCGCTACAGATCCGCCTTGTGGAACGCCTGCTGGCCGCTCACGGAGGAGCCCCCCCGACCTGCTTCGTCGTGGGGGACATCAACCAGTCGATCTACGGGTTCCGGCATGCCGACCAGAACGTGTTCCGCGAGTACCGGGAACAGGTCGCCGCGGGCGGCGGGGAGGTGATCCATCTGCTGGAGAACTTCCGCAGCCGCTCCGATGTGCTCGAGGCCGTGCATCGGATCCTGCCGGGCGGGAATGAAAGCGGCATCGAGCCGCACCGCCTTGCGAGCGCCAACCGGTTCCCGCCCAAGGACGAGCCGAGCGTCTCGGTCCAGGTCGCCGCGCACGGCGGGGAATCCTCGTTCGAGCAGGAGTGCAAGCTGCTGGCGATTCGGCTGAAGGCGCTGATGGCGAGCCTGCGGATCGCGGACCGTAGCACTGCCGAGATCCGCTCCCGGTCGCTGCAATGGCGGGATATCGCGGTCCTCGTCCGGACCCATGATCGCGTCGCGCGCCTGGCGGCGGTACTGCGCCAGATCGGCGTGCCGTGCCGCGCCGGCGGCGGACAGCGGCTCTTCCACGCCCCAGAAACCGCCGAGCTGGCCGCGCTGCTCCGAGTCGTGCGGAACCCGCGGGACGAGATCAGCCTGGCGACCGCTCTGAAGTCTCCGTTCTGCGGGATCGACGACGCGGCCCTGCTCCGACTCAAGCACGGCCGGCAGAACCTGTTCGAGGCGCTCGAGGGCGAGCGCCTGCGAGCCGACCTTGTCGGCGAGGACGCCGCGGGGCGGCTGGGCCAGTTCCGAAAGCTGCTCCAGACCTGCCGCGCCGACCGGGCGACCGTGCCGGTGCGCATCCTGCTAGCCAGAGCGGTTTCGGACTGCGGCTATCGCGAATTCCTAGCGAACCGGGAAGACGGCCTTGAAGCTGCGGCCAACCTGGACCGGCTGCTCGAGTGGATCGGCAGTCGCTGTCGACAGGGCGCGGACAGCTTGGACGAGGTGTCGGCGGCGCTGGACGCAGCCATCGAATCGGGCGTTTCCCCGGGTGGTACCGCGGACCACGGCCGCAGCGGGCAGGCGGTGGAGATCCTGACGATGCATGCCGCGAAGGGCCTCGAATTCCCGGTCGTGGCGCTCATGTCGATGCAGAGCGAGGCGTCCGGAACGCCGCCCGGCCTGCTCTTCTCGGTCGAGCACGGAATCGGTGCCCGCTGGACGGACCCGCAAGCGTCGAGTCCGGCCCCGGACGCGGCCTATCGGTTTGCGCTGGCGGACATGCGCAGGCGGGATCAGGCGGAATCGCACCGCCTGCTCTACGTGGCCATGACGCGCGCGGAGGAGCATCTCGTTCTGAGCGCGGCGTTCCCGGGAGCGCCTCAGAGGCGGCATTGGTGCAAGGCGCTCTTCAACGGTCTCGGGATCAATCCCAAGGAGATCCCGAGCTCGCCCGAGGAAGACAGGCTCGCCGGGGGGCTGCGCTTCCGCTACCGCCACGCGACCGAGCCGCTAGGGATCGCAAGCGCGACAGGCGACGGGTCGGCGACGGTAGGTCCAGCGATCCTCAGGCCGCGAGCGCCCTCGGCGCAAGCGGATTTTTCCGCGACGGTCACGTCCGTGGCCGTATTCGCAGAGTGCCCACGGAAGTACTTCCTGTCGCGCTACCTAGGCCTGGAAGAGGCCCGGCAGTCAACGGACGCCCCGGACTGGGCCGAGGACGACGAGAATCTCCGGCCTGACGGCATGGACGCCTCGGAGTTCGGGACGCAAGTCCACGAGTATCTCGCGGACCGATCCAAGGAAGCGCCCGCTGAAGTCAGGGAACTGGCCGACAAGTTCAAATCCCACGCGCTGGGACGAAGGGCCGCTCGGGCGGAATGGAGCATGAAGGAAATGGGCTTCGTCTTCGCGGTCGGCGACTCGCTGCTCCGAGGAGCCATTGACCTCCTGTTCGAGGAAGGCGGCGAGCGCATCCTCGTGGACTACAAGACGGATCGAGTGCCGCCCGGGGGGATGCGGCAGGCGGCGCGAAAATACTCGTCGCAGCTCCAGCTGTACGCGGCGGGCCTCGCGAAGTCGCGCCAGCCCGCCGACCGGGCGGTAGTGTTCTTCCTGCGTCGAGGAGCGCCCGTGGACATCGATATCGGCCAGGAAGCGCTCGCGGCGTCCGCGGAGCTGGCTCGGCAGTTCTTCGACGCCCAGAGTCGGCACGAGTTCCCCACGCGAGCGGGCCCGCATTGCGGATCCTGTCCGCACCTCGAAAAGGCCTGCCCGGTGACGCTCCCGTGACGATCTGGGGCGACCGGGAAGTGGTGAGTTGAATGTCCATCCCTCGACGCATCAATGCCGCTCCCCGAGACCAGCATCAATCGACGCCTCCTCGCCCCTCGGGGCGGCACCTAAGGCTTTCGAACACGGGCCAGCTCCGGAGACCGGACGATCTAGTTGCGAGCCCATGCCCTCTGCCACGCCGCGAACTCCCGGAAGGTGACTCCGAAAATTGCGTAGTTGCCTTCATTGAGAGTGCCTAGGTCGCTCTCGGCCGCCTGCTGGAATCTAGCCTTGCATTCGCCTGCGATGTTCTCATCAATCCACCGGCGAATGAAGCTGTCTGCTTCGTCCCTCGGTGTTTCGCGCCGAATCATCTCTTGTACGATCTGGGTCCGCTGGCGGCGATTCCGGATGCGATAGTAGTCAGGTGCGCCGAGCGACTCGCGAATAGCGGCGTAGCGGCTAGCCGAGCGCTCGTAGGCCCAGACGTATACATCCTTCAACAGAGTGGCGTCGTTAAGTTCTTAGACGGCGAGGGTGGCTTGGATATAGAGATCCCGCGGAACGTCGACGAATGACAAGGGCGACAAATTGTGCTGGATGAACGGCATGTTGGCGACAAGACGTGACACGCGCCTGTTGACGTCCTCGAAGGGCTGCAAGTTCGGCAGCTGCACCATGAGGAAGAACGATTGCTCGAAGGGGTCGCGGATCGCCCTCGCCTTGCCCAGGACTTAATCCATGCACTCCCCAATCAGCTGGGCACCTCGCGCGGATGAAAGACTGATCCGCTGATCCCTACGGGGCGACGTCTCAGCCTTCCGAGCGCCGAACCGTCCGCTAGGAGGTTTCTTGCAAGGATCACATGCAGGTTTCGAAAGGGAATTATATATCTGAGTGCCGACAACGCCATATCCGACTAGAACTGCTGTGAGCAGGGAGGTGGGTGTCGAGCTGGGGTCATGCGAGTGCGGCCGCGGCGGGCACAGAGGGGTGGGGGGTGGGATCGTATCTGAATCGAGCCTGCCAGCGGATTGGACGAGGAAGGGACTAGAGAGGCCACCTCGCATGCCCCGGTTGCCCCGGTTGCCCCGGTGAAACCCGGTTGGCGGTGGCAGGGCACGCCTTGCAAGCCGATTGCAGGCCCTGCGAGGGCCGAAGACAGCGGATCCCCGGCGCTCGACGGCCTGCATGGACGGTCCGGACCGGACCGGGGTCGCGCCGGGGCATGCCGGATCCGGTGCGCCCCTCGTACCGAGCGTGAAGCGCGCGCCCGCAGCGGGCTGCTGCGCTCGGCGCGGCGGGCGCCGCTCAGGCCGCGACCGCGGCCTGGCCGGTCAGCTGCCGGTAGGTCAGCGTCCGGCCGACCAAGCCCCGCGCCATGCGCCGCATCTGTTCCGCCCTTGTTCCGCCGTGTCGCAGTCGCGGTCGTTGCGCCGTCCCGCGAACTCCGTGAGGTAGCGGCCGAGATGACGGACGCTCATCCGGTGATAGGTTCCGTACAGGCCGCGCTCGAACAGGGACCAGAACGATTCGATGCCGTTCGTATGCGCTGCCCCGCGCACGTACTCGCCGCGGGAGTGCCTGACGGCTTCGTGCGGGAACTCCGCCATGCCGGCGCAGGCCGCCGCCTCGTCGGAGTAGAGCTGCGCCCCCGGCGCGACGCGGGCGCGCACGAAGCCCTGCAGGTCGCCCTTGGCGGTGCCCGGCAGCGGCCGCGCGGCCACTGCGTTCGTGGCGCGGTCCCGCGCCCCCGCCACCGGGGTCCTGCCGACGGGCCCGCGCCCGGCGCGGGCCTTCTTCCTCTCGTGCTTGTTGCGTTCCTTGCCGCCGACGTAGGTCTCGTCCACCTCCACCGGGCCGGCGAACAGGCCCTGATCCCGCTCCCGGCACGCGCGGATGCGGTGCGCCAGGTGCCAGGCCGACTTCCGGCTGATGCCTAAGTCGCGGTGCAGCTTCATGCTCGAGACACCCTTGATGCCGGTGGTCAGCAGGAACAGGGCGACGGCCCGGGTGCGGTAGCCGAGCTTGGTGTCGGCCATCACGCTGCCGGTGCGCACGGAAAAGCGCTTGCCGCAACCGCGGCAACGGTACGGCATCGAAGGGTGGGCCGTGCCGGACTGCACGCTGGAGCCGCGGCAGCGGGGGCATGCCGGACCGTCGGGCCAGCGCATGGAGGCGAACCACTTTTCCGCGGATTCGTCATCGCGGAACATGGCGATCACTTCGATCAATGTGATGCCTTTACGGAACCACTTTCCGGGACCTAATTTCTTCATTTACGGTATCCCCTACTGGAACTATTCTACCAAGAAACACCACAGAATGTCAACGGAAAATCGGAAGAAATATGAAATCTTATTATGGCTTGATAATTTGCCGACTTGATTCCCTCGGCACTCAGATATATAATTCCCTTTCGAAACATGTTCCGGTTGAATCAATCGTCCACTGCGCTGTTGACGAGAAACGAGATTGCGTCCCGGTGGTTGACAATCATCTGGGCTTCGATGAGATCCTTGCTTTCAGCCTCCTTCCCGTCGGAAATCAGCCTCTCGGTGTGGAGTCGGGAGTAGGTAGTGCTTGTTACAAAATCCCTGAATTCTGGCCCGATCCGCATTTCACACTACATCTTGAGGTAGGATGGAGATCCAAACACAACATATAGTGTCCAAGGTCGGAAGTTGCTCAGCCGCCAATCGCGAAGAATTCCGCCCTCTACCCAGAATCGCCAGGATTTCGGACTAGTCGTAGTATTCCAGCGAAATCTTCGCCTTGAGAGATTGGACCTAACGTCTTTTTTATCAAGGGGATACGAGTCTTGTCACGGGCGCTAGGTATGGCCCTCTAGGCGGCTCGAGTTCCACGACACCATCAGGCCTGCCAGACTCGGCACGGCGATTGGCACAGTCCCATGCGATGATCGGCCCCTGCATTGCGTCAAGTCCAAGACTACCCGGCCGCTACGCAGCAAGGCCCTATACGCCAGATACGGCTGCGGATGCGGACTATTCCTGCGGACTCTCAACCATGTGCTGGCAACCCGTGCAGCAATCGGTCGTCGAGCAGTTGGTCCGTCAATGGCTCTGCTTTCGTCTTGCGGTTGCCAAGCTGTCCCTCGGGTCTCAGCCGATGCAGCTTCCGGAAACCCCTGACAGGAATGCCCCGATCGCGGGCCCCACTGCGGGGGAGAGACCGTACACCCGCCTCATCGAGCTCTGGGTGCCAATCGGCCCACTCGGGATCACGCGGAGACACCGATGACCCTTTTCCCGGCTCCCAACCGCCTCCACGCGTGGCTAGCAAGGCCGCTGCGCGAAGCCTCCCGTGCCGCTTGGCTGGCATCTCTCCTACCTGCGGACGCAGACACGGGCAGGCTTCAGCGGGCGATCGGGACCTGAGGGGACCCGTCGGGGCGCGGCCTCGCATCAACCAAGCGAGACGGTCGGGCGCGAATCCCGTACGGGTCCATGCAAGGCAGCGCTTCCTAGCTCCCTTCGAGGCGATCCTAGACTTCCCGCCACCGTCCCGCATTTTCGCAGGAGTCGATTCGGTCCATCATGCGACGAACGCTGTTAGCGACTTCGAGGCGCTCTACGCGCCCTACCGCGTGACGCACTAGAAGCGGATCGACAAGCCCGGGCAGCCGAAGCTCTGGCGCGGAAGCTGGTCCGAAATCTGACCCGACCCGGCCTCGCGAGCCTGCTCCGCCGCGGGGCCGGGCGGGAAACCTCCTCAATGCCGATGACGCACGCCAGGGAACGGAGCACGGCGGCACCCCGGCCCCGATTCTTCCCTCCGCGCCTGCGCCGCAGGCCACCGGCACGCGCCTCGCCCGCCCCTCCGAGACCGACCGACAGATACCGACTCCCGATTGGGTCAAGCCGACGCGCCCGAGTCCGGGACGCACGCAGCCCGACCCGCTACGACGCCATGCTCCTCGCAGCGTCGACGATGTGCCGAGCCGAGATGCCGAACCGGTCCAGCAGCTCCGCGGGCTTGCCGCTGCGCGCGATGCCGCGAACCGCGAGCCGACGCACGCGCGCGCCGTCTTCCGCCAGGGCCGCTAGGACAGCGCTTCCGATTCCGCCGTGGGCGTAGTGATCCTCGACCGTCACGACCGCTCCCCCGCAGTCCGAGGCGGCCGCCCGCAGCGTCTCCTCGTCGATCGGCTGCACGCTGAACAAGTCGATGACCCGTGCCGCGATCCCCTCGTCAGCCAGCTGGTCCGCCGCTCGCAGCGCCTCGTAGAGCGTCACGCCGGCCGCCACGATCGCGACCCGGTCCCGCGGGCTGCTCCGCAGCACCTTCGCCCGGCCCACCTCGAACGCCTCGTCCGGGCCATACAGGATCGGTGTCTTGGGCCTGCTGGTGCGGACGTAGACGGGACCCTCGACACGCGAGGCAAGCTCGATCGCCCGCCACGCGCTGGTCGCGTCGGACGGGTAGAAAACCGTGTAGTTGGGTTCGGCGCAGGTCATGGCGAGGTCCTCGAGACCCATCTGCGACGCGCCGTCCTCCCCGATCGAAACGCCCGCGTGCGTGCCGACAAGCTTGATGTTGGTCGAGCTGATCGCGGCGAGGCGCATGAAATCGTAGGCGCGAGCGAGGAAGCAGGCGAAGCTCGAAGCGAAAGGAATCCTGCCGCGGCAGGCCAAGCCCATGGCCACGCCCACCAAGTTCTGTTCGGCGATGTAGCACTGGAGCAGGCGACGGGAATCGGCCTTCGCGATGTCGGTGGTGAAGGTCGAGTTGCCCACGTCCGCGTCGACGCCCACGATGCGGTCGTCCACGCGGGCCAGCGCCGCCAGCGCCGCGCCGTAGGCCTGTCGCGTCGCCACGACCGGCCCCCCGATCTCGTAGGGCGGCCGGACCGCGGCGGCTTTCGGCTCTGCGGCAGGCGACATCGGCGGTGGAAGGTTGGGCTTCCAGTCGAAGGCGGATCCCGTCAGCTGCGACTGCAGGGACGCGACGGTCTCGTCCTCCAGCGGCCCGGCGGGAATGGGCTTTCCGTGCCAGCCGTCCTTGTCCTCGGCGCACGGAATCCCGCGCCCCTTGTAGGTCTTGGCGAGCACGACGGTAGGCGTCCCGGGCGAGGCGCGCGCCGTCGCGTAGGCCTCGAGCAGCGCCGCGATGTCGTGCCCGTCAACAACCAAGGTCTCCCATCCGAACGCCTCCCAGCGGACGCGGTACGCGTCCATGTCGTGCTGGAGCATGGTCGGAGCGCTCTGGCCCAAGCGGTTGACGTCGACGGTCGCGATGAGGTTGCCGAGACCGTCGTTGGCCGCCATCGAGGCCGCCTCCCACACCGCGCCCTCCGCGGCCTCGCCGTCGCCCAGCAGGACCCAGACGCGGCGGTCGCTGCCGTCGAGACGGCAGGCGTGCGCCATGCCGACGCCCACGCTCAGGCCCTGCCCCAAGGATCCGGTCGCCACGTCGACGAACGGCAGCGTCGTTGGCGGGTGCCCCTCGAGATCGGAATCGATCTTGCGAAGGTTCATCAGGTCGGCCTCGGCGAGGTAGCCGGCCTCGGCCCATGCCGCGTACAGCACGGGGGCGGCATGCCCCTTGGACAGGATGAAGACGTCGTTCGCCTCGCTGGCCGGGTCCCGCGGGTCGTAGCGCATCGCGTCGAAGAACAGCGCCGCCATGATTTCGGCGGCCGACGCGCAGGTGGTCGGATGGCCGCTGCCCGCCTTGCTGGTCGACTTCACGGAATGGATCCGCATCCGCGTGGCCCTGTCCTGCAAGGCGGCGAGAGCGTCTTCTTGGTGTGCAACTGGCATGTCCGGTACCGGGTGGATTGTATTCAAGAATGGGCCGCAGGCCGGGAGCGTCCAAAGGGACGGACTCGCTGTCGGGCGTGACACCGACCCAGGCGCTGCGAAATCGGTTCGGCTTGGATGGGACGGGAATGCCCGTGCCCTGAGCGCCGAACATTCATCATAGCCTGCGCCCCGGGCGTCCGCCTCGCCGCCTACCGGGCGGCAGCGATTCTCAATTTGGGCATTTTGGGATTTCCAGAGTGTCTGAGAAAGGTGTCGAAGGCAGTCTGGCACTTGACTTTTGCTTGCGGAATGTGTGAGCTAGGGTGTATGCCCCATGTCCTGGACGCGCTGCCGAGCGCCTTCCGCGAGACGGCCGCCGGCCTGCCCGACCGGCGCGCGGGTCGCCGCAACAAGCGCTACGAGGTCAGCGACGCCGCCGGTTGCGCCCCGGCCTGCTGCTGCACCCGGTGCGAGTCGTTCCTCGCGTTCCAGCGGCGCATGGAGCGGGACGGCTCCCGCTCCAACTGCCGGACCCTGTTCGGCGTGGGTCGCATCCCCTGCGACAGCCGGATCCGCAACTTGCTCGACGACCCCGACCCGGCCGCGTTCGACCCGCTGTTCCGGCTATGCCTCGAAACCGTGGCCGCGCCGGGCGCGCTCGAGCCCTTCCAGCGCCTCGACGAGCGCCTGCCGGCGGCTCCGGACGGCGTCCGGTTCCACCGCTCCGACACGGTGCATGGCCCGCAGTGCTCGGTGCGGCGCGTCGGCAGCGAGCGCCGGCCGCATCACTTCCACGCCATGGTCGCGGCCACCGCGGTGGCCGACGGCCACGCCACCGTCCTGCCGCTGATGCCCGAGTTCGCGTGCCCGCAGCAGGCCGCGGCCGCGACCCGCGCCGACATGAGCGAGGACGAGCGCAAGCGGGACTGCGAGCGCAACGCCGCCAAGCGCCGGATCGCCGCTCAGGGCGCCTGGCTGCAGGCCTGCCGCCCCGTCCTGCTAGGCGATGACCTGTACTGCTGCCAGCCGGTCCGCGAGGCCGCCGCGGCGGCCGGCATGGACTGCATCCGGGTAGGCAAGCCCGGATCCCGCAAGCACTTGCACGAGGTGCCGGAGAGCCGGCGGGCGAGCGGCGCGGTGCGCTCGACCGGCTGGCTGCCGCGGCGCGGGAAGGGCAAGCGGTCCGAGCGGCACCGTTTTCGCCGGACGGCCGCGGCGCCCCTGCGCCAGGGCCGCGACGCCCTGCGGGGCACTTGGATCGAGTACGCCGTGGAGCGCGACGGCAAGCGCACCTGCGCCAACAGCTTCTTCACCGGTCTCGCGGTCACCGCGGACAACGCGGAGCGGATCGCGCGCGCCGGCCGGGCGCGCTGGAAGATCGAGAACGAGGGCTGCAACTGCCTGGCGCGGCACGGCCGCAACTGCAAGCGCAACTTCGGGCACGGCAAGGAAGGGCCGGCCAACGTGCCGGCCGTGCCGAACCCGTTCGCCTTCGCGCTCCACGCCGTGGTGCAGTGCGTCTGCGCGCTGCGGCAGCAGTGCCGGCGCCAGCCGGTCACGCCCCGCGCCCTGTTCCAGGAGCTGTTCCAGGAGCTGCAGGTCGCGCTGCGCTGGTTCCGCTTCCCGGACTGGCCGACTCTGCTGGCGGCGGTGCGCGCCTCCGGGCTGCCAGGCGGCCGGGCGGCCGGGGCCTGGACTCCGCGCAGTTTCGTGCCGGCAGCGGCCGGCCGTCAAAGCCGGCTACCGCCGGAGTGCGTCCGGCCGCGGGCTCGGCACTCCGCGGACCCGCGACGCGGGCCGCACCACGGCCCTGCCCGCCGTCCGACGCTCCCGCGGGGCGGCCTCGGGAGCGCAACCTCTCGGTCAACTTACTCACCTCATCCTCCGAAACAACGTTCACGCACCCCCTTGACGGCTAAGTTTAGAACCGCTGACCGGGCGGAGCACCGCGAGCCCGGCCCGGCCTCCGCCCTGCGGCGGGCTCGCGTCACGGGCCGCGAATGCCGCAAGCTAGAGAAAGGTGAGACCGGCAGGATGAGCGTCACCACGTCCTTCGCTCGATTCGACTCGATCGAACTCGATTGCGGCCACGCACTCGCCCCCGTGGACGTCGCCTACGAGACCTACGGGACGCTGAACGCGGAGCGGTCGAACGCCATCCTAGTGCTACATGCCTTCTCGGGCGACGCCCACGCGGCCGGCATCAGCGCCGAGACCGGCAGGCCCGGCTGGTGGGACAACATGGTCGGCCCCGGCAAAGCGTTCGACACTCGCAAGTACTTCGTGATCTCGACCAACGTGCTCGGCGGGTGTAACGGCACCACGGGGCCGAGCTCGACGGACCCGGCCACCGGTCGGCGGTACGGGTCGCAGTTCCCGGCGATCTCGATCGCCGACATGGTCCGGCTGCAGCAGATGCTGACCGATTCGCTGGGTATCCGGCGCCTGCTGAGCGTGTCGGGCGGCTCGATGGGTGGCATGCAGGCGCTGCAGTGGGCGGTCTCCTACCCCGACCGGGTGGCATCCGTGATCCCCATAGCCACGACGCACCGCCACTCGGCGCAGCAGATCGCCTTCAACGAGGTGGGCCGCCAAGCAATCCTAGCCGACCCGGACTTCAACGGCGGCGAATACTACGACGGCAAGTATCCCGAGCGGGGCCTTGCCGTGGCCCGGATGGTCGGGCACATCACCTACATGAGCGACGATTCCATGCGCGAGAAGTTCGGCCGGAGAAGGCGAGCCGCAGCCGGACAGGACGACATGTTCGAGGTCGAGAGCTACCTGCGCTACCGCGGAGTGCAGTTCGTCAGCCGCTTCGACGCCAACGCATACATCGTGATCACCCGGGCGATGGACACGTTCGACATCGCGGGAGCCAGCGGGGAGCTAGAGGACTGCTTCACGCACGGCGAGGCGCGCTTCCTCGTGCTGAGCTTCACGTCGGACTGGCTCTACCCCAGCTACCAGTCCCAAGAGATCGTGCGCGCCCTGCGCTCTCGCAATCGCGACGTGGCCTACATCGAGCTCGAATCCAATTACGGCCACGATGCCTTCCTGCTCGAGGCGGGCGAGCAGACCGCCCTGATCCAGGGCTTCCTCGAGAACACGTTTCAGCGCCTGGCCGCGTAGGCGCGAGGAGGCACGGCGCTGGCCCTCCGGATGTAGTTCGCCTCGACCTCCGCGGGATCCCTGCGTTCCGCGACGGCGAGGTCGACCGACGCCAGCAGCGCCACGGAGCGGGCGAGGCAGGACCGAATCAGCCGCCGGGCTCCCAGCGGCGTGCCCGCGGCCGGCCCGCCGGGACCGAAGATCCCGGGCTCGTTGGCGGCCAGCACGCGGTCGAAGCCGCGCAACGCGGGAGCCAGCTCCTCCCAACGCCCCATCATCTCCGGCACGCGCGGTTCGCGCGCCTCGCCGTAGCAGCCCGCGAAGAGGTCGCCGCGTCGCGCGTCAAGCAGGGCGGCGACCGGTCCCGGGTCCCCCGCCGCACGGGCGAGAGCCCGCAGGCTCGAGACCCCGAGCAACGGCTTGCCGCTAGCCTCCGCCAAGGCCTTGGCCGCGCCGAGGCCGACGCGAATGCCGGTGAACGACCCCGGGCCCGTGGCCGCCGCGAATCCGTCCATGGCGTCCAGCGGGAGGGGGACGGAGGCGAGCAGGCGCTCGATGGCCCCGAACAGGACCTCGCCGAAACCCGGCCCGGCACCTAGGGACAGGGACTCGACGCGGCCGGCGACCAGGACAGCCACGCTACCCACGCCGCGAGCCGTGTCGATCGCCAGCAGGTTCATTGGCGGGCTTCGGGACTCAGGCCCTGCGGGCGCGGGCCCTGGGCTTCGGCCGACCGCTTGCGGCTATGCGCGCCTGGCGTGCCTGCAGGAGACTAACGGCTTGCTCCATGGTCAGCTCCTCGGGCCGGAGCCCGCGCGGCAGGGAGGCGTTGATCTCCCCGTCGCTGACGTACGGCCCGTAGCGGCCCGAGAGGACCTTGAGCTCCTTCTCCGACACCGGATGCATGCCAAGCAGCCTCAGTTGCTGGGCGCGAGCCTGGCGGCGACGGCCCGACTTCTCCTGCGCCAGCAGCGCCAAGGCCTCTTTCAGCGTGATCTTGAACGGACTAGCACCTTCGGGCAGCGAGCGGATTTCGTCACCGCACTTGACGAACGGACCGAAGCGACCGTTGGCGGCCACCACCTCCGAGCCGCTGTCGGGATGGACGCCTAGCCCGCGCGGGAGCGAAAGGAGCAGGAGCGCCCGATCAAGGTCGATCGCGTCCGGGGCGTCACCCTGCATCAGGGAAGCGCGCTTCACCTCGGCCCCGCCGTCCTGATCCCCGAGCTGCACGAACGGGCCGTACCGCCCCTGCTTGAGGTAGACAGGCAGCTGCGTCGCGGGGTCCTTGCCGAGAGGCGCGGGGGCCTTGCTGGCGATCTGGAGCATATCCCGGGCCTTGCCGAGGCTCAGCTCGTCCGGCGCGATGTCGTCGGGCAAGCTGCAGCGGGAGGCACCGTCGGTCAGGAACGGGCCGTAGCGGCCGATCCGCACCTCCACCTGCGCACCGCCCTCGAGACTCCCGAGCGGCAAGCCGCACACCTTGCGCGGGTCGATATCCTTCTCCCCGGCCTGCACTAAGGGCTGCAGGCCGAGGTGCCGCTCTCCGAAGTAGAAGCCCTTGAGATAGTCGAGCCGTCCCAGCTCGCCGCGGGCGATCGCGTCGAGCTGGTCCTCGAGCTTCGCGGTGAAGGCATAGTCGGCTAGATGGGCGAAATGCTCCTCCAGCAGGCCCACGACGGCCATCGCAGTGAAGGTAGGCACCAGCGCCCCGCCCCGCTTGAACGCGTACGCCCGGCTCTGAACGACATCGACGATGCTCGCCCACGTGCTTGGCCGACCGATGCCGAGCCGCTCGAGCTCGCGGATCAGGTGGCCCTCGGTGTAGCGCTGCGGCGCCTGCGTGCGGCGCTCGGTGGCCTCCACGGACTCGATGTCCACGAGCTCGCCCGCGCTCAACTTGGGCAGCGACGTCTCCTTGGCGCCCCCGGCCGGGCCGCTCCCCGCATCGATCGAGTAGGCCTTGAGAAAGCCCTCGAAGTCGTAGGTCCTGCCGGAGGCGCGGAAGCGCGCCTCCCCCGAGTCCACACGCACGGTGGAATTGGTGCCGCGCGCGTCGCGCATCTGGCTGGCCAGGGTCCGCCGCCAGACCATTTCGTACAGCTTGGCCGCCTCGGCGCCGAGGAGCTTGCGGACCTCGCTGATCGCGCGGAACTTCCCGCCCGCCGGGCGGATTGCCTCGTGCGCCTCCTGCGCGTTCTTGACCTCGTTGCGGTAATAGCGAACGGATTCAGACAGGTACTCGGGGCCGAAGCGGCTCGCGATCAGTCCGCGCGCCGCGGCCTTGGCCTCGTCCGACAGCGCCGTCGAGTCGGTGCGCATGTAGGTGATGAAACCGTTCTCGTAGAGCTGCTGGGCGACGCTCATCGTGTGGCGCGCCTGGAAGCGCAGCTTGCTGTTCGCCTCCTGCTGCAGGGTGCTGGTGACGTAGGGAGCCTGCGGCGACGAGGTGAAGGGCTTCTCCTCGACCGAGGCGACCCGGGCCTCCGCCCCCGCCGCCCGCATCGCGGCCTCGATGCGCCTGGCGTCCTCGGCCTCGAGGAGCGTCGGCCTGGCCCGCGACCGGCCGGAATCGGCCTTCAGGTTGCCGGTGTCGGGGTCGAAGTCCTTGCCCGTGGCGACGCGCTTGCCGGCCACCTCGACCAGATCGGCCTCAAACTCGGAGCCGACGGCGGAGAAGCGCGCCTTGAGGCCCCAGTAACTCGCCTGCGTGAATCGGGTCCTCGCGCGCTCGCGCTCCACCAGCAGGCGCACCGCGACGCTCTGCACGCGCCCGGCGCTCAGCCGGGGGGCCATCTTCTTCCACAGCAGGGGGCTGACCTCGTACCCGAAGAGACGGTCGACGATCCGACGGGTCTCCTGCGCGCTGACCAAGGCCTGGTTGATGTCGCGGGGGGACTCGAGGGCCTTGCGGATGGCGTCCTTCGTGATCTCGTGGAATACAAGCCGCTTGAACGGCACCCGCGGCCCGAGCAGGTCCAGCAGGTGCCAGCTGATCGACTCCCCCTCCCGGTCCTCGTCCGTGGCGAAGAAGATGCGCTGGGCCCGCTTGACGGCGGCACGCATCTTGGTGACGATTTCCTTCTTCTCCTTGGGAACGACGTAGAGAGGCTTGAAGTCGGCCTCGACATTCACCCCCAGCCGGGCCCACGGCTCCTTCTTGAGCTTGGCGGGGATCTCCGTAGCGCTGTTGGGCAGGTCGCGGACATGGCCGACCGAGGCCTGGACCTCGTAGCCGTCCGGCAGGAAGCCCTTGATCGTGCGGGCCTTGGTGGGCGACTCGACGATCACTAGGACGCTCGGGGTGGTTGACGCAGCCATAGTGCTTGCTTCCCTTTCTATAGCACCTATGGCGGGGACGGCAGCGGCCGGGGGATCGAGCGACGCGGATCAGCGGTGGCGGCCGATCTCGTAAACGTAAATCGGCTGCTCTGCCCCGCTCACCGGAACCGTCACCGTCTTCGACGGGTTCCAGTCCGGTATTTCCCACTTGTAGCACGCGACCCGCGCGCCGGGGCGCAGCTCCGCCTCCAGCTTCGGGCTCAGCCGCCGGTTCGCGGAGGTCATCAGGAACAGCGTCACAACGGTTGCCGACGAGAGGTCGGCCTCGAAGATGTCCCTCTGGATGATCTCGACGCGCTCCTGAACGCCGGCTGCTCTGATCGCCGAGCGCGCCTCGTCGACCAAGTCGGCATTGATTTCGTAGCCCACGCCCCGCGCGCCGCGGCTCCTCGCGGCGCGCAGCAGGATGCGTCCGTCGCCGGATCCCAAGTCGACCACTACATCGCCCTCGGACACTCCGACTTCCTCGAGCATGCGGTCGATCACGTGCCACGGGGTCGGGACGAACGGAGCCACGCTGCGCGGATCCAGCAGCGGTGCTGGCTGCTGGGCCGCCGCGCGAGCGGCCGGCGCCAAGGCGACGGCGGCCACCCCCGCCAGGCGCGCGCCGATGCCGAGCAGGGCCCGTCTTCCTCGCGTCATGCTCACTCCCCGCTGGGACGCTCCGAATCCGTCATTACTATAGCCCCGCCTGCGCGCGTCCGGTGCGAGACGAACGCGGCCAAGGGAACCGGGGCCGAGGCGGCGCGAGGCGACCGAGCGGTCGCGCCGGAGCACCCGAGCGAGACGGGACGAGCCGCCTGCACCCAAGCGATCCGGAGCCGGCAGGCGACGGACATCCGGTTTCCGGTCGCGGAAAGGGCCGCGCCGAGGAGGCGCGGCCCTTGATAGGTAGCCGGCGTGCCGGCTACCAGCCGAGGCGCAGGCCGAAGCGGAAGAACCGCTCGTCGACACCCTCGCGCCCGGTGTTGCGAATCCTGTTCAGCAGCATGAAGCTGCCCGAATTGACGTTTCTCTGGTTTGGGCGCTCGAAGTGCGGCGTGTTCGTCATGTTGAAGCCCTCGGCGCGGACCTGCAGGTCGAACTTCTCGGACAGCTTGAACTTCCGGAAGATGCCCATGTCGAGGTTACCCAAGCCGGGGCCGCGGACATTGTTGGGACCGCAGGTTCCGAAACGCTCCCCTGTCGGCTGCGCGAACGCGCCGGGGTCGATCCAGCGCTGGTTGCTGCCCTGCTTGAGGTACCGCGGCTCCGACAGGCAGTCGGCGATCTGACTCGACCCGGCGGCGTTGAGGTCGCCGTTGTCGGCTAGGACGGAGAAAGGCGTGCCGGTGTAGGCGCTGAAAATGGCGTTGATCTGCCACCCGCCTAAAACCGCGCCCAGCGGGCTGTCGGCGAGATACCGCTTGCCCCGGCCGAACGGAACCTCGTAGATCGCGTTCGCCTGGAAGTTCTGCCGGATGTCCTGGTTAAGGTCGCCGTACGTCCGGTGGTAGTAGGACGGGATACGGAAGAAGCCCGCGGCGTCCCCGGAATCCTCGTCGGTGTAGCCGCGCCCGTGCGCCCAGGTATAGGCCAGGTTGAGCTGCACGCCGTTGCTGTAGCGGCGCTGGAGCTTGGTCTGCAGCGAGTCGTACTTGGCCGTGCCCAGGCTGCCGAACAGCGAGGTGCCGCCGCTGCGCCCGAACTTCCTGTTGAGCTGGCGACCCGCGTTGCCCTCGCCGATCGGGCCCCAGTTCTGCTCGAGATTGGCCAGCTGATTGACCGACCTCGTCGCAACGTAGCCCACCGTGCCGATCCAGTCCCCGAAGCGCCGCTCCAGCGTGAAGTTCCACGACTGGATGTAGCCCCGCGTGAGGTTGTTCGTCTCCATGGTGCGCAGGTTCGTCTGCAGCGGGATGTCGAGCACACCGTCGCCCAAGGAGGGTTCGTTGATGACCTCGATGCCCTGTCGCAGGCTCGTGGCGAAGCCGAAGCTGTTGCCCGCCACCGGGCCGTCCTTGGCCATGACCGGGTAGTTCGTGCGCAGCGGGCGGGCCCAATTGAACGGATCCACCGTGATGCCGTAGCCGACCCGGACCACGGTGTGGTCGTCCATGCGGTAGGCCAGGCCGACCCGCGGGACGAAGTTGTGCTTGCCGATGTCGATGCCGCAATCCCGCGGGATGCTGCCGACGCCGCAGGCCCAGATCTTGTTGTTGTCGAAGTCGTAGCGCTCCAGGCCGCGGGCCTCGCGCGTGGGGAACGGGTAGAATTCGTAGCGCATGCCGTAGCTGAGAGTCAGCTGCGGGCTGATGTTCCAGCGGTCGCGCACGTAGGCGCTCCCCATCCGCGTGCGCGTGAAATAGCCCTCGTCGTTGAACTGCCAGATCTTGCCCGCGTTCATCGGCATGCCTAGCAGCCAGCTGGCGTAGGAGTTGTAGTCGTTGCCGCGCTCGCCTCCCTTCAGCGCCGTGGTGTCGCGGCGGAAGCGGAACTCGCCTGAGGCGGCGCCGGTACCTCCCGAGAACTCCGGCTGGTTATGGTCCAGGTCCTGCAGGTAGATGTCGGTGCCCATGCGGATGCTGTGCGTGCCCTTGGTCCAGTTGGCGTTGAACACGAACTGGTTCTGCGGGTCGGAGCGGTAGTACGGCTGGAAGCTGTTGGACATGCCGAGGCCCTCGAAGTCGTCGATCCGCAGGCGCGGCCAGCCGCCGTCGATGAAGCGGTCCGACTGCAGGCCGGGAATGCCGAGCACGGTCCAGCCGAGGTTCTCGTCCAGCCGGTCCTGCTCCACGTTGGTGTCCACAAGGGTGTAACCGTAGTAGCCGTCGATCAGGAACGTGGGCGAGACTACGTGCGTCACCGAGATCGTGCCGGAATACGTGTTCCCGAAGCCGGTGCCGGGGTTCGAGTTGGTCGGGTGGAGCCGGTTGCCGCCGAACTGCCCCAGAGTCTGGGCGTTGGACATGCGGTAGTCGAGCATGCTGAAGCGGATGAATCCGGTCGTGCGGTCCGTGAGATTGAAGTTCGTCTTGGCGTCCACCGTGTCGCGGAAGAACGTAGTGGAGCCGCTCGCGACGTAATTGCGGTCGAAGCCCCAATCCCCCGCTCCCGGCAGGTTGGGATTCGGGAAGGCCGCGTCGTGGATCATGGCCTTCACGCCAGTGTCGATGCGCGTAAGCGGGATCTCGTTGTTCTTGAACGGCTGGCGGTCCGTGGCGTAGTCGCTCGCGGCCTGGTCCTGCACGCCCGTCAGCGGATCGAACATGGGCGTCGGGGATCCGGACAGGTCGCCGAAGCGCATCTCCTGCCTCGGCAGGTTGATCAGCCGCTGGGCGAACTGGGACTCGTAGGTCCCCTCGTAGCTCACGAAGTAGAACCACTTGTTCTTCTTGATCGGGCCGCCGATCGTGCCGCCGAACTGGTTGTTGATCAACTTGGGCTTGCGGTCGTTGCGATCGCTGAAGAACGGATACGCCTTGAAGGCCTGGCTGGCGTGGTACTCGAAGGCGGAGCCGTGGATGTCGTTCGTGCCGGACTTGATCTGCAGGTTGATGGCCGCGCCGCCGGCGAGCCCCTGCTCCGCGTCGAACGAACTCGTCACCACATTCACGGTCTCGATGGACTCGAGCGCGGGATTGTAGCCCGTCATGTGCGGCACCCAGATGTTGGTCGAGGAGGCGCCGTCGATGCGGGTGTTGTTGTTGGAGCGGCTTGTGCCGTTCACCGAGAAGCGCACGGCGCGGGTCGGGTTGGTCGGCACGGAGTGCGCGTTCTGCGGCGGCGAGAAGCCGGGCAGCGTCACGAACAGCATCTGGTAGTTCCGGCCCAGAGGGACGGGCACGTTCCGGAGCGTGGTCTCGGTGACTTCCTGCCGGACCTCGGCGCGGTCGGTCTGCAGCGTCGCGGCCGACGCCTCGACCGTCACGACCTCGGTGATCTGGCCGATCTCGAGCCGAGCGTCGACGCGCGTAAGGGTGTTCTGCGAAACCACGACGCCGGTCGTGCTGAACGCCTGGAAGCCTTCCGACCGCACCGTCACCGTGTAGGATCCTGTGTTGACGGTCGGAAAGCTGTAGTTGCCCGCGGCGCCGGTGGAGGCGACGCGGGTCTGTCCCGTCGCCTCGTGGGTGATCGTCACCTCGGCCGCGACGATCGCCGCGTCGGTGGTGTCCGTCACCAGCCCGTCGATGCCGCCCTGAATGAGCTGGGTCCAAGCCGTCGGCACGGCCCACAGTCCCATCGCGAGCAGACCGGCGGTGAGACGGACGCCGACCGCGAGTCTCCCCAATTTGGTTAACAAGGTTAATCCTCCTGTTGTAAACGCTGGACTCCTGCGCCCAGACGGCGGCCGCCTAGCTCCCCTCCGGCCTGGGCCGACTCAAGGAACCCCGCAACCAAAGACGGGTAAATTGTAGCACGCCCGGCACGCAGCGCCTCTGACGGTGCCGCGCGCCGATCCGTAACCCTTTTGAGAAGGGAATTATATATCTGAGTGCCGACAACGCCATGTCGGCCTAGAACTGCTGTGAGCAGGGAGGTGGGTGTCGAGCTCGGGTCATTCGAGTGCGGCCGCGGCAGGCACGGAGGGGTGGGATCGTATCTGAATCGAGCCTGCCAGCGGATTGGACGAGGAAGGGACTAGAGAGGCCGCCTCGCATGCCCCGGTGGAACCCGGTTGGCGGTGGCAGGGCACCCCTTGCAAGCCGCTTGCAAGCCCTGCGAGGGCCGAAGACAGCGGATCCCCGGCGCTCGACGGCCTGCATGGACGGTCCGGGCCGGACCGGGGTCGCACCGGGGCATGCCGGATCCGCTGCGCCCCTCGTACCGAGCGTGAAGAGCGCGTCCGCAGCGGGCTGCCGTGCTCAGCGCGGCGGGCGCCGCTCAGGCCGCGACCGCGGCCTTGCCGGTCAGCTGCCGGTAGGTCAGCGTCCGGCCGACCAAGCCCCGCGCTATGCGCCGCATCCGTTCCGCCGTGTCGCAGTCGCGGTCGTTGCGCCGTCCCGCGAACTCCGTGAGGTAGCGGCCGAGATGACGGACGCTCATCCGGTGATAGGTTCCGTACAGGCCGCGCTTGAACAGGGACCGGAACGATTCGATGCCGTTCGTATGCGCTGCCCCGCGCACGTACTCGCCGCCGGAGTGCCTGACGGCTTCGTGCGCGAACTCCGCCATGCCGGCGCAGGCCGCCGCCTCGTCGGAGCGGAGCTGCGCCCCCGGCGCGACGCGGGCGCGCACGAAGCCCTGCAGGTCGCCCTTGGCGGTGCCCGGCAGCGGCCGCGCGGCCACTGCGTTCGTGGCGCGGTCCCGCGCCCCCGCCACGGGCGTCTTGCCGACGGGCCCGCGCCCGGCACGGGCCTTCTTCCTCTCGTGCTTGTTGCGCTCCTTGCCGCCGACGCAGGTCTCGTCCACCTCCACCGGGCCGGCGAACAGGCCCCGATGCCGCTCCCAGCACGCGCGGATGCGGTGCGCCAGGTGCCAGGCCGACTTCCGGCTGATGCCTAGGTCGCGATGCAGCTTCATGCCGGAGACGCCCTTGAGGCCGGTGGTCAGCAGGAACAGGGCCACGCCCCGGACGCGGTAGCCGAGCTTGGTGTCGGCCGTCACGCTGCCGGTGCGCACGGAAAAGCGCTTGCCGCAGCCGCGGCAACGGTACGGCATCGAAGGGTGGGCCGCGTCGGACTGCACGCTGGAGCCGCGGCAGCGGGGGCACGCGGGACCGTCCGGCCAGCGCATGGAGGCGAACCACTTTTCCGCGGATTCGTCATCGGGGAACATGGCGATCACTTCGATCAATGTGATGCCTTTACGGAACCACTTTCCGGGGCCTTATTTCTTCATTTACGGTATCCCCTACTGGAACTATTCTACCAAGAAAAACCACAGAATGTCAACGGAAATTCGGAAGAAATATGAAATCTTATTATGGCTTGATAATTTGCCTACTTGATTCCCTCGGCACTCAGATATATAATTCCCTTTGAGAACCAACAACTAACGGCGACACTGCGAGTGCCGCCAGCGCTGCGGTCACCCTGTGGCGAACTCGGCCGCAAACTCAAGGCCGGGACAGGCGGAAACCGACGCAGGCACTGGCCGGATGTCGAGACAGCGCCGATGGCCCCGGGCCAAGGTCCGGGGGCGTGCTGACCCTGCCCGCAGCCCCGCTACCGGCTGCGCTGCCGCTCCCTCCAAGCTGCGACGGGAGCGGGCTGGCCCGGTCGATTCCCAACACCCGGAGGACGGTAGATTCGAAGGGCCGGGGGTCGCGGCGATGGCGATCCAGCGGGAGGATCCTGCGCGGCGCGGACCTGACGAAAACCCGCCCTTACCCCGCTCCCGGTCGGCCTGGGACGCTATCGCGCCTTGCCTGCTCGGCACTGCTGCCCGTCTGCTCCAACCGCTGCGGAGATACCGCGAACCGCCTTCCCCGGGGCGAATCCGGCAGATTCCGAGACCTTTCGCGGGGCGCGGAATCGCCGGTCCTCGATCACAGTGCTAGTATCAATCCATAGCGCTCACGCGAGGGCGTGGAAATGCGGGATGTTCCGAGGCCATTAGCAGGCAGTCGCCTGCTGCTCGCGGCGGTGCTAGGCGCGGCTCCCGCACTCTCGACGGACGAGGACTTCAGCTGGGAAGCACCGGACGGCTCGTTTCCAGATCACTCGGGCTGCGCCTACGTCGGGACTGCGAGCGGCCTCGGGCCGTCGTTCTCGGCCGTCAGGGACTTCGCCGCTTCCAAGAAACGCACGGAGGACACGCTGGCGGCTCTCTCCATCATGCCGGAGCCCCGCCGGGGCGGGGTCTTCGCCGACAGCCTGCAGCTGCCGTCCGGTGACGGCGGGCCGTGCGGGGGTATCGACGATTGCATCCGGAAGACAGCTGACCTCGCGGGGGTCCCGCTTACCTACCTCACGACGGACGCCGAATTCCTCCGCCGGGCGCGACTGGACCTGACGGGTCGCATCCCGCGACGCGCCGAGGTCGAGGCGTTCGTCGCGGACACCTCCGCCGACAAGCGCGAGCGGCTCGTGGAGGACTTGCTGCAGACACCGGAGTGGGCCGACCGCTGGGCCATGTTCTTCGGCGACCTGTTCCGGAACACCATCGTCACGCCACAGGTCAATCGCTACCAAGCAAGCCGCGATTCGTTCCATCTCTACCTGCTGGAGTCGCTGCAGGCGAACAAGCCCTACGACCGGATGGCCCGCGAGATGCTGGCAGCGCAAGGAACGAGCGACGGTCGCACCTATCCGAGGCGCTACACGAGCTACCAGCATTTCCAGTCCACTTACGGCGACTACGCGGGGAACCCTGTCACGGCATCGGCGGTCGCCTACGCCGTCGGCGCCCGCACCATCGGAGGGCCCATCCAAGACACCTACGACACACTGGCCTTCGTCACGGCCCGCGACTTCCTAGGCATCTCGGCGATGGACTGCGTGCTCTGCCACGACGGCAAGGGCCACTTGGAAGCGCTGAGCGTGTGGGGCACCGGCGCTAAGCGTCTCGAGGGATGGGGCCTAGCCGCATTCTTCTCGGACATTCCCAGGTACCAAGCATGGCGCGTGCCCAACCGGACGCTGCCGAAGGATCCGCGCAGCAACAGAACAGTCAGGGCGAATTACTACCGCGTCCAAGATTTGCGCCAAGGGTGGCTGACCTCGACGGACGCAGGCGACACGGCCGGCATGTACCTTGCCCAGACCGCCGGCGGGAACCGGCCCGACCGACTCCATCAGCAGCGAGAGGTGCTGCCGGAATATCCGTTCGAAGGGAACGCGGTCGTCAATCCGAGCCTGCGGCTGAGGGAGCAGGTCGGGCTGCATCTGACGGCCGACCCGCAGTTCGCCCGGGCGGCGGTGAATTACATCTGGAGGCAGTTCTTCTCGCGCGGAATCGTCGAGCCGCCGGACCAGTTCGACCTGGCGCGACTGGATCCCGGGTCCCCGCCCCCCGAGGGGTGGGACCTCCAGCCCTCGCACCCGCATCTGCTGGAATGGCTGGCCAAAGGCTTCCGGGCCAGCGGATTCGACCTCAAGTGGCTCATGCGCGAGATTGCCACGTCGCAGGCCTACCAGCTCTCGTCGCGGTACGAGGGCGTGTTCAACCCCCTCTACGACAGGTATTTCGTGCGCCACCAAGTGAAGCGCCTCACGGCGGAGCAAGTCCACGACGCCATCGCGGTGGCGAGCGGGCGGCCCGCGTACTACCGGATCTCGCGCAACTTGGACGCCATGCAGTACGCGATGCAGTTTCCGGACGTCGAGAACGTGCCGCCCGGCAACCGGCTGGCAAGCCGCAACGTGCGCGCGCTGCTGCAGGCCTTCACGCCAGGCGACCGCGACCAGACGCAGCGCAGCGGCGGCGGGAGCCCGCTGCAGGCGCTGCACCTGATGAACAACCCGTTCGTGGTCTACAGGGTCGATCCGGACACCGCGCCCGCCGGGACGCTGGCCGCTTCTCTGGAGATGCCAGACGACGCGCTCGTAGCCAGTCTCTACCTGCACGCCCTCAGCCGCTATCCCACGGAGGAGGAGCTCGCCTACGGGGTGGGGCGCCTCGGACGGGGCGACCGGGCCGAGCAAGCAAGCGATCTGATGTGGTCGCTGTTCAACAAGACAGACTTCTATTTCAACTACTGAGCGAGAGCGAACGTCGATGTCCGAGCGGGAGAGATTCGAACGGCTCGTCAGGAGGCGCCAGCCGGAGCACCGCTGGTTCTTCGAGCGGCAGCACCGGTCCAGGCGGTGCTTCTTCCGCCACGCCCTGACCGGTCTCGGTGGCTACTTCCTCGCCGGGCCCATGGCGCAAGGCGAGACCGAGTCCGCAGGGGACGCGACGCCGAAGAGCACGGCCAGCAGCGTGATCTTCCTCTTCCTGCGCGGCGCGCCGAGCCACGTGGACACGTTCGACTTCAAGAACGTGCCTGGGGTCACGCCCAAGGAGTTCGCGCCGGAAACCTTCGGCGGAGTCACGCTCCCGACGGCGCTGCTCGGCAACACCGCGCGCGTGCTCGACAGGATCGCGATCGTCCGCTCGGGCCTCGCGTGGGCCCGGGCGCACCCGCTGGCCCAGGCCTGGCTCCAGATCGGGCGCAACCCGACCTCGCCGGTGGGGCGGATCGCCCCGCACATCGGAAGCGTGGTCGCCATCGAGAAGGAGCCAGACAGGCGTCCCGACCAGGCCTTCCCCCCATTCATCTCGCTGCTCGCACGCAACATTTCCGGGGCGGGCTACTTCCCGACGGAATTCGGCCCGTTCAGGACGAATCCCGCGGCGGAGGGCCTAGCAAGCGCCATTCACAAGCCGGGCCCGGAGAGGTTCGAGAACCGCTGGCAGATGCTGCAGGAGATCGACACCGAGCTGCGGGGCCCGGACTCGCCGCTCGGAGCACAGGCGACCGGGATGGGCACTCTCTACGAGGGGGCGCGGCGGCTGATGTTCAACCCCGCCATCGACGCGGCCTTCCGATTCACGCCCGAGGAGAGCCAGCGGTACGGCGGCACGGGATTCGGCAACGCGGTGCTGACCGCGCGAAAGATCGTGGAGCAGGACCAAGGCACGCGGTTCATCCAGGTCGAGTCGCAAGGATGGGACCATCACGGCCAGATCTACCAGAGGGCCACCAATCGCAACATTTTCAAGCAGACAAGGGAGTTCGACCCCGCGTTCGCCGCCCTGATCGAGGACCTGGACGCGTCCGGCAAGCTCTCCGAGACGCTCGTCGTCGTGTGCGGGGAGTTCGGCCGCACGCCCGGCCGGCTGTCCCAGTCGCGCAACGGGCGCGACCACTACCTGCAGATGTTCTACGTGCTCGCCGGCGGAGGCGTGCAAGGAGGCAGGGTCATCGGCGCGACGAACGACAAGGGCGGTCGCGGCCCCGGCGCGTACACTACGGAGCCCGGCTGGTATCGCGACCGTGACATCCGCCCGGAAGACATCGAGGCCACGATCTATTCGGCTATGGGCATCGACTGGACCAAGGTGCGGTACGACGACCCGTTCGGCCGCGGCTTCTACTACATTCCGGTTGCGGACGAGGACGCCTACGCCCCGGTGGACGAGCTGTTCGCCTGAAGCCCGGCACCGCAAGCCCGCGGACACGGCCCCGTCGGCGGGTCCCTCGGGCAGGAAGTCCATGGCGGCGCCGGACCGCCAAGGCGCAGACGAGACCTAGGTGCCGGCAACCCGACTTGGGAACGGCGGCGTTAAGGTCCGAACGGGCGGTCGGGGCATGCATTCGTGCGACCTGCCGGTGCGGACGAGCTGCCCGCCAAGCAGCCGAATCCCGGGGAGGGTGGCCGGACGCCTTTGGCGCTCGGCTCGCAAACCCCGTCCGCGTCAGCTCACCCGCGCCGCCACCCAATGCACGGCGGCGTCCTCGAGAGCCCGCTTGTGCTTCGAATCGGGCAGCGCTTCCAAGCCTTCCAACGCCGACTCGCAAAAGCGCTCGGCGCGACGGCGCACCTCCCCGATGGTCCCGTAACGGTCCAAGATCTCAAGCACGCGACGGAGCGGCACGGTCTGGTAGCCCCTGTCACGGACTACCGTCTCGACCTCCCGCCGCTCGGCCCGGGTGCAGGAGCGCAGCGCAAGGATCATTGGCAGCGTCACCTTGCCCTCCCTGAGGTCGTTGCCCACCGGCTTGCCGAGCACGGCCTCGCTGGCCTCGAAATCCAGCACGTCGTCGACCAGCTGGAAGGCCATCCCCAAGTTCCAGCCGTACGCGCGCAGGCGCTCCTCGGACTGCTCGCCCTTGCGGGCGAGCAGCGCGCCCAGGCGCGTGCAAGCCGACAGCAGGCAGGCCGTCTTGCGGTGAATCAGGTCGTGGTTCTGGCGCTCGGTGATGTCGAGGCGCCCGATCAGGTCGGCCTGCATCAGCTCGCCCTCGACCATCATCTTGGTCATGTCGATCAGGATGTCGAGGATCGCGAAGTCCCGTTCGCGCAGGGCGATGTTGAACGCCTGCATATAGAGCCAGTCGCCAGCCAGGACGCTGACCTGGTTGCCCCAAGTGGAGCTCGTCGAAGGGCGGCCGCGGCGCACCTGGGCCCCGTCGATGACGTCGTCATGCACCAGCGTCGCGGCGTGGATGATCTCCATCACCGCCGCCAGGCGGATCGGGGCGTCCCCGGCCGCTCCGCAGGCACGCGAGGAAAGCAGCACGAGCGCAGGACGCAGGCGCTTGCCGCCGCTCGAGTTCAGGTGCCGGCTGATGGACGTCACCACGTCCTCGCAGCACACCGTGTCCAGCGCGATCACCTGCTCGACCCGGCGCAGGTCGGCGGCTACCAAGGAGTGCAATTCCGCCTTGGACAGCGGAGCGGGCCTTGCCGTCAACATGGGGGAGCACTGCCGGTTCATCCAGTCTATCGACTCCGGACCTGCCGCACCGACCGACGCTCGCTACGCGGCCGCATCGACGGCCAACGGGCTGGCGATCTGGCCGCGCGAGTCGAACTCGACGCGAGCCGCCGGCCCGACGGCTGCGACCCGCGGATCGGAGACGGCCTCGTCCAGCAAGCTCTCGCTGACTCGCATGCGCCCGAGTTCCATCGTATTGCGGATCCAGACGACGGTGCATTCGGCGAGGCTGGCCCGGCCGCAGGTCGCCAGAATCCTCTCGAGGCACTCGCGATCAGTCGGGAAGTGCGGCGGGCACATACAGCCGATCGTGCTCGACGCGGTGAACGAGTTGATCCAGGTCTTGTCGAAGTCCACCGCGTCGTACAGGCGGTCGTGGATCACGTCGCACAGACCGATCCCGACCGCATTCCCGCCCCCGTGCGGAGTGAGGCTGCGCGCGTAGATCCGCTCGATCCGGGGCAGGCCCGGCCAGCAGCTGCGCCCCATCCAAGACCGGTTGATGACCTTGGTATCCATACCCGAGCCCGAGATGTTCTTGCCGATCTCGTCGACCACGAGCAGGTCGAAGGCGGCGACCGGCAGGTTCGCCTTCCAGCCCTTCACGCGCTCGAGCAGCGCCTCCTCGCGGCCCGCCATGCCCGCCGCCCCGATCGCGTGAACCTCCGCGGTGCGGTGGTTCGCGTCCTCGAGGATGGCCAGCCCGCCCAGCATCCGCCCGCTGTCGAGCATCACGCGCCCCACTTCCCGGATCACCCGCTCCAGGCCCAGCCGCACGGCCCACATGTGATAGCGCCTGGCTCCCTCCCACTTGCCGAGCCCGATGGCCATCATCTTGTGAACGCCGCTCTCGAGGCGCCCCTCGAAGCCCGTGTGCCACTTGACGCGGCTGCACAGCATGACCCCGTCCGCCTCCCAAGCCGCCCTGTCCATCGAAACCGCGATGCCCTGCGGCGTCTCGCCGATCCGGGCCGCTTCGAGCGAGCTGACCACGGGCGCGCCCATCAGCGCCTCGGTGATGCCGTAGTGCGCCAGCACCTCGCGCTGGCCCTGGGCGGTGCCCCCGCCGTGGCTACCCATGACCGGAATGATGAACGGCTCGACGCCGCGCTCGCGCCAAGCATCGACAACGCCGCGAACGATCCGGCCGATATTGGCGATGCCGCGGCTGCCGACGCCGACCGCGACGCGGCTCCCAGCCGGGACCCTCGCCACCCAGTCCGCCGAAGCCATCTCCTCGCGGACCGCCCGGTACACGTCCGGGAGGGAGCGGTCGGGAAAGTCCTGGCGGATCTCGACCATGCGGGGAAGTGCCATGCCGCAGAATTATAGCGACGCCGTCCGGCGATAATGCAGGCGGTGCTCAGCCGCCCGGGACTCGACGACCTGACGAGGAGGCGCGCGATCGGCTTGGCGGCCGTTCTCGCGGGAGCGAGCGCGGGGGGCTCGGGAGTGAGGCAATTGAACGAAACCATCACGGCCGTGCCCGGCATCCGGGTGGGCCACTGGACCCACGGATCCGGCTCCACCGGATGCACCGCCGTTCTCATCGGCGGCGGTGCCGTCGCGGGGGTCGACGTCCGCGGAGGCGCCCCGGGGACACGCGAGACGGACCTGCTGCGGCCGGAAGCCAGCGTCGATGTCGTCCATGCGGTCATGCTGTCGGGAGGCAGCGCGTACGGCCTGTCCGCCGCCGGCGGCGCGATGCGCTTCCTCGAGCGCCTGGGCATCGGTTTCCGGGCGGGCAAGTCGGTCGTGCCGATCGTCCCGGCTGCGATTCTGTTCGACTTAGGGGTTGGCGACCCGGCAGTGCGGCCGGACGAAGGTGCGGGCTTCCTCGCGGCCGAGGCCGCGTCGGACGCTCCCGTGGCGATGGGCACAGTGGGCGCTGGTGCCGGAGCGACCGTCGGCAAGCTCTTCGGACCGGAGCGCGCGACGAGAGGCGGCCTGGGATCGGCGGCCGTGGCGGCGCCCGACGGTATCGTGATCGGCGCGCTGGCGGCGGTCAACGCCCTCGGCGACGTGGTCGACCCGGAAACCCGGAGAATCGTGGCGGGAGCGCGCAACGAGGCAGGCGACGGCTTCGCCGACACGATGGCGGCACTCCGCGCGGGAATGCCGGGCGGCGCACGGGGAGCGGCCGAGAACACCACCCTGGGCGTCGTCGCGGCGAACGTCAGCTGGACCAAGGCGGGAGCCGCGAAAGTCGCCCAAATGGCCCACGACGGCCTAGCAATGGCGATCCGCCCGGCGCACATGCCGTTCGACGGGGACACCGTATTCGCCCTCGGCACGGGAGGGCGGAGCGCCGACAGCCGCCTCCTGGGGACCGTGGGCGCGCTAGCTGCCGAGGCACTCGCGCGCGCGGTGGTCGCGGGCGTTCGAGCGGCCGCGCGCGGCTTCGGAATCCCCGCAGCCTCAGACCTCGCCTCGCGCTAGGATCCCGGCCGACGGGGCGGATCCGCCGGGCTGCTCTGCTACAATCCTGCCAAGCATGTCCATGCGAGACCTCATGCCTGTCAGCCGTCGCAATTTTATCCAAGGCGCCGCGGCGGTAGCCGCCGCGATGCCCGCGCAGGGGCAGGACGCGGCGTCCAGGCGCCGCGTGCCGGGCGCGAACGACCGCATCAACGTAGCCCAGATCGGCGTCGGCGGTCGCGGCGGCAGCCTGCAGCGGCTGATGCTGTCCATGATCGAAGGCGGCCAGAACTTCAAGATCACCGCCGTTTGCGACGTCTACGAGAAGCGCAAGCGACTGGCTCAGGAGAATAGCAAGGCAGAATTCGCGACGCTGGACTACCGCGAGGTCCTGGCGAGACCGGACGTGGACGCGGTAGTCATAGCCACACCTGATCACTGGCACGGCACCATGGCGATCGCGGCGATCGCGGCCGGCAAAGACGTGTACCTCGAGAAGCCAATGACCCACACGATCGAGGAAGCCAAGGCCGTGGCACGGAGCGTCCGCGAGTCGGGGGCCGTCCTGCAGGTTGGGTCCCAGACGACGTCCGCCGACCAGTGGTGGAAGGCGCGCAAGGCCATCGAGGACGGCATGATCGGCACGCTGATCTCGAGCCAGGGGTCGTATCACCGCAACTCGCGACGCGGCGAGTGGAACTGGACGCCCGAGCGCGGGCGCGGCTGGGTGATCGAGCCGGACGCCGGGCCGCATGGCCAAGGCGTGAACTACGTGGATTGGAACATGTGGCTCGGGCCCGCGCAGAAGCGGGAGTGGGACCCGCACCGGTTCTTCCGCTTCCGCAAGTACTGGGACTACTCGGGCGGCATCGCCACGGATCTCTTCTACCACGTGGTCTCGCCCCTGAACATCTGCTGGGGCCAGCCGCAGTTCCCGTACCGTGTCACGGCCACCGGCGGCAGGTACGTGTTCAACGCGCCCGGCGACCGCGAAGTGCCGGACACCTTCAACCTGCTGGCCGACTTCGCGAAGGGCCATTCCCTCGTGCTGAGCTCGACGATGGCAAACTCCCGTCACATCCCCGGGCTGATTCGCGGGCACGAGGGGACGATCGTGATGGTGGAGCACGGGCGCTTCGAGGGGCGCACGGACTACATCACCGTGGAGTCCGAGGGCATCTACCGGCCCGACTTCGTCAGGAAGTACGGGACCGAGAACGTGCAGATCAAGGTGGAGGACCAAGGTCGGGACGCCCACATGAAGAACTTCCTCGAATGCATGCGCACGCGGGCGAAGCCGAATCTCGACGCGGACACCGCCTACCGGGCCCAAGTCACGATCTCGATGGGCGTGATGGCGCTGCGCCGGGGCAAGGTGCTGTACTTCGATCCCGATCTCGAGGAAGTCACCGAGAGCGCGCCGCACCTCGGCTGAGCATGAGGCGGGAAGGCGGGCGGAGCCGGCCGCTCGGCGCCCTTGCGGCGCTAGCCGTCGGAGTCGCCTGCGGGGGGCCGCCAACCGGAGAGCGCCCCCCGAGCATCCTGCTGATCCTGGCGGACGACCTCGGCTACGGGGACATCGGCGCTTACAACGACGAAGCGAGGGTCTCGACCGAGCACATCGACCGGCTGGCCGGCGCAGGCCTGCGGTTCACCGACGCCCACAGCCCGTCCACCGTCTGCACGCCGACCCGCTACGGCATCCTCACCGGGCGGATGCCGTTCCGCACGGGCATGGCGGGGGTCTTCACGGGCGTGCAGGGCCCCTGCCTGATCGAGGAAGGACGGCTGACGCTGCCCCAGATGCTGCGCGAAGCGGGCTACGCCACGGCGCTGGTCGGGAAATGGCACCTCGGAATGACATTCCTCGACGCCGACGGCCGACCGGTCCACGAAGCCCGCCTGCCCTCCGAGACGCGGGAGCAGCGCATTGCTTCGGGCGTCGAGCGCGTGAAGCGGGTGGACTTCCGCAGGGAGATTCCCGACGGCCCGCTGGACCGCGGTTTCGACACGTTCTACGGGACGGTGGCGTGCCCGACGACGGACTGGCTGTACGCCTGGATCGACGGCCGGAGCGTCCCGGTGCCTCCGACAGCCCTGCTGGATCGGAGCCCGCTGCCGAAGCATCCGTACGCCAACGACAACAGGCGGGGGATGATCGCGCCGGACTACGATCTGGAGCGGGTCGACCTGGTGTTCTTGGAGAGGAGCGTCGAGTTCCTCGAGCGGCATGCGGCGGAGTCCCCGGATCGGCCGTTTTTCCTGCTCCACTCGATGCAGGCGGTGCATCTGCCGTCATTCGCGGCGCCGGAGTTCCAAGGCAGGAGCGGAGCGGGCCCCCACGGGGACTTCCTGCTCGAGACCGACTACATCGTGGGCGAACTGATGAGCGCTCTCGAACGGCTGGGTCTCGCCGAGGAGACGCTCGTGCTGTTCACCAGCGACAACGGGCCCGAAGTGACTACGACCTACCACATGCGAACTGACCACGGGCACGACGGAGCGCGCCCGTGGAGAGGCGTCAAGCGGGACCAGTGGGAAGGCGGACACCGCGTGCCCGCGATCGCCCGCTGGCCGGGCCGCATACGGCCCGCCACGGTCACGGACCAAACCTTCTGCCTCACGGATGTCATGGCGACGGCCGCGGCGCTCGCCGGCGCGGCGCTGCCGCACGACGCGGCGGAGGACAGCTTCGACTTCTCGGCCCTGTTCAGGGGAGAGGCTCCGACCTCCCCCGTCCGGCCGTTCACCCTGCACCAGACCATTCGCTTGGAACTCTCGATCCGCCGCGGAGCGTGGAAGTACCTGGACCACGCCGGATCCGGCGGGAACGATTACACCCGGTCGGAACTAGTCGGCTACGCGCTGGACGACGGCGCGCCCGGCGCTCCCGCCCAGCTCTACAATCTCGCTGACGACCCGGGCGAGACGAAAAACCTCTACTTCGACGAGCCTGGACTTGCGGCGGACCTAAAGACGAGGCTGGACGAGCTGGTCCGAGCCGGCCGCAGCGCCCCGGCCCACTAGAATGCCCGATCCTGTCGGGCCAAGGGCAGGCCGTGATGCTGTGCTCCTGCCCTCGCCCGAGGCTTCGCGTCCGCTTCCGGCCGACGCCGCTTGATGTCCGCCCGGCTCGGAATGCGACCCGACCTGCGAGCCGACGCACGGGGGCCGGCAGCTGGCGCCGTTCAACGGCTTCTACGACACTCATTGCTACTTGCCGCTGGCGGGCGTGGTGCGCTGCGACGACGAGCGCGAGCGGCATCTCGTGGCGGCGCTGCTGCGCTCGGGCACGGCCGCCGCCGCGGAGGGCTGGCTGCCGCTGCTGGACCGCTTGCTGCCGCTGCTGCGGGAATTCTTCCCGCGGGCGACGCTGCGCCTGCGCCTGGACGCGGGCTTCCAAGGGGACGAGCTGCCGGCCTATGGCGAGCGCGAGGGCCTGGAGTACCGCGAGGGCCTGGAGTGCGTGGTGTGCCTGCAGAAGAACGCGGTGCCGGAGCGGCGCGCGGCCCCGTTGCGGGCGGCCGTCCCGCCTGGAGCAGTTGCGGGCGAAGTACGCGCCGCTGGGAGCCGGCACGCAGGGGGGCCGGCCGGGCCCGCTGCACGGGCAGTTCGTCTACCGGGCGGGCCGCCGGTCGCGGGCGCGGCGGGTGATCGTCAAGGCGGACGTGAGCGAGTTTCCCGGGCGCGCCCCGCAGTGGAACCCGCGCTACGCGGCGACCAACGCGGGCGGCAGCCCGCAGCGCCTCTGCGAGCGGATCCACTGCCTGCGCGGGGACGCGGAGAACCGCGTCAAGGAGCTCGAGCACGGGATGCGGATGGACCGCGCCAGCCGCTCGAGCTTCGCGGCGAACCGGTTCCGCGTGCCGCTCGCGGCGGCGGCCTACGTGATCATGCAGGAACTGCGCTGGCAGGCGCGGGACACGCCGCTGCGGAAGCGCCGGGTGGACGGGTTGCGCCTCGGCCTGCCGAAGCCGGGGGCGCGGGTCGCGGCCACGGCGCAGCGGATCGTGCTGCGAGTGCCGCGGACGGCACCGTTCCGGGACGCCCGGGCGGTGGTGGCGCGGGGCTTGGGGGCCGTGCCGATATGACGCCGGGCCGGGTCCATCCGGAGAGTGTCGGCAGGCGCCGGGGGAAACCGTGCCTGCCCTCCGGGCGGGTGCCGCCGAGGAGGTGTCCGCGGCCCGCACGCCGCTCGCGAGACGCCCCGCAAGCCCCGCATTCCCCGCCCGCAGGCGTTTCGGAAGCAGATTGGGCGGCCATCGAGAGCCCGGAAACTGGATCCATGAGCCTGCGCCGCATTCGTGAATAATGCGGGCTAGCCGAAGATGGCCGCCAAGGCCGGCAGGCCGTAAAAGAGAACCAGAAGGTACGAGACTGCGAGCACCTTCGACTTGGTCGCGATGTCGGCGAACTGCCGGACCAGGCCGAGCAGGAAATGCCTCACTGGCGGCCAAGGATAGATCAGCAGGGTCGCGGCAAGATTGAACGCGAGGTGCGTCAGCGCGATCTCGATGCCCGCTTGGGCGTTCGGGCCGGACACCGCGAGCGAGGCCATGAGCGCAGTGAGGGTCGTGCCGACATTCGCGCCAATGGTTACCGGAAACGCCTGCTCGAGGGTGATGATGCCCACTCCCGCGAGCGGCACCAGCAGCGACGTCGTGATCGAACTCGACTGCACCATGGCCGTGATCAAGCAGCCCGCGCCGAGGGCCAGCGGGGCGGAACGCCCGAGCGCCCGCCCCAAGAATTGCTCGGCCCTGGAAAGCAGCGCCGAGTGCAGGACTCGCACGATCAGCATCAAGGCAAGGAAGATCAGCATCCCGCTCGCCAGCACGAGCACCGCGCCCTGCCCGTGTGGGGACTCGAACAGCCGCCCGGCAATCGCCTTGAAGGGAGCGACGGCAAGCTTGAGCAGGCTCGGCAGCGGGTTGTCGAACGATCCGCCGGCGACCACGTCGAGGCGGCCGGCTAGCGCCGCCGCCAGGCTCGACAGGAATCCGGTCGCTATCTCCAGCGGCAGCAGGACAAGCACGCTGAGGTAGTTGAAGAAGTCGTGGCAGGTCGCCACTGAGAAGGCCCGCCGAAACTCTTCCGGCCGACCCATATGGGCCAGAGAGACGAGCGTGTTGGTGACGGTGGTTCCGATGTTGGCTCCCATGATCATCGGCACCGCGTTGGCCAGCGGCAGCGGGTTCTCGGGAGCGGCCACCAAGCCCACGACCATCGAGGTCGTCACGGACGAGCTCTGCACGAGCGTGGTCGTCAGCAGGCCGACCATGAGAGCGACGAAGGGGTTCTCGGTAGCGCTGAAGAATGCGTCTAGGAGGTTCCCGCCGAGCAGCTTGAATCCGTCCCCCAGGCCGCTTACGCCGGCTAGGAAGACGAACAGGAGGCAGAAGACGACGAGGCCGGCCAGCGCCGGAGTGGGCTTGTCGGGCCCCTCGGTCGAACCGACGGGGTCGGAACTCATCGCTTCCTTGCGCGACGGGTGGCGAGGCTTCGACGGATTCGGGTTGCCGCACCAAGGCGCAACCCCCGGAAGCACTCGCTTCGCCCGCATGAGGGGAAGCTCCTAGTGCCTACCATGCGTACTCGGGTTCGCGACCGGCGTCCTGCTGCACGAGCGGCAGGGAAGGTGCCGCGCCGGAATCGCGACTGTCTTCCGCCGGGCGGGGCTCCCGGGGAAGGAAGCGCCTGTCGAGCAGCCGGTCCGTGTCGATATTCCCCATGGCCGCGAGCAGGTTATCCGGCACGTGCGGGTTGTCGCGCGCAAGCTCGCCGAGAAATCCCCGCAGCTTCTCGCGGACCGTGCCCGTCTTGTGAGAACAAACGCAGGGAGTCACGGGCAGGCCGGCTTCCTCAACGTATCCGCGGGTGATCTCCTCGGAGACGTAGGCCAAAGGGCGGATCAGGCGGAAGTCGCCCGATCGCGACACGGTCACGGGCGGCAGCGCACTCAACCGGCCCGTGAAGAGAGCGTTGCGCAGCAGCGCCTCGCACAGGTCGTCGGCCGTGTGCCCCAATGCGACGACGTTGCATCCCATCTTCGACGCGACATCGTAGACCGCACGGCGGCGGTAGCGACTGCAGGTGTCGCAGCCGTGGCCGGGCTGGTCGGCCAGCAGCTGCAGCGAAGGCTCGTCCCGGTAATAGGTCCAGCGGATGCCCCGTCCGGCCAGCACTTCCCGGAGGGGCTCCACCGGGCGGACGAACTTGCCCTGTTCGATCGTGAACGCCTGCAGGGAGAACTTCACCGGCGAGCGTCGCGAGAGCAATTGCAGCGCGTCCAGCAGGGCCAGCGAGTCCTTGCCCCCGGACAGCCCGACCGCGATCCGGTCGCCTTCCCGGACCATGCCGAAGTCCGCGATGGCCTTCCCTGTCTTGCGCAGCAGTGATTTGCGGTGACTCACGTGCCGAGACCGGGCCCGAAAGTCATTATAATTGCCCGCGGATCAGCCGCTTGGCTCGGAGCGACGCCGAATCGAGCGTGCCATGCCGGTGGACTCGTCCACGTCGATCACGACCGCGTTCACGCCGACCGGGCCGCTGGCGGGCTGGAAGCGCGACGGTCGCGCCGTGAGGAACCGCTTCAGAGACGATTCCACCCCCATTCCGATAATCGAGTTGACGGGACCCGTCATGCCGACGTCGGTGATGTAGGCGGTGCCGGACGGCAGGACCCTCTCGTCCGCGGTCGGAACGTGCGTGTGAGTGCCGACCACCGCGCTGACCCGGCCGTCAAGGTAGCGTCCGAACGCCGTCTTCTCGCTCGTGACTTCGGCGTGAAAATCCACGAAGCGCACCTTGACGTCGCCGCCGACCGCCTCCAGCAGGCGGTCGGCGCAGCGGAACGGGCAGTCGGTATGGGGCATGTAGACGCGCCCTTGCAGGTTGAGGACGGCGTAGGGCACCGCCGAGTCCGTGAGGCCGACGTAGAATCCGGCACCGGGCGCCTCGGGATAGTTGGCGGGCCGCAGCAGCCTAGCTTGGTGGTCGAAGTACGGAAGGATTTCCTTCTTATCCCAGATGTGATTCCCGGAAGTCAGCACGTGAATCCCGGCGGCAAGGAGTTGGTCGGCGATGCGCGGGGTGGTGCCGAATCCCGCGGCCGAGTTCTCGCAATTCGCGATGACGAGGTCGATCCCCTCGTCGCTCACCAGCCCCTGCAGGACGGACAGCAGAGCCTGCCGACCGGGCCTGCCGACGATGTCGCCTACGAACAGAATGCGCACGGGCTGGAATGCCCAGTCTAGCGCGGGCTCCGGGCCGGGAGGCCCCTCGCCTCCGGAGACGACCGGCAGGCGAGTCGGGGGTGGAATCCGTCAAGCCCGCGGCGCCGGATAGCTCACCCTAGCGGCGGCCGGCCTGCCCGGGAAGGGGTCTCCGGTCTGGCGGGCATGGCGTCTCAAGCCCTCGAGCAGCGGCTCGCAAAGTCTCCGATGGACGGGATCCGCGGCCAAGTCGCGCATCTCCAAGGGGTCATCGCGGAGATCGTACAGGCTCACGAACTCCTCCTGGCCTGCGCGCCGGGTCAGCTTGTGGCGGTCGGTGACGATCGCCCGCCACGGCGCTTGGTGCGGGCTGTTCCCGTTCCCCGAGGCGCTCCGGGCGCTCGCGACCTTGCCCTCGCAATACACGGATTCCGGGCGAGGGGCGCTCTCTACGCCGGTGACGGCGGCCGAGAGATCCAGCCCCGCGCACGAATCCTGCGCGGGCAGGCCGCAGACGGAGAGCAGCGTCGGCATCAAGTCCACCGAGCTGACGAGCGTCCGCAGACCGATGCCGGCCGGGATGCGACCGGGGAGACGCATGAGCAGCGGCACGTGCAGCGATTCGTCCAGCGGCTGCCCCTTGCGGTACATGCCGTGCGAGCCCGCCAGTTCACCGTGGTCGGAAGTGAAGACCACAAGCGTGCTCTCGGCCAAGCCGGCCTCGTCCAAGAATGCCATCAGCCGACCCATCTGGTGATCCAGCGACTCGCAAAGCCCGTAGTAGCCGGCGAGCTCTTTGGCCGCTCGCTCGCGATGCTCGGCGGGAACGTTCGCCCGCGGGACGATCTCCCCGGGCTGGTACCGGTCGTGCGACCGCGGCGGCCGGAACGGCGTGTGGGGAGGTCCCCACGATAGGAAGCACACGAACGGGCGGTCCCGATTCCGCCGCATGAAATCGATTGCGAGGCCGGTCTGCAGCTCGGGCTCGTAGTACGGATCCGGCAGCGCGGCCCTGCGGGCCGCCAGCGGCTCGCCGCGATCTTCGAAGCCCCAAGTCTCGTGATAGACGTGCCCTCGATTGAAGCCCTCAAACGTCTCGAACCCCCGGCGGCGCCAGCCCGGAGGAACGAATCCCGGCTTGGCGTCGCCGTCCAAGTGCCACTTGCCGACGTAATGCGTCGCATAGCCATGCGACCGAAACACTTCCGGCCAGCACACCTCGTCCGGCGGGAGCTGGAGGTCGTTGCGAATCATGCCGGTCTGGTGGGAGTGGCGGCCGGTCAGGATGCAGGCCCTGTTGGGAGAGCAGACCGGATTCGAAGCGTAAGCTCGGTGCCAGTTGGCACCCTGGGCGGCCAAGCGGTCGAAGTTGGGCGTCCGCACGACCGCGTCGGAGCCGAAGCCGAACGCGCTCCGACGCCATTGGTCGGCGAGTACGAAGAGCACGTTGGGGCGCTCGGGCTCGGCGCCGCCGGCCAGCGCACCCGCACCGAGCGCGGCAGACGCGAGAAAACCCCGCCGATCCATTCCCGACACGGGATGGAGTCTAGCACAAGGCGCTCCGACTCCCCACGGCGGCGCTGTCCCGAGTCTCATCCCCGGCACGGTTCCGCCTCGCCCGCGAAGCGCCGGGAACCGCAACGCTTGGCCGGGTAGGTCGCCGCTTCTCAACAGCCAAGCAACCGTGGCAGACCTCGCCGAACTCTCCCGTCCAATTCCGCGTGCGACGCTACGGAGTGGACATCCTCCGCGACGGAGGGTGGCGGCCGCCGTTGCATCGACCGCCTGCCAAGGGCTGGCGCTCGGGAAGCTCGCCTGCTTAGGTCTCATTCCGCGGAAAGCGGTCGGAGCGGTCGACTGGCGAATTCGATTGGGACGCAACCGCACCCGGCGAGTGTCCCCCGGCGGTTCCCCGCTCGGTCCGCGAGAACGCGACGCGAACGGCCCGCGCGCCGGCGACAGCCCTGTCGGTCCCATAGGACGTCCTCCGCGCAGTGCAAGCGGAGTCCGGGACCTGATTTCGACCATGCGAGCGCAGTCGGGACAGATTTGCGCTCCATTCGCGGGCCGATGTGCGGAGGTCGGGACTTGTCCCCCGCTGGCACCGACGAGTCAGTCCCCCCCGAACAGCCAGGTCGTGTCCGCGGCGAGTGAGCCCGCCACGGAGAACACACTGGCGCGAAGGCCCTTGGCACCAATGCGGCCGCTCAGGAGAGCCGCACGAGTTCGTCGCCGAGGCTCAGCGTCTTCCCGGCCTGCCCGGGAGCCAGCACGGTGTTCACGGCAAGACGGTAGTAGTGGCCGTAGGATTCAATTGCGGAATCCCGCCGCCGAAACCGCCGTCTGAAGACTGCGAAGCGGGCGGCCGACAGCTCACCCTGGCCGGCTCCGCCGCGCGAGTCTAGAGTCGGGACGACGCACCTTGCGCACGGATTCGTCGCTTGGAAATCCACCTCGCCGATGCGGAACGGTCGTGCGCCTCCGGGAGGCCCGAAGAGCAGGTCTTCCTCGAACGGCTCGAGACCCTCGATCTCAAGGTTCGCGCGGAACCGCCGGCGCACCTCTCCAAGGGACATTCCGAACCAGCCCGCGACCGTCGCGATCGATCCCGTACCGAGCAGCGTCGGCCCCGTAGCCTCGGCATCGTCGGGAAATCCCGGCCGGGAATCCCGCCTGATCGTCACCGATTCCCCGAGCGCCCGGCTGAAGAAAGATCCCATGTCCGCGCGTGAGGTAGCCAGCTCGCACTGCAGCCGCTCGCTTCCCGCCGCCAGCTCGACGCGGCGCCCGCACTCGCCGTATTCGGCGCGGATCGATAGAATCCGCGACCCCAGCCGCTTCGCGTTGAGCACGCGCCCGCGAGCGTCGAACAGGGCGTATTCCCGGTCGCCAACCAAGCCGGCCCCTTCCGCCATCCGCACGCGTTCGGCACCCATGCAGGGCAGCGACTTGATGGGGTATACCGAGATTCGCGCGAGCCGAGCCATCGCCGAGCAGCGACCGTGCCGAATCTTATCTTCGCACCCGGGCTTCCGCCGGAACGCGCTGCTCCGGTTTGGTATTCTACCCACCCCGGGCGTTCCTGTAGCCGGGGTTGGCCGCCGGACCCTCCGGCTCTGCCTAGCAGGGCGCCTTCCCGGCTCGACGCGCTTCCGGCAGCATGTAACGGCGTGCTAGCGCACTCCCGCAAATCGTAGGATTCCCGTGCGTTCCGTCGCTCCCGCTCGCCGAGTCGCTGTCGAGACCGCCGTGCTGGAAGCAGTCAGGGCGCTGCTGCGCGAGGTCGGGTCGGCGCAGGCCGCGGAGAGCGCGTCCCTGCGCTCCTCGCTCGACCGGGACCTGGGCCTAGGCAGTCTCGAGCGCGTCGAGCTGCTCGTCCGGCTGGAGTCCGCACTCGGAGTGCGCCTGCCGGAGTCCGGGGCGCAAGCGGCCGAAACGCCGGCGGACTGGGTCCAAACGATTGTAGCCGCGCAGGCGGGCCCGCCCGCGAACGCCCGCCGGCCAATCACACAGCCGGACCGGGAAGCGCAGCCGCCTCCGGCCGACTCCGCCACCTTCGACGAGGTGCTGCGACGGCAGGCGGAACGCGACCCAGGCCGTGTCCACATCCATCTGCTAGACCAAGACTGGGGCACGGACATCAGCTGCGGGGAATTGTACGCGCGCGCGTGCGACGTGGCATCCGGCTTGGCCGCGTCGGGCCTGAGACCCGGAGAGACGGTCGGCATCATGCTGCCCACGTGCAGCGACTTCTTCAGCAGCTTCCTCGGCGTGACCCTCGCCGGGGGCATCGCCGTGCCCGTCTACCCCCCGACGAGGGCCAATCAGATAGAGGAGTACATCCGCCGGCAGTCGCTCATCCTGAGAAACGCCGGGATCCGGTTCCTGATCTCGTTCGACCGGATCCGGGCCGTGGCGAGCGCACTCGAGAGCGGCCTGCCGTCGCTGCGAGAAGTAGTCGGAGCAGGCGAGCTCGCGAGCCGGGGCAGGAGCCTGCCGCCACCCGGGGTCGAGCCGCCGGAAACCTTCTTCATCCAGTACACATCCGGGAGCACGGGAGACCCGAAAGGCGTCACGCTGACGCACTCCAACGTGCTTGCGAACATCCGCGGAATCGGCTTCGCGGTGGAAGCGAGGCCCACGGACACGGTCGTGTCGTGGCTGCCCCTGTACCACGACATGGGCCTGATCGGGTCCTGGCTCTTCAGCCTCTACCACGGTTTCCCGATTACCATCCTCTCCCCGATCGACTTCCTGGTGCGGCCCGAGCGCTGGCTCTGGGCCTTGAGCGACTCGCGAGGAACGCTTTGCCCGGCCCCCAACTTCGCCTTCGAACTGTGCGTCCGCAAGATCAGGGATGACGCGCTCGAGGGAGTGGACCTGTCGCGTTGGCGGGTCGCGATCAACGCGGGCGAGCCCGTGCTGCCGGCGACCCTCGACAGGTTCAGCGAGCGATTCCGGCCGTGGGGCTTTGACCGGCGGAGCCTGATGCCGTTCTACGGGCTGGCGGAGTCCTCCGTCGCGCTCACCTACCCGCCGTTCTGGCGGGGGCCCGTGGTGGACCGGATCGAGCGCCCTGCCTTCGAGGCGGAGGGGCGGGCGGTGCCGACGCAGGCCGCGGGCTCCGCGGACGTACAGGAGTTCGTGGGCAACGGCCGCCCGCTGCCCGGCCACGAAGTGCGCGTGGCGGACGACGCCGGCCGGGAACTGCCCGACCGGCGTCGCGGACGGATCCTCTTCCGCGGCCCGTCCCGCACGAACGGGTACTTCCGCAACCGCGAGGCCACGGCCTCCGTGCTAGACGCGTGCGGGTGGATGGACTCGGGCGATCTGGGGTACCGGGTCGGCGGGGAGCTCTACGTCACCGGCCGCCTGAAGGACTGCATTATCAAGGGCGGCCGCAACGTCATCCCGCAGGATATCGAGATGGCGGCCTGGAAGGTGGACGGAGTCCGCAAGGGCTGCGTCGCGGCCTTCGGCTGCATCGATAGCGAAACCGGCACCGAGAAACTCGTCGTGGTGGCCGAGACGCGCGCGACCGACAGCGCGCGCAAGCGGCGCATTCGCGCGGAAGTGACGGAGGCGGTCGCCAGCGACGTCGGTATCCCTCCCGACGACGTGGTCCTCGCCCATCCGGGCTTCGTGCCCAAGACCTCGAGCGGCAAGATCCAGCGGACCGCGACCCGCCGGCTCTACGAGTCCGGCTTGACGGGCGCCCGGTCCGGGACACCGGCATGGATGCAGCTGGCAAGGGTCTGGATGCGCGGGACGGCGGGCACGTCCGGCCGGGCCATCTCGCGTGTCGGGGCCCGCTCCGTCGAGGCCGCGGCCGCGTTGCTCGGCGGATTGGCGGCCGCTGCATTCGGACTGCTGGCGCGGCTGGCCCCGACGCCCGCGGGCGCCCGGCGTTTCGTGTCCCCGGGCGCTAGGATCACCGCCCGCCTGGCCGGTGCGCGGGTGCGGGGCCGCGTGGCGTGCAACGGGGCCAAGATGCTGCTAGTCAGCCGCGCGTCGCGGCTGGACCCTTTGGTGGTGGCCGCAGCGGTCGACGCGCCCTTCGTGTTCGCCGATTCCACCGGCTTTTCAGGCCTCGGACCCGCGCAGGCGTTCCTGCTCGAGCCGCTCGTCGCCGGCACGAACGGCGGCCGCCGAATGGTCGGCGCCAACGGCTCGCACCCGCAGGCGTCCGACGCGCTGTCAGGCGGCCGCTCGGTCGTCGGCTTCGCCGACAGCCCGCCCGGGGAACCTCCCGCTCGGACGCGCTTTCGAGCGGAGCTGCTCGCGGCCGCGGCCGAGTCGGGAGCGAGCGTCGTCCCTGTCGCGCTCCAGGGCGGGCCCGGCGGCACCTGCCGCGCGTTGCAATGCGACCCGCTGGCGGAACTGGCCGCGAACGGCGACCCTTCCCTCGGTCGCGAGGCCGTGCGGGCTGCTCTGGAAGGAGCAACTGCGGGAACGCGTCGGTAGAATAGGAGCCATGCCGATCTACGAGTACAGGTGCGACACCTGCGACAGCCGCTTCGAGGCGCTCGTGATGGGAGCCACTCCCGAGCCCGAGAGCTGCGAATGCGGCAGCGAGTCGATCGAGAAGGTCTACTCGACGTTCGCCGCCCAGACCGGGGATTCCCTTCCGGATGCCTGCCCCACTCCCGCCGAGGGCCGCTGCGACCTGCCCGCTTGCGCCGGCGGAACGTGCGGCATGAACTGACCGCGCCGGTCCGGCCGGGGACCGCTGGGCGGCGCCCCGGAATCTCAGAGGCCCGCGACGCCGACCGAAACCAGGTCGCCCGCGCGGTTGAACACGCCGAAAGCGAAGCCCGCTGCCTTGTCCGAACGGGCCCAGAGTGCGGGGCGCGGCGCTCCCCCGGCCCCGAACCGCTGAACCACAGAGAAGCCGTCCTGCGGATGCGGAAGCTCCGTCGCCTCCCCAGTATCGAGGTCCCACGTGAGCATGACCGACCCGCCTGGGTTTCCGGGCCCGAGCGGGGTCAGGAGCGCCCGGGCGAAGGCCTTCCGGACCAGCGGAAGGACCCCGTAGCCGCGCAGCGCGGGCGGGCCGGCAATGAGGCGCTGAACGCCGTCCGGCAGAGCCAAGCGCGTCGCGGTCGCGGACGGCAGGTCGACCAGCAGGAGGCCGCGGTTCCCCGCCTGAGGCGGAGCCGTCCTTCCGGTCCTGGCGATCGTGCGGGGAGGTCCTCCCGTGGCGAGCGCCAGCAGCTGGGCCCTGCCCGGGAGGCGCTGCGTGGACTGATTGAACGTGACGCCGACATCCCCGGGAAGTTCGATCTGCTTGAACATCCCGCCGGCTCCGTCGTAGACATGGATCTTGCGCGGGGCCTCGAGGGGCGCGGCGATCGACCCTTCGCCGAAATAGAGATAGCTCTGGAGCGCGCCCTTGGAAGTGACGCGCAGCCTGTCGGGGGCCCGAACGGACTGGATCCCGCCGCTGGCGGTGTCGAAGACGACGAGGCGGTCGCCGACGCAGAGCTCGCCCGCCCGCGGGTCAGCCCACTCTCCCAAGACCTCGTCCGCCCCGAGTATGGCGAGGCTCCTAGTGTGGGGAATCCGCTGCCAGCCGACCGCCGGCGCGCAGTTCGCGACGAACGAGCCCGACGGGAACGGCGTGGCCGATGCCTTCAGCGACACGGCGGCGGGCGGAGGCGCATCGAGGCTCCCGGGCAGCTCGGCCCGGAACGCTACGACGGCGTCCCCGGATCCGGCCGCGGAGCGGGCTGCGACGTACGCGGTCGGGTCCCCGGCGAATCCGTTCGCGACGGGCGCCAGGTTGTTGCCCTGCGGCTGTCCCTGGGCATTCACCGCTCTGGGCTTGACAAGCGGCAGCCAGCCGTCAGGGAACGGCACCTTGGCAACGACGGCAGCCTCCCGGTTGTAGAGCACAGCGATCGGCCCGAGGTCGCCGGCCTCGGCCTCCGCGCCAAGGAACCGCAGGCGGTAGCCCAGCCCGAGATTCGCCCCCGCCGCGACGACCCTGGTCCGGCCGTCGACTTCGAGCGGGTCCGGGAGAGGCTCCTGGCGCTCGAGCTGGCCGGCCGCGACCCCAGCGGGATCCAGCAGGGCGAACGCCCCCGCCTGCCCCGTCCTCTGCAGCCGCAGGAGGGGGCTGCTACCGAGGGCGGGCTGGAGTCGGTCGACCCCGGTCCCTGCCACGGTCACGGTCCGCGGCGACCAGTCGGCACCGTCAAGCAGCAGCAGCGTGTCGGTCACGCCGCTCTCGAGACTGTCACTCGGCTCCGTAAGGGCCGCCAGAACAGGGGTGTTCTGGGCCCGTTCGAACGGCCGGAACTGGTTCTCGTTCTCGGCCAATGGGTTCGAGGGCATCAGGCAGTTCGGCAGAATCCGCGCGGACTCGCGCCGGAAGTCGAGCAGTTCCACGTTGCGGTAACAGAAGTCCTCGTCCACGGGGCCGCTGACGGCCACGAAGTACGGATTCAAGTCCGACAGGTCAAGGCGGCGGGCGGGCGCGTCCCCAGGGGAGACGGGCATGTACCGGACCTCGAGCGGGCCGGGCGCGCCGAGAACTGCCGCCGAACCGCTGTTTCCCGAGTACCAGCGGAACGGCTCGCCGGACCGCGCCAGTTCGGGCACCTCGAACTGCAGTTCGTAGACACCGACCTGCTCGGCTGACGAGGTGGCGGACACGACCGGGACCGGGACACCGCCGAGGTAGGCGCGCTGCGGCAGCACCGGCACCGAGCCGGCACCGGCCGCGCCCGTTGTCAGCGGAGGACTGGTCGGGCCCAGGCCCGCGGCGAACACGGTGACGATCTGGCCGGGCGTGAGAGCCGCGGCGGGGTCCATGGGCGCCCCTACGGCGGCCCGCGGCGGCCCGGCACCGCCTAGGTACAGCGGCTCGGCCTTGCCGGCCGCCGCGGCAGCGGGATCCTGCGCGACGAGGGAAGAGGTGCCTTCATGCGTGTACAGGTTCGGATTGGCCTCGACGATGCTGATCGGGATCGGGACGCTCTCGGCCCCTCCCCGCCGCACGACGACCTGCGCGGGACCGGCCAGGATTTCCCACGGCACCTGAGCGCTGATCCGCGTAGAGGACACCGAGAACAGCGGGGCCGCGATGCCGTTCACGAACACTTCGACCGGAGGGTCCCCTAGCGCGAGCGGCAGGGGCGCCGACGACGCCCTAGCCGCATCGCCGGCGAGATCCGAGCCGACGACCGCCAGGATCCCGCCCCGCGCGATGGCGGTCGGCGTCATCGTGACGCCGTTGAGGGCGCTCCGGGCGGTGGTCTGCGGCTGCCGGGCCGCGGTCGCGGCGAGAGTCGCGGCGACGGCGAGCAGCCCGCCCAGAGCCAGCGTCCTCAAACTCCTCGAACTCGTCATGCGCGCCCTCCCTAACCCTGTCGGTCCTAGAAGTTGTACGACAGCGACGCCTGCATGATCCGAGGCGCCAAGGCGTTTATGATGAAGCCGCCTTGCAGCGAATCGAACAGCCGCTGGAGCCGTCCCAGGCGCGTCGTGTTGGGGGCGTTGAAGGCGTCCAAGCGCACTTGCAGCCTGCGCCGTCCCTCGAAGCGGAAGTTCTTCTGGAGGCTGACGTTCAGATTAAACCTGCCCGGATTGTCCAGGATATTCCGGCCTGAGTTGCCCACATGGAACGGCTCGAACCCGTAGGCGCTCTGCAAGCACTCGATGCCGTTGCGGTTCTCGGTCCCGATGCACGGCACCCTCTCGAACGCGGACAGGTCGAACCACGGGAAGTCAACGCCCTTGAGGCCGGGATAGCCGTCTGGCTCCATGTAGCCGTGAGCGATCCGGTTGGGCCGCACCGACTCTCCCGCGTTCACGTCCACGAACGCGGTGCGCACGGTGAACGCCTGGCCGGAGTACGAAGTCAGGGTCGAGGCGAATTGCCATCCTCCCAGGATCGCCTGGACCGGGCCCCGCATGCCGGCGAAGAAGCGCCGCCCCTTGCCCAATGGCAGCTCGTAGCGCGCCGCGAACGTGAAGGCATGGCGCTGGTCGAAGTTCGACCGCCCGCGGTCCAAGCGCAGGTGCTGCGTGTCGAGCGCCCCGACCACTCCGGCCCCGCCCCCGTCGTTCGCCGCGGACGCGTCGTCGATCGACTTGCCGAACGTGTAGTTCACGCGGTAGAAGAACCCCCTGCGGCTGCGTCGCCGCACCGACGCCTGCAGCGCGTGGTAAGTGGAGTTCGATCCGAACGAGGTGTAGAGCAGGCGGTTGTACCCCTCGATGGGGCGCGGGAACGATAGGTTGCCGTTCGGCGCCTCCTCCGCGAGCTCGAGTCTCCGAATCGGCTGGTTCAGGTCGTAGCGGCGCTGCAGGTGAGAGCCCTTGGATCCGACGTACCCGATCTCGAGCGCCTGCCCGCCGCCGAGGTCGCGCTCGATCGTCAGGTTCCAGGACTGGAGGTTGGCCGTCGGCGGGTCCGGGTCGGCGGCGGCACGTTGGGGCGGCCGGCGGAGTTGAAGCTCTCATTGAACGTGAACGGGAACACGCCGGCCAGCTGCCCGCGGACCGGCCCCAGCAGGTAGCCTTGGTAGAAGATGCCGTAGCCGCCCCGGAACACGTGGCGGTTGTCGCCGAACGGGCGCCAAGCAAACCCGAAGCGCGGCGAGATGTTGTTGAAGTCGGGATCGATCAGCGACCGCGGCATCCCCACATCCTTCGCCAGGGCCGTCCGGTCGTTCAGCCCGCGCAGGGCGAGGATCTCGTCGAGATCCGGAATGGACCGGTTCCCGGCGAGCACCACCTTGTTCAGCGAGGGCTCGTAGGTAGACAGCCGGTCGTTTACGTCGAACGGCGGCATCTCGACCTCGTAGCGCACTCCCAGGTTGAGCGTGAGGTCTCGCGTCACCTTCCAGTCGTCATTGACGAACATGCCGAACCCGGTCGCCCGCAGCTCGTTGTAGGTCGTCTGGACCCGGCGGTTGACGTTCTGCAGCCGTCCCAGCAGCAGGTCGCCGACGGAGTGCCGCGTGAAGCGCCTGCCGACCACGTAGTTGCCTCGGACGTTGTTGTACTGCGGCTGGTCGTAGTAGACGCGGGAGTAGTCGCCCCCGACCTTGAGCGTATGCGGCCCTTTGACCCACGTGATACGCCCCGAAACCTGCACGTCCCAGACCACCTGCTCGCGCGGGGTGTTCCCTCCCTGTCCGAGCGGGAAGTAGCCCTGGACCGTGACGCGCGGCAGCCCCTTCAGCTTCGGGTCCAAGTCGTCGGGCACGGGCAGTCCGATCGTGGCCGGGTCGAAGTCGGCCGCGATCGAGTTGGCGAAGTTATCGCGATGGCTGAACCCGCCGGTCACCTCCATAACCAGCGTCGGCGTGAACATCCGCGTGTGACGGATCGAAATCAAGTCGCGACGGTCGCGGATCTCGTCCCCCCAGATGGCCAAGGCGCTGCCGGCAAACGGATTACTGAGGTTGTTGAAGCGCTTCTGGTAGCTGGCCGAGAGGCTGTCCTTGGAAGTGACGCTCTGGTCGAACTTGAAGACCATCTGGTGCCAGTCGTCGTCGTCCTGCGCCGTCGAGATGTTGTTGAAGCGGAGGCTGTCGCGGTTCGGCAGCGGATAGTAGTCGAGAAGGCTCAGAGCGATCGAATCCATCCGAGTCGCGGGAACCAGATTGTTCGGGAAGCAGCCGCGCTGGACGCGCTTGTTGCAGGCACCCTTCCGGTCGGGATCGTTCAGGAACACCTTCTGCAGCTGCCCCGAGGCCGAACCGGTCCTCAGGTCCACCGACTCCGAGAAGTCCCCGCCCCGCTCGAGGCCGGTCGGGACGTTGCCGAGCCGCGTCCGGCCGATCGACTGCGAGCGGCCCTCGTAGCTCGCGAGGAAGAAGGCCTTGTTGCGCACGACGGGGCCTCCGATGGTTCCTCCATACTGGTGGCGGCGCAGTCGCAGCCGCTCCTCGTCGAAGAAGCCGCGTCCATCGAGCAACTCGTTGCGCAGGTACTCGAAGGCCGAGCCGTGAATCTCGTTGGTGCCCGAGCGCATCGTCAGGCCGATGATGCCCCCCGAGAAGCCGCCGTACTCGGCCGAGAATCCCGAGGTCTCGACGCGGAACTCCTCGACCGCGTCGAGCGGCGGCCGGACCTGCGCGCCCCCGCCGACCGGATTCCGGTTGCTCACCCCGTCGACGTAGAAGTTGGTCTGGTCGCCGCGCGCGCCGTTGATCGAGGCGAACGAGCCCTGCCCCGGCCCCCGAGGCATCACCCCCGGCACCAAGTACGCGAGATTCGTGAAGTCGCGGCCGGGCAGCGGGAGGTCCTGGATCTCCTCGTAGACGATCACGTCCCCCTTGACCGCGCCGCGTTCGAGGTTGAGCGCAGGGGCCTCGGTGGTGACCGTCACCGATTCCGTGAGCGCCCCGATCTCGAGCTCCACGTCGAGGCGCAGCTGCTGGCCCGTCTCGAGCTCGAGGTTCGACTGCACCCAGCGGCGGAAGCCCTCGCTGGCAATCTCGAGCCGGTACGTGCCGGGCACGAGGCTGAGGAGGGTGTAGTAGCCCGATTCGTTGGTCTCCCCCTTGGACTCGATGCCTGTGTCGAGGTTCTTTATCGCCACGCCGGCGGCGGGAATGACGGCTTCCGCCGAATCCGTGACCACCCCCGTGACGCTGGCCAGGTTCACCTGCGCCGCCGCCTGCGTGGCGGCCACCGCCAGCACGGCTGCCAGTCTGATTTGAAGCATGCCCGCCCCCACTTCCTGCGGACGCCAGCGGCGCAACCCCACGTTGAGACGCTGCCGTCGCGCCCGCGCACAAACCCTGCATGGCGAAAAATAGCACGCCCGAGCGCCATTTCCAAGCCAAAGCGCGGGCGCGGCGAAAGTTTCTCGGGCAACCCGGGCCGGGCGTCGGCTGTCGGGCTGCCGGGACGTCGACTTCCGGGCTAGGCTTCGGCACCTCAGCGCGCGGGACGCGCGCGCGGTCTCGTGGCGGCGGGGCCCCCGAGCAGTGATCCGGCAACCAAGGCGCAGGCCGCGACGGGCACGATCACCGCGACCGGCATGAGACCGGTGCCGCCGACCGTGTACACGCCCTCCGCGCCCAGCGAGTCCCAGAAAAAGCACGCCCAGAGCCCTGCCGCGGTCAGGATCGAAGCGGCCGCCCCGCGGGCCGTGGCCCGTCGCCAGAAGAGCGTCGCCGCGAGTACGGGGAACAAGCCCGCGAACCCGGTCAGGGCCCACGTCCCCAGCGCGAAGATCGATTGCGACGCCACCAGCGAGCAGGCGAAGGTCAAGGCCAGGAAGCCCAGCACGAAGAGCCTCCCGAGCCGAACCTGGCGCTCCTCACCCAGCGCGCCGCCACGCGCGCGCTGCCGGACGATGTCCTGCGTGAACATGGCCCCGAGCGCCAGAATCTGCGAATCGAGCGAGGACATGATCGCTGCGAAGACACCGGCCGCGAGGCAGCCGGCCAGCGCCTCGCCGGTGTTGGAGACGATGAGCTTCACTAGGACGGGACCGTCCAACGGCGGCTCGAACTGGAGTCGGCCGACGGCTCCGAGCGTGACGCTCGGGAACCAAACTGCCGCGACCAGCACGGGATAGGCCACGATGGCCAGCCGGAACGAGCGAGCGCTGCGCGCCGACAGCCAGTGGCTGTACAGGTGCGGGAAGCAGCCTGTGCAGAGAGGCAGCAGGAGGAACGAGCCCATCTGCAGCAGAGTGAAGCGGTCGGAGCCGAAGCTCGCCATGCCCGGATGGCCCGCCTCGAGCCGCTCCATCGCCGCCGAGAGCCCTCCGAAGTTGCCCATGACCGCGGCGTAGGCCGCGAAACCGAACAGGACGAATACCGTCGTCTGAAGGGCGTTGACCCACGACGTGCTGCGCATGCCGCCGTAGCTGACGTAGACGTACGTCACGGCGCACAGCGCCAGGCTGCCCGCCCACGGCGGCAGGCCCGTGCCGGGCCCGCCCGTGAGGGCGTTGAGCGCGTCGCCGCCGCCCTTCACGCCGATCAGCAGGTACGGCAGCATCAGCGCCACCAGCACGGCGAAGAGCAGGGCCCCGAGCGCGTCCGAGCCGTACCGGTCCCTGACGAGCTGGACCTGCGTGACGTACCCGCGGCGCTTGCCCAGCTGCCAGGACCGGATGCCGCAGTAGTAAATCACGAAGGGCACGAGGATCGCCGTGCTCGAGCCCATCAGGGCGAAGACGATGACGCCGCGGCGGTAGGCCTCGCCCGACGCGCCCAGCATTGTGAACGCCGTCATGTTCGTCCCCAGCAGGGTCATCAGCAGCACGAAGGGGCCGATCGAGCGGCTCGCGACGAAGTAGTCCTCGCCCGTGCCGCGGAATAGGCGGTGCCCGAATATGCCGACGCACAGCACCAAGGCCAAATAGGCCGCCAGGACGGTCAGGACCACCGAATTCTCTACTCCTCGTCGGCGTCCCCCGGCCAGCCCCAGCGAGCCATCGCCGCGAGCAGGACCGACGCCGCCACGCATAGTCCGAGGTGGTAGGCCAGGTTGACCGGCAGTCCGCGCACCAGCGCGCCGCTGGGCCACATCCAGAAGTTTTCGAAGGCCGCCGCCAGCCCCAGCAGCGCGAGCAGCGGCCAGCGGGGAAACGGTCGGCGCATCGCAACAGCGGTCAGATCCGCAGGGGCAGGACCGAGAATCCGCGGAAGTTCGGCGTCTTCACGCGGCGCGCCCGCTCGAGATCGACCTCCCACACCGCGCTCGCGCCGAGGAGCCTCGCGAAAAGCGCCTGCGCCATCTTGCGCGCCAGCGGCGCTCCGACGCAGAAATGGATGCCCTTGCCGAATCCCAGGTGCCGGTTCTCCGGCCGCGCGACCTCGAAGCGATCGGGGCGCTCGAAGGCGCGTTCGTCGCGGTTCGCGGCACCGATGTGCAGCAGGACCTGGGCGCCGGCCGGGATCGTCTTGCCGTGCATGGCGACGTCTCTACTAGGACACCGCACGAAGCCTTGCGCCGCCGCGTCCCAGCGCATGCCCTCCTCGATCAGGGCCGGCACCAGGGAGGGATCCCCCTTGACCTGCCGGTACACGCGGGGATGGATAGCCAGCGCGAACGCCAGGTTGGTGAAGAGGTTGTTGGTGGATTCGAAGCCGGCGCTCAGGAAGGTCATGGTGGTGACGACCACCCGGTCCCGGCCCAGCCCTCGCCCGCCGTCCCGGGCCCGCAGCATCGTGCTCATCAGGTCGTCGGAGGGGCGCTCCTCACGCTCGCGCGCCAACGCATCCAGAAATTCGCGCAGGTTGCGCATGGCCGCGGCTTGCCTCGACTCCTCGTCCGGCCCGGCCTCGTCCCGCAGGAAAAAATCGTCCAGCCAGCGGCGCAGGCGCATGAATTCCCGCCCGGGAACCCCGAACATCGCCCCGAGAATCGTGGCGTTGAAGGGAGCCGAGATGTCGGCCACCATGTCGACCGTGCCGCGCTCGCGCGCGGCCGCGGCCAGCCGGCCCGCCAGGTCATCGATCTCCGACGAGAGCCGCTCGACGGTCCCGCGCGTGAACGCCTTCTCCGCCAAGCCCCGCGCGTAGCGGTGGTCCGGGGGATCGATTGTTCCGAGCGTCCGTCCGATGCGCTCGGGCATGTCGTTGATCAGGTTGCCCCGGCCGCGCGAGGACCAGGTTCTCCAGTCACGGAAGGCCGCCGCGACGTCGGCGTAGCGCGTCAGGACCCAGAGATCCTCGGGAGCGGAGTAGTGCGCGGGGTCGCGGTTACGGAACGCGCGGTAGGCCGGATAGGGATCGCGCGCGGCCGAGATCGCCAAGCGGTACGGAGTCACTTGCCCGCTCACCTCACCCCGCGCTCCATCGCCGCCACGACGCGGTCCAAGGCGTCGAATAGGACGCGCTGCTCCTCCGCGCTGCGCGGCACGGACCACAAGTCACGGTGAAAGCTCTTCGCAGCCGCCTCCCAGAGTTCGCCCTGCATTCTGCGCCCGTCGGGCGTGAGATGCACCTGTCTGGCGCGCGCGTCCGACGGGTCCGGCGTCCGCCGCACCCACCCGCGTTCCTCCATCAGCCGGACCAAGGCGCCGGTCGTGCTGGGATCGGCGTAGCAGCGGGATCCGAGCTGCTGCTGGCACAGCCCGTCCTGCTCCGCGAGTAGGCTGAGGACGACGAACTGGTCCGCCGTGACGTCGAACCGCCTTCGTAACTCCGCGTTGGCGCGCCGGTGCAGGGACTGGTAGGCCCGCCTCAGGCGGATCCCGAACGATTCTGCAAATCTCTCTCGCATTCCTCGGGGACTGTCTAGTCTTGCGCTTTTCGCAGCCGGTTCGCAAGGAAGTACCTTAGAGGCATGCCGTTCGCGGACCTCGCCGGCCTTGCCGCGCACTACCGCGTGGACGGGAGGGAGGGCTTGCCGAGCCTCGTCCTGCTCAATTCGCTCGGCACGGACTGCCGGATCTGGGACGACCTGGCGTCGGCGCTTCGCGGAAGGTTCCGTTTCCTGCGGTACGACCAGCGCGGGCAGGGCCTGACGGACAGCCCGGCCGGGCCGTATTCGATCCGGCAGCACGCCGGCGACCTGCTGGCGCTGCTGGACAGAGTGGACTGGGGGCCGACCGTCCTGTGCGGGCTCTCGATCGGCGGCATGATCGCGATGGACGCCTGCCGGCAGCGGCCGGAGGCGGTGCGCGGCCTGGCCTTGGCGGACACGTGCGACGTGATCGGCCCGCGGGCCATATGGGACGAGCGCATGCGGCAGGTGCGCGCCAGCGGGCTGGGAAGCCTCGCCGGGCGCGTTACGGAGCGCTGGTTCGGCACCACGTTTCGGCAGTCGCGGCCGACCGCGGCCCGGGGGTGGGCCAACCTGCTCGCCCGCGCTCCGGTCGAGGGCTACCTAGGCTCCTGCGCCGCCCTGCGCGACGCGGATCTACGCGACGCGGTGCCCGGCCTGGGCGTGCCGACCGTCTGCATCTGCGGGTCCGAAGACGCCGCCACGCCGCCCGCCGAGGTGCGGGATCTCGCGTCGCGCCTGCCCGACGCGGCATACGCCGAGATCGAACGCGCCGGGCACCTCGCGCCAGTGGAACGGCCGGGCCGGTTCGCCGAGATACTCGTCCCGTTCCTGGAGGACCGCCTTGGATCCTGACACCCTGTACGCCGACGGAATGCGGACGCGGCGGAGCGTGCTGGGCCGGCAGCACGTCGAGATGGCGGAGGCGCGCACGACCGACTTCGACGAGGCCTTCCAGCGCTATATCACCGAAGCGGCCTGGGGCAGCGTCTGGTCCCGCCCGCAGCTCGACTCGCGCACCCGCAGCCTCGTGACGATCGCTCTGCTCGGGGCCTTGGGGCACTACGAGGAACTCGCCATGCACGTCAAGGCGGCGACCCGGACCGGAGCGAGCCCGGACGAAATCGCGGAGGCGCTGCTGCACGTAGCGGTCTACGCGGGCGTGCCGGCCGCCAACCGCTCGTTCGCCGCGGCCAAGGCCGCGCTGCGCGAGGCCGACGCCGCGGAGACCCTACCGTGAGGGCGCCCGAGCAGCTGGGGCCGCGCGACTGGTCGTCGCATCCCGACCAAGCGCACGCGGCCTACAAGTCGACGCGCCTGCGGGCGCAGGCGCGGCCGCTCGTCCCGCTGCGCCAATCGATCTCGGAACTGACCGGGCCCGTGTTCGGCGGAGGGCGCGTGACCGCCTTGGACGGCGATCTCACGCTCAACGCCGTCCGGGACGCGGCGCCCATCGGCGAGCGCATCGTCGTCGCCGGGCGCGTTCTCGACGAGAGCGGCCGGCCGATACCGGGGACGCTGGTCGAAGTCTGGCAGGCGAACGCCGCCGGCAGGTACGCGCATCTGGCGGACCAGCACGAGGCGCCGCAGGATCCCAACTTTCTAGGAACCGGCCGCGCGCTGACGGACTCGGAGGGACGATACCGCTTCACCACGCTCCGCCCCGGCGCCTATCCCTGGCGCAACCACCGCAACGCCTGGAGACCGGCGCACATCCATTTTTCGGTCTTCGGGACGGCGTTCGTCCAGCGGCTCGTGACGCAGATGTACTTTCCGGGCGACCCTCTCCTGCCGCTCGACCCGATCTTCAACGCCACCGCCGACGCTGCGGCCAGGCAGCGGCTGGTTTGCCGGTTCTCGCCCGAGCTCACGGTGCCTGAGCAGGCCCTAGGCTACGAGTTCGACATCGTCCTACGGGGCCCGCGGGAAACGCCCCGGGAAGGCTGAGCCATGCCGCGCCAGACCCCGTCCCAGACGGTCGGCCCCTTCTTCTGGAACGCCCTGACACCCCACGAGCGGGGGCCCGGGCTGCCGCCCGGCACCGTGATGGACATCGCACGCGGGGCGGGAAGGGCGATTCATATCGAGGGCCGCGTCCTGGACGGCGCGGGAGATCCGGTAGCCGACGCCATGGTAGAGATCTGGCAGGCCGGCTCCGACGGGCGCTACCCGGCCGACCACCGGGGCTTCGGCCGCGTCGGCACGGAGGCGTCGGGCAAGTATGCCTTCCTCACGGTCAAGCCGGGGCCGGTGGCCTCCGGGGCGGCGCCGCACGTCAACGTGGCGGTGTTCGCCCGCGGCCTGCTGAACCATGCGTTCACCCGGATCTACTTCGAGGACGAGGCGGCCACCAACGCATCGGACAAGGTGCTGGCGAGCGTCGAACCCGCGCGCCGCGACACGCTGCTCGCCCGCCGACGCGACGGATCCGTCCTGCCGACGTACGAGTTCACGATCCGCCTGCAGGGCGACCGCGAGACAGTGTTCTTCGATGCCTGAGCGGAGCGGGACGCTTGCGAGGCGGGATGCCGGGGGAACGGCGGCGTGACGGGCCCCCCGCCCGGATCGGCGCTGCTCGGGCCGCTGCTGTCGGACGACGCCGCGGCCGGTCTCTTCTCGGACGGCGCGGTGCTCCGCTCGATGCTGGACTTCGAGACTGCGCTGGCAGCGGCGGGGGCGCGGGTCGGAGTGATCCCGCCGGAGGCGGCGGCCGCCATCTCCGCGGCGGCGGAGGCTCTCGAGCCCGACTGGGCCGGGCTGGGAGCCGGCTCGGCCAGGGACGGGCACCCGGTGGCCGCCCTCGTGCAGCAGCTGCGCGTGGCGGCCGGTCCGGCAGGGGCGCACGTCCACGCGGGCGCGACAGCGCAAGACGTGATGGACACCGCGCTGGTCCTGCGCCTGCGAGCGCTCTTCGACGAATTCGACGAGCGCCTCCGCGGGCTCGTCGGGGCGCTAGCGAGTCTGGCGCGCCTCCACCGTACGACGGTCATGGCGGGCCGCACCCGCAGGCAGCAGGCGGTCCCCGTGCCGTTCGGCCTGAAGGTCGCAGGCTGGCTCGGACCGCTGGCGCGCCATCGCGCCCGCCTCGCGGAGTCGCGTCCCCGGGTCCTCGCGGTACAGCTGGGCGGTGCGGCCGGCACCCTGAGCGCGCTGGGCGGGCGCGGCACGGCCGTGATGGAGGAGCTGGCGCACGAGCTGGACCTCGCCGTGCCGCCGGCGCCGTGGCACGCCCAGCGCGACGGCCTAGCGGAGGCCGCGGGCTGGTTCTCGCTGGTGACGGGCAGCCTAGCCAAGATGGGGCAGGATCTGGCCTTGCTCGCGCAGACCGAGGTCGGCGAGGTCGGCGACGGCAGCGGCGGCAGGTCCAGCGCAATGCCTCACAAGTGCAATCCCGTGCGCTCGGAGATCCTCGTCGCGCTCGGCCGGGCCAACGCGACCCTGCTGGCGTCGATGCACCAGGCGCAGATCCACGAGCACGAGCGCGACGGCAGTGCCTGGACGCTCGAGTGGCTCACGCTGCCGCAGATGGCCGTGCTGACCGGCGCCGCCCTGCGGCACGCCCGGGCAGTGGCCGGGTCCATGGAGCCCGACCCAGCCCGCATGCGAGGTAACATCGAGGCGTCGGGGCGGCTGGCCCTGGCCGAAGCGGCCACCATCGCACTGCGCGCCAACAGCACCGCGGCCGAGTCGCGCCGGCTGGTCGCCGAAGCCGCCAGCCTCGCTCGGGAGACCGGCGAGGACCTGATCGCGATCCTTGAGCGGGCGGCGCCGGCGGCGGTCGATTGGAACGAGCTGCGGGAGCCGGGGCGCTGGCTTGGATCCGCCGACGCGTTCGTAGAACGCGCCTTGGAGGCCGCGGCCCAGCGCGAGGGCACTCCGAACGGAGGCCGCGGGCCCCGTCGAGAGTGCGCGGACGACTTACAATACGGCCAGACCCGGCACCGCCCCTCGGGCCCGCGGATGTGAACGCGAGCATGGTGATGATTCTGAGCGATCGCCGCTACGTGGAGATTCCCGGAGACTCCTCGTTCGAGCTGCCGCCGCTGCTGCTGAAGTCAGTGCCCGGCCTGGACGAGCTCGAGGCCTTGGTCTACAGCGCCGGGAGCATCGTAGACTCGGAGTCCCTGATTCCCGGCCCGATCCAGGACGCGCTGAACTCCGGCAAGATTCACGCGGACCCCCGCATCGGCCTCGCGGTCAGCCTAGTCGACCAGTACTGCACGTTCGTGCAGCATTGGAATTGGGGCGAGTCGGTCCTCGAGTGGATTCGACAGTGCGAGACGAGCTTCGAGACGCAGCCGAACCTGCGGCGCCTGCTGAGGCCCGACGTGTGGCCGCATGCCGGCAGGAGCAGCTTCGTCACGCTGCTGGAGGACAAGGGAGCCACCGACGAGGACATCGTCCTCGAGAACGCCATGGGCTACAGGCTGACGTTTCGCCAGCCCCCTCCGATCGACTTCTTCTCGGAGAAGTTCCTGCTTCTACTGAATTCCTCGCTCGCTGCGGCCGCCTACCGTGCGTGGGCGGGGCCAAGCGGCAGCGACGAGGCCTCCCTGCCTCCGGAACGCTTCCAGTTCTACGTGATGACCGACAGGATCCGGGAAGTCTGACCGGACGGGTGCGACAATAGGCCGAGAGCGAGGACGCGACACGGAATTGTCGCCAGTCCGAACCCAGGAGGTATCCCGCGCATGCCAAACAACGCGATGCCCTTGAAGGCACCCGAAGGCGACGTGACTCGCCGGAATTTCATGAAGGGCTCGGCGCGCACTGCCGCTACGGCGGCGGCCTTCCAGATCGCACGGCCGGGCGCGCTACGAGGCCAGTCGGGAGACAAGCTCTCGATCGGGATCGTGGGCTGCGGCGGCCGCGGGACGCGCGGCGTCGCGGAAGCGATCCGCGGCAACCCCAACTACGAGCTCCACGTGATGGGCGACTTGTTCGAGGACCAGCTCGAACGGTCCTTGCGGAGGCTGCGCGACTCCGACGAGTTCGAGCCCAAGGTCAAGCAGCAGATCAAGGTCGCGCCCGAGAACCGCTTCCTCGGCTACGACGCCTACAAGAAGGTGGTCGACTCCGGCGTCGACGTGGTGTTCCTGCACACCCCGCCGGGGTGGCGCCCGCTGCATCTCGAGTACGCGATCAACGCCAACAAGCACGTCTTCGCCGAGAAGCCGCTCGCCACCGACTGCATGGGCGCGCAGAAGGTCATCCGCCTCGCCAAGGAGTCCGAGCGGAAGAAGCTGACCGTCATGATCGGCGCCCAGCGCCGCTCCCAGAAGGAATACGTGGAGTCGGTGCAGCGCATCCAGGACGGCGAGATCGGCGACGTGGTGGCGACCTACGCCAACTGGATATCCGGACCGGTGATCAAGGGCGCGGATTTCGAGGACAAGCTCGACCAGAAATCGCTGGCGTGGCAGCAGCGCGCATGGTACTCGCACGTCTGGATTTGCGGCGATCAGATCGTGGAGCAGCACCTGCACAACATCGACGTCATCAACTGGGTTCTGGGCGACACCCATCCGGTGAGCGTGGTGGCGTCCGGCGGCGCGATCTGGCGCCCGCGCGAGAAGCTGTACGGCAACATCTACGACCACGTGCATTCCGACTTCGTGTACGCCAACGGCGTGCGCATGACCAGCCACTGCCGGCAGTACCCGGAGCGGAAGGTGCGCCGAGTGAACGAGCTCGTCGTCGGGACGCGCGGGCGCTCGACCGTTACCGACCTAGGCACGAAGTCGAGGACCAGCCCCTACGTGCGCGAGCACGCCGACATGGTGGCCTCGATCACGGGCTCGGGACCCTACAAGAACCAGGCGCTGGCAGTAGCCTACTCGACGATGACCGCCATCATGGGCCGCGAGTCTGCCTATGCCGGCATCGAGGTCACGTGGGAGATGGCGATGAACTCGAAGCAGAATCTGATCCCGGACAACCCTTCGCTGGAGGCGCAACACGATGTGACCGACCTGCCGCGGCCGGGCGAGTACCAGTTCGTTTAGCGAGCTCCCGCGGGGTGGACCGATGCCGGAAGCGTCGCCGCGCGCAGGCGCGGCGAGCCGCATGCGCAGGCGAGGGTTTCTCCAAGCCGGCTTGGCCCCTGCCCTGCTGGGCTGGGGCTGCGCGCGGCGCCCCGCCGGGAGCGCGGCGGTCCCGCACCGGCTGATTGCGCAAGACAGGGGCCGTGTGGCCGTGGTGGACCCGGAGGGTTCCGTCGAATGGTCGTGGAACAACGGCGCGGGCGCCCACGACATGCATCTCCTGCCGAACGGGAACCTCCTCGTTCCGACCGCGCCGGACGCGATCGTTGAGCTGACGCCCGAAATGGAGGTCGTCTGGCGGTGGGAGTCGCGAGCCGCATCGGACGCGGTGGAGAAGGTCGAGATTCACGCATTCGAGCGCTTGGACAACGGCCTGACGATGATTGCGGAGAGCGGCAACCGCCGATTGGTCGAGGTCGACCGGCAGGGCGAGATTCGGTACCAGATCCCGCTTCAAGTGGAGCGGCCGCACTGGCACAAGGACACGAGGCTGGTGCGCAAGACTCCCGTCGGGACGTACTTGGTGTCGCACGAGAACGACGGGGCGGTGCGTGAGTACGAGCGGGGCGGCAGGGTGGTCTGGGAATACAGCTTGGAGCTGACGGGCCCGGCGACGCCGACGCACCGGGGCCACGGAACGGATGTGTACGCTGCATACCGGCTGCCTAGCGGCAACACGCTGATCGGCGGTGGCAACAACAACCGGGTGCTCGAGGTCAACCCTCAGGGAGAGACAGTCTGGAGCCTCGCGAGCGGCGAGATTCCGGGCATCCAGCTGTTTTGGGTCACGCAACTGCACGCGCTGCCGAACGGCAACATCGTGGTGACGAACACTCACGCGGAGGGCGAAACGCCTCAGATCTTCGAAGTGACGCGAGACAAGCGAATGGTGTGGGGCTTTCTCGACTGGGAAACGTTCGGGAACGACTTGTGCGCCAACATCCTCCTCGACGTGGAAGGCGACTTCGTCCGCTGACTGCTCCGCGCCGGTCCCGCTGCCGATGCGCACGAGGGCCTCAGCCCGATTCGCGGGCCGGAAGACCGCACTGAATTCGGCCCGTGCGGCCAGTTTTCAGCTGGACTGATCTAGCAGGACACCAGGAACGGCGCGAGACTCGCGCTGCGATCAAGGTCGACGCTGAGTTCATCCTGATGGAACGGAGGCCGGGCGCCTACCGGAAACCAAGCCTCGCGGCGCGAAGACTTCGCCTGCCGTCGGTGGCAGGCTTCAAGGCCCTGTTCCGACAGGTCCGGGCCTTTGTCGCAGGCGCGTCGACCCGAGATCGCCTAGTGCGGCAGGTCCTCGGGATCGCCGAGGCTGGCTGCGGGCCTCGCGGCTAGGTTGAGCAGGGCGCCGGAGTTCAGGCCCTGCTAAGGCGTCTCGGAGAGCAGCCGACCACCTCTGCCTCGAGTGGCGCGATTCATTCTTCTCGTTAGCTGCCTCGGCCAGCTTCGCCGCCAAGCACCCCACGATAGTGAGCGCGTAGAGGCCCCTAGAGCCGAGCTCGGTCTAATGCCGGCTTGCCCTCGGGAGCCGCAGGCGCTTGCAAGTGGGAAAGGTCGCGGGTACAATCGCGGACTGCAGGTCCGGTGCAGATTCCGGTCTTCCGTCGCGCCGTCGGAGGCTGCGGCCACCGAGTTCACCTCGGCGCAGCGGAAGTTCTGGTCGTTCAAGCCGGTTGTGCGTCCCGCCGCGCCGTCCGCTGAGGGCTCGGAGTGGGTACGCAATCCCATAGACGCCTTCATTCTCGGCGGCCTGCGTTCGGAAGGCCTCGAGCCTTCGGCACCGGCGGACAGGATCACGCTCATCCGCAGGGCGTCGTTCGGCCTCCTAGGGTTGCCGCCGACACCCGATCAAGTCGCGGACTTCCTGGCGGACGACTCTCCGGACGCGGTCGAACGGCTTGTGGATCGCCTGCTGGCCTCCCCCGGCTACGGGGAGCGCTGGGGGCGACATTGGCTGGATCTTGCGCGGTTCGCCGAGAGCGACGGCTTCGAGCAAGACGGGGCGCGTCCATACGCTTGGCGATACCGGGACTACGTAATCGACTCGTTCAATACCGACAAGCCGTACGACAGGTTCGTCCGCGAGCAGATCGCGGGCGACGAGCTCTGGCCGGAAAGCTTCGAGGCCCGCATCGCGACCGGCTTCAGCCGGCACTACCCCGAGGAGGGGAACCAGAAGGATCTCCTCTTGGCGCGGCAGGAGACCCTGCACGACATCACGACTGTAGTCGGGGCGACGTTTATGGGCCTGACGTTCGGCTGCGCGCAGTGCCACGACCACAAGTTCGATCCGATCACCCAGAAAGACTACTACCGGCTGCAAGCCTTCTTCGCCAACGTGAACCACGATGACCGGTTCCCCGTAGCGCGGGCCGACGAGCTCGCCGAATACGAGCGGGCCCTAGCCGTCTGGAAGGAGAAGACCGCGGCAATCTGGGCGGAAATGTCCGATATCCTCATGCCGTACCGGACCTACACGCCGGCGCAGCTGCTCGCGCGGTATCCGGACTACGTAATCGATGCGATCGAAAGGCCGACTTCCGAGCGGACCGCCTTGGAAGCGTGGATGGCGAGCCTGCTCTCCACCAAGGACTGCGGCACCTGCCCGCTGAGGCCGGAGCCCTACGTGGATCCCTCGTTCCTGCGCGTCGTCGGGAAGCTGCATGGTGATGACAAGACCCGCTTCGAGGAGCTGCAATCCCAGCTCGAGGCCTTTAGCAGCCTCCGCCCGGATGAGATCGATAGGGCCTCGGGCATGATCGACGTCAGCGCGGACGCGCCGCCGACGCACGTGCTTGCGAATGGACGCTACACGAGTCCCGGCCAGGAGGTCCAGCCGGGTTTTCCCGCGGTCCTCAAAGCGGGCGAAGTCGTCATCGTCCCGCCCGAAGGCGGCGGATCGACCGGGCGGCGCTCGGCCTTGGCCAACTGGCTCGCCCGCCCGTCGAATCCCTTGACTGCGCGCGTCATGTCCAATCGCGTTTGGCACCACCACTTCGGACGGGGCATCGCTGGCACGCCGAGCGACTTCGGCATGATGGGCGAGCGCCCCACGCATCCCGAGCTGCTCGACTGGCTCGCGAGCGAGCTGGTGGACGGCGGCTGGAGTATCAAACGCCTTCACCGCGCGATCATGGTCTCCAGCACGTACCGGCAGAGTGCGGCGCCGCACTCCTACGAGCGCGCCGCGAGGAGCGATCCATTCAACAGGCTTCTGTGGCGCTTCGATTCCAAGCGGCATGAGGCCGAGGTGATTCGGGATTCTGCCCTTTCAGCGGCGGGACTGCTCAACCGGCTAGCCGGAGGACCGAGCGTGTTCCCGCCGCTGCCCGAGGGCCTGCCTGAGCCTGTCGGCGGATGGAAGGCCCATGACGCATCTTCGGCACATCGCAGGCGCAGCGTATACGTGTCAGTTCGCAGAAATACTCCCTTCCCGCTCCTGGATGCATTCGACTTCCCGGACACCCACGAATCCTGCGCCCGGCGCAACCGCACGACGACCGCTCCCCAGGCGCTGGCCCTGCTGAACGGCGAGGAGCCCGCGGAGTGGGCGCGGGCGTTCGCCGGCCGCGTGCTGGCCATTTCGGGTGCCAGTGCGCGGAAGCAGGTTGACGCAGCGTACCGGATCGCTTACTCGCGCAGTCCGGAGCCTTTGGAGGCAGACACCGCAGCCACGTTCCTTGACCGCCAGTCCCGGATCATCGCGGAGCGGATCGAACAAGACAGGGATCCGGCCGTGCCTGATACCCTGCCTTCGGGAGTAGTCGACGAACAGGCGGCCTCGCTCGTTGATCTTTCCCTGATGCTGCTGAATTCCAACGAGTTCGCGTACTCATTCTAAGTGCCATGGCCAAGCTGAGGGGACCGCGAACTCCGGCCGGGCCGGGCATTGGCTCTCGCCGCGAGTTCCTCGCTGCAAAGGGCAGCGGTCTCGGAGGCCTTGCGCTCCTCCACCTGATGGCGGTGTCCGGTGCGCTGCCCAACGCATCCTCGGCGGCGCGAAGCCCGCTTGCTGCGAGGCCGCCCCACCACCGGCCGCGAGCCAAGTCCGTGATCTGGCTCTTCATGGAAGGCGGCCCGAGCCACATCGATCTATTCGACCCGAAGCCCGCCTTGGACAGCCTCGCCGGGCAAGTCGCGCCGCCTTCGTTCGACCTGCCGGTCACGAGCGCCACGGGTTCGCACCGGATGCCGCTCGTGCCAGCCAGGAGGCAGTGGAAGCGCCACGGGCAGAGCGGCCTGTGGGTGTCGGACTGGTATCCGCACGTCGCCGAGCAAGTCGATGACCTCGCCGTGATCCGGTCGTGCTGGGCGGACGGGATCAATCATGTCGGCGCCAACCGGCAAATGAACACCGGCTCGATCCTCGCCGGGCGGCCGTCGCTGGGCTCCTGGGCCACGTACGGCCTCGGCACGGCGAACGAGGAGCTGCCCGCGTTCGTCGTCCTGACCGACAGCAAGATGGTCCGTGGCGGTCCCACGAACTGGGCCGCGGGATTCCTGCCGGCGGCCTACCAAGGCACGCACTTTCGCCAGCAGGGACCTCCGATTCTCAACCTCGGCCCCCCGAAGCACATAACGGACAGGCAGCAAAGGAGTCGGCTCGACCTGCTCCTGTCCCTGAACCGGCAGCATGCCGACCGGTGGCCGACCGACGACGAGCTGGAGGCTAGAATCGAGTCCTACGAGCTGGCCTACCGGATGCAGCAGGCCGCTCCAGACGCGGTGGATCTGGGCAAGGAGAGCGCGGCAGTCAGGCGGCTCTACGGGATGGACGAGAACGAGACCGCGAAGTTCGGGGCGAACTGCCTGCTGGCCCGTCGCCTTGTCGAGCGCGGAGTTCGGTTTGTCGAGGTTTACTGCGGCAGCGGTAGCGGGTGGGACGCACACGCCAAGATGGAGGAGAACCACACGCAGTGGTGCAAGGTGTCGGACAAGCCGATAGCCGGGCTGCTCGCGGATCTCAGGTCCCGCGGGCTGCTGGGCGAGACTCTAGTCGTCTGGGGCGGCGAGTTCGGAAGGACGCCGTTCGCCGACACGAATTCCGCCTCCGTCGCGCCGGAGGACTACGGCCGCGACCACAATCCTTGGGGCTTCACGATGTGGATGGCCGGGGCCGGGATCCGAGGCGGTCGGACGATCGGTTCGACGGACGAGATTGGATTCCGCGCGACCGAGCGGCCCTGCCACGTACATGACATTCACGCGACGATGCTGCACCTCCTCGGCCTGAACCATTTCGACCTGACCTACCTGCATAACGGTCGCTCCGAGCGCGCGACCATCAACGGCGGGCACCTCATCGAGGAGCTGGTCGCTTGAGAACTCTCAAGGAAGGCTCAGGATTATCACCGATTTTCGTTTCGGCGATGCCTCCATGCTCGCTAGGGCGGACGGTGCGACTGCGGGAGCGCTAGGAAAGCGAGCCCCGTTTGACGAAGGGGCGTCGGGCGCATAGCCGCGATGTGCCGCGTGGCTCGGCGAAGGCTTGGCAGCCGACCCGGGACAGTGCCCCGGTTCTCTCGTAACCCATTGAGTCCGTAGAAGTTAGCCCACGCGGACCTCGTGTCGGCCCAATTGCCGACCTAGGCGCTAATGCGAAGTGAAACTCAGCGTCCGTTCAGCGGCAATTCGGAGACTAGCCGTGGCCGTCCGCGACCTCCTCCCGGACGGCCACGGCGATGGACCGTCGCCTGCGCCCCCCGCCGCTGCTGCTTGGCAGGGCACTGGAGGGAACGCTGATCGCCCAATCGGAAGGGGCGTGGTTCCGATTGGACGCGAGCGGGCCCGCGACGTTCGAGCTGTATTCCGCCGGCATGGACCAAGCCGTGGGGTCCCTGCTAGACGCGCCGGCGCGTGTCTTAGGCTCCTGCGAGTACCCTCCCGGCACTCTGCAGGGAGACGACGCAGGTCCATTCGTAGCCACCCCCGGCAGCGCACCGTCGAGCGGCCTCGAGGCCGCGTCGGACTCGGCGAAACCAGTCTTCGCGCCCCGACGGCATAGAGAAACGTCGTGCTCCCGCACGCGGGCTCGGTCCTAGCCGAGGTCAGCATACCCGTCCTCGACGGCGCGCCTCGGGCACGGCCTCCCTCGAATCCGCCGCTCTACTCCGGGCGCCGCCCCCGGGGCCGGACAGGCCGGCCTCGGTCAGGCCGCCGAGGTAGGTCGCTACACGGTGCAGAGCTCGACCGCCTCGCGCAGCGAGGTCATGGGATCACGCACCGGGATGAACTCGTGCGCGAAGTAGCCTTGGAAGTCCAAGTCGGCGATCGCCTTGGAAATCGCCCTGTAATTGAGCTCCTGCGTGTCGTCGATCTCGTGACGTCCGGGATTCCCGCCCGTGTGGAAGTGGCCGATGTAGTGGATGTTGTCTCGGATCATGCGAATCACGTCTCCTTCCATGATCTGCATGTGGTAGATGTCGTACAGCAACTTCATGCGCGGCGACTCGACCCGCTTCATCAGTTCCACGCCCCACGGCGTCCTGTCGCAGTGGTAGTCGCGGTGGTTCACCTTGGAGTTGAGCAGTTCCATCAGGATCGTGACTTCCGCGTCCTCGGCCTGTGCCTTGATCCGGTTCAGCACGGCCGCCGAGTTCTCCCACGCTTCCTCGTCCGACATCCCGCCCCGGTTGCCCGAAAAGACGATCAGGCTCGGAACGCCGCTCTTCTTGGCTGCCGCTATCAGTTCCCGGGCGTTCTTCTCGATGCTCGCATGGTTCTCGATGCGGTTGGTGCCGTCACGGATGGAGCAGATGCCGTTGCCGACGGCGCATGTCAGGCCGTGCCGCTCCAGCACGGGCCACTGATCCTTGGCCAGCAGCTCCACCGAGACAATGCCCATGCGGGCGGCGTGCTCGCAGAGTTCCTCCAGCGGCATGTCGCGATAGCACCACTTGCAGACGGACTGATCCAGACGACCGTCCGCTCGTGCCGTCTCGGCGGCGAGACCTGCCTTCGTAGCGGCCGAGAGAACTCCCAGCGAGGCGGCCGCCTGCAGAGCAGCTCGGCGAGTCGGCGGGATGGCAGCTTGCGTCATGGCCTTAGGATTCTAGCACCCAGAGGGGCCCCCGGGGACGGAAGAGCACCGGGACCGCGTTCGAAACCTACAGGTCCTTGCCGGTAAGCGTGACGTACGCCTCTAGGTACTTGTCGGACGTGTTCTGGACGACGTCCGAAGGCAGCCGGGGCCCCGGCGGACGCTTGTCGAAGCCCACCTGCTCCAAGTAGTCCCGAACGTACTGCTTGTCGAACGACTCCTGGCCCCGCCCGGGCTGGTAGAGGTCGAGGGGCCAGTACCGCGAGGAATCCGGGGTAAGCACCTCGTCGCCGAGAACGATCTCGCCGTCCAAGGTGCCGAACTCCAGCTTGGTGTCGGCCAGAATCAGACCGCAGGCCAGCCCGTGCTGCGAGGCGCGGTCGTAAATCTGCAAGGTCAGGTCGCGCAGCCTGGATGCGGTCTCCCGACCCACGACGCCGCAAGCCCGGTCGAAATCGATGTTCTCGTCGTGCCCGGTGACGGCTTTCGTCGCGGGCGTGAAGATCGCCCCCGGCAGCTTGCCGCACTCGCGCAAGCCGGGCGGCAGGGCGATCCCGCACACGGAGCCGCCGCGCGTGTAGTCCTTCCAGCCCGAGCCGACGATGTAGCCTCGGGCCACGCACTCGATCGGAAACATGTCGAGCCGCTTGACTAGCATGGACCGTCCCTCGAGCTGGTCGCGATGCTTGTGGATCTCCGGTGGGAACTCGGAAACCTCGGCGGTGATGAAGTGCGTGCCCACCAGGTCCTCGAGGAACTCGAACCAGAAGATGGACAGCTTTGTCAGGACCTCGCCCTTGCGGGGAATCGGCGTGGGGAGCACGACGTCAAATGCCGAGATGCGGTCGGAGGCGACGATCAGCAGGCGGTCGTCGCCTACGGCGTAGAGGTCGCGCACCTTGCCTCGCGAGAGCAGCGGAAGTTCGGCGATGTTGGATTCGATCAGTGCGTTGGACATGGGTGGCGTGGACCGCGTCGCGCAGGCGCGTCTCCGGCGGAATGGAAGCTGGCGTCAGGCCCGGGCAATCTCCGACCAGACCGCCGGCGGGCTCATCGGCAGGCGCCGCATGCGGACGCCCGTGGCGTCATGGACCGCGTTCGCGATCGCAGCGAGGGGCGGGACGATGTTCGCTTCGCCCACGCCCCGCACGCCGAAGGGATGGCCGGGATTGGCGACCTCGACGATGCACGTGTCGATCATCGGCAGATCCAGCGAGGTCGGCATGCGGTAGTCCAGCAGCGTGCTGTTCTTCATGGTCCCGTCAGCGCCCATGCAGTACTCCTCGTTGAGAGACCAGCCGATGCCCTGCACCGACCCGCCCTGCATCTGCCCCTCGACGTAGCTGGGATGCACGGCCTTGCCGACGTCCTGCACGGCCGTGAAGCGCAGGACGTCGACCTTGCCGGTCTCGGGATCGACCGCGACGTCGGCGATGGCCGCGGCGAACGATCCGCCGACGCCCCGCGGCTTGACCGTCGCCGTCGCGCTGACGGGCCCGCCCGTACGGCTGCACTGACCCGCCAGTTCCCGGAATCCGGCGCTCCGGCCGTTGGCCGAGTAGACGCCCTTGGAGTGCCGCACTTGGTCGGGCTCCAAAGACCACAGCTTGGAGGCGCGAGCCTTCATCTCCGACACGATCTTTTGGGCGGCGTCGTGGGCGGCCCAGCCGGTCGCGAAGGTCGTGCGGCTGCCGCCCGTGACGGACGTGAATCCAACGGAGTCGGTGTCGACCACCTCGGGCAGGATGTCCTCGGCGGGAATGCCGAGGACCTCGGCCGCCTGCATCGCGATCGACGTGCGCGTGCCGCCGATATCGGTCGATCCCTCGACCAGATGCACCGTGCCGTTGGCGTTGACGTTCAGCGTGCAGGTCGATTCCAGGCCGACGTTGAACCAGAATCCGACGGCGACGCCGCGCCCGCGGTTCGGGCCGCCCAGCGGGGCTCGGTAGTGCGGATGGTCCCGGACGGCTCGGAGGACCTCCTCGCAGCCGATCCGGCGGAACTTCGGCCCGTCCACCCGGCGGGTCCCCTCCCGAGCTGAGTTGCGCAAGCGGAAATCGACCGGGTCCATACCGACGCGGGCCGCGACCTCGTCGATCACCTGCTCGGCGGCGAACGCCGCCTGGGGCGCTCCGGGCGCCCGGTACGCGGCGCAACTCGGCTTGTTGACGACCACGTCGAAGCACTCGACCGACAGGTTCGGGCAGTCGTAGGCCGCGAAGACGCACATGCCGCCCGGCGTGACGAACGATCCCGGGTACGCCCCGGCCTCGTAGGCCAGGGTCGCCTCCATCGCCCGGATGCGGCCGTCCGCAGAGGCGCCGACCTTCACGCGCACGTGGGAGCCCGCGGTCGGCCCGGTGGACAGGAACACCTCCTCCCGCGACATGACGATCTTGACGGGGCGCCCGGTCTTCCTCGACAGCAGGGCGGCGACCGGTTCCATGTAGACCGGAATCTTGCCGCCGAACCCCCCTCCGATCTCCATCGGCGTGACCTTGACGCTCGAGACTGGAATCTCGAGGATCTTGGCCGTCACGTCGCGCACGACGAAGGCTCCCTGCGTGGAGCACCAGATGTGCAGGCGGCCATCGTGGTTCCACAGCGCCGTCACGTTGTGGGGCTCGATGTAGCCCTGGTGAACAGTCGCCGTGTCGAACACCCTCTCGACGACCGCGTCGGAAGCCGCGAAGCCGGCCTCGACGTCGCCGAGGCGCCAAGCGAAGTGCTCGGCGACATTGGAAGGCTGGTCCGTCTTCTCCCCGAACTCCTGCTTGAAGAGGTCCGCGTGCAGCAGTTCCGCCTCCTCGCGCATCGCGTCGGGCGCCGTCATGGAGCTCGGCAGGAGCTCGTACTCGACGTCGATCGCTCTCGCCGCCTCCAAGGCCGCGTGCGGACTGGAGGCCGCGACCGCGGCCACGGCGTGGCCTTGGTAAAGCACCTTGTCCCGGGCCAGGATGTTGCCGTGGACGTAGGCGAGCTTGGTCTCGCCTTCCCCGACGTCGACGAGCTTGTCCTCCGCCGGCGGCAGGTCGGCGGCCGTGACCACCGCGAAGACCCCGTCCATGCCCTCCGCCCTGCTGGTGTCGACAGACTGGATCCTGGCGTGCGCGTGCGGGCTACGCAGAATCGCTCCGTGCAGCGTTCCGGACAGGTGGACGTCGGCCCCGTACAGAGCCCGGCCGGTCACCTTGTCCGCGCCGTCGTGGCGCACGGGCCGCGTGCCGACGACGTCGAAGGTCGCGGAGGCAAGCACCATATTGGGCTCGTAGCCGCCGACGCCCGGCCCTCCGTTGCCGGACGACTCGCGCCGCGGGGCCGCGGCGCGGGCGGGATCGACGGTAAAGGTGCTCATGATGCGGACTCCTGCTGCTGAATGCGTGCCGCCGCCTGGACCGAGCGCACGATCTTGTCGTACCCGGTGCAGCGGCACAGGTTGTTGGCGAGCCAGAGGCGGATCTCGTCCTCGCTCGGGTCGGGATTGCGGTCGAGCAGCGCCTTGGCCGCCACGATGAAGCCAGGCGTGCAGACGCCGCACTGCAGGGCCGCGCCCTCGAGGAAGGCGCGCTGCACCTCGTGCAGGGCGCTTCCCTGCGCGACGCCCTCGATCGTAAGGATTTCCGCGCCCTCGGCCTCGACGCCGAGCACCAGGCAGGCCGGCACGATCCGGCCGTCCATCTCCACCGTGCAGGCGCCGCAGTTGCCGTCGTTGCAGCCCTCCTTGGTCCCGGTGAGGCGCAGGACGTCGCGCAGGACCTCGAGGAGCGACTGGCGCGGCTCGCACAGGAACTCCGCCGGCTGGCCGTTAATGGTGGTTTCTACGTGAGCTGATCGCATGGCCTTGCGTCCCCTGATCCTAGGCGAGCGAAACGCCCGCCCGCTCGACGGCCCTCTCCAGAGCGCGGCGGGTGAGGACCTCGCACAAGTTGCGCCGGTACTCGGCAGTGCCCCGCATATCGGAGATGGGACGCGCGGCCGCCTTGGCCGCGGCGGCGGCGCGCGCCAGCGCGGCCCGCCCCACGGGCTCCCCGCGAAGGGCCGCGCCGGCCGCCTTCACGAACAGGGGCGTGGGCGCGACCGAGGCCAGCGCGACGCGGCCGTCCGCGAATCGGCCGTTCGCCACGGTCACGGCCACGCCGGCCCCGGCCACGGCGATGTCCATCTCGTTCCGGGGGATGAACCGCAGGTAGCAGGCCCCCGAGCCCTCGGGGGGCGGGGGCAGCCGCAGCGAGACCAGCACCTCGCTCGCGCCGAGAACGCTCCGCCCGGGGCCCGTGCAGAACTGCTCGACCGGCACCTCGCGCTCGCCCGCGGCCGAGGCGATGCGGCAGGCGGCCCGGAGCGCGATCAGGGCGGGCACGGCGTCCGCGCTGGGAGCGGCGTTGCAGAGGTTCCCGCCGACCGAGGCGCGCCCTTGGATCTGAGTGCCGCCGATCATTGACACGGTGTCGATCAGGCCGGGGTACAGCCGACAGACCGTCTCGCTGCCGTAGATGCGATAGCACGGTACGGCCGCGCCGAGGGTGAGCCCGGCATCGCGGTCGTAGCGCAGCTCGTTCAGCTCGGGAACGGCCTTCACATCCACCACGACGCCGTTCGTGCGGCGGCCCGTGCGCATCTGGACCAGCAGGTCCGTCCCGCCCGCGAGCGCCCGGGCGTCGGAGCCGTGCTCTGCGAAGGCCCGCAGGCACTCGTCCAGCGTGCGCGGGCGCGCATAGTCAATCCAGTGCAAGAGCCAGCATCCTCCTTCGGTCCGGCCGCGCCCCGATGCCGAGGGGCGCGGCCGGACCGAACTCCCATTATAGGAAGGACGATCCTCCGCTCGGATCCGGCCCCCGGTGCGCGAGAATGTGCCTCCGGCCGGTTGACAAGCCGCCATCCAGGGCTGACAATCGGATTGGAAGCGACCTTGCCGTAAGAATCCCTCGCTCAATCGTCTTGGGATTGGACGGCATCGGACGCTTAGTAGGGTGTTCTGTGCCCGAGCTCCGTCAGCCTGACGCGATTCAGCGGGCCGCATGGGAGACCGAGCAGCTTTTCAGCGAGCATTCCTCGAACCTAGCGCGCTACCTCTGCAGCGGCGTGCGCAGCGTGACGGATATCGAGGACATCGTTCAGGAGACGTTCGTTCGCTACTTCCAGGCACGGTGCAACGGTACGGAGATCGGCAACGCGAAGGGCTGGCTCTATCGCGTGGGCCGGCACTTGGTCCTGGACCATGCGAAGAAGTCCAAGCCGGTGCTGCTCGACGACGCGGGCTGGCGGGCTGTCGAGGCCGACCAGGCGCGCATCGCACCCGACACGGCGGGCGACCGCGCGGCCGGCCTGCCGTGGCACTTGCTCAGCGACACGGAAAGAGAGTGCCTGCTGCTGCGAGCGGAAGGGTTGAAGTTCCGGGAAATAGCGGAAGTGCTGGACGTTTCGATTTCGACGGTCGCGAGCTACGTGGCTCGCGCCATCAAGAAGCTCCGGTCGGCGGTTACGAGGCCCAGTGAGACACCTGACCACAGAAGAGCTGCTCCTTTACGCTGAAGGCGAGCTCGAAGAGCGCGGGCTCTGCCTGCACGTCCCGGGCTGCGTCGACTGCAAGGCCAGGCTGGTCGACGTGCAGGAGACCTACGTCCACGCCGCGGCTGCGATCCGCTCGCATGCGCAGTCGCTGCCGGAGCAGCCGGCCCAGATGCAGAGGCTGCGCGAGCGCCTCGCGGTCGAGTCGGCCCTGCTATCCGCCCACCTTTCCACCGAAGACCTGCTGCTCTCGCTCGAAGGCGGGCTCTCCGACGCAGGGCTGGCGCACCACGCGGTGTGCGTCGCCTGCCAGGACCGGGCAGCCGACATCCACGTGAAGCTGGCCGAGATCGAAGTGGAGATCCACAGGCAGTTCGCCACCGAAGTGCCATCCGAGCGTCGGGCAGCCGCCCTGGCTGCGCTTCGGGTGCGACTCGCGGCCGAGGTCGAGCGACGCGCCGTCGCGACTTCGCCGGTACCGCGCTGGCGGCCCCGGTTCAGCCTGCCTAGGCTCGTCCCGCTTCGCACGCCCGCGTTCGCCTCGTACGCGGGCGCGCTCGCGATGACTTGCCTGGCCGCTTGGCTAGGCTTCTCCCTGTCGGTCAGCAGCGTGGTCCCCGCGCCCGAGTCCATCGCGCGGCTGGAAGCGCCCCAGGCGCCCGCAATTGCTCGCACGCTGCCAGCCGCTGCCGCGCCCGCGGCGCAGGCGCCGCGACGCTTCAAGGGAGTGCGGCCGGCCGTCCTGTCCGCTCCGCCCGCGCCGGCACCGATCTCGGGGGACGCGCCCCCGGACCTCGTTCCGGCCGTCGGCCAACCTTATCTGCTGGCGCTCGACCTGCAGAACGTGACGCCCCGCCCGCATCGGCCGCCTGCCTGGCCCGAGCCCGCGAGCGTCCCGGTCTCCACCCAGCCCGCAGACTCGCTCGATTCGGTCGTGGAAGGCACCTGGAGACTCGCCCGGACGGGCTACTGGAAGATGGGCCTGCGCGCCGGCGGCGCCGGCGGCACCATCCGCTTCAGCGGGCCGGTCGCCACGGAGAGCGAACGCCTAGCCGCCGAGAAGGCGCTGCTGGCAGTCGCCGACGGCTGGCCCGTCGAATTCGCCTTTTCGGTGCAGCGTCCGGCAGCGGCCCCGGACGACACCTGGGCGGTCCCCGCGCTCGGCCGGGGACGCCAGGCCGGCGGCTTGGTCCGCAACTCCCTCCTGGAGCACTACGCCGACGCGGCGCGACGCTCGTTCGTGCAGGTCGGCCCGGGGCTGCTCGAGAACGAACTGGACCGCTACGTTAGCGGCGTGCTTCGGCACGACGGGGAGCTGCTCTCCCACGCTCACGCGCTCCGCGAGCTGCTGAGCCGGCCCGGCATCGAAGGAATGCAGCGCACCGATGCGTTCCGCCAGGTGGTGCGCTTCCACCTAGACGGTATTTCGAGGCACGAAAAGGGCATCTACGACCGGCTCAGCGAAGCGCTGCCCAGGCGCTACTGGGCGTATAGCAGCGGGAATCCGGTCACCCCGGAGATGGCCAGCCTAGGCTCCGCCGGCTCGGCACTGGTCAGGGACTGCCTCGCGCTGGACCGCGCCCTGAACGGGTTGCTGCTCGGCGGCAGTGAGTCCTTGGACGCCGGGGAGAGCAATCTCTCCAGCGCGAGCCTGCTGGCTCGCGTGCGCCAGCACGCACGCCGGCTCAGAGCGGCAGTTCGCTAGCGGCTTCTGAACGCGTCGAACGCAGTTCTTGACATGTTCCGCAGCCGCACGACAGCGAGCCACAGGTGCCTCGCCCTAGAGCCAGTGGCAGCGTAAGTCGCATTTCGACAGCGCAGCTTCTGCCGCCAGCCGGAACACGCCCGTATGGACCTCGTCTCTGTGCGGCCGTGCCGGCTGTACAAGCGGTACAACTAGCCGCGGGAAGAGCGCGAGACCGCATGGGCGGATCAGCCGGAGTCCGCAATGACGATTGGCGCGCTGAGTAGACTGAGAGTACCGTGCGCTACGCGCTCCAGTGTGGCTGCGTAGCAACGCTGCTGTCAGCGGCCCTCGTCGGCGCGCCCGCCGCGCAAGCGCACGAGGTGTCCGGTCGCGTGCTGGACGAGCGCCAGGAATTCCTGGCAGGGGTCGAAGTCCAGCTGATCAATCTCGCCAGCGCGGAAGTGCTGCGCCGCAGCTCGGGGCGGGACGGCACCTTCCGGTTCGCGAACGTCCTTTCCGGGAAGTACTCGCTGGCGCTCCTCCACGCACGCTACACGGCCTGGCGCAGCGCGCCATTCGAGGTGCTGCCGGGGATTCCCGTCGCGTTTCCCCCGATCTCAATGCGCCCCATGCAGCGGGCCCTGACGCGGCCCCGGTCCGGGCTGGAAGAGATGGCCGTCGAGTACGGTTTGGCCCGCGAGCAGATCGAGACGCTGCCCGTGGTCATCGGCTCGGACGGGCGGACGGCGGTGGACAAGCTGCTCCACCTGGTGCCGGGGCTGACCTCGGTCAAGGCGCTGGACGTCGACCCGTTCACCGGCCGCGCGGGAGCGGTCTCCGCCAACGGCTCGCGGAGCTCGTTCATCAACTACAAGCTCGACGGAGCCTCGAACAACGCCCAGAACCGCATCACCGGGGCGCAGGCCGCGACCCTCGGGCCCGTCCCGGAAGCGATCGAGTCGCTGCAAGTGATCACCCACACCTACTCGGCCAGCGAGGGACGCAACGCGGGGGCGGTCGTGTCCCCGCAGTTCCGCTCCGGCGGGGGCCAGTGGCACGGGGAGGCGCGCGGGTACATGCGCCCGGCGTGGAACCAGTCCTTCGGCGCCTTCGACGGCTCCCGCGACCGCGTGGCCGGCTGGGCCGGGGGGGCCCAGGCGGGCGGGCCTCTGTGGCCCCGCGCCAAGCTTTACGCGTTCGCCGACGCCGAGGCCTGGATCACGCGCCGCCGCCACGAATCCCTCCGGCGGGTGCTTAGCGACAACGAGCGGTCGGGTAACTTCTTCGGATTCGACAGGTCCCCGACGGACCCCCTCGGCGGGCGGGAATTCCCAAACGGGCGGATCCCGGCGCACCGGCTCGACCCGCTCATGCAGAGCTATCTCGACGCGCTCGTCCCGCGAGCGAACCTAGCGGGAGGCTGGCTGCAATTCCGGGAGAGGCTGACGAGCCACGGCCAGGTGGGCCTGGCGCGAATTGATCGCCGCTCCGAGGCGCTGTCCCACTACCTGAGCCACTACATCTACACCAACCGGGTGCAGGAACCGACGGTGGAAAAGTTCACGACCCCTCCGGGCACGGTAACGAAGCGGCGCCAGGTCTCGAACCACTCGCAGTACATGGCCACCCACTCGCCGACACCTTGGTTCGTGCATTCGCTGCGACTGGCCATGCAGCGCCTGTCGAGCGAGCAGCGCAGCGGCCATCGCTCATTCGGCGCCATGCCCGCAGAGGGATTCGGATTCGACTACGCGGGCTTGGATCCGGGGACGATTCCCAACGTGCGCCTCTGGAACGACATCGGCCAGCTGCAGCTCCACGTCGCGCCCTTCATCAATTCCGAGAGATCCGTCCAGACCACGCTCCAGCTGTTCTACCACCAGGAGCTGCAGGTGCGCCGGCACGCCGTGCGCGCGGGCCTGTTCGCCCAGCAGGGCTCGTGGCCGTTCGCGAACACGGAGAATCACGCCGGCAGCTTCAGCTTCCCGCTGCCGCCGGCACCCCCGTCCAGGTTTCGCGGCCAAGGCCTGCGGGACCTGCTGCTGGGCCGCCCGAGCGAGTACCGGCTGCAGACCGAGCGCAGCCTTCAGCTGCAATGGCAGGAGTTCGCCGCGTACACCGAGGCGGAGGTCCGACCGTGGCGCACGTTCAAGGTCACGGTGGGGCTGCGCTACGAGCGGCAGCCACCCGGCACGGACCGGCAGGACCGCCTCATGACCTTCCGCGAGGGGACGCAAAGCCTGAGGTTCCCCGACTCGCTGCCCAACCTGCTCTTCCCCGGCGACACGGATCCGGAAGGCAGCCTCGTGCCGCGTTCGACGATCCTCTCCCGCGGGCGGAACTTCTCGCCGCGCATCGGCGTCGCGTTCTCCCCGTCCCGGACAGGCAGGGCCTCTCGATGGGTGCTCGGCGAGTCGGGCCGGTCGGTCTTCCGAGCGGCCTACGGCGTTTTCTTCGATCACGGCACGTTTGCTGGGTCGAGCGCGGCCGCGCTGTTCCAAGCCACCTACCCTCCGTTCAGTGTCGATAACCGCTTCGTCCTACGCAACCCGGCGGGAGCCTTCCAAGCCCCCATCCGGGCGCTGCCGACGCGCGAGCCGTCCACGTTCCGTCCCTCCGTGGTGCGCTACCCCATTCTGGTGTTCGACCCGCACTTCGAGAACGCGCGGGCCGAGCACTGGAACGCCAGCTGGCAGCGGCTGCTGCCGGGCCGGGTGTTCCTCACGGCAAGCTACCTAGGAACCCGCTCCACCCGCCTCCAGCAGCAGCGCGAGCTGAACGTCTTCGTGCGCCATCCGCTGCGCAGCTTCGGCTTCGCCCGCAAGATGCGCAGGTTCCCGCGTTTCGGCAACATCCGCTCGTTCGAGAGCACGGGCCGGTCCCATTACGAATCCGTCCAGCTGAGGGCCAACCGCTACCTGCATCGCGGCCTGGCGCTCGACATCGGCTACAACTGGAGCCGGTCGCTCGACGACGGCAGCACGGTCTTCGGGAACGAGCTAGTCGGCGAGGCATGGACCTACTCGAGCTTCGACCGCCGCCACTCTCTGACCGCGGTGTGGCACTACCGGCTGCGCCTGCCGCGCCGCTGGACAGACCGGCACCGCTGGACAGACCGGTGGACCGTGAGCGGCGTGTGGCGGTGGCGTTCCGGCCTGCCGCTGGACGTGCGGCAGACCTACGACCCGACCTACACCTTCCAGCAGGTCGGACGGCCCGACCGGGTCGGCCCCTACCTCAGGCTGGACCCGGGCACCATGCGGACGTTCGAGATGCCGAGCGGCCGGCTGCTGCCGGCGCGCTTCGCTTTCGATCCCCGGGCCTTCCGCCCAGTGCGGCCGAGCAGCTTCCACGAGGTGCGCCAAGGCACCTCAAGGCGCAACGAGTACCGGGTCGCCGGCTTCCAGCAGTGGGACTTCCGCATCGCGCGGGGCGTGGAGGTCGGCGAGCTCGCCTCGATGGAGATCGGGTTCGACGTGCTCAACGCGTTCGGCACGCGCAACTGGGCCGCGCCGTTCAGCAACATCGACCACGTGTACTTCGGGGTCACCCGGATGGCCGGCCTGGGTCGGACAGTGCAGGGAGCGGTGCGCCTGCGCTTCTAGGCGCTCCGCTCGCGAGCCCGCCGTAGCGGAGCCGGCCCCGAGCCGTGCCAAGCCTTCAGCCGAGGGCGACGCGACGGGGATCGAGCCGACTGCCCGGGAGCCGTCGACGGCGGTCGGCGCGAGCGGGCCTCGGGATCTATTCAGGCCACTGCCGTGACAGCCTCGTGCCGGAGCAGACCCAAGCCGTCCAGCACGCGCTCGACGATCGCGCAGCTGGCGGGCGACGGGCGAGTCATCGGCAGGCGGTAGCGCGCCTGGTCCAGCAGGCCCATCCGCTCCAGAGCGACCTTGACCGGACCGGGGCTGGTCTCGCAGAAGTTGGCATCCATCAGATCGAGGCAAAGGCGGTGGATGGCCCGCGCGCCCGCGAAGTCGCCTGCCAGCGCCAGGTCGCACAAGCGGGCCATGTCGCCGGGAATCTCGTTCGAGACGACGGAGATCACCCCGTCGCCCCCCAAGGCTATCAGCGGCAGGGTGATCGAATCGTCCCCGGAGAGCACCGAGAAGCCGTCCGGGACGGACTGGCAAATCCGGCCCATCTGCCCGATGTCGCCGGACGCCTCCTTGACGGCAACTATGCTCGGAATGTCAGCCAGCCGGGCCAGCAGGTCCGGCTTGACGTTGCAGCACGTCCGGCCGGGCACGTTGTAGACCACGACCGGCAGATCGGTCGCGTCCGCCAGGGCAGCGTAATGCCGGTAGAGCCCCGCCGGCGTGGGCTTGTTGTAGTACGGGGTGACGGACAGCAGCCCTTGGACGCCGAGAGCACGGAGGCGCTTCGCCAGACCGACGATGCCGGCGGTGTCGTAGCCGCCGCAGCCGGCCACGACGGGCACGCTTCCGCGTGCCTCGTCGAGCGTGACCTCGACCAGCCGGAGGTGCTCCGCCTGGGACAGCGTGGGGCTCTCGCCGGTGGTTCCGCCGGGAACGAGGAAATGAACGCCGGCCTCGACCTGGCGGCGGACGAGCCGACGCAAGGTCGGCTCGTCCAGCGAGCCGTCCGCGGCGAAGGGAGTGATCAGGGCAGTGCCGCATCCCTTGAACATCACGAGAGTCCAGTCGGCCCCCATTCTCGCATGCCGGGGCGTTCGCGTGAGGCGGCGCCCGGGCCGGCGTCCGGAGCGGACCCGCCTCCCGCGCGGCTGCTAGGATGCGGGCATGCGCCGTTGGATTCCCGCTCTCCTGGCGGCGTCGCTGCTTACGGCGGCGCGGGCCGAGATCGACGCCGGCCACTCTTATCGCGGGCGCGCCGCGATCCTGCTGGCTAACGAGCGGATCCGGCTGGTCGTTCTCCGGAACGGCGGCTCGTTCGCGTCGATCACCCTGGCCGGCGACGCCGCGGGAACGAATCCCATGTGGGACTCCCTGCGGGCCGACCTCGAGCAGGGGCGCCCCGAGCGCGCGACCGGAGGGGTCGGGCACTTCGTCTGCGTGGACGGTTTCGGGCCGCCCTCCGACAGCGAGCGGGCCGCGGGCATGGAAGGCCACGGCGAAGCGCACCGCCTGCCGTGGTCGACTGAGTTCGCCGGAGAGCGGGACGGCGCGACCGTCCTGCGCCAGTCGGTTTCGCTGCCCCGCGTGCAGGAGGTGCTGCGCAGGGAGGTGCGCCTGCTGCACGCGGAGCAGGTAGTCTACGTTAAGTCCAACCTGACGAGCCTGCTCGACTTTGACCGCCCGGTCAACTGGGCCGAGCACGCCACCATCGGGTCGCCGTTCCTGGAGCGAGGGGTCACCGTGGTGGACATGTCGCCGAACCGTGCCCTGACTCGACCCCGCGCAGAGGCGTCCCGCAGCGGGCTGGCGCACCGGCTGGCGAGCGAGCGCGAGTTCAAGTGGCCGCTGGCCCCGGCCCGCGAGGGAGGTCTGGTCGACTTGCGGGCGGCTCCGCTCGAGTCGCACTCCCTGGACCATACCGGCCACCGCATGGAGCCCGGAGCCGGATGGGCGTTCGTGACAGCCCTGCATCCCGAGAAGCGCCTGCTGCTCGGATACTTGTTCCGTCCGAGCGAGTTTCCGTGGCTGCAGACCTGGGAGTCCTACCCCCGCGACCGCATGCTGGCGAGGGGGCTGGAGTTCGCGACGCAGGCCTTTGACGTGCCCCGGCGGGAGGCCGTGAGGGCCGGGCGCCTGTTCGAGACGCCGCTGTACCGCTGGCTGCCGGCGCGGTCATCCATCGAATCCTCGTACCTGCTGTTCTGGACCAAGACGCCGGAGGGCTTCGCCGGAGTGGACGAGGCGGTCTGGGAGAACGGCACCCTCCGGATCGAGGACGGCCGGTCGGGCCTGAAGATCGAGCTCGCCGCCCGCGGCCGCCTCTGAGAGGGAAGGCGGCCAGCCCGCATGATTGACTACGCCTGCAAGGCCTGCGGGGCGAGCCTGCTCGTGCGGGTGCCGTTCAAGGGGAGGCTGATCTGGGCCATCGACCGGGAGAACCCCGAATTCAGCTCGCGATTCCCCGAACCGCGCGGCGAGTACGGAACGGCCAAGGTGGTCTGCTCGGCGGACCCGCTGCACAGCACGGGCTTCGATCTCATCGACGGATCCGTCGAGAGGGACCTAGCCTCCAAGGCCTGGGACTGAGGCTCCGGGGCGGCCGGAATCCCGGGCGGCTCCGTCAGTCGCCCGCGGCCATGACCTGCGCGGTGTCCCGGCGGAACCGGATCACCGCCTCCACCACCAGCCACAGGCTCAGCACGAAGATCGAGGCGGCGACGCCCAGCAGGAGCAGTTGCCCGCCGTCCATGTACCTGCGAATGTCGAGCACCATCGCGATGATCGTTACCGACAGCATGAAGGCCATCGGAAGGAACGTGTAGACGTAGTTCCGGCCCTTCTGCCGCAGGTAGATGGACGCGGCCAGCAGCGTCAGCGCGCCAAGCACTTGATTCGTGCTGCCGAAGAGACTCCAGAGCGCCAGGCCGACAGGCTGGCCCTCGACCTCGTAGAAGGCGAAGAACCCGATCAGCGCCACGGCGAGCGCCGAGGCGACGTGCCGCTGGCCGAGGGCGGGAAGGGAGATCGACTGGGAAATCTCCTCGAGGTTGTAGCGGAGCAGCCGCGTGCCCGAGTCCAGCGAAGTCAGCGCGAACGAGACGGCCACGAGCGCGATGAAGGCCTGCGCGAGTTCCGTGGGGATGCCAAGCGACCCGAGGAACGTGGCCGTGCCGTCGATGAAGGCCTTCATCTTCTCGGCCAGACCGTTGGCCGCGCCCCAGCTCGCGTAGTGCTCGGACCACGTCTCCGCGGAGCGGAAGCCGGCAGTGCAGGCGAGAACGGCCAGCAGGCCGAGCAGCGACTCTCCCACCATGCCGCCGTAGCCGATGGGCACGGCGTCCGTTTCCTTGTCAATCTGCTTCGATGTCGTCCCGGAAGACACCAAGCCGTGAAAGCCGGAGATCGCGCCACACGCAATCACGATGAATACGAACGGAAAGATCGGCGGCGCGTCCGCAGGCTGCGTGTCGATCACGGGCGCTGCGAACGACGGGCCCAGGACGAAGAGCCCTGCGTACGACGCGGCGAGGCCTAGATAGAGCAGCCAGGAGTTCAGGTAGTCGCGAGGCTGCAGCAGCGACCACACGGGGAGGGTCGACGCCGCGAAGGCATACAGCAGCAGAATGACGATCCAGGATCCGCTGCCCAGGTCGGGCCTCCCGATACTCAGCCCGACCCCGATCGACGCGAGCATCAGCACGAAGCCGACGACGGTCAGGCGGACGATCGAGACTCCGCGCTTGTAGACGAGCCAGCCGATGACCATCGCGATGCCGATGAGCGCGAACGTCGGAAACACCGACTCGGGGTAGAACTCGGCCGTGAACAGCCCGGCCACCGTCCGGACGAAGACGCCCATAACCAGGCAGATGAGAAACAGGATGATCAGCAGGAAGATGCCCTTGGCGCGCCTGCCAATGAGATCCTCGGCGACCTTGCCGATGCTCATGCCGCGATGGCGCATCGACACCACCAAGGCGCTGAAGTCATGCACCGCGCCGATGAACAGGGTGCCCAGCACCACCCACAGCAGGCCAGGCAGCCATCCCCAGATCACGGCAATCGCGGGGCCGAGCATGGGCGCCAGGCCGGCGATCGACGCGTAGTGGTGGCCGAACAGGACCATGCGCCGGCACGGCACGTAGTCGACGCCGTCGCGCATGGCGTGCGCCGGCGTGGGAGCGGCGGGATCCAACTGGAAGATACGCGATCCCAGGTGACGCGCGTAGAAGCGGTAGACAAGCGCGTACGCGACGAAGCAGCACACGGCGACGAGAACAGGTTGCATCCGATCGAAGGCCTCCTCGGGCGGGACCCTAGGTATGGTAGCGCCCGCCCGAAGCCCGGCAACCGCCGTTCCTCGGCCGACAGCGCCCCGTCCCCGGGAGAGCAATGCACGCCTTGGCGTTTCGCACCGTCTCGGCTGCAGCGGGCCTCGCCCGGGGACTTAGAATGAGAGACGGGCGACGCACCATGCGACGGCGAAGGAATCGCGGATTCTCTCTGATCGAACTGCTTATCGTGATCGCGATCATCCTGATCATCAGCGCTATCGCGATCCCCCGGGTCACCAGCACGAAGCGCATGGCCAACGAAGTCGCAGCCATCCGGTCCTGCCAAGCCGTCAACACCGCCCAGATCCAGTACTTCGCCCAGTTCGGGCGCTACGCGTCCACGCTGAACGAGCTCGGCCCCGCTCCCGGCGACGCCGGGCCGACCCCGGCCGCGGCGAACCTCCTTGACGAGAATCTCATCGACGGCATCCATCTCGGGTACGCGTTCTCCATGATCGGCACGCCGGCGGGTTACTCGCTGAACGCGGACCCGCAGTCCACCGACTCCGGCAGCAGGACGTTCTATACCGATCACAGCACCACCGTGCGATACCGGTACGGGACCGATCCGGCGTCGGACACCGACCCTCCCATCGAATAGCGCGACGCGCGGCAGGGCACGGAAGCGACCAAGGGATGCCCGACCGGGCGGCCGCGAGCAGGGGGGCGCGCAGTTCGGTCAACCCGAGCGCGTCTCGGCAGGAGAGGGGCTTGGATGTTTCCGAATCCGCGTTGCCGGTTCCAAGCGACCTAGAAGAGCGCTTCGCGACCAGGACGGCGCGCTGCGGGGTCGTCGGTCTCGGGTACGCGGGACTGCCTCTCGCGATTGAGATTGCGCGCGCGGGCTTCGCTGTCACCGGCCTCGATGCGGACCGGGCCAAGGTCGCCGCACTTGAGGCGGGCAGATCCCACGTCACTGACGTCGAAAGCGAGTGGATCCGCGAACTCGCTGACTCCGGGCAGCTCCGCCTGACCGCGGACTTCGCCGACTTGGAAGAGTGCAACGCCGTGTCCGTCTGCGTGCCGACGCCCCTGCGCAAGACACGCGACCCCGACCTGACGCACGTGCTCCGAGCCACCCGCGATCTGTCGAGGCACATGGGCCGGGGGACCCTTGTGATCCTCGAATCGACCACCTATCCGGGCACGACGGAGGAAGCCGTGCTGCCGATTCTCGAGGAATCCGGCTTCACGGTCGGCAAGGACTTCTTCCTCTGCTACTCCCCGGAACGCGTGGACCCGGGCAATGCCGAATTCGGAACCCGCAACATTCCGAAGGTGATCGGCGGCACCACGCAGTCCTGCCTCCGGATGGGACAGGCCTATTACGGTCGGGTCATGGACGAACTGGTGCCCGTGTCGTCGACGCTCGCGGCAGAGACCGCCAAGCTCCTGGAGAATACGTTTCGGATGGTGAACATCGGGCTGGCCAACGAGACGGCGATCCTGTGCGACCGGCTGGGGATCGACGTGTGGGAGGTCATCGACGCGGCCGCGACCAAGCCGTTCGGATTCATGCCGTTCTATCCCGGGCCGGGCCTAGGCGGGCACTGCGTCCCGCTGGACCCGCACTTCCTTTCGTGGAAGTCCAGGCAGACCGGGTACGAGCCGCGACTGATCCAGCTCGCCTCGGAGATCAACGGGGCAATGCCCCGGCATGTCGTCGGAAAGATACAGTCGGCGCTGAACGACCGATCCAAGGCGGTCCGCGGCAGCCGCGTTCACCTGGTCGGCGTGGCGTACAAGGCGGACGTGGCGGACACGAGGGAGTCCCCGGCTAGGGACATCGCGGCGCTTCTCGCCGCTCTAGGAGCCGACGTGGCCTTCAGCGACCCCCACGTCAGCGCGCTGGTGGTCGGGCCGCTCTCCCTGTCGCGCAGCCCCCTGCTCGACACGGCCCGGGTATCCGACATCTCGGTCATCGTCACGAATCACGGCGGGGTCGACTATCGCGGCCTCGCCACCGTCGCGCCTCTCGTTCTCGACACGCGGAACGTCCTCAATGGCGTGACGGCTCCGAATCTATTGCGGCTGTGACACCGATCTCCTGCGCGTTGGAGCCGCGGCACCGCCCCCGAGGGAGCCCCTCCTCCGCAACACCCGTGCGGGCCAGCGAACAGCCTCTCGCCGGCACGCCCGGGCTCGCCATGGCCGGCGACGGCAGTAACGTGACCGTGCGCCGCGGCTCAGGCACTCGAGACTGTCTGAACTCGCGCTCTGCAACACTGGCGGCAAAGGCGGAGGCACTCGAATGAGTCCACTGAGCGATCCAGCCTTGACATCGATCGCGCGAGACCTTGCGTCCCAGCGCGTCGAACGAAAGCGGAACGCGTCCAACAGGAGCGCGATTCGGAGGAATATATGCGCCTTCGCGAACGACCTGCGCGCTTATAACGAACCCGGTGTGATCCTTATCGGCATTGAAGACGAGCTGCTTCGCGAACTCGCGCAGATGCGCCTTGACGGAAACATTCCCCCGCTACCCGCTATCTCCGTGGAAAAGCGGACGGTCGAAGGCTGCGAAATCGCTGTAGTCGTCGTCCAGCCCTCGAAGGACACGCCGGTACGGTACCAAGGCCGGGTATGGGTGAGGGTGGGACCGACCGTCCAGTTGGCGATGCCCGAGGACGAGCGTCGGCTCGCGGAGAAGCGTCGAGAGTCGGACCTTCCATTCGACTTTCGGACGCTGGATCTGGAGATCGGGGTTCTGGGTTGCGAGTACATCCAGCGCAAGTATATACCGGCAGTGATCTCGCGCTAGATCCTCGATCAGAACGCACATTCGATAGAATATCAGTTCCAGTAATTGCGATTGTTAAGCAACAACGGAGTTACAAATAGTGCGCTCATTGCCTTCAAAAATAATCTGCAGATGTGGGTTCCTGGAGCATATATTCAGTTCTTGAGGATTGACGGAACGCAGCTCGAAGATCCGATCATAACGCAAAGCTTCCTGTCAGATAGACTGGAGATTATCTTGCGTGACCAAGACTTCATCCTAGCGAATAATATCGCTTGAGGACAGAAGTCACGTCAGAATTGACAGAGATTAAAACTCCAGATTACCCACTTTCATCTCTGCGGCGACTTGCTCGTAATGCAGTCCTTCACCGATCATACTCCGGCTCAAACGCTCCAGTTCGGACCTATTGGTATCAAGATTGCATCGAAATTCGAAATCCGGGCGGACTCTTCGGTTCGGTCACGAAGGACAACCTAAGTAATGCCCGTGACAAAACTCGTATCCCCTTGACAAAAAAGGCGTTAGATCCAATCTCTCAAGGCGAAGATTTCGCTGGAATGCTACGACTAATCCGAAATCCTGGCGATTCTGGGTAGAGCGCGGAAATCTTCGCGATTGGCGTCTGAGCAACTTCCGACCTTGGGCCCTATATGTTGTGTTTGGAGATCTATCCGAACTCAGGATGTAGTATGAAATGCTGGTCGGGCCAGAATTCAGGGGGTTTGTCACAAGCACTAAGTACAGGCGAAACTTCCTACCGCAATCCTCCCATCGCAGAGATCATGCGTCACCTAGGTTTCGCCCAGCGGTTCGGTATTGGCATCCCCCTAGCAAGGCAAGCCCTCGAGAACAACGGAAACCCTCCCGTCGAATTCGACTGCGACCTGCATCATTTTTCGGCTATTGTGAGACCCTTACTATGAAGACTGTTGCGTTCTTCAGCACGTATTCCGGAGTAGGACAGACTGCTCTAGTGTACCATTTGGCACACATGTACGCCGACCTTGGCCTGAATGCTCTGTCCGTGGACTTTGATCCCCAGTCCAGTCTCACGTACGCGTGCCTAGATGAGACTATGCTGAATACACTATGGTCGGACAAGAATAGCATTCCGTCCACTGCATATGGGACCATTCGCTCCATCCTTAAAGGCAGGAATGCGTCGAACTCGCAGCGCACGATAGAAGTGTCTCCGGGTTTCAATATCCTAGCCGGAGATCTATTGCTTGGCAAATCCGAGAACGACCTAATCGAGCTATTGGCACGCTGCTCCGACCGGACAGAGCAGAGAAATCGACTCAACGACGGCATCCGGCTAGCTATGGAGCGTGCCGGGCCAGTCTCGGAAGCCAAACTAGGCCTGTTTGACGTAGGTCCGAGCCTCGGAGAGCTGAACCGGGCCGTGCTGTCTGCCAGCGACGAAGTCGTAGTCTCTCTAGCTCCCGACTTCCGCTCACTTAGGGGACTACAAGCATTCAGACCGGCGCTGCAGGCGTGGAATCGCTCTTGGACAGGCCGCCTTGTGGCCCGGGGGCCCAGTTATGACACTCTCAATCTCAAGGGATCCGGCGTGAATTGTGCCGGCTGCTTCGTCATCGAGCAGCCCGCGCGCCTGAACCGGCCGCAGAACCGTCAGGCTTGGAGGCAGCGCGTGATTGCGGAGTTCCGTCATGTGATGCAAGAGATGCCGATGCGCAAAGAGGTTTCGTCGGCCTGCGCCCCTCTCGTCACCGTGCCGCATCACGGCATGCTAGTAACTCTTGCTCAAGAGGCTCGCAGGCCTATATTCTTCCTGAAACCCGCGGATGGCATGACCGCCGTCGACATGGTATCCGTCCAAGATTGCTATCGCGAATTCCGCGAGATTGCATTGACTCTCTCAAGAGCTTGGAGGATCGATCTGGATTGATATAACCGACGAGACAGTTGCCTCTGCCTGCCTCTGTCGCGGGGGCACGCGCCTTCCAGCGAACCGGCCTCGGTCGCCATCCCCGCGGGCATGGAACGCCCGCCTGTGGGTTCGCCTTACATGCAGGCCTTACCAGCGACTGACCCAAGCCCAGTCACGCACGACTCCATGAACGAGCCAGAGGGGCGGCGAGCGCCCGCGCTGCCCTTCATTCGCGACCGCGCAGACGGGCAACATCAGGCAACATTGGACGCCATCGCGGTCGGCACCGGTCGACATCCGACGGCAGGCCGCCGTCCCCGTCCGGGGCGACCCAGCCCCTTGGCCCTTCGCCAGAGGCCCGTGAAGACGGCCCGTCGACTGATAGAATGAAAATTCGGGGTGTCGCAGGAACGCGTGGCGGCTCGCGTCGCGCGCTCCGTCAGTAGGCCTGCGTTCGGAATACCGGTGGGAGGCAAGCAGCTAGCCGCGCTTCTCTGGATCTTGCTGGCGCTCGGGCCGCCGGTCGGCCGGTCCCAAGATCCGGCTTGGGACGAGTCCATCGCCTCCGCAAGGCGAGCGGCTGCGTCCAAGCAGTTCGACCAGGCCGAACGCATCCTGCGGCAGGCGCGAAGCCTGTCGCGGACGTTCGCTACCGACGACCCCCGTCGCGTCGTGCCCCTGATGGAACTAGCCAGGCTGCACCTCGGTCGCGGCGACTACGCGCAGCCCGAGCAACTCTACCGGGAGGCCGACCCGATAGCGCGGCAGGCATGGGGAGCGGAGAGCCCGGAGTACGCCTCGCTCCTGAACGACATCGGACGCTACTACCATCTCCGGGTCCGGCACGCGGACGCCGAGCGGTTCTACAAGCTGGCATTCGGCATCCGCACCAGACTGCTCGGGAGGCAGCACCCGGACGTTGCCGCCAGTCTCTGCAACCTAGCCGTGCTCTACGAGAACCAAGTCCTCTACCCGAAGGCCGAGACCTACTACCGCACGGCCCTCGACATTCGCGAGAGAAGCGTCGGGCCGAACCATCCGGACACGGTCGTCACCCTAGAGCACTACGCGCGCCTGCTGCACAAGCTCTCGCGTTCTGACGAAGCTGCCCCGCTCGACCAGCGGGCTCGCACGTTCCGCCGGGCGAGATCCGAACAAGCGGAGACGTCGGATATCGGTCCCGTCAATGCCGGAGGAAGCGTGCGGTCGGCCGTCCTGCTCGAACGCACGGAGCCGGAATACACCGGCGAGGCGCGCATCGCGAACCACGAGGGCAGCGTGCTGCTGCAGGCCGACGTGAACGCCGAGGGGCGCGCGGCGAACATCCTCGTCCTGCGCCATCTAGGCTTGGGCCTGGACGAGAAGGCTATCGAGGCCGTGGGTCAGTGGCGCTTCAGGCCGGCCCGCAGCCATGGACGCAGCGTCGCGTCCAGAGTCCGGCTGGAAATCGAATTCCGCCTGATGTAGCGGCATCCCCCAGCGCGCCCGGCGCAAGGGCGTCCGCGCACGAGCGGCGTCCAAGGCGGACCGTCGCGGCTGCCTCTCGCCAGTCCGGCACGGCGAACGCGCCTTAATGCCGGTCACGGTTCACGGCGGTTTCGACGAAGCCGCCGCAGCGAGCGGCCTCTGCACCGGCTGCGACCGGCGCGACTTACCGGAAGCGGGCGCTGCCGCCTCGCCATCTCAGGGATCGTCGATCACGCGAGCGCATGCCTCAGGGCGGTGCGTTCGGGCCGGCCGCAGGCTCCGCCAATCACGCTCGAACCGGCGGACTGCTCGTGAGAGCCGAGTCTCCGCGCGGACCCGCATCGGGAAGCTCTCGGCGCGCAGGGGAGGCACGCAGCACCCCGTCTGCCCCCCGAGCAGCCGAAAAAAGGAGGCCCTTCCCCGGGGAGGAAGGGCCCGGCCCGGTCGCGTCGGCGCATCCATGCCGCCGACGCACTCGGGATTACGCACTATTCGACGTCGTAGTCGAACTCGTCACCGAAGAAGGTCCATTCCTCGAGCCAGTTAACGCCGTTGCAGAACGCGCCGATGCACGCGGCGCTGGTATCGAGAGCGCCATCGGAAGGGGGAGCGGCGCCGGCACCGATCAGCAAGGCCGGCGATCCAGCCTTCGGGCGCGGGTCGGGATTGCCCTCGTAGCGAACATTGACCAAGTCCGGGGCCAGGTCTTGGAACCCGATGGACGCTTCGACGCCCCCCTTGAACTGCGCCAAGCCCTCGAGGCCGCCGTTGGCGTGGATGATCGAGTTCTTGATGCTGCTGCTGCCGTTGCTGAAGAAGTCGGGAGAGTTGTCCCGCACGTCCAAGGCCTCGCCGCCGAACCCGGTCATCAGCAGGTTCCTTGCCGTTACCTGCGTGCCGACGCGAAGCCTCATTCCGTCACCCGACGAGGGCGCATTCTCGTCCTGCACCAGCGCACCAACCATCGTGACGTTGTAGAGCTTCGGGTGTGACCGGGGCGTCCTGTCGAAGCCCGAACTGTCGTTGTCGGCCTCGATGCCGTTGTCACCGTCTGGATCCTGGTGGATGAAGACGTACTGCGCGGTGCCCTGCCAGCCGAACGCCCAGTCGAGCGAGTCGTCCTTGGAACCACTCGACACGCAGTAGGTGCAGTTGGCCGTCCCGCCGAAGAACTCGATGCCGTCGTCCTCGCCCTCGTGAGCCTGGATATGGTCGATCACCGTGCCCGAGCCGACGCCGTGGAAGCCGAAGGCGTTGGGCTGGGTCTCGGGGTTGAAATCGACGCCGGCGAACTCGACCCGCACGTACCGCAGCACGCCGCTCGAGTCGTCAGGATTGCTTCCGCCGTAGACCGGCCGCGTCTCGGGATTCACGCCCTCGGCTAGGCCCGTACCGCGGGTCATCGGGGCGTCGCCCAGAACGATCAGGCCGGCCCAGCAGCCCGAATGGCGCTGGCCCACCGGGGCGTCGCAGGTCATCACGACCGGAGCTTCGCGACGGCCTTCGGCGTGGATCTTACCACCCTTCTCCACCACGATGACCGCATTCTGGCCCCTGGCCAGGATCAAGGTGCCGGCCTCGATGGTCAGGGTCGCTCCGGCGTTGACGAAGACTTGATGCTGGATCTTGTAAATCGTGTCGTTCGTCCAGCTCGTGTCCTCGGCGATCTCGGTGTCCTTGCCGTCGGCGCCCAGCACCACGTCCGCCTTTTCCGTCACCACGAACTTCGCATGCACGCGCTTGACTATCTGAGTCTTGTCAGGGCTGCGAAGCTCCCCGACAACCTCCCACAGGCCGGGCGCCGGCACGTTGCCCGACCAGATCTTCCGCTTCTCCATCGCGGCGATGCTCAGCGGAATGGGCTGGGACTGGTCCAAGGGCAGCCCGAGGGCGTCCATTACGGTCGTCGAAAGGGCGTCCGAATCCTCCCTGATATCCAGGTACCAGCGCTGGCCGGTCTCGATGCTCTGCATGTAGACGAAGGCCGTGTAGAGCCCGGCGTCGCCCATGTCGTCGATCGACAGGTAGACCTGCATCTGCTCGCCCGTCTCGTAGCCGAGCTTGTCCGTCCAAAGCACGGTCTTGGCCGGCGTCGGAGCCATGACGCCGCTCTCGGCTGCCATCGGGGCGATCCCCGGCAGCATTAGCTGGCCAGCCGCCACGAACGGCCCCGCGCAGAGCGCCGCCAGAATCAGCAACGGGATTAGAATGTGTCTCATTGGTCGAGTCCTCCTCACTGTCTTATGAATCGGCTGGCGGACCTGCGATCCGACCCGCCAAGCCTCCCTCTAGGAACTCTGGTGCGCTGCCCGCCGCCGACGCGACCGCGCATTGGCGCCAAGCGGCTCACCCTGCAAGGGCCCTCGGACGCGTGCCCGCACCCTGAACCTGATCTCAGCCTAGGCACGGAGTGTTACCCGCAAGCAACGGGTCGGTTAAGTCTCGGTGAAGATCGCCTCGGCAGGACAGGGCGCTCGGCTTCATGGAAGGGCCGCCGCGCCGTTCGACAATAGGGGCATGGAGTCCGTCACGCCTTCGCCCCGCGAGTCGCTCGAGCGCGCCGACCCCGAACTGTTCGCCGCTCTCGCCGGGGAGGAGCGGCGCCAGGCCGACGGGATCGAAATGATCCCGTCCGAGAACTACACCTATCCGGAAGTGCTCGCCGCGCTCGGGTCGGTCTTCACGAACAAGTACGCCGAAGGCTACCCGGGGCGCAGGTACTACGGCGGCCAGGAGTTCACCGACGCGATCGAGCGGCTCGCGCGGTCGCGCGCGAAGCGGCTCTTCCGCTGCGAGCACGCCAACGTGCAGCCCCTCTCGGGGGCCCCGATGAACGCTGCCGTGTACCTGGCGACGCTCCGACCCGGGGACACCGTGATGGGCATGGACCTCTCCCACGGCGGGCACCTGACGCACGGCGCCCCGGTGTCCCACATGGGCCGCCTGTTCCGCTGGATCCGCTACAAGACGGATCCCGGCCGCGAGGGTCGCATCGACTTCGACGCATTGCGCCGGAGCGCCCGCGAGCATCGACCCAAGATGATCGTCTGCGGCTACTCGTCGTATCCGCGCGACTACGACTACGCCCCCTTCAAGAGCATCGCCGACGAGGCGGGCGCCCTGACACTCGCCGACGTCTCCCATATCGGCGGCCTGATCGCGGGCGGCGCGATGGCCAGCCCCGTCGACGCCGGCTTCGACTTCGTCACCACGACCACCCACAAGTCGCTGCGCGGGCCGCGCGGCGGCATGATCCTGTGCCGGAAGGAGTTCCGCAAGGCCATCGACCAGTCGGTCTTCCCGGGTCTCCAAGGCGGGCCCCACATGAACCAGGTCGCCGCCACGGCGGTCGCCCTCGGCAAGGCGCTGGAGCCCGAGTTCAAGGACTACTGCCGGCAGGTCCTGGCGAACGCGCAAGCGCTGGCGAGCGCTCTCAGCACGGGCGGCGCGTCCCTCGTCACCGGCGGAACGTCCAACCACATGATGGTGGTGGACTGCGTGCGCAGCTTCGCCATGAACGGCCGCCAAGCCGAGGAGACGCTCGACAAGATCGGCATCACTTGCAACAAGCAGGTGGTTCCCGACGACCCGAACCCCCCCCTGCGGCCCAGCGGGATCCGCCTGGGAACGCCCGCAGCCACGACCCGGGGCATGCGCGAGGCCGAGATGGAGACGCTCGGCTCGTGCATGCTCGAGGCGTTGCGCGAGCCGACCGGAGCGACCGCCCCGGCCCGCATGAAGGCGCGGGTCCGCGATCTCTGCGCCGCGTTCCCCGTGCCGGGCCTCGCCCGCTGACTGCCCCCCGATCCGCTACGCTTGATGCGGCAGCGCCGGTCCGAGCTGCCCGAGCCGACCAGTCACCATGGAGACCACGCCATCCGGCTCCGCAGCTCCCGCTCGATGGGCGTGGCTCGTGCCGGTCGGCACGGTCTTCCTCTCGAGCCTCTGCATCATGGTGCTCGAGCTTGTCGCGGGGCGGCTGATCGCCCGCCATGTCGGCAGCTCCCTCTACACCTGGACCTCGGTGATCGGCGTCGTCCTAGCCGGCATCGCCGCCGGAAACTACGTAGGCGGGCGCCTCGCCGACCGCTTCCCGCCAAAGGACACCCTGGCAGCGCTGTTCCTGGTCGCTTCAGCCATCTGCCTGCTCGTTCCCGTGCTCAACAATCGGGTCGGGGGCCTGGAGACCATGCGCACGCTGGACTGGCCGGTGCGCATCGCCCTGCACGTATTCCTGGTATTCTTCGCGCCGTCCTGCCTGCTGGGCATGATCAGCCCGGTCGCCGCCAAGATGGCCATCGAGCTCGGGCAGCAGCTGGGCCGCACCATCGGCAGCGTGTACTCGTGGGGCACAATCGGCAGCATTATCGGGACGTTCCTGACCGGATACCTGCTGATCGCCAAGATGGGCACCACGGCCGTACTCCTGTCCGTTTCCGCGGTCCTGCTGCTGCTGGCGCTGGCTTTCGGCGGGTCAAGCGCGCTGCCGTACCTCTGGAGCGGCGTGCTGCTCGGCGTCCTAGTCGCCGCGTGGGGGCCGTTCGAGTGGGCCCGGACCATCGGGGAGCGCTTGGGATTCCGGGAGACCGGCTCCGATCTGGTGCTCTTGGAGGACGAGTCGCAGTACTCGTTCATCCGCGTCGAGGACGTGATCGAGACTCCGGGTCTGCGGTCGATGACGCTCGACTACCTCGTCCATGCCTACATCGACCTCAGCGACCCGGACAACCTGCACTACGACTACGAACGCATCTACGCCGGAGTCACGGAAGAGACTGTCCGCGCCCATCACCCGGGCGGGGCCGTCCGGGCGCTGTTCCTAGGCGGTGGCGGGTACGTGTTCCCGCAGTGGCTCGTGCGCCGCTACCCGGCCAGCTTCGGCGAGGTCGTGGAGATCGACCCGCAGGTCACCCGCGCCGCTTTCGACGCCTTCGGCTTGGAGCCCGCCACGCCCCTGCACATCGTCCACCTGGACGCCCGCAACCGCGTCGACGAGCTGCTCGCGCTGGCGCAGCGCTCCGAGCTGCCCGCCAAGTTCGACTTGGTGTACAACGACGCCTTCAACCACTACTCCCCGCCGTTCCATCTCACGACGGTGGAATACGTGCGCAAGCTCCGCGCCCTGATGAGCGACGACTCCGTGTTCCTCGCCAACACGATCGACATCTTCCGCTCGGGCCGCTTCCTCGGCGCGATGATCAACACGGTGGAGGAGGTCTTTCCATACGTCTACACCTTCTGCACGTCCCCGGGCGGCCCCTCGGACGAGGACGACCGGGACACCTTCGTGGTCGCCGGCTCCACCCGGATGCTGCCGGTGCTCGGCCTCGACTACCTGAAGTACAGCGCGGCGCTGCTGTCGCCCCGGGACACGGCCCTGCTGCGCCGACGGTCCAAGGGCCTGGTCCTCACCGACGACTACGCGCCGGTGGACAATCTGCTCACGCCGGTCATTCGCTTGGTGGAGCGGGAGTAGCCCTCGGGCGACGGACCGCCCGGGCCTCGGTCGGACTCGCCAGGTCGTAGATCCGCCCCCGCCAGGCGATGCGACGCGTGAGGGCGGACCGCAGGAAGGCGTGCAGCCAGACCCAAGTGGCCAGCGGCGTCATCCAGAAGTAGACCCAGCCGTAGCGCTCCAGCCAGCCCTCGCGCTCGGGGAACACCAGCGCGCAGACGTAGGCGCGCATCCCGCCCTTCGCCATTCCGGGCAGCAGGATCAGCAGCAGGGCGGCGAGCCCGACCGGATTCCCCTGCAGTGCCTGCAGCAGGCACAGCGCCTGCGCCCCGCAGTAGGCCACATGGCTGACGCATCCGGCCAGCCACGTCCGGAACCGGTAGACGCGCATGATCGTCAGCTGCCGCACGGTCCAGGACAGGAACTCGGACCGGCCGCACTGCCCGGTCGAGGCGACCATGGCCTCAGGCGCGAACCGGATGCCGAGGCCGGCCGCGCTCAGCGCGTCGCTCAGGCGCAGGTCGTCGCTGACCGCTCCCCGCCAGAAGTCGCGGACCCGGGCCGAGTCGAACACGGAGCGGCGCAGGGCCGTGCCCCCGCCCCACGCGAAGCTCCGGCCGTTCCGGTCCATGATGGTGGTCACGGCGGAATCCCACACGCTGCGGAGCAGCGGCCAGAATCCGCCTTCCTCCGGAAAGTGCCAGCGGTAGGCCGTGACCGCCCCGAGCGCGGGGTCGGCCAGGGGGGCGACGAGCTTCCGCAGCCAGCCCGGCGTGACCTCGCCGTCCGAGTCCGCGAAGACCAGCACCTCCGCGCCATCACCCGCCGCATCAACCCCGGCGAGCAGGTTGTGAACCTTCTCGCCGGTTCCGGGAGGCGGCTCGCCCGCGACCGCCACGCGGCAGCCGGGCCCGAGCGCGAGGCGGGCCGCTCCGAGAGCCGGGTCGGACGCGTCGGCGCAGCAGACCACGACCTGGTAGCGCGGGTAGTCCTGCAAGGCGAGGGACGCAAGATTCGCCGCCAGGCCGTGCTCGGCGCCCTTGACGGGCACGACCAGCGCTACCGCGGGGAGCTCGCGGTCGGGAACGCGAGGCGGGTCGCGCAGGCGGTCCTCGACGTAGTCGAGAAAATCGCGGCCGCTCTTGGCGGACAGCAGCGCGCCGACGCAGGCCGGAACGGCGAAGAGCCAGAACAGCGCGTCAAGCACGTCGGAGCATAGCACGCGCGGCGGTCCCCCGCCGGGCGGCTCGGGAGGCGGGGGCGCCGCTCGGCCGTGATACGTTGGCTTGCATGGACCTAGCGCAGAAGCGGGCCGAGCTGAGCAGGCGCAACGCCGCCGCCCTGGCCGGGGGCGGCCCGGAACGCCTGGGCAGGCAGCGGGCGGCGGGCAAGCTGTCGGCCCGCCAGCGCCTGGACCTGCTGCTGGACGAAGGCACGTTCGAAGAGCTGGACCGCTTGGCGGCACACGACTGCGTCGACTTCGGCATGGACCGGAAGCGCGTCCCGGGGGACGGCTTCGTCACCGGCTACGGCAGGGTCGAGGGGCGCCTGGCCTACGCGTTCGCTCACGACTTCACTGTGTTCGGAGGCTCGCTTTCGCTGCAGAACGCGAAGAAGATCTGCAAGGTCATGGACCTGGCGATGAAGACCGGCGCGCCGGTAGTCGGACTCAACGATTCCGGCGGGGCGCGGATCCACGAAGGCGTCGCCTCGCTGGCCGGCTACGCCGAGATCTTCCTGCGCAACACTCTCGCCAGCGGGGTCGTCCCGCAAATCTCCGCCGTGATGGGTCCGTGCGCGGGCGGCGCGGTCTACTCGCCCGCCATCACCGACTTCGTGTTCATGGTGAACGAGACCAGCCACATGTTCGTGACGGGGCCCGATGTCATCCGCACGGTCACGCACGAGGACGTCAGCAAGGAGCAACTGGGGGGCGCTCGCACGCACAACGAGACCAGCGGCGTGGCGCACTTCCTGGCCGCCGACGACGCGCACTGCCTGCAGATGATCCGGGAACTGCTCTCGTACCTGCCGCCGAACAACCTCGACGACCCGCCCGTCGTCGCCTCGAGCGACCCGCCCGGCCGGGCCGAACCCGACCTCGACGAGATCGTCCCCGCCGAGCCCGACATCCCATACGACATCAAGGAGGTCGTGACGCGGGTGGTCGACGAGGGCCGCTTGCTCGAGGTGCAGGAGCACTTCGCCCGCAACATCGTCGTTGGCTTCGCGAGGCTGGCCGGGCGGCCGGTGGGTATCGTCGCCAACCAGCCCGCGGTGCTCGCGGGCTGCCTGGACATCGACGCCTCGCTGAAGGGAGCGCGCTTCGTGCGCTTCTGCGACTGCTTCAACATCCCGCTCGTGACGTTCGAGGACGTGCCGGGCTTCCTGCCCGGCACGGGCCAGGAGTACGGGGGCATCATCAAGCACGGGGCCAAGCTGCTCTACGCCTACTGCGAGGCCACCGTGCCGAAGGTGACCGTCATCACGCGCAAGGCCTACGGCGGCGCCTACTGCGTGATGGGCTCCAAGCACGTGCGCACGGACATCAACTTCGCCTACCCGACGGCCGAGATCGCGGTCATGGGGCCGGAGGGCGCCGTCAACATCCTCTACCGGCGGGAGCTGGCCGCATCGGCCGACCCGCGCGCTTTCCGCGCCGACAAGGTCGCGGAATTCTCGGCCAGGTTCGCCAACCCCTACCGCGCGGCGGAGAAGGGCTGGATCGACGAGGTGATTGAGCCGCGGCAGACTCGGGCCAAGCTTGTCAGCGCCCTCGAGATGCTGGATCGGAAGACGGAATGGACGCCGCGCAAGAAGCACGGCAACATCCCGCTGTGAGATCGCGGCAGGCCCTGACCCGTCGCTAGCCCTGCTCGAGCGCGCTGAAGAAGAACGCCCGCTCGGCGACCGCGGTCCCGGGGGCGTCGGAGCCGTGGATGGCATTCCTCTCGATGTCGGTGCCGAAGAGGTTCCGGATCGTGCCCTCGGCCGCCTGCAGCGAGTTCGTGGCTCCCATGACCTCGCGCAGCGCCGCGACCGCGCCGTCGCGCTCGAGCACCATCGCGACGATCGGGCCCGATGTCATGAATGCGACCAGGCTGTCGAAGAAGGGCCGCTCCCGATGCACGGCGTAGAAGCTGCGGGCCCGCGCCTCGCTGAGCGTGAGCTTCTTCATGGCGACGATCACAAAGCCTTCCCGCTCGAGGCGTGCGATGATACGGCCCGCGTTTCCGGCGGCGACGGCATCCGGCTTGATGATGCTCAGCGTTCGTTCGATTTGCATCGGCTCCTCCCACGGCCCGCCGGGCGACGGGCACATTGCGACGGACCGGCCGACTACAGCAGCCCGGCCAGCGTGGACGCAAGCTCCGCCGGGGTGGGAGCCACCGCGATGCCCGCCGCTTCCATCGCCGCCTGCTTGGCTCCGGCGGTGCCCTTGCCTCCGGAAATGATCGCCCCCGCGTGCCCCATGCGGCGCCCGGGGGGTGCCGTGGCCCCGGCGATGAAGCCGGCGATGGGCTTGCTGAAACCGCGCTGGACCCACTCGGCGGCTTCCTCTTCGGCCGATCCCCCGATCTCGCCGATCATGATGACGCCGTTCGTGGCGGGGTCGCGGTTGAACAGGTCCAGCACGTCGATGAAGCTCGTGCCGATGATCGGGTCGCCGCCGATCCCGATGCAGGTAGACTGCCCGATTCCCATGCCGGTGAGCTGGCCCACCGCCTCGTAGGTCAGCGTCCCGGATCGCGAGACCACGCCGACCGCCCCTTGGCGATGGATGTGACCCGGCATGATGCCCAGCTTGCACCTGCCCGGCGAGATCACGCCGGGGCAGTTCGGCCCGACCAGGCGCGTGCGGCTGCCCCGCAGGGCCGCAGCGACGGAGATCATGTCGCGGACGGGAATGCCTTCGGTGATGCAGGCGACCAGGCCGATCTCGGATTCCACCGCTTCCAGAATCGCGTCCCCCGCCGCCGGCGCCGGGACGAATATGATCGAGGCGTTCGGGCGGGCCTGCTCGACGGCCGCGCGCATCGAGTCGAACACCGGGAATCCGAGGGCCGTCTGACCGCCCCGCCCGGGATGGACGCCGGCCACGACGTTCGCCCCGAAGCGCATGCACTGGTCGGCATGGAACAGGCCGGCCCTGCCCAGCCCTTGGACGGCGACACGGGTCTCTTCGTTGACTAGGATGCTCATGGCTGCTCGCCCGCTACGCGGCCCTCGCGACGGCCTGGGTCGCGGCTTCTTTCATGTCGGGAGCGACGATGAAGTCGAGTCCCGAGCTGGCGAGAATCTCGCGGCCCTGCTCGACGTTGGTCCCCTCCAGGCGCAGCACGATCGGCACGCCGATCGCCAGCTCCCTGGCCGCGGCCACGATGCCCTCCGCGAGGACGTCGACCTTGAGGATCCCGCCGAAGATGTTGACGAGAATGGCCTTCACGTTCGGGTCGGACAGGATGATTCGGAAGCCGTTCTTGATCTGCTCCGTGTTCGCGCCGCCGCCGACGTCGAGGAAGTTCGCCGGCATGCCGCCCGCGTACTGGATGATGTCCATCGTGGCCATCGCCAGCCCGGCCCCGTTTACCATGCATCCCACGTTGCCGTCCAGCTTGATGTAGTTGAGAGCGTGGTCGATGGCGTCCGTCTCGAGGGGCTCCTCCTCGTCGAGATCCCGCAGCCGGACTAGGTCGGGATGGCGGAACAGCGCGCTGTCGTCGATGTCCATCTTGGCGTCCAGCGCGACGGCGCGGCCGTCACTTGTCAGCACGAAGGGATTGATCTCGACAAGAGAGGCGTCCGCCTCGCCGTAAGCCCTGGCCAGGGCCTGGATGGCCTGCAGGGTCGGCTTGAGGAGATCGCCTCCGATACCCAGCCCGAAGGCGAGGCGCCGCGCGCGGTACGGGCGCAGCCCGCTCTCGTCCAAGGCCTCCCGCAGGATGGCCTGCGGGTTGCGGGCGGCGACAACCTCGATTTCCATGCCGCCTTCGGCGGACGCCATGAATGTCGGCCGGGCCAGCGAGCGGTCCAGCGTGATCCCGAGGTAGATCTCGCGCTCGATCGGGAGCTGCTCCTCGACCAGCACGCGCTTGACCAGCCGGCCCGCCGGGCCGGTCTGGTGGGTCACCAAGTTCATGCCGAGGATGCGGGCCGCCTGGCGCTCGGCCTCGCCGGCGCTGGCGGCGAGCTGGACGCCCCCACCCTTGCCACGCCCGCCGGCGTGGATCTGCGCCTTCACGACCACCTTCCCTCCGAGCCGCTCGGCCGCCTCGCGCGCCTCGGAGGGGGAAGCCGCGACGATGCCCCGCGGCGTCGGCACGCCGTACGCGCGCAGGACCCCCTTGGCCTGGTATTCGTGAATCTTCATGCGCGGACTCCGGCTGGGTATGATCAGGGGCGACCGGCGGCGCCCGAAATCCTACTACAGAGAGCGTAGAAAGCGATTGTACCGAATCTGTTGCGGCGCTCGACTGCGCGTCTCGAACCCCGGAGGACGGAGACTATGACGGCTACGGTCACCTTCCAAGAGCGCGGGTACTGTCGCAAGCCGGGATACCCTCGCACCGATGCCGCGCTAGGCTGGTTGCGCTGGCTCTACAACACGACGCTAGCCGAGAGGAAGACGGCCAGGGAGGAGCGCTCCGAGTCGGTCACGTACCTCGACCGATGCGGAGGCCTGCCCCGGCTTCGCAAGGCGGAGCCCGAGCAGCTCGGCAGCCTCTACGGAAGAGTGCTCGAAGCCAAGCCGTCTCGCGTGGACATGGTGTTCGAGGCCTTCTTCCGCAGGGTCGAGGCCGGCGATCGGCCGGGCTATCCGCGCTTCGAGCCTGCGAGCCGCTTCCGCGCGATTGAGTGCTTGCGTCCTCGGAAGCTGCGGGCACGCGGCAACGGTCGCTACCTCCTGCGGATCATGTGTCTTCCGAGAGAAGCCGTCAAGCCGCGGCAGGAGCTTCCAGGTATCAAGCCGAAGTTCGTCCGCATCGCGCGCACGGACTGGGCCAGCAACCTGGAATTGGTGTTCGACGGCATCTGCAAGCAGCCGCTGGCTCCGAGCGAGTCGGCCGCGGCCATCGGCCTCGGCGTGACGGATCAACGGGCCACCGGCGACGGCGAGCGGCTCGAGGGAGTCGACGACTCGGCTCATCGGAAGACGGTGCGCAAGCGACAGCGGGCGGTCGCTCGCTGCAGGAAGGGCAGCCGGACTCGCAGGAACCGCGTGCGGTCCCCGGGTAAGGCGCACGGTATGCGGCATCTGTCGAAGCGAAATGCCTGCGATCGCACGTCCCCTCGCCTTGTCCGCCGGCACGGCACGCTGGTTGACGAGGACTTGCCGATCCACAGCATGCCGCGTTCCGCGAACGCCACGGCCGAGGCGCCCGGAACGAACGGCAGGCAGAAGGCTGGACAGAATCGCTCGCTTCCGCGCCAGAGCCGGGGATCGCCGCTGGAGCAGCTTGCAGACAAGCCAGAGTGGGCCGGTCGCAGGTTCGAGCGAGTCAATCCCGGCTATACGTCGCAGCGGTGCCATCGCTGCGGCGAGGATGAGACGCGCCATCGCCAAGGCAAGCCGTACGCGTCCAAGCGCTGCGGATTCTCCCGCGATGCGGACGTAAGCGTCGCGATCAGCGCCTTGCAGGCCGTGAACTCGCCCGCGGTAGCTTCCAACCGCGGCAATGGCCGCGGTGCTGCCGGAATTCGCTTGAGTCGGCATCGAGCCTTGAGGCGTTCGGTATACCGGTAGAAGAAGTCGGAAGGCAATCCCATGCCCGCGGTCCAAGCAGCGCTGCACCGAGCCGCCGACCGGCAGGATCTGCAGGAGAGGCAGGCCCATGCCGCGATGCTGTCGATCCTGCGGGGCGAGTCAACGCCCGTCCTGACGGCCGCCCTGCTGGCCGCCCTGCGCGCGAAGGGCGAGACGGCGGCCGAGTTGACGGGCTTCGCGCGAGCGATGCGCGAGAACGCGGTCAGGGTCCGGCCCCGCTCGACGCCGCCCGAGCGTCTCGTGGACACTTGCGGCACCGGCGGCGACGGCGGATCCACCTTCAACATCTCCACGGCGGCGGCGCTAGTGGCGGCCGGGGCGGGCCTGGCCGTGGCCAAGCACGGCAACCGGTCCGTGTCGAGCCGGTGCGGCTCGGCCGACGTGCTGGAAGCCCTCGGAGTCCGGGTCGGGCTCGGTGCCGAGCAGGTCGCTCGATCGATCGACGAGACGGGCATCGGCTTCCTCTTCGCGCCCGCGCTGCATCCGGCCATGCGCCACGCCGGGCCGGTGCGGCGGGAGCTGGGCATGAGGACGGTGTTCAACCTGCTCGGTCCGCTGTGCAACCCGGCCGCAGCTGCGGTGCAGGTCGTCGGCGTCTACGAAGACCGGGCGGTGGCGCTGGTGGCCGAGGCGCTCGCCCGGCTCGGCGCGCGACGGGCCCTGGTCGTTCACGGGAGCGACGGCATGGACGAGATCACCCTGACGGGACCGACCCGCTTCGCCGAGGTCCGGGACGGCCGCGTCCGGCACGGCAGCGTGGAGCCGGCCGACTTCGGTCTGCCGGCCGTCGGCGGCGGTTTCGAGGGGGGCGACGCGATGGCCAATGCGGCGACGGTCCGCGCCGTGCTGGACGGCCGGCCGGGGCCCGCCAGGGATATCGTGGTCATGAATGCCGGAGCGGTGCTCGGCGCCGCCGGCGCGGCGGGAAGCTGGCGCGAGGGCGCGGAGCGCGCCGCGGCAGCCATCGACACCGGAGCCGCCGCCGCCAAGCTGGCCGAGCTGGCGGCGTTCTCCCAACGCCTCGCCGCGACGCCCTGATCCCCGACCGAGTCGGAGCTCGGGCTAGCGGCCCGCCCCGTCGGCCAGGCGGTCCTCGAGCTTCTCGATGTGCCGGGCAAGCGCCGCCGCGACCCGCGCGGGCATTCTCTCGAACCGGTCCTCGCCCCCTGCCCGCTTGCGCTCCACCTCGCGGAACGCCGCCAAGGCCGCCTGATCGTCCCCCGCGGCCTCGCTCATCGCAGCTGTCTCGAGCGCGAACGTGTACGCCCGCGGGAAGTCGTCCGCGAGCGAGCGAAACAGCGCCGCGGCCTCGGCCGGCCGCCGCTCGCGGCGATGCAGTAGCGCGAGGAGGAGGCGCGCGTCGTCGCGGTTCTGCTGCCCCTCGCTCGCAACGCGCGCGATCATGCCGGCGCCGCGCTTGCGGTTGCCGCGATAGCCGCTCAGCGCGATGACCGCGCGCGCCGCCCACGGAAGACTCCCGAGAATGTACTCGTCGACCCCGGCTACGAGCAGACCGTCCACGAATTCCGGGTAGAGGCTGCACACGCGGTAGCTCGCCGCCCTGGCCCGCCGGCCGCTTGCCAGCGCGGCAAGGTACGACTTGGCGACCAGGAACTCGAAGCTCGCCCGCAGCGCGAGGACCTGCGCGAGGACGTGCAGCGCCTCCCGGTCGTCCGGAACGGACTGCAGGCGGCGCTCGCAGGCCGCCCGAGCCCGCGCGAAGGCCTCGCGAAGGGACCGGTTGATCTGCGGGTCGCGCTTCGCCTTTGGGACAGAGTTGTAGGCTTCATCGCCGCGAAAGGCGCTCGTGCCGATCAGTCCGAGCCGGCCGAGCTCGTGCGATAGCAGGGCCTTGGCCAAGAGCATGCGGGCACGCACGTCCCGCGGGTCCTCCTCGACCAGCCGCTCGAACCAGCGGACCGCCTCGGCGTGCTCCCGGTTGAAGAAGTAGTCGTGGCCGGGGACGTAGCGGTCCGACGCCACTCCGGCTCGGACCCCGAGCAGCACCAAGGCCGCGAGGCATGCCAAGGACGCCCGCGGCAGGCACTCGCGCCTAGCAGAGTACAAGAACCTCCAGGATGGCATCCCTCTTCAGATAGAAATGCACGGCGCGCGCCTGAGGGAACAGGGTCTCGAGCTTGCGAGTGCTGAACTCCTGGGAGGGCCGGCGACGACCGACCTCGCGCAGAGAGAAGGTGCTCTCGGAGTGGATCGAACAATTCAAGGCCGGGATCGGCTCCACGCTCGACTCGCCGTGAAACAGGCAGAAGATCATGCCGCTCGGGCGCAAGATCTTGGCGCAGTGGGCGATCGTCACCCTCATCGCCCCTTGATCGAGGTGCTGCAGGACATCCCATGCGAGCACCGCATGGAAGCTGTTCGGAGCGAAGTCCAGATTCATCCGTACGATTCGGCGCGCCGCTTCCACGGAGACCTGGCCGTTCTCGTCAGCGAGCTCGGCCTTTGCCCTGTCAAACGTGTGCAGCAAGCTGACAAAGTTGATCCGGTGGCCCTGGCCGCCCACGAACCACGCCGTCCCCTCCGACAGCATCCCCAAGTCGAGGACCTTGAGATCCTCTACGCCCTCGAGATGGTCGAAGAGGCACCGAAGGCCGTGGCTCTCTCGAATCTGGGGCGACCCTTCGGACGAAGGCCGCCACGCGCCAGAAGAGTCGGGACTGCGGCTCTCCAGCTCGGCCCGGACGCCGCCGTCCCGCTTTCGGGCACTTCTTGGACGCAGTTTCAGCAACGGAGTGCCTCCTTCGCTAGAACTCGCGCAGCAGGCAGCGCGAGGCGCTTCTCGAGAGCTCCCCCGACGCTCCGTCTCGAGCCCGGTCCCAGCGGCCTAGGCGCCCGGGAGACGCCGCGCCCGGGCGGGGCGCGAGGCCATCGGATCGCACGAACGCCTGCGGGCCAGCCACGTGTCCGGCCTCGGTCTCATGCCTTGGCAGGCCGGACGAGGGCGGGGCCCGACGGAGCGGGCTTGGCCGCCTTCGTGGCCGACGCGGCCGCAGGCGTCTCGGCACTCGCCGCGCGCGACACAACGGGGTCACCGTCGCGACCCTTGACCTCGCTAGTCCCGCAAAAGACGGCGCCGTCCTCGACGACGAGCCGCTTTGAGATCAGGTTGCCCTCCAAGCGCCCCTCCTTCTTGATCTCGATCCGTTCGTGAACGTTCACCTTGCCGTGAAGGGTGCCGCGCAGCAGGAGCGAACGCGCTTCAATCTCGGCATGCACCTCGCCGTTCGTGCCGATCAGGAGGCGGTTCTTCGGGATGCTGATCTTGCCCTCGATCAGGCCGTGCACGTCGATATCCTCTTGGGAGTCGATAGTGCCCCGAAACTTGACCGTCTTCCCGATCACGGAGTTCTGCTGGGCCCTGGGCTCGGCGGTGCGTTCCGATCTCGGTTGCGCGACTGGGGCGTCGGCCTCCCTGGGCGGGGGCTGGGGCGTTACAGGCGCACGACGGGGCAGCGGATCCGCTTTCTCGGCGCCTGCGGACTGATCCGGGCCTCTTCGTCCCCACATACTCATGATTTCATCCTGTCCCTCTCTGCCGCGTTGCGACTCGCCAGAAACCAATCAGTATAGCCAGACACGAGCGCCGACGGAGTGTTTGACGGAACATCAATGGTAGGCTACGCTCGGAACTTCGGGGCCGCACTCCCTCCCATGCATGCATTCGAACTGACACGGGCGCTGATCGACATCGAATCCGTCACCCCAAACGAGCGCGAAATCGGGGATTTCTTGTTCGAGCACCTGTATCCACTGGCAGAGCGGCATGGCGGGAAGATCGAGAGGCAGGAGGTCGAGCCGGGCCGCAACAACGTCTGGGCTCGCTGGGGCGAGCCGGAGGTGGTGTTCTCCACGCACATGGACACCGTGCCGCCGTTTATCCCGTCAAGGGAGGACGACGAGTTCATCTGGGGGCGCGGCGCCTGCGACACCCACGGCATTGCCGCTGCGATGATCAACGCCGTGGAATCGCTGCTCGAGGACGGCCTGCAAGGCCTCGGCATCCTGCTGGTCGTGGGCGAGGAAGTCGACGGGGCCGGCGCGCGGCACGCCAACTCGCGGCCGCCGCGGGCTAGGTACCTAATCAACGGCGAACCCACGGAGAACCTGCTGGCCCTCGCGTCCAAGGGCACGCTGGGCCTGCGGATCCGGGCCTCGGGGCGCGCGTGCCATTCGGCGTACCCCGAACTCGGCGTGTCCGCCACCGACATCCTGCTGGACAGGCTGAATCGCCTGCGGGCGATCGACTGGCCGTCCGACCCGCTGCTGGGGGAGACGACCCTAAACGTCGGCACGCTCGAGGCCGGGCCGGCGGCGAACATCGTCGCCGACTACGCCGTCGCGTCAGTCGTCATCCGAGTCGTGGCCGACCTAGCCGCCACCAAGGCGCTCGCTTTTTCCGCGCTCGACGGGGTGGACGTGGAGGTGTTCTCGTACACGCCCGCTCTCCGCCTCCACGCCCTGGAGGGTTTCGAGACGTCGATCGTCAAGTACACGACCGATATCCCGAAGCTGACGAACTGGGGTCGGCCGCTGCTGGTCGGACCCGGATCGATTCACCACGCGCATACGGTCGACGAGCGGATTCCCAAGGCCCAAATCGTGGAGGCGATCGACCTGTACAAGCGGCTCGCCCTCTCGCTGAAGGGGGCGGGAAGGGGCTAATCGGCTCGATGCGGCAGGGCTACCGCATCTTCGACACCCACACGCACCTCGGGCGGGCACGGCACTCGGGGCGCGTGGCCGCCGCCGCCGACCTGCTCCGCGCCATGGACGCGGCGGGCGTGGACCGGTCGCTGCTGATTCCCTTCCCGGTGGTCGACGACTGCCGCAGGGAGCACGACGAGATCGGAGCCGCGATTCGCGCTCATCCGGACCGATTCGCCGGGGCTGCCTGCATGGACCCCTTCGTGCCCGAAGCCGAGTTCCGGAGCGAAGTCCGGCGCTGCCGAGAGCGCCACGGCTTCCGGGCGCTGAAGTTCCAGCCGCAGTACCAAGGCCTGAACCCCCTGTCCGAGCGCAGCGGCTTCCTGTTCGAGACCGCGCTCGAGAACGAGCTCGCGCTGGTCTGCCACACGGGCGCGGGCGCTCCGTTCGCGCTCCCCTCGCTGTATATCCACCCCGCCCGGCGGTTCCCGGATCTGCGTATCGTGCTGGGCCACGCCGGCGGAGGCATCTACGCTCTCGAAGCGGCGGTCGCCGCCTCGGTCTGCCCGAACATCTATGTCGAGCTCTCCACGCTCACTCCGCATGCCGTGCTCGAGATCATGCAGCACGTCCCGTCGGACCGACTGATGGCCGGGTCGGACCTGCCGGAAAGCGTGGAGACCGAGATCGGAAAGATCCTGACGCTGCCCATCGCGGCCGCCGAGAAGCGCGCGATCCTCTGGGAAACGCCGACGGAGGTCTTCGGGGAATGACGGCGCCAGCGACGCGTCTCTCGACGGCCGGGCCTCTCGCCGCGCCCCGCGGGATTGATCCGGCGGATACCGTCTGCGATACTCGTATCTAACCGACGGAGCGCGAATTCAAGGAACTGCATGGCAAAAGAAGAGGGCATCGAGGTCACCGGCACGATAATCGAGCGGCATCCGGGCGGCATCTTCAGCGTGGAACTCGATGACAAGCACAAGGTTCTCGCTCAGATCGCCGGCAAGCTGCGCAAGCACCGCATCCGGATCCTAACCGGGGACCGCGTCAACGTGGAGCTGTCCCCCTACGACCTCACCCGCGGCCGTATCGTCTACCGCTATCGAAGCTGAGGCGGCACGGGTCCATCGGGTCCACGGGGGCCGGACGGCGCGGGCGCGATAGTCTGGACGCTTATGAGGCTGTTCGTGCTGCGCCACGCCATCGCGGAGGAGCCTCGGGCGGGCAAGCCGGACTCTGCGAGGCAGCTTACGGAGCCCGGCAGAGCCAAGGCCCGGCGCATGCTAGCGCACGCGCGAAGCGTCGGCGTCCGTCCCGCATCCATTCTGTCGAGTCCGTACCGGCGTGCCGCGCAGACCGCCGAGATCGCATGCGCGGAACTGCAGCACCCGCACCCTGCCATCGAGACGCGCTCCCTGCTCCCCTACGTCAGCCTGTTCGACCTCTGGGAGGAGATTCGCGCGCAGGCGGCCGCCGGAGACGTAATGGTCGTCGGCCACAATCCCCAGCTGAGTTCGCTGACCGCCGCCCTGCTCGGAGCCCGGTCGGACGCCCTCTGGCTGAAGAAATCCGGCCTCGTCGCGCTGGACCTGGGCGCAGCGGGCAGCAACCCGCGCGCCTCTCTCTTGTGGCTGCTCACACCCGGCTCGGTCGGTCGCTGATCCGTCGCGCAGGCCTCGACCCCGATGCGGGACCGTTTCGCGGAGCTCCACCTCCCGCTCGCTAGGTTCTTCCGCGGCCGCCGCCTGCGCCGCTTCGCGCGGGCGTTCGACGTCAGCGAGTCCACCACCGTGCTCGACCTAGGCGGGAGCGAGTACTACTGGGCGTGGGTCGCGCCCCTTCCCAAGGTCACCGTGGCGAACCTGGAAGCACGCGACATACGTCGGGAACGGCTGCCGTGGGTCCGCGCGGACGGGCGGCTGCTCCCGTTCGCGGACCGGGCGTTCGACATAGTGTTCTGCAACTCGGTGATAGAGCACCTGCCTGACGAGCGCAGCAGGAAGCTGCTGGCCGGGGAGATCGCGCGCGTCGGGCGGGGCTACTGCGTGCAGACGCCGAACCGCTGGTTCCCGGTCGAGCCCCACACTCTCACGCCCGGGTTCCAGTTCCTCCCCCGGGGCTGGCAGGCCGGCTTGGCGCGAAACTTCACCGTGTGGGGCTGGCTCCGGCGCCCGGACCGCGTCGAGGCGCGGGGATTCGTCGAGAGCACGAACCTGCTGTCCGCCAAGAAACTTGTCCGGCTATTCCCGGACGCCCGGATCGACCGGGAGCGCTTTCTCGGCCTCACCAAGTCGATAAGCGCGGTCCGCAGCCGACGCGACTAGAATCCGGATCGGTAGCTCTCCGAGGGAAGCGCACGGCGGACGACCTAAGATTCTGAAGCGCCGGATCGCCGTGCTCGGCGACCGCCCGCAACAAGCCGAGAATCCTGGCGTGAGCTCCCTCTCGTCCGGCGCGTGGATATCCGCGCTCGCACGAATTGAATTCGGCGTCCGGGGACTGGCTCCTGTCCGGAACCGAAGCGGGAGGCGCAGGAGACCCGGCGCTCTCTCGACGCCATACCGAGCGCAATCCGAGCCTCGCACCCGAGCCGCTCCGACTCGTCAAACAGGCCATGGCCGGAGCGTCCGGAGAAGCGCGCCGGCCATTGGCGGCAGCAAGCAATGCCGGGCTTGGCGAACCCCTGCGACGGACTGAGTACACGAGCGGGTCACCCTTGTAAAGGGAATTATTTATCTGAGTGCCGAGGCAGCGGATTTGGCAAGTTATCAATCCATAAATTAATTTGACATTTCTCTTGGATATCTGTTGAAATTCGGTGGAAGTTCTTGATAGAATGGTTCCGATATAGGAGGTCATAGTTGAAGAATTTGAAGAAGAACTGTCCCGGAAATTGGTTTCGTAAAGGCATCACGTTGATTGAAGTGATCGCCATGTTCCCCGATGACGAATCCGCGGAAAAGTGGTTCGTCTCCGTGCGCTGGCCGGACCGTCCGGCATGCCCCCGCTGCCGCGGCTCCAGCGTGCAGTCCGGCGCGGCCCACCCTTCGATGCCGTACCGTTGCCGCGGTTGCGGCAAGCGCTTTTCCGTGCGCACCGGCAGCGTGACGGCCGACACCAAGCTCGGCCACCGCGTCCGGGCCATCGCCATGTTTCTGCTGACCACCGGCCTCAAGGGCGTCTCCAGCATGAAGCTGCACCGCGACCCGGGCATCAGCCGGAAGTCGGCCCGGCACCTGGCGCACCGCATCCGCGCGTGCCGGGAGCGGGACCGGGACCTGTTCGTCGGCCCGGTGGAAGTGGACGAGACGTACGTCGGCGGCAAGGAGCGCAACAAGCACGAGAGCAAGAAGGCCCGCGCCGGGCGCGGGCCGGCCGGCAAGACCCCCGTGGCGGGCGCGCGGGACCGCGCCACGAACGAAGTGGCCGCCCGGCCGCTGCCGGGCACGACCGAGGGCGACCTGCAGGGCTTCGCGCGCGGCCGGGTCGCGCCGGGCGCGCAGGTCCGCTCCGACGAGGCGGCGGCCTGCGCCGGCATGGCGGAGTTCGCGCACGAGGGCGTCAAGCACTCCGGCGGCGAGTACGTGCGCGGGGCGACGCATGCGAACGGCATCGAGTCGTTCCGGTCCCTGTTCAAGCGCGGCCTCTACGGAACCTATCAGCGGATGAGCGTCCAACATTCGGGCCGCTACCTCACGGAGTTCGCGGGACGGCGCAACGCCCGCAACTGCGACACGGCGGAACGGATGCGGCGCATGGCGCGGGGCCCGGTCGGCCGGACGCTGACCTACCGGCAACTGGTCGGCAAGGCCGCGGTCGCGGCCCGAGCACGGCCTGGCCGGTCCGCTGCGGCCTCTCTTCACGCTCGGTGCGAAGGGCGCTCCGGATCCGGAATCCCGCGCCGCGACCGGTGTCCAGTCCGGACAATTCATAGATGCAGCCGCCTTGGAAGGGGAGCCTCTCCACGGCAATCCGGGTTCCACCGGGGCGCCCGAGGCGGCCTCTCCAGTCCGTGCGCCGCGAAATCCGCTGGCCGCCGCGATTCAGATACGAACCGACCTTTCGGTGCCCACCTCGGCTGCACACGAAAGACCCGAGCTAGACGCCGACGTCCCCAATCAGAGCAGTTCTAGCCGGATATGGCGTCGTCGGCACTCAGATATATAATTCCCCTTGTAAACGGCCGGCCTGCGGCGGCGCACTCGAGGGAGTGCCTCACCGTGCGCGACCCGTCGATGGCGGCGACGCCGCGCGCATCGAGCTGAAAGACGCGCTTCCGGCCGGTGGCCCGATCAAGGCCCGGGGCGGCCAGCACAGCCCCGCCCGGCTGCGGGTCGGGCAGACGAATCCCCTCATGGGCCCGCAGGTCTTTCGATCCCGCTCCTAGCTGAGCCCGCACTAGTGTACGATGCAGCCGATGCTTCGACCCCTCGCACTGGCGACCTCGCTCCTGGTGGCAGCCCTGCCCGGCCTGTGCTCGCCCAACATCGTCTTCATGATGGCCGACGACCTCGGGTGGAACGACGTCGGCTACCACGGAAGCGACATCCGCACCCCGAACATCGACTCAATCGCCGCGCGCGGCATGCAGCTCGACAGGTACTACGCGACGCCCCTCTGCAGTCCCACTCGGGCCGGCTTCCTGACTGGGAGGATTCCCCTCCGTCTCGGAGTGGACCGCCCCATCGAAATGCAAGGCGGCCTGCCGACCCGCGAGCGGCTGCTGCCGGAAGTGCTGCGGGAGGCCGGCTACCGGACCGCGATCGCGGGCAAGTGGCATCTCGGCTTGCACCATGTCCGCTACCATCCGCATAACCGGGGGTTCGAGAGCGCCTACGGGCACCTTGGCCCGGCAGTGGACTACTGGACCCACATCTTCGAGGGCGGTCTCGACTGGCACCGAGACGGCAAGGCCCTCGACGAGGACGGATACTCGACGGAGCTGATCGGCAAGGAAGCCGAGCGCGTGATCCGGGGTCGCGGCGACGGGAACCCGTTCTTCCTGTACGTCGCCTTCAATGCGCCCCACACCCCGCTGCAGGCACCCGAAGCCGCCGTTGAGCGCTACGGTGCGCTCCGCAATCCGAATCGACGCGTCTACGCAGCCGTGGTCAGCGAAATGGACCGGGCCGTGGGCGGAATCATCGAAGCGCTGGACGAGGAGGGCCTGCTCCCAAGCACCTTGGTCGTGTTTGCCAGCGACAACGGAGGAGCCGTTCGCATGGGCGCGGAGAACGCACCCCTCCGAGACGGAAAGGGGGGAGCCTTCGAGGGCGGGATTCGCGTGCCCGCGCTGGTCTGGATGCCGGACAGAATCGAAGGCGGCGGGACGTTTTCGCAGATGATGACGGTCACTGACTGGCTGCCGACTCTCGCAGCGGCGGCCGGAATCGAAGGCGGCGCGGACCAAGCGACCGACGGGATCGACATGTGGCCGGCACTCGCGGAAGGCGCGACGGCCGAGCGAACGGAGCCCTACGTTGTAGGAGTGTTCGGCAATTTCGCCGTGATCGACGGGGACTGGAAGTACGTCAAGGCCGTGCCCCGACGAGGCACCGAGGCGGCGGAGTATCTCTTCCGGCTCGACCTTGATCCGGAAGAATCCAACGACCTTGCGGCGTCCAGCCCGCAGAGGCTGGAAGCGATGCGGGCGCAGCTGGAAGCCTTCCCTCGAGCGCAAACCGTGTCTCCTGACGTGACCGGGCCCGGGGGCGGGGCCGGCGGCCCGGGGAGGCGGGGCCGGGCCAAGAGAAAGGCGGCCGGCGGTCCTCCGATCACGCGGGCGGGCGCGCTGGCGGGCTGGAAGGAGATCAACCGGCGGCCGTGGGTGGAGCTGGCGAGCAGGGACTAGCTCGCCCGGCCGACGCCGCTTTCCGCGAGCAGCGACGGCAGGTCGCGAACGGAGTCCAGCACCCAGTGCGGGCGGTCTGGGGAGTCGAGATCGGCCGACCGGAACTTCCCCGTGCGCACGAGCGCGGAGCGAAGGCCTGCCCGCTGCGTGCCCAACGCGTCGGCTCGCAGGTCGTCGCCGACCATCAGCAGATCGCCGGGGGCGACGCCCAGAATCTGCGACGCCTGCACGAAGAAATCCCTGGCCGGCTTGCCCAGCACTACCGCACGGCGGCCCGCGGCGCACTCCAAGGCAGCCACGAACGGCGCGACGTCCGGGTTAGCACTGTCAGGCGACTGCCAGTACCGGGTCATCCCCAGCGCCACCAGCTCGCGCCGCGGGCATTCGTGCAGAAGGCGGAAGGCGCGGTTGAGCGTCGCGTAGTTCCAGGCCGCGCCGAGATCCCCGATGACCACGTAGGCCAAGTCCGCCGGGGCGGTGGCATCAACGGTCTCCAGTCCGCGGAATTCCTCGCGCGTCGCATCCGGCACAAACAGCGCGGCGAGGCCGGCTCCGCGGCTCCGGATTCGAGCCGCCGCGGCGACCGGCGGCGTCAGCAAGTCTTCCGTCCCGGCAGGAATGCCGAACCGGGCCAGCTTCGCAACCAGCGCCCGCCTCGGTCGGCGAGGTCGCGTTCGTGACGAATAGCGACGGGATGCCGGCCTCTCGCACCGCTGCGACGGCGTCGGCGGCACCCGCAATCGGCTCCTCGCCGTTGTAGATCATGCCGTCCAAGTCGATCAGAACGCCGCGGAGCATGCCTCACAGTCTACTGGCCGCGTCAACAGTCGTTGCTGAGCTTGCGGACCGGCCGCGCGGACTTGCGATGGCAGGCGTTGCGCTTGGACACGCGCCGCTTACGGCGCACCTCGCCGCGCGCCCGCACCCGCTTCTTGCGCGTCCTGCCGCCCTTCTTCGGGCGGTCGACGGCACGACTGCCCTCGCGGGTCGCCTTGCGATGCTGCGTATCGCCAACGCGTCGGATACGCTCGCCATCGCTGGTTGCGACTTGATCCGCGACGCGCGGGTCGATGCCCGCGACGGACGCGGACGGCGGCAGAGGCAGCTTGCGGACGCCGTGGAGCACCATGTCCACGTTGATCCCTGCGTCCGTGCGGGTGATGCGGACGAGCTGCGGCTCGAGGCTCGGCAAGCCGCGCCGCGGCTTGATCTTGATCTGAGGCAGGCCCTCGATGCGCGGGACGTACCAGCCGCCGCCGCGCCTCCAGAGCCGTGGCCGGCGCTAGCACTCGATCGTGCGGAACCTGCTAGCGGGCTTGCACCGCGGGTAGCCCGGCTGCTCGCCGGCCCTGCACCGCCGGAAGAACGCCTTGAATGCCTAGTCCACCCGCGAGAGCGTGGCATCGATCACCTTCGCGTAGTCACCGCCAAGCATCGCCGGCTCCGCCTTGCGGAGTTCCGGCAGCCGGCTGCGCTGGTCGAAGTACGAGACGTTGCGCTTGGCTTAGTCCCAGGCCTTCTCGCGCTCCTCCAGCGCCTTGGCGCAAAGCCAGCAGAGCCAGCCCAGCACGGCGCCGATCCGGGCAAAGCAGGATTCCGGCAGTGCCCGCGCTCTTGGCAGGTGACTGTAGCGACCGCTGGATTGAGTCAATCACGCCAAGACTTCAGCGTGAACCTGAATCACAGATTTCGTGCGGTGACACCCCTAATTCCGAACGAACCTGATCCCCCCGAGAAACTGGCTTGATTGCCCAGCCGAGGGCGCACGGCCGGGGAGGTGGCAGGTGAGCTGGACGGCCACCCCGCGGGGGCCGTGGCATCATCCTTGCGACTGGCCGTCATCCGCGGTGGGCGCCTTGGCCTGGCAGTGCCCGCTCCGCTCCGGTTGCCATTTTATTCGAAATTGATTGGTTGTTTCGAGCAATATGCTAGATGTCTTCGGGCTTCTGGGTCGGAGATCATGAAAATGCTAGGCGAGATCTATTATGCGATTAGTGTTAGTAACGTAGGATAGAGCTAAGTAACAATTCGTACTTAAGGCTCTTGAAACTCTCCATGTCGAAGAACAAGATCTAGTTCCAGAAGGGTCTCAGCTTGGGCGACTTCCTCGCCGACTTCGGGAGCGAGGAGCGGTGCGAGCAGGCCCTGTTCGCCATCCGCCGGCCCGAGGGCCGCGCCCGGTGGCAGCGCAACGGCTGCAAGCGCCAGGTCTCGCTGCTGGCGGGCGCGATCTTCCAGAGCACCAAGCTGCCGCCGACCACCTGGTTCCTCGCCATGTATCTGCTCTCGGAGACCGGGAACGGCATCTCGGCGCTCGAACCGGGGCTCCTGCGGGCGTGAACAGCAGCACGGACTGGAGGCTCCAGCACAAGCTCCTGCCGGATCGCGAGGGCGATCGCCTCTTGAAGGGCTTCGTGCATGTCGGCGGCGAGCGCGGTCGCGGGGCGGAAGGCAAGACCCGGCTGGTGGCGGCGGAGCAGGTGACGGACCAGGACGAGCGGCAGCCGGTGGTGCTCAAGCCGAGCGTGCTGGAGGGCTTCCGCAAGGAGGAGCTGGAGCGCTGGGCGCGGGAGCACCTGGCGCCGGGCACGACGGTGCAGTCGGACGGGCCGGGCTGCTTCGCGGGCGTCGAAGCGGCCGGCTGCGAGCACGAGGCCACGGTCACGGACGGGGGCAAGCGCGACTGCGCGCTGCCGCAGCTGCCGTGGGTAAACACGGTGCCGGGCAACGTCAAGCGTTCCATTGACTGGACCTACCACGCGGTCGGGCCGAAGTACGCGGGGCGCTACCTGGCGGACTTCCTGCACCGCCTCAACCGGCGCGACGACCTGAAGGCGATCGCGGGCCGGCTGCTGCGGGCGGCCGCCGATGCCGTACTCAATGCGGACCGGAGGTCCGTTCTGCGGGCGCTAGGTCGCGGAGGCAGCGCCCCGGCCCTCGGCGGCGCCCGAGCGCGGAGGGCCGCGCCAGGATCCACGGACGGACCGCCCGGGGGCGGCGCTGCGGGTCGGGCCCGAATGGGGCCCGTGCGCGGACGACGCCTTGGATTCCACGGGATCCGGCTGGCCGAGCAGCCGCCCGACGAACGGCTAAGGGCTCCTCGCGTGCCCGAGTGCCGCCCCTCAAGTCGGCCCGTTTGTCTAGATTGTTCGGTCGGATGGGGCTAGTCGGGAAGTACGATGACATTTGACGCGTTCTGTAGAACGCGCGCGGCCGGCCGTGGCGACCCGGACCCGCTGATACACTGGTCGCTGCGACCTTGGACCGCGCCTGCTGATGCCGCACCCACTGAAACACGCCAGCGCGACGATTACCGACGGACGCGACAGGGCCCCCGCCCGGTCGATGTTCAAGGCCATCGGATTCAGCGACGCCGACCTCGCCAAGCCCATCATCGGCATCGCGAACACCTGGATCGAGACGATGCCCTGCAACTTCACCCTGCGGGACCTAGCCGTCAAGGTCAAGGAAGGCGTGCGCGCCGCCGGCGGCACGCCGATGGAGTTCAACACGATCGCCGTGAGCGACGGGATCACCATGGGCACCGAGGGCATGAAGGGATCCCTAGTAAGTCGCGAGATCATCGCCGACTCGATCGAGCTCGCGGCTCGCAGCTACATGTTTGACGGGCTGGTCGCTCTGGTCGCCTGCGACAAGACTATTCCGGGCGGCGCCATGGGCCTGGCGCGGGTCAACGTGCCATCGGTCCTGCTGTACGGCGGCTCGATCCTGCCGGGCCAGGTCAACGGCGTGGACATTACGATCCAGGACGTGTTCGAGGCGGTCGGAGCGCACGCCGCGGGCAAGATCAGCGACGAGGAGTTGCTCGCGATTGAGGACAATGCCTGCCCGGGCGCCGGGGCCTGCGGGGGCCAGTACACCGCCAACACCATGGCCACCGCGATGGAAGTCATCGGCATCTCGCCCATGGGCACGGCCAGCATCCCGGCCGTCGATCCGCGCAAGGACGATGCCGCGTACCGCGCGGGATTCGTGCTGATGGAGGCGCTCAAGGCGGACCGCCGCCCGTGCGACATCATGAATCGCAGGGCGTTCGAGAGCGCAGTCGCCAGCGTCGCCGCCACCGGCGGCTCGACCAACGCCGTGCTGCACCTGCTCGCCCTGGCCAGGGACTGCGGCGTCGATCTCACCATCGACGACTTCGACGCGATCAGCGAGCGCACTCCCCTGCTAGTTGATCTCAAGCCCGGCGGCAGGTACGTCGCGGCCGACGTCGACAAGGCCGGCGGCATCCAGCTGATCGCCCGGCGCCTGGTCGAGGGCGGCTACGCCGACGGATCGCAGATGACCGTGACCGGAGCGTCCCTCGCCGAGGCTAGCGCGACCGCCACCGAGACACCGGGGCAGGACGTGATCCGATCGGTCGGCAACCCGATCAAGCCCACCGGGGGGCTCGTCATTCTCAAGGGCAACCTCGCGCCCGAGGGGGGCGTCGTCAAGGTCGCCGGATCCGGTCACCTGCGGCACCGGGGCCCGGCAAGAGTCTTCGAGAACGAGGAATCGGCCATGCAGGCGGTCACGGGCGGCGCGATCGCCGACGGCGACGTGCTGGTCGTCCGCTACGAGGGCCCGGCGGGCGGGCCCGGCATGCGCGAAATGCTCGGCGTCACGGCTGCCATCGTCGGGGCCGGGCTCGGAGAGACGGTAGCGCTGCTCACCGACGGGCGCTTCAGCGGCGCGACACGTGGGCTGATGGTCGGGCACGTCGCACCGGAAGCCGCCAGGCGCGGGCCGATCGCGGCCGTCCGGGACGGCGACTTCGTGGTGATCGACTGCGCCGAGCGGAGGCTTGACCTAGAAGTGCCAGACGAGGAGATCGAGCGCCGCCTGAACGCCCTCGAGCCGCCTCCCGCGCGCTACGCCTCCGGCGTCTTCGCCAAGTACGCGCTGCTCGTGTCGTCCTCGTCCCGGGGCGCGGTCACGCATCCGGAGTGAGCCCGGAAGCGACCGCTCCGTCGTGGCGGTCGAGGATCTCCCGAATCCCGGCGCGGTCGGGCGCTGCCGTGACCGGCGCGTTGCCGAACGAGGGGCGAATCGGGTCACCTGAAGGCGTCTCCAATCGGCCCGCATGGTAGCGGTAGACGAAGTCCGGGTCCTTCAGCAGGTGACCGGTCAGGATCCCTACTACGTCGGCCGCGGGCTCGATAACGCCCGCACGCACGAGCTTGCGGATTCCCGCCAAGGTGGCGGCCGATGCGGGCTCGCAGCCGATGCCGCAGCGGCCGACGATCGCCTTCGCGTCGGCTATCTCCTGCTCGGTCACGGACTCTACGACACCACCCGCCGATCCGACCTCGAATGCGGCCTTCCGCCACGAAACCGGGTCACCGATGCGAATCGCCGTCGCCAGAGTCTCGGGCTCGCGCACCGGGCGCAAGTCCCCGCCGTCCCGGAACTGCGCAAAGAACGGAGCCGAATTCGCGGCCTGAATCACGGCGATGCGAGGCATGGCGGGGACGATTCCGATCTCGCGCAACTCACGCAGCCCCTTTCCGAGGGCGCTGACGTTGCCTAGGTTCCCCCCGGGCAGGACGATCCAGTCGGGGACGCGCCAGGCCCGTTGCTCGAGCAGCTCGACACCGATCGACTTCTGCCCCTCGATCCGGAACGGGTTGATGGAATTCAGCAGGTAGATTCCGAGTTCCTGGGCCAGGTCCCGCACCAAGGCCAGTATGCGGTCGAAATTGGCCTCCACCTGAATGGTGAGCGCGCCGTACTCGAGGGCCTGGGCGAGCTTGCCGTAGGCGATCTTGCCGGCAGGTAGGAAGACCGCCGCCTGCATGCCGGCGGCCGCGGCATACGCGGCCATGGACGCGGACGTGTTGCCCGTAGAGACGCAGGCGACCCGGCGCATGCCGAGAATCGCCGCCTGCGTGACCCCGGCCGTCATGCCGTTGTCCTTGAAGGATCCGGTCGGATTGTAGCCCTGGTGCTTGAACTGCAGCCGCTCGAGGCCGGCGTGCGAGGCGGCTGCGGGGGCCTCGAATAGGGGCGTGTTCCCTTCGGGCAGGGAGACGATGCGACCGATGTCGGTCACGAACGGCAGCATCTCGCGGAAGCGCCATACGCCGCTGACGTCGACCCTAGCGAGGCTGAGCTTGCGCAGCTGCCATGTCGACCGCAGCCGGTCCGGGTCGGCACCAGGGAAGGAGTTGGCGACCTCGAGCAGGCTGCCGCACGCGCCGCAGGTGTAGACGACCTCGCCAAGTCCGTAGCGCCTGCCGCAGTTCCGGTCGAAGCAGGCCAGCTGGGAGGCCATCGCGGGCAAGGCTCATCCTACCAACGAGGCCCACGGCCCGATTCCCGTGCGGCGAGCGGCGCGAGCCGGCGACTTGCCCCGATGGCCGTCGCTGCGACAGAATCTTGAGAAATGCCTCGCACCTGCCTCGCCCTGTCCGTCCTCTCGCTGGCCCTCGCGCCGATGGCGCGGGCCCAGCCGAACATCTTGCTCGTGCTGGCAGACGACCTGAGCTGGGTGGGCACCTCGGTCGCAATGGATCCGGACCGGCCCGACTCGAAATCCGACTACCACAGCACGCCCGCGCTGGAACGCCTCGCTCGGGAGGGCATGCGCTTCACGGACGCCTACGCGCCCCATCCCAACTGCTCGCCGACCCGCCTCGCGATCCAGACCGGAAAGTCCCCGGCGCAGCTCAACATGACGGACATCATCAACCGCAACAGCGGTCCGTTCTACGAGGGCCTCCCCCTCATCCCGCCGCAGCACAGGAACCATATCCCGCACGAGGAAGTCACGATCGCGGAATTTCTGAAGCAGCACCGACCGGGCTACGTGACGGCGCACTTCGGAAAGTGGCACCTCGGCGGGGGCGGCCCGGGCCGGCACGGGTACGACGACCACAGCGGCCCGACCTCCAACCGCGAGGGCGGATCCGGCTCCCCCGACCCGAAGCGCACGGTCAGCGTGACGACCCGCGCGGAGGATTTCCTGCGGCACCGCAAGGATGCGGGCGAGCCGTTCTTCCTGCAGGTCTCCTACTACGCCGTCCACCTCGGGATCCGCGCGTTCGACGAGACGATCCGGGAATTCGAGGCGAAGACCCGGGGCGCGAGGCACAAGCATCCGGGCCACGCGGCCATGACTCACGAGCTGGACGAGGGCGTCGGCCGGCTCCTCGACGCCCTCGACCGCTTGGGACTGAATGAGAGCACGTACGTGATCTTCACCTCGGACAACGGGTCCTACCATGACCAAGGGCGCAGCGAGGTGTGCAGCAACGCGCCGCTACGGGGCCAGAAGGCGTCCACCTGGGAGGGCGGCATCCGCGTGCCGCTCATCGTCCGCGGGCCGGGCATCGCAGCCGGGGGCGCCTCCCGGGTCGCGGTGACCGGCACGGACCTCTATCCCACGATCGCCGCGATGGCTCGCATACAGGCCGAGCTGCCTCCGTCGATCGAGGGCGGCAGCCTGCTGGACGTGCTCCATGCGGGCGGCTCCGGCAGCGTGCGACGCCGCTTCGACAGTCTCGTCTGGCATTTCCCCCACTACCAGACGCTGAAGGGCACGACGCCGATGTCTTCGATCCGGGAAGGGAAATGGAAACTGGTGCGGCTGTACGAGACCGGCGCGACGCACCTTGTCGACCTGTCCAAGGACCTTGGGGAAACAGAAGACCTGAGCGCCTCCGAGCCGGCCGTCGCGCAGCGTCTCGAGGACCGGCTGGCCAGCTACCTCCAGGCGATCAACGCGCCGATGGCGCGACCGCGACAGTGACGGTCCGGCCGTCAGGCGGCGGATCGAGGGCCGTGTCCGAGTCGCGTCGTCAGGGAGTGATAGCCCGGGAGCGTCGCGCCGCGGCCAACGCCGACCGGCCGCCTGGGCAGCGCGTCGCGAACGCGCTGCGCGTGCTGGCGGTGATCGCCTCGCTGGGCGCGGCCGGCGGCCTAGGTGCTCAGGACTTGGACCTGGTCCTGTACGCGGGCGACCCTTCAAGGCGCACCTTGGCGGACCAGATCGAGGATCCCGAGGAGCGAGCGGCCTTCGAGACACTGCGGGCGGCCACGGATGCCGCCGAAAAGCGAGCACTGGCCGAGCAGTTTCTGAAGCGCTTCCCCGACTCGTGGTTCGTGAGCTTCGCGCACTTCTCGGCAGCCATGGCCTGCATCGATCTCGACGACCTGCAGGCCGCGCTCGAGCACGGAGAGCGATCATTGCGGATCCTGCCCGAAAACGGAACGCTCCAAGTCGCTCTCGCCAACGTCCGGGTCCACTATGGCCTGCTGGACGACGCGAGGCGCGGCGCGATGGACGCGCTGGAGATGCTCGCAAGATTCCAAGGGCCCTCGCACTACGAGGCAGCGGAGTGGGCGCGCACTCGGCGCGAGCTGGAAGCCTCGGCGCACTTCGTGCTGGGCCGGGTGGCGGCTACGAGGGCGTTCCGGCAGTCCGGAGAGGAAGCGGACGCGGGGCTGTCGTCGGCCAGGGCGTCCCTGCTCGAGTCCCTGCAGCTCAACCCCTCCGATGGCATCGCGCTGCTGCTGCTTGGCATCGTGGAAGAAGGACTCGGAAACAGGGAGGCGTCGCTGTCGGCCGTCGAGGCAGCCGCGCGGCTGCCGGGTCCGGCGCAGGCCCGGGCGACGGACAAGCTGCGCGAGGCCTTCCGGCAGCGTCCCGGAGGGGCCGAGACCTTCCAAGACTTCCGGGCGGCGATCCGGCCGCTGCGGCCGACAGGCAATGGCGACGGACCGGCCGCCCGCGACCGGAACGCCGCCCCGGCCGCGTACGCGGGCAGCGAGAGCTGCCGCGAATGCCACCAGCAGGTCTACGACGCGTGGAGGGACACGGGCATGGCGCGGATGTTCCGTCCCTACGCCTCCGAGAACGTGATCGGCGACTTCTCGGAGCACGCCGAGTTCCGCGACCCGGCCGGGACGCTCCTGAGCCGCATGCTCGTCGATGGCGACCGGCACTTCTTCGAGCTGCCCGCGGACAGCGGCTCGAAGCGGTTCCGCGTGGACTACACGATCGGATCGAAGTGGCAGCAGGCCTACGCCACGCGCCTTCCGAACGGGCGAATCCACGTGATCCCGATCCAGTACAACGCGCTGCACGGCAGGTGGGTGAACTTCTGGGAGACGCTCGACGACGGCCCCTCGGAGCGATCGCGCGTGCGGGACTTCCATCGCATGGACGCCGCTACCAGCTACCAAGTCCACTGCTCGCCGTGCCACACGAGCCAAGTGCAGGCTGAAGGCAGTCTGGTCATGCCCGAACGCATGACGTTCCGCGAAAGCGGAATCAACTGCGAGATGTGCCACGGGCCGTCGCAGGGGCATGCGGCCGACATACGCGACGGGCGCACGGCGGCGACCGAGCCGACAGACCCTCCCCTGCGATTCGGGCAGCTCGACCATCGAGATTACGTGGAAGTCTGCGCGCAGTGCCACATGCAGTCCGCCGTGATCGAACCGGGGCCCCGGGGCGAGATCAACTACACGGGCAGGCAGGCGAAGTTCGTCAACGGGCGCTTGCAGCGCCCGTACGACAACTACTCCCGGAGCGCCTTCTACAAGGACGGTCGATTCCGCGAGACGACGTTCATTGCCGAGGCCTTCGTCCGGACGCAGTGCTACCGGCAGGGCCAAGCCCATTGCGGGCACTGCCATGACCCGCATCCTGCCGACAGCGCCGACAATCCTACGTCTCTGAAGCATCGCGACGATCCGAACCGCATGTGCCTGCAATGCCACGCGGCGCCGACCTACGACGTTCCGGCCCACACAAGGCACGCCGCCGGTTCCGAAGCCAGCCGCTGCGGGGCCTGCCACATGCCGAAGATCATGAACAGCATGATGTTCATGGCGAGCACCCATCGCATCGACGACATACCCGACGCCGCTATGACGGAGCGCTTCGGACCGGCCGAGAGCCCGAATGCCTGCCTGAGCTGCCACGCGGACAAGCCGGTCCGGTGGCTGGCGCCGGCCCTGGCCGAGTGGCAGGTCCGCTAGCCGGCCGCGCGCCTAGCGACCGCTGAAGGCGGGCCCCCGCTTCTCCAGGAACGCGCGCGTGCCTTCGCGGACGTCATCGGTGGCGCAGCTAAGCGCGTACTGCGAGACCTCCCAGTCCAGCGCCGCGTCAAGGGGCATGGCCAGTCCCCGGTCGACGGCTTGCAAGGTGAGGGCGACCGCGACCGGGCCGTTACGCAGGATTCGGGCGGCCAGCGCAGCGGCGTCCGCCAGCAGGCGCTCCGGCTCGGCGACCCGGTTGACCAATCCCATGGCCTGCGCCTCGTCCGCGCTGACCGGATCGCCCGTGAGAAGCATCTCGAGTGCCCTGCCTCTGCCCACGAGCCGGGGCAGCCGCTGCGTGCCTCCGAAGCCGGGCACGATGCCGAGCCGGAGCTCGGGCTGGCCCAGCCGCGCCCGCGACGAGGCGACCCGCAGGTGGCAGGCCATGGCCAGCTCGAGACCCCCGCCAAGGGCGTAGCCGTTGATCGCGGCGATCACGGGCTTGCGCAGCGACTCGACGCGACGCAGCATAGCCTGCCCGCGCAGGCCCCACGCGCGCGCCTCCAGCGCGCTGAATCCGGATACTTCGTCAATGTCGGCCCCGGCGACGAAGCTCCTGTCGCCAGATCCGGTTACGATGATCGCGCGGATTCCGTCGTCCTCCCCAGCGTCGAGGAAGAAACGGTCCAGCGCGTCGACCGTCGCGCCGTCGAGAGCGTTGAGCTTGCCCGGACGGTTGACGGTCACGACCGTGACACCGCGGTCTGTCGCGATCAGAAGGTTCGGATACGGCGGCATCCGGCCCAGTGTACAGCGGCGCTTCCGGCAGCGATCCGACACGGTGCCGCCCCGCTTGCCCGTGCCGGGACTTGATACGGGGTCGTCAATCGGACGGGCAAGCGACTGGCGGCAGGCAGGGCCGGAACCCAGTGCCACGGCGTCAATCGCAAGGCCTCGCGCCTGCAACCGTACGCGGTCGAACGCCCCGCCAAGTACCGGTTCGAGACCCTCCGTTCCAAGCCCCTTGAAGCCGACTGTATCCCGCAAGTCCTACCTGTCACGCGCAGCGCCGACCCGACCGGCCGGCACTTCCCCCGACTCAGGAGCCGAATGAACAGCTCTCTTGATCGCCGCAAGCGCACTCGAGCGCCGCCTGCCTCTCAGGCATCGCACCAGCCCTCTTCCACAGAATCCACATCGCCACTAGTCAGCGCCCGGTCAAGGTCCTCGAATTCTTCCCAAGTGCATTCCCAGACAGCCACCTCGACACCGGGGGCGTCCGGGCCCTCTTGCCTTAAGTCGATTCGGAGGCCACCCACCGCCGAGCGGGGGGCAGAGCTGGAGAAGCGGGCCAAAGTCTAAGTGTACGCCCTCGCTCGAGCCGACGGGCCCCCGCGGCCTGCCCATGTCCCATAGGTCGGCGTTGACAAACGGAAGCCCCGGGCACAGGGAGTTGCGGAGCGGGGCCTTAGGATAAGCAGACGGCAGGGCCAGTCCGCGCAGTCGGCGAGACCCCGGCAGCGGGACGGTCGCAGCCGCCCGGTGTTTTTCCCACGGAGCCCTCGACAAACGGCCGCCGAGCTGCCTTCAACGGGTCATGCCCCGGAACCGCATTCTCGAAACGCTGTCGGGCCCGGAGGGTCTCCTCCGCCTGCGAGCGCTGCTGGACGCGGAGACCTTCCCCCATCGCACCGCGCTCGCCGCGTACGTGTGCGCCAACTTCCGCTTCCACGACGCTCGCGGAAACTGCCAAGCGGTCACCTGCCTGAAGGCCTTGCGGACCCTCCACGCCCGCAACAGCATCGCTCTCCCGCCGCCCGTCCGCCACGGCGGGCACGGCCGCCCCGTCGAGGCCCCGCGGTCCGTGCCGGCGCGCGCCGGCGCCGTCGAGGACCTGCGCCTCGAACTCGTCGCCGACGACCGCAGCCGCCGGCTCCGGACCGAACTGATCGCCCGCGAGCATCCCCGAGGCGCCGCCTGCCACATCGGTCCCCAGCTGCGCTACCTGCCGCTCTCGCGGCACGGCATCCTCGCCGCCTCCGCCCTGGCTCTCGCCGACCGCTGGATCGGCTGGGACGCCGAGCGCTGTCGCAACCGGCCTTGCGCGCAGTGCCGCAACCTCGCCTCCAAGGCCCTCGCTCCGGGCCTGCGCCGCCTCCCCGCCGACCTCCGACGGCGCTACGGCTGCGAACCCCTCCTCGCGGAGACCTTCGTCGACCGCCGGCGCCGGCCTCAAGGCCGCCAACTGAATCCACATCGGCCGCACCGCAGGCCGCGGGCGCTGCGCCCCGACCGGCGCGACCGTGCCCATCAAGGCCGTCTTCCTGTATCCCCTGCGGCACGACTGGCGCCGCCAGCCGGGCGTGCCCGCGCCCCCCGTGCCGGACCTCGCCGCCGGGCTGCACCGCGACAGCTGGGCCCGGCCCGAGTTCGGCAGTGCTCGACTTTGAGATGTACGCCGGAGCCGCCGCCCGGTGCAATGCTCGGCCGCCATGATCGACGCGCCGCGGGCCTCGTTCGTCTCCGCAGCCTAGTCCGACCGCGCCCTGATGAAGGCCTGATACCGCATGATCGACCAGCCGGCCGAGGCCGTCGTGCTGTGCGTCCAGGACAGAAGCGACCTCAAGTTCGCCGAGCGACCGGACTGCGTCGGCCCGGGGCTGATCGGCAGGAACAACCGTTCCAAGGGCACCCTCGGCCTGCACATGCATTCGACGCCGGCCGTCAACGGCGACGGCATCCCGCTGGGCGTGCCGCCTATCCAGTTCGAGGCCCGGGACGGCCGGGCCGGGAAGCACAAGCCGGCCGAGCTGCGCAAGACGCAGCGCTGGGTGCGAGAGCTGCGGGACACGGCCGAGCTGGCCGGGCGGCTGCGGGGGACACGGCCGGTCGCGGTCATGGACCGCGAGGCGGACGTGTTCGAGCTGATCGCCGCGCGCCGGCGGCTGGATGGGATCGACCTGCCGGTGCGGGCCAGGCACAACCGCAGTCTCGGCCAGGACCGGCCGAAGCTCTTCGACCGCCCAGGCGCGCCCGGCGCTACGCGTCCCGCGCAGCTCGGCCCGGCGCGGCACGCGGCGGCAGGCGGCGAGCGAGTTGCGCCCGGCGCACGGCCAGAGGTGGTGCTGCGCCGGCAGACGGTCCCGCTGCCGGCGCCGGCCGAGGGACCCGAGCGCGGGAGCGAGCCGATTCGCCTGAACATGGTGCACGTGCGGGAAGACGCGGCCCCGGACGGCGCCGAGCCGCTGGAATGGTTCCTGCTGACGAGCTTGCCGATGCGGTCGCGGGCGGACGCGGAGCGCATCCTCACCTGGTATCGCCTGCGCTGGCGCATCGAGGACTGGCACCGGGTGCTCAAGTCCGGCTGCCGGGCGGAACACCTCGGCCATCGCCGCGGCGAGCGGATCGAGCGGGCGGTCACGATCAAGGCGGCGATCGCGTGGCGCCTGACCGTGATGACGCTGCCGGGCCGGGACACGCCCGAACTGCCGCCGCGCGATCAATTCTCCGACGCCGAGCTGCGGGCGCCGGGCGACTTCGCCAAGGCTCGCCAGTTGCCGGCACCCGACAACCTAGGGCGCGCAGCGCTCACCACGGCGATGCTCGGCGGCTATCTCAACCGCAAGCACAATCCCCCGCCCGGGCGCGAGGTTCTCTGGGAGGGCTACACGCGACTCGCTACGGCCACGCAGACGTACGAGCGGCTGATCGACCTAGATAAAGCCAGTAACTTGTACCGAAACCTGCCCTTAACCAAGACTCATGGGAAAAAGGCAGCCCGCGGCCGCAAGCCTGCCTACAGGCGACGCAAGCAGCGACCGTCGAGGGCGGTCTCGTCGCTCCCTTGAAGACGACCCAGTCGCCAGCGATTCTAAGTTTGGGCATCTTAGGACTTCCAGAGTGTCTGACAAGTGTGTCGAAGGCAGATTGGCGCAGCCTGGCACTTGACTCTTCCTAGTGCTGTGTCCCGCAAATACGCGCAGAGAGACGTTCGGGCTCGTTGAAGATCGACTCGGCCGTCGCGACCCGGATGAGGGGGAAGCGGGGGGGCATAGTATTGCGCGATGAAGGCCTCGATCATCTAGACTCGTTGAGCGACGCTGCCGAACGAGCCTCGCTTGATGGCACGCTGGCTGACGAGACCGAACCGGCATTCCACCTAGTGGAGCCACGAGGCGGATGTCGACGTGAAGTGAAGATGGTAGCGCGGTCTCTCGGCGAGCCGCGCTCGGACCCTCGGATGCTTGCGGGTCGCGTAGTTGTCCAGGACGGGATGAATTTCGAGTGCGGGCGATGTCTCGCGGTCAGCGAGCCGCGGGAAGGCGGGAAACTCCCGATTGCGCCGGCGCCGGGAGCATTTGCCGAGCATCTTACCGGCGGCCGCGTCGAGAGCGGCGAAGAGCGTCGCGGTTCCGTGCCGGATGCAGTCATGGTCATGGCCTTCGGCATAGCCCGGTCCCATCGGCAGCGCGGGCCGAGGGTGATGGAGCGCCTGTATCCGGCGCTTCTCATCGACGCGCAACGCCATGGCGCTGTCCGGGGGATTGAGACAAGGGCCAGTCACGTCGCGCACCTTATTGATGGAGAACGCCACCCTGCGCGCAGGCCGCCGCGATGCGTGCCCGCTGGACCGGACCATGGGGCATCGAAGTGGACTGCGAGAGGGCAGTCAGCTGTGCGTGCTGCTCATCTGTGAGCACCACTGGTGGAGTTGGCGTCCGCGCGGGACCGTGCGGGATGACTGGAAGTGTCGGCGGTGGCGACGGCCATGCGGCGTAGGCGCGCGAGCGGGGCAGAGAGGGGTCCGGCCGCGCTCGGCAGGCGCGCCAAGGCCGAGGCAGCACAAGCTGCTGGAAAAGCGGGGGTTACGGCCCTGTTGTGGGTTGGGCGGGCGATGCTTGCGCGCCTGCCTGGTGCCGGATCTCGTAGTTCCAGCGCGCGATGTCCGTCCCCTTGACGAGGTTGAGATGGTTCATCTGCCGGTCGCCGAGAGTCGCATCTCCTGCGACAACCGGATCCGCAACTTGCTCGACGGCGTCGAGCCGGCCGCATTCGACCCGCTGTTCCGACTGTGCCTCGAGACCGTGGGCGCGCTCGAGCCCTTCCAGCGCCTCGACGAGCGCCTGCCGGTGGCTCTGGAGGGCATCCGGTTCCACTGCTCGGACACGTCGCATTGCCCGCGGTGCTCGGTGCGCCACGCCGGGAGCGAGCGCCGGCCGCATCCCTCTCACCATGGTCGCGGCGACCGTGGTGGCCGACGGCCACGCCACCGTCCTGCCGCCGATGCCCGAGTTCGCACGCCCGCAACAGGACGCGGCCGCGACCCGGGCCGACCTGAGCGAGACTAAGCGCAAGCAGGACTGCGCGCGCAACGCCGCAAAGCGCTGGATTCCCGCTCATGGCGACTGGCTGCAGGCCTGCCGCCCCGTCCTAGCGGGCGACGATCTGTACTGCTGCCAGCCACTCTGCGAGGCCGCCGAGGCGGCCGGGATGGACTACATCCTGGCATGCAAGCCCGGATCCCGGATCCCACTAGCGCTTGTACGAGGTGCTGGAGAGCCGGCAGGCGAGCGGCGCAGTGCAATAGACCGGCTGGCTGCCGCGGCGCGGGCAGCGCACTTGGATCGATTACGCCGCGAAGCGCGGCGGCAAGCGCACCTGCGCCAACTGCTTCTTGACCACTCTCCGGGTGACCGCGGACAACGCGGAGCGGATCGCGCGGGACGGACGGGCGCGCTGAAAGATCGAGAACGAGGGGTTCAACTGCCTGGCGCGGGACGGCTGCAACTGCAAGCGCAAGTTCGGGCACGGCAAGGCCGCGCCGACCAATGTGCTGGCCGCGCTGAACATGTTCGCCTTCATGCTCCATGCCGTGCCGGCAGTGCCGACGCACGCGGGTCACGCGCCGCGACTTTTTCGAGGAGCTGAAGGTCGCGCTGCGCTGGTGTCCGCTTCCCGGACTGGCCGACTCTGCGGGCGACGGTGCCCGACGGAGGCGCTTCGCCGGACTGCCAGCCGGCCCCGGCCTAGCCTCCGCGCAGCTTCGTGCCAACAGCGTCCGGCGAGCGGCCGACCGAGGCACCCGGCTACCGCCGGAGTGCGTCGGGCCGCGAGTACACCGCCGAGGCCGCGCCCCAGCCATACCAGCTATCCGACGCTCCCGCGGGGCGGCCTCAGCAGCTCGACCGCTCAGTCGACTCGTTCAACTCATCCTCCTACTACGACATTCGCCACCATCCTAATGGCCAAATTTAAAATCGCTGACCCGGTCGCAGGACCGGTCGACGAGCGACCAACCGGGCCCGCTGGCCCGCCTAGCGGGTCTCCGCGACTTCCGGACTCGGTGGCAGCGCCGGCACAAACAGCACGCGCACCTCGGAGCTCACCTCGGCGATCATCAGCGGCTCGCGAAGGTCGTCGGTCAGGCGGAAGACGTTGCCCCCGGCCAAGGACTCGAGCGCTGTCGGCGCGCACGCGCAAGGGGTCAGTTTGGGCATGCCGCCCGCAAGCGGAATCGAGGCGATCCCGCCCGCCACCGCGACCGCCACGTAACTCCCGTCCGAGGTGGGCCTGGCGCGGAACGGATTCCTCACCGCGTCGATCTCCGACGCGATCACGGACGACTGCCGCCGCGTCTCCACTCCCGAATACAGGAGAACTTCGCCCGCCGCGCTGTCCGTCACCACCGCGTCGTCCCGCCCGGCGAAGAAGGCCACGTCCGAGACCCGCTGCACGCCGCCGATCCGAGCCGGAGCGCGCCCCGGACGTAGCAGGAAGAGCGAGCCGGACTCTGGACGGGCCGAGGCGGCCACGACCGCTCCGGAGTCGCTGATCGCGAACGCCGTCCACTCGCCGACTCCCTCGTCAAGCCGGAGCGTCTCGCCGAACGTCGGAAGACCGGGCAGCCCGTCGAGCAGATGGATCCGGCCCGTCTCGGACGATACCAAGGCCGCGTGCCGCGCCGCGGGGCTGATCACCGCCGTCAGCGCCCCCCCCGGTGCCGCCTCCAGCGCGACCGCTTCCGGCGGGTCCGCGGACAGATCGACGAACAGCGTCCGCCCCTGTTCGTCGCGAACAATAGCGAATTGCTGGGTGGGGGCGATCACGGCCTGCGCCAGGACCATGCCTAGGTCGAGCGCGGGCGCCATGCTTGATGCTCCCGGAATCCCGTCGACCCTGTGGAGCGAGCCGGCCTCCTGGTCGAATACGTAGCCGAGAATGGGCGCGCTCACGGTATAGCCGGCCGCGGCCAGCAGCAGCGGGGCCGCAAGGAGAGCCGCCCCCAATGCGAAGGTGCCGAGTCGAGTGATCATGCGTAGGGATCCCTGTCTCAATTATGGCGCATCCGCGAGCCCTAAGTTACCTTCCGCCCGCCCCGACCCGCTGGCGGCCGCGGGCGTTGCTAGAATCGAAGGGCTGTGCCAGCGGCCAAGCTTCGCGTCTGCGCGGTCAGCTACCTGAACACCGCGCCGCTGGTCTGGGGCCTGTCGAGCGGGCGGCAGCGGGGGGCGTTCGAGCTCTCGTTCGCGCTCCCTTCCGAATGCGCCGACCGGCTGCGCAAGAACGAGGCGGATGTCGGGCTGGTGCCGGTCATCGAGCTGGCGCGCCAGCCCGGGCTGGCCGTCGTGCCCGGGCTCGGAGTCGCGTGCGAAGGCCCCGTCCGCAGCATCGTCCTCGTTTCCAAGAAGCCATTCGGGGCGATCGATTCGTTCGCCGCCGACAGCGGCTCGCGCACGTCCGTGGTACTGGCCCGGATCCTAGCCGCCCGGGCCCACGGCATCCGGCCGCGAGTCCTGCCTCGCCCTCCAAGGCTGGACGAGATGCTCGAGGTGGCCGACGCCGCGCTGGTCATAGGGGATCCGGCGCTGCGGATCGACACGGCGATGTCGAGCTGGAAGGGCCACCCCGTCCACGTCTACGACCTCGGGGCCGAATGGCAGGACCTGACCGGACTCCCGATGGTCTTCGCCGTGTGGGGCGTCAGGGCAGCCGCGCGGACGGAAGGCCTCGCGCAGGCACTGGCCGAGTCTGCCGCGTACGGACGGGCGCGGATCCACGAGATCGTCCGTGCCGAGAGCGCCCGCCTCGGCTTCGCGCCCGCAGTGGTCCGGGAGTACCTGACGCGACTCGTGCGCTTCGAGATCGGGCCGCGCGAGATCGAGGGCCTGCGGCTCTACTTGCGCCTAGCCTCGGAGCTCGGGCTGGCGGCACCCTCGCCCGGCCCGCGCTTCCTGGCGGAGCAGTCGCTGTCGAGGTAAACGAGCCATCATGATGACGAACGAACGCGCGCTCGACTGCTTCGCCAGCGACGACCTGATCGGAATCGGCATGGAAGCCGACGCGGTCCGGGAGAGCCTGCACCCCCATCGAATCGCGAGCTACATCATCGACCGCAACATCAACCACACCAACGAATGCACGGAGTACTGCAGCTTCTGCGCGTTCTATCGCCCCATGGGCCACGACGAGGGCTACGTGCTGCCCTTCGAGACGATCGCGCAGAAGATCCAGGAAACCGTGGACTGCGGCGGCACGGGCGTGCTCATGCAGGGCGGCGTGAATCCGAACCTCGACATCGGCTACTTCGAGTCTCTCTTCAGCCGGCTCAAGCAGCGCTTCCCCGCGTTCCAGCTGCACTGCCTGTCGGCCCCGGAAATCCTCTCCGTCGCGGAAGCGAGCGGCCTGTCCATCCGCGACACGTTGCTGCGACTGCGCGACGCGGGCATGGACTCGATGCCGGGAGCGGGAGCGGAGATCCTCGACGACGAGGTCCGCTTCCGCATCGCGCGACTGAAATGCACCACGGACCAGTGGCTGGACGTGCATCGCACCGCCCACCGCATCGGAATGAACACCACCGCGACGATGATGTTCGGCTGCGGCGAGACCGTGGAGCACCGCGTGCAGCACTTGGAAAAGCTGCGCCAGCTGCAGGACGAGACGGGAGGTTTCACGGCCTTCATCCCGTGGCCTTTCCAGCCGGCTCACACCGCCCTAGGAAAAAGGGTCCCCGAGGAGGCGACCGCCTGCGAGTTCCTGCGCACGCTGGCGATCTCGCGCATCTACCTGCACAACTTCCTCAACGTCCAGACCTCGTGGGTGACGCAGGGACTGAAGGTCTGCCAGCTGGGCCTGCGCTTCGGAGGCAACGATGTCGGGAGCGTGATGCTGGAGGAGAATGTGGTGCGCCAGGCGGGAGCGAGCCATTCCGCCACCGAAGAGGACCTCCGCCGGATGATCCGCGAGGCCGGCTTCGTGCCGAAGCAGCGCGACACGCTCTACCGGACGTACTTCCTGAACTGACGGCGGCTCCGCCGGAAACCGCCCTAGCGGGCGCGCTTGCCGGTGACGCGGACGGTGGCCTCGGTGTCGAGGTTGACGCGCTCGCCCTTGATGGAATTGCGGCCTACCTCCGCGGTCCACTCGAATTCCACGCCCTTCTCGACGGTCGTGAACTCCAAGTCCCGGCCCAGGAGCAGTCCGTACTCCACCTCAACGGAGTCGCCGCCCGGCAGCCGGACCGTACCGCGAACGTCGCCTTGGTCCTCGACGAAGTCGGCGCGGAACGTCTGCCCGCCCACCTTCAGCTCCCAAGCGCCGGCCAGCAGGGACTGCTTCTGCGCCAAGGCTGGCACCGCCGCCAGCGCAAGGGCCAGCGCCAAAAGGGCCGTTCGCGCGCGCATGGGACTGCTCGCCTCCCATGATACGACCTCGCGGGCCCTGCCCGCGCCCGGCTTGCGCGCCGGGAGGGTGGCGGCGCTCCGGAAACTTGCGGGGCGCGCGCGCTACGGGGGATGCTGGAATCAGGCGCAACACGTCTCCCGACCCTCTCGATGGTCACGCTCAAGCCAATCCCGCACGCTCTCGTGCCCGTCGGATCCGACGCGGCGCAGGCGCTCTCCAGCCCGAATTACGACGAGTTCCAAAGCGACCGCGAGATCGCCGATCTCATCCGGCGCCAGCCCGACAGCGTCCTGCGCATCACGATGCCGCACGCCTCGGCCGCCCGGGCGGACTCCGGGCCGGCCGAGGGCTCGCCCGCTGCCCTGGAGGCGGCGCACGCCCGCATGGCCGAGCTGCGCCTGAGCCCGCTGACCCGGGAGGTCGCCGACGCCATGTTCCTGTACGAGATCGCCGACCCGGGCCGGCCCGGCACCAGGCAACTCGGCCTCGGCGGGCTGGCCCCGGCCAAGGACATACTCACCGACGAGGCGCCCGGGGGCACCATCGTCAGGAATGAGGGAGTGCGGCCGAAGAAGGCGCGCGGGCGCGCTGACCTGATCCGCGCGACGAACGCGATCATCGGCACGGTCAACAACGCCGTCGAAGACGCCGACGGCCGCTTCGCCGCCGCGCTGGCGGCTCGGGCGGACCGCCGCGCACCGGACTTCGTCGCCAGCGCGGACGACGGGTGCAGGCACCGCATCTGGCTGCTGCCTGAGAGCCGGGAACGCCGCGGCCTGGCCGCAGAGGTCGGCCGCGAGAGATTCGCGTACGTCGCGGACGGCAATCACCGCAGCGCCGCGGCCGCGATGGTGGGGCTGGACGGCTTCCTAGCGGTGGTGTTCCCTGCCGCCTCCATGGGCCTGGCACCCTACAACCGACTGGTCAGGGCGGACTCAGGTTCCGCGGACTGGTGGCGGTCCGCTCTGTCAGCTGCGTTCGAGGTGAGCCCCGCACCTGGGTCCGCGGCGTACCAGCCGACCGAGACCCACTCGATCGGGCTGTACTCCCAAGGCGCGTGGCTGCGCCTCCGCCCTAGGGCCGGGTCGTTCGACGCGGCCGACGCGGCGGCCTCGATCGACGCGGCGATCGTGCAGCGCCGGATCTTCGAAGGGGTCTGCGGCATCGCCGACGCGCGCGACGAGCGCCTGACGTTCGTGGGCGGCAACCGCGACGCCGCCTACCTCCGATCGCGGGTCGACTCGGGCGAGTTCGGCTTCGCGGTCACGCTGTCGCCGGTGACGATGCGACAGTTCATCGAAGTGTGCCGACAGAGGCGCATGATGCCGCCCAAATCGACCTGGTTCTCGCCGAAAATCCGCAGCGGGCTCGTCATGGCGCTGCTGGACTGACCGGGCAGACACGGGCTCCGGCCTGTGGCAGAATACCAGAACCGCGCCATGAATCGCACCGCCTCGCTCCTCCTGCTGCTCGCACTCGCGTGGGCAGCCCCGGGCGCCAATAGGCCCGACCGCGTCGAGTGGTTCCGCGACCTCGGGCTCGGGCTATTCATCCACTGGAGCCTCGACAGCCAGCTCACGTCGGTGATCAGCCATTCGATGGTCGGCGCCGACGAGGCCTACCTAAGGCGCTACGTGGAGGAGCTCCCGCGCAGCTTCAACCCGCAGCAGTTCGACCCGCGGGAATGGGCCCGCGCGGCGAGGCTGGCCGGCTTCCGCTACGTGGTCTTCACGGCGAAGCACCATTCCGGATTCTGCATGTTCGCGACGTCGACGACCGACTTCAGCATCATGCACACCCCGTTCGCCCGGGACATCGCCAAGGAAATCGCCGACGCGTTCCGGGCGGAGGGCATCGCCGTGGGGTGGTACTTCTCGCCCGACGACTTCCATTTCCTGTACCGGCAAGGCACGCTGATCAGCCGCTTGCGACCCGAAGCGCTGCCTCCGAACAACTCGGGCCTGCTGCAGCTGAACCTCGCCCAAGAGCGGGAGCTGATGACGAATTACGGCCCCATCGACGTGGTGTTCTTCGACCCGCCGACCAACGCCGCGCTGCCGCGCGACGAAATCGTCGACCGGATGAAGCGGCTGATCTGGGAGATCTCTCCCGATACCGTGGTGACGCGAGGCGAGATCGAGACTCCCGAGCAGTACACGCCCGGCGTACCGCTGGAAGGGGCCTGGGAAGGCAACATGACGATGGGCACCCAATGGCAGTACCGCGGCACGAACGAGCACTACAAGTCGGGCGGCGAGCTGATCGGCGCGTGGATCGAGACCCGCGCGAAAGGCGGGAATTTTCTGCTCAACATAGGGCCGAAGCCGAACGGAGAGCTTCCCGTCGAGCAGGACGCGCGGATGCGGGAGATGGCTCTCTGGCACATGGTGAACGCAGAGGCCGTGGGCGCGGTGCGGCCGTGGGTCATCACCAACGAGGGCGACATCTGGTTCACCAAGGCGAGGGTGGAGAACACGGTCTACGCCTTCGTGCCGGGCGCCGGATGGACCTGGGGCACGCAGAAGACGATCGTGCTGCAGTCCGTCACGGCGGGCGAGGGCACCGCGATCTCCGTTCTGGGCCAGAACGACAAGGTCCTCGAATATCGCACCGAGATCAGGCCCGAGACCGAATGGGAGCAGACCGCGGACGGGCTGCAGATCCGGGCCTACCGGGCCCAGCGACTGTACAACGACCGGCAGTGGCCGAATCCGGTCGTGCTCCGCATCGCGAACGCCTCGCCCGGTCTGAAGCCGCCGGTGGTCGAGACTCTTGCCGGCACCGAGTGGGGCCCTAAGGGCGCGCTGCTCGAAGGCGAGCTCCGGGAGACCGGGGACGCCTCGTCCGTTCGGGTGGGATTCGAGTACCGGCGCAGGAAGGGCACCGCCGAGATGTACGAGCCCGACGACCCGTGGAAGCCCGTCGGACAGAGGCTGTCGTCGATGTCCGCCCCCGGGCGGTTCTCCGCGCTGCTGGGGCGGGCGGACCCGCGCCGTGCGTGGGAATACCGGGCCGTAGCGGAGCACCCGAAGGTCCGGCTGCACGGCCAAGCCCTGACCTTGGGTCCGAAATAGATGCACGTCGAGCGGTCCGCGGGCGAAGCCGAGCGCCTGACGGCGCTGCAGCGAGCCCTGTTCCTCGCGGTTTGCGCCCAGGCGCTGCTCGGAGCTGCCGTGCTCGAGCTACCGGTAGGAGTGACCGCCGCCGGGAGTCCGATTCACGCGCTCGTCGAGGAGGGGGCCCTCGAACCCAGCGACCCGGGCCCCAGCGTGCTGCTAGTTGCGGGTCTGGACGGCAGAGACGAGTCCGTGGATCTCGCGGCAGCCCTCCTGCGGCCTCCTTCCGAACGGGGCTATCGCCTCTCCGCAGTGCTGAACGCGTTTCCGGACCGCGGGCCAGCTGCGGCCTTCCCGCCGCCGGGAGCGGCCTATAGCGGAGACGCCGTCGAGTCCCAGTACGTGTGGCGGTTCATCGGCATGCTCGCCCCGGACCTAGTCGTGGATCTGCGCACGGACGACGCCCCCAGCCGCCTCGAACGCGCCCTGAGGGGCGGCGCCACGCCGGCCGGCACGGGGCGAATCCTCGCCGCGACGCTGCGCCTCGCGGGCCGGGACAAGAGCTTGGACCAGCTCCGGGCGGAGGCGTCCGCCCGACTAAGGACCTTGGCGACCGACCTGCCCGTGTCGCACGCCCGGCGCGAACTCCGCGCCCGCATCGAGCGCACCCCGATCAAGACGGCCGCCGCGCTCGAGCAGGCCTACGGGCACGCCCTCGACAGCGCCACCTACATCCCGGCGCTCGCGCTGGTCGGGCGGCTCCGCCTCGGCGACCTCACAGGGGAGAGCCGCCTGGCGGACGTCGAGCGGATCGTCCGCCCCTTTCTCGAAGGGAAGCCGTCGCTCGGGCCGCGCCCGTCCGGCAGCCACGTTTCCGGGCACTTGCTGTTCGCCGAGCTGTACGAGCGCACCCGCACGCCCGAGTACCTAGGCCTCGCGCTATCCGCCGCGAGCCTCGGGTTCGACCGGGACGGCTCGCCGAAGCCCTCCATGCCGTTTCACAACGAGATGAGCGACTCGGTCTTCATGGGATGCGCGATCCTGGCACGAGCGGGCAGATTGACCGGTGAGCGCCGGTACTTCGGCATGGCGCTGCGGCACCTGCGTTTCATGCAGGTACTGGACCTGCGACCGGACGGCCTGTACCGGCACTCGCCCCTAGACCCGGCGGCGTGGGGCAGGGGGAACGGTTTCCCCGCTCTTGGACTGGCCCTCGCGCTGAGCGACTGGCCAGCCGAGCATCCGGGTTTCGCGGAGGTCAGGAACTCCTACGCGCGGCACATGCGGGCTTTGGCCCGCCACCAAGACCCAACCGGCGCGTGGCACCAAGTCGTCGACCGGCCGGAGAGCTATCGCGAGCTGACGGCTACCGCGATGATCGGCTTCGCGATCCTGCGCGGATTGCGGAAAGGATGGCTGCCACTCGAGGAATTCGAATCGGTCGCGGACCGGGCATGGCGGGCCGTGCAGGCCCGCGTCAAGTCCGACGCGACGCTGGTCGATGTATGCAGGAGCACGGGACGGCAAGACTCCCTGCGGGCCTACTTCGATCGCGAGGCCATCCTAGGACGGGACGACCGCGGCGGAGCGATGGCCCTGCTCGTTGCCACCGAACGGGCGCACTGGCTGCGCGAGCGCTAGGCCCGCCCCGCCCGCATCCCCTAGCGAAGCGACCGGTCCAGTCGAGCCAAGGATGCGGGCGGGGCGATCAAGCCGATCGAATCGAACGGCCTAGAGTCTCATCCCAGAGCCCCGGCGCTCCGAACTGCGCTCGCTAGGCTAGGCCCGCCCGCGCGTCCGACCGGCGGAATCGCACGGCTCCGCGTGGCGAGAACCTCCGGTCGACCAGGTGCCTGGGCCGCCGACCGTTGCCGGTGGGGATTGCAATCGCCCAAGAAGCAGCTCGACACCGTCGGCACCCGGGCCGGCCTAGGAGACTTCCGCGGCACCTCTAGGAGGCTCAAGCATAGCGGCACCAAGCCGACCAGCATCTGAAGGCATTGCGAAGCCTCTTCCAACACGGCATGGCAAGGGAAGGAGGCCCGAGGCCTCCGCTCACAGCGCCGCGAGTGTTACCCGGACAAGCGCACCTCGGTAACGCGAATGCACCTGCGTGCTACGATGTACCAGCGAGATCGACGGCTCCCGCGGCCGCGCTCTAGACTGGTCGCGGAGGAGCGAGGTTCGCTGCTCCTGATCCGACGTGCCGTGCGACGGGGCCTCGGAGGCGCGGTTCCTTCTCTCGCGGAAGCGAATCACTCGACCGATGTGAGAGGCGTGCATTTCGAAGCTCCCACTTGCGAATTGCACTCTCGTGGGTACGCGACAAAGGCAGGACCTCGGACGTGAACCTCGGCGGCGAATCCAGACCCGCTGCGAGCGATAGCGACGGTCGACCGGGCTCGGGCACCGTGATTCCGGAATCGGCCTGCGACCTGTGCGGGGCTCGCGAAGCGGATCTGGTCGCCTCGGTCGACCGGGACGGGTGTCCGCTTCGGTCTGTTATCTGTCGCAGATGCGGGTTGGTCTGGACCGATCCTGTTCCGGATGAGGAGGTCCTGCGGGAGTTCTACGAAGGCACCTACCGCTGGGAGTACAAGGGCGTGAACAAGCCAACGCCAAGGCATATATACCGGGGCGGGCTGCTGGCAGCGGAACGCATCCGGCATATCCGCGAACTCGCGGAACCGGGATCAGTGATCGTCGACGTAGGGTCGGGGTGCGGCGAATTCGTCTACTTGCTTCGCCAGCTCGGCTTCGACGCACAGGGAGTTCAGCCACCGGACGGGTACGCACGCTACTCCCGTGAAGAACTGGGGATTCCGGTACATATAGGATTCGCCAGGGATATCGGCCTGCCTCAATCATCTTGTCAGGTAGTGACACTATTCCACTCTCTGGAGCACATGAGCTTCCCTCCTCGCGTCTTGGAACACGTAAGGGATTGGTTGCGGCCACGGGGCTGGCTAGTAGTGGAGGTTCCTAATATCGAGGCTGTCTGCCATGCGCCGAGCCATCGCTTTCACAGGGCCCATCTCTTCGGATTCAACGTGGCCACGTTGCGGAGAATCGGCGAGAGGGCGGGATTCGAGGTTGACTCCGAGCACGAATCTGCGAGTGGGGAAAACATCTCCGTGATCTTTCGAAGGTCGGATGCCAACCGGTTACTGGCAGGGACGATCCCCGGCAACTGCGAGAGAATCAAGCGGACAATTCGGGACCATACGCCGCTCCGTCACTACACCAGCATTCACCCGTACGTTCGGCCGCTCGCGAGGCTCGTTCGGACTACAAGGGAAAGGTCCGCAGTCAAGGCTATCGGCGGTGCGGGCAAGGACTTGCTCGACGCAATCCGCACTAGGAAACTGCAGAGTAGGCATCCGGCCTGCAGTCCGTAGACGAACTCCAGGGACAAGGGGCCGTTCACGGATTCCGCACTGCCGGCTCGAGTACGGACGCGAAGGGGCTCGGCCCATGGGAATCCAGCCGCCGGGGCCGAGCCGTCCCTCCGGAGGCTCACCCAACCGAGGCGGGCGCCCCGCCCGCAAGCCGCGACCGGTTCATCGCCAGTGCCATGCGCACGGACTCGGCCGAATCCTCGGGACGGCAGGCCGCGGGCGCCTCGCCGGACGCGCAGGCGTCCACGAACGCCTGGAGTTCCCCTGCGAATCCGTCGCCGTCCGGCAGCCCGACCTCGACCATCTCCCCGGACGCGGCGTGAAGCCGCAGCCCGGGCTTATCGGACCTGTAGTCGAGGGTCCCGCCGTCGCACAGAATGGTGAATTCCATCGAAAACGGGAAGCTCGCCGGGTGGTGCCAGCCTCCCGAGATCACTACGGGCACTCCGTCCCCGTAGTCCAGCAGCGCCTCGACGAAGTCGATCCCTACATCGGGATCCTGCACGCCGACGGCGCGAATCTCGCTGGGCCGACCGAAGAGCTGCTGGCAGTAGTCGAAGTCGTGGATCAGCAGGTCGAACGCCCCTCCGCCGCTGCGACGGGGATCTTTGAGCCACCGGCCCCAAGCCGGGGCGGCGCAGCGGCGGCGGAACGTGGCGGCACGGACGTTGCCGAGCCGACCCGACCGAATCTCGGAGCGGGCCTGCACGTACTCGGGGAAGAACCGCAGGACTTGGGCAACCATCAGGACCCTGCCGACATCCCGGGCAGCGCTGACCATCTCGTCGCATTCCGCGCCGCTCAGAGCCATCGGCTTCTCGACGAGAACGTGCTTGCCGGCCGCCAGCGCGCGCAGGGCGAGCGGCTTGTGCAGGTCGGTCGGCGTGCAAATGTCGACGGCGTCGACGGCGCGGTCGTCGATCAGGTCCTCGGCTCGGGTGTAGCGCTGAGCAGCGCCGAAGTCCACCACGCCCCCGCCCCGGTCTAGGTTCCCGCCGACATCGCTCAGGTCGCCAGCCAGTTTCCTCGGACTCGAGCTCGACACGGCCGCCAGTTCGAAGCCGCTGACGTTCCGGTATGCCTCCAGGTGCGTGCTGCCCATGAAGCCGAGGCCGATCAGTCCGATTCGCATCGCGCCAGTCCTTGCCTTACTCTACTCCGGGCTGGGACCGCCCCCCGAGGCGCGGTTCGCTCCCCTCAGCGACGACTCCAAACGAACGAGGGAAAGGATGCAACGGCCCGGAACCCGCAGCGTTCGTAGAACCTAACGGCCGCGGAATTCGACGACGTAACGACCAAGGAGACACAGTCGCAGCCGGCATCGGCGAGGGCGCTCATCGACCGTCGCAGCAACTCACGGCCAATTCCGCGCCTTCGATCCGGAGGCGCGACGCAAAGGTGGATGACATGGCCGACGCGCGCGCTCAGGAGTGTGGCGAGGCACATCCCGACGAGCGCGTCCTCGTCCGGCACAGAAGCCACGAACCCGGCCGCAGGAAGGAATTCGCCGCAGGAGGACTCGCGGATGATCTCAACCAAGCAGCGCCGCGGACCGAGAGCGCTTCCCAGCCGCTCTTCGATCTCGGCGTCCACATGCCCTCGGAAGCTGGATCCGACTAGATCCGAGGCGGGCTGCATGAAGGAGTCCGACCACCGAGAGAAGCGCACCGGATGGAATTCCGTGCCTCCCGGACTCAGATCGCGCAGGCCGCTCGCATGCATCAGCACCCTGGGGAAGACCTTCAGCCTCCCTCTGCGGTCGGCCCTGACGCTCGGGAACCGGTCCAAGCAAGGCAAGTGGCCCTCCACCCGCTCGACTTCTTGACCAGAGCAGGCCGAGTTCAGCGTGCCTTCAACGAGACCTCGCAGCACGCGCCTCGGGTTTCCGGGTGCGACGAACAGATCGCCGACGACGGCCCTGCGGCCCTCCGCGGCGAAGCGGCTGTATCCTACGGCGCGGCCGAAGCGGACCGCCGCGAGACCGGTCAGCGCGCCCCGGTCCAACATGCGACGAACCGACTCGAGTCCCGGCCGACAGTCCCAACTGAAGCGCTCCTGCCAGAATTTCGCCTGGTTGGCCAAGAGGCCTTCCAAGTCGCGACTGCGGAGCGCTCTGATGTCGACGAAGCTCGTGTTCGACCAATGCACGACGCGTCGGGGCCTGTGCGATGTCCACAGCTTAACGCATTCAAGCGCTGCCCGCACGGGCGGGACAGCCGGTTCTGGCCGGCAAGGCAGATCCGGGGGCCCGGCGCCGCACGCAGCTCGCGCATACGCGCAGCGCTTGAATCGGCTCCGAGCGCCAACTGCGCTGCGCCTCCCCGCAGAAAGCAGAAGTTCGCAACCTAGGAGAAGACCGATCCCAACGTCACAAATCATTCTCTCGATTAATTCAATCGAATGACAAGATTCCATCTAATCTAGTTCGAATCCCATACAATCAATCGCCAAGTCAATTGAGATCAAATTCAAGAATCCTGCATATCTATCGATGGACCATCAGGTACTCCATTCTTAGACCTCATGTATCCATCCAGTTCTTCCCCAGCGTTCTCAATGTTTCTCTGCAGGATCGACATCGCATACCCTCCGCTCAGGAAGAGAAATGTATCGTTGGCATATTGCCGATCAAGATTGTTGCGGAAAGGGAGCTTGATAAATATACGCTCCCAAGAGCTCGCGGACTCATGTAGACGACCCGTGTATCTTCCTGCGTCGCTTCCATCGGCCTGTGCCTTGAGAATCTTGCAATATTTCCGGATTGAGCAGGAATTCAATGCTCCTCGGCGCACTCCTAGCTGCCCCAAGACATTCTTGGCCGTCTGTTCGATAGTGGTACTACGTCTTGTTCTTCAAAGCCTCGCATACGCTAGACTATAGGACGAAGCAGACGCTCGATAGAGGTGAAATTTAAGTCAAATCTAACGCAGTGCTATCATCCTAGTTCGATTCGCGACAATCTCTGAATTGACACAAAGATCAAGGTGTTGGATTCATGTTTCTAGCCGTGGAAAAAGCGAATGGAGAGGTCCTCAAAGTTTTCCGTTTCTCGTACTAAATGGATCAGAATTCTGTTTCTGAGATTATCTTCTTCTAGGACAACTCTAAGGGGATTTTCAGCCTTCGTAGACTGGAATAATCTTGCTATTGTCAGAACTTCATTTCGACGATAATCCATCTCTATCAGATTGCCACTAAGAATATAAACATGCTTCAGATCGCAGGGAAACAGCGTCTCTAAAACGATTAAATCGTGATTCAATAGGGAATTATATATCTGAGTGACTAGGCAACTTATTTGGCAAATCATCAATCCATAATTTAATTTGATATTTCTTCCGGATATCTGTTGAAAGTCTGTGGAGTTTCTTGATAGAATGGTTCCAATATAGGAGGTCGTCATTGAAGAATGAGAAGCAGAAAGATCCCGGGAATTGGTTTCGTAAAGGCATCACGTTGATTGAAGTGATCGCCATGTTCCCCGATGACGAATCCGCGGAAAAGTGGTTCGCCTCCGTGCGCTGGCCGGACGGTCCGGCATGCCCCCGCTGCCGCGGCTCCAGCGTGCAGTCCGGCGCGGCCCACCCTTCGATGCCGTACCGTTGCCGCGGTTGCGGCAAGCGCTTTTCCGTGCGCGCCGGCAGCGTGACGGCCGACGCCAAGCTCTGCTACCGCGTCCGGGCCGTGGCCCTGTTCCTGCTGACCACCGGCCTCAAGGGCGTCTCCAGCATGAAGCTGCACCGCGACCCGGGCATCAGCCGGAAGTCGGCCCGGCACCTGGCGCACCGCATCCGCGCGTGCCGGGAGCGGGACCGGGACCTGTTCGTCGGCCCGGTGGAAGTGGACGAGACGTACGTCGGCGGCAAGGAGCGCAACAAGCACGAGAGCAAGAAGGCCCGCGCCGGGCGCGGGACCGTCGGCAAGACCCCCGTGGCGGGCGCGCGGGACCGCGCCACGAACGAAGCGGCCGCCCGGCCGCTGCCGGGCACGACCGAGGGCGACCTGCAGGGCTTCGCGCGCGGCCGGGTCGCGCCGGGCGCGCAGGTCCGCTCCGACGAGGCGGCGGCCTGCGCCGGCATGGAGGAGTTCTCGCACGAAGCCGTCAGGCACTCCGGCGGCGAGTACGTGCGCGGGACAGCGCATGCGAACGGCATCGAGTCGTTCCGGTCCCTGTTCAAGCGCGGCCTCTACGGAACCTATCACCGGATGAGCGTCCGTCATTCGGGCCGCTACCTCACGGAGTTCGCGGGACGGCGCAACGCCCGCAACTGCGACACGGCGGAACGGATGCGGCGCATGGCGCGGGGCCCGGTCGGCCGGACGCTGACCTACCGGCAACTGGTCGGCAAGGCCGCGGTCGCGGCCCGAGCACGACCTAGCCGGTCCGCTGCGGCCTCTCTTCACGCTCGGTGCGAAGGGCGATCCGGATCCGGAATCCCGCGCCGCGACCGGTGTCCAGCCCGGACAATTCCTACCGGCAGCCGCCTTGGAAGGGGAGCCTCTCCAGTCCGTGCGCCGCGAAATCCGCTGGCCGCCGCGATTCAGATACGAACCGACCCTTCGGTACCCACCTCGGCCGCACACCAATGACCCGAGCAAGACGGCGATGTCCCCAATCAGGGCAGTTCTAGCCGGACATGGCGTCGCCGGCACTCAGATATATAATTCCCATTCAATAACCCGTTGAAGACTGATCCTCCCCGCCTGCTCCGCGCGAGAACGATACTCTTCAGGAGTCATTCCTGTTAGGCTCGGCTCCGCCACCCACGGATTCATCGGAATCGCTTAGCGGCCTACAGAGGACTCGAGTCACAAGATCGAGTCCTTTAGGCATCGATTCCCAAGCCGCAAGGCCATGTCCGAGTAACCTGCAGGCGTCGTAGCATCGCCTCCTCGCCGCACTAGTTCGGCCCTACCACCGACACGAAGCTGACGCAGCGACCCGGAGCACCTCCGAGGTTGTGCGTCAGGCCCAAGCTGGGCGAGGGCACCTGCCGTTTCCCGGCCTCCCCGCGGAACTGCAGCCACATCTCGTACATCATCCGGAGACCGCTGGCCCCGATGGGATGCCCGAAGCTCTTCAGGCCTCCGTCCGGGTTCACCGGCTGGGCCCCTCCGATCTCGAACCGCCCGTCGAGCGTGTCCCGCCAAGCTTTGCCACGCCGCGAGAACCCCAGATCCTCCATCAGCACCAGCTCTGTCGGCGTGAAGCAGTCATGCACCTCCGCGAGGGAGATCTCCTCGCGCGGCTCGCGAACGCCTGCCTGCGCGTAGGCGTCCGCGGCGCTCGCCACCACCTCGGGAAAGGTGGTGTAGTCGTAGTCCTGGCGCTTCGCGCCGTCGGCTGGCCCGGCGATGAACGACAGGGCCTTGACGAGCAGCGGGGTGTCCGTGTACTTGTGGGCGTCCTCGCTGCGGCACAGGATGGCCGCCGCGGCACCGTCGCTGACCCCCGAGCAGTCGAACACGCCGAGCATGCCCGCGACCCTAGGCGCGCCCTCGATCTTCTCCGGGGAGACGGCCCGCCGGAACTGGGCCTTCGGGTTCAGCGCCCCGTTCGCGTGGTTCTTGCAGGCGATGCGGGTCAGCGCCGCACGCAGAGTCTGCCCCTCCAGACCGTACTTCTTCGCGTAGGCGGGAGCGAGCAAGGAGAAGGTCGCCGGCGCGGTCATCGACGACTGCGTCCCGTCGGTCGGAATCCCCCCTCCGGTCGCGAGACCGGAATAGCCGGAATCCTTCAGCTTCTCCACGCCGATCGCCATCACTAGGTCGTAGGCCCCGCAGCACACCGCGTAGGCAGCGTTGCGCAAGGCCTCGCTGCCGGTGGCGCAGAAGTTCTCGACGCGGGTGACGGGCCTGTAGCCCGTCTTCAGCGGCTCGGACAGCATCAGGCCCGAAAGCCCGCTCGCCAGGGTGCCCATCCAATAGGCGTCGATCACCTCGCGGTCCACGCGGGCCGACGCGCATGCCTCCAGCGCCGCTTCGACGAGCAAGTCGCTCGCCCCGCGGTCCCAGTGCTCCCCGAAACGCGTGCAACCCATCCCCACGATCGCTACGCGGTCTCGAATTCCCCTGCTGGCCATTGCACCCCCTGCGACCGCGATCAATCTTAGCGCCTGGGGCGGGCTTTCCAGAAATAGTTCCGCACGCCGTCCGACGTATAGAGTCGACGGAACGTCATCTCCAGGGACTGTCCGATTTCCACCGCGCCCGGGTCGACGTCCGCGAGCTCGCACGCGAACCGGCCTCCCTGGTCGAAGTCGACCACCGCGGCGACGACCGGCTGCTGCAGCGAGTACGCAAGGTGGTCGATCGTGTAGGTCGCGACCTTGGCGGTGGCATCGGCGTAGGGAGCCGGGTCCATCTCGTCGATCGCGGCGCACTGCACGCAGACCTGCTGCGGCGGCAGGTTCACCGCGCCGCAGGCCCGGCAACGCGACCCGACGAAAGCGTACTTCCAGCGCTCGGCGCGCCGCATCGGCGGCGCGGCCGGCCGCGGGGGATCAGGGCGCCGCGGCGGCTCGAACGGCAGGATGCCCCGCCACTTCAAATAGGTCTCGTAAGGCAGGCCCGGCCGCTTGGATCCGACCCAGTCGGCTACCCGGCGCGCAGGCCGCGCCCGCCCGATGCGACCGGTGGCTTCGAGCACGAGCGCCTCGGCGCCGTCGGCGGCGCACAGCACGGCAAGGCGGTCGCCCGGCGAGGCCGCGTCCAGCATGCTCGCCAGCAGGAGACCCGCGTGGGCAGCTCCGGACCGTCCGACGGTGGCCGACAGGTCGTCCGCGACCTGCCCCGGACCGAGACCCGCCGCCCTAGCAAGCGACGCCACGACCCTAGGATGGGACGTGTCCACGGCCACCCTCGACAAGTCGGACACGCCCAGTCCAGCCTGCCGCAGGGCCTCGGCAAGCACGGCCTCCAGGGCCGGCACGAGACGCTGCTGGACGAACCGCTCCTCCCAGTGCCGCGCAAATGGCTGCTCCGGCCCGCGCCACACGTCGAGAATCTCCTCTGTGCGAGAGGCCGCGCCAAGGATTTCGGCACCGGCGTCCGCGCCCTCCCCGATCACGAAGGCGGACGCGGCGTCGCCCCCAGCGGACTCCCGGGGACCCATCGGAGCGCCGACTACTACGTCGGCCGCGCAGACCAGCAGCGGCCCGGCACCGCTAGCCTGAAACGCGAGGCCGAGAGCCGCGAGACCGGACCGGCTCGATCCGCCCACGTCGACGGCCCGGATCTCCGGCGGCAGGGCGGTGGCGGCATGCACGGCCGCGGCATTCAGCTTCTCGGCGTACGGATGCGACGTGGATGCAAACAGCAGCGCCAGAGGCCCGAGGCTAGCGCCTTTGAGAGCCTCTCGAGCCGCCTCGACAGCCAGCGACGTGGCGTCCTCGTCGTAGCTCGCGACAGCCCGCTCGCCGCGCCCGCGACCGGCCAGCCCACAACGGCTCAACCGGCAGTACGGAACGTACGTCCCGTAACGCAGCACACCTGGCACGAACGGGGTATTCTCCCATGGACCGCAAGCGCCTACCGAGCCAGGAACTCGAAGCTCACGTCACCCACCGTCGCGACCATCCGCCCCCTCCCGAGCTGCCGGCCCGCGGTCGGGAAGAACAGGGCCCCGTCGGCCGACTCGCCGGGCTGGACGCTGCCGCTGACGAATGTGATGGCCGCAGCGGCGGCGGAGGCCTTCAGGCCCTTGGGACCGAACGCCAGAGCCGAGAGCCGCCGTTTCTCGTAGCTGTTGTTCGGGCGAATGAACTGGTTGTTGTAGAGGGCCTTCTCGTAGGCTGTCTGCAGCTTCAGCAGCTCCGACCGGCCGGCGGTGCGGAAAAACTCGCCGATCACGCGCTGCTCGGAGACGGCCCGCACGACCGTGCCGTCGCTGTATTCGAACGCGAAACTGGACGAGTCCACGTGCCACGGCTGGCGGCTGCCGTTACTCACCGCGACATGCATGACCGCGTAGCGGCTGGTCTTCAGCGGCATGGGGGCGCACATCAGCGTCAGGCCCTCCCGGGTGAGCACCTGATAGCTCATCCCGTTCGCCTCGAACTCGATGACCTGTGCCCGGGCCGCCGCGGCGAGCGCCACGAGGGCGGCCGCGAGTACACTCCGCCGCGCTGCTCGCAGGCGTCGCATGTTTTGCCTTATGATACAGAAAGCGTTCGACGTCTTTGGTTAGCTAATGAAACCCCTGACAGGGCTTCCCGTGGACTGCTTCGTGCAGGTATCGCAGGAATGCGACATCCCACTCAAGGACCTTCTGGAGCTGGTGCGGCAGGTCGAGAACGGCACCTCGGTGGCGTTTCTCGCTAGGTACCGGGCAGATTTGTGCGGAGGTTTGGACGAGGAGAGCGTTCACGGAGCCCTGCGACGGATCAGGGAGCGCCAAGACCTGATCGACCACCGGATCTCGATGCTGACGACCTTGGGGCAGCGGGGGGTGCTCACGCCCGCGCTCAGAAAGCAGTTGGAAGAGGCCTCCGACCGACGCGAGCTCAACGACGTCTTCGCGCCCTACCGCGCACGCAAGCGCGACGAGGCCGACGCGGCGATCGAGAACGGCATGGATCCGCTCGCTCGCGCGCTGTGGGCCCAGCAGGACGGGGTCGACCTCTTGGAAGAGGCGGCCACGCACTTGGCGCCCGAGAGAGGCATCGACGCAGCCGAGACGGCGCTCGAGGGCGCTTACGCGATCGCCTCGCGCTGGCTGGGGGAGAAGCCCGAGATCCTGCGGGAGCTGCGCAAGCTCTGTCGGCGGGACTGTGAGCTAGTGGTGTCAACCCTGCCGGTCGCTCGCAACGACCCTCGCTCCCAAGCCTTGGACGGTTTCCGGGCCAAGGTCGCCGAGGTCGACTGGCACAAGCGGCTGTCCATCCGGCGAGGCATCCGCACGGGCGTCCTGGAGGCTCGCACGGAGTTCCCGGTCGAGACCGCTGCACGCTATCTCGAGCGGTGCCTGATCGTGGACGAGGAATCCAAGTACGCGCCGCACCTCAAGAAGGTCGTCGCCAAGACACTGGAGAACGGCCTCTTGGAGCGAATCAAAGGCGACGTTCTCCGTCAGATCGACGACCAGGCCGACGCCGAGGCCGTTGGATCGTACTGCAAGGCGCTGCGCGAGGCTCTTCTCGGCCCCGTAGCCCACGGGCTGAACATCATCGGCGTCGAGACGGGGCGGCCGGGAGGCTGGCGGGCCGCCTTGATAGACGGCGACGGAGCTCTGGTCGACTACGCGATCGTGCGTCAAGACGACTCTCGCGGCGGGTCGGGGCGGCAAGGCCGCGCCGCGAGGCGAGCGGATCTGCCCGTCGCGGTGCCGCTCCGCACCGGCCCGCCCGTGGGCGCGCCGCCTCCGCTCCCGAGCGCTGCCGACCAAGAGGCGGCACCGGAACCGGAGCAGCCGGCGAGTCAGCCTGCCGCCAAGGCGGAAGGCAACGAGACCGCCCCAGAGGGAGCGGCGCCAGAGTCGGAACCCGCGCCGAAGGAAGGGATCCAAGGCGACCCCAAGCCCCCGAAGCGGGCCCCTCGGGCACAGCAGGCCCGGGTCGCAGAGCTCAGCGAGATCCTCACCGCGCACGACGTCGACCTGATCGTCTTCCCTGCCGGGCCGCGCCATAGGGACACAGAGAGATTCCTCCGCGCGCAAATCCGCGATTCGGGCAAGACAGAGACAGCTTGGCTTGCGATGCGCGACAAGGGCACTTGGATATTCGCCACGTCGAAAACCGCCAAGCGCGAATTCCCCCGCCTCGACCCAGCGTTTCGCAGCGCGATCAGCCTCGCTCGCAGGGTTCAGGATCCCATGGCGGAACTGGTCAAGGCCGACCCAAGGACCGTGGGCATCGGGAACAATCACCACGAAGTGGACGGGGAGCGGCTGCGCCGGGCCTTGGGCCTATCTATGGAGCGGGCGGTCCATGACGCCGGGGTGGACGTGAACCGCGCGCACTCGGACCTTCTGGCGCTGGTACCGGGCATCACTCCGAGGCTCGCGCGGCGGGTGGTGGAGCACCGCAGGGAGCACGGGCCGTTCCGGTCACGCGCGAGCCTGCTCGAGGTCGACGGCCTCGGCGAGCAGGCCTTTGCCCAAGCTGTGGGCTTCCTGCGGGTGTACGGCGGCGACCCGCTAGACGCCACAGGGGCGCATCCCGAATACCATGCACTGCACGAGCAGCTCGCCGAGACGGCCGGCTGCGACCTTGCAACCCTGCTGGCCGAGCCCGAGCGACTCGACGCGATCAATGCCGAGGAACTCGCGACACAGGAACGGTCGGTGGTATTCGTGCAGGCGACCATGGAGGAGCTCAAGCCGTCTCGCAGGCGAGTCCGGGGCAAGTTCCAGCTGCCGACACCGGTCGTGCCGCTCCGGCCGGACGAAGAGCTGCGCCCGGGGGCCAAGGTGTCCGGCGTCGTAGCCAGCGTGGCCGACTTTGGCGTCTTCATCGACATCGGCGGCGACCAAGACGGGCTGCTGCACGTCTCGCAGATCGACCGGGACCGTGTGAAGGACTCGAAACCGGACTTCAATGTCGGCGACTCGGTCGAGGTCTACATCAAGGCCTCCGACCGCAACAGCAGGCGCATCCTGCTCTCGACGTGGGGCCCGCGCGAGCGACCGCCGCGCGACAGGGACCGCGGCGGCCCGCCCTCCCGGTTCGGCGACAGGCCGGGCGACGGCCGACGACGACGCGGGGGGCCTGACCGAGGCGACCGTCGCCGACCGTACAGCCGAACATTCGGGCCCGACACCGAGGAGAGCCGGTCGCGGGGCAGCCAATCCAGGATGAGCTTGGAAGAGAAGCTGGACCGGCTAAAGGACCAGTACCGGACCAAGGTCTAGGCGTGGGGCGCGGGCGCGCCGCGGGGGACAGTCCCGGCTGGTCCTTGGAGCTCGCCGCGAGGGCGTCCGGATTCAGTCGCATTGCGGGCGTAGACGAAGTCGGCCGCGGATGCCTCTTCGGCCCGGTCTTCGCGGCGGCCGCGGTCTTGGACAGCTCAGCTCCCCTGCCCGGTTTGGACGACAGCAAGCGGCTCGGACCGCGCCAGCGGAGCGAGCTCGACCGGCAGATCCGCGAGACGGCCGTCGCGTTCGCCGTAGCAGCTGCGGACGCCGCAACGATCGACCTGCTCAACATCTTGCAGGCATCCAAACTGGCGATGCGGCTCGCCGTGGGCAAGCTCACCCCGGCCCCGGACTTCCTGCTGCTCGACGCCGTGGCCATTGACGTGGCGGTTCCGCAGCGGGCGATCATCCGAGGAGACAGGAAGAGCTGTTCGATCGCTGCGGCCTCGATCCTCGCGAAGGTCGCCCGGGACCGTTGCATGCTCGCTTGGGATGCCGTCTATCCGCAGTACGGCCTGCGGTCGCACAAGGGCTATCCAGTGGCAGCGCACCTCGAGGCCATGCGCAAGCACGGCTGCACGCCGCAGCACCGCCGCAGTTTCGCGCCAGTGGCGCGACTTACCAGTGACCTGCCGCCCATGCTGGCGGCCGGACATCCGCACCCGAGCGACTGACGTCGCGTCGAGGGCAGTAGCAGACGACGGAAGCAGGCCCGGGGCGGACGCGCCAAGGGAGTCACTCTGCCGGGAGCGGACGCATCAACTCGGCCGGGAGCGACCGATCACGGCAGCGATGCTAGCCTCCGCTTGTAGGACGAATCGCATTCCTGCTAGCCGAGGGAATTATATATCTGAGTGCCGATAACGCCATATCCGGCTAGAACTGCTCTGATCGGGGAGGCAGCGGTTCTAAATTTAGCCGTCAAGGGGATGCGTGAACGTTGTTTCGGAGGATGGAGGATGAGGTGAATAAGTTGACCGAGAGGTTGCGCTCCCGAGGCCGCCCGCGGGAGCGTCGGACGGCGGGCAGGGCCGTGGCGCGGCCCGCGTCGCGGGTCCGCGGAGTGCCGAGCCCGCGGCCGGACGCACTCCGGCGGTAGCCGGCTGCGACGGTCGGCCGCCCGCCGGACGCTGCCGGCACGAAACTGCACGGAGTCCAGGCCCCGGCCGCCCGGCCGCCTGGCAGCCCGGAGGCGCGCGTCCGTCGCGCACCGCCGCCAGCAGCGCCGGCCGGTCCGGGAAGCGGAGCCAGCGCAGCGCGACCTGCAGCTCCCGGAACAGGGCGCGGCGCGTGACCAGCTGGCGCCGGCACTGCCGCCGCAGCGCGCAGACGCACTGCACCACGGCGTGGAGCGCGAAGGCGAACGGGTTCGGCACGGCCGGCACGTTGGCCAGCCCTTCCTTGCCGTGCCCGAAGTTGCGCTTGCAGTTGCGGCCGTGCCGCGCCAGGCAGTTGAAGCCCTCGTTCTCGATCTTCCAGCGCGCCCGGCCGGCCCGCGCGATCCGCTCCGCGTTGTCCGCGGTGACCGCGAGACCGGTGAAGAAGCTGTTGGCGCAGGTGCGCTTGCCGTCGCGCTCCACGGCGTACTCGAGCCAAGTGCCCCGCAGGGCGTCGCGGCCCTGGCGCAGGGGCGCCGCGGCCGTCCGGCGGAAACGGTGCCGCTCGGACCGCTTGCCCTTCCCGCGCCGCGGCAGCCAGCCGGTCGAGCGCACCGCGCCGCTCGCCCGCCGGCTCTCCGGCACCTCGTGCAAGTGCTTGCGGGATCCGGGCTTGCCTACCCGGATGCAGTCCATGCCGGCCGCCGCGGCGGCCTCGCAGAGCGGCTGGCAGCAGTACAGGTCGTCGCCCGGCAGGACGGGGCGGCAGGACGGACCACTCGCCGTCCAAAGCCGCGAGCAGGCGCTGGAAGGGCGCGAGCGCGCCCTGCGCGGCCACGGTTTGCAGGCCCGGCCGGAACAGCGAGCCGCACGCGGCCGGGTCGAGGCGGTCGAGCAAGTTGCGGATCCGGTTGTCGCAGGGGATGCGGCCCACGCCGAGCAGGGTCGGGCAGTTGGAGCGGGAGCCGTCCCGCTCTATGCGCCGCTGGAACTGGAGGAACGACTCGCACCGGGGGCAGAAGCAGGCCGGGGCGCAACCGGCGGCGTCCCTGACCGCGTAGCGCGTGTTGCGACGCGCGCGACGGTCGCGCAGGCCGGCGGCCGTCCCGCGGAAGGCGCTCGGGAGCGAGTCCAGGACATGGGGCATACATCCTGACTCACGAGATCCGCGAGCGAAAGTCACTCGGACACTCTGGAAATCCCAAGATTCCCGAATTGAGGATCGCTGCCGAATGCCCATCCCAGTAGGGCCCCTAAGCGTAGCCCAGATCGACGGGCACCGCCTTGGCGGCAAGGCTCGCCCATGACCTTGGGTGGAGGCGCAACTAGTCGCCACTGCCGTTGGCATTACGGTGCGAGCTGCCCGGGTTTCACGCCCATTGGATCCCCGCTCCTCTCAACGGAGAGGCATCGGATGCAGCAGGCCCCGAGGGCCCCGGCCCGCCGCAAGGCACCGAGCCCCCATCGGGTCGCATCTCGCCTCGGCCACGCTAGGACGATTCTCCGACAGGGCGTCAAGACGCAAGCGACACTCGCTCAGCAGGGTTGCACGGTAACCAGTCAAGCTGCGAGCCCGGGCCGCTCCCGGTCCGAACGAATCCCCCTTCAGCCATACTGGCGGGTTGGCGCCCGGCGTGCCTGCCGCCTGCGCGTAAACTGGGACCACGTGAGCATCAGTCCGAAAATGACCCCGGGCCCGTCGCTGGCGGGTTTGATCGCGGCCCGCCCGCGAATCGTTCTGAGCCAGGTAATCTACCTTCTATTCTGCATCGAAGTCGGGCTGGTCCTGCTGCTGCTGCCGTGGACCCTGCTGTGGGACAACAACTATTTCTTCAGCCTGCAACCGCAGCACAGCGAGTTCTGGCTGAGCAACCACCTCCGCGGGGCCATTTCCGGCGTGGGGCTGGTCAACCTGTGGCTGGGCCTTGACGAGGCTATCACAGTCATTCACCGGAAGCGCGAGCGATCCAAGCTCAATGCGTCATCGCGTAGATGATGTAGTTGATCGCCAGCCTGTACGACATGGCCGTGAACCGCTCGGGGTACTCCGGCCAGTCCGCGTGCTCCCACGCATCTCCGAGATCCATGTTGTGGTTGATCAGGACCATGAGCCGCCCGTCGTCGTCGCGAATCCCCCGCCAGTACGGCACGCGACCGTCCTTCTCGTAGGGCCTGCCGCTGAACAGCATCTGCACGCCCGGAATCTGCTCGCGACTCTCCATGTCGAACAGCACGTGGAATACCTCGCTCTCCGGCGCGATGTCCTCGACGGGTCGGTCCGGGAAGAGCCGCCGCACCCCGCGCATGAAGTTCTCCCACTCTTGGCTTCCGTGAAAGTCGTCGAACATGATGAAGCCACCTCGCAGGAGGTACTCGCGGATGCGCTCGACTTCCGACTCCGTCAGGTCCCAGTGGCCGGCCTCAACGACGTACAGGAAAGGGAGGTCGAAGAACTCGGGCTCGTCCGGGTGGATGTAGTATTCGGTCGGCCGGGCGTCGATGGCCGAGAGCCGTCGCAGTCCCTGCAGGAAATGCCGCTCGGCCGCCGGCGAGTCGATCTGCCACGGCCGCGTGTCCAGCCATTGGTCGGAATAGAGATCCGAATAGGCCATGCGCGCTAGGACGAACTCGGCTGGCTCTTGCGGATCCGGCGGCTCGGGCAGGCCAAGAGGGGGTGCCGACGGCAACGGAACGTCACGATAGGCAATCTGGCCGAACAGGAGCCCGGCGCAGGCGAGCAGCAGGCGAAACCCGCCGAATGCGCCGCGCGGACCCGTACCAGACATGCACCGCGCGCTCAATAGCGGTAGTGCTCCGGCTTGTACGGACCTTCGACAGGGATGCCGAGATAGTCCGACTGCTCCGGTGTCAGCTCCGTTAGGTCCACCCCCAGAGCCGGCAAGTGGAGCCGGGCAACCCTCTCGTCGAGGCGCTTCGGAAGGGTCGCCACCGTGCGCCCGTAGGACTCGGCGCTGCGGTGGAGCTCGATCTGCGCGAGGACCTGGTTGGTGAAGCTGCAGGACATCACGAAACTGGGATGCCCGGTCGCGTTCCCCAAGTTCAGCAAGCGCCCCTCCGAGAGCACGATCACGGAATGCCCGTCGGGGAAGCGGTACTCGTCCACCTGGGGCTTGATGGTCTTGCGGGTCACACCCGGAATCGCGGCGAGGCCGGCCATGTCGATCTCGTTGTCGAAGTGGCCGATGTTCCCCACGACCGCCTGGTGCTTCATCCGGGCCATGTGGTCAGCGGTGATGACGTGCTTGTTCCCGGTCGCGGTCACGAATATGTCCGCCGTGCCGGAGACGTCGTCGAGCCGACGGACCTCAAAGCCCTCCATGGCCGCCTGCAGGGCACAGATCGGATCAACCTCTGTGACGATCACCCGGGCACCCTGCCCGCGCACCGACTGCGCGCAACCCTTGCCGACATCGCCGTACCCGCAGACGACGACCACCTTGCCGCCGATCATGACGTCGGTGCCGCGGTTCAAGCCGTCCAGCAGGGAGTGGCGGCAGCCGTAGAAGTTGTCGAACTTCGACTTCGTGACCGAGTCGTTGACGTTGATCGCGGGAAACAGGAGCGACCCGTCTTGCTGGCGCTGGTACAGCCTCCTCACGCCAGTGGTCGTCTCCTCGGACACGCCGCGAACGCCGGGAGCCAAGTCGCTCCACAGGTTGCCCCCGCGCTCCTGGCGGAGCATGGCCAGCGTCCCGAGAACAATTTCCTCCTCGCGGGAACCTGCGGTCGCAGGGTCGGGCACCCTGCCAGCCTGCTCGTGCTCGAACCCGAGATGCACCATCAGGGTGGCGTCGCCTCCGTCGTCGAGAATCAGGTTCGGCCCCTGGCCTCCCGGCCAGAGCAGGGCCTTGGACGTAGCCCACCAGTACTCCTCGAGCGTCTCACCCTTCCACGCGAACACCGGCACTCCCCGTGGGCGCTCCGGGCTGCCGTCCGGGCCGGCGACGACCGCCGCTGCCGCGTGGTCCTGCGTCGAGAAGATGTTGCAGGACGCCCAGCGCAGGGCGGCGCCGAGCTGGACAAGCGTCTCGATGAGCACCGCGGTCTGCACCGTCATGTGCAGCGACCCGGTGATGCGGGCGCCTTCGAGCGGACGCATTCCCGCGTACTCGTCGCGCAGCGCCATGAGACCCGGCATCTCGTGCTCGGCTAGGCGGATTTCGTCGCGGCCGAATTCGGCCAAGGACAGATCTTTGACCTTGAATTCCGCAAGGCGGGCCGCCCGGTCGGCCGCCGACCGCGGAAACACTTCAGCTAGCGCCATCGCACGTCTCCTATCGCCTGCCCGTCAGATCTGCCGCTTGAGGTCGGCTACGCGGTCGACCCGCTCCCAAGTGAATGTCTCCTCGGTGCGGCCGAAGTGCCCGTACGCAGCCGTCGGAGCATAGATCGGACGCCGCAAGTCGAGGTACTCAATCAGATCGCGGGGCTTCAGCAGGAAGACGTCCCGGACCACCTCGGCCAGACGTGTGTCGTCCGCCTCCCCGGTTCCGTAGGTGTCGACCCGGACGGAAACCGGGTCGGCCACGCCGATGGCGTAGGCGAGCTGCACCTCGCAGCGCGAGGATAGGCGGGCCGCCACGATGTTCTTGGCGATGTGGCGGGCCATATAGCAGGCGGACCGATCCACCTTCGTGGGGTCCTTTCCCGAGAACGCGCCCCCGCCGTGGCGTCCCATGCCGCCGTAGGTATCCACGATGATCTTGCGCCCGGTGAGGCCGGCGTCGCCGTGCGGGCCGCCGATCTCGAACTGGCCCGTCGGGTTGATATGGTACTTTGTGTCCGCGTCCAGCAGGCCCGCCGGGATAACCGGGTCGATGATCGCCTCCCGGACCCGCTGACGCAGCTCGTCCTGGCTGCGCAGCGTCTCGCCGCCGACCGGGTCGTGCTGCGTAGAGACCACCACCGCGTCGACCCGCTTCGGCTCGAGGTCCTCGTATTCGACCGTGACCTGGGACTTCCCGTCGGGACGCAGGAACGGCAGCTCGCGAGACCGGCGCAGGTCGGCAAGCCGGCGCACCAGCTTGTGCGCCAGCATGATCGGCAGCGGCATGAGCTCATCCGTCTCGCGGCAGGCAAACCCGAACATGAGGCCTTGGTCGCCCGCGCCGCCGTGGTCCACGCCCATCGCGATATCACCGGACTGCTGGTGAACGCGAACCCTGACCTGGCACGAGTCGGCATCGAACTTGTAGGCTGGATCGCGATAGCCGATTTCCCGGATCGTGTCGCGCGCGATGCCCTCCAAGGTGCTATTCGGGTCGGGCAGCGAGGGAGCGGTGATCTCCCCCGCGAGCAGGCAGAAATCCGTCGTTACCAGCGTTTCGCAAGCGACGCGGCCGCCGCGGTCGCACGTCAAGACTTGGTCCAAGACCGCGTCGGAGACCTTGTCGCAGAGCTTGTCGGGGTGGCCCTCGGTGACGGACTCCGAGGTGAATAGCTGCTTGCCGCTGCGATGCAATTCGATTCTCCGATCAGAAAACTGCCGGATTCTGCTGCCCCTTGAGCTAGCGCGGGCTGCCGGCGGTCCGGAGCGTCCCCGCGTTCGTCGCTAGGCCCGGCCGGACTTGATTCCAATCTCCCATTCTTGGGTCCGCGACTGCGTTTTGTCAACGCCGCAAAGGGTTTCGACCCGACCCCCCGACCCCGGCCGGCGACGAGCCGCAAAGAAGCCGCGCAAGGCCTCGAGGCACTCCCCCGCGAGCACCCCTTCCGAGATATCCACCCTGTGATTGAGAAGATCCGAATCCGCGAGCCGGAACTTGCTGCGCACCGCGCCGAAGCGCAAGTCGCGCGCGGCGAACACCAAGCGCCGGACCCGGGCGGCGACCAGAGCGCCGGCGCACATCGCGCAGGGCTCCAGCGTCGAGTACACCGTCGCCTCGCTTAGCCACCGCTCGCCAAGGCGGCGCGCCGCCCGCCGCACGGCGACGATCTCCGCGTGTGCGGTAGGGTCGGAGTCGCGGAGCTGGCGGTTCTCGCCGCGGCCCACCACCTCGCCGGCCCGCACCACCAAGGCGCCGACGGGCACCTCGCCCGCGCGCTCGGCGCCGAGAGCGAGATCCAAGGCCGCGCGCATGTACCGCTCGTCGTCGGACGGCACGTCAGTGCCCGGAGCCGGCGAGACCGAGCCAGTACTCGAGATCGGGGAACACGACCGCCTGCATCTCCGGAGCGTCGACATTCTCCGGCAGCAGCAAGTAGGCCCCGGAGTCGATGTGGCGCTGCGTCTCCCCGCCCCGCAGGTGCAGGGCCATCTGACGGGTGCTCTCGAACCCCATCTTGAACGGATCCTGGACCACGATCGAGTCGATCACGCCGGCGCGCATCTCCCCGACCAGCGTCTCGGAGGCATCGAAGCCCACGATCCGGACCTTGCCGGCGAGCCCGCGCTGCTTCACAGCCTGGACGGTGCCGTCCACGCTGGACTCGTTGTCGGCGAAGAAACCGGCGAGATCGGGGTGGGCGGTCATGAGGTTCTCGGCCTCGGCCAGCGCCTTGGCGCGATCCGCCATGTTGAACTTGACGCCTACGATCTCGATGCCCGGGAACTTCTCCGCGACGGTCTCGACGAAGCCCGCCTCGCGCTTCATGGTAGAGGCGCTGCCGGGCATGAAGCCGATCACGCCGACCTTGCCCTTGCCGGCGAGGATCGCGCCCATGCGCTCCGCGGCCATGACACCGCCCTTGTAGTTGTCTGTCACGACGAACGTAACTATGCGGTCGCTATTGATGGCGGAATCGAAGATCGCGACGGGGATGCCGCTGTCGGCGGCCCGCTCGACGACTGCCACCAGGGCGTCGGCGTCAACCGGAGCCAGCACGATCCCGTCCACCCGCCTCGTGATGAGGTTCTCGACGATCGCGATCTGGCGCGCCGAGTCGATTTCCATCTGGGGCGCGTTCCAGAGAATCTCCAGGTCGAACTCGCGGCCGGCCTTGATCGCCCCCGCGTGAACGGACTGCCAGAAGGTGTGGTTCGTGCCCTTGGGCACGACTCCGACGACCGGCAGGCCGCTGCCGCCCGCGCATGCCGCCAGCGCCCCGAGGGGCGGGGCCGAGCCGAGGAATTGCCGTCGCGTCAGCACGCCCGCATTATCGCCCAGTCCATCCGGGCAATCGCTCCGTCAGCCGCCCGCGTTGGGTTGCCACAGCGTTTCCGGCTGCCCGGAGCACCGGCAGGCCCAGCGGCTCCACACGAAGAAGGCGTCGGACAGCCGGTTCAGGTAGCGCACAGCGAGGTCGCAGGCCGGAGCGGAGCGAGCGAGCGAAACCACCCGGCGCTCGGCCCGCCGGCACACGGCGCGGCACGCGTGCAGGTCCGCGTTGAGAGCCGAGCCGCCCGGCAGGACGAACGAGCGCAAGGGCTGGAGCTCCCGGTTGGCCGCGTCGATTTCGGCCTCGAGGCACTCCACCTGCGCCGGCAGGACGCGGGGCTGGCGCTCGCCGAGGGAGCCGGGGTCCGTGGCGACTTGGGATCCGAGATTGAATAGCTCGTGCTGGATCCGCAGAAGAGACTGCCCCAAGGGCTCCAAGGCCGGCCAGCGAGCCTGGAGTGCCGCCAAGCTGGCGCGCGCGCGCCCGACGCAGCAGTTGAGTTCGTCGATGGTGCCGAAGGCCTCGACGCGGGGATCGTCCTTGGCCACCCGCCGACCGTTCGCCAAGCCCGTCTCCCCGGCGTCCCCCGAGCGGGTGTAGACGCGGTTGAGCGCGATGCGGGGCTCGCGAAAGGCCGGTGCCGCCATTTACCTAGATGATACGGCCCGCGGCGGCAGGCCGTGCCGAGGTCAGGCCAGCGCTTGCCGGTGGCTTTCCACGCCGGCCTCGGCCAGCAGATTTCCGGCGGTTCCGTGGAGCGGGTACTCGAGGTTGTACACCACCCGCGCTATGCCCGCGTTAATGATCATCTTGGTGCAGATCAGGCACGGCGAGCAGATCGAGTACAGGGTGGCCCGGTTGACCGAGATGCCGTGGTAAGCCGCCTGCACGATCGCGTTCTCCTCCGCGTGGCTGCAAAGGCACTCGTCGAGCCGCGTCCCGCTGTCGGCGAGCTCGTTGCAGCGGGGGCAGCCGCCCTCGTTGCAGTTCGTCACGCCGCGCGGCGTGCCGTTGTAACCGGTGGAAATGATCCGCCGGTCCTTGACGACCACTGCGGCGACCTTGCGCTTCATGCAGTTGGAGCGAAGGGCCACGATGCCGGCGATCCGCATGAAGTACTCGTCCCAGCCCGGGCGCGAGGCTCCCATCATCCAGCGCCGGGCGACCTCGGTGACGGCGCCGGCGAGCGCCTCCTTGGTGCCGTCGTTGACGATGGTCTTATCCGCCTCCGCCCACGTGGCGCGCAGCTGCTGGCTGGCTGCATTCGAGCTCTCCAGCTCGCGCCGTTCCTGGTCTACGAACTCGCGGTACGAGGAAGGCGCGCGGTCACCGCCCCGCTCGAGCACGCGACGGTACCGCAGCCGGGCCGGAGCGTCGAGATGCAGCAGGCGGAACTCGCCCCACTCGCGCAAGGCCCGCACTTCGTGCGGCGAGCGGATCGAGTCGACGACGTAGTTCTGATCCGGCCGGAACTTCCGGCCCACGCGCTGGGCGAGCACGGACGGCCCGAAGTCGGCCCGCAGCCTGTTGCCCTCCGCTATGAGGTTCTCCCGCGTCGGGGAGCGGTCCCCGGCCGCGAGCTCCTCGCGAATCACGTCCGACAGGGAGTGGAACCGGAAGCCCTTCTTGCGCAGGTGCTCGGCCGCGACCGTCTTGCCCGAACCGTTGGTACCGGTCAGTCCGATAATCATGGCCGATAGACCACTATCGCAAAGCACGAGCGCCTGGCCGAAGCGTCCGTTCCGGTCGCGGGCCGGTCCCGTGCCGAGAGCACGGGACTCGGCGGGGCTGGCGGCCCGACCGCCATCTCAATCCGGGATCCCGCTCCCCGCGCCGCGAGGCTCGAGAAACACCGACGCGACAAGCGCCTCCGAGCGCTGCTGTCATCGACCGTGCCGAGGCTGTAAGATTGAAGTCAGGCGGAACGTCGGCGATTGCCGAATCGGTCGCCTGCGTGCTTGGAGGCCCCGTGCTGCGCCAGCCCAGCATGAGCAAGACAGGCATGCGTAGACCATGGACAACTACCTAGCGCTAGCGCCGGTTCTGGGCGCAGTCGGCTTGGCGGGCGCTCTCGTCGGCCTGCTGGCGGTGCGCAGGAACTCACCCGGCAACGCCCGCATGCAGGGCGTGTCGCGCCTGATCCGGGTTGGCGCGATGGCCTTCCTCCGTCGCGAATACAGCATCCTGGCGATCTTCGTCGCCGCCGTGGCCGGCCTGATCGCGTGGAAGCTCGGCGCGCCGATGGCGCTGACCTTTGCCGTCGGCGCGCTGTGCTCGATCGCGGCCGGCCTGTGCGGCATGAACGCAGCGACGCTGGCGAACTCACGCACGAGCGAGGCCGCCCGCACGAGCGGGATCGACGCGGCCCTCACAGTGGCCTTCAGCGGGGGCTCGGTCATGGGCCTCTCCGTGGCAGGCCTCGGGCTGCTGGGCGTGGGCCTGCTGGCGGTCAGCTTCCCGGATCCGTCGAGCGCCGTCTACCTCAACGGCTTCGCCATGGGGGCGAGCTCGATCGCGCTGTTCGCGCGCGTCGGCGGGGGCATCTTCACCAAGGCGGCCGACGTCGGCGCCGACCTCGTCGGGAAGGTCGAAGCCGGCATCCCGGAAGACGACCCGCGCAATCCCGGCGTGATCGCAGACAATGTCGGGGACAACGTCGGGGACGTGGCAGGAATGGGCGCGGACATCTTCGAGTCGTTCGTCGGCTCGATGATCGCCAGCCTCGCAATCGCGGCAACGCTGCCCGAAGGAGCTCTGGCACAGCTGGCGGGAACACTCGGGGGCGAAGCGCTCCGCTCGTCGCTGATGGCGCTGCCGCTCGTGCTGTCCTCCGTCGGACTGGTCGCGTCGCTGCTCGGCATCCTGTCGGTGCGCGTGCTGCGGTCGGCCGGGCCCGCGGCCGCGCTGCGGTACTCGGTGTGGCTGAGTGCCCTGCTATTCCTCGCGGGCGGCTACTTCATCGGCAAGGCCATGGGCGTGGGCGCGGGCGTGTTCGGGGCGGTCGTCTCCGGATGCCTGGCCGGCGTGGCGATCGGCTACATCACCGAGTACTACACCTCGATGGGCCCGGTTCTCCGCATCGCCGAGGCGTCGCGGATGGGATCGGCCACGAACATCATCGAAGGCCTCTCGACCGGCTTCCGCAGCTGCGCGCCGCCAGTGCTGGTGATCTGCGCGGCGATCCACCTCGCCCACGACGCGGCCGGCCTGTACGGAATCGGGATCGCCGCCGTCGGCATGCTGGCCACCGTCGGCATCACGATGACCGTGGACGCCTACGGCCCGATCGCCGACAACGCCGGAGGCATCTCGGAGATGTGCGGCCTGCCCGGCGAAGTACGCTCGATCACCGACCGGCTCGATTCGCTCGGCAACACGACCGCGGCGATGGGGAAGGGCTTCGCCATCGGCTCCGCGGCCCTGGCGGCCCTGGCGCTGTTCTCGGCCTACACGCAGGCGCTCGACAGCGCCCGGGCGGCCGCCGGGCTGGAACCCATCTCGATCCCGCTCAACGACGCGGACGTCGTGATCGGCCTGATGCTGGGAGGGATCCTGCCGTTCCTGATCTCGGCACTCACGATGAAGGCGGTGGGCAGAGCGGCGGGCAAAATCATCGACGAGATCCGGCGCCAGTTCCGCGAGATCGCCGGCCTCCTCGAGGGCCGCGCCGGCGTCGAGCCGGATGCGGCGCGCTGCGTGGACATCGCGACCGCGGCCGCGCTCAGGGAAATGATCCTGCCGGGGGTCATCGCGGTGTCGGCACCGGTTCTCGTGGGCGTCGCCCTGGGCCCCGCGGCGCTGGGCGGGACGCTGGCCGGCGCGACGGTGACCGGAGTCCTGCTGGCCCTGTTCATGGCCAACGCCGGGGGTGCCTGGGACAACGCCAAGAAAGCGATCGAGCAGGGAGCTGTTTCCGGGGAAAGCAAGGGTTCGGACGGGCACAAGGCGTCGGTGGTGGGCGATACCGTCGGCGACCCGTTCAAGGACACATCCGGGCCGTCAATGAACATACTGATCAAGCTGATGTCGATCGTGGCCCTCGTCATCGCCCCGATCATCGCTGTGTAGGGACGGAATCAACGCCGAAGCGAAGCGTTGCCAAAGCGAGACCGCACCGACCGACGGGCCACACGAGAAATCACCGGATCAGGGCAGCGTGAGATTATCACGAGATTCGCAAACCAACTCAACCGCCGTGAAGGGATACGGTGTTTCCGTCAGCTCCGTCGCGTTGATGTTGGACTATAGCCTGTCCCGACCCCGCTCCGTTTGGCTGGTTTAACATGTCGCACGAATCCGACGGATCGTGAGAATCGTATGAGACTCCAGAGCCCCCGCCAAGGATCGAGAACGGCTGCTGTGGACGCAGTTGGAGTGTTCGATACCGGATCCAATGGCCCCGGAGATCTGTATTCTTAGCCGTGACAATGTACTGTGCAAGAGGTCGTCTCCAGTCGATAACACGGGACTCAAGCCTGCGAAAGGGAGACTGAGAGAGTCGAGATTCTGCATCCCAGGCCTACCGTCGGGAAGACTGGTTTCCGGCAAGTCTGGGATTCTCTCGGGCCCCTTGATGCCGACAATTCTAGTGCAGGGAGACTTCCTTCCGTCAGCGGTTCTAAATTTGGCCGTCAAGGGGGTGCGTGAACGTTGTTTCGGAGGATGAGGTGAATAAGTTGACCGAGAGGTTGCGCTCCTGAGGCCGCCCCGCGGGAGCGTCGGACGGCGGGCAGGGCCGTGGTGCGGGTCCGCCGAGTGCCGAGCCCGCGGCCGGACGCACTCCGGCGGTAGCCGGCTGCGACGGTCGGCCGCTCGCCGGACGCTGCCGGCACGAAACTGCGCGGAGTCCAGGCCCCGGCTGCCCGGCCGCCTGGCAGCCCGGAGGCGCGCGTCCGGCGCGCACCGCCGCCAGCAGCGTCGGCCAGTCCGGGAAACGGAACCAGCGCAGCGCGACCTGCAGCTCCCGGAACAGGGCGCGGCGCGTGACCGGCTGGCGCAGCGCGCAGACGCACTGCACCACGGCGTGGAGTGCGAAGGCGAACAGGTTCGGCACGGCCAGCACGTTGGCCAGCCCTTCCTTGCCGTGCCCGAAGTTGCGCTTGAAGTTGCGGCCGTGCCGCGCCAGGCAGTTGAAGCCCTCGTTCTCGATCTTCCAGCGCGCCCGGCCGGCGCGCGCGATCCGCTCCGCGTTGTCCGCGGTGACCGCGAGACCGGTGAAGAAGCTGCTGGCGTAGGTGCGCTTGCCGTCGCGCTCCACGGCGTACTCGAGCCAAGTGCCCTGCAGGGCGTCGCGGCCCTGGCGCAGGGGCACCGCGGCCGTCCGGCGGAAACGGTGCCGCTCGGACCGCTTGCCCTTCCCGCGCCGCGGCAGCCAGCCGGTCGAGCGCACCGCGCCGCTCGCCCGCCGGCTCTCCGGCACCTCGTACAATCCCTTGCGGGATCCGGGCTTGCCTACCCGGATGCAGTCCATGCCGGCCGCCGCGGCGGCCTCGCAGACCGGCTGGCAGCAGTACAGGGCGTCGCCCGGCAGGACGGGGCGGCAGGCCTGCAGCCAGGCGCCGTCAGCGGCGAGCCAGCGCTTGGCGGCGTTGCGCTCGCAGTCCCGCTTGCGCTCGTCCTCGCTCGTGTCGGCGCGGGTCGCGGCCGCGGCCTGCAGCGGGCGCACGAACTCGGGCATCAGCGGCAGGACGGTGGCGTGGCCGTCGGCCACCGCGGTGGCCGCGACCATGGCGTGGAAGTGATGCGGCCGGCGCTCGCTGCCGACGCGCCGCACCGAGCACTGCGGGCCATGCACCCTGTCGGAGCGGTGGAACCGGACGCCGTCCGGCGCCGCCGGCAGGCGCTCGTCGAGGCGCTGGAAGGGCTCGAGCGCGCCCGGCGCGGCCACGGTTGCGAGGCACCGCCGGAAGAGCGGGTCGAACGCGGCCGGGTCGAGGTCGTCGAGCAAGTTGCGGATCCGGTTGTCGCAGGGGATGCGGCCCACGCCGCACAGGGTCCGGCAGTTGGAGCGGGAGCCGTCCCGCTCCATGCGCCGCTGGAACGCGAGCAACGACTCGCACCGGGTGCAGAAGCAGGCCGGGGCGCACCAGGGCGCAACCGGCGGCGTCGCTGACCTCGTAGCGCTTGTTGCTGCGACCGTCGCGCCGGTCGGGCCGGCCGGCGGCCGTCTCGCGGAAGGCGCTCAGCGGCGAGTCCAGGACATGGGGCATACACCTTAGCTCACAAATTCCGCAAGGAAAAGTCAAGTGCCAGACTGCCTTCGACACCTTTCTCAGACACTCTGGAAATCCCAAAATGCCCAAATTGAGAATCGCTGTCCTTCCGTTCCTTTTCACGGCAGTTTCGAGGTATCGCTGGCCCGCTCGAGGGCCAAGTGGGCGTCGATCCGGAGGCGGACCGCTGCGTGGACATCGGGACTTCAGTCGCTCTCAGGGGAATAATACCGTCGCGAGTTGAATTCGTGTCGGCTCCGGCTCTCGCGCGGACTTCAACTCATTCTGGCGGCCGGGCAGGCAGGTGACAAGCGAGAGCGCGCGACGATCGCAGGCGTACCGCCAGCTAAGAGGACTCGGACTTGCGGAACCTGGCCCCGCCGTCGGCAAGGAGAGGCACCCTTGGCTTTCCGGAATGTCCGAGGGCAGCGCCCGCGAAGCTCCCCGGGATCGCTTTCCATTCGCCACCGATCGTCTGGAACCGACACGAAACCAGTAGTTGCAATCTCCGGCCTCGTAACCGTCAAGGCCTCCCAGCGAGGTGGCGGGCCCTGCTCCGGACGAGCCGAGCGCACGGACGGGGTGGCTGCGATAGCCGGCGACGAATCCGGGTCCGCGGGCCCACGCCGTTGCCGCCCTAGAATCTTACGAGTCGCTTTCCGCTCGGCTGCGGCATTGGAAGCCCGCTCCGGCGTGATTCATTCCCGGCCATCAATGGTCGCGGCCGGCGAGGCGGCCGACCGCTCGAGCCTCCGCTCGACGCCAGGCTCCGCGTAGGCGCGCGATGCAGGCCAGATGCAGGCCAAGCGCGCCGCCTGCTCTGGTAGATTGGGAAGGGATGTCTTCGGGAGCAGCAAACCCAGCAGGCCGTCCCGTCAAAGCAGATGCTCTCGGAACCGCCGGGCGCGTCGCGCCCCACCCCATCACTCTCGACGGAGCGGCGACGCTGCACCAGATGTTCCGCATGAAGTGGGCTGCGTGGCGCGCCGTCGACCCGGCCGAGCGCGACGCCATCATCACCGAAGCCGTCTCGGCACTGGGCGCGATGGAAAGGGACGGACCCGGAAGCTCGGCGCTGTTCTCCATGCTGGGCCACAAGGGCGACCTGCTGGCGCTGCACTTCCGACCGGATTTCGAGCAGCTGGGTCGCGCCGAGCTGGCGGTCTCCGGCCTACGCCTGCACGAGTTTCTGGAGCCCACCTCCTCATACGTCTCCGTGGTCGAGCTGGGCTTGTACGATTCGTCGGTCAAGCTCTACAGGGACCTCGCGGCCGAGGGGCTCGAGCAGGACAGCCCCGCGTGGGCCGAGCGAGTGCGCCTCCGGGCGGGCGAGCAGGCAGCGGCCATGGCGCCGCGCCTGAATCCGCCGATGCCCCCGCACAAGTACCTTTGCTTCTACCCCATGGACAAACGCCGCGGCGAGCGCGAGAACTGGTACAGCGAGCCTATCGGCGCACGCGCCGCCATGATGCGGGAGCACGGCATGATCGGCCGCCGGTACGCGGGACGGGTCAAGCAGATCATATCCGGCTCCATAGGCTTCGACGACTGGGAATGGGGCGTGGACCTATTCGCTAACGACCCGCTGGTCTTCAAGCAGCTGATTTACGAGATGCGCTTCGACAAGGCCAGCGCGGTCTTCGCGCTCTTCGGACCGTTCTACCTCAGCATCCGCCTCAGGGCCTCCGAACTCGGCAGCTGGCTCGGGGCCGCCGACCCCGCCTTCGGGGCCGGCTGACTTCACGCGCCGCACCGAGGTCTGCCGAGATTCGACTTGGCCGAACCAGTGCTGGTACGATTCATGCGACGGGTATCCGCTATGCCTTCGTCCCGCAAGCGAGCTGGCCCAGGACCATTGGCACTCGCGGCGGCTGCCTGCGCCCTGCTGGCGGCGAGCTCCCGCGGCGCCGAGTTCAAGCTCGCCTTCACCGGCTCGGGATCGAGCCCGGCCTTGCAAGGCGTCCGTCTGGGGATCGACGAGTCCAACCTCCAGGGAGAGTTCCTCGGAGTGCGGCTCTCGCTTGTCGAGTCGGAGGGCACCTCGGTCCCGAGCGACGCTGTAGCCGTCTTCGCGGACCGGCCCGGCGAGATCCCCGAAGTGGCGTCTGCGGCCTCCTCCCGAGCCGTCTTCAATCTCAGCGACGACTCCGACGACCTCCGGTCCGCGTGCCTGGAGAACGCCCTTCACGTGATACCCAGCGCGCAGATGAAGGCCGACGCGGTGCGGCAGTGGCTGCAGCGCAGCCCGGAAGCCACGGTCACCGCTGCCGCCTGGCACGGCGACGCGGTGAAATTCGCCGCCCGGGATCTGAACAAGCGCTATAAGCGGCGCGCCGGAACCGCCATGGGCCCTTTGGCATGGGCCGGGTGGTTCGCGGCGCGCGCGGTAGGCGACACGCTGATGCGCGAGCCGGGGGCAGACGCCGAGAGGCTGCTGCGCCTGCTCAAGAAAGCCGAGGGCCTGGACGGGCAGAAGGGCGACGCCCAGAGCTTCCGGGCGAGTGGCCAGCTGCGCCAGCCGCTGGTGCTAGTGGGCTCGTCCGGCGCGCTGCTCGGCGAGGCGCCGGTGCGCAGCGCGGCCGGCGGCTTGGACAGCCTGGGAAAACTACCCTGCGAGTGACGCGATGCTTCGATCGGCCCCGGCGATCCTCCTGCTCTCCTGCCTGTCTCTGCTGAGCGGCGAGCCGACATACCGGCTTTTCGTGAGCAACGAGGCAGGCGATTCCGTGACGGTTATCGACAGCCGCAGCGGCGAGGTCGAACGGACCGTGGAAGTGGGCGGACGCCCGCGGGGCATTGGCTTCAGCCCGGACCGCTCGAAGGTCTACGTCGCGCTAGGCGACGAGAATGCGATAGGCGTAGTCGACGCCAAGAGCCTGCGGCTGGAGCGCAAGATTCCGGCCGGGTCGGATCCGGAAGCGTTCGCTGTGCATCCCAACGGCACGATCTACCTGTCGAACGAGGACGACGGGCTAGCGACCGCGCTGGACCCCCTGTCCGGGAAGATCCTGGCCGAGATCAAGGTAGGGCTCGAGCCCGAGGGCGTCGGCGTCAGCCCCGACGGCAAGCACGTGCTGGTGACTAGCGAGTCCTCCAACATGGTGCATGTCATCTCCCAAGAGGACCACAAGCTGGTGGCGAACGTGCTGGTGGGAGCCCGGCCGCGGGAGGTGGCCTTCAGCCCCGACGGCAAGTATTTCTGGGTGACATCCGAGGTAGCCGGCCAGGTCTCAAAGGTTGATCGGTCCTCGCATCGCGTGGCGGCAGTCAACCGCAGGCTCCGGCGCGAGGTGAACCCCCGGGTCAAGCCGAAGGGAATCCTGCTGAGCCCCGGCGGCGACCGCCTCTACGTGTCGCTCGGGCGCGGCAACGCGGTCGCCGTGCTGGATCCGGACACGCTCGAGTTGCAGGGCAGCGTGGGGGTCGGGGTCCGCGCCTGGGGCCTGGCCCTGTCGCGCGACGGGTCGCGCCTCTATACGGCCAACGGCCCGGACGCCACGGTGTCGGTGGTCGACACGGGAACGCTGGCCGAGATCGCGACGATCCCGACCGGTCCGATGCCGTGGGGCATCGCGCTGGATGACTAGCGGAACGCTCCGGTCGCTGGCCGCTCTGTGCCTCGCCGGCGCTCTCCAGCCGGCGCCGGCCGCGCGCGATCTCGAAGCGATCGGCTGGAAGCTGTTCTTCGATCCCCTGCTGTCGGCCCCGCGCAACACGTCCTGCGGCACCTGCCACGTCCCCGAGCACGGCTTCGAGTCGGGTGTCGCGCTGGGCAAGGGGGCCTACGACGACGTGTTGCCGCGCAACGCGCCGACAGTGGTCAACCTGGCGACAGCCGAATACTTCTTCTGGGACGGGCGGGCCGAGTCGCTCGAGGACCAAGCCAAGGGACCGATCCAGAACCCCATCGAGATGAACCTGTCTCTCGAAGAAGCCGTACGGCGCGTGCGCGCCGACCCGCCGTACGCCCGGGCCTTCGCCCGGGCCGGCGTGGAGGACGTAACGATCGACGCGATCACCCGGGCGATCGCAGCCTTCGAGAGGAGCCTGGAGACGGGCCCGACGCTGTACGACAAGTGGCTGGAGGGGGACCGGTCCGTCTTCGGCGACGCGCAGGAGCGCGGCCGGTTGATCTTCTTCACTCGCGGCCAGTGCGCCACCTGCCACTTCGGGCCCAACCACACCGACGGAATGTTCCACAACATCGGCACCGGAACGGCGGCAGACCCGGGCCGGTCGGCGGTCAGCAAGGACGATTACGACCTAGGAGCGTTCAAGACGCCCTCCCTGCGCAATTGGAAGGGTCGCGAGCCCTTCATGCACGACGGCCGCTTCGCGACGCTCGACGAGGTCCTGGACTTCTACAACGAGCCTAAGACCGGCGCGATCGGCGAGACCGAGCTCGACCCGCTGGGGCTGACCGAACAGGAGCACGCCGACCTCATGGCATTCCTTGAGACCCTGAACGGCTCGTGGCCCGACCTCGGCCCGTACGAAGCGGCTTGGAACGCGCTGCAGTAGGCTGCTCCCCTCCCCCGCCCCGCAACCAGCCGTGACGCTGCTTCCCGACGAACCCAGGTGGCGCCGCTGGATCGCCCTGGCGGCATTCGGCGCGACCGCGGCGAATCTCGCGTCCATCGCCGCCGCGCATGCCATCCTCGCCGTCGGGCTGGCCTTGCTGCTGCTGCGCCCTGCCAGGGTTCGCTTCCCGCCGGCCGCTTGGCCGCTCGCGGCGCTGGCGGCGTGGACGCTGGCAGCCGCCGCCGTTTCCGAAGACCCGGCCGCGGCGCTGCCCCAGATCAAGAAGTTCTTCGTCTTCGCGATCCTGCCATTGGCCTACACGGCGTTCCGCTCGGCCGACGCCTGCCGACGCGCGGCCGAGTCGTGGTACGTCGTCACGCTCGGCGCCTGCTGCGTCGCGACGGCGCAGTTCGCGGCCGCGACGCTGCGCGCCGGCACCCTGGACAGCGAGTTCTACAGGCTCTACGTGGACGACCGCGTGACCGGGTTCTACAGCCACTGGATGACCTTCAGCCAGGCCTCCGTGCTGGTCCTGCTCACCCTGGCCTGCTACCTCGCGTTCGGGGAGCGGCGCAAGGGAGCCGCGATCTGGGCCGCGGTCGGCGGCTTGCTGGCGGCGGCCCTCCTGCTCAGCTTCACGCGGAGCGCCTGGCTGGCCCTCGTAGCCGGCGGGATCTACCTGCTGGCAGTCAAGAGGCCGCGGCTGCTCCTAGCCATTCCGGTCGCGCTGGCCGCCATCTACCTGGCCGCTCCGGAAGCCGTGCAGCAGCGCGTCCGGTCGATCCGGCCCGGCGCCAATCAAGCGCGCATCGTGATGTGGCGGACCGGGCTGAACATGATTTGGGACCGTCCATTGGCGGGCGTGGGACCGGAGCGGGCCGGACCGCTCTTCTCCGAGTACCAGCCCGAGGACGTGGGGGAGCTGCCGCCGGGATTCTACGGGCACCTGCACAACGTTTTCGTCCACTACGCGGCCGAGCGAGGGATCCCGGCGGCGCTGATCGTGCTGTGGCTGTTCGCACAGGTGCTGCTCGACATGCGCCGCGGCCTGCGAGCGCTGCCCGACCGGCCGGACGACCGCCGGTTCCTGCTGCACGCCGGCGTCTGCGGCACCCTCGCGGTCGCCATCCTGAGCTGCTTCGACGTGTCCCTTGGAGACAGCGAGGTGCTGGCCGCGTACCTCGCGATCACGGCCATCGCCTACCGGGGAATGCCTGGCGCGAACGAGGCCCGGCCGCCCGGCGGGGCGGCCGGGAACAGCGGCGGCCCTGTGCCATGATGGACTGCTGGTTCGCATGCAGTTCTCTCTCTCGGACGCCCCCCTTGAAGGCCTGGCAGCCGACGCGGCCATCGGATTCGTCTACGAAGGCGACGGCGGGCAGGTGCCCGGACTCGCTTACTGGAACGCCCTCTCCGGCGGGCTGGCCGGGGAGATGGCCGCGCGAGGCGAGTTCCGGGGAGGCTACGAGTCCGCGGCCGTGATCCACCGGCCGGCCGGCATGCGCGCCGGGCGGCTGCTGCTAGCCGGCCTGGGACGGCCCGAGAAGATCGCGGCGTGGCGGTGGCGCGATGCCGCGGCCAGCGCCTGGCGGCAGCTGCGCACCACGGGTGCGCAGAGCCTAGCGGCGCTGATCCCGTACGGAGCGGCGGCCGACGAAGGGCTGCGGGCCGTCGTCGAGGGCATCGCGCTGGCAGACTACGAGCCAGATCTTCACAAGACCTCCAACCGGAAGGAATCGTCCTTGGAGCGCGTGACGGTGACAGCGCCCGGGGCGACCCAAGCGGCCCTGGAGCGGGCCGTGTCGACGTCGCTGGGGCAGAACCGAGCCCGCGAGCTGGCGAACGAGCCGGGGAACCTGCTGCCGCCGAGGGAGCTCGCCGACCGGGCCTTGGCGCTGGCGCGGGATTGCGGCCTGGCATGCGAAGTGCTCGACCGCGACGCGATGCGGGACCTCGGAATGGGAGCCTTGCTGGGCGTGGCCCAAGGCAGCGCTCGCGAGCCCGTAATGCTCCTGATCCGCTACCGGCCCGACGGCTCCGAGGCGCGTGGCGGGGCGCACCTCGGGCTGGTCGGGAAGGCGGTGACGTTCGACACCGGCGGGATCTCCCTGAAGCCTGCCGCCGACATGCACCTGATGAAGCACGACATGGCCGGCGGCGCGGCCATGATCGGCGCGATGCTGGCCATCGCCGCGGTCCGCCCGCGCATACCCGTCACGGCCGTGATCCCATCCGTGGAGAACATGCCGGGAGGCATGGCGCAGCGCCCGGGGGATATCGTCACGACGATGGCCGGCAAGACGGTCGAGGTGCTGAACACGGACGCCGAGGGGCGCCTGATCCTCGCCGACGCGCTGGCGTACGCCAAGTCCCAGGGCTGCACGCACCTAGTCGACGCCGCGACACTGACGGGCGCGATCGTGGTAGCGCTGGGTACCGACTACACGGGGCTGTTCGGCAACGACGATGCGTGGACGGAGCGGGTGCTGCAGGCGTCGCGAATCGCGGGCGAGAAGATGTGGCCCATGCCCCTGGGCGAAGAGTTCTCCAAGCTGCTCGAGAGCACGGTCGCGGACGTGGCGAACATCGGACCGCGCTGGGGCGGAGCGGTCACTGCGGCGGCCTTCCTCGAGCACTTCGCGGGCGACACGCCGTGGGTGCATCTCGACATCGCCGGCACCGCCTGGCACGAGAAGAAGCGCCCGCGCGCCCCGGTCGGGGCGACGGGCGTCGGCGTGCCGACGCTCGTGGAGCTCGCGCTGGGTCTCGAGTGATCCCCGGCCTAGTGGATCGTCGAGGCCCCTTCCATCCCCATGGGCCCGGCGGTGACATTGCGGTTGACGTGCCGGTCGAGGTTGATGACGTAGGTTTCGGGCGCGTTCAGCAGCTGCGGTGAGTGCGTCGCGGCGACGATGCGGAAGTTCCTGGAGTCCACGAGCTCCTTGAGCATCTTGAGGATGCGCCGCTGGTTCGACTGGGAGAGCGCCATCTCGGGCTCGTCCAGCAGCAGGACGGAGCCGTCGGGCAGCTGCGGGAAGGTCTCGCGGAAGAGCGAAAGCATCACCTGGCCGTGGCTGGCCGTCTCCAGGAATTCCCGCATGCCCGATTCTCCGTCATAGAGCGAGGGGTTGGTGCGCGGGTTGTGCTGCTCGGCATCGAACAGCAGCACCTTGCCCAGCTCCACGTCGCGCCGGTCCAGCCGGTAGGCGTAGTTGTCGGCCCGCTCGTCCCTCAGGGCGTAGTGGATCGAGTGCAGGAGCGTGGACTTCCCGGATCCGTTCTCGCCTTCCAGCATGATCAGCGGGTGGGACAGGTCCACGATCATCGGCATGTGGAAATTGAGGTTCATGAAGACCGGATGGCTGAGGATCTTGAGGAACATGCCTTCGACCAGCATAGCTTGCAGGCTCTCCGGGCCGGCACCTGCCCGGGGCAGGGCCGCAGTAAGATTGAGGGGACGCGCGGGTGCGAACGGCGGGAACGCCGCCCCGCGCCCGGCTCCATGCCAACCGGATGCAATATCGAGGTCCTCGGGTCGGGGACCAGCGTGGGCGTGCCGACGATAGGATGCGGCTGCCGGGTATGCACTTCGCCGGATCCCCGCGACCGGCGCCTGCGTCCGTCGGTCCTGGTCCGCTTCGAGTCGGACGGGACCGAGCGGAACGTGGTCGTGGACACGTCCCCCGACTTCCGCCAGCAGGCCCTCGCCGCCGCGTTCAGGCGCTTGGACGCCATCCTGTTCACACACGACCACGCGGATCACATCATGGGCCTCGACGACGTGCGCCCGTTCAACTACAGGCGCGCGGATCGCATCCCCGTGTACGCATCGCAGGGGACGATGCGGTCCCTGCTGCGCGTGTTTCCGTACGGTTTCGCCGGCGAGGGGTCGCATCCGGGCGGCGTTCCGCGTCTCGAGGGCCGCTCCGTCGTGGGGGATCAGCCGATCGACGTGCATGGCATGCGTTTCCAGCCCTTCGGGGTCCATCACGGCCCCAAGCGCATTCTGGGCTTCCGCTTCGGCCGGGCGGCCTACGTCACCGACCAGACCGGCTTCCCGTCCGAGTCCCTGCCGTGGCTCGAGGGCTTGGACGTGCTGTTCCTCGGGGCGCTGCGCCACGAGCCCCATCCGATGCACTCCACGGTGCGGGAGGCGCTCGACTGGGTCGAGCGGCTCCAGCCGGAACGGGCGTTCTTCACCCATATCTGCCACGACCTGCCGCACAAGGAGACGAGCCGCGCTCTGCCGGACGGCGTGGCCCTCGCCTACGACGGCTTGCGGATCGCCGTGAAGAACAGCTGAGACCCGGAATGGAAGGACACCGGCATGGCCGCGGGGCGGCTCCGGGCAGCGGCGGGCGCGCCTCTGTGACGATCGGAAACTTCGACGGCGTCCACCTAGGGCACCGGGCGATCCTGCGGGCCGCCGCCGCCGCGGCGCGCCGGCGCCGCATCGACTCGGTGGCGGTCACATTCGATCCCCACCCGCTGCAGGTCGTCGCTCCCGGGCATGCTCCGCCGTCGCTCACGGGCATCGGGCACCGGGCGGAACTCATTCGCGAGCAGGGCATTGACCGAGTGGAGGTCCTGCCATTCACCGAGCGGATGGCGAGGCTGTCGCCGGGGGAGTTCGCCGAGAGCGTGCTGGCCGCCCGGCTCGGGGCCGCCCATGTGGTCGTCGGGCCCGACTTCCGATTCGGGAGGGGCCAGTCAGGCGACGCATCGGTCCTGCGCACGCTCGGAGGCAGGCTGGGCTTCGACCTCGCGGTCGCCGGCACCGTTGTAGTCGACGGCGAGCCCGTGAGCAGCACGAGGGTTCGCGCGCTGGTGCGGCAAGGGCTCGTAGAGCGGGCGCGCGCCCTGCTGGGACGCGACTTCTGCCTGCGGGGGCCGATCGTCCGAGGCGCCGGCATCGGATCGCGGAAGACCGTCCCGACGCTGAATCTAGCCCCGGAGAGCCAAGTGCTGCCGGCGGACGGCGTCTATATCACGGCCTCGCTCCCGGACTTTCGGGGCAACTGCCGACCGTCGATCACGAACGTGGGCATGCGCCCAACGTTCGGCGGCCGCCGCCGCACCGTCGAGACGTACCTGCTGGGCGTTGTGGGAGACGAGCCCCCGGAAGCGATAGAATTAAGGTTCCTGCGAAAGATTCGGGACGAGCGCAAGTTCCCGTCGGCCGAGACGCTGAGGGAGCAGATCCGCGCCGACATCGAAGTCGCCGAGCGCTTCTTCCGGGATTCGGGCGCACTGTCCCAAGACGGCCCCGAACCGCAGGCTAGAGAGGATTCATGAGGATTCGATACTCCGTCGCCAAGCGCGAGCACATGCAAGCCCTGTCCACGGACGACGGGATCATCGCCGCGGCCGCCATGGACCAGCGGGGGTCGCTGAAGAAGGCGATCGGCAAGGGCAAGGGCATCCCTGCGAGCGACGTCACCCACGAGATGATGTCCGAGTTCAAGCTGAGCGTGTCGAAGGTGCTGACCCCGCACGCGAGCGCCATCCTGCTGGATCCGATCTGGGGCATCCCGGCAGCGAGGGCGCGGGCCGCGCGCACGGGCCTGCTCATGTCGTACGAGAAGAGCGGCTACGACAACACGCAGCCGGGCCGCATGGCCGACCTGATCCCGAATCTCTCCGTGGATCGGATTACCGAGATGGGCGCCAACGCCATCAAGGTCCTGCTCTACTACACGCCGTTCGAGAAGCCGGCGATCAACGATGTCAAGCACGCGCTCATCGAGAGGATCGGTGCGGAGTGCGCCGCATTCGGCGTGCCGTTCTTCCTCGAATTCGTCGGATACGATCCGGACGGTGGCGACGAAAAGGGCTTCAAGTTCGCCAAGCGCAAGCCCGAGGTCGTCGCGGCGAGCATGCGCGAGTTCTCGAAGCGGCAGTACGGAGTGGACGTGCTGAAAGTCGAGGTGCCGGTGAACATGAAATTCGCGGCCCGCTCGAAGGCGTTCGAGGGCCCGAGGGCGTACACGAAGGGCGAGGCGATGGACCACTTCCGCGCGGCGGCGGCGGCGGCGGGCCGCCCCTTCATCTACCTCAGCGCCGGCGTGTCCAACGAAGTCTTCACCGAGTCGCTAGAGTGGGCGGCGGAAGCCGGTGTGAACTTCTCGGGCGTCCTGTGCGGCCGGGCCACCTGGCAGGACGCCATCCCGATCTACTGCGAGCGGGGCGTTAGCGCGCTCGAGGACTGGCTGGCGGACAAGGGCGTCGAGAACATCGGGCACATCAACCGCTGCCTGGAGCGGGCCACGCCGTGGTTCCGCTTCTACGGGGCCGACAGCGCCGAGGCCCTCTCGGCATAGGCTAGGCCGCGGGCTGCGAGCGACGCAGCCCGCCGAATTCGAGCAAGGCGCGCTCGTCGGCTGGATCCAGCGAGCCGTCGGGCAGGAGCGGGACGCGCAGCAGCAGGTTGGCGTCCCGCGAGGATGCTTCCCGGAGCGTCGCAAGCAGGTCTTGCGCGTCCGGCGGGCCCTCGGCGCCCGGCACCCGCAATGGACGGCCAATCTCGAGAGGCCTGCCGCCGGTCTCTATTCGCGTGCCGGTCGCGGCTCCGTCGACGCTGACGAAGTCCTCGCCGCCGCTGGCACCGGGCCCGAAGCTCACCAGGCCCGCGGGCCGGGCCTCGCGCAGGACCGCGTAGGTCTGCTCCACGGGGAACAGGTCGGGCCTGGCACGGTAGCCCGCCAGGGGCTCCAGACGGATTCCGGCGAGCGCGTCGTAGCGATAGGCGATCTCCTGCAGCTGGCCGTGCGCGTACCGGACGTAGTAGAGGAAGTCCTCGTCGGTCTCGAACCGGTACTCAGGCTGGAGCTCGGCGTAGGCCGGGCGCGCCCCGCGCCAGTCGGTCCACGCCGTCTCGGCGGGGAAGAAGTAGGGATGACGCCAGTCCGCCGCGTAGGAGTACGACAGGACCAAGCCGATGCCGCTGCGGCTGCACGATTCCGACAGCTCGCCGACCAAGTCCCGCCCGCTGCTCTCCAAGCTATTGAACTCGGTCTCGACCGTCCGGAAGAGGCAGAACCCGTCGGCATGCCGCGCGGGCAGCCCCACATACTTCATGCCGCACTCGACCGCCAGCCCGGCGAGCCGCTCGGCATCGAAGCCGCCGGGGTCGAAGGTCCGGTTCAGCTCGGCGTAGCGAGCGACCGGAATCCGCTCGTCGAACTGCACGGACGGCCCGCGGCGCAACTGGGAGTACACTCCGTACTCTAGGAACAGGCCGCACGCGGCAGAGCGGAACCACGCCCGGGCCGCCCCGCTCGGTTCGGTAGATCGCCCATCCCGGAACGCATCCAGATGGGCCGGGATCTCGGCCTCGGGCGCGGCAACGGGCTCGGTGCAGGCCGCCGAACCGGCGGCAGCGGCAAGAAACACGCGCCGATGAATGCGTCGGCACGCAGTCTCCCGACGATTCCCAACGGACCTCACGGACTGCCTTCGGCGGTCAAGTCGATCAGCGCGCCTCAAGCCGTAGTTTAGACCGACTCGACCGGAGGGCGCGGCGCTCGGATGCCCCGTCCCTGATACCCAGCGTCGGGACGCGCGACGAGATTCGCCTCGCCGAATCCCCCATCTCTCCGTATGTCCAGCCCCGCGCCCTTCCTCCGCCGGCAGACGCGTGCGCTCCGGCGGTTCAGTCGAAGTCCTGGCGCGAACGCGGCACTCGCGACCTGCGGAAGCATTCGACGTCATCGACCGACGCCTTGGGGAACAAGGGAAGAATTCCCCCAATTGTCGGCACTCTCGCATCCTAGGGAGCACTTCCTCCAGTCGAGAGAGGCCACATGACGATGCCGCGAGTGCGGGGACTCGCCGACATTACGTACAGCCCAACCCAATGGACGGAGCCTAGGAACGAGCTGATTGAAGTGGACGAATGGGTGAGAAAAATCCCAAATGGATGCCGGCGGGGAGGTGCTTCTTCGAATTGATCCGATCTCAATTCCCGGCGGGACCGATCGATACCGTGGCACGGGACGGAGGATTGGGCGGACGCCGATGAAGCGTCGGCGTGCTACGATGGCGGCATGTTGCGAGTTGGGAGCGTCGCCATCGCGATTCTGTCGCTGCTGCCGGCCTGCGGCAACCCGCCGGAACAGCCGAGCGACTCTGCCAGCCCGCGCGTCGCGCGAGTGTTCGAGGCGGCGACCGGCGGATACGCCCATTACCGGGTGCCGGCGATCGCGGTCTCGCCCGCCGGAACCGTCATGGTCGTCGTCGAGGCCAGGGCCAGCGAGCGCGGCGACTGGGGCCTGCAGGACATCCTCATGCGGAGGAGCTCCGACAGGGGCGAGACCTGGGACGCGCCGCGCAAGATCGTCCAGCTGCAAGATCCGCAGCCGCAGAACGAAGCGGCCATCGCCCAAGGCCTCGCTGCGGAGGGCGTGACGACCTACAACAACATCGTGCCGATCGTGGACCGAGAGGCCGGGACGGTGCATTTCCTGTTCTGCAGCGCGTACGCTAGGGCCTACTACATGCGCACCGAGGACGACGGCGAGACCTTCAGCCAGCCGGTCGAGATTACCGAGACATTCGAGCGCTTCCGTGACGAATACGACTGGAAGGTGATCGCGACCGGTCCCGGGCACGGGATCAAGCACTCGAGCGGGCGGCTGATCGTGCCCGTTTGGCTTTCCGACGGCACGGGCGGCCATGCCCACCGTCCGTCGATCGTCTCGACCGTCTACAGCGACGACGGCGGCGCGAGTTGGGAACGAGGCGATGTCGTCGTGCGGCACCCCGAACTGAAGAATCCTTCGGAGACGTTGGCTGCGGAGCTCTCGGACGGCTCCGTCATGCTCAACATCCGCAACGAGTCGCCGGAACACCGCCGGTCAGTGACCGTCGGGCCCGACGGCGCGACGGGGTGGTCAGCCCTGCGCTTCGACGAGGCCCTGGTCGAGCCGATCTGCATGGGCAGCCTGCTGCGCGTCGGGGAGGCGCTGGTGTTCGCGAATCCCGACAGCACCGAGCCGCGCGACCCGGCGAATCCGCTGGGCGGCTGGAAGCGGCAGAACCTGACCGTCAGGCTCAGCGAGGACGACGGGAGGACATGGCCGCACAAGCGCGTCATCGAGCCGGGCGTGAGCGGGTACAGCGACCTGGCGGCGAGCGAGGACGGCACGGTCTACTGCGTCTACGAGGACGGCACGCCGAGCAACCGGGGCACGCACGTGCAGTACGTCAGTGTCGCGCGCTTCGACCCGGACTGGATCCGGGAGCCGTCAGGCGAATAGCGCAAAGGTCGCGCCGAAGGGCGCAAGGGCCCCAAGGCGGCGAGCGAGGGCCGGAACTCAGACCGCGTCCCCGGCGGACCGGGCTGCGCGAGTCAGCTCCTCGAGAATCCCGGCGTTGCCGGAATCGTCGATCACGTTCACGAACTCTCCCGGATCGTTTTCCAAGTCGAAGAGCTCGCTGCGCTCCCAGCTCAGGTAGTTCAGCTTCCAGCGGTCGGTGCGCACCATGAGGATCGGCGGCTTGCCCACGAACCGGTCGTCCGCGGTAAACACCCGGCGACAGAAGTAATACTCCGAATAAGCGAATTCGCGCGCGGCATGGCGGGTCCCGAGCATGCTAGGCGCGAACGACCGGCCGTCGATTCCCTCGGGCGCAGCGAACCCGCAGAGCTCGGCCAGCGTCGGAAACAGGTCGACCTGCTCCACGATGTGGTCGCGCGAGGAGCCGGCGCCGTGCCGCTCCGGCGTGCGCACCACCAAGGGCACGCGGACGGACTGCTCGTACATATTGTGCTTCGTCCACATGCGGTGCGCGCCCGCCATCTCGCCGTGGTCGGAGGTATAGACCACCACGGTGTTCCTGTCGAGTCCGAGCTCGCGGAGGGTGTCGAACACGCGCCCGACGTTGGCATCCATCTGCGAGACGTTCCCGTAGTAGCCGCGGATCGCGTCGTGGAGCTCCTCATCCGTCTGCTGGTACCAGCCGCGCTCCCTCGCGCGGACCAAGTGACCGTGGAAACCGGTCTCGAGCGCGCGGGAGGAGCGTTCCGGGAGATCGAGCCGGACGCCGGAGTACCGATCCCAGTACCGCCGGTGCGGTACCAGCGGCGTGTGGGGCATGAAGAACGATGCCCACAGGCAGAAGGGCTGGTCGCGGTGCGCCCGCAGGAAGCGCACTGCCTCCTCGGAGTAGAAGGTGTCCCGGAACAGGCGCTCGGGCATGGCGGAGGGCCGGCCGGACGTGCCACCGCCCGCGCCTTGGTCCGCACGGAACTCCCGGACCTCCTCCCTAGTGAGTCGGGACTGGTAGGTTGCCGCGTTCACCCGATGCGCGAAGCCGTGCCGGCGCGATTCGTCGACGAAGTGCATCTTGCCGATCGCCGCCGTCGAGTAGCCGCGATCCGCGAAGAAATGGGCTACTGTGCGGGCGTCGCTAGGCAGGGGATCGCCGAGCACGCGGGCCCCGTGGCGGCTCGCGTAGCGCCCCGTGATGATCGAACCGCGGGACGGGACGCAGACCGGGGACTGGCAGTAGGCGCGCTCGAAGCGCACTCCCTCGGAAGCGATCTCGTCGATGTGCGGGGTCAGGGCCTGGTGGTGGCCGTAGCACCCCGACGCCGCGGCCTGGTGCTGGTCCGAGCAAAGGAACAGGACGTTGGCCTGCTTGGTCCGCGAGAACGCGAAGAACGGGCCGACCGAAGCCGCGGCCGCGGTGCGAATCGCCTGCCGCCTGTCCACGGAAGCCCAATATACCAGCGAGCGGGCCGGGCCGGCAGGGAGGGAGGCGCCGCGGCTAGCGCCGCGCCCGGGCGAAGCAATAGACTTCGCCGCTGCGCGAGCCTATCACCAAGCGCCCGTCCGCGATCGCGGGCGACGCCACGACTCGCCCGCCTATCGCGAACTTCCACAGCAACGATCCGTCGCCGTGGTCGAGCGCGTAGAGGTTGCCGTCCATCGAGCCCACCCAGATCACGCCTCCGGCCAGGGCGGGCGAGGAGTCCACGCGGGAGCGGGTCTCGAACTCCCACTTCAGCTTCCCGGTCGCCTCGTCGATCGCATGCACGCGCTTGTCGCGCCCGCCGATCACGACAAGGCCACCGCTGACCACCGGCGAGGAGAAGAACTCGAAGTCGGTCACCGGATGGTCGTAACGCCACGCGACCCGCCCCTCCTTCCAGTCGATGCGGAGGACCTCGTAGCCGAAGGTGCCCACGTAGGCCGACCCGCCGACGACAGCGGGCGACGCGGCCACGTAGTCCCGCATGTCGATCACCGCGTCCTCCTCCCCGGAGCGGATGTCGATGACGCGGAACTGCCCGTCGCAGCCGGTGATGAACGTCCTGCCCCCGACAACCGCCGGGCTGGAGTTCACGCGGTCGTCCGTCTGGTACTTCCAGAGGACCTCGCCGGTCCTCGGATCGAACGCGTAGAGGTTGCTGTCGTACGATCCCACCAAGACGCTCTCGGCGCTGCAATGAGGCGACGAGAGAATCTCGGCGAACGTCTGGTAGGTCCACCTCGCCTCCCCGGTCTCGATGTCCACCGCGTGGAAGAAGCCCTCCTCGTCACCGAAGAAGACTGCGCCGGCGACGACGCAGCCCGAGGCGGGCACGCCGAGATTCGCCTGGTAGACCCACCTAGCCGTGCCCGTCGCGAGATCGACGGCATGGAAGCGCCCGTCCATCTCGCCGAAGTAGACGGTGCCGTCGACGATGATCGCCGTCGAATCGACCCCGCCCGGGGCCTCGTACACCCACTTGACCTCCAAGGGAGGATCGAAGGCCGAATCCGCGACCGAGTTCCGGTCGCTGTTACCGAGAAACAGCGGCCAGTCAGCGGAGTCCGACGGAAGAGCGCACAGTGCCGCGAGCGCCGCCGCGGTGGCGAAGCGACCGGCACCGGCCTGGCAAGTTGCTACAACGACTTGAAATAGCACCGGAGCAGCGCGAGGCACCCTGCCTCGCCCTCTCTAGAAAGTAGCGATCGGGTTGAACGGGCTGCCGGTGCCGCCGCCGACCGCCATCGGCGCCGCCGTGACCAGAAACTCCCAGCGCTCTTGGCGGGCAGCCTCCTCCGCCACGTCCTCGAGGTCCAGGTTATCGAATATCGGCATGCCCATGGCGATTATGACCAGCTGGTGGATGGGCTGGCCGACGCCGTCCACCAGCGACGGCGAAACGTCGCTGGCCGCGTCGCTGCCGAGAATCGCCGCGTCGCGATCCCTGAGCCACTTCGCGCACGACGCATGCAGGCCGGCCGACTTGGCCGAGACGTCCCACGGGCCGTCGCTGTCGCGCTTGGCCCACCGCCCCGTTCGGATCAGGACGATGTCCCCGCCGCGCACCTTCGCCTTCGCCCGCTTCTCCCATGCGTCGAGATCCGCCGGATAGATCGGCGTGCCGGGCTCCAGCCAGTCGACCCCCTTCAGCCGCGCGATGTCCATCAGGACCGCGCGAGCGAAGATGCCTTCCTTGAAGTTCGTGACCGCCAGCTTGGGCGCGCCCTCCGCAACCACATCGGCCTGCGGGAAGCCATTGTACATCTTCCCTTCAAACGCCATGTGGCACAGGGAATCCATGTGCGTATGCGCGTATCCGTGATAGCTCACCCGGTAGTCGTCCGAGACGAACTGGCCGGGGTTGTTCAGCCCTACGTTGAGCATCTTGTGCTTGAACGGGCGGGGATTATCGACGGCGGTCTCCTTCTCCACGTCGCGAGCGAGCGAGACCGAGATGCCTTTCGTCACGAGTCTCGCCGCCGCCAAGCGGGTCTCTGGGGTGATCAGATTGATCGCGCCGAGCTGGTCGTCCTCGCCCCAGCGGCCCCAGTTCGAAAGCGATTCCATCCACGCGTCGACATCGGCTTTCGTCATGGAGGGCTGGCCGTACGCGCAAGCCAGCACCAGCGTCGGCAGCAGAAGCTTCTTCGTCACGCCAACAGCTTAGCAGGACGCTCGCAACGGCCGTCCCCTCGCGCCCCGGGTTCAGCCCGGCTTGCGCATTCCCCGGCCGAGCGGCCACTGCTCGCGTGCGACGACGCCCGTGCCCTCCTCGATACGCACCAAAGCATTGGCCGGCACGGCCTCGAATTCTTCGGAGGCACCCGACGGCCAACGGACTTCCAGATCGGCGGCAATCTCGGGCCCTAGCCCGAAATGCAGGCGGCTGTCGCTGGCGGAGTGGAAGCTGGACTGGCTGAGCACGGCCCGGGCCTGCGAGCGCCCGCCATAGCGAGCGACGACGGTCGCGCCGACGGCACCCCTGTTCGACTTGGTGCCGACGAGCTTCACCTTCAGCCAGTTGCCCTTTCCCGACACATCGTTCCTGAGCAGCGACGGCGGCGCGTTGAGGTTCACGACCAGAATATCCACGTCGCCGTCGTTGTCGAAGTCACCGAAGGCGCAGCCCCGGCTGCAGCGCGCCTCGCCGAGGGCCGGCCCGGCCTCGTCGAAGATCTGCTCGAACCGCCCGTTGCCGAGATTGCGGAACAGGACCCTGGGCGTGGCGGCGGGGTAGCGGTCGAACTCGCGCGCCACCTGCGGATACACGCTCCCCGTAACGAAGAATATATCGGGGAGACCGTCGTTATCCAGATCCGCGATGCCCGCGCCCCAGCCGACATAGCGGGTCTCGACGCCGATCCCCGACCGCGAGGTCATGTCGTCGAAATAGCCTGATCCGTCGTTCCGGTACAGTACATGCGTGTCGTCCGAAAAGTGCGTCTTGAACAGGTCCAGCTGGCCGCTGAGGTCGTAGTCGCCGACGGCGACACCCATGCCGGCCTGCTCGGCACCGTCCTCGCTGACGGCGCATCCTCGCTCCAGCGCTTCCTCGGCGAAGGTGCCGTCGCCCCTGTTCCGGTACAGCAGGCTCGGGCTCGAGTCGCCCGCGACAAAGATGTCCTGCCAGCCGTCTCCGTCGAAGTCAGCGGCAACGGCCGTCAACGCGTAGCTCTCGGTCGGCGAGGCGATTCCCGAGACCTCGCTGACGTCCTCGAAGGTGCCGTCGCCCTTGTTCCGGTACAGCAAGTTTCGGCCGCGAGGCAGTCCGCGCGGGCCGCACACGACGGGAACGCCCTTCCATACGCACACGGAGGAATCGCCCGGCAGTGGGACGGATCCGAAATCGAACTCGAGATAGCTGGCGACGAACAGATCCAGATGCCCGTTCCGGTTGCAATCGACGAACGTGCAGCCCGACCCCCAGCGCACCTCGTCCAAGGCCAGCCCCGCATCCTCGGTCACGTCGGTGAACGTCCCGTTCCCGTTGTTCCGGTACAGCACGTTCCGTCCCCAATAGGTCACGAACAGGTCGTCGAATCCGTCGTTGTTGTAGTCCCCAACGCACACGGCGGACGCCCAGCCGCTCCGGACCAAGCCGGCTTCCTCAGTGGCATCCGTGAAGGTCCCGTCGCGGTTATTCCGGTAGAGGCGGTTCGTGGCACCGTCGGGAACGCCCTCAAGGGTGCGTCCGTTAAGGAGGAAGATGTCGAGCCACCCGTCGTTGTCGTAGTCGACGAAGGCTGCGCCGCATCCGATGGTCTCGAGGATGTACTTGGGGTTGTCAGCCGAGCCGTATACCGTCGGCCTATCCAAGCCGGCTGCCGACGCAACGTCCGTGAGCCTCGCGGCGAAGGGCAATCCCGACGCCCGCGGGCGAGGCTGGGGCCGCACTCCCCGCGAAGCGACGCCCTGCGCCCGGAGGACGGCGGGGCCTGCCGGGGCCAGCGACAGGACTTGACGGCGCGTAAGCCTAGCGTCCATGCGCACACTCTATCAACGCGCGCCGACAGCGGTGACTCACGCTGACGGCCGTGCGGCAGCCTGCACAAAGTTGCGACCCTCTACACGGATCCTGCCCGGACTTCTTGCGCCGCAGCCGACGGGCATCCCGTGGGCCGACGGAAACTCGCCACTCGACGGCCCCTGCAGGTAACGCGACGGTCCCAGCCGGACTGGCCATTTCCCGAACATCGCCGGCTGACCAGCCGACTTGATCGCGCAACTCCCGGACAGCAGGATTCTACACAGGGCCACTGGCATGCCAACATGAGGAGGTCCCGCGGATGGGCAAAGCGTCTCGTCAATGCATCTCGCACGAAGAGGCACGGAAATGGACACCACGCAGAACGAGTACCGCTTCGTCATCGATGCTCTCCGCCCTGACGCCATTTCGATGGCGCGTCTCGCCGAGTACATGGGCGAGTTGGCGCGTCTGCTCGGCGAGACGCGCCATGTGCATTTCTTGCGCTTGGACGAGGGTAGCGTCGCTCTGGCGCACTGAGTCGACCGCGAGGCCGTGCCGCAAGTTCTGGCTCGCGTCCAAGGGGTGCGCGAGGGAAAAGCGCCGCGCGGCGCAGTCAAGGCGTACCAAGCCTTGAGCGAGCGACTTAGGGAAGACAACGCAACGGCGGGGTGGCACGATTTCGACGGGACGCGCCTCCTCGAATTCAAAGGCGGCGATCATCCTTCCGAATCTCCAATAGGTCCATTCAGCCAAGCGGACACGCTGTACGCGACGCTCATTCGCATCGGCGGTCAAGGAGACATAGTACCGGTACACTTGGAGGACCGAGATCGAATCCACCATTGCGAGGCCGGCCGAGACCTTGCTCGGAATCTGGCCCGGCACCTGTTCAGCGGAACTCTGCTGATCGACGGCAACGGAACATGGTTGCGCGACAACAAAGGCCAGTGGTTGATGAAGAAGTCAGGATCACGGCATTCGAGGAACTTGATGACAGCCCGCTGACGGAGGTCGTCGCCAAGCTGGGAAGCGGCAAGGGCACGAAGTGGGAGTTCATCGGCAACGCACATGAAGCCTTGATGCAGATGCGTCGAGATGAGGAGAGCGACTGATGGCGGTCTTCGACGCGTCAGCGGTCCTATATCTCTTCGATGACGAGGCAGCTTCTCCGCTGGATCCGACGACTGCATGTCCTGTGACCCAAGCGAAAGAGCGGATCGACTATCCGCTTCAGAGACTCGAGGAGAATGGCGAGACACTAGTCATCCCAACGCCGACCCTCAGTCAAATCCTCATGATCTCCGATCAGGAAGGGCAAAGCCTGCTCGACGAGATGAAGTCCTATAGCTCATTCAGGGGCGCGCCATTCGACGAGCGATCTGCAATCGTCCCAGCAGACTTGACCCGCAGGGACAAGGGAGCAAATGATCTTCGCGCTGGCACTTCGGAGACTCGAGCAAAGCTCAAGTTCGACCGGCAGATCATCGCAATCACGCTCACCCTGAAGGAGTCGACCATCTACTCCGACGACTTGGGCCTTGCCAAAGTCGCCCGTCGATTGGAGGTTGAGGTGATTCACACCTACCAGCTGCCCTTGCCCCCGTGGCAAGAACCACTATTCCCTCGATTCGCAGGTCAGCAGCCATCTGCAATCGAGTGACGAGCAGGCCAACCGCGCGGGCCCGTCTCGGCCGGCTCGTCACGCGTACCGCTTGCACTGAACCGCTACCCTGCCCCGTCGGAGCCGAGTGGCCAGTAGCGGGCTCGCGCCGAGCTCCGCCTCACCTCAGGTTTCGCGGTCCGAGTCCGAGGTCACCGCAAGACCGTCGGCCCGAGCGATAGAGTGTGAACAGCAGTAGTCTGACCGCGATGGCGGCGAGTCCCGAGCGGCCTGCCGCGAATCCGGGCCCGACGTGCGAGTCACCAGTGCGCTTTCGAATCCTCAGGGCCCTGTCGGCACTCTGCGCAGCATTGGCAGCATTGTCGGCAGCGCAGCCTCAGGCTGCGGACGACGCGCTGGCGCTCGGCGCGAGACTCCAGAGCGAGGGCAAGCTCGAACTGGCGGCGGAGGCGTACGAAAGGGCGTTGCAGCTCGCCCCGGGGCGGGTCGACGCGATCTCGAACCTAGCGGTCGCACGCCTCGGCCTAGGCCAGCCGGAGAGAGCCATACAGGGCCTGCGCAGGGCACGAGAGGCGGTGCCGGGCCATTCGGGAGTCGCGTACTATCTGGGCCTGGCCCTGTTTCAGAGCGGGCGGCTCGCCGAAGCGCGCGAGGAGCTGGCATGGGTGCTCGAAAGACAGCCCTCGAACAATCAAGCGCTGCACCTGTACGGCCTCTGCCTTCTGAAGCTGGGCGAGATGTCTCAGGGAATCTCCGTTCTCGAGAAGGTGCTGGCTGCCGCCCCTGCCAACCGCCAGGCCTCCTACACGCTCGGATCGGCCTACATCAAGGCCGGCCGGGTCGAGCGGGCGGAACAACTTGCAGAGCGGCACCTGGCCGAGGACGAGAGCGCCGAGGCCCAGCTCGTCAGGGGCTCGCTGCACATTGCCAGCAAGGAGTACGCGGAGGCGCTGAGGTCCCTCGAGCGGGCCGCGGCCGGCGGCGCCGACCTGCCGACCCTGCGGTCCCAAACCGGCGTCGCGCTGCTCTACGCAGGCCAACGAGACCGTGCCGCGCGCGAGTTCGAAGCCGAGCTCGCACGCAATCCCGCCGATTTCAACGCCAACGCCTTGCTCGGCTGGCTCGTGCATCAAGACGGGGATCCCGATCGAGCGCTCGACCTGCTCGGAACCGCCTACGATCTGAATAGGGACGACACGGGCGTGAAGTACCTGCTCGCTCAGGCGCATAGCGGGAAAGGCAACTGGCCGGAGGCGCGAGCGCTGCTGGAGCAGGTCGTCGAGGCCCAGCCCGAATTCGCTCCGGCGCATGTGATGCTGGCGCGAGCCTACGCCAAGCTCCAGCGCACTGACCTCTTCCGCGAGAGACAGCGGATCATCCGAACGCTGAACGCCGCGCAGCAGCAGCGGGACTTGCAGGGAGTGGATCACCTCTACGAGGGCAGAGTCCTGCCAATGCCCGGCCGGTGACATTCGCGCTCGCCCGCAACAGCATGAAGCGCGGCCTCGCAGCAATCCGCTCCACCGCCCGGGCAGCTCTGCTGGCGCTAGCGGCGCTGGGTGCGTCTTACAGCTCAGCGCAGACGGGCGCGATTCGATTCACCCCCGTCCCCCCGAGCGCGTCCGGCATTTCCTGGAGCCACGCCAACGGGATGTCGGACGCGCGCCACCTGCCGGAGACCGTCGGGGCCGGATGCGCCTTCCTGGACTTCGACGGCGACGGCTGGATGGACGTCTACCTAGTGAACAGCGGGCCCTCCGATTTCTTCAGGCCCGAGAAGCCGCTTTCGAACGCCCTCTATCGCAACAACCGCGACGGGACCTTCACGGACGTCACGGTGGCGGCAGGCGTTCCGGGGGGCCAGTTCGGCATGGGCGCGGCGGCGGCGGACTACGACAGAGACGGCCACACCGACCTCTTCCTCACGTCGTACGGGCGCAACTTGCTCTACCGCAACCGCGGCGACGGCACGTTCGAAGAAGTCGCCCGGGAAGCCGGCCTAGATGCCAAGGGCTGGTTCACCGACGCCGTCTGGTTCGACTACGACGGCGACTCGCACGTCGACCTGTTCATCTCGGGCTTCGTCTCCTACAGCCTCGAGGAGTCCAAGTACTGCGGCGACAACGCTGCCGGCAGGCGGCACTACTGCATTCCCCGGTCGTTCCGGCCAACCAAGTGCCGGCTTTTCCGCAGCAACGGCGACGGGACCTTCACGGACGCGAGTGAGGAGTCGCGCATCGCGAGCGTAGGCAGCAAGTCCTTCGGCGCCGTAGCGACCGACATCAACCGGGACGGGGCGCTGGACCTGTTCGTCGCGAACGACACGATCCAGAACTTCCTGTTCGTAAACCAGCGCGACGGCACCTTCTCGGAGGAGGGGCTGCTGCTAGGCGTCGCCTACAGCGACGCCGGCCTGCCCCGGTCGGGCATGGGCGTCGACACCGCCGACTACGACGGGGACGGCTGGCAGGACCTATTCGTGGCCAACATCGACCAGGAGATGTTCAGCCTGTACCGAAATCTCGGCGGGGACGACTTCAGCGACACGTCCCTCGCGGTGCAGCGCGCCACGCGGCTCTCGAGCGGCTGGGGCCTCAAGTTCGCCGATTTCGACAACGACTCGGACCCGGACCTGATCCTCGCCAACGGCCACCCCGATGACATGATCGGAATGTTCAAGCCCTTGGTGACCTACAGGCAGAGGCTGATCCTGCTGGAGAACACGGGCCAAGACTTCGCGAACGTCAGCGAGAGCGCGGGAAGCGTTTTCGCGGAAGAGCACTCGTCGCGCGGGCTAGCCGTCGGCGACTACGACAACGACGGCGACACGGACGTGCTCGTGGCCAACAACGGCGGGGCCCCGCTCCTGCTGCGGAACGACACGGAGCCGGTCAACGCATGGGCAGGCCTGCGTCTAGTCGCGAGGCGGAGCAGCTCCGCGGCGGTCGGCGCTGTCATCGCGTGGAAGGCAGGGGATGTCGAGCGGACACGGTTTCGGGCCGGGGGCGGCAGCTTCCTCTCGTCTCACGACCCGCGTGTCATCCTTGGGCTCGGATCCGCGCAGCGCGCCGAATGGATCGAGATCCGCTGGCCTAGCGGCACGGTGGACCGGCTGGAGGCCCCGAGGAGCGGCCGGTACGTCACCGTCCGCGAGGGACTTGGAGCCGAGCCGTAGAGGGGCGAGTCGCGGGCCCGGCAGGCCCGTTGCTGTAATCTGGGAACCTGGCATGTTCGGCGGCGACGAGCGCAAGAGGCTTGAACAGGAACGCAGGAGCCAGGGCAGGCTTCCGCCCGGCCAGTCGCTGACGCTGAAGTGGCCCGTCCTCCACGCCGGCTCCGTACCGGCCTTCGATCCGGCGACGTGGACGTTCGCCGTGTCGGGCCTCGTGGAAGATCCGTTCGAGCTGACCTGGGACGAGTTCAAAGCGCTGCCGCGAACGCGCGTCAGGGCCGACTTCCACTGCGTGACCACCTGGAGCAAGTTCGACAACGTCTGGGAGGGAGTCTCCGTCCGGACCTTGGTCGGACGCGCCCGGCCCGCGAAGGAAGCACGCTACGTGATCCAGCATTGCGAGGGCGGCTACGCGACCAACACCCCCCTGGAGGACCTGCTGCGGGACGACGTGCTCCTAGCGGACGCCCACAGCCCCGAGCCGCTCACTCCCGAACACGGCGCCCCGCTGCGCATGGTGGTGCCGCACCTTTACGCGTGGAAGAGCGCCAAGTGGATCCGCGGGCTGGAATTCGTCACCGAGGACCGAGCCGGCTTCTGGGAGCAGCGAGGCTACCACATGTACGGCGATCCCAAACGCGAGCAGCGCTTTTCGTAGGACTGCCGGGTGCTGAAGGGATTCCTGGGTCGCCTGGCGGGACGGCGCGAGCCGGAGCCGCCCGCCCTGCGGGGCCGCCCTGCCATCCGGCGCGAGAAGACGTACTCGGCCGAAAGCGGCTATGTCTACCAGTACACCTACGAAGGCTTCCGGGACGCGACGCGCGACGGCACCCATGGCCGCGACTTCGTGTTCCGCTGCACTTCGGACCGGGCCCGCCATTGCTCGCTGGCGGTGTTCGCTCCGGACAGGACGTTCGCCTCGTGGGAGCGGGACTTCGGTCGCGAGCTGAGCGAAGTCGAGCGCTACGCGGTCGTCAAGATGCGCCTGTTCGAGATCCTCGACGAATCGGCGCGCATCCGCGCGGACCGCGTGGAGCTGCTGGCGGCGGAGCACGTGCAGCGCCAGGTCGAGGCGCTCGACCTGTAGAAGGGCCCGCGCACGTACAATGGGCCCATGGGCACACGCGTGGTCTGGCTGGCCGCGGCGCTCGCGGCCGCGAGTTGTAGCACGGACCGACCGTCGCAGGACGCCGAGTTCGTCGCGCTAGCGGAACGCTACATCGAAGACCTCCTCCGAGAAGCCCCGGAGTTCGCCACCGCGCTCGGCGACCACCGATACGACGGACGCCTGAACGACTACTCGGCGGAGGCCGTCGCCCGGCGTGCCGACTCGGACCGGCGGTTTCTCGAGGAGCTCGCCGCGATCGACCCGTCCGGACTCAGCGACGACAACGCCGTCGACCGGGCCATCCTCGAGAACGAACTCCGCTTCGGTGTCTGGTCTGCCGAGGAGCTGCGGGAGCACGAGTGGAACCCGAGGCGCTACGGCGTCGGCGACGCGCTTTACGGCCTGCTCGCCCGGGACTTCGCCCCGCTCGAGACCCGGCTCGCCAGCCTCAAGCAGCGGCTCGAGGCCGTGCCGGCGGCCTTGGAGGAGGCACGCGAGAACCTGGCCAGCCCGCCCGCAATCCACACAGAGACGGCGATCCGGCAAAACGACGGCGCGGTCGCGCTGATTCGCGACGAGCTCGACGCATTTCTCGACGAGGCGCCCGACATGCGCGAGGAGCTCGAGTCGGCTCGCGCCGCGGCCGTGGCCGCCTTGGAAGAGTACGGGCGCTGGCTGCGCGACGACCTGCTGCCGCGGTCGGACGGAGACTTCCGGATCGGCGAGAGCAGATACCGCGCCAAGCTGGCGTTCACGCTGCATTCGGACCTGTCGATGGAGGAGATCCTGGCCCGGGCCGAGGCCCGGCTGGCCGAACTGCAGGACGAGCTGTACGACACCGCCCTGCCCCTGTACCTGGAAGCCCATCCCGCCGCGAGCGAGTCCGAGCGACGCGACCGGAGCGCGGTCGTACGCGCGGTTCTCGACGATCTGGCCGACTCCCACCCGACGGACATGTCGATCGTGGAGGATGCCAGGAGCGCGCTCGATGAGGTCACCGCGTTCACGCAGGAGCGCCGCCTGGTGAGCCTGCCCGGCAAGCCGCTGCAGATTATCGTCATGCCGGAATTCCGGCGCGGCGTCTCCACGGCGTACTGCGACTCGCCCGGGCCGCTCGAGGAGAACGGGGAGACGTTCTACGCGATCTCGCCCACGCCCGAGGACTGGACGGACCAGCGCAAGCTGTCGTTCTACCGCGAGTACAACGATTTCATGCTGAGGGATCTGACCGTTCACGAAGCCGTGCCGGGGCACTACCTCCAGATCGCCCATTCCAACCGGGCGCGCCCGCCGACGCTGGTCCGGGCGGTTTTCAACTCGGGAACGTTCGTAGAGGGCTGGGCCGTCTACGCCGAGCAAGTGATGGCGGAGCACGGATACGGCGGCCCGCGCTTCAAGATGCAGCAGCTGAAAATGCTGACCCGCGCCGTGATCAACGCGATCCTCGACCAGAAGATCCACGCCGGTTCCATGACCGAGCAGGAGGCGATGGACCTGATGCTGCGGGAGGGCTACCAGGAAGATGGCGAAGCGGCGGGCAAGTGGATCCGGGCGCAGCTGACGTCGGCGCAGCTATCCACGTACTTCGTCGGAATCGCCGAGCACAACGACCTGCGGGACGCGTGGATCGCCAGGAACGGCCTGATCGAAGACTGGCAGGCGTATCACGACCGCGTGCTCGCGCACGGCTCGCCCCCTCCGAAGTTCGTGAGGCAGCTGCTCGGCCTGTAGCGGCATGCCAGACCACCGACCTGGCGGCGCCGCGCCGCGCCGCGCGCCGGGCGGGGTGACCCTCTCGCGCCTCGCACTCGCCGCGGCGCTCGGCCTGCTCGGCGGCGCCTGCTCCGTCAAGAAGTTCGCGGTGCGGCAGGTGGCCGACGCCCTTGCGTCGGACGGGTCGGTCTACGAGAGGGATTCCGACATCGAACTCGTCGGCGGGGCCCTGCCGTTCAGCCTCAAGCTGGTCGAGAGCCTGCTCGACGTCACCCCGCGCCACCGGGGCCTGCTGGTCACGGCCGCCAAGGGATTCGCGCTGTACGCGCTCGCGTACGTCGACACGCCCGGGGAGATCCTGATCGAGGAAGACTTCGAGCGGGGCCGCGAGCTCCGGGTTCGCGCCAAGCGCCTCTACCTGCGTTCCCTCGCCTTCAGCACCGACGCGCTCGAGAGGGCCTATCCGGGCATCGAGGACCAGTTGCGGAGCAGCCCTCGCGAGGCGGCCGCCCGCGTGAAGAGGAAGGACATCGACCTGCTGTACTGGGCCGGCGCGGCCTTGGGGCTTTCGATCTCGGCGGACACCACCGACCCGCGCATGCTGCTGCGCCTGGGCGAGGTAGAGGCGCTGCTGGATCGCGCCATGGAACTGGACGAGGGCTGGGACCGGGGCACGCTGCACGAGTTCCGCCTGAAGCTGGAAGCGGCCCGGCCCGGCGGCGCCAGGCCCGACGTGATCGAGAGCAGCTTCCGCCGGGCGGCTGAGCTGTCGGACGGGCAGCGCGCGAGCCTGTACGTGGATTACGCAGTAGCCGCCGCCATCCCGTCCCAGAACCGGGAACTGTTCGGCAAGATGCTGGACCGGGCGCTGGCGATCGACGCGGATGAGTTCGAGCAGTACCGCCTGCTCAACCTGCTCGCCCAACGACGGGCCGTCTGGCTGCGCTCCCGCACCGACGATCTCTTTTTCTAGCGCTGCCGCGCGCGCGGGCGCGACGCATATACTGAAGCTGGAAGTCCCGAACGGGCGCGACGCGGGACAGTCCGGCGGCCGCGAACGGAGCGAGTGTCGACATGAGCAGCCTTCGCGTCGCAGTAGCGGCGGCACTCGCGACCGTGCTCGCGGTCGCTGTGGCGGTCGAGACGGCCCCCGCGCAGCGCCGGCGCGCGAACCGGATCAAGCTGGGGACGGTCGCGCCCAAGAACAGCGTCTACCACGAGGTGCTCCTTCGCATGCGCCAGTCCTGGCGGGCGATCTCGAACGGAGCCGTCGACCTGCTGATCTACCCGGGCGGAGTGGCCGGCGACGAGATCACCATGCTGCGCAAGATACGCGCGGGCCAGATGCAGGGCGCCCTGATCTCCGGCAGCGGGATGTCCTTCCTCGACGACGGCATTAGCGCCCTGCAGGTGCCCTTGATGTACGACTCGCTGGAAGAGTTCGATTTCGTGCTCTCCAAGATGGCCCCCGCCTTGGAGCGGCGCCTGCACGGCAAGGGCTACACGGTGGTCGGCTGGGGCGACGCCGGCTGGGCGCGCTTCTTCGCGGTCGAGCCGTTCCAAACGCCGTCCGACCTGCGCCGGATGAAGCTCTACACGTCGAAGGGCAGCGACGAGATGCTGCACCTGTTCTCGGAGTTCGACCTGCGCGCGGTGCCGCTCGACCTGACCGAGCTGCAGGCCAATCTCGAGACCGGGCTGGTGGACGTATTCGCCGTGCCGCCCCTAGTCGCCGCCGGCTACCAGTGGTTCGCGTCAGCGCCGAACATGCTCGATCTCCGGTTCCTGCCTATCATCGGCGCGGTGCTGATCGACAACGAGTCCTGGGAGGCGATTCCCGAGGCGCAGCGGGATCTGATGCGGGAAGCGGCGGGCGAGGCGACCGACCAGATCCAGATCGCGGTGCGCGACCAGGAAGCGACGGCCATCCAGGAAATGCGGAAGTACGGCCTCAACGTGATCGAGCTGGACGAGGCCACCTTGGCGGAGTGGCGGCGGGAAGTCGGCGAGGCGTATCCGCGCCTCCGCGGGCGCTACGCGCCCGCGGAGGTCATGGACGAAGCCATGGCCTGGAGAGACAGCTTCCGGGCGCGCTAGCCCGGTCGGCCCGGCTCCCGCCGACGGCGCGCACGAGACGTGGCGAGGGCCATCGTCTATAATCCCGGGCAAATGCGTGACCTGAACCGTCGCGACCTGCTAGCGCTGACGGCAGCCTCGGCAGCCTCAGCCAAGGCTGCGACAAGACCTACCCTCTGCCTGTTCACCAAGCACCTTCCGCACCTGGGATACAAGGAGCTGGCCAAGGCCGTGCGGGCCTTCGGCTTCGGCGGGGCGGATCTGACCGCCCGCCCTCGAGGCCACGTCCTGCCCGAGAACGTCGAACGAGACCTGCCGAAAGCACACGAGGCTCTCGCCAGCGAAGGCGTCGCTCTGCCGATGATCTCGACCGGGCTGACCTCCCGCAACGACCCGGCCGCCCGGCCGACTCTGTACACGGCCGCCCGGCTCGGCATCCCGCATTTCAAGCTCGGATACTACCGCTACCGGAGCCTCGACGACATCGACGCCTATCTCGCCGGCGTCAAGGCCGACGTGGAGGGACTGGCAGCGATCGCCGGCCACGCCGGCATCGCCGGCGGCTTCCACAACCATTCGGGCAAGTATGTCGGCAGCGCTCTCTGGGATCACTGGTGGGTGCTTCGCGACACCGACCCGCGCCACGTCGGATTCTACTTCGACCCGTGCCACGCTACGATCGAGGGCGGCTCGGCCGGATGGGAGATCGGATTCCACCGCCTCAAGGGCCGTCTCGCGATGGTCGCGTGCAAGGACTTCTACTGGGAACGGACGCAGGGCGAGTGGAAGGCGCGGATGTGCCCGCTCGGGGAGGGCATGGTCGACTACCCGAAGTTCTTCCGCGCTCTCGCCGCCAGCGGCTTTTCGGGCCCGATCTCCCTCCATGTGGAGTACAAGATCGAAGCGCCCACCGAGGCGCGGCGAATCGAGCGGGAGATGCTGGCCATCGAGACGGACTTGGGATACCTGAAGTCGCAGTTCGAGGCCGCCTTCGGGCCGGCGTAGCCGGACGAAAGGCCGGCCCGGCCGCACGGAGCGCCGGCCAGCGGCCCGGACCTAGCCCGGGACCGAAGTGCCGGAGCAGCCCGGGCGACGCGGGGCCGTTCGGATCCGGCCCCGCTCGAGTTCCGACCGGCCGGGAGGTGCCGCCGCGACCCTAGAACTCCAGCCTGAGCGAGAGCTGGGACACGCGGCCGCCCGTGCCGCGGAGCGTGCTGGAGACCCTGCCGAATCCGCCGCGCCCCCGCCGCTCCTCGGGATTGGCGAACTGCGGATGGTTGGGGAGGTTGAAGAAATCGGCTCGGAACTGGACGCGCAACCGCTCGCTGAAATCGAACCACTTATGCACCGAGAAGTCGATGTTCGCGAGCCCCGGCCCGCAGCACAGCGAACTCGGGCTGCTGCCGAATACGCCCGTGCCCGGCGCCTCGAACAGGGCAGTGTCGAAGAACGTGTCGCCCTTGACGTTGCCGCGCCAGCCCGCCTTCTGGACCGGGTCGCCCAGGATGTTGGGACGCTGGCTCGCCGCGTAAGTGTTGCTGCGATTGGTGTTCTCGATGATGACGAAGGGCGAGCCGGTGCGGAACTCGCTGATGACGCCGATCCCCCATCCGCCGGCAATGGCGTCAAGCAGGCCTCCGCTGATGTCGAACTTGCGCCCCTTGCCGAACGGCAGCTCGTACACCGAGCTGAGCGCCACCCGGTGCCGGATGTCGCTCCCGGAATACCCCCGGTCGAGATGGCGCAGTTCCTTGTGCTGCTCGCGGTTGCCCACGAACTCAGACAGCTCCGAGCCGGCCTCGACGTCGTCGAGGTACTTGGACCACGTGTAGTTCATGAGCAGGTTAAAACCGCCCGAGTAGCGCTTCTCGAGCTTCAGGTTCCCGGAGTGGTACACCGAGTTGCCCCAGTCCACGGACCGCTGGACCACGCCGTTGAATGTCGGGAACGGTCGCAGCTGCTGGGATTGCTTATCCGGCCCGCGTCCGTTGACGAGCGGAATCTGATTCCAGTTCGTATTGGCGCCGCCCAGCCGATGGCCCACGTTCGCGATGTAGGCCACCTCGACGAGGTAGTTGTTCGGGAGCTGCTGCTGGATGCCGAAGTTCCATTGCTGGGCCATCGCGCTGCGGTGTCCCTGGCGGAAGAACTGGGGCGAGATCTTGGGACGCTCTCCGAAGCGAACCGAGCCGAATCCGGGCCCGAGGTCCGCCGCCGCCGTGGCCGGCATGCCTTGGGACAGGGAGAACGCACGGGTGATTCCACCGTCCGGGGAAGTGAAGTTGCCCTGCGTGCTGAATCCCAGGGAGAACGCGTTCGGCACGGCGCCCCGGTACGCCCCGTAGTAGTTGATGCCGTACCCTCCGCGCACGACCGTGGCATCGGTGATCCGATAGGCGAGGCCGAAGCGCGGGCCGAGGGCTCCGTAGTAGGTGTCGTGCGAGTACTTGCCGAGACCGTCCCGTCCGAAGAACGTCACCGTTCCCGGCAGGCCGGAAACCGGATTGGTCGCATGCCAGTCGAAGCCGTTCAGGCGGTTGTTGCGGTCCCACAGGGGCGTGTCCACCTCGTAGCGGAGACCCAGGTTCAGGGTCAGCTTCGAGGCGACTCGCCAGTCGTCCTGGACGAAGACGCCGAAGTAGTCCGTCCTGCGGTCCAGTATCTCGGCATCGTTGATGTCCCCCGAGCTGACGTGCCCGAGGAGCAGCTCGGCCGTGCCGACCCCGGTGGCGCGGTTCCCGAACACGAACTGGCCGCCGGTGCGGTTGTTCTGGTCGTCGATGTTCCGCGAGTAGCGCCAGTTGAATCCGTACTTGATCTGGTGGGAGCCGCGAATCAGCGTCTGGTTCTGGTTGACCTCGATGGTCCTGATCGGAGTCTGGAGCCGCTCCTGGTTCGCGGGAACCAGCGGCGTCAGCCCGTTGACGTTGATTCGGGCGAACGATTCCGGGTTGACCCCTCCGATACCGTACTCGCCGTTCTTGCCGGAGTTGCGGGCCGCAGAGCGGTTGATGTGGAGCCGGTCGCCCCAATTGAAGCGAAACTCGTTGATCATCGTCGGCGAGAAGTTGTGAATCCAGTTAACCGTCGTGTTGTGGTGACGATTCTTCCGAATTCCCGCACGCGGGTCGGCGAAGTCGTGCGGGTAGACCCCCGGGATGTTCTGCGGAGCCGTCACGTGCATGAACCTGACCGAGACGCGATCCGCCTCGGACACGTTGTGGTCCCACTTGGCGGTGTAGTAGTTCTGGTCCAAGCCGTTCGACGCGTTGTTGACGTAGTTGTTGGCCGGCTTCGACGCGACGTCCCCGGGCACGTTCGGATCCGGGTACAGCTGGATAAGTTGAGCGGCGATCGGATCGATTCTGCTTGGCGGAATGACGTTGTTGGGAAACACGCCGCCCGTCGGATCCTTCAGCGACAGCCCGGCGCGCTGGGAGAAATCCCCCGACTTCTCGATGACGTGGGGAACATCGTCCCCGGAGTAGGTGACGCCGTCGCGCCGTCGCGCTCCCTCGTAATTGAAGAAGAAAAACGACTTGTTCTTCCTGACCGGCCCGCCCAGCGAGCCGCCGAAGATGTTGTAGCGCAGCGGCGCCGTCTCCTTGGCGAAGAAGGACCGGGCGTCCATCGCGTTGTTGCGGAAGAACTCGTACACGGCCCCGTGGAAGTCGTTGGTTCCGCCACGCGTCGTCATCAGGATGAAGCCGCCCCCGGCTCGGCCGAACTCGGCGGAGTAGTTGTTCACTTCTGCCTTGAACTCCTGCAGGGACTCGGCGGGCGGGTTCAGCCCCAGCTGCTGCGTCCCGATGGCCATGTTCTGGACCACTGAGCCGTCAAGCGTCCACATCTGATTCTGGGAGCGCCCGCCCGCCATCGAGAACTTCGGGATCTGCTCGCCGCCGTCCTCGGAGCGGAACGAGATATTCCCGAGGAGCCGGACCAGCGAGGCGCTGCGCCGGCTGATCACCGGCATGTTGAACACCGTCTCCCGTTCGATGAACTGGCCGACCGAGGACGTAGCCGCTTCGAGCTGCGGCGTCGTAGCCTCGACGGTGATCACCTCGGTGAGCTCTCCGATCTCCATCTGGACGTTCACCGTGCGCGTGGTTCCCGTCTCGAGCGCGACCCCGGTTTGGTTCGAGGTCTTGAACCCGTCGACCTCCGCCTGCAGCGTGTACACGCCCGGCGCTACGTACGGGAACACGTACACCCCGGACTCGTTGCTCTCGGCGGTCGTCGCCACACCCGTGTCGACGTTGCTCAACGTCATCCTGGCGCCCGGGATGGCTGCGCCGGTCGTGTCGGTCACCGATCCGCCGAGGCGACTCTGGTCCTGAGACCAAGCGGAGATCCCCGCCAATCCGAGAGCGCAGGCGACAATGCCGAGGCGCCTCGCCGCAACTAGGTATCTGTGTGCCATGTAATGCCCTTCCACGAATCGCGATTGCCGGGCAACCCCTCGCCCGGGAAACGCGCAACTTACATTCTAGACGACTCGTAACGCCTGAAGCCTTCCCGCGGGAACGCTCCGCCATGCGCCGCTCGGCCGACGGCTTCAGGCAGACCTGAGCGGCACCGTCAATCCCAGCATCCAGCCGCCCCGGCGCTCGCGGCGGAACGCCCGGACCGCCGCAAGCGGCCAAGGGACGCGCCGACCCGCGGCCTGCGGGCATCCACCCGAGCCGACCGAGACCGCTCCGCGGGCGGCGGGCAGCCCGGCGCAGCGCGGGACCGAGACCGAGAGGCCCTCAGGAATCCAAGGTGAACCTCTCGGGATGCATCGAGGAGTCGCCCCGCACCAGAATGTTGGCGCCGACGGTCGCCTCCAAGTCCTCGAGGTGCGAGTTGCCCTTGCTCTTGAGGGACTTCGCGACCTCGGGATGGACCCGTAGTGTCAACTCTCGCGAGTCCCCGCCGCCCGGACTGTTCCGGCGCGCGGCGATGCGGTCCGCCGCGGAGAAGATCTCCGACAGCACGGTGGCCGACGACTTCACGCTGCCGGCGCCGCTGCAGGCCGGGCAGGGGATGCACAGGGCCCGCTCCAGGGACTGCCTCATCGCCTTCCGCGTGATGACCACCAGCCCGAAGTCGTTGAACGGCAGCAGCCTGCTCGGGGAACTCATCTTCTTCAGCGCTTCCTGGAGCACTTGATGCACGCTCTGGCGGTTCTTGCGGTCTTCCATGTCAATGAAGTCGATCACGATGATCCCGCCGAGGTCGCGCAGCCGCACCTGCCGCACGATCTCTTCGGCGGCCTCGAGGTTCGTCTTCAGCACCGTGTCCTCGAGCCTGTTGGACTTGCCGACGTACTTGCCCGTGTTCACGTCGATCGCGACCAGCGCCTCGGTCTGATTGATCACGATGTACCCGCCGGACGGCAGCCGGACCTTGGGATTGAGCGCGTCCTCTAGGCTCTTGGAGATCCCGAACTGGTCGTACATGGGCTGCGGGCGGGTATAGAGCTTGACACGCCCCGCCATCTCGGGCTGGAATCGATGCGCGAATCGCATGATGCGCTCGAACTCGTCCTCGGAGTCGACCCACACGGTCTTGTAGCTCTGGCCGAGGTTGTCCCGGAGCACGCGCTCGACGATGCCGAGGTCGCTGTGCAGCTTGGCTGGGGCCCTGCGCTTCGAGGCCTTCCCCTGGAGATCCTCCCAGAGCTTCTGCAGGAATTTCAGGTCGGCCACCAGGTCCTGCTCGCTGACGTTGCGGGCGGCGCTGCGGACCACGAACCCTCCGGGCTTGCCGTCGGAATGCGCGTCGACAATCTTTCGTAGGCGGATCCGCTCCGACTCGGGCTGGATCTTGCGAGAGACGCCGTGGTGCTTGGCGGTGGTCATGTAGACCATGTAGCGCCCGGGCAGCGAGACGTGCGCGGTGACCCGCGCGCCCTTGGCCCCGACGGGCTCCTTGTTGACCTGGACGATCACCTCCTGCCCGCTCTTGAGCAGGTCGTCGATGTTGGCTTGGGGGCCCGGTTGCTTGTCCCGCTGCGGGGCGCCGGCGCGCCGGCCTCCCAAGCTCCGGGTGCCCGTCTTGCGCCGTCCTTCTTGGGGGCGCTTCGGGTGGGCCGCCTTCGCGTCGACCTTCGCCTTCTTGACGGGCGCTTCCCTCGGCAGCCCGGGTATGGGCCGCACGTCCGCCCGGGGGCTCGTCTTCCGGCGCGCCCCGCCCTTGGGTGCATCCGCCGGCCGTCGCGGCTCGCGGGCGGTCGGCGGCTCCGGCCGCGGAGCGCTCTCGCTGCCTCGCCCTACCTTGCTCTTCAGCCAGTTGACCAGATCGATCCGCAGCTCGGCGACCGCCGAGGGCGCCTCGACGGAGGCGCTGCGCCTAGGAGGTTCCGGAGACGCCGCGAGGGAGTCGCCGGAATCGGGACCCTCGGACGGATCCGGCGCGGCGGCCGGCTCGCTCGCCGGAATCGCTCCAGCTCCCTCGTCCCGCACCGCTGCAGGCCCAGAGGCGCCGTCTGCCGTTCCGGCTGCGGGCGTGTCGCTCTCGCCCGCCGGACCTTCCGAGGCGCCCGCCGGCTCCGGAACGCCGTCCCCGCGTTCGCCTGCCGGCTTGCTCGCGCCGTACCTCGCGATCGACTCGCCCGGCAGGACCTGGCCTGCTAACTCTTCCGCGACCGCTTTGGACGCGCCGTCGTCGGTCCGGCCGACCGCCTCGCCAGCCGCCGGCGCCTCGGCACCGCCCGTCTGGTGGGGCGACTCGTCGCGAGCAGGTCCGGCTGCCGCGACGTCCCCGGCCGCAGCGGCTTCGGATTCCCGCGGCTCCGCCGCGACGCGGGCATCGGCCCGGTAGCGGGCGGCACGCTCCCGGAGGCCTTCCCAGGGCCCTCGCAAGAAGGCGATTCTCGAGCGGATCGACTCTAGGTCGGCCACCAGCTCCTCCTCGCCGATTCCGCGAGCTCCGGACAGCGCTTCGAAGCCGCCGACCACGCCTTGGGCGTGGCTGTCGACGATCTTCTTGAGCCGCTTCCGCTCCGATTCGCGCTGAATCCTGCGCGAGCAGCTGTTCTTCTTCGCGGACGCTCGGTAGAGGAGATAGCGGGCCCCCAGCCTCAAGTCGGCCAGGGCGGGATCCTGCGCCCCGGGGGCGGGACCGGACCCGGCCGGAGCCTCGCCCTCTTCCCCTGCTCCAGCGGCGGAGTATGGCACGGCGGCTTCCGTCCCGCCCTCGGGCCCGTAGCGCGCTGCGTGCTGCTGAAACTCCTCGCAGAGGCCGCGCAGGAATTCCATCTCGGAAACAAGGTCCCCCTCGGCCACGCCCGCGGCGGAGTTCAGCACCTCGAAGCCCCCGTCCTTGCCGCCCGCGTGGAGATCGACCAGTCTCTTCAGTCGCTTCCGCTCCGCCGTGGGCTGAATGGACTTGGTGACTCCGTTGAAGGAAGCGTTCGTTCGGTAGGTCGCGAAGCGGCCGACCACGATGAGATTGGCGGACACCACACCCGGCCCGGAATCGTCCGACGCGCCGTGGGAGGCGGGAGCGTCGGCTTGCTCGCCCGCTCTCCCTCGAGCGGTGTCCGCAGGCGCGACGCGACCGAGATCGTCGGTCGGGCTCCGCTTGGGGTGGGCGTCGGCTGGAGCCGCGGCTTCTTCGGCGGCGGCCACAGCTCCCGGGCGGTCGCGGCTGTGGTCCTGGCCGGGGGCCGCGTCGCGATACTTGGCGATCGACTCGCCCGGGATCACGTCGAAGCGCCCGTCATCGTCGCCGTCCGCCTCGGAGGGCTCCGGGTCGTCCGCGCCGAACCCCTCGCGCCCGGCCGCGTCGGCCGGGCGTCGCCGCCGCCGACGACCGCGGGCCTGGCCGGGAAGATCGTCCGCGCCGCGGGCCGCTTCCTCCGCCTGCCGCTCGTCCTCGCCCGGCTCGGACGGCTCGTCGGCGCTCGCGGCCACTTGGAGGGACTGGGCCAGTTCCGCCTCGATGGGACCGGCGTCCAGGTCGCCGTCGTCCCCGGCGGCGGGGTCGAGCACGTCCGTCACGTACAGGAACGCGTCGCGTGCCAGCCCTAGGTTGACGAACGCGGACTGCATTCCCGGCAGGACGCGCGTCACGCGGCCCTTGAAGATGCTTCCGACGAGAGCCCTCCGCTCTCTGTGCTCTACGCAGATCTCGACGAGGCGATCATCCTGCAAGATCGCCACAGTCGTCTCGATCGGATTCGATGAGATGACCAGTTCTTGGGACATGGGATTGTCCGGGGAAGCTCGGCTCCGTGCCGTGCGCCGCTTCGAATGTCGTCGGGAATCTACAGTTCATGCTCCTCCCATTCGGACGAACCGGCTTGACTGCTGCCTCGCGACCGTTCGGGGCCGGCCCGGAAGCGCCGTGTTTCCCGGCAGCGAGCGGAGCGCCTAGCGGGGCTGGCACGCTCGAGCAGGCCGGGGCGCAACCGGAGACCGGGCCCTCGGGTCGAGTACTTCCTTGCTACCCTTTCTTTCTTGGAGCCAGCGACGCTGCCTGCACCGGCGATTGAAGTTCAGTTCACGAAGCGGCGGAGCCGCACGTTGTTGACCAAGCCAAGCATCACCAGGCAAGTCAGCAAGTTGGATCCGCCGTAACTCATCAGAGGCAACGGCAGGCCGGTGACCGGCAGCTTGTTGGCCACCATCCCGACGTTGACCAGAATGTGAAACAGCAGCAGGGCCGCCACGCACATGGCGATGATCGATCCTTCGGCGTCCGCGGCCGACTGGCCGGTCTGCACGATCCGCATTAGCAGCAGGTAGTACAGGGCCAGCAGCAGCGTGATGCCGAAGAAGCCGCGCTCCTCGGCGAACGCCGCGAATATGAAGTCGGTGTGCGGTGTCGGCAGGAATCGCAGCTGCGTCTGCGACCCCTGCACGAAGCCCTGGCCCCAGATGCCGCCCGCCCCGACCGCGATCTTCGACTGCAGGATCTGGTACCCGAGGCTGCGGGGCGATTCCTCCGGATCGAGGAAGCCCGTGATGCGGGCCTTCTGGTACGGCTTGAGCATGGACCACCCGATCGGCACCAGCAAGACGGCGACCAAGCCGACTATAACGAAGTGCTTCTGGGGAATCGAGGTCAGGTACAGCCCCATCGCGAGGATCGGCACGGTGCTCAGCGCGGTGCTCAGGTCCGGCTGAAGCACCACGACCCCGAACGGCGCGAAGAACAGCACTGCGATGACCGCGTAGTCGAAGAAGCCCGACATCTTGGTCGAGAGCTTGGCGCAGTACTTCGCTACCACCAAGATTAGCACCACCTTCATGAACTCGGACACCTGCACCGAGAACCCGAACGGTGTCGGGAGCCAGCGGCGGGCGCCGTTGATGGGATCCGTGAAGGCGAGCACTGCCAGCAGGGCCAGCAAGCCGGCCAGCCACAGGACGGGCGAGGCCCAGACGCTGAAATGGTAGTCGACCGAGGACGCGAACCAGAACAGCCCGGCGCCGATCGCCAGCCACATGAGATGGTCCGTGTGAACGCCTTGGAACTTGGTGTTCAGGGTGGCGCTGTAGACTTGGACCACGCCGACGACGCAGATCAGGAAGACCAGCCCCGCCATGATCCAGTCGAAATCGCGGAAGAAGTTTCCGCCCGAGGCCGCCGAGCGCACGGTCACATCCTCCCGGGACCAAGGCGCGCGAGCGTCCCCTCGGGCGCGGCGCGACTGCTGGAGGAACGGTTGAGCAGCCAGACTTGGAGGATGTCCCGCGCGACGGCCGCGGAGTAGTAGCTGTGCTTGCCGTTCTCCAGCAGTACCGCCACGACGATCTCCGGGCTGCTGCACGGGGCGAAGCCGGCGAACCAGGCATCGTCCTCGAAATCCTCGCGCCCGGCCCGCAGGCGCAGGTCGTTCGACACGCGCTGGGAGGTGCCGGTCTTGCCGCACACCTCCACGCCCGACAGGCGCGCCTGCCGGCCCGTGCCCGCGCCGTTGACCACGTCCGACATCGCGCCTCGAAGGGCCGCCATGTGATCGTCGCTCACGGGCCACCTGCGCGGCGGCTCCGGGCGGCTCCCGGGCTCGACCAAGGCTCGCTGCTGGTGGGAGACTAGATGCGGCCGGTGCCAGACACCGCCGACCGCCAGGCCGGCGATCGCCTGGGCCGCCTGAACGGGCGTGATCGACATCGCGCCCTGGCCGATGGAAACGACGACGGTCTCGCCGGGGTGCCACGGCTGCAATGTGTGGCGCACCTTCCAGCGGACCGAGGGCACGAGCCCAGTCACTTCGTCGGGCAAGTCCACGCCCGTGCGGCTCCCCAGGCCGGCGATGCGCGCGTACTCGGAGAGGGTGTCGATCCCGAGGCGGTGGCCCAGCTGGTAGAAGTACACGTCGCAGGAGAGGGCGATCGCTTGGCGCAGACGCACCGTGCCGTGGCCGCCGCGCTTGTGGCAGCGGAAGTATCTTCCGCCGAAGCGCATACCGCCGGGGCAATGCGCCGTGAAGTCCGGTCCCGCCACGCCGGCCTCCAGACCGGCCAGGCCGTGGATGGGCTTGAAGACCGAGCCCATGGCGTAGGTGCCTTGGATGGCGCGGTTGAGCATGGGCGTCCGCGGGTCGCGGTTGAGATCGACCCACTCGTCGCGCGCGAACCCGGTGACGAACTTGTTAGGATCGAAGACCGGGGCGCTCGCCATCGCTAGGATCTCGCCGTTGCGTGGGTCGAGGGCGACGACGGCCCCCTTGCGCCCCTCCAGACCCAGTTCCGCGACGGCCTGCAGGTCGAGGTCGATCGTGAGATGCAGGTTGCGGCCGGGCACGGGCTCCATGCGGCCGACCGTGGCCAGTTCCCGGCCCATGCTGTCGACGAGGAACTGCAGGCTGCCGTCCTGCCCCGTCAGCCAGTGGTCGTACTGCCGCTCGATGCCGCTCTTGCCGATCTCGGCGCCGAAATCGCGCAGCAGGTACTCCCGTAGGTTGAGATCGCTCTTGCTCGCCTCGCCCACGTAGCCCATCGCGTGGACCCCGACAGCATCCTCGGGGTACTGTCTGCGCATGATCTCGACCAAGGCGATCTCCTGGAACTCGCTGCGGTGGGCCGCCAGGAAGGCGAGGTCGGCGGGATCCAGGTTCTCCTTCAGGACGATATGCTCGGACTTGCCGTACTCGGAAGCGTCCGCGAGACGCCCGCGAACGAATTCCTCCTCGAGTCCCAGCCCCATCGCGATTCTCGGCAGGGCGGCGTCCGAGGTGGCGGCCGGGTCGATCATGGCCGAGAGCGCGATCCGGCTCTGGGCGAGCACGCGCCCGTACCGGTCGAGGAGGTTTCCCCGGGCGGCCGGGATAGGCAGCGTCTTGATCCTGTTCTCCTCCGCCCGCCGGCGGTAGTACTCGTTGTTGGCTACCTGGATCTCCCAGAAGGCGAGCAGGAGGAGCACGAAGACCGCCGAGGCGACGATCTGGAAATGCATCACGCGGGACGTGAGCAGCTTCCCCCACATCTTCGGCGCCCACGTCATCGGCGCCCCACCAAGCTGTCGAACAACGGATAGGTCAACAGGGCCAGGCCCGTGTGCAGGAACGCCAGAGCGCACCACAGGCCGAGCTCGAACGGCACATCCCGCCCGATCAGGTGCGCATTCACCACGTACAGCAGGATCTCGTGCGTCACGTAGGCCGCGGCCACGACCGCGGCCAGCACGTACGCCAGTTTGACCTTGATATGCTGCCGCGCCAGAGCGGACATGTAGCCGAGCACGGTATAGGCGAGGCCGAAGGGGCCGACCGGCCCCTGCACCAAGCCGTCGTGCGCCCAGCCCAGAGCCAGCCCCAAGACCATCGAAGGGACGGCCGCGTGGCTCAGGAGCATGAAGTAAACCCCCACCAGCAGCGGCAGGTTGAGCACGGCGGCGAACGGCAGCAGCATCGGCAGGAACATCTGTAGCGCGAGCGACGCGACAAGCAGCGCCACGGCGGGCGCAACCGACACGGAGCGCGGATGACCGTAGTCGGCCTTGCCGGCGCGGGCCGCGAAGACGCCGATCACCGGCCTGCCTCGAGTGAGTTCCCCGCGGGAGCGTCGGCCACGCGCAGCGGGTCGATGGCCGCGCTGAAGTCGGGGGGCCCGGAGTAGGTCAAAGTGCCGACCCGGCGGCCCTGCGCATCAACGGACCGGCGATAGGCCAGCTTGATCCGGTCAGCTTCCGTCGGCAGCGAAATGACCGGCGGATGGCCGGGGCCGTCGGCCCAGCGAGCGGAACTGTGAGCTAGGGTTTGTCGCACGCCGTCCGGGAGGAGATCCTGGTCGCTCTTGAGGACGACAAGCACCTGCTCGAGGCGCCCCAGCTTGGCGAACGGACGAACCTGGATCGTCTGGATCTCGACGCCCTTGTCCACGGCCGTAACGTGGCCGACCGGCAGGCCGCGCGGGAAGACGCCGTCCAGGCCCGACGTGTAGACGAACTCGCCCGGCACAACGCGCACGTGCGGCCCGATGTAGTCGACCCGGCAGGTCGGGCGGCTCGTGCCCCGGAGGACTCCCGGCTGGCCGCTGCGCCCAAGCAGGACGCCGGCGCCGGCCTCAGTGTCGCTGATGAGCAGGACCATGCTAGATCCGCCATGCACGGCCTTGACCATGCCCACGACCCCTTCCGGGGTGATCACTGCCATGCCTGCACGCACGCCGTCACCCTGGCCCCGGTTCAAGAAGACCTCTCGCGAGGACCGGCTCGGGCCCTGGGCGATCACGCGGGCCGGAAGCGTCACCGCCGCCAGTCCCTTGCGGAAGGCGTCGAGCTCCTCCTCGCTCCTGTAGCGCCGCAGTTCCTGCTGCAGGAAGTGGTTCTCCAGCCGCAGGCGGGCCGCCTCGGCGCCCAGCTGCCTGTTCTCGGCCTCCGCTCCGACGAGCCAGAAGTAGCGGTGCCAAGCGCCGCCGACGAATCCGACGGTCCCCTGCGCGACCTGCTGCAGGGGCAGCAGGACCGCCGCGGTCCAGTAGCGCAGCCGCGTCTCGCCCGGGCCGGAGCTAACTTGGTGGCCGATCATCAGGATCTGGCCGAAGACCAAGGCACCCAGCACGATGCCGTTGGCGCGTCGACTGATCAGCGACCACACTGCGCTACCCCTTCGGACGCCCCCCGCGCTAGTTGACCGAGATGCGCTGGAGCAAGTTGAAGTCCTTGAGCACCTTGCCTGTCCCGAGCACGACGCACTGCAGCGGGTTCTCGGCCATCGTGACCGGGACGCCCGCCTCGTCCCGGATGCGCTTGTCGAGGTTGCGCAGGTACGCGCCCCCCCCGGTGAGCACGATGCCGCGGTCGCATATGTCGCCGCTCAGCTCGGGCGGAGTGTTCTCGAGCGCCTCGCGGATCGTGATCATGATCCGGTCGATCCCGTCGGAGATGGCCTCGCGCACCTCCGCATCCGAAATCGTCAGGGCGCCGGGAATGCCTTGCGCCAAGTTGCGCCCCTTCACCTCCAAGGCCAGCGGGGCGTCCAGCTCGGTCGCGGACCCGAGCTGGATCTTGATCTTCTCGGCAGTGTGTTCGCCGACCAAGAAGTTGTACTTCCGCTTCAGGTGCTGCATGATCGACTCGTCCAGCGCGTTACCGCCGATGTTCACCGAGCGCGAGAACACGATGCCGGACAGGGAAATCACGGCGATGTCGGTAGTGCCGCCGCCGATGTCGACCACCATGTTCCCGGCGGGCTCGGTCACGGGCAGGCCGGCGCCGATGGCCGCCATCATCGCCTGCTCCACCAAATGCACCTCGCTCGCGCTGGCCCGCATTGCCGAGTCGACCACCGCCCTGCGCTCGACCAGCGTGATCTGGCTGGGCACGCCGATGATGATCCGCGGATGGACCAGCATCTTGCGATTGTGCGCCTTGCTGATGAAGTAAGTCAGCATCCGCTCGGCAATCTTGAAGTCGGCGATCACCCCGTCCTTCATGGGGCGAATCGCGGTGATCGTGCCCGGCGTGCGGCCGAGCATGCGCTTCGCATCGGAACCGATGGCCTCCACCTGGCCCGTGACGTTGTTGATCGCGACGATCGACGGCTCGTTGATGACTACGCCATCTTCTCCGACGTAGACCAACGTATTGGCGGTGCCAAGATCAATCGCTAAGTCGTGCGAGAAGAGCGAAAGCATGGAGCGAAACGTCATTGTTCTCTATAGGCCCCGAATCTAACGGCACACGAGCCGCGACATGAAAGAGATGCAGAATGCGGCAGCGAACGCGGAGGACGCACCTCGTGCCGCGCTAGGTCGGTTCGGGCCTAGCTCGACTACAGGAGGGCGAGTGCTTGCAGACACCATAAAGCAGTCTAGCGCAGTTTTGGACCGATCTCCGCCCTAGGGCGCGAATTCGTACAAGATGGCTCGGAAATGTATTGGTCGGCCAGCAGCCGGAGCTGGCCCGCATCGCGAATGGCGGCCAGTCGCCGCAGGAGGCGGGCCGTCGCCCGGAGTCCGGTGTTCGCTGCGAATGCCGACCTACACCCGGGCTGCGCGCGGGCGGCAGTGCGGGCCGAGGCCCGAAACCCCCCACGCAGAGTCGCGCCCGGCAAGCTCTACCTTACTCCATCTGCCCGAGCGGAGCGAGCCCTCCGGCCCGGACGGCTCGCGCTTTCAAGGGGCTTCCGCCAGCCGCGCCCGAATCCCGGCATTCGCGGGACGTCGGGCCGAGCTTGCCGAGCGACTGGGGTCACCGCCCGGGCGTCGCGAGGCGGAGGAGCGGGTCGGCCTTCGCGAGGCCCGTCGGCACAGCCGGCAGAACCGCCAAGCGCCGGCGGACCCGAGACGATCCTCGCATCCGGCGAGGCCAGGGCGTCGCTAGGGGCCTTGGTCCGGAGCCGCTTGAATTGGCGCCGTTCCATGCGTACACTCGGATGCTTGCGCCCGGCGCGCCGAATCGCGCGCCGCGCAGAGGAGGGTGCCAATCATGGAAAAGCTGCGCGTCGCGGTCATCGGGACGGGATTCGTGGGTAGGGTGCATGTCGAGAACGTGCGCCGCCAGACGGACGCCGAGATCGTTGCGATCGCCGACCAGACGGACGACCTAGCGCGTCGCTTCGGCGCGCAGCTCGGCATTCCCAGGACCGTCGGTAACTACCGCGAACTGCTGGACGACCCGGCGATCGACGCCGTGCATGTCTGCACGCCGAATCACACCCATTTCCCCATCGCCAAGGACGCGATCTCCGCAGGCAAGAACGTGATCTGCGAGAAGCCCCTGGCGATGACAGCCGCGGAGGCGACCTCGCTGGTCGAACTGGCAGAAGCCAAGGGCGTGATCCATGCCACCAGCTACAACCTGAGGTTCTACCCCAACGTAGCGCAAATGCGACGCATGGTCGCGACCCGCCAGGTCGGGGATGTGCTGGCGGTGCAGGGAAGCTACGTGCAGGACTGGCTATTCTACGACACCGACTACAACTGGCGCTTGGAGCCCGGAGTCGGTGGCTCTTCGCGAGCCATGGCGGATATCGGCTCGCATTGGTGCGACTTGGTCGAGCACGTGACGGGCCGCCGCATCCGCGCGGTATGCGCCGAGCTGGCAACCTTCCATCCGGTCCGGAAGAAGCCGAAACGCCCGATCGAGACCTACGCCGGCAAGATGCTCGCGCCCGAGGACTACGAGGACCGTTCCATCTCGACCGAGGACTTCGGCGCGATCCTGCTCCGCTTCGACGGCCGCGCCAAGGGCGTGCTGTCGGTCAACCAGGTCGCTGCCGGGCGCAAGAACCGCCTGCAGGTCGAGATTTACGGCACTCGCCGGGGCCTCGCCTGGGACGGCGAGCGGCCGAACGAGCTCTGGATCGGCCGACGCGACGGCAACAACGAGCTGCTGGTGAAGGACCCGTCGCTGCTGGAGCGCGAGGCACAGTCGTTCGCCGACCTGCCCGGCGGGCATGCCGAGGGCTACGCCGACACGTTCAAGCAGTTCTTCCGCCGGTTCTACGCGGCCTGCCGCGACCGGTCGCTGGCGGGTGCGCTGCCCGGCTTCGACGCCGGCCTGCGGCAGCTGCGCCTAGTGGAGGCGACGCTCCGCAGCAACGCCGAGGGCGGCTGGGTCGAGATCGACTGAAGGGGCCGCCGCTGGCAGAACCACCGGCGCCGGCGGGACGGCGGCATTACAATGAGGGCGATGACGGATCTGGAGCCGCTGCAGGTCGGGCTCATGTTCTGGACCGGCGGGGATCTAGGGGTGGACGCGCCCCCGCACGAGATTGTGGAGTCCGTCAGCAGCCTGGGCGTCCGCTGCGGCCAGCTGGGCGTCCACGGGGACGCCAGCCTGGACGCCGCCAGCGCGGAGGCATGGAGGTCCGCGCTGGACCGGCGCGATTTCCGCGTCGTCACCGCCTTCACGGGGTTCCGCGGCGAGAGCTACGCGTCGATCCCGATCTGCGCCGAGACCGTGGGCTTCGTGCCCGCGGCGACCCGGCAGGAGCGCGAGGCGCGCGCCGTGGATGTGTCCGACTTTGCCGGCGCTCTGGGCATTCCGGGCCTGGCCACGCACCTGGGCTGCCTGCCGGAAGACACCGAGCATCCCGACTACGCGGCAGTAGTCGGACTCGTGCGCAGACTGTGCGAGCGCTGCGAGCGCAACGGGCAGACGTTCGCCCTCGAGACGGGCCAAGAGCCCGCGGGCGCGCTGCTCGAGTTCCTCCGCTCCGTGGACCGGCCCAACATCGGCATCAACTTCGATCCGGCCAACATGATCCTGTACGGCTCGGGCGAGCCGCTGGCGGCGCTCGAGGCCCTCAGCGACCATCTGATCACGGTTCACTGCAAGGACGGAACCTGGCCCGAGACGCACGGAGAATGGGGCCGCGAAACGCCGCTGGGCGAGGGAGACGTGGGCATGGGCAGGTACGTGGCCGCGCTCCGGGCCGCAGGGTACTCCGGGCCGCTGACGATCGAGCGCGAGATCGTGGGCGAGGAACAGCGGGCCGACATCCGCAAGGCCATCGCGCTGCTGGAAGGCCTGCGCGCGGGCTAGCCGCGACGCGCCGGCGCGGAGCGCGGGCGGACGGAGGGCATCGGTGCTACACTGCCTGCCGAGCGTGCGCCGGTTCCTCGGAGTCGCCCTCTTCCTGTGTGCCCCCGGCACCTTGGGCGCGGACGCGTTGCGCCTAGCGGCGGAAGCGCTCGAGCGCGACGATTTCGCGACGGCGATTCCCCACCTCGAGCGGGCGCTCGGAGACGAGCCGGAAAACGTCAGCGCCCGCTTCAATCTCGCCTACGCCTATCAGTCCGCGGGCGACGAGGCCGGGGCGATCCGCCAGTACGGCCTGATCGCGCGGCAGCAGCCGAACCTGCTCGCGGCGAGGCGGAACCTAGCCGCCCTACTCGTCCGGGCGGGCCGATTCGGGGAGGCCGCGGCCGAGTACGAGGCCGTCGCGGCGGCGCTCCCGGACGACCTGTCCGTCCTCGGCTTGCTGGCAGCGGCGCACCGGGGATCCGGTGACGCCGCGTCCGCCGCCGAGGCCTACCGCAGGCTGCTGGAGCAGGACGGCGGATCCCCCGACACTCTGCTGGGTCTCGCCCAGGCGCTGGAGGAAGCGGGCCGGCTGGGCGAGGCCGTTCCCTACTACCTGCGGGCGGTCGAGACCGACCCCGGGCTCGCAGGCCTGCTGCCTGGAATCGCCATCCGGCTCGACGAAGTCGGCGCCGAGGAAGACGCCTTGGCGCTGTTGCGCAGGTACGCTCGCGACCGGCCGGACGATGCCGCGGCTCAGGAGGAGATCGGAATCCGGCTGCTGGAGGCCGACCGGGTTGCGCCTGCGGTGGACGCGCTGCAACGCGCCGTAGCCGCGAGGCCGAGTTCGGAGCGCCACGCGGCCCTCGCGGAGGCCTACCGGCGCGCCGGCGAGGCGGAGGGCGCGTTCGAGCAGCTCCGGCTCGCTGCGCGAGCGGCTCCGGGCAGCGCCGGAACGCGGGTGCGCTACGCCAGCGCGCTGCTGCAGCGCCGGGAGTACGATGCGGCGGCGCGGGAATACCTGGCGGCTTGCGAGGCGGACGCGGGCCACCGCGACGCGTGGAGCGGACTGGCGTTCGCCATGTTCCAGCTCGGGGACTTCGCGGCGTCCCTGCGGGCGATCCGAGAAGCCGAGAGGCTGGGCCCGCCGGTGCCCGCGAGCGTCTATCTGAAGGCGCTGGGCCTCGACAGGCTCGGGCTCTACGAGCCCGCCCAGGCCGCCTACCAGGAGTTCCTCTCGCTGCGGCCGGAGATGCCGGACGAGGCCTGGAAGGCGGAGCAGCGGCTGAAGGCGATCGCGAAGGTCCTGGCCAAGCGATGACACGCCGCGCCCTTGCCGCCGCGCTCGCATGGGCCGTCGCTGCCCCGGCGCAGACGAGCGGACTGGACCGCATCCGGCGAAGCCCGGATCCCGAGCGGCGTTCGCGCCAAGCGCTGGAGTTCGCGCAGGTTCAGCTGGACGCGGCGATCGACGCGTATCGGGAGAATGACACCGGGGGCGGCGAGGCCGCGCTGGACCTGATCGGCGACGCCGTCGAGCTCGTGGCGGAATCCCTGCGGTCGACGGGCAAGCACCCGAGGAGGCACCCGCGTCACTTCAAGCACGCGGAGATCCGCACGCGGCAGCTGCTCGAGCAGCTGCGGGACGCGCGCCGCGACGCGCATCTCCAGGACCAAGGCGACTTCGACGATCCGATCGAGCGAGTCGAGAGGGCGAACGCGGAACTCCTGCTTGGCATCATGAGCCCGAGGAAGTAGAGTGAGATCGGAGCCATGACCGCCCGCGCCGTCGCCCTCGGCCTCCTGCTTTGCGCTCCGTCGCCCGCCCAGGAATTCGTTGGCGGGGGGGACTTCCTGACCGACAACGAAGTCGACGTGCTGCGCGCGAAGCAGGGCTTCCAGGAACGAATCCAGGCATATATCAAGTTCGCGACGCTGCGCCTGGAACTGGTCGACCAGCTGCTCGCCAAGGACGAAGCCGGGCGGGGCGCGAAAGTGCATCGCACGCTGCAGGAGTACGGATCGGTCATCGAGGCGATCGACGACGTCATCGACGACGCGCTGCTCCGCAACCGCAAGACAGAGGGCGGGCTGGCCGGGCTGCTCGAGGCCGAGCGCGGCTTCCTAGCGCGGCTGGCAGGCGTTGCGGCCCGGCCCGAGGAGGACGCGTGGCGGTTCCAGTTCGTCCTGGAGGACGCGATGGCGATCACGCAGGACAGCATCGAGCTGCTGGCCGAGGACCTAGGCGACCGCAAGCGCGCGGCGGTCCAGCAGGAAGAGGCCGAGAAGCGCCGCCTGGACGAGACCATGGCCCCGGAGCGCAGGCGCGAGGCCGAGCGGGAGCGGCAGGCCGAGGCGGCCGAGACGAGCAAGCGGGAGCGCAAGCGGCCCTCGCTGCTCCGGCCCGGCGAGAGGGTGGGCGACAAGTAGCCCCTACCGCACGGCGATCTTCGCGGCGTTGCTGGTCGCGCCGTGGATCTCCAGTTGGAGATCCAAGTCGCCCGGCGGCGCGTTCGGCGGGACAGTGAACCGCACCTGGCCGAGGCCCACGGCACCCGGAAGGGTGCCGCTGAACGCAACGCGGGCGGCCAGCCCGCCGACTCTCACCGTCGGAGCATGGCGGGTCGGGTTGGGCTCCGAGCCCGAGACGCCCGTCAGCGCGCGGCGGACGAGGGGGCCGAGCCCGGTCACGTGCGCCGTCACCTCTCCGCCAGGGCGGGCGGGGCGCGCGCGGTCCACCGGGGAGCCGTCCGGATGCCACAGGGCGGCGAGGCCCTGCCCGGGGACATCGCGCAGATAGATGCCCGGCGCGGCATCCGCGAGATCGATCGAGACGGGCTCGGAGGCGAACTCGAATCCGAGCCGGTCGCGAACGCGGACTTTCAGCACGGCGAAGTTCAGCCCGGCGAACTCCCACGGAACCTGCACGCGCACCTCTCGCTCGCCGACGGCCACGACCGGGGCGGCCACGCTCAGACCCTCGTCGGGGTAGTCGAAGCTCGCGCTCACCGCCTTGAGCGCGAGCGGCGCCGGGGAATGCGGCGACTCGCCCGGAAAGGCGGCCAGCCCGGCGCCGAGGACAGCGATGATGGAACCCGGAGCGACCGGGAGCCCGAATTCGCGCCCGGCATCGTTCGTGACCCCCGCGATGTGCGGCCGCGGCCGGGCCGCCTCGAACCGGAACGGGATCTCGAGGCCCCCGCCCGCGGCGACGACCTCCTGCAACCCGGGCGCGCCCCCGAATTCCACGACGGCGCTAGCCACGCCGAACTCGTCCGTCGCAACGGACCCGGACTGGATGCGCGCGGCCCCTTGGCGGACGGAGAACCGCACCGGAAGGCTCGGCACCGGGGCGCCGAACCTGTCGACGAACTTACCCGCCAGCTCCCGCACGGCGACCTCGCCCGCCAAGCCGCGCTCGAAGCCGTCGGAGAGCGCGAAGGAGTTGTGCGGCACCCCGTCCCCGACGACGTAGAGATACGGGACGCGGAGATCGCCGCCGCCGGCCTCGCGCGAAACTCTCAGATGCCCCTCGTACGATCCCGGCGCAGGGAGGCGGCCGTTCAGAGTGACTCTCAGCCTCGCGAACTGGCCGGGCTCCAGCCGGAAATCGACTTCCCTGTAGCCGTCCACCGTCACCGCCGCTCGCTCCTCGACGTCCCTCGCCTCGACAGCGACGCGATACGCGTGGGTCGCGCTGCCGCGATTCGTGACCAGCACCTCCTGCCACGCCGGAAATCGAGCGCCGTCCAAGACGCCGAACCCGACCACGGGAGGCTCGACCGTCGCGATCGGCCCCGACGCCTTGGCCAGGTCGAGCAGGCCGGCTCCGACGGAGGCCGCGCGAGCGATCTCCCCGTCTTCCATCACGGCCCGGCTGGCGGTGTTGATCAGGGCCGACGACACCTCCCGGGCGGTGAGATCGGGCAGAGCCTCCCACACGAGCGCGGCGGCGCCCGCCACCACGGGCGCCGCCATGCTGGTCCCGCTGGCGCCGCGGAAACCGGTCGGGCTGAACGATCCGCCTCCCCCGTTACGCCTCTCGGAGGCGGCGGTGTAGACATGGTCTCCGGGCGCCGCGATATCCGGCTTGAGGTTCAGGCCCGGCGACGGCCCCCTCGCGCTGTACGGGGCGACCCGTCTCCAGTCCTGCTGTCGGCTCGAGAGCGCGGCGTCCAAGGTGACGCTAGCGGGCCGACCGGACGGCGAACTGCGGGCCAGTGAAAGAAGCGAGGCCCCGTCCCTCGCTCCGACGAAGTAGGCCGGGATGTCGGTGTCCGCGATCAGCGCCATGACCTGCAACTCGTCCGAGGCGTAGCTGTCGTAGACGACCGCACCGACAGCCCCGGCGGCGTCGACGTGCTCGACCTTGTCGAGGAAGTCGCAGCTCCCCCGCTGAATCAGCACGATTCGGTCATCCAGCGGGCTTCCGTGGAACGGTCGGCATGCGAGCGGGTCGCCGGCGTCGGCCGCGACGGCCAGCGGAGCGGTCAGCTGGCCGTCCACCTGCGGGCCCGAGCCGCTGAGGGCCGGCGCATCCAGCGGCCCCGAGCGGACGCGCTGCACGAACCGCTTCGAGTTGGCGGTGGCGGCGACGGCGATCACGTCCGGAGCGACCGCCGGGGAGGCAATGGTGTTCCTAGCCGGATTCGACTGCAACCCGTTCCAGCCCGCGTTCCCCGCGGCGGCGACCACCACCCGCCCGAAATCGACCACCGCGCTCTGCGCCGCCACGGCCAGCGGATCGCAGTCCAAGGAATCCGCGAAGAGGCCGCAGGCGCCGCCGTAGGCATTCCATGCCAAGCGGGCAGGAGCTCCCAAGCTCAGATTCAGGATGTCCATGCCGTCGGTGATAGCGTCGTCGATGGCGGCGATCACCGCCGCCGACGTGGGTTCGGAGTTGACTCCCTCGGTGCCAATGACCTTGTAGACGCCGAGGTAGGCCTTGGGCGCGATGCCCTCCAAGGACCCGGCGGGCGATTCAACGCGGGCACCGGCCGCGATCATCGCGACGGCGGTGCCGTGCCCGCGGGTGTCGCGCGGCGAACGGTCGTCCGGCGTAGACGTACGGGGATCCCCGGAGTTGCGCAGGTGCATGTACGACCGCACCGCGATGACCTTGCGACTGGCGAACCGCAGGTCGGCGGGCCTGCCCCGGGGATACCCGGGAACTGCCGGCAGGGACTCGTCCCTAAATGCCGGATGGTCGAAGTCGAGGCCCGAATCGATGATCGCTATCCTCACGCCCGCGCCGGTGCCTCGCCCGCTCGCCCGGGCAGCAGCGAGACCCACGACCTGCGCGACCCCGTCAAGCTGGAACCGGAGCCGGCGGCTTCGCGCGACGACGCGCACTCCCGGAACTTCCGCGACGGCCTCCGCTTGCGACTGCGCGGCGCGGATAAACACCGCGTTGAGGACGTTTCTCACGGAGCCGACCACCTCGACGCCCCTGGCCTCCAGGACTGCGATGACAGGGTCCTGGCTGCGGGCCACCGCCCGGGCCAAGGTGGCGAAGCTGGACGCTGCGACGCGCGCCGGCACGCGGCTCGCGCCCTTGGCTCGCGACATCGAGATGCGCCGTCCCGCCGAGGGTGCTTCCAGGACAACCGTGTACAGGGACCGGTCCGCCGCCGCGTCCGCGAGCGACGCGCCGAGCAAGAGGGCGCCGATCGCGGCGACGAGAAGCCTGGGGGCGGCGTCGGGGATCGGTCGGGCCACGGGCAAGCGCATCTCGGAGTTGGACTCGCTTCGAAGCGCGCGGGTTTCGCAGGCCGGCTGACGGCGTCCGTACAATGGGACTCCGATGCTCGGTATACGAGCTGCGGCCTTGGGGCTCGGGCTGCTGGCCTGCGTCGAGCTGCTGCCCGCCCAAGCCGACTACCGAGTCTACCGGGATCACCCCAGGCTGTTCCTCGACGCCGGGAGGCTGGCAAGGCTGCGCAAGGACGTCAGTCGCCGGACGCAGCGCTGGCTGTCACTCCGCGCGTTGGCGGATGCGGGGACGCGATTCCCGGAGCGGCCCCTTGTCCACGCCCTGCTGTTCCAAGCCAGCGGATCCGAGGAGTCCGGCCGCGCCGCGGTCGAATGGAGCCTGGCGCTGGCGGGACGCGGCATAAGGGACGCCAGCGACCTGCGCCTGGCGGCACTCGCCTACGACTGGTGCCACGGCCTGCTCGACGAGGGATCGCGCGATGCATTGGGGTCGGCGATGGCCGGAGCCGTCAGCGCCATCCTGCCCCGAGCGGGCCTCGACGTGGGTCTCGTCAGGGCGGGCGTCCTCGCGTCGATCACCCTGGCGGGGGACTGGGAGGGGGCTGAGCCCGCGCTCGCCGCGCTGATCGGCACGCACTGGGACGGGGACATCCGCCCCGCCCTGGCAGCGGGAGGGTTGACCGACAGCGGGGCGGACCTAGTCGCCGTGCTTGAAACCAGCCTCGCCGTCCGCCACAACTTGGAGACGGACCTGCTGCTCCCGGCCACCGAGGCCCTCGCCTCGCTGGTCCGCACCAGGCTGCTGAGCTACTACCCTGTCGACATCGAAACGCCCGAGGGCGTCGCGCGCCGCCCGTCGCGGTTCGGCGCCGACGATGCCCGGGCCCGCCTGCAAGCGCCGCTGTACCGCCTGGCGGACCTCCTGCTGGTCGCGTACGAAGCGAACCTGCGGGAGTTCCAGTTCGTGCAGGGCTGGCTGCGCGACGACAGCTATCTGCTGCGATCCCCCATGGCAGCGCCGTACGAGTTCCTGTGGGGCAATCCCTACCTTCCGGGCCTGACACCCCAGTCGGCCCCGACCCTCGCGCATGACCCCGTCCGGGGGCGCCTGTACGCCAGGGCGGACTGGCAGCGGCCGACGACCTGGATCGGGTACGCCGACGGGCGGCTGGAGATCCTGTCCGGCGGGCGGGTCGCGGCGAGCGACAGCCTGGAGGGCCTGGCGCCCCTCTACTTTCCCGACGCCGTGGTGGTGCCGGTCAGGCCCCCGGCAAGGGTCACCCTGTCCTGGCTGCCCGCCGGCGAGCCAGCGCCGGAACAGGCCAAGATCTACATCATCGGCCTGCGAGCGGGAGAGACCTACGGGCTCAAGGTCGGCCGGCGCCCGCCGCGGCTCGTCGACGCAGGGCCCGGCGGGATTCTCGTCCTGCGCAGCGACCCGAACGCCCCCAAGCGGAACCGAATCGACCTGCGCCGGAAGGTCCGGCTCGAGTTGCAGCCGACGCTCAAGCCGACCGATCCGACGCGGCCCCGCCCCACGCTCGGCCGTTGAATCAGGCGCGCCCCGCTCAGGCCGCCCGGCGGGCGGAAGGGCAGAGAGCATTCAGACCGCACTCCTCGCAGCTAGGCTTGCGCGCGCGGCAGACCCTGCGACCGTGGTGGATGACCTGGTGCGAGAAAGGCACCCAGCGCGTCCGCGGCAGCAATTCCATCAGGACCTTCTCGATCTTCTTCGGATCCTCGTGCTTCGCCAGCCCCAGGCGGCGCGAGATCCGCCGCACGTGCGTGTCGACGACCACGCCCGTCGCCTTGCCGAACCACGTGCCTGTCACCACATTGGCGGTCTTCCGCGCGACTCCGGGCAGGGTCAGCAGCTGCTCCATCCTGGAAGGCACCCGGCCGTGGAACTCCGTCACGATCCGCTGGGCCGAGCCTTTCAGCGACTTCGCCTTGTTGCGAAAGAACCCGGTGCTGCGAACCAGCTCCTCGATCCTCTCGATCGGAGCCGCGGCCATCGCGGCGACGGTCGGATAAGCCGCGAAGAGGCCGGGCGTGACTTGGTTGACGCGGTCGTCGGTGCATTGGGCCGAGAGGATCGTCGCCACGAGGAGCTCCCACGCGCTGCCGTGCCGCAAGGCGCACTCGGCTCGCGGATAGTCCCTGTCCAGCTGCCGGACAATCTTCCGCGCACGGCGCTTCCGGGCCTCGTCGGATTCGGCCGGCGCGTCCGAGGCGTGCATCGAGGCCATGGTAGACGACCGCCCGCCGGGACTAGCCCCGGCGGAGCGTTGCCCGCAGCTCCGTCTCGTACGCGGAAAGCTCCGCATCCTCGCGCGCCGCGCTCCAGCCCAGGGCCGACCGGCAGATCGCGGCGGCGGCTTCCGCCCAGCGCGGCTCGTAGTCCGGATCGTGAGCGAGCCCCGTGCGCCGCAGCAGGATGTCGCCAAGCGTGCGCGCCTTCTCCCTCTGCACGGCGAAGAGCACCTCGCCGCGCGTGACTTCGCACCCGCGGGCAAGCGGCCGCGCCAGCTCCGGGGCCGACTCCAGGAAGCGCAGCAGCGCGGGAGCGCGCGGGCCGTACATCGACGCGACCCGCGGCGGCACGCCGTCCAGTCGAGGAATCGCGGAGATGGCGCCGGCGCGCGACGCCGGCAGGCGCAATTTGCGCCGGGCCTGGCGCAGGGTCCGGGCAGCGAGCGACGGGGCGGTGGTGAGCTTCCCGCCGGCCATGGTAATCAGACCCAGGATGCGGTCGTCCCGCTCGTGGTCGACAACGGCGTAGCCGCGCGTCGCCCGGTTCAGGTCGCCCGCGGGCGCCCGCAAGAGGGGCCGCGAGCCGGAATACGAGTAGAGGATCGACTGGGGCCCTACCGCGGCACCGGGACACAGGTCGTTGGTCTCGGCGAGGAGGTAGAGAATTTCCTCGGCCAAGGGAATCGCGCTGTCGGGACTGCCCGCGAATCTCGTCTCCGTCGTCCCAATAAGGTAGAGCCCCCGCCACGGCACGATGAAGAACGGACGGCCGTCCGAACGCGCCTCGCGGTACACGGCGTGCCGTGGCGCACCGGGAAAGGCCCTGATGACAATGTGCGCTCCGTTCACGAGCGCCAGCAGCGGACGCGCCCGGAACGGGTCCAAGAGTCCGAGCACGCGGTCGACCCACGCCCCCGCGGCGTTCACGACGAGCCCTGCGGAGAGCTCTCCCGCGGCCCCCTCACGCTCGAACCGCACTCCCAGGACGCGCGGGCCGTCCATCAGGAAACCCGTGACGCGGGCGTGATTGCAGACCTCGGCACCGTTCTCCTCGGCCTGGAGCGCCATCTCGAGGGCGAGCCGCTCCGGGTAGGCGGCTTGGCAGTCGTAATACGCAAAGCCCCCCCGCAGGCCGCGCGGATTCAGGCCGGGCGCGATCACGAGCGCCTCGCGGGCGCTCACCAAGCGGTGATGGGGCAAGCGTCCGCCGGCGGAAAGGCCCTCGTATACGGCCATCCCCAATGCGAGGTACCACGGCGGCCGGGAATCGCCCGCATACACCGGGAGCAGGAAGGCCTGCGGCGCGACCTGGCCCGGGAACTCGCGCAGCAGGACCTCGCGGTCGCGCAGCGACTCGCGCACCAGCGAGAACTGGAAGCGCTCCAAATAGCGCAGCCCGCCGTGGATCAGGCGCGTGGAGCGGCTGGTGGTCCCGGATCCGAAATCGCGCTTCTCAAGCAGGACCGTCCGAAAGCCGCTCCGCGCAGCCGCGCGAGCCAGCGCGCAGCCGTTGATGCCGCCGCCGACTATAGCCAAGTCATAATGGCCCGTTGCGACCATTTTTCAACATAGCAGCGGCCCGCAAGGGATCCGCGGCCCGTGCAGGCGCTCGGCCGTGAGATCGGAATGATTCGTGGCCGAGCTGCGCACGGACCTTTGCGGCATCGGACTGCGGAATCCCGTCATCGCCGCCAGCGGAACATTCGGCTACGGCCTGGAGTTCGAGACGCAGGCGGACCCGGGGCGCCTAGGGGCGATCGCGGTCAAGGGCATCTCGCGCGAGCCGCTCGAAGGAAACCCGGCCCCGCGCCTGGCCGAGACCGCCTCGGGCATGCTGAATTCGGTCGGGTTGCAGAACGTCGGGGTCCGGGCGTTCGCGCGGGACAAGCTGCCACGGCTCGCCCGGCTCGGCGTCCCGGTCATCGCCAACGTATTCGGGTTCCGCATCGAGGATTACGTCGAAGTCCTGCGGGTTCTCGAGGACCAAGACGGCCTGGCGGCCTACGAGCTCAACGTCTCCTGCCCCAACACGCATCGCGGCGGACTCGAGTTCGGGTCCAGCGCCGCGGCATTGCACGAAGCCGTCGCGGCGGCGAGGTCGGCCGTCCGGCGGCGGCCGCTGCTGGTCAAGCTCTCTCCGAACGTCGCGGACATCGCGGACATGGCCAGAGCAGCGGTCGCGGCGGGCGCGGACGGGCTCAGCCTGATCAACACCCTGCGCGGCCTCGCCGTCGACGCCCGGTCGGGGCGGCCCCTGCTCGGCACCGGCTACGGCGGCCTGTCGGGCCCGGCGATCAAGCCCGTCGCGCTGTACATGGTGCATAGGGTCGCGCAAGCCGTCGACGTGCCGGTCGTGGGCATGGGCGGGGCGGCAACGGCGGACGACGTTGCGGAGTTCATCCTGTGCGGAGCCGCAGCGGTACAAGTCGGCACCGCCAGCTTCTGGGATCCGGGTCGGACAGCGGCGCTGGCCGGGGAACTCGGTGCGTTCCTCGACGGCGCGGGCTGGACGAGCGTCGACGAGATGCGCGGGGCGCTCGAGTTCCCGCGCCGCGATGCCTAGCGCCGGCAGGTCGCGCTTCTCGCCGCCGTTGCGCCCCGCCTGGCAACCTGCTACGGTCTCTCTAGAGCTCGACGTCACCTACAGCCTCTCGCGTCGCACGGCGGTCGCGAGTAACGGGGTTGGATATGGCCTGCAGGCTCATGGCTCTTTGCCTCTTGGCAGCGCTCGGTGTCTGTCAAGCCCAGCTGGCCGAAGCGGGCGACAGCGCTTCGCTGCGAGGTCCGGCGGCGGAGCAGCCCGGTCCAGCAAGTGCTGGCGCGGGGCGACGCAGGGGCGGCCGGCTCGCTCTCCGAGCTCCAGGCCGGCGAGATCGAGAAGCTCCTGGAGCAGCTCGCCGAAGGACTCGTCTCCGGCACTCCGATCTCGCGCGACAGCGTCGCCCCGGACTTTCGCGGCACGCCGCTCGGCCCGGCAGCTGAGGAGCTAGCCCGTTCGCAGGACGGGCTGGAGACGTTCCGCGGCACGCCGCCTACCGATCCGTCGATCACGCCAAGTTCAAGATCGTGAGCATCGAGCCGCGGGGCGAGAACGCCGCGCGCACGACCTTGCGTTTCCAGCTGTCGGGCGCGACGAACGGGGGGCATCGCGAGCAGCTCGACGCCGAGTGGCGCTGCGACTGGCGGAAATCGCCCTTGGGCCAACGGCAGCTGGCGGGACTGGCGGCCGGCCCGAGCGAGCGAAGCCGCGCAACGGTCGCGGTATTCAACGATGTCTCGGAGTCGGCCTTCGGACATAACGCTTCCTACCAGCGGCAGCTGAAATTCGGCACGCAAGTCTGGCGGACCAGAATGGACGCCGCCTCGGGCATGGACGTCTACGGCCAGCGGGGACTGGCGGTCGGGGACTTCAACGGGGACGGGCTCGAGGACTTCTACCTCACGCAGCCGGGGGGACTACCGAACCGGCTGTTCCGCAACCTAGGCCACGGAAGCTTCGCCGACTTCAGCGCCGAGGCCGGCGTCGACGCCCTGGACGGCTCCTCGGCCGCGTTCTTCGCGGACATCGACAACAACGGGACGCAAGACCTGATCGTCATCCTTTCCGTCGGCCATCCGATCCTGTTCCTGAACGACGGACGCGGCACGTTCCGGCTGTCGCCGGACGGATTTCCCCCGGGCGTCAAGCCGGGGGCGGTCGGCGGCTGCATCGGAGACTACGATCGCGACGGATTCCTGGATCTGTACGTGACCGCGTATCTGTGGCCGAACGCGGCCTCGCAGCTCCCGCGCCCCTACTACGACGCCACGAACGGCCCCCCGAACGTTCTCTACCGCAATCCGGGGACCGGCGCGTTCGAGAACGCGACGGCCGACGCGGGGCTGGAGGAGAACAACGACCGGTTCAGCCACGCATGCGCCTGGGGCGATTACGACCAGGACGGATGGCCCGATCTCTTCGTGGCCAACGACTTCGGCCGCAAGAACGTCTATCGCAACCGAGGCGACGGAGGCTTCCGGGACATCGCCGCGGAGGCAGGCATCGAGGATCCCGGAGCCGGCATGAGCGTCGCGCTGGGCGACTACGACGGCGACGGGAGGGAGGACGTCTATTTCGGCAACATGTGGTCGTCGGCGGGGCGCCGGGTCACGGCGCAGCGGGACTTCAAGAGCGCCAGCCCCGGGGCCCCACGCACATTTACCGCCGGCATGCGCGCGGCAACTCCCTGTACCGGAACGAGCTCCGCCGCTTCGCCGACGTAACTCTCGAGTCCGGCGTGGAACTGGGCCGCTGGGCGTGGTGCTCGGACTTCGTGGACTTCGACAACGACGGCCGTCTCGACATCTACGTCGTCAACGGCTTCGTCACCGGGACCGAGGGACAGGCCCCCGATCTTTGAAGCTTCTTCTGGCGGCAGGTCGTGTCGTCCTCCCCCGAGGATCGCGCCCGCTCCTCGCGATACGAGCGCAGCTGGGCGCTGCTCTACAGGCTGATCCGCCTCAGCGGGCACGAGCGGAACGTGCTGTACTGGAATCGCGGCGACGGCACCTTCGCGGACCTGTCGGCGGTCGCCGGCCTGGACTTCCCCGAGGACGGCCGCGCGTTCGTCACGTTCGATTTCGACCGCGACGGAGATCTCGACATCCTCCTGAACAATCGGAACTCCCCGCAGTTGCGGCTGCTGCGCAACGACTTCGCGACATCCCATTCCTCCGTGGCCGTCCGGCTCGAGGGCACCGAGAGCAACCGGGACGGCATCGGCGCGAGGCCGGTGCTCGAGACCGCCTCCGGGCGGCGCCTCGCGAGATCCGTGCGCAGCGGCTCGGGCTTCCGGTCGCAGCCCTCCCGGACGGCGCATTTCGGCCTGGGCAGCGAAGAAGAGGTCGGCGAGCTCACGATTCACTGGCCGTCGGGGCGGCGGGACCGCCACCGGGGGGTCCCGGCCGGACACCTCGTGTCCCTGAAGGAAGGGAGGCGCGACGTAGCCGCGGTTCCGTTCGAGGCCCCGACCGCGACCGCGCCGCCCGCCCGCCGGAGCCCGCACGACCGCCGAGCCGAACGGGCGTCTGGCTGACGGAGGCCACCCCGGCCCCGCAGCTGCGCGGACGGACGCTGGACGGCGAGCGGATTCGCCCGGAAGCTTACCGCGGCCGGCGGCTGCTGCTCAATTTCTGGGCGACCTGGTGCGCGCCGTGCAACACCGAGCTGGCGGACTTCGCCCAGCACCGCGCCGATTTCGAACGCGCCTCGCTGCTGCCGTTGCTAGTGTCGGTCGACGAGCCGGGCGAGGTCGAGACCGTGGGCCGCTACGCGCGAGAGAAGCAGCTGCCGTTCCCGGTCCTGCTTCCCGACAAGGGCACCGTGACCGCGTTCGACCTGCTGGTCCGCCATGTTCTCGACCAGTCGGCCGAGCTGGCGGTCCCCAGCACGTTTGGCGATCCCCAGCACGTTTCTCTTCGACGAGAGGGGCAGGATCGTGTGGCTCTACCTCGGCCTGACGCCCGCGCAGCGGATTCTGGCCGACGCGGAGAGCTGGCCGGCCGGCGGCTCCGGGTTGCTCGAGCGGGACCTGCCCTTTCCCGGACGGGCCTACGTAACCCGATTCGAGCGGAACTGGGTCCAGCTCGCGGACGCGTACGCCGCGGCCGGCCTGCGGGACGAGGCGGTGGCGACCCTCGAGCACGCCGTCGAAGCCCACCCTCAGCACGCGGCCAGCCTCGACCGGCTCGGGAGCCTGTACGCCGAGCAGGGCCGCTGGCAGGAAGCGCGGGAGAGGCACAGGGCGGCGGTCGAACTGGGGTTGCCGGGCGGCGCAGCGCAGATTCACCTCGCCACCGCGCTGGCGGAGCTGGGAAGGCTGTCCGAGGCTCGGGCAGCCGCCACGGAGGCGCTCGCACAGTTTCCGGAGGACGCGGACACGCTGCGCGTCTGGGGCGCGGTCGCCTCGCGCCAAGGGACTTCGAGAGCGCCTTGCCCGCACTGGTCGCCGCGCGCCGGATCGATCCCGACAACGCCGCGGTCCACTACAACCTCGGCTGGCTGCATGTGCAGGCGGGACGGACCCGCGAGGCGACCGCATCCCTGCTGAAGGCGGTCGAGCTGGAGCCCGGGCATGCCAACGCCCTGCACGATCTCGGCATCCTGCACGCCCGAGCCGGGGCGTGGGAGGAGGCCGCGCAATCGCTCCGCGAGGCCATCGCGTCGGAGCCGGGCCTCGCGGAAGCGCACTACAGCCTTGGCATGGTCCATGCGCGGCAGGGAGACTTCAAGCGAGCCGAGGAGGCCCTGCGGGAGACCTTGAAGATCCGCGGTGAATACGCCCAAGCCCTCACCGACCTAGGGGCCGTCTACATCGCGACGCGCCGGTACCGCGAGTCCCTAGCCCTGCTGGAGCGAGCCCGCCGGGCCCAGCCCCAACTCGGCCAGTCCTACTTGAACGCCGCCAAGGCCCATCTAGCCTTGGGAGACGTAACGGGCGCGGTCGCCAGCTTGGACGCCCTCCTCAGCGTGCATCCCGGCGATCCGAGCGCGCTCGCCCTCAAGGAGCGCTTGCAGGCGCCATGACCGCGCGCGCAGGCGGCGTCCCCGGTCCGAACGCGGGGCGCTCTAGGTCCCATCGAGGATCCGGTCACCGCAATCCAGGCGAACGCGGGCTCCTCTTCAGCCAACCGTTTCGGCCCGCTCGGAGGGTCCCTCGACGAGAGTCCGCAAGACGTCATCCGGCACCGCGCATGCAGCGCGAACGCCGCGTCTCGCATCCTCCTCAACGGTTGGGAAGCGCGTTGGCCTACCGCCGGTCTCCTTGCGACCGCTCCTTGAATGACCCGCGGATCGGGCTGCGGTAAGCCGTCGCGACGGAACGTTCCCGCGGGTATACTTCGAACGATGCCAGAGGGGCGCCGCGCACTGTTCGCGCTGTGGCTGCTCGCGTCTGCCCACGGGTCCCCGCGCGATCCGACCGTCCTCCCTCCGCCGCCGTCCGCGCACGCCGCTCCGGGCGTCGCGTTCGAAGATGTCACTTCGTCCGCCGGCCTGGGCTCGTTCGAACACCGCGCCGGATCTCCCGACAAGCCATACCTGCCCGAAACCATCGGCTCGGGCGTAGCGCTTTTCGACTACGACAACGACGGCTGGCTGGACGCGTACCTGCTCAGCTCCCTGTCCGAAGAGGCGCGCCGGGGAATCGCCCGGCCTAACCCGTCCGTGCTCTTTCGCAACAATCGCGACGGCACGTTCACGGACGTCACCGCGCAGGCCGGCGTCGCGAACGAGCGCTGGGGGGTCGGCACCTGCGCCGGGGACGTCAACAACGATGGCTGGACGGATCTCTTCGTCACCAATTTCGGCAAGAGCCGGCTCTATCTGAACGGCGGCGACGGAACTTTCGAGGACACCGCGGCGGAAGCCGGGGTTCAGGTCGACGCCTGGTCGACGGGATGCGCCTTCGGCGATTACGACGCGGACGGCCTGCTTGACCTCTACGTGGCTAGCTACGTCGACTTCCGCTGGGATGATCCCCCGCCCCCGGGGGCTCCGCCGGGCAGCTGCCAGCGGAGGGTCGCGCGGCAGCGCATCCGACCGGCGGCGAGCCTGCGACCGGCGCCGCCTACAGCCCCGGCATGCCGGTCTGCGTGTACTTCGGGGTGCCCGTCGCGTGCGGTCCCAAGGGCCTGCCCCCGCAAGCCGACACGCTTTTTCGCAACGAAGGCGACGGCCGATTCCGCGACGTCACCCGGAAATCGCGCCTGAGTGAGGCACGCCCCAGTTACGGACTGGCAGTCGCGTGGGTCGATCCCGACGACGACGGCCATCCCGACATCGTCGTGGCCAACGACTCGATGCCGAACTTCCTGCACCGCAACCTAGGAGACGGCACCTTCGAGGAGATCGGCGTGCTCAGCGGCCTAGGCACGAACGGGGACGGCCACGACCAAGCCTACATGGGCGTCGCCGTCGGGGACTACTCCCGCGACGGCCGCAGCGACTTCTTCTTCACCACCTTCTCCGGTGACAACTACACGCTGCATCGCAACAACGGCGACCTAGACTTCAGCGACGTCACGCTGCAATCCGGGCTGCTGGCGGCGACGCTTCCGTTCCTCGGCTGGGGCACCACGTTCCTCGACTACGACAACGACGGCTGGCTCGACATCCTCGCGGCCAACGGCCATATCTTCCCCCAGGCGGACCCCGCGACGTGGGGGACGTCGTACGGGCAGAGGACCCTGCTGTTCCGCAACCTGCGCGACGGCAGGTTCGCTGACGTCTCGGGAAGCGTCGGGGCCGGCTTCGCGCGGCCCAGGAATTCCAGGGGAGCCGCGGTCGGGGATCTGTTCAACGACGGCAGCGTCGACGTGGTCATAAACAACCTGGACGGCCGCCCCACCGTGCTCCTGGCCAGGATCTACCTCGACGGGCGCAGCCTGGAGCTTGCGGAGGCCACGGTGCAGCGCGCGATCGAAGTCCAACCGCATAGCTAGTGCTTGTGACAGAACGCGCAAGCCCTTAGTTTCCGGGCGGTTGCAGCAGGTCCGTGGGACGAAGATCGGGGCGATCCGGGCCGGCTTGCGCGCTTCCGGCGGTCAAGCGACAATCTTCGTTGAGGAACCGCCCGTGAGGACCGTTCAGGAGATCCAGCTCACCCTTGGCCGGACTGCAATCGAGGATATCGATCTCGACGTCCGTTCCCGCGACGATATCCCGGCCATCTTGCTAGGAATACAATTCATCTATCGCACCGAGGAGTTGCGGGACAGGGTTTTCGGACTGCTCGAGAGCCGTATCCTCGGCCTCGGCGAGAGTAGCGGGAACGGCGGGAACGGCGAGAACGGAAGCGATCCTTCCGCAGGCGAGTCCGGCAGGATCAACCCTGCCGTCGGTCGTCCCGGCATGCAGCTGTGGAACATTCTCGTCCCGGGCCTGCTCAAGCAGGGATTGAATTGCGACTGCGACCGCGTGACGGAGCTGGCGAACAAGCACGCGGACGTCCGGCGCTTCCTCGGTCTGAACGCGACGCTCGACGAGCAGGTGTTCAGCTACCGGACAGTCAACCGGAATCCGAAGCTTCTCACGCCCGACCTCCTCGCGGAAATCAATCGGCTGGCCGTGCGGGAAGGGCACGCGCTGGCGGGGTGCGAGGAAGGCGATCCGCTGAAGGCGCGGCGCGACTCGTTCGCGGTGGAAACGAACGTGCATTGCCCGACGGACGTGAGTCTCCTATGGGACGCCTTGCGCTGCCTGATTCGCTCTATTGCGCCGCTGTGCAAGGGGCGCGGTATCGCGGTCTGGCGGCAGAGCGCGCGGCTGCCGAAGACGCTGAAGCAGGAATTCAACCGGGTGCGGCAGGCGAAGAGGAGGCAAGGCAACCCGGAGAGGGTGCGGTCGTACCTGGAGGCGGCCCTGGAGATAGCGCGGCGGGCGGAGGGTGCGCTGGCGGCCCTGGCGCGGGCCGGGGAAGACGAGGGAACCTTGGGAGCGGCAAGGAGTGACCTCGGGTACGTGCAGCTCCTGGCGGACCCGGTGGAGCGGCGCGTGCTGCGGGGGGAGAAGATCCCGCACGAGGGGAAAGTGTTCTCGATCTTCGAGGAACACACGCGCTGGTGCGTGAAAGGAAAAGCGGGGGTTCCGGTGGAGCCGGGCGTGCCGGTATGCATCGTGGAAAGCGAGCACCGATTCGTGATGAATCACGAAGTGACGTGGAAGGGGAGCGACGCGGACGTGGCGGTGGGAATCGTCGAGGGGGCGCAGGGGCTGTACGCGGGGCTGTCGAGCTGCAGCTTCGACCAGGGCTTTCACAGCCCGGCGAACCGGACGCGCTTGGCGGAACTGCTATCGTGCCACGCGATGCCGCGGAAGGGGAGGCTGTCGAAGGCGGCGAAGGAGACGGAAGGCGCGCCCGAATTCGCGGCAGCGAGGCAGGCGCACCCGGCCGTGGAGTCCGCGATCAACAATCTCGAGTGCCGCGGTCCGGACAGGGTGACGGACCGGGGAGCGGAGGGATTCGAGCGGATGATCGGGCTGGCGGTCCTGGCGGCGAACGTGCATCGAGTGGGCCGGATCGTGCGCGACAGAGAGAGGGAGCGTCTCAAGACGGAACCCTTGCCGCTGGCTGCATAGGCAGTCGGCAGCGATCTGAATTGCCCTGAATTGAAACCTTGAAGAGACGAGGTTCAGGAAAAGTTTACAACTAGAACAGAACTAACTGTATCCTCACAATGAAAATGGAATATGAGGCAATGAGTTCGGGTAATTGGCGCAGCCTGTTTCTTCCATAGCTATCATTTGGTGGGGATCTATTAGCTAGAATCCCCAAAATATCAGGGTTTTGTCACAAGCACTAGTTTGCAACACCATCGGGCCGATTGCAAGATCGGCATGTGCCCCTGGAACCGGCAGGCACGACATCTTGCGATGTTACGGTGTGGCCCCATATTCCCGTCGCGCTGGCCGCGCCAAGCAAGGGGCTCTCTGGCCGGCGAGCCTACCCTCGACAGCTCCGCGGCCCACACCGGCCGGCCCTCGTCACGGCGGCGATCCAATCGGGCAGCACCGTCCGCGCGGGAGGCTGGGTCGGCCTGCTCGCGCATCCGGCACATCGGGTGCCCGACGCGATGTCCGCGACCGGCGACGGTCCGCAGGGAGCCGGCAAGCCGTTCCGCAACTGCGGCGCCTCGGCGCCGAGGCGCCAGCCGCGGGGAGCGCATCACGGAGCGGCAACGCCGGAGGCGCGAGACTCTGGCCTGGGTGCCATGCAATCGGAGTCCCGGTTGGAATGCAGGCCGACCGCCGACCGGTCGAACGCGAACCTGAACCCGTTGGCGACGATTCCCGCAATCTCGGCCCACCCGAAGCCGAGGGACGCCAGGCACGCCAGCTCCTCCGCTAGCGACACGCCGAAGAAGGTCGGGTCGTCCGTGCTGATCGCCAGCGGCACGCCTGCCTCGTAGAGACTTCGCGCCGGGTGTCGCTCGAGCGACGGGTACACGCCCGTGCGCACGTTGCTTGTCGGGCAGACTTCCAGCGGAATCCCCCGCTCCGCGAGGCAGCGGACCAGGGCCGGATCCTCGATCGCCCGGACGCCGTGCCCGATTCGCTCCACTTCAAGAATCCTCAGGGCGTCCCATACGCTCTGCGGCCCGAGGGCCTCCCCGGCGTGGACCGTGGTGCGCAAGCCCCCCTCGCGGGCGATCTGGTAGGCCCGCCGAAAGGGACCGGGCGGGCTCAGGTGCTCGGCACCGCCCAGCGTCAAGCCCACGACCGACCGCGGGCGAGACTTCAGCACCCGGACCAGCAGTTTCTCGGCGGCGTCCGGCCCGAGGGTGCGGACCGGATCGACGATCCAGCGCAGCCGGGGCGGCTCGGGCCGCGGCTCGCCGAGCGCGGCAAGCAGATCCTCCAACGCGATTCCCTGCTGCAAGTATTCGGGCAGCGACACCGTGACTTCGGCATAGAGCACCCTCTGGCGCCGCAGGCCGCTGCGAACCGCGTCGATCAGGTCCCGGAAATCGACGATGTGCCGGACGAAGTGGCCGGTGAAGACGTACGCGGCGAGGAAATCCTCGAGCGAGGCGTATTGGAAGAGCACGCCGGCCTCGGCCGCAGGATCCGGCGACTCCACGATTCGGCGGATGCCGGGATGCCGCAGCATCCATGCCAGCGTCCGCGGTCGCGCACCCTCTATCGCGCGGGCCGGCGGGTACTTCCGGAAACGCTCCCGCAGGAAGGGAAGCGGGATGGCACCTCTCAGGTGAAGGTGCAGCTCGGCCTTCGGTAGCCTCTGCAGGTCCTCGAGCGATCGGGGCTCGGAGGAATCGCGCAGGGAGGGCATCTCCCTCGGGTGCGTCGGACGCGCGAGCGAGGCCGCGAGGCCCCCGCGCCCGCGCTCAGCCGCGCTCCCCGTACTGCGCCCGCAGCGCGGCAAGGTCGGCCCGCAGTTCCTCCGCCAGCTGGGCGTGGCCCGGCTCGCCGTAGAGATTCCGCAGCTCGTGCGGGTCCTCGCGGAGATCGAAGAGTTCCCAGTAGTCGCCCTCGCCGTAGTACTCGATCAGCTTGTACCGGTCGGTTCGAACGCCCCGATGCGGTCCCACTCGGTGGGGCGTCCAGAATCGGAAGGTCGGATCTGTCATCTGGTCGCGAGCCATGTCGCGGAAGGCCCAGGAGTTCTCGTAATAGCTGTAGAGGATCGCCTGCCGCCAGTCCGAGGGGAGGTCGCCCTCCAAGATCCGGCGCAGGCTGCGCCCCTGCATCGCTTCGGGCACTCGCACACCCGCGAAGTCGAGGATCGTGGGGGCGATGTCCACGTTCAGGGCTGCCCGCTCGGGAACCTGCCCGGATCCGACCAGCCTGGGATAGCGCACGAGCAGCGGGATCCGCAGCGCCGGCTCGTACATGAACCGCTTGTCGTACCACCCGTGCTCGCCGAGGAAAAAGCCGTTGTCGGTGGTGTAGACGATCAGGGTGTCCTCGGCCAGCCCCGCGTGGTCGAGATAGTCGAGCACGCCCCCTAGGTTTTCGTCGACACCGTAAACGGCGCGGTGGTGGTCCTTGACGAAGCGCTGGAAGATCCATTCCCGCCGGGCGTCCGGCCCCAGGCCCACCGGAAGGTCGGGGTAGTCCCCGGCCAAGCTGGCCTCGAAGCGCATGTCCTCGGCTTCGGCAGCCACCCGCCGCGTGGAGTAGTCGTCGTCGTACGAGGGCGGCTTCGGCCAGTCCGTGCCGTCGAACAACCGCGCATGGCGGGGCGCGGGCGTGAACGGGCGGTGCGGCGCCTTGTGCTGGTAGAGAAGGCAGAACGGCGCGTCCCCGCCCCGTCGCAGGAAGTCGAGCGCGAAGTCCGTCGTGACGTCGGTGGCATACCCGGACTCCTCGGAGACCCGGCCTCCGGCGATGAAGTCCGGGTCGAAGTAGACGCCCTGGCCGGGCAGGATCTTCCACTCGTCAAAGCCTCGGGGCTCCTCGCGGAGGTGCCACTTGCCCACCAGCCCCGTCCGGTAGCCGGCCTCCCGAAGGAGCTGCGGGAACGTGGGCAGTGACGGGTCCAGACTTTCTACGGCGTCGGACTTCTCGGAATTCCCGCGGATTCCGTGGATATGCGAATAGCATCCAGTGAGCACGCTCGCGCGCGAGGGGGCGCACAGGGAGTTGGTGCAGTAGGCGTTGGCGAACCGCGCACCCTCGGCCGCCAGCCGGTCCATGTTCGGCGTTCGCAGCAGGGGGTGACCGGCGCAGCTCATCTGGCCGTGTTGCTGGTCGTCCGTCATGACGAAGAGAATGTTCGGACGGGGAACGCCGGAGCCTCCGCAGCGGGTGAGCAGGGCCGCGGCCCCGCCCGCCATGGCCCGCACGGCCGCCCGGCGGGTGGGATTCCCGGTCTCTCCTACTGGCCGCACGCTTCCGGGCCTCCTCCGGCGGCCGCCCACGGCGGCCGCTCCTTGCTCAGGAACGCCTGGACGCCGGCCCGCCCCTCCGCGGACGAGCGGCGCACCGCCAGCGCCTCGGCCGTGCGCTCTCGCATCTGCGCGTCGAGCGGCCGGCCGGCGATCTCCCGGACGAGCTGCTTGCATTCGAGCTGCGCTCCGGGCGCCCCCTTGACGAGATTCCGCGCCATCGCGTCGGTCGCATCGCCGAGCCGGTCGTGAGCGACCACCTCGTCAACCAGCCCCCACTCGGCCGCCCGCGCCGCCGGGACGCGCTCGCCCGTCAGCATCAGCCGTCTCGCGACGCGAGGCCCCAGCGCCTCCACGAGATACGGGCCGACCATCGCCGGGATCAGCCCCAGGCGGACCTCGCTCAGGCGGAAGAACGCACGCTCCGAAGCCACGGCGAGATCGCAGCATGCGACGAGGCCTACGCCCCCGCCCACCGCGGCGCCCTGCACGCGGGCGACCGTCGGCTGCGACAGCGAGCTCAGGACACGGAGCATCTCGACAAAACGGCGTGTGTCGGCGAGGTTCTCCTCCGGGCCGGCCGAGCCCATGCGCCCCATCGCACGCAGGTCCGCGCCCGCGCTGAAGCAGGTGCCCGCACCCGCCAGCACGACAGCGCGGACGGAGGGGTCGCTTCCGACGTCCTTCAGTCCGCGCACGAGATCCCCTACGGTGGCCGCGTCAAGGGCGTTGCGCGCCTCGGGCCGGTTCAGGACGAGCGTCGCGACGCAGCCCGCCCGCTCCAGAAGCACGCGACACGAAGCCATCGCCCTAGGGATCATAGCCCACCGGGCCCGCCGGGCCACGGACGGCTCCTCCCGCACGCGATTCCGGGGCGCGGCGGCGCTAGAGAAGTTCCGCGATCTCGGCCTCGTAGGTCCCCTTGGGAACCAAGCCCGTGTGGCGGCGGACGACGTTGCCCGAGCGGTCCACGATCAGCGTTGTGGGCAAGGCGTGGATCCCACCGAAGTCATCGGCCAGCGGGTCGTCTCCAAGGACGACCGGGAAGTTCAGCTGCAGCTCGTTCGCGAAAGCTCGCACCGGCTCGGGCCCGTTCACGTCGAGCGAGATCGCGAGCACGGTGAAGCCTTGGTCCTTGTACTTGCGCTGAAAGTCGACGAACCACGGCATCTCGATCTTGCAGGGCCCGCACCAGGTCGCCCAGAAGTTGACTAGGGCCACGTTGCCGCCCAGATCCTCGTTGGTGACGAGATTGCCGTCCAAGTCCTGGACGCTGAACTCCGGAAGCGGCGTGGGCTCCGCCGCCCAATAGGCTGGCGGGGCGGAGGAGCAGGCTGCGGCGGCGAGGGTCAGCGCGAGCAGGATCGGGTGGACGGCTTTGCGGGTCATCTTGGGATACGGCGCGCTGGTTCGGCCTACGTCGATTATAGGGAGTCAACCGCCGAGGGGGCACGGATCCCGCCCTTCGGGGCGCGGTTCTCGACCCGCACGCCCAGTCTTCCGCGATGCAGCCTTACGGAGAGCGCCTCGCCCAAGCTGACTTGGCCGCTGTCGCGAACGGCCTCGCCCGAGCCGGAATGCAGGATCGAATAGCCGCGCTCTAGGATCGCGAGCGGGCTCAGGGCGTGCAGCCGACCCAGTGCCGAGCCGAATCGCGACGTCCTGCGATCCAATGCCGCCCGAACTGACCGAGGCAGGCGCGCCGCCGGCCCGGCAAGGCGTTCGGCTTCCCGGGCGAGCCGCCCGCGCAGGATTCCTGAGGTTGCGGGCACCGCCGCCAGCCGCGACCCGCGGTCGTCCAGCGCTCTGCGCATTGCGGGCACCAAGCGCGCTGCCAGGGATCGCAGCCGCTCGGACTGCCGGGCGAGCCGGATCCGCAGGTCCAAGGCGGCGAGATTCCGCTCGGCGCGCTCGAAACGAATTCGAGCCGCCCGGACCCGAGCGGCCTGTGTCGCGCGCAGGGCCAGTTCCGCATCGTCCAGGCGCTGGCCCGCATCGCCCACCCGACGCCCCACCGTCAGCGCCGCGCGGTCCATGCCATTGCGCAGGACGACATTGCGGAGGCGGGCGAACAAGAAAGTCGTCGCCTTCGCGACTCGCGCCTCCGTCCCTTCCAACGCCTGGCGGATGCCCGCCGCCTCGGGCACCGCCCGCTCGGCCGCTACCGACGGCGTGGCGGCCCGCACGTCGGCCACAAAGTCGGCGATCGTGACGTCGGTCTCGTGCCCGACGGCGGACACGACCGGCATCGCCGCGGCGGCGATGGCCCGCGCCACCCGCTCGTCGTTGAACGCCCAGAGGTCCTCCAAGGATCCCCCGCCCCGCCCGACGATGACGACGTCGGCCCAGTCCCGCGTGCCGAAGTAACGAACACCGGCGGCGATCTCCTCGGCGGCCCCCTCTCCCTGGACGCGAACGGGATACAGGCGGATGTGCAGGCCGGGAAAGCGGCTCTCGATGACGCGCAGCATGTCCGCGATAACCGCCCCGGTAGGCGATGTGACAATGCCGATCCGGCTCGGAATCGGCGGCAGCCGGCGCTTGCGGTCGGCGTCGAACAGCCCATCGGCGCCGAGCCGAGCCTTAAGGCGCTCGAACTGCACCTGAAGGGCACCCCGGCCCTGGAGCTCCAGCGCCTCGACGTACAGCTGGTAGCGCCCCTGTTGGGGATAGACGCTCACGCGGCCGCGAGCGATCACTTCCAAGCCGCCAGCCGGCTTGACGCGCAGGAAGCGGGCGCGGCCGCGGAAGCAAACGCAAGAGATCTGCGCGCTTTCGTCCTTAAGCGTGAAGTACCAGTGACCGCTCCGATGCATCTTGGCGTTCGAGATCTCGCCGGAGACCCGCACGCTAGGGAAGTTCCCCTCGATGAGGCCCCTGAGCTCGGCCGTCAGATCCGCGACGGAGTAGACGCTCCTCCCGGATCCGAAGCTGAGCAGTTCTGCCCGGGCGCTCACGGCTGGCGAGCCTCCCGACGGCCGCGGAAGGCGCCAACGGCGCCCAGAACCAAGGCGCCTAGGACCGCGCCGACGATGGCCAGCAGATCCAGGCAGGCCCGGAATGCCGGATCGATCTCGATCATCCAGCCCTGCATGCGGAGTCCGTGGGCGTAATAGGTGGCGACGACGGAAAGGGCGAGCAAGCTGGTGACGAGAGCGGCCAGCCGCGTTCCGTGATCCCCGCCTCCGGGAGAGGCGCGACGGGCCCACGCCGTCGCCGCGGGGGTCGCCAGCGCCGCCGCGGCGATGTCGCGGCCGAAGAACGAATAGAGGAATTCCTGCCGCACCACGGAGCTGATGGAGTATCCCAGCTGGAAGAGATAGAAGAGGCCGTAGTATGCGGCGGCGAACGCGGCCACGCCCCCCGCGAACGCCGCGAGCGGCTGCCGGTGGACCGCCCACGCCGCCACCGCCAGGAACCATGCGCAGGCCGCCAGCGATAGCGGGACGCGGCGTCTCCTCGCGGCCTCGGCCGCCTCCGCCGTGTCGGGCAGGTGGCGCAGAAGGGCGTCCCGCTGCACGCGCTCGAGCTCCCGCAGGCCGGGCGCCAGGTCCGCCGGGACATCCAAGGCGTCCCACAGGACCCTTCCCTGGCTGTTGGCAGGGATCGGCAGGCCCAAGAGCATGCTCGCGGTCGGCGCGACATCGAGGATGCGCGCCTCGGACGGACGGGAGACCCGGATTCCAGGCCCTGCCATCGCGAACGGGGCCGACAGGACCTCCGGCTCGGTCCCGCCGTGCCCGCCCTTGCCCCAGCGGTGGATATGACCGTGGTCGGACAACGCCAGCACGGCCGTGCCGGGACCGGCCGCTGCGACCAGGCGGCCCAGGCAATCGTCCGCGGCGGAGGTCACTTGGCGATACCCGTGCGACCGGCCGCCCCAGTAGTGGCCGGCCTCGTCACCTGCCACCAAGCCGACCACCTGCAGCGCCGCAGGGGCCTCGCGAATCGAGGCGAGGGCCTCCTCGCAGGCGCTCGCCTGCCACCCGGCCAGGTCGGCAGGGCCGCCAACCGGCGGCTTGCCGGGCAGCGGGCGGAACGCGGAGATGTGCGCACGGAACGCGCGCGGCCAGAACCGCGTTCCGAGCACGAACGTTTCCATGCCTGCGCGCCGGGCCATGCCGAGCAGGGACTGGACCGGGGGCGCGTCGAACCGCCCGTTGTTGGTGACGCCGCTGACCTCGGGCGAAGCTCCCGTGACGAGCGCCGCACGCGCCGGGTTGGAGAGCGAGGGCGCCGTGACCCGCATTTCCCCGGAGGCCCCGCGCTCCGCCAGCGAGCCGAAGCTGGGCAGGTCCGCGGCGCGGTCGCTGCGCAAGCCGTCCAGAATGACGATCAGCAAGCCGTCGGCCAGCGCCGGTCCGGCGTCGAAATGCCGATCCAGGGCGTACTCGCTGCGATAGCCCTGCACCGACGCCCACAGGCTGGCGGCGACCGCCGCGCTGGCGCAGGCCAGCACGACGAGGTACAGCAGCGGGAACGCGGATCCGAGCGAGCGCACCGCATCCATTATCGCGATTGGCCGACCCGGGCGGGCGGCGGCGTCCCCTAGAATGGTAGGCACCGATGGCTCCTGTCTCGAACTTCAAGGATCTCGTCGGCCAGGCTCCCGACCGCCTCGACCTCGCTACCCGCGAGGCGACCGTGGGCAAGGTCATCGCGATGCGCATCTACTCGCCGCAGAACCTAGCACTTCAGCGGATCGAGGCGATCGGCGACTCCGTTCGCGAATGCGTCGAGAACCTGCGGGAGCGCGGGCTCGATCCCCTCGACCACGAGTTCACCCGCCTAAATCCGCCCTTCCTGGCTCGCTGAACAGGAGCGGGCATCGCGCCGTTCGGCGAGGCACGCCGGGCGCGCAGGTAGAAGTCCGGGCACGCGGTCTCAGGCTGACCGGGCCGTCGGCACCGTCTCGCCCGCCAATTCCCGCGAGGCTGCGCTCGGAATCCGCGAGATCCGGGAAGGCTTAGCGGCGCATCCGCCCCTGGATCGAGAATTTCTTACTGACGGCGCTTGACAGTCGCGCCACTGACATGTATCATTCCGTTATATCGATCAGATATATCTACCAGAGCGATGAAGTCCAGCCCCGAGAGCAGAACAGCCTACGCCTTGCTCGGTTTCCTAGCATGGCGCCCGATGTCCGGATACGACCTGAAGCAGGTCATCGCGCGCAGCGTCGGCAGCTTCTGGGCCGAGGGCTACGCGCAGATCTACCCGGTGCTCCGCCGTATGAGCGAGGCCGGCTGGATCGCCAAGCGAAGCGAATGCGGGACGGGCCAGCGGACCCGCCACGTCTACGAGATCACGCCGTCCGGCCGCGACAGGCTGCGGGCGTGGCTGGACGAGCCCGTCGCCGAGACCCCGCCCAGGATCGAGCTTCTGCTCAAGGTCTTCTTCGGGAGCGAGGTGCCCGTTGCGGTCAGCGTCGCTCATGTCGAGGCGACGCGCGGCCGCGCGTCGGAAAGACTCGCCGAGTACCTTTCCATTGCCACGGATCTCGAACGGCGCCGGGAGCACAATCCGGACGCGCTGTTCTGGCGCCTGACGGTGGACTACGGGATCGAAGCGATGCGGGCCCGGCTCCGCTGGTGCGACCGCGCCCTTGCGGAGCTGCAAGGCCTCGCGGAGCGAGATTCCGCGAACACGGAACCCAGCCGGAACGGGCTCGTCCGTCCGGCAGAACAAGTACGGAAGGAGCATCAACGATGACACACACACGCACACTGCCGCGCACGGCAGCCCTGCTGGCGATGGCGGGGACGCTGGCCCTCGGGGCCCAGATCGAAGTCTCCGTGAGCGAGATCCGGAGCGACTCCGGCAATATCATGGTGGCCCTCCACTCCGAGGACTACCCGGGCCCGTTCCCGGACGAGCGCGGCGCCGTGAGCAAGCAGATGGCGAAGGCCGCCCCGGGCACGGCGCGCTTCGTATTCGGGGACTTGCGTCCGGGCAAGTTCGCGGTTGCCGTCTACCACGACGAGAACGGCAACGGCGAGCTCGACACGGGCTTCCTAGGAATCCCCAAGGAAGGCTACGGCTTCACCCGCAACGCGAAGGCCACCTTCGGCCCGCCGAGCTTCAGCGCCGCCGAAATCGAACTCGCCTCGGAAGAGGAACGGTTCGACGCGCCGATCAAGATGAAGTACCGGGACGGAAAGCTATGACGACCCGGCGCGACTTCCTAGCGGGCACGGCCCTCCTCGGCCTCGGCGGCGCGTCGGCCCGGGCGGCGCGGGCGGAAGATCCCTGGGGGCGGAAGTTCGAGGCAGCGCTGGCCTCGGACCCGGCCCTGCTGGGCTGGGCCAGCGCCGCGCGCGAGCGGCTGGACTGCCCCGACTTGGCGATCGAGGGACGCTGGCCCGCCGGGCTCGAGGGGACCTTCTACCGGAACGGGCCGGGCTGCCACGAAACGGGCGGCCGGCGCTTGCACCACTGGTTCGACGGGGACGGGATGGTCCAGGCGTTCGCGATGTCGGGCGGGCGCGTGCGCCATTCCGGCCGGTTCGTCGAGACTCGCAAGCGCGTCGCGGAGAAGGAGGCCGGCCGCATGCTCTGGCCGGCCTTCGGCACGGCGGTCGCCGATCCCGCGCCCCTGACAGGCCCGGACACGGTGAACGCGGCGAACATCAGCCTGCTGCATCACGCGGGCGAGCTGCTCGCCCTCTGGGAGGCCGGATCCGCCCACCTCATGGCGCCCGACACGCTCGAGACCTTGGGGCCGAAGGCCTGGTCGTCCGAGCTGGCGGGCGCCCCCTTCTCGGCGCATCCGAAGGTCGAGCCCGACGGAACGCTCTGGTCGTTCGGATACGCCCTCCACCAAGGCCTGCTCGCCCTGTACCGGATCGACCCCGCGGGCCGGGTGACGACCGTCGGCACGATCGGCGTGAAGGATCTCGGGATGGTCCACGATTTCGCGGTCACCGCCCGGCACGTGGTCTTCGTGCTGCCACCGCTCGTGTTCGAGCGCGAGCGCGCCGAGGAGCGCGGCACCTTCCTCGACGGACACGTCTGGCGGCCGGAACTCGGCGTGCGCGTGCTGGCCGTGCGCAAGGAGGATTTCAGCCAGCGCCGCTGGTGGCAGCTGCCGGCCGGCTTCATGTTCCACTTCGGGAACGCGTGGGAGGACGGCGGCGCGATCCATCTGGACTACTGCCTGGCCCCGGACGCGAGCGGGCTGACGAAGACGTTCCGCGAGATCATGCGCGGCGTCTGGAGCCCGCCCACCGGACCGACGCGCTTCGCCCAGGTGACCCTCGGCCAAGGCGACGCCGTCGAGCAGCGCGTCGCGAGCCTGGCGGCCGAGTTCCCGCGAGTTGCGCCGGACGTTGTCGGGCGGCGGCATCGCCACGTCTACAGCCTGGCCGGCGATCCGGCGATCCGGCCGGGGGAGCGGTCGCTCGGCCTCGACCGCGCCGTGCGCTGGGATACCGAGACAGGGGACACGCAGGAGTTCTCCTACGGCAGCGGATTCCTTCCCGAGGAGCATGTCTTCGTCCCCCGCGCGGGCTCGCGCTCGGAGACGGACGGATGGCTGCTAGGGACCGCGCTGGACCTGCGGCGGGAAGCCACGCAACTGGCGGTCTTCGACGCCGCGCGCCTCGGAGACGGCCCCCTGGCCGTAGCGCGCCTGCCCTACCCCCTGCCGCTCGGGTTCCACGGCATCTACGTGGGCGCCTGAGAGCCCGCGGCGGGGCGGGAGGTTGGCGGCGACAGAGGAGGGCCCGCGGCCGAACGCTGCGGGCCCTCTTCACGCGGCTCCGGCCCGGCGGGAGCGGGTACGATCAGAGGGGTGGCCGACTACCTAGCAAGCCTGGTCGAGCGAGCCAGAGCCAAGCGCTGCCGGATCGTCTTCCCGGAAGGGGACGATCCGAGGGTGCGCGAGGCCTGCGCCCGGCTGGCGCGGGACGAGGTAGTGCAGCCGTTGCTGGTGAGCGCCGACACCCGGTGCGCGCCCGGCGTCGATTGCGCCCATCCCGAGACGTCGGGCATGGCCGCGCGGTACGCCCGGATCTACCACGAGCGCCGCCGGCACCGCGGGGTCACCTCGGCCGAAGCCGAGCGGGTAGCCCGCAAGCCGCTCTACTACGCCGCGCTGATGCTCGAGAACGGCGACGCGCAAGGCCTAGTGGGGGGAGCCAAGAACACCACGGCAACGACGCTGCGGGCGCTGATCGAGTGCGTGGGCGTGCGGCCGGAGTACAGGCTCGTCTCGAGCTTCATGGTGCAGGTCCATCCGGACCCGCGGTTCGGCAACGGCGGCGTCATGATCTTCTCGGACCCAGCGGTCGTGCCCGACCCGACGGCGAGCCAGCTCGCGGACATCGCCATCGCCGCCGCCCGGAACAGCCGCCAGCTGCTTGCCGCGGAGCCCTGCGTGGCCCTGCTGTCGTTCTCGACCAAGGGCAGCGCGCGGCACAAGCTGGTGGACAAGGTGATCGAGGCCCTGCGCATCGTCCGGGCGCGGGAGCCGGAACTGCGCGTCGACGGCGAGCTGCAGGCCGACGCCGCCCTGCTGGAGAGCGTCGGCGCGTCGAAGGCGCCCGGCTCGCCGGTCGCCGGCAAGGCCAACGTGCTGGTGTTCCCCGACCTCAACGCCGCCAATATCGGCTACAAGCTGGCCGAGCGGCTGGGCGACGCCCAGTCCCTCGGGCCGTTCCTGCAGGGTCTCAACAAGCCCGCCAACGATCTATCACGGGGCTGCTCGATCGAGGACATCTACTACGTGGCGGCGATCACGGCGCTGCAGGCGGCCGGCGAGGCCTAGCCCCCCGCCCCTGCGCCTCCTCCCGCATCGCCACCGCCCACGCGAGGTACGCGGCCAGTCGTCGGCGTTCGCTCCAGGCGAACCGGAGGAACCGGCCCGGGCCGATCGAGTCCGCCTCCATGCCGGAGTAGGTCTCGATGCGCCAGCGCAGGTAGGGGCTGCGCCAGGGCCGCAGGCGGTAGCCTCTGGCCGCCTGCCAGAGGAAGCGGAGAGCTTCCGGCCAAGCTGGCGGGGTCATGCGGTCGGACGCGCTCAGTCGGCGTAGTAGCCCGGACGGTAGCGCACCTTGTTGCTCTTGGCGCTGCCCTTCAGCTCGATGCGGATGCGCCGGTAGCCCGGAGGCTTTCCCTGCGGTCGCTGGTACTCGAGAATGTACTGGTTCCGGATATCCGCGGCGATGCGCCGCATCAGCGGCTCGACCTCGTCGAACGTGGCCGGGAAGTACGCCGGCCCCCCGGTCGGCCGGGTCAGGTTCCGGAGATGTCGTTCCGCGCGCCGGGCGGCCGCGCGCTCCTCGTCCGCGAGAATGCCCACGCCGTAGATCGTCACGTCCGACGATTGCAGCTTGCGCACGAGAATCTCGAGATCCATGCGGCTGGAGGTGTCCTCGCCGTCGGTGATGACGAGCAGAGCGCGCTTGTTGTAGGTCTTATTGGCGTGCTCGGACAGGTGATCGAGGGAAATGCTGGTCGCGTCGTACAGAGCCGTGCCTCCGCGGGTGTCGATCCTCTGCAGGGCGTCCTGCAGTCGGTCCAGATTGCTGGTGAAGTCCTGGTCTAGGTAAGCCTCCTCGTTGAAATTCACGACGAACACCTCGTCCTGGGGATTCGACGCCTTGACGAACTCCATCGCCGCGGCGTTCACCTGGCGCCGCCTGGGCCTCATGCTGCCCGAGTTGTCGATCACGAGGCCGATCGACACCGGAACGTCCTCCTGCGCGAAATAGCTCAGAGCCTGCGTCCTGTCGTCCTCGGCGACTTCGAAGGCCTCGCGCTCCAGATCCGTCACGAAGCGGTCCTGCCGGTCGACCACCGTCACGTGCAGCACCACTCTCTCGGTCTCGACGCAGAAAGTGACTCCGGGGTCGCACGGGGCGCCCTCTCCCGACGACTGCGCGGGAGCGGCGGACGGCGCCAAGGCCGCGGCGAGGCCGGCCGCTACCACCGCCCGGCGGCAGGCCCCCGGAACGGCCCTAGCGGGTCGGCGCATAGTAGCCACTTCGATAGTAGGCACGCAGCTCGGGCATACCCCGGATCTTGCGGATCTCGACCTTCACGCGGCGCCACTTCCCGTCCTTCTGCGTGTTCTCGGGGATGTATCCCAGGACGTATTGGTTGCGCAGCTCGATGCCGATCTTCTCGGCGATGTCGGGAAGCTCGTTGACGTTCTGGACGGCGAACTGCCGCCCTCCCGTAGCTTCCGCGATCTCCGTCAGCAGGCCCGGACCGGCGGCCTCCTCCGGCGTCCGCCCCCGCGTAGAGTACGGCTCGTAGATCCCGATCGCGTAGATTTGCACGTCGGACTCGCGCACGGTGCGCTTGATCTCGCGCGGCGTGTAGCGGCTGGAATTGTCCCCGCCGTCGGATATCACAAGCAACGCCTTCTGGCTGTTGCGTGCCTGCTTCATCTGATTCAGCGCGAGGTAGATCGCGTCCAGCAGCGCCGTGCGGCCCTTCGACCGCACGAACGTCAGGCGGCTCTGGATCTCCTCGAGACTGCGCGTGAAACCCGTCACCATCTCGGGGCGGTTGTTGAACTGCACGAGGAAGAACTCGTCCTCGGGATTCACGGTCTTGAAGAACTGCGAGACGGCCTCGCGGGCCTTGCTCATCTTGTAGCCCATGCTGCCGGACGCGTCAAAGACCACGGCCAGCGACAGCGGCGCCTCCTCGGCGCCGAACTGCTCAATCACCTGCTTCCTGTTGTCTTCCTTCACGAGGAAGTGCGCCTTGCCGAGGCCGGTCACCATGCGGCCCGTCGGGTCGGTGACGGTGACGTTGATCAGCGCCAAGTCGACGTCGACCTTGATGACGTCGCGGCTTCCGAACTCCAGATCCAAGTCGCCGCTAGCGGACTCGGCCGTCGGCACTCGGTCCGCGTCGGCACCCAGCGCGAGGGCGACTGCCAAGGCGGGCAGGCAGGCCAGCGCAGGCCAGCGCAGGCCGAGGTAACGCCGCTTTCGCTCCGTGGTCCGCATCGGCGACCGTTCAAGGCGACGGCTTCCGGAACGCCGCCGCGCTCGACAGCGCTATCAGCATAGCACCGCAACGTCCCGCTCGGCGACAGCTTCCGCGTCCCGGCAGGACGCCGACCGGCCCAAGTGGAGCGTCGGGGTCCCCGCGGTGACGGAAGCGCTTCCGTCACCGGCGGGCCTGCCGCGCGAGACCGCCCGGGCGATCGGGCCAAGGGTGATCCCGGCGGGCCGCCCCGACCGGTCGTGGTATGCTGGATCGTGCAGCGGGACGGTGCAGGTTCCGCACCTGTTCCTTGCGCTGCGACGCCGCGTCCTCTCGGAGCGGCAGCCCGAGGGGCCGGGAGCTAGTGTCTCGACCGAAGTACGTCTTCGTCACCGGAGGCGTGGTTTCGTCGCTCGGCAAGGGCATCGCCTCCTCTTCGATCGCCAACCTGCTCGAGTGTCGCGGCTTGCGCGTCACCCTGCAGAAGCTGGATCCGTACCTCAACATCGACCCGGGCACGATGAGCCCGTTCCAGCACGGCGAGGTCTTCGTGACCGACGACGGAGCGGAGACGGACCTAGACCTCGGCCACTACGAGCGATTCACCCACGCGGTCCTGACACGCGCGAACAACGCCACCAGCGGCAGCATCTACGAGCGCATCCTAGCCAAGGAGAGGCGCGGCGACTACCTCGGGAAGACCGTGCAGGTGATCCCGCACGTCACCGACGCCATCCGCGAGCAGATCGCCAAGGTGTCCGCCGGCGGCATCGACGTGGTCCTCACGGAAATCGGTGGCACGGTCGGGGACATCGAATCGCTGCCGTTCATCGAGGCGCTGCGCCAGGTGCGCCAGGAGGTCGGGCGGCACGGCTGCGTCTTCGTCCACGTGACGCTGGTGCCGTACCTAGCCGCCGCAGGCGAGCTCAAGACGAAGCCCACCCAGCACAGCGTCAAGGAACTGCGGGCGCTGGGCATCCAACCGGACATCCTCATCTGCCGCGCGGAGACGGGGTTCTCGCGCGGCATCCGGGAGAAGATCGCTTCGTTCTGCGACGTGGACCGGGACGCCGTGATCGCCGCACGGGACGTCGACACCGTGTACCAGGTGCCGGTCGAATTCGCCGAGCAGCGCGTCGACGACATCGTGTTGGACCGCCTGCGGCTGCCGGCCGGCCCGCGCAAGCTCGGGCCGTGGAAAGACATGCTCGCCCGTCTGCGCAATCTCCGCGACAAGATCCGGATCGGCGTGGTCGGCAAGTACGTCGACTACGAGGACTCGTACAAGAGCCTCAAGGAGGCCTTGCTCCACGGGGGCCTCGCGCACGGCCTCGAAGTCGACATCGGCTGGGTCGAGGCCGAGGGCATCACGCCCTCGGGGAGCGCCGGCCAGCTGGAGCGCTACGACGGGATCCTCGTTCCGGGCGGATTCGGCGTCCGTGGCATCGACGGCATGATCGAGGCGATCCGCTACGCCCGGGAGCGGCTCGTGCCGTACTTCGGCATCTGCCTCGGCATGCAGACTATGGTTATCGAATTCGTGCGGAACGTATGCGGCGTGGGCGACGCGAACTCGGCCGAGTTCGATCCCGAAGCGGCGGCCCGCGTATTCCTCAAGCTGCGCGAGCTCAAGGGCGTGGAGGACCTGGGCGGAACGATGCGCGTCGGGGCCTGGCCCTGCCTCCTAGCGGAGGGCAGCGCCGCCCTCAGGGCCTACGGCACGCCGGAGATCAGCGAGCGGCACCGGCACCGGTACGAATTCAACCGCCCGCTGTACGAGGGCGTCATCTCCGAGCACGGCATGCGCATCACGGGCGAGACGCCGGAGCTCGGGTACGTCGAGATCTGCGAGCTGCCGGGCCATCCCTGGTTCCTCGGGTGCCAGTTCCACCCGGAGTTCAAGTCCAAGCCGCTCGAGCCGCAGCCCCTCTTCAAGGCGTTCGTGGGAGCGAGCTACCAGCGCCGGCAGCGGGCGGTCCAGAGCGCGACGGACAGGGAGGCGGCGCAATTCCTGCGCTTCCCGGGAAACCGCCTGCAGCGGGCGGTCATCTAGCCCGCGGCGCGAGGGGGACGGCAGGCGAGCGCCGGCCGCGGAGGCACCATGCTGAGGATCGGACAGTTCGGAGCGGGCCGGATCGGCCGCATGCACGCGAGGAACCTAGCGGCGCACCCGCGCGTGGAACTCGCGGCCATCTACGACGTGGACGCCGGGGCCGCAGCCGCGGCGGCCGCGGAGTGCGGCGCGCGGGCCGCGGCGGCCGCCGGGGAGATCCTGGGGGACACCGCGGTCGACGCCGTGCTGATCGCGTCCTCGACCGACACCCACTGCGACCTGCTCGAGCGCGCGGCCCGGACCGGCAAGGCCGTCCTTTGCGAGAAGCCGATCCATCTCGACATCCGCCGGGTCGACGCCTGCCGGAAAGCCGTCGAGAGCGCCGGCGTGCCGGTGCAGATCGGATTCAACCGGCGCTTCGACCCCGGCCACGCCGCTCTTCGCGAGGCCGCCCGCGCGGGCGAGCTCGGACGTCTCGAGCAGGCCGTCATCACCAGCCGCGACCCGGCCCCGCCAAGCCTCGACTACTTGCGGGAGTCCGGCGGCATCTTCCGCGACATGGCGATTCACGACTTCGATCTCGCACGGTTCCTGTTCGACGAGGAGCCCGTCGAGGTCACTGCCATGGGAGCGGTGCTGACGGACGAACGGATCGGCGAGATCGGAGATTTCGACGCGGCGATGGCCGTGCTGCGGATGGAGTCCGGCGCGCTGTGCCACATCAACTGCTCGCGACGCTGCACGTACGGCTACGACCAGCGCATCGAGCTGTTCGGCGAGAGGGGCATGATGGTATCGGAAAACCCGACCCCTACCAGCGTCGCCCGGTTCAGCGCCACGGCGACCGGGGCGCGAGACCGCCTCCACCATTTCTTCATCGAGCGCTACGCGCAGTCCTACCGGAGCGAGATCGACGCGTTCGTCGCGGCGGTCGACGGCGGCGACCAAGCGTCCCCGTCGTTCGAGGACGGCCGACGTGCATTGGTCCTGGCCAACGCCGCGCTGGAGTCCGCCGGGACCGGACGCGCCGTGGCGGTCCGCGAATAGGCCCGGAACCGCGCTCGGAAATCCCTCCGGGCAGCGCGCCCGGGGATATACTCCGGATGCGATGCGACTGCTTGTCCCCGTGCTGCTCGCAGCGGCCGCGACCCTCCCCGCCCAGCAAGCCGAATGGAGCGCCGGGCTGGCGACGGTCGACATCACGCCGTCGGAGCCAGTTCCCATGGCCGGGTACGCTTCCCGGCGGGCCCCGTTCGAGGCGGTCGCCCAGCCCATCTACGCCAAGGCGCTGGCGTTGCGGGACCGCGAAGGCGGGCGGGCACTGCTGATCACCGCCGACATCCTCGGCTTCACCGCCGAGCGGTCGGCGTCAATCTGCCGGCGGCTCGAGGAGAGCGACGGCCTAGCGAGGGAGCAGGTCCTGCTCAACGCCTCGCACACGCACTCCGGCCCGCTGGTCGCTGGATCCATGCTCACCTCGGTGCCGGAGGCGGCCCGCGAGAGGATCCGGCGCTACGTCGGGGTCATGGAGGACAGGATCGTCGCGGCAGCCCGGAAGGCCCTGCAGGACCTACGTCCGGCGCACCTGTCATGGGGCCGCGGCGTGGCATCCTTCGCTATGAACCGGCGCGAGTTCACCGACCGCGGCGTCATTCTCGGCACGAACGCGAGCGGTCCCGCGGACCGGACGGTACCCGTCCTGCGGGTGGCAGGCGCCGACGGCAGCCCGCGGGCGGTGGTCTTCGGCGCCGCGTCGCATTGCACCACGCTGACGGGCCGCAACATGCTCCTCGGCGGGGACTACGCCGGGTACGCCCAGGAGTTCCTCGAAGTGCGCCGACCGGGGGTACAGGCGATGTTCGTGACGGGCTGCGCCGGCGACGCCAACCCCTACCCTCGCGGGACCATCGACCTGGCCCGGCGCCACGGCAGCGAGCTGGCCGCGGCGGTCGAGCAGGTCCTCGGAGGCGAGCTGCGCCCGCTGCGCGGACCGCTCCGGACGGAATTCCGGCAGGTCGACCTGCCACTCGCCGAGCACACCAAGGAGCGGATTCTGGAAATGCACGACGGAGCGCCGTCCTACCGGCGCTTCTTCACGCAGGGCGCGCTCGCGAAGCTGGAGCGAGGCCGGCCCCTGCTGCGGTCCTACTCCGCCCCGTTCGCCCTGTGGCGCTTCGGCTCGGATCTGACGCTCGTGGCCTTCAGCGGCGAAACGGTGGTGGACTACGTGCGGCTGACGCAGGAGGCGCTCGGGCCCCTCAACCTGTGGGTCAGCGGCTACAGCAACGACGTCTTCGGATACCTGCCTACCTCGAGAATCCTGAGAGAGGGCGGCTACGAAACGCGCGGGCTGTACGTGGAGTACGGACTGTTTCGGCCCGGCGTGGAAGACGCGGTGATGGCCGCGGTCAGGGACATGGCCCGCAAGGCGGGACGGCTCAAGGACTGAGCGGGGCTCGCGAGGCCTTCGCTCGCGACGTCCTCTCGCGCACGCGCACCAACTGCCTTCGGGCCTCGGCGTGGCCGGGATGCCATGCGAGAACGGCCGCCAGCGCGGCTTGGGCGGTGGCCAGTTCGCCCGCCTCGAGCGCAAGGCCCGCCAGGATCCGCTGGGCATCGGTCTTGCTCGGCGCGAGATCCACGCAAGTGCGCAGCGCCCGGAGCGCCTCCTCCAGCCGCCCGGCGGCCTGCAAGGCGAGGCCCCGCTGGAAATGCGCTTCCGCCCGCTCGGGGTTGATCCGGAGCGCGGCGTCCAGCGCCTCCAGGACGCGGTCCGAGCCGTGCCCGGCGCGGCGTCGGGCGACCCCGAGGTAGAGGTGGGCGTCCTCGAAGTCCGGGCTGGCACCGATCGCTTGCCGGAACGCCTCGATCGCCGCGGGCGCGTCACCCTCTTCCAGCCGGCTCCTGCCGTTGCGCACGAGCAGGACCGCGCGCCCCATGCCGGCCTGCCGCGCCGCCACTGCGTCGGATCGCTCGCTGGCCGCCCGCGCCTCGTCGTCCCGGCCCGTGCGCCGGTACGCCCGAGCGAGATTGCGATGGGCCTTGACCATCAGCGGGGCGCGTCGAATCGCCTCTTCGAAATGCAGGATCGCGGCGTTCGCGTCACCGAGCCGCAGCAGCACCGCGCCCAAGGTGTTCCGGGCGTCCGAGTCTGCGGGAAACTCCCTCACGGCCCGTTCCAGCTCGCGCGCGGCGGCCGGGACATCCCCGGCCTGCTGGAGGGCCGCTCCAAGAGCCCGTCTCGCTCCGGGATGCCTCGGGTCCGCCTCCAAGGCGGAGCGGAAACTGTCGGCCGCCGGGCCCAAGTCCCCGGTCTCCGTGAGGGCCAGCCCCAAGTTGTAGAGCGCTTGCGGATTGCCCGGTTCGAGGCCAACCGCCTTCCGCAGCGCGGCGACCGCGCCCGCGCCGTCGCCCGATTCGGCCAGCGCGATCCCCAAGGCCAGCGGGGCGCGCGGGTTGCCCGAATCCGCCGCGCTGGCCGCCCGGAGGTGGGCCACGGCTTCCTCGATCTCCCCTTCGCGCTGCAGCAGGATCCCGAGGTTGAAGCGGGCTTCCCCGAAACCGGGAGCCCGGCGCACGATTTCGCGAAGCAGCCTCGCGGCCCCGCGGGTGTCGCCCCGCGCGCTGAGGGCGGCGCTCAGCATGTAGCGCGCAGGCAGGAGATCGGGAGCCGACCGCACGGCGTCGTGATACGCGCCGAGGGCCTCGTCGGCACGGCCGGCGCGTTCGAGCGCCATGCCCCGGTGGAAATGGCCCTCGGCGTAATCGGGGTCGATCGCGACGGCCCGCTCGAATTGCTCCAGCGCGTCTGCCAGCCGACCGCTCTCGGCCTGGATGACGCCGATCGCGCGGTGCGACTCCTTGTCGGCCGGATCCGCCTCGATCGCGGCGTGGAAATAGCCGAGGGCGGCTTGCGGGCTGCCCTCCTCGAGATACCGCAGCCCCTTCTCTCGGTGCGAGGCGGCGACCTCGACGGAAGCAGGCTCCTGGGCCGCCGCGCCGGAGGCGAGAGCCAAGGCCGCCGCGAGAACGGCGAGCGGGCGCTCGGTCCACCCGCCGAAGCGCCCCCGGCCCGCCATCGAATTCCAGTATGCGGGCCAGCGCGGCCGCGAGCGCCGACCCAAGTCCGGTCGCCGAAACCGCTCAGGGCGAGCCTTGGCGAACGATACGCAGCAGGCCGCCCTGCGCGAATTCATCCCTGTCCTCCGCCTTCCGCTCGCCGACAAGGGCGAGGAGATCCCTAGCCCGCTCGGCATTGCCCAGCCTGCGATGCACCTGGGCCAGCTGGTAGGTGGCCGAGACCTCGGAGGGATCGATCTCACGCGCCCGCTCGAGATGTTCGACCGCGTCCTCCAGCGCGTTTCGTCGCGCCAGCATTTTCCCCAAGAGCAGGCGCGACTGGAACAGGCCCGGGTGCAAGGTCACCGACCTCTCCAGCGCCCCGACAGCCTCGGCTTCCTCGTCCGTGCCGGGACGGGCACCCGACCGCTGGATGGCTTCCGCTAGGAACCAAAGCACCAGGTAGTCGTCCGGCCTCCCGTCGCGCAGGTCGCGCAGCACGCGGGCGGCGTCCGAGAGACGGTCCTGCTGCATTAGGACGAGCCCTAGAGCCGCCCCGGGCAGGCCCTCGTCGGGAGCGAGCTCCGCCGATCGCCTGAAGGCGTCCTCGGCATCCTCGAACCGACCCTTCATCGCCAAGGCGACGCCGCGCTGGAGATGCAGCCGGTGGGCATCGGGCAGGCGCTCGACGGAGATGTCCGAGATCTCGACACCGAGGTCGAAGTTCTCGTGGTCGAGGCACAGAGCAACGAGGTCGACGTAATTCGACTCCTCCAATGGTTCCAAATCGGTCGCCTCGCGCAGGGCGTCGTAGGCGCGCTTGGTGTCTCCCGACGACTCGTACGCCTGCGAGAGCAAATTCAGCAGCTCGGCAGTGCGGTGGCCCGCATCCAGTAGCGCTTCGCCCTCCCGGACCGCCTTCTCGGGCTGCCCGCTCCTGACGCGGGACAGCACCCGGTTGAAGCCCAGCTCGTAGGGGTCGGCGTCGGACCCTTCCGCAAGGTCGAACTCGCGCGCCGCCAGCGCGAAGCGCCCGAGGCGTGCCAGCATCAGGCCCGCCCGGAAGTGCAGCCGCGGGTGGGCCTCTCCCGGAATCCTTTCCAGCGCGAGTGCGGCCTGCTCGGGCCGGCCCGTCTCGAGCAGGGAGGTAGCGAAGTTGACCAGCAGCTTAGAGTCGCTACCGAGAAGTCCGTGGCTCTGCTCGAAGTGCATGACAGCCTTGGCGTGTCGGCCCGAGGCGAAAGCGACCTCGGCAAGACCGAGGTGGGCCATCGGATCGCCCCGCGAGACCTGCAGCAACCGCTCGAAGTAGGTCTCGGCGGCTTGCGGGCGGCCGCGAGACATCTCGTGAAGAGCTAGGTTCTTCAGGGCGGATGGATAGCCCGGCTCAAGCTCTAGCGCCCGGCGGAACTCCCCGGCAGCAGCGTCGGCGTCGCCGCCGGAGGAGAGCGCGATGCCCAGCGTGTTGTGGAGACGGGCGTTGCCCGGAACTGCCGCTACGATCTCGCGCAGCAGCGATGCCGCCCCGGCCCATTCGCCTTCCCGCATGAGCGCGACCGCCCGCTGGTAGCGGTCACGGGGCGACTGCGCAGAAGCGACAAGCGGCGCGAGCGCAAGGGCCGCCATCGCGGCACCCGCCGCCAGTCGAGCCCGCAGGCATTCGCCGCCCATCCGCATCGTCGCTCCCGCCGGTCCCACCGCATCCGCGCCAGTGCGCCGCCCATAGCTTACGCTAGCTTACGCTGCAACCGGTCCGTCGCAGTCGGTCAGCTTCCAAGGCGGCCTCAATAATGGGAGTAGACTTCGGGCCCGGGTCCGGATGCAAGCCGGTCTAGCCGCGCTTCCGAAGCATCCGAGCAGCCCCGACAGCGATAGCCTAGAATGCAACTTCATCGCACTTTCACAGCGACAATCCTGGCCGCGACGCTAGCGACATCTGCCGAGTCGGTCGCTAACGGACAGTGGTCCACGGTGACCGTGAACCAAGAGCCGACGGCACGGCACGAGACCGCCATGGTGGCGCTCGGCGGCACGGCCTACCTGATAGGGGGCCGGGGTATCAAGCCCGTCGAGGCGTTCGACCCAAGCGCGCGGACCTGGCGGGAGCTCGGACCGACCCCGGTGGAAATGCACCACTCCCAGCCTGTTGCCTACGGCGACTCGATCTACGTGATGACTGCCATGACTGGCAGGTACCCGAAAGAGACGCCGCTCGAGAACATCTACATCTACAGCCCGGCAGACGACACCTGGCAGAAGGGCGCGCCGGTTCCGGAGGGCCGTCGTCGCGGCGCCGCCGGAACCGCGGTCCACGAGGGAAAGATCTACGTGGCTTGCGGAATAGTGGACGGCCACACCAGCGGCACCGTGGCGTGGTTCGACGAATTCGACCCCAAGACTGGCGAATGGCGCCGGCTTCCGGACGCGCCGCGCGTCCGAGACCACTTCTCGGCGGTCGTGGCAGGAGGGCGCATGTACTTAGTGGGAGGACGCAACACGAGCTATCACGAGCCCGGAAACTTCACGGCGTTCTTCGGGGCCGTGATCCCGGAGGTAGACGTTTACGACTTCGAGGCCGGCCGATGGTCTACCCTGCCGGCGAAACTCCAAGTTCCCGCCGCCGCGGGCGGCCTAGCCAGCTTGGACGGCGCGATCTACTATTTCGGAGGTGAGACGGCGCAGAGGGCGGCGCATTCTGAAACACACCGGATCGACCTCGAGACGGGCGGGATCACGTTGGCCGCGCCGTTGCAGAGGGGACGCCACGGGGGCGGTACCGCCGTCCTCGACGGGAGAATCTACTTCGCCACCGGCAGCGGGGGCCGCGGGGGCGGCCCGGAGCTGTCTTCAACGGAAGCATTCGACCCGAGCCCGTAATTCGGTTGAGCCTCCGGTATCGCCCGATTGCTGCGCCCCAGTGCCCGCGTCGCTTTGGGCCCCGGTCACGAAAGCGCATGCGGCGGCGGTTGCGCGAGTCACGCCGGAGATGAGGCCGGGCGCGGCATTTCGTCCCAAGTTCGGCTCTCGAGCAAGCGGCCGCATCTCTTCTTGTTCCTGCCGCCCCACTGCTTGAAGAAGAACGGAACCTCCGCGCGACGGCACTGGTCGCGCAGATCCAGCACCCATTCCTGATGCATGGGCCGGGCCCCCGGGCCGGACTCGCCGCCGACGATCACCCAGTCGATTCCGCCGAGGTCAAGCGCATCCACCGGACCGAGTAAGGGTTCCAGGGAGAGGAACTTGATCCGAGCGCCGGTGCGCTTCAGCCGATCAATGCGCCAGCGGCAGCCGTCGCTCTCGACGCTGACGCCCATCCATACATTCGCCGGCCATACCAACTCAGGGTCCAGACACGCCAAGCGCTCGGCACGCTTCGTCAGAACTTGGAAGCGGTGCCAGTGCGCCCGGCGCATGATGTCGAAGACTTGGTGGACGTATCCTAGCGGCACCCGCTCGTGAAACAGGTCGCTCATGGAGTTGACGAAAACGAACTGAGGCTTCTTCCACCGCAGCGGGAGCTCCAACATGTGTGGCTGGAGCGTTAGTTCGAAGCCGTTGGCGTAATTGGACTGGCCCATGGCTTGGAGTCGATTTGCCATGCGCTCCGCGTAGCAGTGCTTGCAGCCGGAGCTAATCTTCGTGCAGCCCGAGACTGGATTCCACGTCGATTCTGTCCATTCGATGCCGGAGGATCTCGCCATCACTGAACCTTCCTCAGCAGGTGATCCGCAACTCGAAGGCCAATCTTCTTTCCCTTGTTATTTCCTATGGCATAGCACAGTAGGTAGAGCGGAGACCCCTTACTATTGCGCAGCACTCCGGGCGTGTCGGCGACACCGACGAATACAGTCTTGAGCCGCTTGATGAAGTAGCGCCCTATGACCTCCATCGTGGCCTTGACGACGTCTTCCTCTTCATTCCCGAAGAGGTCTTTCCTAGATTCCCTTTTGTAGAATTTGCCGTACCAGTCGTCCGTACCCAAGAAAGCGTTGAGCTTTCGCCGCCATGTGAGGGGTACTTTGCCCGAGTTGGGCAGTAGCCGGTTGACCCCGATGCCCAGTGGAAAAAGCAGCCACAGGTCGATTGCCTGTGATTCCGCAACAGCTTCGACGGTATTCCATTCAACTTCCATCCCGTAGGGATCCAGAAAAAGTACGGCTCTATCACGTTTGCACAGTTGTGGGAGCAGCTTCCGGACAATCTTGTTCGCATCTCCTTGGCGTATCTGAATGGTGCTTGCCTGATGCGGGAAGTCATCCTTCAGGCCTTCCAACTTCTCACAGTAGTCTGGCCGAATATCGATGAAGATGTGAGAGTCGAACGGGGGTTGTGTCGCGAGAGCACGCCTCGGGGAACCGGCGAGCCAGGCTTAGCGGTGCATCCTCCGCGAGATCCGGGAACAAGGCGGGCGCGCTCGAGCGGCCTCCCTGTTTCAGCTCGATGTAGCCATTTCCTGCGAACGCATCGATGTACTTCGTTCTAAATCTCTGGTTCTTCATCACTTGGGTGTAGGCCCCAAGATAGCCCGACAGCACGTTCAATTTGGCCTCGGTCCAAGAGCCGCCGAAGCGATCATCTTCAGAGCGTTCTTTGGATCTTCGTGTCATCCTACCAGACTGCAGTGTGAACGCAGCGGAAGCTCACCTAGTCAATCCTTCTTGGATATGCGCTTCTCGTCGTCGCAAGTCTTCCGCGCCGCGATCCGACCGGCCGCATACCCTCGTTGCCAGTCCGTGGATTCATGCCAATGCGCCTTCCGCGTCGCCTTCGCAAGCGCTCGAACCAATTCGGCGGAGGTTCCGGGCGCTTTTCCGAGTCGCCATCCGTGTGTCATTTCGATCCGTCCGAAGCAGCGAGTCATCGCGATCCGATGAGCAGTGCTGAATCCATGAGCGTGCATGCTCTCGTACTTCACGCCGCCGCACTTGAACACACGCTTGTCCTCGGCGGTTGTCTGCACTGCGAATAGCAGCAGAACGGCCATTGCTTTCTTGGTCATTCTGTCTTCCTCTCCACGGAGCATGATCGAACAGCATATCCGGGAACGGGCTGGTGCTCACGATTGCTTCTGTGACAGTCTTCGCCGTGGTGTTTACCACTGTAGCATAGATAGGAGACGATTGGCATCCGAAAATGGTTATCTACCCTGCCGGGAACTCATTCTCCGCTCTGTCGGGACTCCGATCAACAAGTCTTCGGTCGCGTACTCGGGTGGCAAACTCCGCCGTGGGTCGGTTGGTGGCAGGCGATCACCGAACACTCGCTCGGCAGATCTTAGAAATCCTACTTCTACACAACCGCTCGTAATCGAGAGACTTGTACCCTTACCCTGAATCGGTTCTGGACCCTGCCGCAACAAACGTCAATTCGAGCGAAGCAAAGCCACCTAGACGGGTAACCTCGCTTAGCGTGACACGCGCCACGGAGCGCTAGCGACCGCCCCGAATTGCTCGAATTCCTACAGGCCGACGGAGCTCGCCCGAGCCTTCCCTGAGGATCAGGACACCGTTCTCTTCGACGTCTAGAAACCTCTCAAGCCTCCCGCTGGGCCAAGCAACTTCGACGCTCTCGACGGCACTGCGTGGACCGAGGCCGAAGTGCAGACGTGGGTCGTGCGCGGCTTGGTAGCTGCCCCCTCCCGTGCGCTCGGCCACTTGGACGAATCCCTCGGACGACACCGTAACCCTCGCCCCGACACCGTCTCGGTTGGACTGAACGCCGACGAGTAGCACCTGAAGCCAGTTGTTGCCGTTCCCGCCATCGTTGCGGAGCAGCTGCGGCGCCTGACCATTGTTGGCGACCGCCACGTCGAAGTCGCCGTCGTTGTCGTAGTCCGCGAACGCCGCGGCCCTGCTGACACGCGGAAGGCCCACAGCGGGCCCCAGAGCGTCGCCCGGGGCCTCGAACAATGCTTCCACGTTTCGCAAGACTAGCTTGGGTTCTTCGTACCGCGTCCCTTCGTGAAACAGCTCGATGTTGTCCAGAACATGGCCGTTCGCCACGAACAGATCCCGCCAGCCGTCGTTGTCGTAGTCGACGAAACGCGTGCCGAACCCGCTGAGCTTGAAAGTCTTGTAGCCGATGCCGTCCTGGAACGTCGCGTCGAAGAATGTACCGTCCCCGAGATTGCGGTAGAGGCGGTCGAACTCAAAGTCCAAGTGAGTCACGTAGAGATCGAGCCAGCCGTCCCCGTTGTAGTCCGCCGCGTCCACGCCCATGCCAGCTTCGGCCTCGCCGTTCTCGCCTAGCGCCACGCCAGCGACGAATGCCACCTCCTCGAAGGTGCCGTTGCCTAGATTTCGGAACAGGAAGTTTGGCATAGAGTCGTTGGCGATGAAGACGTCCTGCCAGCCGTCCCCGTCGTAGTCGAAGCAGACGACTCCCAAGCTGTTGCCGGTATAGGCCGCAAGGCCCGAAGGCTCGGACGCATCCTCGAACTGTCCGTTCCCCAAGTTCCGATAGAGGGTTGGCGCCTGCCCTCGGTACTTGTTGGGGTGGCAGTAGGAGCGGTACCCGGGCCGTCGCTCGCCGCAATGCAAGTTCCCTTCAGGGGACCAGTCCAAGTAATTGGCGATCGCGAGGTCGAGCAGTCCGTCAAGGTCGTAATCGAACCACGCTGCGCTCGTCCCCCACTTGCCCTGATTGGATGTACCAGCCCTCGCTGTGACGTCTCGGAATCTCCCATCCCCTTCGTTCCGGAGTAGGACAGAACGCCCGTAGCCGCTTACGGCCAAGTCCGTGTCCCCGTCGTTGTCGAAGTCACCGGCGGCTAGGCCCATCGCGAAGAGGTCTTCCAGCCCGACTCCGGTTCCGGGCCGGGCCAACTCGAATCTCCCATCCCCGGTCGCTCGATACAGGGCGCCGCCTAGCGGGCTGGGCGGATCGAACTTGTTTGTAGCCGCACTGTTGGCCAGATACAGATCAAGGTTGCCGTCCCCGTCATAGTCGAGCCACGCGGCCCCGCCCCCCATGGTCTCAATCAGGTACTTGTGGGCGGTCGCGGCGTTCTCGTGAACGAAGTCGATCCCTGATTCCCGCGTTACGTCAACGAACTCGACTGTCACCCGCGCCAGGGCGTCTTCGCAATTCGCGGGAAGCGTAGCGTGCCATGGGGACGCGCCAGCGAGCAGCAGCCGGACGGCGACCTGCCACCCTCGATCAAACAATGGCACCGGGCTCCCCGTCGCGAGCAGGTTCAAGCAGGCGTGCGCTGCACCGTAGGCTCGATGTGCATGTCCGCGCCGAGTCTGGCGTATCGGTGGGACGGCCGCTGTCTGATTCCGCATCTCGAAGTGCCGTAGATGACTGGAATCAGCCCGTCGAACCCATCCAGTCGTTCAGTCTGTCGCGCCTGGCGGAGTGGCCGCGCCGGACAATACCAGCCGAGGCTCGGGCAGGCCGACAAGGTCGGGAGCAGCCGGGGGGGCTGGTGACGACAAGCAGACCGCGGGTGCCTCTGCCCGCATTCCTTTCAAGAGTCGGTCCCGATCTCTCGTGTCCGATCGCGTCGGGAATTCCGAGTCTTTGAACGGCTGCAAGGCAAGATCTCACTACAGAAAGGCCCCACGACAATCGCTGTCGATCAGTACGACGCCTCGCCTACGTCGGATGCCCTCCTCGCGAAGACCTCGAGGCGGTTTGGGGCGATGGCGCACGCTGAAGGGTGCGTGGTACCAATCGAAGCGTTCATTCTTGGTGGACGTAGTCCGTCCAATCGAGGTTCCGCGGACTGCCTGCAATTCCCACCAGATGCCGCCCGAGAACCAAGTCGGCTGTCACCGAGGGGCCAGCTAACTAGACCCCCGGCTTAAGCCTAGTGCATGAACAACGGCGTCAGAAGATCACCTTGACTCCGAACTGAATATTTCGTGCGCCGAAAGTGCTGGTGACTCGCCCGAAGTTGCCGCTCTGCAGGCTGCCGTTCACCGAGCCTAGGTTGACGTGGTTGAAGACGTTGAAAAACTCCGCACGCAGGTCGATCCGACCACCCTCGCCGAGTAGCGGCACGGGTATCTGCCGCAGCAGGTTGAGGTCCGCGTTGGCGAACCCCGGGTTCGTGAAGGTGTTGCGTCCCAGCGTGCCCGGACGGACGGTCTGCGGCTTCGGGAAGTCCGCCGCGGTGAACAGGCCATTGATGTAGTCCTGCCTGGAGGCTCCGTCGATCGAGCTTCCGAAAGCCGGGGTGTCCGGGTAATCGTTGTTGAATCCGTCGGCGTTGAAGTCGCAGCCGTTGTTGCCGACCATGTTGCCGCCGTCGTCGAAAACCGGATTGAAGGGCAGCCCGCAGTTGACCGTGAACGGTGACCCGCTCTGCAGGATCGAGGTCAGTCCGAACTGCCATCCGCCGAGGACCGCCTTGCCCGGGCCGTTCCGGAATGGCGACGGAATCTCGAAGATCAGGCTGGTCGCGAACTTCTGCCGCACGTCGAAGCGCGAGCGCCCGCGGTTCAGGCGCATGTTCGTCAGCTCGACTAGGTGCTCACCCGAGAAGCTGCTGCCGGTGTCGATCGCCTTCCCGAACGTGTAGGCCCCTTGGAATAGCAAGCCCCGCGCGAAGCGCTTCTTGAGGCTGAGGTTGCCTCCGTGGTAGTACGACTTGCCGTTGTTCTGCCCGTACGTGATGCTGCCGAAACTGGGGTTCAGGCGGTCCAGCCGCCCGTCCAGCAGATCGCCCGCGAAGCGGTTGACCTCGTAGTTCTGGTACAGTTTCGATCCCTGAGAGCCCACGTAGTTGGCTTCGACCGCCCAGTCGTTGCCCAAGGCGTACTGGATGCCGAAGAACCAGTTGATGGCGTATTGATTCTTCAGGTCCGGCTCCCAGATCTGGATCGCCGCCGGCACGCCGACCAGCCCGCCGCGCTCGTCCAAGCCGATCTGAAGATCCGGCGGGCGCGGGAACTGCCACGGCGACTCCAGGGTGCTGCTTAGCCCGTAAACCGGCTGCGCGTCGGTCTGCTTGCTGACGTCCGCCACCGCGAAGATCGGCAGGCTCGTGCAGCAGTCTCGGTAGAACTGGCCGCCGGGACGGTCGTAGAACATCCCCGCCCCGCTGCGGATGGACATCTTGCCCCGTCCGGTCGGGTCCCACGCAATGCCGATACGCGGCGCGACGTTGTTGCTGTCGGTCGAGGCAAGAGGCGGCCCCTGCCTCACGCCGACGTCGGCGATCCGCTCCGTGAAGTTGCTGCCGCCGCGGAAGTTGGCGCCGACGAAGATAGAGTCCAGGTCGGTCGGAATCGGGAATGCCTCCCAGCGCAGGCCCCAGCTGACTGTCAGGTTCGGACGGACCTTCCAGTCGTCGTTGAAAAACACGCCGAAGTTCGTGAAGCGCGGGCGGAAGTCGAAGCCGCGAGCGTCGCCCGTGGCCGGGTCGAATCCGATGTTGCCGTGCGAGAAGGGGTCGTCCATGGCGAAATCCCAGATGTTGTTGAAGCCGTAGTTCGGGCGCTCCCAGACCGCGGCGAAAAGGGCGCCCGCGCCGGGGCAGCCGCTGTCGCAGTTGAAGTTCCCGCCGAACTTAAAGGAGTGCGACCCCTTGTTCCACGTGCTCACGTTGCGCCACTGCTGGTTGTTCTGGATGAAGACGGCGTCGGAGAAGCCCTGGCCGTAGGACGCGATCCCGGGCACGTTGATGGCGGGGATCTCTCCGCGCCCGATGGGCGCGTCGCCTTCGGCGTGCTGCCAGGACCACGAAAGCTCGTTGATCACGTTCGTCGAGATAATCCTCGTCCAGTTGAGGTTCGCGAAGGCCGTCCACTGCTCCTGCATCTTGGTGAACGCAGGGTAGACCGCCGGGCTGCCGAACAGGACCTGCTGGTTGGTGGTTCGCGCCACGCTGCCGTAGATCCGGTCCTTGCTCTCGTTGAAGTTGTGATCCACGCGGGTCGTCCATTGGATGCCGTCCCTAGGCAGCGTCTGCGCGAAGGACCCGCGCTCGGTCACAGCGAAGTTGCAGGGCATCATGCCGATGGGCGTCTCGATGGGCGAGCTGCCCGCGCAGTCCGATCCCATCAGGGTCCCTGCCGTCTGCGCAACGCTCTTGTTGGTCAGGATATCCGGGAACTCGTTCATGACCATGCTGCTGATGTTGTCGGGGAAGCGCTCGCGCACCAGCCCGGCAAACTCCCGGCTGACGACGGTGTTGCTGAATCCGGCCCCGACGCCGGAGCGCAGGATGTCCATCGAAGCGAACGCGAAAGTGCGATTCCTGACGATCGGGGCGCCTAGGCTCCAGTTGGCCTCGTTGCGGCGGAATATCGGCACCTTCGGCTGGAAGAGGTTGCGCGCCTGCATCTTGTTGTTCGTGTGGTACCAGCCGAGCGTGCCGTGGTACTCGTTCGTGCCCGACTTGGTCACCACGTTGACGAGGACCGAAGAATTGCGCCCGTACTCCGCCGAGAAGTTGTTCAGCGAGACGCGGAGTTCCTGGACGGAATCGGCGTTCGGATTGTGGTTGACCACGCCGCCGCGCGGGCTGGCGTTGACCGACGCCCCGTCCACGTTGAAGCTGTTGGATTCCGCGCGCTGGCCGTTGCCGCTGAGGTTGACGCCGTACTCGGCGGAAAAGATGTCCCCAGTGGCTTGCGCGTAGGCCTGCCCGCCGCCGGACGGCAGGCCGACGACGCCCGGGGTCAGGACGACCAGCGTCATGAAGTTGCGCCCGACCAACGGCAGGTCCGCGACCTCCATCTCCTCGATCTGGCCGGAGACCTGCGCCTCGCCCGTCTCGATGAGCGGCGCTTCGGACGTCACACTCACGGTTTCGGTGGTCTGGCCGACCTCGAGCTGGATGTTCAGTGTCGTGGTCTGGGCGACCTCGAGCGTCACGCGCTCCTGGACGAAGGTCTGGAAGCCCTCCGCACTCGCCGTGACCCTGTAGGTGCTGGCCGCCAGGGCGGTCCCGCGGTACCGCCCGACACTCGAGGTCTCAAGCGTGCGGGTCGTCCCAGTGGCGACATCCTCAATGATGACCTGAACCGCGGGAATCACAGCGTCGGTCGGGTCGCTGATCGTTCCCTCGAGAATGCTGCTGAACTGCGCCTGCAGGCCTAGCGAGCCGACCAGCAGTAGGACCAGTGCACGGAGCATCCGCCCGGCGCGACGCGTACGGCGAGAAGCAGGACGCCCTGCCCGTGATCGATGATTCATTAGCTCTCTCCCTCTATCCTGGCGCTGCGGACGGGGCAGCAGTGCAACCCCGGCCGGAGCGCGACGTCGAAGCACCGCCGGCGAATGCCGCCAAGCGGCGGACGGCCAGCCCTCGAGCCGCCAACATAGTAGAACACTCCGGCTGGCGGATAGCTACTCCGGATGACGCCGAATGGCGAATTCAGGGCTCACCACGAGGCCTGCCATTCAGTCCGACCGATTTTTCCGTGCCCGCGAGCCAGCTCTTTGAGGGTGGAGCCGCGAGGCACCTGCGGACGGGAGTTGCGGAGGAGGTGCAGCGTGCTTTGACCATCTCCGACCGGTGGGTCACGACGTCGGTCGGACCGGAGCATTGCAGCCCGCGACACGCCTCCGGCGTGACGCGGTGCAGGAGTGCCGTCAGCTTCTACCGCGGCTCCCTGTTCACGGGCTGCCGTATCCGTTCCGCGCCGCTTGGCATCGATCCGCGGATCTGCATTCGGCCCGGGTCGGCTCCTCACGTCTTTACCCTTAGTCCCGGCCCTTCACTCCGGCGGCTCCGCCGGGACTCGCGCCTCTTGGTTCACCGCCTTCGTTCCTACTACGCCCGGGTCTGGCTACGGCGCCCCGTGCATCCGCGGCTCGGGCGCACGGCCCTCCCGCGGCGGCCCCGGCGCTCGACGTACGTGCGTGCCTTGAGGTCTCGGACACCTCGTGGCCGCCGCCCAGCTCGAGCGTGCCGAGGGAGTGTTCGAAGGAGTCCCCGAGGATTTCTTCTTCGCGCTCAGTCGCCTCGTTCCCGGACTGCGCGGCCTCGCGAAACTCGACAGTGACGGAGGGGAGCCGCAGGCCTTCGAGAGCGGCGGTCTGCGCATCGAATAGTGGACCCGTTACGAGATCGAGAACCAATCTGTGACACCCGACACTCTGCCGCAACAGCAAGACAACACCGCAAATTGGGTCGGACTTTCGTCGTCCTAGGCGGTGGGGCGCCACGAGACAGTCCCCGTCGAGGTAATCGAGAATCCCAACCTGCAGAGGGAACTCGCTAAGAGCCCCGCAGCGGCCTAGGTCCCGAGCAGAGTGCCCTGCCAGCCGCCGGCAGTCCCGATGCGACTGCTGGCCCGACGGGGTGATTGAAGTCGGGACGCCGCTCGGCACCGGCCGTTGGCACGTACAAGCAGGTGGCGTGCCAGTACACGGTCACGGCGGAGGGCGGAGAAAAAGGGCCGGGCGGCCGAGGTGCGTTGGGAGCGCGACCAGATCCAGGGCACGAGCCTGCTGCGCACCAGCCGAGTCGAGTGAGACAACGCCCGGTTCGTGCCCGAGTACTGCCGTCTGGCGGACATCGAGGCGACACTCCGATCCCTCAAGGAGGGAGCTGGGCCGGCGGGTGGCGCGGCATCTGTTCCTGACCGTGCTGGCTTACCACTTAGTCCATGCCGTGCGGTACGACCTCCGCGCGCACGGCGTGCGGAGCGGCTGGAGGTCGATCCGAGAGCGTTCGCGGACCTGGGTGCGGCTGACGACGCCGATACGAACGGCGGACGGCAAGGCGTGGGGCCAGCGCCAGGCCGTGGACCCGAACAACGAGCAGCAGGCTCGCATCGCCGCCTCTGCGGGGGTGAACTTCCGGCGGCACCGTGGGAGGGTGCCGGTACTCGCCTCGGAACTCCAAGCCGACGGAGGCAGCACGGTGGCCCAAGACAAGAAAATGTAGTGACCGCAAATCCGCTTCGCGGAATTCCAACTCAATGAAATCAACGACTTTCAGGTGTGCCCCCCGAAAAACCTCGGAACTTGGGCGCGGGGCGGAAAGCACCTAGCCGAGCCCTCATGGGTGGCGCATCGCAATGCCAGTCTGGCTTCTGCAGCCGTGCGGCTTCGGGCGGCCGGACCGACTGAACTGCCGCTTGGCTGTACGATAGCGGCGTCCCGTACTCGCGGAGCAAACCATGGCAACCACACGGCGAACGTTTCTCGCAACCACGACCGTCGCGGTCCGAGCGGTCCGAGCCGCATCCCGGGCCAAGATCACCGGCATCGCGCTCTCGACGATCCAAGGCAACTTCCACAAATTCGTCGCGATGAACTCGCAAGACAACGAACCCAAGGGCACGAGCTACACCAACACCTTGGTGCGGATATTGACCGACGCCGGAGTAGAAGGCGTCGGGGTGATGGGCTACACCGAGCCGGACGCAACCTTCATGGCGGACGTGCGGGCCCTCCTCGGGGCGGACCCCGAGTCCGTGTACGAGTTTCGCGACGGACACATCGCCGGGAGAGCCGCGGCCTTCGAGGACCTGCTTGTCAAGTACAAGCACTTGGACGGTCCGCTGTGCGACCTCGTCGGCAAGGTGCGCGGCGTTCCGTGCTGGCGGCTGTTCGGCGAGTCGGTCCGCGACCGCGTCGAGGTCTACGACGGCACGCTGTACTTCAGTGACCTGTGGTTCTCGGACCGTGGCGCGCAGGCAGTCGTCGACGAAGCGCGCGAGGCTATGGCGAGCGGCTACCGTGGCATCAAGCTGAAGATCGGCCGCGGCAACAAGTGGATGGCCCGCGACGAAGGCCTGCAGCGCGACATCGAGGTGATTCGCGCCGTCCGGAGCGCCATCGGCATGGAGCCGAAGCTGCTGGTGGACGCGAACAACGGCTACCTGGGCGACTACGACGCGACCTGGACCCTGCTGGACCAGACCAAGGAACAGAGGCTGGACTGGCTCGAAGAGGCCTTTCCCGAAGACAAGGCGCTCTACGGCCGGCTGCGCGGCCAAATGCGGCAGGCCGGGATCGAGACACCCATCGCCGACGGCGAAAACATGCGCAGCGCGGCGGAGTTCCTCGAGTACCTCGAGCCGGAGCGCCTCTTCGACGTCATGCAGCTGGACATCCGCACGGGAGGGATTCTCGATTGCCGCGAGATGTCTGCGATGGGGGCGCCGCGGGGCGCGAAGGCCGTGCCGCACAACTGGGGCTCCCAAGTCGGCTTGCTGATGAGCCTGCATCTCGCGAAGACGCAGGAGAATATCGCCGGGGCCGAGGACGACCGCTCGGCATGCCCGGCCCTAGCCGTCAGGGGGTACGAATTCCAAGACGGCTACTTTGCCGTCTCGAACGAGCCGGGCCTTGGCGTGGAAGTCAACGAAGCGTTCTACGAGGCACCGGCGTTTCCGGGGCGGACGCTGATCCAATAGCCGCGATGCAGCAGCCCCCTGGCGGAACGGCTCAATCCTCGACAAGGATCTCCGCGATCGCGATGCCGCTCTCGCCCGCCACCGCGTAGAGCAGATAGACGCGACCGTCCTCCTCGAAGATGGCAGGATCCCGCAGCTGGTTGACCGGGCCGTACGCCACGCTCCGGATCGACGGTGCAATCGGCTCGTTCGCGCCTTCCCAATCGCGCTGGGGTCGCAAGACCTCGATCGGCTCGCTCTCCTTCCACCGTGCCCACGGCACCGACAGGTCGACCAAGCTCAGCAGGACTCGCTCCGGTGCATGGCCGACCTGCGTCCAGAACACGAAAAGGGTGTCGCCCCGCTTGAGCAGGGCGCAGTGTCGCATGTCGGGGTTGAACAGCAGCGGCCCTTCCCGGAAGTCAGAAAGTCCGTCGTCGGACCGGTACACCTGCCCCGGCATGGCAATCCCGAACGTCTTCCCAGCGTGCCGAAAGGCCCGGAGATAGGTTCGCCCGATGATCTCGGGACGCGCCGCGAAGTCGATGCCATCAGTCGATAGCGCTACGCGGCTGGCTTGCCGGCCGAATCCCTCCAGGCCGTGGAAGTACATGACGATGCGACGGTTCGCATCGTCCACGTGGACATCCGGCGAGGCGATATGGGGAGCGGTGAACTCCTTGACGATCGAATGCGGCAGGCGGTTCCCGCCGTAGGTCGCCGCACGACGCGCCTTGGCCCGCTCCAGCGATTCGGGATCGACGGGCGGCGGTTCGCTCGGGAAATGCGACTTGGCGATCTGCAGGCTGCCCGGAGGGTGGACCTTCCAAGGACCTAGCAGGTCGTCAGCATAAGCCAGCCTGATGTAGCTGCCCTTGTGATCCGCGAAGTACAGGTAGTACTTGCCGAGCCGCTCCCCGACCCACTCGGGCACGCGGATCAGCGACGGACCCTGGATGTTCCGCCCGATGCTGGGATGCGTGGCCGGAGTGATGATCGGCGCATCGAGCAGGCGCTTGACTTGCACGGTCGGCTCGCTAGCAAGACTCATTCCCGCTCCGAGAACGAAGCAGACGGCAGCGAGCCCCAACCTGCCGCCGGTTCCGGGCTCGCTGGGCGTTGGGTGCGACCGGTTGGCATTCATCGGACTTGGCGGGTGCCTCCGCCTAGCAGGACGCGACGGGAAGCCCGGCAAGCACCATCGCCCAGCGCTCATTAAGCATAGCCGAGCGCCACGGCCTGCAATCAGTCCCGGGGCCGGCTGGCGGACCGAACGGCAGATACGCGGGCGACCACCGTAGGGCCAGGTGTTGCCCGCGAAGAGTCGGGTGCGTCATCGGATGCCACGGACGCTTGACAGGCTGCAGCAATCCCAGCTACTATAAGAGGAGTCGAGCGGCAGATACTAGCAACAGTTTGACGAAACCTGAAATCCTGCGCGGCTATCACAACGCATGTGCTGTCAGACTGCACTAGACGACCGCCATCGCAATGAAACAACGACTTCAGCGTAAAATGCCCAAGTGTCGGTGCCGTGTGCGGGCAAGCGACAGTCGTGTAACGTATCACATTTTTATCATCCACTCTTGGAAATATCGGCGTCACTACAATGCAATTGTCAGACTTCTTCGCTCTCACCAGGACTTTGAATTCAAGGATTACTCGGTTCCAATTTCCAATCCACTTGACAAGAGTATTAGGTCGGATTTGGCTCTTAGAAAGGCACTTAAAAAGCAGATTAGATCAGTAAGTGTCATCCTCATATTTGCGGGCATGTATGCGGCCTACAGCAAGTGGATTTCCGAAGAAATCAAGATTGCTTGTCATGGGTTTGCGTGTCCTAAGCCGATCATTGCAATCAGACCACGAGGTAGTAAGAGGACTTCACAGATGGCAAAGGACGTCGCAAGCAAGGTAGTTGGGTGGAACAAGGCGAGCATCGTCAAGGCAATCAAGGAGCTAGCATCATGAATGATTCCAAGAGACGGAGCGAGCTCATCGAGATTTACAAGCTTCACAGCGAACTAGCCGACAGGGTTAGCCAGAGACGGGAGGGGCCAATCGGATGTATGTGAGCCTGCTCGTTGGTTTGGCGGTGTTTCTCGCTGCATTGGTCCGGTTGGGGCTTCGCGATGATGCACTCCAAGTGGTCCTGCCTGTTGCGGGATCTCTAGGAGCCCTCCTGTCAATCTCATGGTTCATTGTAATGTCGGTCCTACCGACAACTTGATTCTGGAAAGTTCAAGGCGTTGCATGAGCTAGAGAGCATGTTGGCATACCCGTTCTATTCCCGTGAATTGGGAACTCTTGGGCGAAGGCAAAAAGATCAGAAAATATTGGAAACTGTCCATTGTCGAGACGTTTCTCCCCTGTATTTTCCTTCTCACTTCCCTCGGTTTGATCGTTTATTCTATATTCGGATCTGACTAGGGGAGTTGTCGTTCTGTTTTCGACCCTCCTGTGTTCTACAGCTCAAGACCTCCTAGGGCGGTCCGCTTGCCCTAGGGCCAATCAGCTAAAGCCTTGCGACAAGAGCGGTAGAATGCCTAGCTAGTTGTGGAAGGCCCTAACCCGCCCGCGGTCGTCTCGCTTTGGATGTCGCCTAGTCGATGGTTCAGGACCACGGCCCGGATCAAGTGACCCTCGAGCGCAGGGTAGCGGTGCGCGTCTCAGCTGGATTCGATGCTTCGGGAAGCGCTGGGCAGATGCGACGCAGAGTTCTGATCGCGTTGCCAAGCGAATCTCGACTTGGCCGCGGAGCCACGACCAGCCGTCAGGGCCGCGTGACAGCCGAGCTCACGGGACAAAGCGACCCATTCCACCGGAGAGCGATAAGTACCGGACCCACTTGCGATGTAAGCCATTCCTCTGGGCCCCTGCACCCGCCTTGCGCCGTCTCGCTCGCCATGGACGCCATCATGAATTACCGCGTCACGTAATCGCGGTAGCAGTGCGGGGGGGAAGCATCGCTCATCGAGAGCTCAGAAGAACAGCTGCACCATCTGACCGTGAAGTTCGTGCAGTGTCGAGCGGTTGCTTGGCCACATCGGATCCGCAAGCTGGGCGTTCCACGCCTCGAGTTCCGCTTCCAGTCGCTCGACCACCGCGGAGTGCTCGTCGGCCAGATTCTCGTGCTCCCCTATGTCGGCCGAGAGATCGTAGAGCACCGTCATCTGGCCGTTCGGGGAGTCCCCAAGGTAGTCAACCTGAGGGAGCCTACTGCCTCCGAGTGTCAGGTCGTCGAACGCCTTGTCGCTCTTGTTGACCTTCCACAGCTTCCATTTCCCGGAGCGCACGGCCATGTTCGGCTTCGCCCTCCAGAACAGGAACTCGTGAGGCGGATCGGAGATCTCCCCGCGAAGGTGCGGGAGCAGGTTCACGCTGTCCTGGGCAGTCTCGCCGGAGCCCGCCGCGGCAGCCAGCGTCGCGAACAGATCCAACGAGATGACCGGATGCTCCAAGGTCGTTCCCGCCGGCAGCCCTGCGGGCCAGCGGAAGATGAACGGCACTCGAATCCCTCCCTCGAGATGGAATCGCTTCGAACCTCTGAGCGGATCGTTGGAACAGATGTCCTGCGATAGGTACTTGATGCAACCGTTGTCGGAGAAGAAGACGATCAGGGTGTTCTCCTCCAAGCCGTGAGCGCGCAGCTCCTCGACTACGTCGGCGAGGTAGTCGTCCACGGAAGAAACCATGGCGGCGAAGATCTTCCGACCGGCAGGTTCCACGCCGGCGTACCGGTCTGCGTACTCCGCCGTCGCCTGCAGGGGCGTGTGGGGCGCGTTCGGGGTCAGCATCAGGAAGAAGCGTTCATCCTTGTGCCTGCGGATGAAGTCGACCGCCCGGTCCGCGAAGACGTCCGTGAGGTATTCCTCGACCTCGACCTCGTCGAATCCGTCGAAGATCGCGCTAGCGGCGGGGCGGGTGGTCGGCGCATTCCGGGTTGGCCAAGACTCGACACCCTCCTTGCGGGAGTCGATATAGGTCGAGCCACCCGACAGGTGCCCGAAGTACTCGTCGAAGCCGCGATTGAGCGGGTGGTGCTTCTCCGACTTGCCCAGATGCCACTTGCCGATCAGCCCGGTCGCGTACCCAGCGCTCTTGAGCATGTCGGCCAAGGTACGCTCTTCCGTAGGCAGGCCGACCACCGTGTCGCGGCCCGAGGTGTTGAACTCGTAGCCGAAGCGGGACTGGTAGCGGCCTGTGTAGAGTCCCGCACGCGAGGGACTGCAAACGGCCGCGGACACGTAGCCGTCGGTGAGTCGCACGCCGCCTTGGGCGAGAGCGTCAAGGTGCGGGGTGCGAACCACTTGCGAGCCGAAAACGCCGAGGTCGTTGTACCCGAGATCGTCGGCGACCATCACGATGATGTTGGGCGGCGGGTCTGCCGCGGGCATCCCGGCGTCGGGCTCACCGCAGGCAGCCGCGAACGCAGCGAACAGGGCAGCAATCACGTATCGCATGATCGATGACATTGTAGTACCGTGTCACGGGACGCGGAAACGCGGAGGCGAATCGGACTGGGACCTCTTCGCGGCGGTAGGCCGAATCCGCTCTGGACCAGCCGACGAGTGGCCCTGGCGACGCGGGCACCGGCGAGCGCAACCCGAACTCGAGGCGAATCCATCATCGGACGACGGGCCCGTCCCGGTACGCTCGCGCCAGATGGCCCTCCGACAGGCTCTCGGTCCGGCGTCAAGGCACCGTCGCAGACACGCAGCAACACTCGCCCCTTTACTTGATGGCTTACCTGCATTTCGGCTCGGCCATGGACGCACTCGATCTATTTCCCCTTTATTTTCAATGAGTTGTGACCGATGCCGTTACTTGACGGTCACTTGATGGATCGCAGCCGGCGAGCCTGCCAGGCAACCGCCAAAGCGTGCGGGCAGTCCGCACCGACGTAAGACGCACGTCTGCGCCAGGACGGCCGAGACTCGGTCCGGAAGGGGCGGGCGGGCGGCCTCGCCCAACGCATCCAACGGTCATCCCTGCGTCTACCCACCCCGAGCTCGGTGCGCTCCGCACCGAGGCCAATAGCCTCCTGCGGGGCACGGGCGGGTTGCATACGAGGCGAGGGGCGTCAGGCTCGTTCGGCGCCACCACTTGACCGGATTCCGCCCGACTGGCGGCGGGCGATCCGTTGGCCAGCCACAACATCATTGTTTTCAATCAGTTGCAAGCTCTTCCCTTACTTGATGGATCGTAGGCCGTCGGGTGGTCAGAGCGCGTTCCCGCACGGACGGTCCACCCAACCTTGAGCGGAGATCCCAAGGGACCGGACCTGTTGCGCCGAACTGTCGGCTCCTCGGAACTCGCGTGCGAGACCGGCCTCGCCTGCCGAATAGCTTCCGCCTGAATTCAAAGTGCCGTGAATCCAGTCTGTCGGCACCGCGTATCGATGCTCAGCAAAGCCCATCCTAGGAGACGCAGCGAATTCGTGAAATAGGAGTTCTTTCGTGAACTCCAAGTATAAGGTCCAGCGATACTGAACGGATTATTCGGATATTATACCAATATCTATGTGGCCCATATTTGGAAATAATACCAGCTCATTTATGAAAAATATCAACTCGATATTCTGACACTTCAGGACTATAATTCATGCTTCGATTAGGATGAGATAAATATGCGGGCCAACAAATGGGAAATTAGGCAGAATTTACATCCTCCATCCCGTATCCAACTGTATCGTCATTCAGGGCGATTACGAGTACGCACGGCACTTGCTCCAGCAGGGTAGTGACAACCCAAAGGGGCCCTCACTGGGGGCGAATCCACCGGTGGCCATCCATACATCAGACTGCAACATGCACTGCGACCACGCTCTTCAGGATCCCGTCGGTAGCTACATTACATTCGAGTCTGATATACTAGACTCAGTTTGGTAGTATTTCGGACGCGCGCCCCCGAAGAATCAATGACCGTGCTTGCCGAGAGCCCTGCTCCGGGCCGAATTGCCGCTTCGGCGGGGGCGGTGGCAGAATGGTTCGTCCACCCTCACGCACGCTGGACAGCCCACTCCTGCGATGTCCTCACATTCCAGGAGGCCACCGGGAGGGGTCTTGTGGTCCAAACCCTCCATGCAGCGAGCGAACCACCGGCAGTCCGACTGCACCCCAACCCGTCTCGCTGCTCGGTCTACCGCGATGACACGCTTGGCGATTCAGCAGCCCCCGCTCCCGCTGAAGAACGGTCACCTGCCGTGTCATTCTTGGAGCCTACCTCCGATGCCCGATCATGGTCCCGTTCGCGAGAGTGGCAACGGACTCTGTGTTGGCTCACGCATTCCGCTTGTCCGGTCGCTTCCTCCTCGAGTGGATCTCAGGGTTGCCAACCATGGATCTGAAATGGGAGAGACAGAGAGCGCATCCGACGGTCCGGGGTCAGACAGGAATCGGCAATCGCCTCAGCTCCTCTGCCGCAAGCGCAATTTCATGACAATCCACAAATCCAGCGAATATCTCGCAAGCCTTGTGAACGAGCTGCAGAGCATACATGGGGAATCGGAGTGGGTCGAGTTCTAGGTGAATCAACACCAGCCAAAGGAAATCGGCGAATACCTTTCAGCTCTCGCTAACTCTGCGGCACTCGTCGGAAAGGCGTACGCCTATATGGTCTGGGGTATTTCGGACCATAACCGAGAGATCATTGGAACTAGATTCAATCCAAGCCGAGAGAAAGTTGGTAATGAAAATCTTGAAATCTGGCTACCTTGCCTGATGGAACCGAAGATTCAATTTCACTTTTACGGGATTTCAATTGATGACAACCCGGTAGTCTTACTTGAAATTGAGAGAGCATCTCACCGGCCTGTTCGCTTTAGTGGACAAGAATATATTCGCGTTGGTTCCTACAAGAAAAATCTAAGATAATTCCCAGAGAAGGAACGATTGTTGTGGCGCATCTTTGATCAGACTCCATTTGAGGAGCGCATTGCGGCCGAGCGGGTCCAAGCCGATGAAGTACTCCCTGCTTGATTATCCAGCGTACTTCAACTTGATTGGGTATCCAATTCCTAGACGAGACAGCTTCTTAGCACTGCTCTCTACTGAAAACCTGATTCGTCGGTGTGACGCAGAATGCTGGAATGTTACGAACTTAGGCTTTATTTGGGGGAATTATATATCTGAGTGCCGACAACGCCATGTCCGACTAGAACTGCTCTGAGCAGGGAGGCCGATGTCGAGCTCGGGTCATTCGAGTGCGGCCGCGGTGGGCACGGAAGGGTGGGATCGCATCTGAATCGAACCTGCCAGCGGACTTGACGAGGCACGGATTGGAGAGGCCCCCTCGCGCCCCGGTGGAACCCGGTTGGCGGTGGAGGGGCACCCCTTGCAAGCCGATTGCGTGCCCTCCGAGGGCCGAAGACAGGGGATCCCCGGCACTCGACGGCCTGCATCGACGGACCGGACCGGACACGGGTCGCGCCGGGGGATTCCGGACCCGGTGCGCCCCTCGCACCGAGCGCGAAGAGTGCGCCCGCAGCGGGCCGCCGCGCTCAGCTCGGCGGGTGCCGCTCAGGCCGCGACCGCGGCTTTGCCGGTCAGCTGCCGGCAGGTCAGCGTCCGGCCGACCAGGCCCCGCGCCATGCGCCGCATCTGTTCCGCCGTGTCGCAGTCGCGGTCGTTGCACCGTCCCGCGAACTCCGTCAGGTAGCGCCCGAGATGACGGACGCTCATCCGGTGATAGGTTCCGTACAGGCCGCGCTTGAACAGGGACCAAGACGACTCGATGCCGTTCGCATGCGCTGCCCCGCGCACGTACTCGCCGCCGGAGCGCCGGAGTGCCTGACGGCTTCGTGCGGGAACTCCGCCATGCCGGCGCAGGCCGCCGCCTCGTCGGAGCGGACCTGCGCCCCCGGCGCGACGCGGGCGCGCACGAAGCCCTGCAGGTCGCCCTCGGTCGTGCCCGGCGGCGGCCGCGCGGCCACTGCGTTCGTGGCGCGGTCGCGCGCCCCCGCCACGGGCGTCTTGCCGACGGGCCCGCGCCCGGCGCGGGCCTTCTTCCTCTCGTGCTTGTTGCGTTCCTTGCCGCCGACGTAGGTCTCGCCCACCTCCACCGGGCCGGCGAACGGGCCCTGATCCCGCTCCCGGCACGCGCGGATGCGGTGCGCCAGATGCCAGGCCGACTTCCGGCTGACGCCTAGGTCGCGGTGCAGCTTCATGCTCGAGACGCCCTTGATGCCGGTAGTCAGCAGGAACAGGGCGACGGCCCGGGTGCGGTAGCCGAGCTTGGTATCGGCCGTCACGCTGCCGGTGCGCACCGAAAAGCGCTTGCCGCAGCCGCGGCAACGGTACGGCATCGAAGGGTGGGCTGTGCCGCCCTGCACGCTGGATCCGCGGCAGTGGGGGCACGCGGGGCCGTCCGGCCAGCGCATGGCAGCGAACCATCTTTCCGCGGATTCGTCATCGGGGAACATGGCGATCACTTCGATCAATGTGATGCCTCTACGAAACCACTTTCCGGGACCTTGATTCTTCATTAACGGTATCCTATACTGGAACTATTCTACCAAGAAACACCACCGAATGTCAACGGAAATCCGGAAGAAACAGGAAAATATCTAATGGCATGATAATTTGCCGAATTGGTTCCCTCGGCACTCAGATATATAATTCCCTTATTTTGCTTGCGAAACGCCTTGATGATCACTGGGGTCTCAGTCGCAAAGCACTGCGAATCATTCAGTATCGCAACAGCGGCCGGATTGAGGCCCTTCGAGAGGAAACTGGGATGCGGAGATACGCTCATGGATTCGAGGAATTGATCAAACTCATCAATCTGATGCAGCCCGCCAACGAAGTAATTGGTGACGCTCTTAGAAAACAGGTGCTTACCTTTCCGGAAGCGGCGATACGGGAACTCGTGGCAAACGCTTTGATCGATCAGGATCTCGCTATCACTGGCGCAGGTACGCTAGTCGAGATTTTCGAGAACCGCATCGAGATTACGAACCCCGGCGAGCCGCTGGTTGATGCACAGCGCTTCGTAGACTCACCGCCCCGTTCGCGCAACGAGGCTCTCGCCTCATTCATGCGCCGAATCGGCATATACGAAGAACGCGGAAGCGGTTGGGACAAGATCGCACTTCAGTGCGAGATCCACCAGATGCCGGCTCCCCGCATTGAGGTGGTCGGCGGGTAAACTCGCGTGGTACTGTTCGCGCCTCGCCACCTGTCAACCATGGACAGGGCGGAACGAGTGCGAACGATGTATCTCCACGCCCGCCTGCAGTACGTAGGTCGCAGCTTCCTTACCAACGCCTCGGTACGAGAGCGGTTCGCTATCGAGCAACGGAATAGCGCCCGGGCATCACGACTGATTTCGGAGGCAGTCGACTACGGCGTGATCGCACTATACGACCCAACAGCAGCTCCCAAGTTCAGGCGCTACGTGCCGTGGTGGGCAGATTCGGAGAGTTCCACTCCTCCCGCTTGACCGGGATCTCGATGGCCGAGCGTTGCCGGATCAGCGGCCTTGCCAAGGTGGAGAGATCTACCCTTGGTCGCTGTAGACGGCAATTCCTCAGCCTTGAGTGCGGTTGCGGAGAGCGGGAGCGACACCCTTTCACGCGGACCGGCTGCCTCGGCCCGTCGCACGTCAATCCGACGCGAGAGCAGAGAAGCGGCCACGGCTGAGGACGGGCCTTCAATTCCGGCTGCAAAGCGTGCATCCGGTGCGTATAGCGACCGGTTGCGATCGACGCCGGTACTTGATCGAATGCAGCGCACTAGGCTCGCTATAGTGGGGCCGTGACCCGCAATGTCTTAGTTCTCAGTGGTTTACGAGGATGAACGTTACTTGATGGACACTTGATGGAGTACGCCCATAGACTGATCGGACAAGTGCTAGCACATGGTCGCCGACGCATGTCGGCAGTAGTGTAAGCCGACGGTGCCGGCCTCGATCTCCATTGGGCTACCGGCACCAGCGCCTGAAGGCCGGCCGCAGAAGCTCTGCCGCGAGATGCGACTGCTCCAGACATCGTGCCATCGACCACAGCCGAGCCGTCCCTTGCCGCCGCAAGCGAAAGCCAATGTTGCGGGGTGCCACTCAAGCTCTCGGTGAATCGCAGACACGACGCCGCGTCAACGTTGGCTTCAACCGGTCCTAGGTCTAGGTGGATGATCCGCGTAGATCTTTCTTGACGGCCATTTGGCGGACTCGGCGAGAAGAGTTCCAAGCTCCACCCACTGACGGGCGAAGCAAGTCCGAAGGCAGCGGCTCGGCACCGGCTCTCAAGCTCATGGCCGACCACCGAACTTGATCTCGAAGCCGACGAGACATGAGTCGGCCGCAATCCGGCGCTAGAGTCAGCGACAACCGCCGGAGCCAGCGCTGGCATCGGTCGAATCTCATTGGACAGACGGGTCTCGTCCCCTCGGGAACACCGAATGCACGAGCCCGGGCAGCGATTGCCGGGGCTCGGACACAACCAGACGCTGCGCCTATCGCGAGGGTGCCCGGAATATGGCCCCTGTACCCGCCGGCGCCCAGCAGGCGGTCCCCGTTGGATTGAACTGCGCCAGGCACGCGGTCATGAATGCCCGACGGCAGCCCGCCAAGCATCAAGATGATCCGAGGGCGGACATTGCTCGGCACGGATTGCGTCGCCTGCCGAGGCATTCCCGGGGCCCTCGACCGGACCGAAATCCCAGCCCGCTATCGCGTTGCAAAGGCCTCCGAGCCCACGGCTTCCAGAATCAAGTCGCGGAACCCGTTCCCGCGGGACTTAGCCGCCGCCACGATCCGCTCGACCTCGCGACGGTCCCTGAAAGTCAGGGCGCGACCGGTTGCGTAGACCAGTAGCTTGCCGACTAGGCAGCCCGAGAACATGTCTATGTGCTCGACAACGTAGCGCTTCAAAGCCGGGGTGTCGTCCAAGCGCGTGCCGTCCGCGAGAAGGCCGACCGAGTCCACCAGAGGCCCGGCCGCGGTGCCCTTACCAACGGTCGAGTAGAACTCCTCGTTCAGGGCCTCCGAGCCGTCCTCGGGTTGGGTGTAGACAGGATAGTGGTCTCGCCAGAGGCCCACCGGATCGAAACTCTCCAGGACCATGCCAAGCGGGTCGATCCGGTCGTGACAGCGGGCACAGGTGGGGTCGGCCCGGTGCGCGGCCAGCTGGTCGCGGATTAGAGTCGCGCCGCTCGTGTCGGGGGCAATCGCCGGAACGTCGGGGGGCGGCTCGGGTGCAGGCGTGCCGAACACGTTTTCGAGCAGCCACACGCCGCGATGCACAGGGTTGGTGTCTACCCCGTTCGCGGTCGCCATCATGACGGCGGCGAGGCTGAGGATGCCTCCGTACCGGCCGCCAGTCTCGAATGTCACCCTGCGCATCTCAGGACCTTCGAGGTCGTCGCCGTAAATCTTGTTGAGGCGCGCGTTTCGGTAGCTGAACCCGGGATCGATGAAGGCCTCGAGGGAAAGGTCTTCGCGGAGGATCTCGGCAAAGAGCATCTCGGCCTCCGCGATCATCGCGTCGCGATTCGCGTCCCCGAACTGAATCAGGCGAGGATCCGGCATGATCCCCCGCAGGAGCCGTGTCGAGAGCCACTGGCCCGTGAAGCTCCTGACGAACCGATCGCTGGCTTGGCTGAGCAGCAGCCGCTCGGCCTCCTTCGCAAGCACGGCCGGGTCAGACAGCGCCCCCCCGCTTGCCGCCGTCGCCAGCGCGTCATCCGGCGGCGCTGACGTGATGAAGTAGCTGAGCCGGCTCGCGAGATCGAACGAGTCGAGCGGGCCCGGGCGTAAGCCTCGATACAGGAAGTTCGGCGAAACCAACGCACGGCGCAGGACAAGGTGCAGGGCGTCCTCGATTCGCGCGCCGGGGATGTCCCTCAAGTACCCCGCGGCGAGGGCCGCATAGGCTTCGACCTGGCCTTCCTCCACGGGACGGCGGAATGCCCGGGGAAGAAAGCGGCCGATTACGGTTCTGGCGTGCTCCTCGTCTGTGGTGCCCGGTGCCCGCTCGCCGAGGAATCGCTCGCTGCGGGCCCGTCGCGCGCGCGTCGCGTCGTCTTCAACCAGCCGCAGCGGCCCTTCGACCTCGATACCCGATAGGTCGACGGCCGGTCCGAAGCGAAACAGCTCTTGGTGAACGAAGCCCTTGATCCAGTTGTGCGGGGCACTCGACAGGCCCCCGCCCCAGACCTCGGGCAGCTTGTCGAGGCGCGGGTCGTGCAGGTCGAGATTGCCGCTATCCATCAGAGCGCGGATCGCTTCGTACAGCTCTTTCTCCGTGGTACTTCGCGCCCCTCCGCCGAATTCGAGCATCGCGGCGTAGAAAAGGCGGTCCCGCGTCAAGCGGTCCGCCAGGAAGGCATGGGAAAAGTCGCGGCGCGGCGGATCCGAGTAGGCCGGCCCGTTCTCCCAACGGATCCCGAACGTCTCGCCTGCGAGAAGTTCGATCTCGGCGGTCAGGGTCCTGGGCGCAGATCCGCCCGGGTGAACATCGAACTCCGCGAGTATGCGCAGATCGCCGAACGGGGCGTATACCTCATCGGCCTTGGGCCTCGCGTAGATCTGCAAGCGAAAGGGCTGTGCCCGCTGCTCGTAGAACATGCGGTCGGTCTCGTACCCGACTGCGTTGAATGTCAGACGGTAGATCCCGCTCTGCCGCGCCTCGAACCGGACCGGCCAAGCCGCCACGTTGGCCATGTTCCGCGACGACACGATCCGGAAGGCTCCGTCTCCTACCAGGCCGCCCGCGCCGGTTGCGAGGCCGTCCCGACCGAGCCTGTGCAACTTGCTGGCCGCCGCCGTCGCGCCCCGCGCCGGCGGCAGGACCTCGTCGGCGACGTGCGTGGCTAGCACAAGGTACTGCGCCATGAGAGGCGGAGAGAGAACCAGCCCTTCCCCGTTGTTGTCGAAGCCGTGTCTGGAGTCGTCCGCGGGAAAGGAGTGCGGTACCTCGAAGTCGGGCAGGTTGAACAGGGAACGGATCGAATTCTCGTACTCGTAGCGGTTGAGGCGCCGCGGCACGCTAGCACCCGAGGCGGTATGCGAGAGGAGCTGCCCTTCAAGCCACCCCGCCATCCGCTCCCGCTCGACCTCAGAGGGCTGGCCCGCCCCGCGGGGCGGCATCAGCTTGGTCTCGAGAACGTCGTAGACGCGCTCCCAGAGTGCCGTTGCCTCGCCCGACGTCCAGTCGATGCCGGAGCCGTCGAGCCGGATCCCGGCCTGGGCCTGCTCGCCGGCATGGCAGGCCACGCAGTTCCGGTCTAGGAACCCGCGCGACTCGGCGGGCATCGATGCAGCATTGAGCGCCGAGGCAACGAAGAGAGTCGCCGCACCGAGGGGACCGGCCAGTCGGAACATCGTCGGGAACCTCACGCCACAAGTTCGTCCAGGTTGCTCTCCCCGCCAGCGAACTTGTCCACGTCGATGCCGAACCGCTGCAGCAGAGAGAGGTACAGGTCCCCGAGCAACCTTGGATTCGGAGCGTCGCGCTCGATCCGCCAATGCGAACCGTGCCGGAACGCCCCGCCCAGCAGCACTGTGGGGAGATTGCTGTTGTCGTGCGTGTTGGCGTTGCCCATGCCGCTACCGAAGACCACGGCCGCGGTGTCGAGGAGCGACCGACCGTGCTCGTCCTTGGCCTTGTCCAGCTTGTCGAGAAACCGGCCGAACCGCCGGACGTGCTCGATGCCGACCAAGTTGTAGTCCGCGATCCGCACCGGGTTGTTCCCGTGATGGGAGAGGCCGTGGTAGCCCGCGCTCAGCTTGCGCCCTCCGATGGTGAACACTTGGCTCCAGCCCGGAACGAGGAAGGTCGCCACGCGGGTGGAATCGGTCGTCAAGGCCAGCGCCATCAGGTCGTACATGATGGACTCGCACTCCAGGGCGAGATCCGGGGCGACCGGGTCAAACTCGGGCAGCGGGTAGTCGACCCGCGGCACGGGCCGGTCCAGCCACAGGCGCTGCTTGCGGAGGTCCTTCTCGACCTGCCGCACGGAGGCGAAATACTCGCCGAGCTTCTCGCGGTCGCTGGCAGTGACGCTCCTCGCCAGCGCCTTGGCTTCCTGTGTCACTCCGTCCAGCACGCTGCGATTGCTGGCAAGCAGGTACTCGAGGCGGGCGCTGTCGTCGGAGGAGCGGAACAGCGTCTGGTAGAGCACGCTGGGGCGGCCGATCATGGGCAGCGCCACGCCCTCCTTGGTGAAGCTCATCCGGGCGGGGTCGGGCGGAGTGCCGCAAGTGAGCTGCAGGGACGCGAACCGCGTGTGGTCCCCTACCTTGTCCGCAACCAGCTGGTCCATCGAAACGCTGCCGGTGGCCGACCCGCTCATCCAGGCCTGCCAGCCGCCGTGGCCGTTGCGGCCCCGGTGATCGAGCCCGGAAAAGACCGTGAGCCGGTCGCGGTAGGACTCCAACGGCTTGAGGACGGGCGAGAACTCAAAGCCGGGCCCCGTCCGCTGGGGAAAGAAGTCGGGCTGGTGGAAGCCCAGATAGGTACCGACGCAGACCAAGCGCTGCAACGGCGCCGGGTCCTGCTGCAACCCACGCAAGGGCTTGGGCGACAGAGACTCCAGCATCGGGAGCGCCAAGCTCCCGCCGACTCCCTGAAGGAACTTGCGACGGCCGGGTTGGTGCATTGCAGCTGCGATTCTAGCGCGATCCAAAGGTTTCTGCCTCCTCCGGGGGGCGTAGATCGGCTACATTCCGCGGGTGGGTGGCGGGAGAGACGTGACTCCCCGGAAAGGCGTCCCCGCCGCTCGCGAGCGCGAGCCGCAGGACCAAGCGCAGGTTGGGAGGCACAGACTGGCTGCCGGGTGCCACGCTCTGCCCGGCCAGGCATACTATGCTGTCCATCAGAAAGCTGGTCTCGAACACACATGAAGCCCTTGGTCGCACTCCTCCTCGCCGCCGCGCTGGCTCCGCTCGGAGCGCAGCAGCGCAAGGTGGTCGTCATCGGGCAGTCGCCCGACCTCGTCGCCGAACTCCGCGCCGGCAAGCCCGCGAACGTGACGATCGCGCACGTCACGGACCGCGGTGCCGGGGACTCAAACCTCTTGCGGGAAGTGGCGGACGCTCACGCGGTGATCGGCAATCCGACCTTGGCCGTGGTCCAGGCCGCGAAGACCCTCCGGTGGGTGCAGATTACCAGCGCCGGAGTGAAGCCCTACCTGTATCCGGAACTAGTCGAGAGCGACGTGGTCATGACGAACGCCCAGACCCTGTCGTCCGCCGCGATCGCCGACCACGGCTTTGCCATGCTGCTGGCGCTCACGCGACAGCTGAACCACTTCATTGTCGAGCGACCGAAGGAGACTTGGCGAGGCGGCAACTACGGCTTGACGGAACTGGAGGGCATGACAGCGCTGGTCATCGGGACCGGCGGCATCGGATCCAACGTGGCCAAGCGGGCCAAGGGATTCGGCATGAGGGTGATCGGCGTGGACCCGGAAGAGTTCCCGCCACGGGTGAGCTTCGACCGCATGGTCTTCCCGGACCGCTTGGACCAAGTGATTCCCGAAGCGGATGCGGTCTTCGTCTGCGCGCCCCACACCAAGGACAGCGAAGGGATGCTCGGAGCCGCCCAATTCGAACTTATGAAACGCGGAAGCTACTTCATCGCCCTTTCGAGGGGAAGGGTCTACGACATGCCCTCGCTGGTGAAGGCCCTCGACAGCAAGCGCTTGGCGGGAGCCGGGGTCGACGTCACCGATCCCGAGCCGCTGCCGGCAGGGCATCCGCTGTGGAAGTTCGAGAACGCAATCATCACGCCGCACGTCGCCACGCAAGGGCGGCTCGGGGGCGAGTTGCGGATTCAGGTGTACCGAGAGAACATCGCACGCTTCGCTGTCGGCGAGCGGTTGCGCAACGTCGTCGACATGCGCAAGGAGTACTGAGGGCGCGGAAGGAGCGAGCGTCTGCGATGAGCTAGGATGAGGTGAGGCGTGGGTGCCTAGCGGGCGTCCTGTGACGGCGTAGCACTAGAGCACGCGAGGCGAAGCGCGATACGATTACATCCGCCATTGTTAAATGGTGAACACACATGGACTCGAACAGCCCAATCCACCGTCTCAGGAGATACGAGTGGAACGACGTTGGATTCAAGAAAGCTCAGCGGGGTGTTCCAACCACTGCATACGAGACTGTCTCTGCGTTTTCGCACACCCCGGGAGGACACCTAGGCTTCGGAGTCGTAGAAAGTCCTAGCGGGCTCGACATTGTCGGTGTCCTAGACTTCGATAGAGTACAGAACGCTATTCTGACTGTTCTGCGATCCGGTCAAAAGTTTAATCAACAGGTAGAAGTTAGAGAGCACGTGATCAAATGTCAAGGGACATGACTTCTCATCTTTGAGATCCTGGAAGCAGGAAAAACCGATCTATCTGAATGGTGATATACGGAAAACATTTATTCGGCGAGGTGCTTGTAACGAGCATTGTTTTCCAACCGAGTTCAATAGGATGTTGCGAGATACATCGGATCAGCGGTACGACAGCGAGGTAGTTGATCAAGATCTGGAACGCTGCTTTGATCGGGCATCTCTTCGGTCGTACCGAAAGACATTCCTGATTACCCACAAGACTCAGCCAAGGTTAGGAGGCGGAAAGGCATGGGCGGGGTGCGCACGGAGGCGTGGAGCAGGCGGGGGACCAGCACCTCCGGATCGTAGCGGCCGTTGAAGCGGTAGCGGAACGCGGCGAGGTACCGCGGCAGGTGCTTGCCGTCGCGCGCATGGCAGGTTCCCGCCAGGGACTGCTTGACGTTCGCCAGCATCGTGCTGACCCGGACGAAGCGGGAATCCCCGCAGCTCCGCTGCCCGCCTCCGGCGCCGGCCACGCCCCGCAAGCAGGCCGGGCCGTCGGAATGCACCTCCGTGCCGGGCTGCAAGTGCCGCCCGGCCCACGCTGCCAGCGTCTTCTTGCGCAAGCCCGCCACGCTGCTCAGGCGCATCCTTGCCGGCTGGCCGTCGGCGCTGACCTGCACGGCGGCCACGAACGGCGTCTTGCCCGCCGCGCCGCGACCGCGCTTGCCGCCGCTCCGCTCCCCGCCCCAGTCAGCGTCGTCCACCTGCACGATGCCGCCCGGCGGCACGCGCTCGTCGCGCTCCTTCATCACTTGCAAGAGCTTGTGCTTCATCTTCCAGGCCGTGTTCCGGCTGACCCCCAGCTGCCGCGCCAGTTCCAGCGACGAAACGCCGTGCTGGCCCTGCGTCAGCAGGTGCATCGCCAGGAACCGGACGGTCAGCGGCAGCTTGGTGGCGGCGAAGATCGTGCCGGCGACGAGGGAGGTCCGGCGGTGGCAGGCATGGCACTGCCAGAGCGTGCGGGAGCGGATGCGGCAGTGCCGGCGGGAGCCGCATTCCGGGCAGCGGAAGCCGGCCGGCCAGCGGGCCTTGAAGACGGCCTGCTCGCATGGCCCCTCGCTGCCGTAGCGCTGCAGGAACTTGCCCGGGCTGAGTCCCTTCTGGAATTGCACGCGATTGCGTTTCATCTGCTAGCCCCTTTCCTGTCAGAGATTTCCGACCTCCTTCAGCATAGCATATCCTCGGCTGACGTTCGTTGGTAATCAAGAAGACATTTGAGTTAAGAAGACCAGATCAAGACGACACAATAGCCGAGTTTGAATTCCTCCATCATTGGGGTCTATAAGTTGACACCAACGGGCGGTTTCTGCCAACACGGGCAGCGATTCTACTGTTTGGATCGGAGGCTTCTATTCTCAGTATCCTGCCCCGCCCTGTTATAGACTGGCAGTGGATGCAGAGGAAGTGGACGGAGGCATTCGCTAACACCCGCTGGGTTGACCGGATAGTCGAAGAAACGAACACTGTGTCAGCATGGAAAGCAGTCATGAAGATGTATCTTGCAAGATGCGAGAAACCTTTTTCGATGGATCCAGAGACTCTCGAACGGCATACACTTCCACCGACTTACATTACCTTCCAAGAAGCGGTGATCAATCTATTGATTCACCAAGACTACGCTTATCATGGGCGCAAACCCGTGATCCGCTCCTTTGATGATCGAGCTTCGCTATGGAACCCAGGAAACGCTTTCGTATCGGATGATAAGTTGCTGAAATCGGGTGAGAAGGACGTACAAGATCCTAAGACTGTCACAGATTTTCGACGAATCGATCTCAGTGAACAAGCGGGAACTGGTCCTCGAGCATTCTTCAGTCAATGGACGCAGCTAGGGTTCGTACCACCGATGGTCAATAATGATCGGACAAAGAATTCCTTTAAAATCAACCTACTCAAGCAACCTTTATTGACCGACAGCCGAGTATTATCTCTTGCTCGTTCCGGTCTTGACGTCGACATGGATGAGGCGAGGATCTTAGCGCTTGCATGTCGAACAGGGAAACTGTACCACTCAGATGTGGGGACAGTGACAGGAGCGATTGGCGCTGAAACTCAAGATTCGCTTGATCGACTTGAATCGAAATCCATGATAACGCCACTAGAGGATAGTAAGACACCAACCTATATCGTTAGCGAACAAGTCAAGCATTTTCTAGAACATCCCGAGCACCAGATTGAACAAAGAACTTCTAGGGCGTCAATCCCTGTCTCTAGGCAAGTCTACGGACACCAAGGGAAGCTAGTCAGTGACTCAGTCACTGACCCAGCAGGTACATTTTGGGGCCTAAACGACGTAGAATCTGAGATTGTCGAGTCTTGCAATTCTCCCCGTTCCTTTTCGGAAATCGCTCGTCAGCTGAATTTCGCTGACAGAATTCTTCTTCGGCGAAATTATCTTGCCTCCCTGCTGAATCGGAGAATACTACGGATGACATATCCAGACAAGCCGACTCATCCCAATCAAGCCTATGTATTAACCTACCTGATTACCCACAAGACTCAGCCAAGGTTAGGAGGGGGTAAGGCCTGGGCGGGGTGCGCACGGAGGCGTGGAGCAGGCGGGGGACCAGCGCCTCCAGGTCGTAGCGGCGGTTGAAGCGGTAGCGGAACTCGGCGAGGTAGCGCGGCAGGTGCTTGCCGTCGAGCGCATGGCAGGTTCCCGCCAGGGACTGCTTGACGTTCCCCAGCATCGTGTTGACCCGGACGTTGACCCGGACGAAGCGGGAATCCGCGCAGCTCCGCTGCCCGCCTCCGGTGACGGTCGGCACGTGCTCGCAGCCGGCGCCGGCCACGCCCCGCAAGCAGGCCGGGCCGTCGGAATGCACCTCCGTGCCGGGCTGCAAGTGCCGCCCGGCCCATGCTGCCGGCGTCTTCTTGCGGAAGCCCGCCACGCTGCTCAGGCGCATCCTTGCCGGCTGGCCGTCGGCGGTGACCTGCACGGCGGCCACGAACGGCGTCTTGCCCGCCGCGCCGCGACCGCGCTTGCCGCCGCTCCGCTCCCCGCCCCAGCAGGCCCCAGTAGGCGTCGTCCACTTGCACGATGCCGTGCAGCGGCACGCGCTCGTCGCGCTCCTTCAGCACTGGCAGGAGCTTGTGCTTCACCTTCCAGGCCGTGTTCCGGCTCACGCCCGGCTGCCGCGCCAGTTCCAGCGACGAAACGCCGTGCTGGCCCTGCGTCAGCAGGTGGATCGCCAGCAACCGGACGGTCAGCGGCAGCTGGGTGGCGGCGAAGATCGTGCCGGCGACGAGGGAGCTCCGGCGGTGGCAGGCATGGCACTGCCAGAGCTTGCGGGAGCGGATGCGGCAGTGCCGGCGGGAGCCGCACTCCGGGCAGCGGAAGCCGTCCGGCCAGCGGGCGTTGAAGACGGCCTGCTCGCATGGCCCCTCGCTGCCGTAGCGCTGCAGGAACTTGCCCGAGCTGAGTCCCTTCTGGAATTGCACGCGATTGCGTTTCATCTTCTATCCCCTTTCCTATCAGAGGTTTCCGACGTCCTTCAGTATAGCATATCCTCGGCTGACGTTCGTTGGTAATCAGGTTAACCTATGCAGGCCTAGTAGTCAGATTCCTCATCACGAATGACAGAACGTTACTCATGTGAACGAGATATTGAGACTGCATAGCGGACCTGCCTCACAGTCTCATCGTCGAGGGCTTTCCGTGCGATACGTAACTCGGGATAGCTAGTTCTGTCGCTATGCCTGATTGAGCTTAGGCGAGCCCCGGCTAGGCTCGACAGAAGGCATAGGCGGGATCCATCACGGCTGATGTGCCTCGTCCGAAACCTGTACTGTCATGCCGTTGAGGTCCTTGAAGTAGATGCGGTCTTCGCGCCGTCTAGTCCCAATCCCGTGCCGGCCCAGCTTCTCAGCGACGTCATCCGGGTCGTATCCCTCCACCGAGAAGCAGAAGTGGTCCACTGCCCCGCCCTTCGGTCGCTGGAACAGGGCCAGAAAGTTGGCGCCCAAGCCTAGAAAGGCGTTCGTCGAGCTACGCTCAATCACGTTCAAGCCCATCAGCCCTTGGTACCACTCGATCGAGCGACTGACATCGCTGACCTGAAGCGCCACGTGGTTGACGTCGACAGCGCGAAGGATCGAGCCCAGATTCGGCGTCTCGCGGTATGCCGCGGCAACCTCGTCCTCTCGGCGCATCGTCTCCGAGAGATGGTTCTGGATGCCATCAGGGTCGAGGCAGGCCCAAATGTTCGGAGCTCGCTCGAACGGCTCGTAGCCGTGCTGCTTCAGCACCGCTCCAGCCGAAGCTTCGTCCAGCCCTTCCACTGCCGGCGAGAAGTGGTTTAGCTCGGCTCGCTCGCCGCGGAACAGCGCCAAGTAGTTCCGCTTCAGGCCCAGCATCCTCCCGCGGTCGCCCATATCGCGGAATACGCGCATGCCGAGCACGTTTGCGTAGAACTCGCTCGCGCTCTCGACGTCCGGAACGGTGAGGGAGAGGTGGTTGATCGAGGTGGCGCGGAACAGCCCTGAGCTTGCGTGGGACCTGTGCGCGACCAGCGCGCCTCCGGCGACGGCCAGCCACTGTCTGCGGGTAGTCAGCATTGTTGTTCTCCGGTTCGCGAGATTCGCACCGTCCAGTCTACCCCCGAACGCCGTCGGCAGCACGGCGAAACCGGAATCCGGGCGAATCCCGCACCCCAGGCCCAGCGATTCTAAATTTGGGGAATTTGGCGATGTCCAGAGAGTCTGAGAAGGGTATCGAAGGCGGTCTGGCGCAGACAGGCACTTGACTTTTCCTAGCGGAATTTGTGAGCTAGGGTGTATGCCGCATGTCCTGGACTCGCTGCTGAGCGCCTTCCTCGAGACGGCCGCCGGCCTGCCCGACCGGCGCAGGGGTCGCAACACGCGCTACGAGGTCAGCGACGCCGCCGGTTGCGCCCTGGTGCGCCCCGGCCTGCTTCTTCACCCGGTGCGAGTCGTTCCTCGAGTCCCAGCGGCGCATGGAGCGGGACGGCTCCCGCTCCAACTGCCGGACCCTGTTCGGCGTGGGCCGCATCCCCTGCGACGACTATATCCGCAACTTGGACTATATCCGCAACTTGCTCGACGGCCACGACCCGGCCGCGTTCGACCCGCCGTTCCGGCCGTGCCTCGAAACCGTGACTGGGCAGGGCGCGCTCGAGCCCTTCCAGCGCCTCGACGGGCGCCTGCCGGCGGCTCCGGACGGCGTCCAGTTCCACCGCTCCGACACGGTGCATTGCCCGCAGTGCTCGGTGCGGCGCGTCGGCAGCGAGCGCCGACGGCTGTACCTCCACACCATGGCCGTCGGCCACCGCGGTGGCCGACGGCCACGCCACCGTCCTGCCGCTGATGCCCGAGTTCGCGTGCCCGCAGCAGGACCCGGCCGCGAACCGCGCCGACCTCAGCGAGGGCGAGCGCAAGCGGGACTGCTAGCGCAACGCCGCCAAGCGCTGGATCGCCACTCACGGTGCCTGGCTGCAGCCCTGCCGCCCCGTCCTGCCGGGCGACGACCTGTACTGCAGCCAGCCGGTCCGCGAGGCCGGATCTCACAAGCGCTTGTACAAGGTGCTGGAGAGCCGGCGGGCGAGCGGCGCAGTGCGATCGACCGGCTGGCTGCCGCGGCCCGGGCCGGGCAAGCGGTCCCAGGGGCACCGTTTCCGCTGGACGGACGCGGTGCCCCTGCGCAAGGGCCGCGACGCACTGCAGCGGGGCTGCGACTCGCGCAGCGCCAGCATAGTATCTGGACTATCGACAATGCGGGTGGGGTTGAGTCGGATTAGCGGGGAAGCTTCCTGCCCACTACGGTCGCAACGAGAATCGCAAGGGACGTTACGATCGTCGAAGCCACTTCTCCATGCCAGTCAGCAGCGAGGAAGTATGCAGCAGCTAATCCCGCAATCGCTACCACACCGCCAACGAATAGACCACGCTTCGAGGCTTCGTCGGATCGGGCCACTCGGTCCATCGCGAACTTGAACCTTCGTTCGTCTAGAAGCGCTTCATGGTCGCAGATAGTCCGCACAAAGTCGGCTACTTGCTGCGGTTCCAGCCGATCGAGAAGGTTGGGAGGCAGTTGTTGGACGTTGATCTGGGTATAATGCCCGCCCGGTTCGGACCAAATCCGGCCTAGGAAGATCAGAACCCTCTGGTGGAGGGCCTGCCGCGCTGTCCGCTCCCTCCGAAGCAGGCCCCAGTGCCTTGCGGTTGTCGTCAGACATACTCGGAAGACTCGACCGTACGCCGCCCCAAGGTGAAAGGCAGCATCTTGCTCAACGCGTCCTTGGGCCCGCTCGTCGGCTGCACGTCAAGGAAGTACGCATCGCTGGTAGTGCTGATACGGGTCAGCCAGTGCGGGTGCTGCTCTACGATCTTGCCCTTGTACCTCCGCAGCCACCCTAGCATTTCCAAGCGGACGTGAGACGACGCGTGCGATGAGAACGCAACATGCACTCTCCATCCTCCGTGGTGCGGAAAAATCTTGCAGTGGTACACGGGTGGATCTACCGCTTGATCATAGTCGGGAAACGGCTGACTCATCGCTTCACTCCCCGTCGTGCCCGCCAGCGACGCCCAGTAGGCGCACGGGAAAACGGATTTCCAGTATACGCCATATCGGCAGAGTTGATAACGAGGACCTGAGGCGGACCGAAGGCGCTGTCGTCTCCGATAGCCCCTAGCGCGCGCAAGCAACTCGGTCCCGTCGCTAACGGAGGCCAACCGATCCGCAGGCAGCGGCGAGCGTACCGGGACAGCAACCGGAACCGCGTATGACGGGCCTTCCGGCCCGAGGCTTCGGTTGCGCTCCACTCGCCGAATGAGATTCCGTTCGACGCAATTCCGTCGAGGCGCGATGCGGTCCACAAGGTAATCCCGGTAACCGGCCTCGCCGCGAGAGTCGGCGGGCGTCACCAGTCGAGAAGCAAGATCGGCGAGTAGCGCCCGAGCGGACCTAGGCGTGAATGGCGCACCACCCTGTGAGCGGGTCTCGTTCCAAGGCGCTCCGCGAGGCCGGTCCCGTGCGGCGCATGTTTCGTAAGATCAACGGAGCGTGCCGCGACCAGCCCACCTTCTCGCGATCCTAGCCGTCGCAATGCCACTGGCAGGGCAGCCCAGGCCGAACTTCGTCGTGATCCTTAGCGACGACCAGAGCTGGGTCGGATCCTCGGTCCAGATGGACCGCGCCGACCCGCGGTCGGGAAGCGACTACTTCCGCACGCCGAGCTTGGAGCGGCTGGCTCGGAGCGGCATGACCTTCACCGACGGATACGCGCCCGCGCCGTTCTGCTGCCCGACCCGTCGCAGCCTGCAGGTCGCCCAGACGCCTGCGCGTCACCTCTACCAGCGGGACCAGCAGTCATGGCCGGGCCGCTACCGCGAGCAGCTCAACATACCGCGGATGCTGAAGCACTCCGACCCGCGGTACAAGGTCGCGCACTTCGGCAAGTGGGACCACCGCTTCGACAGCCCGAGTCCGGAAGAGATGGGCTACGACGAGAGCGACGGATACACAGGCAACGGAACAGGCGGAGGCAAGGGCTCGGGCGGCCCGGCCGCGTCGGGAGACCCGAAGCTGATCGACCACATCACCTCGCGGGCTTGCCAGTTCCTGGAGGCCCAAGCTCGCGCACGTAACCCGTTCTACCTGCAGGTTTCGCACTACGCCGTCCATCTCGACATCTATTACCGAAAGGCAACGCTCGACCTAGTGAAGCCGTGGACCACGGGCCGGAAGCACTACATGCCCGAGTTCGCCGCGATGACCCGGGACATGGACGACTCCGTGGGCCGGGTGCTCGACAAGATCGCCGAATTGGGCCTGAGCGACTCGACCTACGTGATTTTCCTGTCGGACAACGGCGGTCGCGGCACGATTCCGGGTGCCGGCGAGCCCCCCATCCCGCGCAACCACCCTCTGCGTGGCGCGAAGGGCTCCATGTACGAAGGCGGCATCCGCGTGCCGTTTCTGGCTTCAGGACCCGGCATCGAGCCGAGGAGCGTCACGCGAACGCCCGTCACAGGCTTGGACATCCTGCCGACGCTGGCAGATCTGTCGGGGTACGGTAAGGACCTTCCCGCGACAACGGACGGCGGCAGCCTAGCACCCCTATTCCGCGGGGAAGCGACAGAGGTCGACCGCCTCCGCGATTTCCTCGTCTTCCACCAAGCCGTAGGGCGACGCGCCCAGTCGGCGATCCGACTCGGGAACTGGAAGCTGGTCAAGACCTGGCAGCAGGACGAGACCGAATTGTTCGACTTGTCGGCAGACATCGGCGAGTCCAGAGATCTAGCGGACGAGAAGCCCCAACAGGCCAAGCGCCTCCATGCGCTGCTGTCCGGCTTCCTAGCCGAAGTCGGGGCCGAGACCCGAAAGACGGACTAGGCCGGGGCTAGCGACCGCTGTCAAGGCCGACCGATCTGGCGGTGAGGGTGGGATTCGAACCCACGGAGCCCGCGAAGGCTCAACGGTTTTCGAGACCGCCCGATTCAACCACTCTCGCACCTCACCGCAAGAGCGCTGGCTCCAGTATACAGGGCACCCGATCTAGACCGCCTGGCAAGGCATCTTCCTCCCCAGCCCAGAACCGATTCGTCTGCGGTCCGGGCACCCCGACGGGCCCCTGCAGATCCTTCCCGCGTCGCCACTAGCGAACCTGAACCTGTCCACAACCCGATTGAAGCTTTCGCCGAGAGCGAACAGTCGGCAGACGGGAACCAGAGACTCAACACGCCCAATACTAGGCGTCGACAAGGCCGCGTATGTCGCGAAGGACCGCAGTAGGGAAGCTGTTGGCCAACTTCGCCTGTTTCGATGGGGTGAACTTGCTGGATTCGGAGCGGGCGGCGGGGACCGCACGAGGACTCCTATCGGCATCATGCTCGGAGACCCAACCCTGATCTCGGTCGGATCGGCAGACTACCAGAACTCACGGCAGTGCCTGTGGACACGTTCGCCGTGCCGACGAAGTTCCTGCATGCGCGCAGCGCCAGGCGCGCCGTCTTTATCGAGCGCGTGCAGGTCCTCCTCGAGTTCGGCTCGTCCGTTGGGTGCCGCGAGCACGACCGCAATTGCCTCTTGCGCCAGGCAGAAGTGGTAGCACTCTGCTGCGCTGGGCGGCCGGAATCCCGGCGGGTCGTCCGGCGTGGCCCGCAGCAGGTCGCGCCACCGCAGGGCCGTGAACGTCACCACGGGCATGCCCAGCGCGGTTGTCACCGGGAACACCTCTTTCTCCGCTCCGGTGTGGGCCGCGTTGTAGCGGATCATCAGCAGGTCGAGCAGGAGTCTTCCGTCCGGCCCGCGCTCTTGCGCCCACTTGGCGGCTAGAGTGCGCTGGTGGCTGGTCAGGCCGATCTTGCCAAGCTGGCCCGCGCGACGGCGCTTCGCCAGCGACTCCCAAGCTCCGCCGGGGCCGGTCAGGCGACGCCATTCCTCGTCCGACTCCACGTAGTACAGCGTGCCAACCTCCAAGCGCGCGCTCCCGGTTTCCTCCAGAATCCAGTCCATCTCGCGCTCGGCCTCGGAGGCGGTGCGAGCCTTGATCTGCGCCGCTAGAACAATCTCGCGCCGCAGGCTGCCGACCTCGCGCATGGCGCGAGACAGCCCGTCGGGCCGCCTGCACCAGTTGAAGTACCGCACGCCCCGTTCAAGGGCATAGTGAACGTCGTCCGCCTCCAGGACGGTGTTGCCCCGCGTGGCCACGCCCAATCGCGGGATCGGGGGAAGACCGTCTCCCAGCCGAGCGGTAGCCCTCCGCCCGGACTCGCCGCCCGAGGGGGCGCTATCGCCGAGCCGGTCGTCTCCGCGCATTCAGAAGGCGGCGTCAGAACGTGAATCGCAAGGTGAACCGGTAGGTTCGACCGTCATTGAGCGTGTTGGTAATCCGTCCGAAGTTCCCCTGCGCCAAGCTCGAGCCCGGTTCCTCGAACTGGGGGTGGTTCGTGAAGTTCAGGGACTCGGCGCGGAACAGCAGCGTGTTGTCGCCCAGCGCCCAAGACTTCGACAGCGCCGCGTTGATGTTGGCGATGCCGTCCCTGCGGAACGTGTTCCGACCAAGGTTGCCGCGCCGGTCCGTCGGCGCGATGAACGAGAACGCGCTGGGAGGCAGCCGCTGGGAAGAGGTGTCGGGGTCGTCGATCGAGCGCCCGAGGATCGAAACGTCCCCGAGGAGCGGAGTGTCGCTTTGCGATCCGTCCACGTTGCCGAAGCCGGGCGCGTCAGAACCGGCGAGCACGGAAAACGGGGTCCCCGACTTGAGCAGCACTACCGAACTGAGCTGCCACGCTCCGATCAGATTTCGCAGCAAGCCCGGACGGCCCGCGAGAGTGGGCGTCTGGTAGCTGAAGTTGAATAGCCCGGCGTGCGGCTGGTCGAAGTTGCTGACTCCACGCAGTTCACCATGCACGTCGAACTCCGAGGGACTCTCGGTTTGCAGGCGATTCGCGTTGGCCGCTGTGTTGAGGTAGCTGCCGCCTAGGTCGATCGACTTGCTCCACCAGTACGATGCCTCCAGACTCAGCCCGGCCCACTGCGGAATCCTCAGCGTGGCCCGGCCTGCATCAAAGAAGCCGCGGGAGCCGTTCGTGACGTGCAGGAAGTTGAAGTAGCGTTGGTCGGGGCGGCGCCGGTTCACTGTCCGCGTTGTCTGCGGAATGCCCTCGACAACTCGCGCGCGATTTAGGAAGAACATCGACAGAAGCCTGTGGGACCGGCTGCCGACGTAGGCCAGGTCCAGCTTCCAGTCCCTTGCGAGCTCGAACTCCCAGCTGAGATTGTAGTTGTGCGTGTACGGAAGGGTCAGGTCGGCCGCGACGTCGAAGGTCACCGACCTAGCGTCGGGATCGAACGAGATGGGACGAACTTCCTTGAGCGGATCGACCAAGTCCGGTGTCTGCACGACGACGGTGATGTTCTGCGGTGGGTTGATGCGCGACTGAATATAGGTCGCAGTGAAGATCTCGCCGTAGTGGACACCGTAGGCGCCGCGCATGGCCCCCAAGCGGCCCGGCATGCGATAAGCGAACCCGAAGCGAGGCGCGAAGTTGTTCAAGTCGGACGAGTAGGGGATTCTCGTGAGGTCGTTGACCTCGGTCGGCTTGGCGACAGGCTCCCAGCGCATGCCGAGGCTCAGGGTGAGATCTCCGGTCGCCTTCCACTCGTCCCCTACGTAGATCTGCGACATCCAGCGTCGGAAGCCGCGATGGACGCTCCCGATCGCGACCGAGTAGTTGCTGGCCAAACCCATGCGCAAGTTAGTGACGCCGTCACGGCCGAAATTCTGGCGAAACATGAACCGGCCGCGGTGGTCCTGCAGCTCGCGGCCGTTGATCTGGCCGCGGTGCAGGTCGCCCCCGAAGGTGATGTTGTGGTTGCCTCGACGGTAGCGCAAGCGCGCGCCGTAGCGGAAGTTGTTGCCGGCCCGGTCAACTGGAAACCGCCCCGGCGGCCCGATCGAATCGAGCTCCCGCCCGATCCGGATCCACGGCCCGATGGAGGTCTCGTCGGGAATCAGCATGGAGCCCACCCGGTCGAATCCGGCAGTGAAGTCGGCCGTCAGCTCGGGCGTCCAGCTGCGGTTCCACGTGATGCGCGACTGGTGATTGCGGGTAGTGGTGTTGGGATTCTGACCACCCACGAGCTGGAAGGCGTCGACGTTCTGCAGCACCAAGCCGTAGCGCATGGTCAGCCGGGCGTCGCTCCCGGTCCGCTGGTCCAGAGTCGCGGACAGCCGGTCGTTGGCGATATCCTGGGGCGCGTTCGTGTTCAGGGCCCGCGGATTGACGTCTGTGCGGTTCGGCGCGGCGACCGGATACGCGTCCATGATGCGCTGAACGAAGGCTCGCGTGGCCGGGTCGTCGGTCAGCGGCTCGCGCTCGTCAAGCGCGGGAACGAGCACGTTTCCGTTGACCTGCCCCTTGTTGCGGGTCTGGCTGCCGTCGAACGTCAGCGTGCCACCCTTCCAAGCGGGCATGCCGAGAGTCATGCCGTAGTTGTTGCTACGAGCGGGCTGCACCGCCCCAACTTGGAAGAACGACCTAGCACTCACCGCACTGTTGGTGTGGGTCCAGAAGACATTCCCGTTGACGCGCGCGGCGCTCGCCGACGGGGCGTGGATCGGCCGAGACGGCGGGCCGCCGTACTCCGTCGCCCAATACGAGCGGTCGATCTGGAAGCTCTTGACCGCAGTGGCCGAAATACCGAGGCGTTCGTTGAGCTCGCGCAGCACGTTGTTGTCGATGAGTGTCAGGCGCACGTTCTCGTTGCGCCGACCCTCGCCCTGCTCGGAGTTCACCTCTCCGAGCAGGTTCAGGCGGGTCCTGTCGGCCGACTGGCCGTCCGAAGCGGTCGACTCCGACGCGTCGGAGGTGTCGGATGCCTCCGTGGCGGTTGCAGGCTCCGACGCGGAGGCTTCCGAAGCGCCGCCGTCGGCAGCAGTCTGCGGCCATCCCCGCACTGGAGCCCCAATTGCGATTAGGGCGGCAAGAACCGACGGAACTGCACGAATGCTCACAGTACCTCCACAGAACCTCCACAGACGATTGCGTCGAACGCAGAAAAGGGGTGCCCCGGCTACGTCTATCTGGCGCTGATCATAGCCGAGGCGTTACCGAGGACCCGCCTACGGACGCAGGCGCATTCGGGTCTCAGCTAGCCAGCACGCACTCGGTTAAGCCGGCACGCACTTGATTCTTGGACATCGCCCACCATACCGGGGCAATTGTACGCCCTCCTAGGTTGGGGGTTGTGTGCGCTGGGAGTCCCAATCGGCCGAGAGCACGCCCCCGGGTCCACCGACGGCGTTTTTCTGTACCCCTGCGTCAGGCTTGACTCGCGAGCCACACTCGATTGTCCTGCCGACCGCGACTGGACCGAGCATACAGATTGCCGAAGGGACCGAATTGCCTCGTCGCATGGCGGGGAGGCCGTCGGAAGGCCGGGCGTAGCCTGTCGGCAGGGAATGGACCCAGAGCCCCGCTGCCCAAGACGTAAGTCATTTCCCTGCAATGATTTAATGACTCGCCCAGTACAAGGAGACGGCATTGCACGAACAGCCCACCGATGCGATGGCCACCCTTGCGCACAGGGCAGGCGGACGGCCCCGCAACTCAAACTGAATCGGAGCGAGCCCGTGCATGGGGCCGTACGGGTACCACGGGAGGAGTTCCATCGGCATCGCCATCGTCACCTTCCCGCACGGCGAGCACAAGGACGACCGCACACAGTGGCAGCTTTCAGCTTGGCACGGCCTCGATGCCGAACTCGTACTACATCTACGTATTTGACGGCGACTTCGGGACGCTCTTCGTCAAGTTCCGCTCGTACTTCTCGTACTGCGCCAAGCTGTGCCTTAGCGGCCACGTGTACCTCCCACAGGCAGCACCTCGACTGCTGCCGTCTGCCCTAGCCTCCCTCAAGCCAGCGATTCTAAACCTGGTCATCAAGGTGGCGGATGAACGTTGTGTGCTGCTGTGTACTACGCCGCCTCCGCCTAGGAGCAGGCCCGCACAAATACTGCGCGCCCGAAGAGCGATCTTCGCGGCGCCGTCTTCCTTCGCTGCTGCCCGCTGAGCGCGCGACGGGCGCGGGCAGCCCCGATTGTGGCCCGGACCCGTGCGCTGGATCAGGGGGCGCGGGGCGCGCTAGTGAGCGATCACCCAGTCGCCGCGGGGCCCCTGCTCGGCGAAGCCGACGCGCTTGAGGTTGCGAATCGAGCGGGGCGTGTTGAACTCCGCGAGCAGGCGCTCGCAGTCCGTCTTGGGGTCCACGCAGGGCACACGGTCGCGCAGCATGGCGTAGATCGCACGCAGCATCTTGCCCGCCGTGGCCACGGTCGCCCGCTTCTAGCCGCGCCGGGCCGTCATGGCCTTGCGATGGTCGTGGAACTGGCAGTCCTTGGTGCGGGCGGCGTCGCGGACGCACTCGATCAACAGGGCCCGCACGTGCGGGCTACCGCTGCGGGCAGCGCCGGCCCGGCGCTTGCCGACGCTCTCGTTGGTACTCGGAGCCAAGCCGGCCCGGGCCGCGAGCTGCTCCGCGCCGGGGAGGGTCGCGGCCGGGTCGGGCCCAGCCTCCGGCAGCAGGCTGCGGGGGCCGGGGGCGTCGATCCCGGGCATGGTCTGCAGCAGGCACAGCAGGGGCTCGTGCTCGCGCAGGCCCTCGGCCAGGCGCCGGTCCAGCACGGCTAGGTCCGCGACCAGGCGGTCGAATGGCTGCAGCTGCTGCTGCAGGAGCCGGAGCGCCTCGCCGTCGAGATGGCCCTGCAGGACCTCCGCAAGCTGCTCCTTCTTGCCCTCCGCGCTCCCGTCCGGCGAGGCGAGGACCTCGGCGCTCGGGCGGCCCTCGGCCAGGCCGTCCAGCAGGCGCCGCCCGTTCAGGCCGAACACGTCGGCGACGCGCACGCCGGCCCGGTCGAGCGCCTTCCGAGCGCGATTGCGGACCTAGCTGCGGTCGTTGACCAGCTTGCGCCGGTAGCGGCTCAGGTGGCACAGGTCGCGGAAGAGCATGGTCGGCACGAAGCTGGCGCGGGCCAGTCCGGGAAGCGGAACCAGCGCAGCGCGACCTTCAGCGCCTCGAACAAGTCGCGGCGCGCGACCAGCTTGCGTCGGCACCGCCGCAGCGCGCAGACGCACCGCAGCACGGCATGGAGCACGAAGGCGAACAGGTTCGGCACGGCCGGCGAGTTGGCCAGCTAGGCCTTGGGGTGCTCCAAATTGCAGTTGCAGCCGCCCCGCGCCAGGCTGTTGAACCCCTCGTTCTCGATTTTCCAGCACGCCCGTCCGGCCCGCGCGATCCGCTCGGCGTTGTCCGCGGTGACCTCGAGACCGGTGAAGAGGCAATTCATGGAGGCGCGCTTGCCACGGCGTACTCGATCCTAGTGCCCTGCCGGGCCTCTGGGTGCTTACGCAGGGACAGCTCGTCCGCCCGGCGGAAGCGGTGCCGCTCGGACCCCTTGCCATGCCCGCGCCGCGGCAGCCAGCCGGTCGATTGCACAGCGCCGCGCGGCTGCCGGCTCTCCAGCACCTTGTACAAGCGCTTGTGGGATCCGGGCTTGCATACCCGCTCCATGCTCCGCCGGAACTCGAGGAACGACTCGCACCGGGTGAAATAGCAGGCCAGGGCGCAACCGGCGGCGTCGCTGACCTCGTAGCGCGTGTTGCGATCCGTGCGCCGGTCGGGCAGGCCGCCGGCGGTCTCGCGGAAGGCGCTCAGGAGCGAGTCCAATACCTGCGCCATACATTCTAGCCCGTAAATTGCGCTAGGAAAAGTCAATTGCCTGCATGCGCCAAGCTACTTTCGACACCCCTCTCAGACACTCTGGAAGTCCCAGAATGCCCAAACTTGGAATCGCTGCCCTCAAGCCCAGCGCCATCCCTCGTTCGAATGTCTGACCCACCGCCATGTGCCCCATCTTGCCACCGGCGGTGCCTCTGTGATAGACTCGCTTGGAGGTGCTGCCGCCGTGGACGGCACCATCATTGCCCTTCGCGCCATCCACCGTGCCCGTTGTCGGTTTCACGTTTCGTGTCAGCTCGGGGCGTGACGCGTGAATCCACTCGACACTGCGATATTCCAAGCTCACCTCCTCCTAACTTGAATCGATCCACTCCTAAGGAACGCAACTCCACGTGACTTCACATGCGGCCACTTCCGGTGCGTGTCAATCTGAATTCGATTGGTTGCCCTACTAGCATACCTGCGATGTCTGCTCCCAAGTCCAGCCACCCTAATCTTGATCCTCGAAAGGATTTTCCGTATTCTTGAGAGGTTTTCTGATCCCAAGACCACATCGAAAGCAATCACATCACGCGACATGTACGATCTTATTGAGGGAATTGGGAAGGATCACTCTGATAAGCTAGAGGCCCTCCAGCGAGCCATCACCTCCGATAGCGACAAGAGCATGGTCTCTCAGATAATAAGTGCCTGTGACAAAACTCGTATCCCCTTGACAACAAGGACGTTAGGTCCAATCTCTCAAGGCGAAGATTTCACTGGAATGCTACGACTAGTCCGAAATCCTGCCAATTCTGGGTAGAGCGCGGAAATCTTCGCGATTGGCGGCTGAGCAACTTCCGACCTCGGACCCTATATGTTGTGTTTGGAGATCCATCCGACCTCAGGATGTAGTATGAAATGCTGATCGGGCCAGAATTCAGGGGTTTTGTCTCAAGCACTAATGAACTTTCGTGCATCGATTAGCGATGATATGAGAGCATTGATTCGTGAGTTTAGAGAATTCAAACAGCACATGGTTGAACAAAATCAAAAGGCACTAATTGAGGCCCTTGAGGCTATTATTCGCGATTTTATGAGAATTTGACCGAACAATTCTGTGAGAATTTCAAGCAATTGAATCAAGGAGTGGAGAGACTTGTAGTATGGCAAGACCAATATAGTGATCACGTGGAACGGTCAATTGGTCTGCTTGACAAGATTGGTAGCAGCGACCTAGAAACTGGAACGCTCATTCGGCACGATTGAGACCAGGATTGCTGCTCTTCCAGAGCCTCTCGAGAAGATTGACCCGGCACTGAAATCAGTCATCTCCAACAACACCTTACTCTCAGAGAGCCTCACAGAGCTTGCAGACCTTCGTGAGAAACCTCTGACTGCATTTCCAGTGATTGAATCCAATATTGAATCACTCACCGTGACGATGAACAGCGCTGTGCAATCGACCGTCGACCAATTGAATTCATCACAGAAGGAAATGCAGACTATTGCAGAGTCACAGCGTCAGAAACACGAGGAGTTCATACGTGAGACCACACAATCGGTTCGAACTCAGATGGAGGGATCATTAACCGAAACACAGAGAATTGCCAGACAGAACATGGAGTTACCTGATTACTAACGAACGTCATCCGAGGATATGCTATACTGAAGGAGGTCGGAAATCTCTGACGGGAAAGGGGCTAGCAGATGAAACGCAATCGCGTGCAATTCCAGCAGGGACTCAGCCTGGGCAAGTTCCTGCAGCGCTACGGCAGCGAGGGGCCATGCGAGCAGGCCGTCTGCAAGGCCCGCTGGCCGGACGGACGGCTTCCGCTGCCCGGAGTGCGGCTCCCGCCGGCACTGCCGCATCCGCTCCCGCAAGCTCTGGCAGTGCCACGCCTGCCACCGCCAGACCTCCCTCGTCGCCGGCACGATCTTCGCCGCCACCAAGCTGCCGCTGACCGTCCGGTTCCTGGCGATGCACCTGCTGACGCAGGGCCAGCACGGCGTTTCGTCGCTGGAACTGGCGCGGCAGCTGGGGGTCAGCCGGAACACGGCTTGGAAGATGAAGCACAAGCTCCTGCAAGTGATGAAGGAGCGCGACGAGCGCGTGCCGCCGGGCGGCATCGTGCAGGTGGACGACGCCTACCGGGGCGGGGAGCGGACCGGCGGCACGCGCGGTCGCGGCGCGGCGGGCAAGACGCCGTTCGTGGCCGCCGTGCAGGTCACCGCCGCCGGCCAGCCGGCAAGGATGCGCATGAGCAGCGTGGCGGGCTTCCGCAAGAAGACGCTGGCAGCATGGGCCGGGCGGCACTTGCAGCCCGGCACGGAGGTGCATTCCGACGGCCCGGCCTGCTTCCGGGGCGTGGCCGACGCCGGCTGCGAGCACGTGCCGACCGTCACCGGAGGCGGGAAGCGGAGCTGCGGGGATTCCCGCTTCGTCCGGGTCAGCACGATGCTGGCGAACGTCAAGCAGTCCCTGGCGGGAACCTGCCCTGCGCTCGACGGCAAGCACCTGCCGCGCTACCTCGCCGCGTTCCGCTACCGCTTCAACCGCCGCTACGACCTGCAGGCGCTGGTCCCCCGCCTGCTCCACGCCTCCGTGCGCACCCCGCCCATGCCTTACCGCCTCCTAACCTTGGCTGAGTTTTGTGGGTAATCAGGTGGAGTTAATTGACAAAGGAATAGAGGCGGAGGTGACGCGAGTTCTCACCATGATGGGAGAATACTTGGCATCGATATCAGGAAAAATGAGAAGCGACTATGTGGAGCTTGCGGAAGATGTTTCAACTATCCTTCGACGGGTCAGGAGCTAGGAATAGAGGAGCATGACAGAACTTCTACCGCCCATTCAACTCCGAAGTGCGACACGCGGGTAAGGGGCGGTGGGCTGGGATACTAGGACCACAGTAGCAGATCCAGCGGCACCGGACAAGCCGCTGCCGGGCCGAAGCGGGAGGCCGCGTCCCGGGCAGGCGGGAATGCGTGCCCCGTTTCCGGAACGGGGACCCTCCGGGCCTGTCCGGGCGCAGCTCCCCCGCGCCCCTGTCCTCGCGGCGGGCTGCCAGCCCTGCCTCAGCCCCGCGGCACCCGCTCGCGCTCCGCCGGGAAGACTTCCTCCGGCGTGCGCCCGCCCGGCACCTTCCGCGGACGCCGGTTCAGGCGGTCCCGCGCCTCCCGCACCCGGGCCGGGTCCACCCGCCGCAGGTCCGTCCCCTGCGGGAAGTACTGCCGCGGCAGCCCGTTGGCATGCTCGTTCAGCCCGCGCTCCCAGGAGTGGCAGGGCCGCGCGCAGTAGAAGCCCGCCCCCAGCCGCTGCGCCACCTCCCGGTGCCTCCCGGTGCCCCGCGAACTCCTTGCCGCGAACTCCTTGCCGTTGTCGGCCGTGATCGTGTGCGTCACGGCCCCGCTCCCTGCGAGCATCCCTGCGAGCATGGCCGTCATCGCCGCCCCGACCAGCTGCGCCGGCTCACCGGCTGCACTAGCAGGTACTTAGAGAACCGGTCCACCAGCGTCACCAGCGCCCCGCGGCGCGGCCCGCCGATCACGGTGTCGGCCTCCCGGTCGCCGACGCGCGCCTGCGCTCGCGCCTCCGCCGGGCGCTCCGCGATGTCCGCGCGCCCCGGGATCAGGCCGCGGCCCGCCGTCCGGCCGACCCGCCGCACGCGCTTGCGGCCGCCCTGCCTCGGGTGCCGGTACAGCCGGCCCCCCTGCCGCCGCTCCGCGCGCACCAGCTGGTAGATCCGTTCAGGGCTGATCTCCAGCGCCCCTTCCCACTTCAGCCGCGCCGCGACCTGCTCCGGGCTCCTGCTCCGGGCTCCAGTCCTGCCGCAGGCAGTCCTCGCTCCGCGTCCGCAGAGCCGACGTCAGCTTGCGCGGCCGGCACGACGCCGCGCGCCGCCGCCGCTCCGCGCGCTCGCCTTCCGCCGGTCGGCCGTTGCGGCCCACTTCCCGGTAGATCGTGGCCCGCTTGCGGCCCGGCTGCCCGGCGATCCTGCCCGCTCCCCAGCCCGCCCAGCCCGCGGCCCGCAGCGTCTCGCTCCGGCAGCGCTCCTCCTGCGTCACGTGCGTGTAGCTCTTCCGCATCCGCCTCCCTGCTCCTTCCAGCACCTACCAGCCTACTGCCGCGACACCACCGCTCGCTGCCCCCCTCTCTCCCCTCCCTGCCATCTTGTGGCTCGGCGCGTGTCGCACTTCGGAGTTGAATGGGCGCATGGAGCGGCACAAGAAGGCATTGCATGGACACCGCAGAGACCGTGATAAACGGAATAACTGGTCCGATAATATTGAGGTGTTATGTATCAAGTGCCATTCTGGAGAACACTCGAGACTTCATCTTTCCTCGTCAGATGAACGCGCAATCGACAATCTAATCAAGTACAAGGACAGATGTGATCGGAAGTGCGAGATGTGCGGAGTCTGTATAGAAGACTGCAACGACCTCTTGCATGTCCACGGTGGTGACCTCGGTACGTCCAATCAGCACTCTCCGAACATAGAAGTATTGTGTGCTGTTTGTCATTCCGAGAGGCATCCTAGAATGCAGGTCCCTAGTGTGGATCGCATGCTGATTGAGGATCTAAGGAGATCGTAAAGTGGAGAGGGTAGCACGAGTGAATGGGACGCCATGCCATTGACAATGGGCAGTTCGAGATGACATATGATTTCTGAGTTGCTCAGTGTGTCGTAGATTTAATGACGCCTATACGTTTGCGCCTGAGACGACGCTTTGCTATAATCCGTGGCTGGATGCGGCGACAGCAGTTGCCGGAAGCCATCGGAAGAGCCGTCATGCGTATCAGAGCAGCAGTAGCCCGAAATATCGGCCAGTTGGCAATCGAGGAGGTCGAGCTCGCTGCTCCCAAGGAACGTGAGGTCCTAGTCCGGATTTGCTCCGCCGGCGTCTGCCACTCGGACCTGCACACGCTACGGGGCGAGTTGAGGGCGGTCCCTCCGCTCGTCCTAGGGCACGAGGGCGCAGGGGTCGTCGAGGCGGTCGGAAGCCGCGTCACCCGCTGTACGCCCGGTGACCGGATCGTGGTCAACTGGCTGCCGGCCTGCGAGAGCTGCCCGACCTGCCTCAGCGGCCGCCACAATCTCTGCGAGCGGCTGGCGCGCACGACGTTCCAAGCGATGCTGGTGGACGGCACGTCCCGCCTCAGCACGCTGGACGGCATGCCGCTGAAGCACTTCCTCAGCGCCGCCACGATGGCCGAGCATGCCGTGATCGACGAGTCGAGCGCCGTGCCGATTCCCAACGGCGTGTCGTTCGATGTCGCGGCCGTAATCGGCTGCGCAGTGGCCACGGGCGTTGGCGCGGTGATCAACACCGCCCGGGCCAAGCCAGGCCTGCCTGCCGCCGTCATCGGATGCGGCGGCGTCGGGCTGAGCGCCTTGATGGGCTGCCGTCTCGCCGGCTGCCGCCCGATCATTGCGGTGGACGTGCTGGACTCGAAGCTGGAATTCGCCCGGCAGCTCGGGGCGGACGACACGCTGAACTCCGCGGCGTGCGACGACCCGGCTAAGGCACTCCGGAAGATGGCAGCCGGCGGCCCCGAGTATTTGTTCGACAGCGTCGGGGCGGCCTCTACCATCGATCTCTCGCTTCGGGCGGTGCGCCCCGGCGGCACGGCGACCATCGTCGGCTTGGCTGCGGCCAAGCAGCAGGTCGAGATTACCGCAGGCGCCCTGGTCCTGCAGAACAAGCGCCTCCTCGGCTCGTTCGCGGGCTCGGTCCGGCCGCGCCTAGACCTGCCTAGGCTGATGGGCCTGTACCTCGGGGGCAGGCTGCCGCTCGACAGGCTGATCACCCGCCGGTACCGGCTCGACGACCTACCGACCGCCTTCGCGGACATGGAAGCGGGCCGCGTCGCGCGGGGCGTGCTCGCTCTAATCGAGCAGTAGCGCAGCGGTCAATCGTCGATGGACTGGTAGGCCAGGCGCTTGAACTGGCCGCCGCTGTTGCCGAAGCGCGGCGGCAGCATCTGGATCATGTACAGCCCGATCATTTCCTCGGCGGGGTCGATCCAGAAGATGGTCCCCGCTAGGCCGCCCCAGTTGTACTCGCCCACCGAGCCGTTCAGCCCGCTCCTGGCCTTGTCCGCGTGGACGGCGAAGTCGAGGCCGAATCCGTAGCCCGGCGCCAGCACGGACGAGGCGCGCCGGACGCCGCGTACATGGTCGCGTGTCATCAGCTCAATGGTCTTGCGACTGAGGATTCGCTGACCGTCGAGCGCACCCCCGTTCAGCAGCATCTGGCAGAAGCGCAGGTAGTCCCGGGCGGTGGACACCAGCCCCCCGCCGCCGGAATACCACTTGCTCTCGTAGTCGAAGTAGCCCGCCGAGCGGTCGGCGCGGGACGGCTCGATGCCCGTCTCGTCCTCGGTCTTGGAGTACATCTGCACGAACCGGTCCTTCTTGTCCGGAGGGACAGTGAAGCCCGTGTCGCGCATGTCCAGCGGCTCAAACAGCCGCTCGCCCAAGAAGGTCGCGAGATCCTTACCGGAGAGCACCTCGATCAGCCGTCCCTGCACGTCGACCGAGACGCTGTACTCCCAAGCCGAGCCCGGCTGGTGCTTGAGCGGCAGCTGGGCCAGCTTCTTGATGAAATCGTCCGACGAGCGGTTCCCGCCGAGCACGTCGAGCTCGCGAAAGCGCCTGTCGACCGGGTTCTTGCCGCCGCCGTAGCTCATGCCGGCGGTGTGCCGCATCAGGTCCTGGACGGTCATTTGGCGCTCGGAAGGCACCAGTCCGTCGCCGTCCTGCACCTTCAAGCCGCCAAGTTCCGGGATGTACCGCCGGACGGGATCGCGCAGCGCGAATCTGCCTTGCTCGTATAGCGTCATCAGGGCCACGCCCACGATCGGCTTGGTCATGGAGTAGATGCGGAAGATCGTGTCGTCGCGCAGCGGCCTGCCGGCCTCGCGATCGGCCATGCCGAGGGTCTCCCAGTAAGCGATCTTGCCTTTCCGGGCCACGATTCCCATCGCTCCCGCGAGGCGGCCCTCGTCCACGTCGGCCTGCATGGCCCGGGTGACGCGGCCCAGCCGCTCGGTCGAGAGTCCGACCTCAGCGGGTGCCGCGCGCGGGAACTCGGTGGCCGAGACAGTCGCGACAAGGGAGAGGACTAGGAGCGAGGCGCGAATAATCATGGATTTCCCTTCTATTCCGGACGGCGTGCCCGCTGGCCCGCCCTGTCCGTCAATCGACGATCGCTTGGTATGCCAGCCGCTTGAACTGGTTGCGGCTGTCACCGAAACGGGGCGGCAGCATCTGGATCATGTACAGGCCGATCAACTCTTCCGCCGGGTCAATCCAGAAGATCGTGCCCGCGAGCCCTCCCCAGTTGTACTCACCGGCGGAGCCGTTCAAGCCGCTCGCCGCCGGATCGAGATGCACCGCGAAGTCAAGGCCGAATCCGTAGCCCGGCCGCGAGATCGAAGACGCACGAGGAACATCCGCGATGTGGTCGACTGTCATCAGCTCGACCGTCTTGCGGCTGAGGATGCGCTGGCCGTCCAGTTCGCCCCCGTTCAGCAGCATCTGGCAGAAGCGAAGGTAGTCGCGCGTCGTGGAGACCAGCCCGCCGCCGCCCGAGTACCATTTCGTGTCCTCGACGTACCGCTCGAGCCGCCCGCCGGGAACGGGCTCGATAGCCCGCTTGTCCTTGGTTTGCCGGTAGACCTGCGCGAAGCGGTCCATCTGGCTGTCGGCCAGCCGGAACCCTGTGTCGCGCATGTCCAGCGGCTCGAAGACGCGCTCGCGCATGAACGTGGCGAGGTCCTTGCCGGACAGGATCTCGATCAGCCGGCCCTGGACGTCGACGGACACGCTGTACTCCCAAGCCGAGCCGGGCTGGTGCTTCAGCGGGAGTTTCGCGAGCTTCCGGACAAATTCCTCCACGGACCGATTGCCGCCGAGGACATTCGCGTCGGTGTACATCTCGTCCACCGGGCTGTCGCCGAAGAGCCCGTAGGTCATGCCCGATGTGTGCCGCATCAGGTCCTGGACCGTCATCTCGCGCTTGGAGGGCACCAGCTTGTCCTTGTCGCCCTCCAGCACCTGCAGGCCGCCGAGCTCCGGGATGTGTTTCTTGACTTGATCTCGCAGCGCGAACCGTCCCTCCTCGTACAGCGTCATCAAGGCCACGCCGACGATCGGCTTGGTCATGGAGTAGATGCGGAAAATCTGGTCGTCGCGCATCGGCTCGCCGGCTTCCCGGTCAGCCATGCCGACGGTCTCCCAGTAGGCGATCCTCCCCTTCCGGGCCACCACGCCGATCGCGCCCGCCAGGTGCCCCTTGGCCACGCGGGCCTCCATAACCCGGGTGATCCTGTCGAGTCGTTCCTGGGACAGGCCGACCTCGGAAGGGTCGGCTCGGGGGATTTCGCCGGCGGCGGCGTGCGCCACGAGCAGGGCAGGCAGCAGTAGGAATCGAAGATGCATTCGGAGGTCTCCAAGTGTCCGTAAGAGTTTACGCGATGGGCCCGGCGGGCTAGGCGAGGCCCAGCAGGGGGCGGCTGTACGCCAGATCCGCGGCAACCTCCTGCCGTTCCAGATCCACCGGATCCCCCTTCGGGGCGACGTAGGCCTCGCCGGTCCGCGCCAGCGCCATAAAGCCCTCGTAGACCCATGCGGGCACGTCCCTGTAGTGTGTCCAGAAGCCCGTGTCCCGCACGGCGAACTTGCGCGGTGCGCGCAGATTGATGATCTCCAGCGAGAACGCGAGATCGGGCCGCAGCTCTCGGAACCGCCGGGCCCAGCGCTCGATGCCGACGTTGCCCTGGCCCATCGGCACCCACATGACGTTCACCTCCCCGTCTTCAAGCCAGATGCGCGAGTCGCGGATGCCGGTCGTCAGCGCGGTCGGCGCGAGCACCTCCAGCGTGTGCAGAGGATCCTCGAGCGTCCAGGTGGCGTTGCCCGAGTCCAGCAGCGCGCCGACGTAGTCCGTGCCCGCCTCCTCCACCAAGGCGCGCAGCTGGCGGGCCTGCAGATCCCCCGCGTGGTTCTCCAAGGCGATCTTGATGCCGTGGCGGCCCTCGTCGTCGCGAACGGACCTGCAGGCGGCAATCGTGTTCTCGATATGCCGCTCAAGCGGAATGTCGCCCTTGCGGTCCTCGGAGCCGCCGAGGTAGCAACGGACGAAGGGCGATCCCAGAATCCGAGCGATCCCGAACATCCTCAGCAACTGCTGGCGAGCCGAGCCGTCCTCCTTGGCGAAGCGCGTGGATGTGCGGCAGATCGACCCGAAGCCGACTTCGATCCGGATGCCGAGCGCGTCCGCATGCTCCCGAACGCGCTTGAGGTGATCCTCGTCGGTGCTTCCGAGAAATCGGGGTTCGGAAAAGTTCGCGACGGTCGCGCCGTGGGCGTGGGCGAAATCCAGAAGCTGGAACGCAGTCCATCCCTGAGACCGCAGGCTGAAGAAATCGAGTCCAAGCGGGTTGGCTGGCATTTCGGCTCCCATGAGGCACGGCACGGCAGTGCTGCCGAGCAGGAGTTGGCGACGTGTCATCTACGAAGCTCCCCCAATGGTAAGCAGCGCGGGTGCGAGTTGCAACGCGGGGCTTCAAACGTGCCCGGGAATCGACTCTCGGGGGCCGAGACTGGAGGCACCGAACGAGGCCTGGCGGGGGAACGGACCATGTAGCGGCTGCTCTCGGGCCACTTGGAGGAGGGATCTCGCTGACCGGGCCGATCAAGATTCCTTTGCTCGGCTTGACGCGGAATGCCTCGTACGGGCTTGAGCAGCGCCCGGCCAGACAGTCTGCAGGAGGCCAGTCTATCGGCGAAGGCACACAGCTCATCGCGCAGCGCCTCCGCAGTAGGGGCCGCTCCCCGTACCCGCACCGTCGCCCGCAGGCGAATGCACGGCTGCATCGCACCGCGAAGCAGCGACCGGAAAAGCCCTTGACCCAGGGAGACCGGCCGCACGTCGGCCCTATGGGAAATGTCGCCGTCGCGGTAGCGAGGCTAGCCTGCATTGTGCCGGAGCACCGGACTCGCGCCAAGATTCCGGGACTGCCGACATGCTCGGGATGGTACTCGTTTAACGAATCCGAAGAAGCGACCGCAATGAGCCAAACGCAACCACGGTGAAGCCTCGGGCACCTCAGGCCGATTTCTATGCTTGCGATCTGCCCGAGCCTCCCCTCATGTTCCGGATGCGCCATGCAACCCGTTCGCGACCACCAGCGCCCTCGCACGCTTCAGCGTGTCGGTCTATGCGATATGCGCCCATTCCTCTACGAGCTGGTCACCGTCAATCCTGAACACCGCGCGACGATCACTCGCACCCCGGACCGACAAGGTCCGAATTGCCGTGGCCTCACCGGTCTCCCCGTCCACTGCCTGGACGGCCCAAGACGGATCCCCGCCGGTTTCTGTCAGCGTGAAGTTGAGCTGCTCACCTGCTTGATCGCGATGTAGTCCCGGATGTCATTGATCTTGGCAACCAAAGCTCTGAGCTCAGCCCTGATCTCGGCACCGTCGTCGGTAGCAAGGATCAAGCCGCCCAGCGATACGCCCACCGCCAGGACGGCTATGATCAGGTGCCTGTCCTCGGATCTCGCGACCATTCCTGCCTCAATCTAGCCGAAGCGAAGCTCCTATCAGTTTGCAAGTCGCGCCCAGGCACCGGCGGCCCGGCACCCTTCGCTCAAGTTCGGACATGCATACCAGCGGGTTCCGTTACCCCAGCGGCGAATGCACCAGCACTTGCAGGCGGACGTGTCGCCGCATCCGGCTGGGTGGACGCTGTGCCGACCCGGTGTCACGTCAGGATGCACTTCGCTTCGATTGGGGCCTTGATGGCGACGTCGACCAGGCGCACGGCAGTCCTCCCGATGCCCGCCGACAGACTCACGGGCGTGTCTAGGCGTTGCGACACCGGGGCGACAGCGCCGCCTAGCCGGCACCGTCCGTGCTGCATCCACTCCCTGGGATGGCACACTCACTCCGTCGGTAGATCTCGATCCCCTAGGTCCCTGCCCGCACACGCCCGTGCGACCCACTCGCCGCGGAGTGCGGGCGAATCTCGGAAATTGCCGACTATCCCAGTCCGGAAGGGGCGCTAGGAAGATGTGTCATCGTAGGCGCGTGCGCTTCTTCAACACCGCTGGGCCGGTCGTGGCGGGGATGCCAAATATGATTCCGCCTCTGGATCGTATTCCTATCGGAGGATGTCCTAGGCCTCGGACTTCCCGAGGTCGAGGGGTGGAGCGAGGCCGGTGCCTGCCGAAGGTCCTTACGCAAAGCTCACGGTCTTCTGCGAGTGTTCCCACCGTCCAATCTACATGTTGGAGCTTCTTGTCACGCGTGCCTGTATGGAGGATAGGACTCCGAAATCAGCGTTGACGCACCGAGCAATTTCACCAGCAGATTCCGGGATCGGCGGAATGCCGCCTGTCTCATTTGTCCTGTCGCCGTTCCGAGGCGGGTCCACTCGGCTGGAGCCCTCGTCCTAGCCGTCGAAGGGTCACTGCCGGGCCGAGAGTCCGTTCCGGGGCTGTTGCACGGGGTGTCGCGCGCCTCGACGGCGGCGAAACCGGTCCGTTCCGCTCCCAGCCCGGCACGCTTGCGGCTATCGTGCTTCTCGCGGTCTGTCTGAGCCGTCTCATGTTGCGACATCGCTAGTGAGACGACCACGGGATGTCCGAGGCCTAGTCCGGGACTACAGGTCCCTATCCTGCACGCGCCTCGGCAGACGGGCAAGACCTCCGCCATGCTTGCGCTGCAAGACTTCCTGAACAGCAGGTCGGATGACGATTACCGTTGCGTAAACGTCAACATCGAGGGCGGCCCAGCGTTCCGTGAAGACGTAGGCCAAGTCATGCGCACGATCCCCAGTCTGCTCTCCGTGCTGCACCAGCCGCGGTCCGGCTACCACCTCTGACCGCTCGAGTTCCCCCGGAGCATCGTGTTGTGCGGGGTACGCGACGTGCGGGACCACCGCAGTCACTCGACTTCCGGGAACGAGTACGTCGCCGGTGGCAGCGCCTTCACCATCGGTGCGGAATCGTTGCAGCTTGGAAACTTCAGCCGACCGGAGGTCGAGGCGTTGCTGGCACAGCTCACCGCAGAGACCGGGCAGGCGCTACTGCAGGAGGCAGTGGAACGGCATTGGATCCAGACGCTTGGCTAGCCCTTGCTCGTTAGCGCGCTCTGCTACGGAGCCTGCTTTCGGCGCGCGTCGGCAAGACCGCGACCGCCCCATCGCCGAGCAGGACATTCTCGATGGGCAGGAGGTGGCTCATTGTCCGGCGCGTCACTCGCCTAGACCAGCTGGCGGACAAGCTGACGGAAGATCGAGTCCGGCGGGTGGCCGAGCCAATGCTCAGCGGCACGTTGGACCAAGAGGCCTTGACCCAGGATCTCGAGCATGTGCGCGACCCTGGGCTTGGTCGCTCGAGAGGATCCGCCCCGCATCGCCAACCCGATCTATTCCGAAGCGATCGCGCAAGAGCGCGCTTATCAAGTGCAGGCGGGTCTCTGGATGAAGCCGTCCGCATGCGTAGGACCGAACAGCCGGCTGGACACGGCCAGGCTACTCGCGGAGTTCCAGGCGTTCTCTTGCCAGAATTCCGAGCACTGGCTGAAGCGGTTCCAATTCCACGAGGCGGGCCCACCGCTGCTGCAGGCATTCCTGCAGAAGGCGGCCGAACAGCGGAGGGCGAATCGAGCGCGAGTACGGCTTAGGTCGCGGCCGCACGGACCTGCCCGTCGTCTGGCCAACGGACGGGGGGACCTGGCGCTTCGTCGAGTGCAAGCTCCTGCACAAGGGGCTTGAGAGCACGACCCGCGACGGGCTGCGGCAGAGTGCCGAGCACATGGATCGCCGCTCGGCCGAGGAAGGCCACCAGGTGCCGTTTGACCGCAGCGAGCGGAGCTGGGAAGACAAGGTACTCCGTCGAACGGAATACGCTGGCGGCAACGCCATCGAAGTGTGGGGCAAACAAAGTCGCTGCAAGCGGTTGGCCGGCTCGGTGCCGGGAGCGCGGCTCGTTCGTGCGGCCGAGGTCAGCCCGCGACCTCGCGCCGGACAGCTTCCCGCGAATCGGGTGGCAGGTCCTCGATGGCTGCGCCCAGCCGGTCCAGATCCTCGCAGGCGCGTTCCAACTCGGCTTGGAGCCGCCTGCGCATCTCGCGGATCAGGTTCCGACCGGACAGGCGGGCCTGCTCGTGCTCCTGCATGATCCTCGCGATCGGCGCCGCGTGGAGCTGGCCCAGCGCGTACCGCATCTCGCGCACCCGGTAGCGCGTCCAGGCAATCTGCCGGTTCGTCCTGGACCAGACCGATTCGAGACCGAATCCCACGATCGGATTGCTCTCGGCCAGCCAGTGCTCGAGCAGCCATTGCAGGCGGCGATCATCGCCGTCGCGGTATGCGAGCGTCGCTTCGGCCATGACCTCGTGCCGCCTGCGCCGCTCGCTTTCGTCCTCCGCCAAGTCGGGATGGATGCGGCGGGCGAGCTCCAAGAAGATCCGCCTCGCGCCCTCGCCCGGCCGCGCCGCAGGCGCATCGGCGGCGTCCCGCTCGGCGCTCTCGGGCCCCTCCCCGCTCCCGCGAGCCCTAGCGAGTGCATCCCATCCCCGACCGGCCCTTGCGCGCAGGCGCTCCAGCTCGTCGTAGCGGTCGCCCACGGCGGGCCGGTAGCGCAGCTCGAACCGTCGCAGCTCCTCGACATCCCGCGCGTACTCCAGTTCCACTTGGCGCAGCTGGCGCTGCAAGCCGATCAGAAGGCCCCGTCTGCGGAAGAGCCCGCAGTCGGGCGCGGCCTGGTACGCGACCAGCGCGGTAGTCACGCCGACGGGCCCCCGTAGGCGGACCCAACCGACTCGCGGATCACGGCGGGCACCCAGTGGTGCCACCTCCGCCCGGCGCGGATTGCCTCCCGGACCGCGCTCGAGGAGGCCGCGCCGCGCCGCGGGTCGATCTCGAACGGAACGATCCGGTCGGCGTGCGCCGGAGCCGGGGGGTAGGCACCTTGGCGGGCCGCGACCAGCAGGCGAAAGTGCCCGAGCTGCTCGTCGAACGGCATTTCCCGCCCGTAGTCCCAGCGAGCGAAGCGCTCCGCGGCGTCGCGACCGGCGATTACGGATGGCTCGCACCCCTCGCCAGCCGCCCGGCGAAAGGATTGCACCACGTCGATGATCAGTCCCTGCGGGCAAGCGGCCGCAGCACGGTCGGGCCGTCCCTGCGCGAGCGTCGCGAGCCAGCGCAGGCGCTGCTCGAAGCCGGGCCCGTCGAAGCGCTTGTGCGGCAGCGCCTGCGGCAGCACGAAGACAACCTGGTCGAGGGCGAAGCTCGCCTGGGCCCTGTCCGCCAGCGCCACGTGCGCCACGGTCGGGGGATTGTAGGCCGCCGGCAGCAAGCCCACGCGGCCCTCCCCGACGAGTCGGCCCGCGACCGTGCGGAACACTACTCGAGAAAGGGCGCGATCGCGCGATCCAGCCCGGCGTCGTCCCAAGTGTCGATCTTCACCGGTCGGTGCAGCGACCAAGTCTCGACGTGGTCGACCGACTCTCCCGGCTGAAGCGCGCGCATCGGCCCGAGCGTCTCCAGCTCGAGGAACCGCTCGTTCGTGAACGTCTCGAAGGACGAGCCCATATCCGGGTATTCCTCGTCGGGCGACGCCGCGAACTTCTTGACGAACAGCTCCCCGTCCAGCAGGTACGCCCCGCGCGTGGCGGGGTTGAAGAGCCCGATCTTCTCGGGATCGGAATTGGCGGGATCCTGCCGCAGCAAGATGTACTTCTCCATCCAGCTCCAGCGCGGGTCGGCCATGTTCGTGAAGGCGAAGACGATCAGGGGGTTGGTCGGAGCCAAGACCTCCGGATGCGTGCCCCTCGGCGGCAAAGTCGTGATTCCGACGCCTCCCGGAGCCATCATCGTGAGCACCCACGTGGCGATCCGCAGCGGGAAAATCGTGCGGTTGGCGAGAACGTAGCGCACAGTGGCACCGGTACCGCTCTCGGCGAGCTCCACCTCGATCCGCTTCTGGAATCCCGTGTTCTCGACAGGCGCCTGCGCGGACAGCCTGTTCCCGTGAATCTCGACCTCCACCGGCTCGTTGTCGGCGGCGTAGCTGTACACGGCGTCCTCCGGGGCCACCCAGAGGCGGCTGCCGCCGTAGAGCCGCCAGCCGTCCCCGCCGGTCCGGCCCAAGTCCTCCTCGAGCTCGACGAACAGGTTGCGGCCGCCGACAAAGGCGTAGCGGATGATGCGCGGGCCCACGTCCGCGGTCACGACGAGTTCCGCCTCGCCGTTGGACATGCGGTAGCACTCCGGCCAGCCGGCGTACTCGATCCTCTCGACGGTCACAGCGGCGAAGGCAGGCGCGACGGCCGCCAGTCCCAAGGCCGCCACTGCGCGCAGCGGCAGGCGCGGGCCGGGCTCCGGCATGAGGCACTGGACGCGCTAGTAGGTGGCTCGCCCGCCGCTGACATCGTAGCACTGGCCGGTCACGAACGAGCAGTCCGGGCTGGCGAGGAAATGCGCCACCGCGGCGACCTCCTCGACCGTCCCGGTGCGCCCGCGGGGGATGCGGGAGGTCATGTACCCGACCTGCTCGGCGGTGAGCTGGTCGAGAATCGGCGTCCGGATCACGGTCGGGCTGATCGCGTTGACGCAAATATCGTATTGCGCCGTCTCCTTGCCCATGGACTTGCTCATCGCGATCACACCGGCCTTCGAGGCGGAATAGGCGACCATGTTGGGGTTGCCTTCCTTTCCGGCCAGCGAAGCGATGTTCACGATCCGCCCGTAGCCGCGCTCGACCATCGACGGCAGGACGGCGCGGCAGCAATAGAAGACGCCGCTCAGATTGACGTCGATGACCGACTGCCAGTCGCGGTCCGACTGCTCCCAAGCCGGGAGCGCCCTGCCCGCGATGCCGGCGTTGCAGACTAAGACGTCGATGCGGCCCTGGCGCTCGAGCACGACACCGACCGCGGCCACGACGGAGTCCGCGTTCGAGACGTCCACCGGCACTGGGAACGCCGCCAGGCCTTCCGAGCGGATCTCGCCGCAGCGGACGGCGGCCGCCTCCTCGTTGAGATCGGCAACCGCCACTTCCGCGCCGGCCCGGGCGAGACGAGCCGCGATACCCTCGCCGATCCCCCGGCCGGCACCGGTCACCAGCGCGGTGTGACCGCGCAGGCTAAAGAAGCTACTCGGCAACGGGCTCGCCATCTGGCGCCGGGGCCGCGACGGCCGTTCCGGCCTGCTCCTCGGATTCGGCCGCGACCTCGCGGACTACGTCGTCCTGGCCTGCAACCTCGTCCTCGCCCGCGGCCTCCGCGGACTCGAATTCCGTGCCCTCCTCAACCGGCTCCTCCGGCGGCGGCGGAGCCGGAGCGAACTCCAGCTGCGCCGCCATCTCCGCGGTGCGGTCCAACGGCGCTTCCTCGCGACCTTGGGCCCGGACCTCGAGCTTGACCGTCGTGGACAGGTCCTTGTAAATGTGTATCGGGACCTCGTAGTCCCCCACGCTGCGCACGGGGCTGGTCATCTGGATGCGACGGCGGTCGACTTCGATGCCCTTGTCCGCCAGCTTCGCGGCCACGTCGCGGGACGTCACGGAGCCGTAGAGCTGGTTGTTGAGACTGGCGCGGGACACCACCCGCACCACGCTGCCCTCGATGGCGGCGAGCTGCTTCTCGGCGTCGCCCCGCACCCGCACGGCCTCGCGCGCGGCAGCGGCCCGCATGGCCTCAAGGTGCTTGAGGCTGCCCTTGTCGGCGGGAATCGCCAGCCGTTTGGGGTAGAGGTAGTTCCGGGCGTAACCGTCCGCGACGCGGACCACGTCGCCGCGCTCGCCGAGGCGGAAGATGTCCTGCTTCAGAATGACCTCAAGCATCGGCCCGTCCTCCCGGCTTGGCCTTGTCGACCGGACCGGCGAAGGGCAGCAGCGCCAGGTTGCGGGCGCGCTTGATCGCCCTTCGCAGCTCGCGCTGGTGCTTGGCGCTCAGACCGGTGTGCCGACGCGGATTGATCTTGCCGCGGTCGCCGACGAACTGCTTGAGGGTATCGATGTTCTTGTAGTCGATGTGGTCGATGCGGTTGACGCTGAAGTAATCGACCTTGCGCCGACGAAAGAAGCGCTTGCCGCCCCGGCCGCGCCCGTCAGGCCCGCGTCCCCTGCCGGGGCCACCGCCCTCGCCCGACGGCCCTCTCCTCGGCGGGCCGCCGCCGGGCCCGCTCCTCTGCGGGGCGCCACCGGGCCCGCTCCTCTGCGGGGCGCCGCCGGGGGCAGTCCTAGGAGGCGCACCGCCGGGGGCAGTCCTCTGGGGGGCGCCGACGGTCGCGCTCGTAGGCGGCGCTGGGGTCTGCTGGTCAGCCATGTATCAGTCTCTCTCCCGTTCGGTCAGGCCTGCGCGGCTTGCGGGGCCGCGGGAGCCGCCGGTTTCGGTGGCTGGGGCACGCCAGGCTCCCTGGGCTGGGTGGGCGCGGCCGCCGCCTCCCTGGCCGCCAGCCTCGGAGCCCGCTTGGCCCTCCGCGCCTGGGCCTTCTTGAGGCGCTTGAGGTCCTCGTCGATGCGAATCATCAGGTGCTTGACGATGTCGTCCGCGACCCGGAGACGGCGCTCCACCTCGCGGTTCAGCGAGGAACCGGCGTCGGTCGAGTACTGGATGAAGACGTAGTGGCCGCTCCAGAACCCGCGCACGCGGTAGGCCAGCTTGCGCTTGCCCCAGTCGTCGACCTTGTCGACCGTGGCGCCGCCGTCGGTCAGCCACCCCTTGACGGCCTCGACAGAGGCCTTGGCGTCCTCTTCCGGCAGATCGGGCTTGAGGATGAATCCCAGTTCGTAGACTCTCATATTGCTCTAATCCCGTGGCTCGGATGCGCGGCGATTGCAACGCGCCATGGCCTTCTCCGCCCCCTCGGCGAGCACGTCGCGAACGACATCCGCCGCGCGGCCCACGATCCCTTCTAGGTCCTCGATCTCCTGCCGCGCGAAAGGGCGCAGCACGTACTTGGCCCCGTTCGAGACACGATGCCCCGGGTGGATCCCAATACGCAGCCGGGCGAACTCGGACGTCCCCAGCGAGTCGATGACAGACTGCATACCATTATGACCTGCCGAGGAGCCCTTGCTGCGGAGGCGCAGGGCGCCCCACGGCAGGTCGAGCTCGTCGTAGACCACCAGCAGCCGCTCCGGCCGCAGGTCGTAGCGCCGCATGAGGCGCTTGACCGGGCCGCCGCTGCGGTTCACGTAGGAGAGGGGCTTGGCCAGCAGCGCCTGGTGCCCGGCCAGCTCGCCGCGCCCGACCAGCGACTCGTCCTCGGGGCGCGAGACGCGGATGCCGGCACTCTCCGCCAGCCTCTCCACGGTCAGGAAGCCGAGGTTGTGGGGCGTCAGGCGGTACTCCTCGCCCGGATTCCCGAGACCCACCACCAGCCAGTCGGCGCGGGCGCCGCCGCCCTTCCTCCAGAACATGCTTACCTGCCCGCGAAGGGGCCCGGGCTCGGCCCGCGGCCCTCGCGCGCCTAGGCACTCAGGTCCTCTTCGCCTTCCCCGGCTTCCTCCTCGCCCGTCTCGCCCGCGGCCCGGGAGGCCATGACATGCACGAGCAGCTTCCGCTCGTCGTCGGCCAGCCGGTACTTGTCGCTGGCCGGGATGTCCTTGGCCCGGATCGCCTCGCCGACCCGCAAGGCCGTGACGTCCACGTCGATGTGCTCGGGGATGTCGAGCGGCAGGCACTCCACGTGGACCTCGCGGTTGACCATTTCCTCGAAGGCGCCCTGGTTCTTCACTCCGAAGGCCGTGCCGACCGCCTTGACGGGGACGGAAACCCGAACCGGCCGGGCCAAGTCGATACGCCGCAGGTCGACGTGCAGCAGGGTGTGCTTGACGGGGTCAATCTGGTAGTCGACCGCCATGGCATGCTCCTCGGCAGCGGCACCGCGCAGGCTGAACACGCGGTTGTGGCCGGACGGATCCTTGAGCACGCCGGTGATGGCCTTGGTGTCGACCGCGACCGACTGCGGCTCGCGGTTCAGGCCGTAGACCACGGCCGGCACGCGGCCGGCCGCGCGCAGCCGCCGCGCGGCGTTCTTGCCGCGCTCCGTGCGCTCGTCAACTTGCAATTCGATCTGTTGCTGCATTGCGATCTCTCCTTCGCGGAACGCGGGCGGCCCCACTGACGCGGCCGATACCGGAACCGCGACCCTGCCTCATTCGAACAGCATGCTAATCGACGACTCGCTGTGGATCGAGTCGATGCCGCGCGCCAGCAGCAGCGCCACGCTCAGCTGGCGGATCTTCCCGGAGGCCTTGGCCGCGGGCGACAGCGGGATCGAGTCCGTGACCACGAGCTGCCTGAGACCCGACTTCTTAATTCTATCCACGGCGGGCCCCGAGAGCACGGCGTGCGTGCAGGCGGCGTACACCGAGGCGGCCCCCTGGGCGAGCAGCGCGTCCGCGGTATGGACCAAGGTCCCCGCCGTGTCGACGAGATCGTCGACGATGACGCAGCTGTGCCCCTCGACGTCGCCGATGACGTGCATGACCTCCGAGACGTTGGCCTCCTCGCGGCGCTTGTCGATGATCGCCAGGGGGGCGCTGAGGCGCTTGGCCAGCGCGCGGGCGCGCTCCACGCCCCCAGCGTCCGGGGAGATGACCTTGACCTGCGGCAGATCGAGCTGCTCGAGGTACTCGACCAGCACCGGCCGCCCGTAGAGATGGTCAACCGGGATGTCGAAAAAGCCCTGGATTTGCGCCGCGTGCAGATCCAAGCTGAGAATCCGGTCCGCGCCCGCGGCCACGAGCAGGCTGGCCACGAGCTTGGCCGAGATCGGCACGCGTGGGCGGTCCTTGCGGTCCTGGCGCGAATAGCCGTAGTACGGCAGCACCGCCGTGACGCGCTTGGCCGAGGCGCGCCGAAGCGCGTCCAGCATGAGCAGAAGCTCCATCAGGTGACGGTCGACCGGGGTGCAGGTCGGCTGCACGACGAACACGTCCTTGCCGCGCACGTTCTCGTTGATCTGGAGATGGACCTCTCCGTCGGAGAACCTGCGCAGGTTCACCTTGCCTAGCGGTAGCCGCAGGTGCTCGCAGATCCGCTCGGCCAGCTCGGGATTGGCCGAGCCGCTGAACACCCTCAAGCGCGATCGGTTTGACACGCCATTACACCAGCGTCAGGAGGAGATGCAAGCGAGGCTTCGGGCTAGAGCGCGGTAACGCATTCGGACCGAGGCAGGAACCCCGAAACATTCGTGCGGAACCCGTCCGCCTCAATGCCCGCCAGCGCCCGGCGGGCGGCATCGCTCGAGTCGAACAAGCCAAACACGGCGGAGCCGGTCCCCGACATGAGCGCGTGGCGGGCTCCCTCTTCCCGAAGCCGGCACTTGATTTCCTCAAGTACGGGAAACTGCCGGAACGCTACGAGCTCAAAGTCGTTGAGCATCCACTCGGACGGGCTGTCGCGGGCAGCGGCCTCGGCGGTTGCAGCCTCCGCCCAGCGATCTCTCATTGTACGGGCGTCGTGCGGGGATGTCAACCGCGTCCTGCGACTGTCCGCGAGAGCCCTGTACATTGCCGGCGTGGCGATCTCGATGTCGGGCAGCACCAGCGCCACGGCGGTCGGCGGCAGGTCGTCCATCGGGAGCAGCTCGGTCCCGCGGCCACCGGCGAGCACGGTGCCGCCGACAAGGAAGTACGGCACGTCGCTGCCGAGGGAGCCCGCGACCTCGGCCAAGGTGTCGGCCGGAGGCGGGTCGGGCAGCACCCTGCCCAGCGCACGCAGCACGGCGCCGGCGTCGCTGGAGCCCCCGCCCAGGCCGGCGCCGACCGGGATGAATTTGCGCAGGCGGATATGAACCGACACGCAGGCGCCCGTCTTCTGCAGCAGGCGATCCGCGGCGAGCCATGCGAGGTTTCCCTCGTGCCGCAGATCGGCGCGGTCGCACTCCAATGCCACGGACGGCCGCCGGGCGCGGCGCACCTTCAGGTCGACCTCGTCGACCAAGTCGACCGCCTGCAGAAGCGTGCAGATCTCGTGGTACCCGTCAAGGCGCGGACCCAAGACCCGCAGGCCCAGATTGAGCTTGGCGAAGGCGAGCTCGTAAACGCGCCTCTCGGCGGAGTCGCCTTCCATTTGGCCGACCACGAGCGCAGGGTCAGCTCTCGTACTTCAGCAGAGACGAGACGTTGTATCCGGCGAGGCGATCACGACCGGCGAGGAAGCTCAGTTCGATAACGAACTGCAGGCCTGCGACCCGGCCCCCGAGCTGCTCGACCAGCCTCGCGGCGGCCGACGCGGTCCCGCCGGTCGCCAGGAGGTCGTCCACGATCAGCACCCGCTGGCCCGGGCGCACGGCGTCGGTATGCATTTCGAGCGAGTCGGTTCCGTATTCGAGGTCGTACTCGACCTTCGTGGCGGCGGCGGGAAGCTTGCCGGGCTTGCGCATCAGGGCGAAGCCGGTCCCTTTCTGCAATGCGAGCGCCGGCCCCAGCAGGAATCCGCGCGATTCCATGCCGGCAACCAAGTCGAACTCGATGCCGGCGGCCGCCTCGGCCAACCGGTCGCTCACGACGCGCAAGCCTCGGGCGTCCTTGAAGAGCGTGGTGATGTCATAGAAGAGAATGCCCGGCTTGGGGAAGTCGGGCACTTCGCGAACGAGAGACCGCAATTCGTCCATTTCTCTCCGTATCGTATCCGATCAGAGGGCGGTCGCGGTCCGGGAGACCCGCCGGGGACGGGGCGCGAGGGCGCGCTCGCCCAGCCGCCGGCAGGTGGAGAGCCGGACCGGGACCCCGCTGCGAATGGAGATCCGCGGAGGCGATCGGCCGCAGCCGACTCGAGCGGGCCGGCCGGACGCATGCTCGGCTTGACTTCCGGCGCCGCACGCCGTACCATTAGCACGCTTGCGCACCGCTGCACGGTAATGGCGCCGGACTTCTCACGAGTCGGATCCGGCACTTCAGGAAGGGCCGCGGTCGCTGATCGCGGATTCAAGCCACCAGGCGACCTTGCCGAGGCATGTCCGAGTCGCATGTGCCGGATCACCCGAGCGTCGCGAGGAATTGGAACACCGCCGACCATTGGACTGGATCCGACGCAGTGTCAGATGGCGATTCCACGGGTAGGCTAGCCTAAGGGGGATTCGGGGCTTTGACGGACGAACTCGAGCAGCATCCGGCCTGGCTTCGGCTGGATGATCAATACACCTGGCTGGACCGGACGAGTATCGCGTTTCAGAGAAAGTACAAATGGCTCAGATACATCCAGCTCGTTGTAATCGGCGCGTTACCCATCGCGCCTTATTTCGAACCTTCGGCCTTCATTCCGGTCCTCTTGGCTGCGACCGCCGCAGCCATTGAGGGTGTCCATAAACTAAATGGCTATGGAACGCTCTGGGTGCAGTACCGCCAAACGGCAGAGCACCTCAAACGCGAGAGGGCGCTGTTTCTGTCAAGCGCAGGGCCCTACAGAAGCATGACCATGGAAGACCGCCTGGTCAACCTAGCCGAGCGCACCGAAGCGATTCTTGCAGGCGAGCAGCGCCAATGGGTTCGCGAGGCCGCAGCTATGGTTTCAGAGCCCAGCCCGAAGGCACCCCTTCGGGCGGCATGACGGACGGCGGCAGGGCGGCAAGCTGTCGCGGACGCTCGGTTCGGGCTGGCATCCGGGAATTGCGTTCGTGAACCCGGCGCGGAGCCGACCCTATCCCGTCGAACGCCCCTGACTCGAATCCAACCAGCGCTGCGACTGGCGGCGGGGCTACGACTCGTCGCCGGAATCGGACGCCCCCGCTTCCTCCTCGTCGGGCTCGCTCAGAAGCTCCTCTACGGCACGCTCGATGTTCTGCGCCGCGACCTGCTCGACCCGGTACGTAGAATGCTCTCCCTCGCGCGCCGCGTACACCATCGCCGTGTCGTACGAGGAGACGTACACCGTCTCGGTCGCGGCGTCGTCCCCGGCCGGGGTGACGCTGGCCTCGATCACCGGGCTGTCCAGTCCGTAGCGCCCTTGGGCGTCCTCTCTGTCCGACGGGAATCCGGTCGCCGCCAGGTTCCGCAAGCGGTCCAGCAGGGTCTGCACCGCCTGTCCCTCGAGCTCGCGCCCTTCCGCGGAACCGAGCCGCCATTCCCCGTCGGCCCGCACCACAGTCGCGGAACGCTCGCGGGCCCTTACATCCACGCGGGCCGGATCCGCGAAGCCGAAGTCGAAGAGCTTCTTGTTCCGGAAGTCGGCCAGGTCCTTGTCCAGGCTCCCGCCCAAAGTCGAGCTCACCTCGAAGACACCTGCCTGGGCGCTGCTGCGAGCGTAGTGGGTGTCGCCGTCCTTCGCGATCACCAGCTCGTGCGGGCCGCTGGCGTCGGTCACCGTGACAGTCGCGACCGGTCTCGCGAAGGAGTAAGCCGCGGAGCCCTCGCCCTCGGCCAGGACCTCGGTCATTTCGGCGGTGCGAATCGCCCGCGAGAGGTCGCCCACTGTGAAGTCGTCGGCCCGCGCCTCGATGGGCTGCACGATGCGCCAATCGCCGTCCTCCCGCTCGAAGGCCACGGTTCGCGAACCGGCCCGGACCTCGATCCGGGAAATCGAAGCCTCGTCCAAGCGGAGCAGACGCTTGTCACGCAGATCGAAAACTGACTTCTCGAAGGCCGTCTTGTTGTAGCTGTAAACGGTGAAGAGGCGCGGCTCCCCCACGAGCCGCGCGAACACTCCCGAACCCGTGGGCGTGTCCCGGCCGAAACGCACCTCGCCGCCCCCTTCATCGAGTTCGTACGCCACGGCCAGTTCCGGATCGTCGAGTTGGTACGGCCCCCAGTCGACGACGCTCTCCGAGACCACGCGGTCGGCGTTGAGCGCCGCGAGGCTCGACACGAGGGAGCCGACGGACGTGTCGTCGGCGGGGATCCCGAGCCCGCCGCCGAACTCCCACTCGCCGTCGTCGCCGCGCAGCAGCTCGAGCGGGTCATCGCCGGCCCGGCGCACAGTAACCTTGCGCAAGTCCTCCTCCTCGAGGTCAACGATCTTGGGCGCGGCCTCCCCGTCCTCGGGCGGGTTCTCCCGCGTGTACCACACGGCAGCCCCAAGCACGGCCAGCAAGGCAACCGCTATGACAAGTGGATTCGCTTTCATCGCCGTTTGTCGATGCCTCCGATCGCGTCCGCGCGCCTCGCCCTAGCGGCGGCCCCACCATGTCCACACGCCCGTCAGGATGATCAGCAGCGGAAGCAACCCCAAGCTGGCGATGAAGATGCGGACCATCTCCCCCTGGCTCATGTTGATCGGCGTCGATTCCGGATCTCGGGGCCGGATCGAGATGAGGTCCTCGTCGGAGCTCAGCCAGTTCATCATGTTGAGCAGGAGGTCCCGGTTTCCCCCTAGGGACAGGCCGTAGTTCTCCGCGAATCCGGGCGACCCGACCACGACCACGCGCCCCTCGGGATCGGCCTCCTCTTCCTCCGCGTCGACTTCGTCGCCCGCGACGGCTTCCTCGCCGTCCGCCTCCGCGGAATCGCCCTCGCTCTCGGGCACGTCGTACCGGGCAGCGACAGCCAGCACGATGGGCCCCTCGGTCCGGCTGGACTCCGGGCCCAGCCGGACCGTCGAGCCTTCTATCGTGATCCCCGCCGTGGCGAAGCTCGCGGCCGAGGTCTCGAAGAGCTCGTCCACCGTCCAGCCGTCGGGAGTCTCTTCCGCCTCGCCCACGCTGCGGGCCCTGGGGAACAGCGTGGCCACGTTCTCCATCGGTTCGACGATCTGGTGGAACTTGTAACTGGTCACCAAGGGGGTGAACGGGCCCCCGCCGAAGAGCTGGCCGATGGTTGACTCGTCGATCACCACGTCATTCCTCGCCTCGATCCCCCACTCCGCCAGCAGCCCCACCAGCTTCGGGTTCGCCTCGGCGCGCCGACCGCTCCGGTCCGGAAAGGCCGGCCGCAGCATCAGCAGGGCCCTCCCGCCGTCTTGCACGAAGTCCCGGATCGCGTCGACTTCGGGATCGAAATAGGCCGTGGTCGGCCCCGGCACAACCAGCAGGGTGCAGTCCCCGGGCACGCCGTCCAGCGCCAGGTTCACGTCCTCGTAGGCGTAGTTGGCGTCCTCGATCAGCCTCCGGGCGTTCGAGAACCCGGCGCGCTCCATGTCCCCGCTGGCTGACTCGCCGTGGCCCGTCGCGACGCAGGCCGTCTTCTCCTGGCCCTTCAGCGCCATAATGATTGCGTTGGTAATGTCCTGCTCCCTGGTCGAGGACACCTCCCGGCGCTCGCCGCCGACATGCAGGATCAGGGTCCCGTACGAGCGGATATTCATCGTCTCCGCCCTGACCGGATCCTCGTCCGGATCCACGTACTCGACGCTCACGCGGCTCGAGGCGTACTGGTAGCGTCGCAGCATGTCCTCGGCCGCGGCGAACTCGACCGTGCGGTCGAAGTAGGTCATCAAGACGTCCCGGTCCAAGTTGTCGAGGATCTTGTGCGTCTGGTCGGACAGGCTGTAGAGCTTGCGCTCGGTCGCGTCGAAGGACTCGTTGTACTGGACCCCGAGCCAGTTCGCGGCCACGAGGATGCCCACGAAGACTAGCGAGTAGAGACCCGTATAGCTGCCCGACTTGAATTGCCTGGATTGCAGGAAGCTCATCGAACCTGCCTCCCTTACGCCTTCCAGCGAAGCGACTCGAGCGAGCGCTTGCTGAGGAACAGCCCGAGCGTGATGGCGCTGAAGTAGTAGACCAAGTCCTGCAGCTCGATCACCCCCCGCGAGAACTGCTCGAAGTGCGGCGAGATCGCCAGGTACTCGCACAGCCTGCCGATCATGGACGACTCGAAGGAGCTGATCCAATTCAGCACCCAGAGCAGCAGCAGCAAGCCGAAAGTCAGCGCGCCGGCGACGATCTGGTTCTTCGTGACGGTCGACAGGAACGTCCCGAGCGCCAGCATCGTCCCGCCCATCAGCAGCAGCCCTAGCAGGGACACCGCCAGCGGCTTCCAGTCCGGCGTGGAGTAGACGAAGAGCACCGAGATATTGACGACCGCGACCAGCAGCAGGCAGGCGTATAGCAGGAGCGCGCCCAGCCACTTCCCGAGGATGATGTGGTAGTCGCGCAGCGGCGAGGTGAGCAGCAGTTCGATGGTCCCGCTGCGCTTCTCTTCCGCGAACAGCCGCATCGTGATCATCGGCGCCAGGAACAGTAGCACGATGCTCATATTGCCCAAGGCCGGCTCGATCACGAACTGGTTCACATTCAGGGGCGGCGCGCCCATGCCGCCGCCCTGGGCGGACATGTTGGCACTGTAGTCGAGAAAGAACGCCAGACCTGCCGTGAAGAAGTAGCCGAAAATCACCGCGAACATCGCGAGCACGATGTAGGCGATGGGCGAGGTGAAGTACACCTTGAACTCGCGCATCGCGATCGTCAGGACGTGTCTCATGCCTGCTTGGCCTCCTCGTCGGCGCGCTCGCTCGGGGCGGCCTCGGCGGCCGGGACCTGGTCGGCGCCCGGAGCGTCCCCGTCGACCGCTGCCTTCTCGTGGCTGGTCAGCTTCAGGAAGATGTCCTCGAGGCTCAGCCGCAGCGGCTGAAGGCTGTACAGCCCCCAGCCGGAGTTGACTACCGCCTCGGCCAGCCTGCGCGGAATCCGGTCGTCCTTGTCGACCTCGACCCGCCACACGCAGCGACCGTCCCGCGCACTCTCCCGCGAGACCTGCCGGACGCCCTCCTCGCTCTCGAGGCGGCCCCGCACGCCGTCCTCAGGGCCCTCCACGTCAATCAGGACGGCGTCCGCGCCTTGGACCTGGGCCGTCAGGTTCTCCGGGGTGTCGCTCGCCTCGATGCGGCCCTCGTTGATGATGATGACGCGCCCGCACGTGCCGGAGACTTCCGGCAGGATGTGCGTGCTGAGGATGATCGTATGCTCGCCGGCGAGCGAGCGGATCAGGCGGCGCACCTCGATGATCTGTTTCGGGTCGAGACCCGAGGTGGGCTCGTCGAGGACCAGCACCTCGGGATTGTGGATCAGCGCCTGCGCGAGGCCGACGCGCTGCCGAAAGCCCTTGGAGAGCTTGCCGATCAGCGTGCGCCGCACCTCCTCGCAGGACGTGCGACGCACGACGCAGTCGACGCGGCGCTCGATCTCCCTGCGCGGGATGCCCTTGATGCGCGCCACGAAGCGCAAGTAGGCATCGACCTCCAGCTCGGGGTACAGGGGCGGCGTCTCGGGCAGGTACCCGATGCGGCGCTTGACCTCCAGCGGATTCTGGGAGACGTCGAAGCCGGCGACCGTGGCGGTGCCGGTAGTCGGCGGCAGGAAACCAGTCAGGATGCGCATGGTCGTGGTCTTCCCGGCCCCGTTCGGGCCGAGGAAGCCGACGATCTCGCCGCGCTCCACCCTGAAGCTGACGTCCTTGACTGCGATTTTCGGGCCGTATCGCTTCGTTACGCCTTCAACACGGATCATGGACTCCCTCAAGCGGTTGCTGAAAATCAATTGGACGTCGGCCCGCGCGGATTCGTCTACCGCGCGGCGACGCAACTTGCAGGCGGTATACCTACCATTATCTACATCGCGGGGGAATCGAGTGTCAATCGCCCGCCTCGTACATCTCGTCAAGCACGCTCAGGATCTCGCCCCATCCTCGCCGCAGGTGGCGCGCGCGCCGCGCACGATCCACCGCGGGATGCGGTGCAGAGCTTCCGCGACCGGCGCGGCCATGGCAGCTGGCGAGTCTGAGTCGCCGCCCAGCGAGACCGCGTTGCGCACGTCTTCCTCGAAGCTCGACAACTCGAGCGTGCAGATGACGCCCTCGGGCAGGCTTGCGTGGCAGATCATGGCGAAGCCGTCGGAGAGCCGGATGTCGTCGATGCTCCGGTCCAAGTCGTACGACAGCAAGCCTCGACGTGCGGACGAAGGCCCGCGGTCCGTCGCGGATGGAGGCGCAGAGAATCGGGACTCACGAGACCGGACCGGCAGAGCTTCGCGCGCGCGCCCCCCTCGACGGGCTCGAGCGGGCACTCGCGTCTGCCGCACTCCTGCGGTTTCAAGCGGACCTGCCCGGAGGTGATCGATCTGGAGACGGCCAGTCGATGACCTAGGGCGGAACCCGATAAGCCAAGGTCTCGGGGAGCTTCCCGGGGATCGCCCGCCGCAGCCGGCAGGCGAAGGCCGTCGCCATCCTCCGCGACGGCGACATCGATGGAACACTCGTGGATCCCGGGCTCCGACGAGCGAGGCCGAGCCAGCCGACGAGGCGTCCAAGCGGAGACGCAACTCTCACGCGTGCCTGACGCGGTTCAAGCCCAGATAGAACTCTCGCAAGCGGAGCCGGTTCGTCGCCGGGCACAACCATCGTCGTGGGATCGTCCAGCGCCGGCCAGGCCTGAGTGTTCGCTGGGCGATCGCGTTGCTTCGGCAGTTGGGGCGACTCCCCGATCTAGCCGGACCAAGACCGGATTCGAGATCCAAAGTGCGTCTGGCCCAGCCGACGGCCTCGCTATATGCTCGCTATATGATAGTGGCGTGCCCGTCGCGACTCTTTCGCGTCCGGGAAGGAGCGCTTCAATGCATCGTGCCGCCTCTTGTCGAATCGTCCTCGCAGCGTGCTGCCTCGTGCTCGGCGCGACGGCCTATCACGCCACGACCGAGGATCTCATGGTGACGACGGCCAAGGCATGGCTCGCGTCGCTGAACGGAAACCAGATCACCTCGGCGAAGTACAAGCTGGACAACCCGGACTACGAGACTTGGCACTTCGTCCCCGACAACAACTTCGTGACGGCGCGCGGGTATGGACGCAACGGCCTCACCTACAGGGACATGAAAGCCGAGCAGCGCTCCCTCGCCGACGCTCTGCTGGGCGCGTCCGTCTCGCGGGCGGGATTTGTCTCGATCAAGACGATCATGAGCTTGGAAGAGATCCTGCGCATCCAGGAGAACGACACGGTCGGTCGGCGCGACGTGAACGTCTACCACTTCAGTGTCTTCGGGGAGCCGTCGATGGAGGGCACCTGGGCGTGGCGGCTTGAAGGCCATCACGTCTCGCTGCACTTCCTGATGCGCGACGGCGAGCTAGTCTCGACTTCGCCGACCTTCCTCGGAGCCAACCCGCACGAGGTCCGCGAGGGACCGCGCAAGGGCACCCGCCCGCTCGGCGGCCGCGAGGACGCTGCGCGCACGCTGATGAAGTCACTCGACGCCGATCTGCAAGAGCGGGCGCTCGTGAGCGACACGGCCTACCGGGACATCCTGACCTCGGCTGACACCCGCGCGAAGCTGGAGAGCCAGCCGCAAGGCCTCGCGGCCTCGCGGCTGAGCGACCAACAGTACGCCATGCTGCTCGCGACGGCCGAACAGTACGCGATTTCCATGCCGGCCAAGCAGGCAGAGAAGCGCCGGAAAATGGTGAAGGAGACGCCCCGCGACCAGCTTTTCTTCGCATGGGCAGGCTCGGTGGAGCCGGGCGGAGGAGACTATTACCGCATTCAGTCGCCGGAATTCCTAATCGAGTACGACAACACGCAGAACCGAAACAACCACAGCCACACCGTATGGCGGGAGTTTGACGGGGACTTCGGACGCGACGTTCTAGCAAGTCACTATGAGATGGATGATCACTGGGTTACGAACTCAATGGAATTGGCCGCCAATTGAGTGTGATTCCAAGAATGATTTCCGCATGTCGTTAACGTACCAAGCAGTTTCACATCCGGGCTCGGAATCTAATTCGGTAGTACAGTTATCGAAAACGCGTTGTCTGAATCGATCTACGTGGTCCGCCAAGACCGTAGGCTTGCCCCTGCGACACCGGAATGAGAATCAGCTCTCAACGCATTGCGTGGCCTTACGGACCGGATTTGAGGGATTCAAGTCTCGAGGCCTGCCACGCTTTGGGCCAAGATCCCGAGTGCGACGGTCCGTGCGATAGTTTCGCTCGGTGCGAGCCTGAGAACCGGCCGAGAAGCCAGCCATGAAGCCACCCGAGCGAATCTACCTGCTCGGAGAGAATGGGCAGATGGTGCTGATCGAAGTACCGCCATCAAGTCGGAGAAATGGATTCAAGGCTTGATTTCGGAGTATCCCGACCTGCTGGCCAAGGTAGCAGATCAATCCGATTCACCGCGTCAGTTCTTGCTTGCCAGCGACGAGATGGACGTGCGTGACCACAATGCCGTCACTCGCTGGTGGCCGGACCATCTCCTTGTCGATCAGCACAGAACATCTACGCTTGTAGAGGTCAAGCGCAGTGCTGACACGAGGGTATGTCGCGAAGCTTTCGACCAGAAATGCTTGATCACTTCTCTCACGTGACCGATCAATGGAAGTCGGAGTATCTTGAAGCGGGGTTCGAGCAGCACTGCGAGGATCGCGAAGGAGACCCAGCGCATGCACTGCACAAGATTCTTGGCTCGGACACCGATCCGGATGAGCCTTCGGACAGAGTAGCTAGCAACGTACCAAGAGCAAGGATCCGGATGCTTCTTGTCACAGATTCGATACCGCCTGAGTTGTGACTCATCGTTGAATTCCTGATTGACGCCATGGACCGTGCCGCAGTTCTTGCGGATTAATTTGAGCAGTTCGTTGGCAGAAAAAGTGCTACCAGAGTGCTTGTGTCTAGGATTGTTTGTCCAGCGAAGCAGGTGAGACAGCAGAGGCTAAGAGCATCACGGTCCGATGGTTATGATAGAGAAATGTCAGAATGGTATTATTGTTCTCACGTGTTCGAAAGGCGACGACTTAAAGTATCACGATACGGAATTGAGAAGTCTCGTCACATCGGCTAGGAGGACCGATCTTGAAGTGGAGTTCAAGGATAACTGGAAGAATATGTGCGAAACTCTTTCTCGGGTTCTCCAATTCCTACGAATTCCTCGCTTTCTTTGGATACGAGTATTCTCAGAGTAGGCGTGTTTCGACATGGCTCCAATGAATGCGCACGCACTGGTCGACTCAGAAGACGCCAGAAATGAACTTCGAGACAAGATTCCAAAGATTGCAACCTTCAAGAATGACTTGAGCGTGGAAGTGTATCCAATGATTGATCCGGCCGAGATTCTCAAGAGGGAACAGCTCCGCGGGTTCGTTGAGATACCGTCTTGGGTTGTCGAACAGTGTCGGCAGGACTCTCAAGGATCCGAAGTTGGAGTCTGGGAGCTGACATCGAGGGAGCATCCGTATGTATTCCGATAGACTCATCTTGGACCGGATGCGACTGACGGGTTAGTTTGACTTGGAGTTGATAGACTCTGCAAGTCATCTTTGACGGACGATGATCGGCTCGCTCTGTGCCGGGCACCCTACCCGATCCGCGTTGCAAGTCTCGGGCTCTAGACATTCTTGGTCCGGTCTCCGCCAGTGCCAATCCGCTGCGGTGGATCGCTCAACCCTAAGCTGGGTTGCTCGGGATGACCGGTCGTCACCAACGCGCGGGTCATTTCTGTCGGGACGGCCCGCACTTTCGGTGCGGCGTGCCTCGTTGGCTTTCCAATCGCCCCGCGCACCGCCTTGACGTGCTAGGTGCGCTCGATACCGGACAATTTGCAACGAGCGCGCAGGTCCGTCACAGACTCTCAGTCGCTCCGTCGGGGACGGCGGGGGAGATGCCAGCTCCTTCCAGCAGGCACCGAGTGAAGAGTGCGGTTCAAGCGTCTTCCGCAACCACTTCCGCAACCAGTGGTCGGGTGCGCCCCACACACGGCAGGCCGAGGATTGCCCGCACGTCGCGAATCTCGCTAACATAATGGAGACATGGATGATCAACCGGAACGCCAGTTCGGATTCGAGACCCGCTCCCTGCACGCCGGCCAGCGGCCCGACCCCGCCACCAACGCCAGGGCAGTCCCGATCTACCAGACGACCTCCTACGTCTTCAACGACACCGACCACGCCGCCTCGCTGTTCGCCCTCCAAGAGTTCGGGAATATCTACACCCGCATTATGAACCCCACGACCGGGGTGTTCGAAGAGCGCATGGCGTCGCTCGAAGGCGGCATCGGTGCCTTGGCGACAGCTAGCGGCCAGGCCGCGCAGCTCCTCGCGATCTCCAGCCTCTGCCAGAGCGGCGACGACATCGTCTCGTCGGCCACGCTCTACGGCGGGACTTACACGCAGTTCGACACGACCTTCCGCCGCTTCGGCTACAACACGATATTCGTCGACCCGGACGATCTCGACAACTTCCGCCGGGCCGTCACCGAGAAGACCAAGGTGGTCTACATCGAGACCGTGGCCAACCCGCGGATGAACGTCGTCGACATCGAGGGCGTCGCCAAGATCGCCCACGAGGCCGGCGTCCCGCTGATGATCGACAACACGTTCGCTACGCCCTACCTGTGCCGCCCGATTGAGTTCGGTGCGGACATCGTCGTGCATTCGACCACCAAGTTCATCGGCGGTCACGGGACCTCCATCGGCGGCGTCATCGTCGACTCCGGGAAGTTCGGCTGGTCCAACGGGAAATTCCCGATGCTCACCGAGCCCAGCCCCGGCTATCACGGGATGGTATTCACGGAGACATTCGGCCCCTTGGCCTACATCCTCAAGTGCCGGGTCGAGGGGCTGCGCGATCTCGGACCTTGCATGTCGCCGCAGAACGCCTTCCTTTTCCTGCAGGGCCTGGAGACACTGGCGCTACGGATGGACAAGCACTGCGCCAATTCCCTGGCCGTCGCGAAACACCTCGAGCAGCACGATCTGGTCGCCTGGGTCCAGCACGCCGACCTGCCATCCAGCCCTTATAACGCCCTAGCAAGGAAATACCTCCCGAAAGGCCAAGGCGCAGTGTTCACATTCGGCATCAAGGGAGGCTCGGAGGCGGGCCGGAAGTTCATCAACGCCTTGCAGCTCTTCTCTCACCTTGCCAACGTTGGCGACGCGAAGAGCCTCGTCATCCACCCGGCGACCACGACCCACCAGCAGCTGAGCGAGGCAGACCACGCTGCCGCGGGCATCACCGCGGACATGGTGCGCCTCTCCGTGGGAATCGAGGATCTGGATGACCTGATATGGGATCTGGACCAGGCTCTGGAAAGCTCGCAGCGCTGATTCTCGTCGCGCCGACCCCGCTAATCGAACGGTTCTTTTCGCCGCAACAAGGTCGCGGAAGTCTACCGCCGGATGCTATCCGGGATTCCGAAGTCGAAATTCCATTATTGGAAGCCCGGGCGCGGGGAGTGCGTCAAAAGCCGTTGCCGCCCAAGGATTTATGCCCTCGATTTCCGCTTGGAATCCGGGTGCCGACTGCAATATATTGAATGTGGGAGTGCGACCGGCTCCGCCGGTCGCCTGCATGGTTCAGTCTCGCGAAAAAGCGAAGCGGCTAGCGGCCGGGATCCTGGTGACAGGACTGGTCGCGCTCTCGCTCGCCAACTGGGCGGAGCGCGGTCGCTTCGGGGTGCCGGAGGACGGAGTCATGTGGACCGACTCGGAGGCCGGCGTCGCCGCTGTCCGAGTCGACCCAAACAGCCCGGGCGCGCTGGTGGGGGTGCGTCCGGGCGACCTCCTGCTCTCCCTAGGAGGCCAGCCAGTCAGCGAGGCCTCGGACGTGCCGCGTATCCTCGCTGGGATCGGGCCCTGGAGCAGGACAGAGTACCGCGTGGAGCGGGACGGCCGATCCCGTGCCCTCGCCTTGGTCGTGGCGGAGACTCCAGGGCGCAGCGCGGTAGGAGCCTTCCTGCTCGTGCTGGGCTGGGCCTACGCGGGGATCGGCGCCTTGGTCTGGCTACGCCGCCCCGCGAGCCCCACAACGAGTCGCTTCTTCGCCTTCTGCGTGGCATCGCTGGCTGTCTACTCGCTCAGCTTCACCGGGCAGCTGGACGCCCTCGATCGCCTCGTCTACTGGCTGGACGTCTGGGCGCTGCTGCTCATGCCGCCGCTCTTCCTGGACTTCTGCCTGAGCTACCCGGCCGGCGACGCGCGTCAGCGCGGACTGGCTCGCCTCGGATACGGCCTCGCGGTCGCCGTCGGCGCGGCTCACCACGCCGCGGCAGGCGGATGGGTGAGCGGCGGAATCGGTGAACCCGCCTTTCTGCGGTTCTTCGACACCGCGCCGCTCGCGCTGCTCGCGGCGAACTTCGGAGCGGCGGCTGTCGTCGGCCGGAGGCGCGTAGGGCAGCTAGGCAGCCCCATCCAGCGGCTGCAGTGGAAGTGGCTCTTCTCAGGCACCGTCGCGGCTTTCGTGCCGTTTACAGCTCTTTACGTCATTCCGTTCGCAGCGGGGGCGGCGCCCGGCCCTAACCAGGCGTTCTCGGTGCTTTCCCTCGCGGCCCTGCCGGTCTCGATCGCGACGGCGCTATTCCGCTACAAGCTGCTGGACCTCGAGATCGTCTGGAAGCGCGCCGCCGCGGCGGCGGTGACAGCGGCGGTCCTGCTCGCCGCCGCCTACCCTGCCCTGTTCGGCGGGGCCGTTCCGGCCCAGTGGATGGAACGGTACGGGCCCCTCGTCTGGCTGGCCTCGCTGACGCTGGCCGCCGCCTCGTGTCGCCCGCTCTACCGGCGGGTCACGGCCGCCCTCGACCGGCGGACGTACCGAGACCGCTACGAGGACCGGCGAACGCTGGCGGCCTTCGCCGCGGAGCTCGCGACTGACACCGACCTAGACCGCATGGTAGTGGCGGTCGCCGCACGCCTTGCGCGCACGCTTGACCTGAGTAGGGTCGCAGTGCTCGTCCCGGAAGACTGCGGGGACCCCGGCACATGCAAGGCCCGGGTGCTGGCCGGACATGGCATCCCCGACGAGTTGGCAGGCGCCGGCGTCGACATGAGCGCCCTCGTCGGGCAGGCCTCCAAGATCCGAGGTCCCGAAGAGTTCCCCGGCGGGGACCCGAGGCTCCTGCCGGAGCCGGCCGAGCGGCTCGGCTGTGGGCATTTCGTGGAGTGCCGGCTTCGCGAGCGGAGGCTGGCATGGATCGGCCTAGGTCCCACCAAGGCAGGCGGCTTCCTCACGAGCGACGACCTTTCCTTGGTGGAAGCGCTGGCGGCCCCGTTCGCCATCGCGCTGGAAAACGCACGCCTGTACGCCTCCCTGCGCGCCAAGGCCGCGCAATACGAGCGCCTGAAGGACTACAACGAGAACATCGTCGAGTCGCTGTCGGTCGGCATTCTCGTGCTTGACGAGAAGGATCTCGTCCAGAGCTGGAACACGTACCTTGAACTCGCGCTTCACGTGTCGCGCGACAGCGCGCGCGGACGGAAGCTGAGCGAACTCCTGCCGGCCTCCTTCGTGGCCGAGATCGAGCGCTGCGCTGGCGAGACCGGTTCAGGCAGCGTCCACAAGTACCGCCTGCGCGGGGCGGACTTCCCGGAGCGGTTCCGGCCGGGCGATCCGGGCGACACAACGGAGCGCGTGTTCAACGTCGCCGTGGCCCCGCTCGTCGACAGGCAGTTCCGGGAGGTCGGGAAGCTGCTCATCCTCGACGACGTGACCGAGCGCATCGAACTCGAGGAGCGCGTCGTGCAAGCAGACAAGCTCAGCTCCGTCGGGCTCCTAGCCGCCGGCGTGGCTCACGAAGTCAACACCCCGCTGGCCGTGATCTCCAGCTACTCGCAGCTGCTGGCATCCCGGTTCTCCCAAGGCAGCACCGAGGCCCGGATGCTAGGTAAGGTCACCGAGCAGACGTTCCGGGCCAGCGAGATCGTGAACTCTCTGCTCGACTTTTCCCGCACGTCCAGCGCGGAAACGGCACCCTGCGAGATCAACCGCACGATCACCGACACCTTGGACCTGATCGCCCCGCAGCTGCGCCAAGCCGACGTGCGGGTCGCGAGCGACCTGTGCGCCCCTACCACCATCCAAGCCAACAAGGGGAAGTTGCAGCAGGTCTTCCTGAATCTGTTTCTGAACGCACGGGACGCGATGCCGAGCGGGGGTGGGCTGCGGGTCACGAGCCGGACCGTGACGGCACCGTCCGGCGAGGACTACGTTGAAGTGCTCGTGGCGGACACCGGCACGGGCATTCCCCCCGAGGCCCAGCGGCAGGTCTTCGATCCTTTCTTCACGACCAAGGACTCCCGGCGAGGCACCGGTCTCGGGCTAGCGGTGACCTACGGCATCGTCCGCGAGCATTCCGGTGCTATCTCGCTGGAGAGTGAGCCGGGAAAGGGAACAACGTTCGCGCTGCAGTTCCCCCTTGCCAACCAGCCGGCGCATGCCTGAGGAAGGCGTCGCGCCCCAACTGGCGCACGGCGCCCGCATCCTTGTTGTAGACGACGAACCCTCCATCGCCGAGGCACTGCAGCTGGTGCTCGAGGGCGACGGTCACCAAGTGGGCACGGCGACGTCGGCTAGCGAGTGCCTCGAGGCGATCACCCGCAGGCCTTTTGACCTAGTGCTGCTCGACTTGATGCTTCCGGACCGGAACGGCCTCGAGGTGCTGAAGGACATTGGGAGGGTCGACCGTACGATTCCGGTGGTGATGCTCACCGCGTACGGCTCGATCAACTCGGCCGTCGAGGCAACGAAGCTCGGCGCCGCGAACTTCCTGACCAAGCCTTGGAACAATAGCAAGCTTCTGCTCGAAGTGCGGCAGACGCTCGAGCACCGGAGGCTGGCGACCGAGAACGCGCTGCTGCGAGACCAACTCCGCACGCAGGGCCCATTGGCGAGCCTGATCGGCAAGTCGGAGGCCATGCTGCAGGTCTTCGTGATGATCCGCCAGGTCGCCCGCACGAACTCTACGGTGCTCATCTCGGGGGAGAGCGGGACCGGCAAGGAGCTCGTGGCCAAGGCCATTCACAAGGCCTCCTCGCGCGCGGGCAAGCCTTTCGTCACCGTAAACTCCGCCAGAATCCCCGGAGAAATGCTCGACTCAAGCCTCTTCGGCCATGTCGAGGGGGCATTCAGCGGAGCGATCCGAGACCGCAGGGGCTGCTTCGAAGTCGCGGACGAAGGCACGATCTTCCTCGACGAGCTGGGGAACCTCACACCCGAGACCCAGGCCAAGCTACTCGGCGTGATCCAGCACCGCGAATTCGTACCCCTAGGAACGAGCGATCCCGTGCAGGTCGACGTACGGATCCTAGCGGCGACTAACATCGACCTTGGCCATGCGGTCGGGGAGGGGCGATTCCGACAAGACCTGTACTACCGGTTGAACGTAATCGGAATCCGCATGCCCCCGCTTCGCGAGCGGATGGAGGACGTCCCGCTGCTCGTCGAGGAGTTCCTGACGCAGATTTGCCGGCGGGAGAGCAACCACTTCCTCGACCGCAACCGAAAGTCCACGCTGCGCTTCACTCCGGAGGCCCATCGGATCCTCATGGCCCACAGCTGGCCGGGCAACGTGCGAGAGTTGTGCAACGCAGTCGAGCATGCTGTCGTCCTCGCCTCACGGGAGGAACTCGGTCCCGAGGTGCTGCCGCCGACGGTCACGGCGGCCCGCTCGTCGCCCGCTCCGAGCCCGCCCGCCCGACCGGGCGCGAGCCTGTCGGAGATCGTCGAGGAATTCGAGCGAGGCGTGCTCCTTGCCGAGCTGGAGAAGCACGGCTACAACCAAACCGAGACGGCCAAGGCACTTCGCGTGGCGCTATCCACGCTGAATCAGAAGATCCAGCGACTGAACATCGAGGTTAAGCGTCGCCGGTCGGTTTAGAGCCGGCTTCTTGCATCGACAGGCAAGGCCCACCGTCACGCGGGGCCGCCCGCAAGCTACTCGCCCGACTTCGGCGCGGGTGCCGCAATTCCTGAAGGAAACCTAGCATCACCTACCGGTCACGCCACTCCAACAATGCATCCTCCAAGCCATTCGCGAACCTATGAATGGCACTTCCAAGGATATCCATCTCCCATCGTGCCACGATTCGGCAGATGTCTCCCGAGCTACGACCTAATGCGGTTCCTAGATTGTGGAGCTTGATCTTCGCTTTTCGCGAAGTCGAGTCCGACGCGGAAGCGTACACTTGATCCAAGGAATCCATCCTTCTGCGGAGGTCAATCGAATCGATTCCTAGTCCACTGGCTCTTTGACGATGATCCTTGAGCCGTGTCCAAACCCAAGTCTCCGGGGCGTCTCCCGGAAGAAACAAGACATGCACAGTGCTTCCTGCATTGTCCTTGATCCTTTCGGAAAGATGGCTGTCCCGTTTGTCTCCATCCAATACGAAGACAAAACTAGATGCCAGGCCGACTCTTCGAAAGGCCGAGGCGTGGCTTGGGAATTCCTCAGCGCCGGTGTCGCGTGCGACATGGACCGATTCCATGCTGATGCGGTGTCTATGCAGCAATACATCCAGGACGCCCCGCACAACAGACTCGGCCGTGTCGTCCTCGCACAGGAGCTTCAGGGTTTCGCGGGAGCGTCCATAGAGCGCTTGCTGAATGACATCTCGATAAGGCTCTTTGACAACTACGTTACCCGAACGGTCACGTTGAAGGAAGATCCGTCCGTGTTTCGGAACGCAGTTTAACACAACTGGACTGTGTGATGTGACAACAATTTGCAAGTCATTCCTCAATGCAAGGTGATGCAATTCGAGCATCAGCAGTTCTTGAGCCCACGGATGGAGCCCCGCTTCAACCTCGTCGATCAACACAAGGGCACCTCTGATCTGAGCGATTTCTTGTGATAGCCGCAACATGGTTCGCTCTCCAGCAGACATATGGAGCTCAGAATAGGACGCACCAAGTTCTTGAGTGGCAAAGAGGAGGTGCTTGCTTCTACTCGACAGATCCACGACTTCTGAGTACCGGAATGGCAATACTCGCTCTGCAAAGTCAATTTGCCTCGCTGTCATTGGTTGGGTCATCAACGCAGACTTTAGACGCGACATACTGAGGACTCCTCGGACCTCAGCTGGATTACTGAGATTGCTAAGGGTACGCAAGTAGACAGGTCTTGATGGCTGACTGGCATTCTTGCGTCCAAGAAAACTACGATTCCATCCCTTCGATCTGCGCCATACCATTCCGAACCGCCCCTCAGGAGTTTCATAACTATACTCTATCTTCACCGGGGATCTTTTGTCAATACGATTCCCAGACGTGGGCCGAAAGTCCGGAAATATAGTTGAAGGTACGAAATCCCTAACTCCAGCTCCTGGGACCTTATAGGCACATGCCGCAGCAAAGAGGACGGTTGATTTTCCACTCGCATTCTCACCTGCGATGACGCTGACAGGATACTCCAGCTTCACTCTCAGATGGTTGATTCCGCGAATTCCCGCAAGTTCGATGTCGGTAAGAAAGTGCGGAAAATGCGGCTTCTTGCCTTGCAAGTTGGCCCATAGACCCTTGAAGCGATCTCCTGTCATGTCGCCTCCCTTCGATCGTAACTCACGCGATCCCACGGCTGATCGGACGATCCACGGTTGTCGACCCGCTTGGGAGCTCCTGGGTCTAGAGGTGTCTGTCGCACACCGGAAGGTTCGCCTTAGCTATCGTCGTCCGTTCGCGGGATGCGAGCTGACCAGCGAGACTCAGCCTCCTTGTCACTATAGCACTTATAGGCGATTCCGAACTCTTTCTCCCTGACGCCTCGTGCTAGATGCGGGGCTCTCGGTCGAATGGACATTGCGACCCGCGCAATTCAGGTCGCTGCCGAGGGGGGACGTTCGCGGCGGCTTCGCGGGCCGTTCAACGGGTTGACCCGCGGCGCGTCGGCGCGTCGACCTCGGTGCAGGCCGAGGCACGCCAATCCGCACGGACCGTCCAGATCCGCGTCGGGCTCAGAGATCGGGTGACCGTTCCGCCCCGGGGCACTCAATCGACACGACCCGACGGGCCTCTTCGCGGGGATCTGCCGGACCTGCCTGAACGGAGCCGCGGGTCGCGTGTCTCCCGGACAGGAACGGCACCTCCGCCACCGCGACCCCATCCGAGTCAGTAGTGTCCACTCTCGTGTGCAAGCCCGCCTCAAGCCCCGACAGACTTCGGGCGGCGCCGGTTCAGCCGTAGCTAGGACCAGAAAGTTGCGCGAGCTCGCCTCGTAGGGTATAGTGGCTTGCACTGGGTGCTGAACGGCAGATGTGAGCAGGACTGCGTGGCTAGGCCACCTCTCGGCCCACGTTGCTGCTGCGCACTGGATTCCCGTGGCCGACTACAACCTGTCGCTGGACGAGTATCGCGACCGGGTCTACGACTTGGCCCGGAAACGAAAGGGCGGTCTCATCTTCAACGGCTCCCTTGACCATTCGGCGATTGTGGTGGAGCACATGTTCGCCTGCGCTCGACGCGAGGTGGCGCTCTTGACGGGATCTCTCAATCCAGTCGTCTATGGGCGGGAGGAAGTAATCCGCGAGGCGCGAGACTTCCTAGCGAGTGTCGAAGGAGCAAGGATTCGAATTCTCCTCGAGGAAGGAGATTCGTACATTTGGAGATTTCACCCTCTTCTACGGGAGCTGCACCCATCTAGAGGGTTGTCCGTTCGGATTGAAGGTCCGGCAATTCGGGATCACTTCATGGCTCACTTCATGGTCGTTGATGACGACTGCTACCGACTTGAAGAGGACAAGAGGAAGGTAGACGCCTACGCCGTGTTTGGTAAGAATCAAGGCAGTACTAATCTGAAGAACGCTTTCAACCAGCTTTGGAATCACTCGGAAGTATTGCGTAGTCCTTGAATGGATGACATCAATCTATCACGCCTTCTCTAGGAGCTAATGGCTACGCTCCATACTGCTATTGGAAAGCCTAGAAGAGTGGGACCTGAACTCAGTACCGTGATTCGGCTAGACAAGAGCTCGTTTCGCTCCAGAAAAAGGAGCAAACTCTTCGCAGTACTACTACCACAGAATCTTCACTCGTTGAATCTTATGGCTCCTTGGAGGTCTACAAGATTCTACATTCATTCTCAAGGCTAAACGATTTAGACTATTCGCCCTCCAGAGACAGTCTTGGTGATGGCATCGGGGCGATCAAGCGATTTTTCTACCTTCGCGGTTGGGATCGAAGACTGACCATTCTCGCAACGCTGTTTTCCTTCTTGTCGCTTATCTTGCACAGCGTAGGTGTTTTGGACTCGCATAGTCCGCAATGGATGACTTGGCTAATCTGGTCTATTGTAACAGTTTTCCTAGCAATGTCAGGTGCTTTCGTCTTATTCAGTGATTCGATAGTAGTTTCCGCTCAAAAGCAGATTCGAAAGAACAGCGAGGAACTGCTAAAGACAATCAAAATAAACCTTGACAGCCGGACGACTTCGATTGAAGGCATTGCGAGCAGAGTAACACCATCTAACGGTCTACAATAGCGAAACTTCTGCAATAGCGAAACTATGGACAATACATCCCAAAGGCCGTACTGGCTTCTCTCCATCGGGCGTCCGTTGCTGACAAACAACAGCGCGAGTGACGGCACGGGCGCGAGCAGCCTGCAATCTGTGGTCATGCCGGATCGACTTCCAATGCTTGAAGCGAGTTGTCAGGAGAGGGTACTACTGCAAGTATCGCGGTTGTCTTGGGAAGCACTGCTTTTCATTGCGCATACGCGCCATTTGTCCCTCAAAGCCTTGCACTTAGATGATCACAGAGAATCGTTAGCCACACTCACCGCAGCTCGTATGCCTAGGACGCCTTAGTCACCGGAGATTCCGCGCTAAGAGGCCTTCGGCACGATGTCGCGGCACTGCAAAACGGTCGACGTTTGCCTAGCAGCGGACCCCCTCCGTAGCAGCGTCGCGCAATAGAATCCCAGTTCCGCTTCCAATGCCCGCCTGACGGTCGCTCCGTCACGGAACCCATGGGACTCGCCCTCGAATAGGTAGTACGCAACCGGAATGCCGCGGGAACGCAATGCCTCCACCATGACCTCGGTCTGCTCCTTCGGAACGACTGGATCCTCTGCCCCCTGGAAGAAGATTGTCGGCGCACTCACCCGGTCCGCCGCCGAAAGTGGCGACCTTTCTTCGTACACGGCGCTCCGGGCGGGCCACGGCCCGATCAATGTCTCGTGGTACCTTGACTCGAACTTGTGAGTATCCCGGGCCAAGCCTTTCAACTCGCTGATCCCGTAGTACGAGGCCCCGGCGGCGAATTCGTCGCGGAACGCCAGGCAGCAAAGCGCGGTGTACCCGCCTGCGCTCCCTCCCTTGACAATGATGCGATCCGGATCTGCCAAGCCGGCAGACGCGAAGTGCCGGGCTGCGGCCACCGTGTCATCGACGTCGGCCACGCCCCAGTTGCCGTCGAGACGCGTTCGATACGAGCGCCCGTAACCCGTGCTGCCGCTGTAATTCAAGTCAAGCAGCGCGAATCCCCGGCTTGTCCAGAACTGGGCCGACAGCGAGAGCGCATTGCTCGCCGCGGCCGTCGGTCCTCCGTGCAGGCGGATGATCATCGGCGGCTTCTCGTCCGGCGGTGCCTCGAAGTCGGGGTTCCAAGGGGCGAAGTAGAAGCCGTGAACTGTGCGCCCGGCCACCGAACGGAAGGAAATCGGACATCCGGTCGAGATGCCATTTAGCAAGGCCTCCGGCAATTCGGCCGAGCGCGCGAGGATCTCGCGGTTCCGCGTTCCAAGGTCGAAGCGCACGAGCTGGGACGGGAGGCTTGGGGAAGCGGCCCGGAAAACAGCCGTGCTCCCTCGAACGGCCACCCCGTCGATCAGGCAATACGGAGTCTCGATGGGCTCGAACGCGCCCTTGCGGTCGATCAGGGCTAGGCCCCATTCACCATCCCGGCAGTACGCGGCGAGAATTCGGCCGTCCTCGGCAATGCCGTAGGTCGACATCCCGAACAGCCATTGGGGCAGACCGAATTCCGCCTCGCACGGATAGACCGGGGCCACATCGGAGCCGTCGTCACGGTACAGGTTCCAGTACCCGCTGCGGTCCGTGACGAAGTAAAGCTCTCCGGCAGGCGACCACTGCGGCTGAAACACCGATTCGCGAGGCCCTCCCGCCACCTTGCGGCGCTCGCGAATCTCTCCGTCCCCCGAGAGCGCCCCTACCCAGAGATCGGTGCCGTCCCAAGGCATGTTGGGGTGGCGCCACTCCAGCCAGCACAGCCGATCACCTCGAGGGCTCAGACGGGCGCTGGCGTAGAAGTCCGCGCCGGAGACCAGCGTTCGCGGCGCTGGGCGAGGGCGTGCGAGATCTAGGGCGACAATCGACTGCTCGGCCTCCCGGCCAGCGTCCGAGTGGTCTTCGCAGGTCGACACCAAGAGATCCCTGTGCTTGTCGACCTCAAGGTCGGCGTACCGTCGCGGCCCCGGAGGGGTCAGCGGTTTCGGGTCCCGGGAAGGAACGGCCCGGTAGAGGCGCCGGTCGGCGCTGTCGCTGAAATAGACTGTCCCGTCGGCCACCGCGTAGGCACCGCCACCGTACTCGTGGACTCGCGAGCGGACGTTCCACCGCCGCTCCAGCCGATCCCGAATGCCGCCGTCCGGCCCGCGCCGCACTAGCGCCGTGCGACCACCCTCCGAGGGACGCCCCTCGAGCCAATAGACGGACTCCGTGTCAATGCGCGGCTCGCCGAGTCGAACCGACTCCCCCGCTACGAGCTCCGCCGTGAAAGGTGACCGCCAGAACCCGTACGCGGCTACCTGCTTCATGCACCTTCCGGATCCACGGCAAGTACGGACTCGGCGTAGAGCTGCTCGCCGGTCAGGCCGTCGTAGTACTGAAACAGCGCCTGCGGGCGCGGATACGCGACCCAACGCGAGCGCCCCTCGGAATCCTCGTTCTCGAACACGTTGTTGATGCGCACGACGCAGTAGACGGGCCGGCTCCGACTGGCGGGTGCCGTGTCGTCAAGGAAGAACGTAGACCAGCGGATCTGCGCCTCGCGCCCGCGCGACTCGAACCTGCCGTTCGGCGGCCGCTGGGCCTCGGAAGCCAGAGGGTGGTTGCGCGAGCTGTGCGGCCCGGAGGCGAATTCCCACACATTGTCCGTCACTCGGATCGCGAAGCTGTTGTGCAGGTCGCCGGTCAGCACGAACACGGGCACACCCAGCTTGTCCCAGAAGCCGATCAGCTCTTCCCGCTCCGCCACGACGGCCGTCCAAGCCTCGTCCTTGTTGGGGCCGCCCATGCCCGGCCCGACGTGAGGGATCATCAGGTTGACCGAGGAGACGACGAAGAGGAAATCGGCGTCGCTGGCGCGCATCCCGCTCTTCAGCCAGCTCTTCTGGCGCTCGCCGAGGATCGAGACGCCCTCCTTGTGCGGATCGCGGATGTCGTGAAGCTGCCGGTGGCTCCTCGTGTCGAGAAAGTAGAACTCCGCGTTGGCGATCGAGCGCCTCCAGAAGTTCAGGCGTCCGATCGAGTAGGAGGACTCACCCGTACTGCGCGGCACCGGGCTTATCTCCAGCTCGCTTGCGCCGAGGACCCTCTCGATCGCGTATACGCCCGCGTTCGGATCACCGCCCCGGCTGTCCAGCTCCTTGACGTTGACGCCGGCGTCCGGCTCTCCCCAATGCACCGTGAGCGTCGCGGCCTGCTCAAGATCCAAGGCGTCAAGGCCTCCGGCGTCGTCGCGCAGCACCGGGCTGCCCGCTTGAAGGCTGGCCCTGCCGAATCGGATCCCTTGCGATTGCGGCACGGGATTCGACCAGCCGAGGTAGTCGTACCAGCCCCGCACGCCGATGTCTCGAAAGACCGCACGACGGCTGCGGAGACCGGGAGTTCCCGCCCCGTTCACGTCGCCCAAGATCTCGTGATCGTCAAAGACAAAGAAGCTCGGAACCTCCCGGTGCCACGCCGCCATGTCGCGGCCCCGCTCGAGGTAGAGCTTGTAGTTCTGCCATACCCCTACGATCGTCGGAGCGATCTGCACCAAACGGGGATAGCCGGCCGCGGCCGAGTCGCGCAGCCACTCGGAGGGCGGGTGATCCCGCTTCTCTTCGTAGAGCCAGTCCCCGTTCTGGATCGCGAAGTCGATACGGCCGTCAAGCTCGCGAAGCATCGTCCGGAACGCCGGCTGGTTCGAGTCCAGCTGCTTGTTGCCGCAGGCGAACTCAAAGCTGAAATTGAAGAGCCCGCGCGGGTTGTGGTCCGCGCTGGCGTAGTCGGGACCGCTCGGCAGCGTTCGGAACGAGGCGACCGGGGGAGTCTGCCCGAACGCCTCGAGGCGGTAGAAGTACTCTGTGTCCGGCCGGAGCCCTTCGAGCCGGATCCACCCCGCGTTGTCGTGGGAGGACTCGGTTGCCACGACCTCCGAGATGCTGTCGAGGCTGCCCGGCGACAGCCCGTAGCGAACGCGGAAGTCTCCGGGCCGACCCGTCCGGGCCCAGACGCCGACGCCCTCGGACGAAAGGCGTCCCAGGATCGGTCCGTGAGAGACTTCAGCACCCGGGGCAAGGCCCCCGTCGCAGGAGAGCTGGGCGAGAAGGCCTAGGACGGCAGGTCCGCACGCAGTCAGAAACCAAGCGCGGGCCAGCGGCATCACTGCACCGGGGGCGGGGCAAGTTGCTCGAGAAAATCGTCGACGAGCCTGCGATTGTCCGCATCGCCCAGGTTTCTTCTGAGCAGGTGCTCGGCCGCGCGAATGGCGAGGCCGGCGGCCTCCCGACGCAACTCCTCCATGGCGACACGCCGCTCGGCCTCGAGCTGGCGACGCCCCTCGTCCAGAATCTTGCGGGCTTCCTCGCGCGCCTCCTCCCGGGCCCGGGCGCGCATCTGCTCGGCCTCTTGCCTGGCCTCTGCCACCAGTTCTTGCGAGCGACGGAGCGACGCTTCCATGTTGGCGCGGTTCTCCTCGATCGCGCGCTCCGCCTCGGCCTTCGCTTGCTCGGCCTTTTCGAGAGACTCCCGGATGCGCCCCTCCCGCTCGTCGAGCGCCCCGAGAAGAGGCTTCCAAGCGATGAGCCGCAGGGCGACGAACGTGAACACGAACGTCACCACGGTCCAAATCATCAGACCGGGCTCGAACTGCAGCAGGGCGCTGCCGTTATCGGAGGCCATCGTTGTCTACTGGAACAGCAGGGCGACGAAGAGGACGCCTAGACCGATGACGGCCACGCCCTCAAGCAGGAACAGAGGGAGCTGGAAGGCGGCCCTGATGTCCTTGGCCGCTTGCGGCTGCCGGGCGATGCTCTCCACGGCCGCGGCGGTGAACTTGCCGATCCCGAGGCCGGCACCTACCACGATGATGCCCGCTCCTATTGCGCTGCCCGAGGCCTTGTCTAGGACTTGCGCCGAGGCGACGGCCGGCAGCACCAGCAGTATGGCGAGTGCGAACAGTAGGTTGATGGTGGGTTTCATTGCTTGGATTCCTCCTTGACGGATGGGAAAGGGGCGAAGAGCTGTCAATGCTCCTCGGCCACGAGCATGCCGACGTACAGCGCAGTCAGCAGGGTGAAGACGTAGGCCTGGATCAAGGCGACGATCAGCTCCAGCAAGGTGATCGCCACGGCCAGCGGCACCGAGACGGCAGCGAGGGCCACCATCTGGAACATGAAAATGAATCCGAGGATGATCAGGATGACGATGTGCCCGGCCGTCATGTTCGCGCCAAGGCGGATCATCAGCGCGATGGGCCTGACCAGCATGGAGATGACTTCAAGCACCACAACGACCGGCGCGATGGCCAGCGGCGTACCGACGGGCACCATGTGCTTGACGAACCCGACCGGGCCGAGCGCGACCAAGCCCGAGACGACGAAGGTGAAGAACGAAACCAGCGCCAAAGCACCCGTCACGTTCAGGTTACTGGTGGCCGTGAATCCGCCCGGCACGAGGCCCAGCAAGTTGCAGGCGAGGATGAAGAAGAACAGCGAGAGCAGGAAGGGTGTGAACCTTCGCCCCCACTTGCGGCCCATGTTGGCGATCGCGATCTCGTCTCGCACGAAGACGACAATCATTTCCAGCGCGTTGGCCACGCCTCGCGGAGCTTCCCGGCCCGCGCGCGGATTGCGCAGGTACACGGCCGCAGTGACGATCAGGATCGCGGAGGCGACCAGCATCATGAGCACGGCCTTGGTGATTCCCAAGGTCTCGAAGGCTGGGTGCAGGTAGGCGTCGAGCCACTCCGGCAGGTGGACGGCGCTGTTGGAGATGTGATGCATGATCACATCTGCGAGGCTTTCATCGCCGCCGCCCGCAGCGAGGAGAGCGAAGTCTGCCTGCGTTGCTAGCACCGCTCGACGCACCTCGTGTAGCGGAGGCCCTCGAACACCTGGGCCGCTACGTAGCCGAGCAGCAGGGCGGGAACGAACAACCGCGGGTCGGCGGAACCGACCGTCAGCGCCCACCCGGTCAGCGCCAGGACCCAGAGCCCCCGCAGGGCCGCCCCGACCGCCAGCACCCGGAAGAGGCCGTTCTCGACGCTCGCCGGGACGATGCGCAGGACCGCCTCCGACAGGACCGCTGTCGCGAGGCCGCAGGCCAGCCCAGCTGCGGCGTGCCAGATCATTCCTGCGCCCACATCGCCTTGGCCAAGTTGTAGAAGCCCGCCACGATTCCGAGAAAAAGCCCGATGACCGCCGCCGTGGGATTACAGTCCCAGCGCTCTCCGACCGCAGCCCCTACCAGCAACCCGCCCAAAACCATTCCGCTCAGGGACAGGGCCGCCGCTGCGGTAGCGTTGCGAGGGCGGACCGGCACGGAGTCGTCCTAAGGTCTGGACAGGAAGCGCTTCTGCGGGGTGTGGGCTAGGAGGACGCTGGGCGCGACCTAAATTGAACATAGCAGAATCGGCGGGCACGCGACAACTCCCGGCACCCAAGAGCACACGTCTTCGGCCCGCTCCCCGCAGAGCCGCCAGCCGAAGCAACGGTCCAGCGCTCGGAGTCTCCATGCGCGAGGAGACCACCAGCGAACCCACCCTCGCGGCCACGGCGCCTAAGCCCAACCGGCCGAGTCAGAATTGATGACCCTCCCGCCGGACCGAAGACTCGATCATGTCGCATCGAAGAGCGCACGTTCCTCCGAGAATACCCTCCACGTCGAAATACCAGAGATCCGAGTACAAACTCGCCTGCCCACGCCAAGGCACCGGACGGCTGCGGCATAGGTGGCGAAATCGACAATGCCGGCTAGGTCCGGACGGGCTAGCGCGGGCGACCAACAGCAACAGATTAGGGCCCTAGAGCCGAGCTTGACCCGCGGGGACCGCCACCCACAGTGTAGTGCAGGCTCCGTCGCCCCGTGCTTCAGCGCCTATTCTCATTGCGTGGCGTGGGGCGGTCCGGGCACCCGCATGCGCGTTGCTGGGTATACCCCTGCCTCGTCGCAAGAAGCTCCCGAAGACACGAGCGGTGAGAGTCGGCATTGAAGACTGTCCGGCCGCAGCAGTCGAACGAACCCGTCACCGGACGGCACCTTAGCCACCGCACCCAAGCACTCGGGAGCGACAGGTCGTGCGGCAGGAGCCGTTGGATCATGCGAAGGCGGGTGTCGCCCAACACTCACTTCGCTCTAGAATCGCTGCGAATTTCAAGCGGCACGCGCAGACAGCGACGCGAGACCTTAGGCTGAGATTACAGGGGCAGATGAAACCCAATGTATCCGATCTCGAATTCCCTCTGATCAGAATCCCACCGAAAATGGATTCGACCACTACTACCATATCTAGCATGCCAAAAGAACAATTTATTCTGGCCATCCTCGGACCTAAATTCACGCTTCTGTCGCAACTTTCTATTCTGCTTCACCGATGCACTTTCATCCGAAACTCTGCAATACCACTGTGGAATTCCGATGTCTGAATGTGCCCACATAGAGGCTGACTTGTTCAATTGACACAATCTCTTGCGAACAACAGGAATCGAACTAGTCGGCACACTTTTGAGGTGCTGCCTAACGTCGACTCCAAATCGCAGCCCTGGAAATAGATCGGCTCTAGAATCCCAAATCTCGTCCGGGTCATTACCACTCTGGGCCAGCTTCTTGTGACGGGAAATAATCGCTGTAGCGTGCCGACGCCGGGTCAAATTATCAACTGTCTCAGTAAACAATGCAATTGACTCGTCACTAACCAACTCATTGTATCTTACAATAACCTCGTCTCTGTCCCAACCCGGTTCAGATGGAAACCCTACAAGAATCGAGTCCATTAGACTACAAAGAACCAATTCATCTGACGAGAGCTTCGTTTCATCAACTGTCTCTCGCCCATGGAATCTGTCGAGGACATCGCTACCAATGTCTGTTAGCAAGGGTAACTTTGAGGTCAACTTCAGAAAAAATCTATATTCTTCTAGTGACGTTGAACGTCTCAATAGACGAGCGACTTCAGCAAGCGAATGCCCAGATGTTACTTGAATTGATTCAACAGGAGTCCTCAATCGCAGAGTAGGTTCCACGCACCTCGATTGATGAAGTCGAACCATACCCAAAATCATATCTTTCATCCAATCTTGAGCGACAAACACATTTGATGCGCGCAAACTCGCAATATTGAGTATCATTTCTCTCATGGTGAAATCACCAATCTAAGAGCTGTGCGAGGTTTTCCTCGTGCTGATCAAAAAACCCCCTTGGCCATGAAGACAGTCGGCCCTCCCTATTCAACCGTGGTTCGTGAACAATGGATGCCGACCCACGACGTTCAAAGTATTGAATCGAAACGTCGTCTGGTGCGATCATGTCCTTGCGAACGGCAATTCGCACTCCGTCCAGAACATGGTCACTATGGGTCTCCAGCACCACCTGAACCCCTGCACACGCCGCTCGAACCGCAAGCTCGCCGAGCTTGGTCTGACCATACGGGTGGAGATGTGCTTCAGGATTCTCTATCAAGCAAAGACTACACGGCGAGCTCTCAAGCAACAGAGCCAACACAACAGGCAAACAGTACGAGAGTCCAAATCCAACGTTCGTTGCACGAAACGGGCGACTTGAAATGTCCCCCTCTCGATCAAATGAATATCCTACCAGCAATAGACCAGCCTCCCGAAGCGTCCTTAGTTGCAGATGCGCTCCCGGTGAAATCTCCTGTAGCCAAGTGTCAACGACATCCAACAGTCTGCGTTGGTTCTGATTGCGACATCTCGGGTCGTCCGCCGTGAGTAGCTGACCCTGAAAATGACTCAAGTAGTTTAGAGCGTGCTCGCAATTGTGACCAAAGTCATGGAGCAGAGCCCGCGATTCGGTCAATCCATGGAATCTGCGCGGTCCAATGCGCTCTGCACTAACAAAGGTTAGGCGCCCTCCGAATGGAGGAATCTGTCGCCATTGCTCGGTGACCAATGACTTCTGTGGATCAATCACAGAAAGTTGATCGGAATCCCTTGAATATTTAAGGGATGCAGTCCACGAATCTGAGATATCGTTGGCCTCCAATTCAACTTCGATGCGATCATTCAATGCCCCATCCCAAAGAATATCTCCACCTGTCCCTAGGTCGATCAACTTGCCATTAAGCGTCATATGTCCGCTCTGGAGATGTCCTGATTGGCATGATTGACGGATCATCAATAGTGCTTGAATCACGCTGCTTTTTCCCATTCCATTTAGTCCACAGAATAGGTTGAGAGAAGCACACGATATGCTGATGCCCTCGAAACACTTGAAATTCTCGAGTCTGATTCGACGAATCATAGGAGAATCCCCTCAACGAGGTGCTTGATTGCAGTGAAGCGTTTTCTAACCTTGCTCACGGCCGAAGTCCCAACAGAGATGGCCTTGTCGAATTCCTCATCGTTCATTGCTAAGTGTTTGAACTCTCTCTGCACTACTTCTGAGTTTCGGATAAGATGGTCTATTTGATTTGAACTAACAGATGCAAGCTCGACTCCCCAAGTCTCAAACAATGCTCGATTAATCGGCTTCTTCCTGCCATTCGTATCCCGTGGTTTTCGGAATGTGTCAGCGCCAAATATCTTGTAAGCAGCATCCATAGACCGCACGAAGTCATTTCTGTAACGTGCACGCTGTTCCTCATTGAGTTGGTTAATTCTCCTCATAGTTTTGCCAAGATAACCATCTAAGTCTCTTGCATCATAGGACTGCCACGGATCTATCCTAAAGGCCATAAATCGAAGAACACACTCTTGGTCCGCCTTGCGATCAGAGTTGATACTCTTTCCTGTTGCTTGGAGGAACTCTTTGGAGTTTGCTAAATCTCGAAGAAAGTCACGCGCTGGACCTCGGTGCATTGCATGACGGATTTCCTGCCCTGTCAGTGAGACTCCACCTGTGTTGATTCGTTTAAACACATTGAACTTGACTTCTTCCGGAGTGCCAGGTTCAATCACATTCACAATCAGTTGAGTCTCGCTGATCCGCCGTTGAAGAAATCTAGGAAGGTCACCATATATCTTGTCATTGTAATTTATCAAGTATTCGAGGTCTGTGAGCGGAAACTCTCCCTTCACGAATCTATAGACTGATGTAATGCGTTGAATTCCGTCAACAACGTCCCAGTGATCGCTGTAGTCGGAGGCGACATAAAATACGGGAATTGGGATCCTCAAGAGTAGAGACTCAATCAGTCGACTCTTCTTGCGAGAATCCCACACGTTGGTACTCCTCTGGAAATCAGGCGCTAGTTCGATCTCATTGTGATCAAGTCGTGAGACGATCTGCTCAATCACAACCGTATTCGTGCGTATCTTTATTTTTTGGGGATCGAACGGCCGGGTGATCCTCGCAGATCCATCAGTCTGCTCACGTTCAACTCCATCCAGACCGGTTGCATCAGAGTAAGACATGGCACGGACGCTTCAACACATCATTATACAACATGCGAAGGTAGGTGCGACTGGATCGCTACCTGTCTCCAACGAGGCGGTCGATTCCCGCGGCAGTCGGGGCTCGGGCGTCCGCACCCTGAAAGATCGTCGGCGCGCAGCATGCGTTCAGACAGGCCTTGAAGAGGGAAAGGCGAGGCTAGCGCTGAGGATCGAGCGCCGCTCGAGATGCTGGCGCTTCAGGGAAATGTCATTGACAGGGGGCGAGCCTTGGTTGCAGACCTCCAGCTTGCCGCGGCCCTCGGCGCCACCGGCCCCCTTCCGGCGCTCCCGCTCCAACTCCCCACTCAGCCTTCACCGCGACTTGAGGAGCCGCTGCTTGACCCGCTCGTACACCCGCCGCCAAGGATGTCCAGCATTCAGGGCGACCGCCGTCGGGTCTATCTCCCGCTCGCGCAGCCTGACGCAGGCAGACGGAGGTCGCAGGGCTCGCCCGCGCCTGCATCCACGGTCGGGCGAGGCTACTCGGCTGAATCCCGGCCACGCGCCAAGCCCGACCGTGCGTGCACGGCGGCGCAGATCACTCCCGAGTCGTTGGGGCCCGGCCGCGCCGTCCCCGTTGGGCACGCATGGGCCTCGCGCCTGTTGTCAACCCAGCAATTCCACGGCCATTCCCAGTCCGGCCCACGCTAGAGCCGCGCAAGAATGCACCATGCTGCCTACGACGTCTCCCTGTTGCAGGGGGCTGTCTGCAGAATGCGGCGCGTCTCGGCGACAGTTGCTCCTGACAGATGTGCTGCCGCTGCCGCGGCTGACCGGTGTACGGCCTGCGGTGCGAAGCGTGGCCTGGGGCTCGGCGATTCTGCCAGTCGCGCGGCACCGTCGGCACTTCGGCCCTACGTTCGGCTTCGGGTGCCGAGCAGGTCCCTAGCAGCCTGTCGCGCCTCCCCTAGCGTGGCGACCTTCCGGTTCCCGGGCACCCCCCGCAGCACGTCGAACTCACGGATGGTAGCGGCACCCGAGCCGTGAAGTCCCTTGATAACGAAGTCGGTATCGGATGCGGTCGCGACCTCCAGAAGCCGCTCGATCACCATCGCGGCGCTTTCGTCGATATAGGTGGTGTCGGTGAAGTCGAAGATCAGAACCTCGTGATCTCGGATTTCCGGCCCGACCACGTTCACCAGCTTGTTCGACGAGGCGACAGTGGCGACAGTGAGGTCGCCACTGAGCGCCACCAAGCCCACGCGCCGCGCAATGGGGCTCCCGGCTGCCATGTCCTCGTCACAGTCGAAGAGAGTCTCATCCCGCATAGGCATGAAGACGACCCTGTCGAGCTCAAGCTGCTCCAGTCGCCGCGCATGCACCATTCCCCCTGCAATCAAACCGATCGCCGCCGCGGTTATCGGGTCTACGAATACCGTGAGGCCAAGCGTCGTCAGAAGGACGAGCAGGCTCTCGCCACTGATCCGGTGGAGCCGGAAGAGCAGACGCCAGTCAATGATGTCCCAGCCCGCCTTTATGGTTACGCCGGCAAGCGCCGCAATCGGTATCGGCTCGGCAAGGCGGCCAAGTCCCGGTACCAGCGCCAGCAGGGTCAGCGCACATATCACTCCCGACCACGGCGATGATCCCCCGGAGCGGATATTGGTCACCGTGCCTAGCGACGCCCCGGAACCGGGAAGCGCCCCTAACAGCCCGGCTATCGTGTTGCCGATACCTTGGCCGACGAGCTCGCGACCAGGGTCGTGACGCTTGCCCGTCAGCGAATCGGTCGCCAGCGCAACCAGGAGGGTATCCACCGCACCGAGCAGCGCGAGCATCAACGCCGGCTCCAGGGCATCTAGCAGGACTCCGGTAATGGGGACTGCCAGTCGGATGCTCGGCGATTCGGTCGGCAATTCGCCAATGACCGGCGCACTCGTCAACCACAGCACACCCATCAGAGTGCCGACTACGAGCGCTACGAGCGGCCCGGGAGCGAACCGCGCAAGGCGGTGCGGCCAGAGGAAACCGATCGCCAGAGTGACGGCGGCGATGGCCAGGGCGCTGAGACGGATGTTGGCGAGCGCATCCGGGAGCGCCCACATCGTGCCGATGAGGCCGCCCGGATGAAGGGGCGCGCCGAGAAACGGGGGAAGCTGAACCAGAATGATGATGGCACCGAAGCCGGACATAAGCCCGGACACGATCACGCGCGGCGTGTAGGCTGCGAAACGGCCGACCCTCGCGAGGCCTAGAATCACCTGGATCAAGCCGGCGAGAACAACTGCCGTCAAGGCATCGGCGACATTGTGCGCGTAGCTGGTGACGACGGCCCACATCGCTACGGTCATCGCCGCCGTGGGACCGGATATCTGGGAGCGCGTGCCGCCGAACACAGCCGCGCCGAAGCCGAGCGCGACGGCACCATGGAGTCCCGCGACCGCTCCCATGCCCGACGCGATGCCGAAGCTGAGCGCCAACGGCAGCATCACTGCCGCGGAGGCGATCCCTCCTAGGAAGTCGCCACGGATCGTCAGGCGGTCAAGCTTCATGGCGGACCCACTTGCGGTCTCTGTCGTCGGGATGGCCGGACTGTCTCGAGGAATGGACGCCTAGTACCGCGACGCACAGGTCCCGATGTCGTTGACAGCAGCGTAGTCCAAGAGCTCGCCGAGTCGCCTGCGGGAGGGCAAGCCGAGGGACTTGGGCAGGATCTCCGGCACGGAGTCAAGCGATTGGTGCGCACCCCTCCGCCTTGTCAAGGCCAAACGAATGCTCCGCCTCCCTGCTGATCTCAGGACGACCAGACTTCGCGCATGGTGCGCCAAGAGCTGCGCACTGCCGCGAATCCCGCTGGAAGACTTGCCTTCCGCAAGGCGCTCGCCCGCCGTTGGCTGCCAGACTTGCCGGCACGGAGTGCCGGAATCAAGCCCGCTCTCAGGGAACTCCCGCTGCGCTCGCCAGAGCCGCTTCCGCACCGGACACGATTCCGGCAACGGCGACGTCAAGCACTTCAAGAATCGGACCCGGGTACACACCCGCCGCGATCACGATCGCGACCAGCGGCGCAAGCGTCAGGACCTCGCGCGGCCCGAGATCGGGCAGCGACTCCACCATGCGAGTCGGCACGCGACCCAATGCCACCCGTTGCAGCATCCAAAGCATGTAACTGGCCGAGAGCACGATTCCGCCCATCGCCAGCAGGACCTTGAGCATGCCGCCGTAAGAGGTCCCCGCCAGCACTAGGAACTCGCCGACGAAGTTCGCCGTGCCCGGCAGGCCAAAGGCGGCCACCGAGAAGATCGAGAGGAACACGACGAACCTAGGCATTGACTTGTGCAGGCCGCCGTAGTCGCCGATCATGCGCTTGTGGGTCCTTTCGTACAACAGGCCGATCGCCAGGAACAGCGCTCCTGTCGTCAGTCCGTGGCTGAACATCTGCACGACGGCACCCTGGACACCCTCGCTGTTGAACGCGAAGATGCCGAGCGTGACGAACCCCATATGCGAGACCGAGGAATAGGCGATCAGCTTCTTGATGTCGGATTGCGCCAAGGCCAGGCACCCGCCGTACAGAATGGCTGCGACGGACAGCCACAGAATGTAGGGCGCGTACGTCGCGGCGGCCTCGGGCAGCGCGGGCACGCAAATCCGAATCATCCCGTATCCGCCCATTTTCAGCAGTACGCCCGCAAGGATGACGCTGCCCGCCGTCGGTGCCTCGGAATGGGCGTCGGGCAGCCAAAGGTGGAACGGCACCATCGGGAGCTTGATGGCGAATCCCAGGAAGAGCAGTCCGAAGATCGCGAGCTGTGCTTCCGTTCCGATGTCGCTCTCTACGATCGCCTGCAGGTCGAAGGTCTGCCCGCACTGCAAGTACAGCCCCAGAATCCCCGCCAGCAGCAGCAGGCTGCCCGCCAAGCTGTACAGCACGAACTTGATCCCGGCTACAACCCTATTCGGTCCGCCCCAGAGGACGATCATGAAGTACATGGGAATCATCGTGACTTCCCAGAGCATGAAGAACAGGAACAGGTCCATCGCCGTGAAGACTACGATCATGGCCCCCTCGACTAGGAGAACCAAGCTCAGAAAGGCCTTAACCTTGCTCTCGATCGATGTCCAGGAAACGAGAACGCAGAGCGGCGCGAGCAGCGCGGTCAGGAGCACGAGCACGATGCTGATGCCATCCACGCCGACCGCGTATTCGACGTTGAAGGACGGCATCCAAGCGACGCGCTCCACGAATTGCATGCCGCCCTGGGCCGGATCGAAACCAGCCCATAGAGACAGCGAGAGACCGAGAGCGCCGACCGTGGTCGCCAGCGCGACCCAGCGGGCCCACGCGTCGCTTCGGACAAGCAGCAGGATCGCGATTCCGAGAAACGGAATCGCAACCAGCGAACTGATCATGTGGTCTGCTAGGATCGACGTCAAATCTAGCCCTCTCCTAAACCGAATGCCTCTACCCTGCTAGGAAGTAGCCCCAGCCAATGGCAGCAGCCATAATGCAGACGATTATGGCGAGGTGATGGCGGAGAGTGCGCGGCCCGGCCCGCTCCAGCGCGTTCCCCGTGCCTTCAGCCGCCCGGTCAAAGCCTCGCAGTGCACTGTCCGTAGCGGGCTGGTCCAAGCCGCTCCACAGCCAGCCAGCTCCTCGCACCGTCGCCTTCGCCGCCCCGTGCGCGGTGCCTTCGCCGATTCCTTCCACCCTCAGCCACAACCATCGAGAGAGCCGCAGCACGGGGTTCACGGCCAAGGCCTCGTGCAGCTCGTCGAAGTAGAGCTTGTTCAGGAGAAGCACGTAGGCGGTCCTCGCCCACGGCCTAGCAGCCAGCGGCACTGCCGGCGGTTTCGCATGCCGATACCAAGCCCAGCCCCAGCCCGCCACCGCCGTGGCTAGGGCCGCCGCCAGCGAGAGAGGGAGATCCGTGGGCCGAGGCTCCCCCGCCGCCGACCCCGTGACAGGCGCCAGGAACCCGCTGAAGGCCGACCAAGCGCCGAGCAGAAGAGCCCCGATAGCGGCGCCCGCCAAGGCCAGCCCCGGCAGGTGGGCGATCGATAGCAGGCGTGGCCGGGCGCTGACGCCCTCCCCCACCGATTGTCCGAACAGGGACACGATGCCCCGGAAGACGTAGGCGGCAGTGAAGAAGACTGTCGCCAAGGCCACGCACCAGAAGGCCGCCCGGGCCGAAGGGAATGGCTGAGCAACCCAGATCCGCTCGTACGGGCCGGCGAACAGCACCACCGCCGCGACGCAGGCCAGCGGGAGCGCGCCCATGGCCAGGCCGACGACGCGGGCCGGCCGGCCCGCCGGCCCGCCGTGCCCATGACCGCTCGCGGCATTCAGGGCGTCCCCGGTCGACAGGAACAAGAACCCCTTCAGGAACCCGTGCGCCAAGAGGTGGAAGATGGCGGCGCCGAACGCGCCGACCCCGCAGGTGAAGATCATGAAGCCGATCTGGCTCACCGTCGAATACGCGAGCAGCTTCTTGATGTCGCTCTGGGTCAGCGAAACCAGCGCGCCGTACAGCGCCGTGACCGCCCCGACAGCCGCGATCGCCCCCATCGCGGGAGGCGACAGGATGACTAGCGGGGCGAGCCGCACGAGCAGGAACGGACCGGCATTGACCATCGTCGCGGCGTGAATCAGGGCGGAGACCGGTGTCGGAGCCTCCATGGCGTGCGGGAGCCACACGTGCATGGGCACCTGCGCCGACTTCCCCATGGCCCCGCTCAGCAGGCACAGCGCGATCAGCGTGTTCCTCTCGATTTCCAGTCCGAGGAACGCCAGGGTGCGACCGTCCATCGCCGCGGCCCGCTCCAAGAGCTCCGGTATGTCGAGCGTGCCGTAGGTCGCGAAGGCCAGCACCACGCCGAATCCCAAGCCGACGTCAGCCACCGCGTTGACGAGAAAGGCCTTGGTTGCCGCCCGCCCGGCCGCCGGCCGCGCCGCCCAGTGCGAAATGAGCAGGTAGGAGCAGATTCCCATGACCTCCCAGCACATGTACGTCACCAGGAGGTTGTCGCTCATGACCAGCATCGCCATTGCGGCGGTGAACAGCGCCATGACCGCGAAGAAGCGGCGATACCGCGGGTCTCCCGTCATGTAGCGCGACGAGTAGACGTGGACGATGAAGCTGACGCCCGTGACCAGCGGGAGCAGCAGGACCGCGAGCTGGTCGATATACAGGCCGGCGTCGACGACCAAGCCGCCCGCCTCGATCAGGCGATACAGGGGGATCTCGATCAGACCGTCTCGCGCGACGCCGGCGAACGCTGCCAGCGAAAGAGCGAACGCGGTGCCTACGGAGAATATCCCGACGCGGTGGATCCCGGCCTCGCCCAAGCGGCGACCGCCCAGCGCCAGGAAGAGGAACGCCGCCAAGGGCAGCGCAGGAATCAGAGCGTAGGCAGACATCTCCTATTCCTCGCTCCTTGCCGCTAGCGCCATGTCGCTCCCCCGTGTCACAGGCCCAGCCCGCCCGTCGCCTCGGTCAGCAGCCCGACGATCGGATCGTTGAAGATTCCGAGCAGCAGCCCGGCGGCGGCCAGCGCGGCCATGCTGGTCCGCAACTGCCACGGCGTAGCGGCCTCGCCGGCTCCGGCTTCGCGAACGCCCTTCCGGAACAGGCTCTCGAACACGAGCGAGAAATACCGGAGAGTGACCAACGACGCCACAACGACCGCCGCCGCCGAGACGTAGTCACCGGACTCCAGCGTGGCCAGCAGGATACGCATCTTGGCGAAGAATCCGCCTGTCGGGGGCAGTCCCACCGCTCCGAGCGCAGCCACCACGAACGTAGCGACGGCCCAAGGGTTCCGCACGGGGGAGCCCGCGACATCGTCGAGCGAGCGGACGCCGTAGCGGTAGGCCAGGAATCCGGCCAGGACGAATAGCGTGCATTGCAGCACGGCGTCGTTGAGCAGGTAAAAGAGGGCCCCGGTCAGGCCGGTCTGGCTGCCCTGCCCCGCCGCGACCAGCACCAGCCCCGCATGCGAGATCCCGCCGAATGCGAACATGCGCGTCAGGTTCCTCTGCTTCATGGCGAGGCAGGCCGCCCCCACGGACGACAGGATGCCCAGAACGGAGAGAATCCCTAACACGTACGTCGATCCGACCGCCTGGCCCGGCTGCAGGACCCAGAAAAGGATGCGCAGCCAGACCAGCATCACCACCTTGGTCACCAGCCCGCCCAGGAGCGGAAGCGCAGTCCGCGGCGCGTCGGCGTAGGCGTCCGGGAGCCAGCCGTGCATCGGCATGACCGCCATCTTGACCGCGAGCCCGATGAAGATGAAGATCAGGCCGCCCATGACTGCCTTGGACGCAAGCGGATCGGGCAGCAGCTGGGCCAGGTCTCGTATGTTGAGCGTCCCCGTCGCCGCGTAGAAATAGGCCACGCCGAGCAGGTAGAGCGCGGTTCCGGCGCTTCCCATGATCAGATAGCGGAACGCCGACACCAAGGCCCGCCCGCCCGGCACCGCGACGAGCGCGTAGGCCGCCAGCGAGACCACTTCGAGGAACACGAAAATGTTGAAGACGTCGCCCGCGTACACCGCGCCGGCAAGGCCTGCCATCAGCAGCAGCACCATCGCGTGGTAGGGAACCGTGCGGCCGGCAATCAAGCGGCCGCTGACCGGGCCCGCGTACAGCAGGCTGATCGCGCTCACCGCACTCACGGCCGCGGCCATGACCGCGGCCGGAGCGTCCACGATCCATTCGACTCCGAGCGGCGCCGCCCAGCCGCTCCAAGGGTAGTACCTGGCGCCGGCACCCACGCACACGCTCCACAGGCTCCACGCGGCCAGCAGCGCCATGCATGTCGCTGCCAGGAGAGCGAGGGGCCGGCACGCGCTCTTGCTGCGATGGCCCACCAGCGGCATGCAGATTGCCGCCGAAAGGGGCGCGAGGAGCACAAGTGCTGGAAGGTGGTCTGTCATCCGATCTTCGCGAGGATCTCGTCCTCGTCCAAGCTCCCGAACTCGCGGTAGATCCGGCTGACCAAGCCGAGCGAGACACCGAGCGTGGCAATCTGCACCACGATCGCCGTTAGGGTCAGCACTTGCGGAAGGGGATTGACGTACTCAGCCGCCGCGACGGCGCCCGTCACTTCCCGGATCACAGCGACGGTCGCGCCTTCCTTCGCGCCCAGCGTGACGAAGAAGAAGATGACGCTCGTCTGGACGAGATAGAGCCCGATTAGCTTCTTCACCAAGTTGTGATGGGTAATGGTGATGTAGAGGCCCCACACCAACAGGAGCACGGCCACGACGACGTTCGGCCGCTCGACGGCGAGTTCAAGCATCTCAACCATCGGAACCACCCCGGGCGCCGCTTCGCGAGAGACTGAACACGATCGACACCGCCGCCACCGCGACATCGGCGGCGACGCCGACCTGGGTGAGCAGGATTCCCAGGTATCGCCGGTAGGGGGGCGGGACGCCGGGGACGGGTGCGTCCGAGTAATTCAGGAACTCCCCGCCGCCGATCATGCAAGCTCCCCCGATTGCAACGTACAGAATCAGCCCTGTGCCGTCACCCGCGAGGACGCTGCTGGCCCGCTGCCCGGAGACACCCTCCCTGCCGAACACGATCAGCCCCACAACGATGCTGGCAGCCACCATCACCCCGGCCACGAACCCCCCGCCGGGGCCGTACTGCCCGAAGAAAAGCACGTACAGCGCGAAGATTTGCACCAGCGGGATCAGCATCGAGCAGGTGCGCGTCACGATGACGCTTCCGAACGGGGAGCGGATCATTCGGCGTCCCTCCGGAGAAGCAGCCAGCACGCGACGCCGGACGTGAAGACGACCACCGTCTCGATGAGCGTGTCGATGCTGCGGTAGTCCATGAGAACCGCGGCAACCGCGTTGGGGCTCTTGGTCTCGGCGAGGCTGTTCTCCAGATACTCGGGCGAGACGTGGGCGTTGGCGGGTGAGAGGGGGTCACCGAAGCTCGGAATGTCACGCGCCGCGTACAGGAGCAAGAAGGCCAGCAGAGGCAGGGCCACCAGCGCGACCAGCGGGGGGCGCGGCCGCTTGATGCGCGTGTCCTCCGGCGCGGTCCGGAAGAGCGTCAGCAGGAACAACACAGTCGCCAGCCCGGCTCCGACCACCGCTTCGACGAAGGCCACGTCCGCAGAGCCGAGCCACGCCCAAACCAGCGCCATGAAGAAGCTGTACGAGCCGAGCAGCAGCACGGCGCTGATCAGATCCTTGACGAGGATCGCCGCTCCGGCCGTCAGCACCAGCAGCGCGAGCAGCGGCAGCTCGAACGAGATATTCACCGGCAGTCCTCCCCCACCGGCCTCTGGCCGGAACGCAGCGCCGCACGCACGCTCGCGTGAGAGATGACGGGATTGATCAAGTACAGCAGGGCCATGACGACCAAGATGCGCAGGGTGTTAGTGGTGAAGCCGTGATACACCGCCAAGCCCCCGAGGAGGAAGAATGCCCCCAAGGAGTCTGTCAAGGCGACCGCATGCGACCGCGTGTAGACATCGGGCAGGCGCCACATGCCGACTGCGGCCACCACGAGGAAGAAGAGGCCCGTTGCGATCAGCAGGGCCGCCAGCGCGTACACCTTAGGTATTCCTCCCCCGCTCCAGATACTTGGCGATGGCCAGGGCGCCCACCAGGTTGAGCAGCGCGTAACCCGTCGAAATGTCGACGAACATGTCCACCCTCTCGTAGACCGTGCCGATCACGACCAGCAGCACGATCGCCTTCGTGGAAATCCCGTTCAGGCCGAGCACGCGGTCGAAAAGCGTGGGCCCGCGCACGACCCGGTACAGGTACATCCCGATCAGCACCGCGATCAGGTTCATGACGAGCAGCAGGAGGCTCATGCGCCCTCCTCCGACGGGCCGAATACCTGGCCGACCTTGGCTTCCAGCCGCCCGGTCTTGACATCCCGCGCCGACTCCGAGTCGATCGCGTGAACAATCAGCTCGTCGTTGGCCGCCTCCACGGTCAGGGTGCCGGGAGTCAGCGTGATCGAGTTGCCGATCAGCATCATGGCGCTGTCGTGGCCGAGGTCCGTCCGGTGGCGAAAGAGCTGCGGCTTGATCGGAAGGCGGGGATGCAGAATCAGGTACGAAACGTGGAGGCCGCTCAGCAGGATGCGACCGAATAACCAAGGGAAGTACCACAGCGCCTTCCACCAACGCACGGCATGCGCTCTCGGCCCGAACTGGTAGGCGTTCACCGAGGAGACTGCGAGCGACGCCAGCAGGCCAACCGCCATGTGCAGGGGGTTGAAGCTCTCCGACAGGAGCAGCCAAATGACGAACAGGACGGCTGTCCAGAATGCGTGGCGTCTGGAGAATCGCATGCGCATCGGCCTACTCGGGGCGAACGGGCGCTTCGCGGCTCCACGCGCCGTCCGCACCGTAGCGAAAGAACTCGTTCCGCGCGGCGTCCAGCGCCACTAGGTGGACCCACTGATTGTGGAACAGCGCCTGCAGGATCGCGTGCTTCCCGATGATCCCGGAAATCCGCTCCCTAGGCGCCTCGATGAGCGCCAGAAGCCTCATCGGCTCGTGATAGCGGCGCGCGCCGTCGGCCACGCCCTGCAGAGGCAGGCCGCCCTGCAGGTCCCCCTGGCTGCCTAGCATCACACCGACACCGCCCGCGACGTTATGGATGACCTTGCTCCCGCTCCCGTACACCCAAGGATCCACGGAAGAGAAATAGTATTCCATGTTGATCCATTCGCCCACGATCAGCGGGGCCGTCATGATGCGCTCCAAGATTCCGCCGTCGCCGTCCGACGCCGGATCGTAGGAGTGGAGGAACACCCTGGACTCGAGGTCCAAGGCCTTGGTGAGCGCCCTGCGGCCGATCAGGAACGCGGCGTTGCTCGAGAGGCCCCATTCCGGGCGCGGGTTGGCCCAGTCGACGCTGCGACCGACGGCGTGCGCGGCCGCCCGGACGGGCGCAGCCCCGACCGGGGCTCCCGGCAGGCGCCCGAGACGCTCTCCGGCCTGGCAGGCGCCGGCGGCGATCAGATCGCGGTCCAAGCTGCGCAGGTCCTCGGCGTGGGTTGGCGGGACGTCGACGAGGTCGTAGAAATGCACGCGATCCGTCGTGGTGTCGTGCTTGGCCGCCACGAACCAAGTGTCGTCCGGAATGGCGAGGCCGCTCTCCGCCAGTGCGCCGCGCACGGCCGGCTCGTTCGCCATGGCGGCGAAGGCCCGGGCGTTCGGATCCCCGTGCGCCCCGCCGCAGGCGCCGCAGTTGTAGGCCGCGGCGTACGGATTGTTGTCCGACAGCGCACCGTGGCCGCACACGACCACCAGCCTGCCCAGGTTCTCGGCGAGCCCGATCATGCGGAGTCCGTTGCCGACGAAGGCCGCCCGCTCGGACAGCGTGAAGCCCCGGTCCGACTCGGCCTCGCTCTCGTCCCGCTCGACCGGCAGGCGGGTCGCGACCTCGCTGCGGAAGCGCCGCCGGATCCAAGCGCGCAGACCCGCGTACGGCCGCCACGCCAAGGTCTTCCCGGCGAGGCCGACGCTGAACAGCAGGCCGACCGTGTCCACGAGCATGTAGCCCGCGAGCGGGTTCTGCTTCAGGTCATGGAGGAGATCGTCGCCCAGCCGCCGCCAGCGCGTGCCGGAGGCGTATCGCTGCAACGGCGCAGCCTCGCCCTCGCGCGGCCGCTCGTCGACCTCGCGGGCCGGCTTCAGCAGGACCGGGCACAGCGCTAGACGGTCGTGGCTGTCGAATGCCTGGTGGCTGATCGGCACGCCGAAGAACCCGGCGTAGCCGAAGGTCTCGTAGGCCCCCTGCGCCTCGACGTGGCGCCGGAAGGGCTCGGAGCGGGCGTCGATGCAGAAGATCAGCTGGGCGCGCGGCCTCGAGCCGACCGCGGCCTCTTCCCGCGGGCGGGCGGCCAGACGGCCCAGGATGCGCTCGGCGTAGGACGCCTCGTACGCTTCCAGCCACAGCCGCCCGTGCGAGTCTGCAGGGAAGGCATCCAGCCAGCCCAGCAGCGCACGGGCTCCGTCCGGGGAGAGTGCGGCGACCTCCCGCGCCGTCAGCCCGAGGCACGCGGCAAGCAGGTACAGCCGACCCGCTTCCGAGGCGCCGCCGCCGCCGGTCCGACCGCTCGCGCACGCGGCGATCTCGGGCAGGGTCCCGGGCACGCCCAGCTCGCGACGGCTCGCCGCCTCGACCAGCTCCGCCTCGTAGAAGAGCCGCACGGCGAGGTATTCCGTCAAGTCGACGGGATACTCCCTCTGGCCGGGGTAGGCGGGATTCTCGCTGCGCCAGCGCACGAACCCGGCCCAGCCAGGCAGTTGCGCCAGCGTGCGGGACAGGTAGTCGGCCCGGCGCTCCTCCGGGATTTCCAGCCGCTCCAAGGCGGCGGCAACCGCCTCCTCGGGCGTCTCCGGAAGCGCGCGGATCTTGGCGCGCAGGGCGCGGATACCGAGCAACCGCCCGCCAAGGTCGCGCTGGCCCAGACGCTTCCAGCTGCCGTAGAAACCCTCGCCCCGCGAGGGCATGCCCCATCCGGCGATGCCCTCGTCCAGGAAGGCCGACACCCACTTGATCACCTGCTGGTCAATCGCTTCGACGACCGACGCCCCGCACAGCTCGTCGAGCCAATCGCTTAGCGTCCGCCAGCGCGGCAGTTCCGCCTCGCCGGGGCGGTCGCCGTCCGGCGCGCCGCAGGCCTCGGACGCGGCGCCTAGGAGATCCAGCTGGCCCCCCGCCCTAGCCTGCCAGCGGACGACCTCCGGATCGGGGCTCTCCACGCCTTCGACGAGGTGAGCCCAGAGCACCTCGGACGGCTCAATCGCGCGGCCCCCGGCCTGCACCGGGGCGGAGGCGAAAGACGGGCCCGAGCGGTCGAGCGCCTCGCGCAGATGGCGGTCGAGAATCCTGCCCGACCGGCGCAGGTCGCGATACTCGCCGTTGGAGAGGTAGCCCGCCCCGCCGGTCACGCGGCCCGCTTCCCGCACCGCGCGGTCGAAGGGCAGATCCTCGTAGAAGCGGACGGGGCTGCGATACGCAAACGTTCTCAAGGGCCAGATCGGCGAGACCGGACGGGCCGCCTCCGCGATCTGCAGCCGCAGGGTGTCGCGATACGCAGGATCCATGGTCTTCGATTCCGAGCCCTACCCGCGCCTGCGGACGCGGGCCGCTGCCGGATCCTCCGACAGCGGCCTGTGGCTGTCGAGGCCTCGAATCTCGAGGCTGGCGCCAGCCTCCTCGAATTCCATCCTAGTCTCCGCCAAGCGGGCCATCACCGTGTGGTCGACGAGCGCGGTGCCGGACAGGTCGACCGTGACGGGCGTCTCGCCCTTGAAGCGCTCGATCCGCCTCTTGAGAGCGATCCATGTGCTGAAGACCGCCGCGCCGCTGACCGAGACCGTGGCGCCGCGCTGATCCCTGGCGATCCCGGCGCGCAGGCGCAAGAGCGATCCCACGGGGGCGCCGTTCACGACGTGGACCAGCAGCTTGACGACAATCCCGATCGCGATGCCCATCAGCAGGTCCGTGGCGAGCACCCCGACGATGGTCGAGACGAACACCACCAGCTGCTCGCGACCGACGCGATACATGTGGACGAATTCCCGCGGCGACGCGAGGCGGTAGCCCGTGTACACCAGCATCGCGCCGAGCGCGGCAAGCGGGATGTGATTGATGAGGGCCGGCGCGAGCGCCACGAAGGCCAGCAGGAACAGGCCATGGAACATGTTCGCGAAGCGCGTCTTCGCGCCGTTGTCGATGTTCGCCTTGCTGCGGACGATCTCCGAGATCATCGGCAGTCCGCCGACGAAGGCGGCCAGGGTATTGCCCACGCCGATCGCGAGCAGGTCGCGATCGTGATTGGTCTTCCTGCGGTGGGGGTCGATCTCGTCGACCGCCTTGGCGCTGAGGAGGGACTCCAAGCTGCCGATAAGGGCGAAGAGCGTGATGTACTTCGCGCCGGTCGCGGTCAGCACTCCCGAGAAGTCGGGGAACGTCAGGGCGCCAAACATGTTCAGCGGCACGGACACGAGGAACTCCGGGCCCAGACCGTAGTGCAGGCCGAGCGGCACCGTGATCAGCAGGACCACCAGCGGGGCCGGAATCGACCGCAGCCCGGGAACCTTCAGCAGGGGGTAGCAAAACATCACGGCCAGGCTCGCGAGGCCGATCACCGCCACTTGCGGATGCAGGTCCGTCACGTAGCTGGGAATCCTGGCCAGCAGCTCGAGCGGCGTGCCCTCCGACCCGAGACCCAGCGTCACCGGCAGCTGCTTGGCGAAGATGATCACGCCGATGGAGGCTAGGAGGCCATGCACCGCCGCGCTCGGGAAGAACTCGCCCAAGATCCCGGCGCGGAAGACTCCGAATAAGATCTGGATCGCGCCTGCGACCACTCCCACGCCCAGCGCCAGCCGGTAGGCCTCGATATCGGCCGCGGGATCCCGGCCCGAGGTGAACCCGAAGTCCGTCACGCAGCCGATCGCAATGACGATGAGCCCGGCGGCGGGCCCTTTGATGGTCAATTCCGAATTGCTCAGGAACGCGGAAAGCACGCCGCCGATAATCGCCGTGAAGATGCCGGCGATGGCCGGATAGCCGCAGGCTAGGGAGATGCCCAAGCACAGCGGCAGGGCGATCAGGAAGACGAGAAAGCCGGACAGCAGATCCGGCATCCAGTAGCGGCGAAGCCCGGCAGCGTTGCCGATCGGAAAATCCTCTTGCATCGATTGGTCCTCCTTGTCAGGGAAACTTGATTGGTCGGGCGATTCTCCCCATCGTTCAATTCACCCGTCGCGACCGGAAGGCTATCGCAGCGCAGTCAGCACGGATTCGCCCGCCAAGTCGAGGAAGCCCTGCGGCATCAGGCCGATCAGGACCGTGAAGGCGCCGCAGCCGACCAGAGCCGCCCTCGTCCCGAGATTCATGTCAAGCAGCGCGGGCTTCTCGCTGCCGTCCGTCAGCCAGCAGGCCCGGATCACGCGGAAATAGTAATACGCAGCCACCGCCACGTAAAGCGCCGCGAAGACCGCCAGCAGGTAGTAGCCCTCGCGCAGCAGCGCCAGGAAGATGTACCACTTGCCGTAGAAGCCCGCCATCGGCGGGATGCCGGCCAGCGACAGCATGAAGACCGCCATGAGGATGGTGTAGCCCGGCGCCCGCGCGAACAGCCCGTTCAGGTCGTCCAGCTCTTCGGCGGCCTCGCCGTCCCTGCGCAGAGCCCCGACCAAGGCGAACGCGCCGAAGTTCATGAACACGTAGGCCAGGATATAGACGGCGATGCCGCGCAGGCCGGATTCGTTGGCGGCCACCAGCCCCAGCAGGATGTAGCCCGCGTGCGCGACCGAGCTGTACGCCAGGAGGCGCTTGAGGTTCGACTGGGTCACGGCCGCCAGGTTGCCGACCGTCATGGTCACGAGCGCGATCATACCCAGCAGCGGCATCCACGCTGCGGACTCGCTGCCGTAGGCCGAGAGGAACAGACGGATCATCAGCGCGAACGAGGCGGCCTTGGAGGCCACCGAGACGTAGGCCGTGGTCGGGGTGGGGGCGCCCTCGTACACGTCCGGCGCCCACATGTGGAACGGCACGGCCGAGATCTTGAAAAACAGGCCGACCGAGGTCGTGACCAGCGCGAGCACGGCCGCCCAGTCGCCCTCGGGCCGGGCCGCGACCGCCTTCCCGATCGCCTCGAGATTGGTCGAGCCGGCAATGCCGTACAGGATGGAGAATCCGTAGACGAGCAGGCCGCTGGAGAACGCGCCCAGGATCAGGTACTTCAGCGCCGCCTCGTTCGACTTCTTCGAGGATCGCAGGAAGCCCACCAGCACGTAGAAGCTGAGGGCCATCGTCTCCAGGGACACGAAGAGCACTACCAAGTCGCGGCCCGTGGCCATCAGCGACATGCCCGCCTGCGCGAACAGCAGCAGGGCGTAGTACTCGCCCCGGTGCTCGCCCTCCGCCTCCATGTAGCGCACCGACATGGCCACCGCGAGAACGGCCGACAGCGCGAAGACGATGTTGAAAAAGACGCCGAAGCCGTCAATCACCACCGAGCCGCCGAGCCCCGCGAAGGCGCCGGAGGAGCGCACGTCGCCCAGGTGCTGCCATACGACCACCGCCACGACGGCCTCGCCCGCGAGGGCGGTCACGGCGTTCAGCCAGCGCCGGCCCGTGCGACGCACCAGGAACGCGTCAGTCAGCAGGATGCCGCAGCCGAACAGGCACAGCACCACGGCCGGCTTGAGGACGTGGAGGTCGTCGAGCGTGAAGGTGAGCGCGTCCATCATTCACCCGCAGGAGCGCCGCCCGCCAGCAGCGGCGCCAAGGGCTCGCCGCCGGGCGAGGCCGCGGCCGCGTTGCGGCTGAAGTATCCCGGGTCGAGCCGCTCCACCAGCTTGTTCGTCGGCGCCTCCAGAATCTCGAAGCACGGCTTGGGATAGAGCCCGATCCAGAAACAGCCCGCGATCAGGGGCGCCATGACCACGATCTCGCGCAGGTTCATGTCGCGCAGCGCCTCGTTCTTGGGGTTGGTGACCGGGCCGAGCATGACGCGCTGGAACAGCCACAGCAGGTAGGCGGCGCCAAGCACGATGCCCAGCACGCCGAAGCCCGCCCACACGGGGCTCGCTTCGAACGCGCCGCGCAGGATGGTGAACTCGCCGATGAAGCCGTTGAGCCCGGGCATGCCCATGGAAGCGAACAGGGCGATGGCGAACAGCACCGTGTACACCGGCATGCGATTGGCCAGCCCGCCGTAGTCGGCGATCTCGCGCGTGTGCCGCTGGTCGTAGACGATCCCGACGGCGAGGAAGAGCAGCGGGGTGGACAGGCCGTGGTTCAGACCCTGGAGCATGCCTCCCGCGATGCCGTTCGGGTTCAGCGCGATCAGCCCGAGGGTGCAGAAGCCGAGGTGGCTCACCGATGAGTAGGCCACCAAGCGCTTCCAGTCCTTCTGCATCAGCGAAACCAGCGCGCCGTACACGATGCCGACGATCGACAGCCCCGCCACCAGCTGCACCGTGAGGTCGTCCGTCGCGCCCTTGGGGAACATCGGCATGGCGAAGCGCACCAAGCCGTACAGGCCCATCTTCAGCAGGATGCCGGCCAGGATGACCGATCCGGCGGTGGGGGCCTCGGTGTGCGCGTCGGGCAGCCAAGTGTGGAACGGGAACATCGGGACCTTGACCGCGAAGGCGACGAAGAAGCCCCAGAAGAGCCAGAACTGCATGTCGGGCCCCGTGTAGGCCGCGACCCGCATCAGGTCCTCCAGCGCGAAGCTGTAGAAGCCGAACTGCTCGAAGTGCCGGAAGTACACCGTCAGCATGGCCAGCAGCATCAGCACCGAGCCCGCCAGGGTGTACAGGAAGAACTTGATGGCCGCGTACAGACGCTTGCCGCCGCCCCAGATGCCGATGATGAAGTACATCGGCACGAGCATGATCTCCCAGAACACGTAAAACAGGAACACGTCGAGCACCATGAAGACGCCGAGCATGCCCGCCTGCAGGAACAGGAAGAACGCGTAGTACTCCTTGACACGGTCCTGGATCGAGGACCACGAGCACAGGATCGAGAGCCAGCCGACCACCACGGTCAGCAGGATCATCAGGAATCCGAAGCCGTCGATGCCGAGGTAGTACTGAGCGCCCAGGGCCGGGATCCAGTCGTAGCGCTCGACCAGCTGGAAGTCGCCGTTGGCGCTGTCGAAGGCCCGCATCATCGGGATCGTCACCAGCAGGCCGAGCACAGCGAAGCCGTTCGCCACGTACCGGATGAGATCCTTGCTTTCCTTAGGCAGGCACATGACGGCGAGCATGCCGACCAGCGGGGTCAGCCAGATGATGCTCAGAATGTGTTCGCTCATGGTGTGGTGCGCTCCGGACGGTCCCGTCCGCTCTTCCTCAACTGAATAGGTAGTACCCCGCGACGATCCCGACGCCGACCAGGAACAGCAGCGCGTAGTTCTGCACCAGGCCGGTCTGGAACATGCGGACCGGGTACGAGACCAGCTTGACCCCGAAGCCGACGACGTTGACGAGGCCGTCGACGACCCACTTGTCGAAGAACATCGCGAGGCGGGACGAGACGCGCGTGAGCAGGCCGACGCGGTCGACCGCCCCGTCGATGACCGTCCTGTCGAACAGCGCCAGGCGCAGGCCGCCCCCCTTGGCGGCGCCGCGCACGAAGAGCGCGCCGTAGATCTCGTCCAGGAAGTACTTGTTCACGAGGATCCCGTGGAGGGGACGCCCGAGCAGGGCGGCCATGGGCTCGCCCTCGTACTTCCGGCCGCGGAACCGGCGCGCGGCAGCCCAGATGGCCGCCAGCGCCAGCCCCACCGACAGGGCCATCAGGCCCCATTCGAGGACTGCGCTGGGATGCTCCCCGGCCGCGCCACCGTGGGCCGCCTCCGCGACCACCGACGTGCTCAGCCAGTGCTCGAGGCTCGGCAGCGCGTCATGCAAGGGGCCGAAGACCGGCGGCGTGCCGATCCAGCCCGCCAGCGCGCTGCCGGCGGCCAGCACGACCAGCGGGATGGTCATGGAGCGCGGCGACTCGTGGACCTGCACCCCGGACGCGACGCGGTCGTTTCCGTGGAAGGTCATGTATATCAGCCGAAACATGTAGAAGGCCGTCATCATGGCGGTGATCAGCCCCAGAGCGTAGAGCGCGGTGTGATGCGAGGACCAGGCCTTCCAGAGAATCTCGTCCTTGGAGAAGAAGCCCGCCAGGCCTGGAATCCCGGCGATCGCCAAGGCCCCGACCAGCATGGTCCGGTAGGTGACCGGGATCCGGTCCTTGAGGGCGCCCATCCGGCGCATGTCCTGCTCGCCGCCCACCGCGTGGATGACGGACCCGGAGCCGAGGAAGAGCAGCGCCTTGAAGAAGGCGTGCGTGTAGAGATGAAAGATGCCCACCCAGAACGCCCCCACCCCGCAGGCGAGGAACATGTAGCCGAGCTGGGACACGGTCGAGTAGGCCAGGACCTTCTTGATGTCGTACTGGACCAAGCCGATGGTCGCGGCGAAGATGGCCGTCAGCGCGCCGACCACCGCGACCAGCAGCATGGCCTTGGGCGCCAGCGCGTAGATCGCGCTGGAGCGCGCCACCAGGTAGACTCCCGCGGTGACCATCGTGGCGGCGTGAATCAGGGCCGAGACCGGCGTCGGGCCCTCCATGGCGTCCGGGAGCCACACGTGCAGCGGCAGCTGCGCCGACTTGCCCATGGCCCCGACGAAGAACAGCAGGCCCATCAGGCTGAGGGGCCCCCAAGCATGCTCGGCCTCGAACCCGGCGGCGGCCAGGGCGGGCCCGATCTCGGTGAACTTGAGCGTGCCGAGGGTGGTGAACGTCAGCAGCATTCCGAGCACGAAGCCGGCGTCTCCGACGCGGTTGACGATGAACGCCTTGTTGGCGGCGTTCGAGGCGGACTGCTTGCGGAAGTAGAAGCCGATGAGCCCGTAGCTGCAGAAGCCGACGCCTTCCCATCCGACGAACAGCAGCGCGTAGTTGTTCCCCAGCACCAGCAGGAGCATGAAGAACAGGAACAGGTTGAGGAAACCGAAGAAGCGGTAGTAGCCCCCGTCGTGGGCCATGTAGCCGACGGAGTAGACGTGAATCAGGAAGCCGATGCCCGTGATCACCAGGATCATCACCGAGCTCAGCGAGTCCAGCAGGAAGCCCCATTCCGCCGTGAAGGCCTTGACGCCCGCGGCGGTGCCCGATTCCAGGCCCGCCAGCCAAGTCCACTTGACCACCTCGTAGCTGTGCCCCGGCGCGCCCTGCAGCTGCCAGATCGCGCCGACCGAGAACAGGAACGAGACCAGCACCATGCCCGGGCAGAGGACGCCGATCACCGAACGCCCACGCGAGGGCCCACAATGCGCCTCGCGGGCGTCGTCCCCGGGAGGTCCCTGCGGGTGCTGCGCGTCGAGCCGCCGCCCGAGCAGCAGCATCAGCGCCGCTCCGAGGAGCGGGAACATCGGGATCAGCCAGATGCTTTCGAGGAAGAACACCGCTCTCGCCCCCTACCAGCGCAGCAAGTCGATCTCGTCCGCGTGGACGGTGTGCTTGTTGCGGAACAAGGCGATCAGGATGCCCAGCCCCACGGCCGCCTCGGCGGCCGCCACCGTAATGACGAAGATGGAGAAGACCTGCCCGTGAACCTGCTGCTGGGACGCCGAGAAGGCCGCCAGGTTGATGTTGACGGCGTTGAGGATCAGCTCGACCGACATCAGCAGAACCAGGATGTTGCGCCGGGTCAGGATGCCGGTCACGCCGACGAGCAGCAGCAGTGTGCTCAGCACGACATAGTGCGTGGTGGTGACTTCCATGGCCGTGCAGGGGGCGGGGGGGGCTCCTAGCTCTCCGTTTCCCGGTTGCGGGCCTTGGACATCACGATGGCCCCGATGATGGCTACCAGCAGGAGGATCGAGGCCAGCTCGAACGGGAGCAGGTACTCGGAGAAGAGCACCAAGCCGACCTTCTCGGAATTCTCGCTGAGACTGCCCGGGCCGAGCGGGTCGCCGCTGCCCGGATGGTCCAGCGCGCCGATTCCGCGCACCACGATCAGCGCCAGCATCGCGCTGACCGCGCCCGCGCAGACCAGGGCCGGCCACTTCTGGTTGGAGAACCGCCGCTGGGCGGATTCCTCCTGCAGCGGCACCAGCATGATGACGAATAGGAACAGGACCATGATCCCGCCGATGTAGACGATCACCTGCACGCCCGCCAGGAACTCCGCTCCCAACAGCAGGAACAGGCCGGCCACGCCGAGCAGCGTGCTGATCAGCCAAACGGCCGAGTAGACCACGTTGCGACGGGTGATGGTCATCACCGCGCTGCCGAGAACGAGCGCGGCCAGGGCATAGAAAAAGGCGGTATCAATCAGCATGGAAGCTCGGCCCCGGCCGGGCGCGGACACTGAATGAACAGCATATCATCACCTGCCTCGGGGCCTCGCCCGGCCCCGCCTCGGTCGCCGGGACGCTCCCCCGGGCGAGGCAACCTCGTCTCTCGCAGGCCCTCTCAGTGCGTGTACCGCACGGGCAGCGGCCCTTCCTCGAGCATCTGGCGGTCCCAGACCTGGCCCTCTCGGGTGTAGGTGGCCAGCTCGAAATCCTGCGTGAGCTCGAGCGCATCCACCGGGCAGGCGTCCTCGCACAGGCCGCAGAACATGCAGCGCGACACGTCGTACGTGAAGGTCGTCAGGTCCTTGCGCTTGGTCTCCTTGTTCCGCTCGGAGGTGACCACGATCAGCTGCTCCGGGCAGGCCAGCGCGCAGAGATTGCACGAGATGCAGAGCGTCTCGTCCGTCTCGGGATGCGTGTTGAGGCGCGGGGCCCCGCGGTAGCGCTCGGCCACGGCGGGACGCGCGAGCGGGTACTGCTCAGTGACGACCTTGGAGGGCTTTTGGTTCTTGAAGGTGGTCCACAGTCCCTTGAGCAGGTCCGTGAGCAGGAAGGTTCGGATCAGGCTGGCCACTTGGTACCCCGCTTTCATTGTCGCACCGGCGGGCCCGCCTAGCCTCGGGCGAGCAGCTGGACCACGCCGTTGAGGATCAGGCCCGCCATGCTGATGGGGATGAGCCATTTCCAGCCCACATCCATGAGCTGGTCGTAGCGGAACCGCGGGAAGGTGCCGCGATACCAGATGAACAGGTAGACCATCACGGCCAGCTTGCAAGCGAACCAGAACAGCCCGATCACCAGCGGATTCGCCTGGGGCACCACGAAGAGCGCCCCCGCCAGCAGGAACGCGCCGGCGAGGGCGGCCATCACGAGGCGGAATCCGGCGACGACCTGCTTCCGGACGCCCTTCAGGCATCCGAGCGCTATCAGCCCGAAGAGCGCCGCCGGGAACACCGTGTTGAGCGGCGTCTCGAGCAAGGCGACATTCGGGAAGGGCCTCAGCCAGCCGCCGAAGAAGAGCGTCACGCAAAGGGCGCTGATCACGACGATCGCCGCGTACTCAGCCAGGAAGAACAGGGCCCAGCGGAAGCCCGAGTATTCCGTGTGAAACCCGGCCACGAGCTCCGACTCGGCTTCGGGCAGGTCGAAGGGCGCGCGGTTCGTCTCCGCCGTCGCGGCGATGATGAACAGCGCCGTCGGGACGAGCATCAGCCCGTAGTTGTCGAAAGCGCCCCACCAGCCGCGCTGGAGCTGCGCCTCGATCACGCCCTGCATCGAGAGCGTGCCGGCGCACATGATCGCGGTCACGGTGGCGAACCCGAGGGGCACCTCGTAGCTCACCATCTGCGCCGCCGCGCGCAGCGAGCCCATCAGCGAGTACTTGGAATTCGCCGACCACCCGCCGAGAATCAGGCCCAGCGCGCCTATGGACGACATCGCGAGGACGAACAGGATGCCGATGTTGACGTCGGCCACGTACAGCCGGTCGCTGAGGGGCAGGACCGCGAACGCCGACAGGGCCGTGAAAGTCGACAGCACCGGCGCCAGCCAGAAGATCCACTTGTCCGCCCGAGCCGGGATCACGTCCTCCTTGAGCATTAGCTTCAGCGCGTCCGCCAACGGCTGCAGGGCGCCGTAGGGCCCGACGCGCATCGGCCCCAGCCGCACCTGCAGGTCGGCCAGCACCTTGCGCTCGGCCAGCACGATGTACCCCGCGACCAGCGGGAACACGAGAATGATCGCGACCGTCAGGACGAGCGGCGGCACGTAGGGGTTGGCAAGCAGTTCTTCCATGGCGGATCCTAGCGGTCCACTTCGCCCAGCACGATGTCGATGGTGCCGATGATCGCGACGACATCGGCGATCAGGGTGCCCCGGCACATCTTGTCGAGTGCTCCCAGGTTGACGAAGGAAGGCGGCCGCACGCGGACGCGATACGGGTTCAGCGAGCCGTCGCTCACGACGTAGTAGCCGAGCTCGCCTTTCGGGGCCTCGATCGACACGTAGGCCTCGCCCGGCGGCGGCTTGATCACCTTGCCGACCTTGCCCTTGATGGGCCCCTCGGGGAGGGCCTCCGCCGCCTGGCGAACGATGCGGCAGGACTGCTCCATCTCCTGCATGCGAACGATGTAGCGGTCGAACGTATCGCCGTTCGCGGCCGTCGGAATTTCGAAGTCGTACTTCTCGTACCCGCAGTAGGGCTGGGCCTTGCGCAGGTCCCACGCGACGCCGGCCGCGCGGAGCAGGGGCCCCGTCACGCCGTAGTCCTTGCAGCCCGCCGCGTCGAGGATGCCCACGCCCTTGGTGCGGTTGACCCAGATGCGGTTGCCGGTGAGCAGGTCGTGGTATTCCTGGACCTTCGCCTGCATGAGGTCGCAGAACGCCAGGCACTCCTGCTCGAACGTGTCGTAGGTCTCGTACTGCAGGCCGCCGATGCGGAAGGCGTGCGTGGTCAGGCGGGCGCCGCAGTAGCTCTCGAAGATCTTGAGGACCTCCTCGCGCTCGCGGAAGCACAGGAAGACCGGGGTGATGGCCCCGATGTCGAGCGCGTGGGTGCCCAGCCAGAGCAGGTGCGAGGCGATACGGTTGAGTTCCGTCAGGATCACGCGGACGGCCTGGGCGCGGGGCGGGATCTCCACGTCGAGCAGCTTCTCGACGGCCATGCAGTAGCCGAGGCCGTTCGAGACGGCCGCCACGTAGTCCATACGGTCCACGTACGGCGCGAATTGCTGGTAGGTGCGGTTCTCCGCGATCTTCTCCACGCCGCGGTGGAGGTAGCCGATCACGCAGTCCGCGCCCAGGACGGTCTCGCCGTCCAGCTTGAGGATCACCCGCAGGACGCCGTGGGTCGACGGGTGCTGCGGACCCATGTTCAGGACCAGCTCGTTGCTGTCGAGGAACGTCGCTTCCGCGGCGGGCGGGGGAGCGAGGGCGGTCGCTGCCATTACTGTGCGCTCTCGATCTTGAGATTCTCGCGGACCCAGTCGGCGTCCTGCTGGACAATGCCGTACTCTTTGCGGAGCGGGAACCCCGCCCATTCGTCCGGCATGAGAATCCGGCGCAGGTCGGGGTGACCGTCGAATTCTATGCCGAACATGTCGTACACCTCGCGCTCCAGCCAGTTCGCCGCGCTGTACAGTGACGTGGCCGTCGGGGCCTTCTCGCCCTCCTCGAGCGTCGTCTTGACGCGGACGCGCTCGTTCGAGGCGAACGAGTAGACGATCCACACGACTTCGAACTGGCGCCCCTTCGTGGGCCAGTGGACGGCGGTCAGGTCGACCAAGTAGTCGAAACCGTGGTCGTCGCGGAGCGATCGGAGGACATCCCCGGCGGAGGCGAGGGAGACCGCGGCGAGCTTCTGGCCGCCCAGAAGTCTGGTGCTCTCGATGCCGGTTCCGAAGCGGGCCCGGAGCTCGTCGGGCACGGCCCCCTCCCACGCGGCCGAGGGCATCTCGGCCGGCTTTCTCCGGGCCGCCGGGCGGGCAGCCCTCGCAGGCCTGCCTGCCTTAGCCGAGCGCCGCGGTGGCGGGGGCTTGCCCCCCGGGGGCGAAGTGGAATCGGGCATAGGGGCAGGTCGAGCGGCCCGGTCCACGCCCGGCCCGCTGCATTCCAGTGCATCATACCAGCCGCCAGCGACGCAATCGGCGACCGCCGGGCCGCCGCGCGGACCCTCGAGCATCGAGACGCACGACCGCGGGAGTCCGGACGCAGCCAGGCTGAGCCTTCCCCGGCACTCCGGCCGGAAGCACGCCCTCGGGGAGGCCGCGAAGTCGCGCCGACCGCCCGCTAGCCCGCGGAGCGGCGGAGCGGCGGAGGCACTGGCACCCGGAACGTCCCAGCCCGACCTCGGCCTCCCGACACGCCCCCGAGACGCGATCAGTCCGCGGCGCCCGCAACCCGGGCCGCCACGGCCCGGGGGCTTTATCGCGACGCGATCCATGCATCGGCCTTGGAGCAGGCCCCGCCTGCGACGCAGGACCGGCCCCCCGGCTCCCCGAATTCGATTGCCCGACCGCGAGGGGCGGTGCGAAAATAGGAGTGCCTGCTCCCGTCGCGGCCGCCGGATGGCAGGGCCCGGCCTGACGCGGCGACCCCGCGCGCGCGATGCTGCCAACCAGATGAACTCCTTTTCGACTAAGTCCGCTGTCTCGGTCCGCGGCACGACTCACTCTTATCACTGCGTACGGGATCTGGCCGGCCGAGCGACGGCCCGCCTGCCCTACTCGCTCAAGATCCTGCTCGAGAATCTCCTCCGCCACGAGGACGGCGGTACGGTAAGCGCGGCCGACGTGGAAGCGCTACTCGCCTGGGACCCCCAGGCCTCGCCGTCCCGGGAAATCGCGTACCGGCCCGCTCGCGTGCTGATGCAGGACTTCACGGGCGTGCCCGCCGTCGTCGACCTAGCGGCCATGCGCGACGCGATGCTGCGGATGGGGGGCGACCCCGCTAGCATCAACCCGCTCCAGCCCGTCGACCTCGTCATCGACCATTCGGTGCAGGTCGACCGCTTCGGGTCGCGGGACGCCGTGTCGCTGAACAGCCTGGTGGAGTACCAGCGCAACCGCGAGCGCTACACCTTCCTCAAGTGGGGCCAGAAGGCGTTCCGCAACTTCCGCGTGGTGCCTCCCGAGACCGGCATCGTGCATCAGGTCAACCTCGAGTACCTGGCGAAGGTGGCATTCGCCTACACGGACGGGGACGAGCGCTGGGTTTGCCCCGACACGCTGGTCGGCACGGATTCGCACACCACGATGATCAACGGCCTGGGCGTGCTGGGCTGGGGCGTAGGCGGAATCGAGGCCGAGGCCAGCATGCTCGGCCAGCCGGTCTCGATGCTGATCCCTCAGGTGGTGGGCTTCGAGCTGCGCGGGCGGCTCGCCGAGGGCGCTACCGCGACCGATCTCGTGCTCACCGTGGTGCAGATGCTGCGCGCCCGCGGCGTGGTCGGCAAGTTCGTGGAGTTCTGCGGCGACGGCCTCGACGATCTGCCCCTGGCGGACCGGGCGACGATCGCCAACATGGCTCCCGAGTACGGCGCGACCTGCGGGCTCTTCCCGGTCGACGCGGAAGCGCTCGCCTACTTGCGCCTGAGCGGGCGCTCGGAAGACGAGGTGAGTCTGGTCGAGGCCTACTCCAAGGCCCAGGGCTTCTTCCGCTCGCCGGGCACCGCCCAAGCCGACTATTCCGACAAGCTGTCCTTGGACATGACGGACGTGGTGCCCTCGATCGCCGGCCCGAAGCGCCCCCAGGACCGTATCGCCCTGCGCGATGCGTCCAAGTCTTTCGCTGCCCTGCTGGGGGAGTCGTCCGGACCAGCGGCAGGGGGCGGGGGCGGCACGGCCGTGGCCGGTGCGAAGGCAGCGGTCCGGACAGTCATCCGCCAATCGGAGTGCGAGCTGCGACACGGCGCGGTGGTGATCGCCGCAATCACCAGCTGCACCAACACGTCCAACCCCGCCGTGATGGTGGGCGCCGGACTGGTGGCGAAGAAGGCTGTCGAGAAGGGCCTGCAGGTCAAGCCCTGGGTCAAGACGAGCCTAGCCCCCGGATCGAAGGTGGTCACGGACTACCTTGCCAAGTCCGGGCTCGACACCTACCTGGACATGCTCGGATTCAACCTCGTCGGCTACGGCTGCACAACCTGCATCGGCAACTCGGGGCCCCTGCCTCCCGAGGTGTCCGAGGCGATTCGCGCCGGCGACCTGGTCGTGGCCTCCGTGCTGTCGGGAAACCGCAACTTCGAGGGGCGCGTCCATTCGGAGATCCGCGCCAACTATCTCGCCTCGCCGCCTTTGGTTGTGGCCTACGCCATCGCGGGCAGCATGGAAGCGGACATGGCGAGCGACCCGCTCGGCACGGACCTGCAGGGCAGACCCGTGTACCTGCGCGACCTGTGGCCGTCGCAGGCCGAGATTTCCGGCATCGTCGGATCGGTCGTCGATTCCGCGATGTTCCGCTCCAGCTACATCGACGTCTACCGAGGCACCGCGCGCTGGCGCGCGCTCGGAGCGGCCGGCTCGGCGCTGTTCGGGTGGGACGACGACTCGAGCTACGTGCGGCGGCCGCCCTATTTCGAGGGCATGGGGCCCGAGCCCGGCGAAGTCTCGGACATCGCGGGCGCGAGGGCGCTCGCGGTCCTAGGCGACAGCGTCACCACGGACCACATCTCCCCGGCCGGGGCCATCAAGGCCGACAGCCCGGCCGGCGCGTACCTGCTCGGACGCGGGATCGAGCCGAAGGACTTCAACTCTTTCGGGTCGCGGCGCGGCAACCACGAGGTGATGATGCGCGGGACGTTCGGCAACGTCCGCCTGCGCAACCTCCTGGCACCGGGCACCGAGGGCGGCTTCACCCGCCACCTGCCGGGAGGCGACCAGCTCCCGATCTTCGACGCAGCGATGCGCTACCGCCAGGAGGGCACGCCTCTGATCGTGCTCGCCGGGCACGAGTACGGCACCGGCTCGTCCCGCGACTGGGCGGCGAAGGGTCCGGCCTTGCTGGGAGTTCGGGCCGTGATCGCCGCCAGCTACGAGCGGATTCACCGCTCGAACCTTGTCGGCATGGGCGTGCTCCCGCTCCAGTTCCCGGAAGGCGAGGACCGCCGCTCGCTCGGCCTGACCGGGCGCGAGACGTTCGCGATCCAAGGCCTGGCCGGCGGGCCGTCCGGCGTTGCTCGCGTCGAGGCCGTTCCCGACGGCGGGGGCGAGCCGATATCGTTCGACGCACGGGTCCGCATCGACACTCCCATGGAAGCCGAGTACTACCGGCACGGCGGCATCCTGCATTACGTCCTGCGGCGGATGCGGCTCCCGTGAGCGGATCCGCCCGGCCCGGAGGCGCGTCCGGAGAGCCCGGGCAGGCGGGGCGGTGGCAGGACAACCTCCGCGTCGTCCTAGTCGCCTCCCGGAACTCGCTCAACATCGGCGCCGCAGCGCGCGCGATGTACAACTTCGGCTTCGCCGACCTGTGGTGCGTCCGCCCTTACGAGCTCGCCTTCCGGAATGCGCGCTCGGCCGCCGGGGCGGCCCCCGTCCTGCAGCGGGCCGGGGTGACTCGCGACTTGGCCGAGGCCGTCGGCGACGCCGAGCTCGTCGTCGGAAGCAGCGACCTGGAAGCGCGCAAGCAACGCCACGTGCGCCGCGAGCTGCCCGCGGCAGCCGCCTCGGTCCGGACCCACCTGGAGACGCGCAGGGCGGCCCTGGTGTTCGGCTCGGAAAAGACCGGCCTGTCCAACGCGGACCTCAGCCACTGCGACTGGGTCCTCTCTATCCCGACCAGCGCCGCGTGCCCGTCGATGAATCTCGGCCAGGCCGTGGCGGTGTGCTGCTACGAGATCGCGCGCAACGCCGCTCCGCAGGCCGCGCTGCAGACGCCCGCGGGCGTGAGCGCGGGGGTCCGGGAGCGCATCCTCGGAGCCCTGCTGCCGGTCCTGCGGGCCTCGGGCTTCCTGCGCGAGGACGGCGCCGAGGGCCAGTCCAGGAAGCTCCGGCGATTCGTCAGCCGCCTGCGGCTCGCGCCGGAGGACGCGCGCATGCTGCTGGCCATCCTGCGGCAGATCGACTGGAAGCTGCGCAACTCGTGCCGAAGCGCGAGCAATTCGCCGCGCTCATAGGAGGTGGTCCGGAAGCCCTTGGGCGGGCCTCCCCGGCGCCAGGACGGGCGCGGGACGCCCCCGCGGATCCGAGCCGCCGGGAGACGCCTGCCCGGCCTTGCCGCGCGACGGTCCTCGCGTCCCCCGCGCTAGGTCGGGGGGCGCAGCAGGCGCGGCATCCGCTTGCGGCGCGGCGGCCGGCGCCGGAGCGCTCGCGGGCGCGCCCCAGTCGAGAGCCCGGAGGTAGGGGCCGAGCCAGAAGACACGGTTGCGACGGTGCCCGGTAACCTCTTCCAGAACCCCCAGATCCGCAAGCCGCGCCACGAGGGTGTTGGCCGCGACATAGGATGTACCGGTGATTCGCTGCACGTCCGCGACGGTCGCGACCGGCTGCCGGAACAGCCGGTCCAGGACGACGAGGGCCTTCGGCAGGGCGTAGCCGAGGTTCGCCGCAAGGTCCGCCCTGAGATCCTCCCGCAGGGACGCGCATCGCGCGAGCGAGCCCGCCGCCCCGGCGGACGCCTCGGCGACGCAGCGGAGGAAGAAGCCGGTCCACTCGGACCACGCGCCGGAACGGGCAGCCGAGCCCAGGCGGTCGCGGTACTCGCCGGGGCGACGGCGGAAGACGACGGACAGCGGCACGGCGGTGCCGCATTGAACCGCCAGATCCACCACCGCGACCGCCCGGCCGGTCCGTCCGGCAGCGGCGCCGAACGGACCGGCGAGCTCCGTCGACGCCAGAGCCAGGCCGGTGCGGACGACCGCCGGCAAGCCGCCGTCGCCGACGAGCGCGGCTGCGACCCGCCGGAAGAACGCCCCTCTCCGCGGCGGCCCGGCGGAGGCGCTCCCGGCGGGCTCCGGCGAGACGGCCGCGCCGCCTTCGCCGTCCTTCCCCGAGCCGTCGGTCTCCCGGAGCCCGCGGGCGCAATCCTCGAGCGCACCCGGCGAGAGCGCATCCTCGAGCGGCCGCCCGAGCGCTGCGTCCAGGGCCCTGAAGCAGCGCGCTGCGGCCGCGCTCTTCCTGCCGGCGCCCGGAACGGCCAGGCCGGCCTCGACCGCCAGCAGGTCGGGCAGCGACGGGCTACCGCCGTCCAGAATGCAGGACGCGACCGCCTCCTGGCGGAGCAGCATGCGGGCGAGCGCGCCGCGGCCGGGCAGCGCGGCCGCTGCCCCCGCCAAGCGGCAGAGCGCGCGATCGGCTTGCCGCGCGGCCGCCTCGAGCTCGCGGGTCCAAGCCAGCGACCGCTCGCCCGGGAAACCGGCACTTCCGGCCGGCGCGTCCCGGCCGCCGACGGCTAGAGCCATACCCGCGCCCCGCGGGGCGGCCGCGCAACGGGCCCGCCCCGGTCCGAGCCGCCGCACGGCGCAAGGAAGACTTGCGCAAAACCGTGCATGGCAGAAATGTAGCACGAATCCGTACGGTCTGCGCAAAAGGCAGGTTTAAGCAAGCCGGACTTCAAGCCGCGGACCCCGGGGGCGCCGCCGGCCTCGGACCGAAGCGACGGCCGCGGCCGAGAGTGTAGAATAGTTCGGACTCATGGCCAGACTGCAAGACACCCCCGCAGAGGCCGCGTTCCGGGAGCGCCTCCGCGCGTGGCTCGAGGAGCATGCGCACCCCATCGACCGGCACGACGTAGCCGACCTGAAGGCCTGGCAGCGGCAGCTGTACGAGGCAGGCTGGCTCGGCCTGACGTGGCCTGCGGCGTACGGCGGGCAGGGGCTCGGCTTCCGCGAGCAGGCGATCTTCAACGAGGAGGCCGCCCGGGCCAAGGCGCCGCCCAGCGTCAACAACATCGGCCTCATGATCGCCGGCCCGGCGCTGATCGCCGTCGGCAGCCAGGAGCACAAGCAGCGCTACCTGCGACCCATCCTGACCGCCGAGGAGATCTGGTGCCAAGGCTTCTCCGAACCCAACGCAGGATCGGATCTGGCCGCGCTGCAGACGCGCGCGGTCGACCGCGGCGACCACTACGTCATCACGGGCCAGAAAATCTGGACCTCGAATTCGCTCATCGCGGACTACATCTGGCTGCTGGCGCGCACCGATCCCGAAGCGCCCAAGCACAAGGGCATCACCGCGCTGGTGGTCGACATGAAGAGCCCCGGCGTGACCGTAAAGCCGCTGCGGCAGATCACCGGGGAAGCCGAATTCGGCGAGATCTTCTTCGACGAGGTGAGCGTGCCGAAGGCGAACCGCGTGGGCGCCGAGAACGGCGGCTGGATCGTCGGCATGAAGACCTTCACCCGCGAGCGGGCCAACATCTCGATCAATCTCAGCGTCCGCCTCCAGCAGCAGTTCGACCGCCTGCTGGAGGGCGTCCGCGCGAGCGACGTCCCGCTGGACGCGCAGCAGGCCCGCGAGGTCGCCCAGGCCTACGTCGACAGCCGGTGCCTGACGCTGACGTGCGAGCGCCTCGCCTCGCGCCTGTTCGGATTCGAGTCGTCCGTGGTCAAGGTGGCATGGGCCGAGATGAACCAGCGGCTGCAGGAAATCGGACTGGCGACGCTCGGCCCGGACGCCCCGCTGCTCGCGCCCGCGGGCGCCGCCGGCGGCCCCTCGTCCGCCTGGGGCACGGAGGAGCTCGCCGGGAACGGGGAGTCGCTAGAGAAGACATGGCAGTTCGGGTACCTGCGCTCGAGGGCCAACACCATCGAGGGAGGCACGTCCGAAGTCCTGCGCGGCGTGATCGCGGAGCGGGTGCTGGGCCTGCCGCGCAAGTGAGGAGGAAGCGGACCCCCGAGGATCCACCCGGCAGGCTCGATGCCCCCGCGGCGCGGGCCGGTCCCGGCCGAGCCGGATCTCGCGGGAGCGCTCGGAGACCTCGGGCGGGATGAGGATCCCACGCCGGGAAAGCGATTCAAGGAGCTAAGCCGTGGACTTTGGCCTAAACGATGAACAAGCCATGCTGCGCGATTCGGCGCGGGACTTCCTGCGGACGGAATGGCCCGTCCCGGAACGGCGGCGCATGCTCGACGCTGCCGATTCCGCCGCGGCCGCGGGCGAGCTGTGGTCGAAGATGGCCGGTCTCGGCTGGCCGGGCCTGCTGGTCAGCGAGGACAGCGGGGGCCTCGGCCTCGGCATGTTCGACTTGGCAGTGCTGATGGAGGAGGCGGGCCGGAGCCTCGTGCCGGGCACGCTGCATGCCAGCGGGGTCCTGGCCGCGACCGCGCTGGAGACGCTCGGCAGCGCCGACGCGCGCCAGCGCTACCTTCCCGCTATCGCCGAGGGGGCCCTCAGGGCGACGGTCGGGGTTTACGAGCCCGGTTCCGGCTGGACGCCGATGCTGCTGCAGCCGCCCTCGGGCGGGACCGTGACCAAGCGCTGGGTGCCGGAGGCCCGGGGGGCGGATCTCGTGCTGTTCCTCGGCCGCACGGGCGGCAACGCCGCGGAACTCGCCGTGGCCCGGGCACCTGCCGTCTCGGACCTAGGCTCGATGGACGTGACCCGGCCGCTGTACGAAGTCGCCTGCGAGCGCGCGGAGCTCGAGACGGTCGGCGCGGGCACCCTGGGGGACGTGCAGGCCGTCTTGGATCGGGCGACGATCGCGCTCTCCGCCGAGATGGTAGGCAGCGCCGCCCAGGTTCTGGACATGACGGTCGAGTACGTCAAGAGCCGCAAGCAGTTCGGACGGCCGGTCGGGACGTTCCAGGCCGTGCAGCACAAGGCGGCTGACATGCTCATCGGCATCGAGAAGGCGCGCACCGCAGCGTACTACGCGGCCGCCGTCGCGGACGAGCAGCCGGAAGAGCTGGGCGAGGCTGCCTCGATCGTCAAGGCAACCGCCAATGCCGCGCTCGTCGATGCCGCCCAGGCAGGCATCCAGCTGCACGGCGGCCTCGGCTTCACCTGGGAGCAGGACCTGCACCTCTACCTGAAGCGCGCCAAGGCCTGCGAGTTCACCTACGGCGACACGAAGTGGCACCTGGACCGGGTGGCGCACGGCCTCGGCCTGACCTGACGGTCCCGGCGGCGGGCCAACGGGGCCGGCCGCCGTGCTACGCTCGCGCGCATGACCCGGCACCCGGCTCTCGCCATGGCGGCCGCCCTCGCCATAGGGTCGTGCGCGAGCGGCCCGCCGGAGCCGCCGCGGCGGCCGAACATCCTGTTCGCCATCGCCGACGACGCGTCCTACCCGCACATGGGCGCCTACGGCACAGCGTGGGTCAACACCCCGCACTTCGACCGCGTAGCCCGGGACGGAGTGCTGTTCGAGAACGCCTACACGCCCGACGCGAAGTGCGCGCCGTCGCGCGCCGCGATTCTCACCGGACGGCACCCCTGGCAGCTCGGGGCAGGCGCCAACCACATGGCGTATTTCCCGGCGCGCTTCAAGACTTATCCCGAAGCGCTGTCGGAGAACGGCTACTTCGTCGGCATGACCGCCAAGGGCTGGAGTCCCGGCATCGCGAACGACGCCTCTGGCGAGCCGCGCCAGATGGCCGGAACGCCGTTCAGCGCGCGGGAGGCGGAGCCGCCCACGGCGAGGATTTCCAGAACCGACTACGCGGCGAACTTCGACGACTTCCTGGACGCGGCCCCCGAGGGCCGGCCGTGGGCCTTCTGGTACGGCTGCAGGGAGCCGCACCGGGCGTACGAATTCCGCTCGGGGGCGGACAAGGGCGGCAAGAGCCCCGAGGACATCGACGAGGTGTACCCGTTCTGGCCCGACACGGAGACGGTGCGCCACGACATGCTCGACTACGCCTACGAGATCGAGCACTTCGACGCCCACCTGGGCCGCATGCTGGACTCGCTGGCCGGGCGCGGCGAGCTCGGAGAGACCCTAGTCATCGTCACCTCCGACAACGGGATGCCGTTCCCGCGGGTCAAAGCGCAGGAGTACGAGGCGTCCAACCACTTGCCGCTCGCCATGATGTGGCTGGACGGGATGCCGCACCCGGGCCGGACCGTGGACGACTTCGTCAGCTTCACCGACCTGGCGCCGACCATCATGGACGCGGCCGGCGTCGACTGGGAGGCTGCCGGGATGGAGCCAGCGGCCGGGCGCAGCCTGATGCGTATCCTGCTCTCGGAGCGGTCGGGCCGGGTGGAGGCCGACCGCGACCACGTGCTGGTGGGCAAGGAGCGCCACGACATCGGCCGCCCCGGGGACGGGGGCTACCCCATTCGCGGCATCGTCAAGGGCAGCCTCCTGTACCTGAGAAACTTCGCCGCGGACCGGTGGCCCGCCGGCAACCCCGAGACCGGCTATCTCGCCACCGACGCCAGCCCCACCAAGACCGAGATCCTGCAGCTGCGGCGGGCGGGCGGGAACGACCGCTTCTGGCAGCTCGCCTTCGGCAAGCGGGCAGGCGAGGAGCTGTACGACATCGAGAGCGACCCCGGCTGCGTCCGCAACCTCGCGGCGGATCTCGAGCACCGCCCGGCAAGGGACGCCCTCGGGGCGCAGCTGGCGCGGGAACTCGAGGCGCTGGGCGACCCGCGCATGCTCGGGCAGGGGGAGACGTTCGACCGCTTCCCGAACGCCACGCGCTGGAGGGGCTACTACGAGAAGTTCATGGCAGGCGAGGTCGAGGTGGCGCCGTGGATCGCGGAGAGCGACATCGACCCCGCCGTCGAGTAGGCGGGCCCGGCCTCAGGCCGCCCGGTCCGGGACACGCATCTCGGGAACCTGAATGCGGACGCGCACGCCGCCGCCCTCGCGGGGCTCGAAGACGAACTGGTACTCCTCGCCGAACAGCACGGTCAGGCGCTCGCGCACGTTGCTGACGCCGATCCCCTTGCGAAACACGGCCGGCATGTCCCCCAGCGGGATGCCGACGCCGTCGTCCTCGACCTCGATCTGCAGGCGCCCCGAGCGCAGCTTGCAGCTCAGCCGGATCGTGCCGCTGCCGACCTTGGGTCCGATGCCGTGCTTGATCGAGTTCTCGATGATCGGCTGGAGGATCATGCTCGGCACCAACGCGTCCCCGATGCCCTCGTCGATCTCCTTCTCGATGCGCAGCCGGCTCCCAAAGCGCACCAGCTCGATCTGCAGGTAGTCGTCGATGAACGCCAGCTCCTCGCGCAGCGGCACGAAGGCCTCCTGCTTGCGCAGCAGGGTCCGAAGCATCGCCGACAGGCGGTAGACCACTTGGCGGGCCTGGTCCGGGTCGCTGCGAATGAGGGACGCCACCGAGTTCAGGGTATTGAACAAGAAGTGCGGGTTCATCTGCAGGGCGAGGCTGAGAAAGCGCGCCTCGCTCAGGAGCCTTTGCTGGTTCTCGATCTTCCACTCGTTCCTAGTGTTGTTCCATACCTTCAGCGTGAGCCCCACCCCGGCCGCGGTCGCGATGCAGGGCAGCAGGAAGATGACCGGGTGCTCCACGAAGGAGCCGCTGAAGAACGAGAACACCAGTCCCTGCTGCGCGAATTCGGTGGAGAGGTGGATGCGCAGCGCCTCAACGACGAGGCAGATGAGCAGCAGGATGAGCTGGCAGGCCCCTTGGGAGCTCGGTATCCGGCGGCGCGCCCACTCGACCAGCGGAAACAGGAAGAACGGCGAGAATCTCCACACGTCTTCGGGGTCGCGCGCCCACCAGCGCACGAAGCCGCCGAGCGCGCCGACGCCGACCAGCAGCGGCAGGGTGACCCACTCGAGGCCGGGGCCGACCGTCGCGGGCAGCGAAATCAGCGCGCCCGCCACCGCCCCGGGCACGTACCCGCCGACCAGGCCGGATACCAGCGCTCCCTCGATGCCGACTTCCGCGGCGCGGTAGCCGAGCGCGATCCGCACGACCGATCCGCCCGCGAAGACGACGCCGAAGAGGGCCGCGAGCTCCAGCCGCTGGCGCAGGGTGCGCTGCTCGCGCAAGAACAGGCGCTTGGCGAAATTCGGGCGCAGCGCGATGCTTGCCATCGAGGCCAGCACGGCGATCTTGACGAGGAGCGTGACGAGGAGATCCGTGCTGGCCATCGGGAACGGGCCGGACGGCCGCCTGCGGGACCGCGAACCTGCCCTGCCTATAATGATTCTTCGCGGGCGCGCAGGAATTCAACCCGCTCGAGGCGTCCGGCGGCACCCTCCTGCAACCGAACGCAACCATGCCGGATCCCGCCAGGCCGCCCGGGGGCTGCACCGTCGAACTGGTCGCCGAGGCCGACTTCCCGACGCGTTTCGGGAGCTTCCGCATCCGCGGGTTCCGCGGCCGCGCACCGCGACGCACCCAGGAAATCGTCGTGCTGACGCGGGGCAGTCCGGGGCAGTCCGGGCCCGCGCCCCTGCTGCGCATCCATTCCCAGTGCCTGACCGGCGAAGTGTTCGGCAGCCTGCGCTGCGATTGCGGGCCCCAGCTCGCGCTGGCGCTCGCGAGGATCGCCGAGTCCGGGCACGGCCTGCTGATCTACGATCCGCAGGAGGGGCGCGGGATCGGCCTGCTCAACAAGCTCATGGCGTACCAGCTGCAAGACGAGGGAGCGGACACGGTCGAGGCCAACCAGAAGCTGGGGTTCGGAGCGGACGAGAGGGAGTACGGCTACGCGGTGGCGGTCCTGCGGCATTTCGGCATCGAGCGCGTGCGGCTGCTGTCGAACAACCCGACCAAGGTCAAGGCGCTGGAGGGAGCAGGGATTCGCGTCGCCGAGCGGGTGCCCTGCGAGCCCGACGCCGGGCGGATCGCGGCGCCCTACCTCCGGACGAAGAGGGACAAGCTCGGGCACCTGGTCGAGAGCGTCTGAGCCCGTCCGCGAGCCTGCGTCAAGGGAAGCCGCGCGACGCGGACAGGTCGCCGTAGGAGACGATCTCGATCCCGCCGGCGGCGACGGCCCGTCGCGCCGCGTCCGAGCACAGGGCCTCCATCTCCGCCTCGCGGCTGCGCTTGAGCCGCGTGGGCGCCAGCAGCAGCTCCGGGCCGCAGATGCCCGGATGGCAAACCAGCTCGCCGACGCCATCGGGAAGCGCCGACAGCAGCGCGGCAAGGCGCGCAGGCCCCAGCGAGCCGGTCGAGACGAAGCCGGCGAAGTAGTCCGCCGTGCGGCAGCGAGCCCGGCCCAAGCGCTCGTCGAAGGGAATGCGGAAGGGGCGCGCCAGCAGGGAGAGCAGGGCCCGCGGCCCGGGGGCCAGGCCCAGCGGCACGTCGAAGGGCTTGCGGATCCAGCCGATCCGGTATTCGTCGGCGACGCGAGCCAGCGCGTCGAGCACGGGCGGGAGCAGGTGGACGTGCTTGTGCGTGTCGAGGTGCGTCGGCCGGATGCCTCTCGCGAGCAGGGCCTCTACCTGCGCCCGGAACTCGCCCGGAGGGTCCAGCGCCGCGAGCGGCGTGGCGAGCAGGCGCCCGAGGGTAGCGGGCAGCCGCCTGCCCGGGCGCGCAAGGGACGCGCCCTGCACCAGCGTCAGGTGGCAGCCGACGCCGAGGCCGGGATGCCGCTGGGCGAGGCGGACGGCATGGCGGAAGGCCGCGCCGTTGGCCATCAGCGACACGGAACTCACGATCCCGTGCAGGTGGCTGCGCAGTATGCCTTCGTTGACGTCCGAAGCGAAGCCGAAGTCGTCGGCATTCACTACCAAGCGCTTCACGCAGCGCGCAAGCCGTCTAAGGCAGGAGGCGGCGGGGCGCTAGCCCCGCCGCCTCGGTCAACCACAGGTTCACAAGGAGAAGGTAATCGAACCGTAGTCTTTGTCAGCACTACCCAAGACGACTGAGCGGCCCGGTCTTACGGCACGAATTCCGAGGAACCGAGAATTTCTCGCCGCGCCCGCGCGGCGGCGGGTCAGAAGCGGTCCGCGAAGATCCCGTAGCTGAACACCAGGCCCAGGAGCCCGGCCGCGGCGACGTAGTAGAGCATCGGATAGATCGTGCGGCGGATCAGGAGGCCCTCGCGGCCGACGAGACCTACGGTGGCGCTGGCCGCCACGACGTTATGCACGGTGATCATGTTCCCGGCGGCCCCTCCCAGCGCCTGCAGTCCCAAGATGACGAGGTGGGGGACGCCGATGCGGTCCGCCACGCCGTACTGGAAGAGGCTGAACATCAGGTCGCTGACCGTGTTCGAGCCGGCGACGAAGGCCCCGAGGGCCCCGATCATCGCCGCGAAGAACGGCCACGCCGCCCCAGCCACCGCGGCCACGAACTCCGCCAGCACCAGCGGCATGCTCTGCAGGCCGGAGGCGTTGACGTCCGAATCGATGAATACGCGCACCAAGGCCACCGCGAAGACGAGCGCGAACGCCGGCCCCGCCAGCATGCGCGCCGAGGCCGACCAAGCCCTGCGCATCTGGGCTCCCGACATGCGATGCAGCCAGGCGGTGACGAGCGACACGAGCAGGAAGATCGTCCCGGGCAGGTAGAGCGGCTGGATGCCCTGGGACAGGCCGGTGCCGAGGATGCCGTCCCAAGAAACCTGCACCGACGCCAGCCACGACTTCAGGGGCAGCGCGGGCAGGCGGGTGATCACCAGCAGGACAGCGACCAGTACGTACGGCATCCATGCGCGAGAGAGCGCCATGCCGGACGGCTTCCCATCGAGGTCCCCGCTGAAGGTGCCCGTCCATTCCGGGGCCCAGCTCGCGCGGGCCGGGAACTCCCAGGGCTGCGCGCCCGAGAGCAGGAATCCCTTGCGCGCCGCCGTGACCACGATCGCCAGGCCGAGAAGGCCGCCCAGCAGCGACGGGAACTCGGGCCCGAGAAAGACGGCCACGAGCAGATACGGGCCGGTGAACGCGACGCCCGAGAACAGGGCGAATTTCCAGATGCCCAATCCCTCCCTGAAGGAGCGGCTCGCGCCGAAGAACCGGGTCATCATGCAGCAGATGATCAAGGGGATCAACGTGCCGACGATGGCATGGGGAATGGCTGCGAACACCCCGATCTGATAGATGAACTGCGCGTAGGGCAGGCCAGCCTGCGCCAGAGCGCTCTCGACCGCTTCCACGTTGAGGGACTCCGCCATGCCGACGAGGATCGGAGTGCCCACGGCACCGAAGGTCACGGGCGTGCTCTGAATGATCAGCGTGCACATCACGGCCGCGAGCGCCGGAAAGCCCAAGGCCAGCAGCAGCGGGGCGGCCACCGCCGCCGGCGTGCCGAAGCCGGACGCGCCCTCGATGAACGCTCCGAACATCCAAGCCACGATGATCAGCTGCACGCGGCGGTCGCGGGACACGTCCATGAAGCCTTGGCGGATCGACGCGGCCGCGCCGCTCTCCGACAGAGTCTGCAGCAGGAGAATCGCCCCGAAGATGATCCACAGCAGCGAGACCGCGATCATCGAGCCGCGAATCGAAGCCGCAGCGACTTGCACGGTCGAGACCTTCCAGAAGGCCAGCGCGAAGCCGGCGGTCATCAGGTACGCGACGGGCATGGCCCGAGTGGCAGGCCAGCGCAGGGCGACCAGGAAAACCATCACCGCGAGGATGGGCAGGACAGCGATGAATGCGTACAACGCCGAGGCTTCTTGCATGAGCGTAAAGGCTAGCCGCAGCGGCGAGGGAGTGTCAAGCCGCCGACCTCCCCTGCGCGCGGCGGCGGCGGGCGGCATCTTCTCCGCGAGCCGTCCGCGGTCTCTTGGAAGCGATGTAGGAATTGCCGGACTTGCCGGCCCCGAAGGCCGGCGCGCGCTTCGGCGCGCGCCGAATTTCGCCGAGGGCGCTCTCGAGCGGGGAGGGCGTTTCGCGGGCGCGCGAAACACTCCGGCGCGCTCGCGCCGTGCCAATGCGCCCGAGGCTCCGGCGAAGATCGCCGGCACCGTCCGCGCGTCCGGCGAGCCCAGTCGACGGCACGGCATCTCGCTACAATGCCCCGGTGGCGCGAACTCGCATGGCGGGTTCCCTCGAGAGCAGCAATAGCGCACAGAGCGCTACGGACCGGCACCTTGGAGATCTGCCCGGAATCGCGTGAATCCCGTCGACCGCGTGCGTCCAGGCGGGCTCGTCCGACGCGCTGGCGGCTCCTTCTCACCTCGATTCCCCTCGCTGCCTGCCTCGGCAGCGTCGCGCCGGGCGCCGAGTCCGGCGACGAGTATTTCGAGAAGCGGGTACGCCCGCTCCTGTTCGAGCACTGCTCCCAGTGCCATGGCGAGCGCCTGCAGTCCGCAGGCATCGACCTAGGCAAGCCCGAGACGGTGATCGGCAGCGCGGTTGTCAGAGGCGACGAGTCGAGCCCGCTTATCCGGGCGATCCGCTACGAGAGCGCGATCAAGATGCCTCCGACCTCGAAGCTGTCGGAAGAGGCCGTCGGCACGCTGGTCGACTGGGTGCGCATGGGCGCCCCGTGGCCGGGCTACGAACCGGCTCGGACGGGCGATGGCGGAGAGACCGACCAAGCGCCGCAGAGCAGCCATTGGGCCTTCCAGCCGCTGGCCGATCCCGCAGTCCCGGACATCGGCGAGTCGGACTGGGCGCGGAACGAAATCGACCGGTTCGTCCTAGCGCGGCTGCGCGCGGAGGGCCTCGAGCCGGCGCCCGCCGCCGGCAAGCTCGCCCTGCTGCGCCGGGCCAAGTTCGACCTGCAGGGCCTCCCCCCGGACGGCGGCGAGATTCGGCGCTTCCTCGCGGACACCTCGGCCGGCGCTTTCGGGCGCTTGGTCGAGGATCTGCTGTCCTCGCCCCACTACGGCGAGCGCTGGGGCCGGCACTGGCTGGACGTAGCCCGCTACGCCGACTCGACCGGAGTCGACGAGGACCACCCGTTCGGGAACTCGTGGCGCTACCGGGATTACGTGGTCAGCGCTTTGAACGAGGACCTGCCGTTCGACCAGTTCGTGCAGGAGCAGATCGCCGGGGACTTGCTGCCCGCCGAGGACGGCGCGCCCATCAACGCCCGCGGCATCGTCGCGACCGGCTTCCTCGCCCTCGGCCCGATGGCCCTGGCCCAGCGCGATCCCATCCAGAAGAAATACGATGTCGTAGACGAGCAAATCGACACCACCTCGAAGGCGCTCCTAGGCCTGACGATCGCGTGCGCCCGCTGCCACGACCACAAGTTCGACCCGATCCTTGCCAGCGACTACTACGCACTGGCCGGAATCTTCGCCAGCACGCGCACCTTCGACGACTGGCGGACGAACGGCTCGCGATACTACAAGCACCCGCTGGTGGACCGGGAGACTTACGCCCGCTTCAGGGCCCGGGCCGGCGCGCTCGAGAGCCTGCGGCGGATCCGCCTCGTGGCGCTGCGGCGGGCGAAGATGCGCTACGTCGCCTCCGGCCCGGCGAGGCGGGTGGGTGCGTACATGCTGGCGGCGGCCGGGCTCGGAGAGGCCGAGGGACTGGAGAGCGAGGCGCTCGCATGGTTCCGCCAGTACCTGGAGCCGCAGCCCGGGGCCAAGCCGCACCTGGACCGTTGGCACGACGCCCCGAGCGAGAGGGAGGACGTCGCGAACGCTCTCGAGCTAGATCTGCTCGACACCCTCGCGCAGAGGATCAAGCGCCTCGGGGCGTGGCTGGAAAGGGCGGAGCTGGCGTCCCGCGGGGCACCCGGCGCGGAGCCGCCGGAGTTCCCGTCGGACATTCCCTCGTCCCCGCTGTACCGCGACCTGTTCGACGACGGAGCCCCGTTCGACTGGGAGCCCGACGCGATCGCTGCCCGTTTCGACGCCCTGGACCGGGCGCGAATCGATTTTCTGGACAGCCGGATCGCCGAGGCACGGGAGTCGCTGCCGGACGAGCCCCCGATGGCCAACAGCGTGGCGGAAGGCGACGTCGTGCGACAGCGCGTCTTCCGACGCGGCCAGCACAAGAACCCCGGCCGCGCCGTGGCGAAGCGCTTCCCCCTCGTGCTGGCGGGAACCGACCAGCCGGAGATCGCCTCTGGCAGCGGGCGCCTCGAGCTGGCCCGCTGGCTCGCTTCGGAGGCCAACCCGCTGGCGCCGCGCGTGATCGCGAACCGTATCTGGCTGTGGCACTTCGGCGAGGGGCTGGTCCGCACGCCGAACAACTTCGGAATCCGCGGGGAGGCCCCGACCCACCCCGCGCTGCTGGACTGGCTGGCCCGGCGCTTCATCGAGAGCGGCTGGTCGGTCAAGAGCCTCCACCGGCTGATCATGGACTCGGCCACCTACCGAATGAGCAGCGCCATCTCCGCGGAGGCCGTCGAGAGGGATCCGGAGAACCGCCTCTGGTCTCGGTTCGACCGGCGCAGGCTCGTCCTGGAGGAGATGCGCGACAGCTACCTGGCGATCAGCGGCCAGCTGGACCCGGCGGTCGGAGGCGACACCGACCGGGGCGCCGGCCGACTCGTGGAATTCGACCGCAACAACCGGCGCATCGACCCCGACGACTACACACGGCGCAGCCTGTACCTGCCCCTGATGCGCAACAAGCTACCCGTCTTGCTGGGCCTGTTCGATTTCGGCGACGCCACGACGTCCGGGGGACAGCGCTCCGTGACGAACGTGGCGCCCCAGGCCCTGTACCTGTTGAACAGCGGTTTCGCCGAGAAGACGGCGGGCCTGGTCGCGGCGGCCCTCGACGGACCGGTTGCGACCCGCGTCGAGCAGGCCTACCTGCGCGTTCTGGCTCGCCCGCCCACGCGGGAGGAGAGTGGACGTGCCGCCGCCTACGTGCAGGCCTACGCCGGGGAGGGGACTGCATGGACGAGCCTGTGCAAGATGCTCCTAGCTTCGAACGAGTTCCACTACGTCGAATAGCGTCGGCGATCAGGCGGTCGGTGGTAGGCTGGTGCGCATGGGCGGCGGCGCGCCATTCTCGCGACGCGCGGCCCTTCGCGGGTCCGCCCTAGGTCTCGGATCCCTCGGACTCTACGCGCTGCTGCACGACACCGGGCTGCTCGGGGCGGAGGCAGAGGCGCCGGCGGGGCCCCTCGCCGCAAGGGAGCCCCACTTCGGGGCGCGGGCGAAGCGCATCATCTTCCTCTTCATGCACGGAGGCGTGTCGCATGTCGACACGTTCGATCCGAAGCCCCGCCTGGAGTCCGACCACGGCAAGCCCCTGCCCATCAAGCGCTCGCTGACGTTCAACGCCAAGGCCGCGGGCGGCCTGATGGGCTCGCCGTGGGCGTTCTCCCGCCGCGGCGGGAGCGGCATCCCGGTCAGCGAGCTGTTTCCCGAGGTCGCGAGCTGCGCCGACGACCTGTGCGTGATCCGCTCGATGGTCGGCGAGGGTGTCGACCACGGCGCGGCCATGCTGCAGCTGTTCACCGGCACGTTCTCGTTCTCCCGCCCGAGCCTAGGGGCCTGGACGCTGTACGGCTTGGGAACCGAGAACCAGAACCTGCCGGGCTTCGTCACGATCAAGCCCACGCAATGGCAGGGAGGCGACAAGCTGTTCGCCACGAGCTTCCTTCCGGGAGCGTACCAAGGCACTCCCATCGGCTCGGCGCCGATGGCTGCCGACGCCCTCATAGACAACCCGGTCGACCACCTGCTGCCGCGCGGCGGAAACCCCGAGCAGCGGCTCCTGGAGCTGGAGTTCCTGCGCCGGATGAACCGCCGCCATGCGGACGCCCGGCGGCTGGACGGCGATCTCGAAGCGAGGATTCAGGCGTTCGAGCTCGCGTTCCGGATGCAGGCCGAAGCGCCCGAAGCGTTCGACGTATCGCGTGAGACCGAAGCCACGCGCAGGCTCTACGGGCTGGACCGGGAAGTCACGCGCGACTTCGGCTGGCAGTGCCTGCTCGCCCGGCGGCTCAGCGAGCGCGGGGTGCGGGTCGTCCAAGCCACCCATTCCGGAGTCGAGGAGAAGTGGGACCACCACGCCGACATCCTGCGGCTGCACCCGATTCGGTCGCGCGAGGTCGACCGGCCGATCGCCGGGCTGATCAAGGATCTCAAGAGCCGCGGACTGCTGCACGAGACGCTGGTTGTGTGGGGCGGCGAGTTCGGGCGGACGCCGTTCTCGGAAGGGGCCGACGGCCGCGACCACAACCCCTACGGATTCTCGATCTTCATGGCGGGCGGGGGCGTCAAGCCGGGTTTCGTCTACGGCGCGACAGACGAATTCGGCTACCACGCGGTGGAGGACCGCATGCACATCCACGACCTGCATGCGACGATCCTGCACCTGATGGGACTCGACCACGAGCGGCTGACGTTCCGTTACAGCGGGCGCGATTTCCGGCTGACCGATGTCGCCGGCACGGTGGCGACCAAGATCCTAGCTTGAAGCGGACGGTCCCGGCCACGGGCCGTCCAGGCTCCCTACGCGCTCCGCGCGAGATCGGCGATCACGGCGGCGCGGATGCGGCGCTTGGCGAATTTCCCGGTCGCGATCCTAGGAAGCGGCTCGCGGCGCAGCACGATGCGCGAGGGCACCTCGAAGCGGCCGACGTGCCGTTCCATCGACTCGCGGATGCGCCCCTCGGTGAGCGGGACCCCGGCGCGCGGCACGACGACCGCCGCCAGATCCTCCCCGAGACGCTCGTCGGGCACGCCGAACGCAACCGCCTCCCCGACCCCCTCGCAAGCATGCAGCGCGTCCTCGACCCGGAGGCAGCTGATGTTCTCGCCGCCGCGAATGACGATTTCCTTGAGTCGGTCAACGAAATGGACGAAGCCCTCCTGGTCGACGTACGCGAGGTCGCCCGTACGGAACCAGCCGTCGCGGAAGGCATGCGCGGTCGGCTCGGGCTTGTTCCAGTACTCCCTGACGACCGGCGTCCCCCGCACCCACAGCTCGCCGACCTGGCCGGGAGGGACTTCCGCGGACCCGTCGGTCTCGACAAACTTCATGTCCATCAGCACGGAGCAGCGGCCGCTGCTGGTCGGCACCGCGAGGTATTCCGGGGCGGCGATCTGCGTTCCGATGGCGTTCGTCTCGGTCATGCCCCAGCCGGTGCCGGGCCGGGCGTTCTCGAAAGCGTCGCGAATCGCGAGGACCTGCTGCACGGGGCGATGGGAGCCGCCTCCTCCCACGGCCAGCAGGCTGGGCAGGGCGCGGCCCCGAGCGACGGCCGCCCGGACGAGATCCCCGGTGATGGTCGGCACGGAGATGAAGTGCGTGATCCGGTCCCGCTCGATCAGGTCCAGCGCTTCCCCGGCGTCCCAGCGGTGCATCAGGGTGAGGCGCCGTCCGAACCGCAGGCCGCCCAGCATGCAGGCGTGGCACGCGGTGACATGGAAGAAGGGGATCGTGACGAGCATGCGGTACTGGACCTCGAACGGCTCCTCGGGCATTCGCTCCTCGCGCAGCAGCGCCTGGGCCCGCGTCTCGATCTCCCACGCGAGCAGGGCGTGAACGACGTTGCGGTGCGTCGACACCGCGCCCTTTGGCCCCGCGGTCGATCCGGACGTGTAGAGCATGAGGCAGTCGTGGTCGGGCTCGCTCGGGACCGGCGCCAGGTCCGCCCCGCCGGACGCCTCCAGCGCTTCGTCCCAAGCCACGACGCCCGCCGGCAGCGGGGAGCGCGCGCGCACGGCGATCGCCTGGACGCCGAGTTCCGCCAGGCCGTCCGCGACGCGCTCGAGGCGGCCGCCGTCGATTACGAGGACGCGGGCACCCGAGTCGCGCAAGCCGTAAGCGATCTCCTCCCCGCTCCACCAGCCATTGAGGGACACGGTGACCGCACCCAGGGCCATCGGGGCGAACAGGGCCGCGGGCCATTCGGGGTAGTTGCGCATACAGACGGCCACCCGGTCGCCGCGCCGGACTCCCATCCGACGCAGGGCCCGCGCCAAGCGAGCGGTCTGCTCGAGGACGTCAGCGAACGTGTAGGTCTCGTCGCGGTAGCGGAGGTATTCGAGCCCGCCGAACCGGCGGGCGTTCTCGAGGAGGTCGACAAGGCTGCGCGGGGCGTCCCTGACGACGCGGCACACGTTGCCGCCGCGGACCTTGCGGTGGCAGAGCTCGTACGGCCCGCCGGGTCCGGTCAGCGAGTCGAGGACCCGCTTGCGCGCCTCGGCTGACATCGCGGACGGCACACCATTCTGCCATGCGCCCTGCGAGCGCGGGGCTCGCCTGCGGTCAGGCCCGCTCGTCTTCGACGGTGTTGGCGAGCGTGCCGATGCCGGAGATGCGCACCTCGATCCGATCGCCGGGCTGGAGGAAGACGGGCGGCTTGCGCGCCTTGCCGACGCCCCCGGTCGTGCCGGTGGAGACGACGTCTCCCGGCCGCAGCGGGAAGACTCGCGAGATGTACTCGACCAAGCAGGGGATGTCGAACAGCAGGTCGCTCGTGGGAGCGCTTTGCATGACCTGCCCGTTGAGGCGGGTCTGGAGAAACAGGGCGCCGGGATCGGGTATCTCGTCGGCCGTCACCATGCACGGACCGAACGCCCCGGAGTGCCAGAAGTTCTTGCCCGGCGTGAACTGCGACGCGTGCCGCTGGAAGTCGCGCACGGAGCCGTCGTTGTAGCAGCTGTACCCGGCGACGCACTCGAGCGCCCGGGAGGCGGGCACATGGCGCCCCCCCGCTCCGACTACGAACGCCAGCTCTCCCTCGAAATCGAATTCCCGGGACACGCGGGGGCGGATCATGGCCTCCCCGTGCCCAACATGCGAATCCGGGAAGCGCACGAAGATCGTCGGATAGGCGGGCAGCCTGCGTCCCGTTTCTTCGATGTGCGACCGGTAGTTCAAGCCGACGCAGAGAATCCGGCCCGGGTCCGGGACGGGCGGCAGGAAGCGGATCTCGTCGAGGGGGAAGTCGGGGCCGCGCCGGGCGGCCTCGTCCCGCAGCCGGTCAAGGACCCCGTCTCGGAGCGCCGCCAGCAGGGACGGCCAGCGTCCCGACAGGCGGGCGCCTAGGTCGACGACTCCGCCGCCGCTGGAGACGCCGTAGCTCTCGACGCCGTCGCGGCTGAAGGTGAGGAGCTTCATACCCTACCCATTCAATCCGTTTCGCGGAGGAATTGCACCTAGGGCAGATTCGAGGGTTCCGGGACGGACCTGGCATCGCCAGGCCGGCGCGACCGGGCGCCGCCTCCGGTGCCTCGAGCCCTCTTCCCCGCGGTCAGGACGCGGTCCCGCCCGGCGCGGCCGCCGACCGCGCGAAGCGCTGGTGCAGGTAGGCCAAGGCGAGCAGGCTGAGACCGAGGCCCATGAAGGAGCCGGCCCGGAGCAGACCGGTCAGACCGCTCATGTCGAATAGGAACACCTTGCAGACCGTCACAGCGAGCAGGGCCATGCCGACCCGGTAGACGCGCTGGCCGTAGCGCAGGCCGCCGGCCAACACACCGGCGACGGCCATGGCGAGCCAGACCACCGAATAGGTCGCCATTTCGCCGTCGGACGCCGGCTGGACCGAGCTGAGGCCGGCCTGCCAGAGGTGGCGGATCTCGAAGCTCACGAATGCGAACAGGGCCACGGCGGCGACCGGTCCGGCGATCCGCGCTCCGCGCCGCTCGCAAACCCGGGTCGCCAAGCAGGCGAGCAGGACCGGCGCGCCGAAGGCCAGCAGCAGGCCGTTCCAGATCCGCGTGTCGGTGAAGGGCTCGTGGGTGACGAACGGGTTGAGCACGAACAGCACCAAGCAGTAGTTCGCCAAGGACATGGACAGGAGGAGCCGGCCGGCCCAGAGGTAAACAGGGCCGACGTGCCCGCTCGCCTGCGAGCGCAAGTAGTAGACGAGGCCCAGCGCGCCCCACACGGCCGTGTGGATGGAGGCCTCCCGGAAGCCGTAGTCCGCCGAGAAGACGTCGCCGTCGTACACGAAGTCCCGGGTCACGACCCAGCCGGTCAGCACCAGCAGGTGCGCGGCTCCGGCCTCGATCCAGCGACGCAGGCGCGGAACGGGCCTCGCCAGCCAGCCCGCGAGCGTCGCGGCCAGGGTCGAGCCTCCGTAGGTCCAGAGCGTCCAGTGCTCTCCCTCGGAGTAGGCGGGCAGGCTCGGGTTGAGCGTCAGGCGCGCCACTACGGCCGCGAGGACGCCCTTGGTCATCCACGAGACGAGGACCGTGCCGAACCGCCCCGCGATCCACGCCAAGGGCGCCGCCTGCAGCGCCAGCGCCAAGGTCAGGCCGGCATCGCGGAATAGCATGGCGACCGCCAAGGAATACGCGGCCGAGCAGCCCACCACGCACCACGGGGCGACCGCAGCGAGACGCGAGCGGGCCAGCGCCCAGCCCGCAGCCGTGTAGCAGAGGCCCAGCGAGACCCCGGCGGCAGCCCATGCGCGGGAAACCGCGGCGTCGGTCGAGAGGGCGTACGCCACGGCGAGCCAGCAGACCGGGGAGGCCGTCGCGAGCGCTCCCCAGACCGGGCTCGACGGTCTCGACCGCAGGCTCCAGCAGGCGAGCGCCGTGTAGAGGGCCGCGGAGCAGGCGGCGTAGACGGCCAGCCCGGCGGCGTCGGCCGCAAACTTCGACTCCCAGCCAAGCCCGGACCTCCGGAGGCTCAGCCCGGCTGCGAGCCATCCCGCCGCCTGCACGGCAAGGGAGCCCCACAGAAGCGCCCCCGGGACCCTGCGCAGGCGCGCCGCCGCAAACAGCGCGACCACCAGCGGCAGCCAGCCGGCCGCCGACAGGGCCGAGAAGGGTTCCGTTGCGATCGACACGCCCTGGGCGAGAACCAGCAGGAGCAAGCCGAGCGTGAGCTGCATGCCGGCGGCGCCCCTCTGGGACGCAGCCCGCCCAGCGGCGGGCGCGGGGCCTGGACGCAGCCCGAGCCACTGCCGCCACTCCACCTCCGGCAGGTGGATCAGCGCGAAGGCGACCAGCGCCAGGTAGAATCCGCGATAGCCATGGGCGCTGTTCGCGCCGACCGACGCGAGCCACCAGAAAAGCGATCCGGCCAGAACGCCCCACCAGATCCAAGCGCGGCGCAAGTAGCGGACCGTCAGAAGCGCCGCGGCGCTGACGATCAGGCTGTAGACAAGCACCTCGAGCGCCCGGTCGCTGTCCCCGCCCACCAGCACCGGCACCGCGTAGCCGCCCATGAGTCCCAGCGCCGCCAGGACCGGGCCGTGCCGCAGCGCCAGCGCCATCGTCGCGAGCGACACCGCGGCCAAGAAGGCGAACGCGACGAGGGGAGGGACGAGCTCGTACAGGTGCAGGGCGCCCAGGGCCGCCGCGGACAGGGTGATGCTCCCGGCCGCGGCCAAGGCCGCGAACGCGGGATGGCCCCGACCGGTCTTGCGAACCAGGAACTCGGACAGCGCGTGCATCGCGATGCCGGCAGCGAGCGCGACCGCCACGCGGGCCCACGGGGTGAGCAGGCCCTGCTCGATCGAGTACTTGACCAAGAACACACCGGCCAGGGCGACGGAGATGCCGCCGAGCCAGACCATCCAGTTCGGCCGGACTGCCGGGTCGGCCGGCCGCTCCCGCCGACGGGCCTTGCCTCGCAGACGCCCTAGGAGCCCCCCTCGCGACGGCTCTGTCCGGTGCGCTCGGGAGATCGCGCCCGGCCCCTTCTCCCTCTCGGCCTCCGCCTCCGAGCCGGGGACCGCCTCCGCCCGGCCGACCGGCGACACCCCGGGAATACCGGCCTCGTCAATCCGGCGCTGCAGCCGGTCCACCCGTTTCGACAGGGAATGAAGCCAGACCAAGGCGACAACCGCCAAGGCCACAGAGAACGGCGTGAACACGCGACAGCCCACATTCTAGTCCACACGGGAGAAAATCCCGGGCCATGCGGGCGCTTTCGGCGACGATCGCCAAGCAGGCGCCGATTCCGATGTGCCGGTGTAGAGTGATTCGGTGAGCAGGAAGTACCGGGCAGTCGGGATCGGGGCGGGCTACTTCTCGGGATTCCAGTACGAAGCCTGGAACCGCATCCCCGAGGTCGCCCTCGCGGCCATTTCCAACAGGACCGAGTCGAAGGCCAGGCTAAGGATGGCGGAGTACGGGATTCCGCGCTTCTACGCGGACTGGCGCGAGATGATCGACCGCGAGCGGCCGGACTTCGTGGATATCATCACGCCTCCCGAGACGCACGAGGAGATCTGCTCGCACGCCGCCAGCCGGGGAGCGGCCATTGTCTGCCAGAAGCCGCTCGCGCCGACCCTGGAGGAGAGCGGCCGCATCGTTGCCGGCGCGCGCGCCGCGGGCGTGCGATTCATGGTTCACGAGAACTTCCGCTGGCAGCCCTGGTACCGGGAGATCAAGCGGATTCTCGAGAGCGGAGACATCGGCGAGCCGACCCATCTGTACTTCCGAATGCGCACCGGCGACGGCTGGGGCGAGGGCGCGTACCTCGCGCGCCAGCCGTTCTTCCGCGACTACCCGCGCCTGCTGGTCTACGAGACCGCGGTCCACTTCATCGACACCTTCCGCTACCTGCTGGGGGAAATCGTCGAGGTCTACGCCCGGCTGCGCCGACTCAACCACGTGATCCGGGGCGAGGACGCGGGCCAGATGCTCTTCGCATTCGAGAGCGGGGCCACGGCCATCCTCGATGCCAACCGCTATAACGAGGCCGAGGTCGATGCGCCGCGGTTCACGTTCGGGGAGCTACGGCTCGACGCGTCGGGAGGGCACCTTGCGATGGAGGCGGACTCCTCGATGCGCGTCAAGCCGCTGGGCGGGCCGGTGCGGGGCCATGGCTACCAGAGGGCGAACAGGAATTTCGCCGGCGACTGCGTGTACGGCCTGCAGCGGCACTTCGTCGACTGCCTGAACAGCGGCCGCGGCTTCGAGAGTCACGGCGAGGACTATCTCAAGACGCTGGCCGTCGTCGACGCGGTCTACCAGTCGGCCTCGGAGGGGCGCGCCGTGCGGCCGTGAGACGCCCGACCCGGGCCGTGCGGTCGGCGCTCCGGAACGATTCGCGACTCCGGCGAACCGCATGAGAAAGGCTCCCTTAACTTCGTGCTCGACGGGGCCCGCTCGGAGGAGGCAGGGGAGGAGCGTCGCAGCTGCGCGTTTATGATGATGGGTATCATGCACCAGAGTTGCTTTCGCAGGCGGGCCGCCCGTCGGATCTCCGGCAGGCTGGCCGTCGCATCGGCGCTGGCTCTCGCTAGCTCGTGGCACGCCTCGGCAGCGGGAGTTCCTCGGGGATACTCCATCCCGACCGTCGACCTCGCCGGGGAGACGCACCGGCAGGTGGTCGTCGACCGCGAGCCCGGCCAGTACCTCGGGCATCCCTCGACCCTTCTGCTCCCCGACAACCGGACGATCCTCATCGCCTACCCCAAGGGGCACGGGCGCGGCGCCATCGTCTACAAGAAGAGCCTCGACGGCGGCCACACTTGGACGGAGCGCCTGCCAACCCCGGAAAACTGGGACACCTCGATGGAGGTGCCGACGCTGTTCCGCCTAGTCGATCCGGAAGGCGTTCCGCGGATCGTCATGTTTTCCGGCAAGGCCGGCGGGATTCGCGTGGCGTATTCCGAGGACGAAGGCGACTCGTGGTCGCCATTGCAGCCGATCCGCACGCCGGGACCCGGCTACGGCGGCATCGTGGCGATGGGCTCTATGGTGGAGCTGAATGACGGGTCCTACATGGCCTTCTTCCACGACGACGGACGATGGCTGCGCGACCCGCCCGAGCATCCAGAAGGCAAGCTGTTCGAAGTCTACAGCGTCGTGTCCGCGGACGGCGGACTGACGTGGTCGCAGCCGCGAGTCATCGCCAAGCATGCCCGCGCCCACCTGTGCGAGCCGGGCGCGCTCCGGTCCCCGGACGGCACCCAGATCGCCGTCCTGCTGCGCGAGAACAGCCGCACGCTCAACTCGTTCGCGATCTTCTCCGACGACGAGGGCAAGACGTGGAGCGAGCCGCGGGAACTTCCGGGCGCCCTGACGGGGGACCGCCACACCGCGAAGTACGCCCCGGACGGGCGGCTCTTCATCAGCTTCCGCGACCGCACCCACATCAGCCCCACCCGGGGCGACTGGGTGGGCTGGGTCGGCACCTACGAGGACATTGCCGAGGGGCGCGAGGGTCAGTACCGAGTTCGGCTGATGGACAACCTCAAGGGCGCCGACACGGCCTACCCGGGCGTGGAACTGCTGCCGGACGGCACGTTCGTCACTACCACCTACGGCCACTGGACCGAGGGGGAGGAGCCCTACATCGTGAGCGTGCGCTTCAAGCTCGAGGAGCTGGACGCACGGGCGAAGCTCGCCTCGAGCGAGCCGACCTCCAGCGTCCGGGCGGCGGCCCGGCCGGCGCCGGCGCCACCGGCTTCGCTCGAGCGGCCGAACGTGCTGTTCGTGGCGGTTGACGACCTGAACGACTGGGTGCTCGAGGAGGGCTCGCCAGTCGAGATGCCGAATTTCCGGCGGCTCGCGCGACGCGGCGCTCTGTTCAAGCGGGCCTACACCGCGTCCCCGGCCTGCAACCCCTCGCGCGTGGCGCTGCTGACCGGGCTGGACCCGGCCCGCACGGGAGTGTACGGCAACCGCTCCGACTGGCGACGCGCGTTGCCCGGCGCGATGACGCTGCCGCGCTACTTCATGGAGCACGGCTACCGTGTCGAGGGAGCGGGAAAGATCTTCCACCACCACGACAACAGCGCCTTCCACGACGACGAATCCTTCCACCGGTTCCAGAAGATGCAGCTGGATCCGATGCCGCCGCGCAAGTTCAACGGCATCGGCGCCGTGCGCAGCCCGAACTTCGACTGGGGCCAGTGGCCCCTCGACGAGTCCGGGACCCCGGACGCCCGCGCGGTGAATTTCGGGATCGAATTCCTCTCGCGGAATCACGACCGACCGTTCTTTCTGGCGATCGGCCTGTTCCGGCCCCATATGCCGTTCCATGTCCCGCCGAAGTACTTCGCCGGGTACCCGCGGGGCGGTCACGCGATGCCGAGGACTCCCGCGGGCGACCTGGCGGACATCCCCGCGGGAGGGCAGGCGCTGCTCGAGCAGAAGCGGCATTTCATGCGCGCGATTCGCGCGGCGGATTCCGAGCGCCCGGGGACGTGGGCCGAGGCGGTCCGGGCCTACCTAGCGAGCTGCACGTTCGCGGACCACCAGCTGGGCAGGCTGCTGGACGCGCTAGGGCGGTCGGACCATGCCCGATCCACGATCGTCGCGCTGTGGTCCGATCACGGCTACCATCTCGGCGAGAAGGGCCATTGGGAGAAGTTCGCGCTGTGGGAAAAGGCTACCCGCGTGCCGCTGGTGGTCGCAGCTCCGGGAGCCGTCGAGCCCGGCTCGGTGGTCGAATCTCCGGTGTCCCTCCTCGACCTCTATCCCACGCTCGTCGAGCTAGCCGGATTGCCGGCCAAGCCCGGCCTGGACGGGGACAGCCTGGTGCCGCTGCTGCGCGACCCCGATCAGGAGCGCGCCGTTACGATGACGTACCAGCGGGGCAATCACGCGGTCCGATCGATCAGATGGCGCTATATCCGCTACGCCGACGGCAGCGACGAGCTGTACGACCACCGCTCGGACCCGGACGAGATCAACAACCTCGCGACCAGCGGGGACTACGCCGACGTGATCCGCGAAATGGCGCGCGCGCTGCCCGAGCGGAGCGCAGAGCCCGTCCCGGCCCTAGCGCGGTAGCCAGGCGACGATCCACACCCTCGTCCAATCCATGACGGATCCGGGCGAGGCGCAGGCACAGGGCCAATCGCCTACTCGGCATCCTGCCGTTTCCCTGCTAGCCCGGACCATTCACGAATGCGATCCACGACCAAGAACCCGCATTGGGCACGATGCCGTGCCCGCGAGAGCGCACGGAATCCTCTCGATGCGCTCTGCCTAGTCCGACAGCCCGGCCTTGCATGTCAGATCCGACGGACGGACGCCCGATTCCACGGCTTCGGGAGAGATTCTGGCTTGGGAGCGCTCGGGAGCGCCGGGCCGGTCGTCAGCGACTGTCGGACTAGCCGTGCGAGCGCGTTGCTGCATCCGGGCCTGTAGGTGCCCTTCAAGGACAGTGACCGACCGCTCTGGGACGGCCGGTTGACTTCCGAATATTCTTGCTTCCGATGGCAACTTTGCGCCAAGACAAGCGATCTAGGGCAATGCTCATACGACGAACGGCCGCCGAATCAGCTTGTCCACGCCTTCCGTGCTCGGCCGGATTTCGAAAATGTCGAGGCTTGGTGAACGCCGACCCCGTACAAAGACCAGCGCAAGAACGTAGGAATAAGCTGCCCCATACGCTGATCAGCTTCCCTAAAAACCTCTCGCTTCTGCGGAACTGCCTCTCCTCCCGCGGACGGTCGCTGTGGTCGAACAGTAGCAAATGACCCTGCGTCGCCCCGCAGCGGTCCATATGCCGCACCGTCTGCTCTACACCCTTCCGCACCGCGCTGTCCCTGCTCCCCTTGAGGAATTTGCATTCCACGACGAACTTCTGAACTCCCCTCCTCCACGGCCATTCCACCAGAAGGTCCGTGCTTAATCGTCCCAAGGCATACTCTCTCTCGATACGCCCCGCGCCGTTTACCACTCGTTGCAGAAACGCCTGCAGCAGGAGTTGCGGGCCTGCCTCCTTGTACTGGTAGCGCTCGATCCAGTGCTCCGAATTCTCCCGATAGAACTCTTGGAAGCCACTCAGCAGCCTGGCCATGTCCAAGCCTCCGCCCTCGTCCGCGTACGGGTTTCCGGCTGCAAGGACCACCTGCTGCGTTTCCCAAGTGAGCTCCCGCAGCACCACTTCGGCATAGATCGGATTGGCGATTCGCAATGGCTCGTCCAAGGCGACCAATCCCAAGTCCTGCACGTACTCCAAGTCATGGACACTGTAGTGCCATCGGGAACCACCGCTCAGCAACGGCTCAATCACACGCCGGACGCGCTCTTCGCTCAGCTTGTCCGCCAGCTGGTCTAGATGCACCACCCGCCGCTGGATCAGACCTTCCTCCGCGTCCACGATGGCTTCCTTGGTAACCGCCCTCGCACGGTCGGTCCCGTGCCGACTCTTGAAGCAGGCCTGCTCGCACAACGCGTTCACCAGCCATGGCTGCCCCGAGGTCCGGCTCCAGACCCGCTCCACAGCCTCCTCTGAGAACTCCTGCCCGGTCTCCGCTGTATGCTGTCCCAGCAGCGTGACGACATCCTCGCGGCTCAAGTCTCCGAGCCGCAGCGACGCGGCGCTGATGTTGAATGCGCTGCCACCCGTCATGCGACGACCCGTAGATCCGGAGTCGATCCTGTAGTCCCGCAGGTCGCGCACGCCGCATAGCACAACGCTCTGCGGGAAATTCCGCGGTCGCATGTTGTAGCCCGAGCGCAAATGCCGGAGCACCGATATGAGCGTGTCTCCTACGAGGGAGTCGATCTCGTCGATCAGCAGTACGAGCAGCAGTACGAGCGGCCGCGAGTCCTCCCGTGCCCAGCGGCGCAGGACTTGGGCGAGAGCGGTGCCCGCGCCCCAGCGATCTAGGACATCAATGGACATCTTCTCTGGGAAATCGTCGTCCAAGGTCAATTGCGCTCGCTCGCTCAACGCGCCGAGAATCGTCCGCATCGCCCTCTCGACGTCCTCTCGCATCGCCTGGCCCGCCTCGACGTTGACGTAGACACAGCGGAAGTCGCCTTCCCTGCCGCTGTTGAGAAGGTGCTGCAGCGCCAGCAACGAGGATGTCTTTCCTGTCTGCCTAGGGGCATGCAGGATGAAGTACTTCTGTTCCGGATGAGGCCCAGCACCTCTTCCAAGCCGATCCTCGCCAGTGGCGGGATGCAGTAGTGATCCTCTCGGACTATTGGGCCGGATGTGTTGAAGCTGCGCACTCCGCAGATTGACGTCGCTACTCAATCCTACGTGCTAGGCCCTGTCGCGGCCGCACCGGATCTCCAATGGGTGGACTCCGCTGGCGGCGGGCCACGCCGCGTCCAATCGCCAACGTCCGGTGCGACGCGCCGAGCGAGACAGCTGCAGGAAGGCGAATGGACGGCCTGCCGGTCCCTCGCACCGGCACTTGGTCGACGACGGTCGCATCGGAGGTGAACGGTTCCTTAGGTCCGCGCCGGTCTTGCTACGGCGACAATCGCGAGTCAGGAGCGGGTGTTCGTTGTCGGCCGGGGATCCGGTGCTAGTCACCGGTGGAGAGCAGTGCTTTACGAGGTAGCGCCGGGGGTGGGTTCCCGGCGCCATTCCCGCAGCCTTGCCCCTAGGGCTCCGCCGGACAGTCTCGCCGCCCGACTCCGAAGGCGATACTGAAAGCCTGCGAAGGGCGCTTTCCGCGGTCTCGTGCCGCTTGCAGTGACGCCGCATCGGGCCTCGGACGCGCCGGGGCGCGAGACCTCAGCGGCCGGCCAAGCCGATGGCAGTCGAATTCGGACGACCGGTCTTCCACTACCCGAGCGTGGACACCACCATGCGCGTGGCGGCCACCCGAGCACGGGAAGGCTGCCCGGAAGGCACGGTCGTGACCGCCGACGAACAGACCGCCGGTCGCGGTCGCCTCGGACGCAGATGGGAATCGGAACCGGGCCAAGGCTTGTACCTGTCGTTGGTTCTGAGGCCCGCCTGCCGGCCGGACCAGGCGCCGTTGCTGACGCTGGTAGCGGGGCTCGCCGTCAAGGAGGCAATCGAGCACGCTGCCGGCGTGCGCTGCGACATCCGCTGGCCCAACGACATCCTGATCGGCAAACGAAAGTGCTGCGGGATTCTCGTCGAAATGGAAGCCGCCGGCGGGCAGGTCAGTCACGTCGTGGTCGGCATCGGCATCAATGTCAACCAACTCGAGTTCCCGCCTGCGCTGGACGGCACGGCAACCTCGCTGCGAATCGAAACGGGTCGGCGCTGGACCATGGACTCCGTGATGCGGTCTGTGCTGGAATCGACGGCGTCGGTGTACGACATCTTCCGGACCGCCGGCGCCGAGCCGATCATCAAGGCGTTCGAGCGCGCTTCAACCTACGCGTGCGGCCGTCGCGTAGTGATCGAGGGGCTCCCGCCGAGGGCGGCCGGTCCGGCCCGTGGCGTTACCGCGGGGCTATCCCCGAGCGGCCACCTCCTGCTCCGCAGCGAGGATGGCACGGTCGCGCCCGTCCTGGCGGGGAGTGTGCGCCCCGACGCGGTCACAATGGACGACAATGCTCCTAGCTGTTGACGTCGGGAACACCAACCTGACCATCGGCCTGTTCGACGGCGCGGAGCGGGTCGCGGACTGGCGTCTCAAGACCGACCCCGAGCAGACCGTGGACGGCTGGGGAGCCATGTTCCACAACCTCCTGTCCCTCGCGGCCGTTCGCTTGGAGGACGTGAGCGGATTCACGTTCTCGTCGGTGGTTCCCCAGCTTGACGCGTCGATCAGCGGCATGGCGCGACGCTACCTCGGGCTCGAGCCCTTCCAAGTGACGGCTTTCAGCCGCACCGGCTTGGCCGTCCGCGTCGAGAAGCCCGAGGAAGTCGGCGCGGACCGGGTAGTCAATTCCGTGGCGGCGTCCGAGCGCTACGGCTGCCCGTGCATTGCGGTGGACTTCGGCACCGCGATCACGTTCGACGCCATCTCGCCGGATCGCGAGTACCTCGGGGGCATCATCTGCCCCGGCATCCAAGTCTCGTCCCAGGCGCTGGTCCGGCGCACCGCCCGTCTGCCGCAGATCGAACTCCGCCGTCCCGTCAAGGTCATCGGCACCAGCACGGAGGGCAGCTTGCAGTCTGGCTTCTACTACGGAATGCTCGGCATGCTCGACGGAATCCTAGACAAGATGCTGGACACGCTCGGGCGCGATGCGTCAGTGGTCGCGACCGGCGGCCAGTCCGAAATCCTCGCGCCCGCCTCGCGGTACATACGCACGATCGATGACGGGCTAACGCTGGAAGGCCTGCGCCTGATCTGGAACATGAACCGGCCCTGAGCGATTGCCCATGCTCCCGCCCTACGGCCATTCGCTCGCGCTGATGACCGATCTCTACCAGCTGACAATGTCCCTCGGGTACTGGCAGGAGGGCCTCGCCGACCGGGAGGCGGTCTTTCACCACTACTTCCGCGAGTCGCCGTTCGAAGGAGGGTTCGCGATCGCTGCCGGAATCGGGCCGGCTCTCGCCTGGCTGCGTGACCTGCGCTTCCGGCCCGACGACCTCGAGTACCTGGCCGGCCTGCAAGGCCAGCGCGCGGAGCCGCTCTTCGACGCACGATTCCTCGAGTACTTGGGAGGCGTGACCTTCCAATGCGACGTCGACGCGGTCCCCGAGGGCACGGTTGTCTTCCCCAACGAGCCGCTAGCCCGCGTGCGGGGCCCCCTGCTGCAATGCCAGCTGACCGAGACGGCGCTACTGAACATCGTGAACTTCCAGACTCTGGTCGCCACGAAGGCCGCACGGGTCTGCCTCGCGGCGGGAGACGATCCGGTGCTCGAGTTCGGCCTGCGCCGAGCGCAGGGAATCGACGGCGGACTCAGCGCCAGCCGGGCCGCCTATATCGGCGGGTGCGCGGGAACTTCGAACGTCCTGGCGGGAAAGTGCTTCGGAATTCCCGTGCGCGGCACGCACGCCCACAGCTGGGTCCTGTCATTCGAGAGCGAGCTGGCCGCCTTCGAGGCGTACGCACGGGCTATGCCGCACAACTGCGTCCTGCTCGTCGACACCTACAACACCCTCGAAGGGGTCATGCGGGCGGTCGAAATCGGAAAGAAGCTGCAGGGGCTCGGATACGACTTGAACGGGATCCGGCTCGACTCGGGGAATCTGGCGGCCCTGTCGGTCGAGGCGCGCAATCTGCTCGACGCGGCCGGGCTGGCCGGGACGGCGGTCATCGCGTCGAACGATCTCGACGAGTACGCCATCGCGGAACTCAAGCAACGCGGCGCCCGCGTCGGCGTGTGGGGCGTGGGCACCAGCATCGCGGCCGCGAAGGGCCAGTCCGCTCTTGGAGGCGTCTACAAGCTGGCGCTGCTGCGCGATCAGGACGGGCGCTGGGTCGCCAAGGCCAAGCGATCCGAGGATCCGTCGAAGGCCTCGGTGCCGGGCATGCTCCAAGTACGCCGGTACTCGCTCGACGGCGTGATGCAGGGGGACCTGATTTACGACGAGCTGGAGCCGCCCCGAGGGCCTTGGACCGGCTGCCTGCAACGAACGGAGTCGGACGCGCGGCCGACCGAGCTCGATGGCTCCCCCCATGACTTGCTACGGCCGGTACTGCAGCGAGGGAGGCCGGTCGATCCCGCCGAGCCGCTGGAGCGACTCCGCAGCCGGTGCCGGAAGCAGCTCTCGTCCGTGCCGTCCGAAATCCTCGAACCGCAGCCCAGTCGCGCCTTCCCGGTCCTGACGGAGACCGGGCTGCTGCATCGCCGGAACGCGCTGCTCGGCCGCCCCCGTCAGTCCGTTGCGCACTGAGACCCCGTGCCCGGCGGATCTATCCGAGCTCCGGCATGTTCTCGCGCAGGATTCCGATGTCCTTGTCGCCGCGCCCGGACAAGTTGACCACGAACGCCCGGTCCTTGGCGGCGGGCGCACGCGCGACAGCCTCGGCGACGGCGTGGGCCGACTCGAGCGCAGGGATGATTCCCTCGACCTCCGACAGCGTCCTCACGGCCGCCAGCGCGTCCGCGTCGACGCAGGAGGTGTACTCGACCCGGCCCCGGTCACGCAGCCAAGCGTGTTCGGGGCCGACCGAGGCGTAGTCGAGACCAGCGGAGACCGAGTGCGTCAGCGCGATCTGGCCGTCACCGTCCTGGAGGATATAGCTCTTCGTGCCTTGCAGCACCCCGGGCGAGCCCCCGGCGAACCGGGCGGCGTGGTCGCCGAGCGACAGCCCGCGGCCTCCGGCCTCGACGCCCACCATCGCGACGCCGTCGTCCTCCAGGAATGCGTGGAACAGGCCGATGGCATTGCTGCCCCCGCCCACGCACGCGATCAGCACGTCCGGCAGCCGTCCGCCGGTCGCGGCAAGGAACTGCTCGCGTGCCTCGAGCCCGATGACGCGCTGGAAGTCGCGGACGATCAAGGGATAGGGATGCGGCCCCAAGGCGGAGCCGAGCATGTAGTGGGTGGTCTCGAAGCTGGCAGCCCAGTCGCGCATCGCCTCCGAAATCGCGTCCTTCAAGGTGCAGCTGCCCGTGTCGACGCCGATCACCTCCGCTCCCAGCAGGCGCATGCGGAACACGTTCAACGCTTGGCGCCGCATGTCCTCCGAGCCCATGTATACGACGCATTCGAGGCCGAACAGCGCGCATACGGTGGCCGTGGCGACTCCGTGCTGACCGGCCCCGGTCTCGGCAATGACGCGGCGCTTGCCCATGCCTCGGGCAAGCAGGGCCTGCCCGAGGCAGTTGTTGATCTTGTGGGCGCCCGTGTGCAGGAGATCCTCGCGCTTGAGGTAGATCGCGGCTCCGCCGAGCTGCTCGCTCAGCCGGCGCGCGTGGAACAGAGGCGTCGGCCGCCCCGCGTACTGGCGAAGGAGTCCGGTCAGCTCGGCGCGGAACGCAGGCTCCTTCCGCACCTCCCGGTAGGTCGAGTAGAGGCTCTCGAGCGGCGCCACGAGAATCTCGGGCGCGAAGCGCCCCCCGAAATCGCCGAAACGGCCCAGCGCGTCCGGGACGGCGGGGAGTGTTCGGGGCATGCAATCACTTTATCGCGGGGGCCGGCGACCAGCCCCGCGGGAGCGGGCCGAGCCCGCTTCGCGCGTCCGGCGTTACCCGCTTAGCGGGCGGGATTCTCGTACCAGACGACCCCGAGCCCGTCCGTTTCCTCGCAGGTGAGGATGTCAAGATCCCCGTCGCCGTCCAAGTCGACGAGTTCGACGCGATCAAACTTGGTGCCTTCCGGCCCCCCGACATCGGTCGCTTGCCATCGCGCCTCGGTGGGATCTCCCGCGTGCTTCAGCAGCCCGACCCCGGACAGCTCGCCAGTCGCGTTCTCGCAGGTGAACACTAGATCCAGCGCGCCGTCCATGTCCATGTCCCCCGCGGCCACGGCCTTGCCGGTGCCGAAGCCGCCGGGGATCTCGATGTCGTGGGCCCGCCAGTTGGTGCCGCGCTCGGACATAGCCCGGAAGAACTGAATCGGGCCGTCCTTGACCGCCATGATCACGTCCGCCCTGCCGTCGCCGTCGAGATCCGCGATGTCGAGGAACATGGCTTCGAGCTCCCCTTCGGGCCCGATGCGGCGTTCCGGCCAAGCCGCGCTGCCCGGCATGTTCACGAACCACAGCGCACCGCTCCGCGGCCCCTTGCGGTCGCTGGCGACGATGTCGTCCCTGCCGTCGCCGTCCAGGTCGTGAGCGACGATCGACATGACCCAGCCTGCGCCGTACCAGCGGTTCCACGAGGCCTTGCCGCCGGGCGTCGCGGGGAAGCGCCACGATCCGATGGCCGCGAAGTCATTCTTCGAACCGGCGACTAGATCGGTCGTTCCGTTGCCGTCCACGTCCATCGGCATGGCGAACATCCACTGCCCCTTGCCTTTGGATCGCACGACAGGCCTCGTCTCCCACTTGGCCGAGTCCATGTAGTCGGCAGCGGGCGCTAGATGGACGTAGATGGTTTTCTCGTCTCCCTCGGCAGAACTCACGACGTCCATGACCCCGTCTCCGTTCATGTCCGCGAAGACCGCGTCCTCGGGCTTGGTGACCCTGCCGACGATGACGGAGGGCCAAGCCTGCGTGACCTTGTCCGGGCCGGGATGCAGGTAAGCCTTGACCTCGCCTGCCTCCTCCCAGCCCGTGGCGATGTCGGGCAATCCGTCACCATTGACGTCCGCCACCCGCACGCCGTCCGCGCCGCCGTCCGAGGCGTCAATGGAATGGCGAACCCAAGGGCTGCCGAGGAGCGCCGGAGCGAGTATGAAGAGAACCGCGACAAGGCATGCCATGCGCCTAGATTGTATCCGACCTGCCCGTCTACGGGCATCCCCCGAAGCGAGCTACGCAGAGGCTGGGCCAGCGGCGCGCTAGCCCGGAGTGTTCGCGCAGCCTTGGGATCCAGGAATCCGTTCGCCTGCCTGGCGCGGGAGGCAGCGCCGGACGGTCCGTGCAGGCAGCATCCGACCGGCGGCGGTTCTGGATCCAGCCATCCTCGCCGGCGGCAACCCAATCCCATTCGCTGCGGCAGGAGCAGCGTTTCTCTGCGGAGGGATTCCTGTCGCCGGACCGAAATGCTCCTGCGATCGGTCAGACGGGCCGCGATCACGCGCCCCTGAGCATGGGTCATGGGTCGCACAACTCGGCGGCTAACCCTCGTAGCCGCAGTGGGACTCGGCGCAACCTAAAGTGCCCACAAGGAATGGGTCGCGACCGGGCGCGGCCAACCCCTGACATCAGGAGCCTTTTGCAAAATTCAGAAAAGAGGGCTGACCGCCCCATGAACGACTAGTTTCCGGGCTGTTATTCTCGCCGAAAAAGACCCCCTTCAGCTGGGCTTGCTCCGCTTCGGGGCGCTCCTGCGAGGAGCGGCCCCGTGCAGGCGCAGCTCTCCCGGCCCGGCGGGCGGGCGCTCTGCCCGGCTGTCCCGGCGGCCCGGGCTCTCGGAGCGCCAGGCGCAGGAGCTGCTCCACCGTCAGCGCGAGCACGCCGAACAGGAGGTGGCACAGCACCTTGCCGTGGCCGCGGACGCGCACGTGGCGCCCGCCGCAATCGTCCTTCAGGCAGCCGTTGACACGCTCCACCGTCGAGCGCTCCCGATAGCGCAGCTTCGCGGGATCCGCCCGCCAGGCGCTGCGCAGCGCCTGGGCCTCCCGTGCCAGATCCGCCTGCAGCTCCGTCCGGCCGCGCGGGTTGACATCAATGAGCGGCACGTGCCCGAGCCGCTCGCTGAAGGCCCGGATCCCGGCCGCGTCGCGCGCGCTGTCCATCAGGTCGTACAGGTTGTCGACGCGGCCCGCGGTCAGTGTCGCCAGCGGGATCGCGGCCTGGCTGTCGTGCAGCGAAGCCGAGGTGAGCAGGCAGCTGACCGGGATCCCGCCGTCGATCGCGTCGATATGCAGCTTGTAGCCGCGCCAGCTGACGGTACGGCCCTTGGCGTTGCGCTTGGTGCCGGTATCGCAGCCCTGCGGCAGGTCGTGCAGCATTTCTTCGAGATTCATGTCGGGCTGCCGCGCCAGTCGGCGCGGATCGGGCGGCCGCTGCTCGCCCTTGCGAGGGCGCCCGCGCTTGCGTTTCGGCTCCGGTTCCGGCGCGGGCTTCCCGGCGGGCCGCTCGCGGCCCTCGATGGCGGTCGAGTCGCGGGAGACGTGCCCTGCCAAGCGGCCGTCGAGCGCCCGCGCGAGCAGCGCCTGGTGCAAGCGTCCGGGCAGTTCGCCGGCGGCGAACTCGGCGAAGGCGCGCGAGAAGGTTGCCTCGCCGGGCACGGCCCCGGCCAGGTCCCAGCCGCGCAGGCGGCGCAGGCGGCGCAGGGTGTGATCGGTCTGCAGGCGCTCGACCAGCGAGCGCGTAGCGGGCTGGTCGAAGACGGCCTTGGCGATGCAGGCGCGCGCCATGGCGGCGCGGCTTTCGCGGGGGCGGCCGCGGCCGCCCTGCCCGACGGGCAGGAAGTCCTCGACCTGCGCCAGTTCCACCGCTTGGACGAAGCTGCGGCAGCGCTCACCGAGGGGGCCGAGTTCCTGCTCGAGCCAGGGGAACAGCCCCTGCTGGAACGTGAACCAGTACGCGGATACGGTTTCTATCAAGGACATGCCGTGGCGGTCGCGACTTGGCTGGACAGACCGCACGCTGCTGGACCTACCCTTGGGACCATCCAGCTCAATCCGGACCGAGATCTCGCTAGGAGCGCCCATCAAGTGGATTGGAGCCGAAAGTGGTTCGGCAAGAGTGATCGCGGACGTGTCGGGAAGTCTCGGCAAGAGGGCGAGTTTCCCACAAACATCCGAGTTTCGCCACAAGGGGCCATGGAAGTGCCCAAGCTTGGCCGCGAAGACCTGAAGCGCGTGGTGAAGCAGGTCAAGAAGGCAGACGGCTTGGATGAAGACGCACCTTTATGGGCGCTAGAAGTGGCTAGAACCACACGTAATTGGCCAGCGGTGGAGGAAGTGATCCTGCCCAAGCATAGCGTGGGTTTGCTCTGCTAGTCTGCCGTGAACGCAGAAGGAATATGACACATCAAGTTGGATTTGTTATTGGGAATTATATCGGATAGTGCCTAAATAACCCTTGACCGAGGCCGCTGGGCACTATATGATGCCCCCATGAGTCGGACTGGACCGGGCCGGAGCGAACGACGCGGAATAAGCCTCCCTGAGCTGTTCCGCCAGTTTCCCGACGATGCCGCTGCCGAACGGTGGCTGGTCGAGCAGCGCTGGCCGAATGGGATCGCCTGCCATCACTGCGGGTCGACCAATGTGCAAACCGGGGCGAAGCACAAGACGATGCCGTTCCGCTGCCGGGACTGCCGCAAGCGGTTCAGCGTCCGCACCGGGACCGTCATGCATGCCAGCAACCTCGGACTCCAAGTGTGGGTCATCGCCATGTATCTGATGTCTACCAGCCTCAAGGGCATCAGCAGCATGAAGCTGCACCGCGACCTGAACGTGACTCAGAAGGCCGCGTGGTTCCTGGCGCACCGGCTCCGCGACGTGTGGCGCGTGGACGGACACCCGGCGCTGCCGTTCATCGGCCCGCTGGAAGTGGACGAAACGCACGTCGGCGGGAAGGCGAAGTCGATGCACGGCAAGCGCAAGAAGGCGCTTGGCATCGCAGACAACCCACTGGCGAACAAGACCACGGTGGTCGGCGTCCGGGACCGCGAGACCGGCAAGGTAAAGGCGGCCGTCGTGAGCGACACCGCGCCGGAGACGCTGCATGGGTTCGTGGCGCACTGCGCGGCCCCGACCGCGACGCTCTACAGCGACGGGGAGCCGGCGTATGCCGCGTGGCCGCGCCACGAGGCGGTTGTCCACTCGGCCGGCGAGTACGTGAAGGGGTAGGCCAGCATCAACGGCATGGAGTCGTTCTGGAGCCTCCTCAAGCGCGGCTACGTCGGCACGTTCCACCGCATGAGCCGGGAGCACCTGCACCGCTACGTGGCGGAGCTCGAGGGTCGGCACAACGCGCGCGGGGACGACACCATCGACCAGATGGCGGCGATCGTACGCGGCGCGGAAGGGAAGCGGCTCCGCTACGCCGACCTGACCGCCCACCGGCACGGACACACCGCGACGGCTGTCTAGCCCGGATTATTCATGGCGGCCTCGCCTCGGTCGCCGGCGGGAGGTGACCGGGCCCGATTCGGCCACCGGCAGCGGGTGACCGACCGTTGGACAGCACCTTGAACGCCGCACACGGCGGGTAGCGGTGTGGTTGAGCGACTGACCGGCGTGATGATGGGCGCGGCAAGAGGCGGGCAACGACAATTCCACCCGTCGGGCGGTTGACAGCCTTCTGGACGGCAGCGATGCGACGCTCGTCGAGCAGCTATCCGGCGCGCCCCCGAGGGCGAATGCGATGTGCCGCCACGCCGCCAGGTCCGGTGTCGCGCGCGGCAGGCGCAGGACGATGCGACGCACGGAGCGCACCACCTGGACGCCGAGCTTCAGCAGCCGGTCGCGCAGCCAGGGCGCCTGCGCGCGGCTGCACGCGGTGTCGGCGGCGCGCAGCCGCAACTCCTGCATCAGCACGTAGGCGGCGGCCGTCAGCAGGACGCGCAACTGGTTCGGTGAGAACTGGTGGCAACTCGTGCGGTCGATCCGCAGGGCCTTCAATTCCTTGATCCGGTTCTCGACGTCACCGCGGTCGCAGTAAACCTCCTCGTAGAGGAAACGCGGCGTCTGCCGCATGTTGGTCACGACGAAGCGCGGATTGTCCCGCGGCGCGCGACCCACGAGGCAGACGACTTCGGCCTTGATGATGACGCGGCGCGCGTGGTTCCACGTGCCGGCCTGATACTCGGCGGTCTCGGTGTAGACGTGCTCGGTCTGTTCACTGCGCCAACTCCGCGCCACCAGCATGGCCGGCTCGGCGTGCCGCTCCAACACCGCGTTCTTCGCCATGGCGACCACGTATTCGAGTCGCGGCTGCGCCTCCAGGAAGTCGAAGACCTCCGGGGTCGCAAAGCCCCCGTCGAGCCGAACGCGAAAGTGCGCCCGCGGAAACGCCCGGCGCAGCAGCGGCAGCAACCGCGACAATAGGCCGACCGTCCCCTTGGAGGCGACCGCCTTGCCGTGCCGCAGCAGCGCCGCGCACAGATACTGCTCGGATCGCAGTCGAAGGTCAGGAAGGCCAGCAGCGGCAGGTAGCACCAGGTGTCGTAGTTCCCGTTGAAGAGCGTGTACTGCTGCGCCCCGTGCGTCGGGTCGTCCGTCGGGTCCAGGTCGATCGTGATGCGCCGCGCCCGCCCGTCCAGCCGGCGGCGATGCCGCGAGATGACCCGCGTGGCCAACTCGTCCGCTATACGGTAGAGAGCGCAGCCGTTGACTGCGTTCTCGAACCGCGACAGCGTCGGCTGCGAGGCCAGGCGCTCGCCCGAAACCGGGTCTCTGTCGAGCAGCAGCTTATGGACGGGGTCGTCGGCGAGACGGTCGCCGTCGTTGCAGTCGGGGTGGCCGCAGGCGATGCCGAAGATGCGCTGACCGACCAGGTCCGCGAGCGAGTGCCGGGTCTTGTCCGGCGCCCGCTTGTCGAACAGACACCCGGCGAACGCCTTGACCAGGCCGTAGATGCGCTCGGCTGCCTTCAGCAGAACCGCCCCGCCGTCGGAGCTGGCCTGCTCCTGGTTGAACTCGGCGACGACGGGCTTGGCGAACACATCGGGGAACAGAACAGTCCGTGATATCGTTTGGGAATTATATATCTGAGTGCCGAGGCAACCGATTTTGCAAATTATCAGTCCATAAATTAATTTCATATTTCTTCCGGAGATCTGTTGAAAGTCGGTGAAGTATTTTGATAGAATAGTTCCAATATATGAGGTCGTCTATGAAGCAGGAAGGCCCCGGGAAGTGGTTTCGTAAAGGCATCACTCTGATTGAGGTGATCGCCATGTTCCCCGATGACGAATCCGCGGAAAAGTGGTTCGCCTCCATGCGCTGGCCCGACGGTCCGGTATGCCCCCACTGCCGCGGCTCCAGCGTGCAGTCCGGCACGGCCCACCCTTCGATGCCGTACCGTTGCCGCGGCTGCGGCAGGCGCTTTTCCGTGCGCACCGGCAGCGTGATGGCCGACACCAAGCTCGGCTACCGCACCCGGGCCGTCGCCCTGTTCCTGCTGACTACCGGCATCAAGGGCGTCTCAAGCATGAAGCTGCACCGCGACCTGGGCATCAGCCGGAAGTCGGCCTGGCACCTGGCGCACCGCATCCGCGCGTGCCGGGAGCGGGATCAGGGCCTGTTCGCCGGCCCGGTGGAGGTGGACGAGACTTACGTCGGCGGCAAGGAGCGCAACAAGCACGAGAGCAAGAAGGCCCGCGCCGGGCGCGGGCCCGTCGGCAAGACCCCGGTGGCGGGGGCGCGGGACCGCGCCACGAACGCAGTGGCCGCGCGGCCGCTGCCGGGCACCGCCAAGGGCGACCTGCAGGGCTTCGTGCGCGCCCGCGTCGTGCCGGGCGCGCAGGTCCGCTCCGACGAGGCGGCGGCCTACGCCGGCATGGAGGAGTTCCCGCACGAAGCCGTCAAGCACTCCCGCGGCGAGTACGTGCGCGGGGCAGCGCATACGAACGGCATCGAGTCGTTTTGGTCCCTGTTCAAGCGCGGCCTGTACGGCACCTATCACCGGATGAGCGTCCGTCATCTCGGCCGCTACCTCACGGAGTTCGCGGGACGGTACAACGACCGCGACTGCGACACGGCGGAACGGATGCGGCGCATGGCGCGAGGCCTGGTCGGCCGGACGCTGACCTACCGGCAGCTGACCGGCAAGGCCGCGGTCGCGGCCCGAGCGGCGCCCTCCGCGCCGAGCGCCGCAGCCCGCTGCCGACGCGCTCTTCACGCTCGATGCGCTTCACGCTCGGTGCGAGGGCGCGCCGGATCTGGAATCCCCCGGCGCGACCCACGTCCGGCCCGGACCGTCCATGCAGGCCGTCGAGCGCCGGGGATCCGCTGTCTTCGGCCCTCGCAGGGCACGCAAGCGGCTTGCAAGGGGTGCCCTCCACCGCCAACCGGATTCCACCCGGCATGCGAGGGGGCCTCTCTTATCCGTACCTCGTCCATTCCGCTGGCAGGTTCGATTCAGATACGATCCCACCTTTCCGTGCCTACCGCGGCCGCATTCGAATGACCCGAGCCAGACGCCGACCTCCCTGCTCAGAGCAGTTCTCGTCGGACATGGCGTTGTTGGCACTCAGATATATAATTCCCTATCGTTTCGGGTGTCACGCAAGGGCCTCCGTGGTGGCGCAAGTGGTTGTCAACACTGCACTTGTACCACACGGGGGCTCTTGTGTCTGTACCGGAATCGGAATACGCCACGAATTTTTCGGGCTATCTGGTCGTCCGTGTAGGTCACGGGCATCGTCTACTCCGACCCATCCGCCGGATCCTGTACTCGTGGAACAGCGCCCGGGTGATCCGCTGCCGGACCAGCTCCTTCGGTGTCTCCTTGATCTGCTTCGTGCCCGAAATGAAGTCGAGGACGAACCCGTCGCGGACGACGTCCGTGTCGGTCGCGTCCGCCGATGCGGCCGCCGCGCCGCTGGCGGTAGCCGCGCCGGGCGTTCTTCGCTGACGCGTCCTGGTCGAGGGCCCTCGGCTCATGTGTGACGGTGTTCTTCGATGGTACGAACCTCGCCTCCAGCTCTCCCAGGTCGGCGGTGCAGACGCCTGGCGGTCAATCGTACACAAGCAGGCTTGACTTGGGCCACTGTCGCGCGTTATGTGTTGCACAACAGTAAACGCGCCGGCGGATGAGGCCCTGGCGATGACCAAGAGTTTCGGGGGCACGATTCGGGAACTGCGGGAAGCGCAGAAGCTGGGTCTGCGGGCGGCGGCCGACCGGCTGGAGATATCGCCTGCGTATCTCAGCCACATCGAACGGGGCAAGAAACACCCGCCGAGGCCGGCGCTCGTGAAGCGCATGGCGACGCTGCTCGGTGGCGATCCGGATCTGCTGTTCCGTCTCGCGGAGAGCACGGATCCCGATCTCGCCGCCTACATGCACCGCGTGCCGCGCATTCCGGAGTTCCTGCGCACCGCGAAGAAGATGAACCTGACGTCGGAGGACTTCGACGTGCTGATCGAAGAGGTCAAGCGAGGCCGCCCCTCGGAGACCATCGATACCGCGGAGACGTAGACACCGACACTGCGCGATGGCCACGTCGGTTCATGTCGATGGCCACGGTCGGTTCATGTCGCCGGTCGCGAGTTGCCGCTGGACGAGCCTTTGCCGGCGGATGAGCCGGCCCGCGGGCTGTCGGCCATCCGGCGCGCGGCTGGCGCTCAGGCTCAGTCGCGCTTCGCCGTGATCGACTCGAAGCCCGATACCAGATCACTCTGGCCGAGGGCCTCTTCGAGCAATCGCAACGCCCGCCGGATTCGGCGCCGGTCGATGCGGGATCCGCGGAGACGCCAGAGGCTGCGCGCGTCCTCGATGTCTTTCGGACGGCCAGCGAGGATCTTGGCGATGAGGAGGTCGGCGATGTCGATTACCGGGACACTGGCGCCGCCGATGTCCGTGGTCTTCGCTCGGCCGAGGAACTCGTCTTCGAGGCCGGACCCCGCCAGCACGACATCGAGGGGCATGCCGGTGGCGGCGTGGACGAACGGCAGGACACGCGTTCGCCGCAGGAACTCCGGATCGTCGACGCGCAGCGTGAAACCAGCGGCCTCCATGTCGCGCGCGAAGCGCTGTGGGTCGTCAGGGGCGAGCGCGACGGTGATGTCGACGTCCGCGCTGAATCGAGGCACGCCGTACGCAACCACAGCCTGCGCTCCGAAAAGGTACCAACGCCCCCAGCGGTCGAGGATGGCGGACAGCGCCTTGAGCAGCTCAAGCGCGGCGGGCTGCATCGACACGGGCGAACAGCTCGGTCATGCGCACATGGTGGCGCAGGTCGTCGCGGCGACTGGCCGCGTCAGGCCAGCCCGGATGTTGCAGCAGCACCTGCCGTCGCAACTCGTCGGCAATCCGCATCGCTTCGAGAGGACCGAGACGCTGAACCCGCTCGGCCCAGTAGGCATCCTTGGCGGCGCGCGCCCTCTGCCAATCGCGCGTCATGAAGGCGCGGATGCCGCGGGTGATCATCTCACCATCATATCTGCTTGCGGGTTGACGAAGCGATTGCGAAGTCGAGGTAAACAGCCGAGGATTCGCGCCCGGAGCCGCGTGAGCGGCGTAGCGCCTGAATCCCGATTCCACGGTCCAGAGCCGCGTGTCCTACCGTTGAACGACCTCCCAGCAAGAAGGCGCAAGCAGGATCAACTGTCGATTATGGCAGGCCCTCCGCTCCGCCGCGAACCCCCGCGACGACGTTGCTGTTGCCTGATGCCGAGGACCGACGATTCTGTCGATGCCCCACACCGCGGCCCACCCGCTGTCCCTGAACCTGCGAACGTGTAGCCGTGCCCCAACACAAGGACGTCGGCAAACCGCTCGGATTTGCCGATTCTGTTCGAATCTGGGCTGCGCGGTCTCGCAGGAATCTGCACCGTTCTACGGCGGAGACTTCTGAGACGCGGCCGCCTCCAGCTCGATCTCCGCCGCGAGCCGGGCGGTCACCCCGTCCCCCCGGAACGCCAGCCCCCGCCGCGCAGGAAGACCTCGCCCCACGCGTGGAGCTCGGTCGAGTCCGCCGTCTCGCTGTGGGCGTAGCCGCTGGCGAAGCGCGCGGCGAGGCGCTGTGCGAGCACCAGCGGGAAGCGCGCCGGGTCGCGCTCCGAGTCCTCGGCCGCGGCGACAGCCAGCTCGCGCACTGCCGGGTGCGCGGCGTCGGGCGGACGCCGGTACAGCGCGAGCCGCTCGCAGAGGTCGGGTGCGTAGGCGCAGGACAGCGGCCGGTCCGGTTCGGTGACGAGGAATCGAAACGGATCGGTGACGAGCGTATCGACGACGGCCCGCGTCCGGAGGGTCGGGCCAGACCAGCGGCCCTCGAACCACGCGCGGGTGACGACGTTGCCCTCCGGGTCGAGGTTCTCGGCGCGCACCACCGGTTCGGGATCGATCTCCAGTGCGAAGTCGACGAGGCGCACCACGCCGTCGGCCCGCGGGCGCAGCCGGATGACGTGGGGCTCTAGGTAGACCGGGGCGTCGAAGGCGTACGACGTCCGATGGCGGACCGTGATTCTCACGACTCGGGCAAAGAAAGTGTGCGTGACCTCGTCGCCGAGGCCGTTGAGCTTGTCCTGGATCGCGTCGAGGAAATCGTGCAGGCCCAAACGAACCACGTCGACGAGGTCAGTATAGTCGAGCTCCGCGACGAGCCGGTCGAGCGCCCGCTCCGCGGGAACTCGTGGCCGGTTCAGTCGGCGAGCTGCTCCTCGAGCATCGCGACGGCCCGGACCGCAAGAGGCGCCGCGCGCCATCCAGAAGGTCTCAGTCGGCGGGCCGCTCCTCGATCATCGCGACGCCGCCGAGTCGGATCATCTGGCCGCGAATCCATCGCTGCCGGCGGCGTACGCGCGCCGACGGATCGTCGACGCGCCAGCCGGACGGATAGGGCAGGACGGCCGCCAGCAGCGCCGCTTCGTCGGCGTTCAGATCCAGCGGGCGCTTGTCAAAGAAGCGTTCGCTGGCCGCCGTGATGCCGAACACGCCCTCGCCGAACTCGGCGACGTTGAGGTACACCTCCAGGATCCGGCGCTTGCTCCAGCAGAGCTCGACGAGTACCGTGAGATACGCTTCGAGCCCTTTGCGAAGGGAATTATATATCTGAGTGCCGAGGGAATCAAGTCGGCAAATTATCAAGCCATTATAAGATTTCATATTTCTTCCGACTTTCCGTTGACATTCTGTGGTGTTTCTTGGTAGAATAGTTCCAGTATGGGATACCGTAAATGAAGAAATCAGGTCCCGGAAAGTGGTTCCGTAAAGGCATCACATTGATCGAAGTGATTGCCATGTTCCCCGATGACGAATCCGCGAAAAAGTGGTTCGCCTCCATGCGCTGGCCGGACGGTCCCGCGTGCCCCCGCTGCCGCGGCTCCAGCGTGCAGTCCGACGCGGCCCACCCTTCGATGCCGTACCGTTGCCGCGGCTGCGGCAAGCGCTTTTCCGTGCGCACCGGCAGCGTGACGGCCGACACCAAGCTCGGCTACCGCGTCCGGGGCGTGGCCCTTGTTCCTGCTGACCACCGGCCTCAAGGGCGTCTCCGGCATGAAGCTGCATCGCGACCTAGGCATCAGCCGGAAGTCGGCCTGGCACCTGGCGCACCGCATCCGCGCGTGCTGGGAGCGGCATCGGGGCCTGTTCGCCGGCCCGGTGGAGGTGGACGAGACCTGCGTCGGCGGCAAGGAGCGCAACAAGCACGAGAGGAAGAAGGCCCGCGCCGGGCGCGGGCCCGTCGGCAAGACCCCGGTGGCGGGCGCGCGGGACCGCGCCACGAACGCAGCGGCCGCGCGGCCGCTGCCGGGCACCGCCAAGGGCGGCCTGCAGGGCTTCGTGCGCGCCCGCGTCGCGCCGGGGGCGCAGGTCCGCTCCGACGAGGCGGCGGCCTACGCCGGCATGGCGGAGTTCCCGCACGAAGCCGTCAGGCACTCCGGCGGCGAGTACGTGCGCGGGGCGGCGCATACGAACGGCATCGAATCGTTTGGGTCCCTGTTCAAGCGCGGCCTGTACGGCACCTATCACCGGATGAGCGTCCGTCATCCGGGCCGCTACCTCACCGAGTTCGCGGGACGGTGCAACGACCGCGACTGCGACACGGCGGAACGGATGCGGCGCATGGCGCGGGGCTTGGTCGGCCGGACGCTGACCTGCCGGCAGCTGACCGGCAAGGCCGCGGTCGCGGCCTGAGCGGCGCCCGCCGCGCTGAGCGCGGCAGCCCGCTGCGGGCGCGCTCTTCACGCTCGGTGCGCTTCACGCTCGGTGCGAGGGTCGCACCGGATCCGGCATGCCCCGGTGCGACCCCGGTCCGGCCCGGACCGTCCATGCAGGCCGTCGAGCGCCGGGGATCCGCTGTCTTCGGCCCTCGCAGGGCCTGCAAGCGGCTTGCAAGGGGTGCCCTGCCACCGCCAACCGGGTTTCACCGGGGCAACCGGGGCATGCGCGGCGGCCTCTCTAGTCCCTTCCTCGTCCAATCCGCTGGCAGGCTCGATTCAGATACGATCCCACCCCTCCGTGCCCGCCGCGCCGCGCCCCAGTAGGCCCCAGTAGGCGTCGTCCACCGGCACGATGCCGCCCGGCGGCACGCGCTCGTCGCGCTCCTGCAGCACTGGCAGGAGCTTGTGCTGCACCTTCCAAGCCGTGTTCCGGCTCACGCCCAGCGGCACGCGCCAGTTCCAGCGACGAAACGCCGTGCTGGCCCTGCGTCAGCAGGTGGATCGCCAGGAACCGGACGGTCAGCGTCAGCTGGGTGGCGGCGAAGATCGTGCCGGCGACGAGGGAGCTCTGGCGGTGGCAGGCACTGCACTGCCAGAGCTTGCGGGAGCGGATGCGGCAGTGCCGCCGGGAGCCGCACTCCGGACAGCGGGCGTTGAAGACGGCCTGCTCGCATTGCCCCTCGCTGCCGTAACTTGCCCAGACTCAGTCCCTTCTGGAATTGCACGCGATTGCCTTTCATCTGCTATCCCCTTTCCTATCAGAGGTTTCCGACCTCCTCCAGTATAGCATATCCTCGGCTGACGTTCGTTGGTAATCAGGATGAATTATCATATTTTGGTTGAATTGAAATTTGAGTTTGCGGTGATCTTGGGGGGTTTAGTCTATAGGATTGACTTGCCGACCGACGAAGACAGGTATCGATATGCAACTAATCATGAGAGGAAAAGCAGACTATACTTTCCGTGCAACGAAGATGAAGGTTCACCTACGCCTCTTCGAGGGTTTGGGGAATCGATTCGACGACATGATGCGTTTGACGGTGATTCAATTCGAACAGGTCAGATCAATTCTCGGTCTAGTCGCTGAACGGACACCGGACTAAATAGGCGGAGGCAAGACGCGCCAGTCGACCTTCGTTCGGTCTGCCGTTTCGGCGGCCCGCAGTTTGGTCCGCCGAAACAGCAGGACATCAGAGATGCACGCCTACCAGCCTACGCACGGGCAGGTGGAGCCGACGCCGCAGGCCGCCGACGCGCAAGACTGAGACGAATGCGCACGATTCCCGCAGCCGGATTGCTCGGACGGGCCCCGGGCCGCGACCGCGCACGAGTCGCGCGCCAACGCACGCCCGGATCGCACGACACGGGTGCTCCCGGCCGCTCCGCAGACAATGCGCCCGTGGCCGATTCCGCCGGCTGGCTAGAATAATGGGCAGAACGTTCGATGCTCCGCAGGATCGTCAAGTACGGGGACCCGGTGCTTGAGACAGTGTGCGAGCCAGTACCAGAGAGCGAGTTCGGCAGTCCAGAGCTGGCCGCTCTCGTGAGGGACATGTTAGAGACGATGTACCAGGCGAACGGCGTGGGGCTGGCCGCGCCGCAAGTCGCCGTATCAACTCGGCTGACGGTCGTCGACTGCTCCGGAGGCGCCGACCGCAGGCAGCGCCACGTCCTCGTCAACCCCGAAATCGTCACCGGGGAGGGCGAGCAGGTCGGCGAGGAGGGCTGCCTGTCGATCCCCGGGTTCAGCGAGAAGATCCGGCGGCCGGCGCTAGTCCGCGTCCGGGCGCGCACGGCGGAGGGCGAGCCGGTCGAGATGGAAGCCAAGGAGCTGCTGGCGCGTGCCGTCTGCCACGAGATCGACCACTTGAACGGGATCCTGTTCCTGAAGCACATCAGCAAGCTCAAGCGCCAGATGATTGTCCGGAAGATCCGGGCTCTTCGGAAACGGGGCGAGTGGGACTAGCTTGCGGGTAGTCTTCATGGGCACGCCGGAATTCGCGGTGCCGTCCCTCGAGGCCCTCGCGGAGCGATACGACGTCGCGGAAGTGGTGACGCAGCCGGACCGGCCCGCCGGGCGCGGGCGCAAGCTAACGCCCCCGCCGGTCAAGCAAGCGGCCGCCGCATTGGAACTGCCTGTGTACCAGCCCCGCCGGATCCGCGATCCCGGCGCCTGGGAGCGCCTTGCCGCCCGGGAGCCGGATGCCATCGCGGTCGTCGGGTACGGCCAGATGATCCCGAAGCGCATCCGGGATCTCCCGCCCCACGGGTGTGTCAACGTGCATTCGTCGCTTCTCCCGAAGTACCGTGGCGCCGCCCCGGTCAACTGGGCGATCGCTAACGGCGAGACGCTCACGGGGGTGACGACCATGAGAATCGCACGGGAAATGGACGCGGGGGACATACTGCTCGCTCGAAAGACGCCTATCGGGCCGGACGAGACGGCCCCCGCGGTGAACGCTCGTCTCGCCCTGATGGGATCGGAACTGCTCCGCGAGACGCTCGACTGTCTTTCTGCCGGCACGATTTGCCCGGTTCCGCAGGACCATGCCGCCGCCACCAAGGCACCGCTCCTCAAGCGGGAGCACGGGCTGATCGACTGGTCCGCGTCGGCCCGATCGATCTACAACAGGCTGCGCGGCTTCGAGCCGTGGCCCGGGATCTTCACTTTCCTCCGCGGCAAGCGCCTGCGGATCCGGTCGGCGCGGCCGACGGAGCAAGGGGGCATTCGGCCGGGTCATCTGCGACCCGACGCCAGCGGCCTCTGCGTAGGCTGCGGGTCGGGACGGCTCGTGCTGGAGGAGATCCACTTGGAAGGACGCAGGGCCGTCTCCGCGGCGGAATTCGCGCGGGGCTTCCGCCCCGCGCCTGACGAAGTACTTCGAAATGAATGAGGCGACAGCAGCCGATCTTCCCCTAGGATTCCGGTTCGCCGCCGGCTACGCAGGCATCCGCAAGGAAGCATCCGACGACTTGGCGCTGATGGTGTCGGACACCCGGGCGTCCGCCGCGGCGGTCTTCACCCGCAACGAGGTGCGGGCCGCGCCCGTTATCAGGAGCGTGTTGTCCATGCTGCAGAGCGGCGGCACCGCGCGGGCCATCGTTGCCAACGCCGGCAACGCCAACTGCGCCGCCCCGTGGATGGAGGAGGTGGCTCTGGCGACGGCCCGCAAGGCGGCCGCGCTCGCCGGCGTCGAGGAACACCAAGTGCTGCTGGCATCCACGGGCGTGATCGGCGAGCCCATGGAGATCGGCGTGATCCCGACTGCGCTGCCGCGCCTGTGGGCCGCGCTCTCGCGGGACCAGTTCGAGGCCTGCGCACGGGCGATCATGACGACGGACACCGTGCCGAAGATCCGCTGCGAAAAAGTCGAGACAGCGGACGGCACCATACGTCTGGCCGGCATGGCCAAGGGGGCGGGCATGATCATGCCCGACATGGCGACAATGCTGTCGTTCCTGTTTACGGACGCCGCCATCGAGCCCCAGCGCCTGAAGGAAATGCTGCAGTCCTCGGTCAACCACAGCTTCAACTGCGTCACGGTAGACTCGGACACTTCCACGAACGACACCGTCTACCTACTTGCGAGCGGAGCCTCCAACGTGCGGGTCGACGACGACTCCGCACCAGCTTTCCAAGCCGGCTTGGACGCGCTTACCCGCGACCTAGCCATCGATATCGTCCGCGACGGGGAAGGAGCGAGAAAGCTGGCCGAAATCACGGTCGAAGGCATGGCTACGGACTGGGGAGCGAAGCAAATCGCCATGGCGGTCGCCAACTCGCCCTTGGTCAAGACGGCGCTCGCCGGGGCCGACCCGAACTGGGGGCGAATGCTCGCGGCGGCCGGCAAGTCGGGCGCCCTGTTCCTCGCCTCCCACATGAGCGTCTTCGTGAACGGTGTACAGGTCTGCGCCGACGGCGTGCGCGCCGACTACGACGAACCGGCGTTGCAGCGCACTATGGAAGGTGACGAGATCTCGATCCGTATCGCTATGCGGGACCCGGGACCCGGCTTCGCCAGAGCCTGGACCTGCGACCTCACCGAAGACTACGTCCGCATCAACGCCGACTACCGCACGTGATGCGACGGACCGCTTGAATCGCGGCGCATCCGGGGCCATACTCGGAAGAGCTCAGCGCAGGGGCCCTTAGCTCAATGGTTAGAGCAGCGGACTCATAATCCGTTGGTTGCAGGTTCGAGTCCTGCAGGGCCCACCAGGAGTCCCGCAGACGCCCGGAACGGTCGCGGCTCGACGGGCCGTCCCAGCCCCCTACACGGTGTCGGGAGTCGGATGGATCCAAGGCTTCCGGTACGGCCGCGCAAGCTTGCCGGTGGCCTCGGAATCGCCGATCACCTCGTGCCTAGCCGCATCCCACGCGAGGGATCGCCCCACCTCCATCGAAACGTTGGCGAGCAGGCAGCAGGCGGTCGAGATGTGCCCCTGCTCGATGTCCGCGACCGGCCGCGAGCGCCCGTCAATCGCCTTCAGGAAGTCCCGCATGTGGGCCCGCAGCACGGGAAACTCGTGCGCTCCGAGCCTCGACTCGACCGTGTCGACCTTGTCGATCTGGTACTTGTCGATTTCCGTGACGGCGTCGCGTCGGATCGGCCTCTCCTGCTTCTCTACCGGGATGAATTCCCACTTCGTGGTCGAGCCCTTGAAGAGCCCCTTCTCTCCGTAGATGAAATACGCCCAAGGATAGCCGGCGTAGACCGGCGGGCCCCAGTTGCGGTGCGTCCAGACGACATTGAGGTCGGGGAAGGCGAAGGTCGCCGTCTGGGTGTCGGGAGTGTTGGCCTTGCTGCCCTTGTCCACGAAGATGCCGCCGATCGAATGCACGGACGAGGGCCAGCCCAGATCGAGCGTCCAGCGCACGAGGTCGATCATGTGGATGCACATGTCGCCGATCACCCCGTTTCCGTACTCCATGAAGTACCTCCAGCGACGGGGGTGCGTCCACTGGCAGAACGGCCGCATCGGAGCGGGGCCGGTCCACATCTCGTAATCGAGATGCGACGGCGGACCGGTGTCCGGCGGGTTGCCCCGTGGGCTGCGGTAGACGTAGCAGCAGACCTCGGCATGCGAGATCTTTCCGAGCATTCCGCTCCGGATCCGATCACGGGCCTCGACCAGGTGAGGCGCGGAGCGCCGCTGGGTGCCGACTTGGCACACCCGACCGTACTTGCGGGCCGCGGCTACCATCGAGCGACCCTCGACGACATCGACCGAGACCGGCTTCTGGACGTACACGTCCGCGCCCGCCCGCATCGCCTCGACCGCCGGCAGGCAGTGCCAGTGGTCGGGCGTCGCAACCTCCACGATGTCGGGCTGCTCCTGCTTGAGCAGTTCGCGATAGTCCCCGTAGGTGCGGGGAACCTTGCCGGACCTGTGGCGCTTCGATGCCATCTGCGCGTCGGCGGCCAGGCTCCGGCTGTCGGGATCGCAGAGGGCCACGATCTCCACGTCGTCGACCTGGACGAGACGGAACAGGTCGTTCTTGCCGTACCAGCCGGATCCGACCAGCGCGACCCGGCGCGGCCGGTCCGCGGCCCGGGCGCCTGCCAAGGGTAGGCTCGCGGCAGCAGCCCGGACGAAGGCGCGACGATCAATCGAAGTGGGTGCCATGCTCGTCTCCGTGCGCCAGACATTACCACAGCCGACGCCTGCGCGGCGCATGCGGCCGCTGGCGCAGTTGAGACTCTGGCGCCCGGGGGGTATTCTGGCAGCGGGCCCGGCTGCCGGCCCGGGAAGCGTTTCCGGCGCGCGGCAGGGCAGGTCTAGTCACTCGGGAGGTCCTGATGAACCGCATCACTCGGAGAGAGGCCGTCGGAACGGCGCTGGCCGGATTCGCAGTCCGCGCCAGCGCACAGTCGCCCAGCGACCAGTTGGGCGTTTCGGTGGTCGGCGTGGGCGGCATGGGCCACGGCCATGTCGAGCGAGTCCTGACACGCGACGACGTCCGCATCGTCTCGATCTGCGACGTCGACCAAGCCAACGCGGAGCGCGCGGGCCAGACGGTCAACAAGGCCCGCGGCAAGACGCCGAACCTGGTAGAGGACTTCCGCAACGTGCTCGACGACAAGGAGGTCGACGCGGTCGTCGTGGCGACACCGCACCACTGGCACGCGCCCATCGCGGTACGGGCGATGCAGGCAGGCAAGGACGTCTACGTGGAGAAGCCGGCCAGCCACGTGTTTCGCGAGGGCCGGCTGCTGGCGGAAGCGGCGAAGAAGTACGATCGCATCCTGCAGCACGGCACGCAGATGCGCTCGAGCGAAGTTACTAAGCGGGCCGACGCGCTGCTCCGGGAAGGCATCATCGGCGAAGTCAAGATGTCGAAGGCGTGGAACTGCCAGCGCCACACGCACCGGCAGCTCGCGGAGGACGCCCCGATTCCCGCCGGCGTCAACTACGACCTCTGGGTGGGCCCGGCAGCCTACGACGGCAGGTTCAATCCGAACCGCTACAACCGCAACTGGAACTGGTACCGGGCATTCGGGAACGGCGACATCGGCGGGGACGGCCCGCACGACCTCGACCTAGCGCGCTGGGGCCTCGGGGTGGAGACCCATCCCGCGCGGATCACGGCGCACGGCAGCCGGGTCGACTTGGAAGGGATCCGGGAGTTCCCCGACAACATGGTGGTCGCCTACCACTACGAGGAAGGCAAGGTCCTGATTTACGAGGACCGCGGCTGGACGCCGTACGGAATGCACGGGTTCGACAGCGGCAACGCCTTCTACGGCAGCGAAGGCTACATGATCTTCTCGAGGCGGGGCTACTTCCAAGTCTATCTCGGCAGGAACGAGGTCAAGGGCCCGGGCATAGCGGACGGCCCGACCGGCCATCCGGAGCACATGTACAACTTCCTGGACTGCGTGAAGACCCGCGAGCAGCCGGTCGCGAACGCCGAAGTCGCGCATCTCTCGTGCGGTCTGATCCATCTGGGAGAGGCCGCCTACAGGGCCGGCCGGGTGTTGCACTTCGACCCGGGGCGGGAGCGCTTCGTCGGCGACCCGGACGCGGACAAGCTGCTCACCAAGGAGTACCGCGAGCCTTGGTCGATGCCCGACCCGGTCTGAGTCGCGGCCTCTATCTCGGTGCCGGTCCGCCCTCTCGGATCGCGCGGAAGAACCGCACGGCCTGCTCCTGGCCCCAGAAGCGAGGTCGGCCGCGGGCAAGAAAGGCGACGTGGCCGCCACGGCGCGGGCCGATGAACCTCAGCCATGGGTTCTCGCGCAGGGCGGGCAGGTCGAACGCCTCGAAGGGGATGAAGGGATCGTCCTGTGCTTGGATGATCAGCGCGGGCACGCGGATGCGGCCGAGAAATCGCGCCGACGAGGCCTGCTCGTAGTAGTCGGCGGCGTTCCGGAAACCGAACGCCGGAGCGGTCACCAGCTCGTCGAACTGCCAAATCGAGCGCGGCTTGGGCAATCCCTCCCCGGGGAAGGAGCCGGGAAGCGCCGCGCGCTTGCGCCGGAGGGCCGCGCCCAGCTGGAGCAGGAAGCGCTTCTCGTAGACGGCGTTGCGCCTGCGGCCGATGTTTCGCGAGCACAGATCCAGCCGGATGGGCGGAGAGACGGCGCAGACGGCCCGCACGTGAGCCGGGGCGGACTCGCCCCATTCCCCGGCCAGCTTGAGCGCGATGTTGCCGCCCATCGAGTAGCCGACCAAATACAGCGGCCGCGGCGCGAGCGCGTCGACCACCGCCCGCAGGTCGGCGGTCAGGCCCGAGTGGTACAGGGTGCGGCAGAGGTGCTCAGTGCCTCCGCAGTTGCGAACATTGAGGCGCGCGGCATCGAATCCGGATTGCAGCGCCGCGCGGGCGACCGAGACCATGTACGGGGCCCGGTCGCAGGCCGTCAGGCCGTGCAGCGCCAGCACCGTTGGGCGCGCCCGCGGCGGGGCGCCGCCGGCCCGGGCGTTCAGCTTCGCCAGGACGCGAGTATCGGGGTCGGTCCGGAACAGGCGCGATTCCGTGGGGAACCTGCGCTCGTCGAGCGACTGAGGCCAGTAGCGCGCCGCGACCGTCTGGAGGTCCCCGCCGGGCAGCAGCGGCCGGTAGGGCAGGCGCCACGCCTCCTCGGGGGGCGGCAGCGGGCCTCTTGCGAACGATCGCGCGGAAGCAGGCTCAGCGGGAGGCGCGAAGGTTCTCGGCAAGGAGCACGTCCAATTCCTTGACCAGGTGCGTCTCCATGTCTGACCAGAACTCCCCGTCCATGCCGCGATGCTCGTAGCGAATCACGCCGTTCCTGTCGACGAGCATCATATACGGCACGTAGGCCCGCGCCATGACGGACAGGTCGGCGAACCGCATCCAGTCGGAGCGGGTCGAAACACCCACGGGAAACTCGACGCGGTGGTCCCTCCTGAAGCTGTCGATGTTGCCGGGCGCGTTCGGATTCACGGCCATCGCCATGATCTCCAGCCCCTGGCCGGCGTACTTCTCGTAGATCGGCCCGAGGGCCTCGCAGGTGGACTGACAGTGCGGGCAGTCGGTGGAGATCCACAGCACGGCCACGACCTTGCCCTTGAGAGCGCCTAAGTCAATCGTCTTCCCGGAGACTGTCTTGAGGGCTAGTTCGGGCGCGTCGCGGGGCACGTTGCCGGCGCCCAGCGCCGAAGCGGCCAGCCACGCTCCTAACACAACGCCCGGAAGCATGCGAACTCGCATCGAGGCGACAAATCGACCTAGGGATCTCTTCATGGCTTCGTACCGGGAGCCGACCGCCACGCGCCCATCGCTTTCGAGGGGCCGGTGATTCCGCGACGTCTCCGAGTTCAATCTATCACACGCTCCCGGTCATCCGATCGGGGTCTCGAACAGGCTATGCCTGGTCCGCGACCGCAGGCATAGCCTACCGACGGGGTTTCTCGGTCGGACGCCGGACTAGCCCGGATCAGCTAAGGGCCACCTGCGGGCGGGCGAAGTCGCGCTTGGTCGCCGCCTACTAGCCCGCTCGCGATTCGGAGTGGGGCGAGGCTACCGGTCCGGGTCCGCAGGGAGGCGCACGGTACGCCGACCAAGCGAACCGAAGACTAGCTCGCGAGAGGGGCCCGCCGACGGGGCAAGCGAGGACCGCCCGCCACTCGCGAGGCTCCCGGACAGGTCCGCATTCCCCGCCCGCAGCCATTTTCTAAGCGGGTTCTCGGTCACCGAGAGCACAGCAACGAGACCCCTGCCATTGATCCTCACCTAAGTAGATGACGATCTCTAGTTATGGCACTGAGGTCTCTTCTTGGATGGATTCTACTTGATTCTCGAATCGGATTTGAACAGGTATCTTGCCACGAAATACAAGCACGTCGGTACATTGGCCGTTGTAGTTCAAGCGATTGTCATGATAACACCATCGGATAAAGCGAAGTATTCGAGCGGTCGAAGGAATCCCTGAAGCTGGAATATCAATCCCGCCGACCACTTAGGCCTATCGTCCATCTTGAGCCTGTTCTACCCTAGCCCTGAAGTGCTTGGCAATCAACTCGTTCGGGATGTCCACTCCCTTGAATTTCGGATTCTCCCTATGGATCTTCGACCATGGTGAGTCAGACGCATGGGGCATTCGAGAGAGCTCGCAGGCCGAGAACTTGCCGTAGACTTCAAGCACACGTTGCAAAATCATACCTGATTACCAACGAAAGTCAGCCGAGGATATGCTATACTGAAGGAGGTCGGAAATCTCTGACAGGAAAGGGGATAGCAGATGAAACGCAAGCGCGTGCAATTCCAGAAGGGACTCAGCCTGGGCAAGTTCCTGCAGCGCTACGGCAGCGAGGGGCCATGCGAGCAGGCCGTCTTCAACGCCCGCCGGCCGGACGGCTTGCGCTGCCCGGAGTGCGGCTCCCGCCGGCACTGCCGCATCCGCTCCCGCAAGCTCTGGCAGTGCCATGCCTGCCACCGCCGGACCTCCCTCGTCGCCGGCACGATCTTCGCCGCCACCAAGCTGCCGCTGACCGCCCGGTTCCTGGCGATCCACCTGCTGACGCAGGGCAAGCACGGCGTTTCGTCGCTGGAACTGGCGCGGCAGCCGGGCGTGAGCCGGAACACGGCTTGGAAGATGAAGCACAAGCTCTTGCAAGTGATGAAGGAGCGCGACGAGCGCCTGCCGCTGGGCGGCATCGTGCAGGTGGACGACGCCTGTTGGGGCGGGGAGCGGCGGGCAAGACGCCGTTCGTGGCCGCCGTGCAGGTCACCGCCGCCGGCCAGCCGGCAAGGATGCGCATGAGCAGCGTGGCAGGCTTCCGCAAGAAGACGCTGGCAGCCCGGGCCAGGCGGCACTTGCAGCCCGGCACGGAGGTGCATTCCGACGGCCCGGCCTGCTTCCGGGGCGTGGCCGACGCCGGCTGCGAGCACGTGCCGACCGTCACCGGAGGCGCGAAGCGGAGCTGCGGGGATTCCCGCTTCGTCCGGGTCAACGTCCGGGTCAACACGATGCTGGCGAACGTCAAGCAGTCCCTGGCGGGAACCTGCCATGCGCTCGACGGCAAGCACCTGCCGCGGTACCTCGCCGAGTTCCGCTACCGCTTCAACCGCCGCTACGATCTGGAGGTGCTGGTCCCCCGCCTGCTCCACGCCTCCGTGCGCACCCCGCACATGCCTTACCGCCTCCTAACCTTGGCTGAGTCTTGTGGGTAATTAGTGCTTGTGACAAAACCCCTGAATTCTGGCCTGATCAGCATTTCATACTACATCCTGATGTCGGATGGATCTCCAAACACAACATATAGGGCCCAAGGTCGGAAGTTGCTCAGCCGCCAATCGCGAACATTTCCGCGCTCTACCCAGAATTGGCAGGATTTCGGACCAGTCGTAGCATTCCAGCGAAATCTTCGCCTTGAGAGATTGGATCTAACGCCTTTATTGTCAAGGGGATACGAGTTTTGTCACAGGCACTAATTAGGATCCGAAATGCTTTGGGTCACGGCCTACGATACCGACGAGTCCGAGCTGCTTGCCACATGAAAAAATCTGCTGCAGAGCCAATCGAGAGTCATCCAACAGGTGCTGCGAGCGCGAGCCGGACCGGTGCTGAGTCGGAATATATGCCACCCAAAGCAGATTATACGATCATCGCCTCTCGCAAGTAGACGTCGCGAGAGGACCCTGCACACCCGTCTCGGCCACCCGTCCAACCTAGGCCGTCCGCAATTCTGGCCGAGCGTGGCGCGGGTCATTAGGACACCCGAGTCCCTCGAACTGCCCTCGAGTCTGGCAACGCCTCATGGTAGTTTGCACAGGAAGCTGCAAACACGCCCATGGCTCGGGGGTATTCATGTCTTCGGAAGGCCTGCCGCGGATTTCCAGACCGTAGATCAGGAATACGCTACGAATCCGAGCCCGGTCGCCGAGAGCCGCTTTGGGAAGGCGCGCTCCCACAGCGGGACTGGTGCAGGCGACAGTCCATTCTACGGGTAGTGCGGGGAATATGACCGTACAGAATAGGTCCCTGAGATATCAACACTGCTTGTTCAGTTCGCCCGGCGAATTCTGAATTGATCAATTCGAATTCTTAGCCTTCGGAAGGGACTTAACTCTCTGTACGAAAACAATTTCGTGGATTGGACTGATGCACTTGGATCGAGAACTTATTTGACCGTACTAGCCCGCACTTCGTCGCGTTGCATAAGTCGCAAGAGGCAAGGGCCGAATCCTTGCGCCGCCACGCATGTCGGTCAGTCCCGGCCCTTTTCCACGAGCGCCACCGCGTCAGCATTCGGACCGCCTCCCTGGCGGTGGAGACGGAGACGGCGACCGCGTCGCTCGCTAGGCCGCAGAACGCGGCCCGACCTAGTGCCACAGCGGGCGCCCTCCCGGTACACACAGTGCTCGGCGCTGGCTTCCCGTCACGGGAAGTCTCATTCGACTAGAGTGATCATCTCGGCCGCCCTCTAGGCGAACTGCGAGCCCCCTGCCACGCCTTCCTCGTTCAATTCCCGACCTGATTACCAACGAACGTCAGCCGAGGATATGCTATACTGAAGGAGGTCGGAAATCTCTGATAGGAAAGGGGCTAGCAGCTGAAACGCAATCGCGTGCAATGCCAGAAGGGACTCAGCCCGGGCAAGTTCCTGCAGCGCTACGGCAGCGAGGGGCCATGCGAGCAGGCCGTCTTCAACGCCCGCCGGCCGGACGGCTTCCGCTGCCTGGAGTGCGGCTCCCGACGGCACTGCCGCATCCGCTCCCGCAAGCTCTGGCAGTGCCATGCCTGCCACCGCCAGAGCTCCCTCGTCGCCGGCACGATCTGCGCCGCCACCCAGCTGCCGCTGACCGTCCGGTTGCTGGCGATCCACCTGCTGACGCAGGGCCAGCACGGCGTTTCGTCGCTGGAACTGGCGCGGCAGCTGGGGGTCAGCCGGAACACGGCCTGGAAGGTGAAGCACAAGCTCTTGCAAGTGCTGAAGGAGCGCGACGAGCGCGTGCCGCTGCACGGCATCGTGCAAGTGGACGACGCCTACTGGGGCGGGGAGCGGAGCGGCGGCAAGCGCGGGCGCGGCGCCGTTCGTCGCCGCCGCGCAGGTCACCGCCGACGGCAAGCCGGCAAGGATGCGCATGAGCAGCGTGGCGGGCTTCCGCAAGAAGACGCTGGCAGCCCGGGCCGGGCGGCACTTGCAGCCCGGCACGGAGGTGCATGCCGACGGCCCGGCCTGCTTCCGGGGCGTGGCCGACGCCGGCTGCGAGCACGTGCCGACCGTCACCGGAGGCGGGCAGCGGAGCTGCGGGGATTCCCGCTTCGTCCGGGTCGACACGATGCTGGCGAACGTCAAGCGGTCCCTGGCGGGAACCTGCCATGCGCTCGACGGCAAGCACCTGCCGCGCTACCTCGCCGAGTTCCGCTACCGCTTCAACCGCCGCTACGATCTCGAGGCGCTGGTCCCCCGCCTGCTCCACGCCTCCGTGCGCACCCCGCCCAGGCCTTACCGCCTCCTAACCTTGGCTGAGTCTTGTGGGTAATCAGGTTCAGGAATGTGTCGCGAATGGCGAGAACCTGCTGGGCGGGCCGGTGGGAGCCGCCACCCCCTACAGCCAGCAGGGTCGGGAGGCGCCGCCCGCTCGACGACGACGCCCGGACCAGATCCCCGGTGACCGTTGGCACTGAGATGAAGTGCGTGATCCGGTCGCGGTCGATCAGGTCGATTGCCTGCTCGGCGTCCCATCGATGCATCAGCGTGAGCCTCCGTCCCATCCGCAACGCGCTCAGCATGCAGACGTGGCAGGCCGTGACGTGAAAGAAAGGGATCGTGACCAGCATTCGAAACTGGACCTCGAACGGCTCTTCCGGCGCGGGCTCGTCGCAGAGGATGGACTGCGCCCGATTCTCGATCTCCCATGCCATCAGGGCGTGGACAACGTTGCGGTGTGTCGAGACCGCGGCCTTTGGACCCGCCGTCGACCCGGAGGTGTAGAGCATAAGGCAGTCGTCGTCGGGCTCGTTCGGCTCCGGCGAAAGGACCGCACCGTCGGAGCAGGCCAGCGCGTCATCCCAAGCCTCGACGCAAGGAGGAAGGTCTGGCCCCGCCCGCACGGCGATCGCACGGATGCCCAATGCGGGAAGGCGGCTCGCGATACGGTCGAGGCGATCGCGGTCAGCGATCAGGACCCGCGCTCCGACATCGCGCAGGCCGTACTCTATTTCCTCACCGCTCCACCAGCCATTCAGGGAAACCGTCACTGCACCCAAGGACATCGGAGCGAAGAAGGCGACGGGCCATTCCGGGTTATTCCGCATGCAGATCGCCACGCGATCCCCGCGCCCGACGCCCAGCCGCCGCAAGGCCTCCGCGAGACGCGCCGTCCGCGAGACGATGTCCGCGAAGGTGTGCCTCTCGTTGAAGTAGCTGATGTACTCGAGACTGCCGAAACGGCGCGCGTCCAGAAGGAGGTCGACCACGCTACGCGGGGCGTTCCGGACCACCCGGCACACGTTGCCGCCGCGAACCTCGCAGTCGGCGAGTTCGAATTCCCCGCCCCGGGCGGTCAGGGAGGCAAGAACCCGCTTACGCGCCTGGGCCGACATCGCGGAGCGGGAACTATTCTGCCACGGGCCTCACCGCGGAGAGTCCTGGGGCTCGTCCTCCACCGTATTGGCCAGCGTGCCGACGCCGGAGATCTCCACTTCGACGAGGTCGTCGGGCCGCAGGAAGACCGGCGGCTTGCGCGCCTTGCCGACACCACCAGTCGTGCCCGTCGAGACGACGTCGCCCGGCTGGAGCGGGAAGACGGTCGATACGTACTCGACGAGGCAGGGGATGTCGAACAGCAGGTCGCTGGTGGGAGCGCTCTGCATGACCTTGCCGTTGAGGCGGGTCTCGAGGGAGAGGGACACCGGATCGGGAATCTCGTCGGCGGTCACCAGCCAAGGGCCGAACGCGCCGGAATGCCAGAAGTTCTTGCCGGGGGTGAACTGGGACGTGTGCCGCTGGAAGTCGCGCACCGAACCGTCGTTGTAGCAGCTGTACCCCGCGACACAATCGAGCGCCCTGGAGGCGGGCACGTGGCGGCCGCCCGTGCCGACCACGAACGCCAGCTCGCCCTCGAAGTCGAACTCGGTCGACACTCTGGGCCGAATCATCGCCTCGCCGTGCCCGACATGGGAATCCGGAAAGCGAACGAAGAGAGTGGGGTGCGAAGGCATGGCTCGCCCCGTCTCCTCGATGTGCGTGCGGTAGTTGAGGCCGACGCACACGATCCGGCCGGGATCGAGGACGGGCGGCAAAAAGCGGATCTCGTCGAGCGGGAAGTCCGGACCCCGGCCGTCCGCCTCGGCCCGCAATGCGTCGAGCGCACCGTCGCGCAGCGAAGCGGAGAGAGAGGGCCAGCGTCGCGAGAGCCTCGCCCCGAGGTCAAGGACGCCTCCGCCCGTGGCGACTCCGTAGCTTTGGCGACCGTTTCTGGTGAAACTGACGAGTTTCATGCTCCTTCCATTGAACCGATTCCGCAACCTGCTTCGCATCCTCGCTGCAGAGCGCGTCTCGGGCACGGGCGAGGAGAGCGATTGCCAAACCGGAACAGCCATGCCTGGAGCGGCTGCAGTAGATCGCTGCGGATTGAGGCAAGGCCCTCGCCGGGCGCGCGAGGAAACTTGCGGAGACGGATCGAGGATTCCTTGCAGCACCGCACCGTGCCGGGAGGCGGCAGCTGGACGGGCAACCAGACAGGCCTTCGTCTACCCTTCGAATCGTCGCCTAACAGCGGCGCTTCGGAAACGCTAGAGGGTGCCGGGCTGGACCTACGGCGACGATTCCACCGGCACGGCCGTCCAAGTGCCGTTCGAGAGAACGAGTCGATAGACGACGAACGCGTCTGAAGCCGCCAGATGACCGCTGGAGACGCGCTGCCACCAGATGCCGGATTCGGATCGTTCGAGCGTTACGCGCGACCCGCTCGCACCCAGAGGGACGTTGATCATAGGAACTTGGTAGGTTGCGATCCACGTTCCATTATTCCAGGTAAGCATGTATCGGTTGCCGCTTGACGTTGTCATCACGTGCCCGTTGCGGATGACTGTCCCGCCAATACGAGAGCTGCGGTCCTCCGAGTAGTGGATGAACACGGCATTGCCACTTCGTCCCAACTCGACACGATCTGGCGGAGGAGGTACGAATACTGCCGTCCACCCGTCACCAGTTCTCTGCAGCCTGTATTCGTTTCCGTTTGACGCAACGACCGAAGCTCCGCTTGTCACTCTGTCTCCATTGAGTGTATACGTTCCATTGTCTTGTCTTCGAAGCGTTACGGTCTCTCCACTGATTCCGAGAGTCACTTGGATTCGGCTATCTGCAATCTCGTCTAGGGCCTTTTCGGATTCCAAGTAGACTTCGATTTCATCGTATATTCGATCAAAGTGATTGAATGCCACTCGGTAGTCTTCGTCGCATGGCTCTTCATCGTTCTGACTGGTTACGATCCCAATCATTCTCTGATCATCTCAAAGATGGCAGATCCAGACGAGCCGGCTTCGGTCGTACCCTGTCGCCAACGAACTGTACTGAACCCGAGCGGGCTAAGGTCACTCCACCGTTGGTAGACGACATCCCCGAAGGCGATCCGCTGAAACGCACCGTCTGGATGCGATACGTTCACGACGTCTTCCCTCGTTCTCGGCCTGCGTGCATCCCATCCCAGCTGCGCTATACCCGTCACCGACAGCACGTCGTCCAAGTCAAGTAGCAGGAGCGCGAAGTCATCGTACCTGCTCGGCCCCTCGGACTTAACTAGTAACGATCCATAGGATCTGTCTAGATCGCCCACGACTGGTTGTCCGTAACAGGAATCCGTCTGATAATTCCATATGAATTCAGTGTTTTCTGCTTCTTCATCGCTTCCAACACAATGCTCAGTGGTCAGGAGCAACAAATGCCTGTCAGTGTCAAAGACGGTGTTGATCGTTGCTCCAGAACAGGAATGCGATCCGGAGGAAGTGCTGATGATCAACAATGCCGTGGACTGGTATTGCGTGTCCTTCCACTCCGGATAGCACGATACATCTAAATGGCATCCGACAATCGACCGCGGTTCGACTGCGGGGTATCGACCGTCCGATTTCTTTCGCAAGAGATTCGCTAAGCGAATTATGTGTGCTACCGATGTGACTCGAAATGGAATTGCGCTCGAACCGGCCAGAGGATCGTCAGTAACGTACTCTATCGTAGCCGCTTCCGAGAATACTATCTGGCTCCAGAAATCGCCGTCCTGTTGAGGACCGGTACCCGTGTAGGGACCAACATATCGTGCGGAGACATCGCTTCCGTTCGGGTATATGTAGAGACGCCCGTTGACATGAAAACCTTCGAAATGCAGGCGCAACGCTCGCGCCCCGACGGATCGAACCGTGGACCTCCAGACCATCTGGCCTGATCCTGTCGTTGTCCACTGGCCGGGAAGAGCGCCCGGGTCATCGGGATCGAGCGGCACATCGGACTCCAGCGCGATGTCTCGCGTTGGCCCGGCCCACGACCCTCCATGACGCAATCTCTGCTCGTGGATTCCTCCGCCTTCGATCCGCGGCAGGATCACTTGCGGAGGCTGCTGCAACCATCCTCGTCCGACTGGTCCCGGCGTGACCGACGCAACTCGGCTCTCGGGGTGAAGTTCTACCTGCCGAGGCCCGTTGACACGCTGAGGTTCGGCTCCCAAGGCGTAGCTGGCACCAAGGTGCGACAGGAGGATCACGGTGACAGAGGCTGCGATTCGTTTCATGGGTTCTCGTTTCTCCCCTGCTCGTGGCTCGGAGCGCACGACGACGACAATGCCCGCCGCGCGCCCTTTCGGTACTCGATGTCGATGGCGTCTCTCGGCGATCCGGAACGCGACCTTCAAGCGGACGCCAGATCGTGCGCATGCGCGAAGTCGCCACCCAGGGCAACCTCCCCACGCATCGCGGCAGCTGCCAATCGCCCGCCTCGCATCTCTTGACAAGAGTAATGTCTTACCTGATCCTGGTTACCCACAAGACTCAGCCAAGGTTAGGAGGCGGTAAGGCCTGGGCGGGGTGCGCACGGAGGCGTGGAGCAGGCGGGGGACCAGCGCCTCCAGGTCGTAGCGGCGGTTGAAGCGGTAGCGGAACTCGGCGAGGTAGCGCGGCAGGTGCTTGCCGTCGAGCGCATGGCAGGTTCCCGCCAGGGACTGCTTGACGTTCGCCAGCATCGTGTTGACCCGGACGAAGCGGGAATCCCCGCAGCTCCGCTGCCCGCCTGCGGTGACGGTCGGCACGTGCTCGCAGCCGGCGTCGGCCACGCCCCGGAAGCAGGCCGGGCCGTCGGCATGCACCTCCGTGCCGGGCTGCAAGTGCCGCCCGGCCCATGCTGCCAGCGTCTTCTTGCGCAAGCCCGCCACGCTGCTCATGCGCATCCTTGCCGGCTGGCCGGCGGCGGTGACCTGCACGGCGGCGACGAACGGCGTCTTGCCCGCCGCGCCGCGCCCGCGCTTGCCGCCGCTCCCCGCCCCGGTAGGCGTCGTCCACCTGCACGATGCCGCCCGGCGGCACGCGCTCGTCGCGCTCCTTCATCACTTGCAGGAGCTTGTGCTTCACCTTCCAGGCCGTGTTCCGGCTCACGCCCAGCTGCCGCGCCAGTTCCAGCGACGAAACGCCGTGCTGGCCCTGCGTCAGCAGGTGGATCGCCAGCAACCGGACGGTCAGCGGCAGCTGGGTGGCGGCCAAGATCGTGCCGGCGACGAGGGAGCTCTGGCGGTGGCAGGCATGGCACTGCCAGAGCTTGCGGGAGCGGATGCGGCAGTGCCGTCGGGAGCCGCACTCCAGGCAGCGGAAGCCGTCCGGCCGGCGGGCGTTGAAGACGGCCTGCTCGCATGGCCCCTCGCTGCCGTAGCGCTGCAGGAACTTGCCCGGGCTGAGTCCCTTCTGGCATTGCACGCGATTGCGTTTCAGCTGCTAGCCCCTTTCCTATCAGAGATTTCCGACCTCCTTCAGTATAGCATATCCTCGGCTGACGTTCGTTGGTAATCAGGAAATCATATGCACTGATTCGTTCTCGGGATCGATCAAGGGAACTTAGACTTGCATCGTGTCCCAGTCCAAATCCCATGCGAGCCTCTTGATAGGCGACGCACCGAACTCCTTGAACTCATGATAGATGGAGCGCACTACGGGGCCGTATTCCCAAGCCTCCACCATCTCGTCAAGCAACGGCGTCCCGTCAAGTCATAAGTGCCAGCCATGCGCGTAGTACAGCAGCTTGTGAAGCTGCATCTGCGTGAGTCTTCGCCGCGTATGCGTAAGGAAGTAGTTAGCTACGGCCTTGGCATCATATGGCGCTGGCATCAACCCTCGCAGTATAACGCCCTCGGGATCGACAGGCAACCACTCTGGCCAGCCTAGCGCGACACAACCGATTCGGCGTAGAGGAGATCCCCGGTCAGCCCGTCGTAATACTGGAACACGGCCTGCGGGCTCTCGTACGCGACCCAGCGGTCGTCGCCTGCGAGCGGGTTGTTGAATACGTTGTTCACTTGCACGACACAGTAGATCGGGCGCCTGCGCCACTCGTTCGGCGTGTCGTTGACGATGAAGCTGGACCAGCGGATCTCCACGTCGCGCCCGAACGAGTTGTACGGGCCGGACTTGGGGCGGTTGCCTTCCGAGCGGAGGGGGTGGTTGGTCGAGTTGTGCGGCCCGGAGGCGAACTCCCAGACCCGGTCCGTGAGCTTGATAGCGAAGCTATTGTGCAGGTCCCCGGTTAGCACGAAGACCGGCTTGCCGAGCCCGTCCCAGAACTCGATAAGGTCCTCGCGCTCCCACAGGAATGCCGTCCACGCGTCGTCCTTGTTCGATTCGGAGATATTCGCGCTCCCCGTGCCGCCTACATGGGAAATCGAGAAGTTCACTGACGAGACGAGGAAGAAGAAATCCGCGTCCGAATTGCGCATCGTCTCCTTGAGCCAGGCCTTCTGCTTCTCGCCCAGCATAGTCCGTCCGACCTTGCCGCGGTCGTTGGTGTCGTGCATCATGCGGTAGGAGCGGGTGTCGACGTAGAGGAACTCCGCGTTCGACACGCGAGAGCTGAAATACGAGCGGCGACCTACCGAATAGACGGGCGTACCGTCCTCGGTGGCCGCGGGGCGAATCCGCAACCGGTTGGCGTCAAGCACTTCCACGATCTCGTAGACTCGCGAGTTCGGGTCACCGCCCTCGTCGTCCGGATCGGAGCCGTCCGGATTCCGGTCCAGCAGCATGGCTCCCCAGTTCTCCGTGCCCCAATGCACGTGGAGGGTCGACTCGGTGCTCAGGCCCGTGAAGTCCGCTTCGGAATCGCTCAGAACGTCGCTTCCGGCCTCCAGCTTCGCCCTGCCATAGACGATGGGAGGCGTGTCGGGCACGGGGTTGCTCCACGCGAGGTAGTCGTACCAAGCGCGCGTACCGACGTCGCGGAACACCGCGCGGCGATTCCTTCGACCGGGCTCGCCCGCACCGTAGATATCGTTGAGCAGCTCGTGGTCGTCGAAGGTGTAGTACGACGGCACGTTGCGGTGCCATGCACGCAGGTTCGCGCCGTTGTTGTAGAAGTTCTTGTAGTTCTCCCAGACCCCGGCGATCGACGGCATCAGGGAAACGACCCTCGGGGTGTCGTCTGGCTCTGTGCCGGTCTGCTCGCGCCACTGTTCGGCAGTGTACAGGCGGGAGGCGTTCTCGTACAGCCAGTCGCCGTCCAAGATGGCGAAGTCGATCTTGCTCTTGCTCGAGTCGCTGACGAGTTCACGCAGCATGGTTCCGTGCGTCAGCAGCTTGGGACCGATCGGGCTGCCGCTCGGATTCTGGTTGTTGCCGCAGGCGAACTCGAAGCGGAAGTTGAACCTGCCTTCGCGGTTGTGCTCGGACTCGAGTCCCGTGGAGTCCGGCAGGGTGTGAAACGAGCCGGACCGCTCCTCCGCGCCGGAAGGAGAGCTTCCGGTGCCGATCTCGTAGTGGTACTTCGTGCCCGGCTCGAGACCTTCGAGCAGGACCCAGCCCGTGTTGTCGTCCCCAAGGGCGGTCGCGCCGGTCGCCCTCCCCGCGAGGTCGTCCGGATCGGTGCCGTAGAACACCGTGAAATCGCCGGGGCGCGAAGTGCGCGCCCAGACCCCGATATGGTCCGTGCCGAGCCTCCCCAGCACGGGTCCGTGCGTGATCGAGGGGCCGCCGCCGTCCCCGGCGGGTGCGCAGCCCAAGCCGAGGATCCAGCCAAGAACTGCGAGAGCCGCGATCTGTCTCATGATTATCGAGAGAGTACCAGATGGACAATTGCCGGCTTCCGGCAAGAGGGCTAGAATCGGCGTCCGGCAAGCTCGCGCAGAACGCGCCGGTCACCTTCAAGGAAGTCGTAGGGCCCCAAGGCGTCCCGGGATTCCCAGCGCACTTCGGCGAACTGAGACGGGTCGATGAGCCCTCGATAGGCCCCGACCAGGAAGAACACCAAGCGGACGGAAGGCATTCCGGAATACGAGTAGTCGTACCGCAGCACTTCCCGCGCCTCCGCTGCAACGATGCCGAGCTCCTCGAGGAGCTCGCGCCGGAGCGCTTGGCAGATGCCCTCCCCCGACTCTACCTTCCCGCCGGGGAATTCCCACTTGCCGGCATGCGCCTGGTCCGGACGCCGACGGCAGATCAGGAGCTTCCCGTCCCGCTCGATCAGGGCCACAGCTACGGTGGTCACGAGGCCTCCTTGGCGAGGCGCGGCTCGAGACTCCGCCAGCAGTACCAGCTGGCCACGCTGCCGTACGGCCTCCAAGGCCGGAACAGCTCAAGCGCCTCGCTCCGGCCGGGCAGGGCCGCCAAGCCGTGAAGCCTGCGCAGGGCCTGCCGGACTCCCAAGTCCTCGTGCGGGACCACATCGGGACGTCCGAGGGAGAAAATCAGGAACATCTTCGCGGTCCATACGCCGATCCCTCGCAGGTCCGTGAGCTGACGCACTACCTCGTCGCTATCCAGCGCGGGCATCGCATCCAGGTCCAAGCCCTGCTCCAGCACCGCGTCGGCCAGGCCGAGCACATAGGACGCCTTTCTGGCGGAATATCCGATCTCTCGCAGGCAATCCTCGCCGCAGGCCCGCACCGAGCGGGCGCAAACTCCCGGCGAGCCGACCCGATCCTCCAGCCGACCCCGGATCGCTCGAGCCGCCGCGCCGGAAATCTGCTGGGCAGTGATCGACCGGACCAGCATCTGGAATCCGTCGCGCTGCAGCCGCAGGCCGCACGGACCGACCCTCGCAACCAAGTCGCGCATGTGGGGGCAGGAGCACTCCAAGTGCCGATCCGCATTGCGGAGCATTTCCTCGAACGACGTCATCCAAGATCCATCACGGGGACGCTCCGCCCGCGCGCCCGATAGGCGAGCAGCAAGGCTCCAACCACTGGGTCATGAGCCGGGCGGCCGAGCGCGAATCCTGCGGCACCGACGGCTCGAGCGAAGATGTCCCGAGCAAGCTCGCTGCGAAACACACCGCCGGAACAGTAGACGGTCGGCTCCGGCGGCGGACAAGGGAGGGCCTGGACCGCTTGCTCGGCCAAAGATCCCAGCACCTTCGCGGCTCCGGCCATCACCTCCCGGGCGGGCTTGTCGCCGCCGCAGGCGGCGGCGTCCACCTGCGGGGCCAGCGAGGCAATGCGATCGCGGGGCCAGTTCCTGTCGTAGAACCGATGCATCGCTTCGTTGACGGTGGCGGATCCGGTAGCCTCCAAGAAATCTTCCCTCAGCGCCGTGGGCTCGCCCCAGCCCTCCTCGGCCGCTAGAGAAGCCCGCAGGGCACGCCTCACGATGTCGAACGCTCCCCCGTCGTCTCCGAACAGGTAGCCCCATCCTCCGCAGCGCGCTTCGTTGCCGGCAGCATCGCGAGCCAGCGCTATCGAGCCCGTGCCGGCTACGACCACCACGCCGGGCCCGCCGCCGGCCGCGCCCTCCAAGGCCGCCACGGCGTCCGTGGTTACGTCGATCAAAGCCGACGGGACGACTTCGGCGAGAATGCGGCGCTTGTCGTCGGGCCCGCCGCTCATTCCGAAACAGGCCGCCTCGAACCGAGTGCCCGGGGGCAGGCCTGCGCCCGCCAGCGACTTCCGCACCAAATCGCCCACGGCAGCCCGGACAAGCGCAGCCTCTTGGCTCGTACTAGCGCGGTGGCACGGAGCGCCTCCGGCGCGGGCCAGAATCCGCCCGCTCTCGTCCCCTATGGCCGCACGTGTCGAGGACTGCCCGCCGTCGACCCCGAGGAAGAACCGTCGCGTTCCAGCCATCGCCTAGCGACCGAGCGCGTTTCGGAAACAGTGCCGCATGAGGGCCTCCCACTCAAGCATCTGGATCTCGATCAGAGGCCCCGCTACCGAGCCGCCGGCTTCGGCTGCCGCGCAGCGGTCGACAAACGCGAAGGGGTCCCACGGGTGACCGGTCTCGCGCTCCAGTTCCGCGAACACCGGGTGGCTGCCCGTGCGCCGGAACCAGTACTTCGAGTTGCTCCAGTCGCCTTCCTGGCGATGCATGATCCCGTGCCAGTAGCTGCCGGACGAGGTGCGGATCCCCTGCGAGATCCGATGTGACTCGTCCAAGGACCGAAAGTACAGGAAGAGTCCCGAGCGAACGCAGTCGGCGGCCTCGCGCGACAGCACAGCGGCCCCGTCAAGCAGGTCTTCGGCCGACATCGACCGAAGCATGTCTAGTTGCGGGCATTCCAGCGGACCGCCCGGAACAAGCTCCATGGCCCGCAGGCCTCCGCCGCTCGGAGAAATCAGAGACCTAATGGCCGGGCCGAAGCCGGTCACGCTCGCATCCATAGCGGCTACCAAGGTACCGACCAAGCTCGGACTCGGTCAAACCGCTTGCCCCTCGAGGAGGAGGGCGCCGCCCGGCCGCCGTCGCAGCCCTTGACCAATACGTCTGGCAAGACAGCTGGCGGGCCTGCCAACTTGGCCGCCAGTGTCGCGCGGACGCGAGCGCCAGCCCCGGTCCGACATTGGCGATTTCGGAACGATTGCACATCGATTGACCAGCCCTCCCGGAAGCCGTTGGTCCTGCGCCCAAAGACTCCGAAGGTGTTGCTCGCGGGCGCCACGGCCGCCGCACCGTCGCCCGATGGCGATTGAGCGACGGAGCTACGTCCCGATCTCAGGTAGCGCATTGAGTCCCTCGCCGTGTAGAAATCGCCCTCTGGGCGGTCTGAGTCGCCGCCTCAGCAGCACCGGCCTGCGGTGTCGGATCCCGCCGACTCGGGTCCCTCCAACCTGCACACTCCGCCCCTCCGTCACGGGTCAGCGTTCGATTCCCACCTGTTGGAAAAGATCCACATTCTCCGGCCGTGTGGCACCTACCTTCGTTCTAGTGAGACGTGCGTTTCTTGTCGTGATAATTCCAAGTCTCGACGATAAACTTGATGAGAGTGAGCGAGGCCTCAGCGGCGAGGCGGGCATGCCTAGCTTGCAGACGGTACGGATGCCGGCCTCGACCGTGGGCTGAACCGGCGTGCGAGCGAAGCGAGGCTATTCCGTCTACCACTGACCGCAAGCCCTGAAGTGCCTTCTTTACGTCAATGTCCGCTTTTTCGGCAGGATCTAGCTTAAGGTGATCCATGACGACCTTAAGGAGTGATTTCATAGTCGGCTGACTCGGCACTTGAAGACCCTCTTCCTCAACGTAAGCCTTAAGAAAAGACTCAAGATCGGCGCGTGCCGCGGTCACTGCAACTGGAGAATCGGTCACTACATTGCGGACAATTCTACGTATTTCATCATTGAATTCTGCAAGGTCTCGGTCATTGAGGAATCCAATTAACGATTCTGATTCAATCAAATATCCGTCGTCAATCCTTTGGAGAGCGTCCTCGAATTCTGGAACAATGGCATGAATTCTCGCTTGCACATCGGATACAGATTCGAAATTATTCACATCTATCTGAATTGACTCCAGTTTCATGTAAGTGGATCTTGACACGATATGTCGGACGACCATCTTTAGACTATTTAGGTTGTCCCGAACTTTGAATGCCAACGGATAATGGTCATGATGATCTTTACCCAATACTTGAGAATTAGTCTCTCTAATTGTGGCTATAAGATCGGTCAGACTTTCCTTCCGTGCCTCCCCAAATCCCCACATTTCCTGAGTTTGCATCGCCTCTACTTTCAATTCTGTGGCATGTACTCCTCTGAGCGTTGGCACTTCAACGTTCGGGATCCACATAGCCATTGTGCCCTCATCGCTGAAATGTCGGCCAGTCCGCGGAGGACCGCGATGGTTCAATGGAGGACAGTCGCGACGGTGGACGCTCCTGTCTAGGTCAATCCTAGCCTGGCACGGACCGCAGCGAGGCATGGCCGTGCGCTCAACTTTCAAACACCCGAATCCGACACCGAGTCTGAGGTCTCCTCCAGATACCCTTACAGCACATCTTGATCTTACTACACTTCGAGACGTGTGCTCGGACGCCTCGCGACTTCAGTCGAGTACTCCCTCGCTACGGCAGAAGTAGCAGAGTCCGCATCGTCCCATGGGGTCGCTGTGTCCTCGTGGTTGGGGACCACACACGGTCAACCAAGCTACTCTTGATTGCGCTCGACTTGGTGCTATACAGCCGCTCAAGAAGTCCGCTGGGTCCTTGGCCCGGTCACGCTCTCGCGTGGCAGTACCAAGCAAGAACAGGACGCCGGAGTCGGGTTCAAACCCTCACGTGGGATCGAGAACCAATCCCTCCTCTAAGGAAACGCCGCAACGGACGTCTCGCTGCTTGACGGGAGCATCGAGGACAGACCGAGCAGGACTGAGAGCGCGATCAGAATCACGACCGCGGCCCAAGCGACCAAGTTGGATAGCGGCCCGTTCGTCCATTCGTGCATCAGGTCGCGACGGTTGACCAGCTTCACGATGAAGATCATCACGACCGGGAGCAGGATCCCGTTCAGGACCTGCGAAAACAAGATCATGGGAACGATCGGGAAGCCTGGCACTAACACCACCCCGGCACCGAGCGCGATCAGCAGCGTGTACATCCAGTAGAACGTGGGCGCCTCGTCGAAATCGTGATCAACTCCGGATTCCAAGCCGAGCCCCTCGCAGACGGTGTATGCGGTCGACAGGGGCAGGATGCTCGAGGCGAAGAGGGACGAGCAGAGCAGCCCACCTGCGAAGAGCGCGTAGGCGAACGACCCGAGCGGAAGCAGGGCCTGAGCGGCCTCGGCAGCGCTGCGAATAGGCCGCGGTCCTTGCTCCCAGATGGCACTGGCACAGGCCACGATGATGAAGAACGCGACCAGCGCCATCATGATGCAGCCGACCACGACCTCGACGCGGGTATCGCGGTACTGCTTGCTGTCGATGCCCTTCTCGACGACCGCCGCCTGCAGGTAGAACTGCATCCAAGGCGCGACCGAAGTTCCGACCATGCCGACGATGACCACGATGTAGCTGCGGTCCGCCGAAAGCACGGGCCGGACGGCGCTGTGCAAGGCCGAAGCCCAATCCGGCTCGGCCAGCACGGCCGAGACCACGTAGGCCGCATAGAACGCGCTTGCGGCCAGAAAGACCTTCTCCACACTCTGGTAGGTGCCCTTCACAACCAGCAGCCATACGAGCAAGGCCCCTAGCGGCACCGACACGTAGCGGCTGACCGGCAGGAGTTCCATGGCTCCGGCGATGCCCGCGAAGTTGGCGGCGACGTTGGTGAAGTTGACGACCAGCAGCAGGCCCATCACGAGGACGGTGGTGCGCAAGCCGAATTCCTCGCGGATCAGGTCCGACAGCCCCTTGCCGGTGACCGCGCCCATGCGCGAGCACATCTCCTGGGTGACAACCAGCAGGAGGGTGATCGGCAGGAGCGTCCAGAGCGTGCCGTAGCCCCAGCGGGCGCCAGCGTCCGAGTAGGTGAAGATTCCGCCGGCGTCGTTGTCGACCATGGCGGTGACGAATCCCGGGCCGAGAACGGCGAGAAAACCGAGCGCGCGGCCGCGCAGACGCCGCAGCAGGGCCATCTACAGGCCCCGTTCGATTTCGGGTAGCAGGAATCCGATCACGTCGTCGGCCGTGACCGCGCCTTGCAGGCGGCCCTGCCCGTCCACGACCGGCAGGGCGTAGAGGTTGTACTTGTCGAACAGCTCCACCACGTCGTTGACCTTGGCGTCCGTCCCTACCATGTGGGTCTGGCGGTAGGCCAAGGATTTCGCCAAGGCGTCAGGCGGTGCGACCGCCAGGCGCGCCAAGGGCACCGTGCCTTCGAGGCGTCCGTGGCCGTCCAAGAGAAACAGGCACGTGAGCCGTTTCAGGAGCGGCTCCGCCGAGCGCAGCCCGTCCACCACCTCGGCAACCGTGGCGCCCGCGGGCTGGGAGAGATATCGCGTCTCCATCATTCCCGCTGCCGTGTCGTCCTCGTACTCGAGCAGTTCGGAGACCTCGTCGGCCGGCCGAGGTTCCATATCGCGGACGATTTCCTGGCGCGAGTTCTCGTCGAGGTGCGCGAGCGCCCCCGCCGCCTCGCCGGGATCCATCTCCTCGAGGATGTCGGCTGCGCGCTCGGGTTCGAGCGAGTGAAGGATGGACGTCTTGAGGATGGGCTTGACTTCCTCCAAGGTGTCGGCGGCAATCCCCTCGCCCAGCGTCTCGAACAGGGCCTCGCGTTCGTCCGCGCCGAGATCCTCCACGATGTCGGCTAGGTCCGCGGGATGAATCCCTTCCAGCCGCTCGTGCGATATCAGCAGCCGCAAGCGCCGCTGCGGATCGGGCTCGACGATGTTGCAGGCCTCCCAAGGGATCGAGTTGGGCTGCATCCGCTCCTGGATGTCGCGGATGATGCGGTTGGGCAGAATGCCCTCGGTCAGGCGCCGGAAGGCGCCTTGCAGGCCAACGCCGACCTCGTGGACCCACAGCTGCTCGTTGCCGTTCCGTGCGACGCGCAGGGCGATGTCGTTGACGCGCACCACCTTGCGTCCGTTGACATCGATGACTTGCTGGTCGAGGAGATCCTTGGTGAGCAGGAGATGGTAGTCGTCGCCGTAGTAGGGGGCAAAGCGCTCGTCGGACAGCACGATGCCGTCCGCGTCGAACGCCGCCACTTGGTTCCAGCGAACGGCGAACCGGGTGCGACCGGAGCCGAACAGATAGGTAGCTACGCGCCTAGGGTGCTCCCTAGGCGCGATGGCGGCTTCGCGCACGCGGCCGATCCGCGTGCCCTGCGGGCCGATCAAGCGCATGCCGGTCAACTCGGTGAGATAGACCAGCCGCGCGGACTCTGTCCGAATCCTCTCCATGGCCGAACGGACGCACTGGGATCGGCGCCGCGACGGCACCAATCCGGCACAGCATCGCGCTGTCGCCGCGACTTCCGGGGTCGTCAAGCATCGTTGACGCGCACATCTCCCTTGCTTTCATGATGCCCCAGAGGTCGGACCGGCGCAAGGGGAGCCGGAACGGCACCGTCCCAGCCGGCCTCGATGCGCAGGAGGCGGTTGTACTTGGCGAGCCGCTCCGAGCGCGTCACCGAGCCTACCTTGATGCGCCCTGCCCCGGTGGCCACCGCCAGATCGGCGAGGAAGCTGTCCTCGGTCTCGCCGGAGCGGGCCGAAATCACCGCCCCGAAGCCGACCTCCTCGGCCCGGTCGACGACCTGCATGGTCTCGGTCAGCGTCCCGACCTGGTTCATCTTGACGAGAACCGCGGTGGCCGCCCGCTCGGCAACCGCCCGTTCGAGGCGGGCGGGACTCGTGACCAACAGGTCGTCTCCGATCAGTTCGCAGCGCCCGCCAAGCTCGCGGCAGGCCCGGCGCCAGCCCGCCCAGTCGTCCTCGGCAAGAGGATCCTCCAGCGAGGCCAAGGGATACGCAGCGGTCCACTCGGAGTACATCGCGACCAAGCCGGCCGCGTCGAGCGACCGCCCCTCGCTAGCTAGGCGATACTCCCCCGCGCGGTGAAAGTGCGACGCGGCGACATCGACCGCGATCGAAACCTGGGCTCCCGGCTCGAGTCCGGCGGCCTCAATAGCGCGCACCATGTAGTCGAGCGCCTGCCGGTTTGAGTCCAGGCGCGGCCCCCAGCCGCCCTCGTCGGCGACACCGGCAGGCCTGAGGCCGTCGGCCTCGAGCAGCGCACCCATGCGTCGATGGATTCTGGCCGCCGCCTCGAGCGCATCCGCGAACGTGCGGCAGCCGTGCGGAACCGCGAGGAAGTCTTGGAACTCGATCTGGCACCCCGCGTGCAGCCCGCCCGAGAGGATGTTGACCATCGGCAGGGGCATCTTGGCCTGGCGCCCGGCCGCCAGAGACTGCCAAAGAGGCAGCCGGCGAGACTTGGCGCAAGCGCGCGCTAGGGCGCAGGAGACCGCTAGGATCGCGTTGGCCCCTAGGCGGGACTTGTCCGGCGTGCCGTCGAGGTCCGCCATGATCCGGTCCGCCCCGGCTTGGTCGCCCGCCGGATGCCCGCGCAAGGCATCCGCCAGCGGCCCGTTAACGCTGGCAGCGGCAGCGCCCACGGCACGTCCGCCGTAGGCTCCGCCGGGACCGTCGCGCAGCTCCAGCGCCTCGTGGCGGCCGGTAGAGGCACCGGAAGGAACCTGGGCTGTAGCGGTTGTCCCGTCTGCCAGGCGTACGCGAGCTTCCAGGGTGGGACTGCCACGGGAATCGAGAATCTGGATCGCCCGCACGTCCGCGATGCGCGCCGCCATGGCCCAAGGCTAGCAAGGGCTCCGAGGGCGCGGAACGGGTGCTCCGGCCATTCGACCTGGCGCAGTTGCGACGGTCGGATGCGCAGTCGAATCCCCGGATTGCGAAACGAACTCAGGTTTCCGCGCACGGACTGCGTGTATCTGTCTGCGAATCGCGGTTAATTCCACCCATTGAGTGATTGGGGACAGCCAACGGGGGCAGTTGGATTACGCGCAGATCCCTACGCAACCAACCGTCTGCACTCGGTTGAGCTGATCAAGCGGCGCTGGGACCCTAATCCCCATTCGGAAAGGGAATTATATATCTGAGTGCCGAGGGAACCAATTCGGCAAATTATCATGCCATTAGATATGTTCCTGTTTCTTCCGGAGTTCCGTTGACATTCGGTGGTTTTTCTTGGTAGAATAGTTCCAGCATAGGATACCGTTAATGAAGAATCAATATCCCGGAAAGTGGTTTCGTATAGGCATCACATTGATCGAAGTGATCGCCATGTTCCCCGATGACGAATCCGCGGAAAGATGGTTCGCTGCCATGCGCTGGCCGGACGGCCCCGCGTGCCCCCACTGCCGCGGCTCCAGCGTGCAGTCCGACGCGGCCCACCCTTCGATGCCGTACCGTTGCCGCGGCTGCGGCAAGCGCTTTTCGGTGCGCACCGGCAGCGCGATGGCCGACACCAAGCTCGGCTACCGCACCCGGGCCGTCGCCCTGTTCCTGCTGACCACCGGCATCAAGGGCGTCTCGAGCATGAAGCTGCACCGCGACCTGGGCGTCAGCCGGAAGTCGGCCTGGCACCTGGCGCACCGCATCCGCGCGTGCTGGGAGCGCGATCAGGGCCTGTTCGCCGGCCCGGTGGAGGTGGACGAAACCTACGTCGGCGGCAAGGAACGCAACAAGCACGAGAGGAAGAAGGCCCGCGCCGGGCGCGGGCCCGTCGGCAAGACCCCGGTGGCGGGGGCGCGGGACCGCGCCACGAACGCAGTGGCCGCGCGGCCGCTGCCGGGCACCGCCAAGGGCGACCTGCAGGGCTTCGCGCGCGCCCGCGTCGCGCCGGGGGCGCAGGTCCGCTCCGACGAGGCGGCGGCCTGCGCCGGCATGGCGGAGTTCCCGCACGAAGCCGTCAGGCACTCCGGCGGCGAGTACGTGCGCGGGGCGGCGCATGCGAACGGCATCGAATCGTTTGGGTCCCTGTTCAAGCGCGGCCTGTACGGAACCTATCACCGGATGAGCGTCCGTCATCTCGGCCGCTACCTCACGGAGTTCGCGGGACGGCGCAACGACCGCGACTGCGACACGGCGGAACAACGGCGGAACGGATGCGGCGCATGGCGCGGGGCTTGGTCGGCCGGACGCTGACCTACCGGCAGCTGACCGGCAAGGCCGCGGTCGCGGCCTGAGCGGCGCCCGCCGCGCTGAGCGCGGCAGCCCGCTGCGGGCGCGCTCTTCACGCTCGGTGCGCTCGGTGCGCTTGACGCTCGGTACGAGGGGCACAGCGGATCCGGAAGGCCCCGGTGCGCCCCCGGTCCGGCCCGGACCGTCCATGCAGGCCGTCGAGCGCCGGGGATCCGCTGTCTTCGGCCCTCGGAGGGCTGCAAGCGGCTTGCAAGGGGTGCCCTGCCACCGCCAACCGGGTTCCACCGGGGCATGCGAGGCGGCCTCTCTAGTCCCTTCCTCGTCCAATCCGCTGGCAGGCTCGATTCAGATACGATCCCACCCCTCCGTGCCCGCCGCGGCCGCACTCGAATGACCCGAGCTCGACACCGACCTCCCTGCTCACAGCAGTTCTAGTCGGACATGGCGTTGTCGGCACTCAGATATATAATTCCCTATCGTATTGGATCTCCATCCAAGAAAAGACTGAAATCACTGCCAAACTCTCTAGTCAGAATGCAGACGGTCCGAGAATCTCACTTAGAATCCATAAACGGCATTGAGAGTACCAACTATATACAGGGAACAGAATCAAAATCACTTCTTACGATACACCTGTTTTCGATGGCAAACCTCGACAATGTCTATCGCCGAATCCTTGCGGACAAACAACACTCTGTAGTTTCCGACACGCGCGCTGTACGTATCGGTCCTTCCCTTCAGCTTCTTTGACTTACCAAGTACTAAGGTCCCATTTGCGATTTCCTTCTTGTTTTTTTGCGAACAGCCAAAGGATATATTCGCTCCAAATTCTTTCTTGCATTCTCGTGAATATTAATTGTGAAAGGCACTATCCCCATTCTTCCACCGATAGTATTCTCTGGACTTCCATCTGATCACGAATCATGACACTAGGTGAGGACTCCATTTCCTCTAACCTCTTTGAAATGATATGAGCATCCCAGGCATCCTCGTCCGTGTAGGGCGTAAACGGAAAGACGATTATGTCCTCTTATTTCCCAGTAGAGAGCTGCTTCATCGGCTTTCATGCGCCATTTCTGAGCTTCTTCTGAGTCTCTTCTTACTCCTCGCCCAAAAGTGTACATTTCAGCGAGACGTCGTTGTGCCGGAGGATACTCTTGATCGGCAGCTAACCGATACCACCTTACGGCTTCGACCGCATCAGATTTGACGCCCCGGCCCGAATCGTACAGTCTGCCTAGGCCGGCCTGTGCCTCAGCAAGACAGTCCGAAGCGGCAAGTCGGTACCACTTAAATGCTTGCTTTTCGTCCTGCTTGACTCCACGCCCTTCATCATACATGAAACCGAGATTGTATTGCGCGTATGCATTATTCTGTCGTGCCGACAACTCAAACCACTTCGCACTCTTGGCTTGATTCTTAATGACACCGCGGCCAAGAAAGAACATCCATCCCAATCGAAACTGTGCCATCGCATATGTCCCTGCTTAGCAGCCAATTGAATAAGTCGGAGAGACTCACTGCCATCTTTCGCCACACCTAGGCCTTCAGCATACATGAGCCCCAAGTTGTTCTGGGCTTCGGCGTGTCGATTATCGGCAGCCAAGCGATACCACTTCGCCGCTTCGGCCTCGTCTGGCTCCATCCCGTCACCATCAAAGAGCATACGACCGAATCTGAATTGTGCCTCCGCGTTGTTCTGCTTGGCGGCCATCCGAAACCATTTGGCTGCCTCGGCAAAGTCCAGTTTCACACCCGCTCCTTCAGAGTACTGAAGTCCAAGAAACAACTGAGCATCAGAGTTGCCTTCATTGGCAGATGAGCGAATCCATTTTCCAGCTTCCACATAGTCCTGTCTCACTCCTTTTCCGAGGAACAACAAGCCGCCAACGAGGAACATTGCACTTGAAAGACCGAGATTAGCTGCGCGCTCATACCAAGACATAGCCATCCCTATATCCTGCGGGACGCCCCACCCATTGTAGTACAACCGTGCAAGATTCGACTGCGCATCGGCATCATCTTGGTCGGCAGCGAGACGAAACCACTTCGCGGCTGCCTTGTAGTTCTGATCGGTGCGCTTGGCCTTGGCATAAGTCACGCCAAGTAGATTCTGAGCCGCGCTGTCGCCAGTGCTAGCTGCTTTTTTGTACCAGCGCTTGGCATTCTTGAGACTCCGGGCTACACCGTACCCATTCTCGTACATGTACCCCAAGAGGACTTGGGCCTTTGTATGGCCCTGTACGGCGGCCCTCTTGAATCGTCTGGCAGCTTCCGTGGAGCCTTGGTCCAGTCCCTCACCAAAGTGATGAATGACACCGAGCCTAAAGTGACCTTCAGCATCGGTTGCGCCATCCATCGTCTGGACAGAAGAACTGTTAGGTGACGATGCCATGTTGGGCGGCGAGGCCATGAATTTGCCCCTATCATCCGCACTTAGGGTGCCGCCGCTCCCAGACAGTCCCGCGAAACGGACCTGCGTGCTAGCCTGCTCAATGACCCTCTGAAGATTGCCAGACATCCTAGGCTTCCTCGTCACTCCTCCAATCCCGTCAATACGATCTGTATCAGTATACCATCAGAGCTGCTTGACACGCCTGTCGTCGGTGCAAGCGCAGGGGCGCTTCCTATCGAACCCGTACCGAGGCCTCAAGGAACGCCAAGCCTGATCTCAGAAAGGAAGTCGCAATCCGCGTCGAGGACGGATCAGCTCCCCTCGCAGTAGCCGCCGTGTTCAGCATTGGGGCTCACACAATCGAATCCAATGTGCCGCACTACGCCCGTCACGGCTTCAAGGTAACTGAGGGGCCGGAAGAGATGCGGCCGTCCCGCACCCAGAAGACGGAACTCCTCCATCCGGTCTACACCACCGTGACCGGAGCGGATCCGTTACGGCAGCGACTTGCGTTCCCGTACTGGACCGTTGGTGGATCAGGGTCGCCTGCGGGACTAGGACGGGACCAACCCGAGCCAAGTCCGGGGGCCACGCACGAAGAGCCGACGCACAGCCTTGCGAGATGGCCGAAGTGGTCGCAAGAAGCTGCGCGGGCACGAATCGCGGCAATGCCGCGCCTCCCGTGGGGGACTGAGCGCGACCAGGGAGCTAGGGCAAGTGTGGCCCGCGCCCCATCCCGGGCGACCGGAGCGGGGCCACGGTCAATGCCCCGCAATTCCGCCGCGGCAGCCCGCCGGTCCCGTCGGCGCCACCCAACTCCAATCTCACGAATGAGGTCCAACCGGCAGGAATCCATCCTCAGTGGGATTCCGCGCCTAGCGAGGGCCCGAAATCGGGGCGCGACGGGCAAGCGACGGCAAGATTCAGACCCTTCGACGGGCGGATTCGTACTTCACGGCCCGTCCCGCCGTCGAAGTCGCTCCCGACTGGTGAACGAACGCCCGGATTCGCGAATGATCCGGGCTAGTACCGTCCCCGCGTCCAAGCTCGCTACACCTTATCCCCATGTCGCACTTCGGAGTTGAATCGGCGTGAGAATTTGTGTCCGCGGCATCTGCAAGCACTGGCGGTGAGGCTAGGTGCCGGAAGATCGGAAAGCACTGAAACCAGTCCGACCAAATCCTGGATCCTACTGGCGTGAAAGGGTTTTCGACGGCCCCAGTGGAAGCGTACAATTAGGATGCGAACGCAGAGATCGCGGGGGCACAGTGGAGTCTTTGCGGAGTCTGTTGCAGATCCGACACCATGCTGTTGTGCTGCGACGGGTGGCTGGATCCGACATGACTGGCGAGGTGACATGACTGGCGAGGTGTTGAGAAGCGACCAGGAGTGGCAGGCAGACGTAATCCAGGCCACGTCCGGGTGCAACCGACTGTGCGGGCGTGTCTACAAGAGCGACCGGATCTGGCTCGCGGACATTCCGTCGCTGGATGTGATGACTCAAGGGCTGACGAAGAGCGACGGATTCGTCATGATCAAGGACTTGCTCGAGACCTTGGTCAACAGGCCGGGCTTTTCGGTTGACGTGCATCCGAACGGGCTGGACGGTTTCGCGATTACCGCTAGCACGCACGGAAGCCGGACTTATTGCCCCGGCTGAAGGCGAAGGTGGCTTCCTCGGTGCCGCTTGCCAGCTCTCGGCAGCGATAGTCCGAGCCCTTGACGCATGATCTAGCCGATCAGCGGCCGCTGCCTTGGATCCCGTGCGCTCGCCAGCAGCAGCTGGCCCCCTTCGCGTACCTCCCTCTTCACCGCGGACACCTTGTCCAAGGTCGCATGGCGGACCTGTACGCCATTCGATAGGCCTGCGTGCTTGGTGGCTGGCTCGGCATGGCGCTGTTCCAAGTCATCCTATTCCTTCTCACGCACCTTGCTCGCCTCGCGCATCCAGCCCCTCGTGATTGGGAGTGAGCTACTAGCAAGGCGCGGCACGTCAGGAGCGTTCGCGCCACCCTGCCGCACGTCTGTCACTGTTGACGGATCCATCACTGATTTTCATTCAGCCAATACCACCTACACTCTAGGCCAGAATCGCGTTATCGAGGGCCCTGCTAGGAACGCGAGGCCCCGTTGATGACAAGGCGTCGGTTGCCCAGCCATGGGACGCGCGGGGTGCCTGTGGTCTGCAGGGCCTCGAGCGGAGCGGGCAGGTCGCGCTTCTTCTTCAGCGAGACGGTGCAGGTGCCGGGCGCGAGGGTGACGTCTCCTGCGGTGCGGAGGATGCGCTCGTGCAGGGACTGCGCGGTCAGGTGGCGGTAGCCGGGAGGCAGGTCCATGGCCGGCAAGCGCAGCAGATTGTAGGCCGGCACGGTCATGGCGAGGTCGAAATCGACCTTGATGACCATGGGGGAGAAGAGCCGGTTGACGGACAGCTTCAGCGCCGCGAAGGCCAGCACGGTCTGCAGGGCCCGCGTGCCGGGATGGCCGGCCGCGCGGACCGCCTTGTCCAAGCCGCAGCCCAGCATCCACGGGAGCAAGGAGAGCACGCCGGCCGCACGTTCTCATTGGGACGACTCGCAGGCCCGGGGATCGAGCGGGACGCTTTCGGGGGCCGCCAAGCGCTCCCGGGCCCCGGCCCCGCGTTCGGCGGGAGTGCGCCGGGGCAGGCGAGCGAAGCCTTCCTCCGCCAGGATGCGCCGGATCCCCTGCTGGCTCGGGGCCTGCCCGAACTCGGCGTCCAGCCGAACCTTGATGTCGGGCAGGGACAGGTTGACCTTGCGCAGTGCGATCGCATGCTCGCGCACGTCCGGCGCGGGCAGCACGGGCGGCCGTCCGGAGCGTCGCGGGCCTTGGAAGAAGAAGGCGAGCGGGTCCTCGAGCTGCCGGAAGTCGCGTGTCACGGAGTAGACCGTGGCGACGGAGCAGTCGAAACGCCGGGCGACGGCCTCGGCCGGGAGGCCCTCGCAGTAGATCTCGTAGCGGCGCTGGCGCGGGTTGCTCGGCCGGGCGAAGAACTCGGGGCTAGCGTGAGGCGGCAGGACCTCCGGCATGATTAGGCCGTATATCAGGCTGGAATCACATTGTGCAAGTAATGTTAGACAGAAAAAGGGGGTTCCAGAGCCGCTTCGGACGTGTTCTAGCGAAGACGAGAGGTGCCGCGTGGCTCAGCGAACGCGTGGCATCCGACTTGGGACAGTGCGCACGCCTACCTCGTAATCAATTGATTCTACACAGGTTACTCCTGTCGGCCTAGCGTCGCATCTACTGCTGACTTAGGCGCTATCTCGAGATGAGAATCAGTGGTCATCGATGACGAGAAGGGCGTGCCAACAGACAGTCAAGACGAATGATGGCCTGAAAAACACCATGGCCGAGGCACCGAAGCGCCTGAAGGGGACACCGGAGCTAGTCGCTGCGCTCTTCAAGCAGGCCGAGTGCGCCTACATCCGAGCCTGACCCGCAAAGAAGACCTTTGACGCGTCCAGTAAATCGTCGCGCCGGGGTTCTCCGGCCGCAGTGAGAGGTGCCTCTCCAAGGGTTCCAGCGCGGCCTGCGTGTCGCTGTGCTGGAAGAGCAGCGTGCCAAGGTACAACCACGCCTCGTCTTCGCACGGGTCTTCCTCGACGAGACTTCGCAGTAACCTCTCGCCCTTCGCCAAGTCGTTCTGCAGGGAGTAGGCTAGGCCGATGGCGCGCAATCGGATCCACGGATAGCTGCACGGCCCTTTCGAGCAACGGCACCGCCTCGTCTCGGATCCCCGAGATGACGCGCAAGCAATTCGGCGTAGATTCGCGGCGCGCCGGCGAAGCTGGCTATGCACGGAAGTCCGACGATTTGCGCGGCGAGCAGCAGGAAGGCCGCAAGCGTCAGAAGGTAGTGCGTCCCAAGGCCTCCCCCCGCATGCCCCGGGCGGAGGCGCAATCAATCAGCTCGGACGACCAGCTGGACCGCCATCGAGGGCGTCTTCACCCCGGGCGACCACCCCGATGCTCTGTCAGGGGCTCTTGCCGGAGTAAGAACCTAGTCTTTCCGTGAGTATCCTACGATAGAAGCTAGGAAATTCCGAACCTCGACGAGCCCGAAGGCGGCCATTTCGACAACATGATCGACTGCGTTCGTTGGCGCAAGGGGGAGGACCCGAAGCGCGAGATCGAGCCGACAATCCGTCGACTTCGCAACGCCGCCTAGCGAACATTTCCTTCCGGGGAGGGCACAGGCTCGGGTTCGCCGAGGGGGTCGACTTTCCCTTGCGACGAGGAAGCTTACCGACTCCGGGACACGTGAGTACCGCGAGCCCCAAGTGGCTCCCAGCCAAGTTTGACCGTGCCGGAGGCGTCCTGACCGCGGGACGGTCCGGCAGCCTACGGTACCATGGAATGATGCTCCAAGGATCCAGCGACTTAAGCCGTCGCACCTTCATCGCGGGCGCGACGGCCGCCGGCGCGGCGCGACCTGCGCTCTCAGCGAAGAGCGCGGCTCGGATCGCTGGCGCCAACGAGCGCCTTCACATCGGAGTGATCGGCGCGGGCGGAAACGCCAACGGCCACATGCGCGCGCTCCAGAAGCTGGCCGGACCGGACAACGTCGAGATCAGTGCCGTCTGTGACATCTACGACCTGCGTCGCGAAGCAGCCGCCGAGTTCACCGGTGGCAAGCCCTACAAGGACTACCGGGCTCTGCTCGAGCAGCCCGGCTTGGACTACGTCACCATCTCCGTGCCGGAGCACTGGCACGCGCCCATCACGCTGGACGCTGCCGACGCCGGGCTGAACGTGTACGTGGAGAAGCCGCTCACCTATTCGATCAGCGAGGGTCTCGAGGTCGTGCGCAAGATCAAGAGCACGGGCATCGTCCTGCAGTGCGGCATCCAAGGGATGTCGGACGACTCCTACGAAGCAGCCGCCGAGCTCATCCGGGACGGAGCCATCGGCAAGGTCGTCATGGCGCACATCGACTATTCCCGGAACCACCGCGACGACTTCTGGCTGAGGGAGCCGGATCCGGACGCGAAGCCGGGCGTGAACCTGGACTGGAAGGCGTTTCTCGGCAAGGCCAGGAAGAGGCCGTGGGACCCGGACCGCTTCTTCTCATGGCGCCGGTACTGGGACTATTCCGGCGGGATCGCGACCGACCTGTTCGTGCATCGGCTGGCGCGGATCGTCAAGGCCTGCGGCCTTACTACGCCGTCGCGGGTGGTGGCGACCGGAGGGAACTACTTCTTCGACGGCGGATCCGAGGTGCCTGACACGTTCAACGCGCTGCTGGAGTACCCAGAGGGCATCAACGTGCTGCTGGTCTCGTCAATGGCCAACCAGACCCGCATCCGGCATCTGGTGCGAGGCAACCGGGCCACCATCGAGTTCACGCGGGAGGGCTTCGTCGTCGAGCCCGAGGCGCTGCACAAGGACGAGGTCCAGCCGCGCATTCACAAGAAGTCCGGAGGCGAAGACATGGCCCTGCACCATCACAACCTGCACAACGCGATCCGTCTGGGCGCGGAGCTTAAGTGCGACGCGGAGCTGGGCTTCAACGTGTCGATGGCGTGCCAGATGGCCGTGGAATCGTTCCGGCGGAAGAAATCCCTTGGATGGGACCGCCGACGCCAGCGCGTGGTCAGGACCTGACCGGCGAAGTGCCCCGGAATCGCCCGCGTTTGCTAGGATTGTGTTATGGATGCGACTGGCCGGAGGCCGACGACGAAAGGCGAAGGCTCGCTGCTGGGGCCGTCGGTGCGCATGGAAGGCGACATCACATCCGAAGAGAGCTTGGCCATATCCGGGCAGTTCGAGGGCCAGATCGACATTCCCAAGCACGAGGTCGAGGTGACCCAGGGGGCCGTGGTCAAGGCCGACATCCGTGCCAACAAGGTCCTCATCTGCGGCAGGGTCGAGGGCAACGTGCAAGGCATCGCCCGGGTCGAGCTGACAGGGACGGCCGAAATGACCGGCAATTTGGAGACCCGCGAGATTCGCGTCGAGGGAGGCGCGGTGTTTCGCGGGCAGGTGAACATCCTCACCGACCGCAACTGAGCCCGCCGGTCACTCGGGCGGCAACCGCACGGGCTTGCGCGCCTCGATGGTCTTCAGCACGTCAAGGTAGTGGCGCGTCACGCCGCTGACCTCGAACCCCGCCCGACGCACCGTATCGACGGTCGGGCGATTCAATTCCGGGCCGAACCGGCGTGCGAGCGGCGTGCAGGCGTGCAGCATAGCGCTGAACGGGAGCCAGCGGCTGCCGGTATGCTCGAACATTCGCAGCTCTCCGCCCGGGCGCAGCACGCGCAGAATCTCGCGCAAGCCGCGCAGGGGCTCCGATACGGAGCAGAACGTGCAGGACGTGTAGGCCTGGTCGAAGCATTCAGTTCCGAGGGCCAGCTGCCGGGCGTCCATCTGCTGCAAGTCGAGGGAACCTTCGTACCGGCCGGCGCGCTTCGCCGCGCACTCGAGCATTCGCTCGCTGACGTCGATCGCGACGACCGACCGGCCGGGCGGGAAGAACTGGAAGTCCAGGCCGGTGCCAGCCGCGAGAAACAGCACGCGTCCCTCCATGCCGGAGAAGAGATCGCGCTTGAACCCGGCCCAGCGCCGCTCCGCCGAGCGCGAGGCGAAGCTCTGGTAGGCGGGCGCGACGCGATTCCACTTGGCACGGTCCCCGAGCGTCATTCGCCGCCCCGCCGTCTCAGACCCAAGTCGGCGAGAGCGCAGAACGCGCTGGCGGCAAGCCCGCACAGCGCGCCTCGCACGATCCAGCCGAGCAAGCCGGGCGCGCTCTCCGCAGGGGATTGCATCCCCCCCGCCATGCCGGCCACCATACAGGCCAGCATAATTTGCAGCATCGGCTCGATCATGCCTAGCACCTGGCTGGCGGCCAGAGCGCATGGAACCGAGAGCGCCATCCCTGCCAGCATGCCAACAGCCATTCCCGCGAGGGGGTGCCAGCCCGCCGGAACCATCCACGATGCAAGCGAGGCGGCCAATGCGCCGGAAGCGATGGCGGCAGCGGCGTCCCCGAGAAAGTACCGCACGCGGGCGGGCACTGCCGTCATTCGCGGGTTACCTCAGAGCAGCGCGCGAAGGTAGCGCTCCACCCTGTCGGGGTCCTTCGCTCCCGGCGTGGACTCGAGCCGCGAGCTCGAGTCCACGCCCCAAGGCCGGGCGACGCGAACCGCCTCAGCCACGTTGTCGCCATCCAGCCCCCCGGCCACGATGACCTTGCCGTAGGGCCGGGCGCGCCGCGCGAGGTGCCAGCTGAAGGTCTCCCCGGTGCCCCCATGGACGCCCGGCCGGGCCGTGTCGAGGAGGAAGGCGTCGGCCCGGAACCCGCTCAATCCGGACGCATCGAATCGCTCGTCTACGCGAACAGCCATCCACACCTCCACGGCCTCCGGGACGGCGCCGCGCACCTCACACAATTCATCCGGGCTCCCGTACCCGTGGAGCTGGACCACGTCCAGGCCCACGCGGCGCGCCGTGGCCGCGACCACGTTCGGGCGCTCGCGCACGAACACGCCGACCCGGCGCACGCCCTCAGGGACGGCGGCGGCTACCGCCTCGGCCCGCTCGAAGGTGACCGAGCGCGGGCTGGGCGCGTAGAAGATCAAGCCGACGGCGTTCGCGCCGGCGGCCGCGGCGTGCCCAGCGTCCTCCGGCAGAGTAATCCCGCACACCTTGCGCAGCTGCGGCCTAAATCGTGCCGCCATCGGGTTCAGCGTAACAGCGAGCAAGCGAGGCGAGATGCGCGGCTAGCCACCGGGGACATTTCACGGTCGCGACTCGACAACCTTCCCGAGACTCTCGCGGACCTCTCGCGGCAGGCCGGCAATGCGACCGGTCGCATCCAAGCGCTCCAAGTGCGCCAGCACTTGGCGCGCGGCGACCAAGCGGAGGGGCGATTCCAACTCGCCGTAGACCGGGGCAACCATCCTGTCGGGATCGCGCAAGCCGCTGTTCCAAGCGTCGAGGACGCGCCCCTCGCGCCAAAGCCGGTGGTCGCGGGCATCGCGGAGAGCCTTGGCTGCATCCGGGAACATCGAGCCGTGGCTCGGGAGCGCCACCCGTGCTCCGAGGGCGGAGAGGCGCTCGAGAGAGTCCAGATAGTCGGCCATGTTGCCGTCGGGCGGATTGATCACAACGGAACCATAGCCCGAGAGCATGTCGCCGCAGAGGAGTGTCGCGCACCGCTCCTCGAAAAGGCAGAGATGGCCGCTGGCGTGTCCGGGCGTGTGCAGCATCCGGATCCTCAGAGGGAGGCTGCCGCCGGTCTCAATCGTCTCGCCTCCCCGCAGGCAGCGGTCCACGTCGATGTCCCGGTCGGCGAGCCGGGCCGCGGTGGCTTCGTGCGCCCACACCGGGACGGCGTAGTGCTGGCGCACGAACCCGGCCCCGTCCACGTGGTCCGCGTGATGGTGGGTGAGAATCACGGCAGTCAGATGACCACCCGTCTCGCGGGACACCTCGTCGACAATCTCGCAAAGCCGCTCAAGCTCGCCCTGGTCGGAAGCTCCGGGATCCACGAGAATCAGCTTCGCGCCGCCGAGCAACAAGGTATTGGTGTGAGTCGCCGGAGGCAGGGTCCTAGTCCGTAGCGGGATGGCTCGCACGGCGGGGCGGAACTCGATCACGCGGGGCGAATCGGGACGGCCCGCCTCCGAGCGCCACAGGCGGCGACGGCCCTCGGGGCCGTCGTCCGCTAGGACTCGCAGTGTCTCGAGGGTCGGATGGGCTACGAGCACGTCGCCGGACATCCAGCGGTCCAAGGCGTCCGCGGGCCGGATCCATTCTCCGGAAGTCAGTTCGCCCGGTATGACGGACGGCTGGCTCGCCTCGCCGGGCGGCCATTCCATGAGAAAGAAGGTCGCGTCGAACCGAATTGGCGAGAGGGGGGGCGTAACCCAGCGACCCGCGAAACGGAGCCTAGAAGCGTCGAGAGCAAGGCCGTTCGCGACCAGCCAGTCCGCGAAATCGAGGCCGCCGTCCAGCAAGCCGGCCCGCGCAGCTTCCAAGTCCACCTCGTCGGGAGCCGGACCGGTCGCCGAGAGAATTCCGGCCTCCTCGAAGAGCTCGCGCAAGGCGCAGGCCTGCTGCGACGCGAACTGGCCCGATGCCAGAAACGCCTTCTCCCCGTCCATCGCGCCTCTCACGGGCGCAGCCGCGTCGGCCGCCGCCATGCGGCCGCCGGGGAAAGCGTGCCAGCCTCCCATGAAACGGAGAGACTTGGACCGCTTGACCCAAAAGACCTCACAAGCGCCCCCAGTGCCGAAGCGGTATGGAATCACCCCGGCAGCCAGGCGCGGGCTCGCAGGCCCGGTCCAAGGAGGGCGTCGCGCATGCGACGGGCCCGGAAGGACTCCATGGGAATACAAGCCTCACGGTATCATGGAATGCGGCGACCGACCGGGAACCAAGGCCATGCCGGAGCCCACAGGGCCAACCCATCCTGTTGCGGATGCTAGAACACCGGTCCTCGGGCATTCTTCCGAAGGCCTCCGGCCAACGGAGACAAAGGTCGAGATGCACACTGCTCGCGCTGTTCATCGCATGGAGTTGAGCAGTGGCAGCACCCACAGGGCAGTACTGAGGAATTCCTTCACAATGAATCGTTCCTGTATGTGTCGATTGTCTACCGTTTTGACTGAACAAAGCACAACGACTACTGCCGAATACTCAAGTACTGAAACGAAAGAAATCAGGAAATTTCTTACCTAAGGGATCCCCACACCGAAGAATATAGATCGCCTTCTTGCGTCCAAATAGATTAACAAGATTTGGCTTACTATCGATTCGTTTCAGCTCTTTTTTCTGCGCCTTCCCCATGCGTCCTCCGGAGGCTACTACAGGCCAAAACTCACACGCAGATTGCCGAGGAATGTAACTCTCGGCGATTTTGGCACCACCTTTGAGCTGTGACATAACCTTCCGTGCTTCGAGTTTGCCTTGCTTGAATTAAAGCAAGGCAATAAATGGTTTATGAATTGATCGGTATCCCTCGGCAGCAACTAGATAGTCACACCGTAGCTCTGATTGGAGATCCGTCGTGTCAGAAAGCCTATCATAGTCCAAGATTAGCCGATTCTGCGAGATCTTATCTAGCGTTACTCCGCAACCTTGTTCTCGGCACCTAGTTAGTGCTTGTGACAGAACGCGCAAGCCCTTAGTTTCCGGGCGGTTGCAGCAGATCTGTGGGACGAAGATCGGGGCGATCCGGGCCGGCTTGCGCGTTTCCGGGGGTTGTGCGACAATCTTCGTTGAGGAACCGCCCGTGAGGACCGTTCAGGAGATCCAGCTCACCCTTGGCCGGACTGCAATCGAGGATATCGATCTCGACGTCCGTTCCCGCGACGATATCCCGGCCATCTTGCTAGGAATACAATTCATCTATCGCACCGAGCAGTTGCGGGACAGGGTTTTCGGACTGCTCGAGAGCCGTATCCTCGGCCTCGGTGAGAGTAGCGGGAACGGCGGGAACGGCGAGAACGGAAGCGATCCTTCCGCAGGCGAGTGCGGCAGGATCAACCCTGCCGTCGGTCGTCCCGGCATGCAGCTGTGGAATATTCTCGTCTTGGGCTTGCTCAAGCAGGGATTGAATTGCGACTACGACCGCGTGACGGAGCTGGCGAACAAGCACGCGGACGTCCGGCGCTTCCTCGGTCTGAACGCGACGCTCGACGAGCAGGTGTTCAGCTACCGGACAGTCAACCGGAATCTGAAGCTTCTCACGCCCGACCTCCTCGCGGAAATCAATCAGCTGGTGGTGCGGGAGGGGCACGCACTGGCGGGGTACAAGGAAGGCGATCCGCTGAAGGCGCGGTGCGACTCGTTCGTGGTGGAAACGAACGTGCATTACCCGACGGACGTGAGTCTGCTGCGGGACGCGTTGCGCTGCCTGATTCGCTCTATTGCGCCGCTGTGCAAGGGGCGCGGCATCGCGGGCTGGCGGCAGAGCACGCAGCTGCTGAAGACGCTGAAGCAGAAATTCAACCGGGTGCGGCAGGCGAAGAAGAGGAAAGGCAACCCGGAGAGGGTGCGGTCGTACCTGGAGGCGGCCCTGGAGATAGCGCAACGGGCGGAGGGTGCGCTGGCGGCCCTGGCGCAGGCCGGGGAAGACGAGGGAACCCTCAGAGCGGCAAGGAGTTACCTCGGGTACGTGCAGCTCTTGGCGGACCAAGTGGAGCGGCGCGTGCTGCGAGGGGAGAAGATCCCGCACGAGGAGAAAGTGTTCTCGATCTTTGAGGAACACACGCGCTGGTGCGTGAAAGGAAAAGCGGGGGTGCCGGTGGAGCTGGGCGTGCCGGTATGCATCGTGGAAAGCGAGCACCGATTCGTGATGAATCACGAAGTGATGTGGAAGGGAAGCGACGTGGACGTGGCGGTGGGAATCGTCGAGGGAGCGCAGGGGCTGTACGCGGGGTTGTCGAGCTGCAGCTTCGACAAGGGCTTTCACAGCCCGGCGAACCGGACGCGCTTGGCGGAACTGCTGTCGTGCAACGCGATGCCACGGAAGGGGAGGCTGTCGAAGGCGGCGAAGGAGATGGAAGGCGCGCCTGAATTCGTGGCTGCGAGGCAGGCTCACCCGGCCGTGGAGTCGGCGATCAACAATCTCGAGTGCCGCGGTCTGGACAGGGTGATGGACCGGGGAGCGGAGGGATTCGAGCGGATGATCGGGCTAGCGATCCTGGCGGCGAACGTGCATCGAGTGGGCCGGATCGTGCGCGACAGAGAGCGCGACAGAGAGAGGGAGCGTCTCAAGACGGGACCCTTGCCGCTGGCTGCATAGGCAGTCGGCAGCGATCTGAATTGCCCTGAATTTAAACCTTGAAGAGACAAGGTTCAGGAAAAGTGTACAACTAGAACAGAACTAACTGTATCCTCACAATGAAAATGGAATATGAGGCAATGAGTTCGGTTAATTGGCGCAGACTGTTTCTTCCATAGCTATCATTTAGTCGGGATCTATCAGCTAGAATCCCCAAAATATCAGGGTTTTGTCACAAGCACTAGTTACCTCACATCCATCGGAAACCCCCTCTCGGATAGATGCAAGGAGATCGCTCATTGCGGTTTATCAATCTCATTGGTAATCACGGCCCAGCGATTGTGCAGAGCGATGGCTACGTCATCAAAATCGGCCAGATAGAGGCCGGCATCCTCAAGACGAATTTCCCTTACAACCGAACCATGAGCAGCACTAGGACGCTCAAGCAACCAAACACCCACCTCGTCCGGACGGATTGAAGTCTCGTTGAGACTTGGTTGGCCATCAGTCGCTCCCGACAGCTGACTTCCGCGCACAAGATTAGAAAGCTCTTCAAGTACCCACTCACTATGAGTTGTAACGATCACTCGCACACCTGCATTCGCGATGGCGACGAGTACCCGCGTGAATTCAACCTGCATCGCCGGGTGAAGATGCGCTTCAGGCTCTTCAACAATCAGCACATTGCCCGGCTGAACGATGTGAAGAAAATAGAGGGCTACTGGTGCAAGCTCCGATACCATGGAGGAAGAACTCATCAAGGACAGGTCATTCTTCTAGCCATGAGGGCGGTAGACAAACTGAGGATATGACAATTCATCTGGTGACTTCACGCTCACAGATCCTTCCAAGAGGCGCTCCTCAATCCATTGATTTAGATCACGAAATCGTGTTCTACTATTGGACTTGAGTCTCGAAAGAGCTACAAGCTGCTCAAGAAAATTGGCCAAGACTCCTGAAAGCATCGGAGTCATGGTAGGAGGTCGGAGACCGGCCATCGATGCTCGGTTAATCAATGCGCTTACTACGATGCTGCGTGCATGCATTACTCCTGTTCGGTCAGCAGGAAAATAGAATGCTGGCCATGATAACGGACCAATCAGATACGGCGAGAATGAGCTAGATATACCCTCCATCATCCACAACGATTTGTCCATTTTCCAGTGATCTTCGTCAGACATCTCTAGTACAATTCGGTCTGATCGAATCAGACGCCTAGCTGGAACGGAATCTATCGGGACATTGAATTGAGTTTTCTCACCAATAATAGGGTTCATGCTGAGAGAGAGTTTCTCCTTTCCTATCGATATGGTATGCTCAAATACGCCGGATCTAATCGTGTTTTTCCATCGTAGAATGACACTTTCCACGCCGGATTTTCCCTCACGATCAAGCATGTGGGCCTCTCTTATTCTACCAAAATATCTTCTTATTTCCTACGTCAAGACTGGGGCTGTTATAGTTCATGATATCGCAAAGCAGCTTTGCCATATAGTCAGGAAACTGCATTAGTTGATCCGATCCAGACTCCAAATCCTTCCAAGGGCTTGATTCATTCCATCTCTTCAATGCAGAAATCGCGCTTTTCGACAGTGCTGTCGAGTCAAAGTTAGCGGTGTCTTCATGGTCGAGATTGAGACGATGTCTCATCGGTGAAACTCTGTTGTGGAAGAAACTGTGCAACGCATAGATCAGAATAGACAAGTAGGACTTTCCTGTGTTGCTCGGCCCGACCAAGACGGTCAGTGGTCGCAAGTCCACCTTGGCCCGGCTGGTCGGCCTGAAGTCAGTTACGTCAAGCTCAAGGCGGCCAGTGTTGGTCGGATCACTCATGTCGCTACCCTCTCTTGCCAGCGCTTACTACAGGTAGGCATGAAGGCACAGGTCTTCATCGCTCAATACTAGAGTGAAGCTGCTGCGTCGACAACTTAGATGCGCGGATCGACGGGCTAGAGGAGTCCGTCCTAGCGATCCGAGGGCGGGGAGTGTGCGAGTGGGCCTTGGAAGCAGGGACGACGCTGAACGGAGCCTCTGGCCGGCTTGCTGCACCGGCGTACCTGCTCGGCGGTTTCGCCTCGAGCCGTTGACAGCGGTAGCCTCATAGATCGGTTTGCAGCTGCGAATCACAAAGGTCGAGCCGATCATGCGATTCGATCCGTGTTGGCGCACGGTGGCGATTCGGTTCGTGTCGATGACATCCTTCGGCGCGACTCCCTGAGGAATCCGTCTTGGGGCCGAATCGAGCGGGCCACGGCAGTACGCCAGATGGGTTAACGATAGCGACTCCTAGCAAGGTTATCGGCGGACGAGGCGTAGTCGAGCGAGGTGAGCCGCGTGCGGCGATGAGCCGACGGGTGGTCGACACACTCCGAACCGTCAGGTTCCGATCAGTCCTCAGGAGCCGGCTGGGACCCGAGCCGCAGCGATAATGCATTGCCCGCCGGCCTAGCCTGGATTATCGCCGCATCGGCTGCTACACGACCGCGTCCGCTCCAGCGGCGTCAGCTGGCAAGACGCGGACAAGGGGACGAGCAGGCGCGGGCGTCAGGCAAGCGCTTCGGAGATAAGCTTGCCGCCGTTGATCGTGGGACGTTCCGAGCGTCCGTTGTGGAGGTAGGTCAGGCTCAAGTGGTCGAGGCCGAGCAGGTGCAGAATCGTGGCATGAATGTCATGCACGTGGTAAGGCGACTCCTCGGCTCGCAGGCCGAGCTCGTCGGTCGTGCCGACGGCCTGGCCTCCCTTGATGCCGCCTCCCGCCATCCAGATCGTGAACCCCCAAGGGTTGTGGTCGCGTCCGTCGGCCTGCTCGTTGAAAGGCGTGCGACCGAATTCCCCACCCCAGATCACGAGCGTCTCGTCCAGCAGGCCGCGAGACTTGAGATCCGCCAGCAGCCCGGCGATGGGCTTGTCTGAGACACCGCACCACTTGGTATGGTTCTCCTCGATCCTGCGGTGCGCGTCCCAGCCGCCGCAGTATGCCTGCACGAAGCGCACGCCGCGCTCGACCAGCCTGCGGGCCAGCAGCAGGTTCCGCCCGTACAGGGCAGTGGGCTCCTCGTCCATGCCGTACAGCTTCTTGGTGCTCTCCGACTCCCTAGCCAGGTCGACCGCCTCGGGCGCGTGCGCCTGCATCCGATAGGCCAGTTCGTAGGACCGCAGCCGGGCGTCCAGCTCGGACTCGGCCGGATGCTTCTCCGCGTGATGGGAATTCAGCCTAGCCAGCAGGTCAAGCTTGCCTCGTTGCTGGCTCCGACCGACCGCTTCGGGTGTCTCGAGATCGAGGATCGGCGCGCCTTCGCGCTTGAACATCGTGCCCTGAAACGTCGCCGGGAGGAATCCCGCGCTCCAGTTCTTCGAGCCGCCGTTGATGCGCACCTCGTCATTGAGCACCACGAAGGACGGCAGGTTGCGGTTCGCCGACCCGAGTCCGTAGGTCACCCAAGCTCCCAAGGACGGTCGCCCGGCGAGGATCGAGCCGGTGTTCATCTGGCAGACCGAGCCCACGTGGTTGAGACCGTCCGCGTGGCAGGACCGGATCACCGCTAGATCGTCGACATGCCGGGCGACGTGCGGATACCAGTTCGAAACCCACAGGCCGCTCTGGCCGTGGCGCGCCCAGGTCCGCTGCGACGGCATGATCGTGTTATGGGCAGTGCCGGGCATTGCGGTAAGCGGCCTGCCGTACGATGCGGGCAGGGGCTGGCCGGCGTACTCCTCCAGCGCGGGCTTGGGGTCGAAGGTGTCGAGGTGGCTCGGGCCCCCTTCCATGAAGCACCAGATGACGGATTTCGCCGCGGGCCTATGGTGAGGCTCCCGCGGAGATAACGGGTCGCCGCTCGCGCTGGCCGCCTCGGCGTCCAGAGCTGCCAAGGCAAGCGCCCCCAAGCCTCCCGACGCCTGGCTCAGGAACGCCCGGCGGGATCTCACGGCTGTCGGGTTGGCGGCCTTCGCGCGCATTGCAGGTCCCTCCGTACGACTCTGGTCAGTTCCGATAGACGAACTCGTTGGAATTCAGCAGCATGTGGCAGAAGTCCACGACCGCGGCCGCTTCGGCCACGGTCATGGGTGCCGGGACCGAGTCGGGCAGGAGCAGCGGCTCGCCCGCCTCGGCGCGCTCGGCGACGATTTCGCGCTGCGTCTCGAAGAACGTCAGCACGGTGTCCCTCTCCCAGCCGTCGGGAGCCCTGTTGTAGGCGAGCCGGAAACCCGCATCTACCTGCCGGGCGCGGTCGGCGCCGGCCTTCTCCAGGACGCGACTCGCCATGCCCTGCGCCCAAGCGAGCGTATGCTCGCTGTTGAGCAGCGAGAGCGCCTGCGGCGCCGTGGTGGTCGTCGAGCGGCGCGCGCAGGACTCGTGAGTGTCCGGCATGTCGAACGACTCCAGCATCGGGTAGCGCGAGTTGCGTCGCACGAAGACGTACACGCTGCGACGGTCCTGCGCATGGCTCCGCTCGGGCACGTCCCAGCCCCCGCGCGGTTCCGCCGCGCCGAGCGGCAGGGCCGGAAATACGCTCGGGCCGCCGACGCCGTAGTGCAGCCGGCCCGACACCGCCAGCATGGAATCCCGGATCACCTCGCCCTCGAGCCTCTGCGGCGGGAAGCGCCAGAGCAGGCGGTTGAGCGGATCGGCCTCGCTGGCGGCCTCGCGGAAGGCGGAAGACTGCCGGTAGGTCTCGGAATTCATGATCAGGCGATGCAGGCGCTTCAGCCTCCAGCCCCCTCGGACGAACTCCGCGGCCAGCCAGTCCAATAGCCGCGGGTGCGTCGGCCGCTCGCCCATCAGGCCGAAATCGCTGGGCGTGCGGACGATGCCCTGCCCGAAGTGGTAGTGCCACACGCGGTTGACGAGCACGCGGGCCGTCAGCGGGTTATCCGGCCGTGTCAGCCACTGCGCCAGCGCCGTGCGCCGCCCCGAGGAGCGCCCGCCACGGGCGGGGGCATAGGCGGCGGGCCCGGGATCCAGCAGGGTCAGGAAGCCGGGCTCGACCTCCTCGAGCGGAGCGGCGTAGTTGGCGAACGAGAGGACATGCGTCTTCGGCACATCGGCACCGAGCTCCTGGATGCCGACCCCAACCGGCAGCGGCTCCGGCTTGAGATGGTCCAGATCCGCCAGCTCGGACTGCAGCCGGGCATAGCGCTCCTTGGCCTCGCCCTTCAGCGAGCCAGCCAGCCGGGCGTCGTTGTGGTACCCCATCTGCCAGATGTGCTGCTGGAACAGAAGACGCTCGTACATCGAGCGGTCGGACGCGGCCTTGCCGAAGGCGGCCTGCGTTTCCGGCGCACGCCGGTCCACCTGCGTCTGGAAGGCCTCCTTGCGCTTCTCGTCTAGCAGCTCGTCGATTTGAGCGCGGATTTCGCGGGTGGCCTCTTCCCATGCCGCCTGGCGGCGGCCGTGCTCCGCTCGCCGACGCTCGTCATAGAGGTGGACCTCGTCGTCCCGGGCGACGTTGGTGAAGAACGCCTGCAAGCGGTAGTAGTCCTTCTGCAGGATCGGGTCGAACTTGTGGTCGTGGCACTTGGCGCACCCGTAGGTGAGGCCCATGAACACCGCTCCGACGGTGTCGGTGATGTCGAGCAGGACCTCCTGCCGCCGCTGCATCAGGATGGCGGCGTTCGACTCGTCGGGGTAATGCCGGTTGAAACCGGTGGCGATGCGTGCCTGCGGGCTGTCGGGCCACAGCTCGTCGCCGGCGATCTGCTCCTGGACGAACCGGTCGTAGGGCTTGTCGGCGTTGAGCGAATCGATGACGTAGTCGCGGTAGCGCCATGCGTAAGGTCGCGTCTCGTCGGACTTGAAGCCCTCGCTCTCGGCGTAGCGGGCCAGGTCCAACCAGTGGCGCGCCCAGCGCTCGCCGTAGCGGGGCGAGGCCAGCAAGCGGTCCACCACACGGGCAAACGCTTCCGGCGCGTCATCGGCTAGAAAGGCCTCGACCTCCTCGGGGGACGGCGGCAGGCCGTGGAGATCGAAGGTCGCCCGCCGGATCAGCGTGACCTTGTCCGCGCGCGGCCCCGGCGCGATGCGTCGCCCGGCCATGCGCGACACGACGAACGCGTCCACCGGACTGGCTCCCGTCGACAGAGGGGCCTCCGCGGCAGCGAGGGGCTGGAACGCCCAGTGCGCACGCTGATGCTCGGTAAACTGCGGACCGGCGGTCGATCCGCTGACCTGCGCCGCTACCGCCAAGGCCCCGACCAAGAAGCAGATTGGGGCGACTCGCTGATGCATGGGCAGTTTCTCCGGTGGGACGCGCGATCACAATCCCAATCACTTACACTATAGTCCTCGCGGCACCTGCAAACGCAGGATTTCCGGTCCTTTCCGAGACCAATAGCGCCCTTGCCAGGCCCTAGGCGACGGATGGCCCGCAGGTTTTCCGGGCCGGGGCTCCTGGGCCGCCTCGGCCGTTTACGAGGGCCGGTCTTGACGGGTTGGTCCGGCAGTTGCCATGATTGGACGCGCCAATGCCGCGGCCAACCATGACGTCGAGACTCTGCCTTCTGCTCGCCTGCGCCGTGTCCGTCGCGATAGCCGAGGACGAGGCGTTCAACGGGCGGTGGATCATAGAAGCGCTCGGCGACAACGGCGGCCGGGCCCTGTGGCTCGAAGTGAACGGAGCCGGCGGGGGCTCGATCAGCGGATCCATGGTCGGAGCCGGGCCCGGCGGCCAGCTCGACCCCATCCGCGAAGCGCGCGTCGAGGGAGGCCAGCTGCGCTTCCACCTAGAGCGCACGCAGCGGCGAGGCCCAGGCTCGGTGATACGGACCGAAGTCGAGGCTGCCCTGCACGGCGAGCGGCTCGTCGGCGTGGCGAACCGCTCTCGCGGAGCGCTGCTGTGGGTCGGGCAGCGAGCGCCGGTCATCGCCGAGCGCGACGACGGTACGTGGAGGGAAGGCGCCCCGGTCGAGCTATTTGACGGGAAGGGGATCGACGGCTGGCACGCGCTGCGGCCGGGTCGCGAGGACGGCTGGTACGCGGAGAACGGCATCCTCAAGAACCGCCGCAACGCCGACGTGCTCGTATCGGACGCTAGGTTCTGGAATTTCCGCCTGCAGGTCGAGCTGCTGGTGCATCCGGGGATGAACGGGGGGATCGGGCTGCGCGGCCGCTACGAGGTGCAGCTGCTCGACGATTTCGGGCAGCCGGCGAGCGACCACGGTAACGGTGCGCTCTACGGTCGGATCGCCCCGAGCGTCAACGCCAGCCGCCGCGCCGGGGAGTGGCAGGCCTTCGACATCCGGCTGGTCGGGCGCGAGCTCACGGTCGTGCTGAACGGCGTCAAGACCATCGACCGCATCCCGGTCGATGGATTCACGGCAATGGCGACCGACTGGCGAGAAGGCGAGCCGGGGCCGATCACGCTGCAGGGAGATCACGGCGCCATCGAATTCCGCAAGATCCGCGTGACGCCTCTGACTCGGTGACCCGAAGGAGCCTAGCGGCCGCGGCGGGCCTGCTTGCCTTCGCCCTGTACCTAGCGCCGATCCCCCGGCGAGGGCTAGTTGGCCCGGACGAACCGCGCTACGCCTCGATTGCCAGGGAGATGGCGGAATCGGGGGACTTCGTCACGCCCGTCCTGTGGGGCGAGCCCTGGTTCGAGAAGCCCGCCCTGCTGTTCTGGCTGGGGGCTGCGGGTCGGCTGGCCGGACTCGACGACTACACCAGGGTCCCGGTGGCCTTGGGCTGCATCGCGTTCCTCGCATTCCTGTACCGGACGGTGCGCAGGGAGTTCGACCGGGAGACTGCGGTCGCGGCAACCTGCGTTCTGGCAACCTCGGCGGGTTGGGTCGCCTACGCCGACGCGGGAGTGTTCGACGGGCCGCTGGCGGCGCTCGTGTCGGCCTCGCTGCTCTGCCTGCTGCCGTGGGTACGCGACCCCGACGGAGCCGACAAGCGCTGGATCTCCTGCTTCGGAGCCCTGCTGGGGCTGGGCGTGCTGGCCAAGGGCCTGGTCGCGCCGGCGATCGCGGCGGCGGCGATTCTGCCGGTGGCGTGGCGCGACCCGCGGCGCGTCCTCGCGCTGCTCGGGTTCCGGGCGCTGGCACCGTTCGCCGTCGCCTGCCTGCCCTGGTACGCCGCGTGCTACTGGCGGAACGGCGCGGTCTTCGTCGAGGAATTCATCCTGCGGCATCACTGGGAGCGCTTCATCAGCTCCTCCCTCCAGCACGTGCAGCCATGGTGGTTCTTTCTGCCGGTGCTGCTGGCGTTCCTCCTCCCGTGGGCGCCGCTCCTGCTCGGCCTGCGCCTGGAGCCGCTCCGGGCCGACCCGCGGCTGCAGTTCCTGGCGGCATGGGCGCTGGGCACGGTCGTTTTCTTTTCGGCGTCCGTCAACAAGCTGCCCGCGTACGTGCTGCCGGCCGTCCCGCCCCTGGCGATCCTGCTGGCCGTTCGGTGGCGCGAGCGTCCCCGGAGGGGTCTCCTAGCGGCCTCGGCCTGCTCGCTGCTGCTAGTCCCGCTGGCGGGAGAGCTGCTGCCCGCGGGCCTCGCCGACGGCATCACGCGGGCGGTGCGGCAGCTCGAGCCGAGCGCCTCGGTGCCGGCCGGCCTGACGGGCCTCGCGCTAGCGGCCGCGGCCGTCGCCGCCGCGACCCGGGCGAGGCCTGCGCTGGCGCTCCCGGCGGTGGCCGCCCTCGCGGCAGTCTCGCTCGCCGGGCTCAAGTTCCAGACGTATCCCGCCGCCAGCAGGCTCGCGGGCGCTCGCGAGTTCTTCCTGGCGAACGCGGCGCGCACGGGCGAGGCCTGCCTCGGCGAGGCGCGCCGCCACGTCGCCTACGGGCTGCGCCACTACAGCCGGGATTCCATCCCGCCCTGCGAGGAGCGGCCGCGGCCGCTGCGGATCGAAGGCGACCCGCCCCGCATCGCGCCGAGCGCCGCGGGGACGGAGCCGCCCCGCGAGCCTACGCGAGTTCCTCCATGACCTCGTCGAGTGCATCCCGGCCCGGACGCAGGCGGTCCTGCCCGAGCTCGGCTAGCGGCGCGTCGTCGAGCTGGAGCACCTCGGTGAAGCTGGGCGATTCGGTGTTGACGTAGAGCACGCCCGTCAGTATCTGGCTCTGGCCGACGGCCTGCTCGATTCGGTCCAAGGCCCCGATGCGGCTCGTGGGGTCGTAGTCCTCCTCGAGCTTCTCCAGCCGCAGCAGCGACCCGTCGTGCATCTCGACCTCGCGGACGGTACCCGGGGCGAAGTCGTCCTCCAAGTGAATCTCGTCGAAGTGCGGGACGAAGTCGATCGACTGCAGCAGCACTTTGTTGTCGCGCACGTGCTTGTAGCTCTTGGTGGAGCCCGCGTGGTCGTTAAAGGTGACGCACGGGGAGACCACGTCGATCACCGCCGTGCCCCTGTGGCCCAAGGCGGCCTTGAGGACCGCCTGCAGCTGCTTCTTGTCTCCCGAGAACGAGCGCGCCACGAAGGTCGCGCCCATCTGCACCGCCAGCCCGCACGTGTCGATGGGCGGGAGCTCGTTCGCGATGCCCGACTTGGCGGTCGACCCCAGGTCGGCGGTCGCGGAGAACTGGCCCTTGGTCAGGCCGTAGCAGCCGTTGTCCTCGATGATGTAGACGATCGGCACGTTGCGCCGCATCATGTGGACGAACTGGCCCAGCCCGATCGAGGCCGTGTCGCCGTCGCCGGACACGCCCAAGGCCAGCAGGTCCTTGTTGGCCAGCATCGCGCCGGTGGCGACGGCCGGCATCCGGCCGTGCACGCTGTTGAAGCCGTGCGACATGCTCAGGAAGTAGGCCGGCGACTTGGACGAGCAGCCGATGCCCGACAGCTTGACGACCTGCGTCGGATCGATGCCCATCTCGAAGAAGCATTCGACGATGCGCTCGGAAATCGAGTTGTGGCCGCAGCCGGCGCACAGGGTCGTCCTGAGACCCCGGTAGGGATCGAGTCCCAGTCCGATGCGGTTGATCGCCGGGGCCTTCGCCCGGCGCGCTGTCGCGACGCTCACAGCCTTTCCTCCTCGACGACGGCATCGGTGACCGTGCGGGCGTCCAAGGGCATCCCGCCGCAATAGCAGACGCTGCGCAGGTGGTCGTGAATGGCGGGAAACTGCCGGCGCAGCAGCACGCGCAGCTGGCCGTCGCGATTCTGCTCGACCACGTACACCCTCTGGTGGCGCGCGATGAACTCCTCGGTGCTGTGGCTGAAGGGCCAGCCCCGCACGCGGCAGTAGGCGGTCTCGATGCCGTACTCCAGGAGCAGCTGGCTGCGCGCCTCGCGCACGGCCTCGTGGCTCGTGCCGGCCGCGACGAACGCGACCCTAGCGTCCGGATTGTCGTCGACGATCGGTTCCGGCAGCCACCTGCGGGCGCCGGCCAGCTTCCTCTTGATCCGCTCCAAGTTGCGGATCCAGTCTTCCTCGCGCTCGCTGTAGTTGGCGTCCTCGTCGTGCCCGGTGCCGCGCGCGAAGTAGGCCGCCTGGGGGTGCCGGTTGCCGGGGACGGTGCGGTAGGGGATTCCGTCGCCGTCGATGTCGCGGTAGCGCCCCCAGTCGCCCTGCAGGCGCTCGATATCGGCCTCGCTGAGCACCTTGCCGCGATCCAGGTCCCAATCGGGGTAATCGAACTTGGCGGCGGTCCAGTAGTTCATCCCGAGATCGAGGTCGAGCATGACGAACACGGGCGTCTGCAGGCGCTCGGCCACATCGAAGGCCTTGGCGGTGAACTCGAAGCACTCTTCCGGCGTGGCCGGGATCAGCATGGGGTGGGACGTGTCGCCGTGCGAGAGGGTCGCGGCGGACAGGAAGTCCCCCTGCGAGGTGCGCGTCGGCAGGCCCGTGGAGGGCCCCATGCGCTGCACGTCGATCAGGACCATCGGAATCTCGGCGAAGTGCGCCAGGCCGACGAACTCGGACATGAGCGAGATGCCCGGGCCGGCGGTCGTGGTCATCGAGCGGGCGCCGGCCCAGCCCGCGCCGATGGCCATGCCGATCGAGGCGAGCTCGTCCTCGGCCTGCACGACGGCGAAGGTCGCCTTGCCCGTGTCCGGGTCGGTGCGGAAGCGCTTGAGGTAGCCCTGGGCGGCTTCGGCCAGCGACGACGAGGGCGTGATGGGATACCAAGTGATGACGCTCACGCCCCCGAAGACGGCGCCCAGCGCCGCCGCCGAGTTGCCCTCGACGATAATCTTGCCCTGGTTCCCGTCCATCCGCTCCAAGCGGAAGGGGTCGCGCTTGCCGAGGTTTTGCTGCGACCACTCGTAGCCGGCGAGGGCCGCGTTCCAGTTCATGTCGGCGGCCTTGGGCTTGCGAGCGAACTGCTTGTAGATCGCGTTGCGGATCTCGTCCATCTCGATGCCGAGCAGCGACGCCAGCACGCCGTCGTAGATCATGTTGCGGACGAGCTTGCGCAGCCTCGGCTGCGGGCAGACCGGAACGACGAGCCTGTCGAAGGGCACAGGGTAGAAATCGAGGTCGCGCCTGAGGTCGCGCAGTCGCAGGGGCTCGTCGTAGACCACCGCGCGGCCGGGGCTCAGGCTCTCGACGTCCTCCCTGGCGGTCTGCGCGTTCATCGCGACGAGGACGTCGACTTCCTTCTTGCGCCCGATGAACCCGTACTTGCTGGCGCGGATCGTGTACCAAGTGGGCAGGCCGGCAATGTTCGAGGGGAACAGGTTCTTGCCGGATACCGGAATGCCCATCTCGAATAGCGCGCGCAGCAGGACCAGGTTGGAGGACTGGCTGCCCGAGCCGTTCACCGTGGCGACGTGGATACTGAAGTCGTTGACGACCTCCCGCACCGGCAACGGCAGGGGATCCCCTATCGGGGAAACTTTCACAGCTTGCATGGAGGGACCTTGCGGTCAGGCGTGTCGGCTCGCGCGCGCGGGACAGCCGCAGGTCGCTGCGAGTGCAACTACATCCATTATAGAAATCCTGTCGGCGTTCGGCGCACGGGAATGTCGGCGCGGAACGCAGTAAAATCGCAGTAGGGCCGGCCCCTTGCCGTTCTAGCGCCGTCCCGGCCCGCGGGCCCGGCCGCAGCCGAGGCGAAACCGACCTGCGCCCGTTTGATTCGCCATGCTCGACAGCGCCCCCCCGCCCGCCACGAGGGACAGCCTCCCCGCTGACGTCGCGGCGCGGCGGCGGCTGGAAGCCGCCTTCGTTCGCACCGCCGAGGCGTACGGCTTCGCGGAGGTGGCCACGCCGACGTTCGAGCGGGCGGATCTCTTCGCCGCGCGCTCGGGACCAGAGATCAAGAGCTCCCTGCTCACCTTCCACTGCGACCACGAGGAATACGCCTTGCGGCCCGAGATGACCGCGCCGGTCTGCCGACTGGTGGCCTCCGGCGCGCTCGACGGCGCACCGCCCCCGCACAAGCTGTTCTACGTGGCGCCGTGCTTCCGCTACTGCCGCCCGCATTCGGGACGCAGCCGCGAGTTCGTGCAGGCGGGAATCGAGGTCTTCGGAGACGGCTCGGCCGCGGCCGACGCGGAGGTCATCGCCGCGGCGCATCGCTTCCTGCGCGGGCTCGGGATCGGGGGCCTGTCGCTGAAGATCGGCTCGGCCGGAATCTTCCGCGCGCTGCTTCCCGGCCGCCTTGGCCCGGACGACCGGGCGGCGGTGATCGGCCACCTGGACCGGCTGGCCGGAATCCGCGAGCGCTGCGCGGCGCTGGACGGTCGGCAGGATCCGCTGATGACGGAGCAGCTGCGCAGCGACCGGCGCGAGCTGGCGTCGATGCAGGCGCAGGACGGCTACGAGGGCGAGTTCGCCATCACGGCCCGCCCGAACCTCGACGCGGCCGGGCTGGCCCGCCAACTCCCGGACGAAGCGGCGGCCACCTACAGGCATCTGTGGAACGTGGAGGGCTACCTGCCGGACGAGACCGCGGTGCGGCTGCTTAGCGCGAGCGCGATCCGCGGCCGGCTGGACGAGATCTCGGCACTCGCGTCCGAGACGTTGGAGGCCTCCGGCGCGGAAGCGGCCCTGTCCGACCTGCTGGCGGTGTGCAGCCTGCTGGAGCATTGCGGCCTCGGAGGGTTCGAGGTGGCGCTCGGCATCGCGCGAGGCCTGACGTTCTACACCGGCACGATGTTCGAGATCGCGAGCGGCCCGGCCAAGGTGTGCGGCGGCGGGCGTTACGACACCTTGGTCGAGCTTTTCGGCGGGCGGCCCACGCCGGCCACGGGCTGCGCCGTGCGCTTCGACATCCTTGGCGGGCTGGCCGGGCCCGAGGCGGGCGCGCCCCGCGGCACGGGGATCGCGCTGCGGCCGGCCGCGGCCGGCGACGAGGCGGCGACCGCACGGCTCGCCGAGGCGCTGCGCGACCGCGGGATCCGGGTCGGGCTTCCGGGCGACCCGGCGGCCACCGTGGCCGGCGGGAGCGTGCGGCTGCCGGGAGGAGCGGAAGTCGAGGCGGCGGCGGGTCCCCTGGCCGCGGCGCTCGCGGCGCATGCGAGGGCGACAGCATGACCCCGGTGCGGTTCGCCATTCCCAAGGGGAGCCTGGAGAGGAAGACGCGCGCCTTCCTCGAGCGAGCCGGCATCGACCCGCGAGGCTACGCAGACGGCAACCGGAGCTACCGGCCGGAGCTCGGCATCGCGGGCGTCCGGGCCAAGACGATGCGGCCGCAGGAGATCCCCTACATGCTGCAGGCCGGCTTCTTCGACCTCGGCATCTCGGGGGTGGACTGGTATTACGAGAGCGAGGTCTCGGCCAATGTCGCGGACATCCTCGATCTCGGCTTCGGGCGCGTCGACATCGTGCTGTGCGTCTCGCAGCGGTGGAGCGAAGTGCGCTCGGCCCCGGACCTGTTCGCTCGGTTCGTGGAGTCCACGGGCACGCAGCCCCTGCGCATCTGGACCGAGTACCTCAATCTGACGGAGGCGCTGGTGCGCCAGCACACCGACCTGGAGCCGTCGCTGTACAGCCCCTACGCCCGGCTGAGCGTGCAGCGGAGCGGGGCCTCGCCCGTGGCGATCTTCCATTCCTTCGGCGCCACCGAATCGAAGCCCCCGGAAGACGGCGACGCGATCGTGGACAACACCGAGACCGGGCGCACGCTGCGCGCCAACGGCCTGAAGATCGTCCACAAGGTGCTCGAGGGCTCCACGGCGCACCTGCTCGCCAACCGCCGCGCCCTGAGAAACCGGGAGAAGCGCGAGGCCATCGACCGCGTGCGCGACCTGCTGGCGGCGGCGGCGCCGGCGCCGGTCGAGGAGGATCACGTCTTCGGCCACATCTAGGGCGCCGGCGCGGCCGGCGAACAGGTATGATGCGTTACGGCTGCCCGTGGTGAATAGAAGGCATGTCGCCTGGGCCTTGGCGCTGGGCCTGCTGGCAGTCTGCGCGGCGTCCACGCAGATGAGGCGTTCACGGAGCGACAAGGAGCGGCGGCAGCGAGCGATCCTGCGCTGGGAGGTCTTCCGCCCCGTGGTGCGGGGCAAGGAAGCGGCCGTCGCCGCCGGCACGCAACTGGTGACGCAGGCGGCCATGCGAGCGCTCCAGGCCGGGGGCAACGCGGTGGACGCGGGCGTCGCCGCGCTCCTCGCCGGGGCGGTCACCGAGTTCTCGCACTACGGCTTCGGGGGGGAGGCCCCCCTGCTGATCCGCACAGCCGACGGCGAGGTCCACTCGATCGCCGGAGTGGGCACGGCCCCGGCCAGCATGACGCTGGACTTCTTCCTAGGCCTCGAGGCCGATCCGGCCTTGGAAGAGGAGGCCGCTCAGCGGGACCACGAGACCGGGCCGATCCCCTCGTACGGCACCTTGCCGGCGCTGGTGCCCGGCATGGTCGACGCCGCGCTGCTGGCGCTGCAGCGATTCGGCACGCTCTCCTTCGCGGAAGTGTCCTCGCACGCTGCGACGCTAGCGGACGGACACCCCCTCGACCGCACGCGGGCGCGCTCTATCGCCGAAGCGGGGAGCTTCCTGCAGCTGTTCCCGACCTCGCGGGCCGTCTTCGCGCCGGACGGGCGCGCGCCGGGGCCGGGCTCCCTCTTCCGCCAGCCGGACCTAGCCGCGACGATCCGCGGGATGGCGGGCGCCGAGCGGGCCGCGCTGGGGGCCGGCAGGTCGCGGGAGGACGCGATCGAGGCCGTGCGGGACCACTTCTACAGGGGCCCGGTCGCCCGCGAGATCGCCGACTTCGTCGAGCGCAGCGGGGGCCTGCTGCGCTACGAGGACCTCGCGTCGTTCCACTTGGACCTGGAGCGGCCGCTGGCGACGACCTTCCACGGGCACGAGATCTTCAAGGCGGACTTCTGGACGCAGGGCGCGGTGCTGCTGCAGGCCCTCAACATCCTGGAGGACTACGACCTCTTCGAGCTGGGCTGGAACACGTCCGGCTACCTCCACCACTTGGTCGAGGCGCTCAAGCTGGCGTTCGCCGACCGCGACGCGTGGTACGCCGATCCGGAGTTCTCGCAGGTGCCCCGGGAGCTGCTCGACAAGGCCTACGCGGCCGGGCGCAGGGCCCTGATCGACCCGGAGCGGTCCTCGGCGGAGTTCCGCCCGGGCGCCTTCGGCGACCGCCTCCCGGTGCATCCGGCCGGGCACAACGGCCGGGCGCGGCCGCTCCCGGACGCCCTCGCGTCCAAGGACACGACCTGCATCAACATCGCGACGGCGGACGGGATGATGTTCTCGGCGTCCCCGTCCGGCGCGTGGATGCCCTCGGTGATCGCGGGACGGACCGGCATCCCCCTGACCCAGCGCGCCCAGAGCTTCCTGACGCTGCCGAACCACCCGAACGTGGTCGAGCCCGGCAAGCGGCCGCGCATCACCCTGACCCCCACGCTGGTGACGCGAGGAGGCCGACCGTTCATGGCGCTTTCGACGCCCGGCGGCGACCAGCAGGAGCAGGCCCTGCTGCAGGTGCTGCTGGCCGTCCTGCTGTTCGACTTCAACCCCCAGGCGGCGGTCGAGGCGCCGCGGTTCCAGAGCAAGCATCTCGTGGCCAGCTTCGACGACCACGCCATGGAGCCGAACGTGCTGCTGGTGGACGAGCGCATGCCCGAGTTCGTGGTGGAGGAGCTGGCCGCGCGCGGCCATCTGGTGGAGCTGCGGGGCCGCCGGAACAGCGGGTCTGCCCCGACCGCGATCAAGGTGCTGCGCAACAGCGTGATCGAGGCCGGCGCGGATCCGTACGCGAACCGCTACGCCGCCGGCTGGTAGCCGGGACCCGCGCGGGCGCCCGGCAGCGGCTGCGCTATCATCGCCGGTCGGATGCTGACGAGACGGGAGTTCCTAGCGACAGGCGGCGCGCTGGCCGGGGCGGCGAGCTGCCGGCCTTCCGACAGCGAGGACGGACCGCTTAACGTCCTGTTCCTGTTCCCGGACCAGATGCGGGCCCAGGCGATGGGCTGCATGGGCAACCCGGACGTGCAGACGCCCAATCTCGACCGGCTGGCCGCCGAAGGCCTGCTGTTCCGCAACCACTTGGCCAACTCCCCGGTGTGCTGCCCGGCCCGGGCCGTGATCCTGACCGGCAAGTACGCCCACGCCAACGGCATGACGGCCAACGACCTGCGGCTGCGCGAATCGGAGACATCGCTGGCGGAGCTGTTCGCGACGGCCGGCTACCGGACGGGCTTCGTGGGCAAGTGGCATCTCGACGGCGGCCCGCGGCAGCCCGGCTGGGTCCCTCCCGGCGGGCGGCGGCAGGGCTTCGAATACTGGGCGGCCAACCAAGTCAGCCACGCACACTTCGACACCCACTACTTCCGCGACGAGGAGGAGGCCATCCCGATCAAGACCTTCGAGGCGGAGACGTGGACGGACTTGGGCATCGAGTTCCTGCGAGCGGCGAAGGACGACAAGCGCCCGTTCTTCCTGACCGTGCAGATGGGCCCGCCCCACGACCCCTACCTCGCCCCGGACCGGTACATGGGCATGTACGACCCGGAGGCCATCGCGCTTAGCCCGAACTTCGCGGGGGACGCGTCGGACCGGGAGCTCGAGCCGAATCCCTACGTCAAGACCCCCGGCCGCAAGGAGATCGCCGCCTACTACGCGATGGTGACGGCCGTCGACGAGCAGGTCGGGCGCATCCTCGGGGAGCTAGACGAGCTGGGCCTGCGCGACAACACGGTCGTGCTGGTGTCGTCCGACCACGGCGACATGCTGGGATCGCACGGGCAGCGCCTCAAGCGGAAGCCCTGGGAGGAGTCGATCCGCGTCCCGGGCATCGTGCGCCCCCCGAGGACGGAGCCCGGTCGCGAGACCGACGCCCTGTTCTCCCACGTGGACATCGCGCCGACGCTGCTGGCGCTGTGCGGCCTGCCGACCAGCCCGGCGATGCAGGGCAGCGACCTATCCGGGGTCATCCTCGGCGCGGCGGGCGAGTCGGGCCCGGGATCGGCGTACTTCCAGATCTTCGGCCCGTTCCTCGCAGGCGGGGTGGAGGGCGGCTGGCGCGGAGTCCGCACGCAGCGCCACATGTACGCTCGCACGAGGGACGCGCCGTGGGTGCTGTACGACCTCGAAGCGGATCCGTACGAACTCGCCAACCTCGCGCAGGAGCCGAGCGCGGAGGCGCTGCGCGTCGAGCTCGAGGCGGAACTGGCGCGCTGGATGGAGCGCACCGGCGACTCATGGGACTTCGACTGGTCCGCCCCGGTCGAAGACCGAGGCCGGCTGTACAAGCACGAGACATTCCATTCGGTCGACGAATTCATGGAGTGGGCCGCCGAGCACCCGGACCTGGCCGACCTGTAGCCCGCTCGCGGGCGGCAAGGCCGCGCCGGGCACTCGGCGGGCGAATGATCGTGTTCGGCGCGTAATCCGCCGTGTCGGAACCGTGGGATCCCGCCTCTGTACGATGTTGGCGTGACCGAGTCCAACGCAATAGACCGTCGCCGATTCCTCCAACTCGCCGGCGCGACCGCTCCGCTGGCGGCGGCCTCCTGCGGGCCGACGGGCACGCAGGCCGGGAACGACGCGCAGCCGAACATCGTGATGATCATGTCCGACGACATGGGCTATTCGGACCTCGGCTGCTACGGGGGCGAGATCGAGACGCCCGGCCTCGACCGCCTAGCCGCCGGGGGCCTGCGCTTCACGCGCTACTACACGAACAACATGTGCGTCCCGACAAGGGCGTCGCTGATGAGCGGCTGCTACACGTCGAAGGCACTCAACGAGCGCGACGCGATCTCGGAGCAGGTGGTCACAGTCGCGGAGGCACTGCAGGCGGCAGGCTACGCCACCTACATGAGCGGGAAGTGGCACCTCGCCAACGACGCGAAGCGCGAGAGCCTGCCCTGCCAGCGGGGCTTCGACAGGTTCTTCGGCACGACCCTTGGCGCCTGCAGCTTCTGGGCGCCCGCATCGCTCATGGTTGACAACGAGCCCGCCGAGCAGCTCTATCTGGATCCCGGCTTCTACTACACCAAGGCGATCACGGACCATGCCCTCGACTTCATGCGGGACGGCCTAGCGCGGGAGCGGCCGTTCTTCCTGTACGTGGCCTACACCGCCGCGCACTGGCCGCTGCACGCGTTCCCGGAGGATATCGCCGGTTACGAGGGCCGCTACGAGGCGGGATGGGACGCGTTGCGGCTCGAGCGCCACGCCCGCCTCAAGGAAGGCGGCCTGGTGAACCCGGACTGGGCGCTCTCGCCGCGCAATCCCGAAGTGCCGGCCTGGGCGGACGAGCCGCACAAGGCATGGCAGCAGCGCCGCATGGAGGTGTACGGCGCGCAGGTGACGAGCATGGACCGCGGCATCGGCCGCCTGCTGGACCTGCTGGAGGAATCGGGAGCGGCCGAGAACACGCTGGTGGTGTTCCAGGTGGACAACGGGGGCTGCCACGTCGAGTACACGACCGACCGGACGGGGCCGTACCTGCCGGCGCGCACGCGGGACGGAAGGCCCGTCGTGCCGGGCAACATTCCCGGCGTCATGCCCGGCCCGGAAGACACCTACCAGAGCTACGGCTACGGCTGGGCCAACGCGTCCAACACGCCCTTCCGGCTCTACAAGCAGCACGACCACGAAGGAGGCATCCTCGTGCCGCTGATCGCTCGCTGGCCGGCAGCGATCAAGGAGCACGGCTCCATCAGCGGTCAGCTCGCTCACGTGATCGATCTGATGCCGACGTTTCTCGAGGCGGCCGGGGTCGACCAGCCGACCGAATTCGGCGGGCAAGCGGTCCATCCCGCCGACGGACGGAGCCTGCTGCCCGTGCTGAAGGGAGGAAGCCGCGAGCCCCCGCGAGAGCTGTACTGGCAATGGAGCCGCGGCAAGGCGATCCGCCGGGACCAGTGGAAACTCGTGGCGCGGCGCGACCGGCCGTGGGAACTGTACGACATCGAGGCGGACGGGACGGAGCTGCACGACTTGGCGCAATCCCGTCCTGTACTCGTAGCCGAGCTGGAGAGGCTCTGGAATGAGTGGGAGGCCGGGCCGCCGCCCCTGCAACCGGGGTCCTAGCGCCGCGACCAGCACGTCCGAAACAGTCCCGCGCCCTGCCCGACCGGCACTTTCAGTCGGATTCCCGGGTGGCGCCCCGGGCTGGAGGGCCTCGGCGCTGCGGAACTCCCGATTGCGGAAGGGGTCTCGGCTTCCCAAGCACCGGCGGGCCGAGCATACGGTCTGCCGCGGGATCCTCAAATGCCAGAGAGATGCCCTCACCTCGGTCCGTCCAACCACACTTCCGCCGGCTCCAGGTAGTAGGTGACAATGTTGCGAACTGGCAGCGCTCCGAGGTATCCCACCGCCGGTAAGTGGAGCATTAGCCAGCTCTCCGTCCGTTTCGGGTAGTGCCCGTTTTCGTGCTATGCTCTAATACTGCTCTCGGATGCGTTTAACGTGGATTCGATAAAGAAGTGTAAGTTTGTCGCACCAAGGAGGTCTTCAGTGGACACAATCGTCTCTGTTTGATGAATCAGTTTCGTCGGGACGCACCGGTTCTTCACGGCGAGTAGCCGGTCTTCCAAGCGGCAACCGCGAGCATGCATTGAGGGTTGAACGTTCGACCCTCTGGGCAGCATGCGGCGATGCCCTCGGATCGATCGGTGAGCTAACTGACCAAATCGCCTTGAAACAGCGGACTGGCAGCAATGCTCTCCAACGCCCTGTTGGATGGACGAGACGAATCGGAGGTCGTGCCGGTGCCAATGTAAGATTGCCACCTAGCCGCTACTCCGATGATTCTCAGCCACGCCTTGCTACATGTCGTGCAATCGGGCCACATGGTCTCGACGTGGGGGCATTCTCTAGAGTGGAGCTTCAGATCTGACTTAGCGATGACCTTGCGGGAGGCAAGGGGACCCAAGCGGCCGCCTCGCATCTCGCTTCCACAAGCTCGCCGTGGTACCGCAACACTCTTCGCGGTTGGACCCGTTCCGGCGGGAACGGTGCCACGATGCGTATTGAGCCACATGTCTAGGCAAGCCCGTCACCTGATGAAGCAGGCACGTTCCTACTTGATGTTGTTCGCAACTCTGTTTGCACACATTCGCATCCATGTGGCATACTAAGTGCAGTATTTCATGCCTTTGTGCTTGCTCGTGAGATGACTCTTTGGCAGCGTCACTCGACCGAATATCTACTCGATATTGTTAGCGTTCCTAATGCCATTCCTGCACTTATGAGCGGTGATGATACGTTGTCAACCATTGGGACGGCAGCGTTCAATAGGCTCATTAGGACTTTCTGGATGCATAAAGTTCTGAAATATCGCGCTGTAAATATGCCCTCAATAAAGCTTGTACGTCTAGAGAAATTACATGTTCACATCGGTGCAATTAGGGTATTCCCGATCCCTAAATCTTCCTAAAACGTCAGTCCTAGGTGACGGAGTACTCACTGGAATAGCGGCCGATGTTTTCACTTGCTACGAGTTACATCCAGAGAAGCAATTGAGTGGTTAGTTTAACGATATTGGAACAGATGTCGACATCATTGCAACGATGGACGGTACCATCATGGGCGCATCATCCGAATCGTATCCCTCGATTTCAATGCCTAATGATGCACTCTTTTGTTCGGAATCGGAGCGCCCATACAGGCCCAGAATGGGGTCCGTCTCAAGAGGACACTCCTGTCCAGACCTTCTATATTGGTTTGCCCCTCAATGTCGAGCCGAGGCATTGTCTCGCGTCCCAAACGGGGAAATATACATTCATGAATTGCGGGTATCCAAGGAGTTGTGAGACCCGATTCGCTCTTGACGAGAGGAAATTCATAAGGCAGTCATTCCGTCTCCCTACGGGCAAGACGATGTTGGTCAAGCGTCGCAGGAACATCCCACAGTACAAGTCCTTGTCTCGGAAGCCGTCGGAAGGGCAGGCCCAATGGGAGGTATCAGGGGGTTCTAGTGCAGGAACGAGTCCCGGAAGCAATTCGCAGGCGCACATTGTCGGTCCATCACGGTCAACTCGTAGTGAGCAAGTTGGATCAATTGTGCCTAATGGACAGATCTTGCCCAAGAAATTGCAGAAGGACATCAGCTACATCGAACGTAACTCTGAAGATGAAGCGATGATGTTGCGGATGCTGAGGCGAGTTACTAAGAGGGCATTTCCATCTGATGTAGAGACATTTGTGGCTGCCCTTGTCAGACTTGTCTAATGCCCGTCCACACCGGCAATCCCTTCGGGAAATCTCGCGCATCAGGCCAGCTCAGAAGAAGTCCTCCATCAGGAGGGGCAGGTTAAAGGCGAGACACAATTCTCTTCTGATTCCTGTCAGATTTGTGCAATAGAGGACAGTCTCCGGACCGCACGGAATGAATAATACCAACATCAAACCAAGTGAGAGGCATCTGAAATCTAGGCTTCAAGAGCAGTGACTCAGACATCCCGAGCTTGTATCGCTTTCGATGCCGGAAGCAGGCCGCCCCGACGGACCGGGAGAGAAACACCGGCCGCACCCGGGCCGGCACTCATCAGGATGGGCCGGTTGCAACGCCCGTGAGGTGCTTGACACCCCCATCCACGGGCCCGGGCGTGGACACTCGGCTAAGCCGTAGCACTTCAATGGCTAGGATGGGAGCTCCTGTCCCCTGTACCCGACTCGAACCCGTGAAGGGACAAACGAGACGGTCGGCATTCCGGGAACCCCACGTACTCGCAAATCTAGCCCGAAATGCACCGTCCTCGCATCAAGAAATCGCGAATCTCGCAGAGCCCACGAGTTTGGGAGCGTCCCGATACACGCTAGTGGCAATGCGTGGCGAGTCGGCGAACCGCTGGTACGAGCCAGTCCGCCGACAGGTCACCCGCCTGCTGCCAGAGGTCTTGACACCGCCAGTGCCACATCGCGGTCAGGTCTTGCTCCTCATCGAGGCGCAGCACGTCCCGGAGGGTCCCTGGCACGGGCGATTCGAGCCGGCCAAACCCGTCGACACGCCCGGTCAGGCGAAGGAGCTGGGTATGCGCGGCCGGCAGCTCGTCCACGCGTTCCTACTTCAGAGCGACCGGATCCGCGAAGGGTCCAAGCCAAGGTCTCCCAGCAGGGCCACAGCCCTCTCGACGCGCAGCTCGGACGCCTTGAGCCCCTTGCGCACTCCGAAATGATTTCGACAGTTCCCCCATGATTCTAACGAGCTTGTCCGCTTGCGTCCGGTCAGGAGCGTACGCCCACGGGCAGCGGTCCACCCCTAAGAGTGATTTGACGACGGGCGACACGCGAGCGATGTCGACCGGCTGAGCCATATTTGGTCGCGCCTTCACTAGGAGCTGGTTAGATACCTCTAGATCCTCCGTATCGCACCACTGGTATGGGATCACGCTGGGGTGGTCAAACAAGAGGCCCTTTGCCCATTCAGCATGATGTTCCTTCAACTCGAGTCGAAGCCTTAGATAGGACGATTCAACTGGGTCGCTGCCTGCTCTGAGATCAACACACTTGAATAACTTTCTGTCAACTAGGCGACCAGCCAAGTTCGAGATGCTGCCGTTATCGGCGTACTTGAGCTCCGCCACAGAGGCCCAGACCACAGCGTCGTCAAGACAAAGCAAGTCACCTAGCGAAGGAGATTCAGTGGTAAGATACCGGCATAGAGGTCCAGGAAGAGCGAAGTGTCCCTCTCTCGCGACACTTGCCACGAGATTCAGCAGTGCCTCGAGCATTTTCTCGGCGGCTCTTGTGGTCTTGTGCATATAAACCATACAGTACAGCCGGTAGCGAGCTTCAAGGTACTCCTCTGCAACCGACATCCCCTTGGGGTCCAGATACAGGATCGGCACCTTGGTAGGCCCATCACCGCGCCCGATCACGAGTGATCCGACCTCTAGGCAATCAAGAAGCCAGTCGCGGTCAAAGTCCCCATATCCGACACCTGTCATTTGGCGGTCTCGTTGAATGTAGTCGAGACGGTCAGCGTCAAACTTACTGGTGACAACCGACGTGAAAATGTCACCGGCATCTCGCTTCAACAGATTGCTGATCTCGTCAGGAAGGCACGTATCCACCTCCCCCAGAACGGAGTTCACCTCCGTGTGATCGCGAATCACCTCCACGCTCCAGTCTTCGTGCCTTTTCGGCTCTCCAACCCCCATGCCCTCGAACGCATGGCTGAACGGCCCGTGCCCGATGTCGTGTAGGAGCGCAGCCAGCAGGGCCACCCGCGCCCGGACGGAGTCATACGTGTCGCTCTGCTTGCGCTTGATGACGCAAACGATCTGACGCGCCGTGTGGTAGACGCCAATACTGTGTGCAAATCGGCTGTGGGTCGCTCCCGGATAGACCATATCGGCTAGTCCGAGTTGGCGAATGCGACGCAAGCGCTGGAACTCGGGCGTTTTGATCAAGCGCCATGCGATTCGGTCGGTCTCGTTCTGAAACGGATCAGCGTTCCCACCAAACACAATGAGGCCGTGAACCGCATCGCGGACGCGCTGCTTCATGCCGTTCGTCATCGCCCCTGCCCAGACTCCCGCCTCTCTAACCGGCTAGCGCCCCAAGCAACCCGACCCGCCACGCACTCCCAGCCGACCACCGTTCCGTCTGGCACTCTGAACTCATCGTACCGCAAATGATACGAAGATTACGGCTCGTAATCTGCCTTCCAATTGTCTGTAAAAGGATTTTTACCGCAATCTTTGACGAACACAGAAGAACCGGCTTGCGAGGAAAGAGGGCGGGGCCTGAGGGCGCAAGGGACCATCGCCCTCGATGTCTGAATCCTGGGTGAGTAACGAGTCAAGCGCATGCGCTAGCGTACGACCGCGGTCGCCAATCCTCGGTAGGCGAGCCAAGCGCTATGTAGTGCTTGTGACAAAACCCCTGAATTCTGGCCCGATCAGCATTTCATACTACATCCTGAGGTCGGATGGATCTCCAAACACAACATATAGGGCCCAAGGTCGGAAGTTGCTCAGACGCCAATCGCGAAGATTTCCGCGCTCTACCCAGAATCGCCAGGATTTCGGATTAGTCGTAGCATTCCAGCGAAATCTTCGCCTTGAGAGATTGGACCTAACGCCTTTTTTGTCAAGGGGATACGAGTTTTGTCACGGGCACTATGTAGGGCCGCCGCATTTGGCTTCGTGGCCTTGCGTTGCGCCCGGGGGAGCACCTGCGGAGTCTGCGCCCAGTGGCTGCTCCAATCCCGAGAGGCGGCAGGGGGCCCGAGCGGATTCGAAGTGCCGGCACCAGCAAGGCTGGGAATTGACGGCCGAATCGAATGAGGTCACTCCACGACAGCTAGGGTTTGATCTCGGCGGATCTGGCGAGCACAGCGCGAGGCTGGCGCGACGGGCGAGTCAGGGCCGATCGGTCGCGGTCCGGCTCGACCAGCTTGTTGCGACACGAGATGTTCACACGACGCGTGGCGCATTCCCTGCGAAGTCGAGCCCTTTCATGATGTAGTTCAAGCGACCCGCTGCCCATGTCGGGCGCTCTGGGCCGACGGTCGCGAGGCGCAGCCGGGCAAGTCGCAACCGGCATCCGCCCTCTCGGTCCCGCCTGAGCTGGCACTTGACCATCCAAGGCCTGTTGTCGTTTGCGCCGAGCTGGCACGCCGGTTCCAGCGGCGGGGTGCCGTTGTGGGCCCTTGAGGGCAGGTCTAGGACGAGGAGCCAAGTGGTCAGCGGCAGCGTGGCGCTCAATAGGATCGTGCCGACCGGCAGCGAAACCTAGCGCTTTCAGCCGTGGCACTAGTACAGGGCCCGGCGAGTCCCAAGACGGTAGAGTCTTTGACGGTAATAGGCTAGGTATGCGACGCCGTCAGGCCGGAGGACGCCGAGCAGAATCCGAAGGGCGTCCCGTCAATGAAGGGTATCTTAATCTTATTGAATGGACTTATGGGGGTGATAATCCATCATAGTGAAACTGGTTGCGCAAAGCACCTGTTCTATCTATACAGGCGTCTGCGGGGCGTAGCGCCGCTCTGGTGCGAACGCACGCCCGAGGAAGCGAACACTTATCGGAGAGAGGGCGGCCGCAGCGGGCACTGCCAAGCAGTGGCGCAGGCTGCGGGCGCAAGCTAGGCGCTAGGGCGAGGACTTGGCCGGCTGGGTGCCCGCCTCCGGCCCATGCCACGTCCATGGAATTGCACCCTCGGCCGGACATCCAGCCCCATTCCCAAGTAGAGATCGGGCTCATTGGGGTTTGGACAGATTGATGGTACAATTCAGGCCCCACCCAAGCGTTTCACGTCAATGCCCGGTCAGGCAGGCCGCAATGACTGGATTGGAATTCCAGTACGGTGGGGCTGACCGGTATCGCGTGCAGGTCCTAGGCATCCAAGCCGACCCAACAGCACGCCACCGGGCATGACCTACGGTTGATGCGTTTCACATGCGGCTTCGGAATCGTCCAACGTACCCCATCTGGAGTCAGACCCATCTGGATGTCTGAATCTACATCCCTCAATTTCGCTAGGCCGGTGCGGCAGCGGGTCCGGGAGACTCGTCTCGGGTTGTCGAACGAAAAGTCCGGGAGTCGCGACCCGCTTTGAACTGGCCCTCCAACCGCCGGTTGCTGCGCGGGGACAACCAATAGTTCGATTGGCAGAGATTGCCGCCGACGGCCGGCCCGGTCAGGTCGATTCCGCGACCGGCAGCTGCGGAAACTCGAGGCTCGTTGGGATTTGATTCAGAGATCTGCGATGATACTTCCCAGGCTGCTCTCGTCGCGGGCGTCCCTACAGGCGCGCGCGCACCGGAGTTCCAGCGATGGCCGAGCGCTTCCGAGCAGCTCTCGGGAACCTGTCGGGCCGAGCCCCATTCACGGCGTAAGATGGTATCAGCTAATCGGCAGGCGGTCGCTCGACCTCAAGGCCCCGCCATTCCCGCCTAGCCCCGCGAATTGCCGGGCTCCCCTCCGTACTCATGTCGAACCTAGCAGTGTTGGGCCTCCAGTGGGGGGACGAGGGCAAGGGCAAGATCATCGACCTCGTGGCGGAACACTTCGATATTGTCGTGCGTTGCCAAGGAGGCAACAATGCGGGCCACACCGTCAAGGCCGGCGGCCAGGTCTTCAAGTTGTCTCTCGTGCCGAGCGGAATCCTGCGTCCGGGCAAGATCTCCGTGGTCGGCAACGGCGTGGTGATCGATCCCAGGGCGTTCATGGAGGAAGTAGACGGGCTCCGCGACAAGGGCGTGCCGGTGGACGGCAACCTACTCGTCAGCAACCGCGCGCACGTCGTGTTCCCGTATCACCCGGTCATGGAGCGGTCGACGGAGGCATCGCCTGGCGGGCGCAGGATCGGCACTACGGCGCGCGGTATCGGGCCGTGCTACGAAGACAAGGCCGCCCGGCGTGGCATTCGCGTGGCCGACCTGCTGTCGACCGACACCTTCCCCGACCGCTTCCGGTCGATAGCGAAGGAAAAGGCCGCCGTGGCGGCGGCTGCGGGAATCGAAGGGCCCACTTGGGACACCGACGCATCCGTCGCGGGCTATCTAGAGATGGCGGAGCGCCTGCGACCGTTCGTGAGGGACACCACGAGATACCTCAACGACGCTATCCGCCAGGGCAAGCGCCTTCTGTTCGAAGGCGCTCAAGCCACGATGCTCGACATCGACTTCGGCACCTATCCGTTCCTGACCTCCTCGAACGCGACCGCGGGCGGACTCTGCACAGGCTCGGGAGTCTCGCCGCGGATGCTGCACGACATCGTGGGCGTCGCCAAGGCTTACGCCACCCGGGTCGGCGAGGGCCCCTTCGCGACGGAGGTCACCGGCCCTTCTGGGGACTCGCTTCGCGCGGCAGGAGCAGAGTTCGGCACCGTGACGGGGCGGCCGCGGCGGTGCGGATGGCTCGACTTGCCGCTCTTGCGCTACGCGCACGCCATCAACCACCTCTCGACGCTCTTTGTAACGAAACTCGACGTCCTCGACTCACTGGACCGCATTCCCGTCTGCACGGGCTACCGCTACAAGGGGTCGCCGATCGACTGGATGCCCGCCGTGGCCGAAGAGTACGCGGAAGTGCAGCCGGTCTACGAGGAACTGCGGGGGTGGAACAGCCCCACTCCGACCATTCGCGACTTCGGTCGCCTACCGCAGGCGGCCAAGGACTACATCGCGTTCGTACAAGATCGCATCGAAGTCGAAATCGGCGGCGTTTCAACGGGGCCCGACCGAGATCAGTCGATCATCCGCCCCGGATCGGTCTTGGCGCGCATTGCCGGCGCGTGAGCCCTAGGCATCACCAGCCAAGACGGCCGCGGAATCCGGCCTAGTACGCGACCGCGCCGGGCAACGCGGAAAGCTCCCCCCTCCGCCAAGGCAAGCCGCCCTGGCCCGCCTGCGCGGGACAGGGCGGCGCGGAAGCCTTGGGAATGCCTCGAATCAGTCGCCGCTTGCCCCGACTGTCTCGCGGGGCTCGCTCGGCGCTGCGATTTGCACGAGTTGCGGGGCCGCGGGCTCCTTGAGGACGTCCCTGCGGTACATCTTCATCAGCTTGGCCTCGTCCTCGGCAGACAGGTTGCGGGTCCGGGCGCCACTGGACGGAATCTGCTCGCCGCGGGCCTTCGCCTCGGCCAGCTTGCGGTCGCGGGCCGCGATCTTCTCCTCGCGAGCATTCTGCGGGCCGTCCGATACCTGCGCTCCGCGGGCGGCGTGGTCGGCGTTGATGTGCAGCTGGTCGCTGAGATGCGTGATCTCCTCGACCTTGCGCCCGCCGGCGTATATCTTGTGCCGACCGTGCTCCCCGTACCAAGTTGACAGGGTCGCGGTCATGTGCATCTTCTCGATGATGTTGCGCCAGCCGATGCCGGTGTTGTACGCGCAGAATGAGATCTCGCCCTCCTGCGTGCCGTAGGGGATGACGCACATCTCGGTCCGCCGGAAGTCGTAGTTGAAGAGGTCCTGGAACCACATCCCGGCCACGAACAGGAAGTTCCACGGATCGTTGCGCCGTGCGGTGCCCTTGCCGTAGTTCCGTCCGCTCAGCGCGAAGGACTTGTCGAACTTCTTGAGCAGGTCGAACATCGAGAAGTCCGCCGGGGCCTTCATCGGGTTGTAGTTCTTGAGCAAGGCGAGGCCCATCTGCATGTTGGTCGCGAACTTGCCGCGCCCGGAGTCGGTGACGCGACGGATGTCCTGCACGAATTGCGGCACGTTGATGAATTCCGGCACCGCCGCCATGTCCTTGGTCTGCTTGTTGATCATCAGCGCCGTGCCCACGCCGCAGTTCGGGTGGCAGCCGCAGCTGACCTGGCCCCACTGGGCCTGCGGGCCGTGGGCCAGGTCGGCGGCGTCGACGAAGCTACCCATGACCGAGATCGGGAACCAGTCGCGCGTCGGCTCGGTGATGCCGACCTGCTGCTTGACGTCGTGCGCCAGGTGGCTCAGCGTGTAGCGCTGGCGACGGCGTCGCTCGTCGGTGATCTCCTCGTCGCGGCCGGTGAAGGAGACCGGCTGGAAGGCGATGAAGGCGATCCGGCCCGGGTTGTCGCGCGCGAACTGGATAATCGGGCCGACCTCCTCGTTGTTGACATTGTTCACCAGCGTGGTCACCAGCACGATCTCGATGCCCGCGTCGTGCATGTTCTCGATCGCCTTGATCTTGACGTCGAACAGGTTGCCGATCTTGCGGTGCTGGTTCGGCTCGTTGCCGATCCCGTCGAACTGCAGGTAGGCGTAGCGCATGCCGGCGTCGGCCACAGCCTCGGCGAACTCCCTGTTCTTGGCGAACTCGATGCCGTTGGTCGCCGCCTGAACCGAGTTGTAGCCGATCTTGCGACAGTACTGCACTGCCTTGAGGAAGTAGGGCGACATGGTCGGCTCTCCGCCGGAGAACTGGACCGACATCTGGCGCCGGGGCTTGATGCTGATCGCGTTGTCGAGGATGGTCTTGATCTCTTCCCACTCGAGCTCGTGGACGAATCCGACCTGATTGGCGTCCATGAAGCAGGGGTCGCACATCATGTTGCAGCGGTTGGTCAGGTCGACGGTCAGGACGGCGCCGCGACCCCACTTCACGGTCGAGGAGCCGTGGTTGTGCAGGTCCTCGTCGTTATGGGCGCGGATGTCGCGTCCCGGGAACTGCGCTTCGATGTGCTCGAGGAACTTGGCGTCGATCGCCATGAGGTCCTCGATCCGCCCGTGGCGAGGACAGTCCTTGACCATCCAGATCTGGCCGTCTCGCTCCAGGATGGTCGCCTTGACCTCGCCGACCTTCTCGGTCTTGAGGATCGAGTAGTCCACCTCTCCGTTCAGGATGACCTCGCGCGCCTCGCGCACGCACTTCGGGCAGAGGGAGTCGGTCTGGCGAGGCCAGCCGAGCGGGGGCTTGGTCTTCTCCCACGACTTGAGCATGGGCTTGTCGGACCAATTCGGCGTGAATGCCGGATTCGGCGCCTTGCTGCCATCGAGCTTGCGGGCGATCTTCCAGCCGCCCTTGGCCACCTGCGTAAGGCCGCGCTCCAAGTATTTCACCGGTCGCTGCATGCGTTCACCTTTCCGAGAGTCGAATCGCCACCGGCAACGCGGACCGGCGCGAGTGGCCGGATCCCGTGCAGCCGGAGCGTCGGCGGGCCAGCCGCCACACGATCCTCGGCTAGTCTACGCAGGCACCGGAGCGCGGCACAATAGGAAACCGCCGAATCGCAGAAATTTGCGTGTCTATGGCAGCATTGGGGGTTGAACGGCAGCCTTAGCCCGTCCGCGGCGACGGATGCCGGCGGGCCAGGCATGCTCGACTCCCGCCCCGTGAAGGACCGCGCCCGCGAGCTCGGCTTCGAGCTCGCGGGCGTGGCCCCGGCCGAGCCCACGCCGGAAGCGGCCTTCTACCCGCTCTGGCTGGCCCGCGGGTACCACGGGGCCATGCAGTACCTCGAAGGCCGCCGGGGCGCGATGCGCGCCGACGCGCGCAGCCTGCTGCCTGCGGCGAGATCGGTGGTCTGCGTCGGCATGGTGTACAACGCGCCCGCGCCGTACTCGACCGAGTTCGAGGACGGCGAGGAGGGCTGGGTGTCGCGCTACGCCTGGGGCGCGGACTACCACGGCGTGCTCAAGGAACGCCTGCGCTCGCTGGCGGACTGGATGCGGTCGCGGTACGGCCAGGGGGTCCTCTGCAAGATCTGCGTCGACACGTCCCCCCTGCTGGAGCGCGCGTACGCCAAGCGAGCCGGACTGGGCTGGATCGGCAAGAACACCTGCCTGATCAGCGAGCGGCTCGGATCGTGGGTCTTCCTAGGGGAGATCCTCACGTCGCTCGAGCTGGCGCCCGACAGCCCGCCGCCCGACCGTTGCGGCACCTGCCGGCGCTGTATTGACGCCTGTCCGACGGACGCGCTCGTGGAGACCGCGGACGGGCCGTCACACGCCCTGGACTCCCGCCTATGCATTTCGTACTGGACGATCGAGCTGCGGGACGCGATCCCGGCGGAGCACCGGGAAGGGGTCGGGCACCACGTGTTCGGCTGCGATATCTGCCAAGACGTGTGCCCGTGGAACAGCCCCCGCCGAGCGGCAACCACCGACGAAGCCGCCTTTCAGCCCGCCAACGCCAGCCCGGACCTAGACGAGCTCGCGGGGCTGAGCGAGGAAGAGTTCGATGCCCGCTTCGCCGGCACGCCGATCAAGCGCGCTCGCTTCGCCGGATTCCTGCGCAACGTCGTCGTTGCCATGGGCAACAGTCGGAATCAAGGCTTCCGCCCCGCCTTGGAGAGACTGGCCCGCTCGCCGGAGCGCCAGACCCGCGAGCACGCGGCATGGGCCTTGGAGCAGCTGGCTCGGGGCGCCAGCGCCGACGAGAGCACCTAGCAGCGGCGCGGACCGGCCGCTACCTAGTCCCGGTCTTCCGGCTCCTCCGGCTCGGCATCAATGATCTCGAGCTGGACATCGCCCTCCTCGGCTCGCTGCTTCGCGGTCTCGGCGTCCACGACCTCGAGCGCCACGGGCTGCTCCATGTAGGCGGCGCCGGCGCCCGAAGTGAGCACCATCAGCCGATACCGCTTCAGCTCAATCGAGGCGGGCACCTCGAACGTGATCGCTTCCGCGGTCTGCTCGGTCAACTTCATCTCGACGTCTGTGCCGCCGACGGTGAGATAGAGCGTGTCGACGGAGCCCCTGCCCAAGTCCGAGCCCTTGGCGACGGCCGAGCCTCCCGGCGCGACTGCGTCGGGCTCGACGGAAGTCACTCGAGGCACGGCGTACGCCAGCACGCAGGCCAGAGAAAGAAACAGGGCTGATAGACGGATCGCTCGCGACATGGCCATCCCTCCTTTCGGTAGCAATGATAGTAATCGCCCGGCACCGGGAATGCAACTCTCTCGGGCCGCCGGAACGGCGGCTCTTGGCCTACCAGCGGGGCAGAACGCGCTGCCAGGTCGGGTCCACGCGCCTGCGCATCTCCGCCGCGTCGTCGCGTCGGCGGTAGGGAACTGAATCGTAGCGCCGCTTGAGCCGCTCGAGCTGGTCGTAGTCCAGATCGACGCCCAAGCCGCCCTTCTCCGGGATGCGGAGCGCCCCGCCTGCGAAGGGCAGCCGTCCGCCCGCGACGATCTCGTCGGACGCCTGCCACGGATAGTGGGTGTCGCAGGCGTAGGTGAGGCTCTCGGTGGAGGCCGCCACGTGGGCCATGGCCATCAGCGACACGCCCAAGTGGGAGTTGGAATGCATCGACAGGGCGATGCCGAACGTGCGGCACAGTCTGCCCAAGTGCTGGACCTGGCGCATGCCGCCCCAGAAATGGTGGTCGCAGAGGACCACCTGCACGGCGTCGCGGCGGACGGACTCGGGCAAGTGGGCGAAGGAGGTGACGGCCACGTTGCTTGCGAGCGGGATGCGAATCCCCCGGGCAACGAGTGCGCTCCGCACGGCGGCCATGCCGTCGAGCCCGGGCGATGGATCTTCCAGATAGCCGTCGCCGGACAGCTCCTCTCGCAAGGCTTGGCCAACCTGCACGGAGGTTTCGACCTTCCAGGCGGAGTTGGGATCGATGCGCAGCGGCACACCGGGCCCCAACTCGGCCCGCAGCTGGCGAATGGCCTCGACCTCTTGTTCGGGCTCGAAGACGCCCCCCTTGAGCTTCACGTCGCGGAAGCCGTACTCGGCCACCATGGCGCGGACCTGGCGCACGATCGATTCGGGAGTCAGACACTCGCCATACGGGTCCTCGCGAGCGTCGGCTCCCTCGCCGCCGCCTCCGGCGTGCTTGTAGAAGGCGTAGGCGGAGAAGGGCACCGAATCCCGGACACGGCCGCCGAGCAGGTCGCACACGGGGACACCGACGCTGCGGCCGATTAGGTCCAGGCAGGCCGTCTCGATAGCCGCGAAGGTCCGCGGCCCGGCGTCGAGCGGGTTCTCGCCGGGCGTGCGCATGGCGTGGGAGCGCTCCGCTCCGGCCCCTTCGCCTTCCGCTAGGTCCAGCAGGTCGCCGGTGACACGGTAGGCATCCACCCCGAGGACCCGCTCGCGGACGGCACGGAGCGCGGCAGCCGGGCCCTCACCGCCGTAGGTCTCGGCGATGCCGACGATGCCGTCCTCGCTCTCGATTTCGAGGACGTTCCGCAGGGCGTAGGGCGCGTGGAGCCCGTACGAGCTGCGCAGCGGGGGATCGGCGATCGCGATCGAGTGAACGCGCAGGTCCTTGATCCGCATGGAACTCCCCATTGTAGGAACCGGATCGGGGGCCGTATGCACAGGCCCTGGCACGGCCGTGTGCCACCAATGAAGTAGTGGCTGGCGACGAGCTGGCGTCAGGATGTCTGAGGTAGGCAGCCGGGCGGACAGTGTTGGACCGTCGCACACGACCAAAAGAAGAACCTCAAGGAGTGGAGCATGAACAACGACACCATCGCTCGATGGAGAAAATACTTCAAAGGTAGGATCCGCGAAATGCAGAATATCAGGTGGCCCGATGGTCCGAAACCGTGCTTTACAGTCGCCAGATTGAACGAAAGTGGTGCAGGTGTCACGCCCGAGGGAGAGAGCGTGGGGTGATCAACCCAAGCGGAATGGAATTGGAGGCTATGGCGGTGAAGAGAATGTCTTTCTGTCCCGAGCCTAGTGAAGTCGATTTGGCCATCCCGATTGGATCCGGCACTGCATATGTCGCCGAGTGATGGTCCCGTTACGATGCCCGGTACATTGGCTGGGTTTCCCGCGATGGCACGTTCAACCCAGTCTGTGATCTAGAACCCACCGGCCGAGCAAAAGAGAACGTTAGACTGAGACAAGGAATGGGTACTCTGCTCCTTACGCCATTTCCGTCAGGTAGGATCGCCTTGGACAGGTCAAGCGACCGAGAGTGCGCTAGGAACAAGCGCGGTATGCCGACACTTATCCTCTAGAGAACGCCGTATATCAGGGTGGATATTTGCGGCTGAAGGCCATCGCCCCTCTCCTGCTGTCGCTGCACTACAAAGCCGAGTTGGGTCCTAATCCCTGAGGGGTTCGGGCCAGTCCTCTACGAGTTGGACACCGCGAACCGCGATCCCAGCTGCTGACGATGGTGCCGAAGAATCCACCGCCGACGCCTGCCACACCGCCAACCGAAGAACCGGGGACGCTTCCCGGCGGCTGTCCAATACCGCTTCTACCGCGCTGAGACCTGAAGTCGACTTCGGCGGGGCCGTGAGTGGGTGCGCTCGAAGGCTCAGACTTCCCGAAGTTGAGGGGTAGCGCGAGGCCAGGGCCTGCCGAAAGTCCGTACACAAAGCGCACGGTCTTCTCCGAGGGTTCACACCGTCCAATCTACGTCTTGTGGTTTTCTGCTACGCGTGCCTGTATGGAGGTTAGGACTCTGGAATCACAATTGACGCACTGAGCAATTTCACAAGCAGTTTCCGGGATCGGCGGAATGCCGCCCGTCTCATTTGTCCTCTCGCCGCTCCGAAGCGGGTCCACTCGGCTGAAGCCTTGGTCCTAGCCGTCGAAGGGTCACGGCCGGGCCGAGAGTCCGTTCCGGGGCTGTTGGACGGGGTGTCGCGCGCCTCGACGGCGGCGAAACCGGTCCGTTCCGCTCCCAGCCGGGCCCGCTCGCGGCTGCGGTGCTTCTCCCGGTCTGTCGGAGCCGCATCATATTTCGAAATCGCTAGGGAGACGACCACGGGATGTCCGAGGCTACCCTCGGTGCAACCCGCGAGTCTCGGCGCTCGGGCAGGAATGCAAGACCGTGCATCTCGGCCCGCCTTGGCCCTCTATCCCCGGTCACATCGCTGTGAATTCAAGGGGCTTCCGTGGCCGGGCGCGGGGCGCTAGACTGAAGGTGTCGCCGCGTGCCCGGGAGCATTTACATCGAGGCGGCGGCACTGGAGCGGATGCCGCTCCAATTCAAGGAAGCTATCAGGCCCGCGCAACTGGACCTGTCCGACCCGTGGCGGGTCAGCGACGCGGTGGCCGCACAGGGCAGGGCGGAGCTTCTCGACAAGGAAGGCCTGCGGTCGATCCGCGTGCGGGGTCGGCTCCATGCCTGCCTGAGCCATGCCTGCGACCGCTGCCTCAAGGACCTGCGACGGGAATTCGAGGAAGGCTTCGACCTTTGCTTCTACCCCATGGAGATGATCGAGGAAGGCGGCGAGGCCGCCATCAGCATGGAGCAGACCGAGGTGGGCTTCTACGACGGCGACGGCATCGGCCTAGCCGACGTGGTGCGCGAGCAGCTGCTGTTGTGGCTGCCGACACGGAGCCTGTGCCAGCCGGGCTGCAAGGGGCTCTGCCCGGAATGCGGGGCAGACCGCAACGAGCGGGCATGCGAATGCCGCGCAGGCTTCGCGGACCCGCGCTGGGACGCCCTGCGGGAGCTGAGCCGCGCTCGGTGACGCGCGGCTCGCAGTTGGGAAGATAGAGTCATGCCGAATCCGAAGCGTAGACACTCCAGAGCCCGAAAGGGCAAGAGGCGCGCGCACGACCACCTGACCCCGCAGGGGTTCTCGGTGTGCCCGCAGTGCTCGGCCGCCGTGCTCCCTCACCGCGCCTGCAAGCACTGCGGGTACTACAAGGGGCGCGAAATCATCGAGGTCGAGCAGGAATAGGGCCCAGCCCTCCTCCGGTCACGGATCCTAGCGGTGCAACCTGTCACGATAGCCGTCGACGCGATGGGCGGCGATTCCGCGCCCACGGCAGAGGTCGAGGGATCTCTGCTGGCGGCCGAGGAGTATGGCGCCAAGATCCTGCTCGTCGGCCGCGAGGAGGTGCTGGGTCGCGAACTGGCGAAGCACTTCCCGGCCCGCGCCCAGATCGACATCGTCCACGCCGAAGACGTAGTGACGATGCACGACAACCCGTCCACGGCGCTGCGCTCGAAGAAGAACAGCTCGATTTACGCCGCGGCCCACCAAGTGCTGGAGGGACATGCTGCGGGCCTGATCTCCGCGGGAAACACCGGCGCGGTGATGGCTACCGCCCTGAAGGTCTTGGGCCGCATTCCGGGGGTGTACCGCCCGGCCGTGGCGCAGATCTTCCCGACGAGGCAGAGCGGGCGGACGCTGTTGCTGGATGTCGGTGCAAACGTCGACTGCACGCCCTCGATGCTACTGCAGTTCGCCGTGATGGGCGATGTGTACTCGCGGGTGCTGTTCGGCTGCGAGCGTCCGCGGGTAGGCCTGCTGTCTATCGGCGAGGAAGAGCACAAGGGCAACGACCTCACCAAGCAGGCGACGCCGCTGCTCAAGGGGCATCCCTTTCAGTTCGTCGGCAACGTCGAGGGCCGGGATCTATTCAGCGGCAAGGCTGACGTGATCGTCTGCGACGGCTTCGTGGGCAACGTGGCGCTGAAGGTCAGCGAGGGGCTGGTCGCGACGATCAAGACGATCCTGATCGAGTCGCTCGAAGCGACGGTGATGCGCCAGATCGGCTACGGACTCGCCAAGGGGGCGTTCGAGGACTTCAGGAAGCGGGTCGACTACGAGGAATACGGCGGGGCACCGATGCTGGGCGTGCGCGGAGGGGTGATTATCTGCCACGGCCGATCCACGCGGCAAGCCATCAAGAACGCCATCCGCGTGGCGATCGAATTCGAGACCGCTGGCATCAACCGGCAGATCGAAGAGAGCCTCGAGCTCGGCCTCGGCAAGGCCTGATCACCTACCGGACGGTCGGCCCGACATGTCGGCGCTGCCGAGGTGGACGCAGGCTCGCGGCAGGGCCTTGTCGATCCGCTTCCCGAGTCGCTGGAGCGACTCCTCTGAGAGCGAGTTCTGGACAGCCTCGAATAGGATGCGCTCCTCGTAGCGGATGTGCGCGACGAGGATCTCGCGCAAGGACCGCAGGCGGCGCACTAAGGTGCCGCCCGCGACGGATTGGAGTTCCGCGATCGCCGTACGAATCTCGGCGTGCTCGCGAACCAGCCGGTCGACCACCCCCTTATCCTCAATAGCCTCGCGTGCGACGGGGAAGAGAATTTCCTCCTCCACAGCGAAGTGCCCATTGAGCTCGAGTTCCCATGCGGCGGCAACCTTGACCCGAAGCCGCTCTGCGGCTGCTGGATTCGGATCCCCGCGCAGGTCCCGGTCGATGAACACCCCGAGCGCCAGCCCGTCATGATGCTGGCGGGACAGGGGGACGAGCGCGGGGTGTCGCTTCACGGTACGAGTGTTCCAGTCTTCAGGAGATCGCCTCGGGCTTGTATCCGCCCTTCCGGCGGTAGTGGAGGAACTGGAGCCCGAAGAGAACTACCAGCGCCACCGGCATCACGGAGACGTATTGGAACGTCGCCTCGGCTCCGTATTGGTCGTACCAGCCTCCCATGACGGGGAGCACGAACGCAATCGCGAGGTTGCCGGTGCCGCCCATCAGAGCCAGCGCCACCGGGCCGCCCTTTGGGTAGAGTTCCGATGTTACGCCCAACATCGTGGGCCAGAAGTAGGTCTTGCCGACCCCGAAGAGCGTCGCGGCCGCGAACGCTCCGAACATGGTCGAGGCCGAGCCCAAGGCGTAGAGGCCCGCCGCTGCCAGCGCGGCGGAGATCGTCATCAGGCCGAATGGCGAGAAGGCGTGCGCCAAGGGGCCGCCGAAGAATCGGAGCACGAACATGATGCCTGCGGTGTAGACAAGGATCAGAATGCCCTGCATGCCCGTCAGGCTGGTGATGAGCGACGGGACCCACTGGTCCGGTCCGAGCTCAGTCGCCGATGTGAGCCACATGCAGATCCACAGGAGAACGAAGGACGGCCGGAACAGGTCCAGCAGCATGTCGCCATTGCTGACTCCGGCGGCCACCCGCTCGGTCGCGGGGAAGGCCTGACCCCGGATGATGACCAGGTACGCAACCGCAACCAAGGGAACCGTCAGGAGCTTGAGGCGCCAGCCCAGCGTCGCCGTCGCCGAGTCCACGCTCCCGTCCAGGCCCATCACCTTCGTGATGCAGAACGCGAGGAGACCGCCGACGATCAGACCGCCCGGCCACCAAGCGTGCAGCACGTTCATGCGATGGGTCTTGTCTTTCGGGAACAGGGTCGAGCAGAGCGGATTGATCACACCCTCAACAAGGCCTTGCGCCAAGCCGAGCGTAAGCATCGCTACCCAGAGCAGCTGCGTGATGGGCTCGGACATGATGGATTCCACGGGGCCGTCGGGAAACGGCGCCATGACGATGGCTAGGATGGCGAAGACATAGAACAGGCCGGAAATCGTCAGCAGGCGGCGCATCCCGAAGAGATCGACCAGGGATCCGCCGATCAGGATCGACAGCGTGAATCCGAGAAAGGCCGGGCTGAGCAGCTGCCCGAGCTGCTCCTTGTTCAAGTGAAAGTCGTTGCCGAGGGCGTCGAGGACGTCTCCGCGAATGGAAAAGACCATCGAGGTCGTGACCAACGCGACGCAACTCGCCAGAAACAGGCGGTTTCGGTTCATTCTGCCCCTCCTTCCAAGGGTTCGGGCAGATAGATTAGCACAGCTTCCCGCCTGCCCGCCGGGAGGGCGCGGTGCAGGCGAGGCGTTAGTATGGAGTCAGCAGCCGGGCCCGGGTGGCGAAACTGGTAGACGCAACGGACTTAAAATCCGTAGTCCGTCAGGACGTGTGGGTTCGAATCCCACCCCGGGTACCACGGCACGCCCCGTCACGAGACCGGGGCGGCGGCTGGCGGTCCGAGTCGAGAGACTCCGGATCCTGACCGTTACCGCACTTCCCCGCCCCGGCAGTTTCCACCGAATTTCGACGCCGCTGCGGGCAGTCGCACGTGGCGGGAGGGTTGCAATCACGCTGGCCTCAGACATCCCGAAGCCCGCTCCTTGGACTCTGCCCGCTACGTGTCGCGAGCCACCTCTTCTACCAAGACATTCGTCTTCGGCAAGTGGACGCAGCAAGTGGACGCAGCGAAGCGTTTGTCGGGTCGCCCATTCGTGACGCACGCAGCAATCAGTCACCGAATCGTCAACGGGCCCGGCCAGAGATCGCGATTCAACAATTCGGGCAATCCTCGAGGCGTCTCGCAACACCCCGCCCTCCCGCTGGTCTCAGACGAGTCACCTCATGTGCGACGTCCCGAATCAGGCGGCCACGGAAAGGCTGCGCTTGGCATTCACAACGCCAAGACATTCCAATATGGCTGAACTCCGATTGGGATATCGAGCGGGACGAGACGACGACCCGCTGGCACGACGCCCTTGCTTTGATTTCATTGTGTACGGCCGACCAAGCCCCGCGCCATGCGCCGCATCTGTTCCGCCGTTGTTCCGCCGTGTCGCAGTCGCGGTCGTTGCGCCGTCCCGCGAACTCCGTGAGGTAGCGGCCGAGATGACGGACGCTCATCCGGTGATAGGTGCCGTACAGGCCGCGCTTGAACAGGGACCGAAACGATTCGATGCCGTTCGTATGCGCCGCCCCGCGCACGTACTCGCCGCCGGAGTGCCTGACGGCTTCGTGCGGGAACTCCGCCATGCCGGCGCAGGCCGCCGCCTCGTCGGAGCGAACCTGCGCGCCCGGCGCGACCCGGCCGCGCACGAAGCCCTGCAGGTCGCCCTTGGCGGTGCCCGGCAGCGGCCGCGCGGCCACTGCGTTCGTGGCGCGGTCCCGCGCCCCCGCCACCGGGGTCTTGCCGACGAGCCCGCGCCCGGCGCGGGCCCTCTTGCTCTCGTGCCGGTTGCGTTCCTTGCCGCCGACGTAGGTCTCGTCCACCTCCACCGGGCCGGCGAACGGGCCCTGATCCCGCTCCCGGCACGCGCGGATGCGGTGCGCCAGGTGCCAGGCCGACTTCCGGCTGACGCCCGGGTCGCGGTGCAGCTTCATGCTCGAGACGCCCTTGATGCCGGTGGTCAGCAGGAACAGGGCGACGGCCCGGGTGCGGTAGCCGAGCTTGGTGTCGGCCATCACGCTGCCGGTGCGCACGGAAAAGCGCTTGCCGCAGCCGCGGCAACGGTACGGCATCGAAGGGTGGGCCGTGCCGGACTGCACGCTGGAGCCGCGGCAGTGGGGGCATACCGGACCGTCGGGCCAGCGCATGGAGGCGAACCACTTTTCCGCGGATTCGTCATCGCGGAACATGGCGATCACTTCGATCAATGTGATGCCTTTACGGAACCACTTTCCGGGACCTGATTTCTTCATTTACGGCATCCCCTACTGGAACTATTCTACCAAAAAACACCACAGAATGTAAACGGAAAATCGGAGGAAATATGAAATCTTATTATGGCTTGATAATTTGCCTACTTGATTCCCTCGGCACTCCGATAGCCGAGTAGGAGGGGTCGTTGCCGAGCCCCTCCCCTCACAGACCCGAGCGTGTGCGTCTAACGCACTCGGTTCCTCGGATGGCAGGTTCGCTCAAGCGAATAGCGGAGCGGTCATGGCGGGCCGGACGCGGGCCGCGGCAGGGGGTGCCGTCGCAGGAGTTCCTGCATCCGGTTCCAGTTCAGGCGCGATTTCCGGCTGCGTCGCGACAGCCACTTCCGCCAAATCCGAACGACTTGGCAGTGGAAGCTCGACAGCCGCGCGCTGTTGCCCCGGAGCCCGTAGTAGTTCCCGTGCCCCGCAGCACGCTCGCCAAGTGCTCGCACTGCCGCTGCACCGCGTCGTGCCGGTGCCTGCGGCACCAGTCGTTCACGGTCCGCAGGGCGCGCGCGAGGCGGCTCCGGGCGGTGGACTGGCGCACGACAGGGTAACCCTTCCGCGACCGCGCCCAGTAATGGGTGAAGCCGAGGAAATCGAACGTCGCGCCCTTCCCGCGCTTCCGGAGTCGGCGCGGTCGGAAGTCCAGGTACCGTGTCTTGTCCGGGTGGAGCCGCAGCCCGTACCGCTCGAAGCGCTTGGCCAGCACGGCCAGCACGCGCCGGCCGTCCCGGTCGTGCTCGAAGAGCAGCACGGCGGCGTCGGCGTAGCGCACCAGCAGGCACCGCTCTTGCAGGCGCGGCTTCGCCTCCCGCTCGAACCATGCATCCAGCACGTGGTGCAGGTACAGGTTCGCCAGCAGGGGGCTGATCACGCCGCCTTGCGGGGTGCCTTGCCCGGTTCGTTGCAGGACGCCCTCCTCGAGCACCCCGGCCTTGAGCCATTTGTCCAGCATCCGCCGGACCACTCCGTCCTTGATCCGCAGGTCGAGGAACTCCCGCAAGTGCTTGTGCGGGATCGTGTCGAAGTATTTCGACACGTCCGCGTCGATCACCCATTGCAGCCCTGCCCGCGCGCCTGCCCGCACTGCGTGCAAGGCGTCATGGGCGGAGCGGCCCGGGCGGAACCCGTGCGAGCAAGGCAGGAAATCCGCCTCGCATACCGGTTCCAGCAGCATCGCGATCGCTCTCTGCGCCACCTTGTCCTCGAACGTGGGGATGCCCAGCGGTCGCGTCGTGCCGTCCGCCTTGGGGATGTTGCGCCGTCGCACCGGCGGCGCTCAGTAGCTCCCGGACTTGATCCGGCCCAGGAGGTCCGACAGGTTGGCCTCCAAGTCCTTTTCGTAGTCCGAGGCCGTCACGCCGTCGATGCCCGGCGCGCCGTCCTTGCGCGTCAGCCGGTACGCCTCCTGCATCCATGCGAGGTCGATGCAGCGGTGCAGCGTCTTGAACGCCCATGCGGAGTGCTCCCGCGCCTGTGCGGCTATCCATTGTCTTGCGTGTACGTGTTCGCGGAACTCATGGTTTCCTCCAGCGTTTCCTTCCCATGGTTCTGTCCATCCGGCGCCCCCCTTCCCTTGGACGGGTCCCGGTTCCCCGCCGTCGCCAGTACTATGCGGGCGCTACGACTCCCTGCGCTGCATCCCCTCGACTTATTGCTTCGCCAGCCGGTACCACGCCGCGCCTGCTCGTTCGCTCCCGATCCCCCGCAGACAGGGGCGGGCCCGGATCCGTGGGGTTGGCCGCGATCCGTCTTCCGGCCGTTTTGCATGGACAGTGCAGGGCCTCCCAGGTTCCCCGGCGAGCCTTCCCGTGGCTATGCGGACGTTCTCTGACCCCGGACGACCCGTTGCGCCTCGCCCTTGGCGGCGCTTCCGGCGCGGCCCCCGCTATAACAAAAACGAAGGCGTCGACATTGAGGATTTCGAGGCTCCATAGCGTCGCTTTGCCACCCGCTGTGTACGCTTCACGACGCGCGTTGCCACGCGCCATGCAACACTCGCTCCCGGCTGGCGGGCTGCGCCTCTGCCGGGCAGGTGTCGAACCTGCTGGCTCGCGGTGCAAGGTTTCAACTCATCGCATCCTCCTTGCCAGGGCTTGGCCTGGCGCAATATAATTGGGAATTATATATCTGAGTGCCGAGGGAATCAAGTCAGCAAATTATCAAGCCATTATAAGATTTCATATTTCTTCCGATTTTCCGTTGACATTCTGTGGTATTTATTGGTAGAATAGTTCCAGTAAGGGATATCGTAAATGAAGAAATCAGGTCCCGGAAAGTGGTTCCGTAAAGGCATCACATTGATCGAAGTGATCGCCATGTTCCGCGATGACGAATCCGCGGAAAAGTGGTTCGCCTCCATGCGCTGGCCCGACGGTCCGGTATGCCCCCACTGCCGCGGCTCCAGCGTGCAGTCCGGCACGGCCCACCCTTCGATGCCGTACCGTTGCCGCGGCTGCGGCAAGCGCTTTTCCGTGCGCACCGGCAGCGTGATGGCCGACACCAAGCTCGGCTACCGCACCCGGGCCGTCGCCCTGTTCCTGCCGACCACCGGCATCAAGGGCGTCTCGAGCATGAAGCTGCACCGCGACCCGGGCGTCAGCCGGAAGTCGGCCTGGCACTTGGCGCACCGCATCCGCGCGTGCCGGGAGCGGGATCAGGGCCTGTTCGCCGGCCCGGTGGAGGTGGACGAGACCTACGTCGGCGGCAAGGAACGCAACCGGCACGAGAGCAAGAGGGCCCGCGCCGGGCGCGGGCTCGTCGGCAAGACCCCGGTGGCGGGGGCGCGGGACCGCGCCACGAACGCAGTGGCCGCGCGGCCGCTGCCGGGCACCGCCAAGGGCGACCTGCAGGGCTTCGTGCGCGGCCGGGTCGCGCCGGGCGCGCAGGTTCGCTCCGACGAGGCGGCGGCCTGCGCCGGCATGGCGGAGTTCCCGCACGAAGCCGTCAGGCACTCCGGCGGCGAGTACGTGCGCGGGGCGGCGCATACGAACGGCATCGAATCGTTTCGGTCCCTGTTCAAGCGCGGCCTGTACGGCACCTATCACCGGATGAGCGTCCGTCATCTCGGCCGCTACCTCACGGAGTTCGCGGGACGGTGCAACGACCGCGACTGCGACACGGCGGAACGGATGCGGCGCATGGCGCGGGGCTTGGTCGGCCGGACGCTGACCTGCCGGCAGCTGACCGGCAAGGCCGCGGTCGCGGCCTGAGCGGCGCCCGCCGCGCTGAGCGCGGCAGCCCGCTGCGGGCGCGCGCTTCACGCTCGGTACGAGGGGCGCACCGGATCCGGCATGCCCCGGCGCGACCCCAGTCCGGTCCGGACCGTCCATGCAGGCCGTCGAGCGCCGGGGATCCGCTGTCTTCGGCCCTCGCAGGGCCTGCAAGCGGCTTGCAAGGCGTGCCCTGCCACCGCCAACCGGGTTTCACTGGGGCAACCGGGGCATGCGAGGCGGCCTCTCTAGTCCCTTCCTCGTCCAATCCGCTGGCAGGCTCGATTCAGATACGATCCCACACCCCACCCCTCTGTGCCCGCCGCGGCCGCACTCGAATGACCCCAGCTCGACACCCACCTCCCTGCTCACAGCAGTTCTAGTCGGATATGGCGTTGTCGGCACTCAGATATATAATTCCCTAAAGAAAACCCGATGCCCGCCGAAACATGCTCGGAACCTGGTTTCACGATGTGGCATTCCGATATCGGTGCGATCGTCAAAGCAGATATTGGCAAGGATGAGTGGGCCGAATTCCGCGCAGAGGCCGACAAGCGTTATGGTCATGCTGGCGGCCTACGCAAGAATGCACTCCACATCGGCGCCAGCCTAGCCTTCGCCTGGGAAGACGGAAGACAGTCGAACAGCCTCGCACAGGTTTGTGCCGCCATCCTGAACCCGCACAACTACGTGTCCGAATGAGGCGGCAGAAGCTCAACCAGTCGATATCCTGGCGGCGAGGAGGGTCTGCCCGACAAGGACTTCAGGGGGACTGGCCAGGCAGAATTACGGGTCACATCCAGGCCAGCTTGTTCCGGTCGAGGCGTCTTGTCTGCCTCCGTTTTTCGCCAGCTCGTTGGGCGACGGCTTGGCCAGCGAGCCAATGTCCCGTGTCGATCCGTGTCCCGTCCAGTTCCACCGGGGCCATCTGCTGGCTCTGCCCGGTCCGGCAGCCTGGACCGGTCTGCCGTCGCGGCGGGGTCGAGCGGATCGTCCGGGGCACGATGCGGTTGTCCACAACATGCGACCAGTCGAGCTCCCTGCCGCCTCCGCCGTCGTCCGCCTCATCCGGCAGCGGCGGCGGCTCGGCGCTGTATCCCATGGCGCGGGCGATGACGGTCGCCGCCTGTGAGGCGGCGTCGCGCAGTGCGCCGTCGTCGGATGGGCGTAGATGGCGGTGGTCTCGCGCTGGCGGTGCCCGAGCAGCCGCCCGACGGTGGTGAGCCCGACGCCGTTCATGACACCCTGCGAGGCCCACGTGTGCCGGCAGTCGTGGATGCGAAGGCCCGGGCAGTCCGGCTTCTTCGCGGACGCCCACCCAGAACGTGTAAAGGCGATCCGACGTCAGGTCCTCAGGGAACACTCGCGCCGCGCCTTCGGTCCGTGGCAAGGCCGCGAGCAGCCGCGCTGCTTCCGGCCCGAGCCAGATCGTGCGCGGCCCGGTCTTGGTGTCTTCGAGCCGCGCGCTCGCGCCGTCCTCGCCCAGCTCGCCGATTTCGTCCCACTTGAGGTCGATGACTTCGGAGAGCCGCGCCCCAGTGAGGGTCAGCAGGCGGATGGCGGCAACCGGCCAAGGGTGCTCCTCACGGTGTCGGTCCAAGACCGTTCCGAGACGCTCCAGCTCCGCGTGATCGAGATATCGGGCGACGGGCCTGCGCGGGTTCCTGACGATGTTGGCGCAGGCGTCGGGGACGCCCTCGTCCAGCTCTCCCCACTGGCGGGCGGAGGCGAGCATGGCGCGCAGGATCTCGAAGGCGCGGTTGGCCGCGCCGGGCTTGTCCGTGCTCGCCGCGTCGAACCATGCCGAGACCCGCACATGGTCGATGGCGTCGTTGACGATGCCGGAGATGCGTCCCGCCGCCTCGCGGACGTGCTCGTCGGCGAGATGGGCGTAGCGCTCGGTGGAGGCGACATCGGCATGGCCGAGCAGGCGGCCTACGGTGTAGAGGTCGAGGCCGCTCATCACGGCGTGGGAGGCGAACGTGTGTCGGCAGTCGTGGATGCGCACCTCGTCAAGCCCGGCGAGTTTGCGCAGCTTCTGCCAGCGCAGGCCGAGGTCCTTCATCGGGCCGTCGCCCGTCCTGTTCGGGAAGAGGAACCGCCCCTCGCGCGGCAGGCCGTTCAGGACGGCCCGTGCGGGCGGCGGAAGCTGGATCGCCTTCGGCCCGGTCTTCGAGTCAGGCAGGACGGCGCGGGCGCCGCGTATCCAGTCCCATCTGAGGCCCGTGATCTCGGAGGATCGCGCGCCGGTGAACAGCAGCAGCCGGATCGCGGCGGCGGCCTGCCGGTCCTCGGCGTGATCCAGTACGAAGCCGAGGCGCTTCAGCTCGTCCAGCGAGAGGAAGCGCTCGCGCGGGGTCGTTTTGTAGCGGCGCATGTTGCGGCAGGGGTTCGAGCCCTGGGGACGAAGGTCCCACAGCTCGGCCTGCCGCATCATGACGGAGAGCACCGGCAGGGTCCGGTTGGCGTTGCCGGGCGTGCCGCTCATGGAGTCGAACCAGCGCCGCACATCGGCGCGGTCGACCTCCGGGACGCGCATATTGCCAAAGAAGGGGATGAGATGGCGGTCGATCAGATGGCGGTTGCCTTCCCGCGTGGACGGTTTCCACCGGCGCCCTTGGCGGCGCATGAACTCCGGCACGAAGTCGGCGAACAGCGGGTCGGCCTGGCGCTCGGCGTTCGCGGCCGCAATGGTCGCGAGGGCTTTGTCTCTCGCCTCGGCGGCGGTCATTTCGTCCGCGGTGCCGAGGACGATGTTCTTCGCACCGAACTGGTGCACGACACGGACGAAGAAGGTCTTCGCGCCGCCCGGGAAAACCCGGAAGCCGAACTTCGGCAGGTCGATGTCATAGACGGCGAGGCCGCGCGCACCGGGTTTGTGTTCCCTGAAGGTGCGCCGCAGCGCACGCTCGTTGATGGTCGTGTGGATGGGCATGGCCGCGTCTCCGTTGTCTGTTCCCTCGGGCGCCGCCCGCTCCAAGGGAACGGAACGGCGGATTTGGGGAGACGACGCGGCCCGCGCGGGGGATCTAGGCCAGAGGCTGAATCCGGCCTATCCCCCTATCATGTAATGGAAAACGTCCGGTGAAGGCGGACCGGTCGGGTCTCGCTCCATGCACCGTCGGTGCGTGTGGTGTGAGAACCACGCGCCGAAGGGCGTCCAGATCGCGCTTCCTGACCGCTCAATCCGTCGGGTGATACTTGCGGAGACAGTCCCCGAACCGCCGCGTGGCTTCCAGGCGGCACTATAGGAAGCACGAGGTAACAGATCAATGCATGAAGGCGTGCGCACCGGCGGCATCATTTACTCGGCCCGCACTGTCGGCGGCGGTGCCGGCTCGCACGTGACCGCCGCTGAGCAGTGGCCGCCGCACACGTTCCCGCTGCGCAGGATCGAGCCGTGCACACGTTGCCGCTCCGCAGCGTTGCCGCCCGCCGCGCCGGGCTTTCGGCTGCATCCCCTGAAGGGCAACCGTGCGGGCCAGTGGAGCGTCCGCGTCTCGGGCAACTGGCGCGTGGTGTTCCGCTTCTAGGACGGCGAGGCCGTGGACGTGGACCTGATCGACTACCACGGACCGGAGGGAGTGCTGACCATGAACGACATTGCGAACGATCGCGTCGGCCCGATGCAGAACCCGCCGCACTTGGGCGAACTCATCCGCGAGAGCATGGACGATGTGGGCTGGGACGTGACCGAGACGGCGGCGCGGCTCGGTTGCGAGCGCGGAACGCTGTCGCGGCTGCTGAACGGCAAGGCGGGAGTGTCCGCGAACATGGCGCTGTCTTTGGAGGACATCGGCTGGGGCACCGCCGAGCACTGGATGCGGATGCAGGCGAGCTACGAGCTTGCGCAGGCGCGTCGCGAGAGGGTCGCCGCCGAACGGCGTGCGGGCGCGCTGCACGCATGATCGTTTATCGCGCCATCGTGGACGGACGAGCAACTGATCCGGCGGCTTCCCTTCATCCATTTCCAACCAATTGCACATCGTCCGGTGCTCGGCGCAGAGCGGGCGGCGCGGTCTGATGCGCTTGTCATGGAACGAGGTGCGCGTCCGCGCCGCCGCCTTCGCGGAGGATTGGAAAGACGCGGCCTACGAGAAGGGCGAGACGCAGAGTTTCTACAACGCCTTCTTCGACGTGTTCGGGGTGCGGCGTCGGAACGTCGCGCGATACGAGGCTCACGTCGCGAAGCTCGACAACCGCTCGGGCTTCATCGACCTGTTCTGGCCGGGCGTGCTGCTCGTCGAACAGAAGAGCGCCGGGCGCGATCTCCGCAAAGCGTACGAACAGGCCGGGGAGTATTTCGACGCGCTGCCGGAACGCGAGCGCCCGCGCTTCATCCTGGTGAGCGACTTCCAGACCTTCGAGCTTCACGATCTTGACGAGGGCGAGACAGTCGTCTTCCCGCTTGCAGACCTGCCGGCGCATGCCGAGTCGTTCGGCTTCATTCTCGGGGTGCAGCGCCGGACGTTCTGCGACCAGGACCCAGCTAACATCGAAGCGGCCGAGTTGGTCGGGCGTCTGCACGATGCGCTCGCCGATGCCGGACACCGGGGTCACGATCTGGAACGTTTCCTCGTGCGGATGGTGTTCTGCATGTTCGCCGACGACACCGGGGTATTCGAGCCGCGCGATATCTTCCTCGACTTCGTCGAAACGCGCACCAGGGAGGACGGGGCGGATCTCGGGCCGTGGCTCGCGCAACTGTTCGAGGTGCTCGATACGCCGGAGGACGAACGCGCCGCGACGCTCGACGAGAACCTGGCACGGTTCCCCTACGTCAACGGCGACCTGTTCGAGGGGCATCTGCGGACGTTTTCGTTCGACGCGGCGATGCGCAGGGCGTTGCTCGATGCTTGCCGCTTCGACTGGTCGAGTATCTCGCCCGCGATTTTCGGCGCGCTCTTCCAGTCGGTGATGGACCCGGCGGAACGCCGGGCGCAGGGGGCGCACTACACGACCGAGAAGAATATCCTCAAGGTGATCGAGCCGCTGTTCATGGACGACCTGCGCACCGAGTTCGAGCGGGTGCGCAAGCGCCGTGGCCGGCTCGCGGCGCTCCGCCAGTTCCAGGCGAAGCTCGGCGGCCTGACGTTCTTCGACCCGGCCTGCGGCTGCGGCAACTTCCTCATCATCGCCTACCGGGAATTGCGGCTGCTGGAAATTGAGGTCATCGGCGAGATACGGAACGAGACCGCTGCGACGGGTCAGACGGTACTCGATGCGGCGTGGCAGTCAGTGGTGGACGTAGACCAGTTCTACGGGATCGAGCTTGGCGAGTTCCCGGCCCGCATCGCGGAGACCGCGCTGTGGATGATGGACCACATCATGAACAACCGGTTGAGCCTGGAGTTCGGCCAGACCTTCGTTCGCATTCCGCTGGAGAAGTCGCCTCACATCGTCCATGGCGATTCGCTGGAAATGAACTGGTCCGGTCTGCTGCCATCGGGCGATTGCTCCTTCGTGCTGGGCAATCCGCCATTCGTGGGCGCGAAGTACCAGACGGCGGAGCAGCGCGCGCAGGTGCGCGGCATTGCGGCGCTCGGTAGGAGCGGCGGCACGCTCGATTACGTCGCCGCGTGGTTCATCAAGGCGGGAGAATATCTGAAGGGCAGCCGCGCTCGGATCGGCTTTGTCGCGACCAACTCCATCACGCAGGGCGAGCAGGTCGCGCAGATATGGCCGGCGCTGTTCGGGCGCTGCAAGCTGGGGATCGCCTTCGCGCATCGGACCTTCGCATGGGGTTCGGACGCGCGCGGGAAGGCGCATGTGCATGTCGTCATTCTCGGCCTCGACCGGCGCAAGGCCGCGCGAGCCGAGAAGCGGTTGTTCAGCTATCCCGATATCAACGGCGACCCGGAAGAGAGCAGCCATGGCGCGCTGTCGCCGTACCTGTTCGATGCAGGCGGGCTGTCCGACCCGCATCTGGTGGTGCGGGAGGAAAACGCGCCGATCAACGGCATGGGCCGATTGATTATCGGCTCCAAGCCCATCGACGGAGGCAACTTCATCTTCGACACGGCGGGACGCGATGCGTTTCTGGAAGCCGAACCGGAGGCCGCGCCGTGGCTCCGACCGTTCATCGGGGCACGGGAATACCTGCAGGGAGGCGAGCGCTGGATTCTGGCGTTGCACGATGCACCGCCTGAAGTTCTTGCGCGGCTACCGGGAGTGCGGGAGCGAATCGCCGCCGTCCGCGCCTACCGCGATGCCAGCAAGAGCGCGCCGACGCGGAAGCTCGCGGCGACGCCGACGCTCTACCACGTCAACGTTATCCCGACCACACCATTTCTGGTGATTCCGAAGGTCAGTTCGGAGCGGCGCGAATACGTGCCGGTGGGTTGGCTGGAGCCGCCGACCGTCCCCAGCGATCTGGTGTTCGTCCTTCAGGACGCTTCGCTGGTCGATTTCGCCCTCCTGACCTCGGCCATGCACATGGCGTGGCTGCGCCACGTCGGCGGGCGGCTGAAGAGCGACTACCGCTATTCCATCGGCCTCGTCTACAACACCTTCCCGACACCGCCCGAAGGCGCGGACCTGTCGAAGCTGGCACCGCTCGCCCAAGCCGTGCTCGACGCCCGCGCTGCACACCCCAACGCGACGCTCGCCGAGCTCTACGCCCCCGACCTCATGCCGCCCACCCTGCGCCGCGCCCACCAAGCCCTCGACCGCGCCGTGGACCGCCTCTATCGGCGCGTTGGATTCGCTTCCGAGCGCGAGCGAGTGGAGCATCTGTTCGGTCTGTATGAGAAGATGATGTCTCCGCTGGAAGCGGGGACGAGAACACGTTCGAGACGCCGGACAAAGATCAAGCGAATGGAGCAAGGGACAACCTCATGACGGGACATGATGCTTTTCAAGCGGTTGCCGCCTATACCAATCGACAATCTGAAGATACATTGATCACCCGCATCCGAATCGGCTCATCCATCGAAGGAAGGAACCAATGATCGACGTACTTTCCAGACCTGTCAGTGAAATCACCATCGGCAACATCCGAGCGCTGATCGAATCCAAGATTCCCGAAATCGAGCAGGTTGAATGCAAGGAAACACTACCCGCTAAGCAGGGTGAAGATCCGTGGATGTCCGGCAAGAATAGGATCGAATGCTACGCAAAATACAAGATCCTTAAAGAGGTCGTTGCCTTTGCCAATGCTTACGGAGGGGTCCTGCTGTTGGATATCCAAGAATCCAGCACAAAGCTATCGGCAGCTGCAGGAATCAACTCGATCCCGAAATGCGTCGATTTAGCGGATCGTCTGAAGCTGGTGTTTCGCGATCGTGTGGAGCCTCCTCTTCCTGGGGTGTGTTGACACAAGTGCCCCCGTGTGTGGTATGTTTTGCCCTTGTCGTCCCGGGCGGGAAAAGGGAGGAGAATCAAGCCGGTGGAACTTACGGAAGACCCATGCGGACACATCGCACCGATCCTCCCGAAGCAGCGTGGAAACGTCAGTCTGTCGCATCTGCAAGTGCGCAACAAGATCCTCTACGTGGCGGAAAACGACTGCAAGTGGCGCGACCTGGCGCCGCGGTGCGGCAACTGGCACACGGTCTACACACGGATGCATCGCTGGTCGAAGAGGGGCGTGCTCGAGCAACTGCAAAGAGACCGTCATCGTCGATGCGCTGCAGTTCAACGAAGCGTTCAGAGCCCTGCGTATCGATGCGGTTCGTCGAGATGTACGACGTCGGAAACGCAACATTCCTGTGGTGGACCTGCCGTGAAGATGCGGAAGAGGCGATCGACACGAGTGTCGTCAGCCCGGCCGTCAGCCGAGCGATGAGCCATTTCCAAAACCGACTTCATGCCATGACGGAGAGGGCGGCTGAGGCGAGGAGCACACGTGAGGACATCACCGATGCACCCACCCCTTTCTCGGGTTTGTTGTGTAACGAATTCCGTGCTTTCGCCGCACGGTTAAACGCGAATGGCGTTTTCGTTGGCAAGCTGCGTGACCGTCAAATCGACCCAGATACCATGATGCCCGACTTTCGAAGACGGGTGGCAGACGAGCTGAAGGTGCCGCTTGATGTCGTGGTGGCGCACTTCGCTGCGCGTCCGGCAGCCCCAACCGAGCAGTTTTCAAAGCAGAAGGCAAGCCATCCACCGGTGCACAGCAAAGCTTCGAGGAGGCAGTACGAACCTCCGATCTGAACGAGGCTCAGCGGCAGTTCTTGTTGGAGTTCTGATCTCATGGATCCCTTCGAGCCGATCCGTTCCAAGGCAGTGGCGCTTCATGAGGAGTTGCACTCCGAGGGCAAAGGCCCGTTGGATCCGCTCGCTCTTGTCGAAGCTGCCGCAAGACACTGCGATCTGGACCTTGTATGGCTGTCGCAGGGTGACCCGGCACTGCAGGGCGCGCGAGCTTTATACGACGACCAAGGCGGAACGATCTGCTGCGAGGAGGGAGGAGGTACGGCAACCCGTGCGCTACTCGTCGCGCACGAACTTGGACATTCCGAACTTCACGCTGGCCCCGCGATTTGCGCCAGTTCCGACATTAATCCCTCGCGGAGCACCGAGACCGCGCCATTTGGCCTGCAGCGTGTCGAGGACTATGCTGCGCGCGCATGGCGTGAACTTCAAGCCAATGTCTATGTGCGCGAACTACTGTTCCCGCGCGCCTTTGCTCGAGAACTTCACCTCGAGAACAGCCTGACCGCTGCAGAGATCGCCGACCGAACGAAACTTCCGGGGGCGCTAGTTCGGCAACAGTTGTTCGATACGTTGCTCCTGCCGACCATGGTAGTCGAAGATGAGGCCACACCCGAGATGCCGCACGTACGCAGGCCCGATCCGTCCCAAGAGCGCACGGCAATCCACCGCGGCAGGCCCTTTCTGTTGCAAGCAGGGCCGGGAACCGGCAAGACACGAACCTTGGTGAGGCGCGTGCTCTCACTGCTGGCTGAAGGCACCGATCCGGCCGCGATCCTTATTCTTACATTCTCCAATCGTGCTGCCGGCGAACTGTCGGAGCGACTGACTGCGGCTGTCCCGGACGCTGCGCCCAAACTCTGGATCGGAACGTTCCATGCCTTCGGTTTCGATCTCGTGCGGCACTACCACGACAAGCTCGAACTCGCGCCTGATCCCTCACTGTTTGACCGCAGCGACGCAATCGAAGTCCTCGAAGACATCTTTCCCACGCTGCGTTGGTTCATTACCGCAACCTCTGGGATCCGGTGATGGTGCTCATGGACATCGTTAATGCAATCTCTCGCGCAAAGGATGAAATGGTCGGGCCGGAGCGCTACCGAGTGCTGGTGAAAGCGATGGAGGCGGAAGCGGTCGGTCGCGATGAGGAGGCGCGGATTGCGGCTGCAAAGTGTCTTGAAATCGCGGATATCTACGACCTTTATGAAGAGGCACTACGCAAACATGGTGGTGTGGACTTTGGCGACCTGATCATGCGCCCCACCCAGTTACTGGAAGACGATAAAGCCGTTCGCATTGGCGTGCAGCTCCGCCATCGGCACGTACTCGTCGATGAATATCAGGACGTAAATCGGGCCAGAGCACGTCTTCTGAAGACGGTGGCAGGAAATAGCAAGCGGCTTTGGGTCGTCGGCGATGCGCGACAGTCGATCTATCGATTTCGTGGCTCTTCCTCCGAAAATATGGCTCGGTTCGGCTCCGATTACCCTGATTCTGTAACGGATCATCTGGGCGTCAACTATCGCTCGACCGAGCAGATCGTGCATAGCTTTGTCGCGGTGGCACCGCATATTGGCGCGTCGAACGACATGCTGACCCTCGAGTTGGAGGCTAATCGGAGGAAAGGACCAAGCCGTCCCGAGATCCGCCGTTTCGAGACGCTGAATGAGGAAGCCGAGGGCGTGGCGGCGAGTATCCGTCAACTTGAAGAAGCGGGGGTGAGGCTCCGCGACCAGGCGATCCTGTGTCGGACCAACCGGCGGCTGAACGAGATTGCCTCGGCACTGGAGATGCGCGGCATCCCCGTCCTTCACCTTGGCAGCTTGTTTGAGCGGGAAGAGGTTCGTGACCTGCTAGCCGTGCTTAGCTTAGCCGTCGACCCATTCGGCGACGCATTGGTTAGGGTCGGCGCGATGCCGCGATACGGTCTGATGCTGCAGCATGTGCACAATGTAAGCCGCTTTCTGCGGTCCCTTCAAGAACCCGCATTGGCGGGACTTGCGAAGGCGGGGCAAGCACCCGGCCTGTCGACATCGGGGCGGAAAGGCATCAAGCGCCTTGCCGCCGATCTGAACGGCCTGTGCTCAAGCACCAACGCCTGGAAGTTTCTCGCCATCTTTCTCTTCGATCATACGGACGTGGCCAAGGAGTTGGGCTGTGCGACATCCGTAATGGAGTGCATGCGTGCTGCGGCAGTCTGGCAATTCCTCAATCTTGTGCGCGAGCAGAGTCCGGTGGGGATGGGACTTCCGATACAGCGCACCCTCGATCGAGTGCGGCAGCTGGTGCTGTTGCCAGAGGAGCGCGACCTGCGACAAGTTCCAGCCGCAGCATTGCATCTCGACGCCGTTCGGTTGATGACCGTCCACGGCAGCAAGGGACTTGAATTCGAGGCTGTGCACCTCCCTGGACTGACGGTCGCGAGTTTCCCAAGTTCCAACCGCGGCGAGCGTTGTCCGCCGCCTAGGGACATGATCGATGGATCTGGCAATGCCTCGCCAAGGGAGGTAGCGAAGCGCGCACATATTGACGAGGAGGAATGCCTGTTTTTCGTGGCGCTGTCGTGCGCCCGGACACACCTCCGTCTCTACCATGCGCGAAAGCATTCCAATGGAAGCAATCGCTCCCCGTCGTCATTTCTGAACTGGCTCTCCGGCCGGTATGTCCACGAGATGATCAACCCTCTCAAGCTCTCGCTTCCCACAAACACCCTGCGGATGCAGCCGGTCGAAGTCAGTTGGCCCACGGATTGGGCGGTGACGGACAGCCGTCTGGGCTCTTACGAGAAATGTCCACGACGCTTCTTCTATACGCATGCTCTGGGACTGGGCGGCGCTCGGAAGTCTACAGCGTTCTCACGTACGCATGATTGCCTTTACGACTTCCTGCGCTGGCTTGCCGATGCCCGGCGCATGGGCGAACCTGACTTGGACGAGGCGGAAACCGCCTTCGACGCCATCTGGCAAACTCGCGGGCCGGCAGAGCATGCCCTCGCCGCCGATTACCGCAGGCTCGCGTTCCGGCTGATCGCGGCTTTGCTCAAGGCGGGGGCTGGGCAAAGTTTCCACGACGCGCAACCCCTTGCCATCGACTTTCCCAACGGACGCGTACTTGTGGAGCCCAATGAATTGGCGGAAATGTCCGATGGCACCGTCATCATCCGCCTGGTTCGTACGGGCTACAAGCGGAGCGACGAATACGACAGGCTGGAATACACCCTTTATCACCTTGCGGCCCAGAGTCAGTTTGGCGGCAACGCCATTGTGCAGGCGTTGCACTTGACCGACGAAACGCATGAGCCCGTTGTGATCAGCGGGACCAAGCTCGGCAACCGATGGAAGAAGAGCGATACCATGTTGAGCGGTATCGCCTCCGGCGAGTTTCCGCCGAAGGTAGACGCTGTGACCTGTCCACGGTGCCCTTACTTCTTCATTTGCCCCTCCGTGCCTAACGGCACCTTGTGGCTCGACTGATTTCGTACGGAGTAGCCTTTCCGGGTTCCTGCTCTGCTGGCGATCAAGCCCGGGATTCACGATGGCTGTAGATACGTGACTGCCCGTAAATTTAGGGAATTATATATCTGAGTGCCGACAACGCCATATCCGACTAGAACTGCTGTGAGCAGGGAGGTGGGTGTCGAGCTGGGGTCATGCGAGTGCGGCCGCGGCGGGCACAGAGGGGTGGGGGGTGGGATCGTATCTGAATCGAGCCTGCCAGCGGATTGGACGAGGAAGGGACTGGAGAGGCCGCCTCGCATGCCCCGGTTGCCCCGGTGGAACCGGGTTGGCGGTGGCAGGGCACCCCTTGCAAGCCGCTTGCAGGCCCTGCGAGGGCCGAAGACAGCGGATCCCCGGCGCTCGACGGCCTGCATGGACGGTCCGGACCGGACCGGGGTCGCGCCAGGGCATTGCGGATCCGGTGCGCCCCTCGTACCGAGCGTGAAGAGCGCGTCCGCAGCGGGCTGCCGCGCTCAGCGCGGCGGGCGCCGCTCAGGCCGCGACCGCGGCCTTGCCGGTCAACTGCCGGCAGGTCAGCGTCCGGCCGACCAAGCCCCGCGCCATGCGCCGTATCTGTTCCGCCGTGTCGCAGTCGCGGTCGTTGTACCGTCCCGCGAACTCCGTGAGGTAGCGGCCGAGATGACGGACGCTCATCCGGTGATAGGTTCCGTACAGGCCGCGCTTGAACAGGGACCGGAACGATTCGATGCCGTTCGTATGCGCCGCCCCGCGCACGTACTCGCCGCCGGAGTGCCTGACGGCTTCGTGCGCGAACTCCGCCATGCCGGCGTAGGCCGCCGCCTCGTCGGAGCGGACCTGCGCGCCCGGCGCGACCCGGCCGCGCACGAAGCCCTGCAGGTCGCCCTTGGCGGTGCCCGGCAGCGGCCGCGCGGCCGCTGCGTTCGTGGCGCGGTCCCGCGCCCCCGCCACGGGCGTCTTGCCGACGGGCCCGCGCCCGGCGCGGGCCTTCTTCCTCTCGTGCTTGTTGCGTTCCTTGCCGCCGACGTAGGTCTCGTCCACCTCCACCGGGCCGGCGAACGGGCCCTGATCCCGCTCCCGGCACGCGCGGATGCGGTGCGCCAGGTGCCAGGCCGACTTCCGGCTGATGCCTAGGTCGCGGTGCAGCTTCATGCTCGAGACGCCCTTGATGCCGGTGGTCAGCAGGAACAGGGCGACGGCCCGGGTGCGGTAGCCGAGCTTGGTGTCGGCCATCACGCTGCCGGCGCGCACCGAAAAGCGCTTGCCGCAGCCGCGGCAACGGTACGGCATCGAAGGGTGGGCCGCGTCGGACTGCACGCTGGAGCCGCGGCAGCGGGGGCACGCGGGACCGTCCGGCCAGCGCATGGAGGCGAACCACTTTTCCGCGGATTCGTCATCGGGGAACATGGCGATCACTTCGATCAATGTGATGCCTTTACGGAACCACTTTCCGGGACCTGATTTCTTCATTTACGACATCCCCTACTGGAACTATTCTACCAAGAAAAACCACAGAATATCAACGGAAATTCGGAAGAAATATGAAATCTTATAATGGCTTGATAATTTGCCGACTTGATTCCCTCGGCACTCAGATATATAATTCCCATATAATTCCCAATGAATACAGGGGGCTTCTGGTACGGCAGGTGTGACGGGGGCTGTGACACCCCCTGTGACACGGGACTCAGGGGCAGTCACAGGCTGTCACGGCATTCACGGCTCGATTTCCGGCTCCCGTGTCGTTCAGATGCCCGATGATCGGTTCTGTGATCCGGGTTGTCCAGCCGTTGCCAGGCGTCCCTACACCCTCTCGTCCGCGTGACCCCGTTCTGCCCGCCGTCTCTCCAGCAGCGGCCGTCCGGTAGCGCTTGGGATGCCGGCTGAACGGTTGCTCAGTCTCCGACCTCGCGTAGCTGGCCGGGCGACATCGCCGCCAGCGCCTTCAGGATGCTGTCGACGAGTGGCCGCAGGTGGACCATGCGGTTCGACGGCGCCCGGATGATCAGTATGCGCAGGCCGAGGCCGCTCAGGTTTTGCTGGTGGGGGAGACCTCGATCCATGCTCAACAGGGCATCGAAGTACTTGCCTGCTTGCCGGAGCAACGCGCCGTTCTTCGTTCCCGACCAACCCTCGGCTTGGACGCTGCTGACGTGATGTCCGGCCAGCTCCGGGGCGAGAGCCCGTGGTAGGTTCTCGTCAAGCAGAACGCGCACGGGCCAGAACGAAATCGCGCGCCAGATCCAGCGCAGCGAGCGCCTGTTCCTTCGACACCGAGGGGAACTGGTCGAGGAAATGGTCGAGCGTCTCTCCGCCTTCCAGGTAGTCGAAGAGAGACTGAACCGGCACTCGCGTGCCGCGAAAGACGGGCGTGCCGCCGGAGATTTCCGGGTCGCTGTGGACGACGGAGGGCGATTCAGCTCGCATCCGCTCCATAATAGTTCATCAGCCCGCCCGGCGCGGCAACTCCGCCATCGTGGCTCCGAGGCTCGTCGACCGGTGCGCCGGTTGGCGCTCCAGCCTTCGGCGAGCCCGCCGTATCTTCTGCCAGCCGGACTGCCAGCCGTTTCTGATGCGCTGAGCCGTTTTCTGACGTTTTCTGATGGGTTCTGCTCGCGATTTTCTCAATGAATACGGGATCTGTTGGACTTGCGGCGCGAAACTGAACCGATTACGAATCAGCTGCTCTACCAACTGAGCTACGCCGGCATCCCTTTAGAATCAATGACTTGTGAGGTGGTGCGAGTTTCTGCCAGCCAAACGGTCTGCATCGGCCGGCACAGCGTGCGCTGAGGCAGCCGGGGCAAGCGCGACCGTGTCCTGATCCTCATCGTCACGATTCCTCTATTGTAGTCGGTTCCCGCCGACGGGCGCGACCCCCGCGCACCCGCCTTCACGCCTCGGCCACGACACGTAGGCGGCGGATGGCGTCGCGCTGCTTGGCAAGCGTCGGGGCGGCGTAAGTCCTCGTCGTCGTCGGGTCCGTGTGCCCGTACAGGTCCTGGATGTCCGCGAGGTCGGCCCCGGCGTGGCGCAGCCACGTGGCGAAAAAGTGGCGGATCTGATACACCGTGAACGGTTCGAGATTCGCCTTCCGGGCGGCCGTGCGGATGGCCTTGTTCGCACTCGGCGTCGACTAGGCGCCGAACGCCTCGCTGTCGATGAAGGCGTGTGCGGCCGTAGCCGCCTCGTCCACCAGGGGCACCGCGGCGAGTCGACCGCGCTTCCCCCGCGGGACGGAAACGTACGGAATGGCGTCGTGAAGGTGGAAGTCCTCACGGGTCAGGCGTCCCATCTGTGACGGCCGCATTCCCGTCAACTATTTCATTTGCCATCAGCAGAAAACGGATTTCCTCCAGGCCTTGCAGGTCGATCAATATCTCCCTCAAATAATCCTCAATCTGCGGAGGCCGAGCGATTCGAAATAGCGTCCTCTCATCAACACGGACTGCTGGTAGATCATCAAGCATAGTGACCCCCTGCAGCTAGTGATACGTAGGCTATAACGAGCTGAAAGTTCTCAATCTACCCTTCTAATAGAAGATCCATTGGCACATTATTTCCAAACACTTTATGTCTCTCTCAACCATTCGGTCTCGACACTTGTGTCTCGAAAAAGACCGTGGATGAGGGCTCGAATCACGACGAGAAATGCAACTCTCCTCTCAACACGTCTCGTCCATTGAATAGACGATCCATATATGAAGGATCCGTCTGGTCAAATCCGAAGATAGAACTTGTTTCTTCCCGTTCAATCTGCCAATCTCCGACGAGCCTTTTAATGAACTGGACGGGACCATTCAACCGACGAGTATATGCCGATTGACTTGCATCTATTCTCTCCCCAGAAAATTTAAGACGCTCTAGCGTGCCAATACGTAACCTCAAGACATCGAATGAAGTTTGACTCTTTTTCTCCGACGCAAAAGACACCTTGTCATCAGGAACTTGGACAACTCGAAGCCGCGCGACTCGGTTGATATCCTGCAATTGTTGGGTCTGCACCAAGTCGTATTTGACTGTCATACATTCACCCCACTGGCAGCGGCTTCAAGCGATATCAGGCAGTCCAAGCCGATACCTTGAAATGCTGATTCAAGCAACGTGGAAATTTGAATGAGATGCTCGGAAATGCCCGATTTCAGCAATTCCCTTCCTGATTACCAACGAACTTCAGCCGAGGATATGCTATACTGAAGGAGGTCGTAAATCTCTGATAGGAAAGGGGATAGCATCTGAAACGCAATCGCGTGCAATTGCAGAAGGGACTCAGCCTGGGGAAGTTCCTGCAGCGCTACGGCAGCGAGGGGCAATGCGAGCACGCCGTCTTCAAGTCCCGCTGGCCGGACGGCGGCCGGACGGCTTCCGCTGCCCGGAGTGCGGCTCCCGACGGCACTGCCGCATCCGCTCCCGCACGCTCTGGCAGTGCCATGCCTGCCACCGCCAGAGCTCCCTCGTCGCCGGCACGATCTTGGCCGGCACCAAGCTGCCGCTGACCGTCTGGTTCCTGGCGCTCCACCTGCTGACGCAGGGCCAGCACGGCGTTTCGTCGCTGGAACTGGCACGGCAGCTGGGCGTCAGCCGGAATACCGCCTGGAAGGTGAAGCACAAGCTCCTGCAAGTGATGAAGGAGCGCGACGAGCGCGTGCCCCTGCGCGGCATCGTGCAGGTGGACGACGCTTACTGGGGCGGGGAGCGGACCGGCGGCAAGCGCGGGCGCGGCGGGCAAGACGCCGTTCGTGGCCGCCGTGCAGGTCACCGCCGACGGCAAGCCGGACAGGATGCGCATGAGCAGCGTGGCGGGCTTCCGCAAGAAGACGCTGGCAGCGTGGGCCGGGCGGCACCTGCAGCCCGGCACGGAGGTGCATTCCGACGGCCCGGCCTGCTTCCGGGGCGTGGCCGGCGCCGGCTGCGAGCACGTGCCGACCGTCACCGGAGGCGGGCAGCGGAGCTGCGCGGATTCCCGCTTCGTCCGGGTCAACGTCCGGGTCAGCACGATGCTGGCGAACGTCAAGCAGTCCCTGGCGGGAACCTGCCATTCGCTCGACGGCAAGCACCTGCCGCGCTACCTCGCCGAGTTCTGCTACCGCTTCAACCGCCGCTACGACCTGGAGGCGCTGGTCCCCCGCCTGCTCCACGCCTCCGTGCGCACCCCGCCCTTGCCTTACCGCCTCCTAACCTTGGCTGAGTCTTGTGGGTAATCAGGTAATCCTATAGCATCGTGTGAGCGTAGTCAACGGTTACGGGCGCGGACGAGTCCAGTCGAGCGTGGCAGGCGAGTCGCTGGTACGAAGTGCGCTGAGTCCCTCGGCGGCGTGGTAGGAACTGCGCACTAGCGCTCCGGACTCCACGTGCCGGAAGCCTAGGCACAAGCCGTAGTCGCGCAGGGCCGCGAACTCGTCGGGCGCATAGTAGCGTTGGATCGCCAGGTGGTCCGCCGACGGTCGGAGGTACTGTCCGATCGTGACGATGTCCACGAGGTGGTCCCGCAGATCCCGCAGCGTCGCATGAACCTCGTCAACGGTCTCGCCCAAACCCAGCATGATTCCGGACTTGGTTGGCAGGGAGGGCCGGGCCTGCTTGGCGTAGCGCAGCATTTCCAGCGAGCGGCGGTAGTCGGAGCCGACGCGGACGGTCCGGTACAACCTCGGGACAGTCTCTACGTTGTGGTTGAGGACATCCGGCCCAGCCTCCGCCACCGTATCCATGGCGGCTCGGGAGCCTCGGAAGTCCGGCACGAGCACTTCGACGCTGCAATCCGGCAGCCGGTCTCGAATGGCCCGGACGGTCATGGCGAACAGCTCCGCGCCGCCGTCGGACCGGTCGTCCCGGTTGACGCTGGTTACCACCGCGTGGCGCAGGCCCATCCGATCCACGGCGTCCGCAACCCGGCGCGGCTCGTCGTAGTCGACCGCGTGCGGGGGGCCCTTCTGGACAGCGCAGAACCCGCAGCGGCGAGTGCATACGTTGCCCAGAATCATGAACGTGGCGCTGAGGCGGTTCCAGCAGTCGCCGATGTTGGGGCAGGCGGCGCTCTCGCAGACCGTATGCAGGCGCAGGTCCGCCACCAAGCGCTTCAAGCTGCGATAGTTCGGGCCCGCCGCGGCTGGGGCCAGCAGCCAGCGGGGACGCGGCCCGGCCGGATTGGCCAGCGGCCGCGCATGCGCCGGCACCATCGGCTTCGCACGCAAGGCGTCCATTGGGACGAAGCTGCTCACCGCAAGGGTTCCGACGCGGTGCGCCGACATGCCCGTCGGCGCACCGTCACAGCCCTATCCTACCAGCGGGCCGCCGGCAGGGGCGAGCTAGTCCTCGCTGGCGAGGTACCGATGCACGCCGGCCGCCAGCAGCCCCCCGACCGGGCACGCCACGAAGTAGATCCAGAGCGAGGACAGCGCCGTCGGAGCGTCGCTAAACAGCGCCGGGCCCAAGGATCGCGCCGGATTGAGCGAGGCTCCAGTAAGCGGACCGCCCATCGCGATGCAGGCGGTGAGAGTCAAGCCGATGGCAATCGGCGCGAGATTGCCGGCCTTGTTGCTGACGGCTGCGTGGTAAATCGAGTTGACGAGCAGGAACGTCAGGATGACTTCGAGCAGGAAGGCCTGCCCCGTTCCGACGTCCGCCGCCGGAACGGTCGCGCCCATCGAGCCGCTCCCGCCGACCACGAAGCTGAGCGCCGAGGCACCGACGATGCCGCCAATGAGCTGCACCACGATGTACCCGATCGCCTCGCCGACCTTGATCTGGCCGCCTGCAAGCAGTCCGATTGTGACGGCCGGGTTGATATGGGTACCGGAAACGTTGCCGTAGGCGTAGGCGAACGCCATCACGACCAGACCGTGCGCCAGAGCCACGGCGACGAGATTCCCGCTGACCGCCGCTGCGCCGGCCCCGATGAAGATCAGTGCGAAAGTGCCGATGAACTCAGCGACCAGTTTCTTGCCCTGCATGGGACTTGCCCTCCTCGCGCCCCGACCCGTGCGGGGCATGACAGACGCAAGATTGTATCACCGACCGGAGGCCTTCCGACAAGCGTTCCGTATACTGCGACTGAGAGCGGGCCGGTGTGGCCGGGCATCGGGCCGGCATGACGGAATGCACCGCGACACGCAAGGCGGCGACAGCCTGCAAGGCTTTCTGGCACCGGGCTTCGTGAATCTCGAAGAGCTGCTGGACGCTCTCGAGTTCGAGGTGGTCCACTCGGGCGGGCTCTTCGGACGGCAGGGACTCGAACTGCGAAAGTGCCCTCCCGGCACGCGCAAGGTCGCGCTGACGATCAGCGGCGGCGGCGCGTCCGGGGCCTACAGCGCGGGCCTGCTCGAAGTTCTGCTCGCCGGGCTGCGCGAGCGTGGAATCGACGTCGGAATCTTCGTGGGCACTTCCTCGGGGGCCGTCAACGGATACGGGGCGTTCGTCGCTGCGCTGGGCAAGGAAAACAAGCAATTCCGCTCGGAACCGTCGGTGCGGCAGCCCTTCGAGAGCTACATCGCATCGGTCTGGTCGTACCTGGACCGGGACGGCAAGGCCTCGCGTTGGGTGGTCGGACGGCGCTCGTGGATCGTGCAGCTGGCCTCGCGCGGTCTCCCTTCGCGCTGGGCTCGGGCGGGCCTGCTCGCCCTGGTCGCCCTGGGCGCGATCCTGCTGCAGGCGGTCCTGCTGGTGCCCGCGACTTTGGCAGCGACCCGGCCCGCGCCGCTGCTGTACGCTTCGCTCACGACCGTCCTCCTTGTCGCGACGGCGTGGATCGTCGCCAGGGCCTTCCGCCAGAGCCTCTTCCTCGACCTGCCGCTTCTGCGACTCCTCTCCAACACGGGTCTCGGCGGAGACCTCAGGCGCTTTTCCCGCATCTCGCGCGGCCAGGCCGTCGACCGGGGGCGCAACCTGAGCCGCGAGATCGTCGGCGAGTGGTACCGCCGACGCGATCATCTGCCCGAGCTGGTGGTCACTGCGACAGACGTCACCGCGAGCAGGGAGTGCCTCTTCACGCTGGTGCGGCCCGACACGTACGCGCAGCTGGTCCGGCGCGAGTGGCTGGCAGTCCAGTTCGATGCGCCCCTGGGCGACGCGCCGGCCTATCGCGTCGCGGACTCCGCGACCTTCGCGCTACCGGAGAACCTGCTGAGCTCGGTCCTGGCGTCAGCGGCCGTTCCCGGCGCGTTTCCGACGCAGCGCATCGGTATCTACCGGCACGGATCGGGCAAGGTCGTCAGGCATCACTTCGTCGACGGGGGCGTGCTGAACAACAGTCCTGTCCACGTCGCGATCGACGCAGGCGCCACGCACGTAATCTCGCTGGAGACACTGCCCTTCAAGACGGACGATCCTCTGGAAGACGGCGACCGAGGGCACGTAAGGTACAACCTGCTGGAGGCGGCCCTCGCGGCCTTCACTACGGTTCTGGAACGTGCGAGGGATGCTGACATCCGCCGCACCGCGTCCTGGAACCGATTTCTAGTGGGCCGGCCGGCCGGGCTGCGACCGGGCTGCGGGAGGGCGTCCCCGTCCGTCCGGCGGCGTCGAGTGATTCCCGTCTACCGGGTGGCCCCGCGGGAGCCCCTCCTCGGCACGGTCGAATTCGGGGGCCGCATCGAGGGAGGCCAGCGGACGGTCACGCTGCGCGACTTGCTTCGACGGGGCGTGCGCGACATGCAGGGGCGCAACATCTGGGCCGCGACGACGCACTACGCGCCGGAATGGCACGATCCAGAGGCCGAAGCGAGCGACGCTGCCGAGAGACGCGCCGTCGGCTAGCATGCTGGCGGGAGGATTGTGATGAATGCCCGGACCTTCGCGGCGGCGCTGCTTGCCATGTCGGCGCTCGCCTGCGCGCAACTGCCCTCGATAGAGATCGACACGCCGATGACGCCGCCCGGATGGGCGCTGCAGCAGCGTGCCCTGCTCGAGGAGAACTCCCGGGCTGTCGAGGCCTTCGCCGCGAAGTACCTTGACGAGCGGGGCTATCTGCTACACACGCCTCGCTGGGGCACGCTCGACGGACCTGACGACGCCATCGAGACGTTTTACAACTGGACGCTTCTGCACGCCCTAGGCGGGTCGGACGAAGTCCTGGACCTCTACAAGAAGGGCCTCGAGGGCCACCTGCGGCAGTACGACGAACTGCGCACGGAGCTGACGACACTGGCCCGCAACGGAGCCTACCACCGCGAATTCATCACCCAGTCGGACTGGTTCCACACGGGCGAGGGCATGCGGGCGTTCCTGCTAATGGGGCACTCGGAGCCCGACAACGCCCAGCTCGTAGAGCGCATGGAGCGGTTCGCGCAGATGTACACGGGCGAGGACGCGACGGCGCCGAACTACGACAAGGAGCACAAGATCATCCGCAGCATCTGGAACGGGAGCCTCGGGCCGATGCTGCGCAGGGCGACCGTGTACGACTGGGTCGGCGACCCGGTGGCGGGCAAGTTCCACCTCCTGCACAATCCGGCGCGCGCGACGAAGCTGCTGGACCTCGAGGAGTGGTATCCGCGCATGCTGGCGCACTGCGACGAGTACCTCGACTCGGTCGGCGACAACTTCCTAAACCTCGCCGCAACGCTGCTCGGCACGAACACCTACGCGCTTACGGGCAAGGAGAAGTACCGCGAATGGACGCTCGAGTACTTGGACGCGTGGAAGGAACGCGCCGCGGCGACCGGAGGCATGATTCCGTCGAACATCGGCTTGGACGGCACGCTCGGCGGGGCGCACGGCGGGCAGTGGTGGAAGGGGACCTACGGCTGGAACTTCACGATCTTCGACGGGGAGCTCGAGCAGGTCGCCCACCGCAACTACTTCACTGCAGCGAGCTTCCAAGGCTTCGCGAACGGGCTCCTGCTGACAGGCGACCAGAGCTACATCGACGTGCTGCGGAAGCAGATGGACCTGATTCTCGACGCGGGGAGGACAGAGGGCGGCCGGAGGCTCCTGCCGACGATGTACGGCGATCCGCGCGGCTACGCGCATGATGGGGATCCGGAGTTTTACCGATTCGAGCCGGTCACCTACTCGGACCGACTCGCCGAGATCTATCTCTGGTCTATGAAGCCTTCCGACTTGGAGCGGGTTCCCTTGCAGCAGGAGGCATGGCTGGCGTTCCTCCAAGGCGAGAGACCCCGCTACCCCGAGGAGGCCATGAGTGCCGACTCACTGCACATCCGCCAGAGGCTCGAGCTGATGCGGAACGACGAGACCACGCCGGACACGCGCCTAGCGGACTACCTGCTGGGGATCATGCCTGCGACGACCGACACGCTGATGCAGCTGACCACAGGCGGGTATTTCGCGCGGGGGCGGATCTGGGTGCTCCACAGCCGGCTGCGCCACTTCGACTCGCAGCGCAAGCGCGCGGGCCTGCCGCAGGACGTAGCGGCACTCGTTCACGAACTGGCCGAAGATTCGGTCACGGTCACGCTGGTCAACGTGAACCAAGCGGAGCCGCGGGAGCTGATCGTGCAGGCCGGCGGGTACGGCGAGCACCAGTTCACGCGCTTGGAAGGCGTCGGCGCGCCGGTGGACCTAGACGCCAAGGCAGTGGCAGTGCGGCTCGCTCCCGGAGCGGGGCAACGGCTGACGCTTCGGATGAAGCGCTACGCCAACCGGCCGGATCTCTCGTTCCCGTGGGCCGGCCGATAAAGCGGCAGCGCGAGCGCGGCGACGACCGAGTCGGGGTCCCTTCGTGTATCGAGCGAGGCTCTCGGACGCGAGAGTCGATCAGCGCGTCCTCGGAGCGCATCTGGTCGTCGTCGGTGACCTCGACGATTTCAAGGCCGCGCACAGGATCGACTTGGTCCAGCACGTCAGCGAGAGGCTGCAAGGTGACGCCGTGTGGCGGCGCGGGCAGGCGGTCTAGTCCAAGCCGCGACAGCCCCGCATGCAGTGGCCGCTTGCAGCTCGCCGCACGGGTTGCGGACACCGAACTCCGCACGGAACAGCATGCCCATGGCGGTGCAGGCGGCCCAGCAGTGTTCCTTAAGCAGCTTCTCGAGACGGGCCCGGGACTCGTCGGTGGCTAGCGATTCTCAATTTGGGCATTTCGGGATTTCCAGAGTGTCTGAGAGGGGTCCGAAGGCAGTCTGGCGCAACCGGGCGCTCGAGGATCCGATCGCCATTGCGCGCGAGGCGCTAGCGACAGCGCGGTGCAGGTGCTCGGCGACGAGACGTTGCGCGACTTCGCCCGCGAGCTGGCCCAGACCGTAAGTAGCGCCGGTGACAATACTCGTATCCGGTTGACAGTAAGGAAGGGGAATTATATATCTGAGTGCCGACAACGTCATGTCCGACTAGAACTGCTCTGAGCAGGGAGGTCGGCGTCTAGCTCGGGTCATTCGAGTGCGGCCGCGGTGGGCACGGAGGGGGTGGGATCGCATCTGAATCGAACCTGCCAGCGGATTTGACGAGGGACGGATTAGAGAGGCCCCCTCGCATGCCCCGGTGGAACCCGGCTTGCGGCGGAGGGGCACCCCTTGCAAGCCGATTTCGTGCCCTCCGAGGGCCGAAGATCTCGTGCTTGTTGCGCTCCTTGCCGCCGACATAGGTCTCGTCCACCTCCACCGGGCCGGCGAACAGGCCCTGATCCCGCTCCCAGCACGCGCGGATGCGGTGCGCCAGGTGCCAGGGCGACTTCCGGCTGATGCCCAGGTCGCGGTGAAGCTTCATGCTCGAGACACCCTTGATGCCGGTGGTCAGCCAGCGGTTCTAAATTTGGCCATCAAGGTGGTGGGCGAGCGTTGTTTCGGAGGATGAGGTGAACAAGTTGACCGATCTCAGACACTCTGGAAGTCCCAGAATGCCCAAATTTAGAATTGCTGGGTGGTCAGCAGGAACAGGGTGACGGCCCAGACGCGGTAGCCGAGCTTGGTGCCGGCCATCACGCTGCCGGTACACACGGAAAAGCGCTTGCCGCAGCCGCGGCAACGGTACGGCATCGAAGGGTGGGCCGCGCCGGACTGCACGCTGGAGCCGAGGCAGTGGGGGCACGCGGGGCTGTCCGGCCAGCGCATGGCAGCGAACCATCTTTCCGCGGATTCGTCATCGGGGAACATGGCGATCACTTCGATCAATGTGATGCCTCTAAGAATCCACTTTCCGGGACCTTTATTCTTCACTAACGATATCCTATACTGGAAATATTCTGCCAAGAAACACCACTGAATGTCAACGGGACTCTGGAAGATATATAAAAATATCTTATGACTTGATAAGTTGCCGACTTGGTTCCCTCGGCACTCAGATATATAATTCCCTATAGAAGCCAATTCTAGTCTCCCAAGACGAAGATTTCTCTGTAACGGAGTGACTCGTCCGAATCCCTGCGGATTCCGGGCAAGGCGCGGTAGTCTTCGCGATCAGCGGCTGAGCACCCTCCGAGGTTGGATTCTCTATGCAGTGCTCGTATCGTCATACGACTCCAGGATGAAATATGCAAAGCTGATCAGGTCAGAATCCAGTCGTTTTGTCACAGGCACTAAGTAGCAGCGTCACCACCGACTGGACGCTCCGGGAGAACGTCCGCGCCAATCTGCGCCGGCTCGTCAAGCGCCTCCTGCGCAAGCACAGCTATCCGCCGGACAGGCAGGAGGCGTCGACACGGACTGTGCAGGATCAAGCAGGGGTGCTGTCGACTGGGTGGTCGCTGGAGGTTGGTCCACGGTGACTCAGGGAACACAGGGCGCACAGATGTGGCGCGGCTGGCGTCCGTCAACGAACGCTGGAGCCAGAGGGCGCCTAGGGTAGCCGGAATGCACAACTGCACACAGCCGACGCCAAGTCCGTACTGGATGAGTGCGGTGTCGTTCGCCGACCTTCACCGGTTGCTGAGGGCCGTCGGCGACGCGCCGGGTGGCCTTCGGCCCCGCGAGCTAGACGCCCTCGTGCTGGCACGTAGGGTGGCTCTCACGGCCCGCCGATCACTGCCGAAGCCGACCCAGCGATTCTAAATTTGGGCATTCTGGGACTTCCAGAGTGTCTGAGAAGGGTGTCGAAGGCTGGCTGGCACTTGACTTTTCCTAGCGGACTTTGTGAGCTAGGGGGTATGCCCCAGGTCTTGGACGCGTTGCTGAGCGCCTTCCGCGAGACGGCCGCCGACCTGCCCGACCGGCGCACCGGTCGCAACACGCGCTACGCGGTCAGCGACGCCGCCGGTTGCGCTCTGTCCTGCTTCTTCACCCGGTGCGAGTCGTTCCTCGCGTCCCAGCGCAGCATGGAGCGGGACGGCTCCCGCTCCAACTGCCGGACCCTGTTCGGCGTGGGCCGCATCCCCTGCGACAACCGGATCCGCAACTTGCTCGACGGCCTCGACCCGGCCGCGTTCGACCCGCTGTTCCGGCTGGGCTTGGAAACCGTGGCCGCGCGGGGCGCGCTCAAGCCCTTCCAGCGCCTCGGCGAGCGCCTGCTGGTGGCTCTGGACGGCATCCGGTTCCACTGCTCCGACACGGTGCGTTGCCAGCAGTGCTCGGTGCGGCACCTTGGCAGCGAACGCCGGCCGCAGTACTTCCACACCATGGTTGCGGCCACCGTGGTGGCCGACGGCCACGCCACCGTCCTGCCGCTGATGCCCGAGTTCGTGTGCCCGCAGCAGGACGCGGCCGCGACCCGCGCCGACATGAGCGAGGACGAGCGCAAGCGGGACTGCGAGCGCAACGCCGCCAAGCGCTGGCTCGCCGCTCACGGCGCCTGGCTGCAGGCCTGCCGCCCCGTCCTGCCGGGCGACGACCTGTACTGCTGCCAGCCGCTCTGCGAGGCCGCCGCGGCGGCCGGCATGGACTACATCCGGGTATGCAAGCCCGGATCCCGCAAGCACTTGTACGAGGTGCTGGAGAGCCGGCGGGCGAGCGGCACCGTTTCCGCCGGACGGACGCGGTGCCCCTGCGCCAGGGCCGCGACGCCCTGCAGGGCACTTGGATCGAGTACGCCGTGGAGTGCGACGGCAAGCGCACCTGCGCCAGCAGCTTCTTCACCAGTCTCGCGGTCACCGCGGACAATGCGGAGCGGATCGCGCGGGCCGGCCGGGCGCGCTGGAAGATCGAGAACGAGGGCTTCAACTGCCTGGCGCGGCACGGCTGCAACTTCAGGCACGGCAAGGCCGCGCTGGCCAACGTGCTGGCCGTGCTGAACCTGTTCGCCTTCGTGCTCCACGCCGTGGTGCAGTGCGTCTGCGCGCTGTGGCGGCAGTGCCGGCGCAAGGCTGGTCACGCGCCGCGACTTGTTCGAGGAGCTGAGGGTCGCGCTGCGCTGGTTCCGCTTCCCGGACTGGCCGACTCTGCTGGCGGCGGTGCGCGCCGGACGCGCGACGCCAGGCTGCCAGCCGGCCGCGGGCCCGGCACCAAGCGAACCCGTCGCGGGGTCGCGCCACAGCCCTGCCAGCCGTCCGACGCTCCCGCGGGGCGGCCTCAGTAGCGCGACCTCTCGGTCAACTTGTTCACCTCATCCTCCGAAACAACGCTTACCTACCACCTTGATGGCCAAATTGAGAACCGCTGCCCGCCGCCGCAACCGCAGCGGTGGTCGAAGAACCTAGGCCCGCTGATGCTCAGCACCGAGCCCGGGCGCTTCTAGCGCGCCCGGTTGAGCGAGTCGCGGCGGTAGCCGAGCAGTTCGGCCAGCGGGTGATCGCGAACTCTGTCGCACGCGCCGCGCCAAGCGGCCGACCCGGGATCCCAAGGCTGATTCCTTCTCGTTTGCGAGTCTACGTCAAGCGGGAACTGTGTTATGCTTATTCTGATGACGGTAGATTGAATCTTGTCAGCAGGAGCAGCGGCGATAGCTGTCTTGGCAGCCGTTGTGGCCGTGCCATCGACCCTTTCTCGGCAGGGTGCGACGGTGGAGTCTCTGGGCAAGACGGTCGAGTCGATCGCAGAGACCGTCAAAGGTCAGAGCGATGCGGTTGCCGACCAGAACCAAGTTGTCTCGCAGCTGGCGTCGTGCATTGTGGGGCTTATGCTAGAGAAGAATCAGAGATTGGAGAGACCACTGCGCTTACCGGAGAGCTGCCAAGCAATCGCAAATAGATGATCAGTGGCTGTCATTTTAATGAATTCATCATAGCGCGAGTTCACTAGTCATTTCTACAATAAACACTTGTTTTCGACGAATTTCTGCCAGTATGAAGTGGCGATCTGTCGGGTCTCAAGGGTTGGAGGTCGAGTAGGAACGTCAATCCCGAAGCCTAATTCCCAATAATCTAGACGGGCGGGCGGAGTTGAGGAGCGGACTTCGGGCACGTGAGGAGCCCATAGCAGTCCGTGATGCGAGAAGATTCTTGACGCCTTCTATGATTCCCTTTCGTTTCGTTACGACATCGCATTGCTTCGGCAGGTTGTCCGTCATCCATTCCAGTCTCATGGCCGCCTGCCGCGCCTGCACGGCTGATGCATGGAGATTCCTAGCGTCAATGTGTCAATGACCGACGTAGGGCGTGCTTCGTCCTAGCCTGAATGTCCGACATACGAGCGGTTAGGGAGTGGGCTGGCTTTCTTGGCGGGAATCGTGTATACCCGGAGCTATGGCAATCGTTGCTGCAGCCCAAGTGCTTCCCGCCCGGGAAAACCCGGAGTTCCGCTTGGAGGAGGTGGCGATGCGCTTGATTCAGCCCGACGAGCGGCTGGAGTGGGACCGGCGCATGGACGCAGGACACTACCTGGGCTTCCGGCAGTTCGCGGGCCGCGGGCTGCGCTACGTGGCCGAGTGGCGCGGGCAGTGGCTGGCAGACCGGCGTGTTCCAGTGCGCTCCGCACGACCGCTGGATCGGCTGGCACCGTGCGGTGCGGATGCGCCGTCTGCATCTGATCGCCAACAACACGCGCTTCCCGCGTGCTGCCCGCGGGCGAGGGCCTTAAGAACCTCGGCTCGTACGTGCTGGGGGACAACCTGCGGCACCTCGCCGCGGACTGGGAGCGGCGCTGGGGGCATCCGCTGCTGCTGGCCGAGACCTTCGTGCAGCCGAGCGCGTACCGCGGCACGGTGTACCTGGCGGCGCACTGGATCCCGCTGGGGCTGACCCGGGGCTACGCGCGCTCGAACGGCAAGTACACCGCCAAGCACGGGGAGCGCAAGCGCATGCTGGCGTACCCACTGCAGGACGACGCGCGGGAACTGCTGCAAGACCCGCTGGACCGCCCGGAATGGTCCTGCCGGGCGGTGCAGGTGCAGTACGAGCAGGCCGAGCTGCGCTCGCTGCAGGACATGCCGGACGAGCTGGAGGACCCGCGCAGCGTGCGCGGCCTGCGGCATCCGCCGGGCGCCGCGGTGGCGTTGCCAGCGCTGGCGAAGCTGGCCGGGCACAGCGGCGGCCGGGCCGCCGAGAGGTTCTCCAAGGCCTTGACGCAAAAGGAGTTACGGATCCTCGGCTACCGCTTCCGGCGCGACCCCGGGCGCTGCGAGGCGCCCTCGGACACGACCTTCCAGCGCATCATGGAGCGGCTCGAGCCGGGGGAGCTGGAGCGCGTCGTCCAGCGCTGGACGCAGCCGCGCTGCAAGCGTCCCGCGGCGGTGGCCGCGGACGGCAAGCGCATTCGCGGGGCCAACCGCCTCACGCCGGAAGGCACGCATTACGAGACGGTCACGCTGGTGGACCACGCGACGGGCATCCCGCTGGCGAGCCGGGGCTACTTCGAGGAGGGCGGCGAGCCGGCAGCGATGCGGGCGCTGCTGGAGGAGCTGGACGTGCGCGGGCTGGTGGTGACCTTGGACGCGGGACACGCCGGGTTCGCCACGGAGGCCGCGCTGGCGGACCGGCACGGCGCGGACTACCTGCAGATGATCAAGGGCAACTGCAAGGCCACGCTGGCACGGCTGGCGGCCCGGGACTGGTCGCGGGGGCGCCGCTACGCGCAGCGCTGGACGCGCTCGCACGGGCGCTGGGAGAAGCGCCTGATCGAGGTCGTGGACTTGGAGCCCGGGGAGCTGGCGTTCCGGCACGTGCGCCAGGCGATCCGCGTGACGCGCCCCACGCGTAAGACCGAGGACGGCCGGTGACCGAGGGGGTGCTCCACGGCATCACGTCGCTGACGCGCGCGCAGGCCGGGGCGCGGCGCCTGCTGACGCTGCAGCGCGGCCGCCGGGCGGTGGAGAACGCGAACCACTACTCGCGCGACGTGGCGTTCCGCGAGGACGCCAGCCGCATCCGCACCGGCAACGGGCCCCTGGCGAACGTGGCGCTGAACAACCTCGTGCTGGCGATCGTGCGCCGCCGGGGCAAGGAATTCGACACGGTGCCGCAGGCGCGGATCCACTTCAGCGTGCGGCGCGAGGACGCCTTGGCGGCGATCCTGCAGCCGATCCGAACCGCCGACCTGACGCCGCTGCGCGCGGGGCGGTCGGCCGGAGCTTGGAACGCCGGCCCGGCGGGTCCCGCAGCAAGGGACCGGGCGGAGAAAGGGGCCGGTTTGCGCGTGCTGCCGGGCGGGCCTGCCCGCGGCCCGAAGGACGGGCCGCTTCAGAGGGCGGTGCGCATCCTCCCGCACCGAATCGGCCGCTGCGCAAGTCCTAGCACCCACTCATCCTACACACCACCCGCTTGGCCTAGACCCACACACGAGAAGGAATCAACCCTGGCCGCGCCTGCCGCCGCGGGTCTAGCGGACCCTCCGCGCCCTTGCGAGGGCGGGGTGCAGCCTGAAATCGCGGTCGAGTCGCGGGACACGCACCCGGCCTGCGGCCGCTCGAGCAGCGCCAAATGGGCTGGTCGCTCAAGGCGAGGACGGTCTCAGCGGCACTGAACGTGCCCACCTACGCGAGCGGCTCGCTGCAGCTCAGCACGACGGGCCATCTGGGACTCGAGCTCCCATCGTACGTCGGGGACAATGTGACGCCTGCTGGCCAACGAGCGCTGGTCACTCGTGGCGCGTTTTTCCGAGTCCAGATGAAGGAGAGCGGTGGTCCGCATGACCTCGCAGGAAAGCGGCGACGAGACCCAGTACGGTCGCCCCGCCGACTGTCGCGGCGGCTAGGGCATGACCTGAGTGACCAAGGAACGCCGAAGTGGCAAATGCCGACAGGGTGACGATCAGAGCATATTGCTGCCCTCGCCGCTCACCGTCGGAGCTTCGCTCCGCCATTCGAAGGATTCGGTCGGACGACCCAGGTACCGCACTCTCGTACTCTCGCAGAACCCCGGGGGAGGGATGGGTCCGGAAAACGCCACCGCAACGGATCGGCCGACGGCCGCGCTATCACCGTCGCTCTCCAGTCGGGCAACGCCCTGCCGGCTCGCCTCCGCCTCAGCGCCGTGGTCCGGTGTCTCCATTGGTTTCAGCTTCCTCGACGGCGATCCCCATCGCAGACCGAAGGTGATCCCCCACCCGGGCCCAAGCCCGGCCGACGCGCTCTTCGGGAGTCGAGCCGTGGGCGGGCCATATATCGATCAGGCTCCCGATGGCTCTAAAATACGCGGTCCTTCGCATGGCCCGCGCGGTATGCTGATCCGGAATCTCGGCCCTTGGCACCATGAGGTACTCCTCCATCGCTACGAGCAGTATAACCGGTCGTCAACGGATGTCCGCTCGCGGGTCGGTCGCGACGAAATTGGCCTCTAGTCCCGAACTGCGGTTATTCTCGTTCTAAACATCCAAGCCGTTCGGCAGGGTGTTCACACGTCTGCAGAGCGGACGCTTGGAGCAGGTATGGGTCGGGGTCGGACTGAGAGCGAGCAGAGATCTGTCCCATAGCCGGAAGTGTTTCGCGTTCTTCTTGGCGACGGGCGGACCAATCCAGTCGGCCTGGCTCCAACCGGTCGCGTCCGGACTCGTATCCACGACTCCATCCGGCACGACACGATCTGCCTTTTCGCCGTCAGGTCCTACTGGGTGCCCATTCGACTCCGCAGTGCGACACCCCCCGAGCCACAGGATCGGAGGGAGGGGTGAGGGAAGGCAGCGACCGGTGGTGCCGGGAGGAGCGGAAAGTCCCATGCCGAGGAGGTGCAAGCACGTGAGGAAGGAGGATCGCTGCCGGATCGAGACGCTGCGGGCCGCGTGCATGGGAGCGGCGGAGGCGGACGGCGTCGTGCCACCCGCACAAGGTGAACGGCCGCGCTGCGAGCGCGGATCGAGACCTGCCTGCGGCAGGCCCGGAGCCCGGAGCAAGTCGCGGCGTGGCTGAAGCTGGAGGAAATCTTCCTAGCGGGTCAGGAACGGAGGGGAACTGCGCGCGGGCGGTGCGGTGCCGGTCCTCCGGGCAGGGTTGATTCCTTCTCGTTTGTGGGTCTAGGCCAAGCGTGTGGTGTGTAGGGTGAGTGGGCGCTAGGACCCGCGTAGCGGCCGATTCTGCGCGGGAGGATGTGCACCGGCCCCCGGAAGCGGCCCGTCATACGGGCCCGGGCAGGTCCTCCCGGCAGCACGCGCGAACCGGCCCCTTCCCCGCCCAGTCCCTTGCTGCGGGACCTGCCGGGCCGACGTTCCAAGCTCCGGCCGACCGCCCCGCGCGCTGCGGCGTCAGGCCGGCGGTTCAGATCGGCTGCAGGATCGCCGCCAAGGCGTCCTCGCGTCGCACGCTGAAGTGGATCCGCTCCTGCGGTACCGTGTCGAATTCCTTGCCCCGGCGGCGCACGATCGCCAGCACGAGGTTGTTCGGCGCCGCGTTCGCCAGGGCCCGTTGCCGGTGCGGATGCGGCCAGCGTCCTCGCGGAAGGCCGCGTCGCGCGAGTAGCGGTTCGCGTTCTCCACCGCCCGGCGGCCGCGCTGCAGCGTCAGCAGGCGCCGCGTCCAGCGCTGCGCGTAGCGGCGCCCCCGCAACCAATCCCGGGCCGCCAGCCGTGCCAGCACGGCCTTGCAGTTGCCCTTGATCATCTGCGGGTAGTCCGTGCCGTGCCGGTCCGCCAGCGCGGCCTCCGTGGCGACCCCGGCGTGCCCCGCGTCCAAGGTGACCACCAGCCCGCGCACGTCCACCTCCTCCAGCAGCCCCCGCATCACCGCCCTCTTCGCAGTAGCCCCGGCTCGCCAGCGGGATGCCCGCCAGCGTGACCGTCTCGTAATCGGAATTATATATCTGAGTGCCGACAACGCCATGTCCGACTAGAACTGCTCTGTGCAGGGAGGCCGACATCGAGCTCGGGTCATTCGAGTGCGGCCGCGGTGGGCACGGAAGGGTGGGCTCGCATCTGAATCGAACCTGCCAGCGGATTTGACGAGGCACGGATTGGAGAGGCCCCCTCGCATGCCCCGGTGGAACCCGGCTTGCGGTGGGGGGCACCCCTTGCAAGCCGATTGCATGCCCTCCGAGGGCCGAAGACAGCGGATCCCCGGCGCTCGACGGCCTGCATCGACGGTCCGGGCCGGACACGGGTCGCGCCGGGGCATTCGGGACCCGGTGCGCCCCTCGCACCGAGCGTGCAGCGCACCGAGCGTGAAGAGCGCGCCCGCAGCGGGCCGCCGCGCTCAGCTCGGCGGGCGTCGCTCAGGCCGCGACCGCGGCCTGGCCGGTCAGCTGCCGGTAGGTCAGCGTCTTGCCGACCAGGCCCCGCGCCATGCGCCGCATCTGTTCCGCCGTGTCGCAGTCGCGGTCGTTGCACCGTCCCGCGAACTCCGCGAGGTAGCGGCCGAGATGACGGACGCTCATCCGGTGATAGGTGCCGTACAGGCCGCGCTTGAACAGGGACCAAAACGATTCGATGCCGTTCGCATGCGCTGCCCCGCGCACGTACTCGCCGCCGGAGTGCCTGACGGCTTCGTGCAGGAACTCCTCCATGCCGGCGCAGGCCGCCGCCTCGTCGGGATTCTAGCCCCCCCGCCAAGAACTCGACAATCTCATCCTCCGCAGCGGGAGACCTTCACTCCCTGTCCATTCGCCAGTCAGCCCAACTGTTCGCCTCCATGCAGTCCATGCGGCCTGTTTGAAGTCGGCAGATCAGCTTCGCTTGAGCAACCGAGCCGCGTTTCCGAACAGAATCTTTTTCAGTGCGACGGTACCGGGAGCCAGCCGACGCACTGCTGCCAAACCATTCGACCCGATACAGCCGCCACCTTCTCCGCTGCTGTCGTTGCAGTCGCTCGCCCAGAGAAGACGGTCCTGGTGCCGCTCAAGGAAACCGGCGGCGTGTTCTTCGTCGCGCAGCATCGAATTCAGACCGGAGCCGGCAGACAGATCCCCATACATGTTCGGGTAGTCGGACAGCAATCGGTCCGTGATGCCTCCGGCGGTCACAGGGGAGCGGGGATACATCACCTCCTGGACGTGGTTGGCATCGATGTTGCCCCACCACGTCTGCGCGTGCCCGATAAAGTTGACCTCCGGAAACTTCACAAGCATCGTGTGGAATCGGTCGATGCCCATGTTGTAGGCGTCGTGCTGAAAGTGAATGAGAACCGGCACGTCGAAATCCCGCGCTATGGAGTAGACCACCTGCATGGCCTCCGAATCGCAGTCGACAGGGAACTTCTGCTCACCTATGCCGAGCGCTCCGAGTTCCAGATACTTAGTCAGAACCCGACGGGTCCCGGGTATGTCCGGAAGTTCGTTCGCGAAGAAGACGTACTCGTCCGGGAAGCGGCGCGCCAGTTCGACGACCGAATCGTTGCCTAGCGCCTCGGCGGCCAGACCGTACCGCGAGCCGGCCGGGAGCAGAACGGTCAGATCAACTCCCATCGCTCGCTGGTGGGCAACCAGTTCGTCGTCCGAACGCCCTTTATAGTTGGTGTGCTGATGGAAGTCAATGACCCGGACTCGAGGGTCCCCAAATGCGGAGTCCGGCTCCAGATTCGTGCATGCAGTCGCGGCCGCGGAAACAGTCGCAAAGAAGTCCCGGCGACGGATCATTCGTTAGGGGCCTAGCATCGCAGTGCTCATTCAAGCCGAGCAACGCTAGCGTATCAGAGCACCAGCACGTGCGCAAGACGGATCCGGCGGGTCGGGCACGCACTCCGCCGCCCACCGCGTCCCCCAATCGAATGGGGATCATATGCGCAATTGCCCGAATCCGGCTTGGCAGCCGAGTGCCTAGCGCCTGCGGCTCGGGAACACCTTAGCAAGGGCTCGATCACTCGCCTTGCGCGCTCGTCTCGTAGCTTGTCGATCAGCTGGTCCAGCTGCACGACCGGCCAAGAGATGAGAGCTGTTCCGCTTTGATCAGATCTTCCGTGGGGACCGACCGCTTGCGGCCCTTGCCGACCGGTCTTCGGAAGCACGACCGATGGCAAAGGGCATACACCAGCCATGGCTGGCCCTGCATCCGGACCCACAGGTGCTCCGTCGCCTCGGCCGAGAACGTCCTCCCCGTCTCTGCCGTGTACTGCCGCAGCAGGTCCGCCACTTCCATCCGGCTGCGGTCGCCGACCCGCAGCGACTTCGCGCTGATGTTGAAGGCGCTGCCGCTCAGGACGACGTCGCCCGTCGATCCCGAGCGGATGAGGCAGTAGCGCAGGTCGCGCACCCCTCTCAGGACGACGCTCTGCGGGAAGCTCCTCGGACGCAGGGGATAGCGTGAGTACAGCTGCCGCAGCACCGAGATCGGCGCGTCGCCCACGAAAGAGTCGATCTCGTCAGCCAGCAGCATTCAGGGGGAGCGGGTCGGCAGCCGCCCAGAGGGAGAGGATTTCTGCCAAGGCATCGCCGGGCCCGGAGCTCTCCGATGCCGCCCGCTGCTCGTGCTGCACGAAGGTGTCGCCCAGGGACAGCCGGGTGGATCTGTGCACTGTGCCGAGCACTGATCGCATGGCGACCCGCGCGGCCTCGCGCATCGCCTGGCCGCCCTCCACATTGAGGTAGACGCAGCAGTTGTGGCCACTCGACCCGCTGTTGAGCAGATCCTGCAGCACCAGCAGCGCCGCTTGCCTGACGGGCGCAGGGCGCGCAGGATGAAGCACTCCCGCTGGCAGATCATCCAGAAGACACCGTTGAGGTCGATCCGCCGGAGGGGGCGGGATGCAGAAGTAGCGCGCGGCAATGACGGGACCATCAGCGTTGGAGATCCGCTTGCCAGCTAGCAGGGGTCGTCCCTTATCGAACGCGGCGATGCGGGCGCCCGGGCCATCCTGCGTTGGAGTCCGCGCTGCACGCGGTACCTGGCAGGCCGGTTACTGGCCGGCGATTCTGGCGGCAGTGACGTCAGCGCATTCGAATTGGACGCAGCAAGCTGCTTGGTGCTTGGTCTCGCGCCGGTAGCCGCATCGGCAAGGAGCCGTTGTCGTGCTGACAGGCTTGCATTCCGACAATCCCGCATGAGCCCGAACCTCAAGGCAGACCGGCCAAGAGGCACCCGTCCGCCGAGCCCGCAACCGGCGGAAGGCTCTACCGCTTCGTTCGCAACAAACCCGGGTGCCGCCCAAGATGCGGGCCGAGGGCGACGGGTCGCAGCTCCTGCCCGAGGAGGGCTCAAGACCAAGCAGTATCCGCAGTCGTCACGCCGTCGGGACGAACGGAGACGTGCTTCTCAAGCTCCCCAGACATGGATGGTCTTGCCGTCGCAGCTCTCGCTGCGACGGAACAGCTTCTGGCTCCACGGCTTGTCGCTGCGGTCGAACACGACGAGATGGCCGGCCTCCGCGTCGCAACGGTCCATGTACCGCGCCGTCTGCTCCAGGCCCTCGCGCACCGTGGCCTCCAGGCCCCGATGCAGCAGCTTGCACTCCACGACGAACTTCCGCTCGCGCCCTCCTTGCGGCCACAGCACCAGCAGGTCCGTGCGCCCGCGGCCCAGGCCGTACTCCCGCTCGATGCGGCCCCCACCGTTCACCACGCGCTGCAGGTACGCCTGCAGCAGCAGTTGCGCGCCTGCCTCCTTGTAGTCGTAGCGCGCGATCCAGTGCTCGGCGTTCTGCCGGAAGAACTCCCGGAAGCCTGCCAGCAGCCCTTCCATGTCGAGGCCACCGCCTGCGGTGACGTACCAAGCGGCCTGCACGCCCAGGACTTGCTGCGTTACCGCCGTCAGCTCCCGCGGCACCACCTCGGCGTAGATCGGATTGGCGACGCGCACAGGCGGGTCCAGCGCGACCAGCCCCAGATCCCTCGCGTACTCCAAGTCTTCCTGGCCGAAGTCGCCCGCCGCCGATCCGCTGAGCACGGGTTCGATCACCCGCCGCACGCGCTCTTCCCGCAGCTTGTCGGCCAGCTGGTCCAGATGCACGACGCGCCGCAGGATCAGGGCCTCTTCCGCCTCGATCAGGTCTTCCGTCGCGACCGACCGATTGCGGTCCCTGCCGGCCTCGCTTTCGAAGCATGCCTGGTGGCACAGGGCGTTCACCAGCCAAGGCTGGCCCTGGGAGCGGCTCCACAGGCGCTCCGTCGCCTCTGGCGAGAACGCCTGCCCCGTCTCGCCCGTGTACTGCCCCAGCAGGTCCGCGACATCCTCCCGGCTGAAGTCGCCGACCCGCAGCGACTTCGCGCTGATGTTGAACGCGCTGCCACCCAGAACGAGATCGCCGGTCGATCCCGAGTGGATGCGGTAGTCGCGCAGGTCGCACACCCCGCACAGGACGATGCTCTGCGGAAAGCTCCCCGGACGCAGGTGGTAGCCCGAGCGCAGCTGCCGCAGCACCGAGATCAGCGTGTCGCCCACGAGGGAGTCGATCTCGTCAACCAGCAGCACCAAGGCGCGGGGGTCAGACTCCGCCCAGAGGCTCAGCGTTTCCATGAGAGCTCCGTCAGGGCCGTAATCCTCAAGGGCCCGACGCCATGCCCCATCGACGAAAGCGTCCCCTATTCCTCGCCGAGCGCTACCGGCCAACGCGCCGAGAATGGCTCGCATCGCCCGCCGGGTGTCTTCCCTGCCCGCCTGGCCCGTTTCCACATTGACGTACACGCAGCGGTAGTCGCCATGCGACCCGCTGTTGAGCAGATCCTGCAGCGCCAGCAGGGCCGATGTCTTGCCCGACTGCCGCGGTGCGTGCAGGATGAAGTACTTCCAATGACGGATCAGCCAGAGGACGTCGTCGAGGTCGATCCGCCCGAGCGGCGGGAGGCAGTAGTGACGCTCGGGCATTACAGGGCCCTCGGTGTTGAAGATCCGCATGCCCCCGCCAATGTCCGTCCATCATGGTAGCGGGCGGCGCAGGCGCGAAAGGCAGCCCATATCGGCGTCGGAGCCGCCAGCCGACGCCGGCAGACCGGTGCCCGGGATGCGGCCATGGCGGCAGAGCCGCCGGCGCATTCGAACGGGAAGCGCGAAGAATTCCGGCGATCAGTCACGCTCCGCAGCAGGCAAGGGCCAAGAGCCGGTATCGCGCTGGGCAGCCTGGATTCCGGCGAACCGCTGGCACACGAGCCACATGCGCGACTGGGCCGGCGGCACTCGGCTGCCTGCCAATGCAGGGTGGCCCCCAGCCGAGCGAGACGGTCACACGGAATGACAGCGAATCGGGCGCGGTGCTGTGGGGAGTTCGGAACGGCAACGCCGTGCCGCGGGCCGCTGCTCGGCCCTTGGCCACAACGCGCGGAATGCGGCGCCGCGCTTCTCGCGACGAACCTGAGTGCCGCCCGGGCTGCAGTCGGATGGTGCCGCGTCGCAGATCCTGCTCGTGAACCACGCAAGACCCAGGAGAGTCCGCCGCCTCCCCCGAGGCGGCGGACCGGACGGAGACGCGGGCCTCCAGGTCCTCGTACGTGGACCCGCTTCGGTCGCGGGTCGCGCTGCGGCGGGACAGGTGCCGGCCCCACTGCCCGCCGCTACAGCAGAGACCGACCAAGATGGCTACCGGCCACGCCGCGGCGTCCCCTGTACCGCGCCGTCTGCTCTGCGCCCGCGCACGCCATGCCCTCCGGCCTCCCGGAGCGGCAGCTTGCATCCCCCACGAACTGACACTCGGGCCCTCCCTGCTGCCAGAACGACGGCAGGTCAGTGCGGCCGCCACCGAGGCCCTGCTTCGGCTCGATGCGGCCGCCGGACACCGCGCGCAGCAGGCGCGCCTCGTGCAGGGGTGCGCTCGTCTCCTTGGAGCCGTAGGGCGCGATTCAGTTCTGTGACTGCTGCCGGATTGCGCGGCGGATAGGCGACTGGTTGTATTCCTCTGGCAGCGAGCGGGAGGGGCCGAACGACGCCCCTCGGGGCGGGCACAGACCTTGGCAGGCTCTGAGAGCTAGCCCGGCCGAGTGTCCGCAGGCGCGCCGAGGAGGAGCGAACGCCCGAGCCGCATGCGTTTCCGAGGGTGCCCTCCGCGAGCCAATCGGTCGCACGGCGGAATGCGCCGGGGATGCCGGAATCGCGGCCTCGGACGGAGGCGCACGGCCCCTCCGCGCGGCCAGGCGCGGCCGGTCGCCTCGCCGCTAGGGGAATCCCGCGCCGAAGGCGGTGCCGACGGCTCAGACCGGGTGCAGGCGACAGAGCCGAGCGCACGCGGTCGCCGAGAATCCGCGGGCCTTGCCGCGCCATCGAGACCGCGCGCTCCGGGTGCTGGCGTCGAGCGCCCACCCGCCGCCCACCCTGAGCCAAACCACGCCATTATCCACCCCCACCCCCGACCGCAGAGAGAAGGAGAAGAGAACCACCCATGACCCCCAGCAGCATCCCGCGCGCGCTAGCGACCGCCGGCCTGCTCGCCGCCCTGGCCCTCGGCCTCGCCGCCTGCGGCGGGGACGAGCCCGCCCCCGTGGTGCAGCCGCCCGCGCCCCAGCCCGCGCCCTTCCAGCCCCAGCCCGTCGAGGTCGCCCTCGGCCAGCACGGCGGCAAGCTCACCCTCATGACCAAGGAGGGCGGCGGCTTCACCCTCAACGGCGAGGACGTCGCCGACGGCGCCCCCGTCACCGGCGAGGAGAACGGCCTCGCCTACAAGCTCGCCCTGGCCGACGGCAAGTGGGCCGCCGAATACCAGGCCGCCTCCGCCTCCGTCATGCTCGGCCAGCTCGGCGGAACCCTCGCGCTCTCCCAGAACGAGGACAAGACCTGGTCCGCCGGCGGGGAGGCCCTGCCCGAGAACCTCACCGTCCCCGGCGACAACGGCCTCCACTACAAGCTCGCCCTGGGCGAGGACGGCGCATGGAGCGCCGAATACCAGGCCGCCTCCGCCTCCGTCATGCTCGGCCAGCTCGGCGGAACCCTCGCGCTCTCCCAGAACGAGGACAAGACCTGGTCCGCCGGCGGGGAGGCCCTGCCCGAGAACCTCACCGTCCCCGGCGACAACGGCCTCCACTACAAGCTCGCCCTGGGCGAGGACGGCGCATGGAGCGCCGAATACCAGGCCGCCTCCGCCTCCGTCATGCTCGGCCAGCTCGGCGGAACCCTCGCGCTCTCCCAGAACGAGGACAAGACCTGGTCCCTGCCCGGCGGGGAGGCCGCCGACGGCGCCCTCGTCGGCGACGCCGGCGGGCCCCAGTACCGCCTCGCCCAGAACGAGGACGGCGCCTGGGCCGGCGCCTACGTGCCCCGCAGCGCCTCCGCCGCCCTCGGCACGCTCGGCGGCACCCTCGCGCTCGACGTGGCCGAGGACGGCTCCGCCTGGCTCGGCGGCGAGCCCCTCGCCGCCGGCCGCGAGGTCGCCGGCCCCGCCAACGGCCTGCAGTACCGGCTCGCCCAGGGCGAGGACGGCTCCTGGGCCGGCCAGCACGTGCCCGCCACCCAGCCCGTAGCCCTCGGCGGCTCCGGCCGCAGCGTCGAGCTCGCGCAGGCCGAGGACGGAACCTGGTCCGCGGCCGGCTCCCCCGTCGCCGACGGCGCCGCCTACGCCGACAGCCTCGGCCTCAAGTGGACCCTGTCCCTGGCCGACGGCAAGTGGGCCGCCGCCCACCAGGCCGCCACCGCCTCCGTCATGCTCGGCCAGCACGGCGGAACCCTCGACCTCGCGCAGGCCGAGGACGGCTCCTGGACCCTCGCCTCCGGCGAGCCCGTCCCCGCCAAACTCACCGTCCCGGTCGCCGGCTACGACAACGCCTACGCCGTCACCCGCGACCCCGCCACCGGCGAATACTCCGCCGCCTACGTCCGCGACGACTCCCAGAGCGGCTCCCAGGCCGTCGCCGTCGGCCTCGCCGGCAGCCTGCAGCTCTACCGCGCCGAGGACGGCTCCTGGTCCGCCTCGCCCGAGCCCGGCGGCGACCCCGTCGCCCACGGCCACGTCCACCCCGCCGCCTCCGGCGACGCCTACGCCCTCTCCCTCGACGACGCCGGCAACTGGTCCGCCGCCTTCCAACCCGCCGACGTCGAGGTGCGCGGCGCCCCCCTCGCCGCCAGCACCCTCGAGGGCGGCGCCGGCTGGACCCTCTCCGACCCCGCCTCCGGCGCCTCCGCCGAGCTCGCCGCCTCCGGCGACGCCGACATCCAGGGCAGCCTCTACCGCGTCCTCCAAACCGACGACGGCTCCCTCCTCGCCGATCGCTACGACCTCCCGATCAAGGGCAGCCCGTTCACGGCCGACCTCAAGGGCGACGCCGCGCGGCCCGCCCTGAAGGCCGACGACCGCGACACCCCCGCCGACGAGGGGGGCACCGAGCTCATCCTGGCCGGCACCTCCTTCGACGTCGGCGCGCTGCTCGACTCCGGCGCGGCCGACATGCCGGGGCCCAACATGATCGCCGAGGCCCGGGACGAGATGGCCAAGCTGCGCGACCAGGTGAGCGCGCTGGTGGACCTGTTCAAGGACGACGGCCTGACCAGGGCAGGGCTGGGAACCGAGCTGGGCAGGAAATGGGAAGCCGCGCAAAAGGTGGTCGACGGCGTCCTGAACGGCTCCGAGCAGCTGGACAGGGTCGACACGCCCACCCGCGTCGTGGGGGCCTTCGACGAGCTCGTCGACGCGCTCTCGACCGAAGACGCCTTCGTCGCGGCCACGGCCGAGGACGGCGGCGGCGTGTTCGAGGACTACGCGGTCAAGGCCGCCGACGCCGTCAAGGCGTACGGCCGCTCCGCGTGGGAGGCCAAGGCCGCGCTGGGCACCCTCGGGGGCACGCGCTTCGGCGCCGTCCACCGCCGCGACCGCCAGCATGCCGAGCAGGGCACCCCCAACCAGAACGAGAGGGTCCAAGCCTTCGCCTTCGCCACGGTCGAGCCCACCCGCCGCGCCAGCGCCATGCAGGCCTCGGGCAACGCCTACTACGAGGGCCGGACGGTGGCGGTCGACACCGGCCGCAACTTCTACGAGGGCCGGATCGAGCTGCAGGTGCGCTTCGCCAGCGACAAGGTCAGCGGCATGGTGACCGACCTGCAGTCGGACGAGGGCGCCTGGGAGCACGGCGTCGGCGGCGCGGTGGAGCGCATCTTCCTCCCGGACGCCGCGCTGCGCCGGACGCTGACGTGGGACAAGAGGAACGGCCTAGCCCGCCTCTCCTACGGGGCGGCCGCGGGCTCCTTCCGCGACGTCGACGTGAGCGGCAGCGCCTTCCAGGGCACCCTGCTGGGCCGCGGCGACGAGGCCGGCGAGCAGGCCGTAGGAACCTGGGATGTCGGCGGCAAGATCGCCGGCGGCTTCGGGGCCGAGCGCGGCGCGGACCGCATGGACCCGGGCTCGACCCTGATCGAGGACGTGACGACCACCGAGACGGAAGCCCTGCTCGGCACCGCGAAGACCGAGTTCACCGCGACGGAGCTCTTCCTAAACGATATCTCCGACGGGACCTCCGGCGTCACGCGGGACTACAAGCTGAAGCTCGACCAGCTGTTCGGGGACGGCTACGAACTCGTAGGCGAGGACGAGGACACGCTCTGGGCGCAGCAAGAGCTGCGCAAGGGCACGCATGTCGCCGAGGCCAAGAAGGAGATCACCAAGCTGCGCAACAACTACCAGAAGTGGATCGACTTCATCGACCGCGATTCGAGCGACGCAGACGAGGCAACCGCGCAGGCGGAGAAGGGGAAGCTCCTCGACTCACTGGCCAACGAGATCGACGAGCACCTCTTCGGTGCCGGGGGCATTTCTTCGGGTTTGGATATCCTGAACGAAGGAAAAGCTTACGACTCCAAGACCACCAACGACGCCGAGGTGCTCGCCCGAGTCGACTCGGCGCTCGAGGCCCTGGGGAGCAAGGATGCCCTCGCCGACGCCCTCGCCGACGGCGGCATCTTCTTCCGCGACTCCGACAACGACGACGACAACGATTTCAACGAAAAGAACGGCGGCCTGTCCCCCGACGCCATCTGGAACAAGCCCTTCTCCAAGGTGCTGCTGTGGACGGACCGCACGGACTACACCCGCTTCGGTGCCTGGAGGGTGCAGCGCAGCGAGTACGCGGCCGACAACAGCTGGGTAGACCAAGACAACCCCGACTGGATGTCCGAGGGAACCTACAAGCAGGGTCGCAATCCGGAGCCGTTCGCCTACAGCCCGCTGCCGACGACAACGTACAGCGGCGTCGGCGAGGCCGGGTACCCAGGTGACGGGTCCGCCCGCTACGTCGGCACGACGGTGGCGGTCCAGGACACCATCTTCCTGCTGGGAGACGTCACCGCGCGGATGACGTGGGATGCGGAGACGGTCGGGGGCGATCTCGTCGTGACCGTCAGCAACCTGCATTCCACCGATCCCGGCTTCGGCCCGCTGCGGCACGGCTACCCTGACTATCCCGCGAATGCAACCCTTACCAACGGCGATAATCCCGGCGGTCGGCATACGCAGGCTAGGTCCGGCACGTTCAGCATCCAGTCGTTCAGCATCAGAGCGACCGTCAGCACCAACGCAGACGACGAGGTGGTCTTCGAGGGAGAGCATACCGACGCGAGCTTCCTCAGCAGAATCGAATACGACACGCCCGACGGCAAGGTCCAAGCGCATGACGCAAGCGGCGCCCCGGGCCACGCACTGATTTGGAACTCCCGGACACAGGCCCATCGAGTGGCCAATGAGAACTACTACGGCCCGGGCAAGACGGGGGAAGGCCAGCTGAACGTCGACTCCACGGTTGCCGCATCGGTCGACGGAAGTTTCGTCGGCCGGAACGCCGACGGGCCGATGGGGCTCATCGGAACTTGGGTTATCAAATCCTCGTCGAGTAGCTATCCGAACCGCCACCAGATCGGCATCGGGAACACGAGAGCTCCGATCTACGGCGCGTTCGGCGCGGACGTCGCGCCCTAGAGTCAGTGTCCAGCCGGTCGGGAGCGCGTCCGTGCCCGGCCGCCAGAGTCCTCGGGGGAGCGGCTAGCCCGCTCCCCCTTTTTCCTTGCCTCCCCGGTGACGCCGCGTAGCAGCCGGTGTCGGTGACACAACCAGTCGGCCGGACCGATCCCGCTGTCCGCCCGTGATACCACCCGCAACCGGTAGGCACCAGCGAAGGCGGCGTCCGCAAGGCATGTCGCCGACTGCGTCCGAACGTCTCTCCCCGCGTGCCCGGAAAGGGAAAGGTGATTCCCCGGGGCTCCCCAGCGTGCGGCGTGCCCGTCCTAGGGAAGCGGCCTGGTGCGAGGGGACTTTCACGGATCCCGACGGACAACGGCTAGGGACGCGAGCAACGACTTCGGCCCACGGTTCTCCGCTTCCGTCTTCCGCCGGGCGTCGGCTTCCCGCCGGGCTCGCGCTTCCGCGCTCGCCCGCGCAGCCTCGGCCGCCTCCTTCGTCCCTACGGCTTCCGCGCGCGCCGCTTCAGACACATTGCGCTCCTGCATGAACCGCAAGTGGTTGCGTAACACTCGCCCCGACGCCGCGTCCCATAGACGCAGGTCCAGCCCGTCCACCCAGGCCTCCAGTTCCAGCACCTCGCTGCGCAGCACCGGACGGCCGTCCCAGCCCCGGCTCAGGAGTTGCGGCGGGTAGCTGCCCGCCGCCGAGCGCATGCCCTGCAGCCGCTCGGGCATCAGACCGCGTTCCGGGTCGAGCTGCTAGTACTCCCGCGCGCCTAGCCGCAGATACTCCCGCGCCTTGGCTTGGCGGGAGTTCTAGCCCGCATTATTCACGAATGCGGCGCAGGCTCATGGGTCCAGTTTCCGGGCCCTCGATGGCCGCCAAATCTGCTTCCGAAACGCCTGCGGGCGGGGAATGCTGGGCTTGCGGGGCGTCTCGCGAGCGGCGTGCGGGCCGCGGACACCTCCTCGGCGGGACCCGCCCGGAGGGCAGGCACGGTTTCCCCCGGCGCCTGCCGACACTCTCCGGATGGACCCGGCCCGGCGTCATATCGGCACGGCCCCCAAGCCCCGCGCCACCACCACCCGGGCGTCCCGGAACGGTGCCATCCGCGGCACTCGCAGCACGATCGGCTTCGGCAGGCCGAGGCGCAACCCGTCCACCCGGCGCTTCCGCAGCGGCGTGTCCCGTGCCTGCCAGCGCAGTTCCTGCATGATCACGCAGGCCGCCGCCGCGAGCGGCGCGCGGAACCGGTTCGCCGCGAAGCTCGAGCAGCTGGCGCGGTCCATCCGCATCCCGTGCTCGAGCTCCTTGACGCGGTTCTCCACGTCTCCCCGCAGGCAGTGGATCCGCTCGTAGAGGCGCTGCGGGCTGCCGCCCGCGTTGGTCACCACGTAGCGCGGGTGCCACTGCGGGGCGCGCCCGGGAAACTCGCTCGCGTCCGCCTTGACGATCACCCGCCGCGCCCGCGACCGGCGGCCCGCCCGCTAGACGAACTGCCCGTGCAGCGGGCCCGGGTTCTTGCCCGCGGCCGCCGCTGCCCCGCCGGGGGCCGCGCGCCGCTCCGGCACCGCGTTCTTCTGCAGGCACGCCACGCACTCCAGGCCCTCGCGCTCGCCATAGGCCAGCAGCTCGTCCCCTTGGAAGCCCGCGTCCAGGCGCAGGCGCAGCGTCGCCCGCGGGAAGAATTCCCGCAGCAGCGGCAGCAAGCCCTGCGCCGCCGCGAGATGCCGCTCGCGCTCGTCGTCGAAGCGCACCGCGCCCACCAGCGGCAAGTAGCAATGCGTGTCGTGGAAGCGGTTGCACAGCGCCAGCTGCCGGCCCCCGTGCGGCGGCTCGCAGGTCGGGTCGAAGTCCAGCTCGACGATCCTCGTCTCAGGGCGCCGCTCGTGCCGGCGCCGCACGACGCAGCGGGCCGGCACCGCGGACAGCGCGCTCGGCGCGTCCGCGGTGCCGGCGTTCTCGAAGCGCGACAAGGTGGGCCGGGACGGCAGGTCGCGGCCCTGCCAGGGGTCGCGCCCGAGCGGCAGCTTGAACACGGGGCCGCCGCCGAGGCGCCCGGCGTCGTTGCAGTCCTCGCAGCCGCAGGCGAGGCCGTAGATGCGCTGGCGGAGCCTGTCGGCGAGGGGGTGCAGCGCCTCGGAGGGCTGGCGCCGGTCGCGCAGGCAGTCGGCGAACGCCGCGGTGAGTCCGGGAGCGCGGTCGGCGATCACGACCGGGACAGCGCCGCCGTCGGAGCTGCTGCGCTCGTGATCGAAGCGGGCGGCGACGGGGCGACTTAGCGGATTGCGGAACGGAAGGCCTTGGGAGCCTGCGGCTGCGACCATGGATTCAATAGCACCTACCGGCTGAAAACAGTTGCAGTCAATTGACTTGGATCTCACCCGAACCGGGCCGGGGTTGCCGCCGGGGATCGCAGGGCACTCGTGGGAGCGAGAATCGCGCTGGACCGGAGGCCCTCACGGCCCGGGCGGAGGGACCGGACTATGGCCCTCCGGGCTACTCATGAATTATCCGGGCTAGCAGCCTGTCGGACTTAGGGCCCCGGCTGGTCTTGAATCCGCCCTGCGTGTCTTCCCAATCATCTAGGAGCCCGTGTAATTGGCGGGAAGTACGAGCATCGACTTCACGATTCTCTGACAGCTATCAGATAGATTCATGACGAAGTTCGTGCCTTGCGACCGCGAGCAGCCCTTCCTGCTGCCCGTCGACATGAGCGACTGGGTCCCCTCCGACGACCTCGCCCATTTCGTCATCGAGGCGGTCGACCATGTCGACCATGTCGACTTCCAGCGCTTCCGCGTCAACGAGCGCGGCACCGGCTCGGCGCAGTACGAGCCGCGCATGATGCTGGCCCTGCTGATCCACTGCTACGCCAGCGGCATCTTCTCCTCGCGCCGCATCGAGCGCGCCACCTACCGCGACATCGGCGTGCGCTTGGTGGCCGCCAACCTGCACCCCGACCACGACACCATCGCCAAGTTCCGGCGCGAGAACTTCGACGCCGTGGGCGAGTGCTTCCTGCAGGTGCTGCTGCTGGCGCGCGAAGTGAACGTGCTCAGTGAACGTGCTCAGTGAACGTGCTCAGTGAACGTGCTCAGTGAACGTGCTCAGTGAACGTGCTCAGTGAACGTGCTCAAGGTCGGCGCCGTCAGCGTCGACGGCACCAAGATGGACGGGTCGGCCAGCAAGCACCGCTCGGCAACTTACGCCCGCGCCGGCGAGCTGATCGAGCAATTGCAGGGCGAGATCCGGGAGCTGCTGGCCCAGGCGGAAGACGCCGACGCGCTGGCGCCGGAAGACGCCGGGCGGCTGCCGCGGGAGATCGCGCGGCGGGAGGACCTCAAGCGCAAGCTGGAAGAGGCGCGCGAGCGCCTGGAGCGCCTGGAGCGCGAGGCGCGGCAGCGGGCGGAGGCCGGGCGGGCCGAGTACGAGCGCAAGGTGCAGGCGCGAGGCGCGCAAGGGGGCCGGGCGGGCGCCGAAGCCGCCGAGCGAGGAGCCGGACCCCAAGCGGCAGTCGCACCTGACAGACCCCGAGAGCGCGCTGATGCGCAAGAACGCGCAGGCGGAATTCCGGCAGGGATACAACGCGCAGGCGAGGGTGGACGCGGACGGCTCGCAGCTGATTCTCGGGCAGGGCGTGACGAGCAGCGCGCACGACAAGGGCGAGCTGGCGAACGGGGCGGAGTCGATTCCGGCGGAACTGGGCCGGCCGGCGGCGGTGCTGGCGGACAACGGGTACGCGAGCGAGGCCGAGGCGGCGAAGGTCGAGGCGACGGGGGTGGAAGCCTGCGTGGCGACGGGGGCGGAGGGCCGCCGGCGGCAGCGCGATTTCCGGCCGGAGACGGGCAAGGAGCCGCAGCCGCCGAAGAAGGACTGGCTGCGAGACATGGCGGGGAAGCTGGCGAGCGACGAGGGCCGGGACCTGTACAAGCTGCGCAAGCAGACGGTGGAGCCGGTGTTCGGGATCATCAAGTCGGTACCGGGGTTCCGCAGCTTCTCCCTGCGGGGGATCGAGAAGGTGCGAGGCGAGTGGAGTCTCGTCGCCCTGGCGTACAACTGCAAGCGGCTGCACGTCTTGCAACTGGCGCAAGCGGCCTGATCGCGCGTCTTTCGTCCCGCAACCGGCCGGACGGCCCCGGAAACGGCCCCGGAAAGCCCCTTGAGGCCCCGTACGGGCCTTCCGGCCCCGAAAACCCGCCCGGGAGGGAAACGCCGTATCCGCCCGAAATCGCCGCTTGGAGCGGATCCGACCCCGCCAGCAGGTTTTCCGGCGTTGTCTCAGGCCCCTAAGCCCGACAGACTGCTAGGGCACCGGACGCCGCATGCAGTTTCGCGGCGAGCGGGACCGCCGTCTCAGGGGAAGAAGGCCAGCTTGACCAGCAGTGCGATGATCACTGGTCCGTAGGCGAACTTCACGAGCGCCATGTCACGGCCAAGGCGCGCCTCGAGATCCTTGAGGGCGAGTTCGAGCCGCTTGATCTCCGCCCCCAAGCGCACCTCGAGATCCGTCAGGTCAGCTTTCGTTGCTAGGTCTCCCGTGCCGGGGACGGCCAAGGCCGCCTCCCTGGCCAACTCCTCGTCCGCTCCCGCATTGACCAAGGCCCGGTAGACCTCCGCCACCATGACGCTCATTGCTGGTTGCCTTCCTCCTGGAATCCGGTCGCTTCATTCACGCCCGGAACGCCGGATCCCGCTCCGATCAGTATCGCAGGCGCTGGAAGTCGCTGATGCCCATGAATCCTAGCACACGCGACCGTCAGGCCCTAGTTCGTCTCCGCACTGCGCGCCCGACCCGCGACCTGTCCAAGGCGACCCGAATCCGCTGAGGGAGGGGATCCCAGCGCGATGTACGCTTGGCCGGGGCCTACGGGCGGGCAGGGGGACCTCGGGTCCGCCGCTGCGGCCGTGCAGGGACCACGGAGTCCCGGAGGCCGACGCCGCGACTCGGCGCGGCGCGGCGCGCGGCGCAAGGCCACGCCGGCAGATCTCGTGCTCGACCGCTCGCCGGGCTGCTGGACCCGGCTCCGTCGGGGTACCCACGCTGCAGGTGCAGGTCCTTCAACTGCTCCACCCGTCCGGTCGTGCGTTGCGCCGCCTCGCGGATGCCGAAGCGGATGGCCGTCGGCCGTCTCTGTACGCCCGAGCGGAAGAGCGCTTGGAGACGCCCCGAAGCGCGTGGAGGCTTCCGAGAAGCGTTGGTGCATGAAGGCCGCCAGCAATCTGACAGGGGCGACCTGAACCGTGGCGACATCGATCCGGTCCGCGAATTCCGCGGCCCTCCTCATTGCTCGCGCCGTCCCTGTCTGCCCGGGCTGGCCGTGCCTGAGGCAGGGGTTGACTCGTCCGCACCCGTTGCCGACTCTGCAGGGCCGGGGGCGGGGCGCCAAGGACGAGCCTCCGTTGTGCGCCCGCACTCGGCAAGCCTGCGGAAGAGGAGGGACTCGCCTTTGGGAGACCCCCTGCCGACCGCGAGGGCATCCCGGTCGCCGCGAAGCATGACCCAGGCAGCCGTCGGCCGGGAGGGCCGTATCCGAGCGATGCGCCTTCCCGCCCCGCCGCGAAAGCCATCTTCTGACGCACTTCGCCCGCCGCCCATCTCCACGGGACCAAGCCTTGGCACCCCGAGGAGGGCTCTGACATCAGTCAGCCTCTTCGCGTGGCCGGGGGCCGGCTCGCAAGAAGCTGTCGGGCTTGGGCGCGGGCGCGGGCGAAGCCTGCGACCGTCCACTCGGATAGCGAACGCCCGTTGGCCAACGATCCGGCCCGCTCGGCGGTGCAACGCCCCACCGCGTCGACGCACGTCACACCCCCCCCCTCCCCACCCAGACCCAATCAGCCTAAGCAACCCCGCGCCCCAGCCCGCGCCCTTCCAGCCCCAGCCCGTCGAGGTCGCCCTCGGCCAGCACGGCGGCAAGCTCACCCTCATGACCAAGGAGGGCGGCGGCTTCACCCTCAACGGCGAGGACGTCGCCGACGGCGCCCCCGTCACCGGCGAGGAGAACGGCCTCGCCTACAAGCTCGCCCTGGCCGACGGCAAGTGGGCCGCCGAATACCAGGCCGCCTCCGCCTCCGTCATGCTCGGCCAGCTCGGCGGAACCCTCGCGCTCTCCCAGAACGAGGACAAGACCTGGTCCGCCGGCGGGGAGGCCCTGCCCGAGAACCTCACCGTCCCCGGCGACAACGGCCTCCACTACAAGCTCGCCCTGGGCGAGGACGGCGCATGGAGCGCCGAATACCAGGCCGCCTCCGCCTCCGTCATGCTCGGCCAGCTCGGCGGAACCCTCGCGCTCTCCCAGAACGTCGCCGTCGGCCTCGCCGGCAGCCTGCCGCTCTACCGCGCCGAGGACGGCTCCTGGTCCGCCTCGCCCGAGCCCGGCGGCGACCCCGTCGCCTCCGGCGACGCCTACACCGCCGCCTTCCGCCCCGACACCGTCACAGTGAGCGGCGCCCCCCTCGCCGCCAGCACCCTCGAGGGCGGCAAGGGCTGGACCCTCTCCGACCCCGCCTCCGGCGCCTCCGCCGAGCTCGCCGCCTCCGGCGACGCCGGCGACGCCGACCTCCAGGGCAGCCTCTACCGCGTCCTCGCAACCGACGACGGCCTCCGGGCCGATCGCTACGACCTCCCGATCAAGGGCAGCCCGTTCGTGAAGGCCCTAAAACCAGCTGAGGGCGCTGCCGCGAAGCCCTCGCTCAGCGCCGACAATGCCGACACCCCCGCCGACGAGGGGGGCACCGAGCTGCTCGTCGGCGGCACCTCCTTCGACATCGGCCGGATGCTCGACGACGGCTCCGACACGCGCCCGCGCGACTCCGACCCGACCTTCGTCGAGGACGCCGTCAAGGACCTCGTCGCCATCCGCGGGGTCATGGAGGCGCTCGTCGAGAATCTCACCGGGGCCGACGACCGGACGAACCTGACGAACGCCCTCACCACCCAGTGGAACAAGGCCGACGATGTCATCAAGAGCGTCTTCGGCAAGAAAGGGCTCGTCGAACAAGGCGTGGCGGACACCACTCCGCGGCGCGCCGTCGGGGCCCTGCAGGACGTCATCGACGCCCTCTCCAGCGCCGCGGACGCCTAGCCTGCCACGGGAACCTCGAGACGCGCGAGGCGGTCGGCGTGTGGTCCGTCGGGGAGGCTAGCACCGTGGCGGACGCCGACAGCAGCTACATCTCCGACGGCTTCGGCGCGGCCTACGACCGCGCCGAAACCGTGGAAGTCGGCGACGTCTCCGGGGCTCCGGGGGCTTCACAACAACCAAGACCTCGGGGCGGGCGGGCCGCCCGAATGAGAACAACGGCGGCCTCACGTCGTCAAGCCTCCTCTACCAGTTCCCCTGGAAGGGCGGGATCAAGTTCGGCCCGGCGCTGGGCAACAAGAAGCTGAGGCTGACCTACGCACGGCGAAAGCTCGATGTGAGCTACATAGTGCTTGTGACAAAACCCCTGAATTCTGGCCTGACCAGCATTTCATACTACATCCTGATGTCGGATGGATCTCCAAACACAACATATAGGGCCCAAGGTCGGAAGTTGCTCAGCCGCCAATCGCGAAGATTTCCGCGCTCTACCCAGAATTGGCAGGACTTCGGACTAGTCGTAGCATTCCAGTGAAATCTTCGCCTTGAGAGATTGGACCTAACGCCTTTGTTGTCAAGGGGATACGAGTTTTGTCACAGGCACTACATACAGAGCGGCGGCAGAACCGCTACGACGCACGCTTCCTCGGACTACAAAACCGACCGGGACAAGCCGGCCAAGGTGGCGCACCAGCTCGCCCTCGAGACGCTGTTTGGCGAGGGCTATCCCGCGGACACGGCCACGTTCTGGCCGGACATTACCTTCGGGCAGTCCCACTGCCACCAGTTCCGCGGCCAACTCCAGCCGGGGCTGGCGCGCGACAAGATCGAGGCCGCCTACCAGAAGCCAAAGAACGTCGCCGCACTGCCGTCCACGGACGCCTGCGCCAAGGTCAAGGGCGAAACGCGCAGAAACGTCTGGGAGAGCGTCGGCACGGCCTTCGGGGAGCGCATCATCCCCCATAAGCACTTCGACGTCACGGACGACGGCGACACTCTCGAGAACGCCGTCTTCGGCGCCTACCCGGGCGACGACGAGGAAGCTCTGAAAATGATCGAGGCGCTGCTCGGCACCCTGCAGGACCCCGAGGATCTCGCGACGGCTCTGGAGACCGGTGCCGACGGCGGGTTCATCAGCAAGCGGCTGAAGACTGCCGCCACCTCCCCCAAGGACGGTGACAAGCTAGTCAGGCTAGGGTACCTGAGCCTGGACGCGTAGGCCATCGCCAACCGCGCCGAGATGGAGACGCTCGTCGAGACGGCCTCTACGGAACACACCCGCTTCGGCGCATGGCAGGCGAGGATCAACCCGTACGCCAAGTACAGGGATGGCGAGAACGGCTCGGGCTACCGATTCGAATACGATAGCAAGAACCGCTAGGACGTCTTCGCCTACAGCCCGCTGCCCCAGGCCGTCTACCGCAACACGAAAGATGCGCGCTACCCGGGTGACGCGACCCTGTACTACTCCGGCGAGCCCCGGGCCGTGCTTCAGGGACTGTTCTACGTCGGCCAGGTCGAGGCCACGGTGCGCTGGAAGTCCTCGAGTATCGACGACAGCGAGATGGACCTCGTGATCCGCGACCTGTCCCACGAAGACATCGGCAGGCTGCGGTACTTCGACGAGCGGGATGACCTCAATGACCGGGGCATGCGCAAGAGCAACAAGTCTGCCATGGAAGAGTCCGAAAAAAGCGGAAAGGAGATCGAGGGGATTATCTTCAGCGGGATCAAGCTCAGTACCAATGACAACCACAAGCTCGGGGTCACCCATCAGCGCACCGGATACCACCGCGGGACCCGGGTACAGAACGAGAACGACGCCCCCCGTTGGTTTGCCCTTGCGGACTACACGGCGGAAGAAAACGGTGACGACATGAATGTCCGGCTGTAGCTGGCGGGTCTGCAGGACCTCGTGGAACCCACCAACCACTACACACCTGAGGAGAATGAACCTGCCGGATCCCGGGTCAACGCGAAATTCGCAGGCAAGACGGAGGCCGGCCCGGTCGGGATTGTCGGCCGCTACCAACTGTGGACCCACGATGCGCTCGCGAACGGGAACCTGATGGGGGTCAAGAATGGACTGGTCGGCAGTTTCAGCGCGGAGGTGCGACGACCCTAGGGTGGATCATGATCCGCGAGCTTCTAGCCCGGATAATTCATGAGTAGCCCGGAGGGCCATAGTCCGGTCCCTCCGCCCGGGCCGTGAGGGCCCCCGGTCCAGCGCGATCCTCACTCCTAGGAGTGCCCTGCGCGACCGGCGGCAGCCCTCCGAGGCGCTCCACTCCCTCGCGGACATGCTCCGCCAGCGCGTCTACGGCCTCGCCTGCGGCTGCGAGGACTGCCACGACGCCGGGCGCCTCGGCGGCGACCCCGTGTTCAAGCTGCCGCTCGGGCGCGACCCCTGGCAGGGTCGCGACCTGCCGTCCCGGCCCGCCCTGTCGCGCTTCGAGAACGCCGTCACCGCGGACGCGCCGAGCGCGCTGTCCGCGGTACCGGCCCGACAAAACCCCTGAATTCCGGCCCGATCAGCATTTCATGCTACACTCTACCCGGAATTGACACGATTTCGCGCTAGCCGTAGCGTTCCAGCGAAATCTTCGCCTTGGGAGATTGGCCCTAACGCCTTTGCTGTCAAGGGGATGCGAGTCCTGTCGCAGTCACTATCCGGACAGTTCCCTGGGCTAGAGCCGCCAGTCGCGAGGACCCAGCGCGTTAGGGACGCCGCCTCGGCCGGGGAGTGCGAGCGTCGGCATGCATGGGACAAACGAAAAAGCGGGGGGGCGATTGAACTGCCCCCCCCGCTGCGCGGCGTGCGGCTACGGAAGCTCCAAACCGAACGCGCCCTTGATAGTGCCCTTGCTGTTGCCGTTGGAGACGGCGGTGTGCTCCACTTTCAGCTCGAACCGTCCGATCAGACCTTGCGGTCCTCGCCCGCCCGAGAGGTCCTGCCCGACGAACTGGCCCTTCACCGCGTAGCTGTGGGATCCGTCGGTCGTCGATGCGTCGGAGCCGGAGTAGATGGGAAGCACGACCTCTGTCGAGCCGTCCTCCTTCGCGATCAGCAGGTGGGCGTCTAGCTTCACGCTCGACTTTTTGTAATCGACTTCTTGTTTGAATCCAACGAGGCCGTTCTTTTTGTCATGCGTAATGGGGATCTTCGTGAAGACGATCTTCTCCACCGGGTGGCCGATGTCCTTATCTACCTTGCCCGTCTTGGGGTCGTGGAGAGGTTGCTTGTAGCGATGGACTTCGTCCCAGGAGCCCGCTGACGTGGTTTTCAGCAGTTTTCCGCCGTCGTTCTTGGCGTAGTCCTTGTAACCGCCAACGCCCCAGCCGAACAGCTTGAGGGGGCCGAAGCCGTCGTTCTCGAGACCGCGCAGCTCTAGCCGCATTCTCGAGGAGTCGATCGCGTCGGCTTTCCACTCCACCTGCGCCCAGGCCGTGCCCTTGAGGAAGTTCCCGGCGATCTGCGCCACGGTCTCTCCTTCGTACGAGAGCGTCGCCCCTAGCGGGTAGCGCGAGTCGTCGACGCCCTCGAACTCGGTCTGCGGCAGGGTGCTGTAGGCGAACACGTCATTCTTCCAAGACTGCTCGTAATAGGCTTCTGCTCTGGTGTCGATGCCCCCTTCGCTCTGGTACGTCGCGTGGGGGCTCCAGCGCCAGCGCCAAGAGCCTAGGTAGGTGTAGTCGGTGTGCGCGACGGACAGCAGGACGCTGGTGCGCGGGGCGTCCCAGACAGACGCCAAGGGCTTGCCCGCCTTGGGATCGTAGATCTGCGTGGGGATGTCGCTGAAGACGCCCTGCGCCTCGAAGGCCTCCTCGAAGGCCTCCTCGTTCGCGAGCGCCGCCTGAACTCGCGCGACCAGGTCGATACTGTCGGCGATCTCCCTGTTCGTTGCGCCGAGCGCGAGCAAGCGGTCAGCGTCGTCAGCGTCGTCAGCGCCGGCCGGCCAGACGCCACTGTCGCTGATCGCTAGGGAGTGGGCTTGGAGCTCCCAAGTAGTCTTGCCCTCGCTGACCGTCTTCTTCCACCAGCCGAAGACGTGGTCGGACAGGGCGGCGTTGACCTTGTTGAGCTCCTTCTGGCGGACCTGCACCAGATCGACCCCGGCGGTGGAGGCGGAGATCCCCTGAAGGACCCTCAGGGCGTCGCTCACCTCCTCGTGGGCCGCCGCGATCTGCCTCTTGCCGGCGAAATGAAGGTCGGGCAGCATCTCGGGAAAGACGGTCCGCTCCGCCTCCGCCGTCAGTTCGTATTTGTCGTCCCCGGCCCCGAACATCTCCTTCAGGCTGAGTTTCTCGAGCTGGCTCCCGCCTTCGTCGACCGGCGCCTTCAGCTCCAGGTTGCCGGCGTTGAGCTTCCATTCCATCCCGGAAGGCGCCTGCGGGGCGATGCTCGCCCTGAACTTGCTGACGTCGTCGGAGCCGGCGGGGGTGGCGCCGGAGACCGGCAGGTCGCCGGGCTGGCGGACGGCGCCGAAGCCGCCGGCGATGTAGTCGGCGCTGTCGGTCTTGCTTAGGTTGCCGGCGGACCAGGTGCCGACGGCCTCGCTGCCGGCGGCGTCGCCGGTGCCGACGAGCTGGCCGGCGAACGAGCCCAGCGCGGCTCTGGCCGGTTGCCCGCTGCGCAGCGGGTCGAAGCTGAGGGTGACGCCGCCGTCGCGCGGGTCGCCGCTCTTCTTGGCCCGGGACCAGCTGGCGCGGCGCTGCAGCGCCGCCTCGGGCAGGGCCACCGACTGGACGGGCAAGCCTCTGTGGGCCCAGCTGTCGCCGGCGCCGATGCTGGCCAGCCCGCTCACCAGGCCGCTGACCTTCTCGTTTCCGGGGGTCAGGGTGACGGCGATCTCGACGGCGCCTTCGTAGAGGACGCCCTCGCCGTCGACGGCGAGGGTGCCGCCGCGGTAATGGGCGGCGCCGCTGGCGCTGACGTCCGTCCTGTAGCGCGTGGGGGCGGCGGTGGCGTAGGCGAAGCCGCCCAGCTCGCCCCGGCCGTCGTGCTCGTAGGCGGCCCCTTCGTCGGCGTGCCCGCGCCGCTTGACGGCCGCGGCGCCGTAGCGCGTGCTGCCGAGAGTGCGCAGGGCGGCCTCGCCCTCGAACTCCCTGGCATCGAAGATCTTGCGGGCCTGGGCGGGGGTGCGGGGGTCGATTTCGGCGAAGACCCCCAGGCTGTTCTTGGCGGTGGCCTCGACGAGCGCGTCGGCGCTGGAGAGGGCGTCGATGACGTCCTGCAGGGCCCCGACGGCGCGCCGCGGAGTGGTGTCCGCCACGCCTTGTTCGACGAGCCCTTTCTTGCCGAAGACGCTCTTGATGACATCGTCGGCCTTGTTCCACTGGGTGGTGAGGGCGTTCGTCAGGTTCGTCCGGTCGTCGGCCCCGGTGAGATTCTCGACGAGCGCCTCCATGACCCCGCGGATGGCGACGAGGTCCTTGACGGCGTCCTCGACGAAGGTCGGGTCGGAGTCGCGCGGGTGCGTGTCGCTGCCGGCGCCGAGCAGCGCGCCGACGTCGAAGGAGGCGCCGCCGACGAGCAGCTCGGTGTTTTCCTCGTCGGCGGGGGTGTCGCCGTCGTCGGCGGAGAGCTCGAGGTCGGATTCGAGGTGGTCGGTTTTGAAGGCCGTCCTGCCTTCGATATCGAGGTCGTAGCGATCGGCGAGGAGGGAGCCGTCGTCGGTTTGGAGGACGCGGTAGAGGCTGCCCTGGATGTCGGCGTCGCCGGAGGCGGCGAGCTCGGCGGAGGCGCCGGAGGCGGGGTCGGAGAGGGTCCAGCCGGCGCCGCCCTCGAGGGTGCTGGCGGCGAGGGGGGCGCCGCGCACCTCGACGTCGGCGGGTTGGAAGGCGGCGGACCAGTTGCCGGCGTCGTCGAGGGAGAGGGCGTAGGCGTCGCCGGAGGCGGCGGGGTGGACGTGGCCGTGGGCGACGGGGTCGCCGCCGGGCTCGGGCGAGGCGGACCAGGAGCCGTCCTCGGCGCGGTAGAGCTGCAGGCTGCCGGCGAGGCCGACGGCGACGGCCTGGGAGCCGCTCTGGGAGTCGTCGCGGACGTAGGCGGCGGAGTATTCGCCGGTGGCGGGGTCGCGGGTGACGGCGTAGGCGTTGTCGTAGCCGGCGACCGGGACGGTGAGTTTGGCGGGGACGGGCTCGCCGGAGGCGAGGGTCCAGGAGCCGTCCTCGGCCTGCGCGAGGTCGAGGGTTCCGCCGTGCTGGCCGAGCATGACGGAGGCGGTGGCGGCCTGGTGGGCGGCGGCCCACTTGCCGTCGGCCAGGGACAGGGTCCACTTGAGGCCGAGGCTGTCGGCGTAGGCGGCGCCGTCGGCGACGGGGGAGCCGGCCGCGGACCAGGTTCCGTCCTCGGCCTGCGCGAGCTCGACGCTGCGGCCGGAGCCGCCGAGGGCTACGGGCTGGGTGGCGGGCACGTGCTGGCCGGCCCAGGAGCCGTCCTCGCCCTGGGCGAGCCGGTACTGCAGGCCGTTGGCGGGGCCGGCGACCTCGCGGCCGGCGGCGAGGGGCTCGCCGCCGAGCCAGGCGGAGCCGTCCTCGGCCACGTCGAGCGCGAGGGTGCCGCCGAGCGTGCCGAGGGCGGCGGAGGCGCTGCGGGGCACGTAGGCGCCGGCCCAGGCGCCGTCCTCGTTCTGGGCGAGGCGGTACTGGGGCCCGCCGGCGTCGCCGACGAGGGCGCCGTCGGCGGCCTCCCCGCCGGGCAGGGACCAGGTCTTGTCCTCGTTCTGGGAGAGCGCGAGGGTTCCGCCGAGCTGGCCGAGCATGACGGAGGCGGAGGCGGCCTGGTATTCGGCGCTCCATGCGCCGTCCTCGCCCAGGGCGAGCTTGTAGTGGAGGCCGTTGTCGCCGGGGACGGTGAGGTTCTCGGGCAGGGCCTCCCCGCCGGCGGACCAGGTCTTGTCCTCGTTCTGGGAGAGCGCGAGGGTTCCGCCGAGCTGGCCGAGCATGACGGAGGCGGAGGCGGCCTGGTATTCGGCGCTCCATGCGCCGTCCTCGCCCAGGGCGAGCTTGTAGTGGAGGCCGTTGTCGCCGGGGACGGTGAGGTTCTCGGGCAGGGCCTCCCCGCCGGCGGACCAGGTCTTGTCCTCGTTCTGGGAGAGCGCGAGGGTTCCGCCGAGCTGGCCGAGCATGACGGAGGCGGAGGCGGCCTGGTATTCGGCGGCCCACTTGCCGTCGGCCAGGGCGAGCTTGTAGGCGAGGCCGTTCTCCTCGCCGGTGACGGGGGCGCCGTCGGCGACGTCCTCGCCGTTGAGGGTGAAGCCGCCGCCCTCCTTGGTCATGAGGGTGAGCTTGCCGCCGTGCTGGCCGAGGGCGACCTCGACGGGCTGGGGCTGGAAGGGCGCGGGCTGGGGCGCGGGCGGCTGCACCACGGGGGCGGGCTCGTCCCCGCCGCAGGCGGCGAGGCCGAGGGCCAGGGCGGCGAGCAGGCCGGCGGTCGCTAGCGCGCGCGGGATGCTGCTGGGGGTCATGGGTGGTTCTCTTCTCCTTCTCTTTGCGGTCGGGCCCCGCGACGGGCAGGGCCCGCCTGAGGCCAGCGCGTGCAGGACTCCCCGCAGGCGCTTACTGACAGCATCCCACAGGGAATCCCCGCATGTCAAGGGGCGTTTGACTGAAATTGAAGATTTCTTGGGCGGGCCGGAGATCTCCCGAAAGTGCATTCGGTCGGGTGCGGGTTCCCCCGCTGGAAGTCTTGCTGCTCCGTGGTAGCCGGCCCGTGGCCCGTTCCCTCCCCGGGGATTGCCTCCGAAGCGGCGGCACCGCATAGGCGACTCCCGCATTGACCGCATCGATTGCAACGCCTCCTTCGTTTCGACTCCGTCCAGCCGAGCGGCAGACAGCGCCAATGTCCACCTGTTGCCCGTCCTTCTCCGCGAGGCTCCCTTGCAATGCGAGCGGGAGGTGGCGGGAGGTCTTGTCGTTGTCAGGCCTAGGCAGCCACGATGGCCGTCGACCGGTCGAAGGACACTCCGGCATGCATTGCCCCTAGAATTCCAGACAGTGATTCCGCTAGGCAGCCCCGGGGTTCCCTCGAGGCGTAAGTCTCGGCACCATGGCAGGATTCGGCTCACTTGATCGGATCCGATCAGAGTCTGCGCCGGAAGCGGCCTCGCGGCCGCCTCTTGTCGTAAGGACGTTGTCGGGAATTAGATTTCCATGTTCTGAGTTTTGTGTTCTCATCATCCGATGAGACGCAATCTTGAACTCGAAGCGACAATTGTTGAGCAGTACGCGGCGGTGGAAGCGTTTCTCGACGAGCGCGGGCGTCGGCTATGGGCGGCGACGGAGTCGCGTGCCATCGGGTATGGGGGAGATGCGCTGGTATCGGACGCGACTGGGTTGTCGCGCGCGACCATCCGCGCCATCCGCGCGGGGCGTCGAGAGCTGGCATCCGGCAGTGTTGAACGCGGTCGGATACGCCGCCCGGGCGCCGGGCGGCCCGGCATCGAGCAGTCGCAGCCGGGCATCAAGCAAGCACTGGAGAAGCTGGTTGACCCGTTGACTCGCGGTGACCCGGAGTCGCCGTTGCGCTGGACATGCAAGAGTCGGGCGAAGCTCACCGCGGCGTTGTCGCAGGCGGGTTGGAAGGTGAGTTCGACGACGGCGAGCCGTTTACTGCATGAGCTTGGCTACAGCCTGCAATCGGTGCGCAAGAGTCTCGAAGGGACAACCCGCCCCGACCGGGACGCGCAGTTCGAGCACGTCAATACGAAGGCGGATGATTTTCTGCAACGTTGTCAGCCAGTGGTCTCGGTCGACACCAAGAAGAAGGAACTGGTGGATGAATTCAAGAACGGTGGGGGGGAATGGCAACCGAAGGGGAGCCCCGAGAAATCACTGGCGCATGATTTTCCCAAGGACTCGTCGGGCAAAGCGATTCCGTATGGCATCTATGACATGGGGCGCAACGAAGCATGGGTGCATGTTGGACGTGATCACGACACGCCCGCGTTTGCCGTGGCCTCGCTGCGACGGTGGTGGAACGAGACGGGGAAGCGCCGCTACCCCGAGACTGGCGAGCTGTTCATCACTGCCGATGCGGGCGGCAGCAACGGGTATCGCTCTCGAGCCTGGAAGCATCGACTGCAGAAGTTCGCTGACGAGACATGTCTTCGCATCCACGTCAGCCACTTGCCGCCGGGGACCAGTAAATGGAATAAGATTGAGCACCGCCTGTTCTGCCACATCACGCAGAATTGGCGAGGCAAACCACTGCGTACATTTGAGACCATTGTCGACTTGATCGGCGGTACGCGAACAGCCGCTGGCCTTCGGGTCGAAGCCAAACTTGACAATAGAAAGTACCCGACCGGTGAGGCAGTAACGAAGGCGGAGATGGACGCCCTGTCGCTCCATCGGAACGAGTTCCACGGTGATTGGAACTACGAACTACATCCACGATGAAGTTGGAAACTTAATATCGATCAAAGTCCTAAGGTCACATCCCGGGCTTGGCCGGGACGAGCTCCTTCCGCGGCCGACCGGGCTTCAACGCCTCTGAGGGGCCTTCCTTCCGGCTCTCTTCAGGCATGACCCAAATCCTCCACCGCCACGCGCGGCGGCCGCCTGCGTCACAAGGAGCTGGAACGTTGAAACCGCCGCCAATTTGGAGCGGCCACTGTTCCAGCCCTTCCAGCTAGCCGGCCGAGGCCACCGACGGCCCTCGAAGGCGCGCCCGCGGGCAGGTCAGTGCCCATGCGGTGGACTACGCCGTCGATCCGCCCGAACTAGGCACTGTTCCCCGGCGGGCATAGCCACGTCGAGGAGTGCAAGACTTTCCGGCCCTGAGGCTCTTACTGAAAGCATCAAAAGTAATCCTGGCATCCGCTCCCGCAAGCTCTGGCAGTGCCATGCCTGCCACCGCCAGAGCTCCCTCGTCGCCGGCACGATCTTGGCCGCCAGCAAGCTGCCGCTGACCGTCTGGTTGCTGGCGCTCCACCTGCTGACGCAGGGCCAGCACGGCGTTTCGTCGCTGGAACTGGCGCGGCAGCTGGGCGTGAGCCGGAACACGGCTTGGAAGGTGAAGCACAAGCTCCTGCCAGTGCTGAAGGAGCGCGACGAGCGCGTGCCCCTGCGCGGCATCGTGCAGGTGGACGATGCCTGCTGGGGCGGGCAGCGGACCGGCGGCAAGCGCGGGCGCGGCGGGCAAGACGCCGTTCGTCGCCGCCGTGCAGGTCACCGCCGCCGGCCAGCCGGCAAAGATGCGCCTGAGCAGCGTGGCGGGCTTGCGCAAGAAGACGCTGGCAGCGTGGGCCGGGCGGCACTTGCAGCCCGGCACGGAGGTGCATTCCGACGGCCCGGCCTGCTTGCGGGGCGTGGCCGGCGCCGGCTGCGAGCACGTCCCGACCGTCACCGGAGGCGGGCAGCGGAGCTGCGGGCATTCCCGCTTCGTCCGGGTCAACACGATGCTGGCGAACGTCAAGCAGTCCCTGGCGGGAACCTGTCATGCGCTCGACGGCAAGCACCTGCCGCGGTACCTCGCCGAGTTCTGCTACCGCTACGACCTGGAGGCGCTGGTCCCCCGCCTGCTCCACGCCTCCGTGCGCACTCCGCCCATACCTTACCGCCTCTTAACCTTGGCAGAGTCTTGTGGGTAATCAGGAAAGTAATTGTCACACCCTGCCCCCATCTAGCCCGCATTATTCACGAATGCGGCGCAGGCTCATGGGTCCAGTTTTTGGGCCCCCGATGGCCGCCGAATCTGCTTCCGAAACGCCTGCGGGCGGGGCTTGCGGGGCGTCTCGCGAGCGGCCTGCGGGCCGCGGACACCTCCTCGGCGGCACCCGCCCGGGGGGCAGGCACGGTTTCCCCCGGCAGCGCCCGGCGCCTGCCGACACTCTCCGGATTGACCCGGCCCGGCGTCATATCGGCACGGCCCCCAAGCCCCGCGCCGCCACCGCCCAGGCGTCCCGGAACGGTGCCATCCGCGGCACTCGCAGCACGCTCCGCTGCGCCGTGGCCGCGACCCGCGCCCCCGGCTTCGGCAGGCCGAGGCGCAACCCGTCCACCCGGCGCTTCCGCAGCGGCGTGTCCCGTGCCTGCCAGCGCAGTTCCTGCATGATCACGCAGGCCGCCGCCGCGAGCGGCGCGCGGAACCGGTTCGCCGCGAAGCTCGAGCAGCTGGCGCGGTCCATCCGCATCCCGTGCTCGAGCTCCTTGACGCGGTTCTCCACGTCCCCCCGCAGGCAGTGGATCCGCTCGTAGAGGCGCTGCGGGCTGCCGCCCGCGTTGGTCACCACGTAGCGCGGGTTCCACTGCGGGGCGCGCCCGGGAAACTCGCTCACGTCCGCCTTGACGATCACCCGCCGCGCCCGCGCCCGGCGGCCCGCCCGGTAGACGAACTGCCCGTGCAGCGGGCCCGGGTTCTTGCCCGCGTCCTCCGCGCCCGGCCGGCCCCCCTGCGTGCCGGCTCCCAGCCGCGCGTACTTCGCCCGCAACTGCTCCGGCCGGGACGGCGGGTCCCCCGCGGCCGCCGCTGCCCCGCCGGGGTCCGTGCCCGGGGTGCCGCCGGGCGCACGCCGGGCCTCGACGGCCGCCCGCAACGGGGCCGCGCGCCGCTCCGGCACCGCGTTCTTCTGCAGGCACGCCACGTACTCCAGGCCCTCGCGCTCGCCATAGGCCAGCAGCTCGTCCCCTTGGAAGCCCGCGTCCAAGCGCAGGCGCAGCGTCGCCCGCGGGAAGCATTCCCGCAGCAGCGGCAGCAAGCGCTCCAGCAGCGGCAGCAAGCCCTCCGCGGCCGCGGCCGTGCCCGAGCGCAGCAGCGCCGCCACGAGATGCCGCTCGCGCTCGTCGTCGAAGCGCACCACGCCCACCAGCGGCAAGTAGCAATGCGTGTCGTAGAAGCCGTTGAACAGCGCCAGCTGCCGGCCCCCGTGCCGCGGCTCGCAGGCCGGGTCGAAGTCCAGCTCGACGATGCTCGTCTCGGGGCGCCGCTCGTGCCGGCGCCGCACGACGCAGCGGGCCGGCACCGCGGACGCGCGCTCGGCGCGTCCGCGGTGACGGCGTTCTCGAAGCGCGACAGGGTAGGCCGGGACGGCAGGTCGCGACCCTGCCAGGGGTCGCGCCCGAGCAGCAGCTTGAACACGGGGTCGCCGCCGAGCAAGAAAGAAGATTTGGAGATTGTTGCTTGAAACATGCAAAGATGAATTTGAAGATCAAGCGTTCTTGTTGCGGACTGCTGAGGCAGAACTACTCCGTTGCGACAGCAATTCACTCAATAAATTCTCTACTGAGAGGCGCAAAAGTCTTCCTGATTACCCACAAGACTCAGCCAAGGTTAGGAGGCGGTAAGGCATGGGCGGGGTGCGCACGGAGGCGAGGAGCAGGCGGGGGACCAGCGCCTCCAGATCGTAGCGGTGGTTGAAGCGGTAGCGGAACTCGGCGAGGTACCGCGGCAGGTGCTTGCCGTCGAGCGCATGGCAGGTTCCCGCCAGGGACTGCTTGACGTTCGCCAGCATCGTGTTGACCCGGACGAAGCGGGAATGCCCGCAGCTCCGCTGCCCGCCTCCGGTGACGGTCGGGACGTGCTCGCAGCCGGCGCCGGCCACGCCCCGCAAGCAGGCCGGGCCGTCGGAATGCACCTCCGTGCCGGGCTGCAAGTGCCGCCCGGCCCACGCTGCCAGCGTCTTCTTGCGCAAGCCCGCCACGCTGCTCAGGCGCATCCTTGCCGGCTGGCCGGCGGCGGTGACCTGCACGGCGGCGACGAACGGCGTCTTGCCCGCCGCGCCCGCGCTTGCCGCCGGTCCGCTGCCCGCCCCAGCAGGCATCGTCCACCTGCACGATGCCGCGCAGGGGCACGCGCTCGTCGCGCTCCTTCAGCACTGGCAGGAGCTTGTGCTTCACCTTCCAAGCCGTGTTCCGGCTCACGCCCAGCTGCCGCGCCAGTTCCAGCGACGAAACGCCGTGCTGGCCCTGCGTCAGCAGGTGGAGCGCCAGCAACCAGACGGTCAGCGGCAGCTTGCTGGCGGCCAAGATCGTGCCGGCGACGAGGGAGCTCTGGCGGTGGCAGGCATGGCACTGCCAGAGCTTGCGGGAGCGGATGCGGCAGTGCCGTCGGGAGCCGCACTCCGGGCAGCGGAAGCCGTCCGGCCAGCGGGCCTTGAAGACGGCGTGCTCGCATGGCCCCTCGCTGCCGTAGCGCTGCAGGAACTTGCCCAGGCTGAGTCCCTTCTGGAATTGCACGCGATTGCCTTTCAGCTGTTATCCCCTTTCCTATCAGAGATTTCCAACCTCCTGCAGTATAGCATATCCTCGGCTGACGTTCGTTGGTAATCAGGAAAGTCTTTTCCTAAGATACGGGCCATACTCAGTCGACTTCCGATTCAATCTGTCATCATAGCAGCCCAGATATTGAGTCTTGAATTCTCGAACTTAGGCCTGCATATTGTGATATACCGTAACTATCTACACAGTATATTTCGTACTCGAATTTGGAGGGCCTCCTTCTTAGCAGACTGCTTGGGAACCCAGTTGCCAGTACATTCTGGCCTGGCCGATCCGAAAAGACTTTTATGCCCCTCAGTACTACTCGCCGTTCGTTTCTTGGAGAGATTGCCGAAGTAGTCTTGCGGAATAAACCTCCTCCAGTATGGATCTAAGTCTCCATTTGCGATAGTCAGTTCTGGACAATTGCACCCGTAAAGCTCATCACAGAGTCGCCGAAATACAGGATTCTACTGCTCTGGCAACTTGCCGGATCCCGACGCCTAAGCGAATTGACATAGCGCTTTGAGATGCGTACGTAGTGCCTGTGACAAAACTCGTATTCCCTTGACAACAAGGACGTTAGGTCCAATCTCTCAAGGCGAAGATTTCACTGGAATGCTAGGACTAGTCCGAAATCCTGCCAATTCTGGGTAGAGCGCGGAAATCTTCGCGATTGGCGGCCGAGCAACTTCCGACCTTGGGCCCTATATATTGTGTTTGAAGATCCATCCGACCTCAGGATGTAGTATGAAATGCTGATCGGGCCAGAATTCAGGGGTTTTGTCACAAGCACTACGTACTTCGGTCAACCGGTTGCACGCTCGTACAGCCGCTTTCCGGTGCCAGATGTCTCTCTGACGCTTGGCGAGCCTAGCTTCCTCCTTGTAGGCAGCAAGTGCGTGATCAGGAATGCGCCCTCATCCCCACGGCTTCGTGAACGTCTCGCCGAGTCTTCCCTCGGGGAACTGATCCGAGAAATACTCGGCCGACAGAGAACGATGCTTTCGAGGGACGTTGTAGATTCTCATGTGCGATGAACCCGCAAGCTCGATTCCCCATGATGGTGCAGACCAAATCGCCAAGCTTCGAAGCAATTCATACTTGGTTAAATTTTCGCCGAAGTGTGTGTCTCAATCCAAGTGCAAATATGTCGTTATTATAGTGGACATTGCTGTACTTTTGCAATTATCCTAGACTTTATGCATTCGAAACGCGGACGAATCCAAGACATATGACGTATTTATTGTCTTTGAAGAGTTCTAGTCAATCCGCCTGTAAAAGCAAGATTCTACCTGTGGATGATCGCCGATGGAGAACCTCCAGTCGCTTCACATTTCCATCAGAGGAGCGGTCTTCGCAAAACAGAACTCGCACGTGACAACCTACTCTTGTGGAACAGACGGCAAGCTGATCTTCCCTGATCCTAGCTCCAAGGCAATCCGATACTGCGGCAATAATGAACCCAATAGATGGAACTCATATCAGAACATTGCGAATGCATAATCGAGAAATCCATGTCGAAACAGGCTCAGTGGACAATCGCAATGACCCGCAGAGTGGCACCGCGTCAACGTGTATTACCAGCTTTGACTCGCCGTGCTCTGTCCATTCGTGAACGTGAATCCACTCAGGCCGAACTCCGGTGATTCGAGCGTTGGCGAGTCTCGAGTTCTGCACGCTGTGAGTGTACGCCCAGCCGCGGCGAAGCGATCCGCGCCCTTCCGTCTAGTACGCTGCGGGATCTGCCGGTAGCACCACATCGGCACCGCGTGCAGGAGCGCTTCCGGGATCGATCTCCCGCACCGGCAGGGCGCCCCCTCTGTCCCAGAACGATGTCCTGCTATCCGGCGTCCCCTGACCAGCGTATCGCCTGCTGGGAAGTGGCAGGAATCTAGCCCGGCGCATGGACTTCGATGAAGAAGGCAACGTCGCTCCCGACATGGCGCAGCAAGTCGTAGCTCGCAGTATGCCGAGCACCAGACCTGTCTTGCACGGAAGCACTCTTGCGATACGCATCACGCTGCTTTGTCGGCGACAGAGTAGTCGTGGTCCAGCAAGACCTCCCTGTAGCGGCAGGCCTCCGCGAAGTCGCCGCCGTCCTGCCGGGGCGGGGCGCCCCGGTCCAGCCACTTCCGGTAACGCTTTTCCACGCCGGTCGAGACGCACTCGGACCGCAGTCTCGCATAGCGGTCGATGTCCTCTTTCGTCAGGCGGCTCCACTCGCGCCTCTCGACGACCAGGCGCAACCCGAAGAGATCGGTCTCCTCCCAGTCCCTCAGCACTCTCGCGCGCCACCGCCTCCAAGCGCCCCGCAGGCGCGGGAACTGCCCCGGGCTGTCGGCCAGGACCGCCCAGCAACACGCGATCCCCCTGCAATGCAATGCCGCCGCCAGCGGCTCGTGCCGAGCCAAGTGCAAGTTCAGCCCGCGCTCGCTCTCCCCCGAGTGCGCGTAGCAGAACTCGGCCGCCGGATGGTCGCCGGACGCTGCCTTGATCGGTAGCAGATCCGGAAACCGCCTGGACTTGCCCGCCTTGGTCCGAGCCGAAGCCGGAAAGGCGTCGGAGGGAACGCCAAGAGATTCGAAGTGCGCCGCCTTGGTCGGCTGGTCCAGCAGCCACCGGCCGGCGCTCTCGGACTCGAGAACGTAGTCCAATGCGAGCAGCCGCCGCTTGATGCCGCGTCGCGCCGCCCCGCGGCGCGAGAGGGAGTCCTCGCATCCGACAGACCGGCACAGGTCGGCGCCGGTCACCCGGTAGAGAGACTTCCCCGCGACAGGGACTGCATGGCCGTGCGCCTCTGCACGCCGCAGCAGTCGAACCTCCGCGCCTCCGGGTGCGTACCCGGCGTAGGACCGGAACTGCCGCCGCACGAAATACCCGCCGAGCAGCGCGGCGGCGGCCAGGAATTCGGCTTCGGCCGACCGGTACCCGAAGTCCGCCAATCCGGCCGCGCGCTCGCGAAGTTCCCCGCGGATCCCGTCGGACGCGCACTCTGAATTCCCTGCCCTCGCGGCGGTGCCGCCCTCGTCGCTCGTCATCTGGCGGGCGCCGCCTCGAGCGAGGGTGTCTCCGGATGGACCTGCCCGTCGGCATCCATCGCATAGAGCTGGAAGCCCGCGTCCGACTTGGCCCGCAGGGCGGAATCCCGATAGTGCGACGTGGTGACCTCCACGTCGATCGATCCGCGGCCGCCGGAACCGGCCGAGGGCGACGTCTCGTACTCGATGCGTGCGTCGGGAAAGGCCAGCTTGCCGACGACGACGGCCAGATCCAGTTCGGCGGCCGCCTGCGCGCGCGCTTCCGCCGCGGGGGCTCCGTCGCGCTTGGCCCGGTCCGCGATCCGCTTCGCAATCCTCTGCAGTTCCTCGTCGGTGCGGACGCGCAAGACACGGCCGCCGCTCGCCCTGATGGCCCCGGCTTCCTTGCGCCCCGCCCGGTACACCGCGATGTCGTGCAGCACCTGCGCGCTCCGCGCCGGCCCGGCATGGTAGGCCTGCGCGTCCCCGTCGCCCGGCTCGCGCGGATCCACCGAGCGCTCCATGAGCCGCTTGCCGCTCTGCGTGAGCGTCGCGACCTCCAAGGAGAGGCGGCCCCTCCGGAACCGTTCCGTGCGCAGCAGGCCGGCCCGCTCGAGCTCGGCCACGGCCCGGCGGGCGCGCCGGCCGGACTCGAACACCCCGTTCAGGTCGCCAGCCTCCACCGCGCCGTAGATTCCGACCGCGCGGAGCGCCTCGACGCTGTCGGCGGCGAGCCGGTGACGGCCCCACCGGGCAACTCCGCGACCGGCCCGCTCCACGCGGTCCGCCCGCGGCTCCCAGAGCGTCTCCAGCTCCGGGGAGCGCCCGGAGCGCGGGATTGGCGGAACAGCGCGAGGTCTCGTCGTCTCTGGGCGGCGGTCCCGCTCGGGGGACTTGCCCTGAGCGGGAGAGCGAGCGAGGCCGACGGTCGGGCCGCCCCCCTCCTCCTGCGTCCGCGGATCGAGCGCCCGCCTCACGCCTGCCCCTCCTTTTGCTCGCGGAGCCGTCTGGCCAGCTCGCTGTCGAACGTGGACCCCTGGCGGATCTCGCCTTCCAGGCGCCGCAGCTTCCGGCCCGCGTCGCCGAGGCCAAGACGCCGCGCCAGCCAGTATAGGAACGCGAACAGGTCGAACGCCAGAGCGCAGGCGTAGGCCGCGACTACGGGCCCGTGCCGCACCGCCAGCTCGTCGCGATACGGTGCCAGGTATTCGAACTCGTCCAGCGCCAGCCAGACGGCGACGCCGCCGATCGAGATCGTCAGCCCGAACGCGATGCGCGCCATGGCTCAGTCCGCGATCCGGTCGCTGCGGAAGTAGGTGATCGCGAGCCCCAGCGGGTTGACCGCCAGCAGCTCGCGGGGCGGGTTCGGCAGGAAGCGAAACTCGAATTCCGACGTCCAGCGCCTGCGGCCGACCGTCCGGCCGGTCGGGTCGCGCAGCGTCTCGGTGAAGTCCACGCGCGCCCGGTAGGGCTCCTCGCGCGAGGGCTGGACCTGCACGGCGTTGATCTCGAGCTCGGTCTCGGTGCCGTCGCCGCCCATGAACCCCACCAGTTCCCCGCTGGCCTCCTGCTCGTCCAGCAGGCGCCGCGCCAGCGGCCGGTCCAAGAACAGCAGGGAGTCCTTCCACGCGTCCAGGGCGAGACCGCGCCGCCGCTCCCGGTTCATCACCAAGAACCGCCGCAGGAAGTACTTCACTTCCGGCTTGGCCACGTCGGGCCGGTAGGCCGCCGCCTTGTAATCGACAGCCTCCGCCCGGCCGACCTCGTCGATGCGCACCACCAGCGGAGACAGGTGCTCGAAGCGGTCGAACGTGCGCCAGCAAAGCAGCAGCAGGCCCGCGCAGACCAGCGATAGAGCCCCGAGGGCGATCTTCAGGTAGCGGTTGGTGGACAGCACCTCCGCCCAGATTTCGGCGTACGCCTCTTGCGCTTGCATGGATTGCCTCCTTACGTGACGGCCCGCCGGGCGATCGACGAGGCGAACGAGCCCGCCCCGGTGACGAAGCTGCCGCCTCCGTGGAAGATCGAGCTGGTCAGCGAATGCACCTTGAACATCGCCAGCAGCGCCACCAGCAGAACCACCGACGAGTAGAAGAACCAGGTGACCTGGCCGCTCAGGCCGGACGGCACGGAGGCCCACAGCCCGTCGAGCATGAACGTGCAGAGGGCCAGGAAGGTCCAGCCCACCGCCGTGTAGAAGGAGAACTGCAGGTAGGACCGCAGCCAGCCCCAGAAGAGGAAGTCCATCCGCGGCACGAACAGCCACGGAATGAACAGCGGCCCGAGGACGGCGCAGGCCCCGGCCGCGACGCGCCCCGCCGCGATGGATGCGATCAGCAGCGCCGCGCAGGCGGTGTTGAACAGCAGGATCACGAAGGTCCAGATCAGCGAGCCCGCTCCCATGAAGAAGTCGAAGAAGCTCCACGACGTCAGGTCCCGCCAGGCCTCGTGGAACGACACCGCGAAGTTCCACGTGATGAAGCCGTCGATCTGGCGCGAGTAGAAGTCCGCGGCGCGGATCGGCAGTGTCCCGAAGGGCAGGCCCAGCCCCGGCACGTCCTGGACGTAGAAGCGGATCATGGCGAGGCTGAACGACATCGAGAGCACCATCGGCAGGAAGCGCGACCAGGGAATGCCCTGGCCGGCGAAGGCCGTTTGGATCCCGACCCACGCGATGGTCAGCGCGGCGAGCGCCCGGAAGAGCATCAGGCCCTCGGGGACGAAGAGCGGGGCGAGGTTCTGGATCGCCTGGTCGATCGACGCGAACGCCCACAGCAGCGGGAACTCGGTCGGATCGGTCGGCGGAACCGGCGGGGGAGTCGGCAGGAGTTGCACGGAAGGATCACCCCGGGTGGGTCGTCAGGGCATCCGCCAGCGCGGCCGCGGCTGGGACGCGGCCAGCGCGCTGTACTGGGCGGCCGTGTCCATCGCTCGCGCCAGGCGGTCCCGCTCGCGCTTGAGCCCGGCCAGCTCGGCTTCCAGCAGGGCGTCCAGCAGCTGGTTGGTCTGCTCCGTGCCGTGGATCTGGCGCACCTGCCCCACCGAGACCTTCCCGAGCAAGGCCGGCAGGGCCTGCGAGCCGTTGCTCGGATCGAGCGCCGCGCGCTCGAGGGCGCTGTGGGCGCGCCGACGCTCGGGGGCCAGCCTCCGGATCGATCCGAGCACCGCCATCGAGCGAACCGCGGCCGCGTCCGCCAGCTCGATGGTGGAGTGCTCGCGCCGGACCTTGGCCCGCACGTGCCCGGGCAGCGCGCGCAGCGCATCGCTCCAGTCCGGAACGGGCGCCGCCGCCCGGCCGTAGACGGAGACGGCGCTCTGCGAGGCTCCGTTAATCACCCGCGTCCATCCGCCGCTCGTGCCGTAGCGGTTGGCCGAGGCGCTGCGCAGCCAGCGGGTGGCAGAGGCCTGGAAGCGCGAGAGCGAGCCGAGATCGCGCAGCGTGCCGGCCACGCCGGCGTAATGGTCCAAGGTGTTCGAGGCGACGGTGCCGAGGTTCTTGAGCTCGACGAGTCGGTCCCGGGCTGCCTCGACCACGGGCCGGGCCTCCTTGATGGTCACCGGCATCAGGCCCGCGGCGCCGAGGCCGCCGCCGCCGAGGCCGAAGGCCTTGCCCACGGCCTTGCCGATGCCGCCGAAGAAGGCGCCCCAGAACGGCAGCGCGGGCGTCGCCAGCGCCAAGGCCAGCGCGGCGAGAAGGATGAGTCTCTTGGTCATGATTTGTCTCCTTGGGTTCGGTCCCGCCCGTAGGCGGGGAGGGCCAGGTCCTCGGTCAGGTAGATGCGGATCCGGTGGCCTTCCCGGACCGTGACCGTTGGCAGCCGGTTGAGGTACCGGTCGAGCACCCGCTCGGCCGAGCGGGCCATGCCGGCGCCCGTCGACAGGCGCGCGGCGCCGAGTCGCGTCGAGAAGGCCTCCTGCGGGCTGACGGCCTGCGTCAGACCCGCCAGGGCTCCCACCGCCCCCGCCGCGGCGAACGTGGACAGGTAGTGCCGGTCGACGCGGTCCCGCAGGCCCGTCTCGCCGATCTGGTTCAGGCCGGCGGCCTTGCCGAGGGAGACCGCGGCGCCGTCCGGCAGGATCAGGCGGTGGAAGACCACGGCCAGGCGGATCTGGCCCCATTCCTCCACGCGGCTCGCCGCTCCGAGAGCGCGCGTGCCGCGCGGCACCAGCACGCGCTGCCGCGAGCGGTCGAAGACGTCGGCCGACACGACGGCGTTCACCGGGCCGGCGAAGTCGCCGACAAGTCGGTTGGCCAGCACGGCCTCGAGAAACTCGCCCTCGCGCAGGACGTAGGCGCCGGTAGCCGGGACTCGGTAGGAGTCCCGGCCGGAGTCCTCCGGGACCATGCCGGCGGGAGGCGCGACCGCCGCGTCCCGCGGCGCTTCGGTCGGAATCGAGTCAGGCGGCTCGCGCGGGGGAGGATCCGCCCCGGGCGCGGCCGGGGACGAGCCCCGGGCCTGGTCCGACCGGTCGCTCTGCACCAGCGGCGGAGTGCGGAGCGAGCGGTAGCGCCGCAGGCGCTCCTCCCGCTCGATCTGCTCTTCCGGGGTCAGTTCTCGGGCGTACCCGGCTCCCGCCCCGTGGGCAGCCGCCTCGGGAGGAGCCACGGGAGCCGGCGGGTGCGGCAGGCCGTCCGGACGCGGCGCGGGCAGGCCGAGATCCCTTTGCAGGCGCCGCTCGGCGTCGCGCTCGACTTCCTCGCGCATGCGGCGGGCGGCGCTCTCGACCGACGTCACTCCGACGCCGGACGAGGCGGAGGGTGCGGCCGCTCCGCCCTCCGGTGCCTCCGCCGCGCGCGGGTCGTCGGCCTGGCCGGGAAACGTAACCAAGGTGATCGCGATCGCGGCGGTCAGGCTCACGAGCAGCCAGGCCTGCGCGCGGGCCGGGATCGCGCCGGGCGGGCGCGGGACCTTGTCGAGAATCTTCTTCACGGCAGCGCCTCCTTCAGATCCCGTGCCGCCCAGATCCCGTGCCGCCGGAAGCGCAGCTTGCGCTTCCCGATCTGCAGCCAGCCGTCGGCCAGGATCCGCCGCGTCACGTACAGCCCGTCGGCGAAGTCGTACGGCACCAGCGACGGCTTGCCGTCGCGCTGCTCGTACAGCACCGGCACCTCCTCCGGGTCGGCCCGGATGTAGGTGAAGCGCTCGTCGCGCCACATCGCCCGTACCTTGAACGGAGCGGCGCGGGCCGTCCGCTCCAGCGAGTAGTCGAACCGCAGGGATCCCGGATATTCCGAGCGGAAGCGCTCGATCCCGCTCGCGATCTCGCGGTCGGCCCGCTCCTCGGCGGCCAGCGCCCTCTGCCGGGCCGCGTCGGCCTCCCGCTCGAGGCGGGCCGCCGCGTCGCGCGCCTCGAAGCGCACAGGCTCCAGCCCCCGCCGCTCCGGATCGTCCGACCCGCGCGGGCGCAGGAACAGCTTCAGGTCGGGCTCGCCCGGCTCGTCGCCGAGCTCGCGGAAGAGCAGGGTGTAGACGTTGCCCAGGTCGGTCACCAGGGTCACGTTCGTGCGGATCCCCTTCGCGGTGGGCTTGACGAAGGCGAGGTTGGCGGTGCCTTGCACGCTCCAGTAGTCGGCGTCCCCGCAGATCCAGTCGAGGATGCGCTCGTCGGGGGGCAGCACGACGGCGGTGGCGAATCTGAGCCGCGCCCGGACTTCGATCACGTCCTCGGGCCCTGCCTCGGCGTCGCGGGCCCCGGCCGGCGCCGTCCAGACCAAGGCGCAGGCCAGGGCCGGCGGGAGCAGGGATTGCAGCTTGCGGTAGTTCATCGGTTCACTCCTTGAGCAGGGAGTCGAGGCCGCGCTCGAAACCGAGCTCGCGGATCGCGTCCCGGCGGCGGGCGGCCTCGACAGGGTTGGTGGTGTAGAGCCAGTAGCTGCGCTCGTCCACGCTGAGCTCCAGCACCTGGGCCGCGCCGGGCCGGTGCAGCAGCATCTGGCGCTTGGGCACGAGCGCCCGGACGGCCTCCGCCTCGGCGGGGCGGAGGCCGAAGGCCTCGACGTACTCCGAGGGATCGAGCTCGGGGTTGGCGAGGAAGATCTTGGTCAGGCAGCTCTCCGCCACGGTCCGGCAGAGGCTCCCGCTGCCTGCCGCGTCCCCGGGCGACTGCGTCGCCAGGACCACGCCGGCATTGCACTTGCGCCACGTCTTGAGGCCCTCGGCAAGATAGGCCCCGATCTGCGGGTCGGCCAGGAAGCGCCAGGCCTCGTCGACCACCAGCAGCTTCCAGCGCGTCAGCTCCTCGGGGTTCTCGATCGCCGCGGAGAGCCGGTGCAGGAGGTAGTACAGGAGCGCCCGAGCCAGCTCGGGCTTGCCGGCCGCGCTGGCCATGTCGAGCACCTGCCAGTCGGAAAGGGTGAGGGTGTCGTCGGGGTTGTCGAAGACCGCGCCCCACGCCCCGCCCTCGGTCCACGGGCCCAGGGCGGAGCGCAGCCCGCTAGGCAGCAGGCCGCGCAGGGAGGACAGCGTGCGCGAGTCGGGCTCGAGATCGCACACGGCACGGATCTGCGCCCGCAGCTCGGCACGCTCGCGGGCGTCGCAGGCCTTGCCCTCGATGTCCAGCAGCATCCGCACGAACGACTCCAGAAACAGGAGGTTGTCCGGCGTCGGCTCCAGGGCGCGGAACGGATTGAGGCGGCAGGGCAGGCCGTCGTCGGTCAGGCGCAGCTGCAGGTAGGCGCCGCCCACCAGCTCGGTCAAGTGGCGGTAGGAGCCCCCGAGGTCGAGGATGCAGACGCGCGGCGCGTACTTGCGCGCCTGAGCCAGCAGGAAGTTGAGCAGGAAGCTCTTGCCCGAGCCGGTCGCGCCGATCACCAGCGCGTGCGAGATGTCGCCGGCGTGCGCGGAGAAGTAGTACGGCGTCCGCCTGGCCGTCTCGAAGACGGCCAGGTGCTCGTCGCCGAGGTGCCGGTCGCGCGGGCTGCCCTCCGAGACCGCCCACAGCGGCGCGAGATCGGCCGCCGCAGCCGCCGAGAGGTAGTTCCGGCGCAGCTGGCGCTCGTGGTTCCCGGGAGCCATCGCGAACCACGCGTTCAGGCCGTTGTAGGTCTCGCGATGGAAGCGGGCGTCCGCCGCCGCGGCGATGCGCAGCAGCTCCGGGCGGGCCGCCTCGACCCGCGCGTCGTCCGCTCCGCGCAGGACGACGCTCAGCGAGTGCTCCCCGAAGGGCAGCCCGTCGACCTCGAGCTCGCGCAAGGCCTCGCCCAGCTGGGCCGCCTCGGCCTCGGCCGCCTTGTCCTCGAGCGCCCCGCGGGCCTGCGGAGCCGTCTCGCCCCCCGAGGCGTGCGCCAGCATGCTGTAGCGCTTCTGGTGGTAGTGCCGTCGGGCGCCGCGAATCCGGCGGCTGGAGCGCGCCCCGTCGTCCCGCTGCCACTCGGCCGCGAGGTCGAGCTCGGCCGCGATGTCGAGGATCCCTCCGAAGAGGTGCGCCCGGGTGACGGCCGGCGGGTCCAGCAGGGCGTAGGTCTCGACCCGCTCCGAGTCCAGGAGCAGGTGGTCGCGGTACGCTTCCACGTCGCTCAGGGCGAGCTGCCGGTCCAGCCCGTGCGGCGAAACGGCGCGGCCGGACAGGGCGGCCTGTCTCGAGTTGGCCGTGCAGGCTAGATCCCGGAACAGGTCCTCCCCGGACAGCGGCTCGAGCGGCGTGATGTCCGCCACCAGACCGCGGAAGGCCGCGACCGCTCCCTCGAAGCGCTCGCAGGCAGCGGCCAGCTGCGCGGCCAGGACGAACTTCGTCCCGTCCTGCGACAGCCAGCGCCGGAGGCGGCCCAGCAGGGCCCGGCCCCGCCCGGGCGCATCCGGGTCCGGCGCGGGCGACAGGCGGGGATCCCACAGCCAGTACACGCTCGCCTCGATCGAGTACAGGCCTCTGGCCAGCAGGTGGGCCTTGCGGGCGTCCCGGGCCCGCTCGGCGACCGCGTCGCCCGTGTCCCTCTGGGGCAGGTCCGCCAAGCGCCGCTTGCGGGCCTGCCAGCGGACGCGCCAGCCCGGATCGAGCGTCTTGAGAGCGCGGCTCCAGCGCAGGGCGGCCAGGGACAGGTCCGTCGCCGTGCGGCACTCCAGCGGCGCGCCGTGCAGACGCGCCCCGGCCAGCAGCTCGCCCCGCTTGGTGAGCACGACGCGCTCGCCGACGAAGCCGAGCCACGGAAGCTGGACGTGCAGCGAGGCGGCCTCGGAGCGCTTCACGGGGACACCTCCCGCGCGATCGCCAGGGGCGGCGGGCCGTCCGCTCGCAGCGCCGGGTCGTAGCGGCGGCTGCAAGCGGCCGACCGCAGCAGCACCGCCGGCAGGCAGGGGTCGTGCCGGGTCGCGAGCAGCCCGGCCCCGTATCCGCAGCCGAACAGCACGAGTCCCGCCAGCGGCGCGTTGAACGACGAGAAGGCCGCCGCGCCGACGCAGGCGGCGCCGAGGAACAGGCGCCGCTCGCAGCCCAGCAGCGTCAGCGGGCGGCTGAGCGCTGGGTAGGCCCGGTGCAGGGCCGGGCGGTCCGTCGCGTCGCTCACGGGAACAGCCAGTTCATGAAGTTGACGGCGCCGATCGCCATGCCGACGCCGAAGATCAGGCCGGCCAGGGCCCGCTTGCTGCCGCCCTCGCCGAAGGCGAACATCAGCCCGCCGATGACGATGGCGACCAGGCTGAGGCCCCGCGCGATCGGGCCCGTGAACGCCGTCTGCAGCACCGTGACGGCCTGCAGCCACGGGCTGACGCTCTGGGCGAGGAGCGCCTGCGGCAGGGCCGCGGGCGCGAGCAGCAGCCAGGCGAGGCGCGGCGAGATGCGGAATCTGGGTCGCATGGGCATGGGGTTGCATCCTTTGTGCGGAATCTGGGAGAGGAGTCCCGCGGGGCCGGCCTCGGAGCCGATCGGAGCCGATTCGTCGATGGTTGGAGCTTCGCGCCCGTCTAGCCGAGCCACCGGGGAACTCATCTATTGATAGCTTACTGTATCTATCGATACATTGTCAAGGGAATGGCTATAAATATTCGTTTTTTATTCCATTTTCTTCGCGGCGAGGCGAGATCGCCGCTTGCGCCTCCGGCCGGCGGGCCGGTCTCAGAGCTTGCTCGCGGCCACGGCCTCGAAGTAGCCCGTCTCGACCGGCAGGTACCACGGCTTCAGGTAGCAGTACGTCGGCGGCAGGGGATTGCGGCCGTCGTAGGCGGCCACGATCGCCTGCGCGTTGCGCAGTTCCGCGAAAGCCGCCGGCGGGAAGACCGGCTCCCGGCGGGGCGCGTACGACTTGGTCACGCCGAAGGTGCCCTTGCCGCCTCCGGCGCGCCCGCTCAGAAGGCCCACCCCGGCACGGGAGGACTCGGAGATCGAGTACTGCTCCTTCAGCCGCTCGGCCTGGCCGCACGCCTCCGAGGCCTGCTTGCAGGACGCCTCGTCCGCCAGCGTCAGGAAGATGCGCGTGCGGAACGTCTGCAGCAGCGTCCGCCACGACTCCCCGGGCAGCGCCGACCGCAGCGAGCTGATTGACTGGGTCGCCACCAAGGCGACCAGCTGGGCCTGCCGCGACAGGCTGAAGAACTTCTCGTCCCCGCCCGGGTCGCTCTCCCCGACGGTCGCGAAGTTCTGGTACTCGTCGCAGACGAACGCCACGTCCCGCCAGGCCCGGCCCGGCTCGGCCGCCATGCGCGGGATGCGGGCCAGCACGGCCCGCTGAAAGTCTTGCTTGAGCATTACGCCGATCGCGCGCCCCAGGGCCGGGTTCGCCCCGATCGGCATGTTCAGCGCCAGAACCTTGCCCTCCTCCAGCGCCTCCGCGACCGGGGGCAGCGCCCAGCGCCCGCGGTACGGGCGGCCGTCGCGGTAGGCCTCCCGCGGCGGGCAGAACACGTCGGCCACGTCCGGCTGGTCGAACAGCGACAGGAAGACGCTGACGCCCTCCGCGATCGAGCTGCGCAGGCGGCTGTCGAGCTTGCTCCAGTCGTGGGCGTGCCACCGGATCACCGTCTGCAGCTCCCGCTGCTCCGGGCTGGCCGCATCGGGCTCGGCGAGCCTGTAAGTCGCGCCCTGTTCGTCGAGCGCCGCGATCAGCTCCGGGTCCGCGGTGACGAACATCTCCCCGGCGCCCTCGTCGTAGTCCCAGTCGCGCCGCGGCAGGGTCGCGGCGACCCGGCCGTACTCCTGAACAGCCGCACGCGCCTCGGACCGGAATCCCAGCGCCTCGCGCGCCCCGCCGATCCTAGCCTCGAGCCGGCTTTCGTCCAAGACCGTGAGGTACACGTCCCGCAGGGTGACGTAGCCGTCCGCGACGCGGTGCAGCAGGATCACGAATTTCACGAGGTTGGTGTAGGCCTGCTGCCAGAACGGCTCCTTGCCCTTGCCGAAGAGCTGGTTGAGCAGCGACGCGATCTGGTAGGCCAGCGAGTACGGATCGAGGTCGGACTCGAGCGGGTTGTAGCACCAGTCCCCTTCGAGGCCCAGCTCGACGTAGTCGCTCGCGCGGCCGCAGTCGGCCAGCATCCGCCGCACCTGATGGCAGAAGTCGCCCTTGACTTCCAGCACCAGGCCGCCCGCGCGCAGGTCGGACCGCCCGGCGTGCCAGCCCAGCACCTGCCTGGCGAACGGGTACATGCAGCACGAGGTCTTGCCCGAGCCGACCGCTCCGAACACCGCCGTGCCCGCGTAGAGGCCCCGTCGCGGCACGGCCAGCCAGCCGGGCCGCGCGCTGGGTCCCGGCTGCGTGCGCCGGTGCGTCTCGCCGATCACGAGCAGGGGCTGGTCGGAACGCGGCCAAGGGGGCAGACCGCAGGGCGAGGCCTCGCGCTCGCGGCGCTCGACGATGAGGCCCGCGACCGTAGCGGCCATCAGAACCAGACAGGCGGGCGTCGCCGTCCAGCAGATCGCGTAGCCTAGCCGGAGCAGGTCGTGCGCGAAAGGCGAGCGTAGCGCGATCAAGACAAGGACCGGATCCTCGCCGCTCCACGGCGCGAGCCAGCGCCACGCGGCAGTGCCGGCGAGCGCGGCGGCCAGCGCGAGCGCCCGCGTCACGCGGCCGGCTCCACGGTTGCTGCGGCGGGAGGCGTTACCGGCCCGGCCGACCGGCACCAAGGACGGGATGAACGAAACATATAGACATTATTATCTATCTATAGACCTGTCGCGGCGGCGGACCGGGCTGCGGTCACCTCCGCCGGGCGGCGGACGGCGCGGGATTCAGCGCGACTCGATCCGCCCGTAGGGCTCCTCGAAATACTTCTCGAAGATCCAGTCGGGCTGCCAGCGGTCGCGGGTCCGCTTCCGCCCGGTCAGGTCGATTTCCCCGGACGCAGGGCTGTCGACCTCCAGCGGATGGTCGTCGCCGACCCTCGCCTGCCACTCCCGCATGAGGGCCGTCAGCCGCTCGATGCGAGCGGCCTGGGCGGGGTCGCCAGCAAGGTCCCGCGTCTCGTGCGGATCCGTCTCCAGATCGAACAGCTGCTCGCGGCCGATCTCGGGATAGCGGATGAGCTTCCAGCGCTCGTCCCGCACCGCCTTCATCAGGTCGCGGAACGAGGTGAAGACGGAGTCGCGCACCGATGCCGCCTCGCCGCGCCAGACTGGGGAGAGGTCGCGCCCGTCGAGGCCTGCGGGCGGGGCTACCCCGAGCATCGCGCACAGCGTCGGGAAAACGTCCAGCAGGTAGGAGAAGGCGCCAGACTCCCGGCCCCGCGGGACCCCCGGACCCGCGAAGACCAGCGGCGCGCCCATCGAGTGCTCGTACAGGTTCTGCTTGCCGAGCAGGCCGTGGCTGCCCACCGCGAGGCCGTGGTCGGCCGTGTAGACGACGATAGTGTTTCCCGCATGCGGCCCGGACTCGAGCTCCCGCAGGATGCGCCCGACCTGGCGGTCCAAGTGGGTGATCAGCCCGTAGTATTCGGATAGCTGGTCCTGCACCACGGCCTCGGTGCGCGGCCAAGGGCCCAGGCTCTCGTCCCGGCCTGTCATGTGACCGTTGTCGAAGGGATGCCGCGGCGCGAAGTTCGGCGGTAGCGGCGGCGGGTCGCGGTAGTACATGCGCCGGTACTTCGGCGGCGGGTTGCGCGGGTCGTGGGGCGCGGTGAAGGCCACGTAGGCGAAGAAGGGCCGCTCGTCCCTGTAGTTGCGCAGGAACTCGATTGCGGCGTCCGCGAAGAGCGTGCTCGAGAACCGCGTGCCCTCGCGCTCGCGGAAGAGGCTCCCGTCAGGCCCGAGATCCTCCAGCGGCACCTTGACGTGATTCGACATGCCGCCGAACATGATGCTGCGACCCTCTTTGAAGCTCTTCAGCCAAGACGGCCTGCGGTTGTGCCACTTGCCGGTCGCGAAGGTCGCGTAGCCGTTTCGCCCGAGCAGCTGCCCCAACGTGGTCTCCCCATCCATGTCCATCGGGATTCGGAAGTAGCTCCTGCCCGTGTTGAGCATCGCCCTGCTCGGCACGCAGACCGCGCCGCCTTGGGACCCGAGGCAGTAGGCCCGCCGAAAGCTGAAGCCCCGCGCCACGAGCCGGTCGAGGCTCGGCGTGCGGATGTAGGGATTGCCGTGCGCCCCGATGGTGTCCGGGCGCTGGTCGTCGGCGAGCAGCAGGAGCACGTTGGGCTGCGCCGCCTGCAGCGCGCAGGCGAGCAGCAGGAGAGGGACGAGTTTCGCGATTCGCGGGAACAAGGCGCGAACAGTATACTCGTATCCCTCATGCGACCAGCGACCGCGGTTCTGACTCTATGCGCGGCAGCGGCGGCCTGCCTCGGCGCGGACCGCCCCAACGTTCTCTTCCTGATGTCGGACGACCACGCGGCGCACGCCTTGGGCGCCTACGGCGGGCGGCTCGCCTCGCTCGACCCGACCCCGTTCCTCGACGAGCTCGCCTCCGAGGGGATGCTCTTCGAGAACGCGTTCTGCACCAACTCGATATGCACTCCCAGCCGCGCCACGCTCCTCACGGGCCAGTACAGCCATGCCAATCGCGTGACCACGCTGAGCGGCCATCTCGAGAGGGACCGCCAGCACGTGCCCAACCTCGTCCGAGCCGCCGGCTACCAGACGGCGATGGTCGGCAAGTGGCACCTCAAGCGGGAGCCGGCCTTCGACTACTACTGCGTCCTGCCCGGCCAGGGGTCGTACTTCAACCCCGTCATGCGCGAGTCCGGCGGCCCGTGGCCGTTCAACGTGCGGCGCTTCGCGGGGTACGACTCGACGCACTCGACCGACGCCATCGTGAACGCTTCCGTCGAGTGGCTGAAGCGGCGCGACAGGGAGAGCCCCTTCTTCCTGATGACCCACTTCAAGGCGCCGCACGACAACTTCGAGAACGCCGAGCGGTACGACTTCCTGTACGAGGAAACGGCGATCCCCGAGCCCGAGAGCCTGTGGAAGACTCCGAACCACGGCTCCGAGTCCACGCGCGGGGCGGGCACCTCGATCGGCAAGCGCAACGCGCGCCGCAACATGGGGCACCATATGTTCGTGGACCCGTCGCTCGCCGCGGAGGCCTACAAGCGGACCGCCTACCAGCGCTACCTGAAGAAGTACCTTCGCACGGTGCGGGGAGTCGACGACGGCGTGCAGCGGCTGCTGGCGCACCTCGAGCAGGAGGGGGAGCTGGACAGGACAATCATCGTCTACACGTCCGACCAAGGCTTCATGCTCGGCGAGCACGACTACATCGACAAGCGCTGGATGTACGAGGAGTCCATGCGGATTCCCCTGATCGTGCGCTATCCGGGCACGGTCGCAGCCGGCTCCCGCAGCGACGCCATCGTGAACAACACGGATCTGGCACCGACGCTGCTGGCTCTGGCCGGTGCCGAGGCGCCGGATTTCATGCAGGGTCGCAGCCTGCTCCCGCTGCTAACGGGAGCGACACCGCCGGACTGGCGCGCAGCGACCTACTACCGGTACTGGATGAACTACGCCCATCACGACGTGCCGGCGCATTACGGCATCCGGACGAAGGATTTCAAGCTGATCTTCTTCTACGGGCTCCCGCTGGACGCCCCGGGGGCGAGACAAGCCGAGACGAGACCAGGCTGGGAGCTGTACGACCTGCGGAACGATCCCGCCGAGGCGCGGAACGTGTACGGCGAGGCCGCCTACGCAGGCATCGCGGAGGAGTTGAAGGCGGAGCTGCTGCGCATCAAGACAGAAGTCGGCGACACCGACGACAAGTATCCCGAGCTGTTGGAGATACGCGAGCGACATTGGCGCTGAACGCGTCCCCGGCTCGGCGAGGGGCGTGAGCCGGCCCGGCCCCCGGTTCGAGTCAGGGCCGACTGCCCCTGATCGGCACCGACGAGCGCCCCGTGTTCGACGCGCTGCCCGAGGTCGGGGCGAGGCCCGGGGCGGCGCACGCTGCGCCACGGAGGATTCGCGGGTGGCATCCAACAACGTCGCGGGAGGGCTGCGCGGCAACGCCGAGTCGACCCGGGCCCACCTCGAGGCGCTACGGCGGGAAATCTCGACGCTGCGGTGGATGATGGGTCTCGGCTTCACGGCCCTCGGCATCGAGATGACGCTGCAGGCCATGCTGCTGAAGCAGACCGGGGCGGTCCCGAAGGGGCATTGCCGTCGCGAGTCCCGTCTCCCGCTCTAGATCGGGTCGGCGTGCCCGATACCGGGTCCGGCGGGAGAGTGGCCCGACCCCCAGCGGTAGTGCCCGATTCGAGGCCGCTCCCGCAACGGGAGCGGTGCGTCCGGCCGCCGGTCATCAGCGACCGGATTGATTCTGCCCATCCCGCCCCAGTGGCGCGGGCCCGGGAAGGTATCTCCCCGAGGTTCAGCTCCCACCGCGCCACCCAATTCGTGTCGCTATGGCCACGAGTGTCGACCGGGGCGCAGAGTCGTCGGCGAGACCTTGCCGCCATGAGCGGCACACCGGGCCGGGCCCGGCTGCGGGGCAATGCCTATCGGCGACTCCGAATTGAACGAGCTGCTGGCGTCAACGCCTGCGCTGATCGATTCGAGGGCCGACATGTCGCCGGTGCGCCTGATGGTGATCACGCGTCGCGCCTAGCCAAACAGCGCCGCGCTTCGGATCGAGCGGAGGCGGTTGGTCACCTTGCGTAGGACCGCGGTCGGGCGCGGAGTCCGGTCCGTCACGAACAGCAGCACCTGATCACTGGTATTGCAGAAACGCTTGCGCAAGTGGACCCCGTCCGCTTGCACCGGCTCCAGCTGCAGCAGGGTCTCCGGTTGCCGCTTCAGGGCCGTCGGTAGCGCTGCGACGTGCTGTCCTGGAGCCGCTCGTGTCGCCCGACGATGGCGATGGCCTCAGGAGCCTCCCTTGTTCATGTGACTCGTAACGCGCACAGCCTCGAGACGCGACCGCCCCATTTATCACCGGCGATTTATCCCCGCTCTCTTGATGCGCGTCACTGAGATTGGTCGTAGACTAGATCGGATCAAGCGTCGACACGAGGGGAGCCGCATGAGAAATCCGCGGATGAGACCGGGTGGGAAGTACTACCCGGAGTGCGTCGCCGCGATCATCGTTGCTACGGCCCTGCCAATGGTCGCGGGATGGGTGCCGCCGAACCCCTACTACGGATTCCGCATCCCGAGAACGCTGGCGTCTACCGCCGAATGGTATTGCGCCAACAGTCTCATGGGATGGCACATGATCGCCTCGCAAGCGATGGCAGTCATGTCGATGGACGCCCTGTGCCGAGCGATGGAGGGGGGCTTCGGCAAGGACCGGGTGACATGGGGGGTGCTGTGGTCATGCGCGACTGCGCTGGTCGGCATCGGAACCGGCTTGCTTCACTATGCCCTGAGAGTTTGAGGCGCCTGATTCCATCCAACGGTCGTCGAACTCCGTGCTGCAGTGACCGCCCCTCCCCGGCGCGGGATCCTATCCGGCCGCCGTTCCCGGTGAGTCCCTCTCGAACCGGCGCAGCCTTGGATCGAGCGTGTGCCGTGCCCCCGTGATGTGGACGCCCGCGAGGACTGAGAGCTGCGCCCGTCCGACCAGCGAGGGATGCTGGCCGGGCCGGAGATTGCCGCAGGCTTAGTAGGAATTAGGATTCTTCTCGATCAAGGCTTCCGCCACCGTCAGCCGTCGGAGTAACGCCTCCCGCATCGGCTTCTCTGCCACTCGTGCCAAGTGACAGCCGGTCCGCAGCTCTGCGAGCCGACGCTTCCTTGCGACCGAATCTCGGACCCACTGCATCGCCCGGGATGCGAGGACGATTCAGTCTCGCCAGTGCGCAGGTGCAGATTGCGCGCCCAGCTAGTGACGCTGCTCTCGACGGGGACCGGCGTTCCGACGACGAAGGCAATGAGGTTGGGATGCTCGACCAGCGAATTGGACGCTAGAGCCTCGATCTGCTCTTCTCGAAAGGCGACCTGCATGCTTGGCTCTTCACCGGCATACGGTTCCGATGTCAGCCCGTGCAGCGACCTCATGGCGCTCTCCGAGGCAGCTGTCGAGCCGGCAATCTCGTTCTGGAGCCATGAGAGATCTGCAAGCGGGTGGATGTCCGAGCTGTGGCGATGCCGCCGCCGAGCAGTAAAGAAGGCTCGCCTCAGTCCCTGCGAAGGGCCTCCGCCGGGGCCAGGCTCGCGGCACGCTCCGCCGGCACGAGGCCGGACGCCACGCCAGTGCCGACAGCCGCCACGGTCGCGAGAACGACCCATTCGCCTGGAATGGTCACAGGTAGATCCGGCACGGCCCATGCCGTCAGCCAAGGCAGCGCCGTGCCGAGCGCCAGGCCGCAGGCCCCGCCGAGCGCCGCGAGCGCGGTCGATTCCGCCAGGAATTGCAGGCGGATGTCGCGCCGCGTCGCTCCGACCGCCTTCCTCGTGCCGATTTCGGCGGTCCGCTCCGATACCGCGACCAGCATGATGTTGGCTATGAAAACGCCGCTGGCCGCGAGCGTGGTGGAGGCGACAAGGACCATTGCCAGGCTGAGAGCGCCGAGAACCCGCCGGGCGGTAGCGAGCACGCCGGCCAGCGTGTCCACCCTGTACGAGGATCCGGGGCGATGGCGCGATTCCAGGGTAGCCCTCACAAGGCGCGCGGTCTCCTCGACAAGTGCCTGCGACCGCACGGAAACGTACAGCGGATCCACTCGCTCGAAGGGCTGGAAGTAGCGCGAGACCGTATACGGCACCAGCACCGAGTTGTCAGACACCTCCGACTGGCCGAACGTCTCCACCCGCTCGGAGAACACACCGACCACCAGAAACTCCAAGCCGTGCGCCTTGAGGCTGCGGCCGACAGCCCTGGCGGCCGAGCCGAACAGCTTCGCCGCCAGCTGCGGCGTGACCAAGCAGACCTTCGCCCGCGACGCGACGTCGCTGCGCTCGAGGAACCGCCCGGCGTGGATTCGCAGCTTGCGCGCGCCGCGGTACTCCTCCGTCGATCCGAGGATGCGGATCTGCAAGGGCGCTCCGTCGACCGTGATCGAGTCCCACGACGACGTCACTCCGGCCACCGCGCTGGCGAGCGGACCGAGGCGCTCGCGAACCGCATCGACGTCAGCCAAGTCGATGAAATCGGACTCGCCGGGCGAGACGTTGCCCCCCGCCTCGTAGTAGGCGTAGACAAGATTGGACCCGATCCCCTCGATCTGGGCGAGGACGTAGCCGCTGCCGGTAGCGGCTACGCTCGACACCAGAACGACCGCGGCGACCGCGGCGGCCATGCTCGCTGCGGTCAGCGCCGACCGCAGCCGACGTGCCCGGAGCGCCTCGAGCGCGACGCCGACTGCGTCGGCAACCGTCGCTCCGTGCCGACTCCTCACAGCCGGTCGAGCAGCTTGCGGACCGCTGACGGCGGATCCGAATTCGGCTTGCGGTCCGGACTGGCCAAATAGCGCTCGAGGAGTTCCCTCGCCTGCGCGTACCTCGACCGGCGCTTCTCTCCGGCCCACGCCCTGCCCGCCGCCAGCCACGCGTCCGGATTGCCGGGATCCCGCTCGAGGGCGCCGTCGAACAGCTTGTCGCTTTCGGCATGCCGCCCGCGTCGCGCCAGGAAGCCCGCATGGCCGAGCAGGTAGCCGATGTCTTCGGGGGCGAGCTCTCGCGCCCGCGCGAACCTCTCCCCCGCTAGGGCCAAGTCCCCTTCGGCCTCGAAGTACAGCGCCCACGCCGCCGCGCCGCGCGCCGGGTCGATCGCCTCGATGCGGCCCGCGATCACCGCAGCCTCGTCCCGGTCACCGCCGACCACGCCGGGCGCCTCCAAGTGGAATCCCTGCAGCGCCTCCAGCGCGTCAAGGTTGGATCCGTCCAAGTCGACCGCCCGCTCGAAGTGCCGTCGAACTCTCCTCGCCAGCGGCAGCGCCGCCAAGCGACGCAGGCCGCTCATGCGCTCGGCACGCCGCCCGATCGCCAGGCCCAGCCAGAATTCGTAGGTCGAGCGGTCGGAGTCGCGGACCAAGGCCTGCTCGAACGCCTCCTGCGCCGCGCGGTATTCCTCGGCCTCGTACAGCCGCACGCCCCGCTCCCAGTCCGCGGCTCCGGGCCGGTCGGCGGCCGCCGCCGGCGCGCACGCCAGCGCGAGCACCGCGACGATCCTAACCCCCATGCCCGGCTCCCGGCAGCATGGCTCTGACCCTGCGCCCCTCCCGCAGCGGTTCGTCCCGCGGGACCAGGACGGTCTCCGTAGAGTCCAGCCCCGAGCGCACCTCGATATAAGCGGGGCCTTCCACGCCCGTCACGATCTCGCGGCGCGAAGCCGCCCCGTCACGGACCGTCCAGACATAGGCTTGGCCACCGCTGCGCCCGACCGCGTGCCGCGGCACGCTGAGCGCCTCGGGCGCCCTGTCGGTGACGATGCGCACGCCGACGGCGAGGTTGGGCAGCAGGAGGCCGTCCGGGTTAGCCAAGCCGCATTCGAGCTCCCCTACCCTCCGAGCGCCCGTCGCGACGATCTCGGTCGCCAGCCGGTCAACCTCGCAGCCCCATTCCCTTCCCGGGTAGGCGTCCGCCGCCAGGATCGCGCGAGACCCCTTCGCGACGCGCCCGAGATCGGGCTCGTCAACGAAGATCCGGACGCGCACGGCGTCCAGCGTCCCGATCCGCGCGGCTAGGCCCCCTGCCTGCAGGTAGTCCCCCTCGGACACCGCCAGCGAGTACGCTACCCCGGCCACGGGAGACCGGACGCGCAGTGCGTCGCAGGACGCCTCGGCCTGAGCCAGCTCCGACTCGGCCCTCGCCACCTCGGCTGCGAGCTCCTCGCGCCGCTCCTTCGCGAGCGTCGGCGCGAGTTGCCTGTCGAGAGACTCGATCTCCAGCGCATCATCCTCAAGGGCCCGCTCCTGCGCCTCCAGTTCGCCGCGCGGGGCGGCGTTCCGCGCCGCCAGCCGCTTCAGGCGCTCGAGGTCCGCCGACGCCCGTTCCATGGCTGCCGACACCGTTGCGCGCCGGGCTAGGAGCTCCGTCCGGCGCGAGGGGCTCGGGCCCGCCTCCAGTACCGCCAGCCGGGCCTTGGCGGCGTCAAGGCGGGCTTGCGCCTGTACCCGCGACTCCGCCTGGCCCGAGTCCGCCAGCCGCAGCAATTCCTGCCCGCGCGCGACCCGGTCGCCGCGACGGGCCAGCACGCTCTCCACGCGGCCCGCGAGCGCAGCTCGCGCGGCCGCGCCGCCGCTGGCTTCGATCCGGCCGTTCGTCGTCAGCGCCCTCTCGATATCCCGGAACGCCGGTCTCGCGCCCTCGACCTCGATCACGGGACCGAAGCAGGCCAGCGACTCCAAGGCTAGAGACGCCAGCGGCGCGAGCGCAGCCCTCGGCATGCGGCTCCGCTAGCGGGTCCCCGGCGACGCGACAGGCCTGTGCGAGAAGTCCCACGCCCGCAGGTCCGACTCGCCGGGCGTGTACTCGACGAGCGCGTACTCGCCGGCTTCCAAGGGATCCACCGGCCACACCTTGTAGACCAGCGGCGCCAGCTGCTGCCGGAAAACGTCGACCTCCTCCTGGGCCTCGGCCTGCTCCTCGGACTTCGGCACGGTGTAGATCTGCTGCACGATCCGGCGCTTCCTCTTCGGTTCCGGCTTGATCCGCGAGATGCCGAACCGCGAGAAGCGGTTCAGGCGCATGTAGAAGGCCGGCCGGTCGTCGGCGGTCACCAGCTTCGACTCCGTGCCCGTGATCGAAAGAGTCCGCTTCCCGGCCATCACCGGCATCGGCGCGAGGACGTTCAGCACGGTGCGCCCCTTGCTCTTGCCGAGATGCAAGGTGGCCTGCTCGAGGGGCACGAACTCCTCGCCCCGGATGTAGTAGACCCCGTCGTCCAGCGGGACGGTATGCAGCTCGGTGCGGGCGCGACGCTCCGCGATCCGCTCGCGACGCTCCTCGGCGGCGCGGGCCTCCGCGACGGCACGCTCGCGGGCGTTGTAGGCGTCGGTCCGGTCCCAGTCGACGATCTCGGCAGGCACAAGCTCCCACTGCCCGCGCTCGAGACTGTAGTAGCGGACGCGGTCGCCTTCCGCAGCGTACTCGCGCACCCCGATGCGCGTGCCGTCCGTCAGGAACAGCGCCGCTCGCTGGGCGGGCAGCAGCCCGGCGGCGAGCAGGACCGGAACGGCGAGTCGGGCGAGGATGCGCACGGCTTCGGAGGGCAGCCCTCCCCCGCATTCTAGCGCCGGCACCCCGCGTTCAGAACCGCACCCGCAGCTGCACGGTGGCCTGGCGGCCCGGCGCCAGCGCCGTGCCGGAGAACAGCCCGCTGAAATTGATGACGTTCAGGCGGTCTGTCGCGTTGCGCAGGTCGAACTGCAAGGTCACCGACCGACCGCCACTAACCCAGACGCGCGAGCCGACCGACAAGTCGAGACTCAGATTCGGGCGCACGCGCCCGCGCTCGTAGTCAAACTCGCGCAAGACCTCCGGCGGAATGACCTGCCCGTCCGAGCCGCCCTCGCCGTCATCGTCTTCGTCCTCGAGCTCAACCGGCAGGCCGCTGCCGTAGCGAACGCCGAAGGACGCCCAAGCCCGCCGGTGAATCCGGAAGCGCGCGGTCAGCGCGACGGTGTTGCGCTGGTCCTGGCTGATTGGGAACTCCTCCACCGCGTCGCGTAGCTCCTCGGCCTCGCCGCCCTCGACGAACAGGCCGCCCGTCACCGGCGACCTGGCCCGCCCCAACATGTTCGAGTAGCTCGCGACCGCCGAGACCCTCTTCCACGACGGCAGCTCGAGCCGCGCCTCCGTGCCCTCGACCTCCGCCGAGTCGAAGGTGATCGGGAAGGACAGCCCGGTATTGAAGAACACGTCGTCGTCGATCGCGTTGCGGAATCTGCGCCAGTAGTGGTTCAGCTCGAGGCGCATCGCCGAGCCGAACGGCTTGCGAGCGCCGATCTCGACGAAGTGCGCCCGGCTCGCCGGGACCGGCAACGCGCCCTCGATGTCATCCAGCCCCAGTCCGGCGCCAGCGCTGCTCAGCAGCAGGTTCTCGCTCGGGGGAGGCTGGAAGACGCGGTCGTACGAGGCGTACACCTGTAGCGCCGCGCCGGGAATGGAGTAGCTCGCGGCGAGACGGGGGCTCAGGGCCTGGTCCGAGATCAGCAGCCGGTAGTGATCGAAACGCAGGCCCAGGCTCGCGGCGAAGTTCCCCGCGCGGAACAGGTCCTGCAGGAAGAAGCTCGACTCCGAGCTTCTGCGCCCGGCCCGGAAGTCGAGCCGGAATTCGGGAAGCTCTTCCGGAGCCGCCATCAGGAAGCGTTCCCGCACCGCGGCGCTGCGGAGGTCCCCGCCGACTTTCACCGTATGGCGCTCTCTCTCGAGAGTGAGATCGACGAGCAGGGCCGTCTCTTGCAAGCCGCGGTCCTGGAGGACGTAGACCGGCGCGGACAGCCTGTTGCTCCACAGCTCGCTCGTCAGATCCCGCACCATGCCGCGCACCGAGAGCAGTGCCCGCGGTGACAGCGTCGCCTGGTAATGGGCCTGCCCCGCCGATTCCGCCGCTCGGCGGTCCTGGCGCTGGCCGGCGGCCTGCTGGACCAGGTCGTTGGGCACGAGAAACGACGTGCGGCTCGAGCGGGCGTAGAGGGTTAGCCTGTGCGCGGCTCGCAGGTCGCGGGCGAAGCGCAGGCTAGCTCCGCCGGAGCTGGCCGCGTTGGTGAAATTGTCGCGCGAGGGCGGATCTAGGTACCTGTCCGTCAGGCCGCCCTGGACGCCGAGAGTCAGCTCGGTGCGGTTCCGCGCGTGCTGCTGCGAGAACGCCCCCGTCCCCGTGCCGTAGCTGCCGCGCTGGAAATGCAGCTGGGAGCGATGCCCGGCCGCCGGCGCGCGCCGCGTGTCGAGCGCGATGACCCCGCCCAGCCGCCGCCCGTATTCCGCCGGCAGGCCCGCGGTCAGCACCGTGACAGCCTCGAACTCGCCGCTTTCGAGAGCCGGCGCGAACGCCAGCGACCGGTTGTCGTAGAGCGGCATCCCGTCGATCACGTACTGCGTGTCGTACTCGGAGCCCCGTGGGTGGAGCACGGCATTGGCCTCGAGCAGCCAGCCCGGCGTGGTGGTCACCGCGTCGACGGCGCTGCGGCCGAGGGCGGTTCCCAGCGCCTGCCGGAGGGCGTCCCGCCCGAGCCGCACGGCCCGCAGCGGCTGCGACGGCTCGAACAGCGGCGGGGCCGACCGCACCGTGACTTGCTCGCGGACGGTCGCCAGCCCCAGCACGACCCGCACCGCCTGCGGAACGGCGGACCTGACCTCGACCTGTCGTACCGCGGCGTCGAATCCGGGGTGCCTCGCGGTCAGCAGGTAGGTGCCCGGAGGCACTCGCCGCAGCACGGCGCTGCCTGCCTGGTCGGCGCGGGCCGTGCCCACGAAGCCCCGAGCCCGCGACGCGAGCTCTACAGCGGCGGGCACTCCCCGGCCGCTCGCGTCGGCGACTATCACGTCCACGCGCCCGTCCATCACCTGAGCGAGGCCGGAAGGGACGAGAAGGGCGAGGGCCGCCAGCCCTCCGAGGGCGAGGGCGGATCGGGACGAGGACCGGCGAGGCATGGGCTACACTCGTTCATTCCGTTCCGGGGCGATCCGTTCAGTATTTTCTTCCGGCGGGCGAGAATTACCGGGGCGCTCAGGGACCGCGACGCATGCAGGCCAGGGGAGCGTGGACCGTTCCGGGCCGGGCCGGCGGCGCGGCGGTCGCCGGGCCGCTGGCCGCTGCAGCGGATCCCAAGGCCCCTGCCGTCGATGCCGGAGCGGTCCAGCGCGAGGTGACCGCGCTCTTCGACGCACACCGCCGACCGGTCCTGCGCTACCTCCTCTCAATCGGCCTTGCGATCGCCGACGCCGAGGACGTAGCCCAGGAGACCTTCCTAGCCCTGTTCAACCACCTGCGGCGCGGGCGACCCCGCACGAATCTCCCCGGCTGGGTGTTTCGCACCGCCCACAACTTGGGACTCAAGAAGCGCCGCCTCGTCGGCCGCGCCCGGGCCGCTTCCGGACTCTTCGGCGATCCGCGCCAAGCGGCCGACACGAGTCTCGATCCGGAAGCGCGGCTGGCCGTGGCCCAGCGCTACGAGAGGATGTGCGCCGCCCTCCGGGCTCTCCCCGAACGCGACCGCTTCTGCCTCAGCCTTCGCGCGGAGGGGCTGCGCTACAGGGAAATCGCCAAGACGCTCGGCATCTCGCTCGGGAGCGTGTCGAACTCCATGCGCCGCGCGGCGGCGCGCCTGCAGGAGGCGGACCGCTGAGTCCGGGCCATGCTTCGGAAGCGACGCCACGTACGGGACGGCGACCTGCTGCTGCTCGCGAGCCGCGACCTGCCGGAGGCGCGCGCCCTTGCAGCGCACGAGCACCTGGCTCGCTGCGCGGCCTGCCGGACGCGTTTGACGCGGCTGGAATCGTTGATCACGACGTACTCGGAGGCCCGCCAGTCAGCCCTCGATCCGCTGCTGCCCCCGTCCGAACCGGCGCGAGCGCACCTGCGGGACGCCGTGGCCGCCGCGAGTTCGGAGCGTCCCGGCCGGGTCCCCGGGTGGACCCTCCCCGTGGTGCTCGCATGCGCGGCGCTGGCCGTTTTCGCCGCCACCATCGCCATCGCACGGCACTCCCGTCCCGGCGGGCGGCCGCCCGTCGCGTCCGCGAACCGGCGGGACGTGCCCGACCCGAGCCTGACGCCGGGCCTCGCCGACTCGCGCACCCGGCAGGATCTGTGCCCTCCGGCTGCCGGCTCCGGCCCCGCCAGGGTCAGCCGACAGATGGCGCTCGCGGTCTTCCGGGCTCACGGAATCCCCGCTCCAAGGCCGCGAGCCTACGAGCTCGACCATCTCGTGCCGCCCGAGCTCGGGGGCGCGACCGCCCGGGAAAACCTCTGGCCGCAGCCCTACAAGGGCCTCGTGTGGAACGCCGGCGCCAAGGACGCGCTCGAGGATCGGCTCCTCGACGCGATGTGCTCCGGGGAAGTCTCGCTCTCTGCAGCCCAGCGGGCGCTCGCAGCCGACTGGGTCGCCGCCTACAGGAAGTACTTCGGCGCGAACGAGCCGCTGGTGGAACATCTGGCCTTCCTCAAGGACGAGCCCTGGCAGTGACCGTGCGGCAGGCTCCCGCCCACGAATCCGGCCGGCCGTAACGCCCGCCGCCTCGAGGTCCCTGGGTTCCCTGTGGTATCGTCAACGGGAATTGGATTAGGAGAGAAATCAATGCGCTCCCTGCACTGCCGGCGGCTCGCCGCCCCGGTCGCGCTGGCGCTCCTCGCGACGCTCGCCGCGGGCTGCAGCTCGGCACCGGACAACCGGCCCAACATCATCCTCGTCATCACCGACGACCAAGGCTTCGGCGACGTGGGCGCTCACGGAAACGCCACCATCCGCACTCCCAACCTGGACAGACTGCATTCCCAGAGCGTGCGCCTGACCGACTTCCACGTCGATCCGACCTGCTCGCCGACGCGCTCCGCGCTGGTGACTGGACGCTACTCTTCCCGCACCGGTGTCTGGCACACGATCATGGGGCGGTCCATCGTGCATCGCGACGAGACGACCTTCGCGGACGTCCTCGCGGGGGCCGGCTACGACACGGCCTTCTTCGGCAAGTGGCACCTCGGCGACTCGGCTCCCTACCGGCCGATCGACCGGGGCTTCCAAGAGGCGGTGTACCACGGCGGCGGAGGGGTCGGGCAGACCCCCGACTACTGGGGCAACGACTACTTCGACGACACCTACTGGCACAACGGCGCGCCCGTCGCCTACGAAGGCTACTGCACGGACGTGTTCTTCGACAACGCCCTGCGCTTCATCGACAAACGGGTCGCGGCCGACTCCGGACCGTTCTTCATCTACCTGTCCACCAACGCCCCCCACGGCCCGTTCCTGGTCGACGAGAAGTACTCGCAGCCGTACGCGGACATAGGCGTGCCGAGCCCGATGGACAAGTTCTACGGGATGATCGAGAACATCGACGAGAACATGGGACGCCTCGCCGCGCGGCTCGACGAGCGCGGCATCGCCGACAGCACGCTCCTGGTCTTCATGACGGACAACGGCACCGCCGCGGGCGTGACCAACACGCATCCGACCCAGCGGGTAGGCTCGACGAACGCCGCGCTGCTGGCGCGCGCCGAGAAGGAGCGCGAGGACGGGCTCTGGCAGGGCTTCAACGCCGGAATGCGGGGGAGGAAGGGCTCCGAGTACGACGGGGGGCACCGCGTGCCCTTCTTCGTCCGATGGCCGGGCGGCGGAATCGGCGAGCCGCGCGACGTCGCGAACCTAGCCGCCCACATAGACGTCCTGCCGACCTTCGCCGACATTGCCGGCGCGGTCCACCGTCCCGACCTGGACTGGGACGGCAGCAGCCTCCTCCCCTTGCTGCGCGGCGAGGAATGGGCCGACCGCACGCTTGCGGTGCATTCGCAGCGGATCCGCTTCCCGGAGCGCTGGCGCAAGAGCGCCGTGATGACGGAGCAGTACCGGCTGGTTAACGGCACCGAGCTCTACGACATCGAGACCGATCCGGGCCAGCTCGAGGACGTCTCGGCCAGCCGCCCGGAGGTGGTCGCGGCTCTGCGCGAGGCGTACGGCCAATGGTGGGACAGCATCGACGACCGCTTCGAGCAGCACGTCTACCTGGACATCGGGTCCGACCTCGAGAATCCAGCCCGCATCACGGCCCACGACTGGCTGCCCCCGGAGGACTCGATGCAAGTCCCCTGGAATCAAGGGCACGTCCGGAGAGCCCCGGCGGTCAACGGCACCTGGAACATCCAAGTCACCCAAGCGGGTAGGTACGAATTCGAACTCTTCCAGCGCGACAGGCCGGCGAACCATCCCATCGAGGCATCCGAGGCGACCCTTCGGGTAGGCGATGCCGAGGCCAGCGCTCCCGTCGAGGAGGGGGCTTCCAGCGTGCGGCTCATGCTGGACCTGCCTGCCGGGAAGACAACCCTGCATACGCGCTTCGCAACGGCGGACGGAACCGAGCGCGGGGCCTTCTACGTCTACGCGACGCGCCTGTAAGGCCCTTTCCGCACCGCCGAACTACCGACGCGAGCGGGTCCCCGACCCGTGCGGTTGACGGGCGGATTCACGCCCACTGGCAACGCCCGCAGGCCTTCCGCCGTCATGTCCCGGGTGCTCGACGGAGGCGTGCTAGCATGAGGCCCGTGCTTGAAGACACCCTCTCCAGAAGGGACTGGATCCGCCACTGCGCCCAGACATCGACAGGGGCCGCCCTTGCCGCCAAGGCGAACCCAGCTGCTGGCCAAGCCCGCCCGCCGAGCGAGTACAGCAACTACTTCGGCGACCTGCACAACCACAACCAAGTCGGCTACGCGCAGGGCACTCTGGAGCGCAGCTTCGAGGTGGCGCGGAACCACCTGGACTTCTACGCCTTCACGCCGCACTCGTACTGGCCCGATGTCGGCCAGTACGACGGCAAGATCGAATACAAGTGGCGCAACGGCTTCGCCGTGGCCAAGGCGCGCTGGCCCGACGTCGTGAAGCTGGCCAGGGAATTCGACGATCCCGGCCGGTTCACCACCATCCTGGGCTATGAGCGCCACGGGACCATGGAGGGGGATTACCACATCCTCTTCCCGGATCTCGAGGGCGACTACGAACTGATCGAGTCGCTGCCGGAGTTGCAGGCTTTCGCCAAGCAGCGCGGCTGCATCCTAGTGCCGCATCATCCGTCCAATCGCCTGGGCCATCGCGGCACGGCCTCGTCGAGCATTGACCCAGAGGTCTCGCCGGTCCTAGAGATCCATTCCGAGTGGGGCTGCGCTGAGCACGACCGCGCCCCGCACCCCTACAAGCGGCACACCGAGGGGGGACGCTGGACCCGGCATACGCTGCAGCACTACCTGCGCGAGGGTCATCGCCTCGGCGTGGTAGCCAGCACGGACGACCATCTCGGCTATCCCGGCGGCTACCGCGAGGGTCTGGCCGTCGTCAAAGCCCGCGAGCTGACCCGCGACGCCATTTTCGACGCGCTGCGAACCCGACGGACCTACGCGGTTACGGGCGACCGGATCGAACTGGATTTCTGGGTCAACGGGGCGATGATGGGCCGCGATATCGGCTATTCCAAGGAGCGCAAGATTCGCGCCAGCGTCCGCGGATGGGATCAGATCGACCGGGTCGAGATCGTGAAGAACGGTCGCGTGATCCACCGCGACTTTCCGGTTGATCGCGAGCCCGGGGCGAACCGCTGGGACGCCCCAGTGGTCGTGCGGTTCGAGTACGGCTGGGGTCCGTGGCCCGCCCTGGGCTGGGGCGGAACGGCCGACTGGGACTTCACGCTCGAGGTCGAAGGAGGACGCATCGAGGGATTCCATCCGTGCTTCACGTCGGGGCCGCTGGACGAGTTCCGGCGGGACAGGATCGTGAAGAGCGACTCCAAGTCGGTACGCGTGCAGTCGTACACCGCGCTGAAGCAGCAGCTCGACGACTACTCCCAGAAGGCCTTGGTGCTGCGCGTGCGAGGCGATGAGCGGACAAAGGTCACCGTGCGCTGCACCAAGCCGACCAAGTGCTCCCTGACCCAAACGCTCGCGGACCTGTCCCATTCGAACGAGATGCTGTTCACACGGCCATTCCCGTGGGAGTCGGCGATGCTGCATCGCATCGTCTTCGGCGCTCAATGGGAGACGTCCTTCGAAACGGAGGACGAGGGGGACGGCTCCGCGACCGACTGGTATTACGCCCGCGTCTTCGAGTCCAACGGGGAACTCGCGTGGTCCAGCCCGGTCTGGGTGGGTTCGGCGTAGCGCAGCGGCGCACAGGTACTTCCGGCACAGGGCGCCTATTCGCAACTGCCTGACGGAAGGCTCGGAGGAGCGACGTAGACCTGTGGGCAGCCGGGGTGGCGGTCTGCCTGCTTGCGGCCCCAGCTGCGGGTACCGGCACGGGGCGACTGCGACGCCAGCGTTCGCAGCGGCAGTAGGGATGCTTGGCTTGCTAATCCATGTCGTCCACCTAGCCGAGCTAGCCGAGACAGTTGGCTCGGTACGAACCGGAGGCCACTCCCCAAGCTCCTGCCAGGACACTTGGCCCTCTCGGACACTCCGGCCTAATTCTCAACGGATGAATCGTGACGCGAATCACGAAGGGAATAGAATGGGAATTACATATCTGAGTGCCGACAACGCCATGTCCGAACCAACTCCATCACGCAGGGTGAGCAGGTCGCGCAGATATGGCCGGCGCTGTTCGGGCGCTGCAAGCTGGAGATCGCCTTCGCGCATCGGACCTTCGCATGGGGTTCGGACGCGCGCGGGAAGGCGCATGTGCATGTCGTCATTCTCGGCCTCGACCGGCGCAAGGCCGCGCGAGCCGAGAAGCGGTTGTTCAGCTATCCCGATATCAACGGCGACCCGGAAGAGAGCAGCCATGGCGCGCTGTCGCCGTACCTGTTCGATGCAGGCGGGCTGTCCGACCCGCATCTGGTGGTGCGGGAGGAAAACGCGCCGATCAACGGCATGGGCCGATTGATTATCGGCTCCAAGCCCATCGACGGAGGCAACTTCATCTTCGACACGGCGGGACGCGATGCGTTTCTGGAAGCCGAACCGGAGGCCGTGCCGTGGCTCCGACCGTTCATCGGGGCACGGGAATACTTGCAGGGAGGCGAGCGCTGGATTCTGGCGCTGCACGATGCACCGCCTGAAGTTCTTGCGCGGCTACCGGGAGTGCGGGAGCGAATCGCCGCCGTCCGCGCCTACCGCGATGCCAGCAAGAGCGCGCCGACGCGGAAGCTCGCGGCGACGCCGACGCTCTACCACGTCAACGTTATCCCGACCACACCATTTCTGGTGATTCCGAAGGTCAGTTCGGAGCGGCGCGAATACGTGCCGGTGGGTTGGCTGGAGCCGCCGACCGTCCCCAGCGATCTGGTGTTCGTCCTTCAGGACGCTTCGCTGGTCGATTTCGCCCTCCTGACCTCGGCCATGCACATGGCGTGGCTGCGCCACGTCGGCGGGCGGCTGAAGAGCGACTACCGCTATTCCATCGGCCTCGTCTACAACACCTTCCCGACACCGCCCGAAGGCGCGGACCTGTCGAAGCTGGCACCGCTCGCCCAAGCCGTGCTCGACGCCCGCCGACCTCTACGCCCCCGACCTCATGCCGCCCACCCTGCGCCGCGCCCACCAAGCCCTCGACCGCGCCGTGGACCGCCTCTATCGGCGCGTTGGATTCGCTTCCGAGCGCGAGCGAGTGGAGCATCTGTTCGGTCTGCATGAGAAGATGATGTCTCCGCTGGAAGCGGAGACGAAAACACGTTCGAGACGCCGGACAAAGATCAAGCGAATGGAGCAAGGGACAACCTCATGACGGGACATGATGCTTCCCGATTACCAACGAACGTCAGCCGAGGATATGCAATACTGGAGGAGGTCGGAAATCTCTGACAGAAAAGGGGATAGCAGATGAAACGCAATCGCGTGCAATTCCAGAAGGGACTCAGTCCGGGCAAGTTCCTGCAGCGCTACGGCAGCGAGGGGCCATGCGAGCACGCCGTCTGCAACGCCCGCTGGCCGGACGGCTTCCGCTGCCCGGAGTGCCCGGAGAGTGCGGCTCCCGACGGCACTGCCGCATCCGCTCCCGCAAGCTCTGGCAGTGCCATGCCTGCCACCGCCGGACCTCCCTCGTCGCCGGCACGATCTGCGCCGCCACCCAGCTGCCGCTGACCGTCCGGTGCCTGGCGATCCACCTGCTGACGCAGGGCCAGCACGGCGTTGCGTCGCTGGCACTGGCGCGGCAGCTGGGTGTGAGCCAGAACACGGCTGGGAAGGCTTGGAAGGTGCAGCACAAGCTCCTGCCAGTGATGAAGGAGCGCGACGAGCGCGTGCCGCTGGGCGGCATCGTGCAGGTGGACGACGCCTACTGGGGCGGGGAGCGGACCGGCGGCCAGCGCGGGCGCGGCGGGCAAGACGCCGTTCGTCGCCGCCGTGCAGGTCACCGTGCAGGTCACCGTGCAGGTCACCGCCGCCGGCCAGCCGGCAAGGATGCGCAGGAGCAGCGTGGCGGGCTGCCGCAAGCAGACGCTGGCAGCGTGGGCCGGGCGGCACTTACAGCCCGGCACGGAGGTGCCTGCCGACGGCCTGGCCTGCTTCCGGGGCGGGGCCGACGCCGGCTGCGAGCACGTGCCGACCGTCACCGGAGGCGGGCAGCGGAGCTGCGGGGATTCCCGCTTCGTCTGGGTTCGTCCGGGTCCACACGATGCTGGCGAACGGCAAGCAGTCCCTGGCGGGAACCTGCCATGCGCTCGACGGCAAGCACGGCAAGCACCTGCCGCGGTACCTCGCCGAGTGCTGCTACCGCTTCAACCGCCTCAACCGCCGCTACGATCTGCAGGCGCTGGTCCCCCGCCTGCTCCACGCCTCCGGGCGCACCCCGCCCATGCCTTACCGCCTCCTAACCTTGGCTCAGTCTTGTGGGTAATCAGGAATCTGATTCTCAAGCTTCGTGGCCAGTGTCAGCAATTCAATTCCACAACACAGAGTATCCTTGTCGTTCTTGACCTGCTTCCAACCGTGTCCCTTGCAAAGTTCAATCCAAAGCGATCATGGTATGTGTCCTAGCCCGCATTATTCACGAATGCGGCGCAGGCCCATGGATCCAGTGTCTGGGCCCTCGATGGCCGCCCAATCTGCTTCCGAAAGGGAATTATATATCTGAGTGCCGACAACGCCATGCCCGACGAGAACTGCTCTGAGCAGGGAGGTCGGCGTCTGACTCGGGTCATTCGAATGCGGCCGCGGTAGGCACAGCAAGGTGGGATCGTATCTGAATCGAACCTGCCAGCGGAATGGACGAGGCACGGATAAGAGAGGCCCCCTCGCATGCCCCGGTGGAATCCGGTTGGCGGTGGAGGGCACCCCTTGCAAGCCGCTTGCATGCCCTCCGAGGGCCGAAGACAGCGGATTCCCGGCGCTCGACGGCCTGCATGAACGGTGCGGGCCGGACGCGGGTCGCGCCGGGGGATTCCAGATCCGGCGCGCCCCTCGCACCGAGCGTGAAGCGCACCGAGCGTGAAGAGTGCGTCGGCAGCGGGCTGCGGCGCTCGGCTCGGAGGGCGCCGCTCAGGCCGCGACTGCGGCCTTGCCGGTCAGCTGCCGGCAGGTCAGCGTCCGGCCGACCAGGCCCCGCGCCATGCGCCGCATCCGTTCCGCCGTGTCGCAGTCGCGGTCGTTCCGCCGTGTCGCAGTCGCGGTCGTTCCGCCGTGTCGCAGTCGCGGTCGTTGCGCCGTCCCGCGAACTCCGTGAGGTAGCGGCCGAGATGACGGACGCTCATCCGGTGATAGGTTCCGTACAGGCCGCGCTTGAACAGGGACCGGAACGATTCGATGCCGTTCGCATGCGCTGCCCCGCGCACGTACTCGCCGCCGGAGTGCCTGACGGCTTCGTGCGGGAACTCCTCCATGCCGGCGCAGGCCGCCGCCTCGTCGGAGCGGACCTGCGCGCCCGGCGCGACCCGGCCGCGCGCGAAGCCCTGCAGGTCGCCCTTGGCGGTGCCCGGCAGCGGCCGCGCGGCCACTGCGTTCGTGGCGCGGTCCCGCGCCCCCGCCACCGGGGTCTTGCCGACGGGCCCGCGCCCGGCGCGGGCCTTCTTCCTCTCGCGCTTGTTGCGCTCCTTGCCGCCGACGTAGGTCTCGTCCACCTCCACCGGGCCGGCGAACAGGCCCCGATGCCGCTCCCGGCACGCGCGGATGCGGTGCGCCAGGTGCCAGGCCGACTTCCGGCTGATGCCCGGGTCGCGGTGCAGCTTCATACTCGAGACGCCCTTGATGCCGGTAGTCAGCAGGAACAGGGCGACGGCCCGGGTGCGGTAGCCGAGCTTGGTGTCGGCCATCACGCTGCCGGTGCGCACGGAAAAGCGCCTGCCGCAGCCGCGGCAACGGTACGGCATCGAAGGGTGGGCCGTGCCGGACTGCACGCTGGAGCCGCGCCAGCGGGGGCATGCCGGACCGTCCGGCCAGCGCATGGAGGCGAACCACTTTTCCGCGGATTCGTCATCGCGGAACATGGCGATCACTTCAATCAGAGTGATGCCTTTACGAAACCACTTCCCGGGACCTTTCTGCTTCATAGACGACCTCATATATTGGAACTATTCTATCAAAATAATTCACCGACTGTCAACAGATCTCCGGAAGAAATATGAAATTAATTTATGGACTGATAATTTGCAAAATCGCTTGCCTCGGCACTCAGATATATAATTCCCTTCCGAAACGCCTGCGGGCGGGGAATGCGGGGCTTGCGGGCCGCGGACACCTCCTCGGCGGCACCCGCCCGGAGGGCAGGCACGGTTTCCCCCGGCGCCTGCCGACACTCTCCGGATGGACCCGGCCCGGCGTCATATCGGCACGGCCCCCAAGCCCCGCGCCACCACACACCCAGGCGTCCCGGAACGGTGCCGTCCGCGGCACTCGCAGCACGATCCGCTTCGCCGTGGCCGCGACCCGCGCCCCCGGCTTCGGCAGGCCGAGGCGCAACCCGTCCACCCGGCGCTTCCGCAGCGGCGTGTCCCGCGCCTGCCAGCGCAGTTCCTGCATGATCACGCAGGCCGCCGCCGCGAGCGGCACGCGGAACTGGCTCGCCGCGAAGCTCGAGCAGCTGGCGCGGTCCATCCGCATCCCGTGCTCGAGCTCCTTGACGCGGTTCTCCACGTCCCCGCGCAGGCAGTGGATCCGCTCGCAGAGGCGCTGCGGGCTGCCGCCCGCGTTGGTCACCACGTAGCGCGGGTTCCACTGCGGGGCGCGCCCGGGAAACTCGCTCGCGTCCGCCTTGACGATCACCCGCCGCGCCCGCGACCGGCGGCCCGCCCGCTAGACGAACTGTCCGTACAGCGGGCCCGGGTTCTTGCCCGCGTCCTCCGCGCCCGGCCGGCCCCCCTGCGTGCCGGCTCCCAGCCGCGCGTACTTCGCCCGCAACTGCTCCAGCCGGGACGGCGGGTCCCCCGCGGCCGCCGCTGCCCCGCCGGGGTCCGTGCCCGGCGTGCCGCCGGGCGCGCGCCGGGCCTCGACGGCCGCCCGCAACGGGGCCGCGCGCCGCTCCGGCACCGCGTTCTTCTGCATGCACGCCACGCACTCCAGGCCCTCGCGCTCGCCATAGGCCGGCAGCTCGTCCCCTTGGAAGCCCGCGTCCAGGCGCAGGCGCAGCGTCGCCCGCGGGAAGAATTCCCGCAGCAGCGGCAGCAAGCCCTCCGCGGCGGCGGCCGTGCCCGAGCGCAGCAGCGCCGCCACGAGATGCCGCTCGCGCTCGTCGTCGCAGCGCACCACGCCCACCAGCGGCAAGTAGCAAGGCAAGTAGCAAGGCGTGTCGCAGAAGCCGTTGCACAGCGCCAGCTGCCGGCCCCCGTGCGTCGGGTCGCAGGTCGGGTCGAAGTCCAGCTCGACGATGCTCGACGATCCTGGTCTCGGGGCGCCGCTCGTGCTGGCGCCGCACGACGCAGCGGGCCAGTACCGCGGACAGCGCGCTCGGCGCGTCCGCGGTGACGGCGTTCTCGAAGCGCGACAAGGTGGGCCGGGACGGCAGGTCGCGACCCTGCCAGGGTCGCGCCCGAGCGGCAGCTTGAACACGGGGTCGCCGCCGAGGCGCCCGGCGTCGTTGCAGTCCTCGTAGCCGCAGGCGAGGCCGTAGATGCGCTGGCGGAGCCTGTCCGCGCGGGAGTGCAGCACCTCGGAGGGCTGGCGCCGGTCGCGCAGGCAGTCGGCGAACGCCGCGGTGAGGCCGGGAGCGCGGTCGGCGGCCTCGACCGGGACAGCGCCGCCGTCGGAGCTGCTGCGCTCGTGATCGAAGCGGACGGCGACGGGGCGACGGCGCGGATTGCGGAATAGAACGCCTTGGGAGCCTGCGGCTGCGACCATGTATTCATTATAACCTACCGGATGAAAACCACTTCAATATATAAAGTTGGATCTCAATCGGACCGGGCCGGGGCTGCCGCCGGGGATCGCAGGGCACTCCCAGGAGTGAGGATCGCGCTGGACCGGGGGCCCTCACGGCCCGGGCGGAGGGACCGGACTATGGCCCTCCGGGCTACTCATGAATTATCCGGGCTAGGAGCCGGGACCGTGATCGCTCTTGGCCGGAACATTCACCCGGATGCCACGAGTGCGAGACCCTGCGCTGCCTCTGCGTCGCCGGTCTCTCCGTTGCCGGGACCGCGACCATGCTCGGCCACGCGCCAGCAGGATCTGCAGTTGGGTCCGTGCGTCGAGGGGATCGGCCCGGCTGCGAGCCTTGCCCTAGCGGCGAATGCGTTCGGGGCACCTGAGCAACCTGTCTGGGTTCAACGCACCTTAGTCAGGTCACGAGTTGGGTGTTCCAAGCCGATTCGGGTCTCGGGGAGGGTGCTCAGCGCCGAAACGGATCAGGTCATGACGGTCATGTATGATAAGATCATTAGGAATCGGACACTGGGGCGGGGCCGAACTGGATCGAGATCCGATGTTCCGGTCGAGTCCTGCAGCGAGAAGGGAGGCAGCAATGAGCGTCATGGTGGCGGAGGTCTACAGGGCCTTGCTGAGCGCGGGCGCGGACGAGGAGCTGGCGCGGGAGGCGGCCTTGGCAGTGCCTGGCACTGGCGACTTGGCAACGAAAGCCGACTTGAAGGATCTGGAGCTGCGCTTGGGGGCTGACATCAAGAAGCTTGAGCTGCGGTTTGGGCGGGACATGGCGGTCTTGAAATTCGCCTACGGACCAGTAATCATTGCGCTGCTGGTCAAGCTGGCGTTCTTCCCCTGAGTTCGCGGTCTAGCTCTCCACGCACTAGCATGCGGCCTCTAGTGCCCTAAGCGGAATGGGCTATGTGAGGGACAGCCGTCGGCACGCGCGCTGTCGGCTGACCGCCCTTCTCACCAATTCCAAGGGTTCCTAGGCCCAGTCTCCGTGGCCGCTGTTCACTGTCTGGGGGTAGCTGCCGAAACGCAAGTCTTGGTGTAAGTGCTTCCTGGGAGGGTTGCGGTCCCAACTCATCGGGGCTCCTGTGGAACACTCCCTCCGAGAAATGAGGAGTTGAGTGCTCCAAGCCGAGTCGAGTCAGGCCAAGACCGTCACATGAGATGAGATCAACGGGAATCGAGGACTGGCTCCGGCCCCCGGGGCGAGCTGGATCGGGAATCGGCGTTCCGCCCGGAGGCTGCCGAGAGCAAGTGCTTGCGTGGAGACAGCAATGAGCGTCGTGGTGGCGGGGGTCTACAGGGCCTAGCCGAACGCGGTCGCAAACGAGAATTTGGCGTGGGAAGCCTATCCTAGTCTCCCGTTGAGCTTGGATGAAACGCGGCTGTTCAATTACATTTCTCCCGAGTTGAGGCAAGAAGTCAAACGCGCATCTCACTGTTCAATCTTAGGATGAAAAGGAGAGATTGTGACTTCCGGAAAACGGCGATTTATCCCGTCACATATTCCAACCATCTGGTTATGAACTTAGCTCTAGCATGCTCAAATTCTACCCTGCTCCCGGAGGTTTCAGGCGATGGGAAGCAATTCTAAGGGAGTGCCGAGGTTCAAGAACGCGCCTCGAGATCGCCCAGCATAGGGCGTTACACCATCTTGCGACCTAAATCACGACTTCTGGTGGCTGCTGGAGCCAAGTGCATAGCTAGAATGAGGACATCTGATTCTCTAGCTTCGTGTTCAGCGTCAGAACTTCAATTCCACAACACCGAGTATCCTTGTCGTTCTTGATCTGCTTCCATCCGTGCCCCTTGCATAGTTCAACCTGATTACCAACGAACGTCAGCCGAGGATATGCTATACTGAAGCAGGTCGGAAATCTCTGACAGGAAAGGGGATAGCAGATGAAACGCAATCGCGTGCAATTGCAGAAGCGACTCAGCCTGGGCAAGTTCCTGCAGCGCTACGGCAGCGAGGAGCCATGCGAGCACGCCGTCTTCAACGCTCGCTGGCCGGACGGCTTCCGCTGCCCGGAGTGCGGCTCCCGACGGCACTGCCGCATCCGCTCCCGCAAGCTCTGGCAGTGCCATGCCGCAATGCCTGCCACCGCCAGACCACCCTCGTCGCCGGCACGATCTTGGTCGCCACCCAGCTGCCGCTGACTCAAGCCAAGGCGATCGTGGTGAGTGTCCTAGGAGCTGGGACTGTGTTCGCTTTCGATCGGAACACTCACCCGGATGCCGCGAGTGCGAGACCCTGCCCTGCCGGCGAACGCGTTCGGCGCACCTGAGCAACCTGTCTGGGTTCAACGCGCCTTGGTCAGGGCACGAGTTGGATGCTCCAAGCCGCTTCGGGTGGCGGGTAGGGTGCTCAGGGCCGAAACGGATCAGGCCATGACGGCCATGTGTGATAAGATCATGAGGAGTCGCGGACAGACTCCGGGGCGGGGCCGAACTGGATTGGGATCCGGTGTTCCGGTCGGGGCTTGCAGCGAGAAGGGAGGCAGCAATGAGCGTCATGGTGGCGGAAGTCTACAGGGCCTTGCTGAACGCGGGCGCGGACGAGGAGCTGGCGCGGGAGGCGGCCTTGGCAGTGCCTGGCACTGGCGACTTGGCAACAAGAGCCGACCTGAAGGATCTGGATCTGCGCTTGCGCGCCGAGATCAAGGATCTGGAGCTGCGCTTGGGTGCCGAGATCAAGGATCTGGAGCTGCGCTTGGGTGCCGAGATCAAGAAGCTTGAGACGCGCTTGGGCGCTGAAATCAAGAAGCTTGAGCTGCGGATTGGGCGGGACATGTCGGTCTTGAAATTCGCCTACGGACCAGTGATCATTGCACTGCTGGTCAAGCTGGCGTTCTTCCCCTGAGTCTGCGGTCTTGCTCTCCACGCACTAGCATGCGGCATACGGCGCCCTAAGTGGAATAGGCTATGCGAGCCACAGCAGTCGGCACGCGTGAGCTGTCGGCTGACCGCCCTTCTCACCAATTCCAAGGGTTACTAGGCCCAGTCTTCGTAGCCGCTGTTCGATGGCCGGGCGGAGCTGTCGAAACGCAAGTCTTGGTGCAAATGCTTCCTGGGAGGGTCGCGGTCCCAACTCATCGGGACTCCTGTGGAACACTCCCTCCGAGAAATGAGGAGTTGAGTGCTCCAAGCCGAGTCGAGTCAGGCCAAGACCGTCACATGAGATGAGATCAACGGGAATCGAGGACTGGCTCGGGCCCCCGGGGCGAGCTGGATCGGGAATCGGCGTTCCGCCCGGAGGCTGCCGAGAGCAAGTGCTTGCATGGAGGCAGCAATGAGCGATTACATTTCTCCCGAGTTGAGGCAAGAAGTCAAGCGCGCATCTCACTGTTCAATCTTAGGATGAAAAAGAGAGATTGTGACTTCCGGAAAACGGCGATTTATCCCGTCACATATTCCAACCATCTGGTTATGAACTTAGCTCTAGCATGCTCAAATCCTGCCCTGCTCCCGGAGATTTCAGGCGATGGGAAGCAATTCTAAGGGAGTGCCGAGGTTCAAGAACGCGCCTCGAGGTCGCCCAGCATAGGACGTTACACCATTTTGCGACCTAAATCACGACTTCTGGTGGCTGCTGGAGCCAAGTGCATAGCTAGTGCCTGTGACAAAACTCGTATCCCCTTGACAACAAAGGCGTTAGGCCCAATCTCTCAAGGCGAAGATTTCACTGGAATGCTACGACTAGTCCGAAATCCTGCCAATTCTGTGTAGAGCGCGGAAATCTTCGCGATTGGCGTCTGAGCAACTTCCGACCTTGGGCCCTATATGTTGTGCTTGGAGAGCCATCCGACCTCAGGATGTAGTATGAAATGCTGATCGGGCCAGAATTCAGGGGTTTTGTCACAAGCACTAGCTAGAATGAGAAAATCTGATTCTCTAGCTTCGTGTTCAGCGTCAGCACTTCAATTCCACAACACCGAGTATCCTTGTCGTTCTTGATCTGCTTCCATCCGTGCCCCTTGCATAGTTCAAGCCAAGGCGATCGTGGTGAGTGTCCTAGGAGCTGGGACTGTGTTCGCTTTCGATCGGAACACTCACCCGGATGCCGCGAGTGCGAGACCCTGCCCTGCCGGCGAACGCGTTCGGCGCACCTGAGCAACCTGTCTGGGTTCAACGCGCCTTGGTCAGGGCACGAGTTGGATGCTCCAAGCCGCTTCGGGTGGCGGGTAGGGTGCTCAGGGCCGAAACGGATCAGGCCATGACGGCCATGTGTGATAAGATCATGAGGAGTCGCGGACAGACTCCGGGGCGGGGCCGAACTGGATTGGGATCCGGTGTTCCGGTCGGGGCTTGCAGCGAGAAGGGAGGCAGCAATGAGCGTCATGGTGGCGGAAGTCTACAGGGCCTTGCTGAACGCGGGCGCGGACGAGGAGCTGGCGCGGGAGGCGGCCTTGGCAGTGCCTGGCACTGGCGACTTGGCAACAAGAGCCGACCTGAAGGATCTGGAGCTGCGCTTGGGTGCCGAGATTAAGAAGCTTGAGACGCGCTTGGGCGCTGAAATCAAGAAGCTTGAGCTGCGGATTGGGCGGGACATGTCGGTCTTGAAATTCGCCTACGGACCAGTGATCATTGCACTGCTGGTCAAGCTGGCGTTCTTCCCCTGAGTCTGCGGTCTTGCTCTCTACGCATTAGCATGCGGCATACGGCGCCCTAAGTGGAATGGGCTATGCGAGCCACAGAAGTCGGCACGCGTGCGCTGTCGGCTGACCGCCCTTCTCACCAATTCCAAGGGTTACTAGGCCCAGTCTTCGTAGCCGCTGTTCGATGGCCCGGCGGAGCTTCAGAAACGAAAGTCTTGGTGCAAGTGCTTCCTGGGAGGGTCGCGGTCCCAACTCATCGGGGCTCCTGTGGAACACTCCCTCCGAGAAATGAGGAGTTGAGTGCTTCAAGCCGAGTCGGGTTAGGCCAAGACGGTCACATGAGTTGAGATCAACGGGAATCGGGGACTGGCTCCGGCGACGGGGCCGAGATGGATTGGGAATCGGCGTTCTGCCCGGAGGGCTGCCGTGAGCAAGTGCTTGAATGGAGGCAGCAATGAACGTCGTGGTGGCGGCGGTCTACAGGACGTTGCCGGTCGCGGTCTCAGACGAGAATCTGGCGCGGAAAACCTATCCTAGTCCCCCGTTGAGCCTAGATGAAACGCAGCTTTTCAATGACATTTCGCCTGAGTTGGGGCAAGAGCTCAAGCGTGCATATCACCTTTCAATCTTAGGCTGAAAGGGAAAAATCATGACTCCTGACCAACGGCGACCTATCTCGCCATTTATTCCAATTATCTGGTTATGCCCTTAGCTCTAGCATGCTCAAATCCTGCCCTGCTGTCGGAGGTTTCGGGCGATGGAAAGCGATTCCGAGGCGTGGACGACCGCGCGCGGCACTATGTTCCGCGAGGCGCGCCGACGGCGGACCTCCCCGACGACCGGCACCGTCCTGCGCAAGTCGTGCCTGCCGCTCCGCGGCTGGTGCCTCGCGATGCGCCTAGCCTGCACGCGGAAGACCGGGCTGAGCCCGGCGGGCTTGCAGCGCGAGCTCGGGCCGGACAGTCACCGCACGGCTTGGCTCTTGCCACGGAGGCTTCGCTCGGCGATGGTGAGGCTGGGCCGCGAACGCATGCAAGGGGTGATCAAAGTTGACGAGGCGTGTGCTCGAGGCGCGGACAAGGGCATGTAGGGGCGGGAACCGGCCGAAGGGTGCTCGGTTGCGGTTTTCGCGTAGCTGGAGGGACATGTTGCGGGGCGAATCCGCATCCGGCACGTGCCGGATGCCTTGCGGACGAGCCTGGCCGGTCTCATAGCGGGCTGCGTCGAGCCGGGCAGCCTCGTGCATACGGACGGGTGGAACGGCTACAGTAGCCTCGAGCGACGCGGGACCCGGCACCGGGTGACCGTCACGCACGGCAGCGGGGAGGTTGCGGGCACGGCGTTTCGGCATGTCCACTGGGGCATGTCGCTGCTGCAGCGCTGGCTGCTGGCCACACTTGAGGGCAAGGTCGGCGCGAAGCACTTGCAACTCTATCTCGACGAGTACGCGTCCCGCTTCAACCGTCGTCGGTCGCGGCACGTGGGCAAGTTCTCTTGCCGGCTCTTGGAGCAACTGGTCTTGCAGCAAGCGGCTACGTACAGAGAGCTAATCGACAGACCGGAGCATCCCAACTACAACGAAATGCATAACCAAATTCCAACGCCCATTCAACTCCGAAGTGCGACACGCGCCGAGCCACAAGATGGCAGGGAGGGGAGAGGGGGGACAGCGACCGGTGGTGTCGCGGCAGTAGGCTGGTAGGTGCTGGAAGGAGCAGGGAGGCGGATGCCGAAGAGCTACACGCACGTGACGAAGGAAGAGCGCTGCCGGAGCGAGACGCTGCGGGCCGCGGGCTGGGGAGCGGACAGGATCTCCGGGCAGCTGGGCCGCAACCGGGCCACGAGTTAGCCGGCGCACGGCGCAGCTGGTCGGGGCGGCGATGACGGCCATGCTCGCAGGGAGCGGGGCCGTGACGCACACGCTCACGGCCGACAACGGCAAGGAGTTCGCGGCAAGGAGTTCGCGGGGCACCGGGAGGTGGCGCAGCGGCTGGGGGCGGGCTTCTACTTCGCGCGGCCCTGCCACTCCTGCGAGCGCGGGCTGAACGAGCATGCCAACGGGCTGCCGCGGCAGTACTTCCCGCAGGGGACGGACCTGCGGCGGGTGGACCCGGCCCGGGTGCGGGAGGCGCGGGACCGCCTGAACCGGCGTCCGCGGAAGGTGCTGGGCGGGCGCACGCCGGAGGCAGTCTTCCTGGCGGAGCGGGAGCGGGTGCCGCGGGGACAGGGGCGCGGGGGAGCTGCGCCCGGACAGGCGCGGATTCGACTCTCCGGCCTCCGATCCGTCGATTTCAGGCGCTACCGTAGGGCATGGATCCGTTCGCGCTCTTCCTGATCCTCCTCGTTGCGATTCTTCTTGCTCTGAACATCGCAGCGCACGTGCGCTCGAGAGCGAAGGCAAGCAAGAGCGAAGGGCTGATCCGGCAGTCGCTAGTTCGCCTCGACGCCCGTCTCGACGAGCAGGGCCGCAGGCAGAGCGAGGAAGCCAGCGCGTTGCGGTCGGGAATCGACGGTCACCTGTCGCGCGGCTTCGAGCACGCCGAGCGGACCCGCGGCGACATCGTCACCCGGCTCGCCCTGATTGATCGTGCGCGGGAGAAGATCGCCGAGCTGACCTCGGAGGTCGTCTCCCTGCGCGAAATCCTAGCCGACCGGTCGGCTCGCGGGGCCTTCGGCGAAGTGCAGCTGCGCGCGCTCGTGGCCAACGTGCTACCGCCAAGCGGCTTCAGGATGCAACACGTCCTGTCTAACCGGCGGCGCGCCGACTGCATGCTCTTCCTGCCCCCTCCGACGGGCAGCATCGCGATCGACTCCAAGTTCCCTCTGAGCAACTACAAGCGCAGGCTCGACACCGCCCTGCCGCAGTCGGAGCGCGAGCGCGCCGGCAAGGATTTCGCCCGGGACGTGCGCAAGCACGTCGACGCCGTCGCAAGCAAGTACATCGTGCCCGGCGAGACGTGCGACTCCGCCGTGCTGTTCATTCCCGCCGAGTCCGTCTTCGCGGAGATCCATGCCGCTCACCCCGAACTGGTCGAATACGCGCAGCGGAAAAACGTTTGGCTGACCTCGCCCACCACGCTGTGGGCCGTGCTCACGACCGCGCGTTCCGTGCTGAAGGACGCGGCCGCCCGGCGCGAGGCGCATGCCATCCAAGGGCACCTGCGCTCGCTCGGCCGAGACTTCCAGCAGTTCGAGGAACACATGGGGAAGCTGGCCAGGCACGTCCGGCTGGCCGCCGAGGACGTGCAGCGAGCGCAGGCGGCGGCCCGCGACATCACCGGGCGCTTCCGCGAGATCGACCAGCTCGACCTAGGGCCTGCCTCCGAACTCCCGGAAGCCTGCGGGGACGAGCAGGAGACGCGCTCCGCGAGCGACGGGCCGCGCCAGCCTCAGCCGCCGACGTAGCGTGCGTGCAGGCTCCGCGCAAGGCCCACGTCCTGGGTGCCCTTCACGATGGACCGGCCGTCCGCGAATACCGTGAGCTCGTGCGGAGGAACCAGGAACCGCACCGCGTGCTCGGATGCCCGCACTTCGCCAAGCGACGCGAGCGACGCGGCCAGCACGGCCAAGTCGATCGCCTTGCCGCGGCCCGGCACCTGCACCGCGTCCCGCCCGCAAAGCCGGGCCGACCGGGGCGGCGCGGCATCCAGATGCGGGAACTCACGCCGACCGCATGTCGGGCAGGCGGGATCCGGCTTGCCGGAGCGCACCGACGAGCGCACCCCGCTCCAGACATCGTGCGAGACCAAGCGGGCATGCACCGCTTCAGCCCGCCCGGCCAGGATCTTGAGGGCCTCGGCCGCCTGCAGCGAGCCGACAAGCGAGGTAACCGCGTTGAGCACTCCGGCCGTCTCGCACGTCGGCTGGGGGGATGCGGGCGCGGACGGGAACATGCACGAGAGGCAGCTAGTCCGCCCGGGCAGCACCGGCATGACGCAGCCCGCCGTGCCCACCGCGGCCCCGTATACCCACGGTATCGAGCGCTTCACTGCAAGATCATTGACGAGATAGCGCGCCTCGAAATTGTCGGTGCCGTCGAGAATTACGTCAGCATGCGCCAGCAGACGCTCCGCGTTACCGGCGGTGAGGTCCGCCATGATCGGGACCACCCTCACGCTGGAATTGGCCCTGCGCAAGTGCCGGGCGGCCGCCACGGCCTTGGGCGTGCCCACCTCCGCGTCGCGCTCCTCGAACAGGACCTGCCGCTGGAGATTACTCTCCTCGACATAATCCCGGTCGATCAGCACGGTCTCGCCCACGCCCGCTCGCACCAAGAGCGCGGCCTGGACCGTACCCAAGGCCCCGCAACCCACGACGGCCGCGCGCGAATCCGCGAGCCGGCGCTGGCCGCGATCGCCGATCCAGGGGAGCCGCCTCTGCCGCGAGTACCGGTCGGGAACGTCCATTCCGGGGCAGGGCCTATCCTGCGGGCCGCGCCGGCACCCGACCGGCGGAGCCTGCATTTCCGACGCGCTCGCAAGCCGGCGGCGACCCGCCGGACACGATAATCTAATTCTATTCGTTCGTTGCATCGCCTCCGGCCGACCGTCCTGTCCCTCGGAATCCTCGCTGCGGTCCCGTGCCTCGGCTTGGATTTCTCGGAAACGCCCGTCGCGGAGATTCGCTTCGACCCGCCCCTGCCGCCCGGCGTCCGGAGCGCGGCGGAACGGGCCCTGCGGGTCAAGGTCGGCCAGCCGTTCGAGGCCGCCACGGTGCGCGACTCGATCCGCGCGCTGTTCCGCACCGGTCGATTCGAGGATGTCCAGGCGGACGCCGCAGCGACCGAGGGCGGCGTGCGCTTGGCGTTCCTGACCAAGCCCGCTTGGTTCGTCGGCAACGTCCGCGTACTTGGCGTGCCCCGCCCGCCGTCCGAGGGCCAGCTCGCCAACGCGTCGAAGCTGCGCCTAGGGGAGCTGCTGACCGAAGAAAGGCTCGGGCAGGCCGTTCGCTCCGTGCGGGCCCTGCTTGCCGAGCACGGCTACCGGCAGCCAACTATCACACGCGCCGTCCAGCGGGACCCCGCGACCCAAGTGGCCCACGTCGAGCTCAGGGTATCCAGCGGGCCCCGCGCGCGAATCGGAGCGCTGCTGATCACGGGAGACGAGCATCTGCTGAGCGAGCAAGAAGCCCGCGACATCGCGGCCTGGCCGCGCGGCGCGGCGTTCCGGAGAGACCGCATCCAGCGCGGCATCAGCCGCCTGCGACAGCACTTTCGCGACCGGGACTACCTGCGGGCCTTGGTACGGGTCGAAGTCGCGGAATTCCGGCCGCGAGCCAGCGAGCTGACTCTCGTGGCCGATATCCGGCGCGGCCCTAAGACCCTCGTTCGCGTCGAGGGCGCGCAGGGGCCCATTCACGGGCTGCAAGGCGTCCTGCCGATCCTCGCCCGAGGACGCATCGACGAGGACCTGCTGTCCGCCGGCGACGAGAACCTAAGGAGCTACTTCCAAGCGCGCGGCTATTTCGGCGCGACGGTCGGCCACGAAGTGGAGCGCGAGTCCGCAGGCGAAATCTCGATCGTGTACCGGGTCCAGCTCGGCCCGCACCAGTACTTGCGGGCGATCGAGGTGCATGGCAACCGCTTCTTCGACCAAGGCACCATCCGCGAGCGACTGCAGATGAGAGCGAGCGGACCGGGCTCGAAGCACGGCCGCTACAGCGAGGAGCTGCTGGCCCGGGACCTCGCGGCCATCCGCCAGCTCTACTCCTCGAACGGGTTTCGCGCCGCTCGGGTCACCGGCCAGCTGCTGGAAGACTACGGCGGCAGCCCGCGGGAGATCGCCGTTCGGATCAGTATCGACGAAGGCACGGCGACCATCGTCGGAGGCCTCGTGACCGAGGGATTCTCGCGCTTCCCAGCTGACGAGGCCACCTTCGAGTTCGCGTCGGCCCCCGGCCAGCCGTTCAGCGAGGCCCATATCGCGACGGACCGCCGGCGGGTCCTTGCGCGGTACTTCACCGAGGGCTTCCGGGACGTGCGCTTCGACTGGCAGGCCGAGGAGGGGCCTGTGCCTGGCGCGGTGGTCCTGCACTACCGGATCGAGCACGGCGACCCGGTGCGCACCGGGGAGGTCTTCGTCTCCGGATCGCGCAGAACCAAGGAGGACGTGCTCGCGCGACGGCTAGCGGTGGCCGGCGGCGAGCCCCTCTCGCAGGCGGACATGTTCGCCACCCAGCGCAACCTCTACGATCTGGGCGTCTTCTCCAAGGTGGAGGTGGCCGTCCAGAACCCGGCCGGATCCGAGGGCGCCAAGAACGTCCTGGTGCAGCTGGAGGAAGCGCGCCGCTGGGCGCTCGACGTAGGCGGCGGGGCCGAGTTCGCCCGCCTCGGCCGCAACACGGCCGAGCTCACCAATCCGGCGGGCGATGCGACGCTTAGCCCGCGCGTGACGCTCGAGATGACGCGCCTGAACGTCCGCGGCAAGGCCCACAGCATGAACTTCCGCACCCGGATGTCCCTGCTGCAGCAGCGCGGCCTGTTCACCTACGAGGCGCCGCGCTTCTTCGACTCGGACCGCTGGCGCATGATGATCAGCGGGCTGTACGACACCTTCCGCAACGTCAACACATTTCGCGGCCGCAGGCTCGAGGGCGCGTTCCAGCTCTCGCAGCAACTCACGCCCCGGACGACGGTCCTGTACCGCTACGCCTACCGGAGGACCTCGGTCGACCAAGCTACCCTCAACATCGAGCCCCTTCTGGTGCCGCTGATCTCCCAGCCCGTGCGCGCCGGCCTGCTGTCCGGAACGTACATCTCGGACCGCCGCGACGACCCCACGGACACCACGAAGGGCGTCTACAACACCGTCAACATCGCGCTGGCGTCCAAGTTCTGGGGCTCGCAGCCCAACTTCGCCCGCCTGCTCGCGCAAAACAGCACCTACCACCGCCTCAAGGCGCGAGTGGTCCTAGCCCGCACGGTGCAGGTCGGTGTCAGCGTGCCGTGGGCCGGTCACGGCGTGGCCGGTGCCGCCCGGGCCCAGTTCGTCGGACGGCCCGACCCGCGCATCCCCATCTCCGAGCGCTACTTCGGCGGCGGGGCGAACTCGCATCGGGGATTCGCCTACAATCAAGCGGGGCCGCGCGACCCCGCGACCGGGTTCCCGCTGGGCGGCGGCTCCCAGTTCCTGAACAGCTTCGAGCTACGCTTCCCCTTGATCGGCAGCGACATCTCCGGCGTGGTCTTCCACGACGCAGGCAACGTCTACTCCCGGCCCAGCCGGATCAGCTTCCGCTCCAAGCAGCAGTTGCGCGTCGGCGCCGACGGCGCGACCGACTTCGATTTCGACTACATGGTGCACGCGCTGGGTCTGGGCATCCGCTACCGCACCCCCGTCGGGCCCGTCCGCTTCGACCTAGCCTACGCCGCCAATCCTCCGCGCTTCGTGGGCTTCGACGGCACCCGCGCGCAGCTGCTGAACGGCACGGGCACGTTCCGCGACCAGCGAATCCCCTCGCTGCAGTTCCACTTCTCGCTCGGGCAGACGTTCTAGGCGTGCGCGTCCCGGCGGTCACCGCTTGCCCGGTCGTCGCGATGGCACTGGCGCACTTGCTGGCCGCCCCCGGCCCGCGGGCCGAGGTCGTGGATCGCGTGGCTGCCGTGGTCGGCCGCGACGCTGTGGCGCTCTCGGAGATCGACTTGCAGCTGCGGCTCGAAGCCATGCTGAACATGGCCGAGTACGCGGGGCTGGAACGCGGAGCCCGGGACGCGCTACAGCGGCTGATCGACAGGAGGCTGATTCTCCAAGACATAGCGCCGGCGCCGTTCCTGATGCCGGACGCGGACGAAGTCAGCCGCCACCTCCGCCAGATCGCGCAGCAGCGCTACCTAGGCGGGCGGGACTTCAGCGCCGCCTTGGAGCACTACGACTTGGCGGAATCCGATCTGAGATCCTTCCTGCGGGACCGCCTGGCGCTCGAGCGGTACGTTTCGTTCCGCTTCAAGACGGGGCTGGATGCCGCGCCGCAGGACATCGAGGCGTATTATCGTGAAGAGTACGCCCGTCGGCAGCGCGCACGGGGTGAGGCCGTCGCTCCCTTGGAGGCGGTATCGGGCGCGATCAGCCGGATGCTGGTCGAGCGCCGTGCGGACGAGCTGCTCGAGAATCGCCTGAAGGAGCTCAGGGCGGTCGTCCGGATCGAGACCAGACTGCCGGACGGGTGGGAGCGCGATCCGTGACAAACAGGCTTCCGGGCGCGAGGCGAGCGCGTCTCGCCTTGGTCCTGCTCGCTCTAGCCGGGCTGGGCTGGGGCGGCTTCGAGGCCTTGCTTCACACCGACTGGCTCCTCGAACGCGTGCGGGCGGCCTTGGTGCGGGAGCTCTCGCTGGCCACGGGCGGCAGCGTGTGCCTCGCCGCGCTGCAATTCGGGGACAGCCGGCTCTCGATCGAGATCGAGGGGCTTCAGATCGAGGGCCTCGGCCCGGCCGGGTCGCCCCCGCTGCTCACCGTCCCGCGGGCTACGGCCATTGTCGGGTGGCGAACCCTCCTAGGGGGCGGAGCGTACTTGGAAGAGCTGCGGATCCACGGTCCCGTCGTCCGAGCGGCTTTCGGCGAGGCCGGCGACTCGAACCTGCCGAGACCGTCCGGGCCGGGACAGCCCGGCGTGATCGCGATTCGGCGGCTCGAGGTCCTCGGCGGACAGGTCGTCTGGAACGGTCGGCCCTACGGCATGGCGCTCAGCGGATCCGGACTCGAGATCGTCGCGACGCTGGACGAGAGCGCTCGCGCCTACCGGGTCGACGCGAGGATCTCGGACGCCCAGTGGAGCGGCGAAGGCCTGCGGCCGCTGCAGGGGGCGACAGGCTCGCTCCGGGCGGTCGCGGACAGCCAAGGCGTCGAGATCCAAGAGGCCAGCTTGCGGGGCAGCGAATTCTCGCTGGAGGCCTCGGGAAGGCTGCGCAACCTGCAATCACCCCGATTCGAGGGCCGCTGGAGGGCCGCTGCAGTGCTCCCCGCCCTAGCCGCGCTGTGGCACCTCGAAGCCCCCGGCCTGGCCGGGCTTGCCCGCTTGGAGGGCGACCTGGAATGGGATCTAACGGCCGGACAGGCCAGCTACCGGGCCAAGGCCGCGGCCACCGGGATCGAGGTCGCGGGACTGGACTTGCAGGCCGATCTCGAAGCGGACCTGACGGGCGACTCGGAGGGCGTCGAGCTGACCGGCATCAGCGGAAGCGCCTTGGGCGGCTTGGTCGCGGGCCGGGCGCGGCTCCGCGGGCCCTGGGACGCCCCCTCGCTCGAAGCGACGGCAACCTCGACCGGCGTTTCGTTGCGCGACCTGGCACACCTGGCAGGCATCGAGGCGATCCCCTGGGGAGGGACCCTCGACACCCGGGCCGAAGTCGCCGGCTCGCTCTCGCAGGGCCTGGCGGTCGACCTCGGCTTCTCCATCCATCCGGCGGCTGCGCCTGCGCGACTGCCCTTGGCGGGCGGCGGCTCCCTGAGATTCCTGACGCACGACGGCAGCGTGTCCGTCTCCGGCGTGAAGCTGACCGCTCGCGACGCGTCGCTCGCCGTGGCCGGCACCGTCGACGCCGAGCTGCGGGCGCACCTCGAGGTCGTGGCCTCGATGGATTCGAGACAAGCCGTCGAGACGATCCTCGGCAGCGTCCGGCCCACGGCCGCGCTGCCGGTCGCACTACCCGACGCACGGTATTCGTTCCGCGGCACGCTGCGCGGCGGGCTCTCAGGCGCAACGGACGCCGTGCTGGAGGGCGACGTATCCGCAGAGGACATCCTGCTCGGCGGCGAGAGCTGGGAGCGGTTCTCGATGCGGGGCTCGCTGTCGCCCGCGGGGCTCGAAATCCTCGACGGGCGGCTGACAGACAGCGGCGGCTGGATCAGCGTGCGGGGCACGCTCCCCTTCGACACCGACCGCGAGATGGACCTCGCCGTCTCGGCTCGGAGCGTCGAGTCCGCCAAGCTCGCACGATCGGCCGGCTTCGATCTCCCGGTCTCCGGCGCGTCCGCCATCGAGGCCCAGATGTCGGGCTCCCTTGCCCGTCCAGTCGCCGCGGCCACGATCTCCGTGGAAGCCCCTCGCGTGCTCGGCGAGAGCCTGGACATGCTCGAAGCGGAGCTGCAATACGCCGCGGGCAAGCTGCAGCTGGCCCAAGCGGCTTTCCGGCGCGGCGAGTCCGTGCTGCGGGCGACGGGCTCGATCGCGCGCGAGAGCAGGGAGTTCGAGCTCGACATCGCCAGCAACTTCTGGACTCTCGACAAGTTCGCCTGGCCGGGAAGCCGCGTGCCGGGCGTCGCGGGGAACCTGCAGTTCGAGGTTGCTGCCGCCGGGCAGCTGGGCAGCGGGAACAGGCTGGACTCGCTCGAGATCGACGGCAGCTGGGAACTCTCGGAACTGCGACGGGGCGACCTGTCCCTAGGCCATTGGTCAGGCGTCGCGCGGTCCATGCGGGACCGTCCGAACGTCGACTTCGAGTGGAGCGCGAACACGCTCGGCGGCGTTGTCCGGGGAGATGCCTCCGTCTGGCCGGGCGAGCCGTCCGCCTACCGGGGCAAGCTGGACTTCTCGGACATCAGCATCCCCCGGGCGGCCGCGCTGGCGGACCTGCCCGTCTTCAAGAGCGAGGGCGTGCTGACGGGGAGGGCGGACTTCAGCGGCGAGGCCGGAGACATCGCCACGTTCGAGATGGACGGGATCATCGAGCGCGCCGAGCTGCGCCTGGCGGCGGCGGAGGGACCCGCGGTCCGGATCACCAACATCTTCCCCATGCACTGGGGCGTCAAGGAGGGAGCGCTGCGCTTCGACTCGATGAACCTCGCCGGCCCGGACACGGACTTCGCGATCGACGGCTCGGTGGAATTCGGAGGGCAGCGGAATCTGGACGTGGGACTGGACGGAACGCTCAACCTAGCGCTGCTGAACGGATTCCTGCAGGGGGTAGCGGCCGACGGCGCCGCGCGCGTCCGCTTGCGGATGCTGGGGACGCTGGACAATCCCTCCCTGGAAGGTTCTGTGGCCTTCGTCGACGCCTCCGCCCGCGGGCTCGGCCTCCCGCTCCGGCTGACCGCAATCAACGGAAGCGTCAGCTTCGCGGACGGCCAGGGCCGGATCGAGAGGCTGACCGCAGCGTCCGGAGGGGGCACTTTCCGGGTGGACGGGGTGGTCGCGTTGCGGGGCTCGCGCCTCGAGTACCGCTTCGACGCGACTGCCGAGGACATGCGCGTCGACTATCCGAAGAGCGTCAGCAGCGTGGTCGACGGCCGCTTCACGCTGGCGGGTGTCGGCTCGACGAGCATTCTGAACGGCGACCTGCTGATCTCGCGGCTTTCGCTGGCGGAGAACCTGTCGTTCGCGGACCTGTTCGCGGACTTGCAGCAGCCGGAAGGCGTTCCGGTCGCCGCCTCGATGCTGCAGGGGATGCAGGTTAACGTGCGTATCGGAGCGGTCTCGCAGCTTCCCGTGGAGACCGAGCTGGCGCGCAACGTCGCGGCGGACCTCGACCTCAACGTCATGGGCACCATGGCCGCCCCCTCGATTCTCGGCGAGATCGGCATCGCGCAGGGAGAGCTGAACATGCTCGGCACGCGCTACCGCATCAATCGCGGGGACATCCGCTTCGTCAACCCGCTCAAGCCCGAGCCCGTGCTGAACGTCGAACTCGAGGCGCGCATCCGCGATGTCGATCTGGCGCTCGTGCTGTCAGGGCCCGCCGGGGCGCTGGACCTGAGCTACCGCTCCGACCCGCCCCTGCCGTTTCACGACCTCGTGAGCTTGGTGGCGGTGGGCAAGGAGCCCACGTTCGACCCCACCCTGGCCACGCGCCGTCGCATCGAGCAGCAATCCGTGGTGCAGACCGGCGCCGACGCCCTCCTGAGCCAAGCGCTCGCCCGGCCCATGTCCCGTCGCATGCAGCGGTTTTTCGGCGTGAGCCGCCTCAAGGTGGACCCGCAGGTCGGCGGGCTGGAGGCAAATCCCAGCGCCCGGATCTCCACGGAGCAGCAGATCGCGGACGACCTCACGCTGATCTACAGCTACGACCTGTCGTCCGCGCAGCAGCAGGCGATTCGCATCGAATGGAATCCCGACCGCCGGTGGTCCTTCGTCGTGACCCGCGACCAGAACGGCCTCGTGGGCTCGGACATCCTCTACCGGGTCCGGCTGCCGTAGGCCTCGCCCGTCAGGCCAGCTTCAGCGAGGGCTGGGCCGCGAGGTCGAACCCGTCGGTCTCCCCCCGCAGCAGGCGCGGGTACGCCGCCGCGGCGATCATGGCGGCGTTGTCGGTGGAGAGGGCTAGGGTTGGAAAGTAGCACGGCAGGGGGAGGGACGAGAACGTCGCGCGCAGCCCGGAGTTCGCAGCGACGCCGCCGGCCACGATCACGGATTCGACGCCCTCGTCCTCTGCGGCCCGCTCGGCGCGCCAAAGCAGCTCGCTGGCTACGCGGCGCTGGAAGGAAGCGATCAGGTCCAGGACAGCCTTGCTGGAGGATTCGCGCAAGGCGTCGATGGACGGGCGGCCCGCGGCGAACAGCGCCCGCCTCCGGGCGATCTCCCGCTCTAGGCCGGCGCCCGTGACGTAGCGACGCACCGCCGTCTTGAGGCCGCTGAAGCTCATGTCGAGGCGGTTGCCCTTCATCCGCGCCGCTGGCAGCGCCACGCCGCCCGGATCCCCGAAGGGCGCGAGCCTGTCGAGCACGGGACCTCCGGGGTACCCGAATCCGAGGAGCTTCGCAACCTTGTCGTATGCCTCGCCGGCAGCATCGTCCCGGGTGCGCCCCAGCAGGCGGTAGGAATACGCGCCTTGGGCCGGGCGCTCGGCGACGAACATGTGGCTGTGGCCCCCGCTCACCACCAAGGCGAGCGCCGGAAATTCCACCTCGCCGCCACCGGCGCAACGCTCCAGAACGACCGAGTGGATGTGCCCCTCAAGATGGTTCACCCCGAGCAGCGGCAGGCGAAGCGAAGCGGCGAGGCCCTTGGCATAGGTGATGCCGACGAGCAACGCTCCAATGAGGCCGGGCCCGCAGGTAACACCGATGGCGTCGATGTCTCGGTAGCCTAGCCCCGCCCGGGCGAGGGCCTCGCGCACTACCGGGACGATCGCCCGCAAGTGCTCGCGGGACGCCAGCTCCGGAACGACCCCGCCGAAGGCCGCGTGGACGTCGAATTGCGACGACACCACGTTGGAAAGCAGACGGTCACCGCCCGCGACGACAGCCGCTGCCGTTTCGTCGCACGACGTTTCAATGCCAAGAACATTCATGCGACCAAGTGGAGCGCCCGCGGGCCCAGAGGCCCGCGGGGGCTCGGATTGCGCTTGCGCGCGTCAGGTTACGGTACCGGTAGCACCCTAGGAACGGCGAGTAGCCGGTCTACGGCAACTGTGTCCCCGTACTGGCAATGACGGGGAATCGGAACGTCGGAACAGGAAGGTCAGCGCTCGGCCACCTCGCCCTCCAGATTGGTACTACCGGTGATAGTGTCGTTCATTTGCCTGGATCACCTCCTTCCGCCAGTGATGCCGCTATGTTAGCGCACAGTCGGGCCGAAAGTCTCTCCCCGGCGCTCTGTCCTGGCGCGGCGATAGGGGCTTGCCGTCGATAGCTCCGGCGAACTGTCGCGAAGGCACGGCTAGCCGGCCGCCCCGAAGGTCCGCACCGACGGAATCGCCCCAACCCGTTGCAAGTCCAAACGGCCTAGGAAGCGGGCATCTCGCTCTAGCTGCCTGCGGCTTCTTCGACGGAGGTCCGAGGGGAACCTGCAAGGACTCCGAGTCGCTTGGCCCCGTTCGTCGCGTCTGAAACGGTTGCTCGCCGCAGATCGCGCATGTCCGCGCAGCATGGCCCCGTTTCGCAGGGGCTCCGTCGCTAGGCAGCCAGAGACACAAATGAGATGAAGCGACTAGGCCGGGAGTTTCAAGCCAGACCCTCGCGGGGAGGAGGCCCCGCTTGCAGTCGGGCCGGGCGTGCATCTCTGGCGCAACAGGCACTGATCAGCGAAAGAGACCTAGCTTGCCGGGAGAGCCCGCGGTCAAGCGAGACGACTTGGCCACTCTGCCCTCCCGCCGCACCCGGACCGCTGGTGCAGCCGAATCGCACGGGCCGTCGCAGACTCCCTCCTGCGATGAGGCCAGTGCCTGAAACGGCGAACCTCCGTCCGTGCCTAGGACCACCTCATGCCCCCAACACGGTCGATTGCGCACAACGAAGTCGACCCTCCACCTGACCACTCAACGGCACCGTCACTTTCGCAAGTGCTATGATGCTGGCTGCGAGGAAAAGGGGAATGCCTGCCACCCTCCCCTCGATGCGGCCGGCTAGCGCCTTCCAACCGTCAGCACTCGCTCTCCACCAACCGCTTGCACTTCCTTTGATGTCTCGCCCGAGTCCAAGGCAGCCTGACGTCAAGCTCCTATGGGGACGAGCCGCGTCCCGTTGTTCGTTCCCAGCTTGCCGACGCGAATTATCCATCGACTCAAACTCTGGCCCAAAGATAATCGGTAAGCAGGCACATATCGTCGCCTACAGTGACAATCCGAATGCGCCACGCTCCTGCTCATCCTATTCGAAACTATTAAGAAATTCCTGCGAGAACTTAATCCTCCTATGCGGCACTCATCACGATATCGTTGATAACGATGAGCAAACCTACACGATAGAGGCGCTGCGTACAATGAAAATCACACATGAGAATTGGGTGAACGAATCTTTGCAAAGCAGCTTCTCCACAGTCGGGTTTCAAGAACTGGATTCGCTAATCCAGAGTCTCCTTCCATTGCCGACGCCACAATCTACAGCACAACCTGATTTCGAGACAATACCCTTGAAACAGAAGATGAATCGCAATAGCCTCACTAAGTCAATTGAGTTCCGACTATCACTTGGTCTCAGTCTCACAAGCCATGTCGAGAATGTCGTATCTGATCGCTCCCTAACCGACAGCGGTTTTGCCAACCGAATTCGAAAGTTACTTGTGCAAGAGTATAGCCGCCTGTTTGCCGGAGGAATGTCAGGGGATTCGCTCTTTCATAGTCTGGTCGAATATCTGACTCCCTCTGGTCACTCATTCGACAGCGAGGTTGCAGCGCTTGGGATTCTCACCTACTTTTTTGAGAAGTGTGAGGTATTTGAGAAATGATACTTCCCAAAAAGCATGTCAGAGTCAAGGCATCATTGCTTGGTCTGGGTGCTGCAATCATCGAAGAACTTGAGAGACCCATGACAGTCAATCATCTATGGAATCAGTACCATCAAAGACATTCTAGTGTGCCCTTCGTGCGCTTCGCTCTGGTGCTTTCGTTCCTGTTCACTCTTGGCGTAATCGAAGAAGATCAAGGATTGTTGCAGAGGCAAACGAGATGATTCGATGCGTATCGTCCAACCAAACTGGTTTCCAGCCGATCCGATTCAAGAACGGTCTAAACGTCGTTCTCGCAGACCGAACTATCGAAGAAACAAGGCAAGATAGTCGGAATGGTTTGGAAAAATCGTCACTGGTTGAAGTGATTCATTTCTGTCTTGGTTCGCGCTTGCAACGAAGAAACCTGTTGAAACACTCCGCGCTCAGAAACTGGGAATTCTCTCTTGAACTTGAGTTTGATGGCAGATCACTGTGGGTATCAAGAGACACTGGCTCGCAAGAGAATGTCAAGCTTCATGGCGACCTTCCGAGCCGCTTTACGGATGAGTCTAAGCCGCACTCTGACCGAGACGTTGTGATCAGTTTGGAGCAATGGAAATCTAGTCTTGGTGGATTGCTCTTTGGTATTGCCGAGTTAGAAAAGATCAAGTACCCGCCCACTGCACGTAGCCTAATGTCCCATTTTGTGCGTCGGTCCCCAGAAGGGTACTTGTCACCGTTTGAGTTTCACAAGAAGCAAAGAGTTGTGGATCGACAAGTGAATCATTCGTTTCTTCTCGGGCTTGAGCACAGCCACGCAAGTTCATTTCAGGAATTGAAGGACAAGAAAAATGCAATTGCTTCCCTCAAAAAGCTGGCCTCGAGCGGCCACTTGGGAGAATTGTCTGGTTCGATTGGAGAGCTGTGGGCACGTAAACGGCGACTACAGAAGATGGTTGATGATCAAGACCGTCAACTGGCGACGTTTCGCGTTCATCCTCAGTACAACGAAATCACCAAACAGGCGAATGATCTTACTGTCAAGATACAGGCGACAGTAAGGGAAAAACTTAACAGTGAGAGATTGCTTCAGCTCTACAACCATGGCCTTGACGGGGAGATGGAAACGCTGACAAGTCTTGAATCGGCCGAAGCAAGCATTTTTGAAATGTACAAGACTGTAGGAGTTCAACTGCCGGGATTGGCACGTAAGAGGATCGAGGAAGTGCAGAGCTTTCATAGGACAATTTTGGCAAATCGACAGGAGTTTCTCAAAGAAGAAGTCGACCGGATCCAGCGAGACTTGGTTGAACTGAATAAACGAATTCAGGAGTTGAGCGACAAGCGAGCAACGCTAGTTCAGGTCCTTGAGAGCCATGGAGCACTCGAGGAATTCACTGGGCTCCAGAGGATTCAAGCAGATGCTCGAACTAATCTGAATGCCGTTAATGAGAAGATTGACCTCTTGGAAAGGATGAATGACAGGATGAGCAAGCAAAAAATCGAATTAGAGAGTCTCGTGGTTCGCGCAAATCATGATCTGGTAATTCGAAAGTCCATGCGCGATCTTGCAATTGATCTATTCAATGCCAATTCACAGTTTCTATACAAGGCTCCCGGAAATCTTGCCATCGATATTGATCGCACCGGCTTCAAGTTCAACATCAACATTGAGCGATCCGGCAGCCACGGTATCGACAACATGAAGATTTTCTGCTACGATCTCATGCTAGCTCAGCTGTGGGCGGAGAGGAATCCCAGCCCCGGATTCCTAGTTCACGACAGTACGATCTTCGACGGTGTCGACGAGAGGCAGGTGGCCCGCGCGATCGAGAGAGCCGCCAGCGAGTCCCGGAAGCGCGGTTTCCAGTACATCTGCATTCTCAACAGCGACACCCTTCCCAAGGATGACTTTTCGCCCGGATTCAACATAGAGGAATTCGTGCGCTTGAGATTGAATGACGCGAGCCCCAGCGGCAGCCTGTTCGGCGTTCGCTTCTGATGTTCCTGCCGGATGGCAGGCACCTCCCGACCCCCCTCGGCGTCGGGCGTTAGCCTAGCGCATGGGCCGCGGGAGCCCGCGGGCAGAGCGCCGCCAAGTACGCCCTCTCGTTCAGGGACCTGCAATGCGTCCGGAGCGAACTTCAGAAGTCGAAACGCAGACCGAACTGGACCGACCGCGGGCTGTTGCATTGCGCGAATACGCGTCCGAACGAGGCCGCGCTCCAGTTCCTGTTGGGATCGCAGAAGACCGTGCGGTTGAACGCATTGGCGATCTGCGTCTCGAAGCGGAGCTTGAACTTCGGGCTGACCCACGCGTCCTTGAAGAGGCTGAAGTCCTCTGAAACATGACCGAAGCCGCGCACGAAGTTCATCGTGCGCGACGCGTCGCCGAACTGCAACGGGCCCGGATCTGCAAACGCGAACCGGTCGAAAACGCTGTCGGCGGCGACGTCCAAGGACCCGCCGCGGTCGATCCGCACGCGATTGCTCACGACATCCGGGCGCTTCTGCCCGTTGTGGAGGAACGGCTGGAGATCGTTCGCCATGACGACGTTGACCGGAGCGGCGGACTCCACCCGCAGCGCCCCCGACACCGACCAGCCGCCGAGCACCTTGGCCGCCAGGCCGGGCGAGCGGAAGAACGGCACCTCGTGGGTGAAGGCCGCCAACACGCGGTGCGGCACGTCCTCCGCGCTCAGGCCTCGCTCCAAGGAATGAGTGTCCGACGGATTCTGCGGACCATGCCCGAGCCCGTCCGCGACCCGCGTCCGGCCCGCGCCCATGCCGGTCAGCTTCGACCACGCGTAGCTGGCGTGGAGGTGGGCCCCGGCGGAGAAGCGCTTCTCGACCCTCGTACGCAGAGAATGGTAGAAGCTGTTGCCCGCAGGCACGTTCAGGTACCCAATGTTGAGCATGTGAGGAAAGGGGCGCAGGGACTGCGCGACTGTCCGGGCGAAACCGCGATAGGGCAGGTCCACCCCGGTCGCCAGCGACGCAGAACCCGCCCGCGACGCTAGCAGGCTCGGCCCCAAGTCCAGAATCGAATTGGCGTTCGCGTTCGCAGCCGGACCCAGCACGCGCCGGTCGGCGATGAGCCGACTGCCCCGGTTGCCTTCGTATGACAGATCCACCGTGGCCGTGCGCGTCAACTGGCGCTGGATTGCAAGCGACCAGCGCTGGATTCTCGGCAGGGTCGCACGATCCCGCGTCACGGCCACCGGCGAGGTATTGTTGCCGATGGATGGGTCGATGGACGGGGGCAGGACGATGTTGGACGGCGGGAATCCGTCGTCAAGGAAGTAGGCCGGATGCCGGCCGTTGCTGAGATCGTTCGCGGTGGCGTGGAACCGGAATCCGAGCGTATTGACCGCCTCCAGCTGGGCGTGCGGAACGGAAGAATAGTAGATACCGTAGGCACCCCGCACCACCGACCGGTCACCTGCGCGATACGCAAAGCCGGCACGCGGCCCGAAGGCGTCCTTCGGCGGCGATTCCAAGGTTCTGGTGCCCGTTCGCCCCGGCCCTTTCCCGGCGAATATCATCGCTCCGAGGCGGCCGCCCGCTCGCGGATTCGGCACGTTCGGGTCGAACGTGGACATGTTGTCGTCCCGCTCCCTGAGCGCTGACTGGAAGTCGAAGCGAATGCCGAGAGTCAGAGTCAGGGAGGAGGTCGCCCGGTACTCGCCCAGGACGCTCCACGCCACGAAGCTCTCCGTGATCGTGGGAGAGTCCGGAATCTGGAAATGGGTCGCGTTGACCTGGCCCAGCAGGAAGGATGCGAACGGATCCCCGGTCGAGGTCATGTTGTGTCCGCGGGCGTCGAAACCACCCGTATGCGAGCGATGGAAGTCGAAGGTCCCCGATACGTTGTTCGCCCATCCCCGGAACGGGTACCGGTGATGGCGGAACTCCGCGCCCGTCTTGAAGGTGTGGCGCCCCCTGACCCAAGTCACGTGATGCGCGACGCTGTACTGGTGATTCGCGAGGAAGCCCGCGCGCCCCCATTCGCTGCCAATCGGCGAGTAGCGGGTGTTCCCGGCGAAGGTCAGTGCGGGCGCGCCCGCATCGGTGGCTAGCAACCCGTTGCCTCCGGCACCCCAGAGCCTGTCCTGCCACCCGGCCCCTGCCGAAATGGCGTGGCCGCGGACATGGAATTCGTCGTAGCCGACGGTCACCTGGTTCAGCAGGTTCGGAGCTACGGCCCACACCAAGCGCTGTCTAAGGTGATGCGTGGTAACGTCTTCGTACACTCCCGTGCCGTAATAGTCCGCGTTCGCCTCGGGCCTGCCGGACGGGTCATGCGACACCCGGCAGCCGGCCGCGCCGCCGCAATTCCGGACCGCCGGATGGCTCGCCCGGCTGAAGTCCGTGGCAGTGCGAAAGCCGCGGGTGAAGGAATGGTCGAGGCGAAAGAAGTGGCTGGGCGCATCAAGCACCCATATCTGGTCGCCGACCGGATTGCCCTGCACGTTGAACTCGAGCCCCGGCCGCTGCGGCTCGACCATGAACGGCACGACGCGGGACGAGACCCGGCTGCGCATCGGATGCGCCTTCGGAATCGCATTGTTCGGGAACGCATCGCGCGCGGGCACGCCCCTATGGGTGCGCGTCGAGGCGGGATCGAAGATCTGGCCCGCCAGAATAGCGCGGCCAAGTGCATCGGACGCGACCGTCCGGCCGGTCAGGAGCCGCCCGAAATCCCCTTGCCTGAATGACTCCACCGGCACCGAGTTGCCGAATCCCGATTGCACGCCGGAGCGCACGGACAGGCGGTCGTAGTGATACGAGAAATACGTCTTGTCCTTGACGACCGGACCGCCCACGAAGGCACCGAAAGCGTTCCGCCTGGCCTTGCCCCTGGCGCCGAAAAAACCGCGGGCGTTGAGGATGTCGTTGCCCAGCCGGTAGTAGAGGCCGCCGTGAAACTCGTTAGTGCCTCGCTTGGCGGGGAAAGCCAGGAAACCGGCCCCCGCGCCGCCCGGTGCGCGCGCCCGACGCGCTTCGGTCACCCGGTCGCGCGACTCCTCGACCGGCAGATTCGCGTGCCGCACTCTCGCGGCCGCGCGCCTCCCCTCCCCGGGATGCAGTAATGCGTCCTGGCGATGAAATTGCCCTTGGCGCACGACCACCCCGGTCCGCTCGAACGGTCGGAAGCCCGCGCCTTCGATGCGGATCGAATACCTCCCCGGAGCGGGCGGACGAAAGGAATACGCGCCTGCCTTGTCGGACAGGACGGTCGCGGATTCACCGGTGTCGGCCCGGCTGATCGTTACGGATACGTCAGGGGCTCGAGCTCCAGAGGAGTAGCGGATCACACCTCCGATTCGCCCCGAAGGGTCGGCGGGCCCTGCGAGCGAAGGAGCTAGGGCCGCGGCCGCGATCAAGCCGAAGGTCGTGCTGCGCCAGCAAACAGTCACGAAGTGATCCGGCGGCGTCCGGACCGTGCGGAGCGGCCTTCCAAGTTGCCTCGCCTCTAGTTTCCGTCAAGGGCACGTTCGATGGCAACTGCCGAGGTGCCGCGAAGCAGCGCGACCGACGGCGCGCCAAGTCGAGCGAGGCGCCACGCACCGTCCGGGCGCGGGCCGCGTGAAGGTGCCTCCTAAGGGACGCGAGAGCCGTGCGAGGCAGGGCCCTCGCGCCACTCGTCCGAGAACCGCGAGGATTCTCTCGGCCGCGGCCTGCGGGCGAGGCCCTAGAAAACGAACTTGAGGCCCAGCTGCATGATGCGCGGAGCGCGCGCGCTCGAAATGACACCGAAGTTCCGGTTGCCTACGTTCGCGTTCGGGAAGTTGAAGTTCGGGTGGTTGGGGAAGTTGAACGCCTCGGCCCGGAACTGCAGCCCGTACTTCTCTCCGAAGCGGATGTTCTTGTAAGCCGAGAAGTCCCATCCGGCCGTCGGAGGGCCGACGAGGATGTTCTTGCCCGCGTTGCCGAAGGTGAACGGCTGGTTCGGGACGAACGCGTCCTCGTTGTAGTAGCGGTCGGGATCGGGATTGCTAAGCTTCCAGCTGGCGCCGGGCACGACGTCGGGTCGGTCCCCGCCTCCGACGTTCGCCGGGTTGCCGGCGACCGTCAGGTGCTGCGGAGTGCCGGTTGTCAGGGTCACGATGGATCCGACGGACCAGCCTCCGAGCATGTGGTCCAGCGCGGAGTGCCAGCCGGAGCCGAACCGCTTGCCCCGCCCGAATGGCAGCTCGTAGACGAAGCTGCCGATGAACCGGTGCCGCATGTCCTGGGCGCCGTTGCCGCGCTCCCGCGTCCAGTCGAGGGGGTCGAGCACGAACCGCAGGTTCGAGCCGGGCGCGTCGCCCGAGCCCGTGACGCCCCTCGCGTCGCCGATCACGTGGGACCACGAGTACGAAAGGATGTACGTCAGCCCCTTCGAATAGCGCTTCTCGAGCTTCGTCTGCAGGCCGTGATAGAGCGTGCTCTCGCGATAGGCGTGCCGATTCATGCGGCCCAGAGTGATGAATCCTCCCGGGTCGGTGCCGTCGAAGCATAGGTCGCCGCGACAGGACGTGGGAATCTCCGTCTTGCTCCACGGACGGCGCGAGTTCGGATTGCCGGGTCCCGGGCGGGGTAGGTTCTCGTCGTACCTCCCGATCATATGGTTCATCTTGTTGCCGAAGTAGCCGACTTCCCACAGCGCGTCGCCGGGAATCGAGAACTGTAGATTGAAATTCCAGTTCTGCGCGAGGGGCCACTGGGGATCCCTCTCGAACGACGACATCTCCACGCCCTTGGCGTTGCGTGGGCTGATCGTGCCCGGCGGCAGCCCCTCGGAGTGCTTCAGGACCGGCTCCACCCTGCCGGTCGTCAGGCTGGACTTGATGTGGAAGGGAGGCATCGTTTCCATGAACTCCCCGCCGCCGGTGTTCGACATATTGCCGTAGAACACGCCGTAGGCCATGCGCAGCACCGTCTTCTCCGTCAGCCGGTACGCTAGTCCGAAGCGCGGCGCGAAATTGGTGTAGTCCGTGGTCATCAGTGCGCGATTGAAGTGGTCGCTCCCGTTGAGTCCGGCCACGTGGATGAATCCGTCGTCGCATCCGCGGCACGAACCCAGGTTGAAGTTGGCAATGCCGTCGCGGGTCTCCACGTAGGGCGGGTTCAGCTCGTACCGCAGGCCCAGGTTGAGCGTGAGCTTGTCATTCACCTTCCAGTCGTCTTGCGCATACAGATGGACGAAGTTGGTGCGCATATTCATGTACACCGTGTTGGACGCGCCGAATTCCCGGGCGTAGCCGAGGAGGAAATCGCCCATGGCATCGCCCGTGCCCTTGCGCTCCGCCGGCGCCTTCTCGGTAAACCTGCCGTCGTACCAGATGGTTCCCATCGTCCGCTGGGGATTGTCGATGAAGCTCTGCAGCCACCACGACTGCACGCCGAACTTGATCGCGTGATTGCCGGTCGAATAGGTCGTATCCGCCGAGGCTTGGCGCGTCTGAGACTGGATCAGGTTCGGGCGGAACGTGTTGTTGCCGAGCTGGGAGTACCCGGTGATGTTCATCTCGTTGGTGCCGCGCAGGTGCTGGTTGAACCCCGCTATGCCGAGCTTGGCGTTGATGTTCTCCGTGATGTCGAGATGCGACTCGACGTCCGTGTCAAGGTAGTTCCAGCCTGCGCGGAACGCGGTGATCAGCGTCGGCGACCACACTTTTTGGTAAGACGCAACGGTGTTGTTGCTGGTCACGTTGACGAGGCCGCCACGAGACATCGAACCGAAGTCGGGAATCGCCGGGTAGCGCGGCGTGCTGCCGCGGTTCTGCTCCTGGCCGCTCCACCGGACGAAGAAATTGTCCGAGTCGGTGAGGTTCTGGTCGTAACGCATGTCGAACTTGTGGAAATCCTGGTTCCTAGGAGTCACGTAGGTGAAATTGCGGGTATTGCTGTCGTTGGCGGGATCGGGGTACCAATTCCGCATGATGTTCGTGACGCGGTCGAAGCGGTTCTGCGGAATCCGGTTGTTGGCGAAGGCCTGGCGTGTCGTGCCGTCCCACGTCAGCGGGTCGTAAACGGTGTCGAAGCCGGCGAAGTCCCCGTCGCGGACAGCCAAGGTCGGCACGGTCGACACGAATGTCGTCGATTCGCGCACGTCGGTGACCTCCATGTCGCCGAAGAGGAACGCCTTGTTCCTCTTGATCGGACCGCCGAGGGCGAAACCGTACTGCTTGCGCTTGAACTTCGGCTTCTCGCCGGTCGGGGCGAAGAAGTTGCGGGCGTCCATCGACTCGTCGCGGATGAACCCGAAGCCCGTGCCGTGCAAGCTGTTCGTCCCCGACTTGATCGAGATGCTGACGATTCCGGCCGAGGTCCTGCCGTACTCGGCGGCGAAGCCGTTCGTGATGACCTTGAACTCGGAAATGGCGTCGATCGAGGGCTTCACGGCCTCTTTCTGGTTACCCTGCGACGCGATCGACTGGTTGTTGTTGTCCATGCCGTCGATCACGAAGTTGACCTCGGTGCCGCGCTGGCCGCCGATCGAAACGCCCTGCCCGCGCGACCGGACAGTACCGGAGGAAATCACGGCGAGCTGCAGGTAGTCGCGGCCATTGAGCGGGAGGTCCACGATCTGCCGGTTCTCGATCACGGTTCCCGCCGCGGCCTCGCTGGTTTGCAGCAGCGGCGCCGAGGCCTCCACCTCGATGATCTCGGTCACCGAACCGACTTCCAGGGCGATGTCGAGCTGGCGGACATCGCCGATGCTCAGATTGATGCCCGAGCCGCTATAGGTGCGGAAGCCGACGGCCTCCGCGACGACGATGTACTCGCCGATGCGGAGCGGCGTCGAGCGGAAGTTGCCCTCGGCATTCGTCTGAGCGGCATATTCCGTGCCGGTCGCGATGTGGTTGAACGTGATCCCGGCGCCGGGGATGACCGCCCCCGTGGCGTCGGTCACCGTGCCCACGATCAGGGCGGTGTCAAGTTGCTGGGCTGTCGCGAGCGGGACAAGCACCAAGGTCAAGCCGAGAGCCAAGCCCGGCAGCTTACGCACGGTCATTCTGAAATCCCTCTTCAAAGTGCGGGTCATTAATAGAATCCGAACTCCTCGGATCCGGGGGGCCGCCTGGCCCGGGCGCAGTTCCCCGCTCCTGCCCCACCGAATCTAGGTGTACCATGCCATCCGCCGCGCTGTCAACCGATCCGAGGCGCGCGACTGTTCCCGCGCGCGCCGGCCGGGATACCGGAGACCGTGCCTTGGATTCACGCGAAATCACCGGCGGAGGATGGCCGGGGCCCGGCTGGCCCCGGCGGCCGACGCTGCCCGCCGGGCCGACATCGCCGGGAGCGCGCGCCGCCTCGCCGGGGGGCGGTTGCAAACCTCGCAAGCATGCTTTATCTTTCTTAAATGCTGCTATGAGTGCGCCAGCCGTAGCCTCACTACGCACGCCTGCGGGCCGGGACCTCTGCGACCGGCTTCTCTACTACATGCTGATGATGCGCGAGCTCGAGGAACGCATCGAGCTCAAGCTATACCGCCAAGGCAAGATTGTCGGCGGCTGCTACACCGGCCGCGGCCAAGAGGCCATCCCCGTCGGCAGCGCGATCCACTCGCGCCCGGGGGACTGGCTCACGCCCTCGCACCGCGACATGGCCGCTCTGCTGATCCGCGGCATCACGCCGCGCGAGATCCTCGCCCAGTACACGGGCCGCGCCGGGGGCCTCACCAACGGCCGCGACGGCAACATGCACATGGGCTGCGCCCGGCGCCACTGCGTGCCGATCATCTCCTCCATCGGAGCGAGCATCCCCGTCGCCGGCGGCCTGGCGTTCGCGATGCGCTACCGCGGCGAGTCCAACATCGTCTTCAACTACTCCGGAGACGGCGCCACGAGCCGCGGCGACTGGCACGAGGGCCTGAACATGGCGGCGGTCATGCAGCTGCCGGTGGTCTACCTCTGCAACAACAACCTGTACGCCTACTCGACCCCGCTGGACAAGCAGATGAAGAACCCGCACATCGGCGAGCGGGCCGCCTCCTACGGCATCCCGTACGAGATCGTCGACGGGAACGACGTCTTGGCGGTCCACAATGCGGCGCAGCGGGCCGTGGCGCACGCCCGCTCGGGCGAGGGCCCCTACTTCGTGGAGTGCAAGAGCTTCCGCGTGAGCGGGCACTCGGCGCACGACCCCGCCGACTACGTGCCGAAGTCCTTGCACGAGGAGTGGGCGCGCAGGGATCCGATCCTGATGCTGCAGAAGCACATGGTGGAAGAGCACGGCGCGGACGAGCAGGATTTCGTGAACCTACGCCGGCAGGTGCTCGCCGAGATCGAGGACGCCGTGGAGTGGGCCCTCGCGCAGCCCTTCCCGGATCCCGCCACATTGGAGGACAACGTCTACGAGCGGGTCTGAGCGCCCGAGCCGAGATGCGAGTCACGATGGCCGAAACAACCTACGTCGAAGCGATTCGCGAGGGGATCTGGGAGGAGCTGGAGCGCGACGACAGCGTCTTCGTCATGGGCGAGGACATCGGGGTCTACGGCGGCGCCTTCAAGATCACCAAAGGCATGCTGGAGCGCTTCGGGCCGCTGCGAGTCGTCGACACCCCGCTCTCGGAGTCCGCCATCGTCGGAGCCGGCACCGGCGCCGCGATCAACGGCCTGCGCCCGGTCCTCGAGATGCAGTTCGCGGACTTCATGGCCTGCGGCTTCGACCAGATCACCAACTTCGCGGCCAAGTGCCGGTACCGCTGGGGACAGCAAGTCCCCATGGTCATCCGGGCGCCGGCGGGCGGCAACATCCACGGCGGCCCGTTCCACTCGCAGAACGTCGAGATGCCCTACGTGCACACTCCCGGCCTCAAGGTGGTCCAGCCGGCCACGGCGTACGACGCGAAGGGCCTGATCAAGGCCGCGATTCGCGACAACGATCCCGTTATCTACCTAGAGCACAAGTACCTCTACCGCTCGGTCAAGGAGGAACTCCCGCCGGACGACTACACCGTGCCGCTCGGCAAGGCGGAGCTCCGCCGCGAGGGCTCGGACATGTCCGTCATCACCTACGGCTGGATGGTCCACGAGGCGCTCGCGGCGGCCCGGCAACTCTCCGGGGAGGGCATCAGCGTCGAGGTGCTCGACCTGCGCACGCTCGTCCCCCTGGACCGGCACGCGATCCTAGCGACGGCCAAGAAGACCAGCAAGGTCATCTTGTTGCACGAGGACACCTTGACGGGCGGTCTCGGCGGGGAACTGGCGGGCATCATCGCCGAGCATGCCTTCGACTACCTCGACGGGCCGCTGGTGAGGATCGCCGCCCCGGACACGCCGGTGCCGTTCAGCGACGCGCTCGAGAGGGCGTTCCTGCCGAGCGCGGACAAGGTCGCCGAGAAGGCGCGCTGGCTGCACCGCTTCTAGCCAGATGCCCGGCCAGCACCCCGCGATGCGAGACAATTCGACAACGACCTCGGCCTCGCTCCCGGCGCGGGCCTCGCTCCCTCGCAGCGGCAGGGTCACGGAGCTGACAAGCATGCCAGGCAATCGCAGAGCCTTCCTAAGAGCGACCGGCGCGGCCGTTCTCGCCGCGTCTCGCGCGTGGCCGGTACCCGGCCCGCGCCCTTGGCTGGCCGACGAGCCGGGCCGGGAATGGCGGCATTACGGCGGCACGGCCGGTGCGAGCCGCTTCTCGGCCGCCGACCAAGTTAACCGGTCCAACGTCGCCCGGCTCAGGCCGGCCTGGGTCCACCACACGGGCGACGCCATGGCACGGCCGCAGACGACCATCGAATGCACGCCCATCGTCGTGGACGGCATCATGTTCCTCACGACGGCACGGCTGAAGGTCCAAGCGCTCGACGCGACCACGGGCCGGCTCATTTGGACGTTCGACCCGCAAGCGAGTGCGTCGGCCCGCCGCAACCCCGGCGTGAGCCGAGGCGTGTGCTACTGGCAGTCCGAGGACGGCTCCCGCAAGCGGATCTTCAGCACGGTCCAGAACCGCCTGTACAGCCTTGATGCGGTTACCGGAGAGCCCGACAAGTCTTTCGGCTTCGACGGCATGATCGACCTCAACGAGAACTTGGACAGCGAGGTGCAGGGCGTCTCGGTGAAATGCACGAGCCCGGCCGTGGCCTACAAGGACCTGATCATCGTCGGAGGCGGCGGCGGAGAGGGACCGTATCCCCAGGCTCCGGGCCACATTCGCGCATTCGACTCGCTCACCGGGAAGCGCCGCTGGATCTTCCACACCACGCCGCGCCCCGGGCAGTTCGGCTACGAGACATGGCCGCCGAACGCCTACAAGCACGCGGGCGGCACGAATAACTGGGCCGGCATGAGCTTGGACGTGGAGCGCGGCCTAGTGTTCGCCGGCATCGGCTCGCCCGCCTTCGACTTCTACGGCGGGGACCGCATAGGAGCCAATCTGTTCGGCAACTGCGTGCTCGCTCTCGACGCCGAGAGCGGCGAGCGCGCATGGCATTTCCAGACCGTCCATCACGACGTCTGGGACTACGACCTCCCGGCTCAGCCGGCACTGATCCGCATGACCCAGAACCGCCGGACGTTCGACGCGGTCGTGCAGCCGACCAAGCAGGGATTCCTCTTCTTCTTCCACCGCGAGACGGGTCGGCCCGTCTGGCCGGTCGAGGAGCGCCCGATCCCGATGTCGGACGTCGGGGGCGAGCATCTGTGGCCGACGCAGCCGTTCCCCTTGAAGCCGGCCCCCCTTTCGAGGCAGGGATTCCACGAGCGGGACATCAGCGACGTTTCCCCCGAGTCGCGGGCTTCGGTGAAGAGCATCTGGGACGCGACCGACGCCGGGGACCTGTTCACCCCGCCGAGCACGAGAGGCACGCTAGTGCATCCGGGCTTCCGGGGCGGGTGCCTGTGGGGGGGCTGCTGCTACAACCCCGCCGCGAACCGCGTGTTTGCGAGCTCGGACGAGACTACGAACCGGATCGAGCTCAAGGCGGCGCCCGAGGAGGACTTCGACTACGCCTTGCCGGATCGGGGCGAGCTGCTCGACCACGAGGGCTACCCCGGGATCAAGCCCCCTTGGGGGTACGTCACCGCAGTGGACCTCGAGACCGGGAACTTCCTCTGGAGGGTGGTCAACGGGGAGTTCCCGGAGCTGACCGCTCGGGGCGTTCCGAAGACGGGCACGCCCTCGCACGGCGGCTCGATCGTGACGGCGGGCGGGCTGGTCTTCATGGCGGGCACCTTCGACGGGAGATTCCGCGCCTTCGACCAAGACACGGGCGAGGTGCTGTGGGAGACCCAACTCTCCGCGGCCGGCTTCGCTACTCCCTGCACCTACGAGGCCGACGGCAAGCAGTTCGTAGTCATCGCCGCCGGGGGAGGCAAGGGCAATTCGCCGTCTGGCGACGAGTTCGTCGCTTTCGCGCTGGACGGCTAGGCAACCCTAGACCCGGTAAGACAGTCCCGTGCGGGAATGCACGGGACAGGCATCTCGCGCTCAATCGAACGGAACTTGCTGCCCTAGCAATCCGAATAGCCGCGAAGGTTTCCGTACTTGGACCGTTCCCCAGGGCACTGTGCGCGTGCTAGGAACTGCGGTCACAATGGGAATACTTGGGCTCGCTGCCCGAGGACTGGTGCCCGGCTATGCTACGACAAGGCTCGCCGATGCAGCACCTTCGGTCAGCCGACTTCCCGTCCCATTCGTCCTCGTCGGCGCGCCATGATGTCCAGTCCTAGCGTAAGACCTGGAAGTGCTGTCGGAGAGATATAGGCGGAACCGGTTGGCGTTTGCCCGGGTGCATGCCATGGGGCCGGCACGGGGGCTTGCCGAGGGGCAGGCCGAGACACAAAGGAGGTGGGCGGAATGGAATAGCCGACGCGAGCAAGCGCTGGCCATAGGAGTCCCGTCCGACGAACCGTTTCCGGACCAAGGCGACACGCAGCCCGACGATTCAGCGCGCCACCCGTGCCGGTGACCGGCCCCAGCTCGCCCGTCTCGCTGCTGGCGTGAGCAGCGCGGAGCCCGCCTCGAGAACCAAGGATCGTGCATGGCGTTGCGAGAGAATTCTATGGCAGTTACGCCCGACCGCGCACTACCTCTCTTCGATCATCCTCGACCGCACCGACGAGGGCGATACATTGCCCTCGTCTAGCGCAGAACGCTCCGTACCCGAGGCCTGGATTTGGGCTGTCGCCAGCCAAGCAGGACTGCCGCAGAACCGGCCGTTGCCCGACTCAGGCCCTGCTACTGTATCCCGCTCGGGCCGGCAGCGAGGATGCGCCCCGGCAGCGTGAAGATTCCCCGCAGCAGTCCCAAGGCCCCGTCAACTACGATGCCGAGGAGCCGGAATGGCAGCAGCGCGAGCCAGACGAACGGGTAGGCAACCAAGGCGAGCAAGGCCAGTGGCCAGCACAGTACCAGCAAGATCAACCAAAGCAGGAACTTGAGCATTTCCGATCCTCGCGGCTCAGTTTCGCATACCGCCCGGGCCGGCGCTCATGCGACCTACGAGCCCGCCATTGGGACTACAGAGGCATCCGTACGGAGGATTTCGACGGCCGATGCCCGACCGGCCGCCTGCGCGCCTAGTCCGGCAGGGCGCTGCCCGTGCCTTCGCGGAGCGTCGCTACCTCGCCCGTTCCAAGCGCGGGGAATCTCTCTCTCCGCCCGCCCGGCCACCAGACCTCCGCTGACCGGACCGGCGGCGCCCCGTTCAGTCCGAAGTGGACCGCCGCCTCGCTCGCGCTCAGGTAGCTGCCGTCGGCGTGCAGCCGACGCCACAGCGTACCCCCGTCCTCCAAGCGCAGGCCGACCTTCGCGCCGAGACCGTCCGGGTTGCCGCCCTTGGCGGCCAGCTTGACCCGCACCCAGGCGTTCCCGCCCGTCTGGTTCAGGTACAGTCGCGCGGGGCCGTTGTTGTTGGAAACCACCACGTCGAGATCCCCGTCCGAGTCCACGTCCCCCGTGGCAACGCCCCGGCTCACCGCCGGGGCAACGGTGCCCCACGCCCCCGTCCCGGGCAGCACCTGAAAGCCGCTTTCGGTGCCCCGGAAGTACTGGTTGTCCTGCAGGAAGGGATAGGGCTGCCCGCGCAGGGTCTCCATGACCGTGACGGCCCCGTTGGCGATGAACACGTCCAGACGCCCGTCATGGTCGAAATCGGCCCACGAAAGCCCGAATCCCGTGTTCGGCAGGCTGTGGCTCGCCAAGCCGAACCGGTTGGTCGCGTCCCGGAACAGGCCGCGACCGTCGTTCAGGTAGAGCGTGTTCGTTTCGAGCGTGTTGTGCGTCAGCAGCAGGTCGTGGTCGCCGTCCCGGTCGAAGTCCGCGGCGATGACGCCCATGCCGGCCTCGACCCGTCCGTCAGCGTTCACCGCCGCGCCCGACAGCATCGCGGCGTTCTCGAACCGACCGTCGCCCTGGTTCACCCAAAGCTGGTTCTCCGTGCCGTCGTTGGCCACGTACAGGTCCGGCAGGCGGTCGCCGTTCAAGTCCGCCGCGACAGCGCCGAGGCCGTTCCCGAACGCAGATCCGAGCCCAGCCTCGGTCGACACGTCACTGAAGCGCCCGCCGTCGTTGCGGAACAGCCTGTCGGGCACCGGGTTGTAGACGGTCGGATTGCAGTAGTCGCGCGCGCCGACCGGGGAGAAGCACCGCTTGTTGTTGCGCAGCGTGAAGTCCACGTAATTGGTGAAGAACAGGTCGAGATCCCGGTCTAGGTCGTAGTCGAAGAAGGTCGCGGACGTGCTCCATCTAGGGTCCTGGGGGCCCTCGACAGCCCTGAATGTGCCGTCCCCGTCATTCCGGAACAGGGCGTTGGGCCCCAAAGCGGTGACGTAGATGTCCGGGTCGCCGTCGGCGTCGTAGTCGCCCACGGCAGCGCCCATGCCATACCCCTCGAATCGCAGGCCCGCCCTCGCCGTCGCGTCGACGAATGACAGCGCTCCGGCCGGGACGAGCCGGTTCTCGAACAGGCGGCTGCCCTGGCCGCGGACCGCGCCCTCTTCGAGCGGCGCGCCTTGCAGCAGGAAAACGTCGAGGTCGCCGTCCATGTCGAAATCGGCCAAGGCCACTCCGGAGCCCATGATCTCGGGCAAGCGGTACTCGTCGCTGGCATCGGCGACGTGACGGAAGACCAAGCCGGTTTCGGCCGCGACCTCGCGGAAGAGCGCCGGGGCGCCCGGCCGGTCCGCGCCCGGCGGAGCGCCGCATCCAAGCAGCACCGGCAGCAGGCAGGGAAGGACGCTCCGCACCAACGTTGAGTGTGGCACGTGGCGAGGCCGGCCCACACGGCAGCGCGCCCGCCATGGCGCGCTCGCCGAGCGCGTCGCGAATCGCTGCTGGCTCGGGCGATTCCCGGCAGCATTCCGGCCAGCGCCGAGGCTGGAAGCTGCTGCGGGCGAGCTCAGCTCCCGCGCGACCCGGAAGGTCGCATCCGGGATTCGCTGGCCAGCGCAAGCCGAGTATGCTTGGAATGACTCTTGACGCGTTCTGCAGCAGGCCCGAAGCGCCCCCGGCCCGCCGGTCGAATTCTCGCGCTGGCGGCGTGCCTCGCCGTCACGCCCCTCGCGGCCCAGGAGGCGACGCTGATCGTCACCGTCGTCGACGAGCGCACGGGAGAGACCCAGACCGGGCTGGGCCCGGAACGCTTCGCGGTCACCGACGGCGACGTTCGGCTGCGGGTGGTGTCCGCGACCCCGTTGCGCGCGCCGGTCGACGTACTGCTGCTGGTCGACACGAGCATAGTCGGGGAGATGGCTCGCCCGCTGGCCGAGGCTCTGATCGAGGAGCTGGGCGAGGGCGAGGCCATGGCCCTCGTGGGCTACCACGAAGCGGCCGAGCTGCTGCAGGACTTCACCTTCGACAGGCAGTCCCTGCGCGAGGCGCTGGACCGCACCGATTACGGAAACGTCCCACGACTGCATGACGCGCTGTTCGCCTCGATCGACGGGGGCTTCGACGCGAGCGCCAGCCGCAAGGCGGTCGTCCTGGCCTCGTCGGGAACGGCAGCGCGCGGGCGCGTGTCGGAAGCGCAAGTCATCGACGCGGCGAGGGCGAGGGGGGTCTCCGTATTCCCGGCCTTCCAGAGGAACGACGCGCGCGCCATGCTCAGGCGAATCGCGCTGCAGACGGGAGGAGCGGCCTTCGCCGCCCGCCGACTCAAGCTGGAGCCGCGGTCGCTGGCGAAACGAATCCTCGAAGCGGTTCGCAGCCCCTACGAGCTGGCCGTGACCGGCGTCTTCACCTTGGGCGACCGCATCAAGGCAACCGCCGATGTCGGCGAGCGATCCAAGACGCGCCTTTCGGCATCGGTCCTGCCCGTCGACTGACCGGCAGCGACCGCGACGGCTACGTTCCCCGCGGGCCGTCCTTCGGGGTCGCCAGATAGCCCTCGATTACGTTGTTGTCGATCTTGTTCACAACGATCTCGAAGGGAGTCCGCGCCCCCTGCACGTAGAACTGCACGGGCTCGAGCAGCGTCTTGCGCCGCTTCACGATGCGCTTGTCGTCCGCCCAGAGCTCGATGGAATACCGGTTCCGCCTGCGGTCGGTGCCGCTGAGCTTGATGCTGACAGGGCCCACGCGCTGAGGCTTCTTGGTCTTGCCGAGATTGAACTCGTAGTAGTTCCGCTCGCCGAGCCGCTTGAGCGCGGCCAGCTCATCGCCGTTGGTCGCGATCAGCCCGCTCTGCACCCCTAGGTCACCCTTCACGCTGGTGAGTTCCACGATGGTCTTTTCCAGCTCCTCGCGCGTGTCCTCGAGTTCTTGGTTGACCGTGTCCACGCGCCCGCCCAAGGCGGTCACCTCGGTCTTGGTGGACTCCTGGAAGTCCGCCAGCTGGCCGCCGACCTCCGACAGCTTGGCCTCGCTCGTCTCGCGGGTCGCCTCGAGCTCCTCCTGCAGCGACTCGGTCCGGCTCCGCACCCTCGACTCGACCTCGCGCGCGCGGACGTCGATCTGCTCCTCGGCGGACTCCACCATCTCCTTGACGGCGCCGACTTGCGTGGCTAGCTCGGTGCTGGTCCGCGCCACGTTGCCGTCCAGCTTCGAGAGGCGCTCGTCCTGCGTGTCAAGGCGCCCGGCGGTCTCGGCGCGGAAGTCCTTGAGCTGGAGCAGAGTGTACACGTGGGCTCCGGCCAGCAGCGCGATCGCTACCAATAGGATGATCGAAACGGGCGTCACGCCGCTCTCGCCCGCGCTGCGGGGGAGGCGTGAAGCGGCTGAGTCGGGTCGGTCTGTCATAGCGTTCCAGTCTTCTGGCTCGGACTTGCGCTCTTCGGTTATTCTACTACCTGCGAGCGGGGCAGGCGAGTGCCGTATGCTCGGACGCGCCAGCGCACCGCGGCCGTTACACCAGATCGCCGCTCCCGACGACATTTCCAGGCGCGCGCGGTACGCACGTACCGCCAACTTCGAGAGGCAGTGCCAGTGAGAGCTACCATTTTCATCGCGGCCGCGACCCTGCTCGCGGCTATTCCGTCGCAGGCCTCCGCCGGCGACTGGACCGACCTGTTCGACGGCAAGACACTGAACGGCTGGGTCCAGCGCAACGGGTTCGCGACCTACCGCGTCGAGGACGGCGCGATCGTGGGGCGCACCTCCGCCGGCAGCCCCAACTCCTTCCTCTGCACGACCACTCACTTCGGCGACTTCGAGCTGGAGTTCGAGGTCAGGGTCGACGACCGGCTCAATTCCGGCGTTATGATCCGATCCTCCCAGAAGACGGCGGCCACAGGCGCGGGGCGCAACAACGCCATCGGGAGAGTCTACGGCCCCCAGGTCGAGATCGAGGCGAGCGGAGAGAGCGGCGCCGAGTCCGGCTACGTGTACGGCGAGGCCACCGGGCGCGGCTGGCTGACCCCCCAGGACAGGCTCGTGCCGCACAAGACGATGCGCGACGGCGAGTGGAACAGCGTCCGCGTCGTGGCGCAAGGCCCCCGCATCCAGACGTGGATCAACGGCCAGGCCGTCGAGGATCTCACCGACGAGAAAGCCTACGAGACGCACAAGGGTGGCTTCATCGGCCTGCAGGTGCATGGCATCCGCGCAGGCACGGGCCCGTTCGAGGTCGCGTGGCGGAAGATCCGGATCCGCCCGCTGAACTAGCCCGCGCGGCGCGTGCGGGCGCGCACGGTCCGATGCAGGCACGCGAAGTCGGTCGGAGCTTCCTGCGGCACTTGGCGCGCGTCAAGGCGGCCACGCGCTTCGGACGGCGTATCACGCCGCCGTTCGTGACGCTGTACGTCACGACCCGCTGCGACGAGAAGTGCATCCACTGCTTCTACTGGGACGAGCTCAATCCGCGGCCGAACCGCGACTTCTCGCTCCGCGAGTTCGACCGCACCCTGGCGTCGATGGGCGAGATCTTCAACCTCTTCATCGGCGGGGGCGAGCCGTTCCTGCGGGCCGACCTGGCCGACATCGTGCTGGCCGCCCGGCGGAGAACCCGCGTCGCGAACGTCTACGTCCCCACGAACGGCCAGCACGCGGCCCGGGTGGTCTCGACGCTCGCGCGAGTGCTCCCGCAAGAGCCCGCCCTGCGGTTCCACCTGAACCTCAGCGTCGACCACGTGGACGAGGAGGCGCACGATCGCATTCGCGGCCGGGCGGGTGCCTTCCGGCGGCTGCTCGCGACCGCCGCGGCGGTCGCGCCCTTGCGGCGCGAGCACCCGAACCTGATCCTTCACACGCTGACGACCGTCATGCGCGACAACCAAGCCGACATTCTGCGGATCCACGACGAGCTGCTCCGCCTGTTCGAACCGGACGGCACGTCCTACAACTACTGCCGCGGGAACCCGCTCGACCCGGCGCAGACCGAGGTGGACGCCGCGATCTACCGGCAGCTCGCGGAGCGCGTGCGGGCCGACCGGCAGTCCGGGCGCATCCGGCGCAGCGCGTTCGGCGGGTCGAACCACGCTCTCGACGAGCAAGTGCGCCGGAGCGTCGAGCGCACCGTGACACGGCAGCAGGCGCAGTTCTCGTGCGTCTCCGGCAGGCTGGCCTGCGTGATCTACAGCAACGGCGACGTCACCGAGTGCGAAACCAAGAACTCGCGCATCGGAAACCTGCGGGAGGCGGGGTACGACTTCCCTTCGATCTGGTTCGGCGACCGGGCCCGGGCGGTCGCGGCAGAGGCCGCGGACGGCTGCTTCTGCACGCACGAGTGCGGCCACTACGCCTCGACCATCTACAGCCCGGCGCTGGTCGCGAGAGTCGCCGCGCGATCGGCCATCGCGAAATTTGCGCCGACCCGCCGGGCCGGAGGGGGCGACCGGCCGCGCGAGGACTCCTGAGCGCATCGGGGCTTGCCGGGCCTGTCTCCGGCGAGACGGACTCCTCCGGGGAACGCCTTGCCGTCAGCGCGCTCCGGCCGCCGGGCCAATTCCGCGTTGACTCGCGGTTCCGCCTGTTATACGATGCTAGGAGGCGCTGGCGCTCCTCGCTTGCCATGTCGACCGCCCGGTTCACTCCCTGCCGCTGTACCGGGCCGGCCTAGGTCCGGCCCTTCCCCCGTTCCAGTCGCAGTCCCAGCCGGAGGTCGAGGTGTTCCTCGGGATTCGAGAGCAGATACAGACCGTCTTCAAGCACGACCCCGCTGCCAAGAGCGCCTTGGAGGTCGTGCTGTGCTACCCGGGCGTCCACGCGATCTTCGCGCATCGCGTGGCCCATCGCCTGTATCGGGCGCGCCGGTTCGTCCTAGCGCGCCTGCTGTCGCACCTGGCGCGCATGCTGACGGGCATCGAGATCCATCCGGGAGCCACCATCGGACGGCGGTTCTTCATCGACCACGGCATGGGCGTGGTGATCGGCGAGACCGCTCTGATCGGGGACGACGTCCTGCTCTACCAAGGCGTCACCCTCGGAGGAACCGGCCACGGCATGGGGCGGCGCCACCCGACCCTCGGCGATCACGTCGTCGTCGGCTCGGGCGCCAAGGTGCTGGGCGACATCCGGCTGGGCGAGTGGGTCAAGGTCGGCGCCGGATCGGTCGTGGTCAAGAGCGTACCGGCGCATGCCACGGTGGTCGGGATCCCGGGCCGCGTCGTCGCCCTCCGAGGCGTCGCCGTCAACCGGGACGAATGGCAAATGCTCAACCACGGCGAACTGCCCGATCCCGTCGGCCAAACGCTGGCCGACCTGCACGAACGCCTGTCGCTGGTCGAGGCCGACATCGGCATCCAACGGGCCCCGGGACCGGGCCTGGAGGCGATCGTCCCTAGCGGCTGACCCGCGTGAGTCGCGGGCGCAGCAGGCCCGCGACTCACGCGGTCGTCGTCGATTCCTCCTCGACCGGAGGCAGGCCCAGGTCCGTCGGATCCATGGCTTCGATGGGAGGCCCGGCACCGTCCGACGAGCGCATGGCCTTCCGCTGCTGCTTCTTCTCCTCCTTGTCGCGCCGCTTGTTGGCGCGCGCGAGCTCCTTGAGGCGCTTCTGGAATCTAGTGTTTGATCGACTGGCCAAGGCCTTGCCCTCCCGGCGTTGGAACGCGACTCGGCACCCAATGCGGAACGCGACCGCCGCTGTCCGACCGAGCCGAGCCCATATTATTACAGACCGTCACATTCCTGCCGCCCGGCCCAGGCGGGAGCCGGGGACGCAGCCGACGGTCGGCTAGTCGCGACGGGAGCGGCGGGAGCGGCGCTTGGCCCGGATCTCCTTCAGTTTCGATTTCTTGCGCTTGGGCTTGCTGATGCGGAAGGTTCCGCTGCCCAGGTACTCTGCGGAGTAGGTGCCGTGCTTGCCAGCCATGTGTCGGGCCTACTCTCCAGCATAGCGCAAGCACCCCGCCGCAGGTCCCGACCTATACTGGAGCTTTCCGTCCCTCATGGCCTTCCCCCGCGTGGCGCGCATGCGCACGGTCGACGCCTTCCGCGCGCGCTGCGCGGAGCTGGGCCTCGCGATCCAAGCCGAGGACGGGGTCGAGACCGCGCCGCGCTCCCCGCTCGCCCGCAGCGCCAACGTCGCGGGGAAGACCCTCGGCAACCGCTTCGCCATCCATCCCATGGAGGGCTGGGACGGGGAATCCGACGGCAGCCCGAGCGAGCTCGTGCGCCGGCGCTGGCGCAACTTCGGCCTCAGCGGCGCCAAGTGCCTCTGGGGCGGGGAGGCCATGGCGGTCACGCCCGAGAGCCGCGCCAACCCGCGGCAGCTCGTGATCCAGCGCTCGACCGAGGACGGCCTGAAGTCCCTGCACGCCGAGCTGCTCGCGACGCACCGCAAGGAGTTCGGCACCACCGACGACCTGCTGACGGGCTTCCAGCTCACTCATTCGGGGCGCTTCTCGCGACCGGACGAGTCCGGCCCCAAGCCGCTGATCCTCTACCACCACCCGTTCCTCGACCGGAAGTTCGGCCTGCCGTCGGACCACCCGGTCCTGGGCGACGACGAGATCCGCCGGATCATCGACCGGTTCGTCGGGGCCGCCGTCATCGCCGAGCGCTGCGGGGCCGGCTTCGTCGACGTCAAGCACTGCCACGGCTACCTAGGCCACGAGTTCCTCGGCGCCGTCACGCGGCCCGGGCCCTTCGGCGGGGCGTTCGAGAACCGCACCCGCTTCCTGCGCGAGACGGTGGCGGGCATTCGCGCGACGACGTCACGCCTGCAGGTCGGCGTCCGGCTCAGCGCCTTCGATTTCGTGCCCTTCCGCCCGGATCCCAGCCGCAGCGAGGGCAAGCGCCTCGGGCCGGGGATTCCCGAGGACTTCGCGACGTCCCTGCCCTACCGCCACGCCTTCGGAGGCCAAGCCGCAAACCCGGTGGAATACGACCTCTCGGACACGTGCAGGTTCCTCGACCTCCTGCAGGAACTGGACATCCGGTTGCTCAACGTCACGGCGGGGAGCCCCTACTACAATCCGCACATCCAGCGCCCGGCGCTGTTCCCCCCGTCCGACGGCTACCAGCCCCCGGAAGACCCGCTGGTCGGATGCGCGCGCCAGATCGCGGCTACGGCCGAACTCAAGTCCCGCTACCCGGGCCTGTTCATGATCGGGACGGGCTACAGCTACCTGCAAGAGTTCCTCCCGCATGTCGGCCAGTGGGCCGTGCGCTCTGGCCGCGCCGACGCGGTCGGGCTGGGAAGGATGGTGCTGGCCTATCCGACGCTCCCGCGCGACGCCTTGGCGCGCGGCGCACTCGATTCCAAGCGGATCTGCCGCACCTTCAGCGACTGCACCACCGGGCCGCGCCACGGCTTGGTGTCGGGCTGCTACCCGCTGGACCCGGCCTACAAGCGCCTGCCCGAAGCCGCCATAGTGCGCAAGATCAAGGCCTCGCTCTGATCCGGGCCGCCCTGACGGTCAGGATCCCAAGCGGTCGAAGGGCACCCAGCCGACCTTGGCGCCCCACTCCAGCCAAGCGCCCTCCATCTCGGCTACGCGCCCCGGCATCTCGCCGGCGAGGTCGCGCAGCTCGCTGCGGTCGGCCTCGATGTCGTAGAGCTCCCACTGCCCGGCGGCGCGCGTGGCGCGGTCCCGTCGCGCGACGAGCTTCCAGCGGCCCATGCGCACGGCGCGATTCCCCTGGTGCTCCCAGAAAAGGGCGTCGTGCCCCTCGCGGCGGCCGGTCTCGAAGACCGGCCGCAGGCTCCTGCCCTCGAGGGGGACGATGGCCTTGCCGCCGCGCTCGCGCGGGTACTCGGCGCCGGCCAAGTCGATGCAGGTGGCGAGCAGGTCGATGACGTGCCCGGGCGCGTCGGTGACCGACCCGGCGGGCACCTTGATGCCGGCCGGCCAGTGGCACACCAACGGGGAGGAGATGCCGCCCTCGTGCAGCCAGCTCTTGAACATGCGGAAGGGGGTGTTGCTGGCGTTGGCCCAGGGGCGGTCGTAGCCGTCGAACGAATCCGGCCCCCCCGGCATGGCGTCCGGGTCGCCCCAGGTGTTGCGAGGCGTGCCCTGCTCGATGTCGGCGCTCTCGTGGCAGCCGCCGTTGTCGGAGAGAAACAGGATCAGGGTGTTGTCGAGCTTGCCTAGGTCGCGAATCGCGCGGACCACCTGTCCGACTCCCTGGTCCAAGCAGTCGACCATGGCAGCGTAGACCTTCATGCGCTGCTCCCATCGCGGCTTGTCCCCCGAGTCCTCCCAGGCGGGCACGTCGGGGTCGCGCTCGCTCAGCTGCCAGCTGTCCGCGCGGATGCCGGTCTCCGCCTGGCGGGCGAAGCGCTGCCGCCGCAGATCGTCCCAGCCCATGCCGTACCGGCCCGCGTACTTCGCGATGTCGTCGGGCTTGGCGTGGAGTGGCCAGTGCGGCGCGGTGTAGGCGAGATAGAGGAAGAAGGGTGTGTCGCCGGGCCCGTGCCGCTCGAGGAAGCTCACGGCGCTGTCGCTAAAGGCGTCCGTCATGTAGAACGACCCGTCCTCGGGCGGCGTCCAGGGATCGTTGCCCGCGGCCATCTGCCGTGCGCCGTCTAGCTTGAAGTAGTTCGAGCCGCCGCTGATCAGGCCGAAGTACTCGTCGAACCCGCGGTCCGCGGGCCAGTGCGGCCTCGACTCGCCGACGTGCCACTTCCCCGACATGAGCGTCGCGTAGCCCGCTTCCCCGAGGACTTCCGCGATGGTGACGCAGCGGTCGTTGAGGTAGCCCTGGTAGGCCGGGCTGCCGCGGTCACCGATCATATGCCCCACGCCGGCCTGGTGCGAGTAGAGTCCCGTCAGCAGGGAGGCCCGCGTCGGGCAGCAGCGCCCGGCGTTGTAGAACTGGCGGAAGCGCAGCCCGCCGGCGGCCAGCGCGTCCAGATTGGGCGTCGCGATCTCCCCGCCGTAGCTTCCGATGTCCGAGAAGCCCATGTCGTCGGCCATGATGATGACGATGTTGGGCCGGTCGGGACCGTCGGTCCGGGGCCCCGCGCCACAGCCCGCCAGGGCCGCTCCGCCGAGGGCGTGCAGGAAGGTCCGCCGATCCATCGCTTGCTGCGTCACGCAATCGAGTATGCCGGAAGGCCCGCTCGCCGGGCAAGGGCCGCGCCGCTCGCTCCGGGCCGCGGCTCGAAAGCCCCCTGGCCGATATAATTGGGGCCGATGGCCTCGCAGCCTCCCTTCCGCCTCGATGGCCGAACGGCGCTGGTGACCGGAGGGGCGAGCGGAATCGGCGAGCGGACCGTGCGGGCGCTGGCCGGCAGCGGGGCGCACGTGCTCGTCGCGGATATCAACGAAGGCGCGGCCCGGGCCCTGGCGGCCGAGGTCGGAAACGCCGCGGCGATCCGCCTTGACGTGACGGATCCGTCCGGCATCGTACCGGCTCTCGGCCAGGTCGAGGCTCTCGACATCCTCGTCAACAACGCCGGCATCGGGCACGTCGGCTCGGTCGAGGAGTGCCCTGTCGACGAGTGGAGGGCCGTCATGCGGGTCAACGCCGAGGGCGTCTTCCTCGTCACCCAAGCGGCCCTGCCCCTGCTGCTGCGATCCGCCTGTCCGAGCGTCGTGAATATCGCGTCCGTTGCCGGCCTAGTCGGCGTCAAGCGGCGCTTCGCGTATTGCGCCTCCAAGGGTGCGGTGGTCAGCATGACCCGCTCGCTCGCGGCGGACTACGCCGGTCGGCTGCGAGTCAATTGCGTCTGCCCCGGCACGGTCGACACGCCCTTCGTCGAGGCCTACTTGGAGAAATACCATAGCCACGAGAAGGTCGCGGTGCGCAAGCAGCTCGACGCCCGCCAGCCGGTCGGGCGACTCGGCAGGCCGGAAGAGATCGCCCACCTCGTGCTGTACCTCTGCTCCGACGAAGCCGAGTTCGTGCATGGCGCGACGATGGCGATCGACGGCGGCTGGACCGCGCTCTAGCCCGGGGCGCGGCGGTGGCGCCGGGAGCGAGCGGTCGCACTGACGAGCCCCTTCCGTACCATGAAGCTTGGCGCACGCCGCCCGCCCATGCACGGCCGCCCAACGCCCATCCTGAAGGACTTGGTGCTCGTCGGCGGCGGGCACAGTCACATCACCGTGCTGAAACGGTTCGGCATGGATCACGTGCCGGGCGTGCAGCTGACGTTGGTGTGCCGGGACGTCCACACGCCGTACTCGGGGATGCTGCCGGGCCTGATCGCGGGGCACTACACCTACGACGAGGCGCACATCGACCTGCGCAAGCTCGCCATCTTCGCCGGCGCCCGATTCGTGCACGACGAAGCGATCCGGCTGGATCCGGCGGGACGCAGGCTGCTCTTCCGCGACCGGCCCGCGATGCGCTACGACCTGCTCTCCCTGAACATCGGATCGACCCCCGACACGCGCCGCGTTCCGGGTGCCGCGGAACTCGCCGTGCCCGTGAAGCCGATCAGCGAGTTCCTGCCGCGCTGGAACGCGCTGCTGCGGCGCCTCCAGGGCGTCGGGGGGCGCCCTCGCATCGCCGTGGTCGGAGCCGGCGCGGGAGGCGTCGAGCTGGCCCTCGCGATCCAGCACCGGCTGCGGTCGAGCCGCGGCCCGTCCGGCGCTACCGCGGACCCCCACATCCACCTGTTCAGCGCGACGACGGCGATCCTGCCCAAGCACGGCTCGCTCGCCAGGCGGAAGTTCGAGCGAATCCTCGCGGAGCGCGGCATCTCGGTGCATTGCGGCTCGCGCGTCCGCGAGGTCACCGCGGACGGCCTGATCACCGCGGACGGCTGGCGAGGCAGGTTCAACGAGGTTGTCTGGGTGACCAAGGCCGCAGCCGCCGGCTGGATAGCGGAGTCGGGCCTCGCCACGAGCGAGGGCGGCTTCGCGCGGGTCGACGAGGCCTTGCGCTCCGTGTCCCACCCGAACGTGTTCGCCGCCGGGGACGTGGCCGACGTGGAGGACCATCCGCGCCAGAAGGCCGGCGTGTTCGCCGTCCGCCAGGGCCGGCCGCTCGAGCGGAACCTGCGCCGGGCCCTCTGGGGCAGGCCGCCGCTGCCGTTCCGACCGCAGCGGCGCTTCCTCAGCCTCGTCAGCACGGGAGACCGTTACGCGGTCGCTTTCCGGGGAGGCTGGTCGGTCGAGGGCGTGTGGGCCTGGAAGTGGAAGGACTGGATCGACCGGCGGTTCATGGCCAAGTACCGCGACCTCCCGGAAATGGCCAGCGCGGATCCCCGGCCGGCAGAGCCGCCGGTCGCGACGGGCGAGGCGCCCCCTCCCGAGCGCGATATCCGCTGCCGGGGATGCGCCTCCAAGATCGGCGCGGCCGCGCTTGTCGGCGCCCTCGACTCGATCGAGCCCTTCTGGCGCGAGGACGTTCCGGCGGGGCTGGCGACCCGCGACGACGCGGCGGTCCTCGACGTGCCCCCCGGCAAGTCGTTGGTGCAGTCGGTGGACTTCTTCCCGGCCATCGTGGACGACCCCTACCTGTTCGGGAAGATCGCAGCCAACCACGCCCTGAGCGACATCTACGCGATGGGCGCCGTGCCGCAGTCGGCACTGGCCGTCGCGGGTATTCCGTTCGCGGCGTCGGACAAGTCCGAGGACCTGCTGCGGCAGATGCTCCTGGGCGCCAACGAGACCTTCCGCGAGGCGCAGACGAACCTCGCGGGCGGGCACACCAGCGAGTGCCCGGAATTGGCGCTCGGCTTCGTGGTCAACGGCCTGGCCGATCGCGGCCGCCTGCTGCGCAAGGCCGGCCTGCGGCGCGGCGACGCGCTCATCCTGACCAAGGCGCTGGGAACCGGCGTGCTGTTCGCCGCCGAGATGCGGCTCGCCGTGAAGGGGCGTTGGATCGACGCCGCGATCCGGTCGATGCTGCAGTCCTCCCGGTGCGCGGCGGAAATCCTGCGGGCGCACGGCGCGGCGGCCTGCACGGACATCACCGGATTCGGGCTGGCGGGCCACCTAGTCGAGATGCTGGAAGCGTCCGGCGCGGCAGCGGCGATCGAGCTGGACGCCCTGCCGGGGATCCCCGGAGCGGCGGAGTGCGTGGACTCGGGCGTCCGCAGCTCCCTCTATCCGGACAACGCGAAGATCTGGGAACGGGCGGCCAACGGAGCCGGGACGCCGCGGCACGCGCTGTTCCCGCTGCTCTTCGACCCGCAGACCTCGGGCGGACTGCTAGCGGGGATCCCCGAGGAAAGCGCGGCGGCCTGCCTGCAGGACCTGCAAGCGGCCGGGTACGCCCGGGCCGCGCGGATCGGCTGCGTGCGCGAGCGGGCAGGCGCGAGCATCCTCGTCGCGCGATAGCGCGGCGGGACGTCGCGCGGAGGCCATCAGCGGAAGAAGAGCTCCTGGCCCGCCACGGCCAGCGCGTGCGCGACCATGGCAGCCGTCACGCTGCCCGCTAGGGCGTACGCCCTGCCGCAGAACCATCCGAGCACGGCGGCCGTCGCGGCGTAGGGAAGGTTGGGGAACGCCCCCCGGCCGAGGTGGACCGCCCCGAAGACCAGGGCGGAGAGGCCCTGCGCGAGCCTCGGCCTGCCGGTCGAGGCCGCGACCAGGTTCTGCACGACGCCGCGCAGCAGGAATTCCTCCGCGAGGGCCGTCGTGCAGTAAATCCCCACCAGCTTCGCCAGGGCCTCTCCCACGTCGCGAACCGGCGTGACGAGCGGAGGGTCCCATTGCAAGTAGCCGGTCGAGACGCCCACCGCCACCACCCACGGCAGCGAATAGCCGGAACTTTCCAGCCCGACCTTCCAGTCGCGACGCGTCGGCACGAGACGGAAGCCCGTGCCCTGCAGGCGTCGGAGTTCTAGGAACGCGTACATGCCGAGCGGGATCAGCATGAGCTTTCCCAGAGCGTCCAAGCGGTGCGCCGGCGGCGCGAATCCCTGATAGACCTCCCGGAACAGCGTGCTCAGGCCGCTGATCATCGGGTAGGCCAGAGCACAGGACACCAGCGCGTCCTGCCATCGGAAGCTGCGCCGGGTCGTAGGGAAAAGCGCATACGGGAACGCGACGCAGGAGCAGAGCAGGGCCAGCCGGGACGCCGACCAGAGCGAGGACCGGCCGGTCGGCACCGTATAGATTAGGTACGGCGCGACCGAGACAGCCACAAGGAGCGCAGCAAGTCGGACGGGCGCGAAATTGGTCCGAACAACCTGGCGAGCCGCCCCCGACACAGCCCCGCAGTAGAGAGCGGCCTGCCAGCAGAACGCTGCCGTGACCGGCACCGCGATGCCGACCTCGAAGCCGAAGCGGCGCGCCAGAGTCCATCCGGCGGCTGCCAGGATCGCGCAGAGGCCTGCCGTGCAGGCTAGAAACGGGCGCAGTCGCGGCTCGACGGCGCTGTCCGCCGGAGTCAACGCATCTATCTTAGCGAGCGCGTCACAAGCCATTGCTGCCCTGGGCGATTCTTGGGAGCACCCCGTGCGTGCCGCGGATGTCCGGTACGAGGCGGACCCTCAGGCCGGGAGGAGCCGCCTTCGAGGTGATTCACACATGCCGATGACCTCGACGGTGGCGTCGTCGAGGGCCGCGAAGAGCGAAGTGACCCCGTTGCGCTTGCAGTCGTGCGTCAGCCGCTCCGGTACTTCGCGCCCCACCAGCAGCACCGGCTGGGTGCGATCGCGCGCCCGGAACCGCGAATTCCCGTCCGCGCTCAGCATCACCACCCGCTCGGGCGAAGCTAGTTGCAGTCCGAGGATATCCCGGGAATTCTCGACGAACACGGGGTCTTGCGACAGCTATAGGGTCTCGCTGCGATGCGGGTCGAGGGCGTCCGACTTAACGCCCGCCAGATGCGGCTCGCGCTGGAGGAACTGGAATCGAAGTCGCCGGCCATCGCGCAGGTGTTCCGGCGCGCGGCCTCGCAGGGCACGAACTCCAGCGCGCGGGTGAACATGCGCTGCACTTGCCAGCCGCGACGCGGGTAGTGCCGGGCGGGCGTTCCGCGGCGGCATCGCTGCGGACCTCGGCGCACTTCGTGACCATGCGAGCCGGCAAGGCCAGCGCCTAGGCGGTTTCCGACCGCTGCATCTTCTCGCGTCGCTGTGGTGACGGCTCCGGCACGGCTCTGGCGTGGTGGTTCGGCACCGTGCGTACCCCTTCCGATTGGGAATTATATATCTGAGCGCCGAGGCAACCTATTTGGCAAATTATCAATCCATAACTTAATTTGATATTTCTTCCGGATATCTGTTGACAGTCTGTAGAGTGTCTTGATAGAATAGTTCCAATATACGAGGTCGTCGTTGAAGAAGGCGAAGCAGAAAGGTCCCGGGAAGTGGTTTCGTAAAGGCATCACCTTGATCGAAGTGATTGCCATGTTCCCCGATGACGAATCCGCGGAAAAGTGGTTCGCCTCCGTGCGCTGGCCGGACGGTCCGGCATGCCCCCGCTGCCGCGGCTCCAGCGTGCAGTCCGGCGCGGCCCACCCTTCGATGCCGTACCGTTGCCGCGGTTGCGGCAAGCGCTTTTCCGTGCGCACCGGCAGCGTGATGGCCGACGCCAAGCTCGGCTACCGCGTCCGGGCCGTGGCCCTGTTCCTGCTGACCACCGGCCTCCAGGGCGTCTCCGGCATGAAGCTGCACCGCGACCCGGGCATCAGCCGGAAGTCGGCCTGGCACTTGGCGCACCGCATCCGCGCGTGCCGGGAGCGGGATCGGGACCTGTTCGTCGGCCCGGTGGAAGTGGACGAGACCTGCGTCGGCGGCAAGGAGCGCAACAAGCACGAGAGCAAGAAGGCCCGCGCCGGGCGCGGGCCGGTCGGCAAGACCCCCGTGGCGGGCGCGCAGGTCCGCTCCGACGAGGCGGCGGCCTGCGCCGGCATGGAGGAGTTCTCGCACGAAGCCGTCAGGCACTCCGGCGGCGAGTACGTGCGCGGGACAGCGCATGCGAACGGCATCGAGTCGTTCCGGTCCCTGTTCAAGCGCGGCCTCTACGGAACCTATCACCGGATGAGCGTCCGTCATTCGGGCCGCTACCTCACGGAGTTCGCGGGACGGCGCAACGCCCGCAACTGCGACACGGCGGAACGGATGCGGCGCATGGCGCGGGGCCCGGTCGGCCGGACGCTGACCTACCGGCAGCTGGTCGGCAAGGCCGCGGTCGCGGCCCGAGCACGGCCTGGCCGGTCCGCTGCGGCCTCTCTTCACGCTCGGTGCGAAGGGCGCTCCGGATCCGGAATCCCGCGCCGCGACCGGTGTCCAGCCCGGACGATTCATAGATGCAGCCGCCCTGGAAGGGGAGCCTCTCCACGGCAATCCGGGTTCCACCGGGGCGCCCGAGGCGGCCTCTCCGGTCCGTGCGTCGCGAGATCCGCTTGCAGGCGCAATTCAGATACGAACCGACCTTTCGGCGCCCACCTCGGCCGCACACGAAAGATCCGAGCTAGACGCCGACGTCCCCAATCAGAGCAGTTCTAGCCGGATATGGCGTCGTCGGCACTCAGATATGTAATTCCCTTCCGATTCCATCCTGAAGTCCTAGTCACATTAGGAGCCTTGCTAGCTCCCGAGCCGGCGAACCCCGAACCCGGACCGCCCGGTGCCCCGGCTCGATTCAAGGGACGGCCGACCGGGCTGGACACGGCGGACCGTGTCTTCAACCTCACGGCACAGCATCGCCCGTGGGTTGCCGAGTGCCCTCGGTCCAAGTTGATCGCGCCGGGGCCACGGTCACTTCGACGACACCCAGCCGGGCCGTGGCCGAGGCGACGCCTGCCCTCCCAGGTCGCGCAATGATGGATTGTGAAACTCAGAGATCACGCGACAGTACTGAGGAGCGGGAAGGTCGTTTTTCCGTCCGAGCTCTCTGCTGAGACCAGTTCCTCCTCTTGAATGCAGTAGAATTTCTGCATGGATCCCTTCCACTTCGACGACTCTCGGTGATCCCGCATAAGCCTAAGATCGATGTCCAGAATTTCGTCGTCACACAATTCACTCTTGGCTATGTTCCTGAAGAACTCGCGCAGAACTTCGGCATCGGAACCGTCAAGTCTTGGGTGGCTAGATTCGTCGCCGGAGGCATGGCGGCCCTAGACGACCGGCCCAAGAAAGGACGACCTCGCATCATGACCGAGGACCACGCGCAATGCATCTTCCATACTGTTGTCGATGATAATCCCCAACAGCTCAAGTTAGAGTTCGCCCATTGGACGGTCCAGCGAGTCGGTCTGGCCCTCATCGACGAGGTCGGCATCGAGGTCAGGGGACGCAGAATGGACAGCCGAGGCCGAGTTCGCGAAGACGGTCCGCACGAGGGAGGCGGGGCCGCCCGCCGTGCGGGCCGGCTACACTCTCTTGGACGTCTCCCGAGTCGCCTTGGAGGGTCCCGGCTTGGAAGCGAGCCCCGTCGCGGCGCTGTTCCGATTCGAGCGCAACAGGAACTCGACGCGGGTGGCGGCGCTGGCGCGGGAGCTGCTGGACCGTCTCGAGCGGGTCGGCGCCATGCAAGCGTGGAGAGTTCCGGCACTGGCTGGACAACTGGCTGCCCCGCCGCTTTCCGGGGCAGACGCTGCCGGACTTCGATGACCGAGAGGAGATGGACAAGATGCTTGCAGAGAGAGTCGCCTTCTGGGAAGAACAACTCCGGAACGAAGGCGAACGGAAGGGCGAGAGCAGAGGCGTCCAGCGGACCGAGGCACGTCAGAAGGCGCGTCTGGAGCGACAGGCTCGCCTGCGCTTCGGTGACTCGGTGACGCGACAGCTCGGCGACTGGCTCCAGTCGCGCTCCGGCCCGAAGGGACTGGACGAAGCCGCGGACTGGATCGTGATTTGTGACTCCGCGGACGACTTGCTCGCCCGCATCCGAGCCGAGTGAGGAGATCGCGATTCTCCTTCCGGGACCAAGGCAGTTCCCGCCTCGGGTCGCTTCCGTCGCCAGCGAAATCAAGTCCACAGGCCCGTCGGGGCCTTGGTCAAGGCGCTCACGGAGTGCATCTAGCGGTTCGGATCAGTGGCGGCTCGGAGGGCCGCCGCTGACCCGGCGAAACGATCTCGGCGACCTGCGAGGCCGAGAGATGCAGCTGATCGATACTGCCCTTCCATGTAGAATCGAAGCACTCATGCGCCTCCTCGCAGCCGCTCTCGCGCTTTGCATCACGCCGGCCGCCCAGCCGACGGGCCATCTGGGCAAGGCGCTGCCGGAGTGGATGTCCGACCTCGAATCGGCAGAGGGCGTGACTCGCGTGGTTGCCGCTCGCTCTATCGGGGAGATGGCGCTGGCGGGCTGGGAGGGGGCCGAGCGCGCGCTGATCGCGGCCGCCGCTCATCGCGATGGTTCCGTGCGATTCTGGGCCGTGACGGCGCTGGCCCGGCTGCGTGAACGATCCCCGCAGGGGCTCGATACGCTGCGCAGGGCGCTCGAGGATGCCGTCCCGGAGGTCCGCGTCCAAGGGGCCCGCGGGCTGGTCGGCTCGCCCGCGGAGCGGGCCGGCCTCGACACTCTCGCGGAGCTCCTGTCTCACCCCAATCCCGGAGTGCGCCTGCATGCCGCCCACGCGGCGGATGCTATCGGCGACAGGGCCGGCCCGCTCGCCGACAAGCTTCGAGCGGCGACGAGCGACCCGTTCGACTACGTCCAGCGAGTCGCCCGACATGCTCTCTGGACGCTGGGGCAACGGCCGTGCCCCTACCGCGAGTGCCTGTGAGGCATACCGGCATGAGAACGACTCGCCTCGCCTTCCTTGCCGCAGTCTTGGCGGCCGTTGCCGCGACCGTGCTCGCGGCCAAGCCCCCGAACATTCTCTGGCTGTCGATCGAGGACACCGGCCAGCAGGTGGAGCCCTACGATCCGTACGCCCGCACGCCGAACATCGCCCGGCTGGCCCGGGAAGGGGTGGCGTTCCTCGAGGCGTATTCCCATTCGCCGGTTTGCGCGCCGACGCGCTCTGGCATCATCACCGGCATGTACCCGACCGCGATCGGGACGCACCACATGCGGTCGCGGATGGCCCCGCCACCGTTCGTGCGCGCCTTTCCCGAGCGCCTGCGGGAGCTCGGCTACTACGCCACCAACAACTCGAAGACCGACTACAACTTTCCCGTGCCGGTCACGGCCTGGGACGACTCCAGCCGCACCGCGCACTGGAAGAACCGGCCCGACCCCGACCAGCCGTTCTTCGCGGTCTTCAACTTCGGCAGCTCCCACGAGGGCTCCGTGCGCCGCCAGTTCCAAGCCCGGTCGGAAGATCCCGAAACGGCCATCCACGACGCCGCGCGCCTGCCGCTGCCGCCGTACTACCCGGACACCCCCAAGGTGCGCGACGCCTGGGCCGCCTACTACGACGTGGTCACGACGACCGACCGCGTGATCGGCGAGATGCTGGACGAGCTAGAGCAGGCGGGCCTGGCCGACGAGACCCTAGTGGTCTTCTGGGGAGACCACGGGGCGGGTCTCGCGCGCGCGAAACGCTGGATCTACGACTCCGGCCTGAAGATTCCGCTCATCATGCGCTGGCCGGGCAGGATCGAGCCGGGCACGCTGCGAGCCGATCTGGTGCAGTTCCTCGACCTCGCGCCGACGATGATATCCGTCGCGGGCGGGCGGCCGCCGGCGCACCTGCACGGGAGGGTGATCCTGGGCGACGCGCGGGGACCCGAGCCCGCGTACCTGTACCACGGTCGAGACCGGATGGACGAGCGCTACGACATGATCCGAGGCGTGCGCGACCGCGGGCATCTGTATGTCCGGAACTTCGAGTCGCACCGTCCGTGGGTGCAGTTCATGCGCACCCCCAGCCAAGGCCCGGTCTACCAGGAGCTAGCGCGACTCAAGGGCACCGGCGGCCTCGGCCCGCTCGCCAGGCCGTTCATGCAGGACACCAAGCCCTACGAGGAGCTCTACGACGTCCGGGCCGACCCCCACCAAGTCTTCAACCTAGCCTCGGATCCCGCCTACGCGGACGTGCTGCGGCGGCTGCGAGGGGAGCTGCTGGACTGGATGCGACGCACCGACGACAAGGGCCTGGTGCCCGAGCCCGAACTCTACCGCCGGATGTTCGACAACGAGTCGAGCGCCGAGACCGAGCCTCCGCGCGCGCGCAAGGCCCCTGGCCGCGACGGGACGGTCAGGGTGAGCTTGGCAGCCCGAACCCGGGGAGCCTCGCTGGGTTTCCGGCTCGTCGCAGGCGACGGCCGCTGGCTGCCCTACACGGGCGAGATCGTTCTCGGGCGAGGGCAGGCGCTGGAAGCGATCTCCCAGCGCCTCGGATTCGCGCCCAGCGCCGTCGTTGCCGTCAGCAACTGACGCTCCGCGCCCGCCGTCAGACGGCGGGCGCGCCGTCCGGCCCGCCTGCTACGGCAGCGTCGGCTCCTCGATCCCGTACTCGACGTCCAGCGCCTTGAGGAATGCCATCAGGTCTTCCTTCTCGGTATCGGACAGGTTGGCATTCTTGGCGTCGGCGAGGTTCTTCTCGTCCAGCCACTCGTTCTCCCTGCCGCCGTCGAGCATCAGGTCGACGGCCTCTTCCAGCGTAGCCACGCTGCCGTCGTGGAAGTACGGGGCGGACTTGGAGATGTCGAAGAGGCTGGGCGTCTTGAACGCCCCGGTGTCCTCCTCGGCGCCCGAGACCTTGGCGCGCCCCACGTCGGGACTCTCCGCGTCCATGCCGATACCGACATTGTGGTACTGCTTGTCGGCCAGCAAGCGGCCGTCGTGGCAGTTGGTGCACTTGGCCTTCTCGGAGAAGATCGTCCAGCCCCTTAGTTCCTGCTCGTTCAAGGCCGCCTCGTTGCCGGCCATGTATTCGATGAAGCGAGAATTCTCGGTGGTGGTCACGATGGTGCGCATGAAGGACGCCACCGCCAAGGACACGTTGTCGGGAGTCGCGGGTCCGCCGAAGACCGCCTCGAACTGGTCCGCGTAGCCGGGAATTTCGTTGAGCTTGGCGCAGATATCGTCCATCGACGGCGCGCCGTCGTTGCCGGACGCGCCCATGTTGCCTCCGCTCCAAGCGCCCTGCACCTGCTTCTCGAGCGCCCCCGAGCGCCCGTCCCAGTACAGCGCGTCGTAGTAGCCCACGTTCCACATCGTCGGGGCGGCCCTAGTCAGCTGCTTGTCGAACGCGCCCAAGGCCGTGGCACGGCCGTCGGTCAGGCCGTGTTCCTTGAGATGGCAGCCGTAGCAGGAGCGATTGCCGTCGCCGCTCAGACGCTCGTCGTAGTAGAGCTGCTTTCCGAGCGCGACCTTGGCCTCGGTCAGGGGATTGTCGGCGGGAACCACCATCTCCTCGTAGCCGGCGATTTCCGGCCAGGCCGGCGGCTGGGCCGAAGGTTCGGCCGGCGGCTCCCCGTCTCCTGTGCAGTGCAGCATGAGCAGCGACAGGGTCAGCGCAAGGCAGGCGTGCAATCGAGTCATTCCAGGATCTCCTCAGGCGCGCGGCCCGGCGGTCGGAGTCCGGTACCGCGCACGGGGCCATTATACTTGCCCGCCAAGCCGCCACCGAACGGGCAATCGCGCACCCGGCCGAGACGCGCGGACTGTCGAAGACCTAGGCCGGCGCGGCGCGAACCCGCATGCAGGGCGGGCTAGAGCGAAGGCACCGGGCGCGTCTCGGATCCGAACAGGAATTCGCTGGCCCGAGCGAGCTCGCCGGGAGGCGGACGGACGACGCGGGGACGCACCAGGACCAGAAGCTCCCGACGGCTCCAGCGACGCTCGTTCCGCCGAAACAGCGCGCCGAGCCACGGGATCTGTCGCAGACCCGCCAGCCCGCCCGAAAGCCTCCGGCGCTCGTAGACCGCGGTCCCGGAGACGATCGCGAACTCGCCCGTCCGCAGGCGGACCCGCGACTGGAACTCGCGGTTGCCCAGAACTGGAACGCCGTTGACCGCTCCCCCGGCAAGAAACTTGAAGCTCGCCTCCAGCAGCAGCGTGACCTCGGCCGAGCTGTGGATCAGCGGCGTGACCGAAAGCACCAAGCCGAGATCCTGGAAGGTGATGCTCGGGGGCGGCTGGACGTAGCCCTCGCCCCTGGGCCGCGACCCGCCAGAGGAGTACTGCGCGGTCGCGATCGGATAGCTCTCCCCGACCTTGAAGTCGGCCTTCGCGCCGTGCAGGCTCCGGACCTGCGCGTTGCGGAGCGACTCCGCCGCGCTGGCGTCGAGGCGGGCCTCGAGCGATGCATCGCCGACGGTCAACCCGAGCAGCGTGTCGCCCCCGCCGACAGCGATCAGCCTCGCCGTTCCGGCGGCACCGGGCGTCGCACCGAAGAGAGTGCTGAGGTTCGCGACCGGGAAGCTCGCGGGCAGGTCGATTCCCGCGCGAACCTGTCGCGATCTCGCGACGGTCAGCAGCCGGATATCAAGGATCGCCGCGGCGGGCGGGTGCAGGAGATCCCCGAGCAGCAGGCGCGCCATGTCCACCTTGGACACTGTGTCCCGCAAGAGGACGCCCCCCGCCGAGGTCGGGGCCTGCAGCCGCCGGATATCGAGGACCTGCTGCACGGCCTGGCTGACCTGGGCCACGTCCTCGGGCGTGAACGCGCCGTCGATGGGAATCTTGGCGAAAGCGGCGGTCTCGAGCTCCGCCCGGCGGTCGCTGCTGTCGGTCGCGACCAGCAGGACGTCGTCGCCTAGCGGCACGGCGAAGGCCCTGCCGAGTTCGCCTAGGGCTCTCATCACGCACAGGAAGCCGCATTCCGAGAGATCCGCGCGAATCCGCCGGTCGGCGTCGAAATCCTCGTGGAAGACCACCCGCACCCCGAACTCCGCGACCGCCTCCGCGTAGGCCTCGCGGAGCGAGCCGCGGAACTGAAAGGACGCCGCGTGGCCGGCATAGCGCAGCCGCCTGGGCCGGGTGATCGCCGGCGTGCGACCGGGAGCGGGCGCCGCGCCTGCGTCGCCGGCGTTCCGCCGCTCGCCTGCGAGCCGCTCGAACTCCCACGAGTCGGGGGCCATCTCGATGGCCGCCCGGTGCTCTCCGGCGGCAGCCAGCAGCTGGGCGGCCTGCCGTCTGACGCGACCGGCGGCGCGAGCGTACTCGAGCCGCGCCGGATCCAGCGCGCGGGCGCGGCTGTACAGCAGGTACGCCTCGACGTGGCGCCCCTGCCTGCTGGCGCGGTTCGCCTTCCGGAACAGGTCGTCCGCCGCGCTGCCCGCGAGCGCCGCCGGAACCATGAGCAGCGCCGCCAAAGCGGCGCGAGCGAGTCGGCGCGAGGCAGCCCCCATCAAACTCAGGACGCTTGGGCGGGCATGGCCGTGGAAGGCGGTCGCCGAGCTCCCTAGCCCGAGGAGCTACGGGTCGCTCGCAGGGACGGGCGTCATGGCGGAGGAAGAGGGATTCGAACCCCCGAGACCCTTTCGAGCCTTGCGGTTTTCAAGACCGCCGCCTTCAACCACTCGGCCATTCCTCCGTCCCCGCTCAGCGTAGCAGGCGGTCGGCGAGCCCGGCAGCCGAGGCGCGGGAGGTATACGCTGAAATTGAATGCCAGCCCGACTGCAGGGGAGGATAGCGCTGGTGACCGGCGCGGCCGGAGGGATCGGATCTGCGATCGTCCGGAAGTTCGTCGCCGAGGGGGCGACGGTCGTGGCGAACGACACCACCCTCGCCGAGGGCTCGCCTCTGGCCCGGGTCGTCAGCGAAGGCGGCGGGCAGGTGGTCGGGCATGCCGCCGACCACGCGCGGGAGCCGGAAGTCGCCTCGATGATTGAGCGCGTGCGAGAGCTGTTCGGCACGCTGGACATCCTCGTGAACAACGCCTTCGCGTCGTTCAACGACAAGGCTATCGCGGACCTCGAGGAAGCCGACTGGAATCGCACCATCGACGCGTGCCTCAAGGGCCCGTTCCTCTCCACCAAGCATGCCGTGCCGCTGATGCAGGCGGCGAACCGGGGCAGCATCGTGACCATCTCCAGCGTCAACGCCCTGCGCGCCGTGAGCGAGACGGCCTACACCGCCGCGAAGGGCGGGCTGATCTCGATGATGCGGCTCGTGGCCGCGGACTACGCCCGCTGGAACATCCGGTCCAACGTGATCTGCCCGGGCACGGTCGCCACGCAGGCGTCGATGTCCTACTGGGAGAGGTTCCCGGCCGGTTTCGAGACGCTGCTCGGCCTGTACCCGCTCGGGCGCATCGGGGAGCCGGAGGACATCGCGGACTACGCGCTGTTCCTCGCCTCGGACGAGTCGCGCTGGGTCACCGGGACGGTGCATGCCGTCGACGGCGGCCTCATGGGCGGGACCAGGCTGGAGACCGTCTGAACCCGGCCTTTGCTAGACTCCCCAAGGCCGTGCGCCGCGGAGTCATAGCGAGCCTAGCCGTCGCGGCGGCCCTCGGCGGGGCCGCATGCGACTTCGCGCCGTCTGGCGCGGAGCCCTCTCCCGCCGGCCGGGCGCCGGGCGCCGGCGTGCTAAGCGACCGGCTGGCGGAGGCCGCGCTCGCGGGCAACCGGAGAGCGGTGGAAGCCATGCTGCCCGACGCGGACGTCAACGCCAAGGACACGGGCGGCCGGACCATGCTGATGCTCGCAGCCTACGACGGGCACGCGGACACCGTGCGGCTGCTCTGCGAGAGCAAGGCCGACCCCAACCTGATGGACCCGAGCCGCCGCACGGCGCTGATGTATGCCGCGTCGGGGCCCAATGCATCGACCGTCGAAATCCTCCTCGCCCACGGCGCGCAGGTCAACCTCATCGACGGAGAGGAAGGCTGGACCGCGCTGATGTTCGCCTCGGCGGAGGGCCACGCGGATATCGTGCGCATGCTCCTCGCGGAGGGGGCCGATCCCGATCTCATGGACATCGACGGCGAATCGGCTCTGACCTTCGCTAGCAACAACGGCCACGACAGCGTGGTCGAGATCCTAAGCGGATCCCGCGCGCGGTGAATCGCGGGCCGTCACTCCCAGCGGCCCTGGCCGTGGCTTTCCGGCCGGCCGCGCGGCTGCTCCTGTGCGCGGCGGCAGCGCTGCCGGGCGCGCCGGCCCACGAGTTCGAGATCACGCCGGTGACGGTCGTGATCACCGGAGACGGCGGGTTCCAAGCCGATGTCGGCCTGGACGCCGACGCCCTCGCGCTCGGGCTGCCGCTAGAGACGGACGCCGAGCGCGTCGCCCGGGGCATGCGGGACCTGCCGTCCGCGGCATTCGGCGCGGCCGTGGAGAGGGCCCGCGCTGCCGTGCGGCACGACATACGAATCGCGTTCGACGGCGCGCCCGCGGCCTTCGAGGTCTCCTTCCCGCATCTCGGCACGCCCGCCGCGAACCGGGCCGATCCCCCCACGGTGCTGGGCACGCTCGCGCGCCTGCACGGAAGCGTGCCCGAGGGGGCCGCGGCGATCAGCTTTCGGGCGCCGACTCGATACAAGACGGTGTCGCTGCGACTCGTGGCGCCGGGCCGTGCGGAGCCGCTGGTCGCCCTGCTCGAGGCCGGCGCGGCCGGACCGCCGCTCAATCTGGACGAGACGTCAGGCACGGGCCGCGGCAGGGGAGTCCTGCTGGACTACCTCGGTCTCGGCTTCAGGCACATCGTGCCCGATGGCCTCGACCATATCCTGTTCGTCCTAGGGCTCTTCCTGCTGAGCGCCCGAGCGCGGCCGCTGCTCTACCAAGTCACGGCGTTCACGGTCGCCCACTCGGTGACGCTCGCGCTGTCGATGCAGGGCATCGTGTCCCTGCCGGAGCGCCTGGTCGAGACGCTGATCGCTCTGTCGATCTGCTGGATCGCCGTCGAGAACATCGCGACCTCGAAGCTGCAGCCCTGGAGAGTGGCGCTGGTGTTCTGCTTCGGCCTGCTGCACGGCCTCGGCTTCGCGGGCGCCCTGGGCGAGCTCGGCCTCCCCGAAGGGCGCTTCCTCGCCGCCTTGGCCGGGTTCAACGCGGGGGTGGAGCTGGGCCAGCTCGCCGTCGTAGGGCTGGCGCTCGCCCTCGCGGGCCGCTTCCGGCACCTGCCGGGCTACCGCCGCTGGGTGACCGTCCCGTGCTCGGTCGCGATCGCGGCAGCCGGCGCGTGGTGGTCGCTGACGCGGGCGCTCGGGTAGCGCGGGCCCGCGGAGACGCCCCGAAACTGCTCTGAAGTAGACTCGGGGAGTGTTCAAAGTCTGGACCGAGCGGCCCCTCCTGCCGGACTGCGTCCCCTTGCTGGAAGGCATTGCCGAGCCCGTAGGACCGGGGGCGGCGACCCCGGACAACTTCCTCGCAGCGTTCCCGGAGGCCGATTGCGTCCTCGCCGGCGGCATGCGCTACGACGGTCCGCTGATGGACCGAGCCCCAAGCCTGCTCGTGATCTCGAGAATGGGCATCGGCTACGAGAATGTCGACGTCCGGGCGGCTACCGAGCGCGGAATCGCCGTGACCTACACGCCGGACGGACCCACCATCGCTACCGCCGAGCACGCAATAGCGCTCATGCTCGCCGTCGCCAAGGACCTCAAAAAGGCCTCGCAAGGGCTGGTCCACGACCGCCGACCCGACCATTACGGGCGGCACTCCGCCGTCGAGATCTTCGAGGCGCGCGTCGGCCTCGTGGGCCTGGGAAGGATCGGATCGCGGGTGGCCCGTATCCTGACGGCGGCCGGCGCGAGCGTGGCGGCGTACGATCCCTACATCGACGACGCCAAGGCCGCGGAGCTGGGTGCCCGGCGCGCCCCCTCGCTCGATCGCCTGCTGGGCGAGTCCGATATCGTTTCGCTGCACTTGCCCTTGAACCCGTCCACGCGCCGCCTCATCGGACCCAGAACCTTGGCCCTGATGAAGCCGGGAGCAATCCTGATCAATGTCTCCCGAGGCGGGCTCGTCGACGAAGCGGCCCTCCTAGAGGCGCTGAACAGCGGCCGCCTGCGCGGCGCAGGGCTTGACGTCACCGACCCCGAACCGGCGGCGGCGGACAGCCCGCTGCTGCACCGCAACGACGTGATCGTGACGCCTCACGTGGGATCGGCCACCTACGCGGGCAAGCGGAGAATCCTGTCGATGGCGATCGAGAACCTCGGGCTGGCGCTGCGGCGCGAGAGACCGCGGCATCTGCTCAATCCGGACGCCTGGGAGTCCCTGGCCGAGCGGGTCGCGCGCCGGTCCTAGCCTCCCGGCGAGCGGGCCCGGCGGCGTCTGCTACCTTGATCCAAGGTCGGGGGCCCCGGCCCGACGTCGCGGCGCGGACGCAGCCCGTTCCAAGTCCATTGCGAGCCTGCGTCCTAGGCAGCGGATCCAGCGGCAACGCCACTTTCGTCGGCACCGACCGGGCGCGCGTCCTGTTCGACGCCGGGCTGAGCTGCAGGCAGATACAGCTGCGCCTGGCGGCGGTCGGCGAGGACTTCCGCTCGCTGGACGCCGTGGTCGTCTCGCACGAGCACTCCGACCACGTCAAGGGCCTCGAAGTGCTGGCCCGCAAGACGGGGGTCCGGATCTACATGACCCGGCTGACGGCGATGGCCGTGGCTTGGAAAGGTGCCGCGCCGGAGATCTCGCCGTTCGAGGCCGGTCGCGAGATCGCGGTCGGCGATCTCGAGATCTCGACGTTCACCGTCTCGCACGACGCCGTCGATCCTGTCGCCTTCGGCGTCCGGCGCAACGGTCGCAAGCTCTCGATCGTGACCGATCTCGGGTACCTGACCGACTCGGTCCGATACCACGTGGCGGCTTCCGACCTGCTCGTGCTCGAGTCGAACCACGACCTCGAGATGCTGAAGGCGGGCCCGTATCCGTGGGAGGTCAAGCAGCGCGTGCTGAGCAAGAGCGGCCATCTGTCCAACGCGGCCGCGTGCAAGTTCCTAGCCACGGACTGGGACCGCCGCTCGCGCAGGATCGTGCTGGCTCACCTCAGCGGCAACAACAACAACCCGGCGATCGCCGAGATGGACGCCCGGGAGGCGCTCTCCTCCGCCGGAGCGAGGGCGACCGAGGTCTGCGTCGCCACCCAGCACGCGCCGACACCGGCCTTCGACGTGTAAAGGAGACGCCATGAGTGGCTAGCGCTGCGCTCGGGCGCCGACCGCATCCTCGTGCGACACCCGGGACCAGCTCGGAAGCGGCGCGGGCGGCAGCCCTAGGGCAGCCGCCGCGGAAGCATGCATCGCGAATGCCTGCAGCGCGAAAACCGGGAAGGCCAAGTACGCCAGCGCAGGCCATTCGACGACTTTCGCCCCGAACGGAAGGCTGGCAATGCAGTAGAGCCGGGCCGACGCCGCGTGGTTGAGGCAGTCGGCGACCAAGCCGCAGAACAGCCCGGACGCCATCAGCGCCACGGCCCGGGCACGGCCGCCGGCCAGCCAGTCGCCCCAGAGGCTCGGGCGCCCCCCAGCCGCGTTGACAGGGTCGAGGACCAGCAGGAAGCCCGCCGCCGCCGCCGGCAGGAGACGCTCGCCCAAGTCGAGGCGCGGGACCAGCAGCGGCAAAGCCAAGCACGCGACGCCAGTCGCGACGACAGGCACCGTCCACGCCCGCCGAGGCGCGCGACGCGAGCTCCCCGTCGGCGGTCTCCGCCCCGCCAGCGCCAGCAGCAGGTCGGCCGTCTCGAACAGAGCAGGCCACAGGCAGGCGAAGGACCAGCCGAGCACCAGGTAGCGGGCCGGCCCTGACGGCAGGCCCGCCCGATACCATCCCCCGAGTTGCAGGTTGTACCACTCGAAGGGGAGCCAGAGGAAGACCGACAGCGTCGCGAGCCAGACGAACACCTCCGGCCGCGTCCGCAGCAAGGAACGGCCGCGCAAGGCATGCACTGCGGAGTCGGCCGCGAGGACGAGGCCGCTCCAAGCCAGCGGCACCGTCGGCGCCGGCGCGGCCGCGGGGCTCGCGAGAATCGCCGCGCAGCCCGCGAACGCTGCCAGGCCCGCCCAGCCCGGCCACCCGAACGGGCGGCGACGCTCCGCCCGCAGACAGGCCGCGAGCAGCAAGACGGCGCACAAAGCCGCCGCCGTCAGTCCGATCACAGGCACCGTACGATACATTCTGGGCGGACGAGCCGGCCCGGTTCGATGCATGGCTTTGTCACAGTGGCGGACTGGCGGGACGAAGCCGGTCTGAAGGCGGTCCCGGCCGCGCCGGGCGTCTTGCGGGTCGACTTCGCGGACGCCCCGCCGTATGTCGGGAAGACGGTGGACCTGCGTCGGCGGCTGACCCGGCTGCTCGCGCCGCGCCAAGGCGCGTCGGCGCGCCTGAACCTGCGGGACGCCGCCGACACGGTGCATTACCGGCGGACCGGCTCGCGCTTCGAATCGGATCTGGTGTTCTACCGCACCGTCAAGCGCTGCAGGCCGGAGGGGGGCCGCGACTTCCTCCGGCTGCGCGCCCCGGCCTTCGTGAAGATCCTGCTCGGCAATCGCTTCCCCCGAACCTGCGTGACGCAGCGCCTCGCCCGCAGCCGGGCGCTGTTCTACGGCCCGTTCCCGACCCGCAACGCAGCCGAGCAGTTCCACGAGGCCGTCCTCGACCTCTTTCTCGTGCGGCGCTGCGTCGAGAAACTGGAACCCTCCACCGCCCATCCCGGCTGCATTTGGGGCGAGATGCGAATGTGCCTGCGACCCTGCCAGGACGCCTGCGACGCGGAGAGCTACGGCCGAGAGGTGGATCGCTTGGCAGTCTTCCTGTCCACGGACGGGGCCTCGCTGCTGGCCGATGCGGTGAGGGCCCGGGACCGCGCTAGCGCGTCGATGGATTTCGAGGCGGCGGCGCGCCACCACCGCACGGCGGCGAAGGCGAGGGAGGCGCTGCGGCTGCGCGGCGGGCTCTCGCGCGAGATCGGATCGCTCTGCGGCATGGTGCTGCAGCGGTCGGCCGAGCCGCGCTCGCTGGTGCTGACGCCGGTCTACAAGGGCTCGCTGCAGGCAGAGACCCGCCTCGGCTGGGACGGCGAGCCCCGGACCGCTGGGATCATGGCCGCGGTCAGGGCGGAGCTGGCCGGTCGCGAGTGGGCTGAACCGCGGCCCGAGGAGAAGGGGGAGCATCTGGCCCTGCTGCAGAGGTGGCACGGCAGCAGCTTCCGCAAGGGAGAATTCGTGCCGTTCGAGAGCTTTGAGGAAGCGCCGCTGAGGAAGCTCGCCAACGCGGCCGCGCGAGTCGCCGCGGGCTAGCCCGCCTCAAGGGGCTGCCAAGCGCTCGCGGCACCGGGGGCGCTCGCCGGGAGGTCCTGTACAATGCCCGGCGATGACTGGAATGCGCTGGGTCGCGGCGCTCGCGATCCCCTCCCTTGCGTTAGCGCTATGGATTTCGCTGGGGTCGGCGCAGGACTCGGGGCAGCGCGACTTCCTGGCGCCCGAGCTGCGTGCCCAAGTCAACGCGCTCAAGCGGGCAGCGGCCGCCGCACCGACCAACCCCGACAACCTCGCGACCCGCCTCGACACGCTCTGGCCGTGGATCAACGCCTACTCGCTGACAGGCGGGCCGATGCCCGTGAACGCCACTCTCCAAGTCGCCACGGCCTACCGCAGCCTCGAAGCTGCGCGCCTAGAGGGCCAGCGCCCGGCCCGGTCCGTCCTCGCCAGCGTCGACGGGCTGATTCACGAGTTCGGACTCAAGGACGACGCCCCCGGCACCTTGGGGCGCATCACGCTCGACACGGGGGGACCCGTCCACGCGGGGTCGTGGGCGACCATCGAGCAGACTTACACCGTCGGCCAGCACGCGCTCGGGCCCGAATCCCGGGTCATGGTCGCGCGGCAGCTCCAGGCCGACGGCGGGCGCCTGCAGCACCGGGATCCGGCGGCGGCCCACTACATCTCGGCGCGCGCATCGAATCCCTCGGTCCGCCTTGCCAGGACCACCGTCCCGTGGTCGGGCATGCACGGGGGCTTCCGCTCGCCCGCCCAGATGCCGGCCTTCCAAGTGGAGCGGGGCACGCTCCAGCCGGGAGACACGCTCACGCTCGTGTACGGCGACCGCGGCGGCGGCTCCAAGGGCTGGCTTCAGCAGACCTTCGCCACCGACCAGGCGATGCTGCCCATCTACATCGACCTCGACGGATCCGGGCACTTCCTCACCCCCCGCTGGCCTTCGTACGAAGTCGCGGGGAATGCCGCGGCGGGCGTGACGGCGGTGGCGCCGTCCGTGATCCGGCCGGGCGAGCCGTTCGACCTCTCCGTCCGCTGGGAGGATTCGGCGGGCAACCGCGCCACCGGCGCCATGCCCGGCGCGTCGGTCTCGCTCGCAGGCAGGGAGGTCGCCTCGATTCCCGCGGACGGCGACGCGGTCAGCGTCATCAAGTCCCTGCGCCTGGACGAGGAAGGGGTCTACCGCTACCGCGTGGCGAGCCCGGACGGTAGGCTGGAGACCGCCAGCAACCCGGTCTGGGTCCGCCGGGACCCGCCCTACCGACTCTACTGGGGCGAGACCCACACGCACACCGGGATGGCCGAGGGGCAGGGATCGATCGGCCGGTCGTACCGCTTCGCGCGGGAGGACGCGCGCCTCGACTTCATGGGGCTCTCCGAGCACGACATCTGGCTCGACGACGCCGAGTGGCAGGCGATGGGCCGCGCTGCCAGATCGAACACCGAGCCCGGCAAGTTCGTCGCCTACCTGGGCTACGAATGGACGCTGCGGCGCCAATGGGGAGGGCACCACAACGTCTTTTTCCGGTCGCCCGATGCGGCGCGCGTCGGAGCGCAGCAAGCTCCCACCCTAACCGGGCTGTACGAGGGCCTGCGGGCCCGGTACGGGACCGAGGACGTGCTGATCATCCCGCACGCCCATCAAGCGGGCGACTGGCGCACCAACGACCCGGAAATGGAAACGATGATCGAGATCATGTCCATGCACGGGACCTTCGAGTGGTTCGGCAACTACTACCTGCGCCAAGGCCACCAAGTGGGCTTCCTAGCCGCCTCCGACGACCACCGCTCGCGGCCGGGCTACAGCTGGACCTCGAGCCGCCAGCCGAACTCCTCCCTCAGCCAGTTCGGCGGCCTCGCGGCCGTGCAAGCCCCCGAGAAGACGGCGGACGCGATCTTCGACGCGCTCAAGCGCAGGCATGCGTACGCGGTCACTGACGCGCAGCGCATCATCCTCGACGTGCAGATGAACGGTTCCGGGATGGGCAACCGGATCGCCTTCAGCGACAAGCGCCGGCTGACCGCGAAGGTCATCGGCACAGCTCCGATCCTCAGGCTGGCGGTGGTCAAGAATGGCGAGACGGTCTATTCCAAGCGCCCGCTGCAAGCGCCGCTCGGCAAGTCGGCCACGCTGGTCGTAGGATTCGAGTCCTCGTCCGAGCCGTTCTTCCGCGACAATCCGCGCGGGTACAGGCCGTGGGAGGGCACGCTGAGGGTCGAGGGGGCGAAGCTGGCCGGCATGCGCGCCCTGCACCTCGACAACAAGCACAAGGAATGGGCTAGGATCGAGGGCGCGAGCGGCAACGAGATGCGCTTCAGCACCGGGACGCGCGGGCAGGCCGACACGCTCCTGCTGGAACTCGAGGACGCGTCGCCGTCCACGGCGCTGACGTTCGAGATCGACGCGGGCCGCGAGTGGGGCAAGTCCCCCGTCCCGGTGCGCGAGCCGCGCCGGATCGAGGCGAAGCGCTTCCGGATCGCCTTAGGCGAGCTCTCGCACGGCTTCGCCCGCAAGGACCTGTCCGACTCGATCGACCGCGACGCGGTCACTCTGGAGCTGGTCGGCGGCGCGATGGATATGGAAGCCGAGATCGAATTCGCCGACACCGGGGACATGCGGCCGGGAGACTACTACTACGTACGCGCTGAGCAGCTGGACGGCGCGCGAGCGTACTCGTCGGCGGTGTGGGTCGGGGGCGAGCCGCGCCGGTGACCGCGGCCGGATTCCGGACGAGGCGATGCTGGTCATCGACACGCATGCCCACCTGTTCTCGCAGGACGAGGAGACCTACCCGCCGCGGAGGGACGCTTCCGCGCCGCCGCCGGGAACGGGCACCCTGCAGCGACTCGCCGAGGAGGTCGGGCGCCACGAGGTGCGGGCCGTCACAGCCGTGCAGGTCAGCGGATTCTACGGTTTCGACAACCGCTACCTGCGAGCGGTCGCGCTGCAGAATCCCCACTGGATCGCCGGCATCCTGACGCTCGACCCGCTCGACGAGGGGGCTCCGGCGTCGCTTGGGCGGCTCGCGCGCGAGGGCAGCATGCGGGGACTGCGCAGCGTCCCGGCCCCCGGAAGCGGCTTCGGCCACGACGGCGTCCGGTCCCTGTGGCGCGCGGCCGCGGACGAGGGCGTGCCAGTCAACGTGCTCGCGCAGTACCGGCACGAGGAGCAGCTGGACCGGCTACTGGGAGCGTTTCCAGGCCTACCGGTGGCTCTCGACCACAGCCTCGGGCTGCAAGCGGGCGAACGGGCCGGCAGGACGCTGGCAGCGCTGGAGCGACTCGCTCGCCACCGGCACGTCTACGCGAAGCTGTCGTTCCTAGCCAACGGCGACCAAGGCTGCGCCGACGGCTTTCCCTGCGAGTCGATGCACGGTGCCGCCCTCCGGGTGATCGAGCTGTTCGGCCCGGAACGCTGCGCGTGGGGATCCCATTTCCCCACGGAGAAGTACGCGCGGCCCCTAACGTACGGCGAGCACCTCGACGTGTTCCTGCGCCGGCTGCCGTTGGCCCGCCGCGCCCGGCGGCAGGTTCTCGGGGAGACCGCCCGCCGGCTGTGGTTCCCGGAAATGGATCGCCGCCCCTGAATGGCTGCCGCGCCCTGCATCGCAGTGGTCGGGCCGACCGCCTCCGGCAAGAGCGAGCTGGCCTTGGAGCTGGCGGAACGGCTTGGCGGCGAGATCGTCAGCTTCGATTCCGTCCAGGCATACCGACACTTCGACATCGGCACGGCCAAGACCCAGCCCCCGGAGCGCCGCGGCATTCCGCACTACCTGCTGGATCATGTCGAGCCGACCCGGCCATACTCCGCAGGGGAGTTCGCTCGCGACGCCCGGTCGGTGATGCGAGCGCTGCGCGAGCGCCGGGTCCTGCCCGTGCTCGCAGGCGGCACCGGCTTCTACCTGGAGGCCCTGCTGAACGGCCTCTTCCGCGAGCCGGATGGCAGCCCGGCCCTCCGCGAGCGTCTCCGCCTCAAGGCGGCGAGCCGCCCGAAGGGGTACATGTGGCGGGTGCTCGCAAAGCTAGACCGCAAGGCGGCTGAGGCGATCCACCCCAACGACACTCAGAAGCTCGTGCGGGCGGTCGAAGTGATCCTGGCCGGCAATCGGCCCCTCGCGCAGCAGTGGCGCGATTCCGGCGAGCCGCTGCGCGCTTTCCGAGTGCTGACGCTCGGCCTCACGCCGCCGCGCGAGGCGCTGCGCGAGAGGATCGAGCGCCGAGCGCGGGACATGTTCGCCCACGGGCTGGTCGACGAGGTCGAGAGCCTGCTCGGGCACGGAATCCCGCGGTCGGCGCAGCCGTTCGGCTCGCTCGGCTACGCGCAGTGCCTGGACTACCTGGATGGCAAGTACAGCCTCGAGGACGCCATCCAGTCCACCGTGGACCAGACGAGACGCTACGCGAAGCGCCAGCTGACTTGGTTCCGCAACCGAGCGCCCGCGACCCTCTGGCTCGAGGCCTTCGGCGACACGGGGGACGCGGCTGACTGGGCGGAGCGCGAGTTCCGGGCATGGCAGTCGTAGGCTCTCGCACTGTTTCGCATTGCAACTCTCGGGCCATTCCTGCGGTAGGGGAGAATGCTGTCGAAGCTCTACCGCATCCCGGGGGAAGGCCGCTTCGAGGGCGGGACGCATGCCGCAAGTCTCGCCGTCCGGAGGGACGGGCTGGACGCCGCGACCGCGGACTACGACAACGACTGCGACACCGGTCACTGCGAGACCGCACTGGACGGGGACCGGCTGTTCCGGAACGGCGGCGACGGCGCTTGCGAGGACCTCACCGCGGCGACCGGCATCGACAAGGCCCGATTCGCCACGAGCCTCGCGTGGCTCGACTACGATGTCGACGCGCATCGCGACCTGTTGGCGGCGAACTGCGTCCAGTGGTGCATCGAGAGGGAGCTCCAGGGCTCGATGGACGGATCCAAACAGACGCATTGCACGCCGGAATCCTATCCGGGCCAGCCGTCCGCCCTGTACCGGAATCGCGGGGACGGGACGATTGAGAGATGTCGGCGAGGCGGCCGGTGTCGCCGACCCCGCCGCGAAGGCGCCGGGCATCGCCGTCTTCGACTGCGATGCAGACGGACCGCCGGACGGTCTTCCAAGCGAACTCGCCGCAGACCGGCGCGCCGCGCCGCACGGCCGCCAGCAGGATTCGGTCCGCCCGGGCGGTGGCCTCCGGCCGCATGGCGCACGTGCCATAATCGGACTGTCGCGGCCGGACGGGACGGCAGGGCGATGCGCGGGGACGGCCGGCAAGCGCAGGCGCAGGCACTACGAGTCCTACAAGCTGGCATTCGGCTGCCCGGCGATCATGGCCGACCCGCTGACGGCCTACTGCGGGGCCGACTGGGCGCGGCACCTGGATCGGTCGACGCTGACTCCGGTGGCGACCGAGCACGTGGCCGCCGACCTGCGGCTGCGCCGCAACGACCTGATCTGGCGCGCGACCTGGCGCGGGCGGGCGCTGTACCTGTACCTGATGCTGGAGTTCCAGTCGAAGAGCGAGCGCCGCATGCCGCTGCGCGTCGCCGAATACGTGCTGCAGCTGTACAACTGGCTGCTGGCGAGCGGACAGGTGCGGGGGCGCGGGCTGCTGCCGCCGGTGCTGGCGACGGTGGTCTACAACGGCAAGAAGCCCTGGGCCGGGCCGCTGGAGATGGCGGGGCTGGGTTACAAGGTGCCGGAGGCGCTGAAGGCGTTCCAGCTGGCGGTGCGCTTCGCGCTGGTGGACGTGCGGCACTGGCGGGGCCCGGAACCCAAGGCGAGCGAGAACGGGGCTGCGCTGGTGTTCGAGCTCGACCGCTGCGAGACCTTGGAGCAGCTGGTGCTGGCGCTGGCGCACAAGGAGCGCTACCTGCGCAGCCGGGACGAGGCGGGGCCGAGGGAGAGCCTGGACGGCTGGGTGGAGGCGGAGATCTGGCCGCACCGCTTTCCGCAGGTGACACTGGACGACTTGGACGGACTGGCGGGAGAGGAGCAGGACACCGCGATGCTGCGAGATACGGTTGACAGGATAGCCCGGGAACTGGAAGCGAAAGGCCGCGTGGAGGGCCGCGTGGAAGGCCGCGTGGAAGGCCGCGTGGAGATGCTCGTGAGGCTGACCCGGGTGCGTTTCGGCGAGAGCTGTTCGCGCTCGCTCGCGGCGACGCTCCAGGGGGTTCGCGACAGCGCCGCTTTGGACGAGGTCGGGGTCTGGGTGTTGCAGAGCGAGAGCGGCGAGGCCCTGCTCGCCCGCTTCGGTCGCCACTGAGCGCGGGCAGGAGCCTTGCCGGCCCGGCCCGCGGGCGCTGTTCCGCGCCGACCGGCGCAGCGCAGGCGGGCGAGCCGGCTCTTGCTCGCAGGCACGTCCGCCTGCGGAGCGAGCCGGTGATGGCAGCCGGCGAGAGGCCGGGCTGGTCGGGCAGACCGGATCCATGGGGCCACGTGGCGGTCCCCGCTTCGCATTCGCGGGCCGGGGCGGTCGCTGTGAGTTCCGGCGAAGCAGATCGGTCCCGCACGCACCGGCGGAGTGCCGCGGTCGCAAGCGGAGCGAAGGCTCCTCCGCAGGGCGTCCGTCGTTCATGCTGCACCTCGCGGGACGATCCAGCGCGCCCGCGCTCGGACTGCACGGCGGGAGCTGAGGCCCGGTCGCGCCTGCCTCCGCGCTTCCCGGCGGGTGGGCCGCGCAGTCTTCCGGTTGGTCTCTAGGAACCATCCCGGATCGGATTCGCAGCGAGCCTTCAGCGCTTCAAGGTCCGTCGCTTGATCGGGAGAGCGGGATCGCGAATGTCGCCTTCGCCAACGGGCGCCCTGCATGTCGCCCGGACTCGCTCACCTAGGGAATGAAGGCCTTCCGGATAGCAATCGAGGCATTCACATCGCCCGATCAACTCCGAAGTGCGATACCCGCCGAGCCACAAGATGGAAGGGATGGGAGAGGGAGGGCAGCGACCTGTGGCGTCGCGACACTTGGCTGAGATGCAACGGGAGGAGGGGGAGCCCCATGCCCAGGAGCTGCGCGTAGGTGACGAAGGAGGAGCGCTTCCGGATCGAGACGCTGCGGGCCGCGGGCCTGGGAGCGGCCGCGATCGCCGGGCAGTCGGGCGACGATCTACCGGGAGTTGCGGCGCAACGGGCAGCAAGCGGGGGGCAGGCGCCTATCGACCTACAGCCTCGGAATTCCGAACGTCGGCAGTCTTAGGGTGTCCAAGACGCTCGCGTCGGAGCGGAGCGAGACGGTGTGGCCGGGGCGATGGGCTGGCCGCAGGGACTCGTGGGCGGTCTTGGAGCGGGCAGACGCGGACGCGTGGATCGGGGCCTTGATACCGGCACGTCCGAGCGGGAGACCGGTGTCGCCGGTGTCTGCGTCTGCGCGCCGACCGGCCGGGAGCGGTGCAGTCACCGCCGGGGAGGGCCGTCGTCGGCCGCGGGCCCGCGCGGATTGGCGCAGCAGGCTCACGGCGAGGGTGCCCGCGGCCGGGTCCGGGCGCAGGCCGGCCTCGCTGCGGAACGGCGCCTGCAGAAGCTCGCGGGCCGTCTCGGCCCGGCAGGCCGCCATGCGCACGGTCTCGAGCAGGTGGCGCAGCGGCGCGGGCAGGGCCGTCACGCGGTCCTCCGCGTCCAGCTCGCCCGCCAGGACGTGCTGCCGGCAGTGGCTCATGCCCCATGCCAGGCCCTCTTCGAGGGGAATTATATATCTGAGTGCCAAGGCAACCGATTTGGCAAATTATCAATCCATAAAATAATTTATATTTCTTCCGGATATCTGCTGATAATCGGTGGATTTTCTTGATGGAATAGTTCCAATATAGGAGGTCATAAATGAAGAAGAATTGTCCCAGTAAGTAGTTTCGTAATGGCATCACCTTGATTGAAGTTATCGCCATGTTTCCCGATGAGAAATCCGCGGAAACATGGTTTGACTCCATGCGCTGGCCGGACGGTACAGTATGCCCCCGCTGTCGCGGCTCCAGCGTGCAGTCCAGCACGGCCTACCCCTCGATGCCGTACCGATGCCGCGACTGCGGCAAGCGCTTTTCCGTGCGCGCCGGCAGCATGATGGCCGACACCAAGCTCGGCTACCGCGTCCGGGCCGTCGCCATGTTCCTGCTGACCACCGGCCTCCAGGGCGTCTCCGGCATGAAGCTGCACCGCGACCCGGGCATCAGCCGGATGCCGGCCCGGCACCTGGCGCACCGCATCCGCTCGTGCTGGGAGCGGGACCGGGGCCTGTTCGCCGGCCCGGTGGAAGTGGACGAGACCTGCGTCGGCGACAAGGAGCGCAACAAGCACGGGAGCAAGAAGGCCCGGGCCGGGCCCGACCAAGGGCGACCTGCAGGGCTTCATGCGCGGCCGGGTCGCCCCGGGCGCGCAAGTCCGTTCCGACGAGGCGGCGGCCTACGCCGGCATGGCGGAGTGCCCGCACGAGGGCGTCTAGCACTCCGGCGACGAGTACGTGCGCGGGACGGCGCAACGCCCGCAACTGCGACACGGCGGAACGGATGCGACGCATGGTCGGCCAGACGCTGACCTATCCGGCAACTGGTCGGCAAGGCCGCGGTCGCGGCCTGAGCACGGCCTAGCCGGTCCGCTGCGGCCTCTCTTCACGCTCGGTGCGAAGGGCGCTCCGGATCCGGAATCCCGCGCCGCGACCGGTGTCCAGCCCGGACAATTCATAGATGCAACCGCCTTGGAAGGGGAGCCTCTCCTCGGCAACCCGGGTTCCACCGGGGCATGCGAGGCGGCCTCACTAGTCCGTGCGCCGCCAAATCCGCTTGCAGGAGCGATTCAGCTACGAACCGACCTGTCGGTGCCCACCTCGGCCGCACACGAATGACCCGAGCTAGACGCCGACTTCCCCAATCTGAGCGGTTCTAGCCGGATATGGCGTCGTCGGTACTCCGATATATAATTCCCATTCTTTGGGGATAGTATGAGACGATAAAAGTTCAATTCATGAGATGCTCCATTCACAGAATACCGTTAAATATGAAATCGAAATTACGGAAATCTATCTGCCATATATTCGCGAAATATGGCTTTCTATACATCGCTTATATTCTGTCAAGAGAGAAACTGTAATCCAATCCGTTTCAAATGAATTGTCTAGATCTCTGTTCCTCCACGAGTCACATAGAGTCAGGTATCATTGGCTAGAATTCCCGAACTACCTAGGTCTTTTCACAAGCACTAGATGATCTGAGCCCCTACCGCCCCACAGGGAAGACCTTGCGGACGGAGCCGAAACCGCGAGCATGAGCTAGGTTGAAGGGTGGGGCAGCGCGCGCTGATCGTGGGTTGCGGGTTCACGGGCCGCAGGGCGGCCGGGCTCCTCCTCGAGCGCGGCTGGCGCGTGTCGGCCACGGCCCGGAATCCCGAGGCGCTCGCGTCCTTGCGCCTGCTCGGTGCCGAGGTGCATCCGTTCGATGCGACGAGCGGCCGACCGCCGGTCCCGTCGGCGGACGGCGCGCAGGTCCTGCTGTCCGTGCCCACCCTGCGCTCGGACGGTGCCTTCGACGAGCCCACGCCGCGCATCCTAGAAATGCTCGCCGGTTGTCCCGAGCACGTCACGTACCTTTCCACCACCGGTGTCTACGGCTCGGCAGAGGCCGTCGACGAGACGACTCCGGCCGCTCCGGCGACGGAACGCCAGAGACTGCGGATGACCGCGGAGGGCGCGGTTCGCTCCCTGCCCTGCCGGGCGCTCGCGCTGCGCCCGGCAGCGATCTACGGGCCTCGCCGGGGCGTGCATTCGGCCATGCGCGAGGGCCGGTTCCGCCTGCCGCCGGGCCAGGGGCGCCCGGTTTCGCGGATTCACGTCGACGACCTAGCGTCGATCGTCGCGGCGTCGATGGCCAGAGGCATCGAAGGGGCGTTCCCGGTCGCGGACGCGCTGCCGGCGACATCGCGCGAAGTTGCACGGTTCTGCGCAGGGCTGCTGGGGCTGGACCTGCCGGGCGAGGCAACCGAGAGCGAGCTCAGCGAGACGCGGCGCTTCGGCCGGCGGGTGGACGGCCGCGCCATCCTCCGCCATCTCGGCTTGGAGCTGCGCTATCCGACGTATCGCGAGGGCATCCCGGCGAGCATTGCGGCCGAGCGCAGCCGGCCCTAGCCGAGATCCCGCGCCGCAGGCAGGCCCCCTCCCGCTGCCAGCAGCCGATGGACATGCTTGGCCAGCATGTCGCACTCGATGTTCACCGCGCTTCCGGCTCCGGTCGATGACAGGGCGGTCACCTCGTAGGTATGGGGGATGATCGCGATGCCGAGCGACGATCCCTCGAGGGAGGCCACGGTCAGGCTAACGCCGTCGATCGCGACGCTGCCCTTGTAGACCAGGTACGCCAGCAGGTCCTCCGGCACGCGCACTGCCAGCCACCAGTTGCCGTCCCCAAGCGGATCGAGCTCCAGCACCTCGCCCCTCCCGTCTACGTGGCCTAGGACGAAGTGCCCGCTCAGGCGGTCGGTCAGCCGGAGCGGACGCTCCAGGTTGACAGCTCGTCCGGGAGACAGGTCTCCTAGGTTGGTCTTGCGAAGCGTCTCGGGGGACAGGTCCGCCGCAAACGAGCCCCGGCCCGCCGCGACCGCTGTCAGGCAGCAGCCATTTACGGCGACGCTCGCGCCCTTGCGCAGGTCCTCCAGAACGAGGTCCGCGCCCACTACGATGCGGGCCCCAGAGACGGAGCGAGTCATCTCCAGGATCTCGCCTGTCTCCTCGACGATCCCAGTGAACATCCCGGCTCCCTCAGGAAGCGACCGCCCGGCCGGCGGGGGGCGCCTCCCTGACCATATCGGCCTCAACTGCGAACTCGTCCTCGGCCACCTCAAACGTCCGCAGGTTCCGCAGCCGCAGCGCCCCGGCCCTCGAGCGGCGGCCTGCCCCTCCGGCCATCGGCAGGGAATCGAATCCACCCAGAATCTTGGGCGCGTAGTACAGCAGCACCTTGTCGACAACCCCGGCGTCGAGCGCCGCCCAGTTGAGCTTCGCTCCGCCCTCGATCATCAGCGAGACGATGCCCGCCTCACCCAGCCACGCGGCGACTCCCTGCAGGTCGACCCGCCCGGTCGGGGAATCGAAGACCCTAGCCGGGATGGTCCGCCGGGCGAACGACTCGCGACGCTTGGGAGAGGCGGCGGACGTCGTGGCCACGACCAAGTCCCCGTCGTAGGACTCGACGATGCGGGAATCGGCCGACAGGCGCAGCAGCGAATCGGCGACGATCCGCAGCAGCGGCCGCCGCCGAGGCAGGCCCGTGCGGTCGGTCAGCAGGCAGTCGTCGGCCTGCACCGTGCCGATGCCCGTCATGATCGCGTCGTGGCGATGGCGGACCGTCTGCACGTGCCGCCGCGCGGTCTCGCTGGTGATCCAGCCCGTGTTGTCGTCGGGCGCGGCGATCTTGCCGTCCAAGGTCAGGGCTGTCTTGAGCGTCACAAGCGGACGCCCCGTGCGGGCGTAGTGGAAGAACGGCTCGTTCAGACGGGCCGCTTGGACCGCCAGATCGCCGTCCCCCTCCTCCACCGCGACGCCGGTCTGGCGGAGGCGCTCCAGACCGGATCCATCGATTCTCGGGTTGCGGTCGCGAGTCGCCGCTACGACCCGGGCGACCCCCGCCGAGAGAATCGCGTCAACGCAAGGCGGCGTGCGACCCGTGACATTGCACGGCTCGAGCGACACGTACACCGTGCCCCCGCGAGCGCGGCCGCCGGCCTCGGCCAGCGCCAGCGCCTCGGCGTGGCGCCGCCCTGCGTAAGTGTAGCTGCCTTCGCCGGCCTTGCAACCCTCCGCGTCGACGACGACAGCCCCCACCTGCGGGTTCGGGCTCGCCAGCGCGTCCCCGCGCCGGGCGAGGTCGAGCGCTTCCCGCAGCCAGCGACGGTCCGTCGCGGTCATTCCCGGTCGGGCGCGTCGAACAGCGACCGCACGAACGTGTCGGGATCGAACGCGACTAGATCCTCGCTGCGCTCCCCGATGCCCACCCAGCGGATCGGCAAGCCGAGCTCGCGGGCTATGGCAACGGCGATGCCTCCCTTGGCGGTGCCGTCAAGCTTGGCCAGGACGAGCCCCGTCACGTTGGCGGTCGAGGTGAACTGGCGCGCCTGCTCGAGGCCGTTCTGGCCGGTCACCGCGTCCAGAACCAAGAGCACCTCGTGCGGAGCCCCGGGCACGAGGCGGCCGGCCGTCCGGCGGATCTTCTGCAGCTCGGCCATCAGCCCCGCCTTGTTGTGCAGCCGTCCGGCGGTGTCGACGATCACGGTGTCGAAGCCCCGCGCCTTCGCCGATTCGAGCGCGTCGTAGAGCACTGCGCTGGGATCGGCACCGGCCCTCTGCCGCACGACCGGGCAGTTCGAGCGCTCCCCCCAAATGACCAGCTGCTCGGCGGCCGCCGCGCGGAACGTGTCGGCGGCGCAGAGCAAGACGCGGCGCCCGTCTTCTCGGAGCCGGGACGCCAGCTTGCCGATCGTCGTCGTCTTGCCGACGCCGTTCACGCCCACGACGAGGATCACCTGCAGCGACTCGGCCGCGACAGCCGAGTCTGCCGAAGCCCACGGCTGGCCCAGGATCTCCAACATCCGCGCCGCTATCAGGTCCTTGATCGCGGAGGCATCCTCGAGCTGGTCGCGAGCCAGGCGCGAGCGGACGTCCTCGATGATCTCGTTCGCCGCGCGGACACCGATGTCCGCGGCGATGAGAGTCATCTCAAGATCCTCTACCAGCTCGGGGTCGATCTCGCGACGTCCCTCGAACAGGTCGCCGATCTGGTCGGCCAGCGCTTCCCGCGTCTTCGAGACCGCGCGCCGGAACCGCCCGAACAGGCCCCGCTCCTTGCGGGGAGCGTCGAACAGGGTCTGCATCGCCGGGAGCGCGGGTGCCGGGCCGCCTACCGATAGTATCAAGGCCCCGCGATCGGATTTCGGGCTCGGAGTCCGCGCAGCGCAAGCGAATCGCATCGGAAGCGCCGCGGGCGAGCGGCCCGCGGCGCTTCTCCGATGGGCACTTCGGCTGAAGCTTCGTTCCCCCGTACTAAGCTCTCGCGATGAGATTGCAGCGATTACTCTTCGCCGGACGGCTGGGTTCAGGCCGCGCGGACGGGGAATCCCGCGGTGGATCGCAGGCCAAGGGCAACGGCGAATCAATCCGCACTCGCGCAATCCGCGCTGGCGGCGGCGGATACGGACACGAGGGTTGGTCCCGTCCAGATCGAGAAACCACCGGTCCAATTCACGGCGAGATGCAGGACGGAGTCAGCCGACTTCAACCCACTTTCAGTCCGTACCTCCGTACCATTGGGGCGGTCATTGTGCGGCCGTGTTCGCGGTCCTTGATCCGCTAGCCGCGCTGGAATTCCCGTCCCGCATCGATCCGACAGGGAGAATTGCGCTGGTTACGAGCATGTGGCTCTAGGGATCAAGCGAGCTCGCAGAGCGCCAGGCGACACCTTGCGACGCGCAGCAGCGCGGGAGCACTCCGCCCGAGGGTCCTGATGACCGGCGGCAATAGAACCCACAGAGACTTCGTCGAGCCTGGAGGCGCAGAAGCGAGCCGACCGGAGTCGCTACAGACGATAGGCGAGAAGATCGTCGCGCCGCGAGCGGCGGTCAGATCTGTCCGAGGCCCGATTGGCGTCGCGGGAGCAGCCGTCGCCCTGGTCGGTAGGTGATCTCGATTGCGCTGCTCCGGCCCTGGTCCCACGTGACTGCCGCATTCGGCGCCGTCAGCCTGCTGGCAGGACTCCTGACCTAGCCTGGATCGAAACTGATCGGCCGCCCGCGAGGAACGGGCCCGGCGGGAGGCGGCCAGCGACACTGCGACGAAACCAGAGCCGGTCCTCTTCGTCTCGGAGACGCACAGCCAAGACGTTGGGTGCTTGCACTACGGGCGCCGGGCAATCCAGATGGGGCTTGACCAAGCGAGCTCGCCGTCCTCCTGCTCGACCCTCACGTAGTACCAGTGGTCGCCCGGACCCGCTTCGACGTCGAGATACTCGAACTCCGCCTCCTGCGTGCCGGGCTCGATCTTGTAGACGTAGCTGGCGTCCCGGATGAGATGGACGGCCGCGATCCTGTCCGTGCCCCGCACGCGAGCCCGGATGCGCTGCGGCTCCGAGGCGACGGTCTCCTCCCCCATGAACGCGTCCCCCAAGCGGAAGTCCAGCACGATGTTGTCTGTCGCGCCGTAGGTCCGCCGCCTGCGGATTCCGTCGTGGATCGCCTCGCGACTGGTATCGGGGGTGTACACCATCGCGTAGGAGATGTGCGTCGAGTAGTGGTCGGAGCTGGCGATCACGCCGATCTTGTAGCCCTTGCCCCAAGCGTTCCAGAACATGCCGGGCTGTTGGAACCCGCCCGCCGCGTCACCCTCCTCCCCGTCCCGGATGCCGCGCGGCGCGTTCTTGTGCTCGTAGCTCTGCCGGGCCCCTTGGTAGATCTCGGCCACGGTGTCGACCTGCGGGTCGTGGTCCCTCCAGTCCGTGCCCATGGAGCTCGTGCCGGAGGTGTGCGGGATGGCGAGACCGCCGGTCTTCCGCGCCACCTCGTACATCAGCTTCGTCTCGTTGCGCACTCCGCTGCCGAAGCCCATCGAGCTGAACGTCAGCAGCTCGCCGTCGGGGCTGTCGGGGAGAAGGAATCGCGGATGCATCGGAATGAAGAACGGCACGACGGGATAGTTGCGGTGCGTGTAGATCAAGTTGCGATGGCCGTACGGGTTGCCCGGATTCCGCTCGTAGCCGTATAGCGTCGAGAATCTCTCCGGGAAGTGGTACATGTCCGCGAGCTTCTGCGTCATCGCGTTCCAGAAGTCCGTCCCGCCGGCCTGGTGGTCCGTGGAAGCGCCGAAATCCATCTCCGCCGCGTCGATCATGTAGCGGTAGAACTCCGGCAGAGACCCGTCGCTGATCCCGCCGACGTCCTGGGAGAGCTCGGTGTGGCGGTGGAGATCCCCACGCACGATGCGCAGCGACTCGCCGCCGTGCTCGGCGCGGTAGTTGCGGATGAACCGCACGTCGTCCAGCTCGGTCGGGTGAGAATCGGGGCGCGACTGCGCCGGCTCGGGGCGGTAGGGCCTGAGCCGGGGAGCCGCTCCCGGGCCCGGCAGTTCCAGCGAGCCGGCCACGACGCGGTTCAGGCGCGGGCGGCTCGCGAAGCCCCACTGGCGGCTCTCGTCCGGCCAGAAGGCCCACAGGCGCCCGCCCGCCGACACCATGCCCATGCGCGTGCTCTTGCGGGCCCAACTCGACGGCAGCGTAACCGGATCCGTCCACCCCCGCCCGTCCAAGCGCGTCAGGAACGACTCCCAATACGACGTGGGCCGGTACGAATGGCGGCTATAGCGCCGCTTGAAAGACATCCACAGATTGCCGTCCGGATCGAACTGCAGCAGCGGTCGGCTCTCGCCGGTCGACCCGACTGCCTGCGGGTCGGCAAACTCGACGGCCGCCGGGGCCTTCCACTGGCCGCCGTCGAGGCACGCGACTTCGATGCGCCGCGGCCCCCCGAGCGAGGTGCCGGGCTGGCGCTCGCCCAGGCCGCGGCCCAAATCCTTGCCCCAGTGGACCCCGGACGTCTCCCACGCGACCCACGGGCGGCCTCGCCCGTCGACGGCCACGCTCGAGTGGGCCTCGAACCGCGCCGTCGCGGCGACAGCCGTCTCCTGGCCCAAGCCTCGCTCGGGCGAGAACGACCGAACGAAGACGTCGTAGCTCCCTCCGGAACCCTGCCTGTAGCGGTCCCACGAGATCCATGCCGAGCCGTCCGGCGCACCGCTCACCGCGGGCGACCAGTCGTTGGCGAGCGAGCTGGTGACCGAGACGGTCTCCGACCAGCGACCCTCGCGCAGGTACTTCAGGCGCACTTGCGAATAGCGCCCCGCCATCGACTGCCAGACCACGTAGACGGTGCCGTCGCCGGACCGCGCCACGTGCGGCTCGACATCCGGCAGGGGATTGTCGGTGAGCCGGTGCTGCGGGCCCCACTCGTCGTCCTCCCAAGCCATCGCGTAGACGTCCCAGTTCCCCGGTCCGTCCGCTGACGGGCGCTGCGAGTAGATCAGCCAAGGCTTGTCGGACGCGTCGATCACGACTTGCGGGCGCCAGAGATCCTCGGCTGCCCGCCCGACAGGAATCAGACGCGACCAGCGGCCCTCGCGGTAGCGGCGGAAATTGAGCTCCTCGCGCCGGTCGTGGTAGCTGTACCAAGTCGCGAACAGGCTCCCCTCGGAATCCGCGGCGACCGCGGGCGAGTCGTGCTGACGCAGCTCCGTGCCGGACAGGTCGGTCCCGGGCGGCGTCCGCTGGATGGCGACGCGCCCGCCCAAGGCCCGGGTCCAAGGGCCGAACTCGAGCGCCATCGGCTTGAAGCTGAAGTCACCCTGGGCCGTCGTCACCTCGACCGACGTCGCGGTGCTGCCGCTGCCGCGCACCCACATCCCCTTCGGCATCGGCTCCTCACTATATGCAGGCTCAGGCCCGGGCACGACGGTGGACCGAAGCATGACGCGCACGTCCTGCGTCCGGAGCTTCCAGCCCCCCTGCGGGAGAATGCGGTCGGGAGGCTCCTGCCGGTGCGGATCGATGCCGAGAATCTCGCCTGCCCTCACCGACAGGCTGCCGTCCCATGCCTCGCCCGCCGGGTCGTCGACGCCGAAGAGGATGAGCACCTGCCACATGTCGGCCTCGCGGGTCCCGCCCGGGTGCCACGTGAAGTTGTCCAGGAATCCAGGCGTGGCTGCCGCCGTGGCACCCGACTGCACCTGCGCGGCCCGCTGTGCCGCTGACGGTGCGACCGCCAGCGTCCCGGCCAGCGCGGCCAAGACGGCCCGTCGCAACCCCGCTCGACAGGTTGGGCAACGCTGCACGGCTGATCACCTCCGGGCCGGCGACCGACAGTTCCGCTCGCGCACCGGGAACCGGCCCGCCGGACGCGCCGATTGTACCCCGCCAGCGATGGGGCAAGCGCCCGGCCCCGAGCCGAACGGAAGGAGGCGGCGGCGCGAGGTGCGTCCCGGCCTACAGGCCGGTTTCCACCCAGGCCTTTCGGGCGGCCGACGTCTCGATGGCATCAAGCACCCGCTGGACAGCCGCACCGTCATCAAACGTGGGCCGAGCCGGCGTGCCCGAGTCAAGACCCTCGAGAAACGCCGCCAAGGAGCTGATGAAGGTGTGCTCGTATCCGATCGGATGTCCGGTCTTCCAGTAGTGCGGGTCGCCAGGCGGGCCGGGCGAGGGCGCGAGGACCTTGCGCCGACCGCGCAGGACGGGGTCCCCGCCGGCGTCGGCGTACTCCAGCCGATTCATGTCCTCGAAACGAAAAGCCACCATCCCGCGCTCGCCATGCACCGCGAAGCCGTTGTCGTTCTGGTAGCCCGTGGCGAAGCGCGTCGCCTCGAAGGTGCCCAGCGCCCCGCAGGCGAAGCGCGCCTGCACGAGCACGGCGTCGTCGATGTCGACGGCATACGTCCGGCCCGGACGGGTCGGATCTGGCTTCTCGGGAAGGAACGTCTCGAGGGTCGCGCCCACCTCCCGGACCGGGCCAAGAAGCATCATGGCGGTGTCGAGCAGGTGGGAATTAAGGTCGCCGTTCACTCCCGACCCTGCGGTTCGCCTCGCCATCTTCCAGTTCCGCGGACGGCCGGGGTCGGGCCCCCATTGCTGGAGGTACTGCGCCCGGTAGTGGTAGATCCGCCCCAGGGCGCCCTCGGCCAGCAGGCGCGCGGCCAGCTCGACGGCCGGGACCCTGCGGTAGTTGAACCACACGAAGGTGGGCACGGCGGCGGTCGCCGCGGCCATCGCCCGGGCCTCCTCGAGAGTGCTGGCGAGCGGCTTCTCGCAGAGAACCATCTTGCCCGCCCGGGCCGCGGCGACCGCCATCTCGGCATGCAGGTAGTTCGGGGTGCAGATGTCGACGAGGTCGATGTCGGGACGGTCGACCACCCGTCTCCAATCGGTCTCCGTCTCGTCCCATCCCCACGCCCGGGCCAAGGCGTCGAGCCCGGAGCGTCCGCGTCCGCAGACGACCTTGCGCCGTACTCCTCGGACATGCGGGAAGAAATGGCCCACTTGGGCGTAGGCGTTGCTGTGCGCCTTGCCCATGAAGCCGCAGCCGATCATGGCGACGTTGAGCGGTGCCCGAACCACGCCAGCAGCCTATCATCCGCAGCGATCGGATCGGTCCGCTCCGCAAGGAGCGCTAGGCGCGATCGCGTGCAGGAAGTTCTCGCGGTTCACGCGGGCGGCAGCGACGCGAGCCTGCCGGCCGCATCCTCCCAGTCGGCCACCGTGGCGGGATTCGGCTCGTAACGCGCCAGCCCGAACGAATTGCGGACGACCTCCCGACCTTGCGCCAGGTCCCCGATCCGACCGGAGGCGATGGCCTGCATCAGGCAGTTCCCGGCAGCCGTCGCTTCGACCGGGCCGGCAACCACGGGAATGCCGCAGGCGTCCGCGGCGAACTGGCACAGCAACCCGTTGCGGGACCCGCCGCCCACCACGTGCAGCACGCGGGGCCTCCGGCCCGTGATCTGGGCCAGGTCAGCCAGCACGCTGCGATAGCGGAGCGCCAAGCTCTCGAAGATGGCCCGCGCGAACCGGCCGGTCGAATCGGGGGCAGGCTGGCCGCTCTCCCGGCACGCCGCGGCGATGCGGCCGGGCATGTCGCCGGGAGCGGCGAAATTCGGGGCGTCCACGTGGACTAGAGACCGGAAGGGCTCGGCCGAGGCCGCCTCGGCCGTGATCCGCGGGTACTCGACGGCGATACCGCGCCGCGACCATTCCCGGCGGCACTCCTCGAGCAACCAAAGGCCGCAGATGTTCTTAAGCAGGCGCGTCGTGCGACAGACGCCCCCCTCGTTGGTGAAGTTCCTTGCCAAGACGGCGGGCGTGACATGCGGGCGGTCGGACTCCACGCCCAGCAGCGACCACGTTCCCGAGCTCAGGTAGGCCCAGTCGCCCCCGTCGGCCGGGACGGCCGCCACGGCCGATGCGGTGTCGTGAGTGCCGGGTGCGACCACTCGCATCGGCGGGACCCCGCACTGCCCGGCCAGCGAGGGTCGCAGGCCGCCCAGATCGGTGCCCGGATCGACGACTTCGCCGAAGATGCGCGTCGGCAGGCCGAGGTCTTCCAGCAAGTCGAAGGCCCATGCCCGGCGCCGCGGGTCGTAGCACTGCGATGTAGTCGCGTCGGTGAACTCGCAGGCCCGCTCGCCGGTGAACCAGTAGTGGAACAGGTCGGGCATCATCAGGATCGTGCCCGCGGCTTCCAGCGCCGGCGAGCCCTTCATCGAGAACAGCTGGAAGAGCGAATTCAGCTCCATGAACTGCAAGCCGGTGGCCTCGAAGATCCGCTCGCGCGGCACCGCGCTGAACACCTCTTGCATGGTGCCCTGCGTCCGGCTGTCGCGGTAGTGGTAGGGATTGCGGAGCAGCTCCCCGTCGCGGTCCAGCAAGGCGAAGTCCACGCCCCACGTGTCGGCCCCGAGCGAGACGGGCCGGAAGGCCGCGACCGCGCCCAAGCCCGCTTGGATTTCGCGGAACAGGCCCAGCACGTCCCAGTGCAGGCGGCCGAGCACGTCGATTGCCGGGTTCGCGAAGCGGTGCAGTTCCTTGATGGCGAGTCGCTGGCCGTCGAAGGCACCCAGCATGACGCGTCCGCTGCTCGCTCCCAGATCAATTGCAACGTAATGCTCGGACTTCACGGGAACGCTCACGGCAGCGGTCGATTTTCGCGCAAGGGAGCGCCGCCGGGCAAGCCGCAGCCGTCGACTCCCGGCCTCGTCGGTCCGGGCGAGCGCGAGCGGGTCGGCCCACTACGCTGGAGCCATGACTCCTGTTCCGTGGAAGGTCTCGCTGCACGGCGGCCATTCGGGCGAGTTCTGCGAGCACGCCAAGGGCACCCTCCGCGAGACGCTGGAGGCGGCCGTCGCGGCCGGCTTCGGCACCTACGGCATCTCGGAACACGCGCCGCGCTCCGAGCCGCGCTTCCTGTACGAATCCGAGCGCGCGAAGGGCTACACCGTCGAGCGCCTCGAGCGCGAGTTTGACGACTACGCGGCAGCCTCGCGGCTGCTGCAGGCCGAGTTCGGAGACCGCTTGGCCGTGCTGCGCGGTTTCGAGGCCGAGGTCGTGCCCGTGGGCCGCTACGGAGACCTGATGCGCGACCTGCGCGCGCGACACGGGTTCGACTACGTAGTCGGGTCGGTCCACCACGTCGCGGAACTGTCGATCGACGAGTCGCCGGGCATGTACAGCGCGGCCGTCGAGGCCTGCGGCGGGCTCGAGGCCCTCTTGGTGCGCTACTACGGCCTGGTGCGGGAGATGGTCGAGGATATCCGCCCCGAGGTAGTGGCCCACCTTGACCTGCCCAGGCTGTTCGCGCCGGCCGGAGCCGAACTCTCGACGAGACGGATCCGCGAAGCGGCGGAGAGCGCGATCGAGGCCGCCCGGGCTGGCGGGTGCATTCTGGACCTGAACACCGCGGCTTGGCGCAAGGGCCTGCCCGAGCCCTACCCGGCAGCGTGGCTCGTGCGAATGGCTGCCGAGGCGGGCGTGCCGTTCTGCTTCGGGGATGACAGCCACGATGCCTCTCAGGTGGGCTCTGGGATCCTGCGGGCCCGCGAGTACCTGCTCCGGAACGGCGTCAGTACGGTTGCGTGTCCCGTTGCGTGTCCCGAGGTTCCCGGGGACGGGCCTCCCCATCGCGAAATCGGCCTTGCGCCCGAGCCACTGTAGCTACAGGCTGCGCTGACCCGTCCGGGGCGACCGGCCGACGAAGCGGTGGCGCGGGGCGGGCTTGAAACGGCGCCTCCATCAAGGGCTGCCCGTGTGGGTCGGTTGCGCATGCGGCTCGGGTCTCGTCGGCCACGGCGACACATCCTGCATCCGGTGAGCCGCGTCTAGCAGCTGAGCCGGTTCTCTTGTTCCGAATACACACCGAACATTCTCCGTAAACCTGTGCCTAATCACCTCCCGCCATCCTAGCCAAGCCGCGTCGAACGGGTCGCGACGCGCGACCCTGCGCTTTCCATGGGAGCTGCCTGTTCCGACCGGCATCGCGGGTGGCCGGCCCGCGCGCCACCCGCGGGAAGCGGCGGTCATGCCACCGAGCCCAGCCCGCCTCGGACGCGCGCAGGTAGTACAATTGGAGGCGAGCCGGGGCGCTCCGCCCCGGCACCGCGGGGAACGTCCCGCGCGGCCGCTCTCCCGGCGGGGACGGCCCCTATCAACCCGTGCCATGCTGAAGCTGTTTCAAAACCAAGGCAAGACCTTGCGATGGGTCATGGGCGGCCTGCTCTTTCTCGTGGCGGCCTCGATGGTCATCACGCTCATCCCGAACGTGTTCGGTCCGGCCGGCCCCGCGAACGCCGACATTCTCGCGGAAGTCGACGGTATTCCCGTCACGATGCGCGACGTGGAGGTCGAGCTGCGCCAGCAGAGGGCCGCAGGCGTGCCGCCCGAGGCCATCTCAATGATGGCGGGCACCGCCATAGAGAACCTGATCGCGGAGCGCGTACTGATTTCCGAGGCCGCGGCCCTCGACCTCGTGCCCACGGAGGAGGATCTGGCCGGCTGGCTGCGCGAGTTCCTCCCCGACGTGCTCTTCCCCGACGGGAAGTTCATCGGCGCCCGCGCCTACGAGGGCTTCGTCCGCCAGCAGTTCCGCCGAACCGTCGCCGAATTCGAGCGCGAGGTGCTCTACAACATCGCGATCGACCTGCGCCTCAGGCGCATGGTGACCGACAGCCTGGCGGTCGGCGAAGACGAGGTCAAGCGCCGCTTCCACCGCGAGAGCGACATGGCTCGCATCCAATGGGTCGCGGTCGACTCGGACAGCATGAGGGGCGAGGTGTCCCCGACGCCGGAGCAGCTAAGAGAGTACTTCGACTCCAACAAGCTGAGGTATCGCCGTCCGGAGCGGCGCTCGCTCAAGCTGATGACCGTCGGACCGGACGCGGCGGCCGGCGAGCACGAGATCACCGAGACCGAGATCGAGCTGTACTACAACCAAAACCAGTACCGCTTCGAGCAGCCCGAGCGGGTCCGCGTGCGGCACATCCTTTTCATGACCTTGGACAAGTCCGACGAGGAAGCCGAAGACGCGCGCCAGAAGGCCGCGCAGGTGCTGGCCGAGCTGCGCGAGGGCGCCGACTTCGCGGAACTGGCCAAGGAGCATTCCGAGGATCCCGGCAACGCCGACAACGGCGGCGACCTCGGCTGGGTCAGCCGCGGCATGATGGATCCGGCCTTCGAAGAGGCCAGCTTCACCCTCGGCGCGGGCGAGGTTTCCGCCGATCCCGTCAAGTCCCAGTTCGGCTACCACCTCATCCGCCTCGACGAGCGGGAGAGCGGCAGCGTGAAGCCGCTCAGCGAGGTGCGCGACGTGATCCGGGGCGACCTGCAGGCGGAACGGAGCCAGAACGACCGCTACGCCCTCATGGAGAGCGCCATGGAAGCGGCCCGGCAGGCGGGCACGGCCCTCGAGACCGCGGCGGCGCCTCTCGGCCTGCCGTACCAAGAGCTTCCCGCGTTCGGCCGCTCCCAGCTGCCCGCCTCGCTGCCGAAGGCAGCGGCGCTCGTGCGGGCGGTCTTCGAGCAACCTGCCGGGGAGGTCTTCTCCGTCGCCCAGGAGGAAACGCTCTACATCGGCATCGTGCCCGAGGTGATTCCCGCCCGCGACGCCTCATACGAAGAGGTCGCGAGCACCGTGAGGGGGGACTTCGTGGACACCGAGTCCGCCAACCTCGCCCGCCTGCGCGCCGAGGCACTCGCGCAGCAGGTCCGGGACGGCAAGCACGACCTCGCCGCCGCGGCTCGCGCCGCCGGCCTGCAGGCCCAGGATGGCGAGCCTGTCCGGCGCGACGGCGACCTCGGCGACCTCGGCCCCGTAAGCGCGCTGGGCGAGGAGGCTTTCGCCGAGGCAAGCGGCGAACTGCAGGGACCCGTGGCGGTGGGAAACCGCTGGATCGCGTTCCGGACGCTGGAACTGCTCCCCGCGGACGAGTCCGCGCTGGCGACGGAGGGCGAGGCCTTGCGCGAGTCGCTGCTGGCCGAGAAGCGCGACCGGATCTTCGACTACTACCGGCAGCAGAAGGTCCGGGAATACGCCGAGAGCGGCCTGCTCGTGCGCTACGGCGAGAGCATCCAGGCCTACCTGCGGTCGATGCAAAGCGCGACCTAGCAGACCGGCCAAGGCGAGAGTTCCGAACCATGCGGATGCAAGAGCTCGTACCGGTCCTGCAGGACTTCCCGGACCGCGGCCTGCCCGACGTCGCCTCGGCCGTGCGCGCGGAGATGGAGCGGGCCGAATGGACCTCGCGGGTCGCGCCCGGGAGCCGGGTCGCCGTGGGCGTCGGCAGCCGCGGCATCCGCAACATCGACGCCATCGCCAAGGCCGCGGTCGACTTCTGGAAGTCGCGCGGCGTCCGGCCCTTCATCGTGCCGGTGATGGGCAGCCACGGCGCGGCCACGGCGCAGGGCCAGGCCGACGTGCTGGCCCACTACGGAATCGACGAGTCCCGCACGGGAGCTCCCGTCGAGAGCTCCCTCGAGGTGGTGCGGATCGGCACGACGCCCGAAGGCATCGAGGTGTCCATGGACCGTCGCGCCTTCGAAAGCGACGGCGTGATGCTGTGCGGCCGCGTGAAGTGGCACACCGACTTCGAGGGGTCGCTCGAGAGCGGCCTCCACAAGATGATGGCCATCGGCCTCGGCAAGTGGGAAGGCGCCAAGCGCTACCACAGCTGGGCGCTGCGGCTCGGGATGGGCCGCGTCATCCGCAGCGTGGGCTCGGAAGTGCTCGCCACGGGCAAGATGCTGGGCGGCCTCGCCATCCTCGAGGACGCCCGCCACAACACGGCCGAAGTCCACGCGCTCGGAGCGCAAGGCATGGCGGAGAGGGAGGAGCAGCTCCTCGCAAGAGTGAAGTCCTGGAAACCGAACTTGCCTGCAGCGGAGGTCGACCTGCTCATCGTGGACGAAATCGGCAAGGACATCAGCGGAGCCGGCATGGACACCAAGGTCGTCAACCGCGGCGGCCCGCACGGACCGAACAGCTGGACCGGCGTGCCCACCGTGCATCGCATCTACCTTCGCGACCTCTCCGCCAAGACCAGCGGCAACGCGATCGGCATGGGCTTCGCGGACATGGCTCACGCCAGGCTCGTGCAGCAGGTCGATTTTCGCTCCACCTGGGTGAACGCGCTGACCTCGTCCGTCACGTCGCCCGGCTTCACCCCTTTGCACTTCGCGACCGACCGCGAGTGCCTCGAACGGTTGCTTCCGACTTGCGGGAAGATCGACACGTCGGAATGTACCGTCGCGTGGATTCGCAACACCCTGCAGCTGTCGCAGCTGCTCGTCAGCGAGAACCTCCTGCCCGAGCTGGCCGCCAACCCCGCCATCAAGGTGCTAGGACCGCCGGCGGCCCCGCCGCTCGACAGCGCGGGCAACCTCGCCAGCCCGTTCGATTCCCCGGCCTTCCGGCTGGCGGCAGCCTGAGCGGCGGTTCGCAGGGAGATCAACCGGCCGCCAGAGACCACCAAGGGACCGCGGCAAGGGACCGCAAGACCGCCGTATGGATCTGTTTCAGGCCATCGTTCTCGCCTTGGTCCAAGCTCTGACGGAGTTCCTGCCGATCAGCAGCTCGGCGCACTTGGTACTCGTCCGCTGGCTGCTGGGATGGGCCGATCCGGGGCTCGCCTTCGACGTGGCGCTGCACTTCGGCACGCTGTTGGCGCTCGCGGCCTACTTCGCCCGCACATGGATCCGCATCCTGGGACTGGCGTGCGGCAGGCGGGTCCTCGAGCCGCCGGAGGACCATCCCGACCGCGACCTGTACGACAACCCGCGCCTGCTCTGGCACCTCGCGGCCGCCACGCTGCCGGCAGCGTGCGCCGGACTGGCGCTGCAGGATCTCATCGAGGCTCGCCTCCGCAGCCCTTTCGTGATCGGCTGCATGCTGATCGCGGCGGGCTGCGTGATCTGGTGGTTCGACCGCAGGGGCCGCCTGCGCAAGGGACTTGACAGCCTGCCCTTCGCCGGCGCCATGCTGATCGGCTGCGCCCAGGCCCTCGCCCTGGTGCCGGGCACGTCCAGGTCCGGCATCACCATCGCCGCCGGCCTGGCGCTCGGCCTGACGCGGGCCGCGGCGGCCCGCTTCTCGTTCCTTCTGGCCATGCCGGTCGTGCTCGGCGCGGCGCTCAAGACCGGGCTGGAGACGCTCGGCGGCGGCGGGATCCCGCCAGGCGAGGCCCTGCCCCTGGCCGTCGGCGTCACGGTCAGCGCGGTCTCCGGATACGCCGTGATCGCGATGTTCCTAAGGCATTTGCAGCGCTCCACGCTGGCCCCCTTCGTAATCTACCGCTGGGCGTTTGGGATAATCGTGCTGGTTCTTGCAAGCACCTCCTGGACGGCCTTCGCAGGCGGCAGCGTGTGAGGCGGATGCGCATCAAGCTCCTCGTCGACAACCCGCGCTTGAACGAGATGGCCGGCGTGCTGGCCCTGCTGCTGGCGATCGGCATCCTTCTCTGCCTAGTCTCCTACTCGCCCGCGGACCCGTCAGTCAACGTGGCGACCCCCCGGGCGCGCCCGGTCAACTGGATGGGCCTGCCCGGTTCGTTCGGCGCCGACCTGATTCTCCAGTCCATCGGGCTGGCCGGCTTCCTCGTCCCGGCGGGTCTCGCGCTGCTGGCGCTGAAGCTCATCCGCAACGTCAAGATGGACCGCCTGCGACGCCGCGCCGGCGGCTGGGCGCTGCTGACCGTAGTCCTGTGCTGCTCCCTCCAGCTGCTGGACCGACCGGTCGGAGCCGTCCTGCCGTCCAGCTGGGAGTCGACGGTCCGCGCGGGAGGCGCGCTGGGCAAGGTGCTGACGGACGGATCCACCTCCGTGCTGAACCTCGGCGGCACGATCCTGCTGCTGCTGGCCTGCACGTCGATCAGCGTTTACACGCTGACCTCGCTGCGCGTGGCGAATCTGCTGGAGCGGCGCGAGAAGCCCCCGCCGTCCGGCGACCCGAACGGAGATCCGTCGGAGGACGCGCCGAGCGCGGAAGGTGAGGCCGACGCCATTCCGCTCGAGCCCCGGGGGGACGGGACGCTCGACACCGGGACGGGCCTTGGCACGCACGGCGGGATCGGCGGCGACCCGCCGTGGGACGACACCGCGGAAGGCGACGAGGACCTGCAGGCGCCTCCCCTGATCGTCCCGTACCAGCCCGGGGAGTCGACCCTCGAAGGCACCGTGACGGGCGGCGACGGCCGACTGCACTCGACCATAGCGCGGAATCCGTCGCTCGGCCCCGGATCCGACAGGCCCAAGTACAAGCTCCCGCCCACCTCCCTGCTCAATCCGCGGTACCAGAAGGAACCCTACAACGAGGTCCAGTTGCAGGAAACGGCCCAGCAGATCGTCATGAAGTTCGAGGAGTTCCGCGTCGCCGGGACCATCGACAAGATCAGTCCGGGACCGGTCGTAACGACGTTCGAGTTCAAGCCGGACCGAGGCATCAAGTACAGCAAGATCGTCAACCTGTCCGAGGACCTGTGCCTGGCGTTGGAATGCGAGTCAGTGCTGGTCGAGCGGCTTCCCGGCAAGTCCACCATCGGCATCGAGGTGCCGAACAAGAGGCGCGAGGTCATCTCGCTGCGCGAGGTGGTCGAGTGGCCGGCTTTCCGCAAGGCGGAGTCGATGCTGACGTTCGCGCTCGGCAAGGACATCAGCGGCAACATCCACTGCTCCGACCTCGGCGGCATGCCGCACCTGCTGGTCGCCGGGCAGACCGGCTCGGGCAAGAGCGTCATGGTGAACTGCGTGATCATGTCGGTCCTCCTGCGCACCACACCCGACGAGGTCCGGCTGATCCTCGTCGATCCGAAGACCGTCGAGCTGGCCCTCTACAGGGAGGTGCCGCACCTGCTCACGCCGGTTATCACGGACATGAAGAAGGCGACGAACGCGCTCAAGAACGCCACGCGCGAGATGGAGCGCCGCCTGCAGCTGCTGGCGCAGCACGGAGTGCGCAACATCAGCCAGTTCAACGAGAAAGTCGACTCCTTGCAGGAGCGTCGCGAAGACCGCGAGCCCGAAAGCGAACCGGAGAAGCTGCCCTACGTCGTGGTGATCGTGGACGAGCTGGCCGACCTCATGATGCTCGCCGGGCGGCAAGTGGAGGAATCGATCCAGCGGCTCGCGCAGATGGCCCGGGCCGTCGGCATCCACCTGCTGCTCGCCACGCAGCGCCCGAGCGTGGACGTTATCACGGGACTGATCAAGGCCAACATACCGGCGAGGCTCTCGTTCCGACTCGCCACGCGGGTCGACTCGCGCACCATCCTCGACTCGATGGGAGCGGAGTCCCTGCTCGGCAAGGGCGACATGCTGTTCCTGCCTCCCGGAACGGCCCGGCGCCGCCGGTTCCACGGACCTTTCGTGTCGGAGGAGGAGATCGAGGCCGTGGTGTCTCACTGGAAGGACCAAGCCAAGCCCGCCTACAAGAACGAGTACCTGGAGTCGCCCGACGGCGACCAGGAGGAATCGGAGGGGGACGGCGACGCCGGGTTCGACGATCCATGTACCGGGAGGCTGTGCGCCTCGTTCTGGAGATGGGCAAGGCGTCCACGTCCACGCTCCAGCGGCGCCTGCGCCTGGGATACGGGCGGGCCGCGCGCATCCTCGACGCCATGGAGCGCGACGGGATCATCGGGCCGCCCGACGGCAGCCGGCCGAGGGAGGTCCTGAAGAGGCCCGACTGGCTGGACGAAGCGCCTAGCGAGTGAGGCCCGACGCCTGCGAGCTCCCCGGCGCCGCGCTGCGGACGCGTGCTCCGCTACGGGCGGGACGGGAAACGGTCCGCAGCGGTCATACTCCGGACCGCGCCGCGCAGACAGCGTGCGCGGCTGTCTCGGCCAGGTGCAGCGAGAAGGCGCCGCGGTAGCGGAACCGCAGCGCGGCGCCGTCGCGGATCTCGAGCGACAGGTCCGACACGGCATGCCGGTCCACTTCCCGCTCGCGTCTGGGCGGCCGCTTGGCTTCGGAAACGAAGACCGGAACGTAGTCGCGGCCGTCCACGAGGATGCGCTCGACGCTGTCGACCCGCAGCGCGACCTCCACCCGGTCGTGCCGGTCCCGGCGGATCACCAGCAGATGCGGCCCGCGAAGCAGCAAGTACACAGCGGTCCCGGCCCGCAGACCTTCCGCGTCGTCCGGCGGGTTCTGGCCGGCCCACTCCCCCCCGTTGAGAAAGTACTCGGCATGGTGCATGCGCTGGATCCGGCGCTCGCCGTCCGGGTCGGGGGTCCGGCGGAGCGCGACCGCGAGCAACGCCGCGAGCAGGGCCGGGAGCTTGCTCCATTCCGGGCCCAAGGCCGCGACCGCCGCGGCGGCGACGAGCAGCCCCGACCGGATCCAGTTCCATTCGGCGCGCCGCCGCAAGCGGCGAAGCCATGGAATGACCAAGACCGCCGAGAAGAGAGCCGCCAGCAGCCCTGCCTGCGGCCGGGAGAGGTCGCGCGCAGGCGACCCGCCGCGGTCCTCGCCCGCCCGCAGCGTCGGATCGGCCCTGCGAATCCTTGCCCGGGCCCCGCTGTCGCTCACGGCCCCAGTTGTTTTCGGAACAGACCGGCGATCGCGGTGCAGTGACGCGTCACGTCGCTGGCGCGCTCGGCTTCGACCATGACCCGCACGACCGGCTCCGTGCCCGAGTAGCGGATGACGACCCGCCCGCGCCCGGCCAGCTCCAACTCGCGCTCGGCCACGGCCTGGCGAATCTCCGGCAGGTCCTCGAGCGGGCGCTTCTCGCGAACGCGGACGCTGACGAGCTTCTGCGGGAAGACCCGCAAGCGCTTCCGCAGCTCGCTGCACGGGACGCCCTCTTCCGCAAGGATGCGCAGCATCATGAGTAAGGTGAGCAGCCCGTCCCCGGTGGTCGAGAAGTCACCGAAGATCGCGTGCCCCGACTGCTCGCCACCGAGGGCCGCCCCCGAGCTCAGCATCTCGTGGACGACGTGCTTGTCGCCCACAGGGGTGCGCACGAGCTGGATGCCGCGGTCCTGCAGGGCCAGGTCGAGGCCCAGATTGGACATGACCGTGGAAACGACGAGGTTCTCGTGCAGCAGGCCGCGTCGCTTCATCGCCACGGCAGCCGCGAGCAGCACGTGGTCCCCGTCCAAGGGCTCGCCGGTCTCGTCGACGAAGAGGCAGCGGTCGGCGTCCCCATCAAGAGCCGCGCCGAAATTGGCGTCGGACGTCACCACCTCCCGCGCCAAGCGCTCCATGTGCAGCGCGCCGCAGTCCCGGTTGATGTTCCGCCCGTCGGGATCGCAGGAGATGTAGCGGACATCGGCGCGAAGCGCCTCGCAGGCCAGCGGCGCGATCTCGGACGCGGCGCCGTTGGCGCAGTCGACAACGAATCGCAGCTTGCGCACGGACGCCGGCGGCTCGCAGGCCTGCAGCAGGTGCCGGACGTAGCGGAACGCGATCTCCTGGTCGTCCTCGAGCTCCTCCGATGCCGGAACAGCCCCGTTCGCGAGTGCGGCGCCAATGCGATCCTCCAGCTCCGCCTCCATCTCGTCCGGCAACTTGTAGCCGAACGGACCGAAGATCTTGATGCCGTTGTCCTCGAAAGGGTTGTGCGACGCGGAAACCACGACGCCGAGGGAATACTCCCCCTGCCGCGTCGCGTAGGCGACGGCCGGGGTGGGCACCACGCCTGCGAACTCGCGCGCGACACCGCCCATGCGCAGTCCGCCCGCCAGGAGCATCGCGATGCGCGGCCCCGACTCGCGGGTGTCCATGCCGATCAGGACCTTTGGTCTGCGGTTCCGTCGAACCTGCGACGCGAGAGCGACTCCGACGGCAAACACGGTTCGGTCGTCGAGCGGGTACCGCCCGGACGTGCCCCTGATGCCGTCCGTTCCGAAGAGCCGATTGGACATAGCTAGCGGGGCCTAGCAGGCCGGGCGGCGCTAGCCCAGCCCATCCGATTGTACGACCTCGGGGCCCGTCTGGCCGCGGGTTCGGTACACTTGTCAGCCGGGCTCGCGATGGCTGGCGACTTCAAGAAGCACCTGCTCCGAGGGATGCTGGCCCACTACCCGTTCGTCCTCAAGAACTTCAAGGCCTACGCCGGCAACCTCTACCGGCGCCGCGTGCTCGGATCCAGCGTCGTGGTGCCGTACTCGGCCATTTTCTACGCCACCCACAAGTGCAATCTCGACTGCTCGTACTGCACCCAGAAGAACCCGCAGGCGTTCAGCGAGGAGCTGGGGACGGCGGACACGATCCGGCTGTTCCACAACATCCACAAGGAAGTGGACACCCTGCTGATCACGGGCGGCGAATGCACCGTGAGGCCGGACATCGAGGAGCTCGTCATTGCGTCGCGCGAGGAAGTGGGCTTCCGGTCCGCGCTCGTTGTCACCAACGGCGTGCTGCTGAACGCGAGGCAGAGGATGCTGCCTTACCTGAACGGCTTGGTGTGCAGCCTGGACGCGATCACCCACGACCCGACCGAGCCGCTGTCGAAGTCCGCGACGGTTCCGCGGGTGATCGACAATCTGCTGCTGGCCAAGGAGTTCCTTCCCCCGCAGTCCATTACCGTTTCCTGCGTGCTCGAGCTGTGGAACCTGAAGGAGGCGGAGCGGATTCTCGAGTTCTGCGGCGAGCACGGATTCGTATTCTCGGCGCAATCCGCCCAGACCAACGGCAAGTTCCCGAATCTCGCCCTGCTGCGCGACCCGCGCTACCGCGGCTTCGTCGAGCGCCTGATCGAAATGAGACAGCGAAACACGGTGCGCATCAACGGCACGCCCAAGCTGCTGCGCACGCTGCTGCTCTTCGAGGAATTCAAGTGCTACCCGACGATGTTCCCGCGGATCTACCCGAACGGCGACATATTCTACCCGTGCGAGGTGCTGCGAAAGATCGCCGGGAACGTCCTCGAGGACGGCTCGATTTCCGCGGCCTTCGAGCGGGGCCGCAAGCTGTACGGCGAGGTGCCCGAATGCAAGAGCAACTGCTTCCTCTTCGGCAACGTCCTCTCCTCCTACTACGTCGAGGACTTCTGGGGCCTGGCGGCCGACACCGTGGCTGCCCGCGGCTAGGCTCGCTCCGCCGCTGCCGCACGACGTTCGCGATCTCCTGCCGGGGGACTTTCGCGAGATGGCCGGCTCCCAGCTGGAGGGGCGCGACCGCAATTTCCAGCCTTGGAGAGAGCAGCCAGCCCCTCTTCGGCGCGCGCAGTATCCCCTGCGACCGCGAGTGCGCACCGTCCCCGGCAGCCTCGCGGTGGCGTTCCCGCGCCCTGCAAGCGCCATTGCTACCGCGTGCCCTCGACGGCATCCCGATCCGGTGCTCCGACGGCGTTCGGCACGTGCCCGGCTCAGCGGCGGCACGCGGTCCGGCGACGGACGTCAGGTCGCGAATCCGTGCATCTCCCTGTAGATCGGCGCGTCGTAGCGCTGCGTCGACTTGAAGTGCTCGTGCCGACCGTCCCCGGCCAGCGGGGCCGCTAGAGCCATGATCCGCTCGCGTTCGTCCGGGGCGAGCGCGCGGAACCCGCGTGCGATCTTGACGTCGGCCATCAGCTGGTCCACGTTGAGGTAGCCGCGCACGATCGAGGAAACGGGAAGGCTCAGCGCCCACCGAACGCACATCTCGGCCGTGACCTGCGTCCGGCTCGGGATCTCGGCGTCGCGCGGGCCCCCTCCGAGGCATTTCATGCCGATCACTCCCACGTCCTTGGCCAGGCAGACCGGGATGACGTCCCTCTGGAACGAGCGGTAGAAATGGTCCATCGGGTTGATCGGCATCTGGCTCGTCGCCCATTCGAAGCCCTTGGCGAGCATCCTCGCGTGGATGCTCGGATGCTTGTGCCCGGTGAAGCCGATGAAGCGCACCTTGCCCGCCTTCTGCGCCTCCAGCGCGACCTTCAGCCCGCCTCTGTCGAAGACCCAGTCGGGGTCGTTGTCGTAGTTGATCTCGTGAAACTGCCAGAGATCGATGCGGTCGGTCCCGAGTCGGCGCAGGCTGTCCTCCAAGCACTGCCGAGCGAACTTCTCGTCGCGCCCCGAGTTCTTCGTCATCAGGAAGACCTGGTCGCGACGGCCCCGGAGGGCCTTTCCCATGAATTCCTCTGCGTACCCGTCGTGGTACATCCAGGCGTTGTCCCAGAAAAAGACCCCGTTGTCGAGCGCGGCGTGAGCGAGCTTCATCGCGGCCGGCTCCCCATCGTCCCGCGCCGCGCGCCCGAGGTGCGCCCCGCCCAAGCAGAGAATCGAGACCTGCTCGCCCGTTCGGCCCAGCCTCCGCGTCGGGATGCCCCGTCCGGCATCGTCCTGCGCGACCGACTGGGCCGCCAGCGCGGCGAGCGACCCGGCATGGGTCGAGCGGTTCGTCAAACTAGCGGCCGACATCGACCACAGTATAGGCAATCGGCTCGGGCTGGCGCGCCCTCGGTCAAGAGCCCGGCCGGACCGAGGCGAAGAAGGCGCGTGGCTCGGCGCGGACGATCTTCCACCGGCCCCGCTCCTCGCGCAGGCCCAGCACGACCGTTCCGCGACGCTGCTCGACCGGCCCCGGATCGAGCTTCGGAGCAAGCTGCAGGAGCCAGTCCACTTCCACCGTCCACTCGCCCGCACGTGACTGCGGAACACCGCTGGCGACGGAGGAGGCGATGCGCCGCTGCTGCGTCAGGGCGGAGACCTGGTCGCGGAACGACGCGAAATCCCGGAAGGCCCGCCGGTCGAATGCCGCGAGAAACAGCGGGGCGCTGCCCGATTGCAGCGCGCGGCTCGCGTCGCGCACCACCCGCCGAATCCCGTCCGCGGCCCTCGTCTCCTGCGCGATCGCCCGCAGGCCCGCCGGGAGTGCTAGGAGCAGCAGGCGACGCGTCGAGGCCGCGACGCCGGCGGAATCGCCTCGGGCCCCCTCAAGCTTCACGGACCGGGCTCCGTCCGAAGGCGTACTCAATCGCCTCTCGCGGAACCTCGTAGTCCGTATGGGATGAGTTGCCGACGAATCCGAGATCCTTGATTCCGACCGGGCTGGTGTAGTAGGCGTCGACGATGAGGCGTCTCGCCCATCCGAAGAAACGCAGCCCGCGACGCGCCTCGGCTGGCTCCCTTATGCCGAACACCGAGAAGCGGGCGTACTCTCCCGTCGCCCAGCGGGTCTCGCCGTCTCCGTAAGCGCGCTCGGCCGCAACCAAGGCGTCGAGAAGGGCGGTCTGATCGCTCTCGGCCGCGTCGGCGAATTGCTTCCCGCCGCGAGCGGCCGCTGCGGCGTCGAGCCAGAGGATGCCGCCCGTGAAGATGTCGGCCAGCTCGCGGTTCTGGCTGGCCAGCAGGTCGATGAACTCGGGCGCGCCGCCTTCGCGGGCGCTCGGCCCGCCCTCGTCGGCCGGAACGACGAGCTCGGCGAGGCGCTCCAGCGCGCGGAACTCGCGAGCGTTGAAGTACTTGACGTCGTACTCCCCCCGGAAGGTCCGTTCGCTCTCGACCTCTGCGTGGACCTGCGCGCCGTCCGCTGGGTCGATGCCCTGCGCTAGGCCGGCAGCCGTGACCGCGAGCGCGACACGCCGCAGGACCTCCCGGCGCGACGGCGCCTGGAGCGCCTTGACGGAAACGAAACCCCGCTCGCTAGACATTGCCCTTCCTCAATTCCTCGGCCAGGTACTCCGCGGTGCGCCACGAAAGGGCGTTGATCGTCAGCGTCGGGTTCTTGTCGGGGTTGCTGACGAAGCTCGCGCCGTCGGCCACGAACAGGTTCCTGACCTCGTGCGCCTGGCAGTACTTGTTCAGCACCGACGCGGCCGGGCTGTCCCCCATGCGCGCCGTCCCGACCTCGTGGATGATCGATCCCGGGACCGCGATGCCCTCGCCCTCCCGCGCCGTGTTGCCGATGCCGAGCACCTTGCCGCCGGCGGCCTCGATCAGGTCGCGGAACGTCCGCTCCATGTGGCGGGCCTGCTTCCATTCGTAGTCGCTGAACGAGAAGTGGAACCGGGGCACGGGAATCCCCCAGCGATCGACCACTTCGGGATCGATATCCATGTAGCTCTGGTTGTTCGGGATCATCTCCCCGCGGCCCGACAGCCCGACCAGCGTGCCGTACGCTTCGCGCGCCCTGCGCTTCAGTTCCCGGCCGTACCCGGCCTCCCGGGCCAGGGCGCCGAAGCTTCCGGGGCCCGGCATGCCGAACCCGCCGCCCATCTCGATGTGGTAGCCGCGCGGGAAGTCGAGCTTGGAATGCCCGTCCCACAGCCACCACGGCGCGTAGAGGTGGGCCCCGCCGAATCCGTCCGTGTCGTAGCGCGGCAGGTTCTCCAGAGCGGGCAGGGTGCCCCCCAAGCTGAACCCGACCGTGTCCATCAGGTAGCGCCCGACCAGCCCCGAGCCGTTCGCGATGCCGTCGGGAAAGTGCTTCGACTTGGAATTGAGCATCAGGCGGGCCGTCTCGCAGGCCGAGGCGGCCAGCACGACCGCCCGCCCGCGCACGCGCCGCTCGGAGCGGGCCGCCTTGTCGACGTAGATCACTCCGCGGGCGAGGCCCCCGTCGCCGACCTCGACCGCCCGGGCCATCGAGTCCGTGATCACCGTGACGTTTCCGGTCTCCACGGCGGGGAACACGTCGATCTGCGACGCGGAGTAGTTCGAGGCCGTCAGGCAGCCCCGGCCGCACTGCCCGCAGTAATGGCAGGCCGCACGCCCGTTGATCGAGCGGGTGATCACGGCGCGCCGGTTGGCGATGAACGGAACGCCGAGCTTCCGGCCAGCCGCGCGGATCAGACGCTCGTGAACCTTCGGCGCGGGCGGATCGTGAAACTTGCCGTCGGGGGCGCTGGGGATGCCCTCGACCGTCCCCGTGACGCCGATGTACTCCTCGGCCCGGTCGTACCACGGCGCGATGTCCTCGTAGGAGATCGGCCAGTCCCGACCGATGCCGTCGCGGGAGTACGGCTTGAAGTCCATTTCCGAGAAGCGGAAAGACATCCTCCCGTAGTGGTTGGTGCGGCCGCCGACAACGCGCGAGCGGAACCACTCGAAGCGAGTTCCCGGAGCCGACGTGTAGGGCTCGCCCTCCAGCTGCCACCCGCCACTGACGGTCGTGAAGAAGCCGTAGGCCGTGCCCCTGCCGAAATAGGCCCTGCCTCCGTCCTCGGCCCCGCGATGGCCGTAGTCGTGAGGCCACTTGTGGGTCTTGAAATCGTTCCGCGGGTCGATCATGGGCCCGGCCTCGAGCAGGGCCACCTTCGCGCCCCGCTCGCCTAGAACGCGGGCCATCGTGCCGCCGCCGGCCCCCGCGCCGACCACGATCACGTCGTAATCCTTCTCCGCCACTGCCGTTCGCTTCCTTCCTGCCGGGCCGCGCCCGGCTCCTACCGGACCGCGCGAGACGCGCGAGACCCGGACTAGTCGATACCGGCGGGCAGCGGATCCGGCCGCTTGCTGGAGACGCCGTCGTACGCTTCCGCGATGGAGATACTATGCTGCGTCAAGGTGTGCCCGGTAGAGCGGTCCAAGGTGATCTTCGCGTTGGCGTAGGTATTCTGCGTCGCGATCACGTTGGTCCGCGCGTTCGCCAGATCGCGCTGTGCCTGGACCACCTGGAAGATGGTCGAGGCTCCCAGGTTGTACTTCTTCTGCTCGGCGTCCAAGGTCTGCTCCTGGAGCTCCTGGGCCTTCACCGCCGCCGCGTAGCGGGCGCGCGCCTGCTGGATGCGGATCACCGCGGACTGCACTTCGGAGCGAATCGCGTTCTCCGCCTGCACTAGGCGGATCTCCTGCTGCCGCTTCTCCAGCAGAGCCGCGGTGTAGTCCGCCCGCGCCTGGCGGTTCTTGATCGGGATATTCAGCTGCAGCCGCACCTGGTAGTCCGGGAAGTTGCGCCGGAAGAGCTGCCCGCCGGCCGTGGCGAGACCGCCGAGGAAGAACGGCGCGACGTACGCGCTCTGGCCGGGACTGGCCAGGAACAGGTCGTTCTCCGACCCAGCCAGCGCGTTGTTGGTGAGGTCGACGATCAAGTCGGCGCTCGGCAGCATGCCGTTCTTCACGCCCATCAGGCCGAGATCGGTGTTCTGGAGGCGGATGCGGTTCTGCGCCATGTCGGCGCGAGCCCGCAGGGCCACGTCCATCAGCACGGTCAGCGGCTCGAGCTCCTCGGCCATGTCGATCACGATCTCGTCGGTCGGGACCACCTCCGCATGCAGCAGGGACGGGCTGGCTATGCCGTTCACGCTGATGGCGTCCTTGAGCAGTGTCTCCTGCAGCTGCACCTCGGTCTGCGCCGCCGTCAGGTCGGCCTCGCGGGCCGCCACCTCGGCCTCGGCGCGGATGATTTCGATCGGGGCCAGCGTGCCGATCTCGACGCGGCGCTTGTTGTCCTCGTAGAGCTTCTTGGCCAGCTCGAGGTTCTGCCGCTGGCTCTCCACCTGCGCGCGAAGCGAGACGAGGCCCCAGTAAATGCCCGCGACCCGGGTGACGACCTCCTCCACCTGCAGCTTGAATTGCAGGTTGGAAATCTCGTGGTTGTTCCGCGCCACCTCAATGTTGCGGGTGTTCACCGCCACGCCGAAGCCTTGCAGCAGCGGCTGCGTCACGCGCAGCGTGAGAGCGCTCACGAGGGAGGGATTGAAGTTGGTCCGCAAGCTGTTCGTGTCGGCGCGCGAGTTCGACCAAACCAGCGCCATCGTGGCGCCGGAGACAAACCCCTGGCGCATGCCGACCTGCGAGTTGCTGATCTCGCGGACCAAGGTGCTCGTGCCGGTGACGAAGTTGCTCGTCTGCGGGTTGGAGAAGTGGCCCCAGTCGATGTTACCGAACACCGTCGGGTCCAGGTTCACCGCGGTCGTGCCGAAGAACGTGCTGGCATCGCCGACGGCGGCCGCGCCGCCCCCGCCCACTCCTGCGCCGCCCGCGCCGCCCCCCCCGGCACGTTGGGTGATACCCGTCGCCTGGCCCTGCGGCCCGCCGCCGCCGGTGTCGCCCAAGCCCGTAGAGAGGGTGCTGATCTGGTTCTGCACGCCGCGCAGCTGGGAGCCCGACTTCGCCCGCATCAAATCATTCGCCGCGCTCTGGGGCCCGTAGCGCGCCCATGCGATATCGAGATTGTTCTCGATCGCGAGCGCCAGCGCGTCGGACAGGGACACGTAGAGCTTGGCCTCGTACAGCAGGGAGTCCAGCCGGCTCGAGTTCGACAGGGAGATATCGGGAATTTCCGGGGACTTGAAGACCGGGCCGAAGGGCCACGTCGGAATACCCTCGCTGTAATCGACGGGCTTGGACCGGACGGACTGGGCGCTGGCGAGCGGCTGAAAGGCCAGCGCCGCAGCGACAAGCAGCGACAGTTCGAGTTTCCTGTGATTCATGAGGGGGCTGACCGATGCAAGGCGCTTGCCTCGGGACGCAGAATCCCAGTTAGGATAGACGTTCCGGCGGGCGCGAAGGTTACCCCGCCGCGCCCGGGGGGCCGCGCTACGCTGCCTTGGTGATGGCGCCCGAACGAACTTGGAAGATCACTCTAGCCTACGACGGCACGGGCTTCTCGGGCTGGCAGATCCAGCCGGGCCAGCCGACGGTCCAAGGGCGCCTCGAGACGGCCCTGGCGCGCATCGAGGGCGCGCCCGTCAGGGCCGCGGGCTCGGGCAGGACGGATGCCGGCGTCCACGCGCTGGGGCAGGTCGCCTCCTGCACGATGGGCAACCCGCTCCCGCCCAGCGGCCTGCTCAAGGCGCTCAACCGCCTGCTGCCCGCGTCCGTCCGCGTGACCGACGCGCGCGCAGCGCCCGCCGGCTTCCACGCCCGGCACGCCGCGACGGCCAAGACCTACGAGTACCGCATCCTGAGGGCGGCGATCTGCCCGCCGTTCGACGCCCGGTACGTTTACTGGCACCCTTACCCGCTGGACGAGGAGGCCATGCGCCGGGCGGCCGGCCGCTTCGAGGGCCTGCGCGACTTCCGCTCGTTCGCCTCCGAGACCCGGGGCGCTCCCGAATCGTCCGTGCGGACGGTGTTCTCGTCCGAGGTGCGCCGCGAGCGCGACCGCCTGGTCTACCGCGTGAGGGGTTCCGGATTCATGTACCGTATGGTGCGCAACCTAGTGGGCACGCTTCTGGAGGTGGGACGGGGCAATCTGAAGCCCGACGACATGGATCGCATCCTAGCGGCGCGCGACCGCAGGGCCGCCGGCCCGACCGCGGCAGCTCGCGGCCTGTTTCTCGCAAGCGTCGAGTACCCGGACGATTCCGGCGGCGGCTAGCGAGTTCTCGAGACGATGAGCTCGGCCAGGGCCGGCAGCGCGCCCGCGCGGCCGCCGAAGGCTTCGAGCGCGGCCAAGGCGTCGCCGAGGCATTCCCGCGCCCGGGCGCGGGAGGCGTCGATCCCGTGGACCGCGGGGAACGTGGCCTTGCTCTGGCGCTGGTCCTTTCCGGCGGTCTTGCCCAGCTCGGCGGAAGTGGCAACCACGTCCAAGATGTCGTCGACGATCTGGAACGCGAGGCCGATCGAGTCGCCGAACGCGCCGAGCGCGTCCAGGCGCCGGGCATCCGCACCGGCGCAGAGCGCCCCGCAGCGCACCGAGGCACGAATGAGCGCAGCCGTCTTGGCGCGATGGATGTAGTCCAGTTCATCCGGGCCGGTCACGCCCCGCTCGGCCTCGAGATCGGCCACCTGGCCGCCGATCATGCCGTCCCGGGTGCCCGCGGCCGCGGCCAGCTCCGCCACCAGCCGCACGCCGGTCCCGGCAGGAAGGTCCAGGCCCGCGAGAATCCCGAACGCGAGCGTCAGCAGGGCGTCACCCGCGAGCACGGCGACGGCCTCGCCGAAGGCCTTGTGGCAGGTGGGCTGGCCGCGCCGCAGGTCGTCGTCGTCGAGCGCCGGCAGGTCGTCGTGGATAAGCGAGTAGGTATGCACGCACTCGAGCGCGCACGCCGCTCCCAGCGCTGCCCCGGGCCGCCCGCAGGCCTCCGCGGCGGCGATCGCCAGGATCGGTCGGATGCGCTTGCCGCCCGCGAACAGGCTGTGGCGCATGGCCGAATGGATGGTGCCCGGCGGCGCGGCGCGCGGCGGCAGGCACCGGTCCAAGGCTTGGTCGACCTGCCGCCGGCGCTCGGCCAAGTACGCCGCCAAGTCCGCGGGGCCGGCGGCGGCGCTCATCCGTCCCGATCAAGATCGAAGGGCTTGGGAGCGTAGTCGGTTCCCTTCCTTGTCAGGATCTCGACCTTCGATTCGGCCTCGTCAAGCTGCTTGCGAAGGCCGCTGCTGAGCTGGATTCCCTGTTCGAAGAGCTCGACGGATTGCTCCAGCGAGACGTCGCCATCCTCGAGCTTCTTGACGATGCCCTCCAGCTTCTCCAGCCCGCGCTCGAAGGAGAGTTCTTGCGAATCGTCGGACATGGCCCCTCTTGGGGGTCATTGTACCGATGTCCCTGCCCGGTCTGAATGCGCGGGCACGGGCGCGGTGCCGCGCACGGCGAGGCCGACGCCCTGCTCGCCGTTGCGACAATGGCTTGCCCAATGCCGCCCTTCCCCTGGAGTCTCGCGGAAATCCAGTCGCAGCTACGCGCAGGCGAACTGTCGCCGCGGCAAGTCCTGCGAGCCTCCGAGGAGGCGATCCGCACGCAAGAGCCCCGGATCCGAGCCTGGAGCTGGCTCGGGCTAAGCGAGGCGCGGGCCAGGGCGCGCCGGTCCGAAGCCGCGGCCGGCAGCGAGGGCACCAGCCCGCTGCTCGGCGTGCCGTACGCCGTCAAGGACATCTTCGACACCGCCGGAAGCCCGACCGAGTGGGGCACGGAGACGCAGCGCGGGCGGGTACCGGACAGGGACTGCGACCTCGTGGCGAAGCTGAACTCCCTAGGGGCGGTGCTGGTCGGCAAGACCCACACGACGGCCTACGCCTACTACGACCCCGGACCCACGCGGAACCCGCGCGACCTCGGGCGCACGCCGGGCGGCTCCTCGAGCGGGTCGGCCGCGGCCGTCGCGGCCGGCATGGTGCCGCTGGCGGTCGGCAGCCAGACGCAGGGGTCGGTGCTGCGCCCGGCGTCGTTCTGCGGCATCGCGGGATTCAAGCCCAGCTACGGCCTCCTGCCCCTCGGCGGCGTCATGCGGTTCGCCCCCACGCTGGACCATGCCGGCCTGCTTGCGGCGACGGCGGCCGACCTGCGGGTCGCGTGGCGGGCGCTCGGCTTCGAGACCGGCTCGGATCCGTCCGGCGTGGCCGTTCTTGACTGGCCTCCGGGCGAGCGGGTCGAGCCGAGCATGGCAGCGGCGTTCCGCGCGGCCGCGCAGTCCCTGGCCGCGGCCGGGCTGCCCTTGACCTTCGCGACGCGGCCGGCCTTCTTCGAGACCCTGCCCGCCGCCTTGCGGACCGTCATGGCCCGCGAAGCGGCGACCGAGCACGGCGACCGCTACCGCAGGTTCGGACGGAGAATCGGTGCGCAGCTCGCGGCCCTGCTCGAAGAGGGGCTCGAGATCGGGGAGGAGCGTTACCGCGCGGCGCGGCGGGTGCTCCTGCGGTGTCGCGATGCGTTCGCGGAGTGGGCCGTGCGGCACCCCGTCGTAGCAACGCCCGCGGCCCCCGGGCCCGCACCCCGCGGCCTGGGATCGACGGGCGACCCCCGCTGCAACGCGCCGTTCACCGCGCTGGGAGCTCCCGCGATCTCGATCCCGCTGCCGACCGCGCCCGGCGGCGAGCCCATGGGCCTGCAACTGGCCGCGGCTCCCGGCGGGGACGCTGGCCTGCTGGCGACGGCCGCGCTCTGCGAGGCCCTGCTGGCCCGCTCCGGCTGACCCCCGGGCTGGGAACATAGGCGCGAACGGCGGCCGAAGAACTCCCGTCGGCGTGGCGCCGTGAGCGCGGGTCGGCTCGCCGCAGCAACGTGATAGCCGGCGCGGAGATGTTCATCGTCGGCACCGACTCGGACGGGATCAACCTGCTGATCTGCATGATCGTGCAGACCGACTCGCAGGCGAAGGTCATGGCCGTGAGGGTCCGCACGCGCGAATTCCAGCAGTGGGGCCGCATCCTGAACCGGATGGGCCTCCGGGCCGACCGCATCATCCACCCCGAGACGACGATCATGTGGAGCGTCATGCGCGTGCTGCAACGTTCGGGCGTATCGGAGCTCCTGGATTTCGCCGACGGCCTCATCGAGCTGCTCGGCGAAACATCGATCCCGGCAGCTGGTTCGCGGGCAAGAGCGTCTAGGATCTCGACCAAGCGGGCCCGCCGGGCAACAGCCTGATCGCGATGATCTTCCGCGGCCCGCAGGTCATCATCCCGCACGGGTCCCAGCGCCTCGAGCCGGGTGACCACGTCAATCTCTGCACTACCGCAGAGAACTTCGAGGCCGTGTTTGGGTCATGGGCAACTGGCCCAGCAAGTCGGTGCGCCGGGGCGTGCTCGTCGGCGCGTGGCAGCTCGGACTCTGGCTGCCGCAGGAGCGCGAGCGCGAGGGCGTCTCGGCGAAGCTGATCGAACGCGACCCGGCGCGCTGCGAGATGGACTCGAAGATTCTGGTGGCTCGAGAATTCAAGCTCATGGTCGAGCCCCACGGCGTCTTCGCGCTCCGCTTCGGCGGGCAAGTCGTCCCAAACGAACACATCCACACGAAACGGTAAGTCGCTCTCGTCAAATTTCTCTCTCAAATCACTTACTCTGTCTCACTGATCAGGTGCTGAGAGCACTACAATATCAAGGTCAGAATTGGGCCGTGAAGTCCACTTCACCTTCGATCCGTAGACCCATACTGGCACTCCCAAGAGGTGCGCTCGGAGCAACTCCTGAACACTCCTATATTGCTCCGCAGTGATATCGATGGCTCGTAGTACTCCCATGGCATCCCGCTCAGAGTCGCATACAGGCCGATGGCGTCATCGATGAAATGCGACAAGAGCGCGATACAAGCCTCCACTGTCTCGCCATCGCAGTCGTGCGATGTGGCAATTCGAGTGTTGGCGTATCGAATCCACTGCTCTATCTGGGACGACAGCAAATTGTTGTGGTCGGCCAGTCGGAATACACCCTTGGGGCTGTTGGGAGCATTAGGCACAGCCAGCTCTTCATCAAGATAACGCTTCAGGACCTTCCACAGGCAATCGTAGCAGGTCTTGAACCGATGGATGACCGATTCAGCAAGGGCCTCTTGGAGATGATGCGCAAGGTAGGAGTCTTGTCGATGACGGTATTCGTGCAGTTCCTCGAGACGCTTGAGAGACAAGCAAAATTTGTCAAAGGAGATCATCTCTCATTCCTTGCCATGGAGACTCTGTCGAAGTCGGCTACAGTCGATCTCTCGCGATGGCGACGGAGATTTTGCTAGAGCAGCGCCAGGAGTAGCCAAGTCTACGGCGAGTAATTCGACCTTAGACTCGGTACATCCTTCTCATTACAACCTAAGACAGAGTTCACGTGTCCAGTTTGGATGGAAATCGATACTGGCGATAACACACGGTGAAATCCGACCGATACAGTCTTCACAGCGCACGCCTGAGACTTGAATTACATGCCCATGGAATCGGAGAAAATGCAACTCTTTACAGGGCATCAATCCCTCCATAATCCCAAAGTACTGAGGTTGAAATTCACGGCAGAATCCAGCCGATTTCATTCTGCTTTCTGCTCGCTCAGGGCCTTGGCCAGCCGCTTCATCCTCGCCTCGAACGGCTCTTAGTTATCCTTCGGAATCTTCAAGACGACGGAGCGTCCAGGTACGAGCACGTAGCCATTCGAGCGAATCTCGGCCACCGATACGCTCCTGCAGAAGTCTGGAATATCCGAATAATCGCCAGTGTCTTTCGCATTTTTCCACGTGCCATAGGTCTCAGTAACACGGGCGATATCGCCGTCCTCCAGTGCGCGATGCGTAGGACTCAGCATGTGACCGAGCCCGCGTACATCAACACACAGGATAGGGGCACCGCGCTGTCGCCCACGCGCCAGCAGCCAGAGACAGGACGGCCTCTGGGTTGAGAAAAAGAGCTGTCCGGGCAGAGCCACGATGCAATCCACGAGATCGGCATCGATCAACACCTTCCTGATTTCGCGTTCTGCCCTCTGAATCGATGACATCGACTCGTTGGCCAGCACGAGGCCAGCATGACCCGAAGGCGCTAGATGACCAATGCAATGCTGCACCCAAGCAAAATTGGCGTTGCGTCTCGGGGGAAGTCCGAAATGCCAGCGCTTGTCGCTCGTCAGACTCTCCTTGCCCCACTCGTAGCCGTTGAATGGCGGATGCGCCAAAACGATGTCGGCCTCCAAGCCCGCGTGACGGTCATCGTGAAAGCTGTCCGCTTGAGCGACAATGCCGTCGATGCCTCGGATGGCGAGATTCATCCGTGCGAGTCTCCAAGTCTCGAAGTCGGCTTCTTGGGCGTAGAGGCTAATCGTGTCGCGCACGCTGCCGCCTCGGCTGCGAGCTCGCGAGTGGGCGCGCATGAAGTCGCCCGCCCGAGCAAGCAAGCATGCCGGAAGAACCGCAACAGGGATCGAAGATTCGGCCGCCCTCTGGATTGAGCATCTCGACAAGCTCGCCTCCATGCGCTGGCCGGACGGTCCGGCATGCCCCCGCTGCCGCGGCTCCAGCGTGCAGTCCGGCGCGGCCCACCCTTCGATGCCGTACCGTTACCGCGGCTGCGGCAAGCGCTTTTCCGTGCGCACCGGCAGCGTGACGGCCGACACCAAGCTCGGCTACCGCGTCCGGGCCGTGGCCCTGTTCCTGCTGACCACCGGCCTCAAGGGCGTCTCCGGCATGAAGCTGCACCGCGACCCGGGCATCAGCCGGAAGTCGGCCTGGCACTTGGCGCACCGCATCCGCGCGTGCCGGGAGCGGGACCGGGACCTGTTCGTCGGCCCGGTGGAAGTGGACGAGACCTGCGTCGGCGGCAAGGAGCGCAACAAGCACGAGAGCAAGAAGGCCCGTGGCGGGCGCGCGGGACCGCGCCACGAACGAAGTGGCCGCCCGGCCGCTGCCGGGCACGACCGAGGGCGACCTGCAGGGCTTCGTGCGCGGCCGGGTCGCGCCGGGCGCGCAGGTCCGCTCCGACGAGGCGGCGGCCTGCGCCGGCATGGCGGAGTTCCCGCACGAGGGCGTCAAGCACTCCGGCGGCGAGTACGTGCGCGGGGCGGCGCATGCGAACGGCATCGAGTCGTTCCGGCCCCTGTTCAAGCGCGGCCTCTACGGAACCTATCACCGGATGAGCGTCCGTCATTCGGGCCGCTACCTCACGGAGTGCGCGGGACGGCGCAACGCCCGCAATTGCGACACGGCGCAACGGATGCGGCGCATGGCGCGGGGCTTGGTCGGCCGGACGCTGACCTACCGGCAGCTGGTCGGCAAGGCCGCGGTCGCGGCCCGAGCACGGCCTGGCCGGTCCGCTGCGGCCTCTCTTCACGCTCGGTGCGAAGGGCGCTCCGGATCCGGAATCCCGCGCCGCGACCGGTGTCCAGCCCGGACAATTCCTACCGGCAGCCGCCCTGGAAGGGGAGCCTCTCCACGGCAATCCGGGTTCGACCGGGGCGCCCGAGGCGGCCTCTCCAGTCCCTGCGTCGCGAGATCCGCTTGCAGGCGCGATTCAGATACGAACCGACCCTTCGGTGCCCACCTCGGCCGCACACCAATGACCCGAGCAAGACGGCGATGTCCCCAATCAGAGCAGTTCTAGCCGGACATGACGTCGCCGGCACTCAGATATATAATTCCCATATATCCCATATATACTGAGGGGCGCACAAGTCTTTTCGGATCGGCCAGGCCAGAATGTACTGACAACTGGGTTCCCAAGCAGTCTGCTAAGAAGGAGGCCTTCCAAATTCGAGTACGCAATATACTGTGTATATAGTTACGGTATATCACAATATGCAGGCTTAAGTTCGAGAATTCAAGACTCTATCTCTGGGCTGCTATGATGACAGCCTGAATCGGAAGTCGACTGAGTATGGCCCGTATCTTGGGAAAAGGCTTTTGCGCCTCTCAGTAATTCCCAAACCTTAGGAATACGAGGCCAAGAACGACGCACTTGTATTCGGCGACGTCGCATGACGCGCGCAACGTCTCCGCTTTCGCCCACAGTTCAGCCGCGTACTCGATCACAGGTCGGTCGTCAACCTGAGCTTCGCCGGTTTCCGGGGCCGGGATTCTGCTTTCTCCTCGCACTGAAGGCTCCAGTCCCCGCTGACCCCGCATCGGAACGGAACGCGGCCACAGCCCGTCGGCCTTGCCGGGCGGCGCGGGGCGGGGGGACACCGACAACACAGGGCACTCCGGGAGTATCCGCTCTCGAATGTACCACCTCCGCCGTGCTACACGTTCGCATCGCGGCGCGCCGTTCCGAACTAGCGTCCCGGCTCGATGGCGCGCCAGCTCGCATCGCGTCCGAGCGGGCTGAGGACCCCTGGCACCGGTCGTCGCCGTCGAGCGGGCAGCCCGGCACCAACAGCTGCCGTTCCTCGAGGGACGTCCGGAGCACAAGACCCGGTCATGGCGGGCGTTCGCATCGTGGTCTCGATCCTTCTGACGCCCTTTGCACGACAGCCGGGCGATCCGGAGGCGCGCCACTCGCACGGCGGCAGATTCCGGAGGGTCTCCCGACCTCACTCAAAGAAGACGGCAACTGGCGGCCTCTCGGGCAGCGGTTCTAGATTTGTCCGTCAAGGGGGTGCGTGAACGTTGTTTCGGAGGATGGAGGATGAGGTGAATCAGTTGACCGAGAGGTTGCGCTCCCGAGGCCGCCCCGCGGGAGCGTCGGACGGCGGGCAGGGCCGTGGTGCGGCCCGCGTCGCGGGTCCGCCGAGTGCCGAGCCCGCGACCGGACGCACTCCGGCGGTAGCCGGCTGCGACGGCCGGACGCTGGCCGGACGCTGCCGGCACGAAACTGCGCGGAGTCCAGGCCCAGGCTGCCTGGCAGCCCGGAGGCGCGCGTCCGTCGCGCACCGCCGCCAGCAGCGTCCGGCCGGTCCGGGAAGCGGAACCAGCGCGGCGCGACCTGCAGCTCCCGGAACAGGGCGCGGCGCGTGACCGGCTGGCGCCGGCACTGCTGCCACAGCGCGCAGACGCACTGCAGCACGGCGCGGAGCGCGAAGGCGAACAGGTTCGGCACGGCCGGCACGTTGGCCGGCCCGTCCTCGCCGTGCCCGAAGTTGCGCTTGCAGTTGCGGCCGTGCCGCGCCAGGCAGTTGAAGCCCTCGTTCTCGATCTTCCAGCGCGCCCGGCCGGCCCGCGCGATCCGCTCCGCGTTGTCCGCGGTGACCGCGAGACCGGCGAAGAAGCTGCTGGCGCAGGTGCGCTTGCCGTCGCGCTCCACGGCGTACTCGATCCAAGTGCCCTGCAGGGCGTCGCGGCCCTTGCGCAGGGGCGCCGCGGCCGTCCGGCGGAAACGGTGCCGCTCGGACCGCTTGCCCTTCCCGCGCCGCGGCAGCCAGCCGGTCGAGCGCACCGCGCCGCTCGCCCGCCGGCTCTCCGGCACCTCGTGCAAGTGCTTGCGGGATCCGGGCTTGCCTACCCGGATGCAGTCCATGCCGGCCGCCGCGGCGGCCTCGCAGACCGGCTGGCAGCAGTGCAGGTCGTCGCCCGGCAGGACGGGGCGGCAGGCCTGCAGCCAGGCGCCGTGAGCGGCGAGCCAGCGCTTGGCGGCGTTGCGCTCGCAGTCCCGCTTGCGCTCGTCCTCGCTCATGTCGGCGCGGGTCGCGGCCGCGTCCTGCTGCGGGCGCGCGAACTCGGGCATCAGCGGCAGGACGGTGGCGTGGCCGTCGGCCACCGCGGTGGCCGACGGCCATGGTGCGGAAGTGATGCGGCCGGCGCTCGCTGCCGACGCGCCGCACCGAGCACTGCGGGCAATGCACCCTGTCGGAGCGGTGGAACCGGACGCCGTCCGGAGCCGCCGGCAGGCGCTCGTCGAGGCGCTGGAAGGGCTCGAGCGCGCCCTGCGCGGCCACGGTTTCGAGGCACGGCCGGAACAGCGGGTCGAACGCGGCCGGGTCGCGGTCGTCGAGCAAGTTGCGGATCCGATTGTCGCAGGGGATGCGGCCCGCGCCCAACAGGGTCCGGCAGTTGCAGCGGGAGCCGTCCCGCTCCATGCGCCGCTGGAACTCGAGGAACGACTCGCACCGGGTGCAGAAGCAGGCCGGGGCGCAACCGGCGGCGTCGCTGACCTCGTAGCGCTTGTTGCTGCGACCCTCGCGCCGGTCGGGCAGGCCGGCGGCCGTCTCGCGGAAGGCGCTCGGCAGCGAGTCCAGGACATGGGGCATTCACCCCAGCCCACACATTCCGCAAGTAAAAGTCAAGTGCCAGACTGCCTTCGACACCTTTCTCAGGCACTCTGGAAATCCCAAGATGCCCAAATTGAGAATCGCTGCCTCTCGGGCAATCCGAGCGGATCTCCGACTCCAGAGGTGCGACGGGGAGGTTCCGACGCTGCCCGCCAACCTCCCCGACCATTGCGAGGGCCACGGCGACGCCCGGCGACGGCACGCTCGGACGCCCCGCCTGCTGATACGCTGGAGCCTAGGGCCGGCGGCGGAACGTCCTGCAAACGACCCTGGCCGTCGCGAACCATGAACCTAGACTTCACCAAGTGCGACGGACTGGTGCCGGCGATCATTCAAGACCACCGTGACGGACGAGTGCTGATGCTCGGATTCATGAACGAGGCAGCATTCGCCAGAACCGTCGAGTCAGGCAGGGTGACGTTCCTGAGCCGCACGCGCAACACTCTCTGGACCAAGGGCGAGACTTCCGGGAACTACCTGCTCGCGAAACGCATCGAGGTGGACTGCGACCGCGACACGCTCCTCATCCACGCCGAGGCAATCGGCGCGGGCGTGTGCCACGACGGGTTCCGCAGCTGCTTCTACCGCGAGCTGAGCGGCGGTGACTGGGTGCGCCGCGAACAGCGGACCTACGATCCGGATCGCGTGTACGGCTCCTAGGGCGGCACTTCGCTCCGGCCATGCTCCGCGTCATCTCCAGCCGCAATCGGGAGGCCCTGACGGCCCTTCGACGGCGTCGCGCCAGCCGTCTGTCCGATGCGGAGCGAGTCGTCGCGCCGATTCTCGAGGCGGTCCGGCGGCGCGGCGACGAGGCTCTCGTCGAGTTCGCGCGGGAGCTGGACGGACTCGAGCGCGAGTCCCCTCGAGTCCCCGCCGCGACGCTGCAGGAGGCCCGCCGGGGGCTGCGACCCCCTTTCGCCGACGCGGTGCGCTTCGCCGCCGCCCGGATCCGAGCCTATGCCACGCGCCAGATGCCGGTCGAATGGATGGAGTCGTGGGAGCACGGCAGCCAGATCGGCCAGATCGTCCGGCCCCTGGACTCGATAGGAGCCTACATTCCGGGGGGGCGCTACCCGCTGCCATCGACGCTGATGATGACGGCCGTCCCAGCCCTGGCCGCGGGCGTGGCGCGCGTGGCGATCGCGTCCCCGCGGCCGTCCGGCGAAACCCTCGGGACCGCTGCTCTGCTCGGGCTGGACGAGGTCTACGCCGTTGGGGGCGCCCAGGCTATCGCGGCTTTCGCCTTCGGCACCGAGAGCGTCCCGCGGGTCGACCGGATCGTCGGACCCGGGAACGCCTACGTCGCGGCGGCCAAGAAGCTGCTGGCCGGGGAGGTCGGCATCGACTTCGTGGCAGGGCCCACGGAAATCGTGCTCGTGTTCGACCGAGGGGATGCGGGAGCGCTGGCCTCCGATATGCTGGCGCAGGCCGAGCACGACGTCGATGCCGCCGCCGTCCTGCTCACGCCCGCGGCCGACCTCGCCGCCGAGGTGGCCTCCGAGATCGAGCGCCAGCTGCCCGCGCTGCCGACGCGCGCCGTGGCGGCCGAGGCGATCCGGCGCAACAGCGCCGCAGTCGTCACGAGCAGCCTCGAGGAGGCCTGCGACGTGGCCAACCTGTTCGCTCCCGAGCACCTCGCGGTGAGCGAGTCGGTGCCGCTCGCGGCGATCCGCAACGCCGGGAGCGTCTTCGTCGGACGCTGGAGCCCCGAGGCAGCGGGCGACTACGCCGCGGGGCCGAACCACGTCCTGCCCACGGGCGGCGCGGCGCGCCTGCGCGGAGGCCTGTCCGCCGCGGATTTCGTCAAGGTCATCGCGGTGCAGAAGCTCTCGCGGGAAGGGCTGCAGGCGCTCGCCCCGGCCGTCACAACGCTCGCCCGGGCCGAGGGGCTGGAGGCGCACGCCCGGTCCGTCGAAATCCGCACCGGCCCGGCCGGTGGGGCCGGCCATGCCTAGCGCTCCCGCGCCGCGCGAAGCCGTTCGGCGCATGGCGCCCTACAGGCCGCCGCTCGAGGGCCGCGGCGACAAGCTGCGGCTCGACTTCAACGAGAACGTCGAAGGCTGCTCGCCGAAGGTCCTGGACGTCCTCCGCGAGCACGCTCGAGGCGGCTTCCTGTCGACGTACCCGGAGTACGCCGAGGCCCGCCGAAGGCTCGGCGCCCATCTCGGCGTGGGCGAGGACCAAGTGACGATCGGGGCCGGCACGGACGAGGTCATCAGCGCCGTGCTGCACGCCTACGTTGACGACGGCGACGAAGTAGTCATTCCCAAGCCCTCCTTCAGCATGCTCCGCTTCTACGCGGAACTCGTCGGAGGGACGTCCAAGCTCGTGCCGTACCTGTCGCCGGACCTGGCGTTTCCGGCGGACGAGATCGCGAGCGCCGTGGGACCGCGCACCCGCGCCGTGTGCATCGCGACACCGAATAACCCGACGGGGGGAGTGATGACGGTGCCCCAGGCGGAGCGGATCCTGCGCGCCGCGGACGGGCGCGCCGTCCTAGTCGACGAGGCATACTTCGATTTCCACGGCGAGACCATGGCGGATCTCCTGCCGCGCTGGCCCAACTTGTTCGTGTCCCGCACCTTCTCCAAGGCGTACGGCATGGCGGGCCTGCGCATCGGGGTGCTGGCGTCCCAGGCCCAGAACATCGCGGTCGTGCGCAAGGGCCAGTCCCCGTACGGCGTCAGCTCGCTGGCAGTCCGCTGCGCGATCGCAGCGGTCGAGGACAGCGGGTACGTGCGCGGGTACGTGCGCCGGGTCCTGCGGGCTCGCGAATTCCTGTGCCAGGCGTTCGACGAGATGGGCATCCGCTACTGGCCGAGCCGCGGCAATTTCGTGCTCTTCGAGCTGGGCGACCGGGCGAGAAGCGCCTGCGCCGCCCTCGCCGCGCGAGGGGTCCTCATCCGCGACCAGTCGGCCCATCTGCCCGGCACGGCCCGCGTCACAGTCGGCCCGCTGGAGGCGACCGTGCGCTTCCTGCAGGCATTCAAGGAGGTGACCGGGCGATGAGAGCCGACATGCTTGTATTCGACATGGACGGCGTCCTCGTGGATCCGACCGAGACCTTCCGTAGAGCGCTGGTCGAGACGGTGCGCTACTTCGCCGGAGTGCGGCTGAGCCAGGACGACATCGTGCGCATCAAGAACGGCGGCGGGTATAACGACGATTCCGACATCGCCATGTTCGCGATCCGCTCGGCCGGCGGCGCCGCCGAGCTGGACGAGGTGCGCGAGTTCGGGCACCGTCTGTACTGGGGCGAGGACGCGGACGGGCTGATTCGGAACGAGCGCTGGCTGGTGCGGCCGGGCGTGCTCGAGCGACTCGCCGCAAAGCGGCGCTTGGGCATATTTACCGGGAGGGGCTCGAAGTCGGCGCGCCACACTCTAGGTCGCTTCTGCCCGGCGATCCGGTTCGACCCGGTGGTGACGAACGATCTCGTCGCGAGGCGCAAGCCGGCTCCCGACGGCCTGCGGTACGTTCAGCGGGCCGCGCCCGGCTCGGAAGTCGTGTTCGTCGGCGACAATGTGGACGACTGCCGGGCCGCGAACGGGGCCGGCGTCAGTTTCGTCGGCATCGCCTCCCCGGATACCCCCCGGCACGACGAGACCCGCGGCCTCTTCCGCCGGATGGGCGCGCTGCACGTGCTGGACAGCGTCAACGACCTAGAGGGAATCCTGGCATGAGCGCCCGTCGTGCGGCGCATGTCGAGCGGAACACCCGCGAGACCCGCATCGCCGCCGAGCTGAACATCGACGGCGAGGGCCTCTACAACATCGGCACGGGCATCCGCTTCCTAGACCACATGCTGGAGACGTTCGCGCGACACGGGGCGTTCGACCTGACGCTGCAGGCCGAAGGCGACTTGGACGTCGACCAGCACCATACCGTCGAGGACTGCGGCATCGTCCTCGGCCAGGCGTTCGCCGCCGCGCTCGGCAGCAAGGAGGGGATCCTGCGGGCCGGGTATTTCCTCATGCCGATGGACGAGAGCCTCGCCGCGGCCGCCGTGGATCTGAGCGGCCGACCGGCCTTGGTGTACAGCGCGCCTAGCCCGTTCCAGATGGTCGGGGACCTCCAGGCCGAGCTGCTGCACGACTTCTTCGACGGCTTCGCGGTCCACTGCGGAGCCAACGTGCATCTCAGGGTGCTCTACGGCCGCTCGAGCCACCACCGCGTGGAAGCTCTGTTCAAGTGCTGGGCCAAGGCCATGCGCTTCGCCTGCAGCACCGACCCCCAGATGAGGGGCCGCCTGCCCAGTACGAAGGGGATCCTCGAGAGGGGCGCTTGAAGTGACCGCGGTATTCGACTACGGCGCCGGCAACCTGCGCTCGGTCTCCAATACGCTCGAAAGCGTCTCCGCCCCGTTCCGGATCGTCTCGGACGCCGCCGGGCTCGAGGCCGCCAGCCGCATCATCCTCCCGGGCGTCGGGCACTACGGCCAGCTGCTGCGGTCGCTGGACCGGCTGGGCGTCCGCGAGACGCTGGTCGAGCGAATCGCCGCGGGCGTGCCGTTCCTCGGCATCTGCTTGGGCCTGCAGGCTCTGTTCGAGAGCAGCGAGGAAGCGCCCGAGCGAGGCCTCGGAATCCTGCCGGGGCGCGTGACGCGCTTCCCGCAGGAAGCGCGCGTGCCCCAGATGGGCTGGAACTGCCTCCAGCCCCAAGGGTCTCCGCGTCTCCTGCGAGGGACCGGAGCCAGCCCATACGTGTACTTCGCCAACAGCTTCTACGTGCCCGCGCCCGCAGCCGGAGCGGACGCCGCCGCCCTCTGCCGCTACGCCGGGCAGACGTTCTGCGCGGCCCTCGAGCGCGGCTGCATGTTCGGTGTCCAGTTCCACCCGGAGAAGTCCGGGCCGGTGGGCCAGCGCATCGTGCGGAACTTTCTCGGAGCCGGGCCTTGCTGACGAAGCGCATCATTCCGTGCCTGGACGTGACCGCCGGCCGCGTCGTCAAGGGCATCAATTTCGTCGGCCTGCGCGACGCGGGCGATCCCGTCGAGCTCAGTGAGCGCTACAACCGAGACGGCGCCGACGAACTCGTCTTTCTCGACATCACGGCTTCCAGCGACCATCGCGAGACGATGATCGACGTCGTCGAGCGCACCGCCCGCAAGGTCTTCATCCCGCTGACCGTGGGGGGCGGGATCCGCTCCGTGCACGATGCCCGGTCGATTCTCATGGCCGGGGCCGACAAGGTCTCGGTCAACACGGCGGCCGTGGAGCGCCCGGCCCTCGTCCGCGAGCTGTCCGAGGAATTCGGAGCGCAGGCCGTGGTGCTGGCGATCGACGCCCGGAGATCGGCGCCCGGACGCTGGAATGTGAACACCTACGGGGGGCGCAGGGACACCGGAGCGGACGCCGTGGCCTGGGCGCGCCAGGGAGAGGATCTCGGCGCGGGCGAGATCCTGCTGACGTCCATGGACGCCGACGGGACGCAGGACGGCTTCGACTGCGAGCTGACGCGCGCCGTCGCCGCGGCCACACGGATCCCGGTGATCGCCAGCGGCGGCGGCGGCGGGCCCGGAGACTTCGTCCGGGTGCTCACGGAAGGCCGCGCGGACGCGGCCCTGGCGGCTTCGATCTTCCACTACGGCACTTATTCCTCCGACGCGCTCAAGCTGCTGCTGCGCGCGGAGGGCATCCCGGTGCGCCTGCTGGAGACGGAGGCGGCCGACCGGCCCTGACCGCGGCGAGCGCCCGCACCCTCGTCCCGTCCGGCGACGTTTCCCCCGCCAATAGCGCGGCCCGGGACTGCCGCGCCCACAATACATAGCAATTCTATGTATAATGGATCTAGGCATGGGGCCGCGGCGCGGCCCTGCCGAATTGGGAACGAATCCCGCCAATGGACATCGGGAAGGACTTGGTGGCCGCGTCGTCGTCGCCGCTCGTGCTGGGCATCCTCGCCCAAGGCGAGAGCTACGGCTACGCCATCCTGAAGCGCGTGAGCGAACTGTCGGCAGGCAGGCTGCAGTGGAGCGACGGAATGCTCTACCCCGTGCTGCACCGGCTCGAGCGACTCGGTGAGATCGAGGGTCGCTGGGGCCGGGCCGACGGCGGCCGGCGACGGAAGTACTACCGGATCACCGAGCTGGGCCGACGGCGGCTCGCCGCGCGAAAGCGGGAATGGCAGGCCGTGGACGCGACGCTGCGGTCCATCTGGGAGTCGCAGCCCGAACCGAGCGGCGGGACGTAGATCCGAACGGAGGACACCATGGACGACGCAACAAGCGGGCCCGGGCGGCAGGCGGAAGAGCACATTGCCGCGTGGCGAGGCTACCTGCGGAAACACCGGGCGATCGACGAGAACGACCGCGACGAGCTGGAAGACCACCTGCGCAGCCAGATCGCGGCGCTGGCCGAAGCGGGCCTAGCCGGCGACGAGGCGTTCCTGGTGGCAATCAAGCGCGTCGGGGCGCTGGACGCCCTTACGCGGGAGTTCGCTCGGGAGCATTCCGAGCGCATGTGGAGGCACTTGGTGGCAGGCGGCGCCTCCGCGGCGGACGGCGGCCGCGCGGGCCGGGTGGAGGTGCTCGCGGCCTGCGGCCTGGCCGTCGCGGCCGCGCTCTCCGTCAAGGTGCCGTCGCTGTTCGGCGTGACCTTCACGGACGGCAACGAAGCGTTCTACGCCCGCAACGCCAGCTTCTTCGCCCTCCCCTTCGTCGCGGCCTTCCTAGCCTGGAAGCGGCGCGTCGCGCCCAAGAAGATGGCCCTGGCGGTCGCGCCCTTCGCGGCGATGGCCCTGGCCATCAACGCCTACCCGTTCGCCGGGGACAGCGCGACGCTGCCGCTCGCCGCGCTGCACCTGCCGATCGCCCTGTGGCTCGTAGCGGGCTACTGCTACACCGGAGGGCGCTGGGAAAGCAGCGCCCGGCGCATGGATTTCGTGCGGTTCTCGGGCGAGCTGTTCATCTACTTCGTGCTGATCGCCCTGGGCGGAGGCGTGCTGACGGGCGTGACCCTGGCGCTGTTCTCCGCGATCGGCCTGAACGTGGAGTGGCTCGCGCAGCGCTGGCTGGTGCCCTGCGGCGCGGCCGGGGCCGTGGTCTTCGCCGCGTGGCTGGTCGAGGCGAAGCAGAGCGTCGTCGAGAACATGGCGCCGGTGCTGACGCGCCTGTTCACCCCGCTATTCGCGGCGGTCCTGCTCGCCTTCCTCGGAACGGCCGCCTGGGCCGGCGTCGGCTTCGACGTCGAGCGCGAGGCCCTGATCGCGTCCGACCTGCTGCTGGCTCTCGTGCTCGGCCTGCTGCTGTACGCCGTCTCGGCCCGCGACCCGCGGTCCGCGCCCGGCCTGTTCGATTGGCTGCAGCTGACCCTCGTATGGTGCGCACTGCTGGTGGACGCCGCGGCGCTGGCCGCGATCGGCGTCCGGATCTCCGAGTTCGGATTCAGCCCCAACAAGGCCGCGGCGCTCGGAGAGAACGTGGTCCTGCTCGTCAATCTGGCGTGGTCGGCCTGGCTATACCTCCGATTCCTGCGCGGCAGGGGACCGTTCGACGCTCTGGCAAGGTGGCAGACGACGTACCTGCCGGTGTACTCCGCATGGGCGGCCTTCGTGGTGGTCGCCTTCCCGCCACTGTTCGGATTCTCCTGAGCGTCTGCCGGGACACCCGCCGGCGGCACCCGGTCGCGGGGGGGGGGGGGGGGTAAGCTGGAGTCGTGCGGGGCGGCCTCCCGCGCCCCGCGAGCACCGCCGTGATCATCCCGTGCATCGACCTTATGGACGGCAAGGTCGTGCAGCTTGTCAGAGGCCGGGAAAAGGCCTTGGAGGGCGACTCGCCCGAAGCCATGCTCGAACGCTTCGCGGCTTTCCCGGTGATCCAGGTGATCGATCTCGACCAAGCGATCGGGCGCGGCTCGAATCTAGCCATCGTCAGGCGCATCGCCGGACGGACGCGCACGTGGGTGGGCGGCGGGGTCAGGAGCGCCGAGCGCGCCCGGGAGCTCGTGGACTGCGGCGCGGAGCGCGTGATCGTGGGCACGGCGGCCGTAGCGGCCGACGGACCCGACACCGCCTTCCTCGAGCGGCTCGATGCGGCCGTTGGCGCGCGCAAGGTCACGGTCGCGCTGGATTCGACGGGCGGCCGGGTCGCGGTGAAAGGCTGGCGCGAGTCGACCCGGCTGGCCGCCGAGAACGTGATCGCCCGCTTCGAGCCGCACTGCGGAGCTTTCCTCTGCACCTGCATCGACAAGGAGGGCACGATGGAGGGCACGGACATGGCCTGGTACCGTCGGCTGCGAGCGGCGACGGATCGCGAGATCACGGCGGCCGGCGGCATCGCCACGCTAGGCGAGATCCGCGATCTCGCCGGGATCGGCATGCACGTCGCCCTAGGCATGGCCGTCTATACCGGGCGCCTCGACCTCGGCGCGCTCGCCGCCCTGCAGACCCACGAGGAATCCCGTGGCCGACTGTCGTAACCTGAACTGCTGCGGACTCGCCTAAGTGTCTGAAACATGGCTCACAGGTGTCGCCAGTCGTGGCCGCCCCTGAATGCTGGTCGATCCCGAGACAATCGTGAGGGCCCAGTCCGGCGACGACGAAGCCTTCAGCGAGATCATCCGGACGTACCGCAAGAGAATTCTCGGCACGGTATACCGGACGATCAGTCGCGTGGACGACGTGGAGGATGTCGGACAGGAAGTCTTCGTGCGACTGCACGACTCCCTCCGGCAGCTCAGGACGCCGCAGGTTTTCGAGCCTTGGCTGTACCGCCTGACGATCAACGCCTGCTACGACTACCTGCGTCGCAAACGCAGGGAGATCGATGTCAGGATGGCGGATCTCAGCGAGGAGCAGGTGGTCGCGGTGGACGCGGCGCTGAGCGGCAAGAAAGCACTGGAGGAGAGCAAGAAGGAAGGTGCCCGCGAGCTGCTGGAGATTCTGATGAGCAGGATTTCGGCGGCGGACCGAGGGCTGCTGGTCCTTAAGGAGATCGAGGGCCTGACACTGAAGGAGCTCAGCGTGGTGTACAGGGTCAACACGAACGCGCTCAAGGTGAGGCTGTTCCGCGCCCGCAAGCGGGCGCTGAAGGCCTACGAGGAACTGACCGAGGAAGCCAGGATTCGGACGCGGGGAGAGGACGATGCAAGTCAAGCGAGCGAAATTTGACGAATTCTGCGGCCGCCTGTTCGCGATTCACCGCGACCTGCTCGGCGACTTCGAGCCCAGCCCGGCCTTCAGCGCGAAGGTGTGGGCGCGCATCGAGGCCCGAAGGCGGGCGGGAGCCGAGGACATGGACTTCTGGACGGCCTGTCTGACGGAGTGGTCGCGGTGGTTCGTACGCGTCGCCATGGTGGCAGCTGCGCTAGCGCTCTGGCTGCCGTTCGCTAACGATGCCGGGCCAGGCGTGCTGGAAACCAGCTACGTGGACGTGCTCATCCAGGACGAACTCGACCAGTGACGTTCGGAGGGACTAGGACGAAGGCGATCCTGGCCTTGGTCGCGGTGTTCGCAGCCGGGGTGGTCATGGGCGCCGTCGGGCACCGCACCCTCCATCGCGGCGGCCCCATGCCTCCCGACGAGTTCCGGAAGCGCCTGCTGGACGGCCTCACCCAGGACCTCGGGCTGGACGAACGCCAGAGGGTCGGCGTCGACGAGGTCCTGACTCAGACGGCAAGCCGTTTCGAGTCCGTGCGCGAGGCGCTCGGGCCCGAGCTGGAGGCGATCCGAGCCGAGCGAGCCGAGCGGATCATGGTCCTGCTCAATGCGCCCCAGCAGGCCAAGTACGAGGAGATCATCAAGAAGCGCAGGCGCAGGCGCGGCGACCAAAGCGGTCGGGCCTTCCGAGACTTGAGACGCCGCTAGGCCAGTTGATTCGCAAGCGGACAGCCACCATCCAAGGGGGCGGCGCGCTCGCAGGTCACGGCGGAGTCGCATAGGGACGGGTGCGGGCCCGTGTCTAGGTGATACGTCCAAGCCAGGCCCCGGTCACGCGCCGAGCCCGGGCGCGGCCCCGCCGGCGAGCGGGCCACTCACGACGAACCCGGGCGGGCGGGCCGACGCGCCAGCGCGAGGCACTTGCGCAGGATCTCGCGCTCCGAGTCGTACGTGAGCGCGAGAAGGGCCGCTTCCGGCTCGAGCCAGGACAGAGCCCGCACCTCCGGCGAGGGCCGGAAGCGCCGCTCGCGCGTGGCCTGCAGCTCGAAGTAGACGACTGCCTTGGGCCTCGTGCCGACGTAATAGAGGGCCAGTCCGCCGAATCCGACGATCCGCGCCTCGCAGCAGGTCTCTTCCAGAACTTCCCGCAGCGCCGCCTCTTCCCATGCCTCGCCGTCGTCGAGCTTGCCCTTCGGCAGGGAGCACTCGCCGCTCGAGTGCCGGTCCCGCATGACGACTGCCACCTCGGCGCGCTCGCCGCCGCGCCACACGACGCCTCCGGCCGCCCGGACGAAGGCAGGGCGCGCCGCCTCGGCCGCTGCCATTCCCGTCAGCAAGGCAGGCGCAGGTCCCGGCCGGTCATCTCCGGCGGCTGGGCCGCGCCCATGCAGGCGAGGATCGTGGGGGCGATGTCGCGCAGGGATCCGCCCTCGGCCAAGGGCCCGGCGTGGTCCCCGGCGAGTACGAACGGCACCGGGAAGGTCGTGTGGTAGGTGTGCGGCAGGCCGGTGGCGGGGTCCACCATCAGGTCGGCGTTCCCGTGGTCCGCGGTGACGATCCACTGCCCGCCACGGCGCCGCAGGGCCTCCTCGATCTTCCCGAGGCAGCCGTCCACCGTCTCGCAGGCCCGGACCGCGGCTGCCAGCACCCCCGAGTGGCCGACCATGTCGCCGTTCGCGAAATTGACGACGATCAGGTCGAAGGAGCCGCGGTCGATGCCCCGCACGACCGCGTCGCAGACGCCCCCCGCGCTCATCTCCGGCTGGAGGTCGTAGGTGGCGACCTTGGGCGACGGCACCAGCTCGCGCTCCTCCCCGGCGTAAGGCTTCTCCCTGCCGCCGTTGAAGAAGTAGGTGACGTGCGGGTACTTCTCCGTCTCGGCCACGCGCAGGTTCCTCCAGCCGCGTTCCGCGCAGAGCTCCCCGAGGATGCGGTCTGGGAACTGCGGCGGCGAGATCACCGGGAAGCGGTAGTTCCGGTCGTACTCAGTCATCGTCACGTAGTGCAGGCCCCGCGGGGCGAGGTCGCGCGCGACCTCGGTCGCGTCGGGCTGGTTCAGGGCGAGAGTGAGCTCCCTGGCGCGGTCCGCCCGGAAATTGAAAAAGACCACGGTGTCGCCGTCCGTTATCTGCCCGACCGGCTGGCCGTCCGGCCCGGTCAGGACCGTCGGGACCACGAATTCGTCCGTGACGCCGGCAGCGTAGGACGCTTCGATCGCGGCCACCGGGTCGGCCGCCCGCAGGCCCTCGGCGGCGACGATCGCCCGGAACGCTCGGTCGACCCGCTGCCAGCGCCGGTCCCGATCCATGGCGTAGTAGCGGCCGCTCAGCGTCGCCAGCCGGCCGCAGCCGATCTCGGACATGCGCGCCTGCAACCGACGCAGCTGGTCCGCGCCGCTCGTCGGCGGCGTGTCGCGGCCGTCGGTGAAGGCGTGAACGAAGACCCTGCGGACCCCTTGGCACCGCGCGACCTCGAGCAGGGCGTAGAGATGCTCGGCCCGGGAATGCACGCCGCCACCGCTGAGGAGGCCCATCAGGTGCAGGGCGCCGTCCCGGGCGCGCGCCATGGCGCCCCTGAGCGCGGGATTCGCGCCGAGCCGCTCGTGTCGGACCAGCTCGTCGATCCGCGTGATGTCCATCTGGACGATGCGGCCCGAGCCGATGTTGAGATGGCCCACCTCGCTGTTGCCCATCTGCCCCTCCGGCAGGCCCACGTGCGGGCCGTCAGTCCGGATCAGCGTGCTGGGGTACTGCCGCCAGAGGCGGTCGAAAACGGGCGTTCGGGCGAGCGCGACAGCGTTGGCGGCCGGATCCGGATTGTGCCCCCAGCCGTCCATGATCGTGAGCACGAGTAGTTTTCCGGTCGGCATGCGAACCCTCCACCGATTATCCAACAGGGGATTCCGGGCGGACGTCGCGGGGGCTGGGCGCGATCGCGCGCCGGTGACCGGCTGCCGCTAGTCCTTGCGGCCCAGGATCCGGTCGAGCGCGTCCGAGGTCTGGTAGATCAGCGCTTCCGGGTAGTGCTGGAACGGATGGAAGTACTCGAAGGTAAGGTACCCCTCGTAGCCGACTCCCTGCAACGCGTCGATGACCGCGGGCCAGTCGGTCGTACCGTCCAGCAACGTGCGGAACGTATTCAAGTTGAACTCCTGCGTCCGCTTGTCCCACTCCTTCAAATGCACGTTCTTGATCCGCTTGCCGAGGATCGGCACCCAGTGCTCCGGGAATTGGTACTGCATGATGTTGCCGGTGTCGAAATGCACCTTGACGGTCTCGGTCGCGAAGCTGTCCACGAAGGCAGCCATCTCCTGCGGGCTGAACAGGAAACCGTTGGCGAAGATGTTCTCGATGTTGATGGTCACGCCAGCTCGCTCGGCGCGGGGAATCAATGCCCGCACGGCCTCGGTCGCCAAGCGCTCGCAGGTGTCGTTCGGCACGGGAACGGAATCCTCGAGCCAGGGCGCGTAGACGGCGCCGGGCACGACGAGCAGGCTGTCGGTTCCGAGGAGCGCCGCCGCCTCGATCATCCGGCCGGCCAGCTCGATCCCCCTGGCGCGGCGCCCGGGGTCGGGATGGGTCATCGAGTACGGCCAGAACAGGAAGGAGCAGACCCCGCTGACGGCGATCCCGGCCTCGTCGGCCATTCGCTTGACGGCGCGGATCTCGTCGTCGCTGGACTCCGCCGAGAATTCCCCTTCCAAGGCGAAGTTCGGCTCCACGGCGTCGAAGCCGGCGTCCCGGGCAATTTGGAAGCACTCCGCGAGGGACCACTTGTCGGGATACGGGAAGGCCCACAGGTTGATGGACTTGCGCATGCCGGCGACGCGACGGCGCGGGGCCGACGCCTGCGCGCTCGCCGCCGGCGCGGCTGCCAGGCCCTGCCTCGCCATGAAGGCCGGGCCGAAGAAGGCGGAATACGCCAGGAGCTCGCGACGGCAGGGAGCGCCGCCGAATCGTTTTGGTGGGGGCATGACGCTCTCGCTCGGACTCCGCTGTCAGTCTCGCGCGTCGGCGACCCGGTTCCCGACCGCACGCATCCTCGACGTCAGCTTGCGGCCGAGCCCCTGCAGCGTGGCGGGCGCCTTCGGGAACAGCTTTTCCATGTTCGGCGTGGAGGCCTGCGGGTGGCCGGACAGGCCGAGGGCCCGAGCGGCTTGGTCGTCTGTGTAGACAATCAAGATGTTGGGCTCGACGGCATCGCCCAGCTGGGAGGCGAGGCCGAGCAGCAGCAGGAGCCGGATCACGGTGCCAGTGTATCCCGTCCTCCGCGGCCGACGGCTTTCCGGCGCTCGCGACCGGAGTATAATGCGGGGTATGAGACGACTCGCATTTCTTCCGGCACTGCTGGCCGCCTCGGCCTTGGCCCCGGCGCCCGCCGAGGCGGGCGAGAAGGCCCTGATGCACTGCTTCGCCTTCACGCAGATCGAGGAAGCGACCGACGCCGATTGGAAGGCCTTCCTGTCCGCCACCGACGAGCTGCCCGCTAAGATCGAAGGCCTGACGAAGGTGTGGGTCGGCAAGCTGAAGCGACCGCTGCGCCAGTACGGGAGCAACCAGAGCGAGCCGCGGCTGCGCCAGTGGGGCGTCTGCATGGAGATGAAGGACGAAGCCGCGCTAGCGGCCTACGCCGACCATGAGGCCCACACCGCCTGGGGCAAGGCGTACGCAAAAGTCCGCGTGCCGGGCACGACGACCTTCGACATCCTCGGGCAGTAGGGTCGCGGCCATGCAGTGATCCTAGGCGGCGCGGCGAAATCGCGAGCGAGCGAGTTCGCCGGGGGCCTAGTGTACCGGTGTGCCGTTCCCGGCACGTCGCGCGCCAAATGGGCGTGGCTTGCCGACACGCACGTCCCGGGCGACGAGTCCGTCGCGACAGGCGGGCGGCGTCCCGCGGAGACTCTCCGGCGCGTCGTGCGTGAAGTCGCGGAGGCGGCGCCCCGCGGCGTGCTGATCAACGGCGACCTGGCGTGGTCGTCGGGCCGGCCGACGGACTACGGTCGGCTGCTCCAAGAGCTGCGCCCCCTCGCCAGGGACGCGGTCGTGGTCCTCGGCATGGGCAATCACGACTCGCGCCGCAACTTGCTCGCCGCCGTGACTGGCGGCGCGGAGCCCGCGCCGGCCCGGCTCGCAGCGGTTGTCGACGCGCCGCCGTACCGCTTCGTCATGCTCGATTCGCTGATCGACACAAGCGAGGTAGGCGGGGAGATCGGCTCCGCGCAACTCGGGTGGCTTGACTCCGTCCTCGCGGAAGAGGCCGCGTCGCGCACCTTCGTCTTCGTGCATCATCCGGGCCGGTCGGCCAGCGCCGGCTGCCGCGACTTCGACGCGCTGGAGCGCGCGGCGGCGCGCCGACCCGGCGTCCAAGCGCTCGTCACCGGCCACGAGCACGAGTTCTTCCTGCGCCGGGCGGGCGGCGTCCCGCATGTCGGGCTGCCCTCGGCCGGTTTCGCCTTCGAGCCCGCAACGCCCTGCGGGTGGGTGGAGGCGCTGCTGTCGGAGCGGCGCATCGAAATCCGCCTGCACGGCGGGGGCGCGGAGAGCCTACACGAGCTGGGCTGGAGGCCGTCCTGCGCCGCGCCTTGATTCCCCGGCCCGATTCCGCATATGATGTTTGGACTGCAGAGCTTCCTCGATGAAACAAGTGATCGTAATCGCCTTGGCCGCGCTGGCTTGCGCGGCGGCCGCTTCCGGCCAGGCCGCCTTGGAAATACGCGACGTGGAAATCGACTCCCAGTCGCCCGAAGGGGCGGTTCTGACGCAGGCCGGGATCGCCGAGGAGGCGGAGGAGCGAATCGGGATCCTCGAGGGCTTCCTGAACGACTACCCGGAGAGTACGTATCTGGGGTACGTGCTGCTGCAACTGCAGGGCCTCTACACGCAGCAGCAGGCCTGGGACCGCGCTGCCGGGGTCGGCCAGCGCCTGCTCGAGTACGTGCCGGAGGACCTCGAGGTCCGGCACAACTACAACCAGTCGCTGCTTAACTCCCAGCAATGGGACGCGCTGCGCGCCGCCCTGGCCGTGACCAAGCCGCTCGCCGAGAAAGAGGCGGCGGCGCCCCCGCCCGAGGATCCCGACGAGGACGAGGAGATGCTCTACGAGAGCGGGATCGACTACGCCAAGGGCGTCATCCAGTACGCCGAGTGGGCGCTCAACGTGGGCGTTTCCCAGAGCCAGCCCGCCACGCGGATCCAATTCATGGACTCGCTCCGGGAGCTGTTCCCGGAGAGCGAGTACCTCGCGGGAATCGACGACAAGTACGTGCTGGCCTACCAGCAGATGGGCGATGTCCCGGGCATGGTCGGGGCGCTCGAGCGCGCCCTAGCCAACAACCCCGGCAACGAGCAGTACCTCTACACGCTGGCCGAGACGGCCCTCAGCCAGCAGGACTTCGACAGCGCCATCGCGCGCTCCGAGGAGCTCGTCAATCTGATGGGCGAGAAGCCTGCCCCGGAAGGCACGTCCGCCGAGGACTGGGAGGCCCACACGAAGAGGTTCTCCGCGCTGGGCAGCTACGTCCGAGGCACTGCCCATTTCAACAAGGGCGCCTGGCGCACGTCCCGGAGCCATTTGCTCAAGTCCGTCGACACCGTCAAGGGCGAGGGCGGCGAGCGCTACGGCATCCTCGCCTACATGCTGGGCTTCTGCTACGTCAAGCTGGACATCGCGGGCGACAACATCCCGCAAGCCACGCGCTGGATGGGCGAAGCGGCCCGCCTCCCCAACCCGATGCAGGCGCAGGCAGCCCAGACGCTGAAGGCCATCCAAGCGGCGCAGTAGCTACCGCCGGGATTCCTCCCGCAGGGGACGCAGCGCCTCCCGCGCCGCGCCGAGAGCCCCTTCCAAGCGCGCGGGCGGTTCGCGGACGAGCCGCAGCGCCAGTCGGCGGGCATGCTCGCGTAGGACCTGGGAGTCGAGGTATTCCGCCGGCGACTTGCCGTCCACGCGGGCCAGCATCAGCAGAGCCAGGTGGCGCACGCTGGCCGACTCGAACCACCCCAGCGCCGGCAGCGGCAGCAGGCCCAGCGTCCACGCGAAGGCGGTCCGGGCGAGGCGGAAGTAGCCCCCTGCCAGCTCGGGGCGGCGGAAGGCCTTCAGGATCAGGTGGTTCAGCAGGAAGGCCGCGTCGTAGCTGGGGTCGCCGAAATGGGCGCATTCGAAGTCGATCGCGACGATGCCGCCCGCATGGACGAGCAGGTTCTTGGGGCTCCAGTCGCCATGCACGACCGCGACCCGGCGCGCGGCGGACTCGGCGATCCAGCGCTCCACCCCGGCCGCGCAGCCGGGGTGGAGCGCCGCGACCGTGCGGTAGTACGGATCCGTCCGCAGCTGGTCGAACGCCGTCCTGTCGGCCAGCCGCTCCCGGCATTCCGCGTCGGCCCAGGTGTCGCGAATGACCAAGCCGAGCGTCGCCCCGGCCAGCCTGGCCGTGCCGGCGTCGCACTCCCCCGCTAGGAGGCGGGTCTTCCAGTCCGCGCTTCCGGGCGGGGCGGCGCGCATCGCGAAGAGGAACCGGTCCGGGTCGAGGAAGAGCGGTTCGGGAAAGCGCCCCGCCGGGACCCTCCGGCGCAGGAGCCGCAGGACGTCCCACTCGCGCAGGATCCGGGATCGGTCGGCCAGCCACTCGTCGCGCACCCTTAGCCGGGGCAGCGACTGCTTGAGGACGACGCGCTCGCCCCCGCTCTCGACTAGGACGACCGTGTTGGACACCCCTCCCGCGAGCGCGCGGGCCGAAGGCTTCCCTTCCAGCGCGAGGCGGCCTTCGAGGAACCGCAGGGCGCTGCGCTCGTCCAAGTCGTCCGGGCCCGCCATCAGCGCCCCGGCCCGCCAGCCGTCGCCGGGACCTGGCGGTCCGGCTTCGGGCGCGAGCGGATCAGGGTCCACGGGCGCTGGCGCAGGTCCGCGCTCAAGGCCTCGATGTCCTCGGACGCGCTGCGGAAGTTCTCGACGATCTCGGCGACGTTCGCCTCGTTGAGCAGCAGCAATGCCCTGGCATCCCCCAGGACGAGCCGGGCACCTGCCATAGCGGCCTCGAGCTCGGCGAGCGTGCGCTTCATCGGCTCGCGCGTCTCCTCCACGGAACGGTCAAGGCCCGCCAGGGCCGTGTCGGCGGTGCGGGCGACCTGCCGGAATTCCGCGGCCAGATTCTCCACGCGCTCCAGCGTCTCGGACAGCTGCGTCGTGATGCGGTCGATCTTCGGCGACTGCGTCTCGATCAGCTCGTTGCTGTTCGCCAGCATCCTGGCGATGTTGCGCCGGTTCCGCTCGCCGCTCAGATCCTTCAAGTTGACCATGACGTCATGGAGGTCGTCGGCCACCAAGGTCATCTTGAGGTCGATCCGCCCCATCAGATCCACGGCCGTGTCGGCGACCTCGGCCACCTTCCGCGTCAGATCCGAGAACGTCAGGGCTTCGGCCGAGGGCACCACGCCGCCCGGCTCGATACGCGGGGCGTCGATGGAGCCCGGCAGCACCTCCAGGTAGTTCTGCCCGAGGGCGTTCAGGCTGGCGATGGTGGCGACGGACTCGCGGTTCACGGGAACCTCGGCCCGCAGGGCGAAGAGCACCTCGGTGCGGGTCATGTCCTCGCGCGACGGCCGCACGGACTGGATCGTGCCGACCTTGCGGCCCCCGAACCGCACGGCGCTGCCCTCGTCCAGCCCCCCGATGTACGAGAAGTAAGTCCTGTAGGCATGCGTCTCGCCGGTCAGCTGGACGTTGGCCACGTACAGGAACGTCGTCACGAGAATCGCCAGCGCGCACACGACTAGCAAGCCGACCTTCGTTTCGTTGGTCACTCAGAACCCCGTGATGTACTCGTGCGAGGACTCGTCGATGTCGTCCGCCACGCGGTTGACGAACTGCCGGATCCGACGGTGCCGGTGCGCGAGAATCGCGTCCACCGTCCCGACCGCCAGGACCTTGCCCTGGTCCAGCATGCACATCCGGTCCGCGATCAGGTACGCGCTCTGCATCTCGTGGGTCACGACGACGATCGTCATCCGGAAGGCCTCCTTGAGGCGCAGGATCAGGCGGTCGATCCCGGCGGCAATGATCGGGTCAAGGCCCGCGGACGGCTCGTCGAAGAAGAGAATCTCGGGATCCAGCGCGAGCGCCCGGGCCAGCGAAGCCCGCTTGCGCATGCCGCCGGACAGCTGGGTGGGATACATGTCCTCCACGCCCGTCAGCCCGACCTGCTGCAGCTTCATCCTAGTCATCAGGCGGATCGTGGACTCGGCCAGCTCCGTGTGCTCGCGCAGCGGGAGCGCCACGTTGTCCCCGACGGTCATGGAGTTGAACATCGCCGCGCCCTGGAACGAGACGCCCATCAGCCGCCTCACCTTGGCGATCTCGGCGCGCGAGGCGTTCACGATGTCCACCCCGCGGATCCGAATGGAGCCCGAGGCCGGCCTGGCCAGGCCCTCCAACTGCCGCAGGAGCGTGCTCTTGCCGCAGCCCGACGGGCCGAGAATCACCATCGTCTCCCTGGGGTACACGTCTAGGTCGACACCGTGGAGCACCGTGAGCGCGCCGTAGCGCACCGTCAGGCCGCGCACCGAAATCACCGGATCGAGGCCCCGCTCGTGCGGGTGCCGCCGCTCCCCGGCCGGTGCGGTCGCTGCAGTCATCGCCAGAAGAAGTAGAAGAACGCCGTGCAGAGCAGGTCGGCAAGGATGACCAGAAAGATGGATTTGACTACCGCGCTCGTCGTCGAACGCCCGACGCCCTCCGGGCCGCCCGTCACCGAGAACCCTTCCAAGCATCCCACGTGAACGATGATCGACCCGAACACGAAGGCCTTCACCAGCCCGCTCAGGATGTCGCGCAGCAGGAGGATCTCGACCGTGCGCCGCAAGTACATCAGCAGCGTGATGTCCAGCGCGTAGTAGCAGAACACCCCCCCGGCCAGGATGCCGGAGAAGACCGCCATGACGGTCACGCACGGCATCGTGACCATCATGGCGAGGTACTTGGGCACGAGCACGAAGTCGATCGGATCGAGCGCCATCGCGCGGAGCGCGTCCACTTCCTCGGTGACGACCATCGTGGCCACCTCCGCCGAGATTGCGGACCCGGACCGGCCGATGACGACGATCGCGGCGATCAGCGGACCGAGTTCCCGCGTCATGCTCGTGCCGACCAAGTTGATGACCGCTTCCATGGCCCCGAACTTGCGCAGCTCGGCACCGGACTGCAGGGCCATGATCATCCCGGTCGCGCCGGACACCACGCACAGCACCGGGAGGGAGCGCACGCCGATCTCGGCCATCTGGCCCACGGTGCGCTTCCAGCGCAGCCGCCGGCCGGCGAATGGATTGACCCGCAGGGAGAACGCCAGCCCGCGCCAGAACTGGATGGCCAGCCCGCCGACGTACTCGACTTGGCGCAGGGTGGAACGGCCGACCGGGGCGAGAAAGGGCATCTACCGCTCGCGAGTCCGCCCGGTCAGTCGCCGAGGGCGGCGGAATCCGACGCTCGGACGTCGAAGACGTCCAGCAGCCGGGTCAGCTGCAGGACGTCGCGCGGGCCCTCGTTCAGGCCGACGAGCATCAGCTTGGTCCTGTAGCGCCGCGCGGTCTGCAAACCTTCCACCAAGCTGGCGACGCCCGAGCTGTCGATGTAATGCACGCCTTCCAGGTTCACCACGATCCTAGCCTTCGCGCAGTCCTGCGCCAGTTCCAGGATCGCCTCGCGCAGCCTCGGCGAGCTCAGCATGTCCACGTCTCCGGTTACCTGCACGACAGCCCCCTCCGCGTGATGCTTGATGTTAACCTGCATGTCCTCGCAGTGCCTCCCGCCGCGCCTCTCCCGGCAGCCGCTTTCTCAGGCGGGTTCGATTCCAGCCGCTCGTGCGCGCGTACTCGCCCTCGTCGACGGACGATCGAATCAAGAACAGCCCGCGCCCGCCCCCGCGCAGCTCGTCGGGCGGCGGCACACGCTGGGCGAACGGGTCGAACTCGTCCCCGCGATCCCAGATCTCGACCTCGAGCGCTCCGCTCGTGCGGCGGCACACAATGCGAATCGGGCAGGTCCTGTCGCCGCCGTAGGCGTGGCGCATGACGTTGCTGAGCGCTTCGTTAGCGGCCATCACCATGGCCCGCGTCGGCCCAGCGCCCAAGCTGACGATCTGGCAGCACTCGTCGATAAGGGTTCGCGCCAGCTTCAGCCATCGCGGGTCGCTCGCTATGCGGACATCTACCTCCCCGACCATCGCAGTTCCGGTCGATTCACCGCCCGGGCGAGCATCCGCCTCAACCGCCGACCGGGATTGTAGCACGGCCGCGGCCCGGCTCTGGTAAGGTGAACGCGGCGTGTCTGCCTCGGCGGCCAGGCGGGCAGCGTTCGCCGTCGCGCTGCGCATCGAGCGGGACGCCGCGCATGCCGACGAACTGCTCCACTCCGAACGCACCGCCGGGCTGTCGGAGCGCGAGCGAGCGTTCGTCACCGAGCTGGTGATGGGCTGCCTGCGCCGTCGCGGCGAGCTCGACGAGCTCGTGCGCCGGAGCTTGGCGCGGCCGCGGAAGACACCGGACCCGGAGGTCGCCACCGCCCTGCGGCTCGGCGCCTACCAGCTGCGCCACATGGACAGAGTTCCCGCCCACGCCGCCGTCCGCGAGTCCGTCGAACTGGTGAAGCTCGCCCGCAAGCGCTCGGCAGCGGGCTTGGTGAACGCGGCGCTGCGCCGCCTGCCGGCGGCTCTTCCGGCGATCGAAGCGGCCAGGCTTTCCCACCCAAGCTGGCTCGTGCGGCGCTGGGAAGCAGCCTTCGGGGGGGCTGGCTGCGACAGGCTCCTGCTGTCCAATCTCGAGCGGCCGGAGACCTACTTCCGAATCCCTGCGCCGGGCGCGGCCCGGGGAATCCTCGGGCGGCTGAGTATGGCCGGATGCGAGGCCGCGTCCACCGGCCTCCCCGGAGCCTACCGCCTGGTCTCAGGAGGCGTCCCGGCGGCCAGGGCGGCCGCGGGCGTCCCCCTGCAGTTCCAGGACCTCAATTCGCAGCGGGTCGCGCGGCTGGTGGATCCAGCCCCGGGAGGGCGGGTGCTCGACGTCTGCGCGGCTCCGGGCGGCAAGGCCCGGATACTCGCCGAGACGGCCCGCGTGGTGGCTTCGGACCGCAGTCCCGCCCGGTTGCGCCTCCTGCGCCGCCTCGGCAGCCGGGGAATCCGCTTGCTCGCGCTGGACGCCGAAGATCCGCTGCCCTTCTCCGGCGGGTTCGACCGCGTGCTGGTCGACGCGCCCTGCTCGGGGACCGGGACGCTCGCCCGCAATCCCGAGATCAAGTGGCGCCTGCGCCGGGAGGATATCGAGTCTCTGTCCCTCCGACAGACGAGGATCCTAGCGAACGCCCTGCAAGCCGTCGCCCCGGGAGGGTCGCTGGTGTACGCCACCTGCTCGCTCGAGCCGGAAGAGAACGAGGAAGTCGTGCGGGCGGCGGTCGGGAGCGGCGCCGGATGGCGCGCCCGCCCGCTGCTCGCGACGCTGCCCGGGCGCGACGCGGGAGACGGGTTCCAAGCCTGGAGCTTCCGGCGGCGCGATGACTGAAGCGCGACGGCACGGCTGCATCGTGCTGGCCGTGTCCGGGATCGTGTTCCTCGGGGCGGTCCCGGGCCCGCCGTCCCTGCTGGACGACGTGGACGCCGCCTACGCCCAGGTGGCCCGGTCGATGCTGGAGTCGGGCGACTGGGTGACCGCCCGCCTCAACGGCGTGCCCTATTTCGACAAGGCCCCGGGCCAGGTCTGGGCCATGGCCGCCTCGTTCGCCGTGTTCGGGGTCAGCGACTGGGCCGCCCGCCTGCCGACGGCCTTGGCGGCGATGACCCTGTGCTGGCTAGCTTGGCGCACGGGCCGCTGGGCCTTCGGCGCGACAGCCGGACTGTACGCGGGAATCGGCCTGGCGACCTGCTGCGGCCTGTTCCTGTTCACCCGCGTGCGACTGCCCGACGTCTTCGTGGCTTGCGCCACCCTATTCGCGCTCGACTGCTTCCTGCGGTCGCGGGAAGCCCCGGTCCGCCGGGCCCGGGCCCGCATGGCCTGGGCGGGCGCGGCACTGGGCGCGGGCCTCCTGTGCAAGGGGCTGGTCGCCGCGGTCCTGCCCGCGGGCGCGGTCGCGGCGTTCCTGCTCGCGAGCGGGCAATGGCGGTCTCCGGAAGCCCGCGCGCGACTCGGGCTGGGAGGAGCAGCCGCGGCCGCGCTGCTCGTGGCGGGACCGTGGCACCTGCTCGCCACCCTGAGGCATCCGCCGGTCCTCGAGTTCGGACTAGACAGCGGGCCGCGGATCTACCGCGGATTCTTCTGGCGCTACTTCGTCAACGAGCACCTCCTGCGCTACCTGGGACAGCGCTATCCGTTCGATTACGACCGCGTGCCGCTCGCGTGGTTCTGGGCGGCCCACCTCGCCTGGCTGTTCCCTTGGAGCGGTATGGTCGCCGGGCTGCGGCGGCGGGGATGCGACGGCGGCACCCGCGGGGGGGCGACGCGGCTGCTGATGCTCTGCTGCTGCGGCTTCGCGCTGCTCTTCTTCTCGGCCTCGACCACCCAGGAATACTACACACTCCCCGCATACGGCCCCGCCATGGTACTGTTCGCGAGCTTCGCGGCCGAGCGGCCGGGGCGGGCCCGGATAGCCTCCCGCGCCGCGGCCTCGGTATACGGCGCCGCATTCGCGGCCGGGCTGGCCGCGCTGATCGCGACGCGGGACCTGCCGGCGGCAGGCGACATCAGCGCGGCCCTGACGACCAACCCGGACTCCTACACCCTGTCTCTGGGGCACTTCAGCGATCTCACCCTCGGGGCGCTGGCCTACCTGCGCGGCCCGCTCGCCCTAGCCGTCGCCGCCTTCGCGGCCGGATGCGCGGGCGGGTGGCTGCTCCCCGCGCGAAGGGCGCTGGCGTCCCTTGCGGCCGCGACGATGCTCCTGCTGCAGGCCGCGCACTGGGCCATGGGCGCGTTCGATCCGTACCTGTCATCCCGCGCCCTCGCGGAGGCCTGCCTGCGCGAGCCGCCCGGCCGGATCGTGCTGGACCACGAGTACTACGCGTTCTCGTCGGTCGCGTTCTACGCCAACCGCCCGGTCCTGCTGCTCAACGGTCGCAGGAACAGCATCGAGTACGGCGCGAACGCCCCCGGCGCCCCCGACCCCTTCCTCGACGACCGCGGCCTCGCCGCGCTATGGGAGGGCCCGGACCCCGTATACCTCGTGACTTACGCCCGGGACCGGCCGCGCATCGAGGGCTTGGTGGGAGCGGAGCGCGTGCGCCGCCTCGCGGAATCCGGCGGCAAGGTGCTGCTGGCGAGCGGCCCGGCTTCCCGGCCGAACTAGCCGGAGCCGGCCAGGCTCTCGTATACTGGGCGTAACGGGCCGTCGCAGGCTGGCTGCCCGCGCGGGCCTGACGGGTTCCCGGACATGAAGAAGGACATCCATCCCAGCAACTACCGCGAGGTCGTATTCCGCGACGTGACGACCGGCACTCAGTGGGTTACCCGGTCCACGGCGAGGACCGACAAGACGACCGAGGTCGACGGTCGGCAGTACCCGCTTTACGACCTAGCGATCTCCTCCTACTCGCATCCCTTCTACACAGGCAAGCGCAAGCTGGTCGACTCCGAAGGCCGCATCGAGCGCTTCAACAAGAAGTACGGGCGCAAGAGCGCCGTGTAGGCGGCGGGCGGGCCTTCCTACCAAGCGGTGACGAAGGCCGCCGTCAGCGCGCGCCCCGTTTCGGGAACGCGCTGTCGCGTGAACGGGTTCAGTGAGTTCAGGTGCTCGTAGTAGTACTTGTCCCCGAGGTTCTCGAGGCCGACATGCAGTGTCGCGCCGTCCCAGAGATCCGCTCCGATTCGCAGCGCGTGCAGGGTGAATCCGGGCGACGGCGTCTCCAGCCTGCCGAAGGCCACCCGGCGCTGGTCCCAAGCGCTGCGCAGGCCGTACTCGGCCCAGAAGCGCCGGCCAAGCGAATAGAACCGCGCCGCCGAATCGACCTCCATCGGCGGGATGCCTAGGATGGGCTGCAGCAATTCGCGGTCGTCGGCTAGGGTCTTGGACGCGCCGAAACGGAATTCGAACCGGCCGACGGGGCGGCGCACCCCGAGGTTCCAGCCGCGGAAGAAGGCGCTCCCGCCGTTGACGTAGCGAAACACCGTCGGCGGGCTCAGGGGCAGCCGCTTCTCCAGCGAGGGGTCCGGCCTCGCCGAGATGTAGCTGCCCAGGCTCCGGACGAACGCGCCGCCGTGAAGGCGGAATCCGCTGTCGTTCCAGGCCAGGCTGACGTCCCCCTGCAAGCTGGACTCCGGGCGCAGGCCGGGGGAGCCCACGAACTCGGCCGCGACTTGGAACCTCGTGCTCGGAAACCGGTCCGAGTAGCGCTCCAGCGCGCTTGCCGTGCGCACCACCCGGCCTGCGCCGGCCGAAAGCGTAAGCCCCGATCCCAAGTCGTAACGGCCGGCCACGCTGAAGGTCGCGTTGGCCTCGCTGCGCTCGGTCGCCTTGCCGCCGCTCGCGAGGAAGAACGCGCTCGGCCGCCCGGCATCGCTGGCCACGAAGTCCATGCGAGCGACCGCGCGAATCTCCCCGCGGTCGAAGCTGCGCCCGGCATGGAAGTAGATCCCGAGATCCGCCAGGGACGTCCCCGCCCAGACTGCATCACTGAACAGCAGCTTGCGGTCCCGAGCCCGAGCGATGAACCGCTGCGCGTCCTGCTCGAGCCGGAACCAGTCGAATCCGACCTGCAGCTCCCACGACTCCGCGGGTGACAGCTCGACCCGGCCCGTGCTGCCAACCGTGTCGGACTCGGCGGGCAGCGACACGTCCAGGGCGAACGGCGGCATGCGCCCCGGCATCGGGCGCGATGTGGGCTTGCCGCGATTGCTCATTCGATGGCTCTTGCGGTTCGAGTAGGCGGTCAGCCTGACCGATCGGACCGCCCCGTCCGGCCAGGCCCAGCGATAGCTCGCGCGAAAGGACCGCAGGAGGAAGTGCTCGGCAGTCAGCAGGCGGCCGGGAAAGTCAATGCTGGTCTGCTCGTCGTAGAGGCCGCTCGCCAGTATCTCCTGATCCGGCGTGGGGTTGAATCGTGTCCGGGCCCCGACCTGATGCGAGGAGGCGTCCCCCGGTACGAGCGTGCTGGCCGGCCGGCCGCTGCGCCCGGCCTCGTAGTCGTCCAGCAGATCGCCGGAGGCATGGAGGCCGAAGCCGAAGGCGGACCCGACGCCGTGGAGCCGGGCATGACCCATGCGCCCCGAGCCGTTGCTCCTCCACGCGAGGCCGCCGCTGCCGCCGACGAACCGCCTCGGGCGCGTCGGAAGGCCGACCGAGTCGACCAAGATGGCCGCCAGCGCCCCGGAGCCCTCCGTCAAGGCGTAGGGGCCCGTGACGACCTGGACGCTGGCGACCGACCCGGGATCGACATGGCTCAGTTCCGAGTCCATCCGCGCCAGGCCCGCGGCGAACGTCCTGGTCCCGTCGACGACCATCGCCAGCTGGTACTCCCGCAGACCCTGCACGACCGGATCGAAGTTCGTGCCGCCGCGCCGCATCACGTGAACGTTCGGCGCGGCCCTCAGGCTCTCGACAAGGTCCGGCTTCGCCAGACGGTCGGAGCCGACCGGGGCGGACGCCACCGGGGACAGGGCCCGGATCTGGCCCTCGACGACCATGACATTCTCCACGGGAGCCAGGCGCAGCGTCACCGTCACTTCCGAGCGGTCGCCGAGCGCCGCTCTGCCGGGGAGAAACCCCGCTGCCCGCACCTCTGCCGAAACCGCGCTGCCATGGAAGGTGGCCACGCCCTCAGGCGAGGCCACTGCCCGCGCTGCCACCTCCCCGGAGTCACCCCGAAAGACGACAGTCGCCCTTGGCACCACGGCCCCGGACGGATCCTTCACGCGAACGGTCACGTCCGCCGACGCCGCGACGGCGGCGCACAGACATACAGATAGCCTGCCTAGCCTCACCTTGAATCCCCCTTGCAATCCTCTCCGCCGGGAAAGGGTCCGGCGGCATCCTACAGGCACACGGACCCTCGCGACGCCGAACGCGTACGCCCGCACCGGCGGGCGCTTGGTCAGCCGACGCGGGCAGGCTGGGGCGGGGGGACGGAGGCGTGCGAGGGGCCTCGCGCATGGCCGGAGACACCGCGACACCCGGGCCCGGGCGGGCCGCACCGGCGGCGGGGAGGGAGCGAGGCTCCGGGAGCCAGCTTGGGCGCGGATGGTCATGGCCGCAGCGGCTCCTCGTGACGCAGCCGGGCTTGCGTGCAGGATCCCGCTCCTGACGATGGCAGGAGGAGGCGGGCTCGGTTCCATCCGTCCCGGTCCGAGGCGGCTCCGGCATCGGACAGGCCCGGCGGCACTGACCGGCAGCAGGCCTGCGCGGGCACCACGGCGGCCGCGGCCGCCGACCAAGGCAGCAGCGCGACCCCGACGAAAAGCGCCGCGATACGGAATCGCCGGTGGCGCTGCATCGACCCGGGCACCCCTTCACGGGTATCGCACTCGCGGACGGTCCAGCCGCCTCGGCGGGACGCGCGACGACGCCGGGGCCTTCGAGATGAACGCCCCACTGTGCAACACTCAAGGCGGGCGGAGCATGGCCCGCACGATCCCTAGGCGCGAATGGCTGGCCGCGGCAGGCACGGGGCTGTCGTCCGTCGCGCGCCTCCGGGCCGAGCCGCAGCGAGGCGCAGAGCCTACCGCGCTCATCTTCGGCACCGTGTTCAAGGACTCCTACCTCGCGCTACCCGGAGCGCGGGTCGTTGCCTACAACAGCGCCGGCCCGCGCAAGAAGATCCGGGCGGTCACGAACTACCGCGGGGAGTACAGGGTCCGCGTCCCCGCCGGCGACGCCACCTACGTGGTCGAGGCGTCTGCGCCGAGGTTCGCCAAGGAGAGCCGCACCGTGCAGGTCTACGGCATCGAGAAATCGACCGCGAACCTAGTGCTCCAGCCGCGGAAGCGGGCGCGGCGCCCGCCCGATCAGCCCGCCCGGCCTTAGGATCAGGAGACAGCATGCAAGCCACGCGTCGAACACTTCTCGCCCTCGCTGCCACGTTGCCCGCAGCGGCCCACGCCCAGTTCCCGGGCTTCGGAAAGAAGAAGGAAGATCCCACCCGCTCCGTTAAGGGCCAGGTGACCGACGAGTCCGAAGAGGGCATCCGAGCGATCGTGCAGCTGAAGAACTCGCGCACGCTGGAAGTCAAGTCGTTCCACACCAACGATGCCGGGGAGTACTATTTCCACGGCTTGGATCTCAACATCGACTACGAGCTCAAGGCCCTAGCCGAGGGCAAGCAGAGCAAGACGCGCACGGTGTCGAGCTTCGACAGTCGCGTCGAGCTTATTTTCAACTTCCGGCTGAAGGACGCAGGCTGAACGGTTGCCCCGTTCGCACGCATTCCCGGCCCAATCGCGCTAGGCTCTGCGCAAGGCGTCCTCGCCCGAGGGGGCTAAGATATGATTGCCTCGCGCAAGCGGCCCTCGGGCCGGGCCCCGGGGAGGACCGCCATGCATCTGTCCAGCCAGTGCCTACGCAAGCTAGCCTTGCATCTCTCGGCCGTAGCCATGCTTGTCGCGAGCTTGGCGCCCGCGCAGGCTCAAGGGCCGATCGGCGAGCGGCCTAGGAGGCCCGTGCCCGGCGCTCCTAGAACGCCGGGCACGGTTCCGCCCGCCGGGGGGGGGCCGGACTCGCCGTCCAGGCTGCCTCCCGTGGCGCCCCGGGCCCCCCAGCGCGTGCCGGAAGACCAGCCGATCTTCACGGCCGACACAAACGTGGTGACGGTCGAGATCGCCGTGCTCGACAACAAAGGCCAGTTCATCCCCAACATCCCGCAGGGGAACTTCCAGATCCTCGAGGACGGCGTCCCGCAAAAGATCGTCAGCGTGGGCCAGACGCAGGCACCGGCCACCGTGGCGCTGCTGATTGAGTTCAGCAACCGCTGGCAGCAATACTGGTCGGAGACTTGGTACCAGACCCTGACGGCGACCTACGGCTTCGTGGAAACGCTGCGCCCGGAAGACTGGGTGGCCGTCATCGCCTACGATCTCCGGCCGGAAATCCTGGCCGATTTCACGCAGGACAGGCGCGAGATCAACAACGCCCTGCAGCGGCTGCGGATCGCTGCGTACCGCGAGTCCAACCTATTCGACGCTCTCACCGACACCGTCCAGCGAATGTCCGAGATCGAGGGACGAAAATCTGTGGTGCTGCTCTCGAGTGGGGAAGACACCTTCAGCCGACTCAACTTCAGCCAAGCGCGCAAGATCGTTCAAGAGGCGGGCGTCACCGTCCACGCGATCGGGCTGGGCCAGATGCTGAAGGAGCTTCTCGACTCGTACGGCTACGTCGGCGGCGCTACGCGGATCGGCTGGCTGCAGGCGGACAACCAGCTCCGGACGTTCACGAGAGAGACCGGGGGCTTCTCGTTCTTCCCCCGCTTCTACGGCCAGTTCCCGACGATCTTCCAGAGCCTGAACTACCTGATGCGCAATCAGTACACCGCGGTCTACCAGCCCTCGAACACCAAGCGCGACGGCGCGTTCCGCGAGATCAAGGTGCGCTTGGTAGATCCGAGGACGAACAAGGAACTGCGGATAACGGGGAAGAACAACAAGCGCATCAAGTACCAGATCGTCGCGAGGAAGGGCTACACGGCTCCGCGCGAGGTGGAGTGAGGCCCGGCGGGACGCCTCAGGCAAGGTGCCCTCCAGCGGAGCGAGGCGCCGTGCGGCCGCGGGTCCCGCGAAGAGGCGTCGGGCGCGTGCTCGCCCCCCGATCTGGCGCGACGAGCGGGGATGCATGTGCAGTGCCGCTCGGACCCAGCCGAGCGACCTCTCGCAGTGCGGGTGCTAGAATCGCGCCGTACGCAGATGACGGACATCACTTGGCTCGGACACTCTACGTTCTATATCGATGTGGGCGACGGACCTGCGATCCTGATCGATCCGTGGTTCACGGGCAACCCGTCATATCCCTCGGGATTCAACCTCGAGCGCGTCGACGTGCTGCTAGTCACCCACGGGCACTTCGACCACATCGCGGACGCTCTAGCCGTGGCAGAGCGCTTCAAGCCCGCCATCCTGTGCGGGTACGAAGTTTCGATCTGGCTCGAGTCCAAGGGAGCCGAGAACATCGTCGGCATGAACACCGGGGGCAGCGCCGAATCGCACGGCCTGCGGGTGACGATGACACAGGCATGGCACAGCAGTTCGATCGATGACGGCGGGCGGCAGGTCTGCGCCGGCCTGGCGTCGGGCTTCGTGGTCCGCCAGCCTGACGGGCGCGCCTTCTACCATGCCGGGGACACCGACGTGTTCAGCGACATGCAGCTCATCCGGCGACTGCACCATCCGCAACTCGCGATGCTGCCGATCGGCGATCTCTTCACGATGGGACCGGAGGGCGCGGCCCTGGCTTGCGAGTTCTTGCGGCCCGAGGTGGTGCTGCCGATGCACTACGGGACGTTCCCCGTGCTCACGGGAACGCCGACTGCACTGGTCGAAGCGCTCGGACCCGGGTCTGCGGTCGCCGTGCCCCCCCTGGAGCCGGGCGGGACGTACCGCTGGTAGGGCGCACCGCCAGCCTCAGCGTTGCGCGAGGCTCTCGTACGTCTCGTCTTCCGACGCGTCGGTGGTGACGGGAAGGCCACGCGGAGCCCAGCCGGGATAGGTCAGGGCTCCGGTCATGTCGGATTCCCCGTGGAACCCGCCGCGCATGTCGACGACGTTTTCGAAACCGTTCGCGAGCAGGACCTGGGCGGCCCGCATCGAGCGCCCTCCCTTGAGGCAGGCGGTAATGATCTTGGCGTCGCGCCCCAAGGCCGTCTCGCACACGGCGACGAAGTCGTGGTTCGGCTGCATCCCGGCCGGCGTGCGGTGCAGCAACGGAATATTCTTGGCTCCGGGGGCGTGCCCGGCCTCGAACTCCGGAATCGAGCGCACGTCCAGATAGACGTAGCCCTCGCCGGATTCAAGCAGATCCCTAGCCTCTTCGGGCGAAATGCGTTTGAGTGACATCGAGCGGCCACCCCCAACTTCGCCTATCGACACCGTGCCTGTCAACCCGAACACTGCGACCGGCCGCGCCGATTCGGTTCCGAGAGCGGCCCGGCCCATGAACGGTGGAATCGAGACCGTACCCGACTTCGGGGGGACGTCCATCCGCTCGGCGGGCCATCAACCAGTGGCAGTAGACCCACGGGAGAGGCGGGCCTGCTCATCCGTCTCTCATCGACGGACCCCGCTGCATCCGTCGGAAGAGTTGTCGACCGACGAAACGGTGGGGTCTCAGTGGCATCCTACCCTCGCTGCGCGCTCGGCTGCAGCGCAATGCGATGCCCGACCCTGCCTCGCGGATCGGGGCGCTCCCGTTCGGGTTGCGTCTGCTACTCCCTCAATCGGCGCAGGATCCAAGGTCCCGCAGCTACCTGCCCCGGCCTTCCCGTTCGCAACTCAGCGGTCCCAAGCGAGGCGCCCGGACCAATCCGGGTCTCCAGCGTGATCTCCTCCGCCAATCTGACCCGCTGCACCCGACTCGACCCCGGGACCGCCCCAACCCAGGCCTTTCTGAATCGGACCCCCTAGGAGCCAATTGCGCTGGACCGAGCGACTGACATCTTGCGGGGCGAGCGCCATGTCGGTAGAGGGACTGGATCAGGATGCACCGAGGGAAGGAATCGTGAGAGGCCAGCAGCAGGATCTGCTTGATGCGCACATCGTCGCGCCCTTCAAGACTGGTCTCTTGACGTGGATTGGCAACAAGCAGCGCTTCGCCCACCGGATGGCGTGATTTTCTCCGATCAAGATCAACACGTACTCGGAACTTGTTCTGGGTAGTGGCGCGGTCCTTGCTACGATGGCAATTGATCGATGCGTAGCCTCAGACCACATTGGCCTCCTCATTGAGATTTGGAAGACTCTCTCGAGCGATCCCGAACTCTTCAACTTGTGATACAGTGATCGTTGGTTGTACTCTCAATACGGTGACCGGTCAGCCCAGTATGAACGCATCAATTCATCGTACAATAGACGCCCCAATGGTGCCGATATTCTATTCCTTTTCCGGCCCTACTAGGGGGGGGGTGGGGGAGGGTAGTGAGATTTCGAAAATCAGATGGATATATGTCTACACTTTGCGGCATTACCGAACCGAAGGAACAGACTGCCTCTTGATGAATTACGAAGAGGCGACGAACAAGGCCAAATGCGGAGATTTAGTCTATTGTGACCCAATCTATAGCAATATCTAGAGAATCCTTGATGGAACCCAATCTCTTGACTTGCTCAATCTAATTCAGAAGATTGACAATTGCAAGTCCAGAGGAGTATTTGTCACACTGAGCATTGATAGCACAAGAGCATCAGGAAAACACGAAGTAAAGCCCCCCCTCTCCCGAAGTGCCTATTTGAGCAAAAAGTATTCATCGACTGTGGTGCATCCATGCTTCAGAGGTTTCAAATGAACGGTGAAACGCTAAGCAGAGAGAATGTCGCAGATCGCTTGCTCTTGACCCACGGTTCTTGAATCCGCCCCGCCTGACGCTGGTCGATCCACTCCTTGGTGAGGCTTGGAATTCATTCAATCACTTCCTTGCCAAATAATACTTCGTCCACATATCCCCTGTTCGGCGTATCAATGATGCGACATAGGTGCGACTCTCCCGTGATATGCCAAGAATTATAAGCATCAATCATCAAGTAATTTAATGTCTTAATGCCTTCGATGGCTCGCATTTATCTGATCTATTCCGTCAAGGAGTCTCTCGCATACACCGTCCTCAATCTTACTCTCAAATGTCTTCGCATAATAGTATTCTTTGATTTCCCATATCGCAAACGAGCCTTCGACAGAAAGAAATACACCGTAAACTCTTTTTTATGATGTCCGAGTAATGCCACCATCCTGGGAAAATATCGTCATGTTCGTTGGGGATTAATCATAATATAGGCCAGACAGTCCGTCGGCAATCAGCATATTGATAGTCTGCTTGAAGCACGCAGGACCGACCCTAGCTCCCAATTCTTCCCTCGATTCGTGTATCCAAGTGTATGACTCAGGATTCGGACCTATGCCCAGAATCTCTCGGGTTGTCTCAAGTATTGCGGGTTCCCCGTCATCTGAAGTGCCGAAACGAGTGGGATGATATTCCCAAGGTATTGCTCATGAGTCTCGACATGGCCCAGGAGTCACTGCCGACGCCGTTCAGTCCGAAATGGTGGTTTGGGACGACTTGCCGTCGTTGGCGGTCCCTTGGGCTCGTCGCAGCACTGATTCAGCGCGACTACTGGGAATCCTGCCGAGAGTCTATGCCCTAACGAATCAGCACGTGAGCGTTGATTACGGTAACCAACAGACTGGGCTCGGCCCTCGCGAACCGACTGCGTACCCCCCGCAACGCGTACGAACGTGGCCGCCCTTGCGAAGTCGGGCCAGCGGCGGTGCTGCAATTCCCTTCTCCGTTCAGCCACGCCGGAACAACGCCTACCAAAGCGTACCCACATCGAGACTCCTTTAATCACCTCGCTAGCGTCCAACCAAGGGTGGGCGCCGGGAGGGCCGTCGCGACAGGACGCGATTGTCGTCAGCAGTCCAGAGACAGGCTCAACGGCCAGCCCCGCGCGCAATCGCTATGATGAGCGATTCTTCGGCCATGCCGTCCGCCCCCGAGATTTCCGTTGTCGTCCCTGTCCGCAACGAGGAGGCGAGCGTAGAGGAACTGGAGCGGCAGCTGCGCGCTGTGCTGCCCGCGAGCCACGAGATCCTATTCGTCGACGACGGGAGCACGGACGGCACATGGGGCCGGCTGGCGGGCATTCACGAGCCCGGTCGCGTGCGCCTGGTGCGATTCCGAGCGGGAGCAGGCAAGTCCGCCGCCCTCATGGCGGGATTCGCGCGCTCGCGGGCGCCCGTGGTGTTCACCTTGGACGGCGACCTGCAGGACGACCCGACCGAGATTCCGGCCTTCCTCGCGAAGCTCCGCGAGGGCTACGACCTCGTGTCCGGATGGAAGCGCGTCCGCCGTGACCCGCTGCACAAGGTCGCAGCGTCGCGAGCCTTCAACCTTGTCATGCGACTGGTGGCGGGCATCGGCCTGCACGACATGAACTGCGGCTTCAAGTGCTACCGCGCCGAAGTCACCCGCTCGCTGCGCATATACGGCGAACAGCACAGGTTCATCCCCGTCTTCGCGGCGCATAACGGCTTCCGCGTCGGCGAGATCGAGGTGCGCCACCGGCCCCGCCGCCACGGCCGCTCCAAGTACGGGCTCGGCCGCCTCGCGAAGGGCTTCATCGACCTAGGCACCGTGCTGCTCCGCACGAGATACCGGAACCGGCCCGCCCACGCGTTCGGGCTAGCGGCCCTCGCCTGCATGGCGGCGGCGGCCGTCCTGGCTATCCTCGCCGCAGCCGTACCGGCGGGACTGCGGATCTCAATTCTCAGCATGGGCTGTTCGCTTGCCCTCGCGACGGTTTCGTCGGTGCTCATGGCCTGCGGCTGGCTGGCGGAAACGCACCTAGACATTTCGGGAGGCGCGGACAGGGGCGATTGGCCGGCCATCGAGGAAGCCCGTGATTAGCCGAGGGCTAACCCGTGCGAAGCTCGTCCTGCCGCTGATTCTGGCCTACTTCATCGGCCGGTCGATCTACGGGAACTGGGAACAAGTCCGCGCCGAGTCGTGGAGGCTGGACCCCGCGTGGCTGGCGCTATCCGCGGCGCTGGCGGCGGCGTGGTACCTAGTCCGCCCGCTGGGCTGGACCCTCCTGTTGCGAGGATTCGGCCCCGACCTGCCGTACGCGGAAATCTACCGGGTCTACCGCAAGTCGGAACTCAGCCGGTACGTCCCCGGAGGCATCTGGCAGTTCGCCGCCCGAATCTACCTCACCCAACGCTACGGGGTCGGGGCGGCGGCCTGTTTGGCAGCGACGCTGCTGGACATGACTCTCGCAGCTCTGGCGGCCATGATTCCAGCGGCCTGGGTGGCCGCGGCGGCGCACGAGTCGCTAGGCCCATGGCAACGGCTCGCCGTGCTGGCTTTCCCGGCCTTCGCGTCCGTGCTGGTCATCCCGCGCGTGCTCAACGCATGGGCCGGCCCGCTCGCAAGGCTGCTCAAACAGCCCTACCAGCCTCTCGAGATCGGTGCGGCACGAATGTTCGCGATCTGGGGCATGTACGTTGCCACATGGACGTCGCTTGCGCTCGCTGCGGGGTGCTTCGCGCGCGCGCTGCTTCCCGGAATCGACAGCGACGTACTCCTCTACATCGCGGGCTGCTATGCGCTGGCCTGGCTCGCGGCGCTGCTGACGATCGTCTCGCCGGCCGGGATGGGAATCCGCGAAGGCCTGCTCGGACTTCTGCTCGGGCAGGCCTTGGCGGTCGGCACGGCCATGACACTGGCGGTAGCGATCCGCCTGTGGGTCGTCTGCCTGGAACTGGGGTGGCTGGGCGTCGGCTATTTGATGCCGCGAAGGCCTTGCGCGGCAGCGGACTAGAGCTCGCGCACAGCGATGTTCCGGAACCGGTGCTCGAGACCGGGACGGCAACGGTTCCCGCCATGCACCTGCACGGCGATGCTGCCTTTCTCCGCACGGTTCGGCAAGCGGTTCGCGGTGTCTTGAAAATCCACGACCCGGGTGCCGTTCAGCCAGACCTCGATGCGGGGCGCTCCGCCGCGGATGCGCGCCCGCAGCGCGTTCCATGCCCCGTCCTTCCAAGCCTCGCGCCATCCCTCCGCCGGCTTCGTCACGACGCCCTCGAGCCGCTCGCCGTAGACGCCGCCCATGTTCCCTCCCTCCAAGTAGTCCAGCATCACCTGGTATGCCTGGCCGCTGCCGCTCGAGCGCAGGAAGAGGCCGCCGTCGCATCCGAAGTCGGGCTTGATCTCGACGTACACTTCAAAATCGCCGAACACCTCGTCGGTCAGCAGGATGCCTCCGTTGCCCTCCCGGTCCTGCTTGCCCACAAGCGCACCTTCGAACACCCGCCATTCCTTGGTGTCCCCGTGATGATTGGTCAGGCTCGTGTGCCAGCCGGCTAGGTTGCGCCCATTGAAGATCGAACGAAATCCGTCGGGCGGCTGCGCGCCGAGCAGCAGCGGAATCAGGAGCGGAAGAGTCTGTCGGATGCGCAAGGCGCCTCCTCCTCCGAGGTAGCGTAGCACGGGAGGCTGGAGTCTCCGGATCCGGGGCCGAGGACGCGCTTGTATACTGTACCCGTGCAGGCGGCGGGAGCCGCCCCGAGGGAGCATTCGGCGCGGATGGCCGGGTATTACCGAGACGACGACTTGCCCCGCTTCGCGGATATGGCCGCGGGCGCGCCGGAACTGTGGGAGAAGTTCGAGTCGTGGTACACCGCGGTATTCCGGGCGGGGGCCCTGACGGAACGCGAGAAAAGCCTCATCGCGCTCGCCGTGGCGCACGCAGTGCAGTGCCCTTACTGCATCGACGCCTACACCCAAGCCTGCCTGGAGAAGGGCTCGAACCGGGAGCAGATGACAGAAGCGGTCCATGTCGCGTCGGCCATCAAGGGCGGGGCCGCGCTGGTTCACGGCCTGCAGATGCGGCGCGTCGCGGACAAGCTCAGCATGTAGGGGGCCGTGGGACTCAGCCTTAAAGCGAGCCGCCATCCGCTGGCGTCGCCCCGCGAGCAGCTGCGGATTATCGGCAACGGCGCGGGCGGCAAGCGCTTCCAGCCATTCCGGGACAAGCTGGCCGAGGCGGGGGTGGGGCCGCTGGCCGCCAAGGCCATCGAAGTATTCCAAATCAACGTAGGCAAGCTGTGCAACCAAGCATGCAAGCACTGCCACGTCGACGCCGGGCCCGACCGGACGGCAGAGAACATGAGCCGCGAGACGCTCGATCTCTGCCTGGCCGCGGTCCGGCGGGTCGGTCGCCCGCGGGTCGACATCACGGGCGGCGCGCCGGAACTCAACCCGCATTTCCGCTGGTTCGTGCAGCAGGTCCGCTCGCTCGGCTGCCGCGTGATCGACCGCTGCAATCTGACCGTCCTCCTGCTGGACTCCCAGCGGGGCCTAGCCAACTTCCTCGCGGCCCACGAGGTCGAAGTGATCGCGAGCCTACCGTACTTCCTCGGATCCCGCACCGACGCCCAGCGCGGCGACGGCGTGTTCGACAAGTCGGTCGCGGCGCTGCGCAAGCTGAACGCGCTGGGGTACGGACGTCCGGGAAGCGGGCTCCTGCTCAATCTCGTCTACAATCCGACCGGCGCGTTCCTCCCCCCCGACCAAGCGGCGCTCGAAGCGGACTTCCGCCGCGAGCTACGCGCGCGTCACGGGATCGAGTTCAACTCGCTCTACACGATCACCAACATGCCAATCAGCCGGTACCTCGAGTTTCTGATCCGCAGCGGCAACTACCGCCGTTACATGGAGAGGCTGGTGGGGACGTTCAACCGGGCCGCGGTCGCTGGCGTCATGTGCCGCACGATGATCTCGGTCGGCTGGGACGGCAGGATCTTCGACTGCGACTTCAACCAGATGCTCGATCTCGAGGTCGGCTACGGCGCTCCGCGCCATATCCGCGACTTCGACCCGGACGCCCTCGCTAGCCGCCGAATCGTGAGCGACCAGCACTGCTACGGATGCACCGCCGGCGCGGGATCCAGTTGCGGCGGCGCAACCGCCTGAGGCCGGATCGCAGCGGTCGGCAGCCGCAGCCTGATGTAGACTGGGACTGTCCGAGCGCGGCCGCGCTCCACCTAGGAAGGACGGTTTCCATGCTGACCAAGATCCACGTCTGGCTCGCCGTGGCAGCTACCATCGTGCTGCTGGCCCGTTGCGGCGGCAGCGAAGCGCCCCCCGAAGAGGCTCCGCCCGAACCGCCGGAAGTGACCGAGGCCCCTCCGGTTGCCGAACCGGAAGTCGAGGCGAGAGTGGAGCCCGAGCCCGCACCGGCCCCGGAGCCGACCGGCCCGCCCAAGGTCCGCATGGAGACTTCCATGGGCTCGATGGTCTTGGAACTCTATCCGGATCGCGCGCCGGAAACGGTCGCGAATTTCCTGAAATACGTGGACGAGGAATTCTACGACCGCACGATTTTCCATCGGGTAATCCCCAGCTTCATGGTCCAAGGCGGCGGGTTCACCGCGTCGATGAGTGAGAAGCAAACCCGGCCGGGAATTCGGAACGAGGCCGGTGGGCTGTCGAATGTCAGGTACAGCATCTCCATGGCCCGAACCTCGGATCCGCACAGCGCCACTGCGCAGTTCTTCATCAATCACGTCACGAATCGCGGGCTGGACAAGGACCAGGCCCCGGACGGATGGGGCTACTGCGCCTTCGGCAAGGTAGTCGAGGGGACCGAGGTGATCGACAAGATCGCCGGGGTGCCCACAGGAAACCGCGACGGGCACCAGAACGTGCCCGTCACGCCAGTGCTGATTCGCAAGGTCGAGCGAGTCGGGTAGCCCGAATCGGCTGGGCGCTCCGCCCGACCTTCTCGCGACGGGGTCCCGCCGGAGCGGTAGTCGCACGCCCTCCGTCGCGCACTCAGCCGGCTGAATTGCGGCTCGGCTGGCCTGAAGTGGACACGGTAGCGGGCGGTCTCGGCTGGGACTCTGTTCTAGTCGCACGCCGCGATTGCGGACCGCTCCCGCGGGAACGTCCGCACGCCCGGGCGTGCGACGACGGGAGATGCCTTGGCCCAATGTCCGGCCGGCATCCGGCACACCCAGTGTCCGCGCCTGGAGCGATTCTCGGACCACGAGGTTTCGGGAACGAGCACGACGAGACCCTTGCCGACAGTAGCGATCCGGCTATATCCCAAGACTCGACACTGGCGCGCTGGCCAAGGGCTGCTAGCCTTAGACTCCTCAGGAGGAACGCATGGGAGGGTCGCAAGTGTACAGCGCACGCGCGGTCGCGAATTTCATGATTGAGCAGGTGGCATTGGACGGGGTTTGCCTCACCTCAATGCAGCTTCTGAAGCTCGTGTACATCGCGCACGGCTGGAACCTAGCGGTCTATGGCCGCCCCCTGGTACGAGACCGGATCGAAAGCTTGGAAGTACGGTCCGGTCATCCCCGACCTGTACCAAGCTGTGAAAAAGTGGGGTTCAGGACCTGTGAGGGAGACGCTCCCGGGCTATCACGCTGCGACCGGCGTGTTCGAGGATTCCGACAGGGAACTGATGTCCATCGTGCTGTCATCGTACGGGCACCTCGGCGGCCTCGATCTTTCGAATCTGACGCACAAGAAGGACACACCTTGGTTCAAGGTCTACTTTGAGCGAGGTGGCCGCGAGAGGCGTCACGCAGCGATTCCGGGCCAACTGATCAAGGAGCACTTCGACGGGCTCCTTCGGGAAGCTGTGCCATGACATCTGACAGCGACGCCCCTGCGCATCCGCTTGGTGCCGATCAGGAGGGAAGCCTCGGGGTTGGGGTCGAATTGAAGGAGCGCCTGCAGGCCGTCGCCTCTCTGACCCAAGACATTGAAAGCCCCTGCAAGGGAGACGACACCGACGCCAAACCGAACGGGAAGCGCAAGCGAGCCTCTACCTAGTGCTTGTGACAAAACCCCTGAATTCTGGCCTGATCAGCATTTCATGCTACATCCTGATGTCGGATGGATCTCCAAACACAACATATAGGGCCCAAGGTCGGAAGTTGCTCAGCCGCCAATCGCGAAGATTTCCGCGCTCTACCCAGAATTGGCAGGATTTCGGACTAGTCGTAGCATTCCAGTGAAATCTTCACCTTGAGAGATTGGACCTAACGCCTTTGTTGTCAAGAGAATACGAGTTTTGTCACAGGCACTACCTAACGGAAGAGGCCCAACGCGTCATGGCCGACCAAGAAAGGGTTCAAACCGAATTGATCGGGGAAACCAGCCTACTCCGGACAGAGTACGCTTCCCGAGCTTACGACTTCACGGAGGATTGAGTGTATTGCGTTTCCTGATTACCAACGAACGTCAGCCGAGGATATGCTATTACTGAAGGAGGTCGGAAATCTCTGACAGGAAAGGGGATAGCAGCTGAAACGCAATCGCGTGCAGTTCCAGAAGGGACTCAGCCCGGGCAAGTTCCTGCAGCGCTACGGCAGCGAGGGGCCATGCGAGCAGGCCGTCTTCAACGCCCGCTGGCCGGACGGCTTCCGCTGCCCGGAGTGCGGCTCCCGACGGCACTGCCGCATCCGCTCCCGCAAGCTCCGGCAGTGCCATGCCTGCCACCACCAGAGCTCCCTCGTCGCCGGCACGATCTTCGCCGCCAGCAAGCTGCCGCTGACCGTCCGGTTGCTGGCGATCCACCTGCTGACGCAGGGCAAGCACGGCGTTTCGTCGCTGGAACTGGCGCGGCAGCCGGGCGTAAGCCGGAACACGGCCTGGAAGGTGCAGCACAAGCTCCTGCCAGTGCTGAAGGAGCGCGACGAGCGCGTGCCGCTGCACGGCATCGTGCAAGTGGACGACGCCTACTGGGGCGGGGAGCGGAGCGGCGGCAAGCGCGGTCGCGGCGCGGCGGGCAAGACGCCGTTCGTCGCCGCCGTGCAGGTCAGCGCCGCCGGCCAGCCGGCAAGGATGCGCATGAGCAGCGTGGCGGGCTTGCGCAAGAAGACGCTGGCAGCGTCGGCCGGGCGGCACTTGCAGCCCGGCACGGAGGTGCATTCCGACGGCCCGGCCTGCTTCCGGGGCGTGGCCGGCGCCGGCTGCGAGCACGTGCCGACCGTCACCGGAGGCGGGCAGCGGAGCTGCGGGGATTCCCGCTTCGTCCGGGTCAGCACGATGCTGGCGAACGTCAAGCAGTCCCTGGCGGGAACCTGCCATGCGCTCGACGGCAAGCACCTGCCGCGGTACCTCGCCGCATTCCGCTACCGCTTCAACCGCCGCTACGATCTCGAGGCGCTGGTCCCCCGCCTGCTCCACGCCTCCGTGCGCACCCCGCCCATGCCTTACCCCCTCCTAACCTTGGCTGAGTCCTGTGGGTAATCAGGTTGAGTTTTGGCGCTCGTGGTCCTTGATGCCTGCAAGAGACCCGAGATCTGCGAGGTCCCTGTGCCGAATCCGAGTGTCGTCGATCGATTCGCTATCGGCACCTGCCGCACGTTACCCAGCTTGGAGATCGAGATGCCTGTCATGGTCGGCATCTCCGCGAGCTCGACGGCGGCTGTGGTAAGCCTTGTAGTTGTCGTGGCGAAGGGCCTGTTTGCTCCCCCGCCGGTGCGAGGCATCGGACTGGTCGCCAGAGGCGGCCTTGGAGTCGACTCTGAGGCTAGCCTTGGCGCTTGCGTCACAGCATAGGATGGACGGGATCTTAGTCCGGCCGGCAGTCGACCGCAGGACATCTTGAGCGGCGCGAACTAACTGGGGATGGTTCGGAGATCCGCCCGACGACCTCAAAATCCGGCCTCGACCGCTCTCGCCGCGCTCAGGCGACCGCAGGAAGATCCGGGCTGCGGGTCTCGGACGCAACCCCAACCGGAACCCGGCGCAATCCCGCAGGCACGGTCCGAGCGGCGGCATTGGCCTTCCGCAACAGTGTCCGTGGTCGGCCGTTCAGCGACGCTCGCCTCCATCCTCGGATCGAGGATTCTTCGGCAGCAGCCCGATCGCCAGAGCACCCAAGGCCGCCAGTCCGAATACCGCCCACAGCGCCTGGCCGTAGCCGGCCAACCGTCCGGCTAGGCCTGCGATCAGCCGCGGCGTCCAGAACTGGGTGATCGTATCGCTTGGCAGGATCGCGGACATCGCCTTGCCCAGCGAGGGCAGCCCGAATTGGTCCGCGGCCATCAGCGGGATCAGCATGTAGTCCGCGCCCATCGCGAAGCCGAAGATCACTGCGAAAAGGTAGACCATTTCGGGCTGGTCGGGCGTCACGAGGAACAGCAGCGGGATCGCCATGGCGACGATGACGTAAGTCGCCAGCATCACGTACTTGCGCGGCAAACGGTCCGCCAGCCAACCGGCGATCAGCCTCCCGAGGATGCTGGACAGCAGGTACGTGAACGAGGCGTCCGACCAGATCTGGTCGCGGGCCGCCTGGTCGGTGAAGCCCTGCTCCTCGTACACGAACTTCATCAGGAAGTTCACCGCGGCGATCGAGCCGATGGAGGCGGCGCTCCCGAGCAAGAGCAGCCAGAAGGCGCTGCGGCTGGCGAGGTCGCCGAATGTCTTGGTCCTTCCCGCGGGAACCGCCGACTCGACCGTCTGCGCCGCTTGGTCGGCCGTGTCGCCGTCCGGCAGCTGCCCCATGTCCTCCGGCTTGTCGCGGATCACGAAGAACGCCAGCGGCCACGCGATCGCCATGAGGAAGCCCATCCAGCGCAGCGCTTCCGTGTAGTCCATCAGCGAGACGAGGTAGGGCGCTAGCTTGTTGCAGAGAGCGCCGATCACGGCGACGCCCACGTATGTGATCCCCATCGCTACGCCGCGCCTGCGCTTGTACCAGTTCGAAATGATGATCTGGTGCGGGATCGGGCCCGACAGGAAGTAGCCCGCCATGTAGAGGCACCACGCAAGGTAGTACTCGATCTCGCTGCCACCGAGGCGTCCGAACCACTGGAAGGAGAGGAACGTCAGGAACGTCCCGACTAGGATCAGCTTTCGCGGCGAGACCTTCGGAACGATCACCGGGCCGATCCAGATAGTCAGCAGCACAGCGATCGGCGCCCCCGTAGTCACCAGAACCTGTGTCCAAGAGTGGCCGTCGCGGAAGTAGTCAAAGAAGAACGAGATGTTGTAGTAGGGGAACCCCGTCGACAGTCCGAACGTAATGAAGCAGGCGGCGATGATCCACGGCCCGAAAAACGGTTTCTTCGACGAATTCATGCTCGTAGTCGCTGCAGCGCGTACCGCTAGTCTACCCGAAGCGCCCTCCCCGGTGCCAGAACGGCAACCAGCGACCGGGGCGCTATCCTGAAGCTAGGGGCGCGGCCGCTTGGCGGCCCCGGGGCCCGGGGGCGAGCCGCTGCCAGCGCTCTCGAACAGGGATGAAGAAGGCGAGCTTCAGTTCCACGATCGTCGTCTTGGCCGCCTGCGTGGTCGTCATCGCGGGCCTGCGGGCTGCGAGCGACATCGTGACCCCGGCCCTGATCGCTGTATTCCTCGCGACGCTGGCCGGCCCGCTGGTTTTCTGGCTGCACGGCCATCGCGTTCCCAGAGTGCTCGCCATCTTCGTTGTGATTGTCGCCGTGGTCGGGATGCTCACCCTTGTGGGAAGCGTGGCAGTGACGTCGCTAAAGGACTTCAATCAGAATCTGCCTGCCTACCAGAGCGAGCTGACCGCCGATCTGGAGGCTGCGACGCTCAGACTGCAGGAGATCGGACAGCGTTTCGGACTCGAACTTGCCGTCGGAGACCTCTGGGCGAACTTCGACCTGCGGTCGGCCGCGGGAATCGCCGGCACGACGCTCGTCCAGTTCGGCAACATCGTCGCCAAGGCGTTCCTGATCGTGCTGACCGTCCTGTTCATGCTGCTCGAGGCATTTCGGCTGCCGAGAAAGCTGGACCGGGCGCTAGGCAGCGACAACATGACTCGCCCGGGCTTCGAGGCGTTCGCAGGTTCGGTCCAGCGGTACCTCGCGGTCAAGACCGGGGCCAGCCTCGCCACCGGCCTAGCCGCGGGCCTGTGGGTCTGGATCCTAGGCGTGGACTATCCGGTGTTCTGGGGCCTCGTGTCGTTCCTGTTCAACTACGTTCCGAACATCGGCTCCTTCGTCGCCGCCGTCCCCGCGGTCCTCATGGCCGTCGTGCAATACGGCGGAGCGGCCGGCCTGCTCGTCGCCGTCGGCTACCTCGCTATCAACGTCATCGTGGGCGGCGTGATCGAGCCCAAGTACATGGGGGACAGCGTGGGGCTCTCCCCGCTGGTGGTGCTCATGTCGCTGATCTTCTGGGGATGGGTCTTCGGTGCCGTCGGAATGCTGCTATCCACCCCGCTGACGATCAGCGTGAAGATCGCCCTCGAGAACTCTCCCGAGACACGCTGGATCGCGACGATGATTGGGTCCGGGAACACCTGAATCGCCGCGGCCGGGCCGGCCGCGGCCACGAGCCCGGGGCCGCGACCCTCGCCTACAATGATTGCCGGGGGGCCTCGAGGATGATCAGACTTGCTATAGCGGTGCCGGCACTGTGCTTGGCGGCATCCTCCTGGGCCGCGGAGTACAGCGACTCCGAGCGATCGTTCTGGTCGTTCCAGAGAGTGTCAGCCTCCCCGCCACCGGCGACGGAATCCGACTGGGTGAGGACCCCCGTGGACGCGTTCGTCCTGCGCAAGCTGGCGAGCGAGGGACTGCAGCCGGCACCGGAGGCCAGCCCGGCAGCGCTTGCCCGGCGGGCCTACTTCGACGTGACGGGTCTGCCGCCCAGCCCTTCAGAGCTCGCCCTCTTCCTAGAGGACAAGCAACCCGGCTCTTGGGAGCGTCTCGTGGACCGGCTGCTGGCAAGCCCCCGCCAAGGCGAGAGAGCCGCGCAGCACTGGCTCGACGTCGTCCGGTACGCCGAAACCGAGGGCTTCGAATACGACCGCTACCTGCCCGGCCTTTGGCGCTACCGCGACTACGTGATCGACGCCCTCAACCGCGACCTGCCCTTCGATCGGTTCGTGCGGGAGCAGCTCGCCGGGGACGAGCTGGCCGAGGGCGGGCTGGATCTGGAATCGAACAGGGGGCTGCTGGCGGCCGCCGGCCTGCACCGGCTGGGGCCGGTCCGGCGCAACGCGGGCAATCAGGAGGTCGCCTCCAGCCGCAACGAGGTCCTCACGGAGCGGACGGACATGGTCGGAACGGCATTCCTCGCCCTGACAGTTGGCTGCGCTCGCTGCCACGACCACATGTTCGACCCGATCCGCCAGGTCGATTACTACCGTCTCCAGTCGTACTTCGGCGCGTCCAAGGAGGAAGACACGGTCTTCGAGGGCGCGGGCACCGTCGCCGAGTGGCAGGAGCGGACCAAGGAGATCGCAGGGAAGATGAAGTCCCTGCGGGCCAAGATCAAGCTCGCAGAGGGCCTCGAGCGAGAGCGCCTGCGGGCCGAGCACGACGAGTTGGAGGCCCAGCTGCCCGAACCGCCGCCCACCCTCGCAACGGTTCGCAACGACTGGGAGAGCCGCACGCAGGTGCGGCTGCTCGACCGGGGCGACCACACCAAGCCGTTGCAGCCGGTCGACCCGCGGCCGCCGGGCGTCCTGCTGCCCGAGGATGCCCCGACCCTCCCGCCGGACGCACGCGGGCCGCGCACGCACCTTGCCGACTGGATCGCCGACCCGGGCCACCCCCTGACTGCGCGCGTTATTGTCAACCGGCTCTGGCAAGGCTACTTCGGACGAGGCATCGTGGACACGCCCAACGACTTCGGCGCCATGGGCGGGCGCCCGAGCCACCCGGAACTGCTCGACTTCCTCGCGGGGGAACTCGTCGACAGCAGCTGGAGCCTCAAGCGCCTGCGACGCATGATCCTGACCAGCAGCACCTACCGCCAGGCGTCGCGCAACCCGGTTGCGGGCGACACCGCCGGCAAGAAGGACGCCGCCAACGCGCTGCTATGGAGAGGGCCCCGCCGCCGCCTGAGCGCCGAGGAGGTGCGGGACGCGATGCTCGCGGTGTCGGGCGAGCTGAACCTGGCTTACGGCGGCAAGAGCGTGATGCTGCCGGTCGACGAGGCCTTGGTGGACCTGCTGTACGACCCGACCCAGTGGCGCGTGCCAGCGGACACCGCCCAGCATCGCCGCAGATCGATCTACCTGATCGCCAAGCGCAACCTGCGCCTGCCATTCATGGAGGTCTTCGACCAGCCGGCACTGCTCACCAGCTGCGCGCGTCGCGAGGCGAGCACCCACGCGCCCCAGTCGCTTGCGCTCCTCAACGGGAGGACGTCGAACGAGCTCGCGGAGTTCTTCGCCGCTCGGCTCGAGGCCGAGGGGAACGGCGACCCGGAGACCGTCGTGCGACGGGCCTACCTCCTAGCGGCCGGCCGCCCCCCGTCCGAAGGCGAGACGCGGGCGTCCGCCGAGTTCCTTGCGAGCGGCTCCACGCGAGAATTCGCCCTGGCCATGTTCAACCTGAATTCCTTCCTGTACCTCAACTGAGCGGACGGGCTCCCTCCGGACTCCCAGGACAGAACAGCGGTTCGCTTCGTGTTCCGGAAGATCCTGATCGCCAACCGCGGGGAGATCGCGGTCCGCGTCCTGCGCACGTGCAGGGAGATGGGCATCCGCTCGGTCGCCGTGTACTCGGACGCGGACCGTCGGGCGAAGCACGTCCTGCTGGCCGACGAGGCCTGCGCGATCGGCGCGGCGCCCGCGGCGGAGAGCTACCTGCACATCGACCGCATCCTGGCGGCGGCCGCCGCCTCGGGCGCGGAAGCCGTCCACCCCGGCTACGGCTTCCTGAGCGAGAACGCGGACTTCGCGGAAGCCTGCGAGAGGGACGGGCTGAAATTCATCGGCCCGCCGGCGGCAGCGATTCGCGCGATGGGGGTCAAGACGCGCGCACGGGGAATCATGCGGGCGGCCGGCGTGCCGGTCGTCCCCGGCACGCCGGCCGCTGTCGCAGACAGCGCCCGGGCCGCCACGCTGGCCCGCGAAATCGGGTATCCGGTGATGCTCAAGGCCGCAGCCGGAGGCGGCGGCAAGGGCATGCGCGTCGTCCGGGAACCGGAACGCTTCGAGAGCTCGTGGTCGCAGGCCCGGAGCGAAGCGCTCAAGGCCTTCGGCAACGGCGCGGTCTACATCGAGAAGGCGCTCGTGCGCCCTCGCCACGTGGAGGTCCAGGTCCTCGCGGACGAGCACGGCAGCGTCGTGCATCTGGGAGAGCGCGAGTGCAGCCTACAGCGCCGCCACCAGAAGCTGCTGGAGGAATCACCGGCGCCCCTCGCGGCCGCTCGCCCGGGACTGCGATCCGAATTGTGCGAGGCAGCCCTAACCGCGACGCGCGCCGTCGGGTACGCCAACGCCGGCACCGTCGAGTTCCTAGCGGACTCGGACGGCGGGTTCTATTTCCTCGAAATGAACACGCGGCTCCAGGTCGAGCATCCCGTCACCGAACTCGTGACCGGAATCGACCTGGTCAGGGAGCAGATTCTCGTGGCGGCGGGCGAGCCCTTGCGCCACGCGCAAGCGGACATCCACTTCCGCGGGCACGCAATGGAATGCCGTCTCTACGCCGAGGATCCTCGCACGGGATTCCTGCCCTCGCCGGGCCGCATCGCTCGGCTGGATCTGCCCGAAGGCCCCGGCATCCGAGTGGACTCGGGGGCCTACCAGGGCTGGACGGTGCCGCTCGAGTACGACCCGCTGATCGCCAAGCTGTGCGCGTGGGCTCCAAGCCGGGCGGAAGTGGTTGCGAAGCTGCGGGGCGCGCTGCGGGAATCCGTAGTGGCCGGCGTGGCCACGACCTTGGGTTTCTTTCGGGAGCTTCTGGCGGATCCCGCCTTCCAAGCGGGCGACATCGACACGGAATTCCTCTCGCGCGGCCTAGCGCCCGCGGCTAGGGAAGCCGAGGCGGTCTCCGAGCACGCTCGCTTGGCAGCGGTTCTCGCTGCGGTCCGCGCCGTTCCGGGGAACCGGGCCCGGCGCGACCCGCTACCGGCCTCCAACTGGAAGAGACTGGGCCGTCGCGTCGGCGTCTCGGCCGGAGGCGATCGCCGGTGAAGCGGGTCGATCTGCTCGTCGACGGCGCACGCCGGACCATGCAGGTCGGCGCCGCTTCCTGCGTCTGGGACGGGCGGGAGTCCCGTCTCGACGTCGCCGACCTAGGAGACGGGTTGTACTCGGTGATCCTCGACGGTCGGCAGCATGCGGTGCATGTCGCCCCGCGCGGCCGCGACGCTTGCGAGGCGACCGTGGACGGCACGGCCGTCTCGATCGAGATTCGCGACGCGAGGCGCCTAGCCCCGCGCCCCCCCTCGACGTCGGCCTCGGGCGCTCAGGAGGTCCGGTCCCCCATGCCGGGCAAGGTTGTCGCCGTCCATGTCGCGGCCGGAGACCGGGCCGAGCGAGGCGGCGCGCTGCTCGTTGTGGAGGCGATGAAGATGCAGAACGAGCTCCGCTCGACCCGCGACGGAACGGTGGCGTCGGTCAACGTCGCCGCCGGGGACTCGGTCTCTGCCGGGGACCTGCTCGCAGTCGTCGAATAGGATGGAAAGGCGGGAGCGGCTGGTCGATGGCAAGAAATCAACCGTGCAGGCATTGCGGGGACAACGGTTGGGTGACGCAGGTCGGGCCCCGGGGACCCGTCGCCCGACGCTGCAAGTGCCGGGAAGCGAGGTCGTCGGATTCGAAATACGGGGATCTCGGTCTTCCTCCGCGCCTCTTGGACAAGTCGTTCAACAATTTCAGGGCCGGTCGCTTCGCAACCGAAAAGAAGCGCCACCAAACGCTCACCACCGCGATGGGACGCGCCAAGAGGTTCGCCGACGAGTTCCCGGGCGGCCCGAACAATGGCTTGCTCTTCCACGGCGGGACGCCGATCGAGCAGACGCACCTCGCCGTGGCGACCTTGAAGTGCTTCGCCGATCGGGGTTTCGAGTGCGTGTACTGGGACTATTCCCAGCTGATGATCGCGTTACGGGGCCGCAGCGATTCCGACGACTCCGCCGCCGCCGCCGGACGGGAAGCAGCCCGCCGGGTCGCCCGCGCCGACGTGCTGCTCGTTGATTCGCTAGGGGAGCACCGCCGGACCGAGTGGGTGCGCGACACGATTGGCGGCATCGTTAAGCACAGGTACTTCGGCGAAAAGTGCCTGCTGGTCACCACTGGCCTGCCCCTCGAGACGCCCTCCCTCCGGGAGCCCGAAGGCTTCGCCTCGATGCGCGCCTACAGGCCCTTGGAGGCGTTGCCGGACCGCATCGGCCAGGATACCGTGGACAGGCTCCTGGATCACTGCGAGCTAGTCTGCATCGCCGTGCCGGAGCCTCGGCGGGTCGGCCCCGAGGCCTCCGACCGTCTACGCTAGCGCCCGGCTCGGCAAGGTGCCGTGCGGGCCCTGCGATTCAAGTCCGCCGTGCCGACTGCCCACCAGGTCGGCCGCGTCCCTCGCCCGCACGCCGAGCGGGGCGGCCAGAAGGCCCGCCAGGCGCGCCGCCTCGCCGAGAACGGCCTCCGGGCAAGCCCCGGCGCGCCTCTGCTCGCGAATCGCGGGCGACCGCCGCCGCTTGCCCAGCTTCGCTCCGGTCTGGTCGAGGGCTAGCGGGTGATGGAAGTACCGCGAGGGGCCGCGATGCCCGAGCAGCCGCGCAAGCCGCCTCTGCCGCCCGGTCGAAGAGAGCAGGTCGCTCCCCCGCACGACGAAGTCGACGCCGTGCCGCGCGTCGTCGACGGTGACCGCGAATTGGTAGGTCCACTGGCCGAGCCAGTCCCGCAGCAGGAGGTCGCCGCACTGTCGCTCCGGCCGCTGGCATTGGGAACCCAAGAAGCCGTCGTCAAAGGATTCGGGGGGAGCGCCGTCCTCCCAGGCCAAGCGCAGCCCGTGCGGCGACGAGGAAAGACAGTTCCTGCCCCGGCATAGCCCCGGATAGGGCCGCTCGCCGTCCGCGGCAGCCGGAACGACGCGCTCGAGCGCCCTGCGGGAGCAGGTGCAGCGGTAGACCAGCCCGCGCGCGGCGAGCCGGTCCAAGGCAGTTGCGTAGGCGCGGTCGCAGTCGCTCTGGCGGAACTCGCTCGGGTCCGCCCGCACTGCGTTCGCCGGCTCGAAACCGAGCCAGTCAAGGTCCTCGAGCAGGGCCGCTTCGTAATCCGGGCGACACCGCTGCCGGTCATGGTCCTCCACGCGCAGAAGCACTCTACCGCCGAGCAGCCCCGCCACGCCCCACACGTACAGCATGTGGGCGGCATGGCCCGCGTGAAGGTAGCCCGTGGGGCTGGGCGCGAAGCGAGTGACCGACGCTCCCGGCTGCATTGCATGGGAGAGCCGCGGACTGGCGGGCCTCGCGCCTAGTTCAGCGCGAGCGAGACGGAATTCGACTCGCCGGAAGCGTTCGCGGCGGTAACCGACACCGTCCCTAGGTCGTCGAACTCGCCCTCGTCGAAAGTGAATTCCGCCGACGCCATGAACTGGCTCCCGAAGCTGACCGATTGGTTCCCGCCGAAATAGGTCCGAAAAGCCTGCGAGACATCGGCCTCGAAGCTCGGCGTCCGCAGATCCGAGCCCGTGACGCCGGCGAACGAGAACGACAGCTTGTCTACTTCGCGAGCGGAGGTGTAACCCGTGACCTGAAGCGTGAAACGGCCCTGCCCGGCGTTGCCGAGAACGACCCGCTGGAGCACCGGCGCGGCCTTGGCGACCTGGAAGCGCACCTCGGGCAGCGTATCGGGGGTGATGTCGATGGAGCCTGCCTGGGCTTGCGCCTGCTCCATGCTCTGCGGGATGCCCTCGCTCACGGATATGAAGCGCGCCCGCACCACGATCTCGCCTGCCACGGTGCCCGTCTGGAAAGCATTGGTCGTGGCTTGGTTGCGGAACTCGGCCGCGGTCTGGCCGCTCGGGATCGAGAACGGCACCTGGCGGCCGCCGGTAGCCCACTGCACCGACGGATCGGTCGTGAAGACGTCCGTCTCGAAGGCGAGGGTCAGCACGCCCATGATGTCCGTCGAGTAGGGCTGCTCCAAGCTCAGCCCGACGGAGACCTGCTCGGCCGCGCCGACCGCGCCGCCGCTCGAGGAGTAGGTCACCGCGGGCAGGTCGGGAATCTGAATCGAGAACCGCACCTCGGGGGGGGGGCCGGGGGTGAAGTCCAAGCGCCACTCCTCGGCAGCCCAGCTGGCCGTCACCACGACCTCTCCCGCGACCTTCGCCGCGCGGAACTTGGCCTCGCTGCCCTCCGCCCCGAACGCCGCCTCGGTCTCGCCGACCGGGATGGTGAACGCCACCTGCCGACCGCCGGTAGCCCATTGCACGGCCTGCGTGACGTCCAAGTCTTCCGGGAGGAACTGGAGGGAGAGCATGCCGGTCACCTCCACCGGGTACGGCGCGGCGATGCGCGCTCCCAGCGAGACGTCCTCGTTCACGCCGACACTGCCGCCGACGCGCGTGAAGCTGAAGGCGGGATCCTCCGGGACTTCCACTCTGAAGCGCAGTTGCGGAGCCGGGTCCGGCGTCAGTTCGAGCCGCCACTCGGCGGCCGCCAGGCTGGCGCTGACGACCACCTCCCCGGCGACCGTGCCCGCCCGGAATTCCGCCACCGCGCCGGACGATCCGAAGTCCGCCTCGGTCGCCCCGGCCGGGATGCTGAACTCCACCTGCCGGCCGCCGGTAGCCCACTGCACGGCCTGAGCGGCGTCGAGGTCCTCCGCGAGGAACTGCAGGGACAGCGTGCCGGTCACTTCCACCGGGTACGGCGCGGCGATGCGCGCTCCCAGCGAGACGTCCTCGTTCGCGACAAGCGTGCTGCCGTCGCGCGTGAAGCTGAAGGCGGGATCCTCCGCGACCTCCACGCCAAAGCGCAGTTCCGGAGCCGGGTCCGGCGTCAGGTCCAGCCTCAGCTCGTCGGCCGCGAGGCTGGCCGTGACGACCACCTCCCCGGCGACCGCGCCTGCCCGGAACTCCGCCGTCGCGCCGGACACTCCGAAGTCGGCCTCCGTCTCCCCGGCCGGTATCGCGAACCGCGCTTGCCGGCCTCCGGTCGACCACTGCACCGACGGGTCGCCGTCAAAGTCGGCCCCGAGAAACGCCAGGTCGAGCGTGCCTGAAATGTCGTAAAGGAACGGGCTCGCGAGACTCAGCCCCAGCGGGACGCGCTCCTCGGCGCCCAGCGTGGCACCCTCGCGCGTGAAGCTCACGGAGGCCAAGCCGGGCAGGGTGTAGGACAGCCCGAACTCCTCGTCGTCGATCATCAGCGTGCCCGAAATCGTTCCCACCTCGCTGGGCCGCGGCTCCAATTGCACCGTGATCGAGTCCTGCGAGCCAAGCGTCGCGGGAAGATCCGGGGCGTCGGTCGCCTCGAACGGGCCGGTGACCGCGATGCGCCGCACCAAATGCGAACTCGCGCGGGAATTGAGCGCGACCACGGCGACGCTCGCTACGCCTGATGCGAATTCGATCTCCGCACCAGCCGCGACATCCGCGACCGTCTGCGGGAATCCGTCCGCCGCGTAGGAGATGAGCCGGTACTTCAGGAGCTCGCCTCCGGTGCCGGCCAGGCCGAATCGCCTCCGCCCCGCGCCGAAGTCCATCGTCAGTTCGCCGCGGTAGTTCTCTCCGCGGGCGGGCGCGAACCCCAGCTGGAAGCTCACGCTTCGGCCGGGCTCGAGGCGAGCCGGGAACGCCGACGGGCCGGCGATGCGGAATGCCGCGCTCCCCGCAACCGTGACGTTCCGCACATCGCTCGCAGCCGAGCCGGCGTTCGTCAGCGTCAGCATGAGCTCCGACGTCTCTCCGGTCGGCCTGTGCCCGAAGTCCACGATCCCGCCCAGCGGCACGGGCTGCGATCCCCCGCCGGGCAGCATGTAGCTAAGTCCGAGGGACGGGGCCCGGCCCACGAGACCGACGGAATACACTCTCTCCTTCGGCCCGAAGTCGTCGCCTTCCTCGGTGACCACTTCAAGAGTCGCGTAGGCGGGTCCGGGACCCGAGGGGATGTAGACGACGTAAATCTCGATCCGCAGCTCGTTGCGAATCGCCACGGGGAAGGTGTCGATGCCCTTGACCTCGCTGGTGAACTGCCCGGAACCGCCGCGGATTCGAACTTGCTCCAGCCGCAGGTCGTCCCCGCTCGTAGGGCGGAAGGTCAAGTACACGCGCTTGGTGACCATCTGGCCAGCGCCGGGAGAGTCGAATTCGACCGCCTCCCCGACGACGGACGGACTGTTCACGCCCTGAACCATGATGTTCACCTGGGCGTCAAGCGGCATCGTCGATGTCGCTCCCAAGAGCACGGTAGCGATCGCTGTTAGGAACGTCTTCATGGCACTTCTTCCGTGGTTCGGTCTGGAACACTGCATCGGTCGCTTCGCGGCTCCGTCAGCGCGGGGTGGAGATTCCCACGTTGCCCAAGCGGATAGACGTCGGCGCGACCGGCGGCTCCTCTTGGTCGCGCAGCGCCGCCGCGAGGACTCCCACTGTCGCCGCGGCACTGATGGCGGCGATCATGCGCCAGCCGATGCCGCGACGCTTGGGCTTCGGCTCGCCGGGCGCCACCGCGTTCGACTGCGTGATTGTCGCGCTGGCCGCCATGTTGTTGTACTCGGCCTCGACTTCGATCTGGAAGGAGCCTTCCACGGTGTTCGGCAGCGTTCCGGTGACGCGCACGCGTCCTTGCTCGTCCGTGGTCATCGTGGCCACGCGGGACGCGCCGAAGAATGTCACGCTCGGGCCCGAGGCGGGGGCGCGCAACGTGACCGCCGCCTTGGGGACGGGCTTGCCGGAGGAATCCACCACCTCGATCAACGGCTCCACGGCGACGTTGCTGTTGATGTTGTTGATGCCCCCGTCCCCCGCAAGCACGCGGATCTGGAGCGCGGCATCAACCCCCCGGGCCAGCGGGGTCACCGCCAGCAGGGCGCTCAGCGCGGCTGCGAGGACTTTGTAAGAGAGGTGAGCCATGTACCCTCCGGGGCAGAGCGCCGCCCGCGCGGCCACTCCCACTCCAATCGCACCAAGACCGCCCGCCCGCCGAATAGCCAAGCGGGGCTGTCAACGTAGAGACGATCCGACGGCTCGGCGGGTTACAGCGAACTTGGGCGCGACCGGTCAGGCGGGCGCGGCCGCGCCCGCCCCGACCCGACGGAAGCCGAGTTCCTCGAGCAGCCCCGCGATGTCCTCGTCGGTAAGGCCCTTGCGCGTGTCGGCCAGCTTCGTGAATGCAGTGTACACCGCGCGAATTTCCTCCCGCCCGAGGTCCCCGTAGCCAAGGTCGGCCACGCGCTGGTGCAGCGCGTGGCGCCCGCTGTGCTTGCCCAGGATCAGCTGCGACGCCGGCACGCCGACCGACTGGGGCAGCATGATCTCGTAGGTCGAGCGGTGCTTGAGATAGCCGTCCTGGTGGATGCCGGCCTCGTGAGCGAACGCGTTGCGTCCGACGATCGCCTTGTTCGGCTGCGGCCCGAAGGCGATGCACTCGCTGAGCGTCCTGCTCGCGCGGCAGAGCTGCGTCGCGTCGATGCCGCAATGGAACGGCACGCGGTCCTGGCGCACCATCAGGATCGCCACGACCTCCTCGAGGGAGCAGTTGCCGGCGCGCTCGCCGATGCCGTTGAGCGCGCACTCGATCTGGCGCGCGCCCGCGTTCAGCGCGGCAATCGCGTTGGCCACGGCCAGCCCCAAGTCGTCGTGCGTGTGGACGCTCACCTCGGCCCGCCCCTCGAGCGCGTCCACCACGCGGGCGACCCGCTCCGCGTAGTCGTCGGGCGTCATGAAGCCGACCGTGTCGGGGATGTTGACCACGGTGGCGCCGGCATCGACCGCCGCGACGCACACCCGGCACAGGTAGTCCATCTCGGTACGGGTGGCGTCTTCGGCGGAGAACTCCACGTCGTCCACGAAACTCTTCGCCTGCCGGACGGCCGCCACGGCCTCGTCGAGGACCTGCTCCTGGGACTTGTTGAACTTGTAGCGCAGGTGGATCTCGCTGGTCGCGATGAAGCAGTGGATGCGCGGTCTCGGATGGCCGTCCAAGGAGGCGGCAGCGCGGTCTATGTCCACGGGCACGGCCCTGGCCAAGGCGGCCACGCACGATGCCCGGTGCTCCCGGCAGACGGCCCGCACCGCCTCGAAGTCCCCGTCGGAGGCGATCGGGAAGCCTGCCTCGATGACGTCGGCGCCTAGGTCGGCCAAGACCCGCGCGACGCGCAGCTTCTCGGCCGTCGTCATGCTGCAGCCCGGCGATTGCTCGCCGTCCCGCAGCGTGGTGTCGAAGATATGTACTCGGTCGGTCATGTAGCCCGGTCCCCCGGAGCTCCCAATACCCAGTAGAACGCAGCCAGTCCAATAAGGCAAATTTATTCTTCTTGCGAATGGCATAAGATATGCAAATGGATCTGGCCCTCCTGCGTCTGTTCGAGACCGTGGCCGAGGAGGGCAGCTTCTCCCGCGCCGGGCAGCGCCTTTTCCGGTCGCAGCCGGCGATCTCCCTAGCGATGAAGAGGCTCGAGGAGGATCTCGGGCACCGGCTGATCGATCGCAGCTCGCGCAGGCTGCACCTGACGGACGCGGGACGGACGGTGGCCGCCCACAGCAAGCAGCTGCTGGAACGCGAGCGCAAGCTGCGGGTCGCTCTCGAGGAGCTCCGCGACCTGCAGGCGGGCACGCTCGTGATCGGGGCCAACGAATCGACGGCGCTGTACCTGCTCGGTCACGTCGAGGCCTTCCGCCGGCGGCACGCGGGCATCCGGGTCGAGCTGCGGAGGAGCCTGTCGAGCCAGATTCCCGAGGCGGTGCTGGCCGGTTCCCTGGAGCTCGGCGCGATCAGCTACGACCCGGGCGATCCGCGGCTGAAGACCTACCGGCTGTACCGCGACCGGCTGACGTTCGTGGTGTCCCCCGAGCACCGCTTCGCGGCGCGCAAGCGGGTCGGGATCGGCGAGCTCGGCGCGGAGATATTCATCGCCCACAACGTCGTCTCTCCGTACCGGGCTCGGGTGATCGAGGCGTTCCGGCAGCACCAGGTGCCGCTCAACATGGAAATCGAAATGCCGACCATCGAGACCATCCGGCGCCTCGTGCAGCGCAACCTCGGGGTCGCCTTCCTGCCGAAGATGTGCGTGGAGCAGCAGATCCGAGCCGACGCGCTGCGCGAGATCGAGGTCAGCGAACTCGTCCTGGAACGCACCGTGCGGCTAGCCTACCCAGCTCGCAGGTCGGTCTCCCACGCGTCGCGGGCCTTCCTGGAACTCGTCGGCGAGCAGCCGCCCCAGTCCCCGCCGTGATAGGATTGGCGCCGGACGGCGCTCCGCCGGTCCCGGCCGCGCGCCACGTGAAGGTCTGCTACCTAGACTGCTTCTCCGGGATCGCCGGGGACATGCTGCTCGGCGCTTTGGTCGATGCCGGCCTGGAGCTGGACACCCTGCGCTCGGAGGTAGCCAAGCTCGGCATCGAGGGCATCGAGATCGAGGCGGAGCGCGTGAAGCGGGGCGGCCTCTCGGCCGCCAAGATCCACGTCAAGGCGTCGCGGGACCATGCGCACCGCTCGCTCTCCGCGATCGCGCGCATCATCGGGAAGTCCGACCTCGCCCCGGAGATCAAGGACGACTGCCTGAGAGTGTTCCGCCGGCTCGGCGAGGTCGAGGCCCGAGCCCACGGCATTCCCGTGGAGAGGGTCCACTTCCACGAAGTCGGCGCGCTGGACGCGATCGCGGACATCGTCGGCGCTTGCGCCGGCGTTCGCGCCCTGGGAATCGAGCGGATCCGCTGCTCGCCGATCAATCTCGGGAGCGGCACCGTGCAGGCGGCGCACGGCACCATGCCGGTCCCGGCGCCAGCGACAGCGAGGCTCGTGGAGGGAGTGCCGACCTACTCCGACGGGCCCGCCGTCGAGCTGACCACGCCCACGGGGGCGGCGCTGGCCGTGACGCTCAGCCGCGACTTCGGCCCCCCGCCGGCCATGCGGATCGGCGCGAGCGGGTACGGAGCGGGCAGCCGGGACCTGCCCGGGCGCGCCAACGTGCTGCGCGTGCTCGTCGGCGAAGACGGCCGGGCCGACGCCCCTCCCGAAGAGGTTTGGGTGCTCGAGGCGAACATCGACGACATGACGCCGGAAATGGCCGGCTACGCCGCCGAGCGCCTGCTGGAAGCCGGAGCGCTCGACGTGACGGTCGCGCCGGTCTACATGAAAAAGAACCGGCCCGGTTTCACGCTGTCGGTGCTGGCGGCCCCGAGCGACCGCGAGGCGCTCGGCGCGCTCATGCTGTCCGAGACATCCACGATCGGGATTCGCGAGACACCGGCCCGACGAAGGACTCTGGAGCGCTCGTGGATCCCGGTGCGGACGCAGTACGGCACGGTGCGGGTCAAGGCGGCGGGGCCAGCGGGCCGCCCGTCCGGTTTCGCCCCGGAGTACGATGACTGCCGGAGACTCGCCCGCGAGCACGCCGTTCCCTTCAAGGCCGTGTGGGACCAGGCGCATCACGAGTACATGCGACGCGTCGGCTCGTAGCGTCGGCGCGCAGCACGCGCTCCGGGGGAAGCCGGGGCCTCCGGGGCGGAGCGCGATGGGAGACGTTCGCCCCTGCGCGCCGGCGCCGCGTCCGCGACGGACCACCGAGGGGGTCCTCAGAGCGGGCCGGGAGCGCCCGGGCAGATCGACCGACTCGCAGGCGGCCCCGGCGCGCGGCGATCGATACCGGAGTTTCCCCGCGAGCAGGGCGAGGGAGAGGCTCCAGAGCCTGGGCGGCGGGGGACGGGCGTCGCGCCGCACCGGGCGATGTCACGGATCGCGCCGACCAGCGTGGCGGTCGCGACGGCGGCCCGGAGACCGCCCGAGAGCGTGCGGCCGACCCCGGCGCGTAGCGAGGGGCCAGCGTGGCCGGTCCCGTCCGCACCCACCCCGCCAGGCCACGGACGGGCGGCGAAGGGCGCGCAGGCGGCCTCTCGACGGGGCGATTTTGGAGCGCCGGGCCCGTGCGAGACTAGGGAAAGCCGCGCCAGATGCCCAAGTTCTACGTCACGACGCCGATCTATTACGTCAACGCCGCCCCGCACATCGGGCATGCGTACACGACGATCGTGGCCGACACGATCAAGCGGATCCGTCGCATGCTCGGCGACGAGGCCTACCTCACGACAGGCACCGACGAACACGGCCAGAAAGTGGAGAGATCGGCCCGCGAGGCCGGCCTGGAGCCCAAGGAATTCGCCGATCGCGTCTCGGGAGCCTTCCGGCGCGAGTGGGACGAGCTCGGGCTCGGCTACGACTACTTCCGGCGCACGAGCGACCCCCGCCACGCCCTGGCGGTGCGTCGTGTCTTCGAGCGCTGCATGGCGAACGGAGCCATCTACAAGGACTCGTACACGGGCAAGTACCACTTGGGAGACGAGGCGTTCGTCACGGACGAGGAGGCGGCGGCCGCGGATCAGGACATGATCACGACGGTCACCGAGGAGAACTACTTCTTCCGCCTCTCCGCGTACCAGCAGCCGCTGATCGACCTCTACGAGTCGCAGCCGGAGTTCATCCAGCCCGACTCGCGCCGGAACGAAGTCCTGTCATTCGTGCGGAGCGGCCTCAAGGATCTCTCGATCAGCCGGTCCAGCCTGCGCTGGGGAATTCCCCTGCCGAACGATCCCGGGCATGTCTTCTACGTCTGGTTCGACGCACTGACGACCTACATGAGCGCGCTCGGCTACGGAGAAGAGGCGGCCGCGGCGACCGACTGCGAGCGGCTCTGGCCAGCGGACGTGCATCTCGTGGGCAAGGAGATCGTCCGGTTCCACGCCGTGTACTGGCCCGCGTTCCTCATGGCGGCCCGCCTGCCCCTGCCGCGACAGGTCTGGGCGCACGGCTGGCTCATCTTCCAGGGCGGCAAGATGTCCAAGTCGAAGGGCAACATCGTCCGGGCGCTCCCCATCAAGGAGGTCGTCGGAACGGACGGTCTCCGCTACTACCTGCTGCGGGAGATCGTCTTCGGCCAGGACGGCAATTTCTCGCTCGAGGCCCTTGCCACGAGATACAACGCCGACCTAGCCAACGGGATCGGCAACCTGGCGAGCCGCACGGCGTCCATGCTCAAGCGGTACTGCGGGGGGACCGTCCCGGCATCCCGCGGCGGTGACGACGGCGGCCTGCCCGCCGTGGCCGCCGACTGCGTCGCGGCCGCGGTGGGCCACTACCGCCGGTTCGCTTTCTCGAAGGCCCTCGAATCGGCTTGGACGCTGCTTGCCGGAGCCGACAAGTACATCGTCGAGCACAAGCCCTGGGTCCTGGCCAAGTCCGGCGAAGACTCCGACCGGATCCAGCTCGAAGCCACGCTCTACAACACGTCCGAGGCGCTGCGCCTCGCCGCGGCCCTGGTGTCCCCGGTCATTCCGGCCGGGGCGGAAAGAATCTGGGCCCTGCTGGGCCAGGCGGGCCATGCGGCGGACCAGCGGCTCGACCGACTCGAGTGGGGCGGGTTGCGGCCGGGCGCGGCGACAGGCCCGCCGGAAGGGGTGTACCCGCGGCTCGACGTCGGCAAGGCGGTCAAGCGAATGGAGGAACTCGAGCAGCGCGCCCTGGCGGAGCAGGCCGAGCTCATGGGCCGCGGCGGCACCGAGCAGCGGACCGCCGCCGCCACGCCCGCAATCGAGATCGGCGACTTCGCCCGGGTTGACATGCGCGTGGGGCTGGTGCTGGCCGCCGAGCGCGTGAAGAAGTCCGGCAAGCTGCTGCAGCTCCGAGTGGACATCGGCGAGCCGGAACCGAGGACCATCCTCGCCGGCATCGCCGAAGCCTACGCGCCCGGCGAGCTCGTCAACCGGCGCGTGGCGGTGGTGGCCAACCTCAAGCCGCGCAAGATGATGGGACGCGTGTCCCAAGGCATGGTGGTGGCCGCCTCCCTGGACCGGGGCCGGCCCTTCCTCGCCGCGTTCAGCGACGAGACGCCGCTCGGCGCGCGACTCAGCTGAAGGACGGGCCCTCGAGGGCGCGCGTGCTGGTCGATTCGCACTGCCACCTGGACAGCCCGGCCTTCGACAGCGACCGGGACGCGGTGATCGCCCGCGCCAGGGAAGCCGGAGTCGGTTTCATGCTGGCGATCGGAACCGGGGACGGCCCGCCGGACCTGGAGGCGGCGATCCGCGTCGCCGCGGGACACCCCGACCTCGGCGCCACCGTCGGCATCCACCCGCACGACGCGCGCAAGTTCGAGCCGGAGGTCGCGGTCCGAGTCGACGCGCTGTGCGCCCGGCCCGACGTGCTGGCCGTCGGCGAGATCGGCCTCGACTACCACTACGACAACTCGCCGCGCCGGATCCAGCAAGAGGCCTTCGTCCAGCAGATGGAGATCGCCGCGGCAAGGCGCAAGCCGATCGCGATCCATACCCGCGACGCCTGGGCCGACACCTTGGACCTGGTCGGCCGGCACTGGGCCGGCAGCGGCATCGGCGGCATCATGCACTGCTTCACGGGCACGTCCGAGCAGGCGAGGCGCTGCCTGGACATGGGCATGCTGCTGTCGTTCTCCGGAGTGCTGACGTTCTCCCGGTCGGCCGACCTGCGGGCCACCGCGCGCGACGCGCCGCTGGACCGGCTGCTCGTGGAAACGGACGCGCCGTACCTGACTCCCGCGCCGCACCGGAGAATCCGGCGCAACGAGCCCCGGTTCGTAGTGGAGACGGCGAGGGTCCTCGCGGAAGCGAAGGGAGTCTCCGCCGCCGAGGTGGCGCGAGCCACCAGCGGGAATTTCCGCGCCCTGTTCGGCAGCGAGGCTCTGGGCCCGAGGTGGGCCGGTCAGGCGGGCAGCTCGGCCACGTAGACCTGCGTGCAGCCGGATCGGTCGCTCGCGAAGACCGCCATCGTCTCGTCGCGCGAGAAGGACGGGTGCGGGTGCGTCCACTGGGGCCCGTACACCGTGTCCGCCGCCATCTCCATCCAGCTCAGCGACCGCCGCCGGTCGGCGGCCCTGCGCGCACGCTCCCAGTCCTCCGCGACCGCGTAGCGCGACAGCCGCCACTGCGAGCCCTGCGAGCTCGCGTCCGAGCTGCACACCGGCGTGCGCTCCCCGGTCGCCACATCGACCAGCAGCAGGCCGATATCGGGATGGGCGGTGTCGCACAGGATCTTCGTGCCGGCCCTGTTCGGCGCGATATGCCATGCGTTGAAGTCGCTGATCGCGAAGACCTCCCCCGTGCGCCACGCCAGTCGGCGCAAGGACCGCGGCCACACGCAGAAGGCCAGATCCTCGGTCTCGCCGAGAAACGTCTCGTGCACGATGAACTCGTCGTTGCCGTGCTCCAGCAGGCATTCCAGGCCCGAGCCGTCGCGTCGCACGCGATGCATCCTCGGAGCCGGATCCCCGGCGAATTCGATCCACTCGGGGTCGGCCGGATTGAACTGCGGATGGATGACGGTGCGGGGAAAAGGGATGAATGCCGTCTCGCCGCCGTCCGTCTCGCCCGCCAGCAAGCCCCAGCCGGCCGGCCGCCGGCAGGCAGCGACGAACCAGTCTCCCGCGGGGCTGAGGGAGCACTCGCCCAGCTGGCCGCCGCTGTCAGCGACCAGGCGTTCCTCGAGGGTGTCGCGGCGGAGCTGCCAGATCGCGCCGCCGCGCACGAAGTAGACCGAGCCGTCCCGCGCGATGACCGCCGAGAACGGATGGACCGGGGCCCCGCCGGTCAGCTGGCGGATCCCGCCGTCGGGAAAACCCGCCTCGAACAGCTGCGCCGAGCCGCTGCGGTAGCCGGTGAACAGGACGCGGTCCTGCGCCGGGGTGAAGGAGCACTGCAGGAAGTACGTCGGATGGCTGATCGAGGGATGGCCGGTCAGCCGCTGCACGGTCGCGCCCGTCCGGGAGTCCGTGAAGACCTCGCGCTCGGAGGGACCGCATGCGCCCTTGCCCCACTCGACCGCAGCCATCAGCCCGGCCCGTCTGACGAGGCTTCTCGCAGCGGTCGCGGGGTCGCGGGGTCGCCCGCCCGGAGTCGCGGCTCCCCGGCCGCTCGCACGGGGACCTTGGAAGTCCGCCCGGCAGGGGGGCCGTGCCGACGGGTCGGCGGCCGCTCCGGGCCGACGGACCGCCGTGCCGGGAATCTCACGCGTCTCCCCGCTCGGGCCCCGCGGTCGCTTCCCGCAAGACTGCTCTCGCGTCGGCGGCGTGCGACTCGAGCACCTTCAGGAGCACGTTCCCGACCGGCTGCTGGATAACGTTCTCGCGAGCCACCCAGCACGGGATCCCGGCCGACTCTAGAAGCCGCTGGATCACCTCGGCCTCGAGGGTCGCCAAGTGGCTGCGCGAGGAGAACACGGTCTCCAGCCGCTCGTCGTCGGTGGTCGGCCGCATCGAGCTGCGCGCAGTCTAGCAGACCTGCTCGCACGGCTGCCCCGGCCCGCGCTCGCTCGGGCGCGTGTGGAATACTGAGACCGCGGAAGCACGATGACACGACGCACCCGACTTGCCCTGCTCCTACCTCTCGCCGCGGCCGTCGCCGTCGCGGACGACAGCGCCGAGCGGCACCCGACCGGATACACGGACACCCCGTTCCTCCCCGGGGGGCGCTGGCGGGTACACGACGACGCCCGCCCCCGACCGCGGATCGTGGAACCGGGCACCGCCAGCACGCCGGAGCGGCCCGGCAAGCCGCCTTCGGACGCCGTGGTGCTGTTCGACGGCACGGATCTCTCGAACTGGGTCCAGCGGGCCCGGGGCGGCAAGCTCGTGGCGCCGGCGTGGACGGTCGAGAACGGCTACATGGAGCTCGTGCCGGGCACCGGTAGCCACCTCACCAAGGAATCGTTCGGGGACGTCCAGCTGCACCTCGAGTGGGCCGCTCCGGCCGAGCCTCGGGGCGCGAGCCAAGCCCGCGGCAACAGCGGTGTCATGCTCATGGGGCTGTACGAAATCCAAGTCCTCGATTCCTACGACAACATCAGCTACGCCGACGGCCAGGCCGGAGCGATCTACGGCCAGTACCCGCCGCTAGTCAACGCGTCCCGCCAGCCCGGCGCCTGGCAGTCCTACGACATCGTGTTCGAAGCCCCGCGATTCGACGGCGACAAGCTGGAGAAGCCGGCCTTCGTGACCGTATTCCATAACGGCGTGCTGCTGCACCACCGCAAGGAGATGATGGGGCCCATGCGGCACAGGAAACCGAGCGAGTACTCGCCTCACGCCGCCGAGCTGCCCCTGCTGCTGCAGGCCCACGGCAACCCGGTCCGGTATCGCAACATCTGGGCCCGGAGGCTGGACCTAGGCAATCCGTAAGGCCAGGAGGCCCAAGGGCAGGGCCGCGGCGAGCGCCAGATCGCGGAAGCGGGGCCGCGGGCGCGGCGGGCGCGGGAAGTCGCCGCGGAAGCCCCTCGCCTCCATGGCGCGGGCCACGCGCTCGGCCCGGTCCCAGCCGCGAACGAACACCGTCGACACCTGGTTCGCCCAGGCCCGCGTCCGACCCGCGGCAACCCGGCCGCCCGTGCGGCAGTCGCGCGCCCGCGCCACCCGCCGCCACTCTCCGAGCAGCACCAGCAGGTAACGGTGCATCAGGTTCGCGGTCAGGGCGAGTCCGCGCGGGGCGCCGAGCCGACGCAGCGAATCCACCAGATCCTCGACGGCCGTGGTGGCCGCAAGCATCGAGAGCAGGAGCACCGCCGAGCAGGCCTTCCACGCGACGGCCAGCGCCACGCGCTGGCCGTCCGGCACGGCGGAGACCAGCGGAATCGCCGCCGCCATCGCGATGAACGGGGTCGCCGCCAGCAGTCGGCTGCCCACGTAGCGGCCCGGCACCCGCGCCAGCAGACCGACCGCGGCCAGAACGGCCAGAAGGGTCGGCTGGCGCCAGCCGATGCCTGCGGGAAACGTCGCGACCACCCCGACGGCGCAGAGCGCGGCGCAGAGCTTCAGGAGCGGGTCGGTCGCGGCCAGCGGGGAGTCCGGAGCCGCCGCCGCGCCCTCGAGGCCCGTCATGCCGACCCGCTCCGCTTGCGCAGCAGCCAGACCGCGACGGCCGCGACGGCCAGGGCCGCAAGCACCAGGTCGCGGATCGAGAGAGAGGTTCCCGATTCGGACCGCGCCGCGCCGCCCGCGTCCACCGCAACGTGCGCTTCGGCCCGGTGCCCCATGCCGTCGTCCGCCACGACTCGCCAGCGCCCCGGCGAGTCCGGCACGAAGCTGGCGCGGCCGTTCGGGTCGGTCCGCAGCGTCTGGTACATCCGACCGGCTTCGGCCGGGGAATACACCGACACTTCGGCGTCGGCCGGATCGCCGTTGGCGTAGGCGTAGCGCACGACCACGGCCCGCGCCGAGCCCTCGATCTCCGCGAGCATCCCGTGGGCGTGCAGGGTCGGCGGGGCGCAGAGGCAGAGCGCGAAGAGCGCCCCGAGCAGGCGTTGGCTCAGCGAGCGGAAGGGAGCAGCATGCCGGGCCGGGCCCGGCTCAGGCTCGACGCGGCCGCTGCCGTGACGGCGCCCTCGACCGCGGCCACCACCGAGTAGAGCGCGGCCACCGCGTAGAAGCCCTTCCCGTAGTCGGCCAGCTCGAACTCCGCGGCCAGCAGCAGGGCGGGCAGGAGCGCGCCCAGCAGGCCGGCGGCTGCCGCTCGCGGGGCGGCAGGTCCCGGCAGCTGCCGCCAGATCCACCAGCCAACCGCCGCCCCGAGGCCCGCGTTGAGGGCATTCACCCCCAGCGAGAGGAGACCGCCGTGCTGGAACAGAAGAGACTGGAAGAGCAGGCATAGGTACAAGACCGGGAACGCCCTCCTGCCCAGCAGCATGCCGAGCAGGCCGTACAGGCCGAGGTGCGCGGGCACGCCGGCGATCGGGAACTGGACCGTCGAGACGACGAACGCCGCGGCCGCCGCCAAGCCCATCCTGGAGGCTTCCGCCACGCTCACGTCGCGGCTTGCGGAGCCCAGCCACGCGGCGCTGGCCGCATGCGCGGCGACGCAGCCCGTCACCGGGAGAATCCCGTCCGCGACATGCACCGGACTTGCGAGTATATCACGCGCCCCCGGCGCGCCTCAGTTGCCGAGGCCGCGGCCGGCGGCGAGCCCCTCGGCCAGGTAGTCCCGGATCTTGGACCGGTTGCGCTCGACGTCCAGCAGCGCGGTGCGCAGCAGCTGCTCCTTCCGGTTCGCCAGCACCGCGCGGATCGACTCCTGCACGTCCGGATCCCCGAACTCCCGGCGACCGGCGGGCTCCACCGCGACCAGCCGCAGGATCCGGAACTCGCCGCCCGTCTGGACGACCGGGGACGTGTCGCCCGGCTGCAGGTCCACCAGCGCCCGACGCAGGCGCACGTCGGTCTTCTCGAGGGCCGAAACCGAGACGAAGCCCATGTCGCCGCCGTTCGCCGCGTAGACCGGATCTTCCGAGTAGTGCAGGGCCATTTCCTCGAAATCGGCGCCGTCCGCGAGCTCCTCGCGAATCCGCCGGATCTTCCGGCGCGCCGACTCCAAGTCGGTGGCGTCGTCGTTGCGCAGGTTGGGCACCGGGACCACCTCGGTGTCCGCTACGAGGATCTGGGCGAGGCGCAGCTGCTGCTCGGGCACGGCGAAGGCCGCCTGGTGGCTGTCGTAGTAGGCGCGCATCTCGTCCTCCCCGACGCGCACCTTGGACGCGATCTCGCGGTTCAGCAGCATCTCGACCGTCAGCTGGCGGCGCAGCTCCTCGCGCAGGGACGCTAGGTCCACTCCCGCGCGTTCCAGCGCCTCGTGCAAGCCTTCCGGCGTGGCGTACGCCAGGCGGTACCGCTCCATGGCGCCTTCGACCTCCCGGTCGGCCACCGCCAGGCCCTGCTCCGAGGCCCGGCGCAGCAGAACCCGATGATCCACGAGCTCGCGCAGGAGGCCGACGCGTCGCAGCAGATCCTGCTGGGCGTCGCCGACCTCGCCCAAGCCGCTCGACGCAGGCCGGCGCGCGAGTTCGAACACCAGCAGGTCGGCACCGGTGATCCGAGCGCCGTTGACCTCCGCCAAGGGCCGGTCGAGCTCGGACCGCTCGCACGAAAGCCCCGCGCCGACGGCCGCGAGAGCCGCCGCCAGGGCAGGGGCCCGCCGCCAGTCCATACGGCCGTCCAAGGGCCGAGCGCCCGCTACGACTCGCCGCCGGACCCGGCGGCGTCCTCGGACTTGTCCTGCATGCGGGCCTCGCGACGCTTCTTCTTGGCGTCGCCGCGCTTGGCCAGTTGCGTCCCGAGCAACTCGAGAACCGCGGTTTCCGCCCCGTCGCCACGGCGCGGGCCCAAGCGCACGATGCGCGTGTAGCCGCCGGCCCTGTCGGCGAAGCGCGGGCCGACCGTATCGAACAGCTTGCGCACGGCCCGCGGCTGGTACAGGTAGGCCGCCGCCTGCCGACGCGCATGCAGGGTGTCGCGCTTGGCCAGCGTGATCACCTGCTCCACGATCGGGCGCACGGCCTTGGCCTTGGCCACGGTCGTATTGACCCGCTCGTCGATAATCACGCTGGTGGCCAGGCCGCGCAGCAGCGCGCGCCGCGCCGACGGATTCCGCTGCAGCTTGTAGCCGCCTCTTCGGTGCCTCATCGCGCCCGCCCCCTAGTAGGCCCGCTCGGTCTCGGCATGCCGGGGGATCAGCCGACCGTGCTCGTCTTCGATCATCCCGAACTGCAGGCCCATGGTCTCGAGAATGTCCTTGATCTCCTCCAGGGACTTGCGCCCGAAGTTCTTCACCTTCATCATGTCGGACTCCGTGCGCACCACGAGATCGCGCACCGTCAGGATGCTCGCGTTCTTCAGGCAGTTGTACGAACGCACCGAGAGCTCCATGTCGTCGACGGACTTGTTGAGGTGCTCCGTGTAGCGGTCGGCGAACTGCTCGACCGGCGCCTCGAGCGCCGCCGCCTCCTCTTCGAAGTTGATGAAGATCTGCATGTGGTCCTTGAGTAGCTTGGCCGCCAGGCCCACCGCGTCCTGCGGGGTGACGGCGCCGTTGGTCCACAGCTCGAGGCTCAGCTTCTCGTAGTCGGTCGTCTGCCCCAACCGCGCCGGGTCCACCCGGTAGCTGACCCGATGCACCGGGGAATGCACGGAATCGATCGGGATGAAGTCGACCGCCAGGTCATCGTCGAAGTTCTTCTCGGCGGAGACGTAGCCCCGCCCCTGCTTCACGCGCATCTCGATGTCGAGCACGCCTTCGTCGCTGACCGTGGCGATGTACACCTTCGGGTCCAGGATCACTATGTCCGCGTCCGTTTCGATGGCCTGGCTGTAGACCTCGCCCGGCTCGGTCACGCGGAGCCGGACCGTGCGCGTGCCCTCGCCGTGCAGCTTCAGCGGGATCTGCTTCAGGTTCAGGATGATGTCCGTGGCGTCCTCGACCACTCCCGGAATGGGAGTGAACTCGTGCGAGATGCCTTCGATCCGGACCGCGCTGATCGCCGCCCCTTCGATCGAGCTCAGCAGCGCCCGCCGCAGCGAGTTGCCCACCGTGGTTCCGAACCCGCGTTCGAACGGCTGGGCGCTGAAGCTGCCGTAGGTCTCGACCAAGCTCTCCGAATCGACGGAGAGCCGCTTGGGCTTCTGGAATCCTCTCCACATGCGCTGTGTGTCCTTCCCCTGCTCGGCGACGGCCCGCGCCGTCGGGCGCCGGGCCTACCGCGAGTACAGTTCCACGATCAACTGCGCGTTGATCTGGGTCGACTCGAGGTCCTCCCTCGGCGGCAAGCTGAGCACGCGCCCCTGGAATTCCGCCGCCGACGGCTCCAGCCAACCCGGCGAGGCGGCCAGCACCGGCTCTTCCAGCGCCTTGCGAATGCCCCCGTGCTGCCGGCTCCGCTCGCGGACCGCGACCACGTCGCCCGCGTCCACCAAGTACGACGGGATGTCTACCTTCGATCCGTTGACCTGCACGTGACCGTGGTTGACGATCTGGCGGGCCTGGCGCCGCGAATGGGCGAAGCCCAGGCGGAAGACGACGTTGTCCAAGCGACGCTCCAGCAGGCTCAGCAGGTTGTCTCCCACCACACCCGGCATTCGCGTCGCGCGCTCGTAGTAGTTGCGGAACTGCCTCTCCAACACATCATACATGAAGCGCGCCCGCTGCTTCTCCTGCATCTGCAGCGCGTAGCCGAGCATCTTCCTGGGCCGCTGCGTCTTGCCGTGCTGGCCCGGCGCGTAGGGGCGCTTGTCCAGCAGCCGCTCCGACTTCGGGTCGAGCGCCATGCCCAGGCGCCTCGAGCGGCGCACGATGGGTCCCCGGTTTCTTGCCATGCCTTACTCCCAGCGTCTCACACGCGACGCTTCTTCGGCGGCCGGCAGCCGTTGTGCGGAACCGGCGTCACGTCCTTGATGTGCGTGACCTGGATGCCCGCCGAGGCGAGCGCCCGGATGGCCGACTCGCGCCCGCTCCCCGGGCCCTTGACGCGCACTGCGACGCGCTGCACGCCGTGCTCCTTGGCGCTGTTGGCCGCGGTCAGGCTGGCCTGCTGCGCCGCGAACGGCGTTCCCTTCTGCGACCCGCGGAATCCCAGCGAGCCGGCGCTGGACCACGAGACCGTGCGGCCTTCGAGATCGGTGATGGTGACGATCGTGTTGTTGAAGGTCGCCTTCACATGCACGAGCCCCATCGGCACGTTCTTCTTCTGCCGGCTCTTGAAACGCTTCTTGTCCTTGCCCTTGGGCTTCGCCATCGCTCCGTCCTCCCGCGCCTACTTGGACGCCTTCTTCTTGTTGGCGATCTGGCCGCGCCGGGCACCCTTGCGGCTACGGGCGTTGGTGTGCGTGCGCTGGCCCCTCACGGGGAGGCCGCGCCGGTGCCGCAGGCCGCGGTAGCAGCCGATCTCCATAAGGCGCCGAACGTTCATGGCGACCTCCTTGCGCAGGTCCCCTTCCACGGCGCGCTCCTCTTCGAGCAGCGTGCGCAGCGATGTGATCTCGGCGTCGACCAGGTCGCCCATGCGCTTGCCGAAATCGATGCCGGCGCGGTGCAGCAGCGACCGCGCCCGCGCGAAGCCGATGCCGTACAGATAGGTCAGGGACACCTCGGCCCGCTTGCCGTCGGGAATGTCGACACCTTCGAATCTCGCCATCTGGCACCTCCTCCCGCGCCTATCCCTGGCGCTGCTTGTGCTTCGGATTGACGCAGATCACCCGCACGACGCCCCGCCGCCGGATGACCTTGCAGTGGCTGCACAGCCGCTTGACCGATGCTCGCACCTTCATTGCTCCGCCCGTCCTATGATTCTCGCCCTAGTCTTGTCGCGCGGGGCTAGGCGCACCCGCACGCGATCACCCGGCAGCAGGCGCAGGAAATCCAGCTGGTGCCGCCCGGTCGCCGAGGCCGCCACGAAGCGCCCGCCCGGCAGGCGCACGCGGTACAGCAGGCTCGGCAGTTCCGCGACCACCGTGCCGGTCGTCTCCGCCGCCCCGGGCCGCCCGCCCCGCTCGCCCGCCGGTCCCACGCTCGCCTCGCCGCCATCCGTCAGACCACCGTCAGCCGGCGCGGCCCCTCGCGGGTGACGGCGACGCAGTGCTCGAAATGCGCGGCCCGCGAGCCGTCCCTGGTGACCGCCGTGAAGCGGTCGCGCAAGATGCGCGTGGCGGACGCGCCGGCCGCCACCATCGGCTCGATGGCGAGCACCATGCCGCAGCGCAGGCGCACGTTGCGCACCCTCGGGTCGATGTAGTTCGGCACCTGCGGCTCCTCGTGCAGGTGCCTGCCGATGCCGTGGCCCACGAACTCCTTGACGATCGAGAAGCCGTTGCCCTCGACGTGGCGCTGCACGGCCCCGCTGACGTCGAACAGGCGGCGCCCGTCGACCATCTGCTCGACCGCCAGGTCCAAGGCCTCGCGGGTGACCCGCAGCAGGCGCTCGGTCTCCGCGGAGATGCGGCCCACCGGGATCGTCGTCGCCGAGTCCCCGTAGTAGCCGTCCAGGAGCACCCCGCAGTCCACCTTCACGATGTCCCCCTCGGCCAGCACGCGCCGCCGCGAAGGGATGCCGTGGACCACCTCTTCGTTGACCGAGGTGCACAGCGCGGCCGGAAACCGCTTGCCAACCGCCGGGACGTAGTAGCCCTTGAAGGCGGCCCTGGCGCCCGCGTCGCGGATCATCGCCGCCGCCCGGCGCTCCAAGTCCATCGTCGTCATGCCGGGCTCGACCAGCTCGTGCAGGGCCGCCAGGATGCGGGCCACCAGCTTGCCGCTGGCCTGCATCCGGCCGATCTCGATGGGGCTCTTGCGCACGATCATGGCATTGCTCCGGGCCGTCCGCGACGGGACGGCCGCGCCGCTTACGCGAACGAATGGCGCCCCCGGATCCGGCCCGCGCGGGGCGTGAAGCCCTCGTAGTGGCGCATCAGCAACTGCGACTCGACTTGGTTGACGAAGTCCATCGCCACGCCGACCACGATCAGCAGCGACGTGCCGCCGAAGTAGAAACGCACGTTGAGCCCGTCCAGCAGCCAGCGCGGCAGGTTCGCGTCGGCCCAGTTCCCGATCAGCGGCAGGTGGTGGATCTTGGCGCCGTTGATCATCAGGTCCGGAATCAGCGAGATGGCCGCCAGGTACAGGGCCCCCACCAGCGTCAGCTTGGTCAGGATGTCGTTGATGTGCTCGGCCGTGGGCTTGCCCGAGCGGATGCCCGGCACGAACCCGCCGTACTTGCGCATGTTGTCGGCCACCTCGTTGGGATTGAAGATGATCGACACGTAGAAAAAGCAGAAGAAGACGATGCCCACCACGTAGATCAGCTCGTAGAGCGGCTCGCCCGGGCGCACCGTCTCCAGCAGTCGCGACAGCAGCGGGCTGTCGGCGAACATCAGCGTGAGCGTCTGCGGCAGCGAGAGGATCGACGAGGCGAAGATGACCGGGATCACGCCGCCGGCGTTGACCTTCAGCGGCAGGTGGGTGGACTGGCCGCCCATCATGCGCCGCCCCACGACCCGGCGCGCGTACTGCACGGGGATCCTGCGCTCGCCGCGCTCGACGAAGACGATGAAGCCGACCACCAGCACCATCGCGACGACGATCACGACCGCGGCGATCACGTTCCATTGGCCCGTGACGAAGACGTTCTCGTAGACGTTCTGGACCGCCCCGGGCAGGCCCACGACGATGCCCGCGAAGATGATCAGCGACATGCCGTTGCCGATGCCGCGCTCGGTGATCTGCTCGCCCAGCCACATGATGAAGGCCGTGCCAGTGGTCAGGGTCAGGATCATCATCAGGCGGAAGCCCCAGCCGGGGTTGTATGCCAGGCCCTGCTGCACGACGAGCTGCGCGAACGCGAACGACTGCACGATGCTGATGCCGATGGTCAGGTAGCGCGTCCACTGGGTGATCTTGCGACGGCCCAGCTCGCCTTCCTTCTGCAGGCGCTCCAGCGTCGGCACGGCGACCGTGAGCAGCTGCAGGATGATCGAGGCCGTGATGTACGGCATGATCCCCAGCGCGAAGATGGTCAGCTGGCTCAGCTGGCCTCCGGAGAACAGGTCGAGGAACCCGAGCGTCGTGCCGCGGGCCGCCTCGAAGATCCGCTGCAGCTCCTCGGTGTTGACGCCCGGCGTCGGGATGTGCCCGCCCACGCGGTAGACGGCCAGCATCGACAGCGTAAACAGGAGCCGCTTGCGCAGGTCCGGCACGCGGAAGGCGTTGGCGCAGGCTTCCAGCCACTTCATGGTCGCCGACCCGCCTTCGCGGCCGACAGCGCCTTGCCGCCCGCCCTCTCGATCTTGTCCCGCGCGGCGGCGGAGAACCGATGGGCCGCGACCGTGACGGGCCGGGTGATGTCGCCGCCGCCGAGAATCTTGAGGCCGTCCCGCAGGTCGCGGACCACGCCCCGCCGGACGAGCCCGTCCGGCGTGAAGTCGTCGCCCTCGAGCTCCTCGAGGCGCGCTACGTTCAGCACGGCGTACTCCTTGCGCCCGGGGTTGTGGAACCCGCGCTTGGGCACGCGCCGGATCAGCGGCATCTGGCCGCCCTCGAAGCCGCGGCGGCGGCGATAGCCCGACCGGGACTTCTGGCCCTTCTCGCCGCGCCCGGCCGTGACCCCGAGGCCCGAGCCCGGGCCGCGGCCGCGCCGCTTGCGCGCGCGGCGCGAGCCGGGCGCCGGATGCAATTCGCTGAGATTCATCGCCCTGCCCGCCTACTCGACGACCTCCACCAGGTGCAGCACCTTGGCCACCATGCCGCGGGTGGCGGGGCCCTCCGGCCGCTCGACCACCTGCCCGATACGGCGCAGGCCGAGGCCGCGCACCACCTTCCTGAGCTTCGCCGGCGCGCCGATCGCGCTCCGCTTCAGCCGGATCCTGACCGTCGCGCCCGTCACTTGCCGCCCCTGATCTCGCTGGGATCCTTGCCGCGGATGCGGGCCACCTCGTCCGGGTGGCGCAGCTGCTTGAGAGCCTCGAAGGTCGCCTTGATCGCGTTGTGCGGGTTCTTCGACCCGATCGACTTGGTCAGCACGTTCTGGATTCCCGCCGCCTCGACGACGAAGCGCACGGCTCCTCCGGCGATCGCTCCCTTGCCCTCGCGGGCCGGCTTGAGGAGCACGCGGCCCGCCCCGAAGACGCCCAGCACCTCGTGCGGGATCGTGGGACCGGCCACATGGACCTTGATGAGGTTCTTCTTGGCCTTCTCGACCGCCTTGCGGATAGCCGACGGCACTTCCTTGGCCTTTCCCTTAGCGTAGCCCACGACGTGCCTCTCGGCGTCCCCGACGACGACCAGCGCCGAAAAGCTCAGGTTCTTGCCGCCCTTGACGACCTTGGTGACGCGATTGATCGCGACCACCTGATCGGTCAGCTGCAGCTCGGTCTGCTCGATGCCATGGCTGGCGTCCATAGTGCCCTACTCCCCCTTGTCGCGCGGGCGCCGCTCGCGCGGAGGCGGCAGCAGCCCGGCCCGCCGGACGGCCTCCGCCAACGCGCGGACGCGGCCTTGAAAATTGTGCCCGCCGCGATCGAAGACGACGCGCTCGATGCCGGCGGCGCGGGCGCTCTCGACGATCGCCTCGCCGATCCGCACGGCGGCGGCCACGTTGCCGCCGTAGCCGTCGAATCCGGGGCCCGCCGTCGAAGCGGCCGCGAGCGTGCGGCCGGCGTCGTCGTCGATCACCTGGGCGTAGATGTGCTTCAGCGAGCGGAAGACCGCCAGGCGCGGCCGCGCGGCCGTGCCGCGGACGCGCTTGCGGATGCGGGCATGCACCCGCCGCCGCCTCTCGTTCCGATTCGGTCGTGACACCATCGCGAATTCGCTCCGTGCGCGCGGCGCTAGCCGGCGCCGCTCTTGCCTTCCTTGCTGCGCAGGCGCTCGCCGGCGTACCGCACGCCCTTCTGCTTGTAGGGATCGGGCCTGCGCAGGGAGCGTATGTTCGCCGCGGTCTGGCCGACGAGCTGCTTGTCGATGCCCGACACGACGATCCTGTTGTTGCCCTCGACAGCCGCCTCGATGCCGTCCGGCAGGAGCACCTCGACGGGGTGCGAGTAGCCGAGCTGGAGCACCAGCACGCGGCCGACCCTCTGGACGCGGTAGCCGACGCCGACGATCTCCAGCCGCTTGCTGAAGCCCTGCGTCACGCCGGTCACGGAATTGCTGGCCAGGGCCCGGGTGAGGCCCTGCAGCGCCGCGCTGCCGCCGGGGCCGCAGCGGACGCGCAGCTCGCTCCGGTCCACGAGCGCCTCGACGCCGCGCGGCACGGGCACGCGCAGCTCGCCCCGCGGCCCGCGCACGGTCAGGGCGCCGGGCCCGACGCTCACGCTGGCTCCCGCGGGCAGCGGGACCGGCTTGCCGCCTATCCTCGACATCGCCGCCCTCCCGCCGCGCGGGCCTGCCTCAGTAGACCGTGCATAGCACTTCCCCCCCGACGCCCTTGTCGCGGGCCTGGCGGCCGGTCATCACGCCCTTCGACGTGGTCAGGACGCAGACGCCCATGCCGCCGATCACGCTCGGCATCCCGCGGGAGTGGACGTAGACGCGGCGGCTCGGCTTGGAGACGCGAGTCAGCCGCGTGATCACCGGCTTGCGGTCGGGCCGGTACTTGAGGTAGACCTTCAGCACACGCTTGTTGGCGTCCTTGGCCACGCGGTAGTTCGCCACGTAGCCCTCCTCCTTGAGGATGCGCGCCAGCTCGATCTTCAGCTTCGAGCCGGGAATGTCGACCTTGCTCAGGCGCGCCGCCAAGCCGTTGCGGATGCGCGTCAGCATGTCGGCGATGGGATCGGAATGCATCCCGCCCCCCTACCAGCTGCTCTTCACGACGCCGGGCAGCTCGCCGCTCAGCGCCAGGTTGCGGAAGCAGATGCGGCACAGCTCGAACTTGCGCATGTAGCCGCGCGGCCTGCCGCAGCGCCGGCAGCGGTTGCGATAGCGCACCTTGAACGGCAGTTGCTTGCGCTCGCGCGCCGTCTTCGCTTTCGTCGCCATAGGCTCTCCCTCGATCCTCGCCCGCGCCTAGGCGCGGAACGGCATTCCCAGCAGCTTCAGCAGCGCGTGACCCTCCCGGTCAGTGCGCGCGGTCGTCATCACCGTCACGTTCATGCCCTTCATGGCCTCGACCTTGGTGTAGTCGATTTCCGGGAAGATCGTGTGCTCTTGGATGCCCAGCGTGTAGTTGCCGCGACCGTCCAGCTTGGGCGAGACACCTTGGAAGTCGCGCACGCGCGGCAGCGAGATCGCGATCAGGCGGTCCAGGAACTCCCACATGCGCGTCCCCCGCAAGGTCACCGTGCAGCCGACCGCCATGCCGCCCCGCAGGTTGAAGCCTGCGATCGGGCGCTTGGCGCGCGTGACTACCGGCTTCTGGCCCGCGATCGCGGCCAGCTCCTGCACGGCGCTCTCGACGACCCTCTGGTTGAACGACGTCTTGCGCCCGCCGGCCTTGCGGTCGGCCTGCTTCCGCGCCTTGGCGTCCGCCTTCTTGCCCTTGCCGCCCTCGTCCTTCTTCAGGGCCAGCTTGCCGAAGCCGATGTTCAGCTTGATCGCCGCCAGCCTAGGCACGGCCATGGGCGAGCTGTAGCCGAACTGCGCCCGCAGCGCGGGCACCGCGTCCGACTCGTACTTCTCTCTCAGTCGCAGCCCCGCCATCACTCGCCCGCCAGTCTCACGTTGGATAGGTCCAGCATCGACTCGCGCTCGGCGATGCCGCCCTTGATCTGCTTCTGCGGGTTGGGACGCACGTGCTTCTTGACCATGTTGGCGCCTTCCACCAGCAGCCGCCCGCGCTTGCGGTCGACCTGCAGGACGCGCCCGCGCTTGCCCTTGCTGCGACCGGCCAAGACCACCACCTCGTCGTCCTTGCGGATGCGGGTCTTGCGCGCCGCCCGCGGCTTGGGACGCTGCCGCGACACCGGCATCACAGCACCTCCGGGGCGAGCGAGACGATCTTCATGAAGCGCTTCTCGCGCAGCTCGCGGGCCACGGGCCCGAAGACGCGCGTGCCGACCGGCTCGCCGACCTCGTTCACCAGCACCGCCGCGTTCTCGTCGAAGCGGATGTAGGTGCCGTCCCTGCGCCGGGTCTCCTTGCGCATGCGCACGACGACCGCGCGCACCACGGAGCCCTTCTTGACGTTGGAGTCGGGCGTGGCCTCCTTGACCGAGGCCATCACGATGTCGCCCAGCCCGGCCTTGGCGCCGGTCGAGCCGCCGCGCGGCAGGATGCACATCAGCTTGCGGGCGCCCGAGTTGTCGGCCACCGCGAGCCGGGTCTGCATGCCAATCATGCTGTCAGCCCCCTTCGCGCGCCGCTAGGCGCCCTTGCCCTTGCGCCGCCGGCGCACCTTGATCTCGACCTGCGTCGACTTCAGCACGACCGCCTCGAGACGCCAGCGCTTGCGCCGGGACAGCGGGCGGCACTCCACGATGCGGACGCGGTCGCCCTTCCGGGCCGCCCCCTCCTCGTCGTGGGCCATGAACTTCTTCTTGCGCGTGATGTAGCGGCGGTAGAGAGGGTGCGGCACCCGCCGGCTCACCTCCACCACCGCGGTCTTCTGCGGCTTCGTAGACACCACCACGCCGATCTTGCGATTGCCGCGTCCCTGCTGCTCAGGCATCGTCGCCTCCCCCGCCCGCGGCGGCGCGGGCCTTCTCGCCGGCCACGGTGAGAAGGCGCGCCAAGTCCTTGCGCGCGGCCCTGTACTTGCGGATCCCCTCGGCCTGGCCCATCGAGATCTGGAAGCGCAGCTTGAACAGCAGCTGGCGCGTCTCGGCTTCCTTGCGCTCGATCTCGGCGAGCGTCATCTCGCGGCCCTCCGCGGCCCTCACAGCAGGCCTCCGTCGGAGCGGCTGACGAACCTGACCGGAATCGGCAGCTTCTGCGCGGCGAGATGCATCGCCCGCCGGGCGACCTGCTCGTCGACGCCCTCGACCTCGAACAGCATGCGGCCGGGCTTGACGACGGCGACCCACTGCTCGGGCGCGCCCTTGCCCTTGCCCATGCGCGTCTCGGCGGGCTTCTTGCTGATGGCCTTGTCCGGGAAGATGCGGATCCACAGCTTGCCTCCGCGCTTGACGCGCCGGCTGATGGCGACGCGCGCGGCCTCGATCTGCCGGTCGGTGATCCACGCGGCCTCGAGCGCCTTCATGCCGAAGTCGCCGAAGTCGAGGCCCGAGCCGCGCCAGGCCTTGCCTCGGCGCCGGCCGCGCTGCATCTTGCGGTAGCGGGTCTTCTTGGGCATCAGCACGGCGCTAGCCCTCCTCGCTCGCGCCGGACTTGGCGCCGACGGGCGCCTCCCCGGCCAGGGGCGGGCGGAAGCCCGCGTCGCGGTCCTGCGGAGCGCCGGACTGTCGACGGGCCTGCTCGGCCGGCACCGCCGCCGCCTGCTCGGCCGGGCGGCGCAGGCGCTCGCGCTCGCGCTCGGCCACCGAGCGCGCCTCGCGGCGCCGGGCCGGCTCGGGCTCCTCGCGCCCGCTGCGCCGCAGGGCAGCACCGTGCGGGTCGATGATCTCGCCCTTGTAGATCCAGCACTTGACGCCGAGCACGCCGTAGGTCGTGAACGCCTGGCAGAACCCGTAGTCGATGTCCGCCCGAAGGGTCTGCAGCGGCAGGCGCCCGTGCAGGTGCCACTCGCTGCGGGCGATCATCTTGCCGTTGAGGCGGCCGGCCACCCAGATCTTGACGCCCTTGCAGCCGAAGCGCTGGGCGAACTCGACCGCCTTGCGCATGGCGCGGCGGAAGCTGACCCGCTTCTCGATCTGCACGGCGACCGACTCGGCCACGAGCTGGGCGTCGAGCTCGGGCCGGTGGACCTCGCGGATGTCGATGTAGATGTCGCGCTTGGTCTTGCTCTGCAGCTCGGCCTTGAGCTTCTCGATCTCGGCTCCGCGCTTGCCGATGATCATGCCCGGGCGGGCGGTGCGGATCGCGATGCGCAGCTTGTTGCCGGGACGCTCGAGCTCGATGGAGCTGATCCCGGCGTCCTTGAGACGCTTGCGCAAGTCCTCTTTCAGGTCGATGTCCTCGTTAATCAGGTCGGCGTAGCCCTTCTGGGCGAACCAGCGCGAGCGCCAGACCTTCGTGTAGCCGAGGCGGAAGCCGTAGGGATGTACCTTTTGACCCATGCCGTGTCCTTTGCGTGCCCCTTCCCCGAACTAGTCCTCGTCGAGCCCGGCCGCGTCGTCCGAGAGCGTCACCACGATATGGGCGAGGCGGTGGACGTAGGGAGCGGAGCGACCGCGGGCCGACGCCCGCATGCGCTTCATGCGCGGGCCCTCGTTGACGACGATCGCGGCAACGACCATCTCGTCGACGTCCCCGCCCAGGTCCTTGGCGTTCGCCAGGGCGGACTGCACCACCTTGCGGATCTGGCCGGCGGCGCGCTTGTTGGTGCGGTCAAGCAGCTCCAGCGCCGCTTCCGCTTGCAGACCGCGGACCAAGTCCGCGACCAGGCGCGCCTTCTGCGGGGACACGCGCACGTAGTTCCACTTCGCGACGGCCTGCATCGCCTACGCCCCCCGTCCCGACTTGGCGCTGCCCGCGTGCCCGCGGAAGGTGCGCGTCATGGCGAACTCGCCCAGCTTGTGCCCGACCATGTTCTCGGTGATGAACACGGGAATGAACTTGCGCCCGTTATGCACGGCGATCGTGTGGCTGACCCATTCGGGCAGCACCGTCGACCGGCGCGACCAAGTCTTGATCACGCGCTTCTGGCCGGAAGCGTTCATCGCCTCCACCTTGCGGTGCAGGTGCTCGTCGTAGAACGGACCCTTGCGAAGAGAACGACCCATCTCGATGCCTCTCAGCCCTTCTTCTTGCGCCCGCGACGCGACACGATGTAGCGATCGGAGCGGGTGTTGCGCCGCGTCTTGTAGCCGCGCGTGGGCTTGCCCCACGGGCTGACCGGATGGCGCCCGCCGGAGGTCCGCCCCTCGCCGCCGCCGTGCGGGTGATCGACGGGATTCATCGTCACGCCGCGGTTGTGCGGGCGCCGCCCGAGCCAGCGGCTGCGGCCGGCCTTGCCGAGATCCACGTTGCCGTGGTCCACGTTGCCGACGCGACCCACTGTCGCGATGCAGCCTTCCGGCACGCGCCGCACCTCGCCGGACGGCAGGCGCAGCAGGGCGTAGCCTCCCTCGCGCGAGACCAGGCGGATTTCCGCGCCGGCGGCGCGCGCCATCTGGCCCCCCTTGCCCGGCCGCAGCTCGACGTTATGCACGACCGTGCCCGGCGGGATGCGCCGCAGCGGCAGGGCGTTGCCCACCAGGATGTCGGCGTCCTCGCCGGAAACGACCTGCATGCCCACCGCGAGGCCGACGGGCTGCAGGATGTAGCGCTTGTCGCCGTCCGCGTAGTGCAGCAGGGCGATGTTCGCGGAGCGATTGGGGTCGTACTCGACCGAGGCCACCTTGGCGGGCACGCCGTGCTTCTGCCGCTTGAAATCGATCAGGCGGTACTTGCGCTTGGCCCCGCCGCCGCGGAAGCGGACGCACACGCGCCCCTTGTTGTTGCGGCCGCCGTGCTTGTGCCGGCCCTTGGCGAGCGCCTTTTCCGGACGGTCCCGCGTGAGCTCCTCCCGCGTCGTGACGGTCTGGAAGCGCCGCGTCGGCGTCGTCGGCCGGTAGGTCTTGATCGGCATCGCTGGCTATCCCCGGATTCCCTCTCGCTAGACCTGCGTGTACTCCACGGCCCGCTCGCCTTCCCGGAGCGTGACCCAAGCCTTCTTCCAGCTCGGGCGGCGTCCCCGGTAGCGTCCCTGGCGGCGCATCTTGCCGAGGTAACGGGCGGTGCGCACGCTCTCGATGTCGACTTGGAAGATGGAACGCACGGCGTTGCGCACGTCCGTCTTGGTGGCCTTGGGATTGACCCGGAAGCAGAGCGTGCGCTCCTCGGCGCGCCCCGCCTCGGCCTTCTCGGTGACGACCGGGCCGAGGATGACTTCGTACGGGCTCACGCGAGCACCTCCGAACACGTGCGGGCGGCCTCGGCGGAGAGCAGCAGGCGCTCGTGCTGCAGCACCGTGTAGGGGTGCAGGTCGCGGCTCGCGACCAGCCGCACGCCCGGCAGGTTGCGACTGGCGAGCTCGAGATTGCGGTTGCCGCCGTTGTCGACCACCAGCACGCTGCCGGCGGCGCCGAGGGCCTCGAGGGCGCCGCGGAAGTCGCGGGTCCTGTGGCTCTCCAGCGCGAAGTCCCGGACCACGGTGACCCGGCCGTCGGCCAGGCTGGCCGAGAGCGCCGAGCGCAGCGCGGCGAGCAGCATCTTGCGCGGCAGCTTGCGGGCATGGCTGCGCGGCGCCGGGCCGTGCACGGTCCCGCCGCCGCGCCACACCGGCGAGCGCCGGGAGCCGGCGCGCGCGCGCCCGGTCCCCTTCTGGCGCCAGGGCTTGCGCCCCGAGCCCGACACCTCGGCCCGGCCCTTGACCTTGTGCGTGCCGGCCCGGAGGGTGGCGAGGTACGCCAGGACCGCCTGGTGGACCAGGCTCTCGTTGACCGGCGCGCCGAAGACGGCGTCGGCCAGATCGAGATCATCCACTTTCTCGTTGCGGAGATCGACTACTTCCACGGTCGGCATGGCAACTACCTCGCTCTGCGGATCGCGACGTACCCGCCCGCGGCGCCGGGCACCGCGCCCCGCACCAGCATGACGTTGTCGTCGGCTCGCACGCCGACGATCTCGAGGCCGCGCGCGGTGACGCGCTTGCCGCCCATGCGGCCGGGCAGGCGCACGCCCTTGAACACGCGCGCGGGGTAGGCGCTCTGGCCGATCGACCCGGGCGCCCGGTGGAACATCGAGCCGTGCGTGGCCCGCCCGCCGGCAAAGTTATGCCGCTTGACGACGCCCTGGAAGCCCTTGCCCTTGCTCACGCCGGTCACGTCAACCCTCTCGCTGGGCCGGAAATGCTCGGCCAGGATCCGGTCGCCGGGCTGGTACGCGTCCCCGCCCGCCTCGAGCCGGAACTCCCGCAGGAACCGCGCCGGCTCCACGCCGGCCTTGGCGAAGTGCCCCCGCCGGGGCTTGTTCACCAGCTTGTCGCGCATGAAGTCGACCAGCGCGACCTGGATGGCCTCGTAGCCGTCCAAGTCGGCGCTCTTGCGCTGCACGACGACGCACGGGCCGGCCTGCAGCACCGTGACGGGGACGACGCGGCCTTCCTCGTCGAAGATCTGCGTCATCCCGATTTTCTTGCCTAGAATGCCGGGCGCCATCGTGCCATGCCCTCCAGAATCCGCTCCGCTCGCGCCCGGCTACGCCCCGAAGGCCTTGATCTCGACGTCCACCCCCGCGGGCAGGTCGAGCCTCATCAGCGTGTCGACTGTGTCCTGGGTCGGCTCGAGGATGTCGAGCAGGCGCTTGTGCGTGCGGATCTCGAACTGCTCGCGCGAGCGCTTGTCCGCATGCACCGAGCGCAGCACCGTGTACTTGTTCTTCACCGTCGGCAGCGGGATCGGGCCCGCGATCTGGGCGCCCGTTCGCAGCGCCGTGCTGACGATCTCGCCGGTCGACTGGTCGAGCACGCGGTAGTCGTAGGCCTTGAGGCGGATCCGGATACGTTCTTTCGGCATCGCTGCGTGTGTCCTTCCGAGGAGCCGTGCTCACTCGACGATGGCGGAGACGGTGCCGGCGCCGATGGTGCGGCCGCCCTCGCGGATGGCGAAGCGCAGGCCCTGCTCCATGGCGATGGGCACGATCAGCTCCACCTCCAGCTCCACGTTGTCCCCGGGCATGACCATCTCGGTGCCTTCCGGCAGCCGCGCCACGCCCGTCACGTCCGTCGTGCGGAAGTAGAACTGCGGCCGGTAGCCGCTGAAGAACGGCGTGTGCCGCCCGCCCTCGTCCTTCTTCAGCACGTACACCTGCCCCTTGAAGCGCGTGTGCGGCGTGATGCTGCCCGGCTTGGCCACCACCTGCCCGCGCTCCACCGCGTCCTTGTCCAGGCCGCGCGCCAGCAGGCCCACGTTGTCCCCCGCCTGGCCCTGGTCGAGCAGCTTCTTGAACATCTCCACTCCCGTGATCACCTTGCGGTGCGTCGGGCGGATGCCCAGGAACTCCATCTCCGTGCCGACCTTCACCACGCCCCGCTCGACGCGCCCCGTGACCACCGTGCCGCGGCCCGAGATCGAGAAGATGTCCTCGATCGGCATCAGGAAGGGCTTGTCCACGTCGCGCTCCGGCGTCGGGATGTACGCGTCCACCGCCTCCATCAGCTCGTCCACGGCCGGCTCGGCCCGCGCGTCCCCGTCCAGCGCCCGCAGCGCCGACACGCGCACCACCGGCACGTCGTCGCCGGGGAAGTCGTACTCGGAGAGCAGCTCGCGCACCTCCAGCTCCACCAGCTCCAGCAGCTCCTCGTCGTCCACCATGTCGACCTTGTTCAGGGCCACCACGATGTACGGCACGCCCACCTGGCGCGCCAGCAGGATGTGCTCGCGCGTCTGCGGCATGGGGCCGTCCGTGGCCGCCACCACCAGGATCGCCCCGTCCATCTGGGCCGCCCCGGTGATCATGTTCTTGATGTAGTCGGCATGCCCCGGGCAGTCCACGTGGGCGTAGTGCCGGCTGGCCGTCTGGTACTCCACGTGCGCGGTGGCGATGGTGATGCCGCGCTCGCGCTCCTCGGGCGCGTTGTCGATCGAGTCGAAAGTGCGCACCTCGTTGCTGGGGTCGTGCTTGGACAGCACGCGCGTGATCGCCGCCGTCAGCGTCGTCTTGCCGTGGTCGATGTGCCCGATCGTGCCCACGTTCACGTGCGGCTTCGAGCGGTCGAACTTCTGCTTCGCCATCGTCTTCCTGGTCCCTTGCGATTCCTGCCGCGACGGTCTCAGCGGACCGCCCTGCCGCGCATGCGGCTCACGATTTCGTCCTGGACGGCGCCCGGCGCCAAGTCGTACGAATGCAGGTGCATCGTGTAGCTGCCGCGGCCCTGCGTGCGCGAGCGCAGATCCGTGGCGTAGCCGAACATCTCGGCCAGCGGCACGAACCCCTTGATGACCTGCGTCGAGCCGCGCAGGTCCATGCCCTCGATGCGCCCGCGCCGTGTGCTGATGTCGGCGAGGACGTCGCCCATGTACTCCTCCGGCACGACCACCTCGATCGCCATGACCGGCTCGAGCAGGGCCGGGCGGGCGCGGCCCGCGGCGTCCTTGAAGGCCATCGAGCCGGCCACCTTAAAGGCGACCTCCGAGCTGTCCACCTCGTGGTAGCTGCCGTCGAGGAGGGTGATGGCGACGCCGACCGTCTCGTACCCGGCCAGCACGCCGTTGGCCATGGCCTCGCGCACGCCCTTCTCCACGGACCCGATAAACTCCCTGGGGATCGCACCGCCGAAAATCTCGTCGCGGAACTCCACCGCGCCGCCGTCCAGCGGCTCGACGCGGATCTTGCAGTGCCCGTACTGGCCGCGCCCGCCCGTCTGGCGCACGAAGCGGCCCTCGCCCGAGCTGGCCCGGCGCAGCGTCTCGCGGTACGCGACCTGCGGCCGGCCGATGTCGGCGGCGACCCGGAACTCGCGCAAGAGGCGGTCCACCAGTATCTCGAGGTGCAACTCGCCCATGCCCGAAAGGATGGTCTGCCCGGTGTCGGGGTCGGACTCGACGCGGAAGGTGGGATCCTCCTGCGACAGCTTGGTCAGGGCCATGCCGATCTTTTGCTGGTCGGCCTTGGTCTTGGGCTCGATCGCCAAGGAGAGCACGGGGTCGGGGAACTCGATCTGCTCCAGCACGACCGGCTCGGCGGCGTCGCAGATGGTGTCGCCGGTCTGGACCGTCTTCAGGCCCACCGCGGCCAGAATCTCGCCCGCCCGGCCGTCCGGCACGTCCTCGCGCTTGTCGGCATGCATGCGCAGGAGACGGCCGACGCGCTCCTTGCGGCGCCGCGAGACGTTGTAGACCGACCCGCCGGCGCGGAAGCGGCCGGAGTAGACGCGCAGGAAGGCCAGCTGCCCGACGTAGGGATCGGTGAGGATCTTGAACACCAGCGCGGAGAACGGCGCGTCGTCGGACGGGGCGCGCGTGAGCTCCTGCGCGCCGTCGAGTGCGGCGCATTGGACTGGCGGCACGTCGACAGGCGAGGGGAGGTAGTCGACGACCGCGTCGAGCAACCGCTGCACGCCCTTGTACTTGAACGCGGAGCCGCACAGCGCCGGGGTGATGCGCATCGCGACAGTGGCCCGCCGGAGCGCGGCACGGAGGGCGGGGGCCTCGATCTCCGCGCCCCCGACGTAGAGGTCGAAGAGCTCCTCGTCCTCCTCGGCCACCTTCTCGATCATCTTCTCGCGACGGTCGAGCGCCTCGCCGAGCAGCTCGTCGGGAATCTCGCCGACCTCGTACTCGGCCCCGAGCGTCTCGTCCTTCCAGTAGATGCCGCGCATCTCGACGAGGTCGACCACGCCGCGCAGGCGGTCCTCCACCCCGATCGGGAGCTGGATGGGTACCGGGTTGGCCTTCAGGCGGTCGACGATGGTCTGGACGGCGTAATCGAAATTCGCCCCGACTCGATCCATCTTGTTGACGAAGACGAGGCGCGGGACACGGTACTTGTCGGCCTGGCGCCACACAGTCTCGGACTGGGGCTGCACGCCGGCCACCGCGTCGAAGACGGCGATGGCCCCGTCCAGCACGCGCAGGGAGCGCTCCACCTCGGCCGTGAAGTCGACGTGGCCCGGCGTGTCGATGATGTTGATCTGGTGATCGCGCCAGAAGCAGCTCGTGGCCGCCGAGGTGATCGTGATGCCGCGCTCCTGCTCCTGCTCCATGTAGTCCATGGTGGCCGTGCCGTCATGGACCTCGCCCATGCGGTGCAAGCGTCCCGTGTAGTACAGGATGCGCTCCGTCGTGGTGGTCTTGCCCGCGTCGATATGCGCCGCGATGCCGATGTTGCGGTAGCGCGCGAGCCGGGCGGTGCGGGGCATCGGACTGTCCTCGTGAACCGAGCGAGCGCTACCAGCGAAAATGCGCGAAGGCCTTGTTGGCCTCCGCCATCCGGTGGACGTCGTCCTTCTTCTTGATCGTCGTGCCGCGGCCCTGGGCCGCCTCGAGCAGTTCCGTGCCCAAGCGGTCGGCCATGCGGTTCTCGCTGCGGCCGCGCGCGTTCGAGATCAGCCAGCGCAGCGCCAAGGACTGGCGGCGGTTGGGGCGGACCTCGATCGGGACCTGGTAGTTCGCGCCGCCCACGCGCCGCGACTTGACCTCAACCACCGGCTTGGCGTTCTCGACGGCTTTCTTGAAGACCGGCAGGGGGTCGTCGCCCGTGCGGGCGCGGATCCGGTCCATGGCGCCGTAGAAGATCCGCTCGGAGACCGACTTCTTGCCGTCCCACATCATGCAGTTGATGAACTTCGACACCAGCGTCGAGTTGTAAACGGGATCCGGCGAGGGCTCCCGGGCGGGTACGTCTCGTCTGCGCGGCATGGCTGCGAATGGCCCTCGCTGGCTACTTCTTGGGACGCTTGGCGCCGTACTTGCTGCGGGCCTGGCGCCGGTCCTCGACGCCGGAGGCGTCCAAGGTGCCGCGCACCACGTGATAGCGGACTCCCGGCAGGTCCTTGACGCGCCCACCGCGGATGAGCACGATCGAGTGCTCCTGCAGGTTGTGGCCGACGCCGGGGATGTAGGTCGTGACCTCGATGCTGTTGGTCAGGCGGACGCGCGCGACCTTGCGCAGCGCGGAGTTGGGCTTCTTGGGGGTCACGGTGTAGACGCGCGTGCAGACGCCGCGCTTCTGAGGGCACTTCTGCAGCGCTGGCGACGAAGTCTTGAACTTCGGCGCCTTGCGCCCCTTGCGAACCAGCTGACTGAACGTCGGCACGATGCTGCCCCTTCTCCCTGCGATCTCAACGCACGCGACCGCCGCCGCTCGCACCCGCCCGCAGGCACGCACGAACCCAGACCGTCGCACACTCTCCCCAGAACCCCGCTGCCCCAGCCATGGAACCCCTCCGCGAGAGGCCTCTTCGGCTGCGGGCCGCATTGGGCAACCCCTTGCGAACCCCTTCGGGCTCCCACTCGACTGCCAGCCCACCGCCGGGCAAGCCCAAGACCGCCTCCCGGTTCCACGGAAGGCGGACAGACTGCTTACCGTTACGTCACCCTAGCATAGACGATCACGCCGCACACTGTCAAGGCGAGGCCCGGGAGAGCGCCCGGCTCCCCGAATTCCCAGTCCGATCTGCGACGCCGACCTGGATCCACTATAGCGCAATCCGATGACCGGCCGCAACGGCTCGCTCGGCAAGGCGAGCCGGGACCGGAGGCTGTTCAGACCACGCCCGGGCGGCTCGGCCGTCCGGAACCGCCTGGCGCGCCCGAGCCGGACTGTTCGGCGGCCGTGCTGCCGCGACAGCCCGGCTCGGCCGTTCTTGGCGCGCCGACGGGACTCGGAAGACCTGGCTGCCCGGCTCGAGCGAGTCACGTCGTCCCCACCGCCGCTCCGGGCGGATCCCCGCATCGAAGGCCTGGTGTCGACCGGATCCTGCGGCCGCCGCCTGCCGCGCAAGCCGATCGCCGGCATCCAGGAGACGGTGCCGGCCCTGCCGACGTCGAGCCGCACCGAGCTCGACCACACGATCTGCGAGCACCCCAGCTGGATAACACCGCCGGGGCACAACTGGATAACACCGCCGGGGCACAACCGTGTCCACCCGGCGCTCGGTCAACCGGCGCCCCCAAGCCGAGGCGGCCGAATCCGAGCTCGCCGCTCTCCCTGCCGGCGACGCGGTCGTCTACGACCGGGCTACCGCTCCGCGGGCCTGCCGCGACGACATTGCCACTCCGGTGGCGGCGAGCTCCGGCCTACGGCACTGCCACGCCGACGGCAGCGGCCACACTCCACCGGCGATCACGCTCTTGGACCGCGAGCGCTACGCCCTCGCCGAGCTGGCGTTGCTCGACCCCGATCTCGACGACGCAACCGCTATCCGGAAGCGGCACTGACGGCTGCCGCCCGGTCCCGGGCGAGCGCCGAGAGGCCTGCGCGTCCGGCAAACTCCGGGCCCGCCCCGCACGCCGGCGCGCCCGCACAGGCGCCGGTGCTATTCCTCGGCGTGACCGTCGACAACGATTCCAACCACCGTGTCGGCGACGGCCAAGTCCAGCACCCAGTGCTCGTAATCGTTCTCCCAGAGATTCGGCCCCTGGTCGCCCTCGGGCAGCTCGAGCCGCGCCACGGTCGGGTGGGGGTTGCCCACCTCCGCGCTCAGCTCGACGATCCCGTCGAAGTCGTAGTTCTTCGCTATCTCGGAATCCTTCGCCACCGGGCAGAGGAGCGCGAAGTCCCGGCTGGGGGCGACGCCCATGTGATTGCCGTCTTCCGGATGCAGGCCGAACCGGATCGTGTACACGCCGGGCGGCACCGACTGCTCGCGGAAGTCGGAGGCCTTCGCGGGGAATTCCAGCACGCCCAGGAAGGCGCCTTCGGGGACGTCGTCGAAGCGCACGCCGAATCCGCCCGCCGGCTCGCCCTCGAAGGGAACGCTGCGCATCCAGAACCGCGCGACCACCGTGTCGCCGACCTTCACGCCCACGCCTTCTTCCACAACGGCCTCGCGGGTCGCGGCGGGGACCGAATCGGGCGGCGCGCCCACGGGCGAGGCCGTGTACTCCTGGGCCTGCGCCAAGGGCGCAGCCGCCAGCACGGCGGCGAGAGCCGCACCATAGGCGCGCATGCTTCGCATTCGAAGTCTCCTCTCCGGTGTGTCGCAGGGCCGACGAACGGTCGGACGCCTGCAACACGCCCCCCGCCTCACGCCGGGCGGCGACGGTCCGCCCGGGCGAGGGCGCTCAAGCCCCTGCAGGCAGTCGGCCCTCAGATGCCGCTCGCCTTGAACGTGCCCAAGTAGGCGCTCGACCGACGGTACTCGCGCAGCTTGTGGCCCAAGCCGTCGCCGCGAAACGCCTGCTCGACCGCGAAGGCCGGCATGGCGTGATCCAGCGCCACCAGGGGCTGGTAGTAGATGTCGTCGAGATGGCAGAGCGAATCCGCCTCGCGGATCTCCCGGGTCTCGAGAGAGACGATCTCGCCCGCCCGCAGGGACGCGACGCGATCATGCATGTTGCCGTGGAAGTCGATCTCGATCGGGGCGGTGTCCGTGTGGACGACGTTCGCCACCAACTCGCCCGCCTGGGACTTCACGAACGCCGCGAGGGCGCCGCGCTGGACGACCGAGGTGCTCTCGTCGAAGATGAGCATCGCCTTGGCAGGCAGCGGATCCCCGAAGGGATTCCCGATCGTGGACGACGCGTTCACGACGGCCACCACGCGGGCTCCGGCCAGAGGCACGCCCTTGTAGCTGCCCTGCTCGATGTCCCAGGCCATCACGGCCATATCGCCCATGATCCCGACCTCGCTGTTGGCGAAGCAGTGGGACGCGTAGATCTCGGCGTTCCGGGATTCGATGTAGCTGCCGCGGATCTCCGGTCCCGCCAAGGTGGCGCCGAACGCGGCGCCGGTCGCCAAGGTGACGCAAAGCAGCGCGAGGCTGGCCGAGCGGATGGTTCTCATGAGTTGTACTCCTTCTGCGTGCGCCTCCGCCAGAGCGAAGACGTGCCTAGCGCCATTGTACACAACGGAGGCAAACGCCTCGCAAGAGACGCGCTCTCGTTGCGGGGATCTCGGGCCGGAAGGGCGGTCTCGTTCAGCGTCGCGCGCGGGCCGCTCCGGCGCTCTCCGCCGCCGCTCCGAAGGTCACGGTCGACGTCGCCCCGAACCGCTTGTAGGCGGCGTACCGGATCAGCAGCCTGACGCGCTGGCTGCCGGACGGGAACGGAAGGACCTCGTCGCCGGCTGTGCGCGCGGGGAACCAGTGCCGGCCGTCGACCGGCTCGTATCGGGTCTCGAACGCCGGGAACAGATTGCTGTTCTCGATGCGATGGATCTGGGGGACCGGGCGCCCCGCCGCCCGCACGACCTGGCCGTTAGCGACACCGACCCAGAGGAGGCCGTCGAAAAACCGCTGGCCGAGCAGGATCTGCTTGGGCCGCACCTGGAGCACGTGGCACTCCGCGCCGTCGACCGGCTCGACACCCTTGTAGCGCACCCTGTAGAAGCGCACCGTTTCCGAGGTCAGCACGAAGGGGTTCACCTCGCGCACGTCGCGGAAGTCCTCCTCGGTCATCCGCAGGCGGCTGAGCTGCAGGACCGGCGGCCTCCGGTGGCGCTCCACCCGCTGGCCCCTGCCGGTGAAGATCACGTCGCGGACCTCCTCGTAGCGGCCGACGACGATGCCGTTCTTGATTTCGTGGAACTTCAGCGACTGCGTGTAGGCGTATTGGTCACGCTCCGCGGCAAGCCTGCTGCCCGTTTCCGCGACATCGCGGACCAGGTTTCCGGGCATCTGGGCCGGAGCCGGGCCGGAAGCCGCGACAGCGGCGCAGGCCAAGAGAGACACCCGTCTCGACCGCCGACCGCGTCCGGCCTGCGCCGCGAGTTCCATTCTCGAGGTCATTCTGGCACGGGCGCCCGCGTCTAGGGCACGCGGGCAGGCGCGGAATGCCGACCGTCCTGCCGCGGCCCCGGCGAGCTATCGAGAGGTGCGAAACGGAGAGGCGGGAAGCCCCGCCTTGCTGTAGAGGTTGCCCTTCGGGTCAGGCGCCCACGCGTAGCGCGCCCGGGCCGGCTCGCCGACCGCCGCGCTGGAGACCACCACGGTGCCGCCGTCGATCCTCGCGGTCGCCTCGACGAAGGCCCCTTCGGAGCCGGCCACCTCGAAACCCTCCAGCGCCGCGCCCCGGGACTCGAGACCGGAATCGGCATGGTCGAACCAGAGCCGCAGCGCACCCCCTTCCCGCGTCGCCTGCCGGAACAGCGGGCCCGAATACTCCAAGCCCGTCTCGCCGTAGGCCACCGCGCGGGCGGCCAGGGCCAGCCGCAGGCCCACGTCCTGCTTGTTGCGCGGATGGATGTCGGTCGGATTGCCGATGTCGATGGAAACAGCCATCCCCGTGCGGGCCAGGCCGAGGGCCATGGCCTGGGCCTCCCTGAGCTCGGGCCAGGTGCTGGTCTCCGGAACTCGCCCGTAGTTGGCGAGCTGGACGAACAGGAACGGGAAGTCCCCGATGCCCCACGCCGTCCTCCAGTCCTCGATCAGAGCCCGGAAGAGACGGCGGTAGAGGATGCCCTGGCCCCGCCCGGCGTTGTTCTCGCCCTGATACCAGATGGCTCCGCGCACCGCGTAAGGCGTCAGGGGCGCGATCATGGCGTTGAACAGCGCGGCCGGCTGGTGCGGCGGGCGCAGCGCCCTCGGCAGCGGGGGCTCCCGGGGAGCGTCCTTGCCCGCGGCCTTGGCAGCCGCCGCCCGCGCCTCCCAGTCGACCATCGCCTTCGCTCGCGCAGCTCGCGCCTCGCTCGCTTCCGCTTTGAAGGCCGCGACCATCGCCGACAGCTCGGCGTCACCGGACAGAGTCCCGATGCTGGTCCAGGCCTCGGCCGGAGTCCCGCCCCAGGCGGACTGGATGACGCCGACGGGAACATCCAGCTCGCCGTGCAGGTGCCGGGCGAAGAAGTACCCGACTCCCGAGAACCCCGGCACGGAGGAGGGCGACACGACCTGCCAGCGCCCCTTCATGTCGTCGAGGGGCTCGCCGGAAGCGGCCAGCTCCACCTTCAGGTAGCGGATGCCGGGATGCCGGGCGGCCGCGATCTCCTTCTCGGCGTCCCGGGAGCGCTGGACCGGCCAGACCATGTTGGACTGGCCCGAGGCGACCCACACCTCGCCGACGTGAACGTCCCGCAGCGAGACGCGGTTCGCGCCGCGCACCTCTAGGGCGAACGGGCCGCCCGCGCCCGACGGCTCGAGATACACTTCCCAGCGACCGCCCTCCGACGCCGCGGTCACGGCCCGGCGCGTGTCGAGCTGGACCTCCACCGACTCGCCCGGGTCGGCCCAGCCCCACACGTGGACCGGCAGGTCCCGCTGCACGACCATGTGGTCGCCGAACAGCGCCGGTAGCCGCACGTCGGCCGAGAGCGCGGCGGACAGGAGGAGGGTGGACAGGAACAGCGCCGGTCGCGTCATAGCAGGGCCATTGTCCCACGCGAGCAGGACCGCTCCGACCCGCGCCGGTCAGTCGCGCGGCGCCGCGAACGCCGCGGGAGCCAGGCAGGCGTCGATCCAGCGCAGGTACAAGGCGTTGCCCCGATCGAGCCGGCTGGCAACCAGCTCGAACACCTCGTAGGGATGCAGCTCGCGAACCGCCCGCTCCAAGGCCGGGAATCGGTCGGCACGCGTCTTGATCAGCAGCAGCGACTCGTCCTCTTCCTCGACCTTTCCCCGCCATTCGTAGACCGACCGCAGGCCCGGCACGACGTTGACGCAGGCGCAGACCCGCCGCCGGACGAGCTCGCGGGCGATGCCGGGTGCCCTGGCGGGCGGGCAGGTGCAGAGGGCGACCAGGTAGGCGCTGGGGTCGTGTTCCGGCATGGCTCGACTCTCGGACGTTGTCTCTGCCTATCGTGCCACGCCGGGGCGCCCGGCGGGGGCCCGGCTACCTCAGCGGCAGGGGGTAGGCCGGCCGCGCCAGGAGCTTGGTCTCGACCGCCGCTTCGTAGTGGGACACCAGCCGTCCCACGGCGGCGTCGGAGGCCCACCGGCTCTCGACCGCCCTGCGCGCCTCGCGGGCCAGCGCCGCCGCCCTGGCCCCGTCCGACAGCAGGCCCGCCACGGCGCGGGCGAAGGCCTGCGGCCGGTCTTCGATCTCGGCCATGCCGCCCCCCCGCTCGCAGAGCCCCTCGGCCGCGAGGGTTGTCGCCACCACCGGAATGCCGCAGGCGAACGCCTCGAGGACCTTGACGCGGACGCCCGAACCCGACAGGATCGGCGCGACGAACACCGCGTAGCGCAGCAGCACCTCGCGGATGTCGTCCACGCCGCCGAGAAACTCGACGTCGGGGCCCGCGATGCGGGCGGCCAGCGGCTCGGGCGCGTCGGCACCCGCGACCACCAAGCGGGCCTGCGGCCGCTGCTTGCGCACGGCCGGCAGGACGCGCTCCCGGAAGAAGGCCAGGCCGGCCGCGTTCGGCGGGTGGCGGAAGTTCCCGACGAACAGGATCGTGTCGGGCTCTCGCCCCTCGAGCCGGAACGGGTAGCTGGCGACGTCCACGGCCGTGCGCAGGTTTTCCAGCACAGGGGGGCCGTCGCGCAGCAACGCCTGCAAGGTCCGCCGCTGCGCGGCGCTGCAAACCTGCACCGCGTCGAACCGGGGCAGGGCCCGCAGCTCGAACCGCAGCGCCCGCAGGTATTCATAGGCGCGCGCGGCCGCCCGGACCGGTCCGCCCGCGTAGATCGACCGCTGGACGGACTGGAAGTGCAGGTCGTGCTCGAAGAGGCAGCAAACGACTTGACGGAACTCCTCGCCGTACGACGCGAGCTGCGCGTACTCCAGCTGGACGACGTCGATGCGCCGGAGCAGGACCGTGCGATGGATCCTCCACAGGAAGTCCGGATCCCAGTAGCATTGGGCCGCGTGCGGCCAGAGCAGCGGCGCCCCTCGCGTCGGACGCGGCGCGCGCAGCACCAGCTCGGCGCCGGCGCAGCGCCGCTCCAGCTCCGCCTGCGCCGCGAGGTCCGCGTCCCGCTCGACCATGCAGAGCACGTGGAGGCGGCAGCGCGCGGCGAGGCCGTCGACGGCCTGCTTCATGAAGACCGCGCCGCCGTGCCTCGGGGGCTCGATCGGGTACGGCGACACGAAGAGGACATTGAGGTCGCCCGAGGGCTTGTTCCGCAGGCGGTGGTACCGGTCCCGGAAGTAGCCGCCCAGCGGTCGCCGGAGGGCCTCCCCGTCGCGAATCTCGGCGCGCAAGCGTGCGGAAACGCGACGCCCGACCGCCCGAGGCGCCTGTCCCGCGGCCTGCAGGAAGGCGGTCGCGCCCGGACGCCCGGGCACGGCCCTCGCGAACAGCGAGATCCACATGTCGGCGTACAGCCAGGCGAAGTGCGCCAGCAGGCGCCTGCGGTGATGCATGTTCTTCCAGGCGAAGAGCAGGCGGTTCTTCTGCACGACCCGGTCGATGTACTGCCGGCTGAAGTGCTTGCCGATCGTGCCCCGGTGCTCGTGATGCAGCCTGCTGGCGGGGGCGTACAGGTTGATCCAGCCGCGCTTCCAAGCCATGTAGGAAAGGTCGACGTCCTCCACGTAGAACGGAGCGAAGATCTCGTCGAAGCCTCCGAGCTCGAGGATCTTGTGCCGGTCGTAGGCCGAGGATCCTCCCCCGGAATAGAACGTGGGGAAGATTTCGTTCACCTGCGGGTCCGCCACGTGCTGCAAGTGGATCTGGCCGCGGTGCCAGCGGCCCATCGTGAGGCCGGTCTCCTCCCGCGGCGCGGACGGATCGGCGAGGAAGATCTGGCCCGTAACCGAGAACACCCGCGGGTCCCGAAAACCGTCCACCAGCGGCTGCAGGAAGCCGGGATCGACGCGCATGTCGTTGTTGAGAAGCACTACAATGTCGTGCCGGGCGAGGCCGAACCCGGCATTGGAGGCCCGTCCGAACCCGAGGTTCGACCCGAGCTCGACCACCCGCACCGAAGGGAACTGGCGGGCGAGGAACTCGGCCGTGCCGTCGTCGGACCCGTTCTCCATGACGAGAATCTCGTGCTCCGGGTTGGACGCCAGGGCGTCGACGAGAGCGGGCAGGTTCCGGGCGAGCTGCTCCCTGCCGTTCCAAGTCGGAATCACGACGCTGACTGCCTTCTTGGAGACCTCCCGGGCGACGCCGGGCCGCTTGCGCCGCGCAAGCGACGCCGCCGCGTCGGCGAGCAGGAGCAGCGCCGCGACCAAGGCGAGCAGGACCGGCGCCGCGAGCACCAGGAAGGCCGCGATGGCGGGAACGGCGATCCAGGCCCGGAAGCGACTCACCGCCTCACCACCGGCGACGCCGGGCCCGGTCCGACACGGACCCGGCAGGGCAGGTGCAGGTACCCGTAGACCTCGCCCGCGCCCCGGGCCATCGGAAGCGACAGCGCGTTGTCGATCCAGTCGCAGATCTCGTAGTCGCCCAGCCCGCCGTCCGCGACCGCCGGCGCGAACGAGAACGAGCCCGCGTAGAGCTCCGGCATGTCGAGGTGGAAATCGACCGTGCGGACCTCGCCGGGCTGCATCGGATCCAGCACGGTGCCCTCGCGAGCCGTGTTGGTGCCCGCGAAGTCGATGCCTAGGTGGTTCCGCATCATGAAGCCGATGATCGGCCTCGCGACGGGCACCCTGGCGCGAGCGGTGACCCGCACGACGGCGCGCTGGTTCGGCGCGAGAGCGCGCGCGGCACGGCCGCTGCCGTCGAGCACGGCGACCCCCGTGATCTCCGCCCGGCCGCTGCCGAAGCGGCGGTCGGCGTTCGGGACGCCCTCCGCGGCGCGGATCTCGGGAGGGACGGCCGCGGGGCCGTCGTCGCCGGCCCGTCGCTCGCGGTCCCGCGCGGTCATGCGAGCCAGGTACTTGCGCACCACGGTCGGCGGGTCGCCCTCTTCCGCCACGCGCCCCGCGTCGAGCCATAGCGCGCGGGTGCCGAGCGCTTGGACGTCGGACATGGAGTGCGACACGAGCAGGATGGTCACGCTCCGGGCGCGCAGCTCGTGGACCTTGCGCATGCAGCGCTGGCGGAAGTAGTAGTCGCCGACCGCGAGCGCCTCGTCCACCAGCAGGATCTCGGGCTCGACGCTGATGGCGACGGCGAACGCCAGCCTCAGCAGCATGCCCGTCGAGTACGTCTTGACCGGTCGGTCCATGAAATCGCCGATCTCGGCGAAAGCCTCGATGTCGGGGAAGCGCCCGCGAGTTTCGCGGGCCGACAGGCCGAACAGAGCCGCGCTGAGGCGAGCGTTCTCGCGCCCGGTGAATTCCGGGTGGAAGCCCGCGCCGAGCTCGAGCAGCGCTGCCACCCGGCCCTCGACCTCGACGGTCCCGGCCGACGGCCGCAGAATCCGCGCCGCGAGCTGCAGGGAAGTGCTCTTGCCGGAGCCGTTGGCCCCGATCAGGCAAAGCGTCTCGCCGGTCCCTACCTCGAACGACACGTTCCGCAGGGCGCGGATCCGAGGCCCTGCCCCAGGCCGTCCGGAACAAACCAGCTCTCGCAGACGGCGGGTCGGGCGCGAGCAGGCGGAATAGCTCTTCGAGACTCCCGTGAAGGCGATCCTGGCCAAGGATGCGAAGCCGCGCGCCCAGCGCCCGCCCTCCTATGGTATGCGCTGCGGGCCGCCCCGCCGGCCCTCGCGGAGGCTATAGAACGTCCGCGAAGCCCGCGCTGGCCCGCCGGAAGAAGAGGCGTCCGCCGACCAAGGCGGCCACGGCCGCGCCGCACAGAGCGGCGGCACCGACGAGACCGGGCGGCTGCCCGCCGAGGAGCGCCGACCGGTAGCCGAGCACGGCGTAGCGGAGCGGGTTCCACGCGAGCAGCGCGTCCAGCCCGTTCCGGTAGAAGACTTCCGGCAGGAAGACCGGAGTCGCCCAGAACCAGGCCGTCAGCGCCACGCTCAGAACCTGGGATGTGTCGCGAAGATACACTTGGAGCGCGGCCACCACCCACGCCAGCCCCAAGCTCAGGCCGGCGAGCGGCGCGGCCCACAGCGGCAGCTGGAGCAGCGAGAGAGCCGGCGGGTGGCCGAGCGCCCACGCCGCGAGAACCAGCGCGGCGAGCGCGGCGGCGTGCCCGGCCGCCGTCGACAGAAGCACGCCGGCCGGGATGGCCTCGGACGGAAAGACGGTCTTCTTGATCAGATTCGCGCACTCGGTCAGCGAGCCGGCGGAGCGCGTCAGGGTCTCCGAGAAAAGCAGCCAGGGGAGCATCCCGCCGAGCAGGAAGAGCGGGTAGCTCTGGGTTGCCTCGTCGGGCGGCAGGCGCGCGCCGAAGGCGTGGCGGAACAGGAACGTGTAGACCGTCAGGAGCACTAGCGGATGGAGGACGGTCCACAGCCACCCGAGGAGCGACCCGACGTAGCGCTGCCTGAAGTCTCGCAGCGCCAGCTGGTACAGCAGCCCGGCCGCTGGGCGAATTGGCAGCATTCGAGGTTGCCGGCCCGGCGACCCTCCTCCGGCGCCCGCTACGGCCGCTCCGCGAGCTCCACCTGCGCGGCTAGCTCCTTGCCGTCCCGGAGAACGAGGACCCTGACGACATCTCCGGCTTCGGACTCGCGCAGCGCGTATGTGAAATCGTAGAGATTCGCGATCGGAGCGCCGTTCCAGCCGGTCAGGATGTCCCCGGCTCGCAAGCCCGCTTCGGCCGCGGGCGAGCCCGGCCGCACGTCGGCGAACTTGACGCCTTCGGGAACCTCGCCGAAGTCAGGGACGGACCCGAACCAAGGGCCGTACCCGCTCCCCGCGCCGTCGCCGCCCGGGCGGCCGCGGCCGGACTCCGGCGACGGCTCCACGAAGGCGAGACGCTCGGGCAGGGAGGCGAGACCATCGGCGATCTCCTCGGCGAGCGCGACCAAGCCGATCGCGGCCTCGCCGTCGATCTTGTCCGCGGTGTCGCTCGGCTTGTGGTAGTCGGAGTGCAGGCCGGAGAAGAAGAAGAGCACGGGGATCTTCCTAGCCGCGAACGACGTGTGATCGCTCGAGCTGTTGGCGCTGCGGGAGGTGTCGACGCGCAGATCCCTCCTGGCCGCGGCCTGCCCGACTAGATCCTCGAAGGGCTCGGCCGTGCCGATGCCGCCGACGTACAGCTTGCTGTCTTCGATGCGCCCGACCATGTCGAAGTTCAGCATCGCGACAGCGTCCTCCAAGGGAAGCGTGGGATTGTCCACCCAGTGGCTCGAGCCGAGCAGTCCGATCTCCTCTCCCGCGAACGCGAGGAAGAGGGCCCCGAGCCGGGAGGGCTGCCGGCGACTCGAGAGCCTTGCGGCCAGTTCCAGGACTGCGGCCACGCCCGAGGCGTTGTCGTCCGCTCCGTGATGGATCTCGCCGACTCGCGACGGTGCGAGGGATCCCTGGCCGCCGAGGCCCAGATGGTCGTAATGCGCCCCGAAAACGACATAGCCCCCGGTCTCGCCGGGCAGGTACGCGGCCACGTTGCTGACAGTTGCCCGCCGGTGCCGAACGTCGACGGCGAGGCCGACTCGCAGCGACGAAGCGAGCGCGAACGACTGCGGCTTCCGCGATGTTTCGATGTCCCGTCGCAGCAGCCGCAGGGAGCGCCCCGAACCTCGCAGCCAGCGCTCGACGACGTCGCTCTTGACCTGCACCATAGGGATGCCGGCGTCGGTGGGCCCCGAGACGCTGCCGAAACGGATCAGGCGGTCGCCGCGACGGCCCCGGCCGCGACCGTCAACGAGCAGCACCGCCTTGGCGCCCCGGTTGCGGGCCTGGATCGCCTTGGCGATCAGATGCGAGTGGCGCGTTAGCCGCCGACCCCTCTCCCCTCCTTCTCCGTCCCGCTCGCGGAAGAAGTCGGGCTCGTAGCGGAGAACCAGCACGATCTTGCCGCGCACGTCGAAATGGAAATAGTCGTCGTAGCCGAACTCCTCGGCGGTGGCCCCATAACCGGCAAACACCACCTCGCCCTCGACCTTGCCGCTCGCGGAGAAGTTGATCGGCACGTAGTCCTTGCCGACCTCGAGATCCTCGGCCCCCCGAGGGCGGTCCACGCACATCGCGTTGCCTTCGCCCATGTCGGCGTCGGTGGTCAGCTCGAACGGCTGCAGGAAGCCGCCGTCCTCCCCGGCGGGCTGCAGCCCCGCGGCGCGGAACCGGGCGGCGATGTACTGTGCGGCACTGTCCAGTTCGGGCATGCCGGCACCCCGGCCGCGCATCTCCGGCGAGGCCAGGAAGCGCACGTGCTCCATGTACCGCTCCACAGCTGCCGGGTCGGGACCCGCCGGAGCGCCGAGGACCAGCGAGGTCCACGCAGCCGCCAGGAACCCGGCGAGCAGCGCGAGGCCGCCCGTCGGCAGCGGCGGGGAATCGGAGGCTTGGGGAACGGCATGGGACGCCCGGGCTCGCGGTGCCTGCGCCTCTAGGACCTACGGGGGCGCGGCGACTCACCCGCCAGCGTCAAAAGAATCGACGCCGCGAGGCAGGGAAAGTTCCGACGGGCGCGGGACTCACATATATTGTGGCAGCTTGGAGCCGGGCTAGCGTCGTTCCGGCCGGACGGCGACAGGCCTCGGGGGGGGGGCGAGCCTCCTGCCTAACCGTGGCTAGTCGTCGAACTTGCGGAGCGCTTCGTGCTCCAGGATGCGCGCTCCGCGCAGGATGCCGCCGAACGAGTAGTTCGCCTCGTGGCAGGCGTACTCGTAGACCCGGCTGCCGGTGGACGGCCATACGTACTCGCCGCCCCAAGGCGCGGTCCACACGGTCGGGTCGTCGACGGTGAACTCGTACAGCAGCGCGGCCGCGCCGATCCGCGTGAGCCGCTCGACTACATGCAATGCAAGTTGCGCGAGGCCCCGGGAAGCGCCGGGCGGTCATTGAAGTTCGTCGTGTCGACAATCAACGTGTCGCCTTCCCAGCGGCCCACGGAATCCCCTAGCCAGCTGCGAACGTCCGGCGGGGCGTGCCCGCCACGCAGCGGATAATGCGGACGTCGTGGATCATTTCGGCCAGAATCATGACGTAGTCCTCCGTCTACACGACCCGCTTGAGGTTGTTGCAGGAGACGGGCAGCATGGGCGGACCGCCGGTCGCGCCGAATCCCAGCAAGCAGCGCTCCGCGAGCGGCCTGAGTCCGGGTCGTCGTACGGCCCGGGATCGAGCCCCTGCTCCAGCCACCAAGCCGTGCCGGTATTGGGACGATCACGCCTGGCACGGGCGTCGGCGCGCCGCTGCGCCTCCTGCGTCAGGGCGGGGCGGCGTCCGTCTTCCGGAAACGTGATGATGGACGTGCGCCACTTGCCGTCGATCTTGAAGGCGCCGGTGCCGCGGTCCAGCCAGAAGGAGTTGTACCCGCCTACGTTCCCTGCGGAGCCGGTGGAACCGTCCCCGCCCCGAGGCGGCGCGCCCCTGGCGGGATCCGAGGCAGCGTTCCGTCGCGCCCGCGCTTCGGCCGCCCGGCGGGCGAGCCCCTCCGCCTCGTCGTCGGACAGGGTGAGCTTGGTGCCATATTCCTCGGGCCGCTCGAGCGGCGTAAGCGTCTTGACATCGTACGTGCCCGAGAGATACCGGGCGGCCCGAGTCCGCGCGGGGAACTTGCGCGGCAGCCACCAGCAAGAACGCGAGATCCGACGGCATTCGCAGCGACACGGGCATCTGCACCTATTCTGGGAGACCTTGCCTGTACACTGCAAACGGGGCATCGAACACGGACGGCGGCATCGGTGCCCGCCCGGCCGGAAAGTCACCCGAGCGCAAGCGGCCGCGCCGGGCAGGAGACTGCCCGGACATGCCTGCTGGCCTGCAAGGCGTAGGCCCGTGCTGTCCCGCCGGGCCGGCGAGACCGCGACCGGACGGAGACCACCTGATCATAGAAGCCACCCAAACTCGGAAGAGCCGACAGGAAAGCAACATGAACCGGAGCAACTACTCTAGGTTGATTGCGCGTCAAGGTCGTCAATCAAGTGCTCCATAGCATCAATAATCGCAGTCGAATTACGCCCAATACTCTTAGGAATTTGTTGTGTAATCCTACGCTTATTCGTATCAAATTCTGTTGAAGATTTCACGGAGTATTCCACTGGGATCGCCATGACTGTTTGCGTATATCGCAAGTCTTTCGAACATTTGAAAAGGTGGATAGTACCACAGGTGATCCGCGGTTAAATACTTTCTTGTAGCAGCGTTGCAAACCATGCATGCTTGATTCGCGAGGCTGAACGGCAGACCAGTCCGTTTCCACTCGTGATGGAGCCATTCTTGCATACTCAGCTTCTTTCCATTGACCGGAAACTCTGGCTTCTTGACATAGTGGGCACAGACTTCTGTGACTACTGGAAACTGTTTCAGCGTCTTAGAGTTAGAGTTTCCCGCTATGTGTCCGAGACCCTTGTCCCAGATGTTGCAGCACCGGTACCCCCAGCCGTACTTCAGGAGAACCGGGTGAACAGTCGCCCACCCGACCTCAGTGCTCCAAAACCAAAGCGTGGTGTCCGGTCGAGAGCGCTCGCTCCACGCCTTGATGTGCGGTTCATACCAACCAGTAAGGGATTCCGCTGTGCACGTGTCACCTGGGAACCCATCCACCTCGTAGGGTCCGTCCGACACAATGCACACCGGGACTGGCCACTCCGCGTAAAGCCGCTCCGCCCTCCCGAAGTGGATGGTCACCCCACTCCGCACGTAGGACTTGGTAGTGCGTGCGCCCGAAGGACGCGGCTTGGTCTCATGGCCAGTTGCTTCGCCGAGGCGAGTCGTCGGATTCATATGGCTCCGCTGAAGCTCCTGTTCAGTCGCGTTGACACACCACCGGACAGCGTACCACGGCTTTCCTGGGGGGCGAGGCCGAGCCCGAACACCTCCGCACGATGAAGAAGCGCCTGAGGAAGCACGCCAGCCCACCTGCCTACTCCCTCCCTCCGGCCGTGTCTTGCAACTTGTCGGTGCCGACCGAGAGCCCGTGCGCCACGCCTGCGTGTCGTCTCACCTTCTCACCGTCTCGCAGGACGGTGCCGGGCTGGCGTGCGTTCTCGACAGCCCCGAGTCCGGTCACTGGAGCCATCCGCAGCCGGATGGCACGCGGACGGACAGGCCTCCGAGATTCCTTGGCTGCTTCCAGCCGAAGGCACCTGGCTGTCGCGGCGTGGGCATTGGCTTGGGACGGGACGGCCGACGGCTGTCCTCTTCCGTCCGTCCCGCGCCAACCGCGAATGGCGCGCCGCTTCCCCGCCGAAGTCTCGACCCGCTGCAAGCCGGAGAGCGGTCAAGCAATATCGACGCATCAAGCGCAAGGCACCCACCACACCTGTACGCCAAGTCTCGGGAGGCTCGCATCGCCCCGGGGCTGGCACGCCCTCCCGCGACGCGTGTCGGGGGAAGGTTGCCACGCAGATTGCCTTGAACTAGCATTGCAGTATGCTCCGAGGTCTGCGGGCACTGGGACCGGCCGCGGCCATGTGGGTCGCCGGCGCTAACGCAGCCGTCTCGATCGAACCGGGCGGAATCAACATCCAGAGTCCCGGCCAGTCCCAGCGCGTGATCGTATCCGGGGGGTCCGACTGCGAACTGGCAAGCGCCGACCCAGCGGTCGTCGCGCTCGATTCGGACCGTCTCGTGGCGCTCGCCAGTGGCAACGTGCGGATCGCCGCGAGCTGCGCCGAAGGCACCGCCGAGGCCACGGTGCGGGTGGGAGACTCCCAAGCCGCCGTCGGCGTCGGATTCGAGCGCGACCTGCTTTCGATCCTGACGACCAAGGGCTGCAACTCCTCGGCCTGCCACGGATCGCCGGCCGGGCAGAACGGATTCAAGCTGTCTCTGTTCGGCTCGGACCCGCATCTCGACCACGAGACGATCGTCAGCGGTCACGGCGGACGGCGGGTCTCTCTGGACTCGCCCGAGGAATCCCTGTTCCTAGCCAAGCCCGCGTTTCGCGTCGCGCACGGGGGCGGCCAGCTCATGACCTCCGCGTCGGACGAGTACGCCACGATCCTCGAGTGGCTGCGCCAGGGCGCGCCGTACGGCGCGTCGGGCGTCCGCTTGGAGCGTCTCGAGATGCATCCGGGCGAGCGAGTGCTCCAAGGCACGGGCTCGCGGCAGCAGATCGTGGTCGTGGGACGGCTGTCCGACGGCACGACCCGCGACATGAGCGGCGAGGTCCGCTACTCGGTAATCGACGAGGCGGTGGTGTCCTTGGACGACAGCGGCGGAGTCGTCGCGACGGGGCCCGGCATCACCACCGTGATGGCGCGCGCGATGGGGAAGGCCGCCACGGCGCAGTTCATCGTCACCGGGCCAGCGGCCGGGCGAAAGCTGCGGTTCCCCGAGCCGGCGAACCTGATCGACGAGCGGATCTTCGCGAAGCTCGCGAGCGTCGGGATCGAGCCGTTCCCGCCCAGCGACGACCGCACCTTCCTGCGGCGGGTCTACCTGGATGTCGCAGGGGTACTGCCCACGCGAGCCGAAGCCGAGAGATTCCTTGCCAGCAGGCATGCGGACAAGCGAGGCAGGCTGATCGACGAGCTGCTGGACCGGGCCGAGTACTCGACGCACTGGCTGGTGAAGTTCGAGGACTGGTTCCGCAACTCGCAATACTACTCGCAGGGCCGCACCAACGGCTCGTTCAAGCGCTGGCTGCACGACTCCATACGCGAGGACCGGCCTTATGACGAGACCGTCCGGGCGATGCTGACCGCGGTGGGCGACACCACCGTGCGGCCCGCCGGGAACTTCTGGCACCCGGCGATCGACTTCATGCTCAAGAAGTTCGAGGTGGAGAAGGCCGTCCCGACGATCACGCGCCTGTTCCTCGGGCGGCGGCTCGAATGTGCGCAGTGCCACAACCACCCGCTCGAGAATCTCACGCAGGACGATTTCTACGGGCTGGCGGCCTTCCTCGCGCGGACGCGGGTCAAGCACGGCTACGGGCAGTACCGGCGCATCTGGTACGACGACCGCCGCGGCGAGATCGAGCATCCGGTGACCAAGCGGCCGGTGGCGCCGCGCTTCCTCGACGGGACGGAAGCCGTCGTGCCCGCGGGCGCCAGCCGCAGGGAGGTGCTGGCCGACTGGATCACTCGCAGGCAGCGACTCCAGTTCGCCCGCGCCACGGTCAACCGCGTCTGGTACGAGTACTACCGGCGCGGGATCGTCGAGCCGTTCGACGACTTTCGCTCGACCAACCGAGCGACGCATCCGCAGATGCTGGACGACCTGGCCCGGTTCTTCGTCGACTCCGGATTCCGGTTCAAGGCGCTGCACCGGCTGATCCTGAATTCGAGGACCTACCAGCTGTCAGCCCACTCCGCTGACAGGCCCGGCGGGACGAGCGCCCTTGAGGACACCCTCTTCGCTCGCTACGTCCCGCGCAAGCTCCCCGCCGAGGTGCTGCTCGACGCCATATCACAGGTCACGGGCGTGCCCGAGGAGTTCAACAACTACCCGCCCGGCACGTCGCCGAAGGAACTGATCGCCAGCATCGGGGCCACGCACTTCCTCACGACCTTCGGCCACCCACGCCGCGACATCATGGGGGCACGGTCCAACTCGCCCTCGCTCGGGCAGGCCCTGCAGATGATGAACGGGGAGGTGCTCGCGGGCCGGACGGAGGCGGAGGGCTTCGTGATCGACGGACTGCTCGGGCACGGCCTCTCGGACGGCGAGATCGTGAACGCGCTGTACGGCCGGTCCCTCGTCCGCGAGCCGGACGCGAAGGAGCGGCGCGCGCTGGAAGCCTATCTGGAGGCCGAGCAGCGGGCGGGCCGAAGCCGCCGGCAGGGCCTCGCCAACCTGCTCTGGGCTATTCTCAATACGAAGGAGTTTCAGATGAACCTGTAAGGGGATCCGCAATGCTTCTCTCAGACACCTCCGCCCGCTACAGCCGCAGGGACTTCCTGCGGGTGGGCGGGATGTCGGTCGGGGGCATTTCGCTGCCGCGCCTGCTGACGGCATCGACCGGGCGGAGCGAGATCTCCTGCCTGATCTACTTCCACACCGGCGGGCTCTGCCAGCACGACTCGTTCGATCCCAAGCCCGGAGCGCCGCGCGAGATCCGAGGCGGCTTCGGGACGATTCCGACTTCCGTCCCGGGGGTGCGTTTCAGCGAGCTGCTGCCGCGCAGCGCGGCAGGCTTCCGCCGATTCTCCGTGATCAGGTCAATGTTCTCGCTGGAAGCGATTCACGAGAAGGCCAAGCAGTACGCATTCTCGGGGCAGCGGCCCAACAACGCCTACAAGCACCCGGTCTACGGCTCGGTGGTGGCGCGCGAACGAGGGACCCGCAACGGCCTTCCGCCGTTCGTGGTCGTACCGCGCAAGGACATCTGCGCCGACGCGGGCTTTCTCGGCTCTTCCTACGACCCGTTCATCGCCGGCGACCCGTCCAAGGAGAATTACTCGGTGCAGGACCTTGCCCTGCCCACCGGCCTAGGCCTGGAGGAGGCCCGGGGAAGGGCCCGCCTGCTGTCGGCGCTGGACGCCCGCCTGGAAGCCGTCGAGAGGTCAGGCCTCGTCGGCAGCATGGACCACTTCTACCAGAAGGCCCTTGACTTGGTGAGCTCGCCCGAGGCGAAACGAGCCTTCGACCTGGGCGCGGAGCCGGACGCGCTGCGCGACGCCTACGGACGCACCACGGGCGGCCAAGGAGCGCTGCTGGCGCGCCGACTGATCGAAGCGGGGGTCCGCTTGGTAACGCTGTTCCACAACGGCTACGACACCCATTCGGACAACGACAAGTCCAACCGGAAGCTGTACCCCGAGTTCGACCAGTCGTTCTCGACGCTCTTGGAAGACATGGACTCGCGCGGCCTGCTCGACACGACGCTGGTGGTGGCGATGGGCGAGTTCGGGCGCACGCCGGAGATCAACCACTCCGCCGGTCGCGACCACTGGCCGGGCGTGTTCTCCATCGCGGTCGCGGGGGCGGGCGTGCCCGGCGGGCAGGTCATCGGCAGCTCGGACGCAACAGGCGCGGAGCCCAGCGACCGGCCCGTCTCGATCGAGGATCTCGGGGCGACGATTTACCGCAAGCTGGGAATCGACAGCCACAAGGAGTACCACGCGCTGGGGAGGCCGATCCGGATCAACGATGGCGGGGAACCGATTCGAGAGCTCTTCGGATAGGCGTGCGACGCGGCTTTGCCGCCTCGCCATGGCGGCGGTCGCAGCGACATGCATCGCGGTCGCAGCCGAGGATCGGGGCGACCCGTGGATTGACCGCCTCGAACCGTTCGGGGGCCAGCGCGGCGCCGAGACGGAGGTGGCGGTGGTCGGGCGAGACCTGTCCCTGCCGGCCACGCTCGAGTTCGATTCGCCGGATCTCAGCTGGGAGACGGCAGCGAACGACAAGGACGGGACTGTCCGCGGGATCGTCCGCGTCGCCGCGAGCGCCCGCCCGGGGCCGCATGTCGCGACCTTGGTCACGTCGCAGGGCCGCTCGAACGCCCGTCTGTTCTACGTGGACGAGATGCGCTCGGCGCGGGAAGCGGAGCCCAACGACACGCTCGCTACGGCGCAACGCATCTCGCTGGATCCGCAAACCCTCCACGGCGGCATGCCGACGCTGCGCGACGTCGACTTCTTCGTGTTCGACGCGGAGGCCGGCGAGCGGCGCACGTTCGACCTGCGCTCTCTGGAGTACGGAGGCTTCCTCGAGAACAACCTGTCGCTGCTGGACGCGGACGGGAACACCGTCGCGTTCAACGACGACAGAGACGACTACCTCGAGACCCCGTTCCTCGAGCATGCCTTCCGGCGGTCGGGGACCTACTACCTGAAGCTCGACCAGTACCGCGGTCCGCAGCGTGTCAACTGCCACCGCAACTGCGGCTACATGCTGCGAATCGGCGACTTGCCCGTGGTGGAAGCGGCCTTCCCGCTCGGGGTGCGGGCTGGCTCCAAGGTCGAGGTGTCCCTGCGCGGCCGCGCCCTAGGCAACGTGGAGAGGGTGTGGATGGCACCCGTCCGGCGGGCGGAATACTACCGCCTCACGTTCCCATTCACCATGCCGCTGCGCACAGACCAAGCCACGGCGAGCGCCATCGACGGCGAGGTCGCTGCCCGCTCGGAGCGCGAGGCCGTTGCGCGCTTCGGAATCCCCGACGACGCCTGGCGCGGACTGTGGCGGCTGTGGGTGCAGGCGCCCGGCGGCGTAACGGACTCGATCAGCTTCGAGGTGTCCGACACGCCCGAGCCGGACTGCCAGCTTATCGAGCCCTCCCCCGAAGGCGCCGCCTGCAACGGCGTTCTGGAAGGGGAGGCAGCCGAGCACGAGTACCGGCTGCGCCTGGAGGCGGGCCGGCCGGTGGTGGCGACCACGCTGGCAGCGCAGCTGGGTCTGCCGCGCCTCGACACCGTGCTGGAGCTGTTCGACAGCGAGGGGCACTTGGTCGCCGAGCACGACGACCTGATGACCGGCCAGGGCACGGTCATCGGCAATCCCGATTCGATGCTCCATTACAGGCCCGACCGCGGGGGGCTGTACCGGCTGGCAGTTCGCGACCGCCTCGGCCGCAGCGGCGCGGACCTAGCGTACCGGCTGCGAATCGAGGAGCGCGAGCCCCGCTTCGCGCTGCTCACCAACCCCGAAAACCTGAACGTCCTCCCCGGTTCGACCGAGCGAGTCGGAGTGCTGCTGGTCCCCGAGCCCGGTTTCGAGCGGGCGGTGGAGGCGTGGCTCGAGAACCCCCCGGAGGGGATCGCCGCCGAGCCCGTCAAGTTTCGGCCCGGGCAGTTCTTCGGGCCTTCCGGAGACGGCGACAACGTCGTGATTCCCCAGGCGTTGCTCGAAATCGCGGTCGCCCGCAGCCTTCCGCCGGGGGACTATCCGATCCGAATCCTAGGCCGGGCCGCGCGCCGAGGCATCCCTGTCGAGGCGATCTCGACACTCTGGATCGGGCCTCCGAGAAAGCGCAACGATGTGCGCAGGCCTCTCGAGATGATTCGCCTCACAGTCCTTCACCCGCCCGATCCTGAAGTCGCTACCGACGCGACGGCCTCGCTGGGCGGGTTCCGCTAGCCACGGCGCGACATTCGCCCGCGGAGGCTGGGACTGCCGCCGGTTCCACCATCTGCGACATCGGATCGAGAGTCCGCGCCACAGGGCATGAGCCGGGTCGGAAGGCCCGGCGGCAACAGCCGGATGCTGGCTCCCAAGCCGACGAGCACCGACCCCGGACCGCCCAGTGCCCCGGCTCGCTGCGAGGGACGCCCCGACCGGGCTCGACACAGCGCTTCGCCCGTGGGTTGCCGAGTGCCATCAAGCCGAGTCGATCACACCGGATCCGTCTAAGGAGATGGCGATTCCCCCAAGCGGACCAAGGCAGTTCCCGCGGCAGGTCGATTCCGCCGCGAGCGAATCTGAGTCCAAGGGCCGTTCGGAGCCTTGGGCAATGCGCTGACGGAGCGCATCAAGCGGTTCGGCTCGCTGCCGGCACGGAGGAGGCTCGGCACCTCGCTCGACGGCCGGCCACGCCGGCGCGGTCCCTAGCGGGCGCCGCCGGATTTCACGAGGCCATTCTCGGCGCGGCGATGGCCCCCCCGGCGCGAGACCGAGGAATCCGAGGCTCGCGCGCCAAGCACGGCTGCGCGTCAGCAACTCAGGACCGCAACTGATCAGCGCCCGGCTTGGGTCGAGCTGCGACTTGAATAGGCCTGTCGATGCTGTGTACTAAATCGCGGTGCGTGACTCCGCGGACAACATCCTCGCTCGCAGCAACAAGTCCACTCCCAGCCGTCACGACCGAGTCAACGCCAAGAGACCAACTCTCTGGCCGAGGCCACCGCCACGCGACGATCTTGCGTCCACGGTAAGGCGAAAAGAGTGGCGCGAGGCCTGCGATTGTGGCGGTCGAGCGCGAACATTCGCGCCCGCTCGTCAAGAGGCAGAAACGATCCGTCGCTTGATCCCTTGCTCGGAAGCGGCAGGCCCCGCAATCATTCGCACGAACACCTAGCGGGCTCGGAAGCGAGCCCCGGAAATCGGATGGCGCCGCATGGCCGCTACTGGCGCTACTGGATTGGGAGGGTGGACTGCGTGCCCACGGGTTCGTCATCGTCGACAGGCTCGTCGATCTCGTCCGTGCGAGGCACCACCACGGCGGCTGCCACCACATCGCCTTTCTCCAGGTTCACTAGCCGCACCCCTCTGACCCAGCGCCCCATCGGGCGAATCTTGTCGCAGCCGATCCGCAGGATCTTGCCGTTGCGAGTCACGATCATCAGATCGTCGTCGGCCAGGACCCGCATCACCGACACCACCGCTCCGTTGGAGCGGGTGATCTTGGCATTGATGACTCCCTTGCCACCGCGGCCCGTTACGCGGTACTTGCCGAGCTTCGTGCGCTTCCCGTAGCCGAGCTCGTGGACGGTCAGTACCAAGTGGTCCTCGTCGGCGCAGATCATACCGATCACGGTGTCGTCCTCCTCGATCCGGATCCCGCGAACGCCCCGCGCGGCCCGCCCCATGGCGCGCACCTCGCTGTTCTGAAAGCGGTTGGCCTGGCCCTTCCGAGTCGCGATCAGAATGTCCTTGTCCTTCGCGCACAGCCGGGCCGACACCAGTTCATCTCCATCGACCAAGATCAGCGCGATGATGCCTCGCGAGTTCGGACGTGCGAACACCTCCAAGGAGGACTTCTTGATCGTGCCTTGGCGCGTGACCATGGCGATATAGGTTTCCGGATCGAAGTTTCGGACCGGGAGAAACGCCTGCACTGTCTCTTCCGGCATCATCTCGAGGAGGTTGGCGATGTTCCGCCCGCGCCCGGAGGCGGCAACCTCGGGAATGGTGTAAATCTTCAGCCAGTAGACCCTCCCCAAGTTCGTAAAGATGAGAATATGAGAGTGGGTCGTGCCGATGAGCAGACTCTCGACAATGTCCCCGTCCCGCGTCGTCATCCCGATGCGGCCTCTCCCCCCTCGCGATTGCTTGCGATAGGTGTCGAGGGATGTCCGCTTGAGGTAGCCGTTCTTAGTCACGGTCACGACCATGTCCTCGTCGGCAATCAGGTCTTCGATGGAAATCTCCTTGGCTTCCAGCCCCATCTCCGTGCGACGCTCCGATGCGAATTTCTTCTTCAGAGCCCGCAGCTCGTCGACGATTAGCTTGTTCAGGACTTGCTCGGAACTCAGAATCTCCAAGTAGCGCTTGATCTTGTTCTGAATCTCCTCCAACTCGTCCAAGATCTTCTGCCGCTCCATGCTGGTCAATCGCTGGAGCTGCAATTCTATGATCGCTTGGGCCTGCCGGTCAGTAAAATCGAACGGCAAGGCGCTGGTTTCGCCTCCGTCTCGCAGAAATCGCGAATAATCGATCCTGACCACGCCTGTCAACCCAGCCTTGGCCTCCTTGGGGTTCTGCGATGCCCGAATCAGGGCGATGACCTCGTCAATTCGCAGTAACGCCTTGGAGAACCCGAGCAGGATGTGCTCGCGAGCGCGCGCCTTTCGCAGAAGGAAATTCGTCCTTCGCCGTACAACATCTTGGCGATGGGCGATGAAGAGCTTCAGGTATTCGATCAGTCCGATTTCCTTCGGCCTGCCATCCACGATCGCCAGTATGACAACACCGCTGCCCTGCTGAAGATCGGTGTGCTTATACAGATTGTTCAGCAACACCGCGGGCTGCTCGCCACGCTTGAGATCGAAGACGATGCGCATTCCGCTCCGGTCACTCTCGTCTCGGATGTCGCTGATTCCCTCGATCTTTTTCTGGTTGACGAGATCGGCAGCCTTCTTGATGAGACGCGCTTTGTTGACTTGGTACGGAAGCTCGGTGACGATGATCGAATGCCGATCCTTGCCCTTCTCCTCGATCGACGTCCTAGCACGCATTACGATATGGCCGCGCCCTTCCTTGTACGCTCGCAGCATGCCGGAACGTCCGCATAGAATCCCGGCGGTGGGAAAGTCCGGCCCCTGCACGATGCTCACGATGCGTTCGAACTTCGTGTTCGGGTGCTTGATCAGCTGAATCGTCGCGTCGACAAGCTCCCCAAGGTTGTGGGGCGGGATGTGCGTGGCCATGCCCACGGCGATGCCGCTGGCACCGTTGACCAGCAGATTGGGCGCCGCCGCCGCAAGGTGCTCTGGCTCCTGCGCGGAATCGTCGTAATTCGGGCGGAAGTCCACCGTGTCCATGTCGATGTCTTCCAGCAGGGCCTCGGCGTAAGGAGCGAGGCGCGCTTCGGTGTACCGCATGGCCGCGGGCGGGTCGCCGTCAACTGAGCCGAAATTGCCCTGCCCGGCAACCAGAAGCTCACGCATGCTGAAGGGCTGCGCCATGCGCACGAGCGTGTCGTAGATCGATGAGTCGCCGTGGGGGTGGTATTTCCCCATGACCTGCCCGACGATGCGAGCGCACTTGCGCGGAGGCCGGTTCGAGCGAAGGCCCTCCTCGCGCATCGCGTAGATGATCCGGCGCTGGACGGGCTTGAGCCCGTCCCTCACGTCGGGCAGGGCGCGGCCGATGATGACCGACATCGCATAGTCGAGATACGACTTGCGCATCTCGTGTTCGATGTCGATCGGTCGGATGTCCGGGCGCAGGTCCTGATCTTGGAGGGACAGTTGCTGGGAGCCGTTGGTATGGTCTTCCGCCATAGAACCTGTAGTAGGGGGACTCCTTGATTATACAACAACTGGCACCGCGCTCAACTGGCACCGCGCTCGCTTCGTCGAACGGAGGGAGCCCAAGCCGCGGCGCGGGGCGTCCCCGGAGCCGTCCAAGCCAGGCGAACCGAGTTCGCGGTCGCAGGGCCGAGACCGCGGTCACGCGCTCAGTTTCAGGTTGATCGAGAGCTTGAGAGTCGTGCCTTGGAGATCGAGCCGAAGACTTGCGTCCTTGCCGGGAAGTTGAATCTCGGCCGGACCTTGGTCGAGTTCTCGTAGGTCAAGTCTTATCTGCCTAGGCCGGAGAAGGGAGTCCTGTCGCGCCTGCCCGTATGCGCTAGGACCGAGACTGCGCCCTTTGTACTCAATCTGAAGTCCCCTACTCCTGCAGCACTGTCTGCACTCGGTCCGGGTGCGGGATTGCCCGCCCACTCAGATACGAGCTTGCCGCCTGTCTTGAAACCCCAGACCACTTGGCGACCTCACTCGATCGAGTCATACCACTCGCACGTAACCGGCGCGCCACTTCGTCGGAGACCCGCTTCACGGAATCGCGGTACTCCTGGCTGGTCCGAGGCCGAGGCACGGGCGGAGCGACTTGGCCAGCCGCGCTGTTGTCAGCTCTTGCCTGACAACGATGTATGGCAACATATTGCAAACGCCGCCATGCGAGGGAGACCGGAGCAGATCCTAGACGTCGTGGACGACCAAGATCGTGTCATAGGCACGGTCCGTCGAACCGAGGCCCTGCCCAGAAGTGCCAACTTCCCTGTAGCGCATCTCTTCCTCTTCAACGCCCAGTCCGACCTACTGCTCCAGCGCCTCGCGTCGTCGCGACCGCGGCATCCGGGATGCTGGGGGGCCTCAGTCGCCGCTTACGTGAACTCAGGCGATCAGGCGAGACATACGCCGAGGCGATCAGAAGACGGACCCGGGAGGAACTCGGGATTGCCTTGGACGGCTTCACCGTGCTCGGCAAGTCATCGATGGTCGACGAAAGAAGCAAGAAGTTTGTTACGGTATTTTCAGGAGTGTGGACTGGCCCGTTTCACCTGGACTCGAGTCACATCTCCGAGGCTAGCTTTCTGTCCCTGGCAGATATTTTTCGAATTCGTAACTCAGAGGCTTGGACGTTCACTCCAGCTTTTGTAAAGCTAGTAGATCTATTCTTCCAAAGAGTTGATGATCATGAATCCCTTTTCGACAAAGCAAGGAGAATCTCTCATGGACATCAAGAACAATCACGACCACATGTTGACTTTCTACAAGATTGCAGTTAACGAACACGGATTCATTGTTAAGTTATGGGAATTATATATCTGAGTGCCGACGACGCCATATCCGGCTAGAACTGCTCTGATTGGGGAAGTCGCCGTCTAGCTCGGGTCATTGGTGTGCGGCCGAGGTGGGCACCGAAAGGTCGGTTCGTATCTGAATCGCGCCGGCAAGCGGATTTCGCGGCGCAGGGACTAGAGAGGCCGCCTCGGGCGCCCCGGTGGAACCCGGATTGCCGTGGAGAGGCTCCCCTTCCAAGGCGGTTGCATCTATGAATTGTCCGGGCTGGACACCGGTCGCGGCGCGGGATTCCGGATCCGGAGCGCCCTTCGCACCGAGCGTGAAGAGAGGCCGCAGCGGACCGGCCACGCCGTGCTCGGGCCGCGACCGCGGCCTTGCCGACCAGCTGCCGGTAGGTCAGCGTCCGGCCGACCAAGCCCCGCGCCATGCGCCGCATCCGTTCCGCCGTGTCGCAGTTGCGGGCGTTGCGCCGTCCCGCGAACTCCGTGAGGTAGCGGCCCGAATGACGGACGCTCATCCGGTGATAGGTTCCCTAGAGGCCGCGCTTGAACAGGGACCGGAATGACTCGATGCCGTTCGTATGCGCCGCCCCGCGCACGTACTCGCCGCCGGGCCAGCGGTTCTAAGTTTGGCCGTCAAGGGGGTGCGTGAACGTTGTTTCGGAGGATGAGGTGAATAAGTTGACCGAGAGGTTGCGCTCCCGAGGCCGCCCCGCGGGAGCGTCGGACGGCGGGCAGGGCCGTGGTGCGGCCCGCGTCGCGGGTCCGCCGAGTGCCGAGCCCGCGGCCGGACGCACTCCGGCGGTAGCCGGCTTTGACGGCCGGCCGCTGGCCGGACGCTGCCGGCACGAAACTGCGCGGAGTCCAGGCCCCGGCTGCCTGGCAGCCCGGAGGCGCGCGTCCGGCGCGCACCGCCGCCAGCAGCGTCGGCCGGTCCGGGAAGCGGAACCAGCGCAGCGCGACCTGCAGCTCCCGGAACAGGGCGCGGCGCGTGACCAGCTGGCGCCGGCACTGCTGCCACAGCGCGCAGACGCACTGCAGCACGGCGTGGAGCGCGAAGGCGAACGGGTTCGGCACGGCCGGCACGTTGGCCGGCCCATCCTTGCCGTGCCCGAAGTTGCGCTTGCAGTTGCGGCCGTGCCGCGCCAGGCAGTTGAAGCCCTCGTTCTCGATCTTCCAGCGCGCCCGGCCGGCCCGCGCGATCCGCTCCGCGTTGTCCGCGGTGACCGCGAGACCGGTGGAGAAGCCGCTGGCGCAGGTGCGCTTGCCGTCGCGCTCCACGGCGTACTCGAGCCAAGTGCCCCGCAGGGCGTCGCGGCCCTGGCGCAGGGGCGCCGCGGCCGTCCGGCGGAAACGGTGCCGCTCGGACCGCTTGCCCTTCCCGCGCCGCGGCAGCCAGCCGGTCGAGCGCACCGCGCCGCTCGCCCGCCGGCTCTCCGGCACCTCGTGCAAGTGCTTGCGGGATCGGGGCTTGCATACCCGGATGCAGTCCATGCCGGCCGCCGCGGCGGCCTCGCAGGACGGCTGGCAGCAGTACAGGTCGTCCCCCGGCAGGACGGGGCGGCAGGCCTGCAGCCAGGCGCCGTGAGCGGCGAGCCAGCGCTTGGCGGCGTTGCGCTCGCAGTCCCGCTTGCGCTCGTCCTCGCTCATGTCGGCGCGGGTCGCGGCCGCGTCCTGCTGCGGGCGCACGAACTCGGGCATCAGCGGCAGGACCATGGCGTGGCCGACGGCCATGGTGCGGAAGTGATGCGGCCGGCGCTCGCTGCCGACGCGCCGCACCGAGCACTGCGGGCAATGCACCCTGTCGGAGCGGTGGAACCGGACGCCGTCCGGAGCCGCCGGCAGGCGCTCGTCGAGGCGCTGGAAGGGCGCGAGCGCGCCCTGCGCGGCCACGGTTGCGAGGCACGGCCGGAACAGCGGGTCGCACGCGGCCGGGTCGAGGTCGTCGAGCAAGTTGCGGATCCGGTTGTCGCAGGGGATGCGGCCCGCGCCGAACAGGGTCCGGCAGTTGGAGCGCGAGCCGTCCCGCTCCATGCGCCGCTGGAACGCGAGGAACGACTCGCACTGGGTGAAGAAGCAGGCCGGGGCGCAACCGGCGGCGTCGCTGACCTCGTAGCGCTTGTTGCGCTCCTTGCCGCCGACGTAGGTCTCGTCCACTTCCACCGGGCCGACGAACAGGTCCCGGTCCCGCTCCCAGCACGCGCGGATGCGGTGCGCCAAGTGCCAAGCCGATTTGCTTGCGGACCCGGTTGCGGGCATAATTCCAATAACGAGTCCCCCTACAGCCTGAGGCTCCCCGAAGCCGTGGGCAGCGGCCTGCATCTCAGAATCCGGTGGAGGCCGCTGCTATCGGATTCTCCAAGAGCGAGGCTGACCTGTAGATGCGAGCGACGACGCTGCTTGGCTCGTAATCGAATTCTGTGGAACACCCTCGGATCACGCCCGTGCCAAGCCCAAAGACGCCGTTGGCAGCGACCGTCAGGAAGGCCGAGAAAGGTCGGTGTTGCAATCATGCGTGCGCCCCAGGCCGGGACGGCTTATCAGGGCGCACCAGTAGAGGGCATGCCGAGGCAGGAGCCGGGGACGAGTCGCCGGACCCTGCGGCAGGCTCCCCGCCTGCCACCACTCGCGCCGTTCCGCCTTGGCCGCCATCCAGTAGGCCCTCGCGCCAGGACGGCGCCACGTCTCGAGGGTGGCCCGACCCTAGAGCGGGAGAACGAGTGCCGCGACCTGCGTCGAGACGTAGCCGATCACGCCCATCACCGCGAGCAGCGGCGTCCAAGTCTGCAAGGCCTCCTTCTCGGTCAGCCCGGACATCTGCTTGTAGACCCAGAAACCGGAATCGTTCATCCACGAGCCCACCAAGGAGCCCGAGCCGATCGCGCACGCCACGTAGACCGGATTGAATCCCGGCGGTGTGTCGATAATCAAGGGAGCCATAATTGCCGAGACCGTGATCATTGCCACAGTCCCGGAGCCCTGCGCGACCTTGAGCAGCGTCCCTAGCAGGAAGCTCAGCAGCAGGATCGGCACGCCGAACTCCTGGGACATCTCGCCGATCATTTTGCCGACGTCGGCTTGTACGAGCATCTTCCCGAACGACCCGCCGCCCGCCGTAATCAGAATGATCAGGCCGCCGCTGGCGAGCGCCGTCTCGACCGGCTTGGCGAGCTGCGCGAGCGTGTAGCCCTTCTGGCGGGCAACCAGAATCAGCGAAATCGCCGCCGACGCTAGCAGGGCGAAGTTCGGATTGCCGAGGAATCCCGTGATTCCCCGCACCGTCTCGCCCGCCTCCAAGGCCCCCGAAAGGGTGTTGGAGGCGATCAGCACCACGGGCAGCGCGATCGGCAGCATGGACATGAAGAAGCTCGGCAGGCGCTCCTCGCCGTGCCGGGCGAGATCCTCGAGTTCCTCCAAGCTGAGGCCGGGGGTCTCCCGCAAGGGAACGTCCAGCTGCCGGTCGCGGAGGATGCCGAACAGCCAGCCCCCGATGGACATCGGCACGGCGATAACCGCGCCCACGATGATCATCACGCCCAAGTCGATGTCGAGCGTCGCCGCCATGGCCAGCGGGCCCGGCGTGGGCGGCACCATGGAATGCGTCACCGCGCCTCCGGCCGAGATCGCCATCAGGAAGAGCAGGTAGTGCCTGCCCATGCGGACGCGCATGGCCCGGGCCAGCGGAACCAGCAGGTAGAAGACGGTATCGAAAAACACCGGAACCGAGAGGACGTACCCGCTGCTGAGCAGCGAGAGCGACGCATGCTTCTCGCCCAGCGCGCGCACGAACACGCGCACGATCTTGTCGGCGGCCCCGCTCTCCATCAGGCATTGCCCGATCAGGGCGGCCAGCGCGATGACGATCGCGATGCTGCCGCAGACGCCGCCGAACTCGCGGGCGACGGACGGCATGACTTCGCCCAGCGGGACGTTCGGGGAGAGGATCCCGACGGTCGCTGCCGCCGTGATCAGCGCGATGAAGGCGTTGATCCTCAGCCGCAGGATCAGGAAGAAAACCACCGCGACGGCGATCACGAGAATGGCAAGGGGGTGCAACTGCATTGCGGCCACCGAGAGTAGCAGAACCCGCCCGGAGGGCGAGGGCCGCCTCAGTCGAGGCGGGCCGCGCGGATCTTCTTCGCCTGCGCGGCGCGAAACGCCTTCAACGCGTCCCGGAGAGCCTCGTCAGCCGTCCCAAGAATCGCGATTGCGAGCAGCGCCGAGTTCTTGGCGCCGGCCTTGCCGATAGCCAATGTGCCGACCGGAATCCCGCCCGGCATCTGGACTGTCGACAGGAGCGAGTCCACGCCGTCTAGAACGCTCGGCATCGGCACGCCCAGCACCGGAAGGACGGTATGGGCGGCGCACACCCCGGCGAGGTGGGCAGCCCCGCCGGCTGCCGCAATGATCACGCGGATCCCGCGCCCCTCGGCGCACGATATGTACTCGGAAGCTAGGTCGGGGGTGCGGTGGGCGGACATGACCCGGCACTCGTGCGGGATGCCGAATTGCTCGAGCGTCTCGGCGCACGCTTTCATCGTGCTCCAGTCGCTGGTGCTGCCCATCACCACGGCAACTAATGGTTTCGAAGCTGTTTCTGACATCGTTTCCTTTGAGCCTGCTTGCGGATACCACAATGTGTTGTGGTATCCTAGCACCCAGTGCAGCATGCGGCAGCGGCGGGTTCCGACCCGACCGTTGCAAGTGAGTAGGTAGTATTCGTGTTCCCTTCCCGTGACGATCAGATCTGCCAGTCCACAGGCGCCCCCCGCCTCAGCTTGGCCAGAATCGCGGAGGCGCGGAGCGCCGCATTGCGCGGCGCGGTCGCGCTATCCGTCCTAGCGAGCCTGCTGGGCACCTCGTGCTCGCGCAACGCCCGGAGCCCCTTGCAGCCGCTTTCGAGTGCCCCGGTCGCCGCTCTGGAGCGGCACCCGCCAGCGCCCCAAGACGTCGAGGGCTCACTCGACGACTCCACGGCTCTCGCAGCGGCCGAGGACGACACAAGCCTCGCCGCGCTGGAGGAGAGCAGACTGGAAGCGCCTTTTGGAATCGATTCCCCTTTCGACCCCGAAGAGCCCGCCATTAGCGAGGACGAGGTCGCTCTGCTGGACGAGTTGATGGCCCTCAGCTTGCCCGAGGCGCCCCGCAAGCTCTCCCACGAGGAGGCGCTGCTGCACACGCGGTCGGAACTGCCGCTCGTCATGAACGAGCACGTGCAGCGCCTGATCAACTACTTCACCAAGACCAGTCGAGGCAAGGCGACGATCCGCGTGTCTCTCGGACGGGGCGCCGCCTACCGGGCCATGATCGAGCGGATCCTCGCCGAAGAGGGCGTGCCGGCGGAAATCTACTATCTCGCCATGGCGGAATCCGGCTTCCGGCCGAACGCTCGCTCCCACGCCCACGCGACCGGCATGTGGCAGTTCATCTCAAGCCGCGGCAAGCAGTACGGGCTGCGGCGGGACAGGTACCTCGACCTGCGCCTTGACGCCGAGGCATCGACGCGCGCCGCGGCGAGGCACTTGAAGGACCTGCACATCGAGTTCAACGACTGGTACCTTGCCATGGCCGCGTACAACACCGGCCCGAACAACGTCAAGAAGGCGATCCGCCGGACCGGTAGCCGCGATTACTGGACCATGGTCAAGCGCCGGGCCTTGCACCGGGAGACCCGGAACTACCTGCCGATCATCCTAGCCATGACCTACGTCGGCCAGAACTTGGATCTGTTCGACATCGGCGAGATCGACTCCGCCCCGGAACTGAGCTACGACACCGTGCTCACGGAAGGGGAGGTCAGCTTCGAGCTGATCGCTGACGCGACCGGGTCCTCGGTCGACGCCATCCGCGACATGAACCAAGCACTGTTCCGCTCGGCCACGCCTCCCTACGCCTACGAATTGAGGATCCCGGCGGGCACGGCTTCCCAGTACCAGCGGGAGGTCGCGCTGGTCCCTCCCGACAAGCGCAAGCAGTGGCGCCGCTACGAAGTCCGGCAGGGCGAGACGCTCGAGGCGGTGGCGCACCGCTACAAGGTCAAGCCGGCGGAGCTGGCCGCGCTGAACTCCCTTCCCGGAGGCGCGCAGCTCGCGGGCGGGACGCGGCTGACGGTTCCGGCCAAGACGCGCACGACGATCTATAGGTACTACGGCAGCGGCGGGCGCGCGGGCGGGCTGGTCGACCCCGGCACGGGACGCTACCGCATTACTAACGGGGACACGCTCGGCGGGATCGCGAGGAGGTTCGGCACGTCGGTCACCCAGCTGATGACCTGGAACGGCCTGCCCTCCACGCGCATCCGGGCCGGCCGCTACCTTATCGTAAAGCAGCCGGGCACGGGCGGAGCAGTCGAAACGGCCAGCGCCGGACCGGCTCCCGCCGGGCGCTACACCGTGCGCCGGGGCGACTCGCTCTCGACCATCGGCACCCGCGTAGGCGCGACCGTGGCTCAGCTGCAGGGGTGGAACGGCATCCGCGGCACCACCATTCACGTCGGACAGAGGCTCAGGGTGCCCGGTCGGGCGCCCTCGTCCACCCCGGCTGCCGCGCGGGCGTCGGCCGCCGCGCCCAGCGCCAACCACTACCGTATCCGCAGAGGCGACAACCTGTCCCTGATAGCGGCCCGCTTCGGCGTGTCGGTCAGTGACCTGCGCGCTTGGAACGGCATCCGCGGCACGCGCATCACGGCCGGCGAATACCTGCGCGTGAGACCCGCGCCGGAGCCTGCAGCCGGTTCCGCGCGCACCCGACCTCTGGCATCCGCCAGAGGCGGCAGCTCGGCCTACTACACGGTCCGCAGGGGAGACACGCTCGGGGCCATTGCCTCGCGATATGGTGTCACGGACGCCCAGCTGCGCCTGTGGAACGGCACCCGCGGAAACCTGATCTTTCCAGGAGACCGGCTGGCCGTAAACGGTCCGGCTGCCGCCGGCACGGCCCAGAGCTACCGGATCCGCTCCGGCGACACGCTCGCGGTCATCGCCAAGCGGTTCAACGTGAGCGTGAACGACCTCAAGCGCTGGAACCAGCTGACCTCATCGAGGATTAGGGCGGGCAACACGCTGAGAATCCACCCCTCGGGCTCCTAGCCTCGAGCTGCAACAGCCGGGCTACCGCTGGACCGGCTTCGGCCGTGCCCCAGTCGACGTTCGGATTCCGAGACCCCGGGGCTACCCCGCGAAGCAGTAGAGCGCCGCTTGCGTGCGAATGAACAGGCGTCCGTCCGCGACCACCGGAGTGGCGTACACGCCCTCGCCCATCGCGTTCGTCCGGATGACCTCCCAAGCCGGGCCGGGCCGGACGACGGACACCTGGCCCGTCTCGTCCGCGGCGAACACCTTGCCGTCCGCGGCCACGGGCGACGCGAAGTAGCGCCCCATGGCCTCGCGAAGGCGCCCCTGCTTGAGCACGCTGCCGTCGGCGGCACTCAGGGCGGTCATGACGCCGCCGTCCTTGGTGAGGTAGAGCACGCCGTCGTACAGCAGGGGGGAGGGGACGTTGGGCAGGCTCTTGTAGTGAATCCACTCCACCGCGCCCTCGGTCATGTCGCCCCTGCCCCCCAAGCGGATCTTCCTCACGGCGTTCACCGCGCGCCGCTTGCGCCGGTGGTGCTCCCAGTCGCGCTCTTCCATGAAGCCCGTATTGTCCAAGTCGAAGCTGCCGAGGCCGCCGCGCACCTTGCGTCCGAACAGCTCGCTCACCTCTGCGGCCGAGAGCCTCCCGTCGGCGTTCGCGTCCAGTTCCCCGAGCACCGATTCGAAGGCAGGCACCGCTTCCTGCTGCCCTAGGTCCGCGCTGCCCGCCCAGCCGAGCACGTAGGCGTAGCCCTCGCCGTCCAGCACGGGCGTGGGCTTCATCTGCCACGTCAGCCCCTCCACCCACCAGACTTTCTCCCCGGTAGCGACGTCGTACGCGGCAAGCTCGTAGGATCCCGGCACGAGCAGCTGGATGCCGCCGTCATCCGGCCGGTACAGCACCGGCGTCGAGAAGCCGCGCAGGGAATACGGGCGCTCGTTGCGCCACGCGATTTCGCCGGTCCGGGCATCCACGGCCACCATGAACGAGTCGGTTTCGGAGTCGCAGACCTGGATCACCCTGCCGTCGACGTAGACCGGCGACGCGCCCATCCCCATGGGATTGTTGAACGGCCCCAAGGGAACCTGCCACAGGGAGTTGCCGTCCGGGCCGTAGGCCGCAAGGCCGAAGTCCTGGAAGAATACAAAGGCGTTCTCGCCGTCGGTGGCGGCGCTGGGCGAGGCTGGGTCGTTCGGCTTGCGAAGCTTCCCGGCCCGCTCGCGGGCGATTTCCCGCCGCCACATGATGCGGCCGGCGGCGCGGTCGAGGGCAAGCGTGATCAGCTTGTCGTCCTCGAAACCGGTCAGGAAAATGCTGTCGCGCGCGAACACGGGCGAGGACAGGCCCGGGGGAAGGGACGTCTTCCATACCAGATTCCGTTCGGGCCCGAACTCGGCGGGAATGCCGGCCTCGGACGACACGCCGGCGCCGTTGGGGCCGCGAAACCGGTCCCACGCGAGCTCGGACGCAAAGGTCGCGACGCAGAATCCCAGTAAGAGGGGCGCAGTCCAGCGGGCCATACGGCGCAATATATCACGCGCCCGCCGCGCGGACGCTATTGACTGAGCGAGGCGATAACCTTGCGGAATTCCGGCTCGGCCGCCGCGGCCGTCCGCGCGGGCGCGGTGAGCTTGAAGAAGACCGGCGCGTCCGGTCCCTGCACGATCGCGGCCAGCATCCGGTAACCGGGCATCCTGGTGGCTTGCGGCGCCATCGGGAACGGCTTGAACAGGTAGGTGCCGCTCACGTCGAGCAGCGTCACGCGCATGCCGCCGACATCCCGCTCCGCGCGCACCGCGGCGCTCGCCGGCAGCGGCCGTCCGTCCGAGCCGACGAACTGCCCGAGCCAGCGGCGCACGTTGGCGCCCACCCCGCCGCCCTGGCCGGGCCCGAAGTAAAATACCGCCAGCTCGCCGCCCTGGCTGTCGCCTGGCGCCGCGGGAATGGCGTAGTTGGCCGCCCGCATGGGCTTGGGCGCGGAGGTCCACCCCGACGGGGCGTCGAAGCGGACACCCCCGGCCTCCGCCGCGAAGAGGCCGGCCAGCATCCCCGCGGCGGCAAGCAGCGGGACCTGCAGGCAAAGCGGCTGGATCGATCGGCGACGCGGCATGGCAGAGCTCGTGTGCAAGCTCCAGTCTACAGGGTCCTCCTCGCCGCGCGGAGGCGGCACCGGGGAGCCTGCGCCGCCTCTCAGCGAGACGAGAGGTGCTTGTCGGCGAAGTCCAGGTAGCGCGCCCAGTCGTACGCGGTCACGTCGTGCCCGCCCGTCCGGACGTGATAGCCGACCGTGCCCATGACCGGCCGGTCGACGGCCGGCTGCTCGGAGACTCCCAGGCCCTGCTCGCCCAGAAGGCGGTAGGCCGCTCCCGCATGCATCGCCGAGAGGAATTCGCCCTTGGGGTCGGCCCAGACGTCCTCCTCGGCGCTGGCGACATAGAGGGCCCGCGGCGCCACCAAGGCCAGCAGCATGTGCTGATCGACGGGCAGGTCGTCCTCCCTGCCGTTGTAGGCGTGGAAGTTGCGGGCGAACCAGTGCGGGAACCTCGTGTTGATGCGCTCGACCGTCTCGCCGAACCGCCGGCGGCTCAGCGCCGCCCCTCCGCAGCCCGAATCGTTCGAGATCACCATCGCGAAACGCGTGTCCCGCGCGCCGGCCCACAGCGCGGTCTTGCCGAGCCGCGAATGCCCCATCACGGCCGCGCGCGCTGCGTCGGCATGGGCGTCCGTCTCGAGGTAGTCCAAGGCCCGGCTCAGGCCCCATGCCCAAGCGCCGATGCTGCCCCAGTCCCGCGGCGACCGCGGCGGCGCCAGCGCATGGACTCCATTGCGGAAGCCGTCGTCGTAGTCGGGGTCGAGATCGCCGCAATACACCGTCGCCAAGCCGTAGCCGCGCCGCAGGACGGTCTCGAGCTGCCAGCGGCTCGCGTTCCGGCCGCGGGTCCGCTCGGTCGCCCGGTTGCCTTCCACGCCGTCGCCGTCGCGCATCCAGCGGGTCGAGACGCGAATGCCCGGGTCGGCGTGGACCGTGTGGTTGCCGCCGAAGTTGAGGCCTAGGAAGACGGGCACCGGCCCGGCCCGCGCCGCGGCCGGCGTGTACAGCAGGAGCTCCATGCTGGGCTCGGCGCGGTCCGGGGAGAACCGGACCAGCACCTGCTTGCGGCGCGCAAGCCCGCCGAGGGCCTCGCCGTCCCGCTCCAGCACGCTGAACTGCATGCCGGCGGGAGCCTCCGGGGCGACACCGTACACCTGCCGCTCGAAGAGCTCGAGGATTTCCGCCCGGCGGCCGACCCACTGATCCGCCGTCTCGATCACCCGCCCGTCGGCGCCGCGAAGGATCTCCGGGAGGCTGTAGGCCGGCACCTCGGACTCGTCGTAGTTAAAGCCCGCGGGCTGGCCGGGCGCCTGCACGGCCCCCAGGACGAGAAGCGCCGGAACGCAGGCGAGGAGCCGGGCGCTCGGAGCCCCGCACCGGCCGGGACCGTCGGATATCCTGTCAGCAATGGGCGCCTCCGGGGTACTGTCGCTGGCCGCGGTGGCCGGCGTGGCGGTGGCGCTGGCCACGAACCGGGTCGCCGTCGAGACCGCGATGCTCGCGGGCCTGATGGCGCAGATCCTGCTCGGCGCGGTCGGGCCCGCCGAGGGGCTGTCGGGGTTCTCCCACCCGGCAGTCATCTCCATCGGTGCGCTGTTCGTCGTGGCGGCCGGCCTGCGCGAGACCGGAGCGACCCTCTCGATCGGCCCCCTGCTCCTCGGCCGCCCGAAGTCGGTGGCCTCGGCGCAGTTCCGGCTCATGGCGCCGGTGGCCATCCTCTCGGGCTTCATCAACAACACCCCCGTCGTGGCGATGTACCTGCCGCTCGTGCGCGAATGGGCCGGTCGCATTCGCGTCAGCGCGTCCAAGCTCCTGCTGCCTCTCAGCTTCGCGTCCATCCTAGGTGGGCAGCTCACCGTGATCGGCAGCGCCTCCAATCTTATCCTGATGGGCCTGTACCTCACGCATCTCCAGGAATCCGGGCTTCCCGCCCCCGGCAAGACGCTGACCTTCTGGGGCCCGGCGCTGCTGGGCCTGCCCGCCGGGATCGTCGGCATCGCATTTCTGATCGCGCTGTCGAAGCTGCTCATCCCCGAGCGCCTGCCAGTCGAGGGCGACGCCGCGGACACGCAGAAGTACACGGTCCACATGGAGCTGCGCCCCAACTCGCGGGCAGCGGGCCGGACGATCGACGAGGCGGGCCTGCGGTCGCTGCCGGGGCTATTCCTGTTCCAGATCGAGCGGGCAGGGACCCTGCTGGCCGCCCCTCCGCCCGACACGCGGCTGATGGCGGGCGACCGGCTTAGCTTCACCGGCGTGCTGGAATCCGTGGTCGACCTGCAGCGGATCCGCGGCTTGGTCCCGACGCAGATCCTGGACGACGGGCCTGTGGCGGACCCGAGCCAACGCGAGCTGGTCGAGGCCGTCATCGCCACGGGGTCCCCGCTCGTCGGCCGCACCGTCCGCGAGGCGAGGTTCCGGACGGTCTACAACGCCGCGGTCGTGGCGGTGCGGCGCAACGGCGTCGCGATCGAGTCAAAGATCGGGGACATCCGCCTGCAGCCCGGAGACACGCTCCTGCTCGAGACCCCGCGCGGGTTCGCCCGCGCCCACCGCAGTTCGAGCCACTTCTACCTGGTCTCGCCACTGCACGAGTTCGTGCCTCCGAGGCACGACCGCCTAGGAGCGGCGGCGGCCGCGTTCGGCCTCCTGGTCGCCGGGCTGATGCTGTCCCCTCTCGAGCCGGTCACGGTCTGCATGTGCGCGGGCCTGCTGATGATCTGCTCCGGCTGCGTGCGGCTGGGCCGCGCCATTTCAGGGGAGTCCCTGCAAATCATCGTTGCGATCGCGGCCGCGTTGGGGATGGCCGCCGCATTGGAGCAGACCGGAGCGGCCCGGTCCGTGGCCGCATGGCTGCTCGACACCTGCACGAGCGCGGGCATCGGCCACCGCGGCATCCTCTTCGTAATGATGCTGACGGCCACGCTCTTCGCCCAGATGATCACCAAGAACGGGGCCGCCGCGCTGATGTTCCCGGTCGCCAAGGCGACGGCGGACAGCCTCGGGCTGCACCTCGAGCCGTTCGCGTTCAGCCTGATCTTCGGCTGCGGAATGAGCTTCCTCTCGCCGGTCGGGTACCAGACGAACCTAATGGTCTACGGGCCCGGCGGCTACCGGTTCCTAGACTTCGCCCGGGTAGGACTGCCCCTGACCGTGCTGCTGGCCGCGATGGGCGCCCTGCTCTGCCCGCTCGCGTTCCCGTTCAAGCCGCTGCCCTGAGAGCGGGGAATGCCGGAGCTGCCCGACGTCGCGGTCTACGTCGAGGCGCTCGCGACCCGTCTGACCGGGCAGCCGCTGCAGGATGTGCGCATCCGCAGCCCGCTGCTGCTGCGAACGGTGGACCCCCCTCTCGGCGACTGCCTCGGCAGGCGCGCGACCGGCTTCCGTCGGATCGGCAAGCGGATCGCAATCGGGCTCGAGGAGGGCTACTGGCTGGTGCTGCACCTGATGATCGCCGGGCGGCTGCACTGGCGGCCGCGCCGCGCCAAGCCCCCGGCCAGGCGCGGGCTTGCCGCCTTCGACTTCGCCAACGGCACGCTGCTGCTGGCCGAAGCGGGCAGCAAGAAGCGGGCGTCGCTGCATGTCGTCCGGGGCCGGCGGCTAGAGGAGTTCCACAGGGGAGGCGTGGAAGTGCTCGAAGTCTCGTGCGGCGCGTTCGGCGAGGCGCTCCGCGTGCGCAACCGCACGGTGAAACGGGCCCTCACCGATCCGAGCGTCTGCAGCGGCATCGGAAACGCCTACTCGGACGAGATCCTGCACCGCGCCTGCATCTCGCCGGTCGCGCTGACCTCCGGGCTGGACGCCGTCCAAGTGGAGCGGCTCTACGAAGCGTCCCGCAGCGTGCTGCGGGAATGGACGGACCGCCTGCGCGCGGAATGCGAGGGAGGTTTCCCGCAGAATGTCTCCGCCTTCCGCGACGGCATGGCCGTGCACGGCCGCTACGGCCGGCCCTGTCCCGACTGCGGCGCGCCCGTGCAGCGCATCCGCTACGCGTCGAACGAGACGAACTACTGCGCCCGCTGCCAGACCGGCGGGAAGCTGCTGGCGGACCGCGCCCTCTCGCGGCTCCTGCGGTCGGACTGGCCGCGCAGCCTGGACGAGCTGTCCAACGGCTGAGGCCGGCCCGCAGGCTCAACGGGTAAAATGCGAGAGATGGAGCTCCCGCGCGAGCTGAGGTTCGGGTCCCTGCTGGTCGCCCCCCCGGTCGTGCTCGCGCCCATGGCCGGGGTCACCGACACCGTGTTCCGCCGACTGATCCGGCGCCTGTCGGGCTGCGGCCTGATCATGACCGAGTTCACGAGCTCGCACGGCATCGTCGCCAACCACGGCGCGGCGCGGCCCAAGCCCCGTCGCAGCCCCTTCAACTACCTCCACTACGAACCCGACGAGCATCCGATCGTGGCCCAGCTGTTCGGCTCGGACGCTCAGGTGCTGGCGGACGCGGCGCGCCTGGTGGAGGATCTCGGGTTCGACGGCGTCGACATGAATTTCGGCTGCCCGGTCAAGAAGGTGGTCAAGTGCAACGGGGGCTCGGGCCTGCTGCGCGACCTGCCCTTGGTGGAGCGAATCCTGCGGGCGGTCCGCGCCGCGGTCGGCATCCCGTTCACCTGCAAGTTCCGCACCGGCTGGGACGACCGCTCGATCGTGGTGCGGCAGATGGGGCGGATCGCCGAGGACTGCGGCCTGCAGGGCGTCTCGCTGCACGGCCGCACGCGCCAGCAGGGCTACGGCGGCAGCGCGGACTGGGACCGCATCGCCGAGCTCAAGGCCGCCGTGAGGATACCTGTGGTCGGCAACGGAGACGTCTTCTCCCCCGAGGACTCCGTGCGGATGTTCCGCCGCACTGGCTGCGACGGGGTCATGATCGGGCGCGCCGCGTCCAGCAACCCGTGGATTTTCCGCCAGATCCAGCAATTCGTCGCCACCGGCGCCTACGACCGGCCGACCGACCTCCAGCGCTACCAGCTGCTGCGCGAGTACTTCGGCATGCTGCTCGACGACGCGGGCAAGATTTCCGGACATCCCCTGGGCAAGATGAAGCAGTTCGCCACGTACTTCACGCGCGGCATGCCGGACGGATCGCAGCTGCGTAAGAAGGTGCATCGGGCGTCTTCGACGGCGCAGGTCATCGAGACGGTCGACCGGAGCCTCCAGGAGCACTTGGCGCGGGCGGCCTGACGCCGCCGCAAGCCGCGCCCAAGCGGAGCAGGCGCGCGGCCACCTGGGATCCTAGGGCCGCGGCGCGGGCGGGCGAGCCGGACGCCTCGGCCCGGACGATTGCCCCGTCGTTCCGCGCGCAGGCCGCGACCAGGAGCAGGTCGCCAGCTCGCGCGGCCGCGTTAGCTCCCAAGGGCACGTCGCAGCCCCCGCCCAGCGATCGCAGCAGTTCGCGCTCGGCGGCGACTTCGGCGGCGGCGCGCGGATCGTGCAGCGGCGCGAGAGCGTCGAGCGCCCGGCTGTCGCCCGCCCGGACTTGGATGCCCAGGGCACCCTGCCCCGCAGCGGGCACCATGCTGGAGGTCTCGAGGTACTCGCTCACCCGCGCCTGCAGGCCGAGCCGCTCGAGGCCGGCGGCGGCCAGCACGATCGCGTCGTACTCGCCCGCCTCCAGCTTGCGAATCCGGGTGTCGACATTGCCGCGGATGCCTGCGACGGCCAGGTCCGGCCGCAGCGCGCGCAACTGCGCGGCGCGACGCGTCGAGCCGGTGCCGACGCGGTCCCCCGCTCGCAGGCCGTCCAGGCCCTTGCCCAGCAGGGCGTCCCTCGGGTCGGCCCGGGTGGGCACGCAGCCCAGCGCGAGCCGATCGTCCAGCTCCGTCGGCAGATCCTTGAGACTATGCACCGCGACGTCAATCGCGCCCGCGAGCAGGGCGTCCTCGATTTCCTTCGTGAAGACGCCCTTGACGCCCTCCCGCTGGCCGAGCTCGGCCAGCGCCACGGCGCCAAGGCGGTCGCCGGTCGTCCGGATGACCCGGATGCCGGTCCGGCAGCCGGAGCGCTCCAAGAGCCCGGCAACCCAGCGAGCCTGCCGCAGGGCCAGCTGCGAGCCCCTAGTGCCGACGGTCAGGCTCTCCACGCGGGCCCCTACTCGAGCCCGAAGATCCGCCGGATGTCGTCGAGGGTGACACGCGAGCGAGGGTCGGACACGCTGCGCTTCGCCTCGCGGATCGGATGGTGGGCGACCTTGCCGATGATGCCTTGCGTCAGCGCTTCCACCGCCTCGCGCTGCTCCGCGCTGAGGCCTCGCAGCTTGGACTCGAATCGCGCCAGCTCCCCCCGGCGGATGGCCTCCAGGCGCTGGTTGAGGGACCGGATGGCCGGCCCCGCGCCGTCGGCCTCGATGCGCCGGAGCACCCGGTCGACTTCGTCGTCGACAATGCGCTCGGCGGTGCCGGCCTCGATCCGCCGCTGCCGCATGTTCGCGGCGGCCACCTGCTCCAGGTCGTCGATGTCGTAGACGAACATGTTGTCGATCTGATTGATGCCCGGGTCGACGTCGCGGGGCACGGCGATGTCGACGAGGAAGATCGGCCGGTTGCGGCGGGCGGCGATCACTCCCTGGGCGGTCCTCCTGGAGAGGATGTAGCCGGGAGCGGCCGTGGAGGCGACGACGATGTCCACCTGCTGCAGCAACTCGAGCAGGCGGTCGAAGGCGACCGCCTCGGCCCCGAACTCGCGGGCAAGCCGCTCGGCGCTCGAAAGCGTGCGGTTGGTCACGAAGAGGCGCAGCTCGCCCGTGCCGCGCAAGTGGCGGGCGGCCGCCTCGGCCATCTCGCCGGCGCCGACCAGCAGCACGGACAGGCCGTCGAGATCGCCGAAGATCTTGCGCGCGAGCTCCACCGCCACGTAGCTGACCGAGACCGCCATGCGGCCGATCTCCGTCTCGTTGCGCACGCGGCGGGCGACGCGGAAGGCGTGCGAGACCAGGCTGTCGAGCGGACCGCCCAAGGCGCCGGCGTCGCGGGCCCGATGGTAGGCGTCCCGCACCTGGCCGAGGATCTGGGGCTCGCCGACGACCATCGAGTCGAGGCTCGCGGCCACGCGGAACACGTGCCGCACGGCCTGGCGGCCCTCGTAGCCGTAGAAGGCCGCCTCGTCCACGCCCGCGCCGTTGGAGAGGGCGCTCACGCGGCGGAGCACCTCGTCGCGCAGCGCGGACCGCTCGCCGCTGGCCAGGAACTCGACCCGGTTACAGGTCGACAGGACCAGCGCCTCGTCGAGCGACTGGGAGCGGGCGAGATCGCGGGAGAGCTCGCCCGCGTCCGCCTCGGACACCGCCAGGCACTCGCGCACCTCGACCGGCGCCGTCCTGTGGCTGATGCCGACCAGCTGGATGCTCATCGCACCATGAACGAGTGGGCACCGCTGTTGACCACCCACGTCAGGGCGGCGCAGCCGAAGCCGGCGATCGACAGGTAGGCTCCCTTGCGTCCGCGCCAGCCGGCCGCGAGGCGGCTGATCACCATGGCGAAGGAGATCGCCCAGGTCAGGAACGCGAGGGCGATGGTAGGGTCGACCAGCCAGTTGGCCCCCCACTCCAGGAAGGCCCAGACCGAGGCGGCGATCAGGCCCAGCGTCACCAGCACGAAGGCGGCCGCCAGCGCCTGGTAGCCCATTTCGTCGAGCTTGCCCAGCGGAGGCAGGCGGTGATAGAGGGCGCGCAGGTTCTTCGTCTTCAGCTCGCGCTCCTGAATGAGGTACATCACGCCCGCGACGCAGGTCAGGAAGAGCGCGGCGTAGCCGAGCAGGAACAGGGCCGCATGCAGGGACGGCCACCAATGCGCCATGGCGCCCGGCGCCGGCGGGGCGGGCCCGCGGAGCACGCCGACGAGAGCGAGCAGGAACACCGACGGAAAGACGAAGATCGCCACGCTCTGGTACTTGAAGCGCGCGTACACCGCAAGGAAGACGGCGGTCATGAAAAACGCCGCCATGGAGGACATCTGCTGGAGCGTGCGGACCGGAAAACGACCCGAATCGACGCTCGCCGACGCCAAGGCAAGACCGTGCAGCCCTGCACCGACGACGAACGCGTACAGCGCCGGCTTGAACATCCTGCGTTTCTGCCGGACCACGCTGTAGAGCGAGTCCAGCAGGCCGAACGAGTACAGCGCCAAAGCCGCCCGCGCCAGAACCGCGCCCAGTCCCTCCATGGCTCGAATTATACTGGCCGGCTCCGCCGGCGACGGCGAGGAGAGGTCATTTCGGCGGGTGCCCGAAAGCCGCCCGGACGCGCTCCCAGGTCACAGAAAGCGACTCGGGAAGCACCCGCGTCTCGCCGACCACGGTGACGAAGCTCGCGTCCGCGAACCAGCGCGGGAGCGCATGCATGTGGATGTGACCGGCCGCGCGGCCGACGTTCATCCCGATGTTGACGCCGTCCGGCGAGTAAAGCGACCGCAGCAGGTCCTCTGCGCGTTGGGTCAGCCGCATCATCTCCTCGGCGGTCTCCACGGAAGCCGCCGCCAGGGAGTCGACATGGCGGTAGGGAATCACCATCAGGTGGCCGCTGGGATACGGGAAGCGGTTCAGCACGACGAAGTTGAGCCTCGCGCGATGCACGACCAAGGCCTGGCGGTCGTCGGAGCCCGACTCGAGCAGGGAGCAGAAGACGCAGGCCGGCGCGCCGGGGGAGTCGTCCGCGACGCCCGAGACGTAGCTGTAGCGCCAAGGCGTCCACGGGTAGTCCATCGATCAGGCGGACGGCGACGGGCCGTCAGTCCTCGGCGCGGTGGGCGTCGAGAACCGCGCCGCGCAGCTGCTTGCTCGGCCTGAAGAAGGCAATCGTCCTAGCCGGCACGTCGACCGAATCGCCCGACCGCGGATTGCGGGCCTTGCGGGCGGCGCGGGTGCGCGTGCGAAAGCTGCCGAACCCCCGGATCTCGACCTTGTCGCCCCGCCTCAGGGCATCCACGATGCTCTCCAGGGCCGTGTCGACGATCTTGCCGGCTTCCTTGTGTGACACGAGGATGGTCCGAGAGATCTTCTCGACAATTCTGGCTTTCGTCATGGCCCGCGCGCTTGCGCCGCCCTCAGCGCTCATTGTAATGAACCGCGCGGAGAGCCCCGTTCCGGCGGGTTCAGTCGGCGGTCGGCTCGGCGAGCGGGTCGGCCCGCCGACAGCGCAGGCCGATGCGCCGCGACTGCTCGTTCAATTCGAGGACCTCGAACTCGTAGGTCCGTCCGGGCTGCAGGCGGCGCTCGCCCTTGGGCGACTGGGAGACGTGGCAGAGGCCCTCGACACCGGGGGCCAGCTCAACGAAGGACCCGAACTTCACGCTGCGCCGCACCACGCCGGCCACGGTGTCGCCGACGGCGTGCTGGCCTAGGAAAGTGTCCCAGGCGTCCGGCTCGAGCTGCTTCAGGCCCAGCGAGAGGCGCCTCTTGTCCTTGTCGACGTGCAGGACGACGGTGTTGATTTGCTGGCCCTCGCGGGCCGCTTCGCTCGGGTTCCGCGCGCGAGCATCCCAGGAGAGGTCCGAGACATGCACCAAGCCCTCGATCCCTTCCACGACTTCCACGAAGAGGCCGTACGAGGCCACGCGGCGGACGACGCCCTCCACCACCATGCCCACGTCGAGGCTGGATGCATACTGGTCCCAAGGGTCCTGGACGAGCCGCTTGAAGCTCAGCGAGATGCGCCGGTCGTCGCGATTCACGTCCAGCACCACGGCCTCGCTCTCCGCTCCGGGCGAGAAGGTCTTGGATGGATGCTTGGGGCGACGGGACCATTCGATCTCCGAGATGTGGACCAGGCCTTCGACCCCGGACTCGAGCTCGATGAAGGCACCGTAGTCCTCGACGCTCGAGACGCGGCCGCGCACGCGGTCGCCCGGCGCGTAGCGCTCGGCGACGGTCGCCCATGGATCGGGCGACATCGCTCGCAAACTCAGTGCCACGCGCTCCTTCTCCGTGTCGATCCGCAGGACCCTGGCGGTCACCTCCTGACCCGGCGCGAGTAAGCCGGAAGGGTTGCCGACGCGGCCGTACGACAGCTCCGTCAGCTTGATCAAGCCGTCGATGCCACCGAGGTCGACGAACACGCCGTAGCTGGTGATGTTGCGGACGACGCCGGCGGCGGGCTCGCCGACGGCGAGAGCGCGCAGCGTGTCGGCCATGCGGGCCTGCCGCTCGGTCTTGAGCAGCTCGCTACGCGACACCACGGCGTTGGAGCGGCGCCGCTCGCACTCCACGACGATGACATCCACTGTCTTGCCGACCCAGGCGTCGAGATCGCGCACCGGTCGCAGGTCGACTTGCGAGGCCGGCAGGAAGGCCTCGACGCCGATGTCGACTCGCAGTCCGCCCTTGACGCGGCGCACGACGCGAGCCGCGACGGCCACGCGTCCCGCGTGCGCCGCTTCGAGGCGGGCCCACTCGGACGCCTCCCGGATCCTGCGATACGACAGCGCCGCGTACGAGCCCGCCGCTCCCATGCGCTCGACGAAGACCTCGACGTCCTGGCCCACGCGGGCCGTGATCTCCCCGCTGGTGTCGCGAAACTCGTCGAGTGGGACGTACCCCTCCACCTTGGCGCCGAACGAGATGATCACGCCGGCCTCTCCGACGGCGACCACGGTCCCCTTGCAGCGGCTGCCGGGGCGGATGCGCGCTTCCGGGGACACATCGGCCTTGACCGGCGCCGACAGATCTACGGGATCGGCCGGATCCTCGCCGAAATCCTCGCCGGGCGGCCCGGCCTCGGGCACGCCCGGCACGGGAATGCCGGGGACGCGCGAGCCGCCCGCGTCCGCCGGGGCGGCCGGGGCGGCCGGGGCAGGAGCGTCCGCAAGCACCGGCACCGCCGGAAGAGAGTCGTTTCCGTTCCGCTCCATCGCTCGCTACTGCCTGCAATTCGCGGGCGCCCCGGCGAACCCACGCCCCGCCGGAGCCACACCGCCCGGCCAAGGCCGCGCTCCCCACGGCCCGATGCCCGGAGCACCAAGCCTGCTAACTATATCCGAAAGCGAGCCCGCTGTCAACGGGCCGCAGCCGTGGCGCGAACCGGGTATGCTAGGCATTCGCCCCCGAGGGAGGAGACGTCGCGTGCCGATCAGCCAAGAGCTGCTGGAAATCCTATGCTGCCCTACTTCGCGGACGCCCTTGCGAATGCTGGGAGCGGAGCGCGTGGGGAGGCTCAACCGCGCCGTCGAGGCCGGCGCGCTGCGCTACGCCGACGGGTCGCCGGTCGAGCAGCCGCTCGAGGAGGCCTTGATGACGACGGACGGCGCGACGGTCTACCGGATCGACGCCAGCATCCCCGTGATGCTGGCGGACCGGGCGATCCCCGCCGCCCAGGTCGAGGGCTGGTAGGGAGCGGCGCGACGGCCGACTTCCGCCGACGCGACGCGCCGCGTGCAAATCGGGCAGCGTCCTACTCTCCCACGCCGTCGCCAGCGCAGTACCATCGGGGCTGAGGAGCTTAACTGCCGTGTTCGGGATGAGAACGGGTGTGGCCTCCTCGCTATGACCACCCGAAAAGGGTCCCGGGCCGCGCAACGGCCCGGGCTGCGCTCCCCCGCGGGGGAGCGCCTAGCCGAATTCCGAAGGTCTGGCAACCGCCGTGCCCGAACCGGGGCGCGCCCCCCTCCGGGGAGCTTCGCTCCGGGCAAGCTTTACGGTCAAGCCGAACGGGCGATTAGTAACGGTTAGCTCGCATGTTGCCACGCTTGCACATCCGTCCTATCAAACTTGTAGTCTTCAAGTGCCCTTCGGGGAAACCTTATCTCGGGTCGGGTTTCGCGCTTATATGCTTTCAGCGCTTATCCCTCCTGAACTTCGCTACCCAGCTGTGCCACTGGCGTGACAACTGGATCACAAGAGGTTCATCCGCCTCGGTCCTCTCGTACTGAAGGCAGCCTCCCTCAAGTTTCCTACGCCCACCAAGGATAAGGACCGAACTGTCTCACGACGTTCTGAACCCAGCTCGCGTACCGCTTTAATAGGCGAACAGCCTAACCCTTGGGAGCTTCTCCACCCCCAGGATGCGATGAGCCGACATCGAGGTGCCAAACCCGGGCGTCGATATGAACTCTTGGCCCAGATCAGCCTGTTATCCCCGGCGTACCTTTTATCCGTTGAGCGACGGCCCTTCCATGCGGGACCGCCGGATCACTATGGCCTGCTTTCGCACCTGCTCGACTTGTAGGTCTCGCAGTCAACCCGGCTTTTACCATTGCGCTCTGCGACTGATTTCCAAACAGCCTGAGCCGAGCTTCGCGCGCCTCCGTTACACTTTGGGAGGCGACCGCCCCAGTCAAACTACCCACCAAACAGTGTCCCTGGGCCGGCTTCACGGCCCGAGGTTAGATCCACAACATAACAGGGGTGGTATCTCAAGATTGGCTCCACCGAACCCGAAAGTCCGGCTTCAAAGCCTCCCACCTATCCTGCGCGAGCTATGTCATGAATCACTGTTAAGCTGTAGTAAAGGTGCACGGGGTCTTTCCGTCCTTTGGCGGGTAACCGGCGTCTTCACCGGTACCACAACTTCGCCGGGCTGGTTGTTAAGACAGTGCTCAGATCGTTACGCCATTCGTGCAGGTCGGAACTTACCCGACAAGGAATTTCGCTACCTTAGGACCGTTATAGTTACGGCCGCCGTTCACCGGGGCTTCGATTCGAAGCTTCGCCGAAGCTAACCTCTCCTCTTAACCTTCCGGCACCGGGCAGGCGTCAGCCCCTATACGTCGTTTTCGACTTAGCAGAGACCTGTGTTTTTGATAAACAGTCGCCTGAGCCGTTTCTCTGCGACCCCCTCGCGGGGGCACTCCTTCTCCCGAAGTTACGGAGTCATTTTGCCGAGTTCCTGAACAACCAATCACCCGAGCGCCTGAGAATACTCTTCCTCGTCTACGTGTGTCCGTTTGCGGTACGGGCACCTTGAACTCTCCTTAGAGGCTTTTCCTGGCAGGCTGCTACGCAGCTTTGGGGCCGTGCGGCCTCGAGTCCGTCCTCGGTGTGTTCCTAGGCGGATTTGCCTGCCTAGGCACCTCGAACGGCCAAAAGGGACATCCATCACCCTTCCTGCTTCGCTTCCTGCGTCCCCCCATCGTACAAACGAGCCAAGGTGGTCGCGGAATATTAACCGCGTGTCCATCGGCTACGCCTTTCGGCCTGGCCTTAGGACCCGACTAACCCCGGGCGGATTAACCTTCCCCGGGAAACCTTAGACTTTCGGCGGCCAGGGTTCTCGCCTGGCTTCTCGCTACTAATGCTGGCAGAGTCACTTCCTGCCGCTTCACGGGCCCTTCCGGGCCCGCTTCGACGCGACAGGAACGCTCTCCTACCATCCCCGGCCTGCAAGCAGGCCGGGAATCCGCGGCTTCGGTGCTACGCTTGAGCCCCGTTACATTTTCGGCGCCAAGGCGCTTGACCAGTGAGCTATTACGCTTTCTTTAAAGGATGGCTGCTTCTAAGCCAACCTCCTGGCTGTCTGAGCGACTTGACTTCCTTACCCACTGAGCGTAGCTCAGGGACCTTAGCCGGCGGTCTGGACTGTTTTCCTCTCGACTACGAAGCTTAGCCCCCGCAGTCTGACTCCCGTGCATTTTCGTCGGCGGCATTCGAACTTTAGTTGGATTCGGTAAGTTGTGAAACCCCCTAGTCCATCCAGAGGCCTACCACCGCCGCGTTAACACGAGGCTAGCCCTAAAGCTATTTCGGAGAGAACGAGCTATCACGGAATTTGATTGGCCTTTCACCCCTACCCTCAGTTCATCCAAGCCGTTTTCAACCGACACTGGTTCGGGCCTCCGTCCGCTGTTACACGAACTTCACCCTGACCAAGGGTAGATCATCCCGTTTCGCGTCTAATCCCAGCGACTTCGCGCCCTGTTCAGACTCGCTTTCGCTGCGGCTCGATTTCTCTTAACCTCGCCACTGAGATTAACTAGCCAGCTCATTAAGCAAAAGGCACGCGGTCAGGCCCGGAGCCCGGAGGCTCGCGGGTACCCTCCCACTGCTTGTAGGCATACGGTTTCAGGTACTTTTAACTCCCCTAGCAGGGGTGCTTTTCACCTTTCCCTCACGGTACTGGTTCACTATCGGTCGAGAGCGAGTATTTAGCCTTACCGGATGGTCCCGGCAGATTCCCACAGGATTTCACGTGTCCCGCGGTACTCAGGATCCCTCTGGGCCGCTTCACCTTTCGCCTACAAGGCTGTCACTTTCTCCGGCCGGTTTTTCCAAACCGTTCGGCTAGGATCAGCGGTCCCGTGATGAGGTCCTACAACCCCGGGCTTCCCGCGAGGGTCGCCCGGTTTGGGCTGGTCCGCGTTCGCTCGCCGCTACTAGCGGAATCATGGTTATTTTCTTTTCCTCCGGGTACTGAGATGGTTCACTTCCCCGGGTTCGCCCCGCCGGTCTATGAATTCAACCGACGGCGACGGGAGTTCGCTCCCGCCAGGTTTCCCCATTCGGACATCCCCGGTTAAACGCTTGCTTACAGCTCACCGAGGCTTTTCGCAGTTAGCCACGTCCTTCATCGCCTGCTCTCGCCAAGGCATCCCCCGTACGCCCTTAGTAGCTTGACCGTAAAACTTGCCCGGAACCAAGCCCCGTCCCGCTCGCGCGGGTCGGAGGGGTCACCGGGCGGCGCTACTCGGACAGCGCCCGCGACGCGCTACGCGCGCCGGGCGCTTCCGGCGATTACCTATGACCTTCGTTATTCGGCTTTCAAGGAACGGGATTCCGCTACGCGGGATCCCTCGCCGGGCCGCGGGGCTCGAAGACCCGCGGCCCGGCCAAGGACCGGCGTGGTGGGCGTGGCTGGATTTGAACCAGCGACCTCATCCTTATCAGGGATGCGCTCTAACCAACTGAGCTACACGCCCGAGCGAGGCCGCCCCCGGTCGGGGTGGTGGAGCTGATCGGAGTCGAACCGACGACCTCCTGATTGCAAATCAGGCGCTCTCCCAGCTGAGCTACAGCCCCGGACGCGAGATCGCAGCCCGAGCTGAGGCCGGTTGGACGCGGGCGGCCGGCTACGCCGGTCGCCGTCAAGCACGGATCTCTGCCTCCGAGCGAGAGAATGCCGGATGGCTGGAGCCGCCGGCTGCCGATGCCCCGGAGGGCCGACCGGCCGGAAGCCCGGTCTCTCTTAGAAAGGAGGTGATCCAGCCGCAGGTTCTCCTACGGCTACCTTGTTACGACTTCACCCCAATCATGAATCATACCGTAAGCCGCTGCCTCCCGAAGGTTGGCTCGCGGATTTCTAGTACAATCCACTTTCGTGATGTGACGGGCGGTGTGTACAAGGCCCGGGAACGTATTCACGGCGCCGTTCTGATGCGCCATTACTAGCGATTCCAGCTTCATGCAGGCGAGTTGCAGCCTGCAATCCGAACTAAGGATGGCTTTGGGGGATTAGCTCCGTCTCGCGACTTGGCAACCCGTTGTACCACCCATTGTAGCACGTGTGTAGCCCTGGACATAAAGGCCATGATGACTTGACGTCGTCCCCACCTTCCTCCAGCTTGTCGCTGGCGGTCTCCTGCGAGTTCCATAATTGGCAACACAGGACGAGGGTTGCGCTCGTTGCGGGACTTAACCCAACATCTCACGACACGAGCTGACGACAGCCATGCAGCACCTCTACAACGGTCCCCGAAGGGAAAGTCCTGTTTCTAGGACGGTCCGCTGCGGTTCAAGCCCAGGTAAGGTTCCTCGCGTTGCGTCGAATTAAACCACATGCTCCACCGCTTGTGCGGGCCCCCGTCAATTCCTTTGAGTTTCAGCCTTGCGACCGTACTCCCCAGGCGGCATACTTAACGCGTTAGCTCCGGCACGGACCCAGTGAAGAGCCCACACCAAGTATGCATCGTTTAGGGCGTGGACTACCAGGGTATCTAATCCTGTTTGCTCCCCACGCTTTCGAGTCTCAGCGTCAGTTGCGGTCCAGAAGGCCGTCTTCACCGCCGGTATTCCTCCTGATATCTACGCATTCCACCGCTACACCAGGAATTCTACCTTCCTCTTCCGCACTCTAGCCTGCCAGTATCGACCGCAGCCTCCCAGTTGAGCCGGGAGATTTCACAATCGACTTGGCAAGCCGCCTACACTCGCTTTACGCCCAGTAATTCCGAACAACGCTTGGAGCCTACGTATTACCGCGGCTGCTGGCACGTAGTTAGCCGCTCCTGCTTCTGCGGGTACCTTCATCATAGTCCCCGCTGAAAGATCTTTACGACCCGAAGGCCTTCATCGATCACGCGGCGTCGCTGGATCAGGGTTTCCCCCATTGTCCAAGATTCCCCACTGCTGCCTTCCGTAGAAGTCTGGCCCGTGTCTCAGTGCCAGTGTGGCCGTGTGCCCTCTCAGGCCGGCTATCGATCGAAGCCTTGGTAGGCCATTACCCCACCAACCAGCTAATCGACCGCGGGCCCATCCCCGAGCGCATAAAGCTTTCACCCCGAAGGGTCGTATGCGGTATTAGCCCCGGTTTCCCAAGGTTATTCCCCACTCAGGGGCAGGTAACCCACGTGTTACTCACCCGTTCGCCACTGTACTTGCCCCCGAAGGGGCTTTCTCGTTCGACTTGCATGTGTTAGGCGCGCCGCCAGCGTTGATTCTGAGCCGGGATCAAACTCTCAAGTAAAAGCTATTCACCCAATGCGCCACGAAGGCGCACGGGCGATGCCTCAGAGTTCGCCGATCCGGCTGTCACTCGGAATCAGACGAAACGTACTGCACGTCCAACCGATCTGTCAAAGATCAGCGCCGACGCGGATCGCTTCGCAGGTACGCCTTGCGACGCCTGCAATCCCCGCGACGGGCCAGCCTCACGCCGGGGCGGAACGCCCCGGCAACGACCTAGGACGCACGAAGCACCCCAAACCGCCGCTCTTTTAGTATCCTAGCACGGCGCGGCGGGGCGCGCAAGGGGTAGGGGCGTTTTTTTTCGTGTTCGGCGAGATTTTTTTCCGCGGGCGGCCGAGCGCTGCTACACTCGCCAGCGTGACGCGACCTGTCCTGCTCGCCGCAGCCGCCCTCGCCAGCGTCCCGGCCGCCTCGGCGCAGCTGCTGGCCGCCAGGGAGAGCGCCTTCGCGGCGGGCCACCACCATCTGAACGTGAGCGACCTCGACCAGCACAAGCGCTTCTGGGGCGAGCTGCTGGGCGGCGAGACGGCCAGGTTCGGCCAGACCGACGTAGTCAAGATCCCCAACATGCTGCTGTTCCTGCGAGAGCGGGAGCCCACCGGCGCGAGCGACGGCAGCAGCGTCAACCATCTGGGCTTCCGCGTGCCGGACCTGCGGGGGGTGATCCGGCGGGTGCAGGCGGCCGGCCTGGAGATCGTCACGACGCAGGTCGTCGCCGGCGCCGTGAGCGACATCCACTATAACGCCGACCAGAACGTCCACATGGCCTTCGTCAAGAGCCCCGACGGCCTGCGCGTGGAGCTGATGGAAGACCGGTCGCTCGAGGGCATCGTGGCCCACCACATCCACGTGTTCACGGCGGACGACGCCGCCACGCGGGACTGGTACGTGAGGCACTTCGGCGGCCAGCCGGGCATGCGCGGGCGCTTCAGGAAGATGGACGTGCCGGGCATAGAGGTGACGTTCGCCGCCGCTCCCGACGGGACGGCGCCGACCAAGGGGCGGGTCCTCGATCACATCGGCTTCGAGGTCGACAACCTAGAAGCGTTCTGCGAGGAGCTCGAGAGCAAGGGGGTGAAGTTCGACGTGCCGTTCCGCGAGATTCCGGCGATGGGCCTGTCGGTGGCGTTCCTGACCGATCCCTGGGGAACCTACATCGAGCTGACCGAGGGCCTGGACGAGTTCTAGCGGATTCGCAGCGGAGCGACGATCGCGGGCTGCGGACCGGGGCGCCCTGCGGATCTCGGGCGGGCATGGCGACCGCCCGCGAGGCGAACAGTCGATCACCGCGCAGTCCCGAGTCGCGTCCCCGCGCTCGACCGAGACAGGCGATCCGTCCCCGCCCGTGCCGCGAGGGGCGGGTGCTACGATATGGTTCTTCCCTGAATTCCTCAAAGGAGAGCTACACGATGGCCTTTTCGGTTCCCGACCTTCCCTACGACTTCGGAGCGCTGGAGCCCCATATCGACGCCCGCACGATGCAGATCCATCACGGCAAGCACCATGCCGCCTACGTGGCCAAGCTGAACGCCGCCGTGGCCGGGACCGCCCAAGCGGACCTCGACATCAACGACTTGGTGTCGGACGCGGCGGCCGTGGCCAACGCGGCCGTGCGCAACAACGGCGGCGGCCACGCGAACCACTCGCTGTTCTGGACGGTCATGAGCCCGGAAGGGGGCGGTCGGCCCGAGGGCGCGCTGGCGGACGCCATCGGGGAGGCCTTCGGCGGGTTCGACGGCTTCCAATCGCAGTTCTCGGCAGCCGCGGCGAACCGCTTCGGCAGCGGCTGGGCCTGGCTGAGCGTGGACGGTGGCCAGCTGGTCGTCGAGTCGTCGCCGAATCAGGACTCCCCGCTCATGGAAGGGCGCGTGCCGATTCTCGGCCTCGACGTCTGGGAGCACGCATACTACCTGAATTACCAGAACCGCAGGCCCGACTACATCGCGGCGTTCTACAACGTCATCGATTGGAACGCGGTGGCCGGGCGGTACGCGGCGGCCGTTTAGGCCCCGGATCGAGCGCCTTCCGCCCGGGCCGGCGCGAACCGGTCCGGACGGAAGGAGACCGCAGGCTGCCACCGGCGGCCCTCGAGCATCTCGTCGGCGAGCAGTTCCCCGCTGAGAGGAGCGAGTAGGATCCCCTTGCGGAAATGCCCGGCGGAAACGAACACCCGGACCTGCCCCGGCACGGGCCCGACGACCGGTTGCATGTCCTCGCAGAACGGGCGGAACCCGGTCCATCGCGCGCCGAAGGATACCGCGCGCAGCGCCGGGAACAGGTCGCGGAATTCGGTCCGGATCCGATCCGCGACCGCAAGGTCGGGCCGCTCGCTGAACCCGACGTCCTCTTCGGACCCGCCACCCGCGAGGGGACCGCAGGCTAGCTGCCAGTAATAGAAGTCCGGGCCGACCACCACGGAGCGGATTGTGCCGGGCGGCCGCGAGCCGGTGGCAAGGAGCGTGCCGCGGATCGGGCGGATTGGCGGCTCCCAGCCCAGCAAGCGGGTGAGCAGCGGCGTCCAGGCACCCGCCGCCACGACGACGGCGCCGGAACCGATGCGCCCGTGCTTCGTGCGCACGCCTGCGCCGGAAGGCTCGATGTGGCGAACCGCCTGGCCCAGGCAAATCGCTACGCCGTGACGACGCAGCCACGCTGCCAGCGCAGCGGCAAGCTTCAGCGGATGGATGGATCCATCTTGGGGGAACCATACGGCGCGCGAGCCGCGCCGGAGGCGCGGCTCGCAGCGCTCAACTTCCGGTCCCGCGAGCAGTTCGGCGTCGAAACCCGCCTGCCTCACGCGGTCCACGCGGGCGCGCTCCCGCGGGACGGCACCCTCGTCCACGAGCTTCAGCAACCCGCCCGGCACGTGGTCGCAGGGGAACTCGGCCCGCAGCCGGGCATGCAGGTCGGCCGCCTTCCGCGCCACGAGCGGGGTCGCGAAGGTGAGGCACTCGTGGCCGGGCCACAGTCCGCCCGCGCTCGCGCCAGTCGCGCCCCCGCCGATCGACACCCGGTCGAGGAGCGCGATCCCGCGGGTTCCGCGGCTCACCAAGGAGCAGGCGGTGCAGAGGCCCACGAGCCCGGCGCCAACAACCACCACGTCGGCGGTCGCCGGCAGCGGGTCCGACGCCAGGAGCGTCGCGCGGGATGCCGCCGGGAGCGTCCGGGACCAGATGGTATCCCGCACACGGCTATCGTATCAGCCGCCAGACCAGCCCCTGGCGGGCCCGCTCGTCACCCGGACTGCGGCTCGAGCCGCATGGCCTCCCCGTCGCGGTCGACCTGCACTGCGTCGCCGTCGGCGATGCGGCCTTCGAGCAAGGCGAGGGCCAAGGGGTCCTGAATCAGCCGCTGGATCGCGCGCTTCATCGGCCGCGCGCCGTAATGGCGGTCGTAGCCCTGGGCCACGATCAGGTCCTTGGCCTCCGCGGTCACCTGCAAGCGGATGCGCCGGTCCGCCAGGAGCGCCCCGACGCGGGCGAGCTGCAGGTCGACGATCTGGTAGAGATGCTCCCTGCGGAGGTTGTCGAAGACGACGATGTCGTCGATCCGGTTGAGGAATTCGGGGCGGAACGTCCGGCCGAGCTCGTTCATCAGGGCCGTGCGGTTGCCCGATTCGCGCGAGGGGCCGGGCTCGCTGAGGGCGTACCCGATCGCGCCGTTGCGCAGAATCTCCTGTGAGCCGACGTTCGAGGTCATCACGATGACCGCGTTGGCGAAGCTCACGGTCCGCCCCTTCCCGTCGGTCAGGCGGCCGTCTTCCAGCACCTGCAGCAGGACGTTGAAGACGTCGGGGTGGGCCTTCTCGATCTCGTCTAGGAGCACGACAGAATAGGGCGACCGTCGGACGTGCTCGGTGAGCTGGCCGCCCTCGTCGTGGCCAACGTACCCCGGGGGAGCACCGATCATGCGGGAGACGGAGTGCTTCTCCATGTACTCAGACATGTCGACGCGGGCCATCGCCTGGGGGGAGTCGAACAGGAACTCGGCGAGTGCGCGCGCCAGCTCCGTCTTCCCTACTCCCGTCGGGCCTAGGAACACGAAGGACCCGATGGGCCGGTCGGGATCGCCGAGGCCCGCACGGCTGCGACGGACCGCGTTCGCGACCGAGCGAATGGCGTGGTCCTGACCGATTACCTTCCGCATCAGAGCCTCGTCCATGTGAACGAGCTTCTCGACCTCGCCCTGCAGCATCTTGGCGACCGGGATCCCGGTCCACTTGGCGACGATTCTCGCGACATCCTCCTCGACGACCTCCCCGCGCGCCAGCGGGCTGTCGCCGCGCCGCTCCTCGAGCCGCCGGGTAGACGCGGCGAGGTCTTGCTCTACCTGGGCGATGCGGCCGTAGCGAATCTCGGAGGCGGCGGCCAGATCCCCCGAGCGCTGGGCCTGCTCCTGGGCGTTGCGCAGGCGCTCGATCTCCTCCTTGAGACGCTTGACGTCGTCGATCAGGCGCTTCTCGGCCTGCCACTGGTCGCGGAGCCTCGAGGAATTCCCGCGCAGATCCTCCAGTTCGCTCTCTATGGCTGCTAGGCGCTCCGGCGCTCCGGGCCCTCCGTCCTTCTGCAGGGCCCGACGCTCGATCTCGAGCTGCACCGCCTTGCGCTCCATCCTATCGACCTCGACCGGCACCGAGTCCACCTGCATCCGCAGGGTGGCGCCCGCCTCGTCGATCAGGTCGATGGCCTTGTCGGGCAGGAAGCGGTCACTGATGTAGCGGTCCGAGAGCGTGGCCGCCGCGACGAGCGCCGCGTCCCGGTAGCGGACCGAGTGGTGGATCTCGTAGGTCTCCTTCAGCCCTCGCAGGATCGCGATCGTGTCCTCGACGGAAGGCTGGTCCACGAGGAGCGTCTGGAAGCGCCGCTCCAGCGCGGCGTCCTTCTCGATGTACTTGCGGTACTCGGCCAGCGTGGTCGCGCCTACGCAGCGGAGCAGCCCGCGGGCGAGGGCGGGCTTGAGCATGTTGGCGGCATCGATCGAGCCCTCGCTCGCGCCCGCCCCGACCAGCGTGTGCAGTTCGTCGATAAAGCACACGATCTCGCCGTCGGAACTCTCGATTTCCTTGAGAACTGCCTTGAGGCGCTCCTCGAACTCCCCGCGGAACTTGGTGCCCGCGACCATCGACGGCAGGTCGATCGCGACGATGCGCTTGTTCTTCAGCGTCTCGGGCACATCGCCCTTCACGATCCGCTGAGCAAGGCCCTCGGCGATGGCGGTCTTGCCGACGCCCGGCTCCCCGATCAGGACGGGGTTGTTCTTGGTGCGGCGCGAGAGCACCTGAATGACGCGCCGGATCTCCTCGTCGCGTCCGATGACCGGGTCGAGCTTGCCCTGCCGGGCCGTCGCGGTCAGGTCAGTCGCGTAGCGCTCGAGCGCCTGGTACTTGGATTCGGGTGTCTGGTCGGTCACGCGCTGGGCGCCGCGCACCGCGGCGAGTGCCTGGAGGATGGCCTCGCGGGTCGCGCCCAGATCCTTGAGCAGGAGACCGGCGGCGTCGCGCTTTAGAGAGCTGACGGCCAGCAGGAGGTGCTCGGTCGACACGTAGTCGTCCTTGAAGCTGGAGGCCTCCTTCTCTGCGACGGAGATGAGCTCCTGCACGGAGCGGTCGAGGCGGGTCGCCGGATCGGCGCCGCGAACGGCGGGAATGTCGCGGAGGAGGGAGCGCGCCCTTGCCGCGGCGTCCGGCTGCGGGATTCCGAGCTTGGCGAGGACAGCCGGCACGATGCCCCGCTCCTCCTCGACGAGGGCCACCAGCAGGTGCGCGGGAAGGAGCGTCTGGTGCTCGGCCTCGGTGGCGAGCACCTGCATCTGCCGGAACGACTCCTGCGCCTTCTGGGTGAATCGGTCCATAGAAATCATGGCTTGGCCCCTCCTTGTTCCCTCGGCTCGGGTCTACGGGCGCACGCGCTAGCGGCTCGGGCGGAGGCGGCCTAGGGCCGCCTCCGCGGGCGCCGACGAATCGACCTCAGTTGACAGCGATCCGGCGGTAGAGATCCTCTGGCGGACGCTTCGGGACCGTGATCTCGAGGACCCCGGCCTCGTAGGCCGCCGCGACACCGTCGGCGTCCGCCGCCTCGGGCAAGCGGAAGCGACGGAGGAACTTGCCGCTCGGGCGCTCGAAGCGACGGAATCGCGCTTCGGTCTCGGGTGCCTTGCGTTCGCCGAGAACGCTCAACACGCCGTCCTGGACGCGGACCTCGATGCTGTCCTTGGCCGAGCCGGGAATGTCTCCGCGCAGCAGATAGGCGGCGTCGGTCTCCTCGATGTCGAAGGAAGGCACCCAAGCCGGGCCGGACTCGCGCGCGACGGAGAGCGGGGCAGCGCCCGTCCAAGGGGCGAACGGAGTGCAGGCGATGATGTTCATGGTAGTTTCTCCTCTCTTGTTGGGTGGAAGCGTCGCTTCCACCTTCAGTTTACGCCCTCCAAGGAAGATGTCAAGCGCCATGATAAATAAATCTGAGTATATTCATATCAGATAATCTTCTACGAACACTTGCAAGAGTATCGTCGGCGATGCGACCTACGCGCTATAGTTCGACCCGTGGGTGGACTAGACTCACCAAGCCGACCCCGTCTCCGTAGCGTTCCGACCAGGGGCCGGACGGGAGGGCCCGCACGTGAGTGTGCGCCTAGCAGCTAGCGCAGAGGGCAGTCCGCCGCGCGGCGAATCATACTTCGCGGGCATCAAGCCCACGGGCTTCAAGGTTCGCAGGCTTCAATTCACCTACGAGGTCGGTCCCTGCTCAGGGGGCCGCACGGATCAGACTGTCGTCGACCTACACCGCGGGGCCCAAGCGCTCGCAGCTCTTCCGGATCCCCTGATGGCTTTGCGCCGGGGCCTCCGGCCAATTCAACGAGACACCACGGCTCGCCGTCGTCCGCACTTAATTCGCCATGCGCGCAACCGGCAATTCGCGATCCAGAGAAGGGAACATTGTGCCGACGTCAGGGAATCGCAGGGGGCGGAAACGAGGTCGGCGCGGCCCAGCCGAGGCGAATGGTCTCGCGCGAGGGCGCTGCGGTCCGCCCGCCACGGCTGGGTTGGAGCCTGGGGCGGTTCGCGGGCCGCGATCGTCCGAGAGGGTCGAGTCGAAGCGAGCGGTGGTTCCAGCCCGAGACTACGTGCCCGGACATCTCGACCTCGCGCCTGCCTCCCGGTGCGCCAACGGGCACGGGCGACGAGCACCCAGGAACGTCTGCTGCACGGGGCAGTCGAACGCACTCAATCGCCGTGCGTCCCCGACCGGCACCCGCGAATCTTCCATCGTCGGCAACGGCTCCAAGTCGATTCGATGACGGTCCTCCAAAGGCTCCGCGCTAGGCCCGCCAGCCTCCCGCGAAGACCATCGCTCCCCGACAGAGGCTCAATGGCGTGTAGTGGGCTCAATGGCGTGTAGTGTCGTATCTCCTACGGGAATAGCTGCTACGCTCTGGCAGCGCATCGCGCAGGACAGCTCAGCTCTGGTTGATCGATATTATCGGCTGATGCTAGTGATCGGGCCAGAGCGGACCGGCCAGAGCTCTGCCCTGCGCCAGCTCGCTGCTGAGCACTGTTGGCCACTGGTCAATGTCAGCCTGTCGCTTTCGGAGCGCCTCCTGGACTTCACTTCGCGCCGCGGGCGATTGAGGTGTCGCAGTTGCTCGGCGATTCGGTCCCAGAGCGCAAGGACGAGGTGCTGACCTACGCCGTGCCGAGGCATCCCGAGCACCTGAGACGCCACCCACCCTGCGGTCGCGTCCGGGGCCGATAAAATCTCGGATCGCTTTCAAGTGCTGCGCTTCGAGATCCGAGCCACGAGGATGGCGCTGCGCGACGCCATCTGCCTCCACATCGAGAAGCGGCTCGAGGAACTCGGCATCCATTTCAAGTTCCCTTCGGCCAGCAAAGTCACTTATCATAAGGATTCCTTTCCCGCGATGATGGCGGCCGGGTTGGAGAAGGTCACCGTGACCAAAGCAAGTCTCCAAGCGGCGCTGTTTAAAGGCGGCATTCCCTGCACTGTCAAGGATCTGGACAGTCGATTTAATCAATACGTGGCAGAGCTAGCCAAGGACCTGAACAAGATGAGGGTGATTGTCGAATGAATCCCAAGGTGTATGTCGAGACCTCAGTCGTGGGCTACCGCACCTCTCGTCCGTCGTGCGATGTTGTAGCGTTGGGAAGCCAGATTGTCACCTGCGAGTGGTGGCGAGATGCGGGGAAGCGGTTTGAGTTGGTTGCATCCCAACTCGTGATTGACGAGGCCAGAGATGGTGATCTCGATGCCGTCCTAGATCGCCTTTCTGTGATCAATACATCGACAGTTATTGACGCTACTACAGAAGCAGACGACCTTGCACTGCAGCTCTTGAACGCGGAGAATTGCCTCGGAAGGCAGCGGACGATCCCGCACATATCGCATTGGCTACTACCAACGTTGCGGATTATTTTTTCACATGGAATCTTTGCCATATTGCGAACGCTGAGATGCGCCCTTCAATCGAACGGACGTGTAGCAAAGCGGGCCACTTAGGTCCGATTATCTGCACGTCCAGCCAACTCATGGAGACTCAGAATGGAGAGGACAATTGATCCTATACTTGCCGAGATCAGGTCAATTCGTGACAGACACGCGGCCCGGTTCAGGTACGATGTGAAAGCGATCTTCGCAGATCTCTGCGCTCGGCAGGAAGCTTCAGATTGCACTCACGTACGCTATCCGTCCCGACGAGTGACCAAATCGGCCCACGTCACTATGCCAGCGAGACCGTCACGAAAGGCATCCCAATGAGTGACTGAAGCCTGCCAACGCTCGACCTTCGCCAGCCAAGAAGGTTGGCGCGGTGGAGTGTCTAGTGCAGACTCTTGAGAGCGATGATGTGCGTCGGAAGTATTACCTACCACTCCTTGCCAAAGCTCAAGGATCCCGTCTTTCGGAAGACGCCTAGCTTCCCGAAGAGTACAGACGAGGTGATTCTCCGGTTATCCGATCCACCGTACTATGCCATTTATCAAGGAATTACAAAAGTTCACTGAAGTTGTTATGCGAGCTGACTGGGATAGATGTCACGCCCTTATACTGCCATGTATTTTCTAACTTTGTTAACTCTTATAGCCCATAAATGCAAAGGAATTATTGAATAGTTTCTGGTCAGAATTTCACTCGGAATAAATGCGAGAAAAGAGACAACTAGAGTGACGAATTCTCACATTTAGTTTTTTAGTTATGAGCTTCTAAAGGACGTTTTAAGTGAGAACATTCATGGAAGGAAAAGCGGGAATATAGACTCCTTATCCACAGAATAAAGCTACTCATCCATGCCGATGGACGTCACGGATACTTTGCAGGATATCGATTATAGAATCGTTGGCCTGCAGTCTGAAATCAACCTCTCAGACTTCATTTCGAAGCATTCTAGATGACAATTGACTAAATCACTGAGGCTGGGTCATGCACTTTGACGGCATCAAGAGCGCCAAGAGAATCACTGGTGAACAAGAGCAACGATTCATTCTTCGATTGTAAGGGTCGTCATAGCAGACGACGTGACTCTGCGCAACGGGTTAAGTGGATTCAGTGTTCCTTGCCAGCATGGCTCGCTGCCAGCATGATTGAGACTCCTTGTGTGCATCCTCCCGAGCGGGCCGCACTGAGCGGAGCGTAAGCGCCACTTCGACATTCCAGCGAAACCGCTAGCGCCCAAGTTCCGGGGCTATTCAGGAGGCACACCTGTAAATCGTTGATTACATTGAGTTGAACTTCCGCGAAGTGGGTTTGCGGGCAATACACCTAGCCAAGATTCACCGGGCGGAACAGGCAGTACCCTCTAGAGTCGGAAGGCACTCCTCAATTACACCCGCACCACCCCCGCAAGCACCGGTCAGCGGGTCGATACCAAGCTCGTCACGGACCCCTGCGAGACCGGCATGACGATTCCCGTCAACGCCCATGCGGGTGCCCCGGGTGCCCCACCCCGCGAGATGAAAGCGCCCTGTGTGCGATGCCGGGGCGGAGGCGCGGCGGCGGAGGCCGTTCATTCTTCGGCGGAGCCCTCGCGGCGACCCCGAGCAGCAACGTGGCCGGAGCCGTCCCGCGCGAACACCGCAGTGCGTCCGGCGGCTGTCGCCGTCGAGGCCGAGGAGGAAACTGACCCGGGCCCGGCGGCCCGAGGACCCTCCGGGCGTTTCCCCGCCGCGCCCGGCAGAGGCAGCGGCGAACTTCCGGCGGGGAGGCGGCGCTCGGAAGGACGGACGGCATGGACGAGACACTGGAGGCAGCGGCGGAAGAGCCGCGGAAGGCGGTGGCTCGAGCCGGCGGCAACGACGTCCGCAAGATGGTGCTGACCTGCACGGTGCTGGTCGGGGCCGGCGGGGACGAGGTCCGCGCGCGTCGCAGCCGCACGTACGGTCGCGGCCTGGGCCGGTTCGCGCGCTGGGTGGCGGGCCTGTGCCCGGAGCGCGTGGTGATGGAGAGCACGGGGGTGTACTGGAAGAGCGTCGTGCCCGCCCTGCAGGACGCCGGCGTGGAGGTCCGGGTGGTTAACGCGCGGCACGTCAAGCGCGTGCCGGGGCGCAAGACGGACCAGTCCGACAGCCGCTGGCTGGCGATCCCGGCGCGTTTCGGGCTGGCGCGGGCGAGCTTCGTGCCGCCGCGCTCTCAGGACGAGTTGCGACGCGTGACGCGCCTGCACGCGCGCTTGCGCGGCATGGCGTCGGAGCTGCGCAACTGATGCCATCGCGTGCTCAACGAGGACGGCGTGCGCATCGGGGCGTGCTGACGGACGCGTTCGGCGTCTCGAGGCGCAACCTGGGGGCGCAACCTGATGGAGGGCTTGGTGCGCGGGGAGGACCCGCGGAGCCTGCTGGAGGCGGGCGTCAAGGGCAAGGCCCGGCGGAAGGTCCCGGAGCTGCCGGAGGCGCTGCACGTCGGCCGCGGGCACGTCTCGCGCGAGACGCTGACGCTCATTCCAGGCCTACCGGACGCCGCCGAGGAGGCCGTCACGACGCTGAAAGCGCGCATTCTCGAGACGGTGCGACGCGACTGGGAGGTGCCCTGGACGCGGCCGCAGACGAACCCGGGCATCGGCGCGGCGGCGGCCGCGGCGCTGATGGCGGAGGTCGGGGCGGACATGAGCCAGTTCGGCTCGGCGCGGTGCCGGGCGAACCGGGCGGGCATGTGCCCGGGCAACCGCGAGTCGGCCGGCAAGAGCCGCGGGGGCCGCAGGCGCAAGGGCAACGCGTACGTGCGGTGCATCCTGTGCGAGATCGCCCACGCGGCGGCGCGCACCAGGGACACGCGGTTCGGCCCGCGCAAGCGCGCCCTGGCCGCGCGGCGGGGCACGGGGTGCGCGGTGGTGGCTCTGGGGCACAAGATCCTGCGCATCGCGTTCGCGATGCTGCGCGACGGCGTGCCCTACCGCGATCCGGTCGTCGACCCGGAAGCGCTGACGGCGCGCAAGAACCTGTCCCGCTGGCCGCGGATGGTGCGCTAGGCGGAGCTGCTGCGACAGCAGGCTACGCGCGAAAGGCGGCGGCTGGCCGAGTCCGCTCCGGCCCTGGAGAGGGGGTCCGGAGCGGCTGAGCGGCCGGCACTCGCCTAGGACGGGCCCGGGCACTCGGTCACTCAGCGCAAGCGAAGAAGAAGCCCGCACGAACGCCGCCCCGCGCCGGTCCCTGACGTCAATCCAATCATCGGGCCTTCGAGACGTCTCGCCAAGGCGGAACCGAGGGGGTGTGTCTCCAAGGCCCATAGCCTTCGGAGGAAGCGGATCAAACAACTCGCGATCGCCTACCATACTCCAGTCATCAGTGGAGCTACGCGGTCAAGCCCCACGAAACTGAAAGTTGAGACGGTCCTGCTGAGTGATTCTTGAACACTGAGTCTCGTAGTCTGACTCGGTCTCGCAACCCCTTCTTGCACGCTGCGGAGACCTGCGGTGATACTAGTCCCCGACTAGTATAATTGGGCAGGTCGACCTGCCGAGAGCGCACATGACATCAGGGGGTGCGAGGCAGGTGGCGGACCTAGGAGGAGTAGTTATGTTTGGAATCTTCGCCAAGGCGCGTACCGTGGCGCTAGGAGCGTTTCTGTGCGCCCTCGCGGCCTCCCTGCCCGCTCAGGTCGAGACGGCTCGGGTCTCCGGCACGGTCAGCGACCCGACCGGGGCCGTCATCCCGGGAGTCGAAGTGATCGTCACCCACGTTCAGACGAATCGTCGATTCGCAACCCAGACCAGCGAACTGGGGAGGTACGAGGCCCCCAACCTGCCCCTCGGCGATTACCGCATCGACGTGGAAGCGGACGGATTCAAGCGCGCGGTCCTGACTGGTATCAACCTCGAGGTTCGCGAAGCGGCCACGGTGAACATCGTCTTGGAGGTCGGGCAGGTGTCGGAGACCGTCTCGGTCGAGGCAGACGCGCCTCTGCTGACAACGGTCGAGGCCGCACAGGGGGAGGTGATCAGCAACAAGCAGATCGTGGACTTTCCGCTCAACGGCCGTAGCTACATCAAGCTCGCCCTGTTGTCTACGGGCGCGATGATGACCGACACGGGCCGCCGGGACTCGTTCAGCTCGTCCGGCATGCGGCCTAGCCAGAACAACGTGATGCTCGACGGCATCGACAACAACAACCTGCAGAGCGCCACGCACGCGCGACGGTCGGATGCAACGGCGATCTCGATCGACGCCGTGCAGGAATTCAAGGTCGAGACCAACACGTTCTCGGCGGAATACGGCAAGTCGGCGGGGGGCGTGGTCAACGTGGTCATGAAGTCGGGCACGAACGAAATTCACGGAACGCTGTTCGGATTCCTGCGCAACGAGGTGTTCGACGCCAAGAACTTCTTCGACGCCCCGGACTCGCCCCGCCCGCCTTACAAGCGCAGCCAGTTCGGTTTCTCCGCCGGCGGCCCGATCCGGCGCAACCGCACATTCATCTTCGGCGACTACGAGGGCACGCGGGTTCGGGAGTCTCGAACCGTGAACAACACCATCCCGACGCGCCTGATGCGGCAAGGGGATTTCAGCGAGATCGCCGACACCATCTTCGATCCCGAGAGCCTGCGACGGACCGACGGCGGATTCGTCCGCGATCCTTACCCGAACCAGCTCATCCCGTCCTCGAGCATGGATCCAGTGTCGGCCCAGGCGAAGGACTGGTACCCGGATCCGAAGAAGGATGGCTTGACGCAAAACTACCTGTACAACCCTCCCCGCCAGGAGAACCGTAACCGCGGAGACGTGCGCGTGGACCACAACTTCTCGGGCACGGACAACATGTTCGTCCGCTACAGCCGCGACACGCGACACATCCCTGCCTCTCCGAACCTGCCGGTCCCCGCGATAGGCGGCGCCGGGAACACCGGCGGCAGCTTCACGCATGGCGGCCAGAACATGGGCATGGCTTGGAACCACATCTTCACGCCCACGACCCTCACCTCCACCCGAATCGGCTGGAACAACACCGACACGAAGCTGGCCCCGCTGGTGGACTACAACGCCAATGCCCAGCTCGGCATCGTCGGCGTCGACCAGAGCCAGCCGGGCGCGCCGCTGTTCAACATCTCGGGCGTCACGAATCTCGGAATCGGGTCGAACGTCCCGAACGACGCCAACGCCCAGACCCGTCAGCTCAAGAACGACACGACGTTCATTCGCGGCCGCCACACGTTCAAGGTGGGCGCGGACATGATGTGGCTCCAGAACTACCTGAAGAACCCGAAGGAGCGGCTAGGCCTGTTCTTCTTCAATGGAAACTACACGCGCAACCCGGCGGACAACAAGGGCGGCGATCCGTTCGCGCACTTTCTTACCGGCATCCCTCACCAGACCCGCGTGGCTCGCGGCGTCTACATGGCGCTACGCGGCCAGTTCCATCAGTTCTACTTCCAAGACGAATGGAAGGCCACCGAAAAGCTGACGGTGAATGTCGGCGTCCGATACCAAGTCTTCCTGCCGTGGGTCGAGAAGTCGCGCGACGGGTGGGTCAACTTCGATATCGAGGCTAACCCGGAGAATCCGCCGCTCGTCATGGCAGTGCCCGGCGGCAGCCGCTTGCAGCGCTCGCACGTCCAGACGGACGGCGACAATTTCGGCCCTCGGTTCGGGATCGCCTACCAGGTCCGCCCGACAACGGTCATCCGCGCCGGGTACGGGGTTTTCCACGGCACGTGGGATCCGCCGGGGGGCGGCAAGCTGATGCAGAGCAACCCGCCGTTCGAGGTGAGGAACTGGAGCAGCACGGATAACATCCACCCCGACATCCGCCTGAGCACTGGAATCTCGAACTCGCCGGTCGGCGAGAACTTCGACCCACGCGCCGCCTCGAACATGTCGGTAACGAATTACCAGCGCGACCGGTCGTGGCCCTACTCACAGCAGTGGAACTTCAACATCCAGCAGTCGTTCGGCGGCGACTGGATGATGGAGGCCGGCTACTTCGCCTCAAAGACGACGCACGCCATCCGCAAGTACGATATGAACTTCTCGCCTCCCGGACCGGGCAACCGCAACCGCAAGCGCCGCTGGAAGTCCATCGTGTGGCCGGGCTCGGACATCGTCATCTCGCCGCTGGCTCAAGTCTTCCGCCACCAGTTCGACGGCGATGCGAATTTCCACTCGGGGCAGCTCAAGGTCAAGAAGCGGCTGTCGGGCGGGCTGAACATCCTGACCTCGTACGCATTCTCCAAGAACATCGACGATTTCTGCGCGGAGGGTGGCGGAGGCACCACGGGCGGCTGCGGCGAGCCACAGGACACCAACAACTTCCGCCTCAACAAGTCGCTCAGCAGCCTGCACATCCGGCATCAGTTCGTCGGCAGCGTGATCTACGACCTGCCGTTCGGCCGCGGCCGACGCTGGGGATCGGGCTGGAACGCCCTGCAAGACCGCATCCTAGGCGGCTGGACGCTGGCGAGCATCACCACGCTGCGTAGCGGCCAGCCCTTCAGCGCGACGGTGCTCGGAAATCCCGCCAACACCAACACCACCAACCGGCCCAACGTGGTGGGCGATCCGAACCTGCCGGCCGGGGAGCGGACGCTGAGCCGCTGGTTCGACACGGACATGCTGGTGCCGAACGAGAGGTACGAGTTCGGCAACGCGGCCCGCAACATCCTCTTCTCGCCGGACCCGAGGAACTGGGATTTCGCGGTCTACAAGCGCTTCCAGTTCAGCGAGTCCAAGGCAGTGCAGATTCGGTTCGAAGCTTTCAACTTCACCAACACGCCGCGCTTCGGCAACCCCAACTCCGAAGTCGGCAACCGGAATTTCGGACGCATCACGGGCGCGGGAGGACCGCGCAACATCCAGCTGGGGCTGAAGTTCATCTTCTGACCGCCGACACAGCGCGCCCCGCGGCTGGCAGGTGACGGTCGCGGGAGACTTGCACGCCCGTCGGCCAAGACTCGCGGTGCCGGCCCTGCCTCCTCGCGCCGTTCGGGCGCGGGCGGCAGGGCCGGAGGCCAGCCCAGGGAAAGGCCGAGCCGACAGCTCCCGATCAGAGTCAAGCAGCTTGTCGGCCACCTAGAGCAGTACAGCCCCGCCGCAGCGGCTAGCGTGGCCGTGGTCAAACTGAATATCAACGGATTGGTAGTGAGAAGATTCCTGACGACGGAGCCTTGGGGACTTGCCGGTACGAGAAATACGTGTTGGATCCTGCCAGTTTGAGCGTAGCGTGGCAAAGTGCGCCAAGGGGGTATTGCCGGGGACGCGGAGTGGGCAACTACAGGGGCGCGTGGCTCCTATCGCCGCTACCACTCGGCGGCAAGGGATCAGGATCAGCCGGAAAATCTCGAGTGTTCTCGAGATTGGTCCGGGTTTGCGAGGTGTGCCCCGTGAAAGTGGGAGTCCAATGGGCCGAAGCGCGAGCCCAGTGCGAGCCCCCCCTGATTCTACAAGCGTCCGTCGCAGCCTTCACAGCGACTGTACTATAATCAGATCGCTTGGAGACGCTCCCGCCGAAGTGACGCAGGCAAATGGGTACGCGAATGATGGATGAGCCGATGAGGCGCGAGGTTCGCATGGAGCTACTTTCCCTAGTCTAGTGCTTGTGACAAAACCCCTGAATTCTGGCCCGATCAGTATTTCATACTACATCCTGAGGTCGAATGGAGCCGCAAACACAACATATAGCGCCCAAGGTCGGAAGTTGCTCGGCCGCCAATCGCAAAGATTTCCGCCCTCTACCCAGAATCGCCAGGATTTCGGACTAGTCGTAGCATTCCAGCGAAATCTTCGCCTTGCGAGATTGGACCCAACGCCTTTGCTGTCAAGGGGATACGAGCTTTATCACGGGCACTAGTCTATGCTCGCGCCGTAGCCACCGGTGCCGGGTACATCACGTCCCATCGTGAACTAGATAAAGACTCCATTGATCTCACGATCCACTCAAGAGGCCTAATATGTCCTGCAATTGAGCTGCAGTTGAAGGCGACAACGCGCTTGGAAGATCCAAACCGTGGAGACTTTCAGTTCGATTTGAAGACCAAGAATTACCAAGACCTCCGTGTACGGACGCAAACGCCTCGGTTTCTCATGGTCCTTGACTTTCCAAGTGATGAGTCTCAGTGGATTCGGCTCACAGAATCGAGTCTAATCCTCAAAATGCGTGCATAATGGGTAAGCCTGAAAGGTGCCGATGATAGAGACAATATCGCAACGGTTACCGTTCGAATCACACAAGAGAACCGATTCAACATTGAGCGACACTCTCGGTGACTACGTAAGTGTTGTATCCCACCTAATTCAGATGCTATCTGATGTTCAAGAAAGAGATCAGCTATCCATTTTCAGAGATCTCTCCATTGCAAATGACGACTTGATTCGAGTTCGAGCAACGGCTGTCTCCGATGGAATAATGACGGTAGATAGCGGCGTTGATTTGATCCACGGGTCTCGTGATATGCTCGTTGCCGCAGCCCACTCATTGGGTGAAGTGCGACCACTTTATCATGGTGTACCAACTAAGCAGATCGCTGATACCCTAAAGCGTTTCCGGCCAGGTCAGACCGAACACCGAGGCTACGTAGTTAGTGCCCGTGATAAAAATCGTATCCCTTTGAAAACAAAGGAGTTAAGTCCAATCTCTCAAGGCGAAGATTTCGCTGGAATGCTACGACTAATCCGAAATCCTGGCGATTCTGGGTAGAGCGCGGAAATCCTCGCGATTGGCGTCTGAGCAACTTCCGACCTTGGGCCCTATATATTGTGTTTGGAGATCCATCCGACCTCAGGATGTAGTATGAAATGCTGATCGGGCCAGAATTCAGGGGTTTTGTCACAAGCACTAGTTACACTTCTAGCATCTATTGTGCCGCGGGTGTTCCATCAGGAGGTTTTCCCTAGTCTAGAAGATCGCTGCATACCGATTGAAAGGCAACTTACTGTGCGCCTTGCGGAGGCACTTGCGACTACCAAGGAAGCAACCGAGAAGGCTGTAGCAGGTATTCGCAATCCGCTTGACAAGGCGGTCCCAGAGGCGCTGAGCGCCAACTTTCTTGAGGCTCTCATCAAGATTATTACACCATTTAGAGCAATCGATATCGGCGTAACTTGGGCCCTAACACGCCCAATCCCATCTCCTCTTCCTAGGGTAAGATTTTCTCCATCTGATGTGCTTCTATTGCGTGAAGCTGCTCAGGAATTCCGTAGACGAGAACCCTTGCATGATTTTGAAGTCGTCGGAATAGTTGAGAAGATGGAGCGACAGAAATCGGAAGTTGATGGTGTAATCTCTCTGCGGGCATCGCACGAAAGAAAAAATCGGTCGATCAGGGCAATGTTGAATCAGTCCGACTACGAAACTGCCATTCAAGCCCACAAGCTCAAGACACCTCTGGTCCTGAAGGGCGACCTTGACAAATCCCCTCAGCAATGGCGATTGCTGAATGCAAGAATTGTCGACATCATCCGTGCGACCGACCGGACGTCCTAGACGAATCCCCATTACGGGGCGACTGGCTTGCGACATCCCATTCAGGGCCCCACCTGACAGAGGACTGGCGCGGGCTAGACCGCCGAACCAGCCTCGCGAGAGACGCTAGGCGAGGATGTCGTCGACCACCCTTCCGTGGACATCGGTGAGACGGAAGTCGCGTCCTTGGAAGCGGTAGGTCAGCTTGGTGTGTTCGATCCCCAGCAGGTGCAGCAGCGTCGCGTGCAGGTCATGCACGTGGACCACGTCCTCTGCTGCGTTGTATCCCAATTCGTCCGTCGCGCCGTAGTTGTGCCCGCCCTTGATGCCGCCTCCGGCCATCCACATCGAAAAGCCCTTGATGTGGTGGTCGCGGCCCAGCAAGGCCGGATCCGCTCCTTGGGACATGGGCGTGCGCCCGAATTCCCCGCACCACACGATCAAGGTGTCGTCCAGCATGCCGCGCTGCTTGAGATCCTTGACGAGAGCGGCCGTGCCCTGATCGACGTAGCCGCAGCTCTTCACCAAGCCGGTGCGGATCTCGTTGTGGTGGTCCCAGCCACGGTGATAGAGGTGGATGAAGCGCACGCCGCGCTCGGCCATGCGGCGAGCCAGCAGGCAGTTGGCGTTGAAGGTCCCATCCCCGCCCCGGGTGCCGTACATTTCCAGCACGTGCGCGGGCTCGTCCGAGAAATCCACCAGCTCGGGCACGCTCATCTGCATGCGAAAGGCCAGCTCGTACTGCGCGATGCGCGTGGCGATCTCCGGGTCGCGCGTCCAGCTCTGCTGAACGCCGTTGAGTTCGCTCACGGCGTCGATCAGCTCGCCCTGCATGGCGCGACTGACGCCGTTCGGGCTGCGCACGTAATTCACCGGATCCCCGGTCGAATGGAACTTCACGCCCTGGTACACGCTCGGCAGGAACCCGCTGTTCCACTGCCGGGCAGCGATCGGCTGGCTCTGGGAGCCGCCCTCGGACGTCAGCACGACGAATCCCGGCAGGTCCTCGGACTGGCTTCCCAGTCCGTACAGCACCCACGAGCCCATGCTGGGCCGGCCGGGCAGGCGGAACCCCGTGTTCATGAACGTGTGAGCGGTGTCATGGTTGATCTGCTCGGTCTGCATCGAGCGCACGATGCAAATGTCGTCGGCGATCTCCCCGATGCGCGGCAGCAGTGAAGTCATGTGCTGCCCGCTATTGCCGTAGCGCTTGAACGGATGTTGCGGGCCGAGAATCTTCAGCTCCTTGCCCTGCAGCTGGGCGATCTGCTGGCCCTTGGTGAAGGACTCCGGCATCGGCTCGCCGTCGCGCTTGGCCAGCTCGGGCTTGTAGTCCAGCAGCTCGAGGTGGGCCGGCCCGCCCGCCATGCACAGGAAGATGACGCGCTTGACCTTGGCCGGCCTGTCCGGGAATCCCCTCGTGCCCGGCTGGAGGGCCAGCAGGCCGGGCTTGAGCAGCGACGCGAGCGCCAGCGACCCGAGTCCCATCGAAGCGCGCCCCAAGAACGCGCGCCGCGTCTCGACCAACCCCAGACCCGTATGCATGATGGCCCCTCCTCAGTACCGCATCAAGAACTCGTGCTTGTTGAACAGCGCCCGCGCCACCGTGGCCCAAGCTGCCAGCTCGGTCTCCCCGAGGCCGGGCGGGATGCGCGAGATCCCCGTCGCGAGGAGCTCCCGCGCCCGTCCGGGGTCGCTCTCGAAGCTCTCTCGCTGCGCTTCCAGAAGGCGCTGCACGATGTCCCGCTCCCGTGCGGTCGGCGGGCGCGAGAACGCCTCGCGGAAGGCGAATTCGACCCTCTTCCTGGCGCTCCCGCCTCCCTCGCGCAGGATGCGAGCCGCGAAGGCGCGAGCCGCTTCCACGTAGCTGGGATCGTTGAGGAGCACCAGCGACTGCAACGGAGTGTTGGAAACCGCCCGCTCGGCGGCGCACTCTTCGCGGGCCGGGGCGTCGAAGGCCATCAGCGACGGATGCACGTACTGCCGCTGCCAGTGCGTGTAGAGGCCCCGGCGGAACTGGTTGGGATCCAGGTCGGGCTCGTACACGCGCTTCGGGAAGTTGAGCTCCCGGTAGTAGCCGACCGGCTGGTACGGCTTGACGCTCGGACCACCCAGCCGGCGGTTCAGCAGGCCGCTCACGGCCAGCGCGTTGTCGCGCACAAACTCGGCATCGATCCGCGCCATGACCTGCCGCCCGTGGAGACGGTTGTACGGGTCGGCCGCCAGCAGCTCGTCCGTGGGCTCGCTCGAGCGCCGGTAGGTCTCGGAGAGCAGCATCGTCTTCACTAGGTGGCGCACGTCCCAGCCGCTCTCGACGAACTCCACGGCCAGCCAGTCGAGCAGCTCCGGGTTGACGGGAGGCTCGCCTTGCGATCCCAAGTCGTCCAGCACTTTCGACAGGCCCGTGCCGAAGAAGGCCTTCCAGAGGCGGTTCGCGAAGACGCGAGCCGTCAGAGGATTGTCGGGGCTCGTCACCCACTCCGCAAGCTCCAGCCGCGTCAGCCGGCGGCCATCGGTGGGCAGCGGGCCGAGGAAGTGCGGCACCTGCGGCTGGACCGTCTCGCCCGAGTCGTCCATCCAGTTCCCCCGCGGGAGTATCCGCATGGTCCGGGGCTCGTCCACCGCCCTGGCCACCAGCGACTCGTGCGCGCCGTCGACCAGCGCCTTCCTGCGACGCTCGAGCGCACGGACGTCCCGCCATGCCGCGTTGCCTCCGACGAACCGCTCGAAGGCGCTCTCGAGCGCGGCGGTCTGCTCCGGCGTGCGAGGGCCTTCGGCCAAGACGGCCTCGCGCAGGGTCCCGGCGACCGGCAGTTCCGGGAATTCCGAGTCGCTGCCAAGGAGACGAAAGCGCGAGGGCAGGCCTCGGCTCGTTCGAGCGTGGGCGATGAGAGAGACTTCCAAGCGCTCGCCCGGGTTGGTCCGCAGGGGCGCCTCGAACACGTACGCCGCCCGGCGCTGCCGGTCCTGCTCCCAATCGCCGTGCCAGCCCGAGTGGTAGTTGTCGTCCAGCGTGTCCCGCAGCATCGATCCTGGCCTCTCCCGGTCGGGCAGCAGGCCGGTCAGTGAAACGCGCACGGGCCAGTCCTCCCTGCCGAGCAGGCGCACCTGGAACTCGCTGAGGTAGAAGGAATCGAAGTCCCCGGTCGGGAATAGCTCGAGGGCGACCGCCGTCAGCAAGCCCTGCTCCAGGGGGATCTCGACGCGCTGAATCGCCTCGCCCGGCTTCCGATCCCCCTTCAGAGCGAGGCGCACTACGGCGTCGGACTCTTCCGCCAGTTCGAACCGGTCGCACTGGTCGAAATCCGGGTGACCGCAGTCGGCCCATGCCCGGTCGGGATCCAGCGGCTGCCAGCGCAGCAAGTCGTCGCGCAGGTACGCGGCGAAGTTCTCGAGGGCCCGCGGGCCCGTCGCCAGCTCGCGCCTGCCTTCGCCGCGCAGCGCCCGCAGGCGAGCCTCGATGCCGTCCATCTCGGATTGCGCGGAAGGATCCAGCACGCGAACGCTCGAGCCCCAAGCCGCGTTGCCCGAGAAGACGCCTTTCTCCTCGATGTCCGCGAAGAAGGCGGCCATCGAGTAGAAGTCCCTCGCTAGGAACGGATCGAACTTGTGGTCGTGGCACTCGGCACATCCGAGCGTCGAGCCGAGCCACACGGTGGAGATGTTGCGTACTCGGTCCGAAGCGTACTTGGCGAGGTACTCCTTCGCCTGGGAGCCGCCCTCGTTGGTCATGCGGCTCAGACGGTTGTACCCGCTCGCTACCAGCTGCGAGGGCGTCGGGTCCGGCAGCAGGTCGCCGGCCAGGTGCTCGCGCGTCATCACGTCGAACGGCGTGTTCCCGTTGAACGACCGCACCACGTAGTCCCGGAACGGATACACGTTGACCGGGACGTCGCCGTGATAGCCGGTGGTGTCGGCGTAGCGAACCAAGTCCAGCCAGTGAACCGCCATGCGCTCGCCGTAGTGCGGGGAGTCGAGGAACGAGTCCACCAAGCGCTCGTAGGCGTCCGGCCGACCGTCCCGCACGAAGGCCTCCACGACCTCTGCCCGGGGCGGGAGGCCCGTCAGGTCGAAGCTGACACGGCGGGCCAGGGTGCGGCGACCGGCTTCGCCGACAGGCTCCAAGCCGCTCTCCGCGAGCCGGCGGCGGATGAAATGGTCGATCCCCGCGAAGCCTCCCGGGGCCTCGGGCCTGCGCGGCTTGATGTAGGCCCAGTGCTCTTGGTACTCGGCGCCCTCGGCCACCCACGCCGACAGGGCCTCCTTCTGCTCGCCGGTCAGCTTCTTGTCCGTGGCGACCGGGGGCATCACGAGCGCGGGATTCTCCTGCAGCACCCGCTGCACGAGCCTGCTCGCCTCGGCGTCCCCGGGCTGGATCACGCCGCGGGCGAGCGCGTCGCCGCGCCGGTCGAGCCGCAGGCCCGCCTGCCTGGCGTTGCTGTCGGGCCCGTGGCAGGCGAAGCAGTTCTCGGACAGGATCGGCCGGATGTCCCGGTTGAACTCAACGCGTTCCGCAGCGGAAGCCGCGACGCAAGCGAGCGCGCCGGCCGCGAGCAATCTCATTCCCGATCACCTGGATACTTCGGGCGGCAAGGGCGCCCGCCGCCCACAGACAATGTACCAGCAGGCGGCGCGGACGGCGCCTGCTAGCGCTCCGGCGGGCCGAGATACAGCCCCGCACCGACCAGCACGGGCACGCCCTGGGCGGAAACAGTCTCCAAGTACGAGACCTTCGTCTCCGCACGCCCCGTCGTGGGGTTGAACATCTCGTAGGTGAAGTACACGTCCCCGAAGGTCCGGGCCACACCCAGCATGTCGCGACCGCCGAGCGGCCCGTCAGGAGCGAGCAGGCCCTTGAATTCCAAGAGCTCCCGGCCGTCGACGCGAACGAGATTCCCGGTGAAGAGCTGCGCTCCGGTGCGTGGGTCGACGCCGAACACGTAGATCGACCCGCTCCTCCAGCGCGGGTCGCGGGCCAGCGCGAGGGTCGCGAAGAAGCCCTTCCGCTCGACGAGATTCGCCGCGCAGCGCACGAACGCCTCGAGGTTGCGGTCGGTCAGGTCGGCCTCCAGCCTGCTGGCGCTCACGTGGTCCGCGTGGCAGGTCCCGGGAAGGTTCGCCTCGTAGACCCCGGCTCCGAGAACGGCGCGCTTGCCGTCCCAGTCGACCTCGGCCGCGAACGTCGCCTTGGGCTCCGCCAAGCCGGTATCCGGGTTGCGGAAGCTGTAGTAGGCCCATCCGGCCCCCGTGGCGTCCACCACCCGGTAAATCTCGTTCTGGATGTCGGTGCCGAAGCTGTCGACGCTCGGCCCGCCGAGGCCCTCCTCCAGCGACGGGTCCGGAGGGAAGACGATGGAGTTGAACTGCGTCGTCCCGGGCAGGAGTTCGTCGACGAAGACGTAGGTCGGCCCGCTCTTCCAGCGGGCGTCCTCGCGGAAGGCGCGCGCGGCTTCCGCCGTGCCGTGGAGCGCCAAGTATTCCAAGGCGCAGTTCACGAAGGCTACCACGTCCGACCGCGAGCGGACCGCGGCGGCCCGGACCGACTTGTCGCTGCAAGGAGGCACGTCCATCCGCGGTCCGTCGGCTTGGGATGGATCCCCAACTGCCGCTATCACGGCAGCCGCTGCGACCCCCTCGGCGATGTCGCTCCCAAGCTCGAATTCAGAAGCGCATTTGAGGAGCGAGGGGATATCGGCAGCCGTGCCCGGGACCGGCTGCGTCGTCAGATTCGTTTCGCAGTCGGGCAGCTCGCCGATCGATGTGGCGCCGAGCACGGTTTGCAGGATCTGACCGAAGATATCCAGAACGACCTCCTCCGGCCCGACGTCCTGGAGGCCGGTGAAGATGCAGTTCAGCGCGGCGGCTAGGTCGTCCGCCGAGCGGATCTCGATGGGATTGCTTCCGGGTTGCGGGCACAGCGGGAGCTGCGCCCGGAGGGGCTGCGCGGCGAGCGCGACAAGAATCGCTGCGGTTGCGACGAACGATGCTCTCATGCATTCATGTTCACACGAACCTGTACTGCGATGCCGCTCGATGGCGCCGTTCACGGCTGATCCCGCGGGGTCGAAGCTCGCTGCGGGGCAGAATCGCACGCTCGCGACGCCCGCGCGTCGCGCTCCGCTGGAAGCCCGGCCAGGGGCTCAGGGTACGATGGCCCTGCCATGACCCGATCGACTCATTCCGGCGGCCGCCGGCTTGGCGCGACGCTGGCCGCCTGCAGCCTGTTCGCGGGATGCTCGGCGGCCGGTCCCGACAGGCCCAACATCGTCCTCCTGCTGGCGGACGACCTCGGCTACGGCAGCGTCTCCTGGTACGGCGGCGACATTCCAACCCCACATATCGACTCGATCGCCGCGAACGGGGTCGGATTCACATCGGGGTACATGACCGCACCCGTGTGCAACCCGTCGCGGCCCGCCCTGATGACCGGACGCTACCAGCAGCGCTGGGGCAAGGAACTGAACTCGCAGACCGCGCCGCCCGTCGGCGCACCCCGCAAGTCCCTGCCCCGGAGCGAGACGACGCTCGCGACGGCCCTCAAGCGGGCCGGCTACGCGACGGGCGCCGTCGGCAAGTGGCAGCTGGGGATGGACGACGGCTACCACCCGCTGGACCGGGGGTTCGATTCGTTCCTAGGAATGCCTTCCGGGGCGCGCTTCGTCGACCCGCTCCGGCCGGACGCCCGCATCGCTCCCGGACACGAGGACTCCGGGGAGAGCGACTCCACCGGGCGCTACCGCGGCCTGATCAGCGGACGGGCGCAGCGGATTCCGATGGACGAGTACCTCACCGACCGCCTCGGCCGGGAGGGCGTCAGCTTCGTCGAGCGCCACAGGCACAGGCGGTTCTTCCTTTACCTCGCGTTCCACGCGCCGCACGGGCCGATCCAGACTATCGACAAGTACTACCAGCGCTTCCCGCAAATCGACAACGAGACGGCGCGCATCTACGCGGCGATGATCAGCGCGCTGGACGACTGGGTCGGCGCGGTCCTGGCGGCGCTGCGCGAGCACGGGCTCGAAGAGACAACGCTGGTGATCTTCACCAGCGACAACGGAGCGGCGAAGGGGAGCGACATCGACGGCAAGCGCAACTACCCGCTGACCGGCCACAAGCGCAACCTGTACGAAGGGGGCATCCGGGTCCCCTACGCTATGCAGTGGAAGGGACGCATTCGGGGCGGAATGAAGTTCGAGCCGCCGGTCAGCTCCCTCGACATCTTCCCGACCGCCCTCGAGGCCGTCGGCGCGAGCTGGGACGGCGCGGCACCCCTCGACGGCACGAGCCTGCTTCCGTTCCTGGACGGCAAGCGAACCGGCACGCCTCACGAGCACCTCGTCTGGCGGTCCGGACCCAACAGGGCGGTTCGCAGCGGTCCGTGGAAGCTCCTCCTCTCGGGCGACGGACTGACGCGGCTCTACGACGTGGACAAGGATCCGAGCGAGACGGCGGACCTTTCGGCCGAGCGGGGGCCCGTCGTCGAGAAGCTGCGGCAGGCCCTCGACGAATGGGCCTCAGACAAGGCCCCGCCCCGAGAGGGAGCGCGGTCCGTCAAGACGAGATACCACGGCGACCTATTTGACTGGCACATCTAGCCGCCGCCGGGAAGCCCGGCGCAGCCGGCTGCAAGCACGGAGGAAGCCTCCTTCGCCGATGGGATCTCTCGCTCTCGCGACGCACGGCCCAACCGCTCGGGCCCGGCAGCCGAGCCCGCTCAACGAGCTTCGCCGTCGCGAGCGGCAGCGAACCGCCCGCGACAGCACGCTTCGCCGCTATTCGGCGGGCGAACCGAAATACAGTCCCGCTCCGACGAGCACCGGCACGCCTTGCGCGGTCACGCTCTTCAAGTAAGAGACCTTGACTTCAGCCCGGCCCGTCGCCGGGTTGAATGTTTCGTAAGTCAGGTGGGAATCTCCGAAAGTCCGCGTCACGGCCAGCATGTCCCGCCCGCGGAACTGGCCCGCCGGATCCTGCACACCCTGGATTTCCGGGAGATGCACGCCGTTCAGGCGAGCGCGATTGCCGGTGAAGAACAGCGCGCCGGTCTGGGGGTCGAGGCCGAATACGTAGACCGACCCGCTCCTCCAGCGCGTCTCGTCGGACAGCGCGCGCGCGGCGAAGTGGCCCTGCTCCGCGACGAGATGTGCCGCGCATCGGACCAGCTCTTCCAGCTTCCCGAAATCCTGCGACTCGTCCACGCCTCCGGCGTTGACTTCTTCCGCGTCGCAGGTGCCCGGGATATCGCGCTCGTAGAGGCCCGCCCCTAGGACCGCATCCCGGCCGGCCCAGTTGATCAAGCGGCCGTACGACGCCTTGGGCTCGTCGCGCCCGGTTGCCGGATTCCGGTAGCTGTAATAAAGCCAGCCGCCCCCTACCGCCCGGGCGACTCGATGGAATTCCTCGCCGAGATCGGTGCCGAACAAATCTACCAGCGGTCCCCAGTCCTTGCCCTCGCTGTCCCGGTCGGGCGGGAATACGACCTGGAGCATGCCCTTGCCGTCGGGAAGGAGCTGGTCCACGAATACGTAGGTCGGCCCGTCCTTCCAGCGCTTGTCTTCGTTGAACGCCCGCGAGGCTTCGACCGTGCCGTGCTCCTGCGCGTATTCGTACGCGCAATTCACGAAAGCGACGAGGTCGTCCCTTGTCCGGATGGCTGAAGCGTGGATCATCTTCTCGGCGCAAGGCACAGCGGTGGCGGCCGGCAGGTCCGGCGGGCCCGGCGGCTCGCCGCTGATAAGGCCGCCGATGGCGACAGCCGCGCCCGAGGCGAAACCGTTCGCGTGCGCGAATTCCGTCAAGCAGCCGACAAGCTGCGGGATCTGCTGGGTCGAGTTGGTGAGCATGGCGGGAATCGTCACTCCGGACGCGCAGGGCGTTGGAGTGCCGCCTGGGGCCGGAGCCTGCAGCGCCTGGACCAGGCCTTGGAAGACTCCTTGGAGCACCGCTTCAAGGGGGCCTCCGGTTACGTTCTTGACCATGCAGCCGAGAACCGTAGTGACATCCTCGGCCGAGCCGATGTGCAGGTCGCCCTCGATCTGGGGGCACAGGGCGAGCTGAGCGTCGAGGGGCTGAGCGGCGACCCCGCCCAGGATGACCAGAATCGCCGCGAAGGCGATAGAACCGAGTTTCATAGGTGCTACGCTAGCATGCGCTCCGACATTGGTGCAACGGCGGGCGAGCCGTCCGGGGGCTGGGGCAGCGGGCGGCGGCGCTGCGAGACCCACTGCAACCATGCGGCGAGCGCGGGATCGCCCTGCCTTTCCTGTGCGTCTTGCGCGAAGGGAAAGGGTGTCGAGGTGCCCCTAGCTCAGGCAGACGACGCGGACGCCCGGGCCCGGCACCGACTCGTTCAGGGCTGCGAGCGCAGGGAGACACCGAACGTGCAACTCACGGCTCTCGCGGGCCTACCGGCTTGCCTGGCGGTGTCTTGCCGACGGCCTTGCGCGGCCCGACCGCTAGAAATCCGCGGGCGGCCGAGGCACGAGGTTCTCGACCGGCAGCGTCACCGTATTGCTGATGAACAGTCCCTGCGCGATCCACAGCGGCGTTGCCGGGTTGTCGTTCAGATCCGTGTTCGTGCGCAGATGCACCTCGTAGACACCCACCTTGCCCGCGGACAGGCCGACGAATTCCACCTGCGCCGTGCGCCCGCCGAATTGCGACGAGACGAAGTCGTCCGCCACGAGCGGGACCTTGGCCACCGTGCCCTCCGGCGTCGGCCGGCCCGTCTCCACGGCCTCTTGGTTGTCCGTCAAGCCGAGGCCGGTGGCGTAGACGATCATCAGCTGGCCCGGCACCAAGGGGTTCTGCGGGGTTATCGGCGAGTACGGCTCGTTGCCGCAGCACAGGTGCGTGCCGCGCGCCGACAGCGTCAGCATGACGTCGGCTTCGGTCCGCTCGTTGACGTCGGGCGTGTTGGGATCGTCCTGCGGCACTTCCGTGCCCCTGGCGGCGTAGCTGATCGAGTTGGCCTGCTTCCCCGGCTCCCGCGCCCTCAGGATCACCACCGGAGGAGTGTTGCCGTCCTCCAGCAGGCCGTTCTCGCGGTTCGTGGTCACCTGAATGCCGGCGCCCTGCGAGACCTCGAAGCCGTAGGGGATCTCGTTGCCGTCCGAGCCGAGCGACCGCGCCACGATCTGCATCTTGACCGAGCCCACCACCTGCAGCACCCGCGCCGTGACCTCGGGGTCGCCGACGCCCGCGTTGACCGAGCGCACGAGGATGTTGCGCATGATGAGCAGCGCCCTGTCCTTGTTCGCGGCGTCCTCCTCGGTCAGCGTGTAGGTGTAGGATCGGTCGCGGACCGTGATCGTCACCGAGTCGCCGGCCCTGGACTCGCCCTCGAAGTCGAAATCCGCTCGCGCGGAAAAGAATCCGACCGTGCCGGCGGACGCGACGACCTCCGGGTCGCCGTCCCCGGCGTTGATGAGCTCGATGAACCGGTCGCGGATCTGTTCGGCGTGCTCGTCGCCGGGCGAGCGGTAGACGTACTCGCGCCCGTTGATCACGATGCGGCCCTCCGCGCCCTCGCGCGTCCAGTTGAGCTTGGGATCGTCGTTTCCAGAGCGCATGTCGCGCGGACGGTCCGGCACCGTCACGGCGACCGTTCCCTCCGCAATGCCGTCCCCGTGAAAGGCCAGCGCGCGGCGCGGCTCCTCGCCCGGCAGGTCGAACAGGCCCGGCGCGGCGCGGACGGACTGCACCGCTCGCGCGGCGGACACCCGCACGCTCCCGTCCGGCATCACGCGCCGCACCTGGAAGCTGTGGCCCGTGCCTTGCAGCTCCCACGGAAGCTGGAAGTTGATCTGGCTCTCGGACACCATCTGCAGCGGAGCCACCGCGCCATTGGCGAGCACTTGGACACCGTCGATCTCTCTCGGCAGCTCCTCTCCGTCCGGCACGCCCGTGTGGCCTTCCGCCAGGTCCGTGCCGAAGATCGAAGCGATCGTGCCGGGAGGCAGGTCGCGGGCGTCGGACCCTCCCGTCAGCCGCGAACCGGACGTGTTGGCCTCCAGTTCCGTGCCGGCGTGACGCATCTCCACCTGCGTCCAGTTCCCTGTCGGCCCTTCCTTCTTGGCGACCAAGTTGGCGCGGTAGCTGACCTTGCCGCGGGCCAGCGTCGGGCCGGACGCCTCGGCCGTCGTGGGAGAGCCGGGCGTGATGCGGATCGAGAACGGCAGGCGGTTGCCGACCGGGCCCACGCTCTTGTGAACCAGCTCCAGCGTCTCGATTTGGTCGATCTTGCGCTCGACGATGACCTCGGGATCGTCGCCCTGGTCCACGAGGTAGTTCAGGCGGTCGACGAGGCGCTCGGGGATGTCTCCTTCGGGCACGGTGTAGCTGTACTTGCGCCCGTTGATATCGAGCTCGACGAAGTCCCCCGGGCGCGCCTCGCCGCCAAACCGGATCGTGCCCGTGGCGTGGCGCCCGACTCCCAAGGTCGAATAGGCGGTCACGGGCAGCGTCGGCTCGCTGTTGATGAGATCGACGACCCGGTCGCGCACGTCCTCCGCGCTCTCGCCCGCCGTGGTGGTGTGGAAGAGCTCAATGCCGTCCAGCGTGATCTTGACCTCCTCGCCGCCGGGAAGCACGGGGGGCAGCTGGGACTCGTCCTGCGGCGTGTCCGAGATATCCACGGGCAGCGCCTGGTCGAACTCGAGGTGCCCGCGGCTGCGGATCCGCACCGCGGCAGCGTTGCGCACGCCGTCGAGATCGATCTGGTCCAGCCCGGGCGTGAACACGAGGATCCGCCGCGTGAACGGATCGGCCACGTAGAGGTTGTGCCCGTCGTAGGCCATCGAGGACGGCGAGCGCACGCTGCCGGGCCCCTCGGACTCGGTGAGCTGCACGAAGTTCGGCTGGCCGATCACCAGGTCCGCCTTGGCGCCGTTCCGCTGCGGGATCTGGTGATACACGAGGATGCGGTCGTTGCCGGAGTCGGCCACGAACAGCCGCTGCCCCACGGCCAGCGCGAAGCGGGGGAAGTTCAGCGTGCCCTCGCAGCGCTTGGGATAGCGCACCTCGTCCGGATCGATCGCCGCCTTCTGCGGCGGCAGCGGGACCGCCAGCGGAACGTTCGTCGGCGGTGTCTCGTTCTCGCTGCGGCTGCCGTCGTCGTCGAGCGGTCCGAGCGCCCGGCAGAGCGCCTCGCTGTTGTTGGGCTCGGACGATGAGAAGTCCGGCTGCCCGACCACCACGTCGGCCGGCGCGTAGCTCTGGACGGGCACGGAGTTATAGATCAGGACGCGGTTGAATCCCAGGTCGGCGACGAACAGCCGACCGTCCGACACCGACACCGAGACCGGATCGAGCATGCGCTTCTCGTCGGCTTCGTACACGCCCTTCGTCAGGTCCGCCTCGTGGCGAGTGTGCAGGTCCGGCTGCCCGAGGACCAAGTCGGGAGCCTGGGCGCTGGAGCTCGGAACCTGGTTCCAGATCAGGACGCGGCTGTTCTGCGTGTCCGCGACGAACAGCCGACCGCCGTCGAGCCACACGCCCTGCGGGCCGCGCATGCCCGTAGGCGAGGTTTCGGGGAAGCTGCCGGAGAAGTCCTGCTGCCCGAGTACGACATCCGGCTCGGTGCCGTTGACCGTCGGCACGCCGTGCCAGATCAGGACCCGGTTGTTGTTGGTGTCGGCGACGGCCAGCCGCAGGCCGTCGCTGTGGATCGCGGAGGGGTTGTTCAGGCCCGGCGTGTCGGGCAGGTCCGACGAGGCCGTGGCGTCGAAGTCCGGCTGCCCGAGCACGGTGTCGGGCAGGCCCACGCAGGCGGGGCAGGGCCCGCGCTGCGGCAGCAGCTGCTCGGGCGGCGGCACGAATCCCGCGACGTTCTCGTAGATCAGGATGCGGTTGTTCACCGGCAGGGCGCCGAGGCGATTGCCGTCGGCGACGAACAGGCGGTTCCCCGCGTAGGCGACGCCCTGGGCGGCGCCGAGCACATTCCGGCTGGACCTCGGGTCCTGCCGCGTGAAGCTCTCCTGGCCGATCACGAGGCGCGCGCCTTGGTTGGTCACCCAGACGGGGCCTCGGTCCGCCGGGCCGGCGGGCGGCGGGACCTGCGCGCCCGCCGGGCCGGGGAAGATCGCCAGCCCGGCAGCCAGCGCAGCGGCGGGGAACGCCTTGAATTGGTCGAGTCGCATTGCGGTGCTTGTCAAACGGCCTTGACGAGGCCGCCGTCGATCATCGTGGAGGTGCCCGTGACGTAGCTCGCCTTCTCGGAGCAGAGGAACGCGACCACGGCGGCGAACTCCTCGGGCCGACCCACGCGGCGCAGAGCCGTCTGGCTCGCGAGCCGCTCGATCATCTCGTCGCGATCCACGCCGGCGCGGTCCGCGCGGCGCTGGGCGATGCTGAGCAGGCGGTCGGTCGCGACAAGCCCGGGCCCGGCATTGTTGAAGAGGATGTTGTCCGGGCCGTACTCGGCGGCCAAGGTCTTGAGCATGCCCACGACCGCGGCCCGCACGCCGTTGGAGAGGATCAGCCCCTCGATCGGCTGGCGTACGGAAGTGGACGTCAGGGCGACCACCCGCCCCCAGCGCTGGGCGCGCATGTCCGGCAGGACGGCCCGGATCAGCGCCCAGGCGCTGAGGAAGTTCAGGCGGAAGGCGGACGCCCAGTCGTCGGCCCCGAAGTCCGCGAAGCTGCCGCCCGGAGGGCCGCCGGCATTGGCGACCGCGATGCTCAACGGGCCGAGCCGCTCGCGGGCGTCGGCAACGAACGCCTCCACTGCCGCGGTGTCGCTGACATCCGCGGCGGCATGGTAGACCGTCGCGGAATGCCGCTCGCGGATGGCCCGGGCGGTCGCCGCGACGGCGGCCGGGTCGCGGGAGCAGATCGCCAGCTTGCAGCCCTCCGCCGCCAGCGCTTCGGCGATGGCCCTGCCCATGCCACGGCTGGCGGCCGTCACGACCGCGGCCCGGTTCCGAATTCCCAAGTCCATGGATTCTCTTGCGGTAGCGCGGTCGGGACCGATCGGGCGCTTGCAGAGCGGGCGGCGGCAGGGATTCCTGCGGCTGCCTAGCGAGCTACGCAGTCAAGTGCCCGACGGTTTCCTCAGATAGCTATCGTCGCCGCGGACCCAGTCGTCCCGCACCGGTTGGAACACGTCCATCGCGACGGAGTCCTCGAGGGCCTCGACGCGGTGCGGCTCCCGGGAAGGGATCTCGACGAGATCCCCCGGTCCGGCCGTGATCTCCCGGTCATCGAACTGGAACAGCAGCGAGCCCTCCAGCACGTGGCTGATCTGCTCGTTCTCGTGACTGTGGCGAGGGACGACGGCCCCTTTCCTGAGCAGGATCCTCGCGGTCGTCATGCGCTGGCTATGAATCACGCGCCGGGAGGCGGTGTCGCTGAGACGCTCCAGTTCCACTTCGTCCCAAGAATGCAGCTTCATGGCCCGCTACCGGACGGCGGTGCCGCCCGAACCCCTCGCAACTAACCAATTATACGGCAACCCCGCGCCTTCGCCTCGTCCCGTCGCCGGGTCCGGGACGGGCGGAAGACTTGCATCCGACTTGACGGAGCGCGCCGGATCGTCCGTCGCCGGGCGCCGCCGGGCGAGGGCAGCTGCAGCTTCCCCGCCGGGGAGGGGACGCGCAGCGCGTGGACCGCCGGGCGTGCGCTAGAATGGCATTCGCCGCGGGCATGGAACAGGCCAAGAGCATTCTGCCGCGCCTGCTGCACCACGGCACGCCAGTCTTCACCAACCTGGAATTGATCCAGGGCTACTGGCAGGAGGCAGTGGGGCCGCTGCTGGCCGTGCGGTCCGCTCCCGTCCGGCTCGCAGGCGGCTGGCTGGCGGTGGACGTCGAAGGGCTCCCCTGGCTGGAACTCATGACACCGATGCGGTCGCAGATCGTCGAGTGCCTGCGGTCCGAGCTGCCGGACATCGTGGTGCGCGGAATCCGCTTCCGGCTCAAGGAACCCGCCTGACGGCGCGAAGGCTGCGGCGCGCATGAAGATCACTCCCGAACAAGTGCGGAAGGTCGCGAGGCTGGCGAACCTGCGCCTGAGCGGAGAGGAGACCGTTCGGTACGCCGCGGACCTCGAAGAAATCCTAGCGTACGTCGACCAGCTCAACGAACTCGACACCTTCGGCGTGGAACCGATGGCGCAGGTGCTGCACGAAGGCAACGCAGCCCCGTTGCGACCGGACGCGCCCGGCCCGAGCCTCGACCAAGCCACGGCGCTGCGCTGCGCGCCGCTCGCGGGGGCAGGCCATTTCAAGGTTCCCAAGGTGATCGACCGCTGAGGCGCCCGATGGAGGACTACCGCGAACTCACGATCGAGTCGATCCGGCGAGGGCTGCTGGACCGGCGCTTCAGCGCGACGGAACTGGCCCGGGAGGCGCTGCGCGTGGGCGAGGCCGAGAACGGCTCGTCCGGCGTGTTCATCAGCTTCACCCCGGAACGGGCGCTCGCGGCGGCCGCACGCGTCGACAGCAAGGTCGCCGCCGGGGAGGACACCGGCCCGCTCGGGGGGGTGCCGCTGGCCGTCAAGGACGTGATCATGACCGCGGGCGAGCGCACGACCTGCGCCTCGCGGGCCCTCGAGGACTTCGTCGCGCCCTACGACGCGACGGCGGTCGAGAGAGTGGAACGAGCCGGCGCGGTCATCGTGGGGAAGACCAACTGCGACGAGTTCGCGATGGGGTCGTCGAACGAGAACTCGGCGTTCTACCCCGCGCGCAATCCAGCCGCCCCGGACCGCGTGCCGGGCGGGTCGAGCGGCGGGTCGGCAGCCGCGGTGGCGGGAGGCTACGCGCCGATCTCGCTCGGCTCGGACACGGGAGGTTCCATCCGGCAGCCGGCCTCGTTCTGCGGAGCCGTCGGAGTCATGCCGACCTACGGGCGCGTCTCCCGGTACGGACTGGTGGCGTTCGCGAGCTCCCTCGACCACATCGGGCCGCTGTCGAGAACCGTCCGCGACTCTGCCGCCGTGCTGGGCGTCATCGCCGGAGCCGATCCCTACGACTCGACCGCGGCTGGCCTGGAGGTTCCCGACTACGCCGACCGCCTCGAGGCGGACGCGAGCGGGCTGAGAATCGGCGTCCCGCGCGAGTACTTCGCCGAGGGCTTGGAGCGAGAGGTCGGCGCGCGAATCGAAGCGGGGATCGCGCTCCTCGAGCGTCTGGGCTGCAAGGCAGTCGAGATCAGCCTGCCGCACACCAAGTACGCTATCGCGAGCTACTACCTGATCTGCACCGCCGAGGCCAGCTCCAACCTCGCGCGATACGACGGCGTACGCTATTCCGCCCGGTCGGCGGAATCCGGCACGCTGAGCGATATGTATCGGAATTCGCGCGCCGAGGGTTTCGGCCCCGAAGTCACTCGACGGATCATTCTCGGCACCTACGTGCTCAGCGCGGGGTACTACGACGCCTACTACCGCAAGGCGCAGGAGGTTCGCGCTCTCGTTGCCCGCGACTTCGCTCGAGCCTTCGAGAAGGTAGACGCAATCGTGGCCCCGGTATCGCCGTTCCCGGCATTCAAGCTCGGCGAGAAGACCAGCGACCCGCTGCAGATGTACCTCTCCGACATCTACACGATCACGGGCAGCCTGGCGGGCATCGCCGGGATGAGCGTTCCGTGCGGCAAGAGCCGGGAGGGCCTGCCGGTGGGGATGCAGATCCTGACCAACCACTTCCGGGAGCAGACGATGCTCAACCTCGGCCACGCGTTCGAGGCGGCGGGCGGATTCGAAGGGTGACGGCCCGACGACCGGCCGCACGACGACCGCCGCTTGCTCGCGAGCGCGCGCTCGCGGACGTCCCGCAGGCTCCCGGGCGTCCCCGGTGTTCCCTTCCCCCGGTCGGCGCGATGCCGCCCGGAGACCGGGCAGGAAACGATGCGCCGCGAGGTCGGGACCCGCTCTGAGCGGAGGTCGGACCGAGCGGGCGATGCCGGGCGGAGTCATCTACCTAGTCGCCACGCCGCTCGGGAACCTCGAAGACATCACGGCCCGCGCTCTTCGAATCCTCCGGGAAGTCGACCTGGTCGCGTGCGAGGATACCCGCCACACCGGGCGGCTGCTGAAGCATTTCGAAATCCACAAGCCTCTGATCAGCTGCCACGAGCGCAACGAGGCGCGCCGGGCCGAGCAAATCGTCGCGAGAGCGCTGGAAGGATCGGCCGTGGCGCTCGTCTCGGACGCCGGGACCCCCGCGATTTCCGATCCGGGCTACCGCGTGGTCCGAGCGGCCATCGACAGCCACGTGCCCGTCGTTCCGGTGCCGGGACCCAGCGCCGCCGTCACCGCTCTCGTCGCTTCGGGGCTCCCCACCTCCGGCTACCTGTTCAGGGGCTTCCTGCCTCCGAAGAAGGCCCGGAGGCAGGCGGCATTGCGATCCGCGCGGCTCGCTGACGCGACGACGATCTACTACGAGTCACCGCACCGCATCCTCGACACGCTGCGGGACCTGAATGACATTCTCGGAGCACGAAAAGTCGTGCTGGCGCGGGAACTCACCAAGCTGCACGAGGAGTTCCTGAGGGGCACGGCAGGCGCGATCTACGAAGAGATGGCGGGCAGGGCCTCGATCAAGGGAGAGTTCGTCGTGCTTGTCGGGCCGGAGGAGCGCGGGGCCGCGCGGTCGCGGCGAGCGCGCGAAGGCTCCCCGTCCTGCTGAAGCAGCCGGCGGCGGCGAGGGACCGAGACCTCCCCGGCTGCAGCCGCTCGCGCCCGGGTCCCGGGCGGACTCAAGCCCTCGGCCCGGCCATGCGGTCGCTCAGCTTGAAACCCTCGTGCCAAGTCGAATCCGCGCCGGCCCCGATGCGGCGGATGACCGCTTCGACCATGTACGGCTCGCCGCCGCGGACCGCCTGCCTGCCGCGCTTGAGAGCGCCCTCGAGCTCGGTCGGCGTGGTCGCGCGCTCCCCCATCACGCCCTGGCTGGAAGCCAGCTGCACGAAATCGATGTCCGGGTCGCCGAGATACATCCCCGCGTACTTCCCCGTGGCTGCCATGCGGCCGTTGTAGCGGTGGAAGCCGCCTCGGACGGTCTGGTAGTTGCGGTTGTTCCAGACGACCGTGCAGAACGGCACTCCGTAGCGCGCCTGGGACCAGAAGGCGCTCGACTGGTACATGACCGCGCCGTCGCCGATCGAGCAGACCACCGTGCGGTCGGGGGCAGCGAGCTTGGCGCCGATCGCCGCGCCGAGGCCCCAGCCGAGCGAGTTGCCGGTGTACCCGATCCAAGTCGGGTCGCCGTCTCCGTGACCCCAGTGAAAGTTGTTGTGCTGGTTGTAACCCGAATGCACCTCTCCGACGACGATAGCGTTGCGGTCCACGGTCCGAGCCATCACGTGCGTCATCTCGTCGGGATGCATCGGATCCAGGCCGAAGTTTCCCCGCGCGTTCGCATCGAAGCGGGTCCATATCCTCGCGGTGATTCCGCGAACCTTCTCGCCGCGATCTCTGCCGAAACCCTCCAGGCGCCCCCGCGGGATCCTGCTCTCCAGCGCGGCGTCCAAGTCGGCAAGGGACGCCTTGACGTCGGCGACCAGCGCGAGATCGGTCGGGTAGTTGCGGCCCATGTTGCCCGTGTTCAGCCCGACGCCACCGGCACGCGGTACTTCTCCGCGAACGAGACCATCTCCGCCTGGGCGCCGGACTTCCAGACCTCGTCCCCGACCACGACGACTGGCCGCCTCGCACGCAGCAGCCAGTCGGCCGCCCGCTCAACCGCCGCTTCCTCAGGGCGAGGCCTGGCGGACATCAGGAACCGTTCCCCGGGCACGATCCGCGAGGTCACTCCCTTGGTCTCCAGCGCGCCGTTCGTCATCGCCAGGTAGACGGGTCCGCCCGGGGCGGTCGTCGCGACCCTGTAGGCCCGGCGCAGCATCATGACGAGGCTGCGCGCGTCGCGGGACTCCCAGCAGAACTTTGTGAACTGGCGCGGCACGTCCTTCTGGTCGAAGCCCGGGCGGGGAGCCAGAATGCCCTCGTCGCTCCAGAGCTCGTTATCGAGCATCCCGGCGGTCACCACCACGGCCGACCCGTCGCGACTCGCGTTGTAGAGCTGCCCGCCCATCTGGGCCGTGCCGGCGATGACATGCACGTTGACGAAGGCCGGCTTGAGGCTCGCGCGATGGTAGCCGTCCGCCATGGCGACGACGATCCCCTCGTGCAAGCCCATGATGAGCGGGACACCGGACTCGACCTGGGCGTCGAAAAGGCCGACCTCGAAGGAGCCCGGGTTAGTGAAGAGGAACTCCGAGCCAGCGGCCTTCGCCTGGGCCATGACCAGCTCGCCGCCGCTGCCCGTCAATTCCCTCGCTCCTGGCGCCGCGAGGCCCGAACCCTCCGTCTAGGCCGCGTCGAGCGACTCGAGCAGCGACCGAGTCGCCGCCACTGTCAGGCCGATTGACGCAAGCTCGCGCGCCAGGCCGCGCCGCGTCAGTTCCTTGTCGAAGAATTGTCGGACCAGATGCTGCAATTTCGAGCCCTCCGAGCGCGGATGCAACGCCATGATACGGCAGCAAGGGCCGGGCGGGAGCCCGCGCCGACCGCCGAGGCATCGGTTAACATGGGCCAATCATGCGAAACCAGATCGCTTCCGTCGCATTGGCGCTCGCGCTGGGCGCGACGCTCGGCGCCCAGGACCGCCCCCGGCCGCGCGTTCTCGGACCCGCGTGGATCTCGCTGTTCAACGGCACGGACCTGACTAATTGGAGGAAGGTCGGCCGGGAGAGCTGGGAAGTGATCGACGGCGCAATCCTCGGCCAAGGAGTCACCAAGGAGTACGGCTACCTAGCCACGGAGCGCTCCTACCGGGATTTCCACCTGTCGCTGCGCTTCAAGTGCGAGGCCGACGGCAATAGCGGCGTCTACGTCCACACGACCTTCGACGGCGACTCCCCCCGCATCGTCGCCGGACGCCAGATCGAGATCGACCGGACACTCGGCCGTCACACCGGCGGCATCTACGGAGACGGCAAGGGCTGGATCGCGTGGCCGTCCCCGCAGTACGAGACGGTGATCCGCCCGTTCGATTGGAACGACATGCTCATCGAGGTCGAAGGGAACCACTACGTGGTCCATCTGAACGGGATCCGCGTGCTGGACTTCACCTACCCGTCTCCGGTCGCAGAGGAAGGGGTCATCGCCTTCCAGCTCCATTCGGGCGGCCAGGGCAGAATGCGTTTCAAGGACATCTTCGTCCGCGACCTGAGCGCCGACTGACCCGTCCGGCGCTTGTCGGCTCAGGCTAGGATGCCATCCACGATTTCGCCATGCACGTCGGTTAGCCGCATGTCGCGGCCGCTATAGCGGTACGTCAGCTGCTTGTGATCCAGGCCTAGAAGGTGCAGCATCGTGGCGTGCAAGTCGTGGAGGTGGACCTTGCTCTCGACCGCGAAGTAGGCGTACTCGTCCGTCGCGCCGTACGCCATCCCGCCCTTGACGCCCCCTCCGGCCAACCACATCGTGAAGCCGAAGGGATTGTGGTCCCGCCCGGTGGTTTCGTCGAACGCCCCCCCGTTCGTCTGGGCCGTCGGCGTGCGACCGAACTCCCCTCCCCAGACGACAAGCGTCGAGTCGAGCAGCCCGCGACTCTTGAGGTCCTTCAGCAGGGCCGCGATCGGCTTGTCCGTCGCCCTCGCGTTGACCCGGTGACCCTCTTCCAGGCGCTGGTGCTGGTCCCAGCGGTCCTGGCCCTTGCGTTGTGGCGTCAGCAGCTCGATGAATCGAACGCCCCGCTCGACCATGCGACGCGCCAGCAGGCACTGCCGTCCGAACTCGCTCGTGTCGTCCTCGTCCAGGCCGTACATCGCCTTGGTCGCCTCGGACTCGCCCACCAAGTCCAGCAGCTCGGGTACCGCGGCCTGCATGCGGAAGGCCAGTTCGTAGTTCGAAATCGTGGCCTCGATCCCGCTCACCGTGCCGAGGCGCCGGACCACGCCGCGGTTTAGCCTGCGAATCAGGTCCAGCTTGCCCGCCTGCACGGCGGTGTCGGACTCGAGCGGCACGATGTCGGCGATGGGGTGCTCCCCGCGACGGAACAGGGTGCCTTGGTAGGAGGCAGGCAGGAACCCGCTGCCGAAGCAGTCCATCCCTCCCGGCGGTATCAGGCCGCTGTCCAGCACGACGAACCCCGGCAGGTCGTCGCACTCGCTGCCCAGCCCGTACGTGACCCACGCGCCCATGGAGGGGCGGCCCTGGAATCCCGAGCCCGTGTGCAGGAAGTAATTTCCGGCGGTGTGCTCGGAATGGTCGGCCACCATCGAGCGGATCACGCACAGGTCGTCCGCGCACTCCGCCACATGCGGGAACAGCTCGCTGACCCACAGGCCCGACTCGCCGTGCCGGCCGAACTCGAACGGCGAGCCGAAGACCTTGTCGGTGATGTTGAAGACGGTCGTCGGCAGCTCGGGCAGCTGGATCGGCTGGCCGTGCTCCTCGCGCAGCCGCGGCTTCGGGTCGAAGCTGTCCATCTGGCCCGGGCCGCCGTCCATGTAAAGGAAGATGACGCTCCTCGCCCGAGCCGGGAAATGCGGCGGCCGCACGGCCATCGGATCCTCGAGGCGGCTCGGCTCGGAGCGGGCCCGCTGCTCGGACATCAGGGCCGCGAGCGCCAGGCCGCCGAAGCCGTTGGCGCTTCCCGTCAGCCACTCCCTGCGTGTCATCCGCTCTCCATGTTAAGCGAAGCGTGCCGGGCCGCAACCGTACAATCGTGGAAGCAATGGAGTTGAAAGTACTGGTCCTGCCCGGCGACGGTATCGGACCCGAGGTGACCCGGGAGGCCGTCCGAGTGCTCGGGCACGTTGCGGCCAAGTGGGGCCACGGGCTCAGCCTGCAGGAGGGCCTGCTCGGCGGGGTCGCGATCCGCGATACCGGCGGCCCGTTCCCGGAGGAGACGCGCGAACTCGCGCTGGCGTGCGACGCCACCCTGCTGGGTGCCGTCGGCCTGCCGGAATACGACGACCTGCCGCCGTCGGAACGCCCGGAGAAGGGCCTGCTGGGCTTGCGCAAGGCCTTGGACGTGTACGCGAACCTGCGCCCGGTCTACTGCTACGAGAGCCTGATCGAGTCCTCTCCCCTGAAGAACGACATCGTGCGGGGAACGGACATTCTGATCGTCCGCGAGCTGACGGGCGGGCTCTACTTCGGCCAGCCGCGCGGGGTGGAGGGCTCCGCAGGGGCGGAGACCGCCGTCAATTCCATGGTTTACACGAGCCGGGAGATCGAACGCGTCTGCCGCATGGCCTTCGAGCTGGCGCGCAAGAGGCGCGGCCAGGTCACTTCCGTCGACAAGGCCAACGTGCTCGAGAACTCGCAGCTATGGCGACGGATCGCGAACGAGGTGGCGGCCGATTACCCGGACGTCCAACTCGAGCACATGCTGGTGGACAACTGCGCGATGCAGCTCCTGCTGCGCCCGACCCACTTCGACGTCGTCGTGACCGAGAACCTCTTCGGCGACATTCTCAGCGACGAGGGCTCGGTGCTGGCCGGATCGATCGGCATGCTGCCGTCGGCGTCGATCGGCAACCGCCTCCCGAACGGCGCTTGGCAGGGCCTGTTCGAACCGGTGCACGGATCAGCTCCGGATATCGCAGGCCAGGGCAAGGCGAACCCGCTGGCTGCGATCGGATCCGTGGCGGCGATGCTGAACTACAGCTTCGGCCTGACCGACGAAGCGTCGGCGGTGGAAGCGGCGATCCGCAGCGTCCTGGAAAGCGGACGGGTGACGGCTGACCTCAAGCCGAAGGGCCGGCCCGCTTCCACTAGCGAAGTCGGCCAAGCAATTCGCGATGCCATCGGCTGAGCGCGGCCAGAGAAGGCGGAGCCTCTGCGCAGAGGAACGCCGTCCCGCGGGCGGCCGTCCAAGGAGTACACGTGCGGATCGGTCGGCTTTCCGCGGGCGAAAGGCGTGGCGGGCCGGTCGCTGCCGAAGGACTCCTGTCTAGGGTTACCGAACGACCGTCAGCCCCCGAGGCGGATGAACTCAGCGTCCTCCCTGCCGGTCGGCTGGCTTGGATCTCGGCCGACCAAGCCGCATGACATACGTCCACGCCTCGTCCCTAGAGGTCCGGCCCGCGTGCGGCGCGCCTCCGTCAAGCCAGGGGTGGAGCCGCTGCATTCCTCGGCTCTGCTCGCGCGAGACCGGAACCGCCCCGTTCCTCCCCAGCACGTGCCATTGCTTCGGAGCGTCTATGGAATCGCGGTCCGAAATCGAGACGACGGGCGCGAGACCCAGCTGGCCCTCGATCTGGCCTGCCGCGATGTCGAGGGCCTGCCGCCGTGCCAGCGGGGACGTCCACCACATCCGGGACGGGTCCTCTTCCATGGAGCTGCTTCCGTACCGCCGACGCGCCGACTTGGCGAAGGAGCCAGCGATGCGCGACGAGAGCAGGCACCTGCCCAGAGGCAGGGCGCATTCCTTAGAATTCAGCGTATGGCTGAGCAACGACACGCCCGGCCTGAATCCGTCCGAGATGCCAGAGCGCCGGTCGCATTACGCCAGCTGCTCTTCCATCACTGCCTCCTGTGCGGCCCCGGCCCGCCCGCGTCCTGCGAGACCGAGCCGGACTGACCGGAACCTCGCTGCCAGCGTGGTAGGCCTAGACTCCAGTCTGGCGAAAGAGGGAAGAAGCGTTCGTGACGCGCTCGCAGGCAGGCGCTTCGACGGCAGGAGGCCCAGTCTCCCCGGGAGAGGCCTCGACGATTTCGTCCCGACACCTACAATGAAGGTCTAGCGAGGCTCCGCATGTCCAGAATTGCTATCGGTTTCGGAACCGCCTTGATCCTGCTCGGGGTAGGATCGTACTTGCTTAGCGGTCAAGCTAGCCTGACCGCGCTGATCCCGGTGCCCCTGGGAATCGCGCTGATCCTGCTCGGCCTGCTGGCGCGGCGCGCTGACTCGACGAAACACGCCATGCATGCCGCCGCGGTCGTGGCGCTGGTCGGCTTCCTCGGATCGGCGAACGGCCTGCCGGCTGCAGCGCGCCTGCTGCTGGGGGGAGAGGTCGACAATCCCCTGGCCGCCGCGGCGAAGAGCCTGATAGCGGTGCTGCTGGCAGCGTTCCTCGGGCTCTGCGTCCGCTCGTTCCGGCAGGCCCGGCAGGCCCGAGCGTAGGAGCGGACAGGCCTCAGATATCGAGATTCGTGACGTCCAGAGCGTGGTCGCCGATGAACTTGCGGCGCGCCTCCACGCTCTCGCCCATGAGCGTGGAGAAGATCTCCTCGCTTTCGACGGCGTCGTCGATGCGGACTTGCAGGAGGCTGCGCGTGTCCGCAGTCATCGTGGTCTCCCACAGCTGCTCGGCGTTCATTTCGCCGAGCCCCTTGTAGCGCTGGATCGACGCGTCCTTCATCGCCGCCTCCTTGAGGCTCGACAGAAGCTGCAGCGGGCTCTCGGCCCGCGTGGTCGAGCGCTTCGCGACGATGACGAACGGCGGCTTGTTGAACTCTGCCAGCTTGCGCGACACCGACCGCAGGCGCCGGTACTCCGGCTGGGCCGCGAGGTCCAGGTTGATCCAGCCCGAGGCCTCCGTGCCCTCCTTGAAGTGCAGCGCGAATGCGGAGTGCTCCTCGTCCTCCGCTAGATCGGCTTCCAGCCCGCTCGCCTCCAAGGCGCGAACGACGCCCCTGAGGCCCGCCTCGTCCTGGAAGTGGGCCTTCGTGTCGAGGTCGACGCCGTTCGAAGCGATCACCTCCACGACCCTGGCGCTGCGCAGCCGCCGGACCACCCTCCGGTGCATCTGCGCGTACACTTCGAGATCCGACACGAAATTCCGCAGGTTCTCCCGCTCGAGGACCTGGCCCGGGCTGCCGTTCTGCCCCAGCTCCAGGCGCACGCCCTCGGTCGCGAGTTCGATCACCTGCTCGGAGAGTTCCGAATCGTCCTTGATGTACGTCTCGCGGCTGCCGCGCTTGATCCGGTACAGCGGCGGCTGGGCGATGAACACGTGGCCCTGCAGGATCAGATCCCGCATCTGGCGGAAGAAGAAAGTCAGCAGCAGCGTGCGGATGTGCGAGCCGTCGACGTCCGCGTCCGTCATGAGGATGACCTTGTGGTATCGCAGCTTCGAAACGTCGAACTCGTCCGCGATGCCCGTGCCCAAGGCCGTGATCATGGCCCGGATCTCCTCGTGAGAGAGCATCTTGTCGTAGCGCGCCTTCTCGACGTTCAGAATCTTGCCCTTCAGGGGCAGAATCGCCTGGTTGCGCCGGTCGCGGCCCTGCTTGGCGGTACCGCCCGCCGACTCGCCCTCTACGATAAACAGCTCGGCGCGGCGGGGGTCGCGCTCCTGGCAGTCGGCCAGCTTGCCCGGCAGGCCCGCGGAATCCAGCGCGCCCTTGCGACGGGTCAGGTCGCGCGCCTTTCGCGCGGCCTCGCGCGCCCGCGACGCCTCGATAGCCTTCCCGACGATGCTCTTCGCGACGCTGGGGTTCCGCTCGAAGTACTCGCCCAAGTGCTCGTTGACGGCCGAGACGATCTGCCCCTGGATATCGCTGTTGAGCTTGCCCTTGGTCTGGCCCTCGAACTGCGGCTGCGGCAGCTTCACGCTCACGACCGCGGTCAGGCCCTCGCGGACGTCCTCGCCCGAGAGGCTGACCTTGGCGTTCTTGAGCAGACTGCCGTTCTTGGCGTAGGAGTTGATCGTGCGCGTCAGCGCGGAACGGAAGCCCGACAGGTGCGTGCCTCCCTCCACCGTGTTGATCGTGTTGGCGAAGGCGAACAAGTTCTCCTGGTAGCTGTCGTTGTACTGCAGCGCAATGTCGGTGGAGACCGTTCCTCCGGAGAACTCGCGCTCGTCGTGGAAGGAGATCGGCTCGGGATGCAGCGTCGCCTTGCCGCGACTGAGGTAGGCGACGAACTCCGCGATCCCCCCCTCGAAATGGAACACCTGCGGATCGCGCTCCTCGCGCTCGTCATTGAGCACGATCTGCAGCCCGGCGTTGAGAAAGGCCATCTCCCTCAGCCGCGTGGCCAGGATCTCATGCTTGAAGTCGGTCGTGTCGAAGATCTTCGGATCCGGGTGGAAGGTGATCTTGGTGCCGGTCTTGCGCGATCGCCCCGTCGCCTGCAAGGGATACAGCGGCAGGCCGCGGGAGTACTCCTGCTCCCAGGCGTGGCCTTCGCGCCAGATCTCCATCTTGAGACTGTCCGACAGGGCGTTGACGCAGCTGACGCCCACGCCGTGCAGGCCGCCCGAGACCTTGTAGCTGTTGGCGTCGAACTTGCCGCCGGCGTGCAGCTTGGTCATCACCACCTCCGCGGCGGACACGCCCTCCGTGGCGTGGGTGCCCACGGGGATGCCGCGGCCGTTGTCGAGGATCGTGATGGAGTTGTCGATGTGGATCGTGATCTCGACCAAGTCGCAGTGACCGGCCAAGGCCTCGTCGACCGCGTTGTCGACTACCTCGTAAACCAAGTGGTGCAGGCCGAGCTCGCCGGTGGACCCGATGTACATTGCCGGGCGCTTGCGCACGCCCTCCAAGCCTTCCAGCACCCGGATGCTATCGGCTGTATATCCGCTTTCGTGTTTGTCCGCTGTTGCAGCCATGCGTGCTGGGCGAATGCCGTCCTCCCTTCCGTAAACAAGCGACCTATACCCGGATGGGCATGATGACGTAGCGGAAGTCCTTGCCGGCGGGCAGGCCGGGCACCTCGAACTGGGCCGCGCCGCGCTGGTCCTTCAGCCGCATGAGCGCCTTCTCGCTCTCGCAGACCTGCAGGAACTCGATGATGTACAGGGAGTTGAAACCGACGCTCACGGGGTCGCCTTCGTAGTCCACCAGCAGGGACTCCTCGCTGGAGCCGAACTGCGAGACGGTCGCCGTCATCTGCAGCTTCCCGTCCTCGAGATCGAAGCGCACCGCCCGCGAGCGCTCGTCGGCGAACTGCGAGACGCGCCGGAGCACGGCCGCCAGCTTCTCGCCGTCGAGCTCGAGGCTGATGCCGAGATCCCGCGGCATCACTCTGTCGTAGTCCGGAAACTTCCCGGTCATCTTCCGCGTGATCAGCAGCCGCCTCCCCGAGCGGAAATACATGTTGTTGGCGTCATCCGCGAAGTACACGCTGGCCGGCTCCTCGTCGGTGCCCTCGGCCAGCTCGAGAACCTTCTGCAGCTCGCCCATCGCCTTCCTCGGCATCAGGCCGCGGACGTCTTCGGTCACCCCGGTGTCTTCCTGCTCCTCGAAATAGAGAGACAGGCGGTGACCGTCGGTGGAAACGATGCCGACCCTGTCGCGCCGGATCTCGATCTGAGCGCCGGCGAGCGTGTAGTGCGACTGCTCGCCCGCTACCGAGATGATCGTCCGCTTGATCGCCGCCAGCAGGAGCGTCGTATCGATGCGGGCCCAGCTCTCGGGCGGTGCCGCCAGCTTCGGGAAATTCTTGGCGTCCAGCCCGGCAATGCGCGTCTTCGCGCTCCCGCACGCCAAGCTGATCGAGTCGGTCGCCGAGGAGGCGATCGACATCTCGGCGTCCGGGAGAAGCCGCACGTACTCGTATAGCCTCCGTATGGGCACGGTGGTCGAGCCGGCCGTCGCGACCGCCGCGTCGCACGAGGTTCGGAGACCGAGCTCCAAGTCGGTCGCCGTGAGCTGAATCATCTCGCCCTTCGCCTCCATGAGCACGTTCCCCAAGGCAGGGACCGTCGACTTCTTGTCGAGCACGCCCTGCGCGAGGCTGAGTTCTCTGGCGAGGTCCTGCGACCTAAGCGTTAGCTTCATTTCCTAGCACCCTCTGATCGTCCTGCGTTGTGCGTCTGTCTCCTACGACTCTTCACGTAGCGGGATTCGTTGTCAAGCTCCTTAGTAGTAGTAGGGTCCGTGGAATCGTGCGAAACTCGCGCAAGTCCTTTTGCGGCAAGACCTAGGCGCGCTAGCACCGTCGTGGAATACGGGCCGGGTGTTCCACGACGGTCACCGAGGTTGGAGCCTTCCACGGGTTTCCACAGGGTTTGCAGGAGCATGCAGTGGATAGACCAAGTATAGCTGATCATGTCGGCCCGCGCTAGCTAGGGAGGATCCCAAGAAGCGACCGGCGGCGGGACTCGGTCGGCACGGAAGCCTCCCCCGAAGGCAGGTCCCGCGCCGGCGCGGGGAGACCGCGAGCCGCCGCCCGGTCCGGACTCCGCGCCGGGACCTGGTCCGAACGCAATCAGGAGGCCTTCAACCGAGCCGTCAGGTCCTCGATCTTCGCGCTCAGTTCCCGGTCGGTCTCGATTTGGGCTTCGATCTTCTGAACGGCATGGCGTACCGTCGTATGGTGCCTGTCGAAAGCCTTCGCAACGCCGGTAAGGTTAACCTTCGCGACTGTGCGGCTCATATACATTGCAACATGGCGGGGATTCGACATGTTGGGGGAATTATGTCTTCCCATGATCTGCTGGATTGTCACTTCGTATTCCGTAGCGACTAGTTCCTGAATCTGCTTGATTTCCGTGCTGGAATCCCGCGGCTGAGGCAGGTTGCTGAGCAGGGTCCTGGCCATGTTCAGCGAGATGCGGCTGTTGATGAAGCGCGCTCGCGCGATCAGTTGGTTCAAGGCGGCCTCGAGGGCGCGGATGTTGGAGCGCAGCCGCTGGGCGATGAACATGCGCACCTCCTCCGACAGCTCGATTCCGCACTCCGCTGACTTGCGGTCGAGAATCGCCATCTTCGTCTCGAGGTCGGGAGGCTTGATGTCGACCATGAACCCGCTGGAGAATCGCGACTCGAGGCGGTTGACGAGACCCCTGATGTGCTCCGGACCGGTGTCGCTCGACATGACGATCCGTCTGCCGTCGGTGTGCAGCGCGTTGAAGGTGTGAAAGAACTCCTCCTGCGTGCCTTCCTTCGACCCGATGATCTGGATGTCGTCGACCAGCAGCAGGTCGGCCTTGCGGAAACGCTCGTGGAACCGCGGCATACTGTTGAAACGAATGGACTTAATCATCTCGTTCATGAATTCTTCCGCGGTCACGTAGATCACGCGAAGCGAGGGCTGGCGGCGGCTCACGTCGTTCCCGATGGCCTGCAGCAGGTGCGTCTTGCCCATGCCGACGTCGGAATGCATGTAGAGCGGGTTCATGCCGTGCGACGGGTCCTGGGCGATGGACTTCGCCGCGGCGTGGGCGAGCTCGTTGCACGAGCCCACGACGAAGCGGTCGAAGGTGTACCGGTCGTTCAGGCGCGGCGGTTCCGGGCTGAAGTCGAAGCTCTGCTGGAGTGGCGCGTTCGCGGCCCCGTCGGTGTCCTCGGCGACGTCGATGACGACGGAGCGGAAGTCCAGCCCGAGTTTCCAGGCGATTGAGCGGATCTCGGTTTGGAACTCGGACTCCAGCCAGTGCTGCGCCTCGGCGGTCGGTGCGATTAGGTGCAGGATCTGGCGGTCGGTGAGCTCGCCGATGCGGACGGGCTCGATCCAGTTGCCGAAATTCTCTTCGCTTACAGAACCGCGAATGGCGGCCTGAATCCGTTTCCAGTCATTCATGTTCTTGTGATGGTCCAATGGCAGGGATGAGAAGATGCCGGGTCGCCGATTCCTCCACTACTGACAGCTTAGGTGTGGGGTGGGCGATGGCCGCAAGTTGCGGACACCCGATTGTAGCAGATGAAAGGGCACTGGTTCACGCTATGTCTAGCAGAGAAACATTTGGTTTCAAATTGGTTAAGACCTGAATATACGGAGTTGTTTAAATCAAAACTAGGGACTCTTGGCTGGGTTCGATTCCCGAGTCGACACCAGCAAGCCTCCGACTCCCGCGAGGCGTCAAGCTGGTCCGCCGCGAAGTCGCGGCTGCGAGCGCCGGGACCAGGCGGGTCGGCGCGGGGCTGTCTCGTCCGAATCCGGACAGCACGCTGCCGTCCCGCTTGCGATGGCGCGGAATTGACAGTTTCTCAACCGCCGCGAGCAAGGGATTCCCGGGAAGAGACCTGCGGGCGACTTGTATGCGGACGATTCGCGCGGCGATGGGCCGGATGCGGCTAGGCCCGGCGCAGCTCCTGCCTCGGCCCCGGAGCTGGCAACTTGTTGCGGAATCAAGGCCTTCCGGCGCATGCTGCGCTTTCGACCTCAGGATGGCCGAGCCTGCGGTGCAGTTATCCGGGCCGTCGGTTCAGGATGCGGAAGCGTGCCTCGCGCGTCGCCGGCAGGACTTCGTTGAGGGAGCCTTGCCGATACCCGGCCAGGTCCAGCGTGACGTATTTGAAACCGAGGCCGCGAAAGATCTCCACGAATCGGTCGGCCACATTCGGGTCGAGCGCCCGGGCCAGCTCGTCGCGGCCGATCTCGATCCTGGCGAGCTCGCCGTGATGGCGGACGCGGAAGACCCGGAAGCCCATGCGTCCCAGAGCCTCCTCGCCGCGCTCGACGGTCCTAAGGTTCTCGGCAGTGACCCGAGTGCCGTAGGGAATCCGCGAGCTGAGGCACGCGGCGGCGGGGCGGTCCCACGTCGGCAGGCCCGCCGCTTTCGACAGCGCGCGAATCTCGCGCTTGGCGAGGTCGGCCTCGAGAAGCGGGGCGCGGACTGCGTGCATTCGCGCGGCGCGGTGGCCGGGACGGAAGTCGGACGTGTCGTCCTTGTTCACGCCGTAGATGATCGTGGGGATGCCGAGGTCGTCGCCGAGGTCGCTCATGCGGTTGAAGAGCTCGTCCTTGCAGTGGAAGCAGCGGTTCGTATCGTTGCGCGTGTACTCGGGGTTGTCGAACTCGGAGGTTCTGATGACGCGATGGCGGATTCCGAAGTCCTTGGCGAACCGGGCCGCGTCCAGCATGTGGGACTCCGGCATCGAGGCGGAGTCCGCCGTTACCGCCAGCGCGCCGTCGGCGAGGACGCGGCTCGCCGCCCAAGCGAGGAATGCGGAATCCGCGCCCCCGGAATAGGCAACGAGCACCGTGCCCATGTCGGCCAGCAGCTCAAAGAGCCTCGCTTGCTTCCCTTGGAGCGCTGCGTCCACGAGACGCTCATTATATACGGCGGTCGGCAGGCTGTCGCTCCGGCACCTCCCTCAACTCCCGAAGTACGAAGAGCCGCCTGTCAGGTGCCGTCTGCAGGCCTCCTCGTTGAGCTCGATGCCTAGCCCGGGCCTCTCGGATAGCACGTAGTGGCCCTCTTGGTAGAACGGGCCGTCGCGCTTGATGAGGTCGTCCCAGTGCTCCAGCTCCACCGAGTCCGACTCGAGAGCGACGAAAGAGCGGATCGCGGCGCAAGCATGCGCGTTGGCCACGGTCCCTACGGGCGTGCACATGTTGTGGCATGCGAACGTGATGTAGTACTGGTCCGCCCAGTCCGCGATGCGCTTGGTCTCGAGCAGGCCCCCCGCCTTCTGAGGGTCGGGCTGCAGGATGTCGGCTGCCTGCTTCTCGATGAACGGGCGGAAGGAGTGGCGCGTGTAGAGATTCTCGCCCGTGCAGGTCGGCACGGCGCACTCGCTCGTGAAGCGGGCCATCGCGTCCGCGTTTTGCGGGGGGAGCGGATCCTCGATGAACCAGAGGTTCAGATCGTCGACCATGCGGCTGAAGGACAGCGCGTCGGCGTAGTTGTAGTTGAAGTGGAGGTCGATGCCGAGCGGATAGTGCTCGCCGAGCCTCTCGCGGACCGCCTCTAGGATCGCTCGCCACTGCTTCATCTCTAGGGACGAGATGCCGCGATTCCAGATCTCGCCGCGGTACTGGAACGGCTCGCCGCGAATCGCCCGCCCCCTGCTCTCCCAGTCCATGTCGAACTTGGTCGCGAGGAATCCGTATGCGAGCGATTTCTCCGCCTCGGCGACCCAAGCCCCCGGGTCGGGGGTCTGCGGCGACCCGGTGTCGTGGTAGATCAGGACTTTGTCGCGGAAGCGACCGCCCAGCAGCACGTACACGGGCACGCCGAGAATCTTTCCGGCCAGATCCCACAGCGCCGTCTCCAATCCGCTGATGGCGCTCGGAAGCGACCCGGTCCACGAGCCGTGACCGAGCTGGGCCTCTGCCATCTTCGTTGCCAGGTAATCTACCTGAAGCGGATCCTCCCCGCGAAGGATGTCTTCGAAGGAGCGGACGTGGCTCAGGATGCCGTCGCGGTTATAGGATTCGCCGATGCCGAAGACGCCGGCATCGGTCTCGATTCGGACGAGGTGCGCCGGGTACTTGATGTGGACGGTCGCCGTCTTTACGGCCGTTATCTTCACCTTGCCGAGGAGGCTCTCCGCTGCGGGGTGGGCCCGTAGCACCTGCGACGCGTCGGGCGCGAACGGCCCGGCCGCGGCGCACACACCGGCTTTCAGGAACTGGCGTCGACCGAGCATGGCGATATCTTACTCGAACGCCGCGGCTGTCGATCTAGCCGGGCGTCGCGGCTCGCGGGAACCGACGCTGGCATTGGGAGCCGCCTCGGCCCTGCACGCTCAGAGCCGCTCGAGAACCGCGGCGACGTGCCCCTCCACCCTGACGTTGTCGTAGACCTCTTGGACGATTCCCTGTTCGTCGATGACGAACGTGGAGCGGACAACTCCTAGGTAGCGCTTGCCGAAGAGGCGCTTCTCGCGCCAAGCGCCGTAGGACTCCGAGATCTCGTGCCGGGGATCGCTGACTAGGGTGAAGGGAAGGCCGTGCTTCGCCTTGAACCGGTCGTGCGACCTGACGCTGTCTGGGCTGACTCCCAGGACGAGAGCGTTCTTGTCGGCGAAGCCGTTCCGGGCGTCGCGGAACTCGCGCGCTTCGGCCGAGCATCCGGCCGTGTTGTCGCGCGGATAGAAATAGAGCACGACCTTCTTGCCGCGTAAGTCGGACAGCCGCAAGCAGTTGCCGCCGTCGGTCTCGGCTGTGAAGTCGGGAGCGGGATCGCCCGGCTGCAGCTGCATGCCGTCAGCGTAGCAGGGTGTGGTCGAGGCGACCGGATACGAGGCTGCTGTCGTTGGTCCGCGATTGCTGCTGTCATTCAGGGCCGAAGGATCCGGACAGCTGGAGTCGGCGCGAGGGTGACAAGGCACGGCATTACTGCTAGAGCTGAGCGCAAGTCCGCTTCCGGACCCTACAGAGCGAAGATATATTATCGAAAATACGAAGTATGAAGATAAACCTCCAGCTAGCGACGAAATACGGTCGGCGGATTTCGCCAGTGAAACGAAATCTGGACCGGTCATTGTGGTCAATCGAAGGGATGCAAGATCGCGATTGCCGCAGATCACAGCCATCGCTCGGAGGCAGGCTTGCCAATGGCACGGGAGCTCGCTGCGTCGGAGCGGGCGATCAGGCGACGCCAGGAGCGAGACGACCGCCTCAGATCCGGCGTCGGCCTGCCTTCCAGTCACTGGAGATGCGATTCGTCCTCCCTGCCCGCCGCGGGCTCCTCGCCGTGTTCCCTGCCCCCGTGGCAATCGGATCTCGCGCTCGCTCGCAAAGGGAGAAAAGGTGCTCGACGCGTTGGCGATCGGAACCGAAGCGGGCGCGACGGTGCAGGCGGTCCACCGCCAGGTCCAGCGCTTGGTGGGCATGCCGCAGGTTCGGCGGCATCGGGTTAGGGGCTCAGAGTTCCGCTAGCGTCGCGCCGGGGCGGGCGGCCCGGGCATGGAGGACGGCCCGTGCGAGCAGTTCCAGCGACGGAGGGTCAGCCTGCCCGCATACAATGGCGGGCGGCGTCGGGAGAGTGTTGTAGACGACGCCGACGGAATACATGTAATCGCTGTCCGTCCGCCCGGTTACCGCAGGCATCCATGCCACGTGCATCGCCGACGTGAGCAGCGCGAATTCCGCGAGGGTCGCGTCGGGCAGCAGCCGAAGCCTGTCGCATGGCATGACCGGAGGGGCCAGCCAGCTGATCGGGACGCGTTCGCGCCGTTCGGAGCGGCACCCCTAGGAAGGGGCGGCCGGCAGGACATTCACGTGAGAGAACGTCGGCGATGCGGCCAGTCTTCGGATCGGCTCGCTCTTGCTGGCCTGCCGCCAGACGCGAACGGCGTTACGCTCGCGGAACCGCGGCAGGCGGGCCAGCTCCGCTGGCGAGGCTTCAAGCAAGGCGAGAATCCAGCGGGCACCGCCGCGCAAGTATTCGTGCGCGCCCACGAAGGAGCGCAGGTATCGCGCGGCACCCGGCTCGGATTCCAGCAAGGCCCGCCTTGCGGAGTTGAATATGCATCAGCAGTTGTTGAGCTGCTTCGAGCCCGTGATCAGCTGGCGCAGCCCTTTGACTCTCCTCGCGCACGACCACGTGCGGGTCGGCCAGCGCTCCGCCGTCGAGCAGGTAAGGCGTGATCTCGGCGGAGCGGCTCTCCCGCGGCTCCCCATTCACGTCCGGGCACCAGAACAGGTGCCTGTCCCGCGGAGCGTGCTCGGCTGCGTCCAGCCCGATTTCGACGACTTGCACGTGGGCCCTGCCGCGGGCGTCGGCCCACTCGCGGGCGAAGCTGGCGGCGTCTCGTTCCACGGGAGTCTCATCGCCGCAGTTGCCATATTTCTACGGGGGCCGGCGCGAGCCGGCAAGCGGCACTCGAAGGAGTTCCGGCAAGAATGAATGCAGGCCGGATCCCGCCGGTCGCTCGTCGGCCGACTGCGTTCTGCGGAGCGGGTTGCGGGATATCTGGCGAAGTTCCTGTTCGACCCGCGGAAGTGGACGGAATCATCCGAGAGTGTGGAGCGTTCAATCGAAGAGTTCGGCCGAGCAATGCGCTCTCGCCGGTTGCTCGGATCCTCGAGGGCGCCCGCTCTGGCGCCTCGCGGTCGCGAGCCGGAGAATGTCTTGGGGTGTGGCAGGTATAATCCCAATCGCCTCCGAGGCAGTCATCAAGTGCTGGCTGTTGTTCTTTCTCTGATTCTCCTAGCGAGCTGTTCGCCGAGCCCGCCGGTTCCCGAAGGGGCCGCAGCTTTGGAAGTCGCCGAGCAGGACGGCGGGTACATGTTCCGGGAGTCGGGTAGCCCGGTGCTCTTCTATCGGCTCGAGCCGAAATCGCTGGACGGTGCCTACGAGCGGTCGAACTACGTCCACCCGCTGTACGGCTTGGACGGCGAGGTGCTAACCGAGGACTTTCCCCGTGACCACCGGCACCACCGAGGAGTGTATTGGACGTGGCACCAAGTGCTGGTCGGAGACGTGCGTGCCGGCGATCCTTGGCTGGCCCAGCGATTCTCGTGGCAGGTGCAGGAGCAAGGGATGCTCCCGGCCGGAAACGGGCTGTTTCTCAGGCATCGCTGGTTCTCTCCCGATTTCCTTCATGGGCGGGAGCCGATCCTCGAAGAGACCGCCGAAGTCGTGGTGCATCCCGCGGAGGGGGACCGGCGTGCGATCGACTTCGACATCCGCCTCGTTCCCTTGCAGGACGGCGTGCGCTTGGGAGGTTCCGAGGATGACAAGGGCTACGGAGGGTTCTCCGTTCGCGTCGCGATGCGTCCTGACTTGGAATTCGTCGGTGCCGGTGGCGCGATCATGCCTGACCGGCGCGCGCTCGAAGCGGGCAACTGGGTCGATTTCTCGGCCGACTTTGCCGGATCCGGCAGTCCGAGCGGGGTGGCTGTGCTGGTGCATCCCGTCTCCGCGGGCTACCCCCAGCGGTGGATCCTGCGGTCGCCGACCACGCCTAGCATGCAAAACCCCGTCTGGCCCGGGCCGGACGCCGTGGCCCTGAAGCGCGGCGAGGCGACCCGCCTGCGCTACAGGCTCGTCGTCCACCGCGGAAACGCTTCGAGCTTGGCCTTGGACGCCCTGTGGGAGGAATTCGCGGCCATGCCTTGAGAGCGTGGCCGAGCTTCCGCGCCACCGCCGCCGTCAGCTCGGCGATGGGCTCGCGAGCCCGCCGTCTGCCGACCACACGACTTTGCCGTCGATGATCGTCTTGACCGGGCCGCCCCGGAACGCCTGGCCGTCGAACGGGGAGTTCTTGCTCTTCGACAGCGTCGCTCCCACGTCGTATGTCCACTCTCGCTCGGTCGAGAAGAGCGTCAGGTCGGCCGCGCCGCCCGGGCGCAGGCGGCCTAGGCCGAGTCCGAGGCAGTCGCTGGCAGCGCTCGTGAAGAGCCCGACTAAGTCGACTAGGCTGACGCGCCCGCTGTGATAGAGGGTCTTCAGGGACAGCCCGAGGGCGGTCTCCAGCCCCGTCACGCCAAACGGGCAGCGCTCGAACTCCTGCATTTTCGTGTGCCCGGTGTGCGGCGCGTGGTCCGTGGCGATGCAATCGATGGTGCCGTCAGCCAGGCCGTCGATCGCCGCATCGATGTCGTGCTGCGTTCGCAGCGGCGGCTTCATCTTGAAGTTGGAATCGTAGCCCGGAATACGGCTGTCGGCTAGGGCGATGTGGTGCGGAGTCACTTCCGCCGTGACCGGAATCCCGAGCGACTTCGCGTGGCGCACCATGGCGATGGAGTTTGCCGTGGAAATGTGCGCGATGTGGACCCGCGCCCCCGTGTCCGCCGCGAGGATGATGTCTCTAGCAACCATGACGTCCTCGGAGCATCCCGGGATGCCTCCCAGTCCCAGGCGCATGCTCTGGATACCCTCGTGGATATCCCCCCCGGCGCTCAGCGACAGGTCCTCGCAGTGGTCGATGACCGTGAGCCCGAACGTGGCCGCGTACTTCATGGCCCGGCGCATCAGGCCCGAGTTCATGACCGGAACGCCGTCGTCGCTGATTGCCACGGCGCCCTCCGCCTGCATGGCTCCGATGTCGGCCAGCCGCTCTCCCCTGCTGCCCTTCGAGATCGCCCCGATCGGGAGGACGTGAACGACCGCCGTGCGGCGCGCGCGCTCCACGATGAAGCTCGTGACCTGAGCGGAGTCGTTGACGGGGAGGGTGTTCGGCATGCAGCACACGGTTGTGAAGCCGCCGGCCGCCGCCGCTCGCGAGCCGCTCTCGAGGGTCTCCGCATGCTCGATTCCAGGCTCGCGCAGGTGGACGTGGATGTCCACGAATCCCGGTGCCACGACGAGCTCGCCCGCGTCCAGCACTTCGGCCCCGGGGCACTCGATCCGCGGCTCGATCGCGACGATGCTGTCGCCGTCGATCAGGATGTCGCGCTTCGCATCGAGCCCGCTTTCCGGGTCGACCGTCCGTCCCTTGCGGATCAGCAGGCGCATCGCGGCCTCGCCCCTAGGTCCCGCAGGCGCGTTCCAGCACCGCCATGCGGATCGCCACGCCGTTCTCTACCTGGCTCAGAATCAACGACCGCTGCGAGTCGGCGACTTCGCTCGAGATCTCGCGACCCCGATTGATCGGCCCCGGATGCATCACGATCGCGTCCGGCTTGGCGAGGCCGAGGTGTTTGAGGTTGAGCCCGTAGTACCGGAAATACTCGCTCTTCGGAAACAGCTCGACGTTCTGGCGCTCGAGCTGGACCCTCAGCATCATGATGACGTCCGCGTCGCGCACGGCCTCGCGCATGTCGTAGGCGAGGCTCACCCCCGGCGCCAGGTGGGTCAAGTTCTTCGAGACGGTGGTCGCCGGCCCGCACGCGACGAGGTCCGCGCCGAACTTGGCGAGCAGGTGGATGTTCGAGCGCGCCACTCGCGAGTGCGCGATATCGCCGATGATCGCCACCCGCAGGCCCTCCAGCGTGCCCTTGACCTCGAGGATCGTCAGGGCGTCCAGCAGTGCCTGCGTCGGGTGCTCGTGGCGTCCGTCGCCCCCGTTGATCATCGCGGTGGCGAGGAACCGGGCTAGAAAGTGGGGGGCCCCGGAAGCCGCGTGCCGCATCACGATGATGTCGGGATTCATCGCCGCGAGAGTATTGAGGGTGTCCACCAGCGACTCGCCTTTCGAGAGGCTGGTGCCCAACGCTTGGATCCCGATAATGTCCGCGCCCAGGCGCTTCGCCGCGATCTCGAAGCTGGTGCGCGTGCGCGTGGACGGCTCGAAGAAGAGATTGACGATCAAGCGCCCGAGAAGCGTGTTCAGCTTCTTGTTCGGCGGAACCGACTTGTAGTGGCGGCCTCGCTCGAGCAGGCGCTCGATCTCGACGCGGCCTAGGTCCTCCATGCCGAGCAGGTTGCGAGGGTTCGGAACCGGGCGCGGCAATCTCGGCGCAATCCTCCGTCCGTAACCATCATAGCGAGAGGCCTTCCGTGCCGAGGGCCTCGCGCCGCCCGTCAGGATGGGCCCGGGTTGACGACAGCGGCTGCGATCGAATCCACGAGGTGTCGAGTCGACGACGAGGCAAGGCCGAAGTTGTTCGCGAAGATCGAGAATGCGTACGCCCTGCCGTCGCCGGTCAGGGCGTAGCCCGACAGGGCCAGAACGTGGGACATCGAACCGGTCTTGGCGCGGATTCGACCGAGTGCCGCCGAGCGCCGGAAGCGCCAGTCGAGGGTGCCGTCTTGGCCGGCGACCGGTAGGCTGTCGAGGTAGGCTTGCCGGTTGCGGGAAGTCCACATGTGCTCCAGCAGCTGCACCGTGGCTCCTGGCGAGAGGAGGTTCTGACGGGACAGTCCCGAGCCGTCGCGCAGGACGAATTCGCCCGCGCCGATCCCGATCTCCGCGAGAAAGCGCCGCATGCTCGCCACCGCGGCCTCGCGGCTGCCGATGCGTGCCTCCAGCAGGGCGACTTCCCTCATCAGCATCTCCGCGTGCAGGTTCTGGCTCTCCTTGTTGACCACGCGGATGGCCTCCGCGATGCTGCGGGAAGGGATCTCCGCTACCTTCCGGCCCGAGCGCGGAGCGGCCCGGCGGGTGCGCGAGCGCAGGCTGGGCAGCCGGTCGGGCAGCAGGTGATGCGCCCGCGCCCGTCCCTCGACTTCGACCCCTGCGTCGGTCAATGCCCGGCGCAGGGCGAGCGCGGCGAACCGCGCCGGGTCGAGAGCTGCCAGCTGCAGCGTCCTCCCGCTGGACCGCGCCGGGATCTGCCCCGAAACAACGACCTCGCCCGAGCGGATGCCGCGTCGCGCCTCCAGCCCGCGGCTGACGTGCCGGCCCGGCGTTGTCAGCGTGCGGTTCGCCAGCGTGTAAAAGGGCAGTGCCGGGAGGGGCAGCAGCCGCGCGGGCCCGCCCTCGGCCCCGGGCGCGATCACTAGGTCGATCACGTTGTCGTTGAAGACCAATGCGCTGGCGGCGCTGCCGTAACCCTTCAGCGTGTCGGCATAGGCCCAGCCGCGGGTGTACGGCTGCCACACGTACCGCGAGCTGTCGCCGACGATGTCCCCGGAGACGCTGCGGATCCCTGCCTCTCGGACCTGCCGCGCCAGCCGGCGCATCGGCGCGAGCCGGTCGGCCGCAAAGTCGGCCTTCCTGCGGAACGGCAGCACGCGCGAGGAGAGGTTCGGGTCCCCGCCTCCGACGAGCCGCAGGTCGCCGTCCAAGCGGCCGTCCTCGCCGACTTGCCCGTCGGTCTCGACGGTCGTGGCGTGGACGTAGTCCGGGCCGAGCCGTTGCAGCGCCAGGGCGGTCGAGAACAGCTTCGCGTTCGATGCCGGGACGAACAGCTTGTCGCGGTTGCGAGCGTAGATCGTCCCGCCGGTGTCGAGATCGCGCACGAGAATCCCCCAGAGGGTCCGCCTGGCTGCGGAACGGCCTAGGAGCTCGTCGATGGCCGCCGCGAGCGCGCTGCCGCTGGCCCCGTCCTGCGGGCTTGCGGGACGCGCCAGCCCGCCGAGCAGGGCGCAGGCCAGCAGGATGAGGGTTGCCGCTCGCGCCGTCGCCATCCCGTAGTCAGCCAAAGTCAGCCAAGGAAGCGGGCCGCATCCAGCGCGAAATAGGTCACGATGAAGTCCGCGCCCGCGCGCTTGATGCATTGCAGGCTCTCGATGATACACTTCTCGCCGTCCAGCCAGCCGTTATGGGCGGCGGCCCGCAGCATCGCGAACTCGCCGCTCACCTGGTAGGCGGCGGTCGGGACGCCGAACCGGCGCTTCGCTTGCGAAAGCACGTCGAGGTAGGGCATGGCCGGCTTGACCATGACCATGTCGGCCCCCTCCTCGAGGTCGGCGCGAATCTCCCGCATGGCCTCGCGACGGTTGGCGGGATCCATTTGGTAGCTGCGGCGGTCGCCGAACTGCGGCGTCGATTGCGCTGCGTCACGGAAGGGGCCGTAGAAGGACGAGGCGTACTTGGCCGCGTACGACAGGATTGGGACCGCGGTCAGCCCGGCGCCGTCGAGGGCGGAGCGGACCGCGCCGACGCGACCGTCCATCATGTCGGAGGGCGCGATGATGTCGGCTCCGGCCCGCGCCTGCGACACGGCCGCCTTGCTGAGGAGCTCGAGGCTTGGGTCGTTGACGACGTCGCCGTCCTCGACGATTCCACAGTGCCCGTGGTCGGTGTACTCGCACAGGCACGTATCGGCGATGACGAGCAGTCCCGGCGCTTCGCGTTTCAGCGCGCGGACAGCTTGCTGGACGATTCCGCTCGCGTCGTACGCTCCGCTGCCGACAGGGTCCTTGGCGGGAGGTATCCCGAATACGATCACTCCCGGGACGCCGAGGCGCGCCGCGGTCCGGCATTCCTCGACCAGGCAGTCGACCGAGAAATTGAAGATTCCCGGCATCGAGGGAATCGGTACGCGGCACCCCTCGCCGGGACAGACGAAGACCGGATAGATCAGGTCGGCCGGCGAGAGCCGGGATTCCCGGACCAGCGAGCGCAGCTCCGGGCGGCCGCGGAGCCTGCGCAGCCGGTGGGTCGGGAAGGCCACCGGCCCCATTCTACTAGCCGGCTCCCGGCGAGCGGCGGTCGGTCTGATATGCTCTAATCCAGATGCCGCGGGGTGCCTCGGAGGGGCCCGCGCAGCTCGGCGATTCCCATGTCCGGCCACTCGAAATGGGCGACCATCAAGCACAAGAAGGCCGCCACCGATGCGAAGCGCGGCAAGGTGTTCACTCGACTGATCCGCGAGATTCAGGTTGCTGCCAGGGAGGGCGGACCCGACCAGGATTCCAACCCGCGCCTGCGCACGGCGGTGGCGGCGGCCAAGGCCCAGTCCATGCCCGGGGAGAACATCAAGCGGGCGATCATGCGCGGCAGCGGGCAGCTCGAAGGGGAGACCTACGCGAGATCGTCTTCGAGGGGTACGCGCCCGCCGGCGTTGCCGTCATGGTGGAGACGGTCACCGACAACCGCAATCGTACCGTGGCCGAATTGCGCCACATCTTCGCCAAGAACGGCGGGAACTTGGGAGAGAACGGCTGCGTTTCGTGGATTTTCAGCAAGCGCAGCGTGGCGGTAGTGGCCAAGGAGGTCGCCGGCGAGGACGAGTTGATGGAGACCGTGCTCATGGCCGGGGCCGACGACCTAATCGACGATGGCGATCAATGGGTGGTGCATTCGCCCCCGGAGGCCCACGACGATATCGTCGGCGCGCTGCGCGAAGCCGGCATCGAGCCCGTGTCGGCCGAAGTCTCCCGCGTTCCGGAGAACACCGTGCGGGTAGGCGGCAAGCAGGCCGGCAGCGTGGTTCGCATGATCGAGAGGCTCGAGGATCAGGACGACGTGCAGAGCGTCTTCGCGAACTTCGATATTGACGCGGGGGAACTCGAGGCGCTTTCCTCCTAGTGGCGTTCGCGTGCGGATACTGGGCGTCGACTGCGGGTCCCGGATCACGGGCTACGGGATCATCGAGAGCGACGGCCGCTCCCACCGCGCGCTAGCGTACGGCGCGATTCGGATGTCGCAGCGACAGGCCTTCGAGCAGCGGCTGGCGAAGGTAGCGGACGGGCTGGACGCGGTTGTCGGGCGCTACAAGCCCGAGGAAGCGGCGGTCGAGGACGTTTTCGCGCACAAGAACATGCGCAGCGCCCTCGCTCTGGCCCACGTGCGCGGCGTGGCGTTGCTGAGCGCGTCGCGGGCCGGGCTGCGCGTTGCGACGTACTCGCCATCCAAGATCAAGGCGAGCGTGGTCAGCCACGGGGCAGCGGGGAAGCAACAGGTCCGCATGATGGTCAAGCTGCTGCTCGGCGTGCAGGAGGAGCTCGATCCGCTGGACATCTCGGACGCGCTTGCGGTGGCCTACTGCCATGCCAGCCTCAGGGGGAGCTGAGGTCATGTACGCTCGGCTGCTCGGGATCGGCGCGGCGCTCGCCTTGGCGGCGGTGGCGCAGGAGACGATCCATTTCGAGCGCGAGTTTCCTGGGGCGGCCCCGGAACGCTTCGAGGTGCGACTGGGGCGTGACGGCAGCGCGGTCTATGCCGAGGAAGGGGACGACCCGCTGGAGCTCTCGATCGGAGCGGAGACGGCCGGCGAGGTCTTCGAGCTTGCATCGGCCCTGGACTACTTCGCCAGGCCGCTCGCCAGCCGTCGGCGGGTCGCCTCCACCGGGCGCAAGGTGATTCGGTACGAGAAGGACGGGGCTGTCCGGGGGGAGGCGGAGTTCGACTACTCGGACCTCCCGCAAGCCCGCGAGATTGCCGCGTGGTTCGTGAGGCTGAGCGCGACGCAGCAGCACCTGCGGGAGCTCGAGCGGGCCTACCGGTTCGACCGGCTGGGAGTCAACCAGGCCTTGGTGCATCTGGAGATGTCCTACGAGCGGAATCGGATCGTCGCGCCGGAGCTGCTCGAGCCGGTCTTGGGGCGGATTGCGGCGGAAGGGCGTATCGTGCATTTGGCGCGGGCGCGCGCCGAGGGCCTGCTGGAGCGGATCAGAGCGGCGCGAGAGTAGGCTCGCTTCTCGACGGGGCGTTCCGGGCGCGATTGTCCGGATCGCGAGGGTGCCTGATTCGACGCTCGGGCCTCCCGCAGATGGGTTCCTCCGCCGGTCCGCGGGATCCCCGAAGAACCGCCCCAGCGCTCGATCCGGAGATTCTCGGGCGAGGTAGCCAGCCACCGGTGCATGATGCGCGCTAGGGAAATCGGGTCGGTCTCGGGCGAAGTTCGTCCAAGCTCTCGATCGCTCGGTGATCGCTTTCGCTAGGGAGAACGCCGGGATAGAGAGGGTAGTGGTACAGCCTGTCAAAGTGATCGTGATTGAATTGGAAGCTTCCGGCAGGGCCCCTGACGCCGTCGTGATTTCGGTCCGCTTGCCTGGGATTTGCAGTTGATCTCTGCCGGTCCGAGATCCGTCTTTGACAGCGGTGATTCGCAGTCAAGCGAGGCGCGGCTAATCGACTTCGTCACCGATTGTCGCCACGATTCGCGTTGGAGGCTGGGCAGGACGGAGGTTCCCTCCCGTCTCGGTTTCGGCAAACGTTCCCGGGTTTCTGAGAGCATCACTCCGATGGAATCTGCACCAAGGTCGTCCATAGCCCTCGTACGATTTCTGCTTCCGGACCGCCAGAAGGTGCCGAGGATTCTTGCAGGCAGCTACTTGTCTCACGCTTCGGCTGATTGCGAGCCTGTTGCTTCGAGCAAGGGCGAGCGGGTCGTCTGCGACGAATCCGATGTTCTCCTGCGTTCTTGTCATTTCAACGCAGGCGTAGCGCTAGCGCTAGGAGATGACCTTGGCTTGGCGCTCGCACGACGAGGACGCCACGGTCCCAAGGCGCCTCACGTGCTGCCCTCTTGGTGTCAGGCTCGATCTCGAGCGCAGTCTCCTCACTCTGCCTCCGTGCGGTTTCCAGTAGAGCCGTCGCGGCACCTGAGCCGGGAGGGGATCGTGCCCGCGGTAGGACTGACCGCCTGAGGATGCCTGGGCGGCGGGTCAAGGGCGATGCAGTCGATTTCGCATCGATCGTCCGGAAGGGTCCGCAGGTCAGCGTCGGCGACGTGATCTGTCGCGAGCGCTCCCTAGCGGTGAGGCATAATACGCTTCTGGAACGCTGCTTGAGCGTAGGTACTGCCGGACTCGACGCTCCCGGGAGCCGCATATGCGTGCAAGTCCTGAGAAGAGAGGTATCCGTTCGATCATGGGCTCTCTCCAAGGATGTGTTCGTTGAACGGCAAGATATTATCCACGAAACTATTTCGTCGAAGTGAGCGTGGATCTTGGTCTGGTATAGCGGCCGGATAAGGCTCCAATAGCTTGAACTAATCAATGTGATCAGTGACGGAATCCATGCCTGCATTCATAGTCTCGTTCCGTAGGTCGGAAGTATCCTGGTGTGGCGATCACTCCAGCATGAAGTCCTGACCGGGAGACGAAATCAGGCTCGGTTCATGTCGAAATCGCTCCGCTCTATCTCGTCATCCTCCGAATTGAGCGTTGGATAGGCGACCGGGAGAAACGCTCGACATGCTTGGACTGCTGCACGCCGGAGCTGGCTTGGCGCTTTGGCCTTGCGCAACGCAGGCAAGTCCTGTGCTCCTTTATGTACCCGATACTGGTTCCGTCGCGGGCCGGTCAGTTGTCCGCGAACCGCCCGTCGTTACGTGGGTGCGCCGACGATACGGTCGTAGATGGACGAGAGTTCTTCGTCGGAGGAGAACGAGATCTCGAGGACGCCCTTGCTGCCGCGCTGGCGAAGGCGCACCGGGGCTTGCAGGAACCGTTGGAGTTCTTCGACCGCCGCCACCGCGCTCGCGTCCACCGATCGCTCGCTGCGCTTGCGTGCCGGCTTCTGGATCTTGCGGACCATGCGCTCGACTTCCCGGACGGACAGCTGGGACCTTGCCGCGTGCTCGCCCAGCGTCTCCTGGTCTTCCCGACTGTCCAGTGCCAGCAGGGCGCGAGCGTGGCCCATTTGCAGGCTGCCCTGCAGCAGGAAGTCCTGCAGGGACGGAGGCAGCCGCAGGAGGCGCAGGTGGTTCGTGATCGACGCCCGGCTCATCCCCGTGCGGGTGGCGAGCTCCTCGTGGATCAGGTCCAGCTCGTTGCTCATGCGGTTGAGCGCCAGTGCGATCTCGATCGGGTTGAGGTTGTCCCGCTGGATGTTTTCGATCAGCGTGACCTCGAGCAGCCTGTCGGGAGCGATCGTGCGGACGATGGCCGGGATCGTGGTCAGCCCGGCGAGGCGGCACGCCCGCAGTCGGCGCTCGCCGACGATCACGGTGTAGCGGTCGCCGTTGCGCGAGACCAGAATGGGCTGGAGGACGCCGTCGGATCGGATCGACGTGGCCAGCTCGCGAAGGGATTCCGGATCGAAGCCGGACCGGGGCTGGACGGGATTGGGATCCGCGCTCTTGACAGGGATCTGCTCCACGGACTGGCCGGCTTCGTCCCCGACCGAAGGCGCTCCCGGAAGGAGGGCGCTGAGGCCCTTTCCCAAGGCCTTGCGCTTGGGAGGGCTGGCTGGCGTGTCTGGCATCGAATTAGTTCTTGGCGGCGGTCTTGCGACTCGCGCGGGCGCGGGCGAGCACCTCCCGCGCGAGATTCAGGTAGCTTTGCGCGCCCTTGGAGCGCACGTCGTATTGGAGAACGGGCATTCCATAGCTCGGCGCTTCGGCGAGCCGCACGTTGCGCGGGATCACGGTATCGAACAGAAGCGAGTCGAAGTGGGCCCGCAGCTCGGCAGCCACCTGCTTGGTGAGGGACGTGCGCCCGTCGTACATCGTCAGAAGCACGCCCTCGATGGCGAGCTCGGGATTGAGCGTCGCCCGGACGGAGTCGAGCGTGCGCAGGAGCGAGGAGACTCCCTCGAGCGCGAAGTACTCGCAATGAATCGGGATGAGAACGGAATCGGCGGCGGCCAGCGCGTTGAGCGTCAGAATGTCCAGAGACGGGGGGCAGTCCAGCAGAAGGAAGTCGTGGCTCGAGTTCGCGACGTGCCGGTTCGCCTTGAGCCGCAAGGCGCGGTCCTCGAGATCCGCGAGCTCGACGTTCGCCCCGGCCAAGTGCCGGCTGGAGGGCAGGATGTCCAGTCCGGCGAAAGTGGTCGGTAGGACGGCCCGGTCGAGCGGCACGCCGTCGATGAGGACCTCGTAGAGGGTCGGCCGGCGCGTGTCGGGCGGGACGCCCACGCCGCTGGAGCAATTGCCCTGCGGGTCGCAGTCGACGAGGAGAACCCTGCAGTCGGCCGCGGCGAGCGCGGCGGCGAGATTGATCGCAGTCGTGGTCTTGCCGACCCCGCCTTTCTGATTCGAGACTGCGATCCACGTTGCCACGAGAGCACCGTCAAGATCAGGCTAGCATGAACACGCTCGAATGTTTCACGTGGAACATTGCCGTCGTGCCATTGTTCCACGTGAAACATTGCCCGTCGCTGAGGCCGACAAGGCGCGGCCCAGCCAGAGGTTCCGGCGGTCGCCCCACGGCATCGGCACTCCTTCCCAGTGCCCGAAGCCGCACCGGCCGGGCCGGTCCGTCCCGAGGACTGCCGCGCGCGGCACGCGGCCCGCGATGCGGGGCAGGACGGAAGGCGGGGAGACCGCCCGGAGGAGCGCCCACTCGGCCCGCCCGCTCCAGTCCTCGATCCGGCACCCCGCGACGGTAACGTTGGCGACCTCGCGCGTAGATTCGCAAAGAAACGCTGCTTTCTTCTGTTTTGATTCGACAAGAGTGACGCTTGCGCCCGGCCGGAGCACCGCGAACGGCACGCCGGGAAAGCCGGCCCCCGATCCCACGTCGACGGCCGACGCGGTCGCGGGCAGCTCCCGGTGCAGGAAGGCCGCCTCCCCGTAATGCCGCCTCGCCGCCGCGACCGGGTCCCGGATGGCGGTCAGGTTCACGCGCCGGTTCCAGCGGCATAGAAGGCCGAAGTGCGCGCAGAGGCGCTCGATCTGCGCGGCCGTAGCCGCCACGCGCAGATCGCGTAGCGCCTCGCGCAGCGCCGCCTCGAACGTCACGCGCTCAGATGCATGTCGAGAATGCACACCGCGGCCGGCGTCACGCCAGGGATGCGGCCGGCCTGTCCGAGCGTTCGCGGCCGCACGCGCTCCATCTTCTCGACGGCCTCCCGCGAGAGGCCGGGCAGGCCGCGGTACTCGAATCCCGGCGGAATCCGGCGCTGCTCGGCCTGCTGCAGGCGCTCGATCTGGCGGCGCTGCTGGTCCAGGTAGCCCGCGTACTTGAACTCGGCCTCGATCGCCTTCCAGTCGGCCTTTCGCAGCGTCTGGCCCACGCCGGGCGGGAAGGCCGGCCGCAGCTGCTCGATGCCCACTCGCGGCCTGCGCAGGAGCCGGGCCAGGCTGGTCCTCCCGCCCGGAGGCGGCGCGAGCGTGTCGTACAGGCGATCCGAGAGCGGCGGCTTGTGGCGCTCCAGGAAGCGCACCGCGGCGTCCCGCGCGGCGCACCTGGCCTCGAACCGCCGCCAGTCCTCGTCGCCGACCGTTCCCGCCCCGCGTCCGATGGGAGTGAGCCGGCGGTCCGCGTTGTCGATCCGCAGGTGCAGGCGGAATTCCGCCCTGGACGTGAACATCCGGTAGGGCTCGTCGGTGCCCTTGGTGATCAGGTCGTCGATCAGGATGCCGATGTAGGCGTCCGTGCGCGCGAGCACCACGGGATTGCCGCCGCCCAGGGCGCTGGCGGCGTTGACGCCAGCGAGCAAGCCCTGGCAGGCGGCTTCCTCGTAGCCGGTCGTGCCGTTGATCTGGCCCGCCAAGTAGAGACCCGCAACCCTCTTGGTTTCGAGCGTGGCGAGCAGCTCGGTCGCGTCGACCGAGTCGTACTCGATCGCGTAGCCGGGCCGGATCATCTCGGCGCGGTCCAGGCCCGGGACGGAGGCCACCATGGCTTCCTGTACGTCGATCGGCATGCTGGTCGACATGCCGTTGGCGTACACCTCGTTCGTGTCGAGGCCTTCCGGCTCGAGGAAGATTTGGTGGCGCCTGCGATCCGGGAACTTGACGATCTTGTCCTCGATCGACGGGCAGTAGCGCGGCCCGACCCCCTCGATCTGGCCGCTGTAGAGAGGCGACCGGCGCAGGCTCTCGGACAGCACGCGGTGCGTCCGCTCGTTCGTGTGGGCGATGTGGCAGCTGACCTGGGGCCTGTCGATGGCCTCCGTCCGGAAAGAGAACGGAGTGGGCTCGGCATCGCCGGGCTGCGGTTCGAAGACGTCCCAGTCGATGGTGCGGCCGTCCAGCCGCGGAGGGGTGCCCGTCTTGAGCCGGCAGCAGCGGAACCCCCGGGCCCGCAGCACCTCCCCGAGCATCACCGACGCCTGCTCCCCGCTCCGGCCGGCCCGGAACGTGCGCTCGCCGATATGCACGAGCCCGTTCAGGAAAGTGCCGGTGGTGACGATGACCGCGCCGGCGCCGAGCGACCGGCCGTCCAGGAGCTCGACTCCGCGGATCCGGTCCTCCTCGACGCGGAGGTCCACGACCTCCGCCTGCTTGATGTCGAGGCTGGGCTCGCGCTCGAGCAGCTGGCGCATGCGAATGCGGTACTGTTTCTTGTCGCACTGGGCCCGTGGAGACCAGACCGCCGGCCCGCGGCTGGTATTCAGCAGCCGGAACTGGATGCCGACCTCGTCGGTTACCCGGCCCATCACGCCGCCCAGCGCGTCGATCTCGCGAACGAGATGCCCCTTGGCGATACCCCCGACCGCGGGGTTGCACGACATCTGGGCGACGAGGTCCAGGTTCAGGGTCACCAAGGCGACCCGCGCGCCGATGCGGGCCGCCGCGACCGCGGCCTCGCAGCCGGCGTGGCCCGCCCCGACGACGACGACGTCGTAGCGCTCGGACGCCCTCGAACTCGCCGCCACCGCCCCGGTCGTTCCCTTCCTGATATTCTATGCCTTGGATCGCTCGCCGGATCTCCCGGAGGCGTCGCAACGGGATGAGGGTCTTGGTGATCGGCGGCGGTGGCCGCGAGCACGCGATCGCTTGGCGGTTCGCGGCGGACGCCCCCGCGAACCGCGCCTTCTGCGTCCCCGGCAACGCCGGTATCCAGCGGGATGCCTCGTGCGTCGCGGGCGACATCATGGCTGTCGAGGAGATGGCCTCGCTCGCGGAGTATCTCGGCGTCGACTGCACGGTGGTGGGTCCCGAAGCGCCGCTTGTTGCGGGCATAGCCGACGAATTCCGCGCCCGCGGCCTGCCGGTCGTCGGTCCGTCGGCCGCCGCGGCGCGGCTCGAGGGGAGCAAGGCCTTCGCGAAGGCCTTCCTGCGGGCCTGCGCCATCCCGACGGCGGAGTCGGTGCTGCTCGAGAGGCCCGAGGACGTTGCCGCCGCGGTCGGCCGCTTCGGCTTTCCGGTCGCTCTGAAGGCGGACGGCCTTGCCGCGGGCAAAGGCGTCGTGATCGCGGGCGACATGGACGAGGCGGTGCGCTGCGCGCAAGGCATGCTTTCGGGTGACATGGCGGGCGCCGCGGGCCGGCGCATCGTGGTCGAGCAGTTTCTCGACGGGGAAGAGGTCAGCTTCATCGTGCTGAGCGACGGCCGCGGCTATTGCCTGCTGCCCGCGACGCAGGATTACAAGCGCGCCTTGGACGGCGACCTCGGGCCGAACACCGGCGGCATGGGGGCCTACTGCGACGACTCGATCCTGCCGGACGCTACGCGGGACCGGATCGTCGAGGAGATCGTCGAGCCCGCCCTGACGGGAATGCGGCGTCGAGGCACGCCCTTTTCCGGCTTCTTGTACTGCGGCCTGATGATCACGGCGGACGGGCCCAAGGTGCTCGAGTTCAACGTGCGCCTCGGTGATCCCGAAGCCCAGCCGATGCTGTATCGCATGGATCCCGGGTTCGCCGAACTGCTGCACGGCGCCTCCCGGGGAGCCTTGGACCGGTCGCTGCTGAAGACCGGCGCTCCGTCCGCCGCGTGCGTGGTGCTGGCGTCCGGAGGTTACCCCGGCAAGTACGACACGGGCGCGCGCGTCGACGGGCTGGACGCGGCCCGGTCTCCGGAGGCTAAGGTCTTTCACGCGGGCACCAGGCTTTCCGGGGGCGTGCCGGTCACGTCCGGGGGCCGCGTCCTCGGCGTCACGGCTGCGGGGAACCGCCTTGACGAGGCACTCGGGCGCGCCTACGCCGCCGCGGGCTCGATTCGTTTCGACGGCGCCCGTTACCGTCGCGACATCGGACGGCGGGGCTTGGCTAGGGCCGGAGCCGGAATTCAGGGATAGGAGCGGCGATGCGAGTCGGACTGGTCGGGACGGGAGCGATTTCCCACAAGCACGCGGAGAGCTACCGCGAGATCGGCTACGAGCTGGTGGCCTGTTCCAACCGCGGCCGGGAGAAGGGCGAGGCTTTCGCCGCGCGTTACGGCTGCGAGTTCGTGCCCAACCATCGCGACCTTTGCGCGAGGCCCGACATCGATTTCGTCGACGTCTGCACCTTCCCCGATTCGCGCGGGGAGATCTGCGCCGCGGCGGCGGCTTGCGGCAAGCACGTGCTCGTGCAGAAGCCCATGGCGCTGACGATGGAGGTTTGCCGCGGGATGATCGAGACCTGCGAGGCGAGCGGAGTCGGCTTGGGCGTGGTGAGCCAGCACCGCTTCGACGAGAGCGTCGTGTTCCTGAAGCGAGCCATCGGCGACGGGCGCTTGGGACGGCTGCTCCAAGTCGACGGCTACGTGAAGTGGCACCGGCCGCAGGAATACTACGACCGCCCGGGCAAGGGCAAGTGGGCCGTCGAGGGCGGCGGGGCCCTGATCAACCAGGGCATTCACACCGCGGACGTGATGCAGTTCTTGGCCGGCCGGGTCCGGCGGGTCTACGCACACTGGCAGCTCGGCGGTGCCCACAGGATGGAGGCCGAAGACTGGGTGAGCGCCGTCCTCGTCTACGGGAGCGGCGCGAGCGGAGTCTTACAGGCCTCTACCGCCGCGTGGCCCGGCTATGCGGAACGGATCGAGATTCATGGCACGAAGGGGACCGCCGTCATCACAGGGGACCAGCTGACGGCGTGGGAGGTCCCCGGGGACCCCGGAGACGACGCCCCGCTGTCCGCCGGAGTCGATTCGGGCGCGTCCGACCCGATGGCGATCTCGATCGTGAACCTGCAGCGCCAGCTGCTCGATTTCGGGGAGGCGGTGCGTCTCGGCCGGGAGCCTCTGGTGAGCGGCGCGGAGGGCATGGCCGCGCTGCGGCTGGTCCTGTGCGTCTACGAGTCGGCGCGCGAGGAGCGTCCGGTCGGGCCGCTGTAGCGCGCGGGCGAGGGCAAACCGTATAATTCCTAGTAGGGTCCGCGGTAGGCTCTTGGTAGGCTAGGCGTCCGGAGCGTTCCGGGCTGACCGCCCCGGGCTAGCGGCCGGGGCGCTCTAGGAAATGGCCATGGAGTTGCAAGTCATAGAGAAGCTCGAAGCCGAGATCAGGAAAATCGAGACGGAGCTTCACGACACGCTCCCGAAGGAAATCCAGAAGGCGCGTGAGCTGGGCGACCTGAGCGAAAACGCCGAGTACTCGGCCGCGAAGGAGCGCCAGCGGCTTCTGAATGCCCGGATGGCGCAACTGTCGGAGCGTCTGGCGAAGCTCAAGCTCATCGATCTCTCGAAGATTCCGACCGATGCCGCGGGCCTGGGTTCGACGGTGGTCCTCATCGACCTCGACGAGGACCGCGAATTGACCTACGAACTGGTCACGACCGAGGAATCCGATGTGCCCGCCGGGAAGATTTCGACTTCCTCGCCGATCGGCAGGTCGCTTCTCGGAAAGCGCGACGGCGACGAGGTGGAGGTCAGGACACCCGGGGGCCTCAAGTCATTCGAGATCGTGAGCGTGGTGACCATCCACGCGAAGTAGGAGTTCGTGCGAGAGGCCTCGAGATGTCGTTCACGAAGGCGATAGGGAGGGTGCTCGGCTTCGTCCTGACGCGCTTGGTGCGGCTCCTAACCCTGAGCGGCGTCCATCCCAACGTCCTGACCCTGATCGGCTTGGTCGTGAACGGGGTCGCGGCTTGGATCCTGGCTCGGGGCGAGTTCCTCTACGCGGGTCTCGTGATTCTCGGTGCCGCGGTCTTCGACCTCACGGACGGGGCGGTGGCGCGGAGCGCCAACAAGGTCACGCGCTTCGGGGCGTTCCTCGATTCGGTAATGGACCGCTATTCGGACCTGATCATTCTGACCGGGCTGCTGGTGCATTACGCCCGCATCGACCGGTTCAGCTACATCGTCCTGACCGCCGTGGTGATGATAGGCTCGGTTCTGGTCAGCTACAGCCGGGCCCGCGCCGAGAACCTCATCGAATCCTGCAAGGTGGGATTCCTCGAGCGGCCCGAGCGGATCGTGCTGCTGCTCATCGGAGCGCTGTTCGACAGGATGGCGGCCGTGCTTTGGGTGATGGCGGTTCTGTCCAACGTCACGGTGATTCACCGGATCGCGCATACGTGGAACGAGAGCCGCCGCGCCGGGGACGGCGCCGAGCAGGACGCCGAGGAGGCGGATGAATCCCGACTGGCGGAACCTTCGGGCCAGGCGGAGCTGCAGGAAGGCTATCGGTCCGTCTGACGCCGGCCGCGGTCGGCGCGCTCGTCGCTGGGTCGCGGCTTCGGATCCGTCAGTGCCCGGAGCGCGGCGGGTCCCGCCCGAGCATGCGATCCAGGCAGAATGCCGCGCTGATCAGTCCGAGATGGGTGAACGCCTGCGGGAAGTTCCCGAGCGCCTGGCCGCTCGGCCCGATCTGCTCCGCGTACAGCCCGAGCGGGTTGGCGTAGGTGAGCATCTTCTCGAAGATCAGCCGCGCCTCGTCGATCCGCCCGGCGCGAGCGAGCGCCTCGACCAGCCAGAACGTGCAGACGCTGAACGTGCCTTCCGAACCCGACAGGCCGTCCCCGGCGCCCTTGCCGATCTCGTAACGGTACACCAACGAGTCCGAGACCAGCTCCCCCACGGTGCGGTCCAGGGTCGCCAGCATCCGCGGGTCCGTGGGCGACACGAATCGCACGAGGGGCATCAGGAGGTTGCTCGCGTCGAGCGCCTCGGCGCCGTAATACTGCACGAACGCCTGCCGTTTCGGATTCCAGCCGTTCTTCATGACCGACTCGTAGATCCGGTCGCGCGTGCTGCGCAGCCACTCCCGGTTGTTCGGCAGCCCGCGCTTCAGCGCCAGGCGCAGCCCGCGGTCTAGTGCGACCCAGCACTGCATCTTCGAGTAGACGAACTGCATCCGCTCCGCCCGCACCTCCCAGATGCCCTCGTCCGGCGACTCCCAGTGACGGGCGACCCAGCGCAGCATGTTGCGAATCTGAATCCAGAGATCGTAGGAGACCGGCGTCACGTACTTGTCGTACAGGTAGATCGAGTCGATCAGCTCGCCGTAGATGTCCAACTGCAACTGCCCGGTCGCGGCGTTGCCGACTCGAACGGGGCGCGACTCCCGGTAGCCCCCGAGATGCGGCAGCTCCAGCTCGGGTATGTCGGGGCTGCCGTCGATGCGGTACATGATCTGCAGCGGGCCGGTGGGGGCGTCCTTCTCCTGGACCCGCGTCTGCAGCCAGTGCATGAAGTCAGCCGCCTCCTCCCCGTAGCCGAGGCGCAGGAAGGCATAGATCGTGAAGGCCGCGTCGCGAATCCACGTGTAGCGGTAGTCCCAGTTGCGCACCCCGCCGATTTCCTCGGGCAGGCTGCAGGTGGGCGCTGCCACGATCGCGCCCGTCGGCTGGAACGTCAGCAGCTTGAGCGCGAGCGCGCTGCGCTCGACCATTTCCCGCCAGCGGCCCTCGTAGCGTCCGCGGTTCAGCCACTTGCGCCAGAACCTCGTCGTCCGGTGCAGCGCCTCCGCGCCGTTGATCGGAGCTGCCAGCAGGGCCGCGCCCGTTCCCGGCTCTCCGTACCGAAACGCGAATACAGCCTGTTCGCCGGGCTGCAAGTTGAACTGCGCGCACACCCCGCCCTCTGCCGGGCGGAGCGGAACGGGGCTGAGCAGCGCGAAGTCCGCTCCGGGGTAGCGGAAGGCGGCCCCTTCCGGCCGGAGCGCTGTATCGTGCCTGGCCCGGGCGTAATCGTAGGCGGGCTTGCATTCGAGACGGCACGGCAGCGTGCCCCGGACCGAGTGGACGATCCTCACGATCTCGTGCAGCTTCGCTCCGCCCTTGGGCACCACCGGCATGAAGTCGATGACCTCGCCCACGCCCTCCTCGCTGAGGAACCGGGTGATCAGCACGTTCGTTTCGGGAAGGTACAGCTGCCTGTGCGAGCTGTCGCGCTGGACGGCGATCTTGAAGTAGCCGCCCTTGGCCTCGTCGAGAATGGCGGCGAAGACGCTGGGGGAATCGAAATGCGGCAGGCAGCACCAGTCGATCGAACCGTCGTTCGCGACGAGCGCCACTGAATGCAGGTCACCTACGACACCGTAGGACTCGATCGGCTTGTAGGGCATGCCAGCTAGAGGGAACCAGGTGCCGCTCGACGGAGCGGTCGGTTCGCGACTCGCGAAACATCAAGAATAGCCGCCCCGTCCGACGGGTCCTTCCTCGGGTTCCCGCTCGCCTGCCGGGCGGGACCGGAGACCCGCCGCAGCCACGGGGCCGTGCCTTCGTTCCGGCCGATCCCCTTTCTCGACGGGATTGGACGGCCGCCCGGAAGGCCGTGCAGGCGCGCCGGCCCGATGGCGCGCCGGGCTCGGACCGGCTGGCCGCTTGCGTGTCCCTCGGGGGGCGGCCGCGCCCTTGCGAGGGCTCTGGCGGCCTCGCAAGGGCCCTCGCCTCCGCCGTGCTAGACTGCGGGGGTCGCCCGGCGCTTCCGAGGCCCCGCGCCCGGAAAAGCCCGTTAGAGGTCTCATGCCGTGCTACTGACGTTGGAAGTGCGCCTGAAGGCGGCGCTCTCCGCGCACATCAAGCAGCAGTACGGTCTCGCCACGGACGTGGTCGTCGAGCTGCCCAAGCACCCCTCGCACGGGGACTTGGCGACGCCGGTCTGCTTCAGCCTCGCCAAGGCGTTGAGACGCGCCCCGCGGCTGATCGCGAGGGAAATCGCGATTCAGCTGCCGCCCGTGGTCGGAATCCGCTCGCTGGAGGTCGCCGGAGGCGGATACATCAACGCTCGCTTCGACAGGGCGGCGTACGCGGAGGGGGCCTTCGCCGGCGCCGAGCCAAGCCCCGCCGACACCTCCAAGGCCATTGTCGAGCACACCAACATCAATCCGAACAAGGCCGCCCACATCGGGCACCTGCGCAATGCGGTGCTCGGGGACACCTTGGTCCGGATGCTGCGCGCCCTCGGCCGGCCGGTCGAGACGCAGAACTACATCGACAACACCGGCGTCCAGGTGGCCGACGTCGTGGCGGCGCTTCGGTTCATGCGGGGCATGGACGCCGAGGGCGTGCGGAGGCTCGCGCGCGAGCCGGGGATCCGGTTCGACTTCTACTGCTGGGATCTGTACGCCGAGATCTCGCGGCTTCTGACCGCGAAGGATCCCGAGGCGCTGCGCTGGCGCAGGGACACTCTCCGGGCCCTCGAGTCGGGCGAGGGCGAGCTCGCCGCTATCGGAGCCGTCGTAGCAGACACCATCGTGACCTGCCACCTAGCCACGATGCGGCGCATCGGAGCGGACTACGACTTGCTGCCGCGGGAGAGCGAGATCCTGAAGCTCCGCTTGTGGTCGTCGGCGTTCGAGCTGCTCAAGGCGCGCGGCGCGGTCCGGCTCGAGTCTTCCGGAAGGAATGCCGGCTGCTGGGTCATGCCGGCGGCGATGTTCCGGAACGCGCCCGCGGGCGGGGCGTCTCCCTCCGATCCGGATGGCTCCCTGGACAAGGTGATCGTGCGTTCAGACGGCACCGTCACGTACGTCGGGAAGGATATCGCCTACCAGTTGTGGAAATTCGGCCTGCTGGAGGGCAAGGACTTCGCGTACGTTCCGTCGGGCGGATCGGCCGGAGGCCGTCCCTGGGTGACGACCTCGGGGCCGGGCGCGGCCGGCGCCCCCCGCTTCGGCGGCGGCTCCGAGGTCTTCAACGTGATCGACGTGCGCCAGTCGTACCTGCAGGACGTGGTGCGCGCCGCCCTCGCCGCCCTCGGCTTCGTGGAGCAGGCCAGGCGCAGCGTTCATTTCTCGTACGAGATGGTCGCCCTCACGCCGCGGTGCTGCGCGGAGCTCGGAATCCGGCTCAGCGAGAGCGAGAGATCCAAGGCCTACGTGGAGGTCTCGGGCCGCAAGGGCTTGGGCGTCAAGGCCGACGACCTGCTGGATCTGCTCGTCGACACCGCGCTCGACGAGGTCCGCGGCCGGCACGGGGACTTGGAGGATGCTGAGTGCCGCCGAATCGCGGAGCAGATCGCGGTCGGAGCCCTGCGGTTCTTCATGCTGCGGTTCACGCGCAACACGGTGATCGCGTTCGATTTCCAGGAGGCGCTGGCCTTCGAGGGGGAGACCGGCCCGTATGTTCAGTACGCGGCCGTCCGGGCGCGGAACATCCTGCGCAAGCACGCGGCGGCGCGAGGCCCTTCCGCTGCGGCGGCCGGCGTTCCGTCGCGCGACGCCCTGGAGCGCCATCTCGGGGACGACCGGCTCTGGCAGCTGGTACTGGCGATCTCTCAGTCGCGCTGGGCGGTGGCGAGGTCCCGCGCCGCCGGCGAGCCCGCGCAGGTTGCCCGCACTGCCTTCCAGGCCGCCCAGGCCTTCAGCAACTTCTACCACCAGACGCACGTCCTGACAGAGGAGGACCCGCAGCGGCAGGCCGTGCAGGTTGCCGTCGTGCGCCTCGCTCTGGACGAGCTCTCCTTCCTGATGGGCGTGATGGGCATTCCCGTGCCCTCGCGCATGTGACTGGAACCCGTCGTCATGCGAGATTCGACCTTGGAGCGCTGCCGGGCCATTGTGGATCTGCGCGCAATCCAGGACAACTTCGTCCGCCTGCGCGCTCTGGCCGGCGAGGGGATCGCCCTGTTGTGCGTGATCAAGGCCGACGCCTACGGGCACGGCGCCAAGCCGGTGGGCCGTGCCCTGTGGAGCGCCGGCGCCCGGCACTTCGCGGTGACCTCCGTGGACGAGGCGGTCGAATTGCGGGACGGCGGTCTCGGCGGCTCGATCGTGGTGCTCTGCGGGATCCATCCCGACAGGGAGAAGGAAGCCGCCGTTCGCGGCATCGAGCCCATGGTCGGCTCGGTCGGCCAGCTGCGCGCTTGGGACGCCGAGGCGAAGCGGCTGGGGCGCAGGCTGTCCTGCCACCTGCTATTGAACACGGGCATGAACCGGCTGGGCGTCGATTTCGAGCCCGGCCAGGCCTCGGGAGCGAGCGGCCTGCTCGAGACGCTGGCATCGTGCGAGTGGATCGCCGTGCGAGGCATAGCGACGCACTACGTCGCGGCCGAGGACCTGGCCTCGGGGCAGACTGAGCGGCAGGCCAGCCAGTTCGCGCGGCAGGTGGAGGCCTTGCGGAACGCGGGCGTGACGCCGCGACACGTGCATGCCGCCAACAGCGCGGCCATCGTTCGCGGCCTGTGCGGGGCCCGCGAGACGCTGGCCCGGCCCGGGCTCGCCCTGTACGGGTACGTCAACCGGCTCTCGGATCGGTCGGCCCCCGCCGCCGACCCGGGCCTCCGTCCCGCCTTGGAGTGGCGCGCGAGGCTGCAGGTCGTCCGCGACGTCCCCGCGGGCGCCGCGATGGGTTACGGCGCGACGTTCACGGCAGACCGCCCGATGCGAGTCGGGGTCCTGTCCGTCGGCTACGGGGACGGCCTCGACTGGCGGCTGTCGAACCGCGGAGCGGTGTCGGTCGGCGGGACGCTGTGCGCCATCGTGGGGCGGATCAGCATGGATCTGACGATCATCGATCTGAGCGACGCGCCGGACGCCGAAGTGGGCGACGAGGCCGTGCTGCTGGGCGGCCCTGCGCTCGACGCCCAACGCCTAGCCGAGTTGGTCGGCAGCATTCCCTACGAAGTGCTCTGCCGCATCTCGCGACGCGTGCCGAGGGAGTACGTCCGACGGCCTATCGGCCGATGATCAGGTCGACCGCGTTGCTGGCGCGTCCGTCCGCTCGCAGCACGAGGCACGCCCGTCCGGGCGGCGTGTCTGCCGGCACGGCGACCTCGACGAGATAGATTCCCACGTAGCCGGGCGCGAGATGCGCCGAGCGGACGGCCGCGGCGGAGCTGCCGACGGCAGCTTCGATGCGCGCCACCGCGCGCGGCGGGGAGGCGTGCGGCGAGGGCAGGCCCGCGGGCCACGGGGGCTCGACCTCGCCGAGCCCCGTGGCCATGACAAGAACGCTGCTGCCGGGAGGGGCGGGCACGTTCCAGCCGACGAGCGCGCCGGTGCCGGCTTGGAGGATGAGGGGCTCGCCCGCGACCACGAACAGCGCCGGCGAGACTTCTCGCAGCGGCAGCTCCAGCACGTGGCTGGCTTCGGAGGCGTCCAGCCGGAGCTGCACGGAGCGCCCTCGCACCGCGAACGGCACCTGCAGCTGGGTGCGACCCTGCGCGGCGTCGAGGATGGGCGCGGGCCGTCCGTCGGCGCGGGCTCGTAGCGCCTTGGTTCCGAAAATCGTCAGCAGGCTGCCGGGAGCCGCGGGCCGCTCCGACAGGTCGGCCGCGCTCAGGGCTCGCAACGCGCTCTCGACCTGCGGCGTCCGCGTCCAGTACACGCCGTGGCCGGGCAGCGCCACGTAGATCCGGCCCCGCAGCGGCTCTAGGGCCAGATCGCCGATGTCGGTCGACGGCAGGTTCCCGCCGATCTCGTTCCACTCCCCGGGCGGGCCCGGCTGGCGCAGGTCGACATGCGCGAAGAACACGCCTCGCGGACCGGCGACGTAGGCGGCGCCCGCCTCCGGGTGGCCCTCCACCGCCGTCCAGCGGGCTGGGGGCAGGTTGGAACTGATGTCCAGCCAAGACGCGCCGCCGTTGGTCGAGCGCAGCAGGTGTCCGCCCGCCAGCGCGAGAGCGGACGCGGGCGCGCCGGTGTCCGCCCAGATGCTCGTGACGTCGCCCTCGGCGGGATCGGTCCACGACAGGGACCATGTTGCGCCGTCGTCGCTCGAGACCCAGATGCGGCCGTTCGACGTGCCGGCCCAGAGCTGGCCGTTCGAGGCGAAGGAAACGATCGAATGCCCGGCGCACGCGGCCCGGCCGCGGCACTCGGTGAGGTCGTCCGAGAGAGGCTCCCCGTGCCGCCAGACTCTGTTCGAGACGTCGTACCCGTCGGGGAGGCTTGGCCGGGGCGCGCGCTCGGGCCGGGGAGGAGGCCTTCGGGGAGGAAGCCGCCCGTCCGCCGCCAGCCACGCGGTCCCGCCCGCCGTCCGGACCAGCTCGAGCGTGCCCAGCGAGTCGGCCTCCAGGCTGGGAGAGGTCCCCGCGCCGGAAGGCAGGAATCGGGCCGGCGGGAAGTTCGGGAGCGCTCCGTTGAGGCTGCTCCAGGTCACGCCGGCGTCGTGCGATTGCCACAGCCCCATCGCGTTGCCGACCGCGACCAGCTCGGGGTCAGTCGGCGAGATCGCCAGCACGTCCTGCCATCTCCCGATGACCGACTCGCCCCCGACGGCCGTCAGGTTCGTCCATTCGGCCCCGCCGTCGTCGGAGCGGTAGAGGTGCTCGCCCAGTGCGTACAGGACGCCGGTACGGTAGGGATTGCGCAGCACCTTGGCGGATCCGCCGAAGCCGTCCTGCGGATCGGGTGCGGCGCGGGGCTCGCCGGGCACGCTTTGCGCAGGCCGCCACGCGCCGCCGCCGTCCTCGCTGGCCCAGAGCGCGCCTCCTTGCAGGCGCGCGTACAGCCGCCGCCCGTCCGCCGAGAACCAAGCGTCGTCGACTGGTCGGCCGACCGGCCCCGCGAGACCCGCGGAGACGCCCGTGCCGCCGATCCGCTTCCAATCTGCGAGCTCGGCGGGCGTTGCGGGCAGGAACGCGACTAGCGCCCAAGCCGCGCCCGCCAGCATCGCTCGGACGTGCCGCATAGAGCAGGGAACTCGTGACGTCCCGACAACCTCAGCCTATCACCCGCTTGGGCCGGGGCGGTCCGTCGGTGCCGCCGCCCGTGCGCCCCGGCCGGCCGGGGCGCGCAGCGCGACATATAATACCTCTATGTTTTGGGTGGTGCTGGTCGGACTCGGCATTCTGGCGGGGACCGGTTGCGGGCCTCACCTCCGGGACACCCGGGACGCGGATCGATCCAGCATGGTGCCCATCGAGGGCCGGGAATTCCTCATGGGCACCGACGACGGCGAGCCGTTCGAAGGGCCCGCGCACCGGGTGAGCCTCGACTCGTTCTTCATAGACGAGCACGAGGTCACGAACGCCCAGTACGCCCGGTTCGTCGAGGCTACCTCCTATGTCACCGACTCCGAGCGGTTCGGCTGGTCGGGCGTGTTCGACCCGCAGCAGAAAGGCTGGACGCCGGGCGACGGCGCGGACTGGCGCCATCCCCACGGTCCGGGCTCGTCCTACGAGGACATGCTCGACTTCCCGGTGGTGCATCTGTCTTGGCGCGACGCGGACGCCTACTGCGCGTGGAAGGGAGCTCGCCTGCCGACAGAGGCCGAGTTCGAGTTCGCCGCGCGGGGCGGCCTGGAAGGCGCTAAGTACGCTTGGGGCGACCAGCTGACGCCGGGCGGCGTCTATCAGGCCAACTTGTGGCAGGGGGCGTTCCCGTACGAGGACCGCGCGCTCGACGGCTACGGCAGCCACGGACCGGTCAAGCGGTTCCCAGCCAACGGATACGGGCTGTACGACATGACGGGCAATGTCTGGGAGTGGGTGAACGACTGGTTCGCGCCGGACTACTTCGCTGCGTCGCCGGCGATCAACCCTCTCGGACCGGCCTCGGGCACTCAGAAGGTGCAGCGCGGGGGCAGCTGGCTCTGCAGCGAGAACTACTGCCAGGGCTACCGGGTCGCCGCGAGGATGATGACCGATAGCGACTCGGGCCTGAACAACCTGGGATTCCGCTGCGCCGCCTCCGACCCGTCCGCCGACTAGTCCGGCCCCGGCTGCAATGCCTGCTTCCGGCTGCCGCCGAATGCAAGCTTGAGCAGCGGCGGCGTTACCAGCGTGGTCGCCATGACCATCGCGACGATCGAGGAGAACGTGTCGGGGCTAAGCACGGGGCTGCCCGCGATCAGCACCGACGAGCCGATGCCCGCGAAGATCAGTCCCACCTCGCCGCGCGGGATCATGCCCACGCCCACGGCCCAGCGATTCAGGCCCTTCTCGAGCACGCCCAGCGCACAGGCGAGCTTGCTGACGATCGCGACGATGCTCAAGATGCCCGCGAAGACCAGCACTTCCGTGAAGGCGAACGAGACTAGGTCGACCCGCATGCCCATGTAGACGAAGAAGACGGGCACGAAGATGGCGCTGATGGGGGCCACCAGCCCGTCGATGCGGAACTTCTCGCTCTGCTGGCCGAAGTGTCGCGAGATCGCGTCGTCGATCACCAAGCCTGCGGCGAAGGCTCCCACGATGTCGGCGAGGCCGACCAGCTCCGCCAGCGCTGCCATGCCAAAGCAGTACGAGATGGCGAGGGCGATCGGCATGGACGTGGAGCGGGCCTTGCGCACGATCGAGATCAGCGGCTGGATGACCCACCGCCCCATCAGAACCGCTCCCGCGAGGAATCCGATGGCTTTCGCCACGCTCCACAGGATCGGCAGCGCCCCGATCTCCGTGGCCGCGCCAGCGTCCACCGACCGGACCAGGCCGAGCACGAACGCGAGGACGGTCAGCCCGAGGATGTCGTCCACTACCGCGGCGCCTAGGATCACCTTGGATTCCGGCGCGCCCATGGCGCCGAGGTCTTTCAGCACGCGGGCCGTGATGCCGACGCTGGTCGCGGCGAGGGTCGCGCCCACGAACAGGTGGACATGCCATTCCGCGTCCTCCGGCATGAAGGCCGCCGACGCCGCGTAGCCCAGGCCGATCGGCGCGACAACGCCAAGCAAGGCTACGGTCAGCGCCGACGGGCCGACCGCCAAGAGCTCGTCGAGGTCGCTGTCCAGGCCCACCTCGAACAGCAGGAGAATCACGCCGATCTCCGCGGCGATCTCGAGGAACGGCGCCTCGCGGAGAGTGTCCGCGAAACCGAATCCGGCCAGCCCGAGATTCCCGATCAGGATGCCGAACACGAGCTCTCCCAGGACCGAGGGCTGGCCGAGGCGGTCGAAGAGCTCGCCTCCGACTTTGGCGCTGAGCAGGATGGCGGAGATCGCCAGCAGGAACCTGGTCACGTCCCCGTTGTGGGCTCCCATGTCGGCCGCGTCGGCCACGGCCCAGACACCCGCGCCGACGGCGGCTACCGTCAGGAGACGGCCGACCGCCAGCTTGCGGAAGAATCGGTCGGAGGAGAGAAGGGAAGGCACTGATGGCCTCCTTGGGGAGGGAAGGCTGCTGCAACGGGCCCGTCGCGGGGCACCGGGTCAGGAGGCAGCCGTCAAGTCCCATCCTAGCGAACTCGCGACGGTATTCGCAGCGGCTAAGGCGGGGACAGCGCGGCCGAGAGGATCTAAGTCCTTGCTTCTCAACGCAGGGATTTCTTGCGGCTATGACTTGACTTCTGCGAAGCCAATTGCCAGCCTATTCTCTGGCCGAGCCCCGCCGACGGACTGCATGGACCCGCGCATCGAAAAGCTCAAGTCGACCACTTTTTTCGGGCACCGCCTGACGCGCAAGCAGATCGCCGGCATCCGGGAAACCGTGGAGACGTTCCCGGCCCTCAGCCGCACCGAGCTGGGCCACACGATTTGCGAGCACTTGCGCTGGCAGACGCCCGGGGGCAACAATCGCATCCAGCTGGCCCTGCGCCTGCTGGAGGCGCTCGAGGGCCTCGACATCGTGCAGCTGCCGCCGTTGCGCGAGGGCCCCAAGCGCGGCAAGGAAGCCCCGCCCCGCTGGACCAGCCGCAGCGACCCGCGGCCGCCCGTCGAGGACTCTCTGGCCGACCTGACGCCGCTCCAGCTGCAGGCGGTCTGCGCTCCGGAGAAGGTCGAGGAGTGGAAGGAATGGCTCGACCGGTACCACTATCTGGGCTATCGCCATCCGTTCGGCCCCCACCTGCGCTACTGGCTCCTAGACCGCCGCCAGCGCAAGCTGGGCTGCATGCTGTTCGCCTACGGGAGCAAGACGCTGGCTTGCCGCGACGAGTGGATCGGCTGGCAGGGCCAAGCCCATCGCAAGCAGCTCGACCTGGTGCTGGGCCAAGCGCGCTTCCTGCTGTTCCCGTGGGTGCGGGTGCGCAACCTGGCCTCGAAGGCCTTGGCGCTGGCGCTGCGGCAGCTGCCGGCGGACTGGGAGCGGCTGCACGGCCGCTGTCCGGTTCTCGTGGAGACCTTCGTCGACCTGGAGCGCTTCCACGGCACCTGCTACCGGGCCGCCAACTGGCAGTTGCTGGGCACCACCAAGGGCCGCAAGTCAAGCGGGAGAGCGCCCGCCCAGCCCCCCAAGGGCGTCTTCGTGCGACCGCTGCACCCGCGCTGGCGGCAGATTCTGCTCGACAGGCCGCGGCCCTCGGCCAAGCCCGCGCGGAGGTCGGCCAAGGAGGCTGCGAGCGAGCCGCCGAGGGTGAGCAACGAGTTCGTGCAGCTGTGGCGGGGCGTCGTCGGCACACTGACGAGCGTGGCAAACGCCTGGGACCGGACCTGGCTGAAGCGCCAGCGCAGCATCAACACCCTGCTGGTGATGATGTTCGTCTACCGCCTGGCGCTCGCGCCCGACCGCCAGCGCTACGCGCTGACCCTGTCCGAGCTATGGGAGCAGTGCCGACAGCTCGGCATCGCTCTGCCGCAGGCGCGACCGGTCGCGGCCTCGTCCATCTGCGCGGCCCGCTCCAAGGTCGGCGAGGAGGTCTTCCGCACGTTCCACCGCGCCCTGCTGGAGCAAGCCCGCCAGGCCGTGCCCGAGCGCTTCTGGCACGGCCACCGCGTCTTCGCCGTCGACGGCTCCAAGCTCAACCTGCCCCGGCCTCTGCTGGACGCCGGCTTTAGCACGCCCGGGCCCGAGGCGCAGTACCCGCAAGGCCTGCTCAGCTGCCTGTACCAGTTGCAAGCCGGCCTGCCGGTCGATTTCGACCTGCTGGCTCGGGCCGACGAGCGCGCCGCCGCCCGCGGGCATCTGGCGGCGCTGCAACGCGGCGACGCGGTCGTCTACGACCAGGGCTACTACTCCTTCCGCCTGCTGCACGCCCACGCCCGGCGCGGCGTGCATGCCGTCTTCCGCCTCGAGCGCAACGCCAACGACCCGTTCCAGGCCTTCGCCGACGGCGACCGCGACGACGCCCTGCTGCTCCTCGCGCCCGGTGCCGACTTGCGTCGGCGCCATCCCGAGGAGGACCTGCGGCCCTGCCGGCTGCGGCTGGTACGCTACACGGTCGCCGACAGCCCCTACGCGCTGGCCACCACGCTGCTGGACCCCCGGCGCTACCCGGTCGGCGCGCTGTCCAAGCTGTACCACGGGCGCTGGAGCATCGAGGAGTTGCACGAGATCTCGAAGCAGCTGCCGGACGTGGAGGCCTTTCACGGCCAGAGCGAGCGCACGGTCCGGCAGGAACTGTACGCCCGCTTCAACCTGATCGCGATGATGCGGCTGTCATCCAACCGCAGCGAGGCGGACTAGCGCGCCGCAGGGCATGCAGGGGACCTTCAAGCACGGCCCTCGGAGCGTAGCGCGCGACCTCGAGGCTCTGTTCCTGCGTCAGGCCAGCCTGGCCGGGGGGCCGGCAGCCGCATCCTCGACGCTCTCCCCTCCAGCCGGCAGCGGCGGTGCCTCGGCTGGGAGCGGCCGTCGAAGGGAACCGGTCGGTCAGCGATTCGCGTGCTGTTGCCGCCGTGGACCGAAGGCTCGGCGCACCACTGCCGCCGCAGCAGATCCAGCCCTTCCTCCAAGCCCGCGTCGAGCCCTAGGACGCTCGCCGGCCCGAACGGCAGGCCCCGGTCGAGGACCTTGCGGCTCTCGTCCCGCCAAGCCTCGTTCGCGGGTCGCATATTCCTCGCCATGCCGTCCTTGAACAGGGCGCGGCAGCGATCCAGCTGCCCGTCCGTCAGGGTGCGCGGGTCGAGCACCGGCAGCCCGGGCAGGCCGGTGCTCGTAATCATCGAGCGGCCCGACTGCTGGCGCGTCCCTGTCCACGAATGCATGAGCAGGCCCGGCGTCGAATTGCACCACAGCAGCAGCTCGTAACGCTCGCGGGCCGGCAGGACGGTCGGCCACGCCCTGCCTCCTAGGCACGCATCCTCCGAGAGGCACATTGCGAGGCTTTGGGAGTTCAATCGGAAGTCGCGGCTGGCGTGCAGGCGGGACGCCGCACGGTTCCAGCGCTCCAGCGCCCGCTCCTCGTCCCCCGGGCGGGGATCCCCGCACGAGTCGGGCGGCACGACGAACCGGCGCTCCCGCTCGGCGGAATGCGTCCACAGCATGGGGTACGTCGGCACTTCGCCGGGGCGAACGCGCCGCACGACGAAGGGGCCTTGCGGAGGTCCCGTCTTGTTGCGATCCGTGGGACCTCCGCTGATGTCTCGGTCGACCAAGCCCCGCTTGGCGATAGTGCCGAGCGTCGTGACCGCCAGTTCGACCGCCTGCGTCGTCCGGGGCAGACGGAGCTGACCCGCAGCCAGGCTGCGGGCCGCCTCGATGACGCTCGCGGACCGAACGCCCGCCGGGCCTGCGTCGAGGATGCTGCCCCGCACGGCAGGGCCCCCGGTGTTCTTCGCCTCTGCCGCGGCTTCCAGAAGGGAAGAGGGCCGTGCCGCCAGGTTGAAGTACGTCGTCTCGCCTCCGCCGCCCTTCGTGGCCACCACCAGGCATTCGGCCATGCCGGTGTCCGTGGAGAACGCCCGCGCCGTTGAGCCGCTGGCGACGATGGATGTGACCTGAATGTCCTTGTAGCGCGCCCTCAGCGCCTGTCGCGCTCGCTTCCACGACCTGCTCCTGGCGAACGCGAACGGCAGGACCGAGGCCAGCGCGCCGCCGTCCTTCAGCTTGCGGTGCGCCAGGTCCATGAAGTTCGACGCCAAGCCGGCATGGCCGCTGCCGAAGAGGGACCCGGACTTTCTGAGACGCCGCCCCATCGCCTGCTGCTCCTCGCTCGACGTGCCGAAGCCCGCGAACGACGGTACCGGGATTCCGGCGCGGGCGGATTCGTGGTTCGTGGGGCGCGTGAACGGCGGGTTCATGATCACTAGATCGCAGGAGCCGTCCCTGACCGTGACGCTGTGCTGCCCGTGGCTGGCTGATTCCGTGCCGCCCACGGCCGCGGCGAACAGCGAGTACGCGTGCTCGGAATCCAGCAGATCCAGCGCCCCGATGTGCGTCCCGCCGCCGTCGATTCCGTAGGGCATCGTGAAGATTCGGGAATCTCCGTAGGCCAGCGCCGGGTGAGCGCTGGACAGCATCGAGCAGGTGAGATGCGTCGCCGCGGGCATGATGTCGAGCCCCGTCAGGACGCGCTCCATTAGCGCCCGGTGCAGGTCCTTGTCGTCGCCGTTGCCGCGCCGGTAGCGCCGGCACACCGCCCGCTGCGCTGCCGAGAGCAAGGCTTCGTTGCCGCAGGCGAAGTCCGCGATCCGCAGATTCTCGATCGTGGCCCGATCCGACCAGTCCTGCTTCAGCCGCCCGCCCGCCAGCTCGGCCAACAGGCCGGCCGACTCGGGCAGGGTGTAGAAGGTGGCTAGGAACTTGCGGTCAGCGATCAGCGTCTGGAGCATCCTCCCGGTGAGGTCGTGATAGCTGGTCGCGCCTAACCCCGCAAGGGCGGCGAGAGACTCCGCGACGTGCTCCATGACCGGCGGGACGGCCCTGAGCGGCATCTCCCGGACCAAATCGCGGGCGATGCTGAAGACCGGCCAGTAGTTGATCGCGAGAATCGCATTCCAACTGTTCAGGAATGCGTCCTTGCAGATGGAACCTGTCGGCGGAACGGGCGGGATCCCCGGCTGCCCCTCGATCGCCGCGTGGAACACGAAGGCAGAGACGAAGATGGCGGCCGCCATGCGCTCGGTCTGCTCGCCAGCGATTCTCAATTTGGGCATTTGGGGATTTCCAGAGTGTCTGAGAAAGGTGTCGAAGGCAGTCTGGCACTTGACTTTTCCTAGCGGAATGTGTGGGCTGGGGTGAATGCCCCATGTCCTGGATTCGCTGCCGAGCGCCTTCCGCGAGACGGCCGCCGGCCTGCCCGACCGGCGCGAGGGTCGCAGCAACAAGCGCTACGAGGTCAGCGACGCCGCCGGTTGCGCCCCGGCCTGCTTCTGCACCCGGTGCGAGTCGTTGCTCGCGTTCCAGCGGCGCATGGAGCGGGACGGCTCCCGCTGCAACTGCCGGACCCTGTTGGGCGCGGGCCGCATCCCCTGCGACAATCGGATCCGCAACTTGCTCGACGACCGCGACCCGGCCGCGTTCGACCCGCCGTTCCGGCCGTGCCTCGAAACCGTGGCCGCGCAGGGCGCGCTCGCGCCCTTCCAGCGCCTCGACGAGCGCCTGCCGGCGGCTCCGGACGGCGTCCGGTTCCACCGCTCCGACACGGTGCATTGCCCGCAGTGCTCGGTGCGGCGCGTCGGCAGCGAGCGCCGGCCGCATCACTTCCGCACCATGGCCGTCGGCCACCGCGGTGGCCGACGGCCACGCCACCGTCCTGCCGCTGATGCCCGAGTTCGCGCGCCCGCAGCAGGACGCGGCCGCGACCCGCGCCGACATGAGCGAGGACGAGCGCAAGCGGGACTGCGAGCGCAACGCCGCCAAGCGCTGGCTCGCCGCTCACGGCGCCTGGCTGCAGGCCTGCCGCCCCGTCCTGCCGGGCGACGACCTGCACTGCTGCCAGCCGGTCTGCGAGGCCGCCGCGGCGGCCGGCATGGACTGCATCCGGGTAGGCAAGCCCGGATCCCGCAAGCACTTGCACGAGGTGCCGGAGAGCCGGCGGGCGAGCGGCGCGGTGCGCTCGACCGGCTGGCTGCCGCGGCGCGGGAAGGGCAAGCGGTCCGAGCGGCACCGTTTCCGCCGGACGGCCGCGGCGCCCCTGCGCAAGGGCCGCGACGCCCTGCAGGGCACTTGGATCGAGTACGCCGTGGAGCGCGACGGCAAGCGCACCTGCGCCAGCAGCTTCTTCGCCGGTCTCGCGGTCACCGCGGACAACGCGGAGCGGATCGCGCGGGCCGGCCGGGCGCGCTGGAAGATCGAGAACGAGGGCTTCAACTGCCTGGCGCGGCACGGCCGCAACTGCAAGCGCAACTTCGGGCACGGCAAGGAAGGGCCGGCCAACGTGCCGGCCGTGCCGAACCCGTTCGCCTTCGCGCTCCACGCCGTGCTGCAGTGCGTCTGCGCGCTGTGGCAGCAGTGCCGGCGCCAGCCGGTCACGCGCCGCGCCCTGTTCCGGGAGCTGCAGGTCGCGCTGCGCTGGTTCCGCTTCCCGGACCGGCCGACGCTGCTGGCGGCGGTGCGCGCCGGACGCGCGCCTCCGGGCTGCCAGGCAGCCGGGGCCTGGACTCCGCGCAGTTTCGTGCCGGCAGCGTCCGGCCAGCGGCCGGCCGTCAAAGCCGGCTACCGCCGGAGTGCGTCCGGCCGCGGGCTCGGCACTCGGCGGACCCGCGACGCGGGCCGCGCCACGGCCCTGCCCGCCGTCCGACGCTCCCGCGGGGCGGCCTCGGGAGCGCAACCTCTCGGTCAACTTATTCACCTCATCCTCCGAAACAACGTTCACGCACCCCCTTGACGGCTAAACTTAGAACCGCTGGCAAGTTGCGGATCTGGTTGTCGCAGGGGATGCGGCCCACGCCGAACAGGGTCCGGCAGTTGGAGCGGGAGCCGTCCCGCTCCATGCGCCGCTGGAACGCGAGCAACGACTCGCACCGGGTGCAGAAGCAGGCCGGGGCGCACCAGGGCGCAACCGGCGGCGTCGCTGACCTCGTAGCGCTTGTTGCTGCGACCCTCGCGCCGGTCGGGCAGGCCGGCGGCCGTCTCGCGGAAGGCGCTCAGCAGCGAGTCCAGGACATGGGGCATGCACCCTAGCTCACAAATTCCGCAAGGAAAAGTCAAGTGCCAGACTGCCTTCGACACCTTTCTCAGACACTCTGGAAATCCCAAAATGCCCAAATTGAGAATCGCTGCCGCAACCCGCAGCCACTGGACTGCCTGTTCGATCTTCAGCCTGCGACATCTCGCTGCTGGACGGCGGGCGCCCGCCCGCGGCAGCCCGCCCGAACCCGCCAGGCCCGGGGCTGGGGCAAGACCCACCAGGCGAGATCCTCCCGGTCAGCCTCCCGCGCGGACGCCAGCCCCTCCGCTGGCCGCGCGCGAGACCGGCAACCTTGCAGGAGTCCTCCTGGCGCATTCGGACTGCCGACCGCAACACCCGGTCCGGACCTGCCCGACCGTATCCTGCAACCCCTATCGGCGAAGACCAACTCGCAAGACACCAGTCCACGACCGCGTTCCCTCACGCCCCCTCCTCGCGTCGGACGGCCCAACGCGCACGCCGAGCTCTCCCTAGCCCGCAACCGCCCGCAAGCAGAATCGAGAATTCCGCCTTCCACGAGGTTCCCGCGGCCATCCTAGCCAGCGGAACCGGAATCCCGGGTCTCGATCGAATCGACCCAGCGCACGGCTCGACGCGCAAGCCGGTCGACTTCGCCGGACATCCTGCCTGCGTGGCGCATGGGCAGCAAGGGCCTTGTGCCGGAACGACTCCACCTCGAGGGATCGCAGAGCCTCCGCTCGTCGAGAGAGCAGCGAAGCGCCAGGCCCCAGGCTGCGGCAGCCGACACCGGGCCCCGTCCACGACCTCTGAGTGCGGCCGAGCCGCAGGCTCCCGTCGGAGGGACACCGGCGGGCCTACTGCCGGGATTCCGCCCTCCGCGCAGTCCGAGACCGCACCGGCGCGCTGTCGGGGGTGCCGGGAGGGACCGGTCGCAGGGAGCCCTCAATCGACCCCGCCCCCTGACACTCGCCTGTATTCGAGGAGCGCGGACGGCCCGGCGATATCGACCACGCGAACGATCCGTTCGCGACCGTCCGAGCCGGCCAGGTGCACTTCCTCCCCGAGATCGAATCGATACGGCTGCCGTTCCCCGCCGTTCACGGCGACCCTGTCGGCCCGAAGGTACTTCCTGCGATGCGCGTCCGACGAAACCTTCAACAGCCCCTTCAACGCCGGGACCTCTCCCTCCCCGTTCGGAAACAGGACCGCGCCGCCGTCCGAGAGCGGTTTCAGCGTGACAGGCAGGGCGCGTTCCGCAGGGATCCATTCCTGCTCCACGTGAGCCGCGAAACCTCCGGCCGCCACGTAGACCGTCACGGGCCGATAGGGCGTGTGCAATTGGAAGCGGGCCTCGCCGCTTGCATTGGTGACCGCATGCTTGCAGTCCGCGTTCGGAACGACACCCAGCACGTCGGCATCGGCAACGGGTCGGTCGTTCGCGAAGACCGTCAGCGATAGCTCTGCACTCCGCATGCCCACCCCGCGCGCCATGGTCCACGGCACGAGATCCCCGTCGGCTCGCTGCTGGTACTCGTCCCCTCCGTAGACGACCTGCATGGAGCAGTCTCCCGGCAGGTCGGAGAAGAGCCGTCGCGTGCGCCCGGCGCGAGCCAAGAGACTCCTTGACGGCGTCGCGGACGACTTGGCCTCCACCAATCGCAGGCCGTCCGCATGCTCGATGACAAGATCGACCTCCGCGCCGCTACGGTCGCGGAAGTACGTCAGCCCTCCGGACTCGCCTAGATTCATCCGATTCTTGACGATCTCCGAGACCACCCACGTCTCGAAGATCGCCCCCCGCAGCGGATGCGAACGCACCTGTCCGGGCTCGCGGATGCCGAGCAGCCAACACGCCAAGCCCGTGTCGTGGAAATACAGTTTCGGCACCTTCACGAGGCGCTTGCGGATGTTCCGGTGAAACGCGGGCAGGCGGAAGACGATGAAGCTCGCCTCGAGGATGCTCAGCCATGCCTTGGCGGTCGGCTGCGAAACGCCGCAGTCGCCCGCCAGCGACGAGTAGTTGATCATCTGCCCGGTTCGACCGGCGCAGAGTTCAAGAAATCGCTGAAACGTTACTAGATCGCCCACATTCTTGAGCGCTCGCACGTCACGCTCCAGATAGGTAGCGACGTACGAGCGCAACCACCCTGGCGCTTCAAGATTCCGGTCGAAGATGCGCGGGTACGCCCCGGCGTGCAGCGCTTCCTCAATGCTCCCGGGTGGATTCTCGAATCGCCTGATCTCGCCGAGCGCCAATGGCAGGAGGTGGTAGACCGCAGTGCGGCCTGCAAGGGACTGGCTGACCGACCCGAGCAACGAAAGGTTCTGCGACCCGCTGAGGATCCATCGCCCGGGCGTGCCGTCGTCATCAATCATGCCTTGCAAGTAGGACAGCAGGTCCGGGACGCGCTGCACTTCGTCAAGGACGGCACCTTGCGGGAACTGAGCCAGAAATCCTCTAGCATCTGTCTCAGCGAAGGCACGGGCGTCCGGTGCCTCCAGCGTGACGTACGGATGACTCGGAAACAGCATCCGGCACAGCGTCGTCTTCCCGCTCTGACGCGGCCCAGTGACGGTGACCGACGGCATCTGAGCCGCCGCTCGGAGCAGTTCCGGTGCTAAATCGCGGGCAATCGTCACTTGGCGCATTCTAGCACGAAATGCGGCTGATTCAAAATCTCATTTTGAATCAGCCGCATCTTGGCCCGGCTGCTCGGTGCCGGAGTCCAGCCGCTCGGGGGAGAGTTGCCTGACGAATGCGCGCCGCCGCCCCACGCATTCGCCGACTCAGACGCGGGCCGAGGGCGTGTCGCATGCTCTCGCGGAGCGGTCCGGGAGCCGGAGCGAACCGATGGTCACTCGGTCGCTGCCTGCGCTTAGATGCGGGCTCCCTCTCCGGCGGCGGAGCGAAGAGCTGCTCGTGACGTCTGGCTGCGGTCTGAACACCGTCCCGTTGCGAGATCCTGATTCCGAGCTCCTTGCGGAGGGCGGTCACCCAGGCGCAGTCCGCCATCACGGCGTGCGGACGCGACGCCAGCGCGTCTTCCGATCTGCAAGTGCGACTCTGGATGCACGGACGGCCGGCTGTACACCGCTCGCTGGCCCAAAGGCCTGCCGGTTCTCGGTACTGATCGTTGGCGAGCGCCTAAGCCTCTCGCAGCGAGTCGCGCCGCACCAAGGAGAGATCCATCACCTCCGTCAGTCATGGCCGGGTCCCGGAACCGCGATGATCTCGCACGTGCCCAGCTGACAGTGGAGTCGTCGATTGCGAGCCTTGCAGCCGCGGGGAACCTCGACGACGGCAGTTTCTCAGCAATGCCCTGCCATATCTCTCCCGTCGGTATGCGGTGCCCAGACTTCTGGATATCGACAGATTTAGGATGTCGCGGGTTTCGAGCGGGACACCCGGTCCGAGAGCGGGTTCCGGGCCGGCTCAGGCGGGCGGGGGCTCGGTTCCGGGCGCGCTCGGGGAACCGCCCGCCAGCGGAAGCGGCGGGGAGGGCGCGGGCGGCTCCGGCGCGACTAGCAACTCGTAGACCAGGCGCAGGCTGCCTTTCGCCCAGAAACTATGGCTTGACAAAAATGACGGGAAGTGTTCTCAATGAGGCCTGCACCAGCAGCACTGCATCCTCGAGACTCTGACCCTTCCGGAGTCCGTCGCGCGCGTCAAGGCCCTGCAGGAGGACGAGGACCTGCCCCGGCGCAGCGACATCGCCCGCCGCGTCTGCACCGAGTTCGGCTTCTTCGACGCCTTGGGCCGTCCCCAGCTCGCCAGCTGCTCAAGGCCCTGCGCATCCTCGACGACCGCGGCCAACTCGAGCTGCCCGCCCCGCTCCACAAGGGCGGGCACGGCTCCCCGCGCCGCCTCGACCGCCCCGTCCCGCCGCCGCAAGGCGTCCCCGCCAGCGTCGAGGACGCGCGCGGCCTGGCCCTCGAACTCGTCGCCGCCGCCGAGCGCCGCCTGGTCTGGAACGAACTCGCCGCCGCCGAGCATCCCCAGGGTGCCGTCTGCCACGCCGGCGCCCGGTTGCGCTACCTGCTCGTCTCCGACCACGGCATCCTCGGCGCCCTCGGCTTCGCCGCCGCCCTGCAACTGGCCGACCGCGACCGCTGGATCGGCTGGGACGACTTCCAGCGCCGCCGCCTGCTGCACCGCGTGGCGGCCCTCGGCCGCTTCCCGGTGCGGCCCGCCGCGCAGTGCCGCAACCTCGCCTCCAAGGCGCTGGCCCTCTGCCTGCGCCGCCTGCCGGACGACTTCCGGCGCCGCTACGGCTACGAGCCCCTGCTGCTCGATACCTTCGTCGATCGCAGCTGCCACGACGGGGCCTGCTTGGTCGCCGCCAACTGGATCGCGGCCGGGCGGACCGCCGGGCGCGGCCGCTTCGCCCCGACCGGCACCGCCGTGCCGCCCGAGACCGTCTTCCTGCTCCCCCTGCGGGCGGACTGGCGCGCGGAACTCGGCGTGCCCGCGCCGCGCCTGCCCGCCCTCGACCCCGCCGCAGGCCTCGACCGCGACGCCTGGGCCGCGCAGGAGTTCGGCGGCGCCCCCCTCGGCGATGTACGCTTGACGCAGCGCCTGGTGCGCTGCGCCGCCGTGCAAGCCGACGTCCCGCGCTCCTCCTTCCCTTCCGCCGCGCAGGCCGACAAGGCCCTGGTCAAGGGCTACTACCGCCTGCTCGACCGGCCCGCCGCCGCGCAGGTCACGCCGGCGAGCATCCTCGCCCCGCACCGCGCCCGCACCCTGCAGCGCATGCAGGGCCAGGACACCGTGCTGTGCCTCCAGGACGGCACCGACCTCAACTGCACCGAGCGGCCCGGCTGCGCCGGGCTGGGCTTGGCCGGCCAGAACGCCAACTCCAAGGGCACGAAGGGCACGCCGGGCCTGCACATGCATTCCACGCTGGCGGTCAACGGGGAGGGCCTGCCGCTGGGCGTGCCGCTGATCCAGTTCGACGCGCCGGACGGCAAGGCGCGGAAGGACGAGCCGCCCGCGGAGCGCAAGACGCAGCGCCGGGTGCGCGGGCTGCGCGACTGCGCCGACCTGGCCGCGCAGCTGGACCTGGCGCTGGTGCACGTGCGCGAGTACGACGCGCCCGCGGGCGTCGAGGAGGTCGAGGAGCTGGAATGGTTCCTGCTGACCAGCCTGCCGGTGCGCGGCAAGGCCGACGCCCCGCGCTCCCGAGCGCCTGCTGCGCTGGTACGGCCTGCGCTGGCGCATCGAGGACTGGCATCGCGTGCTCAAGTCCGGCTGCAAGATCGAGGGCCCGTGCAACCGCCGGGCCGAGCGCATCGAGCGCGCCGTGACGATCAACGCGGTGATCGCCTGGCGCCTGCCGGCCATGACGCTGCTGGGGCGCGACACGCCGGAGCTGCCGGCGGAGATCCTGTTCTCCGACTTCGAGCTCGGAGCACTGCGCGACTTCGCCCGGGACCGGCGGCTGCCGGTCCCGGGCGGCTACCTGTGGCGCCCCAACGCGGGGCCGCCCGGCCACGAGATCGTCTGGGAGGGCTACACGCGCCTCGTGGCCATCGCCCAGGCCTTCGAGCGGGCGGTGCGACTGGAACGGAACTCCGATCTGTACCACCGTCTACGCCCAGACAAGACTTCTGGGCCATAGGCAGGGCGCGGAGCCTGACTCTTCGAAGTGGCGCACCGACATCTTCTTCCCCGTGCGTTCCGCCGCCGAAGTCCCGCAAGTGGAGCCCGTTTCGCCTCTGGCTTGCGGCGACAGCTCCTGAAGCCCGCGGGCGTCGCAAGGTGGCCGGGCGGTGCCTGCGGCCTTGGTCGCGGCGGCTCTCCGCTGCGATAAGACGAAGAGCGATTCGATGCGTGCCGTCAGGTCAGTGTATCCCTCGCCCTCGCGGGCAACGATGGGTGACCCGAATTCGATCCGTACGGAATCCCGTCGCGGCCGCGAATCGTGACGTGACAGGATCTCGTAGAGTCCTTGGAGGCGTACAGGCACGACAGGCGCTTCGATCCCCAGCGCCATCTGTCCGATGCTTCTGCAATTGCTTCGGCGAGGAGGTCACCGTGCCGCATTTCTCCGCCGGTGCGCCGAATTGGAACACCATCGAGCACGGCCTGTTCAGCGCCTTCAGCCGCAACTGAGCCGGCTGTCCGCTCACCAAGTGGAAGACAATCCGCATCTACATCCGCACGCGCCCCGGGCTCCTGTCGATCTCCTGTCGATGCCGAGCTCGTCGCCGACACCTGCGAGACCGGCGCGAAGGTCTCCGACAAGCAGATGAAGCAACTCGCGATTACCTACCACGACCGCGTGCGCAAGTGGCAGTACACGATCAAGCCGCATTCGGCCCAAAGTTGAGAAGGTACTTCTGCGTGACCCCTTAGGCACGCGGGGAATCGCGCCTGACCGCTGGAGTGGCCCGCCGCTCAGGCCAGATGCATCACGACCATCTTGGTCTCGGTCATCTCCTCTACGGCGTATTTCGGTCCCTCCTTGCCGAAGCCGCTCTCCTTCAGTCCGCCGTAGGGCATCAGGTCCGCGCGCCACTGGGTGCCCCAGTTGATGTGGATGTTGCCCGAGTCGACCTCGCGCGCGAAACGCATTGCGTTGTCGAGGCTCTCCGTGAACACCGCCGCCGAGAGTCCGTAGTTGGTGTCGTTGGCGCCCGCGATCGCCTCGTCGATCGAATCGAAGCGGGTCAGCCCGACCGCCGGGCCGAACAGCTCGTCGCACGAGATGCGCATGTCGCTGCGCACGTCGGCCACGATCGCCGGCTCGACGACGGCCCGTTCGCGCGAGCCGCCCGTCAGCACGCGGCCGCCCGAGGCGGCGGCGTCCCGGATCCACTGCTCGACCCGCGCCGCGTCGGATTCGCGCACCATCGGCCCGACCCGCACGCTCTCGTCGAGCGGGTCGCCCGTTCGCAGCGCGCCCACGCGGGGCCGGAGGCAATCCAGCAGGTCGCTGTAGACCTTGCCGTGGGTCAGGATGCGCTGCGCGCTGATGCAGACTTGGCCCGCGTTGGAATAGCCCGTTGCCACGATTGCGCTGGCGGCCTTGTCGAGGTCGGCGTCCGGCAGCACGACGACGGGCGAGTTGCTGCCGAGCTCCATGGTGACCTTCTTGAGCCCGGCGGTCTTGCAGATGGCCTCGCCGACGTCGCGGCTGCCCGTGAAGCTGATCTTGCGGATGCGCGGGTCGGCGCACAGCTGGCGCCCGATTTCGCCGCCTGATCCCGTCACGACCTGGATTGCCTCGGGCGGCAGGCCGGCATCGAGGAGGATCAGCGCGAATTTCAGGGCCACTAGCGGCGTGTCCGTCGCGGGCTTGAGGATGACGCTGTTCCCGGCCGCGAACGCAGGTCCGACCTTGTGGCAGACGAGGTTCAGCGGGAAATTGAACGGCGTCACCGCCAGGACGACGCCGCAGGGCACCCGCAGGGTGAACCCGAAGCGGTTGCCCGCGCCCGGGGCGCCGTCGAGAGGGACGACCTCCGAACCCAGCCGCTTGGCTTCCTCGGCGGAGCCGACGATGGTCTCCCGGGCGCGATCGACCTCCATGCGCGCCTCGCCGATGATCTTGCCCTCCTCGAGGGTGATCGTCCGCGCGAGATCCTCGAGACGCTCCTCCATCAGCGCGGCCGCCCGCATGAGGAGCTTGGACCGCTCGTAGCCGGGAATCGCCCGGACGCGCTTCGCGCCCTCGGCGGCGTACGCGACGGCCCGGTCGACGTCTTCGCTGGACGCACTCGGGATGGTGTCGACCTCGCTCCCGTCGTAGGGGTTCAGTACGGGGATGGTACCGGCCCCTCGGGCCCAGTCGCCGGCGATCAGCATTTCCATGTGCGGCCTCCCGCGCCGCTCCCGGCGCGAATACTGAATCATGGCGAGTTTTCGGCGCGGCTGTCAAGAAGGGGCAGCCGCCGGCGGGAATGTACAATCGCAAGTTCGCGCGGGCTGGCCCGGATGCTCTCCGGCTGTCGTCGCGGCGGCCCGCTCGCATGTCCGAGAATTCCCAGGCCGGCGGCCGCAGGGTCGTGGCGGTCGGTCCCATGCCGCCCGAGAAGAGCGCCTACGCGCTCGCGCGCTACAGCCGGTCACCCGACTCGATCCGCGCCAGCTTGGAGTGGGTGCGCAGCCGCAGCTCGGAGCGGTTCCTCGAGAGCTTCTACTTCCAGTACGGGCATGCGTCGATCGCGGATCTCGGGCACTGCATCTTCTGCTTCGAGGGCGTTTCGGAACTCGCGGCCATCGAGATCGAGGACGAGCGGCTATGGGACGGCCAGGCCAAGTCCAGCCGCTACCAGGACTTCTCGCTCGGAAGCGTGGTCGTGCCCGACGAACTGCGCGGCATGCCCTTGGAACGGACCTACCTAGAAGCTGCCGGCAGACTCCTGCAGGCCTACCGGCAGGTCAGGGAAGCGGTCCGAGGCCATCTGGAAGAACTCAACCCCAAGCCCCGGGGCATGCCCGCAAGGGCGTACGCCCGCGCGCTGACGGCCCGCGCCTGCGACGATGCCCGCTACCTCCTGTTCGGGGGCATCCCGACGAATGTCGGCCAGGTCTCGAGCATCCGGACGCTCGAGAAGCAGATGCGGCGCATGGGAGTGTCCGAGTACGGCGAGGTGCGCTCCCTCGCCGCCGAGATGCACGAGGCCTGCGCGCGGCCCCCGGCCTTCGGCTGGGACGAGACGCCCGCGAGCGAGCCGATCGCGCCGACGCTGGCCCGGCACGCCGACCCGGACCTCCCCAGGGCCGCGGCGCTGGATCGCGTGGCGGCTTGGGCGCGCCAGAACTTTCCCGCCGGCGACTCCTCCCCGGTGCGCGACGTGGACCTTGTCGTGCCGGAGGACCCGCTGGACGAGACGGTGGCGACCTGGCTCTATGCGGTAACGGACCTGCCTTTCCGGCTGATACTGGACGAAGTGAGCAACTGGAGCCGCGCGCGCCGGGCGGAGGTGCTGGACGTCGCTCTCGAGGGGCGCGGCCGCCGCGACGAGCTGATGAACCCCTTCCGCAGCGGCTACCGCTACGCCTTCGACATCGTCTGCGACCTAGGGGCGTATCGCGACCTGCACCGCCATCGCCGCTGCCAGCAGGTCCGGCAGAAGTTCGGCGACGCGCTGGGTTTCGACGCCCCGGACTGGGTCGGCGCCGCCGGTGTCGCGGGAGTGTTCACGGCCGCGGTGGCGGCCGCGCGAGAGGCTCGCGGGAAGGTCCGGGCGGTTTCGGAGGAAGCCGGACACTACCTGCTGCCGTTCGCGACGAGATGCCGCTCCCTCTTCAAAATGGACTTCGCGGAGGCGGAATACATCGCCCGGGTCCGGTCTGGAGTCAAGGGTCACTACTCGTACCGCCGGATCGCGTGGGAGATGCGGGAGCGCGTCTCCGAGTTGGACCCGGAGCTGGGGCGGCTGATGCAGGCCACCCCTCCCTCGGAGAAAGACCCGCTGACTCGCTGAGCCGGGCTGGAACCGATGATCCGCGGCGCGATCTTCGATCTCGACGGGACTCTGGGCGACACCCTGCCGGTGTGCTTCGCGGCGTTCGCTCGCGTTCTCGGCCGGCGGCTCGGCCGCGCCTTCGCCGACAGCGAGATCCGTGCCATGTTCGGCCCGAGCGAGGAAGGGATACTGGGCGGGCTCTGCGGCGACGACCGGGAGGCGGCCGTCGCGGAATACCTGCGCGAGTACAGGCTGGCGCATGCCATGTGCCCGCGGCCGTTCCCGGGCATGCGGGAGGTGCTCCAGATGCTGCGCGAGCGGGGCGTCGAGCTGGCGATCGTAACCGGCAAGGGAGCGCGCAGCGCGCGCATCTCGTTGGAGATCTTCGGACTCGAGGGCGTCTTTCCGGTGGTGGAGGCCGGCTCGCCCGCGGGCGGGGTCAAGCCTCAGGCCATGCGGCGGGTGCTCGACCGCTGGCCGATGCCGCTGTCCGACGTGGTGGCGGTCGGGGACTCCCCGTCCGACATCCGGTCCGCAGCGCGGGTGGGCGTCGCGAGTGTCGCGGCGGCTTGGGCGCCAGGCGCGGACGCCGCGAGGCTGGCCGCCTGCCGCCCCGGCCGCCTGTTCCGCGAGGTCGGCGAGCTAGGTGCTTGGCTGGAGGAAGCCGTCGCGCCGGTCAGACGATGAGCATGCAGTCGCCGTACGAATAGAAGCGGTAGCGCTTGCGCACCGCGTGGGCGTAGGCCTCCAGGACGAGCTCCGTTCCCGCGAACGCCGCCACCAGCATCAGCAGGGTCGACTTGGGCAGGTGGAAGTTGGTCAGCAGCCCGCCGGTCGCGCGGAAGCGGTGCCCGGGCGTGATGAACAGGTCGGTCTTGCCCCTCGCCGGTCCCAGCGGACCCTCGGTCCGTGCGGCCGCGGACTCGATCGCCCGCACCGCGGTGGTCCCGACGGCGATGGTTCGCTGCGCCGCCCGCAGCGCTGCGCACGCTTGCGCGGATACGTCGAAGCGCTCCGCATGCATGCGGTGATCCCGGACCCGCCGCACCGCTACCGGCCGGAAGGTGCCTGCCCCGACGTGCAGCGTGATCGCGGCGACGGCGACGCCTCGGGCGCGGACGGCCTCCAAGACGGCCGCGTCGAAATGCAGCCCGGCGGTGGGGGCCGCGACCGACCCGCCCCGTCGTGCGAACACGGTCTGGTAGCGCTCGCGGTCGGCTCCGTCGGCCTCCCGGCGGATGTACGGGGGCAGGGGAACGCGGCCGCGCTCGGCCAGCAGCCGCTCGACGCCTGCCGCGTCGAGACCCGGGAACTCGACGATCCGGATCCCGTCTCCGAGGCGGTCGAGGATCCGCGCCTCGATCCCTCCCACGTCCACCGTCGCGCCCTCCGGCAGCTTCCGGCCCGGGCGCACGAGCGCTCTCCAGCGTGGGGGCGTACCGGGCACCGGCTCGAGCAGCAGGAGCTCGGCCGCTCCGCCGGGCCCCGCGGCCGCCGGCGGCCGCCGGCGGCCGCGCAACCGAGCCGCCAGAACGCGGCTGTCGTTCACGACGAGGCAGTCCCCGAGGCCGAGGCGGTCCGGCAGGTCGCGGAACAGCGCGTCCTCCCACGTCCCCGCACCCCGGTCGAGCACCAGCATGCGGGCACCCGAACGCTCCGCCGGGGGGCGCTGAGCGATCAGGCTGGCGGGCAGGTCGTAGTCGAAGTCCGACGCCTGCAAGCCCCATTCTAGGAACGATCGCGGCGCCTGCCGCGGAATTCACAGACCCTTAATCAACCTGACACCTGCGGTTAACGCCCTGCGCGCTAGCCTCGATTTAAACGCTGATGTCGCCGAAGGTCGTGGTCGTCGAAGACGACAGGGATCTGGCCGGCCTCCTCCGCTATGCGTTCGAGCAGGAAGGGTTCGCCTTCGCCGACACGCACGACGGCCTGACCGCGCCGGAGTTCTGCCAGCGCGAGCAGCCGGACGTGATCGTGCTGGACGTCATGCTGCCCGGCCTGGACGGATTCTCTGTCTGCCGTCTCATTCGCCAGGTCCCGTGCCTGCGCGAGACGCCGGTCGTTTTCCTGACGGCCCGCTCCGCGGAGGCCGACCGGCTCCGCGGCTTGGAGATTGGCGGCGACGACTATGTCGTCAAGCCCTTCTCCGTCCGCGAGCTCGTCGCGCGGGTCAAGCTCCGGTTGCGCGGCCGCGGCGGGCTCCAGACGGTGTACCGTCTGGGCGCGCTCGAGCTCGACCAGGAGCGCCGAGAGGTGCGCTTGCGCGGCCGGCCCGTTGGGGTGACTGCCACGGAGTTCCAGATCTTGGAACGGATGCTGCGCCAGCCCGGCCGCGTCTTCAGCCGCGACAGCCTGCTGAACGCCGTGTGGGGCGTCGCCTGCAACGTCACGGACCGCACGGTGGACGTGCATATCCGGCGCTTGCGCCGGAAGCTGGAGAAGGACCCATCGCGGCCCAGGTACATCCGCTCGGTGCGCGGCTTCGGCTACACCGTGCGCGACGCGGACTGAGCTGCATGGGAGCGTTGCGCGGACGGACGCGGCGACGAGAGCGTCGGGATCAGCCCGAGACGTAGCCGGGCGGTCCCGGCCATGCGATTCGGGGGAATGAGCGAAGGGACTCTGCAATGCGTGTTTTCATTTTCAAGCTCGCGCTAGCAGCGCTGGTGGCGCTTCCGGGCGTGTCGCCGCTGCCGGCGCAGGACAGCGGCGGAACGGTGCTCGGATTCGTCTACGACGCGTCCACGGGCAAGGCGATTCCGCAGGTCGAGGTCGAAGTGACGGGCGAGGTCACCGTGACCGCGGTCACGACCGTCGAGGGCAGCTTCATGATCGACGGCGTGCCCGCCGGGGTCTACACCGTCAGCTACCTGTCGGAGAACCACCAGGCCGTGAACGTCGAGGGCTTGGAGGTCCTTGCGGGCGAGGTCGCCGACGCCAGCACCGTGATGTCCGCCAGGGGCGAGAAGACGGTGGTCGACGTCGTGTCGACCGTGGCGGCCTCGGTCGCCACCCAGGAGGCCATGCTGGTCGAGCGCAGGCTCGCAGCGACGGTCTCCGACACGATTAGCGCGGAAGAGATCCGTGGCGGCACGGCGTCCGACGCGTCCGAGGCCATCGAGAAGGTGACCGGCGTCACGACCATGAACGACTTCGTCTTCGTGCGGGGCCTCGACCCGCGCTACAGCGGCACGACGCTGAACAACGCCTTGCTCGCGAGCACCGAGCCCGAGCGGCGCGTCGTTCCCTTGGATCTATTTCCCGCCAGCCTGATCGACAGCATCAAGGTGCAGAAGACCTACTCCCCCGACCTGCCCGGCGAGTTCTCGGCGGGCCTCGTGCAGGTGGAGACGACCGAGTTCCCGACGCGCCCGACGCTGACCGTCAGCTACTCGATCGGGTACAACACCCAGACCCAGGGCCGCAGATTCCTCGACTATCCCGGCGGGGCTAGGGATTTCTTCGGCTTCGACGACGGATCCAGGGCCCTGCCCGCCGTCATTCCGGCCGACAAGCGCGTGGACCGTCTCACCTTCAGCCGCGACGAGCTCCGGGAAATGGGGCGCGCCTTTTCCAACAACTGGGAGCGCGCGCCGGTGGATCTGAGCCGACCCGCGATGAGCTGGAACGTCGTCGCCGGCAACTCGTTCGGGAAGCTGGGCCTGGTCGGCGCGCTAACGTTCTCCAACTCGCTGAGGTCGATCTTCGACCAGCGGCGCAACTACTACCTCCCCAACCCGCAGGCCGCGCTCGGCGAGGCCAACGCGGGGCCGCCGGTGCTCGCCAGCGAGTTCGCCTACGACGAATCGACGGAGTCGGTGCGGCTCGGCGGCGTCCTGAACCTGTCCTACCAGTTCGCCCCGGCTCACAAGCTGTCGCTGCGGAACTTCTTGTCGCGGGACACCGACGACGCGACGCGCTACTACGAGGGCTTCTACCAGGACTTCAACACCGATATCCGCAACCAGCGCCTGCGCTACATCGAGCGCACGATCCGGAACTCGCAGGTCGAGGGTGAGCACCTCTTCACAGGCCTGAACAACAGCGTCTTGACTTGGGCCATGTCCTACTCGAAGGCCACGCGCGACGAGCCCGACCTGCGCGAGAGCCTGCAGATCTACCAGCCGCGCACGGACTCGTTCGTCTTCTTCGACGATAGCCAGAGCGCGTTCCGCATGTTCAACGACTTGGACGAGACCATGCTCAATCCGTCTGTCGACCTGCTGGTGCCCTTCTACAGGGGCTCGTTCAGCGGTGCCGTCAAGTTCGGAGCCAACTACGCCTCCCGGGGCCGCAACTTCCGCTCGCGGCGCTTCCGCCTGAACCTGCGCAGCTCGCGGGGCATCGATCTCAAGCTCCCCCCCAACGACCTGTTCTCGGAGGAGCACATCCGTCCCCGCGGCTTCGAGCTGAACGAGACGACCCGCGTAACCGACGCCTACCGCGGCACGCGCGACGTGCTCGCGTATTACGGCATGGTCGAGCTGAACCTGGCCTCTCGGTGGCGCGTCATCGGCGGCCTGCGGATCGAGGACGTCGACCAGGACGTCACGACCTTTAATCAGTTCCTGCCGGCGACGGGCCGCGAGCCCGCTCCGTTTGAGACCACCAACGTCCTGCCCGGCGTCAACGCGATCTATTCGCTGACGCCCAAGCAGAACCTGCGCGTCGGCTACAGCCAGACCGTCTCCCGGCCCGACTTCCGCGAGCTGGCCCGCTTCGGCTTCCTGGATCTCGTCGGCGGCCTCCAGACGATCGGCAACCCGGAGCTGGTCCAGACCGACATTTCGAACTACGACGTGCGCTGGGAGTACTTCCCGGGGAGCAACCAGCTCCTCGCGGCCAGCTTCTTCTACAAGAACTTCGAGCGCCCGATCGAGCAGACGATGATCGCGGCCGTGGCCCTGCTACGCACCTACTCCAACGCGAACGCGGCTCGCAACGCGGGCTTCGAGCTCGAGTTCCGTCGCGGGCTCAACTTCCTATCGCCCATGATGCGGGAGTTCGCGGTCTCGTCGAACTTCACGTTCGTGGACTCGAACATCGATTTGGAGAACGTCGACGATACGATCGTCCTGACGTCGCTGAACCGCCCGATGCAGGGGCAGTCCCGCTACGTCGCGAACGTGATCGGCGAGTGGTCCAGGCCGAAGGCGAGGAGCACCGCGCGCTACTACCTGAACTACTTCTCGAGTCGGATCACCGATGTCGGTGCCTTCGGCCTGCCCGACGTAGTCCAGGACGGCCTGGCGACGATGGACCTCGTCTACGAATTCACGCTCAAGGGCGACGACCGCTGGAAACTGCGGTTTGCCGCGGAGAATCTCAACAACGCCCGCTGGTTCCTCACGCAGGGCGGCGAGACGTTTCTAGCCTATCGCGAGGGACGGACGCTCACGGTCGGCACGAGTTTCCGCGTCTTCTAGCCTCGCCGGCCTGACGGGGCGCGGAGCTGCGCTTCAACCGGCGAGGAATCCAGTACTTTGACTCCGTGCAGGAAGGCTTGACGGTTCGATATCCCGTCCTCCGGACGGTTCATTCCAGCCAATAGGACTGCTCGGATGACGCCGGTCGTCGCAGGTAAGCCGACACGTTTAGCCGCGCAAATCATGGTCCGCGTTTCCCCGGGTATAGAGGACAGGACCTGCCGACGGAGGACGGATTCGACAGGCATTCGGTGAGGGACGCGGATCCGGTCGGCCCAATCGGATCCCGTCGCACGGTGCGGCGGTCGATGCGCCGATCGGTGATACACTTCCATTTGGCAATGAACTACGACGTATTGGTCATCGGCAGCGGGCCGGGCGGCTACGTGGCCGCCATCCGGGCTGCCCAGTACGGACTCAAGGCCGGCGTGATCGAGAAGGAGCCCCACCTCGGGGGGACCTGCCTGCACGTGGGATGCATTCCGACGAAGGCCCTGCTGCATTTCGCGGAGGTCTACGAAGCCGTCCTGCACGGCGACGAGATCGGCATCCGCGCCGAAAATGTCGCGGTCGACCTCGAGGCGATGGGGCGCCGCAAGGGCGCGATTGTCGGCAAGCATGCCCAGGGCGTCGGGCAGCTCCTCAAGAAGCGCGGCATCGACGTGATTCGCGGCTACGGCACCCTGCGCGGCGGCGGGACGGTCAGCGTCGCCGGCGACGGGGGCGAGCGCCGGTTGCAGGCTTCGCACGTGATTCTCGCGACCGGCTCCGAGGCCCGCATGCTGCCGGGCTTGAATCCGAGTTCCGGGCGGGTACTGACGAACGTGGAGATCCTGGACCTCAAGCAGGTGCCCGCCTCGCTCGCCGTCATCGGCGCCGGAGCCGTCGGCGTCGAGTTCGCGTCGATCTTTCGCAGCTTTGGCTCGGAGGTGGCGGTCTTCGAGATGCTCCCGCGCATCGTGCCGCTGGAAGACGACGAGGTCTCGGCGGGGCTGCTCCGAGTGTTCCGGTCCCGCGGGATCGAGGTGTTCGCCGGCACCGCCGTGGAGCGGGTCGAGGAGACGCCCGGCGGCATCGCGCTGACCTTCAGCGGACCGGACGGCGGCAAGCAGGTGCGGGAGTTCGAGAAGCTGCTGGTAGCTGTCGGCCGCAAGCCCAACACGGACCGGGTCGGCCTCGAGAACACCGCGATCGAGACCGAGCGGGGCTTCGTGCCGGTGAGCGGCTACATGGAGACCGCCGAGATGGGAGTCTACGCGATCGGCGACATCGTGGCCGGCTCGCCGCAGCTCGCGCATGTCGCCTCCGCCGAGGGCCTGCTCGCGGCCGCCCGGATCGCGGGCAAGGACGCGAGCCCCATCGACTACAACCTGAATCCCAACTGCACCTACTGCGAGCCGCAGGTCGCCAGCGTGGGCCTCAGCGAGCGGGCGGCGCGCGACTCCGGCCGCGAGGTCCAGGTGTCCAAGTTCCCGTTCGCCGCCAACAGCAAGGCGTCCATCCTGGGAAGCCACGCCGGCTTCGTGAAGGTCGTCGCGGACCGGGAGTTCGGAGAGATCCTCGGAGTCCACATTCTGGGACCGCAGGCGACCGAGGTGATTCACGAGGCGGTCGTGGCGATGCAGAGCGAGGCGACGGTGGATTCCATGCGCGCCACGATCCACGCGCACCCGACCTTGTCCGAGGCCGTGCTCGAGGCCTTCAACGGCATCTACGGGCAGGCGATCAATGCCTGAACCGGCCGCGGCCCTTGCCGGCGGGCCTCGGCCGTCGCCTGTCGCGCAGGGCCCGCCCTGCGAGATCCGTGATCTCGGGCGGGTCGCGTTCCGGCAGGCGTGGGATCTGCAGCTGGAACTGGTGCGCGCCCGCAAGGCGGGTTCGGCGTGCGACCAGCTGCTGGTCGTCGAGCACCCTCCGACCATCACTCTGGGGCGCAACGCGCAGGCGGCGCACGTCCTGGCCGACCCGGCAGTGCTCCGTCGCATGGGGATCGAGGTCGCGGGGACCGACCGCGGCGGTGACGTGACCTATCACGGTCCCGGCCAGGTGGTCGTCTATCCGATCCTAGACCTGAGGGAGTGGCGCAGGGATGTCGGCGCCTACCTGCGGGCGCTCGAGTCGGTCATGATGGCGGTCTTGCTCGACTTCGGCATCCGCTCGCGACGGCTCGAAGGCATGACGGGCGTGTGGGTCGGGGACTCCAAGATCGGGGCGCTAGGCGTCCACCTGAGCCGCTGGGTGAGCTCCCACGGTCTCGCGCTGAACGTCAGCACCTTCCTCGCGCATTTCGACCTGATCGTGCCTTGCGGCCTGGCTAGGCCGGTCACGTCGATGGAGCGGGTGCTGGGCTGGGCCCCGGGCCGGGCAGCCGTCGTCCGCGCGCTTTGCGCCCGATTCGGCGAGGAATTCGGGCGCACCATGACCCGCGCCGGGTCCGCAACCTAGAATCGCAAGTAGGAGCTTGCAGGGAGAGGAAGAGCCGCAATGGCCGATGTCGTAATGCCCCAGATGGGCGAGAGCATTGTCGAAGGGACTATCACCAAGTGGCTGAAGGGTCCGGGAGACAAGGTTGAGCGCGACGAGGCGCTCTTCGAGATCTCGACCGACAAGGTCGACTCGGAGGTCCCCGCGCCCGATTCCGGGGTACTCGAAGCGGTCTTCTTCCCCGAGGGCGAAACGGTCGAGATAAATACCGTGGTCGCCGTCATCGGGGACGGATCCAGGGTCGGAGAGCACAGCGCGCCGACCGCGGCGGCCGTGCCGGCGCCGCCCGTCACCGCTCCCCCCGCGTCGGCACCTGTGGCGGAACCGGCGGCTCCCCCCGCGCCTGCGCCCGAGCCGGGCAAGCGCATCCGCAGCTCGCCGCTGGTCCGTCGCATCACCAAGGAGAGGGGAATCGACCTTGCCCTTGTCGGCAAAGGCAGCGGGGCCGGGGGCAGGATCACCAAGAGCGACATCCTCTCCCACATCGAGACGCAGGAGCGCGTCGCCGCCTCGGACCAGTCGGCCAGCGCCTTCCCGGCCGCGCCCGAGGCCCGATTCGGCGACTTCGATGTCGAGCCGCTCAGCGCGATGCGCGTGAGCATCGCCGAGCACATGATCCGGACCATGCGGGTGGCCCCCCACGTCTCGACGGTGCATGCGGTGGATTGCACGAAGATCGCCAGCCTGCGCAGAGCGGCGAAGGACCAGTTCTTGGAGCGCAACGGCACCAAGCTGACATTCATGCCATTCTTCCTGCAGGCCGTGGCGTCCGCTCTGAAGGCCTATCCCACGGTGAACGCCTCGCTTGACGGCAAGAACCTCGTCAGGCACAGGGAAATCAACGTGGGCGTCGCCGTGGCCTTGGACTGGGGCCTGATCGTGCCGGTGATCAGGAACGCCGACGAGAAGAGCCTGGTCGGTTTGCAGCGATCTGTCAACGACCTCGCGACGCGTGCGCGCGCGAAGGCGCTCAAGCGCGACGAGATCTCGCAGGGGACATTCTCGATATCGAACTACGGCAGCTACAACTCGCTGCTGGCAACGCCGGCCATCAACCAGCCGCAGGTGGCGATCCTCGGGATCGGCGCGGTCACCAAGGCGCCCGTCGTCATCAACGACGCGATCGCGATCCGTTCGATTTCATACCTGACGCTCAGCTTTGATCACCGCGTGATCGACGGGGCTGTCGCGGACTTGTTCCTCGAGCACATCAGAGAGATCGTGGAGAACTGGAACGCTCCCGTCCTGTAGCGGGCCCGACACCTTCGAGCGGGCTCGGGGGAACCTCGGCGATGAGTGCGCGGGCGTGCCCAGCCGAGCCTGCTTCAAAGGGGTCGCGCTCGATCCCTTCAATAGCGGCAAGAGCGTGGCGCGACGCTGAGGGTCGCATCTCTCCCCGGACGTGCGGGAGTCAGGAACCGGAGCGAATTATCCCAGCAGGCCCGTCGTCGGTGGACCGAGCGCCGTCCTTCGACACGACACCGTGATCGGGGGCTGGACGGTCGTCGACCAAGAGTCGCGAGCGACACAGAACCGAGCTGTACGCAAATACCGTCCTGATTACCCACAAGACTCAGCCAAGGTTAGGAGGCGGAAAGGCATGGGCGGGGTGCGCACGGAGGCGTGGAGCAGGCGGGGGACCAGCGCCTCCAGGTCGTAGCGGCGGTTGAAGCGGTAGCAGAACGCGGCGAGGTACCGCGGCAGGTGCTTGCCGTCGAGCGCATGGCAGGTTCCCGCCAGGGACTGCTTGACGTTCGCCAGCATCGTTCTGACCCGGACGAAGCGGGAATCCCCGCAGCTCCGCTGCCCGCCTGCGGTGACGGTCGGCACGTGCTCGCAGCCGGCGCCGGCCACGCCCCGGAAGCAGGCCGGGCCGTCGGAATGCACCTCCGTGCCGGGCTGCAAGTGCCGCCCGGCCCATGCTGCCAGCGTCTTCTTGCGGAAGCCCGCCACGCTGCTCAGGCGCATCCTTGCCGGCTGGCCGTCGGCGCTGACCTGCACGGCGGCCACGAACGGCGTCTTGCCCGCCGCGCCGCGCCCGCGCTTGCCGCCGCTCCGCTCCCCGCCCCGGCAGGCGTCGTCCACTGGCACGATGCCGTGCAGCGGCACGCGCTCGTCGCGCTCCTTCAGCACTTGCAAAAGCTTGTGCTTCATCTTCCAAGCCGTGTTCCGGCTGACCCCCAGCTGCCGCGCCAGTTCCAGCGACGAAACGCCGTGCTGGCCCTGCGTCAGCAGGTGGAGCGCCAGCAACCGGACGGTCAGCGGCAGCTTGGTGGCGGCGAAGATCGTGCCGGCGACGAGGGAGGTCCGGCGGTGGCAGGCATGGCACTGCCGGAGCTTGCGGGAGCGGATGCGGCAGTGCCGTCGGGAGCCGCACTCCGGGCAGCGGAAGCCGTCCGGCCAGCGGGCGTTGCAGACGGCCTGCTCGCATGGCCCCTCGCTGCCGTAGCGCTGCCCGAGACATGGCACTCTGCTAAACTATGCTACGATACAAGGTTTGGCATGGGCGCTGCCCGTTGCGACTGTTACTTCAAGCTGGAGCTCGGATCAAATTTGTCATGGGGAGACAGCGAGCTACGCGAGACGATTACAGGGAATATTTCGGTCTTCCCGCATCCGGTTCGCCACCGCTCGGGTTCTCGGCTTGGGCCCGACGGTCAGTCGCTCGGGTCGAGGCAGAGATCGGAGGAAGCTGCCTCTCGGATGCCCAGAGGGAATCACTGCTGGAGGGCCTCCATCGAAGCATGGCATTGCTAGGTGCGGACAGGCCGAGGGCCGGGCAGCAGCAGGGACGTGACGTCTGCGATGCGGCGGGGACGGTGGCGAGGCCAAATCGGGAGGGTGCGGTCTCGGTCGACCCGCTCGGGGCGCGGTGGGTGTTGGGTCACCAAGCCTTGGAAGTTCTCTTGGCGGGGCTCGTTCGTGTGCTGGCGGGGTCGTCGGAGCGGGTCGGAAACGAATCCGTCGCTAAGGCAGTCATGAATAAGGAGCAACCTGAGCAGCGCGTTTTACGTGTTCCGGGCCGCGAAAGTCTGCCTATTGCGATCAAAATCGCCCTGTTTTGTGACGATTGGGCTCAGCCCGGCGGACGGAGTGCGTGCGGCTGGGAACGTGGGAGCATACTCTGTCGCAAAGCTCGGGCTCCAGATGCTGACAAGGACGTTGGCGTCCGAGGTCGCCCCGATGGGGTTTCGGATCAACTGTGTCGCGCCCGGGCTGATCGACAACGGCCATCTCGAGGACGCGCAGATGCGGTGGATGTCGAAGAGAGTGCCGGCCGGGCGTCTCGGCCGCGTTGAGGAAGTTGCAGCATGCGTGAGCTTTCTGTTGCGCCCGGAATCGTCTTACGTTAATGGGGCGACGCTAGCGGTGAGCGGTGGTTGGGACTGGTTTGATCGCGACTCAAGTTACGATACGGCCGTGAAGGAAACCTTCGCTGAGGAGATCCGACGCTGATGCCTGCCGCTGCTCTCAGTCTCAGGGGATGTCGCTTGGACGAATATGTGCGCGAGCATTTTCGGAATTCGCTGCTCGATTTTGCAACCGGCTCGCCCATGGAGACCCCGCCTAGCCTCTTGAGAGTTGAGGCGGTGGGTGCGGTCTTGAAGGCTCTGCAAGAGCGAAGCGATTCTTCGGGCTTGCAGGCCTTACGCGACGCCGTGGAGTCGAAGCTAGTCGCTAGCGGCCTCAGCTCGAATGCAGAGTACGAGATCGCCATTACCAACGGGGCGACGGGGGGCCTGCAGGCAGCGCTCTTTGCTGCAGTCGGGCATGGTGACGAAGTGCTTGTGCCCGTGCCGGGCTATCCAGTCTTCGACGCTATCCGCTTGGCAGGTGCCACACCCGTTGCAGTCGCACTTGAAGCACCCAGTTGGACGCTGAGGCCCGAAGCCCTGCTTTCCGCGATTACGCCGAGAACGCGTGCAATATACATCAATCAACCGAGCAACCCGACCGGGCGCGTACTCACGGCGTTTGAAGTCGCCCTAGTCAGGTCGGTCTGTCTGGAGCGGAAGCTGTACGTCATTGAGGATGCGACGTACGAAGAGATCTACTTTGCCAAGCAACCGGTGGCCTTGGGATCCGAAGATCGGATAAGCGAGCGAGTCATCCGAGTCGGAAGTTTCTCCAAGACATACAACGTCCCAGGCTGGAGATTGGGGTATGTGGTGGGTTTGGGGGACGTTGGCCGTCGCGTTAGGCGCGTCAGCGAGACTGTCACGGGAGGCATTTGCACGCCGTTGCAGGAGGCGATGGTCGCGGCTTCGTTCGCTACCTTGATTGACTTGGATGCGATGCGCACGCGATATAGGAAAGTGCGAGATTGCTTTGTTTCCGTGCTAAATCGGTTTGGATTCCAATTCGAAAGACCGGACGGGGGCATCTACGTTTTCGCCAATTGCCCAGCCGGTCTGGGCCCGGAAGATTTGCTGCGCAAGGGCGTGGCCACGATGCCCGGTTGGTTGTTTTACCCAGACGAGGGGCGGCATTCTTCGCGAACACGGTTCTGCTTCACTCGGCCGAGGGCGCGTCTCGGAGAGCTTCGTGCAGTGTTTTGCCGAAGCGTCGTCGCGGAGGTAGGGCCCGATACAACCTGCAGGGGGAGGGGGTCTGTCGCGTGAGATTCGTTGTGCATAAGGGAATCCGAGATGCGTTCCCGGGGATGAAGCTTGCCGTTGGGTACGGTACGGGCTTGGATAACACGGGTCGTGGCCGTCGCATTCTCGAGGCACTGAGATCCGAAGAGGAGCGTCTCCGTGACCGCTGGGCATATTCGAACGCGCAGTCACACCCCAGCATCGCTTGCTGGAGGACGGCGATGAAGCGGAACGGAGTGAAGGCTGCGATGTTCCCGAGTGCGATCGAGAGCTTGGTCAGGCAGGTGATCACCGGGCGTCACCTCGCGAACATCAACCCGTTGGTCAACCTTGGCAATCTCGTGGCGATCAGGCACCTGACCCCGGTCGGGCTCTTCTCGGCGAGTGTCGAGATACACCTGCGGCATACAAGAAGCGGCGAGCGCTTCACGGAAATCGGTCGGTCGGAGTCGGTGGGGCTCAACGAAGGGGAAATTTGCTACGCCACGCCGAGTGCGGTGATCACGCGACACTTCGTTTGGCGGCAGGGCGAAGAAGCCAAAGTAACGCCCGGTACACGGGATTTCTTCTTTGTTAGCGAGGTGCTTCCGGAGCTTGAACCGGTGACGGCGAGTAGGGTCCTAGACGACTTTGTACAAGATGTCGGTCGGTATTTCAACATTCGGATGAGGGCCGGGATGCTGACATCGCAGCCCAGTGAATGGAGCTTCGCGGGTTGAGCATCTTGAAATCGCACGGAACGATGCCTGTCGAATATCATGTTGCGCAGTTCAACATTGCGCGAATGAAACGACCACTTTCCGACCCGGCGATGGGCGGTTTCGTTGGTCATCTCAAGCCGATCAACGCGCTGGCGGACCGCAATCCCGAGCACATTTGGAGGTTGCAGGACGAGGATGGCGATGCCACGGCGATTCGTGCGTATCCGGAGGACCCTTCCTTGCTTGTCACGCTTTCAGTATGGACGTCGATCAACGCCCTTTTCGACTTCGCGTACTCGAGAGAACACGCAGCTGTGATGAGGGGTCGAGCACAGTGGTTCGAGGAAATTGACGAGCCCTACATCGTGCTCTGGTACGTCAGAAAAGGCACAGTCCCGTCTCTTGACGAGGCGAAGATGCGCCTCGCCTACCTGAGGGTGCATGGCTCAACTCCGCGAGCCTTCAACTTCAAGAATCGCTTTTTGCCTGAAGAGGCGGCGGAGTTGGAGGCGTTCCACGAGGGCCGGATAGTGGCGCGGCAGTCGACACACGCTAGCTAGGCAGCTGTAGGCTAGTCGGAGTGGACTATGGCTAAGGTATTCATCGAGTTCAGTGCTGGTATTGGACCGCTTATTCGCTGTCTTCCGATCTCTCGAGAGTTGCGAAAGATGGGCCACGAAGTTCGATTTTTCGCAAGAGATCGCGCCGGTGACTATATGAAGCTTGAAGGGTTCGAGGCAATTGACCTTGATCCGGACAGCGTTGCACTCGAGAATAAGATCAACCCCAGTTGGGTTACAATTGATGAATTCTACGGAATGATGGGATTCGACGATCTGGCTTGGCTGAGTGATCGCCAAGATAAATGGCAAGCAGCGCTCTTGAGCTGGATGCCAGATCTAATTGTTGCGGATTTGGGTGCCCTCTCAATGATTGCTGCTCGCGTTTTGAAAATACCACTAGTTACGATCACTCAGAGTTGCTATCACCCGCATCTGAAACTTGAAAGAATTCAATATTGGGCTCCTAGAGCGAGCCAGACTCCACGTTGTCTTGAGGTAGTGAACACGTATTTCTCGAAATCAGGTGTCCCTGCAGTCCGCTGTTTTCAAGACCTGCACATCGGTACAGGAGCGACAGTGATTCCCGGATTTCCAGAATTCGACAAGCTTGTACCTAGCTGGGAGTCTCAGACTGTATACGCCGGACCGGTCTTGGCAAGTGATTTTGGCCATGGGAAGAGACGGCCTCTTCACGGAGGTGAGCCTATGCATGGGAAGCCACCTCGATTGTTTTGCTACACGGGCCGCCTCCGGGACTGGGCAGGAAATAGCGGTATGTTCCTATTCGATTCCGTTGTCTCTGCTCTCAAGGGGACTGAGTGTCAGGTGGTCTTTTCGACAGGAGGACTTGACAGTGATTTGCCACGGGTAGCGGGCACTGGTTTGGCAGAAGTGACAATTACGAACTGGATCCCGATGGACTTGGCGTATACACGCAGTGACTTGGTAATTCATCATGGCGGCCACGGCAGTTGCATGGGTCTGTTTTGGTACGGCGTACCGGGTCTTGTCTTACCCACTCACACAGAGCGCGAGTACAACGCTCGCATGGTCCAGCATCTTGGTTGTGGCAGATATATTTCTAGGGAAGATATATCAAGGAGCGCGATCACCGAGACTCTCCACGCAATGCTGGAGGACCCTTCGTCTCGCACAAGGGTCCGAGCATACCGAGAAATGTTGCGCAAGAAGTATCCGAACCCTGGACAGATTGGTGCCGATGCAATTGCAAAGGTCATTCAAGCGTGACCTGATTCCCTACTAGCATCGTCCGATCCGGGAGATTGGTTGGTTGCAAGCGGTCGGCAAGGACGCCCTCCATAGCGACTCTCAGACCCATAAGGGCCTAGGGCTCCAGCTGCATGCCCTGCGCTAGGGCCCGAAACGACGGGGCCGTAGCGGCGAGGGCAGGTGTAACGTTACGACAGCGGTTCTAAATTCGGCCATCAAGGTGGTGAGTGAACGTTGTCTCGGAGGATGAGGTGAACAAGTTGACCGAGAGGTCGCGCTACTGAGTGCGCCCCGAGGGAGCGTCGGATGGCTGGCAGGGCTGTGTCGCGACCCCGCGACGGGACCGCCTAGTGAGGGGCCCGCGGCCGGACGCACTCCGGCGGTAGCTGGTTGCCGCGGGCTGCCTTGTACCCATGAGTCTTGGTTGAGGGCAGGTTTCGGTGCAAGTTTCTGGCTTGGTCCAGGCCGATCAGCCGCTCGTACGTCTGCGTGGCCGTAGCGAGTCGCGTGTAGCCCTCCCAGAGAACCTCGCGCCCGGGCGGGGGATCGTGCTTGCGGTTGAGATAGCCGCCGAGCATCGCCGTGGTGAGCGCTGCGCGCCCTAGGTTGTCGGGTGCCGGCAGCTGGCGAGCCTTGGCGAAGTCGCCCGGCGCCCGCAGCTCGGCGTCGGAGAATTGATCGCGTGGCGGCAGTTCGGGCGTGTCCCGGCCCGGCAGCGTCATCACGGTCAGGCGCCACGCGATCGCCGCCTTGATCGTGACCGCCCGCTCGATCCGCTCGCCGCGGCGATGGCCGAGGTGTTCCGCCCGGCAGCCGGACTTGAGCACCCGGTGCCAGTCCTCGATGCGCCAGCGCAGGCGATACCAGACGAGGATGCGCTCCGCGTCCGCGCGCGTCCGCACCGACAAGCTCGCCAGCAGGAACCATTCCAGCCTTGGACCTTGACAGGCCGGAGAAGGCCGTGGTGGCCACAATCCACCGTGCCCGGAAGGCCCTCGCTGACGGACCTAATGCCGGTCACTTGCGAGACGCCACGCTAGCGCAGCCCGCGGTCCGCCAACTGCCCGAAGCTGAATGCTTGCCACAGTAGTCAAGTTCAATCGTTGGGATGCGCAATATGGTATAGTACCTGAAGTGCCTTGGGAGCTGAGCCGCACTTGGCGAAGGTCGGCGCGTAGCGGGACGTTCCCGCTACGCATCTCGCGGTGGTCGCATTGGGGTCTGCTCGCTTGATCGCCTCCCTGCTATCTGGAGTGGTGACTTTGCAACGCCCGCTGGCTGGCTCGGAGGCGCAGCTGAAGAAGCAGCGCACTCGGGCGGAAGTGGCGGAGGGACCGTGCGCCTTCCTGCTGCCGTGCGTGGTAGAGCTTGAACGGTAGCTGTTCGGACGCAGGAGCGATGCGCGGCCAGCGAGGCCCGGCGAAAGCACTGCGGCAGGCGGAGCAGCAAGATCGGCATGTCGAATCCGGAACGCACGAGCAACTTCCGCTGGCCGCTGCAGATGTATGTGCGGCGCGTTGCGACGGACGTTCGCCACTGTCCACAGTTCGGAAGGCCTTGGACGCTTGGGAAGGCGAAGATACTCCCAGAAGGGCGGTGAGGATGCGGGTCAGGTACTCCGGAGGAAGTTCGGCGGCCTTGTGAAGCGACGGTCGGTTAGAATTACGCGCCACGCTGTCGAGACGGCCGGAAGCAATTCAGCTCGCTGTCGAGCCTCGCATCCGGCGGATGTAGGCTGTCGTCTTGCGACCGGGACATCGTTCGATGAGCGATATCCTAAGCGAGGCGACGGCGCGATTCCTTTAGCTGGCATCATCCTTTTTGTGCCCGTCCCTACTAGGATAAATGGAGGTAGCCTTATGTCCGCCCTCACTGAGATTGGATATGCGCGAGAGTGTTGCACCGTAACTCAACCGTCGCTACCCTATCGAGGTTCGCGGATCTTATTGCGGCTATTAGTCTTCTCGTAGGTTGAATAAGTGGCACCAAACGAGCGCATCAACAGGGCCGCCGTCCAAGCACACCAGCCTGTCTTCATACTGGGAAGTCACAGATCTGGTACAACGCTTCTGAGATATCTCCTTGATAGTCACGACAATATTGCATGCCCACCAGAGACTAAGTTCATTGCAGGACTACATGCGGCCATGTCCTATCCACAAGTACAGAGTGCATTGAATGGCTTGGGTACTACAAGGCAGAGATTCTATCACCACCTGCGAGTCTTGATTACAGCAATTCTTACTGATTACACAATAAGCAAAAATAAGAAGCGATGGATTGATAAGACACCAAATTATTTCCGCTATATCGAATTTATAGATGAACTATTTTCTGCCCAAGCTCTGTATATCATTATAGCCCGTCATCCGTTTGATACAGCTGAATCTCTACGTCAATTCTCCCGACGTCTGCTTGTATCGGATTCACCCGATCCTGAGTTAATCCGTGCCGCCAAGCGATTCGGTACTGGACGCTATGGATGGTTGAAACATTGGGCGGATGTTTATGACCGGCTACTTGCGTTTTCGGCAGGTTGCGAAGACCGTTGTATTGTGATCAAGTATGAGGACCTCGTCAACGATGCTTCGCCAACATTGGCCCGTGTGCTAGAGTTCATAGGCGAATCGCCTTGCGATGACCTGATTGAGCGTGCATTTTCGTTGCCTCACGATGGAGGATACGGAAGATATCAAGATCCGACTATCCTTACTAAGACACGAATTGAGAAGGGAAGTGTCGGTAAGTGGAGGGCATGGCCCTCATCCGAGTGCAGAGTTTTATGGCCGATTGTCGCATCATTGGCAGACAGTCTCGGCTATTCTTCCCCTGAGCTGGGTGGTTAGAGCACCTTGCATTCACAATCATTTTCAACTTGGAGGGATACCGGCAATGATTGTGCATGATCTTAGTTGCGTCTTTGTACACGTTCCAAAGACTGCCGGTCAAAGCATTGAGCAAGTATTTCTTGATCTGGCCGGTCTGACGTGGTCAACACGGGCACCCCTCCTATTGAGATATAACGAGTTCCCCCAGTTGGGACCCCAGTCACTTGCACATCTCACAGCCGAGGAATATATTATATATAAATATCTTTCTCGCGCTCAATTCAAGAGCTATCTTAAGTTCGGATTTGTTCGCAATCCTTGGGATAGAGCAGTTTCGGAATATTACTACCGGAAGTTCGACATGAAGTTTGACTTTCGTCAGTTTCTGTTAGATTACATTCCTGCGATGGATTTGAGCAATCTGTATCTTGACTCACACCGACACATCATTCCTCAGGCTAGGTTTCTATATGATGACAATGGTGTAAAGCTAGTGGACTATATTGGCAGATTTGAATTCCTTGACCGTGATTTCGCGAGAGTCTGTGACTTAGTTAAGATCGAACGAAAGACATTGCCACACCGCAATCGGTCAGCTCCAGTTAGACCATCGTCATCTAATTCGATTCATACGGATTCTCTCCACTCCTGTCTATCTCGTGTGGAGTTTTATCGATCACACTATGACAAGGAATGTCGACAATTTATTAGAGATTTCTACGAAGACGATATCACGCTGTTTGGATATCGTTTCTAGTTGGCGACTCGTTCTACTGGAAAGCGCTACGGGATGGATCGGCCTCACCCCTCATAGCCGCGGACGGACGCAGTAGCGGTCCCGCTGCGAGGTGATGTGCGAACAAGGGCTCTGCCGCAGGGGCCGGAGCAACTCCTGTACAAGTTAACGCGGACACCCGGACGGCGGGAGACGCTCGGCCGACATGGCAGAACCTGCCTCCGAGCAGCCCTGCCCGATCTAGGAAGGACACAGGGAACACACCCATGGCATCGAAGAACAGGCCCGCCTCCAAGCAGCAGGGCAAGGAGGCGGCCGTGATCGGCATCGACATCGGTGATTACAGCGTCCACAGGGTCGGCGTGGACCGGCACCGCGAGCCGCTGGTCAGGGGGAAGCTCGGACACGGGGTGCGATTGATCCTCCAAAGTACGTCAAGCCCTGCGTCAGCCGGACAAGACCGACCCAGCGGTTCTAGATTTGGCCATCAAGGTCGTGGGTGAACGTTGTTTCGGAGGATGAGGTGAACAAGTTGACCGAGAGGTCGCGCTACTGAGGCCGCCCCGAGGGAGCGTCGGATGGCTGGCAGGCCTGTGTCGCGACCCCGCGACGGGACCGCTTGGTGCCGGGCCCGCGGCCGGACGCACTCCGGCGGTAGCCGGCTGCCGGCAGCGCTACGGCTACGAGCCCCTGCTCGTGGAGACCTTCGTCGACCGCCGGCGCCATGCCGGCACCAGCTTCAAGGCCGCCAACTGGATCCATGTCGGCCGCACCGCCGGCCGCGGGCGCTGCGCCCCGACCGGCACCACCGTGCCCGTCAAGGCCGTCTTCCTGTATCCCCTGCGGCACGACTGGCGCCGCCAGCTGGGCGTGCCCGCGCCCCCGCCCGTGCCGGACCTCGCCGCCGGGCCGGACCGCGATAGCTGGGCCCGGCGCGACAGCTGGGCCCGGCGCGAATTCGGCGGGGCTCCGCTGGGAGATGTACGCTGGAGCCGCCGCCCGGTGCAATGCGCGGCCGCCATGGCCGCCGCGCCGCGGGCCTCGTTCGTCTCCGCAGCCCAGTCCAACGGCGCCCTGATGAAAGCCTGCTGCCGCATGATCGACCAGCCGGCCGAGGCCGCCATCACGCCCGCCAGCATCCTCGCCCCCTGCCGGGCGTGCCGCTGATCCAGTTCGAGGCCCCGGACGGCCGGGCCGACAAGCACAAGCCGGCCGAGCTGCGCAAGACGCAGCGCTGGGTGCGCGGGCTGCAGGACACGCCGAGCTGGCCGGGCAGCTGCGGGGGACCCGGCCGGTCGCGGTCATGGACCGCGACCGGCCGGGTTCGAGCCGTGCGCCGAGCGCCGGCGGCTGGACGGGATCGACCTGCTGGTGCGGGCCAGGCACAACCGCAGTCCCGGCAAGGCCCGGCCGAAGCTCTTGGACTGCCTGCGCGCGGCCGAGGTGGCGCTGCGCTGGCAGACGGTCCCGCTGCCGGCGCCGGCCAAGGGACCCGAGCGCGGGAGCGAGCCGATTCGCCTGAGCACGGTGCACGTGCGGGAGGACGCGGCCCCGGACGGCGCCGTGCCGCTGGAATGGTTCCTGCTGGCGAGCTTGCCGGTGCGGACGCGCGCGGACGCGGAGCGCATCCTCGTCTGGTATCGCCTGCGCTGGCGCATCGAGGACTGGCACCGGGTGCTCAAGTCCGGCTGCCGGGCGGAACGCCCCGGCCATCGCCGCGGCGAGCGGATCGAGCGGGCGGTCACGATCAAGGCGGTGATCGCGTGGCGCCTGACCGTGATGACGCTGCCGGGCCGGGACACGCCCGAACTGCCGCCGCGCGATCTGTTCTCCGATGCCGAGCTGCGGGCGCCGGCGACTTCGCCAAGGCTCGCCCGCTGCCGGCACCCGACAACCTAGGGCGCGCGGTGCTCACCACGGCGATGCTCGGCGGCTGTCTCAACCGCAAGCACGATCCCCCGCCCGGGCACGAGGTTCTCTGGGAGGGCTACACGCGACTCGCTACGGCCATGCAGACGTACGAGCGGCTGATCGGCCTGGACCAAGCCAGAAACTTGCACCGAAACCTGCCCTCAACCAAGACTCATGGGTAAAAGGCAGCCCGCGGCAGCCGGCTACCGCCGGAGTGCGATCGGCCGCGGAGTCGGCACTAAGCGGACCCGCTCTGGGGGACGCGCTAGCTCGACCTCTCGGTCAAGTGGTTCATCTCATCCTCCCAACCAGCGTTCACGCACCACCTCAATGGCCAAAGTTGGCATCGCTGCCCACCGGAACAACCGTAGCGGCCATTAGGCACAAGGAGCTGCGGAAGGTGGAGCGTTGCTTCCGCGAGTCGCAGTTGCTGCTGGGGACACGCCCGGTCAATTACTGCACGGACAAAGCCGCCCGGGGCACGTGAGTGCATGCGAATACGCAGGAGGTGCTTCGGAATCCATGCTGCGTGCGTATTGGATGTCTTTGCCCCAAGACGGAGTGATCAAGGCGGAGATCCTGCAGAAAGTCACCGTTGATCTACTAGCCCGGCCGAGTTCCTCGCGTCCTGTCATAAGCTGCAAATGCAAGAACCAGCGGGATGGCAAGAAGAAATAGGATCGAATACTGACGGAACATCCGCGTAAGAGCCAAGGATTGAGCCTGTACTTGCAACAAGTTGAGAAGCCTCTCGTATCGACTCAACCACTGAGTTTGATTTGGGTCTCGAAGAAAAGGGTAGAAAACTATAGCGGGTCGATTATGGCTGCTAATCTGGTCTCCTAGATCGCTGATGATGCGTCGGACCGAACGATACAGGAGAGAAATCGATATAGCAATGCCCGAGCCACCTCCAAGATTTCTAATCAATGTAAAGATGCTCGTTGCATCCTGCAATCGCGATTTTGGCACTGAACGCATGGAATATGTCGTAAGTGGAACCCACAGAAGCGAAAATGCGAAGCCCTGTAGCAATTGCGGCCACAAGAAGTCTTGGGGACCGGCGTCGAGCGAAAGATTCGATAAGCTAAAGAGCGTCCACGCCCCCAGTGCCATCCCTGTACATATGAGCGTCCTCGGACCGACTGGCCCAAGAATCCGCGCGACGACAAACAATCCACAGAGAGTACCTAGGCCTCGAGGAGCGAGCGCCATCCCAGCCTGCAACGGAGGATACTCGAGCACAACTTGCATCCAAAATGGAAGCAAGAGTAAGCTCCCATAGAATACCGAACTTAGGACAATCATCAATAGACAGCCAAGCGCGAAAGACTGACTTCTCAATACACGAAGATCAACCACGCTAGACGGGGTCTGCCATTCATGTAGGACAAACAATAGAAACACTGTACCACTAACCAAGAACAATCGAATTATGTATAAGGAATCAAACCAATTCTCATGATGGCCAAGAGTAAGAGCCAATTCCAGTGGGGCCACCCACGCAACAAGTAGGACAAATCCAATCCAATCCAACTGATTATCCTGCGACTGGCGAATCTGAACATCTGACGCGACTAGAGAATTTAATATGAGGGACAGAATGCCTAATGGAAAATTGATAAAAAAGATCCATCTCCAGCTATAGTTCTGAAGGATCCAGCCTCCAACGACTGGTCCCAACAATGGTGACATGACGACCCCAATACCTATGAAGGCCATAGATTTACCGCGAAGATCGATCGGGTACTCTTCGAGTAGCATCGCTTGCGACAGGGGCTGAAGTGGACCGTTTGAAAGGCCCTGAACGATCCGGAAAATCACTAGACTTAGAAGCGTCGGAGAAAAACCGCACAAGACGGACGATGCCGTGAATGATATGATGGATACTTGTAGGACTATTCGTCGTCCATAGAGCCGTGCAAGCCACGCAGTAGCCGGAACCGTAATCGCACTTGCAACTAGATATGCTGTCACAACGCCCGTGGACTCTTCAGAAGTAGATGATAATGCACCAGCGATATAGGGAAGAGCGATGTTTACGACAGTAGCATCCAATGCGCCCATAAAAATCGTAACGGTAGCCGTAATTGCAAGAATCCAGAAACTTACCCAGCGCTTCACAGGGCCAGCTATACTCCACATGACTTGGGGTAGGGAATACGACATCTAGTCTAACCTCACCTGCGCCGTCACCGACATACCGGGGCGCAATATATTGACCGAGTTTCGAGTAGTTTCCACCTTAATTCTAACTGGAATTCTCTGTACGACCTTGACAAAGTTTCCGCTTGCATTCTCGGGAGGAAGCAGACTAAACTTCGCTCCAGTTGCCGGAGAAATGCTCTCGATCCAGCCAGAGATATCGAGTTCTTCGTAAGCATCGACCTTGACAATAACTGATTGGCCTTGCCGCATTCCAGCTATTTGAGTTTCCTTAAAGTTCGCGGTAATCCAAATGTCGTCCAAAGAAACGACTGTGAGCAGTGGTTGGCCCGCTACAACAACCTCTCCCTGTTCAACGCTTAGGTGAGTTACGATCCCGGGAACCGGCGACCTTAGCTTCGTACGAGTCAAATTGAATTGTGCTTGGGCCAATTCCGCTCTTGCAAGCCCCTGCAGTGCCTGCGCGGCTGATAACTCTGATTCACTTAGGTTAAGCTGGTCGGAGACCGTTTCAGCTCGGATTAGTTGAGCACGTGCTTCGGCAAGAGCAGCTTCAAGGGTTTCCAATTCACTGTTACGTGCTTCGAGACGAACACTTCGGGCCTCCATAGATGCACGTGCGGCCGCCATTCTCTTCCTTGCGATTTGCTCCAACTCCGTGGCCTCTTGCAGTTGTTGGCGTGATAGAAGACCATTCTGAAATAACCGCCTAGCGGTATTCAGACTTCGAGTAGAACCCTCCACAACGACTTGAGCTTCCGCAAGAGTTGCCTTGGACTCTTCGAGCTCTGCAGAGGATTGAAGATGGGAAAGCCGAGCTGTCTCAAGACTATGGAGGACTCGCTGTACTCTAGATTGCGCCTCCTTGAGAATGGAAGAGGCTCTGATCGATACAAGAGCGATCTCATGCTTAGCTCTCAGGACATTCGATTCGCTTTCTTGTACCCTTGCATTTGCTTCATCAATGGCCATCCTAAAGGGGATGTCATCGATCTTGAGCAATAAGTCACCAGAGCTAACACGTTGGTTCTCGTTTACATGTACCGAGTACACGGTTCCTCTGACTGATGCGCTTATTGCATGAATGCGACCATCAACTTGCGCATTGTCTGTGGATTCAATTGAAGGCCCCAATACAATCCATCCAAACGTGGCACAAGCCGCGGCCGACACCACGACAATTAGTCGATTCCGCGTGACCGGACTCACCGTGTGACCTCGGGGTGTCTTGGATCGGACCTTGCGGCCATGGCTAGTAATGCTCGCAACGGAGAAGCATATCCTCTCCAGACTTTGATCGGCCAATAGGGTCTGGGCGGAGGTCGTAGGAATACCGTCATTCGCCGCGAGCGGTCCTGCCCACGTAGCAGGTCATCTGTTGAGGCGAAGCCGCGCGAGAGCAAGTGGGGCGAGCACATGGAATGAGTGACCTATACGCTTGTGAGATCCGCGCCTCTGCAGCCGCGGGCCCCAGCCGATCTTCAACGACCTCGACTTAGGCGAGGATAGCACACTGTGAAGATACACCTTCCAGGTGGGTCTGGGGGCAATCAGCGTGGCACTGGGGCGACTGCTTAGGTGCCTCTACGAGTGACTGCGGTTATTGCGGTCGGGCAAGCTGCGTGGCGGAGACCACAGACTGTGTGCAATCGAGCCCAGCTGGAAGAATCAGTTCTTGCGCTAGGTGCCGGATGGGCGCGCGGCGAGCCCAACGGCCACATCCCGCCATCCGCACCTTGCACGATATGCTCATCGACATCGTCATCAAAGAAGTCGAGCGGCTCGCGAGCGCCCGGATGGCGGGCAACGTTCCGGTCGGTACCGTTGATCGCGACGACCACGGCGACGAGTTGCGGGACCAGCCACCCTGGCAGCACCTTACCGCATTCGCCATCGATATCAGGGTGGTGGTCGGCCACCTCGGCGTCAGCGGCTGGAAGTACGCGGCCGAAGGGGCGCCCTGCGAGCGCAGCTCGACTCGCTAGCACGGCCCCGGGCGCTGCGTTCTGGCCGACGCGCTGCACGCGCAGCGGCAGGCCGCGGTGAAGAGCGACGTTCTTGGGATCGACTATTCCCTGCAGATCGAGGGCAATCAGCCGACGCTGCGCAGCAACGTGCAGTCAGTGGGAGCGTAGCGGGACGGATCCGCGGAGCGACGCCTGCCGCCTAGATCCACGGCTGATTCATAGAGTCTTTTCTCCGAAAGCGATAGGCCTTGGAGACACAGCCCCACGGTTCCGCCCCGGTGAGACGTTTCTACGGCCGGGTGGTTGGATTGACGTCAGGGACCGGCGCGGGGCGCCGTTCGCGCGGGCTTCCCCTTCGCTCGCGCTGAGCGACCGGGCACCCGGGTTGGCCCCGTCCTAGGAGAGTGCCGGCCGCTCAGCCGCTCCGGACCCCGGCTCCAGGGCCGGAGCGGACTCGGCCGGCCGCCACTTCTCGCGCCCGACCTGCTGTCGCAGCAGCTCCGCCTGCACGCGCCGCGCCACCTCCGGCAGCAGCTCCGCCTTGCGCACCATCCGCAGCCGACGGGACAGGCTCTTGCGCGCCGTCAGCGCTTCCGGGTCGACGACCGGATCGCGGTAGGGCACGCCGTCGCGCCGTATCGCGAACGCGATGCTCAGGATCTTGTGCCCCGGCGTCACCACCGCGCGCCCCGTGCCCTGCCGCGCGGCCAGGGCGCGCTTGCGCGGGCCGAACTGCGTGTCCTTGGTGCGCGTCGCCGCGTGGGCGACCTCGCACGGGATGCGCCGCATGTACGCGTTGCCCTTGCGCCTGCGGCCCCCGCGGCTCTTGCCGGCCGACTCGCGGTTGCCCGGGCACATGCCCGCCCAGCTCGCCAGGCGCCGAGCCGAACCGGCTCATGTCCGCCCCGATCTCCGCCAGCAGCGCCGTGGCCGCCACCGCCCCGATGCCCGGGTGCGTCTGCAGCAGCGTCCAAAGCACCTCGCAGTCGCGTCGCACCGTCTCGAGAATGCGCGCTTCCAGCGTCCTGACGGCCTCCTCGGCGGCGTCCGGCAGGCTTGGCAGGAGCGCCAGCGTCTCGCGCGAGACGTGCTCCAAGCCGCCGTGCAGCGCCTCCGGCAGCTCCGGGATCTTCTGCCGGGCTTTGCCCTTGACGCCCGCCTCCAGCAGGCTCCGCGGGTCCTCCCCGCGCACCAGGCCCTCCATCAGGTTGCGCCCCGAGACGCCGTCCTCGTCCAGCACGCGATCACCCGGGTTCCGCAGCTCCGACGCCACGTCACTCAGGGTGCGCGTGCAGCCGCGTCACGCGCCGCAACGCGTCCTGCGAGCTCGCCCGCACCAGTCCGAAACGCGCCAGGATCGCCAGCCAGTGGCTGTCGGACCAGCGGTTCTGAACTTGGCCATCAAGGTGGTGGGTGAACGTTGTTGCGGAGGATGAAGTGAACAAGTTGACCGAGAGGTCGTGGCTATTGAGGCCGCCCCTAGGGAGCGTCGGATGGCTAGCAGAGCTGTGTCGCGACCCCGCGACGGGTCCGCTTGGTGCCGGGCCCGCGACAGGACGCACCCCGGCGGTAGCCGGCCGCCGCGGTCGACCGCTCGCCGGACGCTGCCGGCGCGAAGCTGCGCGGAGGCTAGGCCCCGGCCGGCTGGCACCCTGGCGTCGCGCACCGCCGCCAGCAGAGTCGGCCAGTCCGGGAAGCAGAACCACTGCAGCGCGGCCTGCAGCTGCCGGAACAAGCCGCGGCGCGTGACCAGCTTGCGCCGGCACTGCCGCCACAGCGCGCAGACGCACTGCAGCACGGCATGGAGCGCGAAGGCGAACAGGTTCAGCGCGGCCAGCACGTTGGACAGCGCGGCCTTGCCGTGCCCGAAGTTGCAGCCGTGCCGCGCCAGGCAGTTGAAGCCCTCGTTCTCGATCTTCCAGCGCGCCTGGCCGCCCCGCGCGGTCCGCTCCACGTTGTTCGCGGTGACCGCGAGACTGGTGAAGAAGCTGTTGGTGCAGGTGCGCTTGTCGCCGCGCTCCACCGCGTACTCGATCCAAGTGCCCTGCCGGGCCTCGGGGCCCTTGCACAGGGGCACCGCGTCCGTCCAGCGGAGGCGGTGCCGCTCGGACCGCTTGCCCGGGCCGCCGCGCGCCTGCCGATTCTCCAGCACCTTGTACAAGTGCTTGTGGGATCCGGGCTTGCATACCCGGACCTGATTACCAACGAACGTCAGCCGAGGATATGCTATACTGGAGGAGGTCGGAAACCTCTGACAGGAAAGGGGATAGCTGATGAAACGCAATCGCGTGCAATTCCAGAAGGGACTCAGCCCGGGCAAGTTCCTGCAGCGCTACGGCAGCGAGGGGCCATGCGAGCAGGCCGTCTTCAAGGCCCGCTGGCCGGACGGCTTCCGCTGCCCGGAGTGCGGCTCCCGGCGGCACTGCCGCATCCGCTCCCGCAAGCTCCGGCAGTGCCATGCCTGCCACCGCCGGACCTCCCTCGTCGCCGGCACGATCTTCGCCGCCACCAAGCTGCCGCTGACCGTCCGGTTCCTGGCGCTCCACCGGCTGACGCAGGGCCAGCACGGCGTTTCGTCGCTGGAACTGGCGCGGCAGCTGGGGGTCAGCCGGAACACGGCTTGGAAGATGAAGCACAAGCTCTTGCAAGTGATGAAGGAGCGCGACGAGCGCGTGCCGCCGGGCGGCATCGTGCAGGTGGACGACGCCTACTGGGGCCTGCTGGGGCGGGGAGCGGACCGGCGGCAAGCGCGGGCGCGGCCGACGCCGGCTGCGAGCACGTGCCGACCGTCACCGGAGGCGGGAAGCGGAGCTGCGCGGATTCCCGCTTCGTCCGGGTCAGCACGATGCTGGCGAACGTCAAGCAGTCCCTGGCGGGAACCTGCCATGCGCTCGACGGCAAGCACCTGCCGCGCTACCTCGCCGAGTTCCGCTACCGCTTCAACCGCCGCTACGATCTCGAGGCGCTGGTCCTCCGCCTGCTCCACGCCTCCGTGCGCACCCCGCCCATGCCGTACCGCCTCCTAACCTTGGCTGAGTCTTGTGGGTAATCAGGTACCCGGATGTAGTCCATGCCGGCGGCTGCAGCGGCCTCGCAGACCGGCTGGCAGCAGTACAGATCGTCGCCCGGCAGGCCAGCAGCCAGGCGCCGTGAGCGGCGATCCAGCGCCTGGCTGCGTTGCGCTCGCAGTCCTGCTCGCGCTCGCCCTCGCTCAGGTCGGCGCGGGTCGCGGCCGGGTCCTGCGGCGGGCGCACGAACTCGGGCATCAGCGGCAGGACGGTGGCGTGGCCGACGGCCACGGTGTGGAAGTACTCCGGCCGGCGCTCGCTGCCGATGTGCCGCACGGAGCACTGCGGGCAACGTACCGTGTCGGAGCGGTGGAACTGGACGTCGTCCACTTCCACCAGCAGGCGCTCGTCGAGGCGCTGGAAGGGCTCGTTGGCTTCAATGCTGGCATCGACATTGATCGCCTAGCCCGAGCGCTGAGTCGCGAGCAGACCGCTACCGCTCGCCACTGATGCGCGTATTGCAGGCTCTGGCCGAAGTCAGCCGATTCGGCTGTTGTGATCAGATCCTCGACGCGAGACCTTCCTTCTCGGTCCGCCGTAAAGGGAAGCGTAGGCCCTGCCAGCAGGCGTTGGGGGGAGCGGCGAGCGAATGGAACCGCTTCATCGTCCGAGCGTCCGGGTCTGCTACGGTATCGATTCCCATGCGGATCTTGGTCCCCAATCTCGGGTCGACGTCGCTGAAATTCAAGCTTCTCGCGTTCCCGGACGAGCGCGAGCTGGCCTCCGGCCGCATGGAGCGGATCGGGCGCCCGGGCGGCGACGCGGCCAGCTATCCCGAAGCGATCCGACAGGTCCTCCACGCGGTGGGCGAGGTCGAGGCTGTCGGCTTCAAGGCGGTGCATGCCGGCCCGCGCTATCGCGGGACGCACTTGGTGGACGACGGCCTGCTGGCGGCCTTGGAAGAGTACGAACCCGTCGCTCCGCTGCATAACCGGATCTACTTGGACGGGATCCGGGGATTCCGCTCGCAGCGCCCCGGCCTCCCGCTTGTCGCGGTCATGGAAACGGCGTTTCACCGCACGATACCCGCCTGGGCCAGCGCCTACGGTCTGCCCGCGGAATGGCGCCGTGACTACGGGGTCCGCCGCTACGGCTTTCACGGAGCATCGCACCGCTCCGTCGGGGAGCGCCTGCCGCGCCTCCTGCAGGCGCGAACCTCGGGCCTTAAGTCGATATCCTGCCATCTCGGCGGCAGCTCGTCGGTGTGCGCGATCCGTGACGGTCGCTCGTGCGATGTGTCGATGGGCTTCTCCCCGCAGACCGGGGTCGAGAACGCGACCCGCCACGGTGACTTGGATCCCTTCGCGGTGCTCTTCCTGATGGACCGCCTTGGCGTCGGCGCATCGGAGATGCGACGGCGCTTGGTCAATGACGGCGGGCTCGCGGGACTGTCCGGAATTCCTGGAGGCGATGTCCGCGATATCGAAGCGGCCGCGGCGGACGGCTCGGAGGCCGCCGAACTGGCGCTGGCGGTGTTCGCCTACCAAGTGAGGAAGGCGGTCGGAGCGTTCTCAGCGGCCATGGGAGGCCTCGACGCGCTCGCCTTCACGGGCGGCATTGGCGAAAACTCGCCCTCCATGCGCGAGCGCATCTGCGCCGGTCTCGAGTTTCTCGGGATCGAGCTGGACCGGGCTAGGAACGTCTCGGCCGTGCCGGACTGCGGCATCGGACGCGCGGGCAGCCGCGTCGCCTGCTTGGTTCTGGCCGCCAGGGAAGAGCTGGGAGTCGGGCGATCCGTCTTTCGTCTCTTGCGCACAGTCTAGCCCGGCCTCCCCTAGCGCGAGGCACCGCCTGTCCATCAGGGCAGCCAGAGGACGCCCTTTGCCAGCGCGATCAGGGCGACGACCACGAGCGCCGCCAGCGCGAGGCCGTTGAAGTCCACGCGGAAGCGCCGGTAGACGGCGGCGAGCCCCCTCTCGAGACCTAGGTCGAACAGATGCACGAACAGCAGGGCGATGCCCGGCTTGTCGTCGTCAGCTTCCCGCCCGGTCTTGGCGTCCCAGCGCGACGCGCGGTCTAGGCGCTGGTAGAACGGTGCCAGCCGCCCCTCGGACTCGGGCGGCGTGGCGAGGCTGATCAGCGCGAGGGCCGCGAAACCGGTAACCAGCGCGATGGCGAAATTGGCCGCCTCCCACTGGAGCAATACGCCGTATTCCCGATGCGTGAGGGTGAAGAATACCGTCGAGGAGACCGCGAGGCTGGCTAGAGCCCCCCAACGGTTCGCTCGCTTCCACGAGATCGCGCCGAACATGCTGATGCCCATGAAGGCCGCGATCGTCTCCGTGAATAGGAACGCCTGCAGGACGCTGCCGACGTAAAGGCCGAACACAACCCCCAGCAGCGTCATCGCCACGCCGGCGAAGCGGCCCGCCCACAGGTAGTGCCGGTCGCTGCGGCCCTTGGCGATGTACCGGTTGTAGAAGTTCTGCGTGAATAGCGCGGCGCTGTCGACCATGAAGGCGGAGCCGGTCGACATGTTGGCCGCGAGCACGCAGGCGATCATCAGCCCCAGGCCGCCCGGGAAGAGCAGCTCCCGTGTCGCGTACCCGAACGCGTCCTCCGGATCCGCGAAGGCTGCTTCGCCTCTCTGGATGACCAGCGTGGCCACGATCACCCCGACCAAGGCCCAGCCGATCGTGCAAAACCGCTTGATGAAGTTGCCGTAGGCCATGCCGATCCGGCACGAGCGCTCGTCCCGCCCCGTCCCGACGCTGGCGAGGATGTGCGGCTGGGCCACGATGCCGACCAGCCCGTTCAGCGTCAGCATGAGGATGGTGAACACCCCCACGTCGCCCGGCGTGACCATCGACAGCATTCCCGGCTCGAGGGTCTCGCGAATCCCGGTGAAGCCGCCGGTCTCGCGCAGTCCCAGCGGGATCAGCAGGAAGCTCAGAACGACGATGAACAGGCTCTGAGCGAAGTCGGTATAGGCCGCGGCCACGAGCCCGCCCACGAAGCTGTAGAGCAGGAAGGTCGCGGTCATGGCGAGCACCACGGCGTTGGCGGACACGACCTCCCCGGAGGCGACGCTCACGAGCTTGCCCGCCCCCTTGAGCATCGCGCCCATGTTGAACGTGAAGTAAGCGAGGGCGAACACCGTGTAGACAGCGCTCATCCATTCGCCGTAGCGGTCACGGTAGACTTCGCCGGTGGTGGTGCGGCGGAAGCGGCGGAAGAGAGGGGCGAGGATCCAGTAGAAGGGGGTGATGAAAAGGTTCTTCCACTGGTACCAGATGCCCGAGTAGCCGGACTGGTAAATCTTGCCGGCCAGCGACACGGGCATCTCGGCGTGCGTGCCCACGCCGAGGGCCTGCCCGATGACGAGCCAGACATTGAAGCTGCGGTTGCCGAGAAAGTAGTCGGCCGTTTTCCGGACCTTGCGGGAGGCCGCCAGTCCGATCGCGACCATTGCCGCGAAGTACAGCGCGATGACAATCCAGTCGATGGCTTGGAGGCTTGCCGCCATTGCGCGAAGCGCCGATTATACGGGCTAGCGCTCGATTGCGCCTTCGCCCGACCCGCCAGCCGCCCCTGAAGGGGGGGATGGCGTCCCCAGCGGGATTCGAACCCACGTTGTCGCCGTGAAAGGGCGGTGTCCTAGGCCTGACTAGACGATGGGGACGTTCGGCCGGAAGGCATGCAGGCTGCCCTGTCGCGATCATAGCACGTGCGGGCCGGGTCGCGGCCCGCACGGCGAGATCCCAAGGTGCTGCCGACCCGGCTAGCGCAGGGCGACTTCGGTCTCTTCGGCGCTGATCGGCTGCACCGCGATCAGCTCGCCGTCGCGAAGGCCCGAAAGGACGATCGCCTCGGTGTCGCCGAGGGCCCCGAGCTCGACCTCGCGCTGGACGAATCCATCTCCCGACTGCACCCATACCACCGGGGTGCCGTCCAGCGCCTGCACGGCCGCCCGGGGGATCACCAAGGCGTCCTCTTGACGGGCGATGATGATATCGGCCGAGGCCGAAAGGTCCGGCTTGACCCGCTCGTCGGTGTCGAGGATCTCGATCTCGACCGGGACTTGCCGGAGCCACTCGCCGCGCGACCCCCGGGACCCGGGCGGGCCCCTGCGTCCGCCGCCGCCGCCGCCTCCCGACACCGCCATCGCGCCGACCGAGGCCACCCTGCCATCGAATGCGACGTTCGGATAGGCGTCGAGTCGGACCTTGACGGGCGCGCCCAGCCGCACCAGCTGGCTGTCCGCTTGGTTGACATTGCAGTAGACCGCCATCTTGGACAGGTCCACCACGCGCATGAATTGCGCGCCGCCGTAGACCTGGTCCCCTGCGGCGGCCTGCTGGAAGCCGCCGCGACTGTACATCGTCTCGATCACGACCAAGCCGCCGACCGGCGTCCGGAGCTTCATCTTGTCCAAGTCCGTCTTGGTGCGATCCATGCGCTTCCAATCCTGCTCCACGGTGAGGTCGAGGCTGCGGATCTCGGCTACGTTGGCCTCTTCCTGCAACCGAACCTCGTTCTCGAGCTGGCCCGACGAAGCGCGGCCCTCCTGCGCTAGCAGGTCGAAGATCTCGGCTTGGATCGCCGACCGCACCTGGGCGGTCTGGAGGTCGAGTTCGGCCTTCTCGGCCTCGGCCTTGGTGGTCCGGTAGTCCTGGCGCAGTGTCTCGGTGGCGATCAGGATCTCGGCCTTGCGCGTCCCGGCCTGTGCCTTGGTCTGAGCGAGCATCGACTCGTAGTTGTCTAGCTGGTCCTGCGTGGACTTGGACTCGAATTCCGCCACCACTGCTCCGGCTTGGACGATGCTGCCGGGTTCCGCCATTGTCTGGATTGTCAGCGAGGACCCGCCCCCTCTGTCCCGGCCGCCCCGCATCCTAGGGGCCCGGATCATCGCGAAGCTGGTCGCGCCGACCGTGCCGCCGACCCGGATCGAATGCGTGAACTCGCCCTTTGCGGCCGCCACGGTCTGGATGGTGACGGGACCGGTGCCGGCCAGTTGCGCCACGTCCCGGCGCAGAGCCTGGAAGACGCCGACGCCGACAAGGAGCCCAAGGACGACAGCCGCGCCGGTTGCCCACCTTGGGAGCCCTCGCTGCGGCTCGCCCGGATCCGGAACTGGCTCCGGACTAGGACGCGGCGGTCGATTCGGCCCGGGCAGAGGCCGGGCGGTCGCGAAAAAGGCTGGTCGCAGCGGCGGGCCGGAAGCCTGTGCAGGTCCTGACATGATTTCTAGCGGGCCGGAAAGGCCCTTCTCCAATCATCTATGGCGAACTCGGGGTGCCTTGGGTTATTCCGGGCGGCCTCGGAGCGCGGCGATTGCCGCGAAGGATGCTCGCTTTGGCCCGAATCGGCCGGTGGCGCGGGCGCATCCCGTTCCCTGCGGGCACATCGGCACGCGGCAGGCTATGCCGGGGGCTGGCCGCTGCCTTGGAGTGACGCCTGGGCGGCAAGAGCGAGCGAACCTCACCGCCACCCGCAAGGGACCCTCGTCGCCCGGCCGACTCGCCTCGGCCCTATACTTGAGAGAGAGGCTACTTGCAAGGCATGGCAGTCAAACCCATTCCGGACGGTTACGGATCGATCACGCCGTACCTGATCGTCGGAGACGGCGCGGCGGCGCTGGACTTCTACAAGCGGGCCTTCGGAGCCGTCGAGCGCATGCGGATCGACTGGCCCGGCGGCGCGATCGGCCATGCCGAGATCGTGTTCGGCGACTCCGTGGTCATGCTGGCGAGTGAGTTCCCGGAAATGGACGCGGTCTCGCCGAAGACGGTGGGCGGGACACCGGTCAGCTTGCTGCTCTACACCGAGGACGTCGACGCGATGTTCGCCCGGGCCGTCGAGGCAGGCGCGAGGGAGATTCGTGCCGTGAAGAACCAGTTCTACGGGGACCGCACGGGGACGCTGGAGGATCCGTTCGGCCATCGCTGGACGATCGCCACGCACGTTGAGGACGTCTCCGCCGAAGAGCTGGCCAAGCGCAGCGAGGCGATGTTCTCCGGCGCGTAGCGCGACGCCCCGTGTCCCGTCGCCCCGAGTGGCAGGCGCCGGTCCGGGGGCGGTCCGGCGGGGTACCGGAAACCACTGCGCATACGCATTTTTTGGGCGCAGATATTGCGTTTACGCAATGTATGCCCGATACTTAGGGCGAGGCGCGACACTCGGGCGGGCGGGGGCGCGCCCCAGGCCGGGACTTTGAAGCGGATCCGAAGGCCCCTTCGACATCAGGGCAAGCAAGTAACGATTCATCCGCGTGGCAGTTCCGGTCCACCGCTAGTAGAGAGGAAGGACGAGCCGAGTTCCGGCGGCCCGAGACCGCTCGGCGCGCGGACGGCTCCGTCGGCAGAGAGGACTTGAGCGAGAGGTGGCGCAGTGATGGAACAGTTCAGCGAGCCAGCGATTGGCGCACCGAAGCCGGCGATTCCTGCAGGCCCGGGCCGTGCGGCGCCGGCCATCGTCAGTCCTAGGCAAACGGCCGAGGCCGACGACGACTCGTCGAATGCGCACGGGTTGGACCAAGACGACGCGGTCTACACGGACGATCCCGTGCGGGTGTATCTGCGCGAGATGGGGGCGGTGCCGCTGCTGACCCGCGAGGGCGAGATCGACCTCGCCAAGAGGATGGAACGCGGCAAGACCCGTGCTTGGAAGGCGATCTCGCGCAACCGGGTCACCGTCGAGGAGCTGCTCAAGCTGTACGAGAGGATCAAGCGCGGCGAGATCAAGATGTCGAGCGTCGCCGACGTTCACGTCACCGAGGAAGGCCCGGACGCCCTGCAGAGGAAGGAGAGGGAGGTTCGGGGGAAGTTCGAGACGGTAGCGAGACTATACGAGCAGGTCAAGGAGCAGGAGACGGCACTTTACGGCCTTCCGGGCGTTCAGGACCGGAGACGTCTGGACTACAGGAAGCTGGACTGGATTCGGAAGCGCCTCATCATCCACCTCTCCAACGCCATCCAGGACATCGGCCTGAAGCCGGAGCCATGGGAGCGGTGTAAGGAGAGGCTCGTCGCGGCCAGCAAGAGGCTGCGCAAGATCGTCCGGGACGTCGATGCGCTTCAAACCATCGACCCTCGCCCCGCGGATTACATCAGGCGCATCCGAGTACTCTACGCGAGCCTGCGCGAAGAGGCCGATGATCTCGAGGACCTGCTGCCAAGGAAGAGGCCCACCGAGAAGATCCCGCTCGTTAGGGAAACCGCGACGAGGCTCAGGGCTCGCGTGAGAATGATCCGAGCCGGCGAGCGCGAGGCCGACCAGGCCAAGCAGGAGTTGGTCGAGGCGAACCTCCGCTTGGTTGTGTCCGTCGCGAAGAAGTACGTCAACCGCGGCCTGCACCTGCTGGATCTGATTCAGGAGGGCAACATCGGCCTCATGCGGGCGGCCGAGAAGTTCGAGTACAAGCGCGGCTACAAGTTCTCCACCTACGCGACATGGTGGATTCGCCAAGCCATCACGCGCGCCATCGCGGACCAGTCGCGCACGATCCGCATCCCGGTTCACATGAACGAGTCGATGAACAAGTTCCTCCGGGCGTCACGCGAACTCGAGAAAGAACTCGGACGTATGCCCAACAACGAGGAGATCGGCGAGCGCATGGAGATCCCGCCAGACAAGGTGCAGAAGCTGAAGAGCATCTCTCGTGACCCTGTCTCGCTCGAGACACCGGTCGGGCGCGACGGCGAGTCCGCGCTGGGGGACCTGATCGAAGACAAGTTCGTGGAGTCGCCCGAGAAGGGGGTCGTCGACTCCAAGGTCACGGAGGAGACCAGCGACGTGCTCAAGACGCTCTCCCCGAAGGAGGAGAAGGTGATCCGGATGCGATTCGGCATCGGTGAGTACGACCGGGAGCACACGCTGGAGGAGATCGGCCAGGAGTTCTCGGTCACGCGAGAGCGGATCCGGCAGATCGAGGCCAAGGCCCTGCGATCCTTGCGCGGTCCGGACCGCGTGCGCCGGCTGCGCACGCTGCTGGCCACGAAGACGTAGCGAGGTGCGCCAGCTAGGACGCTAGCGACCGCGGGGCGGCTGAGGAACGGTAGCGCGACGCAAGCGCCGATACGCGGTCCCGTGTCCTGCGACCGCAGAGATCGCTTGGCTGCGGCGACTGACCGCACCAGAGTCCGACAGATCGAAGCCAAGGGCATGCGAATGCTCCGCGACTCGCGTCGCATCCGGTGCTCGCGGTCCCAGCTGGATCTGGAGCCGTATCCGGCGGCCGTGCGTTTCCTGTACGGCCCGGACGCCCGTCTAGGCCCCGATGCGGTAGAGATGTCCGGCCGTGCGGATGATCAGGCTTCCGCGGGCGATGGCAGGCGTCGCCATGCAAAGCTCGCCGAGCGAGTTCTTGCGGACCAGCCGATACTCGCTGCCGTGCTCGATGACGAAGCAGTCGCCGTCCTCGCTGAGGCAGAACACCCTGTCGTTGTAGGCCCACGGGGACGCGCTGAAGGCGTTCGCACCCGCCTCGAAGCGCTGCTTGCCGTAGATTTCATTGCCGCTGACGGCGTCGTGGCAGGTTAGGAATCCCCGGTCGTAGAGGGTGTAGTAGAGGCCCTTGTACAGCAGCGGGGAGGGGTTGTAGGGGGCGGCCTGCGGCTGGAACCAGGCGATGAAGTCGTTGCCCGTCTCGCCCTCCTTCAGGCTGATGTCGCCGCGGGCGCCCGGGCGCAGCGCGAAGACCGGTCGCTTCTGGTCCCCCACGTAGCCCGAGGCGATGTAGAGCAGGCCGTGACCGGAAAACGGGACGGGGATCACGATCGAAGACATGCCTCCCAGTTCCCAGAGCAGCTTGCCGTCCAGGTCGTAGGAGCGCACGCGGTCGGTTCCGGTGGTGACGATCTCCGTGCGCAGGCTGTTTTCCCAGACGTACGGCGTCGACCAGTTGCTGCCCTCGTCCCGCTCGACCTCCCAGATCGTCTTGCCGCTGAGCTTGTCGAGGCAGCTCAGCGTGGACCGCTCCTCGTTGTCGTTCACGAGGTACAGCCGTCCTTCGTGCAGGACGGGTGACGCCGCAGTGCCCCAGTCGTGGCGGACCCGGTACGGTCTCCAGTCGCGCTTCCACAGGATCTTGCCCTCGGTGTCGAGGCACCAGGTCGCTAGGTAGCCGAAGTGCGCGTAGACGCGCTCGCCGTCCGTGACCGGAGTCTCGGACGCGTAGGAGTTCTTCAAGTGGCGCGGCGCGGGCGGCACGGCGCGGTGCAGCCGCGTCTCCCACGCGATCTCGCCCGTTTCGAATTCGATTCCGAAGGCGCTCCAGTTGTGTGGATCCTGCGGAATGTCCGGTCGGTTGCCGCCGAAGTAGAGGCCTTTCTTGACCTCTTCCACCGCGCCCTCGCTGGCGACGCTCGCGAGAAATACCCGCTCGTCCCAGACGACCGGCGAGGACCACGCCATGCCGGGCACCGGCGTCTTCCAGCGCACGTTCTCCGTGGCGCTCCAAGCCTCGGGCAGGCGGGGATCGTCTCCCGAGATGCCGAGGGAGCCGTAGCCCCGGAACTGCGGCCAGCGCTCGGGAGAGGCGGCCGCCAGCGGGCCGGCCGCGAGCGCGGAGAGGAACTGGCGCCTCGATGTCACGGCCCCATTGTATTCGGTTCGGGCCGGTACAGTGCGTGCTGCCAGATGTAGGCGCACACGTCGGGCGGCGCAAGGTCCGCGAGCGTGCCGCCGATCTTGGCGCGGTGCCGCACCGCGCTCGACGAGGCCGGATGGGCGCATTCGACGGAGCGCGCCGCTCGGGCGGTCGGCGGGGAAGGGGAATTGGCGTCCGGCCACGGGCGTCCGACGACCAGGAACTCCACGAGGGAGGCGACCCGCTCCGCGTCGCGCCAAGTCCCGATCTCGGAGAAGGCGTCCGCTCCGACGATGAATCGCAGGGGCTCCTCGAAGCGCAGCGTGGCGAGGGCGCGCTCGACGGTGTCCACCGAGTAGTTCGGCGCGCCCCCCTCTCGCGGCTCGTCGAGTCCGCTCGCAATGAGACGCGAATCCTCCTTGCAGGCGAGTTCGACCATCCGCAGGCGGTGCCTGTACGGCGCCCGGCAAGCCGAGCGCTTGTGCGGCGGCACGCCGCAGGGCGCCACCAGCACCCGGTCCAGCGAGTGCGCGTCTGCGGCCGCCAGCGCGGCTTCGACATGGCCGAGGTGGATCGGATCGAACGTGCCTCCGAACAGCGCCAGCCTCATGCAAGGGCCTCTCCGGCCGCTGGGTTCGCGGGCCCCGCGGCGCCCTCAGGCTGCGCGGGGTCGGTCCAGCCTCGTGCGTCCTCCTCCCTCGCTGCGCGAACGCGCTCCCCGATCTCGCGCACCAGCGAGTCGATTCCCTCGCCGGTCACTGCCGAAATCGCCCGGAACGCGATGCCAAGTCCCTCGCAGTGCCGTCGCAGCGCCTCCAGGCGCTCGGGGGACTGCAGCGCGTCGAGCTTCGTGCCGGCTGCGATGCAGGGCTTGCGGGCCAGCGTAGGCGAGAAGCTCCGCAGCTCCGTGGCGATGATCTCGTAGTCCCGCACCGCATCGCGGCCGCTGTCGTCGCTCAGGTCGACCAAGTGGACGAGGATCTTGGTGCGCTCGATGTGGCGCAGGAAGCGGTCCCCGAGACCGTGACCCTCGTGAGCGCCCTCGATCAGGCCGGGAATGTCGGCGACCAGGAGACTGTCGAAATCTCCCAGCGGGACGACGCCGAGATTGGGTTGGAGGGTGGTGAACGGGTAGTCGGCGATCTTGGGTCGCGCGGAAGAAATTCGCGCGATCAGCGTGGACTTGCCTGCGTTGGGGAGACCCACGAGCCCCGCGTCGGCGAGCAGCTTGAGGGTCAGGCGCAGAGCGAGCGCCTGGCCTTCCGTGCCCTCTTCCGCGAACCGGGGCGCCCGGTTGGTGGGGGACTTGAAATGGGTGTTGCCGCGGCCGCCGCGGCCTCCTTGGGCCGCGAGGAACTCCTGGTCCGGGCCGTCGAAGTCCCGCAGCAGCTCGCCGGTCTCCGCGTCGTGGACCAGCGTGCCGCCGGGGACATGGATCACTAGGTTGCTGCCGCTGCGACCGGTGCAATTGCTGCCCTCGCCGTGGCGGCCGTTCTCGGCCTTCCGCTCCGGCTGGAAGCGGAAGGCCGTCAGGGTGTTGATCCGGCTGGTCGACCGCAGTACCACGTTTCCCCCGTGCCCCCCGTCCCCGCCGGCGGGGCCGCCCTTGGGCACGAACTTCTCGCGACGGAACGCGACGCAGCCGTTGCCGCCCCGGCCGGCCTGGATCCGCACCAGCGCCTCGTCTACGAACATGGCGTTGCTGGCATCCTTGCAGCCCCCCGGCCCGGGAGGCCCGCTCAGGCTACCATCGAAACATGAGCCTGCGCATCGCCGGTCGCGACTTCTCGTCGTGCTTGATCGTCGGCACCGGCAAGTATCGGAGCTTCGAGGAGATGCGACGGTGCCATCGCGTCTCCGGCGCGGAGATGGTGACCGTGGCGGTCCGGCGGGTCAACCTGAGCGACCGCGCCAAGGAGTCCCTCCTTGACTATATCGACCGCGACGAGATGTTCATCCTGCCCAACACGGCCGCCTGCTACACGGCGGACGACGCTGTCCGCACGGCCCGCCTGGCGCGGGAGGTGGGCCTGTCGAACTGGATCAAGCTCGAGGTGATCGGCGACCCCGAGACCCTGTTCCCCGACACGGAGGGCCTGCTGGAAGCGACGCGTCTGCTCGTCCGAGAGGGCTTCGTGGTGCTGCCGTACACGAGCGACGACCTGATCGTCGCGCGCAAGCTGGTCGATGCCGGGGCGGCCGCAGTGATGCCCTTGGCTGCCCCGATCGGCTCGGGCCTCGGCGTGCAGAACCCGGCCAACCTGCGCATCCTGCGCGAGAAGATCACTTCCGTGCCCTTGGTTGTTGACGCAGGCGTGGGCACGGCCTCCGACGCGGTAAGGGCCATGGAACTGGGTGCGGACGGGGTCCTGATGAACACTGCCATCGCCTTGGCCCGCGACGCCGTGAAGATGGCGGAATCGATGAAGCTGGCCGTCGAGTCGGGCCGTCTCGCGTACCAGGCCGGCCGGATGCCCAAGCGCCTTTACGCAAGCGCCAGCTCCCCGCTCGAAGGCGTCATAGGCTGACGCGGGCGGGTCTTCAGGCGGCTTGGTGCGCCGGCTCGGACCAAGGCCGGTCGATCTCCCAGGACTCCAGGCTCTCGGTCCAGGCTGCGCGTCGCGAGCGAAGCCGCGCTAGGGCGGCGCCGTGGTCGGCAGAGCGCGCTAGGTCGACGGTCTCTTGGGGATCGACCGCTAGGTGGTACATCTCCTCGTGCGGCGGATCGGACTCCGGAAAGACGAAGTACTTCCAGTCGCCGGCATGGACTCCCTCGCTCTTCGGCACGCGCGGGTTCTCGAAGAGATGCTCGTAGAACCACTCGCGGCGCCATGTCGGGGACTCGCCCCGGACGAGAGGCATCAGGTCGCGCCCGTTCATGCTGGCGGGAGCCTCCAGGCCGGCCGCGCTGAGGATCGTCGGGCATACGTCGACATTCAGCGTCATCTCGGACCGTCGCGTGCCGGCGCGGTGCGCCAGGCGCGGGTCGCGCACGATCATCGGGGTGCGGATCGATTCCTCGTGCATGTACCACTTGCCGGCCCATCCGCGCTCGCCGAGGAAGAATCCGTTGTCGCCCGTGAAGATGACGACCGTGCTGTCGAGCTGGCCCATCGATGCGATTTGGTCCAGCATGCGGCCGATCTGGATGTCGACCCCGTGAATCAGCGCGTAGTAGCGCTTCACGGACTCCTCCCATCTGTCGGGGGTGCCGAATCGGCGCACCCATCGGATGCGGCTCTCGGTGTCGTCCTTGAGGAACTCCGGCAGCGAGTTGTAATAGGAGCCGTCCATGTGGGGGAACGGCTGCAGCCGCAGCCCGTCGTACATGTCGTCCAGTCGCGGGTCGTTGATGAAGAATGGGTCCACCCCGTCTTGGACGTGGGGGGCCTTGAAGCTAACCGACAGGTTCCAGGGCCGGTCGGCAGGCGCACCGTCGAGGAACTCCAGAGCTTGGTTGCCGAGATGCTCCGTCATGTGGGCGCGGCCGGGCACCAGGTACTGGCCTTGGCCGGGCCAGCCTTCGAAGTAGTCGAAGCGAGCGGCGGCCCCGTCGATGTCCCGGGCCGCCCCGACGCCGTACTTGCCGATGAATCCGGTGTGGTAGCCGGCTTCGCGCAAGCGGACGGGGTAGCTGAGCGCGTGCTGCTCGTCGCTCAGAGGAGTCCGGAATCCGTGGATGCCGTGGCAGCGGGCGTACAGGCCCGTGAAGAACGACGCGCGCGAGACGGCGCAGATGGAGGTCGTAACGTAGTTGTTCTCGAAGAGGACGCCCTCGCTCGCCAGCCGGTCCATGTTTGGCGTGCGGATAATCCGGTTGCCTCCCGCCCCGAACATGTCGAAGCGCTGGTCGTCCGTGAGCAGGAACAGGATGTTGGGAGGGCGGGCGGCCCCGCTGCCCCCGCAGCCCAAGCCCGCCGCGGCGCCCAAGGTGCCGAGGAGTTCGCGGCGCGTCGGTCGCATCGCTGGCAAGGATACCAGAGGCGGCGCGGCACCGGGCGGTCGGCGCGAGGTCGCGCCGGACAGCGAGGCTGCGGTGCCCCGTGATCGCTGCTTCAGTGCGTCCCGCACGCTGCTGATGGGCATTCTCAACGTCACGCCGGACTCGTTTTCCGACGGCGGGCTGTACCTAGACCGGCGGCGGGCCATCGAGCGGGGGATCGAGATGGCGGGCGAGGGTGCCGATATCGTCGACGTGGGCGGCGAGAGCACAAGGCCCGGGTCCGCGCCGGTCGGCGAAGCGGAGGAACTCCGCCGCGTGCTTCCGGTCGTGGAAGCTCTGGGAAGGCGGATCGAGGTGCCGATCTCGGTGGACACCCAGAAGCCGGCAGTCGCGAGGCGGTGCCTGGAAGCGGGCGCCGTGATCCTCAACGACGTCGGGGGCCTGCGCGACTCGGCGATGGCGGAGGTTGCCGCCGAGAGCGGAGCCAGCGTCGTGCTGATGCACATGCGGGGCACGCCCGCCACGATGCAGGCCGACACGACCTACGGCGACGCGGTTTCCGAGATCAGGGATTTTCTGGAGGAGCGCGCGAGGATGGCCCGCCGCGCGGGAATCCGCGAGATCGCGGTCGATCCGGGCTTGGGCTTCGGAAAGTCGGCGCGCCAGAATTTCGAGATTCTAGGGCGGTTGGAGGCCATTGCCGATCTCGGGTATCCGGTCCTGATCGGTCCGTCGCGGAAGTCCTTCCTAGGCAGCCTGCCCGGTGCGCTCACCGCGGGCGAGCGGCTCGAGGGTACGCTCGCGGCGGTGGCCGCTGGGGTGCTGAACGGCGCCCGGATCGTCCGTGTCCACGACGTGCGGCCGTGCCGTCGGGTCCTCGAGGTGCTGGACGCCGTGACGGAGGCCGCGCGTGCGGGATAGGGTCCTGCTGCCTAGCGTGCCGCTCAAGGCTCGGGTCGGTTGCACCGAAGCCGAACGCCGGGAGCCGCAGGTAGTCCTAGTCGATATTGAGCTTCGGTGCGACGTAGCGGCCGCGGCACGTTCGGATTCCATCGCCGACGCGGTCGATTACGTGCTGGTCCGGGACGAAGCCGAGAGGGTGGCCGGGCGACGGCCCTACGCCTTGGTCGAAACGATCGCCGACGGGATCGCTCGCCGGCTCCTCGAGGTCTGCCCGGCAAGCGAAGCGCTCGTCCGAGTCAGGAAGCCGTCGGCTTTGGCTAGGCACGGAGTGCCTTGGGCCGGCGTGGAAGTCGTGCGGGCCAGGGATGCGTAGGGCGTATTTCGGCCTCGGATCCAACCTCGGTGACAGGCGTGCGCACTTGCTGCATGCGCTGCGCGAGCTGGCGCGGCTTGGCACGCTGCTGGCGCGGTCGCCGCTGGTCGAGACCGAGCCCGTCGCCTGCCCGGGAGGGGGACTGTTCTTGAACGCGTGCACCTGCCTGGAGACCGCGCTCGGTCCGCGTGACCTGCTTGCGGCGGCCTTGCGCATCGAACGCGCAATGGGGCGTCGCAGGGGAAGCCGCAACGGGCCCAGGACCCTCGACATCGACCTATTGCTCCTAGGCGATCTAGTGCTTGCGGAACCGGGCCTCGCCCTTCCGCACCCGCGGATGCACCAGCGGGCGTTCGTCCTAGGCCCGCTGGCGGCCATCGCGCCCGATACAGTTCATCCCGGCCTCTCGCAGCCAGTCCGGGTGCTCCTCGGGCAGTTGCAGGGCAGGAGCCGGGCCACCCCGGCCCCGTAGGTTCCGGTTCGGGGCGTCGGCCGACGGCCGGTCTTCGTGCTCCTCTTTCTCGCCGTCTCCCGACGGCGTCATCCAAGCCCGTGCCTGCGCCATCGGGGATTCCTGTCGACTGCGGCGTCGCCATGTTGCGGGGCGCCTCTCCCCGTCATCCGCAGCCGAGTCAGATTCTGCGCACCGGGACAGCTGGTAGCAGAGCGAAGGAGGACTGAAACATTGGCACTCAGAATGGCAGGTAATCTAGTTGCCTCAGCGCTTTGTGTAGTCATGGTGTCTTCGGGACACTCGATTGTGATCCGTGGCAGCTTAGAAAACTCAGAAGGCGTATCTCTAATCGGAATCCATTGACTCTATTGAAGAGGGATACGATATCCGTGTCACTACCCATTCCACAGATTCAGACGGTATGTTCCGTGTTTCTGCTGATACGAGATATGGTATTGCAATGGGAATTATATATCTGAGTGTCGAGGCAACCTATTTGGCAAATTATCAATCCATAACTTAATTTGATATTTCTTCCGGATATCTGTTGACAGTCTGTAGAGTTCCTTGATAGAATAGTTGCAATATAGGAGGTCTTCGTTGAAGAAGGCGAAGCAGAAAGGTCCCGGGAAGTGGTTTCGTAAAGGCATCACCTTGATCGAAGTGATTGCCATGTTCCCCGATGACGAATCCGCGGAAAAGTGGTTCGCCTCCGTGCGCTGGCCGGACGGTCCGGCATGCCCCCGCTGCCGCGGCTCCAGCGTGCAGTCCGGCGCGGCCCACCCTTCGATGCCGTACCGTTGCCGCGGTTGCGGCAAGCGCTTTTCCGTGCGCACCGGCAGCGTGATGGCCGACGCCAAGCTCGGCTACCGCGTCCGGGCCGTGGCCCTGTTCCTGCTGACCACCGGCCTCCAGGGCGTCTCCGGCATGAAGCTGCACCGCGACCCGGGCATCAGCCGGAAGTCGGCCTGGCACTTGGCGCACCGCATCCGCGCGTGCTGGGAGCGGGACCTGTTCGTCGGCCCGGTGGAAGTGGACGAGACCTGCGTCGGCGGCAAGGAGCGCAACAAGCACGAGAGCAAGAAGGCCCGCGCCGGGCGCGGGCCGGTCGGCAAGACCCCCGTGGCGGGCGCGCAGGTCCGCTCCGACGAGGCGGCGGCCTGCGCCGGCATGGCGGAGTTCCCGCACGAGGGCGTCAAGCACTCCGGCGGCGAGTACGTGCGTGGGGCGGCGCATACGAACGGCATCGAGTCGTTCCGGTCCCTGTTCAAGCGCGGCCTCTACGGAACCTATCACCGGATGAGCGTCCGTCATCCGGGTCGCTACCTCGCGGAGTTCGCGGGACGGCGCAACGCCCGCAACTGCGACACGGCGGAACGGATGCGGCGCATGGCGCGGGGCCCGGTCGGCCGGACGCTGACCTACCGGCAGCTGGTCGGCAAGGCCGCGGTCGCGGCCTGAGCACGGCCTAGCCGGTCCGCTGCGGCCTCTCTTCACGCTCGGTGCGAAGGGCGCTCCGGATCCGGAATCCCGCGCCGCGACCGGTGTCCAGCCCGGACGATTCATAGATGCAGCCGCCCTGGAAGGGGAGCCTCTCCACGGCAATCCGGGTTCCGCCGGGGCGCCCGAGGCGGCCTCTCCAGTCCCTGCGCCGCGAAATCCGCTTGCCGGCGCGATTCAGATACGAACCGACCTTTCGGTGCCCACCTCGGCCGCACACCAATGACCCGAGCTAGACGGCGACTTCCCCAATCAGAGCAGTTCTAGCCGGACATGGCGTCGTCGGCACTCAGATATATAATTCCCATTGGAATCCGTGCAAGCGCAGAGGATTACCCCTCTGATGAACAGAATATATAGCTTGGACCAAGAGGAGATGTCAGACTTGGGTTCGTACTTCCGACAACCCAGAGACTTAGTGGGAAGTATCATAGAATCACATGGATTGGGTGTTTCCCACACCACAGTTCATGTTTCGTACTATGAGACATACTGGCCGACTTGTCTGTCGAAATATCACGAGTTTCATACTGAGTAGATCAAAAGTAATTCTTCCCTTTATCGCCCTCTTATGAAGCCAGTTTCGACACTTGAATGCGGTATAATTGTTGCATGAATCTAGTGCGGGTCGAATCGCAAGTGTCGCGTCCGCCGGTGGTTTGCGAATGCGCAATCGATCAGTCGCTCGACGAGTTTCGGGAATGGGACGCCGCTGTGCTGCCACATGCGCGGATACATGCTGATCGAAGTGAACCCTGGCATCGTGTTCACCTCGTTGACCCAAATCTTCCCGGACGACCTCTCGACGAAGAAGTCGACCCTGGCAAGGCCCGAGCACCCGAGTGCTTCGAACGCCCTCAGAGCCAGTTCGCTGACCCTCCCGCGCTCTTCGTCCGCGAGCGGGGCCGGCACGATTAGCTCGGCGGTGTCGCTCACGTACTTGGCATCGTAGTCGTAGAAGTTTTCCCCCGTGACGATCTCCCCCGGCGCGGACACGGACGGTGCTTCGTCTCCGAGCACGCCGCACTCGATTTCCCGGGCCTCGACGCCGGGCTCGGCGATGACCTTGCTGTCGAACTCCGCCGCGTAGCGGAGCGCCGCGATCAAGCTCGGACGGTCCGCCACCTTGCGGATGCCTATCGACGAGCCGAGATTGGCCGGCTTGACGAAGGCCGGATAGCCGATCCGCTCCTCCACTTCCGCGGTCCGCCCCTCCAGGTCGCGCCAATCCAGCGCGGCGTGGGGTAGCGTCGGGATGCCGTGCGCGGAGAACAGCCGCTTCATCACGTCCTTGTCCATCCCGCAAGCCGACCCGAGGACGCCCGAGCCCACGTACGGCACATCCGCTAGGTCAAGCAAGCCTTGGATCCTGCCATCCTCGCCGTACGGGCCGTGGAGGGCGGGGAAGACCACGTCGAATCCCTTCGACCTTCCCGGCTCGTGGCGGAACTCGACCGCGCCCGCGCTGCACTTCGCTGCGGCCGCGGGCGGCAGCAGGGCTGCCGAGCGCTCCGGGTCGAGCCAGCGGCCGCTCCGCTCGATGGCGACCGGGATGGTCTCGAACCTCGACGGGTCCAGCGCCGCGATGACCGATCCCGCCGAGACCACCGAGACCTCGTGCTCGCTGGAGCGTCCGCCGAAGAGGACCGCGACTCTGGTCTTGCGGGAGGGCATGATTGCGGTGGGCAGGCAGCGAGCCGGGTACGCTACAGTGCTCGGTTGGCTGTTGGCGCCGCTGCGGGCCGGCGTCCCGGCGCCTGTCGATCCTGCAAACTATTCAGTATGGCGAAGCGCTCGATTGCCGACCTACTCGGCGGCGGCGTGAGCCTCGGGAGTGACGTCGAAGTCCAGGGCTGGGTGCGCACGCGGCGGGATTCCAAGGCCGGCTTCTCATTCCTGCAGGTCAGCGATGGCTCGTGCTTCGCGACTCTCCAAATCGTCGCGGGCCGCGAGCTCGCCAACTACTCCGGCGAAATCCTGCGCCTCGGCAGCGGCTGCTCGATCACGGCGAGCGGGACGCTGGTCGCCTCCCGCGGGCGCGGTCAGGCCGTGGAGCTGCAGGCGACCGGCGTCCGCGTCGAGGGCTGGGTCGACGATCCCGACACCTACCCGATCTCCCCGAAGCGCCACAGCTTCGAGTTCCTGCGGGAAGTCGCGCACCTGCGGCCGCGCACGAACACCTTCGGGGCGGTGGCTAGGGTCCGGCACTGCCTGGCCAGGGCCGTCCATGACTTTTTCGATGCGCGCGGCTACCTGTGGATCCACACGCCGATCATCACGGCCTCGGACACCGAGGGAGCGGGCGAGCTGTTCCGCGTCAGCACGCTGGATCTGGCGAACGTGCCCCGGGACGCCTCCGGGCGGCCGGACTTCGCCAAGGACTTCTTCGGGCGGGAGGCGTTCCTGACTGTCTCCGGCCAGCTGAATGTCGAGTCCTTCTGCCTGGCGCTGACCAAGGTGTACACCTTCGGTCCGACCTTCCGCGCCGAGAATTCCAACACCAGCCGGCACTTGGCCGAATTCTGGATGATCGAGCCGGAAACCGCTTTCGCCGGACTGGACGAGAACGCGTCCCTGGCCGAGGCCCTGCTCAAGCATCTGTTCCGGACGGTGTTAGAAGAGCGGCCCGACGACATGGAGTTCTTCGAGAAGCGCATCGACAAGCAGGCCGTCCGGCGCCTGCGGGCGCTCCTCGACCGGCCGTTCGAGCGTATGACCTACACCGAGGCTGTGCGAGCCCTGCAGCGCAGCGGGCGCAAGTTCGCCCATCCGGTGGAATGGGGCGCGGATCTCCAGGCCGAGCACGAGCGCTACCTGACGGAGCGGCTCGTCCAACGACCGGTCATTGTGACCAACTACCCGAAGGGCATCAAGCCCTTCTACATGCGCCTCGACGACGGCGGGGAGACAGTCGCCGCGATGGACGTGCTGGCCCCCGGCATCGGCGAGATCGTCGGCGGGAGCCAGCGGGAGGAGCGGCTCGAAGTTCTCGACGCCCGCCTCGCCGAGTGCGGCATTGCCGCCGAGGGGTACGGCTGGTACCGCGACTTGCGCCGCTACGGCAGCGTGCCGCACGCAGGCTTCGGCCTCGGGTTCGAGCGCACCATCAGCTACGTGACGGGCATGGCGAACGTTCGCGACGTGATTCCGTTCCCACGCACGCCCGGCAGCGCCGCGTTCTGACCGTCCCGCGCTCGTCCCCGAGACCGTCCGGTCAGGCCCGCGCCAGCGCCCGGCTCTCGCGCTCCCGCAGCGCCCTTTTCAGCTCGCGCGGATAGATCTTGCGAAACCGGGGCAGCATCGATTCCCAATGCTCGAGCACCCACTGCCCCTTCGGGCTGCGCGTGTAGCTCACGTGCCGCTCGATCAGGTCGCGGACCAAGGCGAGGTCCGAGGCCAGCACGAGCGGCTCGACGTCCGCGTTGGCGTTCTGCATGCAGCGCTCCACGAAGTCGCCGCGCTCGTCCAGCACGTAGGCGAACCCGCCCGACATGCCCGCCGCGAAGTTCCGGCCGCACTCGCCAAGGATCACCGCGCAGCCGTTCGTCATGTACTCGCAGCCGTGGTCGCCCACGCCCTCGACCACGACTTGTGCGCCCGAGTTGCGAATGCAGAAGCGCTCGCCGGCCATCCCGTTGACGAAGGCCTCGCCCCCGGTCGCGCCGTAGAGCGCCACGTTTCCGATGACGATGTTCTCCTCGAAGACGAAGGTCGAGCCCGGCGGGGGCGAGATGACTAGCCGCCCGCCCGACAGCCCCTTGCCGAAGTAGTCGTTGGCGTCGCCGCGCACGAGCAGCGTCATGCCCTTGCCCGCCCAGGCGCCGAAGCTCTGCCCGGCGCTGCCGGAGAAATGGATCCGAATGCAGTTCTCGGCGAGTCCGGCCGCGCCGTAGCGCTTGGCGATCTCGTGGGAGAGCATCGTTCCCGCGGTGCGGTCGGTGTTGCGCAGGTCGTAGGCGAACTCGACCGGGGTGCGCTCCTCCAAGGCCGGTCGGCAGAGTTCGATCAGGCGCTGGTCGATTTGCCGCTCCAAGCCGTGATCTTGGGTTTCGCAGTGGTACCGCGCGATCGCGCGGTCCACTGGCGGGTCGAAGAATACCCGCGCGAAGTCCAGCCCCTTGCTCTTGTAGTGCTCGACTGCCTCGCGCACGTCCAGGCGGTCCACCTTGCCGATCATGTCGTCGAAGCGGCGGAAGCCGATCCGGGCCATGATCTGCCGCACTTCCTCGGCCACGAAGAAGAAGAAGTTCACGACGTGCTCGGGCGAGCCCTCGAACTTCCTGCGCAGCTCCCTGTTCTGGGTGGCGATGCCGACCGGGCACGTGTTCAGGTGGCATTTGCGCATCATGATGCAGCCCATCGCGATCAGGGGCATCGTGGAGAAGCCGAACTCGTCCGCCCCGAGCAGCGCGCCGATCACGACGTCGCGCCCCGTCTGCAGCTTGCCGTCCACCTGCACGCGGATGCGTCCCCGCAGGTCGTTCATGACCAGGACCTGCTGGGTCTCCGACAGGCCGAGCTCCCACGGCGTGCCCGCGTGCCGGATCGAGCTGACCGGGGATGCTCCCGTACCGCCGTCGTGCCCGGAGATCAGCACTAAGTCGGCGTGCCCCTTGGACACGCCGGCGGCCACCGTCCCGACGCCGACCTCGGAAACGAGCTTGACCGACACGTTGGCGTCGGGGTTGGAGTTCTTGAGGTCGAAGATCAGCTGCGCGAGGTCCTCGATGGAGTAGATGTCGTGGTGCGGAGGCGGCGAGATCAGGCCCACGCCGGGCGTGGAGTGCCGCAGCCAGGCGATCGTCTCGTCGACCTTGTGGCCCGGCAGCTGGCCGCCCTCGCCGGGCTTGGCGCCTTGGGCGATCTTGATCTGCAGCTCGTCGGCGTTGGCGAGGTAGTGCGCCGTGACGCCGAAGCGCCCGGACGCGACCTGCTTGATCCGGGAGCGCCGGTCGTCCTCGTAGCGCGCCGGGTCCTCGCCGCCCTCGCCGGTGTTGGAGCGGCCGCCGATGCGGTTCATCGCGCGAGCCAGCGTCTCGTGGGCCTCGGCCGAGATCGAGCCGAAGCTCATCGCGCCCGTGCAGAAGCGCTTGACGATCTCGGACGCGGGTTCGACCGCGTCGAGCGGCAGCGGCTCGGCCGCCTCCCGGAGGTCGAACAGGCCGCGCAGCGTGCAGAGCTGCCTGTTCAGGTCGTTGGCCGCGCGCGAGTACTCCTCGTATGTTGCCCAGTGGTTCCGCCGCGCGGCGTACTGCAGCTGCGCGACGGTGTCGGGACTGAGCAGGTGCTGCTCGCCCCGCAGGCGATACTGGTACTCTCCGCCCACCGGCAGCTCCGTGATGTCCTGCGCCACGGGCAGGTACGCGTAGCGGTGCTTCTCGAGCGCCTCGCTCGCGAGCGTCTCCAGCTCGACCCCCTCGATCTGGGAGGTCGTGCCCGTGAAGAATTGGTCCACCACTTGGCGGGCCAGCCCGATCGCCTCGAAGATCTGCGCTCCGTGATACGACTGGACAGTCGAGATGCCCATCTTGGACATCACCTTGAGGATGCCCTTGCGGATGGCCGTCTCGAAGTTCGCATGGGCCTGCGGGACGGTCAGGGAGGCCTCCGCCAGCTCGCCGCGCGCATGCATCCGCTCGAGAGTCTCGTAGGCGAGGTAGGCGTTGACCGCGTTCGCCCCGTAGCCGATGAGCAGGCAGAAGTGCATCACCTCGCGCGGCTCGCCGGACTCGACCACGATGCCGACCTTGCTGCGCTTGGCCCGGCGGATGAGATGGTGATGAACGGCCGCGCAGGCCAGCAGCGAGGGGATCGGCGCGGTGGCCTCGTCGACGCCGCGGTCGGTGAGCACCAGCACGGCCGCGCCGCCGTCGGCCGCCGACTCGGCCTCCCGGCAGAGCCGGTCGAGGGCCTTGCGCAGGCCTCCTGGGCCGTCCGCCACCGGGAAGGTGGCCGGCAGCGTCGCCGAGCGGAATCGCACGGCCGGGCCGAGGGCCCGCAGCTTCTCGAGCTTGACGTTGTCGATGACCGGCAGCGGCACCTTGACCACGTGGGCGTAGTCCGGGCGCTCGCCGAGCACGTTGCCCTGGGGCCCGATGTAGGTCACCGTCGACATCACGAGCTCCTCGCGGATGGGGTCGATGGCGGGGTTGGTGACCTGGGCGAACAGCTGCTTGAAGTAGCTGAACAGCAGCTGCGGGCGCTCCGAGAGGCAGGCGAGCGGGATGTCGATGCCCATTGAGCCGACCGGTTCGGCGCCGGCGGTGGCCATCGGCGCGAGCAGCATGCGCTCGTGCTCCATCGTGTACCCGAACGCCCGCTGGCGCTGCACCAGCGAGGCGAAGTCCGTGCGCCGGACCGAGGGCGGCTCGGGCAGGTCCCCGAGGTCGATGAGGTTCCGGCGCAGCCACTCCCCGTATGCCCTCCGCTTGGAGACAGTCTCCTTGATCTCCTCGTCGCGCACGATGCGGCCTTCCCGCATGTCTACTAGGAACATGCGACCGGGCTGCAGGCGCCCCTTCATGCGCACGTTGGCCGGACGTATGTCAGGCAGCACGCCGGTCTCGGACGCCATGACGACCAAGTCGTCGTAGGTCACCGAGTAGCGGGACGGCCGCAGGCCGTTGCGGTCCAGCGAGCCCCCGACGAATCGCCCGTCGGTGAACACGATGGACGCGGGTCCGTCCCACGGCTCCATCATCGTGGCGTGAAATTCGTAGAACTCCTTCTTGTATGCCTGCATGTGCTCGTGGGACGACCACGCCTCGGGGATGAGCATCATGAAGGAGTGGGCGATCGAGCGGCCCGACTGGATCAGCAGCTCGAGGGCGTTGTCGATCTGGGTCGAGTCCGAGCCGGTCTCGTCGATGATGGGCCGGATCTTATCCACGTCGGAGCCGAACAGGTCGCTCCGGAGGGTGGCCTCGCGCGCCCGCATCCAATTCGCGTTGCCGCGCACGGTGTTGATCTCGCCGTTGTGGGCGAGGTAGCGGAACGGCTGGGCGCGCTCCCACGTGGGAAAGGTGTTGGTCGAGAAGCGCTGGTGGATCAGGGCGACCGCGGACTGGAAGCTCGAATCGCCTAGGTCGGGATAGTAGCCGAGGATCTGGGGCGCTAGGAGCAGGCCCTTGTAGCACACGGTCTGCGAGGACAGCGTTGCCGGGTAGTACCGCGGAATCTCCCGCTTGCGGGCCTCTCGCTCCGTGCGCTTGCGAAGGATGTACAGCTTGCGCTCGAACGCGTCGCCGCGCAGCAGCGTCTCGCCGGCCTGCTTGAGGAAGACTTGGTAGATGTGCGGCTCGCTCTCGCGTGCGAGCCAGCCGATGGCCCGGGAGTTCGTCGGGACCCGCCTCCATGCGAGCACCTCCATGCCCTCGGCCAGCGCCGTCTCCTCGAGCATCTGCCGGCCCGCTCGGGAGGCCGACTCCTGCGGCGACAGGAAGACCATCCCGACGGCGTAGTCGCCGGCGGGAGGCAGCGAGAAGCCCATCTCCGTGGCTCGCTGGCGGAAGAACTCGTGGGGGATCTGCAGCAGCAGGCCGGCCCCGTCGCCAGTCTCGGGATCGCAGCCGCATGCGCCCCGATGCGTGAGGTTGACCAGCACCTCGACGCCTTGCTGGATGATCCTCTGGCTGGGACGGCCTCGGATGTCCGCTACGAATCCGATGCCGCACGCGTCGTGTTCGAAGCGAGGGTCGTACAGGCCTTGGCGGGTAGGGAGTCCGTGCTTCGTCATGGTCGTTTCTTAGTGCCCAGCGACGGCTCCGTGCCATCCCCGGGACGCCCGCGGACGCCGTGTCGAAGATCGGAGCGACTAATGGATACGGTGCCGCGCCCCTCTAGGCCGGCTGCGGAACCGCCAAGCGATTATACCAGTTGGCATCGGCCTTGGCGGGCCGAGCGGGCGCGGGGAGCATGGTCGCAGCCTCGTTCGGGCATCGCTGCGGAAGGCTTGGCGCCGGAGGGCCAGCTGATCGGACCGAGGATGACGCTGCGAGGGCCGAGCGCGCTTCTTCCCGATCAACACAGGGGATGGACCTGTTCGACGGTGAACCTGTTGCGGCTAACCGGCCACTGCTCTGCGGCGTCTCGGGCCGGGCAGTTTCGAGGCGGGCCCGAGTTGCCCGCGACCCTGTGGCGGGGCTTCGCTGCTGGTCTCGCGAAGGCGGCAGGATGGGACGTCACGGACGCGTCTCGCTGACGAAAGACCACGGACTTGAGAGGTTTGGCTGCCTCTTCGCCTCGCATGCCGACCAAGCGGCGTTCGCGATTATGGGAGGCCATGGGGCAAGGCGGACGCCGTTGCTCTCCGTTGCGAGGCGTCGCGCCGCGACCGTCGGGAACGGACGCAGGGTGAGACGCCCCCCTCTATCGGTCGCAGGCCCGCGGTGCGTGCCGCCGATTCGAGTCCAGACACCGTTTGCCTGTCCACATCGACCTCGCCGGCCGACAGTGTAGTGAGCTGCGGCGCGGCTACCGAGCTCGCGACGGCACGCGTGGCTGCCCAAGCAACACCGGAGCCGTCCCACCGGCGGCCCGCTTCAGCAAGACTCTCCAAGAAATCGCGCCACGTTGCCCCGACCGCGACAGGAACAGACACGCTCCTCAAGAATCCCCTCCACGGCCTTCCGGCGCATGGCCGGGAGGTGCCGAGGGCGGAATGGAGCTGCTAGCAGGCGGCTTGGGGTGAATCACCCGCACCGCCCGCACGATAGCCGGTCCGCGTCCTCGCCCGCCTGCGGCACTACCTCGTGCATCAGGCTGGGCACGGCGTAGCGCTCCAGCAGCAAACCGTAGGACTCCTGCTCCACCAAGTCCGGGGTCTTGCTGCTCAGCACGATGCGCGCACCTCGCGGAGGCGTCCCGAGAGTGTCCAGCGCCGTCTCGATCTCCCAGCGCTCGTGGTGCAGAGCGGCCACTTCCAGCGCCGGAGCCGGGTCGGGGTCCGGCATCGTGGTGACCAAGCGGTACAGGCGCCCGCCACGCCCGCCACGCCCGCCAGCCGTTACTCGATGACGCGTGCGTCGCTCGAACCCGTCGCGCTCAGGTACGAGCCGTCCGGGAGGTGCCGGCGGCGGGGCATGGCCTGCCCCGCCTTGAGGCGCCACAGCTGGTCGGCTCCCGTAGACCGCGCTAGGCACCACATGGTGCGGTCGAAGAGGCCGCGGCCGGCAAGACAGAGCGTTCCGGGCTCCAGACGGGCCAGCACTTCGGGCGCCAGAGCTGCTTCGCTCGTTCCGTAAGAGCTCATCCGCGCTCCGAACAGAACGTGTGTGCCCGCCTCCACCAAGGACACCATGCGCAGCTGCTGGCCCGCGCGGGGCCCCGGCCCGCCCCGCGCTCGCCCGTAGCGCTCCGCGTTGGCGGGATCGCCGGCCACGTCCAGCGTGCTCCCGTCCGGCCGAACCAGCCGCGACCGCTTGTACCATGCACCGCGAGTCCGCGCCCGGGCCACCGGCCGCACAATCTCGTGGTGCAACGCCTTCAACGGCTCCGGTCCCAGCCGTCGCCGCGCCTGCGAGATCGCCGAGTCCGTCGGCACCCGGCCCGGGCCTCCCAGCCAGCGGGAACCCCCCAGCAGGCAGCGCAGCACCTCCCGGTAGGGCGATTGCATGTAGAGCGCCAGCGCGATTACGTAGTACACGACCACCTGCGCGGGCGGGGCCCGCCGGCGCTTTTCGGCCTTGCCTGTCCGCGTCAGGAATGCGCGGATCCTCGCCCCTGGGAGGGTCCGCGCACGCACGCCCAAACTGATGTAGTCGGTGATGCGCGCGCCTTTCGGCAGCTCCGCTCGAGTACGTGCAATTGTCCACCCCGACGGCACTAGGGTACGGTATGACGAACCCCTCCACGAGGGAGTATTGGGCCCAAGCCGTTGTGGCACAGAGACTTGGAGTTCTACGGACAGCCTCGCCAAGGGCGTTGGGTACTTGCCTCGGCGAGGTGGGAATCCGATTCGCGAGGGGCTGGCAGAGGTCGCGAGAGGTTTCCCTGGGTAGAGCTGCCGCTCGGGACCGGTGACGCAAGCCGGCCGCCGAGCACGCCACAGCGGGCGCCGCTGGGGCAATTCGGGGGGGCGCTCGTCGACACAGACACCCGTCCCGCAGGAAAGCAGGCACGCAGAATGCAGGGCTTGCGCCGGAATCCGGGGGAATGCGTGACGGATCTAGTGCCAGCCGAGCACGCCTCCTGGCGGGAGACAGTGGCGGCGGGCGATATGCACTGCCTGGCGGTGCGGTCCTCTGAAGTACAATAGGCTGGAGAGGGCAGTAGGGTGGCGGTGCCCGGTTCTGCTCTCGCTTCGTGCGCAAGTGGCGGAATTGGCAGACGCGCTAGGTTCAGGTCCTAGTGGGAGTTAAATCCCGTGGAGGTTCAAGTCCTCTCTTGCGCACCATTCGAGCTCGGGCGGCCGGCCGTGTGTTGATCGACGCGCGTACCCGGCTGCAGGCACAGTCGCAGCGCACTAATGCCGCAAGACATATCCGCTAGTCAGACAGGTCCCTCTCGGGACGAGGCCCCGATGCTGCTGGATGCATTGGAGCGGCGGGTCCTGGCGATGGTCGGGGCCCTGCGCGAGGCTCGGGCGGCGCGCTCGAGCGCGGAAGCCGAGGCCGCCGCGCTGCGGGAGCAGCTGATCGAGCGCGAGGCGGAGATCGCGCAGCTCAAGAAGCGGATTGAGCAGGACGACCTGCGGGCCGTTGTGAGGGAGCGCGTCCAAAGCCTCCTGCGGCGCGTTGACGAACTGGAACAGGAGGGCCGGTCGCAGTGCCCGCCCGACGGTACATCCAAATAGGCATCCACGGCCGCACGTACCGGCTGGCCGGTCCGGACCCCGACCGAACGAGGATGATGGCCCGTCAGGTCCACGCCGCGATGACGCGCTTGGAGGACGCGATGCCCGGCACGGAGGAACTCAAGCTCGCGGTCCTCGCAGCCGTGCATCTGGCCGACGAGCTGTCCTCGTTGCGCGACGAGTACAGGGACTTTCGAGCTTCCGTCGGGGGATCGGCCGAGCGAATGCTGCGCGCGATCGGCGAGACCGACTCCGAGTCAGACGGTGCCGCCGATGCGAGCCGCGAGGCGCCGGAGGCGTCCGTCGAGGACAGTCCATCGGAAGCGGCATGAAAGCCGCCGTGTCGGTGCCGCTCCCGCGTGCCCTAGCGGTTGATGTATCCCAGGCTCTCGAGAATCTCGGCGTCGCGCCGCGTCATGCGGGACTCGCTCTCGGCGAGATCGGTGGACTCGAACCAGCGCTCGAAGGCCGCGCTCTCGAACTTGTACCGGCGGTCGGCCTTGGAGAGCACCTCGGAACTGAGTTCGAAGGGATCCTTGGAGAGGTCGTAGAATTCGAAGCGCTCCTCTCCGGGTGTCCATATCGCCTTCATGGACCCTTGGAGCTTGCCGATCCTGAACGGCAGCCCCGAATTGGGCTTCCACATCCACGAAATCCAGCCCGGGATGAAGCCCTTCTTGCCCTCGAACGACACGAAGCGGATCTGGCGCTTGGACGGCGGCTCGGTGCCTTGCTTGATCGCCGGGACTTGGCTGCGACCCGCGTAGGAAATCGAGAGCGCGGACTCGTCGCGGAACTCCGGCACGGCGAGATCCAGCAGCGTGGGTGCCAGGTCAAGGACGGAGACGTTCTGCTCAAGCACCGTGCCGGGCTCGATCCTGCCGGGAAACCGCATGATCCATGGGACGCGCATCGTGCTTTCGTACAGCCAGCGGCCGTGGCCGACGAAGCCTTGCTCGCCTAGGCCCTCGCCGTGATCGGAGAGCAGCGCGACCAGCGTCCGCTCGCGAAGGCCCAGCTGGTCGATCCGGTCGAGAACCCTGCCGATGTGTCGGTCCGCATAGCCGATTTCCGAATCGTAACGTCGGATCCGCTCGCGTACTTCCTGGCTGTACTCCGGCACCCCGGTAGGGGGCTCGGCGACCTCTTCGGGCTCGGCAAATTCATTCCGCAGATTGTAGGGCTCGTGCGGGTCGAAGTAATGGATCCACAGGAACAGCTTGTCCTTGTCTTTGTTGTCGTCGAGCCACCGGAGGGCGGGCCGGGTGACGTCTTCTGCCCAGCGCATCGAGTGAAACACTTGGTAGGAGCGCCCGAGATCTTCGTCGTAGACGTCGAAGCTGCGATCCAGCTTGGTGAGCCGGCCCACGAGCGGCCACGCGCTTACGAAGGCGCCCGACTCGTAACCGAATCGCCGCAGGACCTGCGGCACGGTCAGCCACTTGGACCCGTCCGGCAGCGAGACACCGTTGATTCTCGCGCCGTGCTCCTGCGGGTACCGGCCCGTGAACATCGAGAAATGCGATGGCCCCGTCATCGGGATCGCCGTGTAGGCCCGGTTGAAGCGGACGCCCTCGTCCGCCAGCCGGTCCATGGCCGGGCTGGTACGCAAGTGATACCCGTACGAGGAGAGGTGGTCGGCCCGCAGCGTGTCGACCGTAATCAGCACCACGTGCGGGTGGCGCGAAGCCTGGGCGTCGGCATCGCTGTCGGGGGCCAGCTGCGCTAAGCACAGGAACAGCGCGCCCACCGAGCCGAGCGCAAGCGTGCCGACTCGCGTCACTCCCTTGCGCATACGCCTTGAGTGTAGCGTTACGACTGCCCGCCGGACAACGGGCAACCCGCCATGGCCGCGGTTGGGATTCTCCGCTCGTGCGGACCGCCGACCCCGGCCGAGGCGATGGAGGACGCGAACGCTGTTAGCGGGGGGAAGACTCGCTCGAAGTCGGCGCGCAGGCACTCGTAGTGCTCCAGCAGGACACCCGCGCCGGACGCGAGCGGGTTCTCGCGCCTGCAGCGCCGTGCGATGCCCTGCAGGGCCCGTTCCACGCCCGTGATCTCGGCGTAGCCCACGAGCCAGTTCTCTTGCTGCATCGCGTCGACGGCTCTCGCAAACCGGGGTACGGGCAGGTTCCTGAATCGCTGGAGGGTCGCGTAGCAGGACTCCGCGAAGCTGGCGAGGCCCGAGCCGTCGCCGTGCCGTTCCCAGCCCAGGGCCAGGAAGTGATCGAAGTAGACGTCAAGCAGCACGCCTGCGTATCGCCGGTACGGCGGCCGCAGGCGCCTCCGGGCCGTCGCGAACGCGGGGTGGGCGTCAGCGAAGGCGTCGATTCTCTGGTGGGCGCGGATTCCGGCCTGAATGCCCGGGGCGAGCGAGGAAACGCTCGGAGCCCTGACGAAGTCGGCGAGGACCTGCCCCACCCGCGCCTCGTCGCTGTTCCCCGCGAGGCGGAGGTGCGCGAGGAAATTCATGCAGGCCGAGCGCTGCCGGCGAGGTCCGCGGTGCGCGGACTTCGCACGGTTGACCTGCTTCCGTAAGGCATCGGGCCTCAGGCAGAGGTCAGCCTCGCCTCGATGTCCCGCAGGTACCGGCTGGACGCTCTGGCGATCTCTTCCCCGCTCGGCTCGAACTTGAAGACCTCGAGAGACAGCCATCCCGCGTATCCGATGTCCTTGAGCGCCTGCAGCGGAACCGCGAAGTCGTACGATCCGGTTCCCGGATGCCTCCCGTCCATTTCGTTGATGTGGACGTGACGGATCAGCGCCGCATGCCGCTTGATCAGCTCGTCGTGAGGATTCTCCTCGGCCACCGCGTTGTGAGTGTCGAACATGGTTTGGACGGCGGGGTGGTCGATCTCGCGCACCATGGCGACAGTCTGGTCCATCGAAGTCAGAACGTCGCAGAGGTGCGGCGCCAGCGTTTCAGGAAGGATCGTCACGCCTCGGTCTTGCGCATGCTGTGCCGCGCCTGCCAGGCCGTCCCGCAGCCGCCGGGTCGCGTCCTCGACGGTCGACCCGCCGATCGCGCGGCGCTGCTTTCCCGAGCCGAGGATCATCATCCCGTTGTCGCCCAGATCCGCGCACAGGTCGATCAGCTTGCGGAAGTACTCCCAGCTGCGAGCGCGAACCGCGTCGTCGGGCGTCGTGACGTGCAGCTCGCCGCTCGGCACGGTCAGAAGGCTGTGCAGCCCCACGTAGCCCAGGCCCTCGCCCTCGATGGCGCTCCTGTATTCCTTGCGATCCGGCGGCGGAATCGCCGCCGGATCGCTGGAGAGCGTGAACGGAGCGATCTCGATTCCCGCGTAACCGGTTTCGATGGCGCCGCTGCACCCGGCTGCGAAGTCCCATCCCTGGAAGGTCTCGTTGCAGATCGCGAGCCGGAACGGCTCCGTCGGATCGGCGCGGGTCTCGTCGGTCTCGCTGGCGGTCGGGCGCGGAGCGGTGCAGCCGGACGACGCCAGTAGCGCCAGGACCTCCCGTCGGCTGGGTCTCATAGCTTGAACAGGCGCTTGGCGTTCCCGCCGAAGATCAGCGCTTGGTCCGCGTCGTCGAGGTCCAGGCTGTGGATGCAGGTCGCGATCACCTTGGGATCCACCCAGGGGTGGTCGCTCGAGTAGAGCATGCGCTCGGACCCGACGCAGTCGATTCCGTACTGGACAGCCATGGGAATCGGCGAGACCGCATCGAGGTAGATGTTGCGGAGGTACTCGCTCGGGGGCTTGGCGATGTGCTCGGCCCCGCGCCCGAGCACCTGCGTCTGGTGATCCAGACGTCCGATCAGGTAGGGCAGGGTGCCCCCGACGTGAGGGCATACGAGCTTGAGATCGGGGAACCTGTCGAGCACTCCCGAGAGAATGAGGCGGGCCAGCGCGATGGTGGTGTCGAACATCAGGCCGAGGCCCGCGACTAGGTTCCGTCCCACGGTGGCGTTGTAGGTCACCGGATAGGCGGGATGGAGCAGGACGGGCACGTCGAGGCGCTGGACGTGCTCGAACAGCGGGAGGTACCGGTCCTCGTCGGGAAAGGACCCGTCGAGATTGGAGTACAGCAGCACCCCCTTCATGCCGCGCTCGTTCACGCAGCGGTCGAGTTCCTTCAGCGACGCCTCGATGTTCTGGAGCGGCAGGACGATCAGTCCGAACAGGCGCTCGGGATACTGCGTGGCTAGGCTGCTGACGTAGTCGTTGACCATCCGGGCGACATGCGGGCCGTCGTCGCCGAAGAGTTCCGGGCCCGGGTCGTTGATGCTCAGAGCCGTCAGGGCGATGCCTGCCTCGTCCATGTCGGCCAGCTTGGCGTCGATGTCCGTGTGATGCTCGCGCAGGCGGCGGTGCCACTCGCCGACAACGACGTAGGTGCTCCCGTCTTTGCGGTAAGCGTAGGGCGGGACCGTGCGCTTCTCCATGAAGGCAACCAGCTCGGGGACGAAGATGTGGCTCTGGCAGTCGATGGTGGGGTGCTTCGGCTTGACGTAGGCACCCGCCGCCACCGCCGTGGATACGGCCGCCCCTTGGGATTGCAAGAACTGTCTCCTGTTCAGAATGCTCATGTCCGGGGGCTGCGATTCTCGCGCCTCCTAGGCTCGCCCCGCCATAGTATGCGCGATCGCGCGCTTCCGTGTGTCGTTTCGCCGGGGCTCGGCCGCCCGGACGGGGGCGAATCGGTCGGCGAGACGGCTGTGCGGTCCGATGCCTGCCAAGCCCGGTTCCCGGGGCAGGCGGGCTACCACCGGTTGATCCTTGCTCACTTGACGCTTGCCGCGAAATGAGCAAGGACATGATCAAGAGGCGACACAAGCGTCTGATCGCGCGGCAACTCCGTGAAGCACCGGCGGTCGTGCTGTTCGGACCGCGGCAGGTGGGCGAGGCCACTCTCGCCCGCAGCATGGCGACGGAACTTCCGGATTCCGCGTACCTTGACTTCGAGGCCCAGAGAGATCTGGCCAAGCTGGCGGACCCGGCGCTGTATCTCGATGCCTATCGCTGACGCACCGTGATTCTCGACGAGGTCCAGCGCATTCCTGACCTGTTTCTCGGTCCTGCTCGGCCAGATTGACGAGCGCTGCCCTCAAGGCAAGCCTAGCGTGCGCCTCCTCCTGCTCGGCTCCGTGTCCGAGGCGTTGCTCCGGCAATCGGCTGAGTCGCTCGCCGGCCGCGCCGTCTATTGCGAGCTGCCGGGACTCGACGTCTTCGAGCTCGGCGGCCAGAGCGAGAGACTCTGGATCCCCGACGGATTCCCGGAATCCTTCAATGCCGCCGCCGAATGGGCCAGCGCTCGCTGGCGCCATAGCCTGATCCGCACGTACCTGGAGCGCGACATCCGGCAGTTCCGGTTCCCGCCGTCAAGCTGCGGCGCTTCTGGACGATGCTCGCCCACCGGGCGGGAGCGCTGCTCAATGCTTCGGACTTCGCGCAGCCTCGACGTGTCAGCGCCAGCGGCGGCTCGCTACGCTGACCTGCTCGCGGACCTGACGCTGGTGCGCCGTCCGCCCCCGTATTCCGTCAACGTCGGCAAGCGGCTGGTCAAGGCTCCCAATCTGTAGGCTAGGGACAGCGGAATGCTTCATGAGCTTCCGGTCGTCCGCAGCATGGATGACGTGCTCTCGCATCCGGTCGCGGGTCCGAGCTCGGAGGGTTTCGTGATCGAGAACCTCCTAGCCGCGGCCCCCGAGGGCACGGACGCATTCTTCGGTCGGACGAGGGAGGGAGCGGAGATCGACTTGCTTCTACGGTTGCCCGACCAGGGGCTCTGGGCGATCGAAGTCAAGCGAAGCTCGGCGCCGCGACTCCGCAATGGATTCCGACTGGCCGTCGTGGATGTGAGACCGGCGAAGCAGTTCGCCGTGCATTCGGGGGAAGGTGAGTTTCCCCTTGCCCAGGCGACTACCGCAGTGTTACTCACTCGGCTCATCTCCCGGCTCCTTCGAATGCGCTAGCCAGGATTGATGAACGACCGTACATCCTCCGGCGGTTTTGAGGCCGGGCGGAAGTGCGCTCGCGCGGCGTCTCCGAGGAAGCTGGTAGGTGGAAACCGGCCTATCGCGGGAGTCGCCTGTGGTCGCGGCTAAGGACTTTGATCGATATTAAGTTTCCAACTTCATCGTGGATGTAGTTCGTAGTTCCAATCACCGTGGAACTCGTTCGGATGGAGCGACAGGGCGTCCATCTCCGCCTTCGTTACTGCCTCACCGGTCGGGTACTTTCTATTGTCAAGTTCGGCTTTGACCCGAAGGCCGGCGGCTGTTCGCGTACCGCCGATCAAGTCGACAATGGTCTCAAATGCACGCAGTGGCTTGCCTCGCCAATTCTGCGTGACGTGGCAGAACAGGCGGTGCTCAATCTTATTCCATTTACTGGTCCCCGGCGGGAAGCGGCTGACGCGGATGCGAAGACATGTCTCGTCAGCGAACTTCTGCAGTCGATGCTTCCAGGCGCACTTCCAGGCGCGAGCGCGATACCCGTTGCTACCGCCCGCATCCGCAGTGATGAACAGCTCGCCAGCCTCGGGGTAGCGGCGCTTCCCCGTCTCGTTCCACCACCGTCGCAGCGAGGCCGCGGCAAACGCGGGCGTGTCGTGATCACGTCCGACATTCACCCATGCTTCGTTGCGCCCCATGTCATGGATGCCATACGGCATCGCTTTGCCGGACGAGTCCTTGGGAAAATCATGCACCAGTGATTTCCCGGGGCTCCCCTGCGGTTGCCATGCCCGCCCGCCGTTCTTGAATTCACCCGCCAGTTCCTTCTTCTCGGTGTCGACCGAGACCACCGGCTGACAACGTTGCGGGAAATCATCCGCCTTCGTATGGATGTGCTCGAACTGCGCGTCCCGGTCGGGGCGGGTTGTCCCTTCGAGACTCTTGCGCACCGATTGCAGGCTGCAGCCAAGCTCGTGCAGTGAACGGCTCGCCGTCGTCGAACTCACCTGCCAACCCGCCTGCGACAACGCCGCCTGCGACAACGCCGCGGTGAGCTTCGCCCGACTCTTGCATGTCCAGCGCAACGGCGACTCCGGGTCACCGCGCGTCAACGGGTCCACCAGCTTCTCCAGCGCTTGCTCGATGCCCGGCCGCGACTGCTCGATGCCGGGCCGGGCGGCGCCCGGGCGGCGTATCCGACCGCGTTCAACACTGCCGGATTCCAGCTCTCGACGCCCCGCGCGGATGGCGCGGATGGTCGGGCGCGACAACCCAGTCGCGTCCGATACCAGCGCATCTCCCCCATACCCGATGGCACGCGACTCCGTCGCCGCCCATAGCCGACGCCCGCGCTCGTCGAGAAACGCTTCCACCGCCGCGTACTGCTCAACAATTGTCGCTTCGAGTTCAAGATTGCGTCTCATCGGATGACGAGAACACAAAACTCAGAACATGGAAATCTAATTCCCGACAACGTCCTAAGCGATGCTACCAAGCTGGTCCCCGGTCACCCTTCTAGGCCGAGAGTGCCTGCGCAGGGCGCAGGTCGCACGCGAATAGTCCGGCCTGGACTTGCCGGTGTCACAAGGCTCACCGTGGAGTACCGCTGCCCGTTTACTGAAGGCGTCAAGAGTCTTCTCCATGGATAACCCCAGTACTTGAATGCACTTCGCCGGCGTGAAAAACGCGGCGACCCGCGCCGGTGTCCGCTTCAGTTACTCCAATTTATCGGCCAACGTGTCTTCGAAGACATCTATTTTCTTGACTTTCTGCTGGAGAACTCTTCTCTTTACCAGTTACTATAGTGTCTCCAATGAGTTCAATTTCGGGATTAATTCCTGATCGATTTCTCGAGTGCGATGGTGCTGCGCCGAACCTGGCAGCGCGTGATCTCGGCGAACCAGCGCTCGACTTTGTCGAGCCACGAAGCGCTGGTCGGCGTGTAGCGCAGGTGGTAGTGCGGGCCGCGGGACAGCCAGTTGTGGATCATGACCGTCTCGTGCGGGCTGTAGTTGTCCAGCGCGAGATGGATGTCCAAGCCGGGAGGGACCGCCTTGTCGACGATCGCGAGGAACTGCTTGAAATCAAGGGCCCGGTGGCGGCGGAAACACTTGCCGATGGCCTCGCCGGTGGCGGCGTTGAGGTCCGCGAAGAGCGACGCGACCCCGTTGTGCTTGCAGTCTTGCGTCAGCCGCGTCGGTGCCCTGGCCGTATCGGCAGGACCGGCCGGGTGCGATCAAGCGCCGGGATCCGCGTGGCCCCGTGCGGCACGGACTCCAGCGTGCGGGTAACCACGTGCTCCACGTCCGCGCCGGCTGCTGACGCTGCGCCCCGGGGCCGCACGCGGCACGTCCAGCAGAGCGTCGCAGCCGTGCGCCGAGAAGTGTTGTCGCCGCCACTTGCCAACCGTGGCACGGGTGGTCCTGAGCTGGCCTGCCACGGCGATGTCGCTCTGCCCCTTGGCGCACTTCAGGAGCATGCGCGCCTGCAAGGCCAGTGCATGGAAAGTCATCCGGCGGCTCGACCAGCACAGCAGATCCTCGCGCCGCTCCTGAATCGGCACCGGCACTACTCTGGTGTTGTGGTTCGGGATGGTGCCTACCGATTCCATCCTACCAAGACGATCATCTAGTGGTCAAGAATCTTCGGAGAAGGCCAATAGTATGTAGTTGCCAAGGCGCAAGGTGCTCAGGTCGCACACATCGGCTCATATCAAGTCATTGGTGGGACTTCCATATGAATAACTCATGCTGAATTCTAGAATAAATTTCCGACACTTCTCACGATATCTGGCCGAATTCTTAGAATATTTCTGGATAGAAAATCCGAATGGAACAGATTTGCTGTATAGGAATCACGGCTTGAAAATGATGTACGATGATATTTCTGAAGAAGAGGAGTGTAGTCAGTTGTTAGAATCAAGAACTTATTTTCGTTGCGTCTGAATCCGCTGACGACAGGGATAATCTTGATATCAGTTTCGCTATCCCCCGCTTTGATTAGGGAATTATATATCTGAGTGCCGACAACGCCATGTCCGACTAGAACTGCTGTGAGCAGGGAGGTCGGTGTCGAGCTCGGGTCATTCGAGTGCGGCCGCGATGGGCACAGAGGGGTGGGATCGTCTCTGAATCGAACCTGCCAGCGGATTGGACGAGGAACGGACTAGAGAGGCCGCCGCGCATGCCCCGGTGGAACCCGGTTGGCGGTGGCAGGGCACCCCTTGCAAGCCGCTTGCAGGCCCTGCGAGGGCCGAAGACAGCGGATCCCCGGCGCTCGACGGCCTGCATGGACGGGCCGGGCCGGGGTCGCGCCGGGGCATTCCGGATCCGGTGCGCCCCTCGCACCGAGCGTGCAGCGCACCGAGCGTGAAGAGTGCGCCCGCAGCGGGCTGCCGCGCTCGGCGCGGCGGGTGCCGCTCGGGCCGCGACCGCGGCCTTGCCGGTCAGCTGCCGGTAGGTCAGCGTCCGGCCGACCAAGCCCCGCGCCATGCGCCGCATCCGTTCCGCCGTGTCGCAGTCGCGGTCGTTGCACCGTCCCGCGAACTCCGTCAGGTAGCGACCCGGATGACGGACGCTCATCCGCTGATAGGTGCCGTACAGGCCGCGCTTGAACAGGGACCAAAACGATTCGATGCCGTTCGCATGCGCTGCCCCGCGCACGTACTCGCCGCCGGAGGAGTGCCTGACGGCTTCGTGCGGGAACTCCTCCATGCCGGCGCAGGCCGCCGCCTCGTCGGAGCGGACCTGCGCCCCCGGCGCGACGCGGGCGCGCACGAAGCCCTGCAGGTCGCCCTTGGCGGTGCCCGGCAGCGGCCGCGCGGCCGCTGCGTTCGTGGCGCGGTCCCGCGCCCCCGCCACCGGGGTCTTGCCGACGGGCCCGCGCCCGGCGCGGGCCTTCTTGCTCTCGCGCTTGTTGCGCTCCTTGCCGCCGACGTAGGTCTCGTCCACCTCCACCGGGCCGGCGAACAGGCCCTGATCCCGCTCCCGGCACGCGCGGATGCGGTGCGCCAGGTGCCGGGCCGACTTCCGGCTGATGCCCGGGTCGCGGTGCAGCTTCATGCTCGAGACGCCCTTGATGCCGGTGGTCAGCAGGAACAGGGAGACGGCCCGGGTGCGGTAGCCGAGCTCGGTGTCGGCCATCACGCTGCCGGCGCGCACGGAAAAGCGCTTGCCGCAGCCGCGGCAACGGTACGGCATCGAAGGGTGGGCCGAGCCGGACTGCACGCTGGAGCCGAGGCAGTGGGGGCACGCGGGACCGTCCGGCCAGCGCATGGCAGCGAACCATCTTTCCGCGGATTCGTCATCGGGGAACATGGCGATCACTTCGATCAAGGTGATGCCTTTACGAAAGGGAATTATATATCTGAGTGCCGAGGGAACCAATTCGGCAAATTATCATGCGAGCCTTTTGCAAGAATTCCGAGCTAATAGCATTATCATTTAGTTATTCTATTAAGTATTCTATATAATAAATAAAATACCTGATTACCAACGAACATAAGCCGAGAATATTCTATACTGGAGGAGGTCGAAAATCTTTGATAAGAAAGGGGATAGCAGATGAAACGCAATCACTTGTAATTCCAGAAGGGACTCAGTCTGGGCAAGTTCTGGGCAAGTTACTGCAGCGCTACGGCAGCGCTACGGCAGCGAGGGGCCATGCGAGCAGGCCGTCTTCAAGGCCCGCTGGCCGGACGGCTTCCGCTGCCCGGAGTGCGGCTCCCGCCGGCACTGCCGCATCCGCTCCCGCAAGCTCCGGCAGTGCCATGCCTGCCACCGCCGGACCTCCCTCGTCGCCGGCACGATCTGCGCCGCCACCCAGCTGCCGCTGACCGTCCGGTTGCTGGCGCTCCACCTGCTGACGCAGGGCCAGCACGGCGTTTCGTCGCTGGAACTGGCGCGGCAGCTGGGCGTGAGCCGGAACACGGCTTGGAAGGTGCAGCACAAGCTCCTGCAAGTGATGCAGGAGCGCGACGAGCGCGTGCCGCGGGCGGCATCGTGCAGGTGGACGACGCCTACCGGGGCGGGGAGCGGAGCGGCGGCAAGCGCGGGCGCGGCGCGGCGGGCAAGACGCCGTTCGTCGCCGCCGTGCAGGTCACCGTGCAGGTCAGCGCCGCCGGCCAGCCGGCAAGGATGCGCATGAGCAGCGTGGCGGGCTTCCGCAAGAAGATGCTGGCAGCATGGGCCGGGCGGCACTTGCAGCCCGGCACGGAGGTGCATTCCGACGGCCCGGCCTGCTGCCGGGGCGTGGCCGACGCCGGCTGCGAGCACGTGCCGACCGTCACCGGAGGCGGGCAGCGGAGCTGCGGGGATTCCCGCTTCTTCCGGGTCCACACGATGCTGGCGAACGTCAAGCGGTCCCTGGCGGGAACCTGCCATGCGCTCGACGGCAAGCACCTGCCGCGGTACCTCGCCGAGTTCCGCTACCGCTTCAACCGCCGCTACGATCTGCAGGTGCTGGTCCCCCGCCTGCTCCACGCCTCCGTGCGCACCCCGCCCAAGCCTTACCGCCTCCTAACCTTGGCTGAGTCTTGTGGGTAATCAGGTTGTGAAATAAAGGGGAATTATATATCTGAGTGCCGACAACGCCATGTCCGACTAGAACTGCTGTGAGCAGGGAGGTCGGTGTCGAGCGCGGGGCATTCGAGTGCGGCCGCGGCGGGCACGGAGGGGTGGGATCGTATCTGAATCGAGCCTGCCAGCGGATTTGACGAGCAACGGACTAGAGAGGCCACCGCGCATGCCCCGGTGGAACCCGGTTGGCGGTGGCAGGGCACCCCTTGCAAGCCGATTGCAGGCCCTGCGAGGGCCGAAGACAGCGGATCCCCGGCGCTCGACGGCCTGCATGGACGGTCCGGGCCGGACTGGGGTCGCACCGGGGCATGCCGGATCCGGTGCGCCCCTCGTACCGAGCGTGAAGCGCACCGAGCGCACCGAGCGTGAAGAGCGCGCCCGCAGCGGGCTGCCGCGCTCAGCGCGGCGGGCGCCGCTCGGGCCGCGACCGCGGCCTTGCCGGTCAGCTGCCGGTAGGTCAGCGTCCGGCCGACCAAGCCCCGCGCCATGCGCCGCATCCGTTCCGCCGTTGTTCCGCCGTGTCGCAGTCGCGGTCGTTGCGCCGTCCCGCGAACTCCGTGAGGTAGCGGCCGAGATGACGGACGCTCATCCGGTGATAGGTTCCGTACAGGCCGCGCTTGAACAGGGACCCAAACGATTCGATGCCGTTCGTATGCGCTGCCCCGCGCACGTACTCGCCGCCGGAGTGCCTGACGGCTAGTGCCTGACGGCTTCGTGCGGGAACTCCGCCATGCCGGCGCAGGCCGCCGCCTCGTCGGAGCGGACCTGCGCCCCCGGCGCGACGCGGGCGGGCGCGAAGCCCTGCAGGTCGCCCTTGGCGGTGCCCGGCAGCGGCCGCGCGGCCGCTGCGTTCGTGGCGCGGTCCCGCGCGCCCGCCACCGGGGTCTTGCCGACGGGCCCGCGCCCGGCGCGGGCCTTCTTCCTCTCGTGCTTGTTGCGTTCCTTGCCGCCGACGCAGGTCTCGTCCACCTCCGCCGGGCCGGCGAACAGGCCCTGATCCCGCTCCCGGCACGCACGGATGCGGTGCGCCAGGTGCCAGGCCGACTTCCGGCTGATGCCCAGGTCGCGGTGCAGCTTCATGCTCGAGACGCCCTTGATGCCGGTGGTCAGCAGGAACAGGGCGACGGCCCGGGTGCGGTAGCCGAGCTTGGTGTCGGCCGTCACGCTGCCGGTGCGCACCGAAAAGCGCTTGCCGCAGCCGCGGCAACGGTACGGCATCGAAGGGTGGGCCGCGTCGGACTGCACGCTGGAGCCGCGGCAGCGGGGGCACGCGGGACCGTCCGGCCAGCGCATGGAGGCGAACCACTTTTCCGCGGATTCGTCATCGGGGAACATGGCGATCACTTCGATCAATGTGATGCCTTTACGGAACCACTTTCCGGGACCTGGTTTCTTCATTTACGACATCCCATACTGGAACTATTCTACCAAGAAATACCACAGAATGTCAACGGAAAATCGGAAGAAATATGAAATCTTATTATGGCTTGATAATTTGCCGACTTGATTCCCTCGGCACTCAGATATATAATTCCCAAATAAAGCCGTTCTGGCCTTTTCACCGATTTCTTATCCGGTGATCAGGGTCGATATCGACGCAGGCGGCCTCCCACGGGAGGCCCGCCGCGTCTAGGCCTTGACCGGCCGCGCGTTCGAGCTAGCTGCTCCCTGCGCGAGCAGGACCGCCGCTCACGGACAGGCGCCGCCGTCGATCAGTCCGACCTCGGCTCCGAGACCGTCCCTGACCTGCAGTCTGAGCGCGGTGTCCCCGCTCCTCGCCGCGACCTCGGTTCCGGGCTGCGAGTCGCTTAGGCACCACTTGCCGCGGAGGACGAGTTCCAAGGTGTGCGGCGGCGCAACTTGACGTTCGAAACGCTCCGAACCGTAATCGACGCCCTGCACCGCGATGCGCTCCTTGTTGAACCTCCAGCCAATGTCTGGCACGCTGGCGGCCATGCGCACGCTGTCCGCGCCCTGCTGCACGATCACCGCCGCGTGGTGGCTGGCACTGCGAACGAACTCGCCGGGCGGGGTCTCGACAAGCTCGTAGAAGGCATAGCCGCTAATCCCGTGTGCCGGGAAACGAACCAAGTGCATGCCGTCGGACTGCACGATCCGGTAGTAGGCGCCGGGGTTGCCCGCGAGTTCCTGCAGCTTCCGGGCGTCCTCGTCGGCCGGTATCAGCACGTACTGGTAGCTGTGGCCCTCCGGCCTCATACCGTGGTCGAGATAGGCCTGCGCGAAGGCGCCTTCGTTGGCCTCGAACTCTTCAGACATGCTCTTCTGCAGGCTCCGGGTGACCACGAGGTCCGCCGTGCTGGCAGCGAGAAAGTAGCTGTTGCCCACGCTGTCGACCATCGTCGCGGGACGGCTTCCGGGTTCCCGGAGATTGACGCCGAGCCCGGTTAGCGTCGTGCCGTTGAGGCCGGTCGCGGCGTTTGCCTCCGCTAGGCGCGTCTGGAAGATTGCTGTGTGCGTCGCGTGAGTCGGCGTGCCGCCGTGAATGTCGGTCCCTAGGGCCAGGACCCTGTCCCCTACGAAGAAATACGTCTTGCGCGCCCGCAGGTCGGTCGGAGCAATAAACGGCACGCCTTCTAGGTCCTGCGCGAAAAGCCCGTGATCGCCGAGCGTGACGCCGCCCACGAAGGTCTTGGAGTTGTAATTGCGCTGGGGATGCTTCAGACGGATGCCTTGGGCTCTCTGGAGTTCCTGCACCCCCTGGCGCGTGCGGCTCTCGATCGGGTAGTGGCTGGCAGTAGTGCCCGGGACGTGATACCAGTCCCAGCCGTTGTCGAGATCGTAACCGGAGCCCAGCGCGCTGACCGGGGAGCCGGCGCTAAAGACCTGTAGCAGGCCGTAGGGCCAGTTTTGGCCGAAGCTATTCTCGCGGGTGCGTAACGGGGCCTCGAAGTCCCAGAAGTACTGGCTGAATCCCTTGGCCGTAACCAGCCAGTCGCCGCGGCGGAAGAATGCGGCTGCGGCGTAGGGCTTGATCCAGACGCCTTCCGGTATGGGGGCGGCCGCCTTCCCCGGACCCAGCAGATCGGCGAGCATGCGGTAGATCCCGAAGCCGCGGATCGGCACGCCGCGCTGCCCCTCGAAGTACCGGTGCCTGCCTGCCTCCGGCCACAGGCGCGGCCGGTCGAAAAACTCGCGCAGGCGAGCCTGCATCGCGAAATCGTTCGCTCCCTCCGGGTGCGCTAGGAAGGCCATGGCCTTGGAGATGGCGGTTGCCGCCCGCTCGCCGTTCGGGCCGATCAGCCGCCCCTGCAGAGCCGGCGTAACCGAATACTTCTGCACCATCGCGCGGTACGACTCGAGCGCCAGCCGGACGGCCGCAACGTTCTCGGGCGTGTAGCAGCCCAAGCCCTTCGCGAGGTAGAGCAGCTGCGCGAAGGCCTCTAGGGCGTAAGGCCCGTAGGAGCCCATGTAGGCGGCCGCATGGTGGAAGGCCGTGCCGTCGGGCTTGATGATGCCCTGCGTTCCCGGCTTGACGGCCACATTCGCGGCGATCACCCGCGCCAGCACGCCGGACATCTGGCTCCGCTCGGCCGGGTCGTCGATGAGCAGGAAATAAGGCCAGAAGTAGTCCACGAACAGTCGTACGCCGTCCGCATTGAGATGGTTCCAGTCCTCGACCGGCAGCGGGTATTCGTGTATGACGGCCGCTTCCCGGCGAGCGCGCGGAAAAAACGCCGGGTACATCACGCCGTGATTCACGACCATGTTGCGCACGACCGCGCGGTACTTGTCCAGCAGCCGCGCCCCGGCCAGGACCTCGCGCATCAGAAAGATGCCCTGAATGAATCCACCGAAGCGCAGCGAGACGGTGGACAGGTCGCCGGAAGGCCGGACGAGTCCCTCGGAAAGGGCCCGCCGACTGGCCCGACCGGCGTGATCCGGCATCCAAGCCGATTCCGTCATGCCCCGGCTGTAACAGTACTCCAAGGCGCGGACATAGAGTTGCGCCAGCTCCGGATCGCGATAGTAGGGATTCGGCGCGGAGGCCGTGCCCGGCGTGCTGTAGGCGTAGGCGACTACCGGAAGAGCCTCGGAGAACAGCTCTAGGAACGCATTGTTTGCAGTGCGCACGGCAGCTTGGTTCGCGGCACTTTCTGCCGCGGTGCCCGTCTGCGATACGAAATAGACCTTCTGGTCCCCGCGTTCGTACGAAAACTCGGTGACCTTTCTCACGGCTCGGCGGAACATCGGCAGGACGGAGCGCCGCAGGACGCCTTCCGCAATGTCGACCTGCGAGTAGTCGCTCGGCTTGAACAGGAGCAGGTCGCTATATCTCGCGGCCAGTTCCTCCGGGCGGGGCGTGGCGCCCGCGAGCGCGGGCACTAGGAGCGCAAGGGCGAGCATGCCCGGCAGCCGCGGCGGCAGGGCAAGAAGACACCGAACATCGCGGCCTTGCAGTCCAGAAACCCGCTTCCAGACGCGACATTCCGGTGCTCGGCAAATTGCCGACACTAGCTCTAGCCGACTGCAGCGGCACTGCGTTCCGCCGGCACGCCACCCCCGCGTGCCAAGTCACGCCCTCGGAGCGCGACGCCGGGCATGACAATGCCGCTTCCATGTTAGCGGCCTTGAGCCCCGCTTAAGCAGCCGGAAATCGCGAAAAATCTGGTTTCGACAGATTTTCGGGATCAGACTGACAATTCCCGCACAATCACCAAACTGACGCACCCGGTCCAAGACCGGTTTCCGGCGTGCCGCCGCGCCTCCCCCGGCAGCAGCTGGTACGGCAGCAGCCGCAGTAGCAACTGCGCGCTCTGCCCGCACAAGTGGAACGCCTGGTTCGCCGCGTACGACTTGCATGGCGGATGGTGCAGCCCCCAGTCCGTCAGCGGCCCCTTCCGCGTGTTCTCCTGCCCCTGCTTGCTGCGATGCCCCCGCACCAGCTCCGCCACCGGCAGATCGTCGCGGCTGACCAGCATCACCGTGTACCGCGGCTCCAGCAGCCCCTGTTCCCCTGCGTACAACTGCCGCACCACCACGTACGCCTTTTATGTTAGAGAGGTGCCGGAGAGAGGGATGGCCGCGACCGCCTCGGATCCTCTCTCCCTTGTGCCGCAGGTGGCGCAAGCCACCTCTGCGGCAGGTAACGGATCCCTCCCCGCCTCAGCGCGGGGAGGCCGCCGGAGGGGCCTGGCCAGGCCCCTCCGGCGGCGGCGGGTCGGACCGTACACGCCTTGGGTCCACGGACCCGTGGACGAGCTTGGTCGGCCCGCCGCAACGCTTCCTGCGCGGCCTGCACGGAAGCATGGGGTAACCGCCCCGCAGGGCAAAAGGAAGGGAATTATATATCTGAGTGCCGAGGCAACCGATTTGGCAAATTATCAATCCATAAATCAATTTGATATTTCCTCCGGATATCTGTTGAAATTCTGTGGAGTTTCTTGATAGAATAGTTCCAATATAGGAGGTCTTCGTTGAAGAAGTCGAAGCAGAAAGGTCCCGGGAATTGGTTTCGTAAAGGCATCACTCTGATTGAAGTGATCGCCATGTTCCGCGATGACGAATCCGCGGAAAAGTGGTTCGCCTCCATGCGCTGGCCGGACGGTCCGGAATGCCCCCGCTGCCGCGGCTGCGGCAAGCGCTTTTCCGTGCGCGCCGGCAGCGTGACGGCCGACACCAAGCTCGGCTACCGCACCCGGGCCGTCGCCCTGTTCCTGCTGACCACCGGCATCAAGGGCGTCTCGAGCATGAAGCTGCACCGCGACCCGGGAATCAGCCGGAAGTCGGCCTGGCACCTCGCGCACCGCATCCGCGCGTGCCGGGAGCGCGAACAGGGCCTGTTCGCCGGCCCGGCGGAGGCGGACGAGACCTGCGTCGGCGGCAAGGAACGCAACAAGCACGAGAGGAAGAAGGCCCGCGCCGGGCGCGGGCCCGTCGGCAAGACCCCGGTGGCGGGGGCGCGGGACCGCGCCACGAACGCAGTGGCCGCGCGGCCGCTGCCGGGCACCGCCAAGGGCGACCTGCAGGGCTTCGCGCGCGGCCGGGTCGCGCCGGGCGCGCAGGTCCGCTCCGACGAGGCGGCGGCCTGCGCCGGCATGGAGGAGTTCCCGCACGAAGCCGTCAGGCATTCCGGCGGCGAGTACGTGCGCGGGGCGGCGCATACGAACGGCATCGAGTCGTTTGGGTCCCTGTTCAAGCGCGGCCTGTACGGAACCTATCACCGGATGAGCGTCCGTCATCCGGGTCGCTACCTCGCCGAATTCGCGGGACGGTGCAACGACCGCGACTGCGACACGGCGGAACAGATGCGACGCATGGCGCGGGGCCTGGTCGGCCGGACGCTGACCTACCGGCAGCTGACCGGCAAGGCCGCGGTCGCGGCCCGAGCGGCGCCCTCCGAGCTGAGCGCCGCAGCCCGCTGCCGACGCACTCTTCACGCTCGATGCGCTTCACGCTCGGTGCGAGGGCCGCGCCGGATCTGGAATCCCCCGGCGCGACCCGAGTCCGGCCCGGACCGTCCGTGCAGGCCGTCGAGCGCCGGGGATCCGCTGTCTTCGGCCCTCGGAGGGCACGCAATCGGCTTGCAAGGGGTGCCCCCCACCGCAAACCGGATTCCACCGGGCATGCGAGGGGGCCTCTCTTATCCGTGCCTCGTCCATTCCGCTGGCAGGTTCGATTCAGATACGATCCCACCTTGCTGTGCCTACCGCGTCCGCATTCGAATGCCCCGAGCCAGACGCCGACCTCCCTGATCAGAGCAGTTCTCGTCGGACATGGCGTTGTCGGCACTCAGATATATAATTCCCAAACATTATACCGCGTTGCTAGCACGAGAATAGAGTTTGCCGCGGGGACAAAGACTAGGCACGTTAAGCCGTATAGGATAATCCCGGCAATTGCGGAGCGAAAGAATACATGGTAGCCGGAGTCACGAAGAAGCGCAAACCTAGTGGCATGGCACCGGACTAAGAAATAGTATCCTGCGAGAGCAGGGAGAAGGAATTGACCAAGATTCAAGACAATGGACTCCGTGCTTGACCGCCGGTGTTGACCTGCTAGTCGGAGTCCTCCGCCCCCTTCTCGCTTGCTTTGTCGCTCTGCACGAGGGCCGACGCGGCCCGCATGAGCTCTCTCGCTGCCTCGCTACGCAGCAACTCCTCGGGCTTGATGTAGAACGTCCCCCTGTTACTGAGATAGACCGTGGGCTTGTCAAGCACACGTGCGCCTTGTGATGGTGTGGACTTGCGTGGCATGCTGGATGGATTCGTTCAGGGATGTGACTGGCTCTCCCGATGGCCGAGGCCCCGGCTAGCGCTGCCGTTCCTTGGTCCCAGATCTTGAGCGCGGATAACCGGTGCAACGATACCACTCTGAGTGTCTCACGGCCCGGGCGGAGGGACCCGACTATGGCCCTCCGGGCTACTCATGAATTATCCGGGCTAGGAGCCACCGAGGCGGCCTTGAAGTACAGGGAGCTGTGGCGCGTGGAGCGCTGCTTCCGCGAGTCGAAGTCGCTGCTGCGGACGCGCCCGGCGTTCCACTGGACGGACAAGGCGATTCGGGGGCACGTGTTCCGCTCGTTCCTGGCCTTGGTGCTGAAGCAGGACCTGCAGCGGCGCCTGCGGGAGGCCGGCGCGGCGGCGGAACGGGCGGACCTGATACGGGGCTTGGAGCGGTTGCAGGAGATGGTGATCGAGGCGCAGGGCAAGCGCTTCGCGCTGCGCACGCAGGCGAGCGAGGCGGTGAAGCGGGCGCTGAGCTGCGTGGGAGCGTGCCTGCCGCCGCCACTGTGCCGGGACGAGGGCGGCGACCTGACTGTCTGAATGGAGGCGGGGCATCCCGGCCGACTGGCACCACGGAGAGGAGGCGCACGAAGGAGCCAAGCTGACCACAAACCCCGAGCGATGGCACCCGGCGGTCACCGGCGCGGTGCTAATTCGCCCCTGCCGCAGCTCCTAAGTTGTTGAAGCACCGATACTTGCAATGTCAAACTGTCGAAGACCAGCCAAGCTGCCAGCGTCGCGCAGTCCGCGCTCGAGGAGAGATGCAGACAAGCTATGCCAGCATCGACTGCACCACGTTTCCCCCGATGTCCGTGAGACGGAAGTCGCGCCCCATGTGCCGGAACGTCAGGCGCATGTGGTCGAGTCCCAGGCAGTGCAGGATCGTCGCCTGCAGGTCATGCACGTGAACGGGGTCCTCGACGACCTCCAAGCCGAGCTCGTCGGTTCTGCCCACGACCTGCCCCCCGCGTAGGCCGCCTCCTGCGGCCCATGCGCTGAAGCAATCGGCGTGGTGGTCGCGCCCCGCCGCTTCGTCGACCCGTTCGAGCTGTCCTAGGGGCGTGCGCCCGAATTCGCCCGCCCACACCACCAAGGTGGAGTCGAGCAGGCCGCGCTGCTTGAGATCCCTGAGGAGCGCGCCCGCCGGCTGGTCGGTAATCGCGCAGTTCCGGCCCAGCTTCCTGTCGATCTCTTGGTGGTCGTCCCAGCTCGCGTGCGCCAGCATGACGAACCGCACTCCCTTCTCGACCATTCGCCGGGCCAGCAGGCAGTTGGTCGCGTACGGATGTGTCGGGTCCTTGCCCACTCCGTACATCTCTAGCGTCGCTTGCGACTCCTTCGAGAAATCGAGCAGGTCCGGCGCCGCCGACTGCATGCGGAACGCGAGTTCGTACGACTGGATGCGCGCAGCGATCTCAGTGTCCCCGGTGACGGCGTAGCGCTCCGAGTTGAGCTGCCGGATTGCGTCGAGCCGCGCCCGCTGCGTCCGGTCGCTGACACCCTCGGGATTCTTCAGGTACAGGATGGGCTCGCCGGCGCTGCGGAATACGACGCCTTGGTAGGTCGAGGCGAGAAACCCGTTGGACCAGTTGCTTGACCCGCCGCTCGAGCCCCGCCCGGAACTCAGCACGACGAATGCGGGCAGGTTCTCGGACTCGCTCCCCAGCCCGTAGGAAACCCAGGCTCCGACGGTCGGCCGCCCCAGCTGCTGGCTGCCGCTCATCAGCAGTGCTTGGCCGGGATGGTGGTTGAACGCCTCGGTATGCATGGAACGCACCAGGCAGATGTCGTCCGCCCGCGAAGCGATATGGGGGATGTAGTCGGAGAACTCCGTGCCGCTGTCGCCGTGAGGACGGAACTCCCGCGGGCTGGCCAGCACCTTGGCGCTCGGCTTGACGAAGGCCAGCTGCAGGTCCCGAGTCAGGGCTTCGGGCAGGGGCTCGCCGTGCCATTGGCGCAGCGCGGGCTTCGGATCGTACAGGTCGATCTGGCTGGGCGCGCCGGCCATGAATAGGAAGATGACACTCGTCGCAGTCGGGGCGAAATGGGGCGGCCGCGGCGCGAGAGGATTCGCTGTTCCGGGCTCGGCGGCAGCTGCGGCGTCCCCGTGGACCATGAGGTACGCCAGTGCGGCTGCGTCCAAGCCGCCCGCGCATTGCCGCAGGAAGTGCCGTCGCGTCCGAATGGCGCGGTACTCGCCGAGATCCATTGCCGGTCCTGATTACCCACAAGACTCAGCCAAGGTTAGGAGGCGGTACGGCATGGGCGGGGTGCGCACGGAGGCGTGGGGCAGGCGGGGGACCAGCGCCTCGAGATCGTAGCGGCGGTTGAAGCGGTAGCGGAACTCGGCGAGGTAGCGCGGCAGGTGCTTGCCGTCGAACGCATGGCAGGTTCCCGCCAGGGACTGCTTGACGTTCCCCAGCATCGTGTTGACCCGGACGAAGCGGGAATCCGCGCAGCTCCGCTGCCCGCCTCCGGTGACGGTCGGCACGTGCTCGCAGCCGGCGCCGGCCACGCCCCGCAAGCAGGCCGGGCCGTCGGCATGCACCTCCGTGCCGGGCTGCAAGTGCCGCCCGGCCCACGCTGCCAGCGTCTTCTTGCGGAAGCCCGCCACGCTGCTCATGCGCATCCTTGCCGGCTGGCCGGCGGCGCTGACCTGCACGGCGGCGACGAACGGCGTCTTGCCCGCCGCGCCGCGACCGCGCTTGCCGCCGCTCCGCTGCCCGCCCCAGCAGGCGTCGTCCACTTGCACGATGCCGCCCAGCGGCACGCGCTCGTCGCACTCCTTCAGCACTGGCAGGAGCTTATGCTGCACCTTCCAGGCCGTGTCTTCCAGGCCGTGTTCCGGCTTACGCCCAGCTGCCGCGCCAGTTCCAGCGACGAAACGCCGTGCTGGCCCTGCGTCAGCAGGTGGAGCGCCAGCAACCGGACGGTCAGCGGCAGCTTGGTGGCGGCGAAGATCGTGCCGGCGACGAAGGAGGTCCGGCGGTGGCAGGCATGGCACTGCCAGAGCTTGCGGGAGCGGATGCGGCAGTGCCGGCGGGAGCCGCACTCCGGGCAGCGGAAGCCGTCCGGCCAGCGGGCCTTGAAGACGGCCTGCTCGCATTGCCCCTCGCTGCCGTAGCGCTGCAGGAACTTGCCCGGGCTGAGTCCCTTCTGGAATTGCACGCGATTGCGTTTCATCAGCTATCCCCTTTCCTGTCAGAGGTTTCCGACCTCCTCCAGTATAGCATATCCTCGGCTGACGTTCGTTGGTAATCAGGTTGCCGGTTGCCCTCTGCAGCTCACTCGCGCGTGATGAACTCGTCCAGGTTCAGCACGACGCTGGCGAGACCGGTCCAAGCGGCCGCCCCCGACGCGCCCGTGCCCGCCACATCCAGCGGCATGAAGCGCTCTGCCGTTCCGCCTTCCTCGTCGAAGATCGCCCTCTGCCGCTCGAAGTACGAGCGGAGGTTCCGCGCCTCACTTGCCGTCGGTTCGCGCGCCAGGGCCAGCAGGAACGCGTCGCGCAGCGCCGCCTCGAAATCGCCGGCGCTCGAGGCCGCGACGCGCATCGCGAGCGCCCGCGCGGCCTCGACGAAGGTCCGGTCGTTCAGGAGATTCAGAGCTTGCAGGGGCGTGTTGGACCGCTCTCTGGTGCAGTGCGCCGCCGTCCTGTCCGGCATGTCGAAGTTCGCCAGCTGGGGGTAGGGCACGGTCCGCTGGTAGAAGGTGTAGAGGCCGCGCCGGTAGCGGTCCGCGCCCTCGCTCTCGTTCCACTTCACGGAGCCCGCGTAGGCCAGGTCCGCGACCCCGTCCGGCTGCGGGGGGCGCACGCTCGGGCCGCCCACTGCGGGGTTCAGCAGGCCGCTGGCCTGCAGGGCGGCATCGCGCACGAACTCGGCCGGAAGGCGGATGCGCCGCTGGCGCGCAAGCAGGGCATTGTCCGGGTCGATCTCGTCGAGTTCCGGCCGCGCCGCGGAGGACTGCCGGTAGGCGGCCGACATCACGATCGCTTTGTGCAGCGCCTTCAGCCGCCAGCCGCTGTCCATGAAGTCCTTCGCCAGCCAGTCGAGCAGCGCGGGATGGGACGGGCCGGGGCTGCGCGTGCCGAAATCGTCCGCAGTCGGGACGATTCCGCGCCCGAAATACTCCTGCCAGATACGGTTCACCGTCACCCTCGCCGTCAGGGGGTTGCTCGGCGAAACCAGCCATTCCGCTAGGGCCAGTCGCGGGTGGCGGTCCCCCGGCTCGAACGGTGGCAGGGCGGCGGGCGTGCCCGGCTCGACGGCGATGCCGGGCGCGTTCCAGGCGCCGCGAAGGTGGACGTGCGTGTGGCGTCCGGGGCGGGCGTCCTCGATGGCCCGGGCGTAGCTGATGTCTGGCGTCTCGACGCGCAGGCGTAGCAGCTCTTGGCGAAGGGATACCCAGTCGAGTTCCTTCCAAGACTCCTTCGAAATGACCCGGTGGTAGTTCTTGACGAAGTGGTCTTCGAGCTTCGTCCGCTCGCGGTCCGTGCGGGCCTCGGACGGCTTCCTGATGATCGCCTCGCCGTTGTCCATGTATTTTTGGACAGCGTCGAGAGCGTGGTCCCAGTCCGTCCACTTGCCCGGATTGTTCGCGGCCTCGACCATCTGGGCTTCCCACGCGGGCTGCAGCTCGTACACGCGGCCGGCTGCGAGCAGCTCGCTGCGACGGGCGAGGTATCCGGGCAGCGCGTCGAGGAACGGTCCCGTTTCCCCCGGCATCGGGGCCGCGATCTCGGCCTCTTCGACCGAGTTCATGAACGCGAACAGCCGGTAGTAGTCCCTCTGTGAAACCGGGTCGTACTTGTGGTCGTGGCACTGGGCGCAGCCGACCGTCAGTCCGAGCCAGACGGTTCCGATCGTGTTCGTGCGGTCCACCGTTTCCTCGAAGCGGAACTGCTCGATCTTCACGCCCCCCTCGCGGTTCTTGAGGCCGTTGCGGTGGAATCCCGTCGCTACGCGCTGGTCGACGGTCGCCCCTGGCAGAACGTCCCCCGCGATCTGCTCGATCGTGAATCGATCGAACGGTATGTCGCGGTTTAGCGCGTCGATCACCCATTCGCGCCAGCGCCAGGCGTGGGGCCGAACGCTGTCCTTCTCGTAGCCGTCCGAGTCGGCGTAACGCGCCAAGTCGAGCCACTGGACCGCCCAGCGCTCCCCGTAGTGCGGCGACTCGAGGAGCTCGTCGACTAGGCGCTCGTAGGCGCCGGGCGCGGAATCGGCCAGGAAGGCCCGGACCCGCTCGGGCGACGGCGGCAGCCCGGTCAGGTCCAGGCTGACCCGCCGGGCCAGTGTGGCGGGGGCGGCCTCGGGGGCCGGCTCGATGCCTTCTCTCTCGAGCCGCGCCAGCACGAAATGGTCGACCGGGCTGCGGGCCCAAGCTTCCCGCGACATCTGCGGCAGCGGAGGCTTGCGGAGGGGCTGGAACGCCCAGTGATCCGAGCGGGGCGCCGCTGAGTCTCCAAGGGCGCCCAAGTCCGGCCAGTGTGCCCCTTGGTCGATCCAGCTGCGCAGGAGGTCGACTTCGCCTTGCGGCAGGCGCGGGCCGCCCGGCGGCATGGACAGGCCGTCGACCTCGCCCGAGACCAGCTGGAACAGCCGGCTCCGCTCGCTGTGGCCGGGAACGATGACCGGGCCGGAGTAGCCCCCCTCTTGCGCGGATGTGCCGTTGTCGAGGCGCAGCCCGCTCGACTGCAGGGCCGGGCCGTGACAGGCGTGGCAGCGCGCCGCGAGGATAGGCGCGATCCGCGCCGTGAAATCTACCCGCTCAGCTGTCGGCCCGGGCGACGGGCCCGACTGAGCGGCCTCAAGACACGGCACCGCCAGGGCCGTCGCGCCGGTGCAGGCCACGAGGAGCGTTAGTTGCCAGCGCATGGACGGCCCTTCGCGATGTCGGCACCCTCGGCCGGTGCTGCCGGTCGCCATCATACTGAACGCGCCAAGAGCAATTTCCGATTCAGGCGATTTCCGGCAGCACCGCGGCCATTGCCGCGGTTGGAAGCTACCGCAGGCGAGCCTATAGCCTGCAGGACGTTGATCGGGGCGTTGAGGTCCGCATCGCCAGAGAAGCCGGAGCGCTTGCGCGCCTACCTCCTGCCCTGGCGATGGCACGGCTGCGACGTATTGGAGGGATTGACCGGCTTGAACCTGCGACCGGACCACTTTTTTCGCCTTCAAGTTGCCCTAGCGGCAATTTCCAGGACTGGCTCAGAATCGAGCGAATCAAGGCAGCCGTCTGCATGGCGTTCGTGCAGGTTGCTGCGGCGATGCCCTTCCCGGAACGAGTCATGCTCGCGATTGTCAGTTTCTCCGCGACGAAGGTGCCGAGGTGGCGCACGAGACGCCTTGTCCGCCGATGGCAGGCGTTGCGCTTTGACACACGGCGTTTCCTGTGCGCCTTCGCCAGCGAGCGCACGCGCTTCCAGCGAGTTCGGCTGCCCCTCTTTCGGCGCGCGACCGCCCGGCTGCGGACCGTCTTGCGGTGCTGCGAGCCGTCCACTCCCTTGATCCGCTCGCCGTCGCTGGTGGCGGCTTGATCCGACACGCCCAGGTCGACGCCGATCGCCGAGTGGCTCAGCGCGAGCGGCTGCTTGCAGACACCGCCGAACACCAGGTCCACGTGAAGGCCGGCATCGGTGCGAGTGATACGGACGAACTTCGGCGCGAGGCTGGGCAGCTCCCTGTCGGGCTTGGTTGTGGCCCACGGCAGTCCCTAGACCCCCAGAACGAATCGCCCCTTACCACGCTCCCAGAGTATGGGCGGCTCGCTTGCCTTGCAGCGAGGGAAGACGCGCTGAACGCCTGGTCGACGCGAGAGAGCGTGGCCAGCGCCAGCCGCTGGTACACGCTTCCCAGCATCGCCGGCTCCGACTTGCGGAGTTCGGCCAGCTGGTTGTACTGGTCGAAGTACGGGACCGCCAACCTTGCGTTCCTCCCAAGCCGTCTTCGTCGCCGACAGCGCCTTGTTGTACAGCCAGCGCAATTAACCCAACACGGGATCGATGCGTGCGCATCCCGATTTGCCAAGCTACCCGCGCTCATGGAGTGTGATCGTAGCCGTCGTCGGCTTCAACGTATAGCCTGCAAGACGTGCTGCCAACCGCCGTCACAGCTTCGGTGCAATTGGTCTTGACGCTCTCTGTAATCCGTGGCCCTGAGCGATCCCCCGCCAACGCTCCCTTCCGCCCCGACGGTACAATGCGACTGGGCGAGGCCATGCCGACACCCGCGTCCCCAGTCCCGGCGAAGAGCTCCCCGGCCGACAAGCCGCTGTACTGGACCGACCCCTACTCGTGGGCCCTGCGCCAGGCCGGGCTCCTGCGCCAGCGCGACTTCGAGCGCGTCGACTGGGAGAACGTCATCGAGGAGATCGAGGACTTGGCCAAGAAGGACCGTTCCAGCTGGACCTCGCTCTGCGCCCGCGCCGTCGAGCACCTGCTCAAGATGCAACACCAGGGGCCTCGTTGCCCCGACTCGCTGTCCCCGTGGAGCAAGGAGGTCCGCAACTTCCGCCGTCAGATGGCCGACGTGCTTGATGACAGCCCCGGCCTCAAGGGCGTCCTCGGCGAGATGTTCGCCAAGGCCTGGAAGCGCGGGCGCACGGCCGCCGTCAGCGACTTGGTCGATTACGAAGAGGTCGCGGGGGCCGCGGCGAAGGCGGCCGAGCGATGCTGGCTCGGTGCCATCCCCGAGGAACCCGCCTTCGGGCTGGAGGATGTCGCCGGCATGGACCCCCGGCGGCCGGGCACGCCGGACCGGGACCGCTGGCCGCCCGCGGTCGAGCGGGTCCTCCGCGACTGGCCGCCCGAGCGCCGACAGTCCGACCGAGGCCGCTAGCCGACCAAGACCGGAGACCGGCCCTCTCCCAGCGGCAGCCGACCTCGCCGTGATCCTCCCAGAATGCGCGTGCAGCCCATCCGAGCGTCTTTCTCGGCCACCGGCGACGACAGGGCCGCGAAACGGCTCGAATCCGCCGAATCGGGCGATTTGGCCGCGGTCCGCTTGGGAGACGTTCGCATACAGGCCCGTCGCACGCATGTCTCGGGCCGCGGCGACCTAGAGCAGCGCCGGACTCGCGACGCGCCCATGGAGCAAGACTCACACTGAGCGAGCTGCTTACACTAAGCGTCGAACGTCTTCTTCGAGGGCGTGCACAATCCAACCTACATCCTGTGGCTCTCTGTTGCACGTGCCTATATGCAGGCCTAGGTTTCCGAATTCGCTTCTTGACGCGCTGAGCAGTTGCTAAGCGCGTAACAGGTCATTTCCGACTCGGACGGATTCCGGCTGCATCCCGGCCGTTGCCTCGGTTGGAAGCCGGTCCACGCCGTCGGGCACCAGGTCCACGTTGATGCCGACATCCGCACGCGTGACGCGGACGAACTTGGACCTCAGCGACGGCAACTCGCGACGGATCTTGAGCGTGATCGCCTGCAGTCCCTTGATGCGCAGGACGAAGCGCCCGTTGCCGTGAGGCCGGAGCGATGGCGGGCGCAAGCATTCGATCGCTCGGAACCGCCTTGCCTGCTTGAATCGCGGGAATCCCGGCTTCATCTCCTGCCTTGCAGCGCCGGAAGAAGGCCTTGAACGCCTAGTTCACGTGAGACAGCGTGGCTTCGCACATTCCCGTAGGACGCTCTCTGCAGGCGCAAACCCCGAGGCCTACGAGGGCCAGTCGAGCCTCTCGCCGCGGTTGAACGGAGCCTCCGGGCGCTGCGACGGCCCGGCCCCGGGCGCGGCGGACCGTCCCGCCGAGCCGTCGGCGCCGGGCGGGCGGGGCGATTCGCCCGAGGTCCCACGCGACCCGAGCGCCGCGAGATAGGGCTCCACGGCCTCCGCGGACCGCAGGTGCAGGTCGCGTTGCGGGAACGGTATCTCGATGCCGTGCGCCTTCAGGGACGCGAACAGGCCGAAGTACATGTCGCTGGTGATCACCTGGGGCCTCTCGATCTGTCGCGTGGTCCAGATGCGCAGTTCGAAATCCAGCGAGCTGTCGCCGAAGCCCCGAAAGATCACGTCGGGTTCGGGGCTCTCGAGTACGTCGGGATGCACGCTCGCCACCTCGGTCGCCAGCGAGCGGACGACTTCCGGGTCGCTGGAATACGACACGCCGAACGGCACCTTGATGCGGACGAAGCGGTCGTCCAGCGTGAGGTTCGTCACGCGTTGCTCGATGAACTCCGAGTTGGGCACCACGATCACCACGTTGTCGTTGGTGCGGACGCAGGTCGCCCTCGAGCCGATCGTCACGATGCTTCCTTGCAGGCTCCCCACCTGCACCCGGTCGCCGACCTTGACCGGCTGCTCGAACAGCAGGATCAGCCCCGAAGCGAAGTCCTTGGCGATCGTCTGGAACCCGAGGCCCACGCCGATGCCCAGGCCCCCGCTGAACACGGCCACGCCGCTGAGATCGAGGCCGAACGCATTCAGCGCCGAGGTCGCCCCGACAGCGAAGAGCGTGTAGGCGATGATCCGCTGCAGCGCGAACTTGTGGCCTTCGTCCAAAGGCGTCCGGTCAAGGAGCCTTGCCCGGATCATCTTGCTGATGGCCCGCGTGGCGAGCCACAGGACCAGCACCAGGATGAGTGCTTTGACCGCCAGCATCAGCGTCGCGCCGAAGCTGCCGACCGTCGAGAACGGACGGCTCCAGAAGTCCCACAGGAACCCCCCTATGGTGACGGCGGAGGCGCTCCTCCAGAGACCTGAGGCGAACAGGCCGCCGACGGCCGTCCCGACCGCGCCGGCGGCAACTAGCCACTTCGTGCGAGAGGTCAATCGAACTGCTGCCTTCCCCTTGCGACCGTCCTAGTCGATCGAGATCTCCTCGCTGGCATGCACGAAGAGCACGTCATTCGCGCCCTTGAAGCGATTCAGTGTCGCCGAGGCCCGTTCCTGCTCCAAGTCGACCCGGTCCAGGCCGGCGACGACCAAGTCGGCCATGCCCGACCGGCGGGCTGCCTCGCGCTCCAGCGACTCCCCGACGCGGCACTCGACGGAGGTCACGTTCTGCATGGAGATCGGCAGGCGACCGTCCCTCGTCAGCCGCGAGATCTGCCGCGTGCCTTCGTCCCCCTCGCTGGAGTCGTGGCAGACGAACAGGCGGATGGTGGCGCGCTTCCACTCCGGATGCCCGACGATGATGTAGGCCAGCAGCAGCATCATCGGCGCGTGCGGCAGGTCGTCCTCGGTCACCCACACGTGAATCGAGGACCGGTATCCGAAGCGGAAATGCGTGGACCGGAGCACGAGGACGTTGAACAGGGATTCCGACACGAGCAGGGCGCCCTGGGCGATCTCCTCAAGCTCCTCGGACCGGTCCTTGTCGAATTCGAGCAGCACGCAGTTGTTGGGCAGGCCGGAAATCCCGGGCATTTGCAGGATCTGGCCGAGCCCCATCTGGAAGGAGGGGCTGATCAAGGAATCCACGAAGATGCCCGCGCCGCTGAGCTCGGTGCGCTCGATGAGAGTGTTGACGCGCGTCCGCGCCTCGATCTCCTCGGGAAACGAGTAGTCTCCTTGGACGTACTGGATGAAGTGCCCGAATCCGTGGCGGTGGCAGATCCAGCGCAGCAGGTCGAAGTGCCCCAGCCGCCGCTCGGCGAAGCGGGTGACGGCGACGATCGAGGGCCGCCAGCCGCCTAGCGCTCCCTCCACGCGATTCTTCTGCAGGGCGATCTGCAGGTGGCGGGTCATCTGGAACATGGTCCCTTGGAAGATCGCCGTCAGGTCGCGTCCCCCGCGCTGCGTCCGTCGGAGGCCTTGGTAGATCAGCATCATCAGCGCCACCGAGACGAATGCGTACAGGACGTTCATCTGGATCATCATCAGCACGCACATCACCGCGCCGAGCAGCGAGACGTACCAGCGGGTGTGGAACGTGGGGCGGTAGGACGGGTTGCCCGCGAAGTACTCGAGGAACGACACCGCGCAAAGGGCGCCGTACGTCACCATGAAGAACATGCTGAGGATCTGGGCGATGAAGTCTAGGCCCCCGGTTAGGACGAAGACGGCCGCGATCCCGCCCGACACCAAGGTGGCGGCGACGGGCTCCTGGGCCTCGCCCCTGCCGCGCTCCAGCAGCCGGTTCAGCAGGGGCAGGGGCAGGACCTTGTCGCGGGCTAGGGCTTGGAGCGTTCGAGGTGCCACCAGGATCGACCCGAGGGCCGACGACAGGGCGGCGGCCGCCAGGCCGACGTAGATCGCGGGCCCCCACAGCGCGATCTGGACCATGATGAACTGGTCGCCCGCGAGCGCTTCGGGCGTCGCGCTCCGCGCCAGCTTCACGGCGGCCATGGCGTACACGAGCATGCCGGCCAGCGTTGCGCCGATCGTGCCGAGCGGGATGCTTCGCTGCGGATCCTTGAGGTCGCCGGACAGCCCGAGGCCGGCGATCATGCCGGTGAAGGCCGGGAAGCAGGTCGCGAACACCGTGCCGAAGCCGTCGCCGTCGTCGATGCGGGCGGTGATGTCGAGGCCCGCCGGCCGGATCGCCTCGGACCCCTGTCCCAGCAGGAAGAGCCCGATCGACCCGCCCAGCGCAACGGCCACGACCCACAGGGCGCGGACCCCGAGGTCCGCCCCCTTGTACAGGATGAGTCCCAGGAGCACCAGCGTGCTGGGCGCGCTGACCCAGCGCTGGTCCATTTCGAACTCGTACCGGGAGGCAATCCACCCGTAGACAGGTTCGAAGGCCTCGCCGAACGCTACCAGGTAGAACGCGACCGAAATCGCTTGCGAGATGTACAGCGCGATGCCTATCGTGCCGCCGATGCCGTGGCCGAAGGAGCGGCTGATGATGAAATAGGCCCCGCCTCCGGCCACCCGCCGGTTGGTCGCGATCTCGGATACGGCCAAGACGGTGGGAATCGTGACGAGGTGCCCGATCAGGATGATGACCAGACTGCCCCACAGGCCCACGTGAGCGACCGCGTAGCCGAACCGCAGGAAGAGGATCGCCCCGAGAATCGTGCTGATCGAGGCGAGGAAAACCGGGGCGGTGCCGAACTCGTGGCCGCCGACCGGCGGGCTGTCAGCGCCTTGGCCCGTGGCGAGGATCCCGCGTCGTGCCATGGTCGAGGAGAGCCGGGCCGGAAGGAAGCACAGTCAGCGAAGGCACCTGCGGAGACATTATTGCACGGAGCTCGCGCCCGGCCGGGTCGGCGCGGGCATCTAGTTCGCGTCCCCGAACCAAGTCGAGAAGATCCGTTCGTACTCCCCGGATTCCTGGACGAGCAGCAGCGCGCGGTTCGCCGGCTCTCTCAGTTCGCTGCCGGACGGGAATGCGATGCCGTAGGTCTGCCTCTCGATGAGAGGGCCGACCACGGCTACGCTCCCGGTCGGATCCTGCATCGCGTACCTCATCAGCGGGGACGCGTCGAACAGGATCGCGTCCACTGTTCCCGCATGCAGGAGCGAGTAGCACTGGCCGAGCTCGCGCACCGCTTGCACCCTGGCTCCGTACTGCACGGCGGCTTGCGCGCTGGTCGTGCCCTCGACGGTCGCCACCGCTCTCCCGCGCAGATCGTCCGGTCCCGCGATGTCGCCCGTCAGGTGCTTGATCGTCAGGCCCGCCGAGAGCTGCGCGATCGCCACCCCGAACAGGGAGATTCCGATGACCATCGCCAGCAGGGACACGAACCGTCCGAACCATCGCTTCGGGGTCACGTCCCCGTATCCGACCGTGGTGATCGTGGCCAGAATGCACCACATGGCCTCGAGTATTCCGGGGAAGTACTGCGGGCTGATGTCGGCCTCGCCGCGTTCGACGAAATAGAAGACGTGCGCGCTCAGGAGCACGAAGACCACCAAGTAGGCCAGTGCGTCGAGCTCGGCTTCGCTCGCGAGCCACCGGAATACGCGTACCAATCCAATGTCGCGGTCGACAGTTGTGAGAATTCTCAGGCCGCTGTTCATGTACGGATGGCTGAAGTCCATGTAGACTTCGCGCTCTCGGGTGATGCTGATGCCGCCCAGCGCGACGTCAAACTCGCCGCGTCTGAGCGATTGCATCAACTCCTCGAAGGCGACGGTCCGGAACGTCGTATCCAGTCCGAGCTCCGCGGCCACCTCGTTCCAGATGTCGATGTCGAAACCTTCGAGGCTCTCCGCCAATTCCATGACGTGGGGCGGGAAGACCGCCACGCCGACGACGACGGAGGAGTCCTCGGCTGCGAGGACCGGGGCCGGAAGCGCTGCGAGGACCGCGACGGTCAACCAAGAGAGACGGGACGGCCTGTTCCGCGAAAGACCGGACACACACCGCCGGAAGCGCTCAACGGCACGCTCGCAGGTCCCGAACGGGTGCCGGAACCGTACAGTTGCGCGGGCCAGCGGCTTCACCTGAATGTAACGGTACCAGCTTCGCTCCGGAAGCTTGCTGCTGGCCCTCGGTATCAGCGAACGCAAGGAGGGCACGGTCCGCTCGGTATGCCAACCTGTACGTGATGATGCCCGGCGGCATCGTGGAAGTCGGGGCTGGCTGGCGAGGTCGTGCTTCCGCGGCGTGGCCGTCGCGGACTCTCGCCGCCGCGCTCGCGCTGGCATCGGGCGGGGCGCTCGCCCAGCCCCCCAATGCCGTGCGCGAGATCGAGCTGCGCACGGAGCCCCGCGACGCTCCGATGCTCCCGTTCGAAAGCGTGACCGTGCGTATCTTCGCCCGGGGCACGGCCGTCAACCGCCCCGCGGACCGGCCTGACGTGCGCCTCGAGCCGGGCCGAGTCGCCTTCCACTTGCACGACCCCGGCAGCGGGTGGCTCTCCAAGCCCTTTCGCTACCAAGGGCGCGACGCCCCGCCGCTGCCCGGCGTCGGCCCGCCGAGCTTCCGCTCCAGGCTCTTCGCGCTCGCCGAGCGGCACTCGCTCTACCAGGACGCCGTGCTCTTCACCGCATCGGGCGCGCGGGCCGAGGCCGTGCTGTCGGCCACCCTGGGCGGGGCGACCGGCTCGATTCGGATTCGCGTGTCCGCCGCGGATGGCCCCGCGCCCTCCCCCGAGAGGGTCACTTTCGGCGAGCAGCCCCGTTCGCCCGACCCCTACCGTGCCTTGGCCGAGCACCACGCTCCGTTCGTCGCCCAGGAGACCTGGTTCCACCCCAAGTCCGACTATCTCGGCCGCTTCGACGCCGACGGCGACTGGCGGGGCGATAACAACTGGGCCAACTTGCCGCGGGCCAGCTCGCAGGCCTACGTGTATTACGCCGTGATCGAGACCGAGACGCACTGGTTCCTGCTCTACAACTTCTTCCACCTGCGCGATTATTCGGACAAGTGCGTTTCCGCTGCCTGCCACGAGAACGACAACGAGGGGCTGATCCTGACGGTCGCGCGGGACGGCTCCGCCACGGGCCGGGCCGTCGCGATGGAGACTCTGGCGCACAACAAGGTGTACTCGTATCGCGCCGACCCGCGCGTCCGGGGGAATTTCCATAACCTAGACGGCGAGATGGAATTCTATCGCGGATCGCATCCCCTCGTGTTCGTGCATTCCGGCGGGCACGGCGTGTACGGGCCGGGCAAGCATGCCTCCTACTCGTTCGCCGCCGACCGGTTCCACGGCGGGACGGGAGTGACTTACGTCTACAAGGGCGTAGCGGAGCGCCCCCGGCATCCGTCCGACCGGGAGGTCGGCTACGATCTGCTCCCGATCTACGACCACTGGTGGCTCTTGGCCCACGGCGGCGGGGAAGGGGCCGCCGAGTCCTTCAGCGACTACTTCGCGTACCGGCCGCGCGGAGGCCGGCCCCGGGCCCGGCACCGGGAGCTTGCCGGGGCCTTCCTCGGCCGCCGGCACGGCGCAGGCATGGCCAAGCCCTTCTGGGGCTGGCACGACAACGCGACGCTCAAGGGAGGCGTTCTGGCCAAGGGCCAGTGGGCCTTGGATCCGGCGTACTCCGCGAGCCGCAACCTGACGCTGCCGAGGCCGGTGTCGCTGCGCTACACATTCAACCCGTACCTGCTCGACCCGGACGCGCCGCCGTCCGGGTCGGAGTCCCCTCGCGACCGCGAGGTAGCCTTGCGCCCGGGTCCGTAGAGGCCGCGCGGAGCGCTGCGAAAGGGTGTCGGCTTCAGTCCGGCTGGATCCTATTCGCGGGCACCTCGAGCGCGCCGCCCTCCGCACTCTCGTTCGCCCAGATGTCCTCGGCAGTCACCGCGTACTCGTAGGACCGGCTGGGCTCGGCTGACGCGTCGCTGAAGGCAGGTACAACGATCAAGCCCGAGATATCGGTGCCGTCCCGCTGCACGCGATACCCGGCCGCGTCGGTCTCGACGCTGGGCAGCCAGGACAGCTCGACCGCGGCCGGCGTCCGCACCGCTCTCAAGCCGCTGGGCGGGGCCGGCGGGAACGTGTCGTGCGGCGTCACCTCGGCCGTGTCGGAAAGCGGGCCCTCGATCCAGCCCGCCGCGGACTTTCGGAACGGCCGCAGCCTGTAGCGGTGGGTCTCGCTCCACTCGACCGTCCGGTCCAGGAACGACGCGACGGCGAGACGCCCGAGCGCGGCGAACTGGCCGTCCTCGCCGACCGCCCGCTCGATGGCGTATTCCTCGGCGCGCGCGGCCGGCTGCCATGCGAGCTCCACGCCTGTTGGGCGGACGGAAACCGCTACGCCTTGCGGCTTCTCGGGCGCTTCCAGCGCTTGGAACCGGACTTGATTCGAATAGCCGGCGTGGCGCCCGGCCCGGTTGGTCCCCGTCACCGCCAGGACCGTCAGCTGGCCCAGCTCCCACTCCGTCGCGCGCGTACGAACCTCCAGCAGGTCGCCCGGATTCCGGCCCTCCAGCTCCGCCGGCCCCAGAACCGCGACCGGTCGGCGGTAGCCGTCGATCGTCTCCCGCGGGAGGTCCCGCGAGAAGTCCGGCACGTCCACCGCCCAGAGGGTGAAGCCGCCCACCTGGCGCGGCACCGTACCTTCAGTCGTCAGCAACGGCCAGCTCCACGACACCTCCACCGAGTCCGCGACCTGCCGAGCCGCGAGGTCGTTCACCGGCAGCGGGAGCTTCAGCAGCGGCGGCAGCGGATCCCCGACGGAACCGCAGGCGCAGAGCGCCAGCGCCCAGGCTGCGATCGGGCGCAGCGGCGTCCCGCGGTCCCACCCGGGCATTCGTCAGAGAATGTAGCGGCTCAGATCCTGGTCCTTGACGATGGAGGCGAGCTGTGCCCGGACGTAGGCCGCGTCGATCTTCAGGGACTTCTCCTTCATGTCGGGAGCCTCGAAGGAGACCTTGTCCAGCACCTTCTCCATGATCGTGTGCAGCCGCCGGGCACCGATGTCCTCGGTCTGCTCGTTGACGAGCATGGCGGTCTGCGCGATCTCTTCGATCGCGTCCTCGGTGAATTCCAGCTCGAGGCCCTCGGTGTCGAGCAGGGCCTCGTACTGCTTGGTGAGCGCGTTCTTCGGCTCCGTCAGAATGCGGACGAAGTCGTCCTTCGTGAGGGGCTTGAGCTCGACGCGGATCGGGAAGCGCCCCTGGAGCTCGGGGATCATGTCGCTGGGCTTGGTCACGTGGAAGGCGCCCGCGGCGATGAAGAGAATGTGATCCGTCCGGATCATGCCGTGCCGGGTGTTGACCGTGGTTCCCTCCACGATCGGCAGCAGGTCGCGCTGCACGCCTTCGCGACTGACTTCCGGCCCGCGGCCTCCCTCGCGGCCCGCGATCTTGTCCATCTCGTCTAGGAACACGATGCCTGACTGCTCGGTGCGATCAACGGCTTGGCGCGTGATTTGCTCCATGTCGACGAGCTTCTGCTCCTCCTCTTCCTCCAAGGCATCCAGCGCATCGATCACCGTCATCTTGCGCCGACGGGTGTTTCCGCTGAAGAGGCCCGGGAGCATCTCCTTGATGTTGATGTCCATCTCCTCGATGCCTTGGTTGGTGACGATCTCGATCGGGTTGCTGCGGCCTTGGGTCTCGATCTCGACCATGCGGTCATCGAGCTTGCCCTCGCGCAGCTGCTTGCGCAGCTTCTCGCGGGTCTTCGACGTCGAGTCGTCCTCGTCGTCGGACTCTTGCGGCGGCATGAGGATCTTCAGGAGCCGCTCCTCGGCGTTCTGTTCGGCCCGCTCTGCGACGAGCTCGATCTTCTCGTCGCGTAGCATGTCGATCGCCATTTCGATCAGGTCGCGGATCATGGAGTCGACATCGCGCCCCACGTAGCCCACCTCGGTGAACTTGGTCGCCTCGATCTTGACGAAGGGGGAGTTGGAGAGCCGCGCCAGGCGCCGGGCCACCTCGGTCTTACCGACGCCGGTGGGCCCCATCATCAGGATGTTCTTCGGCATGACCTCCTCGGCCATTTCCGGCTCCAGGCGCTGCCGGCGGATGCGGTTGCGCAGGGCGACGGCGACCGCTCGCTTGGCATCGTTCTGCCCGACGACGTGCTTGTCGAGCTCCTGCACGATCTCGCGCGGCGTGAGCTCGTCCAGCGACGGATGCTCCGAGCCCGAGTTCCCGGGAAGGTAAATGACCATGGCGCTAGCCCAGCTCCTCGTACGCGATGCTGGCGTTCGTGTAGATGCAGATTTCAGCGGCTATGGTCATGGCGGCCTCGGCGACAGCGTGCGCCCCGAGGTTGGTGTGCTCGAGCAGCGCCCTAGCGGCGGCTACCGCGTAGGGGCCGCCCGATCCCACGGCGGCCACCTTGTCGTCCGGCTCGATCACGTCGCCCGTCCCGCTGAGCAGCAGCGTCGACCTGGCGTCGGCAACGAGCAGGACCGCCTCCAGGTGACGCAGCGTCTTGTCCATGCGCCACTCCTTGGAGAGCTCGACGGCGGCTCGGCTGAGATTTCCGCCGTACTCCTTCAGCTTCTCCTCGAAGCGCGTGAACAGCGACATCGCGTCCGCCGTCGAGCCGGCGAAGCCGGCGAGGATCTCCTCGTTGTGGAGCCGGCGGATCTTGCGGGCCGAGGACTTCACCACCTCGGATCCCATCGTGACCTGGCCGTCTCCCGCCATCGTCACCTTGCCGTCGCGGCGCACGCACAAGACGGTTGTTGAGCGAATGCTGGGATGCAAACCCATTGGGCGAGCCCCGGGCAGGCCCGAACTCTCATTATAGGAACTGCCCGGGTGCGCGCCCGCCGCTGAGCGCAGCGGCGGGCGACTGGCATTGCGCGACCGGGTCAAATCTGTTGCGGCGCTTCTCGGAAGCAGTAAGCGCAGGTCCCGCCCGACCGCGTTGAGATTCTCGCGCCCGGCGAGACTCTCCAGCGCGCCCGGTTCCGCTTCTCGGTGGTAGAGATCCGCCCCGCCGTCGCGGAATCGGACGGTCCGAGCGGGTCGAGAGACATCTCCGACTTCGACGGTTGCCGACTGCGCCCCGGCCTGTGCCGAGATTGGAAGCCGCCGCGGGCAAGCGGCGTGCTGCGCGCCCTCGTGGGAGCCGTGCGGTCTGAAGTTGCACCACCCCGCCCTGCGGAACGGACGGGCCGCCGACCTTCTCACAAGCCACCTTGCTAGAGTGTTCCTCGTCGGAGGGTTAGGCCTCGTGAAGAAAGGGGATTATATATCTCAGGGCCGACGACGCCATAGCCGGCTAGAACTGCTCTGATCGGGGACGTCGGCGTCTAGCTCGGTCATTCGTGTGCAGCCGAGGTGGGCACCGAACGGTCGGTTCGTATCTGAAGCACACCGGCCAGCGGATTTCGCGGCGCACGGACTAGAGAGGCTGCCGCGGACCGGCAAGGCCGTGCTCGGGCCGCGACCGCCGCCTTGCCGACCAGTCGCCGGTAGGTCAGCGTCTTGCCGACCAAGCTCCGCGCCATGCGCCGCATCCGTTCCGCCGTGTCGCAGTTGCGGGCGTTGCGCCGTCCCGCGAACTCCGCGAGGTAGCGGCCCGAATGACCGACGCTCATCCGGTGATTGGTTCCCCAAAGGCCGCGCTCGAACCGGGACCGGAACGACTCGATGCCGTTCGCATGCGCTGCCCCGCGCACGTACTCGCCGCCGGAGTGCTTGACGCCCTCGCGCGGGAACTCCGCCATGCCGGCGCAGGTCGCCGCCTCGTCGGAGCGGACTTGCGCGCCCGGCGCGACCCGGCCGCGCACGAAGCCCTGCAGGTCGCCCTCGGTCGTGCCCGGCAGCGGCCGGGCGGCCACTTCGCTCGTGGCGCGGTCCCGCGCGCCCGCCACGGGGGTCTTGCCGCCTGGGCCGCGCCTGGCCCGGGCTTTCTTGCTCTCGTGCTTGTTGCGCTCCTTGCCGCCGCCGCAGGTCTCGTCCACCTCCACCGGGCCGACGAACGGGTCCCGGTCCCGCTCCCGGCACGCGCGGACGCGGTGCGCCAGGTGCCAGGCCGACTTCCGGCTGATGCCCGTGTCGCGGTGCAGCTTCACGCCGGAGACGCCCTTGAGGCCGGTGGTCGGCACGAACATGGCGACGGCCCGGACGCGGTAGCCGTGCTTGGTGTCGGCCATCACGCTGCCGGTGCGCACGGAAGAGCGCTTGCCGCAACCGCGGCAACGGTACGGCATCGAATGGTGGGTCGTGCCGGACTGCACGCTGGAGCCGCGGCAGCGGGGGCATTCCGGACCGTCCGGCCAGCGCATGGAGGCGAACCACTTTTCCGCGGATTCGTCATCGGGGAACATGGCGATCACTTCGATCAAGGTGATGCTTTTACGAAACCACTTCCCGGGACCTTGCTACTTAATTGACGACCTCCCATATTGGAATTCTTCTATCAAGAAATTCTACAGAAGTTCAACAGAGATTTGGAAGGAATATCAAATTAATTCATGAATTTGGAACGCCTTCAGCGCCTCCGGCACCCTGTAACCGAGCCCCGCCATCTCCAGCGGCCCGGCCCAGGGCTTCTTGCCGTTGTAGACCACCGTCGCCAGCACCGGCGGCAGCAGCCCGCGCCCCCGCACCTGTCCGCTCGCCAGCAGCCAGTTGTACAGCTGCAGCACGTATTCGGCGACGCGCAGCGGCATGCGGCGCTCGCTCTTCGACTGGAACTCCAGCATCAGGTACAGGTACAGCGCCCGCCCGCGCCAGGTCGCGCGCCAGATCAGGTCGTTGCGGCGCAGCCGCGGGTCGGCGGCCACGTGCTCGGTCGCCACCGGAGTCAGCGTCGACCGATCCAGGTGCCGCGCCCAGTCCGCCCCGCAGTAGGCCGTCAGCGGGTCGGCCATGATCGCCGGGCAGCCGAATGCCAGCTTGTAGGACTCGTAGTGCCTGCGCCTGCGCTTGCCGGCCGTCCCCGCGCATCGCCCTGCCGTCCCGTCCGGCCGCGACAGTCCGATTATGGCACGTGCGCCATGCGGCCGGAGGCCACCGCCCGGGCGGACCGAATCCTGCTGGCGGCCGTGCGGCGCGGCGCGCCGGTCTGCGGCGAGAGCCGCGTGCCGGAGGTCGGATCGAATCGCGGGAATGCCGCGACTCCTTCCGGCGTTCAGCTGTTTCAACCGGGCCTCGGAGTTCCGTACATGGGCCGGCTCGGAGTGTCCGCGGATCGGGGCCACGCGTCCCGTTCGAGCGGTTCGAGCGAAGGGCGGGGGAGCGTCGGGCCGGTCGGCAGGGGCTCGCAGGCCAAGCGCGGGCTGGTGCCGGGACCGACCGTCCGTGATCGGTCGAGCTCGGTGATCGGCGGTGCGGGCGCCTGGTCCCGGGCGGGGGCGGACTGGTGCAGCAGGCCCGCGGCGAGGGTGCCCGCGCCCGGGTCCCGGAGCGGGCCGGGCAGGGCTAGCGCGCGCCCGGCGGGGTCCGGCTCGCCGGCCGGTGCTCGGAGCGAGTCAGACTTCCCGAAGGCACTCAAGTCGCTGAATATCGGAGAGTTGCGAGACACGTGACGCAAGCGCCCGTCCCTACCATCTGCCTACCATGTGCGGAACTCCGAGCCTCCCATCGTGCAGCCCGGTCAGCCAAGTCTCCGGCAATCAGTCCGCAGCGCTGCCCCCGGCCGAACTTGGTGCCGTGTTGAAGGCAACTGGGACTAGTCCCAGCGAGCGACTAGCCAACGCCTGGCCCATTCAAGCAGTGCGGTCCGCCGCGGTTGCGCGCACATTGGCTTTGGCAGGGCCGGCCAGGCGCCCCTGACCGTGCGCGGCGCACACTGCTGCACCGCGCTTGGCTATGCTCTTGGTCACCGGCAGGCCCTCCGGTCGAAGCCCGGCGGAAAGAGACGTCGGCCGGAGCCGACGTATGCCTGCCAGATTCGACTGCCGCATCCCGCGCCGCCGGCAGCGCTCCGAAGCTAGCCGCGCTCGCTGCCGTCTGCGTGGCTTTCGGAGCGCTTGTGAGTCCTGTCAGCCGACGGTGCGAATCAAGCGCTTGCTTGATGCCCCGATCATCAGCCTTGGCGCTCCCCCCAGCATCGGTCCGAACGTCTAGGGCCCGTCGCTGATCCGGGTGCCGGGCTGGGTCAGGAAACCGCTCGGCAGGTACTACCCGTATTTCGCGGATCACAAGGGCAGCTAGATCCGCCTTGCGTACGCTGACGACCTGCTGGGTCCGTGGAGGGTCCATCCCCCGGGCAGCCTGCAGATCGGCGAGTCGCACTTCCCAAGCGAACTGCCCCTTGTGGACCCCGAAGAACTGGAGCGAGCCAAGGGGCGCCGTGCGGAGACTTACGGCGGGAACTGCTTGCCGCATTCGCTCCTCAAGGAATTCACCGCTCCCCATATCGCGTCTCCGGACGTCAACGTGGACAAGACGAACCGTCGCTTCATCATGTACTTCCACGGCTTGGAGGGCTTCGGACGGCAGGCGAGCCGGGGAGCATTCTCGGACGACCGCATCGATTTCGCCGTGCGTCCGGAGATTCTCGGACGCACCTACCTTCGAGTCTTTCGGCACGCAGGCAAGGCATTCGCGATCGCCATGCCCGGCCAGGTCTATCGGATCCGACGACGGCCTATCGAACTTCCAAGAGGGACCGCTGCTATTCAATCCCAGCATGCGGCACTGCGCCCTGCTAGAGCGCGGGGATCGGTTGCACGTGTCTTGGCCCCAAGTAGGCCACGCGTCGGAACGGATCCTGCTGAGCGTGATCCTCCTGTCTAGGCCGTGGACGGAGTGGAAGGAGGGCGAGCCGGTCGAAGTCCTGCGACCCGAACGCGACCGGGAAGCAGCGAACGAGCCCAACGAACCGTCCGTCCGCAGCGTGGGCTACGGGCCCGTGAACAGCGATTTAGAATTTGGGCATGTTGGGATTTACAGAGTGTCTGAGAAGGGCGCCGAAGGCAGGCTGGCAGAGGCTGGTACTCGACTTTTCCTAGCGGAATCTGTGAGCTAGGATGCATGCCCATTGTCATTGGACTCGCTCCTGAGCGCCTTCCGCCAGACTGCCGTCGGCCTGCCCGACCGTCGCACGGGACGCAACACGCGGTACGAGGTCAGCGACGCCGCCGATTGCGCCCTGGCCTGCTGCTTCACCCACTGCGAGTCGTTTCTCGAGTTCCAGCGGCGCATGGATCAGGACGGATCCCGCTCCAACTGCCAGACCCTGTTCGGCGTGGGGCGCGTCCCCTGCGACAACCAGATCCGCAACTTGCTCGACGGCATCCAGCCGGCTGCCTTCGACCCACTGTTCCTGCTTCCCCGACTGGCCAACTCTGCTGGCGCCGGACGTGCGCCACAGCCCTGCCAGCCGTCCGACGCTCCCGCGGGGCGGCGTCAGGATCTCGACCGCTCGGTCAACTTGTTCATCTCATCCTCCTCAACAACGTTCACGCACCACCTTGATGGCCATATTGAGAATCGGTGCCTCCCGGGCGCGCAACTGGCGCTCCCTGGCCTGCCTCCGCAGACCCTCGTCGCCTCCGCGGCCGGTCTCGTCGCGCCCACGCCCCGCCGGCTGTCCGTCCGGCTCGGCCTGGCTCCGCTCCGCGTCAACGACGACGCCCGGCCCGAGCGCCCCGGGCTGCTGCCCTCCTACTGCAACACACACCCGCAGCCCCCAGCCCTTCACGGAGACCTCACCCCTCTCTCTGCCTGTAGTAGCGGATCAATGGGAGAAAACGCCCGTTTCAACCGCAGCAATAATCTGAGGAATACCGCCCATTCAACTCCGGAGTGCGGGAAGAGGATTGGAATTATTTGTCTGAGTGCCGACGACGTCATATCCGGCTAGAACTGCTCTGATTGGGGATGTCGGCGTCTAGCTCGGGTCATTCGTGTGCGGCGGAGGTGGGCACCGAAGGGTCGGTTCGTATCCCAATCGCTCCGGCAAGCGGATTTCACGGCGCACGGACTAGAGAGGCCGCCTCGATGCATACGAGCCCCATCCGCCGCAGACGGTGAGTCAACCGAGCGAGCGCATGATGCACGGGAACGGCAGGCACGGACCGAGCCGAATCGCGCGCGCCCGACTCTCCGACTCTCTGCGGCGGTTTGATCCGGAATGTCGCGTGAATGGTAGTTAGTGCTTGTGACAAAACCCCTGAATTCTGGCCTGATCAGCATTTCATACTACATCTTGATGTCGGATGGATCTCCAAACACAACATATAGAGCCCAAGGTCGGAAGTTGCTCAGCCGCCAATCGCGAAGATTTCCGCGCTCTACCCAGAATTGGCAGGATTTCGGACCAGTCGTAGCATTCCAGTGAAATCTTCGCCTTGAGAGATTGGACCTAACACCTTTTTTATCAAGGGGATACGAGTTTTGTCACAGGCACTAGTTACCGCGAGACCAGCGGGAGGCCGGCCTGCCAGAGGATAGGTGAGGATGCATCCGAGTCGTCTCTGCGACGCATTCCGGGGCTCTACGCGGTCGGCGTCGCGATTGCGGCCATTCTCGACTGCCTCGGATGGAATCGCCGGGCGACAGGCCGTGTCTGGCGGTCTCAACCGCGCCACTTGAGGAAAGAGATGCCGCTGGCAGAGGACGAAATGCGAACTGGAATGGGCCCTGTTCCGGCTAGCGGACGAACTCGGGATTCTTGACGCCGGGGAAGATGAATCGCAACCCGTGCGTCGACGCCCGCCCGCTCGGGGCCGCCGGTCCAGCCATGGTCCCGGACTGAAACGCTCAACCAGGGCCGCCGAGCGTCCCCTCGACCGGATTCGGGAGGTGGGCGATGGATCCGGCCCAGGGGCCGCCCTCGACACGAGCCTCGCCACGGCAACGGGACAGCATTCCGTAGCGGCTCAGCACGTCGGCGCCGACGGCGTCCGTCCCTCTCGCCGGAATGTACGATGGAGGGTCAGAGATGGCCGACGATGCACGCGCCGCCCAGCAGCGGCCCGAGATCCCGGACCGGGTGTTCTTCCGGATCGGAGAGGTCAGCGAGATCGTAGGCGTAGACCCGCATGTCCTGCGCTACTGGGAGGGCAAGTTCCCGTTGCTGGAGCCGCGCAAGACTTCGAGAGGCTACCGGCAGTACCGTCGCAAGGACGTTGAGACGGCGCTCGCGATCAAGGAAATGCTGCATGTGAGGAGGTACACCATCGAGGGGGCGCGCAAGGCGCTGCATTCGCAGGGCAAGTCCGCTTCCCGGTCGGCCGCGCCCAGTCCGCCGCCGGCGTCTCCGGACGCCTTCCGCGAGATCCGAACGCAGCTCCAGCAGATCCTCGACCTGCTCGCGTAGCCGGGGCGCCCCTCCTGCAATGGCCTCAGACGGCCACGCTCAGCGTCGCCTCGTCGCGCGACACCTCGCGGTAGAGCGTGTCGCGCTCGGTCGGCTCGCGTCCTGAATCCCGGATCAGACGGTACAGCTGCTCCCGGCGCAGCGCTTGGGGCGTGCGGGCCCCCGCGTCGTGGTAGATCTTCTCCTCGACCACCGTGCCGTCGATGTCGTCCGCGCCGAAGCGCTGCGCCACCTGCGCGATCTTCGGCGTCATCATGATCCAGTAGGCCTTGATGTGGGGGAAGTTGTCCAGCAGGAGCCGCGCCACTGCGATCGCCTTGATGTCTTGGAAGCCCGAAGTGATCGGGAGGTGATGCATCGGGGTGTTCTGCGGATGGAAGGCGAGCGGGATGTATGTCTGGAACCCGCCGGTGTCGTCCTGCAGGGCGCGCAGCCTCAGCAGGTGGTCGACCCGGTCCTCTTCCGTCTCGATGTGCCCGTATAGCATCGTCGCGTTGGACTTCAGCCCGAGCCGATGGGCGGTACGCGCGGTCTCGATCCACTCGTTCCCGTCGATCTTGTGATCGCAGATGATGCGCCGCACGCGCTCGGCGAAGATCTCCGCGCCGCCTCCCGGCAGGGAATCGACGCCGGCGTCCCGCAGCCGCTCGAGCGTCTCGCGAATCGAGAGCCTCTCTCGTCGCGCCAGGTAGCCGATCTCGACCATCGTCAGCGCCTTGATATGGACGGAGGGAAAGCGCCGCTTCAGCCCGCGGAACATCTTCGCGTACCAGTCCAAGCCGAGCTCGGGGTGCAGTCCGCCCACCACGTGGAACTCGGAGATCGCCTCGCTGTAGCCAATTCCCGCCGTGTGCCAGACCTGTTCCAGCGACATGGTGTAGGCGGTCGGGTTGCGCTTCTGCTTGCCGAAGGCGCACAGCTTGCAGGCCGCGACGCACACGTCGGTCGGATTGATGTGCCGGTTGACGTTGAAATAGGTCCTGTTGCCGTTGAGCCTCTCGCGGACCGCGTTAGCGAGGTAGCCGATGCCCAGCAGGTCGCTGGACTCGTACAGGGCCACGCCGTCATCGAAGGACAGGCGCGTCCCTTCCATCACCTTGGCGGCGATCGGAAGCAGTCTGCTGTCGGCGAATCGGGGCGGCAAGGGCCTCTTCCCGTGTTCATCCAACGTACCAGATCGCCGCCCCGGGCCGGACCGTCGCCGGGACGCTACGGCCTAGCGCCTCTCGGCCGCGAGCTGTTCCAGATACAGGGACTCCAAGCGCTCCACGGCGGCCAGAAAGCCCTCCGGGTCCACGAAGGTTTCGGGGCTGTAGGATTGGCCGGCGCGGTACTTGCGGTGGAGGCCGTACTGGGATCCGTGCGCCGCGAGCCAGACATCGACAGCCATCGCTTTCTGGCGGCGGAAGGTCTTGGCGAAGTCGTCCGCGACGCCGGGATAAGTAGGATCCGCGACTAGGCGCTTTCCCGCGTTGATCGTTCCCATGTTCGCGATCACCACGCGGTAGTCCCTGCCGCCCTCGCGGACGGTCATGGCGTAGCTGGAGCTGCCGGCGGTGTGGCCCGGCGTCTCGATCACCTCGAGCTTGGTGCTGCCCAGCTCGATCACCTCGCCGTCGCTGAGGATCTTGTCGACCTTGACCGGCCGGAACGACACCCTCCCGCCGAAGTGCGGGTCGCTGAAGCCGCCGTCCTCCAGCACCGGCGCGTCGCCCGCCGTCGCCCACATCTCGGCGCCGGCGAGCTCCTTGATCTCGGCGAGGGCGGCCGTGTGATCCCAGTGAGCCTGCATCGTCAGGAGGATTCTCACGTCCTCCAGTTCAAAGCCGAGAGCCTCGACGTTCCTGCGGATGAGGGGAACCGAGTCTTCCAAAGCCGTGTTGATCAGGATGTGGCCGTCCGCCGACGCGATCAGGAAGACGCCCAGATCGTAGGTCCCGACGGCGTGCAGGTTGCCGATCACGCGGTGGCCGGGGAAGGGGCGGCTCCAGCCTTCGGGCTGGGCCGCCAGCGGCGCCGCGAGCGCGGCTAGGAGGCAGGCGTGTGACAGGCTGCGCATGCGGATAGTGTAGTGCTTGTGACAAAACCCCTGAATTCTGGCCTGATCAGCATTTGATACTACATCCTGATGTCGGATGGATCTCCAAACACAACATATAGGGCTCAAGGTCGGAGGTTGCTCAGCCGCCAATCGCGAAGATTTCCGCGCTCTACCCAGAATCGCCAGGATTTTGGACTAGTCGTAGCATTGCAGCGAAATCTTCGCCTTGCGAGATTGGACCTAACGCCTTTGTTGTCAAGGGGATACGAGTTTTTTCACGGACACTAGCGTAGGGTCTCCCCGCCCGTCGCGGTGCGGAAACGCGGCGAGACTGCGCCGGGCCTCTTCGGCCGCTCGCGGCTAGGCCAGCTGGATCCACAGGTCGGCGGCCCAGAAGGCTAGGAACAGCACGCTCACCCATCCGTTCACCGCAAAGAAGGCGGCGTCCACGCGGCTGAGATCGTCGGCGCGCACCAGGGACTGCTCGTAGGCCAGCAGCGCGGCGATGGCTGCGACGCCGGCCAGCGCGAAGGGCCCGAGATCCAAGTTCCGCCAGCCTAGGACCAGCAGGGTCACCATCCCGGCATGCAGGAGCCGCGAGACGAGCAGCGCCTTCGCGACTCCAAGGCGTGCGGGGACGGAGTGCAGGCCCGCCGAGCGGTCGAATTGGACGTCCTGGCAGGCGTAGATAATGTCGAATCCCGCCGTCCATAATGTGACCGCTCCCGCGAGGTACAGGATCACCGGGTCGAACGTGCCGCGGATAGCGATCCAAGCCGCGACCGGGGCGCTGCCCAGCACCGCTCCGAGCACGAAGTGCGACAGCGCCGTGAAGCGCTTGGTGTAGGAATAGCCCAGCGCCAGCGCCAGCGCTGCGGGGCTGAGCTTCAGGCACAGCGGGTTGAGCAGAGCCGCGGCCAGAACCAGCGTCGCACTCGACACGGCCACGAAGGCCGCGGCGAAGCGCTTCGAGACGGTGCCCGCCGGGAGCGCCCGCCCGCCCGTGCGCGGATTCCGCGCGTCGAGCCGTGCGTCGGCCAGGCGGTTGAAGGCCATCGCCGCCGACCGCGCCGCGACCATCGCCGCCACGATCCAGCAGAGCTTCCAGGTGGTCTCCCGGGCGGAAAGGCCGGCACCCTGCAGAGCCAGCAGCGCCCCGGTGAGCGCGAAGGGCAGGGCGAAGACGGAATGCTGGAACTTGATCGCCTCCAAGACGCGGACCGCCTGCCTCGGGATCCCGTTCATCGGCCGCTTCCGAGCAGGTTCGCCAGCGCCTCGCGACGGTCCGGCTGCCGCATCAGGCTCTCGCCGACTAGGAATCCTTGATAGCCAGCGTCTAGAAGGCGCTTCAGGTCGTCCGTCGTGCGGATGCCGCTTTCGCTGATGCGCAGGACGTCGCTCGGAAAGAGCCCCGCCAGATCCAATGAGGTCTTGAGCGAGACCTCCATCGTCCTGAGGTCCCGGTTGTTCACTCCGACCAAGCGAGCGCCCGCCGCGAGCGCCCGCTCGAGTTCGCTCGCGCCGTGGACCTCGACGAGGGCATCGAGGCGCAGCTCCCGCGCCGTCGCGAGCAGCTCGCGCAGCTCGCTGTCCTCGAGCACCGCGACGATCAGCAGCACGCAGTCCGCGCTGCCGGCGGAGGCCTGCAGCAGGTGATAGCGGTCCAGCGTAAAGTCCTTCCGCAGCACGGGCAGGGACGTAGCGGAGCGCGCCAGCGCTAGGTCGTCCATCGAGCCCTGAAAAAACTGCCTGTCGGTGAGGACGGACAGCGCGGCCGCTCCTGCTCGCTCGTACCCTCGCGCGATTTCCGCGGAATCGAAGTCCTCGGCGATCAGTCCAGCCGAGGGAGACGCCTTCTTGATTTCGGCGACCACCGCCGGGCGCTTGGCCGCGACAGCGGCCCGGAACCCTCGCCGCGGCGGAATCGGCTTGCGTTCCAGGACCGCCTCGCTCTTGAGCGAGCGGTCCACGACGAGTTCGGCGCGCTTGCGCACGACGATCTGGTCCAAGACCGTCATGTCCCTGCCCCGCGGGCCCGCCATTACATGTACAGCCCGCCGCTGACGTTGAGCACGTGACCGGTCACGTATCCCGCCTCCTCGCTGGCGAGGAAGCAGACGGCCGCGGCGACCTCTTCGAGCCGGCCCATCCGTCCGAGCGGCACTTGGGCCAGGATCTTGGACCGTGCCGCCTCTCCGAGCGCCTGCGTCATGGCCGTATCGACGAAGCCCGGCGCCACGGCGTTGACCGTGACGCCGCGACCCGCCAGTTCCAGCGCGAGGGACTTGGTCAGCCCGATCAAGCCCGCCTTGGACGCAGCGTAATTGGCCTGGCCCGCGTTGCCCGATAGTCCTACCACCGACGAAACGTTGATGATGCGGCCCCAGCGCTTGCGCGCCAAGTGGCGCATCAGCGCGCGGGCGCAGCGGAAGCTTCCGGTCAGGTTGGTGTCGACCACGCGCTGCCAGTCCTCGTCGCGCATTCTCATGGCGAGGCCGTCCGCCGCGATGCCCGCATTGTTCACGAGAATGTCGATGGTTCTGCCGCGGGCGGCGGCCAGACCGTCAATCGAGGCCTGGTCCCTGACGTCGAGCGCGACGGCTTCTGCCGCCCCTCCGTCCGCTTGGATCTCGTCCACCAGCGCTGCCAGCTTGCCCTCCTGCCGGGCCGCGGCGATCACCCGGGCCCCTCTTGCCGCAAGCGCCTTGGCGCAGGCCCGGCCGATTCCCTGGCTGGCGCCCGTGACCAGGGCGACGCGGTCTGTCACGGGACGATGGCCTCGACCGCGGCTAGGTTGTGAGTGGTCATGCCCCGCAGCGAGCGGTCGATCCCTCGCAGCAGCCCGGTCAGCACCCTGCCGGGTCCCACTTCCACGAAGCGCTCGACGCCGCGGCTGACTAGGTGGCGGACGGTCCGGGTCCATTGCACCGGGTTGGGGATCTGCTCGAGCAGTCCGGAGCGCGCCTCGTCGGCCAGGCGGATCTCTCGAGCCTGCCAGTTATTGACCAGCGGCACCCGCAGGTCCGCTAGGGGGGCGGCCTCGATGTCCGCGGCCAGCCGCGCCCTCACCGGCTCCATGAGGGCGCAATGGAACGGTGCGCTGACCTCGAGCTGCACGGCCCTCCTCGCCCCGGCCGCATTGGCCAGCTGCACGGCTCGCCCGACCGCTTCGGCGTGCCCCGCGATGACGACCTGGGACGGCGTGTTCAGGTTCGCGGGAGCCACCACCTGTCCTTGGGAGGCATCCCGGCAGACCCTCTCCGCGGTCTTGTCGTCGATTCCCAGCAGGGCGGCCATCGAGCCCAAGCCCGCAGGCACTGCGTCCTGCATCAAGCGCCCGCGCTTGCGGACGATGCGCACGGCGTCCTCGAACGGAATGGCCGCGGCCGCGACGAGGGCCGAGTACTCGCCTAGGCTATGGCCGGCGACGAAGTCCGGCTCGACCCCCTGCGCTCGCAGGACGGCAAGGGTCGCCACCGAGACGGTCAGTATTGCCGGCTGGGTGTTCTCGGTCCGCTTGAGATCCTCGGCGGGCCCCTCGAAGCACAGTCGGGACAGGGGGAACCCGAGCGCGTCGTCGGCCCGTTCAAAGACGCCGCGCGCCCGGGGGTGCCGTTCTGCCAGCTCGCGGCCCATTCCGGGTGCCTGCGATCCCTGCCCCGGAAAGAGAAACGCGGTCACGGGCATTGGACGGCGGTCGAATTCCGAGTGTAGCAACCGGTCCGACCGCTGCCCGCCCGGGGCGGTGAGAGAATCGGATCCGTGCGCGCGAAGGTGCGGATCGAGAAGCTGGTCTACGGCGGGGCCGGCTTGGCGCGTCACGACGGCGCGGCGGTCTTCGTTCCCTACGTCCTGCCGGGCGAGGTCGTCGAGGTCGACTTGTCGAAGCGGTCCGGAGGCGTGCTGCACGGCGCCGTCGCCTCGTGGGAGGAACGCTCCCCGGAGCGCTCCGAGCCCCCGTGTGCGGTCTTCGGCCGCTGCGGCGGCTGCCATTACCAGCACGTCCCCTACGACCGCCAGCGCGAGCAAAAGGCGGCGATCCTGCGCGAGACGCTGCGGCGCTTAGGTGCCCTCGTCTGGGAGAGCGAGATCAAGGTCGCGTCCGCGGAGCCTTGGGGCTACCGGAATCGAGTCCGACTCCATCTCGACCGTCGGCGCGGCCGGGCGGCGGTCGGATTCATGGCTGCCGGCTCGCGTCGCCACGTCGAGGCTCCCGAATGCCCGATCAACTCCCCGCGGCTCAACGAGCTGCATCGGACCCTGCGGGAGATGGCCGCGGAGCGCAGGTTTCCCAAGGGCCTCGGCGAGGCGGAGTTCTTCGCCAGCGGCGGCCAGGTCCAGATGAACCTGCCCCGGCGTCCGGGGCCGCTGCCCCGGAAGTTCTGGGCGTGGTGCGACGACCGTCTTGGCGTGCCCGGCCCTGGCCGGTCCGTCGACTACCCTTGCGGGCCCGACCTGTTTCGGGTCAGCGGGCGCTCCTTCTTCCAAGTCAATCGGTTTCTCGCGCCGAAGCTGGCCGGCAGCGCGCTGGGCTGTGCCGACGGCCGCCTGGCGCTCGACCTGTTCTGCGGGGTCGGCCTGCTGACGCTGCCTCTCGCCAGGCGCTGTCGAAGCGTGATCGGAGTCGATTCCGCCGCTACCGCGGTGCGCGACCTGCAGAGCAATGCCGCTCGCGCGGGCCTGTCGTTGCAGGCAGTTCACATGGAGGTTGCCGAGTTCCTCGAGGGCTGTTCCGAGCGGCCCGACGTCATCGTCGCCGATCCACCGCGTGCCGGCTTGGGCGCTCGGGCGGTCCGTCAGATCTTGCGCCTGCGCCCCTCCCAGCTGCGCTTGGTGTCCTGCGACCCCGCCACGCTGGCCCGGGATATCAAGCTCCTCGTCGCCGGGGGCTTTGCCGTCGAGAGCCTCGAGCTCGTGGACATGTTCCCGCAGACCTACCACATCGAAGCGGTCGCGGCGCTTCGAGGGCCTTGACCGGGGGCGCGCCTGCGCCGTCCCGCGCTAGGCGAGGATTTCGCGGATCACGTTGCCATGCACGTCCGTGAGGCGGTAGTCGCGGCCGCCGAACCGGTAGCTCAGCTTGTTGTGGTCGAGCCCCAGCAGGTGCAACACCGTTGCGTGGAGGTCGTGGACCGTGCATTTGCGCTCCACGGCCCGGTAGCCGTACTCGTCGGTGAGCCCGTGGATGTACCCCTTCCTCAGGCCGCCGCCGGCCAGCCACAGGCTGAATCCGAACGGGTTGTGGTCCCGCCCCGCGGTGCCTTGCGCGAACGGGGTGCGGCCGAACTCGCCGGAGAAGATCACGAGCGTCTCGTCGAGCAGCCCGAGCGCCTTGAGGTCCTTCAGCAGCGCTCCGACCGGCTGGTCCACCGTCAGCGCGTTCGCTCCGTGGCCGACCTCGAGGCCGCCGTGCTGGTCCCAGGGGTTCCCCATGCCGTCGGACTTTCCGGGGGTGCTGACCATCGTCAGCTCGACGAAGCGCACGCCGCGCTCGACCAAGCGCCGGGCGAGCAGGCACTGCTGCGCGTAGGCGGCGGTGGACGGGTTCTCGGAGTCGACGCCATACATCTTCCGGGTCGCCTCGGTCTCGCCGGCCAGGTCGACGAGCTCTGGCACCGCGCTCTGCATGCGGTAGGCCGTCTCGTAGTTGGCGATCGCGGCCTCGATCGGCTCGTGGCCGCCCACTCTCGCGAGGAAGCCGTCGTCCATGCGCCGCACGAAGTCCAGCTGCCGGCGCTGCCGCTCGTCCGGCTCGGAAGGCACCACGTTCCTCAGGGGCTCGTCGCGGCCGGGGTGGATGAGAGAGGCTTGGTTGACGGAGGGCAGGAATCCGTTGCCCATCATGTTGATCCCGCCGTGAGGGATGCCGCCGCCGCCCGTGACCACGAAGCCGGGCAGGTTGCGGTTTTCGCTGCCCAGCCCGTAGGTCACCCAAGCGCCCATGCTGGGGAATCCGGCGAACGGCAGTCCGCAATGGAAGTAGTAGTTGCCCTGCGCGTGCTCCATGAACTTGGCCGTCATCGAGCGGATCACGCAGAGGTCGTCGGCCATCCCGCCGATGTGCGGGAAGAGATCGCTGACAGGGATGCCGCTCCGGCCGCGGCGGCGGAATTCCCAAGGGCTGGGAAAGATATTCCCGTCCTTGTTGAACATGGTCCGCTCGGTCTTGAACGGCATCGGCCCGCCGGACTCCCGGGCGAGGCGCGGCTTCGGGTCGAACGAGTCGACGTGCGACATTCCGCCGGACATGTAGCAGAAGATGACGTTCCGCACCTGCGGAGCGAAGTGCGGGTCCCTGGGGCCGCCCGTCGCCTGGGCCTCCTCGGCGAGCAGCGCCGCGGCGGCCAGCATCCCGAAACCCGTCGACGAGCCCCGCAACATCTCCCGGCGGGTGTACCCTCGGTCGATCCGACTTCGGCCGCGCCAACGATCCCTAGCGGACATACAGGAACTCCTTGAAGTTGAACAGCGCATGCGCGAAGCCGCTCCACACCCGCGGCTCGCCGAGGACATCGCGCTCCGCGGTGCCCTCCTCGTCGGCGAAGCGGGCCACGAAGGCCGTCGCCTCGGCCCGTTCCGCGTCCGAAGGCGGGCGTCCTAGGGCCTTGCGGTACATGTAGGCGACCCGGCTGGCGACGGTGAGGCCCTCGCCCGCCGCCAGCCGCTTGCCCCAGGCCTTGGCGGATTCGACCACGAACGGGCTGTTCATCATCGCGAGCGACTGTGCCGGGACGTTCGTTTCGTCGCGGCGACCGCGGGTGGTCGAGGGGGTGGGCTGGTCGAACACCTCCAGGAACGGGTTGGTGCGGTTGCGGCGGATCTCTTGGTAGACGCTGCGCCGGTCGTCACCGTAGGGCGAGGAGGGCGGCCCCTTGATCTCGTCGTACATGCTGCGGGAGTCGGGAGGCGAACCGTACATGCGACGGTCCAGCCTGCCCGACACAGCTAGGACGGAGTCCCGGATCGCCTCGGCTTCGAGGCGGCGGACGGGCATGTGCTGCAGCAGGGCGTTCGATGGATCGGACGCCAGCGCGGCCGCGGACGGCGTGCTCCGCATCCGGTAGGTGCTGGTGCTGACCAGGCGTTCTATGAGGCGCTTGATGGACCAGCCGTCCCGGACGAACGTGGCGGCGAGATAGTCCAGCAGTTCGGGGTGAGACGGTCGCTCGCCGAGCGCGCCGAAATTGTCGGGCGTCGCGACGATTCCGCGCCCGAACAGGTGCTGCCAGACGCGGTTCGCCATCACGCGGGCGGTCAGCGGGTTGGACGGGTTCGCTACCTCCTCGGCCAGTCGCAGCCGCACCGAGCCGGCGTCGGCGTAGGCGGCCCCTCCCAGCGCGGTCAGGAACCGTCGCGGCACCGGGTCGCCGGGCCTCGCGGGATCCCCTCGGATCAGGAGCGGCTGGTCGGGCGCACTCTCCTCGACGATGCCCGGAAACCTTCGCGGGACGGGAATCCGCGACTCCAGGCGCCGGTACTCCGCGAGGAGGGGGCCCGCGCCGTCGATCTCGTCGGCCGACCTCGGCAGCAGGCCGCGTCGCGCGAGGTAGTCGAGGAAGGCCGCCTGGCGTTCGTCGAGGCCGCCGGCGCCCCAAGCGCGGGCCGCGGTCCTGACCCTAGCGGCGAATACGCGCGGGAGCTCTTCGGGCGCCCTGGGAGCCTCGCCGTCCAGGAAGTACAGGACGGGCTCGACCGTCGACCGCGGCGTGACCTTGTCGTTATGGAAGGCGACTGCGGACGCGCCGATAGCCGAACGGCTGTGCTTGGGGCGCTCGGGACGCGGCTCCTTGGCGCCGTCGACAGGGTCGAGGACAAAGTTGGTCGCGTCCTCCCGCGTCGCGAATTCGACGTAGCCGGTAAAGCCTTTCCAGAAGTCCGTCTTCCAGCTCCACCACCGCATGGTGTCGCTGCGCGGGCTGTAGCGCTGGTGGTAGATTCCGCCGAGAGGCAGCGAGTAGTTCTCGACGATGAGCCGCGCGAAGCTGAAGGCGCTGCCCAGGACCCGCACGCTTACGTAGTCGGTGTCGATCTCGAAGCGCGGCGACTGCATCACCCCGGCGTGCTTGGTCGACAGCAGGTGCGTGTAGGCCCCGCCCGGATAGATTCCTTCCAGGACGAGATCGCCCTCGCGGATGACTTGGAACTCGCCGGGAGCCGAAGGGGCCTCGCGGAAGCCCGCGCCGTGGCCGATCCAATCGCGGTAGTCGCTGCCGGCGAGGTCCCAGACGCGCTCGAAGCGCTCCGCATTGAAGGCGGCGCGCGACTCGATTTCGCGGCGCCATTCGTCGCGCAGCTCGAGCCAAGCCTCTTGGAACAGCCCGCCTTGCTCGTCGGCCAGGCGCATCCATGCGTGGAGCGGGCTGGACTCGTCGCAGGCGGCTTCCTCGAACGCCTGTCGCGTCGCACTGTCCTCGCCTTCCCAGAGTCGGCGCCCGATCTCCTGCGACTGCGCGACCCATGCGTCCGCGACGGTCTTGCGGATGCGGTTCTTGAGGACGCCAAGTTCGTTCGCGTGGAGCTGGAGGCGGCCCGGGGAATCCGCGGTCCGCATGGTTGGTCGCGCTCCGTAGAGCACGCCGAACAGCGCGTAGTAGTCTTGCTGGCTGATCGCGTCGAACTTGTGGTCGTGGCACCGGGCGCACGACACGGTGAGGCCTTGGAAGGTCTTGGAAAGCACGTCGATCTGGTTGTCCGTCCATTTGACGCGTTCTTCCCACGGGTCGACCGGCTGGTAGCCCAGCTCGACCACGCGCAGGTGGGCCGTGCCGAGAATCGACTCGTTGAAGCCCTTCTCGGCGTCGACCCGGGGGCTCTCGAGCAGGTCGCCCGCGAGGTGCTCGCGGACCAGCTGGTCGTAGGGGACGTCCGCGTTGAAGGCGCGGACGAGATAGTCGCGGAATTGCCAGGCTTCCGGGACATCGGGATCGCCTTCGCTGCCGTGCGAGTCGGCGTAGCGCATGAGATCCATCCAGCGGCGGGCCCAGTGCTCGCCGAAGCGCTCCGAGGCGAGCAGGCGCCGGACCAGGCGGGCGTACGCGTCCGGAGACTCGTCGCGCGCGAATTCCTCGGTCTCGGCCGGGGTCGGCGGAAGCCCGGTCAGTCCGAACGACAGTCGCCGGATGAGCGTCTGCCTGTCGGCCGGAGGAGCCGGCCGAAGCCCCTCCGCCTCGAGCTTCGTCAGGACGAAGCGGTCGATCGGGTCGGCCGGCCAGTCTTCGAGCGTGACCCGAGGCGCTTCGACGGCGCGGACGGGCTGCCAGGCCCAGTGCGCCTGCTTGCGCGCTTCTAGATCGAACACATCGCCTGACGCTGCGGGTGCCTGCTCGTCCGGCCAAGGCGCTCCCATGCCAATCCACTCCGCTATGTCGTCGATCCTGGCCTCGGGGAGGCGGCCGCTAGGCGGCATCAGCACGGGCGTGCCCCGAAGCACTTGGATGAGGCGGCTGCCTGCCGGGTCCCCGGCCAGCACGGCCGGTCCGGAGTCTCCTCCCGCGAGCACCGCTTGGCCGCTGTCCAGCCGCAGCCCGGCGAAGGCTGCTTCGACCTCCGAGCTATGGCACGCGTAGCAATGCTCCGCTAGGACCGGTCGAACCTTCGACTCGAAGAACTCCAGGTCAGCAGCCGAGGGCGTGGCGGCGCTGGCGCTTCCTGCCGTCCCCGCGGGAACGAGCGTCGCCACGGCGAGCGTCGGGATCCGGACCGCGGTTCGAAGACTGGCCCAAGGAATCGTCATGGCACGCTCAACACCTTACAGGTCCGTGACGGCAGGTACCGGCGCGAGATCGCTGAAGCCCGGGCCGCGCCTGATCAACCTTGGCCTGGACGAAGGGCTCCCTGCTTCCAGCTGCCGTTTCCCAGAGGCTTGCTAGCTGCCTGCCCCGGGGGCGATAATCGAGGCGGGATATGGCCCCTCGGCCCCGAGAACGCGTCCCCTTCTCAAATGAGCACTTCCCGTCGCACGTTCATGACCTCAGCGGCCATCGGCTCCGCCCTACCGATGACTGCCGCGTCCGCTAGTCGCATCCTAGGGGCCAACGACCGAATCCGTCTCGGTCTGATCGGGTGCGGCGGGATGGGGCGCGGCGACCTGCGCGACATGCTGCGCGCCGGCAAGACCGAGGCCGTGGCGCTGTGCGATGTCGATGACTCCCAGATCGAGAAGACACAGAAGTCGGTAGTGGCGGCGTCCGGCCAGAACGCCGAGTTCGGTACGAGCGACTTCCGGCGCGTGGTCGAACGCGATGACATCGACGCAGTCATCGTCGCGACGCCTGACCACTGGCACGCCATCCCCACGGTAGAGGCATGCAAGGCCGGCAAGGACGTGTACGTCGAGAAGCCGCTCGCGATCACGGTATGGGAGGGCCGCCAGATGGTTGACGCAGCTCGCAAGCACGAGCGCGTCGTCCAGATGGGTACTCAGCAGCGGTCGGGCGCCCAGTATCTCGCCGCCAAGGAATACATCGACAGCGGCAGGCTCGGCCGAGTGCGCCTAGTGCGGTGCTGGGCCTACCTGGACTGGAAGGGCGAGACACCCCATATGCCGGACGGGCCCGCACCCGACGGCGTCGATTACGACATGTGGCTCGGCCCGGCCCCGGAGCGGCTGTATAACCGCAACCGCTTCCACTTCAACTTCCGATGGTACTGGGACTACTCCGGCGGTCTGATGACCGACTGGGGCGCGCACATGATTGACATCGCCAACTGGTACATGGGTATCAAGTCGCCGACCTCCGCGATGTCGGTCGGCGGCAAGTTCGCCTACCCTCAGGACGCGATGCAGACTCCGGACACGCAGCAGGTGCTGTACGAGTTCCCGGATTTCTCGATGGTCTGGGAGCACGCGCTGGGCGTTGGCCGCGGGCCCGCTGACCGCGAGCACGGCGTCATGCTGCACGGCGAGAACGGCATCCTGATCGTGGACCGGCAGGGCTGGGAAGTGCTGCCCGAAACCGACCGCATCGGCAAGCGGGTGCGGGAATACAAGGCGCCGGGCGTGCCGCACCAGGCCTACCGGCCCGACCGGGAGAACATGCATCAGGACCACGTCGAGAACTTCCTAGATTGCATGCGCACCCGGGAGCGCCCTCGGTCTGACGTGGAACTGAGCCACGACTCGATGATCGGCTGCCACCTTGGCAACGCGGCGCTGCGAACGGGCCGTCGGGTCTACTGGGACGTCGACAGGGAACGGGTCGTAGACGACCCGGAGGCCGAGGCGATCATGTACAGGCGCCCCTACCGCAAGCCGTGGAAGCTCAGGGTGTAGGTGGCGCAGTCCGGCCGAGCCGCGGTCAGATGCATCTGGCGCCTCGAAAATTGAGCTAGGAGAAGTCAAGTGCCTGCCTAGGACACCCTTCGCAGGCACTCTGGAAATCCCGAATTGCCTCAATGTAGAGTCCCTACCCACCCGGCACGGCTGCGCTTGGGCAGTCTAGGATTCGGTAGCCAACGGGTCAGAGGCGGCTCCGATTGTAGCTAGATCCCGGATCGAGTAGAATCGGTGGGGAGCGTGCCGGGGGCACGCAGAGGAGAAAGGTATCTCTATGAACCGGAACAAGCATCCCATCTTGGCGGCGCTGTTCGCCACGGCGCTCGTGCTCGTGCCTGTCGCGGCGAATGCCCAGACCACGAACGCGGCGCTCGTCGGCGACGTGACTGACGAGAGCGGCGCGTTGGTGCCAGGTGCGACGGTCACCGTCACGAACACCGACACCGGAGTCCAGCGCTCAGTCTCCACGAACGAAAGGGGCGCGTACCGCGCCTACCCGGTCCAGCCGGGCACATACGAGATCGCTGCCTCGAGCGAGGGCTTCAAGACCCGCGTGCAGGGCGGCGTGATTGTCCAAGTTGCCGCGACTGTCAAGGTTGACCTCAGGTTGGAACTCGGGCAGGTGACCGAGACCGTCGAGGTGACGGGCCAGGTGCCCGTGCTCCAAACACAGGACGCCTCGGTCGGAGGCACCGTGACTACGACCGAGATCGAGCGGATTCCTGTCAACGGTCGCAACTACACCCGCCTGATCCTGATGATGCCCGGTACCAGCGGCATGACTTACAGCCAGTCGCGCGGCACCCAGTCCGGCACGATGCTGATCTCGGTCAACGGTGCCCGCCCGCAGGACAACAACTTCACGATGGACGGCGTGGACAACAACATGATGATGATGAACTCGCCCGGCGGCACGCCACCGATGGACGCCATCCAGGAGTTCCGTGTGGCGACCAATAACAACGCCGAGTTCGGTCGCTCGATGGGCGCAAACGTCAACATCGCGATCAAGTCCGGCACTAGGGACCTGCACGGCTCAGCCTACTGGTACGTGCGCAACGACAAGTTCGACGCCAACGACTTCTTCGCGAACCGCAGCGGATCCGGCAAGGTTGCCTTCAGGCAGAACCAGTACGGCGGCGCGGTTGGCGGCCCGGTGCCGAGCCTGCGCGACAGCACGTTCTGGTTCTTCAACTGGGAGGGCTATCGCTATCGACGTGGCAACAACGCCCTCGCGAACTTTCCGACGCAGCTCCAGAGGAATGGAGATTTCTCCGAATTCACGCAGAATATCTACAACCCTTTTTCGGGCCGTGCCGACGCGGACGGTCACGTCGTGCGAGATCTGTTCGAGAACAAGACCATCCCTCAATCGCTGCACCATCCCGCGATCACGTCGTTCCTCGACATCATGATTCCTCTGCCTAACCGTCCTGGAATCTCGCAGAACTACATCAACACTACCTCGGCGCAAAATGACAGGGACTTCTACATAATGCGCGGCGATCACACAGCGGGAGAGAAGGACTCATTTTCAGTTCGCTACCTGCATCAGAACGTCTCGACATTTTCGCCAAGCTCGAATCCACATCTCTCAAGGGAGAATGATTTCGACGTACGAAATCTGTCCACACAGTGGACCCGCTTGTTGACTGCGGCGTCGATTCTCGAGGTCCGGTTCGGTTACAACGCGCCTTGGAATCCCAACTGCACCAACAACTCGGCGATTGACAGACCCGCGTTTTTGGATCGCACTGGGATCCAAATGTTCCAGCGCGAAGTCCTGTGCTCCCCAATTCCCAACATGAGTTCGGACGGAGAGTTCAGCGCCGGTGGCGGAGGCACGAACACGGGCGACAAAGTCTGGCAGTTCATATCGAACTACTCCAACGTTATGGGTGCCCACTCGATCAAGTTTGGCGTGAACTATAGCCGGAGGCATTTCTATACCAACACATCCAACCCGATGAATGGAAACCTGTGGTTCAACGGGGAGCTGACCTCGCTGTACAGCGATCCAGGCTCGGGTTTCAGCACGGCGAGTATGCTGCTGGGCACGCCGCGACAGTTCCGTCGCTCCACGGGCGAGACCATTACGAACGGACGGATCAATGCTTGGCAGTTCTACCTTCAAGACGACTGGCGCGCAACTTCGAAGCTGACCATCAATCTAGGCTTGCGGTACGAGTACAACAATCCGCCGTACGACACCACCGATCAGCTCGGGAATCTTTGGGTGACACCCAACCCGGTGACTGGAAGCCTTGGCCGACTGATGTGGTCGACGGTCAACCCGGAGGTTGACCCGGAGACTGGCGAGCGCAATCAGCCGGCTCGCAGGCTAGGGACGACTCGCGCATTGATGTTCGCCGACCGCAACAATTTCGGACCGCGCGCTGGCATTGCGTACCAGATCGACAACAGAACAGTCATCCGCACCGGGATCGGTGCGTTCTACAACTCCACGTTCGTGCAAGAGCTGCAGGACCTGCGCAAGTTCTGGCCCTACACGCCTCAGCAAGTGGCCACGGTCAATACCATTACGGATGAGTCCCCCCGTCCGACATTCTTCGCTGACAATGCCGGGCCTTCGTATTCATCGACCGCGGCGATCGGCGGATGGCCTCAGAACCCCACCAACCGCTCGCCCTACTCGGTCCAGTGGAATTTCTCCCTCCAGCGGGAGCTGGTCGAGGATCTTTCTCTAAACGTCGGGTACGTGGGGTCGTCGAGCAAGAAGCAGATCGGCTACACGGCGATCAACACCCCGATGACGCCGGGTCCCGGCGCGATACAGCCCCGTCGGTTCATGCCCGATTTCGGCAACGTCGATGGCGGAAACAACCGCTTCTCGGGCGAGTACAATTCGCTCCAAGTTGAGCTGAACAAGCGCTTCAGCAGGGGGCTAGGCTTCCGCATGAATTACACGTGGTCCAAGGCGATGGACGAACAGTCCTCGCTGGCCGAGTGGAAGACGCAGGACCCGTTCAACATTCGCAACGACTGGTCGCGGTCCAGCTGGGACCTGCAGCACGTGTTCCAAGTGGTCTACATGTGGGACCTGCCTTTTGGTCGAGGCCGTCGCTGGGGCGGAGACTGGAGTGGCGTAGCAAACGCGGCGCTCGGTGGATGGGCGCTGGAAGGCTTCACACGCTTCAACTCGGGGCCGCCGGTCAATGTGCTTTCCGGCCGGGACATCGCCAACGTCGGACGTTCCTACCAGCGCCCCGACGTCACCTGCGATCCGAATCAAGGCCCGAAGACTGCTGAGCGATGGTACAACGTAGACTGCTTCCAGTTCCCGAAGCAGTACACGTATGGAAACGCGGGTGCGTCGTTCGTGGAGGCTCAGGGGATCAACTCCTGGGACGTCTCACTCGCCAAGCAGTTCCGCGTGGCCGAGGGGCACCAAGTTACCTTGCGGGCAGAGTTCTTCAACACGTTCAACACAACTCACTTCCGCAAGCCAGGGAGCAACAGGAACGACACGCTGGCGTCCGGTTCCGTAGGGAGAATATTTAGGACGCAAGTAGCGCCACGACAGATTCAATTTGTTCTGCGCTACGAATTCTAACTGTCACACCTAGGTTCAAGCTCGGACGCGTCAAGTGTCCGAGCTTGAATCGCAGTTATATATTTGCTGGTCTCGGTGCGGCGAATATTGGTCGGCAACCGACGGATTCCTAGGTCCCTGGCTGACAATGCAGCAGGGATGAATGCCGGGCTGCTACGAGCACCGTGCGATTAGCCGTCACGCTGCCTGCGATCAAATGTACGGGAGCCCTCAATCGTGACCGACCTCTGCGGTCGTTTCAGAATACGGTGAGCTGTCGCGACGGAACCCTCCGACTGGCTCCGTTCGCCGATAAAGGCTCCTGGTTGAAGCTCTCGCGGCAGACGGCGCAAGGAGCTCCGGATCGAGCATGTTGCCTGCGAATCGGTCGGGAGAGCGAGCTAGCCAGACTGGCCGGACATGAGCGGAGTGAGGTTGTCGCCAAGTATATCCTCAGCTTCATGCGTGTGCAGGCCGCGCGAGCGCACTGCCTTGCACTGGGTCTCGAATACGCCTCGGTTCCAGCCCCCAGGAAAGAAGGACGAGTCGGAACCGAAAAGGAGTCGTTCCGGCTCGACCACGTCTAGCGTGCGTCCGAACACCTCGCTCAGGCTCGGTCTCGGCAGAAGATACTTCGTCCAGCTGTTAGTGCTGGACGTGTCGAGGTATACATTCCTCGCCAGATCGGCCAGCATCAGCGCCTCGCGGAAGAAGCCCGCTCCGAAATGGGGGATCACGAACGTCGTCGCCGGATGCGCGAGGCCCACGGGGGGCAGGTCAACCGGGTTTGAGCGGCTCAGGTCGAACCTCGACGCGAGTCCCAGCCTCGCCCTGACGCCGACTGTCAGGACTGCCGCGTGCACGAACACGACACGCCCCGACAGCCGGCCCGCCATCTCGTACATTCGTACAGGGGCGCGAGGCGCTCGGCTTGAACCGAGAGTCGGTGCATGGCCGGGGAGTGGCAGAGCCCTCGCAGCCCGAATCCCACGAACGCTCTCTCGGCTCGTTGCCGAGCCCCGTCCGCGAGCGGGTCGAGCATGAAGTAGCCGTGAAACCGGTGCGGAAAGGCCCCGACAGCGTCCGCGACCGACGATTCGCCGCCCGGCACGCGGGCCATCGGCACTGACATGGACACGCCGTGCCGGTCCAGCTCACGGGCCCAGTCGCCGGGTAGTTCCGCGTTGCTCGCCGACGGAGGGTCCCACCCGGGGGACGCGACCATTGGTCCACGTCCGCCGCGCCCTTCTGCCGGGCCAGCGCCTCGAAGAATGATCGGGAGAATGGGTGCGCGTGGGCGTCCTGGACTGCGACCTCACCCCAGGGAGCTTGTACGCGCTCGGTCCCGCCCGCCGGATATCGCCGGCACGAAATGCACCTCGGAGTCTTCCTCCACGTCGTCCAGCATGCCGAGCGTGCTGACCTCGCCGTCGATAGCCACGGAGATACTGCGCCGAAGCTGCTCGCCGTCAAGCAGGCGGCTCCGCAATGCGGGAAAGCGCGCCGTCAAGTCGTCCGCGACCTCTCGGACGGTAGAGCCGCTGGTATGGACGATCTCGCAGCCGTCCGCGAGCGGGCGCAGCATGGAGGGAATGTAAACGGTGGGCATGCGGGAATCGATCATTATGCACTGACAGCGGGGGACCGTCGGCGTGGAACGGCGACCGGACGGGGCGGGCGAGAAGGCTAATCGCGCGGCGATCACCTCGCAACTGCCGCCCCCGATGCCGAGGAACGGGTCGTCGCTGGTGGCATGCGGATGTACAACACAGATGGCCCTTTCTTAGCCGAGCGCCACAATTGCATCCCGTCGCACCGACGGGCCGCCCTCGACGAAGTTCTCGGGCTGATCCGCCAGTGGAAGTACTTCAGCCTAGACCCCCCGGGCCAGTCGCGCAAGACCTCGGCGCCACTCGCGCTGCAGGATTTGCTCAGCGGCAGCGCCAAGGCCGACTGACGCTGCGCTAAGTGGTCCATTGAGTGACAACGGGTGGGATAGTCGCGGGATGTCTGCTGCATGCATGGGCGGATGCGACACTCCCAGCCCGCCACATGCAAGTCGCCAGATGGCGGCGAGGCCGCTCTGGGCCTACGGCCGTGCCCGTGCTCCGCTGTTCTTCGCGACACTGCCCTCTCCCTCGTTGCCGTTCCGCGAACCGACGCGCTGCAGTCAGCCGCTGGACTGTCCGACGGACCAGGGCCACCTCATCTGCCCGCGCAGACAATGATCCCAAGGCACCTTAGAGCCCAAATTGAGAATTGATGATCAACGGACATGCGAATGACTCAGCGGTTCCCTTCCGAACACACAGGAATACGCAGGCCAGCGGCAGGGTTGGCAGACTCGGGCGACTGCGCGGAAGTCAGACCAGCGGGGCAATCTTGCCGGGATCAGCGTTGCGCGCAGCCCGTCCCCACGCCTCCATCAATTCCGCTCGGTGAGACGATGCCCACTCCAACACCAGACCTAGCGCGCGGCGCGGCAGATCGCCCCTCAGAACAGTTAGCTCCGGAATTCCGATCACGGCAGTCGACCCGCCGTAAGCCGCGTGAAAATGCGGTGAATGGTGATCAGCGCAGTACATCCTGACGACGATTCCCTAGAACTGGGTCAGCTCAGGCATTTCGGGTGGGCCCTTGGGGTCGGAGAACAGCTCTGACGGGCTCGTGCCTGTAAGACGCAGGTACATGGCGTCCGGGCAGAGGTCCAGCCGGTCGCTCCAGCTGATCGAGCCGTCTGGACCGATCCGAACGGACGCGAAGAATTCGGGATCGTTCCAAGATTCGAACACCCCCTTTCCGGCGATGTCAGTCAAGTCGACCTCGCCGCTCACGCCGTCGTCGTACTGCAGCCAGATCCGGAAACCCGAGCGCGTCTCGACATGCCTGGGGCGAGCCCGACCACTTCCTTCGCTCCTAGTTAGTGCCCGTGACAAAACTCGTATCCCCTTGACAACAAAGGCGTTAGGTGCAATCTCTCAAGTCGAAGATTTCGCTGGAATGCTACGACTAGGCCGAAATCCTGGCGATTCTGGGTAGAGGGCGGAAATCTTCGCGATTGGCGGCTGAGCAACTTCCGACCTTGGGCGCTATATGTTGTGTTTGTGGCTCCATTCGACCTCAGGATGTAGTATGAAATGCTGATCGGGCCAGAATTCAGGGGTTTTGTCACAAGCACTACCTACGCTGCGGCTGCCGAAGCGGGCGCTCGGCTCGTCGGAATCATACCTGAACTGGGTGGCCCGATCATGTAGGCTCGGCGCTACCGGCGGGTCCGCCGCCTCTTGAGGGCTGCTTGGAATCCCGGAATTCGGCGAGCCTGATGGCTTTGCGTCTTGATCTGACTGCCTGGATGCGACATTCCTTGGAAGCGCTTGCCGCCCGTTGCGGGCACTGGGGCCTTCAACCGATGTTCGCCACGTGATAGCATCCGGAGATCCATGATTCGTTTCGCTTGAACGACTCCCGGATCACCGCGGACTCACTTGGCCCTACAAGAATTGTGCCGGGACACGGCGGTTCGCTCGATTCGGTCCTCGACGCGCTACCGGTGCAGCTGCGAAACCTCTTCCCAATCCGGGGCGAGGGTCACGGGCTCCGCAGGCGGGCGCGTGCCTTAGCGATTCTCAATCTTCCGCCCGTCCGCGATGCACGGGGTGGCCCTCACTCGGCGCTAGTCCTCGAGCTGGTTGCGGACAGTCTGCCGACTGTAGCGGATGCCATGCAGCGCAAGACACCAGCCCATATCCGTTCGACGAGCTCTCGAAGCTCTACCACGGACGCTGGAGAGTCGAGGACCCGTACAAGATCTCGAAACAGCTGCCGGACGCGGACGACTTTCGCGGCCGCAGCGAGCGCACGGTCCGCCAGGACCAGTTCGATCGCCTCAACCTGATCTCGATGAAGCGGCTCTTGTCCAACTGCAGCGAGGAGGGCCACCGCACACCGCTGGACGAGCGACACCGCTGGACGAGCGCGGCAAGCCGGGCATGCAGGCCAGCGACCGGGTGTACCGCAAGGCCTGGCCGGGGCGGAGGCAAGGATTGGTACGGTGGGTCCCGGCATTCCCGAGCGGCGCTATTGCTTCCCGCCTCTCCGGAGAATCTTTCCAGACGATGTTCTCTGGGGCATCCGTCGGCGGAAGCACTCCATCCTGCGCTGTCAGCCCGGGATTTCAGGAGCGCAGCCCGCCGCTCGTATCGGCGGGGACCCCGGGCGCCACCGCGCTGAAGCTGCCGCAGCACGCAGAGCGACGAGGAGGCACTCCGTCCGTTGGAAGGCCATCCCCGGTATCGAGGGCTCGCGCCTTGACTTGCCGCGAATCGCAAGGGGCGGGCCAACAACCTTGTCGGCAGCGAGCCGGCTGGCTCGTAGGAAGCGGTTCCGGGCCGCTCAAGGGCCGAGTGCCGTCACGTCCTGACGGGCTCGTGGTCGGGGGCACCACTCCCTGTAGGCGCGCTCCCAGAAGGCTTGATCCGCATGGGCGAGGCTGGCTGTAGCGCCGAAGGGACCATTCGTGCTAGCCTTTCGGGGTCGCAGCGCGCCACGCTCGTGTACCTTTGGATCGCGGAAGTTCGGCTGCAGAAGCGTTCCACGCCTAAGAAGCCGAACCTTCCATGAACATTCTTCTCTATAATCCGGACAACCAAGTCACCAAGAACTACATGCCGCACCTGTGGATGTTCGTTCTGCGGGCGGTGACGCCGCCTGGGCACAAGGTCTTTTTGATCGACGGCAACGCCCAGAGCATGACCGAGCGGAGCATCGCCGACTTCGTCCGGGAGAACGACATCCAGCTCGCGGGCATCGGGGCCATGACGCGCATGGCAGCCCGGGCCTACCGCATGGCCGACGCGATCCGTGCCGCGGGCGCGAAGGTGGTAATGGGAGGGCCCCACGTCACCGAGGTGCCGGACGAGCCGATCGGCAAGGCCGGCGAGCCCCGCCACGCGGACGCCGTCGCGTTAGGAGAGGCTGACGAACTGTGGCCTCGGATCGTGACTGACGCCGCGGCAGGCCGCTTGCAAGAAGTCTACATGCCGGTCGACGAGAGCGGCTGCGAAGTCAAGCCGTCCTTGGAGAACTATCCTTCAATCCCGTGGGAGACGATGGACCTCTCGCAGTTCGACCTCGTTGCGAAGATTCCCGCATGGGGCCGATACCTGCTGGAGAAGGCGGGCAGCACGTGGAAGAGCCTGTACGTCGTGCCGATCGAGTCGGGGCGCGGCTGTCCGTACGGCTGCGACTTCTGCACAGTGACGGGGTTCTTCGGCGACTCTATCCGCTACCGCTCGAACGACAGCGTGGTCGGCGAAATCCTGCGGCTTAAGGCCCGCGCAGCGGCCGAGGACGGCAAGGTCGGGGTGTTCTTCATCGACGACAACTTCGCGATCAACGTCAAGCGCACCAAGTCGCTGCTGCGGGCAATGATCGACCGAGGGGCCCAAGTGCCGTGGGTGGCGCAGATAAGCATGAACCTGCTCAAGGACGAGGAATTGTGCGATCTGATCAAGGAGAGCGGCGGGCGCTGGATCTTCATGGGCTTGGAATCCATCGACGCGGCCAACCTCAAGGACGTCAACAAGGGGTTCAACAAGCCGGCCAAGTACGGCGAGGTGCTGGATCGTCTCGCAAGCCGCGGGATCTACGCGATTACCTCGTTCATCTTCGGAATGGACGGTGACCGTCCCGGTGTTGCCCGCCAGACGCTTGACGCCATCGACGAGTGGCCGCCGGGCCTGCCCGTGTACGGCCTGATGACGCCCTACCCGGCCACCCCCCTGTACGACCGCCTGATGGCGCAGGGGCGCCTGACCCGCCCGAAGCACTGGCTGGACTTCCGGCCGTTCCAGATGGCGTATACCCCGGAGAACATCAGCATCGAGCAGGCGGAGGCCGAGGTGCGCCAGGCATGGACCGAATCGTATTCGCCCCAGTCCACGGCGCTCGCCCTGAAGCGAATCGAGGGAAGGCCGTTTCACGAGCGCGCCGTGATGTTCTTCACCCGCCTGGCGTTCCGGGGCATCTACTTCCCGCAGATGACCAAGCGCCATTGGGTGGCCCTGCTCTGGCAGAACCGCGGCAGCCTGATGCGGATCATTGCCGAGGGCTACAATCTGCACCGCAACCGTCGGCGGAAGGGCGAGGGGCCTTCGGCCGGGCGTCCATTGCCCGCTCGCGAGTCCGAGCGCGTGGCCGCGTGAGCTAGGCGCGACGGGGGATTCTCTCCGCCGTACCTGCCGGACGATGCCGGCACCGGGGATTGGACGGTCTCGCCCGGCAACCCGGTTCCTCCGGCGCCGGAATCCCGGCTGCTAGGCCGCGACGGTCCGGCTGCTCTTCGTTGGCACCCACTTGCTCAGTGATCGTGCAAATTCGGGGATCCGGCTCGCGGGAATCGCGGTGATCCTGTCGTCCAGAGAGTACGCCTCCTCGCCGGGATATACGACCCACAGGTGTTCGAGGCTGAGGTCCCGAAGGGCCGCGCGCATCGACTTGGTGGTGCTAGGGGCGTCCGCGTACTTGCATTCGAAGCCGTGCCGGCGCCCCTCGACGTGAATCAGAAAGTCCAGCTCGGCTCCCGCGTGCGTTGCCCAGAAGTACGGCGCCGAGTCGAACGCTCCGGCCACCTGCTCGAGGACGAACCCCTTGAAGGACGCTCCCACCTTCGGGTGGCCGGCGAGGGCGTCGGGCCGGTCCACCGAGAGGAGCGTGTGGAGCAGCCCCGAATCGCACACGTACAGCTTCGGCGACTTGACCTGGCGCTTCCTGAGATTCTCGATCCAGGCCGGGAGAACCCGAACCATGTGCCCTCCGGCAAGGATTCCAAGGTACTTCCTCGCCAGCGCTTGGCTCGCGCCCATGGCGCGAGAGAATTCGGCCGCATTCCATGCCTTGCCATGCCAGTGGGCCACCATCGTCCAGAATCGGTAGAGTGGCTCCGACGGAGCAGAGACCCCCATCTGCGGCAGGTCGCGCTCGAGGAAATCCCGAACGAACCGTCGCCTCCACCGGACCGACGACCGATCACCGGGCGCGAGGAAGCTTCGCGGGAAGCAGCCTCGCTGCCAAAGAGTCCGCCAGGAGTCGGACCCGACCTCGGCGATGCTGAACCCGCCTAGGTTCTCCACGGCGGCATGCCCGGCTAGCGATTCCGAAACATCCAGCGCGAGAGTCGGCGACGCGGTTCCGAGCATCAGGAGCTTTGCTGGGTATCCCGGCCGGTCAAGCAGCGCCCGCAGCGGATCGCACAGCGATGGCCGGCGCTGGATCCCGTCGATGACAACGAGTCCGCGCAAGCCCGCAAGCGCTTGGAGCGGCACCTCCAGCCTCCGTCGGTCCGCGGGATCTTCTAGGTCGAACCAAGCGCCAATGGAACTCTCGCGGGCGATGGCACGTGCCAGCGTCGTCTTGCCGCATTGCCGGGGCCCGAGGAGCGCCACAGCCGGGTGCAAGGCGAGCGCTTCGCGCAGGCGCGCTGCGGGATACGGCCGTGCTACCTGCATCGCCCTAGAATAATACTTGAAATTACGAAACATGAGTACTGGTTTTCAAGGATTTTAGTCGATCAGCCCTTCTGATCGCCGTGACCTGCTCGGTCGCGCTGCCGCTCTTTCGCCGCGCCGGGCCGCTCCTGCACGGCGGTGTCCCGGGCGGCATCCGATCTGCCGAAGCGAGTCGGCGAGCGCTCGCGCCGTCCGGTTCGCGCGCCTCGCGAGCACGCCCTAGCACCGCCCGCGCTCGAGGTCGCCAGCTGCCTGCGCTCGACCCGAGGTGCCGGTGCCGGCAGGCGTCGGCCGGGCCGCGTCGGGTAGGATTCGCCGCTGCCACAGGCAGATGCACCGCCGGATCATGAACTTGGCACTTACCTGCAATTAGGTCTGCGCGAACGGCTTGGTGCTGCTGCGGTCGAGCGTGAGCTGCCAGTCTGCTCGCGGCGGCGGCGGCCTGCTGGAGCGCCTGGAGTTCGAGATCTCCCGGGGCCAGTTCCAGGATCTCCGAGCCTAGTTCCGCAAGTTCCCGCGGCCGCTGCGTCAGTGCGCGATCCCGCGCAAGCACTTCGTGCAGGTCGCCTGCTCCGCGCTCGGCATCCCCGCGCCAACGGTCACGCCTGGCGACGCCAACGACGACTGGGCCGCGTTCGCGAGTCGATTCGAGTCCCTCGGGGAGACCTGCAGCTGGGAGGTGGGCGGCAACGCCTGCGCCCTGCTAAACGCGGTCACCGCGATCGCCTCACGGTCCCAGGAGGCCGGCCTGCACTCCGGGGAGCGCCACTCTCTCGAGCGGAGGGTCGGTGCCTGGCTAGTCGAGTTCAGCCCAGAGTGTCGCCGGGAGGCGTTCGACACCGCCCGCTACGCGGCCCACTGCCGCGTCCGGTCAGGCGCTTGCCCGCCTGACCGAGCGCATCGCGGCCGAGGAGACGCCGGGGATGCTGGCCTACGCGGCCGGCTAGAACCGCATCGCGGTGAAGCCGCCGTCGACGAAGATCTCCGCCCCGGTGACGAAGCTCCCGGCCCTTCGCGCGACCAGCAGCAGCGCGGCGCCGACCAGCTCGGGCGGCTCCCCGAAGCGGGCCATGGGCGTTTGCTCCATGATCTTGCGGACCCGCTCGGGCTGGAGGATCTTGCGGTTCTGCTCCGCCGGGAAGAATCCGGGGTTCAGGGAGTTCACGCGCACGCCGCGCTGCGCGTACTCCCGCGCTAGGTTCTTGGTCAGGTTGTTGACGGCGGCCTTCGAAGCCGCGTAGGCGAATACCCGCGACAGCGGGAGATGGGCGGTGACGCTGCCGACGTTGAGGATGGCGCCGCCGCCCTCCTGCCCGGCCATCGCCGGAGCGAAGGCCTGGCACCCGAGGTGCGTGGCCGTCAGGTTCGTATCGAGCACCAGCTGCCAGTCCTCGTCGGTGATCCGTTCGTATGGCACGGCCGAGTTCACCCCGGCGCAGTTGACTAGGATGTCGGCGCGGCCATGTCGCTCGAGGACGGAGTCGCGAAGGGCCTCGAACGACACCCTCGACGTAACGTCGACCGGAGCGAACTCGGCGGACCCGCCCGCCTGGCGGATCGCCTCGGCGCGCCTCTCGCCGCGCTCCCGGGAGCGTCCGGCGACGACCACGCGCGCTCCCGCCGCCGCCAGGCCTTCGCCCAGCGCGCCGCCCAGCACGCCCGTTCCGCCGGTCACGACCGCCACGTCCGAGTCGAGACCGAACAGCCGGTGAAGGAATTCCGCCGACGCCTGCATACTATCGTTACGATGTCACGTCCGCAGCGGCGAGCGCAATCCGGTCCACGGGCCGGACTGGACGATTCCGGGGTAGGTGTCCACGGGCCGGCCGGCTTCGATGTCGGCCAGCAGCAGGCTGGCGTCCCGCTCGATCGCTCCTGTGCGCACCCCGTCCCATTCGGGCAGGTAGCCCTGGATCTTCCGCAGGCCCTTGAGCAGCTGTCGCGTCGCGCCGTTGCGATTGCCCTGCCGATGGTGGTAGAAGCCGACCGCGAAGTGGATCAGGGCCTGCAGGAACCAACGGTCCGGAGGCTGCGAATGGGTCCAGATCTCTTCCAGAACCTCGTGGCACTCGAAGTAGTCGCCCGCGTTGAACAGGTCGATGCCTCGCCGGAACAAGGCCTTGGTTTCGACGGGAGACACTAAGCAATCCTACAGCCTAGGCGGGACCGGTCGCTAAACTCAGATGAGGCCATGCCCTTCCGACTGCCAGTCTGCGCGCTGCTGCTCGCCGGCCTCCTGCGAGCGCAGCCCACCCCCTTGAGCGGCGCGGCCGAACTCCACGAGCTGCTTGACCGCCTGAACACGGTAGGGACCGTCCTGATGCTCGGTGCCCACCCGGACGACGAGAACACGGCCGTTCTCGCCTATTTCGCGCGGGGCCTGCACCTGCGGACCGTGTACCTGTCGGCCACCCGGGGCGAGGGCGGCCAGAACCGCATCGGCACAGAGCAGGGCGAGCTGATGGGGGTCATCCGGACGCACGAGCTGCTCGAGGCCCGGCGGATCGACGGCGGGGAGCAGGCGTTCGCCAGCGCCGTGGATTTCGGCTACACCAAGACGCCCGAGGAGGCCTTCGCTGTCTGGGGAGAGGAGCGGCTCCTGCGCGATATGGTGCGCGTAATTCGCGAGGTCCGTCCCGACGTCATCGTGTCGCGGTTTCCGCCGCGGCCCGGCAGCGGGGGGCACGGCCAGCACACCGCCGTGGGCTGGACCGGTCCGTCGGCGTTCGAGGCTGCGGCGGACCCGGAATTCTTCCCGGACCTCGGCTTGGCGCCGTGGCGGGCGCGCCGCTACTACTACAACCTGCCGACCTTCAGCCCCCGCATGGAAGCCGAGGCCGCGCGCCGCCCGGGCCTGCTCCGCGTTGACACGGGGAGATTCGATCCCGTGCTGGGCAAGTCGTATGCCGAGATCGCGGGTGAGAGCCGCAGCATGCACCGCAGCCAAGCGATGGGCGCCCCCCAGCGAAAGGGCGCCGTGCCGGCGTTCTTCGAGCACGTGGCTGGGGAGAGTGCGGGCAGCGATCTGTTCGGCGGCATTGACACGAGCTGGGGCCGCATCGAGGGCGGCGTCGCGGTCGGAAGATGGCTCGCCGCGGCGCGGGAGAGCTACGATGCGCGGCGGCCGCGCGAGGCGCTGCCGCATCTTCTCCGCGCTCACGAGGAGCTCGCGTCCTTGACCGGGCCCGAGGCCGCGTACAAGCGCGGCCAGCTTGTCCGGGCCATCGAGCTGGCGTCCGGTCTCTGGCTCGACGCGGCGGCGGACGCTTGGCACGCGGTTCCGGGGGGCGAGATTCGCGTGACGGCGCGCGCCCTGCGACGCTCGGACCGGCCGTGGATCTGGCGTGCCACGCGGCTCGAGGGCGTCGCGGCGGCTTCGTTCGGCGAGGCATTGGAGCTGGAACCGAACCGGGTGGCGGAGCGGTCGGCTCGGCTGGGCGTGCCCGAGGACGCCTGCTACTCGCAGCCTCACTGGCTGCGCGCGGCCCGCGAAGCGGAGCGCTGCCACGGCGGCGGGAGTTCTCCGGGACCCGAGCCGCCGCTGCGAGCCGTCTTTGAATTCAGCTCGCCTGACGGCGCGGCAATCGAGTTCGTCAAGCCGGTGCTCTACCGCTGGGTCGACCCGTCCGTTGGCGAGCGTTCGAGGCCGCTGGCGGTGGTTCCTCCCGTCGCGGTCTCGTTCGCGCGCGAAAGCCGGATCTTCGCCGACTCCGTGCCGGCCGAGGTTCCGGTGCGCCTCCTGTCGAACACGGGCAAGGCCGCCGCCACCGTGCGGCTGAGCGCTCCGGACGGCTGGGAGGTGCGCCCCGCCGCCCGCGAGGTGACCTTCGACCGGCCCGGCCAGGAGCGGACCGCGGTCTTCGAGCTGATTCCCCCGCCGCGCCCGTCCGGCGGTGATCTCGCGGCCGTGGTTCTCGTGGACGGTCGCCTGCTGCGCTCCGGCATGCGGGTCATCGAGTACGGCCACATTCCTCAGACGCCCGTCTTCCCCGAGGCCTCGATGCGGGTCGAGCGGCTCGACGTGAAGCTTCCGGCCAGAGAGATCGGCTACGTGATGGGCGCGGGCGACAAGGTGCCCGACGCCTTGGAGCAGCTGGGAGCGACGGTCACGCTGCTCTCCGCCGAGGATCTCGCGGTGGGCGATCTGGGACGCTTCGACGCCGTGGTGACGGGTGTCCGCGCCCTCAACGCGCGGCCCGACTTGCTGGCGGCCCGCGAGCGGGTGCTCGAGTACGTCGAGAAGGGCGGCACGCTGGTCGTGCAATACAACACGGCTTCGTTCAGGCGGCGCGGCGCGGCGGGCGCTTCCGCCGTTCTGGGACCGTTTCCCATGACGGTTTCCCGCCTCAGGGTGACTGACGAGCGCGCGGCGGTGCGCTTTCCGGACCGCGGCCACCCCTTGCTGCAATTCCCCAACAAAATCACCGCGGCGGACTTCGACGGGTGGGTGCAGGAGCGGGGACTCTACTTCATGTCGGAGTGGGACGAGCGCTATGACGCCGTGATCGCCTGCAGCGATCCCGGCGAGGAGTCCCTGCGCGGCGGGATGCTCTACGCCCGTTACGGCAAGGGGGCGTACGTGTTCACCGGCTACTCGTGGTTCCGCCAGCTCCCGGCCGGCGTGCCCGGGGCGTACCGGGCGTTCGCCAACCTTATCAGCGCGGGGCAGGCTCGCTGAGGCCGGGCCCCGCGGCCGCTTCCGGACGGCGGCGGAAACGGTTCAGCCGGCCAGGAGGCAGTCCGCCAGCGCTTCGAAGTCGCGCACCTCAATGTCGGGCAGCAGGCTCGAATCCTCGTAGGGCAGGCTGTAGCGGTTGACGTAGGCCCCGCGGTAGCCGCAGGCGCGGGCGCCGAGGATATCGAAGGCGTGTGCTGCCACCATCAGAATCTGCCCCGGCTCGCGTTCGAGCTCCAGGCAGGCCATGCGGTAGACCGACGGGTGCGGCTTGAACCGTCCGACCCGGTCGACCGACAGGCAGGAATGGAACGGGGCCTCCAGGCGGTCCTCCACCAAGTGCTGCAGCAGGTCGGTGTCGCCGTTGGACAGAGCCACTAGGTCGTACCGCTTGGCGAGACGGAGCAGCCCCCGCTGGGCGTCGTCGAAGGCCTCCAGCCGGCGGAAGTTCTGGAGCAGATCCAGGACGTCGACGTTCTCGTGGGCGATGCCGCGTCGCCGCAGCGTGTACGAGAGGGCCCTGCGGGCGGAATCCAGGTAGCCTCGGTGCCCGAGGGCGAGAATCGTGTCCTGGTGCTGCTCAAGACGCTGCCTCGACCGCCAGTCCGCCCACAGCTCGGCCGGCTCAGCCCGGGATCCGGCAGAGGCGACGAACTCGCGAAGTGCCGGCACAATGGTCCCGGACAGGTTGAGAACCGTGCCGAAGATGTCGAATGCCAGCGTGCGTACGTCGGAAAGCGCCGGTTCCATTGAGCCGATGGTAGCGAACGGCGGGGTGCCGTTCGCGCTTACTCGCTGGCGCCCTGAGACGGCTTGCGGAACGACTCGCCCGAAGGCGGCGTGTCGCCCCCGGCGACGGTCGGCAGGTGCTCCAGCTTGCGGCGGGCGATTTTCGCCCAAGGGCTCGACGCGTCGAGCTTGAGGAACAGCCGCCAGTGCTTGGCCGCGCGGAGGACCTGCCCGCGGCGCTCGTAGACCACGGCTAGATTGAAATGGGCGTCGGCGTAGTCGCACTGGCAGACCAGCGCGCTCTCGTAGTGTTCCGCGGCCTCGGCGAGCCGGTTCGTCTCCTCGCAGACGTTGCCTAGGTTGAAGTGGGCGAGGGCGTACTCGGGGAAGATGGCCAGGGCCTCCTTGTAGCTGCTCTCGGCGTCGTGCAGGCGGCCCTCGCGATGGTGCAGCGTCCCGACATTGACCCATGCCCCGGCAGCGCGCGGGTTGAGAGCCAGAATCTTCCGGTAGACGTCGATAATCTCGCTTGGCCGCTCGCCGGATCGCTCGAGGTCCAAGGCGTACTGGAACAAGCTCGCCTCGCCGCGGCCCGGCATGCCGTTGTCCTTGGTCCCGCGATCCTGCTCGAGAGTGGTGACGGCTCGCGCGCTCCCGGACCTGAAGTCGAATAGCATCTGGCCGGTAAGCGCCTCTATCCGTTCGCCCGGCAGCTCGACCGCGATGCGACGGCCGTCGGAGACGATCTTGAGCTCGTCCAAGGGGCGGTCTATGTGGTCGAAGCGAGTCCTGAGCTGCCGGATGGCCTCGGCGATCTCCTTCGGGGGGATCTGGTGGCTCCGGAGGTTCTGCAGGGTCTTGAGAGACACTAGATCCGTAAAGCTGTATCCCTCCTGCGCCGCGGTCAGGCCTGCCCGCTCCCAGGAGCGCAGGCTGTTTTCCTTGATGCCCAGGATCCGACGGATCTCGGACCTTGTGTAGGTATCGGAAGTCTTTTCAGACTCCACGTAGCGAGTATAGCGCGGGCTGGGGCCGAGCTTGTCCCTCGCCGAGCGCGGGGAATCGCGACGATACTGGCCGCCTAGCCCCGTTTCGGGCCGCCTGCCCTCGCGGCGATGGCCCCGCCCGCTCCGGCCGTCAGGACCAGCAGCAGGGCTTCGAAGGCCATGCTGAACGCCATCATCATCGCGAATACCGCGGGATCTTCCAGCAGGCGCTGGACTTCCGATCCGAGGCCGAGGCTCTCGACTTGGTCTCGCATCGGTCCGAGGATCGCTTCGCGGCCCTGCGTCGCGAGAACCGAGACCAGCAGCAAGAACGAGGGCACGAAGCAGGCCAGGCCGGTCAGGGCGCCGATGCCGAATCCCTGCCACCCGCCTTGCGCGACGGGGTGGCGCTTCTCGAACCGCCGCACGGCCAGGAAGCCGGCTCCGCCCGGGACCAGGTAGCCAAGCCACGCGAAGAGAGCGCCGCCGCCCAGGATGGCGAGACGCACGCAGACGGCGCCCAGCGCCGGCAGGAACGCGGCCCGGACATACGCGTCCATGCCGGGCGGCAGCTGCGCGCTCGGCTCGTCGCGAGCCTCGAAGGCCCGCTCGAAGGGCTCGCCGATCCCCGCGTGCAGGGGCCGCCCGCAGCGGGGGCAGAACGACGCCCCGTCCGGCAGGGGGCTGCCGCAAGTGCAGTGAGCGACCATCCGACCGGGACTCGAGGCAGGCGGCGGGCCTCGATCCCTACAAAGATTGTATTCCCGGGCCGCTCCCTGCCGGGGACGGCGCGCCGGCGCGCCCTGTTGGCAGCCTACGTTTCGACCGTGCGCACGATCCTGAGGATGTGCGCGCCGTACCTGCCGGCGACCGACGGACCCACCCCGGGCGCGGACAGCAGTTGCCGCTGGTCTCGCGGCTTGGAATCGGCGATCCAGTCGAGAGAGCGGTTGTGCAGGATGACGTACGGCGGTTTCTTGGTCCTGGTCGCCTCCTCCTTGCGCCAGGCGCGCAGGGCGGAGCGTATCAGCTCGCTCGCCGCGTCCGGGGCGGGCACGTTGTCCAGCCCGAGCCGCGAGGCGGGGGCCGGCCCGTCGGGCCGGGCGCGTCGGCGCGAGGTCGAGCTCTTCCGGCCGGCGCGCTGCTTCGCGGGGCCGGCTAGGCCGGCCCCCTCGGCCGGGAGCCGCACTTCGCTCCCCGGGCGCGAGGCGCTCCTCCCGGAATCGGTCAGGCACAGCCTGCGGAACTCGATGCGCTCCTGCTCCTTGTTGACGAACGAGTCGTTCTCCACCCGCGCCAGCCCGGCGGCCGCGATGGCGTCGACCAGTCTCTCGTAGGCCCTGCGCTCCATCCGGCGCGTTTCCGCGTGCTCGCGGAACAGCTTCCCCACGGACTGCCCGTCCCGCAGCCGCAGCGATCCGAGCACCTCGCCCACGACCTGCGCTTCGATGGCCGTGGGTTCCCGGAACGTCTTGAGCGCGCAGGACGACGGCTGGCAATTGTCGCACCGCCCGCACGGTTTGAGGGAGTCCTCGAGGTCGCCGAAGTGGCGCACGAGGTCGAGCATGCGGCAGTCCTGGGAGCGGGTGAATTCCCAGACCTGGTTCGTCTGGGCGATCTTGTGATCGCGCTGGCGGACGTAGCTGTCCAGCCAGCGGTCTTCCCCGCGGGTGGCGTTCTCGTCCGCGTCGATGCGGATGCCGCCGTGGATCCACATCTTCTCGACCGCTTTCTCCAGTTTCTGGAAATCGCCGCCGAACAGCCCGAGGAGGTCCGCCACGGGGCGCGCTTCGGCCGAGAGCTGGCCGAAGAGCGTCTCCAGCGCGCTGGGCTCGGGATAGTCGCGCTCCAGGAAGAACTCGTGCGTCTTGCGGTCGATCCAGGAGTAGAGCAGGACCGCCTTCGACGGCTTGCCGTCGCGCCCGGCGCGCCCGATCTCCTGGTAGTACCCCTCGATCGACCCCGGCAGGCCCGTGTGAACGACCGTGCGCACGTCGGCCTTGTCGATGCCCATGCCGAAGGCGATCGTGGCGACGATGATGTCGATCTCGCCCTGCAGGAACGATGCCTGGACGCGGTCGCGATCCTCGGCGGGCATTCCGGCGTGGTAGGCGGCGACCTTGTGGCTCGCCGCGAGTGCTTGCGCCTGCTCCTCGGACGCCTTGCGAGTCGGGGCGTAGACGATCGCCGGTCGCCGGCCCTCGTCCTCGAGCAACCGCACGAGGGCGGGCGGCCGCAGCTTCGGCACGAGCTCCACCAGTTCGATCTGGAGGTTCTCCCGCCGGAAGCCGTGGATCAGGCGCCGGCAGTCCGCGAGGCCTAGCTGCTCCGCGATGTCGTCTTGGACGCCCGGCGTGGCCGTCGCCGTCAGGGCGATGACCGGCGCGGGACGCAGCGCCGGCACGCGGTCGCGCAGCCGCCGGTATTCCGGCCGGAAGTCGTGCCCCCACATCGAGATGCAGTGGGCTTCGTCGATCGCCACTAGTCCGGGAGCCCGGCGCGCCAGCAGCTCCGGAAAGCCCGGCACCGCCAGGCGCTCCGGGGCGATGTGCAGGAAGTCGAGCTCCCCGGCTAGGTAGTCCTGGCAGACGCGCCGGGACTCGAGCCGGTCGCGGCCGGAGTGGATGCGCTCGGCGCGGAAGCCCTGCTGCCGCAGCTTCTCGGTCTGGTCCTCCATCAGGGCGATCAGCGGGCTGATCACCAGTGTCGTCCCGCCTCGCGCGACGCCGGGGAGCTGGTAGCAGAGGGACTTCCCGGCTCCGGTCGGCATGACGAGCAGCACGTCCTCGCCCGCGAGGACCTGCCGGCAGGCATCCTCTTGGTGCGGCCGGAACGCGTCGTGGCCGAAGCGCTCCCTCAGCAGGGTTCGCATCCGCCCGGGGGAGGTCGGCGCAGCGCTCGGCCCCGACGCGGACAGGCGCGCGGCGTGCGGCCCGTCCGAACCGCCCGACGGCTCGCGGTCGCGGGCCTGTCCGCGGCCCCCCTGCCCCTCGGAGGCGGCTGGCGCTGTCCGGCCGTTCGGCCCGGGCTGCTGCGGCCTTCCGAGAGGGCCGGCCGCGCGGTCGGTGCGCTGGGAAGCCGCCGCGGGAGCCGCGTGTTCGGCACTGGGCCCTCGCGCCGCGGCGGGCGGCTCGTCGCCGCCGAACGGCGCGTCCGGCGCCCCTGGGTCCGGCCGCGCCCGAGCCGGCGCGGAGCCGTTCGCGCCGACGACCTCGCGCACGAACTCCTCGATGCCTCGCATGAACGCGTCGAAGCCCCCGTCGCCCCGCTCGATCTCGCGGAGCTGCGACTCCCACTCTCCCGTCATCGCAGGGCTGCGGACCTTCGGGTGGACGATCTCCAGCAGGCGGATGCCCTTGTCCGTGGCGCTCAGCTGCTTCTTGTCGCGACGGGCGTACTCGCGCTTGAGCAGCGTCTCGATGATCGACGCGCGGGTGGCCGGGGTCCCGATCCCGCGCTCCTTCATCGCCTCCGAGAGCTGCTTGCTGTCGAGCGTCTTGCCCGCCGATTCCATGGCGGTCAGCAGGGTCGCCTCGGTGAACCGCGCGGGCGGCCGCGTCCGCTTCTTCAGCGCCTCGGCCTTGGCCACCTTGACGCGCTGCCCCTCTCCCAGCCCGCCCGGCAGCTGGGGCTCTTCGCGGCGCTTGCCCGCCGTCTTGATGTCGAGCACCTTCCAGCCTTCCTCGTCCACGGCCGTGCCGGCGGACAGGTACTGGTCGGCGTCCGCCTTGCACGCGATCCGGGTGATCACCGTGGTCGCGGAGTACTTGTGGTCGCCGTGCCACGCCTGCAGGAGGCGGCGGCTGATCAGGTCGAGAATCTTCTCCTCCGCCGAGCCGCCCGCGACGCCCTGCGCCGCGCCGGTCGGCACGATCGCGTGGTGGTCGGTGACCTTGGCGTCGTCCACGAAGCGCTTGCCGAGCGGCCGGTCGCCGGTCCCCTCGGCGATCGCCGCCGCGTCGTATCCGCTCGCGACCCGCTTCGCGACGGCGCCGACGCCGCTCGCGACCTCGCTCGACAGATGCCGGCTGTCGGTGCGGGGGTAGGTGATCGACTTGTGCCGCTCGTAGAGCTGCTGGGCGAGCGCGAGCGTGCGGTCGGCGCTGTATCCGTACAGCCGGTTGGCGTGCCGCTGCAGCTCGGTCAGGTCGTAGAGCAGAGGGGGGGGCAGGCGCTTGTTGGCCTTGCGGATCGACTGGATGTCGGCCTTGCCGACGGCGGCGCGTTCCACTACGGCAGCGGCCTGGTCGCCGTCGGCGGGCAGGCGGGTCTGGCGCTTGCCCTTCACCAGCCTGAAGTAGGTGCCGCGGTAGACCCGCCCCTCGCCCGCGTCGAACTCCGCCTGCACCTCCAGGTAGTCCTCGGGCACGAAGTTGCGAATCGCCAGCTCGCGCTCCACCAGCATGGCCAGCGTGGGCGTCTGGACGCGGCCCACGGAAAGGACCTCGTCGCGGTCGATCGAGTAGACCCGCGTCAGATTCATGCCGACCAGCCAGTCGGCCCGGCTGCGCGCCTTCGCGGCAGACGCGAGATCGTCGAACTCGCTGGAAGGGCGCAGCTGCTCGAAGCCCCGGCGGATGGCGTCGCGCGTCAGGGACGAGATCCACAGCCGGTCCACGGGCTTGTCGCAGCCCGCGGCTTCGTAGATCAGGCGGAAGATCAGCTCGCCCTCCCGCCCGGCGTCGGTGGCGCAGACCACCCGCCCGATGCGCTGGTTCGTCAGGATTTTCCGGACGACCTCGAACTGGTCGCTCCGGCCCTCGTCGACCCGCAGCGGCCAGCGGGACGGCAGCATCGGCAGCGTGGACCGCCGCCACGCCTTCCACTGGGGATCGATCTGGTGCGGTTCGGCGAGCGCCACCAAGTGGCCGATGGCCCAGGTGACGACGAAGCCGTTGCCGGCATAGTACCCGTCTCGGCGAGTGGACGCTCCCAGTGCCGCCGAGATATCCCGGCCTACGGACGGCTTCTCGGCGACGATGGCGGTATGCGTGGCTGGCCCGCGATGCACAGGTTACACGCTCAGTGTAGCGCCGCGACGCGGCGGCGGGGCTACACTTGGAGGCTCGCTGCCTCATGACCCGCCATGGCAGAGTCGCGCTCGCGGGCCGTCCCCGCCCGGCGGTCGCGCGGCGACCGCTCCGCCGGGGATCGGGCGCGTGAACCGGCTGGCCGAGCGGATCCGCGCCGGCGATCCGCGCGCCCTCGCCCGCGGCCTCAGCTGGGTGGAGAATCGCGCGCCGGGCTCCGTCGGCCTCCTGCGCGCCCTGCACAGCCCCGAGCGCCGGGCCTTGCGGCTCGGCATCACCGGGGCGCCGGGCGCCGGCAAGAGCACCTTGGTGGACTGCGTGGTCCGGCTCCTGCGCCGGGAGGGGCGGTCCGTCGCGATCCTGGCCGTGGACCCGAGCAGCCCGTTCAGCGGCGGGGCGGTCCTCGGCGACCGGGTCAGGATGCAGCGTCACCACGGCGACCCGGGCGTGTTCATCCGCTCGATGGCCTCGCGCGGCCAGCTCGGCGGCCTCGCCCCTGCGGTGGGTGACGCCCTCGCCCTGCTGGAGGCGTTCGGCGCCTTTGCTGTCGTCATCGAGACCGCCGGTGTCGGGCAGAGCGAGGTGGACGTGGTACAGCTGGCCGCGACCGTGGCCGTGGTGCTGGTGCCGTCTCTCGGCGACGACATCCAGGCCGCGAAGGCAGGCATCATGGAAATAGCCGACCTGTTCGTCATCAACAAGGCCGACCTGCCCGGCGCGGACGAGCTGGAGCGCCAGCTCCTGGCCATGACCTCGCTGGTTCCGCGCGGCCGCCCCGGTCCGCCGGTCGTGCGAACGGTGGCCAGCCGGTGCGAGGGCGTCGAAGAGCTGCTTCGCCTGCTCCGGCGGGGCGGGCGCGACCGGGACGGCGCGGGCTACTGGAAGAGGCTCCTGCTCAACAGGATCGGCGCGGAAGTGCGGGGCATGCTGGAGTCAGGCGGGGCGCTCTCCGCCGACTTGGAGCGTGCCGCGGAGGCCGTCGCCGCGGGTCGTCTCAATCCGTACTCCTTCGAGAGCGAGATGCTGGCGCGTCTGCGACCGCAGTGGAAGACATGACAATCGATCACATCGGAATCGCCGTGCGCTCGATCGACGAGGCGCTCGAGCTCTACCGGGGCTGCTTGGGTTTGGAGCCCACGCGGCGGACGAGGGTCGAGCACGAGCGGGTGGAGGCGGCCGTGCTCCCTGCCGGGGGCGGGCGGATCGAGCTGCTGGAGCCGACCGCCGCCGACTCCGCGATCGCGCGCTTCCTCGAGAGACGCGGGCCGGGCGTGCATCACATCGCGCTGCAGGTGGACGATCTCGAGGGCGCCATCGAGTCCGTGCGCCGGTCCGGCCGTCGGCTCGTCTCCGACCGCGTCGGGATCGGAGCCGAGGGCTACAGGTACGTCTTCGTGCATCCCAGCGCCGCGGGCGGGGTGCTGCTCGAGCTGGTGGAGCGGGCCGGGCAGCGTCAGGACGGCGGCGCGCAGGGACTAGGAGGCACGCCGTGAGACCGACCCACCCGCCGGACGCGGCCGCGCACGTCGCTCGCCTGGAGGCCGAGAACTCCCGGCTCAAGCTCGCCATCGAGGAGCTCTCGATTCTGAACGAGGTCTCCACGGCCGTGTCGAGCACCTCGTCCCTCGAGGCGACCGTTGACCTCATCGTCAAGAAGTGCGTCAAGCACCTGAAGGTGGAGCAAGGGGCCGTTCTGCTGTTCGACCGGCTCGAGGGCGGATCCGCGCTGAAGACGATGGTGCGGCAGGTCGAGAGCGACGCGGCGGGCATTCCGATGCGGCTCGGCGACCAGATCACCGGCTGGATGCTGAAGAACCAGAAGCCGCTGGTCGTGGACGACTTCGAGCGCGACAGCCGGTTCCGGGCGCCGTCCGGGCGGGGCCGGATCCAGTCGCTGCTGTGCGTCCCGATGAAGCTCAAGGGACGCCTGATCGGCGTCGTGAACGTCTTCAACAAGTCCGGCGGGAGGGTCTTCAGCCCCGGGGACCAGCGCCTGCTCAGCATTATCGCCACCCAGTCGGCGCAGGTGGTCGAGAACGCCCGGCTGATGGAGGAGGAGAAGGCCTTGGAAATCCTCCAGGAGGAGCTCCGGCTGGCCCGCGAGATCCAGAAGAAGCTGCTACCCAAGGAGCCTCCCGAGATTCGCGGCTACGATGTCGCCGGTCACTCCGAGCCGGCCAAGCGGGTGGGCGGGGACTACTTCGACTTCCTCGATCTCGGGCAGGGGCGGCTGGGGCTGTGCCTGGCGGACGTTTCCGGCAAGGGCATCACTGCGGCGCTGCTGATGTCCAACGTGCAGGCGACCATTCGCAGCCAGAGCCGCCTGGCGCCCGACCCCGGCGCGTGCATGGCGCGGTCGAACGACATGCTGCACGCCAGCACCGACTCGGACAAGTTCGTGACGATGTTCTACGGCGTCCTCGACACGCGCGCCCACCGGCTGGAGTACTGCAACGCGGGGCACAACCCGCCCCTCCTGCTGTCCGGCGGCGACGCCCCGGCCCTGCTCGAGACCGGCGGCCCGGTACTCGGCGTCGTGCCGGGATACCCCTACGAGCGCGGCGAGACGGAATTCGGGCCGGGCCAGACCCTGCTGGTGTACAGCGACGGCTTCAGCGAGGCGATGAATCCGCGCTTCGAGGAGTTCGGCGACGAGCGCCTGCGGGCCGCGGCCGTCGCCAAGGCGCCCCTGACGCCGCAGCGAATGCTCGCGGAGCTCCTGCGCGAGGTCAGCGAGTTCTGCGGCGACGCCTCGCAGGCCGACGACATGACGATCATGGCCGTCCGGCGCCGGGCGCGGTGAGGGCCGGCCGGCCGCTCGCGACGGCAGCGGCGACGCGCCGGCTGAGCCGCACGCAGTCGGGCACGCCGAGCCCCTCGTAGCCGTTCCCGGCCAGATGGAGCCCCGGCAGGGCCTGCAGCCGCCCGGCGATCGCGGCCGCCAAGCGGTCGTGACCCACGGCGTAATGCGGCATGGCGGCCCGCCAGCGGTAGACGCGGGCGGCCTCCGGTGCGTTCCGGAGGCCCATCCACCTGCGCAGCTCTCTGTCCGCCCGCCCGGCCACCTGGACGTCGCGCTCCGCGAGGGCCCGGTCGGCGTGCGCGCCCGTGAGAAACGCCCGCAGCAGCGCCGCGCCCGGCGGTGACCGGGCGGGGAACTTGGTCCCGGACCAGGTACATGCGGCGACCGTCCCGCCCTCGGCGCGCGGCACGAGGAAACCGAAGCCGTCCAGCGGATGGCCGAGGCCGGCCCGCCCGTACGCCAGCGCCGCGACGACCGCGGACGAGTAGGGGATGCCCGCCAGCTGGTCGGCCAGCGCGCTGTCGAAGGACCGGGCCAGGCGGGCCGCTTCGTGGGCCGGCGCGGCCACGATCACGATGTCGGCCGCGCACGCGCCGCCGTCCAGGAGCAGGGTCCAGCCGCCGTCGGCGCGGCGCAGGCCGCGCACGCGCTCTCGCGCGAACTCGCAATGCCCGGCGGCTTGCCGCTCGAGCGCCGCGACCAACCCGGCCATGCCGTCCCGCAGGGTCAGGAACAGCGGTCCGCCGGCCTTGCGGCGCCGGTTCCGGTAGGCGCCCCGCAGGACGCTGCCGTAGCGCCGCTCGTACTCGACGAACCGGGGCAGGACCCGCCGCGCGGACAAGGCTTCGGGCGGGGCGCCGTACACGCCCGCCGTCATCGGCTGCGCGAGATACTCCACGGCCTCGTCGCCGAAGTGGTCGCGGACGAACTCCGCGACCGAGCGGTCGCGGCGCTCGCGCGGCCGCCGGAACCACTCCAAGGCCATGCGCGCCTTCGTGCCGGGGCCGAGAAGCGGCGTGGCGGCCGCCTGCCAGGGCTTGCTCGGCGCGAGCAGGCGCATGCTGCGGGGCAGGGCCACCAGCCGTCCCTTGCGGGCGACGAACGTGCGCCGTCGGTCGTCGTTCGACCCGATGACCTGGTCCCCGAGGCCGAGTTCGTCCACGAATTCGCGCATCCAGCGCTTCTCGCCGAGCCAGCTGTCCGGTCCGGCCTCGACCAGGCAGCCGTGCATCCTGTCCGTGCGGATCAGGCCGCCCCGGCGCGAGCGGCTTTCGAACAGCTTGCTGGGCACCCCCGCCGCCCCGAGGAAGTACGCCGCCGACAGTCCGGAGATCCCGCCTCCTACGATCGCGACCCGTTTCACGGCTTGCGGGCGGCGCAGTACTCGCGCACGAAACCCACCGCGGCGCGGACATGCTCGACCGGGGTCTGGGGGATGATGCCGTGGCCGAGGTTGAAGATGTGGCCCGCCCGGCCCGCCGCGCCGTCCAGCACCGCATGCACCTTGTCGCGCAGCTCCGGGAGCGGCGCGAGCAGCGCGACCGGGTCGAGGTTGCCCTGAACGGCCAGGTTGGGGCCGATGCGCTTCCAGGCCGCGCCGATCTCCACGCGCCAGTCGAGGCCCAGCACGTCGCCACCGGCCTGCGCGAACAGCTCGAGGTAGGCGCCCGTGCCCGTGCCGAAGTGGATCACGGGCACGCCTTCGGCCTGCAGCTGCCGGATCAGGCTCCGCGAGTGCGGCAGCGCGAACCGCTTGTAGTCCGACGGGGAGAGGGCGCCGGCCCAGCTGTCGAACACCTGAATGGCCGCGGCGCCGCCGGCGACCTGGAGCGCGGCGTAGGGCACGAGCACTCGGACGATGCGCTCCATCAGCTCCCGCCACACCGTCGGCTGGCTCCACATCAGGCTCTTGGTACGGGCGTAGCGGCGCGTCCCGCCGCCCTCGATCATGTAGCTGGCCAGCGTGAACGGCGCCCCCACGAACCCGATGACCGGCAGGCGGTCTCCGAGCTGCTCGCGGGCCAGCGCGATGGACTCCCCGACGTACCCGAGGTCGGCGGCGCGTCGGGTCTCCAGGCCGCGGACGTCGGCCGCCGACCGGACCGGCCTGTCGATCCGCGGCCCCGCCCCGCCGGGGAAGGCAATGCCGAGGCCCATCGCTTCCAGCGGCAGCAGCAGGTCGGCGAAGATGATCGCGGCGTCTACGTCCAGCGCCTCGACGGGCTGCTGCGTGACCTCCGCGGCCAGGCGCGGCGTCTTGCAGATCTCAAGGATCGAGTGGCTCTGGCGCAGGCGGCGGTACTCCGCCATGTAGCGGCCCGCCTGGCGCATGAACCAGATCGGCGGGCAGTCCGCCGGTTTGCGGGCGCAGGCGCGAAGGAATCGCTCGCGCATCGCCCCACTATATCGAGTGCTTGCGCCCGCCACGGCGCTGGAGGCGCGGCGGCGGGTACGTCCCGCGCATCAAGGGCCTGCCGCAGATCAAGATTAGGCCGCAGCGCGGGTTGCCGAGCCTCGAGCCTCGGTTCGTCCGCATCACCCGCACGGACGCAGGGATCAACGTGGACATGGTGCTCGACGGCGTCTGCAAGCAGCTGCTGCCGCCGTCCGAGTCCGCCGCGGGCAGCGACCCGGGCGTCGCGGATCAACTCGCTACCAGCGATGGCGAGCGTATCCGAGGCGTTGACGACACGCAGCATCGCAAGGCGACCCGCGAGCGCAGCCGTGCTGTCTCCCGCTCGAAGAAGGGCGGCAAGGCGCGCCGCAAGCAGCACGTTTCCAAGCGCAACGCCTGCCATCGCAAGCCCGCGCGGCCGGTCCGCAAGCACGGCACCCTCGTGGGCGAGGATCTGGCCGTCGAGACCATGACGCGTTCCGCGAAGGGCACCGCCGAGGCGCCCGGAACGAACGTCAAGCAGAAGGCTGGACCGCAGCGCTCGATCCCGAGCCAGGCACGGGGATTGCTGCCAGGGCAGCTTGCGTGCAAGGCGGGATGGGCCGGTCGCAGGTCCGAGCAGGTCCATCCCGCCCATACGTCGCAGCGGTGCCATCGATGCGCCGAAGCGGACGGCTCGAATCGCAAGGGCACGCGCTGCGGCTGCTCGGGCGATGCGGACGTCAATGCGGTGATCAACGTCTTGCCGACTCCGAACTCGCCTGCGGCAGCTGCCAACCGCGGCAACGGTCGCGGTGCTGCCAGGAATCGTCCCAGTCAGCAATGACTCGTGACGCGTTCAGTCGAAGCGCTTCCCGTAGCCTCCCGGGGGCACCCGGCGCGGCGCTCCGAGCAACGCGGACTCCTCGATGAAGTACACCTGCCTGCCGACATACGCGTAGGTGCGCTCGCGGAGCTCGCCCTCCCGCTCCAGCACGAAGCGAAAGGCCGTGCCCCTGCCTTGCCTCGTGTCGAAGTTGCGCTCGATCTCGACCGGCAGATAGCCGACCAGGTCCGAGACCTGGCGGATGACGAGATAGCGGTCGCGACGGCTGTCCCACCGGAAGACTCGGAGCAGGTCGAAGTCGTGCGTCTTGCCGCGGCCGGTCGACTGGAACCACAGCCACGTGGGCTTGGTCTCGCCGAGCGATTCGTCCTCGACCTCGCCGATCTTGAAGTAGGCGACGATCGAGCGCCCGCCCGCCAGCATCGCGATATGGAGCGGAAGATCCGCGTAGGCCATGTTCGCGATCAGCCAGCCGGTCTCGCCGACGGCTGGGACACGCACCAAGTACCAGTAGTCCTCGCCTGTCGGCGCGGGCTTCGGCTCGTCCTTGTCGTACGAGGGCAGCCGGTCCACCACCATGCGGTCGAGAATCTCGAACTCCTCGTCCGTTTCGAGCTGATAGAACGTGGGAGCCCAGCGATACGGCTCGGTATGCACGTTCAGCGTGTCCCGCGCCCGCGAACGGCCCTGGCTCGTCAGGGCCGCCGACTGGTTGGTGAGGGCCCGGAGCTGCTGCCGCAGCTCGCTGTCGAGCAGCATCCTCGTGTCGAGCCAGCCGTCAAGCCGGTCGCCGGTCAGGACCCGGGCGAAGCTCCGATGGCGCTCCTGGATGATCACGGTCGAGTCGAAGTCCAAGATCGCGAGCACCGGCGCGTCGCGCTGCAGGTCGGCGTAGAGGGGGACTTCGTTGCGTGTGTAGTGGTAATCCGGCGGGACGGGCTCGTCCGATCCCAGGCACCCCACCAGGAACGTCACGGCGAGCGGAACCGCGCCGCGGCACCAAGGATGGCGGAACTGGAACTTCATCTTCTGCGCTCCGTCCCTCGTTGCCTCGCCGCTTCGCGGCGGTGCGCTTCGCTCTGTGTCTAATTGAATCAGATGACCGACGGCCCTGCCAGAGGCGGCGCGACCGTAGCTCTTGGGCTGCTCTGCGGCGACTGCCGGCGTCCGCTGGGGTCTCCCGGCCCGGAGGCCCGGCCCGGCCGCGTCGCGGACGCCGACATGTACTGCCCGGGCTGCAAGGCTGGTGGAGTCCTCGCACTCGAGTGCCCGGCGTGCGGAAGCGTGGTCTGCAGCGCGTGCGGATCGATCCTCGAGTCTTCCGCCGACCTCGGCTACGGCTGACTCCGGCCCGCCGACTGTAACCAAGCGCCGCTAGCGTCTGCCTATCCAGTTAGGCGGGCGCTCCCGCCAGTCCGTTGGCACCTCCCGCAGGTCAAGCGGTGCGGGTCGCCGGCGCAGTTTCTAGACGGAGGAATCACTCATGCTCGCACTCGTTGGCAGGGCCGCGCTCTTGGGCGCGGTCGCGCTGGCCGTCACCCCGTTCGCGGCGGCCGACAATCACGCCTACGCGGAAGAGGCCCAGGCGCGCCTCAAGACCCTCGAGGAGAGATTCGGCGGCCTGGCGGGTGCCCTGCCCGCCGACAAGTACACGTATCGGCCTGGCGAGGGCGTGCGCTCGGCGAGCGAGTTGCTCCTGCACGTGGCGGGAGCCAACTACTTCGTGGCGCGGGCTTTCGGCACGGCACCTCCGGAGGGGCTGAACCTCCGCGGCCTCGAGAAATCGACGACGGACAAGAGTGACATCCAGTCCCGCGTGGCAAGCTCGTTCGAGCACCTCGGGCGTGCCATCGGCAAGGTAGGCCCTGGCGACGCCGAGAAGGCTATGAATCTCTTCGGCGGCAGCACGACGACTCGCGGTGCGCTGTGGAGGGCCATGGGCCACCTGAGCGAGCACCTCGGCCAGTTGATCGCCTACACCCGAGTCAACGGCGTCACCCCTCCTTGGAGCGAGTGATGACAGCGGAGCGGTGACAGCGAGTTTGCTCGGAAGACGGACCGTGTTCCGGAATGTCGGGGGCCCGGCTGTCGCGGCCGCCTTCGCCGGGCTGCTGGCGGTGCAGGCCTTCGCGACCGAATTCTCCTTGGAGTCCGCCGAGGGCCTCGAGCTTGTCAAGGTCGAAGCCCTCCCCGACACGCTGAACGGCAAGAAGGGCCTCAGGGTCACCGGGGATGCAGAGTCGCTGAGGGCGGCGGTCGCCCGTGCCGGTGGCGGGAGACCGCCCGTGCCCGGCGCGCGCGAGCGGACGGACCACCTCGCGATCGTCAAGGGAGTGCGGTTCGGCAACGGCACGATCGAGCTGGAGGTCGCCGGCCAGCCCGCGCCCGGGTCGCGGGGCGGCGCCCGCGGATTCGTCGGCGTCGCTTGGCGCCTGCAGGAGGACGGCAAGACTTACGACTGCTTCTACCTGCGGCCGACCAACGGCCGGGCCGACGACCAAGAGCGGCGGAACCACACGGTGCAGTACATCTCGCATCCGGAATGGACTTGGTTCCGCTTTCGCAATGAGACGCCGAGCAAGTACGAGACGTACGCGGACATCGTTCCCGGGGAATGGATCCCAGTAAAGATCGTGGTCGACGGGGAGAAAGCCCGACTTCACCTCAACGGAGCGGAACAGCCGACCCTGATCGTGAACGACGTGAAGTCGGGGCCCGGAGCCACCGGCAACGTGGCGCTCTGGCTCGAAGGGTCCACCGTCGCCCATTTCCGGAACCTGCGGATCACGCCCGGCGACTAGGGCCGGGCCGACGCGAGAGCCGCCATTCGCAGGTATCCTTGCGGAGCGGGACCCATGCCCCGCCGGATGCACGGCTTCGGCTCGTGGGCGATTTCCCGCTTGGCCGTGGAGGCTGCCCGCGATGGGCCCGTGTCCGACTCCTTGCGGACATCGGCGCGCCCTGAAATAGCGCGGCTGTCCCGGCGAGTCTCGCCGCCCGCGACTCGGGTGTCGGCGCTGCCCGGCCGTGCGGTGCCTTGCTCGGGCGGGCCGGGGTGCAGGCGGCACCGTGCTAGCCTGTTGCACGGAGACCGACATGCAACGTCGCGAGTTCATACGTCACGCTCTCGGTGCCGGGGCGTCCGTGGCAGCGGTCCAGGACCGTCTCTTCGGCGCGGCCGCGGGCTATTCCTCGAATCCCGCCCGTCGCTTCGCCCAAGACACTGTCCCGCTCGGTCCCGACAGGCTCGCGCCCTCGCGCCTCGCCATGGGCACGGGCACCAGCGGCTTCCGGGGCGCCTCGAACCAGACGCGCAAGCTCGGCGTCGGCGGTCTCACTGACATGTACCGCTTCGGTTTCGACAGCGGCCTGACATTCTGGGACACGGCGGACGGGTACGGAAGCCACCCGCACCTCAGGAACGCCCTGGGGCATATCCCTCGCGAGAAGGTCGTCATCATGACCAAGTCGCAGTCCAAGACTGCCAAGGGCATGCGTGACGACATCGACCGGTTCCGCAGGGAGCTCGGAACGGACTACATCGACTTGCTCCTGCTGCACGCTGTCCGCGAGGAGGACTGGCCCGTGCAGCGGGCCGGCGCGATGGAGGTAATCAACGAGTTCAAGCAGAAGGGAATCGTTCGCTCGAGAGGCATTTCCTGCCACTCCCTGCCGGCGCTGCGGCAGGTGCATCTGCAGGAGTTCATCGACGTCGACTTGGCGCGCGTCAACGCGATCGGCGCGCGCATGGACGCCGATCCGGCCACGGTGATCGAGGAGCTCTGCAAGATCAAAGGCGCGGGCAAGGGCGTCATCGGCATGAAGATCCTCGGCGAGGGGCTGCTGCGGAACCGGGTCGGCGAGGCCCTGCAGCACGCCTTGGCGCTCGACTGCATCGACTGCTTCACCATCGGGGCGGAAAACCGCTACGAGCTGGCTGACCTCATCCGCCGGATTCCCGAGGCTTCGACCCTCGGCTGGAACGCCTAGAGAAAGGATCGATTCGTGAAGGTCTCAGTATGGAGCGGACTCCTGTCCGTGCTGATTGGAGGGGCCGCGGCCTGCGGCGGGGCCCCCGAAGGAGAGTCGGGTGCCGCCCCCGAGCCCGTTGCGAGCGCGCCGGCGGAACCGGCGGAACTCGACGTGGAAGGGGTGTCTGCCCGGCTAGCGGCAGGCGAGGACATCGTCCTGCTCGACGTGCGCACCCCGGAGGAGCTGTCGACGGACGGCGCGATCGAAGGCTATCTGCACATCCCGATTGACCAGCTGGAGGCGCGATTGGCGGATGTCCCCAGGGACAAGCCGATCGTGGCCTATTGACGGCGCGGCGGTCGGGCCTCCCGTGCGGCGGCCCTCTTACGCGAGAACGGCTACGAAGGCGAGATTCAGGTGGGCGGCATCGAGGCTTGGAAGGCCGCCGGCAAGGAAGTTGTCCATCCCGAGCAGTGACCGGGACCTGCCTCGCAAGGCATTCGCTTGGCCGATTTGGGATTCGTCTAGCTGAGCCGGGGCCTGCAGGGCCCGTTCGCGCCCCTCCCGGCGGCTGTCGACGCATTCGGCCGTCGCCGAAGGCACGAATCGCGCGTCCAGCCCATCGTCGAGACCGAGCTAGATCGGATCAACAGTCCGACGGTCGTGCTCCCGTCGCCGGTCCGGCTCGACTGGAACGGACGGTCGAATTACCCCGGCGTGCCGTCGTCGGATCGTGCCCGAAGCGCGGCTTCGTCCGATTCTCGATGGTCGCCCGCTCGCGCCCGCTACGGAATGCGTCGAGGGTCATCGCAGAGAACGCAGCTCTTGGCTTGTCCTGGCGCACTTGACGCTGCATGGTGAATCCAGTACCGGCAACCGTCACATATCAAGAGCGCGGCTATTGCCGCAAGTCCGTGTACGCTCGCATCGACTCCGTGCTGGGCTGGCTCCGCCCGCAGTACAACAAGGTGCCAGCCGAAAGGAAGCAGGCTTGGGAAGACCGCAAGGAGGCGCCGAGCTTCTTCGACCAGCTGGCGCAGGTGGCCGAGCTGCGCCAGTCGGAGCCGACGAGGCTCGGCGCGGCTTGCTCGCGGCGGCGCCAGGGCGTGGTGTCCCGCGTGGACAAGGTGGCCAAGGCGTTCCTCCTGCGCTGCAAGTCAGGCGAGCGTCCGGCGTATCCTCGCTTCGGGCCTGCGTCGCCGTTTCGCGAGCTGGATTGCTTCACTCCGGCGAAGCTCTGGCCGCGCCGTAACGGTCGCTTCGTCCTGCGTCAAGGGGCTGCCCCATATCGTCATCCGCCCGAGCCGCGAGCTGCCGTCGTTGAAGTCGAAGTTCGCGCGCATCACGCGCACGGACGCCGGCGTCAACGTGGACTTGGTGTTCGCCGGCGTCGACAAGCAGCCGCTGCCTCCTAGCGAGTCCGCCATCGGACGACGACGCGCTGGGTCCAGCAGCAAGGCACGCTGGCTGCGGAGGATTTGGGGATTCGGACCATGACTCGTTCGGCCCGGGCACGGTCCACGCTCCGGGAACGAACGTCCGGCGGAAGTCGGGGTTGGACGGGTCCGTCCTGTCACGGTCAGGGGAAGTGCTTCTGGACCAGGTGGTGTACAAGGCCGAATGGGCCGGTCGCAGCTTCGAGAAGGACCGACCCGCCGATATGTCGCAGCGCTGCCATCGGGGAGCGCTCGTCGCAGCGTCCCAGGGCCGGGGGAAGCGGTAGGCGTGCAAGCGCTGCGGCTACGCATACGATGCCGACCTCAACGCTGCGATCAACGTCTTGCAGGCGCTGAAGTTTCCCGCGACAGCTTCCAACTCTGGCAGGGGCCGGAGCGCTGTCTGGAATCGTCAAGGTCAGCAATTACTCTTCGCACGTGCGGTAGGATCCGACCCGGGCGATTCGTCGGACGCGGTATTCCACCCCGAGCGCCGTAGGCGCGATCGGGACCGCTTCGTCAGCCGAGGCCGCCTTCGGCACGGCTTGGCGAGGGAACGGCGGCCTCGGTCGGCGCGATCGCTTCCGCGGGTCGCGTTCGGGCCGAGGCGCTGACAGCGGGACTCATCCTCCGAAGGCCGACCGGCCCTGCATGGCCGGACCTGGGAGCCTCGTCCCCTGCTGGTATAGTCTCGCCATGCGTCGCAGGCACTTCCTAGCCGCCTCCGCAGCGGCCGCCGTTCGGCTGGACGCCAAGCCGTCATACCGCGTGGGCGTGATCGGCCACACCGGCCGCGGAGACTACGGTCATGGCATCGGCGACGTATGGCGTGCCTTCCCCCAGGCGGCGGTGGTGACCGTCGCCGACCCCGACGCGGATGGCCGAGCCAAGGCCAAGGAGCGGACGGGAGCCGCGACGGCCTACGCCGACTACCGCGAGATGCTCGCCAGGGAGCGTCCCGACATCGTGAGCATCTGCCCGCGCCACACCGACCAGCGGCTCGAGATGGTGAGCGCCGTCGCCAAGGCCGGCTGCCACACATACATGGAGAAACCCTTCGCCGGGACGCTCGAGGAGGCCGACCGGATGGTGGCTGCCATTCGCGGGGCCGGTGTCAAGGTGCAGGTCGCGCACCAGATGCGTCGGTCGCCCTTCACTCTCAAGGCGCTCGAGATAATCGAGGCCGGCGAGATCGGCGAGATTCACGAGGTGCGCGGGCGGGGCAAGGAGGACTTCCGAGCAGGAGGGGAGGACCTGGTCGTGCTCGGGTCGCACATCTTCGACATGATGCGCGGGATCCTGGGCGACCCGGAATGGGTCTTCGCCCACGTCACCTCCGGCGGCGAGGAGCTGCGCTTCGATCACATGACCAAGCCTAGGGAGCCGATCGGTCCCGTCGCCGGTCGCCAGATGGCGGCGATGTTCTCCTTCGGCGGCGGACGGCACGGCTTCTTCGGCAGCAAGCGCTCGAGCGCCACCCACGCGTGGCGCTTCGGCACGCACGTCTACGGGGCCGAGGGCCGGATTTTTCTCCCGAACGAGATCTACGGCGCCAAGTCGGAGGGATTCGTCCTGCGGTCGCCCGCCTGGCTTGCCGGCAGGGGCCGGCAGTGGGAGCCGCTGGAGCCGGACCACCGCAGCTTCGGGGACGAGCGCTACCTGACGGCGAACGCGCTGATGGTGGAAGACCTGCTCGAGGCCATCGAGAATGACCGGGAGCCGGCCTGCAGCGAGAGAGCCGGCCGCTGGACGGTCGAGATGACGCAGGGAGTGTACGCGTCGCAGCTGGACCGGGCCGTCAAGAACTTCCCGCTCGAGAGCCGAGCCCACCCGCTGGAGGCGCTGCGGGCCGCAGGCGCTTGACTGCTAGATCACGCCTCGGCGCCCGCCGCTTCCGGCGAAGCGGGGATCGGCCGGCGTCCGGCGGTCCTTGTGGAACATGCGCCAGTTGTCGTAGACGACCTCGCCCACGTAGTAGGCGTCCCGGTAGAGGCTGTGCATCTGCGGGAGCTCCGCGGCGTCGGCGGGATGCTTCAGTTTCGGGCTCAGGATGAAGTCCATGTACGTGAACGCCTTGAAGTTGGCCCCGAAGAACGCGATCCCGGACACTTCGTCCGGGCACTCGCGACGCATGATCGCGGCCGCTTCCTCGGCATCCGGATCCTCCGGCAGGTCCGCCATGATCCGGTTGATCGCATCGAGTTCGTCGGCGACGGCTTGCTTGCAGCCGCCGCGCCAGATGCCCAGCCGTTCGCGGAACGCCCTCAGCCGCGAAATGCCGATCAGCCCCAGGACGAGCGCGGCCGCGGGAGGCGCCCAGCGCAGGAAGGCCCCGGTTTCGCTCCAGTCGGGCACGGCAGCGGCCCCCCAGTAGGCAAGGAGCGCTATAGCGGCCAGCAGGGCCGCGGCACCGGGCCAGACCTTCGAGGTCACGACGAAGCGCGGAAAGAAGGATTGCAAGTTGTCGCGCGCGACTGCCAGGGCTTCGCGAGCCCGCGCCGCGGCGTAGAACGACTTGTCCCACGCCTCGTGAGCCGCCGCGGGAGGGTAGTACAGGACGAACAGCTTGTCCGTCGGCACCGGGAGGCCGCTGAAACTGCAACGCATCGAAGACACCGAACAGGACGGCCTCGCCCTCCGGCCCTCGCCGCCAGCGTGGCGACCCCGCAGTTCCGAGAATATCACAAGTCCGGCTCGAAGCCGCGACGGACCCCGACGGCCCGGCGGCTCCGGGCTGCGACTACAATGCGTGGCCATGCGGGAGCTCTTGCGCCAGATCGAGGAGTGCCGGTCGATCGACCTCGCCCAGCCGTACTACGTCGGCATGCCGCATCACCCCAGCCACCCGCCGTTTCTGTACGGCCTGAGCAAGGCGCACGGCGACGCTACCTGCGAGGGCGTCAGCGCGGCGGCGGAGTCGATCGCGCTCGGAGGGCACGTCGGGACCCACATCGACGCCCTGTGCCACTTCTCCCTGCGCGGCCGGCTGTTCGGCGGAGGCGACGCCGCGGCCTCCCAGTCCCATGCCGCGGGGCTCGCCGAGTTCCACGCCGACACTATCGGGCCGATGTTCCGGAGACGGATGCTACTCGACGTCGCCCGGGGTGAGGGGCGGGACGTCCTGCCGGAGGACTTCGTGGTGGATGCGGACTGCATGGAGCGGACCGCGGCCCGAGCCGGCGTGGCCGCCGAGCCCGGGGATGTCGTCCTAGTCCGGACGGGATGGGCGGCCTACTGGGGCGACGCGGCACGATTCGTCAACGGCATGCGCTGTCCCGGCGTCAATCGCGAGGCCGCGGAGTGGCTCAGCGCGCGGGAGGTCTTCGCGGGCGGGTCCGACACCCTCGCCTTCGAGGTGCTGCCGGCACCCGCTATGCCCGTGCAAGTCCACCTGCTCGTGGAAAGCGGCAGACACATCATCGAGGCGTTGGATCTCGACCGGCTCGCGGCGGAAGGGATTCACGAGTTCGCCTTCGTGGCGGCTCCGCTGCGTCTCGCGGGCGGCACCGGCTCTCCGATTCGCCCCGTGGCGCTCGCTCCGCGGTGATTGTCGGCGGGGGAGCGCTTGCCGGTCCGGCCGTCGCGCTCGGGGGGCTGCGGGATCGGCTGGGGGGTCCGTCGATCCGGTCAAGAAAAAAAAATTCTACAAAATTTGGAATTTCCCCTTGCCATCGGCTATGAGATTCGGTAGAGTAATAACTGCCGGGGGGGCAACCCCACCAACGCATACTAATCCTCAACCAAAGACCCCTGAAATAAACCCCTCCGGCACCTATTTCGCAACGCCGGGCCCCTGCGGGGCCCGGCGTTTTTCTTTTCCGCCTTGTCGGGTGCCTCCGCTGCCGCTCGGTTATGCTGATTGGGCTGGGAGCTGATTGGCGTCCCGGCGGTTCATAGGATGAATCCCGCCATGCTTGCAAGACCGTTTGTCGGCTGGCGCTGCATCGGGGCGCTGGCGGTGTCCGCCGGACTGGCGGGGGCGGCCGGGCGTCCTTCCCCTGAGGAGGCCCGGGCGCTGCGGAATCCCCTGCCGTACGCGTCCGACGTCGTCCGCGAGGGCCGCAAGACCTACCTGCGCCTCTGCCAGTACTGCCACGGAGCGGACGGCCGCGCCCAGGCGAACCCGGACTTCGAGGCGCCCAGCCTGCGCGCGCCGGGCGAGTGGCGCTACGGCTCCTCGGACGGCGAGTTGTTCGTGTCGGTGCGGGACGGGGCCGGCCACGACATGCCCCCGTTCGGCAAGCAGCTGGACGACGAGCAGGTCTGGCAGCTTGTTCAATTCATTCGCAGCATCGGGCCGGAGGAGAGCCGCCCCGCCCCGCCGGGGCGCGACGAGCGATAGCACGAGGGAGGCAACCCATGTCGAAGCGCACAGCCGAAGGGGCCGCGCCCGTGTCACGGCGCAATTTCGTAGCCCGAGGCGCCGTCGCGGCTGCGGTAGCGGCGGGCGGCACCGCTAGGGCTTCGGTGACGGAGCGTCGCGACGCCAACATCACGATTCCCGGAGAGGTGCCGGCGAGCTTGACGGAGGATGCCGCCTCGGCCGAGTTCCCGATGACCGGGGCCCAGGTCTTCGCCAAGGCCTGCAAGCGGGAGGGCCTTGCGGCCCTCTTCTGCGCGCCGGGCAACTACGTGGTCATCAACGCCATCGCATCGGAGGGAATCCCCTGCTACGGGGGGCGGACCGAAGGCATGATGTGCGCCGCCGCGGACGGATTCGCGCGCGTAACGGGGGACGTGGTCGCCGCCTCGGGCACAGAGGGTCCCGGCTTCACCAACATGATCATGAACATCGCCTGCGCCAACGCGGCGCGGACGCCCCTGCTCGTGCTGGCGAGCAACATGACACTGGGTCTCGAGGACACCGAGCAGGGCATCCAGCGGGTGTACCAGCAGCCCACCACCGCGGGCATGAAGAAATACGGCAAGCGGCTGATCAACCCGGAGCGCGTCCACGAATACGCCGGCTACGCGTTCCGCCAGCTCAAGAGCGGCGTCCCTAGGCCCGTCCACCTGGACTTTCCGGGCGAGGTGGCGCGCCAACGCTTCGAGAGCGCCGAGGATCTGCGCTACTTCCACGACAAGTTCAAATACCGCACCGAGGCGAAGCCGCATCCGTCGCCCAAGGAGATTGCCAGGGCAGCCGGATTAGTCGACCGGGCCGAGCGTCCCATCATCGTCGCCAGCGCCGGCGTCTTCTACAGTAAGGCTTGGGACGCCCTCAAGGCCGTGGCCGAGAAGGGGGACGTCGCGGTTGTCGAATCGGGGCCCAGCCGCGGCCACTTCGCCGACGACCATCCCCTGTCCGCCAGTACCGCCCCGGACGCACTGCTCAGCGCCGACCTCGTTTTGCTCGTGGGCCAGTACTGCATGCCCGGCCTCGGCGAGTACTCCTTCGACCCCGACGCGACACTGATCCGCATCGACCCGGACGCGGCCGACATCGGCCGCAACCTGCCGGTCGACCTCGGCATCGTCAGCTGCGAGAAGGCGGCGCTGGAAGCGCTGGCGGAGGATCTGCCGCCGAAGAAGCGCCCGGCTTGGCGGGACGAGCTGGCGGCGGCCCGAGCGGCCTTCGAGGCGGAGAATGACGAGCACCTCGCGCTGGGCCTTCGGCACAGCGAGCAGACCGGCTGCGTGCATCCGGCCGTGATCGCCAGGGGCATCCACGACCTGCTCTACGCCGGCGACATCCCGAAGGAACAGACCACTGTGGTGTCGGGTGGTTACGGGATCGCCCGGTACACCCGCCGCCGAATCCGGGCCTTCCGGCCGGGCCAGATCCTCAACGGCGCCTACCAGTACGGGGCGATCGGCCCCGACGTCGGGTACACGGTCGGCGCCGGGGCGGCCGTGCAGCAGGGCACCGGCCCGCAGGCCCCGTATCAGGGGGCACCGGTCCTCGCGGTCACCGGCGACGCCGGCTTCGCGTACTCCGGCATGGAGGTCGAGACCTTGAGCAAGTACCGCATTCCGGCCGTGGTGATCGTCTACAACAACAACGCCTGGGGCGTCTGGCGCAGCGGCGAGAGCGGCGGCCGCAGCGGCACCGCGCGGGCGCAGCACATGTACCTGTTCCAGGAGAACCTGCGCTACGAGAAGATCGGCGAGGCTCTCGGCGCGCGCGGCGAATACGTCACCAAGGCCTCCGACTTCCTGCCGGCGCTCCGGCGGAGCTACGAGATTGCGGCCGCGGAACGTATCTCGACAGTGATCAACTGCCAGGCGATCAAGGAGTTCTCGAGCGCCCGGGACTACCCGCCCGGCCACCTGCAGAAGGTCGAGCCCGGATGCATGGCGTACTACCACTGAGGGGCGGCAGCCGCGCCGCGACGGCGGCCGTCGAGGCCCTGCTTCGGGACCGCGCGGACCGCGGCGTCTTCCGGGCGTTCGCCTCGGCACGGCTCCGGGGCAAGCTGGACTGCTCCTTGGTGTGGCTGCAGGAGCAGCCCTTCCGCGTGGTATTCGACCCTCGACGCGGCATCTTGGTCTTCCGGGATCTGCTGCCGAACATGGATCGCTCCACGCAGATCTACGAGGACTTCAGGGATTTCCTGGCGGGCCGAGCGGACGAAGGGCTGCCGGCCCACCGTCGCATCGACCCGGAGCGGGTCAGGGTGCGCGCCTTGAATCGCAAGGCCACTGTTTCGCTGTCGCTGGAGAGTCTCGACGGAGACTGGGAGTATGCCGTCGCCAAGAGCCTGAAGCTTGTCAACGAAGTCTTCCTTGGGTTCCTTCGCGGGCCGTATTTCGAGTACATGGCCGAGAACTTCGGGGAGCCGGAAGACTGAACCGCCTAGTCTCGCGCAATCCGGCAGAGCGTTTGAAGCGGCAAGTACCGCTGTCGCCATCAGTGAGACCTTGGAGTGGCGTAGTGGCTGAAAGTCTACGCAGGTGTTCATTGGTGACAGGATACAAACGGACAGGCGCAATAGCATGACAAATACAAGAGATTGATCTCTCGCTAAATGCTGAAAACTTTCATTACTTCATCACCCAAGAGGTTGATGAATTTCCAAACACAACATATAGGGTCCAAGGTCGGAAGTTGCTCAGCCGCCAATCGCGAAGATTTCCGCGCTCTACCCAGAATTGGCAGGATTTCGGACTAGTCGTAGCATTCCAGTGAAATCTTCGCCTTGAGAGATTGGACCTAACGCCTTTGTTGTCAATGGGATACGAGTTTTGTCACAGGCACTATATAATTCCCAATCGTTAATCGTCGAGGTCAGGTCGTATTGCTGGTCGCCGCTCTCGATCGTGCTAGCGTCCTTGTCAAATACAAGGACCCGCTGTGCCCTCCTGCCCTGCCTTGACCTAGGGATGGGCGTGATGAACGAAACCTCCCGACGCTGCTCTAGTATCCGGTTGGTCGGCTGGCGCTGCCCGTCAAGCTCCCAATGGCGGCGCGGTTCCACATACGGGGAGTTCAGGATGGGGTTGCCGAAGAATCGATTGTCCATGTCGCGGTCGACCTCGGGACACTGGGGCGGACCGATGGCACCGCCCGTCAGGCCATGCGGCGGACGGACAGGCTATCACAAGTCTGGGCACGAGGCTCAAGGACACGTGGGCGTTCGTCTCGGCTCGTCTTGAAGGGGCCGCTCGGCCCAACATCTCTGGGGCCCGTCCGAGGTGGGTGGCCAAGGCGCTTCCGTAGGGGCACAGCGCGTGTTGACGACGGCACGGCGAGATTCAGCCTTGTTGTCGCACCATGAAGCCGCAAGCGCGGTGTCGGCAAAGAGATCGACTCGAAGCCCGACGTCAGCATCCCGCCATGGACCGAGGCTCCGCGACGCTACAATTTCGGTGTCGTCAGTCCGGAGGGCCAATGAAACTCAGATTCGCAATCGTTATCGGCGTGCTCAGTGCCGTCGGTTGCCAGACTGCACCCGAGGGCACGGTGGCCTTCGAGAACGTCAGCGTTGTCCCGATGGATGCCGAGGGCGTCCTGGAATCGCAAACCGTCCTGGTGTACGCCGGCCGCATCACCGAGATGGGGCCGGCGGACGAGACATCGGTCCCGAGAGGGGCGCAAGTCGTTGACGGCCGTGGCCGGTACCTGCTGCCCGGATTGACCGAGATGCACGCCCACCTGCCGGGACCGGACGCCCCGGCCGCAGAAGTCGACCGCATCCTGTTCCTGTTCCTCTCCAACGGCATGCCGCGTCCGGCGGGTCCCGGCCCGCGCAGGCTGGCAGGGACAATCGAAACAAGCGCAACTACCCTTTACACAACGGATTACGGCCAGCAACCCGAGGCGGTATCGAGCCCACTCCGCGCCGGCCTCGCCGCCCCTCCGTGGACCGAACGTGGACAGAATCGTCACTCGAAGTACCCTTCCAGGGCCGCGAGATCCGCGGCGGTCGGCTCGGGCTCGGGTTCCGGATCCGGCGCGAACAGCGCGGCGGCCAGCCTCTCCAGCGGCTCCCTGCGGTCCTCGAGGCGCAAGTGCAGGTACCCGGCGTGCGCCCCGGGCGCGGCATGCCCCAGCTGCGCCTTGCGGTCGGGCTCGGACATGCCGATTTGGAAGAGCCACGTGGCGTGAGTGTGCCGCAGGGCGTGCCAGTGGACCCGTCCGACGCCGGCGGCGGCCGCCGCGGGCTTGAGGTAGCAGCGCGCCAGCGAGCCGACCGCCCAGGGCCGGCCCCGCGGGCCTGCGAAGACGTAGGCGGAGCCCGCGGGAGCCTCGTCGCGGCGCTTGCCGAGGATCGCGGCCAGCGGTCCGGGCAGGGGCACGACCCGCTGGCTCGCAGCGGTCTTGAGGGGCCCGCCGGCGCCCCGGTACCACTGCTCGACGACGGCCGCCGAGCGCGGCGGCACGATCGTCCCCCCGTCCGACTTCCACGCGCTGCCGAGGTTGACGCGGCCCCACTCGAGGCCGGCGATCTCGGAGACGCGGCAGCCCGTCATCAGGGCGCACGCCGTGATGTCCTTGGCGCCGCGATGCTGCAGGCCGTCCAGAAGGGCCCGCGCCTCGGGGTAGGAGAGGGCCCGCGTCTCGCGGGTCCCGCCCTGCGGGATCCGCACCCCCCGGGCGGGGTTGCGACCGGCGTGGAAGCCCTCCTCGGCGGCGAATTCGTACAGGGCGTGGACGGCCACGCGCGTGTTGCGCGCGGTGCCCGGGGCGAGGCCCGCCGCGAGCAGCTCGTCGCAGGCCCGCTGCACGTCCGCCTTGGTCACGTCCCGCAGGCGCATCTGCCCGAACCATTCCGGGAGCCGGGCGAGGCAGACGCGCGGCGCTTCGGGCCGCCGCAGGCGCGCGAGGCGCTCTCGGTCGTAGTGACCCGCCGCGAAGCGCCCGAACGTCTCCATCGAGCGCGGCACGAGATTGTTGTCATCGAGCTTCGCCAAGTAGGTGTCCCAGAACATGCGCTGGGCCTCGCGCTTGGTGACGGCGAAGCGGCCCTCGGCCGGGGCGACCATCACTCGCGGCGACCACTTGCGGACGATGCCGCCGCCCTCCAGGCGCACGTCCTCGCGCCAGCGGCCCTTCCACCAGCCGCCGGTCTTCACTAACTCGCCCTGCTTCTGCAGCCGCCGCCGCGCCAAGTCCCCGACCTCGGCCAGGGATTGTAGCTGATTCGCCCTCATGCGGCCACATCCGCCCCGTTAGGGGCCGGCGGCAGCGCCCTCGCGAGGCCTCGCGCCGCGCCGAGGCGGACGGCCTCTCGCAGGCGCTCCGGATCGGAGCCCGGGGCGAGACGCCATGCCGCGGGGCGGCCGGCCGAGCGGGCGATCCGCGTCTCGCGCCGGTAGACCTCGAGGAAGGCCATGCGGGCCCCGACCGGGTCGCCGGCCCGCGCCAGGGGGGCGGCCGCCCGGGCCGCCCGGATCTGCTCGGCGGTCAGCCAGGCCGACTCGCTCTCGTCGCGCCAGCAGACGGCCCAGGCCTCCTCCGGGCCCGGCCGCCCGTCCTCGATGCGGTCGATCACGGCCGCCAGGGTCAGCCTCCCGTGATGCTCCGCCTGCACGCGGTCGAGGGCGGCCAGCACGGCCGCGCGGCCGAACGGCTCCAGGCGCCGGACCATGGCCGCCCGGGCCCGCTCGCTCAGGTCCGCCCCGCACAGCTCGGCCGTCAGGGTGATCGCCCCGAGCATCGCGCGCGCGTCGCTACCGGACATGCCCGCTCTCCCGCAGCAGCTCGAGAGCCCCCAGCGAGCTCTCCACGTTGGCCGCGGAGCGCGCGGCGCGGGCCGCCCCCTCGGCCGTCACGGGCCGCCCCCGCCGCCACTCCATGTGCAGCTTCTCGGCGTCGGCCAGGAGCTGCCCGACCGCGTGGCCGGCGCGGGCGTACCAGGAGCCGGGATGGCCGACGTAGAAGGCGGCCACGGCCGGCGCGTCCCCGCCCGGCACGCGGCTCGCGAACAGGGCCATCTGCGCGTTGACCCTCGCGTTGCGCACCGGCGGGACGCCGTAGCGCCCGAGGTAGGCCGCGGCGTAGGCTTCCCAGGCAGGCGCCCCCGCGCCCGGGCTCGCCTCGCGGGCCAGCCGGTCCAGCAGGCCGGAGGCCGAGGCCAGGGCCCGTCGCAGCGTCTCGCGCCGCGCGACGTCCGCCGCCCGCAGGTGGGCCGCGGTCACGCCGGCGTCGCGGGCTTCGCGCTCGAATGCCTCCAGCGCCCGCACGAGCCAGCCGATCCGCTCGGAGGCCGTCGGCGGGCGGATGCCCGGACTCGGAATATTTTCCGGATCGCCGGGACTCGGAATATTTTCCGGGTCGCCCCGGCCCGCCCGCAGCGAGCGCACGGCCTCGCGCCGCTCGCGGGGCTCGCCGGCGACCAGCTCGTCCTGCCGCGCGGGCGGGAGATCGGCCAGCCGGGCGGCCGCGGACACGCTGATCCGGCCCGCGTCCATCGCCTGGCGCAGCGACTCGGTGCCGCGCGCGCCGACCTTGCGCGCGTCGCGGAAGGTGCGTTCGTTGCCGAAGCCCGCCTTCTTCGCGGCCTCGGCGACGGTCGGCTTCGGAATATTTTCCGAGTCCGGGCGCGGGACGGCGGCGATCGGAATATTTTCCGACCGCAGGGCCTCCGCGAGGGCGACGCGCTCGCTCGGGGCGAGGTCCTTGCGGATCTCGTTCTCTTCCCACTCGGCCCACTCGGCGGGCGCCGGCTCGCTGTCCACCAGCACGGCCTCGATCTCCTCGCGGCCCAGCCGGCGGCAGGCCTCCACTCGCCGGGCGCCGAAGCAGAGATCGAAGCCCTCTCCGGAGCGCCGGACGCCGACCGGCTGCAGCAGGCCTACCGCGCGGATCGAGCGCGCCAGCTCCTCGATGTCGCCCAGCTCGCGGCGGTGCCGCGGCCCGACGCGGATCCGGTCCACGCGCACGGTCACGCCCGCGCCCTCCGGCTGCGGGTGACCGCGAGATCCGCGACCGGGCACCAGAGGTCGCCGGAGCGCTCCCAGCGCACCAGGGCGGCGCCCGAGCCCGGCGATCCGAGCTCCTCCGTCACGCCCGTCTCGCCGGGTCCGGGCGGGGTCGACAGCGGCAGGCGCGCCGGGGCCGCGAGCGGCAGGAGCGTCACGCTCCGGCCGGGCCGGACCGGCATCCCGTCGCCGCCCCGCATGCACCTCAGCTCGTGCCGCGAGCCGGCGGCGACGCCCGGGCGCTCGCCGGCGAGGGCGCCGGCGCCGAAGCAGGACAGGTCCACCCGCGGCAGATCCACCGGCTCGCCGCTCGCGTCGCGATGCCTGCCGCACTCGCAGACGCACTCGCAGTCCGCGCTCGCGTCGCAGGCTTCGCAGGCGGCGCACCCGCAGGCGCACCCGCAGTAGCAGCACCACTCGCACTCGCAGCCGTCGCGCTCGAACCAGCGCTCGTCGCGCGGGCTGGCCGCCGCGACGTCGGCCTCGGCGGCGTCGAGGGCCTCTGCCGCGCTCGCGGCGAAGTAGGCGCCCAGCTCGCCCTCGTGGACCTGGATTTCCCCGGGCAGGGACTGGAGCGACAGGTACCGCACCGTCCAGGCCGCGGTCCGCGGTCCCTCGCCGCGCGCGCGCAGGGTCATCGTCTCTTGCGCTCCGACGCGGCTAGCCGGCAGGCCAGGCACATGCGATAGCGGCCGGCGACGGCGGTCGCGCCGCACTGGATGCAGAGGCCTTGCGCGGCCCGGGCCTCGCGGCGGCGCTTGTTCTCCGCGGTCTCCCTGTCCCTGCACTCGCCGCACAGGAGGACCCCGGGCCGGGCCGGGCGGGCTCCGCATCGGGCGCACAGCCCGCTCGACGCCCGGGCGGCCCGCGCCCGGCGCTTCGAGCGCCGCGATATCCGCGCCTGGCTCCGCGAGCACTCGGGGCAGAGGGTGTCCCCCAGGCGCGGCACCATCCGGGCGCACCGCACGCAGACCCCGAGCGCCTTGTATTGGGCGTAGCGCTTGCGCTGCCGCGCCAGCCCCTTCGCGCCCCTCACGGCCGCCCCCCGCTCAGGTGCCGCAGCTCGGGCGGCGGCTCCGGGATCGCGCCCATGGCCACCGCCACGCGGAAGGCCTCGCCGTGGGAGCAGGCGCTGCGGCCGCGGACGACGTCCCGGACGGCCTGGTACTTGAAGCCGTTCCGGCGGGCCCAGTCGCTCCAGCGCACGCCCGCGGCGCGGTAGCGGGCCACGGCCGCGGCCACGGCCGCGCGGCGCTCGCGGCCCCTCACGAGCCGCCTCCCGGGAGCGGCTCCAGGCGCTCCTCGGAACACCAGCGCTTGCGGCCGGCGTCGGCCACCAGCACCCGCGGGCCGGTGGTGCGCTCGTGCCGCAGCGCGTCCAGGATCTCGACCGCGCGGGGCGGCCCGTCGCCGGGCCGGAAGAGGACCTTGCGGCCGGGCGCGCAGAGCTCGAGCTTCATGACGCCGCCCCTCCGGCGAACAGGCCGTCCGCGGCGGGCGCGGCGGGCGCGGCCAGGGCGTCCTTGAGCCCGGACACGCCGCCGGCGGCCGGCTCCGGCGCGGGCTCCGGCGCGGGCGCGGCGTCCAGCGCCTCCTCGCCGGACGACATGCCCATGAGCAGGTCCGGCGCGTACAGCCGCGAGAACAGGGCCGCGGCGCGGTAGCGCAGCATCAGCTCGGGCATGGTGCGCCACTTGGAGCCGGGGCGGCCGACCCAGCCCTCGGCCGCGGCCATCTCCATCGAGACCGGGGGGCCCTCGAGCTCCTCCCCGCCGGGCCGCTCGCGGGTCCAGGCGACGCAGGCCCGCGACGGGCCCTCGCCGCTCATGCGGAAGCGCAGGCGCTCGAAGCGCCCGCAGGCGTTGACTACGGCGATCAGGAAGGTCGAGCGCCAGCTCGGGCGCCCGGCGATCACGTCCACGTTCTGCATCACGGCGAGCGGGGAGAGCCCCGCGCGGCGGGCCAGTTCCAGAGCCACCATGCAGTTGGCCACCGCCTGGCGCGCCGCGGGCGAGCCCGCCTCGGCCTCGGGCGGGGCGCGGTAGGCGGCCGGCACCAGCGAGCTGCGGGTGAGCATGGAGGCCACGCGCTGGGCCTCCTCGAAGCCGGACCGCAGGGGGTCGGCGGGGTCGGCGGGGTCGGCGGGGGCGGCCGTCGCGGCCGCGAGCGCGCTCTCGCTCATGTCGTCTCCTTCAGCAGGAACCGCCGCACGGGCGCGGCGACTTCGAACTCGGCGGCCACGTCGGGCCGCTCGCGGCGCAGGGCCTTCACGTCCACGCTGCGGCGGGCGGAGGCCCGCCAGGTGGCCAGCGTCTCCCCGGTGGCCGGATGCACCAGCTCGGAGGCCTCGCCCATGCGCTGCATCGCGGCCCGCTCGAGCTCGTCGCGGCGGGCCTCCAGCGAGCGCAGCTCGGCCCGCGTGCGACGCAGGTCCCGCAGGCTCTCGAGCGTGCGCTCGTCGGCCTCGGCCGCGCCGTCGCGCGAGACCTTCCAGCGCCGCCGGGCGTCGGCGGCGTCGCGCGGGTCCGGGGGGACGCGCGCGAGCACGCGGTCGTGCCAGAAGCGGCTCTCGGCCGCGACCAGGGCGGCCTCGAGGTCGGCGTCGCGGCGGATCTCGTACAGGGCCAGGCGCCGCTCGGCGAGGAACAGCACGGCCAGCCAGCACGTCTCCCAGCGCTTCACGGCCAGGTAGTGGGCCGCCTGGCACAGGTAGTGCCGGGGCACGCGGTCGCTGCCCTCCTCGCCCCACTCGCCGTCGCGGCGGGCGGCCGTCTTGATCTCGAGGATCGCCTTGCGCCCGACCACCTCGCGGTCGACGTGGGCCAGCATCCAGGGGCGCTCGCGGCGGGCCAGGGTGACGCGCCGCCGCCGCAGGCGCGCCCCGAGGCGCTCGCCGGCGGCCCGGGCCACGGCGCTCTCCAGGCGCAGGCCCCATTGCATGGCCTCGCTGGGCTCGGCCTCGGGGGCCTGGCCGGTCTTCTCGAGGTACAGCTCGAGCTGCGTCTTCCAGGGCGACAGGCCGAGGGCCGCCGCCGCGTCGCTGCCGCCCAGCCCCGCGCGCCTGGCCGCGACCTGCTCCGGAGTCAGCATCGCGGCGCCTCCTCCCGCGCCGCCCGGGCCGCCCGGACCCGCTGCCGGGCCGCGGAGCCTCCGTCGCGGCGGCCGGCCGGGGACTCGCGCATGCGGCGGGTCGCCTGGGCCAGGCGCTCGCGGTACCGCCGGCGCGACGCGCGCCGGCAGCGGCGCTCGTCCCGCCGCGCCGCGAAGCCGGCCCGCAGGGCCCGGACCGCGGCCGCGGCGGTCAGCGCGAGCGACAAGGCCGTCAGGGCGAGGGCGATCTCGACGGGCGTCACCGGGCGCCTCCGTCGCGGGTGCGGGCGATCCGGGTGCGGGGCGGCCGTAACCGACAGCCGCCCCGCGTTCCCCCCGGGGACCGGAAAGCCGGGGGGAAAGGGCGCGAGGCGCAGCCGCCTCGCGGTAGGATGGGAACGATCCGGGTGCGGGACGGCCGTTGAGAGCGGCCGCCCCGCGTTCCTCCCGGAGACATCACCTCCAGGAGGAAAGTCATGCAGCCTGTCGAGGCGGTCCGCGAGATCGCCCGGGAATGCGACCGGTACAAGTACGTCCCGGCCGACACCGAGTTCGCGCTCGCCGCCCTCATCGAGTTGCTCCATCGAGAGGGCTCTCTTTCGACGGAGGCGCGGGACGCGATCTTCGGCTTCTGGGGCGAGCGGATAGCGCTTCGATCGCGCGAAGCACGGAAAAATCCCGGGTCCGAGCCCGCCGGCGGGCATCTCGACGCCGTGTACGCGCTTCTCGCCGAGTGGCCTCGCTGGACAGCATGGCCTTGATCGCGATCGCGGCGGTCAGCGAGTGCGACACCGCGAGGGCCGCGAGGGCGATCTCCAGGTGCGTCACCGGGCGCCTCCGTCGCGGGACGGCCGTAACCGATAGCCGCCCCGCGTTCCCCCCGGGGACAACCCATCCGGGAGGAAAGTCATCAGGCCCGGCAGGTCGGCCGTCACGCGACGCCCTCCTTCCCCGCGAGCACGCGGGCCCGCGCCTCGGAAGCGGCCCTCTCGGCGGCCTCGAGGCGGTCGACGGCCTGCGAGACGCGCTCCTCGAAGCCGTCGGGCGGGGGACGCAGGCCGCGCAGTACGCGGCTCAGCACCGAAGCGTGAAACCCCGCTTCGCGGGCGATCTCGTCGTGCGTCAGGCGCGACAGAGCAATCCGTCCGCGAAGTGAATCCTGTTCAAGTGCCATGAACAGCATGGTACTTGAACAGGATTCAAGTGTCAAGTGCCATATTGCTGTTATTTTGCGTGAGTGCTAGGAAAACGCCTAGCTGCCGCAAGGAAGCGGGCGGGATGGAAGCAGGTCGAACTGGCCGCGGCCCTCGGAAGTCGCTACGACCACACGATGGTGTCGCACGTCGAGCACGACCGCTCGGCGCTCCGGCTCGAGGGTGCGGTGAACGCCGCCCGCGCCCTAGGCGTCTCGCTCGATTACTTGGTCGGTCTCACCGACAACCCCGCGCCCGCGGCCCTGCTCCAGCCGGCCCTGCTCGGCGAGCGCGAGGCCGACCTGGTGCCCCTGCGCGACGTCCGCGCGGCGGCGGGCGCCGGCGCGGAGGTCGAGTCGGAGCCGGTCATCGGCCACGTGGCCTTCCCGCGCCGCTGGCTGCGGCGGCACCGCGTGGCCGCGGGCCGCTGCAGCGTGATCGAGGTGATCGGCGACTCGATGGAGCCGCTGCTGGAGGACGGCTGCTGGATCCTGGTCGATCACGAGCGGCGGGCGATGGCCAGCGGGAGGGTCTTCGTCGTGCGCACCGGCGACGGGCTGCTGGTCGTCAAGCGGGCCCGCCGTTCAGCCGGCGCGTGGCTGCTGGAGAGCGAGAACCGCGCCTTCGAGCCCCTGCCCCTGCCGCGGGAGAGCCGCGTGGTGGGCGAGGTGCGCTGGGCGGGCAGGGCGTTGTAGGGGGAATTTGCCCCCCCTCCCCCCGGCCCGCGCCCGCCGATCTAACCGAGCGCTACACTTGTTGATGCCGCGAGCAGGGGGCGGGCGATGACGGCGGCGCGCTTCGCCGAGCGCTTCGCCCCGGCCACGGGCAAGGAGGGACCGTGAAGAACGTAGATCTTGTTGTTGCTCGGCATCCGGCGCTGGTCGAGGTACTCGTGGAGGACTACGGCCTCGGTCCGGATACGCCCGTTATCCCTCACGCCAGCCCGGACGACGTGAGGGGCAGGAACACGGCGGGCGTCCTGCCGCTAGGGCTGGCGGCCCTAGCGGCCACTCATACGGAGCTGCGGCTCCTCATCCCCCCTGACCTGAGGGGGGTCGAACTCGACGCCTCCCAGTTGAGGAAGCACCTGGAAGGCGTCGCTACCTACCGGGTGGAGAGGGTCTCCTAGGCCCTCTCCGCTCGACGAGGCTTTCCCGGACGAAGAGGCCGCAGTCGCTGCATGAGAGAGCCTGCGATCCGCCCGCTCCCGGCGGCGTGCGCTGGAGCGCCCGTAGAGCGCCGCAAGGTCGTGTCCCTGTTCTCCGGCTGCGGCGGCATGGACTTGGGCTTTGTCGGAGGCTTCCGGTTCGGAAAACGCTACTATGACCGGCTGCCGTTCGAGATCGCGTGGGCGAACGACATCGACGGACTGGCATGCGACACCTACGCGGCCAACCTGGGCGGCGGGCACCTGCATCGCGGCAGCATCGTCGACGTGCTCGACACGTTGCCAGCGTCCGCAGACGTGGTGATCGGCGGCTTCCCTTGCCAGGACGTGTCCGTCAACGGCCGGCGCAGCGCGGCCGAAGGCAAGCGCACGATTCTGTACCGGCGGATGGTGGACGCGATCCGGCGCACGTGGCCGAGAACGTCAAGGGCCTGCTCATGTCGCACGGCAAGCCCTTTTTCGGCCGGATGCTTGCGGACTTCGCGCTGCCCGGCTACACGGTGTCGCACAAGCTCTATCTCGCGGCGGACTACGGCGTTCCGCAGATGCGCGAGCGCATCTTCATCGCAGGCGTGAAGGGCGATAGGCCGTTCGCGCATCCGGAACCACTGGACGGGCGCATGTCGGCGCGGGAAGCCCTGAGGGACTTGGAGGACGCCGACGCGGACAAGGACACGTCGCACGTATGGAGCAAGGCGAAGCGCAGCCCGGAGCAAGGCGCCAGGCGGCTGACCGGCGACAAGCCCGCGACCACGATCCGCGCCGAACACCACGGCAACGTGCAATGGCACTACAGCCGAAACAGGCGCATCTCTCTCCGCGAAGCGGCGCGGCTCCAGTCGTTCCCGGACGACTTCGATTTCGTGCGCGGAATGCGCGCTACGGAGCGGCAGATCGGCAACGCCGTGCCGCCAGTGCTGGCGTGGCACATCGCCAAGGCCGTCCGAGGGCACGTTGTTGACGCCGACTGAGTTCGAGGCGCTACTGGACCGCGCAGCGCAGTTCCTGACGCTCAATCTCCGTACCAGCACGCTCTGCCACGGCCCGGACCAGTTCGAGCAGGGCGTGCTGGCCGCGTTGCAGAACGCGGCCACCGATCTCGACGCGACGGTCGAACCGACCTACCACCGCCACGCCTTTCCCGACATCCGCGTCAACGGCTTCGGCGTCGAGGTCAAGTACAGCAAGCGCGACACATGGAACGCGGTGGGCAACAGCGTGTTCGAGTCCATGCGCGATCCGTCCGTCTCCGCGATCTACGTCATGTTCGGCAAGGTCGGCGGCAAGCCGGAAGCCTCCCGACCGCCCGGACCTAGATTGGTTGTGACCGTACCCCGACACTCTGACCAATTGTTCGGCTCGGGTGGTGCTGCCAACGAGACGCCTACTAGCCGATGTATCAATTGATCGTAGCCGTTGGATTGGCGAAGGATTCGCTCTCGAACACGCCGACCTTAGGCAATTTCGGGTGGCTCCCCTACGCTAGCTGGAGAATGTCGGGGACATGCTTTTCGCCTGTTTGCCAAGCTCGTCTAGACATCGCCGCGAGAGGGCTTCCGCAAAGTCGCACGGCAATGCGTTGCCTATCATGTTACACACATAATCCATGAACGGTGTGTCAAGGCGGTAGTCTCGGGGAAAGGTCTGGAGAAGTGCGGCCTCCCGTACGGAGATCGTCCGGTCGGCATTCGGATGACCAAAGCGGCCCTTGCTTAGAGTGGTGCAGCCGCCGGTAATCGTAGGTGACGGTCGGTCCCAAACCATCCTCCCGTATACATTGGTGAATCCGACATAGCCGTCACGGTGACAGGCCGGCCGGAGATGCTCGGGAATGTGCGCCCATGTCTCACCTGGCTTCGCCGCCTTAATGCGTTCGATGTTCTCGCGCGACAGTTTTCGAACGACATGCCAGTCGGACCGCTCGACCTCTCCCCTTGCCTTGGCCTCCGCCAAGGTGAGGGGTTCAGGCATGTTCTTGATCGTGTCACCTACCGTGCGCCAACGCGTAAGGTTACCAGTCGGCGTACCGGAATGAGTCGCGTCCGGGAGGGCGATCTCGAAGCCTTGACCACCGAGTAGGACAAATCGTCGCCGAAACTGCGGGACACCGTAATCAGCGACTTGCAGTATCCTATCTGTCAGTCGGTAATCGAGCGCCTGGAGTCGCGCTTGCATTCGACCGTATAGCGATCCGCCCTTTCGTGCCAATCCGGGGACATTCTCCATCATGATCGCCCGCGGCCGCATTTCCTCGGCGAGGCGGGCCATCTCGAGAACGAGTGCGTTACGAGGATCTTCCCTACCCTTGTACTTTGCAGTCAGGCTGGTGAAGCCTTGGCACGGCGGGCAACCTGCCAGTAGATCAATTCGGTCTGTTCCCGCGAGCTCGAAAAGAGCGTCGCCGGAGACCGTGGCGATGTCCTGCTTCAGGCACCGCACCTCAGGATGGTTCGCCTTGTAGGTAGCGAATGAATGGGCCTCGATCTCCACCGCAGCGACAACGCGGAAGCCCGCGCGTTTGAGGCCAACCGTCAGGCCCCCAGCGCCGGCAAAGATGTCGATCGCCGTCGGAGTCATGTTCGTCAATGGCCGTCGGGAACCGCTGGTCCGGCGGCACGCTGACGCTGGGCCTCGCTGAGAAAATCCTGGTGCACTTGTTCCGATTTCAGGAGAAACGCCGTCCAGTCCATGCGCGTCAGTCTGCCTTTGTCACGATAACCATCAAAGGCGGCGCGCGGAGAACCGCTCAAACCGAGCCTGTCGCAGACCACGGTGACATGGAAGTCGGCCAAGTGCATGCGAAACGCGGTATGCCCAGGGTCGTCAAGGAACGCCTCCATGTTCTCGTAGTAGGTGACGATCCTGTCCATTTCCGGGTTCGACAGTCTATGGCCCGGCTTCTTGATCTCGATGATCTGCACCGTGCCTTCCTGATTGGACAAGACGAAGTCCGGCCGTTTGCCCGTCTTCTGGAAATCGGACAACGAAATGGACTGGCCGGTCTTGTCGTTGTAGTACTTCTCGAACTCCCGGCGCAAACTCGCGAAGGTTTGGTTTTCGGTCACCGGCGCCCATTCAGGGTTGATCAACCAGGGAGCGTCAGTGATCAGCCGCTGAAGATCGTTCTCGTCGGTGTCGTCGGCGTCCTTCAGAATTTCGAGGCGGTCGATGACCTTGAGGCGGTCTTCCGCGATTCTGCCGAACGAGGACAGTTCGGCCAATCGCGCCGTACGCAGGAACGAAGCTAGGACAGAGAGCGGCGTGTCGGCGCTGGCGACCGCTTCCTTCATCTTGGCGTTGAGCGTGATGTGGGGCGCGAGGGTGATGCTCAGATCGACCAGTTCGTTCACGACGCTGGCATCTTCGACATCCCCTCGGCTGATCGTGCGACCGAAGGATTCGGCGACCTCTTTCGCGCTTTTGCGAATGTCTTGTTGCTCTTCGGTCGGATAGGCGTTCTGGATGCGAGCGTCGACATCGCCCGTCTCGAGGAACAGATCCAAAGTCGCTCTCCGCATGGGCTCCCGCGACAGGGTGCCGATCTTCTTGACGATTCTCTGGCCCCAAGCTTGGAAGGCGGCAGCGAGTTCGTCCGACCAGAGGATGTCCCGTCGATCGGTTTGGATGAGGTCTTCTTCTTCGTCGAGCCAGTCGGCGTGGAGCTCGCCGACGAGATAGGAGCGGATGTTGTGCTCGCCGGTAAAGCCGGCCCGCTGGTTGAAGATGGATGTCTGGGCGGCGATCTTGCCGCGGCAGTAGATTCTCACCCCAGCCATGAGCTCGTCCTTGTAGGGAGCCTTCGAGTACGCCATCCAGCCTGTGATGGGGCGAAATATGCCCTCATGTTCGAATCCGGCCGACTGGTCCATCGCAGGAGCACCGTCGGGGTTGAGTACAGTTCCATTCTGCCCAAACGTGAGCTTCGTGTTCGGCATCGTCTGAATGTCGAAGGTGCCGACCGTCACCGGTGACGGAGTGGATTCCGTGTTGTCCAGAAGCTGGACATTCCAGTCCGTCGACGGGATACCAAAGCGTTGGGCGAGCTGGCGGCCGAGGACATTGAGCTCGGGGACCCTCCGGTGGCTGAAGTCCTTCAGGATGATTCGAGTCCCCGACTTCGGGGAGTAAGACTCATCGCGGTCGCCCACGACCGGCTTGTAGCGTTCGTCGGGCTCATCATCGAGCGCCGTGATGCCATCGTAGTAGAGGACGATGTGGGACGTGAGGTAGCCCGTGGCGCCCGGGGTCGCACCCCCGCCGTCGATGAAATCTCCGCCGGCACTGATCACCTCGATGGTCTTGCAGATACCGAAGGGTGCCAGCTTTCCGACGCCCTTGCGGCCCATGACCTTACGTCTGTAGCGGGGCGAACGGTCGCCTCGGCTGGTGTCGTTCCGCCGCTCGGAACCGACGACGAGAAAGAAGTCCTGTACCTGCTGAGGCGTCATGCCGATGCCGTCGTCGTCGACTTCGATGCTGAAGCCCTTGTCCGCCACGGTGCCTCCGGCTCGAGTCGCCAGAAACTGCCCCATCGGCGCTCGAACCGTCACATGTGTGGCATCGGCATCGTAGGCGTTCGCGATGAGTTCGGCGATGACGGCGGACACCTTGTCGTAGAGCTTGACCCCCAACTTGTCGACGGTAAGCCGGGAAATTCTCATCGAGTATTCGACAGACATGCTCAAGCCCCTTGGAAATCCGTGTGCTTCGCGTTCAGGGCCATGCTCAGGATGCCTCTTCGCTCCCGGGTTCCCTGACGCGCACATTGGTGATCGTCGGCTCCAACGCCAAACGCCTTCTCCAGTCCGCGATTGCATCGGGAGCGATACCGAGCGCCACTGCCGCCGCCTCGTCGATTGTTCTCCGGGCGCCACATTCCTCGGCCTGCCTCATGGGAAGCAGCTCCCTGTCGCAGACCTGATCGAAGGCTGCCAGGAAGTGCAGCGTCCGCGTTCCCATGCCCCGCTCCCGCTCCCGATACGAATAGGGCGGGCCCTCGCGGGCCCGCCCGGCAACGCTCTCGCAAAGGGTTCCGCTCGACGTCTCCCAGCGTACCGTGCGGCGGGGCTTCAGGGCCCTCGCACGGATCGCGCTACCGTGCCTAGGGTCCGCTGCCACCCCTATCCTCGGGGAGTTAGGCCGTGCACGGCCCCTCTACCCAGGGGAGGGTGGCAGCGGGTGCTGCTGCAGCTGCCAGCCCCGGCGCCCAGATCACGATGCTGACGCCGGAGCCAGCATCTCTCCATTATACCAGTAGGCGCGGCGGCGCGGGCTAGCGCCAGGCCGGCCCGGAGAACCAGGCGACGAGGGAGTAGCGCTCCCCGGCCAGCAAGGGCGTGACGCGATGCTCGACGAAGCTGGGGAAGACCAGCGCCGCGCCTCGCTGGCGCAGCGCCTCGCGGTCGGGCTGGCCCACGGCCCCCAGCCGCAGCGAGCCGCCCTCGTAGTCGCGGGGGTCGGACAGGTTGACCGAGACGGAGACCTTGCGGCAGCGCGGCCGCCCGCCCTCCAGCGAGCAGTCCATGTGCCGCTCGTAGACGCCCGCGTCGAGATGGGTGTAGTGCGTGAGCTGCCACTCCTCGCCGCCGTCGAGATCGAAGCCCCACAGCTCGCGGTTGGCCGCGAGAACGGCCCGGCGCACGCGGGCGAGCTCGGCGGCGTGGCGGGCGGGGTCGGGCCAGCCGACGGCGGAGCGGCGGATGTCGGGGCGCACGGAGCCGTCGCCGTTGACGGTGCCGGGGCGCAGCTCCGTGCTGTCGAGCAGCGCGCGCAGCAGGCCCGCGCAGTCGTCGACGGCGCCGGGCACCAGGCTCCAGGGGCCGTTCACGCGCGGGGGCCCTCCGCGCCGCCGGGGGTCCCGGTCAAGCGGCGCCAGCGGCGGCCGCCGGGAGCCTCCCAGGTGCCGTCCGGCAGCGGGCGCAGCGGGCGGGCGCCCTCGGCGGAGAGCTCCTCGTCGGACTCGAGCACCCAGAGGGTGACGGGGGCCCTCCCGCGCCGCGCGGCCAGCTCGCCGAAAGCGCGGAAGCTCTCCGCCGAGAGCTTGTCCGGGTCGCCGTCAGCGAGCATGCGGTAGCGTCGTCCGGCCATAGTTGCGTCCTCCTCCGGAAGCGCCCTTGGCGCCCTTGGAGCCGGGCGGCCCGGGCGCCCCCCGGTAGTCCTCGGGGTTGAACGGGCTGCCGGAATAGTAGCCGGCCTCGCCCTTGCTCCCCTTGTATCCCTTATACCCCTTGTACCCCTTGGCGCCCTTGTACCCCTTGGGGCCCTTCCGGCCCCTGGCGCCCTTGGCGCCCTTGGCGCCCTTGTACCCCTTGGGGCCCTTGTACCCCTTGGGGCCCTTGGCGCCCCGCGCGCCGTCGGAGCCCTTGGCGCCCTTGGCGCCCTTGGCGCCCTTGGCGCCCTTGACGCCCCTGTCGCCCTTGCGCCCCTTGGAGCCCTTGACGCCCTTGGCGCCCCTGTCGCCCTGCGCGCCGCCGGGGCCGGGGTCGCCCTGCCTCCCGGGCAGGCCCCGGGCGCCCCTGTCGCCCTGCGCGCCGCCGGGGCCGGGGTCGCCCTGCCTCCCGGGCAGGCCCCGGGCGCCCCTGTCGCCCTGCGCGCCGTCGGGGGCGGGGTCGCCGCCCCGGCCCGCCGGTCCCGGGTCGCCCGGCGCGCCCCGCTGGCCGACGGCCCCGGGGCGTCCGCGCTCGCCGCGCCGCTGCCGGCCGCGGGGCCCGCGCGGGCCCCGCGGTCCGGGCGGTCCGGGCGGTCCGGGGTGCCCCTCGCCGCCGGGCGGTCCCGGGCGTCCGCGCTCGCCGACGGGGCCGACGGGGCCGGCGTACAGCCGCGGCGCGCCGAAGCCCCCGGCCCGCACGGAGCGGGCGTCCGGGGCGCGCGCGACGATCGTCCACAGCGCCCCGCTAGCAGCCGGCATCCGCGTATCCGTCAGCATGCCCGGCCGCGTACCCGGAGGAGTAGCCCAGCGTCCGGCCGCGCCTGCCCTTGGCGCCCTTGCGCCCCTTCGGCCCGGGGTCGCCGCGCAGCGGCTCCTGGTAGACCTGGCCGATCGGGCCCGGCTCGCCGGCCGGCCCGCGGGCCCCGCGCGGGCCCCGCGCGCCCGCGTAGCCCCCGCGGCCGGTCCCGCCGGCCGGGCCGGGGCTGCCCCTGTAGCCCTTGGGGCCCCGGGGCCCGCGGAAGGGGAAGGACCTGAGGCCCTTGGTCCCCTTGGAGCCCTTGGTCCCCTTGGTCCCCTTGGCGCCCCTGTATCCCTTGGCGCCCCGCGCGCCGTCGGAGCCCTTCCGGCCCTCGACGCCCTTGGGGCCCCCGGGGCCCCTGTAGCCCTTGGCGCCCTTGGCGCCCCTGGAGCCCTTGGAGCCCCCGGGGCCCCCGGGGCCCCTGTAGCCCTTGCGGCCCTTGGCGCCCCCGGCTCCCTCGGCTCCCGGCAGGCCCTGCCGTCCGGGCCAGCCCTTGGCGCCCGGAGCGCCGGGGGTTCCGGGCTGTCCGGGCAGGCCCGCGGAGCCCTTGGGGCCGGCCGGGCCCGGAGCGCCCGGGGCGCCGGCGCGGGCGAACGCGCCGGGCGGGCCCGTCTCCCCGCGCGGCCCGGGCGGCCCCGGGCGCCCGGCAGGCCCGTCCGGGCCCCGGGGCCCCGGCGGGCCCGTCTCCCCGCGCGGCCCGGGCGGCCCGGGCGGGTGCAGCGCGGAGTCCGCTCGCGCCGGGCCGAAGTCCCGCGCGCGCAGGTCGTCCCGCTCGACGGCGGCGGCCTCCGTCGTCCACGTCGTCGTCGGCATCGCTCGCGTCACTGCTCGGAGTAGCAGTCGTCCTCGCCGTCGAAGTAGCCCTCGCCGTACCCGTCGTCGTAAGCCTGCAGGTAGACGTTCCCGCCCGGGTCTCCCGGCGGTCCGGCCGGCCCGGACCATCCGTCCGGCCCGCTGGGCTGGTCTCCGGCGCCCCCGGGCTCGCCGCCGGCCCCGCCGGCCCCGTCCGAGCCGGTGATACCGATGCCTCCGGCGGCGCCGGCGTCTCCCCCGGAGCCGGGACTGCCGCGGTCTCCGGGGGCGCCGGCGTCTCCTCCGGCGCCCGGGGGGCCCCTGTCGCCCAGGGAGCCCCTGTCTCCCCGGGAGCCGGGACTGCCGCGGTCTCCGGGGGTGCCGCCGGCGCCCCGGGCGCCGGGGTCTCCGCCCGCGCCGGGGTCTCCGCCCGCGCCGCCCCTGCCGGCCTCGCCTCGCGCGGCGCGCGCGCCGGCCGGGCCCCGGGCGCCGGGAGAGCCCTGCCGCCCCTGCGCCCCCGGGCCCCCCGGATCCCCCCGCGCGCCCTGCGCTCCGGGCGCCCCCCGGCGGCCGGGAACCCCCTTCGCGCCCGGCGCGCCGTCCAGGCCCCGGAGCCCCCGGGCCCCCCGGGAGCCCCCGGCGCCCTCGGCGCCGGGCAGCCCCGGGAACCCCTCGAGGCCGGGGAGCCCGGCCGGCCCCGCCCGCCCGGGGACTCCGGTCGGCCCGGGGGCTCCGGGCGGTCCGGCCCGGCCGGGCAGGCCCTTGGGCCCGGGCTGTCCGGGGCCGCCCGGCAGGCCCGCCAGCACGGGCTGGGGCGCGCCGAAGTCGGTCCCCCCGGCGGCCTCGACGCGCCAGCGGATGAACGCGGGCACCGCTCGGCTCCCCGCTCAGCTCTCCGGGGTCCACACCACCAGGCTGGCGCGCGTCCCCCGCCGCACCGGCAGCACGCGGTGCGGGTGCGTGATCCGCGACGGCCACAGCAGCAGCCAGCCGTCGTCCGCCGCGCCGTCGTCGAAATTCTGGCGCGGGAAGCGCAGCTGCCCGCCCGCGCAGGCCCGCCGCAGGCGGATCGAGCAGGACAGGTAGCTGATGTCCTCGTGCAGCCGCAGCGACGGCTGGCGGTCCGGGCGGTAGCGGATCAGGAAGGCGTCGCAGGGGTCCTTCCAGGCGGCGGGATGCCAGCGCGCCGCGACCGCCGGACCGACGACCGCGCGCAGGGTCTCGTCCAGCCACGCCCGCAGCGCCGGGTCCAGCGCGCGCAGGCGCAGCTCGTCGCCCGGCACGGCGTCCCCCTCCAGCGGCTGCCAGGCGTCGCTGGCCTCCGCTCTCTCGAGCAGCCCGGCGCAGGCCGCGCGCGACAGGAACGGCATGCCCAGGACGCCCGGCGCCAGCTCCAGCCAGCGCCCGGCGTCCGGGTCCAGCTCGAGCGCCGCCGGCGGCGGGCCCGGCAGGAACGGGTCCAGCGAGGCCTGCGGGCCGTTGGCGTGCAGGATCGCCGGGTAGCAGCCGGTGGCCGCGTTGAAGGCCGCGCCGTCGCGCCGCTCGACGGCGCCCTCCTCGCCGCCCAGCGACTGGAACAGCCAGGCCTCCGAGTCGACCCGCCAGGCGCGCGGGTTGGCCAGCACGGCGGCCTGCATCCAGGCCTGGTCGTCGCCGTCGGGCGGCAGGCCCTGCAGCACCCAGTCCAGCGTCTCGGCGTGCCCGGCGAAGGCGCCGCTGCACGCGTGCCGGTAGCGCTCGGCGACGCCCTCGCGGCGCCACGGCCAGTCCTCCCAGTACGCCTGCCAGGCGCGCTCCGGGTCGGGCACCCACTCGTTGCGCGGGGGCCACAGCCCGCGCTCCCCGGAGATCGCCGCCGGGCAGTCCATGCCGGCGAAGCGCGCCCAGAACTCCGCGGCCGGGACCAGCGGCAGCGTGTCGTAGCCGTCCAGCGCCAGCACGACGCGCCGCCGCGGGTCGGATCCCGCGAGGTCCTCCCGCAGCCAGCGCAGCTTGGGCATGCCGCCCTCCGCCGAGGCGTCCCAGCCCGGCTCGCCCGCGCCGAGGACCCGCGGGCGGTAGCCGAGGTCGCGCAGGGCCCCCAGCGCCTCCCCGGCCCGGGCCGGCTCGGTGGCGAAGACGACCGTCTCGAAGTCGAAGGCCGGCGGGGAGAGGCCGGCCGCGGTGGACGATTCCCAGCGCCCGGACGGCCCGGCCGGCCGCTCCCGCAGGCAGCGGGCCGCGATCCCCGCCGGCGGCTGCTGCCCCAGCTCGCCGCGCACGCGCGGGTTGAAGGCCGGGTCCCACGTCCCGCAGTGCCACGGCACGTACTCGTCCGCCGGCACGATCCGGTCCGGATCGACCGCCGCGGCCAGCCCGGCCGCGGCCTCCCGCGAGAGCCAGTAGGCCGTCAGCGTCCACGTGTACGGCGCCGCGCACCAGGGGCCCGGGCCCGGCTCGGGCTCGCAGCGCCACTGCGAGTGCAGGTACACCAGGCCGGCGCCGGCGAAGGCCTCCGCCGGCAGCCCGTCCAGGCGGGCCGTCAGCGCGGCGTCGTCCTCGAAGACGAAGCCCCCGCCCGCGTCGCCGGCGGCGATGCGCCGCCAGGCCTCGAGGTGCCCCGCGAAGCAGGCCAGCTCGCCCCACGTCAGCAGGGCCCCGGTCCGCTCCTCGCGCCAGCGGGGCCAGGCGAACAGCGGCTCGCCGCGGGCCGCGCTGCCGCGCGGGGCGCCGATCCAGCGGATCGCGGCCGGGTCCGCGCCGCCGTGGCGCTCGAGCTCGAACGCGACGGCCTCGCGCCGCTCGGGAAAGGCGTTGATGACGTAGGCGGGATCCATGTCGCTCCTATGCGGCCGGCGGGCTCGAGTCCGCGATCGTCAGCGTCAGGCGGTCGCCCGGCCGGATCAGGTCCAGCACCGCGATGCGCGGGTCGCCGCCCGGCAATTGGAAATAGACGTAGCTGTCGCCGACGTCGGTCATGTCGGCGTAGCGGATCTCGACCGGCCAGGGCGCGACGGTCTGCGCCGCCTGCGCGCCCCGCGCGAAGTACAGGCTCTTGCCGGAGCCGTCCCCGGATGCGGAGAACCATTGCCGCGCCGGCCGGCCCGTGACCTCGAAGTTCAGGACCACGTTGTCTCCGTCGGTCCTCCACTCGATGCGCTGGATGGCGAGCCCGGGCGCGAGCACCAGGTCGGCGCCGTCTTCCACCGACGCCGTCCGGCCCTTGAAAAAGAGGTAGCGCGTGCCCGGGCCGGCCAGGAACGACGCCTCCGCGACCACGCCGGTCTTGCCGTCCGTCCGCGTCTGCGGAGGATCGGACGGGGCGGCTCCGGGAGGATCGGACGGGCCGGCTCCGGCAGGCCCGGGATCGCCCTTGGCGCCCTTCGCCCCGCTCGGCCCGGTCGGCCCGGTCGGCCCGGTCGGCCCGGCTCCGGCAGGCCCGGGATCGCCCTTGGCGCCCTTCGCCCCGCTCGGCCCGGTCGGCCCGGTCGGCCCGGTCGGCCCGGCTCCGGCAGGCCCGGGATCGCCCTTGGCGCCCTTCGCCCCGGTCGCCCCGGTCGCCCCGGTCGGCCCGGTCGGCCCGGTCGAGCCCTTCGCGCCCCGCGGCCCGGTCGAGCCATTCGCCCCGGACGGATCGGACGGATCTGACGGGCCGGCTCCGGCAGGCCCGGGATCGCCCTTGGCGCCCTTCGCCCCGGTCAGCCCGGTCAGCCCGGTCGCCCCGGTCAGCCCGGTCGCCCCGGTCGCCCCGGTCGCCCCGGTCGGCCCGGTCGGCCCGGTCGGCCCGGTCGCCCCGGTCGCCCCGGTCGAGCCCTTCGCCCCGGTCGGCCCCGGAGGCCCGGCGGGCCCGGTGACCGCGCCTCCGGGGCCCGCCGGGCGGGGCTGCGGGGGCAGCTCCGTCGCCGGCAGCCGCGTCGCGTCGGGATACCAGCGGTAGCCGCTGGCGGTGGTCCAGCTGCCGTCGGCGAGCAGCTCGAGCGGGCGCAGGCGGGCCGGGTCGGTGTCGCGCGGCGCGTGGGTGTAGTACACGAACAGCTGCTTGCCGTCCGCGCCGGGCTGGCCGGCGGCTCCGGGCAGGCCGTCCGCCCCGGGTCGGCCGGCGCGCCCGGACTGGCCCGCCGCGCCGGGTCGGCCGTCGAGCCCGGGCCGGCCCTTCGCGCCGGGGTCGCCGGGGGTGCCCGCGAGCCCGGGCCGGCCCGCCGCGCCGTCGGCTCCCGGCAGGCCCTGCCGTCCGGGCCAGCCCTTGGCGCCGTCGGCCCCGGCGGCGCCGGTCGGGCCCGGCGCCCCCTGCTGCCCGGGCTGGCCCTTGGAGCCGTCGGCCCCGGCGGCGCCGGTCGGGCCCGGCACCCCCTGCTGCCCGGGCTGGCCCTTGGAGCCTT
>OY729428.2:0-3656389 GCA_963422375.2 Bryobacterales bacterium
GTGCACGATCGTGCTGGAGTGCGCGGAGCGCGAGAGCGGCTTGCGAGGCGCATGCGTCAGGCGACCGAGAGCACGGTTCGCCTGAGGCACCCGGGCTGGATCCACTGGCCCGACACGGAAACCAGCCGGCAATGAGCGGATCAACGGAATTGCTCGTCATGGGTCGACCCGAGAAACGAGTCACTCCCACCGTCATCGAGTGGAGCGAACCGACGTACCATCCGCGACGGCGTCGGTGCTTTCGGGAGACCGACCTCGGATTCGCGGTAGCGCTCGGGTCGCATGCGGCAGACGGCTCGGTCTTGCCCAACCGATGTAGCTGACGCCCGATAGACACTCCAACATCGCGTCGTGTCCGACTGTGCCGCCTGTCGGCCGGGGAGCGTTACTCCGACGTCTCCAACGCCGGCGCTCGCGCTGGAGTGTCGGTCGCGAGCATTGACGTTCGCCTCATGAGTGGGCTCTGATAAGGGTATGCGAGCTCGCCCGATCATTGCCGGTCTTGCCGTGCTCGCGCTGTGGGCAGGCTGCTCACCAGAGACCCCCATGCCGAGCGCCTCTTCCGATTCCACGTACCTCATGTACGTCGGGACCTACACCCGCGAAACGAGCGCTGGAATCTACGCGTACCGGTTCGACGCCTCAAACGGCGAGGCGGAAGAGGTAGGCCTAGTCGCCGACGTGCGCGACCCGTCGTTCCTCGCGCTGCACCCGAGCCGGAAGTTCCTGTACGCGGTCACCGAGAGCGACGATTTCGACAGCGACGGCAGCGGTTCCGTCTCGTCATTCGCGATCAACGCGGATTCCGGGAAGCTCACGAAGCTCAACGAGGTTTCGTCGAAGGGAGGGTGGCCCTGCCACCTGAGCCTCGATGGGAGCGGGCGCATGCTGATCGTCGCCAACTACAAGGGAGGCAGCGTAGCATCGTTCCCGGTGAACGGAGACGGCACCTTGGGAGAGGCGATTTCGCACTACCAGCACGAGGGGAGCAGCGTCCATGAGCGCCAGCAGCAGCCGCATGCGCACTCCGCCGACTTCTCCGCCGATGGCAGATTCGCGTTCTTCTCGGATCTCGGGACGGATCAAGTCAAGATCTACCGGGCGGACCCAGCGGCGGCGACGATCACCCCCAACGATCCGCCGCACGTGGACGTCGCCCCGGGCTCCGGGCCTCGGCACTTCGCCCTGCACCCGTCAGGACGGTTCGCGTACGGTCTGAACGAACTGGCATCCACCGTGACCGTGTACGAATACGACGGCGAGAACGGGCAGCTGGCCGTGCAGCAGACCTTGACCACGCTGCCCGAGGACTTCGAGGGCGAGAACTACACCGCCGAGATCTACGTCCATCCGTCCGGCAACTTCGTGTATGCGTCGAACCGAGGGCACCATTCCATCGCGGTCCTGGCCGTGGACGAGGCGAGCGGGCGGCTCGAGCCGAGGGGGCTGGTCAGCACAAGGGGCGAGTGGCCCAGAAACTTCGCCTTCGACCCGACGGGCCGCTACCTTCTCGCGGCGAACCAGAATACGGACAACATCGCGGTGTTCGAACTTGATGCAGCGACAGGGGAATTGACGCCGACCGAGGCGGACCTAATGATCGACGCTCCCGTTTGCGTCCTGTTCCGGCCCTGAAGCGGCTGCTTCTTTGTCACAATCTTCCCCGGAGGGCATCCGTGTTCTGCGGGTGGTAGCGTGAGTGCCACGCGAGCGGCGGTACGCGCTCGGGCCTGCCCGCGGTAGGGCCGCTATCCGACGTGGAATGCTTGGAAGCGGGCAGCCGGTGCGAACTGCCACCGTCGCAAGGCGCGCGATTCAACCGACTGCGCGCCTGCCGCAACCTAGAACACCCACCCAACCTCGACTTCGGAATCCGAGTGCGCGGCACGGACGATACGGCTCTACAATCAGATATCGCGACGAGTGTCGAGGATGCGCGCCTTCAACACCGAGGGACCTGTTGTGCCTACGAAGCACTATTGCATTCCGCCCTTGGAACGAATCGACTTGGACGATGTGCTCGGCCTGATCCGCCGCGAGAAATATTTCATCCTGCACGCGCCGAGGCAGTCGGGCAAGACCTCGACCCTGCTCGCGTTGCAGGACCTCATCAATGGCGGGGCGCATGGAGACTTCCGATGCGTCTACGTCAACGTCGAGGCGGGCGAGGCCGGGGGCGAGGACACCCACCGCGCGATGTACGCGGTCCTAGCCGCGATGGCTGGCTACGCCTTGGAGACGCTGGACGACAGTTTCGTCGACAGTGCTATGGGCAGTACCTTGGACAAGCGCGGTCCCGACGGCGCACTGTTCGAAATCTTACGACTCTGGGCGCGGAGGGATCCCCGGCCATTGGTACTTCTGATCGACGAGATCGACGCCTTGGTGGGCGACACTCTGATTTCGGTGCTGCGCCAACTGCGCTCGGGCTACCACCTCCGCCCGCGGAGCTTCCCGCAGAGCATCGTTCTGTGCGGGGTGCGCGAACTCCGAGACTACCGCATTCACTCCGGCTCGACCGGCCAGAAAGTGAAGGGGAGCAGTGCATTCAATGTCAGCGCCAAGTCGCTGCGGATCGGCTCATTCCAGCGCGAGCAGGTCGCGAGGCTGCTGTCCCAGCACACGGCGGAGACAGGCCAGGCGTTCTCGCCGTCAGCGCTGGAGCGGGTGTGGAGTCGCACCATGGGCCAGCCGTGGCTTGTGAACGCGCTGTGCTGGCAAGCCTGCTTTGAGAGCCCGGGTGCCTGCGACCGCTCGCCGGCGATCGAGCTAGGCAATATTGTCGAAGCGGAGGAAGTCTTGGTCCAGCGGCGAGTGGTGCATCTGGACCAGCTCGCGGACAAGCTGAGGGAAGAGCGCGTGAGACGCGTGATTGAGCCCCTGCTCAGCGGCGCCGCGCAACGGGACTACACCTACCGCGACCTCGAATACGCGCGGGACATCGGGCTGGTGGCTGTGGACGCACCGGTGCGCATCGCCAACCCGATCTATGCGGAAGTGGTGCCGCGGGAGCTGACGGCGGCGACCCAGGAAGATCTCGAGGTGGAGGCTGCTTGGTATGTCCGGGAGGACGGAGCGCTTGACATGGACGGTCTGCTGGAAGGGTTCCAGGAATTCTACCGCCAGCATTCGGAGCACTGGATAGGGCGCTACGACTACAAGGAAGCCGGCGCGCAGCTGCTGCTGCAGGCATACCTCCAGCGTGTCGTCAACGGTGGCGGGCGCATCGAGCGGGAGTACGGGCTGGGGCGCGGGCGCACCGACCTGCTGGTCCATTGGCCGCTGAATGGGCGGGAGCAGAGGATCGTGGTGGAATGCAAGCTCCGCCGGAACGGCTTGAACAGCACGGTCCAGCAGGGCTTGGAGCAGACTGCGCGGTACATGGACCGCTGCGGGGCAGAGGCGGGCCATCTGGTGGTGTTCGACCGCAGTGACCGGACGTGGGAGGAGAAGCTATTCCGTCGTAGCGAGGCGTGCGACGGCAGGACGATTCAGGTTTGGGGTATCTGAAACTGTTCCGTCAGCCGTATATCGTCGGGACATCCACTCAAATTGATTTCAAGTGATATCGAAGCGGTGATTGCCGAGTATTGTGCCATAAGAACACGAGTTGGACCCTTGCGACAGGATGTATCTCGCAGCTTCGCAGACGTCGATATGAGTCTCCTATTAGTGTGCTCGATCCATTCAATCGAATCAACCGAAGGCTTCAACTTCTTACCTTAGTTCGATTCGATAGTGCTTTGGGAATTCATTAGGATTGTGTCCAAAGGCATCGCGTCTATCGGGCATGATCGTTTCGCAAGGGAATTATATATCTGAGTGCCGAGCCTTTTGCAAAAATCCCGCGCTAATAGCATTATCATTTAGTTAGTGCCTGTGACAAAACTCGTATCCCATTGACAACAAAGGTGTTAGGTCCAATCTCTCAAGGCAAAGATTTCACTGGAATGCTACGACTGGTCCGAAATCCTGCCAATTCTGGGTAGAGCGCGGAAATCTTCGCGATTGGCGGCTGAGCAACTTCCGACCTTGGGCCCTATATGTTGTATTTGGAGATCCATCCGACCTCAGGATGTAGTATGAAATGCTGATCGGGCCAGAATTCAGGGGTTTTGTCACAAGCACTAGTTAGTCTATTAAGTATTCGATATAATAAATGAAATAGAACTGTAGTAAATGTAATTTTAATGGCTTGTCTGCGTTTTGAGTTTCCTGGCAATCCCTTGCCCTCCGTGCTATTATTGTAATGCAAGCCTAGTAAACAGCTGGCAGGATCAAACGAATACCTGATTACCCACAAGACTCAGCCAAGCTTAGGAGGCGGTAAGGCATGGGCGGGGTGCGCACGGAGGCGTGGAGCAGGCGGGGGACCAGCGCCTCGAGATCGTAGCGGCGGTTGAAGCGGTAGCGGAACTCGGCGAGGTAGCGCGGCAGGTGCTTGCCGTCGAACGAATGGCAGGTTCCCGCCAGGGACTGCTTGACGTTCCCCAGCATCGTGTTGACCCGGACGAAGCGGGAATCCCCGCAGCTCCGCTGCCCGCCTCCAGTGACGGTCGGCACGTGCTCGCAGCCGGCGTCGGCCACGCCCCGGAAGCAGGCCGGGCCGTCGGAATGCACCTTCGTGCCGGGCTGCAAGTGCCGCCCGGCCCACGCTGCCAGCGTCTTCTTGCGGAAGCCCGCCACGCTGCTCAGGCGCATCCTTGCCGGCTGGCCGGCGGCGGTGACCTGCACGGCGGCGACGAACGGCGTCTTGCCCGCCGCGCCGCGCCCGCGCTGGCCGCCGCTCCGCTCCCCGCCCCAGTAGGCGTCGTCCACCTGCACGATGCCGCCCGGCGGCACGCGCTCGTCGCGCTCCTTCATCACTTGCAAGAGCTTGTGCTTCATCTTCCAGGCGGTATTCCGGCTGACCCCCGGCTGCCGCGCCAGTTCCAGCGACGAAACGCCGTGCTGGCCCTGCGTCAGCAGGTGCATAGCCAGGAACCAGACGGTCAGCGGCAGCTTGGTGGCGGCGCAGATCGTGCCGGCGACGAGGGAGGTCCGGCGGTGGCAGGCATGGCACTGCCAGAGCTTGCGGGAGCGGATGCGGCAGTGCCGCCGGGAGCCGCACTCCGGGCAGCGGAAGCCGTCCGGCCAGCGGGCCTTGAAGATGGCCTGCTCGCATGGCCCCTCGCTGCCGTAGCGCTGCAGGAACTTGCCCAGGCTGAGTCCCTTCTGGAATTGCACGCGATTGCGTTTCAGCTGCTAGCCCCTTTCCTGTCAGAGGTTTCCGACCTCCTCCAGTATAGCATATCCTCGGCTGATGTTCGTTGGTAATCAGGAACGAATATGTCCTTGATAGAAACCGTATCCGCGTACTGGTTCACGTTCCAGCAGGGGCTGTTCCCCTGGCTCGAGCAGGAACTCGGCCCCCTCGGCGAGCGCTACCGCAGCTTCGTCCAAGCGGTGGAACTGGCGCAGGTCGAGGACTGCCTGCCCGTCGGGCAGGGCGGCCGCGGCCGCCCCCTCGCAAGCCGCGCCGCCATGGCGCGCGCCTGCATCGCCAAGGCCGTCTTCGACCAGCCCGCTACGCGCTCGCTGGTCGAGCGCCTGCAGACCGATCGCACCCTGCGCCGACTGTGCGGCTGGGACCTGGCCGGGGCCGTGCCCGGCGAGGCAACCTTCTCGCGTGCCTTCGCCGAGTTCGCCGCCAGCGAACTGCCCGGACGCTTGCACCAGGCGCTGCTCGCGCGGACGCTCGACGGCCACTTGGCAGGGCACGTCTCGCGCGATTCGACCGCCATCGAGGGCCGCGAGCGGCCCGCCGCGAAGCCCGCGCCGGAACGCAAGCCGAAACGCAAGCGCGGGCGCCCTCGCAAGGGCGAGCAGCGGCCGCCCGATCCGCGCCGACTGGCGCGGCAGCCCGACATGAATCTCGAAGCAATGCTGCACGACCTGCCGCAGGACTGCGATACCGGCACCAAGCGCAACGCCAAGGGCCGTACCGTCAGCTGGCGCGGCTACAAGCTGCATATCGACGCGATCGACGGCGGGATCCCGGTCAGCTGCCTGCTCACCGCGGCTTCGCTGCACGACAGCCAGGCCGCGATCAGGCCGCGATCCCGCTGGCGACACTGACCGCGGGCCGCGTCGACAACCTGTACGACCTGATGGACAGCGCGTACGACGCGGCCGGGATCCGGGCCTTCAGCAAGCGGCTCGGGCACGTGCCGCTCATTGATGTCAACCCGCGCGGCCGGACGGAGCTGAAGGCGGATCTGGAACGGGAGGCCAAGGCGCTGCGCAGCGCCGGGCGGGCGGATCCGGCGAAGCTGCGCTACCGCGAGCGCTCGACGGTGGAGCGTGTCAACGGCCGCCTGAAGGACGATTTCGGCGGGCGCCACGTGCGCGTCCGCGGCCACGGCAAGGTGCTGTGCCACCTCCTGTTCGGCGTGCTCGCGCTGACGGTCGAGCAGCTCCTGCGCCTGGCGCTCCGAGAGCCCGGGCCGCCGGGACAGCCGCGAAGAGCGCCCGCCCGCAGGGCCGGGCCGGGAGAGCTGCGCCTGCACGCGGCCGCTCCCCGCAGGAGCGCCCCGCAGCCGAGCAAGCCCAGCTGAAGGGAGTCTTTTTCGGCGAGAATAACAGCCCGGAAACTAGTCGTTCATGGGGCGGTCAGCCCTCTTTTCTGAATTTTGCAAAAGGCTCTGCCGACAACGCCATATCCGACTAGAACTGCTGTGAGCAGGGAGGTGGGTGTCGAGCTGGGGTCATTCGAGTGCGGCCGCGGCGGGCACAGAGGGGTGGGGGGTGGGATCGTATCTGAATCGAGCCTGCCAGCGGATTGGACGAGGAAGGGACTAGAGAGGCCGCCTCGCATGCCCCGGTTGCCCCGGTGAAACCCGGTTGGCGGTGGCAGGGCACCCCTTGCAAGCCGCTTGCAGGCCCTGCGAGGGCCGAAGACAGCGGATCCCCGGCGCTCGACGGCCTGCATGGACGGTCCGGGCCGGACCGGGGTCGCGCCGGGGCATGCCGGATCCGGTGCGCCCCTCGTACCGAGCGTGAAGCGCGCGCCCGCAGCGGGCTGCCGCGCTCGGCGCGGCGGGCACCGCTCAGGCCGCGACCGCGGCCTTGCCGGTCAGCTGCCGGCAGGTCAGCGTCCGGCCGACCAGGCCCCGCGCCATGCGCCGCATCCGTTCCGCCGTGTCGCAGTCGCGGTCGTTGTACCGTCCCGCGAACTCCGTGAGGTAGCGGCCGAGATGACGGACGCTCATCCGGTGATAGGTGCCGTACAGGCCGCGCTTGAACAGGGACCAAAACGACTCGATGCCGTTCGCATGCGCTGCCCCGCGCACGTACTCGCCGCCGGAGTACCTGACGGCTTCGTGCGCGAACTCCGCCATGCCGGCGTAGGCCGCCGCCTCGTCGGAGTAGAGCTGCGCCCCCGGCGCGACCCGGCCGCGCACGAAGCCCTGCAGGTCGCCCTTGGCGGTGCCCGGCAGCGGCCGCGCGGCCACTGCGTTCGTGGCGCGGGCCTTCTTCCTCTCGTGCTTGTTGCGTTCCTTGCCGCCGACGTAGGTCTCGTCCACCTCCACCGGGCCGGCGAACAGGCCCCGATCCCGCTCCCGGCACGCGCGGATGCGGTGCGCCAGGTGCCAGGCCGACTTCCGGCTGATGCCTAGGTCGCGGTGCAGCTTCATGCTCGAGACGCCCTTGATGCCGGTGGTCAGCAGGAACAGGGCCACGGCCCGGGTGCGGTAGCCGAGCTCGGTGTCGGCCATCACGCTGCCGGTGCGCACCGAAAAGCGCTTCCCGCAGCCGCGGCAACGGTACGGCATCGAAGGGTGGGCCGCGTCGGACTGCACGCTGGAGCCGCGGCAGTAGGGGCACGCGGGACCGTCCGGCCAGCGCATGGAGGCGAACCATCTTTCCGCGGATTCGTCATCGGGGAACATGGCGATCACTTCGATCAAGGTGATGCCTTTACGAAACCACTTTCCGGGACCTGATTTCTTCATTTACGGCATCCCCTGCTGGAACTATTCTACCAATAAACACCACAGAATGTCAACGGAAAATCGGAAGAAATATGAAATCTTATTATGGCTTGATAATTTGCCGAATCGATTCCCTCGGCACTCAGATATATAATTCCATTTCGCAACTCCATGTAGACTCGGCAGCTCACGATTGACACGGCGGGCACGATGTTGGCGAGATCATGATTTGAAATAGCTATCAGGGAGCACATAGGAAATGACAAGCGTCAAGACATCAGCATGATTCAGATCATGAGGATATTCCCGGACGAAGCTGCGCAGGAGACGTGGTTCCTTCGAAGACGCTTGCCGCACTGTCCGCAGTGCGGACCGGCCCCAACCACCACGCGCCCAGGCTTGGCAGCTGGCTCAACATGGCGGAGGTCGAGTCGAGCGCGCTGTGTCGGCAATGCCTCCACCGCCGCGTTCCCGGCTTGAGGAACATGCGCGAGGGGATCGCCACTTGGGAAACGGACCGGAACGAGCGCCAGTCGAAGACCGACTGGCACTTCACGACGGACGACGGATGATGCAAGCTAGACCGCCTGTATCCGAAGCGCTAGGCGTCACAGCGTAGCGGGGCTTGCCCGTGCAGGTCCGCGCCTGCGAATCCATGTCCGCAGGGCCGGTGCTCGCCACGCCGAATGTGGATCGGAATCTGGGACCGCGATGTAACGAGCAGACGGAGCCCCGCGGGTGCGTCGCGGTCTGCCGACTCCGGATTCTCAGCCAATGAGAGGGTGAACCCGTCGGAGCGTGGCGGGCGAAATGGCGTCGGACACCCTGCCACCGGACGAAAGTGACGGAATCAAGGTGCCGCCTCACCAGTGACACGGAACTCTCCAATCCGAGAGCGCGGGAGACTGCGTCGCGCCAGCGGCAGGGCAAGACAGCCCTCGACCCGGCCTCGGGCCGCACCTGCCCGGCCCGAGCCAATCACATGCCCCAGACGTCCACTGGCCCGGAGGCACTCCCCTCCCTGCGCCGAAAGAGCTTGTCATCCCACCGGCGCTTGCGCCGGTCGAAGATCACTAGGTGGCCGGCCTCCGCATTGCAGCGATCCATGTAACCGGCAGTCTGCTCGATTCCGTCCTCTACCGTACTTTCCAAACTGCCACGCAGGATCTTGCACTCGATCACGTGCTTCTCCACGCTAGTGTCCGTCGGCCAGACGACAAGCAGGTCCGTGCGTCCCCGCCCGAGCCCGTACTCCCGCTCGATCCGTCCGCCCCCGTTCACCACCCGCTGCAGGAATGCCTGCAAGAGCAGCTGCGGCCCCGCCTCCTTGTACCTGAAGCGCTCGATCCAATGCTCGGAGTGCTGCCGGAAGAATCCCTGGAACGCCACCATTAGCCCGTGCATGTCCAAGCTGCCATCGGAGCGCGCGTACCATGCGGGTTCTTGGACGATGCGTCTCTGCACGGTGAATGTGAGCTCGCGCGGCACGACTTCGGCATAGATGGGATTGGCGATCCGAAGAGAGGCGTCGCCGGCAACCAAGCCTAGGTCGCGGACGTAGTCAAAGTCGCGAGTTGAAAGGTCCGAGTCCGCGGAGCCGCTTAGAATCGGCTCTATCACCCTCTGCACGCGGTCCTCCCTCAGCTTGTCTGCAAGCTGATCGAGATGCACCGACCGCTGCAGGATGAGCTCCTCCTGCGCCTGCAGGATGTCAGCCTCAACGATGGAGCGCTCCGGATGCCTCGCGTGGCCCGCCTCGAAGCAGGCCTCGTCGCAAAGTGCGTTGACGAGCCAAGGCTGGCCCTGAGTCTGTGTCCAAACCCTGTCAACAGCGTCCGGCTCGAACGCCTGCCCCGTGTCTGCGGTGTACTGGCCTAGAAGACTCACCACATCATCGCGGGAGAAGTCCCCTAGACGCAGCGACTTCGCGCTGATGTTGAATGGGCTGGCGACGACTCGACCCGAGGATCCCGACTCGATGCGGTAGTCGCGCAGGTCTCGCATTCCGCAGAGAACGATGCTCTGAGGGAATTGACGGGGGCGTCGGCCATAACCCAAGCGCAGCTGCCGCAGCACGGAAAGCAGGGAGTCTCCCTCCAACGCATCGATCTCGTCGATCAGCAGCACCAGCGGCCTCGGGTCGGACGATGCCCACAGACTCAGGACCTCACGCAGCGCCCGGTGGGGCTCGACCCGGTCTAGGACCGTTCGACAGATCTCATCGACGTGTTTGTCCTGAAGTGTCAACAGGGCTTCGAAGGCCAACTCGCCAATGATCGACGTCATCGCTGCGCGGACGTCCTCGCGAGCAATCGAGGCTGCCTCGACGCTCAGGTAGACGCAGCGGTAGTTCCCTTCCGCACCACGGTTGATCAAGTCTCGCAGTGCGATCAGCGCAGATGTCTTGCCGGTTTGTCTCGGAGCATGGAGCACGAAATACTGCTCGTTTCGGATTAGGTCCAGCACCTCGCCCAAGTTGATGCGACGCAAGGGCGGGATGCAGTAGTGCTTGGCGGCAGCGACCGGTCCGGCCCGATTGAAACGCCTCATCCATTACATGATGTCAGCAGTCGCGACGGCATCCTAGCGAGCCACAAACCCGGCATCGAGTCTCGCAGCCGCGGCGAATATCACGCGTGCAGTCCTGGGCACTGACCGGATCCCTAGCATTCTCGAAACGGGTTGTCTCTTACAACCAGTCCGGCGCGGTAGGATCCGCTCCGCAGTGCTCGTACAGCAACCGCGGCCAACGCAACGGTCGACGATCGTCTAGCGACCCGGCTCTGGACGATACCGCTCCATGCTTGCCTGGGCCCCGGACCGATTGCTCCTCGACTGCAGGGCTATTCAGACAGGCGTCCTGCCGCCGTCGCGCACTCTCTCGGGCCCGGCCTGATAACCCGCCGACCCGTGCCGGCTTCGCGGCTGGCCCGACTTCACGTGTAGATTCCGCGGCCGCGGCCGGTCGGGCTCAACCTGCGCTTGAATGATCCCGAGCCCGCTAGCCGGACCCTCGGGCAGCCGCATCCGGCTCGCCTCAAAGACAAGCGTGCCGCGACTCCCGCACGAGGGCGGCTCCGGTTCAAGGAGGGCTTTCGCCTGCCTCGGACTGCGGCCCGAGCCGAGAGGAGCACTGCCGATTGAAGAGAGCCTCACCCGTGTGATACCGTGGATTCTCTGGGACGATCCCGGCTCTCTTGATGCAAGCACTCGGAATGATCGAGACAGTGGGCCTGATCTCGTCGGTAGAGGCCTCGGACGCCATGGTCAAGGCGGCGAGCGTCACGCTGGAGGGCAGGCGGCAGATTGGCGCGGGCCACGTTACCGTCACCTGCCGCGGCGACATCGGCGCCGTCAAGGCGGCCACCGATGCCGGCGCAGCCGCGGCGCGCCGCCTAGGCGAGCTGATCAGCGTCCACGTCATCCCCGCCCCCTACCGGGACGTTTCGGTCCTTCTTCCGGAAGGCCCGGACGGCTAGTCGGCGACGATGCTTGTCGACCAAGATCTGCGGTCCATTCAAGAGGTCCGCACCAAGGTTCAAGCCGCATACGAGGCGTTCCAAGCATTTCAGGGATTCTCCCAAGACCAGGTGGACGCCATCGTCGCGAGCATGGCGGCCGCCGCTCGCGCGAATTCGGTGTCGCTCGCCAAATCCGCCGTCGAAGAGACCGGATACGGGAACGTCCGGGACAAGATCGCGAAGAACCTGCTCAACGCCGACCTGCTGCACCAGAAGATCGCCCCGCTCAAGACGATCGGGGTGCTGGGCGAGGACCGCGAAATCGGCGTCACCGAGATTGCGGTGCCGGTAGGGGTGGTGGCAGCCGTCCTGCCGACGACCAATCCGACGTCGACTGCATTCTTCAAGTGCCTGATCGCGGTCAAGGCCGGCAACGCGATCGTGATGAGCCCGCATCCGCGCGCGCGACGCTGCACCTGCGAGTCCGCCCGGATCCTGTCCGAGGCTGCCACGGCCGCAGGCGCGCCCGAAGGGCTCATCCAATGCGTCGACGAGTCGACCATCGTCGGCACGCGCGAACTGATGGGACATAAGCGCATAGGGATCATCCTTTCTACAGGCGGCGCCGGGGTCGTCAAGGCAGCCTATTCGAGCGGCAAGCCAGCCTTGGGGGTGGGAGCTGGCAACGTCCCGGTGCTGATTGACGACTCGGCCGACATCGATTCGGCCATCGCGTCCGTCGTGGACGGAAAGTCGTTCGACTTCGGGACGGTCTGCTCGAGCGAGCAGACTGTCGTCGTCAACCGCCGCCACCGCGACCGCGTGTGGGCGGCCCTGAAGGCCAGCGGCGCGCACATCTGCAACGAGGAGGAGACTCAGCTGATCGACGCCCGCTTGTTCACGAAGGATCTGCGAATTCAGCCGGACTGCGTGGGCCAATCCCCCCAGAAGATCGCGTCCCTGGCGGGGTTCTCCGTTCCGCACGAGTCTCGGATCCTCGCCGTCGAGATCCATGGGGTGGGACGGGAGCACCGACTCTCCGCGGAGAAACTGTCGCCGGTCCTGTCGGTGTACTTCGTGGACAGCTTCGAGCAGGCAGTCGAGGCCTGCGTCGGAGTTCTGAACTTCGGCGGCCGCGGGCACACCTGCGTGATCTATTCCGCAGACGAAGGGCACGTGCTGGAATACGGCCGGAGGGCGCCCGCTTTCCGGGTCCTCGTCAACACCTCTGCGCCCCAGGGATCCACGGGTATCACGACCGGCATCCTCCCGTCGATGACCCTCGGCTGCGGCGCCATCGCCGGCAACTCGACGGGCGACAACATCGGCCCGATGCACCTGCTGCACGTCAAGCGCATCGCTAGGCACATTCGATCGCCGGAAGAGGCCTTCGTGAGCGACGAGGCGAAGGGATACTTCGAGGCAATCGAGCGCGGCGAGGAATTCGCCAGCCATGCCGGAGCGGCCGCTCCGCCCGGGACGAGCGGGGGCGGAGTGGCCGCCCGCGTGAACCAGTATCTGGCGCGAAAGGGAGCGACGGGAGCGACGGCGTCTCCCGAGTCGACGCCGTCGGGTGCGTCGGTCACAACTATCGTCGACCGTTTCCTGCGGAACCGGCAGCGTCCAGCGCCGACCGCGGCCCCGCCGGAGCCCGCCCCGAAGGCGGTCGAGCCGCCGCCTCCCGCCCCCGTGATCCGGCCGGTCAGCTTCGTGTGCGAGGGCGACATGCGCAAGGCCATCCACTCGGGCGCGAAGATTTACATTGCGAAGCACACTATCGTGACGCCGGCGGCACGGGATCTGGACATCGGCGGGAGCGTTCTAGTCCAGACGGAAGCCTGACCGGCAGCGCTCCCCGCGAGGGCTGGTGAGACGCCGGTGCCTGCGACACTGGAGCAGATGCGCGCGCTCGCCGGCAAGCTTCCGGCAGCCTTGCTGCTGGCAGCGGCGCTTGCGCACGTGGTGTCTCAGGGTTCGGCAGCCGCAGTCCCCGACGACGAGCGACTCGCGTACTCGGTGGCATGGTCCAGCGGCCTACCGGTCGGCAGCGCCGAGTTGAATGCACGGAATGTCGACCCGGGCTGGCGCTTCGAAATGACACTGCGGGCAAACCTGCCGAACTTCGAGGTCGAGGACGCATTCCTGTCGACCGCCGACGCCGGGATGTGCTCGGAACAATTTCAGAAGCACGTCCGGCACGGAAGGAAGCGCACGCACGAGGCGCTCCGCTTCGGGCCGGAAACCGTAGAGCGGAGGAACCTAGAGGCGGACAGGGGGGAGCCCCCCGGCGTGTCTCGGTCGGGCCCCTGCGAGCGCGACGCGCTGGCGTTCCTCTATTTCCTGCGCGAGGAGCTCGCCGCCGGCCGCATCCCGCCGCCGGCCCAGGTCCACTTCGGCGCGGGCTACCGGATCGAGTTGGGCTTCGTGCGGGCACGCTGGCTAAGGCTGGGTGGCGACAGCCGCCTGACGGACGAAATCCGGGCGCGGGTGCGAGGGCCCGCGTCGGACCACTCGTTCTCGGTGTTCTTCGCTCGGGACGAAGCGCGGACTCCCCTGCTCTTCCAGGTTGAATTCGAAGAAGGCGTGTTTCTGATGCAGCTTGCGGAGTGAGCGCGGGCGCAAGCTGGGTCGCCGCGGGTCACCGGCCCGAGCGCCAAGCCTCGTGAAGAACACTCGTGGAGAATTGTTGATTGCAAGGTGTTGGCTGATCGTTGAAGGTCAAACTGAAGTGCTTATATATTCGGCAGCGGCGTCAGCCCTTGGTTTTAGTCACCGTGAAGGTGTGGCTATCGTAGAATGTGCTCAGTCCACTTGCGCTCTGCTAGCGAAGGGAGCAATTGCTCTCGGAATTCGGTACTCATATCTGGACTTCTTCACTCTCGCGTCAAGAGCGGCACCGAATTCAATCCGTTGTTCCACAATTCATGGAGCGAAGGGTATGGAGTTCAAACATGTCTATCTAGTCGGTCTGGCGCAGGGAGTATTTCCCAACTATTATGCGATCAAGCACGGGGCAAATCCATCACTTATTGAGGAGGAGAGGCGTGCATGTTCTGTAGCAATAACTCGATCAATGGCACGTCTCACTATGTCCTATTCCAGAGAGTATTTCGGTTGGAGGAAAGAGCCTTCTCAATTTCTCCAAGAAATGGGATTCGCTCCATGACAAAGCATGGGCCCTCGTAAGTCTAGAGACGGTCCACACTCCGTTTCGAATCATCGTGCTCCGCCCGGTTGATCGAGCCGGCGTGGAAGGCGCCATCGCCCGAGCGCCGGACGCATGGCTTCCGGCCCGGTGCCGACGAGTAGCGTGATTACGGTGCCGGGCCTGCGGGACGGCGGCGTCCGAGCCCCGCGAAGTGAAGCTGCCAGCTCGGAGATCTCCTGCTACCAAAGGAACTTGAGCTGGAAGCGGTAGGTGCGCCCGTCGTTGAGGGTGTTGTTGATCTGGCCGAAGTTGGGCGATGTCAGCGTCTTGCCCGGCTCGGCGAATTGCGGGGTGTTGAAGAAGTTGATCGACTCGGCCCGCAGCTCCACGGTCCACTCCGAGCCCACCGCGAAGCGCCGGGAGAGCGAGGCGTTAACGTTCGCGATCTTGCCCTTGCGGAACGTGTTGCGACCGAGGCTGCCCGCCTGCTCGGCGGGCGCGTCGACGAAGCGAAAGGCGCTGCGAGGCATGAGCGCCTCGGAGGTGTCGGGCGAGCCGACGACACGCCCCAACACGGTCGGGTCGAGCAGCATCGGCCTGTCGCCCCGGCGACCGTCGACGTTGCCGAAGCCGGGTCCGTCGGAGCCCGCATCGACCGTGAAAGGCGTGCCGGACTTGAGCAGGGCCACGGCCGACAGGGTCCAGTTGCTCAGCAGCTTGCCCGCCCAACCGCCCGCCCGCGCGCGAGGGACGGAGTAGGCGGCCTGCAGCAGGAACGCGTGCGGCTGGTCGAAGTTGCTCAAGCCCTTGAGGTCGCGATGCGATTCGGATTCGGTCTGCGAAACCGCCACGCGGGCGTCGGGGCCGGAAGCCGTGTTGGTGTAGGAACCCCCGAGGTCGAGCGACTTGCTGAACCAGTAGGCCGTGTTCAGGGACAGGCCGCGCCAGCTTGGAGCGGTCAAGGTGACGCGGCCCGCGTCGAACCAAGCGCGCGACCCGTTGTGGATGAACAGATGCTCGTAGATGCTCTGGTCGGCGCGGCGCTGGTTCACGTTCCGGACATTGGAGACGATCCCGGGCACCTCGCGGCCGCGGTTGAGGAAGTAGGTGATGATCAGCTTGTGGGCGCGGCTGCCCACGTAGCCGAGATGCAGGCGCCAGTCGGCGCCGAGTTCCTTCTCCCAGCCGAAGTTGTACTGGTGGGCGTAGGGCACGACCAAGTCCGGTCCGGGCTCGATGAGGCTCGAGCGAGCGTTCGGGTCGCGCTTGGAAGGGTCGATCAGCGAGCGGTAGGTCGCAAGGTCCGGGCGAATCAGTACCGACGTAACGACGTGCGGGGCGTTCAGGCGCGCCTGGCCGTACGTCACAGGGAATAGTTCCCCGTAGTGCGTGCCCCAGTTGCCGCGCAGTACGCCGCCCGATCCCGGCAAGTGGTAGGCGAAGCCGAAGGACCCGGCGAGGTTGTTGGCGTCGGAATCCATGCTCAGCTGCGTACGCCCGGTCACGTCGAAGGGCCGGGTGAACGGCTCGTAGCGCAAGCCGAGATGCAGCGAGAGGCGGTCCGTGGCGCGCCACGTGTCGCCTAGGAAGAAGGAATTCGACCAGTTGCGGAAGGCCCTGTAGGCGGATCCGAGCGACACGATCAACCGGTTCGGCAGGCCGAGGCGCACGTTGGCGATGGCATCGTTGCCGAAGTTCGCCCCGAAAACCAGAATGCCCCGGGCTCCGTCGGGCTCGTCGCTGTTGTACTGCAGGCGGGTCAGGGCCAAGCCGGCCGTGAACTCGTGCCGACCGCGGGTGTGGCGCAGCGTGGCCGCTTGGCGGAAGCGATTCTGGGCCCGGTCGATGGGAATAATCGGGAACGGACCGAGGTTGGTGAGCGCTCTCCCGATCATGATCGGCCCGAGGGCTCCCTCGGCCGGCAGCAGGAGCGAGCCGAGACGGTCAAGGCCCGTCGATAGCTGCAGCACCGTGTCCGGCGAGAAGGAGCGGCTCCAAGTGATGCGCGCCCCGTGGGACTTGGTATCGGTGTCGGGATTCTGGCCCACCACGAGTTGGAAGGCGTCGACGTTCTGCGCCGTCCAAGCGTAGCGCGTGGCCAGTCGCCCTCCGGCCACGCCCTGCCGGTCCAGCTGGATGCGCGCGGAGTCCGTATTGATGTGCTGCAGGCTGTTGGTGTTGAGCGCCCTCGCCGCGATATCGGGCCGGTTCGGGGCCTGCCTGGGATAGGCGTCGAGGATGCGCTGGGCTGCCGCCCGCGTGCCGGGGTCGCGAGCGAGCGCGACGCGCTCGCTCGGCAGTGGCACGAGCACGTTGCCGTTGACGTTGCCGCGAATCTTGTTCTGGGAGGCTCCGAGCGTCACCGACCCCAGCGGGCCGAGCGGGGCTGCGAGATTGGCGCCGTAGAAGTTCTCGCGGGCCGGCTGCACGCGGCCAACTTGGAAGAAGGAGCGCGCGGAGAAGACGCTGTTGTTGTGCCGCCAGAAGGCGTCGCCGTGGAACCCGCTACCGCGGCCGGGCGGCGCATGCACGGGAGGGGGCGGGGGCTTGCCGTATTCCGCGCCGAAGTAGCCGCGGTCCACGGCGAACTCGGAAACGAGCGTGGCGGACGTGCCGAGCCGGATATTGAGCTCCTTGAGCGCGTTGTTGTCGACTAGGTTGAACTGGACGTTCTCGTTGCGACGGCTTTCGCCGGACTCGGAGGAGGTCTCGCCCAGCAGATTGATATTGGTGCGCTCGCTGCCGGCAGCGGACGCGTCCGTACCCGCGGCGTCCGCCGGCTCTTCCGACGCGGCAGGCTCGCTGTCGGCCTCCTGTCCCGATGCGAGCGGAGCATGCAGAGTCGCGAGCAGCGCCAAGGCCGCGGCATGCGCGCCTAGGCTCGGTCTCCATCTCAACATCCGGCCCTACAATGCTATCAAGCAGGTCGCGCTCACCCGGGTCGGCGCGTTGCCGCGCCGGCAAGCCGAAGCCCACGCTTCGGGCTGGACCGGAGGCTGCCCCACGACAGGGCAGCCTCGCGATGCGCGGCCGGGATTCGAGCCGGATGCGTCAGAACACGCGTACAAAGCCGCCCTCGACCCTGTAGCGCCTGTACTCGTATAGCGTGAGGTTGGAGTCGCGGTCCTCGCGAATCACCGACACGGACGGAGAGAATCCCTTGATCTGGATCAGTCGGTTGAAGACCGCGAGGCGCGAGAACCACATCTGGGTGGACGGGGGATCGGGGCTGAATAGGCGGTTCGGCTCTTGGAAGAACGTCGTGAAGTACTGCTGGGCTGCGGTTACCGAGAAGCCGAGAGGCAGGTCGTAGGTCGCCATGAGCCCGCCCCACCGAGAGCGGTGCCGCGTGGTGACCCGGTCGGTGTTCTCGCGACCCACGCCTCCCATGAAGCGGAGCGAGAGCGACGGGAACAGCTGGTAGCTCAGGAAGCTCTGGCCGTTCCAGCTGAGGCCCGGCTTGCCGAGCGGCCCTTCCATCGTCATCGCGGTTTGACGGGAGGCTTCGGCGCTGCCGCCGACGTAGATGCGGGGCATCAGCACGCGCACGCCTTCCACGCGCAGGCCGTACTGGCGGCTGTAGGGCCGTCCGTTCACGGCGCGGCTGTCCGCCTGGAAGAGCACGCTGAACTGGCCGCCGCGGCTGATGAAGCGGGGGCCGGCGTAGATCCCGTAGTTGGAGTCGTCGAAATCACCGCCCGAATAGTCCCGTCGATAAATCGAGCCGCCCACCCGCAGGCGCGTGGCCGAATTGGGGAACAGCCTAAGCCACGGCAGCGGCCGCTGGATCTCGGCCCCGGCGACGCCCACGACGCCGATGCCGCTGGTCTGGCGCGCCGCTTCGTCCAGCTGGAACGGCAGACCGAAGATGCTGACGGTCTGCGCCGACGTGGCGGTGTTCACGTTGGTGTCCGGCGCGAGCGACAGGCTGAGACTCCCGGTGGCGCGCTTGCGCGCCCGGCAGATCTGGATGAACCGCCGGATGTTCATGACGACTTGGGGCGGCACATCCTGGCCGACCACTCGCAAGAAGTGCTGCTCGGAGGCCCAGCAGTCGTCGCCCAGCAGGTGCTTGACGAGGTTTTTCGGGGGCGCGGTGCAGTTCCCGCGGGAGAAGAGCGCCCGCGCCAGCTCGAGGCGCACGCGCATCCGATTCGGGTCCTTGACCAGCATGCCCCGGAAGGACCGGATCGCGAGGTCGTAGTTGCCTTTCACATCGCTGTCCTTGCGATTGATGCCTGCTCGGACAGCGGCGTCACCGGCGGCTAGAGCGGCCAGTCCCATGGAGAAGGTGGCCTGCTCGACGTCCGGCCTCGCCTGGGCGACGGGGCGGATGACCAGCAGCGCGTCCAGAGTGCGACCCTGATCGAGCAGCCGCTCGGCGGCGGCCAGAGCAGCGGCGACCTGCTCGTCGGTCGGCGCGTTGGGATCGACTTGGGCCGCCAGGGGCAGGCCTGGCAGCAGGAGAGCCGTCGCGACCACTACGAGGGCCGGGAAGGCTGGGCGGAGGAAAGCGCCGCAATGGCGCGTGGCTTTGGCAGCCCTCCGACGGAACGCCGGGAGGCTTGGCAGGGAGTCTAGTAGCATGGAAAGGCTAGACGTGCTAGTCGTTGGCTAGTGCCCGCCGAGGGCGGGCGGCAACGTGGCGCTAGGCTCTCGCGCTCCCTGAAAGCGCCGGGCCGTCCGGCGCGCTGCGAACTGTGTGCATAATTGTTGCTTCTCCTTCGGGATGGCTCGGGGCATTCCCGGCAGGCTCCCACCCCTACCAGTGCGTCCAAGCCATCGTGTTGCGTGCTGACAATTCTGAGTATAGCCCGACACGGCGCACCTAGGAGGCGAGTAGACTCGTCCCCTTGGCGCAGCCGACAGGGCCTGACGTGCCGCCGACAGGATGCAAGCCACGGGCCACGGAGTCCGGGCCGCGATCTGCAGGTGCCGAGCGGTTGCTCGTCCAATAGATTGGACGCACGGACAGGGTTCGCCGTGACGCAAAGGTCTACCGAAATCCGCGGAGATCCCCGCGGCTGATTCCGAGCGGACGAGCGCACCTGCTGGGCCCGGCCGCGACCGTGATCGCGGTTCGAATATGCGCGACGGGGGGCGCGGCCTTCGGACCGCTAGGTCGCAACCTATAGCTCGGGCCCGGAGCCTCGGTCCCTCCGCGCCGAGCGCGCTGGCCCGGCGGGAACTGACCCGCCCCTGCCTAGGCGGTCCGCGATCTCCCGCTCGCCCAAACGGGACGTCTCTGGGGACGGGTTCCCGGGGCTGGGCCCCGGCGCGTCAGGCTCCCCGGGCTCTCGCGGGTCCTCGCGGCCTTCGACCCGGACGCGATCCCGGTCCAAGACGTAGTCGCTCATTTCCTGCGCGTCTCGGGAGGCCCTGTAGATTTCGCGGGGATCGTCTCGCAGCAGCTCGATCCACGACCCGACGTAGGAGGCGTGCCGCGAGGAGTCGTGGCCGACGTTCAAGCGGTCTCCCGTCATCATCGCGCTGATTTCGGCGCGCAGCTCCTCGCGGGCGTACTCCGCGGAATTGGTTCCGTCGGCGACGCCGCGGGTGAGGGTATGCCGGTTGAGCCGCGACTCGTGTCCGGTCCAGTGACCCAGCTCGTGGAGGGCGGTCTGGTAGTAGCTGGGGCCGCTGGGGAACTGCTCCCGGAAGGGCAGCACGATGCGGTCCCGGTCGAGGTCGTAGTAGGCCCGGTTCGAGCCGGTGTGGGAGATCACCGCTCCCGACTCCCTGAGAACGCGCTCCGCTCCGCCGTGGGCCTCCCACGCGGGCTTGTCGGCGGGCGTCGCACCCCGGGGCAGACCGTCGCACTGCTCGGCGTTGAAGACCGTGTACCGGTAGACGCGGGGATTGTCGAGCGTGCGGGTCTCGTGGACGGGCTCGCCCTTGGCGTCAAGGACCGGTCGGCCCTCGCGGTCGCGGGCGAGCCGCTTGGTCTCGAACTGCCAGAAGAGGATCGGGCAGCCCTTTTCGCCGCGGCGGACGTGCCCCCCGAGGCTCTTGACCTGCTTGAACGTGCCCCACCGCTCGTCGCTGAAACCGCGCCGCTGGGCGGTGCTTGCGAGCCACACGGAGTTGCCTCCCCGGTAGCGCTTGCCCGTGCGGACGTTGGCCGGCATGGCCCTCTCGCCGGGCTTCCAGGCCTGCGTCCACGGCGCGGTGCCGCGACGGATCTGCCCAATCAGCGAGTCGGCCACCTGGCGGAAGTAGTCATCGACCTTGTCCGAGCGGTCCCTTCTAGCCATCGGCGACTCCCTAGCCGTCCCCGAACGAGGACGGGTCCTCCGACGCATCCAAGATGTCGGCGGCGTCCTCGATGTCGTCGGACCAGGCCCCGAGGGCCTTGGCCGTTTTCAAGTCGGTCTCGGCGATCGCTCCCTGACCGAGGATCCGGCCCACATCCTCGGGCGCCAGTGCGCGCCGCACTCGCACCGTGCGCCGGCTCGGTAGCCTGAGAACGCTGTCCGGGCGGTTCACGCTCGGCTCCCTGATTCCGGAGCCGGGAGGGGCCGGCTGCCGGAATGCCAAAGCGGCTCGCAGATCCAGCGCCGGGCCGGTCCGTCGTATCGCTCGACCGCCAAGACCTCTGCCAGCCGCCTCCGGCCGTCGCGGCGCTCGAGGTGGAGGACTAAGTCAATGACGTCGCCGAGCAGGTCCTGTATCGCCTCGTAAGGCAGGCCCACGCCGGCCTGTAGCGCGCAAGACGCGCAGCGCTTCAGCGCCTTGCGGGCCGAGCTGGCGTGGATCGTCGAAAGCGAGCCGTCGTGGCCGGTGTTCAGCGCCTGGAGCAGGTCCCATGCCTCCCCTCCGCGGACCTCTCCCACGACAATGCGGTCCGGCCTGTGGCGCAGCGCCGCCCTGACCAAGTCGCGCACGGTAATGCCGGGAGCGTCTTCGGTGGCCCGGCGCGCCGCGAAGCGCACGAGATTCGGGTGCTCCAAGGGCAGCTCGACCGTGTCTTCGATTACGATCACCCGCTCGCTTCCGGGGATCATGGCGGCGACCGCCGCCAGGAGCGTTGTCTTGCCGCTTCCCGTGCCGCCGCTCACCAAGATGCTGCGGCGGCCTGCCACGGCGGCGCGCACGACCGCAGCGGCCTCGGGCGGGACGCTTCCTATGCGGGCGAGATCCTCGAGCGACAGCCGGCGCGTGCCGAACTTCCGCACCGTCAGGACGGGCCCTCCGAAGCTGCAAGGGGGCAGAGCGGCAGCGATGCGCGAGCCGTCGGGAAGACGCGCGTCCAGCAGGGGTCGCTCGTCGCTGATGTCGTCGCCCAAGCCCCGCGCGATGGCCACGGCAGCGCGACGGACCTGCAGCGGCTCGAGCCGCAGCCCGGGCACCAGCTCAAGCGCTCCGGCGCGCTCGACGAAGACCGAATCGGGGTTGATCATCACTTCCGAGACGGAATCGTCCTCCAACAGCCCCATGACGGGCCCGAGGAACGGAGCGATCAGGCGGAAGGCAGGCCGGTCCCTCAATCTCACGGCAGGGTCCTCCCGGCGAGTAGGCAAGCTGCCACGGGCCGCCGCGGGCGGCGCTCCGAGACGCAAGGTGGACACGTTCGGCAACAGGGGACCATCTCGCGCGCCACGGTCGGGCCGGCCCCTACGGCCGAAGGCGGGGCCGCAGCAGCCCCGCCCGCGAGCCGCGGCGCAGGCGACTCCCGGGCAGCTCGACGATGCAGCACCGCGCGCGACACCGACGAGACAAGGAAGGCCGACGCGCAAGCGGCCCCGATCCAGAGTCCGATGCAACCCCACCGGAGCAGGTCGTAAAGGAACGGCGCGGCAACGGCGAGCAACGCCAGATCCGGATCAGTGGCGGAGAACGGGTCGAGCCACTGACACGCTGCGGCACCGCACGCGACCGCGACGTACCCCGAGGGCCCGATCGGGGCGGCACACAACCGAGCGCAGGCTGCCGGGCGGGCTTCCGCTGGCTCGCGACTCAGGGCTTGGACCTCCCCCGGCGTGACTGGAACGGCCGGCAGGCTGCCACCCCGCGAGCGAAATGACTTCATATAGCTCAGAATATCTCTATAGAGATCCGCCTGTCAATGAATCTATGGATTATACCTGTATTTTATTCGTATGATTTTCTATCATACCCTAGGCCAAGCCCGCCTGAGGACCTCTGTGTCCCGTCCGCTGCCCTGCGGCCAAGCCAGTTCGAAGGACAGGGGGCGGAACGCAGCGCCCGGCCCGCGCCGCGACAGGAGCAGGCCGCAGAGGAGCGCCCGCGGGTCGTCCGACCACCGCCCATGAACGGGAGACCAGGCCTGCACGGTGGCGGGGAGGGAGGAACCTGCGCGGCCCATCCCTGATGGCGGACCGCCCAGCGCTTCAACCCTCGAGGCTCAGCAAGCCGAGACGCGAGGAGCAACCGACCCGCCTCGTCGAGGCAGCCGCCCCGGACATTAGGGCATCACGCAATCATCTGTAGCCGAGTTGCGCAGCAGATCATCACCCGAGTGGCAAACTCCGACCCACTGCACCGCTTGCCATAGCGGTGTCCAGTTCGATCAGGACCCGAGCCAAGCGCTGAAGCGTGGCTCGATGCCATCGCCGAATCGCAGCTTCGCCACCCGCACGAGGAAGTCGCGGAGCTCTTCCAAGGCCATCTGGCGCCCTTCCTCACAGCCTTCCCTGAAACCCTCCTCGTATGACTGCTTTTACCAGAGCCTTTTGCAAAAATCCCGAGCTCATAGCATTATCATTTAGTTAGTCTATTAAGTATTCGATATAATCAATGGAATAGAACTGTAGTAAATGTAGTTTTAATGGCTTATCATGCGTTTTGAGTTTCCTGGAAATCCCTTGCCATCCGTGCTATTATTGTAATGCAAGCCTAGTAAACAGCTGGCAGGATTCAACGAATATGTCCTTGATAGAAACCGTATCCGCGTACTGGTTCACGTTCCAGCAGGGGCTGTTCCCCTGGCTCGAGCAGGAACTCGGCCCCTCGGCGAGCGCTACCGCAGCTTCGTCCAAGCGGTGGAACTGGCGCAGGTCGAGGACTGCCTGCCCGTCGGGCAGGGCGGCCGCGGCCGCCCCCTCGCAAGCCGCGCCGCCATGGCGCGCGCCTTCATCGCCAAGGCCGTCTTCGACCAGCCCACTACGCGCTCGCCGGTCGAGCGCCTGCAGACCGATCGCACCCTGCGCCGACTGTGCGGCCGGGACCTGGCCGGGGCCGTGCCCGGCGAGGCAACCTTCTCGCGCGCCTGCGCCGAGTTCGCCGCCGGCGAACTGCCCGGACGCTTGCACGAGGCGCTGCTCGCGCGGACGCTCGACGGCCGCTTGGCAGGGCACGTCTCCCGCGACTCGACCGCCATCGAGGGTCGCGAGCGGCCCGCCGGGAAGCCCGCGCCGGAACGCAAGCGCCCTCGCAAGGGCGAGCAGCGGCCGCCCGCTCCGCGCCGACTGGCGCGGCAGCCCGACATGAATCTCGAAGCAATGCTGCACGACCTGCCGCAGGACTGCGATACCGGCACCAAGCGCAACGCCAAGGGCCGTACCGTCAGCTGGCGCGGCTACAAGCTGCATATCGACGCGATCGACGGCGGGATCCCGGTCAGCTGCCTGCTCACCGCGGCTTCGCTGCACGACAGCCAGGCCGCGATCCCGCTGGCGACACGGACCGCGAGCCGCGTCGACAACCTGTACGACCGGATGGACAGCGCGTACGACGCGGCCGGGATCCGGGCCTTCAGCGAGCGGCTCGGGCACGTGCCGCTCATTGATGTCAACCCGCGCGGCCGGACGGAGCTGCAGGCGGATCTGGCACGGGAGGCCAAGGCGCTGCGCAGCGCCGGGCGGGCGGAGCCCGCCAAGCTGCGCTACCGCGAGCGCTCGACGGTGGAGCGTGTCAACGGCCGCCTGAAGGACGATTTCGGCGGGCGCCGCGTGCGCGTCCGCGGCCACGGCAAGGTGCTGTGCCACCTCCTGTTCGGCGTGCTCGCGCTGACGGTCGAGCAGCTCCTGCGCCTGGCGCTCCGAGAGCCCGGGCCGCCGGGACAGCCGCGAAGAGCGCCCGCCCGCAGGGCCGGGCCGGGAGAGCTGCGCCTGCACGGGGCCGATCCCCGCAGGAGCGCCCCGCAGCCGAGCAAGCCCAGCTGAAGGGAGTCTTTTTCGGCGAGAATAACAGCCCGGAAACTAGTCGTTCATGGGGCGGTCAGCCCTCTTTTCTGAATTTTGCAAAAGGCTCTATGTTCTGAGTTTTGTGTTCTCATCATCCGATGAGACGCAATCTTGAACTCGAAGCGACAATTGTTGAGCAGTACGCGGCGGTCGAAGCGTTTCTCGACGAGCGCGGGCGTCGGCTATGGGCGGCGACGGAGTCGCGTGCCATCGGGTATGGGGGAGATGCGCTGGTATCGGACGCGACTGGGTTGTCGCGCCCGACCATCCGCGCCATCCGCGCGGGGCGTCGAGAGCTGGAATCCGGCAGTGTTGAACGCGGTCGGATACGCCGCCCGGGCGCCGAGCGGCCCGGCATCGAGCAGTCGCGGCCGGGCATCGAGCAAGCGCTGGAGAAGCTGGTGGACCCGTTGACGCGCGGTGACCCGGAGTCGCCGTTGCGCTGGACATGCAAGAGTCGGGCGAAGCTCACCGCGGCGTTGTCGCAGGCGGCGTTGTCGCAGGCGGGTTGGCAGGTGAGTTCGACGACGGCGAGCGGTTCACTGCACGAGCTTGGCTGCAGCCTGCAATCGGTGCGCAAGAGTCTCGAAGGGACAACCCGCCCCGACCGGGACGCGCAGTTCGAGCACATCCATACGAAGGCGGATGATTTCCCGCAACGTTGTCAGCCAGTGGTCTCGGTCGACACCAAGTCGACACCAAGAAGAAGGAACTGGCGGGTGAATTCAAGAACGGCGGGCGGGCATGGCAACCGCAGGGGAGCCCCGGGAAATCACTGGTGCATGATTTTCCCAAGGACTCGTCCGGCAAAGCGATGCCGTATGGCATCCATGACATGGGGCGCAACGAAGCCTGGGTGCATGTCGGACGTGATCACGACACGCCCGCGTTTGCCGCGGCCTCGCTGCGACGGTGGTGGAACGAGACGGGGAAGCGCCGCTACCCCGAGGCTGGCGAGCTGTTCATCGCTACCGATGCGGGCGGTAGCAACGGGTATCGCTCTCGCGCCTGGAAGCATCGACTGCAGAAGTTCGCTGACCGGACATGTCTTCGCATCCACGTCAGCCGCTTCCCGCCGGGGACCAGTCCATGGCATAAGATTGAGCGCCGCCTGTTCTGCCACGTCACGCAGAATTGGCGAGGCAAGCCACTGCGTACATTTGAGACCGTTGTCGACTTGATCGGCGGTACGCGCACAGCCGCCGGCCTTCGGGTCAAAGCCAAACTTGACAATAGAAAGTACCCGACCGGTGAGGCAGTAACGAAGGCGGAGATGGACGCCCTGTCGCTCCATCGGAACGAGTTCCACGGTGATTGGAACTACGAACTACATCCACGATGAAGTTGGAAACTTAATATCGATCAAAGTCCTTAGGGCTCCGGGGTCTCCCAGGCGAGGTCCCGCACCCACGGCTCGTCGACGAAGGTCCGCAGCAGGTCGGCCACCACGCCTGGGTCAGCGAACCGGATCTTGTAGTAGGCATCGTTGAATATGCGAGTCATGCGCCGAGTGCCTCCTGGCCGTCCGGGCGAAGACCGGGCAGTCTCCGAGGTCGTCGCTGCGGTACCGTTACCAGCCCTGCCCGACCGACGGCCGACCCGAACCCGTGCCGTCTCGGCACCCTAGCCACAGTCTGCTCCGCCTGGTCATGATCCATCCTCCTCTCGGTCAAGAAGACATCGTTCCGATGCTCATATTACAATATTCTTATTTTCTTCCTATGTTATTCCTAAATCTGGCAGTTTAATTTCGCTTTTCGGTCTCGGGCCCGGTCGAGGCCCCGACGCACAGAGCCAGCGATCCCGGGCCCTATGGGCCGACGCCCTGCCCTATCCCACCCGAGGCCGGCGAGCCGTACGAGATCCCGGTCCCGCATTCGGCAAATGCCGTGAGCACGGCCGCGTACCGGCACTGTCCCTACCGACCAGCTCGGAAATCCGGGAATCCATCAGGTACATCGACGGTCCGTGACAACATCGCGACCAATCCTCCGTCACGGAACGGCGGTTTCCGGAGCCAGTGGTAGGGTTGAGGCGTGGTTCTCCGTGCTCGGCTCCGCGGGTGGGCGGGCGCATCGGGATTCCGAGCGGGGCTCCGGCCGCTGTGCATGGCGGTCACTCTGGCCGCGACCGTCGGCGCCGAACCGCAGACTCGCCCGGCGCCGACCGGTCCGATGGCCGGCTTTCCCGGGCCCGAGGTCGAGACCGTGCGGCTCCGCGGCGGCGGGGAGACCTATTTCCGGGGGCGGCTGCTCCGTTACGAAGTGATTGACGGGCTGGCCATCCACGGCGGGGACATGGTTCTGGGCAGCGCCGCGGATGTTTCCGTCGCGGCGCGAATGAGCGGACCGTCCAAGGCCGTTCGGCCACCGCACGCCCCGCGACGCGATCTGTCGGCTGTGGACGCGCGATATCTGTGGCCGGACGGAGTCGTGCCATTCGTGATCGACCGCGGCGTAACCGGCAAGTCCAAGCGCACGATCCTTGACGGAATCGCCCATTGGAACGAAAGGACAGTCATCCGGCTGGTGGAGCGAGTTGGCGAGACCGATTACGTGAGGTTTCGGGCGAAGCCGCGCGGCATCTGCAGCGGGGACGTGGGCCGCGTCGGCGGGGCCCAGTCTGTCAATATCCCGCCCAACGGGTGCAACCTCGCCTCGGTCATTCATGAAATCGGCCACGCTGTCGGCCTGTGGCACGAGCACCAGCGGGAGGACCGCGACGGGTATGTCTCGGTTCTCTTCGAGAACCTATCCGGGCTCGGCAAGTTCTGGTATGCGGCCACGCACCCCTCGACCGGGCCGTACGATTACGCCTCCGTCATGCACTACCCGACCAACTCCTTTTCCACGAACCGCAGGCAGACGATGGAGACGGTCCCTCCGGGAATGGGCATTCCTTACTCCGGTCTTTCGGCCGGCGACATCGACGGCGTGGCCAAGCTGTACGGCCGACCGTCCGCGATGACGACGGTTTCCACGAATCCGCCCGGCCTGGAGCTCATCGTGGACGGGCAGCGGGTGACGGCTCCGAACAGCTTCCGCTGGCATCCCGGCAGCGAGCACGTGATCGAGGCACCGCTTGCGCAGCTGGCCCCCGAAGAGCCTCAGACGCGCTACGTCTTCGGGCGCTGGAACGACCACGACGGAGGAGCGAGCTATGCCTTCACGGCGCGCCCCGACAGGACTTGGATCGAGGCGAACTTCATCGTTCAGCATCAAGTCCTGACCGATCCCGATTCCCCGTTTTCCGGCGCCGTCGCAGCGAGCCCACCGTCACCGGACAACTTCTACACGGCCCGCTCCGCAGTCACGGTGTCGGCGGACCCGCGCGGCCAGTACAAGTTCCTGTGGTGGGGCGGCGAGTCGAAGTGGGCCTATGAACAGCACGGGGTGTCGACGAATCCGGCACCGTTCGAGGTAACTCGACCGGCCTACTATCAAGCCGTCTTCACATCGAGCCCGCTCTTCACGATCAGGGCGTCGGCCGGACCAGTCCGAGTCGACCTAGACACCTGGTGGAACTACACTCCGATCAACCTCGCAGCGAAATGGCACCGCCAAGGAGTGACCGTGGCCATCGCCGACCGCCTAGACGTGCTGGGCAGGAGATTCCGCTTCGAAGGTTGGAGCGACGGCAAGGCGCGATCGCACCGGGTTGAGATCGCCTCCGGCGGGGGGAGTCTCGTCGCCAGCGTAGTCGAGCAGCACCGGCTGTGGGCGCGCGCGGTGCCGGAAGGTGCCGGCACTGTCTCGGTGCATGGCTCGCACGACGGCGCGCTGCACGATCACGGCACGTCGGTCACGGTCACGGCGGACCCGGCACCTGGCTGGCAGTTCGCGGAATGGACGGGGGACGCGGCCGGCGAATTGGCCGCTCGGCCGATCTATGTTGACGCGCAGAAGTATGTCGCGGCGGTGTTCACGCGGAGCGAGCGCCTGTCTCCCGGATATGATAGACACCTCAGATTCCCGCCGTCCCGCCTGCCCTTCCAGACATTAATCAACGAGGACGGCTTCCGGGTCTACGTGCCGCGGGATGCCACCCGATTGACGCTTACGTTCAAGGCGGCGGCGCCCGGGTCGGAAGTCGACCTACACGCACGACACCGGCAGTGGCTGGGGTGGGCCTACGCGGCTGACGGTAGGACCCCGGTGATCGACGCCGACTTCTCGTCCGCCAAGCCGGGTTCGGACGAGACGATCACGGTCACGCCGTACTCCACTCCGCCGCTGGAGGAGGGAGTCTTCTACATCGGACTGGTGTCGCACAGGCCGGCGGTCGAGGTGCAAGGGACTCTCCGGGCGCAGATCCGGCGCGACAGCGAAGCCAGGCCGTATTCGCTGATGGTGACTCCGAGGGCGCTGACCTTCGTCTCGCCGGAGGGGGCCGACCCTGCCCCGCAGGTAGCGGCGCTGCAGCAGGGGAGCGCGCTGCCGACAACCGTGGCGGTCGACTCGAAGCACGGCTGGCTCGCGGTCTCGCCCGGCCGTCCGACACTGGTTCCCGGCGCGCCGGCCGCGGTGTCGGTCTCGGCCAGCACGGCGGGACTGGCTCCGGGAGCCTACCGGGGCTCGATCGATTTGCGGGTCGGCGGCGAGAGGCAGGCCGACGGGGCGGGCCCCCGTGCCGAGGCGGCGGAGATTCGGGTGAATTTGGTCGTGATTCCGGCTGACTGGCACACCGTCGAGAGCGGTCAATAGTCCGGGCACTCCGGGCGAATCGGGGTGCAGGCATCCTCGGCTCCGTGCCATCGGTCCTTGGAGTCGCTCGCACTCTGAAGAATCCCGGGTCCGCCGCGGCCGACAGCGCGGGAATTCCGGCCGGGCGACACTCGTCGAGTTGGACCTGACGTCAGGGCACTGCCGATGAACTCTGGTCGGGCGGGACGCGCGCACCGGACCGGCGAGGTCGCGTCCATCTCGCTCCCCGCCGCCGACTCGCACCCGCATTCTTGGGAGCGCCGGCCCTAGCCCGCATTCGTGAATAATGCGGGCTAGGGCAAGCGCTGGCACGGAGCTAAGACGGGCTACAACGGGGAGCGGGAGTACTGGCTGCACGCGGCGTTCTCGGCCGGGGCTAGGGCCAGCGGGCGGCCGAACGAAGGGTCCGCGGACGTCAAGGGGGGCTGGCAGGAGCAGCTGGAAGAGGATGTCGCTGCGCTGCTCGGCGACCTCCCCGTCTGGGCGCGTGCCGATCGTGCCTACTATTTCAAGGGCTTGCCGGCATGGTGCCGCCAGCGCGGCTGGGACTACTCCATCAGCGTCACGGGCCCTCGCAAGAAGGAGCCGGTGCTGCGGATCGTCCGGGACATGGAGCTGGAGGACTGCGAGTGGCAGGACCTCGAGCCGGGCACCTTGGTGTACTACCGGCCGTCGGCATGGCAGGAGACGGAAGTCTACTTGGTCGCTCGGCTGTTGCGCGAGGACGATCGGATGCTGCTGGAACCGCGCTACACGGTGATTCCGGTGAGCCTGGACAAATTCCGGCGGGCGAGCTGGCGAAGCGCCACCGCGCCTAGCAGGGGCAAGAGAACGCCTTCAAGGGCCCGCTGACCGACCCGGGCCTGCACAATCCGCCTTCGAAAGTACATCCGGCAAACCGGACCTTCTGCGCCGGCGGGCAGATCGCGGAGCTGTTGCTGCTGGTGGCGCAATGCCAGTTGCTGCCGGACAGATCGCGGAAGCACGGGCTGGGGCCGTTGATCCGCTACTTCGTGCGCGCGATGGGCCGCAGCGGTCAGCGCCTCAAGGTGTTGTTCGCTGGCAGCAATTTCTGCCTGTACTGGCTGCGGCACGCGGGCAAGCGGCTGGAGCAGGCCTAGACCAGGCCCGCGCACCGGGGCGGATAGCAACCGCGGGACTAGCCGGGACGGGACGGCTGCGTCCCGTGGAGGGGCCTCGCCGGATCGGCGGACCGGGGCACCGCCTCAGTCGTCCGCGACCGGCCTCGGAAGCCCGTCAAGCCGACGGTTTCGCGCGCCGTAGCGGCACCGTCCGCACAGTACCTGCACCCATGAGGGTGACCAAGTCAAGAAATCTGAGCCGCGCCGGGATGGACCGGGGATCAGGGCAGTGGACCGCCCCCGGCCCATGAATGCTGCTACACTGAATCTTGTTCTACGAGCGAGGAGAACACGCACCATGATCCAGATGACCGAAATGGCCGTGTCCAAGGTGAACGAGATTCTCAACCAGCAGGAACCCAAGCCCGAGGGCCTGCGGCTGTCCGTCGTGGGAGGCGGCTGCTCCGGCTTCCAGTATTCGATGGCCTTAGAGAACAACCAGCTGCCCCTCGACAAGGTCTACGACTACGACGGTCTCAAGGTCTTCGTGGACCAGGCCAGCCTCCTGTACCTGGACAACTGCCGCGTAGACTACATCGAGTCCATGGAAGGGGCGGGCTTCAAGTTCGACAACCCGAACGTGACGTCCACCTGCGGCTGCGGCAGCTCGTTCAACGCGTAGCCGGACCGCCCGGCGCGGGGGCCTCGCAGGCGGTTCGTTGGCGTCGATCGCGGATTGGGACCGGAAGCACCGGGCCGCCGGAACCCTGCCCGAGCCGGACGGCCTTCTCGAGGAGGCCCGAGCCCATCTGCCGGCACGCGCCGGGGGCCTTGCAGCGGACATCGCCTGCGGCAGCGGGCGCCATGCGGTCCGCATGGCCAGCTGGGGCCTGAGGGCTCTCGCGATCGACTTCTCGGAGGAGGCCCTGCGACTGTGCCGCGAGCGGGCGGAGGCAGCGGGCGTGAGCGTCGACACGCAGCAGCTTGACCTGGAAGACCCCGCTGTCGATCTCGGCTGTGACCGCTTCGACGCCGTGACGGTGTTCAACTTCCTCCATCGGCCGCTCGTGCCCGTGCTGAAGCGCTGCGTCAGGCGCGGCGGCATCGTCATCTACAAGACCTTCACCCGGCAGCAGATCCGCTTCGCTGCCGGACCGCGAAGCCCCCGGTACCTGCTCCGCAGCAACGAGCTGGGGGAGCTCTTCTCCGACTTCCGGCACATCGTGTATCGCGAATCATGCGCATCCGAAGCCACGGCGGCTCTCGTCGCTCGGCGGCCCTGACGGCGCTCGCCCTCGCCGTCTGCGCGCTGCAGGACCCGGTCGCCGGCCAGGGAACGGCCGGAAGCGGGCCGGAGGCCGGCGCCAGGCTGCCCACCGGGCAGCGGATCACTCCGGCCGGAAGGCAGGTGCCGGTGGGCAGCATGCCGATAGCGGCGGACCTCTCCCCGGACGGGCGCTACCTGGCCGTGCTCCAAGCCGGCTACGAGACCCCCTCGCTCAGCGTGCTCGAAGTCGAGAGCGGCACCCTCGCGAACCGAATCGAACTGCCCGACGCATGGCTCGGCCTGACCTTCCACGTCTCCGGCGACCGGCTCTACGCGAGCGGCGGCGGGCGCTCCAGCGTCTGGGAGATTTCGTTCCGGGACGGCATCGCGCGGATCGAGCGCGAGTTCCCCCTGCCCCGGCCGTGCGAAGGCCGCTGCGACGCCCTGATCGGAGATCTGCGCTTCGACGCTGACGGCAGGATGCTCTACGCCCTGGACGTGCTGGGCGATCGTGCAGTGATCGTCAACACGCAGTCAGGCCTCGTCCTGGGCGAGTTCCGCACGGGCGCGGCGCCCTACCGCGCCAGGCTGGCGCCCGACGGCAAGCACCTCGTGGTCAGCCACTGGGGCGAGGCATCCCTGGGGCTGTACCGCCTCTCGGACCGCCGCCTCGTGGAGCGCATTCCGGTCGGGGAGCATCCGACCGACCTCCTCGTGGTGCCGGGCAGCGTCCGCGCGCTCGGCAGCGGCCGCGCGGGCGACGAGGAGCGCAGTTACCCGGCCCGCCTCTTCGCGGCCTGCGCGCACTCCGACAACCTGTGGACATTCGGCATCGCGGACAGCGGGCGCTTCGACCTGCTCGACGTGCGCAGCGTCGCGCCGTTTCCCGGCTCCCCCCTCGGATCGCTCCCCTCGGCGCTGGGCGCCAGCGCCGACCGCAGCGCGCTGTACGTCGCCAACGCCGGGAACAACGCGCTGCTCGTCGCCGACATCTCGGAGGCCCTGCCGGAGCTGAGCGGGGCGATCCCCACGGGGTGGTTCCCGACCGCCGCCGTGGGCCTGCCCGGCGGGGGCCTGGCCAGCCTCAGCGGCAAGGGCGACGGCCAGCGCGGCGGGCTGGTCTCCATCCTGCCGGCTCTCGACTTCCGGCAGGCGGCGGCCCTCAGCGCGGCCGCCGTGGCCAACCTGCCGAGCCCGCGCTCGGTGACCGCCGATCCGCCCGAGGCGGCGGACCACGTCTTGCTGGCCCTCGCGGACGCGAGCGGCGAGTCCTGGGAAGAGGCGCTCGGCGAGGCGGCGTTCCTTCCTGGTTACGCCCCCCCGGCCCGCGGGAAGCTCGGCCAGCTCGCCTGGCTAACAGGCGGCATGGAGACCGACTTCTTCGCAAAGCTCGCGCCGGCCGCCGCCTCCGGACGGCTGACCGAGAGGGCCCTCGCCGCGGCGGGCAGGGCCGCGCGGGCAGCGGCCGGAACGCTCTGGTCGAACGCGGCGGACGCGTCCGTGCCCATCGCGCGGTACGGCATCGGCGGCGGACGCCCCGTCGAAGCGTTTCTCGCCGAGCTCGAGCGCGGCGGGGCGCTGGCACGCCTGACCGTGGCCCGCCTGGCGGGCACCTCCGACGACATCGGCCGCCTCGCCAGCGCGTTCCGGGAGCATCCGGCCTACGAGCGGGCAGTCCTGTTCGCCGTCCCCGTCGGAAGCGGCTCCTCCGCAGCCGTGCTGGGCGGACCGGTCGCCTTCAAGGGAGCCCACGACGGTTTCGTCTCCGCCGCGTCCGTGCTGCGCACGATCGAGTGGATCCTGGGCCTGCGCCCCATGACGCAGTTCGACCTGGCGGCCCCGGCACTCGAGACGCTGTTCGCGCCGCTCCGGTGAGAGCGGCGCCGTACGCGCCGCGGCCAGCGGGGGGACCGACTCGCGAGCCCCTGAGCGACACTAAGGAGAAAGCGACCCGCGAGCGCTCATGAGCCGCCCCAGATTCCAGCGCGCCAAGCCGATCGTAGACTTTCCTGCCGCCGAGCGGGAGGTCAGCCGCTTCTGGGACGAGAACCGCGTTTTCGAGAAGAGCCTCGCCCAGCGCGAGGGAGCGCCGCCGTTCATCTTCAACGAGGGCCCGCCCACCGCGAACGGCCTGCCGCACAACGGCCACGTCCTCACCCGCGTCTTCAAGGACGTGTTCCTGCGCTACCGCACCATGGCGGGCCGCTGGGTCCCGCGCAAGGCCGGCTGGGACACCCACGGACTCCCCGTGGAGGTGGAGGTCGAGAAGGAGCTCGGCATCCACGGCAAGCACGCCATCGAGGAGTACGGCGTCGAGCGCTTCGTTCGCAAGTGCATGGACTCGGTCTTCCGCTACACCGAGGAGTGGGAGCGCATGACGCGCCGGGTGGGCTTCTGGGTCGACCTCTCGGACGCGTACGTCACCTATCACAAGTCCTACGTCGAGAGCGTCTGGTGGGCGCTGGCGCAGCTGTACCGGCAGAACCTGCTCTACCGCGGCCGCAAGATCGTGTGGTGGTGGCCCCAAGGCGGCACCGCGCTCTCGGCGGGGGAGGTCGGACTCGGCTACAAGACGGTCGAGGACCCCTCCGTCTACGTGGCCTGCCCGCTGGCGGACGAGCCCACCGTTTCCCTGCTGGTCTGGACGACCACGCCCTGGACGCTGCCGTCGAACCAGTACGTCGCGGTGCGCCCGGACTTCGAGTACGTCCAGGCGCGCTCCGCCGGCCGTTCTCTGATCCTGGCGGACGCCCTGCGCGAGACGCTGGCGCGGAAGCTCGGCGAGCCCCTGACCGTGGAGCGGCGATTCAGGGGAGCGGACCTGCTCGGGCGCCGCTACCTGCCGCCGTTCGGCCACTTCCGCGGGCAGTACTGGGAGGCCGCGGGCGAGCTGCGCTCGGGCGGCCGCGAGCCCTACCTTTGGAAGGTCCTGGCCGGCGACTTCGTCACGCTCGACAGCGGCACGGGCCTCGTCCACGAAGCTCCCGCCTTCGGCGAGGTCGACTACGACCTGCACCTGCGCGCGGCGCAACGCTACCGGAACCCGGACGCGGCGCCCCTGCTGTGCCCCGTGCGACCCGACGGCACGTTCGACAGCAGCGTCGGCGAGGTCGCCGGACAGTGGGTCAAGGACGCCGACCGGACGCTGCTGCGCATGCTCGCGGAGAGCGGCGCGCTGGTCAGGAGGGAGAGCTGCCGGCACGAGTACCCGTTCTGCTGGCGCGCCAGCGACGACCCCCTCATCCAGTACGCGCGGCCCGCCTGGTTCGTCCGCACCACCGCCCGCAACCGCGAGGTCCTGGCCAACAACGACGCCATCAACTGGCTGCCCGGGCACATCGGCAAGGGCCGCTTCGGCGATTTCCTGCGCAACAACGTCGACTGGGCGCTGTCGCGGGAGCGCTACTGGGGCACGCCCCTCAACGTGTGGATCAACGACCGCACCGGCACCGTGGCGATGCCCTCCTCGTGCTCCGAGATCCTCGCCCGTAACCCCGCCGCCTTCGATCACTTCCGCCAGGCCAAGGAGGCGGATCCCTCCCTCTCGGACCACCTCATGGTCCACAAGCCGTGGATCGACCAGGTGACCTGGACCGAGCCGGGCGAGCCCGGGGTCTACCGACGCGTGCCGGAGGTCATCGACTGCTGGTTCGACTCGGGGTGCATGCCGTTCGCGCAATACGGCTACCCGCACCACGGCCGTGCCGAGTTCGAGGCACGCTTCCCCGCCGACTACATCACCGAGGCCATCGACCAGACACGGGGCTGGTTCTACTCGCAGCTGATGGTCTCCACGCTCGTCTTCGGCGAGCGGGGCGCCGGCGATACCGGCCTGCGACCCCCGAAGTACCCGCATCCCTTCCGCAACTGCATCGTGCTGGGGCACGTGGCCGACCCGAGCGGGAAGAAGGAGTCCAAGTCTCTCGGCAACTACACGCCGCCCGACTTGATCTTCGACGACGTGGCCCAGGTCTTCGCGGCGCGGTCCGACACCGACAGCGGCCGGCCCGCGGCCCCCGGCGAGGCCCTATTCTCGCGCGAGGATCTCGCGGCGCTGGACCTCAAGCCGGGCGATCCGGTGCGGCTCCGCGGCCCGAGCGGCAACGGGCCGGGCCGGCCGGCCGAGGCGCGGCCGGCCAAGGACCTGCCGCGCCGCTGCGTGCTGCTTTCCGCGGAGGACCTCAGGGCGCTCGGCACCCATCCGGTCCGGGTCGGCACCAGGGTCGGGCCCAACGACGTGCCGAGGCTGCCGGCGCGCGAGCGCGTCACCGTCAGCGTCCCGGCCCCGGCCCCGGGGGCCGACGCGTTCCGCTGGTTCTTCCTCGCGGGCAATCCGCCCTGGTCGCCGACCCGCCACTCGCTCGCCAACGTCCGCACGATCCAGAAGGAATTCCCCCTCAAGTTCCGCAACGTCTACTCGTTCCTCACCATCTACGCAGACATCGACGGGTTCGACCCCGCCTCGTCCCGGGGCCGGCCGGCGGCCGAGCGGGGCCTGCTCGACCGCTGGATCCTGTCCGAGCTCGACCTCCTCGCGGGCCGTCTGCGCTCCTTCATGGACAGCTTCCTGGCCTACGAGGCGGCCGGCGAGCTGAACCGCTTCGTCGACGGCCTCTCGAACTGGTACCTACGCCGCAGCCGCGGGCGCTTCTGGAAGAGCGGCTTCGACGCGGACAAGGCCGACGCCTACGCCACGCTCTACGAATGCGTCGTCAGCGTGGCCAAGCTGTGCGCGGCCTTCACGCCCTTCATGGCCGAGGAGATCTACCAGAACGTGGTGCGCGGCGCCGGCGCGCCCGGCCCGGAAAGCGTGCATCTGTGCGACCTGCCCGCCAGCCGCGAGCGCGAGGACCTGGCGCTCTCGGAGGAAATGGCGGCCGTGCGCCGGATCGTCTCGCTGGGCCTGCGCGTGCGCACCGAGCGCCAGCTGAAGGTCCGCCAGCCGCTGCGCCGGGCCGAGGTCGTGGTGGCCGATCCGGCGCTGCGGCGGAGGGTCGAGCCCTACGCCGCGCTCGTCGAGGAGGAGCTCAACGTGCGGGAGGCGCGGTTCGTCGAGGGCCGGCAGGCCCACGTGCGCTACGTGGCGAAGCCCAATTTCCGGCGGCTCGGGCCCAGGCTCGGCAAGCGCGTCAAGCGGGCCAAGCGCGTCTTCGCCGGGCTCGACGCCGGGGCCCTGCGCAGCAGCCTGCTCGCGACCGGGCGGGCGGTCATCGACTTCGACGGGGAGAGGCTGGAACTCGACAGCGACGACGTGCAGGTCAGCGTGGAGGCCGAGGAGCACTTCGCGGCGGCCGGCGACTCGGCCATGGTCGCCGTGCTCAGCACGGAGCTGGACCAAGACCTGCTCGACGAGGGCTTCTACCGCGAGCTGCTGCACCGCGTGCAGAACCTGCGCAAGGAAACCGACATCGAGTACACGCGCCGCGTGCGCCTCTCGCTGGAGGGCTCGGAGCGGGCGGCCCGCATCGTCGCCGCCCGTCGCGAGCACCTGATGGCCGAGACACTCTGCACGAGCCTGCGCGACCGCATCGCGGCCGGAGCGGCCGGCGTCGAGCGGCAGTTCGACATCGACGGAGAGCGCGTGCGCCTCGTCATGGAGCCGGTCTGAGCGCCGGGCACGGGGGCTCGCAGCGGTGCCGGAGAGCGGTGGCGGGAGACGCGGGCCGGCGCCGCTGGTCGGGCGGGATCTCGAGGAGCTGAGCGCGCTCGCGGTCTCCCTGGGCGAACCCGCCTACCGGGGCCGCCAGATCTACCGCGGGCTCTACCGCGAGCTCCGCTCGGGGCCGGGCGAGATTCTCACGCTGCCTCGCGGCCTCCGGAGCCGCCTCGAAGGGCAGTTCGGCGGCGGCCTGCCGCCGACGCTGGAGCGCTGCGAGTCCGCCGACGGCGCGGCGCGCTACCTGCTGCAACTGCGCGACGGGCGCTCCGTCGAGGCGGTGTTCATTCCGGAGGAGGGACGGGACACGCTGTGCATCTCCACGCAGGTCGGCTGCGCGGTCGACTGCAAGTTCTGCCTCACGGCCGCCCTGGGGCTGGAGCGCAACCTCGAAGCCGGCGAGATCGTCGCCCAGGTGCTGGCCCTGGCCCGCGACCGGGGCTTGGACGCCAAGCGCCGCCCGCTCAACGTCGTGATGATGGGCATGGGCGAGCCGCTGCTGAACCTGCAGGCCGTCATGAAGGCCACGCGGCTGCTCGCGGATCCCGACGGCGTCGCCGTCCCCTTGCGGCGGATCACGGTCTCGACCTCGGGAATCGTGCCGAAGATCGCGGAGTTCGGAAGCTACGCCCGGCGCGGCAAGCTGGCCGTGTCGCTGAACGCCTCCAGCGAGGAGCAGCGCGTCCGGCTCATGCCGGTCACGGCGAAGTACCGGCTGGCGGCTCTGCTCGAGGCCTGCCGCGCTTACCCGCTGCGCCCGTGGGAGCGCCTGACGTTCGAGTACGTGCTCCTGCGGGACGTGAACGACTCGGACCGGGACGCGCGCGACGTGCTGCGCCTGCTCGCGAGCCTCAGGTGCTCCGTCAACCTCATCGCGCTGAACCCCGGCCCGGGCATCCCGTTCGACACGCCCGAGCCGGCCCGAGTGGAATCCTTCCGCGCGATCGTGCATCGGGGCCTCCCTTGCTTCGTGCGCAAGCCCCGCGGACGCGACGTCTTCGCCGCCTGCGGGCAACTCAAGCGCACGGCGGCCCCACCCGGCGAGGCTGCCGGAGGCCCGTACGCCGAACGCGTCGACGGTGATCCCGGAGAAACCGCGCCAAGGCAAGCCGGCGAGGCACCGGTGGCATGATGAATCGAGTGAGGGAAGCGGTCACGCATCGACTGGGGGGCTACTGCCGCATGTTCGGATACGCCCGCATCGACCACGTTTCGAGGAGGCCGTGGCCACTGTACGACGATCATCCGGCAGAGCGCAGGACGGCGCGCAAGGAGTCCGTGGCGTTCCTCGCCCGAATGGGCCGGATACCCGAGTGGCGGAAGTCGGAGCCGGGCACGCTCGGCACGAGAGCCATCGAGCCTACGCTCACACGAGTGGGCCAGGTATTCCGAGCCTTCGTCCGCCGTCACGAGCAAGGCGAGAATCCGGGGCACCCCCGCTGCGAGCCGGTGTCGCAGTTCCGCGCAATAGAGCGCTCCCATCCGCCGAGGCTCCGGCCGCCGCGGAACGGGCGCTTGGACCTGGGCATCGAGGGCCTGCCGGACATCTTCATCCGGCAGAGCCGAGAGATTCCGTCGCTCAAGGCGCAGTTCGTCCGCATCACTCGCGCGGACGCCGGGATCTGCGCGGGCTTGTTGTTGGACGCGGCCGAGGGTCCGCTGGCCCCGAGCGATTCCGCCGCGAGTACCGACCTCCGCACGAGCGACGTTATCGCGGCGAGCGATGCCGAGCCTAGCAAGGACTCGCGTCGGAAGAAGCGAGCGGCGAGCCGCTGCGAGCAGGGCAGCGCCACACGGAGCAGGCGCGCGCAGGCACAGCAGATGCCGCGTCTCAAGCGCCACGTGCGCCATCGAAGCGAATGCCATCGCATCACGAGTCGCTTGGTCAGGAAGCACGGAACGCTGGTTCTCGAGGCGCTCGACCGGCCGAACATGGCGGGTTCGGCCGAGGAAACGATCCGCGCGCAGGGCAGGCACGCCAAGCAAGACTCCGGATCGAATCGCTCGGTGCAGTCGCCGACCCGTGGCGTCGTCCGCCAGCAGCCCTCGTACAAGGCAAGACGGGAGTACGTGGAGGTCGACCTCGCGTACCCTTCCCAGACTTGCAGCCGCTGCGGAGCCGTCAAGGCAAGCAATCGCAAGGGCAGGCGCTGCAGCTGCTCCCGCTGCGGATTCTCGGGCGCTGCCGACTTCAATGCAGCAGTCAAGATCCCGAGGGCGCGGTGCGCGCCCTGGCGGGCTGCCGGGAAGCGTCGGAGCCGGCGATGACTCTCGACGCGCTCGGCCATAGTGCCACGGGCATTCGGACCACGGTCGTGGGCAGCTACCCAATCCCGCGCTGGCTCTACGGCGACTCCTCGCTCGGCACGCTGAGGGACGCGGTCGCCGTGGTCCTGCATACCCAGGAGCTCGCCGGCCTGGACGTGCTCGCGGACGGGGAGCTCAACCGCTTCGATCCGTCGCACCCCGAGACGAACGGCATGATCGACTACTTCGTCAGCCGCATGTCGGGCATCCGCACGCGATACTCGGTGAGCGATCTGGACGCCTTCCGCAGCGACAGCGGCATGTCGTTCCGCGCCGCGCCGGCGGGCGTGGTGACCGGCGAGCTCGGCGGAGGCACGCTCAACCTCCCGGGCGACTACGCGTTCGTGCGCGAGCTCACCCGGCACCCGCTCAAGTTCACCTGCACCGGACCGCACATGCTGTGCAAGACCCTGACGGACCGCTTCTACGGCGACCGCGAGCGGCTCTGCATGGCGATCGCCGAAGTGTTGCGCGACCAGCTGCAGCGCATCCAAGCGGACATCGTCCAGCTTGACGAAGCCAACATCACGGGCCATCCCGAAGAGGCAGAGTGGGCCGCGGCCGCCCTGAACCGCACCCTGGCGGGCGTGCCCGCGACCAAGGCCGTCCACGTTTGCTTCGGAAACTACGGGGGCCAGCGCATCCAGCGGGGCACCTGGAAGCGCTTGCTGCCCTATCTCAACGCCATCGAGTGCGACCTCTTCCTGCTCGAGTTCGCCCGGCGAGGCTATGACGAGATCGAGCACCTGAGGGATCTCAGGCCGGAAGCGGGCCTCGGCCTGAGCGTGGTTGACATCAAGACCACCGAGATCGAGACCGCGAGCCAGATCGCCGGACGGATCGAACTGGCAGTCAAGGCGCTCGGCCCGGAGCGGATTCGCTTCGTCAACCCGGACTGCGGCTTCTGGATGCTGCCGCGCAGCGTGGCGGACGGCAAGATGCGGGCGCTGGTCGCGGGCCGCGACCTCTACGAGGGGCTACGGGCCGCGTAGCGAGGCGCGCCGGTCCCGGTCACCGCAAGTGCCCGATGGCGTTCGCGTAGTAGGCCAGCAGGTCGGTCTCTTCCTCGGCGGCGCGGAAATGCCCGGAGTCCTCGTGGACCAGGCGGCGCAGCACTAGGATGCGCAGCCCGGCGGACACGGCGAAATCGCGGTCCGAGTGCGGGATATGCACGTATGCGCCCCTGCCCTCGAGGCGCTGCGCGAGCGCGAACGCGCGGGACTTCAGCGCCAGTTCGCTGAGGGGCTCGCCGCCCGCTTCGAGGAACACGCTGGCGATCAGCGACACAGGCAGCACCGGCACCATCGCGCCGATGCGCTCCATCAGATCGTCGCCCAGCTGCGCCACGAGGGCGAACTGCTCGTCCCGATCCAACCCGGACGGCCTAGCGGCGCGCGCGGCGCACCACGCCTTCAGGGAGACCGGCACGCCGAAGCTGACGCAAGCGTAGCCGTTGCGATAGAGCCGACCCTGCCAGCGGCGCACTGCGAGTCGGAAGACGTAGCGAGCGACGGCCGCCGGGCTGACGCGGCCGAGCGACACCGCGCGCGGGTCGTCGCGCGCGGCGAGCAGGACGCGGTCTTCCAGGACCCGGTCGTAGTTCAGCCCGACCGGCACGAACACCACGTCCCGGTCCGACCGGGGGTCGAACTCCCTCACGATGTAGCCCAGAAGGCCGAGGCGCGCTGGTCCGAGGGCGCCGTCGCGCGTCAGCCGCCCTTCGGGAAAGATCGCCTGCGTGACTCCCGAGTGCGTGGCCATGCGCACGTAGCACGCGAGCACCCGGCGGTACAGCGTGTTCCCAAGGCCGCGCCGGATCACGAATCCGCCCATGGCCCGGATCAGGCTGTGGAGCAACCGAACACGCGCCCATTCCCCCACGGCGTAGGATAGGCCGGCGCGAGACGCCGCCATGTACGTCACGAGCAGGTAGTCCATGTTGGAGCGGTGATTCATGACGAAGACGACAGCCGCCTCCGAATCGATCAGGGACAGGCGGTCCTCGTCGCCGAATCCGAGGCGCACGCGATAGGCGGAGGTCGCGAGCCAGCGGGACACGGTTGCGCCGATGCCGAAATACGCCAGTGGATTGAAGGCCGGCACGATCTCGCGCGCGTAGCGCTCGGCATTCCGGGCCACGACCTGCCGGGGGACTCCCTGCTCCTCTGCGGCCGTCTCGATCGCACTCAATACCTGCGGACTGTGAACGACTCGATCAACCAGCGTCCGGCGGCGAGTCATCGCGAACGGCCGGATCCGCAGGTGCAGGCGAGCGTTGAGCTTCTCGACAGCGACGCTGACGCGCCGACGCAAGAACCAGCCGGCGCCAGGCGCGAGGATCCGGTCGAAGAAACCGATCAGCGCGAAGGCGGCCAAGGCGGCAAGCACCCAGACCGGAACCGTTACGCCGTCAGCCATGCGCTCCCGGGGCGCCTAGTTACCCCACCGCCCGCGGCGACCATGAGCCCGCCGACGCGATGTCCGCGACCGGACGAGTCGGCCGCTGGCCGCCACCGGCAGTCCGTGACTCTTGCGTAGTCTCTCGAACGGCATGCTCGGCGACAACATCGATTTTCTCACCGGCCGCTCATCCGTCTCGAGGCCGCGGACGTCGGCGGCGAGCAGAGGCGGCCAGCCCTCGCAGAGACGCAGGTTGCCGGAACGACGCTCGGCCCTCGCGAACGCGTCCGGGCCGGGTGACTTCGCCTTCGCCACGGGGCGGGGAACACCGGGGAAGCACAGTGGCGGAGCCGGTGCATCCCGATGGCGTTCGGGCGGCGGCTCGTGCCGAGGCCGACAGGCCCGCCCAGAAGTGCTACGCTGCGGGTAGCGAGCATCGATCTGTACATGGCGCTGTTCTTCACCGCTGTCGCCACCGTGGGCGGGATAGTGTTCTGGGTTCACCGGATGGTGACTAAGTCACAGAAGGAAGCACTGGAGGCGAATCGCAAGGAGATCCGGTCTCTTGCAGATCACTTTCAGAAGGCCGAGGAGCGGCGTCAGGCAGACGCTCAGGAATTGCGCTCAAGAATCGAAGACCTCCGCTCCGAGATCAAGGGTGTCGAGGCATCCCTCCGAGGCGAAATCAAGAGTGTTGAGAGGGGTATGGCCGAAGGCCACCGGGACCTGTCGCAACAGGTCCAAGCGAACGCTGCTGCGGTGAACCAAGTGACCGGCGAAATCAGGCACATCCCGCGAATCGAGCAACGGCAGGCACAGCAAGAGCGTGAATTGGGTTGGCTGACTCGATCAGTCCGCAGCGAGCATATGCCGCCTCGGGCGGCCGATACGGGTTCCCGCCACGAAGCCTCGGAACCGACCCGTATCGCGGCGCAATCGACGCCGCCGGACCAAGGCGACAACTGAGCTTCGAGCGCAGGGAGCCGCCGTCGCGAACTCACGGCCCCGCCGGGCACGGACCCCTTCTGGGTAGTGCGCAGGTCTAATGCCCCCGGCTGCCGATGCGTGCGCGGAAAATCAGGCAGCGCGTTCCGCCCGGCCCGCCCGTTCCGCCGGCGACACACACGTTCTTCAGGCTCTCGCTCCGGTGAACGGGGCACGCGGCCGCCGCGCCAATCCGATACGATGGATTTTTCGTTGGCCGAGACCCCTGACACCTTAGTGAGTTACCCGAAGAGAGCGGTCGTGCTCGCGGCCGGGCGCGGAACGCGCATGAAGTCGCTCACCGACGACTGCCCCAAGCCAATGCTCCCGCTGGCGGGGCAGCCCATGCTGGCACACCAGATGGAACGCTTCGCGAGAGCCGGGATAGAGAGAGCCTGCATCGTCGTCGGCTACCGCGGCGAGATGATCCGCGAGTACTTCGCGACGCACCCTCCGGCGGGCATCGAGCTGGAGTACGTGGTCCAAGCTGCACCGGACGGCACGGGCAGCGCGGCGCTGCTGGCGCGCGAATTCGCGGGATCGGGCCGGTTCCTCCTCACGTTCGGCGACATTCTCGTCGACTCTCAGGTCTATGTCAGCCTCTTCGGACTGTCCGACGGGGCGGAAATAGCGCTGGCAGTCGCTCGGGTGGACGACCCCTACCGCGGGGGCGCCGTGTACGCCGAAGGCGGCCGGGTCACGGGAATCGTCGAAAAGCCGCCGAGGGGAACGTCGGCCACGAGCTTCGTGAGCGCGGGCGTGTACGTCTTCGGGCGCGGGATTTTCGCTGAACTCGAGCGATTGACTCCCTCCGTCCGGGGAGAGTACGACCTGACGGACGCAATCCAAGCCACCATTCGTGGCGGGAAGCTAGTGCGCTGCCTCGAGGTGCCGGGCTTCTGGCGCGACGTGGGTCGCCCGGAAGACCTCGAGCCCGCCAGCGACTTCGTCAGACAATCATGATCACGGACCCGACGAGGTTGCTGGCGACGGCAGGTCGCGGCATCGAGGCACTCGATCTCCCGCCAGAAATCAGGTCCTCGACCCTGGCCAACCTGGAGGACTGGGTCCATGCCGACAAGTTCGCCGGTTTGATCTCCCCCGGCGACTACTCCCCCATCCTGCGCTGGATGGTCGACGCGGAAGAGTTCGACCTGTTGGCCGACAGCTTCTACCAGGTCATCCCCTTCGGCACGGGAGGCCGCCGGGGACCCGTCGGCGTGGGGCCGAACCGGATCAACCCCTACACGATCGCGTCTTCGGTGCAGGGGCACGTCAAGTACCTGCGTCGGCGCCTGCCTTCGGTCGACGCCTTGAAGGTCGTCATCGCCTACGACGTGCGCCGCTTCCACGACTTGCGCGGCACCTACCCTCCCAGTCTGGAGAATCCGCTGCTCGGACTGAGCTCGGAGGATCTGGCGCGAATCGCCGCGTCTGTCTACGCCGCGTCCGGCGTGACGGTGCTGACCGTGCCGCCAGGGGGCGACTACATCTCGACACCGGAGCTATCGTTCCTGATCCGGCATCTCGGAGCCCACGGCGGCGTGAACGTCAGCGCCTCGCACAATCATCCCGACGACAACGGCAGCAAGTTCTACAACGGCGAGGGCGGCCAGGAGATTCCGCCCGACGACGAGGAGCTCGCCTCGATCGTGTCCCAGGTCCGCCGGATTCGCGTCGCGAGCCGGATCGAGGTGCAGTCGTCCGGTCTGGTCCGCGGCGTCCCGGCCGGCGCGAGGCGCGCCTACATCGACATGAACCTGCGGCTTGCGACGCGGAACGGGTCGCGGGCCGGTCGGTTCGCCTTTACCAGCCTGCACGGTACCGGGGTCAGCACGGTGGGCCGCTGCCTCGAGGAAATGGGCTACGTACGGGACCGCCATCTCTTCCTTGTCGAGAAGCAGTGCGAGTTCCGGAGCGACTTCCGGCATGTCATGTTCCGGAGCCCGAATCCGGAGGTCCCCGAGACACTGGCGCTGGGCATCGAGCGAGCGCGGCAAGTCGGGGCCGATCTCCTGCTCGCCACCGACCCCGACGCCGACCGGCTGGGCGGAGCCGCCAAGGACGGCGACCGGTACCGGTTCGTGACCGGAAACGAGTTCGCGACGATCCTCGCGCGCTACCGGCTGGAGTCGCTCGCGGCTGTCGGCCGCCTGCCCGAACGCCCGCTGGCCATTAAGACGGCGGTCACGACGAACTTGGTCCGCAAGCTCGTGGAGTCCAAGGGCGGCGTCGTCGTCGGCGACCTTCTGGTGGGATTCAAGTACGTGGCCGCGGTGCTCGGATCGATCGAGCGCACCGGCAGGTTCCGCGACCTGCGCGCCTCGCTGGGCGATTTCGTGCTGGCGGCCGAGGAGAGCCACGGCTTCATGCTGACGCCGGAAGTCCGTGACAAGGACGCTGCCGGCGCGGCAGTGATCCTCGCGGAACTGACTTCCGCTCTCCGGGAACGCGGGGAGTCCGTCTACGACTACCTGATCGACACCTACAAGCGGTACGGCTATCACAGCAACGCGGTGCGATCCACGGTGATGAGGGGCGCCGCAGGATCGGCCAGCATCCGTAGGATCCAGCAGCTCCTGCGCGACGACCCGCCGGGGGCGATCGGGGGACGCGGAGTCTTGAGCGTCAATGACTTCTGGGACGAGTCGCGCTACGGACCGTTCCTCTCGCGAACGGACAGGAGCTCGAGGGACCTGATCAGCTATTCCCTCGAGGGAGGGATCAAGGCGACGATCCGGCCATCGGGGACCGAGCCCAAGAACAAGGTCTACCTGGAACTCGCGGCACCGCCGCTGGGGGCGGCTGCCTCTCGCGAGGAGTTCGAGGCGCACCGGAACGACGTCGACCGCTCCGTCAAGGAGTTCTCGAACAGCTTTCTGTCGGACATGCTGGCTTTGATCGACGTGAGCGTCCCGGAATACGCGTTCGAGATCTCGGACCTAGTGGCCCTTCCCTGGAAGGTGGACTTCTGCGACCGCTTCCTACCCGAATTCGAGCGGCGGGCCGACTCGGTGCTGTCAGGGGACACCGACGACGCGGCGCTCGGCGCCTGGGTGGACGACGCATTGCGACCGTACGGGCCAGACGCCCGCGTCCTCGTCAGGCGCGGGTTCGAGGCGTACGCAGCGGCGACCGCTCCGTCGCCCCGGCTGGCCGTGCAGCGGCCCATCTTCGAACCCTAGTCCATCCGTCCGCCGCCCGGGCGGCGACAGCGGGCGGTCTCCGGAGCGCGGCGGACGATGCGCTGGCCGCCGACCGTCTCGCACCTTACGCTGAACGGGACTACAATGGGATGGTTCTGGGCACAGGCATGCGGGGATCGCTTCGAGTGGAGAGGTGGCCGAGCGGCTTAAGGCGCACGCTTGGAAAGCGTGTTTAGGGGAAACTCTAACGAGGGTTCGAATCCCTCCCTCTCCGCCATGCCGGAGACGCGCCGCTCGCGGCGGCGTCCGCGAACCGTCGGCGGTCCGCGCAAGCTCGCTGAGCCGTCCGTTCCGCCACGGGGAATCGGAGCGCGGGATTCCTCCTCGGCCCCAATCACGGCCGCGGCGGGCCGGCCAACGGACCTAGCGGAGATCGCAGGCCGAGCGCATCCGGTCGCAAGCTGCCGGCAGCCCGATAGAGCGGCGCGCGCCTCGATCTTCGGCCTGCTGGCACGGTTGGCGTTCTCGGGTCAAACGAGATGCTAGAGTGTACTTACAGTCCCCGGGTTTTTTCGGTGTACCCGGGTCTGCAGAGGAGGGAGCGGGGTTTCCTGCCCCTCCTCGTCTCTCTCGATTCCCCCCATCCCGGCCGGGGGCTTCGCGGGGGACGCTAATTCGGCCTCTCTTCGAACAGATCGCGCCCTCGACTGGCCTACGGAGGGCGAACCTGTCGTGGGGACCGACGCGGCCGTCGGGCGGTTCGCCGGGGGGTTGACCGGATCGAGCGCCGCGGCCGGATGCCCTGCGGGGAGCCGGCCTTCGTCGGGCGGAGGGTCTCAGAGCCGGTACGCGCGCGAAGCGCTGTCGTGGAAAAGGTCGTCCCTCTCGGCCTCTGTCGCCTCGGCGGCGATCTTCTTGAATGCGTTCCAGAGCACGTGATACGAGCAGCTCCGCCTGTCGACGGGGAAGTTGCTCTCGAACATGCACCTGCGGGGCCCGAAGGCTTCGATGGCGTAGCGGTGGTAGCGCCCGGTGGCCTCGACGATCTCGTCGGAGGTCGCCGGCCGGTCGCGCTTGTGGAACCCGAACCCGTTGACCGGCATGACGGCTCCGCCGAGCTTGGCGTAGACATTCTCGCAGCGCGCCAGCTCGCTTACGTCCCGCCGCCACCTTTCGAAGATCTCGTCGCGCTTGCCCCGGTAGGGCCCGATGCCGAGCGGGCCGCCGAAATGATCGAACACGATCAGCGTGTCGGGGAAGGCCCTCGCCAGATCCGTCAGCTCGGGGATCTGGCGGTGGAAAAGCCAGGCGTCGAAGCTCAGGCCGCGCCTGCGGAGTTCCGCGAAGCCTTCTCGGAACACGGCGTCGAGCAGCAGTCGGGCGGGAGGGTTGCTGTGCGAGTTGCGCACCTCGTCGCTCGGATCCCACCCGACCGCGTGACGAACCCCGCGAAACCGCGAGCTGGCCGCCAAGTGCGCGTCGAGGACCTCGCCGACCGCCGCTCCTAGCGTCAAGTCGGCATGGCCGACGATCCCGAGGCAGGCCCGCGTGGAACCGTATCGGCCGCTGGCGCACATCGCAGCCGCCCCGTTGGCGAACTCAGTCTCCCCGACCGGCCGCAGAGACTCGGGTCCGTCCGCCCGGTACATGCTCATGCACTCGACGAACACCGTGCTGGCGATGTTGTGACCGCTTCCGGTGTCCGCGAGCAGCTCGTCCAGCAAGTAGCGGCTGCCGGGGTGATCCCACAAGTGATGGTGCGGATCGCAGATCCGCCGCTCCGGCTCGATAATTTCCTCGCTGACCCGCGCCAGCCAGTCCCGACTTGCTGACACTCGACTACTCCCGCCCGCGTGACGGCGCAGGTTGACCGGAGGATGGCCTCGCGGCACGCGCGTCCCGGAGCGTCATCGCGGCAGCCCGCTCGCCTCGATCGTGAACGGCAGCGTGCTGACCCGCCCCTTGCGCCGGACCTGCACCCAGACGCGGTACATGCCCGGCTCGGGGAAGATCACGTTCATCTGAATCCGTCGGCCTCCGTCCGCGATGCTCGGATGGCCGTGGATCATTGTGACCAGGTCGTCCTTCACAGCCAGCATGTGCGCCCACGCGCCGAGGAACTTCTGCAGGCCGCGCGCGGTGTTCAGCTCGAAGAACAGCAGGGTCAGCAGACCCGCCACGGGTCGCTCTGGCTCCGTCCGCAGCAAGACCCTCACGTTAGCGCCGTCCTTCGGCTCCAGGTCCGGCCGCAGGTCCGCCTTGAGCGCCTGCAGCGGGCGTTCGAAACCGCGGGTCGTCAGCGTCATCGGAACCATCTGCGGCGTGCCGCCGGAAGGATAGAAATCGCCCATCAAGCGGTAGCTGCCCGGCCGCTCGAACGTGGCTTCGATGCGAAAGATCCCGTCGCTGCCCAGCTCGGGATGCTCGTGCCGGAAGTCCTCCAGGTCGTGGCTGACCCAGAAGAGGTGGAACAGCTTCTCGTGAACCGCCAGGAATTCCGTCTGACGCTCGCCCGAGACAGGCTGCAGCACCTCGAACTCGAGTCTCGCCGGCACGCCCGGGTCGACCGCCCCCGGCACCGTGCGGAGCAGGACCGGAAACTCCCCGGGCGAGGCGAGGCCGAGCACCAGCCTCATGCCGCAGCGCGAGCAGGTCCCCGCGATCCGGGAGCGGATGTCCGGATCCATCGGGCACACGAAGGGCAGCGGGGCATACGGCGCCTCCTGGGCGCCGAGGGCGTCCGTGCGCTTCTGGCCTTCCAGCTCGCCGGACCCCGCCCCGAGCAGCAGCGCCCAGATCAGGCCTGTCGCGCAGCGCCGGCGACTGCTCGCCGGCAGAGCGCGACCCGGACCGGGGCGGCGCGACGAGCTGGCCGCCGGAATCACGCCGGCCGGGCCGGGCCGGGAGCCGCCGCTCAAGGGCTATCGACCTCCTCGAAGAAGCCGCCCATCGCGCGGAACTTCTCGTAACGGTGCTCCACGAGATCCTCTCCCGACATGCCGGCCAGAGACGCCAGGCTGCGCTCGATGGCGTCGCCCAGCGAGGCTGCCGCGCCGTCCGGGGAATTCTGAGCCCCTCCAGGCGGCTCGGGCACGATCTCGTCCACCAAGCCCAGCTTCTCGAGATCCCCGGCTGTCAGCTTCAGCGCCTCGGCCGCCAGCTCGGCCTTGCCGGAATCCCTCCATACGATCGCGGCGCAGCTCTCCGGGGAGATCACGCTGTACACCGAGTTCTGCATCATCAGCACGCGATTGCCGACGCCCAAGGCCAGCGCCCCGCCGCTGCCACCCTCCCCGATGCAGGCAGCGACCAAGGGCACGGAAATAGTGGCCATCTCGTAGAGGTTGCGCGCGATCGCCTCGGCTTGGCCGCGCTCCTCGGCGTCCATGCCCGGGTAAGCGCCGGGGGTGTCAAGCAGCGTGACCACCGGCCGACCGAACTTCTCCGCCAGCTTCATGGCGCGCAGCGCCTTGCGGTAGCCCTCGGGCTTCGGCATGCCGAAGTTCCTGTGCAGCTTCTCCTCCGTGCGCCGCCCCTTCTCCTGGCCGATTACCATGACCGGCAGGCCGCGCAGGAAGCCGAAGCCGCACACCACGGCAGGATCGTCGCCGAACGCCCGGTCCCCGTGGATTTCGTGGAAGCGCTCGATCAGGCGCTCGATGTAGTCGAGCGCATGGGGCCGCTGCGGATGGCGGGCCAGCTGGACCACCTCCCACGCGGCAGGCCCCGCGCCCGCGGGGGGAAGCGCGCGCTGTTTCCGGCCGCCCGGCTCGCCGTCAGTCTGCGCACCTAGCTCGGCCATGGAGGCGAACGCCCCAATTGTACCCGAGCGGACTCGGGCAGCCGCCGCTCGGCGCGGGGCGCGCAAGTCAGCACGGAAGGCTCCGGTATTCCGGCCGTCCCTCCTCGATGGCGATGAAGCGGTCGACCGGAACGTTCCGGAATCGCTGGGTCAGGCCGGAGGCCGGCCAGTGGACCTCTAGCACCTCGATTCGATCCGCGCGCCCCAGTCCGAGATGCTGCCGGAGCGGATTGGCTCCGAAGCTGCCCCCGCTATTGACCCACTTGTAGATCGCCCTGCTCTCGCCTCCCTCCGTGACCTCGGCCCGGATCCTGGCGCCAAATCCCGGATCGGTTCGACCGCGTGCCGGTCAACTGCACCGCGATCCAGCGGTTGCCGAAGCCCGGGTTCTCGAACAGGGCGTTCGCGTAGGGGTCGCCGGCGTAGGCGCCTCCCAGTTCGACGAAGAGGTCCTGGTCACCGTCGTGATCGAAGTCCGCGAAGACAACGTCGTGCCCCTTCTGGAGGTGGCCGACGCCGGGCGCGAAGGTCACGTCGGCGAAGCGGCTCCCGCCTTCGTTGCGGAACAGCAGGTTCGGCATCAGCCCCTCGTAGGCCGGATAGCCTGTTCCCAGGCAGTAGTCCTGGAAGCCGTCGTTGTCGAGGTCGCCGAAATTGGCCCCCATCGGCTGCGTGATCCTAGCCACGCCCGTCTCGACCCCCACCTCCTCGAAGCCCCCGCTCCCGTCCCCGCGGTAGAGCCTGTCCGCTTCCGTCCTGAGCGCGGGCAACCCCAGGTAGGTCGCCGCCACGTCGGCGACGTCCCACTCGTAGCCCGCCGCGTACAGGTCGAGCGCGCCGTCGTTGTCGTAATCCCAGAACCAAGCCGGGAAGCTGCGCAGCGGGAGGTCGACCCCGAGGCCGGGGGCGACGTCGCGGAACGCACCGTCTCCGTCGTTGCGGTAGAGCCTGTTCGGCCCGCCGAAATTCGACAGGTACAGGTCCGGGTCGCCGTCTCCGTCGTAATCCCCCCAGACCGCGGCCTTGGCGAAGTCGTCATTGGTCACGCCGGACTCGCGGGCCAGGTCCTCGAACGTCCCGTCGCCACGATTCCGGAACAGCTGGCTCGGGGCGTGCTCGTTCGCCACGTACAGGTCCAAGTCGCCGTCGCTGTCGTAGTCAGCCCACGCGGCCGCCTGCGTTGGAAAGTGCCGTGCGGCGAGACCGGCCTCCCATGTCACGTCGCGAAACCGGCCCCCGCCGACGTTCCGCAGCAGGGAGTTCGGGTACTGGCGCCCGGCCCGCTCGAGCCACGCTCCCCTCAGCACCAAGACGTCGACGTTGCCGTCGTTGTCGTAATCGGCCTGAGCCAGGTTGAGACCGCCGTGCAGGCCCGCGAGCCCGGCTCTCTTGGTCCGGTCGTCGAACGTGCCGTCCCCTCTGTTGCGAAAGTAGCGCAGCTGCCCGCCCGGACTCCAGTCGGAGACGATAAGGTCCAGCCACCCGTCGCCGTCGAAATCGTCCGCGACCGCGCCGCCGCTCAGGCTGACGAGGGCGAGGCCTCGCTCGGCCGCGGTCTCGCGAAACCGGGGGAAGTCCGCATCCGGCTCGAACCGCTCCGCCGGGATCGCCACCGAGCCGGGAAGCGCCGCCGGATGCTCGCCGATCACCATCGGGCCATGTTGGCGAGCCATCGCGCGGCAAGGTGTCCCGGCTCCCTCTCGAGCACCTCGGCGAGATAGCGCACGGCTGCCCGCGCGCCGGCCTGCTCGCGGTGAATCCCCCCGGACCGGATAGGCAGCACGCAGCTGTCGGGATGCCGGTGACGGATGCAGTTCTGCGTCTCCCCGAGCCGCAGGTGCGCCAGCCCGAGCTGGAACGTCACCTCGGTGTCGCGCCCCTCGGCGAGCTCGTACGCCTCCAGCAGGCGCTCCGCAGCCGCCCGGTTGTTGCCGAGCCGCAGGTCGTCCCTGCCCACGGCGAGGCTGAGCCGCAGGCGAAGACCGGCAGGCGCGTCCGGCGGGAGCGACTCCAGCTCGGCGCGCTCGGCGGCATGCACTTCCCCGCCTGTGTAGACGTTCTCGGTCGCGCTGCGCTCGCGCGCCCGAGCCAGCCACCGGAGCATGAGATCGTGACCGTCCGGCGGGCCTGCGGGGTCGGGGCGGACCCGTGCCGGGGACGATTGCGGCTGGGCCCGGGCGGCGCTGTCCGGGCCCGCGGCCGCGAGCCAGAGAAGCTGCGCTACGCAAGCCGCCATTGGAATCCGGCCCATCGTCCCGGGGGCTTCGCGAGCGCCCGATCTAGTATATTTCCGGGATGCGCGGGGCGACCCAGATCCGGCGCTTGGCCACTTGCCTGCTGCCGGTGGCCTTCGTCCCGGCACCAGCGGCGGCGGCGGCGGAATGCGCGGCATCGCCGGAAATCGAGTCCGCCCTGCTCGGCGAGCCGTCCCCTCCGCCTACAGCGCCAAAGGCGAGCTCTTCGCCCGGCAGGGGACCCGGGCTGCGCCGCCAAGGCATTCGAGGCGGCCCTCGTGCTGGACCCGAGGTCTTGGCAGCCGCGCTTCCGACTAGGGCTCCTGCACCTCCAGGACGGGCGATTGGCGGCCGCTCGGCCGCACCTCGAGGTGGCGCGAGACGAGCGTCCCGAATCTCTCGAGGTCCGACTCGCGCTCGGGTCCGTGCTGGCCGATCTCGGCCGCTGGGAGGCAGCCACCCGGGAGTTCGAGATGGCCGCTGCCATTGACCCGGACTCGACGGAGGCGCGCCGCCGCCTCGCCCGGGCGCTGATCGCGCAGGGCCGGCTGTCCGCGGCGGCCGCCCACCTGCGGAGGGCTCTGTCGATCAAGCCCGAGGACGCGGACTCCCTGCTGCTCCTCGGCCGAGCGCTCGCGGACGGCGGCGAGCCCGAACAGGCGATCGGCGTCCTCGAGCGGCTGGTCGCGGCGCGGCCGCGCCACTTCGCGGGCCGCTTCAATCTCGGAAGCGCCTGCGCCCAGGCCGGGCGCTTCGGCGAGGCGTCCGCGCACTTCGGCGAGGCCATGCAGCTCGACCCGACCAGCTCCGGCGCGCGGCTGGCGAAGGCCAAGGCCGCGACGAACCTGCGCAACTACCGCGAGGCCCTCGATCTGACCGAAGCATGGGCCGGGGAGGTTTCGGAGCCGCCGGACGCTTTCGAGGTCGCCTTCCTGCGCGGCACCGCGCTGCGCGGGCTGGGCCGCTTCGGGGCAGCCAAAGCGTCCTTGCGGCGGGCGGTCGGCATCGACCCCGGCAGCGCCGACGCCCTGCGTGCGCTCGGGACGATCCTAGCGCGGCGGGGCCAGCCCGCCGAGGCCCGGACTTACTTGCAGCGAGCCAAGGAGCGGAATCCCGAGTCCAAGGAAATCCGCTTCGAGCTCATCGCGGTCCTGCGGGATCTCGGAGACTCGGCAGCGCTGCAGGCCGAGATGGAGGCGTTCGAGGACCGCAAGCGGCAGAACCTGCGCGAGGGCATGGCCCGGAGAGCCGCGGAGCGCGGCGGCGCCTACCTACCTACGGGAGGGTGACGCGGAGTCCGCGCTGAGCAGCGGTTCTAAATTTGGCCGTCCAGGGGGTGCGTGAACGTTGTTTCGGAGGATGAGGTGAATCAGTTGACCGAGAGGTTGCGCTCCCGAGGCCGCCCCGCGAGAGCGTCGGACGGCGGGCAGGGCCGTGGTGCGGCCCGCGTCGCGGGTCCGCCAAGTGCCGAGCCCGCGGCCGGACGCTGCCGGCACGAAACTGCGCGGAGTCCAGGCCCCGGCTGCCTGGCAGCCCGGAGGCGCGCGTCCGTCGCGTACCGCCGCCAGCAGCGTCGGCCAGTCCGGGAAGCGGAACCAGCGCAGCGCGACCTGCAGCTCCTGGAACAGCTCCTGGAACAGGGCGCGGCGCGTGACCAGCTGGCGCCGGCACTGCTGCCACAGCGCGCAGACGCACTGCACCGACACACTGCACCACGGCGTGGAGCGCGAAGGCGAACAGGTTCGGCACGGCCGGCACGTTGGCCAGCGCGTCCTTGCCGTGCCCGAAGTTGCGCTTGCAGTTGCGGCCGTGCCGCGCCAGGCAGTTGCAGCCCTCGTTCTCGATCTTCCAGCGCGCCCGGCCGGCCCGCGCGATCCGCTCCGCGTTGTCCGCGGTGACCGCGAGACCGGTGAAGAAGCTGCTGGCGCAGGTGCGCTTGCCGTCGCGCTCCACGGCGTACTCGAGCCAAGTGCCCCGCAGGGCCTCGCGGCCCTGGTGCAGGGGCGCCGCGGCCGTCCGGCGGAAACGGTGCCGCTCGGACCGCTTGCCCTTCCCGCGCCGCGGCAGCCAGCCGGTCGAGCGCACCGCGCCGCTCGCCCGCCGACTCTCCGGCACCTCGTGCAAGTGCTTGCGGGATCCGGGCTTGCATACCCGGATGCAGTCCATGCCGGCCGCCGCGGCGGCCTCGCAGACCGGCTGGCAGCAGTGCAGGTCGTCGCCCGGCAGGACGGGGCGGCAGGCCTGCAGCCAGGCGCCGTGAGCGGCGAGCCAGCGCTTGGCGGCGTTGCGCTCGCAGTCCCGCTTGCGCTCGTCCTCGCTCATGTCGGCGCGGGTCGGCGCGGGTCGCGACCGCGTCCTGCTGCGGGCACGCGAACTCGGGCATCAGCGGCAGGACGGTGGCGTGGCCGTCGGCCACCGCGGTGGCCGACGGCCATGGTGCGGAAGTACTGCGGCCGGCGCTCGCTGCCGCCGCGCCGCACCGAGCACTGCGGGCCATGCGGGCAATGCACCGTGTCGGAGCGGTGGAACCGGACGCCGTCCGGAGCCGCCGGCAGGCGCCCGTCGAGGCGCTGGAAGGGCTCGAGCGCGCCCTGCGCGGCCACGGTTTCGAGGCACGGCCGGAACGGCGGGTCGCACGCGGCCGGGTCGCGGTCGTCGAGCAAGTTGCGGATCCGGTTGTCGCAGGGGATGCGGCCCACGCCGCACAGGGTCCGGCAGTTGGAGCGCGAGCCGTCCCGCTCCATGCGCCGCTGGAACGCGAGCAACGACTCGCACCGGGTGCAGAAGCAGGCCGGGGCGCAACCGGCGGCGTCGCTGACCTCGTAGCGCTTGTTGCGGCGACCCTCGCGCCGGTCGGGCCGGCCGGCGGCCGTCTCGCGGATGGCGCTCAGCAGCGAGTCCAGGACATAGGGCATACACCTTAGCTCACAAATTCCGCAAGCAAAAGTCAAGTGCCAGACTGCCTTCGACACCTTTCTCAGACACTCTGGAAATCCCCAAATGCCCAAATTGAGAATCGCTGGCGCCCGCCGCGCTGAGCGCGGCAGCCCGCTGCGGGCGCGCTCTTCACGCTCGGTGCGCTTCACGCCCGGTACGAGGGTCGCACCGGATCCGGAATGCCCCGGTGCGACCCCAGTCCGGCCCGGACCGTCCATGCAGGCCGTCGAGCGCCGGGGATCCGCTGTCTTCGGCCCTCAGATATATAATTCCCTTTCCTTTCACGCATCAGCGCGTGTGTTCCTCGAAGATCGAGAACACTTTCTCCTCGTGCGGGATCTTCTCCCCCCGCAGCACGCGCCGCTCCACTTGGTCCGCCAGGAGCTGCACGCACCCGAGGTAACTCCTTGCTGCTCCCAAGGTTCCCTGGTCTTCCCCGGCCCGCGCCAGGGCCGCCAGCGCACCCTCCGCCCGCCGCGCTATCTCCAGGGCCGCCTCCAGGTACGACCGCACCCTCTCCGGGTTGCCTTGCCTCCTCTTCGCCTGCCGCACCCGGTTGAATTCCTGCTTCAGCGTCTTCAGCAGCCGCGCGCTCTGCCGCCAGCCCGCGATACCGCGCCCCTTGCACAGCGGCGCAATAGAGCGAATCAGGCAGCGCAACGCGTCCCGCAGCAGACTCACCTCCGTCGGGTAATACACGTTCGTTCCCTCCACGAACGAGTCGCACCGCGCCTTCAGCGGATCGCCTTCCTCGTACCCCGCCAGCGCGTGCCCCTATTGCACGACCAGCCGATTGATTTCAGCGAGGAGATCGGGCGTGAGAAGCTTCGGATTCCGGTTGACTGTCCGGTAGCTGAACACCTGCTCGTCGAGCGTCGCGTTCAGACCGAGGAAGCGCCGGACGTCCGCGTGCTTGTTCGCCAGCTCCGTCACGCGGTCGCAGTCGCAATTCAATCCCTGCTTGAGCAGTCCCAAGACGAGAATGTTCCACAGCTGCATGCCGGGACGACCGACGGTAGGGTTGATCTTGCCGGACTCGCCTGCGGAGTGATCGCTTCTGTTCTCGCCGTTCCCGCTACTCTCACCGAGACCGAGGATACGGCTATCGAGCAGTCCTAAAACCTTGTTCCGCAACTCCTTGGTGCGATAGAGAGACTGTATTCCTAGCAGGATGGCCGGGATATCATCGCGGGAACGGACGTCGAGATCGATTTCCTCGATTGCGGTCTGGCCAAGGGTGAGCTGGAACACCTGCACGGTCCTCACGGGCGGTTCCTCATCGAAGATTGTCGCACAATCCCCCGGAAGCGCGCAAGCCGGCCTGGATCGGCCCGATCTTCGTCCCACAGACCTCCTGCAACCGACCGGAAAATAAGGGCTTGCGCGTTTTTTCACAAGCACTAGGTAGGCTCAGCGTGACGTCCGAGATGATCGCGGTCCCGAGCGCCGTGGTCACCTTGGCGACGCAGGCGCTGACCGGCTTGGGACTGATGCTGGCGGCCATGCGGGTCTTGCGCCATGACCGGAACAAGAGTATGGACCGGATGGAGGCTTGGTCGGAACAACCATGCTCGTGAAGCCTTGGATTCGAATCACCGTGCTGCAAACGGTATTCTTCCGCCTGCCGTCCCTCTTCGGTCAGGCGGGAATGACCGAGGACGCCAGCGGCGTCTATCGGCCCTTCACCCTGTTGCGGTAGCTCAAGCTAGCCACGGCATGGTTCGTCGATCCGTTGTTGGTGGACCGGAGGGCGATACTCAAGGTGTACTGGCTACACTAGGTGCTTGGTTGGAATCAAGTCCCGTATCGGGAATGGAGTCGAATCCGAGGGGGAGCGATCCAGCTATCGGTATCGGTACGTGACGGAGATGCCCTCGCACTGACCTGTTTGTGATCAGCCGTATGCGGTCTGAGGGCATGGTTCGATGAGCTAGCCGCGTCGGAGCGTCACAAAGCCTTTGCGTTCACTGACGACGAGCACCGTGGGACAAAGAATGGAATCCGCGTTGTGACGTGGGATCCGGGACAGGCTGTGGCTGTCGATCTCAATCAGATCCTTGTGTTCAAGGGCATGGGATGATCCGAGAGCGGACTCGCCACCGTAGACCGCCCGCAGGCCTACCGGCAGGCCCTTGCAAGTTCCTACCGGGCGACCGAGCCCGCTGGAGAATCCAAGGAGGGCGCGGTAGCGTCGTTCACGGACCAAGTGGCTCCAGCCGCCGGGCACGAGGCGCAGCCAATTCCAGGCAGGCCAGCCACGCGGGCCTTCAAGCCTCCCCCAACCCAACCCTACTGCGAGAACTGCTGCCTGCGAGCGGAGTGAGCCCTTGATTCAGCGCCTCCTCGGGTATCGCAGTACACCACGGGTTCCGCCGACTTGGGCACCCAGTACCCGGCCTCCGTCGGCTATGACGCCCTCCGCGCCACTCGTTACCCGGCGCAGATCCGGGCGGGGATCGGGGATGAACGATTCCACCTCTCCAGTTAGGGCGTCGCCGACGTAGATGCCGCGCAGAAAACCGGGATTCCGGGGACTTCCCGCGGCTCCGGGATCGAAGCCGGAGTCCGAATCCGCGACGTAGATCCGATCATCCGAATCGATGTAGATCCCGCTCGGCGAGCCGAATTGCGTCCAAGTGGCCAGGTGCGCGCCGTCCTGCGTCAGAACCTGAATCCTCTGATTGGCCCTGTCGCCTACGAACAGGCGGCCTTGGGTGTCCATTGCGAGCGCGTGAATCCCCCGAAATTCCCCCGGCCCGGTGCCTTCCCTGCCCCACGCACCTACGAAGCGACCGTCCGGAGCGAAGCGGACGATGCGGTTGTTCCCGCCATGCCCGTGGTTGTGGCCGTCGGCCACGAAGACGCCGCCCTCCGGTGACACCAGTACGTCGGACGGGCAGCGGAACAGGCGGTCGCTCTCGCCGGGCACCCCGGCCGTCCCAAGGCTCATCAGCAGCTCGCCCTCGGCGCTGAACTTGTGTACTTGGTGCCCTTTGCCACCCTCTCGTCCGGTCTCGCAGTCCGTGTGGACGGCGTCGGTCACCCACACGTTGCCACCGAGGTCAACATGGATTCCATGCGGCCAGATGAACAGTCCCGCGCCGAAGCTGCGGACGAAGCGCCCATCGGCCTCGAACAGCAAGATGGGGTCGAGATCGCTGTCCCTGCAGTGGCCTCCGGCGCAGCGCTCGGCCACCCAGACCCCTCCCGTGAGCCGACCGTCGCCGTCCCGATGAGGGTAGATGGCGCTCGTCGAGCCCCAGCTCCGTCCGACGGGAAGCGTCCCCCACGGCTCCCCGGGGCCGAAAGGGTTCGGCAGGTCCGACTGGGCCGCCGCCGGCTTCCCTGCGACGAGGGCCAGCAGCAGTCCCAGGGCGGCAAGCAATCCCATGCGTCCATCCTCTCACGAGGCAGGTCGTAACTCTGCGCGACCAGTTGATCGAGCTGGCTCGCCGCGGCCGGTCGGGGCCGTGGTCCGGCTCGATTCAAGCGAACGAACAAGCCCCAATCTCATTCTATGCTGGCCTTGAATGTCCGAAAGGCAAGGACCAGATGCTGAGGAGTTGGTCGCAATATATGAATCCCGATCTCGTCAGATCAAGAGTAATGAAGCCTTACCGTCATCGTGCTTCCGGGGCTTGGATTCACGCAACTGAATCTATCGATTCACAAGCCTCTGGATCTCCGGAAATCGCTTGCTGTTAGGAGGTTTATTGAACGCAGTTGATCTTTTTCGGTCATGTCGATCCGTTGCTCACCACGCCATGGCTGACGCTGCACCTCGGTTCGCAATGGACCAAGTCGCGAGATCGAGATCGCGTGCCTCGAGAGCGACGCTCCGGCTCGCATGCTGCGCGAGCCGGATCCAGGCCGTCGCGCCGGTTCGCTGGGGCCGCGACTCCGTCATCTCGAGGGTCGCTCGAAGGGCAAGCGGCCGGGCGGCCTCACTCGGTTGAACGAGGCATGGCAAGAGCCCGACCCGCCCGCTCGAAGTCCGGGCCTTGCACGCGGTCCTGCGGCCCGGAGTAGGATGGAAGCACGGAGAGCGCTTCCTTGGAAACGGGGCCACGCGGATCGAGCGCCTTGGCGTCCTCGGATGCACCGGCCTTCCGTGTGTCCGAGTACGCCGAGACGATCCTCCTAGGCAGGAGCGACACCGAAAGGTATCGCATGCTCGTTTGCGACCTGCCGCGACGCTTCCACGCCGCGTCGCCCGATGTCCGGGCCCGCTGCCTGGCCGATCCACCTCCTCTGACTTCGACCCGCTGGGACGCTCTGCTCGCAGCGGTTGCCGAGCACGTGGCGATCCTGCACGGCTGCTCGATTCCCAGCTGGTGCGACGAACCCGAACGGCACCTGCGCATCCCGTGGGCCCCTCTCTCCGAGCTCTCGGGCGGCGCCCCGTCGTCGGCATGGATCGACGCGCCGGGTGCGTTCGTGCGACATGGAGTCCTCATCGATCCTGCGAGTCTCGACGCTCGCGGCGGCGAGCGCGAGTACGGTTGCCTGATCTAGGCAGCGGACGACGAGGGACGCGCAATGCTGGCCTTGTCCGGCCCCGAGATTCGCGAAGCGCTTGAAGAGCTTTCGATCGAGCTGAGTCGGGCGAACGTCAAGGCTCGTCTCTATCTGGCAGGAGGCGCCGCGATCGCCTTGGCGTTCCGCGCCAGCCGCCGGACCTACGACTTGGACGCGCTGATCCTCGAGGGGCACGGCCCGCTGATCGAGGCCGTTAGGCGCGTCGCCGGGCGCAGGGGCTGGCCCCAGTCGTGGCTGAACGAGCAAGCGGTAGCGTCGATGCCGAAGTCCCCCGACCTCAGAGCCAGAACGCTCTTCGGCACCTCCAGCCTGGTGGTGACCGGGGCGTCAGCCGAGCACCTGCTGGCGATGAAGGTGCGCGCCGGCAGGGTGCAGGACCTCGAGGACATCGCCGTCCTGTGCGAGATCCTCGGAATCGAGTCGGAGCGCTCTGTCTTGGAAGTTCATGACCGAGTGTTTCCGGACAGCCGCGTCCCGCCGCGAGCCATGCACGCGGTCAGGCGGTTTCTGGCGAAGCGCTGGCCCAGCGACGGGGCGAACTCGACCGATTCGGAACCGGACTCCGCCGGATAGGCACCCTTCCCCGCTCGCACCCGGCACGGCGCCTGCGGCGCTGCAGACTCGGCAGCGCGGTCCGGTGGTCTCGGCTCGCTTGCATACACTGAGAACCGTGCATCTCCGAACGGTCCCCGTCGTCGCCCTGCTCGCGCTGTCCTGTGCGCGGCTCGGCGCACAGGACGACAACCAGCTGGTCGCGGACGTTCGCATGTTCGCGGTTCTCGCCGCGATCAACGTCGGAGGCTACGACGAAGGCTTGAATGCCGAGGCGGCCAGCCCGGTGCGGGTGGCGCTGCGCGAGGATCTCGATTCCATCGACTCCGGCATGAGGTCGCGACTCCGGACGTTCTACGAGCAACACAGGCTTGACGATCCCGAGCTCGACCTGTCGCAGTACATTTCCTTTTCCCTGATGTGCGGAGAGCCGCCGTACTTCGATCTGCGGGCCGAGGTGCCGACGGACCTGCCGCTCGACATCCGGCCGATACGCGGGCTCTCGGGCCTGCTGCGGGAGTTCTACGAGGTAGCAGACATCGAGGCTCTCTGGAACAAGTACTTGCCGGCCTACGAGCGGGAGATGCTGCGGTACCAAGACGCCTTGATCGAAGCGGTATACGAGATCAACGGCTACCTGCGCATGCCCTCCTCCAGCCGCGAGACCCGGGGCTTCCGGGTCTACTTCGACCTGCTAGCCGCCCCCGGCAACATCAACATGCGTTCGTACGGCGGCGACGTCAAGGTCGTGATTCATTCGTCGTCGGAACTGCGAGCCGAGGAGATCCGGGCAGCCTACCTCCTGCACCAGCTCGACAGGCTCTCCATTCGGTACGCCGAATCGGTAGCCCGGAAGGAGAGCCTTGCGCGCTTCGCCATCTATGCCCCGGCCTTGGACGATGCCTACAAGACCAACTTCCAGCTGCTGCTCACCAAGTCGCTCGCCCACGCCGCGCAGGCTCGCATGCGCTACGAGAGCGAGAAGCGCAAGCAGGAGCGCATCGCGGAGCACCTGCGGCAGGGGTTCCTCCTCGCACCGTACTTCTACGAAGCGCTCGCGGGGTACGAGTCGCAGCCCCAGTCGCTTCGCCGGTACTACGAAACGATGGTCGGCGGCATCAACCTGCGCCGCGAAGCGGCCCGCATCCAGGAGGTGAAGTTCGCGGAACGAACGACAGCGCGGCCAACAGCGGCCCCGCGCCGCGTGGCGCGGCCGCAAGTGTCGGAAGCGGAGAGGCTGCTCTCGCAGGCCGAGGGCCTCTTGCAGCTGAACGAACTCGATCGCGCCAGGCAGGTCTACGAGCAGGTACTGGCAGGAGAGGGCCCCGGCCGCGGCCAGGCCAGTTACGGCCTCGGGCGGGTCGCGCTCGACGAGGCCGATCCAGACCTAGCGCTCGAGCATTTCGCCAACGCAGCCGAGCAGGCCGAGGACGCGCGAATCCGAGCCATGTCCCACGTTTACATGGGCCGGATTCAAGACATACTCGGCTACCGGGAACTCGCTATCGAGCACTATCGGAGCGCGCTCGACTCTGGCGACACTTCACCGATCGTTCGGAATTTTGCGCAACAGGGACTCGAGCGGCCGTTTACCGGCATGGAAGAAGAGGACAGCGCCGAGGAGCTCTAGGATGCGTCTGGAAGCCGTCTCTTGGCGTCATGCCATCCATGGTTCGGGCATGCGCAGTCGCAGTCCGCGAGCATCGGCCGTGGAAGGATCGAGAAAGGCATTGCATCCCTTGAGTTCCTCTTGCGCCTTGTCGATTGAAGACCAGTCTACAGACCTTGTCCATTTTTGCGCATAATCAAGGACGCGAACCAGCGGTTCGGCCCTACGATTCTGAGATAGGCCTTTGAGCGCCTGAATGTAATCCTCGCGGAACACGGTCGGAATGACGATGCGTTGCTCGTTTGACCGTTCTAATTCGGCATTCATCATGATTCGTGCGACTCGGCCGTTTCCGTCCGAAAATGGATGAACTTCAGTAACGAGGAACATCACGAAAACTGCGCGATCAAAGGGTGTCACTAGGCTGCGGTAGAATTCGAATCCCCTCTCGATGGTTCCGGTTACTAAGTCGGGCGCAACGAAGATTGTCGAACCCGCTCTATTGGCCGATTGCTTGAACTCTCCAGGCTGCAGTTCGGGTCGGCCTGCCATCACCGTGGCATGGCGGTCCTTGAGAAGCCCGATAGCCTCCCTGTAGGTACGAGGACTTCGATTCATTTCGTCGGAGTTCGAAACGACTTGCCATGTCCCGACGATGTCGTGAGCGTCGGCAGATCTCCCCATTGGAATCGTCCCGCGCAATACGATGTCCTCAGCTTCTTCGACGGAGAACTCAATCCCCTCGATGAAATTGGAGAAGTAAGCCTCGAAGAAATGAAAGACCTTGCTTGCGTCCGCATTCTCTTGACGAGATATGCGGCTGACCGGCGGACGCTGGCGGAGCGTGGATTGCAGGCTCTGGAACAATTCCAATCGCGCAGGGTCGTAGGGCCGTCCCCACCGCCTTGCAACCGCCGCCGACGCCCGCAGCCGGGCCTTCCGCGTTCCGAAGAAGGCTCCAATCAGAGAATCAAGGGCTTCTGCTTCCTGCTTCATCCCCAAGCTGGCGCCCACTTCACTGATTTGGTCCCGCAAGCGGTTCAGGTTGTCTTCGCCTGACCGGCGGACGAACTCCTCGAGACGCTCTTCGATCTCGGAGCGGGAGAGCGTGCGGCGGACACGGCCGCTCCTCGTTCGGGAATTCCGCATGTTCTCCACGTAGGCCCGCGCCGGCGAACTGAGGCGGAGTTGACCGTGAAACGGCAGGTCCGTAGCAAGCGCCGGCGCTCCGCGCCTCGGTCGCAGGACAATGCCCGGGAGACGGATGTCGCGACCGCTGTCGCTAACGAGACAGACCGATCCATCGTCTGCTGGACGGCACTCAAACGCAGTCCGGTCCGCGACTAGCGCCTGCGGAAAATACCCTGCGACGATGTCCCAGAGGTTCCGGCGAACGACGGTCTCGGGTGAGTCCCTCAGATTCCGGGTGTAGAGTCGGGATGCCAGCTTGCGGAGCGCCCCCGCCTTCACCGCCCGCCAGACCTCGCGACGGATGGCCGCGCTGACCACGAAGGCTTCGGGCATCTTGCCAAGAGGGCGCATTGCGGGCATTCCTTGAGGTCCCTCCCGATCTAGTATCCAGCAAGCGGACATTTCGTCAAACAGCAAAGCCAAGATGCGACATTCTATGATTGAGCGGTCCGCGCTCTAGGCCTTGAGCGGGTGCAGCTTGCTGCGGACGACAGGCGAACGCCTCGGAGCGATCGCCCTGTCGGGCGGCTTGATGAGGATCACTCGCGGCGAGACCGGGCCTCGGGACTTGTCGGCCCGGCCGTCCTCGCGCCTGAGCACGGCATCGACCGCGTACACCTTGGACACGAGGTCCGGTAGGCACCGAGCGACTTTTCCCGCCGTACCAGTCCCGCACGCCCCCAGAAGCGGACATTCCGCTGGTTAGAACGGAGTAGATCGGACTTTCGCAGGTGTAACGCGGCATCGAGCGAGGCTCGCCTGTTCGAGCCACGCACGGAGTGCGACGGCTACCTCGGCGCGCGAGTCTGTGCCGTCCCGAAGGCCGGGGCCGCACTGCCGCAGCGGCACACCCGACGCAGCGGACCGCGATCGTCCCGCGGGCGCTGGCGGGACCAAGCGATGACGCCAGCCAGCGAGCGCGGCCTGCAAGGGCACCTCCCGGTCAAGGCCGGGATCGCCCTTCGCGCCGTTCGGGCTCCCCCGCCCGGCGGTCCGCAGGGCGGAGTCCCTTTGCTAGGATGGGTTCTTGGGGTCCGAGGCCCATCAGCCATGGCCGTGTCCGAGGAACTAGACATCGAAAAGCAGCCGGCGGACGAGGTTTCGTCTGCCGCGCCGGAGCCCGCCCCGAATGGCGACGGGGAGGCGAGCGACGACGGCGAGGAGCAGCTCCGCGCCGAACTGGACCAGGCGCGCAAGGATTGCGACGACATGCTAGGACAGTTACAGAGGGCGCAGGCGGAGTTCGAAAACGTCCGCAAGCGGATGCAGCGCGAGAAGGAGGACGTTGTCCGTTACGCGGCCTCCGAGACCATCCAGTCGCTGCTGCCTATCGTTGACGACTTCGAGCGAGCCATCGAAACCGAGGGCCTGCCCCCCGAGGTCAAGACGGGCTTGGAGCTCATCCACCGGCGCATCTTCGAGGTCTTCACCCGGGCCGGCCTGAAGGAAGTCGCCCAGCACGAGTCGTTCGACCCCACCCTGCACTTCGCCGTCGACCGCGCTCCGGCGACCGACGAGCAGGCCGACCAGCAGATTCTAGCCGTCTATCAGAAGGGGTACTTCTTCAAGGACCGCTTGGTGCGGGCCTCCATGGTGAAGGTGGCCGTCAAGGACTAGCCTCGCGGCCCGAGGCACACGTCGGGCGAGCAACGTGCGGAAACGCGACTACTACGAAGTCCTCGGCGTGGGCCGGGAGGCTGACGAGGCGGAATGCAAGCGCGCCTACCGCCAGCTGGCCATGAAGTACCACCCGGACCGCAACCCTGACTCGAAGGAGGCGGAGGACAAGTTCAAGGAGGCGTCCGAGGCCTACGCCGTTCTCACCGACCCGCAGAAGCGGGACGTCTACGACCGCTTCGGACACGACGGCCTGGCGGGCACAGCCGCACCGGGAGGCGGAATCGACCTCAGCGACTTCCCGGACATCTTCGGCGACCTCTTCGGCGATATCTTCGGAACAAGGCGGACCGGCCGGTCCGGTGCCCGCAAGGGCGAGGACCTCCAGTACGAGCTCGCTCTCGAATTCAAGGAGGCCATCTTCGGCTGTACCAAGGAGATCCGGATCCCGCGTAGCGAGCGCTGCGAGCGCTGCGAGGGCGAAGCCTGCGAACCGGGAACTCGCCGCGTTGCCTGCAGCGCGTGCGGCGGCCGGGGCCAGGTATTCTCCCAGCGCGGCTTCCTCTCGGTGGGCCGGACATGCGTACGTTGCAGCGGGCGGGGTCAGTCCATTCCGACTCCATGCACCGCCTGCAACGGCAGGGGCATGCAGCGCATCCAAGTCCGGCGCAAGCTGGACATTCCTCCCGGCATCGACAACGGGAACCGCATGCGCCTGCCGGGCGAGGGCAACTCCGGGTCGAGGGGCGGTCCGCGCGGGGATCTGTACGTAGTGATGCACGTGGAGGAGCACGACCTCTTCGAGCGGGACGGCCTCAGCCTTCACTGCGTCGTCCGCATCAACGTGGCCCAAGCCGCCTTGGGAGACAGCGTGCGCGTGCAGACGCTGGACGGCGACGACACGGTTCAGATCAAGCCGGGGGCTCAGTCGGGCGACCGGATCGAGCTGGCTCGGAAGGGCGTGCCCCAGCTGCGAGGCGGGGCACGCGGCAGCCTCGTGCTGCATCTGGAGGTCGAGGTTCCCAAGAGGCTGACGTCCGGCCAGCGGAGACTCTTCGAGCAGCTGCGCGATTCCCTGGCCGACGGGCCCCGCGACTCCAACGGCAAGCGCTTCTGGAAGTTCCGCAAGGGCCGGGCCTAGCCTAAAGGCGGACTTGGCAGGGCCGCGCACGCGTCCGATCGGATAACATCGGACCGTGCCCGCCCGGCGCCTTGCGACGATCGCCGCGCTGTTGCTGCTCGGAGCTCCCGCTTCCGCGCTGGACCCTGCCGAGCGGCTGGTCCTGCAAGTGCAGCAGCTCGTGTCCGGCCAGCGGGGCCTGCGGATATACGACTGGGTGGAGTTCTCCGTTGACGGAGGCACGGTCACCTTGGACGGCACCGTCTCCCGTCCCTCGCTGCGGGACGACATCGAAAGCTCCGTCCGCGCCTTGGAGGCCGTCGACAGCATCCGCAACCGGATCGAGCTGCTGCCTTCGGGCGGCGACGATGTCGGCATCCGCGTCAATGCGTACTGGCGGATCTACGGCCACCCCGAGATCAGGCGCTACCTCGGTCGCGAGGAGACCTTCCGCCCGCGGCTGCGGCGGGCAGCCAGCGACGCCCAGCGGGTGCTGATCCGACCGATCCACATCGTGGTCCGCGACGGGCACCTGGTCCTGGAAGGCGAAATAGAGCAGCAGCGCGCGAAGCGCGTGGCGGAGCAGCAGGCGCTGGCGGTCCTCGGCGTGCGCTCGGTAACCAACAACATCGTCGTGACCGGGACCGACACCGAGGAGCTGGAGCCAATCGACTTCGAGCGCGACCCGTGGTGGGCCGACTCCGATTCGATCTCCGAGCCAGTCCTGCGCGTCGAGAACCCGGCCGGCGGCGTCCGGGTGCGCGTGGCCAATGCCGAGCGCGTGGTCGTCCGCCGCTCCAGCCGCACCAGGACGGTCCGCGCCGGCGACACCAAGACGACCCGACTCGGGCGCAAGATGAGGATCCGGGTCCAGCCCCCGGACGGCGCCTGGGTCGATCTCGACATCGACATGCCCTACGGCCACCGGCTCGAGGTGCAGACCGTCGACGGCCCGATCTCCCTGCAGGGCTTGGTGCGCCACGCCAAGCTGCAGACGACCGTCGGGCGCGTCGAGCTGGACGTCCCTTGGAGAGGCGTCCGTCTCGAAGTCGAATCGGATCATCCCCCGGCCGAGGTGGAAGTCCCGGCGGATCTGCGGGCCTTCCTGCGCCTGCCCGCGCCGGGATCGAAGCCCGGCCTGTGGACCGTGGAGGACACGCGCGACCCGCGCAACAGGCTTTACGGCTCGGTCCGTCTGGACGCGAGGCATCCCGACGCGCTCGTCCTGCGCGACGGCCCGATCCCGACCGACTCGCCCGTGCGGATGCACTGGCAGGCGCCCGAAGCCCTCGGCTCGATGCTGCGGCGGCCGTTCCGCATGCGCCTGAGCCGCGCCGGAGGTGACGGTTCCAAGCCCGGCCCGGGCGACGATGCCCCGGACCGCGGAACCCCGCAGTTCAGCTCGGACGTCCGCCTGGTCCAGCTAGCGGCCAGCGTGGTCGACGCGCTCAACCGGCCGGTCGCAGGCCTCGGCGCGGGCCACTTCGAGATCCTCGAGGACGGCGTCCCGCAGCGCATCGGCATCGTGCAGGACACCGAGGCCGCGTTCAACCTCGTCCTGCTGCTCGACTGCAGTACCAGCACCCTGGTCGACCGGAAGGCGGTGCTGGAGGCCGCCCGGCAGTTCGTCCTGGCGGCCCGGCCGTCGGATCGCGTCGGCATCTACGTGCTTTCGGACGCGTACGTCCACGTGATCGCGCCGCTGACTGCCGACCGCGCTACCCTGCTCCGCCTGATCGACCAGATTCCGCGCCTTGCCGGCGGCACGCCGCTCTACGACGCGGTCACCCTGTCCTACGCACACGAGCTGGCGCGGCGACGCTGGGAGCGGAACGCGCTGATCGTGATCAGCGACGGGATGGACAACGACCTGCTGGCCCGCTGGAGCCGCTCGGTTCCGTCGGAGGTGCGCTTCGAGGACCTGCTCGGCGCCGCCGCCGAAATGAACAGCGCGATCTATCCGATCTTCCTCGAGCCCGAGGCGCCCGGGATCCGGGCGGACCGGCAGTGGCGCGAGCGCCTCAGGCAGTCCACCGACAAGGCGCGCGAGCGCATGCGGCAGCTGGCCGAGGCGACCGGCGGGCGGCTGTTCCGCACCGAGTCGATCCGCGACCTGGAAGAGGTCTACGGCCAGATCGCCCGGGAGCTGCGCAGCGTCTACACCCTCGGGTACTACCCGTCCAACCAGAAGTTCGACGGCGAGTGGCGCCGCATCCGGGTCAAAGTCTCGGGCGAGGGCCGGCACGTGCGCACCCGGCCCGGCTACTACGGCTGGTAGAGGGCCGGGGAGCGGTGTGCCCGGCAGCGCAGTTTAATGTATACTAGAAGGTACAGATTGGGTGCCACCGCTCGGTGGGGCTACCCGTCTCCGCAGGAAGATGAGCAGCGCAGTTGACCAGCTAGAAGGGCTGACACAGCAGGAATACAAGTACGGCTTCGTCACCGACGTGGACCAGGAGGCACTTCCTCCCGGCCTGTCCGAGGACACCGTGCGCTTCATCTCGGCCAAGAAGAACGAGCCGCACTGGCTGCTGGAATGGCGGCTGAAGGCCTTCCGCCACTGGCAGGGCATGAAGGAGCCGGACTGGCCCAACGTGCATTACCCGCCGATCGACTACCAGTCGATCTCCTACTACGCCGCCCCCAAGAGCGCCGGCGACGGTCCCAAGAGCTTGGACGAGGTCGATCCCGAGCTGCTGGCCACCTACGAGAAGCTCGGCATCCCCCTCGAGGAGCGCGCCGCCCTGGCCGGCGTAGCCGTCGACGCCGTGTTCGACAGCGTGTCGGTGGCCACCACGTTTCGCGAGAGGCTGGCCGAGGCCGGCGTGATCTTCATGCCGATCTCCGAGGCCGTGCGCGAGCACCCCGCCCTGGTCCGCCAGTATCTCGGCTCGGTCGTGCCGTCGTCCGACAACTTCTTCGCGACGCTCAACTCGGCCGTGTTCTCGGACGGTTCGTTCGTCTTCATCCCCAAGGGCGTGCGATGCCCGATGGAGCTGTCGACCTACTTCCGCATCAACGCCATGAACACGGGCCAGTTCGAGCGCACGCTGATCGTGGCCGAGGAGGGCAGCTACGTCAGCTACCTCGAGGGCTGCACGGCCCCCATGCGCGACGAGAACCAGCTGCATGCCGCGGTCGTGGAGCTGGTCGCCCTCGACGACGCCAGGATCAAGTACTCGACCGTCCAGAACTGGTACCCGGGCGACAAGGACGGCAAGGGCGGCATCTACAACTTCGTCACCAAGCGCGGGGCCTGCCGCGGGCGCAACTCGAAAATCTCCTGGACCCAGGTCGAGACCGGCTCGGCCATCACTTGGAAGTACCCCAGCTGCATCCTGGCCGGCGACAACTCCGTCGGGGAGTTCTATTCCGTGGCCGTCACCAACAACCGCCAGCAGGCCGACACAGGCACGAAGATGATCCATATCGGCCGCAACACCACCTCGACCATCGTCTCGAAGGGCATCTCGGCGGGCCGGTCCAACAACTCCTACCGCGGCCTGGTCAAGATCATGCCCAAGGCCGAGGGGGCGCGGAACTTCTCGCAGTGCGACTCCATGCTGATGGGGGACCGCTGCGGAGCCCACACCTTCCCGTACCTCGAGGTGCGCAACAAGTCGGCCCAAGTGGAGCACGAGGCGACCACCTCCAAGATCGGCGAGGACCAGATCTTCTACCTGAACCAGCGCGGCATCGAGACCGAGGACGCGGTGTCGATGATCGTCAACGGCTTCTGCAAGGAGGTCTTCCGCGAGCTGCCCATGGAGTTCGCCGTGGAGGCGCAGAAGCTGCTGGGCGTGAGCCTCGAGGGGAGCGTCGGCTAGGCGCCGACGCGTCTGCAACCGGAGCGAGCATGCTGCAAGTTCGCAATCTGCATGCCGGCATCGACGGCCGGGACATCCTACGGGGGGTCGATCTCGACGTCCCGCCCGGCGCGGTGCATGCGGTCATGGGCCCGAACGGTTCGGGCAAGAGCACGCTGGCGGCGGTCCTGGCCGGCCGCGACGGCTACGACGTCACCGCGGGCTCGGTCCGCTTCCGCGGCATGGACCTGCTCGAGATGGACCCCGAGCTGCGCGCCCGCGAGGGCGTCTTCCTCGCTTTCCAGTACCCGGTCGAGGTGCCGGGCGTGAGCACGATGTACTTCATGCGCGAGGCCGTCAACGCCGGCCGCAAGCACCGCGGGCTGGACGAGCTCTCCGCGGGGGACTTCCTGCGGCTGGCGCGATCCAAGATCCGGCCGCTCGGCATGGACGGCGACATGCTCAAGCGCGCCGTCAACGAGGGCTTCTCCGGCGGCGAGAAAAAGCGCAGTGAGATCTTCCAGATGACCATGCTGGAGCCTCGCCTGGCCGTTCTCGACGAGACCGATTCGGGACTGGACATCGACGCGCTCAAGGTGGTCGCAGACGGGGTCAACTCCCTGCGCGACCCGGCGCGCTCCTTCCTGGTGATCACGCACTACCAGCGGCTGCTGAACTACATCGTGCCGGACCGCGTTCACGTGCTGCACGGCGGCCGCATCGTGCGGTCGGGCGACAAGTCGCTGGCGCTGGAGCTCGAGGACCGGGGCTACGCCTGGATCGAGCGGGAGGCCGCGGCACCGGCCCTCGCAGGGGCCTAGCCATGCAGGTCGCGACAGCGATGGTCGGCTCCTACCTGGAGCGCTTCGAGACGGCGCTGGCCCGCGGCCGCGGCGAGCCGGACTGGCTGGCGGACCGCCGCAAGCGGGCCATGGAGCGTTTTCTGGCGCTCGGCCTGCCGACGCGGCGCGACGAAGAATACAAGTACACCGACCTGTCGGCCCTCGCCAGCGGGGACTTGCTGTTCGACGCCCCGGAGCGGGGCGGGGCGCCAGCCGAGCTTCCGCTCCTACGCGCCGGGCCGACCTTGGCGTTCGACGGCCCGGCCGGGGCGCGCCGGGGCCCGCGGCCCCTGCCCGAAGGCGTGCGCGTGCTGAGCGTGGCCGCCTCCTCCCGCGAGGAGCTCGAGCCGTTCTCCGGGCATCTGGCGGCGATCGCGCCGTTCGAGGGCCACGCGCTGTGCGCACTCAGCACGGCCTTCTTCGCGGACGGGGCCATCGTCGAGGCGGCTCCGGGCGCCGTCGTCGAGGAGCCCGTCCACTTGGCCTTCGGGGACGGCGCCGCCGGGCGGCTGCCCCGCGTGCTGGTCGTGGCCCGGCGCGGATCGTCGGTGCGGGTCGTCGAGACCTATTCCGGAGCGGGCACGTACTGGCGCAACGCCGTCACCGAGGTCCGCGCCGAAGAGAACGCGCGCGTGGACCACTACCGCGCGCAAGTCGAGTCCGAGCAGGCCTACCACACCGGGCTGTTCCAGGCCTCCCAAGCCCGCGACAGCTACGTCGGGGCCTTCTCGCTGAGCTTCGGGGCCGCCGTCGCCCGCAACGACGTCGGCACGCGCCTCGCGGGGCCGGGCTGCGAGTGCTCGCTCGACGGGCTGTACGCGGTGCGCGACCGCCAGCACGTAGACCACCACACGGCCATCGATCACGCCATGCCGCACTGCAACTCGCACCAGCTCTACAAGGGCGTGCTCGACGACCGCTCGCGGGGCGTGTTCAACGGCAAGATCTTCGTGCGGCGGGACGCCCAGAAGACCGACGCCGTGCAGAGCAACAAGAACCTGCTGCTCTCCGACGCGGCCGAGGTCAACACCAAGCCGCAGCTCGAGATCGACGCCAACGACGTGCGCTGCACGCACGGGGCGACCATCGGGCAGCTCGACGCGGCCTCCTCCTTCTACCTGCGCTCGCGCGGCATCGGCGCCGCGCAGGCGCGCGCAATCCTGACCTACGCCTTCGCGGCGGACGCCTTGGAGCGCATCCGCGTCGAGCCCCTCAAGAAGCACTTCGCGGACCGGCTGCTCGCGCGCTTCGCCCCGCGGGAGAGCTGAGGGAGCGGCCCGGAGGAGCGCGACCATGCCACTGACCGCCACGGCTACCCCTCCCGCCCTCGACGCCGAGGCCCTGCGAGGCGACTTCCCCGCCCTGCACCAGTCCGTTCACGGACGGCCGCTGGTGTACCTCGACAACGCGGCGTCCTCGCTGACGCCGCAGCCCGTCATCGACGCGCAGGTCGGGTTCTACGCGCGCGACCGCGCCAACGTGCATCGGGGCGTCCACGAGCTCAGCCAGCGGGCCACCGAGAAGTACGAGTCCGCCCGGATCCGCCTCCAGCGCTTCCTCAACGCCGCCGAGACGGCCGAAATCGTCTGGACCAAGGGCGCGACCGAGGCCATCAACCTCGTGGCGGCGAGCTGGGGCCGGCAGCACGTGGGCGCGGGGGACGACGTGATCGTCTCCGCGATGGAGCACCATTCCAACATCGTGCCGTGGCAGATCCTCTGCCGCGAGCGGGGGGCCCGCCTGCGCGTGATTCCGATGTCCGCAGCCGGCGAGCTGCGCCTCGAGTCCCTGGACGAGCTGCTGTGCGGGCGGACCCGCGTCGTCGCGGTGACCCACGTCTCGAACGCCCTCGGCACGGTGAATCCAGTCGCCGAGATCGCCGCCCGGGCGCGCGCCGCCGGAGCCGTCTGCGTGGTGGACGGCGCCCAGGCGGCACCCCACATGCCCATCGACGTGCGCGCCCTGGACTGCGACTTCTTCGCCCTGTCTGGCCACAAGATGTGCGGCCCGACCGGCATCGGGGCCCTGTACGGCCGCCGGGAGCTGCTGGAGGGAATGCCGCCCTACCAGAGCGGCGGAGACATGATCTCCTCGGTGAGCTTCGAGCGAACCGAGTACAACGAGCTCCCGTACAAGTTCGAGGCCGGCACGCCGAACATCGCAGGCGCGATCGGGCTGGGCGCGGCGGTCGAATACCTGGAATCCATCGGCATGGAGCGGATCGTCGCGCACGAGGCGGACCTGCTGGACTACGGCACCGAGCGGCTGCACGCCATCCGGCGCCTGCGGCCCATCGGCACGGCCCGCCGCAAGGCCGGCGTGATCTCGTTCGAGGTCGCCGGCATCCATCCCGCCGATCTCGGCACGATCCTGGACCGCCGCGGGATCGCGCTGCGCGTGGGCCATCACTGCGCCGAGCCGGTGATGCGGTTCTACGGCGTGCCCGCCACCACGAGAGCGTCCCTGGCCTTCTACAACACCCGCGCCGATTTCGACGCGCTGGCGGACGCAATCGAGACCGCGAAGGAAATTTTCGACTGATGCCACTGCTCTCGCTCGGACTGAACGACAGCCCCGCCGCGCCGGAGGAGGCACCCGAGGAGCCCTCGGACGGCCTCGACACGGGGGCCCTGAAACGCGCGCCCCAGTACAGCGACTACGTCCCGAGCATGCACTCGAACATGACGATGACGTCCCCGCTGCCACCGAAGGAGCCGGAATACGCTCCGGACGCGACGCTGGAAGAGAAAGTGGTCGCCGTGCTCAAGACGTGCTACGACCCGGAGATCCCGATCGACATCTACGAGCTGGGGCTCATCTACAAGGTGTTCGCGCCGCGCTCGCCCGGGGAGCCCGACAAGGTCAAGGTCCTGATGACCCTGACGGCCCCGAACTGCCCGGCGGCGCAGACACTGCCGGCCGAGGCGAAATACAAGGTGGAGCGGCTGAGCGAGGTCGCCGACGCCGAGGTGGAGATCACCTTCGACCCGCCTTGGACGCCCGAGAAGATGAGCGAGGAAGCCAAGCTCGTCCTGAACCTGGTCTGAGGCGATCCCATGCAGCTGACGTCGCAAGAGGAATACGGCCTGCGGTGCCTGCTGCGGCTGGCCGAGGCGGGCCCGGGCGAGATTCTGAGCATCCACGAGATCGCCCGGGCGGAGGGCATCTCGATGCCGCACGCGGCCAAGCTGCTGCGCATCCTGCGCGAGGGCGGCCTGGTGACCAGCGAGCGAGGGCAGGCGGGCGGCTACCACCTGACCCGGCCGGCCGGCGCTATCAGCGTCAAGCAGGCGATCCAGGTGCTGGGGGGCGACCTGTACGGGCGCGAGTTCTGCGGGCGCTTCGCGGGCAACGAAGACCATTGCATGCGCTCGACGGACTGCTCGATCCGCTCGCTCTGGAAAACGATCCAGACGGCGGTGGACCGGCTGCTGGGCCGCACGACGCTGAGCGACCTGATGTGCCGGGAGCACGAGATGGACCGCTTCGCCGGCAATCTCGTGGTGCTGGAGGACGCATCCGAGGCCCGGCCGGCGGGAGCGAACCATGGCTGACCGGCAGAGCGTGCAGGCGGCGCTGGGCGGCGTCGTCCATCCCGACTACGGGCGGAACATCGTGGAGCTGGGGCTCGTGCAGGACCTGTCGCTGGACGGGGGCACGGTGCGCTTCAAGCTCCAGCGGACGGTGCCCGGCAACGGCAGCGCGGACGCGGTGCTGGCCAGCGCCGTCGCGGCCGTGCGGGCCGCCGCGCCGGCCGAGCAGGTCGAGGCCGAGCTGACCAGCCGCGCCCGCTCCAGCCCGGCCGGCGCCTCCGGCAAGGGGTCCATTGCGGGCGTCCGCAACATCGTCCCCGTCGCGTCCGGCAAGGGCGGCGTCGGCAAGTCGACCGTGTCCGCCAACCTGGCCCTGGCGCTGGCCGCGACCGGCGCCAAGGTCGGCCTGCTCGACGCCGACGTGTACGGTCCGAGCATCCCCCATATCATGGGCGCGAAGGGCGGACCCCGCCAGGGCGGTCGGGGCATCGTGCCGCTCCTCGCGCACGGCGTCCCGATCATCTCCACGGGATTCTTCGTCCGCCGCGACCAAGCCGTCGTCTGGCGCGGCCCGATGCTGGCCAAGATGGTCGAGCAGCTCACCAACCAGGTCGAGTGGGGCGAGCTCGACTACTTGGTGATCGACCTCCCGCCCGGGACCGGAGACGTGCAGCTGAGCCTGTGCCAGCGGCTCGCGCTGACCGGGGCGGTCGTGGTGACCACTCCGCAGCCGATGGCGGTCAACGTGGCCGAGAAGGCCATCATCATGTTCCAGCAGCTCAAGACGCCCCTTCTCGGCGTCGTCGAGAACATGAGCTACTTCGAGTCGAGGACGACCGGCGAACGCGAGTACATCTTCGGTTCCGGCGGGGCGAAGCGGATCTCGCAGCGCTGGTCCATACCCCTGCTGGGCAAGGTGCCGCTGGCCACGACGGTGCGCGAGACCTCGGACGAGGGCACGCCGATCGTGCTGGCCGACCCCGGCGCGCCGGCGGCAGCGGCGTTCATGGAAGTGGCCAAGCAGCTGGCAGCCGAGGTGGCGATGCACAACGTCCGCGCCGAGGCGGAGTCGATGGTCCAGATCAACTTCTGATTCCGGCAGCCGCTAGCGGCTGCCCGGCCCCGGACTCGGCCACAAGCTGCGACGCGCGCAGCAGGCCGTCCACGGTGCCGGCGTCGGTCCACCAGCCGTCGAGCACGTCCCAAGTCATCGCGCTTTCGAGGATGTACTGGTTGTTCACGTCGGTGATCTCGAGCTCGCCGCGGGCGGACCGCTCGAGCCGGTCGATCTTGTCGAAGACCGTGCCGTCGAACATGTAGATGCCGGTCACGGCGTAGCGGGACGGCGGGACCCGCGGCTTCTCCTCGATGGACGCGAGCCGGCCGTTAGAGAAGCGGGGCACGCCGAAGCGCCCCGGGTCGGGAACCTCTTTGAGCAGGATCTTGGCGCCGCGCTCCTGGGCCCGGAAGGCCTCGACCGCGCCGGCGACGCTGCCCTGGATGATGTTGTCGCCCAGCATGACGCAGAGCCGCTCGCCCCGCGAGAAGTGGCGCGCCAGTTCCAGCGCCTCGGCGATGCCGCCCTCGCCTTCCTGGTAGGTGTAGTCGAGGTGCTTCAAGCCGAATTCCCGGCCGTTGCCAAGCAGCCGCAGGAAATCGCCCGCGTTGCGGCCGCCCGTGACGATCAGGATGTCCTCGATCCCCGCTCTGACAAGCGTCCGGATCGGGTAGTAGATCATCGGCTTGTCGTAGACCGGCAGCAGGTGCTTGTTGATGATCCGGGTAATCGGATCCAAGCGGCTTCCCAAGCCTCCCGCTAGGACTACGCCGCGCACCAAGTGTTGATTGTAAGCTTGCGCGAGCCCCGGTCGCTCCGAGCCGTTCAGGCGTGCTTGACGAAGAATTCGCGCATTCTCGCGCGCAGCAGGCCCACGGACCCGAGCACGGCAACCAGGTTCGGAATCGCCATCAGCGCGTTCATGGTGTCCGAGACCGCCCAGATCGCCTCCAAGCCGCCGACGGCGCCCACGTAGACCGCAGCGACCCAAGCCAGGCGGTAGGGCGTCGCGACATCCTTGCCGAAGAGGTACGTGATGCCGGTCTCTCCGTAGAACGCCCAGCCGATGATGGTCGAGAATCCGAAGAGCGCCAGAGCAACCGTCACGACATGGCCGCCCCACTCGCCCGGAAGGCCCTGCGAGAAGGCCATGCTGGTGAGCTCCGCCCCGGTCCTGCCGGACGACCACACGCCGGTAGAGAGCACGGTAAGCGAGGTAATCGTGCAAACCACGAGGGTGTCGACGAACACGCCGAATATGCCGTAGCAGGCCTGCCGCACGGGATGGTCGGTCACAGCCGCGGCATGGACGATCGGCGCGCTGCCGAGCCCGGCCTCGTTCGAGAAGAGCCCGCGCGCGATGCCCGTCCGCATCGCGCCGCGGACCGACGCGCCTGCGAAGCCCCCTAGCGCCGCATGCCCGGTCAGCGCGGACCGCAGGATCAGCTCGACCGCGGACGGCAGCTGGCCGATATGCATAGCCAGGACGACCAGGGCGCAGGAGAGGTAGATGACGCACATCGCGGGAACCAGGACCGCCGCCACCTCGGCGATGCGTCGAATGCCGCCGAGCACCACCAGAGCCGTCACCCCGGCCAAGACAAGTCCGGACGCCCACTCGGGAATCCCGTAGGAGGAGCGCATGCCCGTGGCCACGGTGTTCGCTTGCGTCATGTTGCCGATGCCGAACGCGGCAAGGGCGCAGAAGGCCGCGAAAAGGACTCCGAGCCACTTCATGCCGAAGCGCTGCGACAGGACGTACATCGCCCCGCCGCGCATGACGCCGCCGCGCTCCTGTCGGCACTCGAGCGCCACCTCGATCTCCGAGAACTTGGTGGCCATGCCGACCACGCCGGTGGCCACCATCCAGAAGGCCGCGCCCGGCCCTCCCGCGGCAATCGCGATCGAGACGCCGGCGATGTTGCCCACCCCGACGGTCGCGGACAGGGACGTCGCGAGGGCCTGAAAGGGCGACACCGTGCCTTCCCCGCCGGATCTCCCGGAGCCTCGGAGCACCTGCGTTGCGGCGAAGAGGAACCGGCGGAACTGGACGCCCCCGGTAGCGAGGGTCAGGAACACGCCCGTGCCGACGAGCAGGAGCATCATCGCCGGGCCCCATACGATGGAGTTGACGGTACTATTGAGTTCAAGCAGCCAGTCCATACGATGTCCGCGCGAACGTCCATTCTACTGCCCCCGCCGGCCGCCCCGAGCCGGCCGCGTCCGCGACGAGAGCGTCGGCGATGAGAGTGCAGCTTGCGTTCGACCGGGCCGGGGCCACCGTGGACGTGCCCGACCGCCTGGACGCGCAGGTCCTGCGGCCTCGCTTCGCCGAGGGCCTGCCCGACGAGGACGCGGCGCTGGAGGCGGCCATCGCCGGCCCGATCAGTTCTCCTGGCCTGCGCGAGATGGCCCGCGGCAAGCGCAGCGCGGCCATCGCGGTCTGCGACATCACGAGGCCGGCGCCGAACAAGACCGTCCTGCCCCACGTAATCCGCGCCTTGGAGGCGGGGGGCGTGCCTCCGGGCGAGATCACGATCCTAATCGCGACCGGGCTGCACCGCGAGGCGACGGCGGCGGAGCTGTACGAGATTCTGGGAGCGGAGGTTCTCGCGCGGCACCCCGTGCATTCTCATCGGGCCAGGGAAATCGAGGAGCAGGCGTTCCTAGGGGAGACCTCGGGCGGCACGCAGGCCTTCGTGGACGAGCGGTTCGTGGAGGCGGACCTGCATGTCACGCTGGGGTTCATCGAGCCTCACCTGATGGCGGGCTTCTCCGGCGGCCGCAAGCTGATCTCGATCGGCCTGGCCGGCGAGCGCACGATCAAGCGGCTGCACAGCCCGCTGTACATGCGCGACCCGAAGGCTAGCGAGGGGGCTTTCCCGGACAATCCCCTGCATCGCGAGCTGCTCGAGATCGCGGCGATGTCCGGTCACGACTTCATGGTGGACGTGGCCCTGACGGATTCCAGGGCCATCGCGGCGGTTTTCGCCGGCGAGCCGGTCGCCGCTCACGCCAGGGGCGTGGAATTCGTCCGGCAATCGACCGCCGCCCGAGTCGGCGAGCCCGCGGAGGCAGTGATCACCACTTCCGGCGGATACCCGTTGGATCTGACCTTCTACCAAGCGGTCAAGGGACTCACCGCAGCCTCGCACATCGTGCGGGACGGCGGCGAGATTCTCCTGGCAGCGGCCTGCTCCGAGGGCCTTGGCGGCCCGGAGTTCAGCGACCTCGTGCGAGGGTCGGACGATTCGGCGCAGTTGCTGGACGCGCTCGAGCGCCGTGCGGTGCAGGTCGACCAGTGGCAGGCCGAGAAGCTGGCGATGGTCGCGCAGAGAGCTAGGCTGTCTTTCTGCGTTCCGGGCCTTGCCCCAGTCGACCGGTCCAAGCTGTGGGGCCCGGCTCACGCCGACCCGCAGGACGCGGTGGACGGCCTGGTCGACCGCCTTCCCGACGGAGCCCGCGTCGTGGTCATCCCGGAAGGACCTTACGTGTTCTCGCAGCTGGCAGCCGGCGCCTAGCGCCTGACCCGGAGCAGCATCCGACCGTCTTGGCTCTGACTCGGCTGTCGTCCGAGCCGCCGTTGAAGCGACGGCAGGCGAAGGTCCTCTCTCGCCGGACGTCGGAAGTTCCCGCGAATTCGGGTGCGGCCGGGCATCCGGAAAGGAGACTCAGTAATTGCAAGCAAGTGCATTTAGGACCCAATCAATTCTTGATATGGATATGAAACTAACGCCGCTACGAGTCAAGTGGATGTGTTCTTTGTGGCGGAATCACGGGTAGAATTAGTGAGAGATTCACGAGAAACAATGTTCTAGAAAATATGATCATTTCAAGAACCTTGGCGGTTGAATCAGCGAGTCTAGAATCCTTGGACTCACGGTCCCACTAACACAGGTCGCTTGACTCGTTGGTAACTGAAGAGCGGTGGTAATGCTGATTGGAATTTCATGAGCGCTGGATTTTCCCTTTCGTATTGTCGGCGCACAAGTGATTCAGCAAGTAAAATGATCTAGGACAGAGAAATATTGACCACAACGAGTTTCATTTTTCCAATAATATCTCTAGGAAAAATCAATATTTCCAAATCTGACGAATCGAAGAATTTCTGGGCTGATCAACCCTTGGAATCAGTGCTCTTGAGATCATCCTTCACCAACCACATTCCCCTCAATTCACAACGATCCTCCCGTTGAGAAAACGCATCTGCGGCTCATTTCGCATTTCGCGCATTCGGACCGACGTCGAGCAAGGCGTGTCGTGCCGATTCAACATTCATCCGTCAAGCATAGCCTGAATGCCCGCGCTCGCGATGCATTGCGACCAACCGAACGCCCGATTCCGACTGTTCATGGCGCTCTCGCTTGAAATGCCCATTGCAAGCCGCCTAGGCGGGCCTGGCAAGGGGCTGGAAGGTGTGTGCGGAGTGCCCGGATTGACCGATCCGGCGCGTCTGCGTCCCCAAGAGCCGCGGACACGAATCGCCCCTGCCGGTGGGGATGGCGCCTGGCGGCCACGCGCAGACGAGAGGGGTAGCAGACTGCGGCCGGACGTCTCGGAATGCGCGGCTTGCGAAGCGAGATGCGAGTTGCTTCAATCCACTGGGCCAGCGCTTGTCGCCTGGGCGCGGCAGCGCACGCCCGGGCACCCGTCGCCGTGGCGGCATGCACGCACCCGTGCGCCGAGCGGGAACTCCGCTGCGCCCCTCAGCAAGCTGCGGCACGGTACTCGCGACGCCTGATGGGGCTTCAGCGTCTCGCGACCTGATCGGATGCGGGGGCTAGGACCAAGGGCGTGGTGGACGACATGGGACTTGAACCCACAACCTCCGCATTGCGAACGCGGCGCTCTCCCAATTGAGCTAGTCGCCCAAGCCTACCCGAATCATAGCATGGCAGCGATTCGTCCGCGAGCGAGCAGCGGGCAGCCGCCATGCGGATGCGCGCAGGTCGACAGGGCCCCTCATGGTATCGTGACCGTACCGGCGGCCAGCCCTGCGGCCAGCCCGCCGTCCTCTCCCGGGGGCCCGCTAGCAGACGCGACAGGAACCACCATGAACCGACGTAGATTCATCGGCGCAGCCGCCGGAGCCGGCCTCGCAGCGGCCCAGAACCGACCCGTCGCGCCGAGCGACAGGGTGAATATCGGAATGATCGGCGTCGGCGGCCGCGGCAGGGGCCTGCTGAGGACCTTCGCCAGTCTCCCCGACGTGAACGTCCCCTATCTGTGCGACGCGGATCAAGCCTCTCTGGAGCGGGCCGCTCGGGTTCTGGAAGAGGCGGGCAAGCCCGTCGCCCGGACCACCAGCGACATGCGACAGCTTTTCGACGCCAAGGGCGTGGACGCGGTCGTCGTGGCGACGCCGGACCACTGGCACGCCCCGGCTACGATCCTCGCCTGCGACGCGGGCAAGGACGTCTACGTCGAGAAGCCCGCCTCGCACAACATCCGGGAAGGGCGCCTGATGGTCGACGCGGCTAGGAGGAACGCCCGCATCGTGCAGGTCGGGACCCAGGCCCGGAGCCGCCCTTCCAGCATCAAGGGGATCCAGATCGCCAAGTCCGGCGACCTGGGCGAGATCCTCATGGCCAAGGCTTGGAACGTGCAGCTGCGCGACGACATCGGGCACAGGGAGAACAGCCCCGTTCCGGCGGGCGTGGACTACGACACCTGGCTCGGCCCGTCCCCGTGGATCCCGTTCAACGAGAACCGCTTCCATTACAAGTGGCACTGGCACTGGCACTTCGGAACGGGCGACGCCGGCAACGACGGAGCGCACCAGATCGACATCGCCCGGTGGGCCTTGGGCGAGGACTACCCGCTGACGGCGAACGGGATGGGCGGTAAGGTGTTCTTCGACGACGACCAGCAGACGCCCGACACCATGAACGTCACGTTCCGTTACGGGAGAAAGGCGCTTATCTGGGAGATGCGCATCTGGAACCCCTACGGCATGGACGGGCAGGAAAACGGCGTCGCGGTCTACGGCACCGACGCCTCCGTCCAGATTGGACGCTGGAACCGCCGCTGGGGCTACAAGCTATTCGACAATAAAGGCGTGCTGGTGGAGCACAACGACGCCGACGACGAGGGCGACAGCCACATGCGCAACTTCGTCGATTGCGTGCGCAGCCGCGAGCTGCCGAACGCCGACATCTCGATAGGGCATCTGTCCGCCATGCACTGCCACCTAGCGAACATCGTCTCGCGCACCGGGCGCAACCTCCGGCTCGACCAGGAGACGGAGACGATCGTGGGGGATCCCCATGCGAACCTCTACGTGACAAGGACCTACCGCACGCACTGGAGCACACCGAGAGGCGCCTAGCAGCGAGCGGCGCCGGCCACACATGCAATCAGAACCCGACCCAGACCCAGACAGTTGGCAGCCCCCGAGTCTCGCCGCGGACATCCGCCCTTCCCCGGCTAGCGCTTCGCGACGCGAGGCGGCCTGTTCCCCCCGTGGGATCCGCCGCTCCGCCGCAATGCCGTGCAATGCGGAGAGGGAGCGGCAATGACGCTGCTGATCGTCGTCGCGGCACTGACAGTCGTCATCTCGGGAATCTGCTCCCTGTTCGAGGCGACGCTCTACTCGGCGCGCATCGGCGCGCTGGAGGCCGAGAAGGCGAGCGGCAAGCGCAAGGCCCTGGCGGCGCGGCTGATCGAAATGAAGACGCGCATTGCCCGACCGACCTCCGCAATCCTAGTCCTCAACACCATCGCCAACACGGCGGGCGCCACGATCTGCGGGATGCTTGCCGCGTCGCTCCTCGGCCCGCAGTGGGTGCTCGGGTTCACCTGCCTGCTAACCGTCATGATCCTGTTCTTCGGAGAGATCCTGCCCAAGACATTCGGAGCCACGCACTGGCGGAGCGTCTGGCACGTCATCGTTTGGCCGCTTACCGTCATGCAAAAGGGCCTGGCCCCTGCGGTCCGAATTACCCAGTGGTTCGCGAGCCTGTTCAGTTCCAGCCAGAACCAGCCGGAGGTCACGGAAGACGAAATCCAAGCGACCATCGAATTGGGGCGCCGGCAAGGCGAGCTCTCGGCCTCGGAAATGCAGCTTCTCAGCGCCGTGTTCCGTTTCGACGACATATTGGCGCGCCAAGTCATGGTGCCCCGACGCGACGTCGTGTACCTCAAGGCGGAGTGGTCGCTGGAAGAGGGATTGGAGGTCGCGAATCGCTCACGTCACACCCGCTTTCCGCTATGCGAGGAATCGCTTGACTCCGTGGTCGGCTTGGTGCATATCAAGGATCTGGTAGGCATCGCCTCGAACGAGAACATCGATCTACGGTCGGTTAGCCGGGAGCTGCGCCATATCCCCGAAACCCTGCCGATCAGCCAGCTCCTGCGTGAAATGCAGAGCACCCACCAGCACATGGTCTTGGTCAACGACGAATACGGGGCAGTGGTCGGCATCGTCACCATGGAGAACGTCGTCGAGCAGATCGTCGGCGCCGTCCAGGACGAGTTCGATTCCGAGTCCCCGGAAATCGAGCGGGAAGGAGAGGGTATCTTCAAGGTCAGCGGCCAGCTGCCGCTCGAGCGGGTCAACCGTGAGCTGGGCCTTGGCATGGAGTCCCACGAGGTGGATTCCCTGTCGGGCTTCCTCGTCAGCCAGCTCAACCGACTCGTGCGGTTGGGCGACACCGTCTCGCTGGACGGCGCTATGGCGGAGGTCGTCGAGGAGGAGGGCGGGCGTGCCATTCAAGTCAGGATTCACATCCAGCAGTGATTCCGACTCTCTCGGGGGCGCTCCGTGGAGGTGTAACGCCGACCCACGCGGAGTTGCCGGCGCCGCCTAGAACTTCACGCCCACGCCGCTGACCAGTCCGTAGTCGTTCCTCTCGATACCACGGGCCGGTTCGGTATGGTACCGGTCGAAGAGCCGCAGAGAATAGGTGAACCGGCCGGCGATGGGCACCCGCAGGCCGCTGTCTAACTCTGCCCGGACGTTGCTGCGGTCCAACAGGTCCGGGTGGACTGTCAGATGCGTGGACAGCTTGACCCCGCGGTACAGGGTCGTGTCCCATTCGATTCCGAGGAAGCTCTCCCAGGTAGCCCGTGACGATTCACGGCGAAATAGCTCGCTGACGTAGGCGAAACCTCCCAGCACGGAGAATTGCGTGCGTCTGCTGCGCCGGATCCTCCAGCCGAGGCCGCCGCCTAGGCGTGAACGCAGGTCCAGGCTGCGACGCTCGTTCCGCTCGAATCCCGCAAGGCCGTAGGTGAAGGTCCTAGCATTGACAAAGCGCTCCATACGGGCGTTGAGCGCGTGACGGCTCTGGGAACGGGCTCCGTCCTGGCGGGCGAATAGCGAGTCTAGGCGGCCGGACAGCTTGTACTGCGCCGACTCGTACGCCGCCCGGGCTCCGAGAGCGGATTGCATCTGGTTCTGGTTGCCGCGCGCCAGGCTGTACCCGATGTCGGCGGCCCCGTCCAGTCCGTTCAGCAAGCTGGCCATTCCGCCCCTCCCCACCCCGCGGGCCAGCCTCGCGATCTCGCGCGAATCGAGGCTGCGGACAACCTCGCCGTCCCGAGTGACCGACGTCGAACCGCCGCTCTTGGACAACGCGCCGTCAACCCGCTCGCCATCCTCGGTCAGCACGGAGAAGCTCGATTCGCTTCGAATCGACGCGACTTTCGACCAAGCAACGCGCACGGTGCCCATCAGGTCAGTGGCAATGGTCAGGCTGCCGTTCTCCAGGCGCTGGACCGCGCCCGTGAGCCGGTCGCCGTTCACGAGGACGACGGTGTCCTTCGCGAGGAGACCTGCTTGGGAGCACGCCGCCAGCGACACGAAGAGCAAATGGAGTCTGCGCATGGTGTTGGCTCCGGGGAGCGGTCAGACCGTCCGCCGCAAGCCTGTAACTCTCACTCTAAGGCTCTCTGGCACGCAATAGACCTGCCGTGGAGAGATACCGTCCCTTCCTCCAACGCAGTCCCTTGCCCGCCCTTGAGTCTCCGCACGGCAACACTCGGCTCATCGACCCCTCGTTCTCGGACGACGACCCTAGGGTCAACAAACCAGCAACTTCACGTTTAGGCCACCTCAAGGTGCTCCACAGTTCGCAGGCCGGGTCCACGTCGCGCTCACCATTCCGAGCGGAGAGGCCAGTCGCAGCCTGCACTCGGACTGGCAGTAACCACTACATTGCCTGCCTCGGTGCAAGGCTTACATTGGAGCGAAGTCACGCTTGTGCGGGGGGCGCGGCTGACCCTCCGTGAGACGCTCCGTCTCCAAGTCGACCAGTGCTCGGACCTAGTGTTCTCCGCCAGAAGTTCTTGATCCGTGGGCAGAGCCTGTGGTAGCGTGCTCTCGCAGGAGGGGTGCGAGCGTGCCGAAGCACCCCACAAGGGCGGTCCCGAAGGTCTCTGACGAGCAGCGCGGGGAGTTGCAGGGCTGGCTGCGCCGGAGCAAGACGGGGCAGTCGCTGGCGCTGAGGGCGCGTATCGTCCTCCCATGCGCCGACGGCAAGAGCGACATGGCCGTGGCGGCCGCTCTCGGCACCACGCGCGCCACCGGCGGCAAGTGGCGGCGCCGGTTCCCGAGCGACGGCTGCGACGGATGGCTGGACGAGCCGCCGCCGGGAGCGCCGCGCAAGGTCAGCGACGGAGACGTCGAGCGCGTCGTGACGCGCACTTGGGAGTCGCTCCCGCGCGGGGCAACGCAATGGAGCCGCGAGGGAGCCGCGAGGGAGCCGCGAGTCGATGGCGACGGACTGCGGCCTGAGCCCCTCGCCGGTGGGCCGCATCTGGCGCGCCTTCGGCCTAAAGCCGCACCGCCGCGAAACGTTCAAGCTGTCGAAGGACCCGTTGTTCGCTGAGAAAGTGCGCGATATCACCGGCCTGTACCTGGACCCGCCGGAACGGGCTGTCGTGCTGTGCGCGGACGAGCAATCGCCAATCCAAGCCCTGGACCGCACCCAGCCCGTGCTGCCGATGCGCCCCGGCCTGCCGGAGCGCCGCACGCACGACTACAAGCGGAACGGCACGACCGCGCTCTTCGCAGCCCTGAACACGGCCACCGGCGAGGTGATCGGCAAGTGCTGCCGACGGCACCGCTCGGTGGAGTTCAAGAAGTTCCTCGCACTCGTCGACAAGGTCGATCAGGCGGTGCCGCCGGACCTCGACATCCATCTCGGACATCCATCTCGTGCTCGACAACTACGGCACGCACAAGACGGTGATGATCCACAACTGGCTGGGGCGGCATCCGCGCTGCCACTTGCACTGCACGCCGACGAGCGCCTCGTGGATCAATCAGGTCGAGCGCTGGTTCGCGGAACTCACGCGCCGTCAAATCCGGCGCGGCACGCACCGCAGCACGCTGGCGCTGGAGAAGGCGATCAAGGAGTACCTAAAGGAGTACCTAGTGCTTGTGACAAAACTCGTATCCCCTTGATAACAAAGGCTTTAGGCCCAATCTCTCAAGGCGAAGATTTCACTGGAATGCTACGACTAGTCCGAAATCCTGCCAATTCTGGGTAGAGCGCGGAAATCTTCGCGATTGGCGGCTGAGCAATTTCCGACCTTGGGCCCTATATGTTGTGTTTGGAGATCCATCTGACCTCAGGATGTAGTATGAAATGCTGATCGGGCCAGAATTCAGGGGTTTTGTCACAAGCACTACCTAGCTGTCTACAACGAGGATCCGAAGCCCTTCGTCTGGACGAAGACGGCCGACCAAATCCTCGAATCGCTCAAATCTTACTGTATAGAAATTTCTGGCGGAGGACACTAAGGCCGTGACACCGGTTGGAACCAATCATCTCAGGCCACCGCCACTCCTGGACGCACCACTGTGCTGACACACGGAAGCGTCACACGCCTGAGCGGAGCAGTGTCCGGAGTGCCTCAGCAGCCGCGCGCCGCTCTGAGGCGTCGCTTCGCAACGCTCGCTACCCTCGGACTGTGACGAGGCCAACTTAGTGCCCGTGCCCCGACCCGCCACTTCTCCCTGAGATAGCCGGGGCAAAAACGCCCCGCTCTCCGACCGGCCACTTTACGCACAGCCAAGGTCGGCGAAGCATTCAGCATCACGATCGGGTACAATGGCCGAGTCCGGCATGGTCGCTCCATCGTCACGTGCATCGGTCGCCCTAGCTTCGCGCCGGTCGGCTCTACGCACGCGATGGATCGCTAGGGACATGCGGCACCAACCGTGCGACGCGTGACCCCCTCCATCCGACAAACTCCGAACTCGTGGCACGCCGACGTGCCTGGGGCCCGTTGGTTCAAGGCCGATCTACACGTCCATACCATAGACGACCTTCCTGGCGGTAGGGCGAAGATGCCACCACAGTTGTCCGGCGATCCCAAGGCATCCAAGTCACTCTCGGACTATGCGCGACTCTTCCTTCGCGCAGCTGTGCAGCGCGAGGTGCAGGTTATCGGCCTCACACCGCACTCACCACGAATGGACACCACTGGCACCGACAGTGCCGTATGGGCAATTGTCAAGGAATGGAACAGTGGATCCGACGAGGATGGAATCCCTTTTCGGGACAAGATCTATGCCGTGTTCCCGGGGTTCGAGCCATCTCTGAAATGTGGTCAACAAGGATTGCATATCCTCTTTCTGTTCGATCCAGAGATTGGCGTCGATAGCTACCTGCGCGCATTTGAAACTGTAATGGGCTCGGTATCTCCATGGCAGGATGGCAGACTAGAACTCTTAACTAAGAGCCCAGAAGAAGCATTCAGAGACTTGCGTAATCTTTGTAACTAATTTCCTGATTACCAACGAACGTCAGTCGAGGATATGCTATACTGAAGGAGGTCGGAAATCTCTGCTAGGAAAGGGGCTAGCAGATGAAACGCAATCGCGTGCAATGCCAGAAGGGACTCAGCCCGGGCAAGTTCCTGTAGCGCTACGGCAGCGAGGGGCAATGCGAGCAGGCCGTCTTCAAGGCCCGCTGGCCGGACGGCTTCCGCTGCCCGGAGTGCGGCTCCCGACGGCACTGCCGCATCCGCTCCCGCAAGCTCTGGCAGTGCCATGCCTGCCACCGCCGGACCTCCCTGGTCGCCGGCACGATCTTCGCCGCCACCCAGCTGCCGCTGACCGTCCGGTTCCTGGCGATCCACCTGCTGACGCAGGGCCAGCACGGCGTTTCGTCGCTGGAACTGGCGCGGCAGCCGGGCGTCAGCCGGAACACGGCCTGGAAGGTGAAGCACAAGCTCCTGCAAGTGATGAAGGAGCGCGACGAGCGCGTGCCGCCGGGCGGCATCGTGCAGGTGGACGACGCCTACCGGGGCGGGGAGCGGACCGGCGGGCAAGACGCCGTTCGTCGCCGCCGTGCAGGTCACCGCCGCCGGCAAGCCGGCAAGGATGCGCATGAGCAGCGTGGCCAGCGTGGCGGGCTTGCGCAAGAAGACGCTGGCAGCGTGGGCCGGGCGGCACTTGCAGCCCGGCACGGAGGTGCATTCCGACGGCCCGGCCTGCTTCCGGGGCGTGGCCGACGCCGGCTGCGAGCACGTGCCGACCGTCACCGGAGGCGGGCAGCGGAGCTGCGCGGATTCCCGCTTCGTCCGGGTCAACGTCCGGGTCAGCACGATGCTGGCGCACGTCAAGCAGTCCTTGGCGGGAACCTGCCATGCGCTCGACGGCAAGCACCTGCCGCGCTACCTCGCCGAGTTCCGCTACCGCTTCAACCGCCGCTACGATCTGGAGGTGCTGGTCCCCCGCCTGCTCCACGCCTCCGTGCGCACCCCGCCCAGGCCTTACCCCCTCCTAACCTTGGCTGAGTCTTGTGGGTAATCAGGAATGTATTTGCTGACAGAGTGCTTCGCTGATTCGTGCTTGACCGGAACTATATCGTGCGTATTCGCCTCGTCCGCGCAGACCGGCGCTTACAGGTCTGCGCGGTCCCTCACGAATCCCCAAGATTTCCTCGTCCGTGGATTGCAGAGCTCTGGCTGCCGCTCGGCTCCTGTCACGTCCCTCAGCACTAACAACTGCATTCTTTACCGCAGACATCACTGGAGGAGGCCGCCCGCAGACTCATGGAACCGGTCGAGAGCCACTAGATCTCCAAACCCTGTCGCGAGCCCAGACTGGATCCTCTCGAACACGATACCGAATAAACCCCCAATCCATTAGGTCCAAGGCGAGCAAAACCCAAGGTGCATGGACCGGCTCTGGATCGTGGATGCTATGAATTGAACGACTAGAGCGAGTTTGCGTCGTGCGAGAACATGGTCTCAAGGCCAGATTCGCGCACGGTCTGGCTCAAGGTTGATGATTGCACAGCTCGAATGGCTCGTTGCCACATCAGTGAAAAAGTCAGCTTGCGCTATGGAATCCGGTCCAAGCGTGTGGCGTTCGTGGCTCACTCGCTCGGGTCGCCCGGCTGCGGGAACCTTGGCGGAGGCGGCACGAGTCCGTTCGGGTCGAACAGCCTTCCGGGCAGGTAGTCGCGCACGCGGGGGCCGGCAATCGACCGTATCTTGATGTTGCGATACCACACGGGGTGATTGTGATGCGTCAACGCGATGTGGCCGGGGCCCTTGAATCCGAATCCGGGCACCCGCTTGAACTTCGTCCGCTCGACCCGCGCCAGGAAGTCCGGGGAGTTGAACTCGTACTCGAGTATCTTCTCGCCGTTGAGCCAGTGCTCGCCGTGCCTTCCGCGAACCACGATCCTAGACGTGTTCCACTCGCCGGCGGGACGCACCGTCTTGCTCTCGGTGGGCTTGTACAGCAGGTAGAGCGAGCCGCAGCTCGAATACTCCCATCCCTGCCTGCGACGGTTGAGCACCTCGTCGTCGAGCAGCTGGTACTCGGGACCGGTGGCCCGCAGCATCGACAGGCGCTTCGCGTCGCGGCTCAGGTGCGGCCGGTAGCCCGGGCTGGCCCAAGCCTTTTGCACCAAGTACTTCACGCCGCTGTTGCCGCCCTTGACCAGCTTCCAGTCAAACCTCAGCTCGAAGTTCTCGAATTCGCTGACGCTGACCAGATCGCCGCCGCTGCGGTCCGCCAAGGTGCGGATCGTGCCGTCCTCGATGGACCACGACGTCGACGGGAACGGCGTGTTCTGGAAGCCAGCCCAGCCCGCCGAGCTCGCGCCGTCGAACAGCAGCTGCCAGCCCTCGAGCTTCTCAGCCTCCGACAGGCGGTTGTGCGACGGCTCGGCCCCAAGCGGCCCGAGCGCTAGCAGGAATACCGGCAGCAGACGTAGCATCTCTCTCTCGCACTACAGCATAGCCGATCGGCGGGGCGGGTGCGCCTCGCAGAGTGGCCCGCGACCTACCTGAGGAACAGGAACTCGGCCGTGTTGAATAGCGCGTGGGCGAGGTCGGACCAGACGGCCGGGTGGTCCGAGCCCGCGGCTCCGCGGATCCGGGCCTGGCTCGCTAGGAACCGCTCGACATCGGCGATCTCGCCCGCCAGCGGCTCCCGGCCGAAGGCTTCCACGTACATCCGGCGAATGCGGTCGCGCGGCGCCTGCCCGGCTTGCGCCAGCCGACCCGCCCACAGGGCCGCCTGGCCGTTTACGAACTCGTTGTTGAGCATCAGCAGCGCCTGGGAAGACACCGCCGAGACGCCGCGGCGCCCCGCCGTGGAGATCGGCAGCGGATAGTCGAAGGCGAGGAACATCGGCGGCAGGAAGTTCCGCCTTACTTGCAGGTACACGCTCCGGCGGCCGGCCCCGTCCAGCGGGCCCGACTGCGGCTTGCCCCGGCCGGCTTGGTAGACACTGACGTGCGGCGGCACGCCCGGCCCGCCCACCGTGCGGTCCATGGTGCCGGCCACTGCCAGGACCGAGTCGCGAACGGCTTCCGCCTCCAGCCTGCGGACGGGGAAATGGGACAGCAGCCGGTTGGCCGGATCCCTCTGCCGCGCCGCGTCCGAGGCCGCGCTGCTGGCGCGGTAGGCGCTTGAGAGCACGATCTCCCGGTGCAGGTCCTTCAGCGACCAGCTCGAGTCCATGAAGCGCCGGGCCAGGTAGTCGAGCAGGGCGGGATGAGAGGGCTCCTCGCCCATGCGCCCGAAGTCGTCCGGGCTCGCCACGATGCCGCGGCCAAAGTGGTGGTGCCAGACGCGGTTGGCCATGACCCGCGCGGTTAGCGGGTTCGTCTCGCTCGCGACGTGCTCGGCGAGGCGCAGGCGCCCGGAGCCCTCCGCGACGGGAGCCTGGTCCGAACCGGCGATCACCTGGAGGAACCCGCGAGGCGCGATGTCCCCGGGGTTCTCGTGATTTCCGCGGAGGTGGATAGCGGAATCCCGCGGCATCCAGTCGCGGCTCGACATGGCGAACGCGGAAGGCGGGACGGCCGCTTCCAGCTCGGCCCGGCGGGCGGCCAGCTGCGCGAGGCGGTCCGTTTCCGCGGGCTCCAGCAGACCGCCCGCGTCCTCCGGCTTGCGGTGCCCCAGAATCCCGGCCAGCAGGGCATCCTCGGACGGATCGCGGCTCCGCGCGGCCGCCAGCTCCGCCGCCAGGCCGGCGTAGGCTTCTGCGAGGCCGGCGAGGGTGCCGACCGAGGCGTCCTCCAGCAGGTCCAGCACGCGCGGGTGGACGGGCCCCGCGATCGGCGGAGGCTTCCTATGAGACGAGAAGACGATCCGGTCCACGACGATCGCGCCGCCCCGGTCGCGGTCGACGATCTCGAGGGAGCAGATGCGGCCACGCTCCTTGGTCATGGCGATCGTGTGCCATTGCAGCCGCCCGCCGCCGTCGGGCATCGCGTGGCCGGACTTGTGCTCGTCGGCGACGACCGTGAACCGAGCCGGGGCGTTCTCCCGCAGGGCGCGCGGGTACTCCGGTCCGGCCAGGCGGACGTGGACGTACCGCGCAGGCATGCGGAACTTCTCGGTCATGAGCGCGCCGACCAGCGCGTCGGATCCGGGGCCGAAGGAAGCCGCGAGCGCCTGCCCGCCGTAGCCGCCCAGATCCTGGCCGGGAGGCACCGACCGAGCCGGGCCGGGCCCGAAGGCCGCCCCGGTAGCGATCCACCGGTCGAAGCCGGCCTCGAAGTCCTCGTAGACCGTGTCGCCGCGCTGCTTCCAGAGCGCGTGCCCGGGGTCGGCCTTGGCGGCCCAGTCCGCCATCTCCCCTCTCAGGCGAGCCATCCACTCCGAGAACGCGGGGGCGTCCGGTTTCGCCCGCTCCGCCGCGGTCCGCGCGAACGGGTGCAGCCCGTGGCTCGGCTCGCCCAGCGCGTACTGCAGCTCCGCTCCGAGCGGCGACGGCTCCTCGGCCCCGATCTCCGCGGCCGCGGCGACGAGACTGCCCGCGAGCGCCGCGGCGGCGCGCGCCCGCGCCGGACGGAGCAGCGCGTCGATCTCGCGGTTGACCGAGCCGACCGAGGCGGCAGCCTCCCGGATCTGGCGGGCCCGCTCTGGCGAGTCGATGCAGGTCTCGCTCATGTGCGTGGACTGCAGGATGCCGAACAGGGAGTAGTAGTCGGCGGTCGGAATCGGGTCGAACTTGTGGTCGTGGCAGCGGGCGCACGCCACCGTCAGGCCTTGGGTGGCCTTCGCCAGCACGTCGATCTGGTTGTCGATCTGGTCGGCCCGGGCCTTGTCCGAATCGGTCGGGGAGTTCAGAACCTCCCAAAGCCAGTACATGCCCGAGGCGACCGGCGTGACGTAGTGCGATCCGTCGGCGGAGAGACGCGGAGGGAGCAGGTCGCCGGCAATCTGCTCGCGGAGGAACCTGGCGTAGGGCAGGTCGGTGTTGAACGACTCGATGACGTAGTCGCGGTAGCGCCACGCGTCGAGCTTGTTGTTGTCGAACTCGTGCCCGTTCGTCTCGGCCCAGCGCACGAGGTCCAGCCAGTGGCGCGCCCAGCGCTCGCCGTAGTGCGGCGAGCCGAGCAGCCGCTCGACCACCCGCCCGTACGCGCCCGGGGCCTCGTCCGCGGCGAAGGCCGCAATCTCGGCGGGCGTCGGCGGCAGGCCCGTCAGGTCGAACGTCACCCGGCGCAGCAGCGTCAGGCGGTCGGCCTCCCCGGCCGGCTCGAGACCCTCCGCCTCCATGGCCGCGAGGACGAAGCGGTCCGCGCCAGTACGGGGCCACGCCTCGCGCGCGACGCCGGGAGGCGCCGGGTCGCCTACCGGGCGGAAGCTCCAGAACTGCCGCCCCTCGGCCAGGTCGATCCCTCGTGCGTCGCCGGCATCCGGACCGGTCTCGGAGCGCGGGTCGGGAGCGCCAAGGCCGATCCAAGTCTCGATGTGCCCGATCTCCTGGTCCGAGAGCCTCCCGGTCGGCGGCATGCGCAAGCCGAGCGACGCGTACGAGACCGCCTTCAGCATTAGGCTGGCGCTGGGATCGCCCGGCACGACGGCGGCGCCGCGACTCCCCCCGCGCAAGAGAGCTTCCTTGGTGTCGAGCCTGAGTTGCCCCTGCGCCATCGTGGCGGCGCTGTGACAGGCGTAGCACTTCTCCGCCAGCAGCGGCCGGACATGCCGCTCGAAGTACTCGTAGTCGGGGGCCTGTCCTAGCGACACCAGCGGCGCCAGCAAGATGACTGCGAATCGCAGCGGCCCTTGTCGATGCATGCACCAATCCCCAGTGCCATGATACTGCCACCGTGCGCGCTGCGGCCGCCGAGGGCACCGGAGCGGTTCTGTACCATTGGGCGATGCCTGCCTCCGGACCGACGCTGCTCGCGGTCGCGCTCGCGCTGCCCGCCCTGGCCCAGGAAACCGGCACGATGCCGCACTGGGAGGTGGAGGAACTGTCCCGTGATGTCATCGGGAACCTCGAGACGGCGAGCAGGGTCGTGACGGAGCTGCAGCCCGCCGACTGGGTGCGCGACGGTGCGCCCGCGGACTACGTCGACCAGCGCGCGACGCTGCTGGAGGAGATGGAGCATGCCAGGCTGTCGGCCCTCGCCCTCGGTCGAGAGCCCGAGTCGATCACGTACGCGGTCGACGCATTCCTCTGGCTCGACCGCGTCGACGCGCTCCTGGCCTCGGTCACGGCCGGCGCGCGACGCTACTACAACAGCGCCGTTGCGGACCTCCTTGACTCGGTGCGGAACCGCAACCGGGACGGCATCGCGACTGTCCGGGGCTACATGCGCGATTTGGCGGTCTACGTGGAAGCGGAACTGGGGGTCACGCATCAGGAGGCCCAGCGCTGCCGGGCACAGGTCGCGGCGCAGCCGCTAGGGCGCTGAGACCGGGGCAGCAGCCCTAGAAGACGCCGTCGCGGGCCTCGAATCGGGTCGGCTTGCCCAGCCCGGGGCCGCCTGCGAGCATCCAGCGCGCCACGCGCTCGATCATCCGGTCGATTCCCATCAGGGGCGGGCCGAAAAGAGATCGGCAAGCCGACGCGTCGCTGAGCAGCGCTGTGGGCTCCTCCGCTCCAATGAACTCCGGCCGGATCCCGAAGATCCGTCCGAAGCGCTCCGCGATCCCGCGGACGCTCAGCCGATCGGCGCCGGTCACGTTCAGCACGCAGGGCGGCGAGGCGCAATGCTCGAGCAGGCGCAGCGCGATCGAGTTGGCGTCGCGCTGCCAGATCACGTTAACGTAACCCATGGCCAGGTCGACCGGCCGTCGCGCGCGCACGCTTTCGGCTACGTCCCGGAGCACGCCGTAGCGCGGCTCGACCGCGTAATTCAGGCGCATGATCGCCGCGGGAGTGCCGCTGGAGGCGCTGAAGTACTCGAACAGGCGCTCGCGGGCGAGAACGGATTGGGCGTACTCCCCCACCGGGGCGGGCGCGGCGGCCTCGCTCGGGCCGGGGCCGGCCGCGTCGGCTAGAGGATATACGTTGCCGCTCGAGAACACCACGATCCGCGCCCGCGGGAAGCGCTCGGCCACCAGCGCGGGCAGGTAGGCGTTGGCAGCCCAGGTCCGGCTCGGCGCGCCGCTGGTGCCGAATTTCTGGCCCGCCATGAAAACGACGTTGGGGGCCTCGGGAAGCTCCTCGATCTCCCGCCGGCGCAGCAGGTCCGCCCTCACGGTTGCGACGCCGCGCGACTCGAGCCGGGCGCGGAGACCCGGCTCGCCAAATCGCGCCACGGCGGTGACGCGCTTGGAAGCCCCGGCCAAGCGCGCGGCCCGGTCGGCCAAGATGGCCAAGGTCGGCCCCATCTTGCCGCCCGCTCCGAGCACCAGGATGTCGCCCTCGAGACGACCCATCAAGGCCGCGTCGGCGTCCGACGGGCGCGAGAGCTCGAACTCGAGCTCCGCGACGTCCGGGCCGCCGACGGACATGCGCTACGCGACGGCCAGCTCGTCCGGAAAGAGGGCCACCCCGTCCGGAGGAGGCAGCAGCTTGCGGAGCATCTCGAGCCTGTCCCGGATCAGCTTGCTGGGCAGCTGCTTGGGACCGCCGATCACGTCCACGTCGCAGCAAAGGCCGTGCAGGTACAGCGTCAGCGTCTCCACGAGCGATTCCCGCAGGTACTCCGCCAGCAACTCGGCCCGCTTCGGCCCGTCGCCCTTGTAGCCCAGCAGTTCCTTCTTGAGCTCCCATATAGGCTCGTACAGCTCGCCGCGCACGCCGCTACCCAGTTCCCGGTCCACGATCTCGCTGAACGGCTGCATGAACTCGCTGCCCGTGCTGTCGACGATCTTCTCGGCCAGCGCCTTGTACAGGACAATGTGCGCATCGAACAGGCCCTCGTCGCGGACGGCCAGAAACAGATAGGTCTTAGCGCCGTCGTCCTTGACCGTCTGGAATGCCACGAACTTGCGCGCCTCCTCCGAGGGCTCCTTGAAAGCGATCAGGAACTTCGGGTCCCCGGCCGGGCTGGACGGGTCCGCTTCCAAGTAGGGCACCAAGATGAGGCAAAGGTTCGGGATCAGCTCGAGGAGCTTGGGGGGGAATGCGCTGGCCGGGTCGAGCACCAAGCGCTCGCTGTCCTTCTCGTCAACCGGAGGGACCGAAAAATAGGACACGGAACCGGGGAGCGGGATCAACAGGTCACGGCACCGGGCGATGAACTCCGCGGCGGTGAGCCGCGTCGAGTCGGTCGTGGAAGACTTCATCTGCTGGGGGTAATCCTGATTTTACCAGAGCCGCCGGGGGCCGAACCGACCTCTGGTAGGCTGTTGCACTGCCTCTCTCCCGCCGAGGAGCCCCTCGCGGCAGGCTGACATGGACCTGGGCGCCCGAGACTCCGTAGACCGACCCTCGGAGCAGATGTACGTTCCGCGGGAGGACGAGAGGCAGTTGACGCGCCGCTCGGTCGTCGCCGGGTGCCTGCTCGGCGGCATCGTCTCCTGCATGAACATCTATATGGGGCTGAAGATCGGCTGGTCGTTCGGCGGCTCCCTGATCGCGGCGATCCTCGGATTCGGCCTCTTCATGGCGCTGGGCCGGTCGATGACGGTACTCGAGTGCAACATCACGCAGACGTCCGGCTCGGCGGCGGGCACGATGGCCTCGGCCGCCGGCCTGCTGGCGCCCGTGCCGGCCATGGGCTTGCTCGGCTTCGAGATTCCCGTGGCCGGCCTGCTGCTGTGGGGCCTTTCGGTCGCTTATCTCGGGGTGTTCTTCGCCGTCCCGCTGCGGAGGCAGATGATCGACGTCGACCGGCTGCGCTTCCCGACCGGCACGGCGACGGCGGAGACGATCCTAGCCATGTTCGCGCAGGCCAAGGAAGCCGTGGACAAAGCGCGCGCGCTGCTGTGGGCGGGCGCGGCAGCAGGAGCGTTCACCCTCCTGACCTACTTCGTGCCACAGCTGGAAATGCCGCCGGTCGAGGCCCTCGGCGTGGCCGCGCTCGCGGCGGCTGCGGCATGGGGCTTCCAGCTCTACGTCGGCCCGATGCTGTTCGGGGCCGGGATCCTGATCGGCCCGCGCGTCAGCGCCAGCCTGGCGCTCGGCGCGGTCGTCGCGTGGGGCCTGCTAGGGCCTTGGGTGCAGGCCAGCGGCTGGGCTCCCGGGGAGGTGATGAGCTACACCGACGGGCCGAGGGGCTGGCTGCTCTGGCCGGGGGTCGCGATCATGGTGGCCGAAGCGCTCACGGCGCTGGCCCTCAGCTGGCGCACGTTCGTGCGCACCTTCCGCGCCGGCGCGACTTTCGGCGGAGCCGAGGCGGGCGGCGAGCACATCTCGACCAAGTGGTGGCGCAACGGCCTCGCCCTCGCCGCGGCCGGCACGATGGCGGTGGCGTGGTACCTGTTCGACATACCGCCGCACCTGTCGGCGCTGGCGCTCGCGCTGTCGTTCGCCCTGGCCGCAGTCGCCGTCCGCTCGACCGGCGAGACGGACATCAACCCAGTCGGCGGCATGGGCAAGGTCACGCAGCTGGTGTACGGCGGGGTCGCGCCGGGGAGCATCGGCACGAACCTGATGGCCGCGGCCATCACCGGGGCCGGGGCCTCGCAGTCGGCGGACATGATGCAGGACCTGAAGACCGGCCGGCTCCTCGGAGCGTCGCCCAAGCGGCAGTTCATCGCGCAGCTGTGGGGCATCGGCGCGGGCGTGCTCTTCTGCGTGCCGGCCTACCTGCTCGTCACGAGCGCGTACCCGCTCGGCGGCGAGCAGTTGCCGGCTCCGGCGGCCTTCTCGTGGAAGGCGATGGCCGAACTTTTGACCGAGGGTCTCGACGCGCTGCCGCCGCATGCGGAGACCGCCGTGGCAGTCGGAGCCGCGGTCGGCATCCTGCTGCCGGTCCTGCGGCGTTTCACGGGTCTCGCGCCCTACCTCCCGAGCGGCCTCGCGCTCGGCATTGCCTTCATTGTCCAGGCATACTTCTCGCTGGTCATCTTCTTCGGCGCCCTGGCGCTGGTGGCCTGGCGCAGGCTGGGTCCCGGAAGCGCCAAGAAGCTCAGCTTCGCCGTGGCATCGGGCCTCGTGGCTGGGGAGGGGCTGTTCGGCATACTCAAGGCGGCCATGACACTTCTCGGGGTGCCTACCCTGTAGGCCTTCCCGGCCTATGGAAGGCAAGTTGGCACGATGTCGGCGCGGGCAGTCGCGACTTGGACGGCAGTCGGAAGGCCGCGGTCCCGCACGGCAGGCCTCGACGCGCCACGAGGGGCGGCGGCGCCTCGATCCGACGAGACCGGACGCCAAGCGGACTCGTCCAAGGGAAGCATGTGCGGGCGGCGTTTCCTGCGAGGTCGCACGGCAGCCTTCCGGCAGGGCTCGCTGGCAACCTCAAGCGGCACCGCCAGGCTGCGCACTAGGCGGGAGCGGGGAATGGGGAGCATTGGCTGCCTCGTGCTCATCGGGCTCTTGATCTTCGCTCCGTTCGCGACGCTGTGGGCCGTTTCCGTAATCGGACTCACGCTGTGGGACTTGATTACCAGTCCGTTCGTGATTGTTTGCTGCTTGCTGGGGCTAGGCATCGGCTACCTGCGATCCAAGTCGCGCTAGCCCACATTGTTCACGAATGCGGCGCAGGCTCATGAATCCAGTGTCTGGACCCTCGATGGCCGCCAAATCTGCTTCCGAAACGCCTGCGGGCGGGGAATGCGGGGCTTGCGGGGCGTCTCGCGAGCGGCCTGCGGGCCGCGGACACCTCCTCGGCGGCACCCGCCCGGGGGGGGGCAGGCACGGTTTCCCCCGGCGGCGCCCGGCGCCTGCCGACACTCTCCGGATGGACCCGGCCCGGCGTCATATCGGCACGGCCCCCAAGCCCCGCGCCACCACCGCCCAGGCGTCCCGGAACGGTGCCGTCCGCGGCACTCGCAGCACGATCGGCTTCGCCGTGGCCGCGACCCGCGCCCCCGGCTTCGGCAGGCCGAGGCGCAACCCGTCCACCCGGCGCTTCCGCAGCGGCGTGTCCCGTGCCTGCCAGCGCAGTTCCTGCATGATCACGCAGGCCGCCGCCGCGAGCGGCGCGCGGAACCGGTTCGCCGCGAAGCTCGAGCAGCTGGCGCGGTCCATCCGCATCCCGTGCTCGAGCTCCTTGACGCGGTTCTCCTCGTCTCCCCGCAGGCAGTGGATCCGCTCGCAGAGGCGCTGCGGGCTGCCGCCCGCGTTGGTCACCGCATAGCGCGGGTTCCACTGCGGGGCGCGCCCGGGAAACTCGCTCACGTCGGCCTTGACGATCGCCCGCCGCGCCCGCGACCGGCGGCCCGCCCGGTAGGCGAACTGCCCGTGCAGCGGGCCCGGGCCGCTGCCCGCGTCCTCCGCGCCCGGCCGGCCCCCCTGCGTGCCGGCTCCCGGCCGCGCGTACTTCGCCCGCAACTGCTCCAGCCGGGACGGCGGGTCCCCCGCGGCCGCCGCTGCCCCGCCGCGGTCCGTGCCCGGGGTGCCGCCGGGCGCGCGCCGGGCCTCGACGGCCGCCCGCAACGGGGCCGCGCGCCGCTCCGGCACCGCGTTCTTCTGCATGCACACCACGTACTCGCAGTACTCCAGGCCCTCGCGCTCGCCATAGGCCGGCAGCTCGTCCCCTTGGAAGCCCGCGTCCCAGCGCAGGCGCAGCGTCGCCCGCGGGAAGAATTCCCGCAGCAGCGGCAGCAAGCCCTCCGCGGCGGCGGCCGTGCCCGAGCGCGGCAGCGCCGCCACGAGATGCTGCTCGCGCTCGTTGTCGAAGCGTACCACGCCCACCAGCGGCAAGTAGCAAGGCAAGTAGCAATGCGTGTCGTAGAAGCCGTTGCACAGCGCCAGCTGCCGGCCCCCGTGCGGCGGCTTGCAGGTCCGGTCGAAGTCCGGCTCGACGATGCTCGTCTCTGGGTGCCGCTCGTGCCGGCGCCGCACGACGCAGCGGGCCGGTACCGCGGACAGCGCGCTCGGCGCGTCCGCGGTGCCGGCGTTCTCGAAGCGCGACAGGGTGGGCCGGGACGGCAGGTCGCGGCCCTGCCAGGGGTCGCGCCCGAGCGGCAGCTTGAACACGGGGTCGCCGCCGAGGCGCCCGGCGTCGTGGCAGTCCTCCTAGCCGCGGGCGAGGCCGTAGACGCGCCACGCCGCCCAGCTTCCGCTCCTGCGCGGCGATCCAGCGCAGAGCCGGCAGCACGGGCCCCAGGTCCGTTTCCTCGCGGCAGGAATCTTGCACGAGCTAAGGAACGCTGTAGTATCGAGTCATCGAACAAGAGTCGGTGCGCGAAACGCAGCGAGCAGGCTGTGTTTCGAGAGGAAACGATACCGATAGATCTCGTTCGTTCCAGCGTATGCGTGAACGTCTGATCGTGCTGCTCTAGTCCGCCATGGTGCCGATGAAGCAGCAGCTGACACAGGTTTGGAACGCGCTGCGCGCCAGCAGCCCGGAACGCCTCTCCGCGCTGTTGGAGGTCAACATACGGCATCTTCGCGACGTTCGAGACTTGCGAGTGGCGTTCGACTATCCCGTTTGCGTGCTTGCAGGACCCAACGGATGCAGCAAGTCGACCGTCCTATTCGCGTGCGCTTGCGCTTACCGCGTGCCGGGGCACGGGCCACGGGAGTTCGTCCCAAGCAGCCTGTTTCCCGACTTTTCCGGACGACCCGGGGCACCGTTGGCAGATGCCGTTGACCGCACGGAACTAGTCTTACACTACCTGCACGAGGGCGAGCGGACCTCCATGGCCTGGAAGCGAAACAAGACATGGAATCGCAGCTTCATGGAGCGACGCCGAGGCAAGCAGCCTGACCGCGATCTCTATCTCCGTACCCTTACCAACCTCACCAACCCGTCCGAGGTTCGAGGCGTCCTGCAGATTGCCCGCAGGCCCTACGACACGACCAGACTGACACCCGATCTTCTGATCCTGGCCCAGCGGATCCTGCCAGGGAGGTACCGGACACTATCGCTCATAGGAGCGAATATTCGCGATCTGCTGTTCGCCGAGCTCGAGGGCGCGGAGAACACGGCGTACGTCCGAGTTCCACATGTCGTCCGGAGAGCGGACGATTCTACGCGTTTCCAAGGCCATCTCGCGGCTCGAGAATGCCCTCGTCCTGATCGACGAGATCGAGACCGGTCTGCATCCATACACGCAACAGCAGATGATGCTGGAACTGCAGCGGATCGCCCTCAGACGGCGACTGCAGATCATCGTCGCCACCCACAGCGCGGTCGTCCTCGACAGCGTGCCTCCGGAGGCACGCATCTTTCTCGACCGCGACCCCGGAAGCGCCGACGTGCGTCGAGTGCCCGCTTACCGTGACATCTTCCAGAAGGCCCTGTACGGGCAATCGCTGGACCGCCTCTCCATCTTGTGCGAGGACGATGTCTCCGAGAGGCTGATCGGCGGCGCGCTGGATGTCTTGAACGTGAGGACGGGCCTTCGCCACCAAGATGTGTTCGTAGGCAGGAACACCGGGCAAGGCGAGTTTCCGGCCCATGTTCGCGCACTTGGAAAGTTCGGCAAGCTGCATGACTTCCTATTCGTCCTGGATGGCGACGCCGACCAGATGGCTGACCGACTTCGCTCCGTAGGGGAGAGCCAAGGCCACTGGGTCGATCCGCTGGTCCTGCCGGGATGCCGGGATACGGACCGCCCGAGGAATGGATTTGGCGCATGCTCGGGCGGTCACCGGACATTCACGCGGTGCCGCTCGGCTTAGCCGCCGACGACATCGTCAGCCGGATGCGCGAAATCGAGCAAGTGGTCCACGGCGCGCTCAAGCCGACGGAGGCGCTCAAGGCGCGGCTCGAAGCGCTGGCCGGCGAGGTGAACCGCTCGACCGCCGAAATCGCGAGGTTGGTCAGCCGCAACGAGACGGCGAAGCCGGAGGGAGGGTCGATGGCCTCGTTCGCCACCTTGCTCGAGGAGAAGATCCGCGCCTAGCGGCAACTGTGAATCAGGACGGCGCGACGACTGCAGAGTGAGAGTGATTGCCGGCGCTTACCGCCGTCGCGGGTGGAGACCAAGCACGGGGAGGCGGAGCGCATGGTGCGGGCCCGCGACGCGGGCAACGGCGCCCCCGCCGCTGAAGCGGGACCGGCAGGGGGGATGGCAGGGAAGCTGGCGACCGAGGAAGGCCAGAGACCATTGAAGCTACGGGAGCGGACGCTGGAGACGGAGTTCGGGATCGTCAAGCCGGCGCTCGGATTCCCCGCCTTCCTGCTGCCGCGAAGCGAGAACGCGCGGGGCGAGCGGAGCCTGGTCGCCCTGTCGTACAACTCCAGGCGGCTGCACGTTTTCCAATGGGAATTATATATCTGAGTGCCGACAACGCCATGTCCGACGAGAACTGCTCTGAGCAGGGAGGTCGGTGTCGAGCTCGGGTCATTCGAGTGCGGCCGCGGCAGGCACGGAGGGGTGGGATCGTATCTGAATCGAGCCTGCCAGCGGATTGGACGAGGAACGGACTAGAGAGGCCACCTCGCATGCCCCGGTGGAACCCGGTTGGCGGTGGCAGGGCACCCCTTGCAAGCCGCTTGCAGGCCCTCCGAGGGCCGAAGACAGCGGATCCCCGGCGCTCGACGGCCTGCATGGACGGTCCGGGCCGGACCGGGGTCGCACCGGGGCATGCCGGATCCGGTGCGACCCTCGCACCGAGCGTGAAGCGCACCGAGCGTGAAGCGCGCGCCCGCAGCGGGCTGCCGCGCTCAGCGCGGCGGGCGCCGCTCAGGCCGCGACCGCGGCCTTGCCGGTCAGCTGCCAATAGGTCAACGTCCGGCCGACCAAGCCCCGCGCCATGCGCCGCATCTGTTCCGCCGTGTCGCAGTCGCGGTCGTTGCGCCGTCCCGCGAACTCCGTGAGGTAGCTTCCGGCTGATGCCTAGGTCGCGGTGCAGCTTCATGCTCGAGACGCCCTTGATGCCGGTGGTCAGCAGGAACAGGGCGACGGCCCGGGTGCGGTAGCCGAGCTTGGTGTCGGCCATCACGCTGCCGGTGCGCACCGAAAAGCGCTTGCCGCAGCCGCGGCAACGGTACGGCATCGAAGGGTGGGCCGCGTCGGACTGCACGCTGGAGCCGCGGCAGCGGGGGCACGCGGGACCGTCCGGCCAGCGCATGGAGGCGAACCACCTTTCCGCGGATTCGTCATCGGGGAACATGGCGATCACTTCGATCAATGTGATGCCTTTACGGAACCACTTTCCGGGACCTGATTTCTTCATTTACGGCATCCCCTGCTGGCACTATTCTACCAAGAAACACCACAGAATATCAACAGAAAATCGGAAGAAATATGAAATCTTATTATGCCTTGATAATTTGCCGACTTGATTCCCTCGGCACTCAGATATATAATTCCCTTTCCAATCTGCCAAGTCCGCCCGAGCGCGCCTTTCTTGGCCGCGAAACTGGCCGGACCTGCCCGCTAGCGCCATCTGAAGGCCCCGCGCGGGCATTCCGGGCACGAGCGCCCGCCCGGGGCGGGAACGCCCCACCCGCCCGAAGCGGCGCATCGAGCGGTCCGGCATCGCCGACACTTTCCCGGCGCCTTCCGCGGCTTATCTGTCCGACAGAGGGCCGGGCGCGGGGCTCGATTCCTTGGGCGGTCAGCGCGCAAGGGCGGCGGAGTCCGTCCCGACACGGCCGGCGAGACGCCAGCGCGCGAGCACTTGCTTAGGCCCGCTCGTCCGCCGCGCTGCGCGCACGCTTGCGATCCGCCCGGACCCGTTCGCGGCATTTCCATTCGGAATCGCTCGCGCTCGCCATAACCTGCAAGATGCGGTTCATACTGCCAATCATCGCCACCCTTCCGTTGCTGCTGTCCACCGGCCAGCCGGCTTCCGCTCAAGGCGGAGGCCGGCTGGCCGGCACGGTCTCGAGGCAAGAGACCGGCACGCCGATCCACGGTGCGAGCGTGCTGGTTCTCGAGCTGGGACGCAGCGCGATCACTGACGACCACGGCACCTACGCGTTCGCCGGCGTGCCGCCAGGCACGTATCACGTCGTCGCACACCTCGACCACCTGTTCACCGAACCGGGAAAGACGGTCGCGGTCGCGGCGGGAGAGACTTCGAAACTGGACTTCCTGCTGTCGCTGACCGCGGATCGGTTCGAGATCACGGTCACGGCTGCGGCCAAGGAGGAGACGCTGCTCGAAGCGTTCCAAGACGTCGAGTCGTTCGACGCCTACGAGCTCGCCGAGTCGAGCGCCGTCTCGCTCGGCGAGGCGCTGGATCACCGCGTCGGGACGGGCATCGCCAAGCGCAGCTTCGGTCCCGGCAGCGCCTGTCCGATCGTGCGCGGATTCGACGGGGACCGCGTGCTGGTCATGGAGGACGGCATTCGTACGGGCACGCTGTCGTCGCAGTCCGGGGACCACGGCGAGATTTTCGGCGTGGCGCAGCTCGAACGGCTCGAGGTCGTCAAGGGCCCCTCCATGCTGCTCTACAGCGGCAACGCGGTAGGCGGCACGGTCAACGCCGTCAGCCGGCACCACGAGCTTCACCGGCGCCCGCGCCAGGGCCTGCGCGGGTTCCTGTCCGGCTCGGGAGGGTCCACCAACGCCCTGGGAGGAGGCAGCGCCGGGCTGGAGTACGGCATCGGCAAAGTGCAGTTCTGGGGCCATGGCGGCGGCGTGCGGACGGGAGACTACTCCGCGCCCGGCGTGGGCACGGTATTCAACTCCCGCACGGAACTCGTCAACACCGGCGGCGGCATCGGATGGTACGGCGACCGGTTCTTCCTCAGCGCTGAGGCCAGGCGCGACCGGGCCGAGTACGGGGTCCCGTTCGCCCACGAGTTCCACGGCCACCACGGGGACGAGGATCGTGACGACGACGGTCACGGCGACGAGGACGATCACGGGGACGACGACCACGGCGACGACGACCACGGCGACGAGGACGAAGACCGGGACGATCACGGGCACCACGGGGAGGAAATCGAACGGATCGCTCTCCAGGCGCGACGCGACAGCTATCGCGTGAACTGGGGGGCGCGAGGGCTCCGCGGCCCCTTCGAGAGCTTCCAGCTGAAGCTGAGCTACGTCGATTGGGAGCACGACGAGATCGAGCACTTCGAAGACGGCGACTCCGCCATCGGCACGTCGTTCCGCAACGACCGAATCGTCTACAGGGGCGAGCTCGAGCAGAACAGGAAAGGGCCCTTGAGCGGACGGCTCGGCTTCTGGGGCTTGGACCGCAACTACAGCGCCGCCGGGGAGGAGGCGCTCTCGCCGCCGGTCGCCGGCACGGGCTTCGCCGTCTTCGGCCTCGAGGAAGTGGATTTCGAGCGCTTCAAGCTGCAGTTCGGGGGCCGTCTCGAAACGCGGCGCTACCGGCCTTCGTTTTCCGAGCGCGGAGCGGGCCATGACCACGGGGAAGAGGGTCACGAGGAAGAGGAAGGCGGGCACGCGGACGGGCACGCGGCGCCGGACGCGATCGAACGAGCGTTCAGCGGCGCGTCCGCCGCGATCGGCATCCACGCCGATGCCTGGCGCGGGGGAGCGTTCGTCGCGCACTTCGCGCACAGCTATCGGGCGCCGGCACTGGAGGAACTCTATTTCTTCGGCCCGCACGCCGGAACCCGTACGTTCGATATCGGAGACCCGCTTCTCGACGCGGAGCGCGGCAACGGCTTCGACGCCTCCCTGAGGCACAGGCAGGATCGCCTCCGGGCCGAACTCAACTTCTTCTACTACGGTTTCGAAGACTTCATCTTCCCGTTCGCCACCGGCGAGGAGGCGGACGGCCTGCTGGAGATCGCCTACACGCAGCGCGACGCCCGCTTCGCGGGCACCGAGGCGAACCTCGACGTCGGGCTGCGCCGCGGCCTCTGGCTCAACCTCGGCATGGACTACGTCGACGCGAAGGACCCGGACTCGGGAACGCACCTGCCGCGGATTCCGCCCCTGCGCGGCAAGGTCGGGCTCGAATTCCGCAAGGGCGGCCTCCGCGTCGCGCCGGCGCTGATCCTCGCCGGGTCCCAGACGCGCACGTTCACGGAGGAAACGCCGACCGCGGGCTACGCGCTCATGGATCTGAAGGCGTCCTACACCTACGGGCAGCAGCGCCTCGCGCACCAGTTCTCGGTCAATGTCTTCAACCTAGGGGACCGGCTCTACCGCAACCACTCGTCGTACATCAAGGATCTCGCCCCCGAGATCGGGCGCGGCGTGCGGTTCACCTACATGGTGCGGTTCTTCTAGCCCGCATTATTCACGAATGCGGGGCAGGCTCATGGGTCCAGTTTCTGGGCCATCGATATCGTCTCGGGGCGCCGCTCGTGCCGGCGCCGCACGACGCAGCGGGCCGGTATCGCGGACAGCGCGCTCGGCGCGTCCGCGGTGCCGGCGTTCTCGAAGCGCGACAGGGTGGGCCGGGACGGCAGGTCGCGGCCCTGCCAGGGGTCGCGCCCGAGCGGCAGCTTGAACACGGGGTCGCCGCCGAGGCGCCCGGCGTCGTGGCAGTCCTCCTAGCCGCAGGCGCGGCCGTAGATGCGCTGGCGGAGCATGTCCGCGAGGGAGTGGAGCACCTCGGAGGGCTGGCGCCGGTCGCGCAGGCAGCCGGCGAACGCCGCGGTGAGGCCGGGAGCGCGGTCGGCGGCCTCGACCGGGACAGCGCCGCCGTCGGAGCTGCTGCGCTCGTGATCGCAGCGGACGGCGACGGGGCGACGGCGCGGATTGCGGAACGGAACGCCTTGGGAGCCTGCGGATGCGACCATGCATTCATTATAACCTACCGGATGAAAACCACTTCAGCGTATAAACTTGGATCTCAATCGGACCGGGCCGGGGCTGCCGCCGGGGATCGCAGGGCACTCCCAGGAGTGAGGATCGCGCTGGACCGGGGGCCCTCACGGCCCGGGCGGAGGGACCGGACTATGGCCCTCCGGGCTACTCATGAATTATCCGGGCTAGGCGACGAGGGCGTGGTACCGACGGATGGATTCGAACCATCGACCTCCTGATCCACAATCAGGCGCTCTAACCAACTGAGCTACGTCGGCAGCGACGCGGCGACCCGGTAGAAATGGCCACGGTTTCGTATTCGCGCCACCCTAACCGCTCCAGCCCCATTCTACACGATCAGGCCTCCCGATGACGCACAATGGTTGCGTGACGGACAGGCGCCGCTTCCTCGCCACCTGCGCGGCGGCCCCCGCCATCCGGCGCGCGCTCCAAGCCGCCCGGCCCCGTCCACCCGGGTTGCGCTTGGAGTTCCAAGCGTCCGCGCATCCTCCGGTGCCGCCACCCCTCCGCATCGATCCGCCGCCCCGGCTGCTGGTCGAATTCTCCGACACTTCCCGTGGCGCTGCCTGCAGCCTGGACCTGCGCGTGCTGCTGAACGGCGAGCCCTGCCGTCTTCCCCTCGCGATGTGGACAGGCAACGACCAGTTCCACTGGCACGCCCGGGAGGCGGCGAACCTTCCCGCCTACCGCGGATCGGTCACTTGGAGCGAGGGCCGCTGGACCCTGTCGGTCTCCGGGCGGACCGCCTTCGAGGCGCGGCCGGGCCCGCGTAGCGGCGGCGCCGCCGAGCTCGAGGAGCTGCCGCGAGCGACATTCGCCTACGCCCTCGAGCCGAACTGGGGTCTCGGCCCTCTGGGCCGCCGTCCGGTGGAGTTGTGGCTCCTCCGCGAGCGGGGCGGTGCCAGCCCGCTGGCGCTTGATCTCGCAGGGATCGCGGCAGAAGGGGACTTGGACGGCTGGCTGTCGAAGCTCGGGGCGTCGGGCCCCGTCTCGGCCACCGGCACGGGCCTGGCGGGCGACCCGGCAGCAACCTTCGCGCAGGATGTCGATCCGGCGGCGTTCGAGCCGTTCGCGCTCCGCAACTACCCCGAGGCATCCGGGGCGCTGGCCCTAGTCGACACGTCCCGCCTCCAGCCCGAAGAGATCGAAGCGTACCGCGAGCGGCCGGAGACACGCCTGTCCGACCTGCTGCTAGTTTCCGTGGACGCCACCGTGGACGCCGCCGCCGTCAAGGCCCTGCTCCCCCCGCCCTGCATCGCGCCCCGGACCGCTGTCGTGCGGGCGCTGGCCGTGCGGGGCCTGGAGAGTCCCGGCTTGGACGAAGCGTGGCTGCTCGCCCAGTGCTCCGTGGACGGCAGCCGCGCCTGGTACGCGGTTTCGCACGTTCGCGGTGCCGTCGCGGGCGCCGCTTTCGGCCGGGAGGTCCTAGGACGCCCGACCCGGCGCGGCTCAGTCACGACAGTGCTTGGAGCCAGCCAGTTCGCGGCGTCAGCCTGGCGCGGGGAGCAGGGCCTCTTCCACGCGGAAGGCTTCTACGGCGGGTTTTCGACAGGTACGTCCCTAGCCGAGATGCCGGTCGCGACCTTGCGGCAGCGGCCCGGACCGGCGGCGGGCCAGCGGCGCGGGGAGATCGTCCTGCAGCACTGGTACTTCCAAGGCTTGCGCAAGCCTGTCCGGCGCGAGAGCCTGAACCTGTCTTTTCCCGCGACGGGAAGCGGCGTCGCGCCGGACGCGTGGAACCGACTGGGGCCTGCGAAAGCGTACTGGGCGGCCCTGTTCGACAGCGCCACCATGCAGCGCCTTCCCGGCGAGGCAGTGGCGCAGATTGAAGACGTGTCGCCGTACTACCGGGACCGCTGCGACGGCCGCCTGCCGTGGGAGGCACCCTCTTCGAGCGGCAGCGGGCTCGCCTCGAGCTAGGCGAACTCGACCTGCGCGCGCCCGAGGCGCTCGTCCAGCGGCACGAACTCCCGCTTGCCCGGTCCGAGATAGAGCTGCCGAGGGCGCGCGATGCGCTTGTCCGGATCGGCCATCAGCTCGTCCCAGTGGGCCAGCCAGCCCGCTACCCGCCCTATCGCGAAAAGCACGGTGAACATCTCGGGGCGGAAGCCCATGGCCTGGTAGATGATGCCCGAGTAGTAGTCGACGTTCGGGTAGAGCCGCCGCTTGATGAAGTAGTCGTCCTCGAGCGCCACCCGCTCGAGTGCCATCGCGAGGTCGATCTTCGGGTTCCGGCCCGCCACGTCGAACACTTCCTCGGCAACGCTGCGCACGATCCGCGCACGAGGGTCGTAGTTCTTGTAGACGCGATGCCCGAAGCCCATCAGACGGCGCTCGCCCGCCTTCACCTGCCGGAGAAACTCGGGAATCCTTTCGACCGAGCCGATCTCGTCCAGCATCCTCAGCACGGCCTCGTTGGCCCCGCCGTGAAGCGGGCCGTAGAGCGCCGACGACGCCGCCGCCACGCTCACGTAGGGGTCCGCGTTCGCGCTCGCGACCTGGCGCATCGTGGACGTCGAGCAGTTCTGCTCGTGGTCGGCGTGAATGATGAACAGTTTGTCCAGCGCACGGGCGAGCCTGGCATCTGCCTCTTTCCCGTGGTGGCGGCGGCGCGTGCCGCTCCACAGCATGTGGATGAAGTTCTCGCTGTAGGGCAGCTGCCAGTCGGGGTCCGGGTAGGGATAGCCTTGGCTCTTGCGATACACGTAGGCCGCGATGGTGGGAATCTTGGCCACCAAGCGAACCTGCTGTAGGTACCGGTTGCTGCGGCTCCCGATCCGCTTGGCATCCGGATAGAAGGTGGACAGCGCCGCCACGGTGCTGACGAGCACCCCCATCGGGTGCGCGTCGTACAGGAAGCCGTCGATGAACTTCTTGACGTTCTCGTGGACCCGCGAGTGCTCGATGACGTCCTGGTCCCAGACCTCGAGCTCGTGGCGGGTGGGCAGGTCGCCGTTGAGCAGCAGATAGGCGACCTCGGTGAAGCTGCACTGCTCGGCGAGCTGCTCCACCGGGTAGCCCCGGTAGCGCAGAATGCCCTTCCCTCCGTCAATGTAGGTGATCCGGCTCGTGCAGGCTGCGGTGTTCGAGTAGCCGGGATCGTAGCTCAGCATCCCGAACTCGCCGGGATCCCGGCGAATCTGGCGCAGGTCGAGCGCGCGGACGGAGGACTCCTTGATCGGAAGGGCGTAGTCCCGTCCCGTCCGGGAATCGGTGACCGTCAGCTTGCCTTCGTCCAAAACACCCTCCGCGCCATCCCCGCTCCCAATGCCGGACGTTCAAGAATACCAAACCAGCCCGGCACCTACTGGCTGCGGGCTCGGCGCAAGCCCTCGCGGCCGCGAGGGCCTGGGGGTATACTCGGGCGGGGTAGCGCAACAATGCCAGCAGACTCACTCACGCGTCGCGGCCTAATCCGGACCGTGACGGTTCTCCCGCTGACCGCCGCGGCTTCGAGCGCCGCCAATTCCGCGGTCACGGTCGGCATCATCGGACTCGGCGGCCGCGGGAGCAGCCACGCGCGCCATCTTTCGAACCTTCCCCAGGCAAGGCTAGTCTCGGTGGCGGAGGTTTCCGATGCATCCGTGGAACGCGCTCGCCAGAGGGTGTCGCTCGACGGCGTCAAGCTGCACAAGGATCTGAACGAGGTGCTGGCGAGCGACGTCGACGCCGTCATCATCGCCACGCCGGTCTACATGCATCCGGACCACTTCGAGGCGGCCATCGAAGCAGGCAAGCACATCTACATCGAGAAACCGGCCGCGGCGGACCTCGCCGGAGCGAAGCGCGTCATGCGCCTGGCCGACGCGGCCCCGCGGAATCTCAACATCACGTTCGGCTACCAGCAGCGTCACGGGGACGTCTATCGCGCCGCGAAGAAACTCATCGACTCGGGCCGGATCGGCAAGATCAACCTGGTTCACTCGCATTTCCTCAAGAGCGGCATGACAGGGAACGAGCCCCTGCTGCCGACCCCTCGCAACGAGCGGGAACGGCTGGAGCAGTGGAAGCTCTGGCGCTCGACCTACGGGGAGATCATCACCGAGACGTTCTGCCACAACATCGACGCAATGAACTGGTTTGTCGGGGCGCATCCCGTCAAGGCCATCGGCACCGGCGGCCGGTCGGTGATGAAGGTGGGGGATCTGCTTGACCACCTTAACGTCACGTTCGACTACCCGGGCAACGTCCAAGGCAACCTCGTGGGGTCCTACCTGTCGCCTTCGTTCTACCGCGAGGTCTACGAGCGGTACTTCTGCCAGGACGGAGTGGTCGAGACGGCGCGGGGCTACTGGAAGCACTTTCGCGGTCGCAACGACGTCGTGGCGGAGCGCTCGCCCCACGACATCACCATCGACGCGCTGGAGGAGTTCTTCGGCCGCATCCTCGAGGACAGGCCCGCGAACACCGGCGTGCGCGGTGCGGAGAGCACGCTGACGGCGCTGCTCGGCCAGATGGCGATCGACCTCAGGACAGAAGTGACGTGGGAGGAAATGATGGCGAGCTAGCGGGGCGTCCGAATCCGAGACGCGGACCACCATTGGTCGGCAGCGGGCGGGCCGCGAGCGAGTCCGCGGCCACGGCAGGGCGAGATTCGGACATGTCGTGGTCGTGTCACCGCGAGGGCCGCTGGGTTGGCGAGCCGAGTAGCAGGTCGGCAGCGCTGAGCGGGATCGACTTGAGGTGCAGCGATTCTCAATTTGGGCATTTGGGGATTTCCAGAGTGTCTGAGAAAGGTGTCGAAGGCAGTCTGGCACTTGACTTTTGCTTGCGGAATTTGTGAGCTAGGGTGTATGCCCCATGTCCTGGACTCACTGCCGAGCGCCTTCCGCGAGACGGCCGCCGGCCGGCCCGACCGGCGCGACGGTCGCAGCAACAAGCGCTACGAGGTCAGCGACGCCGCCGGTTGCGCCCCGGCCTGCTTCTTCACCCGGTGCGAGTCGTTCCTCGCGTTCCAGCGGCGCATGGAGCGGGACGGCTCCCGCTCCAACTGCCGGACCCTGTGCGGCGTGGGCCGCATCCCCTGCGACAGCCGGATCCGCAACTTGCTCGACGACCTCGACCCGGCCGCGTTCGACCCGCTGTTCCGGCCGTGCCTCGCAACCGTGGCCGCGCAGGGCGCGCTCGCGCCCTTCCAGCGCCTCGACGAGCGCCTGCCGGCGGCTCCGGACGGCGTCCGGTTCCACCGCTCCGACAAGGTGCATGGCCCGCAGTGCTCGGTGCGGCGCGTCGGCAGCGAGCGCCGACCGCATCACTTCCACGCCATGGTCGCGGCCACCGCGGTAGCCGACGGCCACGCCACCGTCCTGCCGCTGATGCCCGAGTTCGCGTGCCCGCAGCAGGACGCGGCCGCGACCCGCGCCGACATGAGCGAGGACGAGCGCAAGCGGGACTGCGAGCGCAACGCCGCCAAGCGCTGGCTCGCCGCTCGCGGCGCCTGGCTGCAGGCCTGCCGCCCCGTCCTGCCGGGCGACGACCTGCTACTGCTGCCAGCCGGTCTGCGAGACCGCCGCGGCGGCCGGCATGGACTACATCCGGGTATGCAAGCCCGCATCCCACAAGCACTTGTACGAGGTGCCGGAGAGCCGGCGGGCGAGCGGCGCGGGAAGGGCAAGCGGTCCGAGCGGCACCGTTTTCGCCGGACGGCCGCGGTGCCCCTGCGCCAGGGCCGCGACGCCCTGCCGGGCACTTGGCTCGAGTACGCCGTGGAGCGCGACGGCAAGCGCACCTGCGCCAGCAGCTTCTTCGCCGGTCTCGCGGTCACCGCGGACAACGCGGAGCGGATCGCGCGGGCCGGCCGGGCGCGCTGGAAGATCGAGAACGAGGGCTTCAAACGAGGGCTTCAACTGCCTGGCGCGGCACGGCCGCAACTTCAAGCGCAACTTCGGGCACGGCAAGGAAGGGCTGGCCAACGTGCTGGCCGTGCTGAACCTGTTCGCCTTCGCGCTCCACGCCGTGGTGCAGTGCGTCTGTGCGCTGTGGCAGCAGTGCCGGCGCCAGCCGGTCACGCGCCGCGCCCTGTTGCAGGAGCTGCAGGTCGCGCTGCGCTGGTTCCGCTTCCCGGACCGGCCGACGCTGCTGGCGGCGGTGCGCGACGGACGCGCGCCTCCGGGCTGCCAGGCGGCCGGGCAGCCGGGGCCTGGACTCCGCGCAGTTTCGTGCCGGCAGCGTCCTGCCGCGGGCTCGGCACTCCGCGGACCCGCGACGCGGGCCGCACCACGGCCCTGCCCGCCGTCCGACGCTCCCGCGGGGCGGCCTCGGGAGCGCAACCTCTCGGTCAACTGATTCACCTCATCCTCCGAAACAACCTTCACGCACCCCCTTGACGGCCAAATTTAGAACCGCTGGCGGTTGGCACGACCGTCCCCCTCCTCGTCGAGCCAGAACGGCTCGCCGACCCTATATGGGTCCTCGTCCTGCTGCGCCGGCGGTCGTCGGTCGATCAAGCCGAAGCGGCGCACGGGACAGGCCAGATGTCGGGCCGCATTCGCGAGATCCTCGGCGGCAAGGCCCATGAGCGTGGTGCCGCCGGTGACGTTCACGAGCACGTTGTCCGCGCCGATGAACTGCTCCCGCGCCTTCTTGGTCAGACGCTCTATCTCGGGGCGGCCGCCGCCGAAGGGGTCTTCGAGGGCGAGAGTCTGGACCGCGCCGGCGAACTCGGCACGGTTGATCGCGTCGACGATCAGTCCTTTCGTGTCATCGGAGCAGAGGACCAGACAGGTGTCCGGTTCGACGTCTGCATCCCGGCACGCATGCAGGGCGCTGAACAGCACGCCCGGACGCATACCGATCGGGCTGACCAGCACCTGCCGACCCGTGGCCTCCCCGAGGGAGAGGCTGAAACACGGACACGAACGCAGGGTTTTGCACCAGTACGTTTGGATTTCGCAGAGCCGTGACCGAGTTTGACTGTCGCCAACGAGAGGCTGGGGCCTCATGCCGTGGTGATGGAATGCATTGCGGAGGTCGGTGAGGTGTCTCCAAAAGACACCGAGCGCGCGTTGCTTATCCGTCAGGATCCGGTCAAGCTCAGGGTCATCCCTGATGGCCCTGATTGCGCCAAGTGTTTCCGCCGCCTTGCGGCGCACGTTCTGATAGTCGAGCCAGTCATGCTTTCCCGGATCGCGTCGGAGTACTGCCCAGGACACCGTCCACTCGTTCATCAGCCCGAGCGCGGTGGCGGCGTGGCCGTGCTCCAGCAAGGAGTCGATCACCCTCGCTTGACGCTTCATTTCCGTTCCTGATTACCAACGAACATCAGCCGAGGATATGCTATACTGGAGGAGGTCGGAAACCTCTGACAGGAAAGGGGATAGCTGATGAAACGCAATCGCGTGCAATTCCAGAAGGGACTCAGCCTGGGCAAGTTCCTGCAGCGCTACGGCAGCGAGGGGCAATGCGAGCAGGCCGTCTTCAAGGCCCGCTGGCCGGACGGCTTCCGCTGCCCGGAGTGCGGCTCCCGGCGGCACTGCCGCATCCGCTCCCGCAAGCTCTGGCAGTGCCATGCCTGCCACCGCCGGACCTCCCTCGTCGCCGGCACGATCTTCGCCGCCACCCAGCTGCCGCTGACCGTCCGGTTCCTGGCGCTCCTCCTGCTGACGCAGGGCAAGCACGGCGTTTCGTCGCTGGAACTGGCGCGGCAGCCGGGGGTCAGCCGGAACACGGCCTGGAAGATGAAGCACAAGCTCTTGCAAGTGATGAAGGAGCGCGACGAGCGCGTGCCGCCGGGCGGCATCGTGCAGGTGGACGACGCCTACTGGGGCCTGCTGGGGCGGGGAGCGGAGCGGCGGCCAGCGCGGGCGCGGCGCGGCGGGCAAGACGCCGTTCGTCGCCGCCGTGCAGGTCACCGCCGCCGGCCAGCCGGCAAGGATGCGCCTGAGCAGCGTGGCGGGCTTCCGCAAGAAGACGCTGGCAGCGTGGGCCGGGCGGCACTTGCAGCCCGGCACGAAGGTGCATTCCGACGGCCCGGCCTGCTTCCGGGGCGTGGCCGACGCCGGCTGCGAGCACGTGCCGACCGTCACCGCAGGCGGGCAGCGGAGCTGCGCGGATTCCCGCTTCGTCCGGGTCAACACGATGCTGGGGAACGTCAAGCAGTCCCTGGCGGGAACCTGCCATGCGCTCGACGGCAAGCACCTGCCGCGGTACCTCGCCGAGTTCCGCTACCGCTTCAACCGCCGCTACGATCCGGAGGCGCTGGTCCCCCGCCTGCTCCACGCCTCCGTGCGCACCCCGCCCATGCCTTACCGCCTCCTAACCTTGGCTGAGTCTTGTGGGTAATCAGGTTTCCGTTTCGGACAGGCCAACGCGCCGCTTCCATCCGTTACTCGAAGGCAGCTCGGCCAGCGCGAAGTTCGCAAGGATCCCGTCGAGCCGCCCGATCAGATCGCTGGCCAGCGGCAGACGATGGTTGTCCTCGAAGAGCCCCTTCAATGGCTTGAGCTTCTGCTCGCGGAAGAGGCGCGACTGTCGGCCGAGTTCCAACGGCAACCCCGACAGATAGCTCTCGGAGATGTGCGACAGCCCCGCCACGATCTGCCGCCTCGCCTGCGGTGCCCTTCCGCCCTCGTCGATGTGTGGTTTGCTCTGGATCGCTTCCGCCATCGGCAGTGCGCTGCCGGTGTCGCGAAGCACTTCCAGCGCGTGCGTCCAGCGAGGCAGCTCGAGGAGCGGTCGCAGGTCGAGGAATGGACTGGTACCGTCGGGGCCTTGGCCAAGCAGACCGTAGTACGCTCCCCGCACCCGCGCGCCGCGCAGGGCCGCGAGGTACTGGACCGCAACATAGGTCAGAAAGGAGTAGTGGCGGAACCCGTGCGTCACGTCCACGGTCAGTTCGGCGTTCGCCGGAATGGCATCAGCGACTTTCTGCAGAAAGTCGTCGATGTCGGCTTGGTCGCTACCAGACGGGACGTCGATCCGTTCCGATTCGCACTCTTTGTTGCGATGGTCGAGTTCCTCGACGAGGATTGGCCAAGTCGCTACGGCTGCCTCGGGGGTGCAGATGGCAACGAGGCGTTCGGGCCTGCTTGCTTCCGGCAGCAACTCAATCAGGGCGACTGGCGCAAGTGTCGCCAGGAACCGCCGGTGTTCCAATGCGTATATGGTGCGGACCTTGCGTTTCCCGAGCACTGTCAGAAGAACATGCCCGCGACCCGTGCTGTCAGGATGCGTCGTCATCAGCGATCCATCGGTCGGCACAGCCCGTAGCCCCGAAACCGTCCGGCTCCGACCAGCACCGGCCCGGTAACCGGCAGATCGAAAACGATCACCGCGTGGGCATGACTCTGCCGCCCGCCGTCGCGCTTGCGCATGAGCCGGGGGAAATCCCGTGCATGGGGAACGCCTTCGGCCAAGGACACCGGGTGCAACAGCACCTCGCGTGGGCGCGGGAGCCCGATGTGTTTGCACGCGTCCTTGACGCTCTCGGCCGCACGTTCCCAACGATCGCCCCCGTCGAAGTGCCGGTTCAGCACCACCGGAGTCACGCTCACCCAAGTGCGCGAGGCTGCGGTCCAGGTGCGCGGAGCGAGGTTGACCGGTGGGCGCTCGCGGATGTCGAGCGCTGCCGTGCACTCGAGCCACTCCCCGTCGAACAGGCGGTGTTCGCGGGGGAGACCAGTGTCAATGGCATGCAGAATGGGCCCGAGGACACGACCCGCTTCGCCGGGCGCCAGCGCGCGCGGCAGGCTCATGGCCATGCCAAGGATCCTGCCGTCCGCATGGGGTGCGCCGACGAACGGCAGCGGTGCCAGCGCCAAATGCGGCTCGGTCGTGGCTCGTCCGTCAGCATCATGGCCGCTAAACCACTCGGGGGGTGGCTGCACCGCGCATTCGCGCATCAGCAGGCCGCGCAGGGCCGCCGTCAGCTTGAGCGTCGCCGGCAGGGAGGCGCGACTGCCGGTGATGGCGAAGACGACGATGCGCGGGTCGAAGATCGACCGGGGCTCGACTTCCGGCAGAGGCTCTTGCGGACGTGCATAGCCCTGCCACTTCCTGGGAACCGGCCGCATGGGTGCGCGAGGCGTGCCGTCCGGGAATCGTTCCTCAAGCCGCGCCGTCAGGTCCTTGATGCGTCGTCTCTGCTCGCGAGGACTTCTTGCGTGACTTTGGCAGCCTCCTTGGCGGACAGCCGCAGCAAGCCGATCTCGTATGGTGTCAACATCCGGGGAGCGGGTGAGGTACCGAGCCTCCGATTGAGTAAGGCAATCGAAGGCGTGGCCGAACTGCTCGCTCCACCTGTTTTCGAGTTCCGGGCCGTGCTTTTCTCTGAGTTCATGGATTTGCTCCTGTGTCGGGTTCAATTTCGCGGAATAGGGCTTTCCCGTCAAACCGATCGCGCCAATTACCGTACCACCCTTACTCTCAACCCAACCGCGCAGATTCGCCAGCGTGCGGCCCTGCCCGATGAAGTCGTCCACCAGCAGGCACTCGCGGCCCGACAGCACCTTGCCATCGAATGCAGCTTGCCGGCCCAGCCGACCGTAGCCATCGGCGCCGGTGTGGCCAACAATGTTCGTCTGGACGATGTCGGTATCGAACGGAATCGCGAAACGCTCGCTGATCAGTTGGGCCAGCGCGGCCGGGATCGCATTGAATCCCTCGCGTTCGTAGGCATGCGCGCTGACGAGTAACGGCTGGCCGCCCTCCCTCCCGTCGAACAGCAAGCGAACCTTGGCCAGACCCGCCTCGTCTACCAACGCGTCAACGAGCCGGGCGGCGGCGGCGGCGGAACCCGACTTCGCGGCTGCGTATTCAGAATGAGCCTTGGTTTCTCGCTCGGGAGCCAAAAGAACGGCATCGGGGAAGTCTCTCCAAGGCACTCTTGGCGGTTGCTTCATTGCTTTCAACGCGGTTTTCGCCCGATCAATCTCGTCGCTCAGGTCATGGTAAGCAATCCAGGAGTCGCGATTGGCCAACTCCGCGAGGCGAACGAGGCGGTTGGCGGAGGGCACGCGCAGGCGCAGGTCCGCGAGGCCTTCCGTCGGCACCCAGGTCGCCGGGATGTCCGAGCCGTTGTGGATCCACGCCTGCACGAAGGATGCGGGGTGACCGACATGCGTGACTTTGGTCGCCAGGTTCATTAGGGCATTGCCATGCCCGTCCAGTGCTTCCGGCCAGATGAGATGCGCGGTGGGATCATGGGGGATGGCCACCGGAAACCGGCGCCCCCGGTGTCCTGGCAACAGGGCTAGTCCGGCTTTCTGGAGCTTGTCGTGTTTCTTCTTGAAGCCCTTCAGCTTGGAGAGATCCAGGAGCTTAGCTGAGCGGCGCCTTTGAGCATCGTTGACGGGCACGTAGCTGACGACGGAAGTGCGTTGGCAGGCGTCGGAAGCTGCGATTGCGGGCGGGTCGAGCCGCTCCAGCCAACGCAGGGCAGCACCTTCATCCGTGTCTTCGCCGGTCTCGAACCATGCCGCCGCCAAGGCCATGAATACCCGGTCCGGGTGCGGCTGCCACTCAGCTTGCGTCTTTCGCGCGCCATCGGCGGCAGCCATCGACCATCCGTTCAGGTAGCGGACACCGAGGACGAACATCAACCCGCCTCCGCTCCGCCTCCGCTCGCCAGATTCTGGCTGCGCCGCACGAGTTGAACCAGTTCCGGGGAGGGGGAAAGTTCGATGACGCCTTCCCAAGGCAATCCGGCCTTCCTTGCCGCCTGGATCGCTGCGGTCAACATGTCCAGCGCGGTATCCGCATCAAGCGCGAACTCCGCCGGTGCTTCTCCCGGCCGGTCGAGAAGCTGCCAGGCCGACGGTCCTTCCGCGAACAGGTGGCAACGAGAGCGAAGGTCCACATCCTCGCGGGCCAGCGTCCCTGCCGTGAGTCCCAATGCAGCGAGCACGGTGCGGGCGGCGATGTCTACCTCGGAGTTTGCGGCACCATCAAGCGGGAATCGCAGACGTCGCAACACAGCGAGCGACAGCGTGGATGTCTGGACGGCTCGCGATATGGTGAACCCACCGCGAATGCGAGGTCGAACCTTTACCTCCTGGCCACGTTCGTCGATTCTGGTCTCGTATTGGATAAGATTCCTATTGTCTAGCACATACGCAATATCCGGCGTAACGTTGCCGTGATTCGCCTCCGATGGTCGGCCGGTAGGCCTGTTCCCGCTGCCCAACCTTGAAGCGCTTTCTTCCAGCGTCCAATGTGAAGCGTCCTGCCGTGCAGGCTCCCGCCTGTACAACTTACCAGCCCCGAGCATGATTTGCGCCGGGTCGATGCGACTCGACGTGTTCACTCCCGGCACTGCGTCGTATCCGACGATCTCCGACACCAGTGCGCGCTGGAACTTGGCACCTAGGCCGCCACGCGGTCCGGCCGAGTCCCACAAGCCGAACACTAGGGCGGTGGGGCACAGGCCGAATAACCCGGTAGCGTTGCGGATGTCGGCCGTGTCGAGCACACGGCCGGTATCCGAGTAGCGAAACATCACGCCGTCGAGCAGGCTGTCGCGGAACAAGGCGTCCGCAATGCGGTGCGGCGCCTCCAGGCTGTTCACCGCGAACTTCTTGGGGAGTTCCTCATCATCGAAGCGTGTCACTAGGAAGGTGAGAGCTACCCGGTTCGAGCGGTGCGCTTCGAGCAACGCCAATTCCATCCGGTTGGCCTGTGACTGCACTGAGTCGAGCAGGACGCACTGGCGCACCTCGCCCGTCTTCGGATCGACTCGTTCCTCCGTGGCGTACTTACCGCCTCCATAGGTCGGCGGAAACACCTTGTCGCCGGGTCCGCCGACCGGCTGATAGCCGGTTACGCATCGGAACGCCGCCGCCGTGCCGGCCACGGCATCCCGCAAGGTCGTCAGGTCGAGTTCGGTTGTCATGTTGTCTCCTTCTTCGGTCACGCCGGACGGGCGATGGCGAAATTTCTATACTTGCCGACGGTAATCCGGTGGCTCCGGTATACCTCAACGATGCCCACGGCGTGCAGGGCCGATCGGTCCGGCTCGGATGCTTGGGTCTTGGCCATCGCGAGCACGGAGCGCACCACGTCGACGCCGAGTGGGCAGTTCCAGAGGGGCCAACTGAACGCGGTGGTTCGTCCGCTCCCCATAAATCCGGTGGTTTCCAGTCGCTTCCCGTTCGGTGCCGTTGGAAGCAGTGGAAGCGCTTCGACCGCGAGTCGATTCGCCCCGCGCATCGTGGGGACGCCATCGCCGTCGGACGGATTGGCCCAGCACAGAGCGTGTCACCGATCCTCTTGTGGGTCCCAGCGAAGGCCTAGCTTGCGGTCCGAGTAGGTCCAAGTCTCGAACAATAATCGACGCAGGTCGCAGGTGGCCGTCTCCTTTACCAGTTGCTTCATCGTGCCGAGAAAGTGCTGATGTCCGGACCCGCTCATGGTTCGGAGCGCGGTGTCCTGAATGATCTTGCCGTCGCCGGCCTCCAGCGCATCGCAACCGAATGCCGCCATAAAGTCGGCGTGGACTCGCTCCCGGGGCGAAGCGCAATGTTGGGCTTTGTGGGCTACTTTACGGAATTGTTTGGGGCTGACAGCTAGGTTCTTGTCGAAATCAAATTCCGGCGTTTCTCGCGCAAGAGCCGATGCGAGCAATTCGACCAATTCTTCGGGGGGGATGCCCCGACTGGTCACCAGTTCGGGGGACCAGATCGCGCCGTGCGAGAGCCACTTCATGCGCCAGCCGCAGTACGGCTTGGCCAACGTTGCCGTTCGCAACGTCCCCACCGCAGCCAGGAATCCCAGCGGATTACTTCCATCCAAGCCGCTCAGCAACAGCCTCGGACTTTCATCCCTCGGCATCGTGCGCCTCCTCCCATTCGCTCCGCCGCCAGTCGGCTAGGCGCAGCAGCGCTTCGAGGTACGCCAGCCCCCACCAACCGTAGCGCCGCGTCAGGCGCCAGTAGCGATCCGCGATACCGGAATTGAGACGTTCGAGGCCGGTCGGGCCGGACCAGCGCAGGCGATAGCCGCGCAGCTCGAACGCGACCTGTGGGGCTGCCTCGTCGTTCACGACCGGCGCGAATGGGCGGCACTGCCCGTGATGGCTGGCGACGAGGTGCAGCACTAGGTCGCGCAGGTCTTCGTCCCGGGGCAGTATCGCCGGCACCGACTCGGCCAGACGCACCGACAGCAACTCATGCCTGCCTCCCTCGGGGTATCCCGCAGACTCGCGGGCACGGCGGCGCGCGGCGCGGGTCTTCGGCATGTGCGGGAACTTGGCTAAGAGGTCGAGGTCGCTCACCCACCAAGGCGACCCGCCACGCAGCAGGGACTGGAATCGGGAATCGGCCTTCCCGACATCGTGCAGCAGCCCGGCGCGGGCGACGGCCTCGACCAATGGGTCCGGCAGCCCGCAGCCGACGGCATGTCGCCGCGCAAACGCTTCCACGCCGGGAAGGTGGGGTTGAAGCGGCACGGGCCTGCCGTCGCGATGCGCGGTGCCGGATGCCGAGGCGTCGTCCTCGTCGCTGAAGGCATCGGCCTCGCCGGTGAGCTCCGGGATTCGGCAGCGACCGGCGAGCACCAAGGAGCCCTCGCCGGTCATCCGGCACTCGCGTCGCAGGCTGCGGACGCTAGGGAATTCGCCGGCAAGCTCCCGGGCAGCTTCCGTCAGCCAGTTCCATCCGGCCGGGGCTTCGGATGCCGCCAGCGCTGCAAGGAGATTGCACAGGTTCTCGGCGAGTCCGTCCGGGTCCTCCTCGTACCGCTGTTCGAGATTCTCCAGCAGTGTCAAGGCGGTCGTCTTGGCCGGAAAGCTGTCCGGCCAGGAGGAAACGAGAGCGTTGTGGAGTCTGAGTATCGGCTTGGCGCGGGCGATGGGTATGAACGGTCGCCGACATCCAGCAGGGCGGGGTTGGGATCCGCGTCCTGATCGAGCACGAGATCGCCGAGTGCGCGCCAAGGCCCGGGATGGCGGGTCGGAATCGCGATCACGTCGCCGGGGCGAATGTCGTTCGGCGTCGAGGTGATGTCCTCCGGGCCGGTCTGCCTGCCGCGCCAGCGGACGACCCGTTGGTCGGCCTGCTTGTGGGTTTCCGAGCGGACCGACGCCGACACTTCTTCCGCACCCGCTTCGCCTTGGTAATCGGCATGAGGTATGTCGGCGCTCGAGTCTTCGGTACTTCCGTCGCCAGCCAGCCAACGCTTGAACACGCTGATCGGCACAGGCAGCGTTTCGCCACTGCTCGGCGGGCACAGGTTCAGGGAGTCGAGCGCGGTGCGCTAGATTTCCTCGCTCGAAAGATCGATGTCGGCGCGCCAGCAGACCTGCACGTCGGGTGCGCCTTGCTGCGGCCCACGTAGGAAGGACGCCACATCCGGCGAAGGGCGAGGCTCGGGGGAAGTTTGCGCCCAGCAATCGACATGGGCGGGCAGCATCACCGGTGCGGATTTTGCCGGGGCGTTCAGCGCGGCGAGCGCTTTCCCATCCAGATCCGCCACCAGCTTCTCCATGGCGGCGATGCCGAAATCGACCTTGCCGTTCGCATCCTTGTTTTGTTTCAGCCACTTCCAAGTTTCACTCAGGGCCTTGCCATAGACCGGATCCTCCTTGTCCCCCCGCTTTGGTCTGGCTTGCTCGGCGCGGATGACGATCACGGCGCAGCACTCGATGTCGCGTCCCATCCGGTTCAGTCTTCCGAAGCGCTGCCGGAGGGCGTCCAGGCTTGCGCACTCGGTCACAAGCCCGTCGAAGTCTAGGTCCGCGCCGACTTCCAGAGTCTGAGTGGCGACGACGACTACTGGCTTCTCCAGTGTTCGGTCAGTGGATTGGCCTGAATGAAGCTGTAAACGGCGCAGCCGATCGCCGATGGCCTGCCTGTCCACCGCCCGCATGCGCCCCGTGAGCAAGACGGATTCCACCTCCGGCACCGAGGAATTCCCCAGCAACCCGTGGGTCATCCGAGCCGTCGCAACCCGGTTGGCGAAGACGACGATCGCTCGCCGCTGTCCGTTCAACAGCCTTCGGGCGGCAGCGGCCAACGTTTTCGCCAGCTTGCCGGTGCCCTCGGTCTTCGGGGTTCTTGGATCAACCAGCTCGGCGGGTTTCACCGCTAATTGGCGTCGGCCGAGCCGATGGTGCGGGTCGCGTCCCTCGCCGGAGCAGTCCCGGAATATGCGCACGGCCCTTGGCGGGGGCGTAGCGGACATCACCACCGGGTAGAAGCAGTGGTCGAGGGGTTCCTCCGCCCAGTCGCGATACCTGCGCACGGCTTGCAGGGTTTGCAGGAACGGCTGCGCACAATGCGCTTCGTCGAGCAGGATGAGACTGTCGTTGGCGATGAGCCCCGCGTACACGGGCCACGTCCCAGGCCCCCGCCCGTAGGCACGGAACAGCAAGCGCGAGCCGATCTGATCGACAGTGGAGGCGATGACGGTGGGTTGCAGCGGATTTCGCGCCCAGGCTTCCGAGCGGTACATGCCGCCGCGCAGCGAATGCACAACGAGGGGACGCTCGCCGCCCGCATCTGTCATTCCGCCGCTCGCGAGGCACTGCAAGCGGTCCGCCACCGTCTTCAGGATGCCGTCCTTCGCGCATTCGAGCTTGGCAGCCAGACATCGCGCGCGTTCGTAGGCTTCGTCCACGATGATCCGCCGGTCCACCACAAAGAAGATCCGTCGTGGTGCTGCGATCACTCTGCGCGGCCCGAGAGATGTACGCTGGGCGCGGACGGCAAGGGCGAAGACGGCGATGTCGATACAGGACGTCTTGCCGGAGCCGGTCGGCAGGACAATCGCGTCCGGCCAGGATTGGAATTCCTCATCGCTACCGGATGGTCGGCAATCGGTTCGGCCGTCGCTGCGGAGCGAAGTACACAACACCTTCTCTGTCAATGCGGATTGCCATGCGAATGGCGTTGTGTTTGTCCCCCAGAGTTCAGTGAAGTATTCGGCGAAGTCAGAGTGCTCGAGCTTTGCAATTCCTGATTACCCACAAGACTCAGCCAAGGTTAGGAGACGGTAAGGCATGGGCGGGGTGCGCACGGAGGCGTGGAGCAGGCGGGGGACCAGCGCCTCCAGGTCGTAGCGGCGGTTGAAGCGGTAGCGGAACTCGGCGAGGTACCGCGGCAGGTGCTTGCCGTCGAGCGCATGGCAGGTTCCCGCCAGGGACTGCTTGACGTTCGCCAGCATCGTGTTGACCCGGACGAAGCGCGAATCCCCGCAGCTCCGCTGCCCGCCCCCGGTGACGGTCGGCACGTGCTCGCAGCCGGCGCCGGCCACGCCCCGCAAGCAGGCCGGGCCGTCGGCATGCACCTCCGTGCCGGGCTGCAAGTGCCGCCCGGCCCACGCTGCCAGCGTCTTCTTGCGCAAGCCCGTCACGCTGGCCACGCTGCTCATGCGCATCCTTGCCGGCTTGCCGGCGGCGGTGACCTGCACGGCGGCGACGAACGGCGTCTTGCCCGCCGCGCTGCGACCGCGCTGGCCCCCGCTCCGCTCCCCGCCCCAGTAGGCATCGTCCACCTGCACGATGCCGCCCGGCGGCACGCGCTCGTCGCGCTCCTTCATCACTTGCAGGAGCTTGTGCTGCACCTTCCAAGCCGTGTTCCGGCTCACGCCCAGCTGCCGCGCCAGTTCCAGCGACGAAACGCCGTGCTGGCCCTGCGTCAGCAGGTGGAGCGCCAGGAACCAGACGGTCAGCGGCAGCTGGGTGGCGGCGAAGATCGTGCTGGCGACGAGGGAGGTCTGGCGGTGGCAGAGCTTGCGGGAGCGGATGCGGCAGTGCCGTCGGGAGCCGCACTCCGGGCAGCGGCCGCCGGCCGGCCAGCGGGCGTTGAAGACGGCGTGCTCGCATTGCCCCTCGCTGCCGTAGCGCTGCAGGAACTTGCCCGGACTGAGTCCCTTCTGGCATTGCACGCGATTGCGTTTCAGCTGCTAGCCCCTTTCCTAGCAGAGATTTCCGACCTCCTCCAGTATAGCATATCCTCGGCTGACGTTCGTTGGTAATCAGGTAGGGAATTATATATCTGAGTGCCGACAACGCCATATCCGACTAGAACTGCTGTGAGCAGGGAGGTGGGTGTCGAGCTGGGGTCATTCGAGTGCGGCCGCGGCGGGCACAGAGGGGTGGGGGGGTGGGATCGTATCTGAATCGAGCCTGCCAGCGGATTGGACGAGGAAGGGACTAGAGAGGCCGCCTCGCCTGCCCCGGTTGCCCCGCTGGAACCCGGTTGGCGGTGGCAGGGCACCCCTTGCAAGCCGATTGCAGGCCTTGCGAGGGCCGAAGACAGCGGATCCCCGGCGCTCGACGGCCTGCATGGACGGTCCGGACCGGACCGGGGTCGCACCGGGGCATTCCGCATCCGGTGCGCCCCTCGTACCGAGCGTGAAGCGTACCGAGCGTGCAGCGCGCGCCCGCAGCGGGCTGCCGCGCTCGGCGCGGCGGGCGCCGCTCGGGCCGCGACCGCGGCCTGGCCGGTCAGCTGCCGGCAGGTCAGCGTCCGGCCGACCAAGCCCCGCGCCATGCGCCGCATCCGTTCCGCCGTGTCGCAGTCGCGGTCGTTGCGCCGTCCCGCGAACTCCGTGAGGTAGCGGCCGAGATGACGGACGCTCATCCGGTGATAGGTTCCGTACAGGCCGCGCTCGAACAGGGACCCAAACGATTCGATGCCGTTCGTATGCGCCGCCCCGCGCACGTACTCGCCGCCGGAGTGCCTGACGGCTTCGTGCGCGAACTCCTCCATGCCGGCGCAGGCCGCCGCCTCGTCGGAGCGGACCTGCGCGCCCGGCGCGACCCGGCCGCGCACGAAGCCCTGCAGGTCGCCCTTGGTCGTGCCCGGCAGCGGCCGCGCGGCCACTGCGTTCGTGGCGCGGTCCCGCGCCCCCGCCACCGGGGTCTTGCCGACGGGCCCGCGCCCGGCACGGGCCTTCTTGCTCTCGTGCTGGTTGCGTTCCTTGCCGCCGACGCAGGTCTCGTCCACCTCCACCGGGCCGGCGAACGGGCCCCGATCCCGCTCCCGGCACGCGCGGATGCGGTGCGCCAGGTGCCGGGCCGACTTCCGGCTGATGCCCGGGTCGCGGTGCAGCTTCATGCTCGAGACGCCCTTGATGCCGGTGGTCAGCAGGAACAGGGCGACGGCCCGGGTGCGGTAGCCGAGCTTGGTGTCGGCCGTCACGCTGCCGGTGCGCACCGAAAAGCGCTTGCCGCAGCCGCGGCAACGGTACGGCATCGAAGGGTGGGCCGCGTCGGACTGCACACTGGAGCCGCGGCAGCGGGGGCACGCGGGACCGTCCGGCCAGCGCATGGAGGCGAACCACTTTTCCGCGGATTCGTCATCGGCGAACATGGCGATCACTTCGATCAATGTGATGCCTTTACGGAACCACTTTCCGGGACCTTGTTTCTTCATTTACGGTATCCCATACTGGAACTATTCTACCAAGAAACACCACAGAATATCAACGGAAATTCGGAAGAAATATGAAATCTTATAATAGCTTGATAATTTGCCGACTTGATTCCCTAGGCACTCAGATATATAATTCCCTATTCGATCCCGGAGAGCTCCTCCAAGCGGTCGATATCGAAGTAGCGGTACAGGTCGAGACAGAACAGATCCGGCGCGTCCAGGTGCCGCACCGGGGCGTCCAGCAGATGTCGGAGGCTCGCCGCGCCCTCGCTGCTGACCACGTCGGAAAACAGGCGAGGGGCCAAGGCTGCCGCAGCCAGCGCGGCGACCTAGCTCCGGATCCCGTAGGTTTCCAGCCGCGTGCCCGGGCCGAACCAGTGCGCCAGCGCCACCAGCTGGGCCACCTCGACTCCCAGCGGTCGCGCTCCCACAGCCGCGAGCAGCTGCACGTTGCGCTCGGGAGCGCGGCCCGGGAGAGTGGCGTCACCGGTGAATATCAGGTCCGCGGCGAGCACGCGCTCGCCGCGATTGACCCGCTGCGCCACGGCGGCAGCTGCGGCCGCCTTGCCGCCGTCGTGCAGGACGATTCTCGACGGTCGGCCACGAGCGGGCCCGTCCCTCGCCTGCAGCACGACGCCTGTCGGCGAAGTCAATCCGATAGGACCGGGTGTCGATCCCCTTGCTGCGCGTGCCGGACAGGAACCAGGCCCTCTCGACTTCGACCGGCTCGTAGCGCAACGTGTCGCGCAGCAAGCTGCGCTGCCCGGCCGCCCACGATCTGCGCGCCGCGGCCTCGGGCGGGATTTCGTCCCGCTCGACGCGGTCCGCGAGAAGCCTGGCGATTCCCAGAATCGTCAGATTGCCCGGGGGCGGCCCCACGGCCAGCTCCCCAGCCGTCTTGAGTTCGCGGCCGGCCGGGGTCTCGGCGTCGACCGGAGCCAGGCCGAAGCGGCTCGCGAAGAACCGGAGCGCCTGCAGCCGGTTGTCGGCCTGGTAGTTGTGGTCACCCGGGTCGAAGTTCTCGTGAAAGAGGAAGTCCTCGGCAGTCCCGAACAGATCCCACACCGGCAGCAGGGCGTCGTAGGTCGCCGGCTTCACGCGGTGGGAGCGGAAGATGTCCTCTGCATTGTGGATCTGCAGCAGGGGCCGGGGGGCAACCAAGGCCGTGAGGTGGGTGTACTCGAACTCGGCTAGGAGGTCCGTGCCCTTCTGCTCCCAGTCCCCGACGTCCCCGGGCCCGAAGTCTTCGAGACGCGACACGAGAGAGGAGTGGCCCGCGACCGGCACGGCCGCACGGACCCTCTCGTCCAGCGCGCTCAGCAGAATCGTCTACCAGCCTCCCCCCGAAAGCCCCGTCATGCCGATGCGCTTCCGGTCGACGTCGGGATGGGCATGCAGGTAGTCGAGGCCCCTCTTCGCGGCGAGGTAGAAGAGACCGATCCCGTTGGCGCCGACCAAGTCGAGATGCGCCCCGAACCAGTGCTGGTTTTGCGAATGTTCCAATTCGCCGAAGTAGAGCCACTCCAAGTTGAGGGCGTAGATGCCGCGCTTGGCTTGGTTGATGCAGCGCTTCTGCTTGTACTCGATATCCTTGCCCCGGCCGTAGATGTGACCGTTGACGTTGAGCACGGCGGGAGCGAGCAGACGCGCGCTCTCCGGCTCGTACAGGAGAGCCGGAACGCGAAGTTCGGGAATCACCTCGAGCCGGAGCTTGCGGATCCTGTAGCCCGGACCCGCGCCGTCGACCCAGCCGCGCTCCTCCGCAACGAGGGGACGGTCCACCCACTCGTCCGGCCAGCCGTTCAGGACCGTTTCTAGGATCCTCGCGCGGATCTGCCGCGAACTCGCGCTCCATTCCTCCGCCGTCGCCGGTGCCGGCGGTTCGGGCACGCGGGCCATCAGATAGCGGCTGAGCTGATAGCCCACGACCTCCTGCGAGATCAGCGGCTGCTCGAGGATCGGCTCGAGGTTTGACGCGGTCGTCTGAGCGAGTCCGGGCGCGGCGAGCGCCGCAAGGACGATGGGCAGCCGGAACCGGGATCGCTGGCCAAGCATTGGCCAGACTATATCGATTCCAGCCGACCCTCTGCGCAGCTATAATTCGAACGGGCCCGCCCAAGCGCCCGGAGGTTTCCAGTGACCAAGACGAAACTCGCGCGCGCCGTCCTTGTTGCAGCATTCACGCTGGCCGCGGCGGCCGCGTACCAAGCGACCAAGACCGAGGCGATGATGGCGGACGCGGCGAACCGGCTGCTCGAGTCGCTGGACCGCATGCAGCGCATGGGCACGGTGTTCTCCATGGACGCGGCGGAGCGCACGAACTGGCACTACTTCCCGGAGCCCGGATTCGCCGATGAGTACGGCTACGTGCGCAACGGGATCACATTCAAGGACATGGACGCCAAGCAGAAGCACCTCGCCTACGCGCTGCTGAGCACCGGTCTCGGACGGGCCGGATTCGTCAAGACCATGAACGTGATGGCGCTGGAAGAGGTCGTCCGGGCGATCGAGGACGACCGCACCGGCTATCGCGACACCGAGCGGTTCCATTTCACCGTGTTCGGAACCCCGACCATGACCGGGGACTGGGGCTGGAGGGTCGAGGGCCATCACGTGTCCCTGCACTACACGATCCGGAACGGGGAGCTGGTCGCGGCCAGCCCGACCTTCCTCGGCGCGAACCCGCACGACGTGCCGCAGGGCCCGCACCAGGGCATGCGCCCCCTCGAGCGCGAGGAAGACCTAGCCCGGACGCTGCTCAAGTCGCTGGGCCCCGAGCAGCGGGGCGAGGCGATCTTCGACCCGCAGGCGCCCTACGACATCGTGACGATGGCCGACAAGCGCGCGCGGCTCGACGGCGCCCCGCAGGGCCTCCCGGCCTCTTCCATGACCGACGTGCAGTACGAGGGCCTGCTGGGCCTGATCGCCGAGTACGCCGGCACCATGCCGCCGGAAATCGCCGCGCGGAGGATGAAGGCCGCCCGCGCGACGCCCCGCGAGGAACTGTTCTTCGGCTGGGCAGGCGACATCGAGCGCCCCGATGCCAAGCCGATCGAGATCGGCAGCAAGACCACCGAGAACCGGCACCTGGCCGGGAACTACTACCGCGTCCAGTCGCCGAGCTTCCTGATCGAGTACGCCAATACGCAGAACCAGAGCAACCACAGCCACGCGGTGTGGCGGAACTTCGAAGGGGACTTCGGCTACGACGTGCTGGCGGCGCATTTCCGCGGCGACAGCCACGGCGACGGCACGGCCTTGGCCGACTGACCGATGCGGGCCGCCAGCAGAAACCGATTGGCGCCCTTGTGCGAAACTCGGGTTAACCGAGAGCTGCGCCGGCGGCTCCGGCCGCCCCGATGCAGCCGCTGCGATTCGAGCGAGCCCGCGCCGTCGTGTTCGAGCGCCTAGGGGAGCTGGGACGCAGCCCCGCGACCGAGTCGGTGCCTCTCGACGAGGCACTGGGAAGGATCCTGGCGCGCGACGTGCTTGCGGACCGCGACTACCCGCCGTTCAACCGATCGGCTCGGGACGGCTTCGCCGTTATCGCGTCCGACGTGGCCCAGGTACCGGCGACCTTGGACCTGATCGGCGAGACCCGCGCGGGCGAGCCGTCGCGCTTCTCGCTGCGGCCCGGCCAGACCGTGGAGATCATGACCGGAGCGCCCGGCCCGCGCAACGCGGACGCGGTGGTGATGGTCGAGCATTCGAGCCGCGCCGGCGAGAGAGTCACGCTGGGCAGGTCGGTCGCCTCGGGGCGCAACCTGATCATGGCGGGCTCCGAGGCGCGGCGGGGGCAGGTCGTGCTGCCGAAGGGCCGGCGGATCGGATACCCGCAGATCGCGCTCCTCGGTACCGTCGGCTGCGCCGAGGTGCCCGTCTGCAGGCGGCCGGAGGTCGCGATTCTCTCCACGGGGGACGAGGTCCTGCCCGTCGACGCCCGGCCCGAGCCGTACCAGATCCGCAATTCCAACGCCCACTCCCTCGCCGCCCAAGTGCGCCGCCGCGGAGGGCGCCCGCGCATCCTGCCCGTTGCCAGAGACACGCTGGCCGAGACGAGGAGGCTGGTCGAGGACGGGCTGCGCAGCGACGTGCTTCTGCTGTCCGGAGGCGTCTCGATGGGCAAGCACGACTTGGTGGAGGAAGTGCTGGCCTCCCTCGGCGCGGAGGTCTTCTTCTCCGCCGTCCGCATCCAGCCCGGCAAGCCGCTCGTGTTCGCGCGGGCAGGCGGCACGCCGGTGTTCGGACTGCCGGGCAACCCCCTGTCGACCATGGTCACGTTCGAGGTCTTCGCCTCGATCGCGGTCGACCTGCTGGGCGGGGCCGCAGCCTCCCCGCTGCGGTTCCGGCGCGCACGCCTGGGAATGCCGTTCCGGCACAAGCCGGTCCTGACCCGCTTTCTCGGGGCGAGACTGGAGGGGGACTACGCCGACACCGTCGTGCGCCCGGACCGGGGCCAGGGGTCGGGGGACGTGGCGGCCTTCGCCCGCGCCGAGTGCCTCATGGTCGCCTCGGACCGGCGCGCCTCGTGGGAGGCCGGGGACTGGATCGAGGTGATGCGGCTTTGAGCGTCCTGACCCATTTCGACGAGGCCGGGGCAGCGTCCATGGTCGACGTCGGATCGAAAGGGCACACGCGGCGCTCCGCGACGGCCCGCGCGTTCGTCCGGATGCGGGCGGACGTGATCGCGGCCCTGCCGGTCAATCCGAAGGGAAACCCGCTCGAGGTGGCGCGCATCGCCGGGATCCAGGCCGCCAAGAGGACTTCCGAACTGATCCCGCTGTGCCACCCGCTGGCGCTGACCCATGCCGACGTCTCGACGGAAACGCTCGCCGACGGCGTGGCGATTACCGCCACGGCCTCGACGCTCGGACCGACCGGGGTCGAGATGGAGGCCATGACGGCGGCCGCGGTGGCCGGCCTCACGGTCTACGACATGTGCAAGGCGCTCGACAAGGGCATCGAGATTCGCGAGGTCATCCTGCTCGAGAAGACCGGCGGGAAGACCGGCCGCTACGTCCGCGGGGACGGCACCCGAGCCGCCCCTGCCGACGGCGCCCGAGACTGAGGGTGGCACGACCGATGCGGGGAAGCACCGCACCTGCGAAGCCCGCCGCGACCCGGCTGGCGGCGCTCGCGCTTGGCGCCGCGGCGGCACTGGCCGCCCAGGACGGCGGCGACCTCTTCGACCCCGAGACGCTGTTCGAGTCCGACCAGCCGGCCATCTTCCTCGAGGAGATCGAGGAGGTGACGGTGCCGGTCACGGTCCGCAGCCGCAACGGCGACTACGTCCACGACATGATCGTGGAGGATTTCACGGTCTTCGACAACGACGCGGAGCAGGCGATCGTCGGCTTCGACGTCAGCTTCCTGCCGATCTCGATGGTCATTTGCGTGCAGACCAGCGACCGCGTGGAGGGCATCCTCGGCGAGGTCCGCAAGTCCGCCTACCTGTTCACCGAGCTGGTGCTCGGCCAGCACGGCGAGGCCGCCGTCATGACGTTCGACAGCCGCGTCAAGCTGCTCGAAGACTTCACTAGCGACACCAAGAAGATCGAGCAGGCCCTGCAGGGCATGCGCATCGGCACGTCCGCAGTGGCGCTGGCCGACGCGATGTACAGCGCGATCCGCATGCTGCTCAAGCGGCCGGAGAACCACCGCAAGATCATCGTGGCGATCTCGGAATCGCAGAACAACGGCAGCCGCATCGGTCTCGGCGAGAGCCTGCGAACGGCCCAGCTCTACAACATCGCGATCTATCCCGTGCGGCTGTCCACGCTGTCGGCGCGGCTGCGGCGGAAGGAGCAGGTCAAGCCGCCGAACATCCCGGCCGGAGTAGTCGTGCGCCCGACGATGCCGGGCACGCCCGTCACGCCGACGGCCCAGCAGCAGAGCCGGTACAGCGTGACCCCGAACATGATCCCGATCGTCATCGACCTAGTGCGCGGGGTCAAGAACCTGATCTTCGACAACCCGCTGGAAGTGCTGGCCGACGGGACGGGCGGCCGCGACTTCAGCCCGCGGTCGGCTCAGGGCGTGCAGGAGGCCATCATTCGCATCGGCGAGGACATCCGCAGCCAGTACAGGCTCAGCTACCGGCCGAACAACCTGAACGAGCGGGGCATCTTCCATCGCATTCGCGTCGATGTGCCCTACGAGAAGCTGCGACTCCGGCATCGCATGGGCTACTTCCACGGCCCCACGGCGGTGCCGGACGGAGAGCCCGTCGAGCCGACTTCAGATGCGTCCGCCCCGTCGCAGAATGCGCAGGAGCCCTAGGCCCGCGGCGACCGAGACCGACCCGCCCAGCGCGGCCCGGAGCGGCTGGCCGTACAGGGCGTAGCCGGTGCTGAACAGGCAGGCGTAGATCGCGACCGAGCCCAGAAACGAGGCGGCGAGCGGCGCGCCCAGGCCGGGGACGCCATCCGAATGCCCCACCGGCCCGGCGAGACGGGCCACCGGGCCCCATCCCGGCCCGGGCGGGCGGATCTTGCGGTAGAACGCGACCAGGGTCTGCATATCGGCGGGCGGCGCCAAATACGCGCAGGGCAGCCAGCACACGGTTGTCAGGCCCACGCCCAGCAGCAGCTGCTGCCAGCTGTCGAGGGCGGATCCGAACAGCGGCAGTAGCAGCGCCACTGAGAACGACGCGACCATCGCGACGATTTCCGTCGCGGCGTTCACGCGCCACCAGAACCACCGCAGCAGGTACAGCAGCCCGGTCCCCGCGCCGATCTGCAGCAGAATCTGGAACATGCCCAAGGCGCTCTCGATCATCAGCGAGACCGCGCACGCCAGCACCATCAGAAGGACCGTGAAACCCCGTCCGGCCCATACCAGCTCGCGCTGGGTCGCGGCCGGGCGGAAGAAGCGGCGGAAGAAGTCGCTGACCAGGATGGACGAGCCCCAGTTGACGGAGGTGGACATCGTCGACATGTAGGCCGCCGCGAGCGACGTGACGACCAAGCCCAGCAAGCCGGCGGGCAGGAACGTCAGCATCGCCGGGTACGCCAAGTCGTTCTGCACGACGGTCTCGGGCACGTGGGGGAAGCGCTCCCGGAGGTCCTCGAGACCCGGGAACACGACCATCGAAGCGAGGGCCACCAAGATCCACGGCCACGGCCGGACCGCGTAGTGCAACAGATTGAAGAGGAGAGTCGCGCCCAGCGCGTGGCTCTCATCCTTCGCCGAGAGCATGCGCTGCACGAGGTGTCCTCCGCCGCCAGGTTCCGATCCGGGGTAGTACGCCGCCCACCACTGCACCAGGAGCGGGATCAAGAACACGGGCGCGAGGTCGGACCACTGCATGGTCTCCAGCGAGGGCCAGATGGCCAGCCGGGTCCGCACCTGGTCGTGGGCGATCAGTCCGGCCAACCCGCCAACCTCGGGCAGCCGCACGATATAGGCCGCCGCGGCCACCGAGCCGACCATCGCCATGCAGAACTGGACGAGGTCGGTCAGCAGCACGCCCTGCAGACCGCCTAGCGCGCTGTACAGCAGCGTGACGCTCGCGGCGACGACGACGGTCTGGGCCGGGGTCCACCCGAGCATGACCGAGCCGATCTTGATCGCGGCGAGGGTCACGGCCGCCATGATCAGTACGTTGAACACAAGCCCAAGATAGAGTCCGCGGAACGCCCGCAGGAACGCGGCCGCCCTGCCCGCGTAGCGGATCTCGTAGAACTCGACGTCCGTAGAGACGCCGGAGCGCCGCCACAGCTTGGCGCACAGAAAGACCGTCAGCATGCCGGACAGAAGGAAGGCCCACCAGGTCCAGTTCCCGAGCACGCCGTCGCGACGCACGATGTCGGCAACCAGGTTCGGCGTGTCCGTGGAAAACGTGGTCGCCACCATCGACACCCCGAGCAGCCACCAAGGCTGCCTTCGACCGGCTAGGAAGAAGGAGGAGAAGTCGCTGCCGGCCGACCGCGACACGCGCAGCCCGACCGCCAGCGAGAACGCCAGGAAGCCGCCGAGGATCAGCCAGTCGGCCGCGGCCAATTGCATCAGGGGCCCCCTCCGAGGGCGGGGCGCATGCCAGCTCGATCTCGCCGCACCCGGGCCGGGCGGCAGCGAGGCGGGTCGCCTAGGCGCCGCGGGGAATCCATCTAGAGCTGGCGGACCGCTCGCAGGAGACCTAGGAGAGAGTGCTCGCTCGCCGCAGCCTTGCTGCCGTCAATCCTGTAGTGAGTCTCGAGAGAGAATACGCCCCGGTAGCCGTCCCGCAAGAGCGCCTTCATCTGGCCGGCATGGTCGAACTCGCCGTCGCCTACGCCGCACCATTCCACGGTGCCGTCCCTCAAGCGGCGGTAGTCGCGCAGATGCACATGCGCGATCCGGGCGGGATCGAGCGAGTCATATCCGGCAGGGAACGGCTCCGGATCGCCCGCCCGCGCGGAATTGTTCGGATCCCAAGTCAGGCCGAGCCCGGGGGACGCGACCTCGCGCAGGAGAGCTTCCGAATGCGCGGCGGTCGCGACGTAGCTTCCCGCCACGTTTTCCAGAGCGAGCCGGAAGCCCGCCCGGACGGCTCTCTCGGCAGACTCCTCCACGAGGTCGTAAATCCGCGGGTACGCGCTCGAGTCGGGCGACTCGCCGCGCCTGTACGTGAACGCAAACGTCCGGATCAGCCGGGTGCCGAGGATGGCCGCCCGCTCAAAGGCCCGCTCGAGCAGCGCCCACTGGGAGTCGAGCGCCTCCGCTCCAGCGACCGTGCCCTCATCCGGCAGCGGAACCTTGAAGAAGGACGTGTCGAGAACCGCGAGCCGCACACCCGCCGCGTCCAGCATTCCCCGCGCCTCGCGGATGCGGTCGAGGGGGAGCGAGGTGTTGTACCGGTCCCAGAGCTGCCGAATCTCGCAGAACTCCAGCCCGTGGCGCACAAGGAATTTCAAGGCGACCGCCAAGTCGTCGTCGATCTCGTCGGTGGTCACCGCCAGCCGCGCCTCGGGCGAGCCGGCAAGCGCCAGACTCGCGGGAATGGTCGCGCCCGCCCGGAGGAAGGCTCTGCGGGTTGAACGTGCCACGGCCTACGGATTATAACGGGTGCCTGGACTGCGCCGACTGCCGGAGGCCTCGACGCAAAGAGGTACCGCATGCGCCGTCGGTCTCGCGAGATGCCTGATCGGCACCTCGCTGGCATCCGCGCTGCCGGGCGCGGCGGCCCGGGCCGCGTTCCGCTTGCAACGCGCGGAGCTGGTCGCCCGTCGGTTCGGGCAATTCGTGGCTCCGCCGACCGATGCGTCGGGGCTGGCTCACGCCTTCAACGAGTTCGGCATCGTCTGGCTGTCCGGCACCGCCGCCCTCGCCTGCGCGGGCCTCTTGGCACTTGTCGCACCGGTGCCAGCCCCCGACCCGGAGGTGGGTCTCTCCCCGCAGGAGCTGGCGGAGCAATCCACCGCCGCATCCCTGGCGGGCGCTCACCAGGCCGGCGCGGCGATACGGACCACAGCCGAGGGTCGGCGCCGGGCCGCTGCTGGCTATGCGGCTCGCGTGGGGAAAGCCCCGATCCCGCGCCATGGCCTGGCGCTGACTCGCTACGCCGTAGGCAAGTTCGCGCGATCCCCGCTGAGAGCCGCTGCGTCGAGGATCGCCTGCGAGCAGGTACGCTACGCGCTCTCAGGGGCGCTCGGCGACGAGGGGGCTTACCTGTCCCCTCTGGTTCGCGACGCCGAGGGCGGGAATTGGATCGAGGGCCTTGCGCCGGATTGCGAGGACCGCGTACCCGCCAGCGAGGGGCGATTCCTTCCATTTCCCCGCCGCCCGGCCCCGCCCTACCTCAAGGGAATCTCGTTCTCGCGCGAGGGCCGGGGCGACAGGGGATACGGCAGCGCGGTCGCCTGCCGGCGAGCCGCGGAGGATTCGTGGAATCGGGGCCACCGTCGTCGCCCTCGTGCCGTACGCCTTCACGCGGGCTCCGGACGAGACACACATTTGTATCCAGACGCTCGAGACCGATGCGCGTCTCGCGCGGGCCGCCCGCCAAGCCCGGGACCTAGGCCTGCGCGTCATGCTCAAGCCGCACATCTGGGCGGGCCGCAGATTCCACGGCCCCGTTTCCCGCCACAGCGCGGCTCGCTTCGAGACCTGGCTCGACGACGACCGCCGCTGGATGCTGCATGATGCCCGCCTCTCCCAGACTGACGGCATCGACGTGCTGGCCGTCGGCAGCGAACTGGCTGGCCTGACGCTCCGCGAGGACGCCGGGCGGCAGCGGATTCGGCGGGTGCGCGCCGTGTACCGCGGTCCGCTGGCCCACGCCGCCCACCGGGGAGAGGTACTCGAGCGGATCCGCTTCTGAGACGAGCTGGACTACATCGGCGTCAACTTCCGCTTCCCGATCGCCGCTCCCGGAGCCGAGCCTAGGCTGGACTCGCCGGAAGTCGCGGCGGCCTCCCGCGCCATCGAGGGAGTGCGGGAGCGCTTCCCCAGGCCTGTCCTGTTCACGGAGGTCGGATTCCCGGCTCCGGCGACCGCGGCCGCGCGTCCGTGGGAGAAGAGCGGCAGCGCGCTGGACGCGGGCCTCCAAGCGCGCTGCTTCGACGAATGGCTGGAGCGATTCGCCCGCGTGCTCGACGTGCGCGGAATGTTCTGGTGGAAGTTTCCCAGCCACGGGCGGGGCGGCCCATTCGACCCGTCGCACCGCCCTCTCGCCAAGCCGGCGATGGCAGAGCCGCGGGACTGGTTCGCAACGCCGTGAGGCCTTCCGCCGGTGCGCGCAGCCCGGCTCAGTCGTAGTACTCCAGACCTAGGTGCGTGATCATCTGCTCGCCCGCCATCCACCGGAGCGTGTTCTTCAGCTTCGTCAGCTGGATGAAGATATCGTGCTCGGGATACAGCTGCGGAGGAACCATGGGCGACTTGAAGTAGAACGAGAGCCACTCCTGGATGCCGGCCATGCCTGCGCGCTGGGCCAGGTCGAGGAAGAGGGCGAGGTCCAGCGCCAGGGGCGCCGCGAGGATCGAGTCGCGGCAGAGGAAATTGACCTTCAGCTGCATCGGGTAGCCCAGCCAGCCCGTGATGTCGATGTTGTCCCAGCCCTCCTTGTTGTCGCCCCGCGGCGGGTAGTAGTTGATGCGCACCATGTGGGCGAGATCCCGGTAGAGCTCAGGGTACTGGTCCGGCTGCAGGATCACCTCGAGGGCGCCAAGCTTGCTCTCTTCCTTGGTCTTGAACGATTCCGGCTCGTCCAGCACCACGCCGTCGCGGTTACCCAGGATATTGGTCGAGAACCATCCCTCGACCCCGAGCAGGCGGGCCTTCAGCCCCGGGGCGATCAGGGTCTTGATGTAGGTCTGGCCTGTCTTGAAGTCCTTGCCGCAGACGGGCACCCCACGGTCCTTGGCGAGCTGCTGCATCGCGGGCACGTCGACGGTCAGGTTGGGAGCGCCGTTGGCGAACGGCACGCCGCACTGCAGCGCCGCCCATGCGTAGATCTGCGACGGCGCGATGGCCGGGTCGTCGGCGAGCAGACCGGTCTCGAAGGCTTCCGTTGACGCATGCACCTCGGTCGCCCGCTGGTGGATCTCGGTGGACCCGCACCAGACCATGACGGCCCTGTCGAGCCCGTTGGCGCTCTTGAAGTCCTCGATGTCGCGGACCAGCGCCTCGGCCAGCGCCATCTTGCTGGTGCCCCGCTTGACGTGCGCGCCGTCGAGGCGCGGCACGTAGCGTCTCTCGAAGACGCCCGGCATCGCGCGCACGGCGCGCAGCTCCCGCTCCGCCTCCGCCAGCATCGCGGGCTCGATGACACCGGCAGCCAGAGCGCTCTCGTAGCAGTCCTGGTCCAGGATGTCCCAGCCGCCGAAGACCAGGCCGGCCGGATCCTGCAGCGGAACGAGCTCGCGGATCAGGGGGTTGCGCCGGTCCGTGCGCTTGCTGAGGCGGATCCGCCCCATCTGCGTCAGGGAGCCGACCGGCCGTCCACGGCACTTCGCGACCAGCGCCACGCCGCCGATCAGGGTCGTGGCCACGGACCCGAGGCCCGGCAGCAGCACCCCCAGGCGGCCGTCGGGGGGTGCGATCGCCGGCGCCGCCTTGCGCGAGAGAAAGTGCTCGGCGAAGCGGGCAGGGTCGCGTTCGACCGTCCGGCCGTTTCCGGCCAGCAGGCGCTCCTGGCGGCTGTCGGCGACGAACAGGCCCCGCTCGATGCAGTCCCGCAGCTCCCACAAGGGGATTCCGAGCACATCCGAGATCTGCGCGGCGTCGCTGAATTTCAGGTCGCGCTTGCGCTGCACGAGGGCGAGGTAGAGATGCTGGTAGCCGATCCGGGTGCTCTCGGCGAGCAGCTTGAGGTTGACGGAGTACGCCGCGTGGTTATCCATAGGATAATTATAAGTCATCTTGATTTTCTGACAGAAAATTTCGGATCCCGTTGGGACGCCGGCAGGCAGCGACCGGACCGGGTCCGCAGGATCTCCCGCAGGCCGGGCGGCCCCCTTGAGGCGCTGTGGTATCCTTGGGGTGCGGGGCGATTGGGTGCTCCGTGTCCCGCCCCCGGGGACCGGTTCAGGGGGCAATCACCAGAAACGAACAGGAAGAGTCTCGCCCGCTATGGGACACAACATCTTTTTCGGCAATCTGCCGACCTGGGTCACGGCGGACGACATCAAGTCGTGGCTCGAAAGCAGCGATCTCGTCTGCGACGCCGTACGCGTCATCCGGGACTTCGAAACTCAGGAATCGAAGGGCTACGCCTTCGTCGAAGCGCCGAACGAAGAGGAGATGCAGGCCATCATCCGTCGCTTCAACCGCGCGCCGATCGACGACAAGCTCCTCCGGGCCAAGGCGGCCCATCCGAAGGGCGACAAGTCCCAAGCCCAGCGCAGGCCTAGCCGCAGGCGCGGAACCGGGGGCCCCAGCAAGCCACGCAAGGATGCTCCGGAGAAGCAGGTCGGCGCCTTCGGCGAAGCCCTGCAGAAAGCCCTCTAGGCCCGTCGCGACCCGGCCGCCCGGTCAGGCCGCGGGACGCTTGCGGTACTGCGGCGGTGCGTCGGGGCGGTTCGTGCCGTCGCCCTCGTAGCCCGGATGGCGAGGCGGGGCGAGATCCAGCACGCGTTCCGTCAGCGGGTCGAAGGACATCATCCGGCCCGAGCGGTACGAGTCGACGCCAAGCTTGATCGCTACCATTACTTGGTAGCCGAAGCGGGCGTCGAAGATCGGCTTGCCCCGCGTCCGCACGCAACCGATGAAATCCCGCATGTGGGCCGTGCGGGCGGTCTGCTGGTCGCGATTGTCCACCTCGACCCGGACGAGGTCGGTTCCGGAGCGTCGGCGGAACTCGTCGGCGTGGAGGCGCTCGGGACGGGCCTCGACCACTCCGGGCGAGAGCGAGATCGAGGCGCGCTGGCCGAAAATGGCGGGGCCGTGCAGGAGGTTCGGAGCCTGCGAGCCGCTCGCCCCGACAAGGTTCACGACCATGTCGCCGTACTCGACGGTCGTCGAGTACGTGTCGGGCACTTGGCGGTTCGGGAACAGGTAAATGCCGCCGTGCCCGCTCACGCGCTGAGGAAACCGCGGGCCCGCCGCGTACAGCAGCGGGCTGAGGCGGTGGTATAGAAAGTCCGTCCCGATGCCCCCGGAGAAGTCCCAGTACTTGCGCCAGCGGAAGAACCGCTCCCCGCTGAAGGGCTGGTCCGGCGCGTCGCCCAGAAAGCGCTTCCAGTCCACGGTGGCCGGGCTTGCCTCCTCGTCGACGTAGTACTGCCAGACGCCGTCGGGGTGGTTCGACGAGTAGCTGGACTGCGCCATAAGCACGGGCCCCGCGAGGCCCCCGCGCACCATCTCGCGCGCCTCGGCGTACGCCGGGTCGGACACCCACTGGCTGCCGACCTGCAGGACGCGGCCGGTCTCCTCGACTGTCTCGGCGATCGCGCGAGCCTCGGGAATCGTCCGCGACATCGGCTTCTCGAGATACACGTCCTTGCCGGCGCGCATCGCGTCGATCGCCATCCTCGCATGCCAATGGTCGGGGGTGGCGATGACCACGGCGTCCACGTCGTCCCGAGCGAGCAGGTCCTCGTACGCGTGATGCACGTCGCGCTCGGCGAGGCCGGTAAGTTCCCGCGCCCGGAACTTCGCCCGGTCGTAGATGTCGCTGGCCGCCACGACGTCGAGAATTCCGTCCTGCCGCATCATCGGGAGCAGGCGCCGCTGCAGGTGACGCGTGCCGATGTTTCCGACACCGATGATGCCCACCCTGACGCGGTCGCCGGCCCCCGCTAGCCGCGCGGCAGAAACGGCGGTCGCCGCTCCCATGAAGACTCGTCTGCTGCTCCCGTCCGAATACATCGCGGCCTCATTCTGGCACGGCACGTCAGACGGGCCGGGAGCCCGCTCCAGGGAGCGTCCGGGATCATCCTGGTTTCCCACGAACCTGACCCGAGTCCGGAAGCCGGGCGGACGGCCCAGCCGAGGACGCACTTGCGGGGGCGAGACAGGAGCGGATGCGGGCCACCCCGCGGCGGCCAAGGGCCCGTCCTAGCGAGCGTCCGATACCGGGCAGCTGATGCAGCGCCTGTTCGGCAAGACCCTGACCTACCGGCAGCTGACAGGCAAGGCCGCGGTCGCGGCCCGAGCGCCGGCTTCAGCGAAGCAAGCTCGGGGAACGGGAGCTGCGCGGGCGCTCCAAGGGCCCCGCCCGTGACGGACCGGAACCGCAGCTCTCGACGGCAAGCCACAGGAATGCCGCAGCCGGATGGCGGATCGCGAACGCGATTGCGGCGGCGTCCGAGCGGACTGCAGCGCGGCGGGCACCCGCCAGTCCGACCGGACCGCCCTGCCGGTTGACGCTGGCTGCCAGAGACCCGAGGGCGTCGCGAGATGCAAGCGGACGGTTCGCCCGGCAGAATTCCCGACCGAGGCGGTCGGACCGACCGCGGGCAGGCCTAGCTGGAGCAATCGCTGACGCTCCCGATATTCCGGTCGCGAGTGACGACCTCCCGGCTACCGCTCCGATCGGCCGGGCCTTGCCAAGGTGGCGCACTGCATCTCTCCCACCTCTGTTTTGGGGCCAGCGTCTAGGAGGAAGGCGACGACTTGAAATACGGAACTTCGCTAGTATTCTCGCTGGCCAGGAATCAACTCCTCCTACCGAAAAATGCTCTTTCCGGCACTATCGGCAGTCAGAAATACAATTCCCTTATTCAATGGACGCGCCCATTCAACTCCGAAGTGCGACACACGCCGAGCCACAAGATGGCAGGGAGGGGAGAGGGGGGGCAGCGAGCGGTGGTGTCGTGGCAGTAGGCTGGTAGGTGCTGGAAGGAGCAGGGAGGCAGATGCCGAAGAGCTACACGCACGTGACGCAGGAGGAGCGCTGCCGGAGCGAGACGCTGCGGGCCGCGGGCTGGGGAGCGGACAGGATCGCCGGGCAGCCGGGCCGCAAGCGGGCCACGATCTACCGCGAAGTGGGCCGCAACGGCCGACCGGCGGAGGGCGAGCGCGCGGCGAGCTACAGCTGGGGGAGCGCGCAGGAGCGCGCGGAGCGGCGCGCGGCGTCGTGCCGGCCGCGCCAGCTGACGTCGGCGCTGCGGACGCGGAGCGAGGACTGCCTGCGGCAGGACTGGAGCCCGGAGCAGGAGCCCGGAGCAGGTCGCGGCGCGGCTGCAGCGGGAAGGGGCGCTGGAGATCAGCCCCGAACGGATCTACCAGCTGGTGCGCGCGGACCGGCGGCAGGGGGGCCGGCTGTACCGGCACCTGAGGCAGGGCGGCCGCAAGCGCGTGCGGCGGGTCGGCCGGACGGCGGGCCGCGGCCTGATCCCGGGGCGCGCGGACATCGCGGAGCGCCCGGCGGAGGCGCGAGCGAAGGCGCGCGGCGGCGACCGGGAGGCCGACACCGTGATCGGCGGGCAGCGCCGCGGGGCGCTGGTGACGCTGGTGGACCGGTTCTCTAAGTACCTGCTAGTGCAGCCGGTTAGCCGGCGCACGGCGCAGCTGGTCGGGGCGGCGATGACGGCCATGCTCGCAGGGATGCTCGCAGGGAGCGGGGCCGTGACGCACACGCTCACGGCCGACAACGGCAAGGAGTTCGCGGCAAGGAGTTCGCGGGACACCGGGAGGTGGCGCAGCGGCTGGGGGCGGGCTTCTGCTTCGCGCGGCCCTGCCACTCCTGGGAGCGCGGGCTGAACGAGCATGCCAACGGGCTGCCGCGGCAGTACTTCCCGCAGGGGACGGACCTGCGGCGGGTGGACCCGGCCCGGGTGCGGGAGGCGCGGGACCGCCTGAACCGGCGTCCGCGGAAGGTGCCGGGCGGGCGCACGCCGGAGGAAGTCTTCCGGGCGGAGCGGGAGCGGGTGCCGCGGGGCTGAGGCAGGGCTGGCAGCCCGCCGCGGGGACAGGGGCGCGGGGGAGCTGCGCCCGGACAGGCGCGGATTCGACCCGCCTGCCCGGGACGCGGCCCCCCGCTTCGGAGTTGAATGGGCGACGGAAAATGCGCCTGACGGATGTCCACGGAGAGCCAATTCCGCAATTGGTCAGCGAGGGCGGGTTTCGGCGGCGGCCCCGTGCCGCCATCAGGCCGTCCCAGCGACCCGTCCGAATGGCTGCCTAGTCGCAATTCGGCGACGGCGTGCGCCCTCCGATGCCATTGAGCCTTGGTCAAATCCCGGTGGACTGTCTCCGCGAGGTTTGCTCTCGCACGGCACATGTGCAAGAATGGGGCCATGTCGCCATCTCCCGAGAGGGACGCTGGCTTTCTGGATGCGATGCGACCTAATATTGTCGCGATGCGGCCGAATGCGCCAGTGCGCGGCGATGCCCCGGTCCGCATCGAACGGTCTGCCGTTCGATGCCGGGCGCTCCCTCGCCGACGGTCAAGAATTCGTGACACGCTCGTTCCGCGCACGCCTGCGCCCGGGTCAGCCGTTCGGATCGCCGGGGCAGGCCACCTTGTCGTCCTAATTGCCTGGTTCTCCGGCAGCCTCGCGGCCCCCGTGCCCTCTGCGCTCCCGGAAAGGGCAGGCCTCCATGCGGCGCAGGTGCCGCAGCGCGTACCGCGCGATGGCGGAAGGGATCGCAGGGGTAGGCTGGAGACCTTCCGAACCGAGGTACCCCGCCACGCGTACGACATTGTCCTCGGATGCCCGACTGGCACTTCCGTCACCGCGAGCATCCTCGCCTACTCGCCAATGGAAGGCTATTTCGAATTCGGTGCCAAGCCCGACGAATACCGAGCGCAATCGGATCGGGTTCGCCTCGAGTCCGGCGTGCCGCAGGAAGTGATTCTCGACGGCCTTGCGGCAATATCGAGGTACTTCTACCGCTGGCGCAGCCGGTCAGATCCAGCGGCCGAATTCGATGCTTCGGAGGAATTCACGTTCCGCACGGGCCGCGCCGAAGGAGACGACTTTGTGTTCACCGTTCAGTCCGATTCCCATTTGGACGAGCGGACGGATCCTCGTCTCTACGTGGCCTCTCTGCGAAACGCCAAGGCGGCCAGACCCGATTTCCATATCGATCTGGGGGACACGTTCATGACCGACAAGCGGCGGACGGACTACAGGGACGCCCTGCCGCAGTATGTTGCTCAGCGGTATTACTTCGGCTTGATCGGCACCGTGTCACCAGTCTTTCTCGTCTCGGGAAATCACGATGCCGAGGGCAAGGCTCGAGGCGCGATGGGACGATGGGCGCGCGAACAGCGCAATGCCTACTTCGCCACACCGTCCGACGGGGCCAGCGACCAAGGAAACTATTACGCATGGGACTGGGGGGACGCGCTATTCGTCGCATTGGATCCGTTCTGGGCGACGCCCCGCGTTCGGCCGCCAGGAGACTATTGGGCGCGCACGCTAGGCGAGAATCAGTACCGCTGGCTGGCCACGGTATTGCGGTCGAGCCAGGCGAAGTTCAAGTTCGTCTTCCTTCACCATCTCGTAGGCGGCATCAACCAGCAGGCGCGTGGCGGAGCCGCCGCGGCCAGCCTGTTCGAATGGGGCGGGCGCGGGCTTGACGGCTCGTACGAATTCGGCGACCGCAGGCCCGGCTGGGAGAAGCCGATTCACGACCTGCTTGTCGAGACGGGAGTTGGGGTCGTGTTTCACGGTCACGACCACGTGTTCGCGAGGGAATCGCTCGACGGTATCGCCTACCTGCTCGTTCCCCAGCCGGGGCTGGACCGATTCGGAGCACCACGCTCGATCGAAGGCGGCTACGAACACGGCGACGTGGTCGGCGGGCCCGGACACGTGCGGGTCGAGGTATCCTCCGAAGCGGCCTTGGTCGAGCTCGTCCAGACCCGTTTCGAAGGGACCGCCAGGGAGAACGGGCGAGTGTCCTATTCGTTTCGCGTCCAGCCAAGATGCGGAGGAAACTGCCAGTGAACGCCCGGATTTGCCTCCTTCTGGCCTGGATTGCGACAGCCGCCGGAGCCAGACCGCCCAATTTCGTCTTCATCCTCGCGGACGACCAAGCATGGAACGGCCTGTCGAGGCGTATGATGCAGGGCTTGCCCGAGTCCGCCAGCGACTACCATCGAACCCCGAGAATATCGACCGCCTAGCGCGCGAGGGCATGACGTTCTCGCGCGCCTACGCAGCTGCTCCCAAGTGCGAACCGTCCAGGTACGCAATCACGTTCGGAATGACTACCACCAGCCTGAACGCTCCAGACAAGCGCACCGCGATGCGCCTCAGGGCGGATTCCCGGAACTCCCTCGCAAACGCGCTGAAACGGGCCAACTCTTCGTACGTGGCGGCGACGTTCGGGAAGTGGCAGCATACGAGGCCGCAGGGCGAGCTCGGTTTTGACAGGGACGACGGCATGATCACTGAGAACCAAGACGGGGAATCCCCCGATCCGCGAGACCCGAAGCGGATGTTCGACCTGACCAAGAAAGGCAATCGCTTCATGGAGGACAGCGTTGCAAGGGGGAAGCCATTCTACTTGCAACTCTGGCACTACGCGGTGCACGGCAGCAATCAATCCCTACCCGAGACCTTGGAACGATGGCAGGCGCGGCCGCCGGGGCGGCTGCACCGAGACCCGACGCGTGCAGCCATGGCTGAGGATTTCGACAGGGCCGTGGGACTGACCTTGGAAAGAATCGATCAGCTGGGCATCCGGGACATGACCTACGTCGTCTACATGTCCGACAACGGCGGTCCGACTCGCTACCGGCGCGGCGGGAAGACGAACGTCACCGAAGGAGGGTTGCGCGTTCCTCTAGTGGTGCGCGGGCCTGGAGTCGCCGCGGATGCGAGGTGCGACATCCCTGTCGTCGCATACGACCTGCTACCTACCTTCCTCGATCTCGCGGCCCCCGGAACGCATCCTCCGCCCAGGGTCGAGGGTGGCAGTTGGAAGCCGCTGCTCCTGACCCGGTGCGCAGAGGGTGTCGAGCGGCCCTTGGACCGAATGGTGTTCTTCTTCGCGGAAGCACGGGGCCGCGAACCAGGCCCCCAAGCTGCGATCATCGCCGGGAATTTCAAGCTGCTCTACACTTGGAACGATACCCGGGCGGTCTTGTACGACGTCAGCACGGATATTCGGGAGACGCGGGACATCGCGGCGCAACACCCGGACCTAGCAGCGAGCCTGCAGCGCGAACTGATGGACCACCTCCGAGCGGGCCTGGGCGAGGAGGCCCTCGCGAGGGTCGGGACCGAAGATGCAGATGCACGACCCGCGCGGCGGACCCGCCCGAGAGATCGAGACAGCCGGCGGTCGCGGCGGCGACAGCGCGAACCTAGCGTCCGATGAACCGGCCAAGGGTTGTCCTGGGAACTGCCCTCGCACTCGGGGGCGCCTGGGCCGCCGAGCAATCGCAGACCGCCTTTGAATTCGACCCGGAGATCGTGGCTCGCTCCTTTCGAGCCTTCCCGGGCGAGGTGGGCGTGCATTGGGACCGAGAATTCTTCTACGTCGAGTCCAACTCCATGCCCCGGCACAGAATGATGGTCGGCATCCGAGCCTGGAACCGGCAGGTTCCGATTCCCCAGCCGTACGTCGGAGCCAACGCGTTCCGATTCCCGCTAAAGCCTCGCTTTGCCGAGCGCCCGGTGTCCGGTAAGGAAACGCTCTTTCGCGGAGCGATCGCTATTGCTGGGAACGGAATTCCAATTTTCAACCCGATCAAGCAGGACGGGCGCACGGACACGTACCTAGCGGGCGAACTCGACGAGTTCGGGGGCCATGCGGGCCGGGCGGACGACTATCACTATCACATTGCTCCGATCCACCTCGCCGACCAGATCGGCGCGGACCTGCCCCTTGCTTGGGCCTTGGACGGTTTCCCGATCTTCGGATACGGCGAGCCCGACGGAGCCCCTGCGCGAGACTTGGACTGGCTCAACGGCCACTCGCGGCCCGGGTCCGCTTACCACTATCACGCGGCTCGGCGGTACCCCTGGGTCAATGGCGGTTTCCGTGGAGAGATCGAGCTCCGCGACGGAGCGGTCGCGACCCAGCCGCGGGCACGGGGGCTTCGACCGTACACGCGGCCGCTTCGGGGAGCGACCGTTACTGGCTTCAAGCGGCGGGGCGACGGCAGGTACAGGCTCGAGTTCGACCTTCGCGGCCAGCCTCACTCGGTCGGCTACGCGCTGCTAGCTGACGGCGGCGGGGAATTCACCTTCACGGACGGAACGGGGCGCAGCCGGACCGAAGTCTACTCTGCCCGCTCGCCGAGGTCCAAGGCTAGGAACCGGACTTCCGGACAGAACCGCAGCCGCTAGTGTCGGCGAAGGGCCGGGCTAACGACGCGAGCACAGCGAGACCGATGACGATCATTTGGCCGCGCGCCCATGCAGTCTCCCGGGACCGACGTGTCGCGCTTGGCCGGATGGCATTCCGGACGCGCGAGGCAATCGAGTCTCGCCTGTGACGGGCGGTCAGCGTCACGTGCCACCGGTCGCGGCGGTGCGCGTTGCGGCCGAACGGCCCGGAGCGACGGACCAGTCCGTCTTGGCTGCGGGTCCCGAGCCGGGATTTGGTCGTGTGCATCAGTCAGAATGACCTTGTTCTCCGCGGCCAAGCGGGACATGGGATGGACTCCTACTGCGAACGTCCTCGCGGGATTGATGTTCCAGGGGCGGAGAATCGTCCGCTGTAGCGGAATTCGTACGGGGCCGACGGTGAACTCGTGATCGGGGCTGAAGCCCTAGCCGTCCGATAGAGGGTAGGGATTGGAAGGCCGACGGCGGTTATTCGCGTGGCGGCCCTGCCCAATCACTGTCGGAGCACCGAGCCTGCATGCTAGCGAGAGAAAGGGAGAGCACGGTCTCTAGGTGCAGGCATGCACGGGCCGGACTTCGAGGCGCAGTGTCTCACGGTGCGGGGTCGGCGTTCGACCTGCGCGAGACCTTTTCTGGCTTCGACCGCCTCCGCCCTGCGGAATGAAGTAGATGCCGTCGAACATGGCGGAGGTGGCGCAGGCTCACGCTGGCCGTACGTGGGCCGCTAGCGCACAGAGTCGCTCGGCCTAAGATGAATTGGATGCACTGAAGCCGGGCGCGTAGCTCAGCTAGATAGAGTATCTGCCTTCTTAGGCGAGACCCAAGACTAACTTGTCCCATAGGCTGGCAATCCAGACACAGCGCCAGGAGCATCCAATCCCCAAATAGCGAAGCATTTCTATATAGTGCCATGAGTTGCTGATCCAAGCTTCTGAATGCGACTTGTCGTTCTGCCCGATTTCTGCTCTAGTGAATATGGCCTGGCATGACAGGCCATATGGGGCCCGCTACCTTCTCCGCCGACACCGCCGCTGACCTGCTCCAGCGCCGCTTGGTCGACACCATGCCCGAGCTCGTCGCCGCCCTCGGTGCACGTCCTAGCGCACCGTCCTGCGCAAGCTCAAGCAACTGCCCTACTTGGTCAGCTGCTCGCATCGCCGCCGCTACTACGCCCTGCAGTCCGCGGCGCGCTTCGACTCCCATGGCCTGTGGTCCTACGAGTACATCCGCTTCTCATCCTGCGGCACCTTCCTCGCCGCTGCCCCGGGCGGGCTGCACTCCGAGGAACTGGACCGGCAGCTGGGCGTGCGCACGCATCCCCAGCCGGGGCCCGTGGCGGCGGCGCTCTTCACCAGTCTGCTCAACGCGAAGCAGCGCCGCCTGTTCGTCGGCCTAGCGGCGCTGCTGTGGGGTCGCGACGGCGACCGGCACGTCGAGGAGTGGCTGGGATTGCATCCCCGCACCGTGAGCCGCGGCCGTCGGGAACTGCTTTCCGGCGGAGTCGACGCGAACGGCGTGCGCAATCCGGGCGGATGGCGCACGCCGTTCGAAAAAACGGGGGAACAAATACGCAATTTACCAAGACCCGCTTGACATGCGACCCCGGCCAGGGCAAGTGGCAGATGAGTATGGCACCCAAGGCATCCGGACGCCATGAGCGCCAAGGACCTTCGCTGGTGGACATGACACGGATCTTCCCGGACGATGCGGCGGCCGAGGAATGGTTCGTCAGGAACGGCTGGCCTGCCGGTGCGTCCTGCCCGGAACGCGGGTCGCTCGATGTGCGGGAGCGGCCGACGCGCAAGCCGCAGCCCTACCGCTGGCGAGACTGCCCCGAAGGCTTCTCGGTCAAGACCGGAACGCTAATGCACCACTCCAGGCTCGGCCTGCAGGTCTGGGCGATTGCGCTGGACCTGCTCTCGACCGGGATCAAGAAAGGGTCAGGCATGAATATCCACCGGGACCTAGGCGTGACCCGGAAGACGGCTTGGTTCCTCGCGCATCGCCTCCGCGAGACTTGGCGCGAGCGGGGCGAGCCGTTTGCCGGACGGGTGCATGAAGCATGCGACAAGAGCAATCCTAATCCCCAGTGAACTCGATCCGCTCCAGAAACCGGGCTGAGGGCCCAGCCCAGGGGCGCTTCCTGGGTGGCGGCAGGGGCAGAGGCGGGCCACCCTGGGAGGACTATGACCTCTGACGCGCTCAGTTCAGCGATACCAGCAGGCGCCGGGCGGCGTCAATTTCCGGGAACCGGCGCTCGTCGGCGAGGAACTCGGGCGTGTGGATGCAGCGGCGGCCGGCCTCCAGCCTAGTCGGATGCTTGACGTGGAGCATCTCGTGATACAGCACGTACTCCAGTGCGAGGGCCGGGACGTCGGCCGCGTCCAATGCGCTGCTAATCACGATCACGTCGTGCGCGGGGTCGTAATGGCCGAGTCGCTTGCGCGCCCGCCCGACGCTCCAGCCGAGCGCCGGCTTGCGCAGGCCGCCGCCGAAATAGCGCCGGTTCAGGGCGTCGAACTCGATCTCGAGATCGCGGACGAGCCCTTGGGGCGGTCGCATGCGCTTCCTCCCGCGCACCCTGCGGACCGCGATCATCCTGTCCTGTGTTTCGGACGAGTTGACCCAGCTGTCGTACTCCCGCTTGGTCCCGGCAAGGACCCGCTTATCGTAAAGCCGGCTGAGCAGGATCGTCGCCAGCGAGTCGATCACGCGACGCGGCGCGACGGCAAGCAGATCGCTGAGATACACGCACAAGCGCCCCGACTCGGGGTCGAACCGCACTACCGACCGCAGACTCGCGTACCGGCGGAAGGCAACGTCAATCCGGGGCGCTTCCAAGCGCGGGTTCAGCCGGAAGAACGCCTGCCGGAAGACCCGCTGGAGAGCCGCGAGCCGCTCCGGCCCCGCCTCGGCGACCGCTGGAACTGCCGGTGGCGACGCAGTCGGCGACACCGTCCCGGCACTCCCCGCCGCCTACTTGTTGGACGCGGCGGTGCGCTGGGCCACGTAGTCCTCGTAGCGGCGGTGAACGAGCACGTGGAACGTCGGCTGCTTGAACTCCTCGATCGCGTAGAGGTAGCCCTTGCCGCGCAGATTCAAAAGCACGTTGCGCATCCATCTCTGCTGGCTGCTCGCCATGCCGTTCTTGGACAGGTCGAGGCAGGCCCCGGTCAAGTGAGCCGACGCCTTCGGACCGCTCGCCGCCGCCGCGTTGCCGTTGCGCCTCGCCAAGGAACGCTGGTAGCTTGCCGTCCTGACCAAGCTCGTCACGCGCATCTGGCGTCCGAAGCGCGCCCGAAACTGGCTGCTCAGCCGCTCGAGAAACAGGCGAGCCCAAGGCCGCAGGTAGCGGTAGTCTGCCGGCACGGAATGCAGGTAGTAGTCGCGGGTCTTCTCGCTGACGGGGACCAGCAGCCGCAACCTCGACCAGCGCTGCAGCATCGCCTTGTCCTGCATCCGGGACAAGTGGTCCCGGTCGGCCAGCCTGTTCTGGTCCAGCTGCGACTGCGACGTGGCCCGCAGGGGCGAAGCGCCCTGCACGCCGAGCGCCCCGGTCAAAACAAACGCTAGAAGTATTGTAGCACTTGGCATCTTGACATAGGATAGCAAAGCCGTGCGTCGCTACCTCAGCGAGACCCCATAATAGTGGCACGGTATTCTCCGAACACCGGACTGATTGGCGCCGTCTTCCAGCGGAGGCTGCCATGCCTGGAACCGATTCAATGGCGGCTCGACGCCGTGTCGGCCCGTTGGCACTCGCCTGTTCGCTGGCAGCCGCGCCCGCTCTCGTGGCCCAGCACGGCTGGGTCGCCGAAACGCAGCATTTCCGCGTGATGGCACCGGAGGCCCCGGGCCTCGGCGGCACGCAGGTCGCCGCCGCGATCGCCGATCTCGAAACGATTCGGCGCGATTTCGAGCGGGCCGGCTTGGGGCTTTCCGCGCGGGCGGACGGGCGGACCGAGATCCTGATCGTGCCTCACGCGCTGGATCTGCGCTCGCTGCTGGGCGACCCGGCGAGCGCCCGCACGAGGGGAGTCACGGTCCGGGGCCTCGACCGCGACTACACGGTCGCGCCATGGCACGAACTGCCCGGACCCCGGATCACGCTCGCTCACGAGTACGCCCATCATCTCGACGACCCCGGCTGGCCGCCCTGGTTCCGAGAGGGGCGGGCAGTCTATCTCGGGCGGCGCACCGAACCGCGAACGGACGCCGCGCCGCTGGCGGGCCTCGCCGGCCCGCTCGGCCGCCCCGACTGGATCGACTGGGCCGAGCTGCTCTCCGCCGAGCCTCGCAGTCCGGCGACACGGTCGGACCTGTTCCAGCCGCAGTCCTGGCTGCTGGTCCACTGGCTGGCGAGCCGCCTGCGCGACATCGCGCGGCTGTCGCCCCGGATGGGCGACCGGGCACTGGCGGAGATGGGACCGGACTCTCTGGACGACGCGCTGCGCAGGCACCTGGCCGAGGTTCCGGAGCGCCCCTCGCCGTGGCTGGTGCCCCTATCCGGTGCCGAGGTCCCGCCCGAGCTCCGGCCGGCCCTCGCTTGGGAAGTCCCGCTCTTCAAGGCGGAAGCGCAGACGGCCCTGCGTATGCTCGCCGCGGCCGAGCCGGCTCTGGAACGGCTGGCCGGACGCTTCCCGCGAGTGGCAGCTATCCACGCCGCAGGCGCGGCCCTGCAGCTAGTGCGCGGACGGCACGATCTGGCGGAAAGGCGGTTCGGGCTGGCGCTTGCGCTGGGCGACTCGAGGGCAAGGTCGGCGTACCGCTACGCGAACCTGCTGATGCGACCGGGCGCGGTGCCGAGGGCGCGCTCCGAGAGGGCGCTGCTCTTCGCCTTGAGCGCGAGGGAGCGGATGCCGCACGAGCCGACGCACCACCTGGCCGTCGCGCATGCCCGGATGCTGCTCGAGGACTGGGCCGGCGCGTACGCGGCCCTGCAACAACTCCTGCGCCTGCCCGGCTGGGCGGGCCGCGCCGGGCGCGAGGCGCTGGAGGTCCGGAGGCGGAGGACCCAAGCGCTACGCGCCGTGGCAAGCCCCGAAGTCGAGGCGCCCGTCCCCGCATTCGACCTGCCGGGGCCGGACCAGCCCCGCCCGGCGGACTGGAAGGCACCGGCCGCACCGCCGGAATCCGCGAGCGGCCGCTGGCCTCCATACGGCACCTGGGTGGCTCACGGGCGGGTCGCTTGGGTCCGCTGCAGCGGGAACCAAAAGACGGTGATCGTGCATTCCCCCTACCGCCGGCTGGTGCTACGCGAGAGCCCCGAGCGCCCGCCGCGGCTGATCAACCGGCCGTTCCGGGACAAGTCGCTGCCGTGCGACTCGCGGGGGTGGGTGGTCGCAGTCGCCTACCGCAAGTCGCGCGGGCCGGGCGAGATCCACGGCGAGCTGGTCGGCATGCGATTCTGAGCCACCCTACATGATGCCGTAGCGGGCGAACGCCTCGCGGGTCGGCATTCCCGCTGCGATTTCCTTGCGGACCACGTTCTCGCCGCGGACCTTCTCCAGCGCGCGGACGAAGATCTCCGTCTCGTGACGCCGCGGGACCACGCAGACGCCGTCGCGGTCGCCGACCAAGACGTCGCCGGTCTCGATCCACGCCTGGCCGATGCGGATGCGCGAGCGGTAGTCCACGACCTTGCCCCGCGGCCCCTGATCCTGGGCGTACGCACCGTGCCCGAACACCGCGAAGTCGAGCGCGATGATGCCGTCGGTGTCGCGGTAGCAGCCGTCGACGACGGCCCCCTCCGCGCGCAGCACGCGAGCGCGGGTGGCCATCAACTCGCCCCATAGGGCGTAGCGCGGCGAGCCGCCGCCGCAGACGTAGATTTCACGGGGCTTGAGGTCGTCAAGCGCTTCCAGCATGAGGCCGAACGGCGGATCCGCGCCGACCTCCCCCTCCGCGATGTCCTCCGTGGTCACCGTCATCGCCCGCCCGGCCAAGCGCATGCCGGGAAGGATCGGACGGATCTCGGGGGGCAGGAACTGCCGCAGCAGCCCGGCCTGGTCCATCACGTCTCCGACGACGGCCGAATACAGCGTGCCGCGAACGAGATCGAAGAGATCCTCGTCCGTGCTCCACGCCAGCGCCATACGCCCCTCCCCGCGCTACTGTCCCGGCCCGCCGGACGCAGACACTTTCAGATCCGGGGCGTACCGCCGCATCATCCCTAGGACCAGCTGCGCGCGACGGACCCGCTCCTTGGACAGGGCGACTGCGGTGGACTCGATATGCGTCCCGCTGGGATAGATGTCCGGCGCGTTGCGCAATCCCAGCTTCACGTACAGGGGTGCCGCAACCCGAACGAACTCCGGCACCTCGTAATGCCGGACGAACCCGCCGATATTGTCGGGAGCCTCGACGTACAGGTCTATGGGAGCGTCGATCGCGGCGCGGATCGACGCCAGCTGCGGCAGAGAGAGGTCGGACGGGACGTTGATGGTCGTCGCGCCCAGGTCCTCCAGCACCCGCGCCGCGGCCGCGTTGGCCGGGGCCATCATGACGGACGTCTTGAGGACAAGGCGCTCCGGCAGGTCGCCGGCAAGCTTCATGCGCCCCAGGATTGCCAGCAGCCCGATATCGGAGACCAGCACACTGCGGATTCCCAGGGCAGCGGCCCTGCGCACGTCCTCGATCGCGTACACGAGCTGCTCGCTGCCCCGCAGGCTCAGTCCGAGCGCCTTGCCGGCGGGGGAGTATGCCTGGGCCCCGACGTCGAACGTCGCCCGGGGGCCGACGAACAGGTTGACCTCCACGCCGCGGGACGCGCCGAGATCGCGCATCTGTGCAATTTCGTCGTCCGAGAGCAGCATGATGCCGCTGCCCTGGCTGACCCGATGCACAGGGACATCCAGCCGGTCCGCCTCGGCCAGCACGGCCCGGAGCGCACTCGGCCCTTCCGTGCTGGGGATTTCGATCCGGTATCGAGCGCCGTCCGGAAACCGCTTCGCCGACGATGGCGCCGGATGCGGGTCGGCGCAGGGCCAGCCCAGCCGGGCCAGGCACTCGCGGGTCTCCCTCACCGGTGGCCGTCCACGCCCCTCACGACCAAGCCCGTGCGGTCCAGGTCCGGGAACATTACCTCGCTCGGGCAGCCCGCCTTCTCGAACTCGCGTTCCACAGCTCGCGCCGCGTCCTCCACGCCTGTCTCGTAGAACACCACAATCGCGGGGCCGGCGCCGCTCAGGGCGCACCCTAGCAGACCCGGGACGCGGAGCCCTAGGATCGAAAGCAGGCCCGGCACGCGGTCCGCGCGGTACGGCTGGTGCAGCCGGTCCTCGAGCGCCACGGGGAACGCCTCCCGGTCGCCCTTGAGCAGGGCGGCGACCAAGAGCGCGGCGCGCTGGATGTTGAAGACCGCGTCCTCTCGCGAGTAGCGCGCCGGGAGGGCGGCCCGCATGCCGGGCGTCGGCAGATCGAAGTCCGGGCAGACGATCGCCACCGAGAATGCTCTCGGCACCTCCAAGCGCACGGCGTGGGTCACGCCGTTGCCCCCGATAGCGGCGGTTGTCACGGAGCCGAGCACCGCGGCCGACACGTTGTCCGGATGGCCCTCGATGCGAGCCGCCTCGTCCAGCAGGCGGCGCTCGTCCCAACCGAGGTCGAGCACCCGGTCGGCCAGGACCACGCCGGTCACGAGCGCGGCGGCGCTCGAGCCGAGGCCCTTCCCCACGGGGATCCGGTTGTCGATGGCAAGGTCCACGGGAGGGAGGTCTCGACCCTGCGTCCGCGCGACGCGACGGGCCGTGTCGAGAATCAAGTTCCGCCCTTCTGCCGGAATCAAGGCCGCGTCACGGCCCGACACGCGCACCCGGGTCGTCTCGGATGCGCGGAAGCGGCAGGTCAGGTAGATCGCGAGCGCGAGGCCCAGCGCGTCGAATCCGGGACCGAGGTTCGCGCTCGAGGCCGGCACGCGGACCTCCGTCAGGCCGACCATGAACCCGCAGTATACCCGAGTGGATCCGCCGGACCGGGTCGACGCCGAGCAGGCCCCGGCGCGGCCCCGACGGTCAGCGAAACACGACGAAAAAGACAAGGGCTGCCGCCGCGACAAGCGAGGCGGTGACCCGCTCTGGCCGCCAAGACTCCGCCCGGGCGGCGCTCGCGGCGGTCTGGGACGCCACGTCGCCTCTCGATTCCTCGAGCCATCCGGCACCGGAGCCCCGATAGGCCTCGCCTCGCCGGCAGCTCGCCAAGGTAAGGCCTCGGAGCGCCGCCGGGCTGGCGGCGCCGCGCCCGGCAGTCCACGCCGCCATAGCCGCGCCGGTAACGGCAACAGCCCAGAGATAGCTCCACCATACGCTGGTCACCCACGCCGGAAGGTGCCACCCGAGGAGGTCGCCGAGCATCGACACCAAGCCGCAGGCAACCCCGGCTAGCATCCCTGCCATGCCGGACCCTCGATGGGCCCGCGTGAGCGCTCCTGCCGCGAATACGGTCGCCAAGGGCACGACCGCGACGCTCGAGAGGCGCAAGTAGAACGCCACCATGCCCTGCCCTAGGAACGGCACGTACAGGAACGAGATCCCGATCGACACGGCGGCCGCAGCTCTCGTCACCCGGAGAACCGCCCGCTCGCTGGCTTCGGGCGCGAGAAACCGGCAGTAGACGTCCCGGGTGAACACCGCGCCCAAGGCGGAACCCACGGAGTCGTAGGTCGACAGGCAGGCCGCGAGAACGCCCGCGAAGACCAGACCGGCAAGGGTGCCGTGGAGGTGGTCGACGAAGAGCCGGGGGAAGACGGCGTCGACTTGGGAGAGACCGGGGTAGAGGGCCCGGCCCGCGACGCCGAGCGAGACGTTGCACCACATGACCGCGATCAGGACCGCGGACGCGAGGGCCGCTGCGGCCCGCATGTCCCACTCGCTGCGAGCGCCGAGCAGCCGCATTGACTGCGAGTGGTTCACGATGCAGTAGGCGGCATGCACGGCGACCCATCCGAAGAGCACCAGAGCGATGGGGGCGCCCGGACCGGCGAGACCGTCGTAGCTGAGCACCCGGTCCGGCAGGTCGGGGGCGGATTCAGCGAGGCGCTGCCGAAGGCCCTGCCAGCCGCCCGCGGCGCTCCATACAGTCCACCAGAGCAGGCCGGAGGCCGCGGCAATGGCGACGGTCTGCAACGAATCCGTCGCAACCACCGCTCGCAACCCACCGCTCACGGTGTACACGCCGGCGAGGGTCGCGAGTCCGGCGACGAGCCACCAAGCCGCCGAGCCCCAGCCCGTCACCGCGCCGAGCAGCAGGAACAGGGAAAAGGCCATGTTCCCCATCACATGGGTCCGCTGCTGGATCTGGACGGCCGCGCCGAACACGCGCATGCCCGGCCCGAAGCGCGCCTCGAGGTACTCGGCGTTGGTGAAGAACCCAGCCCGATAGACCGGTACGAGCACTACCGACGTAGCCAGCAGCCATCCGATCGGGATGCCCAGCCACCAGGTCGAGAGATAGGCGATCCCGTACTGGTACGCGCCGCCAACGACGGCCACGAAATCGCCGCTGTCGATCGCGGTCGCGAACAGGGACAGCCCGACAGCCGGCCATGCAAGCGTTCGGGCGGCGAGCTGCCACTCCGTCGCGGTGCGCGGCCGGCGGGCACGCAGCCATCCCGCCGCGACCAAGGCCGCGTTGATGCCAAGCGCCAGGAGCCAGCCAGTCCAGTTCATCCTGATACTCCTGCACCAGACACCCCGTGATCATCGCACTTGCGAGGTCGCAAGCAGGCATCCCTTCTGGAGCAGACCGGCCGAATCGGAACACTCGAAGGGCAACTGGCATGCGGCCCGGATCCGGAGAAGTCGGGACCGTAGCCGCGCGTCGCTCGCCTAAGCCCGTTCGCGACGGGCCCTAGGCGCGGGTGAGCGCCTCGACGAATTGCTGTGCCGCCACCTGATGCGCTCGGACCGCGCTCTCGAAGGAGCGAAACGCAGGAGGCGTGCTCCGCAAGTCCCAATGGCCGAAGCGGTCCCTGCCTCGCACCAAGACCGCTTCCTGCCCCGGTCGGAGAGGGCGCACATCCGGGGTCATGTAGCGGATTGCGAACCCAACCCTCGGTCGGTCGGATCCGTTGGCTCGCGACCCGTGAATCGCCCGAACGTGGTGCAGGGACATCTGCCCCGGCCCGAGTTCGACGTCCAGCACGTCGGGCTCCTCGTAGTCCGCCCGGACCTCCTGCCCACGCGTCAGCAGGTTCTCGTCGGCGAAGGTGTCCTCGTGGAGCAGGATGGGGAGCTTATGGGATCCCGGAAGAAGCCGCATGCAGCCGTTCTCGGCGGTGCTGTCCGTCAGCGCGATCCACGCGGTCGTGACTTCCCCGCCGTCCAGGCCCCAGTAGGTCCCGTCCTGGTGCATGGTGATGTACCCGCTGTCCCGCGCCGGCTTGGGAAACACCTGGGCGGACCAGAGCAGGATGTCGGTGCCGAGCACGGCTTCCACCGCGTCGAGCACCGCCGGATGAAAGCCAAGATCCCAGGCCCACCTGTAGAAGCGGTGAACCTGGCTCATCTGAACCGCCTTGGGGGCGCCGCCGAGAGCCTGCGCGACGCGTTCGTACTCTGTCACGCCCCGGGCCGCCTCGCTAGGGTCCAGAACGTCGATCGGAAACAGGAAACCGTCCCTGCCGTACTGGTCCACCCGGTCCGCGGAGAGCTTCGGCCGCATCGCGCCCTCGCGGCCCATCATACTCCTCGGACAGCGGGCCTAAGGCTCTGCAAGGAGAGCCGCCGAGCGCACTAAACTGTTGGTCGCCATGCATCACGGACTGCAAGCGGTCCACCGCCTAGCGCTCTCGAGACGGGACCTGCTTCGCCTGCCCGCGGCCTCGGCGCTTTCGGCCCTGCCGGCCGTGCTAGGCCCCGGAGGATCGCTCGCGGCGGCGCAAGCGAAGGCCAAGCCTCTGAACTTGCGCGTGACCGACCTGAGGTCCTGGATCGTGAATCACTCGGCGAGCAAGAACTACGTCTTCTGCAAGATCTACACGAGCGAGGGGATCACGGGGGTCGGCGAGGGCTCCGTGACGTCGAAGGCCGCCACCATGAAGGCCGCGATCGACGAACACCGCCGCTACCTAGTCGGCCGCGATCCGGCGGACATCGAGATGCACTGGCAAGCGATGTACCGCTGGCCCCGCTGGCGAGGCGGCCCGATCCTCAATTCCGCGATCAGCGCGATCGAGATCGCGCTCTGGGACATCCTCGGCCAGGCAGTGGGCCAGCCGATCTACCAGCTCATCGGCGGCAAGGCTCGGCATCGCGTTCAGATGTACGTCCATCCGGGCGGCGGCCCGACTCCGGCGGCGTACGCCGACCGCTGGCTGGCAGCGCGAGAGGCCGGCTGGACAGCCGGCAAGGGCGGCTTCATCACAACCCACGACAACGTGATCGACCCGGTGCGGTCTGTGCGCGAGGGGATTGCCAATCTCGCCGCCGTGCGCGAGGCAGTCGGGGAGGAGTTCGCGATCTGCATCGACGTACACGGCAAGGCGACTCCTACCATGGCGAGCTCCTTTTGCCGGCAGGCCGAGCCCCTGCAGCCCTACTTCGTCGAGGAAGCGACCCAGATCGAAGACCTCGACGAGCTCGCCCGCCTGCGGGCGATGACGACGATCCCCCTAGCCACCGGCGAGCGCCTCTTCACCAAGTACGGCTTCTCGCAAATCTGCCACCGGCACCTCGTGGACTACATCCAGCCCGACGTGGTGCATTGCGGCGGCATCCTCGAGCTGAAGAAGATCGCGGCCATCGCCGAGGCGTACCGCATCGAGCTGTGCCCGCACAATCCGCAGAGCGAGGTGTCGACGATGGCGTCGCTGCACGCGGACTTCTCGACCCCGAATTTCGCGATCCAAGAAATCTCGACGGGACGCCGGGAGCCGTTCTGGGACGACTTCTTCCTTGGCGGGGGACCGCGCTACGAAGGCGGGTTCGCACTGCCGCCGGACGCGCCGGGCTTGGGCGTGACGTTCGACGAGCGAGTCGGCGAACGTCGCCCCTACGTGCCGGTGACCCGCCAGCAGCTCCGCTTCCCGGACGGCGGGGTCGCGGATCACTGAGCGGGCGGCGGCCTCGCTACACTCGTAGGCTTGGCCACGGACGCGCCCTCGCTGGACGTCGGCTGCGGGCTCAACAAGCGGGCCGGCGCCATCGGCGTGGACCGGATCCCGGGAACCGCGGCCGACGTCCTGGCGGACATCGACCGCGGGTGCCTTCCGTTTCGCGACTCCGCGTTCGGGTCGGCCAGCTTGATCCACGTGATCGAGCACGTCGAGAACGTCGTCCGCACGATGGAGGAGCTGCATCGCGTGCTCCGCCCGGGCGGCCGGCTCAGCATCGAGACCCCGCACTACTCCGATGCCAGCTCCTTCGCCGACCCAACCCACCGCTGGCACCTGAACTCGTTCTCCTTCCGCTACTTCACCGAGGAGGGCGGATTCGCCTATTACACGCCCTGCCGCTTCCGGCTGGTCCGCTTGGAGGTCAAGCTTGTGCGCCTGTGGAGGCTGCTCGGATGGGAGTTCGCCGTGAATCGCTCGCGCGCCGTCCGTAAGTTCTGGGAGTATTACCTATGCTTCCTAGTGCGCGGCAAGGCGCTGGTTCTCGAGTTCGAGGTCGTCAAGTGACGCCGTGGTATCCTCCGAGAGATGGATCTGGTCGGGGTCTTCGCGTCGCTCGGCCAGGACCGTAGCGTCCGGCTGGTCGAGACGGTGTCGATCAGCGCCCTGCGGACATTCGGCGTGTACGAGGCGATCAAGGTCCGGTCCAGGCTTCGCAAGCTGAACAGGCAGAAGCTCCAAACAGCCTCCCCTGCCCTGTGGAGGAGGATCACCGAGGGCGACTCCGACCTGGCGCGCGACCTCGCGCAGGCTGTCCTCGTCTCGCACATCGCGCTGGTCGCCGAGGTTCTCGACTCACTCGGAATCGAGCACGACGGGAATGGCTTCTACTCCAAGGACGAGGACCACTCGGGCAAGTTCAAGCCGGGCTGGCCGAGCACCGTGCTCGGACACTTCGGCGAACGCTACCCGCGTGACGTCGTCCTGCTCTACATCAACTACCTCGGGTGGGAGACGGGCGTTCTCGAGAGCCCGTTCCTCGGTCCCCTAGGGGAGGCCCGGACGGCGGCCTGAACGGCTAGCCAGGCGCGCTTGGAATCCGGCTGCGCCGAGAGGTTTGTTCCTGCAATGACTGCAAAGCGCATCGGCATCCTGACCGGCGGCGGCGACGTCCCCGGCCTGAACTCCGTGATCAAGGCCTCTGTCAGCAACTGCGTCGACCGCGGCATCGAGGTGATCGGCATCCGGCGGGGGTGGAAGGGACTGACGCACATCCATCCGGTCAAGGGGACCGACCCGGAATACATGCTGCCGCTCAACCGGCTGAATACCAGAACGGTGGACCGCAGCGGCGGAACGTTCCTGCATTCGACCCGCACGCAGCCGTCCCGCCTGAAGGTCGGTGACATGCCCAAGTGGCTGCAGCGCAAGCTGGGCACCGTGCGCGAGGTCGAGCCCGGAATCGTCGACCTGACGCCCGTCGTGCTCGACAACCTGCGCAAGCTTGACATCGACCACTTGATCGCCATCGGAGGAGACGACACCTTGAGCTACGCTCGTCGGCTCCACGACGAAGGCTTCCCAGTGGTCTGCATCCCGAAGACCATGGACAACGACGTGCCCGACACGGAGTACTGCATCGGATTCTCGACGGCCATCACCAGGGCCGTCGACAACATCAGCCGGCAGCGGACGACCGTAGGCTCGCACGAGCGCGTCGGGATCTTCCGCGTGTTCGGCAGGGACGCCGGCTTCACGTCGCTCTATACGGCCTATGTCACCGGCATTCACTGCTGCATACCCGAATACGAGTTCGACCTGGACAGGCTCCTATCGCTGATCCAGGAAGAGAAGCGGGACAATCCGAGCAACTACGCGCTGGTGGTCCTTTCGGAGGGCGCGACGTGGAATGGTCACACCCTCCAGCACTATGGCGAGCCGGACGCCTACGGGCACCGCAAGAAAATGAGCGTCGGCGAGGCTCTCAGCCAGGAAGTCAAGAAGCGCATCCACGAGGAGACGGTGGTGAGCGACCTCACCTACGACCTGCGTGGGGGACCGCCGGACTTCATCGACAGGCTGGTGGCGACGACCTTCGCCTCCATCGCGGTGGAATGCATCGCGGACGGCGGCTCGGGCAGGATGGTGGCGATTCAGAACGGCTGCTTCGTCGATGCCGAGATTCCCGGGAAGGGGCGCAAGTCACGCGTCGTAGACGTGGAGACGATGTACGACACCGAGCGCTACCTGCCGCGGTACGGCAGCAAGGCGGGCCTGCCGATCTTTCTCAACCGTCTCTGAGGCCGCCGGCCCGGGCGGGGACGCTTGCGACGGCGACCTCAGGCCCACTTGAGCGCGCGCTGGCGGAAGAGCCAGACGTACCCGGCAATCAGGATTCCTAGGAACACCAGCATTTCGACAAGGCCGAACAGGCCTAGCACGTCATACTGGATCGCCCATGGCAGCAGGAAGATGGTCTCCACGTCGAAGATGACGAATAGGATGGCGACCAAGTAGAAGCGGATCGAGTAGCGTCCGCGCGTGTCGTCTTCCGGCGCGATCCCGCATTCGTACGCCTCGAGCTTCGTCTTGCTGGGCGCGTAGGGGCGCACCAGTTTCGCGACGATGAGCGTGACGATCGGAAAGGCCGCGGCGATGCCGATGAATATCAGGATCGGAATGTACCCTCGGGGCATGCATGCCGATTATACAATTCGCCGATCCCTGATCCCGGGAGCGTTCTCGGGTGCCCGGGGCATTCTGGCGGAAGGACCCTCATGGGACGCGTTGATGGGCTAGCCGCGCCCGTTGCGGAATGATCGACGGCCTGCTTGGAAGTCGCGCCCGGACTGGCGCACTTCTCGCACGACGCGCCGGAGGCCGGTCAGATACCGGCGGATCGCTCCGCCAAGGATGGTTCGCCATCGGCCCGGAGGCCGATCCCAGGATTCGTCCGGACGGTCACGCAGCCGGCAGCGCAACGTCGCCTGCCTCGGAGACCGGCTACATCTCCCCCCTCCGGCATCCCTTGGACGCCAATGGCCAAGAACGCTTCGGGGCTCCTACGGCGTTGCGCGAACCGTCCGGACACCGCGGTTGCACCCGCCGAAGACAAGCCGACTCGCCATTCCGTCAGCCGCGCTAGTAGAGCCCTGCAGATGCGCCTTCATGCCCTTGACTGCCTGCCCCTCCGCCAGAATCCGACAGGATCGCTTGATTCCTGAAGTCTCCCGGGTGTGGAAGAGATCTCGGCGCGGCGTCGCCCCGGAGGCATCGCCATTGGTACCGGGCGGGCGGAGCGATCCGAGCGTGATGTCAGCCGACGCCTAGCGCCGAGCGCAGGGCCGACTTCATCGCACTCTCGTCAGGCGACTTTCCCGTCCACATCTCGAACGCGATCACGCCTTGGTAAACCAGCATCGACAAGCCGTCAAGCGTCGGAAGGCCCTTCGACCGCGCCATGGCGATCAGCCCTGTCTCGGGCGGGTTGAACACGGCATCGGCCACCAGCATGCCGGTCGGCGCATCCGAGAAATCGATGTCGGGCACGCCTTGGTCCGGGTACAGACCGATCGACGTGGCGTTGACCAGCAGGTCGCAGGTCGCTGGCACGACGAAGGTGCCGCGCCAAGGTTCGTAACGCACCGGCCCGCCGGTGGAGCCGCAGCAGTCAGCGACCATTTCACGGCCCCGGCGCTCGGTTCTGTTGACGACGAGCAGGTCGGAGACTCCTGCCAGAACGAGCTCCGTGCCGATCGCCCGCGCAGCCCCGCCGGCACCGAGCACGACAGCCCGCTTACCGGCTGGATCCATGCCCGCGTCCTTCCGTACGCCGCGCAGGAATCCCTTGCCGTCGGTGTTCTCGCCGATCTTCCTGCCCCCATCCAAGCGGACCGTGTTGACTGCACCGATCGCCCGCGCCTCCGGGGAGAGGTCGTCTAGGTAGGGAATCACCGCGACTTTGTGGGGAATCGTAAGGTTTATGCCGCGCATTCCCAGCGCGTCGATCGCATCGATGGCCGAGCCGAGCCTCTCCGGGGGAACCTCGAAGTTCAGGTAGCGCCAGTTCAGACCGGCCGCGGCGAACCCCGCTTCCTGCATCACTCCGGTCGGATTCTCCGCCACCGGCTGGCCGAAGACCCCCACAACTTCGGCTTGGTAGTTGGCTGACATCATTCCCAGTTTATCGCCGTCGCTGCCCTCGGCGGCTGATGAGGGCCGATCCCGACTTGTAAGTCCATCCGCCTGGAATAGGCACGAGTCCCTGCGCCGTCACTGAAGGAGACTCGCGGCAGGCCCGTGCCGACCGTTGCTGCGTGCAAGACCGGCGGACGTGATCCCAGTCTCGCTCGCATCGGCCGAGGCATGGCACTTGCGACTGGACTGGGTGCCGCGGAGGGATGAGACCAGGCCTGCACAGAGTCTCGGAATTCTTGCTCATGGATGCCAATAGGAACGTGCCTCTAATCTGCTCCCCGGTCCGCTGGCGAGCTATCGCGGCAACCCCTCGCCGACATCCAGCCTTGAGGCCAAGCCCACCGGACCACGCTGTCAGGCGAGGACTGAGACGCATGTCCGGCGATGCCGACCACTAGCGCTCGCCCGCAAGTCGTGCCGCCACGCGTCAATCACCCGCCAGAACTTCCGTTCCTTCCCATTCCCCCGAGAGGACGGCCGCCAGCAGGAGCCCATCCTCTTCCGACTCAGGCGATTCCGCGGAGACGAACTTTGGCACACCCCTAAGCCTAGAACTATGCTATGGTGCAGTGAAGGGGTGTTCGCGTGGATCCCCCGTCGGTCAGACGGCTCGATTGCGTCTGTGACCACGCCCTACGATTGGGAACACACGCGGCATGGCTGCCGGCACGCTAGACGCCATCGAGGAGCCGCTCGTTGGGCCATACCTGGCAAGAGCGGTCACGGAATCAAGCAAGTCCCATCAGTTGGGAAAACCGGCCAGTTCTACAACCATCAGAAAACTCCCCGTACAATGCCAAAGGGTATACTAGTCATTCCTCACGACTCTCTCCATGGTTACTCTTGTTCTTTCCCTGACGATATCGGCCCCCAGAATATTCCTAATGCCGCTTTGGTGTTAGCAAGCGAAGGCTCTACTGAAAAGATGGCGCCCATTCAACTCCGAAGTGCGACACGCGGGTAAGGGGCGGTGGGCTGGGATACTAGGACCACAGTAGCAGATCCAGCGGCGCCGGACAAGCCGCTGCCGGGCCGAAGCGGGGGGCCGCGTCCCGGGCAGGCGGGCATGCGTGCCCCGTTTCCGGAACGGGGACCCTCCGGGCCTTGCGCAGGGAGCGGAGCGACCGCAGCAAGGCCCGGAGGGTCGAGTCCGCGCCTGTCCGGGCGCAGCTCCCCCGCGCCCCTGTCCGGGGCGGCGGGCTGCCAGCCCTGCCTCAGCCCCGCGGCACCCGCTCCCGCTCCGCCGGGAAGACTTCCTCCGGCGTGCGCCCGCCCGGCACCTTCCGCGGACGCCGGTTCAGGCGGTCCCGCGCCTCCCGCACCCGGGCCGGGTCCACTCGCCGCAGGTCCGTCCCCTGCGGGAAGTACTGCCGCGGCAGCCCGTTGGCATGCTCGTTCAGCCCGCGCTCCCAGGAGTGGCAGGGCCGCGCGCAGTAGAAGCCCGCCCCCAGCCGCTGCGCCACCTCCCGGTGCCTCCCGGTGCCCCGCGAACTCCTTGCTGCGAACTCCTTGCCGTTGTCGGCCGTGAGCGTGTGCGTCACGGCCCCGCTCCCTGCGAGCATCCCTGCGAGCATGGCCGTCATCGCCGCCCCGACCAGCTGCGCCGTGCGCCGGCTAACCGGCTGCACTAGCAGGTACTTAGAGAACCGGTCCACCAGCGTCACCAGCGCCCCGCGGCGCTGCCCGCCGATCACGGTGTCGGCCTCCCGGTCGCCGCCGCGCGCCTTCGCTCGCGCCTCCGCCGGGCGCTCCGCGATGTCCGCGCGCCCCGGGATCAGGCCGCGGCCCGCCGTCCGGCCGACCCGCCGCACGCGCTTGCGGCCGCCCTGCCTCAGGTGCCGGTACAGCCGGCCCCCCTGCCGCCGGTCCGCGCGCACCAGCTGGTAGATCCGTTCAGGGCTGATCTCCAGCGCCCCTTCCCGCTGCAGCCGCGCCGCGACCTGCTCCGGGCTCCTGCTCCGGGCTCCTGCTCCGGGCTCCTGCTCCGGGCTCCAGTCCTGCCGCAGGCAGTCCTCGCTCCGCGTCCGCAGCGCCGACGTCAGCTGGCGCGGCCGGCACGACGCCGCGCGCCGCCGCCGCTCCGCGCGCTCCCGCGCGCTCCCCCAGCTGTAGCTCGCCGCGCGCTCGCCCTCCGCCGGTCGGCCGTTGCGGCCCACTTCCCGGTAGATCGTGGCCCGCTTGCGGCCCGGCTGCCCGGCGATCCTGTCCGCTCCCCAGCCCGCCGCCCGCAGCGTCTCGCTCCGGCAGCGCTCCTCCTGCGTCACGTGCGTGTAGCTCTTCCGCATCTGCCTCCCTGCTCCTTCCAGCACCTACCAGCCTACTGCCGCGACACCACCGGTCGCTGCCCCCCTCTCCCCTCCCTGCCATCTTGTGGCTCGGCGCCTGTCGCACTTCGGAGTTGAATGGGCGTGGAGATTATTCCGTATGAAGAAGGAGATCGTGGATATCACTGGAGAGAGGAAGACAGCGATTGGACAGAATCAGCGTGACTGGACCTAGGGAAGAAGTACTGACGTGGCAAGTAATGGCTTCTGGAATCAGTCTACCAGCTGGATCATCCATGCATGAGTATGTTGAATCGAAGAGAATTGTGGCATGGAGAGATGACAAATTGGAGTACGTTTTTCCAGCTAGACAAATCGACTCTGAAGGACGTCTTCCTGACGGTATTGAGACAGTTCTCCATTGGATCGGTAACGGATATTCTGCGTGGACTTGGTTAACTGGGCCAATTGAATGGGAATTATATATCTGAGTGCCGACAACGCCATATCCGACTAGAACTGCTGTGAGCAGGGAGGTGGGTGTCGAGCTGGGGTCATGCGAGTGCGGCCGCGGCGGGCACAGAGGGGTGGGGGGTGGGATCGTATCTGAAGCGAGCCTGCCAGCGGATTGGACGAGGAAGGGACTGGAGAGGCCGCCTCGCATGCCCCGGTTGCCCCGGTTGCCCCGGTGGCACCCGGTTGGCGGTGGCAGGGCACCCCTTGCAAGCCGCTTGCAGGCCCTGCGAGGGCCGAAGACAGCGGATCCCCGGCGCTCGACGGCCTGCATGGACGGTCCGGGCCGGACCGGGGTCGCGCCGGGGCATGCCGGATCCGGTGCGCCCCTCGTACCGAGCGTGCAGCGCGCGCCCGCAGCGGGCTGCCGCGCTCGGCGCGGCGGGCGCCGCTCAGGCCGCGACCGCGGCCTTGCCGGTCAGCTGCCGGTAGGTCAGCGTCCGGCCGACCAAGCCCCGCGCCATGCGCCGCATCCGTTCCGCCGTGTCGCAGTCGCGGTCGTTGCGCCGTCCCGCGAACTCCGTCAGGTAGCGGCCGAGATGACGGACGCTCATCCGGTGATAGGTGCCGTACAGGCCGCGCTCGAACAGGGACCCAAACGATTCGATGCCGTTCGTATGCGCTGCCCCGCGCACGTACTCGCCGCCGGAGTGCCTGACGGCTTCGTGCGCGAACTCCGCCATGCCGGCGCAGGCCGCCGCCTCGTCGGAGCGGAGCTGCGCGCCCGGCGCGACCCGGCCGCGCACGAAGCCCTGACAGGTCGCCCTTGGTCGCGCCCGGCAGCGGCCGCGCGGCCGCTGCGTTCGTGGCGCGGTCCCGCGCCCCCGCCACGGGCGTCTTGCCGACGGGCCCGCGCCCGGCGCGGGCCTTCTTCCTCTCGTGCTTGTTGCGCTCCTTGCCGCCGACGCAGGTCTCGTCCACCTCCACCGGGCCGGCGAACGGGCCCTGATCCCGCTCCCGGCACGCGCGGATGCGGTGCGCCAGGTGCCAGGCCGACTTCCGGCTGATGCCCGGGTCGCGGTGCAGCTTCATGCTCGAGACGCCCTTGATGCCGGTGGTCGGCAGGAACAGGGCGACGGCCCGGGTGCGGTAGCCGAGCTCGGTGTCGGCCGTCACGCTGCCGGTGCGCACCGAAAAGCGCTTGCCGCAGCCGCGGCAACGGTACGGCATCGAAGGGTGGGCCGCGTCGGACTGCACGCTGGAGCCGCGGCAGCGGGGGCACGCGGGACCGTCCGGCCAGCGCATGGAGGCGAACCACTTTTCCGCGGATTCGTCATCGGGGAACATGGCGATCACTTCGATCAATGTGATGCCTTTACGGAACCACTTTCCGGGACCTTGTTTCTTCATTTACGGTATCCCCTACTGGAACTATTCTACCAAGAAACACCACAGAATGTCAACGGAAATTCGGAAGAAATATGAAATCTTATTATGGCTTGATAATTTCCCGACTTGATTCCCTCGGCACTCAGATATATAATTCCCAATTGAATCCCTTGGCGGGAGTGTTTCTCTTGACTTGCTGCGAGACGGGAAGGCACTCCTAGTTGAAGATGCTGCAAAGAGTTACCTGATTACCCACAAGACTCAGCCAAGGTTAGGAGGCGGTAAGGCCTGGGCGGGGTGCGCACGGAGGCGTGGAGCAGGCGGGGGACCAGCGCCTCGAGATCGTAGCGGCGGTTGAAGCGGTAGCGGAACTCGGCGAGGTAGCGCGGCAGGTGCTTGCCGTCGAGCGCGTGGCAGGTGCCCGCCAGGGACTGCTTGACGTTCGCCAGCATCGTGTTGACCCGGACGTTGACCCGGACGAAGCGGGAATCCGCGCAGCTCCGCTGCCCGCCTCCGGTGACGGTCGGCACGTGCTCGCAGCCGGCGTCGGCCACGCCCCGCAAGCAGGCCGGGCCGTCGGCATGCACCTCCGTGCCGGGCTGCAAGTGCCGCCCGGCCCACGCTGCCAGCGTCTTCTTGCGCAAGCCCGCCACGCTGGCCACGCTGCTCATGCGCATCCTTGCCGGCTTGCCGGCGGCGGTGACCTGCACGGCGGCCACGAACGGCGTCTTGCCCGCCGCGCCGCGACCGCGCTTGCCGCCGCTCCGCTCCCCGCCCCGGTAGGCGTCGTCCACCGGCACGATGCCGCCCGCCGGCACGCGCTCGTCGCGCTCCTTCATCACTTGCAAGAGCTTGTGCTTCATCTTCCAAGCCGTGTTCCGGCTCACGCCCGGCTGCCGCGCCAGTTCCAGCCACGAAACGCCGTGCTGGCCCTGCGTCAGCAGGTGGATCGCCAGCAACCGGACGGTTAGCGGCAGCTGGGTGGCGGCCAAGATCGTGCCGGCGGGAGCCGCACTCCGGGCAGCGGAAGCCGTCCGGCCAGCGGGCGTTGAAGACGGCCTGCTCGCATGGCCCCTCGCTGCCGTAGCGCTGCAGGAACTTGCCCAGGCTGAGTCCCTTCTGGAATTGCACGCGATTGCGTTTCAGCTGCTAGCCCCTTTCCTATCAGAGACTTCCGATCTCCTTTAGTATAGCATATCCTCGGCTGAAGCTCGTTGGTAATCAGGTTCAACATTGCCAGCACGGGCAGCCCAATGCAGCGGCATGGCCTTGTGACTGTCATCGGAATCGACCAAAGCACCGGCGTCAAGCAGAGCAGCCACGGCATCGCCCCTGCGTCCCGAGGCAGCATACTGAGGGGCGCAAAAGTCTTTTCGGATCGGCCAGGCCAGAATGTACTGGCAACTGGGTTCCCAAGCAGTCTGCTAAGAAGGAGGCCTTCCAAATTCGAGTACGCAATATACTGTGTAGATAGTTACGGTATATCACAATATGCAGGCCTAAGTTCGAGAATTCAAGACTCTATCTCTGCGCTGCTATGATGACAGACTGAATCCGAAGTCGACTGAGTATGGCCCGTATCTTGGGAAAAGACTTTCCTGATTACCAACGAACGTCAGCCGAGGATATGCTATACTGGAGGAGGTCGGAAGTCTCTGATAGAAAAGGGGATAGCAGATGAAACGCAATCGCGTGCAATTCGAGCAGGGACTCAGCCCGGGCAAGTTCCTGCAGCGCTACGGCAGCGAGGGGCCATGCGAGCACGCCGTCTTCAAGGCCCGCTGGCCGGACGGCTTCCGCTGCCCGGAGTGCGGCTCCCGACGGCACTGCCGCATCCGCTCCCGCAAGCTCTGGCAGTGCCATGCCTGCCACCGCCGGACCTCCCTCGTCGCCGGCACGCTCTTCGCCGCCACCAAGCTGCCGCTAACCGTCCGGTTGCTGGCGATCCACCTGCTGACGCAGGGCCAGCACGGCGTTTCGTCGCTGGAACTGGCGCGGCAGCCGGGCGTGAGCCGGAACACGGCCTGGAAGGTGAAGCACAAGCTCCTGCCAGTGATGAAGGAGCGCGACGAGCGCGTGCCGCCGGGCGGCATCGTGCCGGTGGACGACGCCTACTGGGGCCTACTGGGGCGCGGCGCGGCGGGCAAGACGCCGTTCGTCGCGGCCGTGCAGGTCAGCGCCGACGGCCAGCCGGCAAGGATGCGCATGAGCAGCGTGGCGGGCTTCCGCAAGAAGACGCTGGCAGCGTGGGCCGGGCGGCGGGGATTCCCGCTTCGTCCGGGTCAACACGATGCTGGCGAACGTCAAGCAGTCCCTGGCGGGAACCTGCCATGCGCTCGACGGCAAGCACCTGCCGCGCTACCTCGCCGAGTTCCGCTACCGCTTCAACCGCCGCTACGATCTCGAGGCGCTGGTCCCCCGCCTGCTCCACGCCTCCGTGCGCACCTCGCCCATGCCTTACCGCCTCCTAACCTTGGCTGAGTCTTGTGGGTAATCAGGAAGACTTTTACGCCTCTCAGTAATGCAGCGGGGTCGCACCGTTTCTGTCGCGAGCCTCACGTTCAGCAGAAGCGGCAAGGAGGGCCTTGATTACCTCAGCGTCCCCACCAAACGCACCGTATTGTAGCGGAATGGCATTCTGTCCGTTCAAGGCACCAACTGGCGACCCAGCGACGAGCAAGACCCCCGTGGCCTCATCGCTGCCCTTCAAGGCTGCATCGTGGAGGGGCATGTCGCCTCCGACCGTCGCGCGCATCAAGGTCAGCACCGACATCCATCAGGGCCTTGACTGCGTCGGCCTGACCTCCCCCAGCGGCCCGATGAAGCGACGCGGACTTGTGTCCGTCAGGGGCTCCGGCGGAAAGTAGGGCGCGGATGGCTCCATAACTAGTGCCCGTGACAAAACTCGTATCCCATTGACAACAAAGGCGTTAGGTCCAATCTCTCAAGGCGAAGATTTCGCTGGAATGCTACGACTAATCCGAAATCCTGGCGATTCTGGGCAGAGCGCGGAAATCTTCGCGATTGGCGTCTGAGCAACTTCCGACCTTGGGTCCTATATGTTGTGTTTGGAGATCCATCCGACCTCAGGATGTAGTATGCAATGCTGATCGGGCCAGAATTCAGGGGTTTTGTCACAAGCACTAACTACCTCCCAAGGCAGCATCGTGGAGAGGCATGCCTCCCTCGTCGTCGGGTACATCGCAACGGGCCCCAGCGTCAAGGAGAAGCCTGACGACTTCTTCGTCACCGTTCAGTGCTGCTGCGTCAAGCGGTGTTCTTCCCATGGGTCCGCAGAGTCCGGAACATCCAGTTAGAGCACTTCCCGATCGATGCCCTGGATCTAGACGATTTCTTCAATGACGTGCCCATGCACCTGCGTCATTCGCTCGTTGCGCCCGAGATGCGGGTACGTGAGCTTGTACTGGTCGAGGCCGAGCTGATGCAGGATCGTGGTGTGGATGTCCCGGAAGTGATACGGCTTCTCGACCGCCCTCAGCCCGATCGCGTCCGTCGCGCCCACGGCTTGCCCGCCCTTGATGCCGCCTCCGGCCATCCACATGGTAAAGCCTAGGTTGTGGTGGTCCCTGCCCGCGCTGCCGTCCTTGCGCGTCTCGGCCTCGGGCGAACGCCCGAACTCCCCGCCCCACAGCACCAGCGTCTCGTCGAGCATGCCGCGACGCTTGAGGTCCTTGAGCAGAGCGGCCACCGGCTGGTCGGTCTGCGCCGCCATGCGGAGGTGGTTCTCCTCGATGTCCCGGTGTGCGTCCCACTGGAGTTCCCCGGGCCCGCCCCCGGATACCACGGTTACGAAGCGCACGCCCTGCTCCACCAAGCGCCTCGCGAGCAGGCAGCGGCGACCGTAGTCGTGGGTGGGCTCCTTGCCCACGCCGTACATCTCGAGCGTGGCGTCCGATTCGTTCGACAGGTCGAAGATGGCAGGCGCCTCGGTCTGCATCTTGAAGGCGAGGTCGTACGTCCGGATGCGAGCGTCGAGTTCGTCGTCGCCCTCTTCGATCGCCGCCCGGTTAAGCGTCTGGATCAGCTCCACCGTCCTCTTGCGCTGCGCGAGGCTCACGCCCTCGGGAAGGTCGAGGTTGAGCACGGGCCGGTCGCCCGGGCGGAATGTCGTCGGCTGGTAGACCGCCGGCAGGAAGCCGTGCATGTACATCGGCTGGCCTGCCTCGAGCGCGCCGTCCGGGTCCGGCATCACGACGTAGGCAGGCAGCGAACGCGCTTCGGACCCCAAGCCGTACACGACCCACGATCCCATGGACGGGAAGCCCGGTACGATCCGGCCCGTCATCAGCTCGTACTGCGCGGCGGAATGGACCACCATGTCGCCGTAGCAGGAGCGCAGCACCGCGATGTCGTCGATGCATCCGGCCGTATGCGGGAAGAGATCCGACACTGCGATGCCCGACTGCCCGTACTTGCGGAAGGTGCGCTTCGAACCGAGCAGCTTGGCGTCGGACTTGACGAACTGGTACTTGGCCTCGCCGAACTCCGCCGGGCGTGGCTGGCCGTGCAAGCGGTTGAGCAGCGGCTTCGGGTCGAATGTCTCGATGTGGCTGGGCCCGCCAGCCATGAACAGGAAGATGACCGCCTTGGCCTTGGCGTCGGGCCGGTGCGCCGGCTTCGGGGCGAGCGGATCCCGCGGCACGGCCCCGCGCAGGGATTCGTCGCTCGCGAGAGCGTGCGCCGCCAGGTAACCCATCCCGCAGCAGGAGTCTCTCAGCAGCTCGCGTCGCGTTCGGGTCCAGCGGATATGGCCGCGCATCGCCTCGCTCCAGCCCCATTGTACAGGCGCAGGCAGCCCGACGGCGCTCGCTACAATGGATAAAGGCGGATGAAGCTCCTCGCGTCCCTGAACCCGCAGCAGCGCGAGGCGGTAATGCATACGGAGGGTCCTCTGCTGATCTTGGCGGGGGCCGGCAGCGGCAAGACCCGTGTCGTAGTCAGTCGGATCGGCTACCTGATCCTCGAAAGAGGCGTCGCGCCCGAGTCGATTCTCGGCGTCACCTTCACTAACAAGGCCGCCGGCGAGATGCGCGAGCGGGTCGAGCGCGTGCTTCGCGAAGGAGGCGCCGCGGGGGAGGCCTTGCCCGCGGTCTCCACGTTCCACTCCTTCTGCGTCCGCATCCTGCGCCGTCACGGAGCACCCCTAGCGCAGATCCGCCCCGGCTTCACGCCCGGCTTCCTGATCTGCGACGACAGCGACCAGCTCGGCATTGTCAAGTCCGCCTTGGGCGAGGTCGGCCCGGAGGCCAAGTCGATAAAGCCGCGGGACGCGCTCTCCGCGATCAGCCGCGCCAAGAATCACGGGGTGGGCGAGGTCCGCCTCCGAGGCACGGACCGGAAACACACCGAGATCCTGAATGCGGTCTACAGCTCTTATCGCGACGAGCTGCTGGAGACCGACGCGCTGGATTTCGACGACCTGCTCCGCGAGGCAGTCCGCCTGCTGCAGTCCTTCGACGATGTCCGGACTAGGCTCCAGGCCCGCTACCAGTTCCTGCTGGTCGACGAGTTCCAAGACACCAACAAGGCTCAGTACGAGATCGTCCGGCTGCTGGCGGGGAAGCGCCGGAATATCTGCGTGGTCGGCGACGATGATCAGTCCATCTATTCCTGGCGTGGCGCCGAGATCGGCAACATTCTCAATTTCGAGACCGACTACCCCGCGGCGAAGGTCGTTCGGCTGGAGCAGAACTACCGCTCGACCGCGCGCATCCTCGAGGCGGCGTCCGCCTTGGTCGATCGCAACACACGGCGGCAGAAAAAGCGACTCTGGACTGACGGGCCGCAGGGAGAGCGCCCGGTGCTGTATTGCGCACGGGACGGGATCGCCGAGGCCCGCTACGTGGCGGGCGAGATCCGGCGGCTCCTAGAGAGCGACCCGACCGTTCGCGTGGGACTGCTGTACCGCACGAACTGGCAATCCCGGCCGTTCGAGGAGGCCTTGCGGCAGGAAAACCTGAACTTCCTCCTCGTAGGAGGCGTCGGATTCTACCAGCGAGCGGAAGTCAGGGACCTACTCGCCTACGTCAAGGCCGCGGCTTCTCCGGATGACGCGGTGAATCTGAGGCGCATCATTAACGTGCCGGCGCGCGGCATCGGCAAGTCCACCCTCGGGAAGCTTGAGGAGTTCGCCTCGCAGCACGGGGTCACGCTGTGGAAGGCGATCGAGGAGCATGCCAGCAGGCACCTGCTCGGCGTGCGCGCCCGCACGGCGCTTGCCCGGTTCCGGTTCCTGATGACGCAGCTGCGGGACGTCGCGAGGTCCGGGCGCGCCGATTCCACCCTGCAGTGGGTGCTCGAGGAGACGGGTTACCGCCGCACCTTGGAGTCAGACAAGTCTGCGGACTCCGAGGGGCGCCTCGACAATCTGAAGGAACTGATCGGGGCCGCTCGCGAATCAGCCGAGCGCGGAGAGTCGCTCGCGGAATTCCTCGACTTCGCGGCCCTAGTCTCCGACTCGGACGGGATCGACCAGGCCGCCCGGGTCCTGCTCATGACCCTCCATAACGCGAAGGGCCTCGAGTTCCCCGCGGTGGCCTTGGTCGGCATGGACGACGGCCTGCTGCCCCACTCCCGGAGCCTTGCCGCTTCGAGCGAGGCGCTCGAGGAGGAGCGCAGGCTCTGCTACGTCGGCATGACGCGGGCTCGACGCCACTTGCTGCTCACGCGAGCGGCGTCCCGCAGGCAGTTCGGCGCGAGCGACTCCGAGGACATGCGACCGTCCCAGTTCCTGAAGGAGATTCCGGTGGGCCTGCTGGAAGATCGCACGCCCCGCGAGGACGTGCCTAGGACCGCTTGGCGCTTTGGTGCAGACAGGCCCGTTCCCGGCTTCCGCGACCGCGCCAAGCCCCCGGCCGGAACGATCATCACGCACAACTCCGTGTCCGCAGTGGCGGGTTTCTTCAAGGACCGCGGCATCAACATCGCGGCACAGGCAGGGTCCGGCGCGAAGGAACACGACAGACCGGCAGGAACTTCCCGGGCGGCCGACGGCCGCCCGGGACGGGCGCGGCCGACCCTGGGCCAAGCGCGCAAGACATTGCGCAGCCAGAGGCCGTTCGCGCGCGGCACCCGCGTGCGCCACAGCCGGTTCGGTGTCGGAGTCGTGCAGCGTCGCGAGGGCGAGGGGCCCGGAGCGAAGCTCTCGATCTATTTCCGGGACTACGGCTTGAAGAAGCTCGTAGCGGGCTACGCGAACCTGCAGGTCGAGTGAGGCCGGCCCGCGAGCGGGCCGGAACCCTGTCTCCTCGCGGGGCGCTTCAGGCGCGCGGGCTCTCGGCCAGCCAAGCCGCCAAAGCCGCGGCGATCTCGTCGCGCACCCGCCGGAACAGGGCCATGCGCTCCTCGTCGCTGCCTGTCCCCGCTGCGGGGTCGTCGAAGCTCCAGTGCATCCTGCACACCCGTCCGGGAAAGACCGGACAGTTCGCAGCCGCCCAGTCGCACACCGTAATGACCGTATCGACGCCCGTGCCGACGTACGCCTCCACGTGCTCCGACTCCTGCGCGCCGATATCGATTCCGATCTCCGCCATGGCCGCCACGGCATGGGGGTTGAGCCCGTGAGGCGACGTGCCGGCCGAGAGCGCCTCCATGCGGTCCCCCGCCATCGACCGCAGCAGCCCCTCCGCCATCTGGCTGCGGCAGGAGTTGCCCGTGCAGAGGAATAAGACGCGAGGCCTGTCCGGCATCGCGGGCAAGCCTACAGGCCCGGCGAGGGCTTGGCGTTCTTGAGACTGTTGAGTTCCGTGCGGGCGTGGGGGGCCACGTTCGAGGACGGGAAGCGGTCCAGCACCGACTGGAAGGACTTGGCGGCCTCGTCGTTGCGACGGAGCTTTACTAGGGACAGACCGAGCTTGTATATCGCGTCCGGCGCGAGCTTGCTGAGGGGGTACCTCCGGTACACCTGGTCGAACTGCCGCGCGGCTTCGTCGTAGTCCGCGGCCGAATAGTAGGTCTCGGCTAGGTAGAATTGCGCGTCGCCGGCCTTCGACTGGTTGGGATGCAGGGCGAGGTAGTCCATGAACTGCAGACGTGCGTTCTCGATATTGCCGCGCATGTAGTCGCTCATGCCGCCCTCGAAGATGGCGTCGCCGGCATTGGACGCGGTCTCGTCAGCCCGGATTTCCCCCTCCGCGCTGCCCGGGCCGGGGATGGTAGTGAGGTGCGTCTTGATGTCGCGGACGTCCGCGTGGAGCCGGTCGACCGTCACGCCGATTTCCTCGACCGTCGCGCGAAGGATGGCGAACTGCGTCGTCAGGGCGTCGACCCTGGCCGCGGTAGACCGCTGGGGCTCGGTGAGCCCGTCATCCAAGGCAGCCACCCCGCGCTCGATCACGGCCAGCCCGGCCGTGACGGTGTCCTGCTGCTCGGTGACCTGCCTGACCAATGCTTCCACGCCAACCAAGCGGTCCGAGGTCTTCTCCTCCAGCTGCCGCAGCACGTCCTGCAGCAGCGCCATGTCCCGCTGCAGCTGGACAAGCTCTTTCCTCTGCCCTGTAGCACTCGGCAGCAGCAACGAGCAGCACGCGAGCAGCAAGGCTAGCCGTTTGAACCACACAAATCACCTCCCTCGGGAACGCGAGTGGCGGTGTCCACCGCTGCAGTTCTTCGAGCAATGGGCACGGCCGACCGCGCCGACCGCAGGGACACGCATCTCTCGGCTCCCTAGCGGGCCGGCGACCCGTCCGACCCCACGGCCGGACGGGTCAGGCGCGATGCCGACGGAACCCATAGGCACGCACCGCCCTGCTAGCGGAGCCTCAGGTGGGCGCGTCGGTTGCGCTGGTAGCAGCTCTCGTCCTCGTCCGTGCAGACCGGGCGCTCCTCGCCTAGGCTGACCTTCGACAGCTTGCTGGCGGGAATTCCCAAGTTCACGAGAAAGTCCACCGCCGCTGTCGAGCGCCGGTCGCCCAAGGCGAGGTTGTACTCGGTCGTGCCGCGCTCGTCGCAATGGCCCTCTACCAAGAAGGCCGCCGCGGGGTAGTCCTCGAGCAGCTTCTCGAGGGCCCCCGCGTTCCCGCGTAGCGCGTCGGCCGCGTCCGGCCGGATATCGCTCTTGTCGTAGTCGAATAGCGCGTCGCGCACGCTGCTCGAGCTGAACGCTTCGGAGAGATCCGGCTTCGGGGGCGGGGGCGGGGGGGGCGGGGGCGGGGCTCGCACGGTCACCATCGCCGACCCGGTGGCTGTCTTGCCGTCAGCGTTCTTCACCGTGATGGTGTACTCCGTGGAGCGGGTCGGGAAGACTTCCCTGCTGCCGCTCGTGGCGATTGGCCCGATGCCCTGATTCAGTTCGGCGCTGGCCGCGTTGGTCGAGCTCCACGTGAGCGTCGCGGACTTGCCGCGCTCGATGGAGCTCGGCTCGGCAGTAATGCTGACGCTGGGCGCGGGCGCCTCGGGCGGGGGCGGGGGCGGGGGCGGGGGCGGCGTCGGGGGCGGGACTTCCTTCTTGCAGCCCAACGCGAAAAGCGCTAGAAACACGCCAACCGCGATCACGGTGATTCGGTTACTTGACCGCATGTGAACTTCTGGTCCTCCATCTTCGTCACCGCTAGCAGGCGGTGACCGCTAAGCACACTAGCTTACAACAGATAGAATACCGCATCCGCGATCGCCGCGGAGAGAAGTTCTCACCTCGACGCCCACAGCGGCGTTTCGTTGTCTCCCTTGCTGGTCAGCTGCCTGATCTGCGTGCCGTCGACGCGCATCGACCAGATCTGCGTCCGGCCTAGGCGGTCGGAGGCGAACACGACGTGGGTGCCGCTCGGCGAGAACGTCGGATGCTCGTTGCGCCCCCGGCTGTGCGTCAGCTGCGTGTACCGCCCGCTCGCCACGTCGAGCAGGAAGATGTTGTAGTTGCCGATCTCGTAGCCCCTCGTCCAAGCGAAGGCAAGACGCTCCCCGGTGGGATCCCAGGCCGGCTGCACGGCGTCCCCGCCCCCTCCCGAGACCCGGCGGCGGTTCGAGCCGGCGACATCCATGATGTAGACTTGCGGCTCGCCCGACGCGTCCGAGACGAAGGCGATCTGGGTCCCGGTCTTGGGGTTCACCGCGGGATCCACGTCGATCGACTCGGAATACGAAACTCGCCGCAGGTTTCCCCCGTCGGTGTCCGCCCGGTAGATCTGGCTCCGCCCGGAAAGCGACGAGGCGAAGTAGATCGTGCCGCCGTCGGGAGCGAAGCTGGGCGTTGTGTTCAGCGAGGCATCCTGGTTGTAGAACTGGAGCTTGCGACGCGACTCCAATGAATGCACGTAGATCTTCGGAATGCCCTCTAGGAAGGTGGTGAATGCTATGCGGCGGCCGTCCGGCGACACGGCCGGTGTGAGGCAGAGGCTGCGATAGCTGGTGATGGGCTCCTTGTTGCGTCCGTCGTAGTCCATCGCCCAAATTTCCTTGCGGTCGTCTCCCTCGTCCCTGTGGACGTAGTAGATCCGCGTGCCCGCCAGCCCCTGCCCGAGCCCTAGGTTCCGGAGGACATCGCGGGCGAAATCGAAGGCCATGCCACGTGCGCTGGCCGGGGTGGCCTCTCCGAAGTAGCGCTTGCCGAACACGTAAGACGCCTCCGCCGACTCCTGCGTCACGTCGGCCACGAAGCCGGACAGCGCGAGGCGGCCGCCCGCGTCCTCGATGCCCCCGTAGACCAAGTACCGCGCCTGCACGGGCACGTCGCTCCAGCCGAGCAGCCACAGGCCTCGTCCCCCGGGATCCTTCGGCATACCGGCCTCGTCCTCGCGAATGTCGCGCGGGGCGCGCGGGGCGCTGCGCGGGTAGAAGGAGCGCGGCGCGAGTTCGAGCCGTCCAGAGGACTCCAGCGCCTTCCAGAGCTCGTCGTTGAACTGGTCTACCGAGCCCGCCGCGCCGATCGGGCCGTGGATCCGGGCCACGGCCATGCGCGGGTCGCGCTGCTCGTCCCTGATTTCGATGACCGCGTCGGGGTTGCGCTGGGCCGGGAGCACGAGCGTCCCGGCCAGAACCGTCCCTGCGCAGAAGGTCAGTCGCCGCTTCATGCTGTGTATTCCTCCGTTGCGATCCGGGACCCAAGCGTCATTGGAGCCGGAAGTTCATCTCGATGACGATCGATCCCCTGCCCAGCCCGGCGGGCAGCGCCCTCACCGGGCTCGCGTTGCGGATGGCCCGCAGCGCCGAGATGTCCAGCGAGCGGTTCCCGCTGGACTCCGCGATGCGGACCTCCGTGATCTCGCCGCTGCGCTGGATGGCGAAAGAGGTCACGACCGGCTTCGCCGAGCCGCCCGCGACCTGCCCCAGCGTCCGCCGCCACTGCTCTCCGACAGCCCGCTGCAGAATCTGTGCGTACCATGCAAAGCGCTTGCCGAACGGGCCGCCCTGCTTGCCGCCGAAGCCCACCCCGCCCCCGCCGGCGCGATAGAGGTCGCTGCTGAGGGTCGCACCCAGGGACGAGCGCAGCTCGTTGGCCTTGGCCTCGCCCGCGCTCCGCTGGCCGACGGACCGCTCCTGCTGCTTTTGGTCCTGCCTGCGCTTGGCCGCAGGAGGCACGGGAGCGGGCGCCGGGGTGTCCGCAGGCGGCTCGGGCGGCGCGATCTCAGTCGACCGCTGGAACTTCGGCGGGGCGGGCACGTTGTGCCGGGTGGGGTTGGCGAGCGGGTTGGGCACGTCCGCCCGGGCGACGTTGATCGGGACGCTGCTGACAGCGACGATCCCGCCGCCGCCGGCCGGATCCGGTGAGCCCAGTTCGATCGACGGGTTGAACACCCCCCAAGCAACCGAGGCCGCGAGCAGTAGGCCGTGGCACGACAGCGACACCGCGAGCGGGCCTCGCAGGGCCTCCGGGCTCTCGGCGACCGTGCGCACCGCGTCCATCGGCTGGCTCGCTGACCTAGCGGCGGGCCCTCGGGTCCCGCGACAGCGGCTTGGTTACGACGTTCACGCTGACCTCGTTGACACCGCACTCGGCGATCACCGGCGCCACGATCTCCCAAGGCGTCGTCCGGTGCGCGCGCAGGTAGATGCCTGGATGCTCGGCGTTCTTCTCGCGCGCGAGCTCGGCGATGTCGTACACGGTGACGGGCCTGTCCCCGAAGAACAGCTCGCCCTTGGACGTGATGTTCACGTACGCGTAGTCCTTGTCGGTCACGGCGACCTCGCGGGTACGCGGGACGTCGATCTCCAGGCCGAACTCGACCACGCCGGCGGTGATCATGAAGATGATCAGCAGCACCAGCACCACGTCGACGAACGGCGTGACGTTGATTTCCGCAATACGGTCGTCGGTCGGATCAGGATTTCTTGCTCGCAGCGCCATCCTCGGCTCCGTAGTCTCGTTCCGCGAGATTGAAGAACTCCAGACCGAAGTCCTGCATGCGCGAGCGGATCTCGCGCAGCCTCTCCGAGAGCATGTTGTAAAAGATCAGGGCCGGAATCGCGGCGAAGAGCCCGAGCGCCGTAGCCAGCAGCGCCTCCGCGATTCCCGGCGCGACGGCCCGCAGCGTCGCGCCGCTCGCCTGGCCGAGCCCGCGAAACGCCTCCAGCACGCCCCAGACCGTGCCGAACAGACCGATGAACGGCGCGGCGGAAGCGGTCGTCGCCAGCAGGCCCAGCTTGCTCTGCAGCCGGGAGGTCTCCTCGCTGACCGCGAGCGCGAGCGCGCGGTCGACCGAGGCGGGGTTGCGAACCAGGCCGTGCGTGTTGACTTGGCGCGCCACCTCGGCGTAGCCGTAGTCGAAGACCGTGGCTACGGGCGAAGGCCGGTATTGGGCGGTGGCGGCATTGATGTCGGCAATGCTCTCGGCCTTGCGGAACACGCGCCGGAACCTGCGGTTGAGGGTGACGGCGTTGCCGAGGAGCTTGAACTTCGAGTAGGCGACGGCCCAAGACGCCACCGACAGCGCCGCGAGGATCAGGAAGACGGCGAATCCGACCGGGCCGACCTCGAGCACGAGGCCCAGCAGCGTCGACTGCTCCACGGCAGCGGCGACTTCCTCGGCCGCGGTGTCGGTCCCCGCAGCTTCGTCTGCAGCGGCCTGCAGCAAGAATGCGAACGCTGGCGCGTCGAGCAATACGGCACCTCGTGGCGGGCGGATCCAAGCGGCCGGCGCCACGGCCCACCTTCCATGATCGTACTACATTCATGCCGTAGATTGTTGTGCCCACCCCCGCACCACCTACTTTGACGCACGACGGACGCCGGCCGTTCCGCCGGTAGGTCCGCGCGCGGGGCCTGCCGACACGAGCTACCGACACTCCGGAGGGGCCGAGCGGCGGGGCAGGTATTCTGGGGCCTGCCACGCTTGAGGACGGAATCGCGGGCTCGCGGCGAGCCTCTCGCGCGCCGTCGCCGAACGCGCCGCGCACCGGGGGACCCGCCGGAGAATGCTCCAAGAACTCGACGTCGACAGCTACGCGGTCGTGGACCGGCTCCGCTTGGCATTCCAGCCCGGGCTGAACATCCTCACCGGCGAGACCGGCAGCGGCAAGTCGATCGTCGTCGGGTCTCTCGCCCTCCTGCTCGGCAGCCGCGCCAGCGCCGACCTCGTGCGCTCCGGAGCGCGGCGCGCGCGCGTCTCGGGCCGCTTCGACGCGCCGCGGGACAGAGCGGCGCTGGACAGGCTCTCCTCGGCGGGGATCGAGTGCGACGGCGACGAATTGATCGTCGAACGCCAGGTTCTCGCGTCCGGCAAGAGCCGCGCGTACGTGAACGGCTCTCCGGCCACGGTCGGGCTGCTGCGCGACCTAGCGCCGCATCTCGGGGACATTCACGGGCAGCACGAGCAGCAGACGCTGCTCTCCGCGGCGCACCAGCTGCAGCTGCTGGACGCCTTCGCCGGAACGGCCGGCGACGCCGCGGAGCTGCGGGCCCTGCATCGCCGCTGGCGCCGGACAGGCGAGGCGCTGGCCAAGCTCAGGGGCAGCGAACGGGAGCGGTTGCGCCGCATCGACCTGCTGCGCTACCAAGTGGGCGAGATCCGCGACACCGCCGTCCGCCCGGGCGAGGACCGGGATCTGGAAGTCGAGCTGCAGCGGCTGTCCAACGCCGAGCAGCTGCGTCGGTGCGGATTCGCAGCCTGCGAGGCACTGTACGACGCGGAGACGTCGGCGTCCTCGCGGATCAAGGCCGCTATCGACGCCCTGGGCGCGGTCGCGGCCGACGGCGGGCCCTTCGAGCGATTCGCCGCGAGCCTGGAGGACACCCGCAGCGCGGTGGACGACGTCGCCTTCGAGCTGCGCTCGTGCGCCGACCGACTCTGCTCCGACCCGCAGAGGCAAGAAGAGGTCGAGAACCGCCTAGCGGCGCTGGAGAGACTACAGCGCAAGTACGGACCGTCCCTCGAGGAGGTGCTGGAGTTCGCAGAGAGGTCCGAGCGGGAGCTCGGACAGCTGGCCGGCAGCGACGCCGAATCCGAACGCCTCGAACAGGATTTGCAAGAGGCCGCGACGGACTACGAGAGGCGCTCGTCCGACTTGTCGCTGAGACGGCGCAGAGCGGCGAGCGAACTGTCCACACGGACGGAGGAACAGCTCCGCGATCTCGCGCTGGCCAAGGCGCGCTTCGAGGTCGCCGTGGACGAGCTGGCCGGGTGGTCGGCTAACGGCGTCGACAGGGCGGCGCTGCGCTTCTCGGCCAATCCGGGCCAGCCGCCGAGGCCGCTGGGGCAGGCCGCTTCGGGCGGCGAGCTGTCGCGGATCGCTCTCGCCCTCAAGACCTGCCTGGAGGAAACAGGCACCGACGGGCCGTACCGGCGGACGCTCGTGTTCGACGAGATCGACACCGGGGTCGGCGGGGGCGTCGCGGATGCGATCGGGCGGCGCTTCCGGAAGCTCTCGGCGGGACACCAGCTTCTCTGCGTGACCCACCTGCCCCAGATCGCTCGCTTCGCCGACGCCCACTTCCACGTCGCGAAATCCGAATCCGAGGAGCGCTCGAGCGCCACGGTGGCCGAGCTCGGCGAGGCGCAGCGCGTCGAGGAGCTGGCGCGGATGCTCTCCGGCGCCGAGATCAGCGCGGCGGCAATCGAGAACGCCCGGCAGCTGCTGCTGTCGCCCTAGCCCTGACCGTACAAGGCCCTGTCTCGCGAGGCCGGGACCGGGCGAGCACCCGGGCGGCTCCAACCCGGACTAGGCGGAATCTCCGTGGCTACGCTTCACATCGATTAGTCGGTGGCACATGGTTGCAATCGAGTTGCCACACGAGAATGGCAGGAAGCGGCCATCCCGCTAGAGGCCGCCCGCGGTGCTCACAGGCCGAGATCCTGATGCCGCATTGACTTCCGAGAGTTTCCGTGGCAGCGATGTGCCAAATGCTGCCGTGCGAGTCCGATACTACGAATCCGACAGGCCATTAGCACGGTTGGGTTTCAACACCGGAGCGATAGCAGATGCCGAGGGTAGTAGCTTCCTTCTGCATTGCGTCGCGCTGAATCTTCCCGTTGTAGTTGCGGCTCACACAAGGACCCACGTGGCAACATGATCATGTCGGGTTACGATAAAGATTGGCGGTGAAGAGCCACTTCCAGCTATTTTGCTTGACGATTCCGGGGCTATCGTGGTCGTGAGGGTCCTCGACACGCAACGTCAACCTGTTGCCGGGGCCTCAGTACTGCTTCTGGCAGATCCAGCTGGACTGCCGGACGAGGCAAGGCGTTCACGTTAGCATCGGAGATCCTTCCATCAGGGCGCTGTGACATCTGCTCTCGGAGTCGTTCGCTTCGCGGGCGTTCATCAAGGCCGAGTTGTCGTCAGGTCCAAGGCCCACGAGGAAACCGTAGAGCGGCGTGCGGCGCGGCCTAGGAACCAAGAGCCGCTACGCGTCACGCTGAGTGTTCTACGACACCTGCCCGATCTGGCTCGGTCTGCGACGCGACATCGTTCGGATCTTCCTTCGCGCGGTCCTGGCTTGGTGAGATCTGCCTCGCCACCAGCAGCCGCCCCGCTGCAAGCCGCGGTCAAGGCGGGCTGGCCCCACATGGAAACAGCGCCCACTAGCCCGGATTATTCATAAGTAGCCCGGAGGGCCATAGCCCGGTCCCTCCGCCCCGGCCGTGAGGGCCTCCGGTCCAGCGCGATCCTCGCTCCTACGAGTGCCCTGCGATTCCCGGCGGCAACCCCGGCCCGGTCCGGATGAGATCCCAGTTTATAAACTGAAACTGTTTTCCACCGGAGGTTTATGTTGAATGCATCGTCGCATCCGCAGCTTCCCAAGGCGTTCCGTTCCGCAATGCGCCCCGTCGCCTTCCCCCTTCGATCACGAGCGCCGCAGCTCCGACGGCGGCGCTGTCCCGGTCGAGGCCGCCGACCGCGCTCCCGGCCTCACCGCGGCTTTCGCCGACTGCCTGCGCGACCGGCGCCAGCCTTCCAAGGTGCTCCACTCCCTCGCCGCACTGTTTCGCAGCCGGCTACGATGTCTCGACCGCGGCGGGCCTGGAGGACACGGCGGCCCGCATCCGGCACCACCTCGGCATGGAGAGCCTGCACCTGATCCACGCCAACGATTCGAAGACGCCGCTGGGCTCCAACAGCGACCGGCACGAATCCATCGCGGACGGGCACATCGGCGCGAAGGCCTTCGCCCGGATCCTGGGGCACGCCGAGCTGGCGGACAAGCCCTTCATCCTCGAGACGCCCTTCATCGACGAGAGCCATCGCGAGAACGTGCGCAGGCTCCGCGCCCTGGCCGAGGGCCGGATCGCGGACCTGCGGGCCGACCAGGCCGGCAACTAGTCGTCGCCGCCGAGGAAGCCCGCGCGGAGCAGGAAGTAGACCAAGGTGAGAACGCTGCTGACGGCAGCCGCGACGTACGTCCAGGCTGCCGCGTTCAGCACCCTGTCCACGCCGACGCGCTCGTAAGGGGCGACGATGCCGTACTTCACCACGAGGTCCTTCGCACGCCTCGTGGCATCGAACTCGACTGGCAAGGTGACAAGCTGGAAGGCAACCGTCGCCGAGAAGAGCGCGATGCCGAGCGTAACCAAGCCGCCCATCGCGAATAGGAACCCGATCGTGAGCACGATCCAGCTCAGGCTCGAGCCGATGCTCGCCATAGGCACCATCGCCGAGCGCAGCTGCAGCGGGGCGTACCCGTTGGCATCCTGGATCGCGTGTCCGGCCTCGTGGCAGGCGACGCCGACCGCGGAGATCGACCGCTGCTGATACACCTCGGGAGAGAGCGCAAGCATGCGCGTGCGTGGGTTGTAGTGGTCGGACAGGAATCCCTCCGTAATAGCTACTTCCACGCTGTACAGCCCAGCCTGATCGAGCATTATGCGCGCCGCCTCCGCCCCTGTCATGCGCGCCTTCACGTTCCCGTACTTCTTGAACGCTGACTTGGTGCGGGCACCCGCCCAGAGCGAGAGCAGGAGGCCCGGAATCATGAAAGCCAAGTAGAGCGGGTCGAAGAACATCATCGAATTCTGCCTCCAGCTAGCGGGCACGGGCTCCCGCCCGAGCCGACTCCCATCAGTTTAGTCCACCGCGTCCCGCATCGGCCCCGACGGCCCTCCGACCGCGCAGCACGACTCGCTCAGGGGACGGGCAGCGCGGACGCCGCGAGTTTCCTGTAGGCCTGCCGCACCGCGGGGAGGCGGGCCCCTCGCGCGTCGCCGAACGGCACGAGAGCGTCCGGCTCCGGCGGCTGCCTCACGCCCCCGGCTAGGATCCAATCGCGCGTCCGCGGGACGGGAGCCGCGGGGCTCACGGGCGAGTAAAGCCATCCGGCCGGCCGGCCGGCCGCGGCGAACTTCGCCGCGATCGGCTGGATCTCGCCGTCCGGCAGGGACCCGAACGCCCGGAACCACGCCTCCGGGGCGGCATCGGCGATCAGCTGAACCAGCGGCATGCAGTCGACTCGCCCCAGCCAGTCCGCGTTCACGAGCAAGTCGGCCACCACGAAATCGTACGAGGTTCCCGCGCGCGCCAAGTAGTCCTCGGCATCGGCCACGTGCAGGCGCAGCCGGCCGGCCCGCTCGTAGTGGCGCACCAGCGGGTGAAACTCCCGCGCCATGCCCGCCATGGCCGGATCCGCGTCCACCGCGTCCATCTCCAAGCCCGCGAACTGGTGCAGCAAGCCGACCGTCCCGCAGCCCCCGCCGAATCCGAGCATCAGGCCGCGCCCGCCGGGGTGTCTCTGCCCCGCCAGCAGCCAAGCGAGCTGGTACCTCGTCTCCATCACGGGCCCGGGTCCGGCGGGCAGCGCCGGGTCCGCCCAGGCCGCGCCCGGTTGCAGCAGCGAGGCGCCCTGCAGCACGCCGCCGATCGTGAAGCGGCGCGCCTCGGCCGTGTCCACGACGCCCACGCGCCCGAACAGGCCCTCGCGTTCGAGCCTGACCGCGGGCACCGCGGTCAGCTCCGCTTCCCAGCGCGCACGGCCATCTCGAAGTGCTCGCCGAGGTAGACCCGCCGCACCTCGGGGTCGGCTTGCAGTTCCCGCGGCTGCCCGGCCCGGAAGACGGATCCGTTGTGGATGATCAGCGCCCGGTCGGTCACGGCCAGCGTCTCGCGGACGTTGTGGTCGGTGATCACTATGCCGATTCCCTCCCGACTCAGTCTACCGAGGACGCCTTGCAGCTCGAGCACCTGCTTCGGGTCGATCCCGGAGAACGGCTCGTCCAGCAGCAGGAAGCTGGGCGACAGCACGAGCGAGCGCGCGATCTCGACGCGCCGGCGCTCGCCCCCCGAGAGCTGGTACCCCCGGCTGCCGCGCACCTTGTCCAGCCCGAGCAGGGCGATCAGGTCGTCCAGCCGCTCGCGGCGCTCCGCGCGGACCAAGGGCAGCGTCTGCAGGATCGCCAGGATGTTCTCGTCCGCGGTGAGCCTGCGGAAGACCGACGCCTCCTGCGGCAGGTAACTGATGCCCAGGCGGGCCCGCTGATACATCGGCGTGTCGGTGATGTCGCTGTCGTCGACGAACACCCTGCCCGCATCGGGGCGGACCAGACCCGCGATCATGTTGAACGAAGTCGTCTTCCCCGCCCAGCGGTTCTCAATTTGGCCGTCAAGGGGGTGCGTGAACGTTGTTTCGGAGGATAGAGGTGAATAAGTTGACCGAGAGGTTGCGCTCCTGAGGCCGCCCGCGGGAGCGTCGGACGGCGGGCAGGGCCGTGGTGCGGCCCGCGTCGCGGGTCCGCCGAGTGCCGAGCCCGCGGCCGGACGCACTCCGGCGGTAGCCGGCTGCGACGGTCGGCCGCTCGCCGGACGCTGCCGGCACGAAACTGCGCGGAGTCCAGGCCCCGGCTGCCCGGCCGCCTGGCAGCCCGGAGGCGCGCGTCCGGCGCGCACCGCCGCCAGCAGCGTCGGCCGGTCCGGGAAGCGGAACCAGCGCAGCGCGACCTGCAGCTCCCGGAACAGGGCGCGGCGCGTGACCGGCTGGCGCCGGCACTGCTGCCGCAGCGCGCAGACGCACTGCACCACGGCGTGGAGCGCGAAGGCGAACAGGTTCAGCACGGCCAGCACGCTGGCCAGCCCTTCCTTGCCGTGCCCGAAGTTGCGCTTGCAGTTGCGGCCGTGCCGCGCCAGGCAGTTGAAGCCCTCGTTCTCGATCTTCCAGCGCGCCCGGCCGGCCCGCGCGATCCGCTCCGCGTTGTCCGCGGTGACCGCGAGACCGGTGAAGAAGCTGCTGGCGCAGGTGCGCTTGCCGCCGCGTTCCACGGCGTACTCGATCCAAGTGCCCCGCAGGGCCTCGCGGCCCTTGCGCAGGGGCACCGCGGCCGTCCGGCGGAAACGGTGCCGCTCGCACCGCTGGCCCTTCCCGCGCCGCGGCAGCCAGCCGGTCGAGCGCACCGCGCCGCTCGCCCGCCGGCTCTCCAGCACCTCGTACAAGTGCTTGCGGGATCCGGGCTTGCATACCCGGACCTGATTACCCACAAGACTCAGCCAAGGTTAGGAGGCGGTAAGGCATGGGCGGGGTGCGCACGGAGGCGTGGAGCAGGCGGGGGACCAGCACCTCCAGATCGTAGCGGCGGTTGAAGCGGTAGCGGAACTCGGCGAGGTAGCGCGGCAGGTGCTTGCCGTCGAACGAATGGCAGGTTCCCGCCAGGGACTGCTTGACGTTCCCCAGCATCGTGTTGACCCGGACGAAGCGGGAATCCGCGCAGCTCCGCTTCCCGCCTCCGGTGACGGTCGGCACGTGCTCGCAGCCGGCGGCGCTGATCTGCACGGCGGCCACGAACGGCGTCTTGCCCGCCGCGCCGCGCCCGCGCTTGCCGCCGCTCCGCTCCCCGCCCCGGTAGGCGTCGTCCACCTGCACGATGCCGCCCGGCGGCACGCGCTCGTCGCGCTCCTTCATCACTTGCAAGAGCTTGTGCTTCATCTTCCAGGCGGTATTCCGGCTGACGCCCGGCTGACGCGCCAGTTCCAGCGACGAAACGCCGTGCTTGCCCTGCGTCAGCAGGTGGAGCGCCAGGAACCAAACGGTCAGCGGCAGCTTGGTGGCGGCGAAGATCGTGCCGGCGACGAGGGAGGTCCGGCGGTGGCAGGCATGGCACTGCCGGAGCTTGCGGGAGCGGATGCGGCAGTGCCGCCGGGAGCCGCACTCCGGGCAGCGGAAGCCGTCCGGCCGGCGGGCGTTGAAGACGGCCTGCTCGCACTGCCCCTCGCTGCCGTAGCGCTGCAGGAACTTGCCCAGGCTGAGTCCCTTCTGGCATTGCACGCGATTGCGTTTCATCAGCTATCCCCTTTCCTGTCAGAGGTTTCCGACCTCCTCCAGTATAGCATATCCTCGGCTGACGTTCGTTGGTAATCAGGTACCCGGATGCAGTCCATGCCGGCCGCCGCGGCGGCCTCGCAGACCGGCTGGCAGCAGTGCAGGTCGTCGCCCGGCAGGACGGGGCGGCAGGACGGGGCGGCAGGACGGGGCGGCAGGACGGGGCGGCAGGCCTGCAGCCAGGCGCCGCGAGCGGCGAGCCAGCGCTTGGCGGCGTTGCGCTCGCAGTCCCGCTTGCGCTCGTCCTCGCTCATGTCGGCGCGGGTCGCGGCCGCGTCCTGCTGCGGGCACGCGAACTCGGGCATCAGCGGCAGGACGGTGGCGTGGCCGTCGGCCACCGCGGTGGCCGCGACCATGGTGCGGAAGTGATGCGGCCGGCGCTCGCTGCCGACGCGCCGCACCGAGCACTGCGGGCAATGCACCCTGTCGGAGCGGTGGAACCGGACGCCGTCCGGAGCCGCCGGCAGGCGCTCGTCGAGGCGCTGCAAGGGCGCGAGCGCGCCCCGCGCGGCCACGGTTTCGAGGCACGGCCGGCACAGCGGGTCGCACGCGGCCGGGTCGCGGTCGTCGAGCAAGTTGCGGATCCGCTTGTCGCAGGGGATGCGGCCCACGCCGCACAGGGTCCGGCAGTTGGAGCGGGAGCCGTCCCGCTCCATGCGCCGCTGGAACGCGAGCAACGACTCGCACCGGGTGCAGAAGCAGGCCGGGGCGCAACCGGCGGCGGCGCTGACCTCGTAGCGCTTGTTGCGACCCGCGCGCCGGTCGGGCCGGCCGGCGGCCGTCTCGCGGAAGGCGCTCAGCAGTGAGTCCAGAACATGGGGCATTCACCCTAGCTCACGCATTCCGCTAGCAAAAGTCAAGTGCCAGACTGCCTGCGACACCTTTCTCAGACACTCTGGAAATCCCCAAAGGCCCAAATTGAGAATCGCCGGCTGCGGACCACTCGCTCGTCTTCGATGTGGTGCGCCGTTTCGCCCCGCCGCTTGGCATCGAACTGACGAAGCGGGAGAGGCGCTCAATCGAGACGGCGAAGGGCGTGGTCCGTCTGCTGCCGGTCTCCGAGCGGGCACGGCCGCTCTTCGCCAAGCGCGCGTCGCGGGCGGTCGCGACGTGGCTGGAGTGTCATTCGGCGACGCGAGCAGACCCGCCGCAGGCGGTGCTTTTCCCGGACTGCGAGGGCCACGGCGGACCCTCGGTCCGGGAGCGGCGACCGCGTTACGGCGATGACGACGCCCCCGACGACGGCTCTGCTCCGGCTTCGGGCGCGACCACGGCCGACCGGATGCACACCGGAATTCTGCTCCAAGCCGGAGGCCAGACGGAAGCGCGGCCCCGACTTCCTGCGCCTGTCGATCGCTCTCTCGGCTCTGTATCCGCGTGGCAGCGAGGAGAAGCGTCCGCTCGGCGCCAAGCTGCTCGTGGTGCCGCGATGAGGCCGACATCCGGTTAACCCGTACGTCAGACGGGTACGAAGCCTGACGAGGGAGTGCAGGGCATGGCAGATTCCGAATTGCTGAAGCGCATCCGCTCCGCCTGCATGCCGGTGGATGAGGCGAGCACTCTGCCTGCCGCCCTTGTACAGCGACTCGTTCGACCGCTTGCCTCGTCCGTCAGGCGGTCGAGCACGTGCTGACGCTCGTGACACCGGACAGTGTCCGGTGCGTTGCGCCTGCTGAAGTCGGTTTCCCGAGGCGTGTTCACAGCGGTGTCGGCGAGCGAGCACGCGGAGATGGATTGCTCCGTTGATCGTCGGATAGACTAACAGGAGACTCTGTGAATTCAAGCCGGCCTCAGGACCTGCCCGAATTCGCCAAGCCACCCTTGGCGGAAGTTGCCCTGTCCCTTCAGTTCCGATCGCTGTCCAGCCTGACGACCGCTCACATCGGCCTGCTCTGGCGGAGGTATCGCGACCAGTTGCCGCTGATCGAAGAGCACCTGCCGCTGGCGCCAGCCTCGGAGAGCTTCGATCCGCCATCACTGCCACGGGTGGAGATCGCCTTTGAGGGCAAGCCACCTGCTCCGCGCGTCTGGTTCGTGAATGAGGCAAAGACGGAACTCGTGCAGGTGCAGCAGGACCGCTTCATTCACAATTGGCGCAAGATCGGCCAAGTCGACACGTATCCGCGGTACGAACGAATCCGCGAGCGATTCCGACACGAAGTGTCAATGTTCGAGAAGTTTCTCGAGGACGAAGGTCTCGGCGAGCTGGAGGTCAACCAATGCGAGGTGGCGTACGTCAACCATATCGAGCGCGCAGGAAGATGGGAGAACCATGGAGAGGTCGAGAAGATCCTGAGGAACTGGGCGCCGTTGCCAGCCGTTGCATTCCTGCCGGCCCCGGAGGACGCCGCGGTTCAGTGGCGGTATCGCATTCCGGGCTCTGATGGACCCGTCGGCAGATTGCACGTGACGGCCCAGCCCTCGTGGAGCACGGCTGATGGGAGCCCAGGCTGGGTCATGAATCTGATGGCGCGGGGAGCCCCGATCGGAACTGGAATCGACGGGGCGTTCGAGTTCTTCGATCTGGGGCGAGAGTGGGTGGTGCGAGGGTTCGCAGATCTGACCACCGAGTCCATGCAACGCTGCTGGGAGAGAACGAATGCCCGGTCTGGTTAATGCCGTTGACGCGGGTCCGGGGGTGCTGGCGGAGAGCTTGGTGCAACGTCGGTTGTCAACGACGGAGACAGTGGCAGCTGCAGGTGCCTTGGTCGCTCCGCTCGTCCGAACGATGTCGCAAGAATCGCCTCGGCGGCCGATCCGAAGGATAGCGATTCGAGCGTCCAGGCGTGATCTGCCTGAAGGGCTTGTGCATGCTCTCGAGCGGGCCTGCGAACTGCAGCAGCTCCCGAGGGGTTGGAATTCGTACGGCGCCGAGCCGGTTTCGGATACTGCCTTCAGACGGGCAATCGAGTTTCTGACGGCATACGTGGTTCGAGGCATCGCCGGTCCCGTGCTCGTGCCCACGGTGCGGGGCGGGCTGCAGATCGAATGGCACCGGAGGGGCGTGGACATCGAAGTCGAAATCAAGCCTGACGGATCGGTGTCGTGGTGTGCGGAAGACCGGCGGTCGGGTGAGGAGGTCGAAGCGGTCCTGACCGGTCACGAAGAAACGGTCCGAGAGTGGCTTAGAAGGGCCTCGGACTGAGCTCATGACCTCCGCGGAGGAGTGCCGGAGACAGTTTCCCGACGATCCGCAGATCCTTGATAACGTTCGTCTTCTGCGGAGAGTCCCGCCGTGGCATTTCGTTCGTGACGACAACGACGGCTGTATCCGGCCTTCGTCGGCGGCGTTCATGGACGACCGCGACGGAGATCCCATGTCCGTCTACCGCCAGGACGTCATAGAGAGGGACGGCGGGGAGCCGGGGCGGGTGCTGGCGAATCACAGGGGCTTCGGCCTAGTGTCGATCTTGGCCAGCCAAGTGCGTTCCAAAAACCAGACAGTCCACTCGGATCCTGTTCCGGAGGAGTCGTCGCACGCCAAGGTCTGCGGGCCGAAGCCGAGATCCACGCGGAGGTGGCTCGTCCGCCGCGCCGAGTGGGTATTCGCGCCACGGCGTGCTTAGGAGTCTCGCCGAAACAACCTGTCCGCTTCCTCGTTTCTCCGGTATACACGGCGCCACGACCGGGATGACACAAGCGGTGCAGGGAAAGTTCAATGTGTTGAGACCGCTGTTGGACGAGCGCACTCGCTGCCTCTGGGCCGCGGCGGAAGCCCGCGCCATTGGACGCGGGGGCATTCCATGGGTCGCCAAGACAACCGGCATGTCGTGCGCCACGATCCGGGCCGACTTGCGGGAACAGCATGCGTCCTCGCCACAGGAGTCGCGGGCGGGCATTGCGCAGGTGGGCACCCTAGGCGGCGGTCGACAGGCGCCGGCGGATCGCGATCCGGGTCTGGTGAGGGCATTGGAGGTGCTGCTCGACCGGTTCCCGCGGGCGACCCTCAGGGTCCGCTGCTCTGGACGTGCAGCAGCGCGGCGCGCTGGGCGGAGCAGTTGGGACCTGCAGGACATCGGGTCAGCGAGCGCGCGGTGAATCGGCTGCTGCACGAGTTGGGCTACCGCTTGCAGGCCAGCCGTAATACGCTCAAAGGCCGCCGGCATCCGGACCGGACCGGAATGCACGATTCCGGCGCATCGCCCGGCGGGCGCGGGCGTTGCAACGCTTGGGCCAGCCGGCGGCCTCGATCAACACGAAGAAGAAGGCGTGGGGCGACCGATGCCGCACCGGCGGCCGGGAACGGGTTCTACCGATCCCGCCTAGGGCCGCTAGCCGGCACAATTCATCAAGCCATGGATTCGGGCGTTCGCCCGCCCGACTCGCAGCACCCGCCCGTCCGGGCTGGCATCACCGACCAGCGGAAGCACTGAATCCGGCCATCCTTTCCCGTCGCGCCCAATAGCATCCCGCTGGAGATGGATTCCTGCCGTCAGACCTCATGCGCGCATTGACCGGGCTAGTCGCGCAGAACCCAGATCGGCGAGGACCACGCGATCTCTGCGTTCGCCTGGACCGCCCGCAGGTAGTAGAAGCTCTCGCCATCCAAGGGCTCCTGATCGGAGTATTCGAAGTCGTGATCCGGGCTGCCCGGTGTGGCGATATAGACGACTTCGTTGTTCCGCACCAGCGCCACTTGCCGCAGCGTGTCCGTGCCGAGAATCCTCGGCCGGATCGCCGGCACCTCCGCTCCGACGCGGATCTCGTCGCCCATGAAGGCCTCCCCGAGGCGGAACTCTATGATGATGTTGTCTGTCCCCGCGCAGGCGTGCCGCCGGCGGATGGCGGCCGCCACGCCCTCGCACGTGGCGCTCTCCGCGTACACCGTGGCGTACGACATGTCCGTGGAGAGGTGGTCCGAGCTCGCTGATTGGCACGAGCCGAAGATCCTTGGCCCAAGCGGCCGCGACCATGCCGTCGGGGTGGATTTCCTCCAGCATGGCCGAGCCGGCCGAGAGACAGCCACCCGTCGTCCGTGAACGGGCAGCCGACGCATTCGCAGCGGTGGCGGTCACCCTGGAAGATCTCGACCACGGGCTCGAGCTCGGGGTCGCTGTCGCGCCAGTGGTCGCCCGTGGTCGTCGCGGACGTGTCCTAAATCGCGAGCCCGCCGGTGCAACGCGCCTGCCCGACGGGCGCGACGCGCGGCGCCGGACTGACCGGGCTAGCATCGCCGACGAGCTGAAGGCCTGAATCCGGCCCTCCTTTCCCGTGGCGCCCCAATTGCATCCCGGCGAGGATGGATTCCCGCCGTCAGACCTCATTCGCGAATCGACCGGACTAGTCGCGCAGGACCCAGATCGGCGACGACCACGCGATCTCGTCGTTCGCCTGGACCGCCCGCAGGTAGTAGAAGCCCTCGCCATCCAAGGGCTCCTGATCGGAGTATTCGAAGTCGTGGTCCGGGCTGCCCGGTCTGGCGGAATAGACGACTTCGTTGTTCCGCACCAGCGCCACTTGCCGCAGCGTGTCCGTGCCGAGAATCCTCGCCCGGATCGCCGGCACCTCCGCTCCGACGCGGATCTCGTCGCCCATGAAGGCCTCGCCGAGGCGGAACTCGAGGATGATGTTGTCCGTCGCCGCGTAGGTGTGCCGCCGACGGATGGCGTCGGCCACCCCCTCGCGCGTGGCGCTCTCCGCGTACACCATGGCGTACGACATGTGCGTGGAGAGGTGGTCCGAGCTCGCGATTACTCCGAGCCGAAGACCCTTGGTCCAAGCGGCCGCGACCATGCCGTCAGGGTGGATTTCCTCCAGCATGGCCGAGCCGGCCGAGGGATAGCCCTGCCCCACGTCCGTGAACGGGCAGCCGACGCATTCGTAGCTGTAGCGGTCGCCCTGGAAAATCTCGACCACGGGCTCGAGCTCGGGGTCGCTGTCGCGCCAGTCGGTACCCATGTTCGTCGCGGACGTGTGCGAAATCGCGAGCCCGCCTGTGCGGCGGATCTCCTCGTACAGCATCTTGGTATCGCCCTCGATGACAGACCCGATGCCGTTGTGGCGCTGCATGTACTCTTCCGGGCGCGCGAAGAAGGGCACGTTCCGGATGCCCCTCCGCGTGTGGAAGACATTGCGGTGCCCGTTGGGATAGCGCACGGATCGCTCGTAGCCGAATAGCGAGGCGTAGCCCTCGGTATGGAACAGGTCGGCCGCCTTCTCGGTCAGCCACCACCAGTAGATGCGGTCGGCGCCGTACTGGTGGTCGGAAACGAAGCCCCAGTCCATCGACGCGGCGTCGAGCATGTAGCGGTAAAAGTCGAGGAGCGATCCGTCGGGGGATGCCCGCAGATCCATCGACAGCTCGGTGTGGCGGTGGGTGTCTCCCCGCAGGATGCGCAGCTGCCGACCGCGGACGCGGACGCGGAAGTCCCGGATGCGACGGACGTCACGATCCTCGTGCGGATGGCCCGCGGGGCGCGAGTCCACATCCGGGCCGCGCTCGCTGAGAGCGGGCTCGGAGGACGGCACTCCCGGCTCGTAGCGCGCGGCATAGACGTTCTCTATGACCGTTTCCTCGGGGAGATTGACCATCACGGAGAACGTGGGGTGCCCGTCGCGCGGCCAGGCGATCCACAGCCCTTCGCGCGCCGGCGCGGCCGCGGCGAACATGCTCGAGCGGCCGCGGCTGTACGGCACCATGGCGGGCTCGGTCCAGCCGTCCGCCGTCAGAGTGGTCACGAAGAAGCGCCAGTAGTCCGCCAGCCTGCGCCCCTGGCGGTTGCGGACCAGCAGGTGCAGGCGGCCTTGGTCGTCGATCGCGAGGCGCCCGTAGTGGTGCAGCTGCCCGCTCTCGGGGGTGTACACCTTCTGGCCCCGCTCGATTGCGAACGGCGGCGCCATCCCGAGCCTGCGATCGCCCGCGTAGGCGACGACCTCCACGCCGCGCCGGTCGTAGATCGGATAGCCGGGCGCTGTCCCGACGGGATCGAGGCGCCCTTGATCCTTGGCCCAGTTGACGCGGCCGGCCTCGTAGCTGACCCACACCCGGTCGCGGCCGTCGACAGCCAGGTCGGGTCGCGCTTCCAGACGCTCGGTGGCCGCTACCTCGACCACGGGGCCGGGCTCTCCCTCGGGGAGCCGCCGCATGAGCACGTCGTAGCGGCCCTTGTCGTAGGTGTCCCATGCGACGATCGCCGTGCCTTGGGAGTCGACAGCGACCGCGGGCTCCCAGTCGTTGCGGGGGCTCTCGCTGACCCTGGCCTCCTCGCCCCACGCGCCGTCCCGGTAGGCGATGTGGTACACGTCGGACTGCCGTCCCCGGAACGCCTGCCAAGCGACGTGAATCGCGCCGTCCCGGAAGGCCACGTCGTGATCGAAGTCGGACTGCGGCGCGTCGGTGAGGCGCTGCAGCGGCCCGAAAACGCTCCCGTCGTACCAGCGGGCGTACAGATCGAAGTTGCCGTCCACCTGCTGCGACCAGACGGTCCACAGACGGCCCTCGCTGTCGAATGCCAGCCGCGGCCTCCAGACATCGCCGCTGACGCCCGGCACCTGCGTCCAGGTGCCCCAGCGCTGCTGGGCGCTGTCGTAGCGGGCCAGGCGCACCTGGTCGCGATACCCGTCGAAGCTGGCCCAGGCCATCCACGCGACCGACCGGTCGCGCGGGTGGGTGACGATATCGGGAAAGTCGTCGGAGCGCGTGTCCTCGGTCATGCGCATCGCATCGACGATGCGGGGATCCAAGGGAGGCTCCGGTTCGGGATCCCGGGGGGTCATGAACGCCTCCGACGCGCCCAAGTGCGGAATGTTCTTGCGCGCCACCTCGTGCTGGGCCGGGGCGTCGGGCCGCAAGCGGCCCGGCTGGGCATCGTTCGGCTGGCCGAGCAGGGTGCCGGCCGCGAGCGCGGCGAGACCTGCCAGCCGCAGCGAGAGGACCGTCAGTAACCGGCCCGCGCCAGCGGGGCCGCAGGGTGTCTCGTTGGCCATTCGCGACCTCTCCGGCGGAGCCGCTGCACGGGAAGGCGGATCGCAGCAGGCCCGAACCGCCCGATTCTAGCGAATCCGGCCGTCGAGCCAGCGCAAGCCCGCCCGGGAGCCGCCGCCGTTCGACCATGATGGAGTGTCGGCAGGCACGCCGCGCCAGCGGCGGGCCCGCGCAGCCGCGACCCCTGCCCGATGGAACTCGAACCAGTCATCTCGATCGCCAAGCGCGCGGGCTCCGCGATCATGGAGGTGTACTCGCGGGCCTTCAAAGTCCGGCGGAAGGCCGACGACTCGCCACTGACCGAGGCCGATACGGCCGCGCATCGGATCATCGCCGAGGGGCTGCGGAGCGCGTATCCCCGGATTCCGCTCCTGTCGGAGGAGAGCCCGGACCTAGCGGCGTATTCCGCCCGCCGGCAGTGGGAGCGCTACTGGCTGGTCGATCCGCTGGACGGGACCAAGGAGTTCGTCAAGCGGAACGGCCAGTTCACGGTCAACGTGGCCCTCGTGGAGCGAGGCGTCCCCGCCGCAGGCGTGGTGTTCGCGCCGGCGCGCGAGTGGATGTACTGGGGCGCGGTCGGCTCGGGCGCTTTCAAGGCCGTAGGGTCGGACAGCGCCAAGCCGATCCGCTGCGGGCCGATGCCCGCGACCGGACGCCTGCGGGTGGTCGGCAGCCGGACCCACCTAACGGACGAAACGCGCGCCTACGTGGACGGGCTGCGGGCCTCGTACAGCGAAATCTCGTTCCTGGCGATGGGGAGCTCGCTCAAGATCTGCCTGGTCGCGGAAGGGGCCGCGGACCTCTACCCGCGCCTGGCGCCGACGATGGAATGGGACACCGCCGCCGCTCATGCGATCCTGCGGGCGGCGGGCGGCCGCCTGATCGACTACGCCGAGGGCAGCGAGGTGCGCTACAACAAGGAGGACCTGCGGAACGGCTGGTTCGTGGCGGAATCGCCCCGGAAGGCCCCAAGCTAGAGGGAGATGGCGGCGACTGCGAACGACCGGGCGCTCGCGGGCCTAGCGGACCTAGCCCTCGGCGAGGCCCTGGGACGGATCCTTGCGGCCCTGGACGCCGAGACGGGCACGGTCCATCGCCTAGGGGCCGACGGCTGCCTGCACCTCGCAGAGCATGCCGGGAGCATCCCGGAAGACCTGCTCCCGGTGATCCGGCGCATTCCGGTGGGCAAGGGCATGGCGGGGCTCGCGGCCGAGCGCGGCGAGCCAGTGCAGATTTGCAACCTGCAGACCGACGGAAGCGGCCGAGCGCGGCCAGGGGCCCGGGCCACCGGCATGGGAGGGTCGATCTGCGTTCCCATGAGGGCCCGGGGGCGGCTGGTAGGCGTTGTCGGTGTCGCGGTCGCTCGCGAGCGCGAATTCAGCGCGGCGGAAGCCGCCTGGCTGACGGAGGCCGGCGCGGCCCTAGCCGCCGACGAAGGAGATCCATGGCCGTCCAGCTAGTCACTCTGGATCCGGCCCTGGTCCCGTCCAAGCCTTGGATCCGCCTGCACCCGAGCGACAACGTGGTCGTCGCTCGCACCCACATACCGGCCGGCGCCGCGCTCGAAGTCGAGGGGACCGCGATCAACGTCAAGCAGCCGATCGCGCCGGGGCACAAGATGACCGTGCTGCCGATCGCGCAAGGGGGGATCGTCTACAAGTACGGCGAGGAGATCGGCCGCGCGGACGCGGCTCTCGGCGCGGGCGAGTGGGTGCATACCCACAACCTGCGGTTCGACATCGACGAGCGAAGCTACGAATTCGGCACGGCCCGCTCGGATCTGCCGGATCTCCCGCTCCCCGCGAAGCGGACGTTCATGGGCTATCCGCGCGCCGACGGCCGCGCGGGCACTCGCAACTACGTGGCGATCGTCGGCGCGAGCCATTGCGCCGCGCACGTGACAGAGAGGATCGCGGCCGCCTTCCGCGACGAGTCGTTCGAGGGAACGGGCGTAGACGGTGTGGTCGCGCTGCCACACACCGACGGATGCGGCCAGGCGGAAGGCGAAGACTCCAAGCTGCTGCGCAAGACGCTGGACGGGCTGGCCGACCATCCGAACGTGGCGGCCGCGGTCGTTGTCGGGCTCGGCTGCGAGGTGAACCAGGTCGGCTACTACTTGCGGCCGGATCCCGCCGCGGGCGCGCCGCCCCGGCGCGGGCTGACGCTCCAAGAGAGCGGCGGGACGCGCCAAGCGGTCGAGGACGGCGCCAAGGCGGTCCGGGAGATAATCGCGGCTGCAGGCCGGATCGGGCGGCAGCCCTGCCCGGTCTCGCAGATCGCCATCTCGCTCGAGTGCGGGGGCTCGGACGCATTCTCCGGGATCACGGCGAATCCCGGCGTGGGCTACTGCGCGGATCTAGTGGTGAAGCAGGGCGGCACGGCCTGCTTGGGCGAGACCACCGAGATATGGGGCGCGGAGCATCTCCTGACGCGGCGCGCGGCCAGCCCCGCGGTCGGCCGACGGCTGCTGGACGCTCTCGAGTGGTACTTCGACTACGTCGGCCGGTTCCGGGATTCGGTGACGTTCAACAGCAATCCCTCGCCCGGCAACCTGGCGGGCGGCATTACGAATATCGCGGAGAAGTCACTGGGGGCGATCGCCAAGGGCGGGCAGTCGACGCTGAGCGCTGTGTACGACTACGCCGAGAGGATCACCGAGCGGGGCTTCGTGTTCATGAACAGCCCCGGCTACGACCCAGCCTCGGTAACCGGCATGGTCGCCGGCGGCTGCAACATCTGCTTTTTCACAACCGGTCGCGGCAGCTGCTTCGGATTCGCCACGGCGCCGGTCATCAAGGTCGCTTCGAACTCGGCGACGGCACGCCACATGGACGAGGACATGGACATCAACGCCGGCACCGTGGCGGACGGCGAGGAGGATATCGCCTCTCTGGGGCGCAGGATGTACGAGACGCTGCTGGAGGTCGCTTCCGGGCGCCGGACATGCAGCGAGAAGCTCGGGCACCGCGAGATGATGACTTGGCGGATCGGACCCGTTCTCTGACCGCGACGGGAGCCGCGACTCAGCGAGGGGTGTACCATTGAGGGTGGACGCCGGGGTAGCTCAGCTGGTAAGAGCGACGGACTCATAACCCGTAGGTCGGCGGTTCGAGCCCGCCTCCCGGCACCGCTTGCGGATTCCCGCGACCCGTCTAGCCCGGGCGGCTCTCGTAAGCGTCAGCCCAGACCCTCCCCTGCTCCTGCGGCGATCCCGCAAGCGCTGCCATCCCAAGCGGACGGTGGCGGAGCGCCCGCAGCCATCCGCGGCAGTGTCGTCGGGCTGGCTCGAGACCGGCCTGGTCACGGTGGCCCGCAAGCAAAGCACAACCGCCGGACCCGTTGGTACGCGCGTGGCGCCCGGCCATGCCGTGCCGAGTCCGTGGCGGTTCCGCGGAGTTACTTCGCTTGACTCGAAAGAGCGCGACGCGAGGATCCCGACCCGTTCTTTCCGGCCGAACCGCTCGCAAAGCCACCCGCAGCGGAACCGGAGGCGCTCGCCAATCACCGGCCCGGGCTGCCCGCGCACCATCGCCTCCATCACCGCAACCAAGCCCTCTTAGTGGTCGGAGATACGTCAGTGCGATTATCCTGACAGGCGTCAAGTCGCGCCAGCCGAATCGGGCGTGAATGGGACGGCCCAATCTCTCGCATTCCGCGCGGCACCATCGCTCAACTCCGCTTCGATTGGCAGGCTGCCGGGACCAGGTCGAAGGGATTACGGTCGAATGAAGGCCGGGGTTCCGGCGCTAGCTGGACAAGGACGGCTCGTTGCGGCTGCGCGCGGAACCAATGGATCGGGGCTATTCGGCGGGACAAGTGGCCATCGAACCAGTCCCTCCAACCCTGCGGACAGAACGCCGCGTTGAAGCTCGCGCTTGCGTCTTGGGACCGCCGTTCCGGCTGAGTTACGAGCCGCTAGCCTAGCGCTCCTCGAAGGGGAGATCGTTGAAATTCCTAGTCAGCGGCACCACCTCGGCCCCGGGCGGCGCCTTGAACTCGAAGAGCGCGGCCGCAAGACTCGGATTCTTCACTTCATCGGAAAAACGGTAGGCGTTGACGGACTCGTCCCGGCCGACGATCCGTATTCCCGTGATCGCGTAGTCGTCGGGAGTGAAGGCGAACTCCACTCTCGAGAAGAAATCCTGGCCTCCGCGACCCTCGCCTAGGAGCGCCGGCTGCCCCTCCACCTCGCCGACGCGCAAGTTGCGGAACATCCGCCGGAGGCGCATCCGGCCCAGAAGAAACGAGAGGGGCGCCCGCAAGTCGGTCATCTCCTCGAGATTGACCTGGCGGACCTGGTGGGTGTAGGGATTGTACTGCCGAAAGACGGTCCCGTCGCTGACACCCAGCTTCCCCTGCGGGTCGCTGTACTCCCAGCGCATCTTGCCGGGGCGCAGCAGGTAGAGCGTGCCCGATTCCGAGTTACGCTTCCTGCCGGCGTATTCCATGGACTGCTCAAAGCCCATCTTCAAGGCGCTGAGGCTGTTGTAGTGGCGCTCGATGCCCTCGACCACATTGTCGACTGACTGGGCCTGCAGATGGAGTTCCGAAGCAGCCGCCAAGGCGAGCGCGAGACAGGAGAGTGCGACGAGTCGAATCATGAACTATGGCAGGGTCCGGCACATTCGGCGCATCGCGGGCCGGCCCTGCGTTCAGTGTAGCGCACGGCGCGGCGGTCAGTCGCGGAGCAGCTTCCGGATGCCCCTGGTGGCTTGGCGGATGCGCTGGACGTTCTCGACGAGGGCGAAGCGGACGTGCCTGTCGCCGCCCGGCCCGAAGCCGATGCCGGGCGACACGGCAACGAGCGCTCTCTCGAGCATCAGCTTGGAGAACTCGAGCGAACCGGCCCAAGAGTACCGCTCGGGGATCTTGCCCCACACGAACATGGTCGCCTTGGGGCCCTCGATCTCCCAGCCGCCCTTGCCCAGGCCGTCGATCAGAGCGTCGCGGCGCGCCTCGTACATCGCAGCGGTTTCGCGCGTGAACTCTTCGCACTGGCGGAGAGCGATGATCGCGGCAATCTGGATCGGCTGGAACATGCCGTAGTCCAAGTAGCTCTTGATCCGTCCCAGCGCGTCAATCATCTTCGGATTCCCGAGACAGAACCCGACCCGCCAACCGGGCATGCTGTAGCTCTTGGACATCGAGAAGATCTCCACGCCGACCTCCTTGGCGCCGGGCACTTGGAGCATCGAGGGTGCCCGGTAGCCGTCGAAGGCGATGTCGGCGTAGGCGAAGTCATGCACCAGCATGGTGCCGTGGCGGTGCGCCAGCTCGACGAGCCGGTGAAAGAAGCCTGCGTCGGCGCACAGGGTCGTGGGGTTGTGGGGGAATGAGGTCAGGATCATCGCGGGCCTGGGGCCCGGTCCCTTGAATAAATCCTCGGCACGGTTCAGGAATTCGTCCGCCGAGGGCATCGGAACGGCGATCTGCCGACCGTCCGCCATGACCACGCCCCACTGATGAATGGGGTACGAGGGATCCGGCATCACGACCCCGTCGCCGGGCCCGATCGTCGCGAATGTCAGGTGGGCGAGGGCGTCCTTCGAGCCCATCGTCGCGATGGCCTCGGTCTCGGGATCCAAGTCTACGTCGTAGTTCGCCTTGTAGCGCTTGCAGATCTCCTCGCGCAGGCGCGGGATCCCTCGGGACAGGGAATACCTGTGGTTGCGCTTGTCCCGGGCCGCCTCGGTGAGCTTGTCCACAACGGCGGCAGGAGTGGCCCCGTCGGGATTGCCCATGCCAAGATCGATAATGTCGAGGCCGGCTCTCCGGGCCTTGGAGCGCATCATGTTGATTTCGGCGAATACGTACTTCGGGAGCTGCCCGATGCGATAGAACTCGCGCCCGTCGAGAAGGCCCACAGCCTCATTCTCTCAAACGCGCGCAGCTGGCCCGTATCGGCAGGAACCGACCCAAGACACGGAGATGACACGGTTGAGTCCGCGCCTTGCGTTGGCGCAATCGGCAGGTTGTCGGCGAGGACGACAGTCGCGCAGCCGTCGTGTCGGCGACAGGAACCGCAGGCGCTTCCCAAGCGCCCCGAGGGACACACGGGATACCGTCAGCCGACAGTCAAGACACGGACCAGAATGGGTAGCCCCGATTGCCGACCCTCGCTGGCTGGGGCGATAATCCTTGCGGTGGGTGTCGATCTAGCGCTCAGGCCGCTGGAGTGCCGCTCGCATTCCTAGGCGCATGCGGCATGATCACTGCGTCGCAGCACTTGTAGGCAAACGAATAGGAGGTAGTCGCGGTCGATTTGTCCAGAGCGCGCTACCGAGACGCGATCCATCTTTCCGGGGTCGCTCTCGCCAATGAGAGCTCCGATCCAGCAGTTGGTTTCCGCCTAGCCAATCTCGCCGGAGCCATGGCATGCAATGCTGACCTGCGGATGGCGGAAGGCTCCTGCACCTGTCTGAACGAGGTAGGAATACGACGCGCGTAGACTAACCGGTGCAGGCCTACGCGCTCGCGCGCGCAGATCAGAGGAGCGGTAGCGGGTTCCGAAGCACTCGACCTCCCGCTGGATGCGCCTCTCGTTGTCCGGGCCGCGGACCGCGAGGCCGATGCGGAATTCGCACTCCTGCACAAGCGCGGCGCGGGGAGTGCCCCAGCAATCCGGTGGGATCGATAGGAAGCCCGCGGCGCGAGAATACGGGACCGAGGGGCCGGTCCGCCGCAGGAAGGCGACAGGCCTTGCCGGCATGATTCACCCAACGGCACGAGGTCGGCAAGGCGGCAGCCAATGCCGTGCGAGGAGCGTCGAGAGGCGAAGCTCTGCAAGCACGGCGGGAAGCGATTCCGGGGCGGACTCCGAAATGCTCGGGCTAGCCGGTCGGTGAGCGCGCCGATGCCACCAGGTTGGAGCGGCACCCAAGACTATCGCGCCCTAGGCGTCGGACAGCATCCAGGATCGCCTGAAGCACCTCGAGCGGCCGACTCCTCGTCTTCAGTGCATCAAGCGCAAGCCGGCCGTCCCCGCCAACGCCCCTTCGACCTCTTTCCGGAGCGCGACGCGATCGGAGCGGCGTCTGCGCATGAAGCCCGAGCGCCAGCGGCCCGGGCCGGCACGGCGCAGCTGGGCTCGCTCCGCCCGCATTACCGCCCGACCTGGACGCCCGAACCGAACCCACGGGCCGCCGCCGGCGCGCCCGGAGCGAGTTCGGGCGCGCCGGGTCCGGACACGCGGCTCGATGCTCGGGCGCCCTCCCCGCGAACCAGCCATCTCGCAGCCGCCCGGAAGTCCTCGAGAATCACGTACAGGCACGGCACCAGCACCAGCGTCACGGCCGTCGCGAACAGCACGCCCGAGGCGAGGGCCACGCCCATCGGAACGAGGAACTGCGCCTGGAGGCTCTTCTCGAGAATCAGTGGCGTCACCCCGGCCGCGGTCGTCAGCGACGTGAGAAGGATCGGCCGGAACCGCGCCTCTCCCGCGGCACGCACCGCCTCCTTCAGCGCTACTCGCTCGCGGGCGTAGCTGTTGATGAAGGTGACCAGCACGAGGCTATCGTTGACCACCACGCCGGCCAGCGCCACCATGCCGCACATCGAGAGGAAGCTGACCTGCAGGCCGAGGATCGCGTGCCCCCAGATGGCGCCCACCATCCCGAAGGGTATGGCGCTGAGGATGATCAGTGGCTTGACGTAGCTCTTCAGCGGGATCGCCAGCATCGCGAAGATCACGAACATGGCGATGGCGAAGCCCCGCGCCAGCCCTTCCATCGACTCGGCGAAGTCGGCCTCGTCCCCTTCGAAGGAGTAGGCGACGCCGGGGTATCCGGCCATCAGCTGCGGCAGGAACTCCGACTCCAAGGCCGCCGAGATCTCTCCGCCGGTCGTGATCGACTCGTCCACCTCGGCCTGCACGCTGACCGAGCGGCTGCGGTCGACCCGCGTGATGGCGGCCGGCCCCCGGCCCATGCTCGCGACCGCTACCGTCGAGAACGGCACCTCCGACCCGGACGGCGTGCGGATCCGCATCTGCTCGAGGTCCCCGAGCGAGCGGCGGTCCCGCTGCGGGTAGCGCACCATCACGCGGATGTCGTCCCGGCCGCGCTGGATGCGCTGCGCCTCCTCGCCGAAGAAGCCCTGGCGGACCTGCCGGCCCAGATCCCGCATGGTCACGCCCATCGCCTCGCCTTCCGAGGTCAGCGCCAGCTTGATCTCCGGCTTGCCGGTGCGGTATGTGTCCGAGACGTCGATCACGCCCGGGTACTCGGCAATGCGAGCCTTGGTGATCTCCGCGACCCGCCGCACGGTGTCGAGGTCCAGGCCGCTGAACTGGAGGTCGATGGCCTTGCCGCCTCCGATCATGTCGTGCGAGATCAGCAGCTCGACCGCGCCTGGAATCTGGCCCACCTTCTCGCGCCAACGGCCGGCGATCTCCGCCGCGCTCAGGCTGCGCAGCTCCGAGGGGAACAGCTCGACGTTGACCTCCCCCAGGTAGTCCCCCTGCGGATTCGCCACTCCGGCCGCAGGGCCGCCTTGGACCTCGCGAAACGGGTGCTCTCCGATCGAACGCAGGATGTGGACGAACTCGTCGCGCCCGATCTCGGCGGCGATCTCCTCGCGCAGCTCCAGCGCCGCGCGCTCGATGATGTCCACTCCGGCGCTGGTGACCTCCGCCGGCGCGTCCCTGGGCATCGTCAGGAAGGCGACGATGTTGTCGGAGTCGACCGTCGGGAACAGCACCATTCGCACCAGGCCGGCGCCGACGAGCCCCGCGGTGAAGAGCACGGAGAAGAGCGCCAGGGCGACGGTCAGGTACCGCCAGTCCAGGGCGGCCCGCAGCGTGGGACGGTAGATGCGCCGGACGAACAGCTCCAGCCCGCCGGAGAACAGGTTGAAGAATCCGTCCCATGCCCGCGCGGCCAAGGCGGTGCGCTTGCGCGGCCGCTTGTAGTGCGCCAGATGGCACGGCAGGATGAGATTCGACTCGACCAGCGAGAAGAACAGCACGGGCAGGATGATGAGCGGGAAGACGCCCGTGATCTTGCCCATGATGCCCGGCACGAACAGCATCGGCGAGAACGCGGCCATGGTGGTGAGGACGCCGAACGCGACGGGGATCAGCACCTCGTACGTCCCGCGAATCGCCGCGCTTGTCCGCTTGCCCGTTCTCTGCTGCGTCGTGAAGATGTTCTCGCCCACCACGATCGCGTCGTCGACCACGATGCCCAGCACGAGGATGAAGGCGAACAGCGACATCATGTTGATCGAGACGTCGAACACCGGCATGGCCGCGATCGCGCCCAGGAACGAGATCGGAATGCCGATCGTGACCCAGAACGCCAGGCGCAGCCGCAGGAACAGGGCGAGCACCGTGAAGACGAGCACCAGCCCGGTCATGGCGTTCCTGACGAGCAGGTCGATGCGGTCCTCGAGCAGGCGCGCGGAGTCCTGCCACGTGAACAACCCGATGCCCTCGGGCAAGGCGCCGGCCGCGCGCTCGACGTAGGCATGCACGGCTTGCGCCACCTCCACCGCGTTCTGATCGCCGACCCGGTACACCTGGATCATCACGGCGGGCCTTCCGTCGAATTCGGCGCTCACCGCGAGGTCCTCGAAACCGTCCACCACGGTCGCGACGTCCCGCAAGTAGATCCGCGTCCCGTCGGGGCGGGCCAGCAGGGGCAGGCCCTCGAACTCATCGCCGGTGTACGCCTGCCCCTTCGTGCGGAACAGGATCTCGCCGTTCTCGGTCTTGACCGACCCGCCGGGCAGGTCGACCGAGAACTGCCGCACGGCGGCGGCGATGCGGTCGAAGGTGAGGCCCCACCGCCGCAGAGCGTCCTCGGACACCTCGATCGAGATCTCGTACGGCGGCGCGTTCAGCAGCTCCGCCTGGGAGACCTCGGGCAGCGTGACGATCTCGTCCCGCACGCGCTCGCCGATCCGCTTCAGCGTGCCCAGGCTCGTGTCCCCGGCGACGGCCACGTTGATGACCTGGAAGCGGGTCACGACCTCCTGCACCACGGGCTTCTCGACCTCGGCGGGAAACGTGTCGATGGCGTCGATCTTGGCCTTGACGTCCTCCAGCACCCGCCTCACGTCGTACGCGGACAGGACCTCGACGATGATCGAGCCCGCACCCTCGCTAGCCGTGGAAGTGATCCTCTTGACGCCGTCCACGCCCTGCAGCGCTTCCTCGACGCGCACGCAGACGCCTTCCTCGACCTCCTCCGGGGCCGCTCCCCGGTACTCGACGCCGACGGTGATGATCTCGAGCGAGAACTCCGGGAACACTTCCTGCTTCAGGTCGGCAAGAGTGATCAGGCCGGAGGCGACGATGATCACGAGCAGGAGGTTCGCGACGACCCTGTTCCGCGCGAACCAGGCGATCATGCCCTTCATGCGGCGCGCCCTTCCGCGGCGACCGCCTCGGTGGCCCGCACGGCCATGCCGTCGACCGCCGTGCCGATGGGGGAGACGCAGATCCGCTCGCCCTCCCGGATCCCGTCCCGGATCAGCACGGAGTCGCGCTCCCGGCGCAGGACGTCGACCTGGCGGAAGCGCAGCCGGCCGCCGCTATCGACCACCCAGACGACATCCCCGTCGCGCAGGGCGCTGCGCGGGGCGCGGATCACGCCCGGCACCAGAATCCCCTGGATCTCCGCCTGGACGAACATGCCGACGGCCAGCGGGGGCCGGTCGGAGTCGCGCCCGCGCGCGTAAGGATCCCGCACCTGCGCGATCGCGTTGACCATCCGCGTGCGGGGATCGATCTCGCCCTCGGTGCGCACGATGCGACCCCGCCACGAGTGCTCCCGTCCGGCGAAGCGGGCGGTGAGGCTGACCGCCGGGCCCTCGGCGGACGACTCCTCGTCGCGGTAGGCCAGCGGCAGCCGGCAGTACTCCAGCTCGGCGTTCGGAATCGGCAGCCTCACCTCCGCCACGTCCACGGCGTAGAGCGTCGCGGCGACCGCGCCGCGCTGCACGAACTGGCCCACGTCGACCTGCTTCGACCGGACGCGGCCGTCGAAGGGGGCGCGCAGGACCGTACGCTCCAAGTCGTACTCGGCCTGCTCCAAGGATGCCTCCAAGGCACCCAAGCTCGACCGCAGCTCGGCGATCTGCGGCTCGCGGAACAGCAGCGGCGACGGCTCGCCTGTCCCGAGCGCCTCCCACTCCCGGCGCGCCAAGGCGGATTCCTCCTGCTCGGTCTGCAGGCGCAGCCCGGCCTGCTCGATGGCGGCCTTGGCCCGGGTGATGGCCAGCTCGTACTCCCGCGGATCGATCCTGAGCAGGACGTCCCCGGCGTCGAAGAACCCGCCGGCCGCCAGGGAGGGCGACACCTTCACGACCCGGCCCGAGACCTCGGGCACCAGCTGGCTCTCCGTGCGCGGCGCGACAGTTCCCTCGGCCTGCACCGTCAGGCGCAGGGACGTGCGCTCGGCCTGTATGACGTTCACGAGCGGGGGCTGGACGACCGCGTCGACGCGCTGCGGCTCCTCGTAGGATTCCACGAGCGTCTTGGCGGTCCAGCCGCCGACAGCCAGCACGAAGACCGGCAGCAGCACTCTCAGAGCGAGTCGAAGTCTGTGCATGGGCCTCTCCTATTGATCCCTCGGGGCCGGAGCCGGGCAGCAGGAGGCGCCGACTCCGGCCTCGAAGCCGCCTCCCAGAGCGAGGTGCAGCTCGACGCGGTTGTCGACTTGCGCGCGCCGCAGCGCCAAGATCGCGCTCCGCGTCTCGAGGGCGGTCTGGCGCAGGCCGAGCACCGCGAAGACGTCCCCCATCCCGGCGGCGTAGCGGCTCTCCGCGAGCGCGGCCGCCTCGTCGGTGATGCGCCGCGAGTCCGCCAGGGCCGACCGCTGCTCGCGCAGAGCCGCCTCCGAGGCCAAGGCGCTCTCGACCTCCAGGTACGCGGTCCAGATGCGGCTCTCGTAGTCGGCCGCGGCGGAGCGCGCGAGCGCCCGCGCGGAGCGCACCCCGGCCCGCAGGCGCCCGCGGCTGAAGACGGGCTCCGCCAAGCCCAAGGCGAGGCTCCAGACCCGCAGTCCGGGATTCACCAGGTCGAGCAGGGTGTTGCTCGAGGTGCCCAGGCTGGAGGTCAGCGAGAAGCCCGGCCGCAGCGCGGCCTTCGACTGCACGGTGCGGGCGTCCGCGGCGAGCAGCCCCTGTTCGGCGGCGACCATGTCGGGCCGGCGGCGCACTAGGTCCGACGGAAGGCCGGCCGGCACGCGGTCCGGCAGATCGACCAGCGCGGGGCTCGGGGCGAGCTTGCCGGCCGGGTACTCGCAGGCGAGGACCTCGACCTGGCGGACGAAGAGATCGCGCTGGCGCTCGCGCTCCTTAAGGGAGGACCTGGCCCGCGCCACGTTGCCGTCCGCGACCCGCACGTCAACGGGCGACCGCGAGCCGAAGCGGTACCGTTCCCGCGTGCGTTCGGAGACGGTCTCCAGGTGCTCGACCGTCGCTTCGGCGAGAGCGACCTGCCCCTGCGCCTCGACCGCGGCGAACCAGGCCTTGGCCACCTGACCGCTGAGCGAGAGCCGGGCGGCCGCCAGGTCGGCCGCCCGCGCGGCCACGCCGGCGTCGGCCTCGACCTTCCGCGCGGCGACCCGCTGCCAGAGATCCGCCTCCCACGAGAGGTTCAGCGTCAGGCCCGCCGTGCCGAAGGTATTGCTGAGCACCCGGTCCTTCAGGCCGGGGAACGGGAGGCCCACGAAGTTCTGGCGCTGGCGGAGCCGGTTAATGCCGACCCCGACCTCGGGCCAGGCGGTGGCCCCCGCGATCCGCCGCTCCTCGACGGCCGCTTCGATTCGCGCGAGGGCGGATCGCAGCGTGCGGCTGCAATCCAAGGCGCTGCGGACCGCCGCGTCAAGGCCGGGATCGCCGAAGTAGGCCCACCAGTCAGAGGCCGGCTGGGCGCGGTCGGCGACGGCCCCGCTCCAGCTCTCGGGCACGGGCACCTGTAACTGGCGCTCGGGCAGGGAAACGGGCCGCGAGCAGGCCGCCGCGAGGGCGGCGGCCGCGGCGACTGCGACTGTTATGCGCATGAGCTAGGCGTCCTCGGGAGGGCGGTCCGCGGCGCCCCGCGGGTCGGGCTCGGGGCCCGCTCGCATGCCCGCGGCCACGAATCGCACCATCGCGCCGAGCGTGGCCTCCGTGTCGGAGGGATCGCAGGAGCCGGCGGTCCAGCGGCGGGTGCGATCGGAATCGAGCATGGTGTGGACCATCACGCCCAGCGCGAAGTGCATGCGCCGCCGCAGGTCCGCTGGCGACAGGCTTGGGAGCGCGCGCCGGAACGCGCTCTCGAAGCGGACCAAGACCTCGCCGTACTCGCGCTCGAAGTCCGCCTCCAAGTACTGCACCGGCTCGGAATAGAAGCGCGCGCACAACCGCAGGAAGCGCCGCCCGGCCCGCGGCTCGCGGGCCAGCGCCAGCGCGGGGGCGTACAGCGACTCGAGAACCTCCTCCACCCGCAGGTCCGCGCAGGCCTCGGCCCTGTCGAGCATCCCGATCCGCTCCGCGTTGACCGGCCGGACCCGGCGCTGGAACACCGCACGGACCACCGCCTCCTTCGATCCGAAGTGGTAGTGGACCGAGGCCAGGTTGACCCCGGCCTCCTTGGTCAGCAGGCGCAGGGACACGCCGTCCACGCCCCTCTCGCTGAAGAGCGCCTCGGCGGCATCGAGAATCGAGGCCTTGGTTGCGTCGGCGTGCTGCATGCCCTGATTCAAACGTTTGATTGAATCATAAGGCCGGCCCGGCGCGTTGTCAAACGGCCGACCGCCATATGCTGGGGAAAGGGGGCGCAGGAGGGATGGACGGCAGGATTTCCGAAGCGCTCGCGGCGGAGCGGCCCTTCGCGATATGCGGGCCTTGCGTGATCGAGTCCCTCGGCCACGCCCTCATGGTCGGGCGGGCCGTGGCCGCGGCCGCCGAGGCCACGGGCGTGGCCGCGGTGTTCAAGGCTTCGTTCGACAAGGCGAACCGCACCAGCGAGTCCTCCTACCGCGGGCCCGGCCTGCGGCCGGGACTGGAGATCCTGGCCGAGGTCCGTCGCGAGACCGGGCTGCCGGTCCTGACGGACATTCACGAGCCCGCCCAGGCCGAAATCGCCGCCGAGACGTGCGACGTGCTGCAGGTTCCGGCCTTCCTGTGCCGCCAGACGGACCTGCTCCGGGCGGCGGGCGGCACCGGGCGGCACGTCAACATCAAGAAGGGGCAGTTTCTCGCCCCGGACGACATGCGTCACGCCGCCGACAAGGTCGCCGCCACGGGCAACGACCGGATCGTGCTGACCGAGCGCGGCACCAGCTTCGGCTACCGCAACCTCGTCGTCGATTTCCGGGGCGTGGCGCTCCTGCGCGGTCTCGGCTACCCGGTCGTGCTCGACGTGACGCACAGCCTGCAGCTGCCCGGCGCGGCGGGCGGGTCCAGCGGCGGGCAGCCCGAGTACATCGCCGACCTGGCCCGCGCGGGGGCGGCCTGCGGGGTCGACGGGCTCTTCCTCGAGGTCCACGAGGAGCCGCGCCGCGCCCTGTCGGACGGCTCGACCGCGCTGCGCCTGGACGCGCTGCGCGGCCTGCTGGCCGAGACGGCGGCCATCCGGCGCTTGGTCGCCTCGTTCGGCGACGGGGGATCCGCCCGCCGCGGGATCACTTGAGGCCGAGGCCCCCGTCCACGGCCAGCACCTGCCCGGTGACGAACGCGGGCCCCTCGAGCAGCAGGCGCACCGCCTGCGCGATCTCCTCGCCCGTGCCGTGCCGGCGCATGGGCGTGACGCGCACCAGGCGGGCGATCTCCTCGGGCATCTCCGGGCCGAAGTGGACGACGCCCGGGGCCACGGCGTTGACTGCGATATCGGGGGCCCAGGCCTTCGCGAGCGCCTGCGTCAGCATCACCACGCCGGCCTTCGACACGCAGTAGGGCACGTGCCCGCCCCAGGGGCGGAGGCCTCCGAGCGAGCCGATGTTGACGATCCGGCCCCCGCCGGACCGCAGCATGAGCCGGGCCGCCTGCTGGCAGCAGAAGAACGCGCCCTTGAGATTGACCTCGTGCATCGCGTCCCAGTCCCTCTCGGTGGCCTCGAGCGGGTCTACGGCCCGGAAGACGGCGGCGTTGTTGACGAGGCCGTCCAGCCGGCCGCCCCACCGCGCGATCTGGTCGAACAGGCGCCGGATCTGCTCGACGCGAGCGAGGTCGGCGCGGAAGGCCCGGCCGCCGCAGCGGGCGGCCGTGTCCCGCGCCTCGGCCCCGGAACTGCGGTAATGGACGGCGACGCGCGCGCCGCGAGCGGCGAGCTCCAAGGCGACGCAACGTCCGATCCGCTTGGCCGCGCCGGTAACGGCCACAACCTTGCCGCGGAGGTCGTCCATGCGCACGCCCGGGCGGCGCGGGCGGCGTCGCCAACCTACCGTATTACGATAGCGCTACAGCCCTTATCGCCCGGGCCCGCGACGCCGCTCCCCGCCGTCGCCACTATTCGATGCACAAGTACATCATGATCGGCCCGCAGGGCGCGGGCAAGGGCACGCAGTCCAAGCTGCTGGCCGAGAAATTCGGCTTCGTGCATATCTCCATCGGCGAGATTTTCCGATGGAACGTCAGCAACCACACCAAGCTCGGCTCGCGGGTCACGCGCATCACCCAGGAGGGACGCCTCGTGTCGGACGAGGTGGTGGAGAAAGTCGTACAGGACCGGCTCGGAATGCACGACTGGAGGTACGGATTCGTCCTCGACGGCTTCCCGCGCACCTCCGTCCAGGCCATGTACCTCTTCGAGAACTGGAATCTCGACCGCGCGATCTATCTGGATCTCGACGACGAGACGGTGCGGCGCCGGGTGCTAGCGAGGGCGCGCGCGGGGGAGGGCGGAGGCTTCACGAAGCGCTCGGACGACAACCCCGAAGCGCTGCGGCGAAGGCTGGTCGAGTACCACGAGAAGACGCGACCGCTGCTGGCCCTATTCGCGGAGCGCGGCATGCTGCTGCGGGTCGACGCGGGCCGTCCGATCCCGGACGTGTTCGACGAGGTGGTGCGGGGCCTGGGCTTGAGCGAGGGGGCGGCGCAGATGCCCGGGCTCTCCCAGTAGCGGCGGCGCGCCTCGCTATATTGGGGCCATTCTCCCTCTCCCCGGGGCCTCCAGCCCCCGAGCGGCCGACCGACTACGCAGAGACGAATGAACGAAGAGTTGCGCGCGCTCCTCAAGGCGTACCGCGAGCTACCGCGTCAGACGCAGAAGGCCTTGGAGCTGCTGTCGGTGGTCTACCGTCCGATCTCGCGCAAGGAGACCTTGGAGTTGGTGAACGGCGCAGGCATCCGCAAGGGGCCCGGCACCAAGTTCACCTACGCCGACATGCGGAAGCTAGTCGACCGCCTTATGACCAGGAGGCTCGTCACCAAGAAGGGCCAGCGATTCCAATGCAATACCGACATCGCGGAGGCGATCACGCGCGAGGCGGGGCGCGCGGGGCGTCTCAAGGAATGGGTCGAGATCACCGACGTGCTGCTGCCCGGGCGGAGGGCACGCCGGAGGGCCACCTACCCCTACCACCGTTCGTGGCAGGAGTTCCTGGAGGTGATCCGCATTTCGGTCCATCTCAACGAGCCCGAGGAGTTCCAGCGGCACGCCGGGATCTGGCGGTCCGCCTACGACCTAGCGGGAGCCTGCCCGGACCCGTTCGACAGGATCTTCAACCGGCCGTTCGACGCGGCCTGGCTCGATTCGAGAGACCCGGTGATTCGAGACGCGGGCAGTGCCCGCATTGTCGAGAATGCCCTCCAGTCGCTGGCCCCCTGCCGCGAGCAGGCGGACTTCCTGAGGCAGCACCCGCACGACCGAGGGAACTATCTCGTGGCCGAGCACGATATCCTCGCGGGCAACGGCGGGGCGACCTCGATGGACCTGCCCGACGATTCCGCCTGGGGCCAAGTGCTGCGGGGATGGGCGCGCTGCATCGAAGGGCAGTGGCAGCAGGCGATCGCGCACTTCGAGGGCGCCGTCAAGATCCACAGGAAGGCCCGGGGAATCCGGCGCGCGGTCGTGCTGCCCCCGCGCTTCCAAGCGCTGCGCGTGATCGCGCTGCTGGGCACGGGCGAGATCCGGCATGCCCGCGCGGCCGGGAAGCTGGCGGACGAGGCCCGCGACGCAGTGTCGAACGTGGCTCCTCTCTACCGGGCGCTGAAGGGCGCGACGCTGCTGCTGGCGGACGGGCCCGAGGCCGCCCGCGAGTGCGTCGCGTCCGTGATGCCCGAGACGATCACGGATCCGCTGCTGCAGGTGTTCGCCTGCACCGCTCTGTGCTGGGTCGACCGCGACAGAGTGCGCAAGCACCGCCAAGCCCTCGCCGAGCTCGGGCGGCGGGCCGAGGGCGACGGATACGCATGGGTGGCCGCCGAGTGCCGGCGCATTCTCGAGCGCGCCGACCCCGAGGGGCGGCCCCCGACGGGCGCCTCGCAGCCGACCGAGGGATACAGGGCGCTGGTCGACGCGGTCCGCGACCAAGCCCCGTGGGAGCGCAAGCTCGCGGCGCTCGAAGGCTTGACGCTGGGCGGCAAGAAGCAGGCGGGCGCCGCAGCGGCATCCAGGCTGACGTGGCGGATCCTGCCGCACGGCGAGACTGCGACGATCGAGCCGTACGAGCAGAAGCTGAACAAGAAGGGCCTGTGGACCAAGGGGCGGTCCGTGTCTCTCAGGCGGCTTCACGACCGGTCCGACGTCGGCTGCCTTTCCGCCCAGGACTTTCGGATCTGCGCGGCCGTGGAAGCCGCCTACTGGAGCGGTCGCGCGGACTACGCGATGTCAATCGACAAGGCGATGCCGGCACTGGTGGGACATCCGCTGGTGTTCCGGGCGGACAACCCCGAAACGAGGGTGGAGGTCATCGAAGCCGAGCCCCAGCTGCAAGTGACCGCCGAGGGCGATCAGGTTCGCATGCGGCTCGTTCCCGAGCCCGTCGAGGACCACAGGGTGCGCGTCACCGTGCAATCGAGGACCCGCGTGGCCGTCACGGTGTTCGGCCCGGAGCACAACGAGCTCTTCAGCGTGCTGGGCGCCGACGGCATGGACGTGCCGGCGGGCTCGGAGGACCGGGTCGAGCGCGCGGTCGCGGCGGTCAGCGGCGTCGTGACGGTCCACTCCGACGTCGGCGGCGGCACCGACGCGGTCGAAGTCGCCGCCGACCCCACCCCGCTAATCCACCTGACGCCGTACGGGAACGGCCTCCGGGTGGAGCCCTTCGCGGCTCCGCTCGGGACGGACGGCCCGCTCCTAGCGCCGGGCGAGGGGGGCAGCTCCGTCATCAGCGTTACCGGCGGGCAGCGCACGCGAGCCGCGCGCGACTTGCCGGAGGAAAAGCGCCGCATCGACTCCGCCGTGGCCTCGTGCCCCACGCTGCGCAGATCTTCCCGGGACGAGGCCGGATGGACGCTGCCCGAGCCCGACCAGTGCCTCGAACTGCTGGAGGAACTGCACGCCCTGGGCGACCGCGTCCGGGTGGGCTGGCCCGGCGGGGAGAAGCTGAGCATCCGCCACAGGGTGACCGCGGACAACCTGTACCTGAAGATCCGCCAAGGCCGGGACTGGTTCCGCATCGACGGCGAGGTCCGGCTGGACTCCGGCCTCGTCATGACCCTGAGGGAGCTGCTGGACCGCGCGGAGAAAGCGAAGAGCCGGTTCATCGAGGTCGGCAAGGACCAGTTCGTCGCGCTGTCGGGCCACTTCCTCAAGCGGGTCAGCGAGCTGGGCGCCTACGCCGAGCGGCACGGCAAGGGGCTGCGCTTCCACCCTTCGAGGACGCTGGCCCTGGAGCCGCTGGTCGAGGACGCCGGCGCGGTCGACGCCGACGAGCACTGGGCGAAGCGCCTGGAGCGGTTCCGGCGGGCGCAGGCGCACCAGCCTGAGGTGCCGTCCACCCTCCAGGCCGAGCTACGGGACTACCAGGTCGAGGGATTCCAGTGGGCGGCGCGCCTGGCGGAGTGGGGCGCCGGCGCGTGCCTCGCCGACGACATGGGACTGGGCAAGACGATCCAGGCTCTGGCGGTGGCGCTGTCCCGCGCGCCGGACGGGCCGACGCTGGTGGTCGCGCCGACATCGGTGTGCGCCAACTGGATCGAAGAGACGCGCCGGTTCGCACCCACGCTCAACGCCATCCAGTTCGGGCAGGGCGACCGCGAGAAGACGCTCGAGGGCCTGAAGCCCTTCGACCTGCTGGTCTGCAGCTACGGCCTGCTGCACACCGAGACCGAGGGCCTGGCGGCAATCAGCTGGGAGACGGTCGTCCTCGACGAGGCGCAGGCGATCAAGAACCGGGAAACGCTGCGGTCGCGGGCCGCGATGCGGCTGGCCGGGGGCTTCCGGATGATCACCACCGGCACGCCTATAGAGAACCACCTCGGCGAGCTCTGGAATCTCTTCCATTTCATCAATCCCGGCCTGCTCGGCTCGGCGAAGTCGTTCGTCCAGAAGTTCGCCATGCCGATCCACCAGCAGGGCAGCCACGAGGCGAGGGGCGCGCTGAAGCGCCTGATCCAGCCGTTCATCCTGCGACGCACGAAGGCGGCCGTGCTGGAGGAGCTGCCCGCCCGCACTGAGATCACGGTGCGGGTAGAAATGGGCGCCGCCGAGCGAGCCCTGTACCACGCCGTGCGCGAGAGGGCGATGCTGGAGCTGCACTCCACGGCCGGGGAGGGAGGAGGGGCGGCCCACCTCAGGATCCTGAAGGCGATCACGCGGCTCCGCCTGGCCTGCTGCCATCCGAGCCTGGCCATACCCGACACCGAGCTCGCCGGCGCCAAGCTCGAGGCCTTCATGGAGACGGCCGCGGAACTGATCGACAACGGGCACAAGGCGTTGGTCTTCAGCCAGTTCACGACCCACTTGGCGATCGTCCGGTCGCGGCTCGACGACGAGGGCATTCGCTACCACTACCTGGACGGCAGCACGCCGCCCAAGGCGCGCAAGCGCGAGGTCGACGCCTTCCAGGCGGGCGACGGGGACCTGTTCCTGATCAGCCTGCGGGCCGGCGGGCAGGGACTGAACCTGACCGCGGCCGACTATGTAGTCCACCTCGATCCGTGGTGGAATCCCGCCGTGGAGGACCAAGCATCGGACCGGGCCCACCGCATCGGCCAGACGAGGCCGGTGACGATCTACCGGCTCGTCATGAAGGACACGATCGAGGAGAAGATCATCGAACTGCACAGCACCAAGCGGGATCTGGCCGACGACCTGCTCGAGGGGGCGGACATGAGCGGGAAGATGTCGGCCGAGGAGCTCCTCGCGCTCATCCGCGAGGCGTGAGGGGGAGCCGAGCGGCTCGGCCGTTCCGAGAGGCAGCGACCTTCGCGTGCTTCCATGCGAGGCATCGCCGGGATGGGGCCGCTTCGCGTCCCGCGTCCAAGCGGACCTTCCCGGCGCTCGCCCCCGGCCGTCGCAGCGCTGCGGGCCCGGGACGCACGTCCATGCACCCGCCCAGCTGCCGGACGCGGCTGGCGGCCCCGACGCTTGCGAATCCGCCTACGCGAACACGACGAAGGGATGGAAGGTGCGGGGCACGACGACCCGGCCCACGCAGACCACTCGCCCGTCGGGCCCAATCGCCTTGACGACGCTGGCGTCGCCGCAGCGGCCGAAAGGGCTCACCCGGAAGTCATGCCCGTGGCGGATCCGCACCGCCTCGCCCGCATTGACGCGGTGGGCGGGGATCTCGGGCAGCAGGCGCGAGGGAGGCAGCACGGCATCCTCCAAGGCTCCGCTGTCGCGCAGCTCCTCCAGCGATTCCAAGCTGAGGGCGTCGCCGACCTTGAACTCGCCCACCTGCGTGCGACGCAATTGGTGAACGTGGGCCCCGCAGCCCAGCTCGCGGCCCAGGTCGTGCGCGAGCGAGCGGATGTAGGTGCCGGCCGAGCAGACGCAGCGGAGACTGGCCGTCGCCCCGCTCGCCTCCAGCAGCTCGAGCTCGCGGATCTCCACATCGACCGGGTCGAGGTCGACCGGCTTCCGCTCGCGAGCCAGCTTGTAGGCCCGGACGCCCTGCACCTTCTTGGCCGAAACCGGCGGCGGCACCTGGCGGATCGAGCCGCGGAACTTCGCCAGCAGGGCCTCCAGGGCGGCAGGGTCGAGCGCGACGTCCACCGGCTCCCCCAGCGGCTCGCCGTCCCTGTCGTAGGTCGACGTGTCCCAGCCGAAGCGAATCCCCGCGACGTACTCGCGCTCGTGCCCGAGGTAGAACCGCGCGAGGCGCGTGGCGCGACCCACGAGCAGCGGCAGAACGCCCGTCCCGAGCGGGTCGAGCGTCCCGACGTGCCCCACCTTCTCCCCGCCGAGCAAGCCGCGCACCGTGCGCACCGCAGCGAACGAGGTGATGCCGGCGGGCTTGTCCAAGACGATAGCCCCGTCCATTCGACTCATTGTAAGGACCGCCGACGCTTCAGCGACCGGGCCCCGACAGCAGCGCGCGGGCCACGCCGGCGACCCGCTCGGCGCTCACGCCCGCCATGCACGGATGGCCCTCGACGGGGCACTTGCGCAGCAGGCAAGGCGCGCAGGCGACCGGCTCGCGGACCACGCGCGCCCCGGGGGCGGCCGGCCCGGTCGCCCGCTCGTCGGTGGCCCCGAACACGGCCACGGTCGGAATCCCGAGCGCCGAAGCGGCGTGCATCGAGCCCGAGTCGTTGGTCAGGTAGACGTCGCAGGTCGCGGCCAGCTGGAGGAACTCCCCCAGCGTCGTCAGGCCCGCGAGGGAACGGAACCGACGCCCTCCGAGGCGCGCCACCTCGCCGGCAAGCCGCGCCTCGGAGGAAGAACCGAACACCGCGACGGAACTGTCGCGCTGGTCCGCCAGCGCCCGGGCCGCGGCGGCGAACCGCTCCGGCAGCCAGCGCTTGGCCGAGCCGTAGGCGGCGCCGGGGCTCACGCCGATCCACGGGCCCGCGGGGAGCCCCCGCCGCGCCCACTGCAGGCCGCCCCCGCGGCGAAGGCGGGCCGCGCCTTCGAGCCGGACCCGCGCAACGGCGGGCACGCGATCAATCAGCTCGGCCCGCAGGAGGAGTTCCAAGTAGTAGTAGCACTGGTGGGCCGGAATCTCGCCCGGTCCCGGCCGGGGGATCCGGCGGGTGAGGAGCGGGCCGCGGCCGTCCCGGTCGAACCCGATGCGGTCCGGGATGCCGGCCCGCCACGCCAGCCATGCCGCGTCAAACGCATTTGGGAGCAGGATGGCCCGGTCGAACGCCATGGCGCGCAGCTCGCGCGCCATCCGCTCGCGCCCGAGCAGGCCTCCGTGCGCGCCGTCCCGGTCGTAGACCGCGAGGTCGTCGCAGAGTCCCTCCCCGCCGTAGAGTTCCGCGACCCAGGGGCGGGCGAGCACCGTCACCCGCCAGCCCGGATGAACGCGGCGGATCTCGCGGAGGGCCGGGACCGACATCACCGCGTCGCCCAGCCAGTTGGTCGCGCGCACCAGAAGACGCTGCATCGCGGGCATCTACCAGCCTAGCCCCGCCGTCTGGCTAGAATCGTCCTATGGTTCGCCTCGCGCTCGGCGCCGTCCTGCTGGCTGGCGTGCCCTACGCCCAGGAGGTGCCGCAAGCCTTCGTCGGGGCCCGCGTGGTGCCGGTCGCCGGGGCTCCCATCGAGCGGGGCGCGGTGGTGATCCACCGGGGCAAGATCGCGGCCGTGGGCGCGGCGTCCGACGTCGAGGTTCCGGACGGGGCCGAGCGGCACGACGTCACCGGCCAGGTGATCATGCCGGGATTCGTGGACACCCACAGCCACTGCGGGAACGTCGAGGGCGGGGACGGCAGCGCGCCGATGCAGCCCGAGGTGCGCGCCTTGGACTCCATCAATGCGCGCGACGCCCGGCTGCGGAAGGCGCAGGCGGGCGGGATCACGACTGCCAACATCATGCCGGGATCGGGCCACCTGCTCAGCGGGCAGACGCTGTACGTGAAGCACCGCGAAGCGGAGACCGTCGAGGACTTGCTCGTGCATCGGGAGGACGGCTCCCTGGCGTACGGAGTCAAGATGGCGAATGGCACGAACTCGCGCAAAGATCCCCCGTTTCCGGGCACGCGGGCCAAGTCCGCGGCGATCGTGCGCGAGCAATTCGCGAGGGCCGCGGAATACCGCGACGAAGTGGCCCGCGCGGACGGCGACCCGGCGAAGCTGCCGCCTCGCGACCTCGGGCTGGAGACGCTGGTCGAGATCCTCGACGGCAAGCGCACCGTGCACTTCCACACGCACCGGCACGACGACATCGTGACGGTCCTCAGGCTGGCGGACGAATTCGGCTTCAAGGTGGTGCTGCAGCACGTGAGCGACGGCTGGCTGGTCGCGGACCGGATCGCCGCCTCGCCGCGGGTGCTGGGAGCGTCCCTGATCCTTATCGACAGCCCCGGCGGCAAGCTCGAGGCCAAGGACAACCGCTTCGAGACCGCGGCCGCGATGGACCGGGCGGGCGTCGTGACCGGCTTCCACACGGACGACCCGATCACCGACTCGAGACTTTTCAACCGCATGGCGGCGCTGGCCGTGCGGGCGGGCATGCCGCGGGAACGCGCCCTGTACGGCCTGACCATGGCGGGCGCCCGAATGCTCGAGCTGGAGGATCGCATCGGCTCGCTGGAACCGGGCAAGGACGCCGATCTGGTCCTCCTCTCCGGCGACCCGCTGAGCGTCTACACGGAGGTGCTGCAGACTTGGGTTGACGGCCGCAGGGTCTTCGACCGCTCGAACCCTCGGGACCGGCTCTACGCCGAGGGCGGCTTCGGAGCGAGCCACGACCAGAGCAGCGCGATCCACGGCATAGCGAAGGGAGAGCACCGGTGAGAGGGGCCCTCGCTATCGCGGCGGCTCTAGCCTGCCACCTGCAGGCTCCGCCTGCTCCCGCCCAGGTGGCCGTGCGGGGCGAGACCGTGCATACCGCGGCGGGCGAGCCGCTGCAGGACGCCGTGGTCGTCGTGGAGAACGGCAAGATCAGCCGGGTCGGCCCGGCGGGCGAGGTGGAGATCCCGAACGGCTTCCGGACGCTGCGGGCCAAGGTGGTGACGCCCGGGCTGATCGACGCGCGGTCGACCATCGGCCTCAGCGGCTACCTCAACCAGCCCCACGACCAGGACCAGACGGAGAGGTCGCAGCCCGTCCAGCCGGAGCTGCGGGCGATCGACGCCTACAACCCGCGCGAGCCGCTCGTGCTCTGGGCGCGCTCGTACGGGGTAACCACGATCCACACGGGCCACGCGCCACAAGCGCTCGTGAGCGGACAGACGGCCGTCGTCAAGCTGCGAGGCGAGACGCTGGAAGAATGCGTGGTCGAGCCGCTCGCGATGGTCGCGGCCACGCTGGGGGAGGGGGCCCGGGCGAGAGGCGACAAGTCCCCGGGCACGCGGGCCAAGATGGCGGCCATGCTGCGCGGGGATCTGATCAAGGCGCGGGAGTACGCCGAGAAGCGGGCGGCGGGCGGCGAATCGGAGCCCGAGCGGGACCTGCGACTGGAGACGCTCGCGAGGGTCCTCGCCGGTGAGGTGCCCTTGCTGGTGACCGCACAGAGGGTGGCGGACATCCTCACCGCCCTGCGCATTCGCGACGAATTCGAGATCCCGATGGTGCTGGACGGAGTGGCGGAGGCCCCGCGCGTTCTGGACCGCTTGCGGGAGGCCGGCGTGCCGGTCATCGTCCATCCCACGATGATGCGCGCCAGGGGCGAGACCGAGAACCTCAGCTTCGAGAACGCCGCGCGCCTCTACGAAGCCGGCATTCCGGCGGCCATCCAAGGGGGCTTCGAATCGTACGTGCCCAAGAGCCGCTTGGTGCTCTTCGAGGCCGCTGTCGCGGCCGCCCACGGCCTCGGTTTCGAGAACGCGTTGCGCAGCATCACGATCAACGCCGCCGCGGCACTCGGCATCGACAGGAGGGTCGGTTCGATCGAGGTCGGCAAGGACGGCGACCTAGCCCTGTACGACGGCGACCCGTTCGAGTACGCGTCGCATTGCGTGGGCGTGGTGATCGACGGCGTGGTCGTCAGCGAGGAAGCCCGATGAAGCTGGTCACCTATCCCGACGTCGGGCCCGAGCGCCTGCGGAAGATTGAAGCCTCCAGCGCACCGATGCGGGTGGTGAACTGCGCGACGGAGACCCGGGCTGTCGAGGAGATCGTCGACGCGGACGCGTTCTTCGGCAAGCTCACCCCGGAAATGCTCTCGGCCTCCAAGCGCCTGCGCTGGGTGCAGGCACCCACGGCCAGCCTGGAGCACTACGTTTTCCAAGAGCTGATTGAGCATCCCGCGCAGCTGACGAACATGCGCGGACTGTTCCACGACAACATCGCGGACCATGTCTTCGGGTGCATGCTGTGCTTCGCGCGGAACCTGCACGTCTACATCCGCCAGCAGGAGCGGGCCGAGTGGAAGCCGTACGGAGGGACGAAGGAGGGACAGGCATTCCGCAGCGGCCCGGCCGTCACCACGAGCGTCGACCTGGCGCACACGACGCTGGCAGGCGCGACGCTGGGCGTGGTGGGGATGGGCTCCATCGGCACGGAGGTCGCGCGGCGCGGGGTGTGCTTCGGCATGCGCGTGGTCGCGGTGGACAAGAACGAGCGGCTGGCCCCCGAGGGAGTCGACGGGCCTTGGGGGACGGACTGGCTGGACGACCTGCTCGCCGAGAGCGACTACGTCGTGATCGCGGCCCCGCACACGCCCGAGACCGAGAAGCTGTTCGACCGAGCCAAGCTCGCCAAGATGAAGGCCTCAGCCGTCCTGATCAACATCGGGCGGGGGGTGGTCGTGGACCTGGACGCCCTTACGGCGGCACTGCGGGCGGGAGAGATCGGCGGGGCGGCGCTCGACGTGTACGAGACCGAGCCCCTTCCGGCGGACCACCCGCTGTGGGGCTTCGAGAACGTGATCCTGACTCCGCACGTCGCGGGGCATTCGCCGGCGATCGCGGAGCGCCATCTCAACGTCCTGCTCGACAACCTAGTGCGCTTCCAGCGAGGCATGCCACTCAAGAACCTTGTCCGGAAGGACCTGTGGTTCTAGGCGGGCCGGGCCGTCCGAGGGAAGGCGACGCGGAGCCCGCGATGAGGCCCGGCTGCGCACGTTCTACGCCGGGAAACTAGCACCGGACCGCGCCTACCTCGCCGACCGGCGCACGATCCTCAACCGCCAGCCTAGCCCTTCCGTCCCCAATCATCCGACTGAACGCTCGCGGAGAACGGCCTCGTAGGCGTCAGCAGGCACGACCGTCGAATCCGATCCGGATCCGCTACCATACCTGTGCGCGATTCCTAGGCATGTCGGACTTGGTGCGAGAGAAGCGTAGCGATTCGATGACCAAAGCCGGGACGGACGCCGTCGAGCGTGCGCGAGAGGCCTCTTCGCTGCCGCGGCTGCCGTAGAAGTGCAAGTACCAATCCTCGCGCACTATCTTCCATGCAAGAGTTGGCTCGCGAGTCTTCGCATTTCTTGCGGCGGTGGCTGCATGGTTGGCGCTCGGCGCAATCGCGGCGGCCCAAGGCCGTCAGGAAGTCATCGATGCGCTGTCTCGGGGCCAGCATCATCAAGCGATTCGGCTGCTCACCGAGCAGCTCGAGCAACGCCCGCGTGATCACGCGTTGCTCACGCTTCAGGGGATCGCTCTTTCACGAGCCGGCAGGCCGCTCGAGGCCTTGGATTGGTACCGAATGGTGCTCAGTGAAGCGCCGTACCATTTGACCGCTCTGCAAGGTGCTGCGGAGATCGAGTTTCAGCACCACGACCCACATGCGCAAGCCAATTTGGAGCGAATACTCTCCCTCGATCCCGATGAACCCACCGCCCACGCCATGCTCGGCGTCCTAGCATTTGAGCGACGGGATTGTCCCACTGCGATTCAATATTTCGCGAAGGCCACACCGAATCTAGGGCAAAACAACTTGGTGCTCTGGCAATACGGACAGTGCTTGTTCCAAGTCCGTGAGGCCGAGGATGCGGCCCAGATCTTCCGGCAGCTACTCAATCTAGACCCGACCAACGAGGCAGTACGTTTCAATTTAGCCCTGAGCCTCTTCGAGGCAAATCTCTACCCGGAGACGATCGACACGCTGACCCCTCTCGCCACCGGCGAATTGCCCGAACCAGGAGTCTTCAGATGAAACGCAATCGCGTGCAATGCCAGAAGGGACTCAGCCTGGGCAAGTTCCTGCAGCGCTACGGCAGCGAGGGGCAATGCGAGCGCGCCGTCTTCAACGCCCGCTGGCCGGACGGCTTCCGCTGTCCGGAGTGCGGCTCCCGCCGGCACTGCCGCATCCGCTCCCGCAAGCTCTGGCAGTGCCATGCCTGCCACCGCCGGACCTCCCTCGTCGCCTCGTCGCCGGCACGATCTTGGCCGCCACCCAGCTGCCGCTGACCGTCCGGTTGCTGGCGATCCACCTGCTGACGCAGGGCAAGCACGGCGTTTCGTCGCTGGAACTGGCGCGGCAGCCGGGCGTCAGCCGGAACACGGCTTGGAAGGTGCAGCGCAAGCTCCTGCAAGTGATGAAGGAGCGCGACGAGCGCGTGCCGCCGGGCGGCATCGTGCAGGTGGACGACGCCTGCTGGGGCGGGGAGCGGAGCGGCGGCAAGCGCGGTCGCGGCGCGGCGGGCAAGACGCCGTTCGTGGCCGCCGTGCAGGTCACCGCCGCCGGCCAGCCGGCAAGGATGCGCCTGAGCAGCGTGGCGGGCTTGCGCAAGAAGACGCTGGCAGCGTGGGCCGGGCGGCACTTGCAGCCCGGCACGGAGGTGCATTCCGACGGCCCGGCCTGCTTGCGGGGCGTGGCCGGCGCCGGCTGCGAGCACGTGCCGACCGTCACCGCAGGCGGGCAGCGGAGCTGCGCGGATTCCCGCTTCTTCCGGGTCAACACCATGCTGGCGAACGTCAAGCAGTCCCTGGCGGGAACCTGCCATGCGCTCGACGGCAAGCACCTGCCGCGGTGCCTCGCCGAGTTCCGCTACCGCTTCAACCGCCGCTACGATCCGGAGGCGCTGGTCCCCCGCCTGCTCCACGCCTCCGTGCGCACCCCGCCCAGGCCGTACCGCCTCCTAACCTTGGCTGAGTCTTGTGGGTAATCAGGAACACCTATTGACCTACGCGAACGGTCGCAGCTTGGCCTACAGCGAGCTAAACTAGTGCTTGTGACAAAACCCTGATATTTTGGGGATTCTAGCTAATAGATCCTCACCAAATGATAGCTATGGAAGAAACAGGCTGCGCCAATTACCCGAACTCATTGCCTCATATTCCATTTTCATTGTGAGGATACAGTTAGTTCTGTTCTAGTTGTACACTTTTCCTGAACCTTGTCTCTTCAAGGTTTCTATTCAGAGCAATCCAGATCGCTGCAGACTGCCTATGCAGCCAGCGGCAAGGGTCCCGTCTTGAGACGCTCCCTCTCTCTGTCGCGCACGATCTCTCTGTCGCGCACGATCCGGCCCACTCGATGCACGTTCGCCGCCAGGACCGCCAGCCCGATCATCCGCCCGAATCCCTCCGCTCCCCGGTCCGTCACCCTGTCCGGACCGCGGCACTCGAGATTGTTGATCGCGGACTCCACGGCCGGGTGCGCCTGCCTCGCTGCCGCGAATTCGGGCGCGCCTTCCGTCTCCTTCGCCGCCTTCGACAGCCTCCCCTTCCGCGGCATCGCGTGGCACGACAGCAGTTCCCCCAAGCGCGTCCGGTTCGCCGGGCTGTGAAAGCCCTTGTCGAAGCTGCAGCTCGACAGCCCCGCGTACAGCCCCTGCGCCCCCTCGACGATTCCCACCGCCACGTCCGCGTCGCTGCCCTTCCACGTCACTTCGTGATTCATCACGAATCGGTGCTCGCTTTCCACGATGCATACCGGAACGCCCGGCTCCACCGGAACCCCCGCTTTTCCTTTCACGCACCAGCGCGTGTGTTCCTCGAAGATCGAGAACACTTTCTCCTCGTGCGGGATCTTCTCCCCCCGCAGCACGCGCCGCTCCACCGGGTCCGCCAGGAGCTGCACGCACCCGAGGTAACTCCTTGCCGCTCCCAAGGTTCCCTCGTCTTCCCCGGCCCGCTCCAGGGCCGCCAGCGCACCCTCCGCCCGCTGCGCTATCTCCAGGGCCGCCTCCAGGTACGACCGCACCCTCTCCGGGTTGCCTTGCCTCCTCTTCGCCTGCCGCACCCGCTTGAATTCCTGCTTCAGCGTCTTCGGCAGCCGCGCGCTCTGCCGCCAACCCGCGATGCCGCGCCCCTTGCACAGCGGCGCAATAGAGCGAACCAGGCAGCGCAACGCGTCCCATAGGAGACTCACGTCCGTCGGGCAATGCACGTTCGTTTCCACCACGAACGAGTCGCACCGCGCCTTCAGCGGATCGCCTTCCTCGTACCCCGCCAGCGCGTGCCCCTCCTGCACGACCAGCTGATTGATTTCCGCGAGGAGGTCGGGCGTGAGAAGCTTCAGATTCCGGTTGACTGTCCGGTAGCTGAAGACCTGCTCGTCGAGCGTCGCGTTCAGACCGAGGAAGCGCCGGACGTCCGCGTGCTTGTTCGCCAGCTCCGTCACGCGGTCGCAGTCGCAATTCAATCCCTGCTTGAGCAGGCCCGGGACGAGAATGTTCCACAGCTGCATGCCGGGACGACCGACAGCAGGGTTGATCCTGCCGGACTCGCCTGCGGAAGGATCGCTTCCGTTCCCGCCGTTTCCGCTACTCTTTCCGAGGCCGAGGATACGGCTCTCGAGCAGTCCGAAAACCCTGTCCCGCAACTGCTCGGTGCGATAGATGAATTGTATTCCTAGCAAGATGGCCGGGATATCGTCGCGGGAACGGACGTCGAGATCGATATCCTCGATTGCAGTCCGGCCAAGGGTGAGCTGGATCTCCTGAACGGTCCTCACGGGCGGTTCCTCAACGAAGATTGTCGCACAACCCCCGGAAACGCGCAAGCCGGCCCCGATCGCCCCGATCTTCGTCCCACGGACCTGCTGCAACCGCCCGGAAACTAAGGGCTTGCGCGTTCTGTCACAAGCACAAACTATCGACAGCAGGACGCAAAGAAACTGCGGGCCGACGGCTACCGCATGCGGGACATGGTGCGGTATGTTGTCAGCAACAAGCTGTTCCTCGAGAAGTAGGTTGAGGAGCGGGCACGGTATGCAGAGGCACACATGAGCACTTCTTCCACGATGGACCGTCGCGCGTTCTTGCAGGGCGTGGGGGGAGTGACGCTGGCCCTACCGGCACTCGACGCCATGGGTGCCGAAGTCTCCGAGCGGCCCGCTCGCCGGTTCTGCGCCCTGTACACCGCGAACGGGATGTCGCTGCCGCAGGCCAAGAACGGCATCGACGAGTGGAGCTGGTTCCCCACAGCCGCGCGCGATGGGGAGTTCGTTTTCGGCAAGTCCACGGAGCCGCCGAGCCCCTTCCGGAACAAGCTCAGCTTCATGGGAGGGCTGTACCATCCGAGCGGACCGAAGGCCGACCCACACAGCTGCTCGGATATGTGGCTCACGGGCGCTCCCCTGCACCTGCCCGAGCGCACGACCTACAATAGCGTCGCCCTCGACCAAGTGATCGCGCTGCACACCAAGCGATATTGCGGAGGCCTTCGCTGGTGCTGTCGATCGACGCCGGTACGGGTTTCCTGTCCCGGACGGGCACCATCTCCTACGGCTCGGACGGCAGGCCGATTCCGGCGGAGAACAATCCGCGCCGGGTGTTCGACCGCCTCTTCCGTGCCGACCGCACCTCCCTCGAATCGCAACGGGACAAGCTCAATCGGCGCGTCAAGCTGGTGGACGCCGTCGCGGAAAGCGCCCGCTCGCTCGACAGCAGGCTAGGCAAGTCCGACCGGGAGCGGATGGACGAATACCTGACTTCGCTCAACGAGGTCGAATCGCGACTGGTCACCGCCACGCGCTGGACCGAGGTTCCCTTGAAGCAGCAGGACTACTCGCACCTGAATCTCGACGCAACGTCAGAGGGCGAGCCCGCCGAGTACTACCGGACGATGTTCGACATCATCGCACTGGCCTTCGACGCCGACATCACTCGCTCGGTCGCTTTCATGCTCAACCGCGAGGACGGCATGGGCATCAGCGACACGTTCCCGCTCAAGCTGGGGCTGACGGAGACGCACCACAAGCTCTCGCATGCAACGGACAAGGACGGCCAGGAGCAGTTCGCCCGGTACGATCTGTTCCTCAGCCAGCAGCTGGCATATTTCTTCAGGCAGCTAGACGCGTTCCGAGACCGCGAGGGGAACGTGTTGGACAACACGATCGTGCTATACGGAAGCGGAGCGAGCACGACCCACACTCCGCGCAACCTGCCGACACTGGTTGCGGGCGGCGCCAGCATGGGCCTCAAGCACGGCACCTACTGGCGTGACGGCGAGACCCCCATGTCAAATATGTACCTCAGTATCCTGCGGTCCTTAGGCATCGAAGAGGAGAGCTTCGCGGACAGCACGGGCACCCTGAGCGAATCCATCTTCACGCGCGCGTAGCACCCGGATTTGACGCTAGAGTGCGGGCGGGCCAGCGCAGTGCCCGAGCCTCGGCTAGACGCGGTGCCTCAGCAGACCCCCTCCATCCAAGGACAACCTGTTGAGGCAGCACACCTAGGTCGACCGCCAGCAGGTCCATGCGTCATGCCGATCTGGAAAACCACTCGGCAAAGCTTGGCCTGCGAGAGTTATCCTGCCCAGCCATTGCCTCCTTGCGCCGGCACAATGCCCACTTGATCTGCTCCCTTCGGCACTCAGGTCTATAGTCCCCAAAGGATTTCAGCTCTCGCGGGCAGACCGGCTCGAACGCAAAGGCGGACGGGCCGCCCGCGCCCGGTCCGTTGCTCGACACCGAGCGTGCCGCCGGTCAGGACTGGCAGCGGCCAGCCCGACGGCCGCCGGAACAGCCGCTGAATTGGCGGAGCGGCTGACATGCCCAGCCGAAGGCCTGGGGCCGGCCTCGCAACTCTCGGTCGGTTTCCGCGCAAGAGCTTGGCGGATCGACTGAAGAGAATCCGCACGCTGCTGCAGGCAACACTGCACTGACTGCACGGCACCGGCAGGCATGCCTTTGGGCGGGCGCCAGCGCACCTTCATGCCGGAACCCTGCGCCAGCAGTGGCGAGATTCAGGCGAACAGCTCGTCCACCGGAGCGTACGCGTCCTCGTCAGACACGGGCACGTAGTGGAAACCCTGTCCGAGCGGATCGTCTCTCCGCACGGTGGTCCAGTCGATGCCCATCGCCGAGTAAATCGTCGCCTCAATGTCTTCGGCCCGGATGTCGCGATCGCGATGCCAGCCGGGCTCGGTCGTGAACGCTCCAGGACCCCTGCCGCCCTTGTCGTTGGTTTTGCCGATCACCTGCCCGCCCCGGACGCCTCCGCCCGCCAGCACGTAGAACATCTGCAAATAGTGGTCGCGCCCGAAGCGCGAAACGGACAGCGGACCGGGCGTGCGCCCGAACTCGCCGCACGCCAGAACCAGCGTTTCGGAAAGCTTTCCGCTTCGGTCCAAGTCCTCGATCAGGGCAGCGAACGCGGGGTCGAATTCCGCTGTCTGCCTGTAGATGTTGCCGAGGTCCGGGTCGTCGTCCAAGTAGATGCCGCTATGGTGGTCCCATCCGAATGACTCAACCTGGATGAAGCGAACGCCTTGGTCTTGCTCGACAATCTTCCGCGCGACCAGCACTCCATCGCCGAATTCAGTGCCGCCGTACCGCACGCTCTCCTCGGGCGTGAACTGGAAGGCAGCATCGACGGCCGGATTGAACATGAGCGCCCGAGCCCCTTGGTAGAACCTCCCCAGGCTGGAAGCCACTGCACCGTACGGCGATTCCGGGCCGCGCTTTTCGCTGTCGAGATCTTGCAACAGGCTCCAGCGCTCGTCAAACAGCTCGCGGCCCCCGGGATGAATCGAGCTGATAAGACCGTCCGGCGAGGCGTGAGCTCGAAACGGGCCGAAATCCGCCGGGAAGTAACCCGCGCCCGCTACATCGCGCGCGCCTAGCGAGATGAAAGCCGGGAAAAGTTGGTCAGGACGCCGCGCGGAACCCTTCTCGAGTGCGACCACGCTCCCGATGTGCGGGGCGATCTGCCCCCTGGTCGTCGTGGGGTTGCGTCCGATCTGGACCCATTTCTGAGCGAGGGGATGCGCCCTCGCCCATGCCAGTCCCGAACGAATGATGGCAATCTTGTCGAGGATCCGCGCTGTGTTGCCCAGCAGGCCGGTTGGGAGGGTTACTTCGCCGAAGGATTCGGGGGCGAAATTCCTTGGCGTGACGTTGCGAACGTGCTTGAAGTCGAACGTATCGACGTGGCTCGGCGCCCCCCGCAGGAACAGAAAGATGACGCACTTGGCCGTGTTGCGAGGCGAGACGGAACCCGCGGCCACTGTCTCGCCCCGAGCCGCGCTGTCGGCCAGATAGTAGCCGGCGAGACCGGTCGAGACGTGACGGAAGAACCGTCGGCGCGACAGGTGGGGCCGCTCGAAAAACCACGGATGTTGCGGCTGCCGCCTCCGGACAACTCGCTCGAATCGCTCTCGCTCGGTCATCGCCGCTCCAGCCTTCAGTCAGTAGTTGACGTAGAACTCGGTCATGTTAAAGAGTGCCCACATCAGGCTGCTCGCCCGTCGGCCGCGCTTGCCCTCTTGCAGGTGGACCACGCTACGAACGAGTTCGTCTTCTGTTGGATGCCTGCTCAACACGCGCAGGAACAAGTCCGTCACTAGTGCGTCGTCGGCCAGCTTCAACGACTCTAGAAGGCTCCCTTTCCGAGCCACCCGGTCCATGACGAACGGGCTGTTCATCAGGTTCAGGGCCTGTAGCGAGCTGCCCTCTTCGCCACGCGATGTCCTATCGCGGTCTCCGGGAAGGAATGAACGCAGCAGTCGGCGCACTTCAAGACTGCTCCCGCCGCCCTTCGGGACGCCAACTACATCCGGCAGCTGCATAGCGAAGCGCAGGCCCTGCAAATGAGGCGACGCCCTGTAGGAAACGGCGTGACCGCTGGCGATCAGCAGTGCGTCGTGAACTTGCTCCGCCGTGAGGCGCTTGACCTGATGGCGGACGAAGTAGCGTTCGTAGAGGGGATTGAACAGGCCCTCGTATCGCGAGGAGAGCTGGTATGCCTGCGAGGTTGCGATCTCCCGTAGCAGCCACTTCAGATCGAACCCGTTCGAGCTGAATCCCTTCGCAAGCCATTCCAAAAGATGCGGATGCGAGGGCTGAATCTCCCAGCCCTCGGGCGGCGGGGAGCCGGGATCGAGCCGGGCTAAGTCGAACTGGTCGGGTGGCTCGACGATGCCGCGGCCGAAGAGCTCGTGCCAGACGTAGTTCACCGCCGCCCGCGCGAATTGCGGGTCGGCGGTCAGGTGCAGGCCGACCTGCTCCCGCAGCCGCAGCGCCGGATCTGCCAACACACCGCCTCCGAACGGGTACGCAGACAAGACTTCTTGCTCCGCGTGCTGGCGGTCGGGACGATTCCCGCCAACCGTTTGCGCAAGATACATTCCCGCCGTGTCTCCGGCCCAGGTCCGGTTCAGCTGGCCCGGCTCGAGATCGCGGATGGTGTAGAAATGGGCGACCGCCCTCTTGCCGGTCTCCGGATCCACCGGCAGGATGGCCTTCGCCATCCGCCACTTCTTGGGTCTGGGGATGTCGGAGAAGAATGCCGCCAAGCCCCATCCTTCGACACGCTTGGCCTTGGCACCCCAGACGCTCACGGCGTCCAGATGGCCCGCGCCGTCATGACAAAGCACGCAATCCAGCGCCGAGACACCGAGAAAGTCGCGTGCAGTGACAAGCGCCAGCGAGTCATAGGTGTCCTGGGCGGGCCCGCCGGGCATCAAAGCGCCGACGACGTAGCCAACCGGGGACGCCACGACCGGATTCTCCTCGTAGTTTTCGTAGACCGACCGATAGTGCTCGAAGCTCGCGAATTCGTCCGGATAGACGCGGCCGTCCGAAGTCCCTTCTGCCGCCAGCATCTCGCGAGCGAGCGCGTCGTACGGCTTGTTGGCCTGCAGCGAATCCAACAGGAAAAGGTGAAACGCATCTCGGCTCGCGGGAAAGCGATTGACGCGCACGGTCTTGGCTGTGTTGCGGAACAGGTCGCCGAAAAACAACGCCCAGCGATCAGCCCATTCGGGAGTTTGCAGGAGGGCATCCACCAAGCGCGCACGCTTATCGGCGGAGGGATCCGCTAGAAACGTCTCGACCTCTGCACGGGTCGGTATGCGGCCCGTCAAGTCAAGGCGCACACGCCGCAGAAATTCGCTATCGGACGTCAGGTATGTCAGCGGAACGCCCACCGTGTCGGCGGTCTTCCGAATGCAGTCATCGATTCCGGCACAGGGTCCGCCGTCTCCTGCAATCGGCGCGACCACAGGTGCAGGAAGAGCGCTCCGGCGAGGCTCCGGCATTAGCGAAAGCGCAGCGAGCGTATCCTTCGTCCGCAGGTGCATCGCGGCGAAGTCGCTGGCAGCAGGAGACGCAGGAGCCGAATAGGCGCATGCCGCGTGATTCGGAAACGAACCGTCCGGCGCTTCCCAGTCCAACTCGTGCTCATACGCGAGGGCCGGGGCAGCCGCTGTGACAAGCGCAAGCACAGCGCACAAAGATATCCAGCAAGGCATTGCGTGGTCCCGCCGTCCTCGTGTCAAGCATACTATATGTCCCACCGTACAGTCGGAAGCAGGTACTCGCCTTGATCCCCGCTTAAGCAGCCGGAAATCGCGAGAAAACCTGGTTTCGACAGATTTTCGGGATCAGACTGGCAATTCCCGCACAATCACCAGACTGACGCACCCGGTCCAAGACCGGTTTCCGGGGTGTCGCCGCCCACCACGCTCGCGGCAAGCCCCGGACGCCTCCGCAGCGCCCGCTCCTAGCGCTCTCTGTCCGTGCGGCCTGCCCTCAGGCCGGTTCCAGCTGGCCTGCCGCGTGCAGCAGCCAGTCAGCGATTCTCAATTTGGGCATTTTGGGATTTCCAGAGTGTCTGAGAAAGGTGTCGAAGGCAGTCTCGCACTTGACTCTTGCTTGCGGAATGTGTGAGCTAGGGTGTATGCCCCATGTCCTGGACTCGCTGCTGAGCGCCTTCCGCGAGACGGCCGCCGGCCTGCCCGACCGGCGCGACGGTCGCAGCAACAAGCGCTACGAGGTCAGCGACGCCGCCGGTTGCGCCCTGGTGCGCCCCGGCCTGCTTCTGCACCCGGTGCGAGTCGTTCCTCGCGTTCCAGCGGCGCATGGAGCGGGACGGCTCCCGCTCCAACTGCCGGACCCTGTGCGGCGCGGGCCGCATCCCCTGCGACAACCGGATCCGCAACTTGCTCGACGACCTCGACCCGGCCGCGTTCGACCCGCCGTTCCGGCGGTGCCTCGCAACCGTGGCCGCGCAGGGCGCGCTCGAGCCCTTCCAGCGCCTCGACGAGCGCCTGCCGGCGGCTCCGGACGGCGTCCGGTTCCACCGCTCCGACAGGGTGCATTGCCCGCAGTGCTCGGTGCGGCGCGTCGGCCGCGAGCGCCGGCCGCATCACTTCCGCACCATGGCCGTCGGCCACCGCGGTGGCCGACGGCCACGCCACCGTCCTGCCGCTGATGCCCGAGTTCGCGTGCCCGCAGCAGGACGCGGCCGCGACCCGCGCCGACATGAGCGAGGACGCGCGCAAGCGGGACTGCGAGCGCAACGCCGCCAAGCGCTGGATCGCCGCTCACGGCGCCTGGCTGCAGGCCTGCCGCCCCGTCCTGCCGCCCCGTCCTGCCGGGCGACGACCTGTACTGCTGCCAGCCGGCCTGCGAGGCCGCCGCGGCGGCCGGCATGGACTGCATCCGGGTAGGCAAGCCCGGATCCCGCAAGCCCTTGTACGAGGTGCCGGAGAGCCGGCGGGCGAGCGGCGCGGTGCGCTCGACCGGCTGGCTGCCGCGGCGCGGGAAGGGCAAGCGGTGCGAGCGGCACCGTTTCCGCCGGACGGCCGCGGTGCCCCTGCGCCAGGGCCGCGACGCCCTGCAGGGCACTTGGGTCGAGTACGCCGTGGAGCGCGACGGCAAGCGCACCTGCGCCAACAGCTTCTTCACCGGTCTCGCGGTCACCGCGGACAACGCGGAGCCGATCGCGCGGGCCGGCCGGGCGCGCTGGAAGATCGAGAACGAGGGCTTCAACTGCCTGGCGCGGCACGGCCCCAACTTCAAGCGCAACTTCGGGCACGGCAAGGACGGGCTGGCCAACGGGCTGGCCGTGCCGAACCTGTTCGCCTTCGCGCTCCGCGCCGTGCTGCAGTGCGTCTGCGCGCTGTGGCAGCAGTGCCGGCGCCAGCCGGTCACGCCCCGCGCCCTGTTCCAGGAGCTGTTCCAGGAGCTGCAGGTCGCGCTGCGCTGGTTCCGCTTCCCGGACCGGCCGACGCTGCTGGCGGCGGTACGCGACGGACGCGCGCCTCCGGGCTGCCAGGCGGCCGGGCGGCCGGGGCCTGGACTCCGCGCAGTTTCGTGCCGGCAGCGTCCGGCGGGCGGCCGACCGTCGCAGCCGGCTACCGCCGGAGTGCGTCCGGCCGCGGGCTCGGCACTCCGCGGACCCGCGACGCGGGCCGCGCCACGGCCCTGCCCGCCGTCCGACGCTCCCGCGGGGCGGCCTCGGGAGCGCAACCTCTCGGTCAACTCATTCACCTCATCCTCCGAAACAACCTTCACGCACCCCCTTGACGGCCAAATTTAGAACCGCTGCGCGACGACCCAGACATCCTTCTCCAGAAGATGCGCCTTGTGGCTGCTGTTCCGCTCCGCCACCTCGAGAGCGTCGCGCCTGCCGTCGGGCGAGAGATCCTGGAATCGCGTCTCAGCCATGCGCAAGACGCGCGCTCACCGGCTCCGCCATCCAGAGGGGCATGACGGCCCGCGCGGCCGCAAGCTCTTCCCGATCCGCCTCGGAGAGCGTCGGCAGGACCGCTTCGAGGCCGTCTTCGACCTCTTCGGGGCCAAGCCATGCCAGGGCCCGGATGACGTCGCCCGCCTTTCGGTGCGGCGCCGCCAGCTGCCAACGCGGAGCATGACGCTCTCTAACACAAAAAGGCGTACGTGGTGGTGCGGCAGTTGTACGAAGGGGAGCGGGGGCTGCTGGAGCCGCGGTACACGGTGATGCTGGTCAGCCGCGACGATCTGCCGGTGGCGGAGCTGATGCGGGGGTATCGCAGCAAGCAGGGGCAGGAGAACGCGCAGAAGGGGCCGCTGACGGACTTGGGACTGCACCATCCGCCATGCAAGTCGTACGCGGCGCACCAGGCGTTCTCCTTGTGCGGGCAGATCGCGCCGTGGCTACTGCGGCGGCTGCAGTACCAGCTGCTGCCGGGGGAGGCGCGGCGGCACGGCCTGCGGCCGCTGATCCGGCACTGCGTGCGCACGGTGGGGCGGGTGGTGCGGAGCGGGCGGCGGCAGAAGCTGCTGCCGAGGCGCGGGAACCTGCGCCCGGACTGGCTGCTGCACGCGGCCGGGCCAGCTGGAACCGGCCTGCGGGCAGGCCGCAGGACAGAGAGCGCTAGGAGCGGGCGGCGGTGGGGCGCTGCGGGGGTCGGTGCGCGTGTGCGGAGGCGTCCGGGGCTTGCCGCGAGCGTGGTGGGCGGCGACACGCCGGAAACCGGTCTTGGACCGGGTGCGTCAGTCTGGTGATTGTGCGGGAATTGTCAGTCTGCTCCCGCAAATCTGTCGAAACCAGATTTTCTCGCGATTTCCGGCTGCTTAAGCGGGGATCAAGGATGCCTACGGCGTGCGCGCCTAGGCGATCATGAGAGTTTGGCTCGGCGGGTGTCGCGCTTCGGCATTGAATGGGCGGGCATACTGGCGTCGGAAGGCCCGGAAGCCGGACGAGCGGATGCTGCCGTGCAACTTCGGTAGCGGGCGTGAATTCTGCAGGAGAAATGCCACGTTCCTGACCATGCAGCAGCTCGACCGCAGCGACTCCGACCAGCGCTGGGGCGGCTACCGCCACATTCCGGTAGAAAGGAGCCAGTTGATGACGCAGCACGGTCCGACCCCTTCGTTAATCGGCGGCACCCTTGGTGCCGTCACATTTGACGTCACAGGCAGGAGAGCCGAGCGGCGGCGATGCGAGGAGGCGATGCCGAAGGGCATGGCGTGCATTCGCGTGTCGAGGCCGGGGAAGCTGGGGGCAGGCAGGGCGTATTGCGCGAGTTGCTTCGTCGAAGTAATTGACGATTCACAGCGGAGGCTCGACGAACTCCGATTGAAGCTGCGCGTCCGGACATGCGTTTCACCTGCGTGAGACGGAGATGAGGATGGCGAGAGAACAGGGGCGCTCGGTGGAGCAGGGGCACCATTGGGACGGGCCGGACGCCGGGCAGTCCAGAACCGTGGCCGAGGGGGTGGGCGGGACGGTTCCAGTGCCATCTTTCCCCGTCGACGGCCGTCTTGACGGCCCCGTGGGAGGGGACGGAGGGGGCGTCCTGTGAGCAATCAAGATCTGCACTGGATCGCCAATTACATCTGGGGCATAGCCGACGATGTCCTTCGCGACCTGTATGTCCGCGGGAAGTATCGCGACGTCATCCTGCCGATGACCGTGCTGCGCCGGCTCGACGCGGTGCTGGAAGGCAGCAAGCAGAATGTGCTCGACATGAAGGCCGTGCTGGACAAGGCCAAGCTCGTCGAGCAGGACGCGGCGCTGCGGCACGCAGCGGGACAGGCCTTCTACAACACGTCGAAGGTCACCCTGCGCGATCTGCGCGACCGCGCCAGCCGACAGCAGCTCGAGGCGGACTTCCGCGCCTACCTCGACGGGTTCTCGCCCAACGTCCAAGACATCCTCGACAACTTCGAGTTCCGCAACCAGATCCCGCGGCTGTCGAAGGCGGATGCCCTAGGCACGCTAATCGAAAGGCTCACCTCGCCGGACGTCAATCTGAGTCCAAGTCCGCTGAAGAACGCCGATGGCTCCGTCCGGCATCCCGGCCTCGACAATCACGGGATGGGCTCGATCTTCGAGGAGCTGGTGCGCCGCTTCAGCGAGGAGAACAACGAGGAGGCCGGCGAGCACTGGACTCCGCGCGACGCCGTGCGGCTCATGGCCAAGCTCGTCTTCCTGCCCGTGGCCGACCGGATTAAGTCAGGCACCTACCTGCTCTACGACGGCGCCTGCGGCACCGGCGGCATGCTCACCGTGGCCGAGGAGACCTTTCGGCAGCTCGCGGCCGAGCGCGGCAAGGTCGTCTCCACGCACCTGTTCGGCCAGGAAATCAACGCCGAGACCTACGCCATCTGCAAGGCCGACCTGCTGCTGAAGGGCGAGGGCGAGGCGGCCGACAACATCGTCGGCGGCCCGGAGCACTCCACGCTCGCGCGCGACGCCTTCCCGTCCCGCCAGTTCGACTTCATGCTTTCGAACCCGCCCTACGGCAAGAGCTGGAAGACCGACCTGGAGCGCATGGGCGGCAAGCAGGGCATGCGCGACCCTCGCTTCGTCATCGAGCACGGGGGCAATCCGGAGTACTCGCTGGTCACCCGCTCCAGCGACGGCCAGCTGCTCTTCCTCGCCAGCAAGCTATCGAAGATGAAGCGCGGCACGCCACTGGGCAGCCGCATCGCCGAGGTGCATAACGGCAGCTCGCTGTTCACCGGCGACGCCGGGCAGGGCGAGAGCAACATCCGGCGCTGGATCATCGAGAACGACTGGCTGGAGGCGATCGTCGCTCTCCCACTCAACATGTTCTACAACACCGGCATCGCCACCTACGTCTGGGTGCTCACCAACCGCAAGTCCGAGCGCCGGCGGGGCAAGGTGCAGCTGATCGACGCCACGAGGCGGTACCGGCCGCTGCGCAAGAACCTAGGCAAGAAGAACTGCGAGCTGGGCGAGGAGGACATCGCCCTAATCTGTGACGCGTTCCTGGCTTTCGAGGAGTCCGAGGAGAGTAGGATCTTCGACAACGCCGCCTTCGGTTACTGGAAGGTGACGGTGGAGCGACCGTTACGAATCGAGGGAGCCGACGTGAACCGCGTCTACAAGGCGGCTGAGATCAAGGAGCTGAAGGAGAGCGGCAAGCGGAGCGAGGCCCCCCCCCCCCCCGCCGGTCATTCGGAAGATCCACGGGCGGGCAACGGAGGCCGATCCGTTGCGGGGCCTGTTCTCCGCCACCGTCAACGGCCGGTCCGCTGTCGTGGAGTACGCGTCGGACACCGATTTGCGAGATACCGAGCGGATCCCGCTGCAGGAGGATGGCGGCATTGAGGCGTTCCTGCGGCGCGAGGTGCTGCCGTACGCTGCCGACGCCTGGTACCGGCCGGACAGGGTGAAGGTGGGCTACGAGATCAGCTTCACGCGCTACTTCTACAAGCCGAAGCCGATGCGGACGCTGGCGGAGATTCGGACGGATATCCTAGCCTTGGAGCGAGAGACCGAGGGGCTGCTTGCGGAGATTCTGGGCCACGGCGAACCGGCATCGACGCCATGAGGGCGGGCGGGCGCAACGGGAGCGACCAATGACTGACAACCCAGCGGAGGAGTCGCGGGCGCAGTCGGCGGAGATCATCTCCGAGGTTTCAGAGGCGGTCGAAGGCCGGTTCGACGCCAGGGCGCTCGGACACAGCATCTACACCCAGGGAGCGAACTGGGACGATCTGAAGCAGATGGCGACAGACACCGTGCTCTGCCACGTCGATGAGAACGGGGCGTCGCGAGTGATCCGCCTGCACCTGGTCCGGCAGGAGGTTTTTGGTGTATGAAGCTGCTCCGCGACCTCTCGGGCACCTAGGTCGCCCGGCGGCTCGCCCGTCAATACGGCAACCGCGTAACTCCGAGCCGGGGCAGCCACACGACCGTAACGCTGACGGCGGGAGGCGACCAGCTTCAGGTGACCGTACCACTGCATCGGGACGTGCGGATCGGCACGCTGGACCCGACTATCTCCGACGTGGCGGCATTCCTCGGTCTGCCCAAGCAGGCAGTACGCGACACCCTCTTCGGTTGATGCAATGACCGCCGGACTCAAGCCGTATCGGGCGTACAAGGACTCCGGGGTGGAGTGGCTGGGGAAGGTGCCGACGCACTGGAGTGTCACGCGGCTGAAGTACTCGCTGGCCAATATCGTAGAACAGGCAGCCAACCTCTCGCAGGCGGACATCGTCGTCGCCTTGGAGAACGTGGAGAGCTGGACCGGTCGAGTGATGCTCTCAGACTCTGCCGTGGCGTTCGACAGCCAGTTGAAGCGCTTCCAGGCCGGGGATATCCTGTTCGGCAAGCTTCGCCCCTATCTCGCGAAGGTCGCTCAACTCGCACGTGGGGGTTCGTGCGTCGGGGAATTCCTGGTCCTTCGACCTCGCCACGGGAACGTCGTAGGACAGTACTTCGAACATCTTCTCCGCTCGAGGCCGATCATTGAAGCGGTGACAGCTTCGACGTATGGGGCAAAAATGCCCCGCACGGACTGGCAATTCATTGGAGGAATGCCAGTTGTTCACCCTCCGCCCATTGAACAGGCCGCCATCGTTCGCTTCCTTGACCACGCCGACCGCCGCATCCGGCGGTACATCCGCGCCAAGGAGAAGCTGATTGGGCTTACTGGCGGGGTCGGACTGATCCAAGAGTTCCGCACGCGCCTGATCGCCGATATGGTCACCGGCAAGCTCGACGTACGCGAGGCAGCCGCGGAGTTGCCGCAGGTCGATCCTCTGGCCATCGTCGACACGCGGAGCGGTCACGGCGACGCAGCGGACGGGTCGCTTTCCCGGGAAGGGGCCGCCTCGACGGAGATTGGACGCCCAAGAGATTCGGTTAGGGAGGAGTCCAAGATCAAGCGAGGTCGGAACGTGAGGGTGTGACGGGACGGCGCGTGCGGACGACGTTGCAACCCGCGGTGCTGCGGTGGGCGCGCCAGCGTGCCGAGCTCGGGACGGAAGCACTCGCGGCCAAGATGGGAGTAAGTCGAGATCGTGTCCTCGAGTGGGAATGGTCCGGAAGGATCAGTATCTCGCAAGCGGACAGGCTGGCGCGACGCACCCACACGCCTCTCGGCTATCTCTACTTGCGTCAACCCCCTGACGACGACCTGCCAATACCGGATTTCCGTGCGCCGGAGGTGCGGCCGCGACGGCCGAGTCCCGATCTGCTCGAGACGGTACATCAGATGGCGCGCCGGCAGGCTTGGATGCGCGACGATTTGCTCGAAGACGGTGCCGATCCGGTGCCATTCGTCGGTTGTTGCGATCCGAGAGTTCGCCCGGCAGACGCTGCCGCGACGATACGAGAGCATTTGAAGCTGGACCTCGGTTGGGCTGCAACGCGGCGCACGTGGACGGACGCGCTGCGGCACTTGCGGGAGCGAGCGGAAGCGCACGGCATGCTTGTGGTGATCAACGGCGTCGTGGGCAACAATATGTACCGCAGGCTTGACCGGAACGAGTTTCAGGGCTTCGCCCTTGTCGACTCCCACGCGCCACCGGTCTTTGTCAACGCTGCGGACTTCAAGGCGGCGCAGATGTTCACACTGGCGCATGTGCTCGCGCATGTGCTCGTCGACGCCGCCGGCGTCTCAAACCTCGATGTGGCGCGGGCTCCCGGCCATGGTACGGAGCGGTTCTGCAATGAGGTCGCGGCGGAGTTCCTAGTGCCCGAACAGGAGCTGACGGCACACTGGAGGCGGGGCGACACAGTCGCCGAGTCGCTCCAAGCCCTGGCGAGGCACTTCAAGGTGAGTGTCTTGGTCGTCGCGTGGCGAACGTTTCACCTGCGTTTGATCAGACCGGACGAATTCCGGCGATTCTACGACTCCTACCGACGCCAAGCGGCTCACGGGCCCGACGAGAGGTATGGCGGCAGTTTCTGGAACAGCCAGAACCTTCGCATCGGCCCTCGATTCGGGGCAGCTGTTCGACGCGCCGTGAAGGAAGGTCGGCTGTCCTATCGAGAAGCATATGCGCTGACGGGATTGCGCGGCGCCGCGTTCGACACCTTCGTACGTCGATTGGAGCAGCCCGCATGAACAGCGTGTTCGTGCTCGATGCGAATGTCTTCAGCGAGGCGCACAGGCGCTACTATGGGTCGGACCTGTGCCCGGGTTTCTGGAAGTGCTTACGTCACCACGGCGAATGGCGGCGCTGGGTGAGCATTGACAGAGTTCGTGACGAGTTGTTGACCGGCGGCGACGCGCTTTCGGCATGAGTGAAGGACGGGCCCAGGGAATTGTTCGTGTCGTCCGCCGAGCAAAGGGTAGTCGATGTCTTCAGTGGCATCATGGAGTGGGTTAACGGCAACGGGCAGTTTCGGCCCGATGCGAAGGAACAGTTTGCGGCGACCGCTGATGGCTGGATAGCGGCGTATGCGAAGGTCCATTCAGCTGTAGTCGTACCGCATGAACAGTACCGCCCGAACGTGAAGCGGCGCGTGCCGCTCGGCAACGTTTGCGACGCGTTCCACGTAGTCGCCCAGGATACGTTTGAGATGCTGCCTGAACTCGACGTTTGTTTCGACTGGAGGAACGGTTGAGCACACGGGGCGAAGCAGCGCACCGTGTCACCGACACCTCCGAGCGCGGCTTGGAACGGCTGATCTGCATCGCGCTGGCCGGTCATCCCTGCGACCCGCCGACGAGAGGTAGAGCGACGGAGCCGACGGCCAAGCACGGCGGTGTCGGCTGGCTCGGCGGCGACCCTCGCGACTACGACCGCGAGTTCTGCGTCGATCTCGCCCAGCTCGCCGCGTTCCTGCTCCGTACGCAGCCCGAGGCCACCGACGCGCTGGCGCTGGACGGGGACGGCCCGACGCGGCGCAAGTTCCTTGCTCGGCTGCGGGGCGAGATTTCGAAGCGCGGCACCATCGACGTGCTGCGCCACGGCATCCGGCACGGCGCGCACGCCCTGGACCTGTTCTACGGCACGCCGTCGGCGGGGAATCCGCAGGCGCGGGAACGCTTCGCGCAGAACTGCTTCACCGTCGTGCGGCAGCTCCGCTACAGCCTCGACGTCACGCAGCGGGCGCTGGACATCGGCCTGTTCGTCAACGGCCTGCCGGTCTTCACCTTCGAGCTGAAGAACCGCCTGACCAAGCAGACGGTGGACGATGCGGTCTGGCAGTACAAGAAGGACCGCAACCCGCGCGAGAAGCTGTTCGAGCTGGGGCGCTGCGTGGCCCATTTCGCGGTGGACGAGAGCGAAGCACGCTTCTGCACGCACCTGCGGGGGAAGGCGTCGTGGTTCCTGCCGTTCAACCAAGGCTGGAACGACGGCGCCGGCAATCCTCCCAACCCGGGCGGCATCAAGACCGACTACCTGTGGCGCGAGGTGCTGACCCGCGAGAGCCTGACGAACATTCTGGAGAACTACGCGCAGGTAGTGGAGGCAAAGGACGCCAAGACCGGCCGGAAGCAGCGGAAGCAGGTCTGGCCCCGCTACCACCAGCTCGATGTCGTGCGCCGGCTGCTGATCGACGTCGCGGCGCGCGGGGCGGGCCGGCGCTACCTGATCCAGCACTCGGCGGGCAGCGGCAAGAGCAACTCCATCGCCTGGCTGGCGCACCAGCTCATCGGCCTGACGAAGGATGGCGCTCCGGTCTTCGACTCGATCATCGTCGTCACCGATCGACTTGTCCTCGACCGGCAGATCGGCGACACCATCAAGCAGTACGCTCAGGTCGGCGCGACCGTGGGACGCGCTCGGCAGTCCGGAGGCCTGCGACGGTTCATAGAGGAGGGCAAGAAGATCATCATCTCGACTGTCCAGAAGTTTCCCTTCATCCTCGACGAGATCGGCAACGAGCAGCGGCGGCGGCGCTTCGCCGTCATCATCGACGAGGCGCACTCCAGCCAAGGCGGCCGAGCGTCGGCGTCCGTCTCGGCCGCGCTCGGGACGGCGGGCCAGCAAGCCGAGGACGAGACCTTCGAGGATCGGATCAACCGCGTGATGGCGTCGCGCAAGCTGCTCCCCAACGCCAGCTACTTCGCGTTCACCGCCACCCCGAAGAACAAGACGCTGGAGATCTTCGGCTCACCCGACCGGCAGTCGGACGGCGCCGTCCGCCACCACGCCTTCCACAGCTACACCATGAAGCAGGCCATCCAGGAGGGCTTCATCCTGGACGTGCTGGCACAGTACACGCCGGTGTCCAGCTACTACCGACTCGCCAAGACGGTGGGATGGGACCCGAAGTTCGACGTCAAGAAGGCGCAGAAGAAGCTGCGGCGCTTCGTCGAGGGCCACGGCCACGCGATCCGCCTGAAGGCGGAGATCATGGTCGACCACTTCCACGAGAAGGTCATCGAGAGAAACAAGATCGGCGGCGAAGCGCGTGCGATGGTGGTCACCAACGGTATCGAGCTCGCGATCCAGTACTTCCACGCCATCCGCGACTACCTGCACGAGCGCAAGAGCCCGTACCGAGCCATCGTTGCCTTCTCCGGCGAGCCCGAGTTCGGCGGCCAGAAGGTGACCGAGGCATCGGTGAACGGCTTTCCGGCCGGTCGGATCGCCGAGAAGATTCAAGAGCATCCGTACCGTTTCCTCGTCTGCGCCGACAAGTTCCAGACCGGCTACGACGAGCCCTTGCTGCACACGATGTACGTGGACAAGACGCTGTCCGGCATCAAGGCGGTGCAGACGCTGTCGCGTCTCAACCGGGCGCACCCGAAGAAGCACGATGTCTTCGTGCTGGACTTTCTCAACGACTCCGACACCATCCGCGACGCCTTCGCGGACTTCTACCGCGCGACGATCCTCGCCCGCGAGACGGACCCCGACAAGCTGCACGACCTGCAGGCCGACCTCGATGCCGCCCAAGTCTACTCGCCCGAACAGGTTGACGACTTCGTCCGGCGTTATCTCGACGGGGCTGATCGCGATCAACTCGATCCCGTCCTCGACGACTGCGTAGCGGTCTATGTGCGCGAGCTGGACGAAGACGCGCAGGTGGACTTCAAGGGCAAGGCCAAGGCCTTCGTGCGGACCTACGGCTTCCTGTCGTGCGTCCTGCCGTACACGAACGCAGAGTGGGAACAGCGCTCGATCTTCCTGAACTTCCTGATCCCGAGGCTGCCCGCCCCGAACGAGGAGGATTTGTCCAAGGGCATTCTCGACGCAATCGACATGGACAGCTACCGCGTCGAGAAGCGAGCCGTCCAACAGATCCAGCTGCCCGACGCCGACGCTGAGGTTGATCCCGCGTCGGCCAGCGGCGGCCGCGCGTCGGAACCGGAACTGGACCGGCTCTCGAATATCCTCCAAGCGTTCAACGACCTGTTCGGCGACATCGCGTGGGAGGATCGCGACCGCGTGGGGCAGATGATCTGCGAGGCCATCCCAGCTAAGGTGGCGGCGGACACCGCCTTCCGGAACGCTCGAGAGAACAGCGACGACGCCAACACCCGCATCGAGCACGACAGGGTGCTTGAGCGGATCGTCACCGGCATGGTGAAGGACGACGCCGAACTGTTCAAGCAATTCTTCGACAACGAGGATTTCCGGCGGTGGATGACCGCCACGGTATTCGAGCGATCCTGCGCGCAAACGCAAGGGCCGTGAGCTGCAAGCTCGGCGACGCGGCGCCGGGCTGTGGTGATCCGGCCGCAGGGACCGGGCGGGGCGCTACGGTGCCGACGAGCGAGTGCTCCCGGGGGACGTAGTGCTCGAGCAACGCTGGCTGTGTGGTCCTTCCCGAAAGGGACAACTGCAACCGGAGGCAGCCCCGGAAGCCTGAGCGAGCGCGTAACCAGACACGTCCCCCGGGGTCACGAAGCGTCAGTATCGCTCGGGTCCCCCATGTGCCATTCCCTGTACGTGGGAGTGGGTTGCTGTGTCGGGATCCGATGCACGCAGGATGAGGCATCAAGCGCATCAATTGCGTCGAGCCCTGCCCGTGCTGATCCCCACTGGTGTCGGCTACAGGTCGCGGGCTTCTCGCGGTCCATAGAAGTCGTCCTACCCGTGATATCGCAAGTGAGGCAGTCACGCAATGTCTGAAAAGATGCATCGCGCAAGGCACCTAGGGCTCGTGGGGGCTCGGAGCGCTCCCGCCGCCTAGCGGCTGCCGGTCTCAGCGGCTGCCGGTCGCGAGACGACTACCGCCCGTCCCGCCGGGACGTCTTCCAGCGTCTGGGTCTCGCCCGACGGCCAGGTCACGGTCACGCGGTCGGCGCGCTCGAGAGGCCCGAGTCCGAAGTGCAGGCTCGGGGCGTTCGCGGAGAGATAGCTTGCGGACGAGCGGGCCTCGCGCAGCTGGGTCTTCCCTCCAGCGGTCACGAGCACCCGCGCCCCGATCACCGGACCGTCGCGCAGGAGGACCGTCAGCGAGCGGTTGTCGCTGCCGCCATCGTTTCGCAGCAGGCTGGGCGGGCCGTCGAGGTTGTTCACGACCGCGTCCAGATCCCCGTCGTTGTCGTAGTCCCCCAGCGCTAGGCCGCGGCTCTTGTAGCGGCGCACCAAGCCGAGATCCCGGCCTCTCTCCGCGAAGGCTCGTCCCTCCAGGTTCATGAATACGAGCCAGCGCTGCTCGTACTCGAGGCCCATCTCGAAGCGGTCGGCCTCGGGATAGAGATGGCCGTTCACGACGAACAGATCCTCCCAAGAATCGTTGTCCAGGTCCCCGAAAGAGACGCCCCAGCCGACATGCAGGTGCGTGCTCTGCCCGTGACCGGCCGGATCGGTGAGGTTGGTGAAGCTGCCGTCGCCGTTGTTGACGAGCAGCGAATTGCTCTCGTACGACGAATTCGTGTAGTACAGGTCCAGCCAGCCGTCGTGGTCGATGTCCGCCGAGTCCACGCCCATCGATCCCTCCTCGATCCCGTCCTGGGAGAACGCCGCTCCGAGAAGCACGGCCAGATCTTCGAACGAGCCGTCCCCGTTGTTCCGGTAGAGGAAGTTCGCGGTCAGGTCGTTCGCGACGAAGATGTCCGGCCACGAGTCGTTGTCGTAGTCGGCGACCTGCACGGCCAAGCCGTACAGGCGCTCGTCGTCAATGCCCAGCGCGGGCGCCCGGTCGGCAAACCGGCCCGTTCCGTCGTTGACGTAGAGCGAGTCGCGCAGGCCCGCGAGGCCGCGAGGCCCGCAGAAGACGGCGAAACCGCGGTAGTTGCAGTTCGCGTCCCGCTGCGGCAGGCGGTCGAGGGGATAGGCCAGGTAGTTGCTGACATAGAGGTCGAGGTCGCCGTCCCGGTCGAGGTCGGCGAACGCCGCCCCGAGGCTCCACGGCGACGGCGCGATGCCCGAGCGCCGCGCCAGCTCCTCAAACTTCCCTTCCCCCAAGTTCCGGTAGAGGGCGTTGCTGGCATACCCGGTGAGGAAGAAGTCGGTCCGGCCGTCGCCGTCGTAGTCCGCGACGGTCACCCCCTGGCCCCAGCCGCGGGCCGTGAGGCCGGCCTCCTCGGTGACGTCCCTGAACCCGCCCGTGCCATCCCCCCTGTACAGCGCGCACATGAGGTCGCCGCCCTGCTCGAATCCCTCGATCGTCGAGCCGCGCACGAGCAGGACGTCGAGCAGGCCGTCCGCATCGTAATCAAGGAAAGCGGTCCCGCCTCCCATGACCTCGATGATGTGCTCCTTGCCGGGGCTGCCCTGCAATCCGTCGAAGGAGTCCAGCCCCGACTCCGCGGTCACGTCGACGAATCGCAGCCCCGCTCCCTCGCTCGCCGCTCCGAGCCCCGTCAGCAGGAGTCCGGCCGTCGCGACTCGCGCGACGCGGCAGCTGTTCCGCCGGGCTCGGGGCGTGCCCGGCGGGCGGGCAGCTGGAAACAGCACAGAGACTTGTCCGGGGATGGCGGCGCGAGGGCCCTCCGGGGCGCAAGCGCGCCCGCCCCGGAGGGTCGGGCCTAGAACAGCAGCTTCACCCCGAGCTGGATCTGGCGCGCGGCCTGCCCCGCCACCAAGCCGCTGATCACCCCGAACGCCGGCGAATCGAGATCGGCGTTGGGATTGCCGAAGTTCACGTTGTCCAACGCATTGAAGTACTCGGAGCGGACCTGCAGTGCCACGGACTCGGCGAGGCGGAAGTTCTTGTACAGGCCGAAATCCAGTTGGAACAAGCCGGGACCCGTGACGATGTTCCTGCCCGCCGAGCCGAAGGTGTAGGGGGCGGGCTCGGCGAACGCGCCCTTGCTGAGGTATTGGTCGGGCGCCCCGCTCGTGCCCGCCAAGGGGTCTCCCGCCAGGTCCGGGCGCTGGGCCTGGACCCGCGGCCCTATGTTGGCGACATCCCTGGGGATCGTCACGTTGATCGGCGCGCCGCTGTTCGCCGTCATTACGCCGGTGACCTGCCAGCCACCCAGGACCGCATTCGCCAGCCCGCCCATGTTCGCCCCGAGGGCGCGGTTCCTGCCGATAGGCACCTGCCAGACGTAGTCCGCGGAGAACGTGTGCAGCCGGTGCAGATCAGACAGCGAGCGGTCGCCTTGGGGATCCAGAGGGTTCTGCGGGCTCTTGCTGGCCGAGAAGCCAGCCCCGAGCGTGTCGATGGTCTTGCCCCACGCGTAGTTCAACCGAAACGAGAGGCCCTCGGCAAAGCGCTTCTCGGCCTTGAACTGGAGCCCGTGGTAGATCGAATCCGCTTCGTTCGTCATCTCGCTCATCGCGCCGTACTGCGGATACGGTCGCCGCGGGTCGACGTCCCCCGGGCCAGGAGACGCCGTGTTGGTGTTGATGAACGAGGACATGTCGGAGCCCTTGGTGCCGACGTAGCCCAGTTCCACCATCAGCGAATCGGTCAGCTGGCGCTGCACGTGCAGGTTCCACTGCTGGGTGTAGCTGACCCTGTTGTTGCGGTTCACGATGTGCTGGGCGCGCGGCGCCACCGTGCTGCCCTTCTCGATGTCCAGCTGCGGGCTGAATGTCGTCTCGACGAACGAGAAGTCCGTGCGCTCGTTGAGGTTCGAGAGGGTCTCGCTGATGGCGAACGGCCAGTTGCCGCGGATGCCCTGGGCCTCCCACAAGTAGTTGGACATGTAGAACACGCCGTACCCGGCGCGGATGGTGGACTTGTCCCCGATGCGGTACGCCAGGCCGAAGCGCGGGGCGAAGTTGTTGTAGTCGGGCTCCACGATGCCGCGGCGCGCGTTGGGAGGCTCGCCGGTCACCGGGTTCACACCGTCCCAGAGGAACTCTCCGGTGTCGATGTCGATCGACGCCAGCAGGTCGTCGCGATGCTTGGGGTACTCGATCAGGTCGTAGCGCAGGCCGAGGTTTAGGGTGAGACGCGACGTGACCTTCCAGTCGTCCTGGAAATAGAAGCCGTAGTCCTCCTTGCGCATGATCGCGGTCGTCCCGCGGCCGATGTTGCGCTGCGCCACGTTGGGCATGCCCAGAAGGTAGGCGGCGACGGCGTTGCCCGTGTTCTCGGCGTTCTGGGGATCCTCGGTCGGGCGCTTGTTGAAGGTCATGTTGCCGGTGAAGTACCCGTCGTCCAAGTTGCGGTTGTGCTTGAACTCGAACCCGGCCTTGATGCTGTGGTTCCCGACGATCTTCGTGACGCTCGAAATGACGCTGTAGGTGTCATCGGGGAACGGGAACCCCGTCTGGCTCGGATTCGCGAAGCCGGCGATCCCCCACTGCGGATAGAGCGGCACGGCCTCGCTCTTGAGGATCGGAATGCCCTGGATGTTGTTGCCGTTGATGAAGTTGGCGATGCCCTCGACGCCGCCGGGCGCGCTGTCGGCAATTTGCAGGTTGTTGCGGTGGTAGGCCAGCTTGACGTCGAGGATGGTCGTCGGGCTGAGCGTGTGGGTGTCGCTCACCATGATGTTGGTGAAGGTGTTGACGAGGTTGTTGTCGATCGCGAGGTGCGCCGTGGGGCGCGGGCTGACCGAGTCGGTCAGGTTGTAGCGGCCGGTGAGGATGTTCTTGTCGCTGATCCGGTGGTCGACCTTGCCCATCCATTGGTTGTTGTCGATGCGGGCCGCCTTGGTGTTCAGCAGGTTCTGCGTCTGCCCCGGCCGGTTCGGGGCGGACCAGAGGATGTCGACCAGCTGCGACGTGGCGGCGTTGATCCGGCTCGCGGGCACCCTGTTGTCCGCGAGGGGGCTGCGAGTCAGCGACCCGTCGGCGAGCTCGACCGTGGTCAGCGGATCGAAAACCTGCGCAGCCGCGTTCCCGACGAGGTCCGAGGAGAGGTCGCCGCCGAACATCTCCCGCGTGGGCACGACGTTCAGCAGCGTGGACTCGCGGCTGCGCCGCTGGCCCTCGTACATGAAGAAGAAGAAGGTCTGGTTGCGTACGATCGGTCCGCCGACGGTCGCGCCGAACTGGTTCTGCCGGAATTCCGGCTTCTCGGCGCCCGACTTCTTGGCGAAGTAGTCCACCGAGTCGAAGTTGTCGTTGCGCACGAACTCGAAGGCCGAGCCATGGAACTGGTTGGTGCCGGACTTGGTGACCACGTTGACGTTGGCCCCCGCGGCCGTGCCGAACTCCGCCGAGGTGATGTTGGTCTGGATGCGGAATTCCTGGATCGCGTCGATCGAGGGCTGCACTCCGAAGGTCTTGAAGAACGACTCGTTGTTGTTGACTCCGTCCAGGGTGTAGTTGTTCGCCTCGCTGCGCAGACCGCTGACCGAGACCGCGGTGCCGCTCGTCTGGAAGCTGGTGAGCGCGCCGGCGCCGGCCACGGCCCCGGGCATGAGAATCGTCAGCTGCGTGAAGCTGCGCCCGTTGAGAGGCAGCTCGACTACCTTCTGGTTGTCCACGGTGGAGGCGACCGTCGAGCTGTCGGTCTGGAGCTGCGGGAGGGCCGCGGTGACCTCGATAGTCTCGGTCACCTGTCCGACCCTCATGGCGAGGTCGACCCGCAGAGTCTGGTTGACCTCGAGCCGCACGCCGGTCTGGGTCGCCCGGCTGAACCCGGTCAGCTCGCCCTCAATGGTGTAGACCGCCGGCGGCAGAGAGACAACCGTGTAGCCGCCGGTTTCATTCGTGCTGGCGGTGCGGGCGAGGCCGGTGCCCTCGTTGGTGACGGTCACCGTCACGCCGGGGATGACCGCTCCGCTCTCGTCGGTCACGTTGCCGACGACCGTTCCGAACGCGGTCTGGGCCTGCGCGGGCACGGCCGTAAGGGACGCGAGCAGGAGTAGCAAGGCACCCCCAGTAGCAAGCGAGCACTTCTTCATCGAACATTCCTTCTTTCTGCTCTCACCCTTAATCCAGCGCACTGCACCGAGCCGTCGCGGGCCCACAAAATTCAGACGTGTCAGACGTGCTAGTCGGCAAGCTGCCGCAATTCTATCGCACGCGGGTGCCGACTCGGTCAGCTCGGGCGAACGCGCCCTACCTTCGCGACTCCGGTCGCCGACCCCTACCGCCTGCGCAGCCGATTTGCCGCGCCCCGCTCTGCGACGGGACGACCCGATGCAATCTCGGCAATCTCCACGCGACGCAGGTACCAGTCCGGCAGTGCCCGCTCGCGCCCGACGCGAGACGGCTTGACCTATCCGGGCAATCGCCGCTCCGTCGCAGCCTCGGGCCGCGCCCCTGCGCCGACGCCGTGTCGCCTGCCCCACTCCTCGAGGTTGCTCAGATCTCGCTCGGCCCGGATTCCCTGCACGCAGAGAGAGCGTTCGATGTCGACCGACCCGCCACGCAGCATGCACGATCCAGACCGATTCAGATCTGCAATCGCCGCTCGATCGAGCGACCCCGTGCGGGCCTGGCAAGAATCAGGCCGATCGGCATTCGGCCAGTCAGCTGCCGCTAGAGAATCCGGTGTCCGCCGTCGAGCGAGCCTCGGCCGCGGTCCGCTTCTCCTCGAACATCTCCAAGTGTCGTTCCGCCTCGGAGCGCCTTCCGACGCGCAGGCAGGCCCTCCCCAGCAGGTAGTACGCGTTGTGAAGCTCGGGCTCGATTTCGATCACCGCCTCCAGCGCCGCGATCGCCTCTTCGAAGCGCCCGAGGCCCGACAGCAGCTTGCCTAGCTCGTAGCGCGACAGGGCATCGCGGTCATCGGCCGCGGCCGCCGAGGACAAGGCCTTGATCGCGCCCAGCCGGTCGGTCAGCTCGCCGCCGCCGGCCAGAGCTCGCCCGAGGTCCCTGAGAAACAGGGAATTGCGTGGGGAGAGGCCGACCGCCTTGCGGAGCGAGGCCAGCCCGGCCTCGCGCCTTTCCTGGCGCACGTAGGCGCGCCCCAGCAGGTGGTGGGCGCGGCCTCGCTGAGGGGCCAGCCGAGCCAGCGCCTCGAGCAGCGGCAGCAGGGCCGGATTGCCCGGCTCGACATGCAGGCAGCTGTAGGCGAGGGCCTCGAGGACGCGCGGCGTGTCCCCTTCGTAGGCTCGCGCGAGACCGAGCAGCGCGGCGGCGGTACGGTGATGCTGCCGCGAGGCGAGAGCGCTCGCCAGCTCGAAATAGTCGTCCGCCCGGCGGGCATCTCGAAATCCGGCAGGGCGGTCGGCTGGCCGTTCGTCGGACCGGCCGGGGCAGGAATCCCGCCGGGCCGAGAAGAAGACCTTCGGTCTGACCGCCGACGGAAGGCCTCGCAGCGCCTCCAGGCGGCTCTCGGCTTCATTGACTCGGTCCAAGTCGAGGAGCATGAACGCGAGATTCAGGTAGGCGTGCGGGCTGTCCGGCCAGCGCCTGATCACGTCCAGAAACACTGCCTCTGCCTCGCTTGGGCGGCCCGCGAGCGCCAGGGACGAGGCGAGGAGCGACGCCGACTCCGCGGTGGACCGCGCGACGTCGAAGACCCTGAGCAGCGACACAGCTGTTTCGTGGCGGTTCAGCATGTGGTTCGCGAGCGCTGCGAAGTGCCGCGCCTCGTAGGAATCCGGGGAGATCTCCAAGGCGGCCTCGAACGCTTGCAACGCGTCGGAATAGAAAAACTGGCCGAACAGCAACCCGCCCGCCTGGACCAGCACGGATGTCGAACGCGGGCTCATGGAAAGGAGTTGCCTGGCCGCGCTCCACCCGCCGCTCAGGCGCCCGCTAGCGAATTCCGCCCCGGCGAGGTGCAGCAGAGCCCCCGTGTTGCGGAAGCCGAGATCCACAGCCTGTCGCAGGTGCCGCGCCGCCTCGGGCTGTCGACCCGCCGTGCGCCATGCGAGGCCGGCCTGGTAGTGGAGCACCCCTTGCCGGGGGGCGAGGGCTAACGCGCGCTCGAACTCCCGCGCGGCCTCCTCGCCGCGTCCCTGCTCGAACCGCACCTCTCCCAGCGCCCTGTGCAGCAAGGCGGGTCGCCGCCCCCGGGCCGCGGTATCGACGCCGGCGATCGATTCGGCCAAGAGCGCCGCCGCTACATCCAAGTTCCCGGCCCGGCGCTCCGCTTGCGCTCGGTCGAGCGCGTCCGACAAGTCCTCACCCAACGCCAAGGGGCAGGCAAGCAGACTCGCGACAGCCAGCGAGCCGGTTCTCAGCGACTGGACAAGAAGCGCACGCAACCTGCCACCATTGTCGATGGGAACGGTCACGCGCGCCCGCGGGCTCCGGCAATCATGAGGGCCGACCGGACAATGGCTCGATTAGCTGGGACGAGACGGGCCGCCAGATCCGCCTTGTTGGTCGGACTGGCGTGCAGCGCTGCTGTCGCCCAGTTCACGGAAGTGGCCGCCGACAGCGGGCTGGAATTCCAGCTGCTCTCCGGCTCCGAGGGCAAGCCCTACATCTTGGAGTCGATGACCGGCGGAGTAGGTTTCCTTGACTACAACGCGGACGGCTGGCCCGACGTCTACCTGGTCAACGGAGGCACCATCGAGTCGCTCAGCCAGCCCGAGGGGCCGGCGACGGACCGGCTGTTCCGCAACAACCGCGACGGCACCTTCTCGGACGTCACGACCCGCGCCGGGCTGGGCGATGACAGCTGGGGCATGGGCGTCGCCGTCGCGGACGTCGACAACGACGGCCGCGTCGACATCTACGTCACCAACTACGGACCGAATCGCCTCTACCTGAATCGAGGCGACGGCACATTCGCCGAGCGTGCTCAGGAGGCCGGCGTGGCTGGCCGGGCGTGGAGCTCGTCCGCCGCTTTCGCCGACTACGACCGGGACGGCGACGTGGACCTGTACGTGGCGAATTACTTGGAATTCGATCTCGGGAGCCTGCCCGAGGACAGCCAGCTGTGCCGCTATCGGGGCATTCGCGTGCAATGCGGGCCCCGGGGCATGATCCCCACCGCCGACAGACTGTACGAGAACCTAGGCGGCGGACGGTTTCGCGATGAGACCGCCCCGTCGGGCGTCGCGACGGCACCGGCTTCCTACGGCCTGGGCGTCGCCTGGGCGGACTACGACAACGACGGCGACCCGGACGCCTACGTCGCGAACGACTCGACTGCCAACTTCCTGTTCCGCAACAACGGAGACGGCACCTTCGCCGAGGTTGCCCTGCTGGCCGGTGTCGCGCTGAGCGGGGACGGCAAGGAACAGGCCGGCATGGGGGTTGCATTCGGTGACTACGACAACGACGGCCTCCTCGACCTGGCAGTGACGAACTTCTCGGAAGACTACAACGCCCTCTACCGAAACCAAGGCGGCGGGCAGTTCCGCGACGTGTCCTACGCGGCTGGCCTGGGCGAGGCCAGCTGGCCGAAACTGAGCTGGGGCGTGCAGTTCGTCGACTACGACCTCGACGGCCTTCTCGATATCGTGATCGCCGACGGGCACGTCTATCCCGAGGTCGACCGCCACGACCTCGGGATCCGGTACCGTCAGCCGAACTCGGCTTTCCGGAACCGGGGCGATGGCTCGTTCGTGTTCTTCGATCTGCCGGATCCGCCGCCAGGCCCGCAGTCGAGCCGGGGGCTCGCCGCCGGGGACTTTGACAACGACGGCACCCTCGACCTGCTGATCGCCAACCTGGACGCGACGCCCTCGCTGCTGCGTGGAACTGCGTCAGCGAGTCACTGGCTCGTGCTGGACTTGAGGGGCACCGCCTCGAACCGCTCCGCGATCGGCTCCCGCGTCACGGTCGAGGTCGGAGGTCTGCGCCAGATCCGCGAAGTGCGCAGCGGGGGAAGCTACCTGTCGCAGAGCGACCTGCGACTGCACTTCGGCCTCGGGCGGCGCGGTGGAGCCGCCGCGGTCCGAATCCGCTGGCCCAGCGGACTCGTCCAAGTCCTGCACCAAGTTCAGGCCGACCAAGTGCTCCGGATCGACGAGCCGACAGAATAAAAAGGGAATTATATATCTGAGTGCCGAGGGAATCAAGTCGGCAAATTATCAAGCCATTATAAGATTTCATATTTCTTCCGATTTTCCGTTGACATTCTGTGGTATTTCTTGGTAGAATAGTTCCAGTAGGGGATGCTGTAAATGAAGAAATCATGTCTCGGAAAGTGGTTCCGTAAAGACATCACATTGATCGAAGTGATCGCCATGTTCCCGGATGACGAATCCGCGGAAAAGTAGTTCTTGCTTGTGACAAAACCCTGATATTTTGGGGATTCTAGCTGATAGATCCCGACTAAATGATAGCTATGGAAGAAACAGGCTGCGCCAATTACCCGAACTCATTGCCTCATATTCCATTTTCATTATGAGGATACAGTTCGTTCTGTTCTAGTTGTACACTTTTCCTGAACCTTGTCTCTTCAAGGTTTCAATTCAGGGCAATTCAGATCGCTGCCGACTGCCTATGCAGCCAGCGGCAAGCGTCCCGTCTTGAGACGCTCCCTCTCTCTGTCGCGCTCTCTGTCGCGCACGATCCGGCCCACTCGATGCACGTTTGCCGCCAGGACCGCTAGCCCGATCATCCGCTCGAATCCCTCCGCTCCCCGGTCCATCACCCTGTCCAGACCGCGGCACTCGAGATTGTTGATCGCCGACTCCACGGCCGGGTGCGCCTGCCTCGCAGCCACAAATTCGGGCGCGCCTTCCATCTCCTTCGCCGCCTTCGACAGCCTCCCCTTCCGTGGCATCGCGTGGCACGACAGCAGTTCCGCCAAGCGCGTCCGGTTCGCCGGGCTGTGAAAGCCCTTGTCGAAGCTGCAGCTCGACAACCCCGCGTACAGCCCCTGCGCTCCCTCGACGATTCCCACCGCCACGTCCACGTCACTTCCCTTCCACATCACTTCGTGATTCATCACGAATCGGTGCTCGCTTTCCACGATGCATACCGGAACGCCCAGCTCCACCGGCACCTCCGCTTTTCCTTTCACGCACCAGCGCGTGTGTTCCTCGAAGATCGAGAACACTTTCTCCTCGTGCGGGATCTTCTCCGCTCGCAGCACGCGCCGCTCCACCTGGTCCGCCAGGAGCTGCACGTACCCGAGGTCACTCCTTGCCGCTCCCAAGGTTCCCTCGTCTTCCCCGGCCCGCGCCAGGGCCGCCAGCGCACCCTCCGCCCGCTGCGCTATCTCCAGGGCCGCCTCTAGGTACGACCGCACCCTCTCCGGGTTGCCTTTCCTCTTCTTCGCCTGCCGCACTCGGTTGAATTTCTGCTTCAGCGTCTTCAGCAGCTGCGTGCTCTGCCGCCAGCCCGCGATGCCGCGCCCCTTGCACAGCGGCGCACAGCGGCGCAATAGAGCGAATCAGGCAGCGCAACGCGTCCCACAGCAGACTCACGTCCGTCGGGTAATGCACGTTCGTTTCCACCACGAACGAGTCGCACCGCGCCTTCAGCGGATCGCCTTCCTTGTACCCCGCCAGTGCGTGCCCCTCCCGCACCACCAGCTGATTGATTTCCGCGAGGAGGTCGGGCGTGAGAAGCTTCAGATTCCGGTTGACTGTCCGCTAGCTGAAGACCTGCTCGTCGAGCGTCGCGTTCAGACCGAGGAAGCGCCGGACGTCCGCGTGCTTGTTCGCCAGCTCCGTCACGCGGTCGTAGTCGCAATTCAATCCCTGCTTGAGCAATCCCAGGACAAGAATGTTCCACAGCTGCATGCCGGGACGACCGACAGCAGGGTTGATCTTGCCGGACTCTCCTGCGGAAGGATCGCTTCCGTTCTCGCCGTTCTCGCCGTTCCCGCTACTCTCTCCGAGGCCGAGGATACGGCTCTCGAGCAGTCCAAAAACCCTGTCCCGCAACTTCTCGGTGCGATAGATGAATTGTATTCCTAGCAAGATGGCCGGGATATCGTCGCGGGAACGGACGTCGAGATCGATATCCTCGATTGCAGTCTGGCCAAGGGTGAGCTGGATCTCCTGAACGGTCCTCACGGGCGGTTCCTCAACGAAGATTGTCGCACAACCCTCGGAAACGCGCAAGCCGGCCCGGATCGCCCCGATCTTCGTCCCACAGATCTGCTGCAATCGCCCGGAAACTAAGGGCTTGCGCGTTCTGTCACAAGCACTAGTTCGCCTCCATGCGCTGGCCGGACGGTCCCGCGTGCCCCCGCTGCCGCGGCTCCAGCGTGCAGTCCGACGCGGCCCACCCTTCGATGCCGTACCGTTGCCGCGGCTGCGGCAAGCGCTTTTCCGTGCGCGCCGGCAGCGTGATGGCCGACACCAAGCTCGGCTACCGCACCCGGGCCGTCGCCCTGTTCCTGCTGACCACCGGCATCAAGGGCGTCTCGAGCATGAAGCTGCACCGCGACCTAGGCATCAGCCGGAAGTCGGCCTGGCACCTGGCGCACCGCATCCGCGCGTGCCGGGAGCGGGATCAGGGCCTGTTCGCCGGCCCGGTGGAGGTGGACGAGACCTACGTCGGCGGCAAGGAGCGCAACAAGCACGAGAGGAAGAAGGCCCGTGCCGGGCGCGGGCCCGTTGGCAAGACGCCCGTGGCGGGGGCGCGGGACCGCGCCACGAACGCAGCGGCCGCGCGGCCGCTGCCGGGCACCGCCAAGGGCGACCTGCAGGGCTTCGTGCGCGCCCGCGTCGCGCCGGGGGCGCAGCTCTACTCCGACCAGGCGGCGGCCTGCGCCGGCATGGAGGAGTTCGCGCACGAAGCCGTCAGGCACTCCGGCGGCGAGTACGTGCGCGGGGCGGCGCATACGAACGGCATCGAATCGTTCCGGTCCCTGTTCGAGCGCGGCCTGTACGGAACCTATCACCGGATGAGCGTCCGTCATCTCGGCCGCTACCTCACGGAGTTCGCGGGACGGCGCAACGACCGCGACTGCGACACGGCGGAACAGATGCGGCGCATGGCGCGGGGCTTGGTCGGCCGGACGCTGACCGGCCGGCAGCTGACCGGCAAGGCCGCGGTCGCGGCCCGAGCGGCGCCCGCCGCGCTGAGCGCGGCAGCCCGCTGCGGGCGCGCGCTTCACGCTCGGTGCACTTCACGCTCGGTGCGCTTCACGCTCGGTGCGAGGGTCGCACCGGATCCGGCATGCCCCGGTGCGACCCCGGTCCGGCCCGGACCGTCCATGCAGGCCGTCGAGCGCCGGGGATCCGCTGTCTTCGGCCCTCGCAGGGCCTGCAAGCGGCTTGCAAGGGGTGCCCTGCCACCGCCAACCGGGTTCCACCGGGGCATGCGAGGTGGCCTCTCTAGTCCGTTCCTCGTCCAATCCGCTGGCAGGCTCGATTCAGATACGATCCCACCCCTCCGTGCCTGCCGCGGCCGCACTCGAATGACCCCAGCTCGACACCGACCTCCCTGCTCAGAGCAGTTCTCGTCGGACATGGCGTCGTCGGCACTCAGATATATAGTGCTTGTGACAGAACGCGCAAGCCCTTAGTTTCCGGGCGGTTGCAGCAGATCTGTGGGACGAAGATCGGGGCGATCCGGGCCGGCTTGCGCGTTTCCGGGGGTTGTGCGACAATCTTCGTTGAGGAACCGCCCGTGAGGACCGTTCAGGAGATCCAGCTCACCCTTGGCCGGACTGCAATCGAGGATATCGATCTCGACGTCCGTTCCCGCGACGATATCCCGGCCATCTTGCTAGGAATACAATTCATCTATCGCACCGAGCAGTTGCGGGACAGGGTTTTCGGACTGCTCGAGAGCCGTATCCTCGGCCTCGGTGAGAGTAGCGGGAACGGCGGGAACGGCGAGAACGGAAGCGATCCTTCCGCAGGCGAGTGCGGCAGGATCAACCCTGCCGTCGGTCGTCCCGGCATGCAGCTGTGGAATATTCTCGTCTTGGGCTTGCTCAAGCAGGGATTGAATTGCGACTACGACCGCGTGACGGAGCTGGCGAACAAGCACGCGGACGTCCGGCGCTTCCTCGGTCTGAACGCGACGCTCGACGAGCAGGTGTTCAGCTACCGGACAGTCAACCGGAATCTGAAGCTTCTCACGCCCGACCTCCTCGCGGAAATCAATCAGCTGGTGGTGCGGGAGGGGCACGCACTGGCGGGGTACAAGGAAGGCGATCCGCTGAAGGCGCGGTGCGACTCGTTCGTGGTGGAAACGAACGTGCATTACCCGACGGACGTGAGTCTGCTGCGGGACGCGTTGCGCTGCCTGATTCGCTCTATTGCGCCGCTGTGCAAGGGGCGCGGCATCGCGGGCTGGCGGCAGAGCACGCAGCTGCTGAAGACGCTGAAGCAGAAATTCAACCGGGTGCGGCAGGCGAAGAAGAGGAAAGGCAACCCGGAGAGGGTGCGGTCGTACCTGGAGGCGGCCCTGGAGATAGCGCAACGGGCGGAGGGTGCGCTGGCGGCCCTGGCGCAGGCCGGGGAAGACGAGGGAACCCTCAGAGCGGCAAGGAGTTACCTCGGGTACGTGCAGCTCTTGGCGGACCAAGTGGAGCGGCGCGTGCTGCGAGGGGAGAAGATCCCGCACGAGGAGAAAGTGTTCTCGATCTTTGAGGAACACACGCGCTGGTGCGTGAAAGGAAAAGCGGGGGTGCCGGTGGAGCTGGGCGTGCCGGTATGCATCGTGGAAAGCGAGCACCGATTCGTGATGAATCACGAAGTGATGTGGAAGGGAAGCGACGTGGACGTGGCGGTGGGAATCGTCGAGGGAGCGCAGGGGCTGTACGCGGGGTTGTCGAGCTGCAGCTTCGACAAGGGCTTTCACAGCCCGGCGAACCGGACGCGCTTGGCGGAACTGCTGTCGTGCAACGCGATGCCACGGAAGGGGAGGCTGTCGAAGGCGGCGAAGGAGATGGAAGGCGCGCCTGAATTCGTGGCTGCGAGGCAGGCTCACCCGGCCGTGGAGTCGGCGATCAACAATCTCGAGTGCCGCGGTCTGGACAGGGTGATGGACCGGGGAGCGGAGGGATTCGAGCGGATGATCGGGCTAGCGATCCTGGCGGCGAACGTGCATCGAGTGGGCCGGATCGTGCGCGACAGAGAGCGCGACAGAGAGAGGGAGCGTCTCAAGACGGGACCCTTGCCGCTGGCTGCATAGGCAGTCGGCAGCGATCTGAATTGCCCTGAATTTAAACCTTGAAGAGACAAGGTTCAGGAAAAGTGTACAACTAGAACAGAACTAACTGTATCCTCACAATGAAAATGGAATATGAGGCAATGAGTTCGGTTAATTGGCGCAGACTGTTTCTTCCATAGCTATCATTTAGTCGGGATCTATCAGCTAGAATCCCCAAAATATCAGGGTTTTGTCACAAGCACTATATAATTCCCATGGAATAAGATTGAGCACCGCCTGTTTTGCCACATCACGCAGAATTGGCGAGGCAAGCCACTGCGTACATTTGAGACCATTGTCGACTTGATCGGCGGTACGCGCACAGCCGCCGGCCTTCGAGTCAAAGCCAAACTTGACAATAGAAAGTACCCGACCGGTGAGGCAGTAACGAAGGCGGAGATGGACGCCCTGTCGCTCCATCGGAACGAGTTCCACGGTGATTGGAACTACGAACTACATCCACGATGAAGTTGGAAACTTAATATCGATCAAAGTCCTTAGCTTCCAAGCGGTTGCAGTAGGTCCGTGGGACGAAGATCGGGCCGATCCGGGCCGGCTCGCACGTTCTGCCACAAGCACGAGCTAATCGACAGGCCGGAGCAGCCCAACTAGAGCTAAGTGCATAACCAGATCGTGGCGCTTCTCGCAGGCAGCTGCTTGAGCCGGTCGAGGGGCGTCTCAAGACGTCGACATCCGAGTGCGCAGCGCAAGGATCGGCCGGATTGACAGGCAAGCACACGGTGGATCGTGCGGTACGAGAATCTGCGCTGATCGGGACACGCCGCAACTGGGTTCGCTCTTGCCGAAACACGCGCCGGAGGGGCCCTCTGGGACTCCGGCACGAACGGCGCGAAACGGGCTGAGGAACTCGAATCACTGCGGCCGTACGGACAGCCGCTCGATGCGTTGCGCGTCAGCACCCGAGGCCCTCGCCCGGAGTTTCCGGTACGTCTCCAGCGCCATCGTCGCGCTCGCCGAGTCACCGAGTTGGCCGTAGGCTTGCCCGAGCCTGTAGTGGTAGCTGCCGTCCGGGTCCGCATCGAGGATTCGCTCGAGTTGCTCGATCGCTCTCTGCGGTTGGCCGTCCAGCAGATAGGCGCGGCTCAGCTCGGCACGGGCGCGCTCGGAATCGGGGCGAATCCGCACGGCGCGCGAGAGGCTGGCGATGGCCTTGGCCAAGCCGTGGAGGCTCAGGCTTGCGCTGCCGTGAAGGAAATGCATCTCCGGAGTCGCCCTGTCCGGGAGGAATCGTTCGAGCACGCCGAGCACCCCCGCGTAGTCCTGCGCTTCGTATGACGCGCTGGCGAGGCCTGTCGCCAGCACGGGATTCGAAGGATCGAGATCCAAGGCCCGCCGCCAGCTGCGCGCTGCCTGGCGGTGCGATCCGCCGAGGTCAAGCCGGCGGGCGCGCAATTCATGCAGCTGGGCGGACTCGGGCATCGCCGCCAAGCGCCGGATGGCTTGGCTTGCCAGAGCGGCGTGGGCGCGTGACCGCCAGAACAGGCTCGCTGGAGACGACGCGTCGGCGGTCGAATCCACGAGATCCGCATACTCACCCCGCTCGTAAATGCAACCGGCATCCGGGCCCGTGCAGTTCGTCACGCCCGGCTCCGGATTCGCGCGCTCGAGACCTGCGGCTCTGTCCGAGTGCCCGGTCTCGCGGTAGATCGCGGCCAGCGCTCGCACGACTATCCGGGTGGCGGCTTGTCCTAGCGCGTCCCGACGGGCTAGCGCCTCCCGCAAGTGAGACGAGGCTAACCCGTAGCCGCCTCGGTCCCGAGCTTCCAGCCCAGCCGAAGCCTGCGCGAACGCGTCCCCGGCGAACGAGCGCTCCAGCGAGCGGGAGTCCGCAGCTTGCAGCTTGCGATGAACCCGGTTCAGTCCGTACCAAACCCGCGGATTGGTCTCCAGCTGGGTCGCCACCGCTCGGAAATGATGCAGCGCTTCGCCATGCCTCTCCAGCAGCAGGAGCGACTCCGCCAGCATCAGGCGGGCGTTAGGTTCGTCCGGCCGGTCGCTGAGGACTCGCGTCAACGGGCCGATCGCAGCGCCGTACTCGCGGAGCTGGAAGTGGCTCGCTCCCAAGAACAACCGGGCCGCCACCGACCGGGGGTTCAACTGTAGCGTCTGGCGGCAAAGGCTGATTGTTTCCCTGTACTGCGCGGCCTTGAACCGGGCCACGGCAAGGTTCCGCCGGATCCGTGAGTCGCCAGGAGCGGCCTCGAGCAGTTCCAGATAAATCGGAACCGCTTCCGCAGCCCGGCCGGACTCGACCAGCGACCGCGCCCGGGTTGCGGCGCGATGGGCCGCCGCTTCGGGATCCGCGCGAATCCCCGGAACGGCCAGCGAGCACGCCGCCAGGGCGAGGCACCGGCCGATCGCGCCAGGTCCAGCTGGCCGAGTCCGCCGGGCGGGCCACCCCATATCCGCCTAGCCCAGCAGCCCGGGGATCAGCTCTCCTCCGTTGGCCGCCTTGACCGGCCGACGCAGCGGCGTGTCGTATTCGTGCGTGGGGTCGATCCCTAGGATCGTGCAGAGGGTGTACATCAGATTCTCCGGTTCCACAGGGAGGTCCGTGACCTCCGCCGCGTGCTTGTCCGTGGCCCCTAGAACCCGTCCGCCGGGTATGCCGGCACCCGCGAGCGCGATCGACCAGCAGTCGTTGTGGTGGTCGCGCCCGGCACCTGCGTTGATCTTGGGCGTGCGGCCGAACTCGCCCATCGCTAGGACGAGGGTCGTGTCGAGCATGCCGCGCTGGTCTAAGTCCTCCAAGAGCGAGGCGAAAGCGCGGTCGAATTCGGGCAGCAGCAGCTTCTTCATCGTGTTGAAGTTGTCGCCGTGCGTGTCGTAGTTGAGCCAGCCCTTCGCGACCGTCACGAAACGCACCCCGCCCTCGACCAAGCGGCGGGCGAGCAGGCAGCCCTGGCCCACGGGCGTGCGTCCGTAACGCTCTCGCAGGGCGGCGGGTTCGGCCTCGACGTCGAAGGCCTTCTTCGCGCTCGGGGAGCTAAGCAGCGAGTACGCCTTCTCGTAGTACGAGTCCATCGACCGGAAGCCGCGGCTGCTCTCGACGGCCCGGAACTTCGCGTCCATGCTCTCGAGCAGCTTGCGCCGATTTCCGAGCCGCGACCAGTCCACGTCGGCCGAGAGGCTCAGGTCGCGGGCCTGGTAGCCGGGCGTGTTCGGGTTCCCGGCGTTGAATGGGTTGTGCCCGCTGCCCAAGTACCCGGCGCCGTAGGACGGGAACGTCTGCGGCACCGCCACGTAGGCCGGCAGCCCGTTCCTCGCGCCGAGCCGCTCCGAGACGATGGAACCCAAGCTGGGAAACTCGATCGTCGGCAGCGGCAGGTAGCCCGTCAGCAGGTAGTTGATGGCCCGCTCGTGGTTGTTCTCCTTCGACCGCATGGACCGGAGGATCGTGAACCGGTCGGTCTGCCGGGCGGTGAACGGCAGGTGCTCGCAAATCTGTACGCCGGGCGTGTTGGTGGGAATCGGCTTGAACTCGCCGCGGTATTCCGACGGTGCGTCGGGCTTCATGTCGAAGGTGTCCTGGTGCGGGCAGCCGCCGCTCTGCCAGATCAGGATGCAGGAGATGTCCTTGCCGGCATCGGCGCGCAGCGCCTGGTGCAGGCTGAGTCCCAGCGGTGCCAGCGAGCCCACCCTGACGAAGTCGCGTCGTCCGAACAGCGACGTGTGGTTGGTGATCCGCATGGCTCCGGTCTCCGTTCGTCCGGTCAGTGCTGGTACAGGAACTCCTTGGAGTTCAGCAGGGCCCAGAAGACGTCTTCCAGCCCCTGCGTTCGATCGCGAGCGTCGCGGACCGCCGCCCGGGAGGCCTCCAGCTCGGCCGGATCGGGGAAGCGCGCCAGCGTCCGCAGGTACAGCTCCTCGATGATCCGGGCGTCGCCCAGCCCCCGCTCGATCAGCTGCCGGAGCGCTCCGCCCTCGTCGCGCACCTTGCCGTGGACGGTGTCCCCGCTCACCAGGTGCAGCGCCTGGTTCAGCGAGCTGGTGGTGGCGCGGTCGGAGACGAGCTGGCGCGAGGGCCGGTCGAAGACATCGAGGAAGTACGAGGGCACCTCGGGCTCCGGGAGCTGCGCGGCGCGGGTTCCGGGATACATCGACGGATACTCCTCGGGGACACCGGTGGCCAGCACGATGGAATCCAGTAGCTGCTCGGCGCTCAGCCGCAGGGCGTAGAAGTGCGAGTGCCCGAGCGTGTCCTCGCGATTGGCCTCGGTGGGCGTCGCCGACAGCTGGTAGGCGCAGCTGGTGGCGATCTCGCGAATGAGGGCCTTCAGGTCGTACCCGCCCGCAACGAAGCCGTCCGCCAGCGCGTCCAGCAGCTCGGGGTTCGAAGGCGGGTTCGTCTCGCGGAAGTCGTCCACCGGCTCCACGATGCCCCGGCCCATGAACTGCTTCCACATGCGGTTGACGATCGCCCGGCTGAAGTAGGGGTTCCCGGCAGCCGTCATCCAGTCCGCGAGGGCCGCGCGCCGGTCCGAGCGACCGCCGGTGCCAACGCGCCGGCCGCCGAGGGCCTTGGGCCGGTAGGTCTTCTCGGTCTCGGGATGCTTGAACTCGCGGTCGAAGTCCAGGTAGAGCGCCCGCTCGTTGTTCCGCGGGCCGACCCCGCCCTTGTAGCTCACCTGCGAGAAGAACGCCGCCATCCCGTTGTAGTCGTCCTGCGTCCAGCGCTCCATGGGATGGTCGTGGCAGCGCGCGCACTCGATCCGCACGCCTAGGAAAAGCTGGCTCGCCTGAGCCGCCAGATCCAGCGGCTTCTTCATGAGCGGGTAGAAGCTCGTGGCCGGACTGTCGTACATGTTGCCGGACGAGGTCATCAGCGCCCGCACGAACTCGTCGTAGGGCATGTTGTCGCGGAACGCGTCGTACAGCCAGCGGGTGAAGGTGTAGGGCCCCTTGTTGTACAGGAGCTGCTTGGTGTTGTTGAGGTGATCGCCCCAGTACAGCGACCAGAAGTCGGCGTACTCGGGGCGCTCGAGGAGCCGGTCCACGAGCTTGGCGCGCTTGTCCGGGTCCGTGTCGGCGAGGAACGCCCGCGCCGCGCCCGAGTCGGGGATCACCCCGATGATGTCGAGGTAGGCCCGTCTCAGGAAGGTCGCGTCGTCGGCCGCTCCCGAGGGCGGCACTTGCAGCTCCCGGAGCTTGCCGAGCAGGTGCCGGTCGATCGGGTGGTCGCAGGCGACGTCCGGCACGGGATGCCTCTCGGTGACCACGCCGATTCGGGCGGCAGCGACGGCCCCTCCCGCGCGCACCAGCACGGTCGTCTGCCCTCGGGCGCGCGAGGTCACCGTGCCGCGCTGGTCCACGCCGGCGACACTCTCGTCGTGCGACTCGAAATGAGCGAGGCGGGTGAAGTCCGCCTCGGTCCCGTCCGAGAAGCGGGCCGTCACCAGCAGCGGCAGGCTGGCCGCGGCGCTCTGGAACACGATTTCGGGCGGATGGACGGCAAGGCTCTCGACGCGCTTCTCGACGGCGGGATCGAGCCGTGCCCCGTCGCGGATCCAGGAGAGGATGGCACGGTACCCGGGCGAATCGGTCGCGAGCACCTGCCCGCCGCCGTGGGCCTCAAGGAAGGTGGGCTTTCGCAGGAAGAGACTCCGCTCCGGCGCCGCGCGGTCGATGCGCCGTCCGCCCTCCGCCTCGGCGATCATGGAGTAGTCCTCGTCGGGGCGGTAGCCGAACAGGGACAGCTTGAAGCCGTTCTGGCCGTTCATCGCGCCGTGGCAGTTGCCGCCGTTGCAGCCCGCCTTGGAGAGAACGGGGACGACGTCTCCGCCGAAGCTGGTCGGCAGGGGCGCTTCCGCCCGCTGGACGAGGGCCGTCGTGCTGCCGCGCAAGCCTCGGAGTGTCGCCGTGATGCGCGCGCCTCCGAAGGACTCGGCGCGCACCGTCCCGTCCGCCGAAACGGCCGCTACCGCGGGGCTGGCCGAGCGGAAGAGCGCTCTGGACGTGACGTCCTCGGTCCGGCCGTCGCCGTGCTTGGCCAGCACGACCAGGCGCTGCTCGGCTCCCTTGCCGAACAGGAGGGGATTCTCCGGCAGCACGAGAAGCCTCTCGGGCGCGGAACCTAGGGCCGCGAGGCACGCGAGGGCGCCCGATGCCGCGAGTCGCGTCAGTCTCCGCATTCCTCAGTCAACGACCACCGTGACCACCGGCGCCTGCTCCTGCGCGCCTGATTCAGCGGTCCCAATCACGGCGACGGTCGGATAGGAGCCTCGGACGGCGTCGGCGCCGGCCTGCAGTCCTATGGTAATGGCGCGCCTGTCGCCGGCGGCGGTCGCCGGGTCGAAAGACACGCCTGGCGGCAGGTTCTCGAAGCCGAACCGGACCGCTTCCGCGAAGCCCTTGTCGCGGAGCAGCTCCACGGGCAGCGCCGCCCGCCCGCCTCGTACCAGGTTGACCGTCCGGAGCTGGGCCGCGAGTTCGAACCGCGGCCGCTCGGCGATCGCGAACGCGAGGCCTTGAAGACGGGTTTCCGTCGCGCCCTCGCCGCCGCCGCTGGCGATGCGCACGTCGCTCCAAGCAGGCGTGCCGGTGCGAGTCGCGACCACTTGGACCGCTGCGCGCGTCCTCTCGGGCGAATCGGTGCGCAGGGAGATGGTCGCCTTCTGGCTGCGGTCGCCCTCGGGCACCGAAAGCGCGGCGGCTGCCGGGACGACGACAGGCTCCGCCGTCACCCCGGAAGGGAGCCCGATCACGGAGAGTTCCACGCTCTCGCCGTGCCCTTCGATTCGACGGACGCTGAGCCCTAGAGTGGCCTCCCCGCCGGGGTAGGCGTGGATCCTGTCCCTGTCGAGCAGCAGCTCAATCGCTGGTCGCGGCCGTCGCGCCTCGAGATGGTACGGCGCGGGCAGGCGCGACGTCTGCCACAGGTTGCGGACTTGCAGCTCGTACTCTCCACTCTTGCGGAATGTATGGAACAGCTTGGGATCCTTGTTGAAGCGGACTCCGGGAAGATCCGCGTCGTCGTTCGACGCGACCTCCGGGCAGCAATCGCCGCCGTCCTCCCCGCGCCGGATCTCTACGAGGCGCAGCGTGACGTCGGTCGGCGAGCCGAGGCGGCGGGCGAGGACCTCGAACACCACCGTCTCCCCCTCGGAGGCTTCAAACGCGAAGCGGTCGGGGCGTTCGTAAGGGGCCACCCCTTGTACCGCCGAGGGGACCGTGAGGGCCGTCCCGACGACATGGACGGGCAGGTCATGCACCCAGAAGGGGACGGGGTTCGACCGACCGCGCGGTGTCTCCACGGATAGGGAGTGGAGGCCTCGGGGCGCTTCCGGATCGACCTCGACGAGAACTTCGCCGCGGTCTCCGTCCATGGAGACCACCCTGCCGCTGGCACCCTCTTGGGAAAACTCCAAAGAAGCTCCGGAGGAGTCCAGCCCGGTCCCGACGACGGTCGCCGACACGGCGGTCCCGGCCTTGAGCGCCAAGGGCACTAGTAGGTCGAGGTGCGGCGCCCGCCGAATGTCGAGCTGGTAGCCGAAGGTCGGGCGCGCTCGCCCGCGGGTGGGTTGCAGCGCGAGGTAGTACGCGCCCCCGGCCTCGAACCGGTGGCTGAAGAACGGATCCCAGATGAAACGGTCCTCGCTATGCTGCAGCTTCGCCCCGTCGCTGCCGAGCAGGATCATCGAGGCATCCAGACCGCTGCCGTTGCGGGCCGCCTTGAGGTCGAAAATCCACCGGTCGCCCGCCTCGGCCCGGAAGCGGAAGATGTCGATGTCGTCGGCTCGGTCGATCCTTCCGTTCAGCGTGGTCGGCGGGTGGACGGCCTGGGCCCGGCCGAGAGCGCCGTTCGGCTCCGCCTCGAGGCGGTGGGGCTGGTCGCCGACGCGGAAGAGCATGACGTTCGACGCGCCTCGCGGTCCGAACGCACGGAAGTAGTGCGGTCCGAGACCCGCGGACGAATCCACCTCCAGCGCCAGGGACACCCGGGTGTGGCTGGTCGAGAGGACCGTCCCCCGGATCCCCGGTTGCAAGAATCCGACGGCTTCAAGCCTGTCGAGGTGCTGGCCGAGCACTTCGACGGTGAGGGCGGAACCCGGCTCGGCGCCCTGCGGGAAGACCGAGGCGAGGCGAGGCGACTTGTGCGCAGGGCGTCCGTCGGACGCATGCCCAACCGCCACGGCCAGCAGCAGGACTGCGGCGAGTCGTCGCACCATGGATTGCCGAATTCATGTTACCCGCCCGAGCACCCGCTGGCGAGGGCCGACCGAGGTCAGGCGAGCAGACCCGGCAAGGCGGGCTGCCGCGGCCCGCCCTGTGCTACGATCGGCGGAATTCGGGGCACGGACGCGGCGCGTAACCGAGACCGGCGCGAGACCAGCTCGGCGTGCCGGAGCCTCCTGCCCGCTGATTTGCCGGGCGTAGCGGGGTCGATGGCGCGGGGGGCGTGCCGGTCGCTCTGGCGTTGGCGGCCGCGGCCCTGCTCCTCGGCCCGATATTTTCGGCCTTCGCGCAGGCCCGCAAGGACCTGGCGGATCTAGACCGGCTGGCCCGCCAGCGCATGGCCGAGGGCGACTATCGATCCGCCGTCGACTTGTATTCGGAGCTCGAACGGGCCTTGCCGCGCGACGAGGGCGTGAGCCTCAACGTCGCTATCGCCCTCCATATGGCGGGCCGGCACGGCGAAGCGCTCCCCAAATTGCGGAAGGCGCGGGAAGCCGGGGTCGGAGGGGCATACGTCCTGCACCTGATCGGGACGGCGCACGTCGCGCTGGGCGAGGACGCCCGCGCGCTCGAGCCGCTGCGCCGGGCGGTCGAGGCCGACCCAAGCATGAGCGCCGGGGTCGGCGCGCTGGCGGGGACTCTGGCCAGGATGGGCTCGCACGTCGAAGCGGCCCGGCAATTCCGGCGCTGGACCGAGCTTGCGCCACGCAACCCGGCGGCTTGGTTCGGCTTGGGCGTCACCTGCGCGACCGTGGCGCAAGCGGCTCTGCAGTCCTTGGAGCGAGAGGCCCCGGAATCGGCCCATATGGATGGTCGCCCTCGTCGCCGAAGTGCAGCTCGAGCGCGAGGAATACGCCAGCGCGATGCATCTGTTCCGGGAGGCCCTCCGCAGAAGGGCGGACCTGCCTGGCATCCACAGCGGCTTGGCGGAGATCTACCGCCGCACCGGCCACGCCGACTGGGCGGCCGTGGAGGACGGGCGCGAGCCCCGCAGCTCCGACGAGACTTGCGGTGACCGGTCGCCCGGCTGCCTCTACCGGCGGAAGCGCTGGGCCGAGTTGGCGGCGGTTGCGCAGGACCAGCCCGGCACGGAGCGCCACTTCTGGGTCTCCCGTGCCTATGGCGCGCTCGCCCGGAGAGCCTACGAGCGCCTGACGAGGCTGCCGCCCTCGGCCGAGAGCCACGAGTACGAGGCGCGGACCCACCGCGAGCGAGGACGCCACGACGCGGCGGCGGAGTCCTGGCGGGCCGCGCTGGAGGCTCGCCCGGGCAGCCCCGCCTACGAGACAGACCTTGCCATATCGCTGCAGATGGCGGGCCGCTTCGCAGAGGCACTCCCTCGGCTGGAACGCTTGATCGCGCAGTCCCCGGGCTCGGTCGAGCTCACCTACGCGCTGGGCCAGGCCCTGCTGAACTTGCAGCGAGCGGAAGACGCGGCGCCGCTCCTGGGCGAGGTCGCAGCGCGGGCGGCTAGTTTGTGCCTGTGACAAAACTCGTATCCTCTTGACAACAAAGGCGTTAGGTCCAATCTCTCAAGGCGAAGATTTCACTGGAATGCTACGACTAGTCCGAAATCCTGCCGATTCTGGGTAGAGCGCGGAAATCTTCGTGATTGGCGGCTGAGCAACTTCCGACCTTGGGCCCTATATGTTGTGTTTGGAGATCCATCCGACATCAGGATGTAGTATGAAATGCTGATCAGGCCAGAATTCAGGGGTTTTGTCACAAGCACTAGTTTCCTTCCCGCTCGCGCCTCTCTCGGCCTGGCGCTCCTCAGGCTGGACCGTGCGGCCGAGGCGATTCCGCATCTCGAAGCTGCCTTGCCTGCCGATTCGGACGGCAGCACGCACTTCCGCTTGGCGCAAGCCTTCCGGCAGGCCGGTCGCACGGCCGAGGCTGAGGGGATGCTGGCCAAGTACGGGGCGATGAGGCGCCAGACCGAAGAACGCGAAGCCTTCATCGAGAGACTCCAGATCACTCCGCCGTAGGTGCCGGAGCCGCTGCCTCGCGGGGGGGCCCGCGGGTCGGCTGGCGGCCTGCGCCTCGGCCCGGGATCGAGGTCCGGTCCCGGCGCAATCTCCGGGAGCGCGCCGCCCGACCGCTCTCGATGCGGGTCCAGGCCCTGCGGGCGGCGGTCCGCGAGGCGGCTACCCGGCCTGCTCGCGAACGGGCTTTGGCGGTCTCCGCGGCGCTTCGGCGCTGCCAGCCCGCTCGCCCGCGACGGGGCGGGCCCAGAAGTCGCGGTTGGCCGGAGCCGCAAGAGGGCTAAACCTGTACGATAGGGGCATGAAACCTCGGATCCTGCTCCCGTGCCTGCTCGGCTTCGCGGTTCCGGCCCTGTGGGGCCAGGGAGCGGTCGGGACGCTCAACGGCACGATCCTCGATTCGACCGGCGCCGTGATTCCCGGCGCCACGGTCACCGCCACCAACACCGCCACCGGAATCGAGAGCGCGACGTCGTCCACGACAGCCGGGGCGTACACGCTTCCCTACCTCTCCCCGGGCACCTACACGCTGCGCGTGACCTCGCCCGGCTTCCGCGTCGCCATCCAGGAGAACGTCATCCTGCGGGTGGGCCAGACCATGACCGTCAACGTCCGCATGCAGCTCGGCGCGGTCACCGAGGAGGTCACTGTCAGCGCCACGCCCCCGCTGCTCGAGTCCGGCACCGCCGAGATAGGACGCTACGTCAGCTCGGAGGAATACCAGAACTGGCCGATCTTCGTGGAGGACGGGCAGCGCCAGATCCAGAGCTTCATTTTCCGCAGCCTGCCGGGCACGACGGGCGGAGAATTCGAGGGCTCGATCAACGGCGGGCAGCAGTACTCGCACGAGATTCTGATCGAGGGAATTCCGGTGGGCAGGATGGATCTGTCCGGCGGCAACAACAACGAGATGAGCCCCTCGGCCGAAGCGGTGGGCGAGTTCAAGCTGCACACCGGGTCCATCAACGCGCAGTACAACGGCGGCCAGACGGCCGTGGCGAACTTCAACTTCAAGTCGGGCACGAACCGCCTGCACGGCTCGCTGTTCTACTACGGCCAGAACGAGGCGCTGAATGCTAACACGTACGCCAACAACTCGCGCGGCGTCGAGAAGAAGTCGCCGTTCCGGCAGCACAACTACGGCTACTCGGCCGGCGGGCCGATCCACATCCCCAAGGTCTACAGCGGCAAGAACAAGTCGTTCTTCTTCACGAACTTGGAACGGACGACAAGGTCGAACTTCAACATCTCCGGGATGACCACCACGCTCGCCACCCCGGACTTCAAGGCGGGCAACTTCGCCCGGCTGCTCGATCCGGCATTCACCGGCAACCCGCGGTCGGGATCGGCCGTGACGAACGATGCCGGGCAGAGCTCGGTGTTCGGGATGATCTACGACCCGCTCACCACGGCCGATTCCGGGGGCGCCGCCAATAGGAGCCCGTTCCCCAACAACGCGATTCCGCAGAACCGCGTCAGCTCGGTCTACAGCAACGTGGTCGCGGCGGGCCTGCTGGATCCCGAGCTGGACGCGATGGTGCGCAACACGCCTTCGATCGGCAGCTGCTGCCCGTTCTTCTCCCTCTACACGATCGGTGTAAAGGGCGATCACAACATCGGCCAGAAGCACCACATCTCGGGGGTCTACAACCACGAGTACCGCATTCGCAACAACAACGGCGGCGCACGCTACGAACCCGTCCCGGGTAACCCGACCCAGACCTGGCAGGACCAGTACACGCCCTCGCGCATGGTCCGCTTCTCCGTCAACTCGACGCTGTCCCCGAACGTAATCAATCGCTTCGCGAGCGGCTACAACCGCTTTCGCAACAGCAACGAATCGGTCTTCGTGGACGAGGACTGGGCCGGCAAGGTCGGCCTGCAGGGCACCTCCCCGTCGCACTTCCCGCGCATGAACTTCGCCGGGAACGAATGGCAGGGGGGCCTCACCGCCCAGATCGGCTCGAGCAACGCGGGCGAGGGCTTCAACGGCAGCTGGATCTTCCAGGACGACATGACGATCATCCGCGGAGCGCATACGTTCCGGGTAGGCTACGAATACCGACGCTACTTCATGAACCAGCGCTCGAAGAACGGCTCGGGGAGCTTCAACTTCCAGCCCGTCCAGACGCACCTGCCGGGTTTCAGCAACGAGACCGGCCACGCGTTCGCGAGCTTCGTCCTCGGCGCGGTGCATTCGGCCGGGCGCAGCGTCACCACGCTGTACAGCGGTCATCGCCACCCGTCCCACGGCATGTACTTCACCGACGACTGGAAGGTCACGCCGAAGCTGACCCTGAATCTCGGGATGCGCTGGGAGATCATCGAGCCGTTCTTCGAGCTGACGAACCGCATGTCGCAGGTCGATCTGAATGCGGCCAACCCCGCGGCCGGCGGCCTGCCCGGGGCGTTCGTCTTCGATAAACGGTTCCAGAGCACGAATTTCGCCCAGATCGGGCCGCGTTTCGGCTTCGCCTACCAAGCCACGCCGAACATGGTCGTGCGCGGCGGCTACGCGGTCACCAACATGCCCCCCATCCGCAACGACTGGGGCTTCGGCGGCTTCACGCGCGGCTACAGCGCGAGCATTCCGATCAACGCGGGCACGAGCCCGACGGGATTCGCCGACGACCCCGCGCACTGGCTGGACGAGCCCTACCCGGCCTTCGAGGGATCCCTGCCGAACACCGACCCCGGGCAGGGTCTCTTCACCGGCGTGCAGACGACGGCGCGGGACAGCACGCGCCTGCCCTACACCCAGAACTGGAACCTGACGGTCCAGTACCAGCTGCCGCATCAGTTCGTGCTCGAGACGGCCTACATCGGCAACGTCGGCCGCCGTCTCAGGAGCTCCTACTTCAATAGCTACAACCCGCTGCCGACCAGCGCGCTGGCGCTCGGGGACGCGCTCTTCGAGCAGGTCGGCGACCATCCTCAATACAAGCCGTACGCGGACTTCCCAGACGGGCAGTCCGTGGCCCAGGCCATGCGCCCGTTCCCGCACTACACGGGCGTCACCGAGGCCTATCCGCACAACACGAACTCGAGCTACCACTCCGCGCAGGTCACGATGACGCGGCGGTTCAGCAACGGTTTTGGCGTGCTGGGGGCCTACACGTGGTCGAAGGCGATCAGCCAGGCCAACGACACCGCGCTGCAGATCGGCTGGTCGGGCGCCGTCCAGGACCATTACAACCGGGGCTTGGAGCGCGCCGTGGCGGCCTACCACATCCCGCACGTCTTCCGCGTCACGTGGCTCTACGAGCTGCCGTTCGGCACGGGCAGGCGCTTCGGCACCAGCAACCCGGTGCTGGAGAAGATTCTCGGAGGCTGGACCTTCAGCTCGATTCACGAATACCGGTCGGGCACGCCGATATCGGTGGGCCAGGGGGGCGTCCGGACGCCGAGGGGCTTCAGCGGCTTCCGGCCCGACGTCACGGGAGCCAGGCAGACACTCGGGGGCGCCCCCGAGGACCTGGATTTCTTCGCGGGCACGCCGTACCTCAATCCGGACGCGTTCCAAGCCCTGGCACCGGAAAACGGCGGCCGCACCGCCAATGGCACCCCACTAAGGCTTGGCACGGCTCCCAGGCGGCTGCCCAACGTCCGGTCGCCTCACGCCAGCAGCGAGAGGATGAGATTCACCAAGAAGGTGCTCCTGTACGAGGGCACCGAGTTCGAGTTCGGTGTCGCCGCGATCAACCCGTTCAACCGGCACGGCCGAGGATTCGTGACAACCAACGTCAGCAGCGGGGACTTCGGCAAGCTGCGGATCAACGGCGGCGGGCAGCGAGTGATGCAGGTGGAGGCCCGCCTGATGTGGTGAGCGCTGCTCGCCGGGCTGCCGCCGGCGGCGCGCCGGCAGGTAGCCGCGGGCGCGAGGCGGCGCTTGCCGCGTGGCTGGGTGCGGCGGTCGCGGCCGTGCCGGGTCTTCCTGCAGCCGAGGCGGCCCTGCCGTGCGACTCGGACGCCGTCCGGGCGTTGAAGCAGCGCGCGCGAGCCCCGGCTACGCAGCCGGAGGCGGCCGCAGATCTGCTCGAGCAAGCCTTCCGGGCGTGTCCGGAGCAGGCGGGCCTCCTACTGGAGGCCGCGCGCTTGCTCGCGTCGAGCCAAGAGTTCGACGAGGCGGCCGCGACGGCGAGCCGGTTCCTGGCGGGCGCCCCGCGCTCCCTGCCCGGCCTCGTCGTGAAGGCGAACGCCGAGCTCATGGCCCAGAGGTTCGAGGATGCCGACGAGTCCGCGCGACGCGCCCTGGAAATCGATCCGCGCAGCGCCGGCGCGCTCAAGGTGCGCGGCAACGCCCGCTATTTCCTCGGGGATGCCGCGCAAGCCGAGCAGGCCTTCCTGAAGCTGCTGGACAGCTACCCGGAGGACTCGAGCGGGGCGTACATGCTGGGCAGGATTTACTACCAAGAGGAGCGCTTCAGCCTGGCCGCGGCCCAGTTCCAGCGAGTGCTCCGGCTGGAGCCGGCTTCCTACAAGGCGTACGACAACCTCGGCCTGTGCTTCGAGGCCTTGGGCGAGACTGAACGCGCGGTGCGCCACTATCTCGCCGCGATCCAGCTCGTCGAGTCGGCCCATCCCAGCTACGACTGGCCCTACGCGAACCTCGCCAGCCTGCTGATCGACAGGGGCGACTTCCAGAAGGGCCTTGACGCGGCCAGCACGGCGGCCAGGCGCAATCCGAGCGGGGCCCGAAACTTCTTCCTCGCGGGCAAGGCGCTCGCGAAGCTGGGTCGCAGCCGCGACTCGCTGCGGTGGCTCGAGCGGGCCACCGAGCTGGATCCCGCATACGCCGAGCCGCTCTACTGGCTCGGGCGGGTGCGCTCCCGGCTGGGGGACGAGGAGGGCGCGCGACGGGCGCTGTCGGATTTCCGCGCGGCGAAGGCGAGCGAACCGGATGACATTCGCTAGCGGGCGCGTTCGGCTCGGCGCGACCATCCTCGCCGGGGCGCTGCTCCCCGGGCTGGTCGGCCAAGACGGTATTCGCTTCCGGGACGTTTCTCCGGCGGCCGGGCTCGACTTCGTACTCGCACACCACCCCACCCCCGAGAAGCGCCTGGTCGAGGCGATGGGCGGCGGGGTGGCCGCGTTCGATTTCGACGGCGACGGTCTCACCGATGTATTCTTCGCCAACGGCGCGCCGTTGCCTTCTCTGCGCAAGGAGTCGGAGACGGACTGGAACCGGCTGTACAGGAACGCGGGAGGGCTGCGCTTCACCGACATCACGGCGGAGGCCGGCCTGCAGGGCGAGGGGTACTGCACGGGCGCGGCGGCGGCCGATTTCGACAACGACGGGGATGTGGACCTGTTCGCGGCCTGCTTGAGAGGCACCAAGCTCTACCGCAACGAGGCCGGCGAGCGCTTCGCCGACGTCACGGACACGGCCGGGATCGCGGCCGGCGCCTGGCCGATCGCGGGGGCATGGCTGGACTACGACCTAGACGGATGGCTCGACCTCTTCGTCGTGAACTACCTGCTGGGTGCGACCGACGGCGACGCCTACTGCGGCGACCCGAGCGCGGGCGTCCGGTCGTACTGCGACCCCGCCCTCTTCGACGGACTGCCCAACCAGCTGTTTCGTAACCGCGGCGACGGGTCGTTCGAGGACGTGTCGGCGGGGACGGGCATCGCGGCACACGTCGGCAAGGGCATGAGCGCCGCAGTGGCCGACTACGACCGCGACGGCCATCCGGATGTCTTCGTCACGAACGACAAGACCGCGAACTTCCTTTTCCGCAACCTCGGGGACGGCTCATTCGAGGAGACCGCCCTGCTCGCGGGCGCCGCTCTGCAGGACCACGGCAAGGCAGTCTCCGGCATGGGCGTGGCATTCGGCGACATCGACCGCGACTCCTTGCCCGACATACTCTTCACCGCACTCTACGGCGAGACGTTCCCGGTATTTCGCAACGTCGGGTCCGGTCGCTTCCGCGACGTCACCTATCCGACCGGCGTCAGCAAGCTGACGCACCAGCTCAGCGGGTGGGGCATCGGCCTGATCGATTTCGACAATGACGGGGCGACGGACATCTTCACCGCGAACTCGCACGTCAACGATACCGTCGAGCACTTCTCGGCGGCCAGATACGAGCTGCCGAACACCGTCTTCGCGAACGCCGGTGACGGGACGTTCCTCGCCGTGCCCGACGCCGGCCTGCTCTCGCCCCGCGCGCATCGCGGGGCCGCGTTCGCGGACTTCGACGGAGACGGCCGCGTCGACGTGGTGGTCACGGCCTTGGGAGAGCGGCCGCAGCTGCTGCAGAACGTGACCGAGAATGGAAACGCTTGGCTCGGCGTTCGCCTGACGGGGACTCGCAGCAATCGGGACGGCTTCGGGGCGACCGTGATCGTCGGGCAGCAGACGGTCCATGCAACTTCGAGCGTGGGGTATGCCTCGTCGAGCCATGGCCCGCTGCATTTCGGTCTGGGTTCCGCAAGCGGGGACGTGAGCGTGAGGATCGAGTGGCCCAGCGGCGAGACGCAGACGCTGCACGGCATCAAGCCGAACCGAATGCTGCGGGTGCTCGAGCCCTAAAGCATCCTCCGCGAGGGGCCGCCAGCCGAACGCTCCATTTTCTCGCCCGCATGTCCAGACGGACGCGGTGGAGGCCTAGGGCATGGGCCGCCCGCGATCACCTGCCTTGGCGCAAGTCTTCCGAGACGCTCCTGACATCGCGCTGAACCCGCTCCAGGCGCCTCCGGCTGAGTTCGCGGTACCGCTCGATCTCGCGAGCTGCGTCCTCCGCGCGACCGGTCCTGCTATAGGCGTTCGCGAGCAGGAAGCGGGCTCTCTCGTGGCTGGGCTCGGACCTCGCGAATCCCTCAAGTTCCCGAATCGCCGAGGCGTAGTCGCCCTTCTCCAGATAGGCCCTCCCCAGTTCGAACCGTGCCTCAAGGAAGCCGGCGCCAGCCGCGATCGCCGCCTCAAGGTGCTCGACAGCATCCCCCGCCCTGCCTTGATCCAGAAGCAAGCCTCCCAGGCGGTAGCGGGCGAGCGCGTGGTGCGGGTTGCGCTCGATCTCTTCCGAAAACCACCGAATCGCTTCTCGCAGCCGTCCGGCGCGCCTGTGAACGTCGCCGATGGCGTAGCGCAGCCCGGGCAGCGCCGGCCGCTTCGCGAGCGCCCTCCCGTAAGCCTTCAGCGCCTTGGCGAATTCCGTCCGGCCCGCGTGCTGCTCGGCTCGCAGCTGGTCAACTCGATGCGATTCCGGCGCGACCGCACTCAGCCGGTCCACCGTCAGGGCGGCAAAGCCCTTGTACGATCTGCCGAGCCAATACATGCCCTCGGTGTCGTCCGGATTCGCGGCCAGAGCCTCCCTGGCGATCCGTGCCGCCTCGCCGTACCGGGCGGCTCCGAAAGCCCCCCGCAGCGGCGCGAACCGATCCTCTTCCCGAACAGATTCGCCCGAGCCGCCCGTACCCGGCCCGTCCGAGGCTGCATTGATCGTTCCGGCTAGGTCCGGTCGCTCTTCGAGGGCCCGGCGGTACTCCGAGCGGGCCCTCTCCGTCTCGCCCTCGGCGGCGAAACGCTCCGCTTGCAAGAGATAGACAAAGGGCGAGTCCGGCTCGATGCGGCCGATCCCCTCGAATAGCTGCGTTGCTCGGTTATCGTAGGCCCGGGCGAGGTGGAACAGCGTATCCTCGTCGGCCTGCCCGCCCGCGGCGAGTCCCGACAGGTGGCGGATCGCCTCTTCGTAGCGCTGTAGGGCCGCGAGGCTGAGCCCAAGCCATCGCCGCGCGTCCTCCTGGCCCGGGTTCAGCGCGATGCAGCGGTCCAAGGCCGCGACGGCTTCCTCGAATCGCCCGACCCGGTAGTAGTCCATGCCGAGAAAAAGAAACGCGCCCCATAGCTCGCTGTCCAAGGCGACCGCCCGGCTCAACTGCTCGATGGCCGGCTCGTAGCGTCCCGCAAGGTGGTAGGCGACGCCCAGGCTCTGGCGGGCGAGGGCCCAGTCCGGGCGGATCGAGACTACGGCCTCGTACTCCTTCGCCGCGGCGGCGTAGTCCTTGGCCGCCTGCGCCACCTGCGCCGCTCCGAGATGGGCCTCCACCCGGGCGTCGGCGGCACCGGCCGTCTGCGCCCGACCGGCCGAGTACATCGCCAGCCCTAGGACAGCCAGCATGCCGAGGGCGGCGGCCCGTCCCGCCGGTCGAGACGCGAGAGCGCGCGAATCGTCTATTTCGGGCCGAGGCAGGCGCAACGGGTGGGGTACGGGCGCGTGCTGGCTGCCGAGGGAGGGATCGTCCCGCGCACGACTCATGCTTCCGCAAATCCTGCCGGGCCGCCCCCGGCTAGTCACTTGCCAGGGGGGCCGAGACTGCCTCGTGCTTCCTCGCCCATGCGGTGGTCTTGCCGCCGTCAGTCAGCTGCCACACCCGATAAATCAGCCACAAACCGGCGAGTAGCAGCAACACCGAAACGGCAATTACGCCCCACCAAGCAGGCGATCCGCTCAGATCCTCGCGGAAGGCTGACAGCGACGTCCAAAGGCTCATGCTCGTCGAGAGGAGCGTTCCGCCGACGATCGAACGCCAGCCGCCGAACCTCGCCTGCAGGACGAGACTGAACACGAGCCCGGCCACGAACGCCCCGGCAATCGGGATCGCCAAGAGAATGAACACGGCCCGAATATACCATCGCCTTGGGGCGGCAGCACTCTCGTCGCTGAACCGCCGGTTCTCCGCAAGGGATCCCGCCCGCCATTTGGCACCAGCCCCTGCAACCCGCGCGATGCGCCGATAGGGACTGGCTTCCGTAGAATGCATAGGGAATGCGGTGCCCGCGACCGACCGCCCCGTGGCTGGCACATATCGGCGCCTTTCTCTGCGCGCTGGGCGCACTCCCCGGGGCGCCGCAGGGCCTGGACGCAAGCCAGCAAGCCGCCCTCGACCGGCATCTGCAGCAGGCGCAGGTCCACTTGGACCAAGAGCGCTACACCCTCGCCAAGGAGGAATTGCAGCAGGCGATCTCGATCCACCCAGCCATTCCCGGGGCTTACTACCAGCTCGGACTGGCGCACTGGCATCTTCGGGAGCTGGCCGAGGCAAAGGCGGCGTTCCGGCGGGAATTGGGTTTCGAGCCCCCGGACGCCTATTCCCTGTACTACTTGGGGAGGATCGCGCTGAGCGAGGGGAGCACCGAGGAGGCCGTTGGGCATTTCGAGGGAGTGGCGAGGATCGGCAACGTCCTGGACGCGCGCCAGCGGCTGGCGAGCGGGTACCTGCGGCTCGGGCGGATCCAAGAGGCCGCGACCCTGCTGGAGGAGACGGTCCGGCGCTGGCCGGAGCAGGGCGAGAGCCACTACCTTCTGGGGCGCGCCTACCAGAGGATGGGGCGCGCCGAGGCGGCGCGCTTCGAATTCGAACTCGCCGAGCGCTGGAAGGGCAAGCTGCACGAAGAAATCCAAGACCTTGTCGAACTCCGCATGCTGCTGCAAGACAGGAAGCAGCTCGAGGCGGCCGCGATGGCGAGGAGACTCGCAGGGTCAGGCGACCCCGAAGTGCTCTTCAGCACAGCAGTCGCCCTAGGCCGGCACGGATTTCACGGCGAGGCCCTGCCGCTCCTGCTCCAAGTGGTGCAGGCCCGGCCGCGACATGCCGAGGCGTTCTACAACATCGCGCTCGCGCACGTGTCTCTCGGCAAGCCGGAAGAGGCGGTCCGCTCGCTCGGCACTGCCGTCCACCTTCGCCCGGAATTCTACGAGGCGCGCCTGCTGCTCGGGAACCTCCTGGTCCAAGGGGGAGACTCCGAAGGGGCCATACCGCACTTGCGGGCGGCGGCGCTAGCCCGGCCAGGCAATGCCAAGCTAGCAGCGTTCCTCGGACTGCAGTACATGCAGGGCCGCTACTACGGGGACGCTGTCGAGACTCTCCGCAAGGCTGTCGAACTCGACGCGGGCGATGCCGACCTGCGCGGGCTTCTGGTGGACGCCCACTACAGGAACCACGACTTCGAGCGCGCTGTGGAAGAGGCGCATCGCGCGCGCGCGGACTTCCCGCGGTCACCGAACGCCCATTACCAGCTCGCCTGGCAGCTGGAGAACATGGGCCGCTTCGCCGAGGCACGCGAATCCCTCGAGAAGACCTTGGTACTCGACTCCGGCTTCGCGGAAGCGCGCCGCATGCTAGGGGAGATCGTCCTGCGGACGGGCGACGCCGCGGGCAGCCTCGCGCACTTCCGCCAGGCGCTCGCGCTGGAGCCACGTTCGGCGCACGCGTACGCCGGACTGGGCAAGGCGCTGATCCAGCTCAAGCGGTACGAGGAAGCGGCCGATGCGATGGAAACGGCGGTCGCGATCGATCCGCAACTCGCGGCCCTGCGGCTGAACCTGTCCCATGCCTACCGTGCCCTCGGGCGGCTGGACGAGGCCAAGCTGGAGGCGACGCTGTTCGCCGAGTTGAACCGCAGGCGAGCAGAGGAGCGGGACCGGGACGTTGAGAGGACCTACGTGGCACCGGAGTCGCGCGACCCGCTGTGAGACTTTGCGCGGCTCCTTCAACGTCTCGCGATCTATCGAGGTCGCAGGGCGGATTGTCGATAGCGGGCCGCAGCAATCACGAGAGCTGGCGGTCCCGCGTGCGACGGATCCAACGGCGGATCACCTACCCGATGGCCCCCTCGCGTCCGAAGCGAGAGCAAGCGTGCTGACGGCACAGGCAGGCGAGCGCCAAGGATCGCTACGCCCCCTCCCCGAGGCGGAACTCCAGACGCACCGCTGCTCCCACCGGCGGATGCGTCCGCGGAGAGCTGCAGCCGCGGTGCCGTCGGCTTGCATCCAAGGCGCGAGGGTGCAACGGTCCGGCCAAGCCGCCTCCCTGTCGCAGGCCTGGTCGTCGTATTCGTGGCGTTCAGGATCGATGCCGCCCTGTCCGCCCAGCGGAACGACCGCAGCAGCATCATGCAAACCGGCGAGAACCGGGACAGAATCGACGGCCCGCACCATGCGCTCAGGACCCGGCGCGGGGGATGCTTCCAGTCGGCACCCTTCGGTGGCTTCCCTGGAATCGCGACCGAACGGTCCGTGCGTCGCGGCCGGCGCCGCGGGGCCTGGGATAGGATGATCCTGCAGCCCAGAGCTTGTTCGGTACGGCCCCTCGCAGCAAACCGACCAGAGTCAGCGCCCGCGCCGTCGAATTCGGATGGAAACCCTGCTGGAGCTCCTGCCCAGGATCGAAAGCCTGGGATCTAGGGAGGCGCTCCGTTTCTGGAACGGATACCGCACCCGACGCTGGTCCTATCTCGACTTGGACACCGGCATCCGTCGATTCGCTGCTTATTTGGACCATCGGGGGATTCGGGCCGGCGAGCGGTTGGTGCTGTGGTCCGAGAACCGGCCTGAATGGGTGGCCGTGTTCTGGGCCTGCCTGTCGCGTGGCGTTCAGATCGTGCCGCTCGACCGCAGTTCGTCAGCGAAATTCGTAGCGCGAATTGCCGTCCAGACCAGCGCAAGGCTGCTAGTGCATAGCGGCTCGGCTCCCGGCTTGACCGCGGGCGCGGGCGCGGAGCGCTTCGCGATCAAGTCCCTCAATGGACTGCCCCGCGGGCCCCGCACGGCCCCTGCGCGTGTCACGGGCGACGACGTGGTCGAAATCGTCTTCACCTCCGGGACCACCGCCGAGCCCAAAGGGGTCATCCACGTCCATCGCAACATCTGCTCCAATCTCGACCCGATTCGAGAGGAAATCGAGCGCTACAGGAAATGGGCCCGGCCCTTTCAGCCGATTCGGATCCTCGACCTCCTGCCGCTGAGCCATATGTTCGGGCAGTCCATGGGAATATTCGTGCCTCTCCTGCTCGAAGGCTCGGCGGCCTTCACGAGCGGGCTGCATCCGGCCGCGATCCGCAGCACGATTCGGAGAGAGCGAATCTCGGTCCTCGCCTGCGTGCCGCGCCTTCTCGAGAGCCTGCAAGCTCACGTGGGCCGCAGGCATCCCCGCTCCCGGGCCGTCCCGTCCCGTCCCGGCGGGCCCCTCCGACGATGGTGGCGCCATCGGGAAGTTCATCGTGAATTCGGCCTGAAGTTCTGGGCCTTCGTGGTCGGCGGCGCGAAGCTCGACCCCGAGATCGAAGCCTACTGGGCTAGGATCGGTCTGCTCGTGGTCCAAGGGTATGGACTCACCGAGACGAGCCCGGTGGTCTCGGTCAACCACCCTTTCCGAGCGCGGCGCGGCACGCTGGGGGAAGTGATCGGCAGCCAGGAGATCCGCATAGCCGACGATGGCGAGATCCTCGTGCGGGGCGAGAGCGTCGCGCGCGAATACCTAGAGAGCGGAGATCGCCGCACGCGCGCCGTGGATGACGCCGGCTGGTTCCACACGGGAGACATCGTCGAGCGCGACGCCGAAGGCAGGCTCGTCTACCGGGGCAGGAAGAAAGATGTTATTGTCACCCCGGACGGGATGAACGTGCATCCCGAGGACGTGGAGGGAGCGCTCGTGGCCGAGAGCGCGGTTCGGGAGGCTGTCGTTGTCCCGGTCGGACCGCCCGGCGCCGAGAGAGTCCACGCCGCACTCATTCTCGAAGCTCGCGCCGGAGACCTGCCGGCGATCATCGAGCGGGTGAACCGCCGGCTCGAGCCGCACCAGAGGATCCAAAGCGCCTCCGAATGGCCGGACGAGGAGTTTCCGAGAACGGCCTCTACGTTCAAGGCGCAACGGCGCAAGGTCGCCGAGCGCCTGTCCATGACGGCGACTGCGGAGTCCGATCAAGACGGCACCTCCGCGCTGGACGCAACTCTCGTCTCGCTCACGCGACGTCGCCGGGAAGACCTCTCCGACGACCGGCGCTTGGCGGAAGACCTAGGGCTTTCGTCGCTTGAGCGGATCGACCTGATGGCTTCGCTGGAAGACAGCTACGGTGTCGAATTGGACGAATCGGCCTTCTCGGCCTTCTCGACCGTCGGCCAGGTTCGCGAATGGGTCGCCGGCATGGCGGGAGGCCCCTTGTCGCGGCGCTCGGAGGAATCCACCGGTCCGCCCGAGGGCCGGGGCGAGTCCGCGGTCGCGCGCGTGTCGCCTCCGCGCTGGGCCCGCAGCCGACCTGTCGCCGCGGTGCGCGCCGCGCTGAGGCGGGGGCTCTTACTGCCGCTCTTCCGGCATTATCTTCCCCTGTCAGTCGCCGGGCTTCGCAATCTGGAAGGCGTGGCGCCGCCCGTCATCTTCGCGGCCAACCATGCGAGCCACTTGGACACCGTCGCGATCCTTGCCGCGCTGCCGCCGGGATGGCAGGGGAAGCTCGCGCCGGCAGTTGGTCAGCAGCACTTCTTTCCCTCCGAAGGGAGGCCTTCGCTAGGACGGAGGATCGGGATGCGGATGCTCTACGGTCTCTGCTGCGGGCTGTTCAACGCCTACCCGTTGTCGCAGCACCTAGGCCAGGTCCGCGACTCGCTGCGCTACACCGGCGAACTCGTCGACCGAGGATTCTGTCCGCTGGTCTATCCGGAGGGAGGGCTGACCCCGGATGGCGACCTGCAACCGTTTCGGGCCGGCATCGGACTCATGGCGCTGGGGATCGAAGTGCCTGTCGTGCCTGTACACCTCCAAGGACTCTACGAGATCATGTCACGTCACGATTCGCGGCCGCGACGGGGTTCCGTACGGATCGAATTCGGGTCACCCATCGTTGCCCGCGAGGGCGAGGGGTACACTGACCTGACGGCACGCATCGAATCCGCTCTTCGCGGGATCGCAGCGGAGAGCCGCCACAACCACGGCCGCTGACGCGGGCCCGGCCACCCTGCGACGTCCGCGGACCTCAGAGGCTGTCTTCGCAAGCCTGAGGCGAAACGGGCTCCACTTGCGGGGCCTCGTCGGCGGAACGCACGGGGAAGAAGATGTCGGTACGCCACTTCGAAGAGTCGGGCTCCGCGCCAGGGTCCGTCACATAGACCTCCCACGGCGCACCGGCACCTCTCAGCCCGCGCGACTCGATCCACTCCGTTAGCGCCTGCCAAGTGCCGCCGAGACCTTCGTAGGGGCCGATATGGGTGACGGTGGCCATGGTGCCGGCGGGCAGCTCGCCAGGCCGGACGCGCTCCGTACCAGCCAACGGCGACGCGACCGGCATGGCGCACTCCAGATCGACGGTTCCGCCGTCCATCGAGTGGTAGATCGAGAACGGCATCCCGGCGGGCGCCTGCCCGCTGCCTTGAATGTGTCCGTATACTTCCCCGAACAGCGGCCCCATGATTTCGCCGAGCTGGTCCAGCGCGGCCGACACCCGAATGCCGACGTAGTGTTGCGCGGCAAGATCTGCGGTCCCGAATTCGGTCTTCATCTGCTGTGCCCTCGAACTGGCCGATCATCCGCTACCCGACGTTCGACCATCCCGCATGACCTACCGTATCACACGTCGCGCTGTTGCGTGTAGCGGGAGCCGCCCGCCCAGTCCAGCCCGGCCCAACGGGTGCGAAGCGCCGCAAGCGGCAGCATGGGACCTCCCGGACGCGATACGGGGAGGAACGGCCTTGAGATCCGGTTCCGAATCGGCCCCGAAGTCCGTGCCGGGCTAGCGCACCAGCGCTCCCCGTGCCCCGTGAGCGTTGCGGCGCGGCCGTGCCGCGCCACCGACGGGGCCTTCCGCCGCGACTTCGGCGAGGCCCCGTTCGGCGAGCGGCGAGGGGCCTAGGTGCGACACAACCCTACATTCGGCAACCGTCTCTCGACCGGCGCAACGAGCGGCCCCTGCAACACGAAGCCGCGGGCGAACTACGAGCTGGCGCGCGCGCTGCGACGCCGGAATCCAGACTGGACGGACAGGACCGTCCACGCCGAGCGGACCAACGCGATCGAGCACGGCGCGCCCAGCTCGGGATGAGCAAGGAAGCCGGACATCGCGGCGGCCCCTCCGCACCGCCAGCCGGTGATCGTGGAGACGGAGTTCCCGCCGGCCGCCGGGGTCGATCGGGAGGCGTCCGCCACGCTGGGCACACGCCTCCGCAGCACGGGGAAGGACACCGACGGCGTCCTGTCCGTGGTTCTTCCGGAGGGCCTCGGGACAGGGGACCTGCGAGCGGTTGACGGTGCCGCTTGCCTCTACGCGACGCACTGCCTGGACGCCGCGGGAGAGCCCGCCCAAGGGGAGTGCCTCGAGGGAGGCGTGGACGATCTCGCGGACGCCATCGGGCGCCTGTCCCTCTCGGGACGCCAGCTGGCGCGAGGGGCCGAGGCCTTGGAAGCCGCGGTGGCGCAGACGGCGGGCCTGCTGTCAGGGTATGCCGGCGAGCTGCACTAGGGAGCGGGCGAGCAGACCGAGCGCATGGCGGCGGCCATCTTCGTCTCTGCGTTCGTGTTCCACGCGGCGATCGAGGGGCAGCCGGGGATCCCGCCCGTTGCGCCGGCAGGTTCCATCTGCAAGGACGCGCTCCTGAACAGTTGAAACGCGATTCTCGCGGTCAATTGCTGGCCGGTCTTCAGCATCGCCCGCAATTTGGTTCGGGAGATTCCGCTCGGGGCGGCCCCGCCGGTCATGGCATGGAGCGCGTCGCGGAGTCCCTCGCCGCCGTTGCGGGGCTAGGCGCGACCAGCAATCACGACCTCACCGGGAGGATGTTCCAGACGCTGATCGCGAACCGCAGGTTCCTAGCCACCTTCTACCCCCTGCCCGAGTCGGCCGGCCTGTTGGCCGAGCTGGCGGGCGGGCGGCTGCGGCAGAACTGGTCGGACCGGACCTTGATCGAGTATCTGCGGATGCCGGACTTCGCCTGCGGCACGGGGCCGTGCTCTCGGCGGCGCAGCGGGCGGCGTGCCGGCGCTACCGGCGCGTCGGCGGCGGCAAGGACCTGCACCGGACACGGATGGAGCGCGTCCTGACGGAGCTCGACAGATCGCTCTGGAAGGAGCGTCCGAAGAATCAAAGAAATGCATTATGCTCTCATTTACTTACAGGTCCCTAGTGCTCGCTGCACGTTCGTTATTCTCCGGTTTCGAGCGGCGCACAGAACTGGGATTATCTTGATGCTTACGGCGACCATCGGTGCGAGCTCGACCATCTTCGCGGTCATCCATGGCATTCGGTTCGAACGTCTTCCGTTTCCGAAAGCGGAAGACTTACACGTCGTCTGGCATTCCTACCAGGGATGCGGCGTAGAGCAGGAGAGGGTATCTCCGCCTAGCTTGGAGTCAATGCCGTCGGCCCGAGGGCGCATTCGCCGGAAGCGCCGCCGTGACCCCTAGCAGGAGCGTGAACATCACTGTTGATGCGGGCGCGGAGCCGCTTCCTTCCCGACAGGTCGCAGTGGATCCCGACGTCTTCGGCGTGCTTCGCCTGTTCCCTGTCAAGGGTCGGCCGTTCGTCAAGGAGGACGCCGCGGATGCGGTGTCCACGCAGGTGGCGATCCTGACTTCCAAGATGTAGCTGCGGTACTTCGGTGACGAAGTGCCGCAGGGTCAGGCGAGTCTGTGGAGGCGGCCGGGGTACTCCCGCCTGAATTCCAGCTTCTTGGAGGGCAGCTATTTACGGCCGCAGTACCTGTCTCCCAGACAGCGGGACGCGAGCCAACTCGGCAACGACTACCTGATCCTCTACGCGCGAGCGAGGCGCGGTGCCACACTCGCCGAGATCCGCAGATTCCTCGGGGGGCTGACCGCGGAGACTCGCGCCGCCTACCCAGCGTTCTATCCGGCCAGCTAGGGCTGGCACCTCGTGGCAGTGCCGTTGCGGGCAGAAGTCATCGGCTCGACCCAAGAGCTCGTTCCGTTGCTGCTGGCTAGCTTGATCGCCGTAACGGCTATCGGCTAAGCGAATGTAACGAATCTTGTTCTGGCCCGGTCCGTAGCCGAGCATCGAGAGGCCTCAATCAGGGCGGCGCTGGGGTGCGGGCAGTCCTACCTGCTGATCGACCAGCTGACGGGGCTCGCTGTTCACTGCGTGGTGAGCGCCATTCAAGGCCTGGTGTTCGCACAAGCGCTCCTGCCCGGCAGGCTGGCTACGGTTCTGCGCCAGGAAGACCGCTTAGCACCGCCGTGGAGCTACGTCGACATTGACCTGACTGTCGTCGCATTCGCCTTCGGCGTGGCGTTCGTGTGCGGTCTACTGTCGTCGGCTGCCTCCTGGACCGTCCTAGAGGGGAACCTCACTGGGGGCGCGAGCGGCGCGATCCGGACCATTTTCCGACAGCTCGCCCCCGCGCTAGGCTCGCGGCAGCTTCCGCCGATGCCCCCCTTCAACGCTCGCCCGCGTTGAGTGTTGCCGGTAGACCGAGTGCGGCGGGCGCGCTTTGGCGTCGATCATAATTGCTCTCGTAGTAGCGCTGGTACTCGCCCGACCGCACGCGCGCCACCCAACCCGAATTCTGCCGGTACCAGCGCGTCGTTTCCTCGAGCCCCCGCTCGAAGCCGACCGTTGGCACCCATCCTGTCTCCGCTTCGATCTTCCTGCCGTCGATCGCGTAGCGCCGGTCGTGTGCCGGGCGGTCCGCCACATGCCGGACGAGCGATTCCGCACGGCCGCAGTGCCGCAGGATGCGCCGGACCACTTCGATGTTCGGCAGCGCGGCCCTACCGGCCACGTTGTAGATCTCTCCCGGACGCCCCCGCTCGATGACGGCGGCAATCGCCTGGCAATGGTCGTCAACATGCAGCCAGTCGCGCACCTGCAGGCCGTCACCGTAGACTGGCAGCGGCCTCTCTTCCAGCGAATTCGCAATCATCAGCGGGACGAGCTTCTCGGGAAACTGGTAGGGCCCGTAGTTGTTAGAGGAGCGCGTGACGATGACGGGCAACGAATACGTCGCGCCGTAGGCGAGCGCCAGCAGATCCGACGCAGCCTTGGACGCCGAATACGGGCTCGAGGGGTGCAGCGGGGCGGTCTCCGCGGCAATGCCCGGCTCGTCGATGCTTCCGTAGACCTCGTCCGTCGACACATGGACGAGCACCGAGGGAGGATGCTCCCGAGCGGCCTCCAGCAACGTCGCCGTTCCGTGAACGTTGGTGCTGACCGCGTCAACCGGCGCGAGGATGCTCCGGTCCACGTGGGTCTCGGCGGCGCAATGCACGACGACGTCGGGCCGGAACTGCCGGAACGCCCCGCGGACGGCCCCCTCGTCGCGCACGTCGGCCCGCTCGAACCGGAATCCCGCAGAGCCCGCCACAGGGGCGAGGTTTTCCAAGTTGCCCGCGTAGGTGAGGGCGTCGAGAACGAGCACCTCAGCTCGTTCCGAGCGGGAAAGAGTGGCCCGCACGAGCGCGGAACCGATGAAGCCCGCGCCGCCGGTAACCAGCAGCCTCACTTCCGCTGCGTCTCCCAGTCGTAGGCGATGGCCGGGGAGTCGTGCGGCAGCCGTCCCTCGTCGGAGGGGTCGTAGTGCCGGTCGGTCAGGTAGACCAGCATCGCCGATGTATCGCCAATCACTTTGTAGCCATGCGCCACTCCCGGCGGAATCAGCACCTGCCACGGGCGCAGGGCGCCGATATACAGGGTGTTGCGACGACCAAACGTAGGCGAGCCGTCGCGCAGGTCGCACAGGGCGGCCTGCAGCATTCCCTGGCAAGGCACCCAAACATCCGTCTGGAACGCATGGAAATGGAAGGCCTTCACCGTGGCCGGATAGTTCAATGCCGCCGAGACCTGCGTAGAACCCGGCGGAAAGCCTGCCCCGAGGCCTTGGCCGAGCCGGGCGACCTCCAGAAAGTAGCCGCGGTCGTCGGGCCAGATCGCGAAGGGCGCGATGCGAACTCCCTCGATGAGGCCCTCGGAGCCGGGCTTCAGAATCACCTGGCCGAGGCCCTGTTCGCAGCGCGGCAGGCGCAGCCTGAGACCGCCGGACTTCCGGAAGACCTCTCCGCCCAGGCCAGCCAACGCCGGGGACACCTCAGGCCGCGACGGAGGCCGTCTCCGACCGCCCCGCCTTCCAGAGCTCGAGGTACGGCGCGATCTCGGCCATGGTCCGAGCGAACTGGTCGAACGTCATCGACTGCGCGCCATCGCTCCAAGCGCGCTCGGGCTCGGGGTGAATCTCCACCATCACACCGTCGGCACCCACGGCGACCGTCGCGCGGACCAGAGGGGGAATGAGGGCCCGCTTGCCCGTCGCATGCGCCGGATCCAAGATCACCGGGAGGTGCGTCAGCTGGTTCAGTACCGGCACGGCGTTGATGTCGAGCGTGTTCCTCGTGGCGGACTCGAACGTGCGAATACCCCGCTCGCAGAGGAACACATTCGGATTGCCGTTGGTCACGATGTACTCGGCCGACAGCAGGAACTCGGTGATCGTCGCGCTCTGCCCGCGCTTGAGCATCACCGGGCGCTTGGTCGTCGCCCCGACCTCCTTTAGCAACGGGAAGTTCTGCACGTTGCGGGCGCCGATCTGGAGCACGTCGGCGTAGTGGGCGACCAGCTGCACGTTGGTCAGAGTCATGACCTCGGTCACGACCTTGAGACCGTTCTCGTCGGCGGCCTTGCGCAGCAGCTTGAGGCCTTCCTCCTCGAGGCCCTGGAAGCTGTAAGGGCTGGTCCGGGGCTTGTAGGCGCCCCCGCGCAGGAACCGCCCGCCCGAGGCAGCCACCGCTTCCGCGCAGGCCATGATCTGCTGCTCGGTCTCGACCGAGCACGGGCCGGCGATCACGGCGAAGTCGGAACCGCCGACCGAGACGTCCCCTACCTGCACGACGGTGCGGCCGCTATTGACCTGCTTGCTGACCAGCTTGTAGGGGGCGCTGATGGGCACGCCGTTCTCGACTCCTTCGACAGAGCGCAGCACCCCGATCGCGTGGGTGACGTTTCCGAGGCCGACGGCAGCGATGACCACCCGCTCGTCGCCCTGGATGGACCGGACCGAGAAGTCCATCTCCGCAATCCGGGCGCACACGCGCTCAATCTGTTCGCGCGTCGCGCCCGGCTTCATGGATATGATCATGACCGTACCTTTGGACTTGGAATCCTAGCAGACTCCCCCACCAAGCTCGCGTTCCCGCCTTGGACTCCGCGGGCGCACTACCGAGGGTCTCGGGTTGAAACTTCTATGGCGCGGGAACAACGCTCGGCGTCTCGCTGCCCCGGGAAGCGCTCGCCGGGAGCGGACGGACTGTTGCGAGCCGAAGAACCAATTTAGCACGGCGGATGGCCGACCGTCTAGTCGGAGCCGGCCCCTATGCGACAGGAGCGTACGGCGGCAGGCGCTTCCAGCGTCAAACGCCCGCGAGCATGGTCGTCCAGTTCCAATGGGAGTCGCCGCAGACGCCCGGGCAACTGCCGCGGGCACCGAAAGACGGCCCGAGGATTCATGGCGGCGATGGCGGTTCCGAGGACTGCCGAGGCGCCTAGCCCGACCGTTCCGACGCACGCGACTCGATGCACCTGACGGGCTGCGGGACGAGACGGAGGCCGCGAACGTCTCGCCGGTGTGAACACGGTCCGCCATGCCGACGCGACCAATGCGAGGCCAAGGACTCCTACCGCGTCGACGATGTGGCCACGGTACCGAAGCAACCGTCGCGCCAGTAGGATCAAGCGGTTCTCGAAGCGAATCCGGTCTCGATGCCGGAGGACCGCCAAGATGTCCTCGCGAATCGCATTCTGGATTTCGCTAGAATGGCGGCTCCGAGTACACCCGCCGACAGGTGCATGACATGGGGCCAAGCGACGCGCCTACTTCCCCGCCCCGCGACGAGAATGCGACGGAGGGCTGGCACATCCCGCCACGGCCGTCGGACCGAACCGGTACGCGCCGTACAGCGTCCTAAAGACCGACTAGTCCGGCGACGCACGCCTGTGAGACTTCCTGCAAATTCGCTTCCCGCGACTCACCGCATCAGGGTGCGTCAGGTCATCGTAGCACGAGCCGTCAACTACCGACTGCATTGAACACCCGCTGTCTGTCCCAGAATCGTCAAGTCTCAAATTGCACTCGTCGTAAGTCCCTTCCGAAACACCTAGGTTGGGCCGCGGGCTAGCAGCCGCTGACAGTCGCGCGCGGTGAGCTAGCGGTCGCACGGCGGAAGCCACTGGCATGCGTGGTGCGTCAGCGTGAAGCACAGGGTGCGCGCTAGCGAATGAATATGATGCATCGCCCGCCGGGTCTGCAGGACCGCAAACCGACTGGACCGAAATGCACGAATAGGGCTTGTCGCGCCGCAAGATCCTTCCAAATTACCTTCAGGGTCAGATTGTCAGTACCGTTCTATCGGTAATCCTAGCCTCTAGATGTGAAACAATATTTGCCAATTCTAGGTTCGAATCCGCCTGTATTTCCAGACATCTGGCGATTCCGTTCCGATCTGTGCTGTATCTTTTTGAGAGCTTCATCTGTGTTCTTTGTGGCGTATCTATATATCCATATACATGAAATTGGACTGGGTGCCCAAGCTTAGATTTTTCAAGATGGACAAATGAGAATTCACGTCGCATGTAGTGCATCAAGTGATCTTGTAAAACTAGCACAAGGTTTTTGTGAACGCCCATGCAACTCCGAAGTGCGACACGCGCCGAGCCACAAGATGGCAGGGAGGGGAGAGGGGGGGCAGCGAGCGGTGGTGTCGCGGCAGTAGGCTGGTAGGTGCTGGAAGGAGCAGGGAGGCGGATGCGGAAGAGCTACACGCACGTGACGCAGGAGGAGCGCTGCCGGAGCGAGACGCTGCGGGCGGCGGGCTGGGGAGCGCGCAGGAGCGCGCGGAGCGGCGGCGGCGCGCGGCGGCGTGCCGGCCGCGCCAGCTGACGTCGGCGCTGCGGACGCGGAGCGAGGACTGCCTGCGGCAGGACTGGAGCCCGGAGCAGGTCGCGGCGCGGCTGCAGCGGGAAGGGGCGCTGGAGATCAGCCCCGAACGGATCTACCAGCTGGTGCGCGCGGAGCGGCGGCAGGGGGGCCGGCTGTACCGGCACCTGAGGCAGGGCGGCCGCAAGCGCGTCCGGCGGGTCGGCCGGACGGCGGGCCGCGGCCTGATCCCGGGGCGCGCGGACATCGCGGAGCGCCCGGCGGAGGCGCAAGCGCAGGCGCGCGTCGGCGACCGGGAGGCCGACACCGTGATCGGCGGGCAGCGCCGCGGGGCGCTGGTGACGCTGGTGGACCGGTTCTCTAAGTACCTGCTAGTGCAGCCGGTTAGCCGGCGCACGGCGCAGCTGGTCGGGGCGGCGATGACGGCCATGCTCGCAGGGAGCGGGGCCGTGACGCACACGCTCACGGCCGACAACGGCAAGGAGTTCGCGGCAAGGAGTTCGCGGGGCACCGGGAAGCACCGGGAGGTGGCGCAGCGGCTGGGGGCGGGCTTCTGCTTCGCGCGGCCCTGCCACTCCTGGGAGCGCGGGCTGAACGAGCATGCCAACGGGCTGCCGCGGCAGTACTTCCCGCAGGGGACGGACCTGCGGCGGGTGGACCCGGCCCGGGTGCGGGAGGCGCGGGACCGCCTGAACCGGCGTCCGCGGAAGGTGCCGGGCGGGCGCACGCCGGAGGAAGTCTTCCCGGCGGAGCGGGAGCGGGTGCCGCGGGGCTGAGGCAGGGCTGGCAGCCCGCCGCCCCGGACAGGGGCGCGGGGGAGCTGCGCCCGGACAGGCGCGGATTCAACCCTCCGGGCCTTGCTGCGGTCGCTCCGCTCCCTGCGCAAGGCCCGGAGGGTCCCCGTTCCGGAAACGGGGCACGCATTCCCGCCTGCCCGGGACGCGGCCCACCGCTGCGGCCCGGCAGCGGCTTGTCCGGCGCCGCTGGATCTGCTACTGTGGTCCTAGTATCCTAGCCCACCGCCCCTTACCCGCGTGTCGCACTTCGGAGTTGAATGGGCGGGGTATGATAAGATACAAGTACGTCTGCTGACATGACGGTAATCGTTGGAGCCATAGTTTGCGGAAACATCAGAACCAGAGGGCGGGACGCGATGTACGGCGGCGGGACTCACCTGCTCGTGCCGGGCTCAGAGGTCGCTGCTAGGTGAAACGAGTGGACGACTAGCGAATCTTCGTGGATGGAGCAGACGGTTCGCCGAGTCCGACGAGCACGATATGCCAACGAAGGAAGATTGGAGCAGGGAGTTCTCGAGGCTAACCGCTGAAGACGGCAAGCAACATCCGCCATTTCGATGGCAGATGCGACTCCTTGGCCATCTAGTCGACGGCGACCTGCCCGAAGCTGTCGATGTTCCCACGGGGCTCGGCAAGACTGCGGTGATGGCATTGTGGCTGATCGCCCGAGCGGCACGGGCGGATCTCCCGAGAAGGCTGGTCTACGTAGTTGACCGGCGCGCCGTGGTGGATCAGGCGACGCGGTTCGCCGAACGGCTGCGCAGAAACCTACTCGCAATGCCAGTTGCGTTCGCGAAGGAACTCGGCTTGGACGCGACCGCCAAACTGCCGATTTCCACTTTGCGTGGCGGATTCGTCGACACCCGCGCTTGGCTGGAAGACCCCTCGCGTCCCGCCATTGTAGTCGGCACGGTCGACATGGTCGGCTCGCGGCTCCTGTTTGAAGGGTACGGCGTGTCGCGCAGAATGAGGCCCTATCACGCCGGATTCCTTGGCACCGATACCCTTGCCGTCTTGGATGAAGCACATCTGTGTCCGCCGTTCGAAGCGCTGCTGCGCGGGATTGCCGTGGAGCGCGACAGCAGATTTGGCCCTAGCGGAGCCGTTGCGTCTGACATCGTTCCGCCATTTCGCCTGATGTCGCTTTCCGCCACTGGACGGGAGACGGGGTGCCTCAACAACGTATTCAAGCTGGAAGCTGAAGACCGACGGGAACCCGTCGTGCATGACCGGCTTACAGCGCAGAAGCGGTTGCGTGTGACTACGCTGAACAACCCAAAGACATTGACCGCCGAAATCGCGAGGCGTGCGCTCGAACTCGGCGCGGGAGATCAGCCCGCCCGAGTGCTCGTCTACTGTCACAGCCGCAAGGATGCCATCGACGTTAAGGCCCTGATCGATAAAAAGATCAAGCCGAAGGGCAGAGCCAAAGTGAGCGACACAGCGAACTCCGGCGTCTCTGAGTTGCTTGTGGGTGAACGCCGGGTCTGCGAACGCTTAGATCTGGAACACTGGCTGGAACGATTCGGATTCCTCAGCGGATCCAAAACTGCACTGGAACACCCGGCTTTCTTGGTTGCAACGTCGGCTGGGGAGGTTGGTGTCGATTTGGATGCCGATCATATGGTGTGCGACTTAGTCGCTCACGAACGGATGGTACAACGGCTTGGCCGCGTAAATCGCCGGGGAGGCGAGGGGCGCCGCTCGATGATCGACATACTTGTGGCGAAACCAACGTTGAAGTCCAACGCCTCGGATTCCGCAAAGAAACGCCACACACGAGATTCCGATCAATTCAATGCAAACTTGGCCGCGTTGCGCGGACTTCCACTTGGTTCGGACGGCCGACTGGACGGAAGCCCGGCTGCGACAACGGCGCTGAGATCAAACTGTCCCGACCTCGTGCAAGCCGCCACAACACCAGCGCCATTACATCCGGAACTAACCCGGCCACTGCTAGATGCGTGGTGCATGACTTCACTAAGGAAGCATGCAGGTCGTCCAGAAGTGGCACCGTGGCTGCGCGGATGGGAGCAGGACGAAGAGCCGCAAACTACTGTCGTGTGGCGCAGACACCTGCCGCACCGTCGTGACGGGGAGAAAACGACCGCTCCCGCATCGATGATTGACAAGTTCTTCCGATGTGCGCCGGTACATCCCAGCGAAAGACTGGACGCATTGCGCAGTCACGTGCTTGGTTGGCTGCTCAAGCGGATTGAGCGCTTCAGCAAGCGGCCCGAGACGCACGCATCCCCGATGACCCGAAGCGGGATCGCCGCATTGGTCATCGACGGATCGGGCGATTTCGCTACTGGGATGACCGTGGAGGATTTGCACTTTCTGGGACAGCCTGCAAGGGCGTTGAGCCCTATGCAGCTACGGGATCAGAAGAAGAGCCGGACAGAACTTGAGCGGGCGCTAGCTGGTGCGACGCTAGTTGTCGACTCAAGGATCGGTGGCTTGACCAACGGAATGCTTGACGAGAAATCCGAGGCCAACGCGATCGCCGCCGACGACGACGATCGCTGGAGAAGCATCCGGGAAGAACCAAGCGCTGATGTGGATCGACCTGTAATCTCATTTCGCGTGCAGCCGCTGGTCGCTGCGGATGGCGATGAGGGACTGAAGGCCCCTGAATACGAGGATTGGCTCCAAGTTCATACGTTCGAAACCGAATTGGACGAGAGCGGTTCCGTGCGACGAGGATTGGCGGTATACAAGTGGCGCGAGAGCGCTGCGGACGAGGATTCCCGGTCGATCCAATCGGTGCCACAGTCCGTAGATGAGCACACTGCCGCAGTAATCGTGCGAGTGCAAGAAATCGCGGAACGGCTACACTTGCCAAAGGAAGAGGCTGAAGCATTGACGATAGCCGCGCAGTTCCACGACAGAGGTAAAGCCGCCGAGCGATGGCAAGACGCCATGAACGCGCCAGAGGAGGGCCGCCCCTACGCGAAGACGCGAGGCGGTGGGAACCCGCACCTTCTGGAAGGGTATCGGCACGAGTTTGGATCACTGCTCACGGCGGAGCGGACCGAACTGCCACAGGGCATTCGCGATCTGATCCTGCACTTGATCGCCGCCCACCACGGCCATGCTCGTCCGCTCATCACAACCGCCGGCTGCAAGGACGGGCCACCGTCGCTACTTGATGCGAAAGCGGGTAATGCAGCATTGCGGTTTGCACGGCTGCAGAAACGATACGGCCCTTGGGGCCTCGCTTGGCTGGAGGCCATCCTACGTGCGGCTGATCAGAGCGCTTCGAAAGCGACAGGGAAGCAGACCGATGGCTGAAGCAGCACTACCCGTAGATCTGCTGAATCCCGGGCAGGTGTTCGCCTGCCTTGGCGTCATGGAAGTTGCTGAGATCCTCATTGGGCAAGCAGAGGCAGTCTTCGACTGGAGCGACGGCGCTGGCGACGCGAAGTTCCGGCTTGCAGCTGCAGGGGCGGAAAGTCCGGTCGAGCGGGTAATGCGCTTCCTGGAAGAAGCTGCGCTGATAACAACAATGCCAGCACAATCCGAAAATGCCTCCAAGTGGAAAACGCCTTGGGGAGACGATCCGGAGCCTGCAGCGCCCGATCATTCGTTTCCGTTTCCCGACCCAGACTCGCCGGAAAAATTGCCAGCGGTTCTTCGCGATCACGCCGGCAACGAGATCGCGATCGATTATTGGGGCGACTCCACGAGCCGCGACAACGTTAAGTTCTGGACGGGACCAGGAGGCTATCCGGGCTCGGCCATCTTGCGGAATGCGCTGCATTCAGTTCGCGGTCAGATTCGCCAGCACGCTTCCAAGCCATTCGCATTGTCAGCCCCTCAATCAAACAGCTTCCGCTTCGACTGGAGGCGTGACTACATCCCCGGCAACATTGGGTTCTCGCCCAACCAGCACACGGGCATATCCATGGTAGGATTTCCACTGGTCGAGATTCTTGCCGCCATTGGCGTGACCAATGCCCGCCCCGCTCGCATTCACAAACTCGAGTACCGATACGGCGTACTCGGCGGCGCTCGCTTTCTCGATCCGATACTCGTCCGAGCGGCGCTGGGCGCTGAAGCCCTCCCAATCCCCGGGCTGCCGTTTCGGCAATTCACAATGCGCATGGGCTGGCCAGGCAAGGAGGGCCAGGCGCGGTGCATCACCGAAGTCGCGGAAACAGAGCCCCAACAGGAGCATCATTCATGACCGAAACAGTCACACACGACCAACTAAACGAGCTGGCTGACAATCCGGCCGGACCCGTAGCACTCCACCTACGTCAGCCGCTGCTGCCAGTGGAAGGACCCGGCTCGCCGATCTTCCCTCCCACGTATGCGGAAATCGGCTACAGCATAGACGAGCTGTCAGACGGTACCCGCATTGCCACTATCGACAGCGTCGGCTCCCAAGCCAATCGAATGGAATCGATTTTTCTGAGGGCGAAGGTGAGTCAGCCCGAGAATGCACGTGCGGCACTCGTTCCGCAGATCGACATCACCTACGGCGAGAATGGGAAGTCCGTGTCGATCCTCAAGGCAGGTCACCGGCTAGGCGACGCGATTGTGCGATCCACGGAACTTGCAGAGGACGCTCACGCCGCCTTCCATGCGTTCCTAGATCACGGAGACGCGTCGCCTATTGCCAAGCTCGGACCGACTTCGTTGGTATTCGGGGTCTGGGATTCGCGCGACACGCTAGCGAAACTACCACGGGTCGTGCAGGCGACGATTCGCGCGGAGAAGGTGGACAAACTGACCCGCTCGGCTCAGTACAACCCACCACTGGACTATGCGGAGCTAGACGTTTTCTCTGCGACAGACAAGGAAAAGCAGGAAGGCGATCCGAAGAGCCCGCTCGCAAAACGGGGATTCGTTCATGTGCCAGCTGTGAACACTCATGGCGGCGTCATTGCCAAGGGGCCGATTCGCCGGGACGTGACGATCAACCTGATTGCCTTGCGCCGTCTAGACGGCAATGACGGGCAAGCCCTGCGTCGGTATATTCTCGGGTTGGCACTGGTAGCCGCAATGGAGCCATTGGATGGCTTTCTGCGCGCCGGGTGCATGCTGACCTTGGATCCGGCCAATCCGGGCGTCTGGCATTCGGTGGCACGCACGGGCGAGCGCACACCAGTCGGCTTGGATGAGCACACGGCTTTTGTCTACGCCAAGCGCACCGCGAAGGCATTTGGTGTGGGCGACGATCGCCAAGTGAGATTCGAAAAGAAACGCGCTGTCGCGGATACGAAGAAGAAGACCAAGGAATAGCCGTAGTCCATGGCGAAATCGCTGCTGATCTCGGTGCGGTTCCACGACGACCGCTATCACGGCCAAGCGGACCGGTTTGACGGCGCGGACGGGTGGCCGCCTTCGCCGGCCCGCCTGTTCCAAGCGTTGGTCGCCGGCGCGGCACGTGGAGCGAGCCTGTCGCGAGAGGACAAATGCGCGTTGAAGTGGCTGGAACGCCTCGATCCGCCGCGGATCGCTGCGCCGCCAGCACGGCGCGGACGTTCCGTCAAGCTGTTCGTCCCTAACAACGATCTGGACGCAAAGGGCGGGGATCCTGCGCGGGTCTCCGAGATCCGGGATGGGAAACACTGGCGGGCGTGCTTCTTCAAATCCAACGAACCGGTCGTCTATGCTTGGGATTTCGATGACAACATATCTCAAGCGGAGCATGTTTGCGGCATCGCACAAGGGCTTTACCAGCTCGGTCGCGGCATCGACATGGCTTGGGCATTGGCGCGAGTCCTAGATCAAGGCGAAGCTCAGGCAGCGCTAGCCGCTCATTCAGGCGTTCTGCGGAAGCCAGGAGGCGCGGGAGAGATATCCGTGCCGAAGCGCGGTACACTTGCGAGCTTGGTTGACCGATACAATCACAATCGTGCGCGATTTCGTTGCAGCACAGTAGGCATTGCCCAAGCACGGAAGCAGCTATTTAGGCAGCCGCCCAGACCGTCGTTCCGACATGTCGGCTACGATGCGCCGCCGCGCCGCCTTTACTTCGAATTGCGCGGTGAGAGAGGCTTCTCGCCACTCCCGCTGGCGGCGGCCTTCGCCGTGATGACCGGCTTGCGCGAAGCGGCCGTGCAAAGGCTGCAAGCGGCTCTACCGGAACAAGCGGAACTCTTCGAGAGGCTAATTGTCGGACGTGGTGCCGGATCGATGGACCTTGCCCAGCGCGTCAGACTAATGCCGATCCCATCCATCGGGCATTTGCATACGGACCCGTCGATCCGCCGGATCATGGTCGAAATTCCGACAGAATGTCCGATCCGCCGTGACGATCTCAAATGGGCGCTCGCCGGGCTAGAACCCTGCAATCCAAAGACTGGCACAGCATGGCCAGGTCGGATGACTTCGACGGACGATTCCCGAATGGCAAGTCGTTTCATGCGGTCGGCTCACGTATTCCGAAGCATGACTCCCGTAGCACTGCCGAGCGCTAGGCGCCGCCGCATCGGAAGCGAACCGACCGGCAACAAAGTAGGCAGCGAACGGCTCCGGGAAGAAACGCGAGCGGCGGGTGCCGTGGTTAATGCGTTGCGTCACGCAGGGATGTCAATCCGACCAAGCGCCATTCGCGTGCAACGAGAGCCATTCCAGCGCCGCGGCGTACGGGCGGAGCACTTCGCGGCCGGTTCCCGGTTCTCCCAACACGAGCTGTGGCATGTCGAGCTTCGATTTCCCGAGACGCTTGCCGGACCTCTAGTGATCGGGAACGGTCGGTTTTGCGGCCTCGGCCTGATGGTCCCCGTGACGGATTAGACCGAAGTCGCTGTTCCAACTTCAAGACGGGACGCCGACACCAAGAGGACGAGCGCATCACGACGCTCGCCATCAGCTCACCCGTGGCGATTGGCCGACCGGTGAAACCGACGTAGACCGGCTGCGGCAAATCTGGCGTGATCGTCCACGATCTCAGGAAAATGCACTGCAGGCGCTCGGATCGAATCCTCGATCTCATCCGAGACACGACCCGGCGAGCCACTGCGCGATCTGACGCCACCATGGATCAGAGCAATACCGAGTCTGGTGACGCACAGCCAGAAGAAGAGAGACGACCTCGCAGCGATGATCGAGTCGAGCATGGGAGAGGAGTGCCACACCGCGGCTTGTCCGGATCCCAACTGTCGCGACCCTCGATGTCGCCACCGGGCTGGGCTACAGCTATACAAGAGCTATCCCAGTGCCGAGTTAGCGATGGCCATTCGAGATCCAATTCTGTCGACGTTGAGACCACCACGCCGATGTACCCGCTCACCTCGCAGGATGAACCCGGCTACTGGTGTCGCACCATCCGCGACTTGACGCGCCTCACCAGCTTGATGATCTCATCGGCCTTGCGAACACTGCGCAAGTCCACCGTGTGGAACTTGTTTTTCTCGACGTCTGTCAGCAGCTCTTGGGCCAATTCGACGACCTTGGCCATGTCCTCGGTCGATTTCTCGACATCCTGCTTCAAGATGACCAAAGTGCGGTCGCGACCGTCCGGCATGCGGTTCGGCCGGTCTCGCCCGAACCCGCCCGGCGAACTGATCGGATCGCTGACTTGGGCAGCCGGCGGCGTGAGGGAACCGGCCAGCGCGACCATGACAATCCAGTATTTCATCTAGCCTGATGATACGGTAAAACCAGCATCGGTTGCGACATTCGCCGCACCTTGCAAGGAGTGGTAGGATTGTGGTTTGAACCGTCGCGGGCGGTCCTGTCTTGCAGGGATCCAAGCGGCGGCACGAGCAGCGAAACCAGTAGTTCGAGTCAAATCGAGGAGAGGTTCGACCAACCATGGCCTACATCATCGCGGAACCGTGCATCGGCACCAAGGACACTGCCTGCGTGGACGCCTGCCCGGTGGACTGCATCCATCCGAAGGCCGATGAAGACGACTTCGAGACCGAGGAGATGCTTTACATCGACCCTGAAGAGTGCATCGACTGTGGTGCGTGCGTTCCAGTGTGCCCCGTTTCGGCGATTTTCGCGGAAGAGGACCTTCCGGAAGAGTGGGGCGACTTCATCGATCGCAACGCAGCTTACTACGAGTAGCTCCCAACAACCTAGGTAACGTCAACAACCCACGGCTGCTTTCCCCGCAGCCACTGGTCCTTGGTACGGAGCCGCGTACTGCAGCTGTTACTAGACAGCGACTACAACTACGCGATCATTGTGCGTTAAGTTACGCTCCGGACGGACCTGCAATACGACTGCGAGGACCTATGCGGACTTATTCTTTGTCTTTTTTGTGGACATCGTGGCAAGTCTTGCAGCCGCCAGACATTGTCTTAACGCCTTTGCTGTACCCGTCGCCGTCCATCCGGTATGCACCCATCATCGCGTCACGTGCCGCAGCGATGACTTGCTCCGCACCGTCCTTCCATGCGTCGTCCTTGACGCGCCCGTCCATCAGGATCAGCTGCGACGCCTCGGTAACCATGGAGACCGCGCCGAACGCCTTCTGCCACTCCTCCTTGCTGGCGGGGCCACCCGCCTCGCGATAGCCCTTGATCTTGGCCATCGCTGGCTTGACCATGTACTCCATGATGTCGTGAACCGAGGCGGCCTTCTCGTACTCGAAGCCGTCGGCCGCCAAGGGCACTCCGCCAAGGCCACAAGCCAAGCAGCAAGCAAGCAAAATCTTTCGCATCGTCCCCCTCCCAGAGGTGTTGCAGCGTAAACTCGCCAAGGCGCAGAACTCGATGGCGATCCCAGCATTATACTCGAGCCCGCTGCAGAAACTTCGCGGACCGGTCCTTGATCCCCGCTTAAGCAGCCGGAAATCGCGGGAAAACCTGGTTGCGACAGATTTGCGGGATCAGCCTGACAATTCCCGCACAATGAGCAAGCTGACGCACCCGGTCCCAGACCGGTTTCCGGGGTGTCGCCGCCCCCCACGCTCGCGGCAAGCCCCGGAGGCCTCCGCACACGCGCACCGACCCCCGCAGCGCCCCACCGCCGCTCGCTCCTAGCGCTCTCTGTCCGTGCGGCCTGCCCTCAGGCCGGTTCCAGCCGGCCCGCCGCGTGCAGCAGCCAGTCCGGGCGCCGGTTCCCGCGCCCCAGCAGCAGCCTCTGCCGCCGCCCGCTCCGCACCACCCGCCCCACCGTGCGCACGAAGTGCCGGATCAGCGGCCGCAGGCCGTGCCGCCGCGCCTCCCCCGGCAGCAGCTGGTACGGCAGCAGCCACAGTAGCCACGGCGCGATCTGCCCGCACAAGTAGAACGCCTGGTTCGCCGCGTACGACTTGCAGGGCGGATGGTGCAGCCCCAAGTCCGTCAACGGCCCCTTCTGCGCGTGCTCCTGCCCCTGCTTGCTGCGATGCCCCCGCACCAGCTCCGCCAGCGGCAGATCATCGCGGCTGACCAGCAGCACCGTGTACCGCGGCTCCAGCAGCCCCTGCTCCCCTGCGTGCAACTGCCGCACCACCACGTACGCTTCCTCCGCCGCCCAGCGGCTCGGCCGGTAGTACACCAGTACCGCTTGCTCGCGCCCCTCCGCGTCCAGCGCTGTCCACTCCCTCTCCGCCAGTGCCATCCTCGCCACGATCCGCAGCACGGGCGCCTTCTGGCGCGGGTCCGTCACGCTGAGCGAATACTCCCAGCCGCGCTCCCGGCACCGGTCCGCCAAGGCCCGGCAGTAGTACGCGCTGTCGGCGCGCAGCCAGACCCGCCGGGCCGCCGCCAGCAGCGGCGCCACGTCCGTCTCCAACTGCTCGCGCCAGGCCCCCTTGACATCCGTGCCGCCCCGGTTCAGCCGCGCGCTGACCCAGGCCGCGCCCACGAACACCGAGTGCAGCCAGTACCGCCGCTCCCCGTTGTAGCCTCTAGCCGTGCCGTCGCAGTGCCGGCCGGAGACCTCGATGCCGCTGCCGTCGACGAACACCGGCACGTAGCCCGGCGTCTCCAGGCTGTGTCGCGCCACTTGCGGCACCAGCCGCCGGCTGACCAGCCGTGCGCATTCCCGCAGGCCCGCCAGGCGGCAGGCCACGCTGTCGGCGCCGAGGTCGTCCACGTCGCTGAGATGGCCGCCGCCGCAGAAGGACAGGATCAGCGCCAGCAGGTTTTGCTCGTCGCTGCAGCCGCGGCGGCGGCGCTTGACGCGCACCTTGCGTCGCAGCACGTCGCCGAGATCGAGGAATCGGATCAGGCGCGCCACGAAGACCAGCCCGGCCCGGCCCGGCCGGTCAGCTCCTCCTGGGCCACAGCGAAAGACACTAGGGGGCCGTGTCGCGGGGCATCGGGCAGCAGTTCTCCTCGGGCCGTTTTCTTTGGGAATTAGGTAACTACCCAGGTACACGAGTCGGGTTTCATTGCAGCGCAGAGTGGACCGGTAGCGGAAGGGAGCCAGCGGAGGCGGGGCTGGGTCGTAGGGTGCTGGTGGAGTGCCGCCAGCACTGCACGGGGCGCGGGGGCAGCGCCAGGTGCTGGCGCGGCAGCAGTTGACGCCGACCGTCGAATACATGTATAGATGGGAATGTTCCTAGCCTACAGGTGCTGGGGAAAGCATGGCGGAAGCATGGCCAGCGGCGGAGCGAGCGGCGGTCGGCGAGATCGCCGGGCTGCGGGCGGAGAACGCACGGTTGCGGGCCGAGCTGGCCGCTTGGCAGCAGCGCGCCGAGGGGCAGCGCGCGGAGATCGGCGGATTGCAGCAGCGCTGGGAGGAGTTGGAGCGCCAGGCGGGCCTGCACAGCGCTAACAGCGGCAAGCCGCCGTCGAGCGACGGGCCGCGCAAGCCGCCTGCGGAGCCGCGCACGCGCAGCCAGCGCGGCCGCTCCGGCAAGCGCTCGGGCGGGCAGCCCGGGCACCGGGGTGCCACCCTGCAGCAGACCACCCGCCCGGATCACATCGAGAGCCACCTGCCGCCGCCGCGCTGGGAAGTGACCGAGCACCGCGCGCAGGCCTGCCGCTGCGGGTCTTGCGGCCAGCTGACACGGGCCGCGTTCCCGGCCGGGGTGAACGCGCCGGTGCAGTACGGCCCGCGCCTCGCCGCCACGGCGGTGTACTTGCAGAATGCGCATTTCCTGCCCGAGGAGCGTTTGGCCGAGATCTTGCGGGACCTGCACGGAGTGCGCGTGTGCGCGGCGACGCTGGCCGGCATGACGCGTCAGGCGGCGGAGCGCTGGCGGGAGTGCAGCGAGCGCGTGCGGGATCCGATCGCGGGCGCGGACAGCGTGAAGCACTTGGACGAGACGGGGTTCCGGATCGCCGGGCGGACGCAGTGGCTGCACGTGACCGGCACGCCGCGGCTGACGTTCTACCGGCCGAGCGCCCGGTGGGGCAGCCTGCTGGAAGGCCTGCGAGGCTGCTTGGTGCACGATCACTGGAAGCCGTATTTCACGATCGCGGGCGTGCGGCACGCGCTCTGCAACGCGCATCATCTGCGCGAGTTGCCAGCGCTGGCGGACATGGACGGGGAAGCCTGGGCGGGCCGCATGCAGCGGTTGCTGCGGCGGGCGGGGCAGGCGGCGCGGATCGCGCGCGAGCGGGGCATTCCGCTGCCGCCGTCGCTGGTGCAGCGCATCGAGCGGCACTACGACAGCTTGGTCGCGCGGGCGCTGGCCGAGCACGCGGCGCGGGCGCCGCTGCGGCCGCCGTGCCCGGGACGGCGCGGGCGCAAGAAGCGGCGCCCGGGCCACAATCCGGCGTTGCGGCTGCGCGACCGCAAGGAGGCGGTGCTGCGCTTCGTCCACGATCCGTGCGTGCCGTTCACGAACAACCTGGCGGAGCGGGACCTGCGGATGATGAAGCTACGCATGAAGATCTCGGGCGGGTTCCGGTCCCGGCAGGGGGCGCAGGACTGCGCCACGCTGCGCAGCGTGCTGTCCACCGCGCGGAAGCAAGGCCGCAACCGCATCGAGACCCTGCGGCAAGGGCCGGCCGCCCCGCTGGCCGGACTGCAATCCTAGCCGGCACCCGCATCGTCCGCCCGCGTCGGATCGCAGCTGATCGCAGCCCACACGTGCTCCCCCATACGCGCTCGTGCAGCTCGTCAGGTGTACCTAGGCAGTTACTATCCTTCGACCTAAGAATACGCTGCCTCTCCGGCCAAATGCTTCCAATTGTATCCAAGGTTTGAAGTTCAATGCCAACAAAGTCTTTTACCTGTCGCTCAGCGATGGAAGCCAGTATATAGTCGAGACTTCCTCCGGGGACTGGGACTTCAGACACCAAATGAAGTTCATTTCCAGGCTCGTGGAGTCTAAGAAGATGGAGACAATCCATGAATATTTGATTTCCCTTTGTCAGTCGGTATGGACAAATCACAATTGGAGTGTTCTTGACATCGTGTCGGACAGTACAAGTCCCAATTGAGACCTCAGGCATGCTCTTTCGTACCTTGATGCATTTCTTCTTGAGAAACGGACATTCTTCGGTCGCAATGGCGATCCGCCACGAGGTTTCACTGTCGGATGTCGTTCTAAGGCCGAATAGTTCCACTATTTTATTGGGAATTATATATCTGAGTGCCAACAACGCTATGTCCGACGAGAACTGCTCTGAGCAGGGAGGTCGGCGTCTGGCTCGGGTCATTCGAATACGGCCGCGGTAGGCACGGAAAGGTGGGATCGTATCTGAATCGAACCTGCCAGCGGAATGGACGAGGTACGGATAAGAGAGGCCCCCTCGCATGCCGGGTGGAATCCGGTTGGCGGTGGAGGCCACCCCTTGCAAGCCGATTGCGTGCCCTGCGAGGGCCGAAGAAGCGGATCCCCGGCGCTCGACGGCCTGCATGGACGGTCCGGGCCGGACTCGGGTCGCGCCGGGGGATTCCAGATCCGGCGCGCCCTCGCACCGAGCGTGAAGCGCATCGAGCGTGAAGAGTGCGTCGGCAGCGGGCTGCGGCGCTCGGCGCGGAGGGCGCCGCTCAGGCCGCGACCGCGGCCTTGCCGGTCAGCTGCCGGTAGGTCAGCGTCCGGCCGACCAGGCCTCGCGCCATGCGCCGCATCCGTTCCGCCGTGTCGCAGTCGCGGTCGTTGCGCCGTCCCGCGAACTCCGTCAGGTAGCGGCCGAGATGACGGACGCTCATCCGGTGATAGGTGCCGTACAGGCCGCGCTTGAACAGGGACCAAAACGACTCGATGCCGTTCGTATGCGCTGCCCCGCGCACGTACTCGCCGCCGGAGTGCTTGACGGCTTCGTGCGGGAACTCCTCCATGCCGGCGTAGACCGCCGCCTCGTCGGAGCGGACCTGCGCGCCCGGCACGACGCGGGCGCGCACGAAGCCCTGCAGGTCGCCCTTGGCGGTGCCCGGCAGCGGCCGCGCGGCCACTGCGTTCGTGGCGCGGTCCCGCGCCCCCGCCACCGGGGTCTTGCCGACGGGCCCGCGCCCGGCGCGGGCCTTCTTGCTCTCGTGCTGGTTGCGCTCCTTGCCGCCGACGTAAGTCTCGTCCACCTCCACCGGGCCGGCGAACAGGCCCTGATGCCGCTCCCAGCACGCGCGGATGCGGTGCGCCAGGTGCCAGGCCGACTTCCGGCTGATGCCCAGGTCGCGGTGCAGCTTCATGCTCGAGACGCCCTTGATGCCGGTAGTCAGCAGGAACAGGGCGACAGCCCAGGTGCGGTAGCCGAGCTTGGTGTCGGCCATCACGCTGCCGGTGCGCACGGAAAAGCGCCTGCCGCAGCCGCGGCAACGGTACGGCATCGAAGGGTGGGCCGTGCCGGACTGCACACTGGAGCCACGGCAGTGGGGGCATACCGGACCGTCGGGCCAGCGCATGGAGGCGAACCACTTTTCCGCGGATTCGTCATCGGGGAACATGGCGATCACCTCAATCAGAGTGATGCCTTTACGAAACCACTTCCCGGGACCTTCCTGCTTCATAGACGACCTCATATATTGGAACTATTCTATCAAAATATTCCACCGACTTTCAACAGATCTCCGGAAGAAATATGAAATTAATTTATGGACTGATAATTTGCAAAATCGGTTGCCTCGGCACTCAGATATATAATTCCCATTTTATTCACAATAGCCTCCAGCAACGTGATCGAGCGGTCTCGATATATTCGGGACAAATATCGATTCCTACGGAGCATCTCTGCAGATTGAATGCCGCCAGCATGGTAGTGCCAGTCCCGCAAAACGGATCGAGAACTACTCCAGTTGGAGGACAAGTAGAACAAAGCGGGATTTTGCAAAGATCTTCGGGGTATGGAGCGAAGTGACCTATCCTATTCTGAGTGTCTTCTAGTAGAATATCCCACACATCCTTGGGCTTACTACCTTCCGGATGGTACCGCAGGAAGTAGAATCCTTTTTCTCGGATTTCCTTGGCTCGTCCAGAAACTGCGTCACTATTGGAATGAGTGACTCGCTGCTGTCCCCGAATGATCATCCTGAAGTCAGCAACCACTCCCAGCCTGACATCGGCAAGCATCTTGTGAAGACTCTCACGTGCAGACTTCTTTTCATCTGCAGTGAGTTCCGTCGACAATTCTATCTGGCGATGATATCGAATACCCGATACGTCCGTAGCAGATACAACTGCCCCATTTTTCACGAAACTCTTTTTTGGTGTATTTCGAATTGAGTCGACATCATAGTAATAGTTCCGAGACTTCACGAAGTGAAATAGATTTTCATGAATGTTCCTCAGCTTGTCTTTTGAATTATCCGGTCCGCCCTTTACTTTGTTCCAAATGACGCTATTTCGCAGGATCCAGTCTTGTTTATCAATTAGATTAAGGGCAATCCTCCAAGGGATTCCTACCAAGCCTTTCCGATAGTATGTATCTCCTATATTGAGCCAAAACGAGCCCGTGGGTTTTAGTACTCTCTTCACTTCAAGAAACACTTGGTCAAGAGCATCCAAGTAATCGGTAACGTGGTCTTCTAGACCAATGCCTGCTCGTGCGTATTTGCGCTGCTTCCAATACGGGGGACTTGTCATGCAACAGTCAAATGAACTGTCGGGGTATGTCGGCAAGACATCCAATGCATCCCCTACATGGAATGTCGGGTGGTACGACTCTATTGGAGCATTTCTCGATGAATCACCTGAGCTCGTGATGCTGGGACTTGGCAGGTTACTCATTGTTTGGCTCGTCTGCGCCGCTGTAGTCGAGGAATTTCACATTCGGAGATGATCAAGCATTGCGGATTCGCGTCTCCTGCGAGGGACGCACACACATTGCACCACAGAGCGGTGCGGACGCATCGACCGCACCATTCTCGCTGCCGCCGAATTGCCCCTGCGTATACAACGAAACGTCTTGAATGCACAAGACCTCGCGCCACCCAATTCACTGAGCGACCCTGGGGACAGCTGCGACGGCGCGTGTCAGACCGGGGCCTCTGGTGTAGGCTGAGAATCGTCCGCCAGCCCCAGTGGCCGACTTACGGTCGCTTGTTGACGCGACACCCGCACAATGTCCCGGGTCCGTCTCGCGAAGGCCACTATCGCCTTGGGCGACATGACCTGCGGGCACTGCACGGCGACAGTCGAGAAGGCGCTGCTGTCCTTGGACGGTGTGAGCATGGCGTCCGCGGACCTGCCCACCCAGTCCGCCGACGTGGAGTATGATCCGTCGGCGGTCGCCTTGCCGGCCATGGAGGCCGCTGTGGCCGCTGTGGGCTACGCCGCGCGACCGACACCGCAGCTGGTTTCGATCACGTCAGCTGCCCAGGCGGTGAGGGACACCGCTGCGACGCCTCCGGCGGAGCCGCGGACGGTCGAGTACAGTCTCGCGGTCACCGGCATGACTTGCGCGAGCTGCGTGCGCTCCGTGGAGCGGGCAGCCTTGGAGGTTCCCGGAGTGACTTCCTGCGAGGTGAGCCTCGCGGAATCGACCGCTCGAGTGCGTCTCGATGAGCAAAGTGGCACCATTGGCGATGTCATCGGCGCGATTCGAGGGTCGGGCTACGGGGCGTCGGTCGCCACGGCCACGCGAGCGGCACCCACTCCCGACGGAGATTCCACCGCGCTCTCCCGCAGGCTCTTGGTGTCAGCGGCGCTGACACTGCCTTTGCTGGTCCTCGCGATGTCTCACGGGGCCATCAGTTTCTCCGGGGCGAACTGGCTGCAGCTGGCGTTGGCCGCGCCCGTCGTCGCGTTTGGCGGTGCGCCGTTCTATGCAGCGGCGTGGAACGCCGCGCGCCACGGCCGCAGCGACATGAACACCCTGATCGCCGTAGGGACCGGAGCCGCCTTCGCCTACAGCGTCGCGGCCACGGTCGCGCCCGGCTGGTTGTCGAGCCAAAGGGCTGCAGGCGTCTACTTCGAGACGGCGGCTGCCATCATCACGCTCGTGCTCCTCGGGCGGCTGCTGGAAGCGAAGGCGCGGCACCGAACTTCCCACTCGATTCGAAAGCTGCTCGATCTGCAAGCGCGCAGCGTCCGCGTTCGGCGTGACCGCCGCGAAGTGGAGATTCCTCTGGAAGACGTCAAGGAAGGCGATCTTGTTCTGGTCCGTCCTGGCGAGCGGATTCCGGTCGACGGCGAGGTCGTCGAGGGTTCCGGCGCGGTGGACGAAGCGCCGATGACCGGCGAGAGCGTGCCAGTCGATAAAGCGCCCGGATCGCCCGTCGTCAGCGGAGCGCTCAACAGGGACGGCTTCCTCGTATTCCGGGCCGAGAGCGTCGGGGCCCGGACGGCGCTCTCGCGCGTCATCGAATTCGTGAGGCGCGCCCAGGCGTCGAAGGCCCCCGCCGCCCGCATCGCGGACCGTATCGCCGCGGTCTTCGTCCCTGTCATTCTGGGTGTCGCAGCGGCGACGTTCGCAGCGTGGATGGCATACAGCCCGCCGGAGGACCGCTTGCGCATGGCACTGAATAGCGCCGTTAGCGTTCTGATCATCGCCTGTCCATGCGCCCTCGGCCTAGCGACGCCCGCAGCGCTAGCGGTGGGCCTTGGCCGAGCGGCCGAGGCCGGGATCCTCGTTCGCGACAGCGGGCCACTGGAAGCCGCAAGGAGCGTCGACACGGTGGTATTCGATAAGACCGGCACGCTCACGCTCGGGCAGTTCTCGGTCACGGACGTGGAGGCCTACGGCGGCTTGACGCCTGCGACAATGCTCCGGGCTGCGAGCGAAGTCGAGCGGCACGGCGAGCATCCGATCGCCAAGGCCATCGCCGCGGCCTCGCCCGCTTCGACGGGGAACGTAACTGAATTCCGCGCACTGCCCGGAGCGGGCGCGAGCGCGCTACTCGACGGCGTGACTTGGCTCGTCGGCAAGCCAGCACTGCTCGCCGAGCGGGACACGGACGTCTCGGAGGCGCGGGAGACTCTCGACCGCCTTTCAGGGGAAGGCAAGACCGTTGTCGCCGTCGCGCGCGACGGGACTCTTGCCGGCGTGGTCGCCTTGCGGGACGCGATTCGTCCGGGAGTGCCTGAAGCGACCGCCGACCTCCGGCGAATGGGCATCAAGACCGTGCTGCTCAGCGGGGACAGCGCGTCAGCGGCCCGAGCGGCTGCCGATGAAGCGGGAATCCAAGAGGTTCTCGCACCCGTGCTCCCGCTCGAGAAGGCTGCGGCTGTCCGTCGCATCCAAGGCGAGGGTAGGACCGTGGCGATGGTCGGCGACGGGATCAATGACGCTCCCGCCCTCGCGCAGGCCGACTTGGGCGTCGCCATCGGCGCGGGCACCGACATCGCGATCGAGTCGGCGGGCATCGTACTGGTGAAGAGCGACCCCGCAGATGTCGGGCGCGCCATCGAACTCGCGAGGCGCATCCATCGCACGATCATCCAGAACTACTGCTGGGCGTTCGGTTACAACATCTTGGGCGTCCCGATCGCCGCGGGCGTGCTCTACCCGTGGACGGGATTGCTCCTGTCGCCTGTCCTGGCCTCGGTCGCGATGGCGCTGTCCAGCCTGTCCGTCCTCACGAATAGCCTCCGGCTCAATCGAGTGTTTCGGCGCAGCGCCTAGGGCACCGGCCGTCGCCTTGCCAGCCGAGTATGGCCATTCTGCGAGGTCCCGCGCTTCCGTTATTCGACCAACTGAGGGTACCCGTCGGCCCCGGATCCGCAGAGGTCGCTTCCACCGCCGGCGAGGCTGCCCGGCTTCCCCGCTGGCTGCGGGCTCTCCGCTTCCGCTCCATCGCCTGCGGCTACGGTGCCGACGCGACGGTCGACGCGTCTGCCCCGCCATGCGCCGCCTGCCTCCCGCCGGCGCCAATGACTGGAACGCCCCGTGCGCCGTGCGTGATCCCGCCCCTATCGGCCAACTCGAGCCGGCGCATCCGCAGTCCCGGCTCCCGGACTCCAGCGCGACGGCCACTTCCGCCTACTGCAGAGTCCACCGCCAACCGCTGCAGCGACTCCGCTCCGCATTCTCTGACGCATCGAATTCCCTCGCTCGCACCTCTTGCCCGGCCGTAGCGGCACTCGGCGGATGAAGCCGAGTCGACGGACCCATCCAACGCAGGACCATTCCGGGAACCGGGCTTTGCGATGTTCCGAAAATCAACATCTCCATGTCTCCGCAATCCGAAGCGGCTCTCGGTCCGTGCGGTCGATGTCTCTCCGGAATCACCGCGGGAGGGATCACTGAAAATGCGGAGCGAGTCTCCCACCTCGACGCTTGGAGCAGTCTGATCTCGCAAGTCGCCCTCCGTCGCACAGCTGCAGGTCCACGCTAGGAAGGCCGAATCATTCTAGACAATATATGATTTCCAGTGGAAGGCTCGCTTCCCTGCCGTCCAGCCGATCTACTCGACAAGAGCCGGCGCGCGCCGGTCTTGCGAGAGTGGGCATCCTTCATGCCCACCCGTGTTGCCCTGCGACCACCCAGGTGGTATAGTCTGTGCAGACCGATATTCTAGGGTGGCTCGCCATCGGCGCGGGAATGACAGCACCTGAACGCTGGGTCGAGCTGGAGAGCGGGCTCGCCTGGCAGATTCGGTGGGAGGACACCGATGCCTGTGGCATTTCGCATTACTATCTTGGGCGCTATTTGCGCCGCTATGGCATTCGGCCAAGTCGATGCGGGGACGGTCACCGGTACCGTCCGGGACTCTACCGGAGCGGTGATCGCCGGCGCGACCGTCGTCATCGAGAGCGTCGGGACGGGTTTGAGGATCGAGTCCGGCACCGGCGCCCAGGGTATCTACGTGTCGCCGCCACTGCGCCCGGGGGAGTTCACCGTTGAGGTGCGATCCGAGGGCTTCGAGCCGGCGGCCAAGCGTTTCCGGCTCGAAGTCAACCAACGAGCAGTCGTCGACTTCGACCTCAGGCTTGGAGCTGTGACCGAGGTCATAGAAGTCCTCGACGTCGCCCCCTTGCTGCAAACCGAGTCCGCAACACTCTCAAACCTGAGAACCGAAAAAGCAATCAAGGACCTCCCGTTGAACGGCCGCAACTGGGCTCAGCTCATTTTGCTCAGCACCGGAACACAGCCGGCAGACACGCAATCCCAAGGCAGCCCGATCACGCGCAAGCGCGGCGTCTCGAACGCATCGGTCAACGGCAGCAGGTCCAACGACAACAACTACCTGATCGAGGGAATCAGCAACTCGGAGAATCACAACGGACTCGGCATCCTGATCTTTCCGTCGATCGACGCGATTCAGGAGTTTCGCAGCGAGACCTCGGGAGCGGACGCGCAATTCGGCCGCGGCGGCGGCGCTACGGTGAATCTGACATTCAAGTCCGGGACTCGAGAGTTTCACGGCGGAATGTACGATTTCTTGCGGAACGCGAAACTGGATGCCAAGAACTACTTTGACCGGGCCGACGAATCGATACCGCCCTTCAAGCAGAATCAGTACGGCGCATTTCTCGGCGGCCCTCTATTTCCCTCGGCGACGGATCACCAGACGTTCTTCTTCACCAACTTTGAAGGCCAGCGCGTGCGTCAGGCGCAAACTCTGATTAGCAGCGTGCCCACTTCGGATTTCCGAGTAGGTCAGTTCTCGCAATCCCCGTTCAGTGTTTTCGATCCCACGACGCAACGATCACTTGAGAATGGCAGCTACGAACGTGATCCATTCCCGAACGACGCCGTTCCCGCTGCAATGCAGGATCCGATCGGGAAGAATATTCTGGGGCTCTACCCCCTGCCTAATCGGAATGCAGAAACTTCGGACAACTACCTCTCGAACCCGGTCCGCAGCATCGATGGCGAGCGCTTCGACCTCAAGATCGACCACGTCCTCTCCGACAGCAACAACATGTTCGCTCGCTACAGCTACAGCGACGATGACTTGATTGAACCGAGCTTCCTGCCAGCGCCCGCGGTGGGCAGCGGGCCTGGCGTGCCGGGTCCGGCGGACCAGCCCGTCAACCAAGTTGTCCTTAGTGATACACATTTGGTGTCACCGACCAAGATCAATGAATTCCGTGTTGGCTGGAGTCGCCTGAACCTTCGATCATTCAATCCGAACTACGGCAAGAACGTGAGCGACGAGATCGGCATCCCGGGGTCTAATGTCGCCGGTGACGACCTAACTTCGGGTCTTGCGATCATCAACATCGCCGGCTTCCGCAGCATGGGCGGAAACGGTTTCTCTCCAGCAATTATTGTCAGCGACAACTACCAGATCAGTGACACTTTCAGCATCATCAGCGGGCGCCACAGTATCAAGTTCGGCGGCGAGGTGCGGCGATTGCGTTACAACGCCATGCAATCGAACGCACTACGCGGAACGATCAATTTCGGCAACGGCTTCACCATCAACCCCGCTTCGCCAAAGGGGACTGGGCTCGGCCCGGCGGACGTGCTGCTGGGCAAGCCCTCTAGCGGGTTCATTCGCTTCGTGACGGGCACAAGAGGATACCGGCGAACCGAGGTCGCCTTTCACCTGCAAGATACCTACAAGGCAAGCGACCGGCTTACCTTCAACCTAGGCATGCGATACGACAATTTCCTTGGATGGCCATGGACCGAAGTAAACAATCGCCAGCACAACTTCTTGCGATCAGAAGGGACAGTGGTCCAAGTCGGCGCGGGCGCAGCGCGTTGGCGGTCTGGGCATCCCGGCGATCATAATAACTTCTCACCCCGCCTCGGAGTCGCATACAAGATTGCCTCCAAGACGGTCTTTCGCACCGGGTACGGCCTCTACTATTCGACCGGACAATTGGACACCACACGCAATCTCGGCGCGAACCCTCCCGAAGTCATCAGTTCGAACTTCAACAACAACCAGTTCGACTTTTGGGGAGCACGGCCGGCATCGATGGGCTTCGACCGGCCGGCTCTAGGCGTGATCGCGGGAACCTTGCGCTCCATCGACTTGGATACGGTCATTCCATACACGCAGCAATGGAACGCGACGATTCAGCATCAGGTCGGCGAGATGTCGTTCACAATCGCGTACGTCGGGAGCAAGGGCACGAAACTTCAAGGGCAGACGGATATCAATCAACCGGTCCCGGGGACCGGCCCGGTTGCACCGCGCAGGGATTTTCCGGCGTTTGGCGCCATTCGGCAGATCCAGAGCCGCTACGCCTCAAACTACCATAGCCTGCAGATCTCGGCAGAGCGCCGATTCCGAAATGGACTCGGCTATCTGGTCAGCTACACCTGGGGGAAGGCAATCGGCAACGTGGACTCCCAGTTCGGCACGCCGACCGATATACGCAATATCAGGCGAGACCGAGGACCCACCGGCTTCAGCGCGCCTCGTCGCTTGGTCAGCAGCTTCATGTACGACCTGCCGTTCAAGGCTAGGGGAGGCCTCAACCACATCGTAGGTGGCTGGCAGATCAATGGGATCCTATCCATGTATGACGGATTCCCGATGCGAGTGACCTCGCCGAACACACTCAATTGCTGCACATCCTACCCGGATCGAATTGCGGACGGACGATTGCCTAGGAGCCAGCAAACCCTTCAGAGATTCTTCGACGTCGATGCATTTGTCCGGCCCGGCCCACAAACGTTCGGAAACGCGGGACGCAACATTCTCTTCGGACCGGGAACCAAGAATCTCGACTTCTCAATCTTCAAGGAATTCTTCTTCGGCGAGAACCAGCAGCGGCGTTTGCAGTTCCGCTCGGAATTCTTCAATCTGACAAATACTCCGCAGTTCAACAATCCAACAACAAATATCGGCAGCGCGAATGTCGCGAGGATCCGGTCCGCGGCTTCGACGATCACGTTGCAGCGAATTCCCCGCCACATTCAATTCGGGCTGAAACTCTATTTCTAGCGAGGTTCTCGTTATGGGCTTCGAATCGGATCGACATGCATGTAGACCGGTAGCTGACGAAGTCCCCTAGTCGGCCGACGGTCGGCCTTTCAGTGCGACCGCGTAGATGGTCGAGGATTAGTTCTGCCACACGGCCAGCGACCGGCAACAGGAGGGCAGGGATCCGTCAGCCAGCAAGCTGGCCAATGGCGGGCACCTAGTCCCAGGAACGAAACTCGCGCTCAAGGATCGCTAGAATCTCGGTCTGGCCGTATTGCCGTGCGATGCGTCTCGCCTCGGTGACGTGCAGCGCTGCAGCCGAGTTGTTCCCCAGCGCACGCTCGGCGCGAGCGAGGACGACTAGGAATTGCGACGTTCTCTCGTCTTTAGTGCCGGTCATGCTGCGAAAGTGGTCCAATGCTTCGAGATTGCGATTCTCTCGATGCAGTGACATGCCGAGGCGAAAGTGTGCTAGGCGGTGGCCGGGATTCACCTGCAGAACAAGACGGAATTGCTTGCGCGCGGCTTCCACCTGCCCTTGGTGCTCGAGCGCATCGCCAAGATTCAAGCGGGCATCTGCCGAATATTGATTCACCGCAAGCGCCTTTCGATAGGCAGCTTCGGCCTCGCTGTGCTTGCCAATCCCGGAGAGGACGACGCCATAGTTGTAGTGGGCCTCCTCGGTGTTGGGATTCATCTCGAGCGTTCGTCTGTAGGTTTCCTCGGCCGTCTCGTCGCGACCCATCCGGCCGTAAACGCTGATTAGGTTCGCCCGGGCATGAATTCGGTCGGGCTCCGCAGCCACGGCGCGCAAGTATTCTCGCAGAGACGCTTCCAGCTGTCCGGCAGCTTCGAATCTTAGACCTCGATTCAGGTGATGCAAATACGAGCCCTCTCGCAATTCCTCGACCTGCCCCGACAGGGCGTCGGTGAACGGAGGCCGACGATCCGGTGCCATCTCCTCAGAGATGGCCTGAAACCTCTCAGATTCGCTCTCGCGGCCGACGATGCGGAGGGCTTGGGCCAATTGATAGTACAGCGGACGGTAATCGCCATCGAGACTGGCCGCAAGTTCAAGCGCAACCACGGCCTCCTCGTGACGATCCAACGCGGCCAACGCTCTTCCCCGTCCGAAATGGATGGCCATCGCATCGGGCTGATCCTCCGCGATTCGCTCGTACATCTCAAGAGCTTCCCTAGGCCGACCTCCTTCCAGCACGGTCGTGGCCAGGCGCAGCTGCACGAAGGGCGCCTCGGCTTCGAGTTGCGCGGCGACGCGCAAGGCATCCTCGGCCTCGGATTGCTTCCCGAGGTCAGCGGCGACAAGACCGCGCAAGTAGTGCCATCTGAAGTCGTTCCAGCTTTCCGCCGAAGCTCGCCGGTAAAGCTCCATGGCAGCCTCGCGAAGCTCGTATGCATGCAGGGCCATCGCCGCTCGCCCCAAGGCTTCTCCGTCGTTGGGGCGGGCTCGGGCGGACTCAAGGCGCTCTTCAAGCAGTGTCCGGGCCGCGTCTCCGTACGCGGCAACATCGACCCTAGGGAACGGCACCTCAGAAGCTGGCTGCCCTGCGCAGCCGCCAAGGGTCAAGAGCATGATCGGCACCGAGGTGAAAGCCGGAAAGCGACCGAATCTCAAACCCGGGGGAATTCGCCCCGAGGGCTGGGAGGTTGTCGGCTGCAGAATTCGTTTCGAGCAACCGGCTACCGCCCCGTCGGCACCTTCCAAGTGTCCGTTTCGCGGTCCGAAGACACTCATTGTCGGGCTCTCCGTAACTGGGATTGCCAGAGTAGGCACTGGGGAACTGCGGTGGCGTGTCAGAGTCGATTCTCCAGCGACTGGCGGATTGCTTGCGATTTCACGGATTGGACCTCCGTTGAGATTCATGCAGCAGCCCAAGCCGAATACGGATCCAAGGCAAATAGGCCCGCTCGTCCCCATTAGCGCCATTCTTGAGAGTGTGCAAGTCTGCGACTGCGCGCTTCGATGCGATTGGCTCGGGCTGCGTCACGCAACTCTCTTCATAGCTCCAACCATGCTGCAGCACTGCACCAGAGTCCGACGTCGGTTGCCCGTGGCTCAGAGAACTTCGAAGTCCCATCCAAACCCCGGCTTTTCCGGGGGTTGCAGGTAGATTCCTTCCGGGCCTCGGGTGATGCTCCGCAGTTCGGCGAAGAGCTCGTAGACTTCCTCAGGCCCGCCCGGCGCCGGTATCGTAGTCTCCGCCCAAGTGAGCTGAGGCAGCGTAGCCAAGTAGTGAATGGCCTCTGGGCCCCCGCCCGCATGCGGACACAAGAGGACGTTGTGCGAGGTCGCCAGTGCGCCGATGCGGCGCAACTCGGTCATGCCACCGCACCAGTTGATGTCCGGCTGCCAGATGTCGACAGCTTGGTGGTTGAGCAGGCGTCGGAACCCGTAGCGCGTGTACTCGTGCTCCCCGGTGGCTAGGAGCGTGGACGAAATGCGCGACCGCAACCGGGCGAATCCCTCGTACTCGTCAGGAGGAAGCACCTCTTCAAGCCAGTACACCCGGTAGTCCTCGAGGGCCTCCGCGAGACGCAGGGTGTAGTCCTCGGTCAACGCCATCCAGCAGTCGATCATGATCTCACCGTCCGGGCCCAGCACGCCGCGAGCCCGTCGGACCAGCTCGGCGTTCGCCCTGAGGCCCTCGTGACCGTCCGCGGGACCGTGCGGGAGCGCGAGCTTGACCTTCTTGAAACCGAATTCCGCGCTCTGCTCGACGTCGTTGCCAGTCGCGTAGGCCGGGACCCGCTCCCAGGTGCGTCCTCCCAAGAGCTGGTATGCGGGAACGCCCAGTGCCTGGCCCTTGATGTCCCAGAGGGCTAGGTCCGCCGCGCTGATGGCATGCACCACCGCTCCGGAGCGGCCGTAGAAGAGCGTCGCCCTCCACATGACGTCCCACAAGCGCTCCGTGTCGAGAGGATTCTCTCCGAGCAGCAGCTTCTTCAAGTGCCCTTCGACGACTGGCGCTCCCCCAAATCCGCCACGGCCGTAGCCCTTGATGCCCGATTGCGTCGCGATCTCGACAGTGAAGGCACTCAGCGGCCCGCCCGGGTCTGGCATCCACTTCGAGCCCGGCCCTCTTCGCCCCGTGTACTTGGAATAGATCTCGATAGGGCGGGCCGCCTCGCGGTTGGCCCAGTAGGAACGCGAATCCGGTGTGTACGGGGGCAACGGCCTCCGTGGCCGGGTCCTAACGATTCGCACGTCCGTGATCCGGAGGCCGTCGGTGGCCGGCGCGCTGGCCAGCCGCGACAGACGAGCGGTAGATCCGACAGCCGCGAAGCCGGCCCAGCGCAGCAAGCTCCTGCGACAGACCGGCGGGAAGCCCGAGTTCCTGTGATCAGTCATTGTCTCCCCACCTCGTTTCCGGTGCCGTGCCGCATGCAATCCCAGCCCTGTTTCGGTAGCCTTGCGCCGGGATACTGCGGGAACGGCGTCATGAGCTGGCCTCGCTGCACTCGCTCCTGCGCCATGATACCGGTAGGAATGATTCCAAAGGACGGGTTGGCCACGAGCGAGCGCAGCTTGTTGTCAGCGGAAATCAGATCGGGATGGAGCTGATCCACCTGCCAGTCGAGCGGCAGGTGCGTCCCCTTGCCGCCCGCGGAGCGACTTCCCACAGGAGGCTGGAGCCTAGTGACCGCTGGATCGTGAGATTCCAATGCTGGTTGTAGGGCACGGGCATGCTTGCCGGAAGCGGCGCTTGGCTGATCTTCGACAGTTTCAGGCAGATCGCCCAGCGAACTCCTACTCAGCTCGTCTGGATTCTGGCCAATTCCGATGTCTAGATGATGTGGTGTATCTTCCGAGTAGTCCCATATATTGCGGTAATATCCGTATGCATCCTAGACGGATCCCGACGGCCTGCGGGCCGGATCCTGTCCGCGGCGAACTTCATGTAGTGCCACGAAATGACTTCGATCGCCATCCCACGCTAGGAAGCGGCCCGTTTTCCGAGTGCGTCAGAGGAAGTCGTGATCTCGCGGTGCCATCCTGGATATAGAACTATCCGGGCCGGTTACTACCTCATGCAGTTGTCCGGCCGAGCACCGCAGGAGGTCCCGGCACCTTCGGAGGAATCGCGAATGCGAGCTTGACCGGTCGCTCTTGGTAGTGCTGCGATTGAGGGCGATGTTCCTGCGGTCCAAGAAGGTCGGCAACCACACCTACGTGCAGCTCGTCGAGAACTCCCGCGACGGCTCCAAGGTGCGCCGGAAGATCCTCGCCTCTCTCGGGCGACTCGACCGGCTCCGGGACAGCGGCGCGCTCGACCGCCTGCTCGTGTCCGGGGCGCGCCTCTCGCGCCACGCCGCGGTGCTGGCCGAGCGCGAGACGCCGGCCGAGGGCCTCCCCTGCCGCGTGACCGGCCCCGCGCTCGTCTTCGAGCGCGTGTGGCAACTCACCGGCTGCCAGGGGGCCCTGCGCGCGGCCCTGCGCGGTCGCCGCTTCCGCTTCGATGCCGAGCGCGCCGTGTTCCTCGCGGTCCTGCACCGCCTGCTCGCTCCGGGCTCCGACCGCAGCGCCATCGACTGGAAGGCCGACCAAGCCGTCGCGGGGGCCTCCGCGCTGGAACTGCAGCACCTGTACCGCGCGATGGCCTGGCTGGGCGGGCCGGTGCGAGCGTCCCGCCGCCGGGGGGCGGCGCATGCCCCGCGCTGCGTCAAGGACGAAGTGGAGGAGAGCCTGTACCTGCACCGCCGGGACCTGCTCACCGGGATGGACCTCTTTTTCTTCGATATGACTTCGCATTACTTTCACTGATAGGGGCGGTTGGGACGTCGCGGCAAGTCGAAGAATTTTCGCCGCAATGCCCGCAACTGGTGGTGGGCTTGGTGCTGGACAGCGCGGGGCGACCGCTCTGCACCGAGATCTGGACGGCGGACGTGACCGCCTGAGCCGGCGCTTCGGCATCGCTTCGGTGTGCTTGGTGGCGGACCGCGGCATGATCAGCCGGCGGACCATGGAGACGCTCGAGGAGCGCGGCTGGGGCTACATTCCGAGCGTGCGGCTGCGCAGCTCCGAGGAATTCCGGGAGCTCGTGCTGGACGCGCGCGAGAGCGAGGGGCGCGTGACGGTGGCGGGCGAGGAGCGGGTGAGGGTGGAACGCGCCCGCGAGCAGGAGCCGCTGGAGCTGGCGGTGCGGGAAGTGGCGGTGCGGGATGATCGGGGCCCGCCGGGCGGCGGTGCCGAGCGGCGCTACGTGGTGTGTCGCAACAAGAGACAGGCGCGTCGCGATCGCGCGGTGCGCGAGGAGACCGTGGCGAAGCTGCGCGAGCGTCTCGGCGCCGGCGCCAAGCGCTTGGCGGGGAATCGCGGCTTCCGGCGCTATCCGGCCGAGGGCGAGGACGAGGGCGAGGGGGGCCGGGGCTTCCGCATCGACGAGGACCGCATCGCCGACGAGGAGCGCTTCGACGGGGTGTGGGCGCTGCGCGTCAAGGCCCCGCTAGGCGCCACCGAGGCGGCCTTGAAGTACAAGGAGCTGTGGCGCGTGGAGCGCTGCTTCCGCGAGTCGAAGTCGCTGCTGCGCACGCGCCCGGTGTTCCACCGCGCGGACGAGGCGATTCGGGGGCACGTGTTCCGCTCGTTCCTGGCCTTGGTGCTGAAGCAGGACCTGTAACGGCGCCTGCGGGAGGTCGGCGCGGCGGTGGAACGGGCGGACCTGATACGGGGCTTGGCGCGGTTGCAGGAGATGGTGGTCGAGGGGCAGGGCAAGCGCTTCGTGCTGCGCACGGAGGCGAGCGAGGCGGTGAAGCGGGCGCTGAGCTGCGTGGGAGCGCGCCTGCCGCCGATACTGCGCCGGGAAGAGGGCAGCGACCTGGCCGTCTGAATGGAGGCGGGGCATCCCGGCCGACTGGCACCACGGAGAGGAGGCACGGAAAGGGACCAAGCTGACCGCAAACCCCGTGCGATCGCACCCGGCGGTCACCGGCGTAGCGCTAATTTGCCCCTGCTGCAGCTCCTAAGTTGTTGAATCAACAATACTTACAATTTCAAACTGTCGAAGATCCAGCGGTTCTAAATTTGGCCGTCAAGGGGGTGCGTGAACGTTGTTTCGGAGGATGAGGTGAATCAGTTGACCGAGAGGTTGCGCTCCCGAGGCCGCCCCGCGGGAGCGTCGGACGGCGGGCAGGGCCGTGGCGCGGCCCGCGTCGCGGGTCCGCCGAGTGCCGAGCCCGCGGCCGGACGCACTCCGGCGGTAGCCGGCTGCGACAGCCGGCCGCTCGCCGGACGCTGCCGGCACGAAACTGCGCGGAGTCCAGGCCCCGGCCGCCTGGCAGCCCGGAGGCGCGCGTCCGTCGCGTACCGCCGCCAGCAGCGTCGGCCAGTCCGGGAAGCGGAACCAGCGCAGCGCGACCTGCAGCTCCCGGAACAGGGCGCGGCGCGTGACCAGCTGGCGCCGGCACTGCTGCCGCAGCGCGCAGACGCACTGCACCACGGCGTGGAGCGCGAAGGCGAACGGGTTCGGCACGGCCGGCACGTTGGCCGGCCCTTCCTTGCCGTGCCCGAAGTTGCGCTTGCAGTTGCGGCCGTGCCGCGCCAGGCAGTTGCAGCCCTCGTTCTCGATCTTCCAGCGCGCCCGGCCGGCCCGCGCGATCCGCTCCGCGTTGTCCGCGGTTGTCCGCGGTGACCGCGAGACCGGTGAAGAAGCTGCTGGCGCAGGTGCGCTTGCCGTCGCGCTCCACGGCGTACTCGAGCCAAGTGCCCCGCAGGGCGTCGCGGCCCTGGCGCAGGGGCACCGCGGCCGTCCGGCGGAAACGGTGCCGCTCGGACCGCTTGCCCTTCCCGCGCCGCGGCAGCCCGCCGGTCGAGCGCACCGCGCCGCTCGCCCGCCGGCTCTCCAGCACCTCGTACAAGTGCTTGTGGGATCCGGGCTTGCATACCCGGACCTGATTACCCACAAGACTCAGCCAAGGTTAGGAGGCGGTAAGGCATGGGCGGGGTGCGCACGGAGGCGTGGAGCAGGCGGGGGACCAGCACCTCCAGATCGTAGCGGCGGTTGAAGCGGTAGCGGAACTCGGCGAGGTACCGCGGCAGGTGCTTGCCGTCGAGCGAATGGCAGGCTCCCGCCAGGGACTGCTTGACGTTCGCCAGCATCGTGTTGACCCGGACGTTGACCCGGACGAAGCGGGAATCCCCGCAGCTCCGCTGCCCGCCTCCGGTGACGGTCGGCACGTGCTCGCAGCCGGCGTCGGCCACGCCCCGGAAGCAGGCCGGGCCGTCGGAATGCACCTCCGTGCCGAGCTGCAAGTGCCGCCCGGCCCACGCTGCCAGCGTCTTCTTGCGCAAGCCCGCCACGCTGCTCAGGCGCATCCTTGCCGGCTGGCCGGCGGCGGTGACCTGCACGGCGGCGACGAAACGCCGTGCTTGCCCTGCGTCAGCAGGTGGATCGCCAGGAACCAGATGGTCAGCGGCAGGCTTGGTGGCAGCGAAGATCGTGCCGGCGACGAGGGAGCTCTGGCGGTGGCAGGCATGGCACTGCCAGAGCTTGCGGGAGCGGATGCGGCAGTGCCGCCGGGAGCCGCACTCCGGGCAGCGCAAGCCGTCCGGCCAGCGGGCCTTGAAGACGGCCTGCTCGCATGGCCCCTCGCTGCCGTAGCGCTGCAGGAACTTGCCCGGGCTGAGTCCCTGCTGGAATTGCACGCGATTGCGTTTCATCAGCTATCCCCTTTCCTGTCAGAGGTTTCCGACCTCCTTCAGTATAGCATATCCTCGGCTGACGTTCGTTGGTAATCAGGTACCCGGATGCAGTCCATGCCGGCCGCCGCGGCGGCCTCGCAGACCGGCTGGCAGCAGTACAGGTCGTCGCCCGGCAGGACGGGGCGGCAGGACGGGGCGGCAGGCCTGCAGCCAGGCGCCGTGAGCGGCGAGCCAGCGCTTGGCGGCGTTGCGCTCGCAGTCCCGCTTGCGCTCGTCCTCGCTCATGTCGGCGCGGGTCGCGGCCGCGTCCTGCTGCGGGCGCGCGAACTCACGCATCAGCGGCAGGACGGTGGCGTGGCCGTCGGCCACCGCGGTGGCCGACGGCCATGGCGTGGAAGTGATGCGGTCGGCGCTCGCTGCCGCCACGCCGCACCGAGCACCGCGGGCAATGCACCCTGTCGGAGCGGTGGAACCGGACGCCGTCCGGAGCCGCCGGCAGGCGCTCGTCGAGGCGCTGGAAGGGCTCGAGCGCGCCCTGCGCGGCCACGGTTGCGAGGCACGACCGGAACGGCGGGTCGAACGCGGCCGGGTCGCGGTCGTCGAGCAAGTTGCGGATCCGGTTGTCGCAGGGGATGCGGCCCACGCCGAACAGGGTCCGGCAGTTGGAGCGCGAGCCGTCCCGCTCCATGCGCCGCTGGAACGCGAGGAACGACTCGCACCGGGTGAAGAAGCAGGCCGGGGCGCAACCGGCGGCGTCGCTGACCTCGTAGCGCTTGTTGCTGCGACCGTCGCGCCGGTCGGGCCGGCCGGCGGCCGTCTCGCGGAAGGCGCTCAGCAGCGAGTCCAGGACATGGGGCATGCACCCTAGCTCACAAATTCCGCTAGGAAAAGTCGAGTGCCAGACTGCCTTCGACACCTTTCTCAGACACTCTGGAAATCCCCAAATGCCCAAATTGAGAATCGCTGGTGTGTACCAGAAGGCCGCACCGCGAATTTCATTCGTCCCGGACTCTGTGGCGAGAGTCAGCACGCCGCCGGCTGTCCGGCCGTATTCGACAGAGAACCCGTTCGTCTGCATCCGAACCTCCTGGATGCCGTCGGCTGAGGGGACCCCCGTCGCGAACTACCGCCCCTCGGCGATGCCGTTGGAGTTGACGGAGACGCTGTCCAGAAGGATGCCGTTGGACGATTCGCGCCCGCCGTTTGCAATGAAGCGGCCTTGGACGTGGAAGGCCTCGCCGACGCCGCCGGTGGAGGAGGTTGGAATGCTCGCGTAGACGCCGGCCGTGAGCAGGGCCTGGGAGAACACATTGCGGCCATTGAGCGGCAGGTCAACGATCTGCTTGTTCTCTATGACCGTGCTGAGCGTCGACGTGCCGGTTTCCAGTTCGAGTGCGTTCGCGGTTACCGAGACCGACTCCGTGACGGCACCCAGCTCCAAGGCGATGTCCACTGACGACCTCTGCTGCATCGACAGCGGGATGGAGTCGAGCGCGTAGCTGCGAAACCCGGGTGCCTCGGCCGTCGAGCTGTGGGTTCCCGGCGGTAGTCGTGACACCAGGTAGAAGCCGCTCTCGTTGGATGCGGTTTCGAAGGCGACGTTCCGGGCGACATCGATGACGGTGATCGCCGCTTCCGGGACGGCCGCGCCCGTCCGATCCGTGACGAGGCTGGAAATCGATCCTTGCGACGTCGGAGCTGAAGCCAGCGAGGCCAGCGCCAACGCGGCGCAGGCCAGCGACGACCGCCCACTCAGCCGGGGGGCCATCAAGCGTCGCCCGCGGTTGTCGCCGAGCCTGTCTGCCAGCCGGTCCAGATGCACGGTGCGCTGAATGATCAGCCATTCTTCGGCCTCCGCTGCCAAGCCCGGAGAGCGGCCTGGGCCTGCGGATGCGTCGGCCGGGTCACGACGCAGTGTCCGGCCGAGTAGGCCAGGACATCGCAAACCATTGGGATCGCAGGAGATCCCGGTGGACTCGATGATGGGATTGGGAGGCCCTGTCACCGTCACGTAGCGTCGACCGGACCTCGAAACAGCTGATGACCGGTTTGCGTGTGACCGTCGGCCCCGAAACCGGCCATGCCGGGCACGTGTCGCGAAATCGGATCCTTTCCGGACGCCCTTCTCCGGGCCGGGCGAGCAGGCAGGGAGCGATGCCCGGACGAAGCGCAGCAAGGAGGAATCATGGCGACATTTCAGACACCGCTGGTCTCGATCACTGGGATCGAGCCGCACCCCGACGCAGACCGACTCGAGCTCGCGAAGGTACTCGGCTACACGTGCGTCATCCGCAAGGGAGCGTTCAAGACCGGCCAGCAGGTAGTGTACCTGCCTGAAGGAGGCGTCATCCCGGAGTGGCTTTGCCGGTCGCTGAACCTTTGGAGCGAGGCAGACGGCAAGGGGCGTCTCGCAGGCCCGCAAGGCCTCCGCATCAAGGCGATTCGCCTCAGGGGAACGGTAAGCCAAGGCCTGCTCTACCCGCTCGCGGACGGCCCGAGTGGCCAAGGCATTCCCTTGGCAGGCGGCGACATTCTGCCGGTGGATGGGGGCGTCGAGGCGACGGAGATCGCGGATGCCCTTGGCATTGTGAAGTACGAGCCTCCCGTGCCGGTGGCATTTGAGGGCGAAGTTGTCAACGCACACGGACACACACTGCGCTTCGACATCGAGAGCCTGCAGAGCTTTCCGGACGCGATTCACCCCGGAGAGCCGGTCGTCATAACGGAGAAGATTCACGGCACTTGGACGGGCATAAGTTTCGATCCGGAGGTGCGCCATCCCGACCTCTACGAAGGCGGCACGCTCGTCTCGTCCAAGGGAATGAGCGCTAAGGGCCTCGCCTTCAAGACGGGCGCGAGCAACGACAGGAACATCTATGTCCGAACATGGCGGCGCTTCCTGCTGGAGCCGGGCCACTGGGACCATCTGGTCGCCGAATCTCGAACGCAAGGCAGCGCTTTCCACATCCTCGGCGAGACGTTCGGGCGAGGCGTGCAAGACCTGCAGTACGGTCTGCGGGGAACTGAGTTCCGCGTGTTCGCCGTTGGCGTAGGCGACGCTAAGGAACCAAGTGCGCGGTTCCTCTCGGCGGACAAGATGGAGGCATGGTGTGCCCGGTACGACCTACGTACCGTGCCCGAACTCAGACGGGGGCCGTTCGGGCCGACCGAGATCCTGGCTCTCCGCGACGGCGACACGACCTTGGAAGGCAAGCATGTCCGGGAAGGGATCGTGATCTCGCCCAACCGCGACCGCCCGCTGCTCGACCAGTTCGCGTTCCTCAAGCTGGTAAGCCCGAACTACCTCCTTCGCAAGGGCAAGGCCACCGAATTCGAGTAGCGTACGACCGGGCGGCCCGATATCCCGGCTCCCGGGCTGCGGGACCGAGCGGCGGCTCGGCCCCACAGCCCCAGAGCCACGGAAGATTCGGAGGTGCCGCGAGTTTCTCGGAAGCGAGTCCGCACCAACCTGGCTCTCCAGGATCGATGACGGGACGCCCCGAAACACTTCGCCGACTCCGTTCACGAGCCATCGTTAGGGAATTATATATCTGAGTGCCGAGGGAATCAAGTCGGCAAATTATCAAGCCATAATAAGATTTCATATTTCTTCCGATTTTCCGTTGAAATTCTGTGGTGTTTCTTGGTAGAATAGCTCCAGTAGGGGATACCATAAATAAAGAAACAAGGCCCCGGAAAGTGGTTCCGTAAAGGCATCACATTGATCGAAGTGATCGCCATGTTCCCCGATGACGAATCCGCGGAAAAGTGGTTCGCCTCCGTGCGCTGGCCGGGCGGTCCCGCGTGCCCCCACTGCCGCGGCTCCAGCGTGCAGTCCGGCGCGGCCCACCCTTCGATGCCGTACCGTTGCCGCGGCTGCGGCCAGCGCTTTTCAGTGCGCACCGGCAGCGTGTCCGTGCGCATCGGCAGCGTGATGGCCGACACCAAGCTCGGCTACCGCACCTGGGCCGTCGCCCTGTTCCTGCTGACCACCGGCATCAAGGGCGTCTCGAGCATGAAGCTGCACCGCGACCTGGGCATCAGCCGGAAGTCGGCCTGGCACCTGGCGCACCGCATCCGCGCGTGCCGGGAGCGGGATCAGGGCCCGTTCGCCGGCCCGGTGGAGGCGGACGAGACCTACGTCGGCGGCAAGGAACGCAACCAGCACGAGAGCAAGAAGGCCCGCGCCGGGCGCGGGCCCGTCGGCAAGACCCCGGTGGCGGGCGCGCGGGACCGCGCCACGAACGCAGTGGCCGCGCGGCCGCTGCCGGGCACCGCCAAGGGCGACCTGCAGGGCTTCGTGCGCGCCCGCGTCGCGCCGGGGGCGCAGGTCCGCTCCGACGAGGCGGCGGCCTACGCCGGCATGGAGGAGTTCCCGCACGAAGCCGTCAGGCACTCCGGCGGCGAGTACGTGCGCGGGGCAGCGCATACGAACGGCATCGAATCGTTTCGGTCTCTGTTCAAGCGCGGCCTGTACGGAACCTATCACCGGATGAGCGTCCGTCATCTCGGCCACTACCTCACGGAGTTCGCGGGACGGCGCAACGACCGCGACTGCGACACGGCGGAACAACGGCGGAACGGATGCGGCGCATGGCGCGGGGCTTGGTCGGCCGGACGCTGACCGGCCGGCAGCTGACCGGCAAGGCCGCGGTCGCGGCCTGAGCGGCGCCCGCCGCGCTGAGCGCGGCAGCCCGCTGCGGGCGCGCTCTTCACGCTCGGTGCTCTTCACGCTCGGTACGAGGGGCGCACCGCAGGCCGTCGAGCGCCGGGGATCCGCTGTCTTCGGCCCTCGCAGGACCTGCAATCGGCTTGCAAGGGGTGCCCTGCCACCGCCAACCCGGTTCCACCGGGGCAGGCGAGGCGGCCTCTCTAGTCCCTTCCTCGTCCAATCCGCTGGCAGGCTCGATTCAGATACGATCCCACTCCCCACCCCTCTGTGCCCGCCGCGGCCGCACTCGCATGACCCCAGCTCGACACCCACCTCCCTGCTCACAGCAGCTCTAGGCCGACATGGCGTTGTCGGCACTCAGATATATAGTGCTTGTGACAAAACCCCTGAATTCTGGCCCGATCAGCATTTCATACTACATCCTGAGGTCAGTTGAAGCTCCAAGCACAATATATAACCTGATTACCCACAAGACTCAGCCAAGGTTAGGAGACGGTAAGCGCCAGGGACTGCTTGACGTGCGCCAGCATCGTGTTGACCCGGACGAAGCGGGAATCCGCGCAGCTCCGCTGCCCGCCTCCGGTGACGGTCGGCACGTGCTCGCAGCCGGCGTCGGCCACGCCCCGGAAGCAGGCCGGGCCGTCGGAATGCACCTCCGTGCCGGGCTGCAAGTGCCGCCCGGCCCACGCTGCCAGCGTCTTCTTGCGCAAGCCCGCCACGCCGCTCATGCGCATCCTTGCCGGCTGGCCGGCGGCGCTGACCTGCACGGCGGCCACGAACGGCGTCTTGCCCGCCGCGCCGCGACCGCGCGTGCCGCCGGTCCGCTCCCCGCCCCAGTAGGCCCCAGTAGGCGTCGTCCACTTGCACGATGCCGCCCGGCGGCACGCGCTCGTCGCGCTCCTTCATCACTTGCAGGAGCTTGTGCTTCACCTTCCAAGCCGTGTTCCGGCTCACGCCCGGCTGCCGCGCCAGTTCCAGCGACGAAACGCCGTGCTGGCCCTGCGTCAGCAGGTGGAGCGCCAGGAACCGGACGGTCAGCGGCAGCTGGGTGGCGGCGAAGATCGTGCCGGCGACGAGGGAGGTCCGGCGGTGGCAGGCATGGCACTGCCAGAGCTTGCGGGAGCGGATGCGGCAGTGCCGCCGGGAGCCGCACTCCGGGCAGCGGAAGCCGTCCGGCCAGCGGGCCTTGAAGACGGCCTGCTCGCATGGCCCCTCGCTGCAGGAACTTGCCCGGACTGAGTCCCTTCTGGAATTGCACGCGATTGCGTTTCGTCTGCTATCCCCTTTCCTATCAGAGATTTCCGACCTCCTTCAGTATAGCATATCCTCGGCTGACGTTCGTTGGTAATCAGGATATATAATGCCCAAGGTCGGAAGTTGCTCAGCCGCCAATCGCGAAGATTTCCGACCTCTACCCAGAATCGCCAGGATTTCGGACTAGTCGTAGCATTCCAGCGAAATCTTTGCCTTGAGAGATTGGACCTAACGCCTTTTTTGTCAAGGGGATACGAGTTTTGTCACGGGCACTATATAATTCCCTTGCGATAGCTTCGCGCTGTGCGAAGAATAGCCGCCGGTCCGGTCCCTGTCCGGCAGGACGCGCCCAGTATTCGAGCAGGCGACCAGTCAGCGGACTCGCGTCACGCCAGTGGTCGCCCCGCCACTCCGCCACCTGATGACGAAGCTTGCTGACGATCTCGGTGTCCTCGATAAAGAGGTCCTTCTGCGTCGGCTCCGGGGCACGGCCAAGTGGCATGCGCGACCGCACCGGTCGCCGTTCGGGGGTGATCGTGTTGTGAGTGCGGTCGTCAACGGTCGTCCAGTGCCGTTCGGGAGGCTCGTAGGGGGTGTTGAGCGTCGGCTGGCACTATACACACTCGCTGCGGTCGCAGGCAGTGTCATGCGGCTCAATCGTTGTGGTCAAACGTCTTACTTCCGGCGTCCGTAGTGGACCTGCCGACAAGCTGCTATCTTACAGGCCGCTTGGCCGCCCCCCGGCACCGAGCCGCCAAGTCACCGGATATCGGACGCCACCCGAACCACCTCTCCGCGCGCCTCGCAGCGACGCTTCAGCGGACGCCCCGGGCGATGAAGAGGGTCGTCGAGGAGCGATGGGCCAGCCGCGCAAGGCCGTCCGAGACCTGCGGACCTACTCGATCTCGCGCACCGAGCCGCAGCCGTGCGCCGCTTCGCCTCGGGTTGAGGAGGACGCGCCTGGGCGGCGAAACCCGGTCCGCCGGGAATTTCCGCGGGAAGTAGAATGAGAAGTTGGCGGGTCCCCTCCGCGTCGGAATCGTCGGTCTTGGCAACGTGGGCGGGGGAGCGCTCCGCTTGCTGCAAGGCAACGCCGCTCAAATCGAGCGGAAGCTCGGATTCCCGCTCCAAGTATCGGCCCTGTGCTCCCGCAGGGTCCTCTCCGAGCCCCCCGAGGCGGCGAAACTGCATCCGGCGGCCTTCCGGACCGATTCGTGGAGAGAACTCGTCGCGCGTCCCGATGTGGACATCGTGGCCGAGCTGGTCGGCGGCACCGGCACCGCCCGGAAGATCATCGAAACCGCGCTGGCCGCAGGCAAGCCCGCGGTTACCGCCAACAAGGAATTGCTGGCCGAGCACGGCGCGGAGCTCTGGCGCATCGCGCAAGCAGGGCGAGCCACCCTCGGATTCGAAGCCGCGGTCGCCGGCGGCATTCCCGTGCTCAGGGCCCTGCGCGAGGGCATCGCCGGAGACGGCATCGACGCCTTGGTGGGAATCCTCAACGGCACGTCCAATTACATCCTGACGGAGATCGAGCGGACTGGCAGGCCGCTGGGCGAGGTGCTGCTCGAGGCGCAGCGGCTCGGCTACGCCGAAGCCGATCCCAGCGCCGACGTCGATGGATTCGACGCCCGCTCGAAGCTCGCGATCCTGGCGGCCCTAGCCTTCGGCGTCAGGGTCGCGCCCGGCGAGATTCCGGTCGAGGGCATCCGCCGGATCCGCGCCATCGATTTCGCCTACGCCGACCGTCTCGGCCATACCATCCGGCTGCTCGCCACAGCCCGTCGCGAACGCGAAGGGCTGCGCCTGGCCGTACGCCCGGCCTTGGTCGAGAAGCGCACCATCCTCGCCGGCGTCTCGGGCTCGTACAACGCCCTCTGGGTTCACGGGCGCGGGGGCGACACGTTCTATTACGGCAAGGGGGCCGGCCCGGCCCCGACCGGAGTCGCGGTCGTCAGCGATATCATCGCCGCCGCTCGCACGGTCCGGTCCGGCGCAGCCGCGGTCGCGCCGCCGTTCGCGTACATGACTCTCGACCCTCTCGCCCCGATCTACGGAGGAGCCGAGGTCCGCCAGTTCTACCTGCGGTTTCGCGTGCGCGACCGCCCGGGCATCCTCGCGAGCCTCGCGGAGAGCCTCTCCCGCCAGGGCGTCAGCATCGAGGCCGTCCTGCAGGAGCCCCATGTCGACAAGCGCGACCTGCCGTTCGTGATCACGATCGAGCCCGCGAGGCGCGAAGCGCTGGAGGCGGCACTCGAGACCATGCATGGACTGGACTTCCTCGTGGATCAGCCGCTGGCCCTGCCCCTCGAGCGGCCACTCGCGGAGGCTTGAGCCCGGGGCCGGTCCGCGGAGGCGCGATGTTGCACACTGGGAATCTCGGTGCCGCGGCAGCGGGAGGAAGGAGACCGATGCCAACCCATTCGCTCGGCAAGACGCTGCGCCTGCGGCGCATCCTGCGCGACGGTCGCGCGGTCGTGGTCGCGATGGACCACGGAAACGCCGCGGGGGCGGTTCGCGGTCTCGAGAGACCCGCCTCGCTCGTGAGGCAACTGGCACCAGCCGGGGCCGACGCCATTCTCGTTACGCCTGGCATCCTCGCGCAGGTGTTCGAGCAAGTGGGCGACCTGGCGATCCTCCTGCGCATCGACGGCTGCGTCAGCCCGCTGGGCGCGGGCGCCATGCGCCTGTTTGTCGACGTACGGCAGGCCTTGGCACTGGGAGCCGACGCCGTGGTGATGAACGCCACCCTCGGCGCTGCGTTCGAGAGCGAGGAACTCCAGAAGGTCGGGCGGATCGCGAGCTCGGGCCGCGCCCTGGGCGTGCCCGTGGTCGCGGAAATCCTGAGCCAGCGGATGATGGCAAACCACATGGACATGTCCGGCCGGGGCGAGGAGGTACTTCCGTCCGACATCGCGGCCGACGTCACGCTGGCTTGCAGGATCGGGGCCGAGCTGGGAGCGGACCTGATCAAGACCCGCTACTCGGGCAGCGTCGAGGAGTTCCGGAGGTGCGTCGACGCCTGCGGCTGCCCGGTGCTGGTGGCGGGCGGGCCGCGCCGATCCGGCGGACTGGGAGGCACCGTCGACACGGTGAGCGAGGTCATGGAAGCGGGCGCTTCCGGCGTGATCTTCGGCCGCCAGATCTGGCAGCACGAGGACCCGGTCGAAGCGGTCGGCGCCGTGGCGGCCCTCGTTCACGGAAAGCCCGGCGTGGCGGAGCCCTCGACTTCGGGCCCGGCCTGACTGCCCCCGGCGGCCGCGGGCCGAGCGGATCTCGCACAGTGAGCCAAAGCTTGATCACCCGGCGCGAAGCGATCGCCCTGTCGTCCGCCGGGATCCTCCCGAGCGCCGCGGGCCAGTCGCGATTCGGGTCGATGCTGTGGAACTTCGTCCGCGAGTACCTGCGCGTGCTGGACGAGCGTCGCGCGTCCCGGCTGGCCGCGCTGAATTCCGAGGAGGACTTCCATGCGCTGCGCGACAGGGTGCGCGAGGCGCTGGCCCGCATGTGGGGCCCCTTCCCGGCGCCAACGCCGCTCAACCCGAGGCACGTCGGCTCGCTGGATCGCGGCAGTTTCCTCGTGGAGAGGATCGTCTTCGAGAGCCGCCCGTCCTTCCCCGTGACCGCGAACCTGTACCGCCCCAAGGCCCCCGCGGCGAAGCTGCCGGCGATCGTCTTTCCGTGCGGCCACGGTGACGCGGGGAAATCCTCCGAGCCCTACCAGCGATTCGCCTCCCTGATGGCTCGCAACGGCTTCGCGGTCCTGACTTGGGATCCGGTGGGCCAAGGGGAGCGTCTCCAGTATTTCGACAGCGAGACCGGCACGTCGGACTTCCGTCCCGGGACGGGGGAGCACCGCGTCCTGGGCAACCGCTGCTACCTCGTCGGCGACAACCTCATGCAGTACCGCGCATGGGACGCGACGAGGGCGCTCGACTACCTCGAGACGCGATCGGAAATCGATCCGGAACGGGTCGGGATCGCCGGGCAGTCCGGCGGCGGCATGACCGCCTTGCAGTTCGCCTGTTTCGACGACCGCATTCGAGCCGCGTTCATCAGCTGCGCGGTGGCCAGCTTCCGAGCCAAGACGGAGGCGCTGCTGATCGCCGACCCGGAGCAGATTCTCTACGGCACCCTGCGCGACGGCATCGACCACCCCGAGCTTCTGGCCGCGTTCGCACCGAAGCCCCTCTGCATCGGGGCCGCCGTCCGCGACTACGTGCCGATCGAGGGAGCGCGTCGCACCCACGCGGAACTCGAGGCGGTCTACGCCAAGCTCGGCGCGCCCGGCGCTCTGCGCCTCGCCGAGACCGATTCGACGCACGGGTTCAACCGCGAGCTGCGGGAGGCGGCCGCATCGTTCTTCGCGGACGCGCTGGCAGGGCGCGACATGGCTGTCAGCGAGGAGGACATCGACCTGCCTGCGCCCGACGCTTTGGTCTGCACCGACTCGGGCCAGGTCTCGGTCTCGCTTCCATCCAAGACCGTCGCGGATTTCCTAGCCGAGCGCACGGACTCGATCACGCCCGAGTTCGACATGCCCGCCAGCCCCAGCGAATTCGAGGTTTACCGCAGCCGCGTCGCGAGGGGCATCCGCGAGGTCACCCGGGTCGGCGCGTTCAAGTCCGAGCACGGCATCGAGGTCCCGACCCGCTTCCTCGACGCCGGCGTGTACGCCAAGGGAGCGGTGTTCCTCGTCGCCGACCAGGGCAAGGACCATCCCCTCGTCCAGCGCTACTGCATCGACGCCGTCCTCGCCGCCGACCACAGCCTGTACGGTCTCGACGTGCGCGGCTGGGGCGCAACCGAGCCCTCGCTGGAGGCTCTCGGCGCCGGCTTCGACTGGGACGACTTTCTCGCGTACCGCAGCCTGGAGCTCGGCCGCCCGCTGTTAGGCCAGCGGCTGAAGGACTTCCTAGCCACGGCCCCGACGATGACGAAGAGGCGCGAGTGGATCGCGGTCGGCATCGGGACGGGCGGCCTGGTGGCCGCCCACGCGGCCGTGCTGGACCCGCGCATCGAAGGCGTGGCGAGCATCCAGGCGCCGCTGTCCTACCGGGCCGTCCTGGACGACCCGCACTCCACCCAGCCGGTGAGCTGCCTGCTGCCGGGCGTCCTCGGGAGGTACGACATCGGCGACGTCTACGCGGCGATCGCGCCGCGGCCCCTGCTGGTCGCCAATCCGGTGGACTCCCGGCGACGGCCCGTCCCCGCGGGCGAGGCCGAGAGCGAAATCGGCCGGGCGCTGGACATCTACGAGACGCTCGACGCGGGCGACGCCGTCCGCATCGAGACGCGGCTCGGCAGGACAGGAATCCGCGCGGCGATCGAGAGCTGGCTGCGGTCCGTGTCGGCGTGAGGCCGCGGCCCCGGCCGAGTCATTCCCACTCGATGGTCGACGGAGGCTTGCTGGAAACGTCGTAGAGCACGGACTCCACGCCGTCGATCGCGAGCAGCCGGTCCGCCAGCGCCTGCAAGCCCGCCGCGGGCAGCTCCGCCACGGCCGCCGTCATGCCGTCCACCGAGGTCACGGGGCGCAGCGCCACCGACTCCCCGCCGCTGCGGCCCCACGGCAGTAGGACCACCGGGCACTGCCAGACCCGGTCGTAGAGGCCCTCGGCTCGCAGGAATTCCGTGACGGCGCGATCCACCTTCTGCAGCGTCCGGATCCGCCGGCTCGTCAGCGTCGCGCGGCGGAGCGTCCACTGCCCGGGATCCAAGTCGCGGGGCGCGAGGGCGGCCGCGATCCGGTTGGTGCGGCGGAACTCGTTCGTGATCGCGGTCGAGGCCGGCAGGAGGCGGGCGAAATCGAAGGCTCCTCCGTGGAGCACCGTCAGCCGGGAGTAGCTGCGGCTGTCCCCCTGGACGCCCACGCTGCGCAGCGGCAAGAGGCACGCCGCATAACCCCAGCGCCGGGCGGCGGCGGAGATGCCCTCGTCCTCCGCCGGGCCTTGGGCCGAGGGCGCGCAGATGCAGCGAATCGCCAGGCCGGGGCCGGGGAACGGATGCCGGTCAAGGAGCCTGGAGGGCAGCCCCAAGGCCCGGCCCAGGGCCCGTACCTCGTCCTTGTAGAATTCGCACAGCGGCTCCAGGACGCGGCCGGCGGCGATGAGTTCCCGGATGCGCGGCACCCGATTGTGGTGCGTCTTGATGGTGTCGGAGGACTTGGTCCCGCCCGACTCGATGGTGTCCGGGTAGATCGTTCCCTGCCCCAGCATCCAGCCCCGGCCCGCGTAGCGGTCGGTCCCGAGGATCTCGTCCTGCACGTCGACGAAGGCGCGACCGATAATAGCCCGCTTGCGCTCGGGGTCGATCACGCCTTGCAGCCGGTCCATGAACATGGCGGACGCGTCGAACACGCGCAGCCGCCCCAGGCCGAGAGCGCGGAAGGCTGCCTCGATCTCGGCGGTCTCGCCGTCCCGCATGAAGCCCGTGTCGACATAGAGGGCCTCCACGCCCGCGGCGCCCAGGGCGCGCACGGCGAGCGCGTAAGCGACCGTGGAATCGACGCCGCCGCTCAGGAAGAACAGGACCCGCCTGCCGGCGGCCGCGTCCCGGATTCCGCGCTCGAGGGCGGCCACGCGGTCCTCCGGGAGCCAGTCCATGGAGCAGCCGCAGGCATTGCGCAGGAAGTTGGCCAGCATGGCCGAGCCTTCCGGCGTGTGGACGACCTCCGGATGGAACTGCAGGCCGTAGGCACCCCGGCCGGAGTGCCCCATCGCGGCCACCGCGCATTCGCTGGTGTCCGCCAGCACGCGGAAGCCCTCCGGCAGTCCGGCCACGTGGTCGCCGTGGCTCATCCACACGCGGTGCTCCCGCGCCAAGCCGTCGAAGAGGCCCCCCGCGGAGCGGACGCGCAGGGTGGCGCTGCCGAATTCGTGCGTCTGGCCGCGCTCGACGCGCCCCCCGAGATGGCACGCGATCAGCTGGTGCCCGTAGCAGATGCCGAGCATCGGCTTGCCCAGCGCGAACAGGCGCGGGTCCGGCTGCGGGCTGCTCGCGTCGAACACGCTGGCGGGCCCGCCCGACAGGACGATGCCCTTGTGGTCGCGAAAGCGGCTCGCGGGAGAGCTGACGGGGAAGATCTCCGCGTACGCACCGACTTCGCGGATCTTGCGGGCGATCAGGTGGCAGTACTGCCCACCGGAATCGAGAACTGCGATTCTCTCCATGCCACGCGGCTACGCGGGCCCAAACGGGTCAGCAACCACGTCCGGCACGACTCGTCTTATACGATTCAGTCTAGGCGAGGGAGCCGGTCCGGCACAGCGGTCTCCGGCCGGGCGCGCGCCAAAGGCGCGGGCGGGCTGTAGCGCGAATTCGTCTCGTGCCGGATCGGGACGTTGTCCGTCACCCACCGGTCCAGTTGCCTCTGGAGCTCGCCGGCCCGGCCGGGCATGGCCGGCGCGAGATCCCGCCGCTCGCCGATGTCGGCCCCGAGGTCGTACAGCTCGAGGGACGGCGGGTCGTAGAATTCGAGCAGCTTGAATCCGCCGGACAGGATCGCCGCCCCCGGAGCCTTCGCCTGGGGGCTGTAGTGCGGGTAGTACCAGTACAGGTCGCGCGGCACCCACTCGCCGGTTTCGATCAGGGCCGCGAGGCTCCTGCCGTCCAGCGAGGGGAAGCGCCCTAGGTCCAGGCCGGCCGCCTCCGCGAGGAACGGATACAGGTCCGCGTTGGTCACCGCCCGCTCGATCACGCTGCCCGGCTTGCCGTGGCCCGGCCAGCGCACGATCAACGGCACGCGGATACCCCCTTCGTACAGGTGGCCCTTCCCTGCCCGCAGCGGCGCGTTGTCGGTGACCGTCGACAGGCCGCCGTTGTCGGACGCCACGACCACCACGGTGCGCTCCGCGAGGCCGAGGTCCGCCAGCGCGTCCAGGATCCTGCCGACGCTGGCGTCGACGGTCTCCACCATCGCGGCGTAGACCGCGTTGCGCCCGGGAAACCCGCGCTCGATCTTGGCCTCGTACTTGCGCACCAAGGCCTCGGGCGCCTGCAGCGGCACGTGCACCGCGTAGTGCGACAGGTAAACGAAGAAGGGGCGGTCTCGGTTCGCCTCGATGAACGCGATCGCCTCGTCGGTCAGGCGGTCCGTCAGGTACTCCCCCGGGGCGCCGGCCGATAGGTCGAGATTCGGCATGTCCGGATTCCACGCCTGGCCCGGGTTGCGGTAGGGATAGAAGTAGCCCGCGGGGCTGCCGTGGGTGTGGCCGGCCACGTTCACGTCGAAGCCTTGGCTGGCGGGCCAGTAGGGCTCGTCCCCGAGATGCCACTTGCCGATGCTGGCCGACACGTATCCGGCCTCCGACAGCGCCTCCGCAAGCGTCAGATGCTCGTGGCGGAGGTGCATGTAGTCCTCGGGAGGCACGACGGCGCCGGTCTCCGGGTACCGGTGGCGTCCGATCGCGGTGATGTGGCCCGTGAAGCCGACCCGGCCGGGGTACTGGCCGGTCAGGAGCGCGGCGCGGCTGGGCGAGCAGACCGGGCAGTTCGCGTAGGCCTGCGCGAAGCGAGCCCCGGCCGAGGCGAGGGCGTCGATGCGAGGCGTCTCGTAGAACGCCGAGCCCTGGCAGCCCAGATCCATCCAGCCCAGGTCATCGACGAGGACGAGGACGACGCCGGGCGGAGCGGAAGGCCCCCCGGCCGCGCAGCCGACCGCGGCTAGGACGGCCAGAAGCGCCCCGCAACCCACGGGAGCCGCGGGGGAGCGCTTGCAATGCGCGCGCCTCTTGGGCGATACTGGGTTGGAGGGGAGCTTTCCCCGAACCTTGATCCCGCAAGGAGCGGGCCAGCAATCCTGCTCGCGCGGCCGCCCTAGCATTCGGGTCAGCGGATCTGATCACTGCCAATGCAGGCTAGCAGCTCGTCTGCGACCCGCAGCACCATCAGAAAACGGAGGAATCATACCACTATGGCGATCCAGCCCCTAGGCAACCGCATCGTTGCCCAGCGCATCGAGGAAGAAGTGCAGTTCTCGGGCGCCATCATCATCCCGGACTCCGCGAAGGAGAAGGGCCAGTCCGCGAAGGTCGTCGCGGCCGGTCCGGGCACCAAGAAAGACGACGGTAGCGTCGTGCCGCTCGACGTGTCGGCCGGCGACACCGTGATGATCGGCAAGTACGCCGGGAACGAAATCAACGTCGACGGCACGGACTACGTGATCTTGACCGAGGACGACATTCTCGGAGTGGTCGAGGACTAGCCAGCCGCATCCGGGCGCTCGCCGCCCGGGGCAGCCAACCAGGAGGAACCAGCACCAGTCATGGCAGACAAGGAAATCGCATTCGGAGAGGACTCGCGAAAGGGCATCCTGGCGGGCGTGAACAAGCTCGCCGACACCGTCAAGGTGACGCTAGGGCCGAAGGGCCGCAACGTGGTCCTCGAGAAGAAGTTCGGCGGGCCCACGGTCACCAAGGACGGCGTCACCGTGGCCAAGGAGATCGAGCTCGAGGACAACATCCAGAACATGGGCGCTCAGATGGTGCGCGAGGTGGCGTCCAAGACCTCGGACGTCGCCGGGGACGGCACCACCACCGCGACGGTGCTGGCCCAGGCGCTGTACAGCGCCGGCGTCAAGAGCGTGGCGGCCGGAGCCAACCCTATGGCCATCAAGCGCGGCATCGAGCACGCCACCCGGCTCGTCGTCGACGCGATTCACGCCATGGCCCGCCCGGTGGCGGGCAACGCGGTCTCGCAGGTCGCTTCGATCTCCGCTAACAGCGACGACGCGATCGGCACGATCATCGCCGAGGCGATGGAGAAGGTCGGCAAGGACGGCGTGATCACCGTCGAGGAAGGCAAGTCAATGGCGACCGAGCTGGACGTGGTCGAGGGGATGCAGTTCGACCGGGGCTACCTTTCGCCGTACTTCGTGACCGACCAGGACGCGATGGAGTGCGTCCTCGAGAAGCCGCTCATCCTGATCCACGAGAAGAAGATCAGCAGCATGAAGGACCTGATGCCGGTGCTCGAGACGGTCTCGCGCGAGCGGAGCCCGCTGCTGATCGTGGCCGAGGATGTCGAGGGCGAGGCCCTAGCGACGCTGGTGGTCAACAAACTGCGCGGCACGCTGAACGTGGCGGCCGTGAAGGCACCGGGCTTCGGCGACCGGCGCAAGGCCATGCTCGAGGACATCGCCATCCTGACCGGCGGCCGGGCCATCATGGAGGAGACCGGCATCAAGCTCGAGGGCGTGCAGGTCGGTGACCTCGGACGCGCCAGCCGGATCGTCATCGACAAGGACAACTCGACAATCGTCGAGGGCGCGGGGAGCGCCGAGGCGATCCAGGGCCGCGTCAAGCAGCTGCGCGCGCAGATCGAGGAGACCACCTCCGACTACGATCGCGAGAAGCTGCAGGAGCGCCTGGCCAAGCTCGTCGGCGGCGTCGCGGTGATCAAGGTCGGCGCGGCCACCGAGACCGAGATGAAGGAGAGGAAGGCGCGCGTGGAGGACGCGATGCACGCGACCCGCGCGGCCGTCGAGGAAGGCATCGTGCCCGGCGGCGGCGTGGCGCTGGTGCGCGCCTCGTCCGCCTTGGACAGCTGCAGCCGGGCCGACGAGGACGAGCAGACCGGCGTCAACATCGTGCGCCGTTCGCTCGAGGCGCCCCTGCGCTGGATCGCCCACAACGCCGGGCAGGAAGGCGCGATCGTGGCCGAGCGCGTCCGCGGCGGCAGCGGGAACGAGGGCTACGACGCCCAGCTCGACCGCTACTGCGACCTTGTCGACGCAGGAATCATCGACCCGGCCAAGGTCACCCGGAACGCCCTGCAGAACGCTGCGTCGATCGCCGGCCTGATGCTGACTACGGAAGCGACCGTACACGAGCTTCCGGAGGAGAAGGCTCCCGCACCGGCGGGGCCACCGAACCACGACTTCTAGTCGTTTCCGCAGATCCTGCCGCGCGCCGGCGCGAACGCCGGCGCGCGGCCAAGGAGAACCGGTAAGGTCGCAGCCTCTCGGCCCCGCGGGCGGCAGGCCGAGCCTTTTCCCGCTCGACAGGGGGGCGCGCCAGCAACCGGAAGCGCGGTCCGCCGGCTGTCGAGTGCAGCCGGGATTCACGTCGCGATGGGAGCGAAGCGGGTCGGCGCAGACCGTGCAATCCGAAGGTACTGCTTGCAATCTGCACGGAACGACCGCGGGGTTGCAGCGTCGTCGAGCGCGATACTACGCCGGCGCGGCCGCTTCGAGCAGTGCTCGTTCGTCACCGTGACCGGCCCCCGGCATTCCCGCAAGACCACTCTCTGCCGCCGGGAGTTCGCGCGCCTCCGCTACGTTGATCTGGACGAGCCGAACAGGCGCGACTTCGCGGAGACCGATCCCGTCAGATTCCTGGACCAAGTCGGCACGGGCACCGTTCTGGACGAAATCCAGCGCGTCCCGAGGCTCGTGCCCTATCTGGGTCTCCTGTCCGACCGCGACGAGCGCAAGAGCCTGTTCGTGCTCGCATCCAGCGAGCAGTTCGGACTCTCCTAGGCGAGCGCCGAGACGCACGCGGGGCGCACGGCCCTGCAACGGTTGCTGCCTTTCTCGCAAGCCGAAGCGCGACAGGCCGGCGCGAGCCAGCGGATGGACCACATTCCGCTTGCGGACTGCTACCCGCGCATCCACCCCAGGCAACTCGGCGCCTGACCCGCGCCGGGAGACCATCTCGGGACCTACGTGGAGCGCGACGTCCGACACATGGGGGGATCCGCAACTTCCCGAGCTTCCGTCGGTTCGCCCGCCTGTGCGCGGGTCGCACGGGGCAGATCATCAACCTGACCGCCTTGGGAGCAGACGTCGGTCTCCCACGCGACGGCTCGCCAGTGGCTGTCCGAGCAGGAAGCCAGCCTTGTCGCATCCCGGCTTCCTGCGTACTCAGCGAACATCCGAAGGCACCTAGCCACAACGCGCATCCTCTGTTTCTACGATGTCGGTCTTGCACGCCATCTCGTCGGCATCGAGAACGCGAGGCAGGTCTCGAGAACGCCGTGGTGGCAGAGACCCTTGAGCACCGCTCCAATCAAGGCCACCGCTCGAATCTCTCGATCTTCCGTGATGCCCGATGCATCGAGTGCGATCTGCTGTACGCGATCGGCGACGCGATCGCCGCCATCGAGATCAAGCCTGGCCGAACCGTTGCGTCCGACTGGTTCCGCGCCCTCGAGCATGTCGCGCATGCCTTCTCGCGAATCGTTGCGACGTCAGTCGTATGTGGCGGCACGGACCGGCAGGTCGGGGCCGGGGGCGAGATCGCGCGCGTGTCCAATCTGGCGCGGCTGCTCGGTCGCTTCGAGAGTGCCCGCGACGTATGAGGAGAGCCGACGCCGACGGGCCGTCACCGCGACGAAGGGCACCGCAGCCGACTCGGCAACAGACCTTCGATTGATCCTGCTTGCCGGTCTTCATCAGACCGGAGGCACCCGGGCATCGACCCGCAGACTCCGGGGAGATCCCGCTCGGCGGACGGTCCGGCGTCCCACCGCGCCCGGGCGCGCTCTGCCTCCGATCAGACGATCGTCCGACGGTCGGACTCGACTTCCTCGAACCATTCCTCCAGCATCGAGAGCATCCTCCGTGCGCGGTCCGGATGCGACCCGGCGAGATTCCGAGTCTCCGACGGATCCTCGCGGAGGTTGTAGAGCTCGGGCGGCTCCGGGTCGAGCCGCGTGAGCCGCGGAACGGGCAGGACGTCCCGCACGAGGGCCGGGTTCTCCTTGTGCTTCAGGTCGGCCTCGACGAAAGCCGCGGTCCGCGCCCGGTCCCCGTCCGAGACGCAGAGGTCGTCCCTGAAGAATCGAGTGCCCCGAATCATCGGCCTCACCAGCTTCCAGTCGCCGTCCCTGACGGCGGCGTTGGTGCCGACGTCCGGCGAGTAGAAGTTCCACTGCCAGAACCTGCGCGGCTCGACCTGCATCGGCATTCCGGTCAGGATGGCCGAGAGGTCCTGGCCGTCCATCGGAGGGCCCGGCGGGCGATGAACGCCCGCGAGCGACAGCAGCGTCGGCATCCAGTCCGTGAAGTGCGCCAGGACGTCCAGCATCTTCCCCGGCCCCACAGTTCCGGTCCAGCGCAGCACCATCGGCACGCGGATCCCGCCTTCGTAGATCCAGCCCTTGCTGCCTCGCAAGCCTGCGTTGTATCTCTCGTTGAAGGTCGGCTCGCCTTCGTCGAGCATGTAGGGCGGGTTGAAGAAGGCAGGGCCGTTGTCGCTGGTGAACGCGACGATCGTGTTGTCGGCGAGCCCTTCCGTGTCGAGCGTATCCAGGATGCGCCCGATGCCTGCGTCCATGCGCTCGATCATCGCGTAGGTGGTGGCGACGATGCGGCTGAAGCCCCGATCGCGGTACGGCGCGATCCACTCCGCGCCAGCTTGGAAGGGAGAGTGCGGCGCGCTGTAGGGCAGGTACAGGAAGAACGGCGCACTCCTGTTCCTGAGGATGAATGAAACTGCCTCCTGGGTGAGCAGGTCGGTCATGTAGTGTCCCCGGCCCGGCTGGATACTGTGATTGCGACGCAGGAAGTAGCGATAGTAGTCCGACCACCCACCGCAGAAGCCGGTGAACTCCTCGAATCCCCGGGCGTTGGGCTCGAATCGGGGGTCAAACGTGCCGTTGTGCCACTTGCCTACGAGGCTCGTGCGGTAGCCAGCGGCGAGGAAGGCATCCGCGACCGTGATCTCGCGTAGCGCGATGCGGTCCAAGCCGTGGATCTCGTGCTGGGTGATCGCCCCGGTTCGGTGGGGATACCGACCGGTCAGCAGCGCCGCGCGCGCCGGCGCGCAAATCGGCGAGGCCGAGTAGTGCTGCCGGAACGAGGTCCCCTCGCTGACAAGCCGGTCCAGGTGCGGCGTCCGGACCGCGCCGTCGCCAAAGCACCCGAAGTCCCCGTAGCCCATGTCGTCGGCAACGATTAGGATGACGTTCGGTCGGCTTGGATTCATCGCAACGGTCTCCGGGCTCACGGACGGGTATCATACTGGAATCTACCTACGGAGAATCGCATGAAGGCATCGCAGCCCACTAACCGTCGCCGCTTTATCGGAGCCGCCGCAGGCAGCTTGCTGCTGGTCCCTGGCGCCCGCCCCGCCACCGGCCCCCGCAGGGTCGCTGTCGTCGGGCCGGGCTGGTACGGCAAGATCGACCTGTTCCGCCTCATCCAAGTCGAGCCGGTCGAGGTCGTGGGCCTGTGCGACGTGGACAGCCGGTCGGTCAAGGCGGCGGCCGAACTGACGGCGACCCGCCAGAAATCGGGCAAGACGCCCCCGACCTACGGCGACTACCGGGAGATGCTGCGGCACGAGGAGCCGGATCTCGTTCTGGTCGCGACGCCGGACCACTGGCACGCCCTGCCCATGATCGCGGCCTGCCAAGCCGGAGCGGACGTGTACTGCCAGAAGCCCATCGGCGTCGATATCCGCGAGTGCCAGGCGATGCTCGCCGCGGCGCGGAAATACGAGCGTGTAGTGCAAATCGGTCTCCAGCGCCGCTCGACACCGCATCTGGTCGACGCGAAGAAGCGAATCGTCGAGGACGGGCTGCTGGGAGACATCGGTCACGTAGAAGTCTGCTGCTACTACCACATGCGCGCGACCGCTAGCCCGCCGGACACTGAACCGCCGCCGCACCTGGACTACGATTTCTGGACCGGTCCGGCGCCAATGCGACCGTACAACGAGCTCTGCCATCCCCGCCGGTGGAGGGCCTTCATGGAGTACAGCAACGGCATCATGGGCGACATGTGCGTCCACATGCTCGACACCGTGCGATGGATGCTGGGCCTTGGCTGGCCGAACCGGGTCTCTTCCACGGGCGGGATCCTCGTGGAGAAGGACAGCAAGGCCAACACCGCGGACTCGCAGGTCGCCACCTTCGAGTACGACAGGTTCCCGGTGGTGTGGACGCACCGCAGCTGGGGCACACCGCCGGATCCCGCCTACCCCTGGGCGTTCTTCATCTATGGCTCCAAGGGCACGCTGAAGGGCAGCGTCCATGGCTGGGACTTCGTCCCGGTCGGGAAAGGCGCCTCCCCGCTCCAAGGCAGGAACAAGCAGGAGGTCGACCAGTATCCCGAGGACAGGACCGAGGCCGACCTCGAGCTGCATTCCGCCCACGCGGTCCGCTACCACATGAAGGACTGGATCCAAGCAGTGAACGAGCGCTCGCGGCCCGTGGCCGATATCGAGGAGGGTCACATCTCGACGACGGCCTGCATTCTCGCCAACCTGTCTATGCAGCTGGGCCGACCTCTCGCGTGGGACGAACAGCGAGGCGAGGTGCGTGGCGACAGGTCAGCGAACGCGCTGCTGGCCCGGCCCTACCGCAAGCCTTGGAAGCATCCGGATCCTGCCCAAGTCTGAGGCTTTGCCCCGGAGCGGAGACTGTCCTGGACCGCCACGCAGCCCCAGTACATCAATTGCCGGCATCGTCACCGGGCAGGGGAAGGGTGGGGACGCAAGCGACGCCATCCGGCCCGGCCAATGCAAGCGGCCCCACCGCTCCTGAGCGAAGCGCGTCTCCATCGTAACGGCCGCTCAAGGTTGATTCAGCGGGTCAACGAGTCCAATCCCCTCGCCTCCCAGCTAGCCGAGGGCCACACGAACGGATCTGAGCCGCTCCCCGACCAGTTCCGCGAAACGGCCCGGAGCCCCGCCAGGCGATGCCACTTCCGTGAATCGATGGTACAAGTCCATGCCGAAGGGCTGGCGCACGAGTCGAGACATCATCCGGCCCCCTGCCTGCGGACTCGGGCCCTCCGCTCTTTGCCCCTCGCGATCCCCGACAGGCCCTTGACGGCCTCGACCAGACTGGACCGAGCATACATCTTGCTAGAATTCGTCAAGGAGGCCTAACGCCGGTCCGTCCCGCAGCGTCCGAACTTGCGCTCCACCGAATGCGTGTTACACTAGATCCACCGTAGGGTTCCGTCGAACGCGCTGCGGTGCCGGGTCAGCTTGTACTGGGCGGAATTGCAGCCGACGTGCTGCAAGCACAGATTTCGACAGCAATGCTGATGAAGGCTTTATCGTCTTGGGGTGTGCTTGATCATGACTAGGAGCGACTCGGAAAACATGCCCGAAGCGGAGGGTCCCTTCAACAAAGTCGACGATCCAACGCATGACAGCCAAGGCCGCCCGGGCGACGAGATTCCCTTCTCAGATCCATAACAGGACCTGATTACCCACAAGACTCAGCCAAGGTTAGGAGGAGGTAAGGCATGGGCGGGGTGCGCACGGAGGCGTGGAGCAGGCGGGGGACCAGCGCCTCCAGATCGTAGCGGCGGTTGAAGCGGTAGCGGAACTCGGCGAGGTAGCTGCCAGAGCTTGCGGGAGCGGATGCGGCAGTGCCGTCGGGAGCCGCACTCCGGGCAGCGGAAGCCGTCCGGCCGGCGGGCCTTGAAGACGGCCTGCTCGCATTGCCCCTCGCTGCCGTAGCGCTGCAGGAACTTGCCCGGGCTGAGTCCCTGCTGGAATTGCACGCGATTGCGTTTCATCAGCTATCCCCTTTCCTGTCAGAGGTTTCCGACCTCCTCCAGTATAGCATATCGTCGGCTGAAGTTCGTTGGTAATCAGGTAACAGGAAGCCGCTGAGCCGACGGTTATCCATTTCAAGGTCAACGGCGAGGAACAAGAGAGCGAACGCCGTCCACTGACAGTAGAAGAGATCTTGCTGAATGCCGGTCATCCGGCTGGCTTCGATCCAACAAGGCCTGGCAACTACTACTTGCAGCTATCGTCCAATGATCGCAAATACTGAACTCTTTCCGATCAAGTTCTACTCAGTGAGGCTGACCATTTTCTAGCAGTTCACAGCGGTCGAACTCCTGTCACATGAATTCCGCAACGAAAATTTCCGAAGAAATTTCTTCGCTCGGGTACTGCCCCAGAGTCTTGCTCCAATCCACGTTCAACAGATGCGATTTAGTGATTTTCCACTATGATGTCATGACTGGACGATACAAGGGTAACACCTTTGACATATTCTTGGCGAATGAAGCAAATATATATCCCGAGTATCCGCCGCATTTTGTCGGTATATCTGAATTGAGTGACCATAGAATTCCCCTTTATACCTCCGTTGATGTTGACGGACGCAGTTGGGCCGTCTTTAGTTGCCCACCGAATGACTTCTGGGACGATCTCAGGCCAGAAGACAAGAACATGCGCACCTAGATCAGGCGACATCTTGCAAGGTTCTGGGATCAATTATGACTTATGACGCTGTTCTCCGTGAATCGGTCAGTAAGCAGATTGTGGACTTCCTCTTGTACAGCATTCGTGCCGGTGAACGACAGGAAGATCTCTGTTTCGCTCTGTGGCGTCCATCAACGGGGGCAACCCGTCAGTCGGCATTGATCTACGAGGCCTTAATGCCGTTGGACGGTGAGAGGCATCAACACGGGAACGTCAGCTTCGAACCCGCTTACCTGACGAGGGCAGTGAAGGTTGCAATGAGCCAGAATGCAGGCTTGGCATTCATGCACTGCCACTTGACGGCTGGGTGGCAGGATATGAGTCATCCTGATGTGGTTGCGGAGCGTGAGCGAATTGCACCGGTTGCCCGCGCCACTGGCCACCCGCTCGTCGGACTGACGCTTGGTACGGACGGCACTTGGAGTGCCCGATTCTAGGTTCGGAATGATAAGGGCTACACTCGAGAATGGTGTGACAAGGTCAGAGTGGTTGGTAGACGCTTGGACCTCAGCTATAATGACCTATGCCATGTCACCGCCAAAGCGCAAGCCAATCCTCCAGGGCACTATCGACACATGGGGACAGGCGCGACAGCATGACATCTCTCGACTTCGAATTTACATCGTAGGGCTCGGAAGCGTCGGAGGCTTCGTCGCCGAAGCACTTACACGCATGGGCTTGGTTCAGCTAACCCTCATTGACCCCGACAGAATCGAGATTCACAATCTGGACCGTCTCATCCATGCTACTCGCAGTGATGTCGGAAAGTACAACGTTGAAGTCGTCGCACGACGCATTCGGCGGATCGCCACAGCCGATGACTTTCAAGTTCGAGCATGCAACCGTCCAATTCAATGTGAAGGAGCCTATCGACTGGCATTGGACTCTGACTTGCTTGTATGCACTGTAGACCGTCCGCTACCAAAGGACCTGCTGAACCGAATAGCGCACGCACATTGGATCCCGTTGATTTTTGGCGGTGTATTCGTCCAGAATAAGACAGATGGCACCCTTAGTCAAGTACATTGGAGTGTCATAGTATCGGGTCTAGGAAGAAGATGCTTAAGATGTGACGGACAATATACAAGTTCTGATGTCGTAATGGAGATGGATGGTTCACTTGACAATCCCAGTTACATCAATACTGATTTACAGACACCTTCATCTCCCACAAATCAGAATGTATTTCCGCTCAGTTCGCACCTCGCGAGTTCAATCGTATTGGAACTGATACGCCTTGTCATCTCCGATACTTGGTGGCCATCAAGCACAGATAAACTTGACTATCAGCTAATCCAGAATCAGTTGATTATACGTATGATGTTGAACGCGTCCCTCATTGCTCAATCTGCGGTTCATCGACTATCGGAGATCAGTATATCTCACCATTCATTAGTTGAGTCTCTGCATCAAGAGATCGCTGACCTGTGACGAGATGTTGGAATCGGTTTTCTCGGACTGCGAATTGGTTCTAACAAACAGGTACAGTTAAGAGTCCATTGAAGTCGATATGGGTTTTCAGAGGCTCAGGTTTCAGTTGATCAGTGCGTTGATCGAATCCGGATTCGCTTATGAAAGCACCGAGTCTCTATTTGGAATGTCTAATGGTTGGATGAAGTCGATCGAGGTGCTAGAAGCAGCGCCGCTTTGCCTACGAATGGGCGCACGCGGTCGGCACATGCTGCCTACCTGGTCTCGGGGGCGGGATCTGACATCAACTGCTTCTTTGGCCATTCGAAAGTGACGGCGAGTGACGTGGAAGCGTAGGAGAATTCAGGCCGAGCGCACTGACAATTCGTGAATCAGAAATTCAACTTCTTGGTGTATCATTGCCCGACGGTTCAGTGCAACTTCAAGTATGCCAAGCACGGTCTCGCCAATTTGCTGCTGGACCTAGACCCATTGGCCTTGTCCCTTCTCGGCGGCTGGATTGCGCCTCCAGGCTTTGGCACGGTGGCCGGCCGAAAGTTGTTCCGTATCGGGCGCTGCTCCGGTAGGCACAGGTCGCGCTGAGCTGGCATGGCTGCCCGCACTGGGTCCCGCTGCTTGGGCTTGCGCTCGCGTCCCCTGCCAGTTCACCAACCGACGTGGCGGCCAGACGCCTCGGAGCGATTACAGCGGCAGTACCCGTACCCTTGAGCGAATCTCCGTCCGAGCCCGGCTTCACTGCCGGAGGCCTCACCCAGATCCAAGCTAGCGGAAGATTCGAGTGTGCCAAACGTACGTCCGTGTCTTCATATGTGCCAGCCTCAGATATCCAGTGGTCGTCTCAGTAGCGATGTCGCAATTTGGGACGGCTCCGACGAACCGAGAGCAGCACACCAGCCGCAAGGGGCCCGGCAGGGATCTGCTCGGAGCGGTTTCGCCGCTGTCGAGGCGCGTGACACCAAGTCTAATAGCCCCGCCATGTACCCTCGGCTCGGCAGTAACAGTTCGACGGCTAGGACGAGGGCTCCAGCCGAGTGAGCCCACCTCAAGACCGCGACTGGACAAATGAGACGGGCGGCATTCCGCCGATCCCGGAAACTGCTTATGAAGTCACCTAGCGTGTCACAAGTGATTTCAGCCTTGTGTCCTCCATTTGGGCACGTGGAACACAGAATCACAAGATGTAGATCGGATGGTGCGACCCCTCGGGGAAGACTCTTGACGCTCAGTGCAAGGACTTTCGGCAGGTCCGCGACTCGCTCCGCCCCTCGACCTCGGGATGTCTGAGCCTACAAGCAGGCGATCAAGAGAGTGAGCGACGCCACGTTCCAGAAGGACAGCGGCCCGGAACGCGGCCGGGTGGACTCCGGATATTGCTCCCATCTGTGGCGCAACCCCGCCCCGAGCCGCCCGGGTTCTGCGTCCATGCTTGGCTGTGGCGGCATGTGCAGATGCCCCCTCGCAGGACACCGGGCAGGGCTCACCAATCATGTCACAAAGCCACAACCTAGGCGGTCGACATTCCCGACAGCAGCTGTCACGGTGTACCAGCGCCCATCGGGCTGGTCTATCGACGGGCCGGGACCGACCTGTGGCAAGTGGGTTCGCGATGCAACGATGCGAAGACCCCATCCGCAGGCCCCGGCGGCCAGCCCGCGCCGGGTTGGGCTGCCGCGCACCGTGCCAGCGGCAGCCTCGCACGAACCCCGGCAGACTGGCGGCGGGCGCGTTTGCTAGAATTCCGCATTGACAGCCAACGGCCTGTGTGCCTTGCAGCGCCGCTTTCTATCACGAGAGGATTCAAGACCATGAGAACTCCCACGCTGATCGCCTGCGCCCTAGCAGTCGCCTGCATGGCGATGCCCGGCTTCGCCGCCGACAACAGCAACTTCTTCATCACGAGCAAGGGCCCCGGTGACGGTGCCAACCTAGGCGGCCTTGCCGGCGCGGACGCGCACTGCACCAGCTTGGCCAAGGCGGCGGGTCTCCCGGACCAGACATGGAAGGCCTACCTGAGCGCGAGCGCCGCCGACGGCAAGCCTGCCGTCAACGCCCGCGACCGCATCGGCACGGGACCTTGGTACAACGCCAAGGGCGAGAAGGTGGCCGACGCCAGCAGCCTGCATTCCGAGTTCATCGAGCTGGGCAAGGAAGGCTCCCTGAATGAGACGGGCGCGATGGTCAATGGCCGGGGCGACTCTCCCAACCAGCACGACATCCTGACCGGCTCGCTGCCGGACGGGACGGCCTTTGCCGACGAGGCGGACCACACCTGCAGCAATTGGACGAGCAACGGCGAGGGAAGGGCCCAGGTAGGTCACCACGATCGCCAAGGCGGCGGCCCGAGACCCAACTCGTGGAATTCGGCTCACGGCTCGCGCGGCTGCAGCCAGGCGGACCTGGTCGGCACGGGCGGCAACGGCCTCTTCTACTGCTTCGGCTCCAAGTAGGGCGGCGCGAGCTGCCCATTGGGCATCGCGCCGGGCGACAACGTCAGATGCTGCGTGCGGTCGCGCTGCTGCTGGCAGTTCTCCCGCCCTCCCTGAGCGGGGAGGAGTGGAGGCATTACGGCAACGACCCGGGCGGGTCGCGCTACTCGCCGTTGGACCAGATCAACCGGAGCAACGTAGGCCGCCTCGAGGTTGCATGGGAGCACGACACACCGGACTTCGCCGACGGCCTGAGCAGCTCGCCCACGCGGTCCGCGTTCGAGGCGACACCGCTGATGATCGCGGGTACCCTCTACCTTCCGACGCCGATGGACCGCCTGCTGGCTCTGGACGCGGCGTCGGGCCGGTTGGAGTGGGAGTTCGACACCAAGCTCGACCGGACAAGCCGCTTCAACCTCTTCGTCAATCGCGGCGTCGGCTACTGGAGGCAGGGTGCCAAGGAGCGCCTGGTGCTCGGCACCCAGACAGGCTTGGTCTACTCGATCGACCGCAAGACAGGCGCGCTGGACCCCGCGTTCGCGGACAGCGGAGTTCTGGACGCCTCTGCGACCGCGATGGAAGGGGGCGTCGAGGGCGGTTACGCGCTGACGTCTCCGATCTCCCAATGCGCAGGGACGCTGGTCGTCGGAGGCCGGGTGTCGGACGGCCTGCCACGAGGGCCCAGCGGGGACATCCGAGGGTACGACATCCACACGGGAGATCTGCGCTGGAGATTCCGCACCGTGCCTCGGCCCGGCGAATTCGGCCACGAGACGTGGGGCGGCGATTCGTGGAAGTTGAGGGGCGGGGCCAACCTGTGGTCCATGGCCAGCGTGGACGAGCAACTCGGACTGGTCTACGCGCCGCTCGGATCCCCTTCGTACGACTACTACGGAGGCGACCGCCCCGGCGCGAACCTATTCGGCGACAGCCTAGTGGCGCTGGACTGCCGCACGGGAAGCCGGCGCTGGCACTTCCAGACCATCCACCACGACCTCTGGGATTGGGACCTGCCGTCCCAGCCGTCTCTGGTCGAAGTGGTACGGAACGGCAAGCCGGTCCAGGCCGTCACGATCGCGACCAAGACCGGGTTCCTGTTCGTGTTCGATCGCGCCACTGGCGAGCCTCTCTTTGATATCGAGGAGCATCCGGTCCCAGCAGGGGACCTGCCGGGGGAGTACTACCACCCCACGCAGCCCAGGCCGGTTCTTCCAAAGCCGTTCATCCGGCAGTCGATGCGCAAGGACGAGATAACTGCCGTCACGCCCGAATCCCGCGCTGAGTGCCTCGAAATGCTCGAGGGCGCGTCAATCGAGGGCCCGCTGTTCCGTCCGCGGCTGCGACGGCGCACTGTGTTCTTCCCCGGGACCAACGGCGGCTCCAACTACGGGGGCGGTGCCTTCGACCCCGAGACCGACACCTTCTACATCAACTCGATGGATGTCGGATCGCTCGCCTCGATGGTGCATCGAGGGGACGACGCCGACGTCCCGTGGCGCAGCCGCTCGGGGCCGCGGGGGCGCTTCTGGGATTCCAACATGTATCCGTGCCAGCAGCCTCCGTGGGGCCACCTGACGGCGATCGACCTCAACACGGGAGAGTTCAGGTGGCGCACCGTGCTTGGCGAGTACGACGAGTTGACCCGGCGCGGCATCCCTCCGACCGGCGCATCAAACCTAGGAGGACCCGTCGTGACGCGCGGCGGACTCGTCTTCATTGCCGCGACGAACGACAAGCGCCTGCGGGCGTTCGACAAGGACACCGGCGAGCTGCTCTGGGAATACCGCCTGCCCGCGAGCGCGCACGCAACCCCGATGACCTACATAGCCGATGGCACCCAGTACCTCGTGATCGCGGTCGGCGGGGGCAACAAGTACAATCCCGGCAGCTTCATGGCCCGCGTCATGGCGTTCCGGCTCCCGGACGGGGACTGACTCCCGGACACCCTCGCAGGGCCGCTCAATCCCCGGAGACTAGCGGGGCACGGCCGAACCCGGGCCAGACCCGCAGCAGACCCGCGACAGCGCGAGCGCCGCTCCAGACGGGGAATGCCCACCACACTGTCGCGAGCGCCCCCTGCGACGCGGGGTCGGCCCAGAGCACGATCGCCCCGCCCGCAATGAGCGCGCCGATAACCGAGTTGCGCAGGAACCCGAAGTCGCCCGCGCCGAAATGCACGCCGTCCGTGGCGAATGTCACGCCGCTGACAGGCTGTGTCAGCGCTGCGATGCGCCAAGGGGCCGGAAACAATGCGGCGGCTACGGGTGGGATGAATAGCGCGTTCATCCACCCCTCGGCAGCGAGCATTCCGAGGCAGAGCCCGCCACCCGCCGCGCAAGACCATACGCAAGCCGCACGGGCCGCCCGTCGCGCCTGCGCCACCTCCCCGTTCCCGAGAAAGTGCGCCACTAGGCTCTGGACAGCGATTGCGAAGGCGTCCATGAAAAGGGCGTTGAAGAACCAAGTGCTGCGGATGACTTGGTGGACGGCCCCACTGGCCGCACTGATCAGCGTCGCCTTGCGGGTCCCGAGGATCAGAAAGGCGTTCAGGCTGGCGGCACGCAGGAACAGGTCGACGCCCGCTGCGAGCAAGTCGCGGGCCTGCCCCCAGTCGAATCCGTCCGGTCGCCCCAGACGTCCGAACGCGGCGGCAACCGCCCACGTCGCCCCGACCCACTGGCTGACCGAGCTAGCGATCGCCGCTCCGGCGACGCCCTGTGCTGGGATCGGTCCGAGGCCGAAGATCAGCGGCGGGTCCAGAAGGAGGTTGAGGGCGTTCATGCCCACTGCCACCCACAGCGGCGTGCGCATGTCGTGGGCACCGCGCAGCGCCCCGAAGGCCGCGAAGCTGGCCAGCATGGCGGGGGCACCGAGCAGCCGAAGCCGCAGGTAGTCCGTTGCGTGACCAGCTACCGGACCGCTAGCGCCCATCGCGCCGGCCGCCGACCCGGACAGCGGGATGCCAGCTACCGCGATCAGCAGACCGACCAGCAACGCGAGCGTCACGGCCACGAGGCATGCTCGCGCCGGGCGGCCAGACGAAGCCCCGGCGCTCAATCCGGCTCCGCCGACCGTAGCGACGCGGGTCTGCGTAGCCACGCCGAGGAAGCTGAAGGCCCAGAACAGCGCCGACAGGACCATCGTCCCGACACCTAGGGCGGCCAGGGGCTCGGCCCCGAGACGGGCGACGAAGGCCGTGTCGACCAGTCCAGCCAGCGGCTCTGCAACCAGCGAGCCCAGTATGGGAACGCTCAGCGCCACAAGCGTCCGGTTGGGACGCTCAGCGAATTGCAGCGGGCCTGACAAACTTCATTCTGGCAAGGGCCCCGCACGAGAGTGCGGGGATGGGTGGCTCCTGCGTTGTCTTGGACCTGACCATGTCAAGATCGAAGTCCACCTACCGAAGCAAGCCGATCACACCTGGGAATTGTCTTGCATCTCTCGCTTCGAAATGGTCGGTTCAGCAGCAACGAGGCGCCACCATTGGGCAACGTCGGCCTCGTCAACACCCAAGACACGGGTGGCAGCTCGGTCAATGATCGGCCTGACCTGACAATCGTCGAGGTGGTCAAGGCGCTCGACGCGCAGGTCCTTCACATCGCGAAACGCCTCGGCTAGGCCGCCGACGGCTTCATGGTCGGGCGGCGGCACCTTCACGGCCCGCCAGAGAACCGGATTCCACTTCGGATAGGTCAGCTTTCTTGCGCGACGGTTGAGCATCTGCAAGAGGCCTGGAGTGGAATTCAGGAACGCACAAAGAGCTTGCTCGTATTCCTCGCTCTCGACCTTAACCAGCATCCACCCCGCCCCTAACATTGCTTCTTCGCTCCAGACGGAGATGATGCGGCCGGCGTTCTTATCAAGTCTATGAGCAACCAGGAGTCGGCTTCGCCGCTCCCAGTATTTTTCCACTAGCGTGCGCTTGAGCTCTTTAATTCTGGCCGCCTGTTCTGGATGTCCTGCTATTTTATCGCGCAGAGTTCCCGACGACATCCAGAACATCATTCTCGCCCCATCGAGCATGTCGGAAATTTCGTAAGTATCTGTGGTTCTTTGACAGGCCACTCCAGTCTGCGAGACCGTCTCAAGTCTTACTAAGTCATCCCAGCCATCAATAGTCTCCGCCAATTCCGCGAGTGCCGGGCTGGTCCACTGTACAGGGCGCCAATTTCCGCGTTCAATCCGGTCGCGAGGCCATTCCGACATTGAACCGAAACCTAGGGCTTTGGCCCGACGTGCGTCGTGCGAGTGTAGGGCATCAGCCAAGACAGCACATTTCGCAGCATCTTTTGGAACTGCGCCAGCGCAACAATGCGCGTCGGACTATTCAAACTACCGATATCCTCATGTCGACGTGCAATTACAAGTGTTTCGTGTATATCCGTATTCTCTGAGAAAGACTGCACCTTAGGATCATGGCTTGTTACAAGCATCTCAATGTGAAATCGACTAGCAAGAAATTTTCGCTCAGATGTACCCTCTTTCCCAACGCAATCTGTTGTCGGAAGTACCATTGCTAGGGTGCCGGATTGTTGATGCAGCAATCGATCAGCAAGAGGAGCGAAGAATGTTCCCACGCTGTTGGCGCTGATACAATTTCCTGCTCTACAGTCGCACTACAAGATGAAATCGCGTATCTCCAATTCATGTTTCCTCATATATCTCCGACCTGACTGCGTGAGGGATTCGTAGCGTCGAGAGTTGGCTGTAAATGGAGGATTCATTATTACTAGATCTAGACTTCTCACGGGAAATTCTACATCCATATCCTGATCAAAACGTGCTCAATCTTCACTCTAAAATCCTTCGATAGGAGCTACAAGCCTGCGCAGATAAGACTCTCTCTCTGGTTGTTCTAGTAATTCAATTCTGCCCGCTCGTGGACCTCTGTCGCCGATCATTCCATAGTCCAGCGTGTACAGATGCATCATCTTGTAATCTGCCATCGGTGCCCCGAGAGTGAGGTTGCAAGCCGCAAGTTGAATCGCAACTCGGTCTATGTCCATTCCGCAAAGCGAATTCTCTACGAGAATCTGATGGATCCGTGACCGAGATGGAGTGTCGATGCCCCTGCACATTTCTGCAACGAGTGCCTTAACTCTAGAGAGTGTCGCCATAAGGAGAGTCCCGGATCCACATGCTGGGTCGCAGATATTCAAGCGCCTCACAGCATCTAGATTTCTGTAGAGTGGGTCGCTAGGCAGTGCCAGTGCTGCTAGCAACATGGCACTCGTGGGCTTGGTATAGAATGACCCGGACGATGCGGCACTCGGCAGAATCTTGTGGTAAAGGGGACCGGCGTGATCGTAACCGAGTTCATTCAGTGTCTCGGCCTCTTCCTCGGCAAACTCCATCAGCCGCTCGAGAGGCTGGGTCAAGGCATCTCCTTTGGGTAGTGCCCTTACGCAGGCGAGAGCCGGCGCGAAGACCGGACGGTAGTCGCGCTCGAGAATATTCTGCCATTCCAGCGCCAGCACCCTTCGGGAGCGAGAGTCCAGCTTAATTTCGGAGAGGCCAACTCTGATTTCAGTCGAAGAGCTGTGGAGCCGCTTGTACAGGAGGCACGAATTCAGCACCAACAGAGCAGCCACCGTACAAGCATGTCGCGCTTGCGCGTCGGACGTTGGCGGTGGATGTCCGATCACCGAGGCCATCATCTGGCCCGCACCGGCACGTTCCCACGCATACCCGGCGCGACGGACTTCAGCAATGATGCGGTCGGCGATCTCCGCGCCCGCAGCGCGCAGGCCCGAGGCCGGTGCAACCAGTGCATAGAGTTCATGGTCCGTGTCAAGCCACGTGATCCCTAGCTGCTCAGCGGTTCTAAATTTGGCCGTCAAGGGGGTGCGTGAACGTTGTTTCGGAGGATGAGGTGAATCAGTTGACCGAGAGGTTGCGCTCCCGAGGCCGCCCCGCGGGAGCGTCGGACGGCTGGCAGGGCCGTGGCGCGGCCCGCGTCGCGGGTCCGCCGATTGCCGAGCTCGCGACCGGACGCATTCCGGCGGTAGCCGGCTTTGACGGCCGGCCGCTCGCCGGACGCTGCCGGCACGAAGCTGCGCGGAGTCCAGGCCCCGGCCGGCTGGCAGCCCGGCGGCGCGCGTCCGTCGCGCACCGCCGCCAGCAGCGTCGGCCGGTCCGGGAAGCGGAACCAGCGCAGCGCGACCGGCAGCTCCTGGAACAGGGCGCGGCGCGTGACCGGCTGGCGCCGGCACTGCTGCCGCAGCGCGCAGACGCACTGCACCGACACACTGCACCACGGCGTGGAGCGCGAAGGCGAACAGGTTCGGCACGGCCGGCACGTTGGCCAGCGCGTCCTTGCCGTGCCCGAAGTTGCGCTTGCAGTTGCGGCCGTGCCGCGCCAGGCAGTTGCAGCCCTCGTTCTCGATCTTCCAGCGCGCCCGGCCGGCCCGCGCGATCCGCTCCGCGTTGTCCGCGGTGACCGCGAGACCGGCGAAGAAGCTGCTGGCGCAGGTGCGCTTGCCGTCGCGCTCCACGGCGTACTCGATCCAAGTGCCCCGCAGGGCGTCGCGGCCCTGGCGCAGGGGCACCGCGGCCGTCCGGCGGAAACGGTGCCGCTCGGACCGCTTGCCCTTCCCGCGCCGCGGCAGCCCGCCGGTCGAGCGCACCGCGCCGCTCGCCCGCCGGCTCTCCGGCACCTCGTACAAGCGCTTGCGGGATCCGGGCTTGCCTACCCGGATGCAGTCCATGCCGGCCGCCGCGGCGGCCTCGCAGACCGGCTGGCAGCAGTGCAGGTCGTCGCCCGGCAGGACGGGGCGGCAGGCCTGCAGCCAGGCGCCGCGAGCGGCGAGCCAGCGCTTGGCGGCGTTGCGCTCGCAGTCCCGCTTGCGCTCGTCCTCGCTCATGTCGGCGCGGGTCGCGGCCGCGTCCTGCTGCGGGCGCACGAACTCGGGCATCAGCAGCAGGACGGTGGCGTGGCCGTCGGCCATGGCGTGGAAGTGATGCGGCCGGCGCTCGCTGCCGACGCGCCGCACCGAGCACTGCGGGCCATGCACCGTGTCGGAGCGGTGGAACCGGACGCCGTCCGGAGCCGCCGGCAGGCGCTCGTCGAGGTGCTGGAAGGGCTCGAGCGCGCCCTGCGCGGCCACGGTTGCGAGGCACGGCCGGAACAGCGGGTCGCACGCGGCCGGGTCGAGGTCGTCGAGCAAGTTGCGGATCCGGTGGTCGCAGGGGATGCGGCCCGCGCCGCACAGGGTCCGGCAGTTGGAGCGCGAGCCGTCCCGCTCCATGCGCCGCTGGAACGCGAGCAACGACTCGCACCGGGTGAAGAAGCAGGCCGGGGCGCAACCGGCGGCGTCGCTGACCTCGTAGCGCTTGTTGCTGCGACCCTCGCGCCGGTCGGGCAGGCCGGCGGCCGTCTCGCGGAAGGCGCTCAGCAGCGCGTCCAGGACATGGGGCATTCACCCTAGCTCACAAATTCCGCTAGAAAAAGTCGTGTGCCTGCCTGCCTTCGACACCTTTCTCAGACACTCTGGAAATCCCCAAATGCCCAAATTGAGAATCGCTGCTAGCTGCTCTCCTTCCTGGTCGTCGCCCCGATTGTCTTGCCCGTCCCCGAGGGAACTGCCGGTCCCAATTAGGAGGCGCTGGTCTAGGTTTTTCATCAAGTCTCCGTCATGGGCACACAGAGCTCGGAGCACCTTGCCAATATGCTCGTAGCCATCCGTCCCGCGCGATAACGCGGCTGCGATATCGGAATCAGCTTCGATCACAATTGGGATGATGATATATTCGCGGCGCTTGCCAGTAGCATCGGACCGTCGCATCACACGCCCGATCGCCTGCACGATGTCCAACTCGCTCGCACGAGGCTCTAGCCCGCATTGTTCACGAATGCGGCGCAGGCTCATGAATCCAGTGTCTGGACCCTCGATGGCCGCCCAATCTGCTTCCGAAACGCCTGCGGGCGGGGAATGCGGGGCTTGCGGGGCGTCTCGCGAGCGGCCTGCGGGCCTCGGGCACCTCCTCGGCGGCACCCGCCCGGGGGGGCAGGCACGGTTTCCCCCGGCGGCGCCCGGCGCCTGCCGACACTCTCCGGATTGACCCGGCCCGGCGTCATATCGGCACGGCCCCCAAGCCCCGCGCCACCACCGCCCAGGCGTCCCGGAACGGTGCCGTCCGCGGCACTCGCAGCACGATCCGCTTGGCCGTGGCCGCGACCCGCGCCCCCGGCTTCGGCAGGCCGAGGCGCAACCCGTCCACCCGGCGCTTCCGCAGCGGCGTGTCCCGTGCCTGCCGGCGCAGTTCCTGCATGATCACGCAGGCCGCCGCCGCGAGCGGCGCGCGGAACCGGTTCGCCGCGAAGCTCGAGCAGCTGGCGCGGTCCATCCGCATCCCGTGCTCGAGCTCCTTGACGCGGTTCTCCACGTCTCCGCGCAGGCAGTGGATCCGCTCGCAGAGGCGCTGCGGGCTGCCGCCCGCGTCGGTCACCGCGTAGCGCGGGTTCCACTGCGGGGCGCGCCCGGGAAACTCGCTCGCGTCCGCCTTGACGATCACCCGCCGCGCCCGCGACCGGCGGCCCGCCCGGTAGGCGAACTGCCCGTGCAGCGGGCCCGGGTTCTTGCCCGCGTCCTCCGCGACCGGCCGGCCCCCCTGCGTGCCGGCTCCCGGCCGCGCGTACTTCGCCCGCAACTGCTCCAGCCGGGACGGCGGGTCCCCCGCGGCCGCCGCTGCCCCGCCGGGGTCCGTGCCCGGGGTGCCGCCGGGCGCGCGCCGGGCCTCGACGGCCGCCCGCAACGGGGCCGCGCGCCGCTCCGGCACCGCGTTCCTCTGCATGCACGCCACGCACTCCACGTACTCCAGGCCCTCGCGCTCGCCATAGGCCGGCAGCTCGTCCCCTTGGAAGCCCGCGTCCAAGCGCAGGCGCAGCGTCGCCCGCGGGAAGAATTCCCGCAGCAGCAGCAGCAAGCGCTCCAGCAGCGGCAGCAAGCCCTCCGCGGCCGCGGCCGTGCCCGAGCTGCCCAGCTCGACGATGCTCGTCTCGGGGCGCCGCTCGTGCCGGCGCCGCACGACGCAGCGGGCCGGTACCGCGGACAGCGCGCTCGGCGCGTCCGCGGTGACGGCGTTCTCGAAGCGCGACAGGGCGGGCCGGGACGGCAGGTCGCGGCCCTGCCAGGGGTCGCGCCCGAGCGGCAGCTTGAACACGGGGTCGCCGCCGAGGCGCCCGGCGTCGTTGCAGTCCTCCTAGCCGCAGGCGAGGCCGTAGACGCGCTGGCCGAGCATGTCGGCGAGGGAGTGGAGCACCTCGGAGGGCTGGCGCCGGTCGCGCAGGCAGCCGGCGAACGCCGCGGTGAGGCCGGGAGCGCGATCGGCGGCCTCGACCGGGACAGCGCCGCCGTCGGAGCTGCTGCGCTCGTGATCGCAGCGGACGGCGACGGGGCGACGGCGCGGATTGCGCAACAGAACGCCTTGGGAGCCTGCGGCTGCGACCATGCATTCATTACAACCTACCGGATGAAAACCACTTCAGCGTATAAACTTGGATCTCAATCGGGCCGGGCCGGGGCTGCCGCCGGGGATCGCAGGGCACTCCTAGGAGTGAGGGAGTGAGGATCGCGCTGGACCGGGGGCCCTCACGGCCCGGGCGGAGGGACCGGACTATGGCCCTCCGGGCTACTCATGAATTATCCGGGCTAGCGGTGATCGGCGAGGGCTGGAGCCGTTTGCTCCCAATTTCTGCGGCCGGTCCATCTGCGTGCAACAATCAAGCGAGGCTCGGGCCCGTAGCTCAGCTGGATAGAGCGGCCGCCTCCTAAGCGGCAGGTCGGGGGGGGGGGGGGGGGGCGAATCCCTCCGGGCTCACCAAGGGTCCGACTTGGAGTGCTGGAAGCAGCGCCTTGATCAGGGGCGCGGCCTTAGTGGCTCGCACCCGTCCCACGATTCCGGCACAGTGGAACAGCCACTCGTCTTGAAAGCTTCGTACACATCTGTACGTTGCCGAGCACCATTTCTGGAGATTCTCGTCCATCCCCGCGGACACGACTTGCGTCGGCTTGGAGCGGGATTCTCACGCGCTGTCAAGGGCGGCTAGCGCCCAAGTGAGTTGGTCCGGCTTCCGGCGGCGCTGCGCATGCGCCCACGGTAGCGATGCAGCCAAGGTTGGAGTTGCTCTGCGCGTTGTGCCGAGGTGTCGCAGCGGGGGCGCAGGCCCATTCTCGCAGGGCGGTCTGGAGGCAGCGTGCGGCCTTGCCGTTGGTCCTTGGAGCGCAAGTCAATGACCTGCACGGCGAGTGCGGGGGGCAGCGCCCGGGGCGGACGCGCACTGCGGTCGCGCAACCTGGCGGGTCCCTCGGCTGGCTAGCGGGCGACCCACTAAGCGTTTGCCTCTGCCCGAGCACGCAGTTGACCATGTCGGCTCGACTTCGGGACGCCAACTCGGCCTGCTTGTGGATGTTCACGCGGCCCTTCTTCCAGGAAGCCGTTGGCCTAGCACCTTCAGTTTCCTCGGTCAGGGCCGAGTGAAGAACCTGTTGGCAGATCACAGCTAGCAACGACCCCCACTGCGGCGAATCGGCCCAGCTCTGAGCTAGATCAATCCCGGCCCATGGACAATGGATCGCTGCCTGCGCATCGTGGCGGGACACGGTGTCGTCGCTGGCCTCTGCCCGCCTCCACTACTACATCAGCGACCCGCCAAGCAGCAGTTAGGCGGTAATCTGACATGCGGATAGCAGGCTATCCCGCGTACCTTTTGCTACAGGCGGTTCGCGAGAATGGACCGCAAGATCTCGGGATCTATACGAGCTTGTCCTCAACGGCAAGTGCCCGGATAGCCGACGCCATGGCCCGCTCGTCGACGAGGGCGACCGATTCGACGTGGCGTTGGATGATCGGGAAAGCGTTGCTGCCCGGTGCGGGAACTGCCAGCGCGTCAGCGAGTGATGGCGAAGGCGTGCTGCGGACCGGCCTGCCAGCCTCCAAGGACAGCTTGGTAGCGGGATTCGCGGCCGCTTGCGCGCCGAAGATGCGCCATTCGGGCCGTGCGTGCTTGATCGCTAGAGCGGTTCCCGGGATCAATCCGCCACCGCTAATCGGCACGAACAGATCGCACGGCGCTTCGACCTGCCGCGAAACTTCGAGGCCGATGGTGCCGTCGGCGGCGATGGTTTCGACCGAGTTGAACGGATGCACGAGCAGGCGGCCCTCCTCGCGTTGGATGCGCTGGGTCGTCGCGAAGCGATCCTCGAAGCTGTCTGCGCAGAGCACGACGTTTCCTCCGAAGCGGGCGGTTCGGTCGCGCTTGAAGCGCGAAGCGCCACACATCATCACGATCTTGGCGTCGACTCCGAGGGTCGAGGCCGCGTAGGCCACGGCTTGGGCGAAGTTGCCGGAGGAGTTCGTGACGACGCCGGCCTCCTTGGCGTGGTCTAGGTGCGCCAGGATGCTGTTGAAGACAGGACGCACCTTGAAGGCCCCGACCGAGTGCATCGACTCGAGCTTGAGAAATACCTTCCGTCCCAGCACTGACGAGAGGTGCTGGGACTCCACGACCGGCGTCGGGTGCAAGTAGTTTTCCGATCGCTGGAACGCGAGGTCTATCTCAGCGCTCCAAGCCTTCAAATTCTCGGGACCAGGGCGCTCGCTTTCGATAGAGTGAACTGCGCCAAGATGTACGTCGTTCCTCCTGGATCGCACCTCAGGCTGTTCTGGCGGCGATTCCATGGAGTTGCGCGAACCGCTATGTGGTCGGACCTGCCGGGCGGTTCTTTCGAGAGTATCAGCCGATTGCCTGCTGGCACGTGCAGCAAACCCGCAAGCGTGTCGGAATCCGCCAGATCGCCGACGCGGAGGCGGGATGAGATCGCTACGGTTGCTACACTATACTCTCCTGCCCCTCTCGGTGGGAAATCTTGCCGTGAGTAACTTTTCCGATTTGCGCGTTTTTTTGCTTGGTCGACGGTTGAGCCTTGGCTTGGCCTGCACCGGGGTGATTCTCGGCCAAACCAACACAGGCACGATTCGGGGCTTTGTGTACGACCAGACGATGGCCGTGGTCCAAGACGCGACCGTGACGGCTGTTGACGAAGAGCGCGGCGTTACCCGCAGTGTCTCGACGTCGGCGAGCGGAGAGTATGTCCTCGGCTACTTGGTGCCCAGTGTCTATACGCTGAACTTCGAAGCTGAAGACTTCGCTCCGTTCATTGTCGAGGGATTCGAGGTGCTTGTGGGGGAGACGGCCACCTTGTCCCCGCAGATGACGCTTGCGGCCGCCGAGTCCCGGGTCGTCGTGGCGGCCATCGACGCGCGCCCGGCGATCGAGCCCCACCGCGTCCAGCAGTCCGATCATATCGATGCGGTCGAGATCCAGAATCTTCCCATCAACCGTCGCGATTATCTCGACCTAGCGCTACTGACGCCGGGAGTGGTCGACACCAATTACGTTGCGGAGGCCACGGATCGGCGTGTCGCCCCGACCCCGCAGTCAGGCTTGGGCATCGGGGGCACGAACGGGCGCGGCAACACGTTCATGATCGACGGACTGGACAACACCTACAATTCCGGAGCCGTCCGTTCTGCGATCAGCCAGGAGACCGTTCAGGCGTTCCAAGTCAACCGGAACTCCTTTTCGCCGGAGCAAGGTGGCGCTCCCGGCGGCGCGGTGAACATCGTGACGAAGGGCGGCTCGAATGAAATCCATGGCAGCCTGTTCGGCGTAGTGCGGAACCGCGGGTTCCAAGCGCGGGGGTACTTTGCGCCGCCCAAGGCACCCTACACGCGCGTCCAGAGCGGTTTCGGATTCGGAGGCCCGATCCAGAAGAACAAGACGTTTTACTACGGATCGTACGAGCGCTTGGACCGGCATGAGTCCCAGATCGTGCCGCTGCTTTCCGACCGGTCGTTCCTCGACTCAATGACTCCTTCGCAACAAGCTCTGGCGGATGTGCTGGTCTCGGCTGGTTCTGCGGCGGTCCAACCGCTTGTCCAGCAGCTGAAGGACGCCCTGACTCCGGGAAACTACCCGCATATCGTTCAGATGTACGAGGACAACAGCGGGATTTTTCCATTCGGCGAGCAGCGTCAGCAAGGATTGGCTCGATTCGACCATACGCTTCAGGACGGCTATAGCCTGTTCTTCCGGCTCAATACCACCGTCCAAGATGCCGAGAATACGGATTTCGGATCCTTGGTCGCGCGTAGTGCAGGCCGCAGCGATGAAGTGAGGGACTACGGCTTCGCGTTCGGCGACACGCTGGTGATCAACAACCAATGGGTTAGCGAAACACGGGTCGGTCTCGCCTATCACGAGTTCGGAGTCTACCCCACAGACGCGATCGGTCCGGCGATTGAGATCGCCGGCTTTGGCAGCTTCGGCAGGGATCTTATTCTGCCGACCCGCGTCGTCGAGCGCGCTTTTCAGGTTCGTCAGAACTTCGTGCGTGTCTCGGGCCGCCAGACACTCAAGTTCGGTGTCGACATCAATCCGGTTCGCGACTGGGTTCGGTCGGAGACGTTTTTCGGCGGACGCTTCATATTCGGCGAGGCCGTGCCGCTGTCGATATTCATCGACCAAGCCGCTGGGGCGGCCGGGATCCCGAATGCATCGGTGCTGGTCAAGGGTTTACTGGCTGCTACCGGCAACGCTGGCCTGGCCCCGAACGTGGACCTGCCCATCACCGCCTTGCAAGCGTTCGGATTGGGCCTGCCGACGGTTTACCAGCAAGGCTTCGGCAATCCGTATTGGACCGGCTGGGCGAATCGCACGAACTTCTACGTGGAGGACGCGATCCGCGTCAATTCCAATCTCATGCTCACGCTGGGCTTGCGCCACGAGCTGGAGTTGAAGACGCGCTTCCCCCGCGATTACAACAACATCGCTCCGCGCGCGGCGTTCGCGTGGAGCCCGAATCCGAAGACGGTGATTCGAGGCGGTTACGGCTTTTTCTACTCGCGCATCGACGGTCAGACCACTTACGTGAACGACCTGCTCGGAGACAAGCAGCAGATCTACCAAGTGTTCATCCCGCTGACGGGCGTCGGAGGCATCACCAGCGCGCTCACCGGGCAGCCGCTGACATCTGCCGAGATCTACCAAACGTTACAGAGCCGCGGCATTCTTGGAAGTCGTAGCATCGTCCCCGAGGATCTCGCAATCCATGGGATCGATCCAAGCGCCGGATATCCTCTGCGCGTGGGGTTCCGGGTGGTGGATGACATGGTGAACCCCTATTCGCAGCAGGGCAGCTTCGAGATCCAACGCGAGGTCGGCGGCTACGCGCTGTCCGCCGCGTACAACTTCAATCGCGGAGTTCATTTGATCCGGCCCTTGGACCTGAACATTTTCCAAGCCGGGACGAACGAAGAGACGGGGCGGCCGATAGTGGGATTTCACGACCCGCTGATCCTGCAGGACAATGCCTACGGAAGCTGGGGCCGATCCTACTACCACGCCATGCTCCTGCAGCTCAAGAAGCGCTTCTCGAATGGGTTCTCCGTTTCCATGCACCATACGTGGAGCAAGAGCATCGACGAGAATACGGACTACAATTCGTCGTTCGAGCCACACTTGCAGTGGAATGCCAAGGACGAGCTAGCGCTATCGCACTTCCACAGGGGTCACCGATTCGTGGCACAGGCAGTAGCCCAGTCTCCGTGGAAGGCCGGGAGCGGACGCGGGTTCGCCCATAACCTGCTGTCTGATTTCACGCTGTCCGGGATTGTCCTTGCCCGCTCGTTCGCGCCATTCAACTTGGACGCAGGCTTCGACAACGTGGGCGACCGGCACACTGACACGCACCGGCCGTGGGGCATCGGGCGCAACGTCGGACGCGGCCCGACCTTCTTTGGTATGGATGTCCGCCTAACGCGCACATTCACCTTATCCGAGACTACGAAGCTTCAGGTAATCGCGGAAGGCTTCAACATCCTGAACCGGACCAACTTCAAGGCCGTCAACGGAGCCGTGGGCGGGATGACTCGGGAACAGATCCCGGACAAGCCGACCGGGCGCCGCGGGCCGGTGACCGAGCCGTTCTCGTTCACCTCTACTTTCGATCCGCGCCAGTTGCAGTTCACACTGCGGCTGAGTTTCTGAGCGCTGCGACATCACCCTGCCTGTCGGCACGAGGCATCCGAGGACGCCGGATGAAATTGCTCGATCGCCACGCCACAGCTTGTACCGGCAAGGTGCACAGCGGGTTCGGCAGTGCCAAGAGACAGTCCGAGTACGCGTGACGTAGCGGGCCAGCACAGGGTGGATGTCGAGGTCCGATGCCAAATGCGTGAGGAACAAAATCAGTTGGGCGCTTTCCCGTACCGCGGTGCGCAGGATGGAGCGCTTGACGAAACCGCCCGTCATGCCGAGTGGCGTGTCGATCACATTCGGCGCTTCGACCTCGCTGACCTTCGTCAGCGCGCGAATGAATGCGAGCGTCAGTACGCGGCGTGACGCCCCGTTCAGGTCGCGGTCCGGATTGAGCGTCCGGTCGTTTGGTCCGTAAACGATGATGTCGAACTCCCGGCTGATTTCTGCGCGGCGGATGATCGCCCCCTGTTCGGGGTCTGCGCCGATCATTTCGAGGAATATTGTGTTCATCAGCTCGCTGACTTTCTGCAATTCCTCGTTTGTGATCCGCTCATAAGCGCTTTGCAGTACTTTCGTCACGTCCTGTGTGACTTCCAGCTCGGCCAGAATGCGAGCCCCCTTCTTCTGTTCGCGCAGCAGGCGGTCACGCTCGGCTTCCAGTTCCTCGCGCTCGCGCCGAAGCCCGGTGAGCTGGGTTTCGAGCGCCGACTGTTTCGACAGGTAGCGGTCGCGTTGTTTTTTGTATTGGCGGCGCGTCTCACGCAGGCCCTGGATATCCGTGTCAGGGAGCGAGTCGAGTTGCTTTTCCAGAGCCCGGAATTTCCGGCCCGCCTCCTCGCGCAGGGCCTGAATCCCGTCGCGACGTTCGAAAACCCTCCTGTAACCCTCCAGCCACGCGCTCGGCACAGCGTCGCCTCCGCCCTGTAATGGCTTTGCACCGTAGTACAGGTCAGTGATGATCTCCTGGATTTCATCGGCGCGCTGGCTGTCGTCGATTAGTTTCTGGATATGCACGCGGCGCTTGTCGCCCTCGGCGTCGGTCGCGATCGATCGACTGCGGAACAGTGCCGAGTGCTCCTTGTTCGCCGCGGCAAGCTGGCTGGCGAGTTGTTTGATCTCGCGCTTGGCGCGATCAAGGTCCTTGCGCAGCTTTTCCTTGTCGCCTTTCTGGAGGGCCGCGGCGATCTTGCGGTCAATCTCATCGACTCTTTCGTCGAAGGCGCCGAATTGCTGCTTAGTGTCCTCCAGATCGGCGTCAAATTCCTCCCGGTCCTCTTCCATCGCTTCGAGGCGCGAGGCGGCCCTGTACAACTCGCTGCCGGTGCCGACCTGCTTCGCCTTCTTGTTCACTTCCGCCGCCGATTTGCGCACATGCTTGATCGCGTTGTCGATGACACCGAGCCCTAGAAGCGAGCGAATGGCGCGCTGCACCCGCTCGCGCTTCGTGGACAGGGCGACATCCGCTTCGATGAAGCTCAGCGCTCTGTCGCCATCGGTAAAGAAGACCTCCCGCAGTGCCGGCGGCAGCTCGTCGCTGATCAGCGCCTCCGGCGCGCCGATCGGGCTTGCTCCGCTGTCGTTCAGCGTAAACAGCTTTGAAGCCGAACAACGCCTCCGTGCCTTCCTGGTCATACTGGCGTATCGGCGTGGCCGACAGCCCGAGGCGATACTCGAAGAACTCCGGTGGATCGTTTGTGAACGACGGACGGCCAAGGTTGTGCGCTTCATCCGCGATCAGTAATCGCGCGCAATCGAATGTCTCGACGGTGGCGAGGAATTCCGGGGTACACAACGTATCGTGGCTGACAACAACTGCCTCGACATCCGACAAGCCGGTACGCAGACGCCGTTTCAGCTTTTGCAGCTCGCTCGCGCGTCTTGCCGCACCGCCCGCCGTCGTGAGGTTAGCCGGCGTTAACCCGAATGGTGCGATTTCATCGCACCACTGTTCGATCAACGGCACATAGGGCGCGGCAACAATTATCAGCAGTGGCTTGTGTCCTTCATGGAGACGGTGTGCCCCGATCATCGAGGTGATCGTCTTCCCGGAACCGGTCGCCATTTCCAGCACACCTCGAAACCCGACAGCGCACCATGCGGCGACGGCCTTGCCCTGGTGTTCGAACGGACCGTCTTCGTATTGCAGCCAGTTCGGTGTTGCGAATCCCGTGCGCGGGACGCAAGCCGGTTGGAAAGGCTTCGGTTCTTCGGAAGAACCGGTTGCGCGCTCGCACAGCGCCCGAAGCTCGTCTTCGGTCGGCGGCGATGCGGAACTGTAGGTTCGTAGTAGGCGATGGCGGACCGCTTCGGGCAACCCGATAACCAGACAGTTGTTGTCCTTGTTCTCCCACAGCCTCCCGAACTCGTAGCAAAGCTTGTCCGTGATGTAGCGCTGGTTCGGGTCCTGCCACGACCGCGATATCGCGATCTGTTCGATGTTCTTCCGGATGCCTGCGTAGGTCACGTTGCTCGACCCGTGCGTGGCGACGACTTCGCCTCCCTTCTCGAACAGCCAGACCTTAGGATGAAATAGCGCATCTTTCATCAGAACGATCCTGATTTCGATTCTGCCCTCGCGGAGCAGCCAAGACAGGCATTTCAGCGTGTGCCGCTGGAGCAGGTCTTCAGTGACGGTCAACTCTTCCAGAAGCCTGTTCGCGACCTCTTCCGGCGACTTCAACCCGTCCTCTATGGCGGCTTGGTCTTCGGCGCGAAGCAGGGGACTGACGATCAACCGTAAACTGTTTCCTGATTACCAACGAACGTCAGCCGAGGATATGCTATACTGGAAGAGGTCGGAAACCTCTGACAGGAAAGGGGATAGCAGATGAAACGCAATCGCGTGCAATTCCAGAAGGGACTCAGCCTGGGCAAGTTCCTGCAGCGCTACGGCAGCGAGGGGCCATGCGAGCAGGCCGTCTTCAAGGCCCGCTGGCCGGACGGCTTCCGCTGCCCGGAGTGCGGCTCCCGCCGGCACTGCCGCATCCGCTCCCGCAAGCTCTGGCAGTGCCATGCCTGCCACCGCCGGACCTCCCTCGTCGCCGGCACGATCTTCGCCGCCACCCAGCTGCCGCTGACCGTCCGGTGCCTGGCGCTCCACCTGCTGACGCAGGGCCAGCACGGCGTTGCGTCGCTGGAACTGGCGCGGCAGCCGGGGGTCAGCCGGAACACGGCCTGGAAGATGAAGCACAAGCTCTTGCAAGTGATGAAGGAGCGCGACGAGCGCGTGCCGCCGGGCGGCATCGTGCAGGTGGACGACGCCTACCGGGGCGGGGAGCGGAGCGGCGGCAAGCGCGGTCGCGGCGCGGCGGGCAAGACGCCGTTCGTCGCCGCCGTGCAGGTCACCGCCGCCGGCCAGCCGGCAAGGATGCGCCTGAGCAGCGGGGCGGGCTTGCGCAAGAAGACGCTGGCAGCGTGGGCCGGGCGGCACCTGCAGCCCGGCACGGAGGTGCATTCCGACGGCCCGGCCTGCTTCCGGGGCGTGGCCGGCGCCGGCTGCGAGCACGTGCCGACCGTCACCGGAGGCGGGCAGCGGAGCTGCGCGGATTCCCGCTTCGTCCGGGTCAACACGATGCTGGGGAACGTCAAGCAGTCCCTGGCGGGAACCTGCCATGCGTTCGACGGCAAGCACCTGCCGCGCTACCTCGCCGAGTTCCGCTACCGCTTCAACCGCCGCTACGATCTCGAGGCGCTGGTCCCCCGCCTGCTCCACGCCTCCGTGCGCACCCCGCCCATGCCGCACCGCCTCCTAACCTTGGCTGAGTCTTGTGGGTAATCAGGAACTGTTTTGCGAACCGGCGATGTAGCTGGCGAGGCCGGGCGCGAGCGCGACCAGCACCTCGCTTGAGAAGAACCCGACCATGCAATCGACCTTGCCGGCCACGCGGAACCCCGGAATAAGCACTTCTTCTGCCAGCGGGTCCGCCGGCAGCATGTAGAGGGGCCTGACTCCGTCCAGTGACCGCAAGGCCCGTCCCGTCCTTGCGGTCACTGGGTCGTCCTGCGCCGCCGGGTCCTGCGCCATGCGTAGCTGCCTGCGTCGGGTCGGTGTTCATCCTGTCGCGTGCCGGACGCTGCCCGCATCCAGTGTTGGCAGCCGGGCGATCGCCTGGCCACTCTTTCGCTCGGCGAGCCGCAGTTCGTAGAGCTTCTGGAGGTTGAGCCAGAACTCCCCCGAAGTGCCAAAGAAGCGCCCCAACCGCAAGGCCGTGTCGCCGGTGATCGAGCGTCGACCGTTGAGTATCTCGGTAATGCGGTTCACCGGCACCTCGATGCGCCGCGCGAGCTCTGCGGCGCTCATGCCGAGCGCGTCAAGATCGTCGCGCAGGGTCTCGCCCGGATGGATAGGTTCGCGCATGACTTGCCTCCTCGAAATTAGTGGTAGTCCACGATTTCCACTTCGGTCGGGCCCGGACTTCCGTCCGGCCACCTGAAGCAGATTCTCCATTGGTCGTTGATACGGATGCTCCACTGTCCCTTGCGCCGGCCCCTGAGCGCCTCCAGACGATTGCCGGGCCGCGCCAGGTCGCCTAGCCCCGTGGCCGCGTCGAGCTGGTCGAGCTTGCGCGAGGCGATCCGGGCGAACCCCGAGAATGCCGCGATCCGGCGACCCTCGTAGAACGCTTCGGTCTTCTTGTCCGAGAAGCCGACGATCACAACGCTTTCCGTTCCCGGAGCAACCGCATCGGCTTCACACTAGCGCAAGTATCCACCTTACGTCAAGCGTAACTTGCGGTGTGCCGTCACCCGGCTTCACGTCGCGGAGAGGACGAGTCTGGCCGTGAGCGGGGGGGCAGCTGGCGCTCCGGGAGAGGGGCGTTGCCGCCGTCCCTTTCACCCGATCGGAGGAGCACGGCACAATGCAGGCGGCACTCGCACCGCGTGGCGACGCGCGAACCTTTCTCACCCATTTCGTCGGCGGCGGTCTCGATGACGACCGCTACGTCATTCAGCGGTAGCTGTCCCGGGCCAACGGCGACATCGTTCCCGTCGACGCCGACGGGGCCAGGCCGAAGGGCCGGCGCAAGCCTCGCCCGACCATTGCCACGCTGAAGGCGGTCGAGAAGATGCGCCCGACCCGCGACGAGATCATCATCGCGACGGGGATCAGGCTGCGCAACTGCGGCGTGCAACTCTGGGGCTGGCGGGCCATGGGGATCTTCGTGGAGCGCCGCCAGAAGGGCTGAGCGGCTCGCGCCTAGCCCGCATTATTCACGAATGCGGCGCAGGCCCATGGATCCAGTTTCCGGGCCCTCGATGGCCGCCCAATCTGCTTCCGCAACGCCTGCGGGTGGGGAATGCGGGACTTGCGGGGCGTCTCGCGAGCGGCGTGCGGGCCGCGGACACCTCCTCGGCGGCACCCGCCCGGAGGGCAGGCACGGTTTCCCCCGGCGGCGCCCGGCGCCTGCCGACACTCTCCGGATTGACCCGGCCCGGCGTCATATCGGCACGGCCCCCAAGCCCCGCGCCACCACCGCCCAGGCGTCCCGGAACGGTGCCGTCCGCGGCACTCGCAGCACGATCCGCTGCGCCGTGGCCGCGACCCGCGCCCCCGGCTTCGGCAGGCCGAGGCGCAACCCGTCCACCCGGCGCTTCCGCAGCGGCGTGTCCCGTGCCTGCCGGCGCAGTTCCTGCATGATCGCGTAGGCCGCCGCCGCGAGCGGCACGCGGAACCGGTTCGCCGCGAAGCTCGAGCGGCTGGCGCGGTCCATCCGCATCCCGTGCTTGAGCTCCTTGACGCGGTTCTCCACGTCCCCCCGCAGGCAGTGGATCCGCTCGCAGAGGCGCTGCGGGCTGCCGCCCGCGTTGGTCACCGCGTAGCGCGGGTTCCACTGCGGGGCGCGCCCGGGAAACTCGCTCACGTCCGCCTTGACGATCACCCGCCGCGACCGCGACCGGGGGCCCGCCCGGTAGGCGAACTGCCCGTACAGCGCGCCCGCGCCGCTGCCCGCGTCCTCCGCGCCCGGCCGGCCCCCCTGCGTGCCGGCTCCCGGCCGCGCGTACTTCGCCCGCAACTGCTCCAGCCGGGACGGCGGGTCCCCCGCGGCCGCCGCTGCCCCGCCGCGGTCCGTGCCCGGGGTGCCGCCGGGCGCGCGCCGGGCCTCGACGGCCGCCCGCAACGGGGCCGCGCGCCGCTCCGGCACCGCGTTCTTCTGCAGGCACACCACGTACTCCAGGTACTCCAGGCCCTCGCGCTCGCCATAGGCCGGCAGCTCGTCCCCTTGGAAGCCCGCGTCCAGGCGCAGGCGCAGCGTCGCCCGCGGGAAGAATTCCCGCAGCAGCAGCAAGCGCTCCAGCAGCGGCAGCAAGCCCTCCGCGGCCGCGGCCGTGCCCGAGCGCGGCAGCGCCGCCACGAGATGCCGCTCGCGCTCGTCGTCGCAGCGCACCGCGCCCACCAGCGGCAAGTAGCAACGCGTGTCGCAGGAGTCGTTGAACGGCGCCAGCTGCCGGCCCCCGTGCGTCGGCTCGCAGGTCCGGTCGAAGTCCAGCTCGACGATCCTGGTCTCGGGGCGCCGCTCGTGCTGGCGCCGCACGACGCAGCGGGCCGGTACCGCGGACAGCGCGCTCGCCGCGTCCGCGGTGACGGCGTTCTCGAAGCGCGACAGGGTGGGCCGGGACGGCAGGTCGCGGCCCTGCCAGGGGTCGCGCCCGAGCGGCAGCTTGAACACGGGGTCGCCGCCGAGGCGCCCGGCGTCGTGGCAGTCCTCCTAGCCGCAGGCGAGGCCGTAGATGCGCTGGCCGAGCATGTCGGCGAGGGAGTGGAGCACCTCGGAGGGCTGGCGCCGGTCGCGCAGGCAGTCGGCGAACGCCGCGGTGAGGCCGAGCGCGCGGTCGGCGGCCTCGACCGGGACAGCGCCGCCGTCGGAGCTGCTGCGCTCGTGATCGAAGCGGACGGCGGCGGGGCGACGGCGCGGATTGCGGAACGGAACGCCTCGGGAGCCTGCGGCTGCGACCGTGTATTCATTATAACCTACCGGATGAAAACAACTTCAATGTATAAACTTGGATCTCAATCGGACCGGGCCGGGGCTGCCGCCGGGGATCGCAGGGCACTCCTAGGAATGAGGATCGCGCTGGACCGGGGGCCCTCACGGCACGGGCGGAGGGACCGAACTATGGCCCTCCGGGCTACTCATGAATTATCCGGGCTAGGAACGCTATGGCATCAAGCGCTGGTACGTCCACACCCTCGCTAAAGAGGCCCACATTGCAGAGGATTCGCGGGCTGCCCTCCGAACTCGCGTTTCGGAGCTTGTTGATCTCGTCTGCCCGGCGATGAGCACTGTCGCGGGAATTGATATGAACTGATTCGATCTTAAGCGAGGATTTGCCATTTCGGCCCTTCGTCGCAGCAGTAACCTTTCGGCGAATCGACGGAGATCCAAGGATGTCACTAAAGCGTTTCGAAACTGCTCGCGTTTTGCTAAAGGCAATCGTTCGCATCAATGGATTGATCGTGTTGATCTGCCGTTCCGCGTCACGGACAACGCCATTTACGGCCAATGCAGTTCCTAAGGCACGCGTGAGGTGGACTTCTACATTCTTCACACTTATTCCGGAAATTTCACGTACTTTGATCTCTGATTCTACCATTCTTCCTCCAATTTTTTCACTCGGGACACCTAGCACGATCACGCAGTAATCGCAGAGCCGTTCAGATTTGACAGCGTCTCGAAAGCCAAACCTGTACAGCTCCCGACCGAACACGCTGTGATCGGACATGTCATTAACAATCAGGCCCTGGTCAATCCGACGCTGGATTGAGCGCTTCGTGTACAGCCTCGGCGTAGCCGTCATATATAATCGGCGGCGAACGCGGATTTCCGAATCGCTGTGAACGGCTTGGAATGCACGTAGTCGCTCACGCGAGCTTACACCGCATGTACGATGCGCTTCGTCGCAAATCGCCAAGTCAAATTCAGGTTCGTCATCCGAAAACTGTGCCTCTCCGAGGCGGACTAGAGACTGATAGGTACAGAAAACCACTTTCGTAATGCCGCGATTGCCTTTCAAGTGTGCGGCAATTCTCCTGCGTGACGTAGTTACAGGACAGCTGAGCTCTATCGCTGCCAAATCCATGTTGCTCTCGGAGACTGCGCCCGAGTCGGAACAGATAACGAGCGCAGCAAGACGGCGATTCATCTGTTCAAGCCACGTTCGCCGGGACTGAGCCACTAAGGCGATGCTCGGCGCAAGATAGAGGATGCTGCCGCCGTCGTTGACGACGCTATCGGCAATCCGGAGGGCAGTGAACGTCTTCCCTGTCCCGCAAGCCATCACGAGGCGGCCTCGGGAGCGCTTGGAACGCAACAACCCATGCACGGCCCGTTCAATTGCCGCGTGCTGCTCGGGCCACGGTTCGAGACGCGGGCGCTCAATGCATCCGTCAAGCTTCTCGTATAGGTAATTGCTCAGGCTTACGAACTGCGCGGGTGGTGTCTGGTCTCGAACTGTAGTCTCAACGATCTTGCTCCAGCGGCAAGTGACAACAACGTAGCGCCTCTTGAATGTTGATCGGCTCGATGCGACTCGAGTGCGGCCGCGGCGGGCACAGAGGGGTGGGGAGTGGGATCGTATCTGACTCGAGCCTGCCAGCGGATTGGACGAGGCAGGGACTAGAGAGGCCGCCTCGCCTGCCCCGGTTGCCCCGGTGGAACCCGGTTGGCGGTGGCAGGGCACCCCTTGCAAGCCGATTGCAGGCCCTGCGAGGGCCGAAGACAGCGGATCCCCGGCGCTCGACGGCCTGCATGGACGGTCCGGGCCGGACTGGGGTCGCACCGGGGCCTTCCGGATCCGGTGCGACCCTCGTACCGAGCGTGAAGAGCGCGCCCGCAGCGGGCGCCGCTCAGGCCGCGACCGCGGCCTTGCCGGTCAGCTGCCGGCAGGTCAGCGTCCGGCCGACCAAGCCCCGCGCCATGCGCCGCATCCGTTCCGCCGTTGTTCCGCCGTGTCGCAGTCGCGGTCGTTGCACCGTCCCGCGAACTCCGTGAGATAGCGGCCGAGATGACGGACGCTCATCCGGTGATAGGTGCCGTACAGGCCGCGCTTGAACAGGGACCCAAACGATTCGATGCCGTTCGCATGCGCCGCCCCGCGCACGTACTCGCCGCCGGAGTGCCGGAGTGCCTGACGGCTTCGTGCGGGAACTCCGCCATGCCGGCGCAGGCCGCCGCCTCGTCGGAGCGGACCTGCGCCCCCGGCGCGACGCGGGCGCGCGCGAAGCCCTGGCAGGTCGCCCTCGGCGGTGCCCGGCAGCGGCCGCGCGGCCGCTGCGTTCGTGGCGCGGTCCCGCGCCCCCGCCACCGGGGTCTTGCCGACGGGCCCGCGCCCGGCGCGGGCCTTCTTGCTCTCGTGCTGGTTGCGTTCCTTGCCGCCGACGCAGGTCTCGTCCACCTCCGCCGGGCCGGCGAACGGGCCCCGATCCCGCTCCCGGCACGCGCGGATGCGGTGCGCCAGGTGCCAGGCCGACTTCCGGCTGACGCCTAGGTCGCGGTGCAGCTTCATGCTCGAGACGCCCTTGATGCCGGTGGTCAGCAGGAACAGGGCGACGGCCCGGGTGCGGTAGCCGAGCTTGGTGTCGGCCGTCACGCTGCCGGTGCGCACGGAAAAGCGCTTGCCGCAGCCGCAGCCGCGGCAACGGTACGGCATCGAAGGGTGGGCCGCGCCGGACTGCACGCTGGAGCCGCGGCAGCGGGGGCACGCGGAGCCGTCCGGCCAGCGCATGGCAGCGAACCACTTTTCCGCGGATTCGTCATCGGGGAACATGGCGATCCCTTCGATCAATGTGATGCCTTTACGGAACCACTTTCCGGGACCTTGTTTCTTCATTTACGGTATCCCCTGCTGGAACTATTCCACCAAGAAACACCACAGAATGTCAACGGAAATTCGGAAGAAATATGAAATCTTATTATGGCTTGATAATTTGCCAAATTGATGTCCTCAGCACTCAGATATATTCTTCCCACCTGTGGATACGCGTGATCTCGAATTCAGGGCGCGTGGCCATAAACTCGCAAAATAGAGTTTCAAACCAGTCCCCCTTTTCGCGTTCGGTCCGGCTCTTTGTACGAATCCTAGATAAATGCCATCCTGATTGCCCACAAGACTCAGCCAAGGTTAGGAGGCGGTAAGGCATGGGCGGGGTGCGCACGGAGGCGTGGAGCAGGCGGGGGACCAGCGCCTCGAGATCGTAGCGGCGGTTGAAGCGGTAGCGGAACTCGGCGAGGTACCGCGGCAGGTGCTTGCCGTCGAGCGCATGGCAGGTTCCCGCCAGGGACTGCTTGACGTGCGCCAGCATCGTGTTGACCCGGACATTGACCCGGACGAAGCGGGAATCCCCGCAGCTCCGCTGCCCGCCTGCGGTGACGGTCGGCACGTGCTCGCAGCCGGCGCCGGCCACGCCCCGCAAGCAGGCCGGGCCGTCGGAATGCACCTCCGTGCCGGGCTGCAAGTGCCGCCCGGCCCACGCTGCCAGCGTCTTCTTGCGCAAGCCCGCCACGCTGGCCACGCTGCTCATGCGCATCCTTGCCGGCTGGCCGGCGGCGCTGACCTGCACGGCGGCCACGAACGGCGTCTTGCCCGCCGCGCCGCGACCGCGCTTGCCGCCGCTCCGCTCCCCGCCCCAGCAGGCGTCGTCCACTTGCATGATGCCGCCCGGCGGCACGCGCTCGTCGCGCTCCTTCATCACTTGCAGGAGCTTGTGCTTCACCTTCCAAGCCGTGTTCCGGCTCACGCCCGGCTGCCGCGCCAGTTCCAGCGACGAAACGCCGTGCTTGCCCTGCGTCAGCAGGTGGAGCGCCAGCAACCGGACGGTCAGCGGCAGCTGGGTGGCGGCGCAGATCGTGCCGGTGACGAGGGAGCTCTGGCGGTGGCAGGCATGGCACTGCCGGAGCTTGCGGGAGCGGATGCGGCAGTGCCGCCGGGAGCCGCACTCCGGGCAGCGGAAGCCGTCCGGCCAGCGGGCGTTGCAGACGGCCTGCTCGCATGGCCCCTCGCTGCCGTAGCGCTGCAGGAACTTGCCCGGGCTGAGTCCCTTCTGGCATTGCACGCGATTGCGTTTCATCTGCTATCCCCTTTCCTGTCAGAGGTTTCCGACCTCCTCCAGTATAGCATATCCTCGGCTGACGTTCGTTGGTAATCAGGAATGCCATTCAACCGTGTGACCTCCTTCGACGTCTTTGTCAGTCTCGTCTAGACGAAAATCGAGCTTCCCTTGAACTCCCTCGCCAACACCTGAATTAGGTGACCGACCGGGGGGGGGGGGGGGATTGCGCGATTCAGACACGTGGTTGCCTGCGGCTCTAGGTAGGCAGGTCCGAGCGGAAAACTCGAGCGATAGGAATCGCCCTATGGCGCGACGTCTCCCAATACTGGCCCAGTGCAGTGATGAACGTTACGAGTAGGCCCGGACGTTCGCCCGTCTTCGCGACCGTCACCATACATGCTCCTAGCGTCACGACAGGCATCGTCCCCGAATCATCTCGCTAGCGTCCTCTTCTAGATCGAGTGCCTAGTCATGCCCTCATCGCGTCGCCCTACTCCTACCAACCCCAGCCAAACCGGACAAGTCTCCCCCGCCAATGTCGGTCCGCAAGCCCTGCCAGAATGGATGTCTCGCATGCCGGGCGTGCTCTATCTGCATGGATTCTGCTCGAGCTCGAAGTCGACCAAGGGGACGTTCCTCGCCGGTCGATTCGCGGAAGCCGGGATCCGTGTCCAACTGCCGGACCTTGACGAAGGGGATTTTCGGAACACCACCCTCTCGCGGCAACTGGCCTTGGTTGGCCGACTGACCGAACGGGTGGGGCCCGCGCTGCTGATGGGCTCCAGTCTCGGTGGGTTCTTGGCGGCGCTGCTCGCCGCCCGGCATCCGGAAGCCGTTCCCGCCGTCGCCCTGCTCGCCCCGGCATTCGACTTCGCTCGCGGGCTGAATGCGAGCCTCGGCTCGGAGATGGACCGGTGGAGAGTGCAAGGCTTCCGCGAATTCAATCACTACGGCTCGGAAGGCAGCGTGCCGCTCGATTATGGGTTCTTCAGGGACTCGTCGCGGTACGAGGCGTTCCCGGACGTCAGGTGCCCGGCGCTGGTGATGCACGGGCTCAAGGATGAAGTCGTCGTTCCGGAGCTGTCCGCCGAATTCGCCCGCGGCAGGCCCAACGTCGAAATCGAATGGTTCGACACGGACCACCAGATGCTGGACGTCACCGAGGGCATCTGGTCCAGCGTCAAGCGATTCTACGACCGAATCGATTGGGAATTATATATCTGAGTGCCGACAACGCCATGTCCGACGAGAACTGCTGTGAGCAGGGAGGTCGGTGTCGAGCTCGGGTCATTCGAGTGCGGCCGCGGCAGGCACGGAGGGGTGGGATCGTATCTGAATCGAGCCTGCCAGCGGATTGGACGAGGAAGGGACTAGAGAGGCCGCCTCGCATGCCCCGGTGGAACCCGGTTGGCGGTGGCAGGGCACCCCTTGCAAGCCGCTTGCAGGCCCTGCGAGGGCCGAAGACAGCGGATCCCCGGCGCTCGACGGCCTGCATGGACGGTCCGGTCCGGTCCGGGGTCGCGCCGGGGCATTCCGGATCCGGTGCGCCCCTCGTACCGAGCGTGCAGCGCACCGAGCGTGAAGAGCGCGCCCGCAGCGGGCTGCCGCGCTCGGCGCGGCGGGCGCCGCTCGGGCCGCGACCGCGGCCTTGCCGGTCAGCTGCCGGCAGGTCAGCGTCCGGCCGACCAAGCCCCGCGCCATGCGCCGCATCCGTTCCGCCGTGTCGCAGTCGCGGTCGTTGCGCCGTCCCGCGAACTCCGTGAGGTAGCGGCCGAGATGACGGACGCTCATCCGGTGATAGGTTCCGTACAGGCCGCGCTCGAACAGGGACCGGAACGATTCGATGCCGTTCGTATGCGCTGCCCCGCGCACGTACTCGCCGCCGGAGTGCCTGACGGCTTCGTGCGCGAACTCCGCCATGCCGGCGTAGGCCGCCGCCTCGTCGGAGCGGAGCTGCGCGCCCGGCGCGACCCGGCCGCGCACGAAGCCCTGCAGGTCGCCCTTGGCGGTGCCCGGCAGCGGCCGCGCGGCCGCTGCGTTCGTGGCGCGGTCCCGCGCCCCCGCCACGGGCGTCTTGCCGACGGGCCCGCGCCCGGCACGGGCCTTCTTCCTCTCGTGCTTGTTGCGCTCCTTGCCGCCGACGTAGGTCTCGTCCACCTCCACCGGGCCGGCGAACGGGCCCCGATCCCGCTCCCGGCACGCGCGGATGCGGTGCGCCAGGTGCCGGGCCGACTTCCGGCTGATGCCCGGGTCGCGGTGCAGCTTCATGCTCGAGACACCCTTGATGCCGGTGGTCAGCAGGAACAGGGCGACGGCCCGGGTGCGGTAGCCGAGCTTGGTGTCGGCCGTCACGCTGCCGGTGCGCACGGCAAAGCGCTTGCCGCAGCCGCGGCAACGGTACGGCATCGAAGAGTGGGCCGCGTCGGACTGCACGCTGGAGCCGCGGCAGCGGGGGCACGCGGGACCGTCCGGCCAGCGCATGGAGGCGAACCACTTTTTCGCGGATTCGTCATCGGGGAACATGGCAATCACTTCGATCAATGTGATGCCTTTACGGAACCACTTTCCGGGACCTGATTTCTTCATTTACGGTATCCACTACTGGAACTATTCTACCAAGAAACACCACAGAATATCAACGGAAAATCGGAAGAAATATGAAATCTTATTATGGCTTGATAATTTGCCGAATCGATTCCCTCGGCACTCAGATATATAATTCCCAACCTGATTACCAACGAACGTCAGCCGAGGATATGCTATACTGAAGGAGGTCGGAAATCTCTGATAGGAAAGGGGATAGCAGATGAAACGCAATCGCGTGCAATGCCAGAAGGGACTCAGCCCGGGCAAGTTCCTGCAGCGCTACGGCAGCGAGGGGCCATGCGAGCAGGCCGTCTTCAACGCCCGCTGGCCGGACGGCTTCCGCTGCCCGGAGTGCGGCTCCCGACGGCACTGCCGCATCCGCTCCCGCAAGCTCTGGCAGTGCCATGCCTGCCACCGCCGGACCTCCCTCGTCGCCGGCACGATCTTCGCCGCCACCCAGCTGCCGCTGACCGTCCGGTTCCTGGCGATCCACCTGCTGACGCAGGGCAAGCACGGCGTTGCGTCGCTGGAACTGGCGCGGTAGCTGGGGGTCAGCCGGAACACGGCTTGGAAGGTGAAGCACAAGCTCCTGCAAGTGCTGAAGGAGCGCGACGAGCGCGTGCCGCCGGGCGGCATCGTGCAGGTGGACGACGCCTACCGGGGCGGGGAGCGGAGCGGCGGCAAGCGCGGGCGCGGCGCGGCGGGCAAGACGCCGTTGGTCGCCGCCGTGCAGGTCGCCGCCGCCGGCCAGCCGTCAAGGATGCGCATGAGCAGCGTGGCGGGCTTGCGCAACAAGACGCTGGCAGCGTGGGCCGGGCGGCACTTGCAGCCCGGCACGGAGGTGCATTCCGACGGCCCGGCCTGCTTGCGGGGCGTGGCCGACGCCGGCTGCGAGCACGTGCCGACCGTCACCGGAGGCGGGCAGCGGAGCTGCGGGGATTCCCGCTTCTTCCGGGTCAACACGATGCTGGCGAACGTCAAGCGGTCCCTGGCGGGAACCTGCCCTGCGCTCGACGGCAAGCACCTGCCGCGGTACCTCGCCGAGTTCCGCTACCGCTTCAACCGCCGCTACGATCTGGAGGCGCTGGTCGCCCGCCTGCTCCACGCCTCCGTGCGCACCCCGCCCATGCCTTACCGCCTCCTAACCTTGGCTGAGTCTTGTGGGTAATCAGGATTCCCAATCGATTCAGGCGCCGACCCACCCCGGTCAACGCGGAGTCCCCCGCGCCGAGGTCCCGCCTCACGTCGGCTCGGAGAGCCCGGGCGAGCGACGCTTCCGCCAGCGACTCCAGCCGACGACCGCGGCAGCGGACACGCATAGGATTGCGATCAGCCCCGTCCCGGTCGGCGATGCCTCCAAGCTCTCGGAAAACAGCCCGAGCACCCCAACCCGGTCTGCGGACCAGTGCCACGCCTGGTGCGCGGCCAGCGCGGAAAGGATGATCGTGCCGACCCGTTCGGGGACGGCGTACCGAAAGAGCGCGGCAAGTGCCGGGACCAGCACCAGGAGCACGACGACCTGGCCCAGTTCGACGCCGAGGTTGAAGGCCAGCAGCGAGGTCAGGAAGTGCGAGCCGGCGAACTGCAGTGTCTCCCGCAGGGCGAAGGCGAACCCAAAGCCGTGGACCAAGCCGAATCCCAGCGCGAAGGCCCAGCGACGCTGCCCGGGTCCGACGATATTCTCGAGCGCCATGTACAGGATGGACACGGCGATCAGCGCCTCGATCAGCGGCGGAAACCACAAGGCGTCTGGCGCGACACCTGCGGCACTGGCGATCAACGTCACCGAATGGGCCAGAGTGAATGCCGAGACGATCCAGACGAGCGGCCCCAGCCGACGGAGGGGCACCACGAGGCAGAACAGGAACAGCAGGTGGTCCGGGCCGTCGAGAATGTGCTCAAAGCCGAGCCGAACGAAGCGCCACGCGGCTTGGGACCAGCTCGGGTCGAGCGGTACGACGCCCGGATCGCCCGAGAACTGATACGCGCGGGTAGCGCCGCTCGGAAGTTCGTAGAGCAGGGACGTGACCACCGTGCTGGCTAGGTGCGTCAGTCCCGGGCGGAGCGAGAAGCTCGCGTCCTGCGACCGGATCGGATACTCGAGCAGGACGTCTAGGAAGATCTGGTCCCAGACGAGGTTTTCCGAGTTGGCCGGTCGCGGCGCGGCGAGGCGGGCTAGAGCCCGGTCAAGGGACTCGAACGAGCGGTCCGAGGGAAGCGATAGCTGGGTCGCGACCACGGTCGGCTGCGGCAGCGGCGCGCGGCCCTCGTGCATGCGGACGAACGGCGCGATCCACTGCGCGGCAAGCCCGTCCAGCCGCGGGGACAGCGCCTCGATGTCAAGGTAGCCCGGCCCGAATTCCGGAACCTCCACGTCCCTCATGGACCGCAGCGGCACGCGCACAGCCGCCTGCAGCGCTTCGCCCCTTGCCCGCGCCAGCATCCGCACGACGACCTCGCTCGGGATCTCGTGGGCAGCGACCGAAGGGGCCGAGACCAGTGCCAGCAAGACCGGAGCGCAGCGGAAGCGGAACATCGAACCAGTTGCTCACCCCTAACTTAAGCAAGTATGATGTTTCACGTACTGGAAGGGAGCATCCGAAATGAAAGCTAGACTTGGCGCGATCGTCGCTGCCGCGGGAGCAACCCTCCTGCTGGCAGTCTGCTCCGCGCCCCCGACGGACACGGCAGCCACCGAGGGGGGCGACGCGGTCATGGCGCCCGTTTTCGAAGTCGATCCCCTCTGGCCCAAGCCCCTGCCGAACCATTGGCTGCTCGGCACGGTGATCGGCGTGGACGTCGACGCGGAGGACAACGTTTGGATCGTCCATCGGGGCAGCTCGCTGGAGCCCAAGGAGCTCTACGCGACATGGGATCCTCCGGCCTCGAAGTGCTGCTTCGCGGCTCCGCCGGTACTGGCGTTCAACCAGGCGGGGGAATTGATCGAGCACTGGGGGGGCTCCGGCGAGGGCTACGACTGGCCCGCCTCCAATCACGGGGTCGACGTCGACCACAAGGGCAACGTGTGGATCGGCGGGAACGGCCGCGGCGCCTCGCGGGCCGCGGCGGCGCTGCCGCACGACGAGAGCGCGATGGGCCAGGGCCGCGTCCACGACAGCATGGTGCTGAAGTTCGCGCGGGACGGCAAGTTCCTCATGCAGATCGGCAAGCCGTTCATGGGCGAGGGCAGCCACGATCTCGAGAACTTCAAGCTGCCGGCCAAGACGCTCGTCGACCCCGAGACGAACGAGCTGTACGTGGCCGACGGCTACGGCAATCGCCGCGTCATCGTCCTTGACGCAGACAGCGGCGAATACAAGCGCCACTGGGGCGCCTACGGCAACGAGCCCGACGACACGCAGCTGCCGCCCTACAAGCCGGGCGAGGATCCGCCCCAGCAGTTCCGCACGCCGGTCCACGGCATCGCGCTGTCCGAGGACGGCATGGTGTACGTCTGCGACCGCACCAACGATCGCATCCAAGTGTTCAAGACCGACGGAACTTACGTGAAAGAGACCTGGGTTGAGCCGAATACCCTCGGCGACGGCTCGACCTTCGACGTCGCCCTGTCGAGAGACCCCGAACAGAAGTACCTCTATATCGCGGACGGCGCGAACCAGCGAATCCATATCCTCGACCGGCAGTCGCTCGAGATTCTCACAAGCTTCGGAGACGGCGGGCGCCAGCCCGGGCAGTTCTACGCCGTTCATAGCGTCGCCACCGACTCCAAGGGGAACCTGTACACCACCGAGACCTACCACGGGCAGCGCGTCCAGCGGTTCATCTACAAGGGGCTGGCACCCGTCCCCGCGAAGGACCAAGGTGTCGTCTGGCCTTCGGACTGAATCGAACGGCGGGGGTGGACTCGGTCGGCGGCGCCTGAGCCGGCACTTGGGGGCGCGGACCTATTTCGCCCCGCGAATCCAATATTCGTGCGCGAACCCCGAGCGCCTCGGACTGCGTAGCATGCTTGCGAGGCGCGCTCGGCCTCTCGAGTCGAGCTGACTGGCGCATGGAGGCGGGCTCCCGCAAGCTGCTGGACGCAGCGATCCAGGACCAAGAAGCCTTCGCAGCGATCATCGCGAAAACCGAGGCCATGGTCTTCAGTCTGGCGTTCACGTTCTTTCGGAATCGGGATATCGCCGAGGATCTAGCGCAGGACGCCTATCTCGACCTCTTCCGCAACCTGCACAAGCTGGATTCCGACTTGCATGTCGTCAACTGGCTGCGCCAGACGGTCACGCGGAAATGCATCGACCGCTCGCGGCGCAAGAAGTTTCGGCCGCACGTCGACCTGACCACGGCTCCCGAACCCCGGGTCGAGCCGGTCCAGAGTGACCCGGTTCTCGCGAGGGAGCTCGCGCTGAAGGTGGCCGAGCTCCCGCCCAAGATGCGGCTGGTCGTCATCCTTAGATTCCAAGAAGACTTGAAACTGCAGGAGATCGCGGATGCCCTAGGCATCCCAGTCAACACGGCTAAGACCCTTCTGCGCCGGGGCCTCCTGCGATTGCGGCCCAAGGTCCAGCACTTGAAGACGGAGGTCTGCTATGCGCCGGCAGGACGATAGCGGCTGCTTGGAAGCCGCGCTGCGACACGCAATGCCGCGGAGGCCGGCTCCGCCCGGATTCAGCCGCCGCGTTATGCGCGTGGTCCGGTCAGGGCCCCGCCTACAGCCGCCCCGCGGGCGCTGGAGGCGCTTAATCGTCCCGACCTTCTCGACGCGCGCCAGATGGACGCTGGCTTCGGGCGTCGCCGCGGCCCTGCTGGCGCTGACCGTGCCGGTCTGGCAGAGCCGCCCGGAGCCCGCCGGGTCCGCTCTCGAGGGCTCGGAACGCGAGCTCGCGGAAGTGCTGCACATGGCAGGCCTCGAATGGAACAGGGCGCAAGAAGCCGCCCTCTCGCCGATTCAGGAGAATCAGAATGAGTTCTAGAGCGTCGCTGCAAGGCATTTCGACCGGAGCACTGCTGGCATTGCTCGTCGTCGGCAGCCAATCGCCCGCCCGCGCGCAGGAGAGGGCTCCCCACGCGGCGCCCGACTTCGCCAGCTTGGAAGAGAAGGCGGACGAAGTAGTCAAAGTCAACCTCTGGGGCCGGTCCCTCGACCAAGCGAGAAAGCTACTAGGGCTGCGCAAGAACGTAACCGGGCCGGTCAAGAGCTTCCTGGGCGGCCTGACGGCGGTATACCGTCGCACCTACCGCTTCCGCGACGCCCCGGCCAGCGAGGACGACGTCGAGCCGGTGCATCGGAAGCTGGCCGAGGACGGCTGGGTGCCGCTGATCGAGACGGAAGACCGCGGCAAGCCCGGATCGCTCTCGGTGTACTCCTACCACGCGGACGAAGCCGTCGCCGGCATGGCCATGGTGTCCAGCGACGCCGACGAGGTGACTGTGCTCAAGATCATGGGCCCGGTCGACTTCGACGCGCTCTCCGCCATCGGCAGCGGGATCGGCCTGCCGGTAATGAACCTCGGCTCGACCGAGCTGGACAAAGTCCGCGGCGTGAGCGAGCCGCAGTGAGGCTCAGCCGAGAGGCTCGCCCTCCGGGCTGAGGCGCCGAACCTCCCCGAAGCCGAGTTCGCGAACGCCGTCCTCGATCTTCGACAGGTCCCCGATCACGACCCAGACCATGCGGTCCGGCTGCACGATGGCCTTCGCCGCGCGCTCGATGTCCGGGAGACCGAGCGCCCGGACCGCGCTCGCGTATGTCTCGAAGTAGTCGTCGCGCAAGCCGTACGTCCTGATATCGAGAATGGCTCCCAGCACCGCGCGCTTCGTCTCGTACTGGCCGGGCAGCCGCAGCGTGCGGTTGCGCTGCGCCTTGGAGAGCTCCTCCGGCTGCGGAGGGCGCGATCCCAGAATGTCGCGCAGCTCCCGGTCGATCTCGATCATGGACTCCTTGGTCTTGTCCGTCTGGACCGGCGAGTAGGCCATGAACATGCGCGGGCCCCGGGCGTCGAGCAGCAAGCTGCGGGCTCCGTAGCTCCAGTGCTTGTCCTCGCGCAGGTTCATGTTGATCCGCGACGTGAAGCTGCCGCCCAGAATGGCGTTCATGGTCTCGATCGCGATTTCGTCCGGGTTGTTGGTCGGCGGCGCGGGGAGGCCGGCGATGATGACCGACTGGACCGCGCCGGGCTTGTCGATTAGGTACACGGCCCGCTCCGCGGGCAGGTCGGCGTCGGTCGGCCGCAGCGCGGGCGGCTCGCCATCCCCGGACCACGCCCCGAGGCGCTCTTCCAACATGGGCTGGAGCCGGTCCAGGGGCACGTCGCCGACCGCGACGAGCGTCGCGTTCTCGGGCCGGTACCATTCGCGGTGGAAGCTCGCGACGTCGTCCCGGGTGATGGACATGACCGACTCGACGGTGCCGCTCCCCGTCATCGGGGCCGAATAGACGTGCTCGGGGCCGAACAAGAGGCCGGGCAGCAAGCGCAGCCCGATCGTGAACGGCTGCGACATCTCCTGCCGGATGCTCGCGACCTGGAGGCGCTTCAGTCGGTCCAGCTCCTCCTGCGGGAACGACGGGCGCAGGAGGATCTCGGCGTAGAGGTCGAGCGACTCCGCAAGGCGCTCCGTCAGGGCCGAGAGGCTCACGGCGGCGGTGTCGAGAGAGGCCGTCGCGCCGATCCGGGCACCCAAGCGGGTCGCCTCGTCCGCGATGGCCAGCGAGTCGTACGCGGCCGTGCCCTCGTCGAGCATGGCCGCGGTCATCTTGGCGAGTCCGGGGATGCCGCGCTTGTCGGCAGCGTAGCCGGCGTCTAGGACGAGCGCCATCTCCACGGTCGGCACCGACCTCATCGAGGCGTGGACCACGCGCAGCCCGTTGGACAGCGTCACCTCGCTCCTGCCAGGGAACACGAATTCGGGAAAGCCCTCGGAAGACGGCAGGCTGGAGCGGTCGACGCTGCTCTGCGAGACCTTGCGCTCGGCCACCGGGTGGATTTCCAGCACGTAGGCGCCGTCGGACAGGTATTCCGCGGCCGCCGCGCGGACGTCCTCGACCGAGGCGCTCTCGGCCCAGGCAAGCGATTTCTTGTAGTGCGCGGGATCCCCCGCGAAGACCTCGTTCCGGGCCAGGATGTCCGACTTGCCTCCGAATCCGCCGATGCGCTCGGCGCCCCGGATGAACCGCGCCCTGCGGTCCATCTTGGCCCTCGCGAGTTCGTCGGCCGCGGGCCCGCCTTCGAGGAATCTCGCCAGTTCCTCGTCCAAGGCCGCCTCCACCGCGACCAGGTCGCCTCCCGGCTGGGCCGTGCCCTGCAGCACCACCTGGCCAGCGATCTCGTGCGCAGAGATATAGGCCGTCGCGCTCGTCGCGATCTGGTCCTCGTACACCAAGCGCTTGTACAGTCGCGAGCTCTTGCCGCTCGCGAGAACGTCCGTGGCGAGATCCAGCAGGACGGCTTCCCGGCTGCCCCACTGGGGCACGTTCCACACCTTCATAACCCTGGCCTGCGGCACGCGATCCTCGACCGTCTGGCGCTGCTCGCCCGTCCGGCGCGCGACCCACGCGCGGTGCCTGGCGACGGGCGGCCCGGCGGGAATGCTGCCGAAGTAGTGCTCGACCAGCTGCTTCGCCTCCTGCGCAGCGATGTCTCCGGCGACCGAGATCACGGCGTTGGCAGCGCCGTAGTAGGCCCGGAACCACTCGTGGACGTCTTCCAAGGACGCCGCGTCCAGATCCTCCATCTCCCCGATCACCGTCCACGAATAGGGATGGCCTTGCGGGTAGGTGTTCTTGGTAATCAGCTCGTACGCGATCGCGTAGGGTTGGTTCTCGCTCTGCCGCTTCTCGTTCTGGACAACGCCGCGCTGCTCGTCCAGCTTGGCTTGGTCCACGGCGCCCAGCATGTTGCCCATGCGGTCGGACTCCATCCACAGGGCCAGGCCCAAGGCCGGACGGGGCACGTCTTGGAAGTAGTTCGTACGGTCTTCGCTCGTAGTGCCGTTGAGATTCGTCGCGCCGATACGCTCCATTGCTTGGAAGTAGTCGTCGTTGAAATTCTCGGAACCGTTGAACATCAGGTGCTCGAACAGGTGCGCGAAGCCGGTCTTGCCCGGCCTCTCGTTCTTGGAGCCGACGTGGTACCAGACGTTGACGGAGACGATGGGAGCCTTGCGGTCCTCGTGGACGATCAGGGTCAGCCCGTTGTCGAGGACGAACTTCTCGTAGGGGATGTCGACCTGCGCGAGCAACGGGCGCGCGACCGCGCCCAAGATGCATGCCGCGACAAGAAGCTGGACGATTGCAACCTTCGCGTTGACGGCGAATTCCATGGGAGATCCTCGGGCGGCGCGCCCTCCGGAGGGTGCCGGGCAGCGGCCCGCATCCAAGTATGGCACGCGCTTCCCGCGTCCGGACCGCGGCGCCAGGGAGCGCGGCCCGCGCCGGCGATGGCAGTACCCGGGGCCCGCGCCTCGCGCGCCTCGGAGACGTCGGCCGGTTAACGCTCGGCTTGGTAGTTCGGGGCCTCGGTAGTGATCAGCACGTCGTGGACGTGCCCTTCGCGCAGGCCTGCCGTCGAGATCCTCGCGAAGCGCGTGCTGGTCCGCATCGCCTCGATGTCGCGGCAGCCGCAGTAGCCCATTCCGGCGCGCAGCCCCCCCACGAGCTGATGCACCAAGTCTGCCAGAGGCCCCTTGCTTGGCACGCGCCCCTCGATTCCTTCAGGCACCAGCTTGCCTACGTCCACGCCCCTGTCGTAGCGGTCGCTGCCCTGCTGGATCGCGCCCAGCGAGCCCATGCCCCGATACGTCTTGTAGGTGCGCCCCTGGTAGCGGACCGTCTGCCCCGGACTTTCGTCCGAGCCGGCGAAGAGGCTCCCGAGCATCACCGAATGCGCCCCCGCGCCGATCGCCTTCGAGATGTCGCCGGAATACTTGATCCCTCCGTCCGAGATGACCGGAACGCCGGATCCCTTGGCCGCCTCGACACACTCCGCAACCGCCGTGATCTGGGGCATGCCCGCGCCGGAAACGATTCGCGTGGTGCAGATCGATCCCGGCCCGATGCCGACCTTGACGGCATCGACGCCCAAGCGGATCAGGTCACGAGTCGCTTCGGCGGTCGCGACGTTGCCGACGACAAGCTGTGCGTCCGGAAACGCCTTGCGGAGCTGCCCGGCCACTTCGCGAACGCGGCTCGAGTGACCGTGCGCCGTGTCCACGACAAGCACGTCGGCCTTCTTCCTGGCGAGCTCCTGCGCTCTCTCTAGGTAGTCCCCCTTGGCGCCTAGCGCCGCGCCGACGAGCAGGCGCCCCTGGCTGTCCGTCGCAGAGTACGGAAACGTGCGCTTCTTCTGGATGTCCTTGACCGTGATGAGCCCCTTCAGCATGCCGTCGGCGTCCACCACCAGAAGCTTCTCGATGCGATGCCGGTGCAGCAGGGCCTCGGCCTCCTCCAAGGTCGTGCCGACCGGCACGGTGATCAGGTTCTCCCTAGTCATCACGTCGCCGACCGGCAGGTGGAGACGCCTCTCGAACCGCAGGTCGCGATTCGTGAGAATCCCGACGAGCTTGTTTGCACGGGTCACCGGGACGCCCGAGATCCGGAAATGCGCCATCAGGTCGAGCGCCTCCTGGATCTTCCGGTCCGGGGAAATGGTGATCGGATCGACGATCATCCCGGACTCGCTGCGCTTGACTCGATCAACCTCCTCGGCCTGCCTCTCGACCGACATGTTCCGATGGATGACGCCCAAGCCGCCCTGCCGGGCCAAGGCGATCGCCAGCCTAGACTCGGTGACCGTGTCCATCGCCGCGCTCAGGATCGGAATGTTGATGGATATGCCGCGAGTTACCTGGGTCGCGGTATCGACTTCGGACGGCAGGACCTCGCTATACGCGGGCACCAAGAGCACGTCGTCGAACGTGAGCGCGAGTGGCAGCGGCTCGGTAACCATGAACAATTCTACTGAACGCGTCGAGAGTTATTACCGATTCAGACGATTGCAGGCGGCACCGTGGCCATTGCCGCGATTGGAAGCTACCGCAGGCGAGTTCGGAGCCTGCAAGACGCTGATCGCGGCCTTGACGTCCGCATCGCGGGTGTAGCCGCAGCGCTTGCACACGTACCGCTTGCCTTGGCGGTGGCTCGCCTCCACCTCGGCGCAGCGATGCCACTGCTGCGACGTAAGGGCGGGATTTCACTTGCTCGAACCTGCGAACAGCCCAGTCTGCCATCCATGCAAGCTGCCCTAGCAGGAATCCCCGGGACTGGCTCAGCATCGAGCGATTCGGTCCAGTCTTGTGCCTGACGTTCGTTCCGGGCGCATCGGCCGTGCCCTTAGGGGAACGCGTCATGCTGTTGATCTGCAAGGCCTGCGGCCGCGCTCCCGGAGCGACCGAGCGGGCATTAAACCCGTTGAAGGGAACTTTCGAAGGATCCGGGCCGGACGCCCATGCCCGCGCTACCGTCCAGCCACCGACACTCTGGCAGAATAGAACCCGTGCTTGGAAGGCTCCTGCGATCCGCCGCGAGAAGCGGCATCCTGCTCGCGCTAGCGGTCGCGGCCGACGCCCAAGCGGAGGCTGTCCGGGTGGGCTTCATCGGACTGCGCCACGGCCACGCCTGGCGCCAGCTCGCCGACATCTCCAAGATCGCCGCAGCGGAGTTCGTGGGCGTGGCGGAATCCATCCCCGGCCTCGTCGAGGAAGCCAAGAAAGTCCAGCCGGACGGCCGCTACTTCTCCGACTACCGGGAGTTCGTTCGCTCGCAGCGGCCTGAGATCGTCTGGGCCTTCGTCGAGAACAACCGGCACCTCGAGATGGTGGAGCACCTCGCGCCGCTGGGAGTTCACGTGATCTTCGAGAAGCCGCTTGCCGGAACGCTCGCGGACGCCGAGCGCATTCGCAAACTGGCGCGCCGGCACGGCATCCAAGTCATGACGAACTACCAGATGGCCTGGTGGCCGTCGAATCACGAGGTCCGTCGCCTGGCCAGCGAGGGCAGGGTCGGCCGGGTCTGGCGCCTCCACGGGGTCGTAGGAAACGGCGGCCCCTCGCCGCGGGACCTGCGGCGCAAGGTGTTCTTCGACTGGCTTACCGACCCCGCCGGGAACGGCGGCGGCGCGCTGATCGATTTCGGCATCTACAGCGCGGTCTGGGCCGCATGGCACCTCGGCTTGCCGACCCACGTTTTTGCCGCGACCAGCCGACTGCAGCCGGAGCGCTTCCCAAAGGTCGAGGACAGCGCCACGCTGGTGCTGACCTACCCGCAGGGCGTGGGGCTGTTCGAGGGCAGCTGGAACCTGCCGCGCGGCTTCCAGCGGCTAGAGGTATTCGGTTTCGATGGCTCCCTGACGCTGGACCGCTTGTCCGCTCGGATCCGCGACGGGCGGAAGCGGGAGCAAGAACTGAAGCCCGCGCCGCTTGACGATATCAACGGCCATCCTGTCCGCTACATGATCGACCGCGTATCGAACGACAAGCCTCTGGAGCACATAGTCGCGCTGGACCTGAATGTCGACGCGGTGCAAATCCTCGAGGCGGCCAAGATCTCGGCGCGCGAGCTTCGCGCGGTGCCCCTGCCCCTAGCGGGCGCGGAAACGAACTGAAACGCCTCGACGGACCGAGGCGGACGCCGACCGCTGTTCCCGCACGCACAGGGCCGGCGGCGGAGTAGGCAGGCGGGTCTCCTGACGAGGTCCCGCTAGCGGCTCGAAGCGCTTGCGGCCTCGCCGACGCCTCGGAACTCGTCCAAGCGCCTGCGGAGTTCAGCCACGATCTCGGGTTGCTCGCTCGCGACGTTGTAGCGCTCCGGCGGGTCCCGGTCCAAGTGAAACAGCTCGTCGCCATCGACCGTGCGCAGCTTCCAGGGCCCGACCCGGATGCCTTGCACGCCGCGCCCCCTGTGGTACACGAACTCGCGGCGCGGCGACTCGCCGGTGCGCCCGGCCCAAAGCGGCGCTAGGTCGTGGCCGTCCGCGCCCGCGGGCAGCTCGGCCCCGCCCGCGGCAATCAGAGTGGCGAAGAGGTCGAGGGTTGCGCCGACTTCCGCGCTGACCGAGCCCGGCGGCACGATCCCGGGCCAGCGGACGATGAGCGGCACGCGCACTCCCCCCTCGTAGGTGGTGTGCTTCGCGCCGCGCAACGGCCCGGGCGAGCCCGCGTGCCACGGGCGGACGCCCCCGGACAGCATGCGGCCGGGGAGGTTCAGCCAGGGACCGTTGTCGCTCGTGAACACGACGATCGTGCGGTCGCGCTGGCCGGTGTCGTCCAGAGCGCGCAAGATCTGCCCCGCTGACCAGTCGACGCCCTCGATCACGTCACCGTACAGGCCGCCCCTCGACGTCCCTCGGAAGCGCCCGGCGGTGCGCAACGGCAGGTGGGGCATGCTGTAGGCGAGGTACGCGAAGAACGGCCTGTCGGATTCCTCCCGGACGACGTCCACGACCTCCGCCGTGTAGCGCATCGTCAGCTGGTCCTGGTCCACCGGGTGCTCGGCCTTTTCCGCGTTCCGGTACAGCCACAGCGGCTCGTCGGTCTGCACCCACGGCTTGATCATGTCGTTCGAATAGGGCAGGCCGAACCAACGGTCGAAGCCCCGGCCGACGGGCAGGAATTCCTTGCTGGCGTAGCCCAGATGCCACTTGCCCGCCATGGCCGTGCGGTAGCCTGCCGCTCGCAGTGCCTGGGGCAGCGTCGTCAAGTCCGTCGGAATGCCGCCGCTACCTCCAACGCTGGTCGAACCGAGCTCGACGCGGCTCGGATAGCGGCCCAGCAGGAGCTGCACCCGGGCCGGCACGCAGGAAGGCGCCGAGTAGAAGGAAGTCATTCGCAGCCCCTCGGACGCGAGGCGGTCCAGGTTCGGCGTGCGGATTGTGGGATTGCCGAAGACTCCCAGGTCTCCGTACCCGAGGTCGTCGGCGAACAGGACCACGATATTCGGCGCGACGGCATCGGCGAGCGGGGCCGCCGGCGCGAGACAGATCAGGAGCAGCGCGATTCGACGCATCGGCGCCATTATCGCGCTTTCGGGGGCGAAGCCGCTTCGTTGTCGATCAGGCGAGTCGATCCGAAGTAGGCGGCGACCGCGATCCGCACCGGACGGTCGATCCGGGTCACGGGCTCGAGCGTGACGGGATCCGCGATGTCGAAGTAGTCGAGCCGCAGCAGCGGCTGGCGCTCCAAGGCCGCCCGACCGCGCCTGCGCAGGAGGCCGCCGTCGGGCTCCCCGGCCTCGACCGCATCCCGGGCCGCCCGCAGCTCCCGGGGCAGAGCCGTCGCGGCGACCCGCTCGGCCGCGGTCAGGAGGGCGTTCCTCGAACTCAGCGCGAGGCCGTCCGCCTCTCGGACGGTATCGACGCCGACGATCTCGACCGGCAGGTTCGTGTCATCGACCAAGCGGCGGATGATCACCAGCTGCTGGAAGTCCTTTTCGCCGAAGCAGGCGAAATCAGGCTGCACGATGTTGAGGAGCTTCAGCACTACGGTGGCCACGCCGCGGAAATGCCCGGGGCGACTCGCGCCGCAGAGGTAGGTATCGAGCCCGGCAAGGTCGATCGTGACGGCGGGCGGCCGCGGGTACATCTCGGCCGGGGTCGGCGCGAACAGGAGGTCAACCCCATGCCGCGCGCAGGTCTGCAGGTCGGCCTCGATATCTCGGGGATAGCGGTCCAAGTCGTCCCTCCTGTCGAATTGCAGGGGGTTCACGAACAAGGTCGCGACGAGCAGGTCGCAGGACTTCCGGGCGCGGTCGAAGAGTGCCGTGTGGCCGGCATGCAGGGCACCCATCGTGGGGACGCAGCCCACGCGCAGACCCGCCCGCCGGGCGCGGGCCACGCGTTGCCGGAGAGCCGCGATCTCGCCGATGCTCTCCGTGGGCATCAAGCTTAGTCGGGCACCGTAGAGCGCGCCGCCCGCTTAGTGACGGGCGGGAAATCGCCGCCGCGCACCTCGCTGACGTAATCGGCGGCGGCCTTCGTCACCTGCTGCCCCAGCTTGGCGAACTGCTTGACGAAGCTAGGAACGAACTCGTCGTAGAGGCCGAGAATGTCGTGGGTGACGAGCACTTGGCCGTCGCAATGCGGGCCCGCTCCGATTCCGATGGTTGGAATGTCGAGGGTCGCGGTGACCTCGGCCGCCACGTCGACGGGAATCGATTCCAGCACGACGGCGAACGCACCGGCCGCCTCGAGGGCCCGGGCGCTCTCGAGGAGATCGTCCGCCTCGCGCCGGTTGCGCGCTTGCTTCAGGAAGCCGCCGATCTGATGCACGGACTGCGGGGTAAGGCCTAGGTGGCCCATGACCGGGACGCCGGCGTCGACCAGCCGCTGCGTCACCTCCAGCACGGGATGGCCGCCCTCGATCTTGACGGCCTGCGCGCCGCCCTCCTGCAGCAGTCGCCCGGCGGCTCGCACCGCCTCGGGCACGCCCGCATGGCAGCTCAGGAAGGGCATATCCGCGACCACGAGCGCCCGCGAAGCCCCCCGCGACACGGCAGCCGCATGATGCACTACCGCGTCAAGAGTCACCGGAACGGTGTTGTCGTACCCGAGCACGACCATCCCGAGGGAGTCCCCTACCAGCAGCACGTCCACGCCGGCCCGGTCCAGCAGCCTGGCCATCGTGAAGTCGTACGCGGTGAGCATGGCGATCTTCTCGCCGCCGCGCTTCATGCGCACAAGGTCGGGGGCCTTCACCGCCCGGTCGGCTCTTCGCATCTCACCGATACCCGTCAAAGCCGAACGGCACCTTCGCCAGCGGAATCAAGCCGGCCAGCGCCAAGCGCGCCAACTCCGCGCACGCGCCCGGACTCCCTGAACGAATCGAATCGACTCCAAACATCCTCGGGGGACCGGCCCGCCTGCGCTCGCTCCGATTTCATTGTACGTGGGCAGCAGCGGACCGAGGTCGCGCGATCACTGCGCGTCGGAACGCTGCCGCCCGGCGGTGGCTTGGCCTCCGGTCGGCCCGCCAAGCCAAATCCTGTCCCGGAGCTGCGGACCGACCTGCCCGGACAAGTAGAACAGCCTACGCTCGGGCAGCCTAGCTACAATCCTGACTAGATTACTAGGTACTATGATCCCCTTGACTAGAGTCCTTACGTCAACGCCATCCATTGCGCTGGACGAATAGATCCTTTTTCCTCAAGTGCCCTAGTTCCGACCCCTCGAGTTCGGGTTCATTTCAGATAGAGTTCCGGTTGGATGCTCGGTTTCAGAATGCGGAGCAGGCATCCAATTGACCACCTCCCAAGATTTGAGACACTCGAGCGGAATCTGATGCGCTCTCTTCCCCGTGCCGCCACCAAGGATGACTTCCATCAGCTCGGAGACTATGCACCTACGCTTTCTGAAGGCTCGAACACACCGGGCGGGACACCCGGGTACTCGCTCGCCGCTCGTTCTCGTGCCAAAGTCGCTACCGCAGCCATTCACTCGACCTCCCGAATGAGACGTCCGCGGGAAGTTGAGAGGACAGCGGTCGACTAGGCCGAATGCGCTCCCGTCGTGGACCGACCGGGGCCTTCGACGGACAGAATGGTCCGATCGCCTCGGTTGAGGAGGCGTCCAGTTCATCCGACCGCAATGCCCGCCAACGTAGGTCAGGAAGGGAGCGGACGCCGGGGACCCCGAATGGACCGGAGAGTCGACTCCGAGAGCGAGACCGGCGAATTCCGCAGGAAGGCAGGCAGCGCGCCGGTCCGGAGGCGCCCCATTGGCGGCACGAAGAACGGTGCAGCTCGAGACCATGGAGACGATCGCTGCCTTTGGACGCCGGGATGGAGGGGAAACGCTTGGCTCTACCTGTCGAATCCGAGGTCCGAGCTACCCGGCCAGCCGGCCCGAGGCGGCGGGCCGCTTCACCGCAGTCAGCCCAAGAAGCGCGTCAGGCGCGTTCGAGGGACGACCACGCAGGCCGCTCAAATCTCACCTAGGGACGGGTCGGTCCAGCAGCCCCCGAAGATTCGCTTCCGGAAGCGCCGGCCTCGCGCCTCTCTGCTCTTCCGCGCCCCTGACTGCTCCGTTTCCCGACAGCCGATGCATCGAGCGATGCAAGGTGGTCCGGAGACGAGCGACGCGCCTCGTGGCTGCCGTACCCGGATTCAGCCGAGTGATCGTTCAGGCCGGTTCTCGCGTAGGAATGTTGTAATGGATTCAAGCGACGCGCCGGGCTGGAAGACTGCCGCGACTCCCTTGTCCCGGAGCGCCGACACGTCCGTGTCGGGAATGATACCACCCAGCACCACCCTGATGTCCGACGCATCCGCCTGCTCGAGCAGGTCCAGCACTCGCGGCACGATCACCATGTGGGCCCCTGACAGGATCGACAGGCCGACGAATTCGACGTCCTCCTGCAACGCTGCGTTGACGATCTGCTCCGGTGTCTGGCGGAGCCCCGTGTAGATGACCTCCATCCCCGCGTCTCGCAGCGCCCGCGCAATCACCTTCGCCCCGCGGTCGTGCCCGTCGAGACCGGGCTTTGCGACCAGCACGCGAATAGGAGGCGCCTTCGGGCCCGGATGCATGCTGCGCACCATAGTACCAGCGTGCTGCCGGCCCCTTCCCCTGCCCGTGACCGTAGACTCCGGTCGCGAGTGCCCTCGGGCCAGCTGGCACTTCGGTCCAAGGGGCCCGTTGCTACAATGAGCGTCGCAAGGGCTGACATGTTCGAGCCGTCAAGATGAGAGCGATAAGGTCCCTTTTCCCAGTCCCGGCCCTCCTGATGCTTCTCGCCCTGTCCGCTCTCCCCGAACAGGCGGCCGCGGACGCTTGGGCATCCTGGCGAGGCGCCGCCTCGGACGGCGTGTCGGCAGACACCGGCCTGCCGGAATCGTGGTCGGCCGACGGTGACAACCTCGTCTGGAAGGCTCCGTACGGCGGACGCTCGGCGCCGATCGTCGTCGGCGGGCGTGTCTGCATGATCCGTCTCGCCGAGCCCGAGACAGTCGAGCGCTGGCAGGAGCAGATCGCCTGCCTTGACGCCGAGACGGGCGAGCTCGCCTGGGAGCACCGCTACAACGTATTCCAAACCGACATTCCGCACCATCGCGTCGGCTGGGCCAGCTTGGTGGGGGACCCGGCCACCGGGAACGTCTTCGCGCACGGCGTCGAGGGCATGGTGATCGCCTTCGATCCCGAGGGCTCGGTGCTATGGTCGCGCTCCACGTCCGAGGAGATCGGCCGGATCTCCGGATTCGGCGGGAGGACCGCGACGCCGGTCCTGGACGGAGACCTGCTGGTCGTGAGCTTCCTGTCGGCCGGGTGGGGCTCGACGTTCATTCCCCGGCACCGCTTCTACGCATTGGACAAGCGCACGGGGGAGACCGTCTGGCTCTCGACCCCCGGCAACGCGCCGTACGACACGACCTACACCGTGCCGGTTGTCCGGGAAATCGACGGCCAGAGGCTGCTGATCACCGGCAACGGGGACGGCGGCATCTACGGCATGCAGGTCGCCACGGGCCTCAAGGTCTGGGAGTTTCCGCTCTCGAAGCGAGGCATTAATTCCTCGGTTGTCGTCGACGGGACGACGGTCTACGCGTCCCACAGCGAGGAGAACGTGGACGAGAGCACGTCGATGGGACGGCTCGTGGCCTTGGACGCGGGTCGGGTCGCCGACGGAATGCCGCAGCCGCTATGGACGGTGGACGGCTTCGCGGCCGGTTACGCTTCCCCGGCGATACAGGACGGAATTCTGTATGCCGTGGACAACTCTGCCAATCTCGTCGCGTTTGACGGGTCCACCGGAGCGGAGCTCTGGAAGGAGAACATCGGCATCGCACAGCGCTCCTCCCCGATCATCGCGGACGGCAAGCTGTACGTGTCGGACGTAGACGGAAAGCTGCACATTTTCCGCCTAGCGGGGCGCGAGGCTCCGGAGCGGACCGACCTGGACGAGTTCGAGAACGAAGACGGCAGCGCGACGCAGATCAACGGGTCGCCGGCGGTCGCCAACGGCCGGGTCTATTTCATCACGAACAACACGCTCTACTGCATCGGCATGCCGAAGGGCTCCGCCGCAGCGGCCGCGCCCGTCGCGACCGAGCCTGCAAGAGCCCCTGCGGGAGCCCAGCCCACGCACCTGCAGGTCGTTCCGGGCGAGATCAACCTAGTCCCGGGCGGCGAGGCGCGCTTCGTCGCTCGCATGTACGATGCCCGGGGCCGTCTGATCGGCACGGGCCCAGCCGAATGGTCCACGGAGGGTGCATTGGAGGGCGAGCTAGGCCCGGAGGGAGCGTTCACCGCAAGCGGGGTCTTCCCGCAGGGAGGGCATGTCGTGGCGACAGCGCACGGGCTCAGCGGGAAGGCGCGGGTGGCCGTGCGCCCGTCCGGCGCGTTTCGCGAAGGCTTCGACCGCTACGCTCCCGATACCGTCCCCGACGGCTGGTCCGCGGCTCGCGGCCGCTACAAGGTCGTGGAAGTCGACGGGGAGAGGATGCTGCAGAAGCCGTCGGGCAATCCGCGCAGCTGGCGCACGACTGTGTACATCGGCACTCCCTCGCAGCGCGGCTACGAAGTCGAGGCCGAGATGATGTCCATGGAGCAGCGCAGGCGCATGGCGGACATGGGGCTGGTCTCGCACCGCTACACGCTGGCGCTGATGGGCAACGCCCAGAGCCTCATGTTCCGCACCTGGATGTCCGAGCTGGACCGGTTCTCCGAGGAGATCCCGTTCGAATGGGATCCGGAGACCTGGTACCGCATGAAGTTCCGAGTCGAGCCGCACGCCGACGGCAGCACGTCAGTCCGCGGCAAGGTGTGGCCGCGGGACCAAGAGGAGCCGGGCGAATGGACCATCGAGGCAGTCGACCCGATCGGGCACGCGCACGGCAGCCCGGGCATCTACGGTTACTCGTCCGCAGACATCTACTACGACAACGTGGCGGTCGCGCCCCTTGGCGACTGACCGCCTGTCCGACTACGGAGAACCACATGATCGCTCGCCCCATTCCGAGCCTCTGCCTCGCCCTGGCCCTGGCCGGAGCGGGGAGCCGCACAGCGCCCGCCGCCGACTGGCCGATGTGGGGCGGGAACCCGTCCCGCAACATGGTGTCGGCCGAGGAGGGCATTCCGCGCACCTGGGACCTGAAGACGAAGGACCGGGTGAAGTGGGTCGCGGAGATCGGCTCGCAGTCCTACGGCAACCCGGTGGTCGCCGACGGCAGGGTCTTCCTGGGAACGAACAACGAGCTCCTGCGCGATCCGGAACAGGGCAACGACCGCGGCGTCCTCATGACATTCGACGAGGAGACCGGCGCGTTCCTGTGGCAGATGACGCACGAGAAGCTGGAGGCGGGGCGCGTGAACGACTGGCCCGAACAGGGCGTGTGCTCGTCGCCGGCGGTAGTGGACGGCATGGTCTACTACGTCTCGAATCGGGCCGAGGTGCTCGCGCTCGACGCCGCCGGTTTCCGGGACGGCGAGAACGACGGGCCCTACACGAACGAGCGGCACACCTCGGAGACCGACGGCGACGTCATCTGGGTGCTCGACATGTACAACGATCTGGGCGTCTTCCCGCACAACATGGCGGCGACCTCGCCGCTCGTGGCGGGCGACCTGCTGTTCGTCAACACCTCCAACGGCGTGGACGAGAGCCATATCAATATTCCGTCGCCGCGCAGCCCCAGCTTTCTCGCCCTGAACCGGAATACCGGCGAAATCGTCTGGGAGGACCGCTCGCCGGGCCGCGGCATCCTCCACGGCCAGTGGTCCTCGCCGGCTTACGGCGACGCGGGCGGCAAGACCCAAGTGATCTTCGCCGGGGGCGACGGCTGGGTCTACAGCTTCGTGCCGGAATCGGGAGAGCTGATCTGGAAGTTCGACGCGAACCCCAAGGATTCGGAATGGAAGCAGGGCCGGGGTGACCGCAACAACATCATCGCCACGCCGGTCCTGCTGGACGGGACCGTGTACGTGGCCGTCGGCCAGGATCCGGAGCACGGCGAGGGCGTGGGCCACCTGTGGGCCATCGACGCCTCGGGCGCGGGGGACGTGACGGAGAGCCACGTGGTCTGGCACCACCCCTTCCGGCGAACCGTCTCGACCGTGGCGATCCACGACGGAATCGTTTACGCCCCGAACTTCTCGGGCTTCTTCCACGCCCTTGACCTCGAGACCGGCAAGCTGCTCTGGGAGTACGACATGCTGGCGGCGGTGTGGGGATCGCCGTACGTCGTCGACGGCAAGGTCATGCTCGGCGACGAGGACGGCGACCTGACCGTGCTGAAGACCGGCCGCGAAATGGAGGTGCTGTCCGAGGTCAACTTCGGCAACGTGATCTACTCCACCCCCGTGGCGGCGAACGGCAAGCTGTTCATCATGACGAGATCGCACCTGTACGCGATCACGGCCGACTGAGACGACCGCCATGGCCGCTTTCGAGGAGCGGATCGATTCCGCCAGGGCCGCGCTCGACGCGCAGGTTCGCGAAACGATCGCCTGGCACTTCGACCCGGCGACCGGCTGCCCGTTCTGGCTCGACTTCGCGCGGGCCCGCCTCGGGTGGGACCCGCGCGACCGGATCGGCGGCTTCAGCGACCTGAAGCTGCTGCCGGCCTTCGAGGACGAGTGGCTGCGGGGCGGGCCGGTTCGGCGCTGGGTGCCGAAGGGACTGGCCCACAAGCCCGTGTACGTCTTCGAGACAGGCGGGACGACAGGGGTCCCGAAGTCGCGCATCAACGTGGAGGACTTCCGCACGGACTACGCGGATTTCTCCAAGACGCTCCCGGACGAGTTCTTCCCGCCCGGCTCGGACTGGCTGCACCTCGGCCCGAGCGGCCCGCGGCGGCTGCGTCTGGCGGTCGAGTACCTAGCCCAGGTTCGCGGCGGGATCTGCTTCTCGGTGGACCTCGATCCGCGGTGGGTGGTGAAGCTGCTCAAGCGGGGCCATTTCGAGGAAGCCGAGCGCTACAAGCAGCACTGCATCGACCAGGCGCTGACGATCCTCAAGGCGCATCCGGGCGTCCGCTGCCTCTTCGCGACGCCGAAACTGCTGGAGGGGCTGTGCGAGCGCACCTCCCTCCGCAGGCACGGGATCACCGGGGTCTTCTGCGGGGGCACGGAGATGACGCCCGAATTCCATCGGTTCGCACGCGAGGAGCTGCTGGAAGGCGCCTATTTCGCAGCCACCTACGGCAACACGTTGATGGGGCTGGCTTGCCACAAGCCGTTCGATCCGGCGGACAACCACGCCATCATCTACTACCCGCCGCAACCGAGGGCGGTGCTCGAGGTCTGCGATCCCGACAGCTTGGATCAGGTCGTGGGCTACGGAGAGACCGGGCGGGCGGTCCTGACCACGCTGACCAAGGAGTTCTTCGTGCCGCGGTTCCCGGAGCGGGACAGCTGCGAGCGCGAGCCTCCAATCGAGCTGTACCCCTGGGACGGCGTTCGCAACGTGCGGCCGTTCCAGGACCCCAAGAGCGCCGGGGTCACGGTCGGCGTCTACTGAGGCAGGAGGCGCATGATGCGGACGCAGCGGGTCGCGATGCCGGCGCTCGTGCTGGCCTGCGTCACGAATCTGGGCCCGGTTTCCCTTCACGCCGGCCAAGACGAGGCCGACTCGGTCAGGCAGCTGGTCGCCGCATACGCGGCGGCCCGAGAATCGAGGGATGCCGCCGCGATCCGGAAGCTGTTCACCGAGGACGCCGACCAGCTCGTCTCTTCCGGAGTCTGGCGCAGGGGCCGGGCGGTCCTGGTCGAGGGAATGCTGGGCAGCTCGCGTCGCAATCCCGGCAGCCGGACGCTGACGGTCGAGACCGTTCGGTTCCCCGAGGACACCTTGGCCATCGCGGATGCGCGCTACGAAATCAAGGGGGCGGACCGCAACCCCGACCGCAAGATGTGGAGCACCTTCATCTGCCTGAGCACTCCGGACGGATGGAGGATCGCGGCGATCCGGAACATGCTTCCGGCACGGTAACTGCGAGGCCGGGCGGCTAGCTTCGAGCACGCGGCTAGTTCTCTTGCGAGGCGAAAGTTCCGGCACCGACGGGCGGCTTCCAGCAGAGGCGTCCGCGCTACTTCCAAGCGCTGGGCCGCACTCCCAGGCCCAGCCCAAAGCCTCGGCAAGACGGCATCTTTCCGGTCACCCGTCCGAGAGCAAGCGCTATAATTACCTTCGTCACAATAGTGCTGCACGTAGGTCACGAATAGACACGAATTCGCGAGCTTCGAGTCCGTTCAATGTCGATTGTTTCGCTACGCAGGGGACCGAAATGGAACTTGGACGGTGACTAAAGGCTCTTTTTGTTTCAGCTTGTTATTAATGCTCTCGAGCGTTGGAATGTGAGGCGCCCCGAGCAGATCCATCCAGCAAGGACCAGATCCTCCCCGCGGCCTTATCGGTCCTGAATAAAGTGCCATTGGACCGTGTAAATCAGATACAATCATACTTACCTCATAAGGACGCCAATTCGGAAAGTATAGTTCATCCTGATTACCAACGAACGTCAGCCGAGGATATGCTATATTGGAGGAGGTCGGAAATCTCTGACAGGAAAGGGGATAGCAGATGAAACGCAATCGCGTGCAATGCCAGAAGGGACTCAGCCCGGGCAAGTTCCTGCAGCGCTACGGCAGCGAGGGGCCATGCGAGCAGGCCGTCTTCAAGGCCCGCCGGCCGGACGGCTTCCGCTGCCCGGAGTGCGGCTCCCGACGGCACTGCCGCATCCGCTCCCGCAAGCTCTGGCAGTGCCATGCCTGCCACCGCCGGACCTCCCTCGTCGCCGGCACGATCTTCGCCGCCACCAAGCTGCCGCTGACCGTCCGGTTCCTGGCGATCCACCTGCTGACGCAGGGCCAGCACGGCGTTTCGTCGCTGGAACTGGCGCGGCAGCTGGGCGTGAGCCGGAACACGGCTTGGAAGATGAAGCACAAGCTCTTGCAAGTGATGAAGGAGCGCGACGAGCGCGTGCCGCCGGGCGGCATCGTGCAGGTGGACGACGCCTACTGGGGCCTGCTGGGGCGGGGAGCGGACCGGCGGCAAGCGCGGTCGCGGCGCGGCGGGCCAGACGCCGTTCGTCGCCGCCGTGCAGGTCACCCAGGTCACCGCCGACGGCAAGCCGGCAAGGATGCGCCTGAGCAGCGTGGCGGGCTTCCGCAAGAAGACGCTGGCAGCATGGGCCGGACGGCACTTGCAGCCCGGCACGGAGGTGCATTCCGACGGCCCGGCCTGCTTCCGGGGCGTGGCCGACGCCGGCTGCGAGCACGTGCCGACCGTCACCGCAGGCGGGCAGCGGAGCTGCGGGGATTCCCGCTTCTTCCGGGTCAGCACGATGCTGGGGAACGTCAAGCAGTCCCTGGCGGGAACCTGCCATGCGCTCGACGGCAAGCACCTGCCGCGGTACCTCGCCGAGTTCCGCTACCGCTTCAACCGCCGCTACGATCTGCAGGTGCTGGTCCCCCGCCTGCTCCACGCCTCCGTGCGCACCCCGCCCATGCCTTACCGCCTCCTAACCTTGGCTGAGTCTTGTGGGTAATCAGGTAGTTCATTGAGCGGAAGTGCAGTGTTCCGCTTCGTATAGTCTACGAGCTTATCTTGGACTACCCAGATTGTGCGTCCACCCCAACTATTTGCTGCTTCCGACTTCGGAATCAATTACGATGCCATCCTTGCCCACACTTGCTTAATATTGACACCGGGCGCATTGACACGGGTGTCACCGCCAATCAACTGTGTGTGCAGACACGACGACACTACGAAACGCACCTCGTATGTCCGTCCCTAGAGAACGATTTCCACCGGAGGTGGAACAAGTCATGACTTCAACAATGACAGGCGGAGCGTTCTCGCGAGTACTGCGCAGCACGTAGTCAAGTCGGTAATTGAATTGTCCGCTACCCTCGCTTGAATCCCGCAGAGTTATCTCCGACCAAATTGAAATCCTCTCGTCAGGCTTGAATCCGCCAACAGAACGGACTCTATTTGCCAATTCACATTGGGACTGAGACACTCCACTAGCCGTGAAGGAGAGTAGACTGCGCGGACAGATTGCCGAATTATCGTCTTCCCTTGGCAGCCTTATTCAGCAGATACCACAAGGGAAGTATCCTCCTGTAGTGCGCTCAACGGTATCGTTGAAAAATGGTCTCAGCCTTTCTTCAGACGCTGACACTCGAGCCATGTCACGATTTCTACCGCCGTCACAAGTGGCATTCATGAACGGGCAACGGGCTAACCTACATGCATCCAAGTCAATCTGCGGCTGTCGTAGCCGCTGGGACGCATGTGATTGCCTCTGTCCTCTGAGGCGTTGATCGTACAGCTCCTCTACGATTTCCACAAGCTTCTCCTCAAGGCTTGGACAACGGAACGGATCATTGGCGGAGGCACTGCATTGGCAAACTGCCGGTGCTGGTCGAGATCACGCACTACTCCGGTGCGACGACGGATTGGCCCTTCAAGAATATGCTTGTCGGGGAATCCTTGAAGCCTTGCGGCTTCCCTAGTCGTTATATACCGATCTTCGATCGGATGATACAGGGCTTCTCCACAACGCAATGTCGGGGCTAGATGAGCCCTCTGGAGTCGTCGAAATTTCGTCGTGTACTTACGAGTCATAGTTCGCAAAATATCGGGAGAAACTCCGGGTGATTTCGACAACAAAAGCCCCTATGACACATAGGAAATTCGCGTCCTTTTTCGTAATATTGTAGCATCAATATGGTTCGGAATTAGCGGTGATAAATTTCCATTTATTTTTGGTAATGGAAGACCCTATAATACGCTGCCTACTGTCGGATTTGAGCTCGAAATCGCGAATGGAAATTCAAACGTATGTCCGCGTAAAACACAGACAATTACAGCTCGTCTTCGACGCTGTTCCACGCCATGCCTGCTCGCGTCAATCACATCACAATGCATGTCATATTCTGGTCTCTTGAATTCCATGCGCAGCAACTCAACTAGTGAGCGGCCGTCTCCTGTGACCGTACGCAAGAACGTGGGGACTTGCTCAATCATAATCGCAGCCGGACGAATTACCTCAGCAAAGCGAATTAGGTCGAAAATAAGGGTGCCTCGGGGATCACTCAAGCCCTTTTTCTTTGGGAATTATATATCTGAGTGCCGACGACGCCATATCCGGCTAGAACTGCTCTGATTGGGGAAGTCGCCGTCTAGCTCGGATCTTTCGTGTGCGGCCGAGGTGGGCACCGAAAGGTCGGTTCGTATCTGAATGGCGCCTGCAAGCGGATCTCGCGACGCACGGACTGGAGAGGCCGCCTCGGACGCCCCGGTCGAACCCGGATTGCCGTGGAGAGGCTCCCCTTCCAGGACGGCTGCATCTATGAATAATCCGGGCTGGACACCGGTCGCGGGGCGGGATTCCGGATCCGGAGCGCCCTTCGCACCGAGTGTGAAGAGAGGCCGCAGCGGACCGGCTAGGCCGTGCTCGGGCCGCGACCGCGGCCTTGCCGACCAGTTGCCGGTAGGTCAGCGTCCGGCCGACCGGGCCCCGCGCCATGCGCCGCATCCGTTCCGCCGTGTCGCAGTTGCGGGCGTTGCGCCGTCCCGCGAACTCCGTGAGGTAGCGGCCCGAATGTTGGACGCTGATCCGGTGATAGGTTCCGTAGAGGCCGCGCTTGAACAGGGACCGGAACGACTCGATGCCGTTCGTACGCGCTGTCCCGCGCACGTACTCGTCGCCGGAGTGCTTGACGCCCTCGTGCGCGAACTCCGCCATGCCGGCGCAGGCCGCCGCCTCGTCGAAGCGGACCTGCGCGCCCGGCGCGACCCGGCCGCGCACGAAGCCCTGCAGGTCGCCCTCGGTCGTGCCCGGCAGCGGCCGGGCGGCCACTTCGTTCGTGGCGCGGTCCCGCGCGCCCGCCACGGGGGTCTTGCCGACCGGCCCGCGCCCGGCACGCGCGAATGCGGTGCGCCAGGTGCACAGGCCGACTTCCGGCTGATGCCTGGGTCGCGGTGCAGCTTCATGCCGGAGACGCCCTTGAGGCCGGTGGTCAGCAGGAACAGGGCGATGGCCCGGACGCGGTAGCCGAGCTTGGTGTCGGCCATCACGCTGCCGGTGCGCACGGAAAAGCGCTTGCCGCAGCCGCGGCAACGGTACGGCATCGAAGGGTGGGCCGCGCCGGACTGCACGCTGGAGCCGCGGCAGCGGGGGCATGCCGGATCGTCCGGCCAGCGCATGGAGGCGAACCACTTTTCCGCGGATTCGTCATCGGGGAACATGGCGATCACTTCGATCAATGTGATGCCTTTACGAAACCACTTCCCGGGACCTTTCTGCTTCGACTTCTTCAACTACTACCTCCTATATTGGAACTATTCTATCAAGAAACTCCACAGACTGTCAACAGATATCCGGAAGAAATATCAAAATTGATTTATGGATTGATAATTTGCCAAATCGGTTGCTTAGGCACTCAGATATATAATTCCCTTTTCTTTCCAATTTGGCTAAACGGCTGGCACGGCGGTCCACCGTGGAGCAGCGCCAGCTCGTCTTTCCCAATCCCCAGAACGTCCAGCACGCGGTCAGGATCAATGTGTCGCACATCTGCCTGCCACACGATCTCATGACTTCCGTTACGGCGCAACGTGGCAGCGCAATGAGGATCGCTCTCTATTGCGCACACAGTCTCGAAGCCGGCGTCGGCAACACCTATGTCCATGCCGCCAGCTCCGGAGAACAGACTGACTGCTCTGAGTAGCGCGGATTGTCCGCGCTGGACTGTACCTGCTGCCGGGCTACCCGGATGCATACGAGTACAGAGTAATATATTTTCAACGTCCACTCGCAACAGGTCCCGAGCGGCCAAGCCGCGACTCCTAGGTCTCGGTCGAGCGAACCCGGCCACGGACTCACCGGCGCCTGCAGGGAGAATCCCTCCGCTCCATTCAAGGACGTAGCGACGACGTTCCCGACTTTGGGGCCAATCTGCGTCACCAGACCGCAGTCGCCGACGCCCGTGCGTGACTCGGGAAGGCATTTGCATGGCGCACGCGTCCCGCGGCCACTCTGGTGGAGCACTCTGAAGCGACGGCGGGCGAACTATTGCCAGCGTGGGCAGCCAGAGCCGAGCGGGTGCGTCCAGGTTTGCGCCCGGCGCTTCGATCCACGAAGATGTCTACCATGAACCGTCGCCAGTTCCTCGGCACGGGCAGCTCGCTCGCTACCGCCGCCCAGCTCCGGTCGCAGGACGGCGATCGCATCGAGAGGGACAGGCAGGCCGCGCTGGACGCGCTGCGGCCCAGCCGGCGCGACCTGCAGTACGGGCTGCAGCTCCACAGGGAGTCGCTCGTCTTCGATGCCTACGGCTTCGCGCCGCGAGCCGCCATGGACGGGGACGCGGTGCGGGCGCTGGCGGCCGAGGGCGCCTCGGAAGCGGAGCTGCGGGACCAGCGCGAGGACATGACCATGACCCGCGCCGCCACCGTGGCAGCCGAACGCGCGGAGTTCATCCGCGCTTGGAACGCCGCGGGCGTTACCTGCATATTCCAGAATTGCGGCGAGGAGAGCAGCGACCCGCTCCGCCTGATCAAGCGGCTGGCCCGATTCACCTACCTTACGGACCACCTGCGCGGAATCTTGCGCCGGGCCGTCTCGCCGGACGACGTAGAGCGGGCTCGGGCCGAGGGCTCGGGCTGCCTGTATTTCACCGGCAACGGAGTGCCGCTGACGCAGCAATGGAACTCGGTCGAGGACGAACTGCGCTACATCCGCATCTTCTTCCAGCTCGGAATCCGCATGATGCACGTCACCTACAACCGGCGCAACCGGCTGGGCGACGGCTGCGCGGAAGCCGCGAACGGCGGCCTCAGCGACTTCGGGAGAGCCGCGATCGCCAGGATGAACGAGGTGGGCGTGGTCGTCGACGTCGCCCACTCGGGCTGGCAGACCAGCTTGGACTCGGCGCGCGCGTCGACAAGGCCCATGGTCGCGAGCCACACCACCTGCGGGGGAATCTACACCCACATACGGTCCAAGCCCGACGAAGTGATCCGCGCGATCGCGGACACCGGCGGATACGTCGGCATGTGCTGCATCCCTCGATTCCTGCGGGGCGCGGGAGACATCGGCGCCCTGCTGGATCACGTCGACTACGCCGTCGGGACGTTCGGGGCCGACCATGTGGCGATCGGCACGGACGTCGCCTACCGCTCCCGCTACACCGAGGCGGAGTCGCGCAAGGTGCCGGATCGAGGACCCGGCCGGACCCGCTTCGCCGCTCTATGGCCCGAGGACGATTTCGTGACGACTCCTGCCATGACCCGCAGCCTCGCCTGGACCAACTGGCCTTTGTTCACGGTGGGCATGGTGCAGAGGGGCCACTCGGACGCGGTCATCCGCAAGGTCCTCGGCGGCAACGTGCTGAGGGTGGCCCGCGCAGCCCTGGGGTGAGTCGCGCCCGCGCGTCGCGTCGGGGGGAGCCGCGGGGCGCGACGAGCGCTGACCGACGCTCGCTCGCAGTCCTAGGTGCGGACGAAGGGCGGCGTCCTGCAACCCGCGATTCGCTACCCTTGTCGCGTGACGCGCAGGAATTTCGTCGCCGGCTCGGGCCTTTCGGCGCTCGCGGCCGGTCGCGTGATGGGCTCCAACGACCGGATCGGCGTCGGCATCCTCGGGTGCGGGCGGCGGAACCTTCTCGGACAGGTCCTCGAGTTCGGCGGGCAGGCCAATGCCGAGGTGCGCGCCGTTTGCGACATCTGGGAGCGGCAGCGCGAGGCGGCCGCGGCCAAGGTGCTCGACGCGACCGGTGCCAGCCCCGAGCGGGTTCACGACTACGAGGAGATGCTCGCTCGCGACGACATCGACGTCGTGGTGATCGGGACGCCGGACCACCAGCACTGCAGGCAGCTGATCGACGCCGTCGGGGCCGGCAAGGACGCCTACGTGGAGAAGCCGCTGGCCATGGATCTGAAGGAGCTGCGACAAGCTTGCGACGCGGTGAAGGCATCCCGACGGATCGCGCAGGTCGGGACGCAGGTGCGCAGCTTCCCTTCGGCGGTCGCCGCCCGCGCCTTCGTGCAGTCCGGAGGCCTCGGAAAGATCTTCAAGATCGAGCAGTCGCGCAATTCCTACAAGCCCTACTGGTACCGCTACGCCGAGCGGCGCCTGGAGCCGAGCGAGACGGACTGGAAGCGATTCCTGATGCACCGAAGGCAGCGCCCGTGGGACTCGCAGCAGTACGCCGGCTGGTTCGGATACCGCGACTTCTCGCAGGGCCCGCACAGCAATCTGGGCGTGCATTTCTTCGATCTCGTGCATTTCGTCACCGGAGCCGGACCGCCTGCCAGGGCCGTCACAATGGCCGGCTCGTTCCGCTGGAATCGCGACGGCTTCGACGTGCCGGACTCGGTGGAGACCACGCTGGAATATCCGGACGAGGGCTTTCTGGTCCGATACTGCTCGACGTTCGGAGTCCGCGGTCACAACTACCTCCGGTTCTTCGGGTCGCGCGGCATGATGGACGCGACCCGCTGGGGCGAGCCGTTCGTCGTCAGCGGGGACACGGTGGAAGACCCCGACCGGATCGGCGACGGCACGGTCATCGGCGAGGCCGAGAGCGTGCCGCACATGTTGAACTTCCTGGAGTGCGTGCGCTCCAGGCAGGAACCGCACGCCCCGATCGAGGCCGGCTACAGCCACTCCGTGGCGGCGATCCTGGCGGACGAAGCGTTCGTGCGTGGGGCGGGGGCCGAGTTCGACGCCCGAAAGCGGAGAATCCGCGGAGGCTAGCCCATGCGCTCGGCCTCGATACGCTCGGGCCCGACGGCTCGGGCCGTCGCGGTGGCGGGACGGGCGAGCGGTCCGCTCATTTCCAGTCCGGCCATCCAAGCAGGCGTCGCTCGGACCAGTACAGGTCGTGGTAATCGACGTCCTCGCTCGGCTTGCCCGGACGTGCCAAGGCGCGCGCAACCCGCTCGGCAACGGTCTCGGCGTCGTCCTCGGTCAGTACCCGGAGATCGAGCCACAGTTGGCGCCTCCCGTTGTCGGCTCGCTGCACCCAGACCGGCGGGTCGCCTTCGCGAAGGAGGTTGGCGACGGCTTGCGCGGTCGCTTCGCAGTCGGCGGGGAGCGAGCAGACCACCGAGTACGGATTCGGCCCGCGCCGCAGCGGCAGCCGCCGGGCGAGGATGCGCGCGACCGCGTTCCAGAGGCGCCCCTGCGCCCCGGCGTCTCGCTCGTACCACGCCCTGAGGGCGACGATGCAGCCCACGATGCCCTCCTTGCCGACCTTCATCGCGCGGCCGATGCCGTAGTTCTGCAGGTAGCAGGCGCGGACCGGATCGACCTTGCCGCAGATCATGCCCGCCGTCGGTGCCCCCATCTGCTTGTGCGCGCTGGTGACCACGATGTCGGCCCCGGCTTCGAGAAACGGTCGGACATCGGGCCCGGCGGCTGTGTCCACGATGATCGGCACGCCTCTCGCAGCCGCCAGTTCCACGCAATCCTCCAGCGAGAGGAAGGCTCCGGCGGGATTGACGTCCCCCGAATCGACGTAGACAACAGCCGCGACACCGTCACCCAAGGCACCGCGGAGGTGATGCCGGTCGCAATGGTTGGCCGTGCCGATGCGCTCGACCCGCGCGCCGCTGAGCCGGATCATCTGCGAGACCGGAGCGCCGAAATTGACATCGTGAGCGAGGGGCAGGACGACGCGATCAGGCAGGCCGGCCGCGTCGGGAAGCCGGGAAATCCGCGCTAGGTCGGCCCCGGTCATGGCAGCGGCGGCAGCCACCGCCAGGGCGGCCGAGCACGACGACGTGACGCAACCAGCCTCCGCCCCGGTGTACCGGCTGATGAACCGACTGGCGGACGCTTGCAGCTCGTCGATCTCGACGCTGATCCGCAGGGCGCAGTCGACGGCGGCCCGCACTTCTTCCGTGGCCGTGCCGGCGCCGAGGATCGTGGGCATGCCCATCGCGTTGAGCGCCCGGCGGACGCCGAGCCGACGGCAGAGCTCGTCGGGGTCCCGCACGCGCGCCGCCGGCACGAGAAGCTTCCGCCGGAGGCGCGCTACGTGAGCGCGGCGGCGGCGGTCAGGTCGCGCCCCAAGATCGAGGGACACCAATAGCGCTCGATGTGCTCGATCACGAGCTCGGTCCCGCGAGCGTGATTCACGTAGGGCTCGTCCCGGGGATCGTACATGGCGTCAGTCAGGTCGCGAGCCAGCACCACGCTCTTGCCGAGCCGCACCTGCTGGCGGATGCCGAACGGGCGGCCCAAAACGCACATGTTGGCGTGGACGCCCATCAGGGCCACGCTCGAGATTCCCTTCCGCCCGAAGCAATTGAAAATCTCCTGGCCGTCGTCGCTGATGCCGTCCTCTGCGGCGATGTCGAGGCCGGGGTGCTGGCGGCTGTAGAAGCGCTTGCGCTCCCTGACAACCTCGTCGTCGCACGGATCCTTGTCCTGGATCGGCAGCGGGCCTTCGGACAGGGGATCCAAGTGGCACCACTTGCCGATCGGGACCGGCGGCTCGGCATGCGGCGCGGCCTGCATGCGCTCGCGCTGGGGCAACCCGGCGTAGAAGTCCATGGTGCCGCTCGGCGCGTGGATTATGCATACGCCCAGTTCCCTAGCTCCGGCGACAACCCGGTTCATTTCGGGAATCATCGCCTCCAACCGACGCACCGAATTCCTGCAGTAGTGGTCGTCCCACATGTCGCAGATGATGACAGCGGTCTCGGACGCCTTCCAGAGCAGGTCCGTCTCGACCGGCTCTGCCGTGCCGCCCTCCGCTCGCGAGCGGGCGCCGAGCTTGAGGGTCGTGCCGTCGCGGGGGCCGGGCTTGAAGAGGCCGCGGAATGCCAGCGAGCCCGCGGCCCCGCCAAGAGCGCCCGCTACCAGCGCCTGCCTGCGATTGACGCCTGCCATGCCGATTGCTAGTCCATTCTACGCGCGCCGGCCCATCGACGGGAGGCCACCAGAGTACCGGCCCCGATCAGCCGCATGCGCCCCTTCGTCAAGGTCCCGCTTGAGAATCCGAACGGTTGCTAGGGCACCTCGCTCCGCGTTCCGGCAACGCGCCGTCGGCAGGGGCAACGGTCAGAGCAGTTCGAATACCTCGACGGCGGTCCGGATCTCGTCCCTCGGCAGCAGCGAAGCGTGATGAGCGACAGTCTGGCGCACTCTGGGCCGCCCGTCCCCGAATCCCGTCGCGGTAGGCGGGCCGTTCAGCACGAGCGGGATCATCTCGCGGCTGAAGCGCTCGACCGGCTCGCGCTCCGCGGCCCGGACGCCCATGCGGAGGACCACTTCGGGCGGATCCGGGCTGGGTGCCGCCGCGGGCCCGTGGCAGGCGCCAGCGCCGAGGATCTCGGCGTGAACCTCCTGGAAGGGCAAGCCGAGGCCGTCCAGCCTCGCTTGGACCATCGCCGCGGCCGCGCGGGCCTTCTCGACCGCCTGGGGCCAGCTGTAGACCAGAGACCCCACCGCTTGGTACCCGGCCGCGTACGTCAGGGATGTCTTGAGGGTAGGCGGGCGCGGGCCTCCGCGCACGCCTTCAACCGCCACCCGGTCGGGCCCGGCGTCGCGCAAGCGCAGGCTGGTGAAGTCGGCCCGGCAGTCGGGTGTGAGGTACGCCTTCGGATCGCCTAGCTCGTACAGCAGCTGCTCCTTGATCGAGGGCACCGTCACGCGGCCGCCGGTGCCCGGATGCTTCGTCACGACGAAGTCTCCGCTCTCGCGGGCCTCGACCACCGGGAATCCGATGTCCGCCATGTCCGGAACCGACTGCCAGCCCAGACAGAGATTCCCTCCCGTGCACTGGGCGCCGCATTCGAGAATGTGGCCCGCCACCGTGCCCGCCGCGAGCCGGTCCCAGTCACGCTCTCCCCAGCCGAATTCGTGAATCATGGGAGCGAGGGCCAGGGCCGTGTCGGTCGAGCGGCCCGCGATCACGACCCGCGCTCCGGTCGCGAGGGCCTCGGCCAGGGGGAACCCGCCGATGTACACATGCGCGCTGAGGAGGTGATCCCGGATCTCGCCCAACGCCCGGCCCGTGTCGATGTCGTCGAAGCGCACGCCGCGCGCCGCCATCGCGTCGATGGTCGGCCCGATGTCGTCTCCGAGGACCACCGCCACCTCGACTCCGCCAATGCCCGCGGCCGCGGCGCGATCGAGAATCGCCCGGGCGCAGGCCTCCGGATTCACGCCGCCGGCGTTGGTCACGACCCTGACGTCGTCAGCTATCAGGCGCGGCAGCAGGGCGGCCACCAAGTCCGCGGCGTCCGTCGCGTACCCTCTGGTGGGATCCCGTCGTCGCTGCTTCTCCAAGATCGACATCGTCACCTCGGAGAGATAGTCGAGCACCAAGTAGTCGACGGGCCCCCCCTCCACCAGGCGCCGGGGCGCCTCGAGCCAGTCGCCCCAGAAACCCTGGCCGTTCGCGATGCGGATCAACGGGCCCCTCCTTCGGCGTCGTTGCCAGGACTCTCCCCGCCGGTTCAGTGGCGGAGCCGGCCGTTCCCGCGAGCGAGCCTCTCGCGTTCCTCGCGCCTGGCCCTCTTGGCGACCACTCCCTGCAGGTAGCCGGTCAGCAGTTCGACCCGCTGGACCTCGCTGCGCGACGACAGCAGCCTCTGCTTGGTGTCCAGTTCCAGCGGCAAGCCCGCAGCGATCCGAAAGCTCAGCCAAGGATGGTTCGGATTCCAGTCCTCCTGCGGGGAATCGGTAAGCCGACGCACCCGAGTCGCGACGTCGATCAGCGCCCCGACCGCGGACGAGCTGACCTGCGCCGGCGAGTCGTCAGCGAAGTACTCCACCGCGCCCTGGATGCACTCTTCGGACGAGTCGAGCATTCGGATCAGGAATCGGCGCGACCCGGCAGCTCGAATGTTGAACCGTCCGTCGTCGAACCGCTGGGTCACTTCCCGGACCGTCGCGGCACAGCCGACCTGCTCCAGCGAGTCTCCGCTCTGTCGGACGACGCCGAACTCGGTCCGGTCCGCGAGCGCGTTGGAAACCATCACCCGATAGCGAGGCTCGAAGATGTGGAGAGGCAGCACTTCCCCCGGCACGAGCACTAGATCGAGCGGGAACAGGGGCAGGAGGGCTTTCTCGGCCATCGTTCAGTATGCATTCTCGCCGGAGCGCCGGACGGGGAATATTCGGATGCCCGGGGGACGCAGGCCCTTCGGCGCGGAAGAGCTCGTTGCGATCGGCCGGACGGCCAAATCCACCCTCTCGCGTTCCGCCGGGGCTCGGCGGGCCGCTCCCGCGGAGTCGCCCGGCAAGCGAGACAGGGCGACGCGAAGAGCGGATCCGGATCCGGCGCCCTTCAATCGGGTCGACCGTCGCGCTCTACACTACATCAAGGGCCGGGTCGACGGCAACGACTTGCAACTCCAAGGCAAGACCGTCCTGATCACCGGAGCCTCGTCGGGCATCGGCCGCGCTTGCGCGCTGCGTTGCGCCCGGGACGGCGCCAAGCTCATCCTCGCTGGTCGCCGCCGCGAAGCGCTCGAGGAGGCCGCGAGGGAAGCGGGCGGGGCGACCGTGATGACGGCGGATCTCGGAACGCCGGAAGGACCCCCGGGACTTTGCGATCAGGTGCTCGGGACGGGACGCGCCATCGACGTGCTGGTCCACAGCGCCGGAGTGGGAATGTACGCCCCGTCGTTCGACAGCGAGCCGGAACCGGCCCGTGCGCTGCTCGCGCTGAATTTCCTCGCCCCGGTCGAGATCAACCGCAGGCTGCTGCCGCTCGTCCCTGCCGGGGGCTCGGTGGTCCTGGTGAGTTCCATCGCCGGCAAGATCTCGCTGCCGGGCATGGCCGTCTACTCCGCTTCGAAGCATGCCTTGAACGCCTACGCCAACGTTCTGCGCACCGAAATGCGCGGACGGGGCATCCATGTGCTGAGCGCATGCCCCGGCTACGTCTCGACCCCCTTCACGAAGAATATGCTGCGAGGCGCCGCGCCTGCCGCTCTCCCGGGGCGGGAGCGATTCGGCATCAGCGCGGAGCAATGCGCCGAGGCGATTCTCATGGGGGTTATCCGGCGCAAGCGCACCGTCGTCGTGCCTAGAGCCGGCTGGCTGCTCGTGGCGGCCGAGCGCCTGCTCCCCGCGACAGCGCACGCGCTCGCGGCACGGCACCTTGCCAGCCGGGGCGACGGGTGACGCGGAACGCGCCGTCCGGCGGTCCGCGGGAACGCCCCCGCCGACCGGGGGCGATCTTTCTGGCGGGCTTCATGGGCTGCGGGAAGTCCACCGTGGGCGCGGCCGTGGCACAGGCGCTGGGCTGGGCGTTCGTCGACCTGGACGAGGAGATCGAGCGGGCCGCCGACCGGTCGATCCCGGACCTCTTCCAAGGGGAAGGCGAGACCGGCTTCCGGGATCGCGAGCACGAGGCCCTGCGACGGCAGACCGCGCGATGCCTTGCAGGCGAGCGAGCGATCATCGCGCTGGGAGGCGGCACGTACGCCTATTCCAGAAACCGCGACCTGCTCAGGGAAACCGGCCTGACGGTCTGGCTGGACGCCCCCGGGGAGACGCTGTGGGTTCGCGTGCGGCGCTCGCCGCACCGCCCGCTCGCCCGCGACCGGGCCGAATTCCTGCGTCTCCACGCGGCTCGCAGGGAGTCCTACGCGCAAGCGGACGTCCGGATCGACGCTTCGGGCGGGCCGCGGGCGGTGACGGGCGAGGTGCTGCGGCTACGATGGGTGCAGGGTCTGACCGGGGATGCCTGATCCCGTCATCCGAGCCGAAGGGCTCGGGAAGACGTTCCGCTCGGGCAGGCAGGCGCTGACCATCTTCTCCGGGCTCACGTTCCAAATCAACCAAGGCGAGAGCGTCGCCCTCGTGGGCGAGTCCGGAGCGGGCAAGTCCACCCTTCTGCACATGCTGGGGGGGCTCGAGAAGCCCTCGACCGGCAGCATCTATTTTCGAGGCACGGGGCTCGGCTCCCTGAGCGAGACCCGCCTCGCAGCCTACCGGAACCGCGACATAGGCTACGTCTGGCAGGGCTGCCACCTGCTGCCCGAATTCACGGCCCTCGAGAACGTGGCGCTGCCCCTGCGGATTCACGGCGCGCCGGAGGCGGCGAGCTTGGAAGCGGCCGAGCGCCTGCTCGGGCGCGTTGGCCTTGCCAAGCGCGTCGACCACCAGCCGGGCGAGATGTCCGGCGGGGAGCAGCAGCGCGTCGCCATCGCCCGCGCCCTGGTGTCCGAGCCGCTGCTGCTGCTGGCCGACGAGCCGACCGGCAATCTCGACGAGCGCACCGGCGCGGGGGTCATGCGCGTGCTGCTCGACCTGGTGCGCGCCGACGGCTTGGCGATCCTGCTCGCGACGCACAACCCGGCATTCGCCGCGCTTTGCGACCGGATCTTCCGCTTCGAGCACGGACAGCTGCGCCAGGCGGGCCGCTAGCGCGCGCCGGTCAAGCGGAGGCCGCGCCGAGCGGGAGCTGGGGCGACGAATCCCCCGCGACGGACCGGATGCGCTCGCTCAGCTTGGACCAGCGCCGGGCGGTGGAGGCGTTCTGCACGGCCCGCCGGACGGCGCTCGGCTGGCCGACGACCACCACGAGCCGCTTGCCGCGCGTGATGCCCGTGTAGATCAGGTTCCGCTGCAGCATGACGAAGTGCTTGTTCATTATCGGCAGCACGACCGCCGGGTACTCCGATCCCTGGCTCTTGTGAATCGTCGTGGCATAGGCGGGAACCAGAGAGTCGAGATCCCTGAGCGAATACTGGACCGCCCGACCGTCGAAGGAGACCTCGATCTGCTCCTCCTCGTGGTTGAGGGCGTCGATGTAGCCGATGTCGCCGTTATAGACCTCCTTGTCGTAATCGTTCTCCACCTGCATGACCTTGTCGCCCTTGGCGAAGGTCCAGCCGTGCCGCTCGACCCTGTCGGGCCCGCTCGGGTTCAGCACCCTCTGGAGTTCCAGATTCAGCGCCTTCGCGCCGACGCCGCCGCGATTCATCGGGCACAGCACCTGGATTTCGCGGATGGGATCGAGTCCGAAGCGCTTGGGGATGCGCGTCCGAACGAGCTCGATCATGCGCTGGACTGCCGTCTCGGGCTCTTCCGCACGCACGAAGTAGAAGTCGCTCTCGCCGTCCGGCTTCGCCATTTCGGGCATCTCGCCCCGGTTGACGCGGTGCGCGTTCAGCACGATGCGGCTCTCGGCGGCCTGCCGGAAGACTTCAACGAGCCGCGCCACGGGCACGACGCCGCTCTCGATCATGTCGGCAAGCACCTGGCCCGGCCCGACGGAGGGCAGCTGGTCGACATCGCCCACGGCCAGCAGCGCGGATTCCTCGGGCAGGGCTTTCACGAGCGAGTGCATCAGAGGCACGTCCACCATGGAGGTCTCGTCGATGACCAGCAGGTCGCACTCCAGCGGGTTGTCCGAGTTCCGCCGGAAGCCCCCGCGGACCGGGTCGAACTCCAGCAGGCGATGGATGGTCTTGGCCTCCATGTCCGCCGTCTCGCTCAAGCGTTTGGCGGCCCGGCCGGTTGGCGCGCAGAGACTGATCTCCATGCCCTTGGCGAGGAGAATCTTCAGGATCGCGTCGACGATCGTAGTTTTCCCCACGCCCGGCCCGCCGGTGATCACCATGACCTTGGAGCCGAGCGCGGCCCGCACCGCCTCGGCCTGGCTCGCGGCCAGGGAGAGACGCAGCCGGCGCTCGACCCAGGGAACGGCCCGTTGCGTCTCGATCGCCGGCCAAGGCAGCGCCCCTCTCAGCAGCGCGCCCAGCCCCTCGGCGATGCCCTGCTCGGCCCGGTACAAGCGCTTGAGGAAGACGCAAGTCCTAGCCCCGATGGTGTCCACGACGACGCTGCCCTGGTCGACCTCCGCCTGCAAGGCGGGCTCGATCAGTTCGAGGGGCACGTCAAGGATCTGGCGCGCCAGCTCCAGCAACTCCTCCCGGGGCAGGCCGCAATGACCCTCGCTCGTGGCTTCGCTCAGGGCGTGGCTGATTCCCGCTCGAATCCGCTTGGGGGACTCGCGCGCGATGCCCAGCTTGGCGGCGATGGCATCGGCGACGGCGAAACCGATGCCGCGGATGTCGCGAGCCAGCCGGTAGGGGTTCTCCGACATCACCTCCAACGCATCGGCTCCATAGACCTTGTAGATCCGCGCGGCCCGCGCAGTGCCCACGCCGTGGCCGTGCAGGAACACCATGATTTCCCGCACGACCTTCTGCTCGTCCCAAGCGGCGCTGATCCGGCCGGCCCGCACGGGCCCGATCCCCGACACCTCTCTCAGTCGCTCCGGCTCGCTCTCGATAACGTCGAATACCCTGTCGCCAAACTCCGCGACAAGCTTCCGCGCGTACACCGGCCCGATGCCGGGAATCGCTCCCGAACCTAGGTACTTCTCAATGCCCCCGCTCGAGTCCGGCGCCGAGGTCTTGATGTAGGACGCCTCGAACTGGAGGCCGTGGGCACGGTCGTTCAACCACTGACCCGACGCGGTGATCCATTCTCCGGGACTCACGGACGGCGTGCGCCCGACCACGGCCTGCGGCTCCCGGTGCCCCCGCGCCTGCACCTTGAGCACGCAGAAGCCATTCTCCTCGTTGTGGAAGACCACCCGCTCGACGAGACCGGAAAGCACCTCGCGATCGGGAGAGGACGTCTTCTTGATCACGGTGCCGGATCGTCGCGGCAGGCCTCCGGCCATGGACCGAGGGGCGGAAGCTTCCCAATCCGAGCCTAGCGCATGCGGTCCGAGAACGGGCCGGCCCCGCGCCATCGCCAGCCAACGGCGGACGGACGGAACCAAAGGCGGTGGCCGCGAGGCCTGATGCTGCCCTCGCCAGGGCTGTTCGGCAGGATCGCTTCCCTCGGGACCGGGTTCGCGCTCCAACGGCGGTTCAGCGATTCTCAATGGGGCATTTGGGGATTTCCAGAGTGTCTGAGAAAGGTGTCGAAGGCAGTCTGGCACTTGACTTTTCCTTGCGGCATTTGTGAGCTAGGGTGCAGGCCCCATGTCCTGGACTCGCTGCCGAGCGCCTTCCGCGAGACGGTCGCAACAAGCGCTACGAGGTCAGCGACGCCGCCGGCTGCGCCCCGGCCTGCTTCTTCACCCGGTGCGAGTCGTTGCTCGCGTTCCAGCGGCGCATGGAGCGGGACGGCTCCCGCTCCAACTGCCGGACCCTGTTCGGCGCGGGCCGCATCCCCTGCGACAACCGGATCCGCAACTTGCTCGACCGGCCGCGATCCGGCCGCGTTCGACCCGCCGTTCCGGCCGTGCCTGGAAACCGTGGCCGCGCAGGGCGCGCTCGAGCCCTTCCAGCGCCTCGACGAGCGCCTGCCGGCGGCTCCGGACGGCGTCCGGTTCCACCGCTCCGACACGGTGCGTTGCCCGCACTGCCCGCAGTGCTCGGTGCGGCACCTTGGCAGCGAGCGCCGGCCGCATCACTTCCACGCCATGGTCGCGGCCACCGCGGTAGCCGACGGCCACGCCACCGTCCTGCCGCTGATGCCCGAGTTCGTGCGCCCGCAGCAGGACGCGGCCGCGACCCGCGCCGACATGAGCGAGGACGAGCGCAAGCGGGACTGCGAGCGCAACGCCGCCAAGCGCTGGATCGCCGCTCACGGCGCCTGGCTGCAGGCCTGCCGCCCCGTCCTGCCGGGCGACGACCTGTACTGCTGCCAGCCGGCCTGCGAGGCCGCCGCGGCGGCCGGCATGGACTGCATCCGGGTACCTGATTACCAACGAACGTCAGCCGAGGATATGCTATCCTGGAGGAGGTCGGAAATCTCTGATAGGAAAGGGGATAGCAGATGAAACGCAATCGCGTGCAATGCCAGAAGGGACTCAGTCCGGGCAAGTTCCTGCAGCGCTACGGCAGCGAGGGGCCATGCGAGCAGGCCGTCTTCAAGGCCCGCCGGCCGGACGGCTTCCGCTGCCCGGAGTGCGGCTCCCGACGGCACTGCCGCATCCGCTCCCGCAAGCTCTGGCAGTGCCATGCCTGCCACCGCCGGACCTCCCTCGTCGCCGGCACGATCTTCGCCGCCACCAAGCTGCCGCTGACCGTCCGGTTCCTGGCGATCCACCTGCTGACGCAGGGCCAGCACGGCGTTTCGTCGCTGGAACTGGCGCGGCAGCTGGGCGTGAGCCGGAACACGGCTTGGAAGATGAAGCACAAGCTCTTGCAAGTGATGAAGGAGCGCGACGAGCGCGTGCCGCCGGGCGGCATCGTGCAGGTGGACGACGCCTACTGGGGCCTGCTGGGGCGGGGAGCGGACCGGCGGCAAGCGCGGTCGCGGCGCGGCGGGCCAGACGCCGTTCGTCGCCGCCGTGCAGGTCACCCAGGTCACCGCCGACGGCAAGCCGGCAAGGATGCGCCTGAGCAGCGTGGCGGGCTTCCGCAAGAAGACGCTGGCAGCATGGGCCGGACGGCACTTGCAGCCCGGCACGGAGGTGCATTCCGACGGCCCGGCCTGCTTCCGGGGCGTGGCCGACGCCGGCTGCGAGCACGTGCCGACCGTCACCGCAGGCGGGCAGCGGAGCTGCGGGGATTCCCGCTTCTTCCGGGTCAGCACGATGCTGGGGAACGTCAAGCAGTCCCTGGCGGGAACCTGCCATGCGCTCGACGGCAAGCACCTGCCGCGGTACCTCGCCGAGTTCCGCTACCGCTTCAACCGCCGCTACGATCCGGAGGCGCTGGTCCCCCGCCTGCTCCACGCCTCCGTGCGCACCCCGCCCAGGCCTTACCGCCTCCTAACCTTGGCTGAGTCTTGTGGGTAATCAGGTCCGAATATGCAAGCCCGGATCCCACAGGCGCTTGCACGAGGTGCCGGAGAGCCGACGGGCGAGCGGCGCGGTGCGCTCGACCGGCTGGCTGCCGCGGCGCGGGAAGGGCAAGCGGTCCGAGCGGCACCGTTTCCGCCGGACGGCCGCGGTGCCCCTGCGCCAGGGCCGCGACGCCCTGCGGGGCACTTGGCTCGAGTACGCCGTGGAGCGCGACGGCAAGCGCGCCTGCGCCAGCAGCTTCTTCACCGGTCTCGCGGTCAGCGCGGACAACGCGGAGCGGATCGCGCGGGCCGGCCGGGCGCGCTGGAAGATCGAGAACGAGGGCTTCACGAGGGCTTCAACTGCCTGGCGCGGCACGGCCGCAACTTCAAGCGCAACTTCGGGCACGGCAAGGACGGGCCGGCCAACGTGCCGGCCGTGCCGAACCCGTTCGCCTTCGCGCTCCACGCCGTGGTGCAGCGCGTCTGCGCGCTGCGGCAGCAGTGCCGGCGCAAGCTGGTCACGCGCCGCGCCCTGTTCCGGGAGCTGCAGGTCGCGCTGCGCCGGTTCCGCTTCCCGGACTGGCCGACCGTCGCAGCCGGCTACCGCCGGAGTGCGTCCGGCCGCGGGCTCGGCACTCGGCCGACCCGCGACGCGGGCCGCGCCACGGCCCTGCCCGCCGTCCGACCCTCCCGCGGGGCGGCCTCGGGAGCGCAACCTCTCGGTCAACTGATTCACCTCATCCTCCGAAACAACGTTCACGCACCCCCTTGACGGCCAAATTTAGAACCGCTGACGGCGGTTCGTGCGACTGGCCCGCTGCAACGGGCGGGGGCGCTGACCGCTCGGGCTCGTAGCGAGAGCAAGCCGCCACCCCGGCCCCAATCAGGGCCAGCAGCAGCATGAGGAGGGTCATGGCCACGCCGAAGACCCAGCGCATCGTCTTCAATTCTGCTAGCAGTGCATTGCGGAGGGCCTCCCAATCCCTGTCCCTGTCGTCGATCCGGTTCTCCAGCGAGGACATCCTCGTTCGCATCTCCGACCGCAGGGCATCGTTTCTTGTCCCTGTCTCAGACCGGAGGGACTCGATCAATCCTTGGAAGTGGTCGTGGCGAGGGGGCCACGCATTCTCGCGCGCGTCGAGGAGTCTGCGGGTCTCGGCTCGGCCCTCTTCGATCTTCTTCTCGATCTCCGTCCGTAACGAATCCAGATTCTCTTGGATCCGGGCCTCCAGGTCGGCTTGGGATTCGTGGCGACGCCCGTCGGCAGCGGCAGCCGCGCGCCTTAGCAATTGAGGTGGCTTGGGCGGGACCGGCTTGGCTCGCGACCCGTCCGCCGTCCCGCTTCTAAGCCGGGGGCGATCCCTGCGTGACGGTCCGCCCCGGGACCGGCGCGGCTTGCTCTGCCACCTTGGCGGGCTTGGAAGGGCTGTGGCGCGTGGGCCGTCGCTAGCGTCAGGTCTACCGCAGGCAACGGAGGGCCGCCGTCCGGGACCCATCTCCAGTCGCGCGCCGAGGTCGCGGTTCGGGGCCTTCGGCCCGTCAGGGGCGCTCGGGGCGTTGCCGGCAGCTTGCCCGGAGGTTGGGCTGCAGCCGGGAAACTCGGAACTGTCGGGCCGGTCGCGCGGCGGTCAGCGGGTTCGGCCAGAAGCGGGCAGAATTGGGAACGGTCATGCCCTTGCCTTGTCAGGCTCCCTTGAATTCATTGCGGTTTGACGTAGCCGCCAAGCGGACAAGGAGCCGAAGCACCGCTCGCTGAATTGCGCTGGCACGCACTTTGGCTGTCTCGCAATGTCTGCTTGGAAGTGCCGCACCTGTGGCATCCATCCGCCAAGCCCGCCAGGCTAGGAAGGGATCTGGACAGTCTGGGTAGCGCTTAGGGGACCGCCGAGTCCGCCGCTTGCCGCGGGCCGGGGGTCCGGCAATTCCAGGCCTAGCGCGTGAATTGGTTGCACGGGTCCCCCCGACTCGCTTGACGCGGAATCCGAGAACGCCTGTCCAGCCGTTCCGGCCAGGCCGCCTCTCCAGTCGGGATTCCGGCCCACCCAGGGACGCACTCCTGCTCCTTCAGCGCCGGCATGCGCTCGCGAACCCGACGGGTAATGGGTCCGCAAGCTTACGCGCATGGGAGCGCCCATGCCTGTGCTCCCTCGGACCGCTCGGCGTTTCACGCCGGACAGGTTCCCATCGGTGCCGCGAAGTGCGCGGCCTGCGGAGTCGACGGCGCCCACGCCGTGCGCTCCCGGAGATCTGGTAGATTCAGCACTTGGGAATGTCGGCGCGCATCCTCGACGGCAGGGCGATCCGCGACAGCGTGCTGACAGAACTCGCGGGCGAAGTCGCCCGCGCCGCCGGCCTGGGTGTTCGACCCGGCCTCGCTGCCGTGCTGGTGGGCGATGACCCGGCCTCGGGAATCTATGTCCGCAACAAGATCCGCGCCTGCGACAGAATCGGCATGTTCTCGGAGACGTTGAGACTGCCGGCGGCCGCCACCACGGACGAAGTGCTCGCCATCGTAGAGGACCTCAACGCACGGGACGCCATCGACGGGATCCTCGTCCAGCTACCGCTCCCTGCCCAAGTCGACTACAGGAGAGTGCTTGCGGCAGTGGTGCCGGCGAAGGACGTCGACGGCTTTCATCCGATCAACGCCGGCAAGCTGGCCACCGGACAGACGTCCCTCGCTCCCTGCACGCCCCGCGGCCTGATCGAAATCCTGCGCAGGAGCGCGATCCCCATCAAGGGCCGCCACGCGGTGGTCGTGGGCCGCAGTAACATCGTGGGCAAGCCCGCCGCCCTGCTGTTGCTGGCCGAGCACGCGACCGTGACGATCTGCCATTCCCGGACCCCGGACCTCGCCTCTGTCTGCCGACGGGCCGACATTCTGGTGGCAGCGGCCGGCCGGCCGGCCATGATCACGCGCGAGCACATCCGAGAGGGCGCCGTCGTGCTGGATGTCGGCATCAATCGCATCGTCGACGCCGGAATCGCCGCGGACCTGCTGGCGCACTCCCCCCGGCGTCTGCAGAAATTCCGGGCGACCGGGAGCGCGCTCGTCGGGGACGTGCATCCGGGGCATGTGAGGGAAGCGGCCTCGGCCTACACGCCCGTGCCGGGAGGCGTCGGCCCCCTCACGATCGCGATGCTGATGTCGAACACACTGCAAGCGGCCAAGCGCCGCCTGCCCGGCCTCGGCCGCTCTGCGGCATGAGCCTCGAACGCTACGGCTGGAATGCCTTCTTCGAGTCCCAGCTCCCCGGTCCGGCCGGCACGGAGCCGGGGCGCGTCCGGCTCGCGACGGCCAGGAGGGCGCAAGTCTACTCCTCCGACGGAACGGTTGACGTCGGGCTGCCCCGCAATGTGGGCACGGCGGCCGTCGGCGACTGGCTGCTTTTCTACCGCGCCAGCCGCATCGCTGCGAGGATTCTCCGGCCGCGCGGCGTCCTCGCGCGCAACCGTCCCGGCCACGCCTCGCGCCGCCAAGTGCTGGCCTCGAACGTAGACGCCGTGCTCGTCGTTGCGGGCCTGGACCGGCCGGTCAGCGACAGGCTGATCGAACGCTACTTGGTGTGCGTGCGCGAGTCCGGGGCCAAGGCAGTGATCGTTCTCAACAAGACCGACCTCTGCGCGGATGCGGGCGCCGCGGCCGACCGATGCGCCGCGGCCCATCCGGCGTGCCAAGTCGTGGCCGCCAGCGCGGCTACGGGAGAGGGCCTGGGCGATGTCGAGCGCCTGCTTCCCCCGGCCGGGACAACCGCGCTTGCCGGGCCGTCCGGCGTCGGGAAGTCGTCCGTAGTGAACGCACTGCTGCGAACCGAGCGCCTGCAGGTCGGTGCCGTGCGAAACCGCGACCGCCGCGGGAAGCACACCACGACACGGCGGGAACTGGTGGAGCATCCGGCCGGCTGGCTGCTCATGGACATACCCGGCATCCGGGAGATTTACCCTTGGAGCAGCCTCGAGGCGGTGGACCAAGTCTTCTCCGAGATTTCGGAACTGGCGAAGGACTGCCTGTACAGGGACTGCCGGCACCGCGGCGAGCCGGGCTGCTTGGTTCGCCCGGCACTGGACAGCGGCCGGATCGCCCCCGAGCGGCTCGCAAGCTACCTGGAGCTTCGGGGGGAGCAAGAGGAACTGGCGCGAAGCATCGACGCGGCCCGCAAGTGAGCGGAGCCCGACGGTCCCCTTCCGGGGCTCACAGCCTGCGCGCCATGAGGTTGAAGCCGTCCTGGCTCAGGCGCTCCTTGGCAGCCTCGGCTTCCGCGTCGTTCTTGAACGGCCCGACGTACACGCGGAACAGGCCGTTCGACTCCGGCATGATGTGGGCGCGGAAGCCCTCGCGGCGCAGCCAGTCCACGAGGGACTTGGCGTTCCCGCTCACGCTCAAGGCCGCCACTTGATAGTGCAGCGCGGCCGCTGCCGACGCGGTCTTCCGCGGCGCTTGCGGGACGGGCTTCGAGACCGCCCGCGACGGCGGCGCCGACGCGGGTGGCGGCCGCTTGACGGCAGGGTCCGGCCGGGCCCGCCCCGGCGCGTCGCCTCCCGCGGCGCTAGGGGCAGACTCGCGGCTTGCAGGCACCGGGGATTCGGCGGCAGCGCTGGCGGCCGGGTCGGCCGGCGCGAGCAAGACATCCGGAACCTTCACGGGCTCGGGCCGGCGCGGAGCAGGATTGTCGAGGAATGACAGCAGGCCCGGCTCGCTCCGGAGGCCTCGGCCGTAGCCTGCTTTAAAGCCCGTGAAATAGGCCACCCCGACCGCCGCCGCGAGCACCGCGACAACTATCAAGACCTGCTTGATCCCGAAGAATACTTCGACTTCGCCTTTGGGCTTCGCCTCCCCGGGCATGCCCCGATCCTACACTGATTCCGACAATCTTGCTACTACTTGTTTGAAACGTCCCTGCCGTCCATCGTCTCCGCCCATTTCGAAAGGCCGCGGAACAAGTCCACCGGCAGGGGCAGCACGACCGTGGTGTTCTTCTCGGCCCCGATCTCGGTCAGGGTCTGCAGGTAGCGCAGCGTGATCGATGCCGGCTGGGTGCTCAGCGTCTCGGCGGCGCTGGTCAGTTTCGCGGCGGCCTGCAGCTCGCCGTCGGCGTGGATAATCTTGGCCCGGCGCTCGCGCTCTGCCTCGGCCTGCCGCGCGATGGCGCGGATCATTTGCTCGGGAAGGTCGACGTGCTTGACCTCCACCACCTGAACCTTGATGCCCCAGGTTCCGGTCTGCTCGTCCAGAGTCGACTGGAGCCTGGAATTCAGCTTCTCCCGCTCGCTGAGCAGCTCGTCCAGCTCCGCCTCGCCGAGAACGGAGCGGAGGCGGGTCTGCGCGAGCTGGGAGGTGGCATGGACGTAGTGCTTGACCTCCACCACGGCCTTGGCCGGATCCAGCACGCGGAAGAACACGACGGCGCTGACCTTGACGGTCACGTTGTCGCGCGTCACGACGTCCTGCGAAGGCACTTCGAGAGTCTCGACCCGCAGCGGAATGCGGACGATGCGGTCGAGCGGGCGGAACACGAAGATGAGGCCCGGGCCCTTCGGGGTCGGCAGCAGCCGCCCGAGCCGAAAAATCACGCCGCGCTCGTACTCGGTGAGAACCTTGATGCTGTTGATCAGGTAGAGGGCGATGATTCCGGCGACGATGAATGGAAGCTCCATGGGACTCTCCTTCAAGCGCGTGGCGCGGCCGCGCCCTCCGGGGCGGGCACGGCGAAGCCTACGCCTAGAATTCTAGCCCATCGCTTCCGGATCCCGGGCCCGGGCCTCTCGGCGACGCGGATCGCGGCCGCTACTGGACGCTGCCGTTCCCGCTCGGCTCCACCTCGAGCGTCATGCCATCGACCGCGACGACGCGGACGCCCTGCCCCGCCGCCACCTCCGACCGGGAGCGCGCGCTCCAGTGCTCCCCGTGCACGAACACCGTGCCGGTTGGAGCGACGGCGGTTTTCGCCTCGCCGAGCTCCCCGACCATCGCCTCGGCGCCGGTCGCAACCTTGAATCGGAACGAGCGAATCGCGAGCTGCAGCAGGAACACGCTGATCGCCGCGAACGGCAGCGTTATCGCCACGGCCGGCCCCCAGCCGATCTGCAGTTCGGGCACGTCGGTGTCAACGAGAATGACGATTCCCAGCACCATCGCGACCGCGCCGCCCGCGGCGAGGATGCCGTTCACCGGGGTCATCGCCTCGATGACGAAGAAGGCCACCGCCAGCAGGATCAGGACGGCTCCGGCCGCGTTGATCGGCAGCAGCGAGAGCGCCATCAGGCCCACGATGAGGAGAATCCCGCCGAGCACGCCCGGAATCACCAGACCGGGGCTCGTGAACTCGATGTAGACGCCGGCAAGACCGAGGACCAGCACGAGCAGGGCGAGGCTCGGATTGGTGAGAGGGAGCAGGATGCGCTGGCGCAGGCTCGGAACGTAGGCGCGCAGCTCCGGGGAGGACAGGTCCAAGACCTCCTCCGTCCCGTCGAACCGCACGACGGTCCGTCCGTCAAGCTGCTCCAGGAGGTCGTGAACGTCCTGCGCGACCACCTCGATCAGACTCGCGTCAAGGGCGTCCAGCTCAGTGAACGACTTGCTCTCCAGCACGGCCTTGACGGCCAGCTCGCTGTTTCTCCCCCGCTTGTCGGTAACCGCCCGCAGCGACGCGGCAGTGTCGTTCTCGACCTTCTGCTTCATCGGGCCCTGGAGCTCGCCGCCCATCGCCAAGACCGGCTGAGCGGCCCCTGTGTTCGTGCCGGGCGCCATGGCGGCGATGTCGGCCGAGACGAGGATGATGAATCCGGCCGAGGCGGCGTGCCCCCCACTCGGCGACACGTACGCAATCACAGGGACAGGGGAGGCGAGGATCGACTGGACGATCTCGTTCGTCGCTTCGAGCAAGCCGCCCGGCGTGTTGAGCGTCAGCAGGACCGCCGCGTCGCCGGACTCGCCCGCCTGGTGCAGGGCCTCGGCCACGATCTCGCGGGTCAGCGGGTGGATGACCGTGTCGATATCCAGCACCAAGACGCGCCCGGCTCGCGCGCCCGAGGCCGTTCCGAGCGCCGCCGCGACCGCCAACGCCACGGACAGGGCCGCTCGACAGACGGAACTCGATCCTCCAGACGCTCGCATCGCGCCCTAAGTGTAATGCAGGCAGCCGGATCAACGGGCCGGGCCGTCGGAGGCGGCGGCCGCGGCGACGCGCTGTCAGAAGCGGATCCCAAGGCGGGGGCAGCCCGCCCGGCGGGGCCGGATGCCTCGCCGCGACCGCCCGACCGGGAAGGCAGCCGGACGGAAACCGAGCCCGGTCGGATCCGACAGCGCGGCGCGATGGCAGGCGAGCGCGAGACGCTCGAAATGCCGGTCCACCGCATATCGTGCATTCGTCGCAGTGCGTAGCACAACATGTTGAATCGACGGCCCGAGGAACGCGGCAGCGGGTTACAATGGGGCGCTCGGATGAACCGGCTCGGACTCAGGCTCGGCAGGCCCGAGAGAGTGCTGGCCGTACTGGCAGCAGGCACCTTCCTCCTCTGGGTTCTGCAGTCGGCCGTCCCGTCCCTCGCCCCCTACCGTCGGTTCGCGCTGGCCCTCCTGCTGATTCTCGGCGGCTTGGTCGGCATGGTGCGCCTCGTGGGCGCCGGCCAGTGGCTGGCGCGCAAGGTCCTGTGGAGGGTCCGCCACCGCATGGTCGCGGTGTTCTTCTTCGTCGGCGTGCTGCCCATCTCGCTCGGAGCGCTGCTCGTGCTCTGGGGGGTGCTGCTGCTGATGGGCCCCCTGCTGGCGTACGTGGTGGGCTCGCAGTTCCGGACCGAGGCCGAACGCCTCGAATCCGCCGCCGGGCTGCTGCACCGGCAGCTGCACGACGAGCCGCCGGCCGAGCGCAAGGCGGCCATCGAGCGACTGCACGCGTACGCCGCCGAGGATTTCCCCGGCCTCGCGATCGTGGCGGAATTCGACGGAACGAGGACATCGCATCCCGTAGGAGCGCTGCCGGGAGCCATCCCCGCCGAAGCCGGCGCGCTCCTCGGGCTGGTGCGGCAGGGGGAGAGCCTCTACCTCGCGGCCGCGGCGGGAGGCAGTCCGCCGGACGGCAGGGTGGCTCTCGCCGTCCCGCTGACGGAGGCTCTCGTGCGCGACATCATGGCGGGCATCGGCCTCATCGGCGTCAGCTTGGCAGTCGCCGGCGATCTCGGGCCCGACGCGCTGCCGGACTTCGTCGAGCCCGCCGGAGAGGCGAGCGGCCTGGCCGACACGAGCGGGATTCCCCCTCCCCGGCACCCGCTGGACTGGCAGATCCGCTGGCCAGTCCAAGCGGAGTTCGTGGACTGGGGCTCGGGCCGGGTCCTGTCCACGGTGTACCCGCTCTTCACGCGCACCTCGGCCCTGTGGGCCACCATCTTCGCCGACCAGGCGGAAGGCTCGTTCCGCCTCTTCTCGTTCCTCGGCATCTGCCTCGCCATAGCGTTCGCAGCCAACCTGCTGGTCTCCCTGTTCATCGCGACGGCGCTGACGCGGACGCTCACGGGCGCCGTCAACGACCTCTACGTGGGCACGGAGCGCGTCGACGCAGGGGACTTCAGCTACAGGATCCCGGTCAGGGGCAGCGACCAGATCAGCGATCTCTCGCGGGCGTTCAACGCGATGACTGGCTCCCTCGAGGGCCTGATCGAGGAATCGAAGCGCCGCCAGCAGCTGGAGGCGGAGATCAAGATCGCGCGCGAGGTGCAGGCGAGACTGTTCCCCGCGCACGCGCCCGAGCTCGCGGGCCTTGAGATTCTCGGCATCTGCCGCCCGGCCCGGTCCGTGTCGGGAGACTTCTTCGACTACGTGGATCTGGAGGACGGGTGCCTGGCGATCAGCTTCGGCGACGTGTCGGGCAAGGGCATCTCGGCCGCACTCGTGATGGCGTCGCTGCACTCGATCATCCGCACGCAGCTGGTGCTCCTCCAGCGGGCGGCGTCGCAGCCGCTGGACCGCTCCGCCGCCCAGGTCGTGGAGCGCGCCAACCGCCAGCTGTGCGACGAGACCGCCCCCGAGAAGTTCTCGACCCTGTTCTTCGGGGCCTACGACTCGCGGAGCGGGACGCTAGCGTACTCGAATGCAGGGCACCCGCCTCCCCTGCTCCTGAGGAACGGCGGCTTGACGCCGCTCGAGGTCAACGGCATGATCGTCGGGGTATTCCCGGAGGCCGAGTATTCCGCCACGAACCTCGCGCTGGAGCCCGGCGACCTACTGGTGGCCTACACCGACGGACTCACCGAGCCTGAGAACGGATCCGGCGAGGAGTTCGGCGAGCAGCGGCTGCGCACCACCCTGCGAGAGCGCGCGGACAGCCCGTCGCGGGAACTCATCGAGGGCGTGATGAACGACGTCAAGGCGTGGACGGGCGCATTGACCCTCCAAGACGACATGACCATGCTAGTCGTTAGAAGGCGATGATCCGGCGGGCATTCTATGCGACGCACCTGCGACGCATCGCGATACTGCTAGCCTTCACGCAGGCCGTGCTCGTCGCCGGCACGATCGGCTTCCGGCTCATCGAGGGCTCACAGTGGTTTGACAGCTTCTACATGGCGCTGATCACAGTGACCACGATCGGCTACGGGGAAACCATCGAGCTGAGCCAGGGCGGGCGGCTGTTCAATTCCCTCCTCATCTTCGCGGGATTCCTGGCCGTGTTCGTCGCCATCGGGGTCACGACTGACACGCTGATCCAACTCGAACTACAGAGTTTCTTCAGCCGAAAGAGGACGAAGCGCATGATCAACAAGATGTCCGGCCACTTCATCGTTTGCGGACTCGGCCGGGTGGGGCGGGCGGTCATCGAGCGGCTCCAGCGGAGCGACGCGAAGATCGTGGCGATCGACAGCGACCCGTCGCGTGAATCGTGGGCGCTGGACCACGACGTTGCCCTCCTACCGGAGGACGCGACACTCGACGTCACCTTGGCGCGAGCGGGGGCGCAGCGCGCGAGAGGCTTGGTCGCCGCCACTAGCAGCGACGCGGTCAACGTGTACATCACCCTGTCGTCGCGGGTGCTGAACCCGGACCTGCGCATCGGAGCCCGGGCGAGCGACGAGGAGTCGCGCCAGAAGCTGCTCCAGGCGGGTGCGAACACGGTGTTCACCCCGTACACGTTCACCGGATTCCGCATCGCCCAGGCGCTGCTGCATCCCGAGGTCGCGAACTTCCTGGACCTCGCCACGGCCGTCGAGAATCCCGACTTCGAGGTCGACATCGACGAGCACCGCGTCGGCAGGCGCAGCCGGTACGCCGGGCTGGCCGTCGGCACCGTACGTTCCCAGTGGGGGGAGGGGTGGGGCCTCATCTTGCTCGCCCTCAAGGCCGGCGACCGCCCGGTCCAGTTCAACCCGCCGGACAGCACCCGGATCGAAGCCGGCTGCGTGATGATCGTGATGGGCCAGAGGCACACGCTGAACCGGCTGAAGAAGGAGCTTGCAGATTGATGCTGCGCGTCCTGACGGCGGCCGAGATGCGCGCGGCGGACCGGGCAACGATCATCGACCGCGGCATCCCCAGCCTCGTGCTGATGGAGAGCGCGGCCAGCGCCGTCACGCGCCACATGCTCGCGACGCTTCCCGATCTCGGCCGCGAGAAGGTGCTCGTCCTGTGCGGCAAGGGCAACAACGGCGGCGACGGCCTGGCCGCGGCGCGGCAGCTCCTGCTGCAGTTTCCCCGCCTGGACCTGCACGTCGCGCTCCTGGCGCCGCCGGATTCGCTGTCCGCAGACGCGAGGGCCAACCTGCGGATGCTCGAGGCCCAGGATTGCCGGGCCGCGATCGCCGCGACTCCGGAGGCCTGGCACGAGCGGCTGGCCGACGTGGCCGACTCGAGCGTCATCGTCGACGCGATTCTGGGCACCGGCCTCAAGGGCCCCGCCCGGGGGCTGGCCGCCCGGGTCGTCGCGGACGCGAACGCCGGCTTCCGCAACGCGCGCGTCGTCGCGGTGGACATGCCGAGCGGCCTCGGCAGCGATTCCGGCAGCTGGCCCGGGGAATGCATGCGGGCCGACTGGACCGTGACATTCACCGCTCCGAAGGCCAGCCAAGTGCTGCCGCCGTCCTGCGACCGGGTGGGCCGGCTGGAGGTGGCGCGGATCGGCACGGCCGACTCGGTGCTGGCCGCCCTGCCCGGCCCGCGCCTGATGCTGTGCGAGGCGTCGGACGCCATCGAGTACTGCCGGCCGCGGAGCCGGGCGGCCCACAAGGCAAGCTACGGGCACGTGATCGCCATCGGCGGCTCGGCGTCCAAGCCCGGAGCGATCCTCATGGCGGGGACGGCCGCCCTGCGCGCCGGCGCGGGACTGGTGACCGTCGCCACCGCGGCCGGGGCGTCGGAAGCCGTCATCTCCGCGACGCCCGAGCTGATGCTGGAGCCGGGACGGGAGCGAGCCGACGGCTCTCTGGGGCCGGACGCCTTCGACGACGGCCTGCTCGACGGCAAGACCGTCGCGGCCGTGGGGCCCGGCCTGGGCAGCGCGGACGCGAATCGCGAACTGGCGCGGAGGATCTACCGCGAGTGCCGGCTGCCGCTGGTGGTGGACGCGGACGGGCTGAGGGCGGTGAGGGCCGGGGCGACGCCCCGGCGCGAAGCGCCCACCGTCCTCACGCCGCACCCCGGGGAGATGGCGCGCATGACCGGCCGATCGACCGCGGAGATCCAGGCGGACAGGGTCCGCGCGGCGAGGGCCGCGGCCGCGGACACGGGAGCGTGCGTCGTGCTGAAGGGCCAGCGCTCCCTGATCGCGTCGCCGGACGGCGACGTGGCCGTCAGCCCCACGGGCACGCCGGGCATGGCGACGGCCGGCTCGGGCGACGTGCTGACCGGGATGGTCGCCGCGCACCTGGCGCAGTTCCCGGACCGGCCGGTTTTCCCCACCGTGGCGGCGGCGGTCTACCTGCACGGCCTGGCGGGCGAGCTGGCGGCCGCCGAGCTCGGGGAGCAGGGCATGCTGGCGACCGACATCGGCAACTGCCTCGCCCAGGCGCGAGGAGCCCTGGCGGCGTGACGCTGCGCACGGAATCGGCGGACGAGACCTTCGCGGCGGGCGCGCGCATAGCCGCCCGGTTGCGCCCCCCGGCCGTGGTGATGCTGGTCGGCGACCTCGGCGTGGGCAAGACCACCCTCGCCAAGGGGATCGTGTCGGCGCTCGGAGCCGCGCCGGCCGAGGACGTGCTCAGCCCCACGTTCTCCCTCGTCCACGCATACGGCTCGGACCCAAAGGTCTATCACCTCGATCTCTACCGGCTCGATACCGTGCCGGAGCTCGAGACGCTGGGCCTCGAGGACATCTGGGACGAGCGCGCCGTCGTGGTGGTGGAGTGGGGGGAGAAGTTCGATCGCCAGATGCCAGGCGAGCGGCTCGAGGTCCGCATGGAATACGACGGCGAGGACTCGCGCGTCATCCGAATCGAGGAGCCGTCGCGGCAGCCCGGGCGCGGGCGAGCCGTCGGTATAATTCCGAGCGGGCCGTGATCGCAGCACTGCGCGGAACGCTGGCGGACAAGCAGGCCGGGAAGGTGATTGTCGACGCCGGCGGCGTCGGCTACGAAGTCTCTATCCCCGTCGAGACCTACAGCCGCCTCGGAGAGCCGGGCGAGGAGATCTCGCTCCATATCCACACGCATATGCGCGAGAACATCCTGGCGCTGTTCGGCTTCCACAGCCGCAGCGACAAGGAGCTCTTCGAGAGGTTCCTCGACGTCGCCGGTGTCGGCCCGCGCCTGGCCCTCGCGCTCCTGTCGGGCCTGACCGCGCCGGAACTGGTCCGGGCGATCCGCTCGGGCGACTTGAAGCGGCTCGTCCGCATTCCCGGCGTCGGCAAGAAGACGGGCGAGCGGATTGTCCTAGAATTGAGGGACAAGCTCGACGCATTCGACGGCATCGAGGACGGCGCGCAGCGGGAACTGGCCGTCGATGACGACGTGGTCTCCGTGCTGGTCAATCTCGGCTCCAGCGAGGACAGCGCCGCCCGGGCTGTCCGCGAGGCGCGCCGCAAGGGGGCGTCGGACCGGTTCGACGAGCTGTTCCGCCTAGCGATGACGTCGCTCAAGCGCTAGCAGGCGCCATGGCCCGGAAGCGCATCATAAGCCCGGAAGAGTCGGACCAAGACCGCCACTTCGACGTGGCGCTGCGTCCGAAGCGCCTCGCGGAATTCGTCGGCCAGAGCGCGCTCAAGGAAAACCTGGCCATCGCGATCGAGGCGGCGACTAAGCGCGAGGAGGCGCTCGACCACGTGCAGCTGTACGGCCCGCCCGGCCTCGGCAAGACGACCCTCGCGACGATCATCGCCAACGAGCTGGGCGTACAGGCCGACTACACCTCGGGCCCGGTGCTGCAGAGGAAGCTCGACCTGACGGGCATCCTGACGACCCTGAAGGAGCGCCAAGTCTTCTTCATCGACGAGATCCACCGCCTGCTGCCGGACGTCGAGGAAATGCTCTACTCGGCCATGGAGGACTTTCGCGTAGACCTCATCGTGGGCCAGGGCCCCGGAGCCCGCATGCACTCGATCCCAGTGAAGCCCTTCACCGCGATCGGAGCCACCACGCGGCAGGGGCTGATCAGCGCGCCCCTGCGGTCGCGATTCGGCATCACCGCCCGGATCAACCCTTACGACACGGTCGACCTGACCCGGATCGTCTTCCGCTCGGCGGGGCTGCTCGAGGTCGAGCTCGGAGAAGAGGCCGCCGAGGAGATCGCGAGGAGATCGCGAGGCACGCCGCGCATCGCGAACCGGCTGCTGCGCCGGGTAAGGGACTACTGCGATGTCCGGGCAGAGGGCCGGGTCGACCACGAGACGGCCAGCGCGGCGCTCGATATGCTGGAGGTGGATCCGCTCGGCCTCGACGAAGTGGATCGCAAGATCATGGAGACAGTACTCGCGAAGTACTCCGGAGGCCCGGTCGGCCTGACCACTATCTCGGCTTCGGTGGGCGAGGAGCCCAGCACGATCGAGGAAGTCTACGAGCCCTACCTGATGCAGCTCGGCTTCCTCGACCGGACGCCCCGCGGCCGCGTCGGGACGATGACGGCGTACGAGCACTTCAACCTGGCGCCGCCCGCCGGGCGGCAGCCCACCCTGCAGTTCTAGTGAGCCTTCGTGAGGCGCGCTCCGCACTACATCGCGATCGAGGGTCCGCTGCGGGTCGGAAAGACCAGGCTGGCGACGGCGCTGGCTCAGCACATCCGCGGCCGCGCCCTGCTCGACCCGGCCCCGAACCCGCACCTCGAGGCCTTCTACCGGGGCCGGGCGGGCGCGGCCTTCCGCGCCCAAATGCACTTCCTGATCGGGCGCTACAGCCGTCTGGCCGAGGCCAACGTGGAGCGGGCGCACCTGCCCGTCGTCTCGGACTACCTGTTCGAGAAGGACAAGCTGTTCGCCTACCTCAACCTGGACGATGACGAGATCTCGATCTACGACGACTTCTACAAGCACTTCAAGAGCCGGCTGCCCGAACCCGATCTCGCCGTCTATCTCAAGGCCGGGCCGGAACACCTCAGGGCGCAGCTCGCGGCGGGCAAGCCCGGGTTCGAGTCGGGTATCGCCGACGCGTACCTGCAGCGCGCGGTGCGGGCGTTCGACCATTTCTTCAGCCGCTACAAGTCTGCCGACGTGCTGGTCGTCGACGCCGCCCAGGCGGACATCGAGAACAGCCCCGACGACCTCCGCAACCTGCTCGAGGAGCTGGGCAAGCCCGTAACCGGCACGCAGTTCTTCCTGCCGCTCGGCTCCTAGCCAGGGCGGGCCAGCCGAAGATCCCGCTCCTTTCCCGGACCCGACCGAAACCCCCATGCCCATCGACTGGACCAGCCTGCTCGCCGCATTCGGAGGCGGCCTCTTCGCCGCCGCGATCGGCACGCTGCCTTCGTTCGTGTTCACCGGCTTGCTCGTGCTGACCGGCGCTGCCGTGGCGGCTTCCGGCGGCGGCACCGGCGTGCTGGAGCACGTCGCCTTCGGTCCCGTGTTCGGCCCGCACGTCGCGTTCGGAGGCGGCGCGGCGGCGACGGCCTACGCGTACCGCCGCGGCCTGATCCCCAGCGGCCGCGAGATCGCGCTTCCGCTGATGGGCCTGGACCGCCCCGACGTGCTGCTTGTCGGCGGTTGCTTCGGCGTCGCCGGCTACCTCCTCAACGCCGTATGGCAGCTGGCCGGTCTCGGTCCGCGGACCGACACGGTCGCGATGACGGTAGTGGTGTCCGCCATGATCGCGAGAGTCGCCTTCGGTCGCAGCGGTCTCGCGAGCAGGCCGTTCAAGCCGGACGAGCGGCACCACTGGGTGCGCCACCAGGAACGGCCAGCCCAATGCGCGTCCATCGGGCTCGGCGCCGGGCTGCTGGGCGCCTTCATGGCGCTCGAGTTCGGGGCGGAGCGAGGCGGCGACGTCCTTGGTTTCGGCATCGCCGCAACGTCGCTGGTGTTCTCCCAGTTCGGGCTGAAGGTCCCGGTGACCCATCACATGGCGCTGCCGGCGGCGGCGGCGGCGCTGGCCTCGGGGAACATCCTCGCGGGCGCGGCCTTCGGGATTGTCGGGGCCTTCGCCGGCGAGGCCTTCTCGCGTGTGTTCCACCAGCACGGCGACACCCATGTCGACCCGCCCGCCGCCGGAATCGCGATCAGCGTGGCGCTAGCGAGGCTGATGTGGCCCCTCGGCCCGTAGGCCCGCTCGGAGCGCCGCCAGCCCGAACGCCCGCGCCGCGGAGGCCTCGTCGCCCACCGGGCATGGCGGCAAAGTGTATGCTTAAGGCTGCTTATGGGCTCGCGCTTCAAGGTCAGCGTCATCTGCAGCTCGTTCCTCGTGACGATCCTGCTGGTCGTGGGCGCGGTCCTCGGCAAGAGCGAGGAGCAGGAAGGAGCCTACCGCCCGCTCGCCGTGTACACGGAAATCCTTGCCCGGATCAAGAGCGATTACGTCGAGGAACCCGACATCCCGAGGGTCACGCGGGGGGCGATCCAAGGCTTGGTCGAGTATCTCGACCCGGCGTCGAGCTATCTCGTTCCGGACCAGTACGCCGCCTATCGCGAGGCCCTCGAATCGAGCGACGGCGGCACGGGGCTCGCCACGGGCATGGTAGTGCGAAAGCAAGGGACCTACACGAGCGTGCTGGCCGTGCTGCCGGGCTCCCCGGCCGCGAAGGCCGGCATCCGCATGGACGACCTGCTGGACGCGGTCGACAACGTCAGCACGCGGGTGATGCCGCCGGCCTACTTGAAGGCGGTGCTCAGCGGGGACCCGGGCACGGAGGTCACGGTGATGGTACGTCCCTCGTCGGACTACGACTCGCCCGTCGAGCGCACGCTGGTGCGCTACGAGCCGACTCTTCCGCCGGTGGAGTGGCGCTTGCGCGACGACGGCGTCGGCTACATCGACGCGGACGCACTCGAGGCCGAGCAGGTGGCGCAGATCGGGAACGCCGCCAGGAGCTTGGAAACCGAGGGCGCGGAGAAGCTGATCCTCGACCTGCGCGGCAACGCCGTCGGCACGCCGGACGACGGCGTGGCGCTCGCCAACCTGTTCCTCGACGAAGGCACGATCGCGACGCTCGCCGGCCAGAGCTTCTCTGAGAAGATCTTCGCGGCCGACCCGGATTCCACCGTGACATCCCTGCCGGTGGCGCTGATCGTGGACCGTCCCACGGCCGGGGCGGCGGAGATCGCGGCGGCCGCGATCCAGCAAAACGACCGAGGCGAGGTCGTCGGCGAGGACTCCACCGGGCTGGCAGCCCTGCAGGAGACCATCGGACTAGAGGACGGCGCCGCCCTCATCCTGTCCGTCGCGACCTACCGCGGACCGGACGGGGAGGCGATCCACAACGAGGGAGTCGAGCCCGACCTCCCGGTCTCGCCCCGCGCCCTACGCCGCTACCGCGACATCCAGCACCGGATATTCGATTCGGAACAAGCCCGGCGCGCCGAAGAGGAGCGGGAGGGCGACCCCTTCCTCGAGAAGGCTCTCGAGGCCCTGAGCGGGCCGTAGTAGCCCGCCGCCCGGCGGCCATGCCGGGCTACTGCACCAATGTGCCGCGATTGACGGGCACGTCCCTGGGATTCTCGATCCGAATCTCGCCGAAGGCGGACTCGTACTGCGCCACGTTCTGCGCGAGCACCAGATGGAGGGCCTTGGCCTGCTGAGGGCTCATGTACACGCCTTGGAATGACTGGAACGTGACATCGTTGCCGTCGCCCATCTTGAGGCGCCCGAACTGCAGGAAGAAGTCCCAGACGCTGACGTTGACCTGCACGCTGTTGGCGTAGCCCTCGCGGTAATCCTCCTGGCGCACGACTCGAACCTGGTCGTGCCGGGGGCGCTCCTGCACGGCGCCGGCCGGGGGCTTGGTGTCCATACCTGACTATTATGCATCCCCTGTCGGCTTGCGGAACGGGTCGCGAGGTGGCGGAACAGCCGGGCCACTCGGAGGGCCCGCGGCGGCACGGGCCAGTCTGCGGAGCACGCACGGGCACGAGCGAGGCCTAGGCAGGCGCGGCCAAACTCCCGCTGCCAGCGGCCCGCCGCGCGGCGGCCGCGGTCGAATGATGCCTGCGAGGCCTCGGGGTCGGCGGGGGCCGACAGGCCCGGTCGGCCAATGCCGCCCGCTGGATCGCCAAGCGGGCTCGCAGCGCCGCACGGCGCTGCGGATCCCAGCCGGCGCGGGCCGGCCGCACGGAATGCCGGGGCGCAAGCCGGCGCGGGCGGGCACCCGGTCTCTCTGGTAGGTTGAAGAGCCCGCGTGTTCCAACGCCATCAGCAGCGCGCGATCCTGCTGTTCGCTGCGGCCGACGCTGCCCTAGCGTCGATTTCCTTCGCCGCGGCCTACTGGACGCGCACCGGACTGCCGATAAGGGAGTTCCGGCTCGAGGCACCGACCGGGACGCTCGCCTTTATCGCCGCCACGGCGTCCGTCGTGATCTCCGGCAGGGTCACCGGAGCGTACGCCAGCCTATACGAAGCGGGCGTCCCCGGGGCCGTCGGCGCCACGGCGCGGCAGGCCGCGGCAACCGCGCTGTCGCTGCTGGCGTTCCTGTACCTGCTGAACCTGGACGTGCCTGTCAGCCGCCTATTCCTAGCCTTCTTCTTCGGCTTCCTGCTCGCGCTGCAGGTGGTCCAGCGCGTTCTGGCCGCCCGGTTTCGCGGCCAGCTGCGCAGGGCGCTCGGGACCGTGACGTCGGTCGTGGTTGTCGGCGACGGCGACAAGGCGGCGGAGATCGCGCGGCAGCTGGAATCCTCGGAGCGCCACGGCGTGCGGCTGCTCGGGATCGTCGGCTGCGGCGACCGGCTCGGGCGCGCCGTCACGCTGGGCCGGACCTACCGGGTCCGCCCGCTGGCCGAGCTGCCCGCCATGCTGGCCGGCGAGGCCATCGACGAGGTGCTGTTCGCCGTCTCCGGCGAGCGTCTGGGCGATCTCGAGGACGCGTTCATCCTGTGCGGCGAGCACGGCATCAAGACGCGGGTAGCGGCGGACTTCTTCCCCCACGCCCACAGCCGGGCGCGCTTCGACCGCCTCGGCGACCGCCCGATCCTGACCTTCTCGATCGGTCCCGACGACGACCTCCGGCTGCTCGCCAAGCGGTGCGCCGACCTGCTCGCCGCCGCCGCGGGCCTCGCGGCGCTGTGCCTGCCAATGGCCTTGGTCGCGTTGCTGGTAAGGACGACCTCGACGGGGCCGGCACTCTTCCGCCAGCGGCGCTGCGGGCTGAACGGAAGGGTGTTCACCTGCTACAAGTTCCGCTCGATGGTCGCGGACGCGGAGGCGCGCCGCGAGGATCTGGAGCACCTCAACGAGAAGGACGGCCCGGCGTTCAAGATCCGCGACGACCCCCGCCTTACGCCGGTCGGAGGGTTCCTGCGACGCTACTCGGTCGACGAGTGGCCCCAGCTCTGGAACATCCTGCGGGGCGACATGTCGTTCGTCGGGCCGCGGCCGGCGGTCCCGTCGGAAGTGCAACGGTACGAGACGTGGCAGCGCCGTCGGCTGCGCATGCGTCCGGGCCTGACCTGCCTGTGGGCGATCCGCGGACGGGACCGCCTCGACTTCGAGACGTGGATGCAGCTCGACCTGGAATACATCGATAGCTGGTCGCTCCTGCTCGATGCGAAGATCCTCGCCCTGACGGTGCCCGTAGTGCTGGCCGGCCGCGGCGCGAGCTGAAGCGGGCGCGCGGAGAGCGCCCCCGCGACGGCACCGGAGGCCGCCCGTGAGGCACCTTGGTATCCTCGTAGGCTCCCGGGATTCCCCCATGCGCCCAGCCGCCCTCCGAACACTCGCCGCGACGCTTTGCGCAGCCTCCCTGCTCCCGGGCCAGTCGTCAACGCAGACGACGCTGCGCAACCCTCCCCCGGGAGCCACCCACGCGCTGCTGGTGACCTTCGGCGTCGGCGCCAAGACCCAGACCGCCTGGGACGGGAGCCTAGAGGTCGAGAACGGCGAGCTGGTGGAGCTGATCGGCTACGAGATGGGGCGGGACGACGTGATCCACCCGCCGCGACGGTGGGAGATGTCCACGCGACCGGCCTTTCCGTTCAGCCGCCGGAACCATGACGAGGGCATTCTCCAGGATTTGCCGCCCGACACCTACCTGACGCCGCGGTTCTACGTGTACCTCAACGGCTCGCCCGCCACCGAAGTCGCGTTCCGAACGGAGCAGGGAGACTTCTCGGTCCGCGTGGCGGACCTGCCCGCGGTCGGAGGGGCGGAATTCGTGGACGGCAGGGCCCGCGTGGCGCGGGCCCCGATCGCGGCGCTGCTAGGCCGGGGAGACCCCGGGCCGCCAGACAGGCGGCTGACGGACAATGACTTCGCTTCCGTCGAGGTGGCCTCGGACGATTCGGTTTGGGTCGCCTACAGCGGGTTCGACGGGGATTCCGACCGAGTCTACGCGGACCGGCTGCTGCCCGGGCAGCCCGTGGGCTCTCCGAACGGCCCTAGTGCAGTGAGCGGGGCCGGCGGAGACGTCTATCGCACGACCGTCGCCGAAGACGCGGAGGGCAAGATCTGGGTGGCATGGTCCGAGCAGGTCGGGGGCAACTGGGATCTCTACGCCCGCGCGTTCGACGGCGAGGGCTGGGGCCGGATCGAGCGGCTGACGTCAGCCGCCCAGCCCGACATCCACCACAAGGCCGCGCGCGACCCGCAGGGAGGGATTCACCTGGTGTGGCAGGGCGCCCGCGGCAACCGCTTCGGCATTTTCCACAGGAGCTACGACGTCCGGACGGGCTGGAGCGAGGCCGCGCGCGTGAGTTCGCCCTCGGCAGGCAACTGCTGGGAACCGTCGATCGCGATCGACAGCACCGGCACGGTGTCGGTGGCATGGGACCAGTACAGCGAGGCGACGGGCTACGACGTATACCTGGCGAGGAAGGCCGGAGCGAATTGGGACGCCCCCCGGCCGGTCGCGCGCACCGGGCGATTCGAAGCCTACGCCACCGTGACGGCGGACTCGCAGGACCGTATCTGGATCGCGTGGCACGAATCCGGGATCAACTGGGGCAAGGACTGGGGATACCCGTTCGACATCCAGGCGAACGCCACCGGCCTGTACAACTCGCGCAGCATCCGCATGGCCGTCTACGACCGGGGCCAGCTGCGCGCTCCGGCCGCGAGTCTCGCGGCGTCCCTGCCCGACCCCGGTCCCGGCAACAATTTCTACGAGTACCCGCAGCTAGCCGTCGACGGAGCCAACAGGATCTGGGCGCTCTTCCGCCACCGGCGGCCGATGCAGCACAACGTCTACTGGCGCACGCCGTCGCATCACGCCCTGTGGGAGGTCTACGCCAGCTATTACGACGGCGAGTCGTGGTCGCCGATGCTCCTGCTGCCCTATTCGACCGGGCGAGCGGACATGCGGGTCGAGACCGCAACGGACTCTTCCGGGCGCCTGGTCGCTGCGTACCCCACTGACCGGCGCAGCTTCCGGGACTTCGTCAACGTGATGCTCGACATCTTCGTGACGCGCCTGCCCGCACCGGAGGGCGGCACGGCCTCCCACCGGCTGCGCGGTTACCAGTTGCCGCCCGCGGAGGCCGCCCGCCAGCCGCCGAACCGGCCCGGGCGCGAGATGGCCGCGAGCGAGCCAGTCCACCCCAACGACGAGCGGGACGTGGCGAGGATCCGGAACTACGTCTACGAGATCGGCGGCCGACGCTACAAGATCTACCGCGGGGACATGCACCGCCACACCGAAATCTCCTGGGACGGCTACAACGACGGCTCCACCGAAGACACCTACCGCTACGCCATCGATCCCGGGGCGCTGGACTTCCTAGCGATCACCGAGCACAACTTCGGCGTCGCCGACGAGTACGACTGGTTCCGCAGCCAGAAGTACGCGGACATCTTCCGGGTGGGTTCATCCTTCGTGCCGCTGTTCGCCTACGAACGCTCGATCAAGTACCCCAACGGCCACCGCAACGTGGTCTTCCCGTACCGCGGCGCGCCGATCCTCGACTACCAGCACTACGAATGGGGGCCGAACGCGAGCTACGCCCGCCAGGGCCCGGAGCGATTCTTCGCGTACCTCCGCAAGTACAAGGGCATCGCCATGGCGCACACGTCGGGCACCGACATGGGCACCGACTGGGCCGACTACGACCCCGAGGTGGAGCCGATCGTCGAGATTTACCAGAGCGACCGCAACAGCTACGAATGCGAGGGCTGCTGGCGCTCGGCGCCGACGGACGAGCCCAAGAAGCAGTTCGGTGGCTACAGGCCCGACGGGATGGTCTCGGCGGCCTGGGCGAAGGGCTACCGACTCGGCGTGCAGGCGAGTTCTGACCACCTCGCCGTGCATACGTCGTACTCGATGCTGCTGGCCGAGGAGAACTCGCGCAACTCCCTGGTCAGCGCGATCCGGGCGCGGCGGACCTACGGGGCGACGGACAACATCATCGTGGATTTCCGGCTTGTCGACGGCACCCGCGAATACCTCATGGGGGAGGAGGCGGCCATCGCCGGACCGCCGACCTTCCGCATGCACGTGGAAGGCACCGACAGGCTCGGGGAGATCGAGGTCGTCAAGAACAACCAGCGCGTCTACCGGCAGACCCCCGGAACGCAGGTCGCAGACTTCGAGTACCGCGACAGCGGCACGCCGGGCGAGGAAGCGGACTTCTACTACGTGCGCGTGCGCCAGTCCGACCGCGACAAGCAGGTGGCTTGGAGCTCGCCCATCTGGGTAACCGGGCGCTAGCCGCGGGCTCCGGGCCGGGGCCCGCAGGCGTCAACGCAGGAGGGGCTTCCCGCCGACGCGGGAACCAGCCGCCCCGGCAGCGCCGCGTTCGGAATGCCCCGGAAGGGGATTTCGTCTGGACCGGGCGGCGCGCTCGCCCGAGGCTCCGGCCTTACACCGCGAAGCCGTGCTGCCTGCGGTGGTGCGGCCCGTCGAACTGCTGCGTCGACTTGAACCTCTCGTGCCGGCCGTCGCCGGCCACGTCGGCGACTCGCGACACTAGCACCGCCTTGGCCTCGTCGGTCATCGGCTTGAAGTTCCGCCCGACCGCGATATCGGCCTTCAGCTCTTCCAAGGAGCGGATCCCTACCACGACCGTGGAAACCGGCAAGCTGAGGGCGTAGCGCCGGCACTCGGCATGCGTGAGCGAGGTCTTCGACGGGAGCTCGCCTCGGGGCGACCCGCCGCCAAGGCTCTTCATGCCCACCACGCCCACGTCGAGCGCCAAGCACAGGGGGACGACTTCCTTCTGGAAGCTGCGGTAGTGCGCGTCCATTACGTTGATGGGCATCTGGGACGTGTCCCAGTCATAGGGCTTGTTGAGCATCTTGGCGTGGATGCTGGGATCCTTGTGCCCAGTGAAACCGATGTAGCGCACCTTGCCGGCCTTGCGCGCTTCGAGGGCCGCCTTGAGGCCGCCCTTGTCGAACACCCAGTCGGGGTCGGAGTCGTAGACCATCTCGTGGAACTGCCACAGGTCGATACGGTCGGTCTTCATGCGCCGCAAGCTGTCCTCGAGGTTGCTCATGGAGCCCTTGTAGTCGCGCTCGCAGTTCTTGGTCATCAGGAAGACCTTGTCGCGCTTGCCGGGCTCGGACATGGCACGGCCCATGATCTCCTCGGACCCGCCGTCGTGGTAGTCCCAGGCGTTGTCGAAGAAGGTCATTCCCTCGTCGATCGCCGCATGCATGATCCGAATCGCTTCCGACTTGTCCTGGACCGCGCCGATGTGCCAGCCGCCGAGGCACAGGATCGAAACCTGCTCGCCGGTGCGGCCCAAGCGCCGTGTGGGCAGGCCGTTCGGGCTGTCCTGCTGGGCCAGCGCCTGCTGGGCCAGCGCGCCGGCGGCAGCGCTTCCGAACATTCCCTGGAAGAACGAGCGACGAGTAGCGTCGAGCGGCATCGTGAACCTCCTGCGCCGGTGCGACGCCGCCCCATGGTACAGGATTCCGCGCCAGCGGGCTCGAGACTCGGACTCCAGCGGCCGGGACGCCCCGTCGTCCGGCGGACGGGCCTCGAGTGCGCCGAACGCCCTTGCCGGCTTGCGGGACCGGGAACCGCCGCGAACGGACGGTAGGCGATGATGGAGGTCCGTGTTTCGCGCCGGCCCGGTTTCGCCCGCGAGACCCGGCTCGGCACCAACAAGTCCAATGAACGTCTCGAGAGCCGTCGCGAAGATGCTCAAGCAGGAAGGCGTGGAGCGGCTTTTCGCCTATCCGGTCAATCCGGTGATCGAGAGCTGCGCCGAGGAGAACATCCGAACCGTGATCGTGCGGCAGGAGCGGACCGGCCTGCACATGGCGGACGCGGTCGGCCGCCTCAGTTCCGGACGCAAGGTGGGTGTGTTCGCCATGCAACACGGCCCCGGCGCGGAGAACTCGTTCGGCGGGGTCGCGCAAGCCTACAGCGAATCGGTCCCGCTGATGGTCCTGCCCGCCGGCTACGCGCGCGGGCGCGCCGGCGTGCACCCGCACTTCGGCTCGCTGGAGAACTACCGCGGCGTCACCAAGTCGGTCGAGCGGGTCACGGTCCCGGCCGCGGTGCCCGGCGCGCCTTCACGCAGGCCAAGAACGGCCGCCCGGGCCCCTGCATGGTCGAGATCCCCTGGGATCTATTCGGCTCCGAGTTCCCCGGCGGGCTGGACTACCGCCCGTCGATTCGCACCCTCAGCGGGCCGGACCCCGACGCCGTGCGCGAGGCAGCGCGGATTCTAGTCGACGCGGACCTTCCGGTGATCTACGCGGGGCAAGGAGTCCACTACGGGAAGGCTTGGCGGGAACTTCGGGAATTGGTCGACCTACTCGAGGCCCCCGTGACCACCAGCATCGAGGGCAAGAGCGCGATTCCGGAATCGCATCCGCTCTCGCTGCAGTCCGGCGGCAGGGCCTACTCCAAGGCAATGGACGTATTCCTCCGCCGTGCCGACATTGTTCTCGGCGTCGGCGCCAGCTTCACGCAGACGGCCTTCGGCATACCGTGGGGCAACTACCTCGCGGACACGACCGTGATCCAGTCCACGGTTGACACGGCGGACCTGCACAAGGACGTGCCAATCGACCTCGGGCTCGTGGGCGACGCGCGTCTCACCCTCGCGGCCCTCGTCGACGAAGTCCGCCGCCTGCTCCCGGAGCCGCGTGGCCGCGCTGCGTCGCTAGCGAGCGAGATCGCCGCGATCCACGGCGAGTGGCGCGCCGCGTGGAGCGCGAAGCTCGACTCCGAGGACACGCCGATCAATCCCTACCGCGTCATTCGCGACCTGCTGAACACGGTCGACGTGGCCAATGCGATCATCACCCATGACGCGGGGAGCCCGCGTGACCAGCTGACGCCGTTCTGGGAGTGCCAGGCTCCGCTGAGCTACATCGGCTGGGGCAAGACTACGCAGCTCGGCTACGGGCTGGGCCTGGCCATGGGGGCCAAGCTGGAACATCCCGACAAGCTCTGCATCAACTGGTGGGGCGACGCCGCGATCGGATTCACCGGAATGGACTTCGAGACCGCGGTGCGAGAGCGCATACCGATCCTATCCGTGCTGTCGAACAACTTCTGCATGGCGATCGAGCTTCCGATCATGCGGACAGCGACTAGAAAGTACGGCAGCACCGACATCTCCGGCAACTACGCGGCATTCGCGAACGCGCTTGGCGGATACGGGGAGAGAGTCAGCGACCCCGCGGAAATCGTTCCTGCGATCCGTCGCGGAATCGCCAAGACAGAGCAGGGAGTGCCTGCCCTGCTCGAGTTCATCACGTCGAAGGAGCAGGAGATCTCGCGGTTCGCGTAGCGCTTCGCCGGCGCGGCAGGTGGCGCTCGATATTGCTCAGGGATGGGCGCGGTCGAGGTGCGGGCGGAGCGGGACCTCGTATGCCGGACAGCGGCTCCGTCGCTGCCGGGCATCACTGTTCGAGGCCCGGCCCGCTTTACCAGGACGGTGCCGAGGCCGTCGCCAAGCATCGGGGTCCGAGAACCCGCTTCGGAGCTCGTCGCTGAGCACAGCCTTCGCCCGGAACGCAGCGGTTCTAAATTTGGCCGTCAAGGGGTGCGTGAACGTTGTTTCGGAGGATGAGGTGAATCAGTTGACCGAGAGGTTGCGCTCCGGAGGCCGCCCCGCGGGAGCGTCGGACGGCGGGCAGGGCCGTGGCGCGGCCCGCGTCGCGGGTCCGCGGAGTGCCGAGCCCGCGGCCGGACGCACTCCGGCGGTAGCCGGCTGCGACGGTCGGCCGCTGGCCGGACGCTGCCGGCACGAAACTGCGCGGAGTCCAGGCCCCGGCCGCCTGGCAGCCCGGAGGCGCGCGTCCGGCGCGCACCGCCGCCAGCAGAGTCGGCCGGTCCGGAAAGCGGAACCAGCGCAGCGCGACCTCCAGCTCCTGGAACAGGGCGCGGCGCGTGACCGGCTGGCGCCGGCACTGCTGCCACAGCGCACAGACGCACTGCACCACGGCCTGCACCACGGCCTGCACCACGGCGTGGAGCGCGAAGGCGAACAGGTTCGGCACGGCCGGCACGTTGGCCAGCCCTTCCTTGCCGTGCCCGAAGTTGCAGTTGCGGCCGTGCCGCGCCAGGCAGTTGAAGCCCTCGTTCTCGATCTTCCAGCGCGCCCGGCCGGCCCGCGCGATCCGCTCCGCGTTGTCCGCGTTGTCCGCGAGACCGGTGAAGAAGCTGCTGGCGCAGGTGCGCTTGCCGCCGCGCTCCATGGCGTACTCGATCCAAGTGCCCCGCAGGGCGTCGCGGCCCTTGCGCAGGGGCACCGCGGCCGTCCGGCGGAAACGGTGCCGCTCGGACCGCTTGCCCTTCCCGCGCTGCGGCAGCCCGCCGGTCGAGCGCACCGCGCCGCTCGCCCGCCGGCTCTCCGGCACCTCGTGCAAGTGCTTGCGGGATCCGGGCTTGCATACCCGGATGCAGTCCATGCCGGCCGCCGCGGCGGCCTCGCAGACCGGCTGGCAGCAGTGCAGGTCGTCGCCCGGCAGGACGGGGCGGCAGGCCTGCAGCCAGGCGCCGCGAGCGGCGAGCCAGCGTTTGGCGGCGTTGCGCTCGCAGTCCCGCTTGCGCTCGTCCTCGCTCATGTCGGCGCGGGTCGCGGCCACGTCCTGCTGCGGGCACGCGAACTCGGGCATCAGCGGCAGGACCGTGGCGTGGCCGTCGGCCACCGCGGTGGCCGCGACCATGGCGTGGAAGTGATGCGGCCGGCGCTCGCTGCCGACGCGCCGCACCGAGCACTGCGGGCAATGCACCCTGTCGGAGCGGTGGAACCGGACGCCGTCCGGAGCCGCCGGCAGGCGCCCGTCGAGGCGCTGGAAGGGCGCGAGCGCGCCCTGCGCGGCCACGGTTGCGAGGCACGGCCGGAACAGCGGGTCGAACGCGGCCGGGTCGCGGTCGTCGAGCAAGTTGCGGATCCGCTTGTCGCAGGGGCTGCGGCCCGCGCCGAACAGGGTCCGGCAGTTGGAGCGCGAGCCGTCCCGCTCCATGCGCCGCTGGAACGCGAGCAACGACTCGCACCGGGTGCAGAAGCAGGCCGGGGCGCACCAGGGCGCAACCGGCGGCGTCGCTGACCTCGTAGCGCTTGTTGCTGCGACCCTCGCGCCGGTCGGGCCGGCCGGCGGCCGTCTCGCGGAAGGCGCTCGGCAGCGCGTCCAGGACATGGGGCATTCACCCTAGCTCACACATTCCGCTAGCAAAAGTCAAGTGCCAGACTGCCTGCGACACCTTTCTCAGACACTCTGGAAATCCCCAAAGGCCCAAATTGAGAATCGCTGCTGCCCGACGCGACTGCGGAGACTGCCCTGCCGGCCGTCCAGCAGGAGCTCGCTCTCTCGCTCGGGCCTATGCTCGCCCCCGCCAGCGGCGAGAGCACCGGCTGGTCCGCACATCCCGGCCCCGTCCGAACTTCCGCTCGATGCGACTTCCGCCCTTCGCGGGCCGCTACTGGATGGCCCCGGGCAGCTTCGTGCCCGCCTCCCTTGGCGCGATAACTGGCATGGCGCCACCTCCGGGAACAAGCCTTCCCTCCGGAGGCCGGAATCTTGGGCGCGCTCGCCAGACCTCGGGGCGGAACTCAACCCTTGGAATCGCAGCGAGTCTAGCGACCTGATTCTCGCAACGAGACTGAGTGGCCGGCGCGCTTCCTCTACGCTCCGGGCCTCGAGGGCCCGCTCTCGAGCCGCGACCGCATGGCCTGCAGGATGTCGGCGTGGCTCGCGTCCGCGGCCAAGTTCGTGAATTCGCGCGGGTCGTTCTCGTGGTCGTAGAGCTCGTCGCCGCCGCCGTCGCCCTCCCAGCGGATGTAACGGTAGCGGGCGGTCCGGACCGTGCGGCCATAGATCCGGTCCTCCCACTGGACCTGCGAGAACGCCGAGTCCTTGACCGAACCAGCAGGATCGTCGAGAAGAGGCCCGAGGCTGACCCCTTCCAAGTCCGCCGGGGGCTCGAGACCGCACAAGTCCGCCAGTGTCGGGTACAGATCCACGAACTCGACCAAGGCGCGGGACGACTCGCCCGCGCCGCGAGCGCCGGGAGCGGAAACGATCAGAGGCGCCCGGACCGAATCCTCCATCAGGCTCATCTTCTGCCAGTGGGTGTGCTCGCCGAGATGCCAGCCGTGATCCCCGAAGAAGACGACGACGGTACGGTCGGCGAGGCCGAGACTCTCCAGCTCTCCGAGGACCCTGCCGACCTGCTCGTCCATGAAGGACACCGACGCGTAGTAGCCGCGGAGCGCCAGGCGCTGGTTCTCCTCGCTCATGCCCATCTGGTGCCAGAGAAACGGGCGCAGATTCTTGGCGGGAGCCGGAATGTCGTCCAGATCGTCGGGTGGGTTCGAGACCAGCTCGATCTCGTCGAGCGGGTACATGTCGAAGAAGCGCGAAGGGGCGACGAAGGGCGTGTGCGGCCGCACGAAGCCCAGCCCTAGGAAGAACGGCTGGCCAGCGGACTCGCGCAGCAAGCGGATCGCCGTGTCGGCGGCCGCGCTGTCCGCCTGGCCCTCGGCGTCCGCCGTCTGGACCCACTGCATCTTGAGCCCGTGCCGCAGGTCCGGATTCGGGTCGCCGCCGGGGCCGACGCTCTCGTTCTCGAGGCCGGGAGGGCTGATCGAGACGTCCCAGGACGGGGGATCCTGGTGGGTCATCGTGCCCACGCCTCCGGGCACGCCCATGTGGAAGAGCTTGCCGACCCGCATCGACCTCCGGCCGGAGTTCCTGAACATCTGGGGCAGCGTAACGGTGCCGGGCCGCCATTCGCGGAAATCGACCTTGCGATTGGTGACGACGCCGACGGTGTCCGGACGCAGGCCCGTCATCAGGGAGGCGCGGCTCGGGCCGCAAAACGGGAACTGGCAGTAGGCGTTGTCGAAACGCACGCCGCGCGAGGCTAGCCGGTCGATGTGAGGCGACTTGACCGCGGGGTGGCCGTAGCATCCCAGCGTCCCCGTGAGATCGTCGGAGGCGATGAAGAGGACGTTCAGGGGCGGGGTGTCGCGGGAGCAGGCGCCAGCCCCGGCGGCAAGCGAGGCTGCGAACTCCCGGCGCGAAATCAAGGCGGGCACGTCGGCCATTATGCTGCACCACCGGCTTCGGCGGCCGGGCAACCGGACGGCGCGGCGACGGGCGGCGCGCGAGCCACCCTGGAATCAGCGATTGAAGATCTTCACCCGGAAGTAGGGCTTGTCTTTCTCGGCCGGGTCCATCACGTAGTCCTGGTAGGTCAGCATCGGGTCGTAGTCGCGCCACAGCCAAGCCATCGCCTCGGGCAGTTCCGCGTCTCCGTAGGTCGTGCTGTGCTGGGCGTTGCCGAAACTGAAGTGGAAGTCGTACTCCTGCATCTTCAGGGAGTTCGCCAGCTGGATGTTCTGCAGCGGCCAGCTGCCGTGGGCGTTCTCGAGGTCGTAGCTGCCGTCCTCGAGCCAGATCCGGATGTTCTTCCTTTCCCGCTTGCGGATCAGGAACGGCCAAATGTTGCCGCCGTCGAGAATCTCGGACGGGTCGCGGTCGCCGAACCGCCCCAAGGGGTAGTCGCCGAAGGGATTCTCCTGACCCCAGCGCCACTGGATGCTGGCGTAGCTTCCGATCCTCGACAGGACCCGGCTGAACTCGTGCGGCCGGAACCAAGCGGAGTTGAGCGAGCAGATCCCGCCGGACGACTGCCCGCCGATAGCCCTGCTGTAGCCGTCGTCGCGCAGACGATAGGTCTTGCTGACCTCGGGGAAGATCTCGTCCGCCACCATCCTGTTGTAGTCGTCGTTGAACGTGTCGTAGAGCAGGCTGCGCATGTGCCCGATCGCCCGCGGGGCGTACGACGCCGCGTTGTCGTGGGAACCGATATAGCCGGGAGCGACCAGCACGAGCACCATCGGAGGGAGCTTGCGCTTGTGGACGAGGTTCTCGACCACTGTCATGATCCGGGACCGCTTCTCGCGCTCCAAGAAGCGGTGGCCGTCCTGCCAGACCATCACGGCCGAGGGCTTCGACGCCTCGACGCCCGGCGACGCGTAAACCCAGTAGGAGACCCTCCAGCCGCGGTAGGTCTCGCTCTCGTGAAAGAGCTCGTCCGAGAGCTCGCCGCGCGGGACGCCCTGCTGCGGGTAGGAGTCCTCGCCGTAAGCCGCGGTGTCCCAGCGCCTGCCTCCGAGGATGCTGCGGTCCACGCGGTAGTAATGCGCATGAGAGGTTCCAGTGCGCAGGCGGTCGCCGTGGATCCACAGGCCGCCCGGAAGCTCCCGCATCGGCGGGGCGGGCTCGTCGTCTACGTACAGGTGCGGGCGAGAATCGGACTCGATCGCCCAGACGAACTCGGGCCCGTACGCGGCAACGGCCGAGCCGCCCGTCAGAGCGTCGCGCGGAAAGTGATCCCGAACGCCGCCAGCGACTTGGGCGGCGTCCGCATTCGAAGTCGCCAGCTCGTACAGGCGGTGCTTGTCTTGGTCGGTCATCCAGCTCGGGCCGGCCTTCAGCCGGACCAAAGCAGGATATCAATTGCGGCCCCCGCGAGTTCCTCGCGCCTGGTGCCGGAACCGCGCCCGGTCCCCGGCAGGCGATAGCGGCGGGATACGGACGCTGCCCGCCCGCCGGGCGGCGCTATACTCCTTCTCGGCATGCGAAGGCGAGTCGCGACACTCCTGCTGGCATTGGCCGCGGCCGCGGCCGCGCAGCAGCATGACACCGAGGAATGGGTCCAGCTGTTTAACGGCAGGAATCTGGACGGCTGGATTCCGAAGGTCCGCGGCTTCGAGGCCGGGGAGAACTTCGGCAATACGTTCCGTGTCAGGGACGGCGCCCTGCAGACAGGCTACGAGGCCTACGGCGACAGCTTCAACGCGCGATTCGGCCACATCTTCTACGAGCGCCCGTTCTCGCACTACATCCTTGCCGCGGAGTACCGGTTCGTCGGGGAGCAGGCGGCCGGCGGCCCGCGCTGGGCGGTGCGCAACAGCGGCATCATGGTCCATTCCCCGGCCCCGGACAGCATGGGCCGCGACCAGACCTTCCCCATCTCGATCGAGATCCAGCTTCTGGGAGGCACCGGCGAGCGCGAACGCACCACCGCGAACCTCTGCACGCCCGGGACGAACGTCGTCTTCGACGGCAAGCTCGTCACGCGGCACTGCACGAACTCCAAGTCGAAGACCTACCACGGCGACCAGTGGGTCCGGGCCGAGGTCATGGTCCTCGGTAGTTCCGTGATTCGCCACATCCTCGAGGGCGAGGTGGTTCTCCAGTACGAGATGCCCCAGATCGGGGGAGGCAACGTCGACGGGCACGACCCGGCCCTCAAGCGCGACGGCAGGTTGCTCGAGAGCGGGTACATCTCGCTGCAGAGCGAGAGCCATCCCGTGGAGTTCCGCAAGGTCGAGCTCCTGAACCTCGCGGGATGCATGGACCCGAAGGCGTCGAACTACAAGTCGTACTTCGTCAAGTCCGAGCCGGAGACCTGTCGCCCCTAGCCCGGGCGGCGGCGAGCCGTTCAGCCGGGGCGGACCGCAGAGACGATGGGTGCCGGTTCGTAGGTTCCCAGCACAGCTTGGAACTCGGTCATCTCTTCGAGGTGGCGCATGGCGTTGGAGCAATTCGTGTCGTCCGGCGAGGCGAGGATGTCGACGTAGAACAGGTATTCGTACGGTCGGCCCTTAAGCGGCCGCGACTCGATCTTGGTCAGGCTGATGTCGCGCAGGGCGAACGCGCTCAGGCACCTGAAGAGCGCTCCGGGCACGTTCTTCGTAACGAACACGAGCGAGGTCTTGCGCGGCCCGCCCTGGACGAGGCTGACGGAGCGTTGCGGCCCCAGCAAGAAGAAGCGAGTGTAGTTCTCGCGGTCGTCCTCGATTGACGCCTGCAGGATCTTCGCTCCGTAGAACTCGGCCGCGGCCGAAGAGGCGACGGCTCCCAAGCTGTCGTCGGCCCCTTCCATCACGGTCTTGACGCTGCCCCCGGTGTCGTAATGGCTTTCGGCGCGAATCCTCGGGTGACCTCGGAAGAACTCGAGGCACTGGGATAGGGCTACGGGGTGCGAAATGGCCCGCTCGATCCGGTCCAGCGCGGACTCAGGCCGCCCGATCAGGTTATGCACGATGCGGACATGGGTTTCCGCGAGGATGGCCGGCTTGAAGTGCAGCAGATTGTCATAGTTCTCGTGGACCGAGCCATACAACGTATTTTCGACCGGGATGACCGCGTAGTCCGCGATGCGGCGACGCAGTGTGTCGAACGCGTCGAAAAACTTCTCGCATGGGGCGAACTCGACGTCGCGTCCAGCAAGGATCTGGCCGCAAGCCAATTCGCTGAACGCCCCGCGGGCACCTTGGAATGCGACCCTGACCCGATCCATCAACGTATGCAGCGGACTGCGCACGCTGCACGCGAGCAGTTCCGATGCACCGCCCGCCTAGATTATACGGCCCTGACGCGGTCGACAGCGGTGCCGTCAAGTAACGGCGGACAGAGCGTGGCGGCCACCCCAGTCCGAGCTTCCGCCCCAAGCTCCGGAGGCCGTCATGCGCGCCGAAACAAGCTTCGAGACGGTTGCCTCCATCAGGGTCACGCTGCACTGGATCTGCACAGCCAGTTCTGGTAGCAGGCGTCGCAGGCGAACGGTGTGCAACTCTCCATCAGAACCGGCGATCGCAATCTCCCGGAACAGTCGATCGCTTTGAGTCAGAGATTCCATCGTCCTAGCGGGCGCTAGATGCTCCCGCGTCCAGCACTCAATGCTCGCCGCCGACATAGGCGTCGTCGACCTGCACCATGCACTCCTACGGGCGATCGCCCTCGCAGCCGTGCGTGACCTGCATGAGCCTGTGCCCGAGCTTCCAAGCCGAAATATGGTTCACACCCCGCTGGCAAGCCGGTTTGAGCGCCGAGATGCCATTCTTCCCTTGCGAGAGCAGGTAGATGGCAAAGGACCAGACGGCCAGCGACAGGATGGTGATTCGGGGCGCGGAACTGTCGAGCAGCAAGACCTGGTGATTGCAGCTGCTTCACTGCTCGGCGCGGGCCGAGGCGGCAGCAGCTCCGCGAGCCACGAGCAGGACAGTGTATTTCGCGCTCCGCGCGGCACCGCAGAGGGTGGCGGCTGAGACAGGCGCATCAAAGATCTCGGGGCGCGATTAGAGACCCGCCTGCAGGTACGCGATGACGTCCGCAATCTCTTGGTCGCTCAAGGAGTCTTCCAACCCTTCCGGCATGAGCGATACGGACGATACGCGAATATCTTCGACGTCGCTCTTCAGGACGGTGACGTCTTCAAGCTCGCCGCGCAGGGTGACCGTCGCGGCGGACTCGGCCACGAGGATTCCATCGAGAAACCGACCGTCACGGGTCTGGAGCAGGTGGTTTCGATAGCGGTCTTCAATCGAGTAGCTCGGGTCGAGGATGCTGGTGAGCAGAGTTTCCTTGCTTCGGTTGCTAACTCCGGAGAGGTCCGGCCCGATTCGCCCACGGGTACTGCGACGCAGATGACAGGAGGCGCACTCGCGCTCGAACGCGCCTCTGCCACGGCTAGGATCCGACCGCAGATCCAGGGTCGGCATGTGGGCCTCAACCACGCGGTCCCTCGCGTCGACGAGCAGTTCGAGACGGCCTGCAACACGGACTCTGACCTCGGCGTCGGGATGATTCTCCAGTCGAATTCGAGTAACGGCGGGAATCAGTTGCGGCTGGACGCGGCCGTCCTCGATCGCGTCCGCGAGTGCCAGCGCGTGGTCGCGGCGTCTCATGAGCGATTCTGCCACGGCGCCACGGACAGCCGGGTCGTAGCGCCTCCAGCCGGCAAGCAGCACCGCGGAAGCGGCCGGGCCGGGGAATGAAGCAATGGAAAGCGCTGCCTCCGACCTGATGGCGGTCCGGCCCGGCCCCTGCAGCACAGCATCGAGGACCTCGACCACATCCTCGAACAAGCCGCCCCGCAGAATCCGAATCGCCGCGAGACGCCGGTCCACCGGGAGCTGGGGATTCGCGGCATCCAGGATTGCCCGGCGAATCCCAGAACGCAGTTCGACGCGTTGCGCGAGTCGCGCGGCGACGTCGCGCACCGGCTCCGATGGATCGCGAAGCAACAGTTCCACGGCTTGGACAACCCTGCGAGCCGTGAGGCGACGGCCCTTGTGGAGAGAGAAGCCCTCCGCGACGCCTTCCAGTACCGCCACCCTGTATTCCGGCAGGTCAAGAATCTCGGCCGCCGATGCAATCTCCAGCAATCTGCCGACCTCCGGGGCCAGGAACCTGGCAGCGATCAGGAACGCGAGATCCCGGAGCAGCACGCTCTTCGGGCGCGACACCTCCTCGAATATCGCGGTGCCATCCTCAAGCAGCCAGTCGAGCAGCGGCTCGGCGAATTCCGAAGGGGCGCTCAGAACGGCCACTCGGAACCATGGATCCTCCGGGTTCCGGGACAGCACGGCCCCAAGAGCCTCGATTACCTCGGCCGACTGCGGCAGATTTCCGACTGTGAGTGCCGCTTGCAGAGCGACGCGCGGGTCGGCGTCGCGCGTGGCATCGATGGCTGCGTCCCCCAAGGCGGGCAGGAACGGCTCCGCCAGTCGCAGGGCGCTCTCGCGAACGGCAGGATGCAGGTCCCCCAGCGCACCGGAAACGATGTCCGCGTCCATTGCGTCGAGACCTTCCAGCGCCCACAGCGCATGGAGCCGGGCAGTCGGGTCGGCGGGCTCGGCAGCGACGTGCCGGAGAAGCGCGATCGTCGCCGTGTCCCGGCGCTCGACTAGGAGCCGCTGCGCCGTGCGCCGGTGCCATCCGTTCGGGTGTCCGAGCGTAGCGACCAGCTCGGCACCGCTGGCCGACCCTAGGCTGGCCCGGAGAGAGCGCACAGCTTCGGTACTGTCCGGGACGATCCGGTAGATCCGCCCGAGGGTGTCACCGGCACGGAAGTCCATACCGAGGCGCTTCTTGACGGCGTCGGGAATGAAGTCGGGATGTTCGAAGTACTGCCGGTAGTAGTCGAGCACGTAGAGATTGCCGTCCGGAGCGTTGGAGAAGTTCACCGGGCGGAACCAGCTGTCGGTCGAGGCCAAGAACTCGGACTTCTCCGGCCATCGGCTGGCCGAGTACGTTGGGCCGTCGGGAACGAGAACATCGCAATGAACTAGGTTTCCCGCCCCCTCCCCGACAAAGGCCCTCCCGACGAACTCCTCCGGAAACGAGTCGCCGAGGTAGATCGTCGACCCGCTCGAAGATGTGAAGAATCCTTCCAGCCGCTCGATCCGGCCCGGCTGCTCGCGCTCGTAGCGGGCCTGCCGAGCTGCGGTGCGATCAATCCGCCACTGCTGCGGCTGGCTCACGGGAAAGACCCGGGAGGCGGGGCGCCCATGATCGGAGACGTCCTGCTCGGTATTCTCGACGGTCAGCAGGGGATTGCGATCCAAGTAGCCCGGAGGGATCACCGTGTGCCTCAAATGCACCGTGTTGTGCGAGATGAACCAGTGGCCCCATTGGTTCCAGGACTGGCCGAACTGCGTGTCGCCGGTGGAGGCCTCCGAAAGCCCGCGAACGGGGTGAAAGCGGAACTCGCGATTGCGGACGTTGACGGCCGGGGCGTCCGGGAAGCGACCGGAAATGATCCGGCCGGGATGCGAATGGTTCGCGACGTAGAACCAGTTGTCCAAACCGAGCCGGGGGTTGCTAACGCGCCCTTCAACGTTTGTCAAGGCGAAGCCCGTGTAGAGAACCTCGCGCTGGTCCGCCCGACGGTCGCCGTCCAGGTCCTTGAGATAGAGAATATCGGGCGCGGCAGTCACGATCAGGCCGCCGTTCCACGGAGCCAAGCCTTCAACTGCTAGCAAGCGTTCTGCAAAGACGACATGATGGTCGATGACGCCGTCACCATCGGTGTCCTCGAGGTACTTGATCCGGCTCAGGGGTGTTTGTCCCGCGGGAGGGTCATGGGGGTTGTCAAGCAACTCGGCGACATAGACGCCGCCGAACTCGTCGAATGCCATCTCGACGGGATCGACGACATGCGGTTCGGTGGCGAATATCTCGATCCGGAACCCCGGTGCCATCTGGAATGAATTGAGGGCTTGGTCAGGGGAGAGCGGGCGTGAGGCTTGGAATCCGCACGACAGAATTCCAGCGCACCACGCGAGTGCAGCAGAAGCGATTAGGGACACACCGCCTCGCCAGACCACAGGCGGGGCGGGATGGAACCCTTGGCCGGCGGGAGTCGGTTCGTTCATATAGCAATATCGCTCACACGGGGCTCGGTCTGCTGGATCTGGTGGCAGAAACAAGCGCCGGCGACGCTTCCTCGATGTACCGGTGTGCGATCGCTTGCTACCTCTAGGCGAGTGTCAGCATCCGTCCGCCAGCTTGGCAATGCTACCGAGAATCCGCAAGCACCCTGTAGGCGACACCCTGTCAATCGGTAATTGCGCATGACCTCGCGATTGCACTGCGTTCCGACGCAGCCGTGTCCAATATTGGAACGGAACGCCGAATTCGGATTCGATTCGCATATCCGTAATGATAGGGAATTATATATCTGAGTGCCGACAACGCCATATCCGACTAGAACTGCTGTGAGCAGGGAGGTGGGTGTCGAGCTGGGGTCATTCGAGTGCGGCCGCGGCGGGCACAGAGGGGTGGGGTGTGGGATCGTATCTGAATCGAGCCTGCCAGCGGATTGGACGAGGAAGGGACTAGAGAGGCCGCCTCGCATGCCCCGGTGGAACCCGGTTGGCGGTGGCAGGGCACCCCTTGCAAGCCGCTTGCAGGCCCTGCGAGGGCCGAAGACAGCGGATCCCCGGCGCTCGACGGCCTGCATGGACGGTCCGGACCGGACCGGGGTCGCGCCGGGGCATGCCGGATCCGGTGCGCCCCTCGTACCGAGCGTGCAGCGCACCGAGCGTGAAGCGCGCGCCCGCAGCGGGCTGCCGCGCTCAGCGCGGCGGGCGCCGCTCGGGCCGCGACCGCGGCCTTGCCGGTCAGCTGCCGGCAGGTCAGCGTCCGGCCGACCAAGCCCCGCGCCATGCGCCGCATCCGTTCCGCCGTGTCGCAGTCGCGGTCGTTGCGCCGTCCCGCGAACTCCGTGAGGTAGCGGCCGAGATGACGGACGCTCATCCGGTGATAGGTTCCGTACAGGCCGCGCTTGAACAGGGACCAAAACGATTCGATGCCGTTCGCATGCGCCGCCCCGCGCACGTACTCGCCGCCGGAGTGCCTGACGGCTTCGTGCGAGAACTCCGCCATGCCGGCGCAGGCCGCCGCCTCGTCGGAGCGGACCTGCGCCCCCGGCGCGCACGAAGCCCTGCAGGTCGCCCTCGGCGGTGCCCGGCAGCGGCCGCGCGGCCACTGCGTTCGTGGCGCGGTCCCGCGCCCCCGCCACCGGGGTCTTGCCGACGGGCCCGCGCCCGGCGCGGGCCTTCTTGCTCTCGTGCTGGTTGCGCTCCTTGCCGCCGACGCAGGTCTCGTCCACCTCCACCGGGCCGGCGAACGGGCCCTGATGCCGCTCCCGGCACGCGCGGATGCGGTGCGCCAGGTGCCAGGCCGACTTCCGGCTGATTCCCGGGTCGCGGTGCAGCTTCATGCTCGAGACGCCCTTGATGCCGGTAGTCAGCAGGAACAGGGCGACGGCCCGGGTGCGGTAGCCGAGCTTGGTGTCGGCCATCACGCTGCCGGTGCGCACGGAAAAGCGCCTGCCGCAGCCACGGCAACGGTACGGCATCGAAGGGTGGGCCGTGCCGGACTGCACACTGGAGCCACGGCAGCGGGGGCACGCGGGACCGTCCGGCCAGCGCATGGAGGCGAACCACTTTTCCGCGGATTCGTCATCGGGGAACATGGCGATCACTTCGATCAATGTGATGCCTTTACGGAACCACTTTCCGGGACCTTGTTTCTTCATTTACGGTATCACCTACTGGAACTATTCTACCAAGAAACACCACAGAATGTCAACGGAAAATCGGAAGAAATATGAAATCTTATTATGGCTTGATAATTTCCCGACTTGATTCCCTCGGCACTCAGATATATAATTCCCTAATGATAGCCGGAAGGGCCCCGATGGATCGCCCCGATGCACGGGCCTGCCTAGGCGTATTTGGAGCGGCCAAGCCCTACGACCGCGTTCTACCATGCTTCCGTCGCTAACATCGGGCAAGGATACGGGACACTGGTGACAGGTTCTCCTTTCGACCAAGGGGACCCGCATGATGGACGCTCCTCCGTTACGGGATCATCGATCCGGCTCGCCCACCCTGGATTGGAACAGCACCCAATCTCCCCAACTGGAGCCGTCAGGCTCTCTCTCAAACCCATCCTTGCCCACTGACTAGCCCACAACCCGCGACCGTAACGGGCCATGCGACTCTGGATCAGGGTTAACTGCTTCGAACCAGATTCGCTCTGCAGGGTCACTCTGCGGAGTGCCTGCGCTCGACCGCTCGGCCCCGAGATAGCGCACTTAGCCGAGTGCTCAGATGCAATCTCGTACGCGATGTTGGTGATCCGGCGCTCGAAGCTCTGGTTGTCCATGAACTGCTTGAACAGGTCGGAGTCATCGTTCGTGAATCCGCTTCCAGACTTGGTCACGCCCTCGGCACGGGCACGCGGGTGGAGAGCTCCCTCGCCGAGGCACACCCCGACGCCGCTCCCGAGAGCACTCGGCCGGAGCGCGCGCTTCCGTGCGTTAGTGCCGCCAGGAGAGGGGCGCGTTAGAGCGGATCGGGAGATCCAGCCGCCACGGGAAGACTCGTGTTGGCCCTGGCCTTGAGCATGATGGCGTGCCGCCGATCGATGGGTCGCGGCGCGAGACGGCCACCCTGCGCGGGCGGGCACTTGCTGGTACGCTTCAATTGGCCGCGCATCGAGGGCGGATTATGGTCAAGTGGACGCGCGTTCCGATCCTGCTAGCCATCGCGATCCCTTGCTGGTCTGCCGACGCACCTGGGAGACTGCTGACCGAGGCCCAAGCCCTGCGCCTCCTGCGCGACAGCCCGCATCACCGGGAGCTGCGGGCTGAAGTCACGGTCGCGGAGGCGCGAAACCTCCGATACAGATTCTATCCGAATCCCGGCGTGATCGCGACGCTTGAAGGCGCGGGGCGCACGGACTTCTTCCTAGTCCAGCAGCCGCTCCCGTTGAACGGCAGGCGCAAGCTGTTGCGCCAAGCGGGGGAGTCGGCCGTGCGCGAGCACCAAGCGCGCGCGGAGCAAGGGCTGCGCCAAGTCGAGGCCGAACTCCGGGGCGCGTTCTATAGGCTGCTCTACGCGCAGGAGCGCAGGGAAGCCGTTCTAAGGAGCGTGGCCGAGCTGGACGAGCTGTCCGGTCTCCTGCGGAAGCGCGAGGAGGAGGGCGAGGGGTCGAGACTCGACGTAATCCGCGCCGAGCGGGAAGTCGCCGAGCAGGAGACCGAAGCAGCGGAGGCCGAGGCGCTGATTGCCGAAGCGCGCGCGCAACTGGCGGCCTTCCTCGGCGGGGACGCGAAGCGGGACGAATTGGTTGCGGCCGGAACGCTGGATCCCGCGTATCCCCTGCCCGCTCGCGCGGAGGCCTTGGCGCAAGGGCTCGCGTCCCGCGGCGACTACCGGAGCGAATCGGAGCGGCTGGAGCGGCTCCGCCTGGAATCCGAGGCCGCCGGGCGCCTCCGCATTCCCGACCCGGTCGTGGCGGGCGGGCTGAAGAGAGCCGACGCGGGCAACCGTCGCTTGCACGGACCCGTCCTCTCGGTGTCAGTCAGCCTGCCCGTCTTCCGAAAGGGCCAGGCAGAGAGGGCTCTCGCCGAGGCCGAGGCCGATCGAACACGCGCGAGACGCCTGGTGATGGAGAGCCGTCTCCTAGCGGAAATGCGCGCCGCGCACGACGCGCTGCGCTATCGCCGCAAGATCGCGAGCGACTACCGAGACGAGGCCGGCAGCCGCGCGGAAGCGCTGTTCGCGATCACCGAGGTCGCCTATCGGGAAGGCGAGCTGGACCTGCTGGATTTGCTGGACTCGTACCGCATCCTGCAGAGCACGCGACTCCGGATTCTGGAGCTCCGGGCCGCGGCGAAGCTCGCGGAGATCGAGTTCGACCTGACCGTGGCGAGGGAGCCGGCCCTGTGAGGCGGTGCATCCCGGCGAGCCTCCTGCTGCTCGCGGCTTGCGCGGACCCGCCGCCGCCCGAGACGGGTGCCGGGCTCGAGGAGGCTGAGCAGGTCGAGGATGTGCAGGTCACGCGCTGGACCGACGTCAGCGAGCTGTTCGTAGAGTTCATCCCTCTCCAAGTCGGGCGAGCCAGCCCATTCGCCATCCACCTGACTGACCTCCGATCCTTCCAGCCAGTGGAGGAGGGCCGCGTTACGGTCCGGCTCGATCACGGGGGCGGTCTCGCGGAGGAGTTCACCGCCTCCGCGCCTTCCAGACCGGGGATCTACCTGATCGACGTGACTCCAAGCCGGCAGGGAGCACCCGCTCTGTCGATCCTTGTCCGCTCCCCGGATCTGGAGGACACCCACCACCTGCGACCAGTGACCGTGCTCGATGCCAGGAAGGGCCCGAGCGGTCCGCCGGGCGCGCCGCCGGCGGAGCCGGAAGGCCCCATGATCACGTTCCTGAAGGAGCAGCAGTGGACGCTGGACTTCGCTACCGAGGCGGTTGCGCTGCGGACCATGCGCCCCAGCCGGCTCGTCCCGGCGGTGATCGAGCCCCGCACGGGCGGGCGCGTGTCGGTGACCGCTCCGGTCGGCGGACGGCTGCTTCCCGGCGTCAGACTGCCGTCGCCGGGCACCGCGGTGCGGCGGAACGACGAGGTCGCGGCCATCGTGCCTCAATCCGTTCGCGCCCTCGACCGCAGCGAACTCCGCCTCCGACTAGACGAGGCCCGTATCGCCGTGCAGTCCGCCGAGCGGGAGCGCGCGAGGGCCCAGAGGCTGCTCGAGGCGGGAGCCGTGCCGGCCCGCCGGCTGCATGAAGCGGAGGCGCTCGAAGCCTTGGCGCTGGCGCGCCGCCGCGCCGCCGAGGATCGCCTGAAGCACTACGAGGCAACGCGACGCGACGACCCGCACGAGGCATCGCTTCCCGTGTTCTCGATCCGCACCCACCTAGACGGGACGGTCACCTCCGTCTCGGCCACGGACGGGGCGCACGTCGAGGAGGGAGAGACGCTCTTGGAGGTGGCGGCCGCGGATTTCGTGCATGTGTCGGGCCTAGTTCCCGAATCGCAGTCCGCGGTGCTGCGGACCCTGCGTGGAGCCGAGATCGAGATGCCCGGATCCGGGACCGCCCTCCCCGCGCAGCGCCTCGTCGCCACGTCGCAGGTGGTGGATCCTGCGACGCGGACGCTCGCCGCCACCTTCCTGTTCGACAACCGCGGGGCGCGCCTGGCCATCGGCCAGGCCGTCGGCCTGCGCCTATTCACCGGGGAGTCGGTCGAAGCGCCTTCCGTGCCGAGCTCGGCCCTGGTGGAGGACGGAGGCAGGACGCTGGCGTACGTACAGATAGCGGGCGAGTCCTTCGAGAGCCGCTCCGTGACCCCTGGCACCCGGCAGGGAACCGCAGTCCAAGTCCCCAGCGGGCTGCGCCTGGGCGAGCGGGTCGTCACCCGCGGCACCCACTCGCTGCGGCTGGCCTCGATGTCGACTGAAGCGCCGGCCCACGGCCACGTTCACTGAGGGCATGCTCAACGCGCTCATTCGATGGTCGCTGTCAAACCGGCGACTGGTCCTGGCCCTTGCAGCCGCGCTCGTCGCCTGGGGCGGATACGCCGCGGCGCGGCTGCCCGTGACTGTCCTGCCGGACCTTGCCGCGCCTACAGTGACCGTCGTCGTCGAGAACCCCGGCATGGCGCCCGTCGACATGGAGCGTCTGGTCACGTTCCCGCTCGAGACCGCCGTCAGCGGCGCCCCCGGCGTGCGGCGGGTGCGCTCGGCCACGGCGCTGGGCGTCGCCGTCGTGTGGGTCGAGTTCGACTGGGGCCAGGAAATCTACCGAGCCCGCCAGTCCGTGGCCGAGCGGACCGACCTAGTGGCGAACACGTGGCCGCCAGGCACCAGCCGCCCGCTTCTGACTCCCTCGGCGTCGATCATGGGCGAGGTCCAGTTCCTCGCGCTGCAGTCCGACCGCCACGACCCGACGGAACTGCGCACTGCGGCTGAAACCGTGGTCCGACGGCGGCTGCTCGCGATTCCAGGCGTCTCGCAGGTCACGGCCATCGGAGGCGGGCGGAAGCAGTACCAGGTCCTGCTGTCCCCCGACAAGCTCAGCTCCTATCGGGTCTCGCTGCTGGAGGTGGCGGACGCGCTGTCGGCCGCGAGCGCGAACACCGCGGCGGGCTTCCGGATCCAAGGCGGCGTCGAGTATCTCGTGCATGGGGTGGGCCAGTTCACGGGCTTGGACGAGGTGCGTCAGTCCGCGGTCGCGTCGCGCCGCTCCGTCCCCGTTTACGTCAGTGACCTCGGCGCGGCGCGCGTGGGAGAAGCCCTCAAGCGAGGCGAGGGCTCCCTGAACGCCGCGCCGGCCGTGGTGCTGGGCATCCGCAAGCAGCCGTCGGCCAACACGCTCCTCCTCACCGCATCGATCGACGCGGCCCTGGGCGATATCGAAGCGAGCCTTCCGGAAGGGATGCGGATCCATCGCGACGTCTTCCGCCAAGCCGATTTCGTCGAGACCGCGATCTCCAATCTCTCGACGGCTCTCAGCCATGGCGGCGGGCTGGTTGTAGCAGTCGTGATCCTGTTTCTGGCGAGCGTCCGGGCCAGCCTGATCACGCTCCTCGCGATGCCGCTGTCGCTGCTGGCGGCGTTCCTGTGCCTCGATCTGCTGGGCCTGACCATTAACGCGATGACCTTGGGCGGGCTGGCGATCGCCATAGGCGAGCTTGTCGACGACGCCGTCATCGACGTGGAGAACGTCGTGCGCCGGCTGCGCCAGAACGCCCGCCAACCGCCGGAGGCCCGGCGCGAGCCGCTCCATGTAGTGTACGAGGCCAGCCGGGAGATCCGGGGCCCGGTAGTGTTCGCGACGGTGATCGTAACGCTAGTCTTCGTGCCGCTGTTCTTCCTCGGCAGCGTGGAAGGGCTGCTGCTCCGCCCGCTGGGCCTGGCCTATGTCACGGCCCTGCTCGCGTCTCTGGTAGTGGCGCTGACAGTCACGCCAGTCCTGTGCTCCTACCTGCTTCCTCGCGGAATGGCCCGGGCAGCCGCCGGCGCACTTCCTCTCGTCGCGGTCCTGAGGAGGCTCCATGCCCCCGTCCTCCGTTGGTGCCTGGATCACAGCGCCGCGGTGCTGGCCTGCTCGCTTCTGCTGCTCGCCCTAGCCCTCGCGGCCTTCCCGAGGATGGGCCGGTCGTTCCTGCCGGAATTCAACGAGGGCGCGTTGACGATAAGCGCCGTCACGCTCCCGGGCACCAGCCTCGGCGAGTCCGACCGCCTCGGCTCGGCCCTGGAGTCGGCCCTGCTCGGGGTGCCGGAGGTGGTTTCCACCGCCCGCCGCACCGGCCGCGCCGAATTCGACGAGCACCTGCAGGGAGTCGAGTCGGCCGAGATCGACGTGAGGCTCGCCCTGCAGGATCGGCCCAGGGCCGAGGTCCTGGCCGAAATCCGCAGTCGCGCGGCGACGGTTCCGGGCACCAGCGTGAACATCGGGCAGCCAATTTCCCACCGGATCGACCACATGCTGTCAGGTTCTCGGGCCAGCGTCGCCGTCAAGATCTTCGGCGACGACCTGCGCACGCTCCGGAGCCTAGCCGAGCAGGCCGAGGAGGCCATGCGAGGCATTCCCGGCACGGTGGACCTGCAGCGGGAGCGGCAGGCGGACATCCCTACGGTGAGCATTCGATTCCGCAGGGAGGCCCTGGCGCGCTACGGAATCGGTGCCGGCACCGCTGCGGAGGCCCTGCAGGCTGCCTTTCTCGGCCGGCAGGCGGGCACTGTCATCGAAGGCGAGGTCGCCTTCCCCTTGGTCGTACGCTACGATGGCGGCCCCCCGGCGAACCTGGACTCGATCCGGCGAACCGTAGTGGACACGCCCTCCGGCTCCCGCGTCCCGCTGGAGGCGATCGCCGAAATCCGCGTCGACCGGAGCCCGAACACCGTGACGCGAGAGAACGCGCAGCGCAAGATCGTAGTCTCGTGCAACGTCGACTCCGGGGACCTGCGCGGCGTCGTGCGCGAAATCCAGCGGCGGGTCGCCGAGGCCGTCCGACTGCCGCCGGGCTACCGCGTGGAGTACGGGGGGCAATTCGAGAGCGAGGCGCAGGCCACCCGTCGCATCCTGGTGCTGAGCGGTCTAGTGCTGCTGGGCATCCTCGTGCTGCTCACGTCGGTCTTCGACTCGTGGGCCGACGCGCTCATCGTGCTTTGCAACCTCCCCTTCGCGCTGATCGGGGGCGTGGCCGGGGTCTTCCTGGCGGGCGGCGTCCTGTCCGTGGCATCCGTGGTGGGCTTCGTCACGCTGTTCGGCATCGCGGCGCGCAACGGCATCCTGCTCGTCTCGCATATCCGGCACTTGCTGCGTGAGGAGGGCGTTTCGGACTTCCGCGAGGCGGTGGTCCGGGGCGCGTCGGAGCGGATGGCGCCTATCCTCATGACGGCAGCGACGACCGGGATCGCGCTGGTACCGGTCGCGACCGGGCTAGGCCAGACGGGCAGCGAGATCCACGCGCCGCTGGCGCTGGTGGTGGTGTGCGGCCTAGCAACATCGACCGTGCTGAATATGGTCGTGGTGCCGGCCGCCTACTGGCGCTTCCGGCGGCCGGGCCGATGACGGCTTCCCCGCCCCCGCCGCTCGGTCCGCGGCCCAGTGCGGACGGGGATCAGCGGGCTGCGTGGACGAGGCCCACTAGCAACGCAAGCGCGTTCAGGCTCTCGCCGGAATCCGGCGCGCCGCCAAGACCCTCGCCTACGGGAGCGGCTCGCAACCAGCACGGCATTCCAAACGCGTCGGCCGCCCGCCCATCCCCGTCCAGCTCGATTCGCAGCACGACGGCGACGCCGCGCCCGGAGGTCGGACAGAGAGACCGCGGCCGGGTAGAATTGGCCGGGAAGCTTCTATGCGCCTGACCTGTCAAGCCTGCTCGCTCCTGCTGCTCGCAACCGCCTGCAATTCCCAGCCCGCGTCCGAGGCGACAGCCGCCGATCCCCCGACGGGCGGCTACCTGTCCGGCATCCGGCAGCTGACCTTCGGCGGGCAGAACGCCGAGGCCTACTGGTCGCCCGACGGCAGCAACCTCGTTTTCCAGTCCACCCGAGGGGAGGCGGGCTGCGACCAAATCTACGTAATGAACGCCGACGGCAGCGACCAGCGCATGGTCTCCACCGGCCGGGGAGTCACGACCTGCGGCTACTTCCTGCCCGACGGCGAGACCATCGTCTACGCCTCGACGCACCTCGCGGGCGACGCGTGCCCGCCCAGGCCCGACCGCAGCAAGGGATACGTCTGGCCGGTCCATGCCGGCTACGACCTGTTCCTGACCGATCTCACCGGCTCCGAGCCGCGCCGCCTGACCGATGCCGACGGGTACGACGCCGAGGCCACGGTGAATTGGGCGACCGGCAGGATCGTGTACACCTCGATGGCGTCAGGGGACCTGGACCTCTGGTCGATGGGCCTCGACGGGTCCGCCAGGGCCCGCCTGTCGACCGCGTTCGGGTACGACGGCGGGGGCTTCTACTCGCGGGACGGCACTCGGCTGGTGATGCGCGCGAACCATCCCGCCGAAGGATCCGCTTCCGACCGCTACGCCGAGCTGCTGGCGCAGCATCTGACCGCGCCGATGAAGATGGAGATCTTCGCCGGCCGCGCCGACGGCTCCGGCATGGCGCAGCTGACCGATTTCGGCTGCGCCAGCTTCGCCCCGCAGTTCACGCCGGACGGCTCGCACATCATCTTCTCGTCCAACCGGAACAACTGCGACAGCCGCGAGTTCGACCTGTTCCTGATGCGAGCCGACGGATCGGACCTGCGCCAGGTGACCGACTTCGGGGGCTTCACGTCGTTCGCCGAGTTCTCCCCGGACGGTTCGCGCGTCGCGTTCGCTTCCGACCGCGACGCCCAGTCGCGCTACGAGTTCAACGTCTACGTAGCGGACTGGAACGGGCCCGGACGCCCGCGCTGAACCCCGGCGCCCGGTTTCAGGGCCGGACCTCGCGCTCGAGCGAGGCTATGCGTCCCCCAGCTGCCGGGCCTGCCTGCGCGGGAGCGCCAGCCTCTCGGCGATCGACGGAGCCACTGGCTCGGACCCTGCGCTTCCGGCGCCGGAGCCTCCCCGCCGGCCGGGGCCGGATCGTCCGCGGGCATGCGGCTTAGGTCCGCGAGCTCGAACGTGTCCTCGTAGACCAGATCCTCGCCCATCGCGAGAACGACCTTCCTGAGCTGCGGCATGCACGCCGACTCCGCCTGGATGTAGATCGACTCCACGTACACGGGGCTCTCGCCAACGGGCGCGGCATTCATCTCGCCGCGCAGCACGCGGGACCCCTGGTGGTTCCACGGCGTGAGATCGCGGGCGATCTGCTGCTCCTGGTTGACCTGCGCCTCGATCCGGTTGGGGCCGTATACCAGCTCCTGCTTGGAGAGCTGGTAGAAGATCAGGTCGCCCAGCAGGTCGCCGCCATCCAGCCCTTCAGGTTGTCCTTGTTGGCCGACGTGAACGGCAGCATGAGCAGCAACTCGGGCTCGGTCTCGCCCGGCACGGTGGCCACGATGCACGTGGGCTGCATCCGCTCGGCGAGTTCGGTGTCGCCGGCGAGGGTCTGGCCGACGTCCCAGACATCGTCCTTGTGTCGAAGACGGTCGGGTCCCGCATGTGGAACGTGCGGTAGATTTCGGCTTGGATGTTGAAAATCAGCTCCGGCAAGCGCACGTGCGCAAGTACCGAGGCGGGCATCGCCTCCATCGGCTGGAACAGCCCGGGCAACAGATTCGCGTGGGCCCGGATGATCGGGTCGCTGTCGTCGAAGAGGTAGGACTCTCTGGTGCCGTGATAGGCATCGACCGTGGCCTTGACGGCATTGCGGCTGTAGCTGACCTCGGCGTTGAACTGGCCCATGCGGATCGACCGCGAGTAGGGATGCGCGTGCGATGTCGCGTGCGCGACCGCAGGTTCGCTGGCGTCCACGAAGTGGCTGCAGCGATCACGGCGCACTTGGAGCAACGGAACAAGCGTCCAAGGCCCTGCCAGCGCTGAGAAGACCTAGCCCCGCCGGCTCGGACCGGCAGGCTCCTGAGGCAGCCCCGACCTGATAGCGCTGCGCCAAGGCTCGGAACACTAGAAGCGGTACTTCACCGCGTACTGCCAAACCCTGGGACCGCCGCCACGACCGACGCCTCCGACCGCACTGAGCAGCCCGGCCGTCGGCGAGTTGAACGGCTTCATCTCCCGCTGGATGATGAAGTTCGTACGATTCGCGATGTTGAAGGTCTCGATCCGCAACTGCAAGCGATGCCCCTCCGCCAGCACGAAATTCTTCGTCAGACCGGTGTTGATCGACACCAGCCCGGGCCCGTCGAGTATGTTCCTGCCCGAGTTGCCGAGGGCGAACGGCGAAAAGCCGCTCCCTTGCGTGCCACAATCGAACACGCCGGTCTCGATTTCCTCGCACGACGGCACTCCGACGAAGGCGTCCAAGTCGTACCACGGGAAATCCACGCCCTTCTTGCCCAGCGATGTGTTCCGGTCCACCCTTCCGTTGGCGATCCGATTGGGTCGCTGGGATTCCCCTCGGTTCAGGTCGGGGTTCGCCGTGGTCACCGTCAGGGGCGAGCCGCTGTACGCGGACGCCGTTCCCGACAGTTGCCAGCCTCCTAGCACTGCCTCGGCAACCGAGCCCCAGTTCTTGCCCCAGTGCCTGCCCTTTCCGAACGGCAGCCGGTAGTTCCCGACCATCGTGAAGACGTGCCGCCGGTCCCAATCCGAGCGACCTCGATCCAGCCGCAGGTTCCGCGAATCAAGGGCTTGCGGGAATCCGCCCTCCGACTGGCCGTTGGCTTGAGAGGCATCGTCAATCGTCTTCGAGAACGAATAGTTCACCCTCCAGAACAGGCCTCCCCTGCTGCGCTTTCTCCAAGAAGCGTTGAAGGCGTTGTAGCTTGAATTGGCGCCGGTTCCAAAGATCTGAATTCCGTTCCACTCCGGGATCGGCCTCAGAAATCCCTCGCCCTCGATCAGCGAACTCGCCGTACGGTACGGCTGGTTGAAATCGTACCGGCGAATCAGGTACGTGCCTTTCGAGCCTCGATAATCCACCTCGATGGATGTATTTCCGAACAGCGCCCGCTCAATCGTGAAGTTCCAGGACTGCAAGTACCCCGTGCTCGGATTCAAATCGTATCCGCGCACGGTCGTCGTTCCCGCCAGCCTCTCGCGCGTGGTCGGAAAGGGGTTCTGCAGGGAAACCTCGTTGGGCCTCACGTTGACACCGGGAAAATTCTGCACCACGGCGAACGGAAACTGATTCGAAAGGTTGTTCCTAAGGTTATTCAAAATATCGCCGGCCAAGAAGATTCCGTATCCACCGCGAACGACAGTGCTATCGCTCACCCTGTAGGCGAAGCCCAGCCGAGGAGAGAAGTTGTTCCAGTCCGTGTTGATCACCGACCTCGGACGCCCGGCCGCTTGAGCGGTTGTGATGACGTCGCCGAGACCCGTCTCCTCGAGCAAATGCGAATAGTTGCTTGGGACGTTTTCATCGCTGGCAAGGATCAGCTGTTTCGACATCGTGTCGTAAACACCCAACCGGTCGTACTTGTCGGTCGGAGCGCGGTTGACCTCCCACCGCATTCCGATGTTCAGCGTCAAGTTCCGCGTAGCCTTCCAGTCATCGTTGATGAACGCACCCATCGCAAGCTGCCGCCAATAGTTTCGGTTGAAACCCAGCTGGCGATTCACGTTGTGAACCCAGCCGAGCTGCAAGTCAGCTATGGGATTCATGGTCCGTCGGCCGCGGAAGAAATACGTCCCGCGCTGGTTGTTGAAAAACGGCTGGTTGAACTGCACTCGATTGCTGTTGAATCCGAACTTGATCGAATGATCACGAGCGATCCACGTGAACTTGGCTCCCCATTGCCAGTCAGTGACATGGTACTGAACGGGCTGGTTGGCACCGGTCCCAATCTGAGCGAAGTTGGCGACCACGAAACGCGGCCAATCGAGTAGCTCGGGAAGATTTGCCGATTCCGATTCCGGAATTAGATTCGGAAGTCCTAGCTTGCTCGCAATGTTCTCCCCGGGGAAGTAGCCCGTATTGTAAGCCGAATTTCGACTGAATCCTCCGCGAAGTTCCATCAGGAAAGTCGGCGAGAACATGTGAGTGTAATCAAGACCTCCGAGTGACCGGTTATCACTGTTCTGGGCTCCGTAGTCCCCTAGATCGCTGCCTCCAGCGAAACGATTCTGAACATCGTTGTAGCGAATCTGGTAGCGAAATGCGAGCGAATTCTCTCCAATCTTCTGATCTAACTTGACGATGTAGCTATTCCACTTATCCTGGTCAGGTGGACTGGTTCGGTAGTTGAAGCCCGTCGCTCCCGTGTCGATGTTCTGGTCGGGATAGAAACCCTGAATCGCGAGTCCGATCGGATCCATGCGTGCGACAGGAATCGTGTTGTTCTCAAAGCAAGATCGCTTGTTCCGAGCGTTGCAAGGCCCTGTTGCAAGCCTGTCCCTCAGAAACAGGGGGCGGTTAGCCCAATTCAAGGAGTTAGAAAAGTCTCCTGTTCTCTCCTGCGCAGTCGGCACTCGCGTGATGCGCGTAAAGTCTTGGATCTGCCGGAGGCCTTCGTAACTGAGCAAGAAAAAGCTCTTGTTCTTGCGAATTGGTCCGGCCGCCGTGGCAGCGAACTGGTTGCGGCGCAGTTTGTTCTTGTCCGACTCGAAGAAGCCTCGCGCGTCGAGAATGTCGTTTCGCAAGAAGTAGTTCACATTGCCATGCAGCGCATTGGTTCCTGACCGGAGCGACATGTTGAGGATCCCGCCCGCCATGCGCCCGTACTCGGCCGAGTAGCCGGAAACCTCCATTTTAAACTCCTGCAACGCGTCAATGTTCGGTCGCACCTGTGCCGCCGCGCCGCGCGCATTTCTGTTATCGAAGCCGTCGACGTAGAAGTTCGTGTTGGACGCTCTGGCACCGTTGATGTTGGCGAAAGAGCCCTGCCCACCCTCGGCCTTCGGAACCACGCCCGGAATGAAGAACGCCAAGTCGGTGAAGTCCCGGCCGGCTAGCGGCAACTCCTGGATCTCTTCCATGACGATGACGTCACCCTTGATCGTGCCATTCTCGGTGTTCAAGGTGACGAGCTGGGCGTCCACGGTAATGGATTCGGTCAGCTGGCCGAGCTGCAGCTCGACATCGACTCGTCGGTTGTCGCCGGTGCTCAGCACGATGCCTTGCGTGACATTCTGCTGAAAGCCATCGGACGTCACGATCAGCTGGTAGTCTCCGGGAAGCAAGGCCGTGAAGGTGTAGCTGCCGACCGCGTTAGACGACTGCTCGCGAGAGATGCCCGTCCCCGTGTTGATCACCGTGACTGTGGCACCCGGGATGACTCCGCCACCGGTGTCGGCCACGATGCCGGTCAAGGTGGCCAAGTTCGCTTGGCCGAAGCAATTCGGGACCATCATCGCCAACGCGAAGACGATGGCCAAAGCCGTTCGAATCATTGAATGCCTCCCACGCACGGTCACCCGGCGGCCACGGGTCCACCCCTAGGCCCTTGGGGGACGCTCCCCGAATTGGCTTGCATGCATCCTCAACCTGCAAGGCAAGCAACCAAGCTTCGTGCAGGCGCAGCATAGCACAAGGAACAAGGAGGGTGAAGGCGACCGACGATCTTTGGCGGGCCGTGAGCTCGTCCCGACACGACCAGCGCCCGCGGCAGGGCCCTGTGGACCAGAAAGGCCCGGCGCAGCGGCGCAAAGGGCCGGGATCGGACGGCAGTCGCGAAGCTATGCCGAGCGGAACCGAACCGACCCGGCAACGCGTGAAGAGACGAGCGAGGGAACGGCCGACCGCCGTTCCCCACCGCGTCTCGGCCAACACGCTGCGGGAGGCACGCCACGGGCTGACGAGACCGGACGAGGCCCCAAGCGTGGGCGGAATGACGCGGCAACGACCATGCGGGCGCCCCGGCGGCTCCACGTCGCGCGACGAAAATAAGCTCCGAAGCACCGGGAGACGGAGCCTGCGCGACACTGCGGGTGGCGGTATCCCGCGGATCGAGCGCGGCTCTAGGGCCCTAATCTGTTGCTGTCGGCCGCACGCGTCGGCCAGTCCGGGACTCGCCCACATTATCCGTTTCGTCCGCCAAGCAGCAGCCGTTCGGTGCGCTGGCTTGGGCCGGGGAGGATATACCCGGATCTCTGGCATTCGAAGTAGACGGTACTTTCCGAGGAAGAGTACGGAGCGGGGCTGGAAGGGTCACCTGGAACTGCACATGTCCCCCGCCTCGGCCGCCAAGCCCGCTCCTACGCTCCGGCCGAGGCGACCGCGCAACGGGGCGGAGCGGCCGCTCGATCCACGCTCCGATGCGACAGATCAATCCGCCGCTTCAGCCCCAGCCGCAGCCGGTCCCGTCCGAAGACCGCGTGTAGATGCCCTCCGGGCCTCGGGTGAGGTTGTTGTCCCGCTCATGCCTCCGGCAGACGCCCTCCGGCCCGCTGGGAGCCGGCATGAACATCTCCGCCCACGGGGAATTCGGCGTGGCGTAGATGAACTGGACAGCGTCTCGCTGCCCGCCACCGTGCGGGATCGCCGGGATGTCGTGGGCAGCCGCCATGGGCGCGATCTTGACGAGCTCGCTCATGCCGCCGCACCAGTGGATATCCGGCTGCCCGATCTCCGTTCCGTTAACTTGCAGCAGGTATCGGAGGCCGTAGCGCGTGTAGACACGGTCACCCGTCACGATCCGGGTGGGCGTGACGGGCACCCGAGGCGGCCGAAGCTCTCGTAGTAGCCCGGAGGCAGAGCCCCCTCGATCCAGTACACGTTGTAGGGCTCGAACGCTTCCGCCAAGGCCATCCAGCGACCCACCATCACGTCGCCTTCCTCGCCGACCGCCGCCCTAGCGCGCGGGACCAGCTCGACGTTCTTGCGCATACCCAGCCTGCCGTCGGCCGGCTGGGCCGGAAGGCGCGATTGAGCTGCTTGTAGCCGAACTCGACGTGCTGCTCGATGTCGCTGCCCGTGCAGTAGCAGGGGCTGCATGGATGGATTCTGCCGCCGAGCGGCCGCCAGACCTTGCCCGCGATGTCATACAGGGCGATGTCGAGACCGGAGATCGCGTCGATCGCTCTGCCCTTGCGCCCGCAGGACATGGGCGCGCGCCACATGGCGTACCACAGCGACTCGATATCGAGGGGGGCTCTCGTGGAGATCTCCGCCCAGAAGCTGCCGGCCCTCGGGCACGGGGCGCTTGGGGCGCACCCGGACGCCTCCGGCATGGCGCAGCTGACCGATTTCGGCTGCGCCAGCTTCGCCCCGCAGTTCACGCCGGACGGCTCGCACATCATCTTCGCGTCCAACGGGAAGAACTGCGACAGCCGCGAGTTCGACCTGTTCCGGATGCGGGCCGACGGATCGGACCTGCGCCAAGTCACCGACTTCGGGGGCTTTGCGTCGTTCGCCGAGTTCTCCCCGGACGGTTCGCGCGTCGCGCTAGGCTCCCTTCCGAACGCGACGCGCGATCACGCTACGAGTTCAAGGTCTACGTAGCGGACTGGAACGGGCTCGGACGCCCGCGCTGAACTCCGGCGCCCGGTATCAGGGCCGGACCTCGCTCTCGAGCGAGGCTATGCCGTCCGCCAGCTGCCGGGCCTGCCTGCGCAGGAGCGCCAGCCTCTCGGCGATCGACGGAGCCCCTGGCTCGGCTTCGCGCGCCGTAGCCTCCCCGCCGGCCGGGGCCGGATCGTCCGCTTGCATGCCGCTTAGCTCCGCGAGCGCGAGCTCGAACGTGTCCTCGTAGACCAGATCCTCGCCCATCGCGAGAACGACCTTCCTGAGCTGCGGCATGCGCGCCGACTCCGCTTGGATGTAGATCGACTCCACGTACAGGAAGTTCTTGCCGACGGGCATGGCGATCATCTCGCCGCGCAGCACGCGGGACCCCTGCTGGTTCCAAAGCGTGAGGTCGCGGGCGATCTGCTGCTCCTGGTTGATCTGCGCCTCGATCTGGTTGGGCCCGTACACCAGCTCTTGCTTGGAGAGCCGGTAGAAGACCAGGTCGCCCAGCTGGTCGCCGTCGCAGCGCGCCGCCATCCAGCCGTTCAGGTTGTCCTTGTTGGCCGGCGTGAACGGCAGCATGAGCAGGAACTCGGGCTCGGTCTCGCCCGGCAGGGTGGCCACGATGTACGTGGGCTGCATCCGCTCGGCGAGATTGGTGTCGCCGGCGAGGCTCTTGCCGACGTCCCAGATATCCTCCTTGTTATAGAAGACGGTCGGGTCCCGCATGTGGAACGTGCGGTAGATCTCGGCTTGGATGTTGAAAATCAGCTCCGGGTAGCGTGCGTGCGCGCGAACCGACGCTGGCATCGCCTCCATCGGCTGGAACAGCCCGGGGAACAGGTTCGCGTAGGCCCGGATGATCGGGTCGCTGTCGTCGAAGAGGTACAGCTTGGTAGTGCCGTGATAGGCATCGACCGTGGCTTTGACGGCATTGCGGATGTAGTTGACCTCGGCGTTGAACTGGCCCACGCGGATCGACTGCGAGTAGGGATGCGCGTTCGATGTCGTGTAGCCGTCCAGGATCCAGACCAAGCGCCCCTCGTCCGTGATGACCAGGTAGGGATCGGGATCCCACTCGACGAAGCCCGCCAGGTGCTCCAGGCGCTCGCTGACGTTGCGGTAGATCATCATGCGGCTGGACTCGTTGGTCAGTCCGGTGAACAGGATGTTGTACTCGCTCTCGCGCACCGCGGCGACCAGGCGGGTCGCCAGGGAGTGAATCGGGAAGCCGCCCTGCCCGGAGTAGTTCGACGTGACATTCTGGTCTTCCTTGGGGTAGTCGAACTCCTCCTGGTCGGTGCCGACGAACACGGGATCGTGCGTCAGCTCGCCGTAGTAGATTTCCGGCTGCTCGATGTGGATGTCGGGGATCCTGATCTCGGGGGGCGCGTCCTGGATCAGCAGTTGCGGCAGGCCGTCCGGCGTGGTGCGATTGACCTCGGAAGCGACCACTCCGTAGCCGTGCGTGTAGACCCAGTGCCGATTGATCCAGGTGCGCGCCTCGCTGGACAGGGCGTCGACGTCGATTTCCCGCGGCGAGAGCAGCAGCTGCTTGACCCGGCCGTCGATCTGGTATCGGTCGATGTCCATGTCGGCGAAGCGGTAGTACAGGCGCAGGGCCTGGATCTGAGTGATCGTGTCCGTGTAGGCCTGCTCGTCCCAGAGACGGATGTTGTCGACCAGCGTCGCGTTGGCCTCGACGTCCAAGGACGGCGTCTCGCTGAGCGAGAGGATCTCCTCCCGGCCCGTGTTGATTGCGTATGCCTGGCGGGTGGCTTGAATGTGCCTCTCGATGTACTCGCGCTCGAGCGTGAGCTCGTTCGGGCTGACGTACAGCGTCTGCACCGCCAGGGGCAGGGCCGCGTGCAGGGCGATGGCCGCGCCGACCATGTACGCCATGGGCTTGTAGCGGGAGGTGATTACGAGCGGAATCGCCAGCAGCAAGACGACCACCACCAGCCAGCGCAGGGGCAGCCGCCAGACCTCGTCCAGATAGTCCATGCCGACCATGAACGAGTGGTCGGTCAGCAGCAGCCCGTACTGGCCCAGGTAGAACCACGCGGCTGCCCCGGCCAGGACGATGCAGGCGAGGATCTTGGCGAAGCTCGTCTTGGTCGCGCCGGGCAGGAGCAGGGGCTGCGGCCCTAGGTCGAACTCCTCGACGTTGCCGCCCTCCGCCCGGAACCGGCCGAATTGCTGGAAGACCTGCCAGCCGCGGCCGGAGATCCAGAACACGGCGGCACCCACGAACGAGAGCGCGAACAGGTACCGCACCAGCAGCTTGAGCAATGGCAGGTCGAACAAGTAGAAGGCCAGGTTCTTCCCGAAGATCGGATCGACCCAGTGCCCGGCCCCGGCGGCCATGCCCCGGGACCCGACGAAGGCCATCACCACCCATGAATCCACCTGCGACGCGATGAACACCGCCGAAGCGACCAGCAGCGCCAACGGCACGATCTTCCTGTACAAGGAGTGGCCCGCGGTGTCAGCGCCTGCGAATACGGTGCCCCGCCGGTGGGCCCACAGCAGCGCCGCCCACGCGACGAGCGCGGCCAGCACGGTCGGGACGATCTTGTAGACCAGAATGCTGAACCAAGTAGGAATCTGGTCAACCTCGGACCACCACAGGTACTCGACAGCGAAGTCGGCAATGCCCGAGGCGCTGCCGAGAACGAGAAAGAGGGCAAGCGCGACGAGAAGGAAGCGCAGCTGGCGAGAAGACATCATCCTCCTAGGATACTGTTCCTATGGCCTGCGGCACCGGCCGGGCGCCCTCCCTGTCAGCGTCGGGCTAGCACGGCGCTGCTAGCCACATTCGTCGGGCCGTAGCAGCGCAGCGTGCGCCACCCGCCGCCGAACAGTGTGCGCTGGCGTCGTGCGAGGGCGCTGCGGGCCCGTCCCGGGCGGCTTGGCGCTGTCGAGGCCGGCCAGTTCGCCGGCGGCGCTGGTGCCGGCCAGCCAGAGCTGCGCGGCACGCTCGGAGGACGGGTGCAGCCTGCGCGTGGCGACCGAGGTCGCGGCGAGGCAGGCCTCGACCTCGGGATGCCTGAGACGGCGGACGAACCAACCGGCCGCTCGCAAGGAAACCGAGGGAGGCCGGACGGTCGATCTTGGAGGCGAACTGGCACCGGAGGCAACGGCCGCATGCGGCCAGCAGGTAGAGCGCCGCCAACCCGGACCGACCGGTGCCGTTAGCGAATCGTTGGAGCGTAGCCCTGACGCGGGGGGAGCGAAGTGCGTGCGCCCGCCCTGAGCGCCGTTCTTGACCATGGCAGCAACTGCGGACCCATCGCTCGGATCCAGTCGAAGCTGGACGAGCTGCGACGCTCCGGCTCGCGCGCTGGAGACCGCCTCGCCGCACGACGGATGCAGCCGGGATCTGTCGGCCGTACGGATCGCTGGGGGGCTGCCGCGCCCGAGGCCGATCTCGCGATTCCGGGTTGAGCGGCGACCGCTCATGAGACTAGGGAGCGATCATTCGGCCAGGTCTCGCGACACTTGCTGAATGAGGGGACCCGGACAAGCCGCGCACTTCTATACAGTCCAAGGCTCTCATCTTTGCGAGTTCGCCCCGACCAACGCTGATGTCCGGCCGTCTCCCAGATACTCCCGTGGGGAGCAGTCACATTCGCATCACTGGGAAGCGCTATTGATCGGACAAAACATTCCTGAATCTCCATTCCATTCAGAACCCAATGACTTCTCTCTGGAGCGACTTGCAGTTCAGGTATACGGACTTTCCTAGGAACTTTCCATTGGAGTCAAATGAATGTACTTCCCTTCGATTGCACGTAGGATTATCAACAGGAATAGACTTGTCAATAAACCTTCCAGTCGACAAATAGTGCTCTCCAGAATGACATGAACCAACGTTTCTATCGCGGCTAATCTGTCCACAATCCACTTGTTCACCGATTCTCGACTCGCCAATCATCTCCCCATTCATTCCAAAATATCTCTCGATGCTATCTCCAAATCTAGCCCGTACGAACATCCTTCCATCAATATCGAAGAAACCTGAGATTGATTTGTAGTCTCCTTGATGCTCTCTCCAGTCCCACTAAAACAGTCTATCGCTTTCGTCATAGTGCAGTACGCAACTAGTCTTGCCCTTGGTACCGGGGTCACTCGTGCGAACATATGTGCCACGAGGAATCCATCCCTTCGGTGGACGCACTGTGGGTTGGTCCGACGCGGTCCGCATCTTCGCTTCGACAAATGCCTTGTTTTTCTGGATCGGGTCTTGCTCGAATTCCGGATGGTCCGACGGCCTTTCTCGGTCTATTACGAGCGCATCGACTGCCTTATCCAGACTATTGGTTGACAGCGGCACTGGACGAGAGATTGGACGCCGCTTGGCAGCAACATTCGACATCTCCTCCTGCAAGGGCACCGAGGGGTGAACCGCATCGTCCCTCGCGGCGACCAGGATCAAAAGGGCCACTGCGAGCGCCCCAGCGACGGCGACAAGATGAGGTCCGCTGATGCCTTGGCGGTGCCTCCCTCGGCGCCGGGATCTCGTCGCGCATCTCACAACGATCCTTGTGGTTTCGCCCGCGAATCAAGTACGGCGGCATTCGAGGGATTCGGCGCAGCCATCCCCACTGGGTCAGGCATCGGGTTCCGCTCTAGCGCACGAGTCCCGCGGAGGCATGCGGCTCGATAGTAGCACGGGATCAGGTGACACCTTGCTCGCTGGGTCCGGCATCAGCTGAGCCACGCCCAAGAGCCGCCCGTGTCTTCCCCGAGCGATCCGGAGGATCGGCCTCGCCCGGGAGCCCGAGACAAGCACTGCCCGGGGGCGAGCCAAGGCGCGGTGCGGCCGGACTGGACGGGCCCGCCATGCTCTGCGGTTGCTCGACGGCAGCCCGGAGTCGCCGACCCAGGCCAAGGCGGCCGGAATCAACATTCAGGCGCAACCTGCTAGGACGCTCCCTCCACATGACAACCAACAAGGATGCTCGATCTCCAAGTCCGTCCCGAAGCGTCTAGGTCTCGCCGTCCTGCCGCCCGGCAGGCTGCTTCCGAGGCGGCCCCCCCCCCCCCCCCATGTCGCGACGGCTTCGGGAGACTTCTGGCGGGTCATCGGGTGCGCTTGGCCGGCCATCGTGCGCGCCCGCGCGCCGGCCTATCGAATCGGCCGGGCACCGGACTGCCCTTTTCCGGCACGGGCACCGCTTCGCCAAGCACCTCCGGCATCAACCGCGCTGCACCGAGTCCGACGAGGGCAGGTTGCAATTCCGGCACGCCGTTCGGTGACGCCCGGCCACTCGACACTGCGCCCTCCTGGCGCCTCAGCTCGTGGCGTGCGACGCCGAGGCGTAGCAGCAAACCCGGATTCCATCGCTGCCGGGCGAACGTGATCCCGTAGGCCCGATGCGCTGCGGCGAGGCTGCCCGCCCTGTTTCTTCGCTTGCGAAAGCGCGTGTGCCCAGCAATCAAGCCGCGAGCATGAACCAATTGCCCCTCCGAGCGCGGTCCCCCGCGCTGCCCGGCAGAGGGATCGATGGCGCGTGAGTTCCCGCAAGAGGGAGGGCCGGAATCCATCGGATCCGGGCCCTTGCTAGAATGCCACGGTGTCTTCGCGGGGAGCCCGACCGGACTAGCACATGTCGACTACTCGGCGGACATTCGTAACGAACGCGGCCCTCAGCGCCGGCATGGCAGGCGCGTCTGCACGGCCATCTGCCGGCCAAGCCGGCGCGAGCGACACCATCACGGTGGGTGTCGTCGGGATTCGAGGCCGCGGCAGATCCCACTACCGGGAGTTCGCGTCCATGCCCGGCGTGCACGTCGGCTACCTCTGCGACGTGGACGAGAGGCTATTCGACGAATCCGTCGCCGAGGTCGAGCGCATCGCGGGCTACCGGCCGCAAACCGAGACCGACATCCGTCGGCTCCTGGAGCACGGGGACTTGGACGCGATCTCCGTCGCGACGCCAGACCACTGGCACGCACTGATGACCATCTGGGCCTGCCAGGCCGGCAAGGACGTCTACTGCGAGAAGCCCTGCTCGTACACGCTGCGGGAGGGGCGGAAGATGGTCGAGGCCGCCCGCAAGTATGGCCGCATGGTGCAGATCGGGCTGCAGCGCCGCAGCAGCACCCGCGTGCGATCAGTCACGAAGTTCGTGCGGGACGCGGCGTTCGGGCGGGCCTACCGGGCCAAGGCCGTCATCTACCGCGGTCGGGTCAGCATCGGCAAGGTGCAGGAATCCTCCGTCCCCGAGGGTGTGAACTGGGACCTGTACCTCGGGCCGGCTCCCTACCGCGCGTTCGACATCAACCGATTCCACTACGGCTGGCACTTCTTCTGGGATACATCCACCTCTGAGGTGGGCAACAACGGCGTCCACCACCTCGACGTCCTGCGCTGGGGGCTGGACAAGCAGGTCCATCCGGTCAGGGTTCATTGCACGGGCGGACAGTTTGTCGAGGACTCCGATTCCGAAGTGCCCAACGTCCAGGTTGGCACCTTCGAGTACGCCGACGGCACGCTCGTCGAAATCGAGGCCACCACCCTATACAGCCCGCCGTTCGGAGGCGTCCGAGTCGGAGGGTTCTTCTTCACCGAGCGGGGCTACATCGGTTCGGGGGACGGCTGGAACGCCGTGGAGGGCGCGTTCACGCCGCGCGACCGCCCGGACTCCCCGTCCGGCGTCTCCTACCGGACGAACAACCTGAGCTTTCCCGACATTGCCTACCGGCCGGGCCCCCGGATTCCCGACCTAGACAAGCCGGAAGTCAGCCACTTCCAGAACTTCGTCGACTGCGTTCGCTCGCGCAAGCGCGCAGACCTTAATTGCGAGGTCGAGCAGGGCCATCTTTCGACCTCCTTGTGCCACCTGGCGAACATCTCCTTTCGGGTCGGGCGCAAGCTCGAGTTCGACCCAGAAACCGAGACGTTCCCGCGGGACGAGGAGGCCAGCCGCCTGCTCACGCGGGAGTATCGCGAGCCCTACGTCCTGCCCGACGAGGTCTGACCGCCCGTGCCCGGCGGCGGCGGCGCCCCCGGCTACTCGACCCAGATGGGCGAGCTCCAAGCGACCTGCCCGTCGTTCTGGACCACGCGCACGTAGTAGTAGTTCGACCCGGACTTGAAGTTCCGGTCGATGTACTCGGTCCGGTAGTCTTCCTCGTTCGGGTGGCTCGTGTAGATGATTTGCTCGTTCTTGACGATCACGAACTGCTTGATCCGATCCGTGCCCAAGGCGCGCACATGCAGCTTGGGTGCGCGATCCGAATTCAGGATGTCACCCATGATGTGTCGCCCGCCGCTCGCGTCCTCGGCTTGGAAGTCGAGCACGATGTTGTCGGTCGCGCCGTAGGCGTGGCGGGCCTTCAGCGCGGCGAACATGGAGTCCCGCGTGAAGTCCTCGGCTAGGATCATGGCGTACGACATGTGGGTCGACCAGTGGTCAGAGGACGCCTGGACGCCCATCTTGAAGCCCTTCTTCAGGGCCTCCCACCAGTAGCCCCCGGGATTGAAGCCGGAGCGCTGCTCGCGAAGCTTCTGGGGCGAAGCCGCCAGGGGCGCGCCCATGTACTCGTAGCTGGCCCGGTAGCCTTGGAAGATCTCCATCAGGGGCTCGACCTCCGGATCGTAGTTGAACCAGTCGGTGCCCTGGGCCGTACCGGAGCTGTGCGGCATCGAAATGCCGTCGTTCTCGTGCAAGTATTCGAAGAGCTTCTCGGCGCGTTGCTCGCCACGCACCTCCTCGCGCGGAATCGGCAGCGGGCGCGTGCCGCGCCGGGCGAAGATGACGTTGCGGTGCCCGTTGGGGTAGGTGACGGAGCGCTCGTAGCCGAACATCGGGACGAAGCTCCCCGGCACGTGGAACAGGTCGGTCAGCTTCTCGTCCTGCCACCACGTGAACTCCTGGTCGTAGCCCAACTGGTGGTCCGTCGGGACGATGTAGTCGAACGCGGCGGCGTCCAGCGCGTAGCGGTACACCTCGATCAGCGACCCGTCGTACTTGAAGTCCTGCGAGACGTCGGTATGGCGATGCATGTCGCCGCGGTAGATCCTGAAGCGCCTGTCGCCGGCCTGGACGGAGTAGCCGCGAATCGTCTCGACGTTGCGCGCCTCAAACGGGTGGACCGGAACGGCCTCTGCGAACGGCTCGACGTACTCGGCGAAGTTCCCGTCGGAATAGTCGGGCGGCCCTGCCGCGGATCCGAGGTCGGCCGCGTAGATCTCGGCGTTCCGGGGAACGGCGTCCGCGAACGGCCTGTTGTCGGTCATCCAGGCCGCGACCAGCGACCCTCCAACCTGCGCGACCGCCGGGCGCTTCTCAATCGAGCCCTGGCTGTGGGTCAGCGGAACGGGACGCGACCACTCCCTGCCGTCGAAGCGCGTCACGAACGTCTCCCAGGTCATGCGCGAGCCGATGGCGTGCGCCCGCTGCCGCGTCCAGTGGCGGAACAGCAGCGTCAGCGTCCCGTCGCTGCCGAACGCAAGCTGCGGGTTCTCGAAGTTGGGATGCAGCCGGTAGGTATAGAACGGCTCGAGCTTGGCCTTTGGCTCGAGCCAGCGCCCGCCCGAGCGCCTGACGACCTGGATCGATCGCTCCTGATGCAGGGGAGCGCCCAGGGGAGGCGTGATCAGGTAGCCCTGGTCCTTGCCCCAGTTCGTACCCGACTCGTCCCAAGCGAGCCACGGAGTCCCGTCGGGCGAGACGGCGACATTCGCGTGCGCCTGGAAGCGCTGGCTGCTCGTGACCTGCTCGATCAAGCCGAGCCTTCCGCCCGCCAAGGAACGGTAGACGATGTCGTAGTTGCCGGCATCGTAGCTGTCCCAAGCGACATGGAACCGCCCGTCCGGCCCGCCGGCGATCTGCGGCTCCCAGTCGTTGGCCGGGGACTCGCTGACGCGCATCGGGGAGCCCCAATCCGTTCCGTCCCATACGCGCATCCAGATGTCCGTCTGCGCCTCGCCGACAGATCCCTGCGCGCTCTGCCAAGCGACCGCAACCTTCCCGTCGCCGCTCGAGGCAGCGCGATGGAAGGTATTCGACCCGCCGGCGCTGATCTTCCGCGGGTCCGCCCACGTCTCGCCGCTGCGCATCCGTCCCCAGAGGTCCCATCGGGTTCCGTCGCGCTGGCTCCAGAAGACCCAGAGGCGCCCCTGACCGTCGGCGGCGGCCGAAGCACGCCAGACATCCGCGGGGGCGGCGGTCACTTCCTGCGCGTCCTCCCACGAGCCCTCACGGCGCAGCCGAACGAAGACACGGTCGCCGCGATCCCTGTACGCTACCCATGCGACGGCGGCCACGCCGTCCTGCACCTCTGAGACCGCGGGCTCGTCGTCCTCGTATTCCTCGGTCGACAGCCGCTCGACCGTCGGCGTCACCGCGGCTAGCAGGCGCCCGTCGAGGAATTCCCTCGGACCTCCCGCCAAATCCCGGAGCGTGAAGGTCGCCATGCCCTGCCTAGTCCGCACCCGCAGGCTCGCCGACTCCCCACCGGAAATCACCGCGTACAGGCCGACCGGCGAATACTGCGTGGGCGGCAGCTCGTGCGGGCTCATCTCGTTGTAATTGACCCTCGGGAAGCCGCCGATATGCTCGCGCCGGGTGGACGCCTTCCAGGCGCTGGTGCCGTTCAGGGAATCGGACTCCATGAAATGGCGCGATTCCAGGCTGGCGAGAGCCCCCCCGGACACGCGCAGCGACCCGTCCCATGGCTCGACGGACTTGGCGTTCTCTCCCAAGCCGAGGTAGACCGTGGTGGAGGCAGTCTGGGCGGCGAGCGCCCCCGAGCACAGCGCAAGCAGGATTAAGGTGCGTGGCATCGTGCGCAGATTATACTGACTGAACGCATCAAAGTCGTTTCCGACTCAGACGATTTCCGGCCGCACTGCAGCCATTGGCGCGGTTGGAAGCTACCGCAGGCGAATCCAGGGCCCGCAAGACGCTGATAGCGTCATTGATGTCCGCATCGCCGGAGTAGCCGCGGCGCTTGCACGCGTATCGCTTGCCTTGGCGATGGCTCGCGTCCACCTCGTCGCAGCGATGGCACCGCTGCGACGAATGCGCGGGATTGACTTGCTCACGCCTGCGACCGGCCCACCGTGACTTGTATGCAAGCTACCGTAGCAGCAATCACTTGGGATTGAGGCTGGGAAGCTCTCAATCCGGCTGGATCGTGATAAGCAGGACGAATCGACCGTTACCACGCTTCCGGAGCCGAGGCGACTTGAAATACTCGATGGGGCCGAACGAGCTGGCAGGCTTGAAGCGGGAGCACCCCGGACACTCGCCTGCCTTGCAGCGACGGAAGAATGCATTGAACGGCTTGTCGACGCGAGTGAGCGTGCCCAGCGCCAGCCGCTAGCAATACACACTTCCCAGCATTGTCGGCTCGGACTTGCGGCGTTCGGAATGCTGGTTGCACTGGTCGAAGTACGTCCCTCCGAGAATGCACTCCGCGTCGCATACCGGAGATCCGGGTACAAACTTCCCCTTCCCAAGCCAGAGCACCGGACGGCTGCGACTTAGCTCGCGAAATCGACAATGCCGGCGAGTTCCGGACAGGCCGACGCGGGCGGCCGACAGCAACAGATTAGGGCCCTAGAGCCGCGCTCGATCCGCGGGACACCGCCACCCACAGTGAGCGCAGGCTCCGTCGCCCCGTGCTTCAGGGCCCATTCCTATTGCGCGGGGTGGGGCGCCCGGGGCGCCCGCAGGGGCGTTGCTGGGAATTGGCGGGTCGGGCAGCCCAATCATTGCCGTCGGCAAGCAGGTCTACATCTGGTCCACGGTGGGCGGCAGGAAGGCCCGGGCCCTTCCGCTCAGAACTGGGGGCAGCGGAACGGTACCCGGCCTCCGGCTACAGGTCGTCCAGCGGCAACGCGGTCACGCCCTCGGCGAGAGGCCCACGCGATTCCCCCTGGTGGACCAAGTATCCCGGTGCGGCCAAGTCGCGGCACCGCCGGATCCACTCCCGGCGCGGGAGCCAACCTCCCACGGCAGCCGGGCATGCGGTCGGCCCTCGATCTCCCTGTGCGCGAGCGGAAGGAGTCGCAGCACCGCTACTCTCGCGGCCAGCGACTCGGTCACCTTCTCCGACAGCAGCAGATTCTGCGAGCCCGTCAGCACAAAGCGGCCGCGCCTAGACCGGTCCTCGTCGATGGCCAGCTTGAGATATGTCAGCAGCGAAGGAGCGTACTGAGCTTCGTCCAAGATCACGGGATCGGGATGACTCCCGAGAAACCCGAGCGGGTTGCTAACCGCAAAGTCCCGCTCGACCGGGTCGTCTAGGGACACGTAGCGGAAGCGGCCACCGAACAGGCGCTTGAGCGTGGTGGTCTTCCCGGCCTGGCGGGGCCCCGTCAGCATTACTGCCGGGAAGGCGTTCACGGCACGTTCCAGTACCGGCTCCAACGCCCGCGCAATGTATCGGTCACCCACGGCAGCGATGCGTCATCCAGTCAGCCTCTTCAGTATTGAACGCCGTACCCCCGCCATACGATGAGCCTCTACGCAACCCGGTCTGCCCCACGCGGGAACCGGCTGCGATCGAAACAGGTCCGAATGGCCAGTCGCGGCACGAGCCGAGGCTGAGCCGCAATGCATCTTGCGGTCCGTGCGTGAGCCACAAACCAGCTTGCGGATCGCGAAACCTCGAATCTGAGCCGCAATGCATCTTGCGGTCCGTGCGTGAGCCACAAACCAGCTTGCGGATCGCGAAACCTCGAATCTGAGCCGCAATGCATCTTGCGGTCCGTGCGTGAGCCACAAACCAGCTTGCGGATCGCGAAACCTCGAATCTGAGCCGCAATGTATACTGTCCGTATCTCTTCGTCGGTCGGGCCGAGGCAACGATGCCTCGACCGGTCGCTCCGAATGGGAATCGCGAATCACCGGGCCCCTACCGTCGCAGACGACCCAGCTCCCAGACGCCGTGTCAGCAGTTCACTACCACGAAGGCCGGTTCCCGCCTGACAAGCGCCTCGACTGGCCGGCGCTCGTTCCATTGCTGGGTCCGACGGCGGCAGCGGTGGCCCGTTACGACGGAATGCTGGGTGCCATGCCCAACCCGGATGTCCTCCTGGCACCGCTGACCGCACGTGAAGCCGTGCTGTCGTCACGAATCGAAGGCACCCAAGCCAGCACGGCCGAGGTGCTGGAGTTCGCAGCCGGTCGTCCGGCCGACTCGCTGGCGAGAGCGAGCGAGTACCGCGAGGTTCTCAACTACCGCACCGCGATGTCCATCGCCATCGAGATGCTGGACAGGCTGCCGCTGTCGCTCCGGGTCGTCCGCGAGGCGCACAGGTCACTGCTCAAGGGCGTGCGCGGCGAAGGCAAGGCTCCTGGCGAGTTTCGGCGAACCCCCAACTGGATCGGCCCTCCGGGCTCCACAATGGAGACCGCCTCGTACGTGCCCATCAGCGCCGAACACCTCCCGGACGCCTTGGGCCGCTGGGAAGCCTACATGCATAGCGAGGCATCCGACTTGCTCGTGCAAGCGGCCAACACGCATGTGGAGTTCGAGGCACTGCACCCCTTCCTCGACGGCAACGGGCGCGTCGGTCGCATGCTAATCCCGCTTTTTTTCTGGCAGAGAGATCTCATCAGTCGTCCGACATTCCACATCAGCGCCTACTTCGAAGCGCATCGGTCCGAGTACTACGAGAGGCTGCTGGGGGTCTCTCGAGATGATGACTGGACAGGATGGTGCAGGTTCTTTCTAAAGGCAATTCGGAATCAAGCCGAAGAAAATACCAGAATATCTCGTGACATTCTTCGCCTGTATGACGAGATGAAGATTCGCTTAGTGGAAGTGACTCGCTCCAAGTATTCAATTATTTTACAGGATTTCATCTTCCGAAATCCTGTATTTCGAAACGCAGGCCTAGCCGAGCAGGCCGGAATTCCAGTGCCGACGGCAAAACGGATTCTGGCCGAGCTTCGGAACCAAGGAATCTTGACGGAAGTCCTAGCCGCACGGGGAAGGCAGTCGTCGATTTGCGCATTCCTCCCACTCCTTGAAATCATTCGGGACAGGCACGACCGAAGCTAGATCCGACCAGCAAGCCGGTCAAGCCGGAAGCGGTGCCCCTGCAACCCCGCCCCATCCTTGGACTCCCAGCGGCCGCGTCCCTCGACCTGTTCGGGGTGCTCGGGGGACAGTGTCGGCGCACTCATCGCAAGCGCCGGTGCTCCGGGAGATCGTGGACGGCGATTGCATTCCGGCCTCGCCGCTCCCTAGGCTGCTCTCGGCCACGCTCTCCCATCGTCGGCGACGGCGCGGCGATTCCCGCCTAGCGTTGGAGGGCTGAGCCGACGGCTGAGGGCTATACCAAGGAAACATCGGGCCTTCCTACCGGGCCCGTTCCGAATGGGGATTATATATCTGAGTGCCGACAACGCCATATCCGACTAGAACTGCTGTGAGCAGGGAGGTGGGTGTCGAGCTGGGGTCATTCGAGTGCGGCCGCGGCGGGCACAGAGGGGTGGGGGGGGTGGGATCGTATCTGAATCGAGCCTGCCAGCGGATTGGACGAGGAAGGGACTAGAGAGGCCGCCTCGCATGCCCCGGTTGCCCCGGTTGCCCCGGTGAAACCCGGTTGGCGGTGGCAGGGCACCCCTTGCAAGCCGCTTGCAGGCCCTGCGAGGGCCGAAGACAGCGGCTCCCCGGCGCTCAACGGCCTGCATGGACGGTCCGGACCGGACTGGGGTCGCGCCGGGGCATTCCGGATCCGGTGCGCCCCTCGTACCGAGCGTGAAGCGCACCGAGCGTGAAGAGCGCGCCCGCAGCGGGCTGCCGCGCTCAGCGCGGCGGGCGCCGCTCAGGCCGCGACCGCGGCCTTGCCGGTCAGCTGCCGGCAGGTCAGCGTCCGGCCGACCAAGCCCCGCGCCATGCGCCGCATCCGTTCCGCCGTGTCGCAGTCGCGGTCGTTGTACCGTCCCGCGAACTCCGTGAGGTAGCGGCCGAGATGACGGACGCTCATCCGGTGATAGGTTCCGTACAGGCCGCGCTTGAACAGGGACCGAAACGATTCAATGCCGTTCGTATGCGCTGCCCCGCGCACGTACTCGCCGCCGGAGTGCCTGACGGCTTCGTGCGCGAACTCCGCCATGCCGGCGTAGGCCGCCGCCTCGTCGGAGCGGAGCTGCGCCCCCGGCGCGACGCGGGCGCGCACGAAGCCCTGCAGGTCGCCCTTGGCGGTGCCCGGCAGCGGCCGCGCGGCCACTGCGTTCGTGGCGCGGTCCCGCGCCCCCGCCACGGGCGTCTTGCCAACGGGCCCGCGCCCGGCACGGGCCTTCTTCCTCTCGTGCTTGTTGCGCTCCTTGCCGCCGACGTAGGTCTCGTCCACCTCCACCGGGCCGGCGAACGGGCCCCGATCCCGCTCCCGGCACGCGCGGATGCGGTGCGCCAGGTGCCAGGCCGACTTCCGGCTGATGCCTAGGTCGCGGTGCAGCTTCATGCTCGAGACGCCCTTGATGCCGGTGGTCAGCAGGAACAGGGCGACGGCCCGGGTGCGGTAGCCGAGCTCGGTGTCGGCCATCACGCTGCCGCTGCGCACCGAAAAGCGCTTGCCGCAGCCGCGGCAACGGTACGGCATCGAAGGGTGGGCCGCGTCGGACTGCACGCTGGAGCCGCGGCAGCGGGGGCACGCGGGACCGTCCGGCCAGCGCACGGAGGCGAACCACTTTTCCGCGGATTCGTCATCGGGGAACATGGCGATCACTTCGATCAATGTGATGCCTTTACGGAACCACTTTCCGGGACCTTGTTTCTTCATTTACGGTATCACCTACTGGAACTATTCTACCAAGAAACACTACAGAATTTCAACGGAAAATCGGAAGAAATATGAAATCTTATAATGGCTTGATAATTTGCCGACTTGATTCCCTCGACACTCAGATATATAATTCCCTTCCGAATCGTTCGGCTGTCTACGTCGAATCGAAGCGGCGCAGGGAACACTTTCCCGCGATCCAGGCGTCTCGACTCGCGGCGCGCGGCGCGGCGAGCGGCCGCCCTGCCCTGGGAAGCGGTCCAGTCGAACGCGTCCCGTTCGACGGCCCGCTGGATGGCCGTACAATCGATCGGGCGGAGGGCACCGCCCGCCGCACAGCCCCACAATGCAGCTTCCGGACCCCCGCAACGCCGACATTCTCGTTCACGTCAGGGGCAGGCTCGTGCCGCGCGCCGAAGCGAGGGTGTCGGTATTCGACAGCGCGGTCCAAGGTGGGGACGCCGTCTGGGAGGGCCTCAGGGTCTACCGCCGGCGCCTCATGGACCTAGACCTTCACCTGAACCGCCTATTCGCATCCGCGCACGCCATGGCATTCGCCGGCATCCCGTCCAGACGCGAGGTGCGCGACGCCCTCTTCGAGACCCTTCGCGCCAACGGCATGACCGATGGCACCCATGTCCGGCTGACGCTCACGAGGGGGGAGAAGGTCACCTCGGGCATGAGCCCTCACTGGAACCAGTCGGGATGCACGCTGATCGTGCTGGCCGAGTGGAAGCCCCTGGTATACGACCAAGACGGCATCCGACTGATCACGTCCTCGGTGCGGCGGAACAGCCCGCAATGCCTAGACTCCAAAATCCACCACAACAACCTGATCAACAACATCCTGGCCAAGATCGAGGCGAACCTAGCCGGCGTGGACGACGCGGTCATGCTGGACTTGCATGGCTACGTGTCCGAGACGAACGCCACGAACATGTTTCTCGTCCGCGACGGCTCCCTGTTCACGCCGCACGCCGACAGCTGCCTGCCGGGAATCACTCGCGGGACCGTCACCGGCACGGCCCGGGCGAACGGAATCGAAGTGACGGAGAAGAACCTGTCACTGACCGAGGTCTACACCGCCGACGAGATGTTCACGACCGGAACGATGGGCGGCCTGGCGCCCGTCCTAGAGGTTGACGGGCGCCAGATCGGAAACGGCCGGAGAGGGCCCGTCACGCTGCGCTTGCAGCAGCTGCACGCGAGCCGCGCGTTCGAGACCGGCGAGCCTCTCGACTAAACGCCGCGGCTGCCGGGCAGCGGTCGATCAGCCGCGCCGCTTGACATCAACCAAGAACCGGGCAAGTATACGAATTAGTGCTTGGCCAAGTCGCGCGACCGGCCAGTCGGCCGGTGCCGACTTGCCGGTTTCGAGCGGGACCGTCACAGGCGGCCCGGGTTCGGTCGAAGCCGGGAGGAGAGCATAAGGAAGAACCGATCTAGGCGCACCGCCGAGCGACCGGTGCTGCATTTCGCGCTCGTTCCCGACGCGAGTGCGGCGCGGCGCGCCCGGAGGGCGCTCGCAGCGGCCGGGGCCCGGTCCGGCGTGGTGGTCGGCACGTTGCCGGAGCTGCTCGCGCGGACTCTGGACGCGTACTGCCTACCGCAACCCGACGAGGGGCGCGAGGAGCTGCTCGCGGTCGAGATCGGCAAGGCTCGCGAAGCCTTCTGGAGGGAGAGCTTCGACGTCGCCCCCGAAGAGACGGTCGCCTCGGTCCGCGCCGCCCTTATCGACTTGGTCTCCTCCACGGACCCCTGCGGCAGCCTGCCTTCGGACAGGTTCCAGCACCTGCCGGACCGCCTTCGACGCGTTGTCAGGGACCTATTTCGCCTGGCGGAATCCCTGGACGGTCGTCTGCCGGGCCATTTGGCGTCGATGCACAAGCTACTCCGGGCGGGCTCCACCTCCGTCATCCAGCCGATCAGCGTGTATCGCCCCGCGATCTTCACGAAGGCCTTCATCACGAAATGGGAACTCGAGCTGATTTCGGGAATCAACGCTTGCGCGACAGGGGCCGACGGCACATTCGACGAGGACCTGCGCAAGTCTCTGGAATGCGGGCTGGGCTGCAGCGACAGGGCCGCCCCGGGCACGGCCCTGCGCACGATGCAGGACCGGCTCTTCGCGCCCCAGACGATCGAGACCCCCGCTGACGAGACCGTCCAGTGGGTCGGGGTGAGGGACTTCTACCAAGAGGCCGAGATCGCCGCCGGCATGGCACAGACGCTGCTTGACGGCAACCCGGACCTAGCTCCCTCCGACATCGGGGTCCTCCTCCCGGACGACTCTTGCTACCCGGCCGCGGTGGGAGATGCGTTCCACCTCGCCGGCCTTGCGCTGGCAGGCCTGCCCGGCGAGCGCCGTCGGCGCGACCTCGGACGCGAGGCTGTCTTCCATTTTCTGTTCTGCCGCCAGGACCCGGCACCGGCCATGGCGCTGGCAGCCTGCCTGGCGTCCGCTCTCATGCCGTGGCCTCCCGAGGAGGGCGCGTCGATGGCGCAGCGCGTCATGGACGGGCGCGGGGACCTGCAGGCACCGAGCGGCGCCGGTCCCGAGCCGCGGGAGATGCTCGAGCTCCTCCAAGGCAGCGACACCGAGCCGTCCTCGCTCGCCTCGTCGGTGCGGCGCTTCGTCGCGCTGCTCGAGGGCGGGAACGGACTTGCCACGCACAAACGGCGGGGCGTGGAATCCGCCGACCTGATCTGCGAGGCCCTCTCCGGCGACAGCGAAATCGACTGGGCCCGCTTGCGCCGGGCGGCGTCCCCGGAATTCATCGCGAACGGCGATTCCCCGTCTTACTCGGTCGAGGGAGTGACCGTCCTGCGCGAGGGGCACGAGCCTTGGAGGGGGGCCCGGCACCTCTTCGTTCTAGGCTTCTCGCAGGGGCGATACCCCGCGAGCCCGCGTGATTCCGCGGTGTTCTCCGCCGGTGACATCGACGATATCCGCCGCTGCCTGCACATTTCCCCCTTGAGGCCGGCCAGCGAGCAGGCCTTCCTCCGAGAGCGGTTCCGCAGGCAGCTTCTTGCGGTCTCGGACTCGGTCACGTTCCTAGTCCCTCGCAGGACGGCAAGCGGAGATCCGCAGCATCCATCGGAGAGCCTGGCATTCATGCGGAGGATGTTCTCCCCGCCCGGCAGGGCCGGCGACCTCGTCGCAGAGCTGGAATCGCCCGCCGACCGCCGGAGGATCCGCCATCTGGCAATGGCCCCGGATCGCCGGCCCACGCCGCCTCGCGAGCTGCGACTCGAGGATCCCAAGCTCGGCCGGAACCTGCTCGCGATCCGCACCGACCCCGAGGGCCGCCCGAAGCCCGAGTCCCCCAGCGGCCTAGCAACGAGCCTAGTCTCCCCGTTGGCATGGCTGCTGCAGCGCGCCGGGGCCGAGCCGCGCCCGTGGGCACCCGAGTCGGCCGACCCGAGGGTTCTCGGCACGCTGGCCCACAGCGTGTTCGAACAGCTCTTCAGGCCGGGCGCGGCCCTGCCCGAACGAGACGGAATCGAGTCCCGTGTCAGCCGCCTACTGGACAAGGCGGCCCGGCGGCGGGCGCCGTTCATGAGAGGGCCCGAGTGGAGGGTGGAGCGGCACCATCTCGCCGCCCTGGCGACGAAAGCGGCCGGCGAGTGGCGGGAGGTGCTGGACGGACTCGGAGCGAAGATCCTCGGCAGCGAGGTATGGCTCGAAGGCAAGTGGTCTGGCGTCGGCGTCCATGGGCAGGCCGACCTGATCCTAGGGGTGGGCGCGGACAGGCTCCTGGTCGTTGACTACAAGTGGTCTGCCTCGACGGGCCACAGGACTCGCATGGAACTGGGCTACGACGTCCAAGCGAGCCTCTACCGCGCCATGGCCCGGACTGGAGGCGCGAAGGGGCAGCCGGGCGATCCAGCGGCTCGCGCCCTGGCCGAGCGGCTCGCCGGCGCGGCGAAGATCGGAATCGTGTACTTCACCATGAGGGACGGGGCGTGCCTAGCCGACGCGCCACCGCCGGGACGCACGCATCTTCCCGGCTGGGAGACGACCGAGGAAGATCCGGCGCGCCAGGCGAGAGGGATCCTCGCCGAGCGGCTGGCCGACTTCGACGCCGGCATCGTGCGCCTCAACTCGGCGACGGACCGGGCCGAGTTCGAGAAGGCCGGCATCCGGCCGTACGCGCTGGACTCCAGCCCCATCGTCGGGCTGTTCACGCGGCCAGAGTCACCAGCGGGAGGTGACAGGTGACGTCGCTGGACCCGCTAAGCATCGTCCCCGCCGGCGCGGGCACGGGAAAGACCCATACCATTCAGACCCTCCTTGGGGAGTGGATCTCCCTTGGCCGGGTGAGACCCGAGCGGATCATGGCGGTCACCTACACGGAGGCGGGAGCGACCGAGTTGCGCGAGCGCATCAGCGCCCACCTTCTGGCCTCCGGGAGGATCGAAGATGCGCTGCGGCTTCCGCAGGCTTACATCACGACCATTCACGGCCTCGGGCTGCGCCTGCTCACTGAATTCGCGTTCCAAGCCGGTACGTCACCCAAGCCGCGAGTGCTGAACGACAACGAGAAAAACACCCTAGTCGGAAAGGCGCTGGCGCGAACCGACAAGGCAGACAGCTTGGTCAACGACCTCGCGGGCTACGGCTACACCTTCAACGAGTTCACCGGCAAGAGCAGCGAGCAGGCGTTTCGCGACGGCCTAGTCGGCGCAGTGCATCTGCTGCGGTCCATCGGGGTGACAACCTCGGACGCGGTGCGGCGACACTGCGAATCCGCGGCAAGGCGGATCGAGGTCCGCTATCGCGGCGGGCGGTCCGCGACAAACCGCCCGTCGCGCTTGAAGGAGCGGGTCGACAGCATCCTGCAGGCGTTCCCCAGCTGCCTCGCCGAACCGTACGGCAAGAGCGCCAAGGCGAGGAAGGAGTACCTGAGCGACTTCCGCAATCTCCGCTTCGCGGCCGTGCCTGGCGCGCTAGACAGAGACTGGAAGACATGGCAGCAGCTGCGGAAGCTGCGCACGACCGACCGGAAGTCCCCGCCGCCGCAATACCTCAGCCTCGCTACCGAGATCAAGGCCGAGGCGGACCGCTTGGTCGACCATCCGGGTCCGTTGCAGCACGCCTGCGGGCACCTCTCGGCGCTGCTCGCGGCCGGCTTGGACGTTCTCGAGCACTACGACGCCGCGAAGCGCCAAGCGGGCTTGGTGGACTACACCGACATGATCGCCGGAGCCGAGCGCCTTCTGCGCGAGCACCCCGAAGTCCTCGAGACCCTAGCCAGCAAGATCGACTGCCTGGTGGTCGACGAGTTCCAAGACACGAATCCCCTGCAGTTCGCCCTGCTCTGGCAGATCAAGGAGGCGGGCGTCCCCATGCTGGTCGTAGGCGACCTCAAGCAGTCGATCATGGAGTTCCAGGGCGCCGACCCGCGCCTGCTCGAGGCTCTGGAACGGAACTTCCGGGACAAGGCGCAGCCGCTGACGCGCAACTGGCGGTCGCAGCCCGGTCTCGTGAGATTCGTCAATGCCCTCGGCCCGCTTCTGTTCGGAACCGGCTACGTCGCGGTCGAGCCTCAGCGCGAACCGAGCGCGATGACGCCGCTCGAGCTGATTCGCTTCCGCCGAAGGCCGCGACGCGACAAGCACAAGACGATGGCCCACTCGGTCGGCCTGCGACTGAAGCAGCTTCTCGATGACCCGAAGCAGGCTGTGGTCGACCGCGAGACCCGGGTCGCGCGCCGTTTGCGCGGGAGCGACATCGCAGTGCTGTGCCCGACCAAGACGGCGCTAGCCCACTACGCCCAAGTCCTGAGCGGCCTCGGCCTCCGGGTGAACATCCCGACCGGCGGCTGGCTGGCTTCGAGGCCCGTTCAGATCGCCTGTCACGCGCTCGCGTACGTGGCGAACCCGACCGACCGTCACGCCGCCCTCTATCTGGCGGTGACCGAACTCGGCTCTCTCACCCTCGAGCAAGGCCTGACCCACCTGCTGGACTCTGGGCGCGTCGAGGAGCCGCTGCTGCAGAAGCTGGGCTCGCGGGCATCCGGCGTGCAAGATCGAACGGTCTACGCGCTGGTAGCGGACGTGCTGTCAGCCCTGAACCTGTTCGACAGGGTCGCGCTGTGGCCGGACGGGGAGCAGGCCCGGGCCAACCTTGTTCGCCTGCTCGGAGAGGCTGAGGAGTTCATGTCCACGAGCCGAGAGGCCTTGGCCGAGGGCGGCTATCACGGCGACGGCCTGCCGACCTTCCAAGCGTGGCTGGCCGCAAGGGCGGAGGACCACGACGGGCAGCCCGAGGAGAGCGTGCTCGACGAGAACGCGATCGCTATGCGGACCTGGCACGGGTCTAAGGGCCTAGAGTGGCCCGTGGTCGCGGCCTGCTACATGGACCGCAAGATCGAGGCCAGGCTCCCGCGCCTAGACTTCCAGTACAGGTCGTTCGACAATCTCTCCGATATTCTCGCAAGCGTGGAGGTCAACTACTGGCCGCTTTTCGACGCGCCGGAGCACAACGAAGGCCAGTTGCGGCAGCTTCGAGGGGACACGGAAACCGTAGCCAAGCGCCTGCTCTACGTGGCGCTGACCCGCGCCCGGGACAAGCTCATTCTCGAGTGGCCGGAATTCCTAGCGGGACGCGGCAAGGCCGAGTGCTACTGGAGGCTGCCCGGCGATCGCTGGTCGCTCGAAGCGGACGGCCGCCATCTGACAGTGAATGGGCTGCGCTGCCCCTGCGAGGTTTTCGAGGGAGGCTCTGAACTACCCGCCGACTGGGATGCATCCGCCAAGCCCCGCGATTCCGGGCTGCCGGTCGTGGGCAGACTGGCGATCCGGCACGACACGGCACCAACCGGTCTCACCCCGGACAGCGTGGCGGCATCCTCGCTGGAAGGCCAAGACGAAGCGGCACCGGGCCGGTTCCTGCTTCATTGGCGATACGGGGACGGCCTGGACTTGGACGAGGGACTCTCCGGCGCCGACCTCGGAACGTACCTTCACCGATGCTTCGAGGTGCTCGGAAGCAGGCCGGAAGTCGTTGGTCGGCTCGACGAGGTGACGGGCGTCAAAGTGGCTGCGAGCACGGCGGCCAAGATTGCCCGCGCTGTCGCGCAATTCGAGGCCTGGCTCCGGAGTCAGTTCGCGGTCAAGCGCGTCCTACGCGAGTGGCCTCTGCTCGCGCTCGGCCCGAACGGCACGGTCATTTCGGGCACGGCCGATCTGATCGTGGAAACGGAGGACGGGATCTGCCTGCTGGATCACAAATCGGATCGCGTGGACGACTGGTCCGAGGTCTTCTCCAAGTACGAGGCGCAGCTGGAGACGTACGCTCGGGCGCTCTCGCAGGAGGGGCGGACCGTGCTTGGCGTCGGGCTGAACCTGATTCGCAGGGGCGAGGTCGTCTGGAGGGCCGAACCGATCACCCGGGGAATCGCGCCCCGACGTTTCGCTCGGCCGCGAGCCGCTCGCCGCGGCGGCTGACTGGATCCGGAGCCGCCTCCGGACGACTCGATCAGGCCCCCTCGCATCGCCGGCACGCTTCAATCCCGCGGCAGCTCGGCCGCGAGGGCAGTCGAACACCGCCGAGCCGCTCTAGGCGCGATCGCGAGCCCCGGACCTGCCGGGCGGCCGCAGTATGCTTGATTCTGCGTTCCGCGCTCATCCGTCTCGACGCGCCGCGACATTCCGGACTCCTCCCGAACGAATCGCATGCGCTTTTCCTGGCACGAGATCCGCAGCCGCGCAGCAGCATTCGCGAGGGAGTGGGCCGGAGAGGGCTACGAGAAGGGGCAGACACAGCTCTTCTACCGCGACTTCTTCGACGTCTTCGGCGTATCCGTCCGCCGCCTAGCGGCCTTCGAGGAGCCAGTCCGCAAGCTCGGCGACTGGCGCGGCTACGTCGACCTGTTCTGGAAGGGGGTGCTCCTCGTCGAGCAGAAGAGCGTCGGACGCAGCCTCGCCCGCACCAAGGAACAGGCCCTCGACTACTTCCCCAATCTCAAGGACTGGGAACTGCCGCGCTACCTCCTTCTGAGCGACTTCCAGTCCTTCGAACTCCACGACCTCGAACAAGGCACTGTATCGGCATTCCCTCTCGCCGACCTCCCTTCCCGGACCGAGGAGTTCGGGTTTCTCCTCGGCATCCAGAAGCGTCCATTCCAGGAGCAGGACCCGGTCAACATTGCAGCGTCCGAGCTCGTCGGCGGGCTGTTCGATCTGCTTCGCGAGGCCTGTCGCGACGGCGAAGAACTCGAGCGCTTCCTCGTCCGCCTCGTCTTCTGCCTCTTCGCTGACGACACCGGCATTTTCGAACCTAGGGACGTCTTCGCTGACCTCGTCGAGCACCGCACCCGCGAGGACGGCTCCGACCTCGGTCGACTCCTAGCCGAGGTCTTTCAAATCCTCAACACTCCCCACGACCGCCGTTCCGCCGCGCTAGATCCAGACCTCGCCGGCCTGCCCTATGTCGACGGCGAGCTCTTCGAGGAGAGGCTGCTCGTCCAGTCCTTCGATGCCCGCATGCGCCGACGCCTTCTGGAGACCTGCGCCTTCGACTGGTCGCAGATCTCCCCGGCCGTGTTCGGGTCCCTCTTCCAGTCCGTGATGGACCCGCAGCAGCGCCGCCGGCAGGGCGCCCACTACACCACCGAGCGCAACATCCTCAAGGTCATCGAGCCCCTCCTGCTCGACGTCCTGCGCGCCCAGTTCGCCCGCCTCAAGGCCCGCCGCGACAGCCGCCGCCGCGTCGAGCTGGCCGCCTTCCAGCAGCGTCTCGGCACGATTCGCTGCTTCGACCCCGCCTGCGGCTGCGGCAACTTCCTCGTTATTGCCTACCGCGAATTGCGCCTGCTGGAAATCGAGGTCATCCGCGAACTGCGCAACCACGCCGCTGTCCCCGGCCAGCAGGTCATCGACGCGCCCGCCCTGTCGCTAATCGACGTGGACCAGTTCTACGGCATCGAGCTCGGGGAGCTACCGGCCCGCATCGCCGAGACGGCGCTGTGGATGATGGACCACATCATGAACAACCGGCTCAGCCTGGAATTCGGGCAGAGCTACGTCCGCATCCCCCTGCGCACTTCGTCGCGGATCGTGCAGGCCGACGCCTTGGAGACGGACTGGGAGTCGGTCCTCAAACCCGAGCGCTGCACCTGTGTGCTAGGCAATCCGCCGTTCGCGGGCGCGAAGCTGCAGAGCGAGCGGCAGCGCGCCCAAGTACGGCAGCTCGCCGGGCTAGGCCCGAACGGCGGGACGCTCGACTACGTCGCGGCATGGTTCCTCAAGGCAGGCGAGTACGTGCGGCGCGGGGCGGCCCGCATCGGCTTCGTGGCGACCAACTCCCTGACGCAGGGCGAGCAGGTGGCCCAGCTGTGGCCCGCGCTCTACGAGCGATTCGGTCTCGAGATCAGCTTCGCCCACCGCACGTTCGCGTGGGGCTCCGACGCCCGAGGCATGGCGCACGTGCATGTCGTTGTCCTTGGCCTCGCCAAGGCCAGCCAGGTTCCCAAGGTCAAACGGCTCTACTCCTACCCGGACATCAAGGGCGAACCCAGCGAGAGCCGCCACCGGGCGCTGTCCCCGTACATCTTCAGCGCGGACGGCCTACCGGATCCGCATGCCGTAGTGCGGGAGTCGGCGCGCCAGCTCAACGGGCTCCCGCAGATGCGCAACGGTTCGCAGCCGATCGACGACGGCAACTACATCCTGACCGAGGAACAGCGCAGCGCGCTGGTTGCCGAAGATCCGCGCATCGCAACCTTCCTGCGCCCGTACGTGGGAGCGCAGGAACACATCCGAGGGAACCGCCGCTGGATTCTCTTCCTGCGGGACGCGTCGCCTGCGGACCTCAGAGCGATGCCCGGCGTGGTGGAGCGGATGCGGGCCGTCAGGAAGTATCGCAGCCAGAGCAAACGCAAGAGCACTCTTGCCCTAGCAGACTTGCCGGCACGATACAATGTCGAGGTCGTCCCAGCCGCTCCGTTTCTCGTAGTGCCGCGCGTGAGTTCCGAGAGACGCGAATACATTCCGCTCGGATGGGAGCAGCCGCCCGCGATTCCTAGCGACGCTGTACTGATCATCGAGAACGCCTCCGTCCCGGTGTTCGGCCTGCTCACCTCAGCCCTGCACATGAGCTGGCTGCGGAATATTGCGGGAAGGCTCAAGAGTGACTATCGCTATTCGATTGGACTCGTCTACAACACCTTTCCGACGCCTTACGAGGCCCTAGCAAGGCTCGAGAGCCTGGAACCTCTCGCGCAGTCCGTGCTTGATGCACGCGCACGGCACGCCGACTGCACGCTGGAAGATCTGTACGATCCGGATCTCATGCCCGACAATCTCAGGGAAGCGCATCGCGACCTTGACCGGGCAGCGGATAAACTATATCGCAACAAGCAGTTCGCGTCCGATACCGAGCGCTTCGAGCATCTCATTGCCCTGTACGCAGCCTCAGCCTCCCGGGCCAACGCTGGATCCGACAAGATCTGATTCATCGCTCCGACGTAGGCAGAGTACTTGGATAATGGAGAATATCGGTTCTTTCGTATCTTCGTATCGGCTTGTGGACTGACTTGGATGGATCGGATTCTAGCCACCAACTGGACGAATAGTCGACACATATACGAGGCGCTTGATGACGGACAGCCATCGTACTCTCTGGATTCTCAACCTAGGCTAGTGCTTGTGACAAAACCCTGATATTTTGGGTATTCTAGCTGATAGATCCCCACCAAATGATAGCTATGGAAGAAACAGGCTGCGCCAATTACCCGAACTCATTGCCTCATATTCCATTTTCATTGTGAGGATACAGTTAGTTCTGTTCTAGTTGTACACTTTTCCTCAACCTTGTCTCTTCAAGGTTTCAATTCAGGGCAATTCAGATCGCTGCCGACTGCCTATGCAGCCAGCGGCAAGGGTCCCGTCTTGAGACGCTCCCTCTCTCTGTCGCGCTCTCTGTCGCGCACGATCCGGCCCACTCGATGCACGTTCGCCGCCAGGACCGCCAGCCCGATCATCCGCTCGAATCCCTCCGCTCCCCGGTCCGTCACCCTGTCCGGACCGCGGCACTCGAGATTGTTGATCGCGGATTCCACGGCCGGGTGCGCCTGCCTCGCTGCCACGAATTCGGGCGCGCCTTCCGTCTCCTTCGCCGCCTTCGACAGCCTCCCCTTCCGCGGCATCGCGTGGCAAGACAGCAGTTCCGCCAAGCGCGTCCGGTTCGCCGGGCTGCGAAAGCCCTTGTCGAAGCTGCAGCTCGACAACCCCGCGTACAGCCCCTGCGCCCCCTCGACTATTCCCACCGCTACGTCCGCGTCGCTCCCCTTCCACATCACTTCGTGATTCATCACGAATCGGTGCTCGCTTTCCACGATGCATGCCGGAACGCCCGGCTCCACCGGCACCCCCGCTTTTCCTTTCACGCACCAGCGCGTGTGTTCCTCGAAGATCGAGAACACTTTCTCCTCGTGCGGGATCTTCTCCCCCCGCAGCACGCGCCGCTCCACCGGGTCCGCCAGGAGCTGCACGCACCCGAGGTAACTCCTTGCCGCTCCCAAGGTTCCCTCGTCTTCCCCGGCCCGCTCCAGGGCCGCCAGCGCACCCTCCGCCCGCCGCGCTATCTCCAGGGCCGCCTCCAGGTACGACCGCACCCTCTCCGGGTTGCCTTTCCTCCTCTTCGCCTGCCGCACCCGGTTGAATTCCTGCTTCAGCGTCTTCGGCAGCCGCGCGCTCTGCCGCCAGCCGGCGATGCCGCGCCCCTTGCACAGCGGCGCAATAGAGCGAATCAGGCAGCGCAACGCGTCCCGCAGCAGACTCACGTCCGTCGGGCAATGCACGTTCGTTTCCACCGCGAAAGAGTCGCACCGCGCCTTCAGCGGATCGCCTTCCTCGCACCCCGCCAGCGCGTGCCCCTCCTGCGCGACCAGCCGATTGATTTCCGCGAGGAGGTCGGGCGTGAGAAGCTTCGGATTCCGGTTGACTGTCCGGTAGCTGAACACCTGCTCGTCGAGCGTCGCGTTCAGACCGAGGAAGCGCCGGACGTCCGCGTGCTTGTTCGCCAGCTCCGTCACGCGGCCGCAGTCGCAATTCAATCCCTGCTTGAGCAGGCCCGGGACGAGAATGTTCCACAGCTGCATGCCAGGACGACCGACAGCAGGGTTGATCCTGCCGGACTCGCCTGCGGAAGGATCGCTTCCGTTCTCGCCGTTCCCGCCGTTCCCGCTACTCTCGCCGAGGCCGAGGATACGGCTCTCGAGCAGTCCGAAAACCCTGTCCCGCAACTCCTCGGTGCGATAGATGAATTGTATTCCTAGCAAGATGGCCGGGATATCGTCGCGGGAACGGACGTCGAGATCGATATCCTCGATTGCAGTCCGGCCAAGGGTGAGCTGGATCTCCTGAACGGTCCTCACGGGCGGTTCCTCAACGAAGATTGTCGCTTGACCGCCGGAAGCGCGCAAGCCGGCCCGGATCGCCCCGATCTTCGTCCCACGGACCTGCTGCAACCGCCCGGAAACTAAGGGCTTGCGCGTTCTGTCACAAGCACTAGGCTATCCCAAACTGACCAAGAGTATCGCGTCGAAGCCCGAGCCAAGGCGGAACGTGTGGGCCGATCCGGGCCGACGGGCTGGCCGTAGCGCTCTCGGAAGAGCTTGTGGCGAGCCGTCGCGGATTGATGGATCGGGCCCTCCGTGCAGGCATGTTACCGCGCGTGACGGTGCCGCCCGCGGTAGCGGCTCGCTTGCGTACGACCGGCACCCTTGACCCTGCCGATTCGGCTGGCGCCCGGCACGCTGGCAATCCGGCGCGTCGCAGCGGGTCCGATGCGGGCTTGCCGAACTCGGCGGAACCCAGCCCGCTGGGACGGGCACCTGGAGCGGTGCGGTCACCGCCGGTGAGGCCGATTGACTGCGACGGCTGCAGCCACCGTCCTTGGAACCCGGACCAGGCAGTTGCGCACAACCCGGGGCTCGGACAACCGTAGCTTCGGCCAGACAGCCGACGCACGAGCCGCTAAGCGGCGTCACGGATGCCTGCGATTCCAGCGCCCCGCGTGGCGGGCACCAATGCCGGCGAATGCCTGCGGATCTAGGCCCCTGCCGGGCGCGAAGGTAGAGTCGGCAGGATCGCGTCGACCATGCGCAGGTCCGTATCGGGCCCCCCCACGCAGTTGAGCTCCTCGATTAGCGCCCCGAACGCCTTGTCGCGGGCCCGCGAGGAGCGCTCCGGCAGGCGGATGGCGAGAGTGCCTGCAGCCAAGTCCGGCTGCTGGCTGGCAGCGCTGCGGAACAGCGCCTGCAGCAGCTCGCGGGCCATCTCGGGCTTGCCAAGCTCGGGCGCGACCGCCATGGCCGTCTCCGCCGGTACGCCACCATACCCACGGCTTCGAGCAGGTGGCGCATCGGCTGGGGCACGGCTTCCAAGCGGTCCTCTGGGTCCAGTGTGCTTTCCAAGGCGTGCTCCTCGCAGTGCCGCACGCCCCACTCCAAGCCCCTCACCAGCGTTTCGACCGCGACGATCTCGGCTCTCAGCCGCCGGGCCTTGTTGTTGCCAGTGTCGTCTTCCCTGGCCAGCCGGGTGCGCAAGGTGTACAAGTGGCCCCGGCAGCAAGAGAGCTGCCGCTTGACTCACCGGTCCAGTTGCAGCCGCGGCGCCTCTAGAGCACGGGCTCGAAGCGAGCCATCAGCGTCTCAAGTTCCTTGACCTCTTCCGGGCGGATTTCGGGAAGGGGAGGGCGCACGGGACCGGCCGGCTTTCCCAAGATCTCCATTGCCTTCTTCATCACGCTCACCTCGTACCCCTTGCGCCGGGCGCGCATGGCGTAGAGCGGCAGCACGTAGTTCCTCATCAGGCGTCCGAGGCTCGGGTAGTCAAGCATCGAGGCTCGCTCGTGCAGTTGGAGCGAGAGACGCGGCGCGATCGTGGCAATGCTCGAAGTGTAGGTCCGAATGCCGATCGAGTAGTAGCCCGGCACCATGTCGTCGCCGATGCCGCCGATCCAGTGCAGCCGGTCTCGGCACCGCTCCATGACGCGCTGGTAGTTGCGGATATCCCCCTGCCCCTCCTTGAGCGCGACTAGATTGGGGATCTCCTGGGTCAAGCGAAACACCTGGGACGGGGTGAGGTTGACCGTATCCCGGGAGTAAAGGAAGAGACCTAGGTCGACGGCGCTGCCGATCGCCTGGTAGTACCGCAGTAGACCCTCGAAATCCGCGTGCGGGTAATAGGGCGGGAACATCAGGATTCCGTCAGCGCCGGCGGCTTGGGCCCTCTTGGCGAGCTCCACTGACAGACCGCCGCCGAAACCGACGCCCGCGATCACTGGCGTCCGTCCGCCCGCCTCCACGACCGTGGCCTCGACCAGCTGCAGGTGCTCGTCCGGAGTAAGCGAGTACAGCTCGCCAGTGCCTCCGGCGGCAACCACGGCGCACAGCGGGAACTTCACCATGGCGGCAACATTGGTGCGATAGCCGTCGATGTCGAGGGTGTAGTCCGCCTTGAAGTTGGTGACCGGAAAGGCGATCACACCTTCCAAGCCGCCGCGAAGTTCCGATGGCGTCATACCGTCCATTGTGGCACCGGCCGAACTTGTGCCGGGCTGCCGAACTTCTGTCGGAACGCACGTCGCATCCGATGGCCCTGCAAATCCGATGCAGTACGCTTGATGGAGCACTGCCACGATCCCGTCCGGCCGAGCGAGGATTCCCACCGTCCCGCTAGAGGCACTGCATCCGCCTGTCCTGGTACGAGATCCGCAGCCGCGCGGCAGCATTTGCGCGCGAATGGGAGGGGGAAGACTACGAAAAGGGGCAGACCCAGCTCTTCTATCGGGCCTTATTCGATGTCTTCGGCGTGTCGGTCCGACGCCTCGCCGGCTTCGAGGAGCCAGTCCGCAAGCTCGGCGACCGCCGCGGCTACGTCGACCTGTTCTGGAAGGGCGTGCTCCTCGTCCAGCAGAAGAGCACCGGAGGCAGCCTCGCCCGGGCCAAGGAACAGGACCTCGAATACTTCCCCTACCTCAAGGGCTGGGAACTCCCGCGCTATGTCCTCCTCAGCGACTTCCAGTCCTTCGAGCTCCATGACTTGGACCAAGGCTCGGTATCGGCCTTCGCCCTAGCCGACTTCCCCGGCCATGTCGAGGAGTTCGAATTCCTCCTTGGGATCGAGAAGCGCTCCTTCAAGGACCAAGACCCTGCCAACATCCAAGCGTCCGAACTGGTCGGCGGCCTCTACGACCTGCTCCGAGCGGCTTCCCGCGACGGCGCCGAACTTGAGCGCTTCCTCGTCCGCCTCGTCTTCTGCCTGTTCGCCGACGACACCGGCATTTTCGGACCTAGGGACGTCTTCTCCGACCTCGTCGAGCACCGCACCCGCGAGGACGGCTCCGACCTCGGCCGACTCCTAGCGGAGGTCTTCCAAGTTCTCGACACGCCGCCCGAGCGCCGTTCCGCCTCCCTCGATCCCGACCTCGCGGGCCTGCCCCACGTCGACGGCGATCTATTCCGAGAGCACCTGCCCATCCAGTCCTTCGATACATCCATGCGCCGTCGCCTGCTGGAGGCCTGCGCCTTCGATTGGTCGCAAATCTCCCCTGCCGTCTCCGGGTCCCTCTTCCGGTCCGTAATGGACCCGCGGCAGCGCCGGCGGCAAGGCGCCCACTACACCACCGAGCGCAACATCCTCATGGTCATCGAGCCCCTCCTGCTCGACGACCTGCGCGCCCAGGGGAGCTGCCGGCCCGCATCACCGAGACGGCGCTGTGGATGATGGACCACATCATGAACAACCGGCTCAGCCTGGAATTCGGGCAGAGCTACGTCCGCATCCCTCTGCGCGCTTCGTCGCGGATCGTGCAGGCCGACGCCTTGGAGACGGACTGGAAGAGGGTCCTCGAGCCCGACCGCTGCACCTGCGTGCTGGGCAATCCGCCCTTCGCAGGCGCGAAGCTGCAGAGCGAGCGGCGGCGCGCCCAAGTGCGGCAGCTCGCGGGGCTGGGCCCGAGCGGCGGCACGCTCGACTACGTGCCGGCATGGTTCTTGCAGGCAGGCGAGTACGTGCGGCGGGGCTCGGCCCGCATCGGCTTCGTGGCAACCAACTCCCTGACGCAGGGCGAGCAGGTGGCCCAGTTGTGGCCCGCACTGTACGAGCGATTCGGACTTGAGATCAGCTTCGCCCACCGCACCTTCGCGTGGGGCTCCGACGCGCGCGGCATGGCGCATCTGCATGTCGTGGTGATCGGCCTCGACAAGGCTGACCAAGCGCCAAAGGTCAAGCGCCTGTACTCCTATCCGGACAGCAGGGGCGAGCCCAGCGAGAGCCGCCACCAGGCGCTCTCGCCGTACCTAGTGGGAGCGGACGGCTTGCCCGACCCCCATGCGGTCGTGCGCGAGACGTCCCGGCAGGTCGGCGGGCTGCCGCCGATGCGCAGCGGGTCGCAGCCCATCGACAACGGCAACTTCATCTTTGACGAAGCAGAGCGAGCGGCTTTCCTCGCCGAAGAGCCGGGCGCGGCGCGGTTCCTGCGCCCGTTCGTCGGGAGCCACGACTTCCTGCGCGGCGAGAGGCGCTGGATCCTAGCGCTGCAAGACGCCTCCCCCGAGGAACTCAAGAGCATGCCACGAGTGATCGAGAGAACCCGGGCAGTGCGGACGTTCCGGAAGCGGAGCCGAAGGAACGGACCGAGCAGTTGACCGGCTATACCGGAGGAGGAATCGTTTTGCGTCCGATGCGGAGAGATTCAAGCATCTCTTAACTCTGCACACGGCCGCGATTACACCGTTTTTCCACACAGATAAGAATTGATATTTTGGAATTATCCATCGAGATATTGGGAGATAATTCACGCCAATCTAGCAGCATATACATGAGAGTTATGCGCTAATATTCCACTCAAGTGTCGGCCCCATGGCGTCACACATAGGAGTCTTTCATCTGGTGGAATCTACCTTCTAGATCACTCTTGCCAGTGCCGATGTTCCAGGGCGAACGCAGCGTCGTCCGGGGCGTGAGGGCTAACTGATCAGTTTGATATACGGAGCGATTTCCGCGCCGGTCGACGCGAAACCCCTCAGGCCCGCCCGGAGCGTTGCTCCTCAGTCAATGCGGGACGCTCGCGACATGCAGTCCGGCAGCTGCCTGGCGATCTCTGCAATCCGGATCTGCGGCAGCGAGATCTGAATACGGCGCAGCGCGAGCTAGCGCGAGCTAGATCGAGGGGTGGATCGGCTCGATCGACGCAGGCCCTCCGCTTCCGGCACGGAACCGCTCCGGCAACTCCCGGGGCGGCGCGCGGCGACTCTCAAATCAACAGACAGGCAAGGACTCGCAGGCGGGCACTCTCGGCCAATGCGGCGGGCACCGGCAAATTAGCGCCCGGCGAGCCCTGCAACATGCGATTTCGCGCGGATCCCGGGGGATTCCTCCTGTACGATACAGATGCCGGCGGATCGATCTATCGTGATCTGGCACAGGAAGCAGCTCGCAACCTGCGGCAGTCGACCAGCCCGACCAGCGGTGTCGTCGCGCCTCGGGCGGATCCCGGCAGCCGCGGCATGCCTGCTCGCGTTGCCGCTCGCGGCAGCGCCTGCCGGCGATCTGGACCGCGACGCATTCATCAGGCAGTACTGCGTCGCGTGCCACGGCGGCTCCGAGCCAGCCAGCGGCCTGAGCTTCGAGGGCCTGCCCGCGACCGACGCGTCGGCCCGGGCCGACGTGTGGGAAAGGGTCGTGCGGAAACTCTCGGCGGGTGAAATGCCGCCGCCCGGGGTGGCGCGACCCGACCGCGGAACGATCGATGCGTTCCGGTCCGGCCTAGTCCGGGAACTGGATGCCGCTGCACAGCGGGATCCCTACGCCGGGAGAGCCGTAATCCGCCGCTTGAACCGACTGGAATACGCAAACGCGATCCGCGACGTCCTAGGCCTTGAGGCCCCTGTAGCGAAAACTCTGCCGCCAGACGGACAGGCAGCGGGCTTCGACAACATCGCCGATGCCCTGTCGATGTCCCCGCTCCTGCTGGAGCGATACCTGAAGGTGGCGCGACGCGTGAGCCGGCTGGCCTTGGGGGTCAGCGACCCCTCACCGGTAACGGAGACCTTCCGGGCCGGAGGGACCCAGGCGCAATGGCAGGGCGAGGGGATGCCGTACGGAACGCGCGGCGGCATCCGCGTCAAGCATCACTTTCCCTACGACGGGGAATACGAGCTGCGGGCGTTTCTCGAGAAGCAGAGCCTGACGCCGACGGAGGGAGTCCGGTTCTTCCGCACCCGAGTGCGGCTGCCGGCAGGTCCGCGCGTCGTGGTCGTGACCTTCCCCGACGAGTTCGCGGCCAGGGAAGGCCCGGTACTGAACGTCAGCGGCCCGGGCGGGCGGGCGCTGGGAGGCCCGCTGGACCTCCTCGGAACCGCGATCCGGCCCACCATCGACTTCCGAATAGACGGGCGGCGCGTAGAGCTGTTCGAAATCGCGGGCATGACCTCGGGCGAATCGGCCTTCGACGGCCTGCCCGGTCCCCCCGTGCTGGGCCGGATCGAAATCAGCGGCCCCTACGGGCCCACGGCCGTCGGCGAGACGCCTAGCCGACGCCGGATCCTGACCTGCCGGCCCGCCACGCCCTCCGATGAGCCCGGATGCGCGTCGAAGATCCTTGCCGCGGTCGCCCGGCGGGCATTCCGTCGCGAGGTCGGCGACGCCGACATCCGGCCCCTGATGGCGACCTTCGCGGCAGCGAGGACGAGGGAACCCTTCGAGGCCGCGCTCGCCGTCGCGCTGCGAGACGTGCTGCTGGCCCCCGACTTCCTGTTCCGGCTCGAGTTCGACCGGGACCCGTCGGGCGGCCTGCACGAGGTCTCTGGGTTCGAGCTGGCCTCGCGCCTCTCGTTCTTCCTGTGGAGCAGCGTTCCGGACGACACATTGCTCGACCTTGCCGCCGGCGGCACCCTGCGGGACCCGGGCGAGCTGGAGCGTCAGGTGCGCCGGATGCTCGCGAGCCCGCGCGCCGCGACCCTGGCCGCCAGCTTCGCCTCGCAGTGGCTAGGCCTGCGCGAGTTGGGCAGGACGCGCCCTGACAAGGAGGCCTATCCGCTGTTCGATTCGGCCCTGCTGGACGCATTCCGCCAGGAAACCCGCCTCTTCCTGCTGAGCGTCATCCGCGAGAACCGCAGTATCCTCGACCTGCTCGGAGCCGACTACACCTATCTGAACGAGCGGCTGGCCCGCAACTACGGCATCGCGGGCGTCGTCGGGCCGGGGTTCCGCCGCGTCTCTCTCGCCGGCAATCCGCACAGGGGAGGGCTGCTGGGCCAAGGCAGCGTCCTCATGCTGACATCGCACTCCGCCAAGACCTCGCCGGTGCTGCGCGGCACCTGGATTCTCGACAGGCTCCTGAACTCGCCGCCGCCGCCGCCGCCGGCCGACGTGCCGCCGCTGGACGAAAGCGAGGTCGACGGCCGGGCCCTGACGACACGGGAGCAGGTGGAGCGGCACCGGGCGGATCCCGCTTGTGCGGCCTGCCACGACCGCATCGACCCGCTGGGATTCGCCTTGGAGAACTTCGACGTACTGGGCCGCTGGCGCACGACAGACGGGGACGCGCCGGTCGAGGCGTCAGGGATCCTTCCGAGCGGCGAGACGTTCTCCGGCCCGGAGGGCCTTCGCCGGATCCTGCTCGGCCGCCCGCAGCGGTTCGCGAGCGCGACCGCCGAGCGCCTGCTGACGTTCGCGCTCGGGCGGGAACTGGACGCCCGGGACCAGCCGGCGGTGAGGCAGATCGTGCGAGAGACCGCGGCCGAAGGGTACCGCTTCCAGGATCTCGTCCTGGCCGTGGTCCGCAGTGTCCCGTTCCAGATGCGGCAGACGCCGCAGAGCTAGGGGAGCTGACGATGTTCATCACGAAAAAGCACCTTCCGCGGCGCACGTTCCTCCGCGGCGCGGGCACGGCGCTGGCTCTCCCGCTGCTCGACGCCATGGTTCCGGCGATGGCCGCCGAGCGGCTGACGGCGGCCGCTCCGGTCCGCCGCCTCGGATTCATCTACTTCCCCCTCGGCGTCGACCGGGAGCGCTGGCAACCGGAGGGCGCTGGCGACGGCTACCGCTTCAGCGAGGCGCTGGAGCCGCTGGCCGCGCACAGGGACAAGTTCGTCGTCCTAAGCGGCCTCTCGTCGGATCCCGACCGCAGCAAGGCGGGCTTTCACGATCGGGCCATGGCCTCCTTCATGACCGGCTGCGAGCCGACGGCCGGCCGGGTCCACGTGGGTATCTCCGTCGACCAAGTGGCGGCCCGGTCGCTGGGCGGCGAGACGCAGTTCGCCTCGCTCGAGCTGACCACCGAGGACACCGGGAACCTGCCCGGCCCCGTTTTCAAGAGCGCCACGAATCCCCTGCCCTTCGAGAAGAACCCGCGCTTCGTCTTCGAGAGGCTCTTCGGCGAGGGCGGGCGGATCGACCCCGCCGCGTCCAGGCAGCGCGCTGCGGCCGAGCGCAGCGCGCTCGACGCCGTGGCCGGTCGGATCGCCGAACTGAAGGCGGACCTCGGCTCCGAGGACCGCCGCAAGCTGGACGAGTACGTCGAATCGATTCGCGACGTGGAGCGCAGGATCGCCGTGGCGATGAAGAAGCCGCTGCCCGACCTGCCGGACACCCCGCGGCCTCCCGGCATCCCCGACGCGTGGCCCGACCACGTGCGCCTGATGTTCGATCTGCAGGCGCTCGCCCTGCAGGCGGACCTGACGCGGGTCTGGACCTTCCTCTACGGGCGCGAGGCGACGTCGATGAATTTCCCGCACCTCGGCATCTCGATGGGGCATCACGAGATCTCGCACCACAACTTCGAGCGGGAGAAGCTGGACGCCCTGGCCGAGATCAACGTCGACCAGACCGGGCTGCTCGCCTATTTCCTGGCACGGCTCGACGCGATCGCGGAGGGCGGCTCGACGCTGCTGGACCGGTCGCTGATCATGTACGCCAGCAGCCTGAGCGTGCCGACGAGCCACAGCCAGCGGAACCTGCCGGTCCTGCTGGCCGGCGGTGCGGCCGGGCGGGTCGCCGGCGGACGCCACGTGGCCTATCCGGGCGACACCACGCCCCTGACCAACCTCTACCTGACCATGCTGGACAAGGTTGGCGTGCCGACGGAAAAGCTGGGCGACAGCACGGGCAGGCTCAACCGCGTGGAGGTCTAGAGCCGTGCGCGCAAGTCTCGTCGCGAAGGCACTGGCCGCGGCCTGGCTCGCGACGCCGTGCATGCTCGCCGCGGCCACCGGGCAGGCGCTCGTGAGCGCGGCGCGCGCCGACGACGCGGCGACCCTAGCGGCCCTGCTGGAGCGGGGGGCGGACGCGAACGCGCGGGATGCCGACGGCGCAACGGCGCTCGCCTGGGCTGCGATTCGCGGCAGCGCCGCCGCGGCCGAGCTGCTGCTGGAGGCGGGGGCCGACCCCGACCTGGCCAACGCTCTCGGAATCGTCCCGCTCGCGCTGGCCATCGAGAACGGCGCGACGGACGTGGCGCGGATCCTGCTGCAGCGCGCCGACCCGAACCGCGCGAGGGAGGGCGGCGAGACGCCCCTGATGACCGCGGCGCGCCTCGGCCGCGTCGACCTGATGCAGCTGCTGCTCGAGCGGGGCGCGGACCCGAACGCCCGCGAGAAGCGTTTCGGCCAGACGGCCCTGATGTGGGCGGCGGGGAACGCGCCAGCAGTGCGGCTCCTCGTCGGGAACGGAGCCGACCTCCGGGCGACGACCAAGGCCTGGGACGTGCTGTACACGATCTACGCCCCCACGAGCTTCACGCTGGGCAAGACCGGCATCCCCTGGAACACCGACGGGGAGTTCGTCAGCAAGCGCGGAGGCCAGTCCGCGCTGCTTTTCGCCGTACGGGAACGCCAAGTGGAGTCCGCCCGCATCCTGCTCGACGCCGGACTCGACGTCAACGGGACCGCGGCGGACGGCACCACACCGCTACTGGCGGCCCTGTATAACTGGGTTCCCCTGGCCGCGGACTTCGTGCCCGGCAAGGGAGCCCCGGCCAGCGCCGGCAGCTCGCAGCGGTTCGCGCCCAGCCTGGACATGGCGAGGCTGCTGCTCAAGCGCGGCGCCCGCGCCGCGGCGGCGGACGCAGCCGGCTACACGCCGCTCCACGCGGCGGCTCTGGCGGCGGCGTGGGCAGCGAGGGCAGCGGACCGAGGCGGCTCCGGCGCGTACCGCCGGGCGCCCGCCCTGCTGAGCCTGAACCACACCCGAAGCGGCGAGTCTCCGTTCGGTCCGGACGAGGCGCTGGAGGTCGTGGCCCTGCTTCTCGCGGACGGCGCAGAGCCGAACCGGCAGACCCTGTTCCCGACCCCGGGGCCTGCGGGCGACGTGAGAATCAATCCCGCGCCCCCCGGGTCGTCGGCGCTCCACATCGGCGCGAACTCGGGCAGCGCGGCGCTCGTCCGCATGCTGCTGAACGCCGGCGGCGACCCGAACCTGGTTCGCAAGGACGGCCACTCGCCGTTCTCGGTGGCGGTCGTCGCGGGCGACTTGCCGGCTATCAAGGCGATGGTCGCGGGAGGCGCGGACCTCTCGGCCCGCTACGACCCGGACGACCGGTACGCGGACCCGGTGAAGGCCGTCAGCCTGCCCCGCCAGGGCCAGACGATCGTGCATATCGCCGCCGGAACGCTGGCACCGGACGTCGTCGAGTACCTCCATTCCCAAGGCGCCCCGGTTGACTGGAAGAACGCGCAAGGCGAGACGCCGCTCGACCTCGCGGACCATCAGGAACGGTTCACGGAGGCGCTCGAGCGGCAGGGAGCCGACGGCGATCCGGAGCGCCTGCAGGCAGTCGAGAGGCCCGTCGAAACTACGGACGCGCTCAAGCGGATCCTCGCCGGGCGCAGCGAGCCCGGCGCACCCGACGTCGCCCGATGAGGCGCGGTACGCGCGACCTCCGGCAGGCCTCGCCCGGGCGGGCCCGGAAGGCCCGGTTCCGCCGATTCCCGAGATCCTGGGCGGATTACCGCTTGACGTGGAACTGGACATGCAGCATACTGCGGGCGATCGGGCCGAGCAGCAGCTCGCAGAGGATTCTCGCGGACGCGGCGCGTGGGATGCGCCGCGCCGGACGACAAGGCCAGCGCTGCGGCTGCGGCCCGCACGGGGGGGCGTATGAAACGCATTCTTCTCGCGGCGATAGCCGCTTTCTCGCTCGCTGGCGGAACGTACGCGCAAACTTCGGCAGGGTCGATTTCGGGCTTGGTGACGGACTCGTCGGGAGCAGTCGTGCCCGGCGTCGCCATCGACGTGACCGATATCGACCGCAACGTGAGCATCAAGACATCGACGAACGAGGCCGGGTTCTACGTGGCGACGCCGCTTCCGCCGGGCCGCTACCGCATCACCGCCGAGAGCGATGGGTTCCGGGGCTACGTGCTAGAGCCGTTCCCGATCGCGACGCAGCAGAAGGCCGGCCTCGACATCGAGCTCGAGCTGGGCCAGGTCACGGAGTCGATCACCGTCGCCGGCACGGCTCAGCTGATCGAGGCCACCAACTCGACGCTCAGCGGAGTCGTCGAGAACAAGCAGATCATGGACCTGCCGCTAAACGGCCGCAACGTGTACTCGCTCGCGGTGCTCACCCCGGGCGTCTTCACGCGGGATCCGGCGAGGGGCAAGTTCCGCGAGGGCTTCCATTCCATCGGCATATTCCAGGTCAACGGAGGCCGCGACTCGAGCAACATGATCATGATGGACGGCGTCCCGGTCACGATGAACTCGAACACCAACAACATGAATGCCAACAGCGCCCTGCCGACGATCGAAGGGATCGAGGAGTTCCGCATCCAGACGAACTCCTACTCGGCGGAGTACGGTCGCAGCGGCGGCGGCGTGCTCACCATGACCACGAAGTCGGGCACCAACGAGCTGCACGGCACGGCGTTCGACTTCCTGCGCAACAACAAGATGGACTCGAACAACTTCTTCGCGAATCGCGCGGGGAACAAGCTCGGCACGTTCCAGCGCAACGAGTTCGGCTTCAGCGTGGGCGGCCCGATCGTCAAGAACCGGACGTTCTTCTTCGAGGCCTACGAGGGCCGGCGCCAGCGCAGCCAGGCCGTTCGGAACCTGACGCTGCCGACGGCGCTCCAGAAGGCCGGCGACTTCTCCGAGACGCTGAACTCGGCCGGCGAGGTGCGGACGATCTTCGATCCCCAGTCGACGCGGCCCGACGGCAGCAATCCCGGCCAGTTCCTGCGGGATCCGTTTCCTGACAACCGGATTCCCGCCGCGGCCATGGACCCGGTGGCGCTCGCGACGGCGGGCTACTACGGAGCCGAGCCGAACGTGCAAGGGCAGCCCTTCACGGGCCGCAACAACTTCCAGTTCGCCGGCGGGCAACCTAACGACTCGAATCGCAATGTATTCAAGGTCGACCACCAGATCAGCCAGAACCAGCGGATTTTCGTGCGCCACACCTTGCTGGACGTAGTGAGCTCGGCACCGGAGCTGTGGGAGGGGCCGGGCTGCCCCGACGGCGGCTGCTTCACCAACAACGAGGCGCTCAACAACGGGGCCTTCGAGTACAGCAACACCCTGACGCCGACGTCCCTGCTCAGCCTGCGCTACGGCTTCGCGCGATCCATCCTCGACCGCGGCTCGTGGTTCCAGGGCTTCGAGCCGGCCGAGCTCGGCCTGCCGAAGCACATCCAGAACGGAGCGGACCTGCTGGTGTTTCCGGAGTTCAACATCGAGGAGATGACCGCTCCGGGCCTGCGGCACCACTGGAACTTCCGCTCCGCCAACATGTCCCACACGCTCAACGCCACCTATTCCAAGGTCGTCGGCAGCCACAACATCAAGGCCGGCGGCGAGTGGCGCGTCAACCTGATCAATCACATGCAGGCGTCGTGGCAGATGTACTACCAGTTCACGCGCGGCATGACGCAGGGGCCGGACCCGCGCACGGTCTCGGCGAGCGCAGGGTTCGGCTACGCCTCGTTCCTGCTGGGGACCGGCGCGAACGGCCGCGTCAACAACCGCATCCGGCCGGCCTTCTCCAGCAAGTCCTTCGGCGGGTACATCCAGGACGACTGGAAGGTTTCCCGCAAGCTCGCCCTGAACCTCGGCGTGCGCTGGGACGCCGAGACGGGCTTGACAGAGCGCTACGACCGCTTCTCGGTCTTCGACCCCGACGTGCGCAGTCCGCTGAGCGACGCCTCGGGGCTGGATCTCCGCGGCGGCTGGCGGTTCCCCGGGCACGACCTGGAGACCGGCCGGAACCTGCGCAACCCCGAGTGGAATAACTTCGGCCCCCGTCTGGGCCTGGCTTACGAGGCCCTCACTGGAACCGTGATCCGGATCGGGTACGGCATCTTCTTCGCCATGGCGCCGTGGGGCGCCAACTTCTACCCGACCTCGCCCTTCGCGACGACCACGCCGTGGCTGGCCTCGCTGGACGGCGTGAACCCGCACCACAGGCTCCGCGACCCCTTCCCCGACGGTGTCATCCTGCCCCCGGGCGCCGGCGGCGGGCTGACCTCGGGCAACGGGCTGCACGGGAACGGACCGGTGCCCTCGGTCATGGCCACTCCCTACAACCAGCAGTGGAACTTCACGATCGCCCAGCAGTTCGGCCCGCGGACCGCCGTGGAAGTGGCCTACGCAGGCAACAAGGGCACGCATATCCCCTTCCGCCACGGCTGGCAGATGGACCAGCTGCATCCCAATCACATCAGCCCGGATGCAGGCATCCTCGACCTGGTGGACAACCCGCTCCACGGCGTGGTGCCGGTCGGCGTGCTGTCCCAGCCCAGGGTGCAGCGGGGCCAGCTGCTGACCCCCTACCCGCAGTTCCCGGGCGTGGTCCATTCCGCGCCGGGATGGGGCAACACGATCTACCACTCCATGCAAGCCAAGTTCACCAAGCGGTTCGACGGAGGCGGCAACGCGGTCATCGCCTACACCCTCTCCAAGCTCATCTCCGACGGCAGCGACAATGCCTGGACCTCGGCGACCTGGCGCAACTACTACTGCCGGAGCTGCGATAAGTCGCTGTCTCCGTACGATCAGCGCCAGCGCCTGATCGGGAGCTTCACCTACGAGCTTCCCTTCGGCCGGGGCAAGCAGCTCGGCAGCGGCTGGAGCGGCCCGCTCAACGCGGTGCTCGGCCAGTGGCAGGTCAACGGGATCGCCACGCTGAACAGCGGGCTGCCGCTGCGGATGTCCGTGCCGGGCAACACGAGCCACTCATTCGGCGGCCGCCAGTTCCCGGACTCGACCGGGGTGGACGGACGCATGGACAACCCGACCATCGCAAGGTGGTTCGACACGGACCAGTTCGCGATCCCCGAGCCCTTCACCTTCGGCACCCTCGGCCGGGTCCACTCGACGATTCGGGCCGACTTCGTCGAATCGCTGGACTTCTCCATCTTCAAGAGCTTCCGCATCGGGGAGAGGGTCACGACGCAGTTCCGCGCCGAGTGGTTCAACGCCCTGAACCATCCGATCTTCAACAACCCCGGGACCCAGGTCGGCACGGGCGGATTCGGCCGGGTCGCGGCGCAAGCCAACCTGCCGCGACAGACGCAGCTGGCGCTGAAGGTGATCTTCTGAAGCCGGCCTGACCCGCGCACAACCGCCGCGGCGGGCGGGAAGCCCGCCCGGCGGCTAGGCCACCGGCTCGAGGTCCCAGCCGAAGCCCGGGCCGTCAGACGGGCGGGTGTAGATCCCTTCCGGCCCTCGGGTGAGGCTGTTGTCCTGCTCGTAGCGCTCGTAGACCACGTCCGGCCCGCCGGGCGCGGGCATGAACATCTCCGCCCACGGGGCGTTGGGAGTGGCGTAGATGAAATGGACCGCGTCGCGCTGGCCGCCGCCGTGCGGAATGACCGGAATGTCGTGGGCGGCCGCCATGTGCGCGATCTTGACCAGTTCACTCATGCCGCCGCACCAGTGAATGTCCGGCTGCCAGATTTCGGCGCCGTTGACCCGCAGCAGCTGCCGGAAGCCGTAGCGCGTGTAGACGTGCTCGCCTGTCACGATGCGGGTCGACCGTATGGCTTGGCGGAGCCTGCCGAAACCCTCGTAGTCGTCCGGGGACAGGGCCTCCTCGATCCAGTAGACGCCGTACGGCTCGAACGCCTCGGCCAGCTCGAGCGTGTACCGCTCGGTCAGGGCCATCCAGCAGTCCATCATCACGTCGCCGTCGTCCCCGACCGCCGCCCGGGCGCGCTTGACGAGCTCGACGTTCTTGCGAATGCCCTCCCGGCCGTCGGCCGGACCGTGGGGCAGGGCGAGCTTGAGCCGCTTGTAGCCGAACTCGACGTGCTGCTCGATGTCGTTGCCCGTGCAGTAGCACGGGATGCGGGGATGAATCCTGCCGCCCAGCAGGCGCCATACCGGCGCGTCCCAGACCTTCCCGGCGATGTCCCAGAGAGCGATGTCGACGCCGGAGATGGCGTTGATCACGGTGCCCTTGCGCCCGTAGGACATGGTCGCGCGCCACAGGATGTCCCAGAGGCGCTCGATGTCGAGCGGGTTCTCGTCCATGACGAGCCGCGCGAGGTGGTCCTCGACGATCACGCCGCCGCCGGGCCCGCCCGGGCCGTAGCCCTTGACTCCCTTGTTCGTGGAGATCTCGACCCAGAAGCTGCCGGCCCGCGGGCCCGTGGCGCGGAAGAGGCTCCGCATAGGCTTGTACTTCGGATAGATCGAGACCGGGTTGGCGACCTCGACGCCGCCCGTCGACCACGAGCCGGGCGCGGGCTCGTATCCGGGCACTGGGCGCCGGCGCCGCATCCGGACCAGCCGGACGCCCGTGATCCGCAGGTCGTCCTCGACGCGGGCGAACGCCGGAAACGCGAGAGGCGCGGCAGCGGCCGACGCCATGGCTAGGAATTGCCGACGGTTCATCGCTTGAATCTCCCTTCGCGCCCTAGCGGGCCTGGACTTCGCCAGATCCAGCGAGCCGCGCGAGGGAATCCGGCGGGCCTAGAGGATCGTGCAGCCCAAGGCTAGCACGCGACCGGCCGCGCCTAGGCCCCGACAACGCCTGAAATGTCGATGAGGTGCAGTTGCCGACCGGTTCCGTCGTGCGGCGAGTCGATCACGACCTTCCTGGAGTCCGGGCTGAATCGGGGATGGTTGTCGCAGCGCCATTCGCCCCTGTACTCCGGGGGCGACAGGAAGTGGCCCAAGGGGACCCGCCGCCCGCTAGCCACTTCGTAGAGGTACGGGTGCTGGAAGCGGTCCTCGTCCGGGTAGGTGTCGTTGAGTATCCACCCGCCGCCCGGTAGGTACGTGCAGTGGCCGTTCAGCGGCATGACTGCCGGAGCCATCACCTCGACTTCCTCGGTACGGTCGCGAAACAGGTAGAACTTGCTCCCGCGAGACGGATGCCACGCCCAAGCCAGCACGTGCTCAGGGTCGCGCCAGATGAAGTGCGATGTCTTGCCGAAGGGATCGAGCACGTACGGGTCGGAGCCGTCGCTGCCGATCGTGAACATCCGCGTGCCGAAGCCCCCGGCGCTAGGATCGGGGTCGCGCCAGCGATGCAGGAATATCACGCGCGAGCCGTCGGGCGAAACGAGCAGGTGGTTGAAATAGTGCTTCTTGCCTCCGGTGTCGCCGTGCGGATTCGGAATCGCCGCGGCCTGCGCGACCGAGATCAGCATCTCCCGCGCGCCCGAGACGAGGTCGACTCTCCAGATGCCCGTGTATTCCGGCGCCAGGACGCCGGCGTTGGGATCCGGGAGGCCGACGTAGCCGTACCCGGGCCGCGTGTCGTTCAACCGGCGGAAGTCCGCGCTGACGGCCCAGGACCCGTCCGGCCCCAAGGCGTAGACCGGTGCCGGGATCGTTCGGAGGGCCCCGCTCCTGACGTCGAGGATGCGGCTGACGTAGCCGTCTGCCTCCCGGTCGTTCCAGATGATCTCCGAATCGGAACCGGGTATCCACTGCAACATGCAGCCCTGCTGCCAGCACCAGGCAGCGCTGCTGCCGAGGTCGGTCCAGCGGTCCCCGTCCTCGATGTCGACCATGCCGATGCGGATCTCGTCGCCCGGACGGGGCGAGCGGTGCTCGAAGTCCACCTCCATCCCCAGGACCAAGCGGCTGCTCAGGTCAAACTCCAGCTTGTCGTAGTATCCGAACCAGTGGTGCTTCGGCCCGGACGTGATAGCCCGGACCGGAGGCAGGCTCGAACCGGTCTCGCGACGGGCGCAGGCACCGGCCAGCGCGACCCCGGCCGTCCCGAGAAAGCCGCGCCGGGTGGTAGGATTCATGCCTCGCACACTCTATCACTAGCTGTTCAAGCGGGACCGGGCAGCCGCCAGTTGCGCGGCTCCCCAGACCTATTGCACCGCTAGGCGGCCGTGCGCGTATGCCCGAGCCCGAGCTAGACCGCCGGATCCGGATCAGGGCGATCGAGCACGTCGAAGCCTTGCAGCGGCGCTACAAGACGCTGACTTGGGACCGGATCGAGCGCGGACTCAACTTCGCCGTGGAGACCGTGCGGCTGCCCGCGCAGTCCAAGGGGATCTTCAAGCCGCGTTCAGGGACCGCGAGGAATTCGAATACGGGTTGGAGAGAGGAGGGCCGTCATCGCACGGAACGTCCTGCTGCGACACGCATGGGAGGCGGGTATCCCGACCCGCTACTTCTACCCGCTGGCCCCGGGACACTACCAGGCGATCGCACCGACCTCCGGGTGCGGTTGGGATTCGGGTCAGGGGAAGTGCCTCGTCGGAGCGGCCGAACCCAAGAGCGCCGGAGTCAGGTTGATCGACCACAGATACCGCTGCGCGGTGTCGGGGCGGCCGGAGAGGAGCCTGCTGGACGCGGCCCATTTCGTCGAGGACGGGGACGAGACACTCGACCAGCCGGTCGCGCAGGCCGGGCTTCCGCTATCGAACACCACCACGCCGCGTACGGCAACAACCTCATCGGCAGCGATCCGGACTGTCGGGTGCATGTGTCACACAGGCTGCTGGACCTGAACGGCGGGCTCATGTTCGAGGCGCTGAAGGGCGGCGACCAAGCACGGACTCTCCTGCCGCCGCGTCCTGACGACCACCCCGAACCCAAGCGGCTCGAGCAGCGGTTCGAACGATTCAAGGCCCTAGCCTAGATCCTGCCTCGTTTCCGGCCGGACAGTCCCGGTCCCGTACGAGCGATGGAGATGCCCAGTTCGCGGTCCGTGCCCCGGCCGGTCGTCTGCTGTTGCGATCACGCAGTCCGCACGGACAGTAGACCGCCCGTGGAAAGAGGCGATTTCTCGTTCGCCCAGCACGGATGACGTCATTCTTGTTCCAGGATTTCGATGGCGATTGGAGCCCGCAAGGTCGAGCAGATGCCAATGTCCCTCGCTCCCGAGAACCTGTCCGCCGCCTTGATCGCGCGCTTCTTCGAGAAGCTGGGCTAGGTATTGGCCAAAGCCGACTTCGACCCCGACGCTTACGTCGAGAGCATGAGCCGTCCCTTCTGCGCGGCCTTCACAGACCGGCCGTCACTGCTCCCGGGAGGTCCTTCCGACGAATGCTGCCGGGCCGCCTGATTGGGTTTGAGTCCAGCGGTTCTAAATTTGGCAATCAAGGGGGTGCGTGAGCGTTGTTTCCGAGGATGAGGTGAATAAGTTGACCGAGAGGTTGCGCTCCCGAGGCCGCCCCGCGGGAGGGTCGGACGGCGGGCAGGGCCGTGGCGCGGCCCGCGTCGCGGGTCCGCGGAGTACCGAGCCCGCGGCCGGACGCACTCCGGCGGTAGCCGGCTTTGACGGCCGGCCGCTCGCCGGACGCTGGCCGGACGCTGCCAGCACGAAACTGCGCGGAGTCCAGGCCCCGGCCGCCTGGCAGCCCGGAGGCGCGCGTCCGTCGCGCAACGCCGCCAGCAGCGTCGGCCGGTCCGGGAAGCGGAACCAGCGCAGCGCGACCTGCAGCTCCCGGAACAGGGCGCGGCGCGTGACCGGCTTGCGCCGGCACTGCTGCCGCAGCGCGCAGACGCACTGCACCACAGCGTGGAGCGCGAAGGCGAACAGGTTCGGCACGGCCGGCACGTTGGCCAGCCCTTCCTTGCCGTGCCCGAAGTTGCGCTTGACGTTGCGGCCGCGCCGCGCCAGGCAGTTGAAGCCCTCGTTTGAAGCCCTCGTTCTCGATCTTCCAGCGCGCCCGGCCGGCCCGCGCGATCCGCTCCGCGTTGTCCGCGGTGACCGCGAGACCGGTGAAGAAGCTGTTGGCGTAGGTGCGCTTGCCGTCGCGCTCCACGGCGTACTCGAGCCAAGTGCCCTGCAGGGCGTCGCGGCCCTTGCGCAGGGGCACTGCGGCCGTCCGGCGGAAACGGTGCCGCTCGGACCGCTTGCCCTTCCCGCGCCGCTCGCCCGCCGGCTCTCCGGCACCTCGTACAAGTGCTTGTGGGATCCGGGCTTGCATACCCGGACGCAGTCCATGCCGGCCGCCGCGGCGGCCTCGCAGAGCGGCTGGCAGCAGTACAGGTCGTCGCCCGGCAGGACGGGGCGGCAGGCCTGCAGCCAGGCGCCCTGAGCGGCGAGCCAGCGCTTGGCGGCGTTGCGCTCGCAGTCCCGCTTGCGCTCGTCCTCGCTCATGTCGGCGCGGGTCGCGGCCGCGTCCTGCTGCGGGCGCACGAACTCGGGCATCAGCGGCAGGACGGTGGCGTGGCCGTCGGCCATGGTGTGGAAGTGATGCGGCCGGCGCTCGCGGCCGACGCGCCGCACCGAGCAGTGCGGGCAATGCACCCTGTCGGAGCGGTGGAACCGGACGCCGTCCGGAGCCGCCGGCAGGCGCTCGTCGAGGCGCTGGAAGGGCGCGAGCGCGCCCTGCGCGGCCACGGTTGCGAGGCACGGCCGGAACAGCGGGTCCAACGCGGCCGGGTCGAGGTCGTCGAGCAAGTTGCGGATCCGCTTGTCGCAGGGGATGCGGCCCACGCCGCACAGGGTCCGGCAGTTGGAGCGCGAGCCGTCCCGCTCCATGCGCCGCTGGAACGCGAGCAACGACTCGCACCGGGTGCAGAAGCAGGCCGGGGCGCACCAGGGCGCAACCGGCGGCGTCGCTGACCGCGTAGCGCTTGTTGCGACCGTCGCGCCGGTCGGGCCGGCCGGCGGCCGTCTCGCGGCAGGCGCTCAGCAGCGAGTCCAGGACATGGGGCATTCACCCTAGCTCACGCATTCCGCTAGCAAAAGTCAAGTGCCAGACTGCCTGCGACACCTTTCTCAGACACTCTGGAAATCCCCAAATGCCCAAATTGAGAATCGCTGCCTTCTTCAATGACGATTCATCGGACAATCGTTCTGCCTCGGCGCGTTGGGCGTTGAGTTCGAGGAGGCGACTAAGAACCTCGTCGCGTACGTCGTCTGGCCATCGGTAACGGCACGGCCGCTTCCTGTCGCCCCACTCCTCCTCGTCGATTTCATGGTCAAGCAGAAATTCGCACTCAGCTAGGATGTCGCTCCAGCCATAGGCATCCAGCACCGCACGATCCATCTCCGCGTGAAGGTCGCGGAGGCGTCGAACGGCGGGAGCACCTTCATGCGGATCGTGAAAACGGTTGTAGGTCTTGGTCAGACCTTCTTGATTGCTGGCCATGAGCGCGGCGCGGAATTCGTAATGGGTCTTGCCGATTCGCCCAATCGCCGCATGCTCCTCCCAGTTGCTTGGAACTGCGCAATGCCGCGCGCGGCCGACGGGCCCGCCTTCTGCGCACCAGGCGGGGGTCGCATTCGCAATCCACCTCGCGCAGGACTCTCGACGGTGGCAGCATGGTTTCGCCCAAGTACCCGGCGACCGCCCCGAGTGGCCACGCACGGTGCGCTCTCAGGCCAGTTGATGGGACGGACAGGTGGAGAACCGCATCAAGGAACCGCAGCTCGACCTGTTCGCCGACCGGACCTCGTGCACGAAGTGGTGGGCGAACCAGTACCGGGTGCTGCTCGCGGCGCTCGCCTACACCCTGCTCGAGACGATGCGCCGCACGGTGCTTCGCGGGACGGCCTTGGCCCGGGCGCAATGCCGAACGATCCGACTACGGCTTCTGAAGGCCGGTGCGGTGATCACCCGAAACACCCGCACCGTTGCCGTGAGGCTGTCCAGCGCCTGCCCCGACGAAGCGGTGTTCCGGCTCCTGGTGCACCGACTCACCGCTGGATAGCCCGCTCCGAGCGGGCGGTCGCGAAAATACCCGGCCCCGGGTCCACCCCGGACCGTCACCCTACGCCCGATGACGCCGCCGAGACCCCAAAACGCTCTCCGACCACCGTCTCAACCGCTCCGAAGTCCCCTCCGAGGCCATCCTCACCCAATCCCCCGCTCCAATAGGCGCCGCAAAAGGCGCCATTGCGTCCGAACAACGAAACAAACCGCCTTCATGAAATAACCGGGCTAGGGTCGGCCGGACGCACGTATCGCCTTCCTGACGACTCGGTTCTCGTCTCTCGCCTCTGAAATCCCGACTGCAGGGTTGAGTGCGTGAAGCACCGCGTTCATGGGAGAACCTCCATGGTTGATTGGAACCAAGGTCGGACCGCCGCCACGTGAGACACTCGACCTCGCTAACTCGATGGAGAATGGCGTCTTTATTCCCTCGATGTGTTCGCGGATGTGCGGGTAGATTTCCTTGCTCGGGTCCTCAATCAAGGAGGCGAACTCGAGAATAGCGATGCAGGCCATTTGCCTACAGCAGTCACGCGTTCCGACGCTTCCGGATATCTGCAAGGAAATCGGCAAGCATGTCGATATCGGTCTTGAGTTCCGGAGGGTCGGGCACAGGAGCCCGCGCGGCAGGCGCCTCGTCGTGCCCGCGGAGCCACCTCGAGCATTTCGTCATTGCCGACTCCACAGCTCTGCAGTCGTCTTGAGTGATGTCCTGGAGCAAGGCGACCTGCTGCGTCTAGATCTCCGCCTGAGGTGTGGGTGTAGCCGAACGCGAGAAAAAGATGTGCTACATAAATCGTATCGTGAATTGGCGCAAGAGGGACGACGTCCCTCTCATGCTCGGTATCGAATCTGGCCTCGGGAAACAGTTGCGAGGGCTCGTCGGTCGTCCAAGTCAGCCATGCGCGCGCCTCATCCGTCGGCCCGCACCAAGCCCACGGTGAGCCGCGTGCCGGTCGCTTTGGCGTAGCGGCGCAGCGTGGCGAAAGACGGCGATACCCGGCCGCCCTCCAGCCGCGCGACTGCGGACTGGGTCGTGCCGAGCCGCCGGGCAAGCTCCGCCTGCGTCAGCTTCGCCGCCGTGCGGGCGCGGACCAGCGCCTCGACCAGCGCATACTCTTCGTCGACGCGCGCGTATTCCTCCCGGAACTCGGGGTCCTCCATGAAGCGCGCCTTCAAGTCCTTCAGCTTCGTCATGTCATCACCTCTCTCATCCGCTCCCGGGCGGTCGCGAGCGCACGGCGCGGCGTCTTGCGCGACTTCTTCGCGAAGACGTGCAGCACAACCACCCGCCGTTCGGCCGCCGTCACGTAGATGCCCCGGACGATGCCCCCTTCGGCCCTGACCCGCAGTTCCCAGAGCTTGCCGTCGAGATGCCTGACATGTGGTGCGCGAAGCGCCTCCAGGCCGACATTCTCCACCGTTTCCAGCAGCCGGATCAGCCGGGCGCGCAGCGCCACGGGCAAAGCCGCCATTTCGAAATCGACGGCCGAGACGGTTTCGACCGTCCAGCCCATACCCATCATATAGCGCATCCGCTATAGACCTGCAAGTGAACCGTGTCGGGAATTCCGGAGACTGTTTCTATGAGTCACGCGGCCAGCGCCGTGTGCTCGGTGTGGCGATAGTACGCCGCTTCGGCCTCGGCCGGAGGCCGGTCTCCGATCGGCTCGAGGATCCGGCGGTTGTTGAACCAATCGACCCACTCGAGGGTTGGGGTGGCTCCGGAAAATCGGACAGGTCGCTAAGGTTTATTCCGTCGTGTGACGGAGGAATGCCGATGAGCAGTAAACGCCGCCGATTTTCGGGGGAGCAGAAGGCGAAGATCGCTCTGGAGGCGCTTCGGGGCGGTCGGCGCTTCAGGAGATTGCCCCGCAATATCAGGTCCATCCGAACCAGGTTGGCGCCTGGAAGCGCCAGGCGGTCGAAGGCTTGGCCGAAGTGTTCTCGAAGGGCGCCGAGCGGCGGGCGATGGTGGTGCGCGGCCACCCGGCGCTGAGCCTGAGCCGGCAATGCCGCCTGCTGTCGATCGGGCGCTCTTCGCTCTACTACGAGCCGAAGGGCGAAAACGCCGAGACGCTGGCGCTGATGCGGCGGATCGAGGAGCTGTTCCTGAAGTATCCGTTTTACGGCGCCCGGCAGATGGTTCGGCATCTGCGCCGCGAGCGCGAGGGGGTGCGGATCGGGCGCCGCCGGGCGGCTCGGCTGATGCGCCTTCTGGGCCTTCAGGCAGTCTATGGCCGACCCGTCCATCTTGGTGCCGTCACTTGGTGCCGTCGACGCTGACGGTGCCGACCTTGAGCACGTTCACTTCGCGCGCCAGCAGCAGCACCTACAGGAAGCACTCGGCCACGGCGTCGAAGTTGTCGAAGTTCTCGCGCCGGAACTTGGCGATGGTGTCGTGGTGGTGTCGTGGTCGGGGTGCAGGTTGGCGGCCACGAAGCGCACGCCGATGTCGCGGTAGGTGGCGCGCTCGATGCGGCGCGAGGAGAAGATGCCGCTGGCGTAGCAGTAGATCAGCAGGGCGAGCATCATGCGCGGCTCGTACTGCGCCGAGCCGGTGCCGCGCTCGTTGACGCGGAAGCGCTGGAAGTCGACATGGTCGACATGGTCGACATGGTCGACCGCCTCGATGACGAAATGGGCGAGGTCGTCGGAGGGGACCCAGTCGCTCATGTCGACGGGCACCAGGAAGGGCTGCTCGCGGTCGCAAGGCACGAACTTCGTCATGAATCTATATTATAGCTGTCAGAGAATCGTGAAGTCGATGCTCGTACTTCCCGCCAATTACACGGGATCCTAGATTATTGGGAAGACACGCAGGGCGGATTCAAGACCAGCCGGGGCCCTAAGTCCGACAGGCTGCTAGGCTGTCGATTGGACGGTCATGCTGATTTTCCTTACGAGATTTAGGCTATCGACTTCGCGAATTCGAGTCAGCCCTCAAGGTTGCATAGTCGCTGAATGGAGGATGTAGATAGTGCCTGTGACAAAACTCGTATTCCCTTGATAACAAAGGCGTTAGGTCCAATCTCTCAAGGCGAAAATTTCACTGGAATGCTACGACTAGTCCGAAATCCTGCCAATTCTGGGTAGAGCGCGGAAATCTTCGCGATTGGCGGCTGAGCAACTTCCGACCTTGGGCCCTATATGTTGTGTTTGGAGATCCATCCGACATCAGGATGTAGTATGAAATGCTGATCAGGCCAGAATTCAGGAGTTTTGTCACAAGCACTAGATATACGACCATATGGTGATCGTATCCTCACCTGCTGGATTGATTCGACATGCAACAGTGGCGGCTGCGGCTCCTTCTGTGCCTGACGAGGGTCGCGGCAGCATTTCTACGCCTCGGAGCGCCGGACGCTGCGGCGACTCTAGTCTATGGAACACCATCAGATCAGAGTCAGGCTTCGGCCCAATCTATCCAGCAGCTCCCTGGGAATGCGACCCGTGCGTGCATCCCGGAAACTCGTCGATCGCCGTGTTGCCCGTGTAGCCGAGGTCGTCGTGAATCCCGACCTGCGACGTGTAGTATCCCTCGATGGTCGCCCGCTTGAGAACAGCGAAGAATCGCTCGGTCTCGCTCGCGGGATGCTCTTCGTTGCTGGCCATCCGGGCCATGATCGCGTCTTGCTGCGTCGCGTCGCACGCCGCAAAGTCGCGATCGTAGCACTCCTTCGCGAGCTCCGCGACGGCGAGGAGGCCCGCTCGAAAGCTCTCTCGGACCGGCTCGGCGGCATCGGCAACCATCACGTCGATGTACCTCGCCACGCGGGCGGCTCGCGCGCCGGCTGAATGCTCGTCGCTCGGCAGGATCGCTTCGGTCAGCGAATCCAGCGCTTCGAGTTCCCCGCGGGAGAAGAACTCGGGCTCGTAGCCGCCTTGCGTGCATGCGAGCTGCACCAAGCCGTTGGTAGCAGGCAGGACTCCCGCCGTGACGAGCTTCAGCAGAGTTCGACGCTCCATGCAGCGCCTACCCTAGTTCGTCGCGACGGAAGCGCTCGGCGATTCCGTCGGCCGCTCGCCACGACAGCGCGATGTTTGTCAGCGTCGGGTTCTTCTCCGGATACGAAGGGAAGACCGAGGCGTCCGCCACGAAAAGGTTCGGCAGGTCGTGCGACCTGCCCTGCGGGTCTACGACGGACGAGCGACGATCAGTCCCCATCCTCGTCGTACCGACCCAGTGGTTCAGGTCGACGACCAAGTCATCGACGCCCACGGTCCCCGGCGTGTCGATGACCTCGCCGTCCCCGGCCCGGATGATTTGCTCGCACTGCTCGACCATGTCCTGCGCCATCGCGACGTCCGAATCGTCGTAGTGCAGATGCACCCGAGGCAGGGACATCCCGTACGCGTCCTTCCGGATCGGATCGAGGTCGACGAACTTGTTCCCGGAGATCAGGGTGGTGCCCTGCATGTTCATCCCCGCATGCCCGACATTCCACTCCCGCAGCCTTCGCTTGAGGGCAACGCCGTAGCCCGGGGCGTTGCGGATCACCCTGCGATGCGCGGTGACGCCCGCGCCGCACTGAACTTGGTACGTTCCCTCGAAGTTCGGGTTGGGCCGGTCCCAGTAGAGCCCGGTCAGCAGCGAGTGGTAGTAGCTCGTCCCGTCGTCGTTCGACGCGTCGCGCCCCACGATCTGGGGGAAGAACCCCCGCACGGTCACGCCGAAGTGGCTGGTCAGGTTCCGGCCGACCTGCCCGCTCGAGTTGGCGATGTCCGAGATGAGCAGCAAGCGGGCGGTTTCGACGGCGCTGCAAGACAGCACGACCGCCTTCGCATCGAGTTCCCGGACCGCGCCGCCCTTCGCCTTGTACTCGATGCCGACCGCTCGGCCGCCCTCGGTCGAGACGCGCACGCGAGTTGCCATGGACTCGGCGAAGATCGTGAGATTGCCGGTCTCCTCGGCCAGCGGGATGGGCGTGTTCGCAGAGGTGTACTTCGCCTCGACCGCGCAGCCCGAGCAGTGGCCGCAGAAGTGGCACTTCAGCCTGTGCTTCCACTCGGGCCGGTTCGGCGGTTCGGTCAGCATCGCCTTTCGCTGGGCGACGAAGGCCATCTTCGCGCCGCGCTGGCGAAGCCGCTCCACGCCAAGCCGCAGCTGCTCCTCTCCGCACCGCATCGGCACTGGCTTGAGGAACTCGCCGTCGGGCATGTTCGACAGCCCGTCGCGATTCCCGTACACCCCCATAAGCCGCTCGGCTCGGCTGTAGTACGGCGCGACTTCGTCGTAAGAGATCGGCCAAGCTTCGAAATCCCGGGGCCCGAACCGAAGCGAGTGCCCGGCCCAGCAGACCGATCGGCCGCCGAGGGCGCGGATCTGTCCGTGCCCGGGGCGGTCGCCGACGGGCGTGAAGTGCCCGCGCAAGGAGAAATCGCGCCAGAAGTTTGGGGCGCGTCGGTCACGGTACTCGTAGGGCCAGTGGTGCCCGTTGTAGTCCACGCCGGCCTGGAGCCGGGGCCCTGCCTCGACGAGCGCCACCCGGAGGCCCGCCTTGGCCAGCGCGTAGGTCGCGATGCCGCCGCCCGGCCCGCTGCCGACCACGATCACGTCGTACTCGTGGTCAGGCATCCAAGCGACCTCCTTGCAGCGCGGCCTCTCCGCGACCGCTCATTCTACCTCCGCTGCGGTGGCACGCCATTTCTTCCGCGTTGGCGGCAGTCACACGCCAGGCAGGATGTCGGCGAGGCACTCGAACGCACGCACCCGCGGATCGGGAAGCGGCTTCCTTCAATTCCTCGTTCAACAGGCCGTAGCGGTTGCCCTGCACGCAGCGGCATCCGCAAACGCGACCACCATCAAGGTCTCGCCAGGGCCGCAATTCAGTTCGCGGGTCGGCAGGTCCTCCCGCCCGAGGCCCTGCCCGCGGCCCCGACAATACGCTTCTTCGACAATCTGGGGCAAGTCCTGGCGGGGGCCGGCTTGGATCCGTTCGTCGAGGGTGTCTGCCGCCCGGAGTGTCCCTCCGGCTCCTGGCGCCGGGCTACCTGACGGGCTTCGAGTCGGACCGGCGCATCGTGCTCCAGGCCTGCGACAGCCTCGTCCTGCGCGACTTCCTCGGCTGCGGGCTGCGCGAGGGCCGCTCCGAAGCACTCCTCGCTGTCCCGGACGCGGCGGTTTTCTTTGGAAGCGCACGCGGAGGACATCGGCTGGATCCTGCGGCGGTGGGACAAGGCGGAGCGGTCCGTGGCCCGCGTGTACGAGACGGCCGCGCTGCGCTGACTGCAGCAGCGAGGCTTGGAATACGTGACGGAGCGAGTTCTGATCCACGCCTGCGGCTGCAACTTGGGGGTGCTCGTTCGGGCGGTCACGGGGACCTGTGCGTCGCGGATCCTGCTGGGATGCCGGCTCCGTCTCGGGTCCGTTGCGAGCCTCGCGTGGCGGTATGGGAGCCAGAACCGGCCCAGACCGCGGCTGAACGATCACAGTCCGGCAGTGCGAATCCCCAGACGCTAGTCGGATGGCATCCGACTTTTACCTCGGCTGCCGAGCATCCCCTTGCGCGGGAAATCGCCATCGCGGAGGCTGGATGCCCGCGAGCCGGAGGTACACTACCGCCGACCCGCGGTGGTGCGCCGAATGCATGTACGCCCGGAGGAAGACGTCCTGCGCCGTATGGACGGGCGTCCGGCCCATGTCGATGTCGCGCCGGACGAAGTCATTCTCGGTGAGTTCGGAAAGCACCGCGGCAACGTAGTCGTAGGACTCGACCAAGTAGGCCCGCAACGTGGCCGGATTGATTTCCTCCGCAGGCCGGGGCAGCGGCGTGAGCTTGCCGAAGTCCTTGAAGTAGCTGATATTCGAGCGAATGTAGTGAGCGACCTGCTCGGCAAAGCTGCGTTGTTCGGGCGTCGGCCTCAACTGGAAATGCTCCGCCGGCATCGCCTCGAGAATCTCGAGAGAGTACTGCTTCTCGACCTCCCAGTGCGCGAGAAAGTCGTCCCGCAGCCGACGCGCGAAGCTGTTGCTCCAAGCGGATGGGGCCGCGGCGGAGGAAGCGGCGGTCGCGGCGAGGCCGCCGATTACCTTGCGTCGGTGCATGCTGCACGCATCGTAACAACTCGATCCTTCGGCCGCCGGCGGCTCGGGCTAGCGTCGACCGGCCAGCCCGGTCCCGCCCGATTCCGGGCGAGAGGTCGTCGATTCGCTGCGTAGCAGCATCGGAGGGCTGGTCTTCGATGCGACGGCCGCTCGAATCCGTGCGACTGCCGGTCGCGAGCGCTTTGCTACGTTGATGCCGTGAGACCGCTGCCAGCCGCGCTCGTCGCAATCGCCGCCCTAGCCTGCGCGCCTTCCTCCGAGCAAGCTTCCGAAGGAGGTGCCCGGGCCGTCTCCCCGAGGACCGTGTTCGGGGACGACCGAGGCCAGACCCTGGCGGTCCTGGCGGGGAAGACGCTGTACCTGAGCGGAGTGGGCCCCTCGGATATCCGGGCCGAGATCGGAGATCAGACCCGCTCGGCCATGGACCGCCTAGGGGAGATCCTGGCCCGGGCCGAGCTCGACCATTCGCACTTGGTGAGCTGTCACGTCCACCTAGCGGACATGGACAGCTACTCTGGCATGAACTCCGTCTACGGCTCGTATTTCGAGGAAGGCAGCTATCCCGCTCGCACCACGATTGAGATGCCGGGCCTGCCGGACGGGGCGGGCGTGCTCCTGATGTGCGTCGCGTACGCCGACCCCGCCGGGATCGCGGTAGTCCGCCCGCCGAGCGAAGAGATCCCGCCGGCCATGGGACCCTATTCGCCCGCTGTCAGGGCGGGAGCCACGGTCTACCTGTCGGGCCAGGGCGGGCGCGATCCGGTCACGGGAACCATTGCCGAGTCCACCCCGGGTCAAGCCGAGCAGACTCTCCGTACGATCGGCGCGATCCTTGGCGCAGCTGATCTAGGCTATGACAACGCCGTCCTAGGCAACTCCTACGTGCCGCCGTCAGCCGACGTTGCGGCCGTTCAGGCGGCGTTCGAGTCCGTCTTCAGCCCGGGCGGCGCGCCAAGCGGCTCGACCGTGGCCCTCTCGCGCCTGCCGGGGGACATCCTAGTCGAAATCACGTTCGTGGCTACCAGCGACAGGTATGTCACGCGGCTGTTCATGCACGACCAGCCCCCCAGCGGCGCGTCCAGCCCGGTGTCCCTGACCGGAGGCGTCGCCTACACCAGCGCGACGCCCGGAACGGGCGAGACCTTCCGCGAGCAATTCGAGAGCGCGGCAAGCGCGCAGGCCTCGGCGCTGAACCTAGCCATTCTGGGTCTTCCCAACGCGGTCCGGGTCATCGCGTACCTGAGCGATATGGAGAACCTGAGCGAGCTGCGCGAGCTGATGGCCGAGACCTTCCCCGTGGACCCGCCGGCCCTGACGGCGGTCCAGACTCGCGCGGACGGGGGCTCCCTAGTTGCGCTGGAAATGATCGCCGTGCAGTGAGCTCGTGCCGCCGGACCGGCCGGAAACCGGCTTGTTAGCATGGAGAGCTTAATGCATCCTACCGCCCAGAAGGAAGCTCTTCTAAACCAACCGACACAGCCGTTCCAGATTAGCAGCGACAACTCGGCCTCTTCCCTGCTCGAGAAAATGGCCCAGACCGGCTTCCAGGGCCGCCAGCTTGGCGAAGCGTTCGACGTCTGGAAGGAGATGCTGGCCGACCCCGAATGCACCATTCTGATGGGAGTATCGGGGGCCATGGTACCCGCCGGCATGCGCCGGGTAGTGCGGTTCATGGTCGAGAATCGCCTGATCGACATCCTGACCTCGACCGGGGCGAACTTCTTCCACGACATTCACGAGAGCAGGGGATTCCGTCACTACCAAGGCTCGCCGGACATGGACGACGAGGCGCTGGGCGAGGTGATGGTGGACCGGATGTACGACGTGCTCGCGGACGAGGTGCGGTTCCGCGAGCACGACCTCTGGATCGGCAGCTTCGCCTCGCGCCTAGACCAGACCCGGCCCTACACGACCCGGGAGTTCCTGTATCTCCTAGGGCAGGAGGTGGGCCGTGACTGCGCCGAGGACGGAATCGTCACCTCGGCGGCCAAATGCGGCGTGCCTCTCTTTTGCCCCGCCATCGGGGACAGCTCCATCGGCATCGGCGTGGCGGAGAGCCGCCATCGCGGAGAGAACAGGCTGATGTTCGACATGATGGCCGACGTGCTCGAGATCACCAGCGCCGTGGCCGACTCGAAGGCCACCGGCGTGATCTACTTCGGCGGGGGCACTCCGAAGAACTACACTCAGCAGTCGGAGGTGGTCGCCATCCTGATGGACCGGGGCAAGAGCGGGCATCGCTACGGCCTGCAGATCGTAACCGACGCGCCGCACTGGGGCGGGCTCTCCGGCTGCACGCTGGCCGAGTCACAGAGCTGGGGCAAGATCGCCAAGGGAGCCAGAATGGTGGACTGCCATTGCGATTCGACGATCGCAATGCCCCTGCTGGTTTCGGCGCTGGCCGAACAGAAGGACCTGATCGCAAACCGCCGACCGCCGGGATTCGACATGGGCCGGGTCCTGCGCCTCCGGCTGCCCTGAGTGCGCGACGGGCTAGCGCAGCCGGCTCAGGTATTCCACGAGATCGATCAGTTCGTCGACGCTCATCTGCTCCTGCAGGTCGTCGGGCATGGCAGAGACCGCGGACAAGCGCCGTTCGAGGATCTCGGCCTTCGCGAAATCGGCGACGACACCGCCCTCCATGCGCAGCGTCACGGAATCGCCGGTCTCGTCGATCACGAATCCGGAGACCTCGTCGCGGCCGCGGACCGAGAGCAGCGTCAGGTCGAAGGTCGGCGACACCCCCGCGCTCGGGTCGAGGATCGATTCGTAGATCCCTGCCTTCGGCAGCTTGTTCCCGATCTTCGACAGTTCCGGGCCGAAGTTCGTGCCCGACCCGTTGACGACGTGGCAGTCGCCGCAGGTCGCGCTCTCGAAGACCTCGGCGCCATTCTCCGTGTCGCCGACGTAGACGAGGAGCTCCGTCATTTGAGGCAGCGGCTCGCGGTTCCGCATCGGAGGGATGGGGAAGTACTTGGCCGCCTCGTCGCGCAAGCGGACGTGCATCGAGCGGGTAAGCGACGCGCCCGCGACCTCGGCGATGTCCGGCGGGAACTCGCCGCGCCGCGCCAAGGCCACCAGCGCTTCCGCGCCCTGGCTGAAGCCCGCCAGCGAGCGCGCGGCGCGGTCCCGGACCGGCGGGGGCAGCCCCACGTCTAGCAGCACGCTTCGCAGCAGGGGAACCGACTCCTCGGTGCGCGCGTTCCCGACGGCCTTGACAACGCCCGCCGCAAGTTCGGGCTCGGACCGCACGAACTCCAAGATGGCCGGACCCATGTCGGCCTCCAAGAGGGTACGGATCGATGCCATCCCGACGGAGCTGTCCATGTTGCGCGCCGCCGCTTCGATGAGCGACGGGTAATGCGCGGCCAGCTCGTACCGGGAAACGAGCCTGGCGAACTGGGCGGTGGCCTCGCCACGAGCGAGAAGATCCTCGACGGATCTGCGGGCGGACGGATCGGATTCCAAGTCGAGTTTCGGCAGGCGCAGCAGGGCCTCGGCTGCGACGAAGAAGTCCTTGGGCCGGCCGTCGGCCGGGGGCGCGAGCGCCAGTCGACGCAGGACTCGCTCCTTCGCGAGACTCTGGGGCTGGAAGTCGAAGGCGCGCAAGTAGCGCGCCGCCGCGGCCTCGTTCCCGCGCATATCGGTGCTGCGCAGGATTCTGGACAGGTAGGCCGGCGTGACGGACCCGCGAGAGCGCCAGATAACGTCGCGGCCGGAGGCCGAGCTCCAATCGGCGCCGGCCGTCGCCAGCCACTTCGCGAGGCAGGCGTCCCAGTTTCCGTCCGCACCTATTCCCAAGGCCTCCAAGGACCACCGGTCGCCGGCAACGTGCTGGTTCGCGAGCTTGGCCCACAGCTCCGCCGCACGCGGGGAGGACAGGTCCCTCAGCGCGATCGCGCACTCGCGCCGTACGTGAGGCGACGGGTCCGAGGCGAGCGCCTCGATGACCGGCAGCAGGTTCATTCCGCGTCGGCGGGTCGCGCGAAGGCCAACGATCCGAATGTCCTCGTCGCCGTCCGCGAGAGCCTCGCGCACGTAATCCGGCCCGCGCTCGGGGAGCCGAGCCAGCAGCCAGAGCGCTCTGGCCCGGTGCCGAACTTCGGCACCTTCCCGGAACAGCCGGGCCAGCAGCGCCTCGGCCTCTCGCCGCGCATCGTCGAGGAACGTCCAAGCTAGGTAGCGAACGGCGTAGTTCGGGCTCTTCAAGGCCTCGACGGCGCCTTCCGCGGTCTCGAATTCGTGCCGCGGCGGGCGGTAGCTGTGCCCGGCCGGAGCGATGCGGAAGATCCGGCCCCTCCCGGTGTCCTCCTGCCGGTTCCAACCGATGACGGGGTCGTACCAGTCGCTCACGAAGACCGAGCCGTCGGGCGCCACGGCGACATCGACCGGCCGCACCCACTTGTCCCGCTCTGCCTTGAGAAGGTCCACCATGCTGGCCGAGTACCCTGCCCCGCGCTTCTCGGCGAGGATTCCCCTGAGCACGCCCGGGCCGGCGTCGGTCGCGAGGATCTGGTCCCAGAACTCCCGCGGCAGCAGCCTTCCCTCGTATGAGGTGACTCCGGTCGGGGAGCCCGCGCCGGTGATCAGGAGGTTCGGCACGACGCCCGGATCGTTCTGATGCCAGTGGCGATGAGGGATCTCCTCGTGCTGGCCGGTGCGCTCGGCTTGGTTGCTCGCGCCCGTCATTTGATCGCGGTAGCCGTAGTTGCCGTGCTCGAGCAGATAGTTGATGCGACAGGCGTAGCTTCCGTCGTCGTCGTTGTCGGACTGCCAAACGCCGCCCAGCGAGTCGACCGCCACTTCGTAGTTGTTGCGGAAGTTGTGGCCCAGCACCTCCATGCCCGTTCCGTCGAAGTCGCAGCGGAACGCCATGCCGCCTTGGTAGGGGCTCGCCAGGCCGGCGAGCTTGAGCGCGAACTCCGGCCAGTCCCCGTCCGGGTTGTCACGCACGGCCCGCGCGAAGTTCCGGTCTAGCACCGGGTGCCCGGTCCCGTCCCTCGCGAGCCGCCCGTCCCTGTCGTGGACATAGCGACCGGCGTTGCCCATGTTCCAGTAGAAGCTCCCGTCCGGCCCGAAGGACAGCGAGTGGGTCGAGTGGTCGTTCTGCGGGGCGCCGGAATTGACGAACAGGTACTCCTTGCGATCCGGTCGGTCGTCGCCGTCCTCGTCCGTGAACACCAGCACGTTGGGTGCGGCCGTCACGATCACCTGGTTCCCCAGGACTGCGATTCCGAGCGCAGCGTCCACGTCGCGACCTTGGTAGTAGACCTTGGAGGAGTCGGCCGCTCCGTCCGCGTCGGTGTCCTCGAGAATGAGAATGCGGTCGCCCTCGGGACGCTCGTCGTTGCGCGCGTGCTCGCGATAGTTCACGACGTCGCAGGCCCAGACCCGTCCGCGGTGGTCGATGTCGATGTTGGTGGGATTCGACAGGGCCGGCTCGGCTGCGAACAGGGTCGCCTCCAAGCCCGGATACAGGTCGAGACTCGCTACTGCCCGGCCGGAATCGCGACGGTCCTCGGCGGACGGCGAGCACGCGAGACACGCCGCGAGCAGCCCGGCGGCGAGAGCCGGACCGTACGCGGGGCGGAACGCAGTCATCTGGAGCATCGGGCCGGGACGGGCGGCGAGCGAGCGAGCCTTGCGGGCAGGCCGAGCGGCCCGCCGACCAAGGACACTACCGGACCGCTCGCTCGCGGCAGCCAAGCGAGCGAGGGTCTGAATCACCGGACCCGGAACACCGCGGCTTCCGACGAGGAACTCGCGGGAAGCGCGACGGGGCGGCAGCATCCCTACCTCAGCCACTCGTAGAGGGCCTCGGCCACGTCGTCTGTGTCGTCGAGGTGCGGGTAGGCCCGGCAAACCCGGTCGATCTCGTCCAGCTGGCCCGGGGAGAGCCCCTCGTTCTCGTCCAGGCACCAAATGCCCTCCAACAGGCCCTGTCTGCGCAGCACCTCGTGGATGCCCGGGATGCAGCCCGCGAAGCCGTTGCGGGCGTCGAACACGGCGGCGTTCGCGTCGGTCACCTGGAGACCGAGATCCAGCAACTGGACGACATCCCCCTCTATCCGCTGGTCGCGCAAGGCGACCGAGCGACTCCAGCAATTGCATGCGTAGCGCGTCCACATTGCCCAGTGCCCGAGCAATCCGCCCGCGAAACGGACATCCATCCCGCGATGGGAGAACTTGGTCAGCAAATCGACCACGATGCTGTCGTCATTGCCGGTATACAGAGCGATCTCCCGGGCGCGACCCGAGTCGCACACCGCGCGCATGACATCGAGCGTCCGGTAGCGGTCGAACGGTGCGACCTTGATGGCCATCACGTTTTCGATCCGGCAGAATTCGCGCCAGAAGTCGTAAGACAGCGGCACGCCCCCGACGGCCGGCTGCAAGTAGAAGCCCATCAGGGGCATGACCTGGGACACGGCCCGGGCGCGATCCAGCAAGGCGCGCGTGTCCGCGCCCTCGAAGCCCGCGTAGCCCAGCAGCCCGAGATGGTAGCCGAGGCGGACCGCGGTTTCCGCTTCGGCCACGGCCTGCTCGGTCCGGCCCAGAAGGCCGGCCACGCGGATCATCGGTCCTCCACCCAGCCGCCCGGACTCGTTGAGCGTCTCCGCGGCGAGCGCGAGCACGGGCTCGTACAGTCCCACCGCAGGATCGCGGATCGCGAACTGCGTCGTATGCACCCCGACAGCGACGCCGCCCGCCCCGGCCCACCGGTAGTAGCGCGTGAGGGCGCGCTGCCTGCGCTCGTCGAGACGCCGCCGGGCGTCCAGCGCCAGGGGATGGGCAGGAATGACGGCGCCGGACCGCAGGGCCTGCGCGACCTCGGGGTCCAGCTCGGGCAGCACTCCCACCGGCTAGCGACCGTCCGGCTCCGTCTGCCCGCGGCTCACGCCGTCGGCCGGACGGACAGAGCCGTGCCGGTCAGGCGCGCGACGATCTCCGACGCGGCCGCCCCGGCCCGGGCCTCGATCTCCGACGGGAGCCGATCCTGAATGGGATGCGGCACGTAGACCGCGTCCAAGTCGGCACGGCCCAAGGCCGCCGCCTGCGCGCGGGCGGCCGAGCGGAAGACGTCGGTGGCGACCGCTACCGCGGGGATGCCGGCGTTCTCGATGCGAACCGTGTCGTGCAAACTGCACGTCGTGCAGGACCCTCAATCGGCAAGCGCCTCCACGATGGCGTGCGGCTGCGCCTTGCGCATGTCGGCCAGAACGCCTTCGGGCGCGGGCTTGGCGAAGGTCGGCTTGCGGAAGCGCAGGACCTCGGCCACTCCGAACCGCTGTTCGAGCAGGGCCCCGAGGCGATCCAAGAACACCGAGCCCCCCGGCTTGCTGATGTCGAGCAGGGCAACGCGCTTGCCCCGCAGCGTGGCCAGCCGCGGCGGCGCCGCGACCGTCGGCGGCACCCGCTCGTCCATGGGGTTGACTAGCGTGGCGGCCACTTCCATATCCCTCCGATCCAATCCGGCGGTCGCCAGCATAGCAGCGCCGCTCGCGCCGGCGTCACTCGAATTCCATGCACACCATCTGGCTGCCCCGCGGGCCGGGCGCCCAGGAACCCAGGACTGCGGAGAACTTGCCGGCCGGGCCGCCGGCCACCATCACGCGAATCGACTCGGGCCGCCGGAACTTGCGGTAGCAGCGCACGCCCCGGATCGTGCATTCCTCGTAGCGGGCGGCCTCGTGCGTGCCCTCCCCGCCGTCGCCGTCGTACTCGCCGAGCGGGACGCCGGTGTTCTCGTAGAGAAACTCCACCACGTCGCGCTTGCCGAAGCCGCTCCGGTCCAAGGTCGCGGCATGCTCCGGGCCGATCACCACCAGCGCTTCCTGCCGCCCGCAGACGCGATAGCTCCACAGGTTCGCCAGCACCGGGCAAATCGAGCGCAGCAGCACGGCTGCCGAGCGCGCCTTGTGCTCGCTGACGGGCCTCGGCGGCTCGGCGCAGTAGAACGTCACGGCGTTGCGGCCGCGCCCGACGCCGAAGTCTTCCGCCAGCGGCCCCCACGGGCTGGCCTCCTCGTTTTCGCCGATCACGTAGCTGAAGCGTCCGGGGTTGCCCATCGTGGACATGTCGATCCGGCCCGGAGCCGCCCCGCCGAGATTGCGGAGGACGAGCTGCAGGGCGCGGCCGACGGTCGAGTTCGCCCTGGCAGCGTTCGAGAACACGTTGCTCCCGCAGGCGAACCCGAGCTCGCCCCGGACGGGTCCGTTGACGACCGCCAGCGGCGCGGCGAAATGGGTCGTGCCCTGGACGCCGTGGATGTCGAGGCGCTCGTCGCACAGCGCTCGCACGGAAGGCACCAGGACCCGCATGTACTCGGGCCGGCATCCCGCCATCACCGCGTTCGCCGCGACCTTCTCCACGCTGGCCGGAGCGTAGTTGGGCGGGACGTGCGCCACGACCTCGTCCGGCCGAAGGCCGCTGGCCGCGATCATGCGCTCGACGCGGGCTACCGTCGGCGGAACGACCGGCAGGGGATCCGCGAAGCCTTGGTCGTAGCAGAACTCCTCGGGATCCAGCCCGTCCGGCACCCGCACGCGCGACGCCCGCAGCCCCCGCCGGGCATACAGCTCGACGGCAGGCGCTTCGGCCCCGTCCGACGGAGGCTCCAAGTGGCGCGATACGCAGCCCGGCTGGAAGTCCGGATTGCCGTCCCCGGAGGGCACGGGCTCCGGCGCGGGCGCGCCCGACAGCTCCCCGAGCGCGGCGGCCAGGCGGTTCAGGTCCGCCTTGTCGAAGCCCTGAGAACTCGCGGCGACCCGCCCGGCGCGGTCAATCAGGAAGAGAGCCGGCACGGCCTCCAAGCCGCAGGCGACGCTCGCGGCAAGGCCGTCGTCGAGCCAGACCGGCAGCTGCAGTCCGAGCGACCGCGCCAGAGCGTCGGTTCCGGCCGAGTCGTCCTGCGACACCGCGGCCACGGTCGGCCCGCCCCGGAAGTGGCCGTACAACCCGTCCAGGTAGCGCAGGGCCAGATGGCAGGCCGGGCAGTCGGTCTTGAAGAAGGCCACGAGCGCCGGGCCGTCGAGGACACGGCTCGCTATCTCCGACGCGATTTCCCCTGTGCGCAGCATCGATTCCTCGGCGGCGGCCCACTCGCGACGGGCCGTCGGAAGCGCCCGGCCGGGCGCTCGCGAGCCGCCCCGGGGCGGCTGCCGGCCGAATGGTAGAATACAGAATATCAGCGAGGCGCAGAACCCTCCCGCCCGCGATGAAATTCGGCGTCGTCATCTTTCCCGGCTCCAACTGCGATCACGACGCGCACTACGCGCTCTCGCGCAACCTCGGCCAGCAAGTGGCCGAAATCTGGCACGAGTCGGAGAATCTCCAAGGCGTCGACGCGGTGTTCCTGCCGGGCGGGTTCTCCTACGGCGACTACCTCCGGTGCGGCGCGCTAGCGCGCTTCTCGCCGGTGGTCCGGTGCGTCCGCGAATTCGCCCTGGCCGGAGGGCCCGTGCTGGGCGTCTGCAACGGCTTCCAGATCCTGTGCGAGACGGGCCTGCTCGAAGGGGCTCTCGTCCGCAACCAAGGCCTGCGCTTCATCTGCCGCTCGGTCGAGGTGCTTCCGGCCACCGCCGATTCGGTTTTCACCGCGGCCTGCGAGCCAAGACGGCCGCTGAGGATCCCCATCGCCCACGGCGAGGGCCGGTACGTTGCGGACAAGGCTACCCTGGACCGCCTCGAGGCGAGCGACCGGGTCGCCTTCCGCTACCGCGGCGAGAATCCCAACGGCTCGGCGCGCGGCATCGCCGGCGTGCTCAACGAGGGGCGCAACGTTCTGGGCATGATGCCCCACCCCGAGCGCGCCTGCGACGCCGCGCTAGGCTCGACGGACGGCACGGCCGTGTTCCGCTCGATGATCGCCGCCTGGGAGGACGCGCGCGCCAGCCATGCGGCCTGAGGTGAGCGAAGAGGTCGCCCTCGAGCACGGTCTCACGGCCGGCGAGTACCTAAGCGTGACGCAGCGGCTCGGGCGCGTCCCGACCCTGACCGAACTCGGCATCGTCAGCGTGATGTGGAGCGAGCATTGCTCGTACAAGAGCTCGCGCCTGCACCTGAAGAAGCTGCCGACGAGCGGGGAGCGGATCCTCGTGGGGCCCGGCGAGAACGCCGGGATCGTCGACATCGGAGGCGGCTGGGCGGCGGCCTTCAAGATCGAGTCCCACAACCATCCCAGCTACATCGAGCCGTTCCAAGGCGCGGCCACCGGCGTCGGCGGCATCCTGCGGGACATCTTCACCATGGGCGCCCGCCCGGTGGCGGTCCTGGACGCGCTGCGATTCGGGCCGCCGGACGACCCGGAGACCGGCCCCGCCAACCGGCGCATCATCCGGGGAGTCGTGGAGGGGATCGCCCACTACGGCAACTGCATCGGCGTGCCGACGGTCGGCGGCGAGTGCGCCTTCGCCCCCTGCTTCAGCGCCAACCCGCTGGTCAACGTATTCGCGCTGGGCGTGTTCCGGCAGGACTCGATCTTCCTTGGGGCCGCCCAAGGCGTGGGCAACCCGGTAATCTACGTCGGCGCCAAGACCGGACGCGACGGGATCAAGGGCGCGTCCATGGCTTCGGCCGAATTCGACGAGGACTCGGACGCGAAGCGCCCCAACGTCCAGGTGGGCGACCCCTTCTTGGAGAAGCTGCTGCTGGAGGCGTGCCTCGAGGCCATGCGCACCGGGGCGATCCTCGGCATCCAGGACATGGGCGCCGCCGGCCTGACCTGCTCCACCGCGGAGATGGGCGGGCGCGGAGGGGTCGGCATCGAAATCGAGCTGGATCGCGTCCCGCAGCGGGACGCAGGAATGACTCCCTACGAGATCATGCTGTCGGAGTCCCAGGAGCGCATGCTGCTGGTAGCCGAGCGGGGGCGGGAGTCGGAGGTCTTCGAGGTCTTCCGCAAGTGGGGGCTGGACGCCGTCGAGATCGGCGCGGTCACGCCCGACGGCCTGCTGCGCGTGAAGCACCACGGGCGGGTCGTGGCCGAGCTCGGCAACGCCTTCCTCAGCGACGACGCGCCGCTGTACGACCGGCCGCGCACCACGCCCCGGCGGACGGCTCCCCTGCAGGGCCCCGAGTTGCCCGGCGCCACGGGGCCCGAACTGCTCGCCGGGCTCGAGACGCTGCTGGCCTCGCCCGATCTCAGTTCCAAGCGCTGGATCTGGGAACAGTACGATTACCAAGTACGGACGAACACGACGGCCGGTCCTGGCGGCGACGCCGCGGTGATCCGCGTCAAGGAAGCAGGCGTCTCGCTGGCGATGTCACTGGACGGCAACGCGCGCTACTGCGCGCTCGACCCCCGCCAAGGCGCGTGGCTCTCGGTCGCCGAGTGCTGCCGGAACCTGTCCACCGTGGGCGCCCAGCCGATCGCGGCGACCAACAATCTCAACTTCGGCAACCCCGAGAAGCCGGAGATCATGGCGCAGCTGGTGGAGGCGATCGAGGGCATGGGAGAGGCCTGCCGGCACTTCGCGACACCGATCACGGGGGGGAACGTCAGCCTCTACAACGAGACCCTCGGCCAAGGCATCGATCCCGCCCCCGTGATGGGGATAGTGGGCCTGCAGGACAATGGCGTCCCGCCCGCCGGGCCGTGCTTCGCGACAGCCGGGGACGCTATCGTGCTGGTCGGAGGCGTGCTTCCCGGCGGGACAGACAGCCTAGACCGGCGGTTCGGCTCGTCCCAGTACGCGGCGTCCGTCGTCGGGCAGACGTGGGGCCTGCCGCCGGCGCTGGATCCAGACTACGAGGCCGCGGTCCAGGAGACCGTGCGGCGGATCGTCCGGCGCGGGCTGGCGCGCTCGGCCCACGACGTCGGCAGCGGAGGGCTGGCGGTCGCGCTGGCGGAATGCTGCTTCGGCCCCCAGCGGGTCGGTGCGACGGTCGACCTGCCTTCGGACTGGCCGGCGCGCCAGGCCCTGTTTCACGAGGCGCCGTCCCGCGTGCTCCTGTCGGTCGACCGCTCCGACCTACGCGAGGTCGCGCTGGTCGCGTCCGGTCTGGGCGTCGACGCGCCGTCTGTCGGCGAGACCGGCGGGGCGGACTTGGCGGTTCGAGTCAGCGGGGAGGCATGTTTCGCCGCTCCCGTGGACGAACTGCACGCGATCTGGGATTCCGCCTTCGAGCGGCAAGTGGAGCGCCCATGACCGTCGACGGCGCGCATGCCGGCGGGTCAGCCGTCCGTGTCGAGCCAGAAGACCGCTTCCGCGAGGAGTGCGGGATCTGCGCCATCTTCGGCCATCCCGAAGCGGCCAACCTGGCCTACCTCGGGCTGTACGCCCTGCAGCACCGCGGGCAGGAGAGCGCGGGCATCTGCTCGAGCGACGGCGACAGAATCCACACTCGCAAGGGCATGGGCCTCGTCAACGAGGTCTTCGGCGAGGCGGAACTCCGCGAGCTGCCGGGGCACTTGGCGATCGGCCACACCCGCTACTCGACGGCGGGGGACGCCGGCCTGCTCAATGCGCAGCCGTTCTACGTGGAGTGCAACAAGGGCGCCCTGGCCGTGGCGCACAACGGCAACCTGACGAACGGCCCGCTCCTGCGGCACGAGATCGAGATGTCGGGCTCGATCTTCCAAGCCACCAGCGACACCGAGGTCATCCCTCACCTGATGGCCCGGTCGCGGGAGCCGAGCCTGCGCCTCGCCCTGCGCGAGTCGCTGCTGCGGCTGGAAGGAGCCTACTCGCTGGCGCTGCTGGGTCGCGACCGCATCATCGTGGCCCGCGACCAGCGGGGATTCCGCCCGCTGGCCTACGGGCGCATGCGCCACGAGGGGCGCGACGTCCATGTCTTCGCCTCCGAGACCTGCGCCTTCGATCTGGTCGGGGCGCGGTACGAGGGCGAGGTGGACCCGGGCGAGATGGTGATCGTCAGCGAGGAGGGCATCGTGCGGCAGCAGTTCGCTCCCTCGCTCCCTCGCCGCCAGTGCGTCTTCGAGCACGTGTACTTCTCGCGCCCTGACTCGATCATCTTCGGGCGGGCCGTGAACGAATCCAGGGAGGAGCTGGGACGGCGCCTCGCCCGCGAGAGCCCCGTCGAGGCGGACTGCGTGGTGCCGGTCCCGGACTCGGGCAACGCCGCCGCGATCGGATACTCGGCCGAGTCGGGCATCCCGTACAGCTCGGGCCTGATCCGCAACCACTACGTGGGTCGGACGTTCATCGAGCCCAAGCAATCGATCCGCAATTTCGGCGTCAAGCTGAAGCTGAACCCGGTGCGGCAGATCGTGGCGGGAAAGCGGGTCGTGCTGGTCGACGACTCGCTGGTGCGGGGCACCACTAGCCGCAAGATCGTGGGAATCATGCGGGACGCCGGGGCGAGCGAGGTCCACCTGCGGATCTCCTGCCCGCCGACGATCGCGTCGTGCTATTACGGCGTGGACACGCCCGACCGGAGCGAGCTGATCGCGAACCGGATGTCGGTCGAGGAGATCCGGCAGCACACCGGAGCGGACTCGCTCGCCTATCTGTCGATGGACGGGCTGCAGCGGGCGGTGGCGGACAGCCGGGGCGAATACTGCTACTCGTGCTACACAGGGGTGTACCCGACGGAACTCCTGCAGATCGACCAGATCGTCAGCCAATACCGCTCGAAGAGCGAGTCGGGGAATCGGTTCGCCCGTCGCTCGCGCCGGGCGGAATAGCGCGGGGCATTCCGTCGAGGGCCCGCAGACAGGACTTCCCGTCTCAAAGCCTTTCACCCGGTTCTGATTCGGGTGTACGCTTATTGGCAGCAAGCCGACGGGGCCTCCGTCGGGAGGATCGAAGCAAGGAGGGTATCGGGTCGATGCGACGGACCAAGCTTGGAATCGGATTCGCCCTGCTGGCGGGCCTCGGGTGTCTTGCGACTCCGGACGAACCCCCGACCGCGAGCGGCGGCGAAGCTGCCTTCGAGGTCGTGCATGGCTGGCCGCGCCTGCCGGAAGGCTACGCCTTGGGCCAGGCGACGGGAGTCGACGTGGATTCCCAGAACCGCGTGTGGGTGTTTCACCGGGCGGCCCGCCCGGTGCTGTGCATTGACGGCGATAGCGGTGAAGTCATCTCCTCGTTCGGAGACGACCTGTTCGACAACGAGCACGGCCTCGCCGTGGACGGCGGCGGCACGGTCTGGGTCACCGACGCCGACACGCACGTCGTGCAGCAGTACAGCCCTGAGGGCGACCTGCTGAAGACACTCGGCGTGGAGGGAGAGGCCGGCGAGAACGAGACGCACTTCAACAAGCCAACCGACGTAGACTTCGGGCCGGACGGATCAATCTACGTGACGGACGGATACGGGAACAACCGCGTGGTCAAGCTCGGCCAGGACGGGAAGTTCGTCAAGGCCTGGGGCGCCAAGGGCACGGGGCCCGGCGAGTTCGACACCCCGCACGGCGTCGCCGTCGACGGTGAAGGGCGCGTGTACGTCGCGGATCGCGGCAACGCCCGCGTGCAAGTGTTCGATGCGGAAGGCCAGTTCCTTGCCGAGTGGAGCAGCGAGGAGATCGGCCGCCCGTGGGGCGTCGACATCACCGCCGAGGGGAACGTGATCGTGGCGGACGGCGGCGATCTAACGAACACGGCGTACGACCGCAACGGGGCTGTGCTGATGACGCCCGAAGGCGAGGTGCTCGAGAGATGGGGGTCGTACGGTAGCCAGGACGGCCAGTTCTACTGGGCGCACGACATCGCCGCAGGCGCGGACGGAGCGGTGTACGTCGTCGACGTTAACGCCGGGATGCGAGTCCAGAAGTTCGTCAGGCGCTAATGGCACTGGGGCGGCTCGCCGGCTTCGGTGGCATCGCCGGTCTTGTCCGCGGGCCTGCACGAATCCTAGTCTTGCAGCGCAACTCGAATCAGTAGGTCTGAGCGAAGAAGCTCACAGCCGGCACGCCCCGGCGACAGGCGGGCGGCGGCATTGCTGACCGGTGCCGAGACGGCCAGTTCGATCCCCTCGGAGTACTTCATTCGCACCCTCAGAATCACCGGCCAACTCGAAAGAAGCGTTCCCAGCGTGAGATTCCAGCGAACAACCAAGGTAAAATGTAGCTGTCTGTGTTCAGCCACTACGGGGAGCCGGGCAACTGGCGGTAAGGAGCAACAGCTTGATGAGCGTTCGTGCTAGGAGCAGGTATCTGAAAGAGCGAGCAAGGCTATGCCTGCTGGCCTGCCTGCTGCTGACCGCAGCCGAAGCGGCCGAGCCATCCCAATCAGCGGAAGACACTATTCGCCGCCTCGGCGCGGAGATTCTCGCCCGTCACGGCATCAGCGCCCCGGTGCCTTTCGAAGACACCCAACCACGAACCGCGAGTCTCCCAACTCGTGAACTCGCTCGCAGGCGGGCCGACGCACTCGTAGACTTGATCCGCACCGATCCCGGCCGAGCGGTCAGTCTGGCCTTTCCTCAAGAGGCGCTTCAAGAACTCAGGGCTCGGTCTCCTGACCTCAGCCCTGATCTCGAGAAACGCGGCTCTTGGCAAGGGGAGGCGACGCTATTCATAGCCGACGATTTCGAGAACCACCGATCATGGGAGTACCACTCAGTCCGCACATCCGAAGGCTATCTCGACGCATACGGAATCCCGAGCGGCGCGTGGAGCCGCAACGGTGACCTAGTCGAAGTCGCCGGAATCTCCGTCCGCGGTCAGATGGCGGTGCTGGAAGCTCGACGGCAGGAAGTCCCCGATCCCGGGCTCTATCCTGCTGCCACTACCTGCGAATCCGTAGGAAAACAGAAGCTAGCCGTCTTCTTGGTATACAGGAAGGAACAAGAAATGCCGACCTTTGACGCGAGCGCAATCCGCGAGCTGGTGTTCGGCACACGCCGGTCCTTGGATCGGTATGTCCGGACCGTCTCGTTTGGCAGGGCATGGCTGTCAGGGGATGTTTTTGGACCAATTGCCGTTGATGCGAAGAACGACGAGGACATCATGTGGCGATTCTCAGAAGAAATCGCCCGAGAGGCAGGCATCGTAGACTTGACTCAGTACGGCCGTGTGGTACAACTAGGGCCGGGGATGATAATTGACTTCGGTGGAAGATCATCTGTCGGCTGCAGTGGCCGGAATTACTCCCTTTTCGCGGCGAATACTGGCGAGGAATGTATAGATGGGAGCTGTCGCCAGATGCCGTCCCTAGAGACGCTGATTCATGAGCTCGGCCACAGCTTGGGCTTGCGGCACAGTACTTCACTGACGGCGGACGGAGAGTCCCTCGGCTTAGAAGTGTCCACGATGGCAATAAAGGAGTACGATGACGTGTTCGACCCTATGGGATCTGGCCCGGAGGGCTCGTTCTTCAATGCCCGGCACTTGCGTGGAATCGGATGGCTCGATTCCGACAACATTCTGACTGTAGAAAACGAAGGAACATTCAAGATCCGCAATCTGATTGACACTTCAAGTCTACATGACCCGATTGCACTCAGGATTCGACGGCAACCGAATATAGACCAGTGGATTTGGGTAGAATCCGCAGCAGATACTCGAGATTCTATGCTTGCACGATTCAGGTTTCAAACTAGACAATATCGATTTGAGGAAAAATACGGGGCAGTTATCCGTCTTGAAGACAACAGTCTTCCTATTCAAGGAGGAAACGGAGAATTCTCCAAATACAAGACATATCTTCTTGACATGACACCATCGGTGGCCGGATTCAAGCTCCCCTTGGGCATAACATGGGAGGATACTTACTCTCCCCTATCGATCACAGTCGATCCTGCTGATGGCAACGACTTGTCTGTCCGTGTAGAGCGCCAAGAGCGAGAGGCTAGCTGCGCAGGCTTTGATGAGGGACCACGCACATTTACCCCGTCATCACAGGAAGGAGTGATTGACGTGAAGGCACCGTTGAACTGCTCTTGGAAAATCCGTGTACTTGCCGACTGGCTCGAGGTTGACGCTTCAGATCTTGCCGGCATTGGCCCGGCTCAGATCCATTTTCGAATTCCCGAACATACAGGGACCTTTAACCGCCAAGGACACGTCGCTATTGGACTGAAGTCAGTCGAACTTATCCAAAAAGCTCGGTCCGCTCCCCCAGCTATTGAAGCATTGCATCCAAAGAGTGGTGCGGGCAAGTCAGGCGCGTTCCGAATCGAAGTATCGGATCCGAACGCCGATGTCGAAGGAATTGAGCGAGAGCTTGAGTCAATTCGTCTATTGTTTCGTTCCGGGCGTGACGAACTCTGCAGTGCGATATACGAATTCGGAAGGAGATTCAGACTCGTTAAGCCAAGATCATCAGTCAACGACCAACTGGACAACCAAATAATAGATGATCAAGCGTGTACCGTCGACTTTTCTAGGTCGAGCATGAGTGTCCGAGGAGGGCGCGCAGTCGTCGTGTTCCGAGTGATTTTCAGCGAATCCCTCCCCGACGTCTTAAACTTTGAAGCAGTGGCATCTGACCGGGATGGGAATGCCTCAGTCGAATCTGGATCTTGGATGACCGACGAGGCGACTAGCGGGCGTCCCAAGATCACTGGAGTCTCCGGTTTCATCCGACCCGGTTCGCCCGCGCGAGTCCGCTTGGACGCGACGGATCCCGATGGGGCATTCGACATTGCATCGATCGCAATTGCCATTCGATCAAAGACGGGGCCGGAATGGTGCTCGGTAGCACTAGACACTGCAAATCGCAGGGTCGTTCTCACGGGATACGGCCAGCCGTGGCAGCAAGCAGATGCACCGCATACCGAAGGGCCGCTTGAGAATGAGTACTGCACTGTCGTTCCGTCGTCGATGTCCACGCTGCTTGCTTACGACGACGCTTCCACACTCAGGGTTCGGGTGCCGAACGTTCATTTCTCCCGACTATTCGCAGCACCGAAAAGCGTCGAGGCAACCGTGACTGACCGCTCCGGTCATCGCGCGGAGCGTGTTGCCGAACATGACCTCCCTGAGACGGTTGACAACGGTTCACCGGGCCCGCTCCCGGGCACGGTATCGCCCAACTCGGGAGCCGGAAGAGAGCAGCGGTTCGAGTGGACGTATGAAAACCCTGACGGCGACGGCCGCTCTACGGGGGGACGCCTGACGTTTGTCTCGTCAGACCGCTCGGCAGCCTGTCTGATTTCTTTGTCAAATATGTCAGTCGACCTAGGTTGGTTTCGACGACAACCATGGGCTGATGGCTGGAGCGAACGGGGGCTTATTGGGTCTCTGGGCGTGCTTGAGAACGACTACTGCTCGGTTGACCTCGCGAGCATGAAATACACCGTATCGGACTACCGCCAGACGATTTCCGCTCTAGTCAAGTTCAAGCCAAAGTTAGGTGACCTCCTCACCTTGACCCTTTCAAGCGATTCTACGGACCAAGTAGTGCGGGGGTTCTGGTCAATGAGGGAATCGGACAACGAGCCATTCATCGCCGCAGTCGTCGACGCAGCGAGCCTGCGAGATGTTTATTACCGGTATCCCGCCGTAGAGCCACTGCAAGCGCTTAGGGTTTACGGTGGGAATCTGGGTCCCGTACAAACGGTCCAAGCGCTCCCTGCAGATCCGTTGTCTCTGGATTCCGGACTGGGCGGGACGCGAATGCTCCAATGGTATGATCGCGACGGCGAAGCGACTTACGAGACACTGTTACCCGTACTGATGGCTGCAGGGGAGCTGGTTGAGACCGCGTTGCCACACGATAACGCCCCTGGGAACCGGGTGGCCGTCGAGCGCGGCGGGGCGAGATCGGATCCGTTCGAGATCAGACCATTCGCGATCGGATCATCGAGCGGGCCCAGCCTCGGCGTCTTCACGCGGGACGGGACGGGAGTGGGGCAAGTGCTGGCTGAGAACGCAGACGGCAGTCCCAACGGCCCGGAAAGTCCGGCTCCATCCGGAGCGATTGTCACCCTGTATGCCACCGGGACGGGTTGGACGGGGCCAACCGGGGACGCGGGCGGCGCGACGAGTCCCACGGCACCAGTCAGCGTCGTCATCGGCAACCGGGCGTCGGAAGTTCTCTCGGCGAACAGCGAAATCCCGGGAGAACTGCCTGGCAGGACGCGGATCAGGGTACGCCTCAACGACGAGACACCGGGCGGACCGAGGATCCCGGTCTCAATAGTGGTGGGCGGGGAGACCAGCCAACCCGGTATCACGATGGCGGTCGATGCAACAGGGGGAGCAGGCTGCGCTACCTCTCGGGGTGTCCCGCCCCCCGTCTCGCCGTCACTGCAACACGGCATTCTCCAGCTAGAGGCATCCGCGGACTGCTCTTGGAAGGTTCGCAGCCTTTCCGACTGGATCGAATTGGACAGGCCTTCGATCTCTGGCACTGGCCCGGCCGAAGTGCGGTATAAGGTGTCCGAGCATGCTGGGAGCTCCGACCGGCGCGGGCACATCCTCGTGGGCCAGGACCTAGTTGCGGTGGTCCAGCAAGCCCGGCCAGTCCCTCCAGTGATCGAATCCCTTCACCCCAAGGTGGGATCCGGCAGATCCAGTAGCTTTCGGGTTGAAGTGTCGGACGCAAACGCCGGTGCCAACGTCGAGGAAGAACTGCGCGAAGTGTCGCTATCGTTCCGCTCGGGGCGTGAGTTGGTTTGCTCGGTAGAATACAGCTTCCGGAATAAGGAATTCCATCTCGATGTATCAACTCCAGCGAGCAGAGACCGACGCACGGCCAACGAAGTGTGCGACTTGGACTTGACCAGATCAAGCATGAGAGCTGCCCGTGACCGGGTGGTCGTCGTGTTCCACATCAACTTCAACGAATCCCTCCCCAACGTCTTACACGTTCACGCAAGGGCATATGACCGGGAATGGAATACCGCAGTCGAATCTGGATCTTGGAGCACAGAGGAGGCGACTAGCGGGCGTCCCAAGATCACTGGAGTCTCCGGTTCCATCCGACCCGGTTCGCCCGCGCAAGTCCGCTTGGACGCGACGGATCCCGATGGGGCATTCGACATTGCATCGATCGCAATTGCCATTCGATCAAAGACGGGGCCGGAATGGTGCTCGGTAGCACTAGACACTGCAAATCGCAAGGTCGTTCTCACGGGATACGGCCAGCCGCGGCAGCAAGCAGATGCACCGCATACCGAAGGGCCGCTTGAGAATGAGTACTGCACTGTCGTTCCGTCGGCTGTGTCCACGCGGGCTGCTTACGACGACGCTTCCACACTCAGCGTTCGGGTGCCGAACGTTCACTTCTCCCGACTTTTCGCAGCACAGAAAAGCGTCGAGGCAACCGTGACTGACCGCTCCGGTCATCGCGCGGAGCGTGTTGCCGAACATGACCTCCCTGAGACGGTTGACAACGGTTCACCGGGCCCGCTCCCGGGCACGGTGTCGCCCAACTCGGGAGCCGGAAGAGAGCAGCGGTTCGAGTGGACGTATGAAAACCCTGACGGCGACGGCCGCTCCACGGGGGGACGCCTGACGTTTGTCTCGTCAGACCGCTCGGCAGCCTGTCAGATTTATTTGTCAAATATGTCAGTCGCCCTAGGTTGGTTTCGACGACAACCATGGGGTAGTGGCCGGAGCGAATGGGAGCGTATTGGGTCTCTGGGCGTGCTTGAGAACGACTACTGCTCGGTTGACCTCGCGAGCATGAAATACACCGTATCGGACTACCGCCAGACGATTTCCGCTCTAGTCAAGTTCAAGCCAAAGTTAGGTGACCTCCTCACCTTGACCCTTTCAAGCGATTCTACGGACCAAGTAGTGCGGGGGTTCTGGTCAATGAGGGAATCGGACAACGAGCCATTCATCGCCGCAGTCGTCGACGCAGCGAGCCTGCGATATGTTTATTACGAGTATCCCTTCGTAGCGCCACTACAAGCCCTAAGAGTCGTAGGTGGAAATCTGGGTCCCGTGCTACCGGTCCGAGCGCTACCCGCAGATTCATTGTCCTTGGATTCCGGACTGACGGGGACCCGAGTACTCCGTTGGTATGACCGAGACGGTCAAGCGCCTGAAGAATCACCGATACCCGTGCTAATGGTCGCAAACGGGCTGGTTGAGGCCGCATTTCCACACGTGAAGGGTAATTGGAACCGGCTGGCCGTCGAACGCAATGGTGTGCGATCGGATCCGTTCGAGGTCCGATCATCTAGTGGGCCCAGCCCCAGCGTCTTTACGCGGGACGGGACGGGAGTGGGGCAAGTGCTGGCTGAGAACGCAGACGGCAGTCCCAATGGCCCGGAGAATCCGGCTCGGTCAGGGGCGAGTCTCACCCTATACGCCACTGGGACTGGTTGGACGAGTCCGACAAGCAACGCCAGTGGCGCGACGAGACCACTTGCACCCGTCAGCGTGGTGATCGGCAACCGAGCGTCGGAACTTGTCTCGGTCAACAGCGAAATCCCGACAGAGCTGCCCGGCCGGACGCGGATCAGGGTACGTCTCAGCGACGACACACCTAGCGGTCCGAGGATCCCGGTCTCCGTAGTAGTGGGCGGGAATACCAGTCAGCCCGGAATCACGATCGCCGTTACCGAGGAGCGCCGCGATTGACGCGTCAACTCCCCTCGCCAATGCCGTTCTTGGGGTCCATCGTGCGCAGTCGCCGACAGGACCGGCAAGATAGTGCTTTTGTCGGTCGACGGAACCAACGCGAGTTAGTTCTCTGCTCTCCAGATTCACGCCGAAGGACACCCTGACCCGGCCGTAGATGAACGTTTCCGGATCCACGCATGATGCATCCGCGACCGTATCTGTGTGTCCCGTGCCCAGCCCCTCCGTGCCAGCCCCCCGCGAACCGTACCGACTTCCCTTGGGCTCGCCCGAACATCCGGAAGGGCGTACGGTCAGGTCTGACCGGATGCATCGGCCGCGGTGCCGGGTCGAAGGTCCATGCAGCTCGCCGTGAACGTCGCCTTGGGTGTGCCTTGGTCTTCCGCGCCAACGCGACGACAACTTCGTACCTCGGCCTGGGAGACGACGGTGTCGTGAATGTCATTCTTGACGCTTACGCCCGAGTCTCCGGCTTCGTTCGGGACTCGTGTCGGCATGTCATACCAGCAGTGCTGCCTCGCACTCCGTCGTCTCTGCCGCGGGGCCGCGGTGGTGGCGGTCATCGGTCCGTGATTCGACTCGGCAGCAGTCGATTGGCGGATTGCCGGTCACCCCCTGACTGCGAGTGGGCTCGAGCGATCATCGCAGGTTCCCGACCCCGTGGAAGGTCGTTCGCCCGGTCCCAAAGTAGAAGCCCCAGCAGTGAGTCCGAGGATTCGTCCCTTGCCTAGGGCACCCGAACTCCGGGTCTCCGTGGGCGCCTAGGGGGGGCGACCGGTGCGAGCCCTCAGCATGTGCCCGTCAAGCCTGGCAGCGCCGCCGTCAGGACGATTCTGTGGCGGCAGGTGTGTGAGGCCTGCCAGACTGAGATTCTTGGCCCGCACTCCGGTGATGCAGTGCAGGCCAGCCTGCCTTGGGAGAAATTGTCGCCGTGAATGTCGCGACCCGCCTAGTCATGGGGGCAGCGACAGTTTCGGTGGTCGGTGGGAATTCGACAGCAATCTCTGACGGTCCGAGACCTGCCATCCCGCCAGGACGGGTGCTGCCGTTCGAATTGCACTTACCTTCGGCGTGACCATTGCGCATTGAGAGCATACGGATTCGGCACTACCGTGCTCTACACGAAGTGGAGTTGAGCGATCTACCTCCGCTTGCAGTCTTGGTCGGCGGTCACGGAACCGGAAAATCCACTCTTATCGACGTCTTGTCATTTGTAAAGGAATCCTTGCAGCACGACGTGAACTATGCGGTGAATCGAAGCGGAGGTTTTAGTGAGATTCGAAGCTGGGGCCAAGAGGGACCAATCTCGGTTCAGCTTGGCTTTCGGGACAGCATGAATCGCTTGGCGACATACCTTCTAATCATAACGAGTCAACGGGGTGAGCCACTAGTCGAAAGAGAATTTCTCAAGTATGTTGGTAGACAAAGTGGGCATGCAACTGATTTCGTGCGCCCATTCAACTCCGAAGTGCGACACGCGGGTAAGGGGCGGTGGGCTGGGATACTAGGACCGCAGTAGCAGATCCAGCGGCGCCGGACAAGCCGCTGCCGGGCCGAAGCGGGGGGCCGCGTCCCGGGCAGGCGGGCATGCGTGCCCCGTTTCCGGAACGGGGACCCTCCGGGCCTTGCGCAGGGAGCGGAGCGACCGCAGCAAGGCCCGGAGGGTCGAATCCGCGCCTGTCCGGGCGCAGCTCCCCCGTGCCCCTGTCCGGGGCACCCGCTCCCGCTCCGCCGGGAAGACTTCCTCCGGCGTGCGCCCGCCCGGCACCTTCCGCGGACGCCGGTTCAGGCGGTCCCGCGCCTCCCGCACCCGGGCCGGGTCCGCCCGCCGCAGGTCCGTCCCCTGCGGGCAGTACTGCCGCGGCAGCCCGTTGGCATGCTCGTTCAGCCCGCGCTCCCAGGAGTGGCAGGGCCGCGCGCAGCAGAAGCCCGCCCCCAGCCGCTGCGCCACCTCCCGGTGCCCCGCGAACTCCTTGCCGCGAACTCCTTGCCGTTGTCGGCCGTGATCGCGTGCGTCACGGCCCCGCTCCCTGCGAGCATGGCCGTCATCGCCGCCCCGACCAGCTGCGCCGTGCGCCGGCTCACCGGCTGCACTAGCAGGTACTGAGAGAACCGGTCCACCAGCGTCACCAGCGCCCCGCGGCGCTGCCCGCCGATCACGGTGTCGGCCTCCCGGTCGCCGCCGCGCGCATTCGCTCGCGCCTCCGCCGGGCGCTCCGCGATGTCCGCGCGCCCCGGGATCAGGCCGCGGCCCGCCGTCCGGCCGACCCGCCGGACGCGCTTGCGGCCGCCCTGCCTCGGGTGCCGGTACAGCCGGCCCCCCTGCCGCCGCTCCGCGCGCACCAGCTGGTAGATCCGTTCAGGGCTGATCTCCAGCGCCCCTTCCCGCTGCAGCCGCGCCGCGACCTGCTCCGGGCTCCTGCTCCGGGCTCCAGTCCTGCCGCAGGCAGTCCTCGCTCCGCGTCCGCAGCGCCGACGTCAGCTGGCGCGGCCGGCACGACGCCGCGCGCCGCCGCCGCTCCGCGCGCTCCTGCGCGCTCCCCAAGCTGTAGCTCGCCGCGCGCTCGCCTTCCGCCGGTCGGCCGTTGCGGCCCACTTCCCGGTAGATCGTGGCCCGCTTGCGGCCCGGCTGCCCGGCGATCCTGTCCGCTCCCCAGCCCGCCGCCCGCAGCGTCTCGCTCCGGCAGCGCTCCTCCTGCGTCACGTGCGTGTAGCTCTTCCGCATCTGCCTCCCTGCTCCTTCCAGCACCTACCAGCCTACTGCCGCGACACCACCGCTCGCTGCCCCCCCTCTCCCCTCCCTGCCATCTTGTGGCTCGGCGCCTGTCGCACTTCGGAGTTGAATGGTCGTTGAGTTTTGAGATGGTCGCGCCACGGCCGTGCGGACCGGCGCAGTAGTTCTCCAAGCAACTCCCCAATCTAAGCCGATAGAGCTTGCACACTCTGGAGTTCTTGCGATCAAGACGCTCGGGAAGTCCGATGAATTTCGACTTGATTTTGAGTTTAACAAGATTGTGAATTCTTGGCACTTTTCCGAGGTGCAGATCAATTCAATGCAACAACGCACACAGATTGGAATGGCGGATCATCTTTCCTCCAGTGGTCACAATCTAGCTCAGTTTATTGAATTCCTTAGAAGACGCCATCCTCGTCAGATGCGTTGGGATCTGTCAACCCTTCATCCATGGATACCAGGGTTTCAAGATTTCGAAGTTCGCTCAGATACCAATGATACTATTCGATTGGGAATTATATATCTGAGTGCCGACAACGCCATATCCGACTAGAACTGCTGTGAGCAGGGAGGTGGGTGTCGAGCTGGGGTCATGCGAGTGCGGCCGCGGCGGGCACAGAGGGGTGGGGGGGTGGGATCGTATCTGAATCGAGCCTGCCAGCGGATTGGACGAGGAAGGGACTAGAGAGGCCGCATCGCATGCCCCGGTGGAACCCGGTTTACGGTGGAAGGGCACCCCTTGCAAGCCGCTTGCAGGCCCTGCGAGGGGCGAAGACAGCGGATCCCCGGCGCTCGACGGCCTGCATGGCCGGTCCGGACCGGGCTGGGGTCGCGCCGGGGCATTCCGGATCCGGTGCGCCCCTCGCACCGAGCGTGAAGCGCGCGCCCGCAGCGGGCTGCCGCGCTCGGCGCGGCGGGCGCCGCTCAGGCCGCGACCGCGGCCTGGCCGGTCAGCTGCCGGCAGGTCAGCGTCCGGCCGACCAAGCCCCGCGCCATGCGCCGCATTTGTTCCGCCGTGTCGCAGTCGCGGTCGTTGCACCGTCCCGCGAACTCCGTGAGGTAGCGGCCGAGATGACGGACGCTCATCCGGTGATAGGTTCCGTACAGGCCGCGCTTGAACAGGGACCGGAACGATTCGATGCCGTTCGCATGCGCCGCCCCGCGCACGTACTCGCCGCCGGAGTGCCTGACGGCTTCGTGCGGGAACTCCTCCATGCCGGCGTAGGCCGCCGCCTCGTCGGAGCGGACCTGCGCCCCCGGCGCAACGCGGGCGCGCACGAAGCCCTGCAGGTCGCCCTTGGCGGTGCCCGGCAGCGGCCGCGCGGCCACTGCGTTCGTGGCGCGGTCCCGCGCCCCCGCCACGGGCGTCTTGCCGACGGGCCCGCGCCCGGCGCGGGCCTTCTTCCTCTCGTGCTTGTTGCGCTCCTTGCCGCCGACGCAGGTCTCGTCCACCTCCACCGGGCCGGCGAACAGGCCCCGATCCCGCTCCCGGCACGCGCGGATGCGGTGCGCCAGGTGCCAGGCCGACTTCCGGCTGATGCCCGGGTCGCGGTGCAGCTTCATGCTCGCGACGCCCTTGATGCCGGTGGTCAGCAGGAACAGGGCCACGGCCCGGGTGCGGTAGCCGAGCTCGGTGTCGGCCATCACGCTGCCGGTGCGCACCGAAAAGCGCTTGCCGCAGCCGCGGCAACGGTACGGCATCGAAGGGTGGGCCGCGTCGGACTGCACGCTGGAGCCGCGGCAGCGGGGGCACGCGGGACCGCCCGGCCAGCGCATGGAGGCGAACCACTTTTCCGCGGATTCGTCATCGGGGAACATGGCGATCACTTCGATCAATGTGATGCCTTTACGGAACCACTTTCCGGGACCTGATTTCTTCATTTACGGTATCCCCTACTGGAACTATTCTACCAAGAAACACTACAGAATGTCAACGGAAAGTCGGAAGAAATATGAAATCTTATTATGGCTTGATAATTTGCCGACTTGATTCCCTCGGAACTCAGATATATAATTCCCATTCGATTATACCTGAAGGACATGAGCTTCTGTGAACCATACAGCGTCGAGAGAGCCTCCAATGGAGCTCTATTGCGAATGGCTCATGTACTCCTGCTGTACGATCGGAGTCCGTATCCACTGTTGGTTATCTCACACCCATCTACGTGTCTAAATTCGGTGAATCTAGAAGAATTTATAGAGGAATTCCGTACATATACCGAGCCATCTTAGCAGGTGCTTCTATCAACAATATCCTGCGATCTACTGGATCACGTTGCATTAGAAGAAGTATTTTATTTGGGAATTATATAGTGCTTGTGACAAAATCCCTGAATTCTGGCCTGATCAGCATTTCATACTACATCCTGATGTCGGATGGATCTCCAAACACAACATATAGGGCCCAAGGTCGGAAGTTGCTCAGACGCCAATCGCGAAGATTTCCGCGCTCTACCCAGAATTGGCAGGATTTCGGACTAGTCGTAGCATTCCAGTGAAATCTTCGCCTTGAGAGATTGGACCTAACGCCTTTGCTGTCAAGGGGATACGAGTTTTGTCACAGGCACTATATATCTGAGTGCCGACAACGCCATGTCCGACTAGAACTGCTGTGAGCAGGGAGATCGGTGTCGAGCTCGGGTCATTCGAGTGCGGCCGCGGCGGGCGCAGAGGAGTGGGGGGTGGGATCGTATCTGAATCGAGGCTGCCAGCGGATTTGACGAGGAACGGACTAGAGAGGCCGCCTCGCATGCCCCGGTTGTCCCGGTGGAACCCGGTTGGCGGTGGCAGGGCACCCCTTGCAAGCCGCTTGCAGGCCCTGCGAGGGCCGAAGGCAGCGGATCCCCGGCGCTCGACGGCCTGCATGGACGGTCCGGGCCGGACCGGGGTCGCACCGGGGCATTCCGGATCCGGTGCGCCCCTCGTACCGAGCGTGCAGCGCACCGAGCGTGCAGCGCGCGCCCGCAGCGGGCTGCCGCGCTCAGCGCGGCGCGCGCCGCTCAGGCCGCAACCGCGGCCTTGCCGGTCAGCTGCCGGTAGGTCAGCGTCCGGCCGGCCAAGCCCCGCGCCATGCGCCGCATCTGTTCCGCCGTTGTTCCGCCGTGTCGCAGTCGCGGTCGTTGCGCCGTCCCGCGAAATCCGTGAGGTACCGGCCGAGATGACGGACGCTCATCCGGTGATAGGTTCCGTACAGGCCGCGCTTGAACAGGGACCAAAACGATTGGAAATTATATATCTGAGTGCCGAGGGAATCAAGTCGGCAAATTATCAAGCCATAATAAGATTTCATATTTCTTCCGACTTTCCGTTGATATTCTGTGGTGTTTCTTGGTAGAATATTTCCAGTAGTGGATACCGTAAATGAAGAAAAAAGGCCCCGGAAAGTGGTTCCGTAAAGGCATCACATTGATCGAAGTGATCGCCATGTTCCCCGATGACGAATCCGCGGAAAAGTGGTTCGCCTCCATGCGCTGGCCGGACGGTCCCGCGTGCCCCCGCAGCCGCGGCTCCAGCGTGCAGTCCGGCGCGGCCCACCCTTCGATGCCGTACCGTTGCCGCGGCTGCGGCAAGCGCTTTTCCGTGCGCACCGGCAGCGTGATGGCCGACACCGAGCTCGGCTACCGCACCCGGGCCGTCGCCCTGTTCCTGCTGACCACCGGCATCAAGGGTGTCTCGAGCATGAAGCTGCACCGCGACCGACCTAGGCGTCAGCCGGAAGTCGGCCTGGCACCTGGCGCACCGCATCCGCGCGTGCCGGGAGCGGGATCGGGGCCTGTTCGCCGGCCCGGTGGAGGTGGACGAGACCTGCGTCGGCGGCAAGGAGCGCAACCAGCACGAGAGCAAGAAGGCCCGCGCCGGGTGCGGGCCCGTCGGCAAGACCCCGGTGGCGGGCGCGCGCGACCGCGCCACGAACGCAGTGGCCGCGCGGCCGCTGCCGGGCACCGCCGAGGGCGACCTGCAGGGCTTCGTGCGCGGCCGGGTCGCGCCGGGCGCGCAGCTCTACTCCGACGAGGCGGCGGCCTGCGCCGGCATGGCGGAGTTGTCGCACGAAGCCGTCAGGCACTCCGGCGGCGAGTACGTGCGCGGGGCAGCGCATACGAACGGCATCGAATCGTTTGGGTCCCTGTTCAAGCGCGGCCTGTACGGAACCTATCACCGGATGAGCGTCCGTCATCTCGGCCGACGCCTACTGGGGCGGGGAGCGGACCGGCGGCAAGCGCGGGCGCGGCGCGGCGGGCAAGACGCCGTTCGTCGCCGCCGTGCAGGTCACCGCCGCCGGCAAGCCGGACAGGATGCGCATGAGCGGCGTGGCGGGCTTCCGCCAGAAGACGCTGGCAGCGTGGGCCGGGCGGCACTTGCAGCCCGGCACGGAGGTGCATTCCGACGGCCCGGCCTGCTTCCGGGGCGTGGCCGACGCCGGCTGCGAGCACGTGCCGACCGTCACCGGAGGCGGGCAGCGGAGCTGCGCGGATTCCCGCTTCGTCCGGGTCAACGTCCGGGTCAGCACGATGCTGGCGAACGTCAAGCAGTCCCTGGCGGGAACCTGCCATGCGCTCGACGGCAAGCACCTGCCGCGCTACCTCGCCGAGTTCTGCTACCGCTTCAACCGCCTCAACCGCCGCTACGATCTGGAGGCGCTGGTCCCCCGCCTGCTCCACGCCTCCGTGCGCACCCCGCCCATGCCTTACCGCCTTCTAACCTTGGCTGAGTCTTGTGGGTAATCAGGTACACGAATGCGTCGCACGAGCCCACCGGTCAGGAGCGACATCAGCCGATGCCGTCCTGCTCGCGCTCCCAGACGCACCGGCGGGTTCCCCGGCTTGATCACCTATTCGCTACGAAACAATCAGATCTCCGCTCTCGGCCAACTGGCGACGCCCCTCCTCTGTGGATCTAGGTGCAGCCCCGCTCTCGCAAGCAATGGCGTCATCGCAGGTCACGATTCTTCTCTGAACTTCCGAGTCTGCAGTCGCCGCGTCCCCTCAATAGAGGCCCTTGACCCAGCCCAGCGCCGGCCGGAGTGGGAAACTGAAGGGCGATGCCGCCGATCGCCCGATCACTCCGGACCGCCGCGCTCCTGCTCCTGGCACTCGCGACATTCGTTCGCGCGGAAGTCGAGCAGTTCTCGATCGTGCATCTCAACGACCTGCACGCCCGCCTGCTGCCTGACGAGCGAGGCATGGGAGGCTTCGCCCACGTCGCTGCCGCGATCCAGCGCGAGCGCGAGTCCGGCGGGAAAGTGATCGTCCTTCATGCCGGCGACATGGTGCAAGGCTCGCCGGTATCGACGATCTTCAAAGGCACGCCGGTCTTCGAAGTCGCCAACCGCCTCGGCATCGACGCGCTCTGCCTTGGCAATCACGAATTCGACTACGGCTGGCATCGCATCCTGGACTTCCAGCGGGTTTCCGACGCGCCGATCCTGTGCGCCAACGTCCGCAATGCCCGCGGCGAGACGCTGGTGCCGCCAGCGAAGGTCCTGACCGCAGGCAAGCTTGACATCGCCGTCATCGGAGCGCTGACCCAGAGGCTTAGATCCCTGATCAAGCCCGACCAGGCCGGCCCGTGGCGCACCGAAGCACTTGTGCCTTCGCTATCGCCCGTAGTGAGCGAGATGCACCGACGCGCCGACGTGGTGGTGGTCCTGGGCCATCTCTTCGACGACGAGGACGAGCTCGTGCTGCGCGAACTCGAGGACGTTGACATTCTAGTCAGCGGCCACGACCACGGCGGACGCGACGAGGAATTGCTGGTCGACGGGCGGATCGGCGTGAAGCTGCGTCCGTACGGCCGCGAGATTGGACGACTGGACGTCTGGTTCGACAGCGAGCGAGGCCGGGTGGTGCGCCACGCATGGCAGCGCATCCCCGTGTGGGCGAGCAGATACCCGGCGGACCCGGCCACGAAGCGGCTCGTGGACGAATGGGAGACCAAGGTCTCGCAACAAGTAGACATCGACATCGGGCACTGCAGCCGCGATCTCGACCGAGGCGAGGTGAAGGCGCTGGTCGAGCGCGCGATCATCGATCGAACGGGCGCGGAAATCGCTTACATGAACCGAGGCGGCGTCCGCGACTCGCTATCCCGCGGCACGGTCAAGGCCAGGCATGTCTGGAACATCCTGCCGTTCGACAACGAGCTAGTCGAGGCCAGCATTCCGGGACGCCTCCTACCGAGGGAGTACGCCGGCGGCCGGTCCCTGGATCCCGGCCGGACCTACCGGTTCGTCACCAACGATTACGTGGCTGGTCAATGGAGGGACCGAGCGGTCCGGTTCCGGCCCGTCGGACAGGTCCTGCGGGACACGTTCCTAGAGTGGATCAAGTCCCGGAAGACGATCCCCTGACTGCCCAGCGGCGAGCGAAGACGAATGCCTCGCGGCCGTCGCGATTGGCCCGCCACCGGGCCTACTGCCCCCGACGCTCCTTGTCGTACGGCGCGCCGGTACCCGACGAGCCGAGGAAGAACTTGCTCCCGTCCTCGAAGGTCACGTCCCGTCCGTTGGCCCGGTTCGACCGATCCTTGGCCTGGTAGCCGTCCACGATCACCACCTGCCCGATCTTGATGGTGTCGCGCTTGAGCCCCCTGCGCAAGAGACTGTTGGGCGTGCCGCCCTCCACCATCCAGACTTCCTTCTTGCCTTCGTCGGTAGTGACCTCCAAGTGAATCCACGTGTGCGGATTCACCCACTCCACGCGCACCACCGGGCCCGTGAGCTTGAGCGGCCGGTTCGGGTCGAATTCCGCACCGAAGGCGTGATGCGCGTACATCGGCGCCGCGACCGCCGCCAGCAGGGCCGCCCCCGCCACGATCCACTTCGAACGAGCTTGTCTGGCCATGGTTCCGTGCTCCTCGCCTTTCGATTGCAGCGGACTAGTCGTCATCCGACTCCCCGAGCATGTCGGCCTCCAAGATCCTCGCACCGCGCAGGATGCCGCCGAACGAGTAATTGGCCTCGTGGCAGGCGTACTCGTAGACCCTGCTACCGGTCGCCGGCCACACGTACTCCCCGCTCCAGGGCTCGGTCCAGACGGTCGGGTCGTTCACTGTGAAGCTGTAGCGCAGCGTGTCCGCGTCAATCCGGCTGAAGCGCTCGACCACGTGCAGGTTCCTCGAGGCAGCGCCCAGCGCGGGCCGGTCGGAGAAATTAGTGGTGTCGACCACTAGGGTGTCGCCCTCCCAGCGCCCGACCGAATCGCCCAGCCAGCTACGGACGTCCTCCGGGGCGTGCTCGGCATTCATGCGGATAATGCGCGCGTCATGCACCATCTCGACGAGGATCATGATGTGGTCATCCGTCTGGACGATGCGCTTGAGGTTGTTGTATAGGACCGGCAGCATCGGAGGCCCGCCCGTCGATCCGAATCCCAATAGGCACCGTTCCGCGAGTGGCCGCAGTTCGGGGTCGTCGTAGGGCCCCGGATCGAGACCTTCCTTGATCCACCACGCCTCCCCCTTGTTCGCACGGCTCATCTTCCTCCGCGCGACCACCCGCTGCTTGGCCTCGGGCGTCATTTCGGGCTGCCGACCGTTCGCCGGGTCCGTGATGATCGAGGTGCGCCATTTCCCGTCGATCCTGAACGCCCCGGATCCGCGGTCGATCCAGAACGAGTTGTATCCGCCGACATTGCCGGCCGCGCCGGTCGAGCCGTCGCCGCCCTTTGGCGGCGCTCCCCTTTCGGGGTCCGAAGCCGCGTTCCTCTTCGCCATGGACTCGGCTTCCCTGCGGGCGATCTCGGCGGCCTCCTCGTCGGTCAGGGTCAGCTTGTCTCCGTACCTCGCGGGCCGCTGCAGCGGCGTCAGCGTCGCGATGTCGTAGGTGCCCGACAGGTCGGGATGCCCCGAGGCCGTTCTCGGTATGTCCGCGCCGAGCGACGGCGCGATGGCGAGCGCCGCGATGGCGCAGGAAATCAGGATTCGGTCCAGCATGACAGGCTCTCCGCAACATGCAGTTCGGCGGCGGCGCGCGAGGGACGGGCCGACGCGCCCTCCGAGCGCGGAAGACAGAACGGTGCCTCCGCAAGCGCGGGGGCAGCGAGCGCATGACGATTGTCCCTGCGCATGGCGCTCCCCCGTTCTACCTCTCCAGCGGCCTGCGCCGGTACTCGCCGTACATCAGTTCCTCAACGAACTCGACGCACTTGAAGTCCATGATGCGTGCGTCCGCTTCCATCCGCCGGTACAGCGGCAGGGAAATCTTCCACGGGCGCGTGAAGACCTCGGGATCCTCGATCTCGGCATCGTAACGGATGTGGTTCGGCGATGTCAGCGTGTACCGCTCGACCACGCGCAGCTGGTTGCTGTGGTGCGTGCCGGAACGGTCGAACCACGTCTGGTCGGTGAAGCCGGTGACCTCGACCACGAGAGTGTCCCCTTCCCAGCGCCCCGCCGACTGGCCCATCCACGCGTCGGTCTCGGCCGGCCCTACATCGTTCATGTAGATCTCGCGCACCGCCCCGGCGTACTCGTACGCGATGAACACCGAGCTGTCGTTGTGGAAGATCTGGAACGGGAAGGGCATGTAGGTAGCGCGCGGCACGCCGGGCAGGTAGCAATGGACCTCCGGGTCCCGCTCGATCCAGTGCTTCCGGTTCTCTTCCCGCTTCGCCGCGGCTTCAGGCTGGTACGGGATCTTCCCGCCCTCGACGACGCCCATCCCGCCAGGCACCGCGCCCACGGCCCCCAAGCGCAGCACCGGCACCGCCGGCAGGGGCCCGTGAGGTCCGTCGCGGAGCATCATCGCCGGGCGGGCGACATGGCGCTCCACGTCGTAGTGGGCCGAGCCGACGGCTTGCCAGATCCCGTTGAGGTCGGGCTTTCCGTTCGCGAGTCGCGGCGGTTCGAAGCCGGAGTCTTGGGCCGCCGCCGGGGCAATCCCCGCGACAGCCGCCAGCGCCAAAGCGAGCAGTCGGGTCACGTCATCCAACACGATACCACCGACGCGGAGGCGGCGCACTCCGGGGAGGCACGCCAAGCCGGGCGGTCGACCGCGCGCGCGGCCCAGACCATTCCGCTCCGGCGCGCGGTTTGATCGCCCGGGCTCCTGCTAGCATTTCCGCCGTGCGACTCCTTGCGCTGGCCATGCTCGCAATCGTTCCCTTGGCGGGCCTCGAGCCGCTCGCCCAGGATCGCGGAGCTTCCGGGCTCCGGCAGACCCTGCGCAGCCTCGCCAGCCCCTATCGAGTGCTGCACGTGGTCGCGCATCCGGACGACGAGGACGGCCCGGTCCTGACCTACCTGAGCCGCGGACTGGGCGCGGACGTGACGATCGCGTCGGTCACGCGAGGCGAGTCCGGCGCGAACCTCGTCACCGGGGACTTCTTCGACGCGCTGGGCGTGCTCCGGACGCTGGAATACCGCAAGGCCGCGCAGTACTACGGGACGCGGCTCCGGTTCACGGCGCTCGCCGACTTCGGGTACTCCAAGTCGCTGGACGAGACCTTGGCGAAGTGGGACCGCAACCGCGTGACGGCCGATCTGGTCCGCATCATCCGCGAGGAGCGGCCGCACGTCGTGCTGTCCAAGTGGCACGGCGGCCCGCCCGACGGGCACGGTCACCACCAAGCCGCGGGCCTGCTGGCGGCCGAGGCCTACCGGGCCGCCTCGGACGGGTCGCGATACCCCGAGGCCGGAGCGGCGTGGGCGCCCTCCAAGCTGTACCTCGGCAACCGCCGGGAGGGCCAGACCTGGACTCTCGAGATCGATGCCGGGGTCTACGACCCGCTGCTCGGCATGACGTACGCCCAGATGGCGCGGGAGGGGCTGCGCCACCAGCGCTCCCAAGGGGCCGGCTCGGCCATCGCGGGGCCGGGCCCGTCCGTCCGGCGGTATCTGCTGGCCGAATCCCGGGTCGGCGCGGCCGAGCGCGAGGAGTCGATCTTCGAGCGCATCGGGCTGTCCCTCCCGGCCGGCGTCGCCGAGGCGGTCTCGGCGGCCACCCGGGCCTTTTCGTCCGACGATCCCGCGGCTTGCCTGCCCGACCTGCTGCGCGGACTCGAGGCGGTGCGCGCCGAGCGCCGGGCCGGCGACACCCTCGGCCTCTCGCGCCTCGAGGAGCGGTTCGAGGCCGCTATCCGGCAGTCCATCGGACTCCAATTCGACTTCCTCGTCGAGCCAGAGCCCGAGGACCGCGGGCGGTTCTCGTCGTTCCGGCCATACGAGACCGTCAGCGTGGCCGTGCCGGGCAGCGCGCTCGAGGCGTCGGTGCAGTTCCGCGCCGCAGCCCGGCCGCCCGACGAGCTGGAGATTCACGTCGCGGCGCCGGACGGATGGGGGGTCCGGCCCGCCGGACGGAACCGCTTCCGCGTGAGCGTGCCGGCAGACGCCCGGCACACGGCCGTGCATTGGACCCGGGCATCAGTGCGTGACGCTTCCTACGAGTACGTCGGCCCGAGCCTCTGGGGCCGGGACCTGCCGCCCGCCCCTCTGCAGGCGGCCGCCTCGTTCCGCTTCGGCGACACGGTCGTGCGAGCGCGCGCAGCGGCGCAGGCCAGCTTCATCGACGAGCGGCGCGTGCAGCGCCGCAGGGACCTAGCCGTCGGGCCGGCCGTCTCGGTGGAATTCCCGACGGACGCCGGCGCGATCCCGCGGGGCATCGACGCGTACCGCCTCTCCGTGAGCTTGCGGGGGTACAGCCGCGAGCCGGTGCGCGGGGCGGTGCGGCTGAAGCTTCCCAACGGCTGGGCCGCCGAGCCGGCCGAGGCACCGTTCGATTTCGCCAAGGAGGGCGAGGCCGCCATGATCGAGTTCTCTGTGCGGCCCGCCCGGAACGCCCCGCCCGGCACCTACGCCATCGAAGCCGAGGCGGCCTACGAGGGCGGCCGGTCGTCCGCCGGATTCCGCCGGATCCGCTACGGCGACCTCGAAACCGCCTACCTGGCGCGCCCGGCCCGGCACCTGGCGCGCGTAATCGCGGTGAAGACCGCGCCCGGCCTGCGAATCGGATACGTCGAGGGAACGGGCGACGACGTGCCCGGCAGCATCGGCCAGCTGGGAGCCGAGGTGACTCTTCTCGACGAAGCGGACCTGGCCTCGGGCGACCTCTCGCGGTTCGACGCGATCCTGCTCGGCATCCGGGCGTACGCCGTGCGCGAGGACCTCAAGGCCCACAACGCCCGCCTGCTCGACTACGTCGCGGGCGGCGGCGTGCTGGTGGTCCAGTACAACACCCCCGAGTTCGACAGCAACTACGGCCCCTATCCGTACAGGATGACCCGGCGGCCGGAGGAGGTCAGCGAGGAGGACTCGCCAGTGCGGATCCTGGCGCCGGACGATCCGGTCTTCAACTGGCCCAACCGCATCGGCCCCGAGGACTTTCTCGGCTGGGTCGAGCAGCGCGGCTCGAAGTTCCTCGTCGAGTGGGACGACCGCTACGCCGCCCTGCTCGAGACGCACGACACGGGACAGGCTCCGCAGCGCGGGGGCTGGGTCGCGGCGCGGCACGGCAAGGGCCTATACGTCTACTGCGCGTACGCCTGGTACCGGCAGCTGCCGTACGCCGTGCCCGGCGCAGTGCGAATCTTCGCCAATATCCTGGCGCTGGGCGCGGCGGACGCCCCGTGGAGATGAGCGTGCAGCGGCAGCGCGAGTCGGACGTCGTCGTCATAGGCAGCGGAGCGTCCGGAGGCATGGCGGCCTGGAACCTCGCCCGCAAGGGCCTGCAGGTCGTGCTGCTCGAAGCCGGCTCGCGGTTCTCCCGGGCCGATTTCTGGACCCACGTGAAGCCTTGGCAGCGGCGGGAGCGGCTGCGTCGCGGCGAGTCCTCGCCGGCGTTCTTCCTGGACCCGGGGGACCAGCCGTACGACACCGTCCCGGAACGCCCGTTCTCGCTGACGCGGGTGTGGGGCGTCGGCGGCAAGACCAACGTCTGGGGCCGGCTGTCGCTACGCTACTCGGACCTGAACCTGACCGAGCCGGAGCGCGACGGATGGGAGATCCCCTGGCCGGTGCGCTACGGCGACCTGGCGCCCTACTACGACCGCGTGGAGCGGCTGGTCGGAGTGTGCGGCGGCGACGAGGACCTGCCGTGGCTGCCCGGGTCCGCGCACTACCAGCCCGCCCCGCCCGCGCGCTGCGGGGAAGGGCTGATCCGGGCCGCCGCGCAGGCAGCCGGCCGGCCCGGCGTCGCGACGCGCCTGGCCGTGCGCACGCAGAACTCGGGCGGCGCGCCCAAGTGCCACTACTGCGGCGCCTGCGGCGAGGGCTGCGACACGGCCAGCTTCTTCAATACGGCGGACCACCTGATCCCGCCCGCGCTGGCCACGGGCAACCTGCGCCTCGTCGAGAACGCCGTCGCGGCCCGGATCTTCGTCGACGAGGAGGCTCGCGCCAGCGGCGTCCAGTACTTCGACCGGCTGACCGGCGCGGAGACGGTCATTCCCGCGAAGCGGGTCGTACTGGGGGCGGGCTGCGTGGACTCGACTCGCATCCTGCTCAACTCCGTGTCGCGCCGCTTCCCCGACGGCCTCGGCAACGCCTCGGACGCATTGGGGAAGTATCTCTGCGAGCAGGTGCGCGTGAACGTGCATGGCTTCGCGCCGCAGCTGTACGGAGCCCCGTCGCGGAACGATGACGGCATCAGCGGCGGGCACGTGTACTTCCCGCGGCACGACACCCCGGACGGCGCACGCGGCTACCTGCGCGGGTTCGGCATCGAGCTGTGGGACATCGGCTGCCAGGCCAACGCCTCGTACGCCAAGCGCCTGCCGGGCTTCGGCCGGGAGTTCAAGCGAGCCGTGAAGGAACGCTACCCGGCCCGCATCGAGCTGCACCCTTTCGGCGAGGTGCTGCCGCGGGCGACCAACCGCATCACGGTGCATCCCGACAGATCGGACCGATACGGCGTGCCGGTGGCCCGCATCGACTACGACATCGGCGAGAACGAGCGCGCGATGGTCGAAGCGATGTACGACAAGATCGAGGAGATACTCCACGCGATGCGAGCCGAAGCGCTCCCGTACCGGCGGGGCGAGATCGATGCTTTCGGAAGCGCGATCCACGAGCACGGGACCTGCCGCATGGGCAGCGACCCACGCAAGTCGATGCTGGACGGGTACAACCGGATGCACGAGGTCAGCAACGTTCTGGTGGTCGACGGCTCGGCGTTTCCCACCGCGACGGAGAAGAACCCGACCCTGACGATCCTCGCTCTCAGCTGGCGCGCCACCGATCGCCTTGCGGAGGGCATCCGGACGGGCGAGGCCTGAGGAAGAGGACGGGAGCGGCTTGGAAGACGGGCCGGGTCGCAGACTCGGGCGCACGGGATGCCTGCCACGGTGCCGGTTCCGCCGTGGAAGCTACCAGCGATTCCCTCGGAGCGCGCCCGGCGGTCCATGACCGATCCGGCTCCCGCTCGCGGGACGGACAGCGGTCTGGTGCCGGCAACCCGGCCGACGGCATTCCCCGCGCGTCCGGCCTGCCGAGGCAGAGGCCGGCCGGGCGAACCAAGGAATAGCGGTCCCGAGCCGGCGCCGCGCGGCCCGCGCCCGGCCAGCCGACGATTCCCGTCGGGATTCGATTCGATCATCTCCAACGGCCGCTCTGGGCATCCGGCCTGCCGGGGACGCGGTCATTGCCATCGAGCCCGGTCCGCGCTATCCTCTGCGACAGCGAGGCGCGACCGGCGATGTCCGTCGCGCAAGGTCGAGCCGGGCACGGTGCCATAGCACCTCCATGGAATCGCCGAGGTGCTCCACGCTCTCGCGGTAGCGGCTCTCGTCGTCGGTGTCTGCACCGGCGCGGCCGCCGCCGATAGCTCGCACGGGCCGGCGGTTCTGGAACGGCGCTGCGTGCATTGCCACGGGCCGGCAGCCAGCATGGGCGGCCTGGACCTGTCGGCTAGGTCGTCCGCCCTGCAGGGGGGCTCCAGAGGGCCCGCCCTCGCGCCGTCGGATCCCCCGGCAAGCCTGCTGCTGGAGCGGGTGATGGCGGGAGAGATGCCCCCGCAATCCCCGCTGCCCGCCGCCGAGAAGGAAGTGCTGCGAGCCTGGATCGCGGGCGGAGCCGAGTGGCCGGGCGCGATCCCCTCCCGCCGGGCCGGGCCGGACTGGTGGTCGCTGCAGCCGCTCGGCACCGAACCATCCGCCGGCGCCCCGCTCGGCACCGCCGGAATGGCTGGAGTCGCCGCTGGACCGCTGGGTGTACGCGGCCTTGGAGGATGCCGGCCTGCAACCGGCTCCCGAGGCCGGCCGCCGCGATCTGATTCGCAGGCTGTCGTTCTCCCTGACCGGCCTGCCCCCGGATCCCGGGGAAGTCGAGGCCTTCGTCGCGGACCAATCGCCCGGCGCCTACGAGAGGCTGGTGGACCGCCTGCTGGCATCGCCCCACTTCGGAGAGCGGTGGGCGCGGCACTGGCTCGACCTGGTGCGGTTCGCCGAGAGCGAGGGTTTCGAGAGGGACCTGCCGCGCGACCACGCCTGGCCCTACCGCGACTACGTGATCCGCAGCTCCAACGAAGACAGGCCCTACCTGCAGTTCGCCCGCGAGCAGATCGCGGGCGACGCGATCGAGCCGGTCGCCTCCGACGGGATCGTCGCGACCACCATGCTGACGCTCGGGCCGGTGGACGCCGTGGGGCTGACCTCGGCGATTCCCGTGGAGCGCATGACGAGCCGCGAGGACCTTCTCGAGGACATGCTCGGCACGGTGACCCAGACCTTCCTCGGCCTGACGGTCAACTGCGCGCGCTGCCACGACCACAAGTTCGACCCGATCACGCAGGAAGAGTACTACCGCATGAAAGCCGCGTTCCAGGCGGTCTGGCCGCCCACGCGCCCCGTACCCTCGGCGGGTCTCGACGTGCTCTTCCCTCACGGCAGGCCCGCGCTCTCCCCCGCTCGGGAGCGCGCCCGGGCGGACCGCGTGAACCGGCTCGAGGGGCGGATCGCGCACCTCGCCGCGGAGCTGGGCGGTCTCTACCGCAGCGCCCGCCCCTCGGATCTTCCGGACGAGGCACCGCGTCCCTTCGCGCGTTGGACGTTCGACGCCGACGGCCGCGCGGATCTGGCTCCGCTGCACCTGCGGTTCGTGGGCGCTGCGGAGGTCGGCGGGGGCTCCTTCCGCCTCCGGCGCAGCGAGCCCGGCCAGCAGCTGGAAGCTTCCGGCCGGGGCGAAGGCGACGAGGCGATCGGCAAGACCGGTTTCGGCGTCAGCCCGAAGCTGGCCGGCAACATCCGCGAGAGAACCCTCGAGGCCTGGCTCGGCGCGCGGTCGGAGCCGGACGCCTCGGCAACCGTGATGGAAATCCGGGGTCTCAGCGGCTACCGGGGCGCGGCGGTCGACGGAATTCGCTTCGTGGCGGGCGAGCGCTCGCGGTGGGAGAACTACTCGGTCGGGCGCTTCCGCTCGGCCCGCGCCGCGGCGGCACCGGAACGGCTCGCCGCCGGGGACCGGGTCCACCTGGCCTTCGCGTACGCCGCGGACGGCACCATCGCGCTGTTCCGCAACGGCAAGCCGTACGGCGAGCCGTACAAGCCGGACCCGGGCGTTGCCGCGGGCCGTCTGCAGACATACCCGGCCGGCGACGCCGTGGTGCGCTTCGCGGCCGGGAAGCAATTCGACATCGCGGAAGCGCGGCTGTACGACCGGGCCCTCTCCCCCGCGGAAGTCGACGCGTCCTACCGCAACGGGATCCGGGACTTCACCCGCGACCAACTGGCCGGGCTCGCGCAGGCCGGCCGACGCGACCGGATCGAGACGCTGGAGCGGGAACTGGCCGGCCTCCGCGAGGAGCTGGCCGCCCTGCCGGAGCCCGCGCTGACGCACGCGGCGCTTGTCCGCGACGAGGGGCCGACCCATGTCCTGCTGCGAGGGGCGGCGGACCGGCCGGGCAAGCGAGTGCAGCCGGGCGGCCTCGCCTGCGTCGAGGACGAGGGCGCCTCCGAGGGGGCGCGGCGACGCTCGATGGCGGAGTGGATCGCGAACCGAATCTGGCAAGGCCATTTCGGGCACGGATTCGTGTCCAATCCGAGCGACCTCGGCTACAACGGCGGCCGGCCGAGCCATCCGGAGCTGCTGGACTGGCTCGCAGGCGAGCTGGTCAGTCGCGACTGGAGCCTGAAGGCTCTGCACAGGCTGGTCGTGACGTCGCGGGCGTACCGTCAGTCCTCGCGATTCGCCCCGCGAGCGGCCGCCGTCGACGCGGGCAACCGCCTCCTGTGGCGCTTCCCCTCCCGGCGGCTCGACGGGGAGGCCGCGCGCGACGCGATGCTGGCGGCGAGCGGGGAACTCAACGGGGCCCTGCACGGCCCGAGCTTCCGGCCGTTCGAGTTCGGCGAGCAGCGCGGCAGCCTGAGGAACTACGTGCTGACCGGCGCGGACACGCCCGCGCACCGCCGCCGGACGATCTACCGCATGAACGTGATCACCGGCCGAGACCCGCTGCTCGAGGCGCTCGACTGCCCGATCCCGTCCACCAGGACCCCGCGGCGGCGATCGACGACGACCGCCCTGCAGGCGCTGAGCCCGATGAACAGCGCGTTCGTCCAGCAGCGGGCGCGGGGGTTCGCCGCCCGCCTGCAGCGAGAGGCTCCCGACCCGGCCCGCCGGATCCGGCGGGCGTTCGCGCTAGCGCTCGGCCGCCCGCCCCGCCGAGGGGAGATGGAGAGCAGCCTGCGCCTGGCGGAACGGGCGGGCCTCGAAGCCCTCTGCTGGGGGCTACTCAACACAAGCGAGTTCCTGTATGTCCGCTAGGCTCGGCCGGCGACGGCTGCTCCTTGACGCCGCGGGCGGCTTCGGATGGGGCGCGCTGGCTGCCCTGCTCCCCCGCGAGGCCCTCGGCAGCGCGGCGCCGGCCCCGGCGCTTGGCGCGGGCCGGCACCTGCCGCCACGCGCCAAGCGCGTGATCCAGATCTTCGCCCTCGGCGGGATGAGCCACGTAGACACGTTGGACTTTAAGCCCGCGCTGCGCGAGCGCAACGGCACGCCCTATTCCATGCCCACCTTCTTCGGGCAGGGCGGCAACCTGCGCGGGTCGCCGTGGCCCTTCCGCCAGCACGGCGCCAGCGGCCAGTGGGTCAGCGCGCTGCTGCCCGCCATTGCCGGCCAGGCCGACCGGCTGACGGTCATCCGGAGCGTGGTCTCCAAGAGCGCCAACCACATGCCGGCGGTCGCGCAGATGAACACCGGCTTCGTACTCACGGGCTTCCCGGCGATGGGAGCCTGGGTGACCTACGCGCTGGGCTCGGAGAACGCGGACCTGCCGGCTTTCGTGGTGCTGCCCGACGCGAACAGCCATCCCTGGGGCGGCTCGGCCCAGTGGACGCACGGCTTCCTGCCCGCGACCGCGCAGGGGACCGCGTTCCGGACCCACGCGGACGGGGATCCCGTGCCCGACCTAGCCACCCCGGAAGGGGTCGCGCCGGAAGTCCGGGCCGCGGCCGCGGCATGGCTGCGCGGGATGAGCAGCGAGTACGCCCGCAGCCGTCCCGGCGACTCGAGCCTGGAAGCGCGCGTGCGCAGCTACGAGGTGGCCGCCCGGATGCAGCTGACCGTGCCGGAAATCGCCGACCTGGACCGCGAGTCGGCAGCGACGCGCGAGCTCTACGGCCTAGCCGGGGAGGAGACGGCCGGCCTGGCGCGGAACTGCCTGCTGGCGCGGCGGCTCGTCGAGCGCGGCGTGCGGTTCGTGCAGGTCTATCAAGGCGGGTCGGGCAAGAGCTGGGACGCCCATTCCGGCCTGGTCTCCAACCACGAGAAGATGGCGCGGGAGTACGACCGGCCCGTGGCGGGCCTGCTGGCCGACCTCGCCGGACGCGGCCTGCTGGAGGACACCTTGGTGATGGGCGTCACGGAGTTCGGCCGCACGCCGGTCTCGCAGGGCGCCGGGCGGGACCACCATCCGAGCTGCTTCACGTGCTGGATGGCGGGGGGCGGGCTCGCGCCCGGCCTGTCCTACGGCGCGTCCGACGAAGTGGGCTGCAACCCGGCCGAGAGCCCGGTGTCGATCTACGACCTGCACGCGACCGCCCTGCACCTGCTGGGTCTGGACCACGAGCGGCTGACGTTTTACCACAACGGCATCGACCGCCGACTCACCGACGTGCATGGCCGCGTGATCGAGGGGCTCGTCGCCTGAGCGGGGCGGCCGCGTCCGGTCGCTTGCCGGAACGCCTCCCGAATCGCTACGCTGTGAGTACCGCATGGTCAAGACCGAGCGCGAGCACGCCGCCGACATCGTCCGCGTCGGCAAGCTGGTATTCGACAAGGGCTGGGTGGCAGCCAACGACGGGAACATCTCGATCCGCTTGGACGACGAGCGCGTCATGTGCACGCCCACGGGCGTGTCGAAGGGCATGATGCAGGTCGACGACATCATCATCGTGGACTACGCCGGCGACAAGATCGCCGGGCGCCTCGAGCGCACGTCGGAGATCAAGATGCATCTCAAGATCTACGAGCTGCGCGAGGACGTCGACTCGGTCGTGCATGCCCATCCGCCCGTGGCGACGGGCTTCGCCGCGGCGGGTCGCGCGCTCGACACGGCTCTGCTGCCCGAGGTGGTGATCGGACTGGGCTGCGTGCCCTTGGCCGACTACGGCCTGCCCGGCACCGACGCCCTGACCGAGCCGATGCTGCCGCTGATTCCCAAGTACGACGCGCTGCTGCTGGGGAACCACGGGGCCGTCAGCTACGGCCAGGACGCCATGCAGGCGTACTTTCGGATGGAGACGGTCGAGCACTTCGCCCGCATCAACTTCGTCGCCGAGATGCTGGGCGGCGCGCGGGCGCTGCCGCGCGTCGAGGTGGACAAGCTGTTCGAGTCGCGCGGCCGCTACGGCGTCGCGTCGAAGTCGGCGCAGGAGCCCGGTTGCCCGGTCTCCGCGGAAGAGGGCGTCGCCCCGGCACGGGGCGGCGCGATGGGCGACAATGGTGGGTTCTACGTCACCCGGGACGAGTTGATCCAGTTGCTGGAAGAGGCGATCCGGGTTAGGGAAGGATGATTAGCTCATGGGCGAAGCCCTCGGATTGATCGAAACTCGCGGATTCGTCTCGCTAGTCGAGTCCGCCGACGCCGCCGTCAAGGCGGCCAACGTCACGCTCGTCGGCTGGGAGAAGATCGGCTCGGGCTACGTCACCGTGCTCATGCGCGGCGACGTGGCGGCCGTGAAGGCGGCCACCGACGCCGGAGCCGCCGCGGCCCGGCGCGTCGGAGAGCTCATCTCCGTCCACGTCATTCCCCGGCCGCACGGCAACCTGGACCAGATCTTCTCGATCGCCGCGCCCGAGTAGGGCCGTCCGTCCGAAGGTTCCCGGCGAAGGATGCGCGCCCCATGATCCTCGCCCGAGTCGTAGGCAACGTCGTCGCCACGCGCAAGGATCCGAGGCTGGAGGGCAAGAAGCTGCTGGTCCTGCAGCACATCGCTCCCGACGGCAAGCCGCGCGAGAACTACGTGGTCGGCCTCGATACCGTCGGGGCGGGCGCTCGCGAGACGGTGATCTGCGTCTCCGGCAGCTCGGCGCGCATGGCCTCGGGCATGAAGGACACGCCCGTCGACACGGCCGTCGTGGGCATCGTGGACAGCGTGAGCCTGCTGCCCGGGAACCGCTGATGCGCCTGGCACGCGTCATCGGGAGCGTGTGCGCGACCGTCAAGGATCCGCAGTTCGAAGGGCTGAAGCTGCTGCTGATCCAGCCGCTGGGCGCGGACGGGGCCCACTTCGGGAACCCGCTGGTGGCGCTGGACGCGGTAGGCGCGGGCGCGGGCGAGACCGTCTACTGGTCGGGCCGGCGCGAGGCCTCCCTAGCGTTCGATCCGGCCGTGCCGACCGACGCGAGCGTGACGGGCATCGTCGACGCGGTCCGCGGGGAGCCGGCGTGATCCTCAGCAAGGTGGTCGGCGACGTGGTCGCGACCCGCAAGCATCCCTCCCACGAGGCGATCAAGCTGCTGCTGGTGCGGCAGGTGAACCCGCAGGGCGAGGAGCACGGAGCGCCGTTCGTGGCGGTGGACGTGCTCGACGCCGGCGTCGGCGACACGGTGCTGCTGACGATGGACGGATGGGCGGCCATGACCGCCGTGAAGCGGGCCAAGTCCCCGATCGACGCGGCCGTGATCGCGATCGTGGACGCCGTCGCATGGGATCCGCCGCGGCCGTGACCGCTCGCCCGGCGCGCGGACCGTGCTGGTACCATGACCTCTGATGCGGCGCGGCGGCCGTCGTTGGTTCCTAGCCGCGACGGCTTCGGCGGCACGGCTCGCCGGGGCTAGGCGCGGGACAAGGATCGAGGCGCCGCGGGAGGAGTTCAGCGACGCGCTCACCGAGCGCGAGGTCCATCGCCTGACCGACCTCTCCGTCCTCCATCACCTGCCGGGGCAGCACCACCGGATTCTCTCGCGGGACAGCTCGTTCCTGCTGCTTGCCGCCGAGCACGGCGGCGCGCGCCATTTTCACCGCCTCGACCTCAAGCGGGGCCGCCTGACGCAGCTCACGGAAGGCGAGGCGGTTCACCCGTACGCGGCGCACCTGCGCTCGAACGACCGCGGCTTCTACTTCCTGCAGGGCCGCGAGCTGCTCCAAGCCGACATCGGCGGCGGCGGCCGGCGCACGCTCTACAGCTGCCCGGAGGCCTGGCTGCTGACCGGGGAAATGGACATCTCGACCGGCGAGCGCTACGCCGCGCTGGTCGAGATGCGCGAGGAGGACTGGCGGCCCGAACCCGCGCAGCAGTTCGACGCCGAGCCCCGCTGCCGCGTGACGATCGTGGAAATCCGCCGGCAGGCGTCGCCCGGAGGCCGCAGCTGGGCCGCCACGGAGGACCGGCGCTGGCTGTCGTCGCCCCGCTTCCGCCCGTGGCATTCTCAGGTGCTCTACGCACGCGAGGGCCCCTGGCAGCGCGTGCGAAGGCGGCTCCAAGTCGTGGCCCTGGACGGCTCCGGCAAGGCCAGCGTGCGCCCGACCCGCGGAAGGGAGCGCCTGGAGGGGGCGCGCTGGCAGGCGGACGGCTCGCGCCTGCGGTACGTGCATTTCCCGGACGGCGCCGGCTGGAAGGCCAGCCTCCGCAGCATCCAGCCCGCGGGCGGCGAGGAGGCCGACGAGGCTTCCTGCTCGGCTTTCGGCTGGTTCGACGAGAACGCGGACGGCTCGGCGGTCGTGGGCGCGAGCCGACGGCCCTCCGGCCCCAACCTCTACGTCCTGTTCCCGAGGATGCGGCGGGAGATCACGCTGTGCGAGCACCTCAGCAGCTTCAGGACCTATCCGGTCGCGGGCAGCGACCGGCTGGATCCGTTCGCGGCCGTCCCGTGCCCGGCCTTGTCGCCGGACAGCTCCCGGCTCTATTTCGTCACCGACCGCGAGGGCATGCCGGCCCTGTACGCGGTGCCGGTCGACGATCTGGTTGAGGAGACCTCCCGCGGTCGCGCGACGCGCCGCCGCACGTGAGGCGGGCCGCGAGTTCGGCCCGGACCGGAACCACCACGCCTCGCCTGGGAATCTCGCGCGCGAATCTCCGATCTCGGATTGACCTCGCGCGTCAAGGGCAGGTCGCGGCGGCGGTCTGCCTCCCCGCGCTCCGCTCGCGGGCCTTCCGAGATAATTGAGGATTCCCTCGCCCTTCCGGCCGTCACCCGCATGTTCCGCGACAACGAGATCCTGCTGACCGGCGCGAACGGGTTCCTCGGCAAGGTGATTCTCGCCATGCTGCTGGACAGGTTCCCGCAAGCGGCGCCCGTCCACGCCTTGGTGCGACCCCGCCCCGGCCTGCCCGCCGAAGAGCGCTTCGCGCGGGAGGTGCTGGACTCCCCCGCCCTGCGCCCGCTCGTCGAGAGGGACGGGCGGTCGGTCGTGGAGAGCCGCGTGAGCGTGCTCCCGGGCGACGCCGCCCGGCCGATGGCCGGACTCGAGCCCGAGCGCGTGGCGGAGCTTGGCGGCCGGGTCGGCATCGTGATCAATTGCGCGGGTCTCGTCGACTTCTTCCCGCCGGTAGACCGGGCGCTTCGAGCGAACGTCGACTCGGTCGAGCGAATCCTGGAACTGTGCGCCGCCTTGGGCGCCAAGCTGGCGCACGTGTCGACCTGCTACGTAGCCGGCAAGGCCGACGGCCTCGTCGAGGAGACCGAGCCGGTGGCCGGCTTCTACCCCCGCCGGGGCGGGCGCGAAGACCGCCGTTTCGACGCGGGCGCCGAGCTGGCCGAGTGCCGCGCCGCGGCGGCCGAACTGGCCCGCGGGCCCGACACCGCCGAACGGACCCGGACGCTCGCGGAACTCGGGCGGATCCGGGCGGCCCGGTGGGGCTGGGTCAACACCTATACCTACACCAAGAGCCTGGGCGAGCAGACCCTTGCCGCGCAGGACACGGTGCCGTACGCGATCGTGCGGCCGGCGATCGTGGAGAGCGCCCTGCGGTATCCGTTTCCCGGCTGGATCGAGGGCGGCCGCACGGCCGCCCCGCTGGCGCTGATGGCGCTCGGCGGCCTCCTCGACTGGCCCGCGCGCCGGGATCTGTCCCTGGAAATCGTTCCCGTGGACTTCGTCGCGGCGGCGACGCTCGCGGTGGCGGGGCAGCTACTCGCGGGGCGCTCGCGGCAGGTCTACCAGCTCGGCAGCGCCGATCTGAACCCGTATCCTCTGGGGGACCTGATCCGCCTGCTCTGCGCCGAGGCGAGGACCAACGGCAAACGGCCCACCTCCTTGCCCTTCTGGCTGGACCCGTTCCCGCGCCTGAGGTTTCACGACGCTTCAAGTGCCGAGCGCCGCCGCAACGCGCTCCGCCGTCGCAGCGCGCGGGCCCGGGGCCTGCTGGACCGGCTAGGGCGCCGAGAGGCGGCCGCCCGGCTCAGGGTTTTCGAGCTGCAGCTCGGATTCCACGAGGAGACGTTCCGCCAGTACACGCCGTTCATTCTGGACAACCGCTACGTGTTCGAGTCGATCAACATCCGCGCGTTGCGCGCCGGACTGGCGGCGGATGAGCGGGAGGCGCTGCCGTGGGATCCGGAGTCGATCAACTGGCCCGCCTACTGGCGGGAATGCCAGATCCCGGGCATCCGCAAGTGGGTGCAGCCAGAGGCAGTGCGAGAATGGAACTTCCGGCTGTAGGGACCGGAATCGCGACTCGCGAAGCGGCATGAACCCGGTCGACCTGCGCAGCGACACGGTCACCAAGCCGACCGCGGCGATGCGCCGCGCGATGGCCGCGGCCGAGGTCGGCGACGATGTCTTCGGCGAGGATCCCACCGTCAACGCGCTCGAGGAGCGGGCCGCGGAGGTCGCCGGGAAGGAGGCGGCGCTGTTCGTCCCGTCCGGGACGATGGGCAACCAGATCGCCATCGCCGTGCATACCTCGCCCGGCGACGAGATCGTCTGCGAGGAGCATAGCCACGTGGTGCTCTACGAGATGGGCATGCTGGCCCGCTTCTCCGGCTGCGTGGCGCGGGCCGTAGCGACGGAGGACGGGCTGCTCACCTGGGGCCGCATCCGCCCGAGGGTGCGCGCCGCGTCGGACCACTTCCGCGGGACGGGCCTGATCGAGATCGAGAACACGCACAACTACGCCGGCGGCCGCGTGTATCCGCTCGAGTCGCTCGACGAAATCGCCTCGCACGCCCGGGCGGCGGGGCTGCCGGTGCATATGGACGGCGCGCGGGTGTTTCACGCGGCGGCGGCGCTGGACGTCCCCGTGCGGCGGGTCGCGGCCTGCGCGGACTCGCTGAGCTTCTGTCTCTCCAAAGGGCTCGGCGCCCCGGTGGGGTCCCTCCTGACGGGCAGCCGGAGCTTCATCGGCGAGGCGCGGCTCGTGCGCAAGGCGCTCGGGGGAGGGATGCGCCAAGCCGGCGTGCTCGCCGCGGCCGGCCTGGTAGCCCTCGAGCGCAGTCCCGCCAACATCCCCGCGGCGCATGCCGACGCGAAGTTTCTCGCGGAGTCGCTGGCGACGGTCCCCGGCATCGCCATCGAGCCCGCAACCGTGGAGACCAACATCGTGTTCTTCGACATCACCGGCACGGGGCTCTCCAACGCGCAGTTCCTCGGACGGCTGCGCGCCGACGGCGTGCTGGCGCTGGGGCTGGCCCCGGGCCGCATCCGCATGGTGACCCACCAGGATCTCGACCGGTCGGACTGCAAGGCGTCCGTGGCCGCGATCCGACGGGCCTGCTCGCACGCCCCCGCACTCCGCTGAGGGCTCCGTGCGGGGCACCTGCCTGCTGGCCTTCGCCGCCCTGCTCGCGGCCTGGCCCGCGCCCACCCAGCGGCTCTTCGACGTCGGGCCGGGGAGCCGCCTGCGATTCCACGCGAGCGACCGGGCGGTCTTGGCCGGCGACGAAGACCGGTCCGACCTCGGCTGCCGCGTCGAGCCGCAGAGCCCGCGCCTGGGCTACGACCTGAAGTACACCGCGGGCTACTTGGTCCACGTGCCGGCCGACGCGGTCGCGCCGGGCGGCGAGCGCCTGCGGGTGCTGTTCCGCGTCCGGGCGCTCGACGACGAGCGGCTGGAACCGCTCTACTTCCGGCAGGAATTCGACCTAGGGGCGAACGTCGCCGAGGGCGGCGGCACGGCGGTCTTCCCGGGTCGCTACGTGCTCGGCCCGGGCCGCTACGAAATCGACTGGCTCATGCGCAACCTGCAGGGCAGGGTGTGCTCGGCCCACTGGCGCGCGCGCGCGCCGACACCCGGCCACACGGGCCGCCTGGCCGCGGCCGCCACGCCGAACCTGATCGCGCCCTACCGCGAGGACACCTTCGCGGAGGAGCCGCCCGTGCCGCGCCGCTCCGGCGTGGAGGGCGGCTTGCGCATCGCGCTGCTCGTGAACCTAGCCCCGCTGGACCGGACGCGGTTCAAGCTTAACGCCTACGAGCTCGACAGCATCATGGGCATGCTCCGCTCGCTGCACCGGGAGCCCGCCGCGGGGCTGTTCAGCGTGACCGCGTTCCATGCCTACGACCGGCGCATCGTCTACGAGGCGGCGCAGCAGACCCGGCTCGATTTCGCCGCCATCGGCGCGGCCATCGAGGCCGCGCCGACGGGGGTGGTGGGCGTGGACGCCCTCGCGGACGAAGAGGGCGACCGGACCTTCCTCGCGACCCTGCTCAACGCGGCTCTCGATCCGGGCAGGCCGCGACGCGACGCCGTGATTTTCCTAGGGCCGAAGATCGACCGCGAAGCGCACGTTCCCGAGGCAATGATCGAATTCCACGCCCCTCCCGCCCCGCTGTTCCAGATCGCGTTTCACCCCAGCCCCCGGAGCTACCCCTGGCCGGGCGCGATCGAGGCGGCCCTGCGCCCGCTCGGGCTCACCTCGCACACAGTCACGCGCCCCCAGGACTTCAGCCGGGCACTGGAGAGCCTACTGGAGGCCATCGAGGCAGGGGACCGGGCCGGCGGCGCGGGTCCCGGACGCCTCTAGCCCGGACCCTTAGGGCGCGAGCTGCGCCCTGCGACAGGCACGCTCGGGCTCGACGCGCGACCGGGGTCCGGCTCCACGAGCGTCGCCTGACCGGGGACACGGGCGATTCATGCGACGGTCCCGTTGCCGCCGCGCGGCGACCCCGCCGCAGCAAGTCGGCGCATTCGAGGAGGTTTCCGCGGGCACGCCCCACAATAGAATAGAGCGGGGAGACGGCAGAATAGAGCGGGGAGACGGCGGTCCGCCGCGCGCTTTCGGCGGCCAGCTCGGGGACTTTCCGCGCGGCAGGCACGGCGCATCCGAGACCACCGCGGCGAGGAAGTGACGACCCTACGCGACAGGCTCCAAGCCGCTCCCGAACACAGTGCGGTCGTCGGCGTCCTCCTCGGAACTGCCGGGCATCCGCGAGAAGTCTTACAGCGCCTGACGGTCGGCAACGCCGTCGAGGAAAACAGGGGGAACAATGGCTACGCCAACAGAACTGCTTCGGATTGTCGCCACGCTCGGCCCGCCGTTCAAGGAGAACGGGGCCGAGATCGCAGCGGGCGAGATCCTCGACTGGGCGGAAGAGCGGCTCGCTCACGATCTGCCCTCGGAGGCTCGAAAACTGGAAAGCTTCGAATGCCGTGCCGAAGCGGCCACCTGCCAAGCAACAAGTCTATCCAGAGCGGCCAGCAACGTCTGGGCGATCCGGTTGGAAGCGCAGGAGAATCGAAGTCGACTGATCACGGAAGCGGCCGTAGAGCGGCGTGACACCAATAAGACGGTTCTCTCCACCCGACTGACGGCCTATCGCCCCATTGGAGCCGAGCAAGTGCTTCCGGAGACGCCGGAATTCATTCACGCGATCCACTCCAAGATCCCTCTCCACGACGGTTGGGACCCGTTCGAGATCTCGCCGTGGACCGTCAATTCGGACGCGGACTGGCTCACCCTAATCGACGTGCTAGAGGACTCCACCCGGAACTGGCCAATCCTAGTGCTGAGCGTGCCCGAGGGGTCGGTCAAGGTCTTCACGCCGCTGCTGGACGCCGAGCGCCTCGCCCACGCCACGGCCGGACTCGCGCGCGTCGTGATCCTGCCGCACCGATTCACATGGAACCTCACGGACCGCTTCGGCAAGGAGCGCTCGGTCTTTCTAGGCGCGGTCCGCGTGTACCATCCGGGCTTCAGCGAGTCCGCCGCCCTGGCCGACCACCCGCTGTATCTCGCGAAGAGGCTCGAGACGCCGCGGGACCGAGCCGCGGTGGAGGCGGAACTGCTGGAGATCGCCGGCGAGGCCAGCATCCGGCGGTTCGGATCGGGCCAGAAGATGCGAACGTTCTCGTCCATCCGCAAGGAAGCCGCCGCCGCCTTGGCCCAGTCCGCCGCTCGCGTCGCGCCGCCGCCCTCGACGCCCGCGGCCGCCGCCCCGGCCCTCCCTGCCGGCGAGCCGGTCGCGCCGCCGCCCGAGGCCCCCCCGGCACCCGTACCAGCCCAGCCGGCCGCTGCGCCCGTGCCGGTCGCGGCGCAGGAATCCCCAGTGGCGGACAGCGCGTCCGAGCCGCACGCGGCGGAGACGCCGGCCGCCCGGCAGGCGCCGCGCTCGGTCGAGCCCGCGCCCGTCGCGGCGCACGCGGCCGTGGAGGCGGGGCCGGGCGGCGCCTGGAGCCGGTTCCGGCTCGCTCTGGCGAGGTTCGTCGGCGGCCGGGACCTCGCTCCCGCCAGCGAATTGCAATCCGCGCGGGGCGAAATCACGACGCTCCGGGTCAAGCTCAAGGATGCGGAGGATTTCAGCCAGCAAGTCTCGGACCTGCATGCGGCGGAGGAGCAACGGGCGGACAACGCCGAAGAGCGAGCCAAGGAGGCAGAGGCCGGGCTCAAGGAGTCCGACGAACTGATTGCGGAGCTGGAGAAGGACATCGGCCTTGCGGAGCGGACGCCCACGACCTGGAGCAGCTTCACGCCGTGGTGCATGCGAACGCTCGCCGGCAAGGTCGTGCTCATGGAACGAGCCAAGCGCGAAATCAAGAAGGCGCAGTACGAAGATGTCCCTCTGGCCGCGAAGGGGCTGGTCTGGCTCGGCTGGTTCTACCGCGACCGTCGCATCGAGGGCGGGCCCGGCGACCTGGGGGAGAGCGGCGACCTGCGGGGCGCCATCGACGACGGCCTCCAGAACGCGCGGGTCGGCGAGGACACCTTCAGCGTCGACTGGATGGGCAAGCCGGTAGCGATCAAGTGGCATCTGAAGAAGGGCGATGCCACGACAGCGAAGCGGCTGCTGCGCATCTACTACTTCTGGGACGCCGCCGGCAAGCAGGTGGTGATCGCCTCGATGCCGGGCCACCACCGCGTCAAGGGCAAGTGACAGCGGGCCCGGAAGCCGGGCAGCTCGCCGGGCGGGGCGTGATCGCCGGGATCATGCCGACCTCCCGCGGGCCCAGCCCCGCGTCCGGGCCGTTCGCTATGATTTCTACAGATCGGAGCCTCATGACACGACTCGCCTGCCTCCTCGCTTTCGCGGCGGCTTTTCCGGCCTGCGCTGCGGAGCGGGATCGTCCCAACGTCGTGTGGATTCTCTCCGAGGACCAGTCCGATCACTTCGGGCCGTTCCGCGCCAGCCTGGCCAGGACGCCGAATATCGACCGCATGGCGGCGGAAGGAGCGTCGTTCGTGCGGGCCTTCGTCACGGCGCCCGTCTGCTCGCCGTCTCGCTCGGCCCTGATCACCGGGATGTACCAGACCTCGGTCGGGGCGCACAACCACCGCAGCGGGCGCGGCGAGCGCAAGATCCGCCTGCCCGGCGATGTCGAGCCGACACCCGCCATCCTGCGGCGGGCAGGCTACTACGTGAGCAACGGCAGGCTCAACGACAACGGGGAGCTCGGTCGGGGCAAGACCGACTACAACTTCGTCTACGACCCGGACCTGTACGACGGGGCGGACTGGGCGGGGCGCGCTGAAGGCCAGCCGTTCTTCGCGCAGATCCAACTGCGGGGCGGCAAGCGCCGCAACCAGCGGACCCTGCAGCCACTGGAAGGGGTCCGCTCCGAGGGCATCCGGCCGGACAAGCTCAAGCTACCGCCCTACTACCCCGACCATCCAGAGCTGCGCAAGGACTGGGCCCAGTATCTCGAATCGGTGGAGCACGTGGACTGGGAGGTCGGCCGAATCCTGGACCGCCTCGAGCGCGAGGGGGTCGCCGACAACACCGCCGTGTTCTTCCTGAGCGACCACGGTGTCAGCCACGCCCGCGGGAAGCAGTTCCTGAGCGAGGAGGGCATCAAGGTGCCGCTGGTCGTGCGGGCTCCCGGCCGGGTCGAGCCCGGCATGGTGCGCGAGGATCTCGTCGCCCATATCGACGTCACGGCCTCGACGCTGGCGCTGGCCGGCTTGGAGGTCCCGGGATGGATGGAGGGGCGCCCCCTGTTCGGCCCGGACGCGCGGCCGCGCGAATTCGTCGTGTCGGCCCGCGATCGCTGCGACGAGACCGTGGACCGCATCCGCAGCGTGCGCACGGAGCGCTACAAGTACATTCGCAATTTCGTGCCGGAGCGGCCGCACCTCCAGCCCAATCGCTACAAGGACGGCAAGGCCGTCATCCGGACCCTTCGGCAGATGCGCGAGGACGGCAGCCTGGCCGCCGAGGCCGAGGCGATGTTCTTCGCCGCGCGCCCGGAGGAGGAGCTGTACGATCTCGACGCCGATCCCTGGGAGATGCGCAACCTCGCGGGAGACGCCGAGCACGCCGAGACGCTGGTCGCCATGCGGAATACGCTGGACGACTGGATCGCGGAGTCCGGCGACCGAGGGCAGGCGTTCGAAACCGCCGCGGAGTACGGATCCGACATGACGGTTTACCTGCGCGGGCAGAACGGGCCGGAAAGGGAGACGCTGGAACGGAACATCGCCGACGTGGAGACTTGGAGAACGGCCCGCGGCGCCGAGTGACGCGGGCGAACCGGCCCGAGCCTACCGCGTCGCGGAACGGGCGTCCAGCTGGAGCATGGCGTCCCTGGCGATCGCGGCAGCCCGGTCGTCGGGGTGCCGGCGCAGAAAGTCCTCCAGTTCCGCGCGGGCCAGCTCGAGGTCCCCTTCCCGGGCATGGATCTCCGCGAGGAACAGCTGCGGATTGCTGAAGTGGGACGCGTCGGCTTCCTTCGCTCGCAGCAGGTATTCCTTCGCCTTGCCGAACTGCCCCTTGTAGAAGAAGTTCATGCCGAGCTGGGAGTTCGCCAGGGCGTCCCCCGGCTGCATGCTGCGAGCCATCAGGTTGAAGCTGAGGGCCTCGTCGTAGCGACCCTGCGAGAGCAGCGTCCCGCCTAGATTCACCATGGGCGCGTAGGCCAGAGGCTCGTACTCGAGAGCCTTGCGGAAGCGCTCCTCGGCCACGTCCAGACTCCTGGCCTTGTAGGCGATCGTGCCGAGCTCGTTCCAGACCTCCGCGAAGGAGGGCGATATCTCGACGGCCCTGAGCAGGAGTTCGATCGCGCCCGCCTCGTCTCCCCGGCCGAGCCTAGCGCGGGCCCTCCGCACGGCGGAGCGCGCCTTCGGGGAGACCTTGAGCGCGGCGACCGAGACCGTGCTCCGGCCTTCCACTCGCCTCGAACGAGACGAATCGGAGCGGTCCAAGTTCACTTCGACGCGCACGCGCCCCTTGGAGTCGGCGAACGAGGGCGTGACCTGCACCGTCTTGCGCGTGACGCCCCAGCGGGGATCCATCACGGTCAGGGTGTAGGCGCCCGGTTCGAGCGACCGGAACTGGAAGGCGCTGTGGCGCACCGGGACTTCGAGATAGAACGGGCTCTCGACGGCCGATACCGCGGCGACACCCCGCTCGAGGGGAGGCTCGACCTTGCCGTGGAGCGCTAGGGAAGCCGCCTGGACAGGCCAGCAGGCCAGCGCCAGGGCCGCGAGAAGTCGCCGTCGCTCTCCGCGCACTGCGAGTTCAGTGTCGCATGGCGAGGGCCCGGAAGGCCGGAAGAGACTCGCCGTTTCCGGAGCACGCAGCGAGCGCAGCGCGACGCACGCGCTTCGTGCCGGAGCCGCGGAGCGCATTCGGAACGAGACGATCGGACGCGGCGCTTGAGTAGGGCAGGCGCGGAGCCTGCGAAGGCGTCCGTCCCGGTCGCGGGCGGAAGCGCTGGCCCCTCAGCGCGTCCGGGCCGGTCCGGCGGGCCGATCGTCGCGGCCGCCGCTCTGGAACTTCACGGAATAAACCGTGCATGCAGCGATACCGATTTCAAAGAGGTTGACAACGGACCAGATTTCTTGACTCAACGGCACCGGAGGGATAGGATTGTGGAGGGCCGTAACAATCCGAGGATCCACACCCAGTCCGTCAAGCCGCGACGGTAGGCTTGGACTGCAAGATAGGCGAACGCAGGGCAGCAGATCCATCGCGGCGGAACGTAGCAGGCGTACGGGTTGCCCGGATAGAAAGCCCATGCATCCATGAGAATGACTACCGGTTGCGGCACCCAGATTCTTTTCATGCCGCGCGCTCCTGAATCCCCAACCTACGGGCCGCGGCCTCCGGCATTGGCGGGATTACCATAGTAGGTTCAAAGCCGGTTCGGTCGCGGGTCGGCAGGCCGGAAAGCATGAGCCTACCTACCTTCGCGCGCAACGCCATCTCGGACTACAAGCGCACGGCGGCGGTGGCTCCCAGCTCGAAGCAGCTCGCCCGCGCGATGGTCGACCCGTGGCGCGGAGCCGCGCCGCGACTGGTTGTCGAATTCGGGCCGGGCACCGGCGTGATGACCCGCGAGCTGCTACGGCTGCTGCCCGCGGACGGCACCCTGCTGGCGTTCGAGATCAGCGCGAGCTTCGCCGGATACCTCAGCGAGACCATCAGCGACCCGCGCCTGCAAGTCGTGCGCGCGGGCGCGGAGACCGCCGCCTTGGAACTGCGCCGCCGCGGCATCGTCGCGGTCAACGGTATCGTGTCCTCGCTCGGAATCGGGTTCATGGACTCGGACGGGACGGACGCCATCTTCAGGCCGCTGCTGCCGCTGCTGGGCGAGAGCGGCACCGTCACGCAGTTCCAGTACGCCCACCGGATGCGCTGGCACGGCGGTCGCTTGGAATTCTTCAACGCCGGCTCGTTCATGGAGCGCTACTTCCACTCGGTCGAGTCGACTTTGGTGCTGATGAACCTGCCCCCCGCCCTCGTGATTACCTGCCGGGGGGCGCGAAGCTTCGCCCGGACCGCGCCCGGCACTGGCAACGGCACCCCTCTCGGGTATACTCGCAGCTAGCGGTTCGGAGCCCGCCGCGCCTTCCTCCCGCCGGTGAAACAGGGTGCTTGACATAGTTCTGGGCGCGATCCTGGCGGTGTCGGTGTTCCTAGCGGCGCGCAACGGAATCACCAAGGAAGTCGTCCGGATCGTCGCCCTGATCGGGGGCTTGATCACGGCGATGTGGGGCCACGACGCGCTGGCGCTGGAGCTGCGGCCTTGGATCGAGAGCGAGCGGGCGGCGGCCTGCGTAGCGTTCGCGCTGCTGTTCCTGGCCTGCCTGCTCGCCGGCTCGCTGCTGGCCTACCTGCTGGCAGGGGCGTGGAGGCTGACCGGCATGGCGTGGGTCGACATGGCGCTGGGGGCGGCGTTCGGCTTGGTCCGCGGCCTGCTCGTGGCGGCGGGCCTGCTGCTCGGCATGGTCGCGTTCCAGCCGTTCGCGGGAACATCGAGCCTCGTCGCGGAGTCGAAGATCGCGCCGTGGGTCATGAACGTGGCGCGAACCGCCACGCAGGCGGCGCCGCGAGCGTTCAGGGAGACCTTCGGCCGGGGCGCGGCCCAGGTCGAGGAGGAACGGGCCGAGACTCGGTCCTGAAGTGGCGATGCAAGCGACCGATCGGCAGCCCAAGGCACCGGCTGCACCCAAAGACCGCTCCGAGGGCCCGCCGGGTCGGCGCGCCTTCCTGCAGGCCGCCGGCGGAGCGTCCCTGACGGCCGCCTCGGCCTCGCGGGTGGCCGGAGCCAACTCGCGGCTGCGGGTCGCACTCGTCGGCTGCGGCGGGCGCGGCCGGAGCGTGGCCCAGCGCGTGGCCGCCGCCGACGGAGTCGAGTACGGCTCGTTCTGCGACGTCTACGACAGGCAGGCCCTCGAGGCGCGCGAGGCGCTGGGCCGCGGCGGCTGGGTCGGCCGGGACTTCCGCCGCGTCGTCGACGACAAGGAGATCGACGCCGTCCACGTGGCCACGCCCGACCACTGGCATGCCCTGCCCGCCGTGGCCGCCGTCGAGGCCGGCAAGCACGTGTACGTCGAGAAGCCGCTCGGGCACAACGTGCTGGAGGGCCGGGCGATGGTCCGGGCCGCGGCCAAGTCGAAGGCGGTATTCCTCACCGGCACGCAGCACCGGTCCGCGCCCCACCTGCGCGAAGCGGCGCGGCTCGTCCGGGAAGGCGAGCTCAAGGACGTGCATTTCGTGCGCGTGTGGAACTACGCCAATCTCACGCCGTCCGGGCCCGGCAGGACGCCCGATTCCGAGCCGCCGCCGGGCTTGGACTGGGACTTCTACCTCGGGCCCGCCCCGTGGGCGCCGTTCAACCCGATGCGCTTCCTGCGGACCTACCGCTTCTTCTACGACTACGCGGGCGGCTGGATCACGGATTTCGGGACGCACCGCTTCGACACAGTCCACCAGATCATGGGCCAGGACCAGCCGCGGACCGTGACGGCGGCGGGCGGCCGCTTCGCCGTGAGCGGCATGGGAGACCAGCCCGACTTGCTCCAGGTGACGTTCGAGTACCCCGGCTTCGTTCTGAGCTACGAGACCTGCAATATCAACTCGTTCGGGAGCATGGGCCGGCTCACGCCCGGCATGCCGCTGCACGGCGCCCGCGGCGCGGAGAACCGGCCGAACGGAATGGCGTTCTACGGCAGCAACGGAACGCTGATCGCCGACCGCCTCGGCTACGAGGTGATCCCGGAGACCAGCCCCTACGGGGGCTCCCTGAGCAGCCGCGAGGCCTTCGAGCCGAGCGGGCTGGCCAGAACGCACCGTTCCGGCTCGGAGCCGTCGGCCCTGCACGCCCAGCACTTCGTGCGCTGCGTGCGCGACGGCGAGAGCCCCCTGTCGGACGCGGTGACCGGGCATCGCTCCTCCTTGGTCGCCCATCTCGGCAACATCGCCTACCGGGCCGGGCGCAAGCTGGTCTGGGACGGCGAGCGGGAAGACTTCGTCAACGACGCGGGGGCGTCACGGCTGCTCGGCCGCAAGGCCCGGAAGCCTTGGGACGCTATCAGCCTCTAGCGGCCGGCTCGCCGCGCCCCGGGGCATCCCCCGCCAAGCCGGCGGCGGGAAACCGCATGCCCTCCCGACTCGTCTATCGAAACAGGATGAGAGCCTTTCTGACGGCGCTCGCGTCGCTGGCCGCGCTGGCCGCCGTCAGCGCCCAGGACGCCGAGATCGGCCCGGGCGGGGCGGACGCGACATTCTCTCTCGACGTCAGGGTCGTCAACCTCCTAGCGACCGTCAAGGACCGCAACGGACACCTTGTCGCGGACCTTGGGAGGGACGATTTCGTCCTGGCCGAGGACGGCGTCCGCCAGGAGGTGCGCTACTTCGCGCACCAGACCGACCTGCCGCTCACGATCGGGGTTCTCATCGATACGAGCGGCAGCCAAGAGGCGCTGATCCCGGAGGAACGCAGCGCCGGATCCCTGTTCTTCCGCTCGGTCCTGCGCCCCCGGCAGGATCTCGCGTTCCTGATGAGCTTCGACCGAAACGTCGAGCTACTGCAGGACTACACCAGCTCGCAGGAGCTCCTCCAGCGGGCGCTGGACGACCTCGAGGTGGAAGGGGCGACCCGCGGGCTGCATCCCAACCCGACCGGCCGCCAGAAGCAGACCAGCACGGCCCTGCACGACGCGGTCTTCCTCGCCGCCGACGAGATGTTCCGCGACCAAGTTGGCCGCAAGGCGGTCGTCGTGATCTCGGACGGATTCGATTTCGGCAGCAAGGTGCGGCTGAAGGCCGCGATCGAGGCAGCTCAGCGAGCCGACATCGTGATCTACACCGTCGAGTACCTCGACCGGAGATTCGCCGGAGGATACCTGCAGATGGGTTTCGGCTCGGGGTCGCTGAGGCGCATGTCGCAAGAGACCGGCGGCACCTTCTTCCGCGTCTCGCGCACGCAGCGGCTGCCGGACATCTTCCGGCAGATCGAGGACGAGATGCGCAGCCAGTACAGCCTCGGGTACAGCCCCAAGCGCGGCTTGGAGCAGCCGGGATTTCGCAGGATCACGCTTAAGACGGCGCGACGGGGACTGAAGGTGCAAGCCCGCGACGGCTACTACGCCGACGCCATCTAGGCGGGAGCCGACGTCACAGGCTCCGCACGGCGAGGCGCACGACGTCGTCGACGCGCATCGCTTCCTTGACCACGTAGGGCTCGCCGTACTCCGCGTCGATCAGGGCGCCGTAGGTGCGGGCCGCGGCCCGGATCCGGGCCGCGACCTCTTTCTCGCCCGGGAACAGGCCCGCCGCCTGCGCCTGGTCGGCGTACTGTGACCGGTAGCAGAGCAGCGCCTCCAGGCGGCGCTCGAACTGCGCCGAAATGTCGACGATGAAGCTCGGGCGGACATCGGCGTAGATCGATGCGTAGAGGATCTTGCGCGGCCGGTGGGGCGGCGCGTCGGCTTCCAGCTTCCGCAGGCCGGCGAGGAAGCAGGCATCGTACCCGATCTCCGAGCAGCGGGCGTGATCGGGATGCCGCGCCTGCCAGTAGGGCAGGACCACTACCTGGGGACGGAAGCGCCGAATCCACGAGACGACTTTCAAGCGGGCCTCGAGCGTGTTCTCGAGCCGGGCGTCGGGCAGGCCCGCGTTGCCGCGAGCCGCAACCCGCAGGACCTCGGCCGCGGCGGCGGCCTCGCGCAGCCGCAGCTCGGGAGTGCCCCGGCTGCCCATCTCGCCCTTGGTCAGATCCAGGATCGCAGTGCGGTAGCCCCGCTCCGCCATGCGCAGGAGCGTGCCGCCGCAGGTCTGCTCGATGTCGTCCGGATGCGCGGCCAGCGCTAGGACGTGGGCGCGGGCGTCTGGTTCCACCGGCCGTCCTCCCTGTCGAATCCGCGGCCCGCGTGCCGGAGGAACACGTCCTCCAGGCCGGGCCGCGACACCTTGACCGACTCGATCCGCCCGCCGAAGCGCTCCATCAGCCGGGCCGCCCAGAGCGACCCCTGGGCATGCTCGAAGCGCACCTCGCGCCCGCGGACCAAGGCGCCCGCCAGGGAATACTCGCTGGCGAGGACGGCGGCGACCTCGGCCGCCGCGCCGGAGGCGAGGGTCACGACCTCGCCGCCGATCTCCTGCTTGAGCTCGCGCGGGGAGCCCTGCCGGATCAGCCTGCCGCGATCCAGGATCGCCAGGCGGTCGCACGAATCCGCTTCCTCGAGCAGGTGGGTCGTGAGCAGGACGGTCACGCCCTCCGAGCTCCGCAGATCCTCCAGATGGCGGCGGAAGGCGAGCCGAGCACCGGGGTCGATCCCGGCGCTCGGCTCGTCTAGCAGCAGGAGGCGCGGCCCGTGCAGCAGGCCCTTGGCGAGATCCGCCCGCCGTCTCAGCCCCCCGGACAGCCTGTCGACGCGCTCCTTGCGCCTGTCGCCGAGCCCGACCCGCTCGAGCACCTCGGCGATCCTAGCCCCGAGCCGCGCGCCGCGCATCCCGTGCATGCGCCCTTGGTGCCTCAGGTTCTCCTCGACGGTAAGGCGCCAGTCGAGGCTCTGGGCCTGGAACACGATGCCCACCTGGCGGCGGGCCCCCACCGGATCCGAGGCGACGTCGACGCCGAAAACCCGCGCCGCGCCGCGGTCCGGGAGCAGGAGGGTCGACAGGATGCGGAAGAGCGTGGTCTTGCCGCTCCCGTTCGGCCCGAGCAGGCCGAACACCGCGCCCTGCGGGACGCGGAAGCTGACGCTGTCCAGCGCGCGCGCCTTGCCGTAGCTGAAGGTACAGGCGGCAACCTCGATTGCGGGGACCTCTGCCATCGGCGGGCTCAAAAAACGAACGTAGCACAGGCTCCCGGCGCCGCCGCCCCGGCCCGTTCGCGGGCCGCCGGAGCGCCCGAGGCGTCAGCCCGTCTCGCGGAGCGCCTGCAGCACGCCCTTGATATAGCCGAACCCGTAGGCGAAGCCCTGCCGCCCGCCGGGGTCGTCGTCATGCAGCGGGACGTGGTCGGGCATGACCATGTAGGGGTAGTCGACCTCCCACAGCGTGCGGGCCACCTCGACCATGTTCAGGTCGCCCTCGTCCGGATAGACCTCTTGGAAGCTGTCGCGCCTCCCGCGGATGTTGCGGAAGTGGATGTTGAATAGCTTCCCCGCCCCGCCGATGCGCCGGATCACGCCATGAACCTCGCGGGCCGGATCCTGCAGCATTTCCGCGGTCGTGCCGACGCACAGGTTGAAGCCGTGGAAGGGGCTCTCCTGGATGCCCATGAACCGGTACAGGCCCTCTGGCGTGCCGAGGACGCGCGCGACGCCCTGGTAGCCCTCCGGGGGCACGCCCGGGTCGTGAGGATGGCAGGCGGCCCGGATCCCGAACTCGTTCGCGACCGGAATCACCCGGTCGAGGAAGTACGTGATCCGCTCCCAAGCGGCGTCGGCGTCCACGCGCCCGGCGCGCGTCAGGGGCGGGTCCGGCACCGCCTCGTCGAGGCGCCAGGTCGAGTATGTCGAACCCCCGCGGCCCGGGGTCCGCTCGGTGCGCAGCACCCCGAGAATGCTCATGTTGTACTTGAAGGCTGGGATTCCGGCCTCGGCGCAGCCGCGAATCATCCGGTGAATGTGATCGATGTCGCGGTCGCGCTCGGGAGACTGGCCCAGCATGATGGCCCCGCGGCGCTCCCGGTCGATGTGCGAGGAGGCGAGGAACGGCAGCGCGACCATGTCGAGTGACACGCCCTCGGACGCGCACAGTTCGCGCGTCCTCTCGAGATCCTCCGGCAGCCAGTAGCCGCGCTCGCCCGGATCGGGCGGGTAGCCGCAGCAGTTGTTCACCCCGTGGCGCTTCAGGAACTGCAGCATCTCGACGCTGGTGGGGCTGCGCTGGGCGCCGACGTGCATCCTCAATGGAGGGCGCGCGGTGCGGGGAGGGGCTTCCGCCCCGGTGCAGGCGGCTCCCGCCGCCGACGTAACGAACGCTCTGCGATGCATCAAGCTGCGCCTCCCTCCCCGCGAGCGGAATCCGGAACCCGCGGGCTACCCCGACACTGTACAATGGAAGCACCCGGTATGGGGTTGCCGGGCCCGTCGCGAGCCAGCGCGCTCGAGGACAGCGATTAGATTCGTAATAGGAGGATTACAATGTGCGTTCCACTTCCGCGGCGTTCGGGCCGTCATACCGCGGCGCTCGCGGGGGCCCTCGCGGCCATCCTAGCCCTGTGCTTCGCGCCCGCAGCGACGGCGCAGAACACCGCCACCATCACCGGCATCGTGACCGACGTGTCAGGCGCCGTCATCCCGGGCGCCACCGTCACGGTCACCAAGGACGAGACGGGCGGGGTCACCGAGGTCTCGACCAACGAGGTAGGCACCTACACGGCGGCGGCCCTCGATCTGGGCACCTACGCCGTGGAAGTCTCAACGCCCGGCTTCAAGTCGTTCCGGCGTCCGGGCGTGGTGCTCAACGTCCGCGACCGCGTGCGCATCGACGTAGCCCTCGAACTGGGCGAGGTCACCGAGACCATCGAGGTAACCGAGACGGCGGTGCAGCTGCAGACCGAGAGCGCCACGGTCGAGGAGGTGGTGTCCGGCAAGCAGGTCGAGAACATCGCCATGAACGGCCGCAACTTCATGCAGCTGGCCGCCTTGGTTCCGGGCGCGTCCTCAACGAACAACTTCGGGTTCAATACGCCGACCGGCGTGGGCTCGGGCGGCGCGGCCAGCATTTCGTTCAACGGCATGCGGCGCAACCACAACGTGTGGCGCGTGGACGGGCAGGAGAACTACGATCGCGGCTGCGGCGGGTGCGTGGAAGTGCTGCCGTCGATCGACGCCATTCAGGAATTCAAGGTATCGACCGCGAACGCGGACTCCGACGCCGGCTTCGGCGCCGGCGGCCAGATCAACATCGCGATCAAGGCCGGCCGGCAGGATTTCCACGGCACCTTCTACGAATTCATCCGCAACGACGCCTTCGACGCCAACAACTTCTTCGCCAACCTCAACGGCCGCGACAAGCCCAAGCTGCGCTACAACAACTTCGGCTACAACGTGGGCGGGCCGATCTCGTTCGGCGGCTACAACCGCGACAAGACCAAGACGTTCTTCTTCTGGAACCACGAGTGGCGTAAGATCCGCATCGACCGGCTGTTCAACCGCAACGCCGCCTCCGCGGCGATCCGCGAGGGCGACTTCGCCGCCGAGGGCGAAATCACGGACCCGCTGACGGACCAGCCCTTCCCCAACAGCCGGATTCCCGCCAGCCGGATCGACCCTAACGCCGCGATCCTCGCCGACCCCGGCTTCGTGCTGCCGCTGCCGAACACGTCCGAAGGCACGTTCATCGGCACCGGCGGGTCCCCGCTGGACGTGCAGCAGCAGATCCTGCGCGTGGACCAGAACGTCAACAACAGGAACCGGGTCTTCTTCCGGTTCATCATGGACACCAACAAGCAGACCTTTCCGACCACGCAATGGTCGAACCAGAGCTATCCGACGATCGGCACGGAGTTCACCAACCCGCCCAAGAAGTTCCTCCTGCAGTGGACCTCGGAGCTGTCGCCGAACGTGGTCAACGAGACCTCGGTCGGATTCTCCAGGCAGCCGCTCACGCTGCAGCCCACCGGGAACTTCGCCCGCCCTAGCTCGCTGAACATCCCCGAGCTGTTCCCGGACAACCGGGCCAACCGGATTCCGAACCTGTCCTTCAGCGGCGCGCTGAACGTGAACGTCAACACGGGATCTTGGCCCTGGGACAACGTCCTGAACACTTGGCAGTTCCGCAACAACGTCCTGTGGGCGCGCGGCAACCATACGATCCGCATCGGGGCCGAGTACATGCCGTTCGACAAACAGCAGGACCTGTTCGGCCCCACGCAGGGAGCGTTCACGTTCAACCGCGCCGGAGTCGGCCACGAGTTCGGCAACTTCCTGCTCGGACGGTCCTTCCGCTACAACGAGATGGAGGTCCAGACCGCGCCGTTCTACCTGACGCGGTCCGGCGGGCTGTGGCTGAGCGACGCATGGCGCGTCACGCCCCGGCTGACGCTGAATCTTTCGCTGCGCTACGACATGCTGCCGCATTCCTACGAGGACCGGGACCAGATCGCGGGCTTCTTCCCGCACCTGTTCGACTTCGACCAAGCGGCGACGGTGCTCGACAACGGGCAGATCGCGCCCGACTCCGGGGCCCCGCTCAACGGCATCGGCATCGCCGGCCAGGGCGGCATCCCGCGCGGGCTGACGCAGAACCACTGGGCCCTGTTCACGCCGCGCATCGGCATCGCCTACCGGCCCATCGGCGACGACACGGTCTTCCGCATCGGCTACGGCATCTTCCACGAACGCATCCAGGGCAACGACATCTACAACATCGGCCCCAACCCGCCGTTCTCCTACACCGCCTCGATCTTCTCCGCCCAGCTGAGCAATCCGGGCGGCGGCTCCGCGGCCAGCTTCCCCGGCAGCCTGCGCACCTACGACGGCGCCTACAAGATTCCGCAGGTGCAGAACTGGAACATGGGCGCCCAGCAGCGCCTCGCCGGCGGCGTCGTGCTCACCGGCTCCTACATCGGCACGGCCGGGTCGTACCTGCAGACCGTGCGCAACATCAACCAGCCCATCCCGATCGGCGCCCAGTACGTGCGCGAGGGCAACCGCATAGTCAACCAGGTCCGGCCCTACCGGGGCTGGGACCAGATCCAAATGTACGAGAACTCGACGAACTCCTCGTACCACTCGCTGCAAGCCAGCCTGCGGACCGAGGAATGGCACGGCCTCACCCTGCAGACCTCGTACACGTGGTCCAAGGCGATCGACTACACGAGCGGGGACGTGGGCGGCACCAAGCACCAGGACTCCTACAACCCGCGCGCCGAGCGGGGGCTCTCCTCCTTCGACCGCCGCCACATCCTGCTGTTCAGCTACGTGTACGACCTGCCGACGCCGGCCGGCTGGAGCAGCGGGCTGAAGGCGGTCCTCGGCGACTGGACCCTCTCGGGCATCAGCGCCTTCCAGACCGGCACGCCCCTCAACATCACCGTCGCGGGCGATCCTCACGGCATCGGCCAGTGCGCGGGCTGCCGGCCGAACGGCGCGAGCGATCCGAACCTGAGCGGCGGCCAGACCCGGGACCGCTTCTTCAACCCTGACGCCTTCGCCGCCCCCGCGCCGGGCGTTTTCGGCAATCTCGGCCGCAACGCCGTCACGCGGGCGGGCACCAACAACTGGGACATCTCGCTGTTCAAGAGCGTGCCGGTCAGCGAGAGCACCCGCGTGCAGTTCCGCCTCGAGGCCTTCAACGCGCTGAACCACACGCAGTGGACAGGCTTCCGCACCACTTTCGGGGGCGGCGGGTTCGGCAGCGTCAACGCGGCCCGGGACGCGCGGGTATTCCAGCTAGGGCTTAAGCTGCATTGGTAGCTTGACCGCGCGAGGCAGCCGGGATCCGATTTTCCGCCGGGCAGTGGCGGCGATCCCGGCCTGCCTCGCGCTCCTGACCGGCGCCCCGGCGCAGGATCCGGGCGCGGCGGATCTCACGCGCCGAGGCTCGGCGCACCTCGAGCGGGGCGAGCTGCAGCCGGCGCTCGAGGCCTTCCGAGGCGCGCTGAGAGCGCGTCCGGACGACCCCGCGCTCGAATACAACGTGGGGCTGGCGCTGTTTCGCATGGGCCGCTTCGACGAAGCCCGCGGGCCGCTGGGGCGCGCCCTCGCGCATCCCCCTTCCGCCCTCGGAGCGCGCTTCATGCGCGGCATCATCCGCTTCAGGACGGAGGAGTTCGAGGAGGCGGCGCAGGACCTCGAGTTCGTTCGCGAGCACCCGCGGCTAGGCGAGCAGGCGCTCTACATGCTGACGGAGTGCCTCCGGAAGGCCGGCCGGGAGCAGGGGGCCCGGCGGGCGTTCCTCGACCTGCAGGGCCGCTATCCGGGCTCGGCGTTCTACCACAAGCTCATGGGCACGGCCTACGACGCCGACGGCCTGACCGAGCAGGCGCTGGCGGAATTCCGCGCCGCCCTGCGCAAGAGCCCCGGCTTGCCGGAAGCGGCCTTCGCGATCGGCTACATGCATTACAAGCGGCGCGACCACGAGCAGGCGGCCGCGTGGCTGCGCAGGGAGCTCGAGGGGCAGCCCTGCTACGCCCGGGCGCACTTCTACCTCGGCGAGATCGCCCTGGCCGCCGGCGACCTGTCCACGGCCGGCGAGCGCTTCCGACGCGCCGCGAGCTGCGACGGGGGCTACGCCGACGCGCACGCGGGCCTTGGAACCGCCTACGAGCGGCTCGGGCGCCTCGAGGAAGCGGCGGCCGCGCTGCGCAAGGCGACGGACCTCGACCCCGGGAGCGCGCGGGCCCACTACAGGCTGTCGCGCGTGCTGCTGCGACTCGGGCGGCAGGGCGAGGCGGCCGCGGCCATGGAGACCGTCGACAGGATCCATGCCGCGAGCCACCGCTCGGCCCGGGAAGCGCTGGGAGGCGAGGACGGCCCGGAGACGGCGGAGGGCAAGGGACCTCGGTAGCGACAGCGTCCGGGCCCGGGCGGGTGAGAATAGGAAGGGATGATCCTCGTCGTCGATAACTACGACTCGTTCACCTTCAACCTGGTGCAGTACCTCGGCGAGCTGGGCGCCTCGATGACGGTGCGGCGCAACGACGAGATCTCGGTCGCCGAGGCCCGCGCGATTCGGCCCGAGCGGATCGTCGTCTCGCCCGGTCCCTGCACCCCGCGGGAGGCCGGCATCTCCGTCGAGCTGATCCGGGCGATGGCCTCCGAGGTGCCAATCCTCGGAGTCTGCCTAGGCCACCAGTCGATCGGCGAGGCGTTCGGCGGCAGGGTCGTGCGCGCCCCCTACCTGATGCACGGCAAGACCAGCCGCATCCGGCACGACGGCCGCACCGTATTCGAGGGTGTCGACCAGGACTTCGTGGCCACGCGCTACCACTCGCTGGTCGTCGAGCGCGAGACGCTGCCGGGCGAGCTGGAGATGTCGGCCTGGACCGCGGACGGCATCGTGATGGGCCTCCGGCACCGCGCCTTCCCCGTGGAGGGCGTGCAGTTCCACCCGGAATCCATCCTCACCGAGGCAGGCAAGGCGCTGCTGGGCAACTTCCTGCGGCGCTGACCGCGGCCGGCCGCGGGGCGATCCGCCCGACTCCCCATGCATCCGACCGCGCAGTCCCCCCCGCTGCTGGACTTCCGCAACATCACCGTCTACCGCGGCGACACCCTGGCGCTCGACGCCGTCTCGCTGCAGATCCCGCTCGGACAGCATCTGGCGATCATCGGCCCCAACGGCTCCGGCAAGTCCACCCTCATCCGCACGATGATGCGCTACGACCATCCCGTCCGGCGCCACGGCCCGGTCATGCGGCTATTCGGGCGATCCGACTGGCACGTCCACGACATGCGCAAGCTCGTCGCGGTGGTCTCGAACGAGATGGCGCAGGCCTGCTCACGAAGCGCCACGGGGCGCAGCGTGGTCCTGTCGGGCTACTACTCGAGCTTCGAGCTGTGGCCCCAGCACCCCGTCACCGAGGAGATGGAACGCCGCGGGCGGGAGGTCCTAGGCCTGATGAACGCATCCCACCTGCGCGACAAGCCGGTCAACGCGATGTCGACCGGCGAGGCCAAGCGCGTGGTCATCGGGCGGGCGCTGGTCAACCGGCCGCTGGCGCTGCTGCTGGACGAGCCCTCCAACGGCCTCGACATCCGGTCGGCGCTGGAGCTGCGCGAGGCGCTGCGCGGGATCGCCGCGGGAGGCACCAGCCTGATCTACGTCACACACCACCTGCCCGACATCGTGCCGGAGGTGACGCGCGTCATCCTCCTGAGCGAGGGCCGGATCCACGCCGACGGGCCCAAGGAGCGCCTGCTGTCCTCCGCGACCCTGTCGCAGGTCTACGGCATGCCGATCGAGGTCGAGCGCAAGGACGGCTACTACAACTGCTGGGCCTGAGCCCCGTCGGCCGGGACGAAGTGGGCGCGCACGGCTTCGGCGCGCTGCCGGCCGACCGCAGCGGCCAGCTCCTCGACGGGGCAGTCGCGAATCCGCGCCAGGCTGCCGAACTCCTGCAGCAGCTTGCGGGCGGTGGCCGGGCCGATGCCTTCAATCTCGAGCAGCTCCGACTGCAGCGAGCGCTTGGCGCGCCGCTGCCGGTGAAAGGCGATCGCGAACCGGTGCGCCTCGTCGCGGATCTGCTGGACCGCGTGGAGAATCGGGTGAAAGCGGTCGAGCCGCAGCGGCTCGTCCTCCTGGCCGAAGACGTACAGCAGCTCCTCCTTCTTGGCGATCGCCGCGAGCGGCTGCGCCGCGGCGCCCAGTTCCTCCAAGGCCTCGGCGGCCGCGTGGAGCTGCCCTACGCCGCCGTCCACCAGGACCAGCGACGGGAAGGGCCTGCCCTCGGCCCGCAGGCGCGCGTAGCGCCGGCTGACGACCTCGCGCATCGCGGCGAAGTCGTCGTTCGCCTGGCGGCTGACGATGTACTTGCGGTACTCGCTCTTGCGCATCCCCCGGTCGTCCCACACGACCATCGAGGCCACCACCTCGACGCCCTGCGTGTGCGAGATGTCGAAGCACTCGACCCGCGTGCCGGCCCGCGACCCGTCCTCGGGAGGCGGCAGGTTCAGCGCCTCGCGCCACGCCTCGGCAACCCGGGCCGGGCTCGGCTTCCGCACACGGAAACGCTGCTCGAAGCAGTTGCGGGCGTTCGTCGTGACCAGGTCGAGCAGGGCCTTGTTCGAGCCGCGCTTGGGAACGGCGATGTCGACCTTGGAGCCGCGCCGCTCGGCGAGCAGCTCGGCCAGCGCGGCCATGCTCTCGAATTCCGCCGGCACGCGAACCAAGGCCGGCACCTGGCGCTGCCCCAGGTACACTTGCGGCAGCAGCGTGCCGAGGAACTCGGCGATGTCGAAGGTCTCGACCTCCTCCCAGTAGAACTCCCGCCGGTCCACGACGCGCCCGTTGCGCACGTGGAATATGTTGGCGGCGACGAGCGGGGGCTCGGCGTGCAGGCCGAAGATGTCGATGTCCCGGCCCTCGGCCGCCGCCATGCGCTGGCGCTGGGTGATCTCCTCGACGGTGGTGACGAGGTCGCGCAGGCCCGCAGCCTTCTCGAACTCCAGCGCCCCGGACGCCTGCAGCATGCGCTCGCGCAGATCGCCGACCAGCTCCTTGCGACGGCCGCCGAGGAAGGCCCTGACGTCCGCGGCCGCCCGCTCGTAGGTCTCGTCGGAAACCAAGCCCTGCACGCACGGCCCCCAGCAACGATGGATGTGGTACTCGAGGCACGGCCGCTGGTGGCGGCGCGTGAGGTCGATGCGGCAGGAGGGCAGCCTGAAGTGCCGGTGGATGAAATGCACCAGGCGGTGGGCGAGGTTGCCTGGAAAGAACGGCCCGAAGTAGGTTGACCCGTCCTTCTTCAGGCGCCGGGTCACGTAGACCCGGGGGTATTTCTCGCGCGTCAGCCGGATGTAGGGGTAGGTCTTGTCGTCCCGGAGGAGGACGTTGTACTTCGGCTTGTGCTCCTTGATCAGGTTATTCTCGAGCGCCAGCGCCTCCTTCTCGTTGCGGACGAGAATGCTGCCGAGGGCCGTCGACTCGAGGAGCAGGCCGGCCCGCTTGGAGTCGGCGAGCGCGTCGCTCGAGAAGTAGTTGCGGACCCGGTCGCGCAGGCACTTGGCCTTGCCGATGTAGAGCACCTGCTCGTCCGCGCCCTTGAACAGGTAGACTCCGGGCACCGTCGGCAGCTCCCACGCGGCTTCCTTGAGCCGGTCCCAGTGCGGCGGAAGAGGCATCCCAGCGCCGACGGCAGCTCCCGGGCCCAGTATAGGCACCGGACGCGGGAGGGAGGGCGCGCCCGCGGCTAGAACTGGATGCGGAGGCGCAGCTGCATCTGGCGCGAGTCGGTATTCGTGCCGCGGATCGTGCCCCCGGCGGGCGAGCGCACGTTGCGGTTCGGCACGCCGAAGCCGGGGTGGTTCGTCGTGTTGAACACCTCCCGGCGGAACTGCACGCCCGCACGCTCGCTGATGCGGAAGTCCTTGCTGCAAGCCGAGATCCAAGTTGAAGATGCGGGGCTCCTGCATGCTGTTACGTCGGACGTTGCCGAAATCGGCGCGGCCGCTCTCGTCGGTCGGAATCGCGAAGGCCGCGCAGTCGTTGCAGCGGTCCGGGCTCGGGTTCGAGACGCGGTGCTCGCCAACCACGTCCGGCCTCCACGCGCCCACCCGCGTGCCGAGTCGCCCGTACGAGCCCGGCAGCATCCCGTTGTAGTACTGGCCCGTCTGGACCGGCAGCATGCCGCTGAGCAGCCAGCCGCCCAACACGGCGTTGAGGAGGCCGCCGCGGGCGACGTAGCGCTTGCCCCGTCCGAACGGCTGCTCGATGAGCGCGACGCCTCGGTCTTGGTGTCTCGGTACGTCGCGGCGTTCTCGTTGTACGAGCTCAGCAGGAAGTTCGACGACGAGCCCACGTACGCCACCGTCAGGCCCAGATCGTTCGACCGCTGCCGCTGCAGGCTCACGTTCCACTGGTAGGTCGTGGGCAGCGGGAACTCCGTCGACCTGTGCTGCAGCGTGATCCCCCGCGGGCGATTGTCGGCGTCGCTGAGATCGGCCAGGTAGCCCTCGGAAAAGCCCTCGCGCAGCAGGAAGGCCGGCGCGTCGCGGCCGGGCTGCCGCCGGACCTGCGCCACGAAGGGGAAGTTGGCCAGCATGCGGCCGGACGCGCCGAGGCCCTGCTGGGGGCCGAAGAACACCCCGGCCCCGCCGCGCGCGGTCCGCTTAGCCGCGGGCTGCCAGTCGAGGCCCACGCGGGGCGCCCAGTTGTTTCTGTCGGTGTTGACGAGGGCCCGGTCGGACCAGCTGTCGCCATTCTGCCCTGCCCGGATCGTCTGGCCGTGCGTGCCCGCGTCGATCAAGAGCTTGTTCATGCGGTTGTCCTCGTCGAACCAGGGCGACGTCAGCTCGTATCGCAGGCCCAGGTTGAGCGTCAGCGAGGGCGTGACCTTCCAGTCGTACAGGACGAAGAACATGAGATGCCGCTGTACTGGCCGTTGAAGTTGAAGATGCCGCGCGAGTTCTGGGATCCGCCGATGTTCGTACGGTCGTAGCGCACGCGCGTGCCCATCACGAGGCTGTGGTTGCCGCGGATCACCCGCGGGTTGTCCATCCACTGGTAGGTCCAAGTGTCCTTCATGTTGGGCCGGAAGGCCGAGCCACCCGGGCCGATGAATGGCAGGTGTAGGATCTCACATTAGTTCGCTTGGCATTTCTCGGATTATTCCTGCAGCGGGAAAGGGGGTTTTCTAGCATTAGTCCGCTACTGCAGGAAGAGAGAGGGGTGAGGTCTGCGTGAAGGGCCGAGGGCTACGGGAGAGTTTCGCAGTAGGCCGGATCGACCGGGGCTCGCCGCGGCCGGTGGCCAGCCAGAACCCGACCCGGACCTCGCGTGAGCCCGGGGCCATGCCCTTGAAGGCGCCCCCGCCGGGACGGTCTCGGGTGCCGGCGAGGAAGGCGCCTCGGACCGCGCCGTGGCGGTAGCGGCAGACGGAAGCGGCGTTGCGGCCGCGGTCGGCGTAGAGGCTTCCGGACCGCCGGCAGGCCTCCAGGCGGGCCCGCGCCAGGCCGCGTTCGGCGGTCGGGAAGCGGCAGACCGGCGGCCACAGGCTCTCCTCGCGCATGGGCAGCCGGGGCGCGGGGGGCGGGGGCCGGCGAGGAAGGCCACGGCTTCGCGGAAGGCGCACGCACGGGCCTGTGTCACCAGATCGATCCCCCCGCCGCCGCGACCTCGGCGGCGGTCGAAGAACTTGAACCCGCTGATGCTCGGCACCGAGCCCGGGCGCTTCCAGCGCACGCGGTTGCCGAGGTCACGGCCGCACCTCGCCGCGGGCGCGCTCGGGCCCGGTCCGCGCCGCTTGGTCCAGGGCGGCCGCGGCGAGAGCGTAATGCGCGAGGCAGTTGACCTGCCTGGGCCGGCCGCGTCGAGCGACTCGACCGCCGCGTCGTCGTCGAACAAGGGCCGCTCGCGCCCGACCAGGCGCAGGCCGTGCCGCAGGTACGGCCCCAGCGCGTCCGGGGCCAGGCCTTGCAGGTGATGGCGCACCGCAATGCGCTGGGCCAGCGAGGCGTTCACGCGCAGAGCGAGCCACCGGCGCAGCTCGCCCAGGCCGACCAGCAGCAGGCACAGGCGCCGCCGGGCATCCATGTCGAAGTTGGTCAGCAGACGCAGTTCCGCGAGCACGTCGTGCCTCAGGTTCCGGGCCTCGTCGAGGACCAGCACGGGCAGCTTGCCGGCCTCGCCGTCGAGGCGGGCGATCTCGGCGCTCAGGCCGACGCAATGCACGCGGTGCAGGGGCCCACTGCATTTGGTGGGATCACCGCGGATTCTTCCCGAACTGGATTGATATCGGATTCGCCGAACGCTGAGAGACTCCGGGGCAGGCCGCCTGTCGGACCCGCTGTGGTCCACGCGTGAGCGGACCGTCGTGCGCGAGCTGCACGCCGCCGGGGCAGGACGGACGACATGCACGGCTAGCCCGTGCGCGTTCGAGGTCGCACGCGGTCCCTCCACGAGGGGCGCTACATCGAGCCGAAGGTGCGCCACGGAGGCGGGAGGTACTGGGAGATGGGCCATACCGCGGTCATCCACATCGACGGCTCCACGCTTGACGAGCCGAACCTGCTGCTCCCGACCACGGAGCGGTCAAGCCCCAACAGCGCGCACCACCTCGTCTCCGGCGGAATGTCCGTGGAACGCCAGAGAATCATCGTGGTCAAGGGGGCCATCCCCCCGGGCGCGGCCTACGAGCCGATCACGTCGCGGCTGATTCCGGTCGGCACGCCCGGCGGGGCCGCGGTCAACCCGGCCCACTTCGAACTACGAGAGGGTGCGCGAAGGACTCTTCGGGACGGGGCGGGAATAGGAGCGCCGGCTTCGGCTTGCCGGGAATGATCGCGGGTCCCAACCATTGCGGGGAGGGGCCGGTGAATGCCTTCCGTCGGGAGTCTCGCTATACTGCGGGCGATGATGGTGGCGTCATGGGTGAGAAGCTAGCGCGGCAGTGTCTGCCGATGCCGCAGCCCGACTCACCTCGGCCCGTTCCGTCGCCGGCCTACGTGCCGGAACCTGCTGCAAGGCCATTGCGCATAGCGCGGCCTTGGGTCGACGAGGAGATTGAGTACCCGAGTTCGGACGGCAAGCCGATGGCGGAGAGCGGGCCACAGCGTCAGGTGATGATCGAGGTCCACGAGGGCCTGCGACTGTATCTTCAGGAGCGCCGGGACGACTTCGTGCTGGAGTGCGACCTGCTGATCTACTACGAGGAGAGGAATCCGAAGGCGTCGGTGGCGCCGGACATATTCGTGGTCCTGGGCGTGCCCGGCGGCAAGCGGCTCACTTATCTGCTCTGGAAGGAGGGCAAGCCGCCGGACTTCGTCTTGGAAGTGGCCTCGAGCAGCACCTACCAGCACGACAACGACTGGAAGGCAGCTCTGTACGCGCGACTCGGCGTGCGCGAGTACTGGCAGTTTGACGTGAAGGGGGGCCTGCTTGATCCGCGGCTCAAGGCGGGCCGTCTTGTCAGCGGCGCGTACGAGCCGCTGCAAGCGATCCCGTCGCCTGTCGGGGAGCTGTGGATGTACAGCGAAGTGCTGGGCGTGCAGCTGCGGTTCGACGGGGGGAGTCGGCTGCTGGTATGGGATCCGTACCAAGAGAGGTACCTGTCGACAGACCATGAGAAGGCACGTGCGGACGACGCGGCGAGACGGGCGGAGGGTGAGTCTATTCGTGCAGCCGAAGCGGAGCGCAAGGAAATGGCGTCGCGGGCGGAATTGTTGGAAGAGAGGCGCCTCAGAGAGGAATTGCAGGCGCACGTCGACCGACTGATGGCAGCACGAAGCCAATACAAGTGATTCGTGATCTGGCTGGTGCCTGTTTGGCAGCACGGATACAGGCAGGTAAGGGCTCTCGCCGAAATAACTAGTGCCCGTGACAAAACTTGTATCCCCTTGACAAAAAAGGCGTTAGGTCCAACCTCTCAAGGCGAAGATTTCGCTGGAATGCTACGACTAATCCGAAATCCAGGCGATTCTGGGTAGTGCGCGGGAATCCTCGCGATTGGCGTCTGAGCAACTTCCCACCTTGGGCCCAATATGTTGTGTTTGAAGATCCATCTGACCTCAGGATGTAGTATGAAATGCTGATTGGGCGAAAATTCAGGGGTCTTATCATAAGAACTAACTATTCCAAGACGGGCCTCGGTTTGCTACGCTGCCGGAGATGGAGGACCCGGCAGACGTCATCAAGGCGAAGTTCGATGCGCTGCAGCCGGTACTGGACGAGAGGACCCGCCGCCTGTAGGCGGCGGCCGAGGCGAGTGCCCTCGATCGGGGCGGGATCAGCTGCGTGGCCCGGGCCATCCGCATTTCGCACAGCACCGTGCGCGCCGGCGTGCGGGAATTGCAAGCGGGCCTGCCCGCCTCGTCACGGGGGCGGGCGGGCGCAAGCCTCTCACCGAGCTCGACCCGGAACTGTTGCGAGGTCTCGACCGCAAGCTCGAGCCCCTCGCCCGCGGCGACCCCCAAGTGCCGCTGCGCCGGACCTGCAGCAGCTTGGCACGCGAGCTGCAGAAGGAAGGCCACGCGACGAGCGAGCGGACCGTGAACCGGCTGCTGCCCGGGCCGGGCTGCAGCCTGCAAGCGAACCGCAAGACCTTGCAAGGCCGGCAGCATCCGGACCGGGACACTCAGTTCCGTCACATCACCGCCAAGGTGCAGGCATTTCCAGAGACGGGGCCAGCCCGTGGTCTCGGTCGACACCAAGCGTAAGGAATTGGCGGGACGCGACCGCAACGGCGGACGCGATTGGCGGCCGCAGGGGCAGCCCGAGGAAGTCGACACGCATGACTTCCCGGACCAGGAACTGGGCTAGGCGATACCGTCTGGAATCTACGACTTGGCCGCGACGTCGGCTGGGTCAGCGTGGGCACGGACCATAACACGGCCGAGTTCGCCGTCGCAACACTCAGGCGCTGGTGGCGTGCGATGGGACGTCGAGCCCATCCCGGAACCGAGCGCCTGCTGGCGACAGCCGACGGGGGCGGGTCCAACGGCAGTCGCAACCGGCTGTGGAAACTGGAGCTGCAGGGGCTGGCCGACGAGCTTGGGTTGCGGGTGTCGGTGCGTCACTTTCCGCCGGGAACGAGCAGGTGGAACAAGATCGAGCACCGCATGTTCTGCCACGTCACGCAGAACTCGCTGGGGCGGCCGCTCGTGAGTCGCGAGGTCGTGGTCAACCTGATGGAGGCAGTGACGCCGGAAGCCGCGCTCTCGGTCCGCTCGGAACTGGACGAGAATACCTAGTGCTTGTGACAAAACTGATATTTCGGGGATTCTAGCCGCTATATCCTGACCAAATGATAGCTATGGAAGGGACATACTTCGCCAACTATCCGAACTCATTGCCTCATATTCCATTCTTATTGTGAGGATATATCTAGTTATATCCTAGTTGTACAATTTTCCTTAACCTTGTCTCTTAAAGGTTTCACTTCAGAGCACTAAAGATCGCTATTTACAGCCTATATAGCCGGAGAAAAGGGTCCCAACTTGAGACGCTACCTCTCTCTGTATCGTAGGATACGGCCCACTCGATGCACGTTCTATGTCAGCACTTCCAGCCCGATCATCCGCTCGAATCCCTCCGCTACCCGGTCCACCACTCGGTTCATACCGCAGCACTCAAGATTGTTAATCGCTGACTCCACTGCCGGGTGAGCTTGCCTCGCAGCCACGAATTCAGGCGCGCCTTCCGCCGCCTTCGCCGCCTTCTACAGCCTCCCCTTTCGCGGCATCTCGTTGCACGGGAGCAGCTCCTCCAAGCGCGTCTGGTTCGCCTGTCTGTGAAAGCCCTTGTCAAAGCTTCAGCTCGACAACCCCGCGTACAGACCCTGCTCTCCCTCGACGCTTCCCATCGCTATGTCTACGTCGATTCCATTCCACATCACTTCGTAATTCATCACGAATCCGTGCTCGATTTCCACGATGCATACCGACACGCCCAGCTCCACGGGCACCTCCGCTCTTCCTTTCACGCACCAGCGCGTGTATTCCTCGAAGATCGAGAACACTTTCTCCTCGTGCGGGATCTTCTCCCCCCGCAGCACGCGCCGCTCCACTTGGTCCGCCGGTCCCCTGTGGCGGCACGGAGCTAACCCCGCGGTATACAGAACGCCTCCCACGCGCCGGGCAGAGGCCGGCGAAGGACCCCCGAGACGCCCGTCACAACCCGCGCAGGGACTGCTGGACAGATGGCCTCCGGCAGGCGTCGTCTGACGGCGATTGCGCCGGCGCGCGGGAAATCGGACAACTTCCGGGACGCTTCGAGGAGACCGCGGGGATTCTCCGGCCTGCCGGCGGCGCGGCCGTCGCGGGGAGGGCCGAGCGCACGTTCACGCGGGGCGATGGCGCAGTGGGTGCTAGAGTGACTTGGTTGCGCGCTCGCGCTCGGTGACCGCTTGGATTGACCACTAGGCTGATCGAGACGCAGCTTGACGAGCCGGACGGCCGCGCTGTGGACGCCACGGTCGCAGCAGTGCAGGAAGGCGAGGTCGTCGCGATCCCCAGCGACGCCCTCTACGTGCTGGTGGCGGACCCGTTCAACTTGAACGCGGTCGCGAAGGTCTTCGAGGCGAAGCGCCGCGAACTGCACCGCTCCCTGCCGCTGCTGGTCGACGGAGTGGCGATGGCGGAGGACTACGCCTCGCGGCTGCCTTCCAGCTTCTACCTGCTGGCGCAGCGATTCTGGCCGGGACCCCTCACCGTAATCGTCCCCGCCTCGTCGAAGATCCCTCTGCGCGTGACCGGCAACACGGGCCGGCTCGCACTGCGCCGCTCCGCATCCGCACTGGTCAGGCAGCTGGTCGAGCGGGCGGGGACGCCGCTCGTCGCAACGAGCGCCAACGTCTCGGGCCGACCGACCTGCCGGAGCGGGTTCGAGGTGCTCGGCACGATGGACGGGCGCATCCACATGATCTTGGACGGCGGGGTAATCGAGGGACAGGCGGCGACGACCGTCGACATCACCCCGACGCGGTGGCGGCTGATCCGGGAGGGCGGTGTCTCCCGGTCCGCCATCGATTCCTGCTTGGCCGCCTAGCTGCGACTGCGGGACCCGGCCCGGCGCGGGGGCGGAGCCTCGGACACTCCCGGGCAGGGCCTCGCTCGAGCCCATAGATGACACCGTGTTGCAGATTGTAGTACTCTGCAGGCAGTTGGCGGCGCGACCGCGACCGTTCGAGCATCGCGAAGCAGATTATTTCAGCGGATATCGATGCTCTCTTGGAGTCCGGTCGACAGAGATTCGCGCTCGCCCGGTTTCTGCAGAAGTATTGCACTTCCACGGTGCCAAAGGCGCCACGCAGCCGGCTTGGCTGCCGGCCCCGCGACTGCAACCTAGAGGTACAACATGCATTGCGCGCCCGCCCTGCCGGACCGGAACGAAAGCTCCGGTTCCGTCACGCCCCGCTGCCCAAGCTCGACCGCCTCGGGCTCCCGGCGCCGGACATCCGAGGTAATGCCGTCCGACAGCAGTTGCGCTGGCTCGCGCCGGGGGGCGTGCCAGCCGAATTCGACGATGCTGACTGCCCCGAATCCGTCGCGCACTGACCTCGGGCGACCAGCCGACGGCACGGCGGGGAACGCCGGCGCGAGCGGGCCCGTTCCCGAGTCCAGCGGAGCCGCCGGCAGGCGCCCGGCCTCTCCCCCGAGCTGGAGCCGACGGGCTGTGCTGGGCACCTTGGCCGCGCCGGCCGCAACCCTCCCGGCACCGTGGGCCGAATTCCTCGGGAACGGCGCCCTGTCGCTCGCCGACGGGCGGGCCATCCCAGTGGAATGGTCCGACGAGCGCAACCTGCAGTGGAAGACCGACTTGCCCGGGTACGGCCAGTCCAGTCCAGTAGCCGTCGGCGGCAAGGCCTTCGTGACCGGCGTCGACGGGCCGAGCAAGGAAGCCCTGTTGGTCACGGCGGTCTCGCTGGAAAGCGGTCAGCCGCTCTGGATCCACCGGTCGGCGTCCTTCCAGCGAATCAAGGATTCCCGCATGGTCAGCAAGGCCGCCCCGACGCCCGCCGTCGACGCCTTCTTCGAGACGGGCAACCTGCTAGCGATCAGCCACGACGGCGACACGCTCTGGGAGCGGAAGCTAGCGCAGGACTTCGGCGAGTTCGGCGGGCGGCACGGGATCGGCAGCTCGCTGCGCTTGTGCCACGCCGGGGTCCTGGCGCTCGTCGCGCACGACCGCCCCTCGTACCTGATTTCAGCGATTCTCAATTTGGGCATTTGGGGATTTCCAGAGTGTCTGAGAAAGGTGTCGAAGGCAGTCTGGCACTTGACTTTTCCTAGCGGAATTTGTGAGCTAGGGTGAATGCCCCATGTCCTGGACTCGCCGCTGAGCGCCTTCCGCGAGACGGCCGCCGGCCTGCCCGACCGGCGCGACGGTCGCAGCAACAAGCGCTACGAGGTCAGCGACGCCGCCGGTTGCGCCCTGGTGCGCCCCGGCCTGCTTCTGCACCCGGTGCGAGTCGTTGCTCGCGTTCCAGCGGCGCATGGAGCGGGACGGCTCCCGCTCCAACTGCCGGACCCTGTTCGGCGCGGGCCGCATCCCCTGCGACAACCGGATCCGCAACTTGCTCGACGACCTCGACCCGGCCGCGTTCGACCCGCCGTTCCGGCCGTGCCTCGCAACCGTGGCCGCGCAGGGCGCGCTCGAGCCCTTCCAGCGCCTCGACGGGCGCCTGCCGGCGGCTCCGGACGGCGTCCGGTTCCACCGCTCCGACAGGGTGCATTGCCCGCAGTGCTCGGTGCGGCGCGTCGGCAGCGAGCGCCGGCCGCATCACTTCCACGCCATGGCCGTCGGCCACCGCGGTGGCCGACGGCCACGCCACCGTCCTGCCGCTGATGCCCGAGTTCGCGCGCCCGCAGCAGGACGCGGCCGCGACCCGCGCCGACATGAGCGAGGACGAGCGCAAGCGGGACTGCGAGCGCCACGCCGCCAAGCGCTGGCTCGCCGCTCACGGCGCCTGGCTGCAGGCCTGCCGCCCCGTCCTGCCGGGCGACGACCTGCACTGCTGCCAGCCGGTCTGCGAGGCCGCCGCGGCGGCCGGCATGGACTGCGTCCGGGTATGCAAGCCCCGATCCCGCAAGCACTTGCACGAGGTGCCGGAGAGCCGGCGGGCGAGCGGCGCGGTGCGCTCGACCGGCGGGCTGCCGCAGCGCGGGAAGGGCAAGCGGTCCGAGCGGCACCGTTTCCGCCGGACGGCCGCGGTGCCCCTGCGCCAGGGCCGCGACGCCCTGCGGGGCACTTGGCTCGAGTACGCCGTGGAGCGCGACGGCAAGCGCACCTGCGCCAACATCTGGAAGGCCGACCGCCCCGAGGGCGTCTCTTGGAGCACGCCGGCCGCGAGATCGCGCTCGTCAGCGCGGGCGAGGCGCTCGAAGCGTATGACAGCGTATGACAACGAGGACGGATCGCCGCTGTGGCGAGTGGAGGGAATGGAGGGGGCGTTCATCTCGTCTCCCGTGCCCTGGGAGGGCGGGGCGCTCGCGGGCTCGAGCAGCAAGGGCCGCAGCGTCGCCCTCAGGTTCGGGCCCGGCGCCCGCGACCAGCCCGCGGTAGCGTGGCGGGCCGCTGACGGCTCCTCGTACTTCGGCTCGCCGCTGGTTCATCGGGGCCGTGTCTACATGGTGAGCAAGGCCGGCGTGGCGCACTGCCTGCGCGCGACCACGGGCGAGACGGTCTGGCACGCCCGCCTCGCAGGCCAGTGCTGGGCTTCCGCGATCGGCGGCGGGGACCGCATCTACTTCTTCGCGGTCGACGGGGTCACCGAGGTGGTGTCCGCGAGCGACGAGTTCTCGCGCAAGGCCGCGAACCGCCTGACCGCCCGCGGGCGCCTGTACGGCGTCGCGGCGGTCGAGGACGGCTTCCTCCTCCGCTACGGGCGGGAGCTGGCCCGGGTCGGCCGCGGCTGACAGGCCCGTGCAGTTGGCTGCGGGCCGTATACTGGGGTTTTCTTGATGCCGCGCAGACGCGGCCGGAGGCATTCCATGGGAGATTACGCGCACCCCGAGGTGCTGGTCAGCACCGACTGGGTCGCAGCGCATGCCGGGGACCGGAGCGTGAGGGTCGTCGAGGTGGACGTGAATACGGCCTCGTACGATGAGGGGCACGTCCCCGGAGCGGTCGGCTGGGCGTGGGACAGGCAGCTGTGCGACACCGTGCAGCGGGACATCGCGCCCAAGGCCGCGTTCGAGCGGCTCATGGCCGCCAGCGGGATCGCCGCCGACACGACCGTCGTGCTCTACGGCGACAACAACAACTGGTTCGCGGCCTGGGCCTTCTGGCAGCTGAAGATCTACGGCCACGCGGACGCGCGCCTGATGAACGGAGGGCGCAGCAAATGGCTCGCGGAGGGACGCGAGCTGTCCGCGGACGCACCCGAGGCCGGCCAGGGCACCTACGTCGCTTCCGAACCCGACTACTCGCTGCGGGCGTTTCTCCCGCAGGTCCGCGACGCGGTGGACGCGGGCAGCGTCGAGCTCGTCGATGTGCGCAGCCCCGCCGAGTTCAGCGGCGAGATCCTCGCGCCGCCGGGCCTGCCGGAGACCTGCCAGCGGGGCGGCCATATCCCCGGCGCCAGCAACATCCCGTGGGGCAAGGCGTGCAACGCCGACGGCACCTTCAAGAGCGCCGGCGAGCTGCGCCAGATCTATTCCGACGCGGGGATCTCGGGATCCAAGCCCGTGATCGCGTACTGCCGGATCGGCGAGCGGTCCAGCCATTCGTGGTTCGTCCTGAAGTACCTGCTTGGACAGCAGGGCGTGACCAACTACGACGGCTCCTGGACCGAGTGGGGCAACTTGGTCGGCGCGCCGGTCGAGCGAGGCGCATGAAGGCCGAGCACTACACGGTCCGGAGCGCCGAGCTGGCCGGCTGGCCGGTGCGCCTGACGACCTACCGGATCGGGGCGACCTGGCACGCCAAGGCGGACAACGTGTCGCCGGGCGCGAGCATTGCGGCCGTCCGGGCGGACACGCTCGAGGATGCGCTGGGCGCCGTCACGGAGAAGGCGCGGGCCCGACTCGCAGCCACGCGGCGCGTCGGCTGAGAGCGATGCGGGTACAGATCTTCGCTGACATCCACGGCGACGCGGCCAGCCTGCGGCGGGCGGTAGCGGTCGAGGCCGACCTCTACATCGCCGCGGGGGACCTCGTCACCTGGCCGGCCCCTCTCGACCCCTTGGCGGGCGCCCTCGCGCACCTCGGCGAGAGGCTCTGGGTGATGCCCGGCAACAACGAGACAGAACAGCAGGTCCGGGACTTCTGCGAGGCGCACGGCTTCGTCAGCTTCCATTCGACGGCCCGCGAAATCGCGGGCCATCACTTCGTGGGGCTCGGCTACTCCAACCCGACTCCGTTCGACACGCCCGGAGAATACGAGGAGAGCGAGATCGCCGAGCGCCTCGGGCGCTTCGCCCGCCTCTCGCCCCAAGTCCTGGTCTCCCACGCGCCGCCGCAGGGCACCCCCTTGGACGAGGCGGCACCCGGGCTGCACTTCGGCAGCAGTGCCGTGCGGAACTACATCGACGAGCACCGGCCGGACTACTGCTTCTGCGGCCACATTCACGAGGGGGCCGGCCGGATCGTCCGGCTTGGACCGACTCTCGCGTCAAACGTCGGCAAGGCCGGCTACCTACTGGAACTGTAGGCCGGGCGCGCGCCCTCCGTCGATTAAGATGGGAATTAGCCTCCGGCCCGCCGAGCCGGCCCGAGCCAGCCGCATGTCCAGCCCGCCCCCAAGGGCAGCCATCGCGATGCCCGTGGCAGGCGATGCACCCGCCGCCAGACCCAGCTTCTGGCTCTGCGCCGCAACCTTGTGGCTGCGGGAGATCCAAGGCTTTTACCGCCAGCCGAGCCGGATCGCGGGCAGCCTGACCACGCCGCTGCTCTTCTGGTTCGTGCTGAGCTCCGGGTTCGGCTCCTCGCTGCTGGCCGAGGAGGGCGGGTACGCACTGTTCTTCTTTCCCGGGATGCTCGCTCTCGCGGTGCTGTTCACGTCGATCTTCGCCAACATCTCGCTGATCGAGGACCGACGCGGGGGCTTCCTGCTCGGCGCTCTGGTGGCCCCGGTGTCGCGCCTGTCGCTCGTACTGGGCAAGGTCTGCGGCGCGACGACCCTCGGAACGATCCAGGGGGCGCTGCTGCTGCCGCTGGCGCCGCTGGCCGGCCTGAGCATCGGGCTCGCGTCCCTGCCGACCACCTTCGCGATCCTGTTCCTGATGGCCCTGGGCCTGACCGCGCTGGGTTTCCTGTGCGCGTGGTGGCTCGGCTCGGTGCAGGGCTTCCACTCCATCATGAACCTCGTCCTGATGCCGATGTGGCTGATGTCGGGCGGCGTCTTCCCCATGGAGGGATCGTCAGCGTGGGTGCGCTGGCTGACGGCCGCGAACCCTCTCGCCTACGGGGTGGCCGAGCTGCGCCGGTCGCTGGGAGCGCCGGTTCCCGAGTCCGCGCCGTCCTCGGCCGCCTGCTGGCTCGTCCTCGGCGCCTTCGGGGCCGCGACGCTGGCCGCCTCGTGGCACCGGGCCTCCCGCACCGAGGCCTCCCAACTCGCGTGAAGGCCGCGCCGGAAGCCCCGAGAGCCAGGCATGGAGCCCTCCGACCTCCCCACGCTGAACGCCTGCCTCAACGTGATCGCTGCGCTATTCCTGTCCGCCGGCTACTACTGGATCCGGCGAGGAGAGACGGCCCGCCACAGGAGGTGCATGCTGCTCGCGTGCTCCGCCTCGGCGATGTTCCTGGTTAGCTACGTGATCTACCACGTGCAGGTCGGCTCGGTGCGCTTCGAACGCGAAGGCTGGATCCGCCCGGTCTATTTCGCGGTCCTGATCACCCACGTCACCCTCGCCATCGCCATCGTGCCGCTGGTGCTGCTGACCGTGGGGCGCGCCCTGCGGGGCTCGTTCGAGCGGCACCGGCGCGTAGCCCGGTGGACTTGGCCGCTTTGGATGTACGTTTCGGTGAGCGGCGTCGCGGTGTACGCCATGCTCTACCACCTTTAGGCCGGCCGCCTTGCTGTCGAAGCTCCGTACGCTCGGCCCCTACCTGCTGCGCTACCGCTGGCGTTACGCGGGCGGCCTGACCGCCCTGCTGCTCCGCGGACTGCTGGCAACGGCCCTGCCGTACCTGCTGGGGCGCATGATCGACTCCCTGGCCGAGGGCAGCCTCGAGGCCGCCCAGCTGTACGTCGCAGCCCTGCTCGCGGTCGGCGTCGGCAAGGGCGTAGCCCAGTACGCCATGCGCTGGATGCTGATCACGATCTCCCGCGACATCGAGTACGACCTGCGCAACGACCTGACTGCCCACCTAGTCGAGCTCGACGGCAGGTTCTACGCGCGGTACCGCACCGGCGACCTCATGGCCAGGGTCACCAACGACCTGGCGCAAGTGCGCTCGCTGCTCGGGCCAGGTCTCATGTACACGGCGGAGATCGTGGTGATCTTCGTGGCGGTTCTCTCCGTCATGGCATGGACGGACTGGGTGCTGACGCTGCTCGTGTTCGCGCCGATGCCATTCATCTCCGTCGGCGTCAGCTATTTCGGCCGTCGCGCGCACGAGCAGTTCCTGAAGGTACAGGCGTGCTTTTCCGCGATCAGCACGCGGGTGCAGGAGCACCTGGCCGGGCTGCGGATGCTGCGGGCCTACGGGCAGTCGCCGCAGGAGGAGAGGCGCTTCGAGCGGGCCAACGCCGAGTACCTAGACACGAGCCTCGGACTCATGCGCATCTGGCGCACCTTCTATCCGACGCTGGAATTCCTAGTGGGCGTGACCGGCATCGCCGTGCTCGGCTTCGGCGGATGGCGCGTCCTGCAGGGCCAGATAACCGTGGGCACGTTCACGATGTTCCTGTACTTCCTGACCATGCTGACCTGGCCGATGATCGGCATGGGCGTGGTGGTCAACATCACCCAGCGGGGGCTCGCCTCGCTCGGCCGCCTCAACGAGCTGTTCGCGCAGCGGCCCGAAATCGCCGACGTCCCCCGGGGGCCCTCGCACTCGCGGCGGGTCAGCGGCGGGATCGAATGGCGCAACGTCGCGGTCCTGTACCCGTCGGCCGCGACGCCCGCGGTGCGCGGGATCTCGCTGCAAGTCGAAAGGGGGCATTCGCTCGCGCTGATCGGCCCGGTCGGCAGCGGCAAGTCCACCTTGGCCAACTTGGTCCCGAGGCTGCTCGACCCCGCCGAGGGCGAGGTGCTGGTAGACGGCGTCGATGTCCGCAAGATCCCCCTCGAGTCGCTCCGGAGCGGGATCGGGCACGTGCCGCAGGAGACCTTCCTGTTCAGCCGCTCGATCGCCGCGAACATCGGCCTGGGGGCCCCGAACGCTAGCTGGGAGGAGATCGAGTCCGCGGCGCGGGAGGCGATGCTGGCGTCGGACGCCGATTACTTCCCGGACGGGCTCGACACCCTGGTCGGGGAGCGAGGCATCACGCTCTCGGGCGGCCAGAAGCAGCGGGTGGCGATCGCCCGGGCCCTGCTGCCCGATCCGCGCATCGTCATTCTGGACGACGCCACGTCCAGCCTAGACGCCGAGACTGAGCACGCGCTTCTGCGGCGAATCCACGCCAAGACGCGCTTCAGGACGCTGCTGATCGTCACCCACCGCGTCTCGTCCGCGCGGCTGGCGGAACGCATCGCGGTGCTCGACCGAGGCCAGGTCGTGGACGCGGGATCGCACGAGGAACTCCTCGCGCGGGGAGGGCTATACGCGCGCATGCACGACCGCCAGCGGATCGAGGAGGAGCTGTCCCGCCGATGACGGGCCGCTCCATCGGGCGCGACGTCGCGCGAGAGGACGACTCCCGGGCCGCTGCGTACGACGCCGCGCTGGTCCGGCGGCTCTGGCGGTACCTGCGGCCATACCGGGGCATGGCCGCGGCCTCGCTCGCCCTGCTCATGCTGAATTCCGCCCTGGGCGCGTGCTGGCCGCTCCTGACCCAGCTCGCGGTGGACCTGTACCTGAAACCGGATCAGTCCTCACGTCCGCGCCTCGGGGCCTTCCTGCCGGACGACCCCGTCGCGGGCTTGATCGCCCTAGCCGGGATCTATCTCCTGGTCCTTACGCTGTCGTCGGCGACGCGGGCCGCCCAGATTCACACGATGAACCAGACCGGCCAGAGAGTGATGCGCGACATCCGGCGCGAAGTCTTCCAGCATCTGCAGCGGCTCCCGGTGGCGTACTTCGACCGGACTCCGAGCGGTCGGCTGGTGACCCGGGCGACCAGCGACGTCGACGTGCTGAACGAGTTGTTCACGTCGGGTCTGGTGGCCGTGGCCGGCGACGTGCTCACCTTGGTGTGCGCGTTCGGGGCAATGCTGTACCTGAGCCCTCGCCTGACGCTGGTCTACCTCGCTGTCGCTCCGCTGGTGATGGCCGTCAGCTTCGTGTTCCGTCGCTTGGCGCGCAAGAGCTTTCGCGACGTGCGGGCAGCCGTGGCGAAGCTCGCATCCTTCCTGCAGGAGTGCTTCACTGGGATCACCGAAATCCAGCTCTTCACCCACGAGCGCCGGGCGCTGAAAGAATTCGACGGGATCAACCAGGAGCACCGGCAAGCGAACTATCGCGCCGTCCGGGCCCACGCGGTGTTCTTCCCGGTCATCGAGTGGCTCAACTACCTAGGCCTCGCCCTGCTGATCGTCTTCGGAGGTGCGTGGGTCGTTGACGGCAGCGTCTCGCTGGGCGTGCTGCTGGCGTTCCTCCAGTACGGCACGAGGGTCTTCCGCCCGATCCAGGATCTGGCCGAGAAGTACAACGTCCTGCAATCGGCGATGGCGGGCGCCGAGCGCATCTTCGAACTGCTCGACGCCCAGCCTCCGGATCCGCCCAGCGCGGACGAGAAGCCCCGCGAGCTGCATGCCCCTAGCATCGAGTTCCGCAACGTATGGTTCTCGTACGAGGGCGAGGACTGGGTGCTCGAGGACGTTAGCTTCAAGATCGAGCCGGGCGAGTCGCTGGCCGTGGTGGGACATACCGGGGCCGGCAAGAGCACCCTTGTCAACCTGCTCCTGCGTTTCTACGAGATCGACCGCGGCCTGATCCTAGTAGGGGGCTCGGACGTCCGGGAGTGGACTCGGGAGGCTCTGCGGGAGCAATTCAGCGTGGTGCTGCAGGACCCGTGCCTGTTCACCGGGACGATCGGGGAGAACATCGGGCTCGGCGACGAGAGCGTGCCGGACGAGACGATCCGCGACGCGGCCGCGAACGCCCACCTTGCGAGCCATATCGATTCCCTCCCGCGCAAGTACGACGAGCCGGTGCTGGAGCGCGGAACGGGTCTGTCCTCCGGCCAGAAGCAGCTAGTCGCGTTCGCGCGGGCACTGGCCCGAGAGCGGCCGTTCCTCGTCCTCGACGAAGCCACGTCGAGCGTGGACCCCGACACCGAGCGAGACATCCGCGACACGCTCGCCACGCTGCTCGTCGGCAGGACGTCGATCGTGATCGCGCACCGGCTCTCGACGATCCGGCGGGCAACGCGCATCCTCGTGCTGCACAGGGGCCGGGTGGCGGAAGTGGGCACGCATTCGGAGTTGGTGGCCACGGACGGGATCTACTCCCGGCTGCATGCCCTGCAGGCCCTGGCCGACCCTGCTCCGGTGAGGTAGCCCGCCGCCGCTCGGAGATCCCTGGCCGGACGGGAGCGGCAGCCCCTATCCGATAATGGAGCGGTCCGGGCCGGACGCCGATGAAATCCGCGCTCGTCATACCAGCCCTCAACGAGGAGGCGGCGATCGGAACCGTGCTGGACCGAGTCCCGCGGGACCTGTTCGACACCGTGGTCGTCGCCGACAACGGCTCGACCGACGCGACGGCGCGGGAAGCCTCGGCCCGCGGCGCCTTGGTGGCGTTCGAACCGCGACGCGGATACGGCAGCGCCTGCCTGCGTGCGCTGGCCGCGCTGCCCGCCGACATCGAGGCTGTCGCGTTCATGGACGGCGACGGCAGCGACGACCCGCGCGAGGCCGGGCGGCTGCTGCGGCCGATCCTCGAGGGGAGCGCCGACCTAGTGCTGGGCTCGCGGGTCCTGGGCGAGGCCCGTGCGGGCGCGATGCCGGCGCACCAGAGGTTCGGCAATTGGCTGGCGACCAGCCTCCTGGGCATGACGCTAGGGCACCGTTACACTGACCTCGGCCCATTCCGGGCGATTCGGACCGAGAGCCTGCAACGCCTCCGAATGTCTGACCGGGACTTCGGCTGGACCGTCGAGATGCAGATCGCTGCGCTGCGGGAAGGGCTGCGGATCGTCGAGGTGCCGGTGTCGAGAGGAGCCCGGATCGGGGGACGCAGCAAGGTCAGCGGGACCTTGCAGGGGAGCCTAGGGGCGGCCTGCAAGATTCTAGGGGCGATCTTCCGGGGCTTGGCCAGCGAAGCGCGAGGGCAGCCTGAACCGTCGTCTGCTGCGCGGAATGGACAATCGATCATCAAGAAGAGTCGGAGCCTCGCGTGAGCTTCTGCCGGCTATCGGGGCCATGGGCACACGCTGAGATTCCAAGGCTCGCTAGGGGATCGCCGTGACGTGGGGCTGCGGGCGCGAGGCGCGTGCCTGTGCGAGGTGTCCGCGCGATGCGCGGATGTCATTCCGACATGGAGGGTGCCGACCAACGAGCCTCCGATGAGAGCGCACGGGAGGGGCATTCGCGAGCGAAGGGCAGGAATCTCCGGGAATGACGAATTCGATGCCACCGAATCCCGGAAGCCGCTTCGGGCCGAGGTGATTTCGGCAGCTGTGTTTCCCTATGGGGCGCTGCGCCATCGGCGTGTCGGCCGCGAGCCGATACAGCGCCAGGACCGCCCATTCAAGGCATCGGACGCATCGGCTCAATGCTCTAGGGACAGATTCGGAATTCTATCGTACGTCCGTTGGCCCTAGGGAGATGCTGCCTGTCCGGGGGGCTACGAGACAACGCCCCAGCCCGGATGATGCGCGAGTGAACCGCGCACCCGAAGGCACGCTCGGGCTCAACGCGTTACTAGGATTCAGTTTGAACCATCGCCTGAGTGCAAACCACGTGCGGGCGGTCACTGCGACGGGCCCGTTGCCATCTCGCAGCTGCCGCAGCCACACCGCGGGAGCGTGCGCCTGTGCAGACATCGGTCCCTCCCGGGATGATGCACGTCCACGCACGGACAACCCGGACTTGCAATGTGATATGCTATGGTGCTGATGTGCTGAATCCAAACGGCGACCATCTCAATCTACAGCGACACCTCGCCTTGGCGTACAGAATTAGAGAGGAATCAAGGTAGACATGGGACAAAACATGCACGAAGAAGAACTCTGAAGTTGGAAGCAATCAATTCCGTCACAGCACGTCCACGCTACGATTCATATCTAGATTGTGAGTGGGCGTCATGTTTCGGGATTCACACTCGCTCATCCTTCCTTGATTCCATGGATCTTCGATACGAGACTCAAGGCCTCATGGGAGATTGAAATGGCCGAATTGTGTCCTGTTTCTGTTCTTTCCAACATTGTGCCGAGCATCTTATAGAAAAGGATCGACGATTGATGGAATATTCTATTCCAACTCTTTCGATTTCTATCCTTGGATGCAAGAGAGACAAATGATGAGGATGGCTTCTTCTGCACTTCTATCTATACAAGACTTGGAGTCATTCCATGGTCAGTGTTCACCAGAGGTTCCATTCTCAACCATCGATGAGAGGGATGATGTGTGTAAATTGCTTGAGAAAGTCAGTATCAATGGTAGTTTGGGTAACGACCAGAGCGGAGATTTTCGCAGATTATATAAGCAGATATATATACTGAGAAACCAATTTCTCCATGGGAATAAGATCGCCGATGATGCGTTGTCATTCAATGGAATGAATATACTGAACAGTGTGGCACAGATCTATCGTATTGCATTGGATGGCCATCTCGGAATCCATTAGGATCTTGAGGCATCATGTATGCCTATGACTCACGGTTCTAAGAATTTATACAAGGAAGTGTATTTCAGTTATCTCAACTCTGTTTCCGCACTGGAGTGTGTGATAAATTCTCTATTCTAGGAAGATAATTGAAGCCAGTTCTCAGATGTATAGCGACAATAATTCCATTACTGATGAAGTATCCTATCCTAAACATGATTGGACCAAATCATCTTACGGGTTTGCAACCATGAAGGGATGCGGTTATAGGATTACGACAGAGTCGGAGCGTCGCATGAGCGGCGACTCATCCAAGGCGGAATCGCCGGTCGGCGCACTCGTTGGCCTAGGTTCGACTCCCTCCGTCGCCTTGTCCGGTGCCCCGGCGGTGACACTCGTGGGGCATGTCCTCGGGAGGCGGGCGGCTCGCGAGCTGCCAGCCGGCAGCGACGGCACCTCCCATCAGTGAGGAGTTTGGATCAACCCGGTGCCATGGGCCGCGAGTCCACGTTATGCGCCCGGCACGGATGATTGGTACTGTGTAGATAACTCATGCAACGAATATTGGACAAACTGATGTGCCGCCACCATTCCATACTGACCAGCCCCATTTGGGCGTTTGCCTTCGCCTGGCTGCTCGCTACTCCGGGCGCAACACCGGGTGCCGTTGAAGTCGCCCCCGACCGGCCCGTCCGCTGGCAGCCCGTCACGCTGACTTTCGACGGGCCGCACTCCGCCGAGAGCGGGACTCCGAATCCGTTCCTAGACTACCGCATGGCCGTGTCGTTCTCGCACCGGCAGTCGGGCGAATCGCGCTCGGTGCAGGGATTCTACGCGGCCGACGGCAACGCCGCTGAGACCTCGGCAGATTCCGGGAACAAGTGGCGGGCCCGGTTCACGCCCCCGCTCGCAGGCACCTGGGTGTGGCGGGCCGAGTTCCGCTCCGGTCAGGGGATCGCTCTGAGCGAGGCCGCCGGGCAGCGCGAGGCGTTCGACGGGGAATCCGGGACGCTGACGGTCGGCCCCTCGCCCGAGGGCGCCCCGGGCTTCGCGTCCAAGGGCTTCCTGACACCGTCCGGCGGGCACTACCTGCAGTTCTCCAACGGGGAGCACTTCCTCAAGGGCGGCGCCGACTCCCCCGAGAACTTCCTAGGCTATTTCGAGTTCGACGGCACCGCGGACACCGCCGCCCACGGCGGCGTCTCGACAGACACGGGCTCGTTTCTGCATCGTTACGAGCCGCACGCGGGGGACTGGAAGGCCGGTGACCCGACTTGGCAGGGCGGCAAGGGCAAGAACATCGTCGGAGCCCTGAACTACCTCGCGTCCAAGGGCATGAACAGCGTCTACTTCATGACCTACAACATCGACGGCGGAGACGGCAAGGACACGTGGGTGTGGACCGGTCCGAGCGTCCGGGACCGCTTCGATGTCTCGAAGCTCGCCCAGTGGGACATCGTGTTCTCCCACATGGAGCGGCTCGGCATCGCGATGCACCTAGTGATCCAAGAGACCGAGAACGACGAGAACCTAGGCGGCGGGCCCGATCTCAACGATGTCCGCAAGCTCTACCTCCGGGAGCTCGCGGCGAGGTTCGGGCACCATCTGGCCATCGTATGGAACCTAGGGGAGGAGAACGACACCCCCCATGCCGATCGCTTGGCCATCGCCGACTACATTCGGCAGGTCGCCCCGAACCGCCACGCCATCACGGTCCACACGCACAATACGCGGAGCCTGCGCAGCTACACCGGCCTGATCGGGTCTTCGCTGTTCTCCGCAACGTCAATCCAAGGCCGCATGGAAGACAGCAACCGCGAGGCAGTCATGCTGCGCATGCGCTCCGCGGCCTCCGGAGCGCCCTGGGCCATCTTCCACGACGAGCAGACGCCGGCGTCGGCGGGAGTGATGCCTGACGCGGACGACCCGCAGCACGACAAGCCCCGCAAGCAGGCGCTCTGGGGCAACCTCATGGGAGGAGGCTCGGGGGTGGAATGGTACTTCGGGTACCAGTACGACCACATGGACCTGAATTGCGAGGACTGGCGCTCTCGCGACACGATGTGGGACCAGACGCGCTACGCGCTCGAGTTCTTCCAAGAGCACCTGCCCTTCTGGGAGATGTGGCCCGCCAACGACCTGGCGAGCGACCGCGACGCCTACGTCTTCGCCAAAGAGGGGGAGATCTACGCGGTGTACATTCCGGAAGCTAACAGGACCACTGTCACGCTCGCGCCGGGGGAATACAGCCTGCGGTGGTACGATCCCCGCAACGGCGGCGCACTCCAAGAAGGCCGCGAGGGAACTGTCGCGGCCGGTCAGATGCTCATGCGGAACGACGGCACCGTGCAGGTCGCTCCGCCGAGCCATCCCGGCCAGGACTGGGTAGCGCTGTTCCGGCGCACCGGTCCTCGCTGATAGGGCGGTCGGATGGCAATACGATAGGCTTGTCAGGCCGTCCGGGCGCTCGGACGGGGGCGGACACGAAAGATGACCCGGCGCTTGACGATGGCGCAAGCCACGATCGAATTTCTCAAGAACCAGTACGTAGAGCGGGACGGCACGATCCGGCGCTTCTTCGGAGGCTGCTTCGGCATCTTCGGGCACGGCAACGTGGCGGGCCTCGGCCAGGCCCTGCACCAAGACCGATCCTTCCCGTACTTCCTCTGCCGCAACGAGCAGGCGATGGTGCATACAGCGACGGGCTACGCCAAGGTGTCGAACAGGCTACGGGCGCTAGCCTGCACGACCTCGATCGGCCCCGGCGCAACCAACATGGTGACGGGCGCGGCCGCCGCGACCATCAACCGCCTGCCCGTGCTGCTCCTGCCGGGCGACATCTTCGCGAGGCGGAACGTGGCGCCCGTGCTGCAGCAACTCGAGTCGCCGCAGACCCAAGACGTCTCCGTCAACGACTGCTTCAGGGCGGTCTCCAAGTACTGGGACCGGATCCAGCGGCCGGAGCAGATCGTGACGGCCCTGCCGGAAGCGATGCGCGTGCTGACCTCGCCCGCCGAGACCGGTGCCGTGACGCTAGGAATGCCGCAGGACGTCCAAGCGGAAGCGCACGACTACCCGGCCGCGCTGTTCGAGCGAAGGGTCTGGCCGATCCAGAGGCAACGCGGCGACACGCGCGCGGTCGAGCTCGCGGCCACTTGGATCCGCGCCGCCAAGGCGCCCTTGATCATCGCGGGCGGCGGCGTCCTGTACAGCGAGGCCTGCCGGACACTGGCCGACTTCGCCGCCGCGACCGGCATCCCCGTCGCGGAAACGCAGTCGGGCAAGGGAGCCCTGCGCTACGACCACCCCCTGTCCCTCGGCGCGATGGGCGTCAGCGGCACGCCGGGCGCGAACGTCCTCGGGCGCGAGGCGGATCTCGTCATCGGCATCGGCACTCGCTACAGCGACTTCACGAGCGCCTCGAAGACGGCGTTCCAAAATCCGGACGTGCGCTTCCTGAACATCAACGTCGCCGAGTTCGACGCGTTCAAGCACGCGGCCCTGCCGCTCGTGGCCGACGCCAAGTCGGCGCTCGAGGAGCTGGCCATCCTCGTCTCCGACTACCGCGTTCCGGACGAGCATGCGCGGAGCGTGCGCGAGTTCCGGGACATTTGGGAGCGGGAGGTCGACCGGATCTACGGGCTGGGCCACGGGCCGCCGATCAGCCAAGGAGAGGTGATTGGGACAGTGAACGCGGTCGCCGGCGACCGCGACGTGGTGGTCTGCGCCGCCGGCAGCATGCCGGGCGATATGCACAAGCTCTGGCGGACGAAGAGCCCCAACTCGTATCACATGGAATACGGCTACTCGACCATGGGATACGAGATCGCCGCGGGCCTCGGCATCAAGATGGCCGAGCCGGACAGGGAGGTCTACGTTCTGGTCGGCGACGGATCGTACCTGATGATGGCTCAGGAGATCGCCACCTCGGTCCAGGAGGGCGCGAAACTGAACATCGTGGTCGTCGACAACCACGGATTCGCCAGCATCGGCAGCCTGAGCGAGGCGTGCGGGAACGAAGGATTCGGCACGCGCTACCGCTGCCGCGCGAACGGCCAGCTGAGCGGCCCGCCGGTCGGAGTGGACTTCGTCGAGAACGCCCGTAGCCTCGGAGCCGAGGCCTGCCGGGCCGCCAGCCGCGACCAGCTCGCGAAGGCGCTGGGCGCGATGGGCGAATGCGACCGGACGAGCGTAGTCGTAGTGGAGACTGACCGGAATGAGATGGTGCCGGGATACGAGTCCTGGTGGGACGTCCCGATTGCGGAGGTGTCCGACGTGCCCGCCGTGGAATCGGCGCGCGAGGCCTGGCTCGAGGGCCGAGCCAAGGAGCGCGACTACCTCTAGCCTCGAGCCGGCGGTTCGGAGGCACCGAACCGCGCGGAGGCGCCCGACGGACTCGATGTGCTTGTAACCACTGCTTCGTTCTTGGGCTTCACCCTGCTGGTGGCGGCGATCTCGTACGCCTACACCCGGCACGACCGGATGACGACCTGGGACGCGTACTTCCTCGGCGGCCGCAGCCTGACCGCTTGGGTCATCGCCGGGTCGCTGATGCTGACCAACCTCTCGACCGAGCACCTGATCGGCCTCAACGGCGACGCCTTCAACCACACCATCGCGGTCACCGCGTGGGAGACCACGGCAGCCCTCGCGATGGTCGGCACGGCCCTGTACTTCCTGCCGCGCTTCCTGCGCATGGGCCTGTCCACGATCCCGGAGTACCTGTCCGGCCGCTACGACGCGGCCACCGGTGTCATTGCCGCCTCCCTGTTCCTGTTCTCCTACGTCCTGGCGATCCTGCCGGTCGTATTGCTATTCGGCGCGAGCGGCATCGACAGCCTGTTCGGCCTGCGGGAGGCGTTCGGCCTCAGCCAGACCCAAGTCACCTGGCTGCTCGTCTGGGGTGTGGGGACGCTCGGCTCGCTGTACGCGATTCTCGGCGGGCTGAAGGCCGTCGCGATATCCGACACGATCAACGGCGTCGGCTTCCTGATCGCTGGCCTGCTCGTCCCGGTGCTCGGCCTGCTCCAGATCGGCGACGGGAACGCGTGGGCCGGCTTGGAGACCGTGTACGCGGAGGAGCGTCCGAAGTTCGACATCACGGGCGACGAGCCCGGCTCTTTCCTGCCGTTCGGCGTGCTGTTCACGGGCATGGTGGTCAACCAGATCTTCTTCTGGTGCGCGGGGCAGCAGATCGTCCAGCGGGGCTTCGGGGCCAAGAATCTCAAGGAGGGGCAGAAAGGCATGCTGATCGCGGCGTGCTTCAAGCTGCTCGGCCCCTTGGTGATCGTCCTGCCGGGCGTGATCGCCTACCACATGTTCAAGGACACCCTAGGCCCCGAGGACTACCTCATGGCCTACCCGACGCTGGTCAAGGCCGTGCTGCCGGCCTGGCTGAGCGGCTTCTTCGCGGCGGTCATGGTCGGCGCGGTCCTGAGCACCTTCAACAGCGTCCTGAACTCGTCCGCGACGCTATTCTGCCGAGACATCTACGGCCTGGTCCTGCGACCTGGCGCCAGCCAGAAGGAGTTCGTCTTCGCGGGGCGGGCCTGCAGCATCGCTCTCGCTGTCGGCGCGATGCTCATCGCGCCGATGATCGACACTTCCGGCAGCCTCTACAACTACTTGCAAAGGATCAACGCCACGGTGTTCGGTCCCATGCTGGCGGTCATCCTGCTCGGAATGCTGCACCGCCGCGTGACGGCCTTCGCCGCCAAGGCCGGCCTCGTCGGCGGCCCAGTGCTGTTCTTCCTGCTGGTGTTCACGTTCGACAGGCCGGTGCAGGCGTTCCTGCTAGGGCTGCTCGGCACGTCCGACGAGGTCCACTTCCTGCACTTTCTCGCGGTGGTCTTCGTCGCCGTTGTCGCCTTCATGCTCGTCTCGAGCGCGGTCCGACCGGCCCCGAGGCCCTACGAGGAGCGGGACGACCCGCGCGTCAGCATGACCCCTTGGAAGCACGCCAAGGCCATGGGCGCCTTCGTGTGCGTCTGCACGGTGGGCTGCTACGTGCTGCTCGCTCAGTAACCGGCACCGAGCACCGCAGCACCGTCGAGACTCGCCTGCCGCGAGCTCGGCCGCGCGCTCAGGGCCAAGCCGACGGACCTGAGGAAGCGGAGGTTGGCGACGGCGTCGGCGAACGAGGACTGGACGCTCAGCGGGCCGCGGTCCTGTTCCACGGTCGCCCAGCCTTGGTAGCAGGCGGCCTCCAAGGCCGCCTTCAGCGCGGGAAAGTCCATCGCTCCGTCGCCTAGGTGGCAGAAGACCCCGCGCGCGCAGGCCTCGTAGAATCCCACGCGCTCCGCCACGGCCTGCCGGAGCTTCGCCGCGTCGAGATCCTTGAGGTGGATGTAGCTGACTCTCGCGGCGTGGCGGCGGAACAGGGCGACGGGATCGAAGCCGGCGTACAGGCTGTGACCGGTGTCGAGGCAGATCCCCAGCAGGGTCTCGTCAACCGCGTCCAGCACGCGCTCCAGCTCGTCCTCGAACTCGACGCATCCACCCGCATGCGCGTGGATGCTCGGCAAGAGACCGTACTCGTCCCTGCCGATCACCGCCGCGGCGCGGATGCGCTCGTGCATTCCGGCTAGCTGGGTCGCATCGAGGCGCGGGGCCCGTGCCTGATCGCCGGCATATGCGGAGCGCTCCGCCGAGAGGCTGTCAATGAACACGAGGTGCCGTGCCCCGAGAGGACGAAGCATGCGGCACGTGCGACGGACGGCGTCCTGCAGCTCCTCCCAAGCGTCGGGGTCGTGGAAGGGCCGGAACACCACGCCCGCCGTCAGGGCCAGGCCTCGCTCCGCAAGTTCCTCGCCGAGCGCCGCAGCGTCTTCCGGCATGAATCCGATGGGTCCCAGCTCGGTTCCGCGGTAGCCCGCGCGGCTCGTCTCTGCCAGCACGTCCTGCCAAGGCGGATTCGACGAAGCGTCAGGAAACTCGACTCCCCAAGAGCAAGGGGCGTTACCGATGTAGAGAGGCATCGCTATCTCAGCCAACGAAGATACAGCAGCGGGGCGGCCGGCGGACCGCCAAGCATCGGCTAGGTCGAGTCTCCGTCCGATCCGGCCGCTCGATCCCGACGCAGCGACGCGGGCTTGAAAGAACCGTCGGCAGGAGCTTCAATTGCCGAGTTGGCGCTCGATGTAGCGCACGTACTCGGGCCGTTCGCGCCACTCCTCAATGTAGGGAGCGTAGCCGTCCTCGACCATCCACCAAGCGGGCTTCGATTCCTCCGGGTCGAAGTCGCCGTCGGCGTAGTCGCGGCCGGCAGCGCTGGCCTCGACAGAGGCCTCCCAAGCGTCGACAGCCTCTCGGAGTCGCGTCGCGTCTTCCGGCCGCTCCGCGGCCAGATCTCTAGTCTCGCTCGGATCATTCGCTACGTCGAACACCTCGTAGACGCGGTTCTCGCGGTCATTGGCAACAATCTTGAGCTCGTTGTCAATCAGCGCGACCCGTCGGGTGTGCCGGAACGCGATCGGCTTGTCCCGTCTTTCGAGCTCGCGCTTAAACAAGGGCTCCAAGTTCATGCCGTCCTGCGGCTGCAGCGCGGCCGCGTCCTCGAGGCCGGCGACCGCCGCCACCGTGGGAAAGATGTCCATCGTGACGGCCGGGAACGGCGTGACCCGGGGCTGCGGGATGCCCTCGGGCCATTCGATGACCGCCGGAACGCGAATGCCGCCTTCGTAGAGGCTGCCCTTGAAGCCGCGCAGGTTGCCGACCGTGCCGGGCTTGATCCGTGGCAGGCCCCCGTTGTCGCTGGTGAACCAGACCAAGGTGTTGCGCTCGACCTGCAGCTGCCGCAGGCCGGCGCGCAGCGCACCGACGCTTCGATCCATGGCGACGAGTTCCCCGTAATGGTGCTGCGAGTTCTCGTCAAGGTCGGCGAACGGGGCGCGATCCGCATCGGACGCGATCCAAGGGGAGTGCGGCGTGCCGTACCAGATCACGACGAAAAAGGGACGGTCCTGCTGCGCCTGCCTAGCGATGAATTCCAAAGCCTCGTCAACGATGACCTCGGACGAATCGCCCTCCATCTGCGCGAACAGACCGTTCCGGCTCATCAGCGGGTCGCGCTCGAAGAAGTTCGTGACCGACAGCCACTCGTCGAATCCGAATGCTCCCGGAGCGTGCTCGTCCGCCGCCAGGACCGGGACGCCCGGACCCCGCAGGCCGTTCAGGTGCCACTTGCCGAAATGCCCTGTAGCGTATCCCGCCTCGTCCAGCGCCCGCGAAATCGTTCTCTCCTGGCGCCGGAGAGCATGTCCGTGGTCCGCCACGCCCGTGCGGTCGTTCGTCCTGCCGGTCAGAACGGTCGCTCTGGTGGGAGAGCAATTCGGAGCTCCCGCGTAGAACCTATCGAAGCGCAAGCCGGCGGCGGCCATCGCGTCGAGGTGCGGTGTCTTGAGGGCAGGGTGCCCGTAGTAGCCGGTCTGCCCCCAGCCCATGTCGTCGGCCATGACGAGAACGAGGTTGGGCCGTGGGTCACCCACAGCGCTTTCCGGCGCCGGGCAGCCAACAGAGACCGCAAGCACGAGCGCCGAAGCCAAGGGTAGAAGGAGCCGCAACGAATTGGACATGGGAAATCTTCAAGCGCCGATTCTATCAAGGACCCTGTTGCACAACTGCGAATAAGGCGGCAGTGCCGCGTAGCGTCCGGAGTCCTCTCTCGGTTGACCGGCGGCCGAGCGCACCTCAGGGCGCGCTCGCTCTAGTCGGCCCTCCTTCGTGTCTGCCCGTCTGTGCGTCGTCGGTGTTCCGCGAGCGACTGCTGGCTTCTCTTGCGAACGGGCCGCCGACCGACACGATGCGCAGTGGGCATGGCGGGAGCTTCCCCGTGGCATACTCGCGTCAGTTAGCCAAGCGAACACCCGCATCGCCCGCCCCCAGCCCACCGTCGCTCGGGCAAAGACCTCCATTCGATGACCAGTTGGCCGGACGCGACTAGGAGCATGGGGCTGGACGGATTACGAACTAGTCGGCCTCGGGCGATGTCCTTCGTTCCGATCAGCGCGATCCTGCTGGGCATGCTAGCTATGTTGGCATCGGCACCGGTCAAGATCGACCGCTCGCTGCCGGATGTGAAGAAGAATCCTCTCGATGGCACAATCAAGGGGTTCGCGAGCTTCCGCAGTTCAAAGCTGCGCCGATTCCGTTGCCAGACGAGAAATTGCTGTCGGAGTCAAATTACAATCATGAAGCAAATTGGCCTATGGTTCAATCCCTTCCATCGGTCTTACGAACTACCATGAAGTTATTCAATGGCAAATGTAGTTCATCGAAGACATCTTTCAAGGGCATCTTTTTGCCGATAATTACGGATTCAATTACTCTTCAATATAAACGCCCTAACATACGAACCGTTGCAGAAATATTTGGATCATAGACTTCGAGTTATTCATCCTTAATATTGGGAGATAATAGACATCGATTATGACGGAAATTGTGCCTTAGTATCATACGGAATATTCCCCAAGACTTCCAGTTCTTTGGTCACCTACAATATAGCGAGAACGGACCTAAGTTCCTCCGATTCAGACTGCACAGACATGAACCCCATGTGTTGAACCAGATGCACATCAACTGCGATTGGAAGGGATGCGACTGCAACCCAAGCACGACTTGGAGCGAGACCGGCACGGTCATCCCAATTCCCCTTCGCTCGCCGGAGATCGGCAAGAGCCGCACCTCCCATATCCCGTCTTCGAACAGGCGCTTGGCCTCCCGCAGGTCCGCGATTTCCGCTTCCGGCTCGGGCTGCACCTCACCCACGCCCGCCTCGGACCGGCACCGAGATCGTCGAGCGCTCCGAACGCCGCGTCTTCGGGCGCGACCCGCAGGGACGCCCATCTCGCCATGTTGCGGGAGCGGGTGCGCCGCGAGCGAGCCAGTTTCTGGAGCCTGCCGGCCCCGTTCGGCACCACGGCGACCGAATCAAGCAGCCGACCGCTGCCGGGTATTTCTCCGCGACTAGTCCAGTCGACACCGCCGGGCATCTGCGCTGGGATGGCAGGAACGAGCCACAGGGCGCTACGGACAAGGGCGTTGTCTAGCGTGGTGGGCGGCGCCGGATTCGAACCGGCGGCCTCCTGCTTGTAAGACAGGCGCTCTGACCAACTGAGCTAGCCGCCCAAGTTCCTTCCCTCGCCATGGCACTCGCAGCCATTCTTGCGGAACGCCGAGCCTCGAAGCGCCCCGAGCTCAGTTTCGCAGGTGACGGCACGGTGAAGCAACGCAGCCGTGGAGCGACGTCCGCACCGTCGCGATCTCGTCTGGGCCCTCAGTCACTGGCAGTAAACCGATTCCGCCGCTCGGACCCCGCCGCTCGATCCCAGGCAAGTCTCCAGCGCGCCAAGGAGCAGCAGGACGTAGTTCCGTTGCGAGGACGCCCCCATCAGCCCTACCCGCAGGATCTTGCCGGCTAGCGGGCCGAACCCGCCCAGTACCTCGATGCCGAACTCCTCGAGCAGGCGCCTGCGCAGAGCGGCGTCGTTGCAGCCGTCCGGCAGCGCGGGCGTGTTCAGGGTCCAGAGCCGGTACTCCGGCGCAACGTGCATCCGGAGTCCGATCGCCTCGATCCCGGCGACGAACGCCCGGTGGTTCAGCCGGTGCCGGGCGAAGCGAGATTCGAGCGTTTCCTCCTTGCAGAGCCGCAACGCCTCCCGCAGAGCGTAGAACATGGTGATCGGCGTGGTGTGGTGGTAGCGGTGCGACTTGCCCCAGTACTCGTCGATCAGCTTCAGGTCCAGATACCAGGAAACGCAGGGCGTCGCTCGCGCCCGCAGCCGCTCCAAGGCCCGCGGCGACAACGTGAGCGGGGCAAGGCCCGGAGGCGCGCTGAGGCATTTCTGCGTGCCGCTGTAGGCGATGTCTATCCCGCTCGCGTCGACGCCCACCGGCATGCCGCCTAAGGATGTGACACAGTCCCCCACCACAAGGGCCCCGCAGGCACGCGCCGCCTCGCAGATTGCCGCGCCGGGCTGCAGCGCCCCGGTTGAAGTCTCCGCGTGAACGAACATGACTACGTCGGGACGCTCCCGGCTGACGAATTCGCGGGCCTCGTCGTCGGTGAACACGCCGCCCCATGCCTTCTCTAAGCGCGCGATGCTCGCCCGCTGGCGTCTGCACATCTCCGTGAAGCGGTCGGAGAAATAGCCGTTGGCGAAGACCGCGACCTTGGTTCCGGGCTCGACGAAGTTCACCACCGAAGCTTCCATTCCGGCCGAGCCCGTGCCGGGCACGGCGATCGTGAACTCGTTCTCCGTGCCGAACACGTAGCGCAGCAGGTCCGCCGTGTCCTGCAGCACTCCGAAGAAGTCCGGGTCGGTGTGCCCGACCAGGGGGGAGGCCATTGCCTGGTACACGCGCGGGTCCACCATGCTCGGGCCGGGCCCAAGCAGGATGCGATGGGGAGGCTGATAGAAGTCGATGGCCATGAATCCCTGCCAGCGCCGCGACGCCAAGCGCCTCGCAGCGGACTCGGAAGCGCCCGCACCAAGGACCGGGGCCCGGCGCGATACCGGGCGACCGGACGCGTCGCCCGCCACGCCTAATGACAAGATAGCGCAACGCCCGGCCGGGTTGCGGGCATGGTACGCTCTCTGATATGCAAGCCCTGATCGAACGGCGGACGCTGTTCCGCTCCGCGGCGGCCTTCACGGCAGCGTCCTACGCTCGGATCCTCGGCGCGAACGAGAAGGTGAACATGGGCCTCATCGGCTGCGGCGGCCGCGGCCGCGGGGTGTTGGGGTCGTTCGTGAAGAATCCGAGCGTGAACGCGACCGCGCTCTGCGACGTGTTCAGCGCCCGCATCGACGAGGCGTCCCAAGTCGCTCCGAACGCGAAGGGCTACAAGGAACACGAGAGGCTGCTGGAAGACCAAGACGTGGACGCCGTCTTGATCGCCACCCCCGACCACTGGCACGCAGGGACTTGCATCGACGCGGCCAACGCGGGCAAGGACATCTACTGCGAGAAACCGCTGACCCTGCGCATCGAGGAGGGCCCGGAAATCGTCAAGGCGGTGCGCCTGAACAAGCGGGTCTGCCAGGTCGGCATGCAGCAGCGGTCAGCCAAGCACTACCTCATGGCGAAGGAGAAGTTCTTCGACAGCGGAGCGATCGGCAAGGTCACCTTGGCGAGAACCTGGTGGCACGGCAACGGCGCCCATCTCCGGCCGTTCCCTCCCCAGTACACGCAGCAGCCGTCGAACCTCGACTGGGGACGGTTCCTCGGACCCGTCAAGTGGCGCGAGTACGACCCCAAGCAATACTTCAACTTCCGGGCCTACCTCGAGTACGGCGGAGGCCAGATCACCGACCTGTTCACCCACTGGATCGACGCGGTGCATATGTTCATCGGGCAGGACAACCCGGTCGCGGCCGTGGCGTCAGGAGGCATCTACCACTACAAGGACGGTCGCACCGCGCCCGACACGATCGCGTGCTACCTCGACTATCCGGGGGAGTGGACCGCCACTTTTGAAGGTACCTTGGCGCCGGGCCTGCGCGGCGCCGGGGTCGAGGTCATCGGTACCGAAGGCCGGCTCTGGATCACTCGCCAGCGATACGAGTGGTACCGGCCGGACAAGAACCGGCCCGCCGAGACGCAGCCGAACATCGGCAACATGACTCAGGACCACGTGGACAACTTCATCGACTGCGTCAAGAGCCGGGAGAAGCCCAACGGAGACGTATGGATCGGCCACCGCTCGGCGCAAGCGTCCCATCTCGGCAACATCGCCTACCTGCAGAAGCGCCGACTCAAGTTCGATCCGGACCGCGAGGAGATATTGCCGCTGTGACAGACGGTCCGGGCCACGTCCCGGACTAGCGCAGGAGACCTTCGACGAACGGGACCTCGAACACTTTCTCGTGCTGGATGGGCCCGTGTCCGAAGTACCCGTCCTCTCCGAACAGTTCGCCGTGGTCAGCGGTGATCGTGATATAGGTGTTGGCAGGCACTAAGTCGAAGAGTTCCTCGACCACCCGGTCCAGGTACCGCACCGCGCCCACCTGACGGTCGCGCAAGAGGTCGAGCTTGGTCTGATCGAAGAAAGCCTGCGTGCCTTCGACCAGCTTGCCGCCGACGATGTGGTCGTCCAAGTGCCGGAACACCCCGTGGACACCGCTGACGCGCGGCCACTTGTCCGGCGGCTCGTCCGGCAGCGCGTAGGGATAGTGCGTCTCGCCGACGTTCAGGATGTAGAACGAGGGGCGGTCCTCGGGGAAGCGCATCTCGCGCAGCATGGCTCGCATGTCGTTGTGGGCGGGCATGAGCCGGAAGGTGTCGAAGCCGGTGTTGAGGATCGTGCGGGGGTTCAGCACGGGCAGGGAGACCATTGCATGGGTCCGGTAGTTGAAGCGCTTCTGCAGGAAGCTCGGGAAGTAGAGCTGGGGCACCAAGGACTTGAAGCCGACGTCGTCGACGCCCAGGCGCTCGTTGAACTTGAAGAAGTCCTTCTTGTAGTACTCCGACGCGTAGACGTGCTTGGGGCTGACGTGCGGGAGCAGGCCCATCAGGAGATTGTAGTGGGACGGGGCCGTCCACGAGGCGTACGACCAGCGCGCCTCGACGTGGCCGAGCTTGTCGATGGTCCGAGGGCGGGCCTCGAGGAACGTGTCGTACCGGCAGCTGTCGAAGATGACGAGAATGTAATTGTTGGGGCGCATCGAGAGTAGACTCCGATTGTAGAGTCACCCGTTTGTCGGTCAAGCCCACCGGGAATCAGTGGCTCACGGAAACGATGGACTCTCCCTTCGGATTAGGAAATACTTACGTGTTTACCCAAGACCGCCCGGAGCGTGCATGGCTAGCATCTGCGGCCCGATATCTTCAGCAAGTCCCAGTCCTGCTTGGGAGGCCCTGCCATTATCGCTCGAGAGATATTTTCGGGCGTGTCCGGGATGGAAGGCGGCATCTTGTACTTCAACGGTCGTCCGCGCTTGCCCGCGCCAATTCCTCGGTTCCCGAGCGTGCACCTGACCGCTCCCGCTCCCTATCCGCGACCCGCCCGATGATCCACCCGATGTCCGCATCGCCGGACGTCTGACGTTCTCAAGCTCACGCCGCAATCGCGCGCGCCGGAGGACAGTCGGTGGCCCTTGCTCAGGCTCTTGTGCCGGACCTGCTTTCCACTCAGGGCGTCAGCCATCACGCACATCTGCTTGATCGTATCGAGATCTCGGATATTGTGCCGTCCGGCGAACTCGGTCACGTAGCGCTCGAAGTGCTTGCAACTCATCTTGTGAAACGTGCCTTAGAACCCTCGCTTCAGCATCGACCGGAAGGACTCCATGCCGTTGACCTGAGCCTTGCCGCTGGCGTGCTCCCCGACGCTGCGATTGACGGATTTGTGATTCAGCAGGCCAGCGCACACTCCCCTCTCGTCCGTGTACGCCGCAGCGTCCCTGGGCGGACGTGTCCGCGAGGATCCCTCCCGCCGTGTCCTTCGTCACGCACTCGACCGGAGTGGCGGGAACCCTGCTGGAATTCCGATCCTTCACGCCGACCGTGGCGCTCTTGCCGACCGGCCCGCGCCCGGCCCTCAACTTCGTCGACTCGTGCTTGTTCCTCTCCTTGCCGCCGAGGCTAGGCTCGTCCATCTCCACCGGCCCGGAGGTCGGCTCGCCCTGCGCTTGCCAGGTCTCGTGGATGCGATGCGCGAGGAACCAGGCCGTCTTCCGGGTCGCGGTGGATTCTCATGCTGGACGTTCCTTCAGCCCAGTCGAGAGCAGGTAGAGCGCGATCACCTAGGTCTGGAGACCGAGGTTGGAGTTACTGAAAGCGTCAAATGCAATCGCCACACACTGCCCTACATCTAGGGCTTGCCGTTGGCAACTCGCAACATACGGCACTTACCGCCTTTGGTCCGGGAGAAGACTTTTTACGCCCTCTATATGCATGCATCAGCGTTCCGGTCTTGACCGAATGGTCCTGGCGGCAGCCGCGGCAGCGGTACGTCTAGGGCTTGCGCGTTGGCCGCTCCCGCACATTCGGCGATCCGCGTTGACGGCGGTACACAGCGACAGGCCAGCGATGCCCGACGAACCAGCCCTCAGCCGCTGCATTGTCCAAGAACCTCCGCATGACGTCAACCAGCGAAAGCCCTTCACGCTCGCGGCGTCCGGGTGCCTTGCGTGCCACCCTTAAGAGGTCAGGTCACCCAACCCCGGGCTGCGGCGTCAATGGCGTCTTGGGTAAGCACGTATAGGATCCCCTTCGGATTCGCCGAGCGGAGGGTCGCACTTCGGCCCACCTCGGGTGGTGCCGGTCGACCGCACGCTGGATCCTTGAGCGGGGACACCCGAAGACAATCCATCACTCTCGCAATAGGTTCGGCCAACGTTCATCATCGTACACTGAGGTGCCAAGTGGAAGTATTGGTTCAGATGTCTCGACAATTCCTTTCATCCAATCTTGTACCGGATAAGGTGGACTTGGATTTCTTGGCCGATATGTGGTCTCAAATTGCCCTAACAGATGACGATGAATACTCCCTTGAAGCGCTGAATTTAGTGTTCAATAAAAGAATCGATAGAGTCGCCGTTATTAGCCATACAGACGTTCGTTCAATGCGCTTCAAGCGGCAGATTCTTGTCAGAACTCAAAGCTCGCATAGACCCGTTCCTCTCTTAGGTCTCGGTGACGGAGCAACACGATTCTTTGGCACTAGCATAGCACTCGCTAACGGAAAGAATGGATTCGTTGTGATTGACGAAGTCGAGAATTGAATTCACCATACTCTTCAACACGACTATTGGAAATTGATCCTTGCCTCGGCAATTCGAAACAACGTCCAAGTTGTGGCTACTACACATAGTTGGGACTACGTGAAGGGATTTGCAAGTGCCGCTACCGAGCTGCAATCTGCTGATTTTGCACTCGTGCGGATTGAGAAAGACAACCAAGATACTTGGGAATTCCAGTACTCTCAAGACGAGATTCCCGTAGCTGCAGAGCAAGTGATTGAAGTAAGATAAGCATCGTGTCGAAGCTCATCACTCAAGCAACAAACTGTACTCTCGTTGTTGAAGACAACGATGATGAGCGTGCGATTTCGGAAATCTTGAAGAAAGCGAACCGTGACTTATCCCCAAATTAAGCAGAGGGGTGGAAGCGAGAAGCTATTAGAGTCCATCTCGAGCGAAATGAAGGCATCTAAACGCACTGCAGTTGGGATCATCGTAGATGCAAATCACAACCTGATTACCCACAAGACTCAGCCAAGGTTAGGAGGCGGTACGGCCTGGGCGGGGTGCGCACGGAGGCGTGGAGCAGGCGGGGGACCAGCGCCTCGAGATCGTAGCGGCGGTTGAAGCGGTAGCGGAACTCGGCGAGGTAGCGCGGCAGGTGCTTGCCGTCGAACGAATGGCAGGTTCCCGCCAGGGACTGCTTGACGTTCCCCAGCATCGTGTTGACCCGGACGAAGCGGGAATCCCCGCAGCTCCGCTTCCCGCCTCCGGTGACGGTCGGCACGTGCTCGCAGCCGGCGTCGGCCACGCCCCGGAAGCAGGCCGGGCCGTCGGAATGCACCTTCGTGCCGGGCTGCAAGTGCCGCCCGGCCCACGCTGCCAGCGTCTTCTTGCGGAAGCCCGCCACGCTGCTCAGGCGCATCCTTGCCGGCTGGCCGGCGGCGCTGACCTGCACGGCGGCCACGAACGGCGTCTTGCCCGCCGCGCCGCGCCCGCGCTTGCCGCCGCTCCGCTCCCCGCCCCAGCAGGCGTCGTCCACCTGCACGATGCCGCCCGGCGGCACGCGCTCGTCGCGCTCCTTCATCACTTGCAAGAGCTTGTGCTTCATCTTCCAGGCGGTATTCCGGCTGACCCCCAGCTGCCGCGCCAGTTCCAGCGACGAAACGCCGTGCTTGCCCTGCGTCAGCAGGTGGAGCGCCAGGAACCGGACGGTCAGCGGCAGCTTGGTGGCGGCGAAGATCGTGCCGGCGACGAGGGAGGTCCGGCGGTGGCAGGCATGGCACTGCCGGAGCTTGCGGGAGCGGATGCGGCAGTGCCGCCGGGAGCCGCACTCCGGGCAGCGGAAGCCGTCCGGCCAGCGGGCCTTGAAGACGGCGTGCTCGCATTGCCCCTCGCTGCCGTAGCGCTGCAGGAACTTGCCCAAGCTGAGTCCCTTCTGGAATTGCACGCGATTGCGTTTCAGCTGCTAGCCCCTTTCCTGTCAGAGGTTTCCGACCTCCTCCAGTATAGCATATCCTCGGCTGATGTTCGTTGGTAATCAGGAATCACAATATCATCAACCGTTGGAGATCGATACAAAGTCACTTGTCGGAATTCGAACTAGATTTTCCTGCAGAGCCAATTGTTGGAGGAACTGTATTAGATCACTCAATTCAATTGGAAAGCGGTCGAATAAAGCAATACCGAGTCGGTATCTGGATCATGTCAGACAATCGCTCTACCGGTGAATCTGAAGATTTTCTTGTAGAAATGATTCCAAATCGAGACCTGATTACCAACGAACGTCAGCCGAGGATATGCTATACTGAAGGAGGTCGGAAATCTCTGACAGGAAAGGGGCTAGCAGATGAAACGCAATCGCGTGCAATTCCAGAAGGGACTCAGTCCGGGCAAGTTCCTGCAGCGCTACGGCAGCGAGGGGCAATGCGAGCAGGCCGTCTTCAACGCCCGCCGGCCGGACGGCTTTCGCTGCCCGGAGTGCGGCTCCCGCCGGCACTGCCGCATCCGCTCCCGCAAGCTCTGGCAGTGCCACGCCTGCCACCGCCGGACCTCCCTCGTCGCCGGCACGATCTTCGCCGCCACCCAGCTGCCGCTGACCGTCCGGTTGCTGGCGATCCACCTGCTGACGCAGGGCCAGCACGGCGTTTCGTCGCTGGAACTGGCGCGGCAGCCGGGCGTCAGCCGGAATACCGCCTGGAAGGTGAAGCACAAGCTCCTGCAAGTGCTGAAGGAGCGCGACGAGCGCGTGCCCCTGCGCGGCATCGTGCAGGTGGACGACGCTGACTGGGGCGGGGCGCGGACCGGCGGCCAGCGCGGGCGCGGCGGGCAAGACGCCGTTCGTCGCCGCCGTGCAGGTCACCGCCGCCGGCCAGCCGGCAAGGATGCGCATGAGCAGCGTGGCGGGCTTCCGCAAGCAGACGCTGGCAGCGTGGGCCGGGCGGCACTTGCAGCCCGGCACGGAGGTGCATTCCGACGGCTTGGCCTGCTTCCGGGGCGTGGCCGACGCCGGCTGCGAGCACGTGCCGACCGTCACCGGAGGCGGGAAGCGGAGCTGCGGGGATTCCCGCTTCTTCCGGGTCAACACGATGCTGGCGAACGTCAAGCAGTCCCTGGCGGGAGCCTGCCATGCGCTCGACGGCAAGCACCTGCCGCGCTACCTCGCCGAGTTCCGCTACCGCTTCAACCGCCGCTACCACCTGGAGGCGCTGGTCCCCCGCCTGCTCCACGCCTCCGTGCGCACCCCGCCCAGGCCTTACCGCCTCCTAACCTTGGCTGAGTCTTGTGGGTAATCAGGAATCGAGATAATGATCCGGTTTGGAGTCTAGTAGTTGATTTTCGTGGAAAGAATCAAGAATGACCAACGTGAGTTCAAGAAAAAGAAGGTACAAAAAGCTCGCTTGTACACATGGCTTGCGGTTCGATCTCATCCTATCTTTCCATGATCTGCGATTTTCAGAGGTCATCTCGAGCTGACAGGACCCCTAGTGCGCTCCTTCGTCAATTGGATTGACCGTTTGGTTGAATGATGAGGAATCTGACTGAACGATTCGATTTGCCGGAGATAGACTTAGGACGTTGTCGGAAATTAGATTTCCATGTTCTGAGTTTTGTGTTCTCATCATCCGATGAGACGCAATCTTGAACTCGAAGCGACAATTGTTGAGCAGTACGCGGCGGTGGAAGCGTTTCTCGACGAGCGCGGGCGTCGGCTATGGGCGGCGACGGAGTCGCGTGCCATCGGGTATGGGGGAGATGCGCTGGTATCGGACGCGACTGGGTTGTCGCGCCCGACCATCCGCGCCATCCGCGCGGGGCGTCGAGAGCTGGAATCCGGCAGTGTTGAACGCGGTCGGATACGCCGCCCGGGCGCCGCCCGGCCCGGCATCGAGCAGTCGCGGCCGGGCATCGAGCAAGCGCTGGAGAAGCTGGTTGACCCGTTGACGCGCGGTGACCCGGAGTCGCCGTTGCGCTGGACATGCAAGAGTCGGGCGAAGCTCACCGCGGCGTTGTCGCAGGCGGCGTTGTCGCAGGCGGGTTGGCAGGTGAGTTCGAAGACGGCGAGCCGTTCACTGCACGAGCTTGGCTGCAGCCTGCAATCGGTGCGCAAGAGTCTCGAAGGGACAACCCGCCCCGACCGGGACGCGCAGTTCGAGCACATCCATACGAAGGCGGATGATTTCCCGCAACGTTGTCAGCCAGTGGTCTCGGTCGACACCAAGTCGACACCAAGAAGAAGGAACTGGCGGGTGAATTCAAGAACGGCGGGCGGGCATGGCAACCGCAGGGGAGCCCCGGGAAATCACTGGTGCATGATTTTCCCAAGGACTCGTCCGGCAAAGCGATGCCGTATGGCATCCATGACATGGGGCGCAACGAAGCCTGGGTGCATGTCGGACGTGATCACGACACGCCCGCGTTTGCCGCGGCCTCGCTGCGACGGTGGTGGAACGAGACGGGGAAGCGCCGCTACCCCGAGGCTGGCGAGCTGTTCATCGCTGCCGATGCGGGCGGTAGCAACGGGTATCGCTCTCGCGCCTGGAAGCATCGACTGCAGAAGTTCGCTGACCGGACATGTCTTCGCATCCACGTCAGCCGCTTCCCGCCGGGGACCAGTCCATGGCATAAGATTGAGCGCCGCCTGTTCTGCCACGTCACGCAGAATTGGCGAGGCAAGCCACTGCGTACATTTGAGACCGTTGTCGACTTGATCGGCGGTACGCGCACAGCCGCCGGCCTTCGGGTCAAAGCCGAACTTGACAATAGAAAGTACCCGACCGGTGAGGCAGTAACGAAGGCGGAGATGGACGCCCTGTCGCTCCATCGGAACGAGTTCCACGGTGATTGGAACTACGAACTACATCCACGATGAAGTTGGAAACTTAATATCGATCAAAGTCCTTACTTCGTGAATCGCAAGTCAACCAGAGTTGCCTGTCAGAGAGACACGAGATGATCGGGGTGAGGGCCTGCTAGAATAGGTGTTTGGCCCTGCGGTCCGACAACTTCCACAGGACCGTCGGGATCGAGTTGGCGGAGCTGCACGAGGACGGCGCGACCATGCGCCTTGCGCTGACGGACCGGCACAAGAACGCCGCTGGGGTGGTTCATGGAGGCGTCGCGTTCACGCTGGCCGACTCGGCCTTGGGATACGGCATTCATGAGGCCCTAGGCAAGCGCTGCACGACGGCAGAGATGCAGATCAACTTCCTCCGGCCTGTTGCCGGAGACGTCTTGGAGGCACGCTCCCGCGTTCTCAAGGCGGGTCGCCGGCTGGTGGTCGCCCGCGCCGAGGTGCATTGCGGGGACTCGCAGGTCGCGGAGGTCCTCTCGACGTTCGCGATCCTAGACTGAGTCCGTGCCGAGGCCCAATCGCATGGAATCCATGAGGCATCCCCCACGAGTGTCCGAACAGGAGCTCGCCGAGATCCGGCGCACTTTCATGACGTCGCCGTTCAACAGGCTTGTGGGCATCGAATTCGGAGAGTATCACGCGGACGGCGTGACGCTTGTCCTGCCCGTCTCCGAGCATCACCAGAACGGCGCCGGCGTGGTTCACGGCGGAGTCATGCTGACCCTTGCCGACGCTGCCCTCGGCTTCGGCATCGCCCGATCCGTCGGCAGGCGCTGCACGACGGCGGAGCTCAAGATCAACTACCTGCGGCCCGTGACGCAGGGCGTGCTGAAGGCGCGCTCACTCGTCATCCGGGCCGGCAGGAAGCTCGTGGTCGCACGGGCCGAGGTCCGCTGCGAGGGCAAGCACGTGGCCGAGGTGCTCTCGACGTTCGCTGTCTTGGACTAGGCCCCTGGTCTCGGGATTCCTCGAGCGACCCTATAATGTTCGGCGTGACGCGATAATGTTCGGCGTGACGCGAATCTTCACGCTATTGGCCGCGTGCGTTGGATTCCTGCCTGCCGCCCGGGGCGCGGTCGACTACGCGGCCGAGATCGAGCCGATCCTGCACGAGCGCTGCTACGGGTGCCATGGGCAGGAGCAGCAAATGGCGGGACTGCGCCTCGACAGTCGCGAGGCCGCGCTCCGCGGCGGGACCAGCGGGGCGGTCATCGTCCCCGGCCGGCCCGGCGCGAGCAAGCTCGTCCATCGGGTCACCAGTCGCGAGGACGGATTCCGTATGCCGCCGGGAGGCGACCCGCTGAGCGGTTCGGAGTCCCACCTGCTGCGCGACTGGATCGCCGGAGGCGCGCCATGGCCGGACTCCCACGCCGGTCCCGAGGCGCGGGCGTCGGCCCGCGACGCCGCTGCAGACTCGCACTGGGCCTTCCAGCCGGTGCGAAGGCCCGAACTTCCAGCCGTGCGCCGGGCGGACTGGGTGAGGAACCCGATCGACAGGTTCGTGCTGGCCAGGCTCGAGGCGGAAGGCCTCCAGCCCTCGCCGCAAGCCCCGGACCAAGTCCTGCTGCGCCGGATCCATTTCGACCTCGTCGGCCTGCCTCCCTCTCCCGCGGACGTCGCCGCCTTCTCGGCACGGGGAAGCGCGAGCGCCTACGAGTCGGTGGTCGACGACCTGATGAGGTCCCCGCATTTCGGCGAGCGCTGGGCCCTTCCGTGGCTCGACCTAGCGCGCTACGCGGATAGCGCGGGCTACGAGCGGGATCCCCTGCGACCGCACGCCTGGCGCTGGCGGCACTGGGTGATCAACGCGATCAACGCCGACATGCCGTTCGATCGCTTCACGGTCGAGCAGATCGCCGGCGACCTGCTGCCGGGGGCGACCGTCGAGCAGCGGGTGGCGACCGGCTTCCTGCGCAACGGGATCAAGAACCGGGAAGCCGGCACCAAGAACGCGCAGAAGCGATTCGAGGAAACCATCGACCGGCTCAGCACGGTCGCGAACACCTGGCTCGGCCTGACCGTCGGTTGCGCCCAGTGCCACGACCACAAGTACGACCCGATCTCGCAGCGGGAGTTCTATGCGATATTCGCGTTCTTCCACAACGCAGTGGAGCGAGACGTCGAGGCCCCGCTGCCCGGCGAGCTCGGCCCCTACCTGCGCACCGTGCCGGCCTACCGCGCTGCGACGGCGAGAGTTCGGGAGAAGCACGGCATTCCTGCCTTGCAGGCCGAGTGGCACCGGCAAATGCTGGCGGCGATGGACACCCCGGGCACCCGCACGGACTGGGATCACTCCGTGACGGAATGGCGCGCCGCGAACGACAGGGCGGACTGGCTGCTGAGGGCGCCGCCCAAGCGGCTTTCCTTGCTGGAGCGCGAGAAGATCGCCGCGTGGTTCCTGGCCCGCAACGGCCCGGACTACGCCAAGGACGAAGCGGTCACCGCAAGGATCAACCAGGCCCGCAGCGCGATCGCCTCCCTGCAGGAGGAGCGGTACGCGGTGGCAAAGGCCTACACGGTGATCGAGCGTCGCGAGCCGATTCCAGCGCGCCTAGCCTTGCGAGGCGATTACAGGGCCCTGGGCAGCGAGGTGGAGCCGGGCGTGCCCGCCGTCCTGCCCGCGCTCCCGGCGGACGCGAAGCCCGCCCGCCTGCAGCTGGCCGAATGGATCGCCTCCGACGACAATCCCCTCACCGCGCGCGTCGAGGTCAACCGCATCTGGCAGGAGCTCTTTGGCAAGGGGCTGGTCGAGACCGCCGAGAACTTCGGCACGCAGGGCAAGCCGCCGTCGCATCCGGAGCTCCTCGACTGGCTAGCGAGCGAGTTCGCGCGCCTCGGGTGGAGCCGCAAGGCCTTGATGCGGCTCGTGGTGACGTCGGCGACCTACCGCCAGGCGTCCGACGCTCGCGTCGACGCGAGCGACCGCGACCCCGGCAACGCATGGATCGCCCGTCAGAACCGCCTGCGGCTGCCGGCCGAGCTGATCCGCGACAACGCGCTGGCGGCGAGCAGCCTGCTCAACCCCGAGGTCGGAGGCAAGAGCGTCTTCCCGCCGCAGCCACCCGGCGTGTCCGAACTGAGCTACTCCAAGAAGGACTGGACCGAGGACACCGGGCCGGACCGGTACCGTCGGGGGCTCTACGTGTTCCTGCGCAGGACATCCCCGTATCCCATGCTGGTGAATTTCGACGCGCCGGACACCCTGACCAGCGTGTCCCGTCGGGAGCGCTCGAACACGCCCCTGCAAGCCCTCAACCTCCTCAACGACCCCGTCTTCCTGGAAGCGGCCGACGCATTGGCGCACCAGCTGCTGGACAGCGGTGGCGACAGCTTCGACGAGCGCTTCCCGCAGCTGACCCTGCTTTGCCTGGCGCGGCCGCCGACAGGCGAGGAGACCGCGCTCGCCCGACGGTTCCACGCCGCCCAGCTCGAGCGCTACCAGAACGGCGACGGGGACGCCCGGCGCGCCGCCTGGCGCGAGGTTGCCCGAGCGGTCTTCAGCTTCGACGAGTTCATCACCCGCGAATGAACCGCAGCCTCGAGATCCGCTGCAATGCGCGCCGCCTGCCTCGCCGCACTCCTGATGCTCCCGTCATGCTCTAGGCCCCCGGACGGGACCGAAGATCCGTCCCGCGACCTGCATTCCTACGCGAACGCGGCCGAGGCGCGCGCCACCCACCTCGATCTCGATCTCGAGGTGGACTTCGAGGCGCGGCAGCTGCGGGGAACCTGCACCCTAGACGTGGTGGGGCCGGGCACCGACTTGGTGCTCGACACCCGCGACATCGACGTGGAGCGGGTCGAGGTCTCCGAGCGCGGCGAGCCGTTTCGCGACACCGCCTTCGAGGTGGGCTCCCGCGACCCGATTCTCGGAGCTCCTCTGCGCGTTGCGCGCGGCACCGCGGCGAGAGTGCGGGTCACCTACGCGACCCGCGAGCGAGCGAGCGGCCTGCAGTGGCTCGCGCCGACCCAGACGGCGGACGGGCGCTATCCGTTCCTCTACAGCCAGTCGCAGGCCATCCACGCACGCAGCTGGATCCCCCTGCAAGACTCGCCCGGAATCCGAGTTACCTACACCGCTCGGATCCGCGCCCCGACGAACCTGCTGGCGGTCATGAGCGCCGAGGCGCTGTCTGGGGACGGGCGCGGCGGCGACTACCGCTTCCGCATGCCGCTGGCAATTCCCCCCTACCTGATCGCCCTCGCGGTCGGCGACCTGGCCTTCGAAGCGACGGGCGAGCGAACGGGCGTCTACGCGGAACGGAGCGTGCTCGAGGCGGCCGTCCGCGAGTTCGCGGACACCGAGGCCATGATGCAGGCCGCCGAGGCGCTGTACGGACCGTACCGCTGGGGACGCTACGACATCCTCGTGCTGCCGCCCGCCTTCCCGTTCGGCGGCATGGAGAACCCCCGGCTGACCTTCCTCTCCCCGACCGTGATCGCGGGGGACCGGAGCCTAGTGAACATCGTCGCCCACGAGCTGGCCCACTCCTGGTCGGGGAATCTGACGACCAACGCCACCTGGCGGGATTTCTGGCTGAACGAGGGTTTCACGGTCTACTTCGAGGAGCGGATCCTGGAGGCCGTCTACGGCCCGGACCGGGCCGCGATGGAGTCGGCGCTCGAAGTCGCGCAGCTCAAGGTGGAAATGGCGGGTCTTGATGAGCGAGACCAAGTGCTCCACGTGAATCTGGCAGGCCGCGACCCGGAGGACGGCCTCACCGACGTGCCGTACATCAAGGGCGCGATGTTCCTGCGAACCGTCGAGAAAGCGGTCGGAAGGGACGAGTTCGATCCGTTCTTGCGTTCGTACTTCGACAAGCACGCCTTTCGCAGCGTGACCACCCCCGAGTTCGAGCGCTACCTGCGCACGGAACTGCTCGCGAAACATCCCGTCGCGGCGGCGATCCCGGTCAAGGAATGGCTAGGGGCTCCCGGCCTGCCCGAAAGCCGTCACGAGCCGGCCTCTGCCGCGCTAGACCAGGCCGACGCCAGCGCGCGGGAGTGGCTGGACGGAGCCGCGCCCGCCGCCCGCCTGCGGACCGCGGACTGGACGACGCAGCACTGGCTGCGATTCCTGCGCGCCCTCCCCGAGACTCTCGAGACCGCCAGGCTGGACGAGCTGGACGCGGCGTTCGGGCTCACCGAAGCCGGCAACGCCGAGATTCTGACCGAGTGGCTGGTCCTTTGCGTGCGAAGCGGGTACGGCCCGGCCGAGGCGGCGCTAGAGCGCTTTCTCCGCTCGGTCGGCCGCATGAAATTCCTGCGGCCGCTCTACAACGAGCTGGCGAAGACCGACGGCGGTCGCCGGCGCGCCGAGGAGATCTACCTCGAGGCGCGTCCGGGCTACCACCCGATGGCAGCTGGCCTAGTCGACAGCATCCTCGAGAGTGACGAGTCCCCGGATCCCTGAGTCCCCCCGCCCATTGGCCGCAGGACGGCCCGGCCGTGAAGCACGTCGCACGGCTCGGACGCGACAGGCGGCGAACGGGCACGCGCCCTTGCTGCATCCTGGCCCAACGGTCCGCAAGGCGCGGCCGAGCTGCTTCGGCGGTCACGGCAGCGCGGTGCCGGGGGCGCCATACCGAGGCGCAGCCTCCGCTATCCCGCTCCCGACCGTCGCAGCCCCAGCCTCCCGCGGACCGCGACGGCCGCGCGCAAGGGGCTCTCTCGGCCGGACAGGACGGCCTCGAATGAGTCTCCCTGACTGGACCGGCCTCGCGAGCGAAGGGCTGGACGCCCGGCCGCTCAGCACTTGGCGTTGATCGTGTCCGCCTGCCGCCCGCTCTGGTCGACCGCGCGCACCTTGTAGTAGAGGCCTCCGCTGTGGCCGCCGGGAGCCGACTTGTCCTCAAAGGAGAACGGCTCCAAGGACGTCTGCGGGCGGAACGGCACCGAGCCGATGCGCTCGTGGCGCCGGAAGATCTCGTAGCGCACGATCGGGTCGCCCGCGGCGTAGGCCGAATGCCATTCCAAGCGAACGCGGCCGTCGGACCTACGCTCTGCGGAGAAGCCCTGCGCGGGCTGGAAGCCGGCCGAGGGCTGCTGGAAGAAATTGGTGCGCGTGCCGTGGAGGTCCGCCACCGTGCGCTCGATGTCCCTCTTCTCCCGGGCGGAGAGGGGCTTGGCAACCTGGGCGGCCGCTAGGTTGGCGACCAGCTGGTCGCGCTGCGGGTCGCTGTCCTTGTCGATCAATCCGATGCCGGTGATGATCGTCGCCATCCCCGCGGGATTCAGAGAGTAGCGGATGAAGTCCTCGTAGGGCAGCTTGTCGGGCTGGCCGACCGTCGGCACGCTCTGGCCGGGCCGGTGGGCGTACTCCTGCTTGAGGCCGTACATCACGCCGTCGGCAAAGACCTTCATGCCGATGACGCCCATGCCCTTGGCGTGGGCCACGGGAATCGAGTTCGTCTGGTGGCAGAAGTAGTTGGGGTCATTGGGGTTCACCGCCACCAGCAGGGTGTCGAGGACGTTCTTGGTGTCGCGCTGGATGGCGTACATGTGGGCGGCGGGGCTCTCGTGGCCCGTGATGCCGATGTGGCGGATCCACTTGCGGTGCTTGGGGTTTAGCCCCGTCAGGTTGGTGCCGTCGCGGTAATCCAGCAGGCAGGCGATGGCGCCCACGCGGGGCAGCGAGCTGTCGCCGGGGCTGTCCAGTCCCTCGAAGGCCGCGTCGACCTCCTCGTTGCTGCCGATGTGATGGACCTGCATCAGATCCAAGTACGCGCCCTCCGGGATGTGCCCCTTGCCGTCGCCGAAGAACTGCGTGAGGGAGCGCTCGATGTCGTCGAGGACCAGCGTGCCGCCGCCCGAGGAACGCCCCATGGGCTTGGAGCCGTCGCGCACGATCGCGTGGCGCAGCGCGGTCTTGGTCGCGACGAACAGCCTGCCGCGCAGGCTGTGGTCGTATCCCGGCAGGCCCGGCTTGAGGTTCAGGATCTCGAAGGCCTTGCCCATCTTCTCCTGGCTCAGGAAGTAGTTGTTGGCCGTCTCGATGTAGGTCATGCCCGCCCGGACGGCCTTGACGACGATCTCTACGGCTTCGTCGCCAGGCAGCTCCCACTGGACCTTGTTGCCGCCGGCCAGGCCGAACGTGGTCACCTCGCGTCCCGTGCGGCCCAGCAAGCGCGTCGCGAGCGGCTTCTCCGCGGGATGGGACCAAGCCGCGAACCTGCCGCCGACCGGCAGGAACGTCGTGGCCATGGCAGCGCCCCCCGCCCAGCGGACCGCGTCGCGTCTCGTGAAGTCTCTCGCCATCGTGCTTGCCCCCCGCCGGCCTCGCCCGGCCCGGATCTTCCAAGCAATGTACCACGCCCCTCGCGCGGCCGCGCCGCGAAGCCCTAAGATGGGAGCAGCCTCCCGTGCCCCGGCGATTCCGGGGCCGGCCGCGGGGCCCGCGGCTCCCTTCGCTTTCCCGATGCCCGCCCCGGCCCTAGCCCTCGCCACCAGGGTCTTCGACCTGATTGGCAACACGCCCATGATCCGCCTGGCCGGCGTCACCGCGGGCTGCGGCAGCGCGCGTGTCTACGGGAAGGCGGAGTACTTCAATCCGGGCGGCTCCGTCAAGGACCGCCCGGCGGCCGGCATGATCCGGGCCGGGCTGGCGGACGGCAGCCTGCGCCCCGGGCAGACGATCATCGACGCCACCAGCGGCAACACCGGCATCGCGTACGCCATGCTCGGCGCCGCCCGAGGCCATCCGGTCAAGCTCTTCCTGCCGCGCAACGCCTCGCCCGAGCGCAAGCGCATCCTCAAGGCCTACGGCGCGGAGCTGGTCCTGACGGATGCGGCCCTCCAGACAGACGGCGCGATCCGGGCCTGCCGCGCCGAGCACGCGGCTCGCCCGGGCACCTACTTCTACCCCGACCAGTACGGCAACCCCGCGAACTGGAGGGCCCACTACGACACCACCGGCCCGGAGATCTGGCGCCAAACGGGCGGCGAGATCACCCACTTCCTAGCGGGCCTGGGCACGAGCGGGACGCTGATGGGGGCCGGCCGGTACCTGCGCGAGCGCAACCCGGGCATCCGGATCGTCTCGATGCAGCCCTCGACGGGATTCCACGGGCTCGAGGGGCTCAAGCACATGGCGACGGCCATGCAGCCGGAGATCTACGATCCCGCGCTGGCCGACGAGAGGGTCTTCGTGGACACCGAGGACGCCTACGACATGGTGCGGCGGCTGGCGCGCGAGGACGGCCTCATGGTGGGCATCTCCTCCGGGGCGAACGTGGTGGCCGCGCTGCGAATCGCGCGCGCCCTGCGCGAGGGCACCATCGTCACCGTGCTCTGCGACGGCGCGGACAAGTACCTGAGCGAGCGCTTCTGGGACGACTGAGGGGCCCATGCTGCGGATTGCGAGAATCCCCTTCGCCGTGATGCGGGCGCATGCCGAGGCGGCCTACCCGAACGAGTGCGTCGGGGCGATGCTCGGCAAGGCCGGCGCGGACGCGAAGTCGGTGGGGCTGGCGATGCCCTTGGAAAACTCAGCCGGCGGGTCGCAGCGCGCCTTCTACGAGCTGTCCGCGGATAGCCTGCTGGCCGCCGACGCGGCCGCTCGGAAGATGGGACTGGACGTGATCGGCATCTATCACTCCCATCCCGACGCGGACGCCTACTTCTCCGAGACCGACCTGAAGCACTCCTGCCCCTGGTATTCGTTCGTCGTGCTCTCGGTCAAGGGCGGCCGCTACGACCACGCCAGCAGCTGGCTGCCGGACTTCGAGCAGACGCGGGCGGACCGCGAGGAGCTGGAGGTCGCCGAGTAGCGGCCCTGCGAGCCATGAAGATCACCGGACTGCGCGTGCGCGACATCCGCTTCCCGACCTCGCTCGACCTAGCGGGATCGGACGCCATGAACCCCGACCCCGACTACTCCGCCGCCTACGTGGTCCTCGAGACGGATACCGGCCCCAGAGGCCACGGGCTCGCCTTCACTCTCGGGCGCGGCACGGAAATCGTCGTGACCGCCGCCGAGGCCATGCGCTCGCTGGTATGCGGCCGCTCGCTCGAGGAGTTCGTCGCGGACATGGGCGCGTTCTGGCGCCGCGTGACCGGCGACTCGCAGCTGCGGTGGATCGGCCCCGACAAGGGGGCCGTCCACCTTGCCACGGCCGCCGTGGTGAACGCCGTGTGGGACCTGTGGGCCAAGAGCGAGGGCAAGCCCGTGTGGCGCCTGGTCGCCGACCTGACTCCCGCGGAGTTCGTGCGGCTCGTCGACTTCCGCTACATCACCGACGCGCTGACTCCGGAGGAGGCGCGGGACCTGCTCGAGCGCAGGGCCGACGGCAAGGCGCGTCGCGCCGCCCTCGTGGAGCGCCGGGGCTACCCGGCCTACACGACCTCCGCGGGCTGGCTGGGCTATCCCGACGAGAAGATCCGCGCGCTCTGCCGCCAAGGGCTCGCGCGCGGCTGGGACCGCTTCAAGATCAAGGTCGGCCGCGACCGAGCCGACGACCGGCGGCGCTGCGCCATCATCCGCGAGGAGATCGGCCAGGGCGGCACGCTGATGACGGACGCCAACCAGGTCTGGGACGTAGGCGAGGCGGTCGACTGGATGAGGGATCTAGCCCCGTACCGACCGCTCTGGATCGAGGAGCCGACCAGCCCCGACGACGTGCTGGGGCACAGGGCCGTGCGCGAGGCGCTCCGGCCCCACGGGATCGGCGTCGCCACGGGCGAGATGTGCCAGAACCGCGTCCTCTTCAAGCAGTTCCTGCAGGCCGACGCGCTCGACTACGTGCAGGTCGACGCGACCCGGCTGGGCGGCGTCAACGAGGTTCTGGCGGTCCTGCTGCTGGCGGCCAAGTTCGGCAAGCCGGTTTGCCCGCACGCGGGCGGCGTGGGCCTGTGCGAGCACGTGCAGCACCTGGCGCTGATCGACTACATCTGCGTGTCGGGCTCGCTCGAGGGCCGCGTGCTCGAGTACGTCGACCACCTGCACGAGCACTTCGTCGATCCGGTGGCGCTGCGCGAGGACAGCTACATGCCGCCAGCGGCCCCCGGCTACAGCATCGAAATGAAGCCGCGATCGCTCGACCGCCACGACTTCGCAAACCGGGCGGAATACGCTAGCCTGTAGGCGTGGAGGGTCACGCTCCGATGAAGCCGACCGTTGCGTTGAACCGCAGAGAGCTGCTGAAGGTCCTAGGGGGCGGCCTCGCCAACGTCGGCTTCGCCGCGGTCCTGGCGGGCGACCGAGGGCTCGCCGCCACCGAGGGGACGGATCTGCCGGCCGCGCACTTCGCCCCGAAGGCTAAGAGCGTCATCTCGATCTTCTGCTACGGCGGCCCCAGCCAGGTCGACACGTTCGACCCCAAGCCGGAGCTGGCGCGGCACGCCGGCGAGGTGATGAGCGGCGTCGGAGAGGTCGTCGTCTCGCAAGGCAATCCAGGCGGGCTGATGCCCTCGCCGTGGAAGTTCTCCAAGCACGGGCAAAGCGCCATCGAGGTTTCCGAGCTGTTCCCGAGCGTGGCCGGGCACGTCGACGACCTGGCCGTCGTCCGGTCGATGCACACCATGTCGAACGATCACGGCCCGGCGCTGTACCAGATGAACACCGGCACCGTACTGGCGGGCCATCCGAGCGTGGGCAGCTGGCTGACCTACGGCCTCGGTTCGGAGAACCAGAACCTGCCGGGGTACGTCGTCTTCACCGATCACCGCGGCGGGCCCATCAACGGCCAGCCGAACTGGGGCGCGGGCTACATGCCCGCGGCCTTCCAAGGCACGCAGTTCCGCTCGACAGGCGACCCGATCGTCGACCTGCGGCCGCCGAAGGAGATCAGCCGGGAGCGCCAGCGCAAGTGGCTGGACCTGCTCCGCGACCTGAATCGCGAGCACCTAGCGCTGAATCCGGAAGACAACGAGCTCTCGGCGCGGATCGAGTCCTACGAGCTGGCGTACAACATGCAGGTCCACGCGACCGAGGCGATCGATATCTCCAAGGAAACCGAGGGGACCCGCAAGCTCTACGGACTGGACGACGACCGCACGCGCTACTTCGGCCGCCAGGCGCTGATGGCGCGCCGGCTAGTGGAGCGCGGCGTGCGCGTGGTCCAGCTGTACTCCGGCGGCGGCAACCATGAGCCGACCTGGGACCAGCACTGGTCGCTGGAGCACTTCCACACGATGCATGCGGGCGAGACCGACGGCCCGATCGCGGGCCTGCTGACCGACCTCAAGCAGCGCGGGCTGTTCGAGGAGACGCTTGTGATCTGGCACGGCGAGTTCGGCCGAATGCCGATCAGCCAGCGCCTGGACGGCAGGGACCACAATCCGTACGGCTTCACGGTCTGGCTGGCCGGAGGCGGCGTGAAGGGAGGCACCGTGGTCGGGGCGACGGATCACTTCGGGTACAAGGCCGTGGAGAACCCCAAGTCGGTGTACGACCTGCACGCGACGCTCCTGCACCTGATGGGACTGGACCACGAGAAGCTGACCTATCACCACAACGGCCGCGACATGCGCCTCACGGACGTTCACGGGAACCTCATCCGCGAGATCATCGCGTAGGGCCCGCTGCCCGGCCGCGGGCGCGTCCCGCGAGCCGCGTCAATTCCCGCGAGACCGGCGCCCGTCCCGCGACCGGCGCTTGGCCTCCTCCTCGTCGATCACGGTGAGGTTGAAGTTGACCTCGATCAGCGTGATGACCTCGACCTCCCGTCCGTTGAGCCTCGTCGGGCGGTACCTCCACTGGGCGACTGCCTGCATGGCCGCGAGGGCGAGCAGCGGGTGTCCGTCGATCAGCTTCAGGTCGCGCACGTTGCCGTCCACGGCGACGATCGCCTCCAGCCGGACCCTGCCGGAGACATACTGCTCGACGGCCTCCGGCGGGTAGACCGGCTGGACCCTGCGCGTGAGGCGGGCATGCTGGACCTTGCCTCCGACGCGGACCGGCGGCGGCAGAGCAAGGCTCGCGGAGTCGATCGGGAACATGCCCAGCACGCCCTCGACGCCGGCCTTGCCGAGGCCGCCGTCGAGCCCCCGACCGGCGGGCAGGCTCGCGACCGGGGAGGCCGGGGCGCCGGTGTCGTGCAGGATCGAGACCTTGTCCGGTATCGCCGCGGGAGCCAGGAACTCGGCCTCGTAGCGAGCCCGCGGCGGACTCGGCGCGGGCGGAACGGCGGGAGGGGGCGGCGCCGGCGGCGGGGGGACCGCCAAGGCGATCGAGCCGCGCGGCCACATGGCGAGGTCGATCTCGTACGTGTTGACAAGCGGCGCCATGAGCAGGCCCGCGAGACCGAGAGCCTGGATCGCCAGGGACGCGGCGAAGCTCCACCCCTTGCGAGCGGCCGAATCCGAGAGAACCTGCTGTTCGAACACGAACCCTCCTGCTTGTCTTGATTCAATCCCCGCGCGCTTGGTTACGGCCCTGGGCGTTCCTGGCAGCCTTCGACTCGCGATCGCGCATGGCGGAAGGGCGGTCACGCGCCGAGGGATACGCGGTGACGCGTTCACGCGCGGGCGGCCGACGATGGAATGTGCTGTACGGAACATCAAGAGAGGACATGATCCGTACGGGACCAGCTTACGCCGATATCCCTACCTGATTACCAACGAACATCAGCCGAGGATATGCTATACTGGAGGAGGTCGGAAACCTCTGACAGGAAAGGGGATAGCTGATGAAACGCAATCGCGTGCAATTCCAGAAGGGACTCAGCCCGGGCAAGTTCCTGCAGCGCTACGGCAGCGAGGGGCAATGCGAGCACGCCGTCTTCAAGGCCCGCTGGCCGGACGGCTTCCGCTGCCCGGAGTGCGGCTCCCGGCGGCACTGCCGCATCCGCTCCCGCAAGCTCTGGCAGTGCCATGCCTGCCACCGCCGGACCTCCCTCGTCGCCGGCACGATCTTCGCCGCCACCAAGCTGCCGCTGACCGTCTGGTTCCTGGCGCTCCACCTGCTGACGCAGGGCAAGCACGGCGTTTCGTCGCTGGAACTGGCGCGGCAGCTGGGGGTCAGCCGGAATACCGCCTGGAAGATGAAGCACAAGCTCTTGCAAGTGATGAAGGAGCGCGACGAGCGCGTGCCGCCGGGCGGCATCGTGCAGGTGGACGACGCCTGCTGGGGCGGGGAGCGGAGCGGCGGCCAGCGCGGTCGCGGAGCGGCGGGCAAGACGCCGTTCGTGGCCGCCGTGCAGGTCACCGCCGCCGGCCAGCCGGCAAGGATGCGCCTGAGCAGCGTGGCGGGCTTCCGCAAGAAGACGCTGGCAGCGTGGGCCGGGCGGCACTTGCAGCCCGGCACGAAGGTGCATTCCGACGGCCCGGCCTGCTTCCGGGGCGTGGCCGGCGCCGGCTGCGAGCACGTGCCGACCGTCACCGGAGGCGGGCAGCGGAGCTGCGGGGATTCCCGCTTCTTCCGGGTCAACACGATGCTGGGGAACGTCAAGCAGTCCCTGGCGGGAACCTGCCATTCGTTCGACGGCAAGCACCTGCCGCGCTACCTCGCCGAGTTCCGCTACCGCTTCAACCGCCGCTACGATCTCGAGGCGCTGGTCCCCCGCCTGCTCCACGCCTCCGTGCGCACCCCGCCCATGCCTTACCGCCTCCTAACCTTGGCTGAGTCTTGTGGGTAATCAGGTATCCCTATGATTTACTTGCCTATTGACAATTCAGCGAAGTCGGAATAAAGGTAGAAATAACGAGCCGATGTAATAGGGGCCAATTCAGTGATAATTAGTGTCAATAATCGTTTGTGAATCGGCCGCTATACTCTCATTTTACGTACAGTTATCCTCAAGAATATAGGCAAATCGTTCTTGCGTGAAAGGACTGAGAATTTATGCAAGTCTACGGCTGATCAATTACCGATGACGGTTCCCATTTCCGCCGGTTTCTCCGTCTTGTACAAGCTTGCTATGACGGAACCTCCGGTGCCTATCCCTCGAACTTCGGACCGCCGTTCCTCTCCATCGGAATATTGTCCTAGGAAGCTGGTCGCTAGGAATTCAATCCGCAGCAAACCAATCTGATACGCTTACCAGATCATCGTCTGCAGCTGCCTATCCACTAAAGGGTATCTAGCGATATCTCCGTACACCGATTATCGTCCAAGCACGCTTGCTTGAAGCCTTCTCCCGATAGGAACCTTGGATGGACACTCCTTTCGAATCGTGCAAGTCGTCCCTGCAATTCCCAACCGCGCAGCGATTCATGCTTGGTCGGGACGTTCATCCTCAGCCGCAGATCAACCTAGGCGTCGGTTCTCGATGAACTGCCGGGTCAACCCGGTCCGATGTCCCCCGGTCGCAGGCGGCGGCGAATTCCCGCCGTTACGCGCCGACGGCAAGGCCCCGATCCATGCGTCCGCGGCCGGTCGCCCCGGACACACCTTCGCGCTCTGACGCGAGCTTCCTGGCCACCCCGGAGCGGCCCGCGTCAGGTTCCGAGTTGGTCGGCCAGGTCCAGGAAGTCGCGCGCGTTCAGGTCGAACTTGTCTTCGAACGAGAGGTCGATCCGGCGGTTCGGCCGCTCCTCCGGCCGCGGCACGAAGGCGGTGCGCAGGCCCGCCGCCGCCGCGCCCCGCAGATCGCGCTTGTGCGCGGCCACCATCATGACCTCCCCCGGCGCCAAGCCGAGCAGGGCCGCCGCCTTCAGGTAGACCTCGCGGTCCGGCTTGTAGCGCCCGGCCAGCTCCGCCGACAGCACGGCGTCCCAAGGCAGGCCGGCGCGCTTGGCCATGTTGACGAGCAGGGCCACGTTACCGTTGGAGAGCGACGCGATCACGTACTTGCGCTTCAGCCTGGCGAGGCCTTCGACGGCGTCCGGCCAAGGGTCGAGCCGATGCCAGACGCGATTGAACCGCTCCCGGTCCGACTCGCGCAGCCCGGCGAGGCCGAAACGGTCGAGCAGCTCGTCTAGAATCAGGCGATGCAGCTCGTCGATCGTCTTCCACGGCAGATCGCCCCTCCGGACGCGGCCCATCGCGGGCCCGTAGCCGTCGCGCCAGGCATCGGCGAAGGCGGCCCAGTCGACCTGCAGCCCTCGCTCGCGCCCGAGCGACTCGCCCTCGCGGATCACGGACGAGCGCCAGTCCACCACAGTGCCGAACACATCGAACGCCAGGGCGCCCACCTCGGGCGGCGGTCGGCCTTGCATGGAAGCGGATCCCGCGACGGCCAGCGCGAACGCCCGCCGCGTGAGGCCGGGGAGCGTCGAGAGGCCCATCGCCAAGAGTATACTTCCGGGCGACGGGAGCGCTTCGCGGGAGGCGGGAGCGATCGGCGCGCTAGGCTAAAGCTAGGCTAAAACTGAGCGCTAATGGGCCGGATCCGCATACTGCCCGACCGCGTCGCCAACCAGATCGCCGCGGGCGAGGTGGTAGAGCGCCCCGCCTCGGTCTGCAAGGAGCTGCTAGAGAACTCGCTCGACGCCGGCGCGACGCAGATCCAGATCGAGCTGCACGCGGGCGGTCGCAGCCTGATACAGGTGAGCGACAACGGCTCGGGCATGAGCCGCGACGACGCGATGCTCGCCTTCGAGCGCCACGCCACGAGCAAGCTGCGACAAGCAGACGACCTGCTGGCCATCGCGACGCTGGGATTCCGAGGCGAGGCCCTGCCGGCGATCGCGAGCGTTTCCCGCCTGACCCTGCGAACCTGCGCCGCGGGCGACGGCTCCGGCACGGCAGTGGAGATCCAGGGAGGCCGCCTGAAAGAGGTGCGCGACGAGGCGGCCGCGCCCGGGACGACCGTCACGGCCCGCAGCCTGTTCTACAACGTGCCCGCCAGGAGGAAGTTCCTGAGGACGGAGAAGACCGAGCTCGGGCACGCGCTGCGCACCGCGACGCACTACAGCCTGGCCCATCTGGACAAGTCGTTCCAGCTGCGCAACGAGCACGGCACGCTGCTGGGCGTGACGCCCGTCAAGACGCTGCGCGAGCGCGTGTACCAGGTCTTCGGTGGCGACGCTCTCGACCGCCTGGTGGAGCTGCCGCCGGGCGAGGGCGGCGCGAGCGCGGGAAGCCTGCGCCTCGCAGGCTTCGTGTCGGAACCGCAGTCCCAGCGCTCGAACCGGAATTCCACCTACACCTTCGTTAACCGCCGCCTCGTGCGGGACCCTCTGATGCAGAGGGCGATTTCCGCCGCGTACGTGAACCTGATGCCGAACGGCGCCTACCCCATGGCGCTGCTGTTCCTCGAGCTGCCTCCGGAGGAGGTCGACGTCAACGTTCACCCCGCCAAGACGGAGGTTCGCTTCCGCAATCCGTCCGCCGTCTTCGAGTTCGTCCGGGAGACGGTTCGCGAGCGCTTGGTCGAGTCCAAGCCGGCGGCGAGCCTGCCGCACCCGACGGCGACCGCCGGGCACGCGCTGCCTCCGCAGGCCCCGGCTGGCGGCGGGTGTCCCGGCCCGACCCCGTCCGTCGGGCAGGGGGCGCGACGGCCGGAGCGTCGGCCCGGCCGCCTAGCCTTCCCGCGGGGCCCGGCCCCTGCCGCCGGCACCACGCAGGACTCCGCGCAGCGCGAGCCCGCTCTCTCCCGGCCCGCGAACCCGGCGGCGGACGGCACCGCCGCCGTCGACGGCCACAGCAGGTCCCCGCTGGTGGAGCGCGGCCCTTCGAATCTCGGCCGCATCGGCGGACTGGACCTGCTGGGGCAGCTGCACGACAGCTTCATCGTCGCGGCCGGCGACGACGGAATCTGGATCATCGACCAGCACGTCGCCCACGAGCGCATCCTGTTCGAACAGGTGCTCGCGGCGCGCCTGCACGGCAAGCCCCCGATGCAGGCCTTGCTCACCCCGATCGTGCTGACGCTCACCCCCGACCGCATGCTGGCCTACGACGAGCTCTCGGAGGAGTTCCGCGGGAACGGCTTCGAGATCGAGCCCTACGGCGGCCGCACGGTCGCGGTCACCGCCACCCCGATGGAGCTGGCGGCCCAAGACGTCGAAACCCTGATGCTCGAGATCCTCGACCACGCCGGCGACGGCGGGCCGGCGCCCTCGCTGGGGGACGTGCGCAAGCGCATGGCCGCCACCATCGCCTGCCACGCGGCCATCAAGGTCAACATGCCGCTGACAACGGAGAAGATGCGCTGGCTCCTGGAGGAGCTGGCCCGGTCGGACTGCCCCATGTCCTGCCCCCACGGCCGGCCTATCGCGCTCAAGTACGGCATGCGCGACATCTTGAAGGCGTTTCACCGCATCTGACGCCGCGGCCCGTCACCCGTAGGTCCCGAACACGTCCCGCAGGGCGTCCGAAATCTCGCCGACGGTCGCCCCCGCTTCGACCGCCGCTCGGATCGGCGGCAGGAGGTTCGCCTCGCCGGACGCCGCGGAGCGGAGCCTGTCGAGTGCCGCCTCGCTCGCCGCCCGGTCCCGGCCGGCGCGGAAGGCCTCCAGCTCGGCCGCCCGCTCGCGCTCCTCGCCCTCGCCGATCCGGAGAAGCGGCAAGGCCGCGGCCTCGTCGGACCGGTAGGCGTTCACGCCGACGATCACCTGCTCGCCGGACTCGACACGGCGCTGGAAGGCGTAGGCGCTCTCCTGGATCTCGCGCTGCACGTAGCCCTGCTCGATCGCGGCCACCATCCCGCCCATCCCGTCGATCACCCGCAGGTACTCGAGGGCCCGCTCCTCCAGCTCCGAGGTCAGCCCCTCGATGCAGTGCGAGCCGCCGAGGGGATCGACGGTCGCCGTGACGCCGGACTCGAAGGCGACCACCTGCTGGGTGCGCAGCGCGAGGGCGGCGGCCTGCTCGCTCGGCAAGGCCAGCGCCTCGTCGAGGGAGTTCGTGTGCAGGGACTGGGCCCCGCCCAGAACCGCGGCAAGGGCTTGGTACGCCGTGCGGACGACATTCACCCGGGGCTGCTGGGCAGTCAGGCTCGAGCCGGCGGTCTGGGCGTGGAAGCGGAGCTTCATCGAGCGGGGGTCGCGGGCGCCGAAGCGCTCCTTCATGAGCCGGGCGTACATGCGCCTGGCCGCCCGGAACTTGCCAATCTCCTCGAGGAAGTCGCGGTCGGCGCTGAAGAAGAAGGAGAGACTGGGGGCGAACTCGTCCACGTCCATACCGGCCCGAACTGCGGACTCGATGTAGGCGACGGCGTTGCCGAGGGTGAACGCCAGTTCCTGGGCAGCGCTCGCTCCCGCCTCCCGCATGTGGTAGCCGCTGATCGAGATGCCGTTCCAGCGGGGAGCCTCGCGCGCCGCCCACGCCAGCAGGTCGGTCACGACCCGCATCGAGGCCTGCGGCGGATAGATGTAGGTCCCGCGAGCGACATACTCCTTGAGGATGTCGTTCTGGACGGTGCCGCGCAGGGCTGAGGTGGGCACCCCCGCGCGGTCCGCCGCCGCCGAGTACAGGGCGAGCAGAATCGCCGCCGTGGAATTGATCGTCATCGACGTAGACACCCTGTCCAGAGGGATGCCCCGGAAGAGCGCCTCCATGTCGGCCAGGCACGAGATCGCGACGCCGGCGCGCCCCACCTCGCCGAGCGCGAGCGCATGGTCGGAGTCGTATCCCATCTGGGTGGGAAGGTCGAAGGCCACCGACAGGCCGGTCGTGCCGCGTTCGATCAGATAGCGGTAGCGCTCGTTCGACTGCCGGGCGTTGCCGTAGCCGGCGTACTGGCGCATGGTCCACAGGCGGTCGCGATACATCCCCGCGTGGATCCCGCGGGTGTAGGGGTACTCCCCAGGATCCGGCTGGGACGGCGGCGGCTCGTACAGGGGCTTCATCTACCCGCGGGACTTCCCTAGCGCGCGCGGGCTATCTTCTTCGCCTTGCGGAACGAGTCGATTCCGAACCACGCGAACATGAGCGCGCCGACCCCCGACACGACGAGCCTAGTGAAGCTGTCGGGCAGCTGGCGGTACGCCTGGATGAACCCGAACGGGCCGAAGACGAAGAAGGCACCGAACGACAGGAAGACGAAGCCGACGATCTCGAGGCCCAGCTCGCGAGCGATCGACAGGAAGCGGGGCACCATCCTGCGGACGGCGTCGAGGCCCGCGCCGAAGGCCTTCGCGACCTGCATAACGAGAATGCTACCAGCAGCGGCGGCGTCGCGGCCGGGCGACCCGCTCGAGGCGGCCTGGGTCCGGCGAACCGAGACTATGCTGAGGCCCATGGCAGGCTGTCACCGAGGTCGGTCCGCGATCTCGCTCGGTCGCGGCGCGCCGCGACCGCTGGCCGCCCTCGCCGCCTGCGCCGGGCTGCTCGCCGGTGTCGCGGGCGGCGGGGCGACGGAACGCGACTTCGAGCGACTGGTCGCCGAGGAGCCCCACATGGGGACTGTGGTGCGGATCGAAGCCTACATCCCCGGGGACGCGAGCGCTCCCAAGGCGTTCCGGGCCGCCTTCGACCGGATCGGATTCCTAGCGCGCAAGTTCTCGAGCTACCGGGAGGATTCCGAACTGCGGCAGGTCGAGAAGCGGGCGGGCCGCGCGCGGGTTTCCGTCTCCCACGAGTTCGCGTTCTTGCTCGGAGCGGCCCTGCGGATCGCTCGCGAGTCCGGAGGCGCGTTCGACCCCACGGTGGGCCGGGTGACCCGGCTCGCTCGCGCGGACGGATGGCGACGCGAGGGCCCGTCGGCGCGAGCCCTGCGCGAGGCGTGGCGGCGCACGGGGTGGCGGCGCGTGCGTCTTGACGAGACCAGCCGAAGCGTCCGCTTCGCCCGACGGGGGATGCAGCTTGACCTAGGCGGAATCGCCAAAGGGTACATCGCCGACGAGGCGCTCGAGGCGCTCGCCAAGGCGGGGGCGCATCGGGCGATGGTTGCCGTGGCGGGCGACATCGCGGCGGGTGATCCGCCGCCGGGCGACTCCGGGTGGAGGATCGGCGTAGACGCCTCCGGGCCCGCCGGAAGCGTGGAGCGCCACCTCCTGCTGGCCCGCCAAGCGGTGTCGGCGTCGGGAAGCCGGGAGCGACACTTCTACTCGGGCGGCCGCCGCTGCTCGCACATCGTCAACCGCAGGTCTCCCGAATGCACGGAGTCCCGGTCCGCGGTCAGCGTCGTCGCGCCGACCGGGCTGCTCGCGGACGGGCTGGCGACAGCCCTCGCCGCTCTGGGGCCGGACCGGGCCGAGCCGCTGCTGGCGAGGCATCCGGAAGTCGTCGCGTACTGGTCCGCCGACGGCCCCGGCGGGACCGAGGCAAGCGCCCGTTCGGGCCGGGAGCGATGACCAGCGCTGCTGCGCCCGACATGGGTGACGCTCCTGCACGTCAGGCACGGGCCGCCTAGCTGCGCGAGCGCGGCGCACAAGCGAAGGGACACGGGGCCGCCGGCACCGGGGCCCGACAGGTCGGGCCGACCGGCAGTCCCGGCGGTGCGCGGCGACCACCGCAGACGCCAAGCGATCACGGACGGCCCACGCCCGCAACGGTGCCGGGAGCAGAGACGGCCCTTCCGCCGCCGCGCGCTTCACTTGCTGCCACCTCGCGCGTCGCTGGCAGCCGGGATCATGGCAGCCCCGTCGCCGATGTGCTCCCGGAGCTCGGGGGCTCAAGCGTCGGGGGAGCCAGCGTTCCGCCCCCGGGGCTGATGCACTTCCAGTGCGGCCAATGGATTCCTCGTGCTGAACGCGTGATAGTCATCGCCAACTCAGACGTTTGCCGACGGTACCGCGGTCATGGCCGAGGTTCGAGGCTACCGCAAGCGCGTTGAGAGCCTGCAAGATGTTGATCGGGGCGATTGCGTCCGCATCGCCGGAGTAGCCGCAGAGCTTGCACGCGTACCTCTTGCTCTGGCGATGGCTCGCCTCCACCTCGGCGCAGCGATGGCACCGCCGCGACGTATAGGCGGGATCGACTTGCTCGAAGATGCGACCGGCCCGCTCTGCCTTGCATGCAAGCTGCCCTTGCGACAATCCACGGGACTGGCTCGGAATCGAGCGACTCAAGCCAGCCTTGTGCCTGACGTTCGATCCGGTCGCCTCGGCCGTGCCCTTCGGGGAACGAGTCATGGCGTTGATCCTCAAGTCCGCGGCAACCAGCGCGCCGTGCCGGTGGACCAGGCGCGTGGAGGCGCGATGGCGGGCATTGCGCTTCGACTCATGCCGCTTCCCATGCACCCTCGCCAGCGGGCGCACGCGCTTGCTGCGAGTCCGGCGGCCCTTCTTGCACCGCCCGACCGCCCGGCTGCGCTTGCGGATCGTCTGGCGTTGCTGCGAATCGTCCACTCTCGTGACCCGCTCGCCCTCGCGGGTGGCGAGTTGATCCGCCACGCCCAGGTCGATACCGATGGCCGGGCCGCTCGGCGCCAGCGGCTGCTCGTCCGCGCCGTCGAGCACGAGATCGACATTGATGCCGACATCCGTGCGAGTGGTGCGCACGAGCTTCGGCTCGAGAGTCGGAACCTCCCGCTGCGGCTCGACAGCGACCCTTGGCAGACCCTTGATCCGCGGGACGTAGCGACCGTTGCCGCGTGCCCATAGCGTCGGAGAACGCAAGCACTCAATCGCGCGCAACCGGCTGGTCAGCTTGAATCGCGGAAAGCCCTGCTTCGCGCCGTCCCTGCGGGGCTGGAAGAAGGCATTGAACACCTTGTCCACGCGAGACGGCGTGGCTTCGAGCACATTCCCGTAGACGCTGCCGAGCTGGTCGAGCTCCGCCTTGCGAAGCTGGGGCAGGCATTCGGATTGGTCGAAGTACGTGACAGACTTGGAGCGCTCCTCCCAGGCCGCCTTCCTCCCGGCTAGCGCCGAGTTGTAGAGCCAGCGCAACCAGCCCGGCACGGCATCGATGCGAGCGCATCCGGACTTGCGACACTACCCGCGCTCTTGGATTGTGACCGTAGCGTAGCCGTCACTGGCTTCATCCTGTGGTCTGCAAGACGCCCCGTCAGCCGTCGGCACGGAATCGGTGCGACTACTGTCGACTCTCTCTGAAGCCGAGTGCCGGTCTAGACTAGTGGGGACCGGTACCGTCGCAAGTTCGTGCAGATCATCGCCAAGGACGACCGCATCTACGAGGCCGTAGTCGTCGGCTCCGGCGCGACAGGCGGCTGGGTGGCCAAGACGCTGGCCGAGGCCGGAATGCGCGTGGCCCTGCTGGAAGCCGGGCATCGCACGACCGAGGCCGAATTCACCGAGCATCTGCGGGCCTACGACCTCAAGTACCGAGGCAGGTCCCCGGAAATCGCCCGCAACCGTCGCATCCAAAGCATGAAATACGCCTGCCGGGAGTCGAACTTCGAATGGTTCGTCGACGACGTCAAGAATCCCTACACCTACCCCGAGGGCAAGCCTTCCAGTGGACCCGCGGCCGCCAGCTCGGCGGCCGTTCGCTGACGTGGGCCCGCCAGAGCTACCGCCTCTCCCCGCTGGACTTCTCCGCCGCGAGCCATGACGGCTACGGCGAGAACTGGCCGGTGACCTACGAGGAGATGGTCCCCTACTACGAGAAGGTCGAGCGCTACGCGGGAATCAGCGGCGAACCGCTCGGCTTGATGCAGTTCCCGGACAGCGTCATGCAGCCCCCGATGGCGATGACATGCGGCGAGAGGCACTTCAAGGACCGAGTCAGCGCTCGCTTCGACCGGCATGTCACGATCGGCCGGAGCGCGGTCCTGACCAAGGCGCTCAACGGGCGGCAGCCCTGCCATTACTGCGGGCCGTGCGAGCACGGCTGCGTCACGCATTCCTACTTCTCGAGCCTCTGGACGACGGTCGCCGACGCCGAGAGGTCGGGGAACTGCGACGTCCTGACCGATGCCGTCGTCTCGCACGTAACCGCTGACAGGAACTCGGGTCTCGCGAACGGCGTCGCCTACTTCGACCGGCTGACGCGCGCTCCGAGACAGATTCGAGCGAAGGCGGTCGTCCTGTCGGCGTCCGCCTTGGAATCGACGCGCATCCTGCTGAATTCGGGCAAGGGCTTCTGCAATTCGTCCGGCGCTCTCGGCCGCTACGTGATGGATCACATGTACGGCGGGGTTTCGGGAGTCCTGCCCGTGAAGGAAGACAGGAGGTGGGCCGGCCCTCCGAGCCGCCCCAACGGGCTGTACCTGCCGCGCTACCTCAATGTCGACCGCTCCCACACTGACGGCATGATTCGCGGCTTCGGCGCCCAGATGCGCAACGGCTCCAGCTACGGCTCCCCCGGCGCGATCACCCGCGTGCCCGGCTTCGGGGCCCGCTTCAAGCAGGCGGTGCGCGAGTCGGAGAACTGGTGGCGCTTCGGGATCAGCACGTCAAGCGAGTGCCTGGCCCGCCACGAGAACTACGTCGAGCTCGACCCTCATGTCAGGGACGCTTGGGGCATTCCGGCGCTCCGGATGAACGTGACTTGGGGAGACAACGAGATACGCTTGTTCCGGTACTCGGCGGACGCCGGCGAGGAAATGCTGCGGGCCGCCGGCGCCCGTGACATCCGCAAGATCGAGACCCCGCGCTGGCCCGGCGGCGCCACCCACGAGGTCGGGGCGGCGCGCATGGGGAACGACCCGCGCAAGTCCGTCCTCAACAAGTGGAACCAAGCTCACGACTTGAGAAACTTATTCGTGACGGACGGTGCCGCGTTTGTGTCGATCGGCTGCGTGAATCCGACGCTGACGATGATGGCCCTCGCCCTCCGAGCATCGGAGTACCTCGTGGACGCTGCCAAGCGCGGCGATCTAGGCTGACGCCAACTGGCGGCGCAGCGCTATCGATGAGGCTCCGCGGGATGCTAGAGGGATATTCCAGTGAATCTAGGCGATCTAGAGCGTGTCGCTGCGGGCGGAGTGTCGGATCAGGTAGAATTCAAGAAATCGACTGCTCTTCTCAAGAGCGCATCTGAGACAACCTGCGATTTCCTCCATGCAAATGGCGGCATAGTGCTGATCGGTGAAACGCTTGGCAGCAAGATTCTGGGCTAGGATGTCGGTTCGTTCTGCTTGCGATTCCTCGCCCGAAATCATGTCACTCTCCTAGGTCTTACGTATCGCCTGACGGATCGGCAGCGTGAAATCTTGCGGCTCATCGCCCGGGGGCACAGACTTCCCGAGGTCGCGGAGCGGAGCGAGTCTCGGACCTGCCGAGAGTCCTGTTTTCACATGTAGTTTCCGGGATCGGCCGAATAAAGTCAGACTCATTCGTCCGGTCGCGGTCTTGAGACGGGTCCACTCGTCTGGAGCCCTCATCCTAGGCGTCGAAACTGTCACTGCCGGGCCGAGAGTCCGCGCCGGGGCTGTTGGACGCGGCGCGACGCGCCTCGACGGCGGCGATACCGGTCCGTCGTGATCCTTGCCGGGCCCGCTTGCGGCTGGTGCGCTGCTCCCGGTCCGTCGGAGCCGTCCCATATTGCGACATCGCTAACGAGACGACCACGGGACGTCCGGGGACAGGGCAACCCTGCGGTCCATCGTCCTAGGCTGGGCGAATGCCCCGGCAACGGCGACAGCCCGGAATGACCCGTACGGCTCGAAGCGACTCGGTCTCCATGTTTCCGGGGGCTACGGCCGCGGTGCCGCGTGGCACATCCGGCAGAGCGCCAGCAACGGGGGAGTTAGGCTGCCGACGTGCGGCAATGCGCGGATCCGGGCTTGGAACCATGTGCCAGATGGTTGCTGGATTCGGTGCCAACGGCTGGCGTTCTGGCTCGCGCTTGAAGCGTGGAACTCTTGTGACTCCCCGGTGCGCTTGCAGTCGAGCGCGTCGCCTGCTCCGGACCGGACTGGACCCCTTGGAGCCTCGGCTTCCAACCTTGGGTGGGAACGCTACCACCCGGCCCGAAGGGGCGGCGCTGGGGCTTGACGGCCCGAGTCAGCACTCGAACGGACCGCGCTTTCCCGAATCGATCTCTCGGGCGCCTCGGGACTCGGTGCGTCCCGTGAACCTGTCCCGTCCTCCGGCGAGGTCGCCGCGACAAGCCCCGAGGGAGCGAGCCCCTAGTTCGGGCCGTTCGCCGGCCTTGGACCGGCTTCGACGTACCGCTGCAGCGCGAACTTCACCGTGCGGCAGGATGAGCGCCGTTCCCTAATTCGCGGACTTCGCGGTGCCGATGGTGCTCGGCGCCCGCGGCGATGGCTCGACTCGGCTCCAGAAATAAGCTGGCAATAGGCTGGAATTCGACGATCCATCCTTGATTGCCACGTGGCTTCCCTACCTGCACGAAATCCAACTGTACCTATGCTAGCCAGCGTTCACTCTCGCAGATTCTTCGGGATCACCCTCCTCGCTACAAGCGGCCGGAGGGACCGCTGACAGGAGATCCGCCAGTGACCTGAAAGATGCCAAGGCCGAACATGCCGGGAATGGCAAACGGAAGAGCGCCGAGCTCCGCCCGCAGAGGAGCCTCCAAGTCCTTGAGACCGAAATTCTCTCGCGTCACCAGTCCCTGCCCCGCCATCAGATCGTCCATCCCGCGTACCGAGTACGCGCTGCGCATCGGCTCGTAGCACGAGTCGACCAAGGCCAAGAGCGCTTCCCGAATCCGTCGGCAGCGCGGATCGGAAGAATCCTAGTCCAGCAAGTAGTCCACAGCCACACGTGTCCCGGGAGCCAGGCGCGTCGCGATGGAACTGGCGGCTTGCGCCAGCTCACCGGGCGTCAGGCAGTGGGCCACGCCCAGCATCGAGACGAGGGCGGGCTGCGAAGCGTCCAACGCCGAGCCGTCCATCGCATCGGCCACCGGGACGTCGGCCAGATCGGCCGCTACGGATGCGACCAAGCTTCCTTTCCTGCTCCCGCGGGCGGTCGATCTCGAAGACGGCCGCGCGCCCCAGCGGGTCGGCCCGGCGCCAAGCGAAGGAATCCATGCCGGCACTCACGATGACGCACTGGGCCACTCCTTCCCGGATCGCCTCTTCCAGCGCCTGCTCAACGTAGCGAGCCCGTACCACCACGCTCATGCTCGCCGGCACGATCAGGCCCAGCCAGTACCTCGTCACGAGCCACCCTAGTGAGCAGTACCGCAGCGCGAGGCCGAGCGCGGGCCCGCAGGGCAGCCTCGGGTACGGATCGCGCATCACGGGCGAGCGGTAGAGCAGGTGCCATGCCCGCTCGAATGCCACGAAGTCCGCCTTGGAAGGGGCCCAGTGCCTGCTGCCTGGCATTTGCACTCCCGGCTCGCTTCGGAGACCCGACGCGGTGCGCGAGCTTGCCTGAAGGCAGGGGCAGTCTCGCGGGACGGTTCGGTACTGGCGGCCCCGGGCAAGCCTGCGGGCGACTGGCGTGCCTCACGCCAAGGCCGCAGCCGGGGCGGCGCGCACGCCGCTAGCTGAAGCCGGAACCGAGCTCTCGAGACGCCCCGAGGCAATGGAGGCGCGGGCGGGAATCGAACCCGCGAATAAAGGTTTTGCAGACCTCTGCCTTACCACTTGGCTACCGCGCCGATTTGCCGGACCTCCTAGCCCTTCGGTAGCTTGGAGCGGGAGACGGGACTCGAACCCGCGACATCGACCTTGGCAAGGTCGCACTCTACCAACTGAGTTACTCCCGCTGGCTAGATCTGAGTGTAGCCTAACACACGCGGTGCGTCAACACCCCGGCAACGGAATCCCGCCTGCCAACGCGTCCGATACCATCGACTGGCCCGCCCGCGGGGAATACACGCGGGGTATAATCGGGTCACGGGGACGGCTCGCAGCCGTTCCGGCGGGCCTTCCGGCGAGGCGCTTGCCATGCCGAGCATGGAGTTCAGAATCCGAGTTCGTCGAGCGGCTCTGCGCCTGCACCGCTCGATCCGCGAGGCGCGGATGATCGCCAAGGCGCTGGTGGACACCGACCATCCGGTGCTGGCGCACCTAATTCCTACCCGGCGCTGCAACATCGCTTGCGCGTACTGCAACGAGTACGACGACTTCTCGCGGCCGGTGCCGATCGACGTCCTCTGCCGCCGGACCGACCGCCTCGCGGACCTAGGCGTCAGCGTCGTCACGCTCAGCGGCGGCGAGCCGATGCTCCATCCGCAGCTCGACGACCTGATCCGCCGCATCCGGGAGCGCAGGATGATCGCTGGCCTGATCACCAACGGGTACCTGCTCGGGCCCCGTCGCATCAGGCAGCTCAACGACGCAGGCCTGGAGTACCTCCAGATCAGCATCGACAATGTCGTGCCCGACGAGACGTCCATGAAGAGCTTGCGCGTGCTGGACCAAAAGCTCGCCATGCTATCCGAGCACGCCGACTTCGACGTGAACATCAACTCCGTGGTGGGCGCAGGCATCCCGAATCCCGGGGACGCCTATGCGGTGGCTCGGCGGGCGCTGGATCTCGGCTTCACCAGCACCGTCGGAGTCATCCACGACAGCGACGGCCAGCTGCGGCCGCTAGGAAGGACCGAACGGCAGGTTTACAACCAAGTCAAGGCCCTCTCCAAGCGCGGCTACAGCCGCCTGACTTTCTTCCAGGACAATCTCGTGGAAGGAAGAACGAACAAGTGGTCCTGCCGGGCGGGCGCCCGCTACCTCTACGTGTGCGAGGACGGCCTGGTCCACTACTGCTCGCAGCAGAGAGGCACCCCGGGCATTCCCTTGGAAGAATACGGCGTCGCGGACATTCGCGGGGCGTACAAGACACCCAAGTCCTGCGCTCCGGCCTGCACGGTGTCGTGCGTCCACAAGGCGTCCGCCGTGGACTTCTGGCGGGATCACCACCGGCCCCCCGCCCGAGTTTGAGGCACGGGCCGCCCGGTCCGTCAATCGGTCGGCAGCCAGCCGCAGTCCCTGCCCTCCGCGCATAGAAACACGCGACCCCCGGGAATCGGGTGCGCCCGCGCCCAAGCCTCGCCGTTGACGAGCAGCGCCGTCGACCAAGCCTCCGTGTCGATGGCCAGCGGGGCGATAACAGAAACCGCGGCCACTCCGGCCGCGGGCCGCCCCGAGCGGGGATCGATAATGTGGCCGTATCGCTTCCCGCCCTTCTCGAAGAACGATTCGTACGACCCCGATGCCGAAAGCGCCTCGTCCCTTAGAGTCACGGTGGCCACCGGCCTGCCGTCGCTCCGCGGGCCGCGCAGGTCCAAGCTCCATCCCCCGCCGTCCGGAGGCGCCCCTAGCGCGAACACGCTGCTGCCGCCCGAGCTGACCAGCGCGGCCTCGATGCCCCGCGCGCGAAGAGCTGCGACCGCCCGGTCCACCGCGTAACCCTTCCCGATCCCGCCCGGATCCAGCAAAAGGCTCGACCGCCGGAATCGAACGGTGCGCTCGTGCCGGTTCAACTCGAGGTGGCGGTAGCCGCTGTTCCGCCGGGCCCGCCAGAGGGTCCAAGGCCACGGCATGACCCCATCGCCCTTGTAGAATCCCCACGCGCTGACCAAGGCCCCGACCGTGATGTCGAAGGCCCCTTCGGTTTCCCGCGCATAGCGCAGGCAGCGGTCGAGCAGGTCCGCCATCTCCGGCGAGATCTTGACCGGGCCGCGGGCCGCCTCGCGGTTGATGCGGCTGAGCTCGCTGTCCTGCTTGTAATTGCTCAGGAAGGCGTCCACGCGGCGGGCCTCGTCAAAGGCCGCGGTGACCGCGCCGGCCGCCGCGCTCTTGGTGGATGCGTAGCAAGCGATGCGGAACTCGCTGCCCATGATGGCCGACGACAACTCCAAGCGCTCCAACCCGAGCGCGTAGGCTGGCGAGGCGAACTGCAGGGCCGTCGCGGCCAAGACGGCAGCCAGTCCCTTGCGGATCCGCTTGCGGATCCGATCCAGCAGCTCGTCCATGCGCCGCGCATGCCGCTCTCCCAGGTCGAGCGCGAAGCGCAGCTCCGGGACGTGGCGCATGCGCAGGCTCTGCGCCAGCGCCTTGCGAATGAAGGGGGTGGCCCGCTCCAGCGCCTCCACCGGCCGCGGGTCCGCTTCCGCAGGGGTCGCCGGATCCCACGGCGCGACGAAGACGCGGGCGGAGCGCTTGTCCGGCGACAAGACAACCCGGCTTACACGCACGGCCGCCACGTCCGGGTCGCGAACTTCGCCCGCCACGATCCGCGTCAGCTCCCGCAGAAGCGTGCTCTCGGCGCGGTCGTGCCTGAACGACGGCATTCCTCGTGCCCATCATGGCACAGGGCTTCCGGCCCGCGGGACGTAGGAACGGCGGGGAGCGCGGCGGGGAGACGCGGCGACAGGATCGAATCGGGCGGAAACCGAAGCGGATCGGAGTTGAGCGAATCCGGGCTCAAGCCAGATTCATCTGCCCCCAACACTTGGCGAGGAGCGGGCGGACTGGATGGCATGCAGGTACTCTTCGCCGGCCCGGTCAACCGGCCGCCGTACTCCCGTGCGTGCGAATTCCGAGCAGTGCAGTGCGCAGGACAGGAAACCATCATGGCGGTCGGCTCGCCTTGCCCGCCGAAGGTGAGTTTCCGCCCTACCCTTCGCGCCTCTTGGACTCGATTACCGACACTATTCTTCGCAGAAATTCTTTGCAGAATGCGATCTCAACTAGAGGCACCAATAGGCTTCTACTTCGACTGACTCGTAGATTCATTGTCTTTCAGTCGTGACAGCCATCGCCGAAAGACTTCACCGAAATCGCTGGCGAGACCGTTCTGGGCGGGGTGGCGCCGGGCCGCCACTTGCCAGCGAAGCGCTGGATCGCCTGCCTGCTCGACGCCGGCACCGCGGTCACGCTTGCGCGGCGATCGACCGGCCCTCGAAGGGAAGGTCGCTCAAGCGTTCGAAGCGCGCGAGGGCCTTGGGCAGGGACACCGGGCGGCGGCAGTCCACGCGGGCCGCTCGCAGCAGCGTCACGCCGCAGAGCGCAGTAGCGCCCGAAGGGCCGCCTCCGGCTCAAGCGGACGACCGCCGGTCTGAGGCGGGACAGCGCACGGCGGTGACCGGGAAGGCATTCGCGTTGCCCCTGACGCCTGCCGACATGTCCTCCGGCGCCAGCTCGTGCAGGCCTGGCACCGCGGGCGGCAGCGGCGGGAATCGCAGCGCGGTCCGCACACAAGCCGCGCGGCCGCGGACCGCCCCGCAGGGAGCCGGTGTGCAATTCTGAGAAGAGTGGGGCGTGCGTGGAGGAAGGCGGTTCGGGGGAGACGATCGCGCTCGCGCTAGAGGTCGCGGGGGACGGAGACGCGCTGCGCTCCATCTCCGATGTGATCGCCAGACGGGGCGCTCGCGTCACGTGGATCTCGATACTTGACCCGCAGAAGGTCATCGAGACGATTCTGGTGGAGCTGGTCGGCGTGCCGGACCTGCCCAGCCTGGTCGCGGCGCTCCACGCGCTCGACTGCGTGCGCTCCGCGTCGAGGAAGCACGCGCTGCATCAGATTTTCGGCAAGCGTATCATCATCATCGGCGGCGGTTCGCAAGTGGGCCAAGTCGCCCTAGGCGCCGTGTCCGAGGCGGACCGGCACAACCTCCGCGGCGAGCGGATCTCGATCGACACGATTCCGCTGGTCGGGGAGCCGCGACTGGCGGAGGCGGTCCGCGCCACGGCGAGGCTCCCGCGCGTGGAAGCGGTCGTCCTGGCCGGAGCCCTGATGGGCGGAGAGATCACGGAGGCGGTGAAAGAAGTGCAGGCCAAGGGCCTGCTGGTGATCTCGCTCAACATGGCAGGCTCGGTGCCGGCCGCGGCCGACCTCGTCGTGACGGACCCGGTCCAGGCCGGCGTCATGGCGGTCATGGCGGTGGCCCACACCGCGGAATTCGACGTCCCGAGGCTCGGCGGACGCCGCTTCTGAAGCCGGAGCGACGGCGCGGCACCGTGCCGCGAGTTGGTACACTTTGGCTTGCCCGCCAACCGGAGAATCGTCCTCGCATCCCGCCCCGTCGGCATGCCGACGCCGGACGACTTCCGCCTCGAGGGCAGGCCCGTGCGAGAGCCCTCCGACGGAGAATGCCTCGTGCGCGTGTCGTACCTTTCGGTCGACCCCTACATGCGGGGGCGGATCAGCGGCCGCAAGTCGTACGCCGCGCCCGTTGCACTCGGGCAGACGATCGTGGGCGCGGCCGTCGGGCGCGTCCTCCAATCCAAGTGCGAGGAATTCAAGGCCGGGGAGTACGTGACCGGCAACCTCGGCTGGCAGGAGTACGCCACCCCGAGGGCCGACATCCTGCGGCGCGTCGAACCCGATGCCGCGCCCCTTTCCGCTTACCTCGGCGTGCTCGGCATGCCCGGGCTCACCGCCTACTACGGCCTGCTCAAGGTGGCCGGCGTGTCGCCGGGCGAGACCGTATGCGTTTCCGGGGCGGCCGGCGCCGTGGGCTCCGCCGTCGGCCAGATCGCGCTTCTGAAGGGCTGCCGGGCGGTCGGCATCGCCGGAGGCCCGCGCAAGTGCGCGTGGATCGCCGAGAGGCTAGGCTTCGATGCGGCGGTCGACTACAAGGGAGAGGACGTCGGCAGGGCCCTCGCGAGCGCCTGCCCCGACGGCGTGGACGTGTATTTCGACAACGTCGGCGGCCCCGTGACCGACGCCGTGTTCCCGCATCTTAACGTCAGGTCCCGGGTGGCGATCTGCGGCCAGATCTCCCAGTACAATGCCATCGACGCGCCGGTGGGCCCGCGGCTGCTGTGGCATTTCATCGTCAAGCGCATCCGGGCCCAAGGCTTTCTGGTATTCGACTTCCGGGAGCACGACCGCGAAGCGCTCGCCGAAATGGCCGCCTGGGTCCGCGACGGCCGCGTCAAGTACGCAGAGACCGTCGCGGAAGGCATCGCGAACGCCCCCGCAGCCTTCATCGGCATGCTCGGCGGCGCAAACACCGGCAAGCAGGTTGTGAAGATCTCCGACGCCTGACCGGCCCGCCAAGGACAAGAAACGAGGAAATGCACATGACCAAGACCACGAAGGCGCTCCTGCCGCTGCTGCTCTTAGTGCCGCTCGCGGCCAGCGCTGACGATCACGAAGGCCGCGACGGCGACGGGCGCGTGTTCGAGATGCGCATCTACACCGCCGCCGAGGGCAAGCTGCCCGACCTGATGGCGCGGTTCCGCAACCACACCAACTACCTGTTCGTGAAGCACGGCATGGACCTGATCGGCTACTGGACGCCCACCGAGGGGGAGGAAGCGGGCAACACGCTGGTCTACCTCCTCGCCCACGACAGCCGCGAGGCCGCCAAGAAGTCCTGGGCCGGATTCGGATCCGATCCCGCATGGAAGAAGGCCGCGGCCCAATCCCGCCAGGACGGCAGGCTGGTCGCCAAGATCGAGAATCAGTGGCTCAGGGCCACCGACTTCTCGCCGCTCAAGTAGCGGGCGGGGCACCCACTCCGCCATGGAATTCGGAGCCGAGTTGGTGCGCGTGGCCCGGCACGAGCTGCGGGAGGGCTGCGAGCGGATCGGCGCGTGCTTGGACAAGCTGACCGCTGAGCAGATCTGGCATCGCGACCACGCCATCGAGAACTCCGTCGGCAACCTCGTCCTGCACTTGGCCGGCAACCTCCGCCAGTGGATCGTCAGCGGCGTCGGTGGGGCGGAGGACGTCCGGCGGAGGGACTGGGAGTTCGAAACGCGCGTCCCTCTCTCGGCCGCTGTGCTCCGACGCAGCCTCTCCGCAGCGGTGGACGCGTCGGACGCGGTGCTTGCCGACCTAGATGCAGCGCGCTTCCTCGAAACGCGACGCATCCAGATCTTCGAGGTGACGGTGCTGCACGCAGTCGTTCACGTGCTGACCCACTTCGCCGGGCATACGGGGCAGATCATCTGGGCGACCAAGCACGTCACCGGCCAAGACCTCGGATTCTACGCGTACCTCAAGAAGGCCGGCGACAGAACCGTGGACCGCTCCCCCTGAACCGCCGCGCACGGGGGCGCGCCGCCCCGGTGCCGGGCCGCCCGGCGGGCACCGGGCGCGGGACTACAATGGAACTCAGTTCCGGGAAGCGTTCGGACCGATGCTCGACACCCTCCTAGCCAAGGTCTTCGGGACCAAGCACGAGCGCGAAATCAAGCGTCTCAGGCCGGTCGCGGAGGGAATCGGCGACCTCGGGCCCGCAATGGCCGGCCTTTCCGACGAGCAGCTCCGGGCCAAGACGGACGAGTTCAAGCGCCGGCTGGCCGACGGGGAGACGTTGGACGACCTGATGCCGGAGGCGTTCGCGGCGTGCCGCGAGGCTTCGTGGCGCGTGCTCGGGATGCGCCATTTCGACGTGCAGATCGTCGGCGGCATGGTCCTGCACGCCGGCAGGATCGCCGAGATGAAGACCGGGGAGGGCAAGACCCTGACGGCGACCTTGGCGGTGTACCTCAACGCGCTCGCGGGACAGGGCGTCCACGTCGTCACGGTCAACGATTACCTGGCCCAGCGCGACGCCGAGTGGATGGGCCAGATCTACCGGTTTCTCGGCCTCACAGTCGGCATCATCGTCCACGGGCTCAACGACCAGCAGCGCCACGCGAGCTACGCCGCCGACATCACGTACGGCACGAACAACGAGTTCGGCTTCGACTACCTGCGCGACAACATGAAGTTCGACGCGCGCGAGCATGTCCAGCGAGGCCACAACTTCGCGATCGTGGACGAGGTGGATTCGATCCTAGTCGACGAGGCGCGCACGCCGCTGATCATTTCTGGCCCGTCGGAGATCTCGACCGACAAGTACTACAAGGCCAACAGGGTCATTCCCAAGCTCGCGAAGGGCGAGACGATCGAAGGCGACGAACCGGGCCAGCGCACCTACACCGGCGACTTCATCCTCGAGGAGAAGCACCGCTCGGCGTGGCTGACCGAGGTGGGCGAGGGCAAGGTCGAGAAGGCGCTCGGCATCGACAACATCAACGAGCTTGCGCACTACGACCTCAAGCATGCGGTCGAGCAGGCGCTGAAGGCGCACGCGGTGTTTCAGAGGGACAAGGACTACGTCGTCAAGGACGGCAAGGTCGTGATCGTCGACGAGTTCACCGGCCGCCTGATGCCGGGCCGCCGATGGTCTGACGGCCTGCACCAAGCCGTCGAGGCGAAGGAAGGCGTGCGCATCGAGCGCGAGAACCAGACGCTGGCAACGGTCACCTTCCAGAACTACTTCCGCATGTACTCGAAGCTGTCGGGCATGACGGGAACGGCCGACACGGAAGCGGCGGAATTTTCCAAAATCTACAACCTGGACGTGGTGGTGGTCCCCACCAACCAGCCGATGGTGCGGGCCGAGCACGAGGACATCGTCTACCGCACGGTCGAGGAGAAATGGCGCAATGCCGCCCTCGACATCAAGGAATGCCAGGAGCGGGGGCAGCCGGTACTGGTCGGCACCGTCTCGATCGAGAAGTCCGAACTGCTTTCCCGGCGACTTAAGCGGCTGGGCGTCCCGCACGAGGTACTCAACGCCAAGCACCACGAGCGCGAGGCGCGCATCATCGCGCAGGCCGGGCGCAAGGGGGCGATCACGGTCTCGACCAACATGGCCGGCCGCGGCACCGACATCCTGCTGGGCGGCAACCCAGAGTTCCTGGCCCGCGAGTCCCTGCGGAAGCGGGGCGTCGACCCCGACCACCCAGACAACCGGGACACGTGGAAGGCGGCGCTGGCGCAGTTCAAGAGCAACACCGACGCCGAGCACGACGAGGTGGTCGCGCTTGGCGGGCTGTACGTGCTCGGCACGGAGCGGCACGAGTCGCGCCGGATCGACAACCAGTTGCGGGGCCGGGCCGGGCGGCAAGGCGACCCGGGGGCCTCGCGCTTCTACCTGTCGCTGGAAGACGACCTGATGCGCATCTTCGGCGGCCACCGCATGCAAGGCCTCATGCTCAAGCTAGGCATGGAAGAGGACGTGCCGATCGAGTCCCGGCTCATCACGAAGCGCATCGAGGCGGCGCAGAAGGCGGTCGAGACGCAGCACTTCGAGTCGCGCAAGCACGTGCTCGAGTACGACGACGTGATGAACAAGCAGCGCGAGGCCGTCTACCGCCTGCGCCGCCAGCTGCTGGAGGGCGGGGACCAACGCAATCGCATCCTCGAACTGGTCGGCGAGGCCGTGGGCCGCTACGTCGAGGAGCGCTGCCCGGAACGGGCGCACCCCGACACGTACGACATCGCGGGCCTGCGGGCCGACGTCAAGGGCCGCTTCGGCATGCCCTGCGAGGGCGTGGAATTCGACGGCCTCGACCGGCAGGGCATCGCGGACGAGTTCACCGAGACGCTGTGCAAGGCCTACGAGGCCAAGGCGGAACAGGCGGGCACCGAGCGCATGCGCTTCCACGAGCGCATGATCATGCTGCACCTGATCGACCAGCAGTGGAAGGACCATCTGCTGTCGATGGACCACCTGAAGGAGGGCATCGGCCTGCGCGGCTACGGCCAGAAGGACCCGCTGGTCGAATACAAGCGAGAGTCGTTCCACATCTTCCAGCAGATGATGTCCACGTTCGAGGAGGAGACGCTTCGGATTCTCTTCCACCTGACCGAGTCGCGGCCGGAAGGCACCAAGCCGGAGCCCGCCCCGGCGCAGGACGGCGAGGACTGGCGGGCCAACGGCAGGCCGCGCCTGGCGGCCAAGCCCGTCCCGGATTCCCTCGACGAGTACACGCGGAAGGCGGAGCGTCAGAACCGCCAGCGTGTGGCTCGCGTCCAGGGGGCGGGCCAAGGCCAGGCCCCCGTGGTCAAGCAGGTGGTGCGCGGCAAGAAGATCGGCCGCAACGACCCCTGCCCCTGCGGGAGCGGCAGGAAGTACAAGAGGTGCCATGGTGCCAGCTAGCCGGTCGGTTCCCCGGCACCGGGCAACCGGGGCGGCCGTTGCGGCGCTTGCGGCCGTGCTGGCACCGGCGCGGGGGGCGCTCCTGCACGAGGCGCTCGGGCCGTTCGAGCGGACGCAGGCGCGCCCGTACGAGACGTCCGAGCCCGCCATCTTCGACGAGTTCGGCCTCGAGGAGTCCGAGGAAGCGGAGTACAGAACCGCGGACGGCCGCTCGCTGACGATGCGTGCGCTGCAGTTCTACGACGACACCGGAGCGTTGGCGGCGTTCTCGTGGCTCCGGCCCGCCGGCGCGACGGAAGTCGAGCGAGGCGAGCGGGCCGCGGAGAAGGGGCACCTGATCCTGATCCACTTCGCCAACTACGTCGTGTCGATCGAGGGCGACACACCGGACGAGGAGGATGTCGAGGTCGCGCTCGCCTACCTGCCGCGTCCCAAGCCCACGGCCGACCCGCCGGTGCTGCAGTACGTGCCGGCCGACGCACTGGTTCCCGACAGTGGGCGCCACATTCTGGGTCCGGCCTCGCTAGAGCGGCTCGCGCCGCAGCTTCCGCCGTCGGTCGTCGGATTCCACTTCGGCACCGAGGGCTACTTCGGCCGCTACCGCATGCCGGGCGGCGAGACGCGCATGATCATCTGGACCTATCCGTCCAACCCGATCGCCCGCGGCCAAATCGAGGAGTTTCGCGGGATCGGGAGCGTTGTCGCCAAGCTAGACGGCCCCCTGATCGCCGTCGTGCTGGACTCGGGCTCGCCGGACGACGCCCAGCAGCTTCTGGCGCGCGTGCGCTACCGAGCGGAGGTGACCCAGCACGTCGAGGAGCAGAAGCGGTACGACAACCTGCGGAACATCATCCTCGACACGTTCATCCTGTGCGGCCTGCTCGCCACGCTCATGCTCCTAGGCGGAGTGCTCGTGGCCGGCACTCGCCGGCTGGCGGGCCGGTTCGCCCCGGACTCCATCCTCGCGCCCCCGCACGGGCCCGACATGCAGCGTCTGGGAATCGACGCCCCTCTCGGGCGCGACGAGCGCGACTGACGGCGCTACGGCGACGAGCCGACCCCGTCGCCCGACGGGCGGGCACGGTTCCGACGGGCAGCCACGGCCAGCGACCGCGTCCGTCGGTAGGAGGCGAGCGCCACGGCGCGCATCGCCATGCGGCCGTACGACCAGCCCGAGCACAGGACCATGCCCGCCCCGACGTGCGTCATGAGCCCGAGCGGCAAGGCGGCCAGCCGCAGCAGCGTGGCGCCGAGAATCACCGCGAGCGCGGCGTCGGTCACCTTGCCGAGCTTGTTGGGCAGCAGCCTGACGCCGAAGCGCCTGTAGACCATCGTCCAGCCGAGAATGATCGCGCTGTCCCGCGCCACGACGAGCGTCGCGAACCAGTCCGGGAACTGGTCGGTCAAGGCCAGCGTCACGAACGCCGCGCCGATGTACAGCTTGTCGGCGATCGGATCGATCATCTCACCGAAGTAGTTGCGGACCGCTAGCTTCCGGCTGCCCTTGCGCGCCAGGTAGCCGTCCAGCATGTCGCCGGCGTGGAGGAAGGCGACCAGCCAGAAGGCCGCGTAGCGGGACGAGTCGACCTCGGCCGCCCGCCAGATCAGAAACACGATGGCGGGCACGGCGAATACCCGGATCAGGCTGAGACCGTTGGCGAGGGAGACGAGCAGCGCTGCGGACCGCTTCGACACAACTTGGGATTATTATCTTACGACACGAGACCTCGTGCCATGCTACGGTGCCCGGCGCGGCGGCGGGGTACTCAGCCGGTGCTCTTCGCGCGGCGGTCGCCCGCCCCCGCTGCCTCGTTGACGGCGACCCGCGCGAGACGATCACAGCGCTTGGTGTCCGTGCGATCAGGCCCCTTGTTCGCGCCGTCCCAGGTCACGCGATGCCTCGCGACGGCGGATTGCAACTCCCGCCAGAGGTCCGCGTTCTTGACCGAATCGCCGGAAGCGGTCTTCCAGCCGCGGCGCTCCCAGCCGTGAATCCAGCTCGTGGCACCGTTCCTGACGTAATCGGAATCGAGCTCCACGGTGACGTTGCACGGTTTCCGTAGGGCCTTGAGGCCGGCGATCACCGCGGTCAAGTGCAGCCGGTTGCTCGTGGTCCGTCTCTCGGACCCGCACAATTCCTTCTCGTCGGCTCCGTATTGCAGGATCGCCGCCCAGCCCCCCGGCCCGGGGCTGCTCGCACATGTGCCGCCCGCGATGATCCTGACCTGCTTGCCGGCATCGATGGCGTCCGGGGCCGCATGCTTCGCCTGCTTGGCAGCTGCGCGGGCAAGGCGGTCGCAGCGGTTGTTGTCCGCGTGGTCGGCATGACCTTTCACCCAAGTCCAAGTCACCTCGTGCGTCGCAGCCGCCGACAGAAGCTCCTGCCAGAGGTCCGCGTTCTTCACCGGATCGCCGGAAGCTTTCCTCCAGCCTTGACTTATCCAGCCATGAATCCAAGTCGTGACTCCGTTCCGGACGTACTCCGAGTCCAGCTCCACATTGACTCGGTGCGGCCCGGAAAGGCGCTTAAGCCCCTGGATGACGGCGGTCATCTCCATGCGATTGTTGGTGGTCCATTTCTCGGAACCGCTGAGCTCCTGCTGCCGGTCCTTCCCGTCCTTGCGGTCGCGCACGATGGCCGCCCAGCCGCCCGGGCCGGGATTGCCGAGACAGGAGCCGTCCGTGATGATCTTGGCACGCTTCATGCCCAATTGGGAATTCTAACCAACGGCGAGATCCTAGCCGCGACGCCTTCCGCTACGCTGTTGGTTTGCCGCCCACACGGAGGTCGTTCCTAGCTGCGCCGTTCGCGCCGGCCCTCTCCAGCGGCGCGCTCGGCGAGCCCGCGGAGGCATTCGCAGAGCGGCGCCGCAGGCTGGCCGAACGTGTAGGCAGGGGCCTCCTGGCGCTGCTCGGACACGACGAGCACCGCGGGCGGTCCGGCTTCACGGGCTTCCGCCAAGAAAGCAACTTCCATTACCTCACGGGCCATGCCGAGCCCGGCGCGGCCCTGCTGATCGCACCTGCCCGGGGAAGGGATCCGTACCGGGAGGCACTGTACCTTCCGCGTCGGGACGCGGGCTCCGAGAAGTGGCTCGGACGCTCGCTGTCGCCCACCGACGCCGGGCACCTAGGCATTGCGCGGGCTGCCGGCGCCGAACGCCTGCGCCGGGACCTGCGGACTCTGCTGCGGGATCGCAAGATGCTCTTCGGGCTGCGACCGCGGGACATCGGAGAGACGGGCCGGGAATCCGACCCGCGGCTGGAAGAGCTGGCCGGAACGCGCGACATCCGGGACCTGTGGTCCGAGCTCGCGGCGATGCGCAGCGTCAAGTCCGAATCCGAGATCGCGCTGCTGCAACGAACGGTCGATGCGACCGCGGCCGCCTACCGCACCGCGTGGAAGGCGGTCGAGTCAGGGACCACCGAGCGCTCCGTCGTGGCCGAGTTCGTGTGCGGAGCGTTCCGCGCGGGCTGCGAGCGCCTGGCGTTCGCGCCCATGGCGGGAACCGGCGCGAATGCCGCGATCCTGCACTATCGCAAGCACTCCTCCGTGCTGCGGGAGGGGCAGCTGCTCCTGATGGACGCGGGCGGCGAGCTCTCGCGCTACTCGGCCGACATCGCCCGCACGGTTCCGGTCGGCGGCAGGTTCAGCTCCGAGCAGCGCCGCCTGTACGAACTAGTGCTCGGCGCGCAGCACGCAGCGATCGCAGCGGCCGGGCCCGGCACGGTACTGAACGGGCCCGGGCCGCGCAGCCTGCTGGCCGTCGCGGAGCGCTACATGCGCGAGCGCGCCCCCCGGGGCGTGGACACGCACCTGCCGCACGCGCTAGGCCACCACGTGGGCCTCGACGTGCATGATCCCGCCCCGCCCCGGGCCGTGCTGAAGTCAGGCATGGTGGTCGCAATCGAGCCGGGCATCTACCTGCCTAAGCGAGGAATCGGCATCCGGGTCGAGGACATGGTCGAGATTACGGCCGACGGCTGCCGCGTAATGAGCGGCGGGCTGCCCTCGTCGGTCGACGCGATCGAGAGGACGGTGCCGACCGCCGAGGCACCGTGAGCGCGGTCAGCCGAAGCGGCCGGGGGAGCTGTCGCGTCGCGGGGGATGCGCCCGGAGCGCCTCCTCGCGGGGTTCCGTGCCCCACCCCGGAGAGTCGGGAAGCGCGAGGCGGCCGTTCTCGAGGACGGGCTCGCGGGTGAAGATCTCCCCGTCCCACGGTATCCGGTCGACGTCGATCTCCATGATCCGCAAGTTTGGAACGGCAGCGGCGAAGTGCGCGTTTATCATCGTCGCCAGATGCCCGTAAAAGTTGTGCGGAGCGACGTTCACTTCGTACGCCTCGGCGCAGGCCGCGATTTTCAGGCTCTGCCAGACGCCGTTCCAGATCGCGTCGATGATCGCGACGTCGACGGCCTCCTCCTCGAAGTAAGGCAGGAAGCTGCGCATGCCGATCAGTGTCTCGCAGGAGCTCACCGCGCAGCGCGCCTGACGCCGGATATGCGCTAGGGCGCGAGGGTTGCACGTGTCGATCTCGGCCCAGAACAGGTCGAATCCGCCGAGGTCGCGCAGAATCTTGAGGAAGCCTTCCGTCGCGCAGTTGAAGTTCAGATCGAGGAGAATGTCGATGTCCGGGCCCGCGCCGTCGCGCAACGCCTCCAAGTGAGCCCGCAGGTCGCGCAGGATTTCGCGTTCGACGTTCCGCCCCGGTTCAAACGGCGTGCCGAATCCCGGCCGCCAGCCGCGCGCCGCTGCGGCCCCGTACCGAAACACGTTGGTCTTGAGCGCCGTGAAACCGGCCTCTCGGACTTCCGCTCCGATCGCGCGCACGCCGGCCAGATCGGCGATGGGAGGCCCGTAGTGCTCCGGGTGGTTGATGCGCCAAGTGGCGCAGTGCGACCAGTACACGCGGATCCGCTCGCGAACCCGCCCTCCCAGCAGGACGCAGCAAGGCACGCCGAGCGTCTTGGCCTTGGCGTCGAGTAGGGCGTTCTCGATCGCGCCCAGCGCCTGCCCGATCACCCCCCCGGCCGCGGGCCGCGTCGCGCAGAACAGGTCGGCGCGAATCCGCTCGTGGTCACTTCCTTCGCGGCCCTCGACCCGCTGGGCGAGGCTCCGGATCGCGGCCGTGACGCCGGGCGAGCCGAAGTCCTCGTCGTACTCGCTCCAACCCGTGACACCCTCGGCGGTGGTCAGCTTCACAAAATTGTAGTTGCGCCAGCCGGCGTCGCAATGGCGGGTCTCGACGGAGACAACCTTCATTCGGCGTCCATCGTAGCAATGCACCGGGAGCCCGCCCCAAGGTCGATTCCATCTCGTTTGTGGGTCTACGCCAAGCGGGTCGTGTGTAGAGTCAGTGGACGCTTGGACCGCGCAGCGGCCGATTCTGCGCGGGAGGATGCGCATCGCCCCCGGAAGCGGCCCGTCCTTCGGGCCCGGGCAGGCCCTCCCGGCAGCACGCGCAAACCGGCCGTTTCCCCGCCCGGTCCCTTGCTGCGGGACCCGCCGGGCCGGCGTTCCAAGCTCCGGCCGACCGCTCCGCGCGCTGCGGCGTCAGACCGGCGGCCAGTGGTTCGGGTCGGCTGCAGGATCGCCGCCAAGTCGTCCTCGCGCCGCACGCCGAAGTGGATCCGCGCCTGCGGCACCGCGTCGAATTCCTTGTCCCGGCGGCGCATGATCACCAGCACGAGGTGGCTCGGCGCCGCGGTCGCCAAGGGCCCGTTGCCGGTGCGGATGCGGCCGGGGTCCTCGCGGAAGGCCACGCCGCGCGAGTAGGGGTTCGCATCCTCCACCACCCGGCGGCCGCGCTGCAGCGTCAGCAGGCGCCGCGCCCCGACCTGCTCGCGCGTCAGCGACGTGATGCCGTAGAGCACCCCCTCGGTCACCGGCCGTCCTTGGTCTTACGCGTGGGGTGCGTCACGCGGATCGCCTGGCGCACGTGCCGGAACGCCAGCTCCCCGGGCTCCAAGTCCGCGACCTCGATCAGGTGCTTCTCCTAGCGCCCGAGCGAGCGCGTCCGGCGCTGTGCGTAGCGGTGCCCCCGCGACCAATCCCAAGCCACCAGCCGTGCCAGAGTGGCCTTGCAGTTGCCCTTGATCATCCGCAGGCAGTCCGCGCCGTGCCGGTCCGCCAGCGCGGCCTCCGTAGCGAACCCGGCGTGCCCCGCGTCCAAGGTCACTGCCAGCCCGCGCACGTCCACCTCCGCCAGCAGCCCCGGCTCGCCTGCGGGATGCCGGTCGCGTGGTCCACCAGCGTGACCGTCTCGCAATGCGTGCCTCCCGACGTGAGGCGGTTGGCCCCGCGGATGCGCCTGCCGTCCGCGGCCACGGCCTCGGGACGCTTGCAGCGCGGCTGCGTCCAGCGCTGGACGACGCGCTCCAGCTCCCCCGGTGCGAGCCGCTCCATGCAAGGAAGGCGGGTCTTCCGGGGGCCATGCGAGCGGCCTGCGGGCCGTGGTCTCGTCGGCGACGGTCCCCGCACAGCCGGACCAGCACAGCTTGCCACGGCGTCGCGAGCGCATCCCAGCGATCCCGACCGACCCGGAGGCATATCGGCGCAGCCTCCATGCCTCGCGCCGGCACGCAACCTTTCGATCCGACGACACGCATGCCTCGAGCGCCCCGTGCCGCGGGCCGTACAAATACGGGCAGATGAAGAGTCAGCCTAAGGGCCGGGGGCGAGGCGCGGGTCACGGCCGAGAAGGAGGCCGCACCCCGGCGCGTGGACTACGACGGGGCCTGCAAGGTCCTCTTCTCCACGGCGCGGATGGTGGTCGACCTGGTGCGCGGCTACGCCAGGGAACTCGATCTCGACGAGATCGACTACACGACCTTGGAGCCCGCGAGCCCCTCCTACCTCGGCGCGGAGGCCGTCAAGCGCTACGGGGACCTGCTGTGGAAGGTGCAAACGAAGGGCGGGCGGCCGGTGTACGTCCTCGTGCTGCTGGAGTTCCAGTCGAGCGTGCAGGACTACATGGCGGTGCGCCTGATGACCTACGTGGGCCTGCTGTACGAGTCGCTGTGCCAGCGGCAGGGGTTCCCCCCGCTGCCCATCCTGGTGCCGGTGGCGCTGTACTGCGGCCGGGACAGGTGGACGGCCGCGGACAGCGTGCGCCCGCTGGTGCTAGCCGAGCCGGCGGCCCCGGCGGGCTTCGTGCCGGGATTCCGTTACATTCTGATCGACGAGCGACGCTGCGAGCTGCTGGGCCTGGAGCAGCGCAACCTGGTGGACGCGATGATTCGCTGCGGGCGGGCGGCGTCGGCGCCGGCGGCGTCGGAAGAGGTGCTGCGCCTGCAGGAGTGGCTGCGGGGGGACGCGAACGCCGCGCTGCGGCGGGCCTTCGTGACCTGGCTCGACATCGTGCTGATTCGGCCGCAGTTCCCCGAAGTGAAGCTGAAGGCCGGAGACGGCCTAGTGGAGGTGGCGAAGGTGCTGGGAAACTCTATGACTTGGATCGAGCAGGCGGAGACGAAAGGCCTCGAGAAGGACCGCGAGGAAGGCCGCGAGAAGGGCCGCGAGGAAGGCCGCGAGAAGGGCCGCGAGGAGGCGCTGAGGGACACGTTCGAGCGCGTGGTCCGAAACCGGTTCGGGGAACCCGTCGCCGAGGCCGTGGCTTCCCTGAGCCGACCGTTCGAGTCGGGCGAGACCTTCGCCCGAGCCCTGGACTGGGCCTACGGTTGCCGAAGCGAAGACGAGCTCCTGTCCAAGCTGGCCACCCTCTGAGGCGGCGCGGGCGACTGTGCCTTCGCAGGCGGATCCGGTCCGACCTGCCTAGGTCGCACGCTCCCGGCAGCGTCGGCCTCGCCCAGGGAACGGGCGGATCCGGGGCCTTGCAATCGAGCGGGCCCGACGATCCGCCGGCCCCGGGCGGCTACTGCGTCAGTGTTAACGGAACAGGCGCTGCATCCAGCGGAGTGGCTGCGGAGAGACGAGAGCATCGCATCCGGCGGGCCTTCGTGAATTGGCTCGATATCGTGGTGATTCGGCCGCGGTTCCGCGAATTGAAGCTGAGGGCCGGTGACAGCCTAGTAGAGGTGGCGAACGTGCCAGGAAACCCCATGACCTGAATCGAGCGGAGGCGAAGGGTCGCAGGGAGGGGTTCCAGCGACTCATCCGTCTCAGGTTCGGACAATACCTGGCCGAGTCCGTCGCTTCCCTGAACCGACCGTTCGAGTCGGGCTAGACGTTCGACCAAGCGGTGGAGTGGGCCCTCGACTGCCCAAGCGGCGACGAACTCCTGTCCAAGCTGGCCGCGCTCCGACCGCCAAATCCGTTTCCGTCACGGCCGCGAGCGGGGAATGCGAGGCATCAAGGGCACTTCGCGAGTGGCGGCCGAGCCTCGCTCGTCGCGACGGCGGTCCCCACGCACGGGTTAGGCACAGCTCGCCCCGGTGGCACCCCGCTCCTTTCAGCGATCCCGATCGCCCCGGCCCGGGGTCATGCCAGTGCGGCTCCGTGGCCCCGAGTCACCACCAACCAAGCGCGTCGGAACGGCGCCACCCGCGGCACAATCCGCTTCGCCGCGACCGCGATGCGCGACCCTGGCTTCAGCTGGTGCAGGCGTGACCCTGCCCCGTGGCGATTCCTCGTCGGCCTCTCCGGCGATTGACCTCCGCTATGCACCCCCGCAGGGAGTGGATCCCCTCGCGGGTGCGTTGCGGGCTCCCGCCCGGGTTCATCACGACGTAGCGCGGGTTCCACCTCGAGGCCCGCCCGGGTAAACCGGTCGCGGACGCATTGACGATCACCCGTCGCGGCCGCGACGAAATGCCCGCTTGGTCGCCGAGCTGGTCCCAGACGGACTCCAAGCTGGACCGGCAGATGTTCTGCGGTCTTGCCCGGGCTCTCTCCCGTACGGGCCAGTCGCTAGAGGACGCGCGCCCGATGCAGGCGGAGGCCTCGGTGTCTCCAGGATTGTTGGCCGTCGCGTCCACCTAGCTGGCTTCTCCGCCCGCAACGAATGCTGAGCAACTACCTTCGGAGGGTTGAGAAGAATCCACGGAGACCCCGTTCGAGCAATTGGCCTAGCCGAATTCGAACGCGAAGCGGAGGAGCGGCGTAGGGCCGGACGGCGTCTGCGGCCAATCCGGATCGGGGAGGGCCGTCCACTTCAATTGCGTGCCGACGGCGGCGGACCGACAGAAGTCCGGACCGTGGAGATTAGGTGCGGCCGCGACCGAGCGTCTCGAACGGCACGTCTGCCTCTCGGCGATCCTGTGGGCGACCCGATGCCACCCATGATCGAATGATATCGGTCAAGGAAGCTACGATCAGGCCTACGCCGACCGCATCGGAACGCACAGCGGACCGCAAGAGATCGTCGTAACCGAATGTGCCGGCAGGCTTGAAGACTAAGTCGCGCCGACCCGCGGCTATTACCAAGTTCCAGATCCCGGCCCTTGCGAAGGTCTCGCCGGCACAGTCGAAGGCCAGACCTTGAGAGATGCGGTGCGTGAACCCCCTCGCTTCGAGCTCTCTGAGGGCGGCCGCCAGCCGCATGAGGTTGGTCGAACCGGCCGATGGATTGATGTCGGCGTCCGCAGTGAGCCTCGGGAATGCTTGGAGGCGCGCTGCAAGAGCGCCTACCAGGATGTCTTCCACTTGGTGCTCTGCCAAGACCTGCACGATCCGCTGTGGGTCGAATGGGGCGTTCGCAGGCTGGTCGCTCGTCCGCAATGAAGCGTGAGAAATTCGCGACCTCGATGAGCCGCTACTCGGGCGAGAGAGAGAATCCCCGGCAGGTCATCCAGCGTGTGGGTACTGAGGGGCGCAAAGGAGCGCGACGAGCGCGTGCCGCCGGGCGGCATCGTGCAGGCGGACGATGCCTGCTGGGGCGGGGAGCGGACCGGCGGCCAGCGCGGTCGCGGCGCGGCGGGCAAGACGCCGTTCGTCGCCGCCGTGCAGGTCAGCGCCGCCGGCCAGCCGGCAAGGATGCGCCTGAGCAGCGTGGCGGGCTTCCGCAACAAGACGCTGGCAGCGTGGGCCGGGCGGCACTTGCAGCCCGGCACGGAGGTGCATTCCGACGGCCCGGCCTGCTTCCGGGGCGTGGCCGACGCCGGCTGCGAGCACGTGCCGACCGTCACCGGAGGCGGGCAGCGGAGCTGCGCGGATTCCCGCTTCGTCCGGGTCAACGTCCGGGTCAACACGATGCTGGCGCACGTCAAGCAGTCCCTGGCGGGAACCTGCCATGCGCTCGACCGCAAGCACCTGCCGCGCTACCTCGCCGAGTTCCGCTACCGCTTCAACCGCCGCTACGATCTGGAGGCGCTGGTCCCCCGCCTGCTCCACGCCTCCGTGCGCGCCCCGCCCAGGCCTTACCGCCTCCTAACCTTGGCTGAGTCTTGTGGGTAATCAGGTATCGCTTTGAGCGAGTTTTGCGCGAAATATCGGAACCCAGAGCTGGCGCTGGAGATCTTGGATCTCGGACTCAGCCGCCTGCCGCAGTCCTGTCGCTTGCTGATCCAGAAAGGCATCACGCTTGGCCAAGGACAGAGGTACGAGGAGGCCCGGGGGGCGTTCTCGGAGGCGATGGGGTTGACACCGGATCACGCCATAGCGCTGACGGCGTTGGCCGTGAGCCTGATCCTATCCGAGGAAACACCGGAAGCCCTGAAGATTCTGGAGGCCGGAGTGGCGCGATTCCCGGATGACTTCTACGTGCACTACATGTACGGATTCGCGCTGGACAGGGCCCGGGTCGAGGGGGCGGGCCCGGACGGGCAGGAACTCGCGAAACGGCATTTCAAGCGATCGATCGAGCTGCATGACGGGTTTCCGTCGGCCTACTACCGGCTGGGGAAACTGCTTGCCGAGAACGACTTGGACGAGGCCATGCTGAACTTGGAGATAGCCGTGCGGCTCGACCCGCAATTGACAGCTGCGAAGTATCAGCTCGGCCAGCTCTATTGGGACAGCGGCCGCAGTGAGGAGGAGGCGCGATTGATGCGAGAGGTCGGCGAGGCGAAGCAGCGCGAACTCGAAAAGGAGCAAACGCCGCAGTTCCGGGCCGTCAAGGCTCCCCCGTCGCGATGACCCAACCGCAAAGCGCCCGAGTCCAAGCGGGCATGCCCCAAGCACGCAGGCAGGGGATCCATGCGGACCGATTCTCGCGCTGCGGTGCTAATCGCATAGAGAGTTCCCAGTGATTCGGTCAGTCGATCACGTTCCATGGGGCGTTGAGCGGCTTAGTTTGCAATCGCATGGCAGAAGGGGCTAGAATCAGGACAGCAAGGAGGCGGGAGCACGAGCGCACTGTGCCGACTTCGCCCAGAACCGATGAGGCCTGGCAGGCACATAGCCTGACGCAGACGATCAGCCACGCTGCCATGCCCTCCGCTGCACGTTTTCGACACCTCGCGAGCTTGGCGCTAGCCGCGGCGCTGCTGAACCTCGGCTTGGTCCCGAACCAGGCTCCGGGGCAGCAGCGCAACGCTGGCATCGAAATCTACGGGCTGGCCGGCATGTACTATTTCGGCAACGAATCCAACTTGCTAAAGGCTAGGCGGTGGGCACCCCAGTTCGGTGCCAGCATCTTCGTTCCTGTCTTTTCGAAATGGGGGCTGCTCGTGGACGGGATCGCAAGTCGGTTGGAGGTGGAGGAGGGTCCATTTGGCCCGCATGACGGCCATCCGCATGTGTTTTTCTACCGAGCAAGGCCCGACCTCGCCGCTGAAGATGTAACGACGCAACAATTGTTTGCGATTCACCCGTCGTTCGTAAGGCGATGGAGAATGAATCGTGTTTCGATCTACGCTGGCGGTGGCTTTGCCTCCGAGCACCAACGCTGGACCAGCCGTTACCGACCGATCAACTCCTTTGAGGATTTCAAGCGCGAATCGGTGATCGAGAGCGGATTGCCCTATGTGAACGCGGCTGACTTCCCGGAAGCGGGGTGGACCGGCATCTATGCCCGGTCGGCGCAATTCATCGAATCGCACGATTCGGTTTCCGCGACGGGCTTGACGGCACGCGGCGGCATCTTGGTGGACGCTACCCCGCGCACAATCGTGAGAGCGGGATATTCGTACATCTTCACGTACTTGGATTCGCCTCCTTCACAGGTGCTCGAGCTAGGTGTCGGATATCGATTCTAGTTGGATTGCACGCCAGCGAGACATCTTCGCGCGCGTTCCGAAAATCGCGAGAGCGGGCACCCGGCGACCTTCGCTATCCGTCGGCAGCGCGCTGCCCGTTTCGCATGAACCCGAGGTGCGTCTCAGAGGCCGAGATCCTCGATGAGCTTTGTATCGTACCGGCCCTCGAGAAAAGCCGGCTCGGCGAGGATGCGTTGATGGAGCGGAATAGAGGTCCTGATTCCCTCCACGACGCACATCGAGAGCGCTCGGCTCATCCTTTCTACAGCGTTCTTGCGGGTGGGTGCATGCGCGATCAGCTTCGCGATAAGGGAATCGTAGTAGGGCTCTACCGTCGCGCCCGAGTACATGGCGCTGTCCACCCGCACGCCGGGACCGCCCGGAGGAGCGTATTTCTCAACCTGATTACCCACAAGACTCAGCCAAGGTTAGGAGGCGGTAAGGCCTGGGCGGGGTGCGCGCGGAGGCGTGGAGCAGGCGGGGGACCAGCGCCTCCAGGTCGTAGCGGCGGTTGAAGCGGTAGCGGAACTCGGCGAGGTACCGCGGCAGGTGCTTGCCGTCGAGCGCATGGCAGGTTCCCGCCAGGGACTGCTTGACGTTCGCCAGTATCGTGTTGACCCGGACGAAGCGGGAATCCCCGCAGCTCCGCTTCCCGCCTCCGGTGACGGTCGGCACGTGCTCGCAGCCGGCGTCGGCCACGCCCCGCAAGCAGGCCGGGCCGTCGGCATGCACCTCCGTGCCGGGCTGCAAGTGCCGCCCGGCCCACGCTGCCAGTGTCTTCTTGCGCAAGCCCGCCACGCCGCTCAGGCGCATCCTTGCCGGCTTGCCGGCGGCGGTGACCTGCACGGCGGCGACGAACGGCGTCTTGCCCGCCGCGCCGCGACCGCGCTTGCCGCCGGTCCGCTCCCCGCCCCGGTAGGCCCCAGTAGGCATCGTCCGCCTGCACGATGCCGCCCAGCGCCACGCGCTCGTCGCGCTCCTTCAGCACTGGCAGGAGCTTGTGCTTCACCTTCCAAGCCGTGTCTTCCAGGCCGTGTTCCGGCTGACGCCCGGCTGCCGCGCCAGTTCCAGCGACGAAACGCCGTGCTTGCCCTGCGTCAGCAGGTGGAGCGCCAGCAACCGGACGGTCAGCGGCAGCTGGGTGGCGGCGAAGATCGTGCCGGCGACGAGGGAGGTCCGGCGGTGGCAGGCATGGCACTGCCAGAGCTTGCGGGAGCGGATGCGGCAGTGCCGGCGGGAGCCGCACTCCGGGCAGCGGAAGCCGTCCGGCCAGCGGGCGTTGAAGACGGCCTGCTCGCATGGCCCCTCGCTGCCGTAGCGCTGCAGGAACTTGCCCGGGCTGAGTCCCTTCTGGAATTGCACGCGATTGCGTTTCAGCTGCTAGCCCCTTTCCTATCAGAGATTTCCGACCTTCTCACAGTATAGCATATCCTCGGCTGACGTTCGTTGGTAATCAGGAAGACTTTTGCGCCTCTCAGTACGCTCGTTGGAGTCAGGGGCTGAACCTTCTTCCGTAGCGATGTTTCCGACATATCGCCGCAACTGTCCGAGGGCGTTTGGTCGCTGAGATCGGATGCAATTGTCATGCCTGTCACAACGATACGCAGCCGAGGGGATTGCACTTCCAGCGAAGTACGGGGCCGCAGCGCGAGTCGTCGGCACTACCAAGGTCAGTCTGGCCCGCCGGCACCCCGCGCTCCGGGTGCGCCTTGAATGAATGACCTAGTGAGGGGATCGAATCTGGCGGCCGTAAGGTAGGGTCTCGGCGGTAACGCTGTTACCGGACCTGCTTCGAGAGCATGAGGATGCCCAAGTCGCACGCTCTTCGGGATTCGCGATTCCTTGACCCGTCGACTAGGAACCTCGGCGTGAACCTGCGTTAGCGCGAGAAGTGCTCGCTAGCACCATGCAGCTGACCAAGGTCGGAGTGCGCCGGCTGTGTCCCGACGAAGCGACGCGGCGGGTCGCGTTAACGGGCCGCTCCGACCGCGTCAGGTTGGAACCACAGCTAGCCTGGCGGGCTTCGCGCCCGCTGGAGGAAAGTGCCCTGGCACGGCGCACCGAAGAATCCGGCCTAGGACAACAAGTCCTCGACGATCCTGACCGCGAGATCCACGTGCTCGCGCTCGATGACGTACGGCGGCAGGAATCGCAGGACGTTTCCCGCGGTGCAGTTGATTAGCAGGCCCTGCGCCTGCGCCCGGCCGACGAATTCCGCGCCGGGCACGCTGAGTTCCAAGCCGACCATCAGGCCCCTGCCGCGCACGCGCACCGCAATCTCGCTCCGGTCGACGACGCGCTGCAGCCCCTCGCGAAAGTAGGCGCCGATCCCGCGCACGTGGGGCAGCATTTCTGGCAGGAGATCCAAGAACTCCATCGCGGCGCGGCAGGCGAGGGCACCGCCGCCGAAGGTGGAGCCGTGCATTCCGGCCCCCAAGACGGCGGCAGCCGACTCCGTGCAGACTGCGGCACCGATCGGTAGCCCTGCACCCAGCGGCTTGGCCAGAGTGAGCACGTCCGGCGAGACGTCCGGCCACCGCTTGAACGCGAACGTCTCCCCCGTGCGGCCCAGACCGCACTGGACCTCGTCCAGCACGAGCAGAGCGTCGTGCTGGTCGGCGAGTTGCCTGGCCAATGTCGCGAACTTCCGCGTAATCGCCACGATTCCGCCCTCGCCTTGGATGGGCTCGAACAGGATGGCCGCCGTGTTGTCTCCCACGACCCTTTCGAGCGTCGCGGTGTCGTTGGGCGGAACGAACTTGACCCCGGGAATCAGCGGGGCGAACGGATCGCTGTACTTGGGCTGGCCGGTCACCGAGAGCGCGCCGAGCGTGCGGCCGGCGAACGAGTCCTGCAACGCGACGATCTCGTGCTTGCCGGGGCTTATCGCCCGTCCGCGGCCCTTGGCGATCTTGAGCGCCGCCTCCACGGCTTCTGCGCCGCTGTTGCAGAAAAAGGTCCGCTGCATGCCTGTGATCGCAGCCAAGCGCTCCGCAACCGCACCTTGGTGGGCGTGATAGTACAGATTCGAGCAATGCACGAGCTGGCCCAGCTGGTCGGTAAGCGCGGCGACGATCCGCGGATGGGCGTGGCCCAGCGCCATCACCCCGATGCCTGACATGAAATCGAGGTACCGTCGGCCGTCGTTGCCGTGAATGTAGACGCCCTCGGCCCGTCGGACCACCAAGGGATAGCGTCCGTAGTTCCGGACGACGTACTTGTGATCCCGCGAGACAACAGGTCCCGATTCAAAGTGTTGGCTACCTGCGGCCATCTCAGTTTCAGCCTACCACCATGCGAAGGAGCCGGCCCACGGGAACGGGAGTGAACAGCCGCCTGGACTACGCTGGAACAAGGTGCCCGAACCGCTGATCCTGATTACCAACGACGACGGAATCGACGCGCCCGGCCTCAAGGCTCTGGAGCGCGGCCTTGCCGGCTTGGGCCGCACTTGCACGGCGGCCCCGCTGACCGAGCAGAGCGGAGCCGCCAGGAGCATCACCCTGCTCCGGCCGATCCGCCACGTGTGTAAGGGTCGCGACCGGTACGGCATCGACGGCAGCCCGAGCGACTGCGTGATGATGGCCGTCGCGCTGCTGCTCGAGTCCGCGCCCGCTCTAGTGGTCTCCGGGATCAACAGCGGGCCGAACCTCGGCGAGAACATCTACTACTCGGGCACGGTTGCCGCGGCCGCCGAGGGAGCGAAGCACGGCATCCCGGCCATTGCCGTCTCGGTGAACCAGCGGACCGACATCGACTTCGGTCCCTCCGCCAAGGTCGCGGCGGCTCTGGCGGCGCGAGTCCTCGCGAACGGACTGCCCGGGAACGTGGTGCTCAATGTCAACGTGCCGGCCGGAAGCGTCTCCGGCGCGGAGGTCACTCGGCAGTGCCGCAAGATATCGCGCAACCTCATGGTCGAGGCCCGCGACCCGCGGGACCGCCTCTACCACTGGATGCACGAGGACGTGCCGATCCACGAGGCCGAGCCGGGCAGCGACTACGCCGCCGTGCGCGAGGGGCGCATTTCGATCACGCCGCTGCGCTTCGATCTGACGGACGAGGGCGCCCTCGAGATCCTGCGCCGGGATCTGCGCGAATTCGATCCGGCAGCGGGCTGATTCCAGCTCAGGCCAGCAGCGGCCGGACGACCCTGCCATGCACGTCGGTAAGACGGAAGCGACGGCCTTGGAACTTGTAAGTCAGCTTGGTGTGGTCCACGCCCAGCAGGTGGAGCATCGTCGCGTGCAGGTCATGCACGTCCACCGGATTCTCGGTGACGTTGTAGCTGAACTCGTCCGTGACGCCGTAGGTCTGCCCCCCGCGGATCCCCCCGCCGGCCATCCACATCGAGAAGCAGCGGGGATGGTGGTCGCGCCCGTACTCGGAAGCGGTCAGCGTGCCTTGGCAATAGACGGTGCGCCCGAATTCCCCGCCCCAGATCACCAGCGTCTCGTCCAGCAGGCCCCGCTGCTTGAGATCCGCAACCAAGGCGGCCGACGCCTGGTCGGTTGCCTGCGCCTGCCGCTTGATGCCGGCGACCAGCCCGCCGTGCTGGTCCCAGCCGCGATGATAGAGCTGGATGAAGCGCACGCCTCGCTCGGCCAGACGCCGGGCCAGCAGGCAGTTGTAGGCATACGATCCGGGACGCCGGGCGTCCTCGCCGTACAGGTCGAAGACCGACTGCGGCTCGCCGGAGAGGTCCGTCAGCTCTGGGACGGACCGCTGCATACGGAATGCCATCTCGTACTGCGCGATGCGCGTGACGATTTCCGGGTCGCCGTACTCCTCGTACTGCATCCGGTTGAGACCGCCCAGGACGTCCAGAAAGCTCCTACGCTGCGACCGCGAGAAGCCCGCGGGATCCGAGAGATACAGGACGGGATCTCCCACGGAGCGGAACTTGACGCCCTGGTACCGCGTGGGCAGGAAGCCCGATCCCCAGAGCCGGTCGTAGAGCGGCTGGCCGCCGGTTCCCTGCGTGACCATGACGACGAAGCCGGGCAGGTCGCTAGACTCGCTGCCGAGGCCGTAGCTTAGCCACGCCCCCACGCTCGGCCGACCCGCGATCTGCGCCCCGGTCTGCAGGAAGGTCACGGCCGGGTCGTGGTTGATGGCGTCCGTGTGCATCGAGCGCACGATGCAGAGTTCGTCAGCCACGTTCGCCGTGCGGGGCAGGATCTCGCTGAGCCAGGCGCCGGACTCCCCGTGCTGCCGGAATTCGTAGGCGGATTCGACCATCGGGAAGCTGGCCTGCGAGGCCGTCATGGTGGTCAGGCGCTGCCCCTTGCGCACGGACTCGGGCAGGTCCCGGCCGCGCAGCCGGGCGAGCCCGGGCTTGGGATCGAGCGTCTCCAGCTGCGACGGCCCGCCCGACTGGAACAGCCAGATTACTCGCTGCGCCTTGGGCGGGAAGTGCGGCAGCCCGTCGAGTCCGCCGTTCGCGGCGTCCGGCCCCGCCGCCTGGCCGAGATCCCGGCCCAGCAGGTGGGCCAGAGCCACTGAGCCTAGGCCGGCCGCGGAGCGGCCGAAGAAATGGCGGCGGGTCTCGTCCTGCGGGCAGCGCGCGCGAGGTGTCATTGCTTCGTCACGGCCTCGTCCAGGTTGAGCACGAGGCTGGCGATGCCGGCATAGGCCGCCAGCTCACGCGGGTTGGCGGCGGCGTCCCGAGGCGACGCGCCCACGGCGAGGAGGGACTCGGCGGCGTCCAGGCTCGCCTCGTATTCCGTCCGGTACGAATCCAGGAGACGCGCGAGCACGCCGACCTCGTCCCGCGACGGAGGCCGCCCCAGAACCCGCAGGTAGACCGCCCGGATACGCTCGCTCGCGGAGCGCGGCCCGTCTCGCAGGACGCGGCCGGCCAGATGCCGCGCGGCCTCGACAAACGTGGTGTCGTTCATCAGGTTCAGCGCCTGCAGCGGTGTGTTGGTGCGCTTGACGTTGACGGTGCAGACCTCGCGATCCGACGCGTCGAAGTTGACCATCGAGGGCGGTGCGACGGTGCGCTTCCAGTACGTGTAGAGGCTGCGCCGGTATAGATCCCGGCCCCTGCCGGTGTCGTAGGCGGTTCCCGAGAGCTCCTCCCAGAGGCCCGGAGGCTGGTACGGCCTCACCGACGGCCCCCCGAGCCGCTCGTGCAGGAGGCCGGAAGCGGCTAGGGCCTGGTCGCGGATGGCCGCCGCCGGCAAGCGGAAGCGCGGACCGCGAGCCAGCAGCCGATTCTCCGGGTCGCGCTCGAGGAGCGCGGGATCCACCTTGGACGACTGGCGGTAGGTCGCGCTCAGCATGATCGTCTTCAGCAGCTGCTTGACGTCCCACCCCGATTCGACGAACTCGACCGCCAGCCAGTCCAGCAGCGCCTGGTTGGACGGAGCCTCGCCCTGGGACCCGAAGTCGTCCACTGTCTTGACCAGGCCGACGCCGAACAGCATCTGCCAGAAGCGGTTTACAGTCACGCGGGCCGTCAGGGGGTTGGACGGGCTCGCGATCCAGCGCGCGAGCTGCAGCCGGTCGCTGGCGCCTGCCGCCCCCGGGCCGGCGACGGCCGCGGGCAGCCCCGCCTCGACCGGCTCTCCGTGGGCGTCGTAGCGGCCCCGCTCCAGCACGTACGCCTGGCGCTTGGGCCCCTCCTTCATCACCATCGCGGTCGGCAGGGAGTCCGCGAAGGCCTGCAGCCGGCGGCGCGCCTCGCGCGCCTCGCGCAGGGCGTCGCGGACGGCGGGCGAGGCGCCCGCCGCGAGGAAGGCCGCGCGCAGCTTGTCGCGCTGGGCCGCCGTGCGGGCCGCAGCCGGGAGGGCGGCCAGCTCCGCCAGCGTCTCGGGCACGGCCAGCGAGCGCGCCTCCGCGGGAGACAGGTCCCGGCTGTAAACGCGCACTTCGTCGATGCGGCCTCGGAAGCGATGATCCACACCGCCCCCGCCGCCGACCTTGAGGGTCGCGTCGCTCCGGCTGGGCCAGTCGAGGTTGTCGAACAGGACCTCCGTCTCCTGCTCCGCGCCGTCGATGTACAGGCGGATGCCCTTGGCCTTGCGCTTGCCGTCGTAGGCCACAAGGACGTGCTGCCACCGGCCGGGCTCGATGGCCCGCTTGGTCCTCAGCCGCACGCTGAGATCCGTCCAGCGCTGCGACATGTGCCACCAGAGCCGGCCGTCGCGGACGAACAGCCCCCAGCCGCTCCCGATGGGGTTCTCACCCATCGAGGCCACGATGGAGCTGTCCGCGTCGCTGTCCGGGTAGATCCACGCCGAAACGGATAGCGGGTCCGTGTAATTGAACACGCCGACCTTGCCAAGGTCGGCGTAGCGCGTGCCGTCGAACTCCCCCGCCGAGCCGACGCGCCCAGGCCCGTAGCGCGTTCCTGCCGGCTCTGTCTGGCTGGAGCCGTCGATGGAGCCGCCGGTCTTCGAGGCGACCTGCATGCGCCCGTCGAAAGGCACCCGCGCCGCGAGACCGCGAGCCGGCGCCCAGTCCGTGCCGGCCGCGGCGCCCAGCGCAGCCTCCCACGCCGCCCGCTCCCTGCGGACGCGGCCCGCTAGGGCGCTCCAGCGCCTCTCGGCTGCCTCCAGCTCCCGCTCGAGCCGACCGAGCTGGTGCTCTTGCTCCGGCAGCGGAGCGCGGATCAGGGGATCCTCGTTGCCGAAGTTCCAGACCATCCCCTTCTCCTCGACGTTGTTGAAATAGGCGAAAAAGCGGTAGTAGTCGGCCTGGGACAGCGGATCGAACTTGTGGTCGTGGCAGCGGGCGCAAGCCAGCGTCAGGCCCAGCCAGACGGTCGCCGTCGTTTCGGCCCGGTCGGCCACGTACTCGACCCGGAACTCCTCGTTCACCGAGCCGCCCTCCGCCGTGGTGCGGTGGTTGCGGTTGAATCCGGTCGCCAGCACCTGCTCGCGCGTCGAGCCCGGCAGCATGTCGCCGGCCAGCTGCTCGATGGTGAAGCGGTCGAATCCAAGATTGGAGTTGAACGCGTCGATCACCCAGTCGCGCCAGCGCCACATCGAGCGCGTGCCGTCGGTTTGGTAGCCGTTCGTGTCCGCGTAGCGCGCCGCGTCGAGCCAGAGCCCGGCGAGGTGCTCGCCGTAGCGCGGCGAAGCGAGCAGCCGGTCAAGGAACCGCTCGTAGGCGGCCGACGACGCGTCGGACACGAAGGCCTCGGACGCCTCGGGAGAGGCGGGAAGCCCGGTCAGGTCCAAGGCGGCCCGGCGCGCCAGCTCCCGCCGCGGCGCGGTCGGCGCGAGTCGCAGGCCCTCGGTCTCGAGGCGGGCGAGCACGAGAGAGTCGATCGCGCCGGTGACCCGCTCCGCGCGGCGGACGCGGGGCGGAGGCGCGCTGGAGGGAGGGCTGAAGGCCCAGTGCCCCTCCCACTCGGCCCCCTGCTCGATCCAGCGGCGCAGGACGTCGATCTCGCGCTGGCCGAGCGGGTCGTGGCCCATGTAGGCGGGAGGCATCCGCAGCGCCGGGTCGCTGCTGGCCACGCGCTGCACGAGAGCGCTCTCGGCAGGCCGACCCGGCACGACGGCGCGCCGGCCGCCGGCCAACGGGGCCGCCGCCGGCGGCGGCCGGTCCAGGCGCAGTCCCGCCTGGCGCTGTCCGGCGTCGGGCCCGTGGCAGGCGTAACAGCGGTCGGAGAGGATCGGCCGGACGTCGTCGTTGTAGTCGACCCGCTCGGGCAGAGCAGGCGCGGCCGCCGCGAGCCAGCAGAGCACGGGCGCGAACGCTCGCAACACGCAAGCATTGTAGCAGGGAGGCTGGCGGAGCTGGGTCCGGGCCGCGGCGAGCGGGTTATACTCTGTAATCGGAAATCTATGCGGCTCGCGACGGTTCACGAAGCGGCGACGCAGCCGAAACAACCTCGGTCTGGCGGAGGCACGGACGCGTGCGGTGCCGGCCCGGAGGCTTGGGGGGATCTTCCCTGACAGGGCAAGCGAGGATATGAATAGGCACCAGTCCAAGCCGCGGTGGAGCGTGAGGCGCCGGTTCGAGTTCATCGAGTTCCGCCTTTACTGGGAGGGCAAGATCAACCGAGGCCACTTGAAGAACACTTTCGGGATTTCGGTGAACCAAGCCTCCACCGACCTGAACAATTACCTCCGCTTGGCGCCGGAGAACATGGTCTACGACAAGAGCGCCCGGGCCTACGTGCGCTGCCCGATGTTCACGCCGCTATTGCTGAAGCTGGACGCCGACCGCTACCTGATCCACCTGCGAGACGTCACTTCCGGCATCATCAGCGCCGAGGATTCGTGGCTCAACCACTACCCGGACTACGACGGGCCGAAGGCCCCGACGCGGCTCGTCAACCCGCACACGCTCCAGGTCGTGCTCGAGGCCCTGCGCGCCGGGAACGCGCTCAATGTGCGCTACCAGTCGCTCGAGAACCCCGCACCCTGCTGGCAGTGGATCGCCCCGCACGCACTCGCCTCCGACGGCCTCCGCTGGCATGCCAGAGCTTTTTGCCTGCGGAACCTCAGGTTCCGGGACTTCCTGCTAGCCCGCATCATCGAGACCGGAAGCATGCGGGCGAGCGAGCGAAGCCCCGAGCAGGACAGCGAGTGGCAGCAATACATCGATCTGGAAATCGGGCCGCATCCGGCCCTGTCGGACTCGCAGCGCCGGGTGATCGCCCTGGACTACGGGATGGAGGACGAGCGAGTCTCGCTGCGCGTCCGCAAGGCCTTGGCCGTCTGCACTCTGCGCCGCCTCGGCCTGGAGGACGCCCTGTTGCGGAACAGGTCCGACCAGGACATCGTGCTGCTGAACACAGAAGAGGTGCGGCGGAGCCTAGAGGAGCAGGTCGAGCCGGGAGGCCAGCTCGGACTGGAGGAGCAGGTCGAAACCGAGGGCGCCTGATCTGAGCCCAGGCAGCGTTCCGCACGGGGAGGCATCGACTTCGGCCCGTCTCTGCCCGGAAACCGGGTGCTTCCCGCCGCCCGGCCGCCGCGGCGACCGTATAATGCTATGGGGTGTGCCGTGAGCACCGGCCGCCCCCAGAGATCGTAGCCCCATGCCTCCTCAAGCGCCTCTGCCGGTTCCACCGGAGGACCCGCAGCCCGTAGTCCGCCCCGTCCCGCCGCCGCCCCGCCGAAGGCTGCCGGAGCGGCCGGGTGTCGGACTGACCGCCGCCCTGTGCGTCGTTGGGGTCGCGGCCACGGCGCTGCTGGTATGGGCCGCTTCGGGGCGGTCACCGGTCAACCAAGGGGCGCGGGAATCGGCCCAAATCCGCAGCGCGGTCGCCAGCGTCGGCGAGCTCGTGAAGTCGCTGCGGGTGGGCGGTACCGTCGCCACGCTTGACTACGCCTCTATCCGCGCGCCTCGGATGCGGGGCCCTCGCGATTCCGGCCGGGCCGACCTGACTCTGGCGAAGCTGGCGGAGCCGGGCACGGTCGTGCCGGTGGGAACTGTCGTCGCCGAATTCGAGCTGAGGTGGCTGGAGGACCACATCGCGGACCGCGAGTCGGTGGCGAACGCGGTCAGGTCGAACCTGCGCAAACGCGAGGCAGACATTCTGATCCTGAAGGAAACCGAGCGGCAGGGACGGGTCGCGGCCAAGGCGGAGTACGGCAAGGCGCTGCTTGACGTGCGAACCGCGGAAGTGCGATCGGAGATCGAAGCGGAGGTCTTGCGCAACGTCTCGGAGGAGGCGCGCGCGACTTGGCAGCAGCTCGAGACGGAAGGGCAGCTCATGGAGCGCGTGCACGCGGCCGACCTGCGAGCGAAGGAGCTGGAAGTCCGGAAGGAGGAGCTCCATACCGAGCGCCATGAGCGCGACTACGAGCGGCTGCGGATCAAAGCGCCGATCGGCGGGATGATCGTCCTCGAGACCATGTTCAACCGGAGCGGCCAGTTCGCCCAGACCAAGCCGGGCGACCAGGTGTACCCCGGCGCCCTGATCATGCGCGTGGTGGACGTCTCCAGGATGGTGGTCGATGCGGCCGTCAACCAAGTCGACGCGCAGGCGATCCGCATCGGCGACCGCGCGGTGGTGGAACTGGATGCGTATCCCGGCGTGCGTTTCCAGGGGCGTGTTGAGGCCATGGGAGCGCTGGCGAGCTCCGGCGGGGAGGGACGGTTCAGCCGCGGCGGCGGCGGCAAGTTCATCAAGCACATCCAAGTGCGCATCCTGATCGAGGAACAGGACGAGCGCATATTGCCGGATCTGTCCGCCAGCGTAGACGTGCTCGCCTCCAGGCCGTCTAGGGGAGTGATCGTGCCCAGGGAAGCGGTCCGGGAGGAGGACGGCAGGGGCGGGGCCATCGTGCATGTCATCGAGGGCGAGTCGCTGCGTCGGCGGAGGGTCTCCGTTGGCGATGCCAGCAACACCCACGCACTGGTCGCGACGGGCCTGCGCGACGGCGAGGAGATCCTGCTCGGCACCCCGCCCGCGGACATGGCGATCGTCGGCTAGCGCCGGGGTCCGAGCCTCGGGTCCCGCTGGAAGGCGCAACCTGCCTCCGCCTCGAGCCATTCGCTTCGCCACATCACGGGAGGGCCCTGAGCCTGCGGGCCCGCAACTTCCGGACCGCTCGACGGTCGAAAGGACGGCGAGAGCACCTCCTGACGACTCCCACGAGGGGCGCTGACGACGACCGGGACGGCCGCAAGCCCCTTGCTATACTGAGGCTCGAGGGGGATTCGCGCACGGCTCGGACCTGTTCGCGGCAGGCTGCTGGCACGCGGTGCCTATTGGGCGGGGTCGCGAACCACCAAGGTTTTGAGGTCCGGCGGCTTGCGAGGCCCGCGGCCCGCATCACCCTGATGGCCGGTCGTCTAACGGTAGGACGCGGGCCTTTGGAGCCCGTTATGGAGGTTCGAATCCTCCCCGGCCAGCCACTTCCCCCGGTCGCGGCACGAAGTCGATGCTGAGAGTCGGCCTGACCGGCGGCCTCGCCAGTGGCAAGAGCTTTGTCGGGAGGGAGCTAGGGCGCCTGGGGTGCGCCGTCCTGCAGGCCGACCGGCTCGGGCATCGCGTCTTGGCGGATGACCCCGCGGCCGTGAGCGAAGTCGCCAAAGCCTTGGGCCCGAGCGTGCTGGATTCGAGCGGCGCGGTGAATCGCAGAGCCTTGGCGTCCGCCGTCTTCTCCGACGCGAGCAAGCTGGAGCTCCTCAACGCCATCGTCCACCCGCGGGTCTTCGAGCGCATGGAGCGCTTCTTCCGGGAAGCCGAGGCCCGGGAGCCGCAGGGCGTGGCGGTAGTGGAGGCAGCCATCATGATCGAGACCGGAAGCTACAGGCGCTACCAGCGGCTCGTCCTGACCGCCTGCCCCGAGAGCATGCAAGCCGCCCGCTACGTCGAGCGCGCCGGCGCGAGCGCGGAGGACGCCCGGAAGCGCATCGCCCGCCAGATGCCGCTGGCGGACAAGAGGCGCTACGCCCACTTCGTGATCGACACGTCGGGCACGGAGGACGAGACGCTGCGCCAGGCGCGCGAGGTCTACCGCCAGCTCGCGACGGAGGCGGCGCGGGGCGGAGCGGTCTCCGGAGCTTGAAGGCCATGCCCGGATCGAATCGCACCGTTCCTCGCGGAGTCACCGCCGCCCTCGCCGTCCTGCTGGGCCTGCTGTGCTGGTCCTTCTGGCCTGAGCATCTGGGCCGGGTTGCCCCTGTCGTCTTCGACGAGCCGTTCTGGACCGAGGCGGACTCGGCGCTGACGACGGACGAGCTTTCGAACATCGACATCTACAGCCGGGCCAGCCCCGCCACGGTGCATATCACCAGTACGGTGCTGCACAGGAACTGGTTTCTCGAGATCCTGCCCAGCGAGTCCACCGGATCAGGCTTCCTGATCGACCGGGACGGACACATTCTCACGAACGCGCACGTGATCCAGGGCAGCGCGGAACTGGAGGTGACGCTGCTGGGCGAGGAGGACAGCGGAAACCGCTACAGCGCTGAGGTCCTAGCGGCCGACGCAGCCAACGACCTGGCCCTCCTGCGCATCCGCCCTTCCGCTCCGACGCCGTTCTTGGCGCTAGGCGACTCCGACGCGGTGCAGGTCGGCCAGAAAGTGCTGGCTATCGGGAATCCGTTCGGCCTGAACGGGACGCTGACGACCGGGGTCGTCAGTTCGACGGGGCGGTCGATCCAAGGCCGACGCGGTATTCTCCGGGACTTGATCCAGACCGATGCCGCGATCAACCCCGGCAACAGCGGCGGCCCCCTGCTGGACTCGAGCGGACATGCGATCGGCGTAAACACCGCGATCTACGGCCCGAACGGGAATATCGGCATCGGCTTCGCGATGCCCATCGGCCGCGCCAAGGCGCTGCTGCGCTTCGTCAAGGGCGGCGCGCGGCCGGCTCGCGACATCGGCGTTGTCGGCCTCTTCCTGTCGCGACGTTGGGCGCGCGCGCTGCAGCTCCCGACCGTCGGCTACCTCGTGACGGAGGTCGAGGACGGTTCCGCCGCCGAAGCCGCGGACCTGCGCGGGGCGCGACGGGAGCTGATCCTCGGCAACTACCGGATCCCGTGGGGCGGCGACGTGATCATCGCCGTCGACGACACCGCGGTCACGGACAGGACCGCGATGCGCGAGGCCCTGGCCCTCAAGCTCGCCGGGGACACGGTGACGCTGAAGATCATTCGCGACGGCAGCGAAATCGACGTCCAAGTCACTCTGCAAGGCCAGGGCCTCGGCGTACGCCTTTAGGCCGCCGGACTCACGCGGGTCCATCCCCTGCCCGCACGGCCGAAGCGGAGACTCGCGGGGTGCAGGACTTCGGCGAGGATCTCGAGCGATTCGGCCAAGCGCGGGCCGGTCCGGTTGAAGAACTGGTTGCCGTCGGCAGCGAACACCCGGCCCGAGCGGACGGCACTCAAGCACGACCACCCGGCTCGCGCCTGCAGGATAGGAACGTCCTGCAGAGTCCGGTCGATACCGAAGCCGCACGGAGCGAGTACGATCACGTCGGGATCGGCGGTCACGAGGTTCTCGAATCGCAGCCTCGGGAATGCTTGCCGGCCGCGCCGAAGAGGCAGCGCCCGCCGGCCATGTCGATCAGCTCGGGCATCCAGTTCCCGCCCGCCATCAGCGGGTCGACCCACTCGACAAACGCCACGGTCGGCTTGCCGGAGGCTTCCTCCGCCGCCTCGGCAACCGCTGCCATGCGGGCCTTCAGGGACGCGACCAATTCGGCACCCTCGCGCGGCACCCCGAGCGCGGAGGCGACGCGTCGCATGTCCTCCCACACGTCCGCCAGCCGGAGGGGCCGCAGAGAGACGATCTCGGTGTCGCACTGGGAAATGCGGGCGACGGCAGCCCCGACGTCCCTCTCGCTGACCGCGCAGACATCGCACTGCGACTGCGTGACGATGTGCGTAGGGCGGACCTTCCGCAGCACGTCGGGAAGGATCGCGTAGACCCCTAGCGCTTCCAGCGCGCGAGCTTCGCGAGCCAGCTCCCCGACATGGCGGTCAATCGCCCTGCTCGACGCGCTCACATCGAATCGCGGGACCGTGGCTCGAGGCAGTGACCGCACGTCCGCCGGGAAGTCGCACTCATGGGAGCGGCCGACCATTCGGTCTCGCAAGCCGAGCGCGCAGACGATCTCCGTCGCGCTAGCGATCAAGGAGAGAATGCGGACGGACGTTCTGTCGGTCAATTTGCTAGGCTGACCTATGCTGACAGGGCACTTGGCAGCGCCATGCATCCCATCAATCGTTCGGAATTCCTGCGCCTATTGGCACTCGCCTCGGCCGCCCCGGCCCTCGCTCGGCGAGCGCTCCGAGGCGCGGACAGGCCGCGCAAGCTGGTCCTGATCGCCGGCAGTCCCAGTCACCCTCCCGGCATGCACGAATTCCGGGCCGGCACGCTGCTGCTGGAGAGGCGGCTGTCGCAGGTGCCCGGCCTGGCCGTGGAGCGGCACGACAACGGCTGGACGGCCGACGAAGAGACGCTCGAGGACGCGGATGCGATCGTGATCTACGCCGACGGCGGGCGGAAGCACCCCCTCGCGGACGAGCGCCGTCGCGCCTTGGTCGGTCAGCAAATCGGGCGCGGCGCGAGCCTGGGCTGCATGCACTACGGAGTCGAGGTACTCAAGGACGATGCCGGCACCGAGTTCAAGGATTGGCTCGGCGGGTACTACGAGCACGAGTGGTCGTGCAACCCGATATGGAGCCCGTCCTTCGAGAGCTTCCCGGACCATCCCGTGGCCAACGGCGTGCGGCCGTTCGCGGTCGAGGACGAGTGGTACTTCAACATGCGCTTCCGGGAGGGATTCCATGCGTCGGGTCCGAAGCGGATCGACGGCATGGCGTTCACCCCGATTCTCGTGGCCAAGCCGAGCGACTCGACGCGGGACGGGCCGTACGTGTATCCCAAGGGCCCCTACGCGCACATCCAAGCGGCCAAGGGGCGCGAGGAAACGATGCTCTGGGCGGTCGAGCGCGAGGACGGCGGACGGGGGTTCGGGTTCACCGGCGGGCACTTCCACCGGAATTGGAAGAACGACGAGTACCGCAAGGTCGTGATGAACGCGATCTGCTGGCTGGCCGGTCTCAAGGTGCCCGCGCTCGGGGTAGGGTCGTCGACCGTCCGTGACGAGGAGCTCTCTCGCAACCTCGACCCCAAGCCGGCTAGGAAGGGCTGACCGTCACACGGACAGGCGGCCGGAGGGATTCGAAATCCCGGCAGGACCTCAGCACCGGTGGCGGGCGACACGCCCGGCGTTCGCAGGCGTCGGCCAGCGGCCGTGACAGACTATCTCCTGTCCAACCGAATCACGAGGACACCAGGCGGATCGTGGCCGTGACGCGCCTAGGCGCACATACTGCCTTGAATACAATGATCTTTCTCTGGGGCCTCGATCTGTTTACTCCACCCTGCCTTGCATCCGAGGAACAGTGCTAAAATTTCTACCAAATGTTGCATTGGTATCACCTCTCGAGATTCACATGGCTCGCCCTACCGTCGTCATCACAAGGACTTAAGGGAGAGATTGCCGCCTGACACTGGTGGCGTTACCAAAGCGCATGTCAATACCAGATCGTCGTTGATCAATCCTTGGAGAGCTCACTAGGAGCTTCGCAGAATACCGTAACGTGCTCGAGTAAGTCCGACGAACTCGTAATCGATGGCACTAATATGAAGGCAGTTCACTCTCTGCCACACGCCCTCCGGTAGTCTGTTGTCCTACAGCCCGACGGAATCGAACTGTACCAGCAGGTTGGCGCTCGTGCCGACAGATTTCAAGCGATTCCTTGCGCGCTCGATCACGGCATCACAACCGCAGTCAGGGCCGATCGAGATCAGGCAGTTACGGTCACTAATGCCGCGGGTGAAGTCGAGTGCCGTCTGTTGTTCCGTATAGGCAAAGGCCCGACCGGAGAAGGACTCAGTGCCATCTCTCCGGAGCTATCGGACGATCTTGCGACAACATCATCCATTCGCGCGTTACATGGATTCGCGGAAAGGTCCCTGAACAGCACTGTGACTGTCTGGTCAGCCGCTGCGCTGGCCGGGGCGTCTCGTGCGCCTCGTCCGTTCATTGTCGGCCACGATGTACCGCGATCTAGCTGAAGATCCGTAGGATTCTGCACTGCTCATCTTCTCGGAGAAGCACAATCGCTTCCGTGATCGCTTCACTATCAACAACAGGAAAGGCTCGAACTGCGCCCGGTGCCAACCGGTCGCTCTAGCCGTTGACCATCTCGAGACGGAATTGGCCTTCGAAGACCTGATTGGCGAGGGTACCCAACTCTTCGCCCGGAACTGCATGGCCGCTCGCGAGGCGCACTCCGGAATCTCTAGGGTACCGGGGTGTAGGTGCTTGAGACATGCATCGTAGTCTTGGCGTTGAACTGCGCCCCGCCAAGAGTCGAGAAACGATTGTAGGGAATTCTCGAACTGCAAGCGACCCCGTAGATTGCGCGTGCGCTTGTCGAGGCAGTCTCGCGAGGATAAACGCAGCCAATAGTGCTACAAGAGGGAAGTTCCTTGCGTTGACGATCACGGGAATTCAAGGTGGGAGATCATCTCAAGCCTCACGATCGCTTGGTAGCTCAAATGGATGCAGGCGATGCCTGCGTTAGTCCTTTTGGGGAGCGCATGCACATTCATGAATGGATCCGGCATAGGCAGGCATTCATCGGCAACAGCGCCCACTCGCTTGCGGGATCGCCGTCGGTGCTCCGCATACCACGACACTCTTCAATCGAGAATAAAATACTCCGAAACGAGAGTCGCTGTCCCCGAACGGCCCGACAGGGACATCGTGACAATCCCGGTACCCGACACCCAAGCCGCTGCCGACGTGGTCGGGGCGGAGGGATTCGAACCCCCGGCTTCCTGCTCCCAAAGCAGGCGCGCTACCAGACTGCGCCACGCCCCGCCAAGCTCATTCTAGGCCCGCTAGCGGAAGTCGACGCGGATACCGCGCTCCTTGAGCAGCTCGCCGGTCACCTGCAGTAAAGTCACCATCGCCTGGCGGTAGCCGATCGACTCCTGCAGGAGGTCCGCCTGGCTCTGGACCAAGTCGTCCTGGGCGTCGAGGACGAGGAACGCCGTGCTGACGCCGAGGTCGTACTTCTGCTGCTCCGCGTCCAAGCGCCTCTGGGAGTAGTCCAGCGCGACGGCGGCCTGCTGGATGGCCGCCTTGCTCAGTTCCACCCCCGTGATCGCGTTGAGCACCTCCAGCCGGATCTGCTGCTCCAATGATCGCAGCTCGTACATGTCGCGCTTCTTCTGCAGCACCGAATTCGCGAGATCCACCGCGGCCCGCCGGTTCCGCAGCGGCAGATCCAGCGTGATGCCCATCGAGTAGGTGGGAAAGGCGAACTGCAGCAACTGGTTCATCGCCGCCGGGAAGCCGCCAGCTTCCAGCAGGCGCGTGCTGCCCGCGCCGAGAAGCGATCTCTCGTACATGTTGCCGCCCAGGCCGGTGGCGCTGTAGGAGGCCGTCACCGACAGGTCGGGGCGCTGCTGGTTCGTGAAGCGCTTGATGTTGTAGTCGTCGATCTCGATGTTCTTCCGCCGCATCCGCACCTCCGGCCGCCCGGCGACCGCCTGCAGGATCGTTTCCGTCGGATCGAAGCTGGGCATGTATATCGGCGGGTCGGCGGATTCCGTCAGCACGAGCGGGAGATTGCGGATTTCGGGATCCAAATCGGCCCCGATCTGGCGCCGCACGCGGTCCTCGGCCTGCTCGAGCCGGTAGCGGGCGCGCGTGACGCTCACCTGGGCGTTAGCGAAATTCTGTTCGGGCTGGTAGATGTCCAGCCGCGAGATCGCGCCGAGCTCCAGCTCGCGCCGCGAGCGCTCGAGAAACTTCCGCCGCAACTCCAGGTTGTTCTCCTGCACGGCCAGCACCTCGCGGTTCGACACCACCTGCCAGTACGTGTTCTCGGCCTGCGCAGCCAGCTGGATGATGCGGTCGAGCGCCTGCGACTGGCTGATGTCGTAGCGAGATCGCGCGATCAGAATCGGAATCCGCTGGATGCCGCGCCCGCGGTTCCGCAGCAGCGGCTGCGTGACGCGGAACTGCAAGGTATCCTGGATCGACGGATTGAACGTGCGAAAGGTGCTGCTGCTCGCGTTCTTGAGGCCGGTGAAGCCGACGGAATAGTTCATGCCGGTGTCGAGCGTCTGGCGGTAGGTGAAGCCGCCTGTCTGCCGCAGGGTGCTCACGACGTCGCCGCCCTGCAGCACGTCCTGGGACGGGTTCGTGCCGCGATTGGCATTGAAGTTGAGCGCGAGATTGGGGTCGAAGGGACTGAACGCCCGCTCGATCGAGTTTTCGGACTCGAGCACATTGAGCACTTGGATCTGCACGTCCGGGTGGTTGGCCATCACGAGCTCCAAGTAGGCTCGCAAGCTCAGCTCGAGCTTCCCGTCCACCACGTGCTCCTCGAGGTTCGATACGGTATCGATCTCGACCGAGTACGGAGCGCCCTGCCACATCTCGCGGAAGTAGGCGCCGTCCGGGAACGTCGCGAGCTGCCCCGCGAGGGGGGCAGCGGCAAGCAGCAGCGTCGCGACCGGAACCAGCGCGAGACGGTTCGCCCGGTAGGCGGGAGCTGTGGGAGCGCTATTCATATCGGATGGCCTCAATGGGATCGAGTCTGGCCGCCTGCATGGCGGGATAGATGCCGAACAGCAGCCCGATGAATACCGAGACGCCGAACGAAACCACGATGGAGATGGCGGTAACCACCGTCGCCCAGCCGGCGATAGCGGCGATCACCCTGGAGCCGCCGAAGCCCGCGGCGATGCCGATCAGGCCGCCGAGGATCGAGATCATGACGGCCTCGATCAGGAACTGGCGCACGATATCGCGCTGCCGGGCTCCGATCGCCCGCCGGATGCCGATCTCGCGGGTGCGCTCGAGCACCGTCGCCAGCATGATGTTCATGATTCCGATCCCGCCCACCAGCAGCGAGATGCCCGCGATGCAGATCATGACGATCTGAAACACCAGCTGCTGCTGCTCGCGCTGCGCGAGCAGGTCGGCGGGCACGAGCACGGAAAAGTCGCTCGCGCCGTTGTGCGTGGTGTTGAGGATCGCACGCACGATCTGGGACGTCTCGATCGGATCGGCCTCCGGCTCGACGCGCAGGAATATGCCGTCGATCTCGTCCTTCAGGTAGCTATTGTTGTCCTCGAACCGTCGCATCACGGCATTCAGGGGAGCGAGGATGAGGTTGCTGCCCTCGTCGGCTTCCAAGCCCTCGACCTCCGATTCGGCGGTCGCCTGCGAGGCCGCTACGCCGATCACGTGCAGCCAGACCTCGTTGACCTTGACGTACTTGCCGACAGCGCTGCCGTAGCCCAGAATGCTGATCTTGGCGCGCTCCCCGAGCACGCAGACCGGCGCGGACCGGGCCTGCTCTTCCTCGGTGAAGAAGCGGCCCTCGATCAGCGACAGACTGTAGATGTCCGTGTAGTTCGGCCGGACGCCGATCAGCGTCGGCAGGTCGCCGTCGATGCTAGGCAGCAGGCTGGTCGGGTTGAACGTCTTGCGCTCCGACAGGCTCGCGATGTTCGGGGTGTTCGCGGCGATCGCCCGGGCGTCGCGGAAGGTCAGGCCCGGGGACACCTGGCGCACCTCGATCAGCGTGTCGCGATCGGGGGCCTCGGCAGCCTCGACGACGATGTTGTTCACGCCGAGCAGGTCGATGTAGCGGATCATCTCCTGCCGCGCGCCTTCGGTGATCGACAGCATCGCCACTACTACCGCGCCCACGCCGAAGATCATGCCGAGCATCGTCAGGAGCGTGCGCAGCTTGTGCGCCAGCAGGCTCCCGATCCCCATCTGGAGCTCGGGCAGGACGTTGGGAAGCTGCATCGGTTACCGGCCCCTGCCCGCGCCCGGGAAGGACGGGCCGCCCCCCGGTTCGGGCGTCTTGGAGCGAGAGGCCGGAGCGGAGTCCTCGGGACGGTACAGGGAAATCAGCTCGCCTTCATCCAAGCCGTCGACCACGGCGACCTGCGACTCGGAGCGCCGGCCCAGCCGGACCGGGCGGGCCTGCAGCCTGCTCCCGTCCGCGACGTAGACCACGGTCTGCGCGCCCTGCTCGAACACGGCCTGGTAGGGGATGTAGAGCGTGTCGCGGATATGCTCGACCGTCACTTCCGCGTCCGCCAGCAGACCCGGACGCAGCAGCACTTCCACGTCGGAACCCTGCTGCGGAGGTGACGGCAGCCTCGCGGCCGTGCGCTCGGACTCGGAGAATTCGGAGGTCGGCTGGGATACCGCCGCAAGACCGGGACTCCCCTCGCCGGGGCCGCCCGGTCTCGCACCGGCCCCCGGCCCCCGGCCCCCTTGGCCGCCGACCCCGGCCTGCATGAGCTGGCGGAACTGCTGCCGCTCGTCGCCGCTCAGGTCCCGCGGACTGCGCCCCTTGAGCAGGGCCTCCGCCTTCTTCCGGGACTCTTCGGGCAGCCGCTCGAGGATTGCCGACATGTCGCGGGGGCCCTGGCCCCCTTGGCCGCGCGGACCCTGGCCCTGGGCTCCCCCCTGCCCCTGACCGCCTGGCCCTTCGCCGCGCTGGCCTTGGGCTCTCTGGGCTTGGCCGCGCTGGCCCTGGGCGTCCTGCGCCAGCTGCCGTTCGCCTCCGTCGCGCCGCCCGCGCCCCTGGCCGCCGGCGGCGTCACGGCCTCCGCCCTGCGAGGGGGCGCCGGCCGCCGGGGCGGAGGCGGCACGCTGCGAGCGGCTGGACTGTCCGCCGTAGCCGACGGCGGCGTTCTGCCGCGCGGTCGCCATGATCCGTTCCACCCGCGCCGGATCCGCGCCGACGTTCTCCAGCAGCTGCTGCATGTCGATGGAAATGACGCACTCGAACTTCTTCGTCGCCTCGCCGGCGAAGATGTTCGCCGACGCCGTGTTGCCGAGGCGCTTGATCTGCCCAGGGACGGTCTTGTCCGACAGGGCGTCGAGCCGGATGACGACGTCCTGGCCCTCGCGCAGGTTGGCGCGCTCCGACTCCTCAACCCGCGTGAGGAGTTCCATCTCCGACAGATCCAGCAGCTGCGCCACCGCCATGCCCGGGTACACCTGGTCGCCTTCGCGAATCTCCGGGAGCGACTGCCCGAAGCCTCCGCGGCCTCCCGACCGGTTCTGCTGGATGGCCACCAGCCCGGTCAGCGGGGCGAGCTTGCGCGACTCCGCGATCCGCCGCCGGTCGCGGGTAACGTCGAGCTGCGCCTTGTTGAGCTGCTCGCGCAGCACCGCCAGCTCGGCCTCCCTCTGCTGGAGCCGGTTCTTGATGTCCTCCTCCAGCTTCTGCTTGCGCCGCTTGGCCTCCTCGAGCGTCAGCTCGTTCTTGCGCGCGTCGATCGCTGCGAGCAGCTCGTTCCGGCGCACTTCCAGCTCGGCCCTGCGCACTTGGAAGTTCGCCTGCACGATCTCGACCTCGTCCTGGCTCTTGCGGATTTCCAGCTCGGCCTCCGCCTTCTTCAGGTTCTCCTGAATCTGCTCCACCGAGAGCAGGCTGTCCTCGAGGGCCGCCACGCGCTCGGAATCGTCGACCTCGAAGATCAGGTTGCCCCGGTGCGCGAGCGCCCCGGTGGGCGCAAGCTGCGTGACCTGCGACATCGATCCGATGTTCGGCGCCGTCAGGGTCAGCGAGCGCACGGCGCGCAGCTCGCCCCGGAGATGGGTCTTCACCACCAGGTCCCCGCGCTTCACCTCGGCAAGAGCTAGATCCTGCCGCGCTTCGGGAAGCTGCTCCACGGCGTAGTAGCCGCCGTATACGAGTGCCCCCACAACCAGGACCGCAGCGATCCGAATCAACAGCTTGGTCATACCTTCGGCCTTTCCCTTGGTCACAGCCTCCGGCCCCGCGCGAGCGCGAGTTCCGGATTCTCGAGCGCGATCACGTCGCCATGCTCAAGGCCGGACGCCACCACGATCTCGGTGCCGTTCGTCGCGGACACCTCGATCTGGGCGCGGCGGTAGCCCGCGCCCTCCTTGACGAACACGGTCGGCTTGCCGTCGATCTGAGTCGACGCCTTGCTGGGGATCACCAGCACGTCCGCGATCCGTTGCACAATCGTCTCCACGGTCACGCTCATGCCGGGCCTGAGGCGATCGTCCCGGTCGAGGATGTCGGCGTAGGCCGGGAAGTTCTTTTCAGGGGGCAGGCGGTTGAAGAGCAGCGTCGCGATCGGACTGAGCCAGCCCACACTCCCCTTCAGCACCGCGTCCGGCACGGCGTCCACGCGGATGAGCGTGTCTTGGCCCTCGGCGACCCGCCCCCGGTCGACCTCGTCGACGCGAAACTCGACGCGCAGCGACTCGAGGTCGGGGATTTCGGCGATAGCCGCCCCGGTCCACACCGTGTCGCCCTCCTGGAACGGCGGCCGCGCCGTGCCGAAGGAACCTTGGGCCCGGTTGTTGGACAGGACATGGACGATGCCGTCGCGCGGCGCCCGCAAGACCATGCTCCCTAGGTAGGTCCTCGCTAGGCTCAGATCCCGCACCGCCTTGTTCTTGCGCTCGGTCAGTCGCTCCATGTCGGCCGCTTGGGACATGTCGCTCGCCTCGGCGTTGGTCTCGGATTTCTTGAGCTCGCCCTCGGCGATGACGACGTCGATCTTGGCCTTCTCGGCTTCGATCTCCGCCAAGATCTCCTGTTTGCTGGCCTCGAGCCCCGCCCGCTCCAGGTTGTACGTCGCCTGCATCACCATCATCTCGTTGCGCTCGTCCGTGATGGCATGCTGCGCCTCGGCCTGCTCGATCTCGCTGTCGACCTGGCGCACTTGGGTCTGCCGCTCGATCAGGTTGTCTTCCTGGGCAGCCTCGTCGAACCGCACCACCACATCGCCGGCGGCTATCGGCCGACCGTTCTCGGCCAGCTCGACGATCTTCAGGTCAGGCGTCTGCGGGGCGACCACCTGCACCGACAGGGCGCTCTTGAGCTCGCCGCGGCTGGTGACAGTCCGCAGGAAGTCGCGACGCTCGACCTGCGCCGTCGGCAGGTCGGGCGGCGCGGGGCCGTAGAGCATCATCCCGGCCGCCGTCAGGCCGGCCGTCCCCGCCACGACTAAGGCGGAACGCAACCAAGAGAGTTTCCGAATCGGCATCGTCTGGAGCCGCCTGCGCAACGGCAGCTACCGATATTGGCGAATTTTCGGGGCCTCAGGTTATTCCCGGCCCGGGCTCGGCGCGCTTTTGCGCCGGTTAGCGGAATAGCAGGGGCGCCATGCGCGCGAGGTAGCCGCGCCAGACGGGCCAGCTGTGCCCGCCGTCGGTGAGCCGGTACACGTGCCGGATCCCCGCCGTCTCGAGGCGCGCCTTGAGGGCCTCGTTGCGCTCGAGGAGGAAGTCGTCGCGGCCCACGGCGATCCACAGGAGCCTGAGACGCTCGTTGGCCCGCTGCGGATCCCCTAGGAAGGCCCGCGCGGCGGGGTCGCCGTCCGGGTTCGGAGCGGCGGCCGAGAACGCGCCGACCCACGCGAAGCGGTCGAGGTTGCCGGTCCCGGCGCGCAGGGCCTGCCCACCGCCCATCGACAGGCCCGCCACCGCCCGGCGCTCGCGGGACGGGTCGGCTCGGTACAGCGACTCCACCAGCGGGACCGCGCCTTCCAGCAGGTCCGCCACGAACGCGTCGCTGTTGCCCGAGGCGAGCCCCCGGCGCCGCGCGCTCCACGGCACGGGATGGCCGTTGGGCATGACGAGGAGCATCGGCTCCGCCTCGCCGGCCGCGATCAGGTTGTCTAGGATCAGGTTGGCCTTCCCGACCTCGGTCCAGGCGGTCTCGTCGTCCCCGGAACCGTGCAGCAGGTACAGCACCGGGTAGCTGCTGCCGGCATCGCTCTCGTAGCCCGGAGGCGTGTACACCACCAGGCGGCGATGCGGACCGCCCGTCGACGAGGAGTAGTAATGCACGTGCAGCGCGCCGTGCGGCACGTCGCGCAGGTCGTACGGGCGCGGGTCGGAGGACCTGACCTCGACGAGGCTGGCGTTGCCTCCGCTCCAGCGCTTGACGGCGGCGTTGTGCGGATCGAGCACGCGGACCCCGTCGAGGAGCAACGCGTAGCTGTAGATCGCGGGCGGCACGGGCCCCACGGTCAGCGACCAGAGGCCGCCCGGCCCCTTCTCCAGCGGGAGCCGCCGCCCGCCGGCCCACGGAGCGGCGAGTTCCACGCTCCCGGAGGCGGGGGCGCGGACGCGGAAGGTCACGCGGCCGTCCTCGTGGACGGTCGGCGACTCGACGGGCGCGGGGCCGCGCTGGGCGTGCAGCGCGCCGGCGAGGGCGAGCCAGGCAAGAGCGCCCGCCGCCGCGACGCGAAGTGGAGATCGGAGGGGTTCAGGCATCGGGGCACTCCAGGGCCTTGCGGAGATTGTCGCCGCAGCGGGACAGGAGGCTCCGAGCCTCGGCGAGTCCCGTCTCTCGCTGCAGCATCAGGATAGCGAGGCGCACGTTCTGGCCGGCCTCGGCCAGGCACCGCCGGGCCTCGCCCGGCCCGCATCCGGTCACCTCGGCGACGATTCGCTCGGCCCGGCGCGCCAGCTTGCGGTTCTTCACCTGCACGTTGACCATGAGGTTGCCAAGGACGCACCCGGTGCGGATCATCAGCCCCGTCGAGAGCATGTTGAGAACGAGCTTCTGCGCCGTGCCGCTCTTCATGCGGGTCGAGCCGGTCACGACCTCCGGCCCGACGGCCGGGGTGATCGGGAAGTCCACCGCCCTCTCCAGGGCGGAGCCGCGGCTGCAGCTCAGCCCGACCGTGACGGCCGCGAGCGCGGCAGCGTGAGCCACGGCGCCGAGCACGTAGGGCGTCCGCCCGCTCGCCGCGACGCCGACCAAGGCGTCGCCCGGACCGAAGGCCCGGGCTTGGAGATCCCTGCGCCCGGCGTCCCGGCTGTCCTCGGCGCCCTCGACCGAGCGCTGGAGGGCCTCCGCGCCGCCGGCGATTAGCGCCTGCACCCTGTCCGGAGGCGTTCCGAAAGTCGGCGGGCACTCCGCGGCGTCGAGCACGCCCAGGCGCCCGCTGGTGCCGGCACCCGCGTAGAAGAGCCGGCCGCCTCGCTCCCAGCACCCCACGATCGCGTCCAGCGCCCGCGCGACGCGCGGGATCTGCTCGCCGACCGCGACGGCGACCCGCCGGTCCTCGGCGTTGAGGATGCGCAGGACACCTTCGGTCGACGCGCTGTCGATCTCGCGCGAGCGCGGGTTCCGCGCCTCGGTCTGCGGGAGGATCTCGTCCATCGACCTGGTTCCGCCGGCCGTGCGCAGCGGGAGCCGCGGGGACTCGCCAAGCTGCTAAGCTGGCAGTTCGCCCCGAGCTATGCAGCGTAACCGATTCGCCCCGTGGAATATCGCAAGCTAGGCCGGACCGAGCTGGAGGTCTCCGTCCTCGGGTACGGCGCGTCGCCCCTCGGCAACGAGTTCGAGGAGATCGACGCTCGCGAGGGCGAGCGCGCCGTGCATATGGCCATCGACCACGGCGTCAACTTCTTCGACACCTCCCCGTATTACGGGCGAACGCTCTCGGAGGAGCGGCTGGGACAGACGCTGGGGGCCAAGCGCAAGGACATCGTGCTGGCGACCAAGTGCGGGCGCTACGACGTCGACCGCTTCGATTTCTCGGCGCAGCGCGTGCGGTCGAGCATCGACGAGTCGCTGCGCCGCCTGCGCACCGACTACGTCGACATCCTGCAGATGCACGATATCGAGTTCGCGGACCGCGAGCAGGTGATCGGCGAGGCCCTGCCGGCTGCGCGCGAACTGCAGCGGGCCGGCAAGTGCCGCTACGTGGGGATCACGGCGCTGCCGCTCGGCATCCTGCGGGACGTGGCGGAGCGGGCCCCGGTCGACACGATCCTGTCCTACGCCCGTTACAACCTCATGGCGGACGACCTCGACGCCGAGCTGCGCCCGCTGTGCCAGGAGCGGGGCATCGGCCTTATCAACGCTTCGCCGCTGCACCTGCGCATCCTGACCGAGAGGGGCGCCCCGCCGTGGCACCGGGCAGCGCCGGAAGTGCAGGAGGCGGGCACGCGGGTGGCGCTGCTGTGCCGCGCCCGCGGCGTGGACGTCTCCGAGGTGGCGCTGAAGTTCTGCTACGACTATCCCCACACGGCGAGCGTCCTGGTCGGCATGTCCAAGAGCCGGCATGTCGAGCGCAATCTGAAGGCCTTCGCGTTCGAGGGCCGGGGCGGGCTGCTCGAGGAGATAGCGGAGATCGTCCGGCCGGTGCGGAATCGGATCTGGCCCACGGGGCTGCGGGAAAACCAAGATCCGCACTAGCGGCGTGACGGTCGACTCGCACCAGCACTTCTGGCGCTACAGCCCGGACGAGTACGGCTGGATCTCCGACGAGATGGGGATACTGCGGCGGGACTTCCTAGCTCCGGAGCTGCTGCGCGAGTCCGAGCGGGCCGGAGTAGACGGGGTCGTTTCCGTGCAGGCGCGCCAGACGCTCGAGGAAACGCGCGCGCTGCTCGAGACGGCGCGGCGCAACGCGTTCGTGCTGGGCGTGGTGGGTTGGGCGCCCCTGCGGGCCCCCGATGCCCCCGAAACCCTCGAGGAGCTGGCGCAGTGGCCCGAGCTCAAGGGATGCCGGCACGTGCTGCAGGACGAGCCTGACGACCGCTACATGCTGGGCGTCGCGTTCAACCAGGGCGTCCGGGCCCTGACGGCGCTGGGGCTGGCCTACGACATCCTCATCTACGAGCGCCACCTGCCTCAGACGGTCGCGTTCGTGGACCGCCACCCCAACCAAGTCTTCGTGCTGGACCACCTCGGCAAGCCGCGCATTCGCGACAGGTCGTTCGAGGCGTGGCGCCACGGCCTGCGCGAGCTGGCCCGCCGCGACAACGTCTACTGCAAGATGTCGGGCGTCGTCACGGAGGCGGACTGGAGCGGCTGGAGCGAGGAGCAGCTGCGGCCCTACCTGGACGCAGCGCTCGAGGCCTTCGGCCCGCGGCGGCTGATGTTCGGCTCCGACTGGCCGCTCTGCCTGCTGGCGGTCGGGTACGGCCGCTGGTTCGAGCTGGCGGACGCGTTCGCGTCGCGTCTCGCGGCGGGTGAGCGCGCCCGGATCCTCGGCGGCACGGCGGCCGAGGCCTACGGTCTGGACGCGGGCGGGGCGCTACAATGACGGCTGGCACGGGCGGTCCGTGGCATTCAAGCTCTACAACAGCCTGAGCCGCGGCACCGCGAGCTTCAAGCCGGCCGACGGCGAGACCGTCAGAATGTACTCCTGCGGGCCGACCGTCTACAACCACGTCCACATCGGCAACCTCCGCACCTTCGCGTTCCAGGACATCCTGCGGCGGCACCTGCGCCATTCGGGCTGGAAGCTGCTGCACGTGATGAACGTGACGGACGTGGACGACAAGATCATCGCCGGCGCGGCGCGCCGGGGGGTGCCGCTCGCCGCGTACACCGAGCCGTACGTGGACGCGTTCTTCGAGGACTGCCGCGCGCTGCGGCTGGAGCGGCCCGAGCGCGTCCCGGCGGCCACCGGCCACGTCCCCGAAATGATCCGGCTGGTCGAGCGCATCGAGCGGGCGGGCCACACCTACAGTAACGGCGGCTCGACGTACTTCCGCATCGGCGGCTGGCGCGAATACGGCAAGCTCTCGCGCCTCGACGCGAGCGGTATCAAGCCGGGCGCGCGGGTCGACGCGGACGAGTACGCCAAGGAGGACGCCCGGGACTTCGTGCTCTGGAAGGCGGCCCGCGAGGGCGAGCCGAGCTGGGACAGCCCGTACGGCCGGGGGAGGCCCGGCTGGCACCTCGAGTGCTCCGCGATGGCGATGGCCTACCTGGGAGAGACCTTCGACATCCACACCGGCGGCGTCGACCTGCAGTTCCCCCACCACGAGAACGAGATCGCGCAGTCGGAGAGCGCAACCGGACAGCCCTTCGCCCGGTTCTGGGTGCATGCCGAGCACCTGCTTGTCGACGGCAAGAAGATGGCGAAGTCGCTGGGCAACTTCTACACGCTGCGCGACCTGGCGGGGCGCGGCCACGCGCCGGAGGCGGTCCGCTACCTGCTCGCCGGCACGCCCTACCGCAAGCAGCTCAACTTCACCTTCGACGGGCTGCGCGGGGCGGCCGCGGCGATCGAGCGGCTGCGCAACTTCAAGCGTCGGCTGGAAGGCAGCTTCCCGGGCCCGGACAGCCCCGCGGCGGCGCAGGCCTTCGAGCGGGCGCAGGGCGGCTTCCGTGCTGCGATGGACGACGACCTGAACACGGCCGGAGCCCTCGGAGCGATCTTCGAGTACGTCCGGGCGGCGCACTCGGCCATGGACTCGGGGAGCTTCGGGCCGGGCAACTCGGCGCAGGGGCTGGAGCTCCTCGAGACGTTCGACTCGATCTTCGACGTGCTGCGGGCGAGCGGGGCCGGCCGCGTCGCCGCCGAGGAGATCGAGGTCCTGATCCGGGAGCGGGCCGCGGCCCGCCGGGGTCGCGAATTCGCCCGCGCCGACGCGATCCGGGACGGCCTCATGCAGCGCGGCGTGGCGTTGCGGGACACGCCGGCGGGCACGGACTGGCACTACGCGGAGGGATAGGCGCAGTCGGCTCGCGTTGACAGGGTCCGGCTCGTAGCGAGGAGCATGCAAGCATGTTGAATCGAAGGGCCTTCCTAGCATCGGCGGCCGGGCTGGCCGCGGGCGCGTCGTGCCGCGAGTCCGGGCCGCCGCCAAACGTCTTGGTACTGATGCCGGACCAGTGGCGCGGGGCGGATCTCGGCGTCATGGGCAACCGCGACGTAAAGACGCCGAACATGGACGCGCTGGCCAGGGACGGCGCGCTGCTGCGCAACTTCACCGCGAACTGCCCCGTATGCTGCCCCGCCCGCGGGACGCTCCTGACCGGCCGCTACGGCCACGAGCACGGCGTCGACGTCAACGACGCGCCCCTGCCGGACGAGGAGATCACGATCGCAGAGGTCGCCAAGGCCGGAGGCTACCGGACGGGATTCTCCGGGAAGTGGCACCTCGAGGGCGGCAAGCGCCTGCCGGGCTTCGTCGAGCCGGCCCGCCGGCAGGGCTTCGATTTCTGGGCGGCCAACATCTGCAGCCACAACTACTGGGACATGCAGTACTTCCGGGACTCGCCCGAACCGATCCAGATCGAGGGCTATTCCGCGTCCGCTTTCACCGACGCCGCCTTGGAATTCGTGCGCCAGGACCTGCAGACGCCCTTCCTGCTGTACGTCCAGTGGGGCCCGCCGCACAACCCGTACGTGGCGCCGCCGGAGTACATGAACATGTACGAGCCCGACCTGCTGAAGATGCGGCCGAACTGGAACGGTCCCGTCGAATCGCAGCGGAGGGGGGCCATGGGCAGCCGGGCGGACATCGCCGGGTACTACGCCGCGATCACCTTCATCGACGACGAGATCGGGCGGATGGTCGCGGCGCTGAAGGAGACTGGGCAGTTCGAGAACACGATCATCCTGATCACCTCGGACCACGGCGACATGCTGGGCTCGCAGGGAACGGTCCTGAAGCGGAAGCCGTGGGCGGAATCCCTGCAAGTGCCGGGCATAGTGCATTTCCCCGCAGGCGTGCCCGCGGGCCAGGAGACCGGGATGCCGGTCTCGCACGTTGACGTGGTCCCGACGCTGCTGGGCCTAGCAGGCCTGGAGAGCCCTCAAGGCGTTTCGGGAGTGGACCTTTCGGCTCACCTGCTCGCGCCCGAGCGCGGCGGGCTGCCAGACGCGCCGGAACCCGAGTCCGTCTTCGCGCAGAGCTACACGCCGACAGAACGATCGCGGTTCCCGGCGTGGAGGGGCGTGCGCACGGCCCGATACACGTACGCACGCCACGAGAGCGAGCCCTGGCTGCTCTACGACAACGAAGCCGACCCGTTCCAGCTGCGCAACCTGGCGGGCCTGCCGGAGCATGCCGAGATCCAAGCGCACTTAGACGGCCTCACGATGGACTGGTTCGAGCGGACCGGTGACGACTGGGCGGAGCGGGCCGACCTGCCCTACCGCTGACGCGCCCAGCGGGCGTCGGCCGACACGTCAGTTGGGCCGCAGGGTCGGTGTCTCGCCGCCGAATTCGTCAATGATCCTGCGCCGACCGGCAAAACCCTCTTGGGTCGAGTGCCACCACTCGATCTTCGTCTCGCCGAGCCTCCAGCAGAGATACACCTCGACGCCGTTCAGCAGCGCGGGGAAGTCGAGCAGGCCCTTGTCGAGATCCTTGACCAGGCAGCCGCTCCGCTGGATGTCGTTGACCGATTCCTCGACGGAGCGGACGAGGGAGATGCGTTCCAGCTTCCGCCGCACGACCTGACCGGGGTCGACCTCCATGCCGCCCGCCATGCAGACGCGCGCGGCGAGCTCGTGCATCTCGCTGTCGATCTCGCCGATCAGCGCCTTGGCTCGAATCGCGGTCTCCAAGGAATTCTTGACAACCGGAATGAGGCTCTCCGCCTCCTGCAATGTGAAGTACCTTGCCATAGGGACCCGCTCTCCTTCCGGTGCGTCCGCACGCAACCCCGGCCGGGCCGGCACCTGCCCAAGGATCGGCGCCGGGCCGGAGGCTAGAGTCAGGATACCAGCTTCGTCGGCGGAATTGGGCGCTACCCGCCTGCGAAGCCGCTCAGCCAAGGGTCATCGCGGAACCAATGCGCTCCCGCGACCGCGAGCACATTAGCGGAAATTTCGCGGAGGATCCGGCGCGGGACTTGGCACACGGAGCCGCATTAGCACGCTTTCACGCACACGAAGGCGCCTCCGGCACGTCCCAGCCGACAGAAGCCGCACTTGTCGGGTCGCAATATCCCCGGCTTCCGGCGGTCACCAAAGCTGGGATATCGTACGGTGCGCAGTGCCGGATGGACAGCAGACGGTGACAACCGGAAACTGGGCGCGAAGCGCTATCGTGCAGGGGCATTCAATGCCACCGAGCTACTTGGATTTCCGGCTGATTGGATCGGCGCGGATTTCCGCTCCTAGATCAACTGATTCTTCGCTAGCGAAGCGGACCACCGGTCAGATGCGCTGCTTGCGAATCGCCGACACGGGATATAGAGCATCGTCCGTTCCTCCAACCCTGGCAAACATCTTCAGTATATAGACTCCTCAATTTCAACAGAATTTCCCGGACAATTCTACCGATCAATAGGTCGATATCAAAAAATGAGTTCACGGTATGAGCCAGAATTATACTAACTACACGTCAACTCGTTTCGATCAGACATTGTGCGATTAATGTCCTCGAATTTCTTTGAACATTTCGAATCCATAGATTCCGAGTCCTCGAAATAATCATTGAATTAATACTCGCAAGAAATACTCAAGTCTCGGTGCAATTTCCATCCAGTCTGGTCGACATCAGAATCGAATTCTCTTGGATGAATGAATCGATTCTAACCAGTGTCATTTCATTCTCGTGTCGATGTTGATCAAATGGCGATCACATCGGATCAGACTCTGCGAACATGCACCAATTAGGATCATCCAAGAATCGTGGCCCGGGGCATCCGCCGAGTCGCCGAGGCGGGTTCTTCGTCAGCGCTAGGCAGAGAGGCACGGCCCATTGGTCCAGGCGCGTAGCAAGGGCACCCGCAACCGAGCCCGGCAGCCGACGGGCTTCGCCGTCGGCTTGCGGGCGGAGCGCGACGGTCCGAAGCAGCGGCTGCTGGCGGCGGACTGCTCGCGCCAGTTCTGGTGCCTTGGCAGGTTCTCAACAGCAGGCACCGTCCGGAAGCCAAGTCGCCGCTACCCGGCCTCGGGCCCGTCATCGAACGCGCACCCTCGCTTCGGAGAAGGCGGCGACTGCCGTCGACCGACGGCGACGAAGGATCCAAGGGGGCTCTGCACCCCGCGTTGACCGCCACCAGGGACAGTTCGGCGCTTATGCGCGCTATCTGCCGATCCGGCACTGCCGGAAGGTCGTAAGAGTTTTGATTCCAATGGGTTAGGCGTGACCGATTGAATCAAGCAACCGCCTCCATGTACGTCAATGCGCGAGGCACTGAGTCTGGTCCTAAGGGTCTTCCGCCCTGCTCGAATTCCGGAGACCCCTCCTATCGCCTGCGTCGCCGGAAACAGGGTTTCCTCTCGACCTCGATGGCCCCGATCCGAGTGGTCGGCGCACAAGATCAACCGTCACTCCAGGCCGGTGCGCCGACAGGACTGAACAAGGGAACGACATCGGCGACTGGGGCGGACGCCTGTCGCGATGGCTCGCGCACCCGCAACATAGCACCGCCAGCGATTAAGCTGCTGTACGGTCATGCTCGGGAGTCTCCGTCTGCATCAAGCAGTAGAGCGACTAGGGGTTCGTTGACGAAGTATTTGAACCGACCCGAACGATGCTTGCGAAGGAATCCCCTATCGGCGAGGAGGTCTAGTCGCCGGGCCGCAGTCTGCCTCGTCACGCCTAAGTGGATCCGAGCAAAGGCGATTGTCGTGTAGGGTTGGCGAAAGATACTGTTGAGGAGGTCTTGCGAGTAGATTCTCGGCAGCTCGGCCCTGATTTTATGTTTGTACTGTGCCATCAGGTCTCCGATGCCCTTGACCAAGCCCAAAGTGTGCTGGGATGTCTCTACGATGGAAGCAAGCATGTAGGTCAGCCAAGCCTCCCATGCATTCTGGTCGCGCACCCCCTGCAAGCATCTGTAATAGTCTTCCTTGGAACGAGTGATGGCCCTGCTCAGGTACAGGATGGGCATTTCAAGCAGGTTACAGCGAACTAGGTAGAGAACATTCAAGATTCTCCCAACGCGACCGTTTCCATCCGCAAAGGGGTGGATGCTCTCGAATTGATGATGGATTACGGCCATGCGAACCAAGGGGTCCAACGAGCTTGCGGCGTCGCAATTGATGAAGCGCTCCAGCTCGCCCATTTTCTCGACGATCTCCCGCCCGTCTTGGGGAGGCCCGTAGTCCGGCTCCCCTGTCCCAGTGTGGCGAAGCACGGTTCCGGGCGTGACACGAAAGCCGTCAGTCCGGGACTTCACCCTCCTGTAGATGGTAATCAGCAGGTTGTTTGTGATCAAGCCTTGCAGTTCCTGCATGCCGTCGAATCTCTCCTTGAGGGCAGCTCCGCAGCTGACCACATCCTTCGCAGCGGGACTGAGCATGTTCTCTGGGAACAGGCTTGACTGGAACAGTTCGTCCTGGCTGGTGACGATGTCTTCTATGTGGCAGCTCGCCCGGGCCTCCTGAAGGATTAGCGTGTCGATCAGGATCAGCGGATTCGGAACGGAGACCGAGCGCCCCTTGAGTTCGGCCAAGTGACGGTGGGCCTCGGCGGCCGCCTTCAGCACTACCGGCGTTTCGAGATCGACCGGCGGTGGAAGGGGTGGCAACTGGTATCTCGGCCGGTCCATGGCGGGTCGCGCGGGACAGCAATCCTCCCTCATAGTAGCAGGATAGGGGATAACGCGTTAAGAAAACCGCGCTTTGTTAACACGACGCATTCGATGCGTTAGCGATGCGACCGGCAGCCCCCACAGCTTTACGTGGTGGCCCGTGCCGGGCCGAGGCTCGTGACCACCCCGCAGTCACGGCTGCCGCGTGTTCGCCAAACCCACTCTCGTTTACGCGTCGGCCACAATGCGTTAAGGAAACCGCGATTCGTTAACGCGTCTCAAGCCATGTGTTAGCGATGCGACCGTATTCGAGCGCTCGCCCGGCTTGCCCCGGCCGACCGCCCCGACAGCCCCGCCTCGCGACCCGTGCCCGGCCGCGGTCTCGAGATCGCCATGCCGTCACGGCTGGTGCGTGTTCGCCAAACCCCACTCTCCTTTACACGTCGGCCGCAACGCGTTAAGGAAATCGCGATTCGCTAACACGTCCCAAGTCATGTGTTAACGGCGCGACCCTATTTGAGCGCATTCCCGACACACCCGGTCGGGATCTGCGTGCGAGGCACTTGGCCGTCCTGCCGCATCCGACGATTCGCCCCTTACCCGGTCGCAGACCCGAGCGCCGCCGGGAACGGGCAGCGAGACACCGCTACCAGCAGGAGCCAACGCTTGCTGCGCCGGCCGGGGCGACACCCTCGCGTTCGCAGGCCCGCACTGCCCTAGCGCTCCGGCCCGCACGCGGTCGGAAGGCATGATCCAATGAAACCGGATCAGCGATCAAGTCCCCCGCGAGAAGCGCGCGACCTAGCGTCACCGAGCCGTCGCGTCGGCCGGGCCGGAACCTTGGAGCGACGGGGGAAGTCGCGTAGAGCGAAGCGAGCCCGAAGAGCGGAGACCCGCTACGTTTCGGAGGCGTCGAGCGCGGCTTGCATTCCGTCCCGCACACGCCGCATCAAGACCATCCGGTCCTCGATTGCCAAGCCGCCTGTCGCAACCGGCGGATGAAAGTGCAGCGTCAGCCACCCCGGACGGGGGAACGCGGTACCCCTCGGCATCAACGACAGCGCTCCGTGGACGGTGACCGGCACGACTGGGACACCCGCTTCGATAGCTAGCTGGAACGGCCCGGGACGGAAGGGCAGGAGCCTCGCGGTAGGATTACGTGTGCCTTCCGGAAAGATGAGCATGGAGATACCCGACCGCAGCGTGTCGACCGCACGCTGGAGCGCTTCGCGCCGGGAGTCCCTCGCCTTGCGATCAACGCATATGAACCCGCCCAGACGCATGGTGTAGCCCAGCAGGGGGATCCGCCCCAGCGAGTCCTTCATGATGACCGCGATTCGGGGCAGGACCTGGAACAGGGCGGGAGCCTCCAGATTACTGACATGGTTGGCCACGAACACGCAGCAGGGGTGCTGGCGAGCGCGCTCGTGGTGCAACAGGCGCAGCCTCACTCCGGCAAGGCGCAAAGTAACCCGGCAGCCGACACGAGCCAGCCAGTAAATCGGACGGATAGAGCCGGTCACCCAAGTGACGGGCACGAACAGGGGCACCACCAGCGCCACGTACCCAGCAACGAACGGGTACGCCAGAAGGCACGAACGCAGCATTCTCGGAATTCGCATCCTAGCACCACGGTCCGAGACCGGATCCGGTCGCTTGCAACCGCTTGTCGCCAGCGGCTCCGAACTCGAGCGCTCCGTCGCTGTTATACTCAGTCGCACGGGTTTCGGGACGGAATCGAGCAGCGGTCTCCTGCTTCGAGACCGGCCGGAAATGGGCGGGCGGACCCTCCCGGCCCGTCGGCAGATACGACCGAGGGGATATTTCGGGATGAAGGTTGTCTACACCGGACGCAAGGCGGAACTGACGGAACGGGAGCGCGTGAAGCTCCACCGCAAGCTCGACAAGATCCAGCGCATCCTGACGCGTCGAGGTGGTCTCGAAGCCAACGTCACACTGTCGAGGGAGAGGCATCTTTCGGAAGCCGAAGTGTCGGTGCGCGCCCTCCGTCACACTCTCGTGGTAACGGGCCAGGGTGTTTCTCCCTTCGCCGCCATGCATGTCGCGCTGGTGAAGCTCGAGAAGCAGGCCGTCCGCAACAAGCGCAAGATCATTGACACGCACCGGCCCGGACGGCAGCGCGACCGCCAGTCGGTGGTGGTCGAGGACTCGATCCAGCGATCCGGGCTGGCGGAACCCGAACCGGCGCTCGAGACCGTCCCGCGGCCTCAAATCGTCCGCTCGGGCACCATCGAGGGCAAGCCGATGACGGCGGACGAGGCGCTGCTGCAACTCGAGGACAGCCAGCGCGACTACGTGTCGTACCGGGATGCGGACACCGGCCGGGTCAGCGTCCTCGTCCGGCGCCGGGACGGGGACGCGGAGCTCGTCGAAGGCGACTAGGGATGGACGCGGCACCGACCGGGTTCGAGCGAGCGGCCAGCGCCAGCTTGGTCGTACTAACCGGTATGAGTGGCTCGGGCAAGGGCACGGTACTGCGCGCACTCGAGGACGCTGGCTTCGATACCGTCGACAACCTCCCGGTCGACCTGATCCGGCCATTTGTGGCGTCGCGCCGCTGCGCCGAGCCCCGCCGACGTGCGGCGCTCGTAGTCGACATCCGCGAGGGGGAAGCGCTGGTGCGATTCCCGGAGGTGTACGCAGAGATTAGGCGCGCGGTGCCCGCCTTCCTCGTGTACTTGCAGGCGTCCGACGAGGCCCTCCAGCGGCGCTTCAGCGAAACGCGCCGCCCGCACCCCGCGGGGGCGCCGACGGTAGCCGAGAGCCTCGCGGCCGAGAGGCTGCTGCTCGAGCCGATCCGGTCACTGGCCGACGTCGAGCTCGACACGAGCACCTTCAACGTGCATGACCTGCGCCGGAAGATGATGCGCGTCTTCCAAGGAAGGGCCGAGAAGACCGAGCTACGCCTGACGGTAGGCAGCTTCGGCTTCAAATACGGCCCGCCGCTGGACGGCGACGTGGTGCTTGACGTGCGGTTCCTGCCGAATCCCAATTACGAGCCGGGCTGCCACAACCTGACCGGAAAGGACGCTGAGGTGGGAGCCTTCCTAGAGCAGTACTCGGTGACCCGAGACTTCCTGGAACGCACCATGGGGCTGCTTGAATTCGTGGTGCCGCGATACGCCGAGGAGGGCAAGAGCTACCTTTCGATCTACTTCGGTTGCACCGGGGGCAGGCACCGATCAGTCTACTTGGCGGACATCGTGGCCGCCCGGCTGGCCCGGTCCAGCCGCGCCGTCCGCGTGCAGCATCGCGATATTGACAAGGACCACTGAGCGGGCGATCAGATCAGACTTCTTGGATGTCAGCGCTGATCTGGATGTTGATCGAGTCCTTCACGCTGACTGCCGCGGGGCACTTCGCCTGATGCGTGTCGAGCGCCCTCTGGGCGCGGTCGCGCGCCCCGACGGGGATCTTCAGGTGGTAATGCACACGGATGCGCGTGATGCGGATGGTGCCGCCAACGTTCTCGATGTCACCTTCCACGTCGCTCGAAACGCGGTCCGGATGGTTCGGAATCTTGCGAACTGCCAGGGCCCCTGACAGAGTGCCGGTCAGTCAACCGCCGACGGCCGCGACCATGTGGTCGAGCGTGGCCGGCAGATCCCTGCGGGGCTCCATGCGGTAGAAGTGCTTGATGCCGCCGTGGACGCCGAATTCCAAGGGGTCCTCGAAACCTTCCACGTAGGCGCGACGCTCCGGAGGCTGGTCCTGATGGATGCGAATCCTAGATGTGTGGATTATGTCTCCCATTGGGAGCATCGTATCATGCCGCCCCCGTATCGGGTCGGATGCAAGGCTCATCGGCGCGCGAGCGAGACCCACTCCTCGGACTCGCGGGTGTCCATCGCAAGTCCACTCCGTCACATGCTGTCCCGGCCGCTCAGTGCGAGAGATCGAGAACCGAAGGATCGCGGCCCTCGCGAACGGGATAGTCCAGCCCGAGATGCTCGTTGAGTGCCCGCGCCGCGCCCGGGGGCCAGCGATCATCGGTCGGCTCGCGGACGCGGCGGGGGTCGTACCCCGCCACGTCCGCGAGCAAATACACGGGCCGCTCGGGAACCGTAGCCCGCCACTCGCGCAGGGCGTCCTTCAGGGACGAGCCAGCCTCCCTGTCGTAGGCGGCCAGCGATGCGATTGCCATGTGCCGTCCTCTTCGCCAAGCGTCCGAGTACAGCTCAGCGACCCGTCCCTTTAGGCCGGGGTTGTCGCTCAGCACGGCCGCCATTTCACGGCGGAATACGCCGGCCTCCAGCCACCAGCGCGCGACCGACTCCGGGCTCGCGTCCGATCAGTGCTCCAACTTCAGCAGGTGCTGCACGGCCCGGGCACATAGCGAAGTCCACACACGCCGCTCGTTGCGTGCCAAGCCCTCGATCTCCTCGCTCACGTTCTCCAAGTCGACGGCGTCCCAGTCTCTCCGGCGGAGGAACTCTGCTTGGTGCTCCGCCCAAGTGAAGAGGTCCAACTGGTACAACCGTGCCTCCAGCCTGGCGGGCGGGCGGGCCTCTGACTCCTGCGGGAATCTACGGCACTCATCTGCGAGCGGGCTGCGCGAATCGGTGCGGAGCTGGGCTCTCTCCAGCAGCGCAAGCCGCGCCCGCCCGGGACGCCCACTCCCAATCTTTAGCGTCCACTCGGTCCGGCTCGTGGCGGCCCAGACCCACTCGCGGCCGCAGGCGGCGAGGAAGGCCCACAGGCTGAGGCGTTGCTGGAACCGGCTATCGGTCTCCGGGATAGGCGGATCGCGACGCCAGGTCCATGGCACTGTTACTCGATTCGCATGCCCTAGACAATACAGTACATTGATGGAACTGGCTAAGTGATGCGGGAAGGTCCGCGAGATGCTAGCGACCAAGCGTCGATGACTAGGTGATTCGGCGGAGGCACGGCCGATGCGCTGCCACGCGGCTCCCGGTCAGGTACCCAAGCTTCGCGGGCTCCCCGGCTTCGGCCGGCCAGCGCTAGGGCTAGGATGCCGACCGCAGGCGATTCCTTTGACCCGCCCAGTATGGCCTTGGCCCGGCGCTGTGCCGGATATCGACACTGGTCTCGATGCGAACGAAGGGGTACGGATTGGTGGCGGGCCTTGGGGAGCGAGGGCTACAGGCTGACCATCCACTTCGTTCGGAACATACTCATCGGTGTCGGGTGCTGAACCCGAAGTCAGCGATTCAAAATTTTGGCACTTTGGGATTTCCAGGGTGTCTGAGAAGGGTGTCGAAGGCAGGCACTTGTACTTTTCCTCGCGGAATTTGTGAGCTAGGGTGTATGCCCCATGTCCTGGACGCGCTGCTGAGCGCCTTCCGCGAGACGGCCGCCGGCCGGCCCGACCGGCGCGACGGTCGCAACACGCGCTACGAGGTAAGCGACGCCGCCGGTTGCGCCCCGGCCTGCTTCTTCACCCAGTGCGAGTCGTTCCTCGCGTTCCGGCGACGCATGGAGCTGGACGGCTCCCACTCCAAAGGCCGGACCCTGTTCGGCGTGGGCCGCATCCCCTGCGACAACCGGATCCGCAACCTGCTCGACGGCCTCGACCCGGCCGCGTTCGACCCGCCGTTCCGGCCGTGCCTCCAAACCGTGGCCGCGCAGGGCACGCTCGAGCCCTTCCAGCGCCTCGACGAGCGCCTGCCGGCGGCTCCGGACGGCGTCCGGTTCCACCGCTCCGACACGATGCACTGCCCGCAGTGCTCGGTGCGGCGCGTCGACAGCGAGCGCCGGCCGCATCACTTCCACAGCATGGTCGCGGCCGTCGCGGTGGCCGACGGCCACGCCACCGTCCTGCCGCTGATGCCCGAGTTCGCGTGCCCGCTGCAGGCCGCGGCCGCGACCCGCGCCGACATGAGCGAGGGCGAGCGCAAGCGGGACTGCGAGCGCAACGCCGCCAAGCGCTGGCTCGCCGCTCACGGCGCCTGGCTGCCGCCCCGTCCTGCCGCCCCGTCCTGCCGGGCGACGACCTGTACTGCTGCCAGCCGGTCTGCGAGGCCGCCGCGGCGGCCGGCATGGACTGCATCCGGGTATGCAAGCCCCGATCCCACAAGTGCTTGGATGAGGTGCTGGAGAGCCGGCGCAGTGCGATCGGCCGGCTGGCTGCCACGGCCCGGGCCGGGCAAGCGGTCCGAGCGGCACCGCTTCCGCCGGGCGGCCGCGGCGCCCCTGCGCAAGGGCCGCGGCGCCCTGCACGGCACTTGGATCGAGTACGCCGTGAAGCACGGCGGCAAGCGCACCTGCGCCAACAGCTGCTTCACCAGTCTGGAGGTCCCCGCGAACAACGCGGAGCGGATCGCGCGGGCCGGCCTGGCACGCCGGAAGATCGAGAACGAGGGCTTCAACTGCCTGGCACGGCACGGCCGCAACTTCGAGCGCAAGTTCGGGCACGGCAAGGCCGAGCCGGCCAACGTGCCGGCCGTGCTGAACCTATTCGCCTCCGTGCTCCATGCCGTGCTGGAGTGCGTCTGCGCGCTGCGGCAGCAGTGCCGCCGCAAGCAGGTCACGCGCCGCGGCTTATTCCGGTAGCTGCAGGCCGCGCTGCTCTAGTTCCGCTTCCCGGACTGGCCGACTCCGCTGGGGGCGGTGCGAGACGGACGCACGCCGCCGGACTGCCGGGGCCTGGACTCCACGCAGCTTCCTGCCGGCAGCGTCCGGCCCCGGGCTCGGCACTAGGTGGACCGTGCCACAGCCCTGCCAGCAGTCCGACGCTCTCGCGGGGCGGCCTCACTAGCGCGACCTCTCGGTCAAGCGGTTCATCTCATCCTCCCAATCAACGTTCATGCACCCCCTTGATGGCCAAATCTAGGATCGCTGCCCGCCGGTGCAATTCCTGCCGCTCGGCAGGAGGCACGTCGAGGATCTCGATCGGTCGCGCCATCGGGCGAGCAGTCATTCTGCTCGGCCCCAAAGTAGCACCTAGCGGAGTTAATTGCCCCTATTTCTGCGTCGCGACACGGGCGAGCCTGTCGCGACAAGCCGGTCTGAACGAACGTCGGGGACGCTCCGGCCCGGGACCGCTGGCTCCAGCCAGCGCCGCGCGACCGCCGTACAGGATTCCTCGAGATGGCGGCGATGGCCTGCCGGACCGATCGCGAGCGTCTTGGCAGGGACGGGGCCTAGCGAGACGGCTCATATAATCGGACCGAGGAGCGGAGGGCCCCAAGATGCGTTTCTTCAACACCGAGGGACCGGTTGTGCCCGCGAAGCACTACTGCATACCGCCCTTGAAACGAATCGACTTGGACGGGGTGCTCGGGCTGATCCGTCGCGAGAGGTATTTTATCCTGCACGCACCGCGGCAGTCGGGCAAGACCTCCACCCTACTGGCGCTACAGGACCTGCTGAACAGCGGGGCGCAAGGAGACTACCGCTGCGTCTACGTCAATGTCGAAAGCGGCCAGGCGGGACGGGAGGACACGCCTAGGACTATGCGCGCAATCCTGTCCGCTCTCGCAGACCGCGCCGAGGTGGCGTTGGAGGACACCTTCATCGACAGGACCATGGACGAGGCCCTGAGGAATCGCGGACCCGACGGCGCACTGATGTACATTCTGCGACGGTGGCTCGGGCGGATGCCCAGCCCTTGGTGCTGCTGATCGACGAGATAGACGCGCTGGTGGGCGACACGCTGATCTCAGTGCTGCGCCAGCTGCGCTCGGGCTACGACCTGCGACCCAAGGGATTCCCCCAGAGCATTGTCCTGTGCGGGGTGCGTAACCTTCGGGACTACCGCATCCACTCTGGCTCGACGGGCGACAACGTAGCGGGAGGCAGCGCCTTCAACGTCAGCGCCAAGTCGCTGCGGGTCGGCTCGTTCTGCCACGAGGAAGTTGTCGAGCTGCTGGGTCAGCACACGGCGGAGACGGGCCAGGCTTTCTCCGGCGGGGCGCTGGAGCGGATCTGGAGCCGCACTCTGGGCCAGCCGTGGCTCGTGAACGCGCTGTGCCTGGAGGCCTGCTTCGAGAGAGCGCGTGGGATGGACCGCGCCCGGGCGATCGGCCTCGAGGACATCGCCGAAGCAGAGGAGGCGCTGATCCAGCGTCGGGTGGTGCATCTGGACCAGCTCGCGGACAAGCTGCAGGAAGAGCGCGTGCGACGGGTGATCGAGCCCATCCTCAGCGGCACGGCGCAGGGCAAAGTCAGGGGGCGCGACTTGGAGTACGTCCGGGACCTCGGACTGGTGGCACTAGACCCGCCGGTGCGAGTCGCCAACCCGATCTACGCCGAGGTGGTGCCGCGGGAACTGACATTCGTCACTCAGGCGACCCTCCAAGTCCAGACCGCTTGGTACGTCAGACAAGACGGAAGCCTTGACATAGAGGCGCTTCTGGCAGGCTTCCAAGAGTTCTACTGGCAGCATTCCGAGCACTGGATTGGGCGCTACACATACAAGGAGGCGGGTGCGCAGTTGCTCTTGCAGGCGTATCTGCAGCGGGTCGTCAACGGCGGCGGCCGCATCGAGCGCGAGTACGTACTGGGGCGCGGCCGCACCGACCTGCTGATACTGTGGCCTGCTGGCGCCTCGGACCGGAAGTTCGTGGTGGAATGCAAGCTCCGCAGGGACGGCTTGGAGCGCACGGTGCGAGAGGGCTTGGAGCAGACGGCGGGCTACATGGACCGCTGCGGCGCCGAAGCGGGCCACCTCGTGGTGTTCGACCGCAGCAGGAGGCCGTGGGGAGAGAAGCTGTTCCGTCGCAGCGAGGATTTCGACGGCACGACGATTCAAGTTTGGGGTGCTTGACGCCCTCGACCGCTGCCGGCGGGGCCGCCCCGTGGACAGCCCCCCGGCGCGGTACAATGTTGCTGGCGCGACGCTGGTGCGCCATTGCCTGCGGATGCATCGATTCATCGGAAAGAACATTCTCGTGACCGGCGCGTCCGCCGGGATCGGAGAGGCGATCGCTCTGCGATTCGCCCAGGAGGGCGGCAGCGTCGTCATCAACTACAGCCGGAATGACGAGGGGGCAGCCAACTCGGCCGAGCAGGTGCGGCAGGCGCACGCCGACGGCGGTTTCGACGGCGCCCGCACGCTAGTTCACAAGGCGGACGTCTCGGACGAGCCCTCGGTCAAGGCGATGTTCGAGGCCGTGCTCGGCGAGTGGGGCCGCTTGGACGTGATGATCAATAACGCCGGCATCCAGAAGGCGGCCGAGAGCGACGCCAGCCTCACCGCGGACTTCGACAGAATCCTGGGCGTCAACCTGCGCGGCTGCTACATGTGCAGCCGGGAGGCCATCAAGCACTTCCTAGCCCGCCCGGGTGGCGGAGTGATTGTCAACAATTCCAGCGTCCACGAGATCATTCCCAAGCCGCAGTACCTGTCCTATTCAATCTCCAAGGGCGGCATGGAGAACCTGACCCGCACGCTGGCTCTCGAATACGCCGACCGCGGCATCCGTGTCAACGCTGTCGGCCCAGGAGCCATAGTGACGCCCATCAACATGGCCTGGATCAACGACCCGGACGCCAAAGGGGTCGTCGAATCGCACATTCCGATGGGGCGGGCCGGCGAGTCGGCCGAGATCGCGGCAGCGTTCGCCTTCCTCGCTTCCGAGGAAGCGTCGTACATCACGGGCCAGACGCTATTCGCCTGCGGCGGGCTGACCCTGTTCCCGGAATTCCGCACAACTTGGTCCTCGTAAGACCGGCAGCACCAGCATGGCGCTAGGTCAGTCGACCGACGCGCCGGGCGGCGCGAGCCGTCGCACCGCGTCGCGGGTAGCGGCTGTCGCAACGCTGGTTGCCTGCGTCATCGCGCTCTTCTGGCGACTGGACGGAGTCCCTCTCTGGCGGGACGAGGCGACCACCGCAGTCTGGGGTCGCCTGATGGCCGAGACCGGCTCGGCGCTGCCCTACGCGTTCGACCCGCGCCAGGGCCAGCTGCTGGTGCAGGACGACGACGGGCACGACATCAACTCGCGCCTCCTGCCGGCGATGCAGAGCTACCTGCAGGTCTACGTTTCCGCCGTCGGTCACCGGCTGCTCGGCGACGGCACGCTCCAAGCGCGGCTCCCCTTCGCCCTGGCGGGCCTCTGCGCGCTGGCGCTGCTCTACTTTTTGGGGCGCCAGCTCGGCGGGCCGAGCTGGCTGCCGCTCGCCCTCCCGCTCTCTGCCAGCCTGTCGATCTACTTCCTACACGCCGCGCGCCAAGGGCGCTACTACATCCTGGTCGTCGTCGCCACGGTGCTGCTGCTGGTCCAAGTTGCCCGGTACTTGCGGGACACCGACCTCGGCTCCCGCTGGTCGTTCCACGCGCAGCTGTGCATGGTCGGCTGCCTGCTGTACGGCGCGAACTATCTCAGCTTCGCCGCCACCTGGTTCGCTCTCGGGATATTCTTCCTGCTCACGGACCGGCCGACGCTGCTGCGCCTGTGCGGCGCGTCGGCTGTCCTCGCGCTAGTGCTGGGCGCGGAGTTCTGGCTCTTGCACGCGGAATACCTCACCGCGTGGCGGCCGGGCACCGAGAACACCTTCTGGGAGAACTTCCGTTACATCGCGGCGCGGCGCGGCGCGGAATACTGGCGCTGGGTCCCGTTTGTGGTCCTCGCCCCGGCCGCCGTCCTGGCGGCCGGGTCGCTGCGCCCGGCGGTGTCGGCAACGCAGCGGGCCCTGCTCTGGGCCGCCGCGGCGGTTCCGCTGCTAGGGTTCGTCATCAGGGAGCGCTGGCTGCGAGATACGCCGGACGCCGTTTTCGTCCTGTTCGCGCTGCTCTTCCTCGCCGTGCCTGCCGCTGCGTACTTCCTGTGGACTCGCATCGAGCGCCCCGGAGCCGTGGCGCGCATGGCCCTGCTGGCCGGGCTCATCGTGGTCCTGTGCCCGCTCTTCACGGTCGCCGCGGCCGGTCGCGGCACCCTGCCCCGGTACTACTACCAGACCTGTCCGGCCGCGGTGGTCCTGATCTGCCTCGCCGCTGCGGCGCTCGACGGCGCCGGACGGCGCCGGGCGGCGTTTGCCTGCCTGGCCGGCGCCAGCCTGTGGCCTAACCTCGATCTGGCGGGAGGCGGCACAGAGCAGGTCGTGCTCAGGCAGATCACCCGCTACGACGAGCACAACGGCCGGCTGCTCGAGTTCCTGTCCGCCCGCACCCGGCCCGGCGACAGCATCGCCTATTTCCGCAACGTCAAGGGCATGGTCGGGCATTACTACCTGCCCGAGCGCCGCTGGGTGAACCTGCTCGATGCCGATGTCGAATACAACCGGCGCTTCCGAGGCAAGATCCCGGCCGACCAGTTCGACGACTCTCCGGACCCGGACTGGTTCGTGCTCTGGGACACCAAGGGCAGGACGCCGAAGGCGCTCGACGAACGCTACGAGCGCGTGTGGACGCAGACCTACGCGGAACTGCGCAGCGCCTGGCGGCTAGGATCCGAGCGGCGCGACCGCACCTACGAGGTCTACCGGCTGCGGGCGGCGCCGTCAGCCGCGCAAGCCGACGCCGAGCTTGGACCGTAGGGACGCCAGCACGTTCGCGGCGGCGGCGTTCACCGCCTCGTCCGTCAGGCTCTCGTCCAGCCGCTGCCACGAGGCGCGCAGCAGCAGGCTGTAGAAGCCGTCGGGCACCTTCGCCCCCCGGAATATCTCCACCGGCTCCAGCTCGACGAGGTCCGGCACCTCGCCGACCGCCTCGACGATGCCCCGGAACTCCACGCCGTCCGGCACCAGCAGCGAGAAATCGCGGCTGACGGCGGGCACGCGCGGGAGCGCCGCGTGGCGCGGGGCGCGGAGCCCGGCACGACAGAGCGGGTCAAGGCGGATCTCGGCGACCAGCACGGCCTGCCGGATCTTCCGCTCCTTGGCAATGGCCGGGTCGATCTCTCCGAACGTGGCGATCACCTCGCCCCCGGCCCGCACGGTCGCGGCGCGACCGCGCCGGAAATGGCCCGGAACGCCCTCCGCGTCGAATTCCAGCCCGCCCGTCGCGAAGGGCCGGACCAAGGCGACCACATCGCCCTTCAGGTCGTAGAAGTCGAACGGACGCGAAGGTTCGCTCCACGCCGGGCGGCGGGCGGAGCCCGTCGCGCCCAGCGTCAGCACGCGGGGCTCTTCGTAGCTCTCCCCCGAGCGCAGGTACACGCGCCCGAACTCCGCCAGGCGCACCCGCGACTGGCCGCGCCGGAGGTTCCGCTCCAGGGCGCGAATCATCGTCGGCACCGCGCTGTTGCGCATCGCGCCCCAATGGCTCGAGAGCGGGTTGCGCAGGGCGACGGCCTCCGAGCCGCCGAAGCGGCGCGCCTCGGCGGCCGAAACGAACGCGAAGCCGATCGTCTCGTCGTATCCCAGACCGCGCACGGCGGCGCGCAGTCTCGCGTCCTCCTCGCCATGCGGGCTGGAGTCCGGCGCCGTGCCCGCGGGCGGCAGCGTAGCCGGTATGTTCTCGAACCCGAAGATCCTCGCGATCTCCTCGATCAGGTCGATCTCCCGCTTCACGTCCAAGCGCCAGCTGACTGCCGGCACGGTCCAGCCTCCCTCGTCCGCGACCGGACGGAATCCGAGGTGCCCGAGGATCGCCGCGACATCCGCATCGTCAACCGAGACGCCCAAGTGGCGGCGGACGCGTTCCCTGCGGAGACGGATATCAGGCAGGGACCGCTCGCTCGGATAGCAATCCACGCGGCCCGGCAGCACCGCGCCGCCTGCGAGTTCAGCGAGGAGCGCCGCGATGCGGTCGGCCGCCCTTGGCGCTCCGTTCCAGTCCGCGCCGCGCTCGAAGCGCCGCGACGCCTCGGTGAACAGCCTGAAGTGGCGCGAGGCGTTCCGCACGGCGGACGGGCGGAACCAGGCGGCCTCGAGCAGGACATTCCTGGTGTCGTCCGTGATCTGCGTGGACGCGCCGCCCATCACGCCCGCGAGGGCGACCGGCCCCTCGTCGTCGCAGATGGCGAGATGGTCCGCCGAGAGATCCCGGCGGGTCCCGTCCAGCGTCACCAGCGCCTCGCCGGGCCGGCCCTTGCGGACGACGATCCGCCCTGCCCCCAGCGCGTCAAGGTCGAAAGCGTGCGAGGGCTGGCCCATTTCCAGCATCACGTAGTTGGTGAGATCCGCCAGAAGGTTGATCGATCGGACGCCGCAGAGCTCCAGCCGTCGGCTCATCCAGCCGGGCGCGGGCCGCACCTGCACGTCCGTGAAGACCCGCCCGACGTAGCGCAGGCAGGACAGGGCGTCGTCGATCTCGATGGAGACGCGGTCGGCCGCAGGAGGGCCGGACTCCCTGACGTCCGCCCGCGGCAGGCGCAGGGGCCGGCGGTAGATCGCGGCGACCTCCCGGGCGACGCCGACGTGGTTCATGGCGTCGGGGCGGTTGCTGGTCAGGTCGAAGACCAGGACGGTCTCGCCCTCCCGCTCTTCCACCGCGTCGACCGCAAGCCCGGCCATGGTCAGGGCGCGCGCGAGCTCGCGCGGAGACTCGTCGGTCTCCACGAACTCCCGCAGCCAGCTCAGCAGGATGCGCATCTAACGGAACTGCCTCAGGAATCGCGAGTCGCCCTGGTACATCAGCTGGATGTCGTCGATGCCGTACTTGAGCATCGCGAAGCGGTCGAGACCGAATCCCGCCGCGAAGCCCTGGTGCCGCTGCGGGTCGATGCCGGCGTTGCGCAGGACCTCGGGATCGATCATGCCGCAGCCCAGCACCTCGATGAAGCCGGTCTCCTTGCAAATGCGGCAGCCGCCGCCCGCGCAGAACGGGCAGGTGATGTCCACCTCGGCGCTCGGCTCGGTGAACGGGAAGTAGCTCGGGCGGAAGCGCGCCTCGGTCCGCGGCCCGAAGAACCGCCGCACGAAATGCTCCAAGGTCCCCTTGAGGTCGCCGAGCGTGATGTGGGTGTCGACCGCAAACATCTCGAGCTGGTGGAACATCGGGCTGTGGGTCGCGTCGGGGGTGTCGTTGCGGTAGACCTTGCCGTGAACCACGTAGCGCATGGGCGGGCGCCGGGACTCCATGACGCGGATCTGGCACGGCGAAGTATGGGTCCGCAGCAGGCCGCCGCCCTCGACGAACAGCGTGTCCATCTCGTCCACAGCCGGATGGTCGGGGGGGAAGTTGAGCGCCTCGAAGTTGTAGAAGTACGACTCGATCTCGGGGCCCTCGGCCACGGAATAGCCGAGCGGCCGGAAAACCTCGAGGACCTCCTCGAGCGCCATCCGGATCGGATGGACCGCTCCGAGATCGCGCGGCGGTCCCGGCAGCGTCGGATCCAGGCCGGGCCCGGCAGCGACTCGCACCGCGACGTCCCGCGCGGCGCGCTTGACGGCGGCCTCGACATCCCGCCGCAAGACGTTCTGGAGCCTGCCGACAGCCGGTTTCAGCGCGCGGGGCGCCGGTTTCAGCCAGCGCTCGTTCGCGGCCGCGAGCAGGCCGTTGCGTCGCCCGAGCCAGCGATCCCGCAGCGCCCGGGCCCGCTCGTCGGTGGTCGCCGCGACGCAGTCTTGCTCGAAGGCCGCCCGCAGCTCTGCGTAGAGGCCTTCCGGCGAGTCGCCCGCCGCCACGAGGTCGGCGATGGGGCGCTCGAGCTTGCCGCGGACCGACACCCCGCCCTGCGCGCCTCGCGCCGGGATCAAGCTACGCGGCTGCCCCATCCGGCCCGGCGAGCGCTTCCCTAGCCTTCTCCGCCAGCTGCCCGAAGCCCTCCGGATCGCGCACGGCCATCTCGGCCAGCACCTTGCGGTTCAGGTCGATGCCGGCGTCCTTGACGCCTCGGATGAAGCGGCTGTAGTTGAGCCCGTGGGACCGCGCCGCAGCGCTGATCCGCGTGATCCACAGCCTGCGGAAGTCGCGCTTCTTGAGCTTGCGCCCAACGTAGGCGAACTGGTCCGCCCGGTTGACCGCCTCGCGCGCGTAGCGGTAGAGCTTGCTCTTCCCGAGATAGTACCCCTTCGCCTTAGCCAGCACGCGCTTGCGCTTCTGGTGGCGATGGTTCCCTCGCTTGACTCTCGACACGGTTTCCTCCGACGGGACGGCAGGCGCGACTGGGGACGGCCCGCGCTAGCAGGCGATCATGCGGCGGACGGCCTTCTCGAAGGCCGGGCTGACGCGCGCGCCCTTGCGCAGGTGCCGCTTCCGCTTGCGCGACTTCTTGGTCAGGATATGGTTCTTCAGCGCGTGCCGGCGCCTCGCCTTGCCGGTCCCGGTGAGCCGGAAGCGCTTGGCAGCTCCGCGATGCGATTTCAGTTTGGGCACGGTGGCTTCTCCGGGGCGGCCCGGACGCGACGGGCGGCCCGGACGCGGCGCCCGCGCTACAGGCGCGGGGGGATCCTCAATCCATTATGCACCAAGCGCGGAGCGCGAGCGCCGCGCGACCCGATCCGCGACGGCCTACTCCTCCGCGCCGCCCAGCGTCAGGCGGAGCCGGCCCTTGGCTTCCGTGACGGCGTAGGAGAACTCCTCGACGGGCATCGCGCCCGTGCGCAGGGCCTTGCCGTGGAAGGATGTCAGGCTGAAGTCCTGGGTCGTCTCCTGGTAGTGCGCCCGGAGCTGCTGCCAGCCGAGCCAGCCCAGATAGGTAGACGCCGCCCGGGTCGGGTTGACCTCGATGGCACGCACGACCGCGCGCGCGGCGCTGCTCTCCATGTAGGCCCGCCGCGTCAGGAATCGCACGGCGTCGGCCGGGCTCAGGTCGCCGGTATGCATCTGCATGTCCACCAGCGCGGCCCCGATGGTCTGGAGCTTGTACTTGCGCCAGATGAAGTCGACGTCGCCGGTGTAGGAGGTGCCCACAGTCGTCTCGGTGATGTAGATCGACCAGCCGTCCACGAATCCCGGCAGCGGCTCCACGAGGTGCGTGAGCTTCTTCTGCTCGGACTCCATGTCGGACGCGAGCGAGCCGATCAAGGCGTAGCCGGGAATGCCGTAGCGCAGCGCCAGCAGCTTGATCTGGTGGTTGTTGTTGGTCGTGAGGCGGTCCCGCAGCTCCGCGCGGGAGGCGTCCGCCGGCGCCGGCGTGAGCCAGACGATGGCCGCGTTGTCGGAGGACGCGGCGGTCGGGCCGAGCCCGCCCGCCAGCGGCACCGAGATGCGCATGAACTCCGGCGTCTCCACGACCCGCAGCTCCAGCGCGTCCGGAACCGGCGCGATCTCCTCGCGGTTGCAGATCTGGCGCGCCTCCGCGGCGTCCGTCGTCATCAGGTCCATCATGCCTTGGTTGCTACGGGCCCGCTGCTCGCCCTCCAGCACCTCCAGCACGTCGTTGATCAAGCGGTAGTCGTCCCGGGGCCGACTGCCGCCGTAGATCCGCCGGTTGATCGGCTCGGCGGCGCTCACGAGGGCGGTGTGGGCCGTCTCGAAGTCCTCCTCCAGCTCCGCCAGCAGGTCTGGGACGGCGCCCAAGGGGTAGCCGGCGTCCAGTTCCAGCTTGCGTCGCGCAAGGTCCGCCCCGGCGCGCCAGTCATCGGTCGCCGGGAGACTCGCGAGCGCGTCCCGGTACGCTTCCAAGGCGCCCACCGCCGCCTGCGACGCCCGCTCGAAGTCGGCCTCCATGCTGGGCGGGATGCGCCCGGCGATGTCGTTCCGAATCAGGGCGATCACGCCCCGCGCCGCTTCCCGGGCGGCCGCGATGCGCACCTCGGACGACGACTGCAGGTTCGACTGGGCGGTCTGGAGGTACGCGGGCGCCTTCGACAGGCGCTGCACGATAGCCGCGTAGCGGTCGTTGGCCGGCGCGTAGGCCAGCTCCAGCGGCGCGTACAGCAGCTTGCCGAGCTCTTCCACGTACAGCAGCGGATTGTGCTCGTACGCCTTCCCCTCGGTCAGCCGGAAGAGCATGCGCTCGGCGCGGTTGAGCAGCGTGCCGTGCTCGGTCCACAGCGCCGGCGGCAGCTTCGAGCTGTCGAAGCCTTCCTCGGATTCGGGGGAGGCCGTGAAGCGCCGCACCAAGTCCTCGTAGACCGCTACCCGCTGCGCCCTGCCCTCGGGGCTGTGGTCGGGCAGAGCGCTGATCATCGGCTGGCTCGACCCGCCCTCGAGGGCTTCGTCGGAGACGCTGAACACCTGGCCGGTCGTGACGGCCGTGCTTCCGGCCATCAGGACCCCAAGCGGGTCCAGGGCCGCGCTCTCGTAGATGAACGGCTTCGCCACCTGGTTGTGCTCGTCGGGCGGGTACTTGCCGACGGTGCAGTGCGAAGTCGCTAGGGCCGCGACCGCGAGGACGGCCGAGACCGTCCGAGTCTTGTACGGGATCTTCATGTCGAACCTTCCACCGTGGCCGGACCGTCGCGGGCTAGCCGGTCGCATCCGGTATCAATCCTATCCGAGCCGTTCGCACCTAGCCTGTCCTCACGCCCAGCTATGCATCTAGTCCGTGCCCGCGGAATCGATGAGCGCCCAGATGTCAGTATGCGTGAGCGTTCTCGACGCCGCCGTCTCCTCCGAGATGCTCGTATCGTAGTCCGCGCCGTGAACTTCCTGGAATAGCCCGGGGTAATGAAGCTCGTCCATCGCCTGCAAGGAGGGGAACTCGGTGACAGTTACGTACTGGTAGTCGCTCTCGCCGCCGGGGAAGTGGTGGCCGTAGAGCCGCCACGACGTGATGTACCCCTTGTTGACCCGGGCCTGATGCACGGGCTTCCAGAGCTCCGTCTCCAGCTTGCGGTACCGAAGGGTCTGGCCGTCCGGGATCTTCATGTAGTCGATCCGCAGGAAGTGCCGGCCGGCTGACTGCGTCTCGGCGGACGGCACCAAGGTCCCCGCAAGAAACGCCAGCGAAAGGGCAATAAATAAGCCGAACGCTCGCAAAATCATGAAACAACCTCCATCCAGAGAATATAGCCCAAGAGCAGGCCTGCGACCAAGTGCCGGCTAGGGGCGGGGCCGGCGAGAGCCTGCCGCGCTGCCGCCGCCCCTGCGGGCCGGTTGCGAGATAATCCTTGCGACGCTCGGGCCAGCCGGCGGCCAGACCGCACGGCGGCGGGAAGCGCGCCACATGCCGATCAACCCGATTTCGCTGGACGACAAGTACGCTCTCGAGGGCGGGCTCGCCTACATGTCGGGCATCCAGGCCTTGGTGCGGCTGCCGATCGAGCAGATGCGCCGCGATCGCCGCCTCGGCCTGCGGACGGGCTGCATGATTTCGGGCTACGAGGGCTCGCCGCTGGGCGGCTACGACCTCGCGCTGGCCCGCGCGGCGGGCTTCCTGGACCGGCACGGAATCCGCTTCTTGCCGGGCGTCAACGAGGAGCTGGCCCTCACCACCGTGATGGGCAGCCAGCTGTTCCAGAGCTTCCCGCAGCCCCTCTACGACGGCGCCGTCGGCATCTGGTACGGCAAGGGGCCCGGGCTCGACCGCAGCGGCGACGCGCTGCGACACGCGAACTTCGCCGGCACGGGGGAGAACTGCGGGGCCCTCGCCCTGGCAGGCGACGACCACGTCTCCAAGAGCTCCTCGATCCCGCACCAGAGCGAGCTCTCGCTGTACAACTGCGCCGTCCCCGTGCTGAATCCGTCCAGCACCCAAGAGGTGCTGGATTACGGGCTGTACGGCATCGCGCTGTCGCGTTTCGGCGGCTCTTGGTGCGGCCTGAAGCTGTCCACGGACATCTGCGACGGCGGGGCGATCGTGGAATTCGGCCCCGAGCGCTGCCCGGTCGCGCTGCCCGAACTGCTGGTCGACGGGGAACCGTACCGCAAGGCCCTCGGCACCATGCTCGTGGTGCCCTACAGCCTGAACCTCGAGACGGAGGTCCACGAGCACCGTCTGACGGCGGCGCGGGCGTTCGCGCGGGCGAACGGGCTCAACCGCATCACCGCGCGTCACGAGGGCGACACCCTCGGCATCGTCACGACCGGCAAGAGCCACGCCGACCTGATGTCGGCCCTGCGCCTGCTGCGCGTCGGCAGCGACGAGCTCCGCGCCGCCGGCGCGCGGATCCTCAAGCTCGGCATGGCGTTCCCCTTGGAGCCGGCCATCGTCGACGACTTCGCCAGCGGCCTCGAGACGATCCTCGTCGTGGAGGAGAAGCGCTCGTTCGTCGAACTGCAGCTGCGCGAGATGCTGTTCAACCGCCCGCGGCACCCCGCCGTCCACGGCAAGAAGGACGCCGCGGGCGAGACGCTGCTGCCCTCGACGGGCGAGCTCGACGCCGGCATGATCGCCCTGGCGCTGGGCCGGTTCCTCGGACCCGCCGCGGAGCTGCCCGCGGCCGGCGGCTCGCAGGCCGACACGCCGGACCCGGCCGGGCCGAAGTTCGGGCGCGGGGCGCGCACTCCGAGCTACTGCTCGGGCTGCCCCCACAATCGCTCGACGCTCCTGCTGGAAGGCCAGCTGGCGGGGGGCGGGATCGGATGCCACGGCATGGCAGGGCTCATGCGCGACGTGGGCCGCGGCATCGAGTTCCTCTTTCACATGGGCTCGGAGGGCGCCTCGTGGATCGGCGCGGCGCCGTTCAGCGGCACGAAGCACCTCTTCCAGAATCTCGGGGACGGCACGTACTTCCATTCCGGCCGCCTCGCCGTGCAGGCCGCCGTCGCGGCGGGCGTCGACATCACGTTCAAGATCCTATACAACGACGCCGTGGCGATGACGGGAGGGCAGGCCGCGGCCGGCGGGCTGCCCGTGCCCGCCCTCACTCGCGAGCTGGAAGCGCAAGGCATTCGCAAGATCGTCGTGCTGAGCGACGAACCTTCCAAGTTCGCCGGCGCGACCGCGCTGGCGCCGGCCGCCCGGCTGCGGCCGCGCGAGGACCTGGAAGCGGCGCTGGAGGAACTGGGCCGCGCCAAGGGCGTGTCGGTCATGATCTACGACCAGCTGTGCGCCGCCGAGAAGCGGCGGCGACGCAACCGCGGCATCCTGCCCCAGCCCACGCGACGGATTCTGATCAACCAGCGCGCCTGCGAGGGGTGCGGGGATTGCGTGGCGCAGGCGAACTGCGTCTCGCTGATCCCGGTGGACACGGAATACGGCCCGAAGACCCGCGTGCATCAGTCGTCCTGCAACGCCGACTACACCTGCTCGTGGGGGGACTGCCCTTCCTTCGTGTCGGTCGAGATCGAGCCGGGATCCGGCCTGCGGCGCAAGCCGCTGCCGAGCCTCCCCGAGCCGACCCTGCCCGAGCCGGCGGCCAAGCCCGAGCCGGGCGACGGGTACCACGTCCTGATGCCCGGGATCGGCGGGACAGGAGTCGTGACGATCAACGCCATCCTGGCGACGGCGGCGCGCATGGACGGGCTCCACGCTATCACCTTGGACCAAACCGGCGTGGCGCAGAAGGGCGGCGCGGTCGTCGCCCACCTCACCGTCAGCGCCGGCCGGATCGAGGCGTCCCAGCGCATTCCGCCCGGGTGCGCGGACCTGCTGCTGGGCTTCGACCTAGTCGGAGCGGCCTTTCCGAAGAACCTGGAGTGCTGCGACCCGCGGCGGACGGCCGCCGTGGTCAACTCCAAGGAGATCCTCACCGGCGAGGCGATTCGCAAGGGGCTGACCGTGCTCTCGCCGGACGGCGCCTACCTCGACGCGGTTCGCAACGGCACCCGGCGCGAGGACTGCGAATTCGTCAACGCTTCCCTCCTGGCGGAGACGCTGTTCGGCGGCCACGTGTTCAGCAACATGTTCCTTGTTGGCGTGGCCTACCAGAGAGGCCGGCTGCCCCTTTCAGCGGATGCGATCAAGGAGGCGATCCGCCTGAACGGCGTGGCGGTGAAACGGAACTTGGAGGTCTTCGCTTGGGGGCGCCAGTACGCCCGGGAACCGGCCGTGCTGCGCCCGTACCTGCCGGCGGCGCCCGCTTCGGTCGTGCCGCAGTCCCTGGCGGCTCTGGTGGAGGACCGCGAGCGTGAGCTCGCTGCGTACCAAGACGGCTCGTACGCTGCGGAATACCGGCGCCTGGTGGACCGGGCGCGCGCGGCGGAGGACCGTGTGCGGCCCGGCAGCGACAAGCTGGCGCGGGCGGTGGCTTGGAACCTCCACAAGCTGATGGCGTACAAGGACGAGTACGAAGTGGCGCGCCTGCTCGTAGCCCCCGACTTCGACGCGGAGGTCGCGGCCACGTTCGAGAAGCCGCGCAGGATCGCCTACCACCTGCACCCGCCCCTGCTACGCCAGCTGGGATTCCGCAACAAGATGACCCTCGGGCCGTGGATTCGCCCGTTCCTGCGGCTTCTGGCGCGGGGCAAGGTCCTGCGCGGCACGGCCCTCGATCCGTTCGGCTGGCTGGCCTCCCGGCGGGAGGAGCGCGAGCTGCTGCGCTGGTACCGCGGTGTCGTGGAGAGCCTGCTGGAACGCCTCGACGCCCGAACGCTGGACCTGGCGGCTGAAATCGCCGGGGCGCCCCGCGACATCCGCGGATACGAAGGCGTGAAGCGCCGCTCGGCGGAGCGCGCCCGGGAGTGGGTCAGCGAGCGCCTGCGGGCAGAGCGGGCTGACGAAGCGGCCTGAAGAACAGGGCCGGGGCTACGCGGTCGCGGCCACCGCCGCTCCGCAGTGCACCGCGTAGGCCTCTTGCAGCGAGCGGGCGATGTCGGCGGCGTCGCGGCCTCGATCTGGTAGCGGTGCATCATGTAGACGGGCTCGCCGTCGCGGAAAAGCGCGAAGGAGGGCGACGACGGCGGGTACATCGAGAGCTTCTGCCGCAGGTGGGCGGTCGCTTCGAGGTCGGCCCCGGCAAAGACCGTCGCGATACCGTCCGGGCGGATCTCGCCGCGCAGGGACTGGACCAGGCCGGGCCGCGCGCAGCCGGCCGCGCAGCCGCAGACGGAATTGACAACCATCAGCACGCTCCCGCTGCCGGGCGCGAGCACGCGCTCCACGTCGTCCGGGGTGCGCGCCTCCTCGACGCCGTGCTTGGTAAGTTCCTGGCGCATCGGATAGATGAGCGGTTCGGGGTAGCGCATGCCTGAGACAGCCTCCAAGCCCCTACTCTAGCACCCCCTCGGGACCGCGGATTCCCAGCCGGCACGTCCGGCATCCGCTCCGCCTAGGGACGGCTTGCACGACGTTGCTACCTCGGCAGGCCGCGCTGGCCCGAGCCAGCAGGAGGGCGGTCGCCGCAGCATGCGGCTGACTGCTACGACACCTCGGGTCACCAGTCGAATCGGCCGCGATGCCGCAGTTTGGCGGACTCCGCCCCGGAGCGTTGCAAAGGCGCCGTTGGCAGTTCCATAGGTGCCCGGGCAGGTGGTCGATTCGATGAACCGCGCGCCTAAATCAGGGCGAGAAGCGTTCCGAGTTCGGAGAGAATCTTCGTCGCCACCACCCGATGCCCGTACATCGCAAGCAGGACGACAGCGGCGACTCCCGAGAGCGCGACCCCGCTGGCTAGCAAGCCGGCCAAGCGCCTCGCATCGATTTCCCCCTCGTTTCGATGACCCCACGACCGCCTGCCGCCTCAGGTTGAAAATCACAGCGCACTGCGTTGCGGTCGTCCGTGACCAGCGCGATGCTTGCCGTGTCCCGAGAGCCTGGCTGGCGCTGCGTCCTGCATTGCGGTTCGGGGGGTGCTGACACCGGACCCGCACACCGCCGAGAGACCACGGTCGTCGGAAGACGGCGGGCGTCGCAATCGCCGGACATCCCCTCGCCTACTCGCTGCCTGCCCCGAAGGCCAGGAACGCATTGCCCGGAATGGATCCGAACTGCCCGTAGCCCGAGTTCACGTACACCATGCCGTCGACGACCACCGGCCCGGGACCGTTCAGGGATCCGCCCCTGGCGGGGACGCCGTTCACCGTGTCCGGGTACTCGCGAACAGTGTCATGGCTCCACAGGACCTCCCCGTCCTCCGCCGAATAGGCGCGAATGAAGCCGTCCAGCGATCCGGAAAACACGACTCCGGGCACGGCGGTTACTGCGGCCGACTGGGCCGGCGAGCACCCCGTGCGATCCGTCGGACAGGGGATGCCGGGCGTGTCCCACAGCACCTTGCCGTCCGCGAGGCGGATCGCCGCGAGCCCTCCCCCGGAGTCCGGCTTCGGACCGCGCACGACGCTGCCGTCAGGCAGCGTGCGGGCTCCGAACGAGAGGTCGGACACGGCCACGTAGGCGTTGCGCGAGTCGGCGGCCGGCCCGAACTGGATGCCTCCCAGCTTGCCTCCGGCGCCGACGCGAGTCTGCCACATCAGCGCGCCGGCGCGGTCCGGGTCGACCGCGTGGACGATTCCGGACTTCTGCCCGGCGACGAGGACCCTCTGCCCGTCCGCGAGCCGAACCAGCATCGGCGAAGCCCCGAGGTCGAGATCGGGGCCGTTCGCCTGGGGACAGTTCGCGTCCCTCGCTGGCGAGTCGCACGCCATGTTATAGGCGTCTCCCGCTGTGAACTGGCGGCTCCAGAGGCGCTCGCCCGTATCGAGATCGAAGGCCACGATGGCGTCGCTGTCGTCGGTCGGGGGATCGGAATAGTTGTCACCCGTCCCCACGTAGACGCGGCGCAGCTCGGCGTCGATCGTCGGGGCCGACCAGATGGCGGCGCCCGACGGGCCGTGCTGCATGACACCGCGGCTGTTGGGCCTGCGCGGTTCGGGCTCCTCCGGGATGGTGAAGGTCTTCCAAACGCGCTCGCCGTTCGACGCGTCGATGGCGGCAACGCTGCCTCGGAACGTGCAGCAGGGATACCTCGGCGAGGCGCCCGTGAACTCCTCGATCGAGCTGATCCCGATGTATAGCCGCCTATCGAAGAGCACGGGCGTGCCCGTGAGCGTCGCGGCCCTGTGAGCGTCCACTTTGGTTCGCCACAGCCCCCGACCGGTCACCGCGTCGACCGCGTAGAGGTTGGCCTTGAAGTCCCCGAAGTACAGCGCCGCCCGCCCTCCGGGCCCGTCGGCGGACAGCGTGATCCCCGTGCGCACTTCGGACCCGGCCTTGAACTCCCACACCTGGCAGCCCGACCTCGCGTCCAAGGCGAACACCCGACCGGTCCTGGAGCCTAGGAACACCCGCCCGCCGGCTACGGCGGGCTGGGCCCTGGCGCGGTCCGAGTCGGCCAGTCCGAAGGCCCAGCGCAGGCGCAGGCCGGGCACCGATTGCGGATCCAAGCGCGCGTGCTCGGCCGGCTGGAACCGCGAGTTGGCAGCCTCGACGCCCCAGCCGATCCAACGGGGCCCGGCGAATGGGTCGGACCAGGGAGCATCGGGGCAACTCGCCCTCGCCCGCCCCGCCGACACTCTGGAGACGCGACCGAGGAAGGAAGCAACCGCCTCCGCATGCCCGGCGGGCAGCGCCTCTCCGACCTCCGCCATCGAACCGCTCCGCAGCGACTCGAGGATCGCCTCGGGCGCGAGACGGCGCAGCGCGACAAGCGGGGGCGCGCGATTCACCCCGGCCTCGTGGCAGGCGGCGCACGACTCGCGGTAGACCACCCGGCCGTCCGGGGCCGCCGCGTCGGCGACCGCGGCGAGGACGAAGACGGCGGCCGCCAAGCCCGCGCGCGACCCGGCGGTTCTCCCGGCGGCGGACATCGGAATCCCTCGCTTCAACTCGCAGGCCAACTGGCTGTTCCAGGCCGCGGGTGCGTCCCGCATTGTAAAGGCAACGCCGCGCCCTGCTGCCGGCTGACCGTTCGGGGTTCCCGCTCCGGGCCCGCGGAGATTCCGCCAGGCGGGGCCCGACCCGCGGTGCTCGGCTATGCTCGCTGCGTGGGTAGGGAACTGGCAAGGCGCGTAGCGCGGGCTGCCGACGCGCGCGGGGAGCCCTTGGAGTGGTTCGAGGATCTCTACAGCAAGGCCCGCGTCGCGGGGACCGGCATCATCCTCTGGGGCGACCGCAGGCCGAATCCGAACCTGGTCCGGTGGCTCGACCGGGAGCGGGTCGACGGCCGCGGCCGGCGGGCGCTCGTGGTCGGCTGCGGTCTCGGCGACGACGCTCGGGAGCTGCTCCGGAGGGGCTTCGCGGTCACGGCGTTCGGCCTCTCGCCCTCGGCGATCGCCACGGCGAGAGAGATTCGCCCGGAGCGCCGTCGAGTTCGTCGAGGCCGACCTGTTCCGCCCGCCGAGCGTGTGGAGTCGCGGGTTCGACTTCGTCTTCGAGGCGTACACCCTGCAGGTCCTGCCTGCATCGCTGCGGCCTCGCGCGATCCGGGGCGCGACGTCGTTCGTCGCTCCCGGCGGGACGCTGCTGGTCGTGGCGCGGGCCCGGGACGACGGGGACGGTCCGGGCGAAATGCCCTGGCCGTTGAGCCGGGCGGAGCTCGCGCTGGCCGAGGACGAGGGTCTCGAGCTGGTCTCGCTCGAGGACTACGTCGACGGCGAGGAGCCTGCGGCTCGAAGGTTCCGGGCGGCCTTCCGCCTCGGCGGGCCGTAGGGCCCGGCGCGCGCGTCCGGCAGCGGTCGGGCGCGGCATGCTAGGATTCAGTAAAGGCCTTCCGGACGCTCGGCCCGGGGAGTTTGCGAGCTTGGGGGGCGACGGATGCCGAAGAGAACATACCAGCCGAATCGACGCAAGAGAGCCAAGAAGCACGGCTTTCGCGTCCGGATGAGGACGCCCGGAGGGAGACGTGTGCTCGCAGCCCGTCGCGCCAAGGGGCGGAAGCGGCTCACCGTCAGCGACGAGTAGCGCCGCCGGGATCCAAGGACCTGGGCCGTCGCTAGGATTCCCGCGCGAGCGTCGCATCCGCAAGCGCAAAGACTTCAGGGCGGTCTATGATGGGGGCTCCCGGCTCGGGTCCAAGCTGTTCATCGTGTTCGCCCGCCGGACCGACGGAGGCCAGCCCGGTCGGGTGGGCCTGACCGTTACCCGCAAGGTAGGCAATGCCGTGACTCGCAATCGTTGCAAGCGTCTGCTGCGGGAAGCCGTGCGCAAGCACTGGAGCTTATTGCCCGACGGCGTGGACGTCGTGCTGCACGCCCGGCCCGGGCTCGCAGGCGCGCGCGCCAAGGACGTGGAGTGCGGAATTGTCCGAACGCTGCCCAGAGCCGTCCGGCGTCTCTTGTGAAAGCGGCGCGCCGAGCGACGCGGCCGCGCCCCTGTCCGTTTCGCAGCGCGTCGCGCTGGTCCTGCTGAGCGCGTACAAGACGGCGCTCTCGCCGCTGCTGATGTCCTGCTGCAAGTTCCATCCGACGTGCTCCGCCTACGCACGGGAGGCGATCGAGCGCCACGGCACGGCCCACGGCTCGTTGCTGGCGCTGCGGCGCGTGCTGCGCTGCCGGCCGTTCGCGCCGGGCGGCATCGACCCCGTACCCGAGAATCCCGGCCCAGCCGATGCCTGATCCCCTCAACGACGACCACTTCATCCAGCGGCGCATGCTCCTAGCGGCGGTGCTTTCCGCCGTAGTCATGGGCGCGTACATCTTCCTCGCGCCGCGTCCGGAACCCCCGCCCCGCCCCGCCCCGCCAGTCGAGAGCGGGACGGTGCCGGCCGGGGAGGCTTCCCGCGCCGACGGCACGGGAACCGCGCCGGGCGCCGCAGCGGCGGAACTCGTGACCGAGAGCGTCGCCGCAGTCCGCGCGGTCGAGGCCAGTGCCGAGAGGGTCGTGACGATCGAGACCGATACGTTTCTCGTCGAGTTCACCAACCGCGGCGCGGCCGTGAGGAGCTGGAAGCTCAAGGCCTTCGAGGACGCCGGAGGCGAGCCCCTCGACTTGGTTCATCAGGAGGGGGCGGAGCGCTACGGCCGCCCGTTCCGCCTCGTCCGCCCCGGAGGCGAGGAGATCGAGGGGACCGATGACGCGCTGTTTTCCGTGAACTCGGGGCCGGCGATCCGGCGCGGCTCGGAACGACTGGTCTTCACCTACGCCAAGGACGGCCTCTCCGTCCGCAAGACGTTCGGCTTCGCTGCCGACGGCAACGTGGTGGAGGTGGAGACGACCGTAGCCGAAGGCGGCCGCCCGCAGCGCCACCTGGTCGCCTGGGGCGGGGGCTTCGGGGACACCGCGCAAGCGGGGAACGCGGCCTCCAGCCAGACCTTCTTCCTCGATGCGGGCCAAGTCGAGCGCATCGCCGCCTCCGACGCCGAGGACGAGCGCATCGCTCGCGCGGGGCCGTATCCCTTCGTGGGGATCGAGGACCTATTCTTCGCCGCCGCGGCGATTCCCGAGCCGGGAGAAGTGATCCGCATCGAGACCAGCGCGGTGCAGATCGTGCCGGCCAGCGCGGATCCCGGAGAGAGCGCGACTTACGCGGCGGCCGCGTTCGGCGGCGAGCCCCTGAACGCCTTCCGCTTCTACGCCGGCCCCAAGAGCCGCGACGCTCTCTCGTCGGTCGAGGGCCTGGGAAACTCGTTCCGCCGCATCGTCGATTTCGGCTTCTTCTCGTTCATTGCCGAGCCCCTGTTCGCCATGCTGCGGTGGGTCTACGGGAACGTGGTCGCCAACTGGGGCTGGAGCATCGTCATCGTCACGGTGCTCATCAACACGATCCTCTTCCCTCTCAAGTACAAGAGCACCAAGTCGATGCGCAAGATGCAGCAGATCCAGCCCCTCGTAAAGCAGATCAGCAGCAAGTACAAGGGCGTGTCGCTCAGGGATCCCCGCAAGGCCAAGCAGAACGAGGAGCTCCAGGCGCTCTACAAGAAGTACAAGGTCAATCCGATGGGCGGGTGCCTGCCGATCGTTCTGCAGATGCCCTTCTTCTTCGCCTTCTACAAGCTGCTGACGGTCGCGATCGAGATGCGCCGAGCGGAGTGGCTGTGGGTCAGCGACCTGTCCAATCCCGAGACGCTCGCCATCCGCGTCCTGCCGATCGCCATGGTAGCGACGCAGTTCTGGTCCCAGAAACTCACGCCGACGCCGTCCGCAGATCCCATGCAGGCGCGCCTGATGAAATTCATGCCGCTGATGTTCGGGTTCATCTTCTACCAGTTCCAAGCGGGCTTGGTACTATACTGGCTGACTAGCAACTGCGTTGGCATCGGCCAGCAGCTACTGCTGAACCGTCTGCCCCAGGAGACGCTGGTGCTGGATTCCGGTCAGCATCGCGGCAAGCGAAGGAGTCGCGGGAAGCAGGGACGTTGAGCGAAGGCGCAGCCTAACCGGATCGGCAATGGAAGACCTCGTGTGGACGGTAGAGGGGCTGAGGCCGAAGGTCGAGGCCTTTCTCAATCCGGTGCTTGACGCCGCCGGACTCGACTTGGACTACGAAGTCTACGCAGTCGAGCGCGTGGACGAGGCCATCGGGCCGGAGATCGGCGTAGACTTCACGGGGGAGGACGCCGAGCTGCTGTCCCGCCGCCGTAGCGAGCTGCTGCTCGCGCTCGAGCAGCTGACTCTGGAGGCGCTGCGCGTGCCGCGCCAGGACCGCTACCGGCTGATGTTCGACGTCAACGACCACCGGATGCTGCGCATCGACGAGCTTTGCCTGAGCGCGAAGGCAGCTGCCGGGCAGGTCAAGCAGACGGGCAGGCGCTTCGAGTTCCGGCCGATGACGTCGCGAGAGCGGCGCATCATCCACCTTGCCCTGCGGGACGAGACGGAGGTCAGGACAGTCTCCGAAGGCACGCCGCCGCAGCGCTACACGGTGGTCGAGCCGCTCAAGCCCTAGCGCGCCCCGGCGCGGGGAGCTGCGGGAGGACGCAGGGAAGCAGAAGCGGTGCCGCCGATCCTTCCGATTCCGGCAGGTGCGACCGCCGACACGATCGTGGCCCCGTCCACGCCCGCGGGACGGTCCGCCATCGGAATAGTGCGCCTGTCCGGGCCTCGAGCGGGAGAGATCGCGTGCTCGCTCGTGCCGGGCAGGGACCTGCCGCCACGGACCGCGACGTTGGGCGCGCTGGTCGACGGCAACGGCGGGCTGGTCGACCGAGTGGTAGTCACGCTGTTTCCCGCGCCGGCGAGCTACACCGGCGAGAACGTCGCCGAGATTTCGTGCCACGGCTCGCCGCCGGTGCTGCGGTTTGCCGCCGAGCGGTCCCTGGAACTGGGAGCGCGGCTCGCAGAACCGGGCGAGTTCACGCGCCGCGCGTTCCGAAACGGGCGCATCGACCTCGTGCAGGCGGAGGCGGTCCGCGACTTGATCGACGCGACGACGCTCTACCAAGCGCAAGTCGCGGCCCGACAATCGGCCGGGGCGCTGTCCAGCAGGCTGCGAGACGCCAAGCGGCGCCTTCTCGAGCTGGTCGCCTTGCTGGAGGCCGGCATCGATTTCGCCGAGGACGACACCGAGATCGCGGGCGACGACGAGATTCTCGGCAGGCTGGAGCCGGTTCGCGACGTCGTCGGGGCCCTCGCTTCCGGGTTCGCGGTCGGCAAAGTGGTGCGGGGCGGCCTGAGGCTCGCCATCGTGGGCCGACCGAACGTCGGCAAGTCGAGCCTATTCAACCGGCTGGTGGGCTCGGACCGGGCCATCGTGAACGCCGCCGCCGGCACCACCCGGGACCTGATCAGCGAGACTGCGTCGTTCGACGGAATCCCGGTCGAGATCGTCGACACCGCGGGAATCCGGGCGGCCGGCGACGCGATCGAGTCCGAGGGCGTCGATAGGGCCTGGCAGTCCTTGCAGGACGCCGACTGCGCACTCGTCGTGGTGGATCTCTCGGAGGAGCCGGAGGCCTCGGACGACGCCCTCTGGCGGCGTGTCCGGCGGGTCTGCCCGGCCCTGCTGGTAGGCAACAAGCGCGACCTGCCCGCCCGATGGGACGGCACCGCGCCTCTCGCACGCGTGTCTGCGAAGACGGGCGAGGGCATCGACGGCCTGCGGGCCAGCATCCGCGAGCAGGCCGTTCCCGGTCTCGACGCGCTGCGCGAAGGGACCTTCGTGACGAATATCCGCCAAGAACGCCTCCTGCGCGAGGCGCTGGCCGCTCTCGCCTGCGCGGCCGAGGGCGCGAGGGCGGGCGTGCCCCACGAAATGCTCCTGCTCGATCTGTACGAGGCCCTCGGCCCGCTCGACGCGATCACGGGCACCACGACGGTGGACGACATCCTGGAACGGATCTTCTCGTCATTCTGCATCGGCAAGTGACGGGCCGGGCGGGGGCGCTGTCAAACGGGCAGACGGACCTTCTATAGTGAGGCGAGGCCTTGGACCCGCGCGCATATTCGCGAGAGCGCCGCCGTGCGCAGATCTCTGAGCCGGAGCGACCGTGCCTCACTCCCACGCCGCACACGGGCCACCGGGTGGGTCCGAGCGCAACCATGCTGCGGAACGCATCTGGATCGCTCACGTGCTCAACGAATGGGAATTATATATCTGAGTGCCGACAACGCCATGTCGGCCTAGAACTGCTGTGAGCAGAGAGGTCGGTGTCGAGCTCGGGTCATTCGAGTGCGGCCGCGGCGGGCACAGAGGGGTGGGATCGTATCTGAATCGAGCCTGCCAGCGGATTTGACGAGGAACGGACTAGAGAGGCCGCCTCGCCTGCCCCGGTGGAACCCGATTGGCGGTGGCAGGGCACCCCTTGCAAGCCGATTGCAGGCCCTGCGAGGGGCGAAGACAGCGGATCGCCGGCGCTCGACGGCCGGCATGGACGGTCCCGGCCGGACTGGGGTCGCACCGGGGCATTCCGGATCCGGTGCGACCCTCGTACCGAGCGTGAAGCGCGCGCCCGCAGCGGGCTGCCGCGCTCAGCGCGGCGGGCGCCGCTCAGGCCGCGACCGCGGCCTTGCCGGTCAGCTGCGCCGGTCAGCTGCCGGTAGGTCAGCGTCCGGCCGACCAAGCCCCGCGCTATGCGCCGCATCTGTTCCGCCGTTGTTCCGCCGTGTCGCAGTCGCGGTCGTTGCGCCGTCCCGCGAACTCCGTGAGGTAGCGGCCGAGATGACGGACGCTCATCCGGTGATAGGTTCCGTACAGGCCGCGCTTGAACAGGGACCCAAACGATTCGATGCCGTTCGCATGCGCTGCCCCGCGCACGTACTCGCCGCCGGAGCGCCGGAGTGCCTGACAGCTTCGTGCGGGAACTCCGCCATGCCGGCGTAGGCCGCCGCCTCGTCGGAGCGGACCTGCGCCCCCGGCGCGACGCGGGCGCGCGCGAAGCCCTGACAGGTCGCCCTTGGCGGTGCCCGGCAGCGGCCGCGCGGCCCCTGCGTTCGCGGCGCGGGCCTTCTTCCTCTCGTGCTTGTTGCGCTCCTTGCCGCCGACGTAGGTCTCGTCCACCTCCACCGGGCCGGCGAACAGGCCCCGATCCCGCTCCCGGCGCGCGCGGATGCGGTGCGCCAGGTGCCGGGCCGACTTCCGGCTGATGCCCGGGTCGCGGTGCAGCTTCATGCTCGAGACGCCCTTGATGCCGGTGGTCAGCAGGAACAGGGCGACGGCCCGGGTGCGGTAGCCGAGCTTGGTGTCGGCCATCACGCTGCCGGTGCGCACCGAAAAGCGCTTGCCGCAGCCGCGGCAACGGTACGGCATCGAAGGGTGGGCCGCGCCGGACTGCACGCTGGAGCCGCGGCAGCGGGGGCACGCGGGGCCGTCCGGCCAGCGCATGGCAGCGAACCATCTTTCCGCGGATTCGTCATCGGGGAACATGGCGATCACTTCGATCAATGTGATGCCTTTACGGAACCACTTTCCGGGACCTTGTTTCTTCATTTACGGTATCACCTACTGGAACTATTCTACCAAGAAACACTACAGAATTTCAACGGAAAATCGGAAGAAATATGAAATCTTATTATGGCTTGATAATTTTCCTGCTTGATTCCTTCGGCACTCAGAATATATAATTCCCTTTCCTTGGAAGATTCAATATAGACGCGATTGAGACTTCCGTTGGTCCCATGATACCTTGCAGTGTGAATTGGCGTCCTTTCCATGCTTCATACCATCGAAGATCCTCTCCAAGGTGTTTCGAAAGAGACTTCTCGAGAACACACGTGACCTCCTGTTTAGACAGACGTTCAATGACCCGCAGAGCCCGTTGATCGCCCCACCTAGTGACTCCACATACCAGTCCTTCAATCGATCCAAACTCAGTATGAGTATCGACTTCGTCAGGGCCCAGTCTTCCGTGACGACCCCGAATCGTCGCTATCGCTGTTCTCGTGCCGGGAAGACACAACGAAACGACGCGACCGCTCCTGATCGAAATGTCAGTGCGAGCAATGCCGTTCCGGCTCCGTTCGCACATTCGTTTCAGTGGAATTGAAGCATTCCGACTAAGTCCCTCCGGATAGCTGCCTTGAAGCAAGGACGAAATGTAGCTCTCCGTTTGAAGGACCGTCTGGTCAGCTAGCTCGGTAATGCATTCGCCCTGTCGCCTCGGGAAGGCGACGGTCCTCACTGTCAGCGGTGGCGAGTTCGTACCAGCGCTTGCTAATCTCCACTCGATCCTCCAGTGCCCTTGTCTATGATCTTCCACTGACTTGAGCAGTTCGACCAAATCCAGAACTTGGCCCATCGTATCCTCGACAGCGAGGAATTCGGCTTCGGCCTCGGATGGATGAAGAGTGATCGCAACGGAGATCGCCATGTTCCCCTTGTCACAGCTCCGCGGCGGTCGTACGCGATGCTCGACCGACTGTCGGCTGCTTGCCCCTACTATACGCACTATACGCGACCTCGCGAAGCCGATCAGCCTTGATTGTCAGCGCATCCCTCGGCAACTTGCTTCATAGCGGATCAACGTGCGATCCGCCGGTCTTGGCGAGGGGGGCTCACACCCGCCAAGCCCGACGGAAGGCGATCGTTGGAACTGCGATCCAGTCCCGGCGCAACCTCAGGGCCGCCCAGCCTCTGCAGTCGCCACCCAGGTTCTGTGCGGGGCAGTTCCGTAGGGAATAGCGTAGTCCTAAGTCCCTGCTGGCGCGGATCCGCACTCCACAGTGCAGAGGAATGGCATCGAGCGGGGGGACGCTTCCCATCGGACGACGAACGCTCAAGGCCCAGACGCTGGATTGGTAGCGTGAGCGAGCGGTTCGATCTGTCGCTGGTACGACCGCGCGCGAGCCTAGCAGAGTGCGGGTAGCAGCCGTCGTGCCGACGGAACTGTCGCGAGGCGCGCCGGGCGGCCCCGGAATCCAAGCCTTGCTGGTGTACCGGCACTCCCGGCAGGGGGTGAGACGTCAGATCTCGAGCCCGCCATCTCGGAAGATTCTCGGCCTTGACATGAGCGAGGGGCGTTGGCGAACCCTTCCCACCGGGTGCAGGGGTGCCTCGGGGAGCCACGGCCCGCCGTTTCAGCTAAACGGACGCCGCTTTCGGCCAACCGAGGGCCTGTGAGCTCAATCCGGGCACCGAAACACGCCCGAAGGGCGGATTCGGCCAAGCTGACCGGCGCCGTGCAGGGCGCGCCGTACTGGCGGACCCGCTCGAACATCCGCCGAGCCCATGGGGTCCGCTCCAGAAGAGACGTGTAGCCGACCCTGACGGCTCGGAGATCGGGTTTGACACCGCACCTCCCCGGCGCACCTATAATGTGGCTTGCAAGCAATCATCCGGGTCGCGCTCAAGAAAACCGTGCTCGACGTTCAAGGCCGAGCGATCACGAAGGCGCTGCAGGGCCACGGCCACGAAGAGGTCCTAGGCGTCCGGCAGGGCAAGTTCTTCGAGATCGAACTCGCCGACGGCATGCGCCCCGAGACCGCGCGGGCCAGCCTCGAGCGGCTGGCCGCGGACGTGCTGTCGAACCCGGTGATCGAGGACTACGAGGTCGCGCTGCTGGACGTGGCCGAGGGAAAGGGTCGCGAGCAATGGCGGGAATCGTGGGATACGTCGGAGCCAGGCAAGCGGACTCGATCCTCCTAGAAAGCCTGCGCAAGCTCGAATACAGAGGCTACGACTCAACGGACCTGGCGATCGGATCGCGCGAAGCGGTTCACGCTTGGCATGCGGAAGGCACCCTGCGCATACTCGAGGCCGCCGTACGCTTGGATCCGGTGCGGGGCACCTGGGGCGTCGGCCAGACAGCCTGGCGGGGAGGCGGGGCCGGACAAGCAGGCGCGGCGGGGCGTCGGACGCCGGGCGAGCACGGGATCCTCGTCGCACTAGCCGGCAGGCCGAGCAACATCCCGGAGCTGCGCGAGCGCATGCCCGTTGCATCCGGATCGACGAATGCTGAGGTCCTAGCTGACCTGATCGCGCGCCATCTCGGGACGCACGGGGCGCTGGAAGAAGCCGTCAGCGGCGCGAGCTTCGAGATTCGCGGGCGGTGTGCGATCGCCGCGATCGCCCGAAGCGAGCCCGGCAAGGTCGTGGCCGCCCAAGTCGGGCTCCCCGTGGTGGTCGGCCTCGGCAAGAACGAGAACCTCCTCACGTCCCACATCTCCGCGATCCTGCACCGCACCCGCGACATGATCCATCTGGAGGACGGGGACGTGGCGGTCCTCACGGAACGCGACGTGATGGTGCTGGACTCGGACGCCAGGCCCGTCTACCGCCCCGTCCAGCACGTCCTGTGGGATCCGCTGATGGCCGAGAAGAGCGGCTACAAGCACCTCATGCTCAAGGAGATCTTCGAGCAGCCGGGCGCCCTCCGATCCACGATGCTCGGTCGCCTCGACGAGGAGACGGGCCGCGTCGTCCTCGACGAGCTCGGCGTGACCGGCCGGGAGCTCCGCGAGATCCAGCACATGAACGTGATCGGCTCCGGCAGCTCGTGGCACGCCGCGCTGGCCAGCAAGGCGATGATCGAGCAGCTGGCTCGCGTGCATGTCGAGGTCGAGTACGGCAGCGAGCTAAGGTACAGCGATCCGGTCGTCGACGAGTACGTGCTCTCCCTGCTCATCAGCCGGTCCGGGGAGACGGCCGACACGCTCGCGTCCCAGTCCCTGCTGCATGAGAAGGGCTCGAAGACCATCGCGGTGTGCAACACGGTCGGCTCGACCTTGGCGAACATGGCTCGAGGTGCGATCTACACCAAGGCCGGACCGGAAATGGCAGCGGCCTCGACCAAGTCGTTCACTTCGCAGCTGACTGCGCTGTACCTGCTGGCCATGTTCCTCGGGCAAGTCCGCGGGCGGCTCTCGACCGAGGAGTCCCGACGCTGCGCCAAGGACCTCCAGGTCCTGCCTGACCTTGTGGAGTCCGCTCTGGAGCTGTCGCAGCGCTGCGAGCGCATCGCCCGAATGTTCGCCCAAGCGCGCCGGGTCGTCTGCCTCGGCCGGGGCCCCCATTACGCCATCGCTCTCGAAGGGGCGCGCATGTTCATGGAGCTGTGCCACATCCAAGCCGAGGGCTGCGCCGCCGGCGAGATGCGACACGGCCCCACGGCGCTGATCGACTCGAACGTGGTCGTGATCGTGCTGGCGACTGTCGACGAATCCAACGAGTCCAGCCGGTTGCGCTACGCCAAGACATTGAGCCAAGTGAAGCAGGTCGCGGCGCGCCAAGGCCGGGTCATCTGCATCGCCAACCAAGGCGACGAGAACTTCCGGCCGCACGCGAGCGAAGTGATATGGGTTCCGCAGACGCGGGAGCTGCTCCAGCCTGTCCTCACCCTGATCCCGCTGCAGCTGATGGCCTATCACGTCGCCGTCTCTCTAGGGCGGGACGTGGACCAGCCACGCAACATCGGCCGGAGCGTTACGGCGGACTAGGCGCGACCCGAGCGCCCGCCCCAAAGCAGGTCACGGCCGGATCAGGCCGAATAGGGCCCGGTCGCGACGAGGCACTCGTCGCAACAGCCCGCGCCGCCGCTCAGCGACGCTTCAGGGTCGGGCGCTCATCCTCTTCCTCCTCGGTCGACTCCACGTCGATGTCGTCCGTCGGGATTGTGCCCCCGGCGCTGGTCCGGCGCAAGCGGGGCTTGTCCGGGTCGTCCGTGGTCTCCTTGCGCCGCAGCACCAGCTGCGACAGACGGTCCTTGACCTGCAGGAACTCGGAGGTGCTCACCACGTACTCCGGCTTGCTCGGCAGGAGGGTATCAATGTTCTTCTGCGTCTTGCGTATGCGAGACCCGTGCGGGGGGTGACTCCGGAACAGCTTCGACATCGTGCCGGGCCGACGCTTCTCGTCCGCCAGCATCTTCTCGAAAAAGTCGATGAACGAGGTGGGGTCGTAGCCCGCCTTGTAGAGGTATTGCACTCCGAGAAAGTCGGCTTCCGACTCCATGCCGCGCGAGAACTTCAGGAATGTCATCGGGATCAGGAAGCTGGAGGCCTGGTAGATGCCGTAGCCCGTCCAGCCGCCGATGAACAGCAGTGGTATCGTGGCGATACTGATCAGCTGGCCCTTGGTCGCTTGGCGGGTGCCGTGGCGCGCCGCCACGTGCGCGATTTCGTGCGCCATCACGCCCGCGAGCTCGGATTCGCTCTCGGCGCGGAGCATCAGGCCGCTATTGACGAAGAAGAACCCGCCCGGCAGCGCGAAGGCGTTGACGTCCGCGCTGTCGATCAGCTTGATCGTGAACGGCACCTTCGCGTCGGAGTTGCGAACGAGGTTCTGCCCGACACGGTTGACGTACTCGGCGATCACGGGATCGTCGATGATCTTGGAGTGCCGCTCCACGTCCTGGGCTAGGCGCTTGCCGAGAGCGATCTCCTTCTCGATAGAGTAGAAGTTCGGGCCCTTCGCGACCTCGCGCTCCCCGATGGCGTCGACGTCCTTCTTGGCCCCCCGTGACCTGCTCTGCTTGCCGCCGGAGTCCTCGGCGAACCCCGCGCAGGTCAGGGCCAAGGCCAGCACCCAAGGGACAGAACTCCTCAGGCGAGACGCGAGTGTCATTCCTTGCCTCCCTGCCGCACGCGTCCAGCCGTTCGCGCGGGCATGCTTAGTATAAGCCCACGGATTGACGGATGCAGCGAACGGACACCGAATCGCCACGCGGGCGAGGCGCCGACACGCTCCGGCCGGACATTCCCGGACCGGGCCGGGACGACCCGGCAAGCGCGCCGTCGGCCCGGGAGATCTTCCCGGTCACCCGCGAGTACGCCTACTTCAACCACGCGGCGATCGCCCCGCTGCCGCGACCGACGGCCGACGCCATGCAGGCCCAGGTCGACGACGCCATGCGCCTGGGCGTCCATGCATTCGCCCGCTGGGAGGAGAACTGCGCCGAGCTCCGCCGTGCCTCGGCAACGATGCTGGGCTGCCAGGCCAACGAGATCGCCATCACCAAGAACACCTCGGAGGGCCTCTGCGCCGTCGCCAACGGGCTCGACTGGCGGACTGGCGACGTCGTGGTCGGGCTGGCCAGCGACTTCCCGGCCAACTACGTTCCATGGCGGGCGCTGCAATCCCGCAGGGGCGTGCAGTTCCGCGGCCTGCGGATGCGCGAAGGAGCGCTGGATCTCGAGGATCTAGACCAAGCATGCAAGGGCGCGCGGCTGGCCGCCCTGAGCTACGTCCACTTCCTCACTGGATTCCGCTGGGACTTGAAGGCGGCCGGCGAGATCTGCGAGCGCCGGGGGTGCGCCCTAGTCGTGGACGCAGTCCAAGGCATGGGGCCGTTTCCCGTGGACGTGAAGGCCTGCGGGATTCACGCGCTGTCCGCCTCGGGGCACAAGTGGCTACTCGGGCCCGAGGGCTGCGCCCTCTTCTACATCGACCGGGACTGGATGCCGCTGGTGGAGCCGACGGAGATGGGCTGGGCCAGCTTGGACGGCTTCGAGCGATATCGCTCCGACGGCGGGCTGCACGCCAGCGCACGGCGCTTCGAGTGCGGCACGCTGAACTCGGCCGGCTGCGCCGGCCTGCGCGCGTCGGTCGACCTGCTGAACGGGATCGGGCCAAGGGCCGCGTCGACCGCGATCCACGCTCTGGCCGAAAGGCTGCTGGACGGCGCCCGAGGGAAGGGGTACGAGCCTGCCGCCGCCAGAAGCCGAGCGAACGGCTCCGGGATCGTGTCGCTGCGCAAGCAAGGGGTGGACCCGCCGGACACGGTCGCCATGCTGCTGGACAGGCGCGTCTCCGTGGCCGAGCGACTGGGTTGGATCCGCGCGGCGCCGCATTTCTACAACACGAGCGGCGAGGTGGACCGGCTGGTCGAGCTGCTGCCCTGACCTAGCGGGTCTTGGCTGGCAGCAGCAGGTTTACCGTGCTACAGGCATGAAAGCTGCAGCCGCCCTCCTGCTCGCGCTCGCGGCCGCCGCGTCGGCGCAGACCGCGACTTACAACGAAGCCTACCGTCCGCAGTTCCACTTCACGCCCGCAATCAACTGGACGAACGACCCGAACGGCCTCGTCTACCACGAGGGCGAGTGGCACCTCTTCTATCAGCACAACCCGTTCGGCAGCCAGTGGGGCCACATGAGCTGGGGTCACGCGGTCAGCCGCGACCTGTTCCGCTGGAAACATCTCCCGGTCGCCATTCCAGAGGACGGGCCCGTCATGGCGTTTTCCGGCAGCGCTGTGTGGTGGACCGGCTCAACACCACGGGATTCGGCCGGGACGGCAACGCGCACATCGTCGCGATCTACACCAGCCGGACGGAGAGCGACCAGACCCAGTCGATCGCCTACAGCAACGACGGCGGACGGACCTGGACGCCCTACGAAGGCAACCCAGTGCTCGACGCGGAAGACCCGGCATTCCGCGACCCGAAGGTTTTCTGGCACGGGCCGACGGGACGCTGGATCATGGCCGTGGTGCTAGCCGACCAGCACAGGGTCAGCCTCTACGGGTCGCGCGACCTCAAGTCCTGGGAGCACCTCAGCGACTTCGGCCCCGAGGGCGCGCACCCGGTACGGAACTGGGAGTGCCCGGATCTGTTCGAGCTGCCGGTCGAGGGCGAGCCGGGCACGAAGAAATGGATCCTCCAGGTCGACTCGGGCATGGGCCACCCCTGGCTCGGGTCCGGCTGCCAGTACTTCGTGGGCGAACTCGACGGCATTCGGTTCAGCAATGACAACCCCCCGGAGACGGCCCTCTGGCTGGACTGGGGGCGCGACTTCTACGCCGCCCAGACCTACGCCGGCGTGCCGGCGGCCGGCGGATCGCGATCGGATGGATCAGCAACTGGATGTACGCCAGGCGGATCCCGACCTCCCCCCTGGCGCGGAGCCCAATCCGCCCCCCGCGAGCTGCGCCTGAAGCGGTTTCCGGAGGGACTGCGGCTGGTGCAGGAGCCGGTTCGGGAGATCGAGTCCCTGCGCCAGACCGCGCTGAGGCTCGGCGACGTCGGGATCGAGGAAGCCAACAGCCTCATCGCGGCGGCCGGATGGGCCGGCGACACCATGGACCTACGGGCCGAGCTTGACGTCGGCGGCGCCAAGGAAGTGGGCTTCCGCGTCCTGCAGGGCGCGGGCGGGGATACGCTCGTCGGGTTCGGCGCCTCGCCCGCGGAGGTGTTCGTCGATCGCTCGCGATCCGGCGAGGTGGGATTCCACGAGACCTTCCCCGGCAGGCACTCGGCTCGGTTCCGGGCATCCGGCGGCCGCGTCGTCCTGCGCATCCTCGTGGACCGCTCGGTGGTGGAGGTCTTCGCCGGCGGCGGAAGGGTGGCGATCACGGACCGCGTCTTTCCCAGCCCATCAAGTACCGGGATGTCGCTTTACGCAGTAGGCGGCTCGGCCCGGGTAGTCAGCTTGGTAGCTTGGAAGCTGCGCTCGGCATGGCGCTGACAGCGGGCCTGAGGGACTGGTGCAAAGCGCCGAGCGACCCGTCGCACGGGCAGTGCTGGCCGGGACCCGGCGGAACTGGGCCATGGTAACCTAGCGAATCAGCCGGCACGGCGCTCCGGCGGCTTGATGCTTCTGGAGCTTTCATCGGTTCGCAAGAGCTTCGGGGGCGTGCGTGCCCTGCGCAAGGGCTACCTCCGGGTCCAAGCCGGGCAGGTTCACGCGCTCGTCGGCGAGAACGGCGCCGGTAAGTCGACTCTCGTCAAGATCGTGGCGGGTCTCCTGCGACGGGAGGGCGGTGAGATGCGCTGGAAGGGCCGCAGCGTCGACTTCGGCCGTCCGGCCGAGGCGCACGCCCTAGGGATTCGCATGGTGCATCAGGAGTCCCTGCTCGCGCCGCACCTGACCGTCGCGGAGAACGTGTTCCTAGGCCGGGAGATGTGGACGGGCCCGCGCTTGGACCGCTCGGGCATGGACCGCCGGACCGGAGAGATTCTCAAGGCGCATCGCTTCCGCCTGCGCGCCTCGAGGAGGGTGGAGCGCCTGCGGCCGGCCCAGAAGCAGATCGTCGAGATCTGCCGGGCGCTCAACGGGGATCCTTCGCTGCTGATTCTCGACGAGCCGACCTCGTCCCTGTCCGAAGCGGAGACCGCCGAGGTCCTGAGCACGGTCAAGAACCTCAAGCGGGAGGGCATCGGCATCGTCTACATCACGCACAAGCTGGTCGAGATGATGGGTGTGGCGGACCAGATCACCGTCCTGCGGGACGGGGAGACCGTGCGCAGCTGCCCCGCGAGCGAGACCTCGATCAGCGAGATCGTGCGCCACATGGTCGGGCGCAACGTCAGTTCGATCTACGTGCGTCCGAAGCTGAGCCCCGGCGTGGAACGCCTCAGGGTGGAACTCCCCGGGGCCAGCTTCAGCGTGCGGGCGGGCGAGATCGTCGGCATGGCCGGCTTGGTCGGGGCCGGGCGCACTGAAGTGTGCGAGACCGTGTTCGGCGTCACCCCGGGGCCGCCGGGGTCGGTTTTCGTCAACGGCCGGCCGCAAAACATCCGGTCGCCGCACGACGCCGTGCGAGCGGGCATCGCGCTGGTCTCGGAAGACCGCCAGAAGACGGGCCTCGCCTCGAGACTGTCCATACGGACGAACCTCACCTTGGCCAATCTCGACGCGGTGTGCGCGGCCGGGTTCGTCCAGACCGACCGGGAGAGGGGGGTAGCCGAGGACTACCGCCACCGCCTGAAGATGCAGGCCGCCAACGTCGAGCAGAGCGCCCGCCAGCTCAGCGGCGGGAACCAGCAGAAGGTCGTGATCGCGAAATGGCTGTTCCGCGATTCCGACGTGGTGATCTTCGACGAGCCGACCCGCGGCATCGACGTCGGCGCCAAGGCCGAGGTGTTCGCCCTGATGGACGAGATGGCCAAGGCCGGCAAGGCCGTGCTCATGGTCAGTTCCGAGATGCCGGAGCTGCTGCAGGTGGCGGACCGGATCCTAGTCATGCGGGAAGGCGAGATCGTGGCCGAGCTGCCGCGCGAGACCACGCAGCAGGAGATCTTGCGCCACGCGGCCATTGGCTTGGGCACGGAGGAAGCGAACGATGCGTAAGTGGTCCCGATTGTTGCAGCGCTTCCTGCCCTTCGTCAGCCTGTTCGCCCTGTTCGTGGTGCTCTCGATCGCCTCGCCGTACTTCCTGACCGCGACGAACCTCTCGAGCGTAATCCGGCAGACGGCGGTGATCAACACGATGGCGCTGGGCATGACCTTGGTGATCGTCGCAGGCGGAATCGACCTGTCGGTCGGCTCGATCCTGGCTTTCGCAGGGGTCGTCGGCACCATGACGATGCTGGATACCGGGTCGGTGGTGCTCGGCATCGGGGTCGGCATCGTCTGCGGCACTCTCTGGGGCTGCGCGAACGGGCTGATGATCTCGATCCTGCGCATCCCGCCGTTCATCGTGACGCTCGGGACATTGGGGATCGTCCGGGGCCTGACGCTGGTGGTGTCCGGCGGCCTGCCCGTCGTCGGCCTGCCGAGGGAGCACGGCTTCCTAGGCGAGGGCTCGGTCGGGCCCGTGCCGTTCGTGCTGGTCGTGCTGGCTGGCTGCGCCGTCGTCATGCACTTCCTGCTCCATTCGACGAAGCTGGGCCGCTACACCTACGCCATCGGCAGCAACGAAGCGGCTGCGGTCTATGCCGGGATCCCGGTCGGCCGGTACAAGGTGGCGATCTACGCCCTGTGCGGCCTGCTTACCGGGCTGGCGGGCATGATCGAGACATCCCGGCTGATGACGGGCCAGCCGACCGCCGGCGTGTCCTACGAGCTGCAGGTGATCGCAGCCGTCGTAATCGGGGGAGGCAGCCTGTCCGGGGGCGAGGGAACCGTGATCGGCACTCTGATCGGGGCCTTCATCATGGGCCTGCTGTCCAATGGCAGCGACTTGCTGGGAGTGAATCCGTACTGGCAGCAGGTGATTATCGGGGGGATCATAATTCTCGCTGTGGCTCTCGACGAGGCGCGCAAGCGGCGCTACGCCACTTGAGGAGCCTGATCCGAGGGCTTGGCCGGGCCGTCGAAGCACCTCCGGTGACGGAAGGGCGAGCGCCTCAGCCCCCTTACCGGGAGAGGGGGGCATCCAGCCGCTCGCCGCCCAGCGATTCTAAATTTGGCCATCAAGGGGGTGCGTGAACGTTGACTATGAGGATGAGATGAACCACTTGACCGAGAGGTCGCGCTAATCAGGCCGCCCCGCGGGAGCGTCGGACGGCTGGCAGGGCTGTGGCGCGGCCGCCGCAGCGGGTCGGCCGAGTGCCGAGCCCGCGGCCGGACGCACCCCGGCGGTAGCCGGCTGCCACGGTCCGCCGCTCGCCGGGCGCTGCCGGCACGATGCTGCGCGGAGTCCAAGCCCCGGCCGGGGTCGGCCGGCTGCCCGGCGGCGCGCGTCCGTCTCGCACCGCCACCAGCAGAGTCGGCCAGTCGGGGAAGCGGAGCCAATGCAGCGCGGCCTCCAGCTGCCGGAACAAGCCGCGGCGCGTGACCAGCTTGCGCCGGCACTGCTGCCACAGCGCGCAGACGCACTCCAGCACGGCATGGAGCGCGAAGGCGAACAGGTTCAGCACGGCCGGCACGTTGGCCAGCGCGTCCTTGCCCTGCCCGAAGTTGCGCTTGAAGTTGCGGCCGTGCCGCGCCAGGCAGTTGAAGCCCTCGTTCTCGATCTTCCAGCGCGCCCGCCCGGCCCGTGCGATCCGCTCCGCGCTGTCCGCGGTGACCTCCAGACTGGTGAAAAAGCAGCTGGCGTAGGTGCGCTTGCCGCCGCGCTCGACGGCGTACTCGATCCAAGTGCCCTGCAGGGCGTCGCGGCCCTTGCGCAGGGGCACGGCGTCCGCCCAGCGGAAGCGGTGCCGCTCGGACCGCTTGCTCTTCCCGGGCCGCGGCAGCCAGCCGGTCGATCGCACTGCGCCGCTCGCCCGCACCTCGTACAAGCGCTTGCGGGAGCCGGGCTTGCATACCCGGATGTAGTCCATGCCGGCGGCCGAGGCGGCCTCGCAAACCGGCTGGCAGCAGTACGGGTCGTGGCCCGGCAGGACGTGGCGGCAGGCCTGCAACCAGGCGCCGTGAGCGGCGAGCCAGCGCTTGGCGGCGTTGCGCTCGCAGTCCCGCTTGCGCCCGTCCTCGCTCATGTCGGCGCGGGTCGCAGCCGCGTCCTGCTGCGGGCGCAGCGTGGCCGTCGGCCACCGCGGTGGCCGCGACCATGGTGTGGAAGTACTGCGGTCGTCGCTCGCTGCCGACGTGCCGCACCGAGCACTGCGGGCAATGCATCGTGTCGGAGCGGTGGAACCGGACGCCTTCCAGCACCACCGGCAGGCGCCCGTCGAGACGCTGGAAGGGCTCGAGCGCGCCCTGCGCGGCCACGGTTTCGAGGCACGGCCGGAACAGCGGGTCGAACGCGGCCGGGTCGAGGCGGTCAAGCAAGTTGCGGATCCTGAAGAAGCAGGCCGGGGCGCAACCGGCGGCGTCGCTGACCTCGTAGCGCGTGTTGCTACCCTTGCGCCGGTCAGGCGGCCGGCGGCCGTCTCCCGGAAGGCGCTCAGCAGCGAGTCCAGGACATGGGGCATACACCCGAGCTCACAAATTCCGCTAGGAAAAGTCAAGTGCCTGTCTGCGCCAGACTGGCTTCGACACCCTTCTCAGACACTCTGGAAACCCCAAAATGCCCAAATCTAGAATCGCTGAGGTCGGCTTGCACGATGCACCTCAAACCCGACCGGTCCAGACTCAGACTTCCACGCGTCGTCACACTCTGGTCTGTCGCGAAGTCGCAGCTGCGACGGCTAGGCCCGGGCTGGACGGCCCGAGGCTGTCCCGCCCGGATACATACAGCACCCTGCCATCCCGCTTGCGCTAGCACGGAGGTGACAGTTTCGCAACTGCTGCGGACAAGGGATTCCTGGGCAGAACAATCCGGACGGTCGGGCTTCCGTGGGGCCGGGGCCGATTCGGCGGACTTGCGCCGCCCACGGCCGGAGCCAAGCGATCCCGGTGCCACCGATAGGACCCCTGTGTCGTCTTCGAAGCGGCGACACGCACTTCTGACGGCCGAAGTAGCGCCGGGATATCCAACTCGCTGCGAAATAGTGGCGTTCCGGCGTATGCAGTGCCCTCAACTTCGGGAGCTCTGCGTCCTACGGCGAGCGGCACTGCTTGGGCTGGTCTCGCGGACGCTGCTAGACGAGCTTGGCGCGGCATTCAACTTGACTGTCAATTCCAATAGTTGCGGCCTTCTGCTACGCTCGGAATAAAGTCAGCGCCGGTCGCAGCGGAGGCTTCGGCGACTCTACCGCTACCGTGGCTCATGCGGCTAGGGCGGAATGAGACCGGCCGTGGTGTCGAGGTTGATCTTCGTGGCTCCTAACTGTACGTGCAGCCAGCGGCATCCCGACCACGCAGACCGAGTCTCCGTTGCTGTCCCGCGACGAAGCGCGCTCGGAGATTGATGCGATGGCACACGAGTTCACTGCGATATTCGAGAAGGCCGAGGGCTGGCACATTGCCTATTGCCCCGAGATTCCTGGAGCTCACGGCCAGGGCAGGACCAAATCCGAGGCGCGCAGGAGCCTCGTCGAAGCGATTGCTCTGATTCTTGAGGACCGTCGCGAGGACGGCCTCCGCGGTGTGCCTCCGGAAGCTGACCGAGAAACCATTACCGTGCCGTGAAGCGAAGCAGCCTGCTCCGGCACCTCCGATCATTCGACTGCTATCTCAAGCGCGAGGGTCGCGCTCATTCATTGTGGTGCAGCTCGACCACAGGGAAAATGGCCGCCGTCCCTAGACATAGCGAGACCTGATTACCCACAAGACTCAGCCAAGGTTAGGAGGCGGTACGGCATGGGCGGGGTGCGCACGGAGGCGTGGAGCAGGCGGGGGACCAGCGCCTCCAGGTCGTAGCGGCGGTTGAAGCGGTAGCGGAACTCGGCGAGGTAGCGCGGCAGGTGCTTGCCGTCGAACGAATGGCAGGTTCCCGCCAGGGACTGCTTGACGTTCCCCAGCATCGTGTTGACCCGGACGAAGCGGGAATCCGCGCAGCTCCGCTGCCCGCCTCCGGTGACGGTCGGCACGTGCTCGCAGCCGGCGCCGGCCACGCCCCGGAAGCAGGCCGGGCCGTCGGAATGCACCTCCGTGCCGGGCTGCAGGTGCCGCCCGGCCCACGCTGCCAGCGTCTTCTTGCGCAAGCCCGCCCCGCTGCTCAGGCGCATCCTTGCCGGCTGGCCGGCGGCGGTGACCTGCACGGCGGCGACGAACGGCGTCTTGCCCGCCGCGCCGCGACCGCGCTTGCCGCCGCTCCGCTCCCCGCCCCGGTAGGCGTCGTCCACCTGCACGATGCCGCCCGGCGGCACGCGCTCGTCGCGCTCCTTCAGCACTGGCAGGAGCTTGTGCTTCACCTTCCAGGCCGTGTTCCGGCTCACGCCCAGCTGCCGCGCCAGTTCCAGCGACGAAACGCCGTGCTGGCCCTGCGTCAGCAGGTGGATCGCCAGCAACCGGACGGTCAGCGGCAGCTGGGTGGCGGCCAAGATCGTGCCGGCGACGAGGGAGCTCTGGCGGTGGCAGGCGTTGCACTGCCGGAGCTTGCGGGAGCGGATGCGGCAGTGCCGGCGGGAGCCGCACTCCGGGCAGCGGAAGCCGTCCGGCCAGCGGGCGTTGAAGACGGCCTGCTCGCATGGCCCCTCGCTGCCGTAGCGCTGCAGGAACTTGCCCGGGCTGAGTCCCTTCTGGAATTGCACGCGATTGCGTTTCATCAGCTATCCCCTTTCCTGTCAGAGATTTCCGACCTCCTTCAGTATAGCATATCCTCGGCTGACGTTCGTTGGTAATCAGGTAGCGAGATGCCTGAGCCAATGGCCCGCTCGATCTGCAAGAGGCTCTCGATCCCAGAGGTCGGGAAACAGTCGATCTGACCGTCGGCCCATGGGTGCCGAACGGCGTGGGGCGACTTTGGGATTGGCTCCCTCTTGGAGGTGAATCTTGCTCTGGCATGTCGAATCCGGCGCTCGTCGCGCCACTCGTCAACGCGGTCTGACGCGTATTTAGCCGACTTCGCCCGCAAGGTCAGACTGGAACGGGAGAGCGGCTGCTTGTCCGGCATTCGTTCTCAAGACACTCCAGTCGCAGGCCGGTGCGCGGCCCGCGAAGATCCAGCATGCGCGCTAGGCCCGGAATCGTGGAATGGTTCAACCTCATCCCTGCGTCTCCAGCAAGGACCGGGAAACCTAGGTCTATGAACACCCAACGGGTGCGCTAGGCCGGATAATTCATGAGTAGCCCGGGGGGCCATAGTCCGGTCCCTCCGCCCAGGCCGTAAGGGCCTCCGGTCTAGCGCGATCCTCACTCCTACGAGTGCCTTGCGATCCCCGGCGGCAACCCCGGCCGGGTCCGGGTGAGATCCAAGTTCATAAACTGCAACTCTTTTTAGCCGGTAGGTGATATTGAATCCATGGTCGCAGCCGCAGGCTCCGAAGGCGTTCCGTTCCGCAATCCGCCCCGTCGCCGTCCGCTTCGATCACCAGCGCAGCAGCTCCGACGGCGGCGCTGTCCCGGTCGTGATCGCCGTCCGCGCTCTCGGACTCACCGCGGCTTTCGCCGACTGCCTGCGCGACGGGCGCCAGCCCTCCAAGGTGCTCCACTCCCTGGCCCACAGGCTCCGCCAGCGCATCTACGGCCTCGCCTGCGGCTACGAGGACTGCAACGACGCCGGGCGCCTCGGCGGCGACCCCATGTTCGAGCTGCCGCTCGGACGCGAGCCCTTGCAGGGTCGCGACCTGCCGTCCCGGCCCACCTTGTCGCGCTTCGAGAACGCCGTCATCGCGGACGCGCTAAGCGCGATGTCCGCGGTACTGGCCGGCTGCGTCGTCCGCCGCCAGCACGAGCGGCGCCCCGAGACGAGCATCGTCGAGCTGCACTTCGACCCGGCGCAGGTGGACCGGCAGCTGGCACTGTTCAATGGCTCCTGCGACACGCATGGCTACTTGCCGCTGGTGGGCGTGGTGCACTTCGACGACGAGCGCGAGCGGCATCTCGTGGCGGCGCTGCTGCGCTCGGGCACGGCCGCGGCCGCGGAGGGCTTGCTGCCGCTGCTGCGGGAATTCTTCCCGCGGGCGACGCTGCGCCTGCGCCTGGACGCGGGCCTCCAAGGGGACGAGCTGCTGGCCTATTGCGAGCGCGAGGGCCTGGAGTACGTGGTGTGCATGCAGAGGAACGCGGTGCCGGAGCGGCGCGCGGCCCCGTTGCGGGCGGCCGTCGAGGCCCGGCGCGCGCTCGGCGGCACCCCGGGCACGGACCCCGGCGGGGAAGCGGCGGCCGCGGGCAGCGGCCCGCTGCACGGGCAGTTCGTCTACCGGGCGGGCCGCTGGTCGCGGGCGCGGCGCGTGATCGTCAAGGCGGACGTGAGGGAGTTTCCGGGGCGCGCCCCGCAGTGGAACCCGCGCTACGTGGTGACCAACGCGGGCGGCAGCCCGCAGCTCCTCTACGAGCGGATCCACTGCCTGCGGGGGGACGTGGAGAACCGCGTCAAGGAGCTCGAGCACGGGATGCGGATGGACCGCGCCAGCTGCTCGAGCTTCGCGGCGAACCAGTTCCGCGTGCTGCTCGCGGCGGCGGCCTACGTGATCATGCAGGAACTGCGCTGGCAGGCACGGGACACGCCGCTGCGGAAGCGCCGGGTGGACGGGTTGCGCCTCGGCCTGCTGAAGCTGGGCGCGCGGGTCGCGGCCACGGCGAAGCGGATCGTGCTGCACGTGCCGCGGATGGCACCGTTCCGGGACGCCTGGGTGGTGGTGGCGCGGGGCTTGGGGGCCGTGCCGAGATGACGCCGGGCCGGGTCAATCCGGAGAGTGTCGGCAGGCGCCGGGCGTCGCCGGGGGAAACCGTGCCTGCCCTCCGGGCGGGTGCTGCCGAGGAGGTGTCCGCGGCTCGCCCGCCGCTCGCGAGACGCCCCGCAAGCCCCGCATTCCCCGCCCGCAGGCGATTCGGAAGCAGATTTGGCGGCCATCGAGGGCCCAGAAACTGGACCCCCTGAGCCTGCGCCGCATTCATGAATAATGCGGGCTAGCGCCCACTCACCCTACACACAACTCACTTGGCGTAGACCCGCGAACGAGAAGGAATCAACACTGGCCCAGCTGGTCCGACCGATTTCCGGTTCGGGCAGGCGTTTCGACTCTTCGCGGGCATCCGGCGGGCAGCCTTGCCCCGACCGCCTCCGGGCACGTATTCTTGCGGAGGCGCTTAGTGGCATCGGCTGGCACGGCGGTCTGAGACGGCTTCGCGGTCGCTCCCAACCCGCGCCAAGCACAATGCACACGCGACGCTCCTTCCTGTATGCCGCGACTGGGGCCGGCCTCGCCGCCGGGTTCCGTCTCGAGCCCTTGCGAGCGGCGGCGGCGAAGATCGGCGTGCCGCTGCGCATCACGGACGTCGAGGCGCTCGTTCTTCGCGACCCACCCGAACACAAGCCCGAGAACCACTTCGTGTCGATGACGCCCGTCGGCGCGACGACCGGAGGCGTCGGCCTGTGGGACCGGCTCGAGCGCGCTGAGACGGTGCGTCAGGGAGGATTCCGCCAGACGCTCCTGGTCAGGCTTTCGACCGACCAAGGCGTAGTCGGATGGGGCGAATCGCACGCTGTGATGACGCCTCGCGTCGTCAAGACCGTCCTGACCGACCTGTTCCGTCCGATCCTTCTCGGCCGGGACGCCCGCCAGATCGAGGCGATCTGGGAGAAGATGTACTCGACTCAGCGCCTTCGGGGATACGGCACCGGGTACTTCACCCGCGCCATGGCCGGCGTCGATATCGCGCTCTGGGACATTGTCGGCCGCGCAGCAGGCATGCCGGTGTACCAGCTGCTGGGCGGAAAGTTCCGCGACAGCATCCCGACCTACCAAGGCGTGGGGGGTGGCACGCCCGAGGAAGTCCGCGAGAACGCCGCCGCCCTGCTGGAACGGGGCTTCCCGAACCAGAAGATGAGCCTGGCAAAGGGCCGGGGCGTGCAGGCGAGGGACGTCAACCGAGTCTTCGCCGCGGCCGAAGAGCTGGCGGGCAAGGGGCAGATCCTCGTGGACTCGCTGGCGGGCTACACGCTCGCCGAAGCAACCCGCGTCGGCCGAAAGCTGGACGGAATCGAGAACCTCGGCTGGTGGGAGGACGTGCTTATGCCCGAGGACTATGGCGGCTACGCCGTCCTGGCCGACCGGCTCGACGTGCCGATCTGCGCCGGCGAGCAGTACTCTAATCGCTTCCAGTTCCGGGACCTGTTCGAGAAGCGGGCCTGCGACATCATCAACCCGGACACCTCGCGAGTGGGCATCACGGAGACGAAGCGGATCGCGATCATGGCGGACGCCTACAACATCCTGCTGGCCCCCCATTCGTCCATGGGATCCGCACCGTACCGGGCGTCGGCCATCCACCTCTGCGCCGCCACGCCCAACGCCGTGATTCTCGAAGGAGGCGAGTCGCACCTCAGGGCCTTCGGCAACGCGATCCTCAAGGTGCCGCTACCGTACAAGCCGGGCCGGGTCGAGGTGCCGGACGGCCCCGGCCTCGGTTTCGAGTTCGACGAGAAGGAACTAGCCAAGCTGGTCGTGGGCTGAGTTTGGGCGAGGCCCCGGCCGAGCTGGAAGCATGTAGAATCGGACCGTGATGGTAGCCGGGATCGCTATCCGGGCGAAGCTCTCGATATACTCGGCCAGCGTTGGGGCGGCCGCTCTGACGCTCGCGGTAACCCTGGCTGGTCCCGGGGCGGCGTTCGGCCAGGAAGATTCCATTCCGCGGCTATGGGACGGTCGGCCTGACCTGAACGGAGTCTGGCAGGCGATCGGCACGGCTCACTGGAACCTCGAGGATCATCCCGCCGGACCGGGCCATCCAGAACTCGGGGCCATCGGCGCGATCCCGCCGGGCCAGGGCGTGGTGGTCGGCGGGGAAATCCCGTACCTCGCGGAGGCCCGGGAGCAGCGGGCCAGGAACTTCGCCAGCCGCCGGACGGAGGATCCCGAGGCGAAGTGCTTCCTCCCGGGCGTGCCGCGGGCGACCTACCTTCCCTATCCGTTCCGGATCATTCAGGGGGACCGGAAGATCATGCTGGTCTACGGTTTCGCCGAGGCGAACCGCACCGTTCACATGAACAAGGAGAGCCCCGAACCGCCCCCGCTCGACAGCTGGATGGGCCGCTCCCACGGGCGCTGGGGGGGCGACACGCTGGTGGTCGACGCCCAAGGCTTCAACGGGGAGGCGTGGTTCGACCGGGCCGGCAACTTCGCTAGCTCCGCGCTGCGAGTCGAGGAGCGGTACACCCCGCAGGGCCCGAACGCGATACGGTACGAAGCGACGATCAGGGATCCGACGGTGTTCTCGCGGCCGTGGAAGATCCGGTTCCCGCTCTACCGGCGGCTCGACGAGGGCGCGAGGGTGCTGGAATTCAAGTGCGTCGAGTTCGCCGAGGAACTCATGTACGGGCACCTGCGCAGGAAGCAGCAGCGATGACCGGACAGCGGCAGGAGCAACGGGCATGAGACGGTGCCGACAGATCGCAATGATCTCTTCCCTCTGGGCGGCAGCGCTCGGCTCCGGCATCTGCATCGCAGCCGAGATTCATCACCTCGAGATCATCGCCGCCAGCCCGACCGAGGCCGTGCGCTGGTATGCCAGGCACATGGACTGCGATCCCTTGGATGGCAGGAGCGACTCGGTCGGCTGCGGCGGGGTCGAGCTCATATTCGCGGCCCGGCCGACAATGGGCAGCACCCAGGGCACGGGGGTGAACCACGTGGCCTTCTCGTATGCGGACGTCAACAGCAAGATGGCCGAGTTGGAAGCGGTCGGCGTCCGCGGGTCGGGCGTCCGCTTGCAGCGCTTCGAGGACGGCTCGACCCTCCGCGACCTGCCCGGGCTGTTCCGGCACGGGTTCGTGTTCGACCCGTGGGGCACGCGCATCGAGCTGCTGCAAGATCCGGACCGCCTCGGCTTCCACCACGTTCACCTGAGCGCGTCAGACCCGGCCGCTACGCTGGCTTGGTATCGCAACGGCTTCGGCGGCAAGCCGGCCAAGCTCAGGCAACGCGAGGACGCCCTGCTGTTCGGGCAGGTGTGGCTGCTCGCAAGCTCTCACCGGGACGGGGCGCCGGCACCGACGGAAGGCCGGGCCATCGCCCGGATAGCCTTCAGCGTCCCCGGACTAGACAGGGCCGCGACGCGCATGCGTCGCGACGGCGTGGAGTTCGCCAGCGAGCCGGCCGTGCCGCCGAACGGTCGCTCAAGTGCCAAGCTCGCTCTCCTGGCCGGGCCGGACAGGGTGACGGTGGCGGCCGTCGAGCCCGGCTTCGCCGGCATTCGCTCCGAGCACGGGTCCGCGGCAGCGAGCCAAGAGCACGAGCCCTACGTCGCACCCCGGACTCCTTGGGGAGAGCCCGACCTCCAAGGCGTATGGACCGGAAACGCCGCCCACGGGATTCCGCTAGAGCGGCCTTCCGGCTTGGACGGCGTGGACGCCCTGTCGGCGGAGCAGGCCGCGGCCCGGCGCGAGCGCGGCACTCTGGGCAGCATCTGGGGATACGAGCGCGAATGGCGCGACACGACGCTCGGCTACGACAAGATGACGCCCTCCACGCAGGTCGCGATGATCGTGGACCCGCCGGACGGGCGGCTCCCCGCTCTTACGCCCGAGGGCCAGCGACGGGCGGAAGAGCTGCGACGGGCCCAGCGGCGCAGGTCTACGGAGCCTCCGGGCGGCCCCGAAGATCTCACCCCCTACGTCCGGTGCATCACCCGCGGGCTGCCCGGCATGATGATGCCCGGAATCTACAACAACGGGCTGCAGATCGTCCAAGGGCCGGGTTACGTGGCGATCCAGAGGGAGATGATCCACGAGACCAGGGCCATCCCGACGAAACCTCGCGCGCCGCTCGGCCCCGGTCTGACCTCGTGGCTGGGCGACTCGCAGGGCCGATGGGAAGGTGAAACACTGGTCGTCGAGACGCGGGGCTTCAACGGCAAGGCCTCGTTCCGAGGCGCGTCGTCGGCGACGCGGCTCACGGAGCGCTTCACGCGGACCGGGCCGGCCAAGCTCCTGTACCGGTTCACCGTCGACGACCCGACGGTCTGGGAGCAGTCCTGGACGGCCCTGTTCGCCTTCGATCTCGACGATGATCAGTACGAGCTGGTCGAGTACGCCTGCCACGAGGGGAACTACGGCATGTTCAACATCCTGAGCGGCGCACGCGCCAAGGACAGGGAGGCGGCCGCAGCCGCCCGGTAAGCGAGGGGGTCTCATGGCGAAGCCAGCGGTGATCGCCTACATCGCAATCGGTCTGGCCCTGTCCGCGGTCCCGCCGCCGCTCGCGGCGCACCACGCCTTCTCCTCGGAGTTCGACGCCGCCAAGCCGGTGCGGCTGCGCGGCAAGATCACCAAGATGGAATGGATCAACCCCCACGCTTGGATGCATGTCGAAGTCAGGGCCGAGGACGGCACGACGGAGAATTGGATGATCGAGGCCGGGCCTCCGGGCGCGCTGGTGCGACGGGGCTGGCGCAAGGACTCCGTCAAGCCGGGCATCGAGGTGCTGGTCGAGGGCTACCGGGCGATCGACGGGAGCAACAAGGCCAACGGCCGCGACGTCACGCTGCCGGACGGCACGAGGCTCTTCGCGGGCTCGTCGGGCACCGGCGCCCCCTACGACGCGCCGCGCTGAACCGCTCCCGGGCGCGCGGCCCGCGCCGCGCCATGCACCTATAATCTGTAGCGTGCCGCCTGTCGAATGCCGTCGCTCGTTCCTTACGCGCGCCGCCTTGGCGGGCACGGCCGCCGTGCTGGCCTCCCGCAGGGCTGCCGGGGCGCGCGGCGCCGGCAGCGACTGGCGCTTCTACGCCGGCACGCCCGAGGGGACGCGCTACTCCTCGCTGGACCAGATCGACGTCTCCAACGTCGGCGAGCTGCGCGTCGCTTGGACCCACGCGACGGGCGACAGCCTGAAGCGACCGGCCACGACCATCGAATGCACGCCCCTCGTGGTCGACGGACGCATGTACATCACGACCGCCCAGTTGCAGGTGAGGTGCCTGAACGCTGCCACGGGGAAGGCCATCTGGAATTTCGATCCGTTCGCGGGAAGGGTCATGCGGCGGTCGAAGGGCGTCAACCGGGGCGTGACGTACTGGTCCGACGGGCAGCGCCGTCGGCTTTTCGTCAGCGCCGAATCGAGGATGCACTGCCTCGACGCCGACTCAGGCGAGCTCGTGCGCGAATTCGCCGACGGCGGCGTGCTCGACATGAGAGCGGGTCTCGACCGAGACGTGGGCGGCGCGACCCTCACGCATCCCACGCCGCCGGCGGTCTTCGAGGATCTGCTGATCCTCGGCAGCGCGGCCGGGGAGGGGCCGGGCCCCGCCTCGCCGGGCCATTTCCGGGGGTTCGACGCCAGAACGGGCAAGCGGCGCTGGATCTTCCACACCATCCCTCATCCGGGCGAGTTCGGCTACGAGACCTGGGGCAAGGACAGCTGGAAGACCAGCGGCGGCTGCAACAACTGGGCGGGCATGAGCGTGGACGAGGAACGCGGCATGGCCTTCGCCTCGACCGGCTCGCCCACCTTCGACTTCTACGGCGCCGACCGCCCCGGCAAGAACCTCTTCGGCAACAGCGTGATCGCGCTGGACGCGCGGACGGGCGAGCGGAAGTGGCACTTCCAGACCACGCACCACGACCTCTGGGACTACGACCTGCCGTCCATGCCGTCGCTGGTGCGAGCCAAGAAGGGCGGCCAGTGGACGGACGCAGTGGCCCAGATCTCCAAGACGGGATTCGTGTTCCTCTTCGACCGGGCCACGGGCGAGCCGATCTACGAGATCGAGGAGCGGCCCGTGCCGGCATCGGACGTGGAGGGAGAGGTGATCTGGCCCACCCAGCCGTTTCCGACGGCTCCCGAGGCCTTCTCGCGCCAAGGATTCACCGAGGCGGATGTCACCGATATCTCCGAGGAGTCCAGGGAGCACGTGCTGCGACGGCTGAAGGACATGCGCAGCGGGAGCCTTTACACCCCTCCGAGCAAGCGGGGCACCGTGTACTCGCCCGGCACGCTCGGCGGCGGCCTCTGGGGCGGGACCAGCTTCGACCCGGAAGCGGGCTGCCTCTTCATCAACGCGAATAACACGCCGAAATACTTCACCTTGCTGGACGCCTCGGAAGCGGAGCCCTACCCCTACCGCATCGCGGGCTACCCGTACTTCAACGACCAAGACGGATACCCGGCCGGCAAGCCGCCGTGGGGGGAGCTGCTGTGCCTCGACCTAGCGACCGCCAAGTACCGCTGGCGGAAGCCCCTCGGGGAGCACGAGAGCCTGAAGGCACGGGGCGTGCCGCAGACTGGCACCTTCACTGTCGGCGGTTCGATCGTCACGAAGGGCGGGCTGCTGTTCATCGGAGCGACGCGCGACGAGAAGTTCCGGGCATTCGACACCAGGACCGGGGCTCTGCTCTGGGAAACCAAGCTGCCGGCCGGCGGCTACGCGACGCCCAGCACCTACGCGGTCGACGGCAGGCAGTACGTGGTGATTGCCGCCGGCGGCGCGGGCAAGGGCAGGACGACCTCGGGCGACCATTTTGTGGCGTTCGCTCTCGAATAGGACGCAGGCCCAAGGAAGGAGCGAGAAGAATGCCACATCGATTCCTGGCGCCGATCGCGCTCGCGGCATGCATGGCGCCCGTCGCGGCACCCGCGGAGGGCGACTGGACGCCGTCGCGCACGCCTTGGGGCGACCCCGACCTGCGGGGGGTCTGGACGAACGAGACGATCACGCCGTTCGAGCGTCCCGTCGACCAGGCGAAGAAGGAGGTCCTCTCGCCCGAGGAAGCCGCGCGGATCGAGGAAGGCGTGGCGAGGCGCCGAGCAGCGTCCGACGGCACGTCTCCGCCGGGCAGCGTCGGCGGATACAACCAGTTCTGGCTCGATTCGGGCACGCAGTACCTCCCGAGCCGGCAGACTTCGCTGGTGGTGGATCCGCCGGACGGAAGAGTGCCCACGAGACCCTCGGCCGAGGCCAAGAGAGACTACAACCGCGCTCGGCAAGGCGAATCCTACGTGCATATGAGCGTCTGGGACCGCTGTATTTCGCGCGGCGTGCCGGGGTCGATCTTCCCGGCCGGATACAACAACGCCTACCGAATCCTGCAGACCCCCGAATACGTGGTGATCCTGTACGAGATGATCCACGACGCGAGGGTCATCCCGCTGGGCGGCAGCCCGCACGTCGACGACCGGATTCGGCTGTGGATGGGCGACTCGCGAGGCCGCTGGGACGGCGACACGCTCGTCGTGGAAGTGACGAACTTCACCGACAGGGGCTGGATCGCTTCGAACTCGGCGTCCCGCCGGATCAAGGGCATACCGCAGACCGAGGACCTGCGGGTGGTGGAGCGATTCACGCGCACGAGCGAGGACACGATCCACTACGAAGTCACCATCGAGGACCCGGAAATCTATACGAGGCCTTGGAAGATCGCGATGCCTCTTGCGCGCGACCCAGAGTACGTGCTCTACGAGTACGCCTGCCACGAGGGCAACATGGCGGTGGAACTTATTCTGGGAGGCGCGCGCGCCGAGGAGCGCGCGGCGGCCGGGCAAGCCGGGGAGGGAGGCCGGTAGCCACGCGCGGAGACCCGACGGCGGTCTCCCGAGTGCGCTCGGATCCGCTGCGACCCGGCGCCTTGGAACGGGCGGCGCCGGACGTGCCGGTGTCGGTTATCGTAAGCTGTATCGCGTCGCCCGGCACCGAGAGACTGAAGGGAAACAAGTTGGAGCATCCATGTCACGCCCGTCGAAACGAGACGTACCCTACATCGATCCACGCGTGGACCATGTCGGCGTGGAGCGCCTGAACGAGGTCAACCCAGCCAAGCTGAAGCGCCTTAGGACGACGTGGGTGGTCCGCGAGGGCGACACGCCCCTGGCGGTGCTCCTGCCCTACCGAACGTTCCTCCGCATCCAGAGCACGATCGAGGAGTTGGAGGCCTCGCTCGAGGAATTTACGGACGATTTCGATCCGTTCCTCGACGATGACTTGAATCTTCCGCTCGCCGTGGAGAGGTTCGACGATCCCAGCTCACATAGCGCGACGGGCCCCCAGATCGTCGCCAAGGCCCCGTCGCACGAAAAGGAGCAGGGCTAGGTTCGGCTGGAGACCGGATCGAGCACGCGACGATTCGCTCCGAGGCGGATACCTGCCGCGCGCTCCGGGGACCCGCGACCGCCCGATGAATCCCTTGGCCCGGTCGCGGCGAAGGTCGCCTGCCCCGTCCTGCCGAGCCCCGAGCCTTCGTCGGCCATGCCGACGTAGCGACTCGACGGCCGACCCTCGCGCCCGCTCGGAAACGGGCACCTGCCGGTCGCGTCGCCGGTCCTGCCGACGCGAGCGCGCGACGAAGCGAACGCATTGCCGACCCGCGTTCGGGGGCGCGAGCCGGCACCTTCTCCTATCCCGCCCGGAGGCGGAGATCAGCTGCAGCCCGAGGTCGAGCCGCAGTTCGGGCAGCGGTAGCAGTTGCCGTTCACCGTCATGATCGACCCGCACTCGGCGCACAGCGGCCCGTCGACCGGCGTCACTTGAAACGGAAGCGTCTGCTGCGGGTCGGGAACCGTGACGGCCAGCTTGGCCGTCACCCCCACCTCGCTCGTCGCGTAATCCGGCGATATGAACTTCGATCCCATCCAGCGGAAGATGTAGTCGGTGATCGACTTCGCGTAGTGGATGTCCTTGTTGTTGGTCCAGCCGCTGGGCTCGAACCGGACGTGCTGGAACTTTTCGACCAGCGTCTTCAGCGGCACGCCGTACTGCAGGGAGAGCGAAACCGCGGTGGCGAAGTTGTCCATCAGGCCGCTGATGGTGGACCCTTCTTTCGACATCCGAATGAAGATCTCGCCCGGCGTCTTGTTGTCTTCGTAGAGGCCGGCCGTGATGTAGCCTTCGTGCCCGCCGACCGAGAACTTGTGCGTAAGCGACTGGCGCTCGTCGGGCAGCCGCCGACGCAAGGGCCTCTCCGTGGCGGAGGCTCCCGGAGCCTTGCCGTCGCCTGACTGGCTGCCGACATTGAGCGGCTGGACCGCCTTGGAGCCGTCGCGGTAGATGGCCACTGCCTTGAGGCCCAAGCGCCAGGCATCCATGTACGCAGCCGCGATGTGCTCGACGGTCGAGTCCTCGGGCATGTTGATCGTCTTCGAGATCGCGCCCGAGATGAACGGCTGGACCGCCGCCATCATCTTCAAGTGCCCGCTGTAGTGGATGACCCGCTCGCCGTTCTGCACTTTGAAGCTGCAGTCGAAGACCGGCAGGTCCTGCTGCTTGAGCGCGGGCGCACCCTCGATCGTCTCGGTCGAATCGATGTGGCCGATGATCTGATTGGCTAGGTCGGCGCTGTAGCCCATCCGCTCCAGCGCCTCGGACACGGTGTTGTTGACGATCTTGATGACGCCCCCCCCGACCAGCTTCTTGTACTTGACGAGCGCCAGTTCGGGCTCCACGCCCGTGGTGTCGCAGTCCATCATGAAGCCGATGGTGCCGGTCGGGGCGATAACCGTCACCTGGCCGTTGCGGTAGCCCACCTCGCCGCCGAGCCGGTACGCCTCGTCCCAGACGACCTCCGCGCACTCGCGCAAGTCAGCCTGCACGCCCTCGCGGCGGAGGCCGCGGGCCGCGGCGCGGTGCTTTCGAATCACCTCTAGGAACGGCTCCCGGTTGCGCTCGAAACCGGCGAACGCGCCCTTGGCTTCGGCGATCCGCGCGCTCGTCAGGTACGCCTGGCCGCACATGACCGCAGTGATCGCACCCGCGATGCTGCGCCCCCGGTCGGAGTCGTACGGCACGCCCATCGACATCAGCAGAGCGCCGAGGTTGGCGAAGCCGAGACCGAGCGGACGGTAGTCGTGCGAGTTCTCCGCGATGCTGGCGGTCGGGTAGGCGGCGTTGTCCACCAATATCTCCTGGGCCAGGATGATCGTGGCCACCGCCCGCCGGAACGAGGCTACGTCGAACTGCCCGTCGCGCAGCTGGAACTGCTTCAGGTTCAGCGAAGCCAGGTTGCAGGCCGAGTCGTTCAGGAACATGTATTCCGAGCACGGATTCGAGGCGTCGATGCGCGCCGTGGCCCTGACAGGGTTCCAGGCGTTGATGGTCGTGTCGAACTGCATCCCGGGATCGCCGCACCGATGAGCGGCTTCGGCGATCTCCCCCAGCAGGTCCTTCGCCCGATGCCTCTCCTTCGGCTGCCCGCTGAGCACCGAGCGCGTCCACCAGTGCTCGCCCTGCGCGGCCGCGCGCATGAACCCGTCGGTCACGCGCACCGAGTTGTTGGCGTTCTGGAAGGCGATCGACGAGTACGCTTCGCCGTCGATGGCGCCGTCGTATCCGTTGTCGACCAAGACGCGGGCCTTCTTCTCCTCGCGCGCCTTGCACCAGATGAAATCCCTCACGTCCGGATGGCTGATGTCGAGAATCACCATCTTGGCCGCGCGCCGCGTCTTGCCGCCGGACTTGATCACGCCCGCGAACGCGTCGAAGCCCTTCATGAAGGACACCGGCCCGGAGGCGCGGCCGCCGCCCGCGAGCCCGGCGTCGCTTTCGCGGATCTTCGAGAGGTTCGTGCCGGTGCCAGAGCCCCATTTGAAGAGCATGCCCTCGGTCTTCACCAAGTCGAGGATCGACTCGAGGGAGTCCTCGACCGAGTTGATGAAGCAGGCGGAGCACTGGGGCCGGTGCTCGTCCGGGTTAAGCGCCGTCACCCTGCTCGCGGCCTCGTCCCACGCCCAGCCGTAGCCGCGCGACTCCTTGAGCACGCCGACGTTGAACCAGACTGGGGAGTTGAAGCTGGCCTTCTGCGTGAGCATCAGGTGCGCCAGGTCGCTGCGGAAGCTCTCGGCGTCGCCCGAGGCTCGGAGATAGCCCCCGGCCAGGCCCCAGTCGGCGATCGTGTCGACGACTCTGCGGACCAGCTGTCCGAGGCTGCTCTCGCGGTCGGCGCTGCCGACGGTGCCGTGGAAGTACTTGCTCGCGACGATATTGGTCGCCGTCTGGGACCAGCTGCGCGGCACCTCGACGTCGTTCTGCTCAAAGACGGTGTTGCCTTGGGCGTCGGTGATGACCGCCGTTCGCCTCTCCCACTCGAGGGAGGAGTAGGGCGTGACTCCCTCGGGGAGGTCGCGGGTGAAGTACCGTTCAAAGGAAAGGCCCGGCACCGAATCGAGACTCGGACCAACGGCTGACGGAATGGCCCGGTTCCTCAGCCTAGCGACACTCGGCAACGGTGGCGCTACAGCTGCTTCAAGACTCACACGATCTTCAAGACTCACGCGATGCCCCTTTCAACTCTCGGGATTCGAAAGCTCCCACCCAAGCACCAAGCGGAACGTCTCGTCAGCACGCCGCACGGCACATGCACACTGCCTTGTGACGCAGGCCAAGGATGCGCCTAAATGTTGTAGCGCAGTTTACCAAAAAAAGTTTACCAAGAGCCATAAGAGATTACAACAACCGTGAGGACCCGCAGGAGCGAGAAATTCTTCCCGCTTACGGCGGGTTCGCGGAACTTGGCGCCGCCGACGGGTCCATCGCGGACGAAAACCGCCCGAATCTCGGGGCCAGCGCGCGAGAAGCGGGGCGATGCCCCTACTGCCCGGGCCTCGCGGACCGCGCCAAGACATCCGAAGACGGATCGAGCCTAGGGCGGGCTCGGTTCAGGCCCATATCGACTGCGTCGCCTCGCGGCCGAGCCGCGCCTCGCCGCTCTGCACGATCGCGAATCTCGTGCAGATCGGCCCCACCATCTCGTACACCACGACCGCGGACAGGACAATCGTCGAGATCTCGCTGTAGTAGCCGGGAAACTGGCGGCTGATCGTCATGACGAGCCCGACAGCCAAGCCGGCTTGCGTGAGCAGCCCGAATCCCAGGAAGTGCTGCACCTGCGCCTCCATGCGCAGGCGCCGGCTGCCGAGCCACGCCCCGACGAACTTGCCGCCCCCGCGCGCGAGCACGTAGCCGATCCCGATCGCTCCGATCATCGCGACCCGGCCGACGTCCAGTTCGGCGCCGGCCAGCACGAAGAAAATGGCGTAGAAGGGCGGGTCGGTCCCCGCGAGCGTCCGGAAGAGCCGTCGGCTGCGCCGCGAGAGGTTTACCATCGTGGCGCCGACCGCCAGGCTGGCGATCAGCGGCGACAGGTCCAGCAGCCGCGCCACGCCCACGCAGAGCAGGATCGAGCCGGCCAGCAGGATTAGCATTTCCCCGGTTTCGCTCACGTGGCGGGCCCAGCCCGCCAGCATCAGCCCGGTCAGCAGGCCCAGCGCCACCGAGCCGGCCAGCTGCCACACCAGCGGGAAGCCCGTCCGGAAGACGGTCTCCCCGAGGCTCTGCTGCCCCCAGCCGGCCACCAGGTCGACTACGGCGGCGCACGTCAGGTAGGCGATCAGGCACACGATGTTGTTTACCGCGATGATGCCCAGCAGCGCGTCGCTGAGGGGCCCGCGGGCGTTGCACTCCCGCAGCACCATCAGGGTGGACGCCGGCGCCGTGGCGATCGACACGGCCGCGAGAAGCAGGGAGACCTGCCATTCCAGCCCCAGGACCAGCATGACGGCGAGCACCGAGCCGGCGGCGAATATGGACTCGACCAAGGTCAGCCGCACGATCTTGCGCCCGATGCGCCGCACGAGGCTCGCCTCGAAGACCGCTCCGATCGAGAACAGGATCAGGCCGAGCGCGACCTCGCTGAGCGCCTCCAGCGCGTGAATGTTCTCGTGGCTCAGCCACCCGAGCACGGACGGCCCCAGCGCCATGCCGGCAAGGATGTAGCCCGTCACCTCGGGAATCCGGAGCACGCGCACCAAGTGCCCCGACAGCAGGGCGAGCAGCAGGATCAGCCCCAGCGAGGAGAGTTCATTCATCGGGCTCCACCAAGGTGCCCCAGGCCCGCCCGCGGCGCTCCATGACAACGAATACCGGACCGGCGGCGGCGAGGGCGGCCTCGAGGGCGGCGCGCGACCGCGGGCGCTGCAGGTTGACGCTCAGCAGCCGGTCACCCGGGCGCGCGCCCACCCGCTCGGCCAGGCTGCCGCGGACCGCGGCATCGACCGCGAGGCCCTCCGCGCCGGCCACGAAGCCGCGCGACACGGCGTCCGCCCCGGCCATGGGACGGGCCAGCATGCGCACCGTCTGCCGCCGCCCCGCCCGCCAGACCATCAGCTCGCGCACTTCGCGGGACACCGGCAGGAGCAGGCCCTGCAAGTCGGACAGCGACTCGACCGGGACGCCGTCGAGGGCGAGGATCAAGTCGCCCGGAACCAAGCCGGCCTCGAGTGCCCGGTAGCCCCACCACGTCTCGCTCACCAGCACGCCGGAACCCCGCCCGAAGAACCGCAGCTGCGCCTCGGTGGCCTCCTCGGCGCGCAGGCCGTAGCGCCTGGCCAGACGGTCTTGGAACGTGGGCTCGGACCGGGCCTTCGTCTCGAGCGCTCCCGCTTCGGCCGCCAGCGGAGTTCCCGCGCAATCGAGAACGATCGCCACCAAGCCCCCGTCCAGCGAGAAGATGCCGGATCCCGGCTGCATCGCGCCGAAGTCGAAGTTGGTCTGCACCTCCGTGAGCTCGAGGTCGCCGCAGCGCGCGTCCGCCACGCCGAAGAGATTGCCCGGTACGTACCGCAGCCCGCCGGAGCGGGATCTCCATGCCGCCAGCAGCCACGCTCCGCGCGCGTACAGGCGGACGGGCCTGCGGTCGCTGACGGCCGCGTCGAGCGGCGCTTCAAGGAGCACGTAGGGAAGGTTCGGAGCGGCCCGCACGGTCTTGAGCGCGACCTCGCGGCTGCCGAGAGCCGTCCTGTCCGCTGCGGGGAACGGTCCCAGCCGCGAAGACGTCACCACCTCGCCGGCCTGCCAGACCACGCCGCTCTGGCCGGTGCCACCGAGCAGAACTACGCTCTCCTCGACCTGCGACGCGATTTCGGCGAAGTAGTCCGCGACGCGCTCGACATCCCTGCGCTGCGCCAGGCGCTCGAGCTGCAGCAGGTCGCCGGCGACCCTGGCTGGGGACGATTCGCCCTGCTCGTCCCCGGGCCGGATCAGGGCTCCGGCCACAAGGATCAGGAAGCTCGCCGCCGCGAGGATGGCGATGTACTTCGGGTCGATTCTCGGGCGCGGCATGCGACGCTCGGAGACCGCGTCAGGTCGGGGCCGGATCCCCGCTGAACCGGTATTCGCCAACCAGCGCCATCAAGGACGCGAGCGCGGCCATCAGGCAGACCAGCACCGCTAGGAGCGGGTATCCTCCGTCGGCGGCGGCGAGCAGGCCGGCCGACCATCCCGCGAGCAGGGCGGCCGCGACGAACGCATTGACGGCCCGCGCTGTCCAGCGGCAGCGAACGAGCGTCGCCGGCCACTGGACCAGGGCCAGCGTGAGAGCGAGCAGCGCCCCCGTCCCGAAGCCGAGCAGGGGAGCGCCCAGCCAAGCCGCGACAGGCCGCTGGCCAAAGAACAACGCGACGGCGCCGACGCAGGCGATCCCCGCGAGGCAGCCGAGCGCGAGAACCCCGTCCGTGGCCCGCGGCAAGCGTCGCGATACCACCAGCCCTAGGACGAGCGCGAGCCAAGCCGCCGCCAGGACGAGGGCCCCTTCCGGAAGCGACAGGCCGTACCCGCGTGCGAGGAGGACCGGCAGCCAGCACGCGGCGATCCCGCAGGCCGCCGCCTGGCAGAGCAGGCTCGCCGCGAACAGCGCTCCCCGGGGCCCCGTCCCGGCAGACGGTTCGGGCCTTCGGGCCGGCAGCGCTGCCGGCTCGAGGCGCGCCCGGCCGGAGTGGATTGCCAGAACGGCTAGAAGTGCCGGTACAGCCGCCGCCAGCGGCCCGAGCAGGCTCGCGGAGCGTGCGGACGCAAGGACCCATGCGAGCAGGCTCGCCGACAGTCCGCCGGCGGCGGCGCTCACCCCGCCGAGCGCCAGCAGGGACAGGTCGCGCCCCGGCCTGCGCATGCCCCGCAGGAGTCCCATCAGCAGCCGCCAGCAACCCGCGGTAGCCATCCCGACCACGAAGGGCAAGGCGTACTCGAGGGCGGCGGCATCGTGGAAGGGCAGCACGATCAGCGCCGCGGCGCTGATCGCGCCGAGGGTCGCAAGGCCGCCTCGCGCGAGCGGTCCGGGCAGAGTCCTCCTAGCGAGACGCCGACCGGGCAGGGCCGCCAGGCAGGCCCCGGCGGCGGCGATGCCCGCCGCCTCGCTCTCGCGCAGCAGCGGAGCGGCGAACGGGAAGAGCAAAACGCCGAGGAAGCCCATGCCCAGCCCTAACGCGAAGAGGGACAGGACGACCAAGCGCACGTGCGTAGGGCCGGGTGTCCGCGTGAGACGGCCCGCCCCGTTCATGTTTCCAGTCTAGCAACGGCTCCCGGGCGGCCGGACGCTTCCGCCCGGAAGGGCACCTTCGCGGCCGCGGTCGGTCCGCGTTTCACTCCCCGTCGGCGCTGGAGCGCAACCGGTCCGTCAGAGACCTCACGGCCCCCCACAGCAGCGCCGCTTCCGTCGAGCAGCCGACCAGGCGCATCCCGCGGCGGATATAGAATTCCGCCAGCCCGCCGTCCCGGACCTGCATGGCCGGCCAGAGCCCCCGCTCCCGGCAGGCGGCGATCACGCGGTCCACGGCGCCGACGAGCTTCGGGTGGCGCCACTGCCCGCCCACGCCGAGAGAGATCGACAGGTCCGCCGGCCCGACCAGCAGCGCGTTCAGCCCCGGCACCGACGCCAGCTCGTCCAACCGCTCCAAGGCCCGCTGGGACTCCACCTGGGCGATCAGCAGCGTCTCGCTGTTGCAGTGCTCGATAATGTCGTCGAAGCTGGCCGAGCGATAGCCGATCTGAGGCGGGCCCAGTCCGAACCCGCGGTGCCCGAGCGGCGGGAATTTCGCGCCGCGCGCGGCATGCGCCAGCTGGTCGGGATCCTCGCAGCGCGGGAAGATGATGCCTTCCGCTCCCGAGTCGAGCGCCCGCGCCACCAGATCGTATTGGAAGTCGCAGACCCGCACCACCGCCGTGATGTCCGTCATGCGGTACGCCCGCACCAAGTCGTGCAGGGTGTCGGTGGAGAACGGGCTGTGCTCCGAGTCCAGAAACACCCAATCTAGATCCGCTGCGCCGAACATCTTGGGAATTTCGGCAGTAGGCAGCTGGGCATGAGCGATGCCGACCGCGATCCCGCCCTGCTCCAGAATCCGCTTGGTCTTGTTGGGACGCATCGCTCCAACTCTATCGCAGGGGTTGCCGGGACGGCGCCCGGTCAGGCCAGGGTGCTCCACGCCACCACGGCAAACATGGCGCCGTAGCCGGTCGCGCAGGCGACCAGCGCCAGCCGGCGCCAAAGGGGCGGCCTGAGCTCGGGAGGCAGCAGCCTGGTGTTCACGAGCAGCAGCTGGACGCTGGCGACGGCCAGCACGAAACCCGCGACGTTCCCGAGCCACTTCATCATCTCCATCGCCGTGCCCCAGCGCGCCACCAAGGCGGACCAAGCTGTGAAGGTCACGAACAGGGCGTAGTAAAGCGACCGGGCGTGGTTCCGGGCTAGGGCGCGGATCCCGGGGCTTCCGGCCCAGGCGATGTCCGTCAGTATCCGCACGAGAATCTCGGTGTTTCCCAAGTGGGTCGAGAACAGGACCCAGAAGCCGTTCAGCAGAGCCAGGAACCAGAAGCCCTGCCACAGGTTGCGGGCGAGGTAATCGGCCTGGTAGGCTCCGGCGCCGAGCTGCGACAGGTCCGTGCCCGGCGGGATTACGCTGGTCGCGAGATTGACGTTCAGGAACATGCCGACGAAGCAGCCTCCCGCCCAGAGCCAGATCTGGTCGGCGGTGACGTACTGCCACCAGCGCCGCCAGCGAGCGAGGTTCAGGGCGCTCCCGGGAAACACGCTTCCCGTCGGTGCGACCCGGATCGACCGGGAACTGGTGGCCGAGGAGATCGCCCCCGTGTAGGCGGCCATGCCGAAGCCCTTGTCCCGAAACCAGTTCGAGACCGCCAGATTGCCGAAGCCCCCGGAGCCCGACGAGGCCGCGAGAGCTCCGACCAAGGCGATGTCAACGCCAGCCGGCAGCGCGCCGCCCGAGAAGAAGCCGACCAGCGTCAGGCCCCAGTCCCTAGCCGACACAAAGAACAGGTTGACGAACGCCAGGAAGCCGAAGATGAACGCCACCATCGTCCACGAGATTCGTTCCAAGGTGCGCTCGATCGTCTCGCCGAATAGCAGCAGCGCGAGAGCGAGAGCGAGCACGCCGTACGTCGCGGTGGCAAGCGCCCCGCCGTCGCCCTCGCCCGGCATCCGGCCGGCGAAGGTGGCGAAGACCGTCGCGGCGCTTCCGGCGGCCACCGCGGGCAGGCCCATCTGGGCCGCGCATAGGACTGCGTAGACCGGCCCCCAGACCCGCGGTCCGGGCCGCAGGCGCATGAAGCCCGTGACGACCGGTTCGCCCGTGCAGACCGTGTAGCGGATCGCCTCGAGATTGAACAGCAGCTGCAGGAGGATGGCCAGCGTCGCGATCCAGAGCAGGTTGCGACCGTACTGCACGCCGATGGCCGGGCCGACGAGCCACTCCCCGCCCCCGATCGAGGAGGCGAGCAGGATGGCGCCCGGCCCGATCACGCGGAACAGGTTGCGCGCGGAGAACGGCGGCGCGTCCGGCAGGTCCCGCGTGCCCCAGGGCGGCAGCGCCCCGGCACGGCGCTCCTTGCGGCCCGTCCGGCTCAATCGCTCCCCCGGAATCGCAGCTGCGGCAGGAAGCCGGCCGCGCGCTTCGCGGCGAGCAGCTCGTCGTAGCGCAGCAAGGCCGCGAGATCCGCCCCGCGCAGGACGGCCTCCGTGATCCGCGTCTCGGCCTCGAGCAGCCGCTCGGCGGCGCGCACGGTGTCCCCCAGGCGCGCGACGGGCACCGCGACCACGCCGTCCGCGTCGCCGACTACCCAGTCGCCGGGAGAAACCGGCAGTCCGCCGCATTGCACGGGCACCTGCAGCTCGCCTGCGTATTCCGCCCCTCCCGCGCTCGGCACAACCGATCGTGCGAACACGGGGAAGGACTGTCTCCGAATCTCCTCGCTGTCGCGAATCGCGCCGTCGACGACGACTCCGGCCAGCCCCTTCAGCCGGGCGGCGTGCGTGATGATGCCGCCCCACAGGGCAGTGTTGCGCTCCCCGCGGCCGTCGACCACCAGCACGTGACGCTCGGGACAGGCGGAAACGGCCTTGCCAACCATCAGGATGTCCGCCGTATGCACGCGCACGGTGAACGCCGGTCCGGCCATCGGGCCGCCGGAAGACCGGCGCTGGATTCCGTGATCCATCGCGCCGGCCTTGCCGAGGGCGTCGGATAGGAGCCCCGTCGACAAGTCGAGGAGCCGCTCGCGAGGGCGCTCGACCGCATCAGGGGGGGAGCGCATATCCATTGCCATGCCGCTACGCGCCGGCCGGGACGCCCTCGCCGAGGGCGACCTCTTCCTGCAGGATCACCTGCGCCGGGTTGATCGCGCCGTGCCTGGCCTTATTCGCGGTGATCGCGAAGGCCTCGCGCACCGACTCGATGCCGGCCAGCCGGTGCGTGATCATCGGAGCGAGTTCCACGCGGCCCGAAGCCACCAAGCGCACGGTGTGCTCCAAGTGCGCCAGCGTGCTGATGTCCGGGAACAGCACCCGCAGGCTGCGCTCGCGAAGGGCGTCCACGTCAATCTCGAGCGGGCCGCCGAACCAAGACACCACCGTCAGCTTGCCGCCCGAGCGGACAGCCCGGACAGCCTGCTCAAGCGCGCTCTTGCCGGCCAGCCCCTGCTTGGGGCTGCCGCCCGCGCATTCGAAGACCAGATCCGCTCCGTTTCCACCGGTCAGGTCGCGAATCGCGTCGACCGGGTCGTCGCGCCGGGCGTCGATCGCGGCGTCCGCTCCCAGCTCCAGCGAGAGGCGGCACGCTTCCTCGCGGATGTCGACCGTCACGATGCGCCCTGCCCCGGCGTTGCGGGCCGCCTGCATGCACTCGAGGCCCATGCTCCCCTGCCCGAACACGGCCACGGACTCGCCTAGGCGGATTCCCGCCGTGTCGACAGCCGCCAGACTGTCGCTCAGAGACTGCAGGCAGGCGGCCTCGCCGTCGCTGACCCGAGGGTCGACCGCAGCGAGCGCGGTCTCCGGCAGGAGCGCCCTCTCCGCGAGGCAGCCCGGAAGCTGGAATCCGATGATCGGCCCGGCGCGGCAGGCTTCCTCCCGCCCGCAACCGCAGAGCGCGCAGCGGCCGCACGGCAGCTTCGCCCGCGCAGCCACCCTGTCGCCGGGCCGGAAGCACGAGGACGGCGGTGACTGAAGGATCCGAGCGCAGAACTCGTGGCCGAACAGCCGCAGCGGCGCTTCCGTCTCGAGCCTCCGCTTGACCTCCGCGAACGCCAGCGTCGGCACTCCGAAGGCGAGCTGGGCCTCCGTGACGCTGGGCTGAACGCACAGGACCTCGGCGATCACGTGGCCGTCGCGAGGCCGCGGCTCCGGCACCTCGTCAAGGCGCATGTCGCCGAAGCCGTAGAAGCGCCAGGCCCGCATGCGTGCCTCCCGGCCGGTCGGCCGAAACCGCAGGCAGTGTACCAAGCCGGGCCGCGCGCGAGGAGAGGGCCCCGCGCCCGGAAGAATCGGGGAGAGGCCTACAGCCGGATCGTCAGCATCGCGTTCAGGAACGTCTGCGACTGCCCCGCCGGCACGCTGGCGATGACGAACGGCCCCGCGAAGAAACGCGACACGCCCAACCTGAGCTGCACCTCGCGGACCGGACGGTAGAGGATGGTCGGGTCCAGCTCGGAGCCGATCGCGGAGTTCGAGGCACCGCCCGGAGGCGCGGCCGCCCGCAGGTCCTGGCCGGTCTCGTACAGGCCGTCCCGGAGGCTTGCGAGCCTGAAGTCGATCAGGCTGACGCTCACCTGCAGCTTGCGCAGCGGATGCAGATCCACCCCGGTCTCGCGGTACTTCAGATTGCGGAAGCCCGCGAGATCCTGCTCGCCTAAGTGGCGGTGCCGCGACGGGAAGAGCGCGTCGAACGTGCCGTTGCGCCCGTCGCCCGGATCCCGGTCCCCGCTGGCATAGCTCCATTCGAATCCGATGCGAGGGCTCGCCGGGGCCCCGGGGATGGTCCTGCCGAGTTCCCAGACACCCGCCCAGGCCCGCTGCGGCATGTCCGCTCGCCCGCCGCCCTGCGACATCAGGATGACCTGGTATTCCCAGACACCCGCGGGGGCCCCCGCGGCCCGCAGGCCCCCCGTGCGGACGAGGCCGCCGAGATGTGACACAGGGGCGACCTCCCGGCGCGTCGTCAGCAGGACCGGCTCCACGAGCAGGCTCTCGCCGACGACAGGCGCGGAGCCGACCATGCCGTACACGAACCGGGAGAGAGACGGCGGGTCGAGGCCGTCCCGGATTTCGGCCTGGGTGTAGCCCAGCAGATGCAACTCGCCGGAGCCGCGCCGCAGCGTGAGCGTCGATCCGTCCCATGTCGGCGAGACGTTGCTCCATCCCCGCGGGCCCAGCACGCGATCGTCGATGAAGCTGAGTTCCTGCCGGCCCGCTCGAATCGTCCAGGGACCGTCCTCGCGTCCCGCGGCGATGTACGCCTGGCGCAAGTCCAGGCCGTTGCGAAAGCCAGCGCGGATCCTGCCTGCTCCCAACGAGCCCACTCTCGAGTCCTGGGCCTGCAGGAAGACACTCAGGCCCGCCCGCGGGCGATACGCGAAATCGAGGCGCAACCTGGATGTGGCGAGACGGTCCTCCCGCTCCGGGTTCTCCCCGCTTCCCTCGCGGGTCTCCGCCCGGGCCCTTAGCTCCGCCCCGAACTGGAATCGCGGCTCGGCCTCCTTGCGGAACGCGTCATCGCCGCGCGCGGAGACGCCGGCGACAAGCAGGCCCAAGGCCGCGGCGAGCGCCGGGCGGACGAGAGAGGATCCCGAGTTGCAACGGCCCATCCGCATCGGCGCGGGCTCCCGTTGCCCGCCGTCCCGGCCCGCCTGGGGGAAGCGCGGCGAAGTGCCCTGCCTTCTCTCGAATCTAGCAAGACGGCCCGACCCGCCCGGCGCGCTCACTCGCCTCCGACGCTCAGGACGGCGAGGAACGCCTCCTGGGGGATCTCGACGCGCCCGACGCGCTTCATCCGGCGCTTGCCCTCCCGCTGCTTCTCCAGCAGCTTGCGCTTGCGCGTGATGTCGCCGCCGTAGCACTTCGCGGTCACGTTCTTGCGCAGCGCGGCGATGTTCTCGCGCGCGATGATCTTGTTCCCGATGGCAGCCTGCAGGGCGACCTCGAACTGCTGCCGCGGGATCAGCTTGCGGAACTTCTGGATCAGCGCCTTGCCGCGCTCGTGGGCCTGGTCGCGATGCACGATGACCGAGAGCGCGTCGACCAGATCCCCGGCGACGAGAATGTCGAGCCGGACCATCGGCGAGACCCAGTAGCCCGAGAAGTGGTAATCGATGGAGGCGTAGCCCCGCGACACCGTCTTCAAGCGGTCGTAGAAGTCCAGCACGATCTCGTTGAGCGGCACCTCGTACGTAAGGACGGCGCGGCTGGCAGCGGCGTACTCGAAGCTCTTCTGCACGCCCCGCTTGTCGTCGAACAGCTTCAGGATCCCGCCGAGGTGCTCGTCCCGCGAGATGACGGTGACCGTGAACACCGGCTCCTCGACCTGCGCGATCGAGGCCTGGGGCGGCCACCGGCTGGCGTTGTCGACCTCGGCCACGCTCCCGTCCGCCTGCGTCACGCGGTAGCGCACGCCCGGGGCGGTCGTGATCAGGGCCAGGCCGAATTCCCGTTCGAGCCGCTCCTGGACGATTTCCAGATGCAGCAGCCCGAGGAATCCGCAGCGGAATCCGAAGCCCAGCGCGACGGAGCTCTCGGGCTCGAACCGGAAGGAGCGGTCGTTGAGCTGCAGCTTCTCCAGCGCGTCGCGCAGCACGTCGTGCTGGTGGGACTCGACCGGATAGAGCCCGGCGAAGACCATGGGCTTGGACTCGGCGAATCCAGGCAGCGGCTCGCCCGGGAGATTGGCGCCGTCGCAGATCGTGTCGCCGATCCTCGTCTCGGTCACGTTCTTGATGTTGGCGATCACCCAGCCCACGTCCCCCGCGGTCAGCGCGCCGCACGAGACGGTCTTGGGAGTGCGGTAGCCCAGATCCTCGACCTCGTAGGTCCGCCCGGTGGTCCAGAGCCGGATCTTCATGCCCTTCGCCAGCGTCCCGTCGACGACCCTGGCGAGCATCACCACGCCGCGGTAGGCGTCGTACCAAGAATCGAACAGCAGCGCGCGCAGCGGGCCGCCGGGCGCCGGGCTGGGGGCCGGCACCCGCGCCACGATCGCCTCCAGCACCTCCCCGACTCCCGCGCCCGTCTTGGCGCTGATACGCAGGCTGTCGTGCGCCTCGAGGCCGATCGTGCCCTCGATCTCGTCCTGCACCCGGTCGGGGTCGGCGGCGGGGAGATCGATCTTGTTCAGGACGGGAATGATCTCGAGGTCGTGCTCCAGGGCGAGGTAGGTGTTGGCCATGGTCTGGGCCTCGACGCCCTGGGCAGCGTCCACCACGAGCAGCGCCCCCTCGCAGGCCGCCAGGCTGCGCGACACCTCGTAGGCGAAGTCGACGTGCCCGGGCGTGTCGATCAAGTTCAGCCGGTAGGTCGTGCCGTCCGGAGCTCGGTAGTCGAGCCGGACGGCCTGGGCCTTGATCGTGATGCCGCGCTCGCGCTCGAGGTCCATCGAGTCGAGCACCTGGTCCTGCATCTCCCGGCTGCTGATCGCCCCTGTATCCTCCAGCAGCCGGTCCGCCAGCGTCGACTTGCCGTGGTCGATGTGGGCGATGATCGAGAAATTGCGGATGAGGGAAGGGTCCATGCGGTACCGGCGGGCTGGGCGGGCGTGGGGCTGGTCCGCCACCGGCACTCTCCCGATCCGATTGTAGCGACCGCCCCGGGGCCGCGGGCGCGCTCAGGCGGCGATGTCCGACAGGAGGCGGTGGATCCGGTCGAAGGCGTCGGATCCGCGGTAGTCGAAGCGCGACCACTCGAAGGTTCCGTCGGGCGCGAAGCTCGCGCCGCGGGTCGTCGACACGACGCGCAGCAGCGCGTTCGGGTCGACCTTGGAGTCCTCGCGCAGCTTCACGACCAGCCGGCTGCCGCGGCGTTCCAGCAGCGCGATGCGCAGCGACTCGGCGCGGTGCTTCAGGAGGGCCTGCTCCAGCAGGTTGCGCACGGCCTCGGGCGGCTGGCCGTAGCGGTCCTCGAGCTCGGCCACGGCCTCGCTCCGCTCCGCCTCGCTGCGAACCGCCGCCAGCCGCTTGTACATCTGCAGGCGCTGCGTCTCCTCCGGCACGTAGTCGGCCGGGATGTGCAGGTCGATCTGCAGCCTGAGCTGGGACCGCACGGCCTCCTCGACATCCTCCCCCTGGAGCTTGCGCACGGCCTCCTCGAGCAGCTGGCTGTACGTCTCGAAGCCGACCGCGGCGACCTGGCCGCTCTGCTCCCCGCCGAGCAAGTTGCCCGCTCCGCGCAACTCCAAGTCCAAGGCCGCCATCTTGAACCCCGCCCCGAGCTCGCTGAATTCCCGCAGGGCCGCCAGGCGCTTGCGAGCGATGTCGCTCAGCTCGCGGTCGGGAGGCACCAGCAGGTAGGCGTAGGCCCGGCGATTCGAGCGGCCGACGCGCCCCCGCAGCTGGTACAGCTCCGCCAGTCCGTACAGGTCGGCCCGGTCGATGACCATCGTGTTGGCCAAGGGGATGTCGAGGCCGTTCTCGATGATGGTGGTCGCCACCAAGACATCGAAGTCGTGGTTGATGAAACCGAGCATCACCCGCTCGAGCCGCCGCTCTTCCATCTGCCCGTGGCCCGAGCGGAAGCGCACGCCGGGCAGCGCCGCGGCCAGCCGCGCCGCCACCGCGTCGATCGTCTCGACGCGGTTGTGCAGGAAGTACACCTGCCCGCCGCGGTCGACCTCGCGCCGGATGGCGGCATGCACGATGCGGTCGTCGTACTCGGCGACGACCGTCTGCACGGCCAGGCGGTCCTGCGGAGGCGTCTTGATCACCGAGACGTCGCGCAGCCCCATCAGCGACATGTACAGCGTCCGCGGAATCGGCGTGGCGGTCATGGACAGCACGTCCACCGTCTTGCGCACCTGCTTGAGGCGCTCCTTGTGGCGCACGCCGAAGCGCTGCTCCTCGTCGACGATAACCAGACCCAGGTCGCTGAAGGCGACATCCTTGGAGAGCAGGCGGTGGGTGCCGATCACGATGTCCACGCGCCCGTCCCGCAGGCGCTCGACCACGTCCTTCTGCTCCCTGGACGTGCGGAAGCGGGAGAGCATCTCGATCTCGACCGGGAACGGCGCGAACCGCTGCCGGAACGTCTCGAGGTGCTGGCAGGCCAGGACGGTGGTCGGCACGAGGACGGCGACCTGCTTGTCGTCCCCTAGCGCCTTGAAGGCGGCGCGCATGGCGACTTCGGTCTTGCCGAAGCCCACGTCCCCGCAGACCAGCCGGTCCATGATGCGGGACGACTCCATGTCCCGCTTGATCTCGCGCACGGCAGTGACCTGGTCAGGGGTCGGGGCGTAAGCGAACGATTCCTCGAACTCGCGCTGCCAGTTGCTGTCCGGGGAGTAGGAGAACGGCCGTCCGAGCCTGCGCTGGGCGTAGAGCTTGAGCAGGTCGTCGGCCATGTCGAGCAGGCGCGCCCTGACCCGCTTCTTGGTCCTCTCCCATGTCTGGCCGCCGAGGCGGTCTAGGGTCGGATCGGGGCCGCCCGCGCCGTGGTACTTGTGAACGAGGTCCAGGCGCGCCAGCGGCACGTACAGCCGGGCCCGCCCGGCGTACTCCAGCAGCATGAAGTCCTCGCCGCCCCCGCCGGCCTCGACCTTGCGGGACCCTAGGTAGCGTCCGACGCCGTGCTGCGCATGCACCACGAAATCGCCCTCCCGAATGTCCTCCAAGTCCGACAGGAACGCAGCCGCGACGGCCTTGCGCTCGCGCGGCGCGGGCGCGAGCTCGGACCGCGCGAAGACATCCTGCGCGCCGAAGACGGCCAAGCGCGAGTCCGGCAGCACGCAGCCCTTCGCGATCGGCGCTTGCACGAGGATCGCGGACGCGACGGGCCCGGCCACGGAGGCCTTCTGCTCGAGGTACCGGCTGAGGCCCTGCGGGCGCCCGCCCAGCACCAGCTGGTACGGCACGTCGTACTCGCGGAACATGTCGGCCATCCGCTCGAGGTCGCCGGCCGAAGCCGCGGCCACGAGCACTCGCGAGCCCGATGCGATCCGCCCCTGCAGCTCCTCCACGCACTGGGAGACGTTTCCCTGGAAGGACGTCGCCGGCTGGGACGGAACGTGCCAGCTGCCGCCGGACTCCCCGAGATGCGGGCAGGCCAGGCCCAGCTGGTCGAAGGCCACCTGCCTGCGCCCGCGCCCCTCGCGAGCCAGATCGTCCAGGCCGCGATAGAACTGGCCGGGGTCCGCGCCGGGCCCGGCCGCCGCCTCCTCGAGACGCTCCGCGAGCGCGACCGCCTCGCGGGCCGCGGCCTGGGGCTCGAGCCAGAGCAGGACGGCATCGGGCACAAGGTCCAGCAGCGTGCCGGAGCGCCATTCCGGGCCGGTCGCGCTGAATTCCCAGCCCGGCGGCAGCAGCCCCTCCCCGGAGCCTCCCGCGGGCAGCTCCTGCATCGGGAGCAGCGTCACCGAGTCGCGGCGCTGGACGGACTGCTGCGTTCCCGGCTGGAACTCGCGGATCGAGTCGACCTGGTCGCCCAGCAGGTGGAGGCGGACCGGCCGCTCGGACTCGGGCACGAACACGTCGAGAATGCCTCCGCGCACCGTGAACTGGCCGACCATCTCGACCGGGTCGCGGCGCGAGTAGCCCAGCGCCTCCAGGCGCTCCTCGACCTCCTCGAGCAGCACTTCGTCGCCGGCTTCGATGTACCAAGCGAGATCCTGGTACCGCCCGGCGGGCCCGACGCGCTGCAGGGCGGCGGCGACCGGGGCCACCACGACCGAGACCTGCCCTTCCGCCATGCGCCAGAGCGCGAGGCCCCGCCTCTCGGAGATGTCGGGGTGCGGCGAGAGCCCGTCGAAGGGCGTCACGTCGTGGGCGGGCAGCAGGCAGGGTGCGGGGGTGTCTCCGGCCCGGCCGACCAGGTCAAACCAGGCTCGCAGGTCCCGGTGGAAGGCCTCGGCGGCAGCCTGGCTGCCCGCGACCGCCAGCACGGGCCGGCCGGCCCGGCGCTGCAGGAGCAGCGCGTACGCCGCGCAGGCCGCGGGGACCAAGCCCGTCAGCACCTGGCAGGACGGCCGCCGCGACCGCAGCGCACCCAGCAGTCCCCGGAACGACTCGTGGAGACCGAGCTCCTCCAGCCGGTCCCTCAGGCCCTGCGGTGTCAACCGGCTCGCATCCCCCGGATGTTCGTCACCATGTCCGTGGTCGAGTACCCGGTCTCCACGGGCAAGGCGCGGACCTCCCCGCCCGCCGCCTCGACGATCTCGCGCCCCGCGATCCAGTGAGCCCAGTCCGCGCCCTTGACGAGCACGTCGGGCAGCAGCGCCTCGAGCAGGGCGTGCGGCGTCTCCTCGCCGAACACAGTGACGGCGTCGACGCAGGCGAGCGCCGCGAGCGTGGCCGCGCGCTCGCGCTCGGGCAGGACCGGGCGGAGGGGGCCCTTCAGGCCGCGCACGCTGGCATCGGAGTTGACCGCCACGACGAGCCTGCGGCCCAAGGCGCTGGCGCGCTCCAGCAGGCGCACGTGGCCCGGGTGCAGCAGGTCGAAGCAGCCGTTGGTGAACACCACCCGCTCGCCGCGACGCGCCCAGTCGGCGCGCAGCCGCGCCAAGTCGGGCCGTTCCAGCACGACGCCCATCGATCCGGCCGCCCGCTACAGGAAGCGCTAGCGGCTGAGCGCCAGCTCGGGCTGGTAGTCCCGCACGGGCTGGGCGAGGAGGGGGAACTCGCGGATCTTGCGGTAGACGGGCCCCCGCTCCGTATTCTGGCTACCGTAGAGGGCGAACCGGTCGGGGGCGATGGTGCCGAACTCCCGGCTCGGCAGCTCCTCCATGGCCTCGTACATCTCGGTCAGGTCGCACTGGCCCCGCAGGCGGCCCAGAGTGAGATGCGGCATGTAGGGGCGCACTTCCGGGGCGATGCCCAAGCGCGTGAGCCGGGCGTCGATGCTGCTGGCGAGCTGTCGCAGCGGCGGGGTGTTCTCGGCGATCACCCAGAAGACACGCGGGCTGTGCGCGTAGGGAAAGAAGCCGAGGCCCGCCAGCGGCACCGAGATGCGGGTGGCGACGCGCACGCCCCCGAGCGCGCGCGTGAGGTGATCCAGCCGGCTCTCGTCCCACTCGCCGATGTACTTCAGCGTCACGTGCATGTTCCGCGGATGCACCCAGCGGATCGGCGCCATGGGGGCGAGGCGGCGAACCAGCTCCGTGAGGTTCGCGATGACTTTGGAGTCGGGTTCAAATGCAACAAAGAAACGCATGGTCATTGAAAGCGGGCCGGCCGGATGCCGGGCCGGCCGCCTATTTCTTGTGAACGGAAACCTGGTTCGATGGAGGCTCGAGGACGATCGTCTCCGTCTGTTCGGGCTCGGTCAACGCGACCTGCTCGCCATGGGTACGGTAGCCTTGGCTGATCACTTGGATCAGCACGTGGCCCCGCGGCAGCGGCGGGACCGGCGTGCTGCCCTCGTTGCTCGTCTTGAGCTCGAGGGCCTGGCCCTTTCGCGGCCTGAACTTCTTGCCCTTGAGCGGCCGGACGATCACGCTGGCGCGCGGGACCGGCCGGCCCTGCCGGTCATGGACCAGGATGCGCAGCGTGGTCCACTCGCGGGCCGCCGACAGGGTCGAGGGCCCGGGCAGCGCCCCGGCCAGAGCGGCCAGGAACAGCCGCCGCGACCCTCGCGCAGCGCAGCCCATTCGCGTCATGTCGCTCAGAAGATGTAGCTCAGCGCGCCGGAATAGCTCCGGATCGCCTGCAGCAGGCTCAGGACGCGGCCCCGATCCGCGCGAAGCGGCACGTAGCCGGTCTTGAGGATGTTGCGGATTTCGGCGCTGGCCTCGAACTTCCCGGGCATGCCGCCCCCGATCGGAAGCGGCTGGCGCAGAGCCAGGTTGAGGCCCGGGTCGGACCGCGCGGCGAAATCGTTGAATGGGTCGGCGCTCGCGACCGACTGCCGACTCGACCACTGGTACGACGCGTCCAGCGCCGTGCCGGCGCCGGGCAGCTCGGCAGAGACCGACGCTAGGAGCAGGTGGGCGCGTTGCGCCCGCAGGACCTCCCGCAGCTCGTCCGCCCGGCCGCTCCGCAGCCGGGTGCGCGACGGGGCCAGCACGCCGGCGTAGCCGTAGCCCACCGCCGCCTGCAGGCGGTCCCCAATATTGCGGGCGTAGGAGACCCGCAGGCCGCTCGCCCGGTAGTCGCCGCCGTTGAGCGTCGACGTGGCGGCGCGCAGGTCGGGCACGGCGTCGCCGTCGGCGTACATGCCCTCCGGCAGGGCCGCGGTGATCGCGGCATCCCGGATCCAGTCGCGGTAGACGGCCGCTTCGACGAGATTGTCGCCGAACTGCTCGCTGTAAGCCACCTCGGCGTGCTCGGAGCGCTGCACGGTGGGCCTTCCATGGACCAAGGCGACGCGCGGGAACATGCCCAGCTGCCTCACGTCGCCCTGCAGCGCCGCGTCCGGGCGCCGCCCGGCGAGGGACTGCGGCGGCACGCCCGACGCGTACTTGAAGGCGATCTCGCGGCCCGGCGCCAGCTTGTAGACGGCCTGGCCGCGCGGGCTGGCGAACTGCAGCCTCTGGACGAACTTGACGGACTCGAAGAGCAGGCCGTACTCCACTCGCAGGGAGTCGGTGAGGTCCACCGAGTCGGCGAATTCCAAGGACAGGCTCTCCAGCCGCGGCACGCCCTGGCCGTCCTGCGCCTCCAGCAGCCCCGCCGTCGCCACCGAGGCGGCCTGCATCTGGCGCACCGTCAGGGAGACTTCGGGCTTGGCGGGACCCAAGTCCCTGGCGTAGGTGGTGCGGAAGGCGCGCGACCCGCCGGACAGGTCCGCCCGTCCGACGCCCGGGCTTCCGCTCACGGTGAGGTCGTGATTCCCGAACAGCGACGTCGCCACGGCGAAGGCGGTGCCTAGGTCCTGCTGCGAGCGGAGACCGCTGGAGCGGTTGCCCAGCCCGGCGCTGAACTCGGCGTACGCGCGCGTGTCCTCGAACGGGCCGCCCAGCCTGCGCAGGAACTCCTCGCGCTCGTCGCGCCGGCCCGGGGAGAAGCGCAGCACGTTGCGCCTGGAGTGCGTGGCGCGCAGCACCCACTTCCAGCGCTCCGACATGTCGCGCACCTGGCTGCCGTACGCCAGCTGCAGGCTTGCCAGCACCCCGCGCATGCAGACGTCGAGGACCGTCCGCTCGCCGGGGTCGACCTCCAAGCCGGGCATGCGGGCCGGGGCGAAGTTCGGCTGCCGAACCTCGAGCGCGTACCCGCCGGGGAAGAGCCCGGTGAACTGGAACCAACCGCGGTAGTCGCTCGCGACCGTCTGCGCCACGCGCCCGTCGGAAGCGATCAGATCGACCTCGGCCCCCATCTGCGGGACGCCCGCCTCGTCGCGCACCAAGCCCGCCACGCTCCCGCCCACCTGGGCGGCGGCGGGCAGCGCCAGCGCCAGCGCCAGCAGGGCCCCCCGCCCGCGGCTTGCTGCCGGATTCCGAGATCGTCGCGGCATGCTGGATCGGCTCGCGCTTCAGAGCACCTTGAACGTCGCGGTCGGCGCGAGGGACTCGTTCTTGACGCTGTCCTCGACCAGCAGGCTCAGGCGGTAGTCGCCCGGCTCCAGGCTCTGCAGCGGCAGGAGCTTCTCGATCACGACCTGCCTCGCGGACGCCCCGCGGATGTCGTTGACGTTCTCGGTGAAGTCCAGCAGCAGCTCGTCGGGGGAGTCCAAGCGGGCGATCTGGTAGGTCACGTTGCCTTCGGGCCGGCTCGTCTCCTCGCTCTGGCCGAAGTTGTAGATCTGCATGTAGATGCCCATCTTCTCCCCGCGCTTGAACGAGTCGTCGATGCGGGGGCGGACCTTGGAACTGCCGATCACGAACTGGCCCGTGCCCAAGGACCGGGTCGGCACACGCTCGATCTTGTCGGCGATGATCAGGGAGCTGGCGGCCAGCGCCTCGTCGTCGAACTCGGGCACGCGCATCGCCGTGCGGTAGGTGCCCATGGTCTCGCCGACCAGGTCCTTGACCACGAGCTCGAGCCGGTACATGCCCGGAGCGAGCGGCACCGTCTTGTTGTAGATCGAGGAGCGGGCCGCCTCGTGGGGCAGGCGCTCGGCGGTCGTCGGGACGCTCACCGTGTCCTCGAAGGTCGACTGGACGCGCCGCGTCATCGTGGTAATACGGCCGAAGATGTTCGCGACCGCCTTGTGCAGGCCGTCCGACTCCTCCTTGAACATCAGGTTCTCGTTGCGCAGCTGCACAGTGATGCCGGACAGCACGGAACTGTTCGTCACGCGGACGTAGTGGATGTCGACCTCGTACGGCAGCGTGTCGTAGTCGATGGTCGAGTTGACGATCGCCTCGAGATCCTTGAACTTGACGGTGGGCGGCTTGAAGATGTTGGCGTACAGCTGCAGGCGCTCGAATTGGTTGTAGCGGATGGACTGCGCGCCGCCGATCGGCATGCCCATGCGCGTGCCGTCGGTCCGGCGGAAGCGGTCGGCCTTCGTGGTCAGGCCCATCTGCTCCGACAGCGTGAGGCCCGCGCCGGGGACGTGCAGCAGCGCGTCCTTCTCGGACGGATCCATCGTGAGCCGGTACTCGCCGGTCATCGTGGGGTCGACGAACTCGAGCAGGATGTCGCTGCCGATGCCCTCGATCCAGCGGTAGCGCCAGATCTCGAATGGGTAGGTGGAGGTGAAGCCGCCGCCCTCCTCGTAGGGCCTCTGGTACTGCCCGCCAGAGGGATGCGACTCGATCTCGTCCGGGGCGCCGTGGGCGATGTAGATGCGCCCGCGGTCCGTCTTCCAGCCGGGGATCCCCGACGCGTAGCGGTCGTTGGTGTAGGCGATGCGGCGGTAGTGCTCTTCCTTGTACTCGTTCTCGATCGAGTCCGGCGTCGGATCCCGGCGCAGCCAGAAGGACTCGATGAAGTTCTCGCGCTCCTCGTCCGTGGCCATCTGCACGAACGCCTTGCGCTCCTCCGGAGTGATGATGTAGCGCACGTCCTCGTCGAGCCAGCGCTTGAAGGGGCCGCGCAGCTCCTTGCGCAGGCGCTCGAGGCGCCGCTTCTCCTGCTTCGCGGTCAGCTTGGCCGGCTCGCCGTTGTCCTGGGCGCCAAGCACCCCCGCTCCGGTGAACGCGAGTGCCGCGATCCAAAGCGCGAATCGACTACGCATGGTGCCTCCCCGTCCGACAGGGGCCCATCGACAGCGCTCGGTTGCTGCGCACGCGCGGCAACCCGCAACCAGCGATTCTTCCCAGCTTCGATTCTAGTGGCTACGAGGGCGCGCGTCAAGCGCTAGGGGCCAAATTCCTCGTCTCAGGGTCCGGGGGGCGGGAGCCGGCCCCTTCGTACCCGAGCACCAGCAGGGTCAGGTCGTCCTTGAGCTGCTCCGCGCCGGCGTAGTCCCGGGCCTCGGCCAGCAGCGCTTCGAACAGCGCGGGCGCCCCGCGGCCCGCGCCCCGGGCCGCGGCGTCGCGCAGGCGGGTCTCGCCGAACTCCTCGCCCGCCGCGTTGCGCAGCTCCGAGACCCCGTCGCTGTAGACGACCAGCATGTCGCCGGGCAGCAGGCGGCAGCGGTCCTCGGCGAATTCGGCGTCGGGAAACAGCCCGACCGGCCGGCTGTTCGGCGGCAGGCGCTCGAGCTGCCCGGCGGCGCGCACGAGAATTGCCGGGCAGTGCCCGGCGTTGCTCCAGCGCACCGCTCCGTCCTCGGCGATGACGAGGCCGAAGACCGTCACGAAGCGGGCACCCGCGGAGCGCTCGCAGAGGTACCGGTTGATGCGCTGCAGCGTGCCCGCGAGGGGCACGTCGGGGCCGGCCCCGAGGAAGAACGCCCCCTGCAGGAGGGACGCCAGGATGGAGGCGGCGACGCCCTTCCCGGACACGTCGGCCACCACCGCGGCCCACTTGCCCGGGGACACCTGCATCACGTCGTAGTAGTCCCCGCCCAGCTGCGCGCTCGACTCGCAATGGCCCTTGGCCAGCAGCCAGCCCCGGCTCGGCAGGGCGGACGGCAGCAGGGCGCGCTGGATGCCGCGGGCCATCCTCAGCTCCTGCTCGAGGCGGCGCTTCTCGCGCTCCTCCTCGATCAGCCGAGCGTTCTCCAGAACCGTCCAAATCTCGATCGCGAGCGCCTGCAGCAGCGCCTGGCTGCCCTCCGCCAGGCGCACCTCGGGATCGCTCGTGTCCATGTAGAGCACGCCCAGGGTGTCCTTCTTGGTGGAGATGATGCTGGTCTCATTGTCCTGGCCCACGCGCATGCGCAGGATAGGAACGCCCAGCGCGCTGCGCAGGTCGAGCTCGGCCGCCGTGCGGCTGGCATGGCCGCCGGGACCCGTCGCGGACGGCCCCAGCTGCATCGAGAAGAGCTCGCGCCGGCGGTCCAAGGCGTCGCCAATCATCGCGAGAGGCACCCTCAGGTCCCCGGGCCCGCGCTTCTCGCCCGAAGAGTCGCGGGCCACCTTGACGCTCAGGTCGCCCGTCTCCTCGCGGAGCAGCAGGAAGGCGCGTTCGGCGCCGGCGATCGTCAGGGCCGCCTCGACGACCGCCTCGAACACCTCGTCGACGCCGTCGGAGGCTTCCATCGTGCGGGCGACCTCCATGACCGCGGCCAGCCGACCGAGGGCGCCGGTGCGGCCCCGGGCGGCGTCGATGCGCGAGACCTGTTTCAGGAGCGGCGCCTGCGGGCTGGCACCCCCGCAGGCCGTGAGCTGGTACGAGTCCGCGACGCCGAAACCGATACGGTCGCCACTTGCCAAGCGGCGCTCCCGGACCCGCTCGTCGTTGACCGTGACGCCGTGGCGGCTCTCGAGATCCTCGATCACGTAGTCGCCGCCGTCGTTGCGAATGCGGGCGTGCCGACGCGAGATGCGCCCGTCGCGCAGCGCGAGGTCGCAGTCCTGGTGGCGGCCGATGACGAACGGGTTGCGAGCGACATGCACTTGGACGCACTCGCCCGACGGGGCCTCGACCAGCAGCAGGAGAGAAACGAGGCCCATGGATTCGCGCTCGCGGGAAGGCACCGCGGCAGGGGCGGGTCCGGGCCGGCTCACGCCGGCGGCGAGGCCTTCGACGGACCGTCGGCTTCGTCCGCGGCCAAGTCTCCTTGCTGGCAGTCGGCGCAAAAGCCGCCGATCTCGGTGCGGGCGACCTGGACCTTGAAACCGAACTGCGACTCGACCTGGCTCCTGATCTGCTGCAGCGGCTCGCCGAAGTACTCGACGACCGACCCGCAGCCCATGCAAACGATGTGGGCGTGCTCCCGCTTGAGGCGCGTCTCGTAATAATGGTGCTCGCCTTCGTAGTGCATCAGATCCAGCTCGTCAACCAAGCCCTGCTCCTTGAGGACCTTGAGAGTGCGGTACACCGTCACCCGGTTGATCTTCGGATCCTGCTCCTTCGCCAGGTCGAAGAGCTGCTCGGCGTTCAGGTGGGCGTGCGAGTTGTGGATCAGCCCGAAAATGAGCTCGCGCTGGCGGGTCAGGCGAATACCATGCCGCCGGAGCGGCTCCCTGAGACTCCGCTTTGAGGCCGGCGCGAGCACTGGCATCAATCTAGCACAGGCACCCGCCGAAGGAGCGCCGCGCGACGGCCCCCGTGCGCTTAGAATGAGGGTACCACCCGCTTTCCTGTGTCGGGCCGTGGCGCAGCCTGGTAGCGCGCTTCCTTGGGGTGGAAGAGGTCCCGAGTTCAAATCTCGGCGGCCCGACCAATCGCGGCGGCGCAGCTAGACGTCGCCGAGCTGCCCCGGCTCCGTTGTGCTGTCGCCGACCGTGCGCCGATGCGGCCCAGCAGCGCCACGAACAGGTTCGTCAGCGGCGTTCCCCGCGGGTACACGACGTGCCGGCCGAGCCGCAGCGCACCGCCCCGGCCCGCGAGCATGATCGGCAGGTCCTCGTGCGTGTGCTTGTTGCCGTCCGAGGTCCCGCTGCCGTAGACGACCATCGAGCGGTCGAGCAGCGTGCCGTCCCCGTCGTCCGCCGCGTCGAGCTTGCCCAGGAACGCGGCGAACTGCTCGGCGTGGTAGGCGTTGATCCGGGTAACCCTCTCGATCGACTCCGCGTTGCCCCCGTGGTGCGTCAGGGGGTGGTGGGACGCCGGCACGCCGATTTCCGCGTCCGTCCGCAGGCTCCCCTCGCGCCCGATCATGCAGGTGATTGCACGCGTCAGGTCCGCCCGCATCGCGAGAATCTGCGGATCGAACATCAGCTGGAGGCAGTCCGCGAAGCGCGCCGGGATGCCCACCGGGCTGGGCACGCCCGGATCGAACGCTCGGCTGTCGCCTTCGGCCGCCTCGATGCGCCGCGCGACCTCGCGGACGCCGTGGAGGTACTAGTCGAGCCTGCGCCGGTTCTCCCCCTCCATGCCTGTGGGGCGGCCGAGGCGGCCACCTCGACCGATGCGACCCACCGCCCGTCGATCCAGAGGATTCCCTCGAACGGGTCGGAAAGCCTGGGGCGATTCCCTTCCGGGGAGATCCGAAAGTCTTAGATCGCGCTCGCGGGAAATAAATGCGTGGCATGGAGGGCGCTGGGATGGCTCAGGCCGGTCACGTCGCAATCCAGGACTGTGCAGGGCAGCTTGTACAGGAAGCGGGCGTTGCAGCGGCCGTCGAGGCCCCAGCGCGGCGGCGGCTGGTGCCGCACCACGGTCGGCTCGATCTCGGGAGGCCCGAACAGGGCCCTCCGCCCGAGCGTCTCGGCAGCTGCGAGGTACGCATCCATCAGCGCAGGCGAGAGCGCCTCCGCGACGGTGTCGAAGCCGTGGCCGGAATCGTCCGGCGGGAACCGGTCCGCCGACCGCAGGTCTAGGCCAAGCGGGTCGCGCACGGTGTTGTCGTACTCAGCCCGGTTCAGTCGGTGCGCCGTCACCCGCCCGGCCGCTGGCACCGCCGGCTCGTCAATCCGGTCGATGCCGTTTCCGATCCATCCAACTGCCTGCCGCACAGCGGAGGCCGGCGGCGAGGAGCACCCCGCGGAGGCATCTCGCCACTGGAAAGCGTGGCGCGGACGCGGTCCCAGCGCTCGCTGGTCGGCTCGGTCAGGCCTGCTCCGAGAAGCGCGCCTAGGTCGAGTCCGCCCGACCGCACTTCGGCACCGTGGCACCGCGAGCAGTGATCCCGCAGGAGCTCCGCGACGGTCTCGGGCACGTCGGAGCGCAGGACCCGACCGAGGCGAGCGCCCCGACAAGAGCGGCCATACAGCACCCGACCCTCACGCCCCAACCAATCCAGACGGGGAATTCCCCGGCATGCGATCAGCGAGGCTACCGCCCGGGCGCAGCCGCCGCATCGAGCAGCCGCCGTATCGAGAGGTCATGTGAGAAGATCGAAGCGGCCGCAGCGAGCGGCGCGAATCCGACACCCATGCCAAGCAAACCGAAACGACAGGCGACCCGCCTAGCAGCCGGCTGCGCCGCCGTGCTCGCTTTCGCCGGGGCGTGCGCTTCCGACGGCGGCGCGTCGAAGCACCCGAACGTGGTGGTCTTCCTCGCCGACGATCAGGGCTGGGGCGACCTCAGCGTCCACGGCAATTCGAATCTCTCGACGCCGCACATCGATTCGCTGGCGAGAGACGGCGCGCTCTTCGAGCATTTCTACGTTTGCGCGGTGTGCGCGCCCACGCGGGCCGAGTTCCTCACCGGGCGCTACTACGCCCGGGGCGGCGTGCGGGGCGTCTCGACCGGCCAGGAGCGACTGAACATCGACGAGCACACCATCGCTCAAACGTTCCAAGCGGCCGGGTACGCCACGGGAGCGTTCGGGAAATGGCACAACGGCACGCAGCACCCGTACCATCCGAACGCGCGGGGATTCGACGAGTTCTACGGCTTCACCGAGGGGCACTGGGGCCACTACTTCGATTACGAGCTGGATCACAACGGCGAGCTGGTGAAGGGCGAGGGCTTCGCCGTCGACGACTTCACCAACCGCGCCATGGCCTTCATGGAGCGGCATCGGGACCGTCCATTCTTCGCGTACGTGCCGTATAACACGCCGCATTCCCCGATGCAGGTCCCGGACCAGTACTGGGACCGGTTCGAGTCGAAGGAACTCGCGATGCGCCACAGGGCCCCCGAGAGGGAGGACGTGCCCAAGACCCGCGCCGCCCTGGCGATGGTCGAGAACATCGACTGGAACGTCGGACGCGTGCTGGCGAAGCTCGACGAACTGGGCCTTAGCGAGGACACGATCATCCTCTACTTCAGCGACAACGGCCCGAACGGCTGGCGGTGGAACGGCGGCTTGAAGGGCCGCAAGGGCTCGATCGACGAGGGCGGTCTGCGCTCGCCGCTGCTCGTCCGCTGGACGGGACTGATCCAGTCGGGCCGCGTGATCTCGGAGGTGGCCGGCGCGATCGACCTGCTCCCGACACTGGCCGACCTAGCGGGAATCGAAGTCGCCGGGGCCAAGCCCCTCGACGGACGCAGCCTGGCACCCCTGCTGACCGGCGCCGGAGCCGAGTGGGAGGACCGGCTGCTGTATTCCCTGCGGATCCAGCGCGGGCAGCAGCTGGTGAGCGTCCGCAACCAGCGGTTCCGGATGGATGCCGCGGGCGAGCTTTTCGATATCGAGACCGACCCCGGGCAGCATGAGAACGTCGCGGACAGGTTTCCGGACGAAGCGGAGGCCATGCGGGCCGCAGCCGCGGCCTGGGGTACCGAGGTCGCTCCGAGCGTCGGCCCGGACGACCGGCCGTTTCCGGTCGGCCATGCGGGGCTGACCCTGCTTCCTGCCCGCGACGGCGTGCCGCACGGCGGAATCGAGCGCAGCGCCCGCGCGCCGAACTGCTCGTACTTCACGAACTGGACGAGTGCCCAAGACTCGATCACTTGGGACATCGAGGTCGCCGAGGCCGGCGAGTATGAAATCGGCGTTTACTATGCCGCGTCCGAGCCTGGATCGACGATCTACGCGACCTTCGAGGGCGCGACGGTCACCGGCAAGGTCGATGAAGCCCACGATCCACCGGCCTACGGCGCGGAAGACGACCGGGTGCCGCGGGTGGGCGAGTCACTGGTGAAGGATTTCCGGCCGCTCGTGCTGGGCAGGGCGACGCTTCCGGAGGCGCGCGGAACACTGACATTGAAAGCGGCTGACGTGGCCGGGGCGCAGGTGGCGGAGATCCGCTACGTGTCCCTTCGGCAACTGTAGGGGGAGCATTCCCGCCAGAGCGATTCCGCTCGGTCCGGACTGGCTTCGAGGTGCCTCGCGGCGCACCGAGTCGGCGTCGGTCGGCAGCAAGGGTCTCGGACTCGAGACCCTCGTTTGCGGCGTACTGCATGGTGGCGAGTCCGTGCGCCCAGTCGGCCAAGCCCTCCGGCCCATAGCGTGACTACCGCAATACCCATTCGGATCGCATTCGTGCCGTCGCGGCTTCGGGACAGGGCGTAGCCAGCACCGTCCGGGGCGCACGCGGCATCAAGGAGCAGTGGCTTCGCCCTTGGCTTCTTGCGACCCTCCGCATCTCTCGCATCTCGAGGGCTGTCCGGCGACTCCGATACGCTCTTTCCCCGGCAATCGGATCGTCATTTTCAAATGGGTACCTGATTACCCACAAGACTCAGCCAAGGTTAGGAGGCGGTAAGGCCTCGGCGGGGTGCGCACGGAGGCGTGGAGCAGGCGGGGGACCAGCGCCTCCGGATCGTAGCGGCGGTTGAAGCGGTAGCGGAACTCGGCGAGGTACCGCGGCAGGTGCTTGCCGTTGAGCGAATGGCAGGTTCCCGCCAGGGACCGCTTGACGTTCGCCAGCATCGTGTTGACCCGGAAGAAGCGGGAATGCCCGCAGCTCCGCTGCCCGCCTGCGGTGACGGTCAGCACGTGCTCGCAGCCGGCGCCGGCCACGCCCCGCAAGCAGGCCGGGCCGTCGGAATGCACCTCCGTGCCGGGCTGCAAGTGCCGCCCGGCCCATGCTGCCAGCGTCTTCTGGCGGAAGCCCGCCACGCCGCTCAGGCGCATCCTTGCCGGCTGGCCGGCGGCGGTGACCTGCACGGCGGCGACGAACGGCGTCTTGCCCGCCGCGCCGCGCCCGCGCTTGCCGCCGGTCCGCTCCCCGCCCCGGTAGGCGTCGTCCACCTGCACGATGCCGCCCGGCGGCACGCGCTCGTCGCGCTCCTTCATCACTTGCAAGAGCTTGTGCTTCATCTTCCAGGCCGTGTTCCGGCTGACCCCCGGCTGCCGCGCCCAGTTCCAGCGACGAAACGCCGTGCTGGCCCTGCGTCAGCAGGTGGATCGCCAGCAACCGGACGGTCAGCGGCAGCTTGGTGGCGGCGAAGATCGTGCCGGCGACGAGGGAGGTCCGGCGGTGGCAGGCATTGCACTGCCACAGCTTGCGGGAGCGGATGCGGCAGTGCCGGCGGAAGCCGCACTCCGGGCAGCGGGCGTTGAAGACGGCCTGCTCGCATGGCCCCTCGCTGCCGTAGCGCTGCAGGAACTTGCCCGGGCTGAGTCCCTTCTGGAATTGCACGCGATTGCCTTTCAGCGGCTATCCCCTTTCCTGTCAGATATTTCCGACCTCCTTCAGTATAGCATATCCTCGGCTGACGTTCGTTGGTAATCAGGAATGGGTAACTCTAGCAAACTGCAAGAGATTCGAAGACAGACCGCACCCACGACCACAGCCGCGGTGCTCCGCTTGCGGACGGGCCCAGTGGCCGCTCCGACGCGAACCTCCGGCACGCAATCCGGTCACCCAATTGCGCCCCGCCGAATTGGGGCGTTTCGCTCTGATCATTCACGAAGCCTTCAAGGCGACCGTTGGATCGCGTGTCGGGCGCGACATGCACCACCGGACTCAGTGCCAGCGGAATTGGGCCGGCGGACGGCCTGAATCCAGCCATCCTTGCCCGACAGGCACCAATTCCGTGCATTCCGGGAGGAGAAGAATCTCACTGAAGATCGATTCCTAGCGACGGGCTTCATTCTTGAATGATCCGAGCGAGATCGCTTGCATTCCGAGACCGCCGGTACAATGAGACCGGGACCCGGCCATGTCGACACTCGCGTCTCCCGCGCCGGCGGAAGCCACCCGGGCCGAGCGGGAGCTGTACCTCAAAGACCCCTACTCGTGGGCGCGGTGGCAGTCCGACCTGCTGCGACGGCGGGACTTCAAGCGCGTCGACTGGGAGAGCGTGATTGAGGAGATCGAGGACGTGGGGAGGAGCACGCAGGCCCGCTGGACGTCGCTGTGCGCGCGGGCCGTCGAGCACCTGCTCAAGATGCAGTACTGGGGGTCGCGCAACCCAGACGCGCTGGGGCACTGGAGTCGCGAGGTCCGCAACTTCCGGCACCAGATGGCCCGCGTGCCGAGAAGGAGTCCGGGCCTGAAGGGAAGGCTGGACGGGATGTTCGCCGAGGCATGGGAGGACGGGCGCGAAGACGCCGCCAGGGCGCTGGCCGACTACGAGGAAGAGGATCTCGGAGCCGACGCCAAGGCCGCCGAGCGCAGGTGGCTCGCGACCATCCCCGAACAGCCGGCCTTCGGGTTGGACGAGATCGCTGGCATGGATCCTAGGAAAGCAGACCAGCCGGCAGGGACTCTTGGCCACCCGCTGTGGAGCTGGTCCTGCACCCGAGAGTGCCCCTACCCAGCCACACGCGAGGGCGCTGACACGCCGGAGGACTGCAGCCGCCGAGCAGCGGGCTGCAGGGGAGAGATGATCCGAGGCGGCTCCGTCACGGATCGCTGGCTCTCCGAATCCTGCGCCGGGATAGGCACCCATTTGAAGAGTCCATCAGAGACCCGCAGCTAATGAAGAGCATTCTTTTCGTGGCGGAGAGCGGCGAATCCGCGCTGGCCGCCGCCAGCGTGTCCGACGACACCAAGCGCTCCTACGGCGCGGTCGATGTCTCGATCACCGACCTGCCGTTCTACGGCGGCCTGCGGCGATCGGAAGTAGCCTCGTTCGCGTGGGGCGATTTCGAGTCATCCTTCGGAGTGGCGGGCGCGGTGCCCATCACGGCGCGCCGGTCGAAGACCGGCAGGACCGGCGAGCGGGCAGACGTGTGCTTGGTCAAGGGGCCGACCGCAGCCGCGCTCGTGGGGATTCGGCCGCTGAACGCCGATCCGCGGACCAAGGCGATCGGCCTCGGAGCCGCGCAAATCAAGAGGCGCTTGGCGGCTGCTGCCGAAGAAGCGGGCATCGACGTCACCGGTCGACGCCTCTCCGCGCAACCCGGCCGCAGCGCCCTCGCCAGCGAACTCACCAAGCGCGGCGCTCCTGCCGGGCGCCATGCGGGCGGGCAATTGGAAGACCTCGCGGATGGTCGCTCACTACTCCGCGGCCGCTACCGCCGAGGCTGTCGCGGTCGCTCGCGATCTCTTGTCCGCGGCCGCAGCGAGATCGCCCGGTCCGCAATCACCGGGCGGGAGGAAGCGCTTCGCTGAGAGCGCTCCCTAGCCGTCGATGCAGGCCGCTCACGCGTCGCTAGCCGCCCGGCAGCTGCATTCTCTCTCCCCCTAATCGCGATTCGATGCGCTCGGCGGGCAACAGCTGCCTGCAGCGATCAAAGCGCCTTGGTCTGCCGGTAGTGCAGAACTGCCGGTCTTCAACGGCGAACCTCGGCGGACCACGCAATAGCAGCCGCTGTCGAACGAAGTCCGGCGCGAGGTCGAGTAAGGTATCGACCAGCGCTTGCGCCTCCTCGGATTCGCAAGAGGAGTCCATTGGCTGTTCCCTGTGCTCGGTCGACGACTCTTCAAGGTCGATCTCGGCTTGAACGCGGTGCGGTCGATCGACGATCTCGGCGTTGCGGCGGCCGGTCATTGCTACGGCGCAATCCGAGCGAATCCGAGCGAATCGTGCGCAACGGGCGAATGGTTTCAATTGGCTCTCCACGTGACCGCAGTGACTTCGATCCGCGCGACGCGGAATCCGTTGACATTCAGGAACGTTCGGGTGGCTTGCTGCCGGATCGCAATATGGATCGGAAACTCGCAGTCCAGGTCGGACTGCGGCCTCGGTCGGCTCGCTTCCCCGAAGGTGGCTCCGGCCGACGGCGACGGGTCCGGACTGCCATTGATTAGCTCGACGTTCATGCACTTGATTCGGTAGGAGACACCCCCCCTCGTGCGTGTCCTCCGAGTCTAACGAGAGCAGTTTAGGCTTGTAGATCACTCTCCGCTTGAAAGTGACTTGGACAACGAGTGTCGGCCGCCGCCTTCGTCCCTTAGCAACTCGACCTTCCGTCTTCGGAGCACGTCCGGAGTGCGCTCGGCTAGATCAACCCAAGACGCCTAGACAATCCGATCAGACAAGAATCCGGAAGTACTCATACCGGGCGTCTCATAGAGGAAGGCCGCGTGTAGCGGGCAGAACACAAGCTCTCGGGAATCCGGAGCTCACTCCCCCGGGCAGATCGACGTGCTATGGCCGTTAAGACGCAAGTCACAAATCCGGCACCTCCGAAGGCGGAAGGCCCGTCATCGCAGAGGACGACGCGCCAAGCCAGATCCGCGACCGTCAATCTAGCGCGGGCCACGGCCGCCCGTCGCATTCCGCTACTGAGGGGCGCAAAAGTCTTTTCGGATCGGCCAGGCCAGAATGTACTGGCAACTGGGTTCCCAAGCAGTCTGCTAAGAAGGAGGCCTTCCAAATTCGAGTACGCAATATACTGTGTAGATAGCTACGGTATATCACAATATGCAGGCCTAAGTTCGAGAATTCAACTTACCGCCTCCTAACCTTGGCTGAGTCTTGTGGGTAATGAGGAAGACTTTTGCGCCTCTCAGTACCGTCCTCCTCGCCGACTCGCCATAGCATGATCATTACGCCGGTCTCTAGATTGCCCGGGCCCGCGAAGAGGCCTCCGGTGAAGCTCGCTTGCCGACAGCTGCCAGCCCGGGCCGATTATCGGGCCGGACAGGCTCCGCATTGGCCGATTTGAGGCTTGCGAGGTCGCCGAGCGGCGACCTCTGGCATCGGAGCGCTGCCGGCCACGCAGGTGAAGCCATGACCCGCTCCGGCCGCTCTCAGGCCGAACGACCGTTGGCTTGGCGGGCGTCGCTTGCAGGAACGGGTGCCTTCGCACGGCAGAGGGTGAAATTCGGGCTAGCGGCTCGAGTCGGCGTCATTCTCCGTGACCTCGAGTACCCGACCCGCCTGCGCGCCTTCGACCACTTGAACCGTGCCGCTGGGCCAAAGCACCTTCAGCGCTACCTCCGCCTGTCCCTCTCCGAGTCCGAAATGCACGCCGTCGTGGCTCGAGGACGCATACCCGACGGCGCTCGTCATGGTGTTCGACTGCCCGGCCACGCTGACCACGGCCCCGAGGCCGTCTCGATTGGATGCCCGGCCCTCGAGTCGCACGTTGATCCAGCCGCGGCCGCCCTGGCTGACGTTTTCCCAGAGCTCGGCGGGCTCGCCGAGCGCGGAGACGACTACATCGACTCTCCCGTCGCGATTGAAATCCGCGAACGCACAGCCCCTGTGAGCCCGCACCGAACCGGCGAGACCGGAGCTCGCCGACAGGTCCCGGAACGTTCCGTCTCCGCGATTGCCGAACACCGCGTTCGGCTCGCGGTAGGGCGTGCTGTCCTCGAACTCCCGGATGATGTCGTTCACGTGGGAGTTCGCGGTAAACAGGTCCTTGAAGGCATCGTTGTCGAAGTCGTACAGCCCGATACACCAGCCGCTGCGCCGGTGCGAGAGAGCCCCGATTCCCGACGGCCCCGTCGCGTCCCCGAAGAAGCCGTCCCCCTCGTTCCGGAACAAGGGGAACGTCTCCGCGATCAGCGCAGTGATCGCGACGTCCGGCAGCCCGTCGTTGTCGTAGTCCCGGAAATCGGCACCCATGCTCGCCACGGGGTCTCCGTTCTGGAGGAGCGCCGTGCCCGAGAACATGCCGGCTTCCTCGAAAGTGCCGTCTCCCTTGTTCAGAAACAGGAAGTTCGGCAGGTTGTCGTTCGTCACCAGCGCGTCCGGCCGGCCGTCCCCGTCCGCGTCCGCGAACGCCACGCTCATGCCGCGGCCAACATGGTCGGCTACGCCTGATACTGCGCTAGCGTCTTCGAACCGCCCTGCGCCGACGTTCCGGTAGAGACGGCTCGCTATCGGCTCCAGTTGCATGGGGTCGCAGTATGCCCGCAGCCCGCGTTGCGCGTCCCCGCAGAAGGTGTCGAATTCCAAGCTCCAGCGGGCGTAACTCACCACGAAGAGATCCAGCGAGCCATCGCTGTCGTAATCGAACCAGCCTGCCGCCACCGACCAGTCCGCGCTGTCGAGCCCCGCGGCCGCGGTCACGTCCTCGAAACGGCCGTCCCCGAGATTCCGGAAGAGGGTGAGTCGGAACACCCCGGCCACGAGCAGGTCGACGTGACCGTCGTTGTCGTAGTCGGCCGTCGCGGCACCCATGTCGTACCCGCGCCCCTGCACTCCAGCCTCTTCCGTGACGTCCGTGAAGCGCATCCCGCCGTCGTTGCGATAGAGGCGGTTCCAGTGCGACGGGCCCGTCTTCTCCAGCGAGGGGATCGGCGCGCCGCTCGTGAAGTAGATATCGGGCAGGCTGTCGCCGTTGTAGTCGAACGCCGCGACCCCGCCCGCCATGGTCTCGATCATGCGCTTCTCCGGCGTCGGGAAGTTCTGGTGGACGAAGTCGATCCCCGCCTGCGCCGCGATGTCGCGAAAGAGGATGGGCGCGGAGTCGGAAGCGCCCCGTGCCTGACGCGCCGTCGGCGGACCGGACAGCGCGACCGCGGCCGCGGCGAGAGCCAGCCCGCGGTGCAGAGCCCGCGCTACTCGCTCTTGATCCATCGGTCGAACTTGCCGCGGTCGCGGGCGAACGAGCTCTTGCGCATGGCGACCGAGCGTTCCAGCGCCCTCTCCGCCTCCTCGTCCCTGCCCAGGCGCCGGTACGCCTGGAACAGCGAGTAGTGAATGTCCCCGTAGTAGTCCAGCCCCAAGCCCCGCTCGAGCTGGGCGGCCGCCTCGGCGAAGCGTCCCGCACGCAGAAAGGCGCGACCGAGGCTCGGGCGCGCCTCGACCAAGTTCGGATCGAGCCGCAGCGCGCCCTCGAGATAGCGGATCGACTCTTCGTGCTGCTGCATCGCGACGCGCAGGCGCCCCGCAAGGTAGAGCGTGCGCGGATTCGCCGCGTCGAGTTCGAGCGCCCGCGCCAAGGACTCCCCAGCCTCCTCGTGGGCGTTGTTGAGGAGGAACAGCAGGCCGAGACCCCGATGCAGTTCGGGCTCGTCCGGCTCGAGCGCGATCGCCTTGCGGTACTCGGCGATCGCCTCGTCGTCGGCTTGCCGCTGCTGGTGCGCCTCGGCCCTGAGCTGATGCACCCTCCACGAGCCCGGCGCGGCCTCCTCGACCTGCTGGAAGCACCTGTCGGCCAGTGACTGCAGCGTCCTCACCGTCCAGTAGGCAGCCTCCGGCGACGTTTCCGCGGCTCCCCTCATGGCGTGCGTGAAGGCGACCGCCGCCCTCTCGGCCTGGCCAAGCTCCAAGTACGCCCGGCCCAGCGCCACGAGTTCGGACCGGGCCAGCGACGGGCGCGTCTCGAGCAGGCGGGCGCATTCCGCATACCGGTGGCTCGCGCAGAGCTCCGCGGCGGACAGGTCTTCCGCCTCGCGGGCTGGGGCCGACTCGATCCTGCGGTGCAGCAGGCTACGCTGGAGGCGGGCGCGCTCGGCATTGCCGGCTTCGCGGAAGAGCGCGGCCTGCAGGAAGCGCGACGGCCCGCCGTCCGCACGCGGCAGCTTGCCGATCAGCGCCGTCGCGAAATCGGGAGCGATTCTCCGGGCCGGAAAGTCCGACGCGCGGGCCAGCCAGTCGGGATTCGAGGCCCACACTTCGGCCGCTCGGTCCAGAGCCGCTGCGGCGTCGCCGCGGGCCAGGCTCGCTTCCGCGAGCCCGAGAAGCGCCGTTTCCGAGCGCCGGTCGATCAGCAGCTCAGCCTCGAAGTGCCGTTCGGCACCCTCGATGTCCCCGAGACGCAGGCGCGCGCCCCCCGCGGCCGCATGCAGGCCGGGCAGGCGGCTGTCCTTGGACAGGGCCGTTTCGTAGTAGGTCGAGGCCGCGTCCCAGGCCTCGCTCAGGCCCAGCATGTCGGCCCCGAGCCGCGCCGCCCAGACCGATTCCGGCATGCCGATGACGAGGCTGCCGGCGAGCTCGCTCATCAAGGTCATGTAGTCGCGGCCGAGACGGTGCCAGGCCTCGGCCCGGTCCGGAGTCAGGGGGAGGGCCGCCTGGAACTCGCTCACCGCGCCGGCGTAGTCCCTCTCGGCTAGGTAACAGGCTGCCAGCGCCCGCCTCGCCTCCAAGCTGGCCGGGTTGTCCTCGAGACTGCGCTTAAGGGCGGGGATGGCCTTGGAAGGCGAGCCGAGCTTGAGGTGCCCGAGCCCGAGAAAGAGGCGCGCCGCGGGAAGATCCGGCCGCTCGGCGGCGACCCGCTCGAGTTCGGTGACCGCCTCGGCGTACTCGCCCTGCAGGAACAGCACCAACCCGAGGTTGGCGCGAGCCTCCGCGAGGCCGGGCATCAGGTCTAGAGCCGCGCGGTATTCCTTGGCGGCGGCCTCGTGGCGCCCGGCCGCCGTGGCCTGCTTGCCGGCCTCGAAGCGAGCGGCGACGGCATCCCGGTCGTCGGCGGCGAAGGCGGCCGGCCAGAGACCGGCTGCCGCCAGCAGCGCCACTGCGATTGGCCTGCCGTCCATCGTCACGCCTCGGGCAGCTGCACTGCGCCCGCGCCTTGCGCGACCGGTTCCGGGAGGGAGGGGCCGCGACGCCCCGCCCGCCTGCCTCGCCCGTGGTTGCCAGCCCTAGCGATCAGAACAGCACGCGCAAGCCGAATTGCACCAGTCGCGGCACGCCGCGCGTGCCGCTGATCACCCCGAACTGCGGCGTACCGAGGCCCGTGCCCGGATGCCGGAAGGTCGGCGTGTTGAAGAGGTTGAAGAATTCGGTCCGGAACTCGACGCCGAGCCGCTCGCCGATCTGCGTGCGCTTGAAGAGCGCGAAGTCCCACTGCGTGATGCCGGGGCCTCGCACGTCCGGGAGCAGCCGTCCGGTGTTCCCGAACGTGAACGCCGCGGGCTGGCTGAACACGTCGGTCCTGAAGTACTCGTCCAGACGCGTCTGGGGGTCGCCCGACAGTTTCGCGCTGGTGCCGTTGTTGTCGACGAACTGGCTGCCGCCGAACGAATTGGACAGGTTCTGCGAGGGTCGCACGCCGATCGGGAATCCCGTCTGCAGGGTCGTCACCCCGTTGATGCCCCAGCCGCTGATGATCGCTTTGGCCGCGCCGGTGGTGCTCCCGCCGATCGGCTTGCCCGGACCGAACGGCAGGTCCAGCACGTAGCTCAGGACGAATCTCTGGGACACGTCGAAGGCCGCCAGCGACTTGAGCGCCCGCAGGTCGTTGTTGTTGCCGCCCGTGGCCCAGCCCTGGGCGCTGAACCCCTCGAGGCCGTCAAGCCAGCCGGTGAGCGTGCCGGCATCCGTGATCAGCTTGCTCGCCGTGTAGGATGCCAGCAGGCTTGCCCCGCCAGCGAACCGCCGCTCGACCTTCGCTTGGAATGAGTGATACGTGGAACTGCGGTTGGTGGGACCGGCCATCGCCACGTCCGTGAAGTGCGGGTACGGCCGCAGCAGCTGGCCGTAGGCGACCGTCGGCTGGGACAGGCCGCCGGAAGCGACCGATGTGCCGAGAAAGGGATTCGGGACTTGCTCGTTCAGCTTGGTCCCCAGCGACAGGTGCTGGTCGGGCAGCTGGTTTATGGTCTGCGCGTTGACCGGCAGGCTGGTGCCCTTGGATCCCGCGTAGGCGACGTCCACGAGCGTGCCGCCCGCGATCTGGTGCTGGATGTTGAAGTTCCACTGCTGCATGTAGCTGAGGGGCTGGTTCGGAACGGGCGCGCGGATGCCGAGACCGCCGATCAGCGTGTTGAGGAACGCGGGATCCCTGCCCGGAGGCAACAGCACGCCGTCCGGGAACGGATCGTTCAGGAATCGGTAGGGCGTGACGCCGCCGTCTAGCGAGGTCAGCCACGGGGTGCTGATCGTGTTGACGATGTCTTGGTTCGGCGCGGTCGCGAACGCGACGTCGTTCGGCAGCCAGAAGATGCCGTACCCGGTGCGGATCACCGTCGAGTCGCTCAGGCGGTAGGCGATGCCCAGGCGCGGGGCCAGGGCGTTGCGGTCGTCGAGGCGCGTCCGCCCCGGACGCAGGTCGGACTTGACCAAGCCGAGCTGCCCGCGCAGGTCCATGCCCGTCTCGGCCGAGAGCGGGTTGACCGAGTCCAGCGCCAGCACCGTCATGTTGTCGAAGCGCTCGGAGAAGTTGCCGGAACGCTCCCAGCGGAGTCCCATGTTGATGGTCAGCCGGTCGTTGACCTGCCACTGGTCGTTGACGTAAGCGGCGCGGTAGATCATCTGGCCCGCGACCAGGCCCGGCGTGGTGATGCCACCGCCCGTGCCTGTGCCCAGCAGGAAGGAGGCGAAGCCCCAGCCTCCCTGCGGGGCGAAGGGATCGTTAGCCGTGAAATTGGCGTTGAAGTTGAAGATGCCGCTCGGCGTGTTGCTCTGCGCGTAGTTGTGCGTCAGCCGCCGAACGTCGCCGCCGACCTTGAGGGTGTGCCTGCCGCGGATCAGGGTGAGGCTGGGCAGAAGGGCGACGTTGTCCTGCCGCCCGATGATGATGCTCCCGGTCCCTTGGGCGCAGAACACGCCGTAGCTCTCGACGCAAGGCGTGGGGATGTGCCTGAAGCTCTCCGGAATCTGGCTGACCAAGGAGGACGGCCACGCGAACTGGGCCAGGTCGATGCCCTGGCTCTCCGGCGACCTGTCGTACCGGAAGCGGGTCCAGGCGGCGCGTATGTCTAGAATCGTGGTGGGGGAGATCAGGTACGTGTCGCCGATCACCCACTGGTTCGTGGTGAATGTCTCCGGGCCGGCGTCGATGTGCGCTCCCGTCCCGTAAGGATCGACGCCGAACGTGATGTTATCCCACCATGTCCAGCGCCCCATGACGCGGTGCTTGTCGCTGGCGTTCCAGTCCAATCGGTTGTTCAGCTGCGTGTTGTCGCCCCCGTCGCTCGCGTTGTTGGCGAAGTTCAGGTTGCGCTTCCCCGGCACGTTGGGCTGCGACCACAGGTGGCTGAGGGACTTGGAGGTGGCATCCTGCCTGTGGTCGGGAATCCGCTTGTTGGGAAACGCCGCCCTCGGAAGGTCGGCTGCGCTGGAGGCGGTGAGCGGGTCGTGGATATCGAAGGCCAGCTCTGAGAAGTCGCCCTTCTGCATGGCCGGAGTCGGCGAGTCCAGCAGGAGGGACCGCCCCCGCCGCTGGCGGTAGTCCTCGTACGACGAGAAGAAGAACACCTTGTTCCTGGCGATCGGGCCTCCGACGTTCGCCCCCCATTGGTTCTGGACGAATGGCGGCGTCCCGATGCCGCTCGCATTGTTGAAGAAGGTATTCGAGTTCAGGGCCTTGTTGCGCAGGAACTCGTAGGCCGAGCCGTGAAATTCGTTGCCTCCGGACTTGGTGGTCATGTTGATGACGCCGCCGGCGAACCGCCCGAATTCCGCTCCTAGGTTGTTCGTCTGGATCTTGAACTCCTGCACCGCGTCCTGGGTGGGGACGAGCGCGGTCAGGTTCACGTAGGACATGTTGACGGGTGCGCCGTCGAGCGTGGTGGCGCTCTGGTTCGACTGGCCGCCGCCGATCTGGTAGTTGCCCCACGCGAAAATGTTCACGCCGGTCGGGCTCTGCATCGACTGGCCTTGCGGCACGACGCCCGGAGCCAGCGCTACTAGGTTCAGGACGTTGCGGCCGTTGAGCGGCGTCTCCGTGACCTTGCGAGACTCGACAACCTGGCCCAGCGACGACGTTTGCGACTGCAGCAGGGGCGTGCTGGAAACGACCTCGACCACCTCTGTCACCTCGCCGATCTCGAGGACCGGGTCGATGCGGATGCTGGCCTCGACCTCGACTACGATCGGCTCCTGGGCGAACTGCTTGAAGCCGTCGGAGCGGGCCTCGAGGCGATACTGGCCCGGCAGCAGGGTGACGAACCGGTAGAGGCCGGACGCCTCGGTCTCCTGCACGCGCTGCTCGCCTGTGGCGAGGCTGGTGATCGTGACGCTCGCGCCGGGAATGACGGCTCCAGTCGCATCTTGGACGGCCCCGACCAACGTTCCGTAGAACGTTTGGGCGGAGGTCGAGACAGCAAGGAAAAGCAAGCCCGCGGCTAGCGCGGCTGGCAGGCATGTACGCTTCAATTTCATTCACCTCCTGAAACATCGATGGGTGCAGGCCAGACGCAGCCGCACCGGCGACCGATTCTACTCCATCGCTCCCGGCCGCGGCAACCCCGCGCCGGGCGTTGCCGGCTGCCAGCGCCCGGACCGCGCTCGGACCGGCTGCGGGCGGCGTGCGCCGGCTTCCGGCCCGGCGTGCTCGAGCCTGGCCTAATACATGAAACACTGTTGCAAGAACTGCTATCATTGTCCGTGGGGCTGGCGGCGTTCGTGCCAGGGCCCCGAGCCTTGGAGATACGGACTAGATGACTTGGCTAACGCGTTGCTGGGCTGCCTTAGCCCTCGCCATGGCGCTGCTCGCCCCGCCTGCGTCCGCGGGACGGGAGATCAGCGGTCTGCTCACTGGCCCGGACGGCTTCCCCATCGCGGGCGCGAGCGTAGAAGTCATTGAAACGAAGGACGTTGCCCGTACCGACAGCCTCGGCGCATACCGCTTGGAGAGCGTGCCCGAGGGCGCGGTCACGTTGCGCGTGACGTCCGCGCCATTCGAGCCGGCGGAGTTCAAGGCCCGGCCCGGCGAGACGCGCCTAGCGCTGGAGCTCACCGTTCTCAAGAGAGCCTTGGCTGCGATCGAGGTCGTCGCCACAGCGGAGGGCCTGCGGACCGCAATCCCCGGCTCGCTGCATCGCATTGGCAGGAACGAGCTCGCTGCCTCCAAGCCGATCGACGCGAACGAAGTGCTGCGCCGGGTGCCGGGCGTCAACGTGCGTGAGGACTCGGGTCCAGTCGGGATGCGGCTCAACATCGGCATGCGCGGGCTCAATCCGAATCGCAGCCGCAAGGTCCTGATGCTCGAGGACGGCCTCCCGGTCGCTCTCGCGCCGTACGGCGAGCCGGATATGTACTACTCGCCGCCCATTGAGCGGATGATCCGCGTCGAAATCCTCAAGGGCAGCGGGCAGATCGCTCACGGGCCGCAGACTGTCGGCGGCATAGTCAACTTCGTCACGCCGGATCCGCCATCGAAGTTCCACGTGGAGGCGGACCTCGAAGGCGGGCAGCGGGGCCTGTTTGTCGGCCAGGCGTCCGTGGGCAGCAGCAGCCGTGACCAGACGATCGGATGGATTGCAAGCTACTTGCACAAGCAGGGGGATGGCTGGCGGGACTTCTACTACGACATCGAGGACGTCCAGGCCAAGTTCAGCGTGCGGCCGAACGAGCGACACGCCATCGCGCTCAAGGCAGGCCTCTACGGCGAGACCTCGAATTCGACCTATCTCGGCCTCACCGCGCCGATGTTCGAGGCCGACGCGAATCAGAATCCCGTTCCGGCGGACACGCTCGAGGTGGAGCGGCGCTCCGGCACGGTCTCCCACGCCTACACGGTCAGTCCCGACGCCGTAGTGAGCAGCGCGGCGTTCCTGTACAGCACGACGCGCTTCTGGGGCCGGCAGGACTTCGACCGCTCGGACAAGGGTCACGCCTATCTCCGAGTGGTCGGGAACCCCGGCGTCCCGGGCGGAGCGATCTTCCTGCGAGACTCCGCGGGGAATCGCAACCGCTCGTTCGATGTCTTTGGCGCCCAGTCGAATCTGGGACTGCAGCACTCGCTCGGATTCCTCGACCTCGGCGCGCGGTACATCCACGAGCGGGCCCGCGACCGGCGCGTGAACGGCACGCGGCACGACGCTAGGAACGGAGTCGTCCGCGATGACGAGTACCGCTACGGCAACGCACTGGCCGGCTACGTCCAGAATCGCTTCCGGCTCGGCCCGCGGATCCAGCTGACGCCCGGGGTGCGCTTCGTCCGGTACAACCAAGAGCGGCACATTAGGCGCAAGCGCGTCGCAGGCAAGCCCACCGCTGTCGATGTCCGGCAGGACAACGGCGTGACTACCGCCATTCCGGGCCTAGGTGTCTCGGTGCGGGCACACGACGGCGTGTCCTTCTTCGCCGGCGTTCACCGCGGCTTCGCCCCTCCGGCAACCAAGGTCGCGATCACCAGCGACGGCCAGAACCTCGACCTCGATTCCGAGCTCTCGTGGAACTACGAAGCGGGCGCGCGCCTGGCCGGCTCGAGGGCCGTGACGGGCGAGTTCACCGTGTTCCGCATGGATTTCTCCAACCAGATCATTTCCGCTGCCGAGTCCGGCGGGGCGACCACGACCGTGACCAACGGAGGCGCCACCCTGCATCAGGGATTCGAGAGCTGCGTCCGGGTGCATTGGGACAAAGCCGCCGACTGGACGGGATGGAGCCTATATACCGACGTGCGACACATGTACCTGCCGACCGCGAGGTTCACGGACAACGCCTTGTTCGGCGGAAATCGCCTGCCCTATGCTCCGAAGCACACATTCGGGTTCGTCCTCGCGGCGAGGCAGTACGACGGCCTGAGCCTGCAATTCGACCTGAACGCCGTCGCGGGGCAATTCGGGGATAACGAGGAGACGGTCGAGCCCTCGGCCGACGGCACGGTCGGTCGCCTGCCGTCCTACCAAGTGGCCAACCTGTCCGTCGGCTACGAGATTCAGCGCGAGCGATGGACGCTCGAGCCCTACTTCACCGTGAAGAATGCCTTCGACGCGCTCTACATCGCGTCACGGGCGCCACAGGGAATCCAGCCGGGTCTGTTTCGCCAGGTCAATGGAGGCATACGAATCGGATTCTAGCCCTCTGCTAGCGACCCCGGGGCCGCTGCACGGGCACAGCGGAGCGCATGGAATCATGCCTGCCTGCAAGCACAGTCCGCCAGTCATCGATTGGCGGTCGCCGCCGGCGGCTCCCTCGCCCGACATCGGATCCATCGCTATCCGCGCCCATCTTTCGATTTCGAGCCTAGCCTGACACCGAGAATCGGCGGATTTCAGCCGGTCCGGCGTCCTGAATCGACTGTGTCGGTTCATTTGTTCTTCATATATTCCTGTGGATTCGAATGCCGCCCGCTCGGAATATCGGTTTTCTGCCGGTCGGGCCCTCATCCTCGATGTAGTGACCACGTAATGACTACTCGCTGCGCGGAGATCGCCCGGGATGCACGATCAAGGCGTGTTCGTGCAACGCGGCGAGACCCGCGCCAAGGGAGCCGCCGGGGGCGTCTCCTACCGCCTGGTCCCTTCCCGACGCGAGCCCCGCGGCAAGGTGCGCCAGTTCGTCCTGGCCCATTTCCCCGCCGGCCTCGAAGACCGCGTGCCCAAGGGCTATTGACCGCGTCTCGCCGCCGCCATCCGCGACCGGCTCGCCGTCCAGGCCCGCCTGCCCGGCGAGCCCGAGGCCGATCCAGAGCGCCTCCGGCTGGGCATGGCCCGGATCCTGGCCCGCGCCCTGGATCCGTCCAGCGAGCGGGAGCCCCCCCCCCCCCCCGCTGGCTGCGCCACGATTCCGCCCTCGACGAAATGCTGCGGCTGCCTCCCGGCGACCTCGCCGCCGACGCCCTGCGACAGGGGCGCGAGCGGATCGAGCGCACGCTGTTCGCCCGCGAGCGCGAGCTGTTCGGCATCGAGCCGCGCACCGTCTCATGTGTCGCGCAAGGTGGGGCGGCTCGAGGAGCCGGACAAGCTGGTGGCGTGCCAGTACACGGTCACGGTGGAAGCCGGGGAGAAGGGCCGGGCGGCCGCGGTGCGGTGGGAGCCCGACCGGATCCAGGGCACGAGCCTGCTGCGCACCAGCCGGGTCGAGTGGGACGAGGCCCGGATCGTGCGCTAGTACCACCGTCTGGCGGACATCGAGGCGACGTGCCGGTCCTTCAAGGAGGAGCTGGGCCTGCGCCCCTGTGCCACCGCCCGGGCCGGCGGGTTGCGGGGCACCTGTTCCTGACCGTGCTGGCCTACCACATGGTCCATGCCCTGCGGTACCGCCTGCGCATGCACCGCTTGCGGCACTGCTGAAAATCGATCCGCGAGCGCATGCGGACCCGGGTACGCCTGCCGACGGAGATGCGCACGGCGGACGGCAAGGCGTGGAGACAGCGGCCGGACGCGGACCCAAACAACGAGCAGGCTCGCATCGCCGCCGCGACGGGCGTGAGCTTCCGGCGGCACCGCCGGACGGTGCCGGTACCGGCCTCGGAATTCCCGGCCGACGGGGGAGCGCAGCGGCCCAAGACCACAGAGTGTAGTGACCGCGAATCCGCTTCGCGAAAACTCAAGTGAATGAGATGAACGACGTACAGGTGCGCGTTCTAAGAGTCCTCGCAACTTGGGTGGCAGGGCACCGCAGCCTAGACCCCCAGCACGGCCGTCCTGCGATGAGCAGGGGCCGGGTGGCGCGACTAGGCACCGCTCTCCAAGAACTGGCCCACGGCAGGCGGCGCCCGCACGCCTACTCGGCCGCGGGATACCTGCCCTCGCCGCTCCGGCACCTAGCGCTTCGGGCCGTGGCGCGAGGCAGGCTGCGGGAGCTCCAGCGCCTGACGCGTCTTAGCCCCGCCATCCAGTCCGTCTGCGCCGTCTGCGTGCGAAGGAATTGACTTCATCGGCCTGCAACCGGCCACTCTCCTGCCTCGGAAGCCGTTGATCGTGAATCAGGAACGCCTGCCATGGAGGCAGCATGCGCTCTTCAACATCTATGGTGTGTCTGGCGGAGGCTCTAGCTGACCGACCGGCAATCCAGGGGCGCAGCGGATCGCTGTCGCGTTTCCGTGCGGCGTTCGCGACCGCTGCGCTTCTCGGCCTTCCGCTCGGGCTGGAAGCGACAGACTGGCGTATCGAAACAATCGCCGGTGTGCCCGAGGCGCACCCTGTAGGTCGGGACCACATTCTGGCGACCGAAGCCCGGCTGCGTCATCCGAAGGGCGTGGCGGTGGACCGGCGAGGATTCGTCTACATTGCCGACATGGCCAGCAGCGTGGTGCGCGTGCTGGACACAGAAGGGAATCTGCGCAGCTTCGCAGGGTCCGGAATTAGGGGCCATGCGGGTGACGGAGGCATAGCCAACGCGGCCCAGCTCAACTACCCCATGGATGTCGCAGTGCATGACGACCCCTTCACGGGCGTCACGGCGTTTATCGCGGACACCAACAACAACATTGTTCGGCGGGTCGACGCAAACCACGCAATCACAACTGTGGCGGGGTCGGGTGTGAAGGGATTCGACCCAGCTCACGAGGGAGGGCGTGCAACCGGAGCCTCGCTCGATGCGCCCTACGGCGTCGCCGTGGACCGGGCCGGCGCGACACTCTACATAGCCGATTCCGGAAATCACCGGATCCGCAAGGTAGACCTATTACGCAACATCCCAACAATTAGCACCCTTGCCGGCTGCGGAGTCTGCGAACGAATCGACGACACCGATGCGCCGCAGGCTACCGCCGTGCGGCTCGGCAATCCGAAGGGCGTGGCTCTCGGCGAAGCCGCCAACGTCCTCTACATCGCCGACTTTGGCAACAACCGCGTCCGCATGCTGGATCTCTCTACCAGGCGCATCACGACCGTCGAGGCCACGAGGCCGGACGATAGTCGAGTCGGCCCGACCAGGTCGCGCCCGTGGTCCTAGGGCCCAAGGACGTAGCCGTTGACGCGGCCGGCAATCTCTATATTGCCGAAGAGGGCTGGTCCCGGATTCTCAAGGTTGACGGCAACCGGACGCTCAGCACGTTTGCGGGCACGAGGAACCGGGCCGACTACGGAGGCGACGGCCCCGCTGGCGGCCAGAACGCGTTGTTCAATAGCCCGCAAGGCATTGCCGTGGACGCGAACGGGCGCGTTTACGTGGGTGACACGAAGAATCACCGCATCCGGGCGCTCTCGAGTGTGGCCGACGGCATTCGGGGCGACACGGTGGCTGGATTCGGGATCGCACGCTTCAGCGGGGACTATGGCCCCGCTGCTCTCGCGAAGCTCAGCGCGCCGACGGGTGTCGCAGTGGATCACCGGGCCAGCGCTCTTTTCATCGCCGACTGGGGCAACCGCCGACTCCGTAGAGTGGATCTCCAGACGGCCACGCGGACAATTTCGACGGTCGAGTGGGACGGACCCGATCCGTTGAATCCGCTGCGGTTGAAGTGGGCCAACCACGTCGCCGTGGACAAGGATGACGCACGCATCTACATTGCAGATTCAGACGCCTCTCAGGTATTCGAGGTGATTCCATCGAAGCGGAAAATCGTTTCCCTCGCTGGACCTGCCTCTCCGGGCATCGTGACTCGATTCCGCCCGGCGGGAATCGCTTATGGCGAAGTCGCGGGCGAGAGGGTCCTGTTCGCGTCGAGTTGCCCTGGTCATGCCGTGTACAGTATCATGCTACCGGGCAGTCCGCAGGGCGGAGGCGGCAGGGGCTTCGACCCGACCGGTCACGACCGGCTGGCGGTGGGGGCAAAAATGTCGTACCCTCACGGCTTGGCCCTCGACAGTGCCGGCCGGAACCTCTACATCGCAAGCACCGCAGCGAACGTCGTGCGCAAGCTGGACTTGGACCGAGGACGAATTACCACTGTCGCCGGCACGGGGCAGCTTGGATTCAGCGGGGATGGCGGGCCCGCTACTCGGGCGCGGCTCAACAGCCCAATTGCATTGGCATTCGACCGCGACGGCAACCTATTCGTTGCCGACATGTACAACCACCGGATCCGAATGATCGATTTTTCCGTCGCGCCCCTGTGATTTCCACGGTTGCGGGAACCGGCGTCCCCGGCTACACCATTCACTGGACTGGATCCGCAACTAGGGGCCGCATCAATGCCCCGCAGGCGCTGGCTTACGACGAAACCAACGACCACCTCTATTTCGTATTGCGCATCGCGAGTGAACAGCGTCGTGCGGCGTCTTGTCCCGACACCCTAGCGCGGTCTGGGGCGCCAGCCAATTCATGCTGGCTTGCGGTTCGCGTCCAGCGAAACCTGTTCCGTCCAGGCAATGGAGCATTCGCGGCGAATCGCTCCCGGGACGGATTCGGGGTCCCGGATTCCAAGGGCTCAAGGGTCGGCACGAGCGATCTTGAACGAGGCGCAGGGACGAATCCGGCACGGAGGGTCACGTGAGTGCGTTCCTGGGCCCGGCGGGGCTTGCCAAGCTCAGACCTAACCGAAGGGTTTGGCGGGACGATTGCAACGCGACCTCTGGAGCCAGCGTCTCGGGGCCCGGCCTTTCGAGGGCGTCTCGCCTGCCTACTGAGTGCCCGGAAGACCTGCACTTGCGAAGTTGCTGACGGGCCCGGGCCGTTCCGGCATCAGGCCGGGCGATTCACCGGAAGAAGCGCGCATTCGGCAGGTACCCGCGCCTTCCGCCGCCTGAACGCTGGAGCCCCGGGACCTCCCGGCGCCCTCGCCCGAGACCCGAATGGAGACAGTACCTCGTCCGACCGAAGGGTGCCCGGCACTTCGCTTTGGCGACAGCCCCCGCGCTGCGAGAGTCGATGGTAACGACCGTGTTCCGCCGTTTCCGGTTCCCCTGGGGTCAGGCCCCGCGCGCCGGCGGCCTGCGCGTGTCAGTCCAGACGTGCGACGGCGCTCGCGAGGCTGGTTGTCGATGCCGGCTTAGCCTGTCAAGGAACCTTCGGGCGGGACTGTTCGGTCGTACAATACGAGCGGCCGAATATGTCGCAATCCGAACTGAAGCATCCGGCACTGGACCGTCGCAAGTTCCTGGCCCTGTCGAGCGGGCTGGGCACGCTGCATGGCTGCGACGGCATGAGCGGTCCTTCCGAGCGCTCGCCCGACCGACCGCCGAACATCATATTCATCATGGCCGACGACCTCGGCTACGGCGAGCTGGGCTGCTACGGCCAGACTCGGATTCGAACGCCGAACATCGACAGAATGGCCGGCGAGGGCATGCAGTTCTCCGACGCCTATTCCGGATGCTCGGTCTGCGCTCCGGCGCGCTCCGTCCTGATGACGGGCCTGCACATGGGACACACCTCCGTGCGCTCCAATCCGGGCGGCGTCCCCCTGCTCGCCAAGGACGTGACTGTAGCGGAACTGCTCAAGGAGCGGGGCTATGCGACCGGTGGTTTCGGCAAATGGGGTCTCGGCGACATCGGCACCGACGGCGTGCCTTGGCAGCAGGGCTTCGACGAGTTCGTGGGCTACCTGCACCAAGCGCATGCCCACTATTTCTACCCGCTGTATGTCTACGACAACGACCGCCGGCTGCACCTGCCGGGTAACGAAGGCGAGGGCCGCGGGACATTCTCCCACGACGTCATCGCCGAGCGTGCGCTGCGCTTCATTGAGGCGAACAAGGAGCGCCCGTTCTTCTGCTACGTGCCGTTCACCATTCCGCATGCCGAGTACGTTGCTCCTGACGACGAGATCTACGCCAGCTACAGCGGAACCTTCGACGAGATCGAATTGCCCGTAAACCGCAACCGCCCCGGCCGCCTGATCCGGCCGGACGAGCCGCACGCTACTCTAGCTGCGATGATCACGCGCCTCGACCGCGACGTCGGGCGCATCCTGGACCTCGTCGCCACGCTCGGCTTGGACAGCAACACGGTCGTATTCTTCACTTCCGACAATGGCGCCGCGGCCTTAACGTGGACGGACTACTTCCGCAGCAGCGGCCCGTTGCGAGGCTTGAAGCGGACATTCTACGAGGGGGGCATCCGCGTGCCCATGCTGGCACGCTGGCCGGGCCGGATAGAGCCCGGGTCGCGCAGCGACCATATTTGGGGATTCCAAGACTTCCTGCCAACGGCGACCGACCTAGCCGGAGCGGAAACGCGCCACGCGACGGACGGAATCTCGGTGGTACCGACGCTGCTCGGTGCTGGCGGCCAGCGGAGCCACGAATATCTCTATTGGGAACTGCCTCGCTATTCCGGCGCGACGGGGGAGTTTGCTGACGAGGTCCCGGCCCAAGCGCTGCGCATGGGCCACTGGAAGGCGGTTCGACCGAACCCCAACGCGGACCTGCAACTCTACAACCTAGGCGATGACCCTAGCGAGACCCGCGACGTCGCCAGCGAGCAGCCCGCGGTCCTGGCCCGCGTGAAGCAGCTCTTGCGGGAGGCCCGCGAACCGCCCAGGCCGCAACGGGAACCGGATCACGTCTGGTGGGAGCGCAAGGGCTGAACGCCCGCCGTCCTCTCAGATTGGTCGGCTGCGGCCTCGGTCCTTATAGCGCTGCAGCAGCGCTCGCAGCTGCCGGACTACTTCCGGCCGCTCCTCATACAGGTTGCGGTTCTCATGTCGGTCCGCTTCAAGGTCGTAGAGCTGGGCGGGCGGGTCTCCCTCTTGCGGGCCCTCCCACTGGTCCGAGCCGGGCCCTTGGCCGTCAATGTACTTCCAATTGCCCATGCGGATCGCGAAGATGCCATCCACGGAGTGATGAATCGTGGCCTCGCGCAGCGGCGCGTCGGCCTCCCCCAGCAGCGCCGGCAGGATGCTGACGCTGTCCTCGGCCGCGTCCGCGGGCAGGTCGAAGCGGGCGATCTCCGCGGCCGTGGCCATCAGGTCCGTCAGGCAGATGGTCTGGTCGCTAGTCGAAGCGGGCGAAACGCGGGCGGGCCAGCTCGCAATGAACGGCATCCGGTGCCCTCCCTCCCAGACATCCCGCTTCTTGCCGCGCTGGATCGCGTGGTTCGCGTGATGGCCGAACTCCTCGACATGGGCCGGATCCCACTCGGCGCCGTTGTCGCTGGTCACGATGAACAGCGTGTTCTCGAACTGCCCGGCACGCTCGAGAGCGTCCCTGAGCATACCGATCTGGGCGTCCACCTGCACCACGAAGTCGCCATACTTCCCCGCCCCGCTGCGGCCGACGAATTCCTCGGTCGGAACCCACGGCCAGTGCGGCGCCGGCAGGGGGAAGTAGAGGAAGAACGGCTGGTCGGGATGCTCGGCCCGCTCCTCGATGTAGCTCACGGCGTGCCTCGTCAGGTTCGGCAGCACGTCGAAGAAATCGAAGTCCTCCGCCGCCTCCCCGGGACGCCAGAACACTGGGCCGTCGAAGCGCCCGGGCTCGTGGACCGTGGCCGGCTTCTCGCACTGGTTGTTCTCCACGTAGACGTACGGCGCCATGTCGAGCGAAGCGGGAATGATGTAGGAGTAGTCGAATCCCAAGGTCGCCGGGCCGTTCGTCACGGGCTTCGAGAAGTCGATTTGCAGTCCCGCGGGCTTCGAGAAATCCGAGGCCCCTTGGTAGGCCGCGGACTTGTCGCCCTCGTTCCAGCTCGCCGGCTCCGAGAGCGTCGACCAGTCGAGACCGAGGTGCCACTTGCCGATCACGGCCGTGTGGTAGCCCTGCTCGTGTAGCATGCTCGCCACGGTCATGCGCCCGGGCTCGATCAAGGCCCGCGAATAGCCGGACAGCACGCCCCGCTTGAGGGGCGAGCGCCATGCGTAGCGCCCCGTGACGACCCCGTACCTAGTCGGCGTGCAGACGGCGGATCCCGAGTGCGCGTCTGTGAACCGCATGCCGGCGGCGGCCAGCGCGTCCATGGCCGGGGTCGGAATCTTCGAGTCGGGGTTGAAGCTCCGCGGATCGCCGTAGCCCATGTCGTCAGCCATCAGGAAGACGATGTTGGGCAGCCTGTCCGGCAACGGGGCCTCCGCCCCGCATGACACCAGCCCGAACGCGGCCAGGGCGACGGCGAGAGGGCGCTTGATGCGAGATCCGACTCCGGGCATGATCCTCTGTCGATTGTAGGGCATGCGGCCGGAGCGGCGCGGCTCGAGCGCCCCTGTAATAGACTCGGTTGCGCAATGCCGACCCGCTCGCTCGGCTGCCTCGCAGCCCTCGCCCTGCTGGCCTGCCAGGCCGCCGTCCATGATCGCCCGCCGAACTTCGTGGTTATATTCGCCGACGATCTCGGCTACGCAGACCTTTCGTCGTTCGGCTCGACCCGCCACAGGACCCCCCGCCTCGACCGCATGGCCGAGGAGGGCGTGCGCCTGACCGACTTCTACGTGCCGATGCCGTTCTGCGGCCCGTCGCGAGGGACGCTCATGACGGGGCGCTACCCCTTCCGCAACGGGCTGGTCTCGAATCCGTCGCCCGACGCCGGACGCAACGATATCGGCCTCCCGCCTTCGGAGATCACGATCGCCGAAGCGCTCAAGCCGCTCGGCTACGCGACCGCCGCCATCGGCAAGTGGCACCTCGGCCACGCCGAGGAGTTCCTTCCCCGCAGGCAGGGCTTCGACGAGTACTACGGAATCCTGTACTCGAACGACATGCGGCCGGTGCAGCTGGTCGCGAACGAATCCGTGACGCAGTACCCCGTCTTCCAGCCCGGGCTGACCCGCGACTACACCCGCAGGGCCGTCGACTTCATCGAGCGCAATCGCGACCGGCCGTTCTTTCTGTACCTGCCGCACGCGATGCCGCACAAGCCGCTCGCGGCGTCCGACGACTTCTACACGCCGGAGACCCCGGACGACCTTTACAGCGACGTGATTCGCGAACTCGACTGGTCGGTCGGCCAAGTGCTGGACACGCTGAGGCAGAGCGGCCTGGACGAAAGCACCTTCGTGTTATTCGCCTCCGACAACGGGGCGACGTTCGGCGGCAGCAACCTTCCGCTCCGGGCCATGAAGGGATCGAGCTTCGACGGCGGGGTGCGCGTGCCCGCGATCGCCCGCTGGCCCGGACGGATCCCGGGCGGCCGGGTGTCGGCTGAGGTAGTCGCGTCGATCGACGTCTTTCCCACGATCGCCGGGGCGGCGGGCGCGGACCTGCCGTCGGACCGCGTGATCGACGGCAAGGACATCCTGCCCCTGCTAGAGGGCCGGGCCTCGGCCTCCCCGCACGAAGCCGTCTTCGCGATGGCCGGCGGCCGGCTGCGCATGATCCGCTCGGGCCGCTGGAAGCTCCACGCGCGGGCGCCCGCGCCCGGGTTCCGCTGCCTGGACGACGCCAGCGGCTGGAAGGACCCCCGCGGCCCGGACGGCATCACGATTCTCGCCCAGTTCGAGCAGGCCGATCCCACGCGGTGCCCCGGCGTCCGGACCGGGCCCGAGCCCCGGCCGATGATGCTGTTCGACATGCAGGCCGACCCGTCCGAGCAGCGCGATGTCGCCGCGGAGCATCCCGAGGTCGTGGAGCGCCTCAAGGCGATCTTCGACCGGATCGACGCCGAAGCACCGGCGAGCTACCCGGGGTCCGCCCGCTTGCCGGAGCTGCTGCGGCTGAGGGGCGGGGAGCTGCGCTACGACCGGAGGATCGAGCCGCTGCCCTTCGACTAGGCCGGGACGCCGCCTATCGGCGCGCGATCGCGCCGAGCACGTCGAAGAATTCCGGGTACGACACGCCCGCGGCATCGGCATCGGCCAAGGTCGACTCGCCGTCGGCGGCGAGCGCTGCCACGGCGAACGCCATCGCGATGCGGTGGTCCCCGCAGGAGTCGAGTTCCGCGGCCCGCAGATCGCAGCCGCCCTCGATGTCCATCCCCGCGGGGTGCTCCGTGACACGCGCGCCCATCCGCCGCAGGTTCCTCGCGACCGTGGCGATGCGGTCGGTCTCCTTGACGCGCAGCTCGCCTGCGTCCCGGATGCGCAAGCCCCCCTCGGAGACGGCGCCGAGTACCGCGAGCATCGGGATCTCGTCGATGACCCCGGCCGTTGTCGCGCCCGATATGACGCCGCCGGCCAGCCGGCCGGCGCCGCGCACCGCGAGCGACCCCACGGCTTCGCCGCACTCGTCCGGATGGGAATGCACCTCGATGCGGGCCCCCATCCGCCGCAGCACCGACAGGACCGCGGCGCGGGTGGGATTCAGGCCGACCCGCTCGATTCGCAGTTCGGAGCCGCGCAGCAGCAGCGCGGCCGCGAGGAAGAATACCGCCGAGGAAATGTCGCTGGGGATGCGGATCGCGCGCGCCTCGAGCCGCGGCCGGCCGGTCAGCGAGACCGCGCGGCCGTCGACCCGCACGTCCGCGCCGAGTCGGCGGAGAGCGATCTCGGTGTGGTCGCGCGTCCGGACAGGCTCGACCACGGTCGTCGTTCCCGCTGCATGCAGCCCGGCCAGAAGCACGGCGCTCTTCACCTGGGCGCTGGCAACGGGGAGCTCGCAGCGAATCGCGCGCAGCCGGGCGCCGCGGATCTCCAGCGGAGGATACTGCCCGTCCCGCGCCTCGACGGACGCTCCCATCCTCCGCAACGGGGTCGCGATGCGCTTCATCGGCCGTCGCGAAAGGGATTCGTCCCCGCGGAGAGTCGTCGCGAATGGCTGCCCCGCGAGTATCCCCGACAGCAACCGCATGGTCGTGCCGGAATTGCCCGCGTCTAGCGCGGAGCCAGGGGCGCGCAGGCCTTCCGCGCCCGAGCCTTCAATCCGCACGCAGTTGCCCTCTCGCGCCCAGTCGACGCCTAGAGAGCGCAAGCACTCCAAGGTCGAAGCGCAGTCCGCCCCCGTGGAGTAGTTCGTGAGCACGCTCTGACCGCGCGCGATGCCCGCGAGCATCGCATAGCGGTGCGAGATCGACTTGTCACCGGGCAGGGAAATCGCCCCATCGACGCCCGCAGCGGGCCGGATCGCACGCGACATGTGACCTCCCATTATCCGGGAAGCGCAGCGGCGGCTCTCGCGGCGCACTGGGCCTGCCGAAACAAACACAGTCGGATTGCGTTGAATCAATCAACCTGCTATTGTGTTTGAATGGTGCTAGGGGCGCTTCTCGGGTTGCTGCTCTGCCCGCTCCCCGTGCGATCGGAATCCGACCCGAAACCCGCCGAGACCGGCCAGATTGCGCCCCCCGTGGATTCGACGGCAGCCCCCGTGAGGGGCCAGTCGACGACGGGATCTGCGGAGCATGGCGGGCAGGCGGAGGCGGAGGCGCCGGACGCAGGCGAGCCGGTTTGCGCCGCTGGCGCTGGATCCGACTTCGAAGCCTATGTGCGCGAAGTCGGGGCTGCCCACGGCGTCGATCCCGCCTTGGTTTTCGCCCTGATCCGGGTGGAGAGCCGAGGCGAATCGAGCGCCGTTTCCCCGGGCGGCGCCATGGGCCTGATGCAGCTTATGCCGCATACAGCTGCCCGCTTCGGAGTGAGCGCCGCGCTGAATCCCTGCGAGAACGTGCTCGGGGGCGTGCGGTACCTGCGATATCTATCTGACCGGTACTCGAATCAGATCCGCGTCGTGCTGGCGGCCTACCAGACCGGCGAGGGGCGGGTAGACCGCTACGGAGGCGTGCCGCCCTACAGCGTCACGCACAGGTTTATCGACCGAGTCCTGCGAATCCGCGAGTCGCTGCTGCCGGACCCGCTACCGGGCGGGGAAGAGCCCAGACCGGTGCGCCAAGCGATACCGCCGGACGGCGAGATCCCACAGGGCGCGGCCCCGCAGTCGCAGTAGCCGGAGGGCTTTACCGCCGCGAATCCTTTTCGCTGGACAGGCGTTGCCGAATGACACGCAAGGATCGATCCGTCGCGTTCGCCGCAGCTCTCGCCGCCGGGCTGTTCGCGACGGGCACCCTTGCAGCGGCATCCAAGAGCGAGCAGGCCGCGAGCCATTACAAGTCCGCGTCGCAGCTATACGACGACCTGCAGCGAGTCCCGGAGCCGGAACTCGGGTTCCAGCAGTTCGAGCTGGTCATCTCCGCTATGGAGGCGGTGCAACGAACCGATCCATCCAGCGAACACTGCGACGACGCGCTCGTGGCTATCGGCGGACTGTACCGGAGCATGGCAGAGCGCTTCGGCGAGGACAAGTATCGCCTCAAGGCGATCGAGACCTACGAGTTCGTCGCGCGCGAGTACCCTCGGAGCCAGCATCGGGACTCGGCCCTCGAAATGGCCGCGCAAATCCGGGCGCGACTCCCGGCACAGCCGGCCGCCTTGGCCGCGACCGGCCGCCCATCCGGTCCCGCCGAGGCGGCACTCTCGGACGGAATCCATGCGGCAGGCACCACGGTGCATCCGTCGCGGGGCAGCGCGCCTCTGACAGTCTTCCGGCTCCGCCACCAAAGCTACGCGGACGGCACCCGGATCGTGCTGGACGTCCAGGGCGGCAGGGGAGCCCTCAAGTACGACCGGCTCCAAGGCCCCGCGCGGCTGTACATCGACCTTTTCGACAGCTATCTGTCGAGCAATCTGTCGAAGAATCTGCTGCACGGAGTGGGGAAACGCATTGACGACGGCCTGATCGCGAACGCTCGCCTGGCGCAGAACCGGCGGAACAAGGCACGCTTGGTGCTTGACCTCGTCCGGCCGGTGTCCTTCGACGCGTTCTGGCTCGACAACCCCGCCCGCCTCGTGCTGGATCTCCGGGCGTCCGGCACGCCGAGACTGGCGCGCACGCGGGAGGCGCTCACTTCGACGCCGACCGAGGTCGCGTCCGCGCCGGCGACAACGCAGGCTCCGAGGGCCGCGGACGCGACCGCCGACGGGAGCATGACGAACATCCGCGCCCTAGCCCTCAAGGCCGGCAGGATTGTCGTGGACGCAGGCCACGGCGGGCACGACACCGGCTCGGTCGGCCCGCGCGGGCTGCGCGAGAAGGACGTGGTACTAGATATCGCGACGCGACTGGGCACCCTGCTGGAGGAGCAACTGGGAGCGGAAGTGATCCAGACGCGGAGTTCGGACGTATTCGTGGAACTGAAGGAGCGCGCTAGGATCGCGAACGAGCGCGACGCCGACCTGATGGTCTCGATCCACTGCAATTCCGCTCCGGCTTCCCACGTGCGCGGGATCGAGACATACTACCTTAGCCTCACGACCGAGCCGTGGGCGCTGAGCGTCGCCGCGCAAGAGAACGCCACTTCCAGCTACACCATCAGCGAACACAAGAGCCTGATCGAGAGGATCGACCGCCACCAGAAGAAGGAGGAGTCGAAGGAATTCGCCCAGCGCATCCAGTCCAGCCTCCACCGAGGCCTGTCGAGGCACTCGTCTAGGATCCGCGACCGCGGGATCCGCAAGGGGCCGTTCACCGTCCTGATGGAGACCCGGGTGCCGGCCGCTCTGGTGGAGGTCGGCTTTCTCAGCAACAGGGACGACGAAGCGCTCCTGCAGCAACTCTCGTTCCGCCAGGAAGTAGCGGAGCACCTGTTCGCCGGCATCCAGGAGTACATTCGCAGCCTCGGCACGCCCCGGATGCGCACGGCCCTGGCCGCCGGCTCGGAGGAACGCGAGTGACAGGACGCGCACGCCCCGGCAACAAGCATCGCGGACGGCGGAGCCGGATCAGGAGTGGCGCACCGCGACCTGTCCGGGATCCGGTCGCTGCCCGCGCCCTGGGTCCTGCGCGACCCGCAGCGCCTTCCTCGTGATCGTGGACAGCGGCACCGAGCCCAGGTCGGAATCGGCCAGCCAGCGGTAGCCCGGCCCCGGGTCGCGCCGTGCGGTGGCATGGTGGACGCGGCAGTCGAACTGCGTGGACGTGATAGCGTGCGAGAACCGGCCGAGGCGGCGCGGGCTGACCGAGACCAGCGGGCCCGGTCCGACCAGCGATTCCGCCGCCCCCTCGATCGTGGGGAGTTCCCAGAAGCCGGGCATGATGCCCGCGTCGGGCGGGCGCTGCCGCACCAAGACCCTTCCGTCCCGCCGAGCGACGGCGATGGAGAGCGCGGTCTTCCTCGCGGCACCCGTCGCGCCCTTCGCCGGCAGGTCGGCCGCCGTTCCGGCCGTGCGCGCAGCGCAGGAGTGCATCCACGGGCACTGCGGGCAGGCTGGGGCACGGGGCACGCAGACCGTCGCGCCGAGTTCCATCAGCGCCTGCGTGAAGGCCCCCCGCTCGCCCGGCTGGGTCGCCTGCATGAGGCCCCCGCCGATTCCGGCCAGGGACCTCTTGGCCGAGGCGCTGCGGATGTCCCGACGCTCCTCCGCGAGCCGCGCCAGCACGCGGAACGCGTTGCCGTCCAGCGCCACGCGGGGCTCGTCGAAGGCAATGCTCGCGATCGCGGCAGCGGTGTACTCCCCGATGCCCGGCAGGGCTAGGATGCCCGCGTATCCGGGCGGCCAGCGGCCGCCGAGCTCGTTCTCCACGCGCCTAGCTGCGTCGTGCATCATGCGAGCCCGTCGGTAGTATCCGAGACCCACCCAGGTCGCCAGCACCTCCTCCCGCGACGCGGCCGCCAGCGCGGTGATGTCGGGAAAGCGCGCCAAGAAGCGCTCGTAGTACGGGATGACCGTCCCGACGCGGGTCTGCTGGAGCATCACCTCCGAGATCCAGATGCGGTAGGGATCGCCCGTGTCCCTCCAAGGGAGCTCCCGGCGGTTCGCCCGGTACCAGTCCAGGATGCGCTGGACGAGAGTGGCGGGCGCTGCCCTCACGCGCCCTTCAGCGCCGCCCGGAAGTAGTCCGCGTTCATCTCGGCGATGAAGTCGACGCTGATTTCCTTCGGACATGCGGCCTCGCAGTCCGACGTGTTCGTGCAGCTCCCGAAACCCTCCGCGTCCATCTGCTCGACCATCGCCCGGGCTCGCGAGTAGCGCTCGGGCTGCCCTTGGGGAAGGCGCCGGAGGTGCGCGAGCTTCGCGCCCGCGAACAGGGCCGCGGAGGCGTTCTTGCAGGCTGCCACGCACGCGGCGCAGCCGATGCAGGTGGCGGCGTCGAAGGCCGTGTCCGCCTGCGCCTTGGGAATAGGAATGAGATTCGCGTCGGGCGCCCCACCGGTGTTCACCGAAACGAACCCACCGGCCTGCACGATCCGGTCGAGCGCGCTGCGGTCGACCACTAGGTCGCGAATGACGGGCAGGGCCGCGGCGCGCCATGGCTCGACCACGATCAGGTCGCCGTCGCTGAAGGAGCGCATGTGCAGCTGGCAGGTGGTGGTCCCGCCGTCCGGGCCGTGCGGTACGCCGTTGATCATGGCCGAGCACATCCCGCAGACTCCCTCGCGGCAGTCGTGATCGAAAGCGATCGGCTCCTCGCCGCCCACGATGAGCCCCTCGTTGACCTCGTCCAGCATTTCGAGGAACGACATGTCCGGGCTCACGTCGCGGACCTCGTACGTTCGGAACTCGCCGGCGCTGCCGGGCGAGTCCTGTCGCCAGACCTTGAGCGTGACTTGCATCTCCCCTGCCCCTACTTGTAGCTGCGCGTCGCGAATTGAACGTGCTCGAACTCGAGCGGCTCCCTGTTGAGAGCCGGCCGACCGTTCCCTGCGTGCTCCCATGCAGCCACGTAGGCGAAGTCCGCGTCGTTGCGCAGCGCCTCGCCCTCCTCTGTCCGGTACTCCTCCCGGAAGTGACCGCCGCAGGACTCTTCGCGATGGAGGGCGTCCAGGCACATCAGCTCGCCGAACTCGAGGAAGTCCGCCACCCGACCAGCGTACTCGAGCGCTTGGTTGAAGGACTCTCCGCCCCCTGGCACTCGCACGCTCTCCCAGAATTCCTCCCGTAGCGCGGGGATGCGCCTCAGCGCGGTCTCCAGGCCGGACCGCGACCGCGACATGCCGCAGCGCTCCCAGAGCAGCCTGCCGAGTTCCTTGTGGAAGGACTGGGCCGTGCGTCCGCCGCCGACCGCGAGCAGGCGGCGCACGTTCTCCGTGACATCCCGCTCGGTCGCGACGAAGTCCGCTCCCTCGGTAGAGGCTAGATCCGGTCTCTCGCTGGCCAAGTAGTGGCCGATCGTGTAGGGCAGGATGAAGTAGCCGTCGGCCAGGCCTTGCATGAGCGCACTCGCGCCAAGGCGGTTCGCGCCGTGGTCCGAGAAGTTGGCCTCGCCGATCGCGAAGAGGCCCGGCACGGTCGTCATGAGGTTGTAGTCGACCCACAGACCGCCCATCGTGTAATGGACGGCGGGATAGATCCGCATCGGCACGCGATAGGGATTCTCCGCGGTGATCTTACGGTACATGTGGAAGAGGTTGCCGTACTTCGCAGCGATGGCCGCCTCCCCGAGCCGCTCGATCGCGTCGCGGAAGTCCAGGTAGACGCCGTAGCCCCCCGGGCCGACGCCCCGCCCTTGGTCGCACATCTCCTTGGCGCTGCGGGATGCCACGTCGCGCGGCACCAGATTCCCGAAGCTCGGGTACTTGCGCTCGAGAAAGTAGTCCCTGTCGTCCTCCGGGATCGCATCGGGCGAGCGCTCGTCCCCGGCGGACCCAGGCACCCACACGCGCCCGTCGTTGCGGAGGGACTCCGACATCAGCGTCAGCTTCGACTGGTGGTCGCCCGCAACCGGAATGCAGGTCGGGTGAATCTGGGTGAAGCACGGGTTGGCGAAAGCCGCTCCGCGCTTGAAGGCACGAAAGGCGGCCGTGACGTTCGATCCCTTTGCGTTGGTCGACAGGTAGAAGACGTTGCCATAGCCGCCGGTCGCCAGAACAACGGCGTGACCCGCCCACCGCTCGATCGCGCCGGTCACCAGGTCGCGGGTGACGATGCCCGCCGCCCGCCCCTCGGAAACGACCAGGTCGAGCAGTTCGGTCCGGGCGTGCATCGCAACGCGCCCGGCCGCGATCTGGCGCTCCAGCGCCTGGTAGGCGCCGATCAGGAGCTGCTGCCCGGTCTGGCCCCGGGCGTAGAAGGTGCGGGAGACCTGCGCCCCGCCGAATGACCGGTTGTCCAGCAGCCCGCCCTCGCCGCGGGCGAACGGCACGCCTTGGGCGACGCACTGGTCGATGATGCTGTTGGATACCTGGGCGAGGCGGTAGACGTTCGCCTCGCGGCTGCGGAAGTCCCCGCCCTTGACCGTGTCATGGAACAGGCGAGCTACCGAGTCGCCGTCGTTGGGGTAGTTCTTGGCGGCGTTGATGCCCCCCTGGGCCGCGATGGAGTGAGCGCGCCGCGGACTGTCCTGAATGCAGAAGCAGTCCACCGCGTAGCCCAGTTCCGCCAGGGACGCGGCGGCGGAAGCCCCAGCAAGACCCGAGCCGACCACGATAAGCCGGTGCCTGCGCTTGTTCGCCGGGCTGACGAGCTTGACTTCCCGGCGGTGCCTGTCCCACTTGCTCTCGATGGGGCCGGACGGAACATTCGATCGCAGCTCCATCGGTTACAGCACCTCGTTGATCGGCTGGAGCACGCCGAGCAGGCAGAGCAGCGGAATCGAGACGTTGCCTGCCACGACGACGACCGCGAGCAGCCTGCCGCAGGCCTCGAGCCGGTGGCGCGCTCGCGGCCCGCTGAGGCCGACGCTGCGAAAGGCGCTGCCGACGCCGTGGCCGAGGTGCAGCCCGAGGAGGGCCATCGCAGCGATGTAGGAGGCGGCGACGAGGGGCTCGCGGAAGCCGAGGACAACCATCGAATACACGTCGTGGCGGCCCTGGCCGTCGTACATCTGGAAATGTTCCGGGTGGGTCGCCCCCACGGTGAAGTGCAGGAGGTGATACGTAACGAACGCCAGCAGCACCAAGCCGGTCAGCAGCATGTGTCGCGACGAGTACGTCGACAGCAGTGAGCGCTTGAGCGCGTAAGGCCGGGAGCGCGCCGCGCGATTCCGGAGCGACAGGGTTGCGATGCCCCAGACATGCACGGCCAGCGCCGCCAGCAGGCCCGCCCTAGCTACCCAGATCAGCCCGCCGGTGCTCTTGATGGCGGCCGCGTACGAGTTCAGCGCGTCCGCACCCAAGTAAATCTGGAGGTTGCCCAGCATGTGGAAGAACACGAACAGTACCAGCACGGCACCGGACCCGGCGACGAGATACTTGATGCCAACAGTCGAGGCGAGCGCCCGCGTGGCTGCGTTCATCCGTGAAACTCCTTCGGGCTGGGAACCAAGGGAACTCTATAACTACGTTCGCCCCGAGCGAGGCGCAACGCCTAGCTGGCAAGCGCCCCATGCCGCCGCCCGCGAGCGATCAAGGAGCCGACGCCCGGTCGCGACGTCCCCGCCACCGAGCGACTCAACACCGCTTAGTCCTGACCCCCTAGCCTCTCGTCGAGAGGGCTAAGCCCGGGAGGCGGGACGCACCTCCCGGGCTGCGCCGGAGTCTGCCCTCGGAAGGGCCCGACGTGTATCGATTCGCGCCCGGACGGAACCGGCCGGGCAGCACTGCCTCCGCCAGTCCTAGCTAGCCTTCTCCACGCTTTCAATCGAGGTGATCTTCGTCCCCTCAACCTTGCCGGTCACGGTAACCTTCGCTCCAGCGTGGCCCGTGACCTTGTCCTGTTGCGCGACCTCGTAGATCTTGCCGTCGGCGGTCACGACCACCGCAGCCTCGCCGCCCTTGATGCATCCGGCGGCGCACTTGGCGTGCGCTTCGCCCGCCTTGCCGCCGTTGGCGCACTTGGCGTCCGTGACGTACCCGGTCACCGAGCTCGCGAAGCAGAGCCCCGTTACCGCAAGCGTCAGAACTAGGAGGGTGAGCAGTCTCTTCATGTTGATACTCCTTGGTACCGGCCTAGGAGCGGCCGGATTTCCTACGATTATGCCACAAGCCTCGCGTCGTCAAGCGATATCCCGGGATTCGTAGCGAGTTTTTCCCGGCGCACATCCCGACGCGGGCGCGCCGAGCGAGGCTGCTACGCAGCCCGACCGCCGAGGAAACCGGTCAATAGCCATTCTTGCGCAGGACATCGACCAGTTCCACGACGGCTTCGGCGCTGGCCTCCAGCGCGGCCCTCTCGTGGGGCTGCAACTCGAGTTCGTACACGTGCTCGATGCCGTGGGCCCCGAGCTTGCACGGAACGCCGACGAAAATGCCGCTGCGCCCGTACTCCCCGTCGAGCATGGCCGCGCACGGAAGCACCTTGCGCTTGTCGTTCAGGATCGACCCGACCATTTCGACGACAGCTGACGACGGCGCGTAGTAGGCGCTCCCCGTCTTGAGATGCCGGACGATCTCGGCACCTCCGTCGCGCGTGCGCTGGACGATCGCCTCGAGCCGGTCGCTCGAGAGAATCTGGCCGATCGGAATGCCCGCGACGCTGGTGTAGCGGACCAACGGCACCATGGTGTCCCCGTGCCCTCCCAGGACCATAGCCACCACGTTCTCAACCGAGACCCCGGCCTCTTCCGCGAGGAACGTCCGGAAGCGAGCCGTGTCCAGCACTCCCGCCATCCCGACGACCCGGTTCCGGGAAAAACCCGACGCGTGATAGGCCACGTGGCACATCGCGTCCAGAGGGTTTGAAACGACGATCAGGATCGCATTCGGCGAGTACCGCGCGGCCGCGGAGATACAGGACTTCACGATGGAGGCGTTCTTGAGGAGCAGGTCGTCGCGACTCATGCCGGGCTTGCGCGGGAAGCCCGCGGTCATGACGACTACATCGGAATTGGCGGTGTCCTCGTAGTCGTTGGTCCCCGTGACACGGACGTCGGATCCCTCTACGGGACAGGCCTCGAGCATGTCGAGGGCCTTGCCTTGCGGAACGCCCTCAACGATGTCAATCAGGACCACGTCCGCCAGCGCCTTGTCGGCGAGGCGCAGGGCGCAGCTGGCCCCTACGTTGCCCGCGCCGATTACCGTGACTTTCTTTCTCATCCGGATCCCCTCCAAGCCCCTCAGGCCATGTGGCGAATCACCGCCGCCCCGAACTCGCTGCAGCGAACCTTCGTCGCGCCTTCCATTTGCCGGTGCAGGTCGTACGTGACCGTCTTCGCGGCGATCGCCCCGGTCATGCCGCGCTCAATCAGGGCGGCAGCTTCCGTCCAGCCCATATGCTCGAGCATCATGACGCCGGACAGAATGACACTGCTGGGGTTGATGACGTCCTTGTCGGCGTATTTCGGGGCCGTGCCGTGAGTCGCCTCGAAGACAGCGTGCTCCGCGCCAACGTTCGCCCCCGGCGCGAGGCCCAGCCCGCCCACCTGCGCCGCGCAGGCGTCGGACAAGTAGTCTCCGTTGAGGTTCGTCGTCGCGATCACGTCGTACTCCGCCGGCCGCAGCAGGACCTGCTGGAACATCGCGTCGGCAATGCGGTCCTTGACCAAGATCCTGTCGGGCGGCACCGTGCCGTCGCCGCCGCCGGACCACGCCTCGCTCTCGGTCACGCAGTCGGCGCGGAACTCCCGGGTGGCCACCTCATAGCCCCAGTCACGGAACGCGCCCTCCGTGAACTTCATGATGTTGCCCTTGTGGACGAGCGTCACCGAAGACCGGCGCTTCCGGCGGGCGAACTCGAGGGCGGCGCGGACCAAGCGCTTCGAACCGGTCTCCGAGACGGGCTTGATGCCGATGCCCGAGTCCCCTCGGACGTTCCTGCCCATTTGCCCGTTCAGGAACTCGATGACCTTGCCGGCATCCTCGGAGCCCTGCTCCCACTCGATTCCGGCATAGACATCTTCGGTGTTCTCGCGGAAGATCACCACGTCCAGCTTGCCGGGCTCCTTCATCGGCGAGGGCACCCCGGGGTACCACTTGACGGGGCGGATGCAGGAGTAAAGAGTCAGAATGTGCCGGAGAGCGACGTTCAAACTGCGGATGCCTCCCCCCACCGGGGTCGTCAGCGGTCCCTTGATGGCGACCTTGTAGGCCCGGATCGCCTCGACGGTGTCCGCTGGGAGCCACTCGCCAACTCGTTCGTGCGCCTTCTCGCCGGCCAGAACCTCGTACCAAGCAATCCGCCTAGCCCCGCCGTAGGCCTGCTCAACGGCGGCATCGAATACGGCCTTGGATGCCCTCCAGATGTCGCGACCGGTCCCGTCGCCCTCTATGAACGGCACGATCGGGCTGTCCGCCACGATGCGGCGGCCGTCTCTCACTTGGATGGGCACGCCGTCGGAAGGGACGGGAATGCCGTTATAAGTAGGCATAGCGCTCAAGTATCCTTGGAAGCTGGCCGGACTTAGGTGCCGGCAAGGGGGGCGGCAGTCGACAGCTCCAAGTGCTGACCGAGCCTAAACCCCATCGTAGCACCCGAACGGCCGTCCGGACAACGGCTCGACTCGCACGCCAGGCTCGGCTGGGAGGTAACGCTCGGGGCAGCCCCGGCCGCCTGTGGCTGCAGTCGCTCGCCGAGCGGAGGGCCGGGTCGCCCTTGGAGCGCGACAGGCCGGAGGGGAGGGCCGCCGGGGGAAGAACGGTCTGGCGCAAGGCGAACGAAAAGGCTGGCGGGCCCGCGACGTGTCCAAGCGGGCCGCCCGGAAGCGTAAGTCAGCTAGTCGCCAACGACGCAATGCGTCCCGGTACCCGGCTTAGCAGCTTCAGAGTGGATTGCCCCGAAGCCCAAGCGCCGGAAACTTCGAGAGTTGTGCCACATTCAGTCATGAAGCGTCACGGAAACCAACGCCTACGGAAACCGCGGAAAGCGCAATTCCTGTCGATTAACGGCGAAAGTGTCGTCCCTGAGCTGGCGGACCACCCGGAAACCGAGGATCGTCCTGCCACCCACCTAACTCAAGACAATACGCGGCTCAACTGCAACTAGCGAATTCGCTGACGGACGGGCATTGAAGGGTTGCTGCATCCGAGTCAGATTGGCCCCATTGGACAGGCTGTTTCGGCGTGAGGACGAAGCTTGGCAGGTGGCCTAGGATTCGATCTTCATCGCAAGGGCCTAGGCCATGCCGGGCTGTTCCGCAGCGCACGACTTGGGTTTGCTCAGGTCAGGCACGGTGTTCCACCATCCAGCCTTGCTTGGGCCACTCACGAACCCTCCTCACGAGCCGCGACCAAAGTCGAGCCTACTTGGGGCTCGACACTTTGCACTTTGCGAGTGAAGTCGAGAATCTCCTCAAAGGCTGGGTGATCTAGGCCCCAGATGCTTTTCCTCGCGGCTACTCCCAGTGAAAGATTTGGTTCATCAGTGGTAGAAATATATGCCCGAACTACGGACTTTTCTGGCCTCTTCAGCTGTCTACAACTGATTGATTTTATGCAAGAAAAGTACTTCTCTATACAACAATATACTGGATCATATCGGATAGATTCAATGACGACAGATTCAAGCATTTCCTTGCCTGTATCATCGGCGAGAATCATCACACCGATTGATGGATTTTGGCCCACAAACTGAAAATGATCTGTTGGTTTTAGATGGCGTCCACAACGGGCTCTCTTCCACTACGCCTCATTTTGACACCTGCACGACAATGCTCATCGAACCTCCATGGAGAACTTCATGGCTCCTTGAATAGCGTCTGGTCCATACGTGACACACCGGTTTCTTTGGTCCCGCACTTCAAGGCGGTGCAAGCGAAAGTCGTCGGAGGCTAGAACCGAATTCATTGCTTCGACGCACTCATAACTGTGCGTGGTGGCTATCACTTGAGTGTTGTTGGCATCGGAAGCCTTGTCAATCACTTTCCATACATGTTCGAGAACAGAGTGATGGAGGCCATTCTCGATCTCGTCGATGAGCAACACACCGTCGGGAACCGATAGCAGTGACAGCAGCAGGTCCGCAAGCCACACCATGCCACCTCCCATCATCGAAATAGGAATCCATTTTTTCAGGCCGATGTCACACCATATCATCGGATTTCCCGAAGCCACGCTGTCGTCCAATGATTTAAGATTCGGATCAATGACTTGCAGAGCCTGCTTCATGAGGTCGACATTCTTGCTTACTTTGAGCCTCCCGAACCGCACAGCTTCGCTCTCAACGATTCGAAATCTCGGCGATTTCAATGCAATATTGAAGGGCACAACGTTCTCTTTCGGAGGATCTGACCATATGGAATCACCTGATTCTCTGACTCGAGCTTCCATTTTCACCTTCGAGTCGCTCGTCGTGAACTTTATCAACAACTGATAGGAATCTAGGAGATTTGTCGTCTGCTCGACTCCCGGTTTCTTATTCCTTGAGATTGGAGGATGGGAGTGGTCGGTTTCAATTGTGAGTTTTGTTGATCCATGTATCGAATGGTCTGCCCGAATTACTAGTCTGTGTCTCTAGATCCAGATCGCAAAACAATGGTTCCCATAGAGTTCTCTTGATTACATCAGATATATTGCCATCGTAGGCGACGTCTCTCACAATCACTGGATTCACTAAATTGCTTGGATTTGCGCCGTTTCCAAGCAAGAACAGTGCTTCTAATAACGAAGATTTTCCGGAGTTGTTCCTCCCAGAGAAGAGATTGATTCTCTTGAGATCGCGGACTTCAAGGTCTCGTAGAATCCGATAGTTGCCAATGTGAATGCTGCGTAGCACTAAGTCCGAGCCCCCTCCTGCCGACGGCCTGCCTCACTTCTAGTATAGCACACGTTCCGGACGGACTTCGGGCTCCGATCCCGGACGTTGATCAGCGTGCGTCACGGAGAGGGCGGTTCCACGCAGAAGCTCGTAGGCTCGCCTCTCGCTTCCTACAGTTCGACAAGCCCTCTGTGGGTGAACATCCCTGGTAGACTCACATCTGCGTCGAGGCGGCAGCGACCCACGCCTAGCCGACTGCGTAGCTCACATGCAGGGGCACGGCCGGGCATGGCGGCGGGGCTGAACTTGCGGGCGAGCGTCAGGTCTCGTCCGGAGGCCGACGGCGGCACGCCGACTTGTGAAGGCTGCGCACTCACCGCGACGGCGGGCTAGAATGCAATTTCGGTGGCAGCTTGCGCGAAAGCGACCGGCGAGATGGTGCGACAGATCTGGGAGCAGCTGCTGGACTCTGATCGAATGTGCCGACACTACGAGCACTTGGTGCAGCGCCCAAGTCGAGTGGGCAACTGGCTGAAGACCGGCACGGTCTGTGCCTCTTCCGGTCCAGTGATCGCCTACCTAGCGCCCCTACCCGTGTGGATTCCTAGAGCCGCCGTGGCCACGACGGCAGTGGCGATCTACCTGCTGGCAATCAGACGGTATCGGGAGAAGGCCGCACGAAGCGCCGACATCGACCGACAGATGGCGAGAATCCAAGCCCAATCCGAAACCCGATTGACGGGACACTGCGACACGGCAGGCGCGCAACCTCGGTACAGTGCATGGTCGCTAGCACCTTCAGGCGCTCGGGAGGCTCTGGCGCAGGCGTCCCGGAACGGTCTGGCCGCGGATCGTTCGCTTCGCCGCGTTCGTCCGGGGAAGCCCGGGCCCGCTAATTCCCGCCCGCATGAGCCTCCCCATCGTGCCTCGTCCGATATTCGGCGACCGCGCGCGGCTCCCGGGGCGGAGCCGACCGGCGGATGGCCCTCGCGCCGTGTTCGAGCCCGTCCCGCCGGACAGACTCCATAGCCCTGACCGCGCTGCGTTCCCGGTCTGTCTTGGCTTCGACCCGGGCCTCGACAGCCGCGGGTAGGTACGAGTTGTGCCGCGGGCGCTGCCGACCCGCGAACCGCGGTCAGGTTAACATGGGGAATTCGCAGGCCAGCAGCGCCAGCCCGACGATGAAGAAGAACGCCATCCAAGAGGCCCGGCCCGCCGGGAAGCAAGCGTCGCGCCGCCCAGAGCCTTCTCGCGGGGTCATTGCCGAATGGACGGTCACGATCCTGCTGCTGCTCTTCGGGACCACCACCCTAGTCCAAGCCTTCGTGATCCCGACCGGCTCGATGGAGGAGTCGCTGCTGATCGGCGACCACCTGCTGGTCGACAAGCTGGCCTACGCGCCGGAGGGCGTCATCAGCCAGTATCTGCTGCCCTACCAAGACGTCGAGCGCGGCGACATCGTGGTGTTCCGCTATCCGATCGACCTGCACCAGACCTTCGTGAAGCGGGTCGTGGGCGTGCCCGGCGACCGCATACGCATCGTGGACAAGGAGCTGTGGATTAACGGCAACCGGGTCGTGGAGCCGTACGTCGTCTACAAGAGCGATTTCATCGACGCCTACCGCGACAACTTTCCGTCCGTGCCCACGTCCATGCAGATCTACGAGCCGGCCATGCGCATGCTGCGCGAGAACGTCGAGGACGGCGAGCTCGTGGTTCCCGAGGGGCAGTTCTTCGCCATGGGCGACAACCGCGACCAATCTCTCGACAGCCGCTACTGGGGTTTCGTGCCGCGGGACCATATCATCGGCAAGCCGCTCATTATCTATTGGTCCTACGACGCACCGACCTCGCACCTGCAGGATCCCGGCATCTCGCTCGAGCACTTGAGGGACCTAGCCTTGAACTTCTTTACGAAGACCCGCTGGACGCGCACCTTCAAGCTCATCCGAGGTCACGACTTGGAGACACGCTGAGCGCCCCGCCCGGGCATTCATGCGAACCCAGGCGCACCGGCACGCGGTAATTCTGGCAGGCGGCCGAGGTGTGCGCTTCTGGCCCCGCAGCCGGGCCCGCTTGCCTAAGCAGCTGCTTTCCCCGCTGGGTGGCGCCTCGCTCCTCCGCCGCACTTACGAGCGAGTCCTCGGCGCGTTCGAGCCCGACCGGATCTGGGTCGTTACGGCGGCCTCGCTGCGCGAAGCGGTGGCCGGCGAGCTTCCCGAGGTGGCTGCCCGCCGCTTGATTTCCGAGCCCGAGCAGCGCAACACGGCCCCGGCCATCGGCCTCGTAGCGGCCCTGCTGCTGCGCGAGGACCCGGACGCCGTGATGGGCACCTTCCCCTCCGACCACCACTTCGAGCGCGAGAGCGCCTACCGCAGGGCACTCCCTCGCCTGCTCGAGGCAACGGCCCTGGACCGTCTGATCGTCCTAGGAATCGAGCCGGCCTGGCCGGAAACGGGCTACGGCTACATCGAATTTCCCGTCGGCACCGGACCTGGCTTGGTCGAACCGACGCCCGTCGTCCAGTTCCGCGAGAAACCGGACCGCGAGACCGCGAGGCGGTTCGTTGCGGCCGAGCACTTTTTCTGGAACAGCGGCCAGTTCTTCTGGAAGGCGGGCGTGCTGGCGGAGGAAATGCGCCGGTACCTGCCGGCCACCTGGGCGACCCTGTCATGGATCGCGCGAGGCCCGGAGCGCAGCTTCGAGACCCGGCTCGCGGAGCGCTATGCAGCCTGCGAGAGCGTTTCGGTCGACCGAGCCGTCCTGGAACGCTCTCAGCGCGTCTCCGGCTTCGCGGTCAATGACGTTGGCTGGAGCGACATTGGCAGCTGGGATGCGCTGCACTCTCTCACGCCGAAGGACTCGCACGGAAACGGCGCGCTGACTGACGCAACCTTCGTGAACGCGCAGGGCAACTTCGTCGACGTGCCCGGCAAGCACGCGGCGATGGTCGGCGTCGACGACCTCGTCGTGGTCGAGACCTCCGACGCCCTGTTGATCTGCCGACGCGGCGCGGCTCAAGATGTGCGGTCGGCGGTGGACGCGGTCCGCAAGTCGGGCCGGGACGACCTCCTATGAGAACGTCGGCCCCCGCGACACGAACCAGCGCCGCAGGCGCGGCGGGAGGCCGGGATCCATCCGCAGGCGGTGCAGGTCCGACAGGCCGTCGATGTCGTATGCCGAGGTGGGCGTCACGGCCGCTCGGAGACCGGCGGCTCGCAGTGCCTTGAGGCAGACGTCGCAGGTGTCCTTCCTAGACCAAGCCACGCCCCGGAACATCCCCGGGGCCGTTCGCACGGCAGCGATCAACGAAAACCCGCCGTCCTCGGCCGGGCCCAGCACTGCCTCGCACGGCCCGAGGCATCCGAGCGCCTCCCTGATCTGGGCACTCGGCAGCGTAGGCGCGTCACTCCCGACGAGCAACGCGCACCGGTGGCCCGCGCCGAGCAACTCGTCTAGGCAGTTCCGCATCTTGTCGCCCAAGTCGGCGCCGCGCTGGAGGCGGTAGCGGCCTCCGCCCGCCGCCGCGAATTCCGGCCACCAGACGTCGCAGTAGAAGTAAGGGTCGACTCGAGGAAATGCCCCGATGCGTTCCCAAGTCGCCAAGGCGCACTCCCGGTGGAAGCTCGCGGCTTCGTCGGAGCCGAGGGCCGCGGCGAGCCGTGTCTTGACCCTGCCGGGCCGAGGCGCCTTGGCGAACATCGCCAGCGCCGTGTGGGCTAGGTCGGGCACTCGAATCCGCCGCGGCGGTACGCCGCGACTCTCGCGGGCTGATCACCGCGGTGTCGCCGGCTACGTCGAGGGCGCGTCGCGATCCCCCGTGGGCTGGGGCGCGTTCGCGCGGCCTCCCGGAGGGGGTGCCTGCCGATTGACGGGCCCCGCGGAATCGCCGGGGCCGCAGCGAATCTTGGCGCGCAAGACGCGTTCAACTTAGTATCAGTATGGGGTGGAGGGAACTTCCGGGCGGAGTGCGACGTTGACGGCCCTTGTCGTAGACGACGAGCAGCTGGCCAGGGAGGAGCTTCGATTCCTCCTGCGCTCCTTTCCCAAGGTCGAGGTCGTGGGCGAGGCCGCGGACGGCCCGGAGGCTCTGGAGCGGATCGAGGAGCTCTCCCCCGACGTGGTATTCCTCGACGTCCAGATGCCCGGTCTCAGCGGGCTGGGCGTGGTGCGCGAAATCCTAGCGCGCGGAGGCACCCTGCCCCGGATCATATTCGCCACCGCGTTCGACCAGTATGCCGTGGAAGCGTTCGACGTCAACGCGGCGGACTACCTGCTCAAGCCGGTCGACAGGGACCGTCTCGGACGGTCGATCCGGCGGGCGCACGAACTCGTCCACTCGCCGGAGCGGGAGTCGGAACGCATGGCCCGCCTCCTGGCAAGCGTCCGGGAGCGCACGGGGCCGCCGGCGAAGGTTCTCGTGCGCACGGGAATCCGCATGATGCTCGTCGACGCCGGCGACGTGATCTTCGCGACCGTGAAGGACGGCTCCGTCCGCATCGTGGCGACCGAATTCGAAGGGCACAGCAACTACAAGACGCTTGACGACCTGCAGTCGACCCTGAGCGAGCCGGTCTTCTGGCGCCCGCACCGGTCCTATATCGTGAACATCAACCGGATCAAGGAAGTCACGCCGTGGTTCAAGTCGAACTACCAGCTAGTGATGAGCGACCGGGACCGTACGGAGATCCCGGTCAGCCGCGGGCAGACCAAGCGGCTGCGCGAGCTGTTCCGCCTGTGACCTGACCGGCCGGGATTCCCTAGGGACGGGCCGGCGGCAGGCTGCTCTCACGAGCGAGCTGCGGGTCGAGCGCAGCGCGGGGCCCCGAAACCCCTATTCTGGATGCGATGGCGATTCGGTCACCGTTGCGAGCTGGCCGGCTCCTGCTAGCGTTCGGAGCGCTCGCGACCGCGATTCCCGCAAGCCGGGCCCAGTCGGTCGGAGGGAGCTTGTCGGGCGTTGTCCTCGACCCTTCCGGAGCCCGCGTTTCCGCGCGAGTCACGGTGACCGAACTCGACACCGGGCGACAGCACGAATCGCCCGCTCTGCCCGACGGCAGCTACCGCTTTCCGTCCCTGCCGCCGGGGCGGTACGACCTGCTGCCCCGGGCCGAGGGGCTGGCCGCTCCGGTTCGGCGCGTCCAGGTGCGCGTCGGCACGGTCGCGCGGCTCGACCTCGAAATGTCCGTAGCGGAGGCCCGGTTCAGCGTCGACGTGTCGGACGCGACGCCCTTGGTGGAACGAGGCACGGCCGCGCTAGGCACGGTGGTCGAGCGCGGCGAATTGCGCAACCTGCCGCTCAACCAAAGGGTGTTCCTCCCGCTGACGCTCCTCGCGGGCGGCTCCCACGCGGGCGCGCCCGGCTCCGAGCTCTCGACCCAGAACGACAGCGGCTTCCATGTCGCCGGGGCCCGCGAGGCCTCGAACAACTTCCTGCTCGACGGAATCGACAACAACGACCAGTACATCAACCGGCTCGTCGTCGGCCCGCCGCTCGACACCGTGCGGGAGTTTCGCCTGCATTCCTCCGGATACAGGGCCGAGTACGGGCGCAGCGCCGGGGCCCAGGTCAACGTCGTGAGCCGCTCCGGCACCAAGGAGCTGCACGGCTCCGCCTACCACTACGTGCGGAACGATGCCATGGACGCGCGCAACTACTTCGACCCGGCGGGCCAACCCATGCCGCCCTACCGCCGGAACCAATTCGGAGGCACCCTCGGAGGGCCGCTGCCGCGCCACCCGACGTACTTCTTCGCCGGCTTCGAGGGGACCCGCATCCGGGACGCCGCGACGCGCACGGCGTCCGTGCCGTCCCCGGAGCAGCGAGCCGGCGACTTCGCGGCCCTGCACTCCCCGGTGATCGACCCGTTCGCCCAAGGGCCGTTTCCGAACAATCGGGTCCCGCGTGCCCGGCAAAGCCCGGCGGGGCGGGCCCTCGCCGCCCGCTGGCCCGACCCGAACCGTCCGGATGCAGTGCAGAACTTCGTCTCCACGCCGCTCGGCGACGCCCTGTCGAACCAGACGATGGGGCGGCTCGACCGCGACTTCGGAACGCGGAGCCGGTTATTCGCGAGGTACAACTTCGGGCACCTGCGCGGCTTCGATCCGTTCTCGGGCAGCGACGTGCCCGGCTTCGGAAGCTTCACGGTCGACAGCGGCCGCCACCTAGCCACCTCGTTCACGCATGCCTTCTCGCCGTTCGCCCTGCTGGAGGCGAGGGCGGGGTTCAACCGCCTCAGCCGCGAAGTCATGCACCAGAACGCCGGACACGACATCGCGGGCGAGGTCGGCATCCCGGGCCTTTCCAAGGATCCCCGCTTCGTCGGCTTCCCCAGCGTGAACGTGGCCGGATTCGCCAGCCTCTCGGACGATACCGCGCTGCCGATCCTGCGAGACAGCCGCACGGTCCACCTGTCCGCCAGCGTGGCGAGGACGGGCTCGCGCCATCGACTGAAGTGGGGCGGGGAGCACCGCGGCATCCGGATCGACGGCACCCAGGGGCTGTTCGGTCGCGGCCAGTTCAACTTTCTCGGGGCCATCTCCCAGCACCCGGTCTCCGACCTGCTGCTGGGCATCCCGACGTACAGCATCCGCACGAGGGTCGACAACGACTTCCGGCAGCGTGCCCGGTTCTGGAACGGCTACCTTCAGGACGACTGGAAGCTCGGGCCGGGCCTGACCGCGAGTCTCGGGCTGCGCTACGAATTCAACGAGCCGGCGTTCGACGCGGACGACCGCTTCTCCCAATTCGACCTGGAGTCCTCGCAGCTGGTCGAACCCGGTTCGACGCCGCTCGGCCGGGCGAGCTACGCCGCCGACCGCAACAACTTCGGACCGCGGGCCGGCCTCGCGTGGAGCCCCGGACCCGCGCTGGTGGCGCGCGCAGCCTACGGCATCTACTACGAGGTCAGCGTCTTGGAGGCCAACTCCGGACTGTACTTCAATCCCCCGTACTTCGATCTCTTCCTCTTCTTCCCGTCGCCGGTCTCCCTGCCGACCCTAGAGAATCCCTTCCCTGGCGACGGCTACACGCCTCCGGCCTCGGTCAACGCCGTCCAGCCTGACTACCGGACCGGCTACGCGCAGCACTGGAACGCCGGCTTCGAGCGGGTCCTGCGCGGCAAGATCGTCGCCCGGGCGTCCTATGTCGGCTCGAAAGGATCCAAGCTGTTGCGACGGCGCAACGTCAACCAGCCCGCGCCCGGCCCGGGGGAGATCGATCCCAGGCGTCCCACAGCCGGATTCGCCAACATCGTGCTGTTCGAATCGGGCGCGTCATCGACCTATCACTCGGGAGTCCTCGCTCTCGAGCGGCGATTCGGCGGGCGGGCGGGATTCCGCGCGACCTACACCTGGGCCAAGTCCATCGACGACGTCTCCGCGTTCCTCGGATCGGCGGGCGACGGGGCCTTCCCTCAGAACAGCCACGACCTGCGGGCGGAACGGGGCCTGTCCAACTTCGACCAGCGCCACCGGCTGGTCTTCTCCCTCCAAGCCGCCGTGCCGTCGCGCCACTGGCTGCTCGGCGGCTGGCGGGCCTTCGCCATCGGCACGCTCGCGGGCGGGCGTCCACTGACGCCGCAGCTGGCCGAGGACAACTCGAACACCGGCAACACCGGGGGCATCTTCGGCTCGGACCGGCCGAACCTGGTCGACCGACCGAACGCGGGAGGGGCGCGCCCGGAGCGTTTCTTCGACGAGACGGCCTTCTCGCTGCCTCCCGCCCTGGCATTCGGCAGTGCGGGCCGCAACATCCTCACGGGTCCGGGCACCTCCTCGATAGACGTTGCGCTGGTCCGATCACTGGAATTGACCGAAGGTGTCACCGCGGAAGTGAGAGCCGAAGCCTTCAATCTCGCTAACCGGGCGAATTTCGGATTGCCGCAACGCACCTTCGGCCTGCCAACCTTCGGGCGAATCCTGTCGGCGGACCAGGCCCGCCAGATCCAGCTAGGCCTCCGCTTCTCGTTCTAGGCGCTGCACAAGGGCAGCCCCTGCGGCACGGGCTGTGTCCGGCGACGCGGATGCCGCGGCGCCGGGCTCCGAGGCGGATCGGATTGCTAGGTTCAGACGACCGTTGGCGCCTGTGTCGAGATCCAGCAGTGATCAGCCGCTCCTTTCCCGGTCCGCTCGATCTCGCGACGGCAGGCCCGGTAGGGCTTGCGCGAGGACGCCGTAGCCGGAAGAGACGCCTCGCGGGCGGCCCCGCAAGCGCTCGGAACTACTCGGTCGGCGCTGTTCCGATCAGGGGCGCCGGGACGCAGGGCCGTCCCGAGCGCAACGAAAGCGCCGCGCCACCGCGGCTGCACGCCCGCACCGCCCCGGTCGTCTTGCATCATTGACGGGCATGAAGGATCATGCGGCTGAGCGCGAGGGCAAGGCCCGCCGTCCGCTAGGAGCGCGGCGCCCGGCGGCGGATCCTTCCAAGGAGCAGCCCGGGGCAGCGGGCCCGAACGCGGCTCCCAAGCGCGGTCGCATCGACCTCGAGCAATTCGTCGTCTTCAACCAGCAGTTCCTCGCGCTCATCCGGGCGGGCATGCCCATCCCGCAGTCGCTCGAGCTCCTCGCCGACAACGCCAGGAGCAAGGCGCTGGCAGGACACGTCGGAGCGGTCCGGGACGACGTACGCGTCGGCGTCACGCTGTCCGAGGCCTTCGCCAAGCGCAGCGTTTTCCCCCCGATCTACGTCACCTCGCTCCTGGCAGGCGAGCGATCGGGATCGCTGGACGAAGTGCTGGACCGCTTCGTCACCTACCAGAAGGTGACTCTCGCCATCCGGAAGAAGCTGCTGGTCTCCCTGATATACCCGACCGTTCTGGTCATCCTCGTGGCGGTTCTGGTTGTCTTCCTAGTCACCTACGTGGTGCCGGAATTCTCGCAACTGTACGACACGATGGACGCCGCCCTGCCGGTCTCGACGCAGGCCCTGGTCGCGGTCGGCGAAGCGTCCCGCGCCAACGCCGCGCTGCTGCTCGCCTGCGCGGCCGCCCTAGCGGCCGCGGCCGGCTGGGCGTGGCGGCTCGAATCGACACGTTCGGCGCTAGAGCGCCTGGCCCTGCGCTCCCCGCTGGTCGGGCCGCTGTGGATACGGTACCAAGTGGCGCAGCTGGCGCGACTGCTGAGCACGCTGCTGACCGGCGGCATCCCGCTGGTGCCGGCGCTCGAGACATCCGGCGAGTCGATGGGTTCCGGGCTGCTGCGAAGCCATCTCGCGGCCGTGCGGGATCGCGTTCGCGAGGGCCGCGCGCTGGCCGCCAGCATGCTCGGTACGGGCATCTTCCCCGGCCTGGCGATCGAGATGGTGCGCGTCGGCGAAACCACGGGAGCCCTGCCCCAGATGCTCAACTCCGTCGCGGAGTTCTTCGACGAGGAGGTCCAGACGAAGACGGCCGCCCTGCTGAACCTAGTCGAACCGGCGATCATGATTGGCATGGGCGTCTTCGTCGCGTTCGTGCTGATCTCGCTCTACCTGCCTATCTTCAGCCTCGCAGGCCAGTTCTAGGCGCAAGCCCCGGGGAGAGCCGCCGAGCTCCCGCAAGATGCCCGTCCCCCAAGCCAGCACCGACCTAGCGCAGGAGCCGGCCGAGCGCGACGCCCGTCAGCTGGCTGCGCGCTACCGCTATCCGTTCGTGGATCTCGATTCCGCGCACATCGACAGCGAGCTGTTCCGCTCGATCCCCGTCGAGCTCATGTTCCGGCACAACTTCGTGCCGATCACCGAGAGCGACGGGTCGCTGGAGATCGCGATCGCCGACCCGAGCCGCCTCCTCGAACTGGACGAGATCGCCTCCCTGCTGGGCAAGAAGCTGCGGATCTCGATCGCGACCCTGACCCAAATCAGCGACATCCTCAACAAGACCGAGCAGTCGCAGCGCGTGCTGGAGGAGGTCACCGAGGAGTTCGCCCTCGAGCTCGGCCAGTCCGAGGCCTTGGAGGAGACGCTCTCGATCGACAGGCTCGCCCAGGACAGCGACATCGCGCCGGTCATCAAGCTGATCGACACGACCATTTTCAACGCCTTGGAGCGGAGGGCCAGCGACATCCATATCGAGACCCGCAACGCCGACGTGGCGATCAAGTACCGCATCGACGGGGCCCTGCACTTCGCCATGCCCCCGATAGCGAAGGACTGGCACGAGACGATCCTGTCCCGCATCAAGGTGATGAGCGAGCTAGACATCGCCGAGCGGCGCGTCCCCCAGGACGGGCGCTTCCGCGTTCGCTACAAGGGTCGCCAGATCGATTTCCGCGTCTCGATCATGCCCACCGTCTTCGGCGAGGACGCCGTCCTGCGCATCCTAGACAAGCAGTCGATGGGCGAGAAGTTCAAGAAGCTGTCACTGGACGTCGTCGGCTTCAGCGGAGACGACCAGCGCCGCTTCGCGCACTACATCCGCGAGCCGTACGGCATGGTTCTCGTGACCGGCCCGACGGGCTCCGGCAAGACGACCACGCTTTACGCGGCGCTGAGCGAGATCCAGAGCGACGAGGACAAGATCGTCACGATCGAGGATCCCGTGGAGTACCAGCTCCACGGCATCACGCAGATTCCGATCAACGAGAAGAAGGGCCTGACGTTCGCGCGCGGCCTGCGGTCCATCCTGCGCCACGACCCCGACAAGATCATGGTGGGCGAGATCCGCGACCCGGAGACGGCGCAGATCGCCATCCAGTCCGCGCTCACCGGCCACCTCGTCTTCACCACCGTCCATGCCAACAACGTCGTCGACGTGCTGGGCCGCTTCCTCAACATGGGCGTGGAGGCCTACAACTTCGTCTCGGCGCTGAACTGCATCCTGGCACAGCGGCTCGTCCGCGTGATCTGCCCGCACTGCCGCGTGCGCCGCCGATATCCGGGCGAGAGACTCCGCGAGTCCAACCTCCCGGCGAGCGAGTGGGCGCGCTTCGAGTTCAACGAGGGCGAGGGCTGCATCGAGTGCTCCGGCACCGGGTTTCGCGGGCGGACGGCAATCCACGAGCTGCTCGACATGTCGGATCGCATCCGGGAGCTGATCCTAGCGAAGCGGCCCAGTTCGGAGATCGCGCGCGCGGCCCGCGAGGAGGGCATGCGGACGCTGCGGGAGTCAGCCGTCGAGCGAGTCCGGGTCGGCGTGACGACGCTGCGCGAGATCGACAAGGTGACATTCATCGACTGACCATGGGGTTCCTGCTTCAAGCGCTCGACCGGCTGCTCCCCGACCCGCCGCCGCCCCTCGTGTTCGAGATCGGCGACGGCTCCCTGGTCGGAGCGCGCCGCGCCGGGCCGACCGTGCAGGCCTGCGCGGAGCGAACGCTCCCGGACCCCGGCCGGGAGGATGCGGACGGCGGCGCGGGCGACTCCCTGCGCGCAGCCCTCGAAGAGATCCTGCGGGAGATCGAGCCGCTGCCGAGCGCTCGCGCGGCGGTCCTTCTGCCGGACAGCGAGACGCGCCTGGCCGTGTTCGACTTCGACAGGCTGCCCCGGCGTGGCAGCGATCTGCGCCGCTCGGTCCGCGAGCGATTCAGCAATAGCCTGCCGTTCAAGGCCCGCGTGGCCTACCGGATCCAGCTCGGCACGGGCCGTCCGTCCGTGCTCGCGACGGCCGCCCCTGCGTCCTACGTCCGTCTGTGCGAGTCAGCGTTCGAGAGCGCCGGCATCCTGCCAGGCCATGTCGGGCTGTCGACCGAGGCCGCCCTGAACCTCCTCGAGCCTGACAGGATGACGCTGCTGGTCAAGCGCGGAGGGGCGGTCCTGACCATGGCCGCGGCGGACGGCGGGGCGGTGCGGCTGGTGCGCCGGATCGCGGTCGCCAGCGCTGACGCGGCCGACCCCGGCAGCGCGCTGCGCGAACTCCTGCCCGACCTTTTTCCGACACTCGTTTACATTGAGGAGAACTTGGGCCAGTCCGTGTCCAAGGTGCTGGCGACCGGCTTCGGCGACGCGCTGGGGCCCGTAGTCGAGAGCCTGCGCTCGGAACTTCAGTGCGAGGTTGGCGGCCTGCTCGATCGAGAAACCGCGGACCCGGCGCTCCCGGCGGGGCTCCTAGGGTTCATGCGTGTCTAGGATTTCGCAGCTCGCAGCGAAGGCGAGGGGCCGGGCGCGCCGGGCCGTCCCCGCGCTGAACCTGGCGACGAACCCCGCCGGGGGGTACCGGGCGTTCTTCCTGCTCGCCGGCCTGACGGCGGTGGCGCTGCTGCTCGCGACGGCCCTGCTGGCAGCCCGGTTCCTAAGCTCGGAGGGGCCGCCCGAGGAACTCGCCGAGCGCGAGCGGCAGCTGCTGGCCCGGCAGCGGGATCTCGCCCGGCGCGCCTCCGAGGCGACCGCCACGGTTCAGGGCGAGCGGGCCGCGACGATTCTCGATCAGACCGCCTTCCTCAACGAGCTGCTCGTCCGCAAGGGGGTCTCGTGGACCCACACCTTCCTGGATCTGGAACGCGTGCTCCCGCCCAGCGTGCGCGTGCTGACTATCGAGCCGCGAGTGGCGTCCAGCGACACCATCCTCCTCGACATGGCGGTCAGCGCCAAGGCCCCGGCGGATTTCATCGAATTCCTCAAGGCGCTCGAGGGATCGATCCTATTCGGATCGCCCGCCCTGCGCGGCAGCGCCCCTCCCAGCGAAGGCGACCCGACGTTTCGCTACCAGCTCGCGGTGGAATATGACCAGCAGCTCTGAGAACGACTCGCGGAGGCGCGGACCTCTACCGTGGTCGCGGCGCTTCCCGCCCCGAACGGTGCTGGCCGCGCTGGGCGCGTTGGCGCTGTGCGACGCGGCGTTCCTGCTGCTCGCCGTGCGCCCAGCGGCGCTCGAGGAACGCGAGAGGCTGGCCCGCAACTCACGGCTCGCCGCGCAGGTGGAGCAGACCCGCCGGCGCGTCGAGTCGATCCAAGCGGCGGCGGACCGAATCGCCGCGGCCGAGACCGAGGGCAAGTCTCTGGTGCAGGGAATCGCGCTCCCTCGACGGAGCGCGTTCTCGGCCCTGCTAACGGAACTCGCCGACGCTTCCGAGGAGGCGGGCATCGAGGTGCGCGAGACCAGCTACTCGGTCGAGCCGATCGAGGGCAGCGAGGACTACGGCATCCTCGCCGTCAACGCCAACTTCCGGGGCGGGTACGACAGCCTAGTGCAGTTCCTGTACCGGCTCGACCGGTCGGAACTGTTCTTCATCATCGGCTCGCTCGGGGCGACGCCGCGAGACGAGGGAGTCTCGCGGGAGCTGCAGATCAACATGCGGTTCGACACGCTCGTGCGAGGCATGTAGGCGCGGACGATGGAACTGGGGGCGAACAGGAAGTCGCTGCAGCAGTTAGGGGCCGCCCTGGCGGTGCTGGCGCTGGTGGTCTACTTCCAGTTCTTCCGCGCTACCGCCCCCCCCGAGGCGCCGCTGCGCCCCCAGCCGCGCTCGCCGCTCGCGAGTTCGCCCGTGGCGACCGAGCCCGAGCCCCGGCAGTCGAGCGCAACAGGGCGGGCCAGTGGTCGGTTCCGGCCTCGGCTGGGGCGCTCGAGGCACGACGAGGCAACGGATCCGATGTCCGCCGACGCCGTGCTGCGCAAGCACCTGCTCGAGCGGGTGCGCGGCATCGGGGAGCCGACCGTCGACCGCGATATCTTCAACTTCGGCCGACCGCCAAGGCCTCCGGTCAGCCCGCCCACCCCGGACGAGACGGAGCTAGCGCAAGCGCGCTTCGAAGCGGAGATGCAGGCACGCGACCGAGAGCGGCCTACCCCGCCGCCGAGGAAGTCGCCGCCGGGCGCACGTCCGCCGCAATGGAAGTACTACGGCGTCGCGAGCGTCCCCGACTCGGATAGCCAGCGAGCGTTCCTGCTGGCCGGCGAGGAGATACTCGTCGCCTCCGAGGGCTCCCTGCTCGAAGAGCGGTACCGCATCGGGCGAATCGGCCTCGAGTCGATCTCGTTCGTGGACGAACAGGCCGACCAGGAGTTCTCGATCCCCTTGGAGGTGCCGCGATGAGGGGCGCGGTTTCGCGGCGCCGGTCGGGCCGGGAGGGCTACGCGCTGTTGGCCCTGCTGGCGGCGGCGGCAATCCTGCTGGCCGGTCTCGCCCTGAGCCTGCCGCGGTTGGCGATGCAGTCCCAGCGGGTCAAGGACGAGCGCCTGATCGAACGGGGCGAGGAGTACATGCGGGCGATCAAGCACTACTACAGGAAGCATGGCAAGTACCCGCGGGATCTCGACGACTTGGAGGAGACCGACGGAGTCCGGTATCTGCGCAGGCGCTTCGCGGACCCGATGAGCGTTTCGGGCGAATGGCGTCTCATCCACATGGGGACCGACGGGCGGTTCGAGGACTCGCTGATCTACGACCGCGGCAGAAGGCGGCCGGTGCTGGACGGCGGATTGCTGGGAGCCCCCGAGGGAGACCGCGATCCCGGGAACCCGGACGCGACGGGCTCGCCCCTGACGGCCCCGACCAATCCCTTCGCGCCCGACTCCGGGCAATTCGTCGACCCGCGGATGCCACCTGAGCCGGAGCCGCTCGGCGGGCCGGGACGGGCTCGCGTCGCTCGCCAGTCCGCAGCTCCCGACCTTGCGACCAGGGGCCGCTACAACCAAGGGTTCGAATTCGACTCGGCTGAGCCAGCGGATGCCGAGACATCCGACGGCAACAGCGAGGACGGCCGACTGGGTTACGGCGGCATCCTGCCGGGCCCGGCCCCAATGGTCGACTTCGACCCCCGTCGGTTGAATCCAGGAGAGAGCCCAGGCCGGATCCCGCCTAGCGCGGCGCCTCCCGGGCCGGTCCGAGGTTTTCCGGGCGGGCCGCCGGGGTTTGGGTCGCGCCCGGGCAGTCGCCGCCAAGGCACCGGCGGCGCGAACCCGCCGGGTGTCGCCGGCCCGCTCGGCCAGCGGGCCGGCCAGGGCGCCGCGGGGCTCATCAACCAAATCCTCACCAACCCGAGAGCGGGAGGCCTCAGCGGGGGGGCAGCCGGACAGGCTATTGCCAGGAGCGGTCCGGTGTTCGAGCGGGGCATCGCCGGCGTCGCCAGCACGAGCGAGGAAGTCGGCGTGAAGGTCTACAAGAGCAAGGAATCTTACGCCGAGTGGGAATTCGTCTACGACTACCGCAAGGATGCCAAGACGGAGGGCGGCGCGCAGCCGGCAACGTCCCCTATGCGTTCGACCCAGAGCCCGCGAGCAGGCCCACCACTCGGGGGCTTGACAAGACGCTAGGCCGGGCTCGGCGGCCGCACCCGACCAGCCGACTGCGGCCTCGATCGCTCGCGCGGGCAAGGTCGGTCGAGCGAAGCAGTCCCGACGAATCTGATGCGCCGTCCAAGGCCTTGGGGTCGCAGACATTGCGGTCATTCCCGGAGCCTTGCATGACTACGGTGTAGGTTCCCAAGCTAATCCGTGAGAATACCACCCTTCTTCACCCGATTGTTTCGCAGGTCGAATCGCTTCCAAGTGGAATGAGTCGGGCAAGGCCGCACCCGCGGGTGCCCGGCTGGAGGCCAGTCGGCGGTCCGGAAGCCTCTACGACGACCTCCGTCGCAATGCCGTCTTAGTCGGCCGCGGTCGCCGCGGCGCGCTCCGCGGCACCGAGCTCGCCGGCACCCGGCCCCTGCCCGGCGGGGGCACCTTCAAGGGTATGCCCCCGGGCTCGCGCCAGGCCTAGGGCGGGTTCCGGCTGGCCACCGGCCGCGGCGAGCCGCGGGCGATCCTGCTCGCGGAAGGCACCGTCGACACCCTGTCGGCCGCGCAACTGGCGTGCCCGGGCCTAGCACCGCTCCGCGGCAACGACCCAGCCCGGCCCGAGCGCCCCGGGCTGCTGCCCTCCTAATGCAAGGCACTCCCGCAGCCCTCGGCCCTTCACGGAGACATCACCCCTCTCCATTCCTGCAGTAGCGGATCCAAGTGAGAAAACGCCCTTTTCCGCTGCAGGAACAATCTAAGAAATTCCGGGCGAATTAATGTGAGATCTCACAACGGCTAGGCAGGGTCTCGACCGGATTATTGACGAACGCTTCGCAGTTCCAAGGTCTCGTCGTCCGCTCCTCTCGCGGGCCGTCGAATCGGCGCGGAGGGGATCGCTGAGGCGCTGCGAATGAAGCGCCCGGCCAACGCCGGGAGCGGATTTAGGGGACCGCTCGCCAGTGCCAGTGCCAATCCTAGTGCCAGAGAACGGGCTGGCATTCGCCCGTCGAGTGCCGCGGCATAGTCCCGGTCGCCTGTTGCAGGTGCGGCTGCTGGCCGCGAGACTCCCTCCGCCACGTATAGAGCACATCAAGCCCCCCGCGAGTCAGCCAGCGATTCGCTCCTTGGGAGTCCTGCCCGAGCAACCGCGTCTCCACTGGCGACGGACCGCGCCACCCTCGAAGACTTGCGGGCACCCAGCTTCGCTCTCGGGATCGAGTCGATCACGAGCAACCTAGGACTGCTCGAAGGGACCTGCGGTCGCAAGCTGAAACCGCGATTCAGCTCGTGAGAGTGCGGCCAAGTCGATGACAAAGCAGATGCACCAGTCGAATGAGTATCGCTACCCAGAGTCGCCGAAAGTACATGAGAAATCCGAGTTTTCGATTGCTTGTTCAACCTGTTGTAGTCAGTCGAGAATGGACTATATAATCCATCGGATCGTGGGGAGATTCTGTCGCTTCTTAGGTCTATTTCCAAACGGGTGTTCGGGCACCATTGGCGATCATTTGTTCGGTCGCAATGAGGCTATCGATCCTCTTCCTCGGTGGCGGATGAGTATGGAAAACTCCAAACAGCCCCTTTCTTTCTCCGGCAATTCCTCGCGCCCTTGAGTTCATCAATCGAAGATGAGACTGCACCGCAGCGCAGATCTCGTAGCCAGTCTCGTGCAGTATAAACATCCCGAAGTGATCCGAGATTATTTCCATGTTCTTGCTAAAAACAAGATTCCCGACTCCAGACCTGATATTCGCTCCGAGTTGAACGAGGTCCGGATTTCTAGCTTTGGCACCTACCAGCGCTCCAATAGAAATTCCAGCAAGCATTCCCCATCCTGCGTTGGACGATGTCTTTGAAGGATGGCCCAGTACTGCGTGACTGTATTCGTGAGCGAGTACTACAGCGATTGTGTCACCACTCCCGGCGTGAGCAACAAGACCTTCGAGCAACGTAAGGTTGTATTTCGTGCCGATCTAGGCATTGATCCGCATGTCGTCTAGGCTGACATTGAGCGTGCGATTGTGAAAGCAGGAAAGGCAAGTTTCTGCATTGCTTAGACTTCGTTGAAAGACACAAACTGCGGCTTGGTTTACGCGCTTTTCAGCCCTAGAAACAACAGTGATCTTCTCGTTTCTAGGTGTCCATCTTGACGTAGATATGGATTGTCTCATTCTGTAAGTAGAGGTGTGATGAACACTCGGTCCCATCCGAGAATCCATCATTCTAGTACCTGCACATCCTGCGCAAATGGAAGACATGAGAGCGAAGCAAATCGCTTGAGAGAGTCTGATTTTCACGGTCTCCCTATGCCTGTCGCTAGCTCCAAGCATCCCGGAGTCTTCCCACGCGCGATGCCGGAGGCAGGACGACTCCGAAGAAGCGGGACAAGCGCACCAGCTGCAAGCGGGCCCGGCAGGGATCGGCGCGGACTCCCGGCCCGGCAGGCACACTCCGACGGCAAGGATGGGGGCACCAGCCGAGCGCATCCGGCTCAAACACGCGACAGGACGAATGAGACGGCCGACATGCCGCCGATCCCGGAGATTCCTCGCGAAAGAGGAAGTTCGGCAGGTCCGGGACTCGCGCCAGTCCCTCGGCGCTGGGAATTCCGAGCTCGCGGCTCCTGCTCTCCATGCCGCGGGACGCCCGGTGCGAACCTTGTTGCACTCCACGCACCGGACACCGCGCTCGCATCAAACCCACAGGCTTCAGCTCCGGTCGGCTAGGATACCACAGCCGGGTGCTTGCAAGAAGAGGTGGTGCCTCCACCGCCCGCCTGTACGCACGCCCGGGACGAATACGTCCCGCCCGGTCTGATCCGGCGCGTCGATCCGAGTCCAGAATGTCCCAACCTAGGATCAGGAGGAGCATGGAGACGTTGCTCGGCAGCGGAATGATGGGCACGCCTAGCGGCGTTCCCTTCCTCTTGTGATTCGCGCGGTTCGACCGGTTGCAGTCCACTATGTCGAGACGGTCCCGGCTGACCCGCCGTTGGGGCGGCTCGCCGGCCAAAGGGCGATGAGCATGTTCTCGCGACACGCCTCGGCGATTTGCAAATAGAACCGCAACTACGGAGCTCCCGTCGCTTGCGCGTGCCAAGCCGTCTCGAGTCTCCGAATGGCTTGCGAAACCATTAGGCCCGCGCAAGTCTCCGCGGTCCTTTCCCTTTTTCGGTTGGCGCTCGCCCCAAGGTCCCTTTCACTTCCGCCGGTGTTACGCGGCCTCTGCGGTATTACGGGCCCATCAGCCACCTCGCGGTCCCGGGCTGGCCCTCGCGGTTTCCGATCGGCCCGTGTGCGCCACCGACTGGGCTTCCCGTGTTTCATCTATGCATATCTTCCAAGCATGCCACCGCCACCACCCGACTGAGACGACCGATGTTTGTGGCGCTTGCTTCCCGGCCTCTGGCAGCCTTTTTCGAAATTCAGGTGGAGCCGGCCTGCGCATTGCCCTCTGCGAGTCCTGCTCGATGTTCACTCGCGTTGCGGCCTGCGTGGTCGCTCAGTCGCCTATCGGCGACCCATTGACCTCGAGATGCTTCAGGCCCGTTCGTTGCCGCCACGAGCCGCTCCGACCGCATCCGGTGGGGACGACGCTTGGCCGGGCGGGTTTTCGCACCCTCCGGAGCGCAGTGCCTTCGCGCGGAGCACTGAATGACCCGGGCTAGACTGGTCATGCATTGCCCGTTCAGTCGCTTCGCAAGGCCCCGCTGACATTGCCCCGAAGATGGCGGGAGCGTACTCCCGCAGGCATCGCTCGGCGCAATCCGCTCGCGAGCGAGAGGCCGGGCGCCCCGGAGGCCGACACCGCTGCGCCTACGAACGATTGCCGCGCCGAGGGGGCCGTCCGGCAAGGCTGAATGCGCCTTTCCTGGAACGAGATTCGCGCCCGCGCCGCTAGCTTCGCTCGCGACTGGAAGGACGCAGGCCGCGAACGGGCGGACACCCAGCTCTTCTACCGCGCGTTCTGCGAGGTCTTCGGCGTCCCCTTGCGCCGGGTCGCCTCGTTCGAGTAGCCGGTCAAGAGGCTCGGGAACAAGCGAGGCTTCATCGACCTGTTCTGGAAGGGCGTGCTGCTCGTGGAACAGAAGAGCGCCGGACGCGACCTGTCCAAGGCCAGGCAGCAGGCCCTGGATTACTTCCCCGGCCTGCGGGACGCCGAGCTGCCTCGCTACCTGCTGCTGAGCGACTTCCGCACCTTCGAGCTCCACGACCTTGACGAGGACGAATCGACCGCCTTCGCATTGGAGGACCTTCCCTCCCATGTCGAGAATTGCGGGTTCATCGTCGGCGCGCGCAAGCGGACCTGCCGCGACCAGGATCCGGTCAACATCCAAGCGGCCGAGCTCGTCGGGAAGCACGAACTCGCCGAGCCCGGCAGGCCCGTGCCCGGCCTCGAGCAGTGGCTCGTGCGGCTCGTGTTCTGCCTGTTTGCCGACGACACCGGCATTTTCGAGCCCCGCGACAGCTTCCTCGAGTACGTCGAAACGCGCACCAGCGAGGACGGCGGGGACCTCGGCGCGCAGCTGGGCAACCTGTTCCATGTCCTCGACACGCCGACCGACCTCCGCAGCAGGCGTCTCGACGAGGACCTCGCCCGCTTCCCCTTTGTCGACGGCGAGCTGTTCCGCGACCAGCTCCAGCCGCCGTGGTTCGCCGCCGCCGCCAGGCGCCTCCTGATCGAGGCCTGCCACTTCGACTGGTCCCGCGTCTCGCGCGCGATCTTCGGCTCCCTCTTCCAGGCGGTCATGGACCGCGACCGGCGCCGCGCCCAGGGTGCCCACTACACCACCGAGAAGAACATCCTCAAGGTCATCGCGCCCCTGTTCCTGGACGCCCTGCGCGCCCCCTTCCGGCGTATCTGCCAGCGCAAGGGCAACTCGCGCCGCTACGCCCTCCGCGCCTTCCGCCAGCAACTCGGCGAGATGACCTTCTTCGACCCCGCCTGCGGCTGCGGCAACTTCCTCGTCGTCGCCTACCGCGAGCTGCGCCTGCTCGAAATCGACGTGGTCCGCGAGCTGCGCGCCAATTCCGCCGCCGCAGGGCAGCGCGAGATCGATGTCGCGGGGCTCTCCCGGGTCGCCGTCGACCAGTTCCACGGCATCGAAATCGGCGCCTTCCCGGCGCGCGTCGCCGAGACGGCCCTGTGGATGACGGACCACCTCATGAACAGCCGCCCGAGACTCGAGTGCGGCGAGAGCTATGCCCGCATTCCCCTGCGCAAGGCGTCCCGCATCGTCCGCGCGGACGCGCTGGAGACTGCCTGGGCCGACGTGCTGCCGCCCGAGCGCTGCTCCTTCGTCCTCGGCAATCCTCCCTTCGTCGGGGCCAAGCACCAAACCCCGGCGCAGCGCGCGCAAGTGCGCCGGGCGGCAGCGGCGGGACGCCGGACTGCGCGGCGGCGTGGTTCGCGCGCGCCGCGGCATGCATCCTCGAGGGCGCGGCCGAGATCGGGTTCGTGGCCACGAACTCGATCTCGCAGGGCGAGCAGGCGGGCCAGCTCTGGCCCGTGCTGCTGGAGCGCCACGGCATGGAGATCTCCTTCGCCCACCGCGCGTTCGCCCAGGGCTCCGGGGCCCCGCGGGCAGGCGCACGTGCATGTGGTGATCGTGGGCCTGCGCCAGCGGGGACGCCCCGGCCCGAAGCGCCTGTTCTCTTACGCGACACCCGCGGCGGAGCCCGAGGAAACCGCTCGCCGGGCGATCTCGCCGTACCTGTTCGACGCGAGCCGCCTGCGCAACCCGCGCCTCGCGGTGCGCGAGGCATCCCGGCCTCTCAACGGCCTGCCCCGTCTCGTGATCGGATCGAAGCCGATCGACGGCGGCCACTACATCTTCACGCCTGCCGAGAAGGAACGGTTCCTCGCCAAGGAGCCCGCTGCCGCGCGCTTGTTCCGTCCGTACGTCGGCAGCCAGGAGTTCCTCGCCGGGACACGCCGCTGGATTCTGGCACTGCATGGCGCGTCCCCCAGCGAGCTGCAGCGCCCCGACCAAGGCGCTGGCCGACACGCCGACGCTCTACCACGTCAACGTGATTCCGACCGAGCCCTTCCTCGTAATCCCGCAAGTGAGCTCCGAGAGAAGGCCGTACGTGCCGATAGGCCGGATGCAGCCACCCACCGTGCCGAGCAACCTAGTATGCGTGCTCGAGCACGCGGAGAACGGTGTTTTCGCGCTGCTCACGTCCGCCATGCACATGAGCTGGATGCGCCACATCGGCGGCAGGCTAGAGAGTCGGTATCGCTACTCGATCGGTCTGGTGTACAACACGTTCCCGCTGCCAGCAGGCGGCCAGCCCGCCCTCGCCAAGCTCGAACGGCTGGGAGACGCCATCCTAGAGGCCCGCGCCGAACACCCGGGAGCATCTCTGAGCGACCTGTACGACCCCGTGCTGATGCCCGCACGCCTGCGCAGGGCCCACCGCAGGCTCGACCAAGCCGTGGACCGGCTGTACCGCCGCCCGGCCTTCCAGTCAGACAGGGAGCGCGCCGAACACCTGCTCGGCCTGTACGAGAGCATGAGCGATCCGTTGCGCAGTTCCGCCAGGTCGCCCGTGCGCGCCCCGCGCCCCGGGCCTCGCGCCAAGTTTCCGCGCTCGGGGCCGGCTACAACTGGCTGAGCCCCATTCCATCGCAGTCCCTTCGATGGCAACCGTGCCCCTGCCGGTCAAACCGTCGGTCGCTTGGCACACTGAACTGCTGGACGCGACTTCTGGGCGCGGACGGCGACGAGAACACAATGGTTGAGCGAATCAGCCACGCACCGGCAGCATGACGCAAGAAGCGGTCGCGGTCTGAATTCCTACACCACTCGCGCAACCCTACGCCGCGCCCGGACGGCTCCGTCGACTTCCAAGCATCCCGTTCGTCGACCCCGCCTGCGGCTGCGGCAACTTCCCCGTCGTCGCCTACCGCGAGCTGCCCCTGCTCGAAATCGATCTAGTCCGCGAGCTGCGCGCCAATTCCTCCGCCGCAGGGCAGCGCTAGATCGATGTCGCGGGGCTCTCCCGGGTCGCCGTCGACCAGTTCCACGGCATCGAAATCGGCGCCTTCCCGGCGCGCATCACCGAGACGCCGCTGTGGATGACGGACCCCCTCATGAACAGCCGCCCGAGACTCGAGTGCGGCGAGAGCTATGCCCGCATCCCCCTGCGCAAGGCGTCCCGCATCGTCCGCGCGGACGCGCTGGAGACCGCCTGGGCCGACGTGCCGCCGCCCCAGCGCTGGTCCTTCGTCCTCGGCAATCCTCCCTTCGCCGGGGCCAAGCACCAAACCCCGGCGCAGCCTGCGCAAGTGCGGCGGATCGCCGCGCCGGGCGGCAGCGGCGGGACGCCGGACTGCGTGGCGGCGTGGTTCGCAGGCGCCGCGGCATGCATCCGCGAGGGCGCGGCCGAGATCCGGTTCGTGGCCACGAACTCGATCGCACAGGGCGAGCAGACGGGCCGGCTCTGGCCCGTGCTGCTGGAGCGCCACGGCATGGAGATCTCCTTCGCCCATCGCGCGTTCGCCTGGGTCTCCGAGGCCCGCGGGCAGGCGCACGTGCATGTGGTGACCGTGGGCCTGCGCCGGCAGGGACGCCCCGGCCCGAAGCGCCTGTTCTCTTACGCGGGTGTTCATGAGGTGGTCCGTCATCCACAGCGGACACCCGCGACGGAGCCCGAGGAAACCGCTCGCCGGGCGATCTCGCCGTACCTGCTCGACGCGAGCCGCCCACGCAACCCGCGCCTCGCGGTGCGCGAGGCATCCCGGCCTCTCAACGGCCTGCCCCGTCCCGTGATCGGATCGAAGCGGATCAACGGCGGCCACTACGTCTTCACAGCCTCGGAGAGAGAGCGATTCCTCGCCGAGGAACCCGGCGCGGAGGGATTCCGTCGCCCGCATGTCGGCGGCAGGGAGTTCCTTGCCGGAATGCACCGCTGGATTCTGGCGCCGCATGACGCCCCGTCGGCCGTGCTCGGCACGCTGCCCAAAGTCGCAGAGCGCGTCGCGGCAGTCCGGGCGTACCGATTGCCCAGCCCAAGCGCTCCGACCAAGGCCTTGGCCGATAGGCCGACGGCATTTCACGTCAGAGTTATCCCGTCCAATCCATCCCTCATCGTGCCTGGGGTCGGTTCGGAACGCCCGGTATATGGCCCGATCAGCTGGATGGAACCACCCGAAATCCCAAGCGACGCGGCTACCGTCCTGGACGGCGCCCCCTCGGCTCTAGTCGGCCCGCTGATGTCCGCCATGCACATGAGCTGGCTGCGCCTTGTCGGCGGCCGACTGGAGAACCGGTACCGGTCCTCGATCAGCCTGGTCTACAACGCCTTCCCGCTCCCGCCGGGGAGCCAAGCCGCGCCGGCAAGTCTCGGATCAATGGGAGACGCGATCCTGCATGCGAGGGCCGAGCACCCGGAAGCATCGCTGAGCGACCTCTACGACCCCACGCTGATGCCGACTCGGCTCCGCGCGACGCACCGCAGGCTCGACCAAGCGGTAGACCGGCTGTACCGCCGCGCCGGCTTCGCTTCGGACCGCGAGCGCGCCGAGCAGCTGCTGGCCCTCTACGAGAGGAAGGCGGACCCGCCGACCGATTCTTCGGGACCGGAGGAGCGCCGGCATCGCACAGCTTCTCGAGGCAAGCAGGGAAGGTCGCGCTAGGCGTCACGCGACGACAGGCGGCTGACTCGAACTGCCGGGCAACCGCTCCGAGCGGGCGACAGCGACTGCCGAATCGCAGCCGGGATAGGGATGACCGGGCCATCGCAGCCGATAACCCGGCACCAGTCTCTAGTCGCCTTCAGCGGGTCGGAAGGGCTCGCTCACGATGCCCCGTCGGCGCCGGCTGGAGATCCACTGCGCAAGCTCTTCCAGCGTCGCGTACACCACCGGGATGAACACCAGCGTAATCAGCGTCGATGTCAGCAGGCCGCCGATCACCACGCGCGCCATCGGCACCTGCAGTTCCGACCCCTCGCCCAGGCCCAAGGCCATGGGGGTCAGGCCCAGCACGGTCGTCACAGTCGTCATGAGAATCGGACGCAGCCGGCGGCGCCCCGAAGTGGTCACCGACTCCATGATGGAGAGGCCGTGGTCGCGACGCAGCTGGTTCGTGTAATCGATCAGCACGATCGCGTTGTTGACGACGATGCCGACCAGCACGATCACCCCGAGAAAGCCCTGCATGTTGAACGTGGTTCCCGTGATCACCAGCATCGTGACGATCCCGATGGCCGCCAGCGGGACCGAGAACAGGATGATGAATGGGTCGCGCAGGGACTCGAACTGTGCCGCCATCACCATGTAGACGAGCAGTAGCGCCAGGATCGCCGCGAAGGTCAGCTCCCGGAACGACTGCTGCTGATCCTCCCACTCGCCGCCGAAGCGGATCTCATACCCTTCCGGGCGGCTGATTTGCGCGACTTGGGTGCGGAGATCCGCGATGATGCTGCCCAGATCCCGGTCGGCGATCGTGCCGCTGACGTAGACGATCCGCTCCTGGTCGACCCTGTTGATCTCCACCGGGCCTTCCTGGCGGTTCAGCTGCACCACGTCGTTGGCGTAGATCAGCTCGCCGCGCGGCGTTCGCAGCGGGATGCGGCCGACCTGCGACAGTTCCAGCCGGTCCTCCTCGCGCAGGCGCACGACGATGTCGTACTCGTCGCCCTCCTCGCGGTAGAACGACGACCGGCGGCCGCCGACCGCGGTCTCGAGCGTGTCGGCGACTTCCGACACCGACATCCCCATGCTGGCCGCCCGCAAGCGATCGACACGGACCACCATCTCGGGCGACCCGGGCCGACGGCTGACCTGCGCCTCCGCCACGCCGTCCACGGACAGCATCGCGTCGCGAACCTGCAGCGCGAGCGCGTTGGTCGTATCCGGGGAGTAGCCCCGCACGGTGATCTGCAGGCGGTCGCCCGACCCGTCGCCGCCTCCGCCGCGCCGCCGGCCGAAATTGCCGCTCGAGATTCTGGTGCGCAGCTGCACGCCAGGCGCCACGGCCATCAGCATCGGGCGCAGGATGTTGGTGATCTCCCGCGCCGTGCGCTCCCTCTGGGACTGGTCCACCAGCGTGATGCGCAGCTCGCCGACATGCGTCGCGATCGACCGGAAGGGGCTGTCGCTGCCGGCCTCGGTCATGATGTAGTCCAGCTCGGGCACCTGGTCGATCACGATGCGCTCCATGCGATCCACGATCTCCTTGGTCACCTCGGCGCGGGTCCCGGGCTCGGACTCGAGGTTGATCCGGATCTGGCCCTCGTCAACCTGCGGCTCCAGCTCCACCCCCACGTAGCCGCCCAGCCACAGGGCGCACGCGAAAGAGGCCACGGCGAACAGCGTCACCAAGGCGCGGTTGCCCAGCGCCCAGCGGATTACGTCCGAATAGCTCGCCGACATCGCGAGCATGGCGCGCTCCGCGTACCGCAGGAGGCGCGCCTGGCTCTGCCCGCTGGTGCCGTGCCGCCGCGCGCAGAGCGTCGGCACCACCGTTAGGGCTACGACCAGCGAGCACAGCAGCGAGAAGCTCACCACCCAAGCCAGCTGCTGGAACTGTTGCGCGGAGTAGCCGCCGATGAACAGCACAGGGACGAACACCGCGATGGTCGTCAGCGTGGAGGCCGTGATGGCCGTCGCCACCTCCCGGCTGCCGACCAGCGCCGCCTCGCGCCCCGGACGGCCCTCCTCGCGGTGCCGGTAGATGTTCTCGAGCACCACGATGGCGTTGTCCACCAGCATCCCGACGCCCAGCGCCAAGCCGCCGAACGAGACGATGTTCAGCGTGAAGCCGTTGAAGTACATCAGCGCGAACGTCGACACCACCGAGATCGGAATCGCCGCGCCGATGATCAGCGTGCTCGACAGGCTGCGCAGGAACAGCAGCAGCACGAACACGGCCAGGACCGCGCCAACCCCGGCAGCGGTCTCCACGTTCTGGATGGCCGCGTTGATGAAGTCGGCCGTGTCCATCGTCTTCTCGATGCGGATGTTCGGGTAGTCGGCGTGGAGCGCGTCCACTTCGTCCCACACCGCGTCCGACACCTTGACCGTGTTCGAGCCGGACTGCTTGAACATGATCAGGCGCAGGGCCTCCTTGCCGTTCACGCCGACGTAGTGCCGGATGTCGGGATGGGAGTCCTCCACTTCGGCGATGTCCCGCACGTAGACGGGAATGCCTTCGCGCGAGGTCAGCGCGACGTTCAGGATCTGATTGACGCTGTCGAACTCGCCGCTGGTGCGCAGCAGGACGTCGAAGCGGCCTTCCTTCACCGGTCCCACGGGCCGGTTGAGGTTCTCCTGGCGGATCGTGTTCACGACCTGGGCCACGGACAGGTCCAGCGCGCGCAGCTTTTCCAGGTTGAGGTCGACGTGGATTTCGCGGCGCAAGCCGCCCCCGACCCGCACCTGGCCGACTCCCTTGATGCGCTCGAAGCGGTACAGGATGTTCTTCTCCGTGAACATCCGCAGCTCGCGCGGGTCCATGTCGGGCGTCGCGACCGTCAGGAACATGATCGGGAACTGGGTCACGTCGAACTTGAAGATCGTCGGCGGCTCGATGTCGTCCGGCAGGGACCGGCGCCCGCGGTCCAGGCGGGACCGCACCTCGTCCGCCGCGACGTCGATGTCCGTGCCGAACGCGAACTCGACGCGCACGGCCGAGCGGCCCTCGCTCGAGGTCGAGGTCACCCGCTCGACGCCCGGCGCGGCGGAGACGATCTGCTCCAAGGGCCGGCTGATCAGCGTCTCGACCTCCTCGGGGCCGACGCCTTCGTAGTCGGTCGTGATGCTGAGCGTGGTGAAGTTCACCTCAGGCATCAGGTCGACCGGAATCTCGGTGAAGGCGATTGCTCCCAGCAGCATGCACACCATCACTGCCATGAGGATGGTGACAGGCCGCTTGATGGAAAACTCTGAAAGGCTCATGTATCTGTCCCCGGGCGCGGCGGATTCCGGCCTCGGCGCGGACGCGCGCACCCATACCGTATGGCGCTTGCGGGCTATGCTTCGGTTACCCTCGGCCCGGCGCCTAGTCCCCGGCGACGGCCTCGAGCGCCTCGCCGGCGGGCCGCCGCCACCGCCGCGGCACGCTGGAGCCCTCGAACGCCACGTACATGACTGGAATGAAGACCAGCGTGATCAGCGTCGAAGTCGCGAGCCCGCCGATGACCACGCGGGCCATCGGGGCCTGCAGCTCCGAGCCCTCCCCGAGCCCCAGCGCCATCGGCGCGAGACCCAGCACGGTGGTGATCGTGGTCATCAGGATGGGCCGCATCCGGCGCATCCCGGCCGTGATGACCGCACGGTGGAGCCCGAGGCCGTGCTCGCGCCGCAGGAGATTCGTGTAGTCCACCAGCACGATGGCGTTGTTCACGACGATGCCCACCAGCACGATCACCCCGAGGAAGGCCTGCTGGTTGAAGGTGGTCTCCGTCAGCAGCAGGATCAGGACGACGCCGATGGCGGCCAAGGGCACCGACAGCAGGATCAGGAACGGATCCCGCAGCGACTCGAACTGCGCGGCCATCACCATATACACGAGGATCAGGGCCAGAATCGCGGCGAGGGTGAGGTTGCGGAACGTCTCCTGCTGCTCCTCGTACTCGCCGCCGAACTCGACCGAGAAGCCCTCGGGCATCGCGAGGCCGGCGATCTCGGCCTCCAAGTCGCGAACCACGCTGCCCAGATCCCGGTCGGCGATGGCGCCGCTGACGAACACGCGGCGCTCCTGGTCGACGCGGCTGATATATGTAGGCCCCTCCTGCCGCCGCAGCTCGATCACGCTCTCGGCGGGGATGGTCCGGCCCTGCGGGGTCGTCAGCGGGACCCGCCCGACGTTGCCGATCTCGAGGCGGTCCTCCGCGCGCAGCCGGACGAGGATGTTGTACTCGTCGCCTTCCTTGCGATACATCGAGCTGCGCGTGCCGCCGATCGCGGTCTCGAGAGTGGTCGCGACGTCGGAGACGTTGAGACCTAGGTTCGCCGCACGCATGCGGTCGACCTCGACCAGCATCTCCGGCATGCCCGGCCGCTGGCTGATCGTCGGCTCGGCGATGCCGGGCACGCCTTCCATCGTCTCGCGGATGGTCTCGGCCAGCTGCGCGGCCGTGTCGATGTTGTGCCCGCGAATCTCGACGGTCAGCCGGTCGTCGTTGTCCGAGCTGCCCCAGCTCTTGAACATGCTGCTGGAGACGCGCGTGCGGACCAGGATCCCGGGCTGGATCTGCAGAGCCGTTCGCAAGTCGTTCGCCACGTCCCGGGCGGAGCGGGAGCGCTGCGACTTCGGACCGAGATTAATGCGCAGCTCGCCGATGTGCGCGCCCGAGCCGCTGCTGCGGGAGCTGCCGCCGGCCGTCACCATGATTGTTTCGATCTCGGGCGCGCTCGCGGCGGCGGCCAGGCGCAGCTCCTGCATAACGGTCTCGGTGACCTCGACCCGCGTGCCCGGCTCGAGCTCCACGTTGACGCGGATCTCCCCCTCGTCCACCTCGGGCTGCAGCTCGATGCCGAGGAACGGGACGAGGTAGAGGGCCGCGCCGAACAGCGCGGCGGCGGAGCCGATCACGAGCGGCTTGTGCACGAGCGCCCATTGCAGCGCCACCCCGTACGAGGCGGACATGTCGCGCTGCCAGGCCCGGGCCAAGCGGTTGAGGCTGGCGATCCGCCGCCCGGCCGTGCCGCCGTGCGCGAGGTGCGCGCACAGCCCGGGCACGACCGTCAGGGCGACGGCCAGCGAGCACAACAGTGCGAACCCCACCACGTAGGCGAGCTGCTTGAAGGTCTGGGCCGCGATGCCGCCCAGGTAGAGGACAGGGACGAAGACCGCGACGGTCGTCAGCGTCGAGGCCGTGATCGCCATCGAGACCTCCCGGCTGCCCACCACCGCGGCGTCGAAGCCGCTCTTGCCCGCCTCCCGGTGCCGGTACACGTTCTCCAGCACGACGATCGCGTTGTCGACCAGCATCCCGACACCCAGGGCCAAGCCGCCGAAGGACACGGTATTGAGGGTGAAGCCGTTGAAGAACATCAGGGCGAAGCTCGCGATCACCGAGATCGGGATCGCGATGCCGATGATCAGCGTGCTCGAGAGGCTGCGGAGGAAGAACAGCAGTACGAGAACCGCTAGGCCGGCCCCCTGCAGCATGGCCGCGCGCACGTTCTCGATCGAGGCGCGAATGAAGTCGGCGCTGTCGCGGGTCTTTTCGATGCGCACCTGGGGAAGCGCCCTGTGGATGCGGTCCACCTCCCGCCACAGGGCGTCGGACACCTCGACCGTGTTCGCGCCGGCCTGCTTGTAGACGTACATGCGCACGCCGGGCTGGCCGTCGACGCTCACCAAGTAGTCCGTGTCCTCGTGGCTGTCCTCGACCGCGGCGATGTCTCGGATATGCACGGGAACGCCGTTGCGGGAGGTCAGCACCACGTTGCGGATCTCTTCCAGGCTCTCGAACTCTCCCCGCGTGCGGAGCAGGACCTCGAAGCGCCCCTCGTCGACCGGCCCGACCGGTCGGTTCATGTTTTCCTGGCGCAGGATCTGGACCACCTGCGGGATCGACAGCTCCAGCGCCCGCAGCTTCTTGAGATCGAGGTCGACGTGAATCTCGCGCCGCAGGCCGCCGCGGACGGTGAAGGCGGCCACGCCCGGCACGCGCTCGAGGCGGTGCTGGACCTGCTTCTCGACGAAGTGCCGCAGGTCCCTCGCCCCCAGCGTCTCGGAGGACACGGTCAGGTAGAGGATCGGGTACTGCGACGAATCGTACTTGTACATGCTCGGCGGATCCATGTCCTCCGGCAGATAGCGGCGGCGACGGTCCAGCCGCGTGCGCAGTTCGTTGGCCGCCTCGTCGATGTCGATCCCGTAGTCGAAGCCCACCCGCACGTAGCAGAGGCCCTCGTAGACCGAACTCGAGATCTCCTTGACGTGCGGGGCGGCCGAGAAGGCCTCCTCCAGCGGGCGAACGACCAGCGTCTCCATCTCCTCGGGGGCGACGCCTTCGTACTCGGCGCGCACGCTGATCGTCGGGTAGACGATCTCCGGCATCAGGTCGACCGGGATGTTCACGAAGGCCACGGCACCGAGCAGGATGGCCACCAAGCAGGCCATCAGGACGGTCACCGGCCTGTGAATCGAGACTGTGGAAAGGTTCATCCGCGAACTCTTGACCGGCTGCTATACCGACCAGCCCTATCCACGATACAACCGGCCGCTCGGGCCTGCAGCCCCCGAGGGGGCCGATTTCGTCACCAGCGGCCGGGGCGAGCTAGCCCGGGCGCTTGGCCGGCACCTTGTTCGGCACGCCTCCGGTCTTCGCGGGCGCCATTCCGCCCGGCGAGACTCGCCCGGCCTTTGGGGAGGCTCCGCCGCCCTGCCGGGGAGCCGCGGCACCGCCGCGCGGCCCGCCGAAGCCCGCATTGATCCGGTCCCCGTCCCTCAGCATGGTCGCCCCGCGGCCGACGATGCGCGTTCCCGCATCGAGGTTGGCGAGCACCTCGACCTGGTCCTCGCGCGACATGCCGGTCTCGATGACACGGAAGACAGGCCGCTGGGAGTCCGCCTCGACGATGTACACCCCGGGCTGCTGCCCGCGATACACCAAGCCGTCGCGCGGGATGAGCGTGGCCTCACGCATGGAGCCGAGGTCAAGGGAAATCCTGGCGAACATCTCCGCCTTAAGCACCATTTCGCGGTTCACGATGTCGATCTCGATCACCGCGCTGCGGGTGGCGGCGTCCAGCACGGGCGCGATGCGGGCCACGCGCCCATCGAACTCGCGGCCGGGAATGGCGTCCACGATCACCTTCGCGCGGTTGCCGACCGCGAGCTTCTCGATGCTACGCTCGGGCACGTTGCCCTGCGTGACCATCGTGCTCAGGTTGACGACCTGCAGGATGGAGTTGTTCGGAGCCACCAACGCGCCCGGGTCGACGTATCGAGCGGACACCACGCCGCCCATCGGCGCGTAAATCTTCGTCTGCTCCAAGCGGATGCGAAGCTCGCTGAGCTCGGCAAGGGACTGCTCGGCCTGCGCCTCGGCCAGTTCCAGCTGCGCCTCCATGACCTCGAGCGACGTCTGCGCCTGCTGGTGCTCCTGAGGCGAGAGCAGATCCTCGTCGAACAGGAGGCTGGCCCGCTCCAGGTCGGCCTTCGCGTTGGCGAGCTCCGCCTTGCGCGCCGATATGTTGGCCCGGCTCACCGCGTAGGACGCTTCCGACCGCTTGACCTGCTGCTCGATCTCGTCGTCCTCGATCTGCGCCAGGAGGTCGCCCGCGCCCACCCTGTCGCCGACCAGAACGCGGATCTGCTCGATGCGACCGGTGCCCTTGGGATTCACGTCGACAATTTCTTTTGGCTTGAGTGATCCCGTGAGCAGCAGCTCCTCGCGGATCTCGCCCGTGTGGGCCTCGGTCAGGTCGACGTTGATGATGCGGCCCGCGGGCTTCTTCTTGGCCGGCGCAGCAGCCTGCTGGTTGGCCTCGAATACGCGCATCCCGACGAGCAATACGAGCGCCATGCCCAGCGCGACAAATATGATTTTTTTCACGTAGATTCCCTTTCGCAATCCCGGCGATGCGCACCTAACCTTGCTTCACTAGGCGCGATTCGGGCGCGTCCGGTTACGCATTCAGAACTCGATGCGATCCCCGATTCTCAGCCCCTGCGCATCCGCCTGCCCGCCAGCGAGCTCGAGAACGTAGACGGAGTTGACGTTGCCGCCGTACGCGGGGCAGTTGCCCGGATCGGCGTCGAGGCAGGGCGGGGCTTCGCGGACGATCTCGACGATCCGGCGGGCGCCGTCCATCCAGATCATGTCCAGCGGGATCCTGCAACGGTACATCCAGAAGCCGCGGGGGGCTGCCCGGTCCCCCACGAAGAGCATGCCCCTGTCGGCCGCTAGGTGCGTGCGGTACATCAGCCCTTGCGCCTGCTGCGCGGGCGTCAGCGCCACCTCGGCCTGCACCACGCTCCCGCCGGGCAGGGTCACGGCCGTGGTGGGCAGGAGCGGGCCCGCGCCGGACTCGGGCCGGGGAGCGGCCCCGGCGCACGATCCGAGCAGGACCAGCAGCAGCGCGGCCGACGCGGCGCGGCCGGCTGGATGGCGCAGCGCTTGAAGGGGCGGCATGGCCGCTACGACCTAGTAGCGGAGCAGGCGCTCGACGGCTACCCGCACCGACGCCTCGGACGGCAGGACCTCGCGTTCGAGATTCACGGCGGACGGCACGAAGCAGTCCTGGGCCCCGACCCGGGCTACGGGTGCATCCAAGTGGTCGAAGCAGTGCTGCGCAATCTCCGCAGCCACCTCGGCTCCGAAGCCCATCGTCAGCGTGTCCTCGTGGGCCACGAGCGCACGATTGGTCCGTCGCACGCTTTCGAAGACAGCGTGCCGGTCCCACGGGACGATCGTGCGCAGGTCGAGCACCTCGACCGACGCCTCGCCATCCTCGGCCAGGGCCGCCGCCACGGCCTCGGCCTGATGCACCGTGTAGCCCCAGGTGACGACCGTCAGGTCCGTGCCGCTGCGACGCGTGCGCGCCTTGCCGAACGGCACGAGGTAGTTCTCGTCGGGCTCGGGCGAGCGGGCAGGCATGGCCCGGTAGAGGCCCTTGTGCTCGAGAAAGAGCACCGGATCCGGCATGCGGGCCGCCGTCTTGATCAGGCCCTTGGCGTCCTGGGCGCAACACGGGTACGCGACGTACCAGCCCGGCACGTTCGCGAAGAAGCCCTCGATGTTCGCCGAATGCCAGGGGCCGCCCTTGATGTACCCCCCGACTGCGACCCTGCACACCATCGGGCAGCCCCACACGCCGGCGCTGCGCCAGCGCATCGGCGCGATCTCGTCGCGCATCTGCATGAAGGCGGGCCAGATGTAGTCGGCGAACTGGATCTCGACGACCGGCATGTAGCCGAGCGTGCCCATGCCGCCCGCGATGCCCAGGATCGAGGCCTCCGCGAGAGCGGAGTTCACGCAGCGCGCCTCGCCGAACTCGTCTGTGAGGCCCTTGGTCGCGCCGAACACGCCACCCTTGGGGTCCTGGATGTCCTCGCCCCACATCACGAGCTTGGGGTTCCGGCGCATCTCCTCGCGCAGGCCGTTGTTAATGGCCTGCACCATCGAGACCTTGGGCTGGACGAAGCGCGGCTCCGCCTCCTCGCGGACGGGCACGTCCTTGGAAAAGACGTGCTGCATAACGTCGAAGTTCTGCGGGCTGGGGTGGGAGTCGGCCTCCTCGGCGGCGCGGTCAACCTCCTCCTTGGTCCGGGCGCGGAGGTCGTCGACCTCCTGCTGGGTCAGGATGCCGGCGTCCAGCACGCGCCGCTCGGCATGCACCACAGGGTCCCGGCCGGCGACTTCGGCGATCTCTTCCCGGTCGCGGTACTTGCGCTGGTCGTCGGACGAGGAGTGGTTGTCCAAACGCACGACGTTGAACTCGATCAGGGCGGGCCCCTTGCCCGCGCGGATGTCCTCGATCAGGCCCGGCACCAGCTGGTAGATTGCGTCGAAGGTCGACGTGCCGTCCAGGTTGAAGGCCGGCAGCCCGAAGCCTTCGGCTATCCGGTGGATCTTCGACGCGGTCTGGTACTTCTGCGGCACGCTGATGGCGTAGCCGTTGTTCTGCACGACGAACAGCACCGGCAGATTCTCGCGCGTGGCCCAGTTCAGCGCCTCGAAGAATTCGCCCTCGCTCGTGGCCCCCTCTCCGGACGACGCATAGACGATCGCGTCGGAACCGTCGTAGAGCAGCGCCCTCGCCGCGCCGACGGCCGGTAGGTACTGCGTCCCGGTGCAGGCGCTCTGGGCCACGAGCCTGAGTTCCTTGGAGGACCACTGCTCGGGCATGTTCACGCCTTGGGAATTCGGATCGCCGTCCCGGTTCAGCAGGCCGAGGAAGATGTCCTTGTAGGGCATGCCGAGGGTGACGGCTACGCTCTTCTCCCGGTAGTAGGTGTAGAACCAGTCGTGCCCCGGGCGCATCATCATCGGCACTCCGACCTGTACCTGCTCGTGGCCGCGTGTCGACGCGTAGAAGGCGAGCTTGCCCTGCTTCACGAAGACCTTGGAGCGCTCTTCGACGAAGTAGCACTGCAGCATCTTCTCGTAGAGCTGCCTGAGGACCGCGTCGGGAACGATCCGCTCGGTCACATCCATCACGTGGGTTGCCATGGTCAATCGAGGTCCTCGAGCCCCGCAGGTCGCTGCGGCAGAGCGAACGGAAGAGTCGGCGTGCCAGCGAGCAAGCGGCGGCACCGTCCAGCGAGACTGGCAAGCGGTCGCTCCCGAGCCCATTTCAGAATCTACGATTATACGTGACCGGCATTCTCCGACGGGCGGGCGCGGGCCTCGGCGGGCAGGCGGCCGGGCCTAGTCTCTCGGCACGGCGGGCGACGTGACGGGAGTCCTCCGTTCCGGCGACACACACCCGTCACACGCCCCGCGACCACGGGCTGCTGGCTCGATGCTGCGCTAACCCGCCGGGCGCCGCGAGAGGTCGATCTGGCCGAGGCCCCGCCAGACCAAGCAGCGCTGCCGCCGTTCGCCCCTTGGGAATGGCGTGCTCCGGGTCAACCTCGGTCCGAGGCCGCCAGTCCGCGCTCTCGACCCTCGGGAAATCCTGCCACAATCGACTGCTACGATACGAGCAGCGGACGCGCTGGATGGATGATCGCAAGGACAGGACGGAAGACTGGGAGAGGCGCGAGTCGATATGGAGCGTCTCGTCCAGTTGGAGAAACCTGTATTGCAAGACATTCTACTTGCTGAGTTGTCGCGGGTACCGTTGCAAACGTCTATCGTCACGTATCGCGCTGGGACGGATAGGACCCCGTCGGATTGCTCAATGCGATCTGCAGGGATGTGGCTACGCTGTCCGCCGCGTTCGCTGTATTGAGCTTGGTCTACACGGAGGTGGTGCAAATGCTGGCAGAATCCTACAAGCGGCGTCGGTACGCTCGCGGTCTCGCCGAGGGACGCGCCGAAGGACGTGCCGAGGGACGCGCCGAAGGACTAGACGAAGGACTGGACGAGGCCAACAGGCGCTGGGCTGACTGGAACGTCCTGCGCGCGGAGGCCGCTCGGCACAACGAACCCGAGCCACCTCCGCCTTACCCACCCCGGCCGTCGGGTCCGCGCTGAGACCGCGAGCATTCGGCCTGCCGACTGCGTCCCGCAGGGACCGCGGGTGCAAGTGGTCGCAGGCACAGGCTCCCAAGGCGTTCCGTTCCGCAATCCGCGCCGTCGCCCCGTCGCCGTCCGCTTCGATCACGAGCGCAGCAGCTCCGACGGCGGCGCTGTCCCGGTCGAGGCCGCCGACCGCGCGCTCGGCCTCACCGCGGCGTTCGCCGACTGCCTGCGCGACCGGCGCCAGCCCTCCGAGGTGCTCCACTCCCTCGCGGACATGCTCCGCCAGCGCGTCTACGGCCTCGCCTGCGGCTGCGAGGACTGCAACGACGCCGGGCGCCTCGGCGGCGACCCCGTGTTCAAGCTGCCGCTCGGGCGCGACCCCTGGCAGGGTCGCAACCTGCCGTCCCGGGTCACCGCGGACGCGCCGAGCGCGCTGTCCGCGGTTCTCGCCCGCTGCGTCGTCCGGCGCCGGCGCGAGCGGCGCCCCGAGACGAGCATCGTCGAGCTGGACTTCGACCCGCCGCACGGGGACTGGCAGCTGGCGCTGTTCAACGGCTCCTGCGACACGCATCGCTACTTGCCGCTGGTGGGCATGGTGCGCTTCGACGACGAGCGCGAGCAGCATCTCGTGGCGGCGCTGCCGCGCTCGAGCACGGCCGCGGAGGGCTTGCCGCCGCTGCTGCGGGAATTCTTCCCGCGGGCGACGCTGCGCCTGCGCTTGGACGCGGGCTTCCAAGGGGACGAGCTGCTGGCTCATTGCGAGCGCGAGGGCCTGGAGTACGTCGTGTGCGTGCAGAGGAACGCGGTGCCGAAGCGGCGCGCGGCCCCGTTGCGGGCCGCCGTCGAGGCCCGGCGCGCGCTCGGCGGCACCCCGGGCACGGACCCCGGTGGGCAGCGGCGGCCGCGGGGGGACCCGCCGTCCCGCCCGGAGCGGTTGCGGGCGAAGTACCCGCGGCTCGGAGCCGGCACGCAAGGGGGCCGGCCGGGCGCGGAGGACGCGGGCAGCGGCGCGGGCGCGCTGTACGGGCAGTTCGCCTACCGGGCGGGCCGCTGGTCGCGGGCGCGGCGGGTGATCGTCAAGGCGGACGCGAGCGAGTTTCCCGGGCGCGCCCCGCAGTGGCACCCGCGCTACGCGGTGACCAACGCGGGCGGCAGCCCGCAGCGCCTCTACGAGCGGATCCACTGCCTGCGGGGGGACGTGGAGAACCGCGTCAAGGAGCTCGAGCACGGGATGCGGATGGACCGCGCCAGCTGCTCGAGCTTCGCGGCGAACCGGTTCCGCGCGCCGCTCGCGGCGGCGGCCTACGTGATCATGCAGGAACTGCGCCGGCAGGCACGGGACACGCCGCTGCGGAAGCGCCGGGTGGACGGGTTGCGCCTCGGCCTGCCGAAGCCGGGGGCGCGGGTCGCGGCCACGGCCAAGCGGATCGTGCTGCGAGTGCCGCGGACGGCACCGTTCCGGGACGCCTGGGCGGTGGTGGCGCGGGGCTTGGGGGCCGTGCCGATATGACGCCGGGCCGGGTCAATCCGGAGAGTGTCGGCAGGCGCCGGGCGCCGCCGGGGGAAACCGTGCCTGCCCCCGGGCGGGCACCGCCGCCGAGGTGCCCGAGGCCCGCACGTAGGCGTTTTGGAAGCAGATTCGGCGGCCATCGAGGGCCCAGACACTGGATCCGTGAGCCTGCGAAGCATTCATGAATCATACGGGCTAGGAGTCTTGCAGTGTCATGCATTTCTGCGGTGTCGAATCCGACCGGCCCCTGGGAACAGTTCGAGCGGTATCAACTCACCACCGGGTCAACGCTCGCTATCACCTCGTGGCGACCCTCCCCGGGCTCCATCGACGCGCTAGATGTCAGGGTGGCGGGATGGTCCAGGATCGCTCGCACGCGCTGCACCAGCAGCCCGTCCGGCGCTGTTGCCCGCCCACGATTGCCGCAGGCAATGCGGTCGAATCAGGCTTGGAGTCCACTGCCCGTTGGCGTTCCGATCCGAATCGGACGCTCGGATTCGCCTTGGCGACTCCCCACGCAATCGAAGACCATGCCACTCCATCGCGATCAAGAACGACCCAGCGTGAGCGGCCCACGACCGGATCATGCCTTGGAGGAAGCGTAGCGCGGTCGCAATCCGAGAACAGACGACAACAGGATCATAACCGGGTGAATCTTTGGCAAACGATATCCGGTCGGCCGAGACGGTGCCGCTGTTCCTGATTCCGGATCATCCGCCGCAAGCTCCGGCTCTGCTGTTCCGTGCCACTCTCAACGACATCCTCAATACGACCCGCTCCGCCCCCTTACTTGGCCGGGACCCTGCCGCAGGGTAGCGCGACCGATTCCGCAGACTGAACCGAAGCGGCTTCGATTCGGTCCTTTCCTGGCGCACCCCAACCGAAGCCAAAGCCGCGTCGTCGATCCACCGCATGGAGGGCGGAATAGAGTCATTCTTCAACCGGCAGGCTCAGCTGCTGGCGCGGATAGATCAGTCTGGGCCTGTAGGCAAGCAAGCGCTTCCAAGCGCCACGCGCCCTCTCGCCGTCACCAGCAGCGTGGAAGACGCGGGCCAGCATGTGGTAGCTCGATTCAAGAAAAGGTTCTTGTTGCATGGCGCGCTTGAACTCCCCGGTGGATTTCCTCAAGGCGCGTCGCTCCCACCATGCCGCCCCGAGCGCGTTGCGATAGAGGACGTTGTCGGGGGCAATCTGGACGGCGCGCTCGAGAACACGCAGTCCCTCTTCCAACTTCCCCGACACAATGAGCCCCGTGCCTAGGGCCTCCAAAAGGCTCGCATCACTCTCGTCAGTCAAGGCGGCTCGCTCAAGCTGGGCCACGGACTCACCGATGTCGCTCGCAGCCATACCTCGCTGGCTGAGTCGGATCTTGGCGATGCCCAGATTGCGAAGGCCGAGCGGGCCCTCGGTTTGCTGCCATGGCACGAGGAAGCCAGGCTCGACAGGATTCGGATCCGGAATCGGTCGCCGGCTGATGCGGTGGTCCGTGAAGGCGCTGTGCCCGCTGTCGTGAGCTCGCCTCTTGGGCATATGGCACGATACGCAATCGCTCGCGAGGGCCTCGTGGTCGTCTGTCAGCTTGCCGGCGTGACAAGACAAGCAGCGTTGGCTCACTTCGACCGCCGGGTGTTGCGGCACCGAGTGCGCGTCATGACAGGTTCCGCACCACAGATCCGGCCCGCTTTGCTGTGAGCACCGACTCAGAGCTAGCTGCTCGACATGGCTCACGACTTGAAACCGACGCTGGTCGTCTCCTCCCTCAAAGCCGCCCACGAAGACCGACCAGTACTCTTCCAGCCGTCTGCCCGGCACGAACGAACCGAAGGTCTCACCGGGATTCAAGACTCGGACAAGTCCCGAGAGGTGGCACTGCTCGCAGACACTGTCCCGTTCTCGAGGCGCGGCCCTGGCCGGGTTGAAAACCGTCGAGGCCTCCGGGGATGCCAAGTGCTCCTCCGGATCACCATGGCAGCGACCGCACGAAATCGCCTCGAGGCCGAGCGCGGAATCTTCGTAGCGGTTCACTGACCCAACGACATGCCGGGGCCGGTCAGCATGGCACCAAAGGCAATCCGCCGTGGCGGGCCGCGCGAAGTCGGGATCGGCGTACCGCTCCATGCCAGGGGCCATGCCCCATGTCCCGAGTTCGGTGTAGTGGGCAATCGGAGACTGGAAGATCGCATCGCCCACGCGGATCAGATAGCCGAGTGCAGCATTGCCCGACCCGATCACGTAGTCGATCAAGTAGGTGGCTTCGAAGCCGCCTCGCTGGATGCGATGCACCGTGCCACGATCAGTCTGATCGACCCGGAACGTGGTTCCCGAGTGGCCGTGGAAATAGACGCCGGACGGGTGGGCCGAGCTCGGAAGGGCGATCGACCTACCCATGCCCGTGCGAAGGAAGCCGCTCACCTGCTGCGGGTGGCAGGGCCGGCAGGCCTCAGACGCACGCAACGGCAGGGCGGCTGACAGGACCCCCGAGACGATGATCGCGGTCGCCGCCAACTTCCAGGCCCGTGTCGGTCGCAGCCTGCGCGGCTCGCCTCCCGAGTCGCACGTGACTTCATGCGGGCGTTCGGAACGGTGGCGGTCAATGGCGGAACCGTTCGGTGAATCCGGCATCATTCCCTCGCGGCCCGGTCCAAATTCATTCTCCGTCCTAGCTCTATTGAAGCCTCTGGTTGCTGACCATCTTGAGACTGCTCCCATCGAGGCTGGCACCAGGCCTCCAGCAATTGCAACTGGCCGGTTACAGGATGATAGGCGGGGAGGGGCGACTACCGGCCAAGTGAACGGCCGCCCTTCAACAGGGTGTCGGCTCGGCCAGCATGCGGAATTCCAAGCACCCCTCCCCGAGCACCGTGACCGCGTTGAGCCCGAAGGTGGCGAGATGGCCCAGCGGCGTTCCCTAGCTCGGCAACCGCAGCCCCTCCGTCCCGCCCCTCGCGGGGGCCTTGGCCTAGGCCGCCTCCAACACCGTAGCGCGCTCTACCGCCGCCGTGCGGTCTGCGTCATCGCACAGCTGCATTGCCAGTTTCGTCGGCCGGTGCAACTTGCTCGACGGCCGCGACCCAGCCACGTTCGACCCGCTAGTCCGGCTGTGCCTGCAAACCGTGGCCGCGCAAGGCGCTCTCGAGCCCTTCCAGCGGCTCGAGAGCGCCTGCTCGTGGCTTTGGACGGCGTCCGGTTCCACCGCTCCGACGCGGTGCATTGCTCGCAGTGCTCGGTGCGGCACATCGGCAACGAGCGCCGATCGCAATGCTTCCTCACCGCGGTGGCCGACGGCCACGGGACCGTCCTACCGCCGATGCCCGCGTTCGTGCGCCCACAGCAGGACGCGGCCGCGACACGCGCCGACATGAGCGAGGACGAGCGCAACGCCGCCAAGCGCTGGATCGACGCTCACGACGACTGGCTGCAGACCTGCCGCCCAGTCCTGCCGAGCGACGACCTGTACTGCTGCCAGCCGGTCTGCGAGGCCGCTGGCATGGACTAGATCCTAGTATGCGAGCCCGGATCCTACAAGCGCTTGTACGAGGTTCTGGAGAGCCGGCAGGCTCGCAGCGCAGTGCAGTTGGCCGACCGGCCGACTGCCGCGGCGCGGGAAGGGCAAGCGGTCCGAGCGACACCGCTTCCGCCGGGCGGACGAGGTGCCCTTGCGCCAGGGCCGCGACGCCCGGCAGGGCACTTGGATCGAGTACGCCGTGGACAGTGGCGGCAAGCGCACCCGCACCAGCTTCCTGTTAACCAGGCTCGAGGTCACCGTGGACCACGCGGAGCGGACCGCTGGGGCCGGACGGGCGCGCTGGAAGATCGAGAACGAGGGCTTCAACTGCCTAGCCGGGACGGCTGCGAATTCAAGCGCAACTTCGGGCACGGCAAGGCCGCGCCGCCCAGCGTGCTGGCCGTGCCGAACCTGTTCGCCCTCGCGCTCCATGCCGTGCTGCGGTGCGTCTGCTCGCTGTGGCGGCAGTGCCAGCGCAAGCCGGTCACGCGCCACGAGTTGTTCGAGGAGCTAAAGGTCGCGCTGCGCTGGTTCCGCTTCCCGGACTGGCTGGCGGCGGTGCGCGAGGGACGTGCGCCGCCGGGCTGCCAGCCGTCCGACGCTCCCGCGGGGCGGCCTCAGTAGCGCGACCTCTCGGCCAAGTTCGTCATCTCATTGTCCCAAGCGACGATCACGCGCCACCTTGATGGCCGAATTTGGAATCGCTCCGTCGAAGCCGTCTCGCGCAGGTCACCGCTCTGGCGACGACGGCAGCGCTCTCGGTCGAGCCGTCTGCGCTCGCCCCGCGTCCGGGCCTTCCCTGTCGCCCATCCCGGACCAGAGGTAGGTCAGCATTCCAGCGACGACGAGGGGCCCGCAGGCGCCGGCGAAAAGAAAGAACGATACTGGATGCGTCCAGAAGAGCGTGGGAAGCGCCGAGAGCAGTCCCGTCGCGATTAGCAGCCCCGCGAGCCGCAGCCGGCCTGCAGCCCCTGACCGCGGCATGGGCTTGATGCCTCCTCTCACGGCCGCGCCTCCGGGTCCCATCGCGGGAAGCGGTCCAGCTTTTCCACCTCGTGGACCAAGTTGTGGCACATGATGCAGGACTTGGAACCCTCGAGCAGGGCGGCTCGAATGCGGGCGTGCGCGGCCTCCTCTTCGTAGGAGCGCGCCCCGTGGCGGCATTGCAGGCAGGATCGGTTGGGAAACGGCTGGTAGATCTGCACGGGGTCGGAAGCCGTGCCCAGTGCGTTGTGCCAGACATGCGCGATCCCCCGAATCTTGTCTTCCACGTCGCCAAACATCGCGTAGCTGGTGTGGCATGCGTAACAGGCGCGCTCCGCCGGAATTCTCCTGTTCTGGTAGTGCGCCGCCGGAAGGAATCGCGCGTCGTCGATCAGGAGGCTCGTGCCGTAGGGCTCGATGATGTGGCACGAAAGGCAGAATGCCGTGGATTTCGCCTGCTCGTAGTGATGGTTCGTGCCTCCGACGAGAATCAGGCCGGGCAGCACGAAGAAGCTCCCGAACGCAAGCGCCTTGCCGGGAACGGACTCCGCCAGACGGGGACGCCTCCCGAGCAAGCGGACGGCCGCCACCGTCCCCGCGGTCGATGCGATCAGAATCAATACCGCGCGTGCCAAGCCGCCGCTCCCTAAATTGGCCCCCGCAGTTCCTCTGCGAGCGCCTCAATCTCGGTCAGTCCCTGCACCATCTCACTCCAGCCCTACCACAGCGCGTAGTCCGGGTTGTTGTGGAAGGTCCCTTGGAAGGCCCGCATACGGTGCTCCAAGTGCATCCTGAACAGCTTCTGCTCAATGACCGTGGGCGCGTCGTGGAATGCCAGCGGGTCCGGGAAGTCGCGTTCGTAGTGGGTCGGTCGGCGCAGGACGCCGTCTCGGTAGAGGCCTGCCACGACGCGGATCGCCCGGGCCAGAAGGCGGTCCGTCTCGCGGATCATCTCGTCGCCCTTGGCCAGTTCGGCCCGGACCATTGTCCCGGAGTGGCACTCATCGCAGACCGCGATCATCCGATCCCGTTCCGCCTGCCATGCCTCTTGGGTGAGGCGAGCGGCGTCGACCTGCTTGACTGTTTCGAGTCGGGCCGTCGGGTTTCCCTCCAAATCCAAGACGCCCAGCGCTTGGAGGATCGTCGCGCGATCAGCAGCCCATTCGGGATCGTCCGGCATAGGCAGTCGCACGGCTAGGAAACCCCATGCCGTCCGCACGCCGTGGTCCCCCTTCGGCATGTGCACCGCTGGCAGGTCGGCGCGGCCGCCTGTTCGGGAAGCGTGCCGCTCTGCTTGAGCAGGTGCCGGACCCCGTGCTCAGACGAAGAGTACATCTCCCATTGCGGGTGGTCGATGCCCATCTGGCAGGTCCGGCACGCCTGCGGCTCCAGAGCCTCCTTCACCGAGAACAGGTGACGCGTGTGGCAGGCGTCGCACGACGCGAGGCCGAACATCCCTCCTTCCGCCCTCATCCGCTTGATCTCGTCCTCGGTCTTGAGGCCCAGCCTGTGGCAACCTCCGCAGCCCTTCATCCCCTCGGTCAAGGCCATGGGCAGCCAGTGTGTAGTCGGCATCGCGTTCATGCTCGCCCACGCCTGCGCGTGCTTGCCTCCGGCGAACTGCTCGACTTGGATCGGATGGCAGGTCGCGCACACGTCCGGCGTGGCGGTGCGGACGAGGTCGGTGTCGCCCGCACCGCGATGCCGATCACCGTGGCAGAAGGAGCAATCCACGCCCTCGGAGCTGTGGAGACTGAGCTCCTAGTCGACCACGATCGCCGGCGTCTCCTCGCGATGGCAGTCGACGCATGCCGATGCCTGTCCGAGCGGGTCCGTCGGGCCTCCGCCGCACGACGCGACTAAGAGCGGGATGCTGGCTGCGCAGGCGCGAGACCGACGCGAGACCGACGCGATTCGACTGGCACGGACCGGACCGCTCGCAGCCATGCTCTCAATCTAAGCCATCCCCGGCGGATCCGTCGCGACATCCGGGACGGCACCGACATCGCGTCTCGCTCGCGGGCACCGCCGTCCGGGATCGGGAGCCCGCTGCCGCTGGGAACGCGGACTGGGACTGGCCGCAGCATGCGGCGCCTCATCGTTCAATTCGCGCTGTGCTCGGGGACTCTAGCGGCACAGGACACGCCGGCAACGGTCTATATCGGCGTAGGGGAGAGCGCCAAGGCGCTCGAGTCGCCACATGTGAGATCCCCGCGGATTAAGTCTCCGGCTTCATTCGGTGTATAGCTCGCTTCGAAGTGGCCGTGGTGTACCGGGGCGGTGAACGATCCTTCGTTGGAAGACTTCCGGACGCTCCCCCGGATCGACAAGCTTGATATTGGAAAGGAAGCCGTGATCCTCATCAAACACGGCTCGACGATCCTCGCAGTTGCCGCCTCCGTCGGTATCGGAGTTCGCGCAATTCAACCTTGGGCGGGGCGCTATGGGCGCGGCGGCTTCAATGGACTGGAGGGCCGCAAGATATCCGGTCGACCGCGCCCTCCCAAGACGGCATGCCTCCAGCGGGTCCCCACGGTCGTTACGACTACGGATCCGCGCCAGCTGCGATTCGAGTTCGCGTACCGGACCGCGCGACCGACCGGGGACGCGTTGCGAGACAAGTACTGAGGAGCGCAAGAGTCTTCTCGGTCGGATCAGGCCAACATGTACTGGAAATTGGGCTCCTTAAAGAAGCGATCCACCTTGTCAGTCAAGTCCCTTAGAGCCTTGAATTCCGCCTCGAGTAGGAGCAATATCTTCTCCTTAGTTCTGAATCATTTCTGGAGCACCATCCGCTTTATGTACGACTATATCAGCTCGTATGGGTTCAGATTTGGGGAATATACCGGAAGGATATGAATCCCTATTCTGCCTTTATTAGAATTCACTATCTAAGATAATTTCCACTTATATCGTCGCGTTAATCCGGAAGAAAATGAGCGGAATTTTCCAGCATTCTCCGTGCCCTATTGCAGCATGGAATGGAAGCAGATGTCCCGACTAATCTCTGCCATAATGTTCAGGCGAATATTCTTGCCATTGCAGGCCATCTCGGGCGTATTTCCGCGCAGTATTTACCTCCATCCCACGTGATAGTTGAAGCGAATTCTGGCTTCTCCAGCGAACATGATCAGGGGCCTTTCCCGCTCGTCTTCCTCCTTGAATTCCGGGAACATCGCGTCAATCCATCGCGTGACCTGCCCCATCCGGTGCTGGGACGCCCGGAAGCGTGGCTTCTGCGACGTGAGCTTGCGCCGACGCATGACGCGGCGGATGGTACAGCGGCTCACGTCGATGCCGAACTCGTCGATTGAGGCCCGGAGGACTCGCTACACGCTCCAATAGGCGAACTCAAACTTGAGCTGCCGGCGATTCTTATCGACCACGGTGTGGAAGATCCACTCCCCACGCTCCTCGGTCCAGATCCGAGGGCGTCCTGTCCTCGAACGGTCCTCCACGGCCGCCATCGCTACGGCGATGAACCTAGCCTTCCAAGACTTGACTGCTCCGGTTCCGATGCCGAGATTCTGCGCAAGTTATTCCGGAACATAGCCGAGGATGAATTGCGAGTCGAAGAACGTTTTGACAGTGATATTGAGCTTATGGGGGAGTCGATTATAGTCGTTAAAGTGGAAGGGATTCATGCAATAATTCTATCACATTCAAGTGTCGTAACTGGTCTCGGAAGAGGGCACGGACGGAAAAATAGACTCTTCCTCTCCTCAGTACGGGATCGAAGCAAGCCGGTCGACGGTGCGTCAAGCGTTGCGCCGTAGGGGCCTGATCCCGCCAGGGCCGGCGACAGAGACGTGGCGGCGGGGCAGGGTCGCCGTGGCGAAACGGCCGAGGACGGCGAATCCGGATCCGCCGAGGAAGGCGAAGGAGGAGAACGCGCTGCCCCTGTTCGAGGACGAAGCGGGAATGTGCTCGGACTGCCACGCGGGGAGGACTCGGGCGGAACCCGGGAAGACACCGAGGGGCAGCGTCTCGGGAATGAGGATCCGCGCGAACATGCTGGCGGCGGTCAGTCCGGGAGGGCAGCTATTGTACATGATTAATGAAGGCAACACGATCACCGAGACGGTTCGAGAGTTCCTGGGAAGGATCGCAGCGGATGTGCCGGAGAAGACGATCTATGTGTTGGAGGATAGCCTGAGAATCCACACGGAGAAAAGAGTGCGGTAGTTTCTTGAATCCGAGATAGAAGTTCGGGTTCTGCCGACTTACTCCCGGGAATTGAATCCTGTGGAGACACTGTAGTCATAGGTGAAGAGAAGAGCTTGACAACGGAAAGTCGAGACAGGAGACGACCTGAAGAACACGATGGCCGAGGATTGGGAGCACCTGAAGTGGACACCGTAGCCAGTCGCCGCGTCCTTCAAGCGGGCCGAGTGCATCTACATCCTGGGCTGATCTGCAGGCAAGACCCTTGACACGTTCAGTAATGGCCTCGGACACAAACCAAGCCACCAGAACGATCTCGAGCGCATCCACCACCCAACCCATCAACGTGTAGAACCGCTCTACGGGCATGGCTGCGGCAAGAGCCGGTCTGACGCTGAGTGGTCACTCGAATTCATCGTCCCTTGTTCTGACAAGACCGCGGTCCAGGCCGGAAAGGGACCTGAGCGCCGCGTCCGGCTTGGCCACAGGGCGCGGGCGACCTGACGACACTGTCAAGGGAGCGCAGAGCGGCTTGCCTGTCTTTCTGGCGGCAGGAATGGTCAGTGACGAGTTCCCTACCGTGGCAGCCTAAGGGCTTGCGCGAGACTTCGTCCTCTGCACTCATTGGCATCGTCCAAGGCAGGACAAGCTACGATGGCACTGCTTGGACGGCCTCCAATGCACCGGACAGCAGGGCCGGTGGCACGGGACGGCACCCAGAAGTCACAGGCCAGAGACTCGCGTGGAGCCCTGTCGATTTCTCGGGAAAGTTGCGCCTCAACGATCTGGGCGAGCCGCAGACGGACATCCTGCACAAGGCTTTGCCACTACCCGCACCCTTGCTCCGCCCTCCCCGACCACTCTGCGACGGGACTTCCCGCCACATTCGCCGACGGGAAGGGCCGTTGAGGATCTTCCCTGCCTCGCAACGCACGGATCGAGCCGGGAGACTGCGACAGAGTCCCTTCCGCGAGGACCGGCGACACCACGCACAGTCGCGGCCGAGGGCTGGCTCGTGCCCGAATGTCTCGCGGGCCGGTCAGTCCGTCGCCCGCACTCACTCCCTGGACGGCCGGAGGCGTCCTTTCAGCCCCTTCACACTGCTACAGCCCACACGGAAGAGGGCTTCCGCACGCCCATGTCGGTCTTCGCGGTCATTACGAGCACTCGCCGCACCTGAACAACCTTGATCGGCGTCTGACGCTTTGACAACGCCCTACGGAGCAGGCCAAGGGCTCCCAGTGCCATGTGGTCCACGGCATGTTCGAATGCCTTGGCGTACGAACTCGCGCAGGCGCGCCTGCGACGCAGTCGGCAGTTGCGCCACCGCTGCCATCCACTCATGGACGATGTGCTCGATGGACTGCCTAGCCAAGGCTTTGTCACCGAACAACTTAATCGCCAACACCCGCAGGAGGCTCGTCTTGTGAGCGAAGCGCAGCAGTCCGTTGATCCGGCTCCGCAGGAAGCGGTACGAGGGGGCATTGAAGGCTACGTTTCCGGCCAGCGCGTAGTCAAACAGCTCATCTCGCAGAACGAAGAGCCGCCGTCGCAGTAGATCCACTCGAAGCTCACTCCAGCGTCGGGCGACGACCAAGAGCAGGATCGCGTAGGCCGCGAGCGTTAGGATGATCACGATCCCATCAGATGTAGTCATTGATCCTCCGGTCTTGTTTCTCCTGTTGACAACAGGTTGCTTGAGCTTCGATTCGGCCGCACTCTCCAGTTCCTTGACGCGACGCCCGAGGCGCTCGACGTCGCTCCGTCGCAGCCGCCTCACCCTCCGAGCATAGACAAGCGATCCAACGGACGTAGTCAGCGCAGCTAGGTCCCGGATTCGCCAGGACACAAGCAGTTGAGCAATGGTAGTAGTTCCTCCCAATGAATCAATAGCCTTGTACCCAAATTAGGCCACTAGTACCGTCTTGAGCGCATCCACCACCCGACCCATCAACGTGTCGAACCGGTCTACGCGCATGGCTTGCAGGAAGCGCCGGTCTACCTCTGAGTGGTCGCTCGAATTCATCGTGCCTTATTCTAACTGTTCCCCGTCGGTGCCATCGATTCGCCACGGATGTCTCGGATTCCGACCGCTGCCAACTCTCGCTAGGGGCCAGTCCGCCACCTCGATGCCCTTCATCCGAAGCAAGCGACCAGGCACTCCTCGATCTCGTCCAGTGTCCCCAGCTGCTACTCGCGGCGTCCCAAGACGAAGGCCGTGACAGCAGCGGCACGAATCGCCGACCCGCTACCGTGCCATTTCCGCCGGGAGGCGCCGAGGTGACATTGCGATGCGAGGGCACGTCCCGGCGGAGCTCGGCGACCGTCATTGACGGCCCCCCGCCCCCCGGGATTTGCCTTCCGAGAACCAGACGCTCTGGACGCGAGTCACGCAGCACTACCAGAAGACTCTCGAGTCGCGGCAATGGGACCGCTGCCGGCGCATCGTGACGAGGGATTCCAGCTTGGATTCGGCGCGCCCGCGGACCTTCGCGATGCTGTTGCGGGGCGTCAACGTCGGCGGGCGCAACCGTGTTCCCATGCCGGCGCTCAAGCAGGCGCTGCAGGAAGCAGGCTGCACGCAGGTTCGCACCTACATCCAGAGCGGCAACGCCGTGTTCCGCTCCGACGCCCGCATCGCGGATGCGGCCCGTAGCGCCGTGCGGTCGTTGGTCACCGAGCTGACCGGAACGGAGATCGGCATCGTTCTCCGCTCGAGGGCCGAGCTGGCCCGGGTCGTCCGCGACAACCCGTTCTCGGACGTAGCGGACCCGCGCAAGCTCCACGTAGGGTTCTGCGTGGAGACCCCTCCGGCGGAGCGCGTCCCCGCAGTCGACCCGCATCGGTCGCCGCCCGACGAGTTCGCATTCCGGGAGCGCGAGGTATACCTACTACTCCCGCGCGGAGCAGCCCGCACCAAGCTCTCCGGCACCTACCTCGAATCCGCGCTCGGAACACCCATCACATTCCGGAACTGGCGCACCGTCCTGCGCCTGCTGGGGATGGCCTCCGGCCGGGACGGACCGACGGCCGGGTGGAGCCGCGCTGCCGTACACTGATTGCATGTTCTTTCCTAGGTGCCGCGAGCCCGGCAGATTGGCGGCATTCGCAACACTGGCGGGTCTTGGCCTGGCTGTCGCCGCCAGCCCTGCCGACGCTGCCGCCGGACCCCCCGTGGGGACCGCAGCCCCCTCCATTGAAGCGACCGACCAGTCGGGCGCGATGCAGACCTTCGACGATCTCGCCGGCGAGAACGGGCTCCTGCTGCTGTTCTTCCGCTCGGCGGACTGGTGACCGTTCTGCAAAGGCCAGCTCGTGCAGCTGGAGCGTAAGAGGGAAGCTTTGGAGGAGCGAGGCGTGCGGGTCGCCGCGATCAGCAACGACACGGTCGACGCTCTCGCTCACTTCGCGCAGCGGGCGGGGATCGGCTTTCCCCTTCTTTCCGACCCGGATTCCGCCGTCATCCGCGAGTTCGGCGTGCTGAACGAAGACATCCCCGAGGACCACGCCTTCTTCGGCATCCCGCACCCGGTAGAGCTCTTGCTGGGCCGCGACCGCGTCGTGCGCGCCAAGTTCCACGAAGAGGACTACAAGGACCGCTTCACCGCCGGGCGCGTCCTCGTGCGCCAGCTCGGCGCCGATCAGGGCGGGCCGAGCTCCACGGAGCACACCTCGCACCTCAAGGTCACCGCGTGGGCCAGCGACAGCGTCGTGCGGGGCGGAAATCGATTCGTCTTGGTGCTCGACATCGAGCTGGACGACAGGATGCACGTGTACGCCCCCGCCGTCGAAGGGTACATCCCGGTCGATTGGCGCATGGAGGAGGCCGCGGGCCTCACCCATTTCGAGGCGGAATACCCGGATTCACGGACGCTGCACCTGCCGGCGATCAACGAGTCGGTTCCCGTGTACGAAGGCCGTGTCCGCCTGCTGCGCGACGTCATGATCGGGCAGGCCGCCGACCTAGGCGGCATGGTAGAGGACGGAATCCTGACGATTCGCGGCAGCCTTCGCTACCAGGCCTGCGACGACCGCATGTGCTACCTCCCCGCAACGGTGCCGCTCGAATGGAAGGTCGCCTTCGAGCAGCACGACCGGACCCGGGTGCCGGATGAGTTCCGCCGCCCGCGGTAGCGCGGCCGGGCGGAGCCGTCGGGCGTTCCTCGCCTCCGGCGTCGGCGCTGCTGCGCTGGGAGCCTGCGGCCGCTCCCCCCGCACCGAAGAGACGGGCCCCCCAGTCGAGGAATTGGACGCGGCAGCCGCCCGGCCGGTGCTGGACACAGCAGGCCTGGACAGTCCTCTCGTCATCGACTCGATTCGCCTGCTCGAAATGGACGGGGACCAGTTCGTCCACGTTCGCGCCGCGGACGGCGCCGAGGGACTCGCCGTGACCAACGGACGGCCCTACCTCGCGGCAGTCCTCGAGCAGGCCGTCGTCCCGTTCTTCCTGGGCAAGGACGCCCGTACCCTCGAGTCGGATCTGCTGTTCGAGCTCTACCGGCACCGTAGCAACTACAAGCTGCAGGGCCTCGCGTTCTGGTGCGCCCAGGCATGGGTGGAGTTCGCTCTGCTCGACATGCTTGGCCGGGCTTGCGGCCGCTCCATGGGCGACCTGCTCGGCGGGCGCCTGCGAGAGAGGGTCGACTTCTACGTCGCGAGCGGCCGCCGCGACACCACCCCCGAAGAAGAAGTCGACTACCTGGCGTCCCTCGCGGACGAGACGGGAGCCAAGGCGGTGAAATTCCGCTTGGGCGGTCGCATGAGCCGCAACCGCGACGCCGCCCCCGGACGGTCGGAGGCGCTGATCCCCCTCGCCCGCAAGGCCCTCGGCGACGGAATCGACCTGCACGGCGACGCCAACAGCTCCTACGATCCCGAGCACGCCGTGCCGATCGGGCGCTTGCTGGAGGAGGCTGGCGCGGTCTACTTCGAGGAGCCGTGCCCGTTCGACCACCTCGAGGAGACCAAGGCCGTCGCGGACGCGCTCGAAATCCCGGTCGCCGGAGGGGAGCAGGAATACAGCGAGCGCCGCTTCCGCTGGATGATCGCCAACCGGGCAGTCGACATCGTGCAGCCCGACCTGCACTACTACGGGGGCATGATCCGGTCCGCCCGCGTGGCAAACATGGCCGACGTCGCGGGCTTGCCCACGACCGTGCATATCTCGGGGGGCTTCGGCTTCGTGTACATGCTGCACTTCGCCTCGCGGACTAGGGACATCGGTCGCTACCAGGAGTACAAGCGCAGCATCGAGCGCTACCGGGACTGGTTCGATCCGGCGCTCTCCATCGAGGACGGGAAGCTGGCCGTGCCCGAGGGGCCGGGCGCGGGGATCCGCGACATCGAGACCCTGCTCCGGGGCGCGAAGGCAATCTTCTAGTCCGGACCAGGGAGCCGACCGCAGCCGCTGGCGATGCTCCACGCCGGTATTCGCTACGATTGCCATATGGGGGAGGCGTCCCTGCCCGCGCGCGAGCCGGCTACCGTGGAGGGCAAGCTGGACGCGCGGGGGCTGCGGTTCGGCTGCGTGGTCGCCCGCTTTAACGGCTACATTACCGAGCGGCTGCTCGAGGGGGCGCTGGACGCGATCCGCCGCCACGGCGGAGCGCTGGAGAGCGTGCAGGTGGTCCGCGTGCCGGGCTCGCTCGAGATCCCGATCGTGGCGCATGCGATGGCGGGCAGCGGAAAGTTCGACGCGCTGATCTGCCTCGGCGCCGTGATTCGCGGCGAGACCGCGCACTACGCCCACGTGGCCGAGGGAGCAGCGAGCGGCATCGCCAAGATCGGACCCGAGACCGGCGTGCCGGCGATCTTCGGCGTGCTGACCTGCGACACCGCGGAGCAGGCGGTCGACCGAGCCGGCGGCAAGGCCGGCAATGCGGGCTCCCAAGCCGCCGTGGCGGCGATCGAGATGGCCAGCGTGCTCCGGCAGCTGGCCGCGGGCTAGCCGTCCCCGGCCGCAGCATCATGCCGTCGCGACGCCGCTCTCGCGAGAGCGCGCTACAGATGATCTATCAGTGGAACGCCGGCGGCGGCGATCCGGAGAAGGTCGTCGGGGACTTCTACGGCTGTCTCGCCGACGGCAGCCCCCGTCCGGTCGACCCGTTCGCGGAGCGGCTGTTCCTCGGGGTTGTCCAGCGGTCGGCCGAGCTGGACGCCATCATCAAGCGACACGCCAACAATTGGTCGCTCGAGCGCATGTCGGTGGTGGTGCGCCAAGTGCTGCGCCTAGCAGTCTCGGAACTCCGGTCGAGGCGGACACCTCCGAGGGTGGTGATCAACGAGGCGCTGGACATCTCGCGACGCTTCGCGGGGGACGAGCCGTCAGCCTTCGTGAACGGCGTCCTCGAAGCCGCGCGCCGGGAGCTCGACCGCGAGCCAGCCAGCCAGCCAGCCGGCCAAGGGACGGAGTGAGGCCGGGCTAGCGCGGGTGGACCACGGCGAATCCGTCGTAATCGACCTTCTTCGCATGGGACGAGAGCTCCGGCCAAGCCCGCTGGTGCTTGTCGGATGCGACCCACGCCATGCGCTGGTCCTCGGTATCGAAGCCGAGCCGCACGGTGAACTGATAGGTTCCCGGCTTCCGCATCAGCAAGGCGCTGCGGAAGCCCGCCATGCTGCTGACCGCCGGATAGAACACCTCGGTAAAGGTCCTGGCCAGCGCCTCGGCCCGGCCGGTCTTCGCGGTCATCCAGATGTGGAGCTCCATCGGGCCGTCAATATCGAAGTCCCGCTGGGCGGTCGCAGGTGCCGCCAGGCAGCAGGCCAGCGCGACCAGCAGAGTCAGGCGCATCGAATCCCTCCCGTCGCCGCTCGGGACGCTCGCCCCGGGGCTGCGGACATGGTACAACCCCGCCGCCGGGGTCACGGTCGGACGACCCGGACCCGGTGGTTCTCGCTGTCGCCGATGTAGACGTTGCCGGCCCTGTCCACGAAGACGCCGTGCGGCCGCGCGAGACCGCATTGCAGGGGGTTGCCGTCGGGGCCGTCGCGGCGGGAGCCGTCGCCGGCGACGGTCGAGATCGTTCCGGTCGCAAGGTCGATGCGACGGATCGCGTGGTTTTCGGTATCGGCCAAGTAGGCCGCCTCCTCCGGGCCGATCTCGATGCCCTTGGGGCCCGCCAAGGTCGCCTCGGCCGCCCGGCCGCCGTCGCCGGAATACCCCTTATCGCCCGTCCCGGCGACATGGTGCAGCGTCATCGCCCGCATGTCGAGACGGTACACCGCGTTGCCCTCGCGCAAGGCGACGTACATGTCGCCGTTCGGGGCGAACGCGAGCGCGCGCGGCCCGTTGAGCGGGGTCCCCGCCACCGGTGCGCCGTCGGGCGTCGGCGCGCGCTCCCCGGTGCCGGCGAACGTTGTCACGATTCCGCTCGACAGGTCGACGCGCCGGATACGGTGATTGCCGATGTCGGCGACGTACAGGCCCCCCTTGCCGTCGAGGGCGATCGAGTGCGGGCGGTTGAAGCTCGCCCGGAGAGCGGGCCCGCCGTCGCCCGAGAAGCCTCTCCCGCCGGTACCGGCGACCGTGGAGATGATCCCGCTGCGCATGTCCACCTTGCGGACGACGGCATTCAGCATCTCGACGAAGTACATGCTCCCCTCGGCGTCGAATCGAACCTCGTACGGATCGCTGAGCCTGGCCTCGGTCGCCGGTCCGCCGTCGCCCGCGTAGCCCGCGTAGCCGGTTCCAGCGACGGTGGAGATCGAGCCGTCGCGCATGTCGATGCGTCGCACCCTGTCCGTGTCGATCTCGCAGACGTAGAGCGCGCCGTCGGGCCCCAGGACGAGTCCGTAGGGATTCCCGACGCTCGCGGCGGCCGCCGGGCCGCCGTCGCCGGTGGCGCCGGACTCGCCCGTGCCGGCCAGTGTCTCGATCGTCGCCGCGGCGAGGCCTGGCACCGCCAGGAGGAAAGCAAGGATCAGGGGCATGCGGCCAGCGTATCGCAAACCGCCGAGGGGCGGCGCCCGCGGCCTTGCCGGGCGCGAGCCTCGAGGATGCGTTCGAAGCGACACGCCGACCCTGTAGACTGGCAGCATGCGGACCGCCAGGCTGCGCCGACGCGACTTCCTCTCGGCCGGCGGCGGGATCTTCGGAGCCGCATGCCTGCAGGCGCTCGCCTGCCGAACCGCACGGGAGAGGGAGCGCGTCGGTTCGGACGCCGGACAGGGCGCCCTGCACGAAGGCTACGGGCCCCTCCAGCCCGTCCGCGACGAGACGACCGGCCTTGCCCTGCTGGACCTGCCGCGGGGGTTCCGCTATCTGTCGTTCGGCTGGACTGGCGACCGGCTGGGCGACGGGCGACCGACGCCCGGAGCGCACGACGGCATGGCTGCGTTCGAGGCTGGCCCGGGCACCGTCCGGCTCGTCCGCAATCACGAGATGCGCGAGGGGACGGCCTTCGCCGACGATCCGGTCTTCGATCCAAACGGGGGCGGCGGCACTACCACGGTCGAGTTCGACGTGGATTCCGGACGGGCAGCCGAGGCCTGGCCCAGCCTAGCGGGGACGGCCGTCAATTGCGCCGGCGGGCCGACGCCGTGGGGTTCCTGGCTGTCCTGCGAGGAGACGGTGGACGGCCCGGGCGGCGACAACTCCTACCGCGAGCCCCACGGCTACGTGTTCGAAGTGCCCTCGGACGGCACCGCGACCGCGGAGCCCTACCGGGCGATGGGGCGGTTCGTTCACGAGGCGGTCGCGATCGACCCCGGCACGGGAATCGTGTACGAAACCGAGGACCGGCCTGCTTCCGGGCTGTACCGCTTCCTGCCCGAGGAGCCCGGGCGGCTCGCTGCCGGGGGCCGGCTCGAAATGCTGGTCCTCGCGGAACGGCCGGGGGCCGACACGAGAACGGGCCAGACGCTGGGAGCCTGGGATCCGATTGGTTGGGTTCCGATCGACGATCCCGACCCGGCCAAGATCGCCAAGGACAGCGTGTACCAGCAGGGCGTCCGGCTCGGCGGGGCCACCTTCGGGCGCCTCGAAGGAATCTGGTACGGGAACGACCGCGTCTACGTCGTCTCGACCAATGGCGGCGACGCCGCAGCCGGCCAAGTCTGGGAGCTCCACCCCGCGGAGGAGCGCCTGCGCCTACTGTTCGAGTCCCCGGACCGGAGCGTTCTCGACATGCCGGACAACGTATGCGTCAGCCCCCGCGGCGGGCTCGTGCTGTGCGAGGACGGCGACAGCGAGAACTATGTCCGCGGCCTCACCGTCGACGGAGCGATCTTCCCGTTCGCCAAGAACGCCGTGGTGCTGGCGGGCGAGCGGAACGGGCTGGCGGGCGACTTCCGCGACCGAGAGTTCGCCGGCGCGACGTTCAGCCCGGACGGTCGCTGGCTCTTCTTCAATGCCCAGGTGCCGGGCATCACCTTCGCCGTGACCGGGCCTTGGCAGGCCGGCCTGGTCTGAGGCTCCGCGATCAGGCCCGTCGAACCGCCGCGTCCGGGGCGCGCCTACGCGGCCGCCTCGGCCGCCGGCACGGGCATCTCGGGCGACTCCAAGGCATCGAGGCTTGGGGCGTAGACCCCCTTGGCGATGCCGAGCTTCTCGAGGAAGCGGATCTGGATGTAGCTGAGATCGAGCTCGTACCAAGCCATGCCGTGGCGCGCGGAAACCGGGTGAGCGTGATGGTTGTTGTGCCAGCCTTCCCCGAACGTGATCAGCGCGACCCACCACAGGTTCCGCGAATCGTCCTTGGTCCGGAATCGCCGGCTCCCCCACATGTGCGTGGCCGAGTTCACCAGCCACGTGGTGTGCAGCCCGACGACCACTCGCAGCGGCACGACCCAGAGCATCGTGCCGATGCCTCCGAGCGCCCAGGCCGCGATCCCGAGCACGGTCAGGGGCACCCAGTGCCACTCGCTGAGCAAGCGGTAGAAGCGGTCCTTCAGGAGGTCCGGGGCGTAGCGCCCGGTCAGCTCCGTATCGTTATGCAGGCTCTTGCCGAAGATGATCCATCCGACGTGCGCCCAGAAGCCGCCGTGGCGGGGAGTGTGCGGGTCCCGGTCCGTGTCGGAGTGCTGGTGGTGGCAGCGGTGCGCCGCCACCCAGTAGATCGGGCCGCCCTCGAGCGCGAGCGTGCCGCACAGCGCCAGGAAGTACTCGATCCACTTCGGCACGCGATAGCCGCGATGGGTGTGCAGCCGGTGGTAGCCCATGCCGATGCCCCAGCTGACGGCCATCCAGTAAATCGCGACGGTGACGATCAGGTTCTCCCAAGTGAAGAAGAACGGCGCCGCCAGGGCCCCTACGTGGAACAGCGCCAGAACGGTGAACGTCAGCAGATTCAGCTGGGTCCTGTCGCCGAAGTCCATGGAGGTTGCTCTGGTGTCGCTCACGTGCGTGCGCCGTCCGATTCGTTTGGGGTCTAGGCTTGCGGCCGGACAGTGCCTTCCGGCTGCCAAGCCTCGGAAAAACTCAACTTACCAGCCGGGCGGGGGTGCCGGGGGCTGCCCAATGTAATAGTTGAGTAATTGTCCGCGGCGCCCGCCGGGACGGGATGTCAGCGGACCAGCGACTTGGCGAGAGCGGTGTTGCCGGCCCTGTCGCGGACCCGCAGTACGACGAGGTGCTCGCCCTCCTCGAGATCGCCCGGGCTCAGGGTGAAATCCTCGCGTCGCGCGTCGTGAATGCCGTCGTCCGGCAGGACGGGCCGCCACTCGCCGGCATTCACGGAGAATTCGGCGGAGCGGATTTCGGAGGCCGCGTCCTCGGCCGCGAAGCGCAGCTCGCCACCCTCCGCTCGCGGCAGGACCCTGAGGGCCGGGGGCGTACGGTCCACCAAGACCGGTCGACTGACCCGCTCGGCGCTGAGCGCGCGGCCCGCGGGATTCACCTTGCCGTCGTCGACGCGCACGCGGAATTCGTAGCGCCCGTCGGCCAGTGAGTCGCTGTCGATGGAGAATCGCGGCCCGGGCAACTCGTCCCGCACCTTCTTCCACTCGGTCTCGCCCTCGCCGCGAAACGACACCTCGGCGCGCAGTTCGTCGCCGTCGGGGTCTTCCGCGCCCCATACGATGGCCAGCTTGCGCACCGCGGAGCTCGCGGCGGACTGGCCGCCGGCCTGCTGCGGGGGGCTGGACGAGCCGGAGGCCGACACGGTGATGCTGTAGCTGCTGGTGCTGTCGGCGGTCTTGGCAGCCGAGCTCGTAGAGGCCTTGGCGGCTTCCGGCACCACGTTCACCGAGCGCACCACCGGCGCGCTGTTCTGCGGCAGGTAGTGAACGCGCACGGAATCGAGGCGGGCAGGGCCCCGCAAGGTCGCGCGCCATTGCAGGAAGCGGGCCGCCGGGGATGTCACCGGAGACCCGGCGCTGTCGGGCAAGGCCTCGGACCAAGCGCTCCAGCTCGAGTCGGGCCGGTACGTGTTCCCGCTGCGCGTGACGATTTCTGTAGTCGCTCCGTCGCGGACGCGCCACGAGAGGCGCCCCCACTGCGAGATGCCGCCGGTGTCGCGCGGAGCTGTCTCGTAGACTCCGAGCGCGGCGGGAGCGGGACCCAGCCTCTGCAGGGTGCCGCCGTGGGCCGAGCCGACCAGGACGCCTTCCGGCGACCGCAGCAGGGCGGTCATCTGGGCCCTGCCGGTCTGGGAGAGAAGGCTCAGGTTGCGGTCGGCGCCGGTCCTGTAGATCCGGCCCTCGCGGTCCGTGGCGACCAGAACCCTGGCCGGCGGCCCTCCCTCCAGCGCCAGCCCGAGGATGTTCTCTTCCGACGACGACCAGAGCTTGTCGACGGCCTGCCCGTCCAGGAAACGCATCAGGGCGGCGCGCTCGCCGCTGTACACGACCTGCGTCTGGGAGTAGGAAACCCCGGAAGCGACCTGGGCGGTCCCGACCTGCACGGCGGCATTGGAAGCGGCGGGCGCGGCCTGCGCCTGGACGCCCGCCTGCTGGCTCGGAATCGCCTGCAGCAGCCGGTCCATGCCGCCTCCCATCGCGGCGAAGTAGACCGCGCCGTCCGCGTCCGTCACGACCGACCGGACCTCGGGCAAGTCCGAGTCGTAGAGCGCGAAGGCCGTGCCGTCGTCTTCCAGCCTGAACAGAATTCCGTTGGGATCCGTGCCCGCCAGCACCTTCCCTGCGGCGTCGAGCGCCAGGCTGATCACGTGCCGCTGGCCGGACTCGAACCAAGTCTCCCCGCGGCCGTCGGGCGTGACGCGGTAGACCTTGCCGGAGCCTCCGGTGCCGACGACAAGCCGCCCCTCACCGTCGAACGCCAAGGACCAGATGTAGTCCTGTCCCGGATCGAAGAACTCGGTCGCGGCACCGTCGACGGTAATCCGGTACACCCTCCCTTTCGGGGAAGTGCCTGCGTAGAGATGCCCGTCAGGGCCGACCGCCAGCGCGAAGACCTCGATTTCGGGGGCCTTCCAGAGCAGCCCGCCGGACCCATCCGGGGGCACGCGGAACACCGCTCCCTGGTGGCCGGTGCCGTAGTAGACCGTGCCGTCCGCGCCGCGCGCAATCGACCAGACGACGGCTTGGTCGGACGCATGGACCTCGTCGAGGGCCGGCGCGACGTGCAGGAATCCCTCGCGGTCCACGCCGACGTTCTCGAACGTGCCGGCGAGGAAGTCTCCGTAGCTCGAGAGCTCCCAGCTCTTGGTGCCTCCCGCGGTGGCCAATGCCGGCTGCAGCGCGGCCGCGAGCAGGACCGCGTAGCGTCGCGCAAGCAAGCCGATCAGCTCCCGGTCACCACGAAGCGGAGGGACAGGCTCCCTCGAACGACGCCTCGGAAGCCGTCGACCGTCCGGTTGTCCACGGTGGTCGACAGGCTGGCGAGGGCACCGGCGCCACGCCCCGCGGGCGTCGAGAGGACGGCGTGCAGCGACGCCGGCGGATCGGGCAGCCTGTCCGAGAGCATCCACAGCGAGCGCTTGCGCCGCCAGATGCGCACGTAGGCCCGGTCGCTGCCGCGAAGGCCGTTCAGGAAGCGGATCGTCGCGGCGGCGTCCAGCACCTTGCGGCCTGCGAGCAGGCCGCGCCACTGCTGGAGATTGGCGGTAAAGGCGTCGCCGACCGTCACTTCCACCGGTCCCGCCGGCATCGAGACCGGGACGGCGTAGGGCAGAGAATGCGTCCGCTCGGTCCCGTCGGGCCCTTTGGCCACGAAGCGGATTTCGACAGTCTCCCCCGGCCGCACCTGCGTCTTGGAGAGCCAGGCCCTCACCAGATCCGTATAGGCGTCGGCGGGGTCCGTCGCCACCTCGAGGTCGAGCGAGTCGACTTCGACGCCGGCGTGACGGGTCTGCAGCAGGTACGAGAGAGGCGCCGCGCTGGACAGGGCGGCCGCTTGGGCGACGCCGGCCGTTCCGGTATAGATGTCGTCCAGCACCAAGCGCGGCAGCCCGTTCCTGAATTCAGTCCCGCCGCGGACCCGCACGGTGAGCGGCCCCAGCGAGCGGTCGGCGACGCTGACTGCGGAGAACAGCGCCAGCTGCAGCAGGAAGGGCGTGAGCTGGGCGTCTCGCACTAGGTCCATCGAGTAGTCGGCCGAGGTGCCGTCGGACCGCCGCACGCGGATGGAGCAGGGCACCATGTCCGGACCTGGCCCGAGCGCGCCCGCGATTCCCGCTTCGCGGTCGAGCGAGATAGTTCCGATCACGGGGCCCGTGCCGCTGAGCTTGAAGGACGCGTTCAGGTTCGGGACCAGCGTCATGACCGACGCGCGCATCATCGGCATCTCGGTATTGCCGCTCGACAGGAAGCGGTGCCCGAACGCGAAGACCCGCTCGCCGTCTACGTGCGTCACGGTTCCCGACGCCGTGAACGTCATGTCTCCGAGCATCAGCCCCACGCCGATCATGGAACCCGGCTCGAGCGCGTCGCCGGAGTCGGACCTCAGGTTGCCTCCCGAGCCTTGCAGCGGGCGCAGCCCCAGCCGCTCGAAGGCGTCGGCATAGACATCGAGGGCCCTCTCGGGAAACCCGCCCAGGGAGACGGGGGTAGCGATGGGCCGGAACCGCCCGGTCGGCCCGCTTGGGCGGTCGACCGCCTCCCGCGGGATCCCCACCAGATCGCGCCATGCGTCCAAGGTGCCCGCCGACGGGCCGGGGGCCCGCGCACGAGTCTCGAATCCCGCGACCATCTCGCCGATCGGCCGGATGCCCGCCAGCGGTTCCGTGGAGAAGGGGTACATGAACGCCACCGCGCCGGCCAAGCGTCCGTCGATGTAGACCGGGCTCCCGCTCATGCCCGACATCACGCCGGTGCGCTCGAGCGGGCCGCCCGAGAACCGTCCCATGATGATCGAGGACTTCGGACCTGCGTAGTTCTCGAGGACTCCCAGAATCTCGACATCGAATTCCTCGACCGCACTGCCGGAGAACACGGTACGGCCCATGGCCTGCAGCCCCGGACGAATCTCCTCGAGCGGAAAGAAGCCCTGACCTTGGAGAGCGCCGGAAAGCAGGGCCAATAGCGCTATGTACCGCAACAAGGCCCATTCTAGCCGCCCGCTCGGCCCCAGCCCCGTACGCGCCCGGACTGGACGGGCGCTGCGAGCCGGGACCGGACTTGTCGATTTCATCGCACCGGACGTGGTCCGGTCGTCGCCTCGGTACGCGCTCGAAAGCCCCCTCGCTGCCGGTGTGTCGGGCGCTCCGTCCATTGGCCGTCGTGGGTTGCGCCCGGTCGAAGGCTAGCCGCCGAGGCCGAGCTCACGAGATGCCCGGGCAATTGAATTCGATCCGGTCGAGGACCGGCACCCCGCGGGCAAGCGGAGCGGCCGGACTCGCGACCTCGGCGAATGCTTCGGGAGCGCGGTCCTGTCTGACTGAGCCGCGGAACGCTCTCGAAGTCACACGGGGCGACCTAGCACGGGCCCCGAGGCAATCGTCTCCCCGCGGACCGGGCAATTCTCGAGAAGTCAGCCTCCAGTTCCCGGCGCGGCGATCAGCTGGCGCTGCGGATATGGATTTCCCGCGCCCTCTCGAACCTCGTCGGACCGAATGGCGGACTTCACTGCCGGTCGCGGGTCCGCGCTGTCCTACTATGGGACAGAATGCGGATCCTGAGACTATCCGGCTCGTGCGCGGCTCTTCTGCTCGTCGCGGCCGTCGCCCCGGCACAGCAAACCAGCGGGCGGATCCGCGGCACCGTCCTCGACCCCAGCGGCGGGGCCGTGCCGGGCGCGAGCGTCACGGCCGTCCGTGTCGAGACCGGCGAGGTCCGAAGCACCTCGACCGGCGCGGCCGGCTTCTACGTCCTCCCCGCCCTCGCCGTCGGCGGCTACGTCCTGACAGTCGAGGCCGACGGCTTCCGGCGGGCCTCGCGGGAGCCCGTAGGTCTCGAGGTGGGCGGCGACGCCAAGGCCGATTTCGTCCTGGAGGTCGGTGCCGCAAGCGACGAGGTCACCGTGCCCGGGGTCCCGACGGCTCTCGACACGGCTGGCGCCACCGTCGGAACGGTAATTCCCAACCGGTTCGTCACGAGCCTGCCGCTGAACGGGCGGAACTTCCTCGAGCTGTCCCTGCTCACTCCGGGCGCGACGCCGGCGGCCGTCGGCTCTCCGGGCAGCGAGAGGGGCCGCTTCGCCCTGCAAGCGAACGGCGCTCGCGAATCCGCGAACTCGTTCCTATACGACGGCGTCTACGCCATCGACCCAATCCTGAACAGCTTCGCCTTCGCCCCGCCAGTCGACGCGGTGCGCGAGTTCCGCATCCAGACGTCCAATTCGGAAGCCGGCCTGGGCCGGAACAGCGGGGGCCAGATCTCGGTGGCGATCAAGCAGGGCACGAACGAGATCCACGGCACCGCGTACGAATTCCTGCGCAACGACCGCTTCGACGCCCGCAATTTCTTCAGCGGACCGGGCGACCCGGTGCCGACCCTGCGGCGGAACCAGTTCGGCGCGTCCGCGGGCGGCCCGCTGGCCCGGAACAAGGCGTTCTTCTTCGCCAACTTCGAGGGTCTGCGCGAGGCGCGCGCCGAAACCCGCACCACCAACGTCCCGACGCCGGCGGAGCGCGCGGGCGACTTCTCCGCCTCCGCGGCGATGCCCATCGACTTCATGAGGCGGCAGCCCTTTCCGAACGCACGGCTTCCCTTCGCCCACCCGATCGGAGAGGCCGTGGCCGGCCTCTACCCCCTCCCTAACCGCGAGAGCCCCGGCCAGAATTTCGTCGCGGCCCCGGTCGGGGACGACCGGGGAGACAAGTTCGACATCCGCCTGGACGGACGCCTCGGGCAGGCCGGCCAGCTATCCGGGCGCTACAGCTTCGCCGACAGCGACCGCTCGGAGCCCTACGCCGCGCAGCAGTTCTCGTCGGTTCCCGGATTTGGCAACCGGCTGGACCAGCGCGGCCAGAACGCCATGGTGTCGGAGACGCACGTCCTCGGAGCGAACTGGATCAACGAGGCCCGCTTCGGCCTCAACCGCATCGCCAACCGCACCCTGCACCAGAACAGCGGCTCGAGCCTGAACAGCAAGATCGGACTGCCGGACTTCGCAACTCGGGAGATCGACCTAGGGCTGAGCTTTTTCCAAGTCACCGGTTTCTCGTCTCTCGGGGGCGAGTTCAACAACCCGCAGGTCAGCACCGTGACCACGTGGCAGGTGTCCGACACGCTGAGCTATTCGCGGGGAAGCCATCTGCTGCAGGTCGGCGCGGAGCACCGCGGCATCGGCCAGGACGGCTTCCGGAACGTGCTCTCGCGCGGGAGCCTGTACTTCACGGACCGGGCCTACACCCAGAACGCGCTCGCGGACCTGCTGCTGGGCCTGCCCACCTATACGCTGGCCGCGCGCAGCGACACGCTGCAGCAGGCCCGGACCGGTGGTACCAACGCGTTCGCGACGGACAGCTGGCGGGTGTCGCGCAACCTGACGCTCTCGCTGGGCCTGCGGTACGAGTACAACGTCCCCTCGTACGACGCGGCGGACGCCGCCTCGATCTACGACCCCGCCAGCATGCAAATCGTGCAGCTCGGCCAAGGGAGCCTGACCCGCAGCGGGGTGCTCGCGGACCGGAACAACCTAGCGCCCCGCGTCGGCCTGGCCTTCCGTCCCTCCGGCACCGACCGGATCGTCGTGCGATCCGGCTGGGGCCTCTACTACAACTTCTCGGATCTCGCGGCGGGCCAGGGGATCTACTTCAACCCGCCGTTCTTCGAGTCGCTGCTGTTCTTCCCGTCCCCAACCGCTCCGCTTAGCATCCAGCAGCCGTGGCCCGAAGGCCAGGCAGCCCCCATCCCCCCGAGCGTGACCACCTACGACCGCAACTTGCGCACGACCTACGCGCAGCAATGGAACTTCACCGTGCAGACGGATCTGCTCGAGGACACCGTGCTCAGCGTGGGATACAACGGCTCGCGGGGGATCAAGCTGATCGGCGCCCGCGACATCAACCAGCCCGCCCCGTCGCCGGCGCAGCCGAACTACCGCCCTCTGCCGATCTTCTCCGACATCAACCTGATCGCGTCGTCGTTCGATTCCGTCTACCACAGCCTCCAAGCGCAGTTCCAGTGCCGCTTCCAGACTGGCCTGACGGGCCTGTTCTCGTACACTTGGTCCAAGTCGATCGACAACGCCTCGAACTTCTTCGCGTCCGCCGGGGACGCCAACTACCCGCAGGACAGCAACAACGTCGCTGCCGAACGGGCGCGTTCCAGCTTCGACGTACCTCATCGGTTCACCGGAAGCTTCGTCTACGAGCTGCCGTTCGGCCCCGGCAAGGCGTGGGGCGGCAGCTGGAGCGGCGGCGCGGCGAAGCTTCTGGGCGGCTGGCAGCTCAACGGCATCGTCACCATGCAGTCCGGGCAGCCCTACACGGTGGCCCTGCCGGGCGAGTTCGACAACTCGAACACGGGCCGCTCGAGCTACGGGTTCGGGGCGGGCGACCGGCCCGACCTAGCCCGCGACCCGAATCTTTCGGACCCCGACCCGGCGCGGTGGTTCGATCCGCAGGCCTTCTCCCTGCCCGCCTACGGCAGCTTCGGCAGCGCCGGACGCAACATCGTACAGGGCCCCGGCCTGGCGAACGCGGACTTCTCGGTGCTCAAGGACATCCAAGTCGGCGAATCGGCGACCCTGCAGTTCCGAGCCGAGTTCTTCAATCTCCTCAACACGCCCAGCTTTCTCAACCCCAACGTATTCTTCTCCACGCCGGGTTTCGGAAGGGTGCTGGCAGCACGAGACGGCCGCGAAGTGCAGTTCGGCGCGAAGCTCATCTTCTGACGCGCGTCAGCCGAGCCTGTCCCAGATCTTCGAGAACTCGTACACGCCCTTCCGTCCCACGATCCAGCGGGTCGCCTTGAGGGCCCCCCGAGCGAAGCCCAGGCGGCTCCTAGCGACGTGACTGACCCGAATGGTATCGGCTTCCGAGTCGAATCCGATCTCGTGAATTCCGGGAAACTGTCCCGCCCGCTGCGTGGCGACGTCCACGCGGCGCGAGTAGCCGGCGTCGCGCATGGCGTCGAGCAACCGCAAGGCGGTGCCGGACGGAGCGTCGACCTTGTACTTGTGATGCGCCTCGTAGAGGAATGCGTCGTAGTCCTCCTGCGCGGCGAGCGCCTTCGAGGCGGCCTCGACCACGCGATAGAACGCGTTCACGCCGATCGAGAAGTTCGCGCCGTACACGAGAGCCGAACCGTTCCGCTCCACGGCCGCGCGCACCCGGCCGAGGTCGTCCAGCCAGCCAGTCGTGCCGATCGCCAGCGGAATCCCGAGTTCCGCCAGACGCACGGCGTTGTCGGGAACCACCTCGGGAATCGAGAAGTCCAGCGCGGCGCGGATTCCCGCGAAGTTGGCCTCCGTCAGGCCGGCCCCGTCGGCGTTGTTGAACTCGTCGAGACGCAGGGCTACTTCAAATCCGTGCGAGGGGGCCAGCTGCTCTAACAGGCGGCCCATGCGGCCGTAGCCGACCAGCGCCAGCCTGTCCTGCGTTTCGCTCACGAGCATTGTCCTTTCTGCGGTGCAGTGGCCTCGAAGAAGGTCGCGTGCAGGCGTCGAACCGCCGGCACAAGGTCCTTCTCGTCCACGACGAGCCCCACGTTCACTCTAGAGGCGCCGAGGGAAATCATGCGAATCCGAACGCCGCCGAGCGCGGAGAAGACCCGCGCCGCAATGCCCGGAGTATACCGGATGCCCTCGCCGACCACGCATATAATCGCCTTCCCGGGGGCCGTCTCCGCACGGGAGAATGCGGATAGTCCGGCCAGAATCCCGGTCAAGTTGTCCGGGCGGTCAACCGTCACGGACACGCTCACCTCCGACGTGGAAACCATGTCGACCGCCGTCTCGAAGCGCTCGAAGACCGCGAAGACGCGCGCCAGGAAGCCGTGCGCCATGAGCATGCGAGTCGAGTAAATGTCGATCAGGCTGATGTGCTTCTTGTACACGACGGCCTTGACCGCCCTGCCGGATTCGACCGGATCCTTGCGAATCAGGGTGCCGTCTCCCCGCGGGCGCCGTGAGTTGAGCACCCGGATTGGGATGCCCCCCTCGATAGCCGGGAGCATCGTGGAGGGGTGCAGCACCCGCCCGCCGAAGTAGGCGAGCTCGGATGCCTCGCGCAGAGAGAGCACAGGCAGGCTGCGCGCCGACGCCACCAGCGATGGATCGGCGGTCATGACCCCGTCGACATCCGTCCAGATCTGGACTTCCTCGGCTCCGAGCGCGGAGCCCGCGATCGAGGCGGAATAGTCGGAGCCCCCGCGGCCCAAGGTCGTGGGCGAGCCGTCCTCGCCGCTCGCGATGAATCCGCCGATCACCGGCACGGTCCCTTCCGATAGCGGACCTTGAAGAGCCGCGCGCAACCTAGCGCGGGTGGGACCCGCGAGCGGGCTTGCCCCGCCGTGGCGGGACTCGGTGACAAACAGATCCCTAGAGTCGGGATTCTCGGCGCGCAGGCCGCGCTCGGCAAGTGCGACGGCCACGAGGCGGCTGGAGATGCGCTCTCCGCAGGCCAGCAGGGCGTCGTAGGCGGCGGACCGGGGGGAGAGGCCCGCGGGCGCGTGGGCGGGAGGCAGGAGTTCCGCAGCCTCGCCGACAACTCGGTCGACGAACGATGTCACCTCGGCCGCGGCGTCGCTCGAAACGACAGCCCGCGCGATGGCCACCGTTCGGTCGCGCAGAGCGCTCAGCCGCTCGGCCGCCGCCGGTCGCGGCATCCCTGCCGCCTCCGCCAAACGGTCGGTGGTGTCGCCAATCGCGGAAACCACGACGAGCGGCAGCCGGCTAGTTCGTCCCCGGACGATGGCGCAAGCCCGTTCGATCGCTTCGGGACTCCCTAGCGAGGTCCCGCCGAATTTGATGACGATCAAGGTCAGCTCTCCCTCTGGCCCGACGGCAGGGCCGCCCCGAGATTGGCGCGTTCCGCTGCGGGAGTCGCCGGGAATGTCTCCGCGGCACTCGCCGGCAGGGCCCCTAGAGTCCTAGCCCGGCACCGACGGCAGGCACGGACAGACTTCTTAATTGTGCCAGCCGCCGCAGACATGGCCGGTCCGAGGGCGGCGGGCGCATTCCTTGGCCGCCTGCCGAGGCGGGCCGCACCGCCGTCCCCGAGGGCGAACCGAGCGGGTTAGACCGCGAAGTTGGGCGCGCAGCCCGCTCTCGAGACGCATCGCCGCTTGCCTCGCCTGCTCCGTCTGCTAAGATGAGTCCAATCGAGGTACGCGTCGCTTGAACCGGAGAGGTGGCCGAGCGGCTTAAGGCAGCGGTTTGCTAAACCGTCGTAGGGTTATAGAGCCCTACCGAGGGTTCGAATCCCTCCCTCTCCGCCATGCCATAGCCAAGGGCACCCGGGATGCGTGCTCGAGTCCGCCTGCTCGAGAGGGCAGCGGTGTTCTAGATGAGCCGCCTGTTCGCGATAGTCATCCACGCGCATCCAGAGGCGGCCGGTACAAGTCGACTCCACTAGCTTCCGATCGCCGATGTCGCGGAGCTGCTCCTGCCCCATCTGGTGCCGGGCAACTCCGCGCACCTGGGAGGCCAGCGTGAGGATCTGCGCATCTTAGTGAATCACAAGGGCTGCGAAGCGACGGGCGACCGCGAGCGCCACGAGCTCGCCGAGGCGCTGCGGTGGTGGAACGGCTTGGAGCCCTCATGGACCCGCAGCCTAGTCCACTCCCTCGGCCGCTTCGGTCTTACCTAGTGCCTGTGACAAAACTCGTATCCCCTTGACAACAAAGGCGTTAGGTCCAATCTCTCAAGGCGAAGATTTCACTGGAATGCTACGACTGGTCCGAAATCCTGCCAATTCTGGGTAGAGCGCGGAAATCTTCGCGATTGGCGGCTGAGCAACTTCCGACCTTGGGCCCTATATGTTGTGCTTGGAGATCCATCCGACATCAGGATGTAGTATGAAATGCTGATCAGGCCAGAATTCAGGGGTTTTGTCACAAGCACTACCTAGGCGCGCGCGATGGAGCACTTGGCGGACCGGCTGCTGGTGTCGCGTCATGAGCTGCCCGACAGGAACGGGAACGCCGTCTTGTTCGAGCCGGGCGTCGGCGCTCCGGCCTATGCGCTGGCGGCAGTCCTAGATCGGGAGGCGGGCGACACGATTCCGGATGGACCGGCCCGCGGGACCGGGCCTTTTCAGGCGCCGTGCTTGGCCCGCGCCTAGGCGGACCAGCCGGAATCGTGGCGCGCATTCCGGAGTGCTCCCATGGAGGTGCCCGCCGATCCGATCAATCTGGTCCTGCGCACGATCGCGGTCGGTGTGGCAACCGAAGCGGTCGCGAGCGGCCCGGCGTCCGCATCCGGATGATCCGATCCGCCCCGATGATCGTCGGACGGCCGGAGTGGACCTGACCAGCTTGGCTTCCCGCGCCGACCCGCTGGAGGCGGCCGCCGTGCTCGACGTCATTATCAGCGACCCTGTCTTTCGCTGGCACCCGATTCATCTGATCAGCAGCTCGCTGACCTAGGTCGAGACGCGCCTTTTCGCGACAGGTGCCGACGGCCGCATCGGCGGGTGTCTTCTCGTGGTCGTGCTGGCAGTGGTCTTGTGCGGGGGCACCTCGGCGCTCGGGGCAGGGGCGGCGCGACCGCGCCCCGCGCTAGCCGACGCTAGCCGACGCCGCGCATCTGCTTCTGCGCTTCAGCCTCGTCGCGCTCGGGGGACTCACGGGCCTCGTACGGTTCAAGACGGTCAGCACGACGGACTCGATGTTCGGGTACATCAACGAGCGGTGTCGGCATTCCGCCAGGTGCGGCGCACGGCTCGCTGACCGCTTGAATCTGCCGCGTGCGCGGATGACGTGGCTGCTCTTCGTGCCCGCTACCGCACTGGTTCCGAGCGCCTCCTGCGGCAGTGCGCTGCGCTGGAGCTGGCGGCAGCACGCTGTCGTGCCCCGGCCGAACGCCGACTGGAGCGAAGCCACTCTGGCGGGTGGGATCGGGCGCGGCCTGGCGGGGCCCATGTGGCTGGGCGGCCGTCTTGTGACCGGCGTCTGGATCGGGGATCCAGACGCCGCAGCGGCCGGTTCGGCCGAGGACTATCTCCGGGCTCGCGGGACGGCACTGCTGGCCGCGGTCCTAGCGGTGGGGAGCGCCTCGGTTCTGCTGGTCTAGGCAGGGTAGGGGACTAAGCACTCAATTACCCAAGAACCAATTGACAGTCACTCTGCTAGCGTTGGCGTCTCTGTGTCCTCGGGAATTCCCCGTTCTGCATGGGATGCCCTGCCTTGATCACCTGAGCGCTGTTCTCGGGCGAGTCCGGGATGGTAGACGTCCCGGAATTCATCATTCGCGCACGCTTGCGCCTGTCTGCATGGGCCGCTACCGTCTGCTCACACGGATTGAGCAGGGTGTGGTTCCTGCCGTGCAAGCTCATCTCGTAGTACCCCGTGCGCCGGAAGACAAGTCGTTGCTCTTGATCAGGTTCTTGCACCTCTGTACCGGAGTTTCATACCGTGCAGTGTGGCGACCCTCGTGCTCACCTGCTTGCTCGTTGACGTTGGTTCGGTCAGCAGCGCACTGCAAGCCTTAGCCGGTGCCGTCGCTGTCATGATCAACTCAGTCGCCCAAGAGACCCTCCGTACGGATGCAGCGCGCCAATGATTCGACGCGTACGGAGGTAGGACTCAGACTTCCCGAGGTCGAGGGGTGGAGCGAGGCGGGGGCCTGTCGAATGTCCTTACACGAAGCGCACGGTCTTCTCCGAGGGCGCACACCGTCTCGTCTACATCTTGTGGTTTTCTGTTACGCAGGCCTGCATGGTGAATAGGACTCCGAGATCACCATTGACGCACCGAGCAACTTCACAAGCAGCTTCCGGGATCGGCGGAATGCCGCCCGTCTCATCTGTCCTGTCGCCGTTCCGGGACGGTTCCACTCGGCTGGAGCCCTCGTCCTAGCCGTCGAATGGTCACGGCCGCGGGCCGAGAGTCCACTCCGGGGCGCTCGGACAGGATGTCACGCGCCTCAACGGTGCCGATGCCGGTCCATCCTGCTCCCAGCCGGGCCCGCTCGCCGCTGCTGCGCTTCCCCCGGTCTGTCGGAGCGGTCTCAACTTGCGACATCGCTAGGGAGACGACCACGGAATGTCTGAGGACTGGAAGGCTCTCCACGGCGAGACAACCACAGCAAGGTCGGCGCTGGGTTGCCATGCAGTCAGCCGACATGGCCCCGAGGCGGCTTCCTTGCCCGCGGCCGACTCCCGGCCTTGTCCGCAGATCCCCTAGCAATCGGAGCCTGCATGCGCTCATAGAGGGCGAACAGGTGTTCGACGCGTTCGCGCTCCGAAGCGAATCGAGTCTTGCGGTATAGGCGGTCCACTGCGCGATCAAGGGCTTGGTGAGCGCGTCGCAGGTTCGGCGGCATCAGGTCGGGGTCGTAGAGTTCCGCCAGCGTCGCGGTGGGGTGGGCGGCCCGGGCGTCGAGGAGGGCCCGTGCGAGCGGTTCCAGAGGTGAGGGGCCAGCCTGCCCGCTCGCGAGGGCGGGCGGCGTTGGGAAAGTGTTGTAGACGACGCCGACGGAATACATGTAATCGCTTTTCATCCGGCCGGTTACCGCCCGCATCCATGCCATGTGCATGGCCGACGTGAGCAACGCGAACTCCGCGAGGGTCGCGTCGGGCAGCAGCCGAAGCTTGTCGCTTGGGATGACCAGAGGGGCCAGCCAGCCGATCGGGACGTATTCGCGCCGTTCGGAGCTAACTTGCGGCACCACTAGGAAGGGGGCGGTCGGCAAGACATTCACGTGAAAGAGCGTCGGCGATGCGGCCAGTCTTCGGGTCGGCTGGCTCTTGCTGGCCTGCCGGTAGGCGCGAACGGCGGCGACACGCTCGCGGATCCGCGGCAGACGGGCCAGCTCCGCTGGCGAGGCTTCGTGCAAGGCGAGAATCCAGCGGGCACCGCCTCGCAAGTATTCGCGCGCGCCCACGAAGGGACGCAGGAACCGAGCGGCATCCGGCTCGGATTCCAGCAAGGCCCGCCTCTTTGCGGCGTTGAATATGTACCAGCCGTTGTCGATCGGCTTCGAGCCCGTGATCAGTCTTCGCATCCCATTGACGGGCCGCCTCTCCTCGCGCACGACCACGTGCGGGTCGGCCAGCGCTCCGCCGTCGAGCAGGTACGGCGTGATCGCGGCGGAGCGGCTCTCCATCGGCTCTCCCTTCACGTCCGGGTACCAGAACAGGCGCCTGTCCCGCGGAACGTGCTCGGCTGCGTCCAGCCCGATGACGATGACATGCACGTGGGCCTTGCCGCGGGCGTCGGACCCCCAAGCGAAGGTCCGGTGCGCGAAGGCGACCTCGAGACGGTGACGGTCGTACAGCAGCGGCCACAGCTGCGCCGCCTGCTCGCCCTGGGTGATGGAGTTGGTCGCGACGAAGGCGATGCGAGGCGGCCGCCCGGCGCTCTCCGCCCGAGGGTGCCGCACGTACTCCCCGGCCCGCACAAACCACGCGGCGACGTAGTCGAGCGTGCCGCCGCTGCCGCCGAGCGCAGCCACGCGGCGCACCTGCGCCCGCTGCGCCGGCGACTGGAACTTGGCGCCGCCGAACGGCGGGTTGCCGAACACGTACGCGCAGTCTCCCGGCGGCAGCACTTCGGCCCAGTCGATCTCCAAGGCATCGGCGCAGCGGATGCGCGGCGATTTCTCGAGCGGGATCCGGGCGTAGGTCTGCCCGAACTCCAGGCTCAGGCGGTTGTTCATGATGTGGTCCATCATCCAGAGGGCAGTTGAGGCAATGCGCGCCGGGAACGCGCCGAGCTCGATGCCGTGGAACTGGTCGACGTCCACCGCGGACCGCACGTCGAGTTCCAGCTGCGCCGGTCCGGTGCGCGCCGCGACCTCCCGCAGGACGTCGATCTCCAGCGCCCGCAGCTCACGGTAGGCGATGATCAGGAAGTTGCCGCAGCCGCAGGCGGGGTCGAGGAAGCGGAGCGTGCCGAGCCGCTCGCGGAACTTCCGCAAGTCGGCCGCGGCCCGGCTGTCCCGGCGCGCCCGCAGCCGCCGGAACTCGTCTCCGAGGTCGTCGAGGAAGAGCGGCCCGAGCACCTTCAGGATGTTCTTCTCGGTGGTGTAGTGGGCGCCCTTGGCGCGGCGGTCGGCCGGATCCATGACCGATTGGAACAGCGCGCCGAACACGGCCGGGGAGATCGCGGTCCAGTCGAAGCGTCCCGCTTCCACCAGCGCCCGGCGCATCGCGGCGTCGAAGTCCGGGATGCGCGCGGGCTCGGCGAATAGCTCCCCGTTGACGTGGGGGAAGCGCGCCAGGTCCTCGTCCAATGCCCGCTGGCGCTGCTCCGGAGGGGTGTTCAGCGCTTGGAACAGGCGCGCCAGCCAGGGTCCGACGTCGGCCCCGTCGGCGGACGTGCGCTCCTCAACGAACTGCAGGAAGATGTCGCGGGGCTCGAAGATGCCCGTGTCGTCGGCGAACAGGCAGAACACGGTGCGGACCAGGAACAGCTGCAGGTCGCGGCCGGCGTAGCCCGACGCCTTTAGCGCGTCGTGCAGGCGGGCGACGAGCTCGGAGGCCTCGACGTTGACCGGGTCCTGGTCGCGGAAGGCGCGCCGCTGCACGCCGATGACGAAGCCGAACCTCTCGACGTGCCGGGGCAGGTCGGCGAGCGCGAAGCGGGCCTCCTCGCGCTCGTCCCGGTCAAGCAGCGCGAACGTCCGGAAGTCGCAGAGGAGCTGGTAGCGGGGCCGGTCCCGCTCGGGCAGGGCGTCGAAGTAGGCGCCGGCCTGCTCGCGCGCCGCACCGAGGTCGCGCCCCGCGCTCTTCTGCTCCACCAGAAGCACCCCTGGCCAGAAGAGATCGATGAAGCCGGAAGTGTTGTCGAGTCGCTTGACGTGCTCCTCGTACCGAGCCACGGTGCGCCGCCGGACGCCGAAGATCTCGAAGAAATCGTTGTAGAAGCTCTGGGTCTCGCCCTTCTCGTACGTGGCGTCGGCCCACTCGCGGGCGAAGCTGGCGGCGCGCGCCCGGATCTCGTTCCACGAGAGTCTCATTGCCGCAGACCCCATCATGCTACGGCTGTCGACCCGGGCTACCGAATCGGCTCCGGCCGGTTGCATGACGGCGCTCGCGCGAGGAGCGACCTCTTGGACTGCGTAACATTAGGGCAGGTCCGAGACGTCGCGGTAAGACACGAGCCGGTAGAGCCGTTGGCGCAGGCCATCCGAGGGCTCAGGCATATCTCCGTCCCCCTTCTCTGCACTAGCCATTACCCGCGGCTATCCACTTGCCTCCGTTCGTGTTATTGACCTCTGGAACTGAAGGAATAACGGTAGGATAAAAGAAGATTCTCATTGGAATGAAAATGAACTATTTCACAATAGACTCTTCCTATAATGAGAGATATTTGGCTAGAATAGAATCTGTATTTCTACTCAGTCTCTGGTGTATTCTGGACACTAAGTTCACGGATTTACCAGTTCTAAACCCCAATGATTCATCCGAACTTGCTTGACATGAATAGACGTGTGCTCGTAAGATGGAGCTTGAACTTCAATCTGTCCGGCCGCCTTTAGGTGGCGTGCCACGGGATGCGGGTCGTCGTCTCAGAATGGTACTAAGTCGCAGTTCCGGAGAATTGCTTTCAGAAGAATCCAATTCCGACGATTTTCATGACTCTCTACAAGGAACAACACAAGGGAATCAGTTTTTGAAGTATATTCTTGAATCGAAACTTCTCAATCGATCACCCCATCCTATGGGGCTAGTGTCAAGGCCAATCTCACTACATATTCGACAAGATAATCGAAGTATTATGACTTCGTATTGTTCAACTTAGTGTCGCATCTTACTGAATTTCCTACCTGATTACCAACGAACGTCAGCCGAGGATATGCTATACTGAAGGAGGTCGGAAGTCTCTGATAGGAAAGGGGACAGCAGATGAAACGCAATCGCGTGCAATTCCAGAAGGGACTCAGTCTGGGCAAGTTCCTGCAGCGCTACGGCAGCGAGGGGCCATGCGAGCAGGCCGTCTTCAACGCCCGCTGGCCGGACGGCTTCCGCTGCCCGGAGTGCGGCTCCCGAGGGCACTGCCGCATCCGCTCCCGCAAGCTCTGGCAGTGCAACGCCTGCCACCGCCGGACCTCCCTCGTCGCCGGCACGATCTTCGCCGCCACCAAGCTGCCGCTGACCGTCTGGTTCCTGGCGATGCACCTGCTGACGCAGGGCAAGCACGGCGTTTCCTCGCTGGAACTGGCGCGGCAGCTGGGGGTCAGCCGGAACACGGCCTGGAAGATGAAGCACAAGCTCCTGCAAGTGATGAAGGAGCGCGACGAGCGCCTGCCGCTGGGCGGCATCGTGCAGGTGGACGACGCCTACTGGGGCGGGGAGCGGAGCGGCGGCAAGCGCGGGCGCGGCGCGGCGGGCAAGACGCCGTTCGTCGCCGCCGTGCAGGTCACCGCCGCCGGCCAGCCGGCAAGGATGCGCCTGAGCAGCGTGGCGGGCTTCCGCAACAAGACGCTGGCAGCGTGGGCCGGGCGGCACTTGCAGCCCGGCACGGAGGTGCATTCCGACGGCCCGGCCTGCTTCCGGGGCGTGGCCGACGCCGGCTGCGAGCACGTGCCGACCGTCACCGGAGGCGGGAAGCGGAGCTGCGGGGATTCCCGCTTCGTCCGGGTCAACGTCCGGGTCAACACGATGCTGGCGCACGTCAAGCAGTCCCTGGCGGGAACCTGCCATGCGCTCGACGGCAAGCACCTGCCGCGGTACCTCGCCGAGTTCCGCTACCGCTTCAACCGTCGCTACGATCTGGCGGTGCTGCTGGTCCCCCGCCTGCTCCACGCCTCCGTGCGCACCCCGCCCATGCCTTACCGCCTCCTAACCTTGGCTGAGTCTTGTGGGTAATCAGGATTTCCTATGAATGCATTCTCAGCTTGGCGGTGGCAAGCAATGGTCCTTGCTAGCATGTTCACGGTGTCGCGGAGAATGCGACTCCCAGTCGTGATCGCTATCAGCTCCCGAACCATCTCGCAATAATTATGCTGAGCCTTGTCCGCCAAGAAGATTCTTGAGGAATCCGACGAAAGGTCCACCAACGTCGCTCTCTTGGGCATCAGGTCCCGTGCGTGACACGCCACGGCGAAATGCGATGCAGACAAGGGGACCCGACTCCCGTGTGATGCTGAAGCGCCATTCTCCGCCGATTCTGTGTTCTCGTAACGGCTCGGTCAGCAGCGAATTGGCACGGGAAGACAGGATCTCGGGGATCTGCCTGTCACGCTCGTCGACGCGCACGACACTTCGAATGCGCCCCGACAACTCGGTCCCTGCTGAGTCGACCGCGGAGCACCTCGCGACCAAGCCGTCTTCCGCATGCACCCCCTCGCCTGCTATCCCGAAGTCGCTGGGAAATCGTACATCTCAGGAGTCTCGCTAGGCGGTGCCGGATTTCTGGCTCTTGCTACGTCGATGCTCGGGCCGCGCACCGGCCTGCGACGTCCGCTCGCGCTGGCTGGCGTCACACTGCGTGTCCGTGCCAATACGTCTGCCTTCTCTCCTCGCGGCCGAGCCGACGACCGATTCGCCGAGCGCGCGCGAACGTGCTCTGAGAGGGGCGGTGACCCCGCCCTGCTGTTCTCATCGTCATGCACGTCCCGCCAGCAAGCAACTCGCTGCCAAGGCCGGTATGGGGAGAGTTGCCGGTCATCCGCCGTTGCCCGCCACCGCCCCAATGCCGTTGCCCGCCACCGCCCCAATCACGAGGGCAGGCATCTCGGGCCGAGACCGATGTCGCGAGAGGCTACGAACCGGGCCTGCCAAGCCTGTCAGCACGCACCCTGCTCGGACCAGAGCAGCCCCGCGCTGATGAGAAGCGTGCCGGGCCGCGCCCCTGCGGACTGCCGTCCGCGGGTGCGTCCCCACTTGTAGGTTTCCGGCAGGAGGTTTACGATGGAGTTTAGAGCGGTGGCATACGTCCCCGCTAGAAGGCAGAGAAATGTTCGACACGGTGGAGTTTCGCCTCAAGGTCGGGTTGGCGGAACAGCTCAAGGGCGGCGTCATCATGGACGTCACCAACGCGGAGCAGGCCCGCATCGCCGAAGACGCCGGCGCCGCGGCGGTCATGGCGCTCGAACGAGTCCCGGCTGACATTCGCCGAGACGGCGGCGTGGCCCGCATGGCCAGCATCAGCAAGATCCGCGAAATCATGGCTACGGTCACCATCCCCGTGATGGCCAAGGCGCGCATCGGGCATTTCGCCGAGGCCAAGGTGCTCGAGGCCCTCAAGGTCGATTACATCGACGAGAGCGAAGTGCTCACTCCCGCCGACGAGGAGTTCCACATCGAGAAGCACGCGTTCCGCACTCCTTTCGTGTGCGGCGCCCGCGACCTCGGCGAGGCGCTGCGGCGCATCCACGAGGGCGCGGCGATGATCCGCACCAAGGGCGAGGCCGGATCGGGCAACATTGTCGAGGCCGTGCGGCACATGCGCTCGATCCGCCAGGAATTGCTGCGATTGACGACCCTCCAACCCGAATCGCTGCTGGAATACTCGACCGAAGTGGGGGTGCCCCCGAGCCTCGTCGAGTCGGTGGCCGCGCAAGAGCGCTTGCCCGTGCCAAACTTCTGCGCGGGCGGCATCGCGACTCCGGCAGACGCGGCCTTGGTCATGAGCCTCGGCGCGGAAGCGGTGTTCGTGGGTTCCGGTATTTTCAAGTCCGAAGATCCCGAGCGCAGGGCGGCGGCGGTCGTGAAGGCTACGACTTTCTTCAGCGACCCCGAGAAGGTGCTGGAAGCCTCCGAGGAACTCCAGGACGCAATGCCCGGACTGGACGTGGCGAAATTGGAGCCCACAGAGATGCTTCAGACCCGGGGGAGGTAGGGCCTTCAAGGGCCCCCAGTCCCCCGATTCGCCCCGTAGCTCGGGACCGCGTGATGAATATCGGCGTTCTCGCGCTGCAGGGCGACTTTGAAGCGCACTCGCGTCGCCTTTCGCAACTCGGCGCGCGCGCCGTCGAGGTGCGCTACGCCCGGCAGCTTGACGAGCTAGACGGCCTCGTGCTGCCCGGCGGCGAGAGCACCACGAACCTGTTGCTTCTGGAACAGGAGGGACTGTGGGACCCTCTGCTGCAATTCGCCAGGGTCCAGCCCGTGCTGGGCACCTGCGCGGGAGCCATCCTGCTGGCTTCAGATGTGGCTAACCCACGCCAGTCATCGCTCGGAGCGATCAATATGCGCATCGAGCGCAACGCCTACGGCCGACAGCTGGACAGCTCGATTCGTGCGGTTCGGCCCGAGCCGGCATTCCTGGCGCGGACTCGGAACGGACCGCTGGAGGCCGTATTCATTCGCGCGCCCATCATCCGGTCCGTGGGGCCAGGAGTGGAGGTGCTCTTGCGGGATGGCGCGGACCCAATCCTGGTCGAGCAGGGCCTCCACCTAGCGGCGACCTTTCACGCCGAACTCACCGCCGACACCAGGCTCCACGAGCTCTTCCTCGCGAAAGTGGGTCGCGAGCGACCTGCCGAGAACGAGTGCTGAGCGCAGCGCGCGGCGAGCAGGCGCCACGGAGTCGCCCACGACGGGGCCCGGGATCGCGAGACATCTCGGGGCGCGGCCGCCTTGTCACGCCAGCCGCGGCGTGTTCCGCTTCCCGGCAGTCTGCGAGAAGCCCGCTTCTTTCGTGGCGAGCGCCTGAGGATGGCACCGGGCCCTAGCCGACATAGCCGACTTCTCGTACCGGATCTGGCCGGAGGCACCCGGGGCACACCGCCGGAGGCCCTCAGCCAGCCTTGCATGCTCGCTCGCTCCGACGCTAGTCCGCGCGACGCCGACTTCAGCGGGAACCAGGCGATCAGGCCTCCACTCGGAATCCTCGAACCTGTCGCGAAGGTCGCGTCCGGCGCGGCTGCTCGGCTCGCAACCCGCGCTCTTTTGGCATCTCGCCGGACGTGTCCGCGACATTCCGAGAGACCGTCGCTAGAAGATGTACTTCAGACCGAGCTGCAGGTTGCGGGGCCGCCCGGCCCCGGTGATGCGCCCGAAGTTGTTGTTGCCGACTTCGGAATTCGGGAAACCGAAGACAGGTGTGTTGGTGAAGTTGAAGCTTTCGAATCGGAATTGGAACGAATGACTCTCCGAAATCGCGAAGCGCTTGTACACGGCGAAGTCCCAGTTAGCCAGGCCCGGGCCCAAAAGGACGTTACGCCCGGCATTGCCGTATTCGTACTCGTCGTTGGGGACGAAGGCGTCCGTGTTGAACCATCTCTCCGGATCCCTCGCGCCGCGAGCGAGATGCGGGTCCGCACCCGCAACCACGTTCGGCCGGCTGAAGTTCCCGTTGTTCAGCGGATTCCCGCGAACGCTCAGGCCGAACGGCCGTCCCGACGCGAACGACACGATGCCGGCCAACGTCCAGCCGCCCAGGACCGCGTCGGCCGGGCCGGCCCACGTGCTGCCCCAGCGGCGGCCGCGTCCCCAAGGAAGGTCGTATATGTAGCTGCTCACCAAGCTGTGCTCGCGGTGCTGGTTGTCCAAGCTGCGCTCCGCCCTGCGGTTCAGCGGGTCTTGGATGCCGCTATTGGGCGCGTTGCCCGAACCCGAGAACCCGGCCACGTCGCCGATATTCTTCGACCAGACGTACGCCCCCAAGAGCGTGAAGCCGTTCGCGTAGCGACGCTCCAAGCGGGTCTGGAACGAATGGAACAGGGAGTTGCCGTTGAAGTCGTGGCGGTTCATCGCAGCCAGAGGCCCGACCACGATGCTGGTCCCCGGGAAGACTGCCTGGGTGTACCGCCGCCGGGCGTTGATGTTGCCGGGACCGGGCAGCGCGTAGTTGCCGTCCATACGATTCACGAGATGCTGGGCCTTGGTGCCGTAGTATCCGATTTCCCAGACTGTGTTCGCTCCGAGCGAGTGCTGGATGTTGAGATTCCACTGCTGGGAAATCGGCCAAGGCGGGTCGCGCTCGAACGACGAGAAGCGCAAGCTGACCGCACGCTCCGGCGTCACCACCCCGTCGGGCACGCCGCTACGCAGGAGCACCGACGGCCTGATGCTGTCGGTCGAGATCTGCGACTTGATGTGGAAGGGCGGGTTCGTCTCGAGGAACTGGCCGCCGCCGGTGCCTTCGTAGTTGGCGTAGAAGACGCCGTAGCCGCCTCGCAGCACGGTCCCTTCGAAAACCTTGTAGGCGAATCCGAAACGCGGCGCGAAGTTGTTCATGTCCGGCGCGAGCGTCGCTCGCGACTCGATGCTGCCGTCGGTGGCCAGGAAGAACGTCGGGTTGGCCGGGTCGGTGTCGATGTCGAAGTTCGAGATACCGTTGTCCTTGTCGTACCACGGCATGTTCAGCTCGTAGCGCAGCCCCAAGTTCAACGTGAGCCGGTCGTTGACCCGCCATTCGTCCTGCAGGTAGAAGTGCTGCCAAGGGGCGCGCAGATTCATGTAGACGGAGTTCGAGATGTCCGTGCGGAACGGGATTCCTAGGAGGAAGTCCGCGACGGGGCGGCCGCCCCGCCCGCCCTCGACGTTCTGGGTCTGGCGGGAGAAGTTGCCGTTGAATATGAACTGGCCGAGTTCCTGCTGGGGATTCGTCAGATAGCTCTGCAGGAGCTGCAGCGAGTAGCCGAACTTCACGCTGTGGCTTCCCGTCGTCCAGTTCGTGTCCACGTTGAGCTGGCGGTTCTGGGAATCGATCAGGTTGGGCGTGAAGTTCGACGTTCCGATCTGCCGCATGCCGCTGATCGAGAACCGCGCGGCGCCGCGCAGCGACTGGTCGACGCCGGTCAGCCCCAGCTCCTGGTTGAGGTTCGCGTCGGCCAGCGCCTGGCGATTGGTGTAGATGCGGTTCCAGCCGAGCTTGATGTTGGTGATGAGCGTCGGCGTGAAGATGTGGTTCCAACCGAGAGCCATGTTCTGGCCGCGGTGACTGAACTCCGTTCCGTCACCGTCCTGCTTCGAGGGGAACCGGATCGGAGAGGGGACGTAGCTGTCCTGCTGGCTGTAGCGCCAGAACAGGTTGTCGCTGGCGCCGACGACGTGGTCGATCTTGACATCCCACTTGTCGTCGTCCTCGTTATCCGGGGAGGCCGTGCGCCAGTTCCGCGTGAGGCCCGGAGCGTTGGGCGCGGGGTAGTAACCGCTGGCCTTGCGCGCTACCGGGTCGATCCGCGTGTCGGGAACGCGATTGTTGGGAAACGGCTGCCGCAGGTTGGTCGCCTCGTCGTAGGTGTCCGGGTCGTAGACGGTCTGGCTCACGCCGCTGAAGTCGCCCGCAAGCTGGTCTTGCGTGGGAATCGTCAGGACGAAAGTCGCCGACTCGCGGATCCGCGTGGCCTCGTAGTCGTGAAAAAAGAAGGTCGAGTTGCGCTTGATCGGGCCGCCCACCGAGTAGCCGTACTGGTTGCGCTTGAAGGGCGGCTTCGGCGCGTTGGGGTTGTCGAAGAAATTCTTCGCGTCGAGCTTGTCGTTCCTCAGGAACTCGAAGACAGTGCCGTGCAGGGCGTTCGTTCCCGACTTGATCGACACGTTGACCGTGCCGCCGAGGGCGCGGCCCGACTCGGCCCCGTAAGCGTTCGTCGAGATCTTGAACTCCTCGACCGCGTCGATCGAGGGCTTCACCACCTCGGCCCGGCGCCCTTGGGCGGCGATCTGCAGGCCGTTGTTGTCCACGCCGTCCAGCGTGTAGTTGTTCTGCGTCGTGCGCTGGCCGCCCGCGCTGTAGCCGCCGAAGCGCCCGCCGATCGGCCGGATCGCTCCTGCCGACAGCAGGGCGAGCTGGATGTAGTCGCGCCCGTTGAGCGGCATATCGACGATGCGCTGGTTGTTGATCACCTGCCCTTGCGTCGCTTCCGTCGTCTCGAGCAGCACCGCGTCCGCGGTGACGTCCACGACCTCGGTCACGTCACCGATCTCGAGCGCGACGTCGATCACGGCCGTCTCCTGCAGTTCCAAGTTGATTCCCGAGCGGACGGCCCGCTTGAATCCGTCGGACTCGTACTCCACCCGGTACTCGCCGATCCGCAGCGGCACGGAGCGGTAGAGACCGTCGGCCCCCGAGAAGGCCGTCGAGTCCTGACCTGTCTCGACATGGACGAACCTCACGGCGGCACCGGGGATCACGGCGCCCGTCGAGTCGCTGACGACCCCCTGGATCCGCGCGGTCTCTATCTGGCCCAGCGACGCGGACGCCAAGCCGAAGGCAACGGCAAGGCACCCCGCAACAAACTTCAAACGTGGCATAGCAATACTTCCCTCTCCCAACGCCGCGCCTCGGCGCGGAACGCTACCCTCAGTTACGCGAAAAAGATTACCAAAGGTTCAAGCGACTGGGCAAGCGGGGAATCGCTTCGTCCAGCGCGAGGTGCTGGCGTGGCTCGCCCGTCGCTCGAGGCTTCTCGCACGAGCCTTCCGCGGCAGCATCGTGCCGTCGCGGCCCGCGCGGATCGAGGGAGCGGGCCCGCGGCAGCCGGCGGAGCCTTTGCGCGTGCGCCCGCCGCGCTCTTGAAGCGTCAGCGCGCCGCGGTACGACGCCCGCTGGTACGATGACGATGCATGCCCCTATTGAGGAGTCTGGTTCGAGCGGTCTTCCAGAAAGCCGCCAGCGACCCGCAGGTCCGCGAGAAAGCGCAGAAGGTCTTCGAGGACGAAATCAAGCCGCGTGCGAAGGACGCCTGGGAGCGAGCCCGCCCCGAGGTCGAAGCGGCGCGCGATAAGGCGGTCAAGGGCGCGGCCAGCCTAGCCGACCAGCTGAACCGCAGGATACAGCACTCCGCTGCCGAGAGGCGAGCCCAGCGCGACAAGGACGCGTCCGCGGGCAGCGGCTAGGCCGCGGCACCCGGGCTTGCCAGCCGCCGTGCGAGCCCTAGTCGGGCTCGCGGGCGAGCCAGCGCAAGGCGTTGCGGATCAGGCGCTGCATCATCGGGTGCCCCAGCGCTTCCGGCGTGTGGCCCGGAGAGAGGTACGCGAAGCGGCCCTTGCCGAGCTCGCGCCACCAGCCGGCGGGCGCGGATTCGTTCGCCTTCGAGATATTGCGCAGCAGCAGGCGGTCGCGGTCGAGGTAGTACTTGCTCATGTGCTGCTCGTCGAACACCGTGAAGTCCTCGACTCCCGCCGTGATGGGATGGCTGCCGTCCTCCACCCGGACCGTGAATTCCGCCGGGGGCGGATGGCCTCCGTAGTCCCCGCCGAAGAGCCGGTAGTACGGGCCGTCGGGGGGATAGATCCCATGCGAGTTGTGGAGCGCTAGGAAGCCGCCGCCGCCATGCACGAAGTCCCAGACGGCCTGCTGCTGCGCGTCCGTCATCCAGAGCACCTGGCTGCCGCGCTCGTAGCCGTTCGGCCAGATCATGCCGTCCTTCAGCAAGATCAGCAGGTCGAACGACGCCAGGGCTTCCGCCGTGAGGGCCTCGTGGTTGACGATGTACGTCACCGGCACGTTCTCGCGCAGGAGCGGCCTTGAGAGGCCCTCGCGTATGTACACGGGAGAGTGATACCGGTCCCCGATCAGCGCCAGGGCCCTTGGCCGGTCCGCCGACTGGAACGGCGCGGCAGCGTCCTGCGGAGCCGCGCCGCCAGCCCGGGCGAGGAGCAGAATCGCAAGTCCGACGAGCCGCATGGCCGCAAGTATACTGCGGTATTCGCGGCCGCCGCCGCTTGGGCACCCGAGGATTGGACGGTCCCGGCATCTACGTCTCGATCCCGTTCTGCGCGCAGAAATGCACGTACTGCAACTTCCGCTCCGGCGTGTACCCGCGGTCCCTGCGCGGTGACTACCTGCTGTGCCTCGCCGACGAGATACGCGCGGCCGGCGGGCAGCCGGGATCCACCCTCTACCTCGGCGGGGGCAGCCCCAGCCAGCTCGAGCCCGGGGAGTTCAGCGCGCTAGCGGCCAGCCTGCGTGGCGCCGGGCGGGCGGAGGCGACCATAGAGGTCGCGCCGGGCGAAGCGTCGCCGGAGCGGGTCGCCGCGTGGGCCGCGTGCGGCATCAATCGCGTCAGCCTCGGCGTGCAGTCCTTCGACCCGGGGGTCGCGCGGGCGGCCGGGCGGAAGCACGATCCAGCAACCGTGCGCACCGAGGTAGCCCGGCTCGCTGACCGGGGCATCCGCAACGTCTCGGTCGACCTGATCGCGGGCCTCGCGCACCAGACGCCCGCCACCTGGAGCCGCTCCCTGGAATGGACCGAGCGCCTGGGAGCCGACCATGTATCCGTCTACATGCTGGAGGCGGACGACGCCAGCCCCCTCGGCCGCGAGCTCAGTGCAGGCGGGCGACGGTACGGCGCACCCTTCGTGCCGTCCGAGGACGTCATCGTCGACCTCTACCTGCTGGCCGTCGAGCGGCTCCGGCGAGCCGGTTACGAGCGGTACGAAGTCTCGAATTTCGCGCGTCCGGGCAAGCGCGGCCGACACAATCTCACGTACTGGCGCATGGAACCGTACGTCGGCTTCGGAAGCGACGCGCACTCGTTCGACGGGCGGCGGCGCTGGTCCAATGTCGGCACCGCGGCCGAGTACGTCAGGCGGCTTCGCGCGGGCATGGCTCCGCGGGACGCGTGCGAGGAACTCGATCCTGGGAGGATGCTGGAGGACCGCCTACTGACGGGCCTGCGCACGAGCGAGGGAGTCCGCCTGGACGGCGACGCGTGGCGCGGGCTGCAGCCGCGCGCGGCGGCCCTAGCCGAGCGGGAATGGCTGGCGCTGGACAGGCCTTGGATGCGCCTCACCGACGAGGGACTGCTCTTCGCGGACCAAGCGATCGCCGAGCTGCTCGGATGAGCGAAGCCGACAGCGGGGAGGCCTCGACCGGCCGCACAGCCTAGTCCTGCAGCACCCGCTCCTGAACCGGGGGACTCTCGCTGCCGTCCGGGCCGATCGCCACGCACGTGATCGCCGCGCCGTGATACAGGTCGGGGTACGCCGCCCCCGTGTCGATCCAGCGCATGTTCTTGATCAGAACCGGGTTCTTGAAGGGAATGTGCCCGTGGAACGTGCGCCAGACGTCGGGCACGCCATCGTCACCCTCGGGCGAGAACGCCCTCTCCCGGTTCCAGAGCGCCCGAATGGCCGCGCAGCGGTCGCCTTCCTCGAGCCACTCCCGCAGGGCCCACCAGGGAGTCTCGACCGGCACTTCGGCATGGACTACGACGAAGGCGCCTTCCGCGCTGCCGACCTCGAGCGCCAGCGGCAGCTTCCGCAGCAGCTCCAGCCATTCGTCGCGGGCGCTCGGGTCCAGAGCGCGGGCCCAGCTGCCGCCGTTGCGCTCCATCCACAATTCCTCGACGTCCCGATGCCCTTCGAGGGCGTCCAGCATGAGCTGCTCGTGGTTGCCGCGGATGCAGGCCACTTCGTCCCGCCGGAGCCATTCGAGCATCCCCTGCGAGTCCGGTCCGCGGTCGACCAAGTCGCCGAGGAGCAGCAGCCGGTCCCCGCCGGCCGGATCGTAGCCCACCTTCTTCAGCAGCCGCTCGAAGGAGTCTTTCTGCCCGTGGATGTCGCCGAAAACCAAATCCCGTCCGGCCTGGTTACGGTCCAGCCTGCGCACGGGCGGGCCGTCCACGCGAGGGGTCGGCAGGTCTTCGTAGTCCCACGCCAAGGGCTGGGGCCTCGGTCGGCCGGCCGCTCCGGCCCGCGGCGACGCCTGTCGCATCGAAATGTCCGCCCTCCTCCCTGCCCGGCGCGGGGCCAGATTCCGTCCGGCGGGCCGCTGTTGCGTCACGGCAGGCGTCCGCGCCAACGGACGGACCGGGGTCCGCAATCCGCGGGGCCAAGGCGGGCCCCGCACGGATTTCAGAGTCGCACAGAAATCCCGTCGTAGCAAACAGGGGCGACGCCGGGCGACGCGCGGCGGAATCCGGGGGCGCACATGCAGCCGCGACTGGCTAGCGCGAGGCGAAGCTCTGCAGAGAGCCCCTTGCCGTCCGGGAATCGGCTGCCCGCGGCGACGCCCCGCTAGGAGGCGCCGAGGAACCTGGCGACGTCGGCGAGACGGCTAGTCCGGGCGTATCGCGGCAGGCTGTCGAGGAATATCCTACCGTACCGCTTCCTGACGATCCGATTGTCGAGCAGGGCCAGGACGCCTCGGTCCGAAGCCGCTCGGATCAAGCGTCCGAAGCCCTGCTTCAGAGCCAGCACCGCCGACGGGATCTGGTAGTTCGCGAACGGATTCCCGCCGGCCTCGCGGATCTGGCCGATGCGCGCCTTCACGATCGGGTCCGACGGGACGGCGAACGGGAGCTTGTCGATGATCACGCAGCTGAGCTGCTCGCCCGGAACGTCCACTCCCTGCCAGAAGCTGGCCGTCGCGAACAGCACGCAGTTGCGCGTGTCGCGGAACTTTTCGAGCAGGCCGGCGTTCGACCCCTGCCCCTGCATGAGACAGGGGAACTCCAGCTCAGGCTGGAGCCTCTCGAAGGCCCTGTGCATCTGCTGGTAGCTGGTGAAGAGCACGAAGGCCCGCCCGCGGGAGATTCTCAAGAGCTGGGCGATCTCCTCGCGCGCCCGCGCGCTGAATTCCTCCGCGCCGGGGTCCGGCATTTCCGCCGGGATGTACAGCACGGCCTGCCGCCCGTAGTCGAACTGGCCCGGAACGACCAGCTCGCTGGCCGCCTGCAGGCCCAGCCGGCCGCGAACGTACTCAAAGCTCTCGCCCACGGCCAAGGTCGCCGAGGCCAGTATGGCGACCGCGCTGTCGCGGAACAGGGTGCCGTCGAGAATCGGCGCAACGTCGACCGGCGTGGCTTGCAGGAAGACCCCCTTGCCGCGCTTCTCGATCCAATGCACGAAGTTCCCGTAGCGGTCCTCGACCAGCTCGGTCAGGGCGGGATGCCCGTCCACCTCGTCGATGATCCCGGGGCCCAGGTCCCCCAGCAGGACTCGCAGCGTCAGAGCGAGCGAGGACGCCCGCCTTCGCAGAGGCTCCGTCGCCTCCGAGTGCTGCTTGACCATCTCGAGGCGCGCGTTCAGGCCGGTGATCGCCGCGAGCAGCTGCCGGTAGGGCCCGGCATGCTTGCTGCGAAACTCCGTGCGCTCCGCGAACTCGCTCCGCGAAGGGAATTGGTCGAACAGCGCGAAGAACTCGCTCGACGCCGCCAGCATCCCCCGGACCCGCCGGTCGAGAGCCCGGGAACCGAACCCCTCCGACTTGGCGATGGCCCTGGTGTCGCGAGCCAGCTCCTCCAGCTGGAAGTTGCTCACCCGCGCGCCGAAAAACTGGCCCACGACCCCCTCGATCTCGTGGGCCTCGTCGAAAACGACCACTTCGTGAGGGGGTATGATCGGGCCGAAATCGTCTTGCCGCAGCGAGAGATCGGCGAAGAACAGGTGGTGGTTCACCACGATCAGATCGGCTTGGCGGGCCCGCTGGTGCATGCGCGTGACGAAGCACTGCTCGAACAGCGCGCACTGCCGGCCCGTGCAGGCTTCGCGCCGGGCGTCCAGCCCGGACCAGGTCCTGCTCGCTGCGGGTAGCTCCGGGAGCTCGGCCCGATCCCCGGTCTTCGTGCGCTGCGCCCACTTCCGGATCAGGACGATGTCGGCCAGCTCGTTGGTGCCGCCGAGCCTCGGGCGGTCCTCCAGATCCTGGAGCTTCTGCTGGCACAGGAAATTGGCGCGCCCCTTCATGACGGCCACGCGCAGCTTGCGTCCGAGCGCCTTCTCTAGGAACGGCAGGTCCTTGCGCGCGAGCTGGTCCTGGAGGTTCTTGGTGCCCGTCGAGATCACGGCGCGCTTGCCCGCCAGGATCAGCGGCACCAGGTAGGCGAGCGTCTTGCCCGTGCCCGTACCGGCCTCCACGATGAGGTGCCGGCGCTGCTGGATCGCAGCCTCGACCTCGCTGGCCATGTCGATCTGCCCGGGGCGGTCCTCCCAGGCGCTCAGATGCTTCGACAGCACGCCCCCGTCGCGGAAGAACCCTTCGACGGTCAGCGGTGCTCGGGCTCGGGGCACAAGGCTAACCTACTGTACTCGCTGGCCGCCGACTCGAGGCCGGTACCGACGCGCCAGGTCGCCTAGGAGCCGCTCGTAGTCGTCGGTGACCGCCGCCCAGTCGTACCGCGCGGCGGCCTCGCGGGCGGCGCCGGCTCGCAGCGCGCCCAGAATCGGCTCGCCCGCCTCGGACAACTCGTCGACGCGGGCCTGCAGGGAGCCGCGCCGCGCGGCGTACGGCAGACCGGACGGGCCGACCGCCTCCCGGTTCTCGGGCGTGTCGAGATACAGCAGCGCGCAGCGCCGGCCCATCGCCTCCACCAAGGCCGGATGCGTGCCCCCGACCTCCGTCGCGTGGATGTACGCCCGGCAATGCGACTGCAGCTCGGCGTAGCCCTCCCCGTACACCGGGCCCGGGAACAGGATCCTCGGATCGCGCGTGGCCTTGACCTGCGCGATGTAGGCTGCCGCGTACGGCGCCCCGCCAACCATCACAAGCTTGCGGCCGGTGCGGCTTCTCTCGAACTCCCGGACGACGAGCAGGGCGTTGTTCTCGGGCTCGAAGCGACTCACGTACAGGAAATACTCGCCCGGCTCGAGTCCCAGTTCGTCGAGCTTGTGCCTCGTGCGCACGCCCTCGCGCGGCGCGCCGTAGGCGATGTAGTGCGTGGCGAGGGAGTAGCGGTGGCCGTAGTACCGCTGGATGGTGCGCGCGTCCGTGACCACCGCGTCCGGGCAAAGCGACGCGAGACGCTCCGAGAGCAGATGCCAAGCCCGCGCGGCGCGGTTCCATTTCCGGCGCTTGCGCTCCAGCCCGTCCACGTTCAGGATCGTGGGGATCCCGAGGGCCCGCGTCCAGCAGCAGAACACCGCGTTGGCGGCGTTGCACAGGATCGCCGCGTCCGCCCCCGCCAGCGCGAGGTGCAGGCACGAGAGCGCCGTATGCACGGAGGTGTCGAGGTGCTTGGTGCGCACGGTCGGCAGCACCGCGAGGCGCGCGCCCCTCCACGCCCCAAGCCGCTCGCGCGCGTAGTGGGAGCGGCAGTAGACGGTGACATCGTGGCCGCGCTCGGCGAGGCGCGCCGACACCTCCTCCGCGAATGTCTCGAATCCGCCGTAGTTCGCCGGGATGCCGCGCGTGCCCAGCAGGGCGACCTTCATCGCGCCCGGCTGACGGCCCGCCCGGCGACGGCCGCGGGCTCGGGGGCCCGCGCGTCCGCCGCGTCCAGCGGCACGCTGACCGGCTTGTAGTGGAACCAGCTCGCCATGTAGTCGTCGCCGGCCCGCCGCCTCTCCTGGATGAGCCGCCGCTTGCGCACGGTGCGCTCGAAGTCGCGCAGCACGTAGTAGAAGGCCCTGAGCGAGGTCCGCTCCACCAGCAGGCAGTACCCCACGATGCCTAGGTCCCGCAGCGAGACGTGCAGGAAGTTGCGCAGGTACAGGCCCGGAGTGATGTTCTTGATCCGCATGAGGAAGCGGTTCTTGACCGAGTGCATGTTGATCTCGGCGGGCAGCTCGCTGCGCATCCCGGGCCGCAGCTTGCGCACGTGATAGGCCGCGGCGAGCGGGTTGAAGATGCACTTCCAGCCCAGCAGCTGCGCCCGCCAGGCCACGTCGGCGTCCTCGCGGTAGGTGAAGAAGTCCGAGTCGAAGAACTCGCCGTCGACCGAGATGTCCTCGATCATTTCCCTGCGGTAGCAGGCCGCGGCCGCGGTGGCGCCGAACACGTACTCGAAGCTACGGTAGTGCCCGTTGTTCGATTCGAGGCAACCGCGGTCCTTGTGGCGCAAGTTGGGCGTGAAGTACATGCCCGTGGAGTCGAGGCGCTGCCCGACCTCGATGTCGAAGCTCGCGTCCGCGAGCAGCAGCTTGCCGCAGAGAGTGCCGGCCCGGCGGTCCAGCGAGGCGCTCTGCATGAGCCGCGTGACGAAGTTGGACAGCAGCAGCACGTCCGGGTTCAACGTCAGCACCCACTCGCCGGACGAGAGCGCGATCGCCTGGTTCTGCGCGGCGGCGAAGCCGACGTTGTCCTCGTTGTAGATCACCGTGCAGCGGTCCTCGAAGCGCTCGAGGATGTCGCAGGTGCCATCGGAGGAGGCGTTGTCGATGACGATGACCTCGAGGGGCTCGTGCATCTGGTCGAGCACGGACTCCAGGCAGCGGCGGATGAACCTGCCGCTGTCGTAGGTGACAACGGTGACGGAAACGAGGGGCTGACCCGACACGAAAAACAGTCCGCTAGGCGTGCGTGCTCTAGGTGCCCGTCGCCTTCACCAAGGGCCCGCCCGGCGCGAGTACTCGAGTCGCAGGATGCGGAACGCCGCCACGTACGCGCCGAGCGCTTCGGAAGGCTCGCCCCGGACCCGGGAGCGGAGCGCGCGGAGCGCAAGGCCCGTTAGCACCGCAAGCCGCACGCGACGGTAGGCGCCGCGCGCAAAGTGCTTGTTGGCATATCGCAACATCCCACCATACCAAGCCCGCAGGCGGGCCTGCAGCGGCAGGCGCGAGACCGCGTGCCCGCCGGCATGGCTGGCGGCGGCGAAGGGGACGTAGCGCAGTGCGAGACCGGCGTCGCGGAGCCGACGGCAGAGGTCGACATCCTCGAACCACACCGGATGGAAACCGGCGTCCATGCCGCCAACCGTCTCCAAGGCGTCCCTCCGCAGCAGCAGGAATGCCCCCGCGGGCTGGCCCACCTCGGCCTCGCCGCCCAGGTCGAGGTCCAGCAGCCTGTAGCGCAGGTTGACCGGGTTGCGCGGCCACAGCCGGTTGATTCCCAATGCCTCGAAGGCCAGCGCCTGGGGGTCGGGCAGCGACCGGGCGTTGAAGCCCACTTGGGGGTCGCCGCCCGGGGCCGCCAGCAGCCCCCCGGCACCGGCGACGCCCTCGCGCCGACACGCGACGACCAGCGCCTCGAGGCCCGTGCGCAGCTCGCAGTCGGGATTCAGCAGGAGCACGAACGGCTCGCTCGTGGCCGCGACTCCGCGGTTCACGGCTCCCGCGAATCCGAGATTGCTGGCGCTGTCGATCCAGCGCACCCAGCCGTGCCTCGCGCGCAACTCGGGGGAACCCGACCGCGCCCGCGAGTTGTCGATCACCACCGCCTCGGCGACCCTGCCCTCGAGCGCGGCGAGGCAGCGCGGGAGCACTTCGGCGGACTCGTAGGCGACGACCACCGCGGCGACCGGGCAGCTCACGCCGGCCCGCCCCGGTCCGACCGCGCGAGACGGAAATACCAATTCCAGTACGCATCCCATCCGGCGGCCCGCTGGAACGCCTCGATCTGGCGCTCGCTCGAGAGCAGCGCCGCGACGAGCGCGCCTTCGCCGGGCCTCGCCCCGGGACGCCAGCGGGCGCGCCAGTCGGCCAGGCCGAGACCGAATCCGCGCAGCCAGGCCATGGACCGGCCGCGCGACACGGCCAGCCCCGCCCAGAGCAGCTGGGCGACCAGCAGTTGCGGCCCGAATCGCAGCAGCATGGCCTCGGAGTAGTGCTTGGCCACCAGCAGGAGCTGGTGGCGCGTGATCCAAGCGACGCTGCGGTCGCTCCATGCCCCCGCCGTCGCGCTGCCCAAGTGCCAGCAGACGGCTCCGGGCACGTAGGCTCCTCCCAGGCCGAGAGCGGCGGCGCGCATGCCCAGGTCCACGTCCTCGAGGTACGCGAAGAAGGCTTCGTCGAACAGGCCTGCCCGGGCGAAGAACTCGCGCCGGAAGAGGCTGGCCGTGGCGGACGGGAAGAACGTCGCGGCCGGCCGGCCGAACGCAGGGCCGTCCGGCTTGCCGTGACCCAGGCGCCAGGCCGCACCGCCCCGGCACACCGCGTCGCCGGCCCCGTCCAGCCGGTCGCGTCGGGTCGCGTCGAGCACCCTGCCCGTGGCGAACCACGCACCCGCGGCGCGCGCTCCCGCGAGCAGGGCCGCCAGCCAGCCCTCGGAGAGCTCGACGTCGTTGTTCAGCAGCGCGACCCATTCGCCGCTGGCCCGCTCGATGCCTCGATTCAGGGCGAAGCCCACGCCCCGGTTCGAGCCCAGGGTCACGGCCAGCGCCCCGCTCGCACGGGCCACGTCCACTGACGCGTCGCGGGACCCGTTGTCCACCACGATCACCTCGGTGTCGGCCCCGGGGGGCAGCCGCTGCGCGGCCACCGAGCGCAAGAGCGCCGCCAGCAAGTCGGCCCGGTCGAGCTGGGGTACGACCACCGAGACGGTCATGGCGGGAGGGCGCCGGGGCCCAAGCCTTACACTATCCGAATGGTGGCCGCAGGCCGCCGGGCGCCGCGCCGAGCGGCCGGAAGATGCCTCTTGGTTTGGACACGGCCTGGGCGCGGTCCCAGTTTCCGGCCCTGCATCGGGACGCGGGCCGGGCGCCCGAAATCTTCTTCGACGGGCCGGGCGGCACGCAAGTGCCGCAGCGGGTGATCGACGCGGTCGCGGGCTACCTCGCCGGCTCCAACGCCAACATCCACGGCGCCTTCCGCACCAGCCGCGAGAGCGACCTCGTGGTGGAGGACGCGCATGCGGCCGCGGCCGACCTGCTGGGCTGCGACGCCGCGGAGGTGGTGTTCGGTCCCAACATGACCACATTGGCCTTCTGGCTCAGCCGCGCGCTTGCCGAAGAGCTCGCGGCCGGCGACGAGATCCTCGTCACGAGACTCGACCACGACGCGAACTACGCGCCCTGGAAGAGCTTGGAGGATCGCGGCATCCGCGTCCGCGAGGCCCGCTTCCTCAGCGAGGACTGCACCCTCGACCGCGAGGACCTGAGATCCAAGCTGTCTGCCCGGACCAAGCTCGTGGCGGTCGGCTACGCCTCCAATGCGGTCGGCACGATCAACGACGTCACCGGAATCGTCCAAGACGCCCGCGCGACGGGCGCGCGCGTGTTCGTGGACGCGGTTCACTACGCTCCCCACGGCCCGATCGACGTGCGGGCGCTGGACTGCGACTTCCTGACATGCTCGGCCTACAAGTTCTTCGGCCCGCACCAAGGGCTGCTCTTCGGCAAGCGCGAGCATCTCGAGCGGCTGCGGGCCTACAGGGTCCGCCCGGCCGACAGCCGCCTGCCGGGCAGGCTGGAGACAGGCACGCAGAACCACGAGTGCATGGCGGGGACCTCGGCCGCGATCGGGTATCTGGCGGATCTCGGCCGGCGCTGCGGCGCGCCGGGCGGCGACCGGCGGGCCTGCTTGGTCGCGGCGATGCGGGCCGTGCGCGATTACGAGCGCGCGCTGGCAGCCCGCCTGATCCGCGGACTGCTGGACATTCCGGGCCTCGAGTTCTTCGGGATCCGGGACCGGAGCCAGCTGTGGCGACGGGCGCCCACGGCGGCCATCCGGCTGGGCGGCATGCATCCGCGGCAAGTCGCCGAACGGCTTGGCGAGCAAGGAATCTTCGTCTGGGACGGAAACTTCTACGCCCTCAACGTCACCCAAGACCTGGGACTGGAGGACTCCGGGGGGCTGGTCCGGATCGGCCTCGCGCATTACAACACGGCCGGCGAGGTCGACCGGCTGCTCGACGCGCTCGACCGGCTGCGGTGACCCGCCTCCGCGCTCCGGGCCCTAGAAGTCGGGCAGGTTCCTCATCATCGAGGCCGTGTCCCCGCCCCGCGCGAGACGCGCCGAGTCGAGGACGAGCCGGCTGCGATCGTGGAGCGTGCCGAGGTACCGCATGTCGGCGCGGGAGCCGCCCATCATGACGACGATGTACCCGCGGGAGGGGTACCTCAGCGCTTGGAACTGGAGCTCGTCCTCCCGGCCGCTGATCCACTCCTCCGTCTCGGGCCGCTCGAGCCTCCCCACCACGCTGAAGTAGCTGTCGCTCGCGGCTAGGCCCAGATAGCGCTGGTCCGACGTGTCCGTGTCCGGCTTGAAGAGCGCCTCGAACGGGTTGTGCAGGCCGCCCACGACGGCCACGAACCCGAGCACGGACACGAGCAGGCCCGCCGCGAGGGCGATGCCGAGCATGCGCACCACGCGCGCGTCCGAGCCGCTGAGCAGCCGCTGCTTCGGGGGCGGGGCGGCCGCCGTCTCCCGGGGGTGCCGCGCCGCCGGGGTGGACGGCATCTCCGTGACGACCCTGCGGTACGGATACACGCCGCCGGCCTTGAACTCGAGCTCGCGCCTCAAGCCGAGAATGACGACCGGCGAACCGGTGCTGCTCAGGCCGCCCAGGTGGATTCGGGGTATCCAGAACTCCTGGCCGGACTCGCTGTTGCGGATGCGGGCTTCGGACCAAGTGCATTCCAGCAGGGTCCACTCGTTGTGCTCAATGCCCCGGATCGCCGGGTAGAAGGAGAACCGGCGGTTGCGGAGACCCTCCAGCGGCGACTGCGGCTCGGTCGGCGGCATGCACCTATCGCTCGTATTGTGTCACGGCTTGCGCATCACCAAGACACGGAACGTCTCCCCGAGACCGAACAGCAGCGACTTGAGCTGCATGCGCCGGCGGACCCGCTCCGCCTCGCTCGCGGCGGCCAGGGCGTACTCCAAGCCGTCGGCCTCCCCGGTCTCGAGCAGGAAGGCCTGCTGCGTGCGCAGCGGAGCCACCTCGAGGCCGGCCGCTCGCCCGGCTTCCATCAAGGCCGTGAAGTTCACGTGCGCGGTGATGTCGCGGCGTCCCGGCTCAGCCAGCACGTCGGCATCGGCGCGATGCCGGGAGTAGGCCATCAGGGAGCCGTCGGGAAATCTCCCGCCGCGCTCCACTTCGTCGCGGGTGTACCCGTAGTCAATCGCGAGGATCCAGCCTCGCGCGAGCGCCGCGCAGATCCGTTCCACCGCCCGTACCTGGGAATCGCAGGTCTCGATGCGGCGCCCGTCCGCGATCCGCGGAATTCCGGGGCGTTCCCCGCAGGGCACGGGAGCAGCCCAAACGAAGCGCCCGCCGGAGAAGCCGACCCTTCGCTCGGTCCAGCCGCCGTCGCGCCGCTCGACCACGTCGACGGGCAGCGCGTCGAAGAACTCGTTGCAGAAGACCGCCCCCCTCACGGGCCGCTCGGGCCAGGGCTGGCCCGCGTCCACGGCGATCCACTCGAGGTCCGGCATGCAGCGCCGGACCTCGCTGCCGGTCTCGCCGCGCCCGGGCCCGAGCTCCAGCACCTGGAACCGGCCAGCAAGGCCGATTTCGCGCCGCCACGAATCGAGGCGCTGCGCGATCAGACGGCCGAACACCGGCTGCATCTGGGCGTTGGTGTAGAAGTCGCCTGACCTGCCGAACGGGTCGCGTCCGCCGCGGTAGTACCCAAGGGAAGGATGGTAGAGGGCGAGTTCCATGAAGCGGCGGAACGGCAGGGGGCCGCGGGAGCGTATCTCGTCCGCGATGATCCCGGCGAGGTCCACCGCCGCCTCTCAGCGCTCGAGCGCGTAGGGCGCGGCCGGGTTGTCGAGGCTCTGGGGCGTGTACTCGAACATCTCGACGAAGTAGTCGTGCAGGCCCTCGAAGATCATGCGCTGGAGGATCCAGCGGAACTGGACGTGCGACAGGTCGCGCGGATGGATCTCCAAGTAGTAGGTGTGGATCCCCGCGGGCTTACGCTTCAGGTCGATCACCAGCTCGACGCGGCCGGCCGGGGTCTCGCGCACGTCGAAGGCGAGCAGCGGATGGGAGTACTTCTCCAGCTCCTTCCTGACGGCGGCCAGCGCAGCGGCGTTGCCCGGCATACCGGGCCAGAATAGCAACGCGATCGGCGCCCGACGAGCGACCTATACTGGGGGCGGCAGCCTGGCCGCGCCCGCCCGCCGCCAGGGCTCGCCGCGCAGCGGTCCAGGAGTTGCGACGGCCGTCAGCGCCCGTCGCGAGGCTCAGCCGATGACCAGCTGGCTCGAAGCCGAATCGGAGGGCCGCAACGCCTCGCACCCGCCGGGGGGCATGACCCGCACGGCAGGCCGCATCCTAGCCGCCTGCATGCTGCTGCTCGCGGCCGCGGCGGGCGGGCTGGTGCTGACGCGCCCGGTGCATCGGATCGAAGGGGACTTCCTGCAGCGCGAGGATCTCGGCCTGGCGGACGAATGGCTGGGCGAGCAGCTGCGGAACCCAGTCGCCGAAACAAGGGCGCGAGCCTACCTCGCGCTGTCCAGGATCGAGGGCCGGCGATCGCTCGAGGCGTTGCTGCCAGGCATGCGGGATGCCGCTCCCTCGGTGCGGGCGGCCGCCGCGTTCGCCGCCGGCAACGTGCTGGACTCGCGCCTGGGCGGCGGCGCTCCGCCCGACGGCGCCGTGGCAGCCCTGCTCGGCCTGCTGGACGACGACGCGCGCCTCGTCGCGACGCGCGCGGTGGAGGCTCTCGGCAAGGCGGGCCGGGTCGCGACCACCGCGGAACTCACCCGCAGCGCCGCGCCCGTCGCGGTCACGATGACCGCGCTGATGCGCCTGGACGCGCAGGGCCAGACGGCATTCGTCGCGGAATACCTCGATTCGGACGACCAGGACAGCCGCTGGGCGGCGTCCCTGGCGGTGGACAGCCTAGGCCTAGTGCGGGAGCCGGCCGTCCGGCAGCGCCTGCTTCCGCTGATCACCGACGACAATGCCTTTGTACGGGCGGCCGCGCTGCGCGCCGCCGCCGGGGCCGTAGCGGGCGAGGGACTGCTGGAGGCCGTCCGGGCGAGCCTCGCTCACCGCGATCCCAAGGTGCGGTTCGAGGCCGACGTCGCGCTGGCGGCCCTGGAAGGCTCGCCGCAGGCCGACGCCCTGCCCCCCGGGGAGCCCGACCTCGGCTCGCAGCGGATCCCGGCGCCCGACACGCCGCTGCTGGCCTCGGGCGACTACCAGCGAGTCGCGAAAACCATGGGCGCGCGGCTGCGGATGAGCACCTCGGACGGTGATTTCGAGATCGAACTGGATTACGAACGGGCGCCGCTGACCGCAGAGCACTTCCGCGAGCTGGCCAACGCCGGCGCGCTGGACGGCTCGGTCGTCTCCGCCGTGCGCCCGAACGGATACGCCGTGGCCGGAATCCCCCTGGGTCCTCTCCGCTCGGAACTGAATCCGGCGCCTTTCCTGCGCGGCAGCCTCGGCCTGCTGCGGCAGGGCGACGCCTCCGGCGGCGGCTTCTTCCTCTGTCTCACCGCGCTGCCCCTCGCCGATGGCCGCTACGTGAACTTCGGGCGGCTGGTCTCGGGCGACGCCCGGCTGGACGGCTTGTCCCCGGGCACCCGCGTGCTTTCCGTGCGCGAGGTCCGCTAGCGCGGCGACGGGCAAGAAAAGGCCGCCGCGCCTACGGGCGACGGCCCGTTCTGCTATAGTTCAATGCACCAAGGGTCCATCCCGTCGCGGGAGCGGACTACATTTCCGATCAAACACTCTTGAAAGGAGAACGCTAGGTGAGTCCTGAAAACCCCCACGGCGGGTCCCAGCGCGCTCCGCGCAAGGGCTTCTCCCGTCGCACGTTCATTGAAGGCGTCGGGATCGGAGCCGGCGCAGTCGGCGCGCTCGGGGCGGCGGAATCGGCACGCGCCGACCAGCACGAAGTGGTCGGCCCGGCCGCGGTCCCTATCACTCTGAACATCAACGGCACCAGCCACAAGCTGAGCGTGGAGCCGCGCGTCACCTTGGTCGACGCGCTGCGCAACATGCTCGACCACACCGGCGCGAAGAAGGTCTGCGATCGAGCGACCTGCGGCGCCTGCACGGTCATCGTGGACGGCAGCCCGGTCTATTCCTGCACGATGCTGGCCATCGAGGCCCAGGGACGCAGGATCGAGACCGTCGAGGGCATCTCGAGCGACGACGCGATGCATCCGGTGCAGACCCAATTCGTCAAGTACGACGCCCAGCAGTGCGGCTTCTGCACGCCGGGCCTCGTGATGGCCGGGAAGGCGATCGTGGATCGCAACCCTCGAGCGTCGATGGCGGAAATCGAGAGCGGACTGTGCGGCAACATCTGCCGCTGCGGGACCTACGTCGGAGTCCGCAAGGCCGTGTACGCCGCGGCCGGAGGGAGGGCGTGATGGCGACGATTTACGACTGGCCGGCGTCCGCGGACCGCAGCCTGATCGGCAAGCGGCACATCCGCGTCGACGGGCCGGACAAGGCGCGCGGCGTGGCGAAGTACTCCTACGACCGCAACCTGGACGGCATGCTGTACGCGCTCTTGGTGACTTCCGGCACCTCGCACGGGCGGATCATCGGGATCGACACGTCCGCGGCGGAGAAGGTGCCGGGCTACAAGGGCCACGTCAATATCCTCAACGTGGGCGACGAGGTCCAGTGGGTCGGAACCGAGATTCTCGCGATCTGCGCCGACACCGAGGAACACGCTCGCGACGCGGAGGCCGCCGTCAGCGTCCATTTCGAGAAGCTGCCCCACTGGGTCAAGGACGAGGACGTCAAGAAGGCCGGCGAGGCCAACCGTGTCGCGCCCGCCAAGGACGACACGAAAGGGCCGGACCTCGACGCGGCGTGGAAGAGCGCGGACGCCGTGGTGGAAGGCTACTACGGCCTGCCCATGATCACGCACTGCTGCCTCGAGCCGCACGGCCAGGTCGTGCATTGGACAGACGACGAGATCACCGTGTACGCCTCCACCCAGGCGGTGGCCCGCATTCCGGCCGACCTCGCGAAAGGCCTGTCGAGAGACGAGTCGATCGGCACGATCGATGCGGAGAAGATCCACGTGATCACGCCGTACATGGGTGGCGGCTTCGGGTCGAAGTTCAACATCGACACCTGGGGCATCGCCTGCGCCAAGCTCTCCAAGCAGACCGGCAGGCCCGTCAAGCTGATGCTGGACCGCGACGAGGAGCTGATGGTGGCCGGCTCGCGGCCTTCGGACTTCGGCAACATCAAGGTCGGCGCGAAGAAGGACGGCACGCTGGTCGCCTACGAGTCGGAGACCTGGTCCACCGGCGGCGTCGCCGGGCGCGGCAGCCCGCCGGTTCCGTACGTCTACAACAACGAGGACCGGCTGGCGCAGAAGGCGCGGCACCTCAACGTCTCGACCAACATCGGCCCGGCGCGCGCCTGGCGCGCGCCGAACCATCCGCAGGCGGCCGTGCTCACGATGTGCCCGATGGAGGATCTGGCGGCCAAGCTGGACATGGATCCGGTGGAGTTCTTCAAGAAGAACGCCGACCTGACCGCTAGGCCCGAGGTCTACCGCTACGAGATCGACAAGTGCGCCGAGATGATCGGCTGGAAGGACAACTGGCACAAGCGCGGCGACTCCGGACCCGGTCCGGTCAAGCGCGGCCTCGGCCTGTCGCTCCACACATGGGGCGGCCGTCCGCACGACTCGACCTGCGAGGTGCGCATCCAGCCGGACGGCGGAGTCTCCGTGAACCTGGCCAGCCAGGACCTGGGCGTCGGAACCTACACGACGCTGGCGGTAGTGGCCGCCGAGACGCTCGGCCTGCAAATCCCCGACATCAAGGTCAACATCGGCAGCTCGAGGCTCCCGATCTCGGGCGCGTCGGGCGGGTCCACGACCGTCGGCGGCACGTCGGCCTCCACGCGTCGCGCCACGGTGAACGCGCTCGAGGACCTCAAGGGCGTCGTCGCGGAGTCGCTAGGCGTCGAGGCCGCGGACCTCGTGGCCAAGGAGGGCAAGGTCTTCTCCAAGTCCGACTCGTCCAAGTCCCTGAGCTGGACAGACGCCTGCAAGAAGCTCGGCAACCGGACCATCACGGGGCAGGGCAAGCAGCCGGATCGCAACGGCGGCAAGCTCAACGACTCCGGAGTAGGCGGCGTGCAGATGGCTGACGTTTCCGTCGACGTCGAGACCGGCGTGGTCACGATCAACAAGGTCGCCGCCGTGCAGGACGTGGGACTGGTCGTCTGCCTGGAGCAGTGCGAGAGCCAGGTGTACGGGTCCCTGATCCAAGGCGTGGGCTGGGCGCTGTACGAAGAGACGGTCTACGACCAAGCGACCGGCACGATGCTCAACCCCGACATGGAGTTCTACAAGCTGGCCGGGGCGGCCGACATCGGCGAGCTGGAAGTCCACATGGTCCAGAACAAGTACGACGACCGCGGCGTGATCGGAATCGGCGAGCCGCCGGCCATCTCGCCCGGCGCCGCGATCTCGAACGCCGTGGCAAACGCCATAGGCGTGCGGGTCCCGACCCTGCCGCTGACGCCGGATCGAGTGCTGGCGGCGCTCGCGAACGCATAAGGGAGGTCACGAACCATGCAGAACTTCCAGTACTTCGCTCCCACGGACGCGCTGGTCGCCGCGCAGGCGCTTAGCCCGGAACCCGGGACCACGGCCGTGCTCGCCGGCGGCACCGACCTAGTCAGCCTCCTGAAGCAACGCGTCGAGACGCCGACGCGCGTGGTCAGCCTGCGCAACATCAGCGCCCTGCGGGGCATCTCGAAGAAGGGCGGCGGGCTGCGGATCGGCGCCATGGCGACGGTCGAAGAGCTCCTGGATTCCAAGGCCGCAGCGCCGTACAAGTCGCTCGTCCAGGCGGCGCAAGGCATCAGCGCCCCGCAGGTCCGGGCGATGGGCACGGTCGTGGGCGACCTGCTGCAGCGGCCGCGCTGCTGGTACTTCCGCAACGGGCACGGCCTGCTGGCCATGCACGAGGGGCAGCCGCTCGTTCCGAAAGGCGAGAACCGCTACCACGCCATTCTCGGCAACAAGGGCCCGGCGTACTTCGTCAGCGCCTCGAGCTTCGCCCCGGCACTAGTCTCGCTCGGCGCGAGAGTCACGGTGGCGGGACCGGACGGCGAGCGCGAGATCCCAGTCGAGAATCTGTACCGCATCCCGTCCTCGGAAGCGGAGCGGGAGACCACGCTTGCGGGGAACGAGATCGTGACGGAGATCAGCGTGCCAGGCCTGTCCGGCATGCGCACGGCGACCTACGAGGTGCGACAGAGGCAGTTGCTCGACTGGCCGCTGGCGACGGCCTCGGTGGCGCTCCGCGTGCGCGGTGGCAAGGTTTCCGACGCACGGGTGGTCCTAGGTCACGTCGCGCCGATCCCGTGGCGGTCTTCGGAGGCCGAGACGGCGCTCAAGGGCAAGGCGGCGACCGAGGGGACCGGCGAGGCGGCAGGCAAGGCTGCCGTTTCCGCTGCGACCCCGCTTAGCCAGAACCAGGCGAAGGTGCAGCTGGCGACCGTCGCGGTCAAGCGCGCGGTTGCCATGGCGGCCTAGCCGTCAAGAGACAGCGCGATCGCCGGGACTCCTGCATCCCGGCGATCGCGCCAGACTGTGATCGCGAGGCAAGTCATGTCCCGGAACCGAGGCGCTGGCCTGAAGGTACTGACGCATCGCTGCTTGGATCTCCGCTGGAAGGGAATGTACATCGACGCCGACGACGATCCCACGGTGCAGCTCTCCAATACGAGAATCTACTGGTGCGACCAGACCCAGAAGCCCTTGGGGCCCGACGGAGACATCGTCGACGAGGACACTTGCACGGCATCCCGCAAGTGCTTCGAGGCAATCTAGCGACCGACGTCTAGAACGTCGCGACGACTCGTCGTGAGTAGGAGCCACGTTGCGACCAGAACGCCAACGGTACCGGCCAAGTCGACCAAGATCAAGTTTCGATCTGAAGACTGGGGATTCTTGGCGAGGTGAAGGAGCGGTGTCCGTTGCAGCCTTCTGCCGGTGCAGCTCCCTGCACTCCAGGACCACGGAGACGAATATCTCCGGCAGGCGGGCCTCTAGCCCATCGCTCGCTTGGTAGGCCGCCCTCTGGAACTCGTCGGGGCCATCAGACCTCGGCTGCCAGCACGTCGCAAGCAGCCGTCGAACGGCGCGGCGACGAAGGATGGGCAGCGAGAGCCGCTCCGACAGCGCCAACTCCGTCGCACCGGCACCATACGAGCTGGCTGAACCTGCCACGATAGAATCGCGCGCTCGTTGAATACATCGGGCCCGAACATATCGCAGAAACATTACAGCATCCCGCCCCTCGGACGGCTCGACCTCGACAACGTGCTGTGGTTGATCCGCGAGTGGAAGTACTTCGTCCTGCATGCACCCCGGCAGACGGGCAAGACTTCGGCACTGCTGGCCCTGCAGGACCTGCTCAACAGTGGCTCGGAAGGCGACTACCGCTGCGTCTACGTGAACGTCGAAGGCGGCCAGGCGATGCGCGAGAACGTCGCGGAAGGACTTCTCACGATTCTCCAAGCACTGAGCGATCGCGCCCAAGAAGTACTCGACGACAATTTCTTGGAGAAGCTTTTCCATGGCGACTTGGATCGCTGGCCACCGGGCAACGCCCTAGCCCGGTCCTTGCGGCTCTGGGCACGGGCCGACCCGCGTCCGCTGGTGCTGCTGATCGACGAGATCGATGCGCTGGTGGGCAACACTCTGATTTCGGTGCTGCGGCAGCTGCGCTCGGGCTACGACATGCGGCCGCGGAGCTTTCCGCAGAGCATCGTGCTGTGTGGCGTGCGCGACCTGCACGACTACCGCATTCACTCGGCGTCGACCGGGGAGAATATCGCGGGCGGCAGCGCCTTCAATATCAGCGCCAAGTCGCTGCGACTCGGCGATTTCACGCGGGGCGACGTCGAGGCGCTGCTGGCGCAGCACACAGCAGAGACCGGCCAGCAATTACCGCCCGGAAGCGCTGAGACGCGTTTGGAGACAAACACTGGGACAGCCCTGGCTGGTCAACGCGCTCTGCCACGAGGCCTGTTTCGAAAGCGAGAGTGGGCGCGACCGCGGCCGCCCGGTCACCGAGGGAGACATCCTCGACGCACAGGAGAGGCCCATCCTAAACCGGGTGACGCACCTCGACCAGCTCGCTGACAAGCTGCGAGAGGAGCGCGTCCAGCGCGTAGTCGAGCCGATCCTGAGCGGTGCCGCGGAACAGGGATTCTCGACGCGAGACCTAGACTACGTCCGTGACCTCGGCCTACTGTCGCGCGCGACTCCCCGCATCGCCAACCCGGTCTACGCCGAGGTCGTGCCACGCGAGCTCAACTACCACGTACAAGAGAGCTTGGGGGAGCGAGCCACCTTCTCCGTGGACGCTGGTGGCGGCTTGGAGGTGGCCAAGCTGCTGTCGGCCTTTCAGGTCTTCTTCCGGGAGCACTCCGAGCACTGGCTGCAGCGCTTCCGCTACCGCGAGGCGGGACCGCAGCTGTTGCTGCAGGCGTTCCTGCAGCGCGTGGTCAACGGCGGAGGCCGCATCGAGCGGGAGTACGGCCTAGGTCGCGGGCGCACCGACTTGCTGGTTCTGTAGCCGGTGGGCGGGCAGACCGACCGCATCGTGATCGAGTGCAAGATCCTGCACGGTGGATTGGAGCGGACCATCCGCGAGGGGTGTGACCAGACCGCGCACTACATGGGCCGCTGTGGTGCCCGGGAGGGTCACCTGCTGGTATTTGATCGCAGCGACCGGCCTTGGGAGGACAAGTTGTTCCGGCAGCGGAAGGAGGTCCGCGGCAAGGCCGTCGAGGTATGGGGCATGTGACGCGGTCGAGGCCGATCGACCCAAGCTCACAAGACCGAACCTTGCGAAGTGATTCCTGCGCGATCCCCTGCCACCTGGCTATTCCTTGCAGGGCGAACGCCGATTGGCAGGGGAAGCACGATTCGCGGAAGTATCTTCGCTCTGAGTGCCGCTTCGCGCCATCCAGTCCCTACCTGACCGGACGTGGGCTGCGCTGGGCGCACGCAGCCCAGCCGACAGGCTGGCGACGTCTTCCATCGTTGGCGCGGAACTGCAGAGCCGCCGCGCCCGAGGGAGTCGGGTTCATTGACCGTGTTGTGGAACAGGCCGCCGAAGAACATGGCCCATCGGTCGGTCCAGTCGGGGGTCTGCAGGAGGGAGTCCTCCAAGTGGGCGCGCTTGTCTTCAGCCGGGTCAGCTAGGAACGCCTCGACCTCGGGCTAGCTCGGAATGCGGCCCGTCAGGTCAAGGCGCGCGCGACGCAGGAATTCGCTATCGGTCGTCAGGTACGTCAGCGGCACGCCCGCTGCAGCGGCAGTCTTCTGGATGCAGTCGTCGATGCCGGTACCAGGCCCTCCGTCCCCCTAGACCAGCGCGACTACCGGGGCGGGCCAACCACCCCGTCGGGGCTCCGGCGGCTTCCGCCGCGCGGTCAGCCACGGCCAGAGGCTGCGGCCGGGTAGGCCCGATCCGCGGACCAGCGGAAGCCCGGAGAAGTCGGTGTATACTGTTGCGACGATGCGGCCCGATCCGCGTCAATTGGAGGGACTGTGAAACCTGCATGCATCCTGACGGCAGCACTCGTCTTGCTGGGATTCCTCGCTCCGGCTTCCGTCGGCGCCGCGGACGAACGAATCTTCAACACGGTCAAGCAGAAGCTCGCCGAAGGCAAGCAGGTGGTCGGCGGCACGGTCAACACCTCCGACCCCAACATCTACTGCGCGATGGCCAACTCCGGCTTCGACTTCCTCTGGATCGAGATGCAGCACAGCCCGCTCACCTATGACCAGGCGGCGAAGATGATCTGGGCCTGCCGGGGCGCGCCTGCGATACCGTTCATCCGCGTCCCCACACCGACGGAGGGCGATATCCAGAAGGCTACCGACATCGGGGCCTTGGGGATTGTCGTGCCCATGGTGGACAGCGTCCAAGAGGCCGAGGACGGCGTGACGTACGCCAAGTTCCCGCCGCGAGGCAAGCGCAGCCGCGGCGGAGGCCAGTACGGAAGGCTCTGGGGCCCGGACTATCGCGAGCTGGCGAACGACAACATCATGGTCGTCGTGATGATAGAGTCACCCGCGGGAGTGGATATCGTCGACGAGGTCGCGGCGATCGACGGGGTCGATGTCGTTTTCGCTGCCAGCGGCGACATCGGCAGTTTCACCGGCTGGGCCCGCGACGATCCGCGGTACATGGCACTGATTGAGAAGATCAAAGTCGAAACGCTCAAGGCGGGCAAGATCCTCGCCGGACCGCTCTCATGGCGCGACCGGGAGGGCTTCATGTTCTTCCAGGGGCCGTCAGAGGGCAGTCTCATCCAGGACGGCGCCAAGGCCGCCTTGGAACAGCCTGCGGAGGCCATGGAGGACACCGCCACGGGAGACGAAGCGAACTAGCCGCGCGCCGCGACGGGCGGGCCCTCGGGAACGGACCCGAATGTCTGCGTGAGCCGCCGACCGGCTTGGGGACCGTGGCTACGGCTTGGCCACGATCAGGAAAAGATACAGCAGCGGCAGGTACAGGACGGATGCCCGCAACAGCTCCTTCGCGCTCTTGGGGGCGCCCGTCCGCACCAGCCGGAGGCCGTAGGCAAGGTAGCCCGCTCCCAGCAGGAACGCGGGGATGGCGTACCACCAAGCGACCATGCCCAGCCACGCGGGCAGCATGGACAGCGGCACCAGCGCCGTCCCCGCCCCGACGATCTGCCGGTACGTCGACTCGCCGGTCGGCTCGATCACCGGGAGCATGCAGATTCCGGCGCGACCGTAGTCTTCGCGGTACATCCACGCTATGGCGTAGAAATGCGGGAACTGCCACAGGAAGAGGATGCCGTACAGGACCCAGCCCTCCAGGTCCAGAGCGCCCCGGATCGCCGCCCAGCCCAGCAGCGGGGGCACCGCCCCCGGAAAGGCCCCCAGCGCGGTCGACAGCCAAGTCCTCGTCTTGAGCGGCGTGTAGACGAAGTTGTAGCTGACGACCGTGAAGACCCCCAAGGCGAAGCTCAGGGGGTTGACCAGCGCCAGCAGGTGAATGAGCCCGGCCGCCGTGAGCCCGCCTGCGTAGAGCAGGGCCGCGCGAGGCCGCACCCGCCCGGACGGCAGCGGGCGGCCGGCGGTCCGGCGCATGCGACTGTCCGCGTCGCGCTCCCACCACTGGTTCAGAGCGCCTGTCCCGGCCGCGAGCAGCCCGGTCGCGACGATGGCATGCACGAACTGCTCGGTCAGCAGGGGGCCCTGGACCGCCAAGTAGCAGCCCATGACCGTCGACATCAGGATGAGCCAGACGATCGACGGCTTCGCCAGCTCGTTGTAGGCCGGCAGTGCCGCGGACATCCCCGGCAGGCGGGACCCGGCGCTCGTCCGCGAATTGGCGTCCATGCCCGTTGCGGTCCGGCGGGGCCCGAGGGCCGAGCCGACCTAGCCCGTGAATGCGAAGTCGACCTGCTTGCTCTCGCCAGCCCCGACCGTGAACTCGATCTCCTGCTCGCCGATCCGCTCGTGCGTGGCTTGCAAGGTGTAGGTCCCCGGAGGCAGGTTCCCGATTTCGAACCCGCCGCCGGAATCCGTGACCGCGAAGTACGGGTGCTCCATCACGTGGATGTACGCTTGCATCCACGGATGAATGTTGCACTTGACGGCGATCTTCAGCTCCGGCCGCGGGAACTTGTAGGCAATCGCCGGAGCGCCGGATGTCTGCGACTTGTTCCACTCCCGGTTCTCGCGCGGCAGCGGATGCACGTTGTGCGTGGTGGGATCGGAGTTGGTGATGCTCAGCGACTGGCCGGCCTGCACCGCCACCACGTGGGGCTTGTAGATGCAGCCCTTCTGGTCGAGGCTCACCACGTCCGTGCGAACCGGGAAGCGCTTGCCTTCCAAGCCCTTCGACACCCACACGAGTGCGTCCTGTAGCTTCCCGTCCGCCAAGAGCACGCGATCCGACGGGACGCGCCCGCCGTGGAGTTCCATGCAGTCCGGCTCGGCGCTCATGTTGACCGGCGGGAACCGAGGCGCCTCGCCCGAGAAGGACACCGTGCCCGACACCTGGGCCGCGGTGGCCGAATCGACGGTGGTCATGACGCCCGCCGCGGGAGCGGCGCTCTCGGTCGAGCCGCCGCTGGACCTGGCGTCGTACTGGTCGAAGTAGTCGTCGCCGCCGCACGAAACCGCGACCACCGCGGCAGCGAGCGCCGAGACCAGCAGCAGGGCTAGGAATCTACGATTGAACACGCTTGGCACCTCCTAAAGAGCGTCGCTTCCCTCATTGTAGGGCTTGCAGACGGCGCAGCTCCGTGCTGTCCATCTGGAACATGTAGCGGGTCAGCAGGTCGGCGTGGTCGCCGGAATAGTTGCGGGCGGCCGCGGGAAGGTCGCCCTCGAAGACCCACCTGTCGCGGTCCCTCCGGAACAGATCCGACGGCATCGCCGTGCCCGGCGCGATCGAGGCCGGCTCGAGCAGCCAGCGATACGTCCAGTTGGGCTTGAGGCGCTCGGCGGCGATCAGGAAGTTGGGCGCGGTCGCGTCCGCGTCCTGCGAGGGGACGCCTGTCATGTGGCACTTCAGGCACGGCGCCGCGTCGCTGGTGAAGAGCTGGCGGCCGATCGCCCGCTCGGCTTCCGTCAGGGGGGCCATTTCCTCCGGCATGTACGGCACCGGCTGCGAGTCCCGCGCCATGAAGAACTTGCTCACCTTGGCTATCTGGCGGTCCGAGAAGTAGAACGTCGGCATCCTTGCGTGGAGGTAGCTGCGAACGCCGTTGCGGTTGGTGTCGGTCTCGCTCAGCGCCGGGTTGCGCAGGAACTCCGCTAGCCAGGAGGGCTGCACGCGAGCGCCCTGCGCGTAGAGCTGCGGGGGCAGCTGCTCGGCCCAGTCCGGGTCGTCGGTGTAGCGCGGGATCGACATGAAGGACGACTCGTTGCCCGGCCGGATCTGGTGGCAGCCGGTGCAGTTGTGGCGCACGAGAATCCACCAGCCCGCCTGCGCGTCGGCCCGCTGGTCTTCGGGCTCGTAGCGGTAGTGCTCCGGGAAGGTCGTCTCGACCGCGCCCAGCAGGAACGTGGTCAGGGCGTTGATCTCCGACGGGTCCAGGTTGAAGTTCGGCATTCGCAGCCGCTCCAGGTGCTCGCGCTCCTTGCCGTCATCGAAGACGGCCGGGTTCTCCAGCTTGTGCTCGAAGAACCCCTTGTGGCTGTACCAGCCCTCCCGCTCCGCCTCGTGGGTCTTCAGCGCGAAGTCGAGGCGCTCGAGGGGCTTGCTGCCTTCGACGGTCAGGTCGGTGCCGATCCGTCCCTCCTCCTCGAGGCCCGAGATCTCGTGGCAGCCGGCGCAGCCGTAGTGCTTGATCGCGTCCAGCCCCGCGGCGGCAAGCTGCGGATCGTCCATGTATTCGGCGGCGGGATACTCGGCGCCCGCGCCGTGCTGGCTAAGGTAGGTGGCGATGTCGCGGGACTCCTCGAGCGTCAGGCGCAGGCTCGGCATGATCGGCCGAGGGCGCAGCTCGTCGGGCACGTCCGGATCCGGCGTGACCTCGGAGGGGTCGTGGATCCAGCGGACCATGTAGTCGTAGTTCATCTTCGCGCCGACGCGGCTCAGGTTCGCGGCGAACGCGCCGCCCACGCGGTCGGCGCCCTCTCCGATCGAGTGGCAGCCCATGCAGCCGCGCGTCTCGAACAGCTCCTTGCCGGCGTCGGCGTCGCCGCGACGGTGCTGGACGAGCTGGCCGTCCAGCGCGTTCTGCCACAGGTAGGCCGAGATCTGGCGGACTTCCTCGTCCAGCAGGCGGAACACGGGCATCTTGGACCCGGGCCGGAACTCGTGCGGGTTCTTGATCCACTCCGGGATCCATTCCTTGACGTCCTTGAGCCTGACTTCCTTCAGGCTCGGCCCGAACTTCTTCACCTCGCGGGCGAGATTCGCCTGCTCGACCCGCAAGTTGTGGACTTCCGCGTCGATCCGGGTGTTCGCCAGGCGCAGCTCCTCCGCCCGGGCGTAGAGCGCCCGGGCCGCGCCGGCGTCCGCCGCCGTGTCCCCGCGGCTCTCGCTGATGCGGACCTCCTTGGCGTTGGCGTCGCGCGTCGCCACGAGATTGCGCATCTCCTGGCGCACGGCCGTCAGCTCCTCGGACTCGGCATCGAAGCCCTCGAAGCGGTGGCAGCCCCAGCAGCCCTTGTTCATGTACAGCTCGCGGCCCTGGTTGAGCGTCTCGCCGCCGGGCGTAACGATCTCCCTGGCGTGGCACTGGTGGCAGCCCGCCTCCACGTTCTCGGGGAAGTACATGGGCCACAGCCAGAACTTGTGGCGCCCGTGCCCCTTGGTCACGCTGCGGGTGGCCCGTCCGTTGCCGTTGTGGCAGGAGGAACAGCCGAAGGCCTCGGGGTCGTGGATCGAGAGCAGGTCGGGCCGCGGATGGCTCCGGAAAACCGGGTAGATGAGGTCGGTCGGCCCGATCTCCATCGGCTCGCGGATACCCAGGTGGCACGACTCGCAGCGGTCGACCAGGTCGATGTCCATCAGGTGTATCTGCTTGATGCCCGTTTGGAACTCGCGCATGTTGGAGATGAGGCCGTCGATCTGCGTCGCGCCCAGCCCGACCAGCCGGTCGGCCATCAGGGAGTCGCGCTCGGACCGCACCGCGTTGGCCTCCTCCAGCGCTGCCAAGCGCTCGGCCTGCAGGCTCGCGCGGGCCCCCTGGAGTCCGAGAAACTCCGCCTCGAGCTGCTCGAATTTCAGCTCCAGCTCCTCGGTATCTCCGGAGCCGTCCGCCAGCGGCAGCTCCACCTCGACAATGCGCTCGCGGATTTCGGCGATGTCCTCGCGAATGCTGTCCTTTTCGCTCTCGTCGTGCGACACCTCGACCCGGTAGCGCAGGGCGTCGATCTCGCTCCGCAGGACCTGGAACGCGTTCCGCGCCGCGGTCATGCGCGGGATGACGCCGCGGCCGACCTCGGTGTCGATCGTCGCGATGCGCTCGCGGACGGCCGCCTCGGCGGCCTCCAGCTCCGCGCTCACGGCCTGGTACTCGGGCGACTGGCGGATCGCCTCCTCCTTGGCGGCCTGCTCCGGGCGGGCCTTCATCAGGAAGCCCGTGTAGTAGGCGCGGAAGCGCGCTTGGTACTCCTTGTACGGGCGCATCAACTCGACCTCGTCGTAGACCGCCCACACGAGGGACCCCATCAGCAGCAGCATCGACACCAGCAGGTGGACGCTGTAGGACTTGGTGGTAATCGGATCCGGCTGGACTTGGTTGTCTTCTGGCATGTAATTCCCTAGTCCCTGGCTGCGCGCGCCGCGGCTAGACGTTGAACCAAGGCGTGACCCACACGTACTTGATGCGGAACAGGAGGCGCGCCGCGATCTTGACCGGCAGCGCGAGCATTACGATCAGCAGCGACTGCAGGATTACGTACTGCAGCAGCGACATGCGGCCGAGAATCTTGCGCGAGAACTCGGTCGCCGTCACGAGCCGGTGGCAGGCGTAGCCCGCGATCGCGAAGAAGCCGCCCACGACCAAGCCGCCGAAGATGCCGATCCAGGGCTGCGACGTGATCCCGACTATCTCGTGCAGGTCGCGGTTGATCTCGAAGATGAGGCGATTGTGGTCCCAGGTCATGCCGGGCCAGAACCACATCCAGCCCGGGCCGCGAATCAGGGTGCCGATGACGATCATCGAGCACCACAGGATGATGAACCCGAAGATGAACGTCCAGATCGCGAATCGGCGCTGGCGGTAGGTGTAGTAGCCGTTGCCGAGCGGGTTCTCGTCGATGTAGGGGATGACGATCAGGCCGATAATGATCAGCGTCGGCATCACCACTCCCGCGATCCACGGGTCGAAGTAGACCAGCATCTCCTGCAGGCCGAGGAAGTACCACGGCGCCTTGGACGGGTTCATGGTCAGGGAGGGGTTGGCGGGCTCCTCGAGCGGGGCGTCCAGCGAGATCGACCAGACCATAAGGATCACCGTGACGATGATCGTCGCGAGGAACTCCATGCGCAGCAGGTACGGCCAGACGCTGACCTCGCGGGCCCAGCCCTTCTGGAAGGGCTCCGTCTTGCGGTGGTGCGTCTTCGCCAGGTCCTTGTCGCCCTCCAGCCGCTCGATCAGGCGGTCGTTGGCGAAGGCCTGCCGCAGCCCGTACCAAGCGAAGAACGGCACTATGAAGATCATCCCCACGATGGGGATGTTGTCCGGCAGCGAAATGATGGTCCAGAGCTGATGCCAATCCATGGTTCCGGTTCCTGTGCCTGCGGGCCGGGCCTACCTGCGCAGCGGCTTGATCTCCCGCTCCAAGGTCATGCGGTTGGGGCCGGAGATGCCGCCGTCCTTCCGGACGCGCCAGAAATGCACGATCATGAAGGTCGCCGCGAAGCCGGGAATCGCGATGCAGTGCCAGATATAGGCCCTTAGCAGGGCGTTGGCGTCCACGATCGACCCGCCCAGCAGCGCGAATCGCACGTCGTTGAAGGGCGTCATGCCGATCTGCGGCCCGAACGGGCCTTCGTGACCGAGCATCGGGGTGGCCCGGGCCATGTTGGTGCCGACGGTGACCGCCCAGAAGCCGAGCTGGTCGTCCGGCAGGAGGTAGCCCGTGAACGACAGCAGCAGGGTGAGCACCAGCAGGATCACCCCGACCGACCAGTTGAACTGGCGCGGCTTCTTGTACGAACCGGTCAGGAACACGCGGAACATGTGCAGCTGCACGGTCAGGACCATCGCGTGCGCGGCCCAGCGGTGCATGTTGCGCAACAGCTTGCCGAACGGGACGTCGTGCTCTAAGTACAGGATGTCGCGGAACGCCTGCACCTTGGTCGGGTGGTAGTAGAACATGAGCAGGACGCCGGTCCAGGTAAGCACCCAGAAGAGGTAGAAGCTGATGCCGCCCATGCCCCAGGTGAAGCTGTAGCGCACCGCGTCGCGGTTCACCTTCGCGGGATGCAGGTGCAGGAAGACGTTGCTCAGCACGCCCAAGGTGCGGCTGCGGGCGGTCTCGTCGTGCTTGACGCGGAAAATCGACTTGTAGACCTCGGTCTTGGTGGGCTCGCGGACCGCTTTCAGATCCATGAGCGCCTTCTGCTTGATCGCGTCCGGGTCGACCTTCACGCCCAGCAGGTTGCGCGCGCCGTTGCCGCTGCCGTTGGAGGACCCGCCGGCCCGCTTCGGCTGGGCGTCGGCCTGTTTGGTGTCAGCCATGCTCTAGATTCCTCCCCGCATCACACCTGGATGTAGCTGCCGTCGTTGTTGAACTGGGTGGGCTGGCCCTTCTCCTCGCGGAACAGCACGCTCGTGTCGACCACGATGCGCCCCTGCGGGTCCAGCACGACGGAGGCGCGGTCCAGCGGTCGCGGCGCGGGCCCTTCGTAGTTCCGCCCCTCGGGGTCGTAGCCGCTGCCGTGGCAGGGGCACTTGAACTTCGACTCGCTGAGCTTCCAGTCCGGCGTGCAGCCGAGATGGGTGCAGCTGGCGTAGATCACGAACAGGCGATCCGTCGTGCGCACCACCCAGATGCGCTTGCTCTTCTGGAAGCGCGTGTCGATGCCGATCGGGAAATCCGCGGGCAGCCCGATGCGGAACTGCGTGCGCGGCTCGAAGATCGTCCGCGGGAAGAAAAAGCGCAGGAACATCAGGAAGTTCGCTGTCAGGAACCCGCCCGTCAGCAGGCCGATCATGCGGCGACGCGAGCGGATGCGACGCGCCTCGTCCGAGCTCTCCGACTGGACGCTCGCCTTGATGCGGTCTATCAGCGAAGCGCGGGCCGGTCCCGCGGCCTGGTCTTCCGGCATTACTACCCCCGAAAAAATGCGTGCGCCATCCAAGCCGGCGCCGCGCGACTACTGCCCCTTCATTGTATGAAACGCTGCCTGCCTGCCACAAACCGCCCCGCGGCGGCCCGCTCAGGCACCCCGTCGCGCTCGAGCAGGCGCCGCGCGCGCTCGAGATCCTCGGGCGTGTCGACGCTCACGCCCACATGGTCGGCGGTGGGGACGACGGCGATCCGGTAGCCGTGCTCCAGGGCGCGCAGCTGCTCCAGCCCCTCGACGCCTTCCAGCTCGGTCGGCTCCAAGCGGCTGAATGCCAGCAGGAACTCCCGCCGGTACGCGTAGATGCCGATGTGCTCCCACGCTTCGTGCGCTGCGGAGCGCCCGGGGTAGGGGATCGGGCTGCGCGAGAAGTACAGCGCGTCGCCGGAGCGGCGCGTGACCACCTTGACGACGTTGGGATCGGCGAGGACCTCGGGATCGTCGATCGGCTTGGCGAGCGTCGCCATCGGGGCGGATCCCGGCCGCAGCAGCGGCCGCACGACTTGCTCCAGGATGCCGGGGCTGACGAAGGGCTCGTCCCCCTGCACGTTCACCACGACGCCCGCCGAGTCCCCGGCGGCCACCTCGGCCACGCGGTCCGTGCCGGAGAGATGGTCTGGCGAAGTCATCGCGCAGCTGCCGCCGAAGGCCTCCACGGCCTCGCGAATGCGGCGATCGTCGGTGGCCACGACCACGCGCTCGAGCAGGGCGCAGCCCGCGGCCCGCTCGTAGACGTGCTGAACCAAGGGCTTCCCGCCCAGCAGGGCGAGGGGCTTGCCTTCAAAGCGGCGCGAGCCGAAGCGGGCGGGGATGACGCCGAGTACGGATTCAGGCAACTCCTCTCATTCTTGCCTACAGCTCCGGGACCGGGTCGTCGGCCCCGACGTCCTCGCCCTCCCAGGTCACGCGGCCGCCCTCGTAGGTCAGGACCCGCGCTCGGCTGCCGGGCGCCGGCGGCAGGTCCCCGACGGGCAGGAAGCGCCTGTGCTCGGCGACAACTTCGGCGTATCGTGGATCGCCGGCGAGGTTGTCGAATTCCTGCGGGTCGCTCTGCATGTCGTAGAGCTCCTCGCTGCCGTCCGCATAGACGATGTAGCGCCATCTCTCGGAGCGGACGCCGTGGTTGCCCGCGTTGTGCGTGGTGATGGCGGGCCATTCGCGGGGCGCGGCGGCGTTCCGCAGCTGCGGCAGGAGGCTGTGCCCCTCGAGGCCCTCCTGCGCGGGCAGGCCCGCGAGATCGATCAGCGTCGGGTAGATGTCCAGCAGCTCGGCCGGGCTCGTGACCCGGGCCCCTGCCGACACGCCGGGGCCCGCGAAGATCAGGGGCACGCGGGCCGAGCGGTCCCACAGCGTGTTCTTACCGGTGATGAGCTTCTCGCCGAGATGCCAGCCGTGGTCGGACCACAGCACCACCACGGTGTCCTCGGCGTGGCCGCTCGCGTCGAGCGCGTCGATCAGGCGCCCGACCTGGCTGTCGACGAAGGAGATCGAGCCGAGATACGACGCGACGAGGTTGCGCCACTCGCCGGCTTCCTCGAGGAACTTCAGCCGCGGCTCGGGCAGCTTCCAGTGCAGGTACCAGCTGAAGCGCGGCGTGTCCTCGCGGTCGTCGCGCCGGACGGCCGGCAGCGCGACCGAGTCCTTGGGGTACATGTCGTACCACTTCTGCGTCACGTAGCACGGCACGTGCGGCAGGAAGAACCCGGCAGCCAGGAAGAACGGCCGCTCCTGCGGGCCCTTGAGAGACCCTTGCAGCTGCTCGACGGCCCACGAGGCCACCGCCCAGTCGCCCTTGTCCTCGTCCTCGTGCGGAAACGTGCCCCAGTCCATCAGGGCATGCCCCGACGGGGAATGCACCAGAGGCTCGTCCGGGCGCGCGCCGACGCCCGCCCGGGGGCCGAGCACCTGGAACTCGCTGTCGCCCTCGTCGCGACCGTAGCGCCCGTGGTAGATCTTGCCTGTCGAGTACGTGGCGTAGCCCTGCCGCGCCAAGTACTGCGGAAGCGTCTCGATATCCTTCAGGGTCTCGACCTCCCGGAACCACGGCGCCAAGCCGTAGATACCGGTACTCGAGGGCCGACGGCCGGTCAGCAGGCTCGTCCGGGCCGGGTTGCAGAGCGGAGCTTGGGTGTGGGCGTTGTAGAACGTCGTGCCCCTCGCGGCGAGACGGTCCATGTGCGGCGTGCTGACTTGGGGATGGCCCTCCAGCGGCCCCACCCAGTCGTTGAGGTCGTCGATGGCGATGAACAGGATGTTGGGCGGCGCCTGCGGCCCCTCCTCGGCGCACGAGGCGAGCGAGACCGTGCAGAGGATCGCGCCGCAAAGCGCTCGGGAATAGCTCGTCATGGCCGGATTGTGGCACACCGCGGCGCGTCGCGGGCGGTCGCCCGGCCAGGTCGCGGCCCGGCGGGTACGATGAAATCTCCTCCGATGAACGGGGCTGCTCAGGAATTCTCGAAGCTGCTGGGGATCATGCGCACTCTGCGCGCTCCCGGCGGGTGCCCGTGGGACCGCGAGCAGACGCTGGCCAGCCTCCGAGCCTACGTGGTCGAGGAGACCTACGAGGTCCTCGACGCAATCGACCGCGGCGACTGGGAGGGCTTGGCCGAGGAGCTCGGCGACCTGCAGCTGCAGATCGTCTTCCAAGCGGAGATCGCGAGCTCGGAAGGCCTGTTCGATGTCGAGCAGGTGCTCCGAGGCATCAACGCCAAGCTGGTGCGGCGCCACCCGCACGTGTTCGAGTCGGAATCGCTCGGCACGCCCGAGGCCGTCACCAAGCGCTGGGAGGAGATCAAGGCCGAAGAGAAGGCCTCCCAGCCGGGCCGGGGCCTGCTGGACGGCGTGGCACGGAACCAGCCCGCCATGCTCGAGGCCCGCCAGGTCGGCAAGGCCGCCGCCAAGGCGGGATTCGACTGGCAATCGTTCGAGCAGCTGGGCCGGAAGCTCGACGAGGAGTTCCGCGAGGCCTGCGAGGCGCAGCGCGGCGGCGACCCGGACCGGATCGAGGACGAAGTGGGCGACCTGCTGTTCATGGCGGTCAACGTCGCCCGCTTCGCCGGGGTGGACCCGGAGCTCGCGCTGAAGCGGGCCAACGCCAAGTTCCGCAAGCGCGTGGGAGCGATGGAGAGAGACCTCGCGAAAACGGGCCGCGGGTTCGCCGACTGCACCCGGGACGAGCTGGAATCGTCATGGCAGCGCGCCAAGAAGGACTAGGGAGGATCGAGATCCGGGCGCTCGGGTCGCTGAGGGAATTCCAAGCGACGCTGCGCCTGCAGCAGCAGATCTGGGGCTTCGACGAGGTTGACACCGTCGCGCCGCGGCTGTTCGCCGTGTTCGCCCGCATCGGCGGCTCGTGCCTCGGCGCCTACCTGGACGGCAGCCTGGTCGGCTACGCCCTGGCGTTCGCCGCGATCAAGCCCGACCGCCGGCCGTACTGGCACAGCCACATGGCGGGCGTCGACCCGGCCTGCCAGGACCTGGGCATCGGCTACCGGCTGAAGCTGCGGCAGCGCGAGGAGGCGCTGGCCGCCGGCCTAGGCCTGATCGAATGGACCTTCGACCCGCTGCAGGCGCGCAACGCGTACTTCAACATCGAGAAGCTGGGCACGGCCGTGGAGGCGTACCTGCCCGATTTCTACGGCATCACCTCAAGCGAGCTGCACGGCGCTCTGCCCACGGACCGCCTGATGGCGGCGTGGCACCTGCGCGACCCCGTCGTGGTCCGGCGACTCGCCGGGGAGCGGCCGCTCCTGCATCGCGGCGCGGTCCGGATCGAGGTTCCGAAGCGGATCGCGGACGTGCCGCAAACGCGCGCGACGGCAATCCAAGAGCGCGTGCGCTCGCAGTTCTCCGCAGCCTTCCGGCAAGAGCGCCGCGTCGCGGCCTTCGAGCGAACCGGGGACGGCGGGATCTACCACCTCCTGTGAGCGCCGGCTCCCGCGCCGGGCTCGGAGTAGGATAGAAGCTCGTGGCCGAGTTCCCCGTCGCCGTCATCACGGACGAGTTCTCGCAAGACCTCGAGCGGGTCTGCGCCACCGCGGTCGAGCTCGGAGTCCCGGAACTCGAGATCCGCACCGCCTGGGGCAAGAACGTGCTGGCTATGGCGGACGACGAGGTCCGCCGCGTGAAGGAGACCGCCGACCGCCACGGTCGGCGGATCGTGTGCGTGGCCTCGCCTGTCTACAAGTGCGTCCTGCCAGACGGCGGCGACATCGACGAGCGCTTCCAGCACGACGCGTTCCAAGCGTCGTACGCGTTCGACGAGCAGCCCGGCCTGCTCGAGCGCGCCTTGGAGATAGCCGCGCGACTCGAGGCGCCCTTCGTGCGCGTGTTCAGCTTCTGGCGCACGGTCGAGCCCGAGCGGAATCTCGAGCGAATCCTGGAGATCCTGCAGGGCGGCGGCGAGGTCGCGCGACGCGCGGGCGTCACGCTCGGGCTCGAGAACGAGCCCGCCTGCCATCTCGCCACGGGCAGGGAGGTGTCCGTCGCGGCTAGGCGGCTGGATCCCTCGGCCTTCGGCATCGTCTGGGATCCCGGCAACGCCCGGGCCTGCGGCGAGCGGGCGTTCCCCGACGGGTTCGCCCACATCCCGGTCGAGAGGATCTGCCACGTCCACGCGAAGGACTTGACGTTCGACCCGCAATCGGGGGCGCTGCGATGGTGCAACATCGGCGAAGGCGAGGTGGGCTGGTCCGCGCAGCTGGAGGCCCTAGCCCAAGCCGGCTACAGCGGCTCGGTGAGCCTGGAGACGCACTGGGGCGGGCCTGGAGGCGACAAGTACCTCGGGACTTCGATCTGCGCGAGAAGCCTCGCGCGGCTCGTGGCAGCGGCCTAGGCGCTACTCGTCGTCGTCCTTGCCGGTACGCTCGCGCTTCGCGGCCTCGATGACCTTCTCGGCGATCTGGGCGGGCACGAAGTCGTAGTAGCCCGACTCCATAGAGAACGACCCGCGGCCCTGCGTCATCGAGGTGAGGTCGTTCGCGTAGGCCAGCATCTCCGCCATGGGGACGTCGGCGCGGATGACTTGGGTCGTCCCTCTCGAGTCCATGCCTTGGATGCGGCCCCGGCGGCCGTTCAGGTCTCCCATGAGGTCGCCGGCGAATTCCATCGGCGCGACGATCTCGACCTTCATGACCGGCTCCAGCAGGGCGGGCCGGGCACCGGCCATCGCCAGCTTGAAGGCCTTGCTGCCCGCGAGCTTGAAGGCCAGCTCGGACGAGTCCACGTCGTGGTACGACCCGTCGTAGAGGGTCACCTTGAAGTCGACCACGGGATATCCGGCGAGATAGCCCCTCTGCGCCGATTCGCGAATGCCCTTCTCAACCGCGGGAATGTAGGTCTTGGGAATCGCGCCGCCGAAGATCTCGTCGACGAACTCGAACTCGAGGCCGCGCTCCAAGGGAGCCACCCGGATGCGGCAGTCGCCGAACTGGCCGTGCCCGCCGGTCTGCTTCTTGTGCCGACCGTGCACGTCCGCCGTGCCGCGGATGGTCTCCCGGTAGGGAACTTTCGGCGGGCGCAGGTCCACGTTGACGCTGTAGCGCCTCCGGAGCTTGCTGCAAACGACATCGATGTGCTGCTGGCCGCTGCCCGCGAGCAGGAACTCTTGCGTCTCCGGGTCCCGGTAGAAGCGGAGCGACGGATCCTCCTCAAGGACCCGCGTAACCGCCCCGCTGAGGCGGTCCTCGTCCTGGCGCGTCCGCGGCTGGATCGCGTAGGAGATGGAAGGCGCCGCCAAGCTGGCGCGGGGGAACTCGAACGGCCGTTCCTCGAGTCCGAGACTGTCGCCGGTCGCGGTGTCCTTCAGCTTCGCCACGCCTCCGATGTCGCCGGCGCGAATCGCGGCGACGGGGCTGAGCGTCTTGCCCTGCGCCACGCTGACGCGAGCGAACTTCTCGCTGTTGCCGGAGCGGTGGTTATGCACGACGGCATCCGTGCGGAGGACGCCGGCAGCGACCCGGAAGTAGGTCACCCGACCGGAGAAGGGGTCGGAGCTCGTCTTCCAGACGTACAGCGCGAGCGGCCCGCTGTCGCTGATCTCTACCGGTCCGGACTCCGCGGGCAGCTCGCCTCGGTCCTCGGCGGACGGGGAAGCCTCGACGAGGAAGTCAAGCAGCCGGTCGATGGCCATGTTGTGCAAGGCGGACCCGCACAGCAGGGGAATGACCTCGCCTCCCGAAACGGCTCTCCTCAGACCGTCGAGGAGCTTGTCGCCCTCCAGCGTGCCCTCCTCGAAGTACTCGTTCATCAAGTCCTCGTCCGTCTCGGCGACGGCCTCGATCAGGCCCGTACGGGCCTCCTCGACCTCGTCGTCCATGTCACCGGGCACCGGCACCTCCCTGCCCCGGCCGTTGCCGTCGAGGTCGTACTCGTAGGCCGTGCCGGAAACGAGGTCGATCACGCCGCGATAGCCCTTCTCTCGACCGAGGGGCAGCTGCACCGGGACGGCGGTCACGCCGAACACTTCCCGGGCCTGCTCCGCGACGGCGGAGACCGACGCTCGCTCCTTGTGCATCTTGTTAACGAAGAGGATCTTCGGCAGGCCGTACTCGGTGGCGAACGCCCAGCACTTCTCCGTCTGGACCTCGATGCCGTTGACGGCATCGACAACCACTAGGGCCGTGTCGGCGGCGATCAGGGCGGCCTTGGCGTCATTGATGAAGATGTTGTAGCCCGGGGTGTCGAGGAGGTTGACCTTCGCCCCGCCCCATTCGGCGACCGCGACTGCCGTGGAAATCGAGACCTTGCGCGAGACCTCCTCCTCGTCGTAATCCGTGACCGCGTTGCCGTCGTCGACCCGCGTAAGCCGAGTCGTCGCGCCGGCCGTGTAGAGCATGGCCGACGCCAGTGTCGTTTTGCCGCAATCGCCGTGACCGACGATGCCGACGTTTCTCACGTCCGCGCCAGCGTATACCTTCATTGCACCTTGTCCCGAAATCGACGGATCGGGCGGCCGGGACCCTTGCCCGGAATACCCTCGCGAGGCGGTCGCGCACTATGGGGCGACGACCCTAGGGCATCAGTATATCGAACGGCTCCGCCCCCGAAGACGGTCGAGAAGCGCGGGGGTGTCGCCTATCGCGTGACGCGAGCGGGTCGAGCGGGCGGATTCACGCCGCGGGCCGAGTCCCTGCGCGCGCTCGAGGGCGGTCCCGCCGGAGGCACGATGGCGCGCTCCCCCTCGCGGGCGGAGAACCGTGACCGCACGGCCCGGGCTGCGGGCGCGCGGCGGCGGGGCTTCCCCGTCGGGACCGCATCGATCCGCAGCGCAGCGCGCGGCCGTGCCGCCGGGAATCTACGGAGAGCTGTATTCGAGCCATGTCGAATAGGAGTGGCCTCGGGAGCCCGTGTACTTGTAGGTGTCGAACACCCCCGCCTCTCCCAGCGCCCGCGGGTCCCCGTCGGCCTCGAGGCGCGCCTGGAGCTCGGCCCGGAGATCCTTCTTGACCGTCGCGAGGGCCGGGTCATCGGCCAAGTCATGGACGCAGTCCCTGTCGCGGTCCACACGATAGAGTTCCTCAGCAGGGCGCTTGCCGAACGACAGGCGGTAGTTGTCGTCGAAACGTCCGACCAGCCGGCTCTTTGTCGGGCTGCCATCGCAGTTGCGGTAGCCGGTCTCCGGATTGCCCGCGGGCCATCGGTCGGGCTCGTAGTTCCGCACGTAGAGATACTCGGGCGTCCGGATCGCCCGGACCGGGTAGCCCCAGTCGTTCGGGCGCCCGAGGTCGTGACGCTCCTTGCCCACTAGCATTCGGTTGCGGTCCGGATCGATCCAGCCCCCCTCGTCCGAGTCGAGAATGCCGGCGAAGCTGCTGCCCGTCATGGAGTCGGGAACTTCCACGCCCGCGACTTCCAGGATGGTCGGAGCGAAGTCCCTGACGTTGATGAAGTCCTCGACGGTGCGCCCTTCGCGGCCGCCGCCCCAGCGAACCGCCAGCGGCAGGTGGAATCCGTACTCGTATATCTGCCCCTTGACCCGGGGGAACGGCATGCCGTGGTCGGAGGTCGCGATGACCAGCGTGCTGTCGAGTTCGCCGATCTCCTCTAGCTTGGCGAGAATGCGGCCCAGATGGGTGTCGAACCATTCCGACTCGACGGCGTAGTCCGCCAAGTCGCGACGGATCGTCACGTCGTCAGGGTAGAAGGCAGGCAGGTCGACGTCCTGGTGGCGCTTCCCGCTGATCGCCCCCGCCCCGTCCTGGAAGGCCCTGTGGGGCTCGTGGGTACCGAACCAGAAGCAGAACGGCTGGCCCGGCTCGCGGCCTTCGAGAAAGTCCTCGAAGTTCCCGGCATAGTCCTTGTTGGACATGCTGCGGAAAGGCGGCTCCAGGGTGTGCCTGGCGTATTCCGGGCCGGCCGGGTTGCGGGCGAATCCGCCGGCCTTGTAGTCGCCGGGTCCCCAGCCCTTGCCCGTGTACCCGACCCGGTACCCGGCCTTCTCGAGCAGGTCGGGAAAGACCTCCCAATTGGCTGGAAACACCCCGAAGTGGTTGACGGCCTCTTCGAGCTGCCACGTGTTCCGCCCGGTGAGGATGCTCGCTCGGCAGGGCGAGCACTTGGGATTGGAGGTGAAGCAGTTGGCGAGGAGAACCCCTTCCGCGGCGAGTCGGTCGAACGCGGGCGTCTCGACCCAGGTACAACCGTAGGCTCCTGCATGGGGCCACCCCCAGTCGTCTGCGATCGCGAACAGGATGTTGGGGCGTTTCGCCTGTGCAACAACCGGCAGGGCGGCGGTCGCGCCGAGCGTCGCGGAAAGCAGGTCCCGTCGAGTCATGTCCCGTAGAATAGCCGAGCGTCGCGGCAGCGGTCGCGTCGGAGCGTGTCCGCCCGCTGGCGGTCTGGAGGAGGCCAGATTCGATTCGCGGAGCTGCCAGAGGTTTGCATTGTGAACACAGGTCTGGCAGAATAGTGCGCCCGTTCGCATCGCGCGGGCGATTCGCGCAGCTTCAAGGAAGGACCCATTTGAATGAACGGTCAGGAAGACGGCCGGGCGGGCGCTACCTCCGGGGGCGACGGTCTCAGCGATACCCAGAGGGAGAGAATCCGGGCCGACGAAGTTCGCGCCGACGAGGAGCGGAGGTACCGGGAAAGCGTGCGCCGAGACATTCGCCGGGAGGGGCGGGGCGATTCGATGTGGGACCGCATTGTCGCCGTGCTGAAGCTTGAGCCAGCGATCTTTGAAGCGGTCGCGGCGGACACGAGCGCTACGTGGCAGGCCGTCGGAGTCTTTGCGCTTGCGACCGTGGTCGGCTCTCTGCTGACGGCCTTTGTCATACCGGTCTTCGGCGTGCTTCTCATACCGCTCATCGTCGTGAGCGCCTTCATCGGCGTACTGGTCCACACCCTAGTGGTTCGCCTGCTTTCGATGCTCTTCGCCGACAGCTTGCCGCCCTACTCGGCTTGGTTGCGAGCGATGCTATACACCGTGCCACCTACGGCCTTCAATGTCATCCCTATGGTCGGGTGGTTCGTTAGCCCCGTATATGTATTCGTCCTGCAAGTTGTCGCAATCCGGCAAGTGGCTCGAATCTCCACCGGCAAGGCCCTTGTAGTGCTCTTGCTTCCGTGGGCAGTGTTGGGCCTGCTGGTCGCTCTTTTTGGCATGGCGCTCGTCGTAGCCCTCCTCGGCGAAGCGACTAGTTGAGGGGCGTATCGAGCCGGGACCGGCTTGGAATCGCGTAGACCAACCTCGCGCGCGGCAAGAAGATCGCCACAGCGAGCCATCGCCGTGGCGTTGATTGGGCCGGGCGCGGCCATACAACCGCTGGGCTGCATGCCGGGGACTTCGAATCCGGCGCAAGCACGCTCCAAGGGCGTCGTCCTGCACGGTCCGCGGTGCAGTCGCTAAGATTAGCGGTCGGATGGACGCTCGACAATTCCGAACAAGTTGCCGCCATGCTTCCCGCCCCACCACATCCCGGCGTACGAATCGCGATAGAAAGCGACTCGTGCGGTATAGGTCCCCATGCCGGGAATGCCCAGATCCGTAACGCCCACAACCGGGGTGTCCCCGGCCCATGTCAGCTGCACCGGAACTGGCACGGTCACATCGGTCTCCCCGAACCGGATCCGCGCATGAAACGTCCAAAGGTCACCGGCGCGCTTGACCACCCTGTCAATCTCGTAGCGCTCGGAACGCAGCCGGAGGCCCGGGGCATCGCCGCCTCCGTCGCCATCATTTACAGGGAACAAGGTGAAGTGTCCCACGAGCACGGCACCGGCCATCGATTCCTCGAACTGCCGTTCGAGAGCCTGCTGCTCTTCCGTTGTGATCGGACTGGACCAGCAGCCGAGGGCAGGTAGCAGCGCTAGAATCGCGACTCGCACGCTTCCACTCTAGCCGACTGGGACCGAGGACTCCAACCGTCTCGCCGAGATCCCGGAACATCGCCAGCGGATGGACCCGATTCAGCGCGTGGAGCCTAGACGGTGCCACCCGAGCTTGTATTGCCAACCAAGGTCGGGAGCCTCCTCGACCACCGGACTGGCGAAGTCAAGCTGCCGCGACTGCGTACCGCCGTAGCCTCGCCGTCACGATCCTCGCAGCGACCGAAGGGCCCCGGCCCTGATTCCGAGGAGCCCGTCACACTCAACGAGGGAACGCGACCGGGCGACGACCCTCGGTGCGACCACCGAGGACAGCTCCCTCCACTGCGCGTCCCGTTCGTGACCGCCGAGTCCCTCGTCACAGCCGTCACCATCCAGGGCGTGATACGGTGTCTACGCAAGAGCCTTGCTCTGGCTACACGATTCATGTACCATGGGAATCAGGGCACGAATCTCCTGCAGTCGAAGCGTCCCTCGCACTCGATTCAGAATGATGCATCTAGAGACGGCACAGCATGACTCCGCGCCGTGAACTGCCTAGCCTTCGATCAGTTCGAAGCGTGCAAGCCCCTCCGTCAGAAGTTGACGTTCATATCCAAGGGATTCGCTGTTTTGCTGAAGAGCAGGTTGGACACCTCGGACGGATCACTCTTCTAGTTGGCGAGAACAGCACGGGAAAATCTCCGTTCCTTGCTGCCATTTCTATGCTCTCGGACTTACTTAGACCAGATTCCATTGACTTCAATCGCCAGCCATTTGTCCTGGGATCTTATCATGATATTGCCACTATTCAGGCCAACACGTCCGGACATGTACTAGAATTCTCCGTCGGAATAAGTGGAATACCATTTGCATCCACGAGCTCAGGCGGCATTCATTAGTTTCTTGGTTGATCAGACTGACGGATCTGATCAGAATTATGTCGTCGAGACACACAGTGATCAAATAATTGACCGATTGCGGATTGAAAGCAGAAGGCGTAAGCTTGATCCATCGGCTTTTTCATTGCTCTATTTTGAGCACGGAGACGACGGAGCAAGAATCTATCAAATCAAGATGGATGACATGGGAAATCTAACAAAAGCCCCAACTTCCTGCCGGAACTTATTCCTGCACGAGGAGTATGTCGTACTAGGCATTGACAGTTAGAATGGGAATTATATATCTGAGTGCCGAGGCAACCTATTTGGCAAATTATCAATCCATAACTTAACTTAATTCCCTACGAACCTCATCCCCTCCGAGGATCTGGCTTGATTGCCCAGCCGTGGGCCCACGGGCTGGGGGCCTGGGCGGGCCACTCCGTGGGGCCAAGGCCGCGTCCTTGCGACTGGCCGGCATCTGCAGGGCCCGCCCGGCTCCACCTGCCCTCCGATTCGGCACTTGTTCGCTCCGACGAGCATCTTTCTAGACACTCTTGAGCCTCTGAGTCGGATATTGCGAAAAATGTCGGCCGGATCCTTGACATCGCCAGTGCCGGTAGGGTAGCATGGAACCGAACAGGGATTGCTATCCAAAGCTCTCAACACCCTCCGTGCCGAAGAACGGAGTCCAGTTCCAGAAGGGTCTCAGCCTAGGCGTCTTCCTTGCCGACTTCGGCAGCGAGGAGCAGAGCACTTCTAGCCGGATATGGCGTCGTCGGCACTCAGGTATATAATTCCCATTAGAATCATGTGCATCATCATTGACGCGAACAGATCCCATACCCTGATTGACGGGAGCTCGGATGCCGTCCCAGTTCGAAACTGGATCGACAATGGCGGCAGAGTAGTCTCAGGCGGGAAATTGCGTGTTGAAATGAGCAAGAATACTCGGGTACGACGATACCTTCGTGTATTGAACCAACAAGGTCTTCTGCAGATTGTGAAGGATGAAGACATTCAGACTGAGTTGGAGAGTCTTCGTGGCACCTGTGCTTCGGACGATCATCACATAATTGCCTTGGCGCATGTATCTGGAGTGAGACTACTCTACAACGCAGATCAGTCTCTCCACATGGATTTCCGCAACAAATCATTGCTATCAAATCCACGAGGCAGTGTTTATCAAGATCGATCCCATGTTCATCTCCTACACAAAGTGACCTGCAGAAGACGCTAGAATCTCAGCAAATCTTACGATTGATTCCTACTTTCTCGCAATTGGAAGAGTCAAATCAGCTGCAATTCTCCATGGCCTCGGGCGATAACAGGAGGGTTGTTCTAACCTGCTCACAAGCTCTTAGAATCGGTGCCCCGGACTATGCATCAAGAGTTTCGTTGGCAACACGAATATAGCCACAATGTATTGTTTGCGCATCCTAGTTCTGAGCCAGTCTTCGGTGAGATTGAACCGGGAGGAACAATTTAGGGCAGGGATTCCAAGCACGTGGAGTCGCCATGCCCGTTGGAGGATACTCGGGAGCGCCATGTCACGCAGGTGCGATCTGACAAGATACCTCTGTCGCAGCGGCGGAATCCGTTGGCACCGACGTTTCGGTCGGTCATGGCTAGCAGTCGAGTGACGCGTGGCGCATCCGCATGTGCAGTGCAGTCCGGACGCTACTCGGGCTCGGGTCTCGTTCGCACTTCCGTCTCAGTCGGAAAATCAGCTGGCACCGGCTGAGTCACTTGGCCCGTAACTGCCCATTCCGCACCTCGCTGGAAGGTTGCGACAAAGCCCTTGCAGCGCTGGGAGACCAGCGCGTGACCGAGAGTGGTGTGGAAGATTCGGCCCTCGCCGAAGCGGATCGTCATGAGGATCGGCTCGTGCTCACCGGTCCCTTCCGTGTCGACCCGCGAGAACGCCGTGGCCAGCACGTGCAGGTTCTTCGCTGGGCCTCTCAGCCGGTCGTAGAGCTCGTCATTCGCATGCATCCACCTCGCGGGGAGCCCCTTCGTAATCGGATGCTGCGCGTCCCGGACGTCAATCGGAAACTCGTGCCGAGTACCATGGCTGCCACCGATGCCCGGCGTGCTGTCCCGGACGAATTCGCCGTCACGGAGCCGGATGTAGGGTCCGTGCCGCTCCGTCCGGTCACCCCAGCCCCCGATTCCGATCATCTCGTTGTAGGCCGCCCACTCCGGGAAGGCATTGTTGGCCGCGTGGACGGAGACGAATGCGCCGCCCCTGCCAACGAACGCCTCGAAGTCCGCCATCGTCCTCTGCGGCCATGGCTCTCCATTGTAGTTGGAGACCACGAGGTCGTAGTCCGAGAACGCCGGTCGGAACGAATCCAGGGGCTCGCCCGCTGGCGGGGTCGTAGCCACGTCCACCGTGAAAAGGTCGGTTTCCTCGAGATAGGTCTTGAGGTACTGCGTCGTGGTCGGCCAGATCCGATGGTTGCTCTGGCCGTCGACAATCAGGGCGGAACGCTTGGACTCCGAGCTGTCACCGCAAGCCGCCAAAGCGACGAGGACAAGCGTGACGAGGCAGGTACGGAAGGTCATGGTCGGAAATCAAGCTACCACGCCGGAACGAGCGGTACTGGCTCCACGGTCCGAGGCTCGCCGCAGAATCCGCGCTCCTCGCTCGACCTGCGCCAACGGACGCTCCGAATCCTCGTTTGCGACGATATGAGGGGCGTTGTCCGCCCCCTCGCAGAGCCTGGCGGCTATCCGGTGCGTCGGAGAGAGAGGCGGGATCAATTTCGCGCTGCCCGGACTCAGCGGCAGGTTCGCAGCCATGGCTAGACTTCGCGAGGTTGCCCGCTCTTGGGCGCTGTCGACGCGGGTACGCTACTGGCTGTACCAGACGCCTGGCTTGGTGATCGTGGTCCTGGTCGCCCGGCTGGTCTCGGACTCGCTAGGCCTGCCCGAGTCCCTGGTCGCTTGGACAGCCGTGGCCTGGATCGCCAAGGATCACATGCTGTACCCCTATTTCAAGGCGGCGTACGAGAGTCCGAAACCCATCGGGCCAGAAGCCTTGATCGGTTCGGTTGGAACGGCGGTCGAGGAGATTGACCCCCGCGGATTCGTCAGGGTCGGAGCTGAGCTCTGGCGCGCCGAGAGCCCGTCGCGAATCGACGAGGGGGGCCTTGTGCGAGTCACTGGATGGGAGGGCATGACCCTCAGCGTTCAAGCCGAGCTCCCGGAACGCCGAGACATCCCCGAACGCCCCTCGTAGGTTGCGCTCCCTCGGCGGGCGCCTGCGCTCGCTGAGGTCAGGGATCGAGTTCGGCGGTGATCCGGGCTTCCAGGGCGGAGGCTCCTCTCTCGCGAGCATGCAACAGTGCTAGGCGACCGTATTCCCTCGACCGGTCGGACTGCCCGAGCTCGCGATACACGAGCGCGAGCACGAACGCATGCAGCGGCGTCCCCTCGCTGTCGGTGCCAACTGCCCGCTCGAGATAAGGCAAGGCCTGTCGATACTTGCCCGCCTCAGCGAGGCGTCTCCCGACGTGGAAATTCGCCATGGGGTGCGACGGATTGTGCTCGAGTGCCCTGAGGTACTGCCGCCCGGCGTCGGCGTGGCGCCCGATCGCGTCCAGCGACGCTCCCAAGTTGCTATGAGCGTCCGCGTTGAGCGGGTTAATGGCGAGGGCCTTCTCGAACGCCTCGGCCGCGCCGTCGAAGTCCTCGGCGAAGTGGCGCGAGACGCCGTAGTTGTAGTGGGCCTCGGCGATCGACGGATCGAGTTCGACCGAGCGGCGGTAGTGCAGGGCAGCCTGCTCGTGGTTGCCCAGCTCGCCGTGAACCGCCACGAGGTTGACGTGCGCCTGCACGTAGTTCGGGTCTATCTCGAGCGCTGCGGCGTACGAGGTGATCGCCATCTGCAGGTCGCCGCCTTGCTGGAAGGCGCGTCCGTCATTGAAGGCCTCCTGCACGCTGCCCGCTCGGATCTCGTCGAGAGCGTCGAGAACGGGGTCTGAGTAGTGGCGTCGCGGCGACGGATCTGCCTGCTCGTAGAGAGCCAGCTGGCGGTCGGCGTCGGCATGGCGGCCGAGTGAGCGGTACACGCCCGCAAGAGCGTAGAGCGCTTCCCGGTAGTCCGGCTCCACGGCGAGGGCAGCCCGGAGGTCCTCCGCTGCGGCCGCCGGATCCTCGGCCGCGTCGAGACGAGCGAGCCGGTACCGCACGGCAGGGCTACGGGGGGCGTTGTGCAGGGCAGCTTCGAGAATCGACCTTGAACCGGCGCTTTCGCCGGACCTCTCCAGCAGATCCGCCCGGCGTATCGCAGTCGGCAGGTCGTCCGGCCTGACCGACACCGCCCTAGCGAACGCGGCGCTGGCCGCGTCGAATTGCCCCAGATCGGAGCGCGCGAGCCCTAGCAGGTACGCCCACTCGAAGCCGTCAGGTTCCAAGCCGAGACAACGCTCGAAGCACTGACCTGCGGCCTCGTACTGCCCGTACGCGTAAAGGGCCCGTCCCAGGGCGCCGACCGCCCTAGCGTCCCGAGGGGCAGACGCCGCGGCCTCGAGAGCTGATTCCAGCTGTTTCTGCACCAGGCCTGCGAACCCGTCCAAGACCGGCTCCGGCAACGGCGGCAAGGAGCCCGCAGGCCAGATCCAAACTGCCGCCGCGGCGACCGCCGCAAGCGAGACCGCGACGAGAATCCGCCTCGTCAAGGACCAACGGCCGGGCTGGCCGGCGATTCTGGCCCGGGGCGGCTTGGCTCCCATCGCTGCAGTCCAGTTTCGCCGATTCGAGAGCCGCCGTTCTCCGCTTCTGCTAGCGCTCTCAGTCCGCGAACGCCCCTTGAATCGCGCCCGCCGCATAGACCACTCGTAGCTGCGCCCTTGCCAAAGCGTACTGCGACTCCAACAGCCCGCCCCAAGCGGAGGATTCGAGCTCGCGAGCTCGCTCCAGCTCGTCGAGCGCGATGCGCCCCTCCTCAAATCGGGCCAGCACGACGTCGAGATTCTCGCGCGCGTAATCGAGTTCCAGCCTGGCGAGTCGGCGAAGGCGCTCGGCCTCCCGCAGGACGGCGTAGGAACGCTGCCCGTCCAGTTCGATCGCCTCGCGCTTGGCTTCCTGCTGCAGCCGGAGTCCGCGCTCGTCGAGCCTTGCCCGACCGACCCGCTCGGCCACGCCCCGGCCGGTGAAGAGGGGGACTTCCAAGGCGACGCCGGCTTGCCAGTTGTGCCGCTGGAAGCGCCGGAAGTAATCGTCGTAGTTGTTGAAGCGGGCCAGAAGGGCGTACTGCCCCACGATGTCCAGCCGGGGCAGCCGTTCGGAGCGCGCGGCGCGCGCCCGATGGCGCGCCGCTAGGATTCTCGCTTCGAGGGCGGCCACCTCGGGATGGTCGTCCGTCCGGCGCGGCACCGCGCGAGCTGCCGCATCCCTGAGCACCGATGCCGTGTCGGCACCCTCCGGATCCGGCCGCAGGCGGACGTCCGGGCCGAAGCCCAGGGCCACCCTCAGGTCTGACTCCAGCAGGGAGGCGCGAGCCTCGGACGAGGCGAGCCGGGAACGAGCCCGTTCCGTGTCTAGTCTCGACCGGCTGAGCGCCAGCGGAATCTCGACGCCTTCCTCCACCCGGGTTGACACGACACCTTCGATGCGCTCGAGACGCTCCACGCCGAGCCGCAGGCGCTCGATTTCGCGGGTCGCCAGCTCGAGGTCGAGAAACAGCGTCGTGGCGCGATAGGCAGACTCCTCGGCGGTCGCGGTCGCTGCGTACTCCCCGGACCGGATCATTTCGCGAGCTCCGTCCGCCCAGCGAGGACGCCGACTGTCGAGGAGCGGCTGCCGCAGAGTCACTTGCGCGGCCGACGGCGCGGCTCCCTGAATGCTCTGCGGGATCCCGGAGGTGGCGCCCAGGCCCGATCCCCCGTACGCCTGGAGCGAGCCTTCGGCACGGGCGAGCGCGAGGTCGCTGCGAGATTTCTCGACCTCGAGCCGGGCGAGCCGCACGTCCGGACTCCGCCCCAAGGCAATTCGCGCCACCTCGGCCAGACCGATGGGCCGGGCAGTAGCGGGCCCCTCCGCGGCACCGCGAATCGAGACGGCCAGCAGACCGGCCGTGGCGACGCCGAGGAGCGTCGGGCGGAACTTGGGAAGCTGCGCTAAGAGCATGGGATCATTCAGCGGGCGCGGGGGAGCGCCCGCCGGAGGCACGCGCGGCTCGGACGGAGCGATCAAGCCGAGTCGGCAATCGGGACGGCCCGTACATCCTCAAGGTTCGGCCTGGCGGCGCGCCGCGCTAGGCGCTCGTGAGAACCTCCGCGAGATCTTGGTGCCCGCCGACATCGGTCAAGCGGAACTCGCGGCCTTGGAACGGATACGTGAGGCTTTCGTGCTCGAGCCCGAGCAGCCGGAGGATCGTCGCGTGCAGGTCGTGGACATGCACCCTGCTGTCCTGCGCGTTCAGCCCGATTTCGTCCGTCGAGCCGATCGCCCTGCCGCCCTTGACGCCGCCGCCCGCCATCCACACCGTGAAGCCGTAGGGGTTGTGGTCGCGGCCCGCGTTGTTCCTAGAGCCCCCTTCCCCTCCGTCCGTGAACGGCGTCCGCCCGAAGTCGCCGCCCCAGATCACGAGGGTCTGGTCCAGCAGCCCCCGAGCCTTGAGGTCCTCCAGCAAGGCGGCGATGGGCCGGTCGACCTGGGCCGCCATCGTTTCGTGGTTGTAGTCGATCTGGTTGTGGCCGTCCCAGCCCGGGCTGGCGCCGTTGTTCCCGCAGCCCGAATAGAGTTGGATGAACCGGACGCCGCGCTCGACCATGCGACGAGCCAGCAGGCACTGCTTGCCGAACGGGCGCGAAACGGCGTCGTCGAGCCCGTACAGCGCTTGCGTGGCGGTCGTCTCGGACGAGATGTCGGCGACTTCCGGAGCGGAGGCCTGCATTCGGAAGGCCAGCTCGTAGGCCGTCATGCGCGCTTCCAGCTCCGTATCGTCCGAGCGGGTCTGGAGGTGCCTTCGGTTGAACCAGTCCAGCTTGTCCATGAGCAGGCGCTGCCGTTCGGGGGCGTGCGGCCCGGGCCGTCGGATGTTCAGGATCGGCGGCCCCTCGCTGCGCAGGACGGTGCCTTGGTACATCGCGGGCAGGAAGCCGGAGCCGTAGGCCGGCGACCCCGACTTGATGCCCCCGTCGAGCATGACCACGAAGGCGGGAAGATTCTCGCTCTCGGAGCCCAGGCCGTAGACGACCCACGAGCCGAGGCTCGGCCGCCCGACCTGCGCCCAGCCGGTGTTCATCCAGTTCTGGCCGGTGATGTGAGTGAACCCGTCGTGATGGCACGAACGGATCACGGCCAGGTCGTCGGCGTGACGAGCGACGTTCGAAAACAGGTCCGAGACTTCAATGCCCGACTCTCCGTGGCGCGAGAAGACTCTCGGCGTGCCCAGCAGCGGCACGCGGTCCATCTTCGTGAATTGGAAGTCCCTCGCGCGGAACGACTCCGGCACCGGCTGCCCGTCGTACTTCTGCAGCAGGGGCTTGGGATCGAACGTGTCCAAGTGGCTCGGCCCGCCGTGCATGAACAGGAAGATCACGCTCCGAGCCTTGGCGGGGAGCGGCGCCTCCTTGGACGCAAGCGGATTCGTGCGCCCGGATGCGCGACCGTCCCCCGCGAGCAGGCAGGAGGCAGCCAAGCCGCCGAAGCCGAGGCCGGCCCCTTCGAGGAAGTCGCGCCGCGAGGGGGGGCGCGTAGCGTGTCGGCTGAACATGGCGATCCTCAGTCGATGTAGACGAATTCGTTGAGGTTGAAGACCATCAGGCCGAATTCCTCGGGTCCCGCCCGAGCGAGCAGATCCGCGGCGCTGTCGACTTCCTCCGCGGACGGCGGCCTGGAGAACGCCAGATCCCACGCTGCTCGCACGATCTCCGCGCTGTCGCCGGCGCTTTCGAGGCGCTTGGCGAAGGCTCCCGCAGCCTGCAGCATGAACGTGCTGTTGAGCAGGGTCAGGGCTTGCGGGGCGACCGTGGTCACGGCCCGCCGGCCGCAGCTGACCGCCGGGTCGGGGGCGTCGAAGGTCTTGAACATCGGGTACGGGAACTGGCGCTTGGCGAAGATGTACACGCTGCGACGGCGGTGCTCGGACGGATCCAGCGACTCGGGCCAGTCGTCCCGGTCCCACATGCCCAGGCGCTCCTCGGCCGAGAGGGGCGGCAGGACCGGGCGGCCGCCCATCTTCGTGTTCAAGGTTCCCGCGACGGCCAAGACGGCGTCGCGCATGCTCTCGGCGTCGAGGCGCCTGCGGTTCATGCGCCAGAGAAACCGGTTCTCGGGATCCCTTGCCGAGTTCGGCTCCGAGGGAGACGAGGCTAGGCGGTACGCGCTCGAGAGCATTACCAGCCGGTGCATCGCCTTGACGCTCCAGCCGCGAGCGACGAACTCCGCGGCGAGCCAGTCCAGCAGTTGCGGGTGCGACGGGAGCTCGCCCTGACGCCCGAAGTTGTTGGGCGTGCCCACGAGGCCGCGGCCGAAGTGCCCCTGCCAGATCCGGTTGACCATCACCCTAGCCACCAGCGGGTTCGACGGATCGGCCAGCCAGTCGGCCAAAGCCTTGCGGCGGACTCCTCCGACATCCGGCTCAAGCGGGTCCAAGGCGGCGGGCAGACCCGCTTCGACGACCTCCCTCTCGGACCGCCAGTCCCCCCTGTGCGTCATGCGCACGGGATACGCCACTTCGGCCCGGCCGAGAACGGCGGCCGTCGGCAGGTCGAACCGCGCGGCTACGGCCGCCTCGCCCAGCTCGGCGATCAGGACGTTCCGACGGGCGCGCTCCTCCGCCGTGTAGGGCAGGTCCGCCGCGTAGCCGCCGGGATTCTCGAGCACGCCCGCTTCGGTGAGGGCGCGCTCCAAGACGGCAGCCCTTGCCTGCTCCGCGACCGAGCGATTCGCTCTCGGCTTGCGGTAGGCGGCCACGATGTCGCGAGCGAAGCCGCTCGCAATCTCGTCGACGAGACGCTCTCGCGCCTTCTTCTCGAGGGCCTTGATCGCTTGCTGGAACTCGAAGACCTTCAGCTGCCTCGGGTACCCGGAGTAATACCCGAACTCGGACATCCTGCTGGTGACCGTGATGCGCCGGATCTCGCTGCCCCCGAAGAACGCCATCAGTCGGTGATAGTCCTTCTGGGAGATCGGATCGAACTTGTGGTCGTGGCAGCGCGCGCATCCGATCGTGATTCCGAGGAAGGCCTCGCCGGTCACGTCGACCGAATCCACCATCCACTCGTAACGCAGCTGGCCTCCGTTCAGGGCCGCCTCGTGGTAGACGGTCCCAACCGTGTAGAGCCCCGTGCCGATGCGGGCTTCCAAGTGGCGCTGCTTCTCCGCCGGGATGTCGTACGACCCACGCAGCTCGATGTCGTCCGGCCAGATCTCGTCCGCGGCGACCTGCTCGCGCACGAACCGGTCAAACGGCTTGTCGTCGTTGAAGGACTTGATCACGTAGTCGCGATAGCGCCACGCGTCAGGGAAATAGATGTCCGTTTCGAAACCGCCGCTGTCGGCGTAGCGCACCACGTCCAGCCAGTAGCGTCCCCAGCGCTCCCCGTAGCGCTCGGATTCGAGGAGCCGGTCGACCACCCGCTCGAAGGCGTCAGTGGAGTCGTCGCGCAGGAACGCGTCGACCTCCTCGGGGGAGGGCGGGAGGCCGTGCAGGTCGAACGTCGCCCGTCGCAGCCACGTGCGACGGTCGGCCGCGGCCACGGGCTCGAGGCCCAGCTCGAACCATTTCCGCGCGATGAACCGGTCCACTCCCGTCCGCGCCCAGCCGTCGCCCTCCGCGGGCACCTCGGGCCTCGCTACAGGCTGGAATGACCACCAAGGATCGCCGCCTTGCGAGGGCGCCGATTCGGGCCACGATGCACCCGCATCGACCCACGCCCGCAGCGTCCGGATCTCCTCGGCGGGCAGGGGCTCGCCTTGCAAGGGCATGGCTAGGCCTCCCCGATGCAGGACCGCCCGCAGCAGGAGGCTGCCCGCGGCATCGCCGGGGACGATGCTCGGCCCGCGCTCTCCGCCGCGGAGCAGACCGTCTAGCGAGCGGATGTCGAGACCGGACATCGCTGCCGCGCCGTGGCAGGAAGCGCACTTGTCGGCGAGGATGCGAACGGCCGCGGAGGACTCGCTCGCCTTGGCTGCCGTGACCAGACCCACCAAGACGGCCGCAGCTGGCAGGAACAACCGGATCGCGAGCACGAGGTTAGCGCCTCGGATTATACAGCGAGCGCGGCTGCGCCACCGCGTGGGGCCGAATTGGCCCGCCAGCGCTCCCGCCCTCCGAATCCGCGGCCGCCAGCCGTGACGGCTACGCCGAGAACCGGCCGGTACCGCACGCAGATACAGTACCGGGTCATCGACGAGGTCGAACGCCCCGTCACCGTCGGTCGCGCCGCCGCCGATGCGGGCCTTGCCTGAGGGGGTGCGTCACGCACTCCTGCCCCGCGAGCGTCTGGACAGTGCTTGCGGGCTCCGAGCAGCCTAGGAACCGCGCTGCCATGACCGATGCCCCTGTCTCGCATGCGACCGTCGCCAGAAAACACAGGCCTCGCGAGCGGGGTCGCCTGCTGCTGCCGGCTGACGCCCACCGAGAAAGACCCCGGCGGAGGCGAACCTCCTCTCGGCGTCCACCTTGGAATCGACGCGCATCCTGCCGAACACCGACAACGGCTCCCGCAGTCCATCCGGCGCTTTCAGCCTCTTCGCGATCGATCACAGATACGGCTTGGTCTCGGTCGTCCCGAGCGCGAAGGAACACAGGAAGGGGGCCGATCCGCCGAGACGTCCCGATCCGCGGGTTCAGAGTACCGATACGCAACGGCCGAGCTTCGGATCGCCCTCCGCAACAGCCCGCATCCCGGAGCTTGGAACCCGCCAGGAGTGCTGTGCGCACGAGTCGCAGGACCTCCGGCGCGTGGAGACCGACCCTTCGAGAGCGCCTAGCCCAATATGCGCGCCCCGTGGAACTCGATCCGAAGCTCAAGGACGCGGGAGGCGTTCCGGCACTGCGCATCAACATCACTTGGGGCGACCGCAGGATGCACTTGTTCCCGAATTCGGCCGAAGCTCGGGAGGGGCTGCTCCGCGCCGCCGGAGCCGAGGGCATCCGCAACGTCGAGACGCCACGCCGACCGCGAAGTGCCGCCGACGAGCTCGGTTCGGCTTGGATGGACATCCACTTGGGACGCCCCGTGCAAGTCCGCTCTGCGCCAGCGAACCACGCTCGCGAGACTAGCAACTGGTTCCTGAGGGATGGCGCAGCCCTCTCCATGATCGCGTGCGTGAATCCGACGACGATGCTGCTCTTGCCCTTCAAGCTACGGAGCGCCTTGTGAACCTTGCCCAGCGAGGCCCCCGGGGTCGACGCCGGCAGGCGGCGCATCACCCTCGGCGAGTATTCTCGCGAGACTACGAGGCGCTACCGAAGTATCCTGGCGATATCGAGCGAATTCGCATTGGCCGGGGAGCCGGGCCCAAGGGATACGCTCCGCTGTCCGATAGCGCCAGCCCTTCGCCGCGGGGTGGAGGCGCCCGAGCGACAAGTTGATCGTCCGAACGCTCACCGTGCTCTCGATCAACCGCTCTCGCCCGCTGCCCCCGGCGACCGTGCTGACCGTCCCGCTCCGCAGGTCCAACTTGCGGACGCGGCTATTCCGTGAATCGGCGACGTACCGGGCGCGTCTCGCGGGGTCCACCCAAAGTCCGCTGGGATGGCCGAACTTAGCCTCGGACACGGGACCGTCGTCCCCGCCGAAGCGCTCGAAGCCCAGACCCGCAAACGGTCCGACCTCGCAGCCGCGCCCTCGGTCAACGATTCTTAGCACCAGGCTGTTGCGGGTGTCCGCCACGTAGACGTTGCCGCCGCGATCCACGGCCACGACTTCGGGCTTGGTGAGCAGGGACCTGCGGGACGGAACCGTCGCACCGCCCGAGTCCCCCCGGTACATTCTTCGTTCCGGCGAGCGTGAGGAGCCGCCCGTTGGAGCCCACTTTCGGGTCTCCGTGCCAGCCGTACTCGGCGATGTACAGGTTCCCAGCGCCGTCCAGGGCAACGCGGGACGGCGTCAGGACCGCTGGCACCGTGAGGGCCGGGCGCGAGTCGTCGGGCCTAGTCGCTTCGACTGTGCTCATCCGTCCGGGGGACAGATCCACCCTGCGGACCCGGTGATTCCAAGTATCGGCGATCTAGCGGGCGGTCGCGGCTAATACGCTCGACCGGGAGATCCTTGCAGCACTCGAGACCCCCGAAGACCTGCACGGCCCAGTCCGCCACTGGGCCGAGCCTATCCGACAAGCACGCCTTGACCATCGAGACCTTTGCGCGCAGGTCGCAGCCCCGGTCGATGTCCCAAGCGGCCTCCAAGCATAGCGGCCTCGCGGACGCGGTGTCGATCGCGCTGCCGGACAGCTGCGACCAGATCAGCTGGAACTCGCCGATCGGGACGCCGAACTGGCAGCGTTCGCGGGCGTGGCGCGTCATCATCTCGAGCAGCAGCGTGGCCGTGCCGACCGCCCGTGCCCCGCAGTCGAAGAGCCGGACGCGCCCGATCAAGCCGAGCACGAGTCGCAGCCCGCGTCCATGCTCCGCGAGCAGGTGCTCGCGCCCGAGCCGCACATCGTCGAAGGACAGCTCGACGCGACTGCCGCCTCGCAGGCCCATCGTGGGCTGGCTGCGCCCGACCGACCCGCCCTTCATGGCCTTGTCGATTAGGAACAGCGAGATGCCACTCGCGCCGGCGTCCGGCTCGGTCCGGGCGGTCACCGCGAAGAAGTCGGCGAATGCCCCGTGTCCATTTAGTGAAGATCCTCCGTGGCTCCGCCGTCCACGGCAATGGCGGTGCCTTGGATGTGACTGGACACGGGCGAGCAGAGGAAGACCGCCAGTCTCGCGACGTCTTGCGGCGTGCCGAGCCGACGCAAGCCGTGCTTCCTGATCGCCCGGGCCCGGACCTCATCGGCGGTCAGCCCCAGCCGGGCGGCGCGGCTCTCGAAGAGTTCCTGCACGCGCTCGGTTTCCGTGAGGCCGGGATGGATCGCGTTGACGTTGACACCGTCGCGCTTTCCGCGCGCGGCAAGACCCTTGGTGAAGTTCGCCATCGCCGCGTTGACAGCCCCGCCGATCAGGAAATCCGGGTCCGGAGTGCGAGCAAAACCGCCGACGATGTTGACGACGGATCCCCCGCGTTCCGCGAGGGCCGGCCAGAACAGCCGGCACAGGCGCACGCAGGAGTAGAACTTCAGCGCGAACCCGTCCTCCCAGAGCTCGTCCGGCTGCTCGAGGAAATCGCCGCCCCTAGTCGCTCCGGCGCTGTTGGCGAGGATGTCCAAGCCCCCGTAAGCGCCGAACACGGCCGAGCGGACCGCGGCGCAGCCCTTCGGCAGGCGCAGGTCCGACGCGAGCGACTCGACCCGGCGCCCACTCTCGACGGCGATCTGGCGACAGGCCTCGCTCAGGCGGGCCTGAGTCCTGGCGACAAGGAAGCAGTCGCAGCCGGACAGCGCCAGTTCCCTAGCTACCGCGCGGCCGATGCCGCGGCTCGCCCCGGTGACTACCGCGACCCTTCCTTCCATGCTAAGGGCCATGCCGGAATGCAAGAGCGTATCATGCATTGCGTGCGCCGGGCGGCGCCCTTGACGACGCGGCCGGGCGCGCTGGATCCGCCACCGAGGAGACCGTGAGCGCGCGCTTGTATCGAGTGGTTGTGCCGGTCGGCAACATCGACGAAGCGGCTGCCTTCTACGGAGCGCTGCTCGGATCAGCCGGATCGCGCGTCTCGCCGGGGAGGCACTACTTCGACTGCGGCGGCACGATTCTTGCCTGCTACGACCCCGTCCGGGACGGGGACGGCGCGGGCGACGGCTGGAGGCATCACCCCAACCAGTACCTGTACTTCGCCGTGCCGGACCTGGAGGCCGCCTTCGGGCGAGCGCGAGACCTGCGGTGCCCGGATCTCGACGAGCGCATCGCCGCCATGCCCTGGGGAGAACGGCTGTTCTACGCTCGCGACCTGTTCGGCAACCCGATCTGCTTCGTGGACGACCGGACGCTATTCACGGGCACCGTGCGGCCATGAAGGGTCCCTCGCCCATGCCTCCTGCCGCGGCCGCCCGGCCCGCATCGGACCCGAAGACTGCGAGAATACGCCACCGACCGCGTCAAGAGCCATTGCTCGAAATCCGTGACCGAGGTTGCCGCTGAAGCCTTGCCGGCTTATCTGAATCCGGTGACCGCCACAGTCGCAGTCCAAGAGCGCGGCTACCGGCGGAAGTCCGAGCACGCCCGGATCGACGCCGTGCCGGGTTGGCTCTGCTGGCTTTGCAACAAGGCTCTGACCCAGAGGAGGCAGACTTGGGAAGAAGCCAAGCGGAGAGCCACGCATTTGGACCAGTGCAGTCGCCTGCCGGAATTCCGCATGGCAGTGCTGACGATACTTGGCAGTGTCTACGGGAAAGCGCTCGACGCTACGCTCGCGCGGGTGGACAAGGCGTTCGACGCATTCTTCCGCCGATGCAGGGCCGGCGAGAAGCCGGGCTAGCCGTGCTTCAAGCCCGCCGGCAGGTTCCGCATGATCGAGCGCTTGCGCCCCCCCACGGCTCTGGGCGCGAGGGGCGGGCGCCAATGTCCTGCGCATCAAAGGGCTACCGAACATCGAGAACAAGCCACGGCGCGAGCTGCCGGGTCTCAACCCGAAGTTCGTGTGCATCACGTGTACCGGCGCGGGCATCTACGTGGACTTGGTGTTCAATGGCACCTGCAAGCAGCCGCTGCCGCCGTCCGAGACTGCCATCGGCATCGACCTTGGAGCGACGGAGCAGGTCGCAACGAGCGATGGGGAGCGGATCAGCGGGGTGGACGATACGGAACGCCGCAGCACAATCCGGAAGCGGAGCCGGGCGGTCGCTCGCTCGAAGAAGGGCAGCAGGAGGCGCAAGAAGTGCGCGAAGGCACTCTGCGAGGTGCATCGCAAGCGACATGTATCGAAGCGCAACGCCTGCCATCGCCAGTCCACGCGGCTGGTCCACGAGCACGGCACGATCGTTGCGGAGGAACAGAACATCGGGAACATGGTTCGATCCGCGAAGGGCACTATCACAGCGCCCGGAACCAACGTCAAGACGAAGCCTGGACTGAATCGCTCGATTCCGGGCCGGTCATGGGAATTGCTGCTAGGGCAGCTTGCTTACAAGGCAGAACGGGCCGGTCGCAAGTTCAAGCAGGTCTGTCCCGCCTATACGTGGCAGCTGTTCCATCGATGCGCCGTAGTGGACACTCGCATCGCAAGGACAAAGGGTACGCGTGCAAGCGCTGCGGCTACTCGGGCGATGCGGACGTCAACGCGGCGATCAAGGTCTTGCAGGCGCTGACGTCGCCTGCGGCAGCTTCCAACCGCGGACGGGGCCGTAGTGCTTTCGGGAATCGTCGAAGTCAGCCATGACTCTTGACGCGTTCAGTAGAGTAAACGGTTGAAAGCGAGCCCAAGAGCTTCCCGCGATGTTCCATCCTGCCGTGTCGAAGGGCGGGCGCGTCGTCCATCCGACGGCGACGGGCGGCCATACGGGTCCGGCCGGGGCGGCCCTGCTCGCGCTACTAGTCGCGGCCGCCGCCGGACTCGCCCAGGACGCCGCACCCGGGGGCGCCGCGGCAGCCGCACGCTCGCTGCTGGACCAATACTGCGTGGCCTGCCACAGCGGCAACGCGGCGAACGCCGGCCTGCGGCTTGACACGGCGGACCTCGACCGAATCGAGCGAGATCCCGCGATCTGGGAGGGCGTCGCGCACAAGCTGCGCACGAGCACTATGCCGCCGACCGGCCTGCCCGCGCCTCCCGGACCGGTGCGCCGGGCCTTCCTCGACCGGCTGGAGGAGGCACTCGACTCGGCGGCTGCGGCCCGTCCCGATCCGGGCCGCACCCAAGGGCTGCGCCGGCTGAACCGCACCGAATACCGCAACGCGGTCCGCGACCTCCTAGCGGTCGACATCGACGTGGAGACTCTCCTGCCGCACGACGAGAGCGGCCACGGGTTCGACAACGTGAACGTCGGCGACCTCTCGCCGACGCTCCTCGACCGGTACATCTCGGCCGCGCAGAAGATCGCGCGGCTGGCCGTCGGCAGCGGCGCCTCGTCGCCCCGGACGCAGATTCTACGCGTGCGGGCGGACCGGACGCAGGAGCGGCACCTGCCGGGCCTGCCCCTCGGAACGCGCGGCGGGAATGCCTTCGCGGTGACGTTCCCTCGGAGCGGCGAGTACGAAGTCCGGATCTGGCTCACGCGCAATCGCAACGAGGAGATCGAGGGTCTCGGGCGGGCTCACGACCTGCATCTGCTGCTGGACCGCGAGCTCGTCCATTCGTTCACCGTCCGGCCGCCGAGAGACCGCCTGGATCACGCGGAAGTCGACAACCACCTGCACGCCCGGCTGCAGGTCGGAGCCGGGCCGCACGAGCTGGCCGTGACGTTTCCCAAGACCGAGTCGTCGCTGCTGGAGACGATGCGCCAGCCCACGCAGGCGCGCTTCAACATGCACCGGCACCCGCGTACCGCGCCTGCGCTGTTCCAGGTCTCTGTCACAGGTCCGTTCAAGGTCACGGGCGCGGGCGACACGCCCGCCCGGCGCCGGCTTTTCGCTTGTCGGCCCGCGTCGCAGGCCGACGAGGATCGATGCGCCGAACAGGTGCTGTCGACCCTCCTGCGCCGGGCCTACCGCCGCCCGGTCTCGGCGGAGGATTTGGCAGGCCCGCTGGAGTTCTACCGCAAGGGCCGCGCCGACGGCAGCTTCGACGAGGGCATCGAGAGGGCTCTGGCCTCCGCGCTAGTCAGCCCCGAATTCCTCTTCCGCACGGAGGCCGAACCCGAGGGGCTCGAGGCGGGCGAGGCCTATCGCATCGGCGCCTTCGAACTGGCCTCTCGGCTGTCGTTCTTTCTCTGGAGCAGCATTCCGGACGACGAGCTGCTCGACGCCGCCGAGCGAGGGGAGCTAGCGAAGCCGGAGGGACTCGAGCGGCAGGCCCGGCGGATGCTGGGGGACCCGCGCGCGTCAAACCTCGCCTCGAATTTCGCCGGGCAGTGGCTCCGCCTGCGAAGCCTGGAGTCGTTCTCGCCGAACGCCCGCCTGTTCCCCGACTTCGACGACAACCTGCGGCAGGCCCTGCGGCAGGAGACGGAGCGATTCGTGGACAGCGTCCTGCGCGAAGGCCGCAGCGCGCTGGACCTGATCCGAGCGGACTACACGTTCTTGAACGAGAGGCTCGCCCGGCACTACCGCATCCCCGGCGTCTACGGGACGCGGTTCCGACGGGTGCGGCTCCCGGAGGGCAGCAAGCGCGGCGGCCTGCTGCGGCACGGCAGCGTGCTGGCCGTCACGTCCTACCCGACCCGAACCTCGCCCGTCCTGCGCGGTACGTGGATCCTCGAGAACCTCTTCGGCGCGCCGCCCCCGCCTCCGCCTCCGAACGTGCCGGCCCTCGACAACCCCGTGTCGGCCAAGCTTCCCATGCGCGAGAGGCTGGCCGCGCACAGGGACAACCCCGCTTGCGCGAGCTGCCACATGACGATCGATCCGGTGGGCTTCGCGCTGGAGAACTTCGACGCGCTCGGCCGCTGGCGGGACTACGAGGACGGCGCGGCGATCGATCCGACCGGCGGGCTGCCGGGAAGCGGGCCAGCCGCCGCGGGCCCCGACGGCCTCGAGCGCAGCCTCCTGAACCGGCCGGAGCTCTTCGCGGGCACGCTGACCCGCAAGCTGCTGACGTTCGCCCTAGGAAGAGGCGTCGAATCCTACGATGAACCGGCAATCCGAGAGATTCTGAGGGCGGCCGAGCCCGGAAAATACCGGTTCTCGGATCTGATCGTCGGTATCGTGAAGAGCGTACCGTTCAGAATGAGGAATACCGCATGATCATCACGAAGAAGGCGCTCCCTCGAAGAACGCTGCTGCGCGGGATGGGTGCTTCCCTGGCCCTGCCCTTGCTGGACGCCATGGTGCCGGCGGCAACGGCTCTGGACAGAACCCCGGCCAAGCCGGTGCCCCGGCTGGGCTTCGTGTTCGTCCCGATGGGATGCGACCACTCGCGCTGGACGCCGGCCAGCGGGCCCGAGCTCGGCAGGCTGCCGACCATCCTCGAACCGCTGGAGAGCGTCAAGGAAGACCTCGTGGTCTTCACGAACTTCGACCTTAAGAACGCCTATCCCGGCACGCACTCGACTTCCAACTCCGGCTTCCTGAGCGCGGCCTTCGCCAAGCACACGGAGAGCTCCGACTACTATCTCGGCACGACCGTCGACCAGCACGCGGCGCGCGCGCTGGGCAAGGACACGCAGCTGCCTTCGCTCGAGCTGTCGATGGACCTCCTGCAGACGGTCGGGCAGTGCAACAACGGGTACGCCTGCGTCTACCAGAACAACCTCTCGTGGTCGTCCCCGACCACCCCGCTGCCGTCGGAGGCGCATCCGCGCATCGTCTTCGAGCGCATCTTCGGCGAGGGCGGGAGCCCGGACGAACGCCGGGCCGCGCTGCAGGCGAGAGCCAGCCTGCTCGACTGGGTCCGGGACGACATCGGCCGGCTGATGCGCAAGCTGGGCGAGACGGACCGCCGGCGCGTGGACGGGTACCTATCGAGCATCCGCGAGGTGGAGCGGCAGATCCAGCGGGCCGAGGCCAGCGCTGCCGACAATCCCCTGCCCGACCTCGACCGCCCGCAGGGCGTGCCCACCGCGTACGCGGACCACGCCCGGCTGATGTTCGACCTGCAGCGCCTCGCCTTCCAAGGCGATATCACGCGGGTCGTCACGTTCCAGCTGGCGCGCGAGCTGAGCGGCCGCACCTACCCCGAGGTGGGCGTGCCCGACCCGCACCATCCCCTGAGCCATCACGGCAACGACCCCGAGAAGGTAGAGAAGATCTCGCGGATCAACCGCTTTCACGTCTCGCTCTTCGCCGAGCACGTGGAGAAGCTGAAGGCCACGCCGGACGGCGAGGGGTCACTGCTGGACCACAGTGTCCTGCTCTACGGCAGCGGGATGGGCAATCCGAGCAAGCACGACCACGACAACCTGCCGATCCTCGTGGCCGGCGGGGCGGCCTGCGGCGTGCAAGGCGGCCGACACGTCCGGTACGAGGAAGCAACGCCGCTGGCCAACCTCCACCTGACCCTGCTGGACCGCGTCGGCGTGTACCTCGACTCGTTCGGCGACAGCAGCGGCAAGATTCACGACCTGTTCCGGAGCGTGCCCGTCTAGAGAGGCAGCCGGCATCGAGGAGAGGCAACCGAAGGAGGCACGAGCCATGCATCGCGGAGGCGCCCCGGTACTCCTCCTGCTGCTCGCAGGACTGACCGGCCAGTTGGCGACCGCAAGCCGTCTCGGCTTGGCGGACGCCGCCGAGACCGGCAACGGGGAAGCCTTGCGGTCGTTGCTCGAGGCTGGTGCCGACGCCAACGCGGCGCAGCCCGACGGCACTACCGCCCTCCACTGGGCCGCCTACCGCAACGACACAGTGATGGCGGAGCTGCTCCTCGAGGCCGGAGCGGACGCGAATGCCGCGAACCGCTACGGCGTTCCCGCCCTTTCCCTCGCCTGCGCCAATCGCAACGCGGCGCTCGTCCGGCGGCTGCTGGAGGCGGACGCCGATCCCAACGCGGCCCTGCCCGGGGGCGAGACCGTCCTGATGACGGCGGCGCGAGCCGGGCGCCTGGACGCGGTCCGGGCGCTGCTCGCCGCGGGGGCGGATCCGAACGCGGCGGAGCGAAACGCCCAGACCGCGATCATGTGGGCGTCGGCCGAAGGCCACGCCCCGGTCGTGGACGCTTTGATCGAGGCCGGCGCGGACTACGGCAAGACGCTGGATTCCGGCTTCAACGCGCTGTTCTTCGCGGTGCGCGAAGGCCGCCCCGCGGTCCTGCGCTCGCTCATGCGGGCCGGGGTCGAAGTGAATCAGGCCCTCCGGCGGCGGAACCGGCCGCGATACCAGGAGGCCCAGAGCGGGATCAGCCCCCTGCTGCTCGCGATCGAGAACGGGCACTTCGAGCTGGCGGTCGCGCTGTTGGAGGGCGGAGCCGACCCGAACGACGAGCGAACCGGGTACACCCCGCTTCACACGATCACGTGGGTGCGCAAGCCGAAGGTCAGCGACTACGGCAGCGACCCCGCCCCGGAAGGGTCGGGCAACCTCTCGAGCCTGCAGTTCGTGCGCACGCTCGTGGCGATGGGCGCGGATGTCAACGCGAGGTTGCAGAACGGCAGGCACCAAGCCCCGAAGGTCAACGTGCGAGGCGCGACGCCGTTCCTGTTCGCGTCCGACAAGGCGGACGTGCCTCTGATGAATGTCCTCCTCGAGCTGGGAGCGGATCCGTTCCTTCCCAACGCGGAGAACACCACTCCCCTGATGATGGCGGCGGGCCTCGGCACGATGGCGCCGCTCGAAGAGGCGGGGACGGAGGAGGAGGCTCTGGAGGCGACCGCGGTCCTGCTGGCGCTGGGGGCCGACATCGACGCGGTCGACAACAACGGCGAGACCGCCATGCACGGCTCGGCGTACGGCAGCTTCCCGAGGGTGATCCGGCTCCTCGCCGACAGCGGCGCCGACCCGGCCGTCTGGAGCCGCCCGAACAAGCACGGCTGGACGCCGCTGTTCATCGCGGAGGGATACCGCACGGGCAACTTCAAGCCCATGCCCTTGGCGATCGCCGCGGTCACCGCGGTGATGGCTGAGCACGGGATTCCGACCGACGGTCCGCGTCCCCGACATTTCGACCTCTACGAACGAGCGGTCGTTCCCGCGAAGGCGCAGTAGCAGCCCGCAGACGATTCGCCCCGGAAACGCCGCGCGCCTGCGCCAGCCGACGCGGTCGCATCGCTAGGTGGTCCTGCTGGCCGGGGGCTCGCAGGCCCATGATCCGCACACTCGACAGGCCGTTCGCCTGCCGCTAGGGTCCCCGCAGCCGCCGGCTTGCGAGGCTGCCAGCGTGCCAGCATCCCGACCGGCGGACCGTCCGTTCGTTGCGCTCGCAAGACCCGGCGCCTCGCTGCCCGGGCACGGGAATCCCCGCGGCTCCCTCGGTAGCCCACAATGACTCCACTTTCCGGCTCGAACAGGAGATTCCCGACGGTCGAGGCTCGCACCGCGCGGGGCGATCAAGTGCCGGTCGGCGAGAGGATTCTTGTCGCCTTCCGGAACGGGCCGCGATCACCGACCCCTTGCCCGTTCAAGTGACTACGCGAGCGACAGGATCGGACGCCGGGCGGCCGATCTAATCGCCAGTCGCGACGTGTTTCACCACCGCTCCGGTGAGGACGATCTCTCCGTCGCGCTCTTCCAGGCCACCCTCCGGCATCGGTTCGCCATCGTGATCCCGAAAGAACAGCGGCAGCCCCTCCGAGAAGTTGAGCGGGCGGCCCTTCGGGCTCTGGCGCTGGTGGTGGATGTGGATGTGAGGCTCGCTGGTGTTGCCCGAATTCCCGCACTGTCCGAGCGGTGCGCCTTCGATCACCTCGTCCCCGGGCCTCACTGTTACGCTGCCTTCCTTGAAGTGCGCGATCACGAGATAGGTGCCGGTCTCGAGTTCGAGCACAACCGAGTTGCCGACCGGATTCTCGCGGTCTTGGCTCGACCGGCCCGGTACGTGGTCCGGGGCTCCGTCGGTCGCGATATGCACTCGTGCCGAGACGGGAGCGACCACCGGAGTGCCGAAGCAGCCGTAATCCTCCAGCCTCTCCGACCCGTGCATCGCGGGCTCGACCAAGAGGTCGTAGGCCCAGCGCTGATCCGGATACGCCGCGTGGTAGTTGGTCTCCAAGCGGTCGCCGCCCCAGCCAACGCGTAGCGTCTCGTTTGACGGCAGGCGGACCGTGGCCGACGGCCGCGCGGTCTCGATGGCGGAGGGGAACCTGACGGGCAGGATTCCCACGCTCCACAGGCCGGGCCAAAGCGCGAGCCCCGCTAGGGCGAAGGTAGCCTGCATCGATCGGCTGAAGCGTCGCTTCCGAAGGGCATGCACCAAGAGGACGAGCAGGGAGAGGGGAGCCAGAATCTGACCGGCCGTGATCAGGCCGATCCAGCCGATGACAGCTAGCCAGCCGCCGGACAGGAACAGCGTCCAGAGGGGCGCAAGCACCAGCGCGAGGACTGACGGCAGGATCCACCGCGCGACGGATCTGAGGCGACCTGCGAGGCGTTCTGCCACAGTAGGCAGGATGATAGCGCCGACTCGTTAAGTCCTTTGCAGGCGAGCACCTTACGGGCGTGCTATTCTGCCATCGAGCGTTGCGCGTGGAGGTCTGCCGACAGCGGCGGCAGAAGCAAGGCCAAGGAGTGTAACGGTGTTTCGGCAAGCCGAGTCTAGCCGCCTGCTAGGCGCATCCTGGCTGCTCCTCGCGGCGGCCGCCCATGCGGCAACCGCGAACGAGCGCCTCGACACCGCGTTTCGAGACCAAATCCGCCCGCTCCTCGAAACCTACTGCGCCCGCTGCCACGGACCGGAGCTCCGCACGGCCGGGATCGCTTTCTCCGACTTCCCGGACCATGCGTCCGTGGTGCGCGCCCGACCGGTCTGGGTCCGCGCCCTGCGCGTGCTGCGCGAGAACGAGATGCCGCCGGCGGGGCCGCAGCCGAGCGTCGAGGAGCGCCGGCAACTGGTCAATTGGGTCGACGACGCCATCAACAACCTCGACTGGAGCGAGTTTTCCCATCCCGGCTCGGTCACGATCCCGCGACTGAACAGGGAGGAGTACAACAACACGATTCGCGACCTGACCGGGCTCGACTTACGTCCTGCCGACTCGTTCCCGGCCGACGGCCACGGGGAGAGCGGCTTCCGCAACGATCGCGACGGACTCTTCGTCGCTCCGTTGCTGGCGGAGAAGTATCTCGCTGCCGCGGACGCGGTCGTCTCCGAGCTGATCGAGACGCGCAAGTCCGGCGAACACCTCGGAGTCCGGCTCGAGATCGAGGACTTCCTGCGCACGGAGACGAATCACGAGTTCACGGCCTACGGCCTGGACCTGCGCAATTACCAGCAGACCGTCTATCGGTACGTGTCCTTCCCGCGCCTAGGGCGCTACCGGTTCCGCGTCCGGGCTTGGGGCCAGTCCGCTGTCCGCGGCACGGCTCCGGGCATCACCTTGCGGGTCGCCGGGCAAATCGTGGGCCAGGCCCACGTCACATCGTCGCCGGACGCTCCGGCGGTCTACGAGTTCGAGGCGAACGTCCCGCGGGGCAGCCACCGCGTCTCCCTGCACTGGTTCAGGTCGAAGACGGCCGAAACCAATGCGTTCAACCGTCGGCTCGCTGACGAGCGAGCGCTGGCCGAAGCCGCCGCGAAGGCCGCGGGCGAGAAGCCCCCGCCGCGACCGCCGGTACTCGTCTCACTTGATTGGGTCGAGATCAAGGAGGATCTCCTCCCCGGCCAGGACGGCTCGCTTGTCTGGGTTGCCGAGCCGAGCGGGAAGCTCTCCGAGCGCGAGGCGGCACGGCGCATCCTGCTGCGCTTCGCCGAGCGCGCGTACCGCGGGCCCGTGGGCCGGGGCGAGCTGAGGCGCCTGGCGAGCCTGTACGCGGGGGCCGCCCGGCGCGGAGACCCGTTCAGGGAGGCCGTCGGCCTCGGGCTGCGGGCCGTGCTGGTTTCGCCTAGGTTCCTGTATCGGGCCGAGCGCGGCGGCCAGCATTCCGGCGAGTACCGCCTGAACGACTACGAACTGGCGTCGCGGCTGGCGTACTTCCTCTGGATGTCGATGCCGGACGAGGAGCTGATCGAACTCGCGCGTCGGCGAGAGCTGCGCAACGAGGGCGCCCTCGCCCGGCAGGCGAGGCGCCTGCTGGCCGACCAGAAGTCCAAGTCGTTCACGGCGGCCTTCGCGGGCCAGTGGCTGGGTTTCGCGGAGCTCGGCGGGGCCATCAAGCCCGACGACGTGGCGTTCGAGACCTTCACGCCAGCGCTCGGCGAGGCGATGAAGGAGGAGGCCCGCCGCCACTTCGACGGAATCGTCCGAGAGGACAGAAGCCTGCTGGAAATCCTAGACTCCGACTACAGCTTCCTCAACGAGGAGCTGGCGAGGCACTACGGAATCAAGGGCGTGGCCGGCCGGGAATTCCGGAAGGTCGCGCTTGACGACAGCAGGCGCGGCGGCGTCCTAGGCATGGGCGCCGTCCTGACCGCTACCTCGCTGCCCACGCGCACGAGCCCGGTAGTGCGCGGGAAGTGGGTGCTGGAGACGATGCTGGGCGAGCAACTGCCCCCTCCTCCCCCCGACGCGGGGGAATTGCCGCAGTCCGGCGAGAGCTGGGAAGGCATGACCTTGCGGCAGGTGTTCGAGATGCACAGGGATGAGCCGCGCTGCGCAGCTTGCCACGATCGCATTGACCCGATCGGGTTCGGACTGGAGAACTTCGACGCCATCGGGCGGTGGCGCGACGAGGACAACGGGCAGCCCGTCGACGCGACCGGCACGCTGCCTAGTGGCACGCGATTCGACGGCCCCGTCGAACTCAAGCGAATCCTCTTGGCGAGGCGCGAGGATTTCGCCCGCATGGTGAGCGGGGAAATGCTGAAGTTTGCACTCGGTCGCGATTTGGAGTACTATGACCAGCCAGCGGTCCGAGAGATCAGCGATTCGGTGATTCGCAGCGGATACAGCGCCTCGGCGCTGATTGCCGGCATCGTCAAAAGCTACCCGTTCCGCTACCGGCGGAGCGCGACGGACACAGACGAGGAGGCGAACCGGTGAGAGGCAGGCAGATTTCGAGACGCACGGTGCTGCGGGGGATGGGCGTGTCGCTTGCCCTGCCCCTGATGGACGTGACCGAGCCCGCGAGAGGCGCGGCCCGCCTGGCAGCTTCGCAGGACCCCGTGCGCCTCGCGACGCTGTTCCATCCCAACGGCGTGTACCCGCCGAACTGGGATCCGGAAGGAACCGGCCGCGATTACAAGCTCTCGCGCATCCTCGAGCCGCTGGAGCCGGTGCGAAGCGACGTCACCGTCATCTCGAATCTCTGCACGGGCGCCAAAGGCCACGTGGGCGCCACGTCGGCGTTCCTGACCGGCACGCCTCTCCACAAGAAGGCGGCCGGACGGATCAACACCCCCGACATGGGGACGTCGCTGGACCAGTTCGTCGCTGAACGGATCGGAGCGCAGAACAGCATCGCGTCGCTCGAGGTGGGTGCCGAGCCACCGCGCTCGGGCGGGGAGAACGGCTTGGCGATCTCGTACGCCAACACCGTCTCGTGGCGTTCCGACAGCACCAAGGTGGATCCGGAGATCGAGCCGCAAGCCGTCTTCGACAGGCTGTTCGGCGTGAGCAAGAAGACTCGCCGGGAGCTCCGGGACGAAGCGAGCATCATCGACCACGTCCTCGACGACGCCAAGGCCCTGCGGGCCCGCGGCAGCGCTGCCGACCGACGCAAGCTGGACGAGTTTCTCGCGTCCGTGCGAGAGGTCGAGCAGCGGATCGAGCGCAACCTCAGCCCGTCGAATCCCGAAGCCGACTGGAAGCCGCTGGTCGAGCCCGATCTCTACCGCCCGGAGGCTGGCATCCCGGCGACACGCGACGAGCACTTGCGCCAGATGCTGGATCTGATCGTTCTAGCCTTCCAGACGAACACGACCCGCGTCGCGACATTCATGATGGCGCACGGCTTCAGCCGACAGAACTTCACGTTCCTCGAAGGAGTGAGCGGGGACCACCATTCGATCTCGCATCACAAGGAGAGCCCGGAACTAACCGAGCCCTACACGATCGTCAGCAGCTGGTACGTCTCGCAGCTGGTCTACCTCGTGGAGAAGATGAAGGCGGTGCCGGAGCGACACGGCAGGACCTTGCTGGACAACACCATGATCCTGTACGGCTCGGCCCTCAAGAACGGCAACGGGCATACAACTAAGAACCTGCCGGTGCTGCTCGCCGGTCGCGGCGGAGGCAAGCTGAATCCGGGCAGGCGCATCGTGCTTCCCGAAAACACGCCCGTCACGAACCTCCATCTGAGCCTGGCTCGCAACATGGGCGTCGAGGCGGGCCAGTTCAACGCTAGTACGGGACCAGTCGCGAACCTCTAGGCTTCCGCCTGTCGCATCCCGCCCAAGGGGCGAGGGCCGCAATCGTCCTCCAGACGCTTGCCCTTGGGTATGGCAGCAGGCTTTCCGCGAATGGGTGTCGACCAATGCCTTGTAGGATGTCGCCACATTGATGGACATCCGGCGGACACGGTCGACGGTTGCCGAACCAAGACCTCGGTAGACGAGAGGGTACTGGATGACTACCGGGGGCGTTCTGCAGCCGGGTTAGCGTCCGCCTCGGACTGACGTGCCTGGTCCAGCACGATCACTAGAGCGCGTGCGGTGTCCGCGTCGTCTGGGTCGTGTCGCAGTATTGCCTCAAGCTCCTCGATGCCCTCCCTCCAGCGTCCCAGTCTGCACAGCACGAGGGCGAGGTTGCGACGTGCCACCGCATTGAGGGGCTCGATTTCGAGCACGTCCCGGTACTTATCGAGAGCTTCCGCGTGTTGACCGGCCTCGTCGAGTCGCACAGCCTCCGCGTGCAGACGGGCAGTCTCTATCTCGTTCTGCCGGGCCTTGTCGGACGCCCCAATCATGCGCGCCAGCTCCCGGCGATACTTCAGCGACTCGCTCCGGCGACCGGCCTTGTGCAGGGAACGTGTCAGGTTATACAGAATCGACTGGTCGTCGGGCCGAAGATCGTGCGCTCGGAGGAAATGGGCTGCGGCGTTCGCGTGGTCTCCGCGACGCTGCAGTTCCTGTGCCAGATGGTAGTGGGCGTCGGGACTTCCGGGGTCCAGGTCAACGGCCTTGAGGAACAGCGAATGGGCCTCGTCCTCAAGCAGGAGCCCCTTGCGCGCCAGACCGAGGGCCAGAAAGGCATCGCCGCTCTGGGGATCCAGATCCGTCGACCTCTCGAACTCGCGGGCCGCTTGCTGCGTCCGGCCGCGCTCGGCGAACAGCTTGCCGTTGAGAAAGTGCAGCCTCGCCAGCTTGCGACGGTCCGTCTCGAGGCGCAGCGCGCTGGCCAAGTGGGCGGCGGCCCGGTCGAACTCGCCCCTCGCGGCGAGGATCAGCCCGAGGTTCAGGTGGGCATCCCCGAGATCGGGGTCCAAGGACACCGCCCGCTCCAAGACTTGGAGAGCGGCGTCGGTCTCTCCCAGACGGGCGAACGCGGCCCCTGCGCCTGCATGAACGCGCGGGCGGTTGGGTCCCAGCTCGATCGCCCGCAGCAGGGCCTCCACGGCCTCGTTGCGACGGGGCACCAGCGACAAGGCCATTCCGAGGCTGAGATGGACCTCGGCATCGTCCGGCCTGTCGCTCGCCGCAGCCTCCAGCAGGGCGATCGCTTGGCTGACGGCACGCCGCTGGATCAATTCGGACGCCCGGGCGACGCGCCGGTCGACCTCGTGCGCGGCCGGCTGCGCCTGTCCGCCGGTCCCGCCCGCGAGCGCGGCGAACAAGAGACTGGCGGCTAATTCGCGGGTGGCCATCGACTTCACGGAGACTGCAGGGCTCGCGAGCCCTCCGGAACGACGCGTCCGGTCCCTGCCCGCTTCTCGGCAGGCCCGCGGGCGGCAATCGGCCGAACCGGCCACCGCGCCTCGGGCCCCCGGGAACGGGTCAGAAAATTATCTTTAGCCCGAATTGCACCTGGCGTATCGGCGCGATCGTGCTGGTGACCCTCCCTGCAGTTGGGGACAGCACTGTGGAATCGGGAGAGCCGTAGTTGACGAGATTGAAGAGGTTGAAGAACTCGGAGCGGACTTCCACCCAGCGCTCGTCTCCCCAGCCGAAGCGCTTGAACAGGGAGAAGTCGAAGAAGGTCACGTTCTCGGAATTGACCAAGCCGCGCCCGGCGTCGCCGAAGCTGCCGAAGTCCGGCACGGCGAAAGCGTCCGGATTGAACCACCGCGCCGAGGACCCGGCGCCCGAGTTCGGGTCGCCAACCAAGTTGGGCCGCATGTAGCTCCACCAAGCCACCGTGTTGCCGATGTTGGCCACGTCTCCGTTCACAACCATGTTGATCGGCTGCCCGCTACGGACCTGGAGCAGCGAGTTCGCGTGCCAGTTGCCGAGAACCCAGGCCGCCGGGCCCCTGTTGAAGACTCGCTTGCCCTTGCCGGCCGGGATCTCCCATACCGAGGAAACGGACAGGAAGTGCGGAATGTTGTAACCGGCGACGCCCCTGTTGCTTTCCAAGTTGTAGAAGTCCTGGACGTAGGAGCTCCCCCCGGCGCCGTTCTCGGCAGTGAAGAAGCCGCTGGCGCCGTTGTCAATCGCTTCCGACCAAGTGTAGGACGCCAAGAACGAGAGGCCGTCGGAGAACCGCCGCTCGGCCTTGAACTCGAGGCCGTGGTAGTCCGACTCACCGCGGTCGTCGCCCCAGAACACGGTCGGCATGTGCGGCTGGGGCTTCCTAGCCGTGACCTCTTCCGCGCTCCCCGGACCGGGCCTCGCGGTATTCCCCAAGCCCGTGATCTGCAGGCGCCGGCTCACGCTGCCGACATACCCGGCCGACAGGACTAGGTTCTGGCTGACCTGCTGCTGGAGCTCAACATTCCATTGATGGCCTACCGGATTCTTGTTGTTGTGATCGACGCACCAGCACGTGTCGCCCCAAGGCTGCGGGCCGGGTAGCGGGCTGCCGAGCTTCGTGCGGAGCTCTTCCACGAGGCGCACCGGCTCGCCCGGAGCGTTCGAAGGCTCGAAAAAGCCCGTGTTGGAGGGCCACCCGCCGATTCCCTGCCACGACTGGTTGACCCCGGTCAGCTGGTCGAACACGATGCCGTAGCCGACGCGCAGGACAGTGGTCGGGTTCATGCTCCACGCCAGGCCGAACCGAGGCTGCCAGTTGTCCCAGACCGGGATCGGTCCGATGCTCTTGTGATGAGCGAGGCGGATGAAGTCCCCGTGCGGCACGTCCTGGAGCCCGTCTCCGGGTATGCACGGGGCGACCCCGGCCTGGTTGCACGACGGCGGCATCGAGTCGAGACCAATCAGGAAGCCGCCCGAAGCTAGGTCGAAGTTCGTCTTGAAGGCGCCCGAAGCGGATTCCACGTCCGGCCACATCAGGTGGTCGAAGCGCAAGCCGATGTTGAGGGTCAGGTTCGGCCTCAGGCGCCACTCGTCCTGGGCGTAGGCTCCGAACGTCTGGTATCCGAAGAATACCTGTTGCGGCAAGCCGCCGGAAACCTGCGAGGGCACGCCGATCAGGGCCGACGCCACCGGGTCGCCCGTAGTTCCCACCTGGTCCGGGCGCAGGCCCTGCGTGGGAACTTCGGTGAAGTTGAAGCTGATCGAGCCGGTCGAGCCGGGCGTGAGCGTGTGGCGCAGTGTCTGCACGCCGAACTTCAGCGTGTGGTTGCCGCGAATCCAGCTCAGGTTGCCGGTGTAGTGATACTGCTCGTAGTAGAACTCCAAGGGCCCTTCCATGCGGCGCAGGGCGCCTACGTCGCCGCCGGCGAAGCCGCCGCTGCCGATGGCCATTCGCGGAATCGGCTGCACGCCGTCGATAGTGCCGAATCCCGCTGCCACGGCGGGTCCGCCCCCCACCGAATCGTCCGGCAGCGTTCCCTGCCGGTAAGGCTCCTTGGCATAGCCGTAGCTGTGGTCCATGATCACGGTCGGGGAGAAGCTGTGGAACCATCCGCCGCCGTAGTTGAAGAAGGGGAATTCTCCGACCTCGTTGATCAGCTGGGTCGACGGCGTGAGCTGCGCGCCGTCGATCTTGCTGTAGCGGAACCAGGCGCGGTCGAGCTCGCTGAACTGGTGATCGACGCGGATCTGGAAATTGTTAGCGTCGTTCGTCGCCGCGTCCCCGTTGATGACATTGAACTGCGGATCGCCTGACAAGTTCGGCTTGTCGTAGTAGCCCCTCAGGTACGTCTGCATCGACTGGTTGAGGCTGGAGGAAGGAATGACGTTGTTCGGGTATTGGTCGCGAACGAAGCCCTCGCCGGACGGATCCGCCCTCGTCGTGAGGGGATCGTAGAGGTTGCGCCCGGTCGGCCAGGCGGAAAAGTCGCCGTTCAGCTGGGCGTCCGTCGGCACGTAGTAGCGGTTCGAGCGGGGATTGCTGAAGCGCCAGCCCTCGTACGCGCCGAAGAAGAACGTCTTGTTCCGGAAGATCGGGCCCCCGACCGCGGCCCCGAACTGGTTCTGGCGGAACGCCGCCGGCTTGGTATTGAACTCGTCCTGGAAGGGGTCGCGCGCGTTGAGGACGTCGTTGCGCACGAATTCCCACACCGTGCCGTGGAACTCGTTCGTGCCGGTCTTGGAAATGACGTTGATGATGCCGCCGAGCACTCCGCCGAACTCGGCCTTGTCGTTGTGGGACTGGACCTTGAACTCCTCTATCGCGTCGATGATCGGCGGGATGACGTACATGTTGCCGATGTAGTTGGTGTTGTTCAGCCCGTCGAGCAGGTGGATGTTCATGCGGTTCCACTGGCCGTGAATCGACGGATTCGAGAACGACGCGCCGGGAACCCCCACGTTGGCGAGGTCGTGGCTGCCGATGCCGCTGCTCTGAGCCGTGCTGATGGGCGTCGCGCCGGGCGTCAGCGTCAGAAGCTGCGTGAAGTTCCGTCCGTTCAGCGGCAGATCCTCGACGGCTTTCACGCCGATGACCGTGCCGAGTTCCGAGGTCGACTGCTGCAGCTGCTCGGCCTGCGCGACGACCTCGATCCGCTCCGTGACGTCACCCACCTGCAGGGACACGTTCTGCGTCACCGTCTGGTTCACGCCGACGTTGAAAGTCGGCAGGACCGCCGTCTTGAAGCCAGCCTGCTCGACTACCAGCGTGAAGTTGCCCGGCTGGACATTCACGAGCACGAAGAAGCCGCTGGCGTTGGACCGGGTCGTGACTTCGACCCCAGTCTCGACGTTGGAGAGCGTCACAGACGATCCCGGCAGCACCGCCCCGGTCGGGTCGGTGACCGTCCCGTTGACGCCTCCGGTCGTGCTCTGCCCGAACGCGGGCGCGACCGTCAGCAACAAACCGGCAAGAAGGAGCCTGCCGGCTGCGCCAGTGCGCGACGAAACTGTTCTCATCGAGGTTTCTCCTGCTTCTGCCTGCATGGACGCACCTCAACCGGCCCGGCCCCGCTTGGCCGTACCCTTGACCCGATCCGTCTGTTGGCAGGACAATAACACACGAGCATCCGGACCTGCAATTCCGGAGATCGGTCGGCTTGCCGAGGGGAGCGGCAAGGGGTTGCGATCCATCCGGGCCCCCGCGGGCGCTGGAGAGTCTCCTCGGCGGATCGAAACACCCTGCAGATGGCTCGCACGGGCTGTTGCGGGTCCCGTGCCCGCGGCTCGCTCAGCGTGACAGTGACAGGCAAGCCTTCGTACGATGCAGACGCCGGTCTGCGCCGCTCTCGCATGGCGCCATCCCTCGGCGTGAAGCTGCTCCGCGCTCCCGGCACCGGACTCCACTCAGGCCCTCGGAGCAGGCTGCGCCGACGCTCTCTCCGGGCGTCGGACACGCCCGCCGGGATAGCCGAGAATACGAAGCGATGACGCGCTGCACTCGCGAGACAGTTCGCCGGGTCTGCGACGGCCTCGACCACCCCGAGGGCCTTTGCTTCGCCCCGGACGGCTCGCTTCTGGCCGGGGGCGAGCGCGGCCAAGTGTATCGCATCGAACCGGAAACGGGCACGGCTGACACGTTAGCGGTGACAGGGGGATTCCTGCTGGGAGTCTGCGCCGACCGCGCGGGCGCGGTCTACGCTTGCGACGCGGGACGGAACGAGGTCCTCAGAATCGCGCCCGGCGGTTCCGTCGGCGTCCTGCCCGCCCCTCCCCTCGACAATCCCAACGACTGCGCGTTCGACGCCGCGGGGAACCTGTTCTTCACCGAATCGGGTACCTATCACCCGACACGGTGCAGCGGGCGGCTTCACGTAGTCACGCAAGCGGGTGAGTCGACGTGCATCCATCCGGGACCGTTCCGCTTCGCCAACGGCATCTTCGTCGATCAAGACGCGTCGTTGCTGTACATGGTGGAGAGCACTGCGCCCAGCGTGCTCGCCTTCCGCTTAGAGGGATCCGCGCTTGCGAGCCTCGAGCCCGCGAGGCGGGTCGACCTAGAGCCGGACACCGTTCCCGACGGCGTCGCCCTCGACAGCGAAGGCAATGTCTACGTCGCCTTCTACTCCCCGGACCAGATCGGAGTGATCCGGCCCGACGGGAGCTTCGAGGTGCTCTTTCGGGACTTCCTAGCGGAATGGATGAATCGGCCCACGAATCTCGCCCTCGCCGAGAACGAGATCTACTTCGCCAATCTCGGCGGCTGGCACATCGGCGCGGTGGAGCACCCGCTGAGCCCTCTCGCCCCATGCATCCCGGAACGAGGTCCGCTGCCCGGCTGAGAGGAGCGTCGAGTCAGGCCAGGAGCTTCCTCACGACCTTCCCGTGGACGTCCGTCAGGCGGAAGTCGCGCCCCTGGCTACGGTAGGTGAGCTTGGTGTGGTCGAATCCCAGCAGGTGAAGGACGGTCGCATGCAGGTCATGCACGTGAACCTGATCCTCGACGGACTTGAAACCTAAGTCGTCGGTCCGCCCCAAGGTGAAGCCCGGCCGGATGCCCGCCCCGGCCAGCCAGGTCGTGAAGGCGCCCGGATGGTGGTCGCGGCCGTCGCCGATGCCGTTCGTATCCTGCGTCATCGGCGTCCGCCCGAACTCGCCGCCCCAGATCACCAACGTCTCGTCGAGCATTCCCCGCCGCTTCAGGTCCTTGATCAGCGCGGCGGATCCTTGGTCCACGTCCCGGGCGACATCCCTGATGCCCTTGGTCAGGTTGGCGTGGTGATCCCAGGCCTCGTGGTAGAGCTGCACGAAGCGCACGCCCTTCTCGACCAGCCGACGGGCCAGCAGGCAGTTGCTGGCGAACGAGGCCCTGCCCGGCTCGGCCCCGTACAGATCCAAGGTCTCGCGCGGCTCGCTCGAGAGGTCCATCAGATCGGGCGCGGCGGACTGCATTCGGAAGGCCAGCTCGAACGAGCGGATCCGCGTCTCGATCTCGGGATCCCCGGTCCGCTCGTACTCCAAGCGGTTCATGCCGTTGATCGCGTCCAGCGTGTCCCGCTGCAGGCGCTCGGTGAAGCCGGGCGGGTTGGAGAGGAACAGCACGGGGTCCCCGCCGGACCGGAACGGCACGCCTTGGTAGACCGTCGGCAGGAAGCCGGACCCCCAGATCGCCGTGCCCGCGCTCGGCCCGGAATCCGACGAGTTCAGGACGATGAAGCCGGGGAGGTCCTCCGACTCACTGCCCAGCCCGTACGTCACCCAAGCGCCCATGCTCGGCCGCCCGAACTGCTGCGCGCCGGTGCTCATGAGCAGCTGCGCGGGCGCGTGGTTGAAGGCGTCAGTCACCGTGGAGCGGACGAATGCAACGTCGTCGACCACGGTCGCCACGTGCGGCAGGAGTTCGGAGATTTCGAAGCCGCACCGGCCGGCCTTCCGGAAGCCGTACTTCGGCCCGAGCAGCTTCGAGTTCGGATCGATGAACGCGGCACGATAACCCTCGAGCATCTCCGTCGGAGGCAGACTGCCGTCGAACCTAGCCAGCTCGGGCTTGTAGTCGAAGAGCTCGAGGTGGCTCGGGCCCCCGGCTTGGAACAGGAAAATGACGCTCCGGGCCTTCCGCGCGTAGTGCGGCGCCCGGACCGCCCCTCCGGCCTCGCCCGCCGCCAGGTGCGCGGCTGCCGCGGCCCCGATCCCGAAGCCGCATTGCTGCAGAAACCACCGGCGCGCGACAAGGTTCGCCGAGTCGGTCGGGGTCATTGCTTCGAAATCGTCTCGTCGAGATTGAGCAGCGCCCTGGCGACGACGGTCCAAGCCGCCGCGGCGTCGGGACGAGCGCCATCTTCCGGGTCGGCGACGGCGATCTGCCACGGGTCGAGATCACCCTCGGCCAGCTGCGCCCGGGTGTTGGCGAGCAGCCCGCGAAACAGGCTGGCCTCCTCGGGGCGCGGCTCCCGGGACAGGCACAGCCGGAACGCGTGCGCGAGCCGTGCCTCGTCGCCCGCCGCTTCCGCGACCGTGCGCCGGCCAAGGCTCCTGGCCGCCTCCACGAACAGGTCCTCGTTGAGCGTCGTGAGCGCCTGGAGAGGCGTGTTGGACCGGCTGCGGCGAACGCAGGCCGTCGCTCCGTTGGGAGCGTCGAACGTCTCGAAGGCGGGATACGGCGCCGAGATGTACTGGAAGGTGTAGAGCCCGCGCCGGTACCGATCACCGCCCTCCGAGGAGGGCCACGGCTTCTCGGAGAAGCTGATCGGCGGCTTGAACAGCAGCTCCGGGGCCGGCGGATGCACGGGCGGGCCGCCCACGCGCCGCGAGAGCAGCCCGCTGGCGGCCAAGGCGATGTCGCGGACGATTTCCGCGTCGGCCCGGTGGCGTGGCCCGCGGGAGAGGAGCCGGTTGTCCGGATCGACGGCGCGGGCGCGCTCGGTCTGGCGCGCGGACTGCCGGTACGTCTCGGAGGTCACGATCAGCCGGTGCAGGTGCTTGAGGCTCCACCCGGCGTCCATGAATTCCACCGCGAGCCAGTCCAGCAGCTGGGGATGGGAGGGGCTCTCCCCTTGCGTCCCGAAGTCCTCGGGGGTCGCGACCAGGCCGGTACCGAAGTAGGCCTGCCAGATCCGGTTCACGATAGCGCGGGCCGCCGTGGGCGAGCGGCGGTCGACCAGCCACTCGGCGAATGCTAGCCGCGAGCGCGGCGCACCCTCGGGCAGCTCGTGCAGGAATCCGGGCACGCCGGCGTCCACCCGCTCGCCCGGTTCCAAGAAGTCGCCCCGGCGCAAAACATGCGTGTCTCGCGGAGCGGGGCGCTCCGCGAGAACCAGCTGCGTTTGGCCTTGCGGATACCGACTCCAGTGCTCGTCGATGAGTCGGTTCGCCTCGGACCATGCGGGCACGGTGGTCCGCCAGTACCTGAAGACCTCTCTCGTTGCTGAGCGGGAGCGGGAGGCGCTGCCCAGCTCCACGATTTCCCGCACCCGGGCGGGGAGCGGGTCCGCCACGGGATCGGGCGCGTCCGTGACGGCCAAGCGGATGCGCCCCAGGTTGTTGTTCTGCCCCACATTGCTGTCGTAGCCCCCGTGGCTCTGGTCCAGGTAGACCGTCAGCAGCGACCCGTCAGGATGCCTGACCGGCCGGTCGAGGACGAAGACCGCCTTGCGCGGCTGGTTGCTGCGCCCGTGACCGGCGAAAAGATCCCAAGCCGAGTCGGTACAGCCGTCGATGGCGAATTCCACGGGACCGGCGCGGCGCACGAAGCCTTCCTTGTGCGGAAAGACCGCCGGGTCGAGTTCGCGCTCGGGCAGGTCGATGTCGGCCGTGGCTGTTCGGATCCAGACTTCGCGCGTGTCCTCGGGAGAGCCGGCCGGTGCCGCTTCCACGCGAACCTCGCTGAGAGCCCCGCTGCCGTAGACCGAGCGGCCGGGCCCGCCGAGAGGGAGGTTGGGATCGGTTAGGACCTCGAGCCGGATCGCCGTGACCTCGGGCAGATCGGTCCGCGCCACCAGCTTCGCCACGTGCTCGGTCGGCGCGTAGCCCTGGGCCAGCAACGATCCGTCCGGCTGGGGCAGGTACCGCTGGCCGCCCGTGGACAGGTCGTCCACTTCGAGCGCTAGGACCGTCCAGCGGGGCTGGCCGCCGCGAACCGACTCCTCCCAAGCCTCCATGTGCGAGGCCCAGTCCGGGCTGTCGCGCATCAGGCCGTCCTCGATAGCGCGGATGCCGTCGAAAACAGAGTCGCGGCGGATGCGGTCCTCTTCCGTGTAGACCGCGACCTTGGCCTCGTCGGCACTGTTCAGGAAGGCGAACAGACGGTAATAGTCCTCGTGAGTGAACGGATCGTACTTGTGCGAGTGGCACTGGGCGCACTGGACGGTAAGCCCGAGGATTCCCTTGCCGATCGCGTCCATGCGGTCGAAGAGCGCTTCCATGCGGAACTGCTCGGGGTCGGTGCCGCCCTCCTCGTTGACCATCGAGTTGCGCAGGTAGCCGGTCGCGATCTGGTGGGCCTGGGTGGCACCGGGAAGAAGGTCGCCCGCGATCTGTTCGACCACAAAGCGGTCGTAGGGCATGTCCCGGTTCAGGGCGTCCACCACCCAGTCGCGGTAGAACCAGACTTGCCGCGGCATGTCCTTCTCGTAGCCGTCGGAATCCGCATAGCGCGCGGCGTCCAGCCAGAGCCGGCCCCAGCGCTCCCCGTAGTGCGGCGAGGAGAGCAGGCGGTCGGCCAGGCGGTCGAAGTCCCGGTCCGCCATGAACGAATCCAGTTCGTCCAGAGAGGGCGGCAGCCCCGTCAGGTCGAGGCTGAGGCGGCGCAACAGCGTGGCATCGCCTGCCCTCGGCATGGGCTCGAGACCTGCCTGCCGAAGCCGCGCCCGGACGAACGTGTCGATCGGGTGACCCGACTCGCCGGACCGTAGGGACGGTCGCAGGGGAGCCGCGAACGCCCAGTGACGTGCAGGAGCGGTCGGCTCGGGGCCCACGCCCGCCGGCCACCGCGCACCGTTCTCGATCCACTCACGGATGGCATCAATCTGCGCGGGGGAGAGCTGGCCGCCCATCGGCATCCGCGGGCCGTCGCTCAGGCCTGCCACGCGGCGGTAGAGCTCGCTCCGCTCTGGCTGACCCGGCACCAGCAAGCCGGCCGGCGCGTCGTCGCCGACCACCGCTGCCCGGGCGTCGAGACGCAGTCCGCGCATCCGCTGCTGCGGGCCGTGACACTCGAAGCACGACTCCCTAAGGATCGGGAACACGCGGCTCTCGAAGGGGAGCTGGGCATGCGCGGCTGGAAGCGCCCCGGCCAACGCCGCCGCGCAAGCCCAGAACCAAGTCCGACCATACCCGCTAAGCACGAAGCCCTCGCCAGCGCTAATCTAGCACCGCCGCGGCCCGGCTTGCCGGGGTCGCAGCCAGCCATCCGACTTGCTGGCAGGCAGCGCTGATGCGCGCCCAAGCGGAGGCGGCCCGGGGCCAAGAGAATGACGCGGAGGCGCACTTCCTGCGGGCGTGCGAGATCGCGCCGAACCAGCCGGAGCCTAGGCTCCAGCTCGGCGTGTTCTACAACGGTCGGCAGCAGCACGGAAGGGCGGCGGAACAGTTCAGGAAGGTGCTCGCTCTGCAGCCGGCGGATCCCCGCTCCTACGACTATCTGGGACTGAGCCTCGAAGCTCAGGGGGAGTTTGACAAGGCGGAATCCTCATTCCGCATGGGCCTGGCCAAGAACTCGGGTCCCCGGTTCGATCCGATGCTCCACCACAACTTCGGCCGGCACCTGATGAAGCGGAATCGGCTCGCCGAGGCCGGGAAGCACTTGGACGAGGCGCTCCGCCTCGTCCCGAACGTGCGCGCCGTCCGCTACGAGCGCGCGAGGCTGGCCGAAATGGAAGGGAATCTGAACGGCGCGCGCTCGCACGCGGAGGCGGCCCTGAGACTCCCGGATCCGGGCGGAGTCATTCTGGACATGCAGGTCCATTACTTGCTTTCGCGCATCTTCAGAGCGCTCGGCGAGACCGACATAGCGGCGAAGTACGCGGCCTTGAGCCGAGAGGCCGATATCCCGCTGGACGCGAGGCGACGGTCCGGGCGCTAGCGCGCCGGTCAACCCGAGTCGGAGCGGACGTTCGAGGAGGCGATTGCGCGGAGCCTGCTGCGGCCCCTTCCGAGAGGCACTGTTCCTCGAGTCCCCCAACCGGCTGGGGACGCCTCGCTCCCTGCAGGAATCGCGGATACGGTAAGCCGCGATTTCGTTGCACAGTCAGCTGGCGAGAAGAGACTCCACCGCAATTCCAAACACACGGCTCGGCACTGCCCGCCGAGGGAGGCAGCGGTGTCGGACACGCATCCAACTGGATAAGAAGATTTCTCTTCCGGGCAGGCCACCAACAGAGATACGGCCACCTTCGCCTTGGGAATCCGGTTCAATAGTCACTGTGAGCTCGCACGCCGAGTCCGTCCAAGATCTTCATCTATAGCCATCCCTTGTTCTTCAGAACATCCGCTGCCAACTGGATTTTCCCGCGTGAGAATCGCTTCTTCCGATCATCCCATCCGTGGACTTTCCTGATGACTTTGTCAATCGGTCTGGTCGCCTCGTGAACAAGGACCCAATGCACGGTTGAAAGGAGTTCGAGACTCTCATCCGTCTCGAATCCCTCAATAAGATCTACAACTTTGTCAAAGTGAGCGCATGTAATGGCTGATCCATCAAGAACTTCTTTCGCTCTATCAACCGCCTCACTCTTAGGCTCGATCTTCCTAAATCGATCATCTCCTCCATCCAAGTATCCAGATATAAAGTGACCGTCTATCGCGTTTAACATTTGGAGAAGATTCTCGGCATAGGGGCCATAGGGCCCCTTTACATATCTCAGATTCAGCTGCTCGCCGACGCACTGCATAAAATACATCAGTTCATGTATTTCTAAGAGCGTGACATACGGCTCAAAAAGACCACGCAAGAATCGATCCATCAAGCCAATCAAGGCAGCTCGACCAGGGGTCATAGTTGGGGTCGTCTTCGCCGGAACAGCGTTGACTCTTGATGGTTGATCATGTGGCTCAAATACGATGATTTCTACACCCTTCAAGTCTCCCAATGATCGCTCTATCCGAGGGCGTACTTCGGTCCAGTTGAGACTGCCAAGCCCGCTACCCAGTGGCGGAACTGCGATAGAAGTGATTTTCCGTGCTCGGATTAGATCGGCAAGTGAATCCAATCCAGCTTCAATGTCTGCGATCAAGCTCTCGTTGTTCCAGTGTCTCTTGGCCGGAAAATTGATGATGTATCGAGGATTATTAGGTTGACCTGTCTTGAAGACAAACATAATTTCCGGACGTACTTGATCGCGATGGCAGGCACTTGCGTAGGCCCGAAAATTCGCCGGAAATCTTTCTTTGAATTGAAGCGAGATACCGCGACCGATGACTCCCACGCAATTGACAGCGTTCACGAGCGCTTCTACGTCTTCATCAAATAGGTCGCCAGTCGAGAAGCGGATCATGTCACCAATCCAATCAACTATATCGCCGTGAGTCAAACTCGATTGATTCTTCTTGTGAATCGATCAAGTCTACCAGTGGACAATATAGAGCGCTACGAATACCGCTACAGTGAGCGCCCACCACAGGCTTACCCTGCGATAGAGCGGATACCCGGCCAAGGTGATCGCCCGCGGGATTCGAAGCACAGCACGCGACCAGATTACGCGCTCCACGGATTTGGCGCTGGGTGGGGGAGTTATCCAACTGAGCAGTGCCATGCAACCCATGGACGCCACGTAGACGATGCCCGCGATGTTGAATGCGTTCATTTCGACTCCGGCCGCTCGCAGCCAGTACGGCAGCACGAACATCGGAAAGCAGATTCCAAGCGTCCAAGCGGCCGCCGCGGCGGTGGCTCGCCGCCAGAACACAGCGAGCAGGAAGATTGCCATAATCGGCGCCGCGATCAGAAACCAGCACTCTTGGAAATAGGAGAAGATGTTGTCGAAGCGCATGACGGTCGGCGCCCAGATAGCCCCGACCACGATGATTGCGACACCGGACCACCTTCCGACCCGGATGAGATCCCTCTCGCTTGCGTCCCTCCGGCAAACGCCCTTATAGAGGTCGATGGTCAGAATGGTGGCGCTTGAATTGACCAGCGCCTGGATGGTCGACATGATCGCGCCGCAGAGACCGGCGAGAATCAGCCCGCGCAGCCCGCCGGGGATCACGGTCTTGATCAGGAAGGGAAGCGCCTCGTCTCCGGAAGCGAGCTCCGGCTGGATCGCGTACGCCACCATTCCCGGAAAGATGTAGGCAAGAGCCGTGAACACGCCTAGGAAGCACGCCAGGACGATTCCCATGCGGGCATGCCACTCGTCCTTAGCGCCCAGCGAATTCTGATTGATGTACTGATTGGTGCAGAAGTACCAAGGTCCTGTCGAAAAGGCGAGGACGACCATCGCCGTCCACGGCAGCTCGGGATCCGAAGCGGGGAGCACGAGATGCGCCCGCTCCCCGACGCCCACGATCGCCTCCCAGCCGCCCTCGACCTGGCTCATTCCCAAGAAGAAAACAAGCAGCCCGCCACCGATCAGGAGCGCGGACTGGAAGACCTGAGTCCACGCCACCGAACTCATCCCGCCGTACACCGTCAGCGTGCCGGACAGGATCGCAAGCCCCCAGATCCCGGCCTGCATGGGAATCCCGAGCATCTGCTCGAGCAGGTAGGCGCCCGAGAAGATCACTCCCGCGAGATTGATGAAGACGTAGCTGATGACGCTGATGACCGCGTACATCCGCCGCACCGTCAGGCTGTAGCGAAGTTCGAGGAACTCCGGCATGGTGACGACACGGTTGCGCAGGTACACCGGCAGGAACACGCCGACGAGAAGGCTGTAGCCGATGAAGTTGAGCCACTCCCAGTTCGCGACGGCCATGCCGTGCGTGTAGGCGTACCCGACGACCCCGACGAGCTGCTCCGTACTCAGCGAGGCTCCGATCGTGGAGAAGCCTATGACGGCCCAGGAGAGCCTGCCGGAGGCTAGGAAGAAGTCACGCGAGGAGGCGGCCTTCTTCCTGCCCGCCCAGAAGCCGATCGCCAACGCCGCGACGAAGTACGCGACGAAAACGGCCTGGTCGAATATACCCATGTCGTCGCCTTCCGGCGCGCTCTCTGTCTCCGTTGCCGCCGCCGGGGCGGAGGCCTTACGCGGCCGCCTCGAAGCGCAGGGTCACGATCTCCCAAGCACCCATGTCGAACGAGGCGGCGTTTCCGCTCAACCGAACCTGCGGCGACGCCGCGGGCCGGCCGTTGAAATCGACCGCTATGCACGACGCGGCCCGCAGGGGCAGCTCGACTCTGACCTCCCCGGCGCGCCCGGCCGTGTCGTGAAGCCTGACCTCGTGCCCGCCGTCCCGGACAAGCCAGCTCGATGCCGCGACGCTGGCCGGTTCGGCCCCCAGGAAGCTATTGCGCTGCGGGAGATCCGCCCCCGCCCGGCTGTAGACATGCCGGGACGAGCAGGGATGGATCAGCTCGTCCGCGACTTGGGGAATTCGCGCCTCGCGCCAGTCCCCGCCATGGGGCACCAGCGAGTAGCGGAAGCTGTGCTTGCCCTGGCCCGTGAAATACCGGTTCGCGAAGCGGTTCTCCATCTCGCCGCGCGGCACGATCGTCATCATCAGGATGTGTTCGAGCGAGCGCGTCTCGGGATGGAACAGCCAGCCCCGCTTGCCCTCGGCTCCCAGCACGGACAGGCCCTTGCCCGGCCCGCTGTAGTCGACCCAGTGGTGGGCGAAGAACACGTTCCTGCGCAGCAGTTCCTCGTTCGGGTCCGTGCCGTCGCCCCACGGCTCGCCCGACAGGTCGCGCGGCTCGGCACCGAACGGGATGCCCGCCGTGGGTATCGCGTCGAAGTCGAATACGACGTTGGCCGCGAAGTACCCGGAGCCCCCGGCGCTGTCCAGTTCGCAGAGGAAGTCCACGCGCTCGGTAGCGTGATTCAGCGAGACCGTCAGGTCCACGCCGTGCCCCCCTATGAGTCCTCGCATCCTGGCGGACGAGCGAAGCGCCCCGTCCTCGGTCAGCCTCCAGTCGCCGCCCTCGATCCGGTCTTCGCCCGTGACCGGTCCCCCATGCCAGGGCCAAGGGTCTTCGTTCCTGTAGTAGACCGGGTTGCCTGCGCCTAGATAGCTCGCGCCTCGGCGCTTGTCGGCGATCTGGCGAATCCCCTCCGTCCCCAGTTCGACCTTGAGGAACTCGTTCTCGAGCGCGGTCACCGGCGCGTCTGGATAGGCCGGCTCCTCGTCGCCCTCGGCACGGACCACGCGCACGGTGGCGTAGCCGAGTGCAGGCACCTCGATGTCAGCCAGAAGCCACGCTTCCTTGTAGGTGTTCTTCGCGCCCGGCGGCAGGTGCTCGCTGGAGTTGTTGAAGTGGCGCACCCGCAGGAGCTGATGGCGCAGTTGCCTGCCGTTCGGGTCGAGGAGCCTCAGCCTCGTAACCCTCGGCTCGGCGAAGACCGCCTTGATTTCGAGCGGCCCCCGCCGCTCCCAAGCCAGCGGGTTGAACACCGCGATCGTCTGGGCGTCCGCTTCGGACCGGATGCGATGCGTCAGGCGGCGCATCGCGTCGCTGCGCAGCCTGCCGGCCTGAAACGTCACGTTCCGTCCGACTTGGATGGCGTCCGGCATGTCCTCGTCGCCGACGTAGAGGCCGTCGTGCGGGTAGAGCTTCAGCGCCTCGTACCAGAGTTCCTCGATTCTGGACTCCGGGTAGGCCGCCCCGGCGCAGGATGCGAGGGAACTGTAGACTTCCGCCTCGACGAGCTCGTGGTTGACGCGGTCGCGCCAGTTGTCGAGACCGCGGCTCCCGCACTGCCCGTACCAGAACGGCCATCCGACAGGGTCGATCGGCCCGCTGAAGCGCGGCACTCGCGAGCGGACCTTCTCCAGCTCGGCGAAATACTCGGTCGGCGTCGCGAACCGCAGCGGCGTGGTTTCCCGGCCCTGCCACGCCCTGACGAATCCAGGCAAGTCCAACGCCGGCTCCCCGTCGGCGTCGACGCTGTAGGTCGGGAGCGAGAGCGGCAGGGTGTGGTCCAGCCCGACCGGCACCCAGATCACGTTGGTGTCGCTGGCCGGCATCAGGAAGCGGAGCGCCGAATCGTAGAGCGCCCGCACCGCGCCCTCCCAGTCGTCCCGGTAGGCGTTGAGCTCGGCGAGATAGCCGCCGGGACCCTTCCCCATGCCCCACCCGCCCGCGAGCCAGCCGTACGGGCCGTAGGTCAGCATCACGCCGCTGCCGTCGAGGCCCTCCCAGACGAACTCGCGCTTGTAGCCCTTGCGGTCGAGCGCCCAGATGGGCCGGGTGAAGCGGTAGTAGCTGTAACCCGCCTTGCGCAGGATCTGCGGCATCTGGGTGTGGCCCGGGTGTATGTCGATGAAGCACGCCACGTCGAGCTTCGCGTCAGGAAACTCCCGCTCAAAGAACTTCCGGCCCAGCGTCAGGTTGCGGATCACGGCTTCGGGCTCGTTGAAGGGGTTGTCGTTATTGGCCACGCTGCCGGCCGCGATGCCGACGCGTCCAGCCTTCGAGAGCTCCTTGAGTTCGGCGAGCACCGCGGGCTTCAGCTCGGCGGTGCGGTCGATGCGCTCCAGCTTCACGTCGATGAACCACTTGAAGTTCTCGTCCCGGCGCATGATCTCGACGGCCCGTTCGTCGATGAGCGCGGCGCGCTCCCAGTGCCAGGCTTCCGACGCGAACCAAGAGAAGTCGTTGTGGCTGTAGGGGACGAGCAGGATCTTCGCCCCGGCGAGCTTCTCGCGGACCTGCTCGTAGGACTCCGACTCGGAATCCCCCACCTGAGCCGCGGCTTGGGCCGCGGCACCGAGCAGCGCCATCAGGCCTAGGAACTCGCGACGGTCCACCGACATCCCATACAACCTACCGCAACCGATCCGCGGCCTGCCCTTCGCCGGCGACCGCGCCCGTCTAGGCTCGACGCAAGAATCTAGGCCTCGGCCCCGCCCACGACTCGCAGCACCCGGTCCACGAGAAACCGCGCATGGGCGTCGGTATGGGGATCCGGGGTGAGCGTGGCCTCTCGCACCGTGCCGCAAGCGAGGATTCCGCGCCGGCGCAGCAGTTCCTTTTCCATGAAGAGCAGCAATTCCATGTTCTGCAGGCTGAACACCAAGTAGGGCAGGATTCTCTCGAAAAGGTCCGATGCCTCGCCCGCCTTGCCGGCGAGCGCGAGATCGAAGGTGCGCTGGAGCACGTCGGCCACGCCTAGCGCGGGCATCGCGCCGCAGATCCCGGCCTCGATGCCTTCCAGCAGGTACAGGCCACCCCATCCCTCGAGGACCTGCACCGCGCCGCGGGTCTCGTCAAGTATCTCGACGACCCGCGGCGCCATCAAGGGCTGCTCCAGCTTGAGGTAGCGGAACTGCGGGTAGGCCTCGTTCAGGCGGCGGGCCAGCGCCGCGGTGATCGTCTGTCCGCCCGGATTGAAATCCTGGACGAGCACGGGAAGGGACGTCGAACCGAACACGCGATCGAGGAACCGGTACACGTCGCGCTCCGAAATGTCGAACATCCGCGGGATCGCAACCGAGATGAGATCCGCGCCCAGCTCCTCGTTCCGAGACGCGATTTCGCCCGCCAGCGCCGCGGAGTGATGGTTGGACTGAGCGAGAATCCGAACCCGGCCGCGTGCGGCCGCTACCGCGGCTTCGACCACTTGGTAGCGCTCGTCCATCGAGAGCTTGTAGAACTCGCTGGCGTACGCCGGCAGGCAGGCGCCGCTAAAGGCGCTGGCCACGCAGAACCGAACGGCGCGCCTCAGCGAGTCCAAGTCCAGATCCTGCCCGCCCGGACCGAACGGGGTCGGAAGTACCGGGACGATTCCGGAAAGCTCTGCGTCCTTCATTTGGGGGCCGATGCGGCACCGACCATGCAACCGCCATCGCAGGTGATGGTAGTGCCGGTCAGGTAGTTCGAGGCGTCCGACACGAGAAAGCCGACCACATCCGCGACGTCCTCGGCCTGCTGGATCCGGCCCAGAGGGATCAGGCTCAAGAACTCCTCGCGGAACTCCGGGAAGTCCCGCAGCTCCCTAGCTGTCAGGCCGGCCTCGACGATGCCGGGAGCGATGGCGTTGACAGTGATTCCGTGGGGGGCCAGCTCGAGCGCGGCGCAGCGCGCCAGCATCCAAACGCCCGCCTTCGAGACGCAGTACGGGGCGATGAGCTTGTACGGGACGTCCTGCACCCAGGAGCCGGTGAAGATGATCTTGCCCTTGCAACCCGCGTCCACCCAGCGCTTGGCCACCTCCTGCGTGACATGGAAGTAGCCGTCGAGGTTGACGGCCATATGCCGGTCCCATTCCTCGACCGAGTAGTCCAGGAACGGCACGTTCATGGCGATCCCGGCGTTGCACATGCAAACGTCGAGGCGGCCGAAATCTTCCCAGACTCGAGCCAAGGCGTCGCGCACCGCCTGCCTCCTAGACACGTCCGCCCTGACGAAGAGGACGCGCGCGCCCTTCGCGCGCAGGGCCTCGACCCGCTCGGGGCTCTCCTTGATATCGAGCAGGACCACGTCCAGGCCCATCGCGACCATCTTCTCGGCGCTGGCGTAGCCGAGATCGCCCACGCCGCCGGTGATCAACCCTACTTTCCTTCCGTCCATTCGCGTTCGTCTCCGTGTGCCGACACCCTACTGCTCGCCCGTCAGCTCGATATCGACGTCCTGCCCGTCCTCGGCCCCGAGGATGCTCGCCACTTCGTACGGCCAGGCGTGGCGGTCGAACCGCTCGGCCGACTGCCGCTTCGGCCAGCCCGACAGCGAGGCGCGCCGGGGCCGGTCGAGGAGGTAGTTCGCGTAGATCGCGCGGGCATGCTCCCGGTGCGGGGCGACCGCTTCCGGCGTGTAGCGGTACTTCTCGAGGCGTTCCGGGTCGAGGCGCTGGCCGTGGCCAGGAGACTCGCCGAGGCGCAGGTGCCCGCCCTTCCAGTCGAACTGACCGCCCTCGATCACGTCGTCGCTCACGTGGATCGTCTCGTTGTCTATCGGATGGCAAGGTCGCGGCGCGCGGCCCATGTAGATGCCCGCCCGCTCCGGTTCCGGCAGGACCGCCGAGGCCAGGGCGGCGCGAAACGCCAGCTGCGAGCAGAGCTCGAAGTTGCTGTGGATGGCCAGGTGCAGCCCCATGAACTTAGCAAGCTGGACGAAGCGCCACAGACCCCAAGGACCCAAGTTGATGTCCGGCACCGCCACGTCGGCCCCCTCGTAGCGCTCTAGCATGTACCAGTCGGGCTCCCACCGATTCGACATCGGGCTGGCGCCGCGAGGATGGATGATCGGAGGCCACCAGTGACACGAGAGCGGAGTGCGCAATTCCGCCCGCAGCGCGGTCATGCGCCGGTAATAGTACTCGGACTGAAAGCCGCCGCGGCCGGGGCGGCGCTCGCGCGGGGCCTGTCCCGGCGGATAGAACCGCTGCGGCAGCAGGGAGTGTACGGGCTGCTCCGCGTACTCGAGGTCGCAGGAGTCGACGGCGTGCAGGATGCGGCGAGCCTCCTGGTAGTTCCAAGTCCCGTGAGCGTCGATGCGGATGGCCGTCTCGTGCCCGACCGCCTCCCGGATCCTGTGGATGAGATCGATGTGGTCCTCCGGCTGGTAGGCCGTCATCGAGACCTTCACGGCGGGGAAGCCCTCGCGCGCCCGGGCAGCCGCGTAATTCGGCCAGGTGTCGTGGGTGATGGCGTCGCGTCCGTTCCGGTCGGCGAATCGCTGCCACGTATAAGCGGCCATGGGCACTCGATCCGGCGGGTCGAACTCGGCTTCGAACAGCTCGGCCCACAGGCGATGCAGCGGCCTGTCGAGAACCTGGCCGACGAGGTCCCACCAAGCCATGAACAGAGGCTCTTCCAAGTCGGCGTCCAGCAGGTTGCGGCCGGGCTGGCTCTCGAGGGCGGCCAGGCACCTGCGGGCCCTGGCGTCCAGGTCGACGGACCATTCGCCGGTTCCGACGAGACCTTCCTTGGTGCATAGCTCGACAAATGCCCAAGAGACGGCCGGCAGCGCCTGCCAGCCTGGCGTGTAGACACCGACCATCGGAACAAGCACCTTGTGGATCCGGGCTTCCTCGAGCGCGAGTCGGTGGGGGGCCAGCTTGTCGGCCAGATTCTCCCGGAATCGCACTACGCGACGCTTGAGCAGCGAATCGAACTCGCGAACATCGTCTAGGCAAAGCAAGGCCGGGCTACCTATTCATCGGCGGGCGCGACGCGACGCGTTCGCTTCAGCCCACCGCCCGCCGCCGGCGGGCCTGCGCCCGAGCAACTGGGAGACTCTCCTGACAGCACTGCAAGGACGGGCCGCGACCCTCGGCTTGCGCGGGAGGCGAATCGGCGGGCAACGATTCCGCGACCCGCCTTAGGGTACGACAGATCGCGGACACGACGCAGGCCGAGCCGACGAAACGGCCAGGAGTCAGGCTGCGGGCTTCCAGAGCACAAGCCTGAGCTGCCACACGCTCCGAAGCGCGGCATGCCCAGATGCAAGGCGCACTGCGGCAGAGCCTGCAGGAGGCATCGTCCAAGACCCGTAATCAAGACCGCAAGGCGATCACTCGGCGAGATACCGCTCGAGCTTTGCCTTCGCGTCGCGGAAGAAGCCTGTCAGTTCCTCGACGTCCCCGCCGATCTCGAAGACCAGCAGGCCTTGGTAATCGATCTCGCGAAGTTTGGCGACGAGGCGCGGATAGTCGACGAAACCGTGGACTAGGGGCTTGTGCTCGCTCCACGTCTCGGGTTCGATGTCGTGGACATGCATGTGGAAGACCTTCGAGCCGAGCTCGTCGATGATCCGATGCGTGATGTCGTTGTACGCCCGGATGCCCTTCGGAGTGCCGCGTTGCTCGGACGTTACGACCGCGGTCAGTTCCGCGTAGTCCTTTTGGTGCCCGACGTCGATGGTCGCGCCGACATGCTCGTGGTCTATCTCCCGGATCAGTCGGACGAACTCGCGCACAGACTGCGGGTAGCCAGTCTCGATCGCCAGCCGGAATCCCAGATCACGCGCCCGGTCCCCCCACCGCCGGAACTCGCGCACGAGCATGGGCCAGGCCTGCTCGAGGGAAATGTGGGCGGATCGCTGCACGTGAATGTTGGCGACCTCAGCACCCACGAAGGCGGTCGCCTCCAGCGCCGTGTCGATCCGGCGCACACCGTACTCGTGGGACGCCCCGTAGGTCGAAAAGTAGGGGGTGTCGACCCACGGAAGATGAGTCGACACGTAGCGGAATGGATGGAGCGCGGCCTTGAGCCGCTGCCGGTCCTCGCTCGTCATGCGGTCAAACTCGAATCCCGGCGGCATGCCGGGCCGGGCCGCAACCGAGCCCATAGGGTGAAGCTCAATGGTCTGGAATCCCAGACCGTGCAAGATGCCGATCGACCGGTAGAGGTCGTAGCCGGGGTAATAGGGGTTCGCGCCGATGACGTCGGGGTCGAGGCCGCGCCCCGCCGAACGGGCAGGCAGGACGGCGAGGCCCGCGACGGCAGACTGCAGAAAACGGCGTCGACTGGACTTCATGGGATGGACTCCGATCACTCGAGGCCTGAATCCTCGACGCCGCACCGATGCAAGGGGTTGCGCGTCGGGGCCTGTATCTTCGGATCCTCTGACGGCACCCGCCGCACCCGATGCAACCGACGTGGAGCACCCTCGCGCCTTGAGGCCGCTCCCAGTATGTCATCTCCGCTCAGACGACGTGCTCGAGGCGTTCCCACCGGCCGAATGAATCGATTCCGCGCGTGGACTCGTGGACGATTCACGCTAGCAGCGCGATGCCGGGCCCCCGTCGGCGAGCTCTCCGCATCAAGTGGATCCCTTCGAGGACGAAGCGATCACCCTAGCCTACCTAGCGGTCGCGCCTTGCGGCCTCGCGACCGCGGGCGTCCTGGTCTTGCGCGCTGGTCGGTTCGAACCTGCGGGAGCTCTGCGGCACGGCTTCCACCCTCTGGGCCGCCTCATCTGGCAAGTCACTGGAGCCAAGAAGAGTCGGATGACGCGTTTGCCTCGTCACTCTGGCCTCAACGGCACGCAATGTCACCGACCATGTCAGTGCGGCGATTGGGCGAAAGCAGCAGCGATCGAATCCTGCGAGCGAAGGAGCGCCGGTCCAAGGCACCGTTTCACCGTCTACGTCGGCATAGCGGAACTCGACGGCGTGTGGGCTCAGCCGCAAGTCTACGTACGCGTCTATGACTACACCCTTCTTGCGCAGGAGGTGGGCAAGGCGCTCGAGGTCCTGTGCAAGGCGATAGACCAGTCCAAGCATCGCGATCCAAGCGTTGAACAGCTTCTCCACGGCCTGCTAGGCGTGGAATCCGGCCGCCTCGTCCGCGAAAGAACACTGGACCCTGATGCCCTCCAATGTGCGCAAGTCGCATTTAGCAATGGCAGTCAGAATTCGGGCACACTCAAGGTCGCCCATACAGGATTCGCCTTTTCCGCAAGGCCCGCGCGAGGACGTGATTCAGTGAATCCCTCCTGTACTCGATGTCCTCTCGACTGTACACGAGAATGTCCTTCGCCGCGCCGAGACCGGCGAGCGCTCCGTAGATACGCACGGTTTCCCGCCGACGGCTGCAGTTCCGGCCAAATGGCTCTGCTTCCACAACAATCGGGTCAACGTCAGAATCCGGGCGCTCGTCACCCTTGGTGCGTGACCCGAACAGGATGACCTGTTCGGGATCCATCCCGGCGACAATGGCACGCACCATCCGAACGAGCATGGAATCCGTTACAGCAGTCATTCTCACCGCTCCGCCTTATCCGGCGACGCGGGGCTGCAAGGCGCACATTCCTTATCTTGGCCCAGCTGTACCGGACAGTGCCATTGCCGTCGCTCGTCGAGACATCCAGCAGCACGGGTGCGGGAGCGGCCAGAGTCTGGGGTCGGCCCCGCATCGACTCATCTTGCCCCTCAAGTGCCGGCGTGGCGCAGTCCTCCGTGTCTCACGCGGGCCGAGTCCGCCGCATCGTGGCAGTTTCCCGGGTGCGGTCAAGGTCTTGAGGTTGGTTCGCAGAGTTCGTCGCGACGAGACCTGCGGTGTCCCAGCCGCGTCACGTTCCTCCCGATCATCTACGACGGTTGGCCTCTCGCGTGATTGCGCTGGCCGCCGTAGGAGTCGAGGGGGCGGTTCGTCCTGTTCCGTCGACTCCCCGAACCGAGGCGCGTCAGCTACAACCGGACAGGCCCGTAGTCAGTGGAAGGCGCCGCCTCAGTGAACCGTAGCCGCCCGCCGGGGAGGATTCCGGTAGCCCAAGCGCAGGAGCGTCGGCTCGACATGCCCGCAAGAGCCTCGCTCTGGCTCGCCGGTGGGACCCCGTCGGCCTGGCAAGGCCCGCCCTCGCGTATCAGGCCACGCCCAGACCCAACGCAGCCTTGCCGTAATCGGACCGAAGCACGCCGCGTCGCAGGGACCGATTCGACGCGAGCAGATTTTTTGCAGGAAAATTTGTCGGTCTAGAATCTCCGATTGTATCCATCCCCTTTATTTTCAATGGTGTGGAGAGATCCTGCGAGGAGAGATTTCTTGCACTATTTTTTGCGATACTCTGAATGTTGACCCGTTCGATCCCATACCAGTCGCCCAGTAGCTGGATCGCATACGACTGGCAGGCTGTCTCCGGCACGCTCGTCGAAGCGAAGGCTGCGATCCTAGCCCTGCGGGCGATCCCGTTCCAGCGCCGCTGGGTCAGGGACCTGCAGGACATCCAGCTCAAGATGGAGGTCGCCGGTACATCGAAGATCGAGAATGCCGAGTTCGTCGGAAACGAGCTCGAAGAGGCGATCCGGGCGGAGACGCCCCAGCAGCTCCAGACGCGGTCGCAGCGGCAAGCCCACGCAGCGACCAAGGCGTACGAGTGGGTCGCAGAAGTTCCGGATGACCGTCCGGTCTCGACCGATCTGATCAAGGACCTGCATCGCTTGATCGTCTCTGGCTGCGACGACGACCACTGCCCGCCGGGCGTGCCACGCAAGACCGACGAGAACGTGACATTCGGAACGCCGCGGCACCGGGGCGTGCCCGGCGGCATCGAGTGCAAGCGAGCGCTCGAGCGGCTGGCCAAGGAAATATCGACATCGTTCCGAGGCCACGACCCGCTGGTGCAAGCAGCGGCTGCACACTATCACTTGGCCGCGATGCATCCGTTCCTTGACGGGAACGGACGCACCGCCCGGGCGCTGGAAGCCCTTATGTTGCAACGGGCGGGCCTCCGGCACGCCCTATTCGTGCCAATGTCCAACTTCTATCACAGCGAAAAGCCCCAGTACCTGGAAGCACTCGCCGAGACGCGGCAGCGAGGTCACAACCTGACTCCGTTCCTGAAGTTTACGCTTCGCGGAGTCGTGCAGGAGGTCGGGCGGATCACGCGTTCGCTCAGGGACGCCGTGTCGCGCGAGATCTATCGAGGCTTGGTGAACGAGCTCTTCTTGAGACTCGAGAGTTCCCGGAAGCGTGTGATCGTCAAGCGCCAGCTCATACTCCTGAACCACCTGCTGGAAAAGGTCGACGAGATCGAATGGGGGCAGCTGGTAACGGAGGTACGGGGGCACTACGAGTCGCGCAAGGATCCTGTCGAAGCCATCAAACGCGACCTTGCCAGGCTATTGGGACTCGGCGCAGTGGAGGCAAAGGTCGAATCATGCCCCGGAGGGTATCGGATCCTCCTAATCTCCGTGAATCTCGATTGGCCGAGCACGATCACAGAGACCGAGTTCTTCGAGAGGATAAAGACGCTCCCCAAGTCCAAGACCTACTCGTTCCTAGCGACTCCATAGCTCAATGTCCCACTTCCACTCCAGACCCCCTCGCCTACAAGCGCAGTCCGCGGCGAGGATTCGGACATCTGCCCGAGGCTCGATCAAGGTCTGGACCGGTCTCCGCGGCCCCGTCCCGTCGGGAGACCGTCGGGCCCAACCGGGGAGCCGGCACTGATGCCCGGCGGGCGATCACGAGGTCGGCTGGTGGCCTAGAGGCTCTCTGAAGCCGGCCGTATGACCTTCGACCGGTCACTTCCCGCCATGGGAGCAATAGTGGCCAAGGCGGCCTGCATCGGACACGCCGAACCGCAGAAGCGATTCCTGCTTCGAGATTCCTTGCGCTCCAGCAGTGACCCGGGTCTTGGATGTCATCGGGTCGGGCTCTCGGACGGACCGTCGCCGTGGCGGTCGCGCTCGTGTCTCGGCATGAATCGAAGCCTCTGCTAGCTGAGCGGAATCAGGTTTCGCAAGAGACCGCTGCGGGGGGCCGCAAGACCGTCGGTTCGACCTGGCTGCGACACTGCAGATTCCGAGGCATAATCGCTGGACCGATTCGGGACATTCCACGCAGCTTCTCGGAGCAAGCCAGCTCGTCGTGGCGTTGACGTGGCGCGAGTCTCGCGCTTGAGGCTCGCCGACCGCGTACCAAGCTCCGCCCCCAGGCCTCTGCGGCCGGGGGCGACTGGTGTACTCTCCGCCAAGCGCAGCGACCCGCAACCACGGACGATGTAGACTCACGGAAGATGTGCGCTTGCCCGCGCTGCTCGCCGGGCCAGCCGCAGGGCAGCTCTTATACGCATCGCCGATTCAACCGAAGCCGGTCACTCTGAATTCGATCGCCGTTTTGTGCAGCCTCGCACGTTACTCAAGGCCATAGCCTCGCATTGCCAACCATTGCCGACGTTTGAGGGTACATCACAGTTGCACAGCTCGGGTGCGGCGACCCGAGGGCCAGGGGCTCAACGACCTCTAAGTGCGCGTTTTCCGCATGACGGAGCGACTGATCGCGGAGCAGACGGGCCAAGGCGCCGTGTGCTTTACTTCCAAGTAGTCTTGGCTCGACGGGCTCTCGTTCACGGGCATGCGGGAGCGGTATCTCGAGGCGTTTGACTTGATCCGTGTCGACTGCCTCAACGGCGACAAGTACCGGACCGGCAAGATTACGCCGGATGGTGCGCCGGACCCTAGCATCTTCTCGACCGAGAGTGATCCCGTGGGCATCCAAGTCGGCACCGCCATCGCGACGTCGGTGCGCAAGGAAGAGCACGCACCGGCCGACGGAATCGAATTCCAAGATCTGTGGGGGCGCGAGAATGGAGCGCTTCTCACCGCGACAACCGGAGCGGATCCCGCGGCGATATACGACCGCATCGAGCCGGCGCTCGGACTCGGGCTGCCATTCCAGCACGCGTCCGTCAGCGAAGGCTGGTTCGACTGGCCGCAACTTCCGGAACTCTTCCCTGTTTCGTTTCCCGGCGTCAATACGAGCCGTGACGCGTTTCTCGTGGACGTCGATATTGAACGGCTTGAGGCCCGGATTGGCGATTCCATCGACGCCCGTCTGAGCCATGCGGAGATTGCGCGGCGCTATCCTCGGGCGATGAAGGATGACGGCGCGATTCGATGCGCGGGGCGTCCGCGATGCACTTCTAGCACGAGGAGGTCCGTCGAAGGGCGGTTTCGTGTGCCATTGCTACCGTCCGTTTGATCGCTGGCGGCTCTATTGGGAAGCCGACAGCGGTGGATTGCTCGACCACCCGCGACCCGAGTACAGGCCTCGCGTGTTCAAAGGAAACTTGTAGCTATCGTCCGCCCGACACTTGCGGAAGGCCGCCGGCGAGGCCCAGGCCTGCGTCGCCAACGCGCCAACGACTTAGGTTCGATGCACTTGATCGAGCGAGGCACTTCAATGTTCCCAGTTTTTCTCCGAGACCTCGACATCGGGGAAGAAGGCGACGATATTGGGCATCGCGAGGAGCTGGGCCTGGCGGCGAAGGACCTGTACTATCACGTTCTATCCGCCCTCAATGACCCCCAATGCCGAAAGGCAAACGAATGTGGACTCCGGATCGGACGGCCGCGTATCCCGCTTCCCGGCGAGCCGAAGGGCCTGGCGGCGGGTGCAGCGGAGACCCTTGCTAAGTCGATCGTGCGTGGCCGGATATTGGCAAGCCTATTGGAGCCCGCGGAATCGGTCGACGGAGTTACGCAAGGCAAGCTTAGGCCTGCCCTGGCAGGTCTTCCTTACCTGCAACCACCAGTGGTCCCAGCATGCCCGATGAAGACTTCGCGGTGACGGCGGGATGGGGACACTTCGGCACCGGCGATGCCGTGATGCCGCGCTCGGGCCGTGCGGTCACACGCCCTTGGAGCAGTAGCGAGCGGGCCTCAGTCGGCGATGCAGGGCAGGTTCTAGGCGACACGACCGTAGATGCCTACTTGAACGCCCGCGCTTTCTGGCGCAACGTTCCCTCGGCGGCTCGGCGATACAGCCTCGGGGCTATCAGGTGCTCGAGAAATGGCTCTCGTACCGCGAACGCTCCATCATCAGACGACCGCTTCGGATCGACGAGGTCCAGCACTTCACCGACTCGGCAAGGCGGATCGCCGCGATCCTCCTGGCGACAAATCGACCCAGCGGTCTCTCCCGATGTCCATCGACGCTTCGGGCGACTCTGAGAGAGCAACTCTCCGATTCCCGGGGGTCGCAGATCTGCTCTAACCTGCTTGGGCGTGTAGTGCTCCGCCCAGCCGCTTGCAATTTCCAAACCCGTTGAGTTGACGTCCCTCGTCAGGGGGTTGTCACAGGCGGCACCAAAGGGCTAGAGGACGAATCGTCCCATAGGGATCGCGTTTTCCGTCCTGCACCAGTGGCTTGCAGCACGTGTGCGCGCTCCGAAGATGGCCGGAGCGAGGCCGAGAGCAGCCGAAGCGCTCTGCACAGCGACGAGACCGTCGACCGCGGACCTGCGGACCCGACGCCGGCCGAAGGTCCTTCCGTCGCTCGCGCTTGTCGGTAGAGCGCCGCGACTACGCGGACGACTTCACTCCGAAGCGATGCAAGGCGTTGCGCATCAGGGCCTGCATCTTCGGATCCACCGACAGGGCCCACCCGCCCGCAATGCAGCCCGCGTGGAACACCCTTCCGCCCCGAGGCCGCTCCCAGTACGTCATCTCCGCGTAGACGCCGTGCTCGAGGGGTTCCCACCGTCCGAAATAATCGATACCGCGCCTGCTCCTGTCGACAATGAGCGCTAGGGTAACGATGCCGGGCGGATCGTCGGGGACTGCGGATGACCCCGGATTCTGTTTCGTAATCGCCCGAATCAGACTCGGCCGCACGTCGGACTCGTGACCGCCGACCCGTGGGGTTGACCCGTCGGGGCTCTGCCCGAAAGCGTCTCCGTCGCGAAGCCCGACTTGTTCGGGTTCGTTAAACAGCGGGTGGCTGGAATCGACGACTTCGTACGCACCGAAGAAGGGCTCCCGCACCGGCCACCATCCGATGCACTCAAGGCCAAGCACTCTCCAAGCGGGCAGGCCGCAGAACCGCATCAGGCTGCCGCGCTTGCCGTCATGGCTGTGGAAGATCTCGCCGATGTCGGCACCCTCTCGCCCGCCGATGTCGACACCGTGCTTGCGGCATTCCATCGCCGTGCCGTCCTCGTCGTACGCGACGCGCCAGAACATGGTATTGCCGCTCATCACGATCACCGACCCGCCGGCCCGCAGAAAGTCGTCCACGGCGCGGTAGGACTCCTCTGACCAGTACTCGCTGTGCCCGTTGATCACCACGACCTTGTAGCCTTGGATCCGTCCTGGGTCACGGTGAATGTCGTGGTCGCTGGCGACGTCGTACGGGTAGCCGTTCCCTTCGAGCCACCGGTGAGCGAAGAACTCGCCGCGCATCAGGTGGCTGTAGTTCAGGTCGTCCTTGCTGAAGACCACCTCCGGGCCCGCAACGGGCCAAGGGGTTTTCGTGCCGATCGCATAGGTGGGCTGCCCTTGCGCGTGATTGCGGTAGCAGCAGTAGGCCGGCGCTCGAGGATGTGCGTTGTCCTGGCCCGTGGTCTCCCAGAAGGGCACTTCAGAATTCACAGCGAACGGCGTCGCGCTGTAGGCCTGCCAGGTGTTGGTGGAGCAGAGCACTAGGATCGGTGTCTTCGGGCGCTCGGGCGACCGCCGAACTAGGAATGTAACGTCGTAGGCGATGGGTCTTCCCTTGTGGCGTCCCTCAAACCGACCGACATATACTGAGGAGCACAAAAGTCGTTCTTGCCGTTCTCGCCCTCTTCTGAGACCAGTTCCGACACTTGAACGTGGTAGAATTGTTGCATGAATCCCTTCCAATTCGACGACTTTCGGCGACTCCCTCATAAGCTTACCTGATTACCCACAAGACTCAGCCAAGGTTAGGAGGCGGTAAGGCCTGGGCGGGGTGCGCACGGAGGCGTGGAGCAGGCGGGGGACCAGCGCCTCCGGATCGTAGCGGCGGTTGAAGCGGTAGCGGAACTCGGCGAGGTACCGCGGCAGGTGCTTGCCGTCGAGCGCATGGCAGGTTCCCGCCAGGGACTGCTTGACGTTCCCCAGCATCGTGCTGACCCGGAAGAAGCGGGAATCCCCGCAGCTCCGCTGCCCGCCTGCGGTGACGGTCGGCACGTGCTCGCAGCCGGCGTCGGCCACGCCCCGGAAGCAGGCCGGGCCGTCGGAATGCACCTCCGTGCCGGGCTGCAAGTGCCGTCCGGCCCATGCTGCCAGCGTCTTCTTGCGGAAGCCCGCCACGCTGCTCATGCGCATCCTTGCCGGCTTGCCGTCGGCGGTGACCTGGGTGACCTGCACGGCGGCGACGAACGGCGTCTTGCCCGCCGCGCCGCGACCGCGCTTGCCGCCGGTCCGCTCCCCGCCCCAGCAGGCCCCAGTAGGCGTCGTCCACCTGCACGATGCCGCCCGGCGGCACGCGCTCGTCGCGCTCCTTCATCACTTGCAAGAGCTTGTGCTTCATCTTCCAAGCCGTGTTCCGGCTCACGCCCAGCTGCCGCGCCAGTTCCAGCGACGAAACGCCGTGCTGGCCCTGCGTCAGCAGGTGGATCGCCAGGAACCGGACGGTCAGCGGCAGCTTGGTGGCGGCGAAGATCGTGCCGGCGACGAGGGAGGTCCGGCGGTGGCAGGCATGGCACTGCCGGAGCTTGCGGGAGCGGATGCGGCAGTGCCGTCGGGAGCCGCACTCCGGGCAGCGGAAGCCGTCCGGCCGGCGGGCCTTGAAGACGGCCTGCTCGCATGGCCCCTCGCTGCCGTAGCGCTGCAGGAACTTGCCCGGACTGAGTCCCTTCTGGCATTGCACGCGATTGCGTTTCATCTGCTATCCCCTTTCCTATCAGAGATTTCCGACCTCCTCCAGGATAGCATATCCTCGGCTGACGTTCGTTGGTAATCAGGTAAGCTTATGATTACCGTCCGAAAGTTCGTCGTCACGCAATTATACCGTCGTCGATAAGAATCCCCGGCAGCTCAAGTTCGAGTTCGCCTGCCGGACCGTCCGGAGAGTCCGCCGCGCTTTCATCGACGAGTGCGGCAGCGACGCGAGCCGCTGTACCATCCGCCGCGTCATGCGTCGGCTCAGGCTCACGCCGCAGAAGCCTCGCTTCCGGGCATTCCAGCGCCGGACGGGGCAAGTCGCGCGATGGATTGACACGACATTCCCAGAAATCAAGCGGGAGGCCGAGCGGGAAGAGGCCTTGATCCTGTTCGCTGACGAGGCCGGAACGCGCTCCGACGAGCACGTGGGACGGACGTGGGGAGTGCGCGGACAGACGCCCCGATGTGACCGGCACGGCCACGAAGTTTCGCTGCAACATGCTGGCAGCGATCAGCCCGGACGGCCGCATCCATTACATGCTGCACGAGGGCACGGCGGATGCTGGAAGGTTCTGCTCGTTCGTGAAGCAGGTGGCGGAAGAAACCGGCAGGAAGGTGCGCTTCGTAGTGGACGGCTGCCGGATTCACACGGCGCGAGAGGTGGCGAGTTTCCTCGAGAAGAAATTCGAGGACGGGCACGTGAGGATTCATATTCTTCCGGCCTACTCCCCGATGCTGAACCCAGCTGAGCTGGCATGGTCGCACGTGAAGCGGATGGTGAGCCGGAAATGCTTCAAGACCGAGGACGAGCTGTTGCGCCCGCTCGAGGCGGAATTCAAGTCGCTAAGGGACTTGACTGACAAGGTGGCTCGCTTCTTCAAGGAGCCCGATTGCAAGTACATTCTGGCGTGACCCGCCCGAGACGACTTTTGCGCTCCTGAGTAGTCGTAGCATTCCAGCGAAACCTTCGCCTTGAGAAATTGCACCTAACGCCTTTTTTATCAAGTGGATACGAGTTTTGTCACTGGCACTATATATCTGAGTGCCGACAACGCCATATCCGGCTAGAACTGCTTTGATCGGGGAGGTCGGCGTCTAGGTCGGGTCATTCAAGTGCGGCCGCGGTGGGCACAGAAGGGTGGGATCGTATCTGAATCGCACCGCCAAGCGGATTTCACGAGGCACGGATTCGATAGGCCCCTTGGCACGCCCCGGTGGAACCCGGGTTGCGGTGGAGGGGCACCTGTTGCAAGCCGATTTCATGCCCTCCGAGGGCCGAAAACAGCGGATCCCCAGCTCGCGACGGCCATCATGGATGGTCCGGATCCGGAGCGCCCCTCGCACCGAGCTTGAAGAATGCACCCGCAGCGGGCCGCCTCGCTCAGCTCGGCGGGCACCGCTCAGGCCGCGACCGCGGCCTTGCCGGTCAGGTGCCGGTAGGTCAGCGTATTGCCGACCCGGCCCCGCGCAACGCGCCGCATCTGGTCCGCCGCGTCGCGCGAACTGGGACGTGGACGGAGCAGTCCCTTGCGAACCCCCGCCGCGCGTCCGGCGGCCAAGCACTCAGGCAAGGATCTCCTTGACCACTCTCGCGGGGTACTGCCCGATCAATCGCTCGTCCAAGCCGTGGACGTTGAAGACAAGCCTCTCGGGATCCAGACCGAGCAGGTGCAGCATGGTCGCGTGGAAGTCGTGGACGCTGACGCGATTCTCGACGGACTTGTGCCCGATCTCGTCGGTCGCCCCGTGAACGTGTCCTCGCTTCACGCCGCCCCCGGCCATCCAGATGCTGAAGCCGGCCGGCCCGTGGTCCCGCCCGCTCGTCCCGGCCTGCCCGACCTGCGCCAGCGGCATGCGCCCGAACTCCCCGCCCCAGATCAGCAACGTCGAATCGAGCAGACCGCGCTGCTTGAGGTCCTGGATCAACCCGGCTACGGGCTTGTCCGTCTTCCGGCAGGCGTAGCCGAGCTCCCGCTCCAAGTTCAGGTGGTTGTCCCAGATCTGGTACTCGATGAACACCTGCACGAAACGGACGCCTCGCTCCACCATTCGCCGGGCGAGGAGCAGGCGTGCCCCGTAGGACCGCGTGCGCTCGTCGTTCATGCCGTACAATTCCTTCGTCGACTCGCTCTCCGAAGAGAGATCCGCGACATCGGTGGCGGCCATCTGCATGCGCGCTGCCAGCTCGTAGCTCTCGATGCGAGCGTCCAGCTGGGGCTGCAGCGGCCGAGCGTCACGGTGCGCGACGTTCAGCCGACGGACCAAGGAGCGCTCCGCCTCGACCAAGGGGCTAGGCAGCTCTTGCTCGCGCCGGAGGTTCAGCACGGGCGGGCCCTCGGCGCGGAATTTCGTGCCTTGGTATACCTGTGGCAGCCAGCCCGACTGCCAGTTCTGAAGATCGTTGATCGGGTACCCCTTGGGGTCGTCGAGAACGACGTACCCCGGCAGGTTCTGGTTCTCGGTACCGAGGCCGTACACCGCCCACGCGCCCAGTGCCGGCCGGCCCGGCAGCGTTCGCCCCGAATGCATCAGGTACAGCGAGGGCTCGTGGTTGAAGTGCTCGCCGTGCATCGACCGGATCAGGGTGAGGTCGTCCACCGAGCCCGCCAAGCCCGGCAGCAGGTCCGAGATCTCCATGCCGCACTGGCCGTGCTTGCGGAAGCCGTACGGCGAGGGCATCAGCGTGCCGACTTCGTCCGTGAACTCGAGCTGGTTCGCGATGTCCCGCGGGGCCGCGGCACCGGCGTGCTTCTCGAGCTCGGGCTTGTGGTCGAACAGGTCGACCTGGCTCGGCCCCCCGTTCATGAACAGGTGGATAACAGACTTAGCCTTCGGCTCGAAGTCCGGTGGGCGCGCCTTCTGGTCGTAGCCCCTCCTGCCCTCGCTGGCCGCGAGCTCGCCGCCCAGCAGCCACGCGAGGGCGGCTCCGTGGATACCGTCGCCGATACGGGAGAAGAAGTCGCGGCGCGTGGGTCGATGCATGCCAGCCCTCAGTCGATGTACAGGAACTCCGCGGAATTCAGCAGGGCGTGCGCCATCGAGCCCAGGGCGTGCCAGCGAGCCGCCTCGCGGCGCGGCCCGACGTACCGGGTCTGGTCAAGATGCGCGAGCCAGTGGCCGTCCAGCTCCGAGACGTCGCGCGAGGCGAGGGCGGCCTCCTCCGCGATGGGAGGACGCGTCAGAATCCGCTCGTAGGCGGCGGCGACCTGTGCCTCGATATCGTCGGGCTGCTCGTCGATCAGGCGGCCCGCAAGGAACCGGGCATGCTCCAGCACGGCCGAGCCGTTCATCATCTGCAGCGCCTGCGGCGCGACGTTGGACTCCCTGCGCTCGGTGCAGTTGGGAGCCGGCTTGGGAGCGTCGAACACCTCGAGCAGCGTCACCGGCAGCCGCCGCTTCCTCTGAACGTACACCGCTCGCCGCCAGCCGCCAGCCGTCGCGTCGGGCACTATTTCCCCGCTGGCCTTCTTGGTGACGCCGACGGGCCGACCGAATCGCTCGGGATCCAGCCGCCCGGTGACGCGAAGCACGGAATCGTGCAGCACCTCCGCGTCCATCCGGCGCAGCGGCATGCGCGACAGGAGCTTGTTCTCGGGATCCGCCTCGGCCGCGCGGGGGGCGACGCGGCTGGTCTGCCGGTAGGCGGCCGAAGTCATGATGAGCCGGTGCATGGCCTTGATGCTCCAGCCCTGCCGCACGAACTCCGTCGCGAGCCAGTCCAGCAGCTCGGGGTGTGTCGGCTTGGCGCCGGTCAGGCCGAAGTTCGAAGGCGTCGAGACGATGCCGCGTCCGAAGTGGCTCAGCCAGATACGGTTCGCCATGACCCGGGACGTGAGAGGATGGCCCGGTTCGGTGAGCCAGCGGGCGAACGCCAGGCGGTTGCCGCTCGTGCCCTCCCGCGGCGGAGTCGGCTCGTAGCGGGCCGTCCGGGCCGCGAGCATGCGCGGCACGCCGGGATGCACGCGTTGCCCGATGGCCTCCACGTCGCCCCGCTGCAGCAGGAAGGCAGGTGACGGCTCTCCGCCCAGGTCGTAGACGGCGCGGATCTTGGGCGGCGGCACCAAGTCGGCCTTGAGCTCCTTGATCCTCCTGTTGATCGTGCCGGCCGTGTCCTTGAGCTCCGGAAAGGCCTCCGCGATTTGGTGCCACTCGCCGTCCGCGTCGGGAATCTTCAGCAGATCCTCGTGCTCCTTCGCCAGCGCGTTCTGCGCCCGCGTCCGCTCTTTCCTCGGCGTGTGCGCGATGGACCACAAGTCGTCCCGCACGGCTGTCGGCGCCTGGACCAGCCTGCGTTCCAGCTCGCGCTCGAAGTAGGGAGTGACGAGAGCCTCGAATTCGGCTTCGAGCTCCTTGATCCGTGCCTGGACGGGGGCGTTCGCCTTCTCGGCGGCCTCGCGCTCGGAAGCAAGGCCCACCTCGAGGAATCGCTCGGTCGGATCCCGCCAGTCGTAGGGATCCAGAGCGGACTGGAACACGGCGCTCAGGCTGTAGTACTCCCTCTGCGAGAGGGGATCGTACTTGTGGTCGTGGCAGCGGGCGCAGCCGACGGTCACGCCCAGGACGGCGGAGCTGAGCACCTCCATCTCGTCCGCCACCACGTTGAATCGCTCCGCGATGGATCCGGTCGCCGAGCCGTAGGTCCCGTCGGGCGTCATCCGCAGGAATCCGGTAGCGGCGAGCGTGTCCACGTGGTCCTGCGTGACGGTGTCGAGCGCCGCGAAGTCGATCAGCTCGTCCCCCGCCAGCTGCTCGGTCAGGAACCGGTCGTAGGGCGTGTCCGAGTTCAGCGCCCGAATGACGTAGTCGCGGTAGCGCCAGGCATGCAGTCGCAGCCGGTCCTCGTCGATCACCCCCTCCGAATCGGCGTATCCCGCCAGGTCCAGCCAGATCTGCGCCCAGCGCTCGCCGTACTCGTCGGAATCGAGCAGCCGGTCGACCAGTCGCTCGTACGCGCCAGGCGCGGTGTCGTCCATGTAGGCGCGGACCTGGTCGGGAGCGGGCGGCATGCCCGTCAGGTCGAGCGACGCCCTGCGCAGCAGGGAGCGGCGGTCGGCCTCGGGCGAGAGCTTCAGCCCCGCTTCCTCGAGCCTGCGCAGCAGGAACGCATCGATGGGATTACGGACCTGCTCCTTGCTCGCTACGTCGGGCACGTCGGGACGGCCGGGAGGCTGGAATGCCCAGTGGGCGAGGTCCGCCTCGCTCAGAGGAGGCTCCGCAGCAGGTCCGGAGGCGCCCGCGGACAACGCCCCTTCCGCGATCCACTTGCGCAGCAGCGCCACCTCCGCCTCGCTCGGCGTCTTGACGTGGTTCTCGAAGAGCATGTCGGGCGGCGGCATCTCGCCGGCGGCGATTCGCTGCAGCAGGAGACTTTCCTCCGGCTTGCCCGGCACCAAGGCCGGGCCGGACTTGCCGCCCTTCAGGCGCGAGGCGTGCGTCCGCAGGTCGAGCCCACCTTCCTGGGCGCGCTTTCCGTGGCACCGGCCACAGCGCATCTGGAAGATCGGCAGGACGTCAGTCTCCGTGGTCGGCGCGGCGTCGGCGATCTCGCCGGATCTCCCGGCGACTTCGATCCACGCCCGGATGGCCAGGATCTCCTCTTCGGGAAGCCTCCCGCCTCCCATGGGCATCTGGCCCGAAACCACCTTCGCCAGCAGCAGGCTGCGGTCGGGGTAGCCCGGCACGATGGACGCCCCGGACTTGCCGCCTCTAAGGATTCCGGCCGGGGTGCCGAGTTGCAGGCCCCCCTGCGGGCTCTCGCTGTGGCAGGCGATGCACCGCCGCTCGATAATGGGCCGGACGCTCGAATCGAAGTCCGACAGGTCCGCCGCAGCAGCGGCACCGAGGGTCGCGCCGACCAGGACCAAAGCGGCAAGGATGCGATACGCAATCATGCTTGGCAACATGATTGCATTCCGAGCCGGTCTGTGCTGGCGGCGAACCCGCAGCCTAGCAAGAAATCGCGCATTTCGGCGCAACGCTGGCTGGCAGAGGGACAAGCAGCGCATGGCCTGAACCGCGCCGAAGCTCCGAATCGGCCGCGGCCCGCAGCGAGCGGGAGGGCCTATCCGGGAGGCTCCGCGATCTCCACCCGCAGGGCACCGGCACCGGCCAGCCTCTCCGCGAGCCCTTCCGCTCGGGGAAGCTGGACGATCACGCCCTCGTCGGGCAGGTCCGGCACCGGTGCCCGCCGACGAGAGCCGGCCAAGCCGGCTTCGCGGATCATCATGCAGAGCGTTCCGAAGATAGCTCCCGCCATCGTGACCTCGAACGTGACGACCGCCGTGGCCCAGCCGGATGTGACCGGCATGCCGCCCGTCACGAGGGGATAGTCGCGCTGGATCCAGAACACCAGAGCGGTCGCCCCGGACCCGGCCGCGATCGCACTCAGCACCGCGACCAGCGACATGCGGCTGCGACGCGGCAGAAGAGGCGATTCCGTCTCGACGGGCCGTCGCGAGTAGATTTCGATGTCCCCGGGCGACACGCCGGCCGACACCAGAGACTCCACCGCGGCGGCCGCCGTTTCGGGGCTGCCGAATTCAGCGTGCAGGAATGCCGTCGTCATATTCCCAGATGGCGATGATCGGAAACGCCTTGACGAAGAGCAGGTAGAGCAGGATCATCGCGGCGAACGTCCCGGCCGTGATCGAGAGCTCGATCCAGCTCGGCGCGTAGCCGCCCGCGGCAGCGGGGAGGTAGGGCGTCGCGAGCGTCGGAACGACGATCAGGAAGCGTTCCAACCACATCCCGACCAAGACGGCCGCCCCGCTGGCCGCGACCGTCGCGATGCTGCGGAGCCTCGCGATCCCTAGCAGGACGAGCGGGACCGCGAAGTTGCAGGCCACCATCGTCCAGAACAGGAAGCCGTACAGCCCGTGCTCCCGCACGGCCAGGACGCGCATCTCCCCCGGGAAATTGCCGTACCAGGTCGTCAGGTGCTCCGAGAACGTGAAGTAGAACCAGACGAGGCTCAGCAGCAGCAGCAGCTTGCCCAGATTGACGAAGTGCAGCTCGCGGAGGTAGTCCTCGAGCCGCAGCGCCTTGCGCAGGGCCGCCATCACCAGCACGAGCGCGGCGATTCCGCTGAAGATCGCGCCGACCACGAAATACGGCGCGAAGATGGTGCTGTGCCATGTCGGGGCGACCGACATCGAGAAGTCGTACGCCACGACCGAATGCACCGAGACCGCCACGGCGAGAATCAGGACGGCCATTAGCTTCATGGCCCGCTCCAAGGCCTGCCACTGACGGTCCGCTCCGGTCCATCCCAGCGACAGCGCCCGGTAGACCTTGCGCTTGAACCCGTCGCTGCGGCTCGCGATGTCCGCCAGATCGGGGATCAGCGGAAGGTAGAGGTAGATCAGGCTGCCGGTCAGGTAGGTCAATATGGCGGTCAGGTCCCAGAACAGGGGCGAGCGGAAGTTCGGCCACAACAGCCGCTCGTTCGGATACGGCAGCATCCAGAAGAAGACCGCCGGGCGGCCGATGTGGATCAGCGGGAACAGCCCGCCGATCATCAGGCAGAACACCGTGATCGCCTCCGCCGCGCGCGTCACGGGCTTGCGCCAGCCGGCGCCGGTCAGCCGCAGGATGGCGGAGATCAGCGTCCCCGCATGGGAGATGCCGATCCAGAACACGAAGTTGACGATATGCAGGCCCCAGTACACGGGCCGGGAGATGCCCGCGTGCCCGATGCCGCGAAAGATCTGGTAGCCCCACGCGTAGAGCGCCCACGCCACGACCGCGCCGCAGATCGTCACGGACGCGAGGTAGGCCCCGCTGCGACCCTCCATGCGGCCCAAGATCTCCTCGCGCACCTGCGAGGCGCTCTTGGCGGGGGAATGGCCCGGAACCCGCCGCGGGCCCTCGGGCGGCCCGTGGATGCCATGCCCGCGCATGGTGCCGGTCTAGTCCGCCTTCTCCAGGTAGAAGACCCGCGGCTTCGTGCCTACCTCCGGGAGCAGCTGGCCCGACCGACCGCTGCCGATCGCCTTGGAAACCTTGCTCCGCGGGTCGCTCATGTCTCCGAACACCATGGCCTCCGCGGGGCACGACTGGACGCAGGCCGGCTGGACCTCGCCGTCGGCAACGGGCCGGTCCTCCGCGCTTGCGTCCAGCTTGGCGCGCTTGATCCGCTGGACGCAGAACGTGCATTTCTCTGCCACGCCGCCGGGCCGGACCGAGACGTCCGGATTCAGCTGCAAGCCCAAGGGATCGGCCCACTCCGGCGCGAACCAGTTGAAGAAGCGGACCGTGTAGGGACAGTTGTTCGCGCAGTAGCGTGTCCCGATGCAGCGGTTGTAGATCTGGACATTCAGGCCCTCGGAGTTCTGGTAGGTCGCGTACACCGGGCAGACCGGCTCGCAGGGGGCGTCGTCGCACTGCTGGCAGAGCACCGGACGGTACTTGACCCTGATATCCGGGAACTCGCCCTCGTAGTAGCGGTCGATGCGGATCCAGTGCTTGGCCCGGCCCAGGGCCGCCTGCTCGTCGCCGGCTGTGGGCACGTTGTTCTCCGCGGCGCAGGCCACCACGCAGGCCTCGCAGCCCGTGCAGCGGTCGAGATCGATCGCCATGGCCCACTGCGGGACATGCTCCGCGGCTTCCCGGACTCCGTCCGTCGCATCGTCGGCCATCGGCTTCGACTCTCCTCTATACCCTGTGCGGGGCCTCGTCCCGGTCCTGCCGGGAGAACTGGATCAAGCGCCCCTCCGCATCCGCCTTCTCGATCGTCACAACGACGGGCCCGTACGCGGTCGCGCCGGTCGTCCGGTCCCGCAGGTCCCCCACGACGCCCATGGGATTCGCGCCGCGGCCGGAGGCGTAGCGGCCGAAGCTCGGGTGGCCCTGCCCGAGACCCATGGACGCGACACCCGGAATCGCCGCGGGATTCACGTACACCGGCGCTACCAGCTCCCCGTGGGCCGACGCGACCCGCACCATGCTGCCGTTCTTCACGCCGAGGCTCCCTGCGGTGCCGGGATCGAGTTCGACAGGCAGGCCCCACATCGCGCTCGAGGCGGGATCGGGAAGCTCCTGCAGCCACGGACGGTTCGCACCCTCCCCGCCACCGAATTGCAGCGAGTCGTAGGCCTGGAACAGCAGGCCTTCGCGCGGGGAGCCCGCCCGGATCTCGCCTAGCCTGGTCCGCGACGCGGCCCGTCCCGGCACCCGCTCGCCACGCCAGCCGCCCTCGCGCAGGAGCTCGGGGACGGAACGCTCGGCCCCCGGGCCCGCCTGCTCCGGCAGGCCCGCGAGCACGCTCTCCGGATCCACGAGCTCGAAGGGCCTCCCCACCGCTCCCGCCAACGCAGCCAGCACTTCGTCGGCGGAGCGGCTGTCTCCCAGAGGAGCGACGAACGCGGCAGTGGCGGCCACGGCGGGTACCGGCGATGCAGGCGGCACGACCGCATGGCTCCTCTCCAGTGCATCGTGGTCGGGTAGGATCAGGTCCGCGTAGGCGGAAGTGTCGTCCGCAAACGGCGAGAAGCTGATGACCGTGCCCGCCGCCGCCAGCGCGGCCTCGGATCCCGGGGAATTGTAGGCCGGATTCGCGCCGTCGATCAGCACGACGTCAGCCGCCGCGAGCCTGTCGCGCCAGCCGTCGCAGACCGGGCGCGTGCGCTCCAGCCCCGTTCCGGACAGCGCCGGGGGCAGGACCCCGCCCGGCTTGCCGACATTGCCCAGCAGCAGGTTGATCGCGCTGGCGACGGTAACCGCTTCGGCGGAATCCTCCCGCACGACGGACGCCCCGGCCACCACGAGAGGCGCGGAGGCTTGCGACAAGCCCTCGGCCGTCTCGCGCATTGCCCCGAGAGGAATCCCCGAGACCGCCACGGCCCAGTCCGGGTCGACGCTTTCGAACGCCGCAACCACTTCCTCCGGAGCGCTTGCGAGCGCGGGAGCGAGCTTGTCGGACAGCAGGACGCGCCCTATTCCGAGCGCTAGCGCCAGTTCGCCGCCGGGTCGCACGGGCAGCCAGCGGTTGGCGTTCCAAGCGGTGAGAGAGAAGCGCGACTCCGCATGAGCGAGGCGCCCGCGCAATTCGCGACGGCCCTGCCGCATGTGCCCGTAACGCCGGGCGTACAGCACGGGAGAGACCCATCCGCCGAGAAAGTCCGCGCCGATCGAGAGGACGAATGTGGCGTCCTGGATCTCGTACACCGGGATCCCGTCCCAGCCGAAGACGCGCTTCGCGGCATCCCGTTCCGCCGCGAAGTCCCCCGACCCCGCGCTGCGCGCGGGCGGCGCGCCGAGCGCCTCGAGGAAGCGGGCGATGTTGGCCGACCGCGCCGTCGCGCGCGGGCGCGCGAGGAACGCGATCCTGCCCGGATCCGCCGCGAGCGCGCTCTCCACCGCTGCGGCCGCCTGCTCCAAGGCGTCATCCCAGGCAACCGGCTCAAATTCGCCGCGCCCTCGCTCGCCGACGCGCCTGAGGGGCCCGTGCAGCCTGTCGGGGTTGTACAGGGCCTGCAGGGAAGCGTGACCTCGCGCACAGAGGCCTCCGCCGCTGACCGGATCCGACCGATGTCCTTCGAGCTTCTTGACCGCGGCGACGCGCTGGCGGAGCCGCTCCCCGTCGATCACGATCTCGCGCTCGGCGGACATTACCCTAGCGACCGTTCCGCAACCGGCGCCGCACTCCCCGCAAACGCTGGGATGCCAGCGCTCCATGCCGGGCTCGATCTCGTCATCGCTGACCAGCAGGGGAATGACCTGCTCGGCCTTGTCGCCGCAGGCTCCCGCGATCGCGCCGCCCGAGGCGGTTCCGACCAGCTTGAAGAAGTTGCGCCGGTCCATCCTATTCGCGTTCCAGCCGCGCGGCGCCAGCATCCGAGCGCCGCGACCACGGGCGGGTCTGTCGCGTTGCACCGGCGCCGCGGGCGCCCTCTCGTGCGCGATTCCTCATAAGCAGGCTAGAAATGGCATGCTAGGCAATCGTCGTCCGCCCGGTTCTCGCGATGGCAGGAAACGCACGTGCCCATCGTGTGGCTGACTGCCCGTTCCGCCACCGTCATTGACGCCACGTCGCCGTGGCAGGTCGAGCACTCTACCCCGGCGCGGGCATGCGGGGCATGGCGGAATTGGACGGCCGCTGCCGGCTCGAATCCGTAGACCCTCGACCACGGCACCTCGCGCTTCCTGTCCCAGTACGCGGTCAGTCGAACGACCGCGGGCAGATCCGTAGCGATGAACTGGTGGCAGAGCATGCACTTGCGGATCGAAGGGATCCCGGCCGCGTCCCTTGCCACGGCTCCCGTGTGGCAGTCGACGCACTGCATGCCTGCCTTCTCGACGTGCGCCTTGTGAGAGAACGCGATCGGTTGCTCGGCGGCCGGCGCGGGGAGGAACGCTAGCAGGAGCGGGACGAATCGCATCGGCCGCGGAATCCACCGGTCCGCGCGAAGAAACCCAGCATACACCAGCACCTCTAGCCGACGGCCGGCAGCGGGTTCGACGGCGCCGGTCAGGCGACCTTCAGCGCGTCCATGGCCCGCGCCGCGACCTCCGAGTCCGGGTCGCCCGTGCCGTGCAGGTAGTACGAGGCCGCGGCCAGCAGGTGAGGCCGCCAGGAGGGGCTCGCCAGGGCCAGGTCCTCGAAGGCGGCCGCCGCGAACTTGAATCGGTGCGAGTCGTCCGCCTTGCGGAAAACGAGGCTCCGCGCGGCGCGGAAGAACGGAGTCAGGTCGGCATGCGCGGACGCGTACCCGTGGGCCTTGCGGGCGGCCCTGTCGGCGTCCTCCCTCCGCAAGTCGAGCACTTGCCTCGCCGCGGCCTCCGCTCCGCCGGCCGCGTCCGCGCCCTCGAAGGCGGCGATCCTGACGTCCCTCATCCGGTCCTCCCCGGCCATGAAGCGGGTGAATTGCCCCATCCAGCCGACGCCCTGCAAGAGGAGATACAGGCGCGTCTCCGGGTCGCTTGCCACGCGGAAGGCGTAGTGCAGAGCGTTCGCGGAGGTCACGCAATGGACCCCGAGAATGCCGGGAAGCCGCATCATCAGCTCGCCCGCAGCGAGGTGAATCCCCTGCCACGCGTCGCCCGCACCCGCGCTGCCGTCGGTCAGCATCCTCGCGACTGCAGCACTCGCCGGCACGGGTCGGCCCTCCCGTATAGCGGAGACGATCTCGCCGGTCGCGGACGGGTCGGGCGACCCCGCCGAGATCCAACCGGCCGGCAGGCCGCGCAAGGCCTTGCGCGCCGTCTCGGCGTTGGCGGCGTGGCATTGGTCCTCGAATCCGTAGCCATTCATGCGGCGCTCGGTCCCGAAGTCGAGCAGTCCCAGCGTCAGCGATCGCAGGGCGGCCTCGGCATGCCGCCAGCCGATCACCTGGAGGGTACGCCAGGTGTTCGCCGTGAAGATGGCCTTGTGCCCGATGTTGCGGTAGTCCCTCGCTCCGTAGCGCCACAGGCCCTCGACCACCTCGTGCGCGCCCCTGGTGCGGGCCAGGGCGGCGATCGCGCGATCCGCGCGATCCTCGTCCCAGGAATCCATCGCAGCGCGGAATTCGTCCCACGCCTGGCCCGCCGACGGCAGCGGCCCCTTGACGGGTCGCAGGCGGAAATCGCCTTCCTCGACGTCGCGCTCCTGCGACTGCTTGAAGTAGTCGGCGGCCCACATCAACGGCAGCAGCCGCTCCCTGTACGGAGCGTCCAAGCCCAGCTGATGCGCCGAGTGCAGCACGAACACGCAATGGAACTTGAACCCGGGAGGCTGCGGGCTGACGTTGCGGATACCGGCCAGAAACAGGGACGCAAGGAATGCGCGGTAGGAGAGGCCTCCATTCAGTCGGTCGGCAAGCGTTTCAAGCAACCGGCCCCGCGGTGTTTCCTCGATCAGGCGCACCAGCGGCTCGATCTCCGGCCCGAAGCGCACCATGTCCGATGCGACGCTGCTCTCGGAGGCCTCGAGCCGACCGGCACCGACGAGGGCTTCCCCGGCAATCGCGCCCGCACCGGCAATGCCCTTGATCGCTTCCCTGCGCAGCATCGAGTACGCCTCCAAGACCCGCCAGAGCTTATCAAACCACTCGGACAAGCCGAATTCAAAGTGGAGCAGCAGAAATCGCCACCGCAACGGCCGAGACCGGGGATTAGGCGACAGGACTACGCCGGCGCGGCCCCGGACCGTCGCATCGAATCATCCCCACCGCTTGTGCACGGTCGACGTTGAGACCTACCAGTGGGCGGACGGCGCCGGCGTACCCCTGCGGCTCGCGGAACGATTCCGGGCAGGATGCCACCGGTCCCGCGGTCGAGCCGGGAATGGCGAACCGCGCCGGGAATGCGCAACGCAACAGGATGGGGCGCCCTGCGGCTGAGTTGGCCGGCGCCGGCACTTCCACGGTACTCGCGTGGCCAGCACCCTGGCCGGGCCAAGGCCTAGAGGGACCATCCGCACCCGAGGCTCGGAAGGCTACAATGCGTCCGGTGCTCAAGCGCAAGCTTCCGATCGGCATCCAGACCTTTCGAGAGATACGCGAGGAGGGGTATTACTATGTCGACAAGACCGCCTACGCACGACTCCTCGCCGACGATGCGGGCAAGCACTACTTCCTCTCGCGCCCGCGACGATTCGGCAAGAGCCTGTTCCTAGACACGTTGAAGGAACTGTTCGAAGGTGCCGAGCCGCTCTTCCGCGGACTGGCCGTCCACGACGGCTGGAACTGGTCGAAGTGCCGTCCCGTCGTGCGGCTGAGCTTCGCCAGCGGGAACTTCAAGAAGCCCGGCTTTCTGGAGGAATCTGCGACAGCGCAGATCGAGGACATCGCCCTGCGGACTGGCGTCGGAGCGGCCGGTGGAACGAGCTCTGCGGTGCGCCTGCGACGGCTGATCGAAGCATTGAGCGTGCATTCGGGCGAACGGGTAACGGTACTGGTGGACGAGTACGACAAGCCGGTTCTAGACGCTCTGGACGAGCCGAGGACCGCCCGCACCAACCGCGACGACCTGAGAGGACTGTACTCGACAATCAAGGACTGCGACTCTTGGATCGAATTCTCATTCATTACCGGCGTCAGCAAGTTCTCCAAGGTGAGCCTGTTTTCCGGACTGAACATTCTTACCGATATCACTTTGGATCCCGTCTACTCGGCCATCTGCGGTTACACGGACGCGGACTTGGACGCCGTCTTCGGGCCGGAACTGCAGGGTCTCGACCGATCCGCAATCCGCGAGTGGTACAACGGCTACGCTTGGCTGGGACCGGAGCGGGTATACAATCCCTTCGGCCTCCTCAAGCTGTTTCGCAGCCGCCGGTTCCGTGCCCACTGGTTCGAGACGGCGACGCCGACGTTCCTAGTCGACACTCTGCTGGAGCGCGGCGTGGACGCCGCAGCCCTCGACGGCCTGCACTGCGACGAGGATCTGCTGTCGGCATTCGACGTGGACTCCATGTCGACCGAAGCACTGCTGTTCCAAACCGGCTACCTCACAATCACGGGCGCGGAGGACCTCGACGAAGACCCGCAGTATCGACTGGGATATCCGAATCGGGAGGTGCGACAGAGCCTGAACCGGAGCCTGCTGACCGCGCTGGCCCCGAGCTGGCGGCAGGGCCTAGGGAACGGAGCATCGCTGCGGCGGCTACTTGCCGCAGGAGACCTTCCGGGCACGGAGACGCTGTTCCGTGCGCTGTTCGCCGGCATTCCCTACGAATGGCACCTGCGGAACGATATCGCCCGCTACGAGGGCTACTGGGCGAGCGTGTTCTACGCCTATGTTGCGGCTGCTGGGCTGGACGTAGTGGTCGAGGATAGCGGAAGCCGGGGTCGGCTGGACATGGTAGTGCGGCTCGGCGAAAGGGTCTACCTTTTCGAATTCAAGGTAGTCGAGCGAGCATCCCCGGGCGCGGCGCTGGCACAGCTTCGGGCGCGACGATACGCCGAGAAGTATCGAGGGGGAGGCCGGGCAGTCGTCTTGATCGGTGTGGAGTTCAGCAGCGGGGCACGCAACATCGTGGCTTTCGATGTAGCGAACGGCTGAGCCCACTTCCCGACGACAGAGCAGTCCACCCAAGGTAGCCAACCTACGCTGCCGTGTCAGGCGAGTGAAAGAGCTCGTAAAGGGCACCACGCCCGGGGCGGGTCGACGGGATCTGGCGAACTCCGGGCTGGACCTCGGACCCGCCAACATATGCGTTGGACTAGGGCGCATGCCCGACCTATTCCGGCCGTTCCGGGCGGCGTTGCGGGAGCGCCAGCGACTGGCCGCGGTGCTACACGGGGACGAGACCACGTGGATGCTCCGCGCCCCGGCCGACGACGGTGACAGCGCACGCGCGCGGGGCAGGTCAAACTGGCCCGGCGCTGGGCGCACGCCCGCAGCGATGTCGTGAACTCCGCCAAGGAGTCTCCGCTCCCGAGAGACTGGGCGGGGACTTGGCTGGACTCCACCGGGGAGCTGTACGGGCTGAATGCGCAGTGCCTGTAAGCATGGACATGGCCCAGCCGCTGGAGCGCCAAGGGGACCCGTTCCAGCAGGTGCAGGACCAGTTCCAGAGCGAGGTGACGGCGTTCTTCCAAGCGGCGGAACGGGAGTTGCAGGCGCTGGAGCATAGCGGCCTGCCGGCGGAGCCTGGGCGCGGCCCGCTGCGGTCGCTGGTGCATCGCCGGCAGCGTCTGGAGCTGTGCCTGAACAAACCCCCGGTGCCGATTGACTATGACGCCGCCGAGCGGGCGCTGCGCCCGGCCGTGATCTGGCGCCTGCTGACCTACGGCACGCGATCCGAGCGCGGCGCGGAAATGGCCGGGCTGATGCTGTCGATTTACGAGACGTTGCGCTTAGCGAATCAGGACCCCCTCGAATAGACTCGGTCCTACCTGCAGGCCTGCGTCTCCAGCGGGGGCACGGCACCGACCGACCTGCGGCCCTGGCTGCCCCAGAACCCGGTTCCGCTGCCGCCGACCGCCCGGCCGAAGTTGCTGCGGACGGGATTTCCAGCCAACCGATACTGGACGGATCCGCGCCCTAGGCGGGCAGGGCGACCCGCCGCTGGGCAGCGCGGCGCTCTTGCGGGCCGTCTGCGAGCATCAACCGCTCCCGCTACCTGATCCTAGCGTTGACGCACATGGCCCACCCCGCCTTGCTCGCGCTCGCGTTCGTCGCCCGGCACCTGCCCGAGGACTGGTTCAATCTCGACATCTTGCACCCCATGCTCCTGGAGGACTTCTGCGAGACCGGCCGCGTCCGCGGCATCAGCTGCCACGCCGCCAACTGGATCCACGTCGGCCGTACCTACACAGTGCGCCGAAGTGACTCCGGACTTCTGTCCTCCAGACAGGCACCTGCAATGGAGAACCACAAGATGTAGATCAGATGATGCGAACCCTCGGAGAAGAATCTTGACGCATTGTGTAACGCGACGGCAAGCTCAACACCCGCGGCCAACACGCGCTTCCCATCAAGGACTTCCTCCTCAAGCGCCTGCATCCCGACTGGTGCGCGATCCTCAACCGCTGCCCCCTCATGCCTTCCGGACTCACGCCGATAGACGTTGATGGACGACTCATGGAATCTGCCGCGTCGGTATCGAGGAACCATCTTGCGCCATGTCTGCGGACCAGCATTGAACGTTCGTAAGCGAATCGTGCGATGACTAGGTCTTCGGCAGATCATCGCACCTCGGCATCGGAGTCGGCGCGCCCCCCTGCCTACTTCCGCGGGATCGTGTGCCCGGACGCGAGCAAGCCCGAAGAGGAGAGTCCTGCTTATGGGGAATGACGCAAGAGTCGAATCTGTTAGAACGGTCAAGATCCGCGAAGTGTGGGGAACCGAAGACAGGGACTTCACTCCTTGGCTCGCATCCAACATCAGCGAACTCGAGGCCGTGCTGGGAATCGGGCTGGCCAACCCTAGACGTGAGGAATCGGTCGGCGACTTCAGCATCGACATCGTCGCGGAATCCAGCTTCGGCGACGTCGTCATTGAGAATCAGTATGGTCGCAGCAACCACCGCCATCTCGGGCAGTTGGTTAGGACTTTGATCGATATTAAGTTTCCAACTTCATCGTGGATGTAGTTCGTAGTTCCAATCACCGTGGAACTCGTTCCGATGGAGCGACAGGGCGTCCATCTCCGCCTTCGTTACTGCCTCACCGGTCGGGTACTTTCTATTGTCAAGTTTGGCTTTGACCCGAAGGCCGGCGGCTGTGCGCGTACCGCCGATCAAGTCGACAACGGTCTCAAATGTACGCAGTGGCTTGCCTCGCCAATTCTGCGTGACGTGGCAGAACAGGCGGCGCTCAATCTTATGCCATGGACTGGTCCCCGGCGGGAAGCGGCTGACGTGGATGCGAAGACATGTCCGGTCAGCGAACTTCTGCAGTCGATGCTTCCAGGCGCGAGAGCGATACCCGTTGCTACCGCCCGCATCGGCAGCGATGAACAGCTCGCCAGCCTCGGGGTAGCGGCGCTTCCCCGTCTCGTTCCACCACCGTCGCAGCGAGGCCGCGGCAAACGCGGGCGTGCCGTGATCACGTCCGACATGCACCCAGGCTTCGTTGCGCCCCATGTCGTGGATGCCATACGGCATCGCTTTGCCGGACGAGTCCTTGGGAAAATCATGCACCAGTGATTTCCCGGGGCTCCCCTTCGGTTGCCATGCCCGCCCGCCGTTCTTGAATTCACCCGCCAGTTCCTTCTTCTCGGTGTCGACCGAGACCACTGGCTGACAACGTTGCGGGAAATCATCCGCCTTCGTATGGATGTGCTCGAACTGCGCGTCCCGGTCGGGGCGGGTTGTCCCTTCGAGACTCTTGCGCACCGATTGCAGGCTGCAGCCAAGCTCGTGCAGTAAACGGCTCGCCGTCGTCGAACTCACCTGCCAACCCGCCTGCGACAACGCCGCCTGCGACAACGCCGCGGTGAGCTTCGCCCGACTCTTGCATGTCCAGCGCAACGGCGACTCCGGGTCACCGCGCGTCAACGGGTCAACCAGCTTCTCCAGCGCTTGCTCGATGCCCGGCCGCGACTGCTCGATGCCGGGCCGCCCGGCGCCCGGGCGGCGTATCCGACCGCGTTCAACACTGCCGGATTCCAGCTCTCGACGCCCCGCGCGGATGGCGCGGATGGTCGGGCGCGACAACCCAGTCGCGTCCGATACCAGCGCATCTCCCCCATACCCGATGGCACGCGACTCCGTCGCCGCCCATAGCCGACGCCCGCGCTCGTCGAGAAACGCTTCCACCGCCGCGTACTGCTCAACAATTGTCGCTTCGAGTTCAAGATTGCGTCTCATCGGATGATGAGAACACAAAACTCAGAACATGGAAATCTAATTTCCGACAACGCCCTTGCCTACTTGTCGCTCCGCGAAGCGCAGCAGGCGATCTGGATCTTAGAAGAAGCGCGACCTGAGCATGCCAAGGCCGTGGAGATGCTGAACGAGCGTGGCGTCGGTCGGATTTGGCTGATCAAGGCGCAGGTCATCAGGATCGGCAACTCCGCTCCGGCACCGCTGTTCACCGTCATCGTCAAGCCGTCCGAAATGGATGAACATGAAGACAAGGAGACAACCGCGTCCGGGGTCTCGCCGACTCAGGCCAGAAAGCGAGAATTCCTGTACGAACTCTTCAAACAGGCGCGGACGGAGGGAATCGATTCGCCGTTCAAGGATCGAGCGCCAAGCATTCACGGATCTGTTCGCACTCATGCAAAGGGTCCGGGGCTTGTCTACATAGTGGCCGTGAACAAGGACCGGTCGCGGGCCCTCGTATCCAACATGCTTGGTAAGTGGACCAGTGCGCTAGCTGCCCTAGCTGACGAGCGAACCGACATCGACGCTGCTATTACCTCGGCGGGCCTAAGTGGCACGCTGGTATGGCCCGACCGTGTGGGAGAAGACTATGAAGGCGATTGGACAATTGCTTACCACGTAGACGCCGGCTGGGATTCGATCAAGCTTGGCGTCACGCCCGGGGCGGACTTGAGGAAGAGAATGCGAGAGATCAACCTTGCCGCGGCCGCGATGAAGACCGCGCTTCAGCCACACATCGACCAACTCGATCCAAGTCTTGAAGAGGATTCCGCAGTGTCGTCTTAGCCAGTCCCCCGGTAACGGCCGCATCCTAGGTTGCAACCCCGACAAAACGGATCACAACACCTAGACCTCGTCGGGGTTGCGCTGCGGCTTCAGGACGAATCCGTCCAGCGCAATCTCGCGTCTCGCGTCAACCCCGTGACTGGCCGGATCCCCGATCCTGACGCAGAGGAAGTGCTCACTCCGGTTCCGCCTCGCTCGGCCGGCCGGACATCCATTGTGGATAGTCGGCAACGCCTTCAAGTAGTACGCTCCGCAAACGTCGCACGCCCCAAGCAGAATTCGCAGCGGGGCGGAGAACGAATCCGTATCGCCGAAGGCAGAATCGCGATCGAGGGCGGCCATTCGTCCGATTCCGGGGCCTTCCGGACGGGAGGGCTGGCCCGGAGGCTCTGATACAGTGGCCTCCAACTGTCGCAGCGCAACGTGCAGACGATTCTCCGCATCGCCGTGATGTCCTGCATCTTGCTGGAGGGCGGTTACGGCCAACCGCCCTCCATCAGCTTCGAGCGGGACGTTCTCCCGATCATCCGGGAACGGTGCGGCGGGTGCCACAGCGAGGCCACCAGATCGGGCGGCCTGCGACTCGACGGACGCGACCACGCGTTGCTCGGGGGGAACTCCGGCGCGGCCATCAAGCCCGGCCTTGGCGCCGAGAGCCTACTCGTCAGGATGCTCGCCGCGGAGGCGGGTGACAGGCCGTCGATGCCGCTGGGATCGAATCCCCTCCCAGCGTTTCAAATCGCACTGATCAAGTCGTGGATCGACCAAGGCGCGATCTGGCCCGTGGCCGCGGCGTCCGGCGGAGGCGGAAGCCGACACTGGTCTCTCGAGCGGCCCGAGCGGCCGCCCGTCCCCCGGGTTCGCGACGAGACCCGGGTCCGCAACCCGATCGACTCATTCGTCGCGGCCCGCCTAGACGCTGCTGGCATTACCCCTGCGCCGGAAGCGCCGCCGCACGTGCTGCTGCGACGGCTGAGCCTCGACCTGACCGGCATCCCGCCGGGCCCGGACGAGACCGCCCGCTTCAAAGCAGGCGCCGAGAGCTACCAGCAAGCAGTGGAGCGGCTGCTCGCGTCCCCGCACAGCGGCGAAACGCAGGCGCTGCACTGGCTGGACCAAGCCCGCTTCGGCGAGAGCGACGGCTACCAAGCCGACTACATCCGGCCATTCGCGTGGCGCTGGCGCCACTGGGTGATCGACGCATTCAACCGCAACATCGGATTCGACCGCTTCACCCTGGAGCAGATCGCCGGCGACCTGCTCCAGGGCGCGACAGTCGAGCAGCACGTCGCCACGGGCTTCCACCGCAACGCCCTGCACAATCGCGAGGGCGGGTTCCCTATCGAGATGGACCGCGTGGAGAGAACGGTCGAGCGCACCAGCGCGGTGGGAACGGTGTGGCTTGGCCTGACCGTCGGCTGCGCCCGCTGCCACGACCACAAGTTCGATCCGATCAGCCAGAGGGACTTCTACGGGCTGTACGCCTTCTTCAACACGGCGACCGAGACCGACATTGACGCGCCCCTGCCGGGCGAGCGAGGCCCGTACGAGAGGCGCCGCCCGGAATTCGAGAGACGGCGCGCGGAGCTCTTCGCGCGCTATAGCATTCCCGAGCTGCAGGCCTACTGGGAGAGCCGGATCCTCGAGTCGGCCACCAATCCGGATTCCGAACTGGAACCGATCTGGAAAGTCCTGTGGGACCTGCTCCTGTTCGAGCTGGACGGCGGGACGGAGACCGTCCGCACGCCGGTTGAGCGGCGGAGTCCCAAGCAAGTCGACCGGCTCTCCGGCTACTTCGCGAGAAGCGTAGTCGGGGGCTACGACTTCCAAACGCCTCCGGGCTACAAGGACGTCGACTTCCCCGCGCTGAGAAAGGCCTTCAAGGACCTGGAGGCGGAGTACCCTGGCCTGACGCAGGCCTACGCGATGGCCGACAGCCCCGTCCCCCGGCAGACCCGGATCTTGGTAGGAGGGGACTACCGCCAGCCCGGGCTTCCAGTGGAGCCGGCGGGGCCGGCCGCGCTGCCCCCGCTGCAGGCGCGCGAACCGACCCGCCTCGACCTAGCGTGCTGGCTGGTGTCGCCTGAAAACCCGCTCACCGCGCGAGTGACGGTCAACCGCGTCTGGCAGCAGTACTTCGGATCCGGATTGGTCACGACACCGGAGGACTTCGGGACCCGCGGTAGCCGTCCGAGCCACCCGCAGCTGCTCGACTGGCTCGCGGTGGAGTTCGTCGAGAGCGGGTGGGACCTCGACGCACTACAACGCCTGATCGTGACCTCGGCCACCTACCGGCAGTCCTCCGACATCCGCCCGGACTTGGCGCGGATCGACCCCGGTAACCGCCTGCTGGCCCGCCAGAGCCGCCTCCGCCTGCCAGCGGAGTCGATTCGCGACAGCGCGCTCGCGGCAGCCGGACTGCTGGACCGGCGCATCGGCGGCCCGAGCGTGCGGCCGTACCTCCCGGAAGGTGCCACCGAAATCGGATTCGGCAATTTCGTGCAATGGCCGCAGAGCGCCGGAGCCGACAATTACCGGCGCGGCCTCTACATATTCCGGCAGCGCACGCTTCCCTATCCGCAACTCGAGACGTTCGACGCCCCGGACAGCGCCCAAGTCGCCTGCAAGCGCGACCGCTCGACGACTCCGCTCCAGGCGCTGACCCTGCTGAACGATCCGGTCTTCGCCGAGGCCGCCGGCGCGCTGGCCAAGCGCGTGGCGCAAGAGACCGAATCCGGACCCGGAGATCGCGTCCGGCACCTCTTCCGCCTCTGCCTCGCACGGAACCCAAGCGCCGAGGAGGAGAGCCGGCTGCTTGCATACTACCGCCAGCAGCGCCGGATCCTAGAGAGCGAGGCCGACGCTGCGCGCTCGGACCAGGCTCCCGGCGGTGCCGGCTTGGAGACATCCGCTTGGACCGCCGTCGCTAGCGTTCTGCTGAATCTGGCGGAGTTCCTCACGCGGGCGTGAACGGGACCCTCGGCGGGGCCGCGGGTAAGCTGGTACGCGAACGGTGAAGGTCCCCCAGCAATCGTCGTCAAGCTGTCCGGGTTCGACCGCAGCGATTCCGAGCCGCCGACGCTTTCTAGCGGACTCCGCCTGCGGCCTCGGCGCCATCGCCCTCGGCCAGCTGCTCGCGGAAGACGGCCTGCTCGCGACGGCGGAGGACCCGCTGCTGCCGCGCCCGCCGCACTTCGGCGCGACCGCGAGAAACGTGATCTTCCTGTTTCAGGCGGGCGGGCCCAGCCAGCTCGACCTGCTCGACCACAAGCCCTCGATGCGCCGCTGGGACGGGCAGCCCCTACCAGAGTCCCGCGCCGCCGGCCTCGAGCTCGCCTTCATCCGGCCCGACGCCAGGATCTGGGCGAGCCCGCGCCCCTTCCGACGCTTCGGGGAGAGCGGACTGGAATTCTCCGATCTCCTGCCCCGCACGGCCCGTCTCGCCGACGACCTCTGCGTGGTGCGGTCCGTGACGACCGACCAGATCAACCATCACACCGGCCAGCTGATGATGGCTTGCGGCACTCCGTTCGTCGGACATCCCTCGATGGGCTCGTGGGTCACCTACGGGCTCGGAAGCGAATCGCGCGACCTGCCCGGGTTCGTCGTCCTGAATTCCGGCAGCGGGGCCGACGCCGGCAGCGGCATCTGGTCAAGCGGCTTCCTGCCGTCCGGCTACCAGGGCGTGCCGTTCCGCAGCAAGGGGGACCCGGTGCTGCACCTGTCGAGCCCGCCGGGGTACAGCCGGACCTCGCAGCGGGCCCGGCTCGACGCGCTCCGCGATCTAAACGAGATGCAGCTGGCCGAGAGCGGCGATCCGGAGGTCGCCGCGCGCATCGCGTCGTACGAGCTCGCCTATCGGATGCAGGCAGCCGCGCCGGAGCTGCTCGACTTCTCCGCCGAGTCCCGATCAACCCTCGAGGCCTACGGCGTGGAGGAGAAGGAAACCGCGCAGTTCGGCCGGAGCTGCCTGCTGGCCAGGCGCATGGTCGAGCGCGGCGTGCGCTTCGTGCAGATCGTGCATGCGAGCTGGGACCACCATGCCGAGCTCGAGAAGGGCATCGAGAAGGAGTGCCGGGCGACCGACGGGCCGGCGGCCGCCCTCGTAGCCGATTTGAAACGTCGCGGCCTCCTAGACTCCACGCTGGTCGTCTGGGGCGGCGAGTTCGGACGTACCCCCATGGTCGAGGACCGCACCCCGAGCCGCACGGCGAGCCGCGGACGGGACCACCACCGGCTGGCCTTCAGCATGTGGATGGCCGGCGGAGGCATACGGTCCGGGCAGTCGATCGGACGGACTGACGACCTCGGTCTCGAGGTCGTCGAGGATCCGATCGGGGTGAACGATCTTCAGGCGACAATCCTGCACTGCCTCGGCCTGGACCACACCAAGCTGACGTTCCGGCACCAAGGCCGCGACTTCCGCTTGACCGACGTCCGCGGCAACGTGATGAAAGAGCTCCTGGCCTAGATGCGGCCTGGACCGGCTTCCGGGGCTGGCCCGTACACTACAGGAGAACCTCGGCCGGACGGCCGCGGACTCTCGATGCTCCGCCTGTCGGCGCGCTCGGCCGCCTTGGCTCTGGCGCTTTGCGTCGCGACGCCGGTCCGTCCCGACACCGCAGCGACCGTCCGCCGGATCTGGCACGGACAAGGCGTGAACCTCTGGGGGGCTCCGTCCCCCGACGGCCGCTGGCTTTCCTTCGTAGACGCCGCCACCGGCGATCTCGCCCTCCGCCGCGCCGACGGGGGCTCGCCGGCGCCGGTCGCCCGGCTGACAGCGGCCGGAGCGGGCGAGTTCGGCTATTTCTCGGTGTTCGACCGCGCGGGGGAGCGGGTGGCCTTCGCCTGGTTCAATTCCGCGGGCCACTACGATCTGAGGATCGCGCCGGCGGATCCCGAGGCAGCCGGACCTGCCCTGACGTCGGTTCTGTTCAGCAATCCCGAAGTGCGCTTCGTGCAGCCCTGCGCCTGGTCCGCCGACGGCGGGAGCGTGCTGGCCCTCTTCTTCCGCGAGGACAACAGCAGCCAGATCGCCCTCGTGGACGCCGAGACAGGGGCGGTCACGCCACTGCGGTCGCTGCACTGGATCTACCCCAAGCGCATGGACCTCTCGCCGGACGGACGCTTCGTCGTGTACGACAATCTCTCCGCGCCCGACGGCGCCGAACGGGACCTGTACCTCCTGCGCGCGGACGGCTCGGACGAGCGCCGGCTGCTGGCAGGCGGGGCGAACGACGAGTCGCCGGTCTGGTCCCACGACGGAGGGACGATCTGGTTCGTTAGCGACAGGGACGGCAGCCCGGGGATCTGGTCGGTCGAGATAAGGGAGGGGGAGGTCACCGCGCCGCCGCGCCGAAGGTCGACCAGCCTGCCGCGCGTGCTGCTGATGGGTGCCACGCGGGCGGGCGGAGTGTTCTTCGGCAAGCGCGCCGGCACGTCGCGCCTGTACGCGCAAGGGTGGGATCCGGCAGCGGGGTGGCCTTCATCCGGTCCCGAGCCGATGGAAGCCGAGGCACCGGTCTCCGACCGCTCGCTCCCGGTCTTCTCCCCCGACGGGGAGTTCCTGGCGTTCCTGGCGCGGGTCGGCACCGAGAACCAAGGCCGCGGCCACCGGAGCATCGTCCTGCAGTCTCTGCGGAACGGAGCGAGCGCCGCAATCCAGGCCCGCCTGACATTCGTGCGAGCCATGCAGTTCTCGCCCGACGGCCGCTCGCTGCTCCTTGCGGGAAGCGACCGGAGGGGGCGCGCCGGCCTGTTCCTCCACGACCGGCGCACCGAGCGGACGCGACCGGTCGCGCTCGCGGGCGGCCCGGACGTCGAGGGCATCCCGGGGATCTTCGGACGTTCCGGGAGATCCGCCATTCTGGTCCTGCCGGATTCGGACGGCATGGCCCCCTCGCTCGTCGAGCGGCCCCTGTCGGCCGACGGGTCCGACCGGCGGATCGCCCCGATTCCCGCGGGGACGCGAACTCTCGCTCTGGCAGCCTCTCCGGACGGGGGTCGCGTGGCTGTCGCCTGGAGCCGCGGGGAGACCGCCCCCCGCGCCACGGTGGCCGTGGTCGATTCCGACGGCGGGCCGGCCGAGCCGATCCTCGAGCTGCCGGGAGGAGCCCTCGACGCGCTGGCCTGGGCTCCCGGCGGCTCCCGCCTGCTCGTCGGCACGGAGAGCAAGGACGGCGCCCGGCTCTGGCTGATCTCGGCATCCGGCGAGACCATGCGGGAGATTCCGTCGCGGCAGGACCGCCTGCCGGGGATCGGCTTCTCGCCGGACGGGAAGTGGCTGGCGTACGCCGCGGGCCGGACCCGGCAGGAGGTTTGGGTCCTGGAGAGCGATGCAGCGCCCGCTCCGTAGGAAGGCGCTCCTCGCCGCCCTGCCGGCAGCGACCCTGCTAGCCGGCTCGCCCTGCCAGGGCCAGCCGCTGGAGCCCCTGCTCGGCCTCGACGCCTACATGGCGGTGCCGCCCGAAAACCCTCTCGGCAAGGAGCGGGTCGCGCTCGGACGGCGCCTCTTCTTCGACGAGCGGCTCTCGGCCGACCGCTCGCTCTCGTGCGCGACCTGCCACGAGCCCGAGCGCGCTTTCACGGACTCCCGCCCGGTCGCGGTGGGGGTCTTCGGGCGCAAGGGCGCCCGCAGGGTGCCCAAGCTGGTGAATCGGGGCTTCGGCACGAGCTTCTTCTGGGACGGGCGGGACGAGACCCTCGAGGAGCAGGTCTTCAAGCCGATCCTGAATCCACTGGAGATGGCGCTGACGGAAGACGCCGCCGTCGAGCGGGTGCGGAGCGACCCCGGGTACGCCCGGGCGTTCCGCTCGGCTTTCGGCTCCGAGCCGGACCGGCGCACGATCGCCTTCGCCCTCGCGAGCTTCGTCCGCACCATTCGCAGCGGCTCCTCACCGTACGACCGGCACATGGCCGGACAGGCAGGCGCCCTCGCTCCCCGCCAGCGCAGCGGGCTGCGGATCTTCCGGGGGAAGGCGAATTGCGGCGCCTGCCACGTCGGGCCCAACCTGACGGACGAGGGCTTCCACAACACGGGCGTCGGGTGGGGAGAGGCCGAGGCCGACGAGGGCCGCTACGCGGTCACCGGCCGCGCCGCCGACCGAGGCGCCTTCAAGACGCCCACCCTGCGCGAAGCGGCCGGGACGGGACCCTACATGCACGACGGCAGCCTGGCCACGCTGAGCGAGGTCGTCGATTTCTACGACGAGGGCGGCAGGCCCAACCCCTATCTCGACCCGGAGATCGCTCCGCTGGGATTGACGGACGCGGAGAAGGCGGACCTGCTGGAATTCCTGCGGTCCCTGAGCGGAAGGGTCGCGACGGGCCTCTAGCGAGACCCGTCGCGACCCGAGCGACTCGCGCTACCAGATCAGCCGCAGGCTGTACTGCATCTCGCGCCCGGAATGGGTCCGCAACTGGCTGCGCACCTGACCGAACGTCCCCGAATTCACGTCCGTGCTCGGGTTCGCTCCCATGAAGCTGTTGGTCAGGTTGTAGCCCTCCATGCGGATTTCGACGTCAAGGGCCTCGGTGACCGCTACGGTCTTCATCAGAGTGAGGTCGAGGTTGGAGAAGAACGGCCCGCGCACGCCGTCGTACGACCACGGGTTGGAGCGCCTGGTGAATGCCGGGAGGTTGGAGAAGGCCGACGTGTCGAACATCCGCTCGTGGGTCGGATTGGAAACCTTGGGATTCCCGCTCACCTCCATGCCGCCGAAGCGCAGGACCTGCCCGCTCCAGTACTGGTAGATGCCCGTCACCTGCCAGCCTCCGATCACCTTGTCCAGGGACGAGGGCATGTCGCCCCCGATCTTGCGCTGCCGCCCCACCGGCAGCTCGTAGACGCCGCTGAGAGTGAGCTTGTGCCCGGTCTCGGGATCCTCCTGGTAGGTCAGCCGGCGGTCGAACGCGTCGACGGCGTCGTAGAACTCCTGGTTCCGAGCGGAATTCCAGTTGTAGCCGAGCAGGAAGTTGAAGCCGTTCGCGAACGGCCGCTGGATTTTGAGCTGGAGCGCCCGGTAGCGCTCGGAGCGGATGCCGGCGGCGCGCATCCAGATGTCGAAGTAGTGCGGGTAGGGCCGGATGAGCTGGGAGACCGAAACCGTGCGCCTGTTGCGCAGCGCGCCCGGCATCGCCGACTCGGGCACCCCGTAGAACGGGTTGGGAACGTTCCGGCTCACGGCCGAGCCGTGCGAGTACGAAATCCGCGGGTCCGCGAGGTTGAGCGGGAGGTTCTCCGCATGGTTCCTGCCGAAGTTCATGAACAGAGTGGCGTCGACCACGAACCGGTTCCAGGTCTCTCGCTGGAGGGTGAGGTTGATCCGGTCGTTCATGCCGGCCTGCCAGTTCTGGTTGAAGAAGATGGACTCGCCGCTGCCGACGGTGGAGTAGATGCCGTAGCGCTTGCCGGGCGGCTCCACGAGCGGGTTGGGATGCTCGCCGCCGGAGGGGAACGGATTGGCCAGATAGGACCTCGGCACTCCCTCGGCGGGCCGCAGCGGCACGGTCTGCGCGCTGAAGCCGGGATAAGGGGTGCTCCCGAGGATGCCCAGGGAGTCCTTTTCTTGGATCGGAGGCACGGCGTAGCGGGCGTAGCCGATGCGCAGGGCCGTCTTGTCGTTGACCCGGTAGGCAATTCCGATGCGGGGCAGGATCACGTTCTGCTGCGCGTTCCAGGAATACGGGTTGTCCCTGTCGGTGAAGTGCCAGGCTCCGGCGAGGCTCACCGGCCCGTTGCGGATCTGCAGGGCTTCGGCTGGGAAGGTGCCGACGGCCGCCTCGAGCTCGGGCAGGTTCTGGTCCAGGTCGATGTAGCGTGAAAGACGGTACTCCGGATCCCTCATCGGCAATTCGTATTCGTACCGCAGGCCCAGGTTCATCGTGACGCGGGGCGTGATTTTGAAGTCGTCATGCACGTAGAAGCCGTAGACGTCGACTCGCGGCCGGTTGGTCGGCACCGTCCGGACGCGCCCGTTGTTGAGAGCCCCGAGCATCATCGAGGCCCAGGCGTGGCCCACCTGGCCGGTGTTCGGACTGAAGATGGTGTCGGCTGTCTCGTGGGGCTGGAAGCGGAAGAACATCCCGCGAGGCCGGCCGGCGTCCACGCGCTGCGCCCTGTACTGGTGCCCGACCTTGATGTAGTGGCGCCCCACGTTCTTGGCCAGCTTGACGTCCCAGTTCCAAGTGCGCGGCTCCTGGTACCAGAAGCCCGAACGCCCGAATCGCGCGCGTGTGTCGGCTCGCACGTCGAGTTCGGGGAAGTACACCTCGGGGATGTCGCGGATGTGCGAGGAGTACCACGTGTTGCCCGGCCACAGCCGCTCCAGCCCCTCCGCGCCGATGATCGTCTCGGGGGTGTAGTACGAGTCGGTGATCTTGGAATAGGAAGCCCGCACGTTGAACACCGTGGTCGGGCTGATGGTCCAGACGACGTCGCCGGAAGTCTGGACCGAGTTGCGCGCGCTGCCCTGCCGCCGCTGCATGATCGATCCGCCCGTGTAGTTGGGCTCGCTCTGGTCGGTCTTGAAGCGGCTGATCCGGTAGAACATCTTCAGCTTGTCGCTGATGTTCCAGTCGACGCGGTCCGAGAAGTTGTAGTACTTGAACGTGATGGGGAACGTGTAGCGGTAGTTGTTGGCGCCGCTCGGATTGTCCGGGGCCCGGTTCGGCTGCCAGATGTCCGTCATCATCGTCAACGCGGTGGCGTCGAGGTCCTGCGCGGGAATGCGGTTGTTGGCGAACGGCGTGCGGAACGCCTCGCGGTCGCCGGTGATCTGCGTGGTGCGGGGATCGAAGATCTGCCGCAGGCCGCCGCTCCGATTGAAGCTCTGGGAGAAGTCGCCGCCCCGCTCCATCGAAGTCGGCAGCGCCATCGCAGTCGTGCTTGGCGAGCGCAGGTCCTGGCCCTCGTAGGCGAAGAAGTTGAAGACCTTGTTCCGTACCACGGGATGGCCGACGGTGGCGCCCCATACGTTGCGGCGCACAACGCTCTTCTGCGCCGACAGGGGGTTCGGGCGGGCGTTGAGAGCCGGATTGCGCCCGAAGAAGTAGGCCGACCCGTGGAACTCGTTCGTGCCGCTCTTCATCTGCACCGAGACGACGCCGCCGGCCGTGTGCCCGAATTCCGAGTCGGTGGCGTTCTGCTGGACGTTGACCTCCGACACGGCGTCGACCGCCGGGACGTAGGTCCCCTTGGCTCCCACGAGCTGCGGGACGCCGTCGAGCAGGACGCTGTTCTTGAGGCCCGTGTTGCCCCCGACGTCGAGCTGGCTCGCCGCCCAGTGGTGGAACGGGCTGTTCTCGCGCCCGCCGCGGTAGTTGACGGCGGGATCGAGTGTGGCGAGCAGGAAGGGGTTCCGATGGATGATGGGCAGCTCGTTCACCATCTTGGTGTCGAGGGTCGTCTCCATCGTGGTCGAGTTGAACTTCACGGCGACCGGCGTCTCGGACACCGTGACCGTCTCCGCAACCGCCCCGATCCGCAGCGCCGCGTTGACGCTGACGTCGGCGCGCGTCTGCACCAGGATGTTCTGCTGGACGAACGACTGGAAGCCGTCGGACTCGACGCGCACCTCGTAGTTTCCTGGCAGGACGAAGTCGAAGGCGAACTGCCCCGCCTCGTTCGTCTCGCGGTCTACGGCGACCGCCGTGTTGACGTTCGTCAGCGCGACCTTCGCGGCGGGAATCACCGCGCCGGATTCGTCCGTGACGGTGCCCGACACCCGCCCGCGCAATTCCTGCGAGTCCGCGGAATGGGGCGCGAGCCAAGCCGCCAGCATCGCGAGGGCCAGCCATGCCAGCCTCCTTCGCGACGATTCGTGAGTCATCAGATACCTCCGTTCGCTGCGGGCGCGCGAACAAAGGAACCAGCCGCAACGGCAGGCAGACCCCTGCCCGTCGCCGCGAACGTGGCGCCCCAGAAACAACCCGCGCGTGCGAAACTATTATAGGCGTTTAGTCCGCCCCTCGCTAAGAATGGCGTCCGCATGCGGTCCGCTTCCCCCCGGAACGGCACCGTTCTCCGCGAATGGCACGCCGCGCCGCGCCAAGCCCGGGGCGAGCGACGCAGGCCGGAATACCCCGGCGACCTCGACCCGGCGACCGCACCGGGCCGCCCGGGCCGCCGCCTGGCTCGCATTGGCCACCGGTCCCGCCTCGGTCGCGCAGGAACCCCCAGCGGACTCGGCATACGTCGGCGCGGCCGCCTGCGGCGCGTGCCACCCCGGGCAAGCCGCGACGCAGGCCCTGTCGGGTCACGCCAACTCCCTCGCACGACCGTGGCGCCATCGCCTGGCCGGGGAGTTCGAGTCGGGCCCCGCATCGCAAGACTCGAGCGGCCCGCGGGCGCGCTTGCGCGTGCGGGGGGGCAGCGCGGTTATGGACACCCTCGGCGAAGCGCGAGTCGCGGGAGAGCCGGTCCACTGGGCCTTCGGCGCCGGCGAGCAGGCAGTCACCTTCGTCAGCCGCGTCGACCGGGACTGGTACCTCGAGCACCGCTGGAGCTTCTACCCGGCTAGTGCGCAGCTCGGCCTGACGCCCGGTCACCAGGAACGTCCTTCGGACGGGGACGCGCCCGGCGCGGGCGTCCGGTACCGCGTTTTCAGCCCGCAGGCCGAGATCTTCAACTGCTTCGGGTGCCACTCCACGGGGCCCTTGAGCCTCGGCGAGGACTACTCGATCGTCCCGTCGGAACCCGGCGTGCACTGCGAGGCGTGCCACGGGGCGGGCTCGGCGCACGTCACGGCGGCGGCCTCCGGCGAACCGGAGGAGGCGCGCCGGCGCATCCGCCACCCCGGCCGCCTGGCGGGCGGCGAACTGAACGCCTATTGCGGCGCTTGCCATCGGCCGCCGGCCTCGTCGCCCGAGGACATCGACTGGACCGATCCCTGGAACGTGCGGCACCAGCCCGTCTACCTCGCGCGCAGCCAGTGCTTCCTTTTCGCGCGGGACCTGACCTGCACGCACTGCCACGACCCGCACGGGCCGCTGGCCCGGGACGCTGCAGCGCACTACAACGCCCGCTGCATGCATTGCCATGACGACTCCGCTCGGCCCCCCGCCGCAACCTGCCCGCCGACGGAGGCCGCGCCCTGCTCCTCGTGCCACATGCCGAGCGTCCGGCCGCAGGCCGAGCTTGGGTTCACGAACCATTGGATCGGCGTTTACGAAGAGCGCGGCGCATTGCGGCCGCGCCGCTGATTCGCCTCCGACAGCGGCGGACGCAGGCAAGCGGTCTCAGCGCCCTTCGGCCGCGGCGAGCGCCCTCCGTGCATCCTCCGCCAGAGCCCCCGTGTCATCGCCCAGCTCCGCCAGAATCTCCAAGGTTCGGACGAACGCCCCGGCAGCCTCGCCGCTCCTGCCGGCGTCCAAGAGCAGGTAGCCGAGGTTGAAGAGGGTCTGCGCCACGCGAACGTCGCCGGTCCCGAATTGCCCCTCGAGAATGCCAAGCGCCCGGCGATAGAGCGGCTCGGCGCGGTCCGGCCTCCCGGCTACGTGGTGCGTGCCGGCAAGATTGTTCATGGTGGCCGCGACTTCCGGATGACTCGGCCCGAGCAATCGGACGCGAAGTTCAAGGGCGTCCCCGAGCACCCGCGCCGCCGCGTCCAGATCCCCCGCGGCGCGCAGGACGTTGCCGTAGGTGTCCGCCGCCGCGGCCGCGGCCTGGGTGTTTGCGCCGGATGACTGCTTGAAGGCCTGCTGCGCTTCCGCTGCGAGCTGGCGCGCCCGCTCGAGGTCACCGCTTTCCCCTGCGAGCAAGGCGAGGCGATGCAGGATCTCGCCCGTTTGGGGATGGGGCCGGGCGCCCGCTGCCTTCCGCAACGCGAGTGCTCGCAAGAGAGCGCCCTCGGCAGATCGGTATTCGTTCAAGCCCTCCAGCGCCGCGGAGAGCTGCAGCAGCGCATCCGGGTCGGGGCGCACGGCGACCGCAGCCTCGAACCGCCTGGCCGCGAGCCCGAGATCGCTCCGGTCGGCGGCTAGCTCCGCCAGCAGGAGCCTGACCTCGAACTCTAGACCCGGATCTCGAGCGGAAGAGTCCCGAAGAGCGCGGGCGGCCCGGTCGCACAAGGCCTCGCTCCGAGCGGCGTCGCCCATCCGACGCAAGGCCTGCGCCAGCGCGAAGGCGTCCCGGGCGACTTCGATGGGTTCGGCGCCATCGTCGCGCTGCCGGGATTCCAGCGCCTCGCGAAGGTAGCCCGAGGCCTCGCCCGCCCGCCCGCGGGCCAGGAGGAACAGCCCCAGGTCTCGCTTCGCGGACGCCGCGACGGGGCTGTCAGGGCCGAAAGCCCTATCCCTTCGCTCGACTGCCTCCCGGTGCAGGCGCTCGATGTTGCGGTCCCGCTCGACCGAGAGGACCGGCGTTTCCGCGGACGCCGAGACCGGAACGGCCATCGCAGCGAGGCCGAGAGCACCCGCCCGGAGGCCCCTGCAGGTCACGGGACGCCGCCTGCGCCGTCAGCTGCCTGGTCCTGGAGCCGCCTGTGCTCGGCGGCATGGAACGACGCCTTGGCGGCGTCCCCGAGCCGCCGGTAAAGCCGCGATAACTGGTATTCCATGCGCATCCGCGCGGAGTCGTCGGCCGCCGCTGCGACGGCTTTCTCAAGCGGTGCCAAGGCGTCCGCATACCGCCCTTGATCGGCCCTGGCCCGCGAGAGGAGTTCCAATGCTTCGTAGGAGTCTCCGTCGACCCCGAGAGCGCGTTGCAGGACGCCTTCCGCCGCCGTGCTGGCGCCTTGCAGAAGCAGCGCTTCTCCCCAACGCATAAGCGGCTGCGCCGCATGCGGCACGAGGCGCGCCTCCTCCTTGAACTGTTCCGCGGCTTCCTCGTACCGCCCGCGCGCCGCGAGGATGTCGCCGAGCGCGAGCCGCGGGCCGCGCCTGTGAGGCTCCGCGCGCAGCACAGCCTCGTAGGCGGCCTGGGCCTCGTCCCACTCCCGAGCCGCCACCAAGGCCTCCGCCGCGGTGATCCGAGCCGGGACGGTTCCCGGGGCCGCACGCATGAGCCTCCGCCGAAGCTCGGCAGACCGATTGCCGGAGACCAGAATCTTGAGGCGCAGCAATTCCGGGTCGCCTGGCGCGTGCGACTCCAGCTCTCCGATCAGGGCGCTGGCTCCCTCGAATTCGCGGCGCTCGATCAGCGCTCGCGCAAGACGGAAGCGAGACTTCAGGTCGCTTGGATCTCCATCCAGCGCCTGCCGCAGCGCCCGCGCCGCCGCGTCCAGCCGCCCCGTCTCCAGCAGCGCATGCCCTAGGAGCCCGTGCAGGCCGGCCACGCCTCCGTCAAGCCCCAACGCGTCCGAGAAGGCGGCGGCGGCCCCCGCATAGTCGAACAGCTCGTACCGCACCAGCCCGAGGTTCAGGTGCGCCGGGAGGAAATCCGGAGCCTCCGCCGCGAGGTCTGACAGCGCCTGTTCGGCCGCGTCCAAGTCGCCCCGCTCGCGCGCGGCGACCCCCTCCCTCGCCAGCTCCTCGAGTCTCGGGGCCAGCTGGCCGCCCGTACCAGCCGCGGCCATCGCCGCAGCGAGCGGGACGGCGATCAATCGCGGAGCGGACGGCCCTCGCGAACGGTGACGTAGCGGTTGGCCCCCACGCCGCGCAATTCCTGCTGGGTCCCGCTCGGCCATCGAATTCGAATCCATTCGACAGTATCGTTCGCGCCGAGGCCGAAATGCACGCGCGGGTCGCTGGCCGACAGGTAGCTCCCGGCCGTGCTGGAGAATCCGTGCTGGGCCCGCCCGTCAGGCGTGCGGATCGAGATCCGCGCGCCCTGCCCGTCCCGCGGGCTGCTGTCGCCGACGAGTCGCAGCGCGATCCAGCGCCCGCCGAGATCGGCGGCGCTGTTGTAGAGAACCCGCGGGCGTCCGTCGAGCACGCCCAGGGCCACGTCCACGTCGCCGTCGTTGTCGAGATCGCCGAAGGCGGCCCCGCGCCCGGCAAGGGATTCGGCGAAGACCGCGCCCGACGCGCCTGACACGTCTTCGAACCGCCCTTCGGAGCCGAGGGCGAGCAGGGGCGGCTGTCTGTACCTCAGGCTCGGGTCGGTCAGACGGATCGTGTCCAGCACGTGGCCCTGGGCCACGAAGATGTCCTTCCAGCCGTCAAGGTCGAAGTCGGCGAGACGGACGCCCCAGCCCGACATGCTCGCCGTGATGGCTGCCAAGCGGCTCTGCCTAGTCCGGTAGCTGAACAGGCCGTCGCCGTCGTTGCGGTAGACGGCGTAGAGTTCCCTCGCGAGATTCGTGATGAGGATGTCCGGGTGCCCGTCGTTGTCGTAGTCATCGAAATCAACGCCCATCCCGGCGAACCGCCCGCCGTCCTCGTTGTAGGCGACGCCCGCGTCGAGCGCGACATCCCGAAACGAGGCGGCCCCCCGGTTGCGGAGCAGCTGCTGGGGCTCGGAATCGTTGGCCATGACAATGTCGATGTCGCCGTCGGACTCGAGGTCGTTGAACGCGACGCCGAGCGCCTTGCCCGGCAGGCCGGCAAGTCCCGCCTTCTCCGAGTGGTCGGAGAACCGCGACCCGCCATCGTTCGCGAACAGCATGCTCGTCACCCGGCCATAGCGGGTCGGCGGACAGTAGCTCGGCACGTCTTCTCCGCACCCCACGTGGGAATCGAAATCCCAGTCGAGGTAGCGCGTGACGACCAAGTCCAGCAGGCCGTCCCCGTTCAGATCAGCGAAGCCGGCGCTCGCCGCCCAGCCCGGCACGCCAATGCCGCTCTCCTGCGTGACGTCTCGGAACGTCCCGCCTCCCGTGTTGCGGAAGAGCGAGGTGCCTCCGTACCCGGTGATCACCAGGTCGGTCAGTCCGTCGTTGTCGTAGTCGCCAGTCGCCGCTCCCATGCCGTAGATGCCGGAGTCCTTCTGGGAAATACCCGAGCGGTCCGTGACGTCCGCAAAGCGCCCGTCCCCTAAGTTGCGATACAGGCGATTGAAGGATTCCGGTTCGGAGCGGTCGACGGCCGGCCGGTCCGGCGCGCCGCGGATCGACCCGCCGTTCACGAAGAGAACGTCCAGCCATCCGTCTCCGTCGAAGTCCAGCAGGGCCACGCCGCCGCCCATGGTCTCGAGCAGGTACTTATGGGGCGTGGCACCGGAGCGATGCCGAAAGCCGATACCCGCATCCGAGGCTCGGTCGGTCAGAGAGGCGGACCGGGCGCACGGCGCGACGCAAGCGATCAGCATCGCGAGCGCAGCCGAGAGGACCTTGCCCGGCCAGCGGAATCGCGCCGTCGCTCGTGCCGGCCGACCGGGTCCGGCGGACTCGGGGTCATGCCGGCCGAATGCCTTCGGCCCGGCCGCCGTCTCACTCCCGGGCACGGCGAAAACAGCGACTGGGCGCTTGGCGAGGGACCGGCGGCTCGGCTCCGACATCTGTGGAGATTTGGCACCGACGAGCCGAGCGGCCTCCGGTCGGCGCATGCCGCTCCCGATGCCCGGGCATCACTAGGACTCCCAGAGCGCTCGTATCGGGACAGCGTAGAGACCGTCGCCGATGCTCGCGCAAGTCTCTCCTTCGTAGAGCACCACTCCCCCGGCGAACCGGCTGCCCGGCGTCGACTTGAGCTTGCGCAATCCCCGGAAATCCGACGGGAACACGGTGGCGGCGGGCTTGATCTCGACGCCGACCACCTCCAAGATGCCGCGCTCGATGACGATGGCGCCCCTGGGCTCCGTCCCGGTCGCGGAAACGAAAGAACGAGTACGGGCCGTCAAGCCCGCCGGCCTGCCTCCTGAGCTCCTGGAAGGCAAACGTCTCGAGCACCTGTCCGAGGACTGGTCGGTTCGCCGCGAGCCCCTTGGCATCGACACCGAGCAGCGCGCCGGCGAGACCGGAATCGCCCAAGTGGACCTTCAGCACCTTGACGAGCCGACTCGAAAGGTTGCCGCGCCAAGGCGGCAGCCTCTCGACTAGGAATAGCCCCTCCAGCAGCGTGAAGTAGTCGCGGACGGTGTTGCGCCCGATCTGAAACGGCGCTGCAAGATTGGCCAGATTGAAGAGCTGGCCGGACTGGTCCGCAGCGACCGAGAGAAGCTTCGGCATCGACTCGAGCGAGCGAATCCGCCCTAGGTCTCGGATATCCCGGTATATCAAGTTCGCCGCGTAGTCCCGGTACCAAACCAACCGCCGACGGACTGACCGGAAGACAACGGCGGGAGGATAGCCACCGGCCACGATCTTGCCGGCAAGCGCCGCACCCAAGCGCTCCGTGCGGTATGTGCCGAAGGTGCCGGAAAACAGGCGCTCGATGAAAGTGGTTCCGCCTTGCCGCGCGATCTCACGTTGCGAGAACGGACGGTGACCCACGACCTCCGTGGCCCGGCCAAGGAGTCGGCCAAGGCGGGCAAGAGCAATACGTTGGCCGAGCCCGTCAGAACGAACCGCCCCGGCTCGCGGTCGCGGTCGATAGCGGTCTTGAGCGCCCTGAATAGCGACGGGACGTTCTGCACTTCTTCGAGGACGACCCGGCGCGGCAATTCCGCGACGCATCCCAGCGGGTCGCGTAGGACCGAAACACGTGCGACGTCGCTGTCGAAGTTGACGTACGCGTAGCCGCGCGGCCGACCCACGGCTTTCGCGAGCGTGGTCTTGCCGCATTGGCGCGGGCCTTGGATCAGGGTGGCCGGTGAATCCTCGAGGGACTCGGCCAGATGGCGCTCGACAAACCGAGGAACGATGGAGGCCATTCGGACGGCCGAGCCTCGCTGCAGTGTCAGCTCGCTACTACTCTACACCTCCGCCGACCGTCAGTTACGCGACCCGCCGGCGGTCCAGGCGTCGCGCGCCGCCAATTTCAGCACGGAGGCAGCGAAGCCGATACCGCCGAGGATGGCGTGCGCGGACCGAGCAGGTAGCGCAGCTGCGGGCCGACGTGCCGCACGCCCCCCCTTTGGGATGCTCGGCGGCCATCAGTTCGTTCCAGGTCCGCATCTGCTCGTCGCCGACTTCGACCGGTTCCAAGTCGCGGTTCCGGTCGACACGGTCCGGCACGTCGGCCGGGGGCTGCACGGCGGCACCTAGGAGTCGCGGACGCCTGTGCCTGGGCCCACCCCCAGTCGACTCGGGCAGGCGCAAGCGGCCGGCCTGCTCCAAGGCATACAGAGCCTGCAGGCGGGTGGCCGCCTGCAGGTCCCCGCGCCGGTTGCGGAAACCGAACTCCTCGCAGACCAGCCTTGCGATGGCGGTGCGGGCGGCGTGGCAGTGTTCCCCGAGCAGACTCTTGCCCCCGGGCCAATGCCTCGTCGGCGGCCAGCGTTTCCGCTATCCGGCGTTGCTGGTACATGCGCAAGGAATCGCACGGCAACAGATCCATTGTCAAAGCTCGGCCTATGTGCTAGCAGGAGGCCGCGGCAGCGGCCGAACAGCGTGCTGCGCGTCCGCCGAGCGTCAGTTCCGCGGTCCGCTGGAGGTCATTGCGTCATTCCGGTTCCGTCGCCAATGCCGCATGGATCAATTCGGCGCAGCGCGGCGTATATTCGATCGTCCCGGCCTCGACCTGGCCGGTCTCGGACATCTTGCGCCACGTTTTCCGCAGGATTCCGATCATGCTGTCGCGGTCCTGCTTATCCGCGAACGCGTCGAAATAGTGCTCTAGGAACACCAGGCACGCCACGTCCTCGAGCAGTTGCGCCCACGGGTCGATCTTGAATCGCTCCTTGCGAATGATCGCCTGGACCCTGGCGACCGTGCTGCCGTCCAGCCCGCAATCCCGCATGATCGCGCCGGCAGTGTCCGCATGGAACCGGAGCAGGTTCCGGCGCCACTTCAGGTAGCCCGCCCTTCCCGACGGGTAGCTGTCGCGAGGAACCTGCCATCGCCGGATATGCTGCGCGCGCGCGGCGAGCCGGACCTCGCGGGGCGCGTCCGGGTCCAGCCGGCCGAGCCATGACGACATTCGCCTGGCATATGCCAGCTCCGTCGGGACGCCGTCGGGACCGCGGTTCGGGTCTTCCGCGTTCGCGGCGTCGAACATCTCCATACAGCGCGCCACGCGCTCGGCCTTCTGAACGCTCATCCGCTTCCGCCTGTCTCGCGGCCGCCGGCGCAGACCGCGGCGAATGCGACTGCCGCCGTTTCCGCCCGCAGCACCGTCGCACCGAGGCCCGCCGTAGCGAAGCCGCGCTCGCGGGCCAGCCTCCTCTCCTCGTCTGTCCACCCACCCTCGGGTCCTACCAGAAACGTCGCCGGACCTCCGGCATAAACCGCAGCCAGCGCGGGCCGGCCCGGATGGGCGAGCAGCCTCGCCCCCTCCTCGCAGGCCTTCAGGAACTTGGCGAATCCGGCCGGAGGCAGCACCTCCGGCACGGACAGGCGTCTCGACTGCTGCGACGCCTCGAACGCGATCCTGCGCCACCGCTCGAGCCGCTTCGGGGCGGCCGCGACAAGCTTGGTGTCGCTGCGCGCGGCGATGACGGGAACTATCGAATGCACCCCGAGCTCGGTGAGCTTCTCGAGCGCCCACTCGAAGCGCTGGAACTTGATGATGGCCAGCGCGGCGTCCATCCTCGGCAGGCTTTCCGGGCTGGGCAGCGCTTCCTGCACGCTGAACCGCACCTCGTGCGGAGAGCTCGCGACGGTGGTCGCCCTGTAGGCCGTGACCTGGTCGGAGATCTCGACCTGCTCGCCGGGAACCAGCCGGGCCACCCGCGCCAAGTGGTGCGCCGACCTGCCGCGCGACAGCGCCTCGCCGCCTTCGACCCGGTCCACGAAGACGCGCCGCAGCACCACCCTGACCAGATTACCCCGCGCATTCGGATCCGTCGATAGACTGAAGGTTGGATCCGGTTGCACACGCCGCCGCGACGGGGGCGTCGCTCGGCCGCGAGGAGGTGGCTCGGATCGTCCGGGAGAGCCTCCGCCCGCGATTCGCGGAACTAGGTAGCTGCCGGTCGACCTCCGAACTGATGTCGCTCCCGTCCTTCCGCGAAGTCCGGCCGCTCGCGGAACGAGTTCTCGGCACGACCGAGGCAGGAAGCTTCCTCGCCTCGCGCGCCCCGTCCAAGCCGTCCTACCGGCTTGTGGCTTGGAATCTCGAGCGCGGCATCGAGTACGAGGGCCAGCTCGAGGCGCTGCGCGACCACCCCTATCTCGCCTCGGCGGACGTGTATCTGCTGACCGAGACCGACGTCGGCATGGCCCGGTCCGGAAACCGCAACATCGCGCGAGATCTCGCACGCAACCTCGGCCTCGAATACGCGTTCGCTCCCTGCTACCTCAACCTGGCCAAGGGCGCGGGCGTCGAGAACGAGATCGCGGGGGAGAACGATCTCGGCCTCCACGGCAACGCGGTCCTGAGCCGCTTCCCGATTCGGAACCCCCGGGCGATCGCCCTCGGCAACGGCCGGGACAAGATGCGCGGAAGAGAGAAGCGCATCGGCCAGCAGGTCGCGGCCGCGGCGGAAATCGCCCTGCCGGGGCTTGACCTCACCGTCTGCTCGGTCCATCTGGACGCCCAGTCGAGCCAGCGGCACCGCCGCGACCAGATGCGGGCCGTGCTCGACGGGCTTCCCGCGCAGGGCCCGGCCGTGATCGGCGGGGACTGGAACACCACCACGTTCGACTCCTCCAGCGCCCGCAGCGCCATCGTCGGGTTCTGGGTGCGCGTGCTGCTCGGAGCGCGCAACACGATCCGCAATCACTTCCTCCGCCCGTACGCCTACTTCGAGCGGGATCTGTTCCGGCTGCTCGAGGAGCGAGAGTTCGACTGGCGGGATGCGAACATCCTCGACGAAAGGACTACCTCCTACGACGCCGAGGACGCCAAGACGCACGATAACTTGCGCGAGTGGGTGCCGGAATGGTGCTTCGACTTCATCCGCTGGGCGCTGCGGGAGTTCGACGGCAAGTGCCCGCTGAAGATCGACTGGTTCGCGATCCGAGGGGCCCGCGCCACTGCGCCGGTCGTGCTGCACGATGTCCGCGAGGGCCGCGTGCCGCCTCTCTCCGATCACGACGCGATCGGAATCGACGTCGCGCCCCCCGGCGCGGGGACAATATAGGTTGGGTAGGCTGGAATCGGATCGATGCCCGTAGCGGAGGTCAGCGAGGAGGTCAGGCTCGTCCCGGAGCTGCTGGCCCGGGAGGACTACAGGATCATCTCGGATCTGATCAAAGACTCCTCCCGCGTGCTGGACCTCGGCTGCGGCGACGGCGACCTGCTAGCCTGGCTAGCGCAGCACAAGGATGTCCAGGCGCGCGGTGTCGAGATCTCCCAGGACAGGGTTCGGCGCTGCGTCGAAAGGGGCCTGTCCGTGTACCAAGGAGACATCAACCAAGGCTTGAGGGACTACCCGGAAGAGTGCTTCGACTACGTGATCCTGAGCCAGACGCTGCAGGAAGTGCAGCAGCCGCTCGCCGTCCTGCGTGAGATGCGGCGCGTGGGCCGTCGCATCATCGTGGCGTTTCCGAATTTCGGCCACTGGTCCGTGAGGCTGTCGCTGCTCTGCACCGGCAGGGCCCCCCGCACCAAGCACCTCCCGCACCAGTGGCACACCTCGCCCAACATTCGCGTGCTGACGGTTCTGGATTTCGAGGACCTGCTGCGACGGGAAGGCCTCCGTAGCGACAAGGTCCACTTCCTGCGCCACGGCCGCAAGATCACGCGCTGGCCGAACGTTCTCGCTGACTCCGCGGTGTACCTGCTCAGCTAGCCCGAGCCCCGGCACCGGCCGATTGCTGCCCTACGCGCGGAGCGCCCGTCCGACCGATGGCTCCGACCGTCCCGACGAGCACTGGGCCAGCAGGCCGGCGACCGCGGCCGTCACCGAGGCGAGATCAACCGAGAGAATGCAGCGCGCCTCGTCGAACGCGTAGCACCGGTCGCCCGGGCATGGCTTGCAGTCCCAAGCGGTTTCCACCACGCGGTGCGGGGTCTTCCAAGGATGCCACGCCCGGGAGTCGGACGAGCCGAAGATCACCGCGCACGGCACGCCGAACGCAGCCGCCACGTGGGCCGGGCCCGAGTCGTTGCCGACGAAGAGCCGCGCGCCGGCCGCGAGCGACATCAGGCCCGCTAGGGAGAGACCCGTGCGGACGTCGCAGGCCGGAAGCTGAGACGCGAGCCCCTCCTCCCCGGGCCCGGCCAGGAATACCGGCGGAAGACCGTGGCGCTCGCGGAGCTCGCGACCCAAGGCCCGGAACCTAGCGACGGGCCACGCCTTGGTGTGAAAGGCCGCTCCCGGGTGCACCAGCGCGTAGGGCCGGACCGCCCCGACCGGCGGCGCCGCGAGGCGGGCAGGCGGAATCTCCCCCGGACTCGCCCCGAGGTGGATTGCCGCGGCCGCATGGTGCTCGGCGGTATGCACCGTGGCGGCGGCAGCGCGTCCCAGCACTTCCTGGGCCCGCGGGATGCGCACGTTGTAGGCTCGCGCCCGCCGGAAGTGAGCGAAGCCCGCCCGCCACCGAGCGCCCGAAAGGGCGGTCAGCCAAGCGGCCGTGGATCCGCCGTGCATGTCCACGCAGACCGAGGGACGGAGGGCTCGCACCGCCCGCAGCAGTCGCGCCTTCGCAGCCAGGCCGCCTCGGGGCGCGAGCCGCAGCACGCCGTCGATGTCCGGCTGACCATCCAGCACGCCGGCGAAGCGCGCTTCCATAGCGACGTGGATCCGCGCTCTCGGAACGGCCCTGCGCAAGAGCTCGAAGGCCGGGGTCGCCAGGACCGTGTCCCCGAGCGACCGGAGCCGCACTAGAACGATCGAAGGTTCGGGTCCGGCACGGGCCAGCACTGATGCGCCCACCTGGCGAACTCAGGTCGCGCGGGCTTCGGCCACCACGTCTAGGAAGGCGCGGGCCGCGCTCTCTATGCGCCCGAAGTCCCGGCGGTCCAGCCAGCTCTTGCTAACAAGGACCGAACCGACCGCGACCGCGCTTGCGCCCGCCCGGAAGAATGACGCCGCGTTCTCGCCATCCACGCCGCCAGTCGGCACCAGCAGGACTTGGGGCAGGGGCGCCTTGACGGCCTTGATATAGCTGGCCCCTCCCATCGCGCCCACGGGGAACACCTTGACCATGGTCGCTCCCGCGTTCCAGGCCGCGAGGATCTCGGTCGGCGTGAGAGCGCCCGGTATCACGCACTTCGAGTATCGGTTGCAGATCTCGATCGTCCCGATGTCGAGCGACGGCGTGACGAAGAATTCCGCGCCGGCCAGCATGCACTCGCGTGCCGTGATCGCGTCGAGGACCGTGCCTGCTCCGAGAACGAGACTATCTCCGAAGCGCTCGCGGGCCGTCTCGAGCGTCCGCAGCGCGCCCGGCACCGTCATGGTGACTTCGACAATCGGAATGCCGGCATCGCGGATCGCCTGGATCGCGCGTAGCGCGTCGTCCGCCGAGTCCGTCCGCACGATCGGGATGATTCCTACGTCGAGGATCCTCTGCAATACCTCCCGCTTGCCCATCGTTCCACAATCCCAAGCGGATAAAGTACCAGAGGCGCGCAGCGCACGGCAATGCGCCGCCGGCCATCCGCGCGCCGCACGCGGACGCCGGGCGGGCTGGGCACTCCCCAGAACGGCACGAGCGCAGGTCTACACTGGGAGCTTGTGTCGGACCGGGATCTGGCCCTGAACGGCGGCGACCCGGTGCGCACCGCGCCGTACCCCGCCTGGCCGTCGCTCGCCCCGGGAGATCTGGAGCGCGTCCGGGAGGTGCTCGAAACGCCCCACTGGGGCGGGAGCGGCGACTTCGTGGAAGCCTTCGAGGAAGTCTTCGCCCAGTTCCACGACTCCGCCTTCGGAGTGGCCGTCTGCAGCGGCAGCATGGCGCTCGAGCTGGCGCTGCACTCCGTCGGACTCGGGCCCGGCGACGAGGTGATCGTGCCCGCGCACAGCTTCATCGCCACCGCCGCGGCCGTCAGCCGCGTGGGCGCGGCACCGATATTCGTGGATATCGAAGCCGCCACCTACAACATCGATCCGAGCTGCGTCCCGGAGGCGCTTTCGGACAGGACGAAGGCGCTGATCCCGGTGCATTTCGGCGGCGTGGTGGCCGACTGCGACAAGCTAGGCGAAATCGCCGACGATCGCGGGCTGCTGCTCATCGAGGACGCGGCCCACGCGCACGGCGCGGAGTGGTTCGGCACGCGGGCCGGGGGGCTCGGCGCGTGCGGGGTCTTCAGCTTCCAGAATTCCAAGGCGATGGTCGCCGGCGAGGGCGGGATCCTCGTTACGAGCGCCGAGAGCGTGGCGGCGAGAGCCCGCTCGATCACCAACGCCGGCAGACTGCCCGACGGAGGCTGGTTCGAGCACTTCGAGCTCGGGACCAACCTGCGCATGACCGGAATCCAAGCGGCTCTTCTCAGCGGCCAGCTGGAGCGGCTGCCCGAGCAGATCAGGCTCCGGGAAGCGAATTTCTCTCGGTTCCGGGATGGTCTCGAGGTAGTCGAGGGGCTGGAACTGCAGCGCACGACGGAAGGCGCGAGCGTCCAGACGCGGTACATCGTTCCGGGGCGCGTGTCGAGGGATGCCTTCGGGGCCGGACGCGACGAACTGGTGCAGGCGGTTCAGGCCGAGGGCGTGCCGATACGCCCGTTCTACCCGCATCCGCTGTATGCGAACCCGCTGTACCGGAATCTCCCGCACAGGCAGCTCCCGTGCCCGGTTGCCGAGCAGGCTTCGCGCGACTCGTTCTGGCTGCCGCTGCGGCTCTTCATGGGCACCGAGGAGGACGCAGCGGACGCGGCGCGGGCGATCGCCAAGGTGCATCTCGCCTTCAAGGCGCGCAAGGAGCCGCCCGCCAACGGCTCGGCCGCCGGATGAGCCCCGCCCGTCAGTTCCGCGTCGCGGCCTCGGTCAGCGTGTGAACGCGCCCGGCCGCCAGTCCCTCGAAGCGCTGGCGAGCGCCGCTTGGCCAGCGGATCGCGACGTCGGCCGCCACGTCGCCTCCGAGTCCGAAATGGAGGCGCAGGTCGTGCTGCGACAGGTAGCTGCCTCCCCCGCGCACGTCCTGCCGCTGCGTGCCGCCGACGCTCTTGACGGTGACGCGCGCTCCGATGGCGCTGCGATTCGAAGCCGTTCCCTCGAGACGGAGAAGAATCCAGTTGCCGACCGTCTCGCCCCTCTGCGCCAGCAGCGCCGGCGGCTCGTTCTGGCTGTTGATCAGCGCTTCCAGCCGGCCGTCGTTGTCGATATCGGCCACGGCTAGGCCGCGCGCCGCGCGCCGCGCCAGGATTCCCGGTCCGGCCGCCAGCGACACGTCCTCGAAGCGCTTGCCGCCGAGATTGCGATACAGCACGGGCCGCTGGCGAAAACTGAGGTCCGACCCGGCGAGACTCTCGACTTCCGGAAAGGCGTGTCCGTTGACCAGGAGCACGTCGCGCCAGCCGTCGTTGTCGACGTCCACGAACGCGCAGCCCCAGCCGACGAAGCGCGTGTTCACTCCCAGTCCGCGAGCAACCGTGACATCGTCGAAATCGCCCGCGCCGCGATTAACGTAGAGAGTGGATCGCTCGTCGGAGAAATTCGTGCGGAAGATGTCGTCGCGGGCGTCCCGGTCGATATCGCCGGCAGCGACCCCCATGCCAGACAGCGCCCGGCCGTGCTCGTCAAGTGCCGCTCCCCGCACCATGGCCTCGTCCCGAAAAGTGCCGTCGCCCCGGTTCACGTAAAGGATCGACGGTGTCCGGTCGCATGCCACGTAGATGTCCGCCCAGCCGTCGTCATTGAAGTCGCCGGTCACGGCGCCGAGCGAGTAGTTTCGAGCGCTTGCCGTGACGCCGCTCTCGCGAGAGACATCGGTGAACCGGCCGGCGTCGTTGCGCAAGAGCTCGTTCGTCGCGAACGGCAGGCCCCGCGGGCCGCACGCGACGGGCATGTCCAAGTAGAAGCAGTAGGGATTATCGCCCGGCCTCGGGGTGCTCTCGAAGTCGAACTCCAAGTAGTTGGCGACAAACAAGTCGAGGTCTCCGTCGTTGTCGACGTCGACGAAGGCGCATCCCGTGCTGTAGCTGCGGGAATCCGGCACGGATACGGCGGCGAACCGCCCGTCGCCGGCATTGCGGTAGAGCCTGTTCTCGCCCCAGTACGTGACGAACAGGTCCGTCCGGCCGTCGTTGTCGAAGTCTCCGGCGCAAACTCCCTGGCCCCAGCCGGAGCTCCGCAATCCGGCCCCCTCGGTGACGTCCTTGAAGCGCCGGTCGCCGAGATTCTCGTACAGCCTGCTCGTCGAGCCCTCGCCGGAGACGACGAACGCGTCCGGCAGACCGTCTGCGTTATAGTCGAGAAAGGCTGCTCCGCTGCCCGTTGTCTCGAGAATCCAGTCCTTCCGCGCATCGCCGCCGTTGGGAAACGCGTGCGACAGCCCGGCGCCCTCGGCAATGTCCACGAAGCGGACCGAGGCTCCGTCAGAAGGGAAGGCGCCGACCAGCAGCATTGCCGGGCCCGCGATCTGCGACAGCCCCGGAGTCACGGATTCTCGCCGATCCGCTTGAGGAAGTCACTGAACTCGCCGCCGGACGGGGCCTGCAGTTCCTCGAGAGCCTCCTGTATCCGTCGCGCGTCATCCCGGCGGCCCGCATTTCGGTAGGCAAGCATCAGGCTGTAGTGCGCCGGTTCGCTCCGAGGCTGCAGTGTCAGGGCTCGCTCCAGCAGGCTGATCGCTTCGTCGAACCGCTCCATTCGCCCGCGCTCCTTCGCCACCGCGATTAACGCTTCGGGGAAGTCCCCGTCCAGCGCGACGGCACGCTCGAAGTGAGCCAGCGCCTCGTCCGCCCTGCCCTGCACGTGCAGGATCTGGCCGACTTGGAATTCCGCCACGGCGTCGTTCGGATTCAGTTCCAGCTCGGCGCGGAATTCCGCGAGAGCCTCGTCCAGAGCCGCGGGATCGTGGGAACGCATCAGCAGCGCCCGCCCCAAGCGGTAGTGCAGGTTGAGGGTGCCGGGAGCCCTGTCGATCGCCTTGCGGTACTCCCGCACTGCGTCGTCGTAGCGTCCCTGAATCTCGAAGATCTCCGCCGAGAGCTGGTTCACGCGGAACGACGAAGGAGCCGCGCCAAACATCGCTGCGACAGCCTCGTTCCAGCCCTTGAGGTGCAGCCGCGCCGTCTCGTAGAGAACGTCCGCGTCGGCCGGGTGCTCGGACCGCAGGCCCGCGAGCAGCGCCAGGGCCGCGTCGAACCGCTTGCCGGCGATCGAGCACCGTGCGGCTGCCAGCCCGGCAAGCCTGGAAGTCAGGGGTTCGCTGCCCTGTGCCGCGAGAACCAGCTGCGGCAGGACTTCAGCGCACTGCCCGAGAGAGGCATCGACTATGGCTTTGAGGGCCGACGCTCGCAGGTCGGTCGAAGCGGCAAAGCGTGCCCTGGCCGCTGTCAGGTCACCGCTTTCGAACAGACTCAGCCCTTCCCTGAACGGCTGGTCCGCCCAGGCCCTGCCGCCAGCGAATCCGGTAAGCGTGAGCGTGAGCGTGAGCGCCCAAGCGGGCAAGCGGCTAGTGGCCGGCATCGTCCATCATGAGGTCCAGCTCGCCGAAGCGGTGGTTCCTGCGATCCTCCAAATACCGGAAGGCCAGAAGCGGCGGCTCGCCCGGAGCTAGGGTCTCTGGCGGCCGGAGTCGCTCGGAGGACGCCACGCCGATGCCGTCGATCCGCCCCGAACGCGCAAGCCTCTCTAGAAGCGCGGCCTCCTCCTCGGCGTTTCCGAGCCCTCGCGGCAACACACTGGCCGCCAGCACGACGAGCACGGATAGGCGGAGCACTGAGCGTCCCTCGAGGACCCGTCCCTTCAGAGTAGCGCGGAGCTTCCGACCGCGCGGTCAGATCGCGATGCACCCCGTCCTAGGCGTGCGCGCCTCGACTCGCACCAGCGGGTCTTCGCCGGCCCGAGCCCGCTCGCGGACCGGTGCGCCCGCTTCCGAGGGGCCTTGGACCGCGAGGAGCTGTACGCCCGCACCCAGCTTGGGCTCTCCGGAAAGGACATCTTCCTCAAGCGCCTGCATCCCGACTGACGCGCAATCCTCGGCCGCTAGCCTCTCCTACCCCTCTCCAATCGCCCGACCGTACGTTTCCCGTGCCAAGCCTCTCGTCAGTTCTCGCCGAGAGGCGACGGCGAGCGGAGTTCTCGCACGCATTGCAGGAGGCGATGGACGATTTATTCCGACAACAGCGAACGGAGAATCGTCAACCGGGGCGGTCCTTCATCCACCACGATCTACCCGGCGTCGCTGTGAAGGCGATCCCAGGCGTGGTCGAATCCGCACGGCAGGCCTCGCCATAGAGCAATCTGCGGCAAGCGGTCGGTGAGGCAATGCTGGGTCGCTAGCGGTTGCTCCCGCTCGGAATATCGTGCATACGGGCAGGGACACCGACTAATCGGCTTCGACCCCATCGACGGTCTCCGGCTGGGTGCCCGCGGTCCAAGCGAAACGGTGGGGAGTCGGCCCGCTCGGGCTCTTCTCGCGCGCCTTGTCCATCGCCGACGCCTGCCAGCGCTCCGGCGGCAGCAGCACCTAGCCGCCGTTTCGCGCGCAGGCTGCCAGGCTCGGCTGCGTTGTTGTCCTGCGGGCCGCACGGGTCGACCTCAAGCACGCGCAGCGACCTTGGGTCTCTATGCAACTCCGCCCGGGCGAATCGCCAGCCAGTCTGCGCAGCTCCGAAACACGTCCTCCGGTCGCAGCGCCCCCCGCACCTCGAACAACGGGAAATCGGGCGGGCCGATCACTAGCAACGCGTCCATTCCCACGCCCACGTACAGGAAAGCGGTGTTCCGGCGATACTCGGCGTACTTCCCGCATTCCCTCCAGATGTACTCGTGGAAGACCTCCAGATCGACGTACGTGCCGAGCATGTCGGCCTGCGTCGGAATCGGACTGGCCTCCTCCTGGTCCGAGTAGATGAGCAGGCTGCTGAAGGGCTTGACCTTGTTGCGGATCCCGAACGTGACGATCGCCACCGAGGGACGGGCGCGGCGAATGGCCTGCACCGTCGCCCACTCCACGAATGTGTTGTTGATCAGCAGGGTGCCGTTTCCGTTAAGCAGCACCGACTGCAGGAAATCCTGCATCACGGGGTCGCGCCCGGCCGCGCGCCGCAACGCGCCCGGGTTCATCCTCCGCAGACGCTCCCCGAGCTGGCGGGGACCGGGTATCCTCTCCTGCGTCACGAGGTCGTTCACCTCACGCATCAGCACGCGTCGCAGGTCCTCGAGGCGCTGGTAGCTCAGACCGACCCAGCCTTCGAACGTCTGGGCCAGCCGCATGACCGGGTCTTCGGCTTCAACAACCCACCCGTCGAACGGATTGCGGGCGCGCTGGGCGGCATACAGGTCGAAGATGCCGGGCGCGCGCGCGGCCCGGGGGGCCCCGCTGAGAAGCTTGGCGAGATAGTCTGCCAGCGCGTCAACACCCGAAAGGTCCAGCTGCAGCAGGCGCCCGCGCTCCTGCAGCCGCGTCCACATCCTGTCCGGTCCCATCGGCAGCTCGGGGGGCGACACCACCACGACGAGCCGGGGGTTTCCCGACTGAAGGATCTCCTCGTCCAGCAGCGGATCGATCTTGGCGAATGCCGCGGTGACGGCCTCCCTCCATTCGGCCAAATGGGGATTCCGCTGCAGGTAGTCCACGTGCTCAAGCGTGAACTTGGTCGTTCTCCAAGGCCCTCCTCGGATGTCCATCTTGCGCTCGACCTCGAGCAGCGGCGCAAAGAGCTGCTCCACCGCCTGCGCCGGCGAGCGGTCGAGCATCCCGAACAGGCGCTCGAAATAGCCCTGCTCCGCCGGGAAAAGCTTGCTCCACTCCTTGATCCGGTCAAGCGAGTACACGGAAAACGTCACCGGCAGCCGGTCGAAGAGGCCCCCGTCGATCAGCCTCCGGATGGCCGGGCTGTACTTCTGCATCTCGCCCCCGGGCCCGCCAGTGAATTGCGGCTCGCCAACAGCGGCCCAAGTGCCGCCGCCTCTCGCGCTTGGAACTGCAGAGCCGCCGGGCCCCCACTGAACGCTCGGCCCGATCACCGTGGCTAACGGCCCAAGGCCGCCTCGCCCGGGCCCCGCGCAACGCCACCGAACGCCATCATTCTACAGCCCGGTCCGCCTGCCTGCGGGGACAGCGCCGTTGCCTCGCTCTCGCTTGCGACAATCGGAGCAGGCAGCACCATGATTCACGTCGTCGCTTCGATCCGCGCCAAGGAAGGCAGGCTTGACGAGTACATCCAGCGCTTCAAGGAGAACGTGCCGAACGTCCTCGCCGAGGACGGCTGCATCGAGTACGCCCCGTGCCTGGATGCCAGCACCGGGTGGCCGGCCCAGGACTTGGATCCGCGACGCATGACCGTGATCGAGAAGTGGGAGAGCATGGCCGCGTTGCAGGCCCACGCCCGCGCTGCGCACATGGTCGCCTTCCGGAAGAAGGCCGGCCACCTCGTCGAGTCGTTGTCCCTCCAAGTGGTCGAGGCCGATTGAGGCCCTCCGACGGACGCCGCCGGGTACGAGAGCGGACTCAGCCCGCCTCCTGGATCAGTCCTCGTCTACGGGACTTGTCCTTGATGCCTCGGAATAGCGAGGAGCAGAGGTACATGAGCGGCGTGTCCGCGGCCGCCACCAAGAGCTTGTAGACGTAGCTGGCCAGGATCACCGCGGCGATCACCGACCCCGGCTGGTCTCCGTACAGCAGAATGGTCACCACCGCGACCGTGTCGACGAGCTGGCTCAGCATCGTCGATGCGTTGTTCCGCAGCCAGAGATGGCGGCCGTTCGTCAGCCTGCGCCAGAAGTGATACAGGCGCACGTCCACGAACTGCGCGGTCAGGTAGGCCACCATGCTCGCGAAGATGGCCCGCGCGCTCTGCCCGAAGACCGCGAGGTAATGCTCCTGGACTGCTTCGGTCTGGATGTGGGATACGGGGAGCACGCGCCCGACGTACAGCACCCCGAGCATGTACACGCTGACCAGGAACCCCGTCAAGACGATCGCGTCGGCCCGCTTCTTGCCGTAGAGCTCGCTGATGAGATCGGTGCAGAGGAACGTGATCGGGTACGGCAGCACTCCGGCGCTGATCGTGGCAAGGCCGACGAAGGGCAGCTGGACGTCCACGAACTTGAAAATGATCGAGTTCGCCAGCACTAGGCTGGACAAGAAAAGTCCCGAAAGGACCAGAAACACGTAGTCGTAGCGCGTCACTCGGAAGACCCCGGCGGTAACATAAGGGTGCCATGCTATCCGCGCCCGGCCTGAATCGTCGTCAGACGATCCGCTCTCTCGCCGGAGGGGGCCTGCTGCTTCCCGGCCTGCTGTCCGAGATGCTAGGCGCTTCGGCCGACCCGCTCGCTCCCAAGACGCCACACCACTCCGCGAAGGCGAAGCAGGTGATCTTCCTGTTCATGACCGGGGGCGTCTCGCACGTCGACACCTTCGACCCGAAGCCGTTCCTGCGAGAGAACCACGACCAGCCGCACGGGAAGAACCGCGTCTACAAGGGCGCCGACTGGGACTTCCGCCCGTACGGGCGAAGCGGCACTGAGGTCAGCGACCTGTTCCCCGAGATCGGCAAGGTGATCGACGAGATCGCGGTGGTCCGCTCGATGAAGAACATCAACGGAGACCACTTCGGCGCGACGCTCGGCATCCACACCGGCTCTGCGACGTTCAAGCGGCCGAGCATCGGGTCCTGGGTCAGCTACGGCTTGGGCACGTTGAACCGGAACCTCCCGTCGTTCATGGTGATCGCGCCGGAAATCCCGTACGCGGGAGGCCAGGTGTGGGGCTCGGACTTCCTGCCGGTGCTGCACCAAGGCACGCGCATCATGCCCGGCGACGAGCCGATCGCGCACGTGAGCCGCCGCAACGCGGCCGCGCAGCAGCGAACCGAATTGGACATGCTCGAGTATTTCAACCGGCAGCACTTGCGAGGCCGGGAGCGGGACTCGAACCTGACAGCGCGCATCAAGTCCTTTGAGACCGCGTTCGGGATGCAGGCCGAAGCCCCGGAGGCGTTCGACCTCGCGGGCGAGTCCGACGCCACCCTGAAGATGTACGGGCTGGAGCGCGGCAGCACCGAGAGTTTCGCTTGGCAGTGCCTTGTCGCCCGACGGCTGGTCGAGCGCGGAGTGCGCTTCGTGGAGCTCATCGACGGCGGCACGATGCTGGACCGGAACTGGGACTCGCATGCCAAAATGGCGAACTACAACAGGCTCGCCAGGAACGTCGACCGCCCGATCGGAGCACTGGTCCGGGACCTGCGGGCGCGCGGGATGCTGGACGAAACCATGGTGGCGTGGACGACCGAGTTCGGGCGGACTCCGACGTGCCCGTCGCCGGGCGCCGAGGGGCGCGGCCACCACGCGCGGGTCTACAGCTCGTGGCTGGCCGGCGGCGGGATCAAGGGCGGCACGGTCTACGGCGCAAGCGACGAGATGGGCTTCGATGTCGCCGAGAACCCCGTCTCCGTGCATGACTTCCAAGCCACGATTCTGGACCGCCTCGGAATGGACCACGAGCGCCTAACCTACCGCCACGCAGGTCGCGACTTCCGTCTCACGGACGTCCACGGCTCGGTGGTGCGGGATCTGCTTGCCTGAGCCGGGTCGCGGTCCGAAGGCCGGAATCGGCAACGAACGCGCCGCCTCCACCGGCAGGGCGGCCGGGTGAATCCGCCAAACCGTGAGATCGCGCCCGGCTGCGGTCCGGCCTCGCACCCGCAGGATCCGGCATCGGTCTATACTGGATCCGGTGGGGTTGGACACTCGAAAGGAGCGTCTGTACCCAGCTCTTGCGATTTTACGGCCTAACGGCCGCCTTAGGAGGAAACTGTACATGCGAGGATTCGCATTTCGGGCGATCTTAACCGCCCTGCTAGCCTGCCTCGCGGCAGCCACGCCGGCTCAGGCGCAGCGCGACATGGGGACGCTGCTGGGCAGCGTGACGGATCCGTCCGGCGCCGCGATTCCCGGCGCCACCATCACCATCACGGAGGGGTCCACGGGCGTGACCGACGTGGTGGAGTCGGACGTGGTGGGCAATTACATCCGGCCTCTGATCAAGCCCGGAACGTACACCATCGAGTGCGAGTCCCCCGGATTCAAGCGGTCGGTGCAGACGGGCGTGACGCTGCAATCGGCAGGACGCGTCCAATCCAATTTCGTGCTAGAGATCGGCGAGGTCACCGAGACCATCGAGGTGTCGGCCGCCCCGCCAGCCCTGCAGACCGAGACCACCCAGATGGGCGGGACGCTCGAGAACCGCCAGACCAGCGAGCTTCCGCTCGGCGGGCAGCGGCGCTTCGCCTTCCTGGCGCGGACCGTGCCCGCGGTGGTGCCCGCCGAGCCCGGCGCGCGCGACGCGGCCGGAGGAGGGTTCTCGGCCAACGGCGTGCGGTCGAACGGCCAGAACAACTTCCTGCTGAACGGCGTCGACAACAACGTCAACGTGATCGACTTCATCAACCAGACCGCCTACGTGGTCGGGCCGTCGGTGGAGGCCATCGGCGAGATGCAGATCCTGACGAACGGCTACAACGCCGAGTACGGCCGCGCCGCGGGCGGCGTGGTCAACGTCACCATCAAGTCCGGCACGAACGAAGTTCACGGCACGCTGTTCGAGTTCCTGCAGAACACCAAGCTCAACGCCAATCCGTGGCACCTCAACAAGAACGGCAACCCGCGGCAGCCCTACAAGCAGAACCAGTTCGGCGCGGCCGTCGGAGGCCCCATCGCCAGGAACAGGACGTTCTGGTTCGCCGACTACCAAGGCACGTTCATCCGCGACGGCAGCCTCGCGAGCACGCTGACCGTGCCCGCCCCGGGCATGGCCAGCGGCGACTTCTCGACGATAATGCGGAACAGCGACGTGCTCGGCGCCGACGCCATGGGAGTCGACGTCATCCGCGGCCAGATCTACGACCGCGACACGCAGCGCGACATCGGCGGCACGGTGGTCCGCGACCCGTTCCCGAACAACCAGCTGCCGGCCAGCCGGTTCGACCCGATCGCATCCCAGCTCATCGGGCAGTACCCGGCCGAGAATCAGAAGCTGACGACGCAGGGCAACCGCCCCGGCAGCAACTATTTCACGACCCGCTCGGCCACGCGCGACGTGCATCAGTGGGACGTGCGCGTGGATCACCGCATCTCCGACAACGACAGCCTGTTCGGCAGCCTCAGCTGGATCGACGAGCAGAAGTTCCAGTCCCCGCCCCTGCCAGGCGACCTCGACGCCGGCGGATTCCTCGGCGAGACCGAGGAGAACCTGAGTCGGGCGGCGATGATGAGCTACACCAAGATCTGGTCGCCGACCCTGATCACCGAGTCGCGCGTCGCGTACTCCCGCCTGATCACGACGCGCGTGCAGAGCAACGCGGATTCGGACTCGTTCTCGTCGCTGGGCTTCGGCGGCCTCAACCCGTTCACCACGAACAACGGCGGCATGATGCGCCTGGGGCCGCAGGGCTACAGCACGGTCGGCGGTTCCGAGTGGCTACCCACCCAGGAGTACAACAACGTCTGGGACTTCATCCAGAACGTCTCTTGGAACAAGGGCTCCCATGCCATCAAGTTCGGGGCAGAGTACCGCCCCATCGGCTTCCCGTTCTTCCAGGTGCCCTCGCCGCGCGGCCGCATGGACTTCAACCGAGCCGACAACCAGCAGGTCGGCTTCAACGACACCGGCGACGGCATGGCCGCCTGGCTGCTCGGCGACGTTCATTGGGCCCGCATCACCACGGCAAACTTCATCTCCTCGTTCAAGGACGCGTACTCGTTCTTCGTGCAGGACGACTGGAAGGTGTCCTCGAGGCTGACGGTCAACGTCGGTCTGCGCTACGAGCTGACGACACCGATCGGCGAGAAATTCGGCCGGCAGGCGCACCTCGATGTCTTCGGGGCCGATCACAACGTCCCGACGCTGGTCATTCCCAAGGGCAAGGACCAAAACGCACCGTTGCCGCCGAACTTCGCCACCGACTATCCGTCGATCGCCGTCGAGCGGGGGATCGCGTCCACGTACCTGACCGAGTGGGACCGCTCCAACCTGGCCCCCCGCATTGGCTTCGCCTTCGAGGCGATGCCCGGAACCGTCATCCGCGCCGGCTACGGCATCTTCTACGGCGCCGAGGAGAACGAGGGAGGCAACCCCAACCGCGGTGAGAACGTGCCCTTCAACCAGGAGACGCGGTTTGAGAAGAACAGGGGCTCGGACCGGAATCCGTTCGTCAGCAAGTTCTCGGACGGCTTCCCGGTCAACGCCTTCACGCTGCCCGCCCCGATTTCCTTCCGCTCCCTGTACACCCAGCGCCGCTGGCCGCTGGTGAACAAGTGGAACCTGAACATCCAGCGCGACCTCGGCTGGAACTCGGTTCTCGAAGTCGCCTACATCGGCTCCAAGGGCAACCGGCTCACGGACAACTACAACGGGAACCCGGTCGTGAACGACCCTCGCCCGAACCAGCCCACCCTGCCGCGCCGGCCCTTCAAGTTCGTCAATTCCAGCATCACCTTCACGAACAGCAACGCTCGGTCGACGTATAACGCGTTCACGGCCAAGCTGGACAAGCGCTATTCCGACGGCCTCGGATTCCTCGCCGCCTACACCTGGGGCCACGCGCTGGCGGACACCGGCACCACGCTCTCGGGCGGGCCGGGCAACCGCACGCCGCACCAGTCCCTCGAATACGCCCACGCCAGCTTCGACGTGCGGCATCGGTTCGTTCTCAGCGGCAACTGGAACCTGCCGACCCCGGCAGCGCTGTCGGGACCGGCCCGCATGCTGATCGGCGGATGGCAGCTGAACGGCATCCTCACCTTGCAGACGGGCAACTACTTCAACATCGGCACCAACCGCGCGATCTGCTCGTGCTCCGGAACGACCCGGCCGGACCCGGTGTCCGGCAGGGATCCCAACGCGCCCCCGTCGGGCGGACGGACGCCCGAGCAGTGGTTCGACACGTCGGCGGTGCAGGATCCCGCGGTCGGCACCTATGGCTCACTCGGCAACTACAGCAACATGGGGCCGCCGACCAACACGGTCGACCTTTCGCTGTTCAAGGACTTCCCGATCACGGAAAGCTCGAAGCTGCAGTTCCGCGTCGAGTCGTTCAACCTGATGAACACGCCGCAATTCAGCCGACCCAACTCGACCCACGGCAACGCCAACTTCGGCCGCATCGACGACGCCCGCTCCGGCTTGAACCGCCAGTTCCAGCTCGCGCTCCGATTCATGTTCTAGACGGCTCCGCCGCTCGAACGCCCGCTCCGGCCCCCGCCCCTCGGCGGGGGTCTTTTCATTGCGCACCTGCCCGGCCCTTGGCAGGCCCAACCCGGGTATGGTTCGGTAGAGCCCCGCACCGCCGCGCCTCGTGTACCGCCGACTCTCCGCAGCTCGCAGGACTGCCCCGGAAATCGGGCTCCGACCGATGCCTCCAGCGCGGGCGGCGCACCTGCCGCGCTGCGGCGCGCTCGGGCCGCTGCTTTGCATGGCGCTGGCGGCCGCGCCGAGCTACGTCGATATCGCCGACGGGGCGGGCCTCCGACACGCCGTGACGTTCGGCAGCTCCGCCGCGAGCAGCTACATCCTCGAGACCACCGGGACCGGCGCGGCGATCCTCGATTTCGACCGGGACGGCGACAACGACGTGTTCGTCGTCAACGGCACGACCTTCCCCCTGCAGGCGGCTGGCGAGAGCCCCGCATCCTTCCTGTACGTCAACGACGGCCGGGGCAGGTTCCGCGAGGCGGCGGCCGAACACGGGCTCGACGGCTCCGGCTGGGGCCAAGGAGCGTGCGTCGGCGACATCGACAACGACGGCTGGGAAGACCTCGCCGTGACCTACTACGGCGCGACCGCGCTCTACCGCAACCGCGAAGGGGCCTTCGAGGACGCGAGCGCAGGCTTGGGCCAAGTCAGGGGCGAGCGCCGCTGGGGCGCCGGCTGCGCCTTCCTCGACTACGACGCGGACGGACTGCTCGACCTTTTCGTGGCCAACTACGTGGACTTCGACCCGGAATCCACGCCCGCGCCCGGCTCCGACGGCGGCTGCGAATGGAAGGGGATTCCCGTCATGTGCGGCCCCCGCGGGTTGCCGCGGGCAAGCAACGCGCTCTACCGCAACCTAGGTCGCGGACGGTTCGAGGACGTCTCGGCACGAGCGGGAATTCTCGATCCCGGCGGGCGCTACGCGCTCGGCGCGGCGGCGGCGGACTTCGACAACGACGGCGACACGGACATTTACGTCGCCTGCGACATGACCCCGAGCCTCCTCTACCGCAACGACGGGGACGGCACCTTCACCGAGATCGGGTCGGAAGCCGGCGTCGCCTACAGCGCCGACGGCCAGCTGCAGGCAGGCATGGGTGTCGCCGTGGCGGACTACGACGGCAACGGCTTCCTCGATATCGCGAAGACGAACTTCTCGGGGGACCTGCCGTCCCTCTACCGCAACGAGGACGGGGTCTTCTTCGAGGACGTGGCATTCGACGCGGGCCTCGGGGCGCACCAGCTGCTCGGGTGGGGCGCCCTGTTCGTCGACGCGGACGAGGACGGCCTGGCGGACCTGATGCTGGCCAACGGGCACGTCTACCCGGAGGTCGACTCCGCGCCCGTCGGCGAGACCTACGCCCAGCGGACCGTACTGTACAGGAATCGCGGAGACGGCAGCTTCATGGACTTCACGGACAGCGCCGGCCCCGCGCTGAAGGTGCCGCGGCCGGCCCGCGGCATGGCCGCCGGCGACCTCGACGGAGACGGTCATCCCGAGATCGTAGTGGTCAACGTCAACCGCCCGCCGTCGCTGCTGCGGACCCGGGCTCCCGAGGCGAACGCGATCCTCGTACGGCTCCAAGGATCCGACTCGAACCGCAGCGCGATCGGCGCGCGCGTGGAAGTGGCGTTCGGGGGCCGGGTCGCGACGGGCGCGGTCTTCGGCGGCGGAAGCTACCTCTCCCAGAGCGACCTCGCCCTCCACTTCGGCCTCGGCGGCGCGGCCGCCGTCGATGCGATCACCATCGTCTGGCCAAGGGGCCTGCGGCAGCGATGGACCCGTCTCGAGCCCAATCGACGCTACCTGTTCGTCGAGGGAGCCGACGCCTTCGAATCGACCGCTCTGGACAGGCCCGCCAAGACCGCCTCGAACTGATCCTCGGGGCGCACGGCGCCTATTGCGTGGCGCTCGGGCGGCCGCTGCGCCCGCTCCGCTGGATGCGCGGCGCCAGGCCCTCCTGCCAATTCCGGTACAGCGCCGCGAGCTCGGCGACAACCTTCGGCTCCTCGGCCGCCACGTTCCGGCTCTCGGACAAGTCCGCCGCGAGGTCGAACAGTTCGGGCCCGCGCTTGTTGTTCAGCAGCTTCCAGCGCCCCTTGCGCACCGCCCAGCCGTCCTCGGAACCCTTGTCGATCCAGTTCCAGTAGAGCGCATCGTGCAGGGGGCCGGCCGTCGTTCCGTTCGCGGCGGGCAGGATGTTCCGGCTGTCAATCGCCCGGTCGGAGGGCGGATCGACGCCCGCGGCGGCCAGCGCGGTCGCGAAGACGTCGATGGAAATCACCGGCTCGTCCGCCACCGCCCCGGCTGGGACGCGGCCGGGCCAGCGCATTAGGAACGGCACGCGGAGCCCACCCTCGTAGACGCTGTGCTTGTAGTCCCGCAGCGCCCCGTTCGATGCGGTGGTGCCGCGCGCTCCGCCGTTGTCGGACAGGAACACCACGAGCGTGCGCTCGGCCAAGCCGAGACGGTCCAAGGCATCGAGGATCTCGCCCACGCCTTCGTCCATGATGGCCAGCATCGCGAGATAGGTGTTCCGCTTGGCGTCCGCGTTCGAGAAGCGGCGGATGTAGTCTTCCGGCGCTTGGAGGGGATTGTGGACCGCGTTGTACGGGACATACGCGAAGAACGGCCGCTTCCGGCTGGCCTCGATGAATTCGACGGCCCTGCGGGTGATGTTGCGCGTCAGGTAGCCGCTGTCGTGAATCGGATCGCGGTCGAGGTAGATTGAGCGGATCTCGTCCGCGATCGAAAGGTCGAAATAGTCGTGCCCGCCATGGCCGAGGAAGCCGTAGAAGGTGTCGAACCCTCGCTCGAGCGGGCGGTAGGGCTCCGCCAGACCCAAGTGCCACTTCCCGAACACCCCCGTGGCGTAGCCCGCGTCGCGCAGCAGACCGGCCAGGGTGACCTCGGACAGAGGCAGCCCCGCCCGCGAGTCGGCCGCCGTGTAGAAGCCGAAGCGCTGCTGGTAGCGGCCGGTCAGCAGACCGGCCCGAGTCGGCGCGCAGACTGGGCAGCTCGCGTAGCCGTTGGTCATGCGCACGCCCTCGGCGGCAATCCGGTCGATGTTCGGAGTGGAGACCTCGTCCGGGTGCGGGTGGCAGCTGAGGTCGGCGTAGCCCTGGTCGTCCGACAGGATGACCACGATGTTCGCCCTCTCGGGCCCGGCCAGAGCGGCGGCCGGAACCAGCGCCGAGACGAACAGCAGGAGCGTCCTCATGCCCAATAGGCGAAATCCGCCGCCGCTAGGTTGCACGACGCGCCCCGCCCGCTACCGGGCTGGTGGCCTCGGTCCCGACCGGGCAGCTGCGACACGGCTCGGGGGCAGGTCCGCGCTAGTTCTCCGCTATGCAGAACAGCTCGTCCTGGCTCCTGAGATAGAGCCGTCCGTCCAGAATCACGGGGGACGACACGAACATCTCGTCGCCCATGCTGTTGACCGCAAGCACCTCGTACTGGGTGCCCATCTTGAGGACGATGACATCGCCTTCCTCGCTGGCCAGGTACAGCTTGCCGTTGGCAGCCACCGGGGATGCCTTGAACGTGTAGGTCTCCGGCAGCCGCTGCTGGTGGTAGTGCTTCTCGCCCGTGACGGCGTCGAACGCGTTCACCAAGCCGCGGTCCGTCACGAAGTAAAGGATGCCGTCGTGCAGCACGGGGGACGCCGAGTAAGCGTTCCCGCGCTGGTTGGTCCACTTCACGAAGTCGGGGTTGTCGGTGAGGTCCCCTTTCCCGCCGAGCTTGATCGCCAGCAGATTCGGGTCGCGGTACCCGGTCATCGCGATGACCATCTCGTCGTTCACGTTGACCACCGCCGGGATCGCGTTCGCTCCCAGTCCGCCCGCTTCCCATATCAATTCGCCGGTCGCCAGGTCGTAGCTCCGCACGCGGGTCGAGCTCGTCACGAGCTGCTCCCGCCCGCCGTAGGGCACCACGACGGGCTGCGGCCAGCTGCTGCGCTCGTCCCGTTCGGCGCGCCAGCGCTCCGAGCCGGTGCTCTTGTCGAGGACGACGATGTACGACTCCCCCTCGTGGTCGTTCTGGATGATCAGGGAGTCGCCGTGCAGCACCGGCGCGATGCCCTCGCCGAACGCGTTGCGCATGTACATCGGGCCCAGCTCCCGCTTCCAGATCTGCCGACCGCCCATGTCGTAGGCGTAGACCCCCCTCGAGCCGAAGTTCGCGATCAGAATCTCGCCATCCGTCACGGGAGAGTTGGAGGCGAAACTCCCGTACCTGCGGTGGTATCCCTCGTGAGGCACGGCGCTCGCGGCGGCCTTGCGCCAGATCTCCTTGCCGCTCTCCGCGTCGAAGGCCATCACTAGGAAATCGTGCCTGACGAGGGCCCCGGTCTCGTCGTCCGTCCCGGTCTCCACTGCGGTGGTGAGGTAGACGACACCGTCCGAAATCACCGGCGTGGAGTGACCCTTGCCCGGGACCGGAACCCGCCATTTCACGTTCTCCGTCCTGGAGAAGCGCAGCGGCGCATCGCTCTCGGCGACCCCGTTGTTGTTAGGGCCGCGCCATTGCCTCCAAGCGTCCTTGGCGTCCGGCCCGGCCGCGAAGGCGGGCCCGGCCAGCAACGCAAGGCCAAGAGCGGTGCAAACCGCTCGCGAAGCGATTGGGGAGGAAAGCATCGTCATGACGTTTACCGGTGCCGGGCCGAGACTCGCAGATTTCGGGGCTCGGCACGCGACGCACGGCACCGCGAGCGCCCCACCCTCGGTCCGGCACCTGCACTACTAGACGTTCGAAACGGCCCGTTGGTTAGGCTTGCTCGCGGAACGGTGCGCCCGCAGGAGCGGCCAGAGCAGGGACAGGACGGTGCCTGCGAGGAAGGCAACCAGAATCGGACGCGCCAGCAGGACCAGCCAGTCGCCCCTGCTGAGAATCAGCGCCCGGCGCAGGTTCGATTCCATCATGGGCCCGAGGATCAAGCCCAGCACGAGCGGGCCGAGCGGAATCCGCGCCTTGCGAAACAGGAAGCCCGCCACGCCCGCCGCATACATCGCCCACACATCCGCGACCGTATTGTTGAGGGCGTAGGCGCCGACCGTCCCGAACAGCACGATGCCGGTCCACAGCCACGGGGCCGGGACACGGAGGATTCGAGCCAGCGGCCGCGCTCCGAGCAGCCCGATCCCCAGAATCAGGAGGGAAGCGAACACTAGCAGGAACACGATCGAGAATACGAACTCCTGCCTGTTCTCGAATAGCAGCGGGCCGGGCTGGATGCCGTGAATCAGCAGTGCGCCGATGAGAATCGCCGAGACCGCGTCGCCGGGAATGCCCAGCGTGAGCATCGTTGTCATCGCGCCGCCGATGGCGGCGTTGCAGGCCGAGCAACTGGCTGCCAGGCCCTGCAGCGAACCCTTGCCGAATGCTGCCTTGTCCTTGGAAGCCCGGCGAGCCTGCTCCCAAGCGATCACCGAGCCGATGTCGCCGCCCGCCGCCGGCACGGCGCCCACCATGGTTCCGACCGTGGCTCCCGCGAACGTCGCCCCGAGCATCGTCCGCGCCTCTTCGGTCCGCGGCAGCACGCGGCCGATCGCGGACGGCGGGGAGGCCTTGCCCGCGTGACGCTCCGAGACCTGCACCAGCACCTCCGCGAGGCCGAAGAGCCCGATCATGACGGGCACGAACGACACCCCGTCGAGGAACTCCGACATGCCGAACGTATAGCGCGGATAGGCCGTCATCGGGTCGAGTCCCACCAGCGCGAGCGCCAGTCCCAGCGTTCCCGCCAGCAGTCCCTTGAGCACGTGCCGGCCGGAGACGCCCGCCATGAGGCTGATGCCCAGCAGGGCCAAGCCAAAGTACTCCGCAGGCCCGAACTTGAGCGCGAAACTCGCGATCGGGAACGCGAGGAACGCGAGGAAGAGGATGCTTGTGAGCTGGCCGGCCGCGGACGCGAGGGCGTTCACGCCGAGCGCGAGCCCGGCCCGGCCCTTGCGGGCTAGGGGGTACCCGTCCCACGAGGTCGCGATCGAGGCGGGCGTTCCGGGCACGTTGATGAGGATGGCCGGGATGCCCCCGGCCGGGATGGCCCCGCAATAGATTCCCAGCAGCATCGCCAAGCCCTGCTCGGGCGACACCCAGAACGTCAGCGGCGTCAGGATCGCCACGCCCATCGTCGCCGTCAGGCCCGGCAGGGAACCGAACACCGCGCCGAGCGAGACGCCCACCGCGAGGAATCCGAGGACCTGCAGGCTGAGCACGGCCGACAGGCCGGCCAGGATATCGGCAGTCAAGCCCGGACCTCCGCGAGATTGGGGCGAGCCGATCCGGGCCCGCCTCCCGTGGCAGCCAGTCCAGAATTCCGCCGGCAGGTCATTCGAGCGACACGTTCAGGCCGATGCTAAAGGCTAGGTACACTACGGAGGACATGGCAACTCCGTACGCAGCGGACGGAAGCCATCCCTGGCCTAGAAAGCGCAGCGCCAACGCAAGGAAGACCGCCGTTCGGACGACGAAGAAACCCGTTCCCCACAGCAGCAGATAGCCGAGGAGCAGCGCTGCCGTCCCTGCCACCTGCCCGGCGTTCGAAATGCCGAAGCTTTCGTCGGCTGAATCCTCGCCTCGCTTGAGGAGCAGCCCGCAGGCCAGCACCGCCATGAGGCCCCCGATCGCCTGCGGGAAGAACCCGGCCCCCGGCTGCCCGCCGACGCCCGCCGGGAGCCCGAGCCCGCTCGCCACCAGCGCGAGCCCCAGCGCAAGGAAAGCACCGCCGGTAACCTTGTCTGCCGCCTTCACCTACGGGCTCTCCAGCCGAACGAGCTTCGGCACCTCGCGCTCGAAAAACTCCTCCTGCTCCATCGCGAACGCCGCGAATTCGTCCTTGTCGAGAAACCGCGCCTCCATGCCGCGCTCCCGGCAGAGCCTAGCCCATTCGTCGGTACCGAACGCCGCTTCGAAGGCATCCGCGAGCAACGCGACGCGCTCCTCCGGCATTCCCGCCGGGCCGAAGAATCCGCTCCAGGCCGGCGCTCCGATCGCGAATCCGAGCTCGCGGGCCGTTGGAACGTCGCCCAGCACCCGGGACCGCGAGTCATCGAAGACTGCCAGGGCCCGCAGCTTCCCGGACTGCACGTGCGAAACCACCTCCCCGACGCCCGCCACGGCCGCGTCGGCGTGGCCCCCGATCACGGAAACCAGCGCCGGGGTGGAGCCGCCGTACGGCAGGTGGGTGAACCGAGCCCCCGTTCCCTGCTCCATCAGCAGGATGTTGAAATGCCAGATCGAGCCGATGCCGGAATTCGCCATCACGATGCGGCCCGCCTCCATGCGAGCGGCGCCGATGAAGTCCTCGAACGAATGCCAAGGCGACTCGGCGCGGACGACCAGCGCCGGCGCGGTCTTCGACACCAAGCAAATCAGCGAGACGTCCGAGGGGCCGATGTCGGCATAGCCCAGCGAACGAACGATGGCGATCTCAACTGGGGCGTGCCCGATGGTGTAGCCGTCCGGGGGCCTGCGCGCCACGTACGAGAAGGCAAGGGCACCGCTGGCCCCGGGCTTGTTCTCGCAGACGACCGGCACGCCCAGACGACCTTCGGCCAAGCTACCCATGACCCGCGACACCGTATCCGACGTGCCGCCGGGAGCCGCCTGGACGATCAGCTTGATTTCCTTGGCAGGATACGGCCGGTTGGCGGCGCCGCACGCCAAGAGCCCGATGCATCCGACTAGCGCGAAGATACGCGGGCGGAAGTCCACGGGCGACGGACGATTATACCCGAGCCGGCCGTTCCCGGCGCATCGGATGCAGGGGAGCGCACCTCCAATGGCATCCATGTCAGATCCCTGTCTGTAGGGGCCGCGCGTCCGCGGGCCAAGGCACCCTGACCCGAGTCTCGAGCGCGGATCGCCCGACCGCAAGGCGGTACCGCTGTCGAGACGCTGATTCTGCATGGTGACGCCCTGCGCTGCCAGACAGCTCGGGAATCTTGCAGGCCCGACGATCCTGGAGGGAGGGGGGGCTCGCACTCTCCCGGATGGTGCCGTCTCGGGGGGCGAGGGGGAGGGATCGCTGCCGGTGGAGCGACGACCCGCCAGGGAAGCGGGCGGCCTTCGGCAGGCTTGCGAGGCCGGACGCGAGGGTAGGCGCTAGACTGGCTTGTGGAACCGTCGAATGCGAAGATCCGTGCCGTGCTGTTCGATTTCGACGGCACGCTGGTGGACAGCGAGTACCTGCACCACGAGGCCTGGCTCGAGGCGGTCGAGCCTTGGGGCGTCTCGGTGAGCTGGCGCCAGTACGTTCGGGATCTGGTGGGTATCAGCGACCGGAGGGCATGCGAGTTCTTCCTGGGCCGGGCCGGCATCCCGGTCACGCCGGAATGCGTGGAAGCGGGGAGAGCTCGGAAACACGCGGCCTACCGCCGTCGGTCCGTCAGGGAACTCTCGATCCACCCGCAGGCGAAGAACTGGATCCGTGCCAACCGCGACAGCGTCCCCATGGGCGTCGTCTCCTCCAGCGAGATCCCCGACGTGGTCCCGATCCTCGAGCGGCAGGGCGTAGCGGAATGCCTGGAGTTTGTCATCTGCGGCGACGATGTCGAGCGCCTCAAGCCCGATCCCATGCCGTACTTGCTGGCGCTCGACAAGCTTCGGGCGGCATTCGGCATCGACAGCGGCAAGAGTTGCTTGGCGTTCGAGGACTCGGCCACCGGGACCCGCTCCGCGAAGGCCGCAGGGCTAACGGTGCATCGAGTCGAGTCGCCTGACCTGCTGCCCCGCAGCTTGGCCGCATGGTTCGGGAGGATCGCTGGAGCGGTCGCCGCAACCGGTCCGAGTCTCGCCGGATGACCGGAGTCGCCGGCCACGGAGGCACCTCGGCCTCCGTGTCTGGGTCGGCGTCGACCGACAGAGGGGAAGCCGGTCGCAACGGGCCGCCTGCGGCCCTGCCTGGCGCCGGCGGAGGTCGCCCTTGCGCATCCGATGCCGGAACAGTCGCGTCGCACACCCACCGGGTCTCGAAGTAGGCGGCGACCTCGGGTAGGCATGGGTAGTTGGCTGGAAGCAGGAATGCGGCGGGTCACACCGAAGATCCCTGCATTTAGATGCGTCATGCGGCGCTTGCAGCGCCGCTGACCTTGGTGCCGGGCCAAGCGGGCCGACGGTTGAAGGGGGGCATTCGCCCGTGCCCTCGATACACCCGAGGTCCGTCGAACGCCTCAGTCTTCCCGTCGGCAGTCCCATCATGAATCCGATGAGCAAACGCGGTTGCAAACGCCCCTTTAGGACCGGCTTGCCCGCCAGCGGCGGGCCCACCAGGAGCACCGGCCTGACGCACCTGGCCGCTGCCAACTTACGGAACGCGGTCCAGTCGTACGACCGGGCTGCCGCGGCCGGAGCTAGTCGGCGGCGATAGCCCCGGCGGAAGACACCTTCTCCTGCGCATCGTGGACTGCGATCGCCGACATCGTGATCACGTCTTCGACGTCGAATCCCTTCTGCAGCACTGCCACCGGCTTGTCCATGCCCATGAGGATCGGTCCCAGCGATCGCGCGCCGGCGAACTGCTTGAGAAGCTTGTACGCGATATTTGCCGACGCTAGGTTCGGAAACACCAATACGTTCGCCTCGCCCCGCAGCTTCGAGAACGGGAAGAATTCCTCCACCATGCCCGGATCGAGAGCCGTATCCGCCTGCATCTCGCCATCCACTACCAGTTCCGGATCCAGCTCCGCGCAGATTTCCGCGGCCCGGCGCACCTTCTCCGAGTCCGGGAAGCGGGCGGAGCCGAAGTTCGAGAACGAGAGCAACGCCACCCGCGGCAGGATGCCGAGGCGGCGCGCGCGCCGCGCCGTCAGCAGGGCGATCTCGGCCAGATCCTCGGGGCTGGGGTCGATGTTGACCGTGGTGTCCGCGAGCAGGTAGATCTTGCGCTGGCGGATCATCATGAACAGGCCCGACACCCTTCGCACGCCGCTGCGCCGGTCGATGATTCGCAGCGCCACCCTCAGTGTTTCCGGATAGTGGCGGGTGATTCCCGCCACCATGCCGTCGACGTCGCCGAGCCGGACCATCATCGCTCCGAACGCCACGGGATCGCGTAGCATCTCGCGCGCGCCCTGAAGCGTGCAGCCCTTGCGCTGGCGCAGGTGGAACAGCGCGCGCACGTACTCATTGATTCCGGGGAATTCGGCCGGATCGACAATGTCCCATCCCGTCGAAGGGAGCCTCAAATCTTCCGCTCGAGCCCGGATCCTGTCCTCGTCGCCGAGCAGCAAGGGCCTGGCGATGCGCTCCTCGCGGAGCATGAAGGCGGCGCGGAGGATCTTCTCGTGGTCTCCTTCCGGAAACACGATCCGGCGGGGATCTTCCTTGGCGCGGCGAATGATCAGCTGAAACACCTCCTGGCTGCTGTCCAAGCGGACCGCCAGGCTCTGGCGGTAGTCGTCCAGGAGAATCCGCCTGCCCGCCGCGCCGCTCCGGATCGCCGCCTCGGCCACCTTGTGGGAGACCTCCAGCGTGACCCTTGGGTCGAACGGCTTGGGGATGATGTAGCGCGGCCCGAACTCGAGTTCCTCGGACGTGTAGATGCGACGGACCGAATCCGGCACCGGATCCTTCGCGAGCGCGGCCAAGGCGCGCACCGCGGCCAGCTTCATCTCGGTGTTGATGCAGGTCGCCTCGACGTCCAGCGCGCCCCGGAACAGAGACGGGAAGCAGAGGACGTTGTTGACCTGGTTGGGATGGTCGGACCGGCCCGTGGCGATGATCGCGTCCGAGCGCGTGGCGATGGCCCGCGAGTACTCAATCTCGGGATCGGGATTGGCAAGGGCGAAGACAATGGGCCGGTCCGCCATCGAGGAAAGCATCGCGGGCTTCAGAACGTTGGCCTGAGAGAGGCCGACGAACACGTCGGCCCCCCGGACAGCTTCGGGCAGCGTGCGCAGCTTGGTGTCCCGCGCGAGCCGCTCCTTGTAGGGATTCATCCCGAAGCCGCGTCCCCTGAAGATCACCCCCCTGGAATCAAGCACGACAAGGTTGTCCGGATCCACGCCCAGGCGCAAGTACAGGTGGGCGCACGCCACGCCGCTCGCACCCGCTCCGTTCACGACGACCCGCACCGAGCCGAGATCCTTCCCCGCGATTTCGAGCGAGTTCAGAAGCGCCGCGCCGCTGATGATGGCCGTGCCGTGCTGGTCGTCATGGAACACGGGAATGCTCACCCGCTTGCTGAGCTCCTCTTCCACGTAGAAGCACTCCGGGGCCTTGATGTCCTCGAGGTTGACTCCCCCGAACGTGGGCTCCAGGAGCTCCACGACGCGCACGATCTCTTCCGGATCCGCCGTCGCGACCTCGAGGTCGAAGACGTCAATGTCGGCGAAACGCTTGAAGAGGACCGCCTTGCCCTCCATGACGGGCTTCCCGGCCAAGGGCCCGATGTCCCCCAGCCCTAGGACTGCGGAACCGTTCGACACAACGGCGACGAGATTCGCGCGCGTGGTGTATCGACCGGCCAGCCTGGGATCCCGGAGAATCTCCAAGCAGGCCTCCGCCACGCCGGGGGAGTACGCTAGGCTCAGATCGAGCTGCGTGTCCGAGGGCTTGGTCGGCGTGATCGAGATCTTGCCGGGGCGCGGGTAGCGGTGGTAGTCGAGGGCCGATTCCTTGCGAACCACCGTGCTGCCTCGTCGCCGGCGCAGGCCGAGGACGCCCCTGCCTACTCTCGCCTAGAGGCTACCACGGGCGCGGTCGAGCCGCCCGGACGGCGGCGGGGTGAGTCCTCGCGCCCCCGGACGGCGGACAGGGTATTCTATGCATCGGCCCCGGGGCGGAGCGCCGGGGACTGGTGCCGAAGATTCAAGGTGGGAAGACTGGGCGAGCGGAGACGGTCGCACCTGCTGGTCGCGGCAGGGGCGCTGGCGCTTGCGGGCGCGGCGGCCGCGCAGGTTCCCAAGTTCAAGCCGGTCGCTTCAATCACCCGGCTGATGCAGGTGCTGGTGATTCCCTCGTCCAGCGCCCTGTTCGACGTGGCCCGGAATCCACCGACCGACGAGCGGGGATGGGACGAGGTCGCACGGCAAGCAGTGCTCCTGGGAGAGTCCGGCAACCTGCTGCTGATCGGGAACCGGGCCGAAGACTCGGACGTGTGGGCGGCGACCTCGCTGCGACTCGCCGAGGCCGGCGCAAGGGCGCTCAACGCGGCGCAGGAGAGGGACGTCGACGCGATCACCGATGTCGGCAACCAAATCATCGAGGCGTGCGAGTCCTGCCACGAGAAGCATTGGATCCGCTAGCGGCGAGCTCGACCTGCATCAGGCGGCGCGAGTCAGCGACAATCAGGTACGCTGACCCATGTACCGGCCGTGTTCCGCTTAGGCTGTGGCAAACTACTTCTTAGATCTAGCGACCTAGAGCCGACAAGCGCCCAGCCCGATGAAGATTATCAAGCTAGTCTTCGTCGCCAATGGCCGGCATCTAGCACTAAGGGGAAAACCGCTGCTCCAAGAATCCGTTGAAGCATGGACCTATGGTCCCGTGATTGCCGATCTGTATCACGACTTCACGAGATTCGGTAACAGTCCGATTCGAGGTCATGCGCTTGATATCGACATCTTGAAGGGCCCTGATGGGCGATCAAAGTTTTGCAATGTGAGGCCCAATATTGAAGATTTCACAGATCAGACCCAAGAGACTTCGGACCTGCTTGATCGGATCCGAGAAATAATCAGTTCGTTCTCAGGCATCCAGTTGCCTAATATGACTCGCCGATGAGGGACTCCTTGACATTTGAACCGAGAACTTAACTCGAACAAGACCAGCGTCAGTATCCCGGATCAAGAAATCCAAGACTGCTACACTAAGCTTGCGAAAAAGATGAAGAAGAACAATAGGGATTACCATACATCCATCGCGCACGGGCCGAAGGAAGCGGACCACACTGACGAGAATTCTCGCTCAGAATGGGGTGCCTTTGACGACTATCTTGCACGGAAACTGGTCATCTTGGGTGCGAAATAAGACCTAGGAGCAAGAGAACTATACGGCAAGAGAATCTCTTAGATGCTTTCTGTGTGGCTGTCTGTAATTGTTCTTATTGTGATGGATAAGTGACTTGAATTACCATCGTAGGTCAGATACTATTAAATTCGATCTGTCCGATTCTGTGTTGATCGAAACTCAAGACAATAACCACGGAAAGTGTCGTGAAGATCTTAGTGATCATAGTTCTCTATTCATTTCCATAAGGGCCCTATGTAACTCAGAGATCCGATTCCTCAAGTTCGTAATGGACTGGTTTTTCTCATGTATTCTGGACCGAAATAGTGAGAATATGGTCGGGACTTGACCCTATTTGGGCTTCGCCAAGTCCGCAAGTATAGGATCCAAGAAAACGGCTGATGGCGTGCGGAGATCCTAGATCTGTGCGACGATGCGAGCCGCTTGCCTACGCTGTCGGAAGTGTCAGACGCGGCCGTCACTGAGACTTGCAGTGCCAGAGGCAAGCTCCAGCCCTTGGTCCGCCGAGATGAGTGCCGCCGAGCGATCTCAGCGACCGTCCCCGTTTGGCGCTCGAGACATGCCCGCTCCGCAGCCGAAGCCTGATTCCCGATACGCACGGCCGCGCGTCCCGAGCGCCGCCGGTATCGCCCCGCCATGGGGCTGACCCGAGCCTAATCGGCCAGGCCGCCAGGCGCACGAGACCAGCTCGGGGCCTTCCGCGGATCCATTGCCGAGGGGCGGATGCCAGGGGATTCGCGGATTCCGCTGGCACCGGAATCCGCGGACTGGTAGGCTTTCGTTGTGACTGGTCGCCTCATCGTGTGCCTGGCCGTATGTTCCGGCGGACTCGCGCAAGTTCCGGCCGAGGACAGGCGCAACACGGAAATCCGGCATACGGACGCGCACTACTCCATGGCCGGGTACACCAAGGTCGAGTGGGAGAGACGCGCAGAATTTCTGCGCAAGCAGATACTCTTCTCCTCGGGCCTGCTGCCTCTGCCACGCAAGGAGCCGCTGAACGCCTCTGTCGGCGAGCGGATCGAGCACGAGGACTTCACCATCGACAGCGTCCTCTTGGAGACGTACCCTGGCTACTTCCTCGGAGGCAACCTGTACCGGCCCGCGGGCGGCAACGGGCCCTACCCGGCCATTCTGTCTCCGCACGGACACTGGCGGTACGGTCGCTTTGAGAACTCGGAGATCAATTCCGTTCCCGGCCGGGCGATCAGCCTCGCCCGGCAGGGCTACGTCGTCTTCGCCTACGACATGGTGGGCTGGAACGACACCATGCAGGTTCCCCACGGGTTCGCGGGCCCGCGGGAGGAGCTGTGGCTCGTCGGGACTCTCGGCCTGCAGCTTTGGAACAGCATCCGCGTCGTCGACTACCTCGCGTCACTGCCCGAGGTCGATGGCGACCGGATCGCCGTCACGGGCGCTTCGGGCGGCGGGACGCAGGCCTTCCTGCTTGCAGCCGTCGACGACCGCATCGGGTTTTCCGCACCCGTCAATATGGTGTCCTTCCGGATGCAAGGAGGCTCGCGCTGCGAGAACGCCCCCCTCCTGCGCATCGACACCAACAACGTCGAGTTTTCGGCGGCATTCGCACCGAAGCCGCAGCTGCTGGTGGCCGCGACAGGAGATTGGACCGTAGGCGTGCCGGATGACGAGTTTCCCGCAGTGCGGGGAGTCTATCGCCTGCTTGATGCCGAATCCAATGTGGAGTGGCGGCAATTCGACTCCCCGCACAACTACCACAAGGACAGTAGGGAGGCGGTCTACGCTTTCTTCGGCAAGCGCATCCTCGGGGACGGAGACGCTTCCCGCTTCACGGAACGAAGCTTCCGGACCGACCAGCTGAGCCTGTTGCTCTACCTGTGGGGCCGCCCGTTGCCCGACCGGGCGGTCGGGTTCGAGGAGTTTGTCCGCCAGCGGGTCGCCGCGGCCGAAGCGGACACGCTGGCTCTGGCCGTAAGCGACGCACTATCCCTAGGAGAGGCCCAAGCCGCATTCAGTCAGCGACTGGGACTTTCGATTCTGGCGGAAGTTCCTCGGCCGGGAACTGCCTCAGGGCGGGCGCCGAGAGAGGGGGAGCTAGTGCTAGGGCGCCAAGGAGCGGGCGACCGCATACCGGCAATCCTCGCGAGAGCCGACTCGCGCGCGGGCAAGCCGACTCTCGTGGTGCATCCGGACGGCAAGGAGGCCGCCGCGAAGACCGAACTAGGCAGAGCCGTCGTGAATCGCGACGCGCCGGTGCTGATGATCGATGCGTTCCAGACGGGCGCTGCCATTGCCGAGCGGGACATCGCCGGGGTAGGGAGGATGGGCCAGCGCTACTTCCACGTGTTCAACCGCAGCGACGATGCGAATCGCGTCCAAGACATCCTCACCGCAGCCGCGTTCCTACGAGAGCACGCCGGAACCGAGGACATCCGTGTAATCGGATTCGGCCGGGCAGGCCTCTGGGTGTTGCTGGCCGCCGCGCTGGACAGGCGCTTCGGCGCTGTCGTCGCGGACCTTGACGGCTTCGACGCCGCCAACGACGCCGAGTACGTACGAGGACTGTTCATACCGGGTCTGCGACGGGCGGGCGACTTCCGCGCCGTGGCCGTTCTCGCGCCCGGAGGGAGGCTCTTGCTCCACAACGCCCACCAAGCGTTTCCGACGGGGTGGTTCCAGGCGGCATTCGACGCCGCCGGGCGGCCCGGCGACCTGAGCATCGAGACTGGCACCGCGGAGACCGAGGCGCTGGTCGCTTGGCTCTACCGCTAGGCCCCCGCGGGCCCATCCGAATTGCGATCATGGCGCTAGACTCAGACGCGGTGCCGCCAGTTCGCGGGGTCCGCCGACTCGACGCGTGACACGATGCTCGAAACCGGCCAGACCATCGCGAGTAAGAGGCAGAAGGGAGTTCCGCTCCTCATCGCAGCTGCGCTGGCACTCGGCATGGGAAGCATCGCGTACGTTGAATGGAAAAGGGACTCCGCAAGGCCTCCGGAACAGTTGATTCTCACGGAGGCCGCACGCGCCTACCTGCCCATGCTGGACCTGGGCGACGTCGAGATGTCCGCGACGGACAACACCCTCGGGCAGACCCTTGTCGAGATCACCGGCAAGCTGAGCAATCTGGGCGATCATCCGGTTCGCAGAATCCGCCTCAATTGCGTATTTTTCGACGTCTACGGAGTCGAGCTGCACCGGGTGCTTGCCGTTATCGTTCATCCAAGGCAGGGACTCGCTCCTGCGGATGTTCAGGAGTTTCGATTGGCATTCGATGACATTCCACGAGGCTGGAATCAGGTCATGCCCAGCCTGTATATCGCCGAGATCGTATTCGATTAGACAAGATTTCCAAGCAAGGCTCCGACTGCACTTGAGCCTTACATGAAAGAGCATCGCTACCAAGATAATAGTTCTACGCGCAACCGATCCCTCAATTGAACTGGAGCCCGAAAAACTCTCCTTCTCCTTGACAAGCAAGTCTCGCTTGATGTCAACCGCGCGCAACATGAATAGTAGATCATGCGCTGGGACGAATCACCGGTAGTCAATCGGAGGCATTGAATTCCTCGTATCCCGACAAGTCCCGATTGTGCCCCAAAGACTAGCCACGATCACCGGGCGGTCAACGGTTCGCGACAATACGGCTCCATCGGCCATGAGTGATCGTTGCGTGCGAATGTGTTCGGTCGGAAGGATCATAGCGGTCACCTGCTACCCTCCAGAATGCAGCAACGCTCGAACAGATACGCGAGAACTGAATAAGTGGCATCCTGTCGCTTCGAAACGGACACTCCATTCCCCGCATCGGTGGCAAACAGGTCCAAGATTATGTCTTCTGGAGACCTGCACGTACCCGATAGAACCCGCTATTGTTGTCGGAATCGTCGTGCAAGCACTCCACTGAATTCAAGCCCAGCATGCTCAGCTGGAAGCCGAGCCAGACTCATGGCCGGCGAGGCTAGCGATCCAGTCCAGAAACCCCTGTGCGAGCGTTTCTGCAACCGCCAGGCGAAAGTCGATCAAGTAGGACCATCTCTCGAGTTCGCCAGGCGCTGCGGGGGCACCTCCCAAGCACGTAGCTTTCCATGCCTCGGGTTCCGGCCCCTGGCGACTGGCGACCCGAGCCGAGGGGTCGATCTGGCTCAGTCGCCGTAGTATTCCCGGCTCGACGAGGCTAGCGTAGCGCTCTGGTCGACCTTCCAGCTCTCCAGCCTGGCGAAGTCCACACCGCGCCACTTGCCGCGGAGCTCGCTCATCTGGCTCTCGCTGAGCTTGCGGTGCGCCCGCGCCGCGGCAAGATCCCGGTCCACCTGCTCGGGCGAAGTGCAGCCTAGGATGGCCGTCGCGACGGGAAGCGACCAGACATAGTTCAGGTTCTCCTCGAGCGAGGAGATCCCTTCCTCGAGCAGTGCGCCGACACCGGTCGTCTTCATCGCCATCACTCCCAAGTCCTTCTCGATGGCCGGCGGCAATGCGGTTCTCTCGAAGCTCAGGTCTTGGTTCGCCCCGTCGGTGACGCTGAGCGGCATGAGCACCGTATCCCAATCGTACGCCTCGAGCATCTTCGCCAGGACGCGCGGGTCCATGTGGCCTGTGAAGCCCACGTAGCGGATCTTGCCATCGCGACGCGCTTTCTCGATCATCTCCATCACCCCTCGCGGGCCGAAGACGAAGTCGATGTCCTCCATGTGCATTACGTTGTGGACCTGATAGAGGTCGATGTAGTCCGTGCGCAGGCCGGCCAAGCTCTGGGCCAAGTCCAGTTCCGAGTGGCCGTAGGTCCTGTGCCGGGTCTTGGTCCCGTAGATCAGGCGATCCCGGGGGACGCCTTCGAAGGCGATGCCATACCGCCGCTGGCTCAGCCCGTACGCGCCCGCCGCCGCGGAATCGAAGTAGTTGATCCCGGATTCGTAGCAGTGGCGCATGGTGCGCAGCGCCTCGGCCTCGTCGCGGTGGGTGCCAACCCGGCCGCCCCCGAGACCGACGATGCTCACTTCCAAGCCGGTCTTGCCCAGCTTCCGCCGCGGCAAGTCACCGGCCGCCAGCGCGCCTGCCGCCACCCCCAGACCGGCCGCGGCCTTGACGAACTCTCTCCTGCTCTCGGGCATCCTCTAACCTCCCGCGTCCGCATTGAACGCGCAGGGAACAGCGTAGCGCATCCCGTCAAGCGCGGTGCCCGCCGCTGGCGCGGGCTACACTGTGAGCGCGATGAAACTAGGCAACGCCCTCAGCCGCCGAGGCTTCGCGCAAGCGGCCGTCGCGCCGCTCGTGGTTCCGGCCTCGGCTCTCGGCCTCGGCGCGGCCACGCCGCCGTCCGACAGGATCGCCGTGGCGGGTATCGGCATGGGCAACCGCAACCGGCGCAACATCCAGGAGTTCCTGGACCAAGAAGAAGTCCGCGTCGTATCCGTCTGCGACCTGATCGCCGACCGGCGAAGCCACGCCAAGCAGCTCGTCGACGGCCACTACGGCAACGACGACTGCGCGGCGACGAGGTTCCACGAGGAAGTCCTCGAGCGGGACGACATCGATGCCGTGGTGATCGGCACGGGCGACCGGTGGCACGGGGTGATGAGCTCGCTGGCGGCCCAAGCCGGCAAGGACGTCTACTGCGAGAAGCCGTTCTGCCTGACCATCTCCGAGGGCCGCCGGCTGGTCGAGGTCACGCGCCAGTACGGCACCGTTTGGCAGTGCGGCACGCAGCGTCGCTCGAATCCGGGGTACAAGTTCCTCGTTAACACCATTCTCAGCGGGCGCGTCGGCAGCCTGCACACCGTGAGACTCTCTTTCGGGGCCAGCGGCGGCTGGAAGCAGAACAGCATGGCCGGCCCCGAGAGCCCCCCGGATCCCGAAGTGTTCGACTACGACCGCTGGCTCGGCCAGTCGCCGTGGGCGCCGTATTCGGCAGACCGGGTCCGCATGTGGAGGCTCAACTGGGATACCGGCGCCGGCGCGGTCGCCGACATGGGCCCCCATTTCATCGAGACCGTGCAGTGGCTGAGGGGCGATCCGCTCGACGCCCCGGTCGAATACCACGGGGAGTCCGAGTACCGGGACGAAGGGGGGATCAACAACATCCCGTACTGGTACGACATCCGAGCCCGCTACCGGGACGGCCTGCGACTCAACATGGACACTGGCCGCAAGGGCCTGCGGTTCGTGGGCGACGAAGGCTGGATCTTCCTGTCCGACAGCGGCGGCATCGATGCGAAACCGGACTCGGTTCTGGCGGGCTTGGATCCCCCGGACGCGAACTACGTCATTCAAGAGCCGCACGTGCGCGACTTCCTGACCTGCATGCGCAGCCGCAAGCAGCCGCTGTCCAATCCCGAGGCAGCTCACCGGTCCCACACGATCGCGCACTGCGCGAATATATGCCTGCGCCTGGGACGAACCGTCCGCTGGGATCCGCGGGCCGAGCGCTTCGAGGGAGACGCCGAAGCCAACAACATGCGCTATCGCACGATGCGCACGCCGTGGAGGGTATGACCATGCTGCGAGAGAGGATCCAAGAGGCCGCCCGAGCGGCCTCGTCTTATGACTTCGGCGAGTCCACCTCCGCCCTGTTCGAGATCGACCGCCTGATCAACGAATCGCACGGGGACAGCGAGGCGCGCTCCTTGATCGAGCAGGAGCTGGCCGCCCTGCTCGGAGCTCCGGCCAGCCTCGCCGCCAAGCAGGAGGCATGCCGGAGGCTGTGGCGCATCGGCAGCGACAGGTCTCTGGACGCCCTGCGCCCGATGCTGGAATCGGAGGATCCGCGCGAGGTGGCCGCGGCCTGCTACGCCATCGGGCGACGGCCGTCAACGCGATCGGACGACCTCCTTTCGGCGGCCTTGAGGCGCGCCCCCGGGCCCTGCCGGGCACCGCTCGAGCACCTGATCGAAGACCGCCGCTGAACGTGCGCCACGGAAGGGGCGCTGGGCGTAGCGTCCGCGTGGGCAATAATCGGAACCATGGAAGGTGTCGCGAACTATATTGGCGGACGGTGGGAAGCCGCCACCGGTTCGGATGTCACGCCCGTAATCGATCCGTCGACCAACGAAACGATCGCGTCGGTTCCGCATGACGGCCGCGACGGTGTCGCGAAGGCGGTGGCCGCGGCGTTCAAGGCCTTCCCTGCCTGGCGGGCCGTGCCGCCGGGAAACCGGATCCAGTTCCTATTCCGGTTCAAGCAGCTCCTAGAGGAGGACTTCGAGGGCATCGCGCGCACGATCTCGCTCGAGAACGGCAAGACCTACAGCGAGTCGGCCGGCGAACTCCGCCGCGGGATCGAGAACGTCGAGGTGGCCTGCGGCATCCCGACCATGATGCAGGGCTACAACCTCGAGGACATCGCGCGCGGTATCGACGAGACGATGGTCCGGCAGCCGCTCGGCGTGGTCGGGATCATCACCCCCTTCAACTTCCCGGTGATGATTCCCCTGTGGTTCATCCCGTACGCGATAGCCTGCGGCAACACGGTGGTCGTCAAGCCGTCGGAAAAGGTGCCCCTGTCGATTCGGAAGGTAGTCGAAGTCTTGGAAAGGACCGGCCTGCCGGAGGGCGTCGTAAATCTCGCCAACGGCGGGCCGGCGGCGTCGGAGGCGCTCGTCGAGCATTCCGACGTGCGGGCCATCAGCTTCGTGGGATCGACTCCGGTCGCCAGGCAGATCTACGCGTCGGGGGCACTGCACGGGAAGCGCATGCAATGCCAGGGGGGCGCCAAGAACCATGTCGTGGTCATGCCCGACGCCGACCTCGAGACGACAACCAAGATTGTCGGGGACAGCGCGTTCGGGTGCGCCGGCCAGCGCTGCCTGGCGGTGTCGACGGTCGTGACGGTGGGCGAGGCGCACCGGCCGTTTCGCGACGCGATTGTCGAAGCCGCGCGATCGCTGCGCGTGGGCCCGGGCCTGGGCGACGGCGTCGAAATGGGCCCGGTCATCACCTCGGCCAGCCGGAGCCGCATCGAAGGGGCCATCGCCCGCGGCTCCGCCGACGGGGCCGAGGCGGTGCTGGACGGCCGCGGCCTCCGCGTCGACGGGAGCGAGAATGGCAACTTCGTGGGCCCGACGGTGCTCGATCGGGTCGATTCCGGGGGATTCATCGGAACCACGGAGGTCTTCGGCCCGGTCCTAGGCCTCACGCCGGTCGGGAGCCTCGAGGAGGCGATCAAGGTCATTGCGCGCAGTCCGTTCGGCAATGCCTCGTCGATCTTTACGGCGAGCGGCGCGGCCGCCCGGAAGTTTCGCAGCGAGGTGCCCACCGGCAACGTCGGGATCAATATCGGCGTGGCCGCGCCGATGGCGTACTTCCCGTTTAGCGGCTGGAAGAACAGCTTCTTCGGAGTGATGCACGGCCAAGGCCGGGACGCGGTTGAGTTCTACACAGATAAGAAGGTCGTGGTCGAGCGCTGGCCACAGGAGTGGTCGCGCCGGTTCTAAGACGGGGCGCTCGCACATCCACGCTCGCTGATCCCAAGCTAGGCGGCCGGGGTACGGCACGTTTCAGGGACGCATTGCCGAGGGCGGGACCTCCCAGTAGCGTTCGTGGCAGTCGTTGCAGGCGGTGTAGATTTCCCCGCCGGTGTCGAACACCGCCTCCGGATCGTGGTTGCTGGCCGCCTCGACGGCGAGGGACGCCGCGTCGATCAGCGCGGCCGCACTCTCCATCCACTCGCCGGAATCCTTGGCGCGCCCCTCCAGCATGAGCAGGTTGCCCGCCTCGGCCACCGTGAGGGCGCTCTGGAGTACCTGCTCCCATTCCTCGTGGCTGCGCGGGCGGATTTCGTTCGTGCCTTCCTTGGTGATGATCGTTCCGACCGAGTCCCACACGACGTCGGCGTGCGGGTAGATGACGTCGTGCATCAGGTCCTCGACCGAGGCGACCGGCTTGAACGGCGGTGACACCCCTTCGCCGGACCCGCCGCCTTGGCCGCAGGCGATCGCGAGGGCGAGAACCAAGCCGACGGGCGCCACCGCGACAGGTCTCCAAGGGCGTGCTCCGGGCATCGGCAGTTCCTCCAGCTCACTCGGGCGGTCCGGACACGCACGGGCACCAAGCCCGCGGCCCGCAGCGTACCCGACGTCGCTACACTTTAGCGCGTGGGAGGAGCCGGCACCGCCCGAGGCAGCGCGAGCGCCTCGCTCTGCTAGAGTCTTGGTTTGCTCCTCGCGTCGGCCCGGGCGGCGGCTGATCGCGGAGGCCGTGCCGCACAATGTCTTTGCCGGCTTTCCTCGAGTGGCTCGAGGGCACGGGAGCGAGCGTCGCGATCCGCGAGTCGATTCTGCTGTACCCGATCGTGGAGACCACCCACGTCCTCACGCTGTGCCTGTTTCTCGGCATGACCGCCACGTGGGATCTGCGGCTGGTCGGCGTCGCGATGCGCCGGGTGCCCGTTTCCGAAGTCGTGAACCGGCTGTTCCCATGGGCAATCGCCGGCTTCGCGGTGATGGTCGTCAGCGGCTCGATGCTCTTCCTGTCAAGTCCCGTCCGCGCCTCGCAGAACATCTTTTTCCAAGTGAAAATGGTGGCAATCGCGCTCGCCGGCCTGAACGCCTTCGTGTTCCACCGGACAGTCTTCCGCTGGGTCTCGCAATGGGACCAAGCCGACAGCATCCCGTTCCGGGCCCGCGCCGCCGGATTCTGGTCGCTCGTGCTCTGGAGCGCCGTCGTCGTATGCGGGCGCATGCAGGCCTACAACTGGTTCGACTAGGCGCAGCGTCCCATGGATCTGTTTCCGGTATTTCAGTGGCTCGAGGACACCTCGATCGGGGTCGCGATCCGCGAGTCGCTCTGGCTCTTCCCGGTCATAGAGGCGGTCCACCTCCTAGCCTTGGCGCTGACCGGGGGCACCATCCTGCTGGTGGACCTGCGCCTGCTGGGCTTCGGCTTGCGCAACCAAGCGGTCGCGCTGCTGGCCGAGAGCGTCCATCCCTGGCTGGTTGGCGGCCTCCTGACGATGGTCGCGACGGGCATCCCGATGTTCCTGTCGGAGGCGATCAAGTGCTACTACAGCCCGCCGTTCTGGTACAAGATGTTCTTCCTAGTCATCGCGACGGCCTTCACGTTCACCGTCCGCAAGCGGGTTACGGCGGCCGATCAAGCGCGGGTGGGGCCGGTGTGGGGCCGACTCTCGGCTGTGGCTTCGTTGGGACTCTGGTTCTGCGTTGGCTTCTCGGGGCGCTGGATCGCCTTCTACTAGCGCGAGAGCCCGCGCCCCGCCCCAACGGCGCGAGCTAACGTCCCGGCTCCGTCGGGTCCCGCCCGTCGTGCGGGGCGCCCGTCCCGGACGAGCCCATGAACAGCTTGCTCCCGTCCTCAAACGTGAGGTTGCGCCCGTTCGCCTTCATCGTCCCGTCCTTGGCTTGGTAGCCGTCCACCAGGATCACCGTGCCGGGCAGCAGCGAACTCTTGGTGAAACCCCTGCGGAACAGGGTGTTGGGCGTGCCTCCCTCGACCATCCAGCGCTCGACGCCGCCATCGTCCTTGGTCACGTCGATGTGGATCCACGCGTGCGGGTTGATCCATTCCATCTTGGCTACCGCGCCCTTTAGCTGAACGGGGCGCTTCGCGTCGAACTCGGCTGAGAAGGCGTGGTGCCCCGCCAACGGCAGCGCTAGCAGCAGCACCCCCAGCGCTGCGGCGGCGGAAAGGCAGACTCGTTTGCGTGTCATGCGATCGCTCCCCGGTTGCAGTGTACCCGCACCCAGTCAGGGCAGGTTCGACCCGCTGTGCGGCTGGCCCGCCCGCTCCGCGGCCCTGGCTCCCTCCAGCATCGTGAACATGCTGTAGTTGCCCTCGTGGCAGGCGTATTCGAACATCGGCTGGTCCGTCTTCTTCATCGGAATCGCCGCCGTCCACGGCCGCTCGAAGGACTCCGGATCCTCGACGGTGTATTCGTAGACGATCCGGTCGGGGCCGACTCGCGTGAAGCGCTCGACCAAGCGCATGTTCCTGCCCGAGCCGCGGAAGGATGTCTTGCCCGTGAAGTTCGTCGACTCGACGACCAGCGTGTCGCCTTCCCAGCGGCCGCGGGGATCGCCGCGCCACTGGCGCATCCCCTGCGGGAGGTGCGGACGCCCGTCCAGCGGGACGATGCGAGCGTCGTTGACCATCTCGATCAGCAGGACGGCGTAGCCCGGCGTTTGTAAGATATGCACGTTGTTGTTGTATGCGCTGGGACTGTACGGCGGTCCGGCGTTGAATCCCAGCAGGCAGCGCTCGGCCACGCCGCGATCCTCGGGACCGTGGGGCGGGCGGGCCCTGGCGGCCCGGATCGCGTCGTATCGCTGCCGCGCCGGAGCCGTGAGCGGCGGGATCCGACCGCCGGGCGGATCGACGATGAGGGAGGTGCGGCCGTCCTCGATCAGCTGCTCGCCGAAGTCCCACCAGAACTGGTTGTAGGCGTTGCGGACATCCTGCTCGGCAGAGATCCCGTCGGAGGCGCGCCGGTCCTTGTTACGCCGCCTCAGCTCCTGCACGCGGAACTCCTCGGCTTCGGCGGCGTCGCTGAAAGTGTCCCGGTCGCCTAGGCTCCTCGGCCTCTCCAAGGGGGTGATCGTGCGAAAGTCCCACACTCCCCGCAGGTCTGGCTTCCCCCACGCTGTGCGGGGCGCTACCCACTCGTCGTGCTCGCCGCCGGCCGCCTCGGCAGCCTGGAGCGACGCCGCCAGGAAGGCGACCAGACCAACCGCGAGTCCTCGAACCGTCATCATTCCGCCTCCTCCGTCATTCGCTGTCCTTTTTGCGCAGGTGCCCGTACATCATCTCTTCGACGAACTCCACGCATTTGAATTCCAGCAGCTGCATGCCCTCTTCCATTCGCCGGTACAGAGGCATCCGGACCATCCAGGGCCGGGTGAAGACCTTTTCGTCTTCGATGGTGGCCTCGTACAGCAGGTGGTTGGGCCCCGTGAGGGTGTAGCGCTCGATCACTTTGAGCGAGTCCGAGTGAAAGTTGCCTGAACTGTCGAGCCAGGTGTCGGGCACGTGGTTCGTCACGTCGACCACCAAGGTCTGCCCGTCCCAGCGCCCGCGAGAGTGACCCATCCACGCGTCGCCCGGATGCTCGAAGTCGGGTCGATTCATGTAAATGACCCGGGAGGCGCTAGCGAACTCGTACGCGATCAGGATGTGATCGGGAGTCTGGACGATCTGGAACGGGAAGGGCATGTAGGCGGCACGCGGGACGCCCGGCATGTAGCACTTGACGACCGGATCCAGCTTGAGCCAGTCCTTCCGGTTCTGGTTGCGCTTCTCGAGGGCCCAAGGCTGGTAGGGGATCTCGCCGCCGACCACGACACCGAGCCCGCCCGGAATCGCGCCGAGAGCGCCCATCTCGACCACCGGACCCGATTCGGCCGAGTGGCCTTCCACGTTCCAGTGCGCCGAGCCCAGAGCCTGCCAGATGCCGTTCAGGTTGGGGTTGCCGTCCGGCGTCAGCGGCGCTTCGTGCTCCTGCGCCAGCCCGGCGGCCGAGAACGCGGCGAGCAGCACGGCGAGGATGGCCGGACAGCCTCGCACGTCCGTGGCTAGCGCTAGCACCAAGCTTCGCATCTCGTTCGACTCCAACCAGATTCTACTACTCGCCCCCACCTGCGCGTTCGAATCGGGCCGGTCGCAATCGCAAGGTCACGCGTGGCGCGGTGCAACTTGCACGTGTCTGACGGCCGAGTCTCCGGCCTCGAGGGGCGCCTCGCCCAAGCAGCCCCCCCGGTCGACGGTACGGACCACGCCGGTCCCGAGGGAGCGGGGGATCGGCGTCGCGCACAATCGGGACTCACGCGACGCGCGGCCGGAATCGAGAGCCTCCTGCGCATCCGGGCACCGTGTTCGCGGCTGGCCTATACGTTCGGGTACGTTCGGGCGGAACGCGAATTGCAGATCGACCGGCTGGCTCAATGGGCCTGCGGCGCCGACCTCGCAACCGAGACATCCTACCTCGCACGGCGGCTATAGCACCAAGGCACGAAATCTCGTTTCGGGCCAAGATCCTTCCCAGAGGTACAATCCGGCCATGCCTCCCGATTACGGCAATCCATTCGAGGTGAATGGATAGCACACTCCGCGCATGAGAACTTCTCAACGAGCTTCATCAGATGACTTCTGGCAAAAGAATACTTGCACCATCTGTGGTATCTCTATCTAATCTCTCTCCAAGTCTATCTACTATACGATCCTTCGATCTGTGGACAATTCCGGTTCACTCATTTGCTTGCCATAGATTCTGATTTAAGGGTTTTTTTGGACTCTCTAACTCCTGTTAAGAAGAGCGAAGTCTTGATTAATTTCTGCTACAATCCCACTCATAATGGTTGGAAATATCTGTAGATTGTCGTCTGATTACAACTTCTATTGCCTCCTATTGGGAGTCGATGCTGTATTCTGTCATCGCATGAGGGTCCGCATAGAGTAGCCTGTCAAGGACGCACACATCCGCTGACTGAACCGCGCACCTATCCAAAGAGCGATTCGTTCTCTTGGGTACGTCCCATTGTATTCTCGTCTTGGATCTGCGTCAATGCTGTAAGTGATGTTTCGTCAAGTAAGTCAATTGAGATCTAGACGGAATTGCGTGGGGGCTTGAATACTCGCCAAGGAATCGAGCTACTCCTCTTCGATTTATCTCTCTATAGTGCCGTCAAAGACGCCACGAACTACTCCTTCATCGTGGGAAATAGGTGTGGAGATCGCTCTGAATAATGTCACTCTCACTTGGATGACCATGCCATCATCTTCCTAAGACTTAGACCCGGAATGACTGAAGAACTTGGGAATGGACGCTCAAATCTGATTCCTTGACCTGCCATGTAAACCAATGCAGAGCCGTCCGCATCAAAGATTATCACGACAGTACCTCCGTAACTCTTGTTGCCCATTTGAATAGTTACGATTTGATCGTCATTCGGAAGTATGATGTCGGGAGAAAGTTTCATTGACCGAGCCAATCTCTCAGACACTTCTCTCGCAGAATTTATTGCTGTCTCTGAGGGTGTCTCGCACTGGTTTGCCAATGACTTCTCGACAAGCGTGTCTGCTTCGTGAGGCGATTCAGCAAGCCATTCATTCATTCATATTCGACGGACTTGAATCCGACTCAATTGCTTGGATCCAACGGAGATTAATCCAACAATAAGAGTTTGAATTCCGAGACTATTGAAGTGAATAATAATCGAAAAAAGTAATCCGACAGGAGGAGTAGTGTTCCGTTAGCTGAACGCGACTAAGAGATCTCTTGAGTCGATCTTCATATTGATTTGAAGTCGATATGATTGACTGAGGATAAAAGTGGCTAACCTTGTGACTATTGTGCCAACTCAAGCGGGTTTGAAACCATAGCCGATGCAGTGACTGTCACGCGACTTCTTCAAGGCTCTGAAGATGATTTCCCGGCCGAGAATAGAGTTGCTTGGCAGTGTCGAAGTTCATCATCACGTCAACTTCGACTTCTCGGTCGAAGCGGCTGCCTCCCGTACCAATGAACTGCTCCGGTTCCAAGATAATTCCATCGTCCTTAACACATCGAAATCCATGTTCCTGCAGAGCCGGGCGCTCGGCGTAGAGTGCCATCCGAAAGAGTCCGCGTGGCGTGAATTCCCCTATGGCACCGTCGCAATAGACGACTCGGAACGAGCTGCCCCTGAGACAGCGGAATCCAATCCGGTCGACGCGCCCGTCGTCGGCAGCGCCCTTCGGCTGGTCTTGCTGTGCCATGCCTCGTCACTCCGGTAGCCCATGGAATAGAGCATTTCCCTGATTCAAAGCGACAACGGGGTCAGCCTCGAACACGGGTCCGAGCCTCGCGTCGCCCATCGCTCGGCACAACACAGGCTGGGCCCTCGCAACTGTGTTACTAGCGTACATGCGATTCACGAGGCACCACCGGTCATAGGTGCCGGCACGCATATCCTGCTAGCTCTAGCGGACCGCATGTCAGCACGACGACGAGGGCTCAGTTCAATTCATCGGAACAGGGACCGGGCCCCGCCAGGGAAGGACCTCGTTGGACTGGCCGGCGCTGAACGCACGGATGCCTCACTGGTCCACTTTTCTATGCGGGCCCAGCTCAGGCCCCATCATGCGGCACGGGGCGCGGGAGCCGAGTCCGCACGTACGCCGCTTGTCCGGGCGCGCACTCAAGGCAGGCCTCGTGAGTTATCATTCGAGGCGGCGATCGTAGATCAACCGAGGGGCTCGCTCTAGGTATCGTGTCGAACGAGGTTTATGCCACCCAGAGGCTCCGGCTTCCCTCGCTCGCTCTCACGCTCTCGATTACGGTCGCGCTACCCGCCTCCGGCCAGCAGCTCCCGACGGAACCGGCTGCCGCGCTGGTCGACGACAGGCGGATAGCCCGCATAGACGAGGAGGAACCCGGATCATGGCTCTCCTACGGGCGCAGCTACGACCAGCACCGCTTCTCGCCCCTCACGCAGATCAATCGCGAGACCGTCAAGGGCCTTGGGCTCGAGTGGACACGGAGGATCGAGGTGCGCCATCGCCTGCAGTCCTCCCCCGTCATCGTGGACGGTGTGATCTACTACACCGACAGCTGGAGCGTCGTGTCGGCGGTCGACGCCGACACCGGCGAGACCATCTGGACGTTCGATCCGAAGACGCGCCGCCGATTCGCTCGCTGGTCGTGCTGCGGCGGTCCGATGAACCGAGGCGTGGCCGTCTACAAGGGACGGGTCTACACGGCCACCTTCGACGCCCGGCTGGTGGCAATCGACGCCGCGACCGGCAGGAAGGTCTGGGACGTGGACACCGCGGACTATCCCTCCCGGATCCCCTACACCATCTCAGGCGCACCTCTCGCGGCGGCGGGAAAGATCTACATCGGCAACAGCGGTTCCGAATGGGACCACCGCGGGTACGTGACCGCCTACGACGCCGAGACAGGAGCGAAGGCATGGCGCTTCTTCACCGTGCCCGGCGATCCGTCACTGCCGTTCGAGCATCCCGAGCTCGAGGAGGCCGCCAAGACCTGGAACGGCGAGTGGTGGAAGTTCGGAGGAGGCGGCACCGTGTGGAACGCCATCACGTACGACCCCGACCTTCACGCCGTCTATATCGGAGTCGGAAACGGCACGCCGTGGTCGCGCGTGATCCGCTCCCCCGGCGGCGGCGACAACCTGTTCCTGTCCTCGATCATCGCCCTCCACCCCGAGACCGGGCGCATGCAGTGGTACTACCAGACCACGCCGGGAGACAACTGGGACTACACCGCTACGCAGGACATCGTCCTGGCTGACGCGAATGTGGACGGCGAGAACCGCAAGGTGCTGATGCAGGCACCCAAGAACGGTTTCTTCTACGTTCTGGACCGGCGGGACGGCGAGCTTCTGCGGGCGCACGCCTACGGAGCCATGACATGGGCCACGCACGTCGACATGGAGACCGGCCGACCGGTCGAGAACCCGGCCGTCGTCTGGGAGGAAGAGCCGCAGTGGATTCTCCCCGGCAACACGGGCGCGCACAACTGGGAACCCATGGCGTACGATTCCGCCAAGGGCCTGATGTACATCCCGACCCACGACACGCCATTCTTCTTCGCCCTGCCGGAGGACTACCAGAAGACCGGCGCCTACTCGCCTCGCGAACGAACGATGAACCTAGGCGTGGCTCGGGGCACCTATCGCATGCAGCTGATTCGGAGGGCACCGCAGCCGCCCGAGGCGAAGGGGTTCCTCAAGGCGTTCGACCCGCTGACGGGCGAGACCGTCTGGAAGGTACGCAACAAGACCGCTCGCATTGGGGGCGTCCTGGCAACAGCCGGAGGGTTGGTCTTCCAAGGCGACGGAAGCGGGAAGTTGTCTGCCTACGACAACGATGACGGGAGGCTGCTGTGGGAGTTCGACTCGTACGGGTCGATCATCGCTCCTCCGGTCACGTATCAGGTGGGCGCGACTCAGTACGTCGCCGTCGTGGCGGGATCCAGCTTCTCGTACTACGACTACGGCAAGCTGCTCGTGTTCACTCTGGGAGGCGACAAGAAGCTCGAGGTCCCGCCCTCGCGAGAACGCGCCATTCCCGAACAGCCTCCGGTCACGGCGTCGCCCGAGGAACTCGCACGAGGCGACAGGCTCTACCACGAGTTCTGCGCTTCCTGCCACGGCTACCAGGCCCGTGGCTACCGCAACGCGGACTTGCGCGCGATGAGCGGAGCAGTCCACGGCGCGTTCCAGAAGATCGTTCGCGACGGCCTGCTCCTCGACCTCGGCATGGACAGCTTCGGCGACGACCTGGACGAAGAGGAGACCGAACTGGTCCGGCAGTACATCATTGCCCGAGCTAGGCGCGACCGCGACGCGACGCGATGACCCCGCCCCGGGGGTTGCCCGCTTGAACAGTCCCATGTAACCTAGAGTCCGGGAGAAGCCCGATTCGCTGGACTGGAGACCGTGGATGACCCGCGACCGCACCAGAGCCTTGCTCGCAGCAGCCGTGCTGGCCTCCGTTCCGGCGGCAGACGCCCACCATGCGTTCTCCGCCGAATTCGACGCGAACCTGCCGATTCGAGTCACTGGCAAGGTCGTCAAGGTCGAGTGGATCAACCCGCACGCTTGGGTTCACGTCAAGAGCGACGAGGGCGAAGGGCTGGTCTGGGAACTCGAGGCGGGCACGCCGAACACCCTGCTGCGACGGGGCCTCACCCGGACCCTGCTACTGCCCGGAACGCCCGTGACGGTGCGCGGCTACCAGAGCAAGGACCGAGCCTGCGATCCCAGCTGCAAGGGCAGCGGGCGCGACATCACGTTCGCGGACGGCCGCAAGCTGTTCATGGGGTCCTCCGGAACGGGCGCGCCCCGCGACGGGGCTGACCCCACGGAGCAGAGGCTCCCCTGATAGGTTCCCTTCTGCGGCGCGCGGTTCCCAGCTCTGCTGATCGCACGACGCATTGACGCGCCTAGCACGGCGGCACCATGTCACGAGGCCGTGTTCGGACATTGGTGCGCGGTCGTCAAATCGCAGCGACTCGATACGGTCTCGTGTTTCTTCGACTACAAGGACCAGCGGGTGCTACTTCTTCTTATCGAAGTTCGAGCGAAGCCATTCCAGTGCATTGCGCCGCTCGGAAACGGTTGCGCGCCTGATCTGAGTTAGGAGCCAAGTCCAAGACGGTGGCTCCTAGACAATGTTCTTGGCCCCTTGGTTACAGGTACCGCACAGGGCTCGCAACTTCGATAATGCGTTCCAATAGGGTCGGTTGGCTCTCACCGTAGCACATGCATGAGGATCATTGTCTACAAGTAGGCATGCCAAGAAGCCGACTGATCATTTCACTTGGTGATCCAATCCCATTGATTCGGTCCTCTCGAAGAGACCTCAATATTCTCGCTAGATTGCCTGTCTAGGCGCGACACATTCAGCGGAGTCAAGTCTGCGCGGCCGATCAACCAGCCTCCCAGAAACGCTCGGTCTCGTGGTCGAGGAGCGCTAGGGGCATGTACAGGAGTACTGGACGGCAGCAGTCCTTGTAGGCCAGCAATAGGCCCGATCACAGTACGGGGGCGGCTCGCGAGGCCGTGCCGCCCCAGCCGCACGCCGCTCTCTCGCATGTGTGAAGCGTAGCTCTACTAGCGTCCTGTCACCGCGGAAACGACCACCAACAAACCTCGGCGTTCTTGAAGGCCTGTCGCGCACATTGGACATTCCCTGGGATCTCCTCGCCGCGAGCTTTCCGGCGGTGCGACTCGGGCTGCTGGTTCCGCTAATTCCCGCAAGCGGTCACACCCGGGACGCCGGTTGCCGGCCACCGACACCGAGCAAGAAGCGGACCGGCGATTCAACGCGCGAGACCTGCAGGCACGACGTCACGCTCGTGGCGGGGCCGCCGACTCTACACGGGCTCCCTCGAGTCGACCATGAATCGCGACGGCTTTGCCCGTGCGAAGCCGCCCCTTCCCTGATCACTTCCCTTCGGCCGCAGTCGCCTCCTTGCCGAGCCGCTCTTCCGCGGCCTTGACCGCCTTCGACCCGCCGTACCAAGTGGCCAGCCAGTCGTCGCTGGTCTTGCCTTCCCGCTCCTGCGCTCTCGCTCCCGAGAGCATCAGGAACATCGAGCGGTTCCCCTCGTGGCACGCGTACTCGAGCAGGGGATCGGAAGTCTTCTTCATCTCCACCGCGACGGACCACGGCCTCTCGAACGACTCGGGGTCGTCCACGGTGTACTCGTAGAGCAGGACGCCCTCGGAGGTCCGCGTGAAGCGCTCGGTCAGCAGCATGCCCGGACCCGAGCCGCGGAAGTTCGTGTGCTCCGTGAAGTTTCTCGTCGTCACCACCAAGGCGCCGCCTTCCCAGCGGCCTCGGGAATCGCCCTTCCAGAGCCGCACGCTATCCGGCACATGCGACCTCCCGTCGAGCGGGATGATGCGGTGATCATTGATCATCTCGTTCAGGATCGCCACGTGGTCCGGCGTCTGGAAGATCTCCACGAAGTTGTTGTAAGCGCCGGGATTCATCGGCGGCCCCGAATTGAAGCCCATGATGCAGCGCTCGAGCGGGTTGCGGTCCTCGGGCCCGGACGGAACGCCGCCCCAGCGGGCGTAGCGCTCGGCCGAGCGGCGCTTCGCCAGCTCCGTCTGCGCGGGCACGCGCCCGTCCGGCGGATCCACGACCAACGATGTCCGCAGGGTCCCGGTCATCTTCTCGCCACGGTCCAGCCAGAACGCGTTGTAGCCTACGTCCACGTCGCCCTGGCCTTGGACCGGGTCCCGGTTCCGGCGCTCCGCGCGAGCCTTGCGCGTCCGCTCCTCCCACTCCGCGACTTCCGCCGCCGTCAGGAACTCCTTGTCGCCGAATTCCGCGGGGCGCTCGAACGGCGTGATGGACCGGAAATCCCACGTGCCCCGCAGGTCCGGCGCTCCCCAGCTCGTCGTAGGGATCTCCCCTGCCGCGGCGACGGACGTCAGCCCTGCCGCAACCAAAGCGACGGGCAGCGCGGTAAGCGCCGCCGACACCAACCGGCTCTCCCGGGCTGCTCGCATGGCGATGCCTCTTCCCTTTCTACTTCCCCGCATCGCCGCCCGATTGCAAGCCTTCCGCAGGCTCGACACCCCGGCGGAGATGGCCGTAAACCGCCCCTTCCGCGAAAGGCACGCACTTGAACTCGAGGATCTGGGCGTTCGGCTCCAGACGCCGGTACAGCGGCATGCTCATCTTCCAAGGGCGGGTGAAGACCTTTCGATCGTCGACGGTGACCTCGTAGCGCAGCGCGTTCGGCCCGGTCGGCGTGTAGCGTTCCTCGACCCGGAGCTCCTCGCTATGGAAGTTGCCCGAACTGTCGAACCAAGTGTCAGCGACCTGCGCGGTTACGTCGACCACCAGCGTCTCGCCCTCCCAGCGACCCAGCGAGTAGCCCATCCACGACAGGGCGAGCGCCTCCGACCCGGGCCGATCCATGCGCACGACGCGACTCGAGCTGGCGAACTCGTAGGCGAACAGGATCGACTCGGGCGTCTGGACGATCTGGAACGGGAACGGCATGTAGGTGGCTCGCGGTATGCCCGGCATGTAGCACTTCACCGCCGGATCCAGCTCGAGCCAGCTCGCCCGATTCTCGGCGCGCTTTCGCAGCGCCCAGTCCTGATAGGGGATCGCGCCGCTTTCGACCACGCCCAGCCCGGCCGGAATCGCTCCCAGCGCTCCCAGCGCTTCGACGGGCCCGGGCCGGGCGGCGTGGGCCTCGAGATCCCAGTGCGCCGAACCCAGCGCCTGCCAGATGCCGTTCAGGTCCGGGATCCCGTCGGTCGTGCGCGTGGCGGCATACTGCCCACGCGCAGGTCCTGCCGCTCCCGCGACGATCATCAAGGCGATTGCCAGCGCGGTTGCGTGCTTCATCGTGCTCGCGGCCGACCGGGGCGAGCGCCGGCTTCTCGCTGGCAGCAGGGACGGCTCCGACCCGGGCTCTCCGGGCCATCAGAGTATACATGCCGCGGAAGCGCCTGCATGGGAGTGGCACCGAGGCGCGCCGTGCATCAGAACGCCAGGCGCAGCATCAGGTTGAAGGTGCGCCCGTCGTTGAGGGTGTTGGTGATCTGGCCGAAGTTGGCGCCGGAAAGTTCGTTGCCGGGATAGGCGAACTGGGGCGTATTCAAGAAGTTGATGGACTCGGCGCGGAACGTCAGCGTGCTCTCGCTCGCGATCTTCCAGCTCCTCGACACGGAAAGGTTGATGTTTTGAATCCCGTCCTTGCGGAAGACGTTGCGACCTAGATTCCCCGAAGGGCGGTCTGCCGGGACGAAGTCGAAGGCCGAGCGGGGCAGGAGCTCGCGCGACGTGTCGGGATGGCTGATGCTGCGTCCCAGGATCGAAGGATCCAGAAGCTGCGGACGATCGCCCATGACACCGTCGACGTTGCCGAATCCCGGCGCGTCGGAACCCGCGTACATGACGAACGGGGTGCCGCTCTTGAGCAGGGCCACCGAGTAGAGCTCCCAGCCGCCGAGGGCCTTGTTCCAAGCGGCGCCGGCCGAGCGGAGGGAAGGCGTGCGGTAAGTGGCCCGCGCGAGGACGGCGTGGGGCTGGTCGAAGTCGCTGAGGGACTTGACGTCCCCGTGCACTTCGAACTCGGTCTGGCTGCGCCCGGCGAACGCGTCGCGGACCGAGGCGTTGCTGGCGTAATGGGCTCCGAGATCGATCGCCTTGCTCAGCCAGTAGGAAAGGTCCAGCGTCAGGCCCTTCTTGTCCCGGACGCCCAGCGTGGCCTTGGCCGCGTCGAAGTAGGCCCGGGAGCCGTTGAGGATCCGGCGGACGTCGAAGTACCGCTGGTCCGGCCGGCGCTCGTTGACCGTCCGGGTGGTCCGCGGAATGCCGTCGACCTCGCGCGCCCGGTTCAGCACCCAGCCCGACAGCAGGCGATGCGAGCGGCTGCCGACGTAGCCGACCTGCGAGAACAGTCCCCCGGCAGTCGCCGCCTCCCAGCTGAAGTTGTACTGGTGCGAGTACGGAGCGACCAAATCCGGAGCGATCCGAATGATCGTCGTGCGGGCGTTCGGGTCCGCGACATCGACTAGGAAGCCGGCCAGAGGATCCAGCAAGTCCGGGGCGACGACGTTGAGGCGAATGTTGCCCGGGGGGTTGAAGCGCTCCTGCGTGTAGGTGGCCGTGAAGATCTCCCCGTACTGCAGGCCGTAGACCCCGCGCAGGACTCCGGCCGACGTCCTGTAGGCGAATCCGAAGGCCGGCGCGACGTTGTTGCAGTCGCAGCGGTAGGGCAGCGTCGACAGGCCGTTCACCTCGAGCGGTCTCGTCGTCGGCTCGAACCGGATGCCGAAGCTGAGGGTCAAGTCGCGACGGGCCCTCCACGTGTCCCCCGCGAAGTACTGCATGCGCCAGCGCCTGAAGCCCCTGCGCGGGGTCCCGATCGATTTCGAGATCCGGCTGGGCGTCCCCAGGCGCAGATTCGTGATCATGGCGCGACCGAAGTTCGCGCTGAACAGGATGAGGCCGGCATGACCGGAGCTCTCGATGCCGTTGAGCTGCTCCCGCGTCACCGCAAAGCCCGCGCTGAGGCGGTGGGCGCCCCTCGTCGTCGAGGCCAAGCCCGCGTAGCGGTAGAAGTTCTGGACGCGGTCGTAGGGGATGCTGGAGGTTCCGCCGATCGATTGCAGCTGGCGGCCCATCCAGATGACCGGGCCGAAGGCCGTCTCGTCCTGGACGATCAGAGAGGTCATGCGCCGGAAACCGGCGGAGAGCTGGCCGGTCGTCGCCGGCGACCAGTCGCGGGTCCATGTCAGTCGGCCGTCGTGGGAGCCGGTCGTGGTGTTGGGATTCTGGCCCTTGATGAGCTGGAACGCGTCAACCCGCTGCTTGCGGAACCTGTAGTCGGTCGCGACGCGGTCGCGGTCGCCGAGCGGCAGGTCGAACCGGCCGCCCGCCACGTCGTTGTCGATCTCCTGCGGGGCATTGGTGTTGTGCGCCCTAGGGTTGATGTCGGGCCGATTGGGCGCCTCCGCCGGGAAGGAATCCAGGATGCGGGACACGACCGCTCGCAGGGCCGGGTCGGTCGCCAGGGGAGTCCGCTCCTCCGGCCGCGGAATCAGCACGTTGCCGTTCACGTTGCCCCGGTTGCGCTGCTGGGACAGGTCGACGGTGAGAGCGGACTCCGCGAACAGGGGCAGCAGGAGATTCGCGCCGAAGTCGTTCGAGCGGGCCGGCTGCACGGCCCCGACTTGGAAGAACGAGCGCGCGGAAAGCGCGCTGTTGCCGTGGCTCTCGTAGAGCGACCCGTGCAAGCCCCGGGCGGAGGCCCGCTTGAGATGGATCTGCCGCATGGGCGGGTTACCGAACTCGCTGCCGAAGTAGCCCTGCGAGGGGGCGAACTCCCGCACGACCGTCGCGCTGGTGCCCATGCGGATGTTGATTTCCTTCTGGACGTTGTTGTCGACCAGCGTGAGCTGCACGTTCTCGTTCCGCCGGCTCTCCCCGGAGTCGGCGTCGACCTCCCCGAGCAGGTTCAGCTCGGTGCGGTCGGCCGCCGCCCAGCCGGCATCCTCGCCGGTCCCGGCCACCGCCTCGTCCGCGGCGACGGAAGGCTCGGAGGGCGCGGCGTCCTCGCTGGAGGCCGAGCGCCCGGAAGCTGCCTGGCCCGCGGCGGCGAGCCCGGCAACTAGGGCGAACGCGAGGGCCAGCCGGAAGGTCCGGCCGCCGGGCCTGGCGGTGCCGAGGTCGAGAAACATGCGGCTGGGGCGCGAGCCGCCCCGGACAGCCCGGGCACGCCGCCGCGACCCGGCGTGCCCGAACCCTGTCGATCTAGGATATCGCGCCCTCGCCGAGAGGCGCGCGCCTGCGAGAAAATGGGGCGATGATCGCTCGCTACACTCGACCGGACCTAGCGCGCATCTGGTCCGACGAGAACAAGTACCGGCAGTGGCTGGAAGTCGAGATCACGACGACCGAGACGCTGTCCGACCTAGGCGAGGTCCCGGCCGACGCGGCCAGCGCCCTGCGCGCGCATGCCGACTTCGACCTAGGCCGGATCGAGGCAATCGAATCCGAGGTGCGCCACGACGTCATCGCGTTCCTGACTTCGGTCTCGGAGAGGATGGCCGCCGCCGGCGCGGCCGAGCACTCGCGCTGGCTGCATTTCGGCCTGACTTCGAACGACGTGGTGGACACCGCCCAGGCGCTGCTGCTGCAGCAGGCGTCAGAACCGATCGCGCGGCAGCTGCGGAAGCTGCACGGAATCCTCCGAGAGCGGGCCTTCGAGTTCCGGCACGCCGTGACGGTCGGGCGCACGCACGGCGTGCATGCGGAGCCGACCACGTTCGGGCTGAAGCTCGCCAACTGGCACAGCGAGGTCGGCAGGCAGATCGAGCGCTTCGGCGCGGCGCGGGAGGAGATGCGGGTGGGCAAGCTCTCGGGTGCCGTCGGGACTCTGGCTCACATCAGCCCTGAAGCCGAGGAGCGGATCTGCGCCAAGCTGGGCTTGCAGGCGGCGGCGGTCTCCACGCAGGTTATCCAGCGCGACCGCCACGCGCATTTCGTCTCCTCTCTGGCCAACATCGCGGCGACGATCGAGAAGATCGCGGTCGAGGTCAGGCACCTGCAGCGCACGGAGGTCCGCGAGGCCCAGGAGTACTTCTCCAAGACCCAGAAGGGCAGCTCGGCCATGCCGCACAAGAAGAACCCGATCACGTCGGAACAGCTGAGCGGGCTGGCGCGGGTGGTGCGAGGGAACGCCGTCGCGGCCTTCGAGAACGTCGCGCTCTGGCACGAGCGCGACATCTCCCACAGCTCGGTGGAACGGATCATCCTGGCCGACTCGACCACCCTGGTGGACTACATGCTGGCGAAGGCCTGCGACTTGGTCAGGCGGCTGCTCGTCTATCCCGACCGGATGCGCAAGAATCTCGAAGCCAACGGCGGCTTGGTCTATTCGGGCCAGCTGCTGTTGGAGATCGCGTCCAAGGGAGTGTTGCGAGAGACGGCATACCGCTGGGTCCAGCGCAACGCCTTGCGGGCGTGGGAGGAGGACGGCAGCTTCCGCGCGCTCGTGGAAGCCGACCCGGACATCAGCGGCTTCCTCGCGCGCGCCGATTACGAGCGGGCGTTCTCGCTGCAGCGCCAGCTGCGCAACGTCGACGCGATCTTCGAGCGCGTGTTCGGACCCGCCTAGCGCGGGTCGGGGCGCCTACGGTTCGACCACGACTCCGGCGAGCTCCTCGAAGAGCTTGAAGGCCGCGATGATGTCCTCGTCGCCGTGGCCGCGCGCGACGCCCGCCGTGAAGAGTTCGTGCACCAAGCCGGTTGACGGCAGCGGCACGCCGAGCTCCCGCCCCGACTCGAGCATGAGGCCGATGTCCTTGCGCATCCACTTCAGCGGGAACGCCGCGCCGAAGTCCCGCTTGAACACGTAAGGCGCCTTGAAGGCGATGAGGCCGGACTTGGCTGCCGAGTTGTCGAGGATGTCGAACATCAGGTCGGGCGGCACGCCCGCCTTGGTCGCCAGCACCATGCCCTCTACGAAGCCTTGGAGCGTGTTGGCCAGCACGAGGTTCTGGGAGAGCTTGGCATGCAAGCCCATGCCCTGGCCTCCGCAGTAGTACAGGTTCGTGCCCATGCACTCGAAGAAGGGTCGCGCGGTCTCGAAGACCTGCTCGTCGCCTCCGATCATGAAGGTCAGCGTCCCGCCCTTGGCCCCAGGCGTGGAACCGGTGCAGGGGCTGTCCAGGTAGTGGCAGCCCTTGGCCTCGAACTTGGCCGCGATGCGGCGGGCCGTGCTAGGGCCGATCGTCGAGCAGTCGGCGACCACGGTCCCCGCGCCCGCCCCCGAGAGCACGCCGTTCTCGCCCGTGAGGACTTCCTCGGACATGGCCGAGTCGCCGACGCAAAGGAAGATGCAGTCGGCGAACTCGCCCACCTCGGCGGGAGACCGGCAGAACCGGCCCGCGGGATCCGACGCAGCGAGGTCGCGGGCCTTGGATTCCGTGTGGCTCCAAAGGGCCACCTCGTGGCCGCCCGCCAGAAGGTGCTCGGCCATGGGCCTGCCCATGAGGCCGAGTCCGAGAAAACCGAGTCTCGCCATATCCGAGAATTGTACTGAACGCCGAGAGTCGGGCCGCCGCGCGGAGGGGGAGCGCGGGCGGCGATCCCGACAGCGGCCGCCACGCCTGTTAACGGAAGCCTGTTCCGGAGCGTCCAAGCAGGCAAGCGGCAGGACGCCGGAGAGCGGCGCGCAAGCTCGCGCCCGAGCGAATCCCGCCGAGAGGAGCATCACAGTGCATCGAAAGCATCTCATCGTGGCGATCCTGGCCAGCGCGGCGTTGCTGGCTGCCGTCGCGTGCGACAGCGCGATCGGCTCGTCCTTTCGCGAGACCGAGCGACTGGAGCGCTCGTTCGCGCTCGAGCCGGGCGGGACCGTGGCGGTCAAGAACACCAACGGTTCCGTGCAGGTGACCGCTTCAGACGGCGATGGCGTGGTCCTCCGCGCCACCAAGTCGGCACGGCGCAAGGACGATCTGGACAGGATCACCATCGCGATCGACACCTCGCCGGACAGGCTCGAAATCGAAACCGAGATTCCGCGGGGTGCCAGGGGCAGCGTCTCCTACGATCTGGCCGTGCCGCGCGGGGCGAGGGTCGAAGCCGCCTCGGTCAACGGTTCCGTCCGGATTCTCGGCACTGCGGCCGGGACCCGCGCCAGGACAGTCAACGGAGCGCTTACGATCTCGGAGATAGCCGGCAACCTGACGGCGAGAACCGTGAACGGCTCCCTGAGAGTGGAGTGGGCTAGCGTCGCCGGATCCACGAAGAACACCCTGCAAACCGTGAACGGCTCCCTGAAGGTCTGGCTGCCCGGCGACACGACCGGAGACTTCGAGGCGAAGACCGTGAACGGCTCGATTCGGACGGACCTTCCGCTGGAGATCCGCAAGGGACGCTGGGGTCGGCGTCCGTCCATCAACGACAGGATCGGCGACGGCGGCCCGACCTTTGCGCTGTCCACGGTCAACGGCTCGATCAGCATCCTGAAGAACTGACCGGCCCGCGGAAACGGCGGAGGGCGCACGGCGATCCACAAGCGGTTGCGGGCGTGTGCGAAAATGCCACCGCCGTGCCCCAGTCGGTCCTCGTCAGCCAGCACGTCTACCGAGAGGCCGTCGATTTCCTAGCCGAGCGGTTCGACCTGGACTACAACGATTCCGACGAGAGCCTTCCGCCCGCCAGCTTGCGGGCGCGCCTGGCAAGCAAGCACGGTCTCCTCTGCCAGCTCACCGACCGCGTGGACGCGCCGCTGATGGACGCGGTTCCGAGCGTGAGGGTGGTCTCGAACGTGGCGGTCGGATTCGACAACATCGACCTACCCGCGGCGACCGAGCGAGGCATCATCGTCACCAACACGCCAGGCGTACTGACCAACACCACGGCGGACCTGGCATTCGCACTGATCCTCGGAGCCGGCAGGCGTCTGGGGGAGGCCGAGCGGTACCTGCGGTCGGGGCGCTACCGGCAGTGGCGGATCGACCTCATGACGGGCTGGGACATCTGGGGCTCCACACTCGGAGTCTTCGGCATGGGGCGCATCGGGCAGGCGGTGGCTCGGCGGGCGCGCGGCTTCAGCATGCGCGTGCTGTACTACGATCCGTTCCGGCAGGCCGAGGAGGTCGAGCGGGAGCTCGGCGTCGAGTACGCGTCGAAGGAGGAGATTCTAGGGCAGGCCGACTTCCTGACCCTGCACTGCGCGCTGAGCCCTGCGACCCGGCACCTAATCGGCGGCGCCGAGCTGCAAGCGATGAAGCCGACAGCGGTCCTCGTGAACACCTCACGGGGTCCGGCCGTGGACGAGTCCGCGCTCGCCGACGCCCTGGAGGCCGGGTCGATCGCAGCGGCCGGCCTCGACGTGTTCGAGCACGAGCCGCGAGTGCATCCGAAGCTGCTCGAGCTCGAGAACGCGCTGATCGTGCCGCATATCGCCAGCGCTTCCGTGGCCACGCGCACCCGCATGTGCCTGCTCGCCGCCGAGAACATGGCCGCCGGTCTCGCCGAGCAGGCCCCTCCCAACATCGTCAACCCCTCCGTGCTGGGCTGACGCGCGGTGATGACGGTGAAGGATACGCTCGTTCGCCTGTTCCGCGAGACCTTGGAGGAGGCCTCCGTGCCGCGCGTTATGGCAGCCAAGGTCCGGCGCGACGGCGGAACGCTGGTCGCCGGCACCGAGCGGGCCGACCTGGACGCCGCGAGCCGCATCTTCGTAGCGGCCATCGGCAAGGCTGCCCTTCCCATGAGCGACGCACTGGCGGCAGCCCTGGCGGCGGGCAGGGCGACCTTCGACGTCGTCGCGCCGAATGTGGCGAGCTCGTTCGATCCGGCCTTCCGGACGTTCCAAGGGGGCCATCCCTATCCCTCCTCGGAAAGCGAGGCCGCGGCCAAGCACGTCCTGGCGCGGGCGACCAGCCTAGGGCCTCAGGACCTCTTCATCTGCCTGCTCTCCGGAGGCGGGTCTGCGATCTGCGAGGCCCCGCTGGACCCGCGCATCTCGCTCCGCGACATGCGACGCTTCTACGAGGTCCTAGTCACCTGCGGCGCGAACATCGTCGAGATGAACGTGCTGCGCAAGCACCTGTCCCTGATCAAGGGCGGCCGTCTGGCGCAGGCCGCCAGCCCGGCCCGGCAGCTGACGCTGTACGTCTCGGACGTTCCTCCGGGGGAGCCATCCACGGTGGCGTCCGGGCCCACCATGCCGGATGAGTCCACCTGCGAGGACGCGTACGCCATCGCCGAGCGCTTGGGAATCGTCTCGCGGCTGCCGAGGTCGGTCAGGGCGCTCTTCAGGGGGCGCGGCCTCCCTGAAACGCCCAAGCCGGGCAGCGTGGCGTTCGAGCGCAGCCAGTGGGCCTGCCTGCTCGACAACGCCGAGGTCCTGGACCGTCTAGAAGCCCGGGCGCGGGCGCTGGGCTGGTTGGCGGAGCGCGACCTGAGCGTGGACGACCTCGAGGTCCAAGCGGCGGCCGACACGCTGCTCGACAGGCTGGACGCCTTGCGGCGGGCCCATCCCGGACGGACGGTCGCGGTCACCACGGGTGGCGAGCTGAGCAGCCCGGTGAAGGGGTCGGGGATGGGAGGCCGTAACCAAGCATTCGTGCTCTGGGCGGTCAAGAAGGCTGCGGAGCGCGGCATGCGCGCCGCCGTTCTCAGCGCGGGCACTGACGGGATCGACGGCAACTCGACGGCAGCGGGGGCGGTAGCGGACGAGGTCACGGCGCGGCGGGCCGCGACCCTCGGAATGGACCTGATGGACCACGAGCGGCGGTCTGACTCGTACCGGTTCTTCCAGCGCCTCGGCGACGCGATCGTGACCGGCCCGACCGGAAACAACGTGCGCGACTTGCGGATGCTAGTCGCGGGTTACTCGTGAGCGCCGTGCGACGGGCGCGGGCCGGGCGGCAGCCAAGTGCTGCAATGGATTGGCGAGGCCGCCCGGGCGCATATCATGCTCCGGTTCCCGGCCGGCCCGCGACCCTCAGGAGGATGAACATGCGGAATCTGACACTGGCCCTGACGCTGGCCCTTGCCTGCGTCGCCACCGCGGCGGGCAAGCCGAATCTCGTGCTGATATTCGTCGACGACCTCGGCTACGCCGACATCGGCCCGTTCGGATCGACCCTTCACCGGACGCCGCATCTGGACCGCATGGCGGCCGAGGGCCGCAAGCTAACGGGCTTCTACGTAAGCGCGAACGTCTGCACGCCGTCCCGCAGCTCCCTGATGACCGGCAGGTATCCCCGCCGGGTCGGCCTCGACGAGAACGAGAAGGGCCAGTGGGTGCTGTTCCCCGGGAACCGGGAGGGCCTGCATCCGGACGAGGTCACGATGGCCGAGGTGCTGAAGGAGGCCGGCTACCGGACCGCCTGCGTCGGCAAGTGGCATCTGGGCGACCAGCGGGAATTCCTCCCCACGCGGCAGGGATTCGACGCGTACTTCGGCATTCCGTACTCGAACGACATGGGCCACGACTCCCGCAGGCAGCCCTACCGCTATCCGCCGCTGCCCCTGCTGCGCATGGAGGAGGTGATCGAGAGCGAGCCCGACCAGAGGTACATCACCAAGCGGTACACGGAGGAGGCTCTCGACTTCATCGAGCGCAACAAGGACGGGCCGTTCTTCCTGTACCTGGCCCACACGATGCCGCACTGGCCGCAGTACGCCTCGGAGGCGTTCGCCGGCAAGTCGCGGAACGGCGCGTGGGGGGACTCGGTCGAGGAGCTCGACTGGTCGACCGGCCAGGTTCTGGCCAAGCTGGCGGAGCTGGGCATCGACGGCAACACCCTTGTCGTGTTCACGTCCGACAACGGCGGAGCGACCCGCCACGGCGCGAGCAACGCGCCGCTCCGCGGCGGCAAGGGCACGACCTGGGAGGGCGGGCACCGGGTCTGCTTCCTTGCCCGCTGGCCGGGGCGCATACCGGCCGGCACCGCCAGCGACGAGCTGGCCGTGTCATTCGACCTCCTGCCTACGTTCGCGAAGCTCGCGGGCGCGCAGCTCCCAGCGGACCGGATCATCGACGGCAAGGACATCGGCCCGCTGCTGGAAGGCGAGCCGGGCATCCCCACGCCGCACGTCGCGTACTACTACTTCTACATGGCGCACCTCAACGCGGTGCGCAGCGGGCGCTGGAAGCTGCACGTAGCGAGGAAAGGCGGGCGCCACCCGGAATACGAGCCGAATCCGGTCCTCGAGCTCTACGACCTCGCGACGGACATCGGGGAATCCCGGAACGTCGCGGGGGCCTACCCGCAGGTGGTGGAGCGCCTCCGGGCGCTCGCGGAAGCGGCAAGGGCGGATCTCGGCGACGGGCGCAGGGCGGGCACGAACACCCAGCCGCCGGGAGTCGTGAAGCGCGCGGAGACGCTCACCTCGAACTGAAGCCGCGCGACAGGACGGAGAGAGAGCGGCGATATCGGAGGACGCCCAGCGCTTTCTCCGCCGAGCGCTGTAGGGTCGCCAAGAGCCGAATCGCGATGCCGTGAATTCTCGGATGATCGCTACTCGCCTTGACCGCCACTGCCTGCACTGGGAATCATGCCGACTGTTGCCGCCCGGAACTGAGGGCTAGGCGAGCCCGCTAACGGGAAACACTCCTGAGGTCATCCTCAACGCCGAACTTGCGGCATCGCTGCGGCAACGGGGGCTAGAGGCCGAATCGGAACAATCGCTGCAAGCCGGCACTCGGCGCCATCAAATCGACGTGCTGGTGGAACTCGGCGAATTCGCCGTGCCAATCGAGGCGGAGTTCGCACCTGCTCGCGCCGTTCGAGAGGACACGGAAAAGCGCCTGCCAAGGTTTCCGCTACTATGGCGAGGCCTTGCCATTGATTTCGTATTCGCGGTGGTCTACCCGGAGCAATTCAAGCGAATCCCAGAGAGCCGCGCGAAGGACAAACTGGCCAGTTGCGATTCGCTCGAATTCGAGAGACTGTACCGAAGAGAGCAGACCGGCACATCGGAATCCCGGCCAGGTCACGTGTCGGGGACCCGGCAGCGACGCTCGGTTGCCACCTTGGCCGAGTACCTGCACCACCTGTGGATCGGTAGCGCCAAGAGCGGTTCGGTGAAGGAGACGGTCAGCAAAGCCTCTTCCCCCATCGGGCAGGCCCGCGACATGCTCAGGCCAGAGTCCCAGTCTCACCCTTTCTCGGCAGTCGACGGCGATCCCGAGTCAACCACCGCTCTGGTCTGGCTGAACGCCGTGTTGTTCCAAGAATTGCTGGCCGAGCATCGTGACGCGTCACATTTGCCCCGCGCCCTCCGCGACATCCGTATCCCGAAGCCTGATCCCGAAGGCCGGCCGACTGTCCTGCTCGGTCAATGGAAGACGATCCTTCGCGTCAACTGGTGACCGGTAATCCAAGTGGCGCACGAGGCATTGAATGTCACCCCTTCGAGGCAGGCTTCGCTCGCGCTACGAGAGCTCGTCGAGACAGCTTCGGAGATCGCGAGCCAGGGAGTGACCCGAAGGCACACTATTGCAGGCAGAATCTTCCTTAGGCTTCTCGGCACGAGGAAGTTCCTAGCCACCAACTACACTAGTGCCCGTGACAAAACTCGTATCCCCTTGACAACAAAGGTGTTAGGTCCAATCTCTCAAGGCGAAGATTTCGCTGGAATGCTACGACTAATCCGAAATCCTGGCGATTCTGGGTAGAGCGCGGAAATCTTCGCGATTGGCGTCTGAGTAACTTCCGACCTTGGGCCCTATATATTGTGTTTGGAGATCCATCCGACCTCAGGATGTAGTATGAAATGCTGATCGGGCCAGAATTCAGGGGTTTTGTCACAAGCACTACACTACGATCCCCGCCGCAGTCCTGCACGCCGGGAGGGCGGGCGGCCGGATCGCGCTTGTGCTGCCGGCAACCGTACTGACGGGGAGCCGATGGGCTCCGATCCGCGCAACGCTTCTCGCGGAATTCGACGTTGAGTGGGTGGTAGTGAGCCATGACAGCAGGCACCGGTCCGGGAAAGGCGATCTACGGGGAAGACATTGGGTCGCTTTCTCGGAATCGACCCGGATGGCCGACGCGCTGATCATTGCCAAGAAGAGGCGTTCGGGAGGGTGCCGGGAGACACGCGTCACGCGCTTAGTCAACCTTCGGCGCAACCCGGACGAGGTAATTGACGCGATGGCGATCACGAGAGCGCTGCTCGAGAACTCCAGACGTGCCACAGTCGGCCCGCAGGCCGAAATCCTTGTCGGTGATCAGACATGGGGCGAGATTCTCGCGGTCACGCAGTCGCATCTCGGCAAGGGGCCGTGGACCGACGGGACGTTCTCACAGGGTCGCTTGGTCAAGACTTCTCCGGATCCTGCATGCAAACAGCCCGTACCTAGGACGAAGCTCGCTTCCCCATCAACTCGCCCGACACCTTCCCGTCCTGCACTTGGGCTCGCTGACGGAATCGCAACGGCAGGCAGCAGCCGGCCTGTTCGAAGATCTGAAGCACAGGAAGCTGGAAGCCTTCGCGACCTTGGCCAGCGACATGACCCGGAGGGAACTCGACCGCCGGCTGTTCTCCGAGGTTCTCGGCCAGGAGGCCGGGCCCGAGCTAGACCGGCTGGCCAGCACCCCGAACAAGGAACCCGCAATGACCACGAGGCATCCGAACTCGCTGCCGACGCTCTCGCGGCACCCAAGCCGAACGGGTGCCTCGGGCGTCACTCGTAGGTCACGAAGAACGGCGACGTCCATGCGATCTCGGGGTCCCCGCCGGATGCCTCGGTGTCCCGTTGGAACACACGGACGTAGTAGTAGGTCTCGCCCGGTTCGGGCTCGGCGTCCTTGTACGACAGCGTCGCCTTCCGCCCTCCGGGCCTCTGCGTGTAAACGTACTCGCCGTTCTTGACCACGTCGATTCGCAGGATCTCGTCCGGGGCCTCCACCTCGACCGCGATCTCGGGCGGCGCCGAGACGCTCGCCGACAACTCTTGGCCGACCATGCGCCCGTCCGCCGTGGCTCTGACCAGGATCTCGTCGCTCGCGGCGTACGTGCGCCTCGCGAGCATGGCGTCAAACAGGGACGCGCGCGAAGCCTCCTCGGCCCATACGGCGGCCCACGAGTTGTGCGTCGAACCGTGGTCGCTGAACGAGACGAAGCCGTAGCGATGGCCCTTGTTCAGGGCGTCCTGGGCGAAGTGCCCGGGCTGGTCCGTCTGCGTGCCGCCGCGCTTCTCGCCGTCCGGCGCCTGCCAGCGCTCGTAGCTCCCGCGGGCCCCCTGGTACAGCTCTAGCAGGCAGTCCATCGGGGCCGGCGTCCAATTCCAGTCTGCGAGAGGGCCGGCGGCGAACGTGTGCGGCACAATCACCGTCTTCTGGCCGTTCCGGGACAAGACCTTCTCGCGCATCCACTCCCACATCGTGGGCGGGGAATTATCGGGCGCATCGCGACCCTTCGCGCGGTCGATGGGCCGCAGCGGGCCGCCGCGCTGCAGGTACAGCACGTTGCGGTGCCCGCCCGGACGCATCATCGAGTGCTCGTAGGTGTAGATGCCCCAGAACTTCGGCGCGTGCGTGTAGACGTCGACCAGCTTTTGCGCGTACCACCACTGGTAGTCGCGCAGGGAGTCCGGCCAGCGACCGCCGAAGACCTCGTTATGATCACTCGGGCCGACGAAGTCCATGCTCGCCGCGTCCAGCGCGTAGCGGTAGGTATCCTCGATCGACCCGTCCACGGCGCTGTGGCCGCGCACGTCGGTGTGGCGGTGGCAGTCGCCCAGCAGCAGCGAATAGGTCTTCCCGCCGGCGGTCATGCGCGCCCGCGCGCGGTGCTCGTAGCCCTTTCCGGGGGCGGCCACGTCTACCGGAACGAGCGTCGGCCCCGATGACTGCGCCTGCTCCAGCGAAGCCGCGTAGACGTTGTAGTGCAGCGCGTGCATCTGGCTGGTCGGCAGGTTCTCCGGCGACCGCAGGTCGCTGGAAAAGGCCAGCTGCAGCGTGCCGTCCGGAGCGGTGTCGACCGAAGTGCGCTGCGTGTTGCGGCCCGAACTGTTCTCCATCAGAACGGGATCCGTCCAGCCCTCGTCTCCCAGCCGGGTCGCGTACACGTGATACATCTCGTGGGGCTTGCGGATCGTCCAGTGCCGGAAGACAACCCAGACGGAGCCCCCTCCGTCGACGGCCACGGTCGGCAGTTCGGCGAACCGGGTCATGCGGCCCGCGAGAATCTCGCGGATGTCGGCCGCCGGCGCGGAGACACGGCCGCCGGAGTAGACGCGCAGCCCGAGACCTCTTCTGGCGTGCAGCCCCTCGCTGCCCTCGACCTCGCTGGAGGTGGAGTAGTCCTTGCCCCAGTTCTCGCGTGCGGTGTCGTAGGCGACCCAAACGCGGTCCGTCGAATCGACAGCGACACTGGAGTGGAATTGCGCCTGCGGGCCCGTCGCGACCGCGACCGGCTCCCCAGCCTGCCGCCCGTCGAACGATGCGAGGAACACGTCGTAATTACCCGCGTGGTAGCTGTCCCAGGCAATCCAGGCCGTGCCCGTGCCGTCGATCGCCAGGGCCGGCTCCCAGTCGTTGGCACCTGACGGAGAGATTCTGACCTCGGGACCCCATCCGGACTTGGTGCGCCGTCGGGCGTAGATCTCCCCTTGGAGCTCTCGGAACGATTGCCAAGCGACCGTCACGTCGCCGCTCGAGTCGGCCGCCGCCGTGGCGTGGAAGTCGCTGTGGTCGCCGGACGCGACGCTCTCGACCGGGCCGACCGCGCCGCTGTCGCGGACCATGGCGGCGAACAGGTCAAAGCTTCCGCCCTTCCCGCCCGACCAGACGACCAAGGCTCCGCCGGGCACGGCCGCAATGTCCGGCAGGTAGTGATCCCAGTTGCCGTCGTCAAGACGCACCGGCGCGCCCCAAGCTCCGTCGGGGTCCCGCCGACGAACGACAACGGTATCGGCGGCGTCACCGTCCCATTCCACATAAGCCAGCCAGAGGCTGCCGTCCGCCCCGCTGGCGACGGCGGGCCAGTCCGCCGTCTTGCCGGCCTCCGAGACCCTATCGGAGGGTACTTCGCCAGCGATCTCGGCAGGGGGCAGATCGGCTTGCGGGACCTCGACCTCAACCCGCTCGCAGGTCGCGAGAGGAAACGCTAGGGCAACCAAGGCTAGGACTCGCATGGCGCACCCAATTTATCCCGGATATCGCCGGTGTTCCCGGGCGCGGCACGAGGAACACGCGGCGCGCCCCCGCTGGGGGACGCGGCCTAGACCGGCCCTCCGCTGATTCGCGACGGCCCGAAGAGGCCGGGGAGGAACAACCGTTCCAGTGCCGCCAATAAGGTCGGCCGGCCCCGTCGAGGCACGAGGCTCGCGAGGAGACAGCGGCGCACGCCGAGACAGTCCGGGCCTGCGTCCATCCTCAGCACTGGCAAGAGTGGAGTCAGGAATCCTCGGTCCGTGACTCTTGGCGCGCTCGGCAGCAGCCACTGCCCCGCACGCCAGCTCCCGAGCAAGATCCCGACCAAGGCCTCAGTCGGACCAACAAGGGCCCTGCTGCCTCAACGGGGGGTGCCGACCCTAGCTCGCGCGCCGCAGCCTCCGTTCAGGTCATCACCCTGCGGGGGTCAGCAGGGCTCCTCTTACGGCGCTTCGGGACTCGTTCGCATCGCGCCTGCGCTTGAGCGGCAGGTCGGAAGTCCCCTTGTCCCGGGATCCCGTCCCTAGCAATTGTGCGGGACGGCCCGCCTTCGAACGCGAGCGTGACGGACGTCGCGGTGGCCGAGCTGAATCGGTAATGGAATCGCCGGACACGTTGCGCAGCCGCAGGCTTGCAGAGCCGTACGACGGTCCGTGTGGCATGGGACACCGTTCCCCGCAGGACCCAGTCCGCCTTGGCCGCGGCCTTCGGCGAAGTGACTGCCAGCAACTAGGCAGGTATCCACAGGCCGGCACTGAGGCTTATTCCGCCCTTGCACCTGCGGAAGAATTCCTTGATCGCCTTGTCCACGCGTGCGAGCGTGCCCCCGACAACCTTGCTCCGAGCGCTGCACGGCTCGTCGGGCTCGGATTCTCGCAGCGCCGGCATCCTACCGCACTGGTCGAACCAGCCGACGCGATCCTTGCGCCTTCCGGCACCTTGGTGTCAAGCCAGCGCAACCACCCCAGCGCCCCTTCGATGCCAGCGGAGCCCGACGTCCGGCTGTGCCCGTGCCCTTGATTGGTGCCTCCGACGGTCGCAACTTCATCATTCGGCGGCGACGTTCCGCTGCCAAGCGGCGGTCGGAGCCTTGCACGACGACTCCTGACGCTCTCCGAAGAGCCGCCTGCGGAGGTACCGCAGTCCGCAGAAGTCTGCGCCCCTGCAGTCGCGCCGAGCAGCCAGAGTTCTGCCGTTGGTCCGTCCGGCAGGGCGTATCCGGCATGGCTGCCTTGCGTTGCCCTTGAAGCGCTCTGCAACCGCCCTTCGCAGCACGCGCCCGGTGGCAGGAGATAGGGGCGCCCGCCCGGCAAGGGACCGCATTCTCGGACTGGTTGGCGCGGCCTCTCGTCACTGCGTCGCGCAAGCGCTCGGATCCGCGAGCGTCCGACCCGCTAGCCTGCCGCGCAACTCGTCGGCGGCGAGGTCGAACAGCGACGCCATCTGTCGGCGATGGTCCTCGGATGCGTAACTCCCGTTCTCGACGTAGAAGTCCTTCTGCCGGGCCAAGCTCTCGAGCAGCGCTTCGGCGTCGGCGGACGACCGGATCGGGTCGGTTCCGACCAGGACCCGGACGGCCGCCGTATGCGCGACCTCGGCACCCCCGGGGACGACGCCCTCGCGGCCATGCCCCCGGACCGCCAGCCACGTGCTTCGATGGACCGGCAGCCTAGTCTCGAGAGCGACCGAGAACACGTCGCCGTCGCGTTCAATCACGTCCGACGAAACCGCGACCCTGCCGGCTTGCACGAGTTCGACGACCTGCAGCTCGCGAGGGCTCCGCATCCGGATCCTCACCTTGACCTCGCCGCCTGCCTCCGGCAGGCACACGAGACCTCCTGGACCGGCGCTGTCGACCTCGAAGTCGATGCTCGGACCGTTCGTGACGAAGGTCTCGCCCCGCTTGACGGCGGCGTTCCAAGCGGCCGACCCAATCCGGCCGCCGGTCCTGGCGTACATTCGCATCCCACCACCTAGGAAGGGCTGCCAAGGCTCCCGCCACGGGTTGTTGGGGAGGTCGCTCCCCGCTGTCGGCGCCAGGACGTAGCCGCAGTTCAGCAGGCGGTACCAATTCGGCAGAGGCCATAAGCCGGTGACCCAGTTCGCGATTTCGATGAATTCGAGTTTGCCGAGCAGCGCGTCGAGAAAGACCGTCGGACTGCGTCCGAGCGTACCGCCGTGAGCAACCCCGGCCAGCGCGCCCAATTCGCGGGCCCGGTCGAGCACGCCCGGGAAGAGGGGGTAGTTGCGGGGCGCATCCCGGACGCCAGCCATGATGGGCTGGATCACTTCGCGCAGCCCGAAGAGGAGCAAGTGCCCCTGCAGTTGGTCGCGGTACTCCTCTCCGGCCACGATCGTGCGGCCGTCGCCGGACGTCTCGCCGGCCGGGCCGTAGGCGAACTGACGCGCCCACACCCCGGGGACCATGCCGCCCTTGAGCACCATGAACTGGGCGTGGGCGATGTCGCCCCCGTCCATCATCGCCAGCCAGTCGCGGTCGCCGGCTGCATCGACGCGGTCGTAGTGGAGGTGCGCGTCGGCGGCCCGCCACCCTTGCTCGCGAAGCCGATTCCAGCGCCGCAGCCGCAGGGCGACTTCGACTCTCTCGCCTTCCACGCGGACCTCGCCGGAGGCCGGGAGGTAGTCCAGTCCCTTCGCCGCGTCGACACGCACCCTGGCGGCGCCGGCATCGAGCGGGATCCAGACGGGCCCGGTCCCGCGGGCGTAGGCGACGATCTCGCTCTGGCGCTTGCTCACGTGGACCGAAGCGAAGCGCAGGCCGTGCGGCCCGACTGCATCCCCACGATCCCGACCGACCCGGCGTAATATCGGCGCAGCCTCCATGCCTCGCGCCGGCACGCAACCCTTCGATCCGACGACACGCATGCCTCGAGCGCCCCGCGCCGCGGGCCGTACAATACGGGCAGATGAAGAGTCAGCCTAAGGGCCGGGGGCGAGGCGCGGGTCACGGCCGAGAAGGAGGCCGCACCCCGGCGCGTGGACTACGACGGGGCCTACAAGGTCCTCTTCTCCACGGCGCGGATGGTGGTCGACCTGGTGCGCGGCTACGCCAGGGAACTCGATCTCGACGAGATCGACTACACGACCTTGGAGCCCGCGAGCCCCTCCTACCTCGGCGCGGAGGCCGTCAAGCGCTACGGGGACCTGCTGTGGAAGGTGCAAACGAAGGGCGGGCGGCCGGTGTACGTCCTCGTGCTGCTGGAGTTCCAGTCGAGCGTGCAGGACTACATGGCGGTGCGCCTGATGACCTACGTGGGCCTGCTGTACGAGTCGCTGTGCCAGCGGCAGGGGTTCCCCCCGCTGCCCATCCTGGTGCCGGTGGTGCTGTACTGCGGCCGGGACAGGTGGACGGCCGCGGACAGCGTGCGCCCGCTGGTGCTAGCCGAGCCGGCGGCCCTGGCGGGCTTCGTGCCGGGGTTCCGCTACATTCTGATCGACGAGCGACGCTGCGAGCTACTGGGCCTGGAGCAGCGCAACTTGGTGGACGCGATGATTCGCTGCGGGCGGGCGGCGTCGGCGCCGGCGGCGTCGGAAGAGGTGCTGCGGCTGCAGGAGTGGCTGCGGGGGGACGCGAACGCCGCGCTGCGGCGGGCCTTCGTGACCTGGCTCGACATCGTGCTGATTCGGCCGCAGTTCCCCGAAGTGAAGCTGAAGGCCGGAGACGGCCTAGTGGAGGTGGCGAAGGTGCTGGGAAACTCTATGACTTGGATCGAGCAGGCGGAGACGGAGGGCCGCGAGGAGGCGCTGAGGGACACGTTCCAGCGCGTGGTCCGAAACCGGTTCGGGGAACCCGTCGCCGAGGCCGTGGCTTCCCTGAGCCGGCCGTTCGAGTCGGGCGAGACCTTCGCCCGAGCCCTGGACCGGGCCTACGTCTGCCGAAGCGAAGACGAGCTCCTCTCCAAGCTGGCCACGCTCTGAGGCGGCGCAGGCGAGTGCGCCTTGGCGGGCGGATCCGCTGCCGACTTGGCTGGGTCGCGCGCTCCCGGCAGCGTCAGCCTCGCCTAGCCCGCATTATTCATGGATGCGGCGCAGGCTCATGGATCCGGTTTCCGGGCCCTCGATGGCCGCCGAATCTGCTTCCGAATCGCCTGCGGGCGGGGCTTGCGGGACGTCTCGCGAGCGGCGTGCGGGCCTCGGGCACCTCGGCGGCGGCGTCCGCCCGGGAGACAGGCACGGTTTCCCCCGGCGGCGCCCCGCGCCTGCCGACGCACTCTCCCGAGTGACCCGGCCCGGGGTCATATCGGCGCGGCCCCAAGCCCCGCGCCACCACCACCCAGGCGTCCCGGAACGGTGCCGTCCGCGGCACTCGCAGCACGATCCGCTTCGCCGTGACCGCGACCCGCGCCCCCGGCTTCGGCAGGCCGAGGCGCAACCCGTCCACCCGGCGCTTCCGCAGCGGCGTGTCCCGTGCCTGCCAGCGCAGTTCCTGCATGATCACGCAGGCCGCCGCCGCGAGCGGCACGCGGAACCGGTTCGCCGCGAAGCTCGTGCAGCTGGCGCGGTCCATCCGCATCCCTTGCTTGAGCTCCTTGATGCGGTTCTCCACGTCTCCCCGCAGGCAGTGGATCCGCTCGTAGAGGCGCTGCGGGCTGCCGCCCGCGTTGGTCACCGCGTAGCGCGGGTGCCACTGCGGGGCGCGCCCGGGAAACTCGCTCACGTCCGCCTTGACGATCACCCGCCGCGCCCGCGACCGGCGGCCCGCCCGGTAGACGAACTGCCCGTACAGCGGGCCCGGCCGGCCCCCCTGCGTGCCGGCTCCCAGCCGCGCGTACTTCGCCCGCAACTGCTCCAGGCGGGTCCCCCGGGGCCGCCCCTTCCCCGCCGGGGTCCGTGCCCGGGATGCCGCCGGGCGCGCGCCGGGCCTCGACGGCCGCCCGCAACGGGGCCGCGCGCCGCTCCGGCACCGCGTTCTTCTGCAGGCACGCCACGTACTCCAGGCCCTCGCGCTCGCCATAGGCCAGCAGCTCGTCCCCTTGGAAGCCCGCGTCCAGGCGCAGGCGCAGCGTCGCCCGCGGGAAGAATTCCCGCAGCAGCGGCAGCAAGCGGTCCAGCAGCGGCAGCAAGCCCTCCGCGGCCGCCGCCGTGCCCGAGCGCAGCAGCGCCGCCACGAGATGCCGCTCGCGCTCGTCGTCGAAGCGCACCGCGCCCACCAGCGGCAAGTAGCAAGGCAAGTAGCAATGCGTGTCGTAGAAGCCGTTGCACAGCGCCAGCTGCCGGCCCCCGTGCGTCGGCTCGCAGGTCGGGTCGAAGTCCAGCTCGACGATCCTCGTCTCGGGGCGCCGCTCGTGCCGGCGCCGCACGACGCAGCGGGCCGGTACCGCGGACAGCGCGCTCGGCGCGTCCGCGGTGCCGGCGTTCTCGAAGCGCGACAGGGTGGGCCGGGACGGCAGGTCGCGACCCTGCCAGGGGTCGCGCCCGAGCGGCAGCTTGAACACGGGGTCGCCGCCGAGGCGCCCGGCGTCGTTGCAGTCCTCGCAGCCGCAGGCGAGGCCGTAGATGCGCTGGCCGAGCATGTCGGCGAGGGAGTGGAGCACCTCGGAGGGCTGGCGCCGGTCGCGCAGGCAGTCGGCGAACGCCGCGGTGAGGCCGAGAGCGCGGTCGGCGATCACGACCGGGACAGCGCCGCCGTCGGAGCTGCTGCGCTCGTGATCGAAGCGGACGGCGACGGGGCGACGGCGCGGATTGCGGGACGGAAGGCCTTGGGAGCCTGCGGCTGCGACCATGGATTCAATAGCACCTACCGGCTGAAAACAGTTGCAGTCAATTGACTTGGATCTCACCCGAACCGGGCCGGGGTTGCCGCCGGGGATCGCAGGGCACTCGTGGGAGCGAGGATCGCGCTGGACCGGAGGCCCTCACGGCCCGGGCGGAGGGACCGGACTATGGCCCTCCGGGCTACTCATGAATTATCCGGGCTAGGACGCATCCCTCAACGGCTCGATGTCGATGCGTCGCAGGCGAAAAGCGACGCGACACTCAGTCGAAGTGCTCGTCCAGAGGATCGAACGCCGGAATCGGGATGTTGAGAATCCGCAGGTTCCCGCTAGCGCGGTGCCTGCAGCCGGGCCGGATCATCACCGACGTCAGCGGCCGCAGAGGGTAGGTGCGTCCGTCGAGCTCGATGCTGCCCTCGCCCTCCAGCACGACGTAAATCTCCGTCATGCCCTTGTGGTAGTGCGTCTGCGAGTCGGCGCTGATATCGGTCAGATGCACTGTCGCGACATCGTTGCCCGGCCCCGCGAATGCTCGCCGCGCCTGCCCGCAAGGGCAGGCGACGGGCGGGACCTCGTCCAGCTGGGCGATGCGAAATCTTGCCATGGAGGTCCCTTCTGCAACCTGCCGGCCTATCATACCTATCGCTGTCCCGCCCGCGGCCCGACCGAGGCACGCACCGCGCGTTCCGGCGTCGCCGCAGTCAGAACCCGAGAGAAGCGAGCCGAGGGGGCGACTCTCACCGGAAGCTGCGCCAAGCGTCGTCGCATTCCAAGCATCCCGAACCGCGCTCGTGCAGGAAGACGGTCGCATCCCGCTCCAGCTCCCGCCGGACCGCGTCGACGATGTCCCGAGAAGCTGCGAGTCACGCGGGCGCGTATCCGACCCTCCCCTCGGCCTGCCGACCATCCGTCCGCAACCAGTCGCCCGCGAGACTGAACCGGCTGCAGCAGTGGTCGTTCTCCTCGTAGTCGACACGAAGCGCGACGCCTCTCGAGATCACGGTGCAGTGCCTTGCCATGCGGTACGGCACGCCGGCCAGGATCTCGGCCAGGTGGATCGTGGTGTTCGATTCGTGCCCGACGCCCGCGAGCAGCAGCTTGCCTTGCAACTCCAGGACCCGACCGACGGGGCTCTTCATGCCGTGAGGGGGAAAGCAGATCGGATCCGCCGTGACGGCCGCTGCCTTCGGCCCCGCCGCGGCGAAGGCAAAGGGGTGGTCGCTGCGCTCAACGCACGGCAAGCGCCAGAACGTGTCGGCGACAGCTCCTAGATCCGGGTTGGCCGGGGTGACGCCGGTATAAAACGGGGCGTCGTCGTTGCCGGTGTACGACGGCATCACCAGCGTGCCGTCCGGACCAAGCGCCTGGAGCAGGCCGGCGATCAGGCCGGCAGGCCCTCCCGCGGCCGGCCGGATCGCGCGGTACGAGGCGTGAAACAGGAGCGTCTCCCCGTCCCGGACACCCAACGCGCGAAGTTGCGCGGCCACCTCCGACGGGGGAAGCGACCGCTTGGCCTGCCAGTCCCGATCCGCAGGCGTGCGTCTTGGGGCGTGGGCGGTCCGCCTCACGGCGTCGCGTAGCGAAGTTCCCATCGGTCCGGGTCCCCGGTGCAGGCCGCCGCCAGCGACCTCAGCGGGGCTCTGGCCTTGAGGACCATCTCGTCAAACTCGGCGCGCGGGTCCGACAGAGCTACGATTCCGCCACCAGCGCCGATGGTCGCGCGCGAGCGGTCCGTGACAATAGCCCGGATCACGATGCTCAGGTCCATCCGGTCGCCGTACGACAGGAAGCCGAGGGCTCCGGAATACGGTCCCCGGGCGCGGCGCTCCAAGCGGTCGATGATCGCCAGCGTGCGCTGCTTCGGTGCGCCCGTCATCGATCCGCCCGGAAACGCGGACTCCAGCAGGTCGAGGCAGTCCCGATCCGGCCGGAGCCTGCCCGTCACGGTGCTCACGAGGTGGTGGACAGTGCTGTACGACTCGACATCGATCAGCTTCGGGACCCGGACCGACCCGACCGCTGCGACACGCCCGATGTCGTTCCTCAGGAGGTCCGCGATCATCAGGTTCTCCGAGCGCGACTTCTCGTCGGACCGGAGCCATGCGGCCAAGCTCGCGTCACTGGCGCTGTCCGCGCCGCGGGCGCAGGTGCCCTTGATCGGCTTCGCGGACACGATCCGGTCGCGCGACACCCGCAGGAAGCGCTCCGGCGAGGAGCTGAGCACCGCGAAATCGCCGAATCGCAGATAGGCGGCGTGCGGAGCCGGGTTGAGATCACGCAGTCGGAGGTAGGCATCGTACGGCGCGAGCTCGAAGTCGGCCGAGAATTCGCTGGTCAGGCAGATTTGATACGAGTCGCCTGCCGCCAGGTGGTCTAGACAATCGCGGATCTTGCACCGGTACGCGCTCGGACCGTCGGCCAGCCGCACTATCAATCGTTCTGCGCCGGGCCGGGCCCGGCATGGGGCCTCGACCGGGTCGCTCAGCCGTTGCGCGATCCAGTCGAACCACGGCGCAACCTCCTCCTCGGGCCTCTCGGCGCTGGCGACAAGCAGCACCTGGCGCTCTTCGTGGTCGAAGACCACGCAGCGGTCGGCGTCTATGAAGGCGGCGTCCGGCAGGCGCGATGCCCTGCTCGCGGGCGAGCCGAGCTCGTTGCGCATTTCGTAGCCGAAAAACCCCACTAGGCCGGTCTGGCAGTCGAACGGCAGCGCCTCGTCAAGACGCATCGGCCGCGCGAGGCGCGCACGGAGCTCCGAGACCAGCGATTCGACCGGTCGCGTCCGAAAGAGCGAGCCTCGACCGACCGCTAGCGTGCGGTCTGAGCACCTGTAGCGGAGCACTTCGCTCCTCGGGCCGGAGTCGTCGCCCATCACGCTGAACCTCGAGACACCCGGCACGAAGGCGGAGCTGTCGAGCCAAAAACTGTTCGCCGACTGGCGATACAAGAGCTCGAAGGCTCGCTGCGGGGGAATCCAGCGCTCCAAGAGGCGCGAGGCGATTCGGCACTTCCGGCCCTTGCGAAAGGCAGGCCTTGCTACAGCAGCAGGCCCGGCCGCGGCCCGATCACGGGGACGGGGCGCCAGCCCGCCGGATGCAAGGCGAAGGAAGTTGCGGATCAGCCGCTCGCCGTACTCCGCCGACACGGACTCCGGGTGGAACTGGACCCCAAACTGCGGCCGATGCCTGTGACTCACCGCCATCGGGATTCCGTCCGCAGTCGAGGCCGTCACTTCGAGACAGCCCGGAATCGAGTCGCTGTCCAAGCAGAGCGAGTGGTACCTCACCGCGTCAAACGACTGCGGGATTCCGTCGAACAAGGCACCCCCGTAGTGAGTGACCCGCGAGCTGCGCCCGTGCATCGGCACCGGCGCTCGCTGCACTCTCGCCCCGTAAGCATGGCCGAGCCCTTGGTGGCCCAGGCATACACCGAGCAGCGGAACGTCCGATTCGAGGATCAAATCCAAGCAGGTGCCGAAATCGGACCGCCTTGCCGGAGTTCCCGGGCCCGGCGAGATCAGAACCGCTTGGACCTTGTGCCGACCGACTATGTCCCTCCATCCCGTGCAGTTGTTCGGCACGACGATCGGCTGGGAAGTGGTGACCGAGGCAACGACCTGGCTCAGATTGAACGTGAAAGAGCCCCGGTTATCAACGATCAGGACGTTCATGGAGTCCGGGCGTTCGCTCGCATATGCACGGGACGCGTTGGCTTGCAGTCCAGAGGATCGCCGAACGGCAGCAACACGGAAGGCGGTAAGTGCACTGACCTGTCTGCAGGCGGGCATCAAGCGGCTCCGCAAGGCCGCTAGGCGCGAGGTCAGGAACGCCCGCGCGAAGACAGGTTACGGAGCGGAGCCCTCGAGGACGGAAGCGGCCCATGCCCGGAACTCCCTCTGCGTCACCCGCTAAGTGTTCCATCATTCCAACGATTGCCGGTGCGGCGGACGACTCGTGCAGGCACCGTTTCTCGCGACCCGAGTGCCGGTTGCAGGGCTTTGCATCGGGGAGTCAGCAGCTCCCTCAGTCCCTACCAGGCGGGAAGGCGAGGTGTCCCTCCATTTATTATTCTGCACGGAAGCGGCTCGCCGGTTCTCGGCGGGAACCGGAGCGGACGGTGAGGCAGCGCGGTCATCCGCCCGATCCGCATTCCAGTCCGGAGCCGGTACCCGCTCCCGCCACTGCTGCAAGCGCTCGGCGACGATGGACCGTATGTCGCCGTCCGGGAGGCGCAGCACGTACTGCCGATGCACTTAGAGACCGAAGTGCTCCAAGTCGGAATAGCTCACGCCGTGTAGACGCTCGGCCAGCGCCGTCAGCGAGTGGCCCAGTCTTGACTCGAGTCGCTGTTCCAAGAGTCGAAACCTCTCAGCTGCAAGCGCCACCGTCGGAGGTGGCAGCGTCCACCGCACCTGGAACCGACGCCAGACCGCTCGATCGAGCAGCTCCGGTTGGTTCGTCGCCGCAACCGCGACGACATGACTCGGCACGGCATCGATCTGCAGGAGGAGAGATCCGACAACCCTTTTTATCTCGCCCGTTTCGCGGAGGTCACCGCGCTCCTTGCCGACTAGGTCGAACTCGTCGAACAACAACACGCATTGACGGGTGCGGACCTGATCGAACAGTTGCGAGCAACGCACTGCGGTCTCTCCGGGATGACTGGCGAGCACGGATTCATTGCGGACGGTCAGCAGCGGGACAGCCAGCTCCGTCGCGAGCGCTTCCGCCAGCGCAGTCTTGCCGTTGCCGGGAGGGCCGGTGAGCAGGACGCGGTGCCTCGGCTCCAGACCGTGTGCCCGCAGCAGGTCAGCGCGCCGATACTCCTCAATCAGTTCCCTGGCGGCCCGCGCCACCGCGTCAGGGAGCACGAGTTCGTGCAGCCGCCGTTCCGGCGACGTCTCGCTGTACAGGTCGACGTCCGGTACGTCGCGCCGATTGGCTGGCGCCGCACGGTCCGCCTGGCGAGCGCTGGTCGGTTGACGATGCGCCGCGAGTCGGTCCGCCAGCACATGGTGCTGCTTGGCGCGTTCGTCGGCGACAAGGGCTTCCAATGACTTGCGAAACCCCGCTCGGTCACCGCGCGCACCTGCGCGAACGAGATCCAGCAGTTGACCCGAACGTGCCATGCCAGGAGATCTCCGCCGGGAGGGCTCGAACGCGTTCGGAGACTATCCCGGCCATCATTGATCAGCCGAATCCCTCAAGCAGATCCGGCCTGCCTACATCCAGTCTCGCATCCTCCGATCCGGCTCCCGAAGCCGGCGTCGCACCGACCGAAATCCCGCCGACAACGCGAGAGAGACCGGCGAGGGCGTTCGCAATGGAGCATGAATCATTCAAAGCGACGTAATGGCAGACCATATCCTCAGTTATCCTCAGTTGAATCTAGATTGCATGGCGTAACAGCGAGGCTCCTATTCAAGCTAAACTTGCATTTGGTCGGAAGCGGGCAGGCGGGCACGCGATGGAATCCAGTTCCGAACGGCTGTGATAGCCTACTGGGAAAGTCACGCGCCCGATGGCTATCCCCGCTCGATTGCCCAAGATTTGCACCTGCGTCGGCCACGCCGACGCCTCCGTCGCGGCCGAAATCGCCATCGCGACGTGCGAACAAGGCGGTGCGCTGCTCGAGCTGCGGACCGACCTGCTGGCCGATCCCTGCTCCGGCTCGGGAGTCATTCGCGAGGTCCTGGGCAGACATCCCGGCACCGCGTTTCTCGCAACCTGTCGCAGGCGGGGCAACGGAGGGCGCTTCGCCGGGACCGTCGAGCAACAGGTGGAGGTGCTGCAGGCGGCGGTCCGGGCGGGAGCCGCCATAGTCGACCTGGAGATCGAGAGCCTCGAGGCAGCGCCCCGCGCCTTGGAAGAGTTTCCGAAGCAGGTCACGACTCTCGCCTCGTACCACGACTTCAAGCGGACTCCGGACTTGCTCCCCGTGGTGCGCCGGCTGCGGTCCACCGACGCAGACATCCTCAAGGTCGCCACGAGAGTCGTCCGGCCGAGCGACAACCTGAGACTCCTCGGCCTGTGTCGCGACCTGCCCAACGTCGTCGTGGCGGGCATGGGCGAGACCGGAGCTCCCGCGCGCCTGCTCGCGCCGCAGCACGGCGGGCTCTTCACCTACGCCGCGCCGGATGCCGATGGCGGTCGGGTCGAGCCGACAGCGCCCGGCCAGATCGCGACGTCAGCGGCTCGGGACCTCTACCGGATGCAGGACCGCACGACCGCGACCAAGGTGTACGCGGTCGTCGCCAAGCCCGTCGGCCACTCGAAGTCCCCGCTAATCCACAACCGGGCGTTCCAGGCCGCGGGCTTCGACGGGATTTACCTCCCGCTGCTCGTCGAGCCCGGGCACGTGGAGGACTTCTTCCGGACGTTGCGCGAACTGCCCCTGTCCGGAGCCAGCGTCACGATCCCCCACAAGCAGGCCGTGATGCCGCACCTCGACAAGGTGGACGCCGAATCCAGGGGCATCGGCGCCGTCAACACGATCTACTGGGACGAGGGTCGGGTCTGCGGGACCAACACGGACGCGGCCGGCGTCGCGGCTCCCCTGAGCAAGCGAGTCCGGCTCGACCGCTCCCGAGTGCTGGTAGTCGGCAACGGGGGCGCGGCCAGGGCCGCGCTCGTAGCGCTCCACCGGCGCGGTTCGCGGATCGCGGTAACCGGCCGGAATCCCGAGCGAGTCTCGCGCCTGGCGCTGCGGCACGGCGTGGAGGCGGTCCGCCTCGAGGATCTGGACGGGCGCTATTTCGACGCGCTCGTCCAAGCCACCTCGGTCGGCATGCTGCCCAACTCCGACGACTGCCTCTTTCCCGGCCGCATCCCCGCCGACGTGGTCTTCGACTTGGTGTACAACCCGCTGGAGACCGCCCTGCTCCGGCACGCGGCGGACGAAGGCAAGACCGTAATCAGCGGCATCGAGATGTTCGTGGAGCAGGCCGCCGCCCAGTTCCGGATCTGGACGGGCCTGGACGCTCCACGCGGGGTCATGCGCGAGGCTGTCCTCGCCCGCGGAGATTAGTCGCGGGCGGGCGGCGCCGGGAATCGCAGGGTCGCGGCCAGCCCCTCGATCCCCCCAATCGCGCCGCCCCGAGGACCCGGGAACGGTTGCCGTACAGTGAAGGAGGCGGGCGCAGGCTCCCGGCATGGCGAATCCCGATCTCCAAGCGTTTCGGGCACTGGTCGGCGGCGGGAATCTGGTGCCGGTGTGGAAGGTCCTCGCGGCGGACCTCGAGACACCCGTCTCCGCCTATCTGAAGCTCGCCGAGGGTCGCGACTACGCGTTCCTGCTGGAGAGCGTGGAGGGTGGCGAGCGCATCGGGCGCTACACCTACGTCGGCGCGGCGCCCTACATGACCGTCACGGCCTGGGGGGACGACGTAGAGGTCCGCCAAGGGGATGCGGTCAGCCGTCGGCGCGGTGACTTCTTCGCCATCCTGAAGGAACTGACGCAGAGGTTCCGGCCGGCGGGCACGGACGGGCTGCCCCCGTTCAGCGCCGGCGCAGTGGGTTATGCGGCCTACGACCTCGTCCGGCGGATCGAGCCCCGCGTGCCCCCGTTTCGCGAGGACGATGTGGGGGCCCCCGACGCGGTATTCATGTTCTTCACCTCGGTGCTCGTGTTTGATCACGTCAGGCACCAGGTCTACGCCATCGCGAACGCCCGCCTTGACGACGGACAGGATCCGGACGAGGCCTACCGGCGCGCCTGCGGCGAGGTCGAGGCATTGGAAGCCTGCCTGTCCAAGCCGGTCTCCCTGCCGCGGCGAGCGTCCTGCACCGGCCCCCTCGAACTGCGCTCGAACATCGGCCGGGAAGCGTACTGCGCCGCTGTCGAGAAGGCGCGCGAGTACATCCTGGCCGGCGACATTTTCCAAGTCGTGCTCTCGCAGCGCCTCGAGATGCGGGCGGGCGTGCATCCGTTCCAGATCTACAGGGCGCTGCGCACAGTCAACCCCTCCCCGTATCTCTTCTACCTGCAAATGGGGGAGACCGCGGTGGTCGGGAGCTCCCCCGAGATGCTGGTCAAGGTTGACGGCCGGGACATCGAGTACCGCCCGATCGCCGGCACGCGCCGACGCGGCTCCAGCCCTGAGGCGGACCGCGCTCTGGCGGAAGACCTCCTCTCGGACCAGAAGGAACTCGCCGAGCACGTCATGCTGGTCGACCTCGGCCGCAACGATGTGGGACGGGTGGCGGAATACGGCTCGATTCGAGTCCCGGAATTCAAGATCATCGAGAACTACTCCCATGTGATGCATATCGCCTCGAGCGTGCTCGGCACGCTGCGGGACGGGCTGGATGCCTTCGACGCGCTCATGGCGTGCTTCCCGGCGGGGACGGTGTCCGGCGCGCCGAAGGTGCGCGCGATGGAAATCATCGCGGAGCTCGAGCCCACCAAGCGCGGCGTCTATTCGGGCAGCGTGATGTACCTGGACTTCTCGGGCGCGCTCACGTCCGCCATCGCGATCCGCACGATGTTCATCCGCGGCGAGCGCGCCTACCTGCAGGTCGGGGCCGGCATCGTAGCGGACTCCGTTCCCGAACGGGAGTGGGACGAGACCATGAACAAGGCCGGCGCCCTGCTCAAGGCAGTCGAGACGGCGCGCGAGCTGTAGGCGGGTCGGGCGAGCGCAGGATTTCAGTCCCGCCGGAGACCCGGCAGCAGCGGAGCCCGCAGCGAGAGCGCCGCGGCCGCGGCACCGGCGAGCAAGCCCGCACCCGTGATCGCGCCCAGCGTGAGCACGAGAGGCAGCCAAGGCGGGTCCGCGGCGCCGCTCGCCAGGTGGGGCGCGACCGCGATGAGCGCTGCCAGCGCGCCCGCTCCCACGCCGAACAGGAGCAGGAACGCGTTCTCGGCGACAATCAGTCGCGCGATCGGTCCCTTGGCGAAGCCCAAGGCCTCGAGCAGCGCCAGCTCGCCGCGGCGCTCCAGCACGCTCCGCACCATTGCCACGGCCAGGCCTAATGTGCCCAGCAGCAGGCCCAGCCCGCCGAGAGTACGGAAGGTGCTGAGATAGGTATTCTCCACGACTAGGAATCCCGCCAGCCGCTCCGACGTGCGGACGGCGTCAAGGCCCTCGTCGGCGAAGGCTTCCTCCAAGGAAACCGCCGTTTCGTTGGCGTCTGTATCGACCAGCAGGGCTTGGTACCCGCTGTGATCTGGGTAGAGTTCCAGAAACCTCCCCTCGGAGAGCAGGAGTTCGGACTGAAAGATGCTCCTCGAGAGAATGCCGGCGAGAACGAGGCGGCGGGCGCCGCCGTCGCCGCCCCGCACGGTCAGCTCGTCGCCGACGCCCAAGTGCAGGATCCACGTCGCCGAGTTGGCGTCCCCGAACACCGGGATCGCGCCGGCGAAGTCCTTTTCGAGCAGAAGCCAGGGGTTGTTCCGCTCGGCGTCGGTCTCCGCGAGCGTCCGCTGGAAGGCGAAGCCGCCCCGCCGGATCATGCCGGGCGGGACCCCCGCCAGGGTCGGTTCCTTGGGCTGGTAGAGGTTCAGGCAGCTGGCGTCCTCGCCCGCCCGGACCCGCAGCGGGACGATCCCCGCGATCGCGGGCAGCCCGCCCGCCACCTCGTCGATCCTGTCCCGGAAGAGCGGCGCCGTGGCCTCGGCAACCAGGCGGTAGCCCCCGTCGCCGGAGTCGAACCGCGGTTCCTCCGCGCCGACGTCGTGCCGGTTCATGGCGACCGTCACGATCATGAAGGAGGCGCAAGCGACCAGCGCCGTCGACAGGACGCTGCGCGTGGGGTTGCGAGCGCCGTTGCGAATGCCCAGCTGCGCGATTCCCGCGACCGCGCCGCCGCCGCGCCGGGGGGCCAGCAGCGAGGCGCGGAACAGGACGAGCGACGCGGCCAGCGCCAGGCTCCCTGCACCGAAGAACGCAGCGAGGCGGGCCGCCGGACCGCCTCCCAGAGAGCCCGCGAGAAGCGCGGCCGCCAGCGCGGCCCCCGCGGCCGAGAGGCGCCGCAAGCGACGGGCCCTGCGGAGCTGGCCGGGCGAGCCGGCCGCTTCCTCAACCTTCCCCGCCAGCAGCGCGCGCGGCGACAGCGCCGCCAGGCGCCGGACGGACAGCCAGATGGAAGCCAGCATCAGGACCTGCGCGGCCGCGGCGCCGGCGACAGCGTCGAGCCAGCTGAAGTGGAGCTCCAGAAAGGAGCCTCCGACCGCCCCGCTCCACCACGTGTTGAGGCCGAGGATCATGAGCTTCGCGTAGAGGAAGCCTCCCGGGATCCCGACCAAGCAGCCGGCGGAAGCCAGCAGAACCCCCTCCGCCAGAAGCAGCCGTCGCACCGCCCCCGGCGCGAGCCCGGCGGCAAGAAGCGCGCCGATCTCGCGGGAGCGGCGCTCGACCCCCAAGCGGAAAAGCAGCGCGACCAGGATGGCCGCCGAGGCGATCAGGAACAGACTGAAACCGACGAAGAGCCCCGAGAAGTCCGTAGCGCCGGCCGCAGCGTCCAGCCCGGCCTGCTTGACGGGCTGGACAGCGAGTCCGAACGCCTGCGGATCCAAGAGCTCGTCCAAGGCCTTGCGGAACGCCGCGAGCGCCTGCTCGCCCGGATCGCCGGGCGGCGGCCCGAGCCGGATCGAGGTGAGCTGACCGAAGCGGCTGGTCCAAAGATCCTTCGCCTCGGGCAAGCCCACGAAGGCCTTGGGCGCGGCCCGGTAGCGATTCCAGTAGTCCTCGTCTCTCGGGCGGATGAGACGCAGGTCCATCGGGAACGGCGGATCCCAGTCCGAAATGCGCGTCCGGTCCGTCATGCCCTTGAAGGCCGGCGCATAGTCCCGGTCCGTCGCGGCACCCTCCATGCGCGCGATTCCCGCCAGCCGGAATGAGTGCTCGGCCGTCTCGAGCGTGGAACCAGGACCGACGACGTAGTAGGACAGCCTGACTTCCTGCCCGGCCCGAGCCCCGAGATCCCTCGCCGTCCATTCGTTCAGCACGATCTCGCCCCGCTCCGGGCCGGCGGCGGGCTGGCCGCGAGCCGGGCGCAGCCCGGACGGCCATGCCTCGAGCGCCGTAACGATGGAGTAAGGCACCGCGCGGCCATTCGCCTCGATCGAATTCGCCAGGTACGTCAGAATCTCGCTCGACGCCATTCCGGCCCGGGCAGCCGCCGCCCGAACGGCCTCGGCGGCCGGCACGTCGAGAACGACGCGCTCGGACTCGACGAGGAATCCCCGGCCTCCGGAAAGCGTCCGCAACGCGAGGGCGGCGTCCTCCGCCCCGAACGCGGATCGCCAGGCTGCCGACACCGACTCCAGCGTGCCTCCCGCGACGAACAGCGCGTTCGCCTTGCCCGCCTGCTCGAGGGCGCGCTGCAGCGCCTCCCGCTGCACGAAGGCGTTGAGCGGGCGCTGCTGCCGGGGAGAGAGGCCGAAGCGCGCGGCGCCCCGGTCGCCTAGAACGCTTGCGACCCGCAGCCGCAGCAGTCGCACGCTGTCGCTCTTGCGGCCCATGACCGACTCCGCCGGCACCAAGGCGTCCGTCCGGATCCGCAGGAGCACGCTGTCCCCCTCGACCGCCCCGATCTCGTCGGCCAGACGGCGGTTGATCGCGATCTCGCGGGGCCCGATGCCGGGAGGCTCGGCGTCATGGAAGCCCCAGAACGTCCGGTCGACTGCGTGAACGCCGACCTTGGACGAGCGCGCGCCCGAATCGGCGTGCTCGGCGCTGGCGAGTACAACGAGGCCCGCGGCGGCGCGCACGGGACCGTCGAAGCGCTCGACGGCAGACTCGCGGAAGTAGCGGTCGCCCGCTACGGCGAAATCGATCGCCCCGAGCCGGTCCAAGGTGAGACCGCGCAGGCTGCCGCGCACGGACGTGCCGACCATCAGGGCGCCGGTCAGAATGGCCGCGCCGATCGCGACGCCGAGCGCCACGGCCACATTGACCGAGCGATAGTGCAACAGGCTGCGCGAGAGCAGCCGGCGGGCCGTCATCGATTCCTGATCTGGGGCTCCGTGCCCGAGGTCGCGAGCGGCAGCTGGCCCGCTGATACCTGCAGCCGCTCGAGCCGCTTGCGGACCGACCGCGCCCTCTTCCCGAGGGCCTCGATGCCTAGGTACCGCGAATAGGCGTCGATCGCCTCGCGAGGCTTGCCGAGCCTCTCCTGGGCCATGCCGAGCCGCCAGTAGGCCTCGGCGAAGTTAGAGTCCCAGCGCGTGGCCTCCTCGTAGCGCCCGGCGGCGGCGCGGTGGCTGCCCTTCTTCGCGTAGTAGTTGCCGACCTTGAGCTCGTTACGGGCCTGCACGGGGTTGAAGGCGTACTCCTGCCGTCGCGGAGCGAACTGCTCGTCCTCATCCACCAACTCGCCGTACTCGGCGGGCCGCTCGGCGAACGCGCCCCAGGACCCGTCCTCTTCCTGCGCGAGGGCCGGCGAGACCGGAAGCAACAGCGCGACTGCCGCGGCCAGCCTCACGGCCACCATTGTAGCGCCCGCGACGGACCGGCGCTCATCCGCGGGGAGGGACGGGTTGCGGAGAACGGCGCGGGTATCGTAAAGTCCCAATTGGACCAAGGCTTAGCCACACGGCCGGTCGGGCGGCCGGAAAGATCCTAGCGCGGAGCCTAGCCGGTAACCGCAGCGTCAAGCTACGATGAGTGGATTGCACTTAGTCACGGGGTAGGTAGGAAGTGCCGGACAAGGACGCGGTAGTTTTAGGGCTCGACTTCGGGACGGAGTCCGTCCGGGCTCTCTTGGTCGGGCTGGACGGCAGCGAGCGCGCTTCCTCGAACGCGCGTTTCTCTCGCGGCCAGATTACCGCCAAGCTGCCGGGCACGGGCGAGAAGCTGCCCTCCGACTTCGCCCTGCAGCATCCGTCAGACTGGCTCGAGTCGGCCGCCCGGGCGACGCGCAGCGCCTGGCGGCGCGCCGCCGACGCGGACACGCGGCTCGTCGGAATCGGCGTCGACTTCACGAGCTGCACGGTGCTGCCGTCGCTGGCGGACGGCACCCCCCTGTGCCTGCTGCCCGAGTACAAGGGCAACCCGCAGGCGTGGCCCAAGCTTTGGAAGCACCACGGCGCAAAGACCCAGACCGAGCGCATCGACCGCCTGGCGCACGAGCGCCAGGAAGAGTTCCTCGAGCAGTACGGCGGGTCGATCGGGCTGGAGTGGTTCTTCCCGAAGGTGCTCGAGACGCTGGAGGAGGCGCCGGAGGTCTACCGCGCTGCCGAAGTGTGGGTCGAGGCTGGCGATTGGATCGTGTGGCGGCTGGTGGGCTGCCCCGCGGAAGAGATGGCTCGGTCGACCTGCCAAGCCGGCTACAAGGGGATGTGGACGTCGAATGACGGGTTTCCCTCGAAGACGTTCCTGCGCGCCCTGCACCCCGATCTGGTCGATATCGTCAAGACCAAGATGCCGGGCCGCATGATGGCACCCGGGCAGCAGGCCGGCCGCCTGTCCGCCAAGATGGCCCGGAAGCTGGGCTTCGAGGAAGGGATCCCGGTCAGCACGGCGATCATCGACGCCCACGCGGGCGTGCCCGGCGTGGGCGCGGCGGACGCGGGCACCTTGGTCATGGTTTGCGGCACCAGCTCCTGCCACATGCTGAACTCGGCGGACTACCACCGGGTCCCGGGAGTGGCCGGCGTGGTCCGGGACGGCATCTTGCAGGGGATGTTCGGCTACGAGACCGGGCAGGCGGCCGTCGGGGACGCCTTCGACTGGCTGCGCCGGCTGACCGGGAACAAGCACTTCACCCCGCTGGCCAACAAGGCCGCCCCCTTGGCGCCCGGCGCGGACGGGGTGCTGTGCGTGGACTGGTTCAACGGCTGCAGGACGCCCCTAATGGACGGCAACCTCGCCGGGGCCTTCACCGGCCTGGCACTACGCCACGGCCCGCACCATCTCTACCGGGCGATGCTCGAAGCGACCGCCTACGGCCTGCGCTGGATCGTCGAGATGCTCCGCGAGCACGACGTGCCGGTCAAGAAATTCATAGCCACGGGAGGCCTGCCGCACCACAACCCGCTGTTCGTGCAGGTTGCGGCGGACGTGCTGGGCGAGAGCATCCTCGTGCATCCGTCCAAGCAGGGGCCCGCGCTAGGAGCGGCCATTCTCGGCGCGGTGGCGGCGGGCAAGCGGGCGAGCGGCTTCAGCACGGTGCGGTCTGCGGTGCGCACGATCGGGGGCGTGCGCAAGGACATTGACGGCCGCCGGGGAGTGCTGGTCACCCCCGACAAGGCCAACACCAAGCGATACGACCCCTTGTACAAGCGCTACCGCGAGACGGCGCAGTTCCTGCAATCGAACGGCAAGGTGCTGTAAACTGCAAAGGCGGCGAGGCGCCGTCGCGAGGATCGACCATGCATTCATCCCGTCCCGGGCAAGCGGCTAGTCTCGCCACGGCGTGCCTGCTGGTCTCGGCCGGCACCCTCCTGGCGAAGTCCAACGGTGCGCCGAGCGGCCACACGGGCGGCCCGTTCCCTGGCGAGCAGAGCTGCACCGTCTGCCACGGCGGCTCCGAGATCAACTCCGGGAGCGGCACGCTCGCGATTTTGGTCGACGGCGCGCCCGCTTCGGAGTACCGGTACACGCCTGGCGAGACCGTGTCGCTGATCATCAATTTCAGCGACCCGGACGCGCAGCGCAGCGGCTTTCAGGTCACCGCCCGCTTTGCCGACGAAGGCTGCGGCCAAGCCGGCAGCTTGGCCCCCGGCCCCTCCCCGAGCACCTCCCCCGTGAAGATGGTCAGCGGAAGCTGCGGCGCCGGCAACGTGCAGTGGGCGACGCAGCGCAGGGCCGCGAGCGGATCCTCGGCCACCTGGGACGTAGCGTGGACCGCACCGAGCGAGGACATCGGGCCGGTCACGTTCGCCGTCGCCGCGAACGGCGCGAACGGCAACGCGTCGACCTCGGGCGACAGCATCTACCAGATCCGAGCAACGGTCGAACCGGAGGCGGCAGCCGCGCCGCCGGCGATTTCCGACGCGGGAGTCGTGCTCGCGGACCTGCGCAGCGCGACAGCGAAGGGCGCTCCGAACGCTTTGGCGACCGCCCGCGGGTCGGGTTTCGCGGCGGCGACGGTCGTGGGCTCAAGCGGCGTCTTGGAGGCGGCAGGAAGGGTCAGCACGGTTCTCGAGGGCTCGTGCGTCGAAGTCAACCAGCAGCGGGCCCCGCTCGTCCGTATCGCGCATGACGAGGCCACCTTCCAGATCCCGTCGGCGGCCGGCCTCGGGGCGGCCACGGTGCAGGTCATCCGGGGCTGCGACACGCCGGAGGGAGCGCGCAGCAACAGCATCGCGTTCCCGATCTCTGCCGCGCAGCCGGTCCTGTTCCAGTTCTCCGAAGAGGACGAGGGCACGTCGGCGCTACTGCCGGACCTGTCGCTGGCCGCGCCGGCCGCCGACACGGGCACGCTGCGGCGCCCGGCCCTGCCGGGCGAGGTAGTGACCTTCCTCGGCACGGGATTCGGATTGACGGCACCGCCGCTTGAGACTGGCGAGATATCGCCACTGCCGCGACGGCTCGCGACGGCCAGCATCCGCCCGATGATCGGCCAGTTCGAGGTGCAGGCCGACCACATCCTGTACGCCGGTGCGTCTCCGGGCTTCGCCGGCTTGTACGAGCTGAGCCTGCGCCTCCCGGACAACGTACCCGCCGGCTCCCATGCGTTCGGCGTGCTGGTCAACGGCGTGGCCTCCGCGACGGGTCCGAAGCTGGAAGTAGGCGCGCTCCCAGCGCCTCCGCCGGTCACCGGCCCGACTACCGAGGTCGAGTGCGCGGTCGGCTTGGTCGTCAAGCCCGGCGGGCGCTGCACGGCAACGGTCGCCGGGATCGAAGCCTCGTTCGAAGTGCACGCGACGACCGGCCAAGGCTGCATCGCGGCCGGAGCGGTGAGCACTTGCGATGCCTCGAAGCTAGCGGCCAACGGAGCCGAGGCGTCGAAGAATGCCGACGGCAGCTGGACACTTCACAAGATGCCGACAGCCCCGCCTCCGGATAAGCCGGCGACCGACGAACCCGTCACCTGCAACAAGGACATGGTGCTCGGGCCGGGCCAGAGCTGCAACGCAACGGTCGACACACCCACTTTCGGCGTGATCACCGGCCGCTTGGACGTTGACGCGGGCGGCAACGCGTGCGTGGAGGCGCTGCAGGGCTTGATCAAGGCGTGCGGCATGAAGGACATCAACGCCAACCTAGGCATCATTGGGGGCGAGGTCAAGGACAACGGCGACGGCACGTGGACTATTACCAAGCTGCCTCCGCCGCCGGAACCCTCGCCGTAAGCCCTTACGACTCATTGCCAGAGGCTCGATCCGGTTCCTGCACGACGAGTGGCAGGCGGTGACCGGGCCGAGGAGCGACTGGACATTGACGCGCGCATTGGACGACGAGCCAAGCGCACGTTGAGCGCTGGATGCCTCAGAGCGGCGTTTCTCGCCCACCGCTCCCCGTTCGAACCGATCGCGCGTCGGTCGCTCGGAGACAATCCTCGACCGTATCCTTTCCGCGCCTGACGGTCCAGCGTAAGTCTATCGGGTCAAGACCGTGGGCACGCGACGCGATTCTGGTATAGTCGACGCGGACGAGAATGGTATTGGCTGGGCTGCGGTCATGGGTGAAACGTCTTTGGCCTTTCACAAGGAAACCCCCATCGCCTGCAAGCCCCGTCTCCTAGGATCCCGTTTCCGAACCTTCGCCGACCATGGCGGGCTCGCACTCCGAGCAACCACAGGCAGGAGATACTCCCCGCGATGGACTTTCCGATAGTCAATCTGAGACCGGGCCACTGGTCAATAAAACCAGGCCTGCCGAGTCGAGCCCCACTCCTGCCGAACCTCCATCCGATCACGCCGCTCCCGAAAACGAACATCCTTGCCCGACCGACGATGCCGACGATCAAGTTCCGCTCGATTCGGAAGGAACCGAACCCCACGAGACGTCCACCGGCGCCCCACCAGCCGATGACGACGGGCAACACTCTCCACCGAAAACCGGCAACTTCCGGGAAAGCGGCAACCCGGACGGCAGTAGCGGGAGCAATGCGAGCGCAGGTAAATCACCGAATACGAATCGCACCGGGAGACGAGGCCGACAGTCCGGCAATCCGGGATCGGAGCGCCGAGAATCTCCATCATTCCGCCCTGGACTGATTTGCCGGTTAAGTTCCCGCATCCGCGATATGGGAGGTCTTCCTGTTCGAGGACGAGCGGTGGCCGGTGGCGGCGGTGCGTCTCGGAGACACTCCTCTGGAAGTCACAGGCCGACGCTGCCGTCTCCCTTCGCTCAGCGGCTGCCTGAGCGTTTTCTTCCGGGACGGACAGGAACGCGCCGTTCCGCTGTTCGAGGGCGAGCCCTTGATCTTCAAGCTGCGTAAGAACTGGACGGGCGAGGGGCGCAGAATCGCCCGGACTACGACCGGTCACTTCATCGTCATCGCGCCGCATACGTGGGAAGGGACGGGGCATGCACCGGTTGAAGCGCACGGTTGTGCGGATCCGGCATTCCGGGCACACTATTTTCACCGGGACCCAACTGCGTCGGACGGGAACGGCGACGGATTCCGCGAGTGGAGTCCTTTCCTGTCTGCCGCAAGCATCGAACTGACCGGGCACCGCATCTTCGACGATTCGAGCGACGAAGATCTCTTCTTTGGCGACCCGCCCGGTCTGGAATCCTCACCGGAATTTGAGTGGTCGCGGGTCAGAGAGGAGGCCGAACACGGATAGGGACAGAACTTCCGGCCCGACCGGGAGTCTCTTCCGGAAGTTCTGGCTGGCAGAGAAGGCCGCTCTTATCTCCGCGGTTACGACCCGGAAGTCAGCCTGCTCGACAGTGTGGCGTTCCGGTATGTGCGCAATTTGAGCCGGATCGAAGTCGATGGGTCGGAATATGCTCAAGACACGGTGCTCGTGCCGACGAAGACGGGCTATCCGCGCACGCAGGTACGCTTCATCGGCACCGATGGCACATCACGTACTCCGGTACTACTGCCGGCCGAAGCACACCAAGCCATAGCGCCGTCGGGCGCGGTCATCGTTCCGTCGCACCCGGACGCGGACCCAATAAAGTGCAGTCTTGGATCGGGCGGCGATACCGTGAACATCGTCCTGAACCTTCCCCGAATCTGGTGGCGGCTGGAGGACGGACGGCCCCGTACGGACGAGTGGCGCGACACGCAGCTCGTCATGACACGTGAGGAGTTCAAGAACCACGCCTACGCGGGAGCGAGGCTCTCACTCTTGTCGAAACGGGAGGCATCGGTTCGCGCAGGGTTCGACGATGAACCGGGCCAAGAGTACAGCCGAACAATCGAGGAGAAGCGCATCGCGATTCCCCTAGCACACTTCGTCGACCACGCTCAGATCGACCGGAGACTGAGCGTCGATGCGCATTTCAACGTCGAATGGGCCGGAGAGATTGTCCCGCTCATGGTGATTCGCGCCGACCCCATACCCGAGATCGTGTCCTTCACCGCGGAACCGGAGGCGGTGTTCGGCGGTCAGGAGGCGATTCTGGAGAGTGGACGACCCGGAACGCCAGCGAAGCCCTCGTGGCCATAGATCCAGACATAGGCGTGGTCGGAAGCAATGGAACCTTTACCGTCCGCCCCACTGAAACGACCCGATACGCGCTCACCTTGGCCGTTTCCGACACCAACGATATCTGCAGGACCGTAACGGTTAGCGTCGATTCGCTGCCTGGGTCCGGAAAGCGACCAGCCGCTCGCGTTATGTCTACCGGAGGCGGATGGAGAGTCGGTAAGGGGTTCAGTCGCCTTGAACTCAAGAGCGTCGGCCTGACAGTGCCGGAGGCAGCGGATCGTTCGATCCCCGTTGACAGGCGCCGGCAAACCTCACACCGGGTCAACGTAGATGCAATCAGGAGCATGCTCGATGCCTGAGATCGACATTCGGGATTGGCCGGAGAGAGTCCGGGAACGCTATGAGAACTACCTAGTGCCCGTGACAAAACTCGTATGCCCTTGACAACAAAGGCGTTAGGTCCAATCTCTCAAGGCGAAGATTTCGCTGGAATGCTACGACTAATCCGAAATCCTGGCGATTCTGGGTAGAGCGCGGAAATCTTCGCGATTGGCGGCTGAGCAACTTCCGACCTTGGGCCCTATATGTTGTGTTTGGAGATCCATCCGACATCAGGATGTAGTATGAAATGCTGATCAGGCCAGAATTCAGGGGTTTTGTCACAAGCACTACCTAAAGACCTCCTTCTACTTCAAGGAACGCCCCCTCCGGTCATCCTTCGAGAAAGCCCTGCGCAAAGAGGGAAGACTCCTGAAGGGGCCTTTTCCGGAACGCCACCGTGGGTTCGCGACAGGCATGGCCGCGCGGGCGCTGGCGGCCGAGTGTTTCCGCGGCGGGGCCGAGGGTCTCTTGCCAGCGCTGATCGACGGCCCGTTGTATACGCATCAAGAACGCGCCATCCGCACCACGCATGTCGAAGCACTGAACGTGGTGGTCGCCACCGGCAGCGGCAAAACGGAGAGCTTCATCTACCCCGTCTTGTTTGAACTCTACCGCCAGCATCTCGCCGGAGAGCTCGAAGAGCCGGGGGTGAGGGCCATGATTCTCTACCCGATGAACGCGCTCGCGAACGATCAGCGCGAGCGTCTGGGCAAGATCTGCAGGGACTTGAAGGAGGCCGGATCCGAATTTGAACCGACATTCGGGCAATACATCGGCCAGACGCCGGAGAATGCCGGGGACAGACGGCGCTATGCCGCCGCACGCTATGAAGCTTGCTTGCCGGGGGAGCTTGTCTTTCGCGAAGAGATGCGCCGGTTCCCGCCGCATGTCCTGCTGACCAACTACTCCATGCTGGAGTATCTTCTCATCCGTCCCGACGACAGCCTTCTGTTCGACGGCGGGCGAGGCACGCATTGGCAGTTCGTCGTGCTCGACGAGGCGCATCAGTATCGCGGCGCACGGGCATCGAAATGGGGATGCTGGTCCGGCGCCTCAAGCAGCGCCTGCGCGACGGGGGACGGCAAGATCCGTTCCGATGCATCGCCACCAGCGCGACGATTACCACCAGCCAGGACGACGAAGACAGGCAGGCGGTTGCGGAATTCGCGAGAGAACTTTTCGGGGAGCCCTTCTCAGGACGCGCTATCGTCTTCGGCGAATCGCGTCCGTCCGGCGACGATGGAGCTCCCCGGCGCTTCCACGCGTTTCTCCGCGCACTTGAAGGCGCCTTCCTCGTTCACCAAGAAGACGCGGATACCGTGGTGCTCAATCGAAAGAGCGAGGGCGGACCTGGCGCGGCCGGGAAGCCCTTGGAAATCGCGCTCTGTCGAGAGTGCGGCCAGCATTACTATGTCGGCCGGGAACATGGGGGTCGGTTGCGAGAGGCCGTTCGCGATCCGAGCGATCCGGGTTTCGGTGTCGATTACTACCTTCCGACGGACGATGGAGACCATTCGCCATGCAGACACTGCGGCATCCTGTCAAGGTCCACGCCCGGCTGCGACTGCGGTGCAACGATTCCGGTGATGAAATGCGACTCCGACGCACAGAAGCCCGACCAACTAAAGCGGTGCGAGTTCTGTGGCTATCGGCGCGGCGGGGTCGGCGATCCCGTTCAGGAAATCGTGCATGGATCGGACGGGCCGAACTCCGTGATCGCGACCGCCCTTCACGAACTGCTTCCGGAAGGCCGGCGCAAGGTTCTCGCTTTCGCCGACAGCCGCCAGGAGGCGGCGTTCTTCGCTTGGTACGCCGAGGATTCCTACGAAAAGCTACGCGACCAAAACTTCATCCTGCGGGCCATTAAGTCCGAACCCGTAGCTGAGGAAGGGCTGTCCATCGACGACCTCCGGAACCGCCTGCTCCGGCAGTGGGACGAGGCCGGGCTCTTCAGCGAAGCGGATACACGGGAGCAGCGAACCCGCCGTGTTCTCACGTCCATCCTGCGAGAGGCGTTGACCGAGGAGAAGAGACTGTCCCTGGCCGGCGTCGGCTTGGTCAGATGGTTCATCGCACTGCCCCAAGACCTGCGTATGCCGGGCATTGTGGGGCGCTCGCCATGGAATTTCACCGAGATCGAGGCGCGCGCGCTGGTCGGCTACCTGCTGAACGAGATGCGTCAGCGCCGCGCGATGAGCCTGCCCGGGGGCGCCGATACGCCGCCATGGAACGACATCTCACCCTGGCCGCAAGAGGCATTCGGGAACGCGCCGCCGAAAAGTCGACGCCACATCGTGCAGTGGGACGGCCCCCAATCCGCGATCGTCAGTCACTTCCTTCGAAGGCTCCTCGCGCATAGCGGCCTGTCCAAGGACAGGAAGCGATGCGCGTCGACGGAACTGATGACGGCGTTATGGCGCGCATTGCGCGAATATACCGACGATCCCGTACTAAAGCCTGCGAAGGTAAACGGCACGTTCCATCTCGATTCGCGCTGGCTCCGGATCAAGCCCGCCCGCCTCGACGATGTCCGGGAGTGCGACACCTGCGCCACTCTTGCGAACCACGACGTTCGAGGCGTCTGCCCCCGAAACAAGTGCCCAGGCACGCTCTCGCCGGCCCGTCGCGACCACCCCGACGGGAACCACTATCGAATCCTCTATGAGAGTTCTGGATTGCCCCCGGCTCTGCGCGCGGAAGAACACACCGCTCAGATCGATGCCGACGAGGCGCGCAAGAGGCAGGAGCGCTTCAAGACCGGCGAAATCCACCTCCTAAGCTCCTCCACCACGTTCGAGGTCGGCGTCGACCTTGGCGACTTGGAGTCCGTGTTTTTCCGCAACGTCCCCCCGGAATCGTTCAACTACGCTCAGTGCGCCGGTCGGGCCGGTCAGCGGGACACACCCGGGCTGGTGCTGACCTACTGCCGCCGAAATCCCCACGACCTCTATCACTATGAGAGTCCCGTCGACCGAGTGATCGAGGGTGCGATTCATCCGTCGCGCTTTCGCATGACGAACGAGAAAATCTTCCTGCGGCACATGGTCGCCGTCGCCTTGGCTGAATTCTTCAAGAAAGACACTGTCAGGTTCCAGAACATCGAGACCTTTGTCGGTGACCGGCATGCACCTCAGGCGAGAAGCGACCTTTTCACATTCTGCGAAGATAACGGTGCGTTGAAGGAGACCATGTTCCGCATCGTTCCGGAGAACATGCATGGGCACATCGGTCTCGAGGACGAAGCTTGGATTGTCAACATCGCCGGCAAGAAGAGCCGCCTTGCCTTGGCAGAGACGGACGTGTGCGCGGACTACACTGAAATGGAGGCCCGTCCCAGGCAATGCTTCGAGCAGGGCAGAGATAGCTGGGTCGGGCGCATCGGCAAGCGCATGAAGACCATCGCGGAGGAACGGACGCTCAATTTCCTTTCCCGAAAGGCCGTCATTCCAAAGTACGGATTTTCGGTGGATGTCGTGGAGCTCGATGTCCGTTCCACCGATGGACAAGCGACTGGCGTCGCGCTCCAGCGGGACCTGTCGCAGGCGATCGCCGAGTACGATCCCGGCGGCAAGGTGGTTGCCAACAAGCTCGAGTGGAAGTCATGGGCGTCAAGGCGGTTGCCGGCAAGGCATGCCCGGTGCGCCATTACCGTTACGACGACGCACGCAACTTCAAGCAATGGAACGAAGGCAATGCAGAGGCACGACCGCATGAACGGAAGTACCTCATTCCCGAGTTCGGCTTCGTGACAGACCTATTCTAGAAACCCTCCGAGCCGAAGGGACGGGCGCGCCGCTTGTACACAACGCGGCCATTCTTCAGGGGGTTCGAGGAGCAGCCTACAAGCAAGACCATGTTCGGCGGCGTGCAGATGACGCAGGCCGTACCCGGTATGCTAGTCATCCTTTGCGAAGGCAGGAACCGGGAGGGCTTCTACATCTGCCGTTCCTGCGGCAGACACATGGCCAAGCCGCAGGTAGCCCACAAATCTCCGTCGGACTCCGACTGTACTGAGGGGCGCAAAAGTCTTTCCTGATTACCCACAAGACTCAGCCAAGGTTAGGAGGCGGTAAGGCATGGGTGAGGTGCGCACGGAGGCGTGGAGCAGGCGGGGGACCAGCGCCTCCAGGTCGTAGCGGCGGTTGAAGCGGTAGCGGAACTCGGCGAGGTACCGCGGCACGTGCTCGCAGCCGGCGCCGGCCACGCCCCGCAAGCAGGCCGGGCCGTCGGAATGCACCTCCGTGCCGGGCTGCAAGTGCCGCCCGGCCCACGCTGCCAGCGTCTTCTTGCGCAAGCCCGCCACGCTGCTCAGGCGCATCCTTGCCGGCTGGCCGGCGGCGGTGACCTGCACGGCGGCGACGAACGGCGTCTTGCCCGCCGCGCCGCGCCCGCGCTTGCCGCCGCTCCGCTCCCCGCCCCAGTAGGCCCCAGTAGGCGTCGTCCACTTGCACGATGCCGTGCAGCGGCACGCGCTCGTCGCGCTCCTTCAGCACTGGCAGGAGCTTGTGCTGCACCTTCCAGGCCGTGTCTTCCAGGCCGTGTTCCGGCTGACCTCCAGCTGCCGCGCCAGTTCCAGCGACGAAACGCCGTGCTGGCCCTGCGTCAGCGGGTGGATCGCCGGGAACCAGACGGTCAGCGGCAGCTTGGTGGCGGCCAAGATCGTGCCGGCGACGAGGGAGGTCCGGCGGTGGCAGGCATTGCACTGCCGGAGCTTGCGGGAGCGGATGCGGCAGTGCCGGCGGGAGCCGCACTCCGGGTAGCGGAAGCCGTCCGGCCAGCGGGCGTTGAAGACGGCGTGCTCGCATGGCCCCTCGCTGCCGTAGCGCTGCAGGAACTTGCCCAGGCTGAGTCCCTTCTGGAATTGCACGCGATTGCGTTTCATCTGCTATCTCCTTTCATATCATAGATTTCTAACCTCCTTCAGTATAGCATATCCTCGGCTGACGTTCGTTGGTAATCAGGAAATATTTTCGGATCGGCCAGGCCAGAATGTACTGGCAACTGGGTTCCCAAGAAGTCTGCTAAGAAGGAGATATTCCAAATTCAAGTACGCAATATACTGTGTAGATAGTTACGGTATATCACAATATAAAGGCCTAAGTTCGAGAATTCAAGACTCTATCTCTGCGCTGCTATGATGACAGCCTGAATCGGAAGTCGACTGAGTATGGCCCGTATCTTGGGAAAAGACTTTCCTGATTACCAACGAATGTCAGCCGAGGATATGCTATACTGAAGAAGGTAGGAAGTCTCTGATAAGAAAGGAGATAGCAGATGAAACGCAATCGCGTGCAATGCCAGCAGGGACTCAGCCTGGGCAAGTTCCTGCAGCGCTACGGCAGCGAGGGGCCATGCGAGCAGGCCGTCTTCAACGCCCGCTGGCCGGACGGCTTCCGCTGCCCGGAGTGCGGCTCCCGCCGGCACTGCCGCATCCGCTCCCGCAAGCTCCGGCAGTGCAATGCCTGCCACCGCCGGACCTCCCTCGTCGCCGGCACGATCTTCGCCGCCACCAAGCTGCCGCTGACCGTCTGGTTCCTAGCGCTCCACCTGCTGACGCAGGGCCAGCACGGCGTTTCGTCGCTGGAACTGGCGCGGCAGCTGGGCGTAAGCCGGAATACGGCCTGGAAGACACGGCCTGGAAGGTGCAGCACAAGCTCCTGCAAGTGCTGAAGGAGCGCGACGAGCGCGTGCCGCTGCACGGCATCGTGCAAGTGGACGACGCCTACTGGGGCCTACGGGGGCGGGGAGCGGACCGGCGGGCAAGACGCCGTTCGTCGCCGCCGTGCAGGTCACCCAGGTCACCGCCGACGGCAAGCCGGCAAGGATGCGCCTGAGCAGCGTGGCGGGCTTGCGCAAGAAGACGCTGGCAGCGTGGGCCGGGCGGCACTTGCAGCCCGGCACGGAGGTGCATTCCGACGGCCCGGCCTGCTTGCGGGGCGTGGCCGGCGCCGGCTGCGAGCACGTGCCGACCGTCACCGGAGGCGGGCAGCGGAGCTGCGCGGATTCCCGCTTCGTCCGGGTCAGCAGGATGCTGGCGAACGTCAAGCAGTCCCTGGCGGGAACCTGCCATGCGCTCGACGGCAAGCACCTGCCGCGCTACCTCGCCGAGTTCCGCTACCGCTTCAACCGCCGCTACGATCTCGAGGCGCTGGTCCTCCGCCTGCTCCACGCCTCCGTGCGCACCCCGTCCATGCCTTACCGCCTCCTAACCTTGGCTGAGTCTTGTGGGTAATCAGGATTCGTTATCAAGGACGAAATCGAATGGGTCGGCGTGATCCGGACGAAAACAGGGCGGCATCGTTTCGAGCGTTGTCCGATAGTGAAGTTTCGTGGTCTTGAATGGCCCGTCCCTGTCAAGAGTCTGGGAGATGGCCCGAAGCGAGTATTCTCGTTAGGCATAGCTTTGGCGAATGCTTCGAATAGATTCCTGCTGATCGATGAAGTCGAGAATGGGATACACCATTCTTCGCAACTCTCCTACTGGAATATGATTTTCTCGCTAGCGCGGCGCAACTCAATCCAGATTATTGTAACGACACACAGTTACGATGCCGTTGTCGGTTTCGCTCGGACTGCGAGAGAGTATGAAAGCAAAGACAGTGCATTTATACGGCTCCAAAGGAAGAATGGTATTCTCAGTACAATAGAATACTTTCACGAGGAACTGATGACGGCTACAAAGTACGAAGTTGAAGTCAGGTAGTTTGTCGAAACCAGATGCGTAGCTGGTGATTCATGCCGACAATTCTCGGCGCAATTGCGGCAATACCCGCAATTCCGACCCGGTACTCTGCGATGCCGACTCCAAAGTGTAGATTTTTCTTGAAGTTCACCGCCATGGCTCGCTCGTGCACCCGCCTCATTCCGCTTCAAGCTCGCGAGTCTAGGGCTCGTGGGCCGTATCGACAGATCGCGACCCTTTCTTCAATCGGTGGCGACCATGCTGACTGGTGATCTCGCAGGAGTCGGCGAGGTGCGGTCGGCGTTCCCGACTTCGAGACATCTTGATGCTAGGCTTTGGCATGGTTTGACCCGTGCATCCGACCACAGTGCCGACCGACCAGTCCCCGCCGGACGCCAGTGGGTTGCCTGGAGCCCCGCCATGCCTGCGCCCGGGTATGAAGCTCAAGCCGGGGGCTTCGACGATGCACTTGGAAAGTTGATGCCTGGCTTGGACGGCAGTCCGCTTGGCTGACCGCAGCGAAGGAGAAGAAGGAAGCGGATGCGCTTCCACTTCCGAGTCGGCTGCGTGCGCCACCAGTACCGCCCCGTCCGCAAGGCAAAGCGCGATGAGTAGTGGTAGGAAGGACAGCAAGCACCCGTGGGGATTACCAAGGGCGATTCCCCACTAGGAAAGATGACATTCGGCTCCACGGCGAATCGTGCCAAGGTGGCCGCACTCGCGGAGAAGGGGAATGCGGCGTCAAGTCCAGTGGCGACTGCTCGTACTCCTTGCTCTGACGGCGGCGGGCTTCGACTGTACGCACACGCGCGGCCCGTACACAGTTCGCAGACTGGATCCGGACTGGGTCGAGAACGCGCCGCGCCGCGGTATTCTCGCTGCACGACTGCTTGGGCGAGTCTCGGCCGTTCCATTGCGAATCGCGTATTGCGCAGCAGTATCAAGGCACGAGCGAAGTCGGCCCGCTGACAGTTTCCGGTCAAACTTTCCGCTGACGAGATCAGCGAGAGGCGGCGGGTGTCGAAGCAGCGACACTGCATGACCGAGCAGATGCAATGCGCGAGTGCCGTGCGCGCGGGCTTGGCCGCAGTCAACGCTGCGGTTCGGAGTTGCTCAATCCGGCAACTGCTCTCCAGATCGTTCCCGACCGGTCAAACTTACCCCGAGAATGCTGGATGCTCGACGTTCAGACCGCCAATTGGGATGTCTGGACAGATGGAGCAGTCAGACTGCAAACAGGCTGCGGAACGCAGCAAGCGAATACTTCCCTTGCAGGAACTAGGCGACAGGCGGGAGCAAGGCCACTAGTAGCAGCAACTGAACCTTCCTGATCGTCATGCCGAGCTTCCGTTTCCGTATCAGTGGGTGGTGGCGTACACAATTGGCAGCGCGTTGGGCCCCGCGACGAGCTTCCCGCGCTCCAGCGAACGCTCCTTCGGGTGCCGCTTCGAAGTAGCTGTCGGATGCTGCCACACCCTCCCCCGCGCCGGATGCGGCGCATTCTGGCGTGATAGGGTTGCGAAATGGCCGATTCCACCCAGGCAGCGGTGCTCCTAGTCGCGACTGTCGGCGGTTCGCCGGAACCTCTCGTCGCGAGCATCCTGCATTGGAAGCCGCAACGGATCCTGTTCGTGCCCTCCGTGACGTCCGCCGATCAAGTCGACGGCATTCGCGTTGCGCTGCAAGAGCGCGGACACGAACTGCCGCCCGGCACCTACGAGGCGATTCCCGTGTCCGATCCTCAGGATCTCGCCAAGTGCGTGCGAGAGATGCGTCGCGGCTTGGAGGAAGACGCAGCGAAATGGTGCGGCCGCGGGGAGCACTTCCGCTGCGTGGTCGACTTCACCGGTGGCACCAAGTGCATGACGGCTGCGCTGTCGAATCTCGCCCGCTACTGGCCGCGTGTCGAATTCTCGTTCGTCGGGGGCTTCGTGCGCGACAAGGGCGGAGTCGGCATCGTCCAGTCCGGAACGGAGCAAGTGGTCTCGGCCGCCAATCCATGGGCCGTCTTCGGGCATCAGGCGGTCGAGGATGCGATCGTCGCGTTCGACCACCACGACTACCACGAGGCCACCGCCTGGCTACGAGCCGCGATTCCTAAGGTCCGTTCCGATCCGGCCCGAGCGAGCGAGCTGAGCGCGCTGGCGACATTCGTGGAGGGATACGACCTCTGGGACCGGACCGAGTACAGCGAGGCGTACGGGAAGTTCGGGCAGTGCTCGAAGAAGCTGAACGACCTCTCCGCGGCATTGCTGCACATGGGTCCCGAATGCCTCAGAAGGTATGTCGGCGCCGCGCGGGAAAAGTTGGAAGCGCTGAAGAGAGATACCGGGCGACCGACTCGGGCGCTGCTCGAGGACTTGCTCGCGAACGCCGCGCGGCGCAAGGACGAAGGGCGTCACGTGGACGCCGTGGCCCGTCTGTACCGGGCGATCGAGCTCGCGGCGCAGCTGCGATTGCTCGAGGGGTTCGGGATCCGAACCGCCGCCGTTCCGGTTGCCGAACTGCCGGAAACGCTCGCCGATAGCGTCAAGCGGAGGGCGGCTGACGGCTCCGTGACACTGGGCCTGCAGGATGCCTACGCCTTGCTGCGCCACAGGGGCGACCCGCTGGGCGAGCGGTTCTTCGCCCTGAACTGGAACGGCCGCCGGTCGCCCCTGGCCGGGCGCAACGATTCCATCGCCGGGCATGGGTTCGCGCCGGTCCCGAAGGAGACTTGCGCCCAACTCTGGGAAGGCGCCCTCGCCCTCGCCGGCCTGCGTGCCGACGAGGTGTTCCAATTCCCGACGCTCGGACTGGGCAGGCGCTCCTGATCGCCGCCGATGGCACGGAAGCGAGGCGTAAAGGCCCGAATAGGCCCCGCTAGCGCCCGCGTCTCGGATAGAATGGCCGACAGACGGATCGAGACGCCCCCTGTCTCGCCCGCAGGTCAATGAACCGCATTCACGGAGCGGCGTGGGCATTCGTCGGGGTCTTTGCGCTTGGCGCTTGGGCCGCCGCCATGGCCGCCCCGGCCCTACCCGACGAATTCACGCCCCAGCAACGCGCGTACTGGGCGTTCCAGCCGGTCTTGCACCCAGCTGCCCCCGTCCTGGCAGGCGCGGAGTGGGGGCGCAACGCGATCGACGGATTCGTGCTGCGCGCATTGAGGGAGAAGGGCCTGCAGCCATCCCCGCCCGCTGGCAGGATCACGCTGATGCGGCGGGCCTACTTCGACCTGGTCGGCCTGCCTCCCGAGCCCGAGGACGCGCGCGAGTTCCTCGCCGACGACTCCCCCCGAGCCTACGAGCGGCTCGTCGAGCGCTTGCTCGCCTCGCCGCACTACGGCGAACGCTGGGGCCGGCACTGGCTGGATCTGGCTCGCTTCGCGGAGAGCGACGGATTCGAGCAGGACGGCGCGCGGCCCAACGCCTGGCGCTACCGCGACTACGTCATCGAGTCGTTCAACGCGGACAAGCCCTACGACCGCTTCGTCCGGGAGCAGGTTGCCGGCGACGAGCTGTGGCCGGACCGTTTCGACGCTCGCATCGCCACGGCCTTCAACCGCCACTACGCCGAGGAGGGCAACCAGAAGGACCTCCTGCTTGCCCGCCAGGAGACGCTCCACGATGTCACCGCCGTCGTCGGTTCGACGTTCCTCGGCCTGACCTTCTCCTGCGCGCAGTGCCACGACCACAAGTTCGATCCGATCACGCAGAGGGACTACTACCGGCTCCAGGCGTTCTTCGCCAACGTCAAGCACGACGACCGGTTCCCGATCGCACCGCCGGACGAGCTCGCGGAGTACCGGCGCAGCCTATCGGAATGGGAGGCGAAGACCGCGTCGGTCTGGGCGGAGATGGCCGACCTGCTGATGCCGTACCGCACGTACACTCCCGAGCAATTGCTCGCGCGATACCCCGACTTTGTCATCGAGGCGATCGCGAAACGGCCCGGCGAGCGGACGGCAACGGAAGCATGGATGGCGAGCCTGCTTGCCACCAAGGACTGCGGCACCTGTCCGTTGCGCCCGGCGCCCTACAGGGATCCGGCATTTCGCAGTGTCGTCAGGAAGCTCGAGGGCAGGGACAAGGACCGTTTCGAGGAGTTGGAAGCACAGCTTGAAGAGTTCGCGCATCTCAAGCCTGCCGACATCAACCGCGGGTCCGGGATCGTCGATGTCAGCGCCCACGCCCCTCCCACCTACGTGCTGGCGAACGGTCTCTACACGAGTCCCCGAGAAGAGGTGCAGCCGGGCTTCCTTTCGATCCTTGACCCCCGGCCTGCGGCGATTTCGCCGCCTGCAGGCGGACGTTCGACCGGACGGCGCACGGCGCTCTCGGAATGGCTCGTGGATCCCTCCAATCCGCTGACGGCGCGAGTGATGGCCAACCGGATCTGGCACCATCACTTCGGCCGGGGCATCGTCGCGACGCCCGGCGACTTCGGCCTGATGGGCGAGCGCCCGTCCCATCCCGATCTATTGGACTGGCTGGCGGACGAGTTCGTGCGGGCCGGGTGGAGCCTCAAGCACGTCCACCGCCTGATCATGCTGTCGAGCACCTATCGACAAGGTGCGGGGCCGGCGGCCAGCACGCTGCTCGCCACCCAAGGCGCGTCGGATGCTGATGCTGGAGTCCGCGCGGCGTCGAAGGTCGATCCCTTCAACAAGCTCCTGTGGCGGTTCCCGCCCCGCAGGCACGACGGCGAGGTCGTCCGGGACGCCGGCCTAGCCGTGGCAGGCTTGCTCAACCGCAGGGTCGGTGGCCCCAGCGTGTTTCCGCCGCTCCCGGAGGGCATGCCGAAGCCGCGCGGCGACTGGGGCGCCGACACGGCGCCGTCGCGTCATCGGCGGCGCAGCGTGTACGTATTCGTGCAGCGGAACTCGCCCTATCCGATGCTGGATGCGTTCGACTTTCCGGATACCCACGAGTCGTGCGCGGCGCGCAATCGCACGGTCACGGCCCCGCAGGCGCTGGCCTTGCTGAACGGCGAGGAGCCTGCCGCGTGGGCGCGTTCCTTCGCGGGACGGGTGTTGGGCTTGGCGGGAGGCAACCCATCCGATCAGGTCGCCGCCGCATACCGCATCGCGTACTCGCGCAGCCCGGACCCGGCCGAGAAGGACATGGCGATGACGTTCTTGGAGAGCCACTCCAAACTGCTCGCTGAGGATCGCGATCAGGACGGGGAAGCGTCCGTGCCCGACTCACTGCCCCCGGGCGTGAGCCGCGAGCGGGCGGCGGCGCTGGTAGACTTCTGCCTGACGCTGCTGAACTCGAACGAGTTCGCGTACGCCTTCTAGAGAGCATGCCCGTGCCGATGCCGAACCGCGCGCCTCGCCGCCAGGGCGCTGTCTCGCGTCGGGAGTTGCTCTCGCGCACGGGAAGCGGGCTGGGGAGCCTGGCACTCGCCCACCTGCTGTCGTCCACCGGCGCGCTGCCCCCGGCGAATGCCGCCCGGCGCAGCGGGTTGGAGCCGCGCGAGCCCCATCACGAGCCTCGCGCCAAGTCCGTGATCTGGCTCTTTATGGAGGGCGGGCCCAGTCACATCGACCTTTTCGACCCCAAGCCCGAACTCGAGCGGCTCGCCGGCCAAGTGACGCCGCCGTCGTTCAATCTGCCGGTGACCAGCGCCACGGGCTCGCATCGCATGCCGCTCGTGCCGTCGCGGAGGCAGTGGCGGCGGCACGGACAGAGCGGACTGTGGGTGTCGGATTGGTATCCCCACTTAGCCGAGCATGTCGACGATCTCGCGGTTATCAGGTCCTGCTGGTCCAACGGCGTCAACCACGTGGGCGCCAATCGTCAGATGAACACCGGCTCGATTCTCGCCGGACGGCCTTCTTTGGGCGCATGGACGACCTACGGCCTAGGCACGGCGAACGAGGATCTGCCCGCTTTCGTCGTCCTGACGGACAGCAAGGTGGTGCGCGGCGGCCCGACCAACTGGGGTGCCGGATTCCTCCCGGCGACATTCCAGGGGACGCACTTCCGCCAGCAGGGACCTCCGATCCTCGACCTGCGGCCGCCCGCCAACGTGACGGATCGCCAGCAGCGGAGCAGGCTCGATCTCCTGCAGTCCCTGAACCGGCATCATGCCGGTCGCTGGCCGTCCGACGACGAGCTCGACGCGAGGATCGAATCGTACGAGCTCGCCTACCGCATGCAGCAGACGGCGCCCGAGGCGGTGGATCTTGACGAGGAGAGCGAAGCGACCAAGCGCCTGTACGGCATGGACGAGGAGGAGTCGCGGAAGTTCGGCGCGAACTGCCTGCTAGCCAGGCGCCTTGTGGAGCGCGGCGTGCGGTTCGTCGAGGCCTATTGCGGCAGCGGCAGCGGCTGGGACGGGCATGCCAAGCTGGAAGAGAACCACACTAAGTGGTGCAAGGTCTCCGACCGACCTGTCGCGGGCCTTCTGGCCGACTTGAAAGGCCGCGGCCTGCTGGACACCACCTTGGTGGTTTGGGGCGGCGAATTCGGCCGCACTCCATTCACCGACACGAACTCCCTCTCGGTTCCGGCCGACAAGTATGGTCGCGACCACAACCCGTGGGGATTCACGATCTGGATGGCGGGGGCCGGCATCCGGGGAGGCCGCGCCATCGGCTCGACCGACGAGATCGGCTTCCGGGCCGTGGACAAGCCGTACCATGTCCATGACATCCACGCCACGATCCTGCACCTCCTGGGTCTCAACCACTTGGACGTGACGTACTTGCACAACGGTCGCTCCGAGAGGTCCACGATCAACGGAGGACACCTAATCGAGGAAGTGCTGGCGTGAGCGCGGACGGAAAGACCGCGACCTCGCGGCGTCCGTCGACCGGCCCGCTTGGAATCGCAGCAGCGGAAGCGGCGGCATGACCACCTTCGATTTCTTCGTCCAACACGGATGCGTTCCCGAAGACGCCAGGCAGGAGATCGAATCCGCGCTTGCATCCGTTTGCAGCGACATCCTCGGCCCGGGTGCGACACCGGTCTCCGCCTCGTGGACGGTGATCGGGAAGGGATTCGGTTTCCGCGGCGGGAAGCCGTCCACGACGTCCCTTGTTCGCGGCCGGATCCCGGACGGCTGCGGCTCGGAAACGAGAGCCCGGTTTCTCCGCACCGTCGCGGAGGAGTGGTGCCGCATCACCGGCGCGGCGCAAGACGAAGTGATCGTGTCGGCCCGCGACTGGAGCTGGGCCGGCTGATCCGAGCCAATGCGAGAGGAGCCCACCCATGCCGTTCTATCGCTGCTTGATTCCCGAGGACTCGCTGACCTACGACCAGCGGGAGCGTATCGCCGTGGCGTTCACGGACGTTCACTGCGGACTCTCGGGCGCGCCGCGGAGCTTCGTGCAGGTCGCGTTCCTGGAGACGGACGGCTCTCGCGAGGTGGCCGACGCCTACGGCCAGGGCACGATGAAATTCAGCACGCCGTACTTCATTGCCGGCGGCAACCGAGCGGGACGCTCCCCGGACATGAAGAGCAGGATCCTCGAGGGGTTGCTGGGCCGGTTCGCCGAGATCGCGGGCATTTCCGGGGAGATGGTGTCCGGGCGCATTAGCGAGGCCCCTGCCTCATGGACGATGGAGGAGGGGAAGATCCTGCCCGATCCAGGGCAGGAATCCGAGTGGTTCGCGCAGCATGCGCGCTCGGGGTAGCTGGCTCCAAAGTCCCTCCAATCGAGATCGTCCGCCGAATGGTGGCGATTTCCTCACTTCTAGGCGAAGACTTGGGTTGGGAGGCGGCTTGGCGTGCCGGCCTTTCGAGCGCTCATTTCGAAGTCCACTTCGGCGCTACCCTTGAGACTGTCCCGCCGGGCGAGGGCAACCTCCTATTGAAGCTGTAGGTGTACACTATCAAGCGTGCCCCATTGTCGGCTGTGGCGCTGATCGAATCGACCAACAAAGGTCACCGCATGGGAGAAGGAGATGCCTTGATGACGAGGTTGAAATGTGCAAGAGCGCTCGCTTTGATCTGTTCGCCAATCACTTCGGCGAACAATGGAGGAACTGCATTTCCGATTTGCATGCATACTTTGTCCATTCGATCCGTAGCAAACACATAATCTTGCGGAAACGTCTGGAGCAGGGCTGCTTCCCGAACAGAGATAGTCGTCCGTCCGCCGTCGGGGTGGCCGAAACGCCCCTTTGCTGGTGTTGTACAGCCGGCTGTGATGGTCGGTGACGCTTGGTCCCAGGACATTCGACCGTAGATATTCGTGAAGCCCACATAGTTTCCTTGATGGCAGGTGGGCCGAAGACTCTCATCAATGTCGCGCCAAGACCCGCCAGGGACAGCCGCACGCAGCCTTGCCTCGGTCTGCGGTTGAAGATCCCTGACAACATGCCAGCCGAATCGCTGAGGGCCCCCGCACTCCATCGCGCGCTTCATTTGCAACGGCATGCCTAGTCGAGGCAGCGCTTCTCGAACCGTTACCCAAGGGCGGAGACGTCTATCAGGTTTCGGATGTCGTGCATGGGTGATCGGTGGAAACGGAATAGCGAAGCCACGCCCAGCCATGATCACAAGTCGTCTCCTTGACTGAGGGACTCCATAATCCGCCATTTGCAGCACCCTGCTAGTTAGTGCCCGTGACAAAACTCGTATCCCCTTGACAACAAAGGCGTTAGGCCCAATCTCTCAAGGCGAAGATTTCGCTGGAATGCTACGACTAATCCGAAATCCTGGCGATTCTGGGTAGAGCGCGGAAATCTTCGCGATTGGCGGCTGAGCAACTTCCGACCTTGGGCCCTATATGTTGTGTTTGGAGATCCATCCGACCTCAGGATGTAGTATGAAATGCTGATCAGGCCAGAATTCAGGGGTTTTGTCACAAGCACTAATTAGTGGGCTCGGTACTTGTGGGCAGCTCAGTCTCGGAGGATTCAGATAGGCGATGAAGATCGACGAGATTTCCCGCCCACGCGACCAGAAACGGGATGCACGAGCCGGGAGAAAACTCTTGACGCTCTCTGTATCATACTAAGTGGCTGATAAGACTGCAGGAGGCTCGGGAGGCAGGCCTGCGAGCAATGGGCCAATGGATGCGGATCTGGACGTCACTAGCGACGGCTGCGGCCATCGCCGGCCTGTGCCTGGCCGCCCAAGCGCAGGAGCCCCCAGTCGAACCAGCGAACCGCACCGAGCTTCTCGAGCGCTTCGCGCAGAGGTTCCGGGGCGAGATTTACCCGCTGCTGGCTCGAGACTCGAATGGCTGCAGGCTCTGCCACAACGCAGACACCGCCCGCGCGTTTCGAGTCCTCGCGTCCCCGGTGTCAACATTCAGCCTGCTGCTGGAACACGATCTCCTCGCGCCGGGCGATCCGATGGCGATTCCGGGCCGGCTGGAGACGGAAGACAACGGGCTGCGAATGCCGCAGGCAGGCACCCTGGCCGCGACGGAAATCGATCTGATCCGGCGGTTCGCGTCCGAGCTCGACCAGTCACTGAGAGATCTCGATGCGACTGCCGGGCTGCGCCGAGACGAGCGTTTCCCGGACAGTCTCCTGCTCGGGTACGACGGAGAGGCCCGCGACGAGCAAGTGCGACGGCGGATGAGCTACTTCCAGTTGCAGCGGTCGTACGCAACTCTCTTCGGCGCGCAGTGGCTGGCCGGATCGGGCGCCGACCTGTTCCGTAACAAGGCGCATGCTTTGGGCGGGGCGGACTTCCGCAGCAGCTTCGACGTCGCGCGAACGGTGACCGCGAGCTACCTAGCAGCCGTCCAAGAGGTCGCTCGCAAGGCGGCTCGCCGGTTCGTGTCGGCGCCGCGAGAAGCACTCTTCGAGGGTTTCGACCCCGACACGGTCGTCGACACCAACCCGAGGGCCGCCAGACAGAACGTACGCACCCTGTACAGGCGCATCCTGTTCGCCGACCCGGATAGGGACGAGGTGGACAGGGCGTTGCGGCTGGTGCGGGAACTGCAGGCCATGCGCGAGTCGGGGCGAACGGTTCGCTTCGCGATGAGCGTCACGGACACGGACGGACGCCGCGACCGCAAGGAGGTCGACGTCAGGCTGCGCGCGTCGAGGGCGTCCGTGTCGCGGCACCTGCTGGACCAGACCCGGGTCCCGCAGGGCGATCCGTGGGTGCGCGTCGGCAGCGCGCCGTTCCGGTTCGAAGCGGGGAATCCGGACCACTTCGTGCGGCTCGTGGCGCGGCCCGGCAACCACGTCACCGCGTTCGACGCGGTCAAGCTGGCGCGAGTCCGCGACGGCGCGGAGGCAGGCGAAGCGGTCGTGCTGGACAATCTCGACCCGGAATGCACGGTTTCCGGCAGCTGGGAGCCCGTGTCGCGGGACGGCGAGCGGAGCCGCGCCGGGGATCCCAAGAAGAAGTACGACCTGGACCTGCACGTCGTCGGGAGCAATCATCTCGAGCGGCGCAGCTTGGAGAACCGGCTGGGCTGGGTCACCGTCGCGCTGCGCATCCCGGAGGACGGCGACTACAACGTCTACCTGAGCTGGCCGGGAATCCCTCGAGCCGCCGAGGCCGCGCTCGTGGAAGTGCATGCCGCGACAGGCTCCGCCCGCCCCGTGATCGAACGCAGCGCGAGGGAGCCCGGATTCGCGACTGCCTACCTCGACCAGACCGAGAGCACCCTAGACGCCGCGGGCGAGACGCAGTGGCAGCTCGTGCATCGCGAGGTGCTGCTCGGGGGCCCCGCCGACTTCGTTCAAGTCAGCAACCGAGGCGTGGACTCGGCCGAGAGAGTCATCGTGGCCGACGCCGTCAAGTTCGTGTCGCTCGAGGACGGCACCGAGGTGATCATTGACAACTCCTCGGAGGAGGGCTTCGAGGCGTCCCCGGGCTGGGCCCCCGACCAGTTGGTCCGCAACCTGCCGGGACGAGGCAAGATGTTCGGCGAAGATGTCCTGCACTACCCGCCGTCCGAGAGCGGCGAGCCGCGCGAGGACGTCGAAATCGACCCGGGCCTCGGCGTGTGGGCCAGGTACCGGCCCGTTGCGGACGGCAAGTACCGCCCAGGCTGGTACAGCGTCCATGCGTGGACGCCGGGCGGGCACACCCATGCCGACAGGGTTCCCATCGACATCAGGGGGAGCGCATTCGCGCCGGTAGGCTTCGTCGAGGCCCCGCCGAATTTCAATGTCGGCGAGACTGCCTTGCTGAACGCCAGCGAAACCTACCACCCGGCGGGCCAGCCGCTCGCGTACCGCTGGAGCCACAACGCAAGCGACCTCGGGCTTCGGATCGAAGGCGGCTCCACGCCGACCCCTCGATTCCATGTCCCTTCGCTCGACTCGCCGCGCCCGGGCTGGGCCGGCCTGATCGAAGCCCTGCTGCAGCGCCCGGAGTTCCTGATGCCCGGCGACGGCCGGGAGGAGCGCCCGTCCGCCAAGCTGGCCCGCGTCGCGCTCGACCTGGCGGGCCGGATCCCCACGCCGGCGGAAGCGCGCCGCTTCGAGCGCGACGGGCGCCTCGAGCCCATGATTGACGGCTACCTGGCCTCCGACGACTTCAGGGACTTCTTCTTCCACCGAGCCCGCGCGCACTTCCGTTCTCGCGGCACTGAGGAGAGCGACGAGCCGGCGCGCCTGTGGACCTATATCGCGACGAGCGACCTGTCGTACCGGGAGCTATTCACCGCCAACTACACGGTCGACTCGGACTGGCAAAGGGTCGACCGCCGACCCGTCCACGGGCCGACCGGATTCCTCACCATGAAAGGCTACATGGCCGGCAAGCCCGGCCTGCCGCGGTACACGTACCCCGCGCAAGTCCTCACGTTCGCTCTCGGGGTGCAGTTCGAAGTCTCCGACGCGGTCGAGGACGCCCGCGACCAAGTGGCGAGCACGACCGACCCGGCCAGCGTGTGCTACTCGTGCCACCGCCTGCTGACCCCGCTCGCGTTCCAGAGGGAGCGCTGGGACGCGCACGGACACTACCGCGAAGTCGACGCCGAGCACCGGCCGATCGACGACAGCGACCGGGGCGTCGTGCCCGACTACCCGTTCAAGGGCACCGGGCTGGCCGCCTTCGCGTCGCAGGTGGTGCGCAAGGAGAGATTCGTGCGGGCGTTCGTCAACCTGCACCACGACATGCTGTTCCACCGCCCGCTGCGCCTCTACGAGGACCAGAGGGACGACTACCGGGAGCTGTTCGACTTCTCGATGGCGAGCGACCTGCGGATCCGCCCGTTGCTGAAGAAGCTGATTCTCATGCGTTACGGCGCGGCGTCCGGAGAGACCTAGCCCCGGACCGGCAGCGCACCGAGCGCCGTCGACCGCTCGGTTGGCGATCCGACGCAACGATTCCGCCCGCTCCGAGCAGATTCCGAGCCGTGGCCGCCCCCGCCGGACCTATAATCGGACGGACGGGACGGTGGGCCGCACGCCGAGACAGCTATGGACCGCAGGAAATTCCTAGCAAGCACGGCCCGGGCCGCCGGGGCGCTGGCCGCCGCGGACTTCTTCAGCTATTGCGCCAGCGGCGGACTCGACTCGCTGAGCCCGGCTCTGATCGGCGCGGTCGAGGAGCACGCCCGGGAGGCTTCCGAGCCCGAGTTCCTCGTCTACTTCTTCATGGAAGGGGCGTGGATGAGCTACGACATGTTCGGCCCAGTCGTGCCGGCTCGCAACGACGCCGCCTTCTCCGAGCTCCCGCGGGATCCCGGCGACTGGGGCGTTATCTCCGACCACGCGTATCGCACGAAGGATCTGTCCCCGGAAGACTTCCGCCGGCACGGCGAGATCTTCCACGGACCGCTGGCCGAGGACGGCCGGGAGCTTTTCGGGGAGATGGCCATCCTGTCCAGCGCGCTGACCGGCAGCGGCCATACCCGGGACCGCTTCAAGGCGCACTACGGCCACTACAGCGTCGACATGAAGGCACGGCGCGAGCCGGACGAGAGAACAGTCTTGCAGGCGTTCTGCGAGCGGGCCGGCCGCCCGTACCTGCTGCCGAATCTCAACTGGCATCGCTGGCTGTCCGACGGCGAGCTCGACATCGCCGCCTATCCCGAAGGGACCGGAATCTACCACGCGCTTGGGCCGAACTGGGCCCATATCGTCTATCCGCAAACACCGAAGTACACTCGCGGCCTAGTCGGCCAGACTCTCGCGATGCGCAACGACGACCGCAACCGGTCGGTCCAGCGGTTCTTGGAGCGACCGCGCCAGGCGGTCCTGTCCGACCGCAACAGCCCGGAGGTCCGGAGCTTCGCGTCGGCACTGGACGTCTACAAGCGCCTGCTGGAGAGCGGCGGCGAGCCGGTCGAGGCGGCGCGCCTGTTCCTGGACGCGGGCCTCCGCGAGGAATTCGGCGTGCGGCCCGCGGACGAGGAGATCCACTTCGAGCTGATCAACCAGACCCTGCCGCGCAGCAAGTACACGCCGAACATCAACGTCCAGGCCATGATGATGTTCGAAATGATGACGAAGGGCCTGAGCTGCGCGGGCTGGCTCGAGAACCGGCTCGTCCGGGGATTCGACCACCACTGGAACCGCAAGCGGATCCTGTCCGGCTATCCCTTCGACCAGCGAGAGATGATGCGGACCCAGCTGTGGGACCCGCTCAAGGCGTTCGTGCGGAAGCTCCGGGAGACCGAGTACGGCAGCACGGGGAACTCGTTCTACGACTACACCACCATCGTCCTCGCCAGCGAGTTCGGTCGCACGGTCGGCGGGAGCGTGGCGAGCATCCTCGAGAACGCGGAGCTCGACGACGCCGAGAAGCGGGAGCAAATCCTGTCCCAGGACATCAGCGCGCACAACCCGGTCAACTCGTGCGCCTTCATTGGGCCGCGGGTCCGCGGCGGCGCGCAGTTCGGATGGGTCGGGCAGAAGACGTTCCAGCCCGTTCCGATCCATCCCAAGACCGGCGACCTGGATCCCCGCTACGACCGCGACGGCAACGTGCGCCAAGGATTCAGCGGGCCCTCCGACGGGTTCATCGTTCCCAATCACGGGCACATCTACGCCACAGCGTTGAAGCTGGCGGGCGTTGACCCTAAAGGGGCCGGGCGCAACGAGTCGCCGCACCTGCCGTTCATCCTCAAGGACGAGGCATAGCGCAGCCGCCGGGAAGCTCGCCGTGCGCCGAGCTCGCGACGATTCCGATACCCTGACCGCGCCGGGCCGGGGCCTCGCGCGGGCGGCGGCCGCGACGAGCGTCCTGCTGTGGTGCGTTCCTGGCGGCCTCGGGCAGACCGCTCGCCTCGCGGATCCGACGCGCTTCTGGCTCCACGAATCGGAGTATGCCGGGGCACCGGCCTGCGAGGCCTGCCATGCGGAAATCTACGCCCGCCAGCAGGCCAGCAACCACGCCGCCTCGCTGCGGGTCGCAGGCGACGTGCCGGAACTGCTGGCCGAGGTTCCGGCGGCCCGCCGCGACCGCGTGTCGGGGTTCGCCCTGACGCTCGATCGCGACCGCGCGGGCTCCCTGCGCATCCGGGCGCGGAGCGAGCGGGAGGAGAGCGCGGCGACGCTCGAATGGGCCTTCGGCAGCGGGATCAAGGGGGTGACCCCGATCGGAAGGACCGCGGCCGGCGAATGGGTGGAGAGCCGTCTGACGTGGTACGCGAGCCTGGGCACCGTCGACTTCACCACCGGCGCTTCGAAGCACGATCCGGAGGACGCCGTCGAGAGCCTCGGCCGCAGGCTGGACAGGCGGGAGGTCTCGGAATGCTTCGGCTGCCACACAACCGGCTACGACAGCCTGTCCGGCGCTCCGGCCGGGCCGTCCCTCGGCGTCCGCTGCGAGCGCTGCCACGGACCCGGCCGGGAGCACGCGCGGGCCGCGGCAAGCGGCCGGCCCGCGGCCGCGAAGATCTTCAACCCCGCGACGCTCGGCGGCTTCGCGCAAGCCCAGATGTGCGGCGCCTGCCACGGGCGGCCACCGCAGGACAACGACTTCGACGCCCTCGCCCTGCTGGAGCGAACGCCTCATAGCGTGCGGTTCCCCAGCCAAAGGATCGTTCTGAGCCGGTGCTTCAACGAGAGTTTCGGGGAGCTCGCCTGCACGGACTGCCACGACCCGCACGGCGATGTCGCCGACGAGGCCGGTTCCTTCGACGGCTCGTGCCGCTCGTGCCACGACCCGGCGGCGCGCCAGGGAGCGTCGGCCTGCCCGGTCGGCACGTCCGGCTGCTCGAGCTGCCACATGCCTAGGGAGAGAGTCATGCGCCATTCGACGTTCGCCGACCATTGGATCCGGGTTGTACACTCGAACTGACCCCGGGCGACGGCAGGCAGCGCGGATGGATCGTCGAGTCAGCTCCGGGACGCTCGCGCGCGCCGCCTTGGCCGCCTTGGCCGCGACGGCGGCAGCGTTCCCGCAGCCGGCCGCTCTCGGCCCGGCCGACTACCGGGAGATCGAGGGCCTCTTCCTAGCCGCCAAGCGGCACGAGGCCGCCGGCGAGCTGCACGAGGCCGCGAGCCGATACCGCCAGCTCCTCGGCAAGTACCCCTCCGCCGTGCCGAGGGCGTACCACAACCTCGGCCTCGTGCAGTACCGCCAACGCGATTACCCCGGAGCGATCCTGACGCTCGAGAAGGGGCTGGCGCTCGACGCGAATATGTGGCCCAGCCGCCTGTTCCTAGGCATGGCCTACCTGTACAAGGAGCGCCCGGAGTCCGCCCTGCCCCATCTCGAGGCGGCGCACGCGAGGCAGCCGGGCTTCGAGAGCGGCCTGGCCCTCGGGCAGGCGTACCAGGCGCACAAGCTTCACGAGAAGGCGATCCAGCGCTTCGAGGAAGCGCTGCCGCTGGCCGCGCGCAGGGAGGACGAGGCCAGCGCCCTGTACTCGACCGGCCAAGCCTACCTGAAGCTCGCGGAGAGCATCGCCAACCGCCAGTCCGAGCGCTTTCCCGAATCCAAGGACACCTACGTAGTCGCCGCCAAGCTCTTCGAGAGCCAGCGCGGTTACCAGATCGCGGCCATCAAGTACCTCGAGGCTTCCGAGCTGGATCCGATGAACGCGTCGATCTTCTTCCCGCTGGCGCGGATGCTCGCGATCCTCGGGCTCGAGGCCGAGTCGCGCCTCGCCTTGGAGCGCTACTGGGACCTGCTTCCCTCCGTTCCGCGGACGCCGATCGACAGGCAGTTGCTGCCAAGGGAGCAAGTTGCCGAGATCGGCACGAAGGTCGACTTCGGGGGCATCCTGCGGTCCCTGCCGCCGGTCGCGCCTGACCGGCTCCCGCCCCTGCCGATCCTGCCGGGGGACATCAACAGCGAGATCAGCGCCCGCCTGAGCCGGGACGGCGACCGCGAGTGGGCCGCCGCCGTCGAAGCGGTATCCGCCGGCAGGTTCAGGGAGGCCCTCGGGCTGCTCGCCTCGCTCGGGGACCCCGGCGAGCGCTGGCTCCGCGACTACCTGCTGGCGAGCGTTCACGTGCTGCTGGACGACTACCGCCAAGCGGCCCGGGTGTCGGCCGGAAGGGCGCTGTCGGAATCCTCGTCGCAAGCCGCCCAGGTGCTGCGCGCCGAGGTGTTCCGGCAGACCTCGATCGAGTACTTCGACCGGCTGGTCCGCGAGCACCCCGACTCCTGCCGCACCAGGCTCGTCCGGGCCATGAACTTCGCTTCCCGGGAGATGGAGGAAGCGGAGGCCGAATTCCTCGCCGCCATCGAAGCGTGCCCCTTCGACACCGAGATCCGGATCGAGCTCGCGGACTACTACCTCTCGAACTCTCGGTACGTCGAGGCACGCGACGCCTGCGCGGAGGAACTGGCCATCCATCCCCACTCCAGCGCGGCGAAGAAACGACTGGGGCGGATTCACGTGCAGCTGCGCGAAGCCGACAAGGCGCTGCCGTACCTGACCGCCGCGGCCGAGGCCGACTCGGAGGATCCGGACGTGCGGTCCGATATGGGCCGGGCCTACGAGCTGATCGGAAAAACCGAGGAGGCGGTGGCCCAGTACCGGCTCGCGCTGGAGCTGAATCCCGGCATGAACCGTGTGCATTACGTGCTGGCGAGGCTTTACCGGCAGCTCGGGCGGGACGACCAAGCTCGAGCGGAGTTCGAGCGCTTCAAGCAGAACGAGGAGGAGGAGCGGCAGGCGCGGGTCGCGCGGATCCAGCGCCTGCGGCAGAAGGATGCGCCCGAGACTTCGCCCTGAGCGGGGGAGCCGGGCCGCGGGGCCGGGACCTCGGTCCCTCCGGGGCGGCGGCTGCCGGAGTCGGGACCCGCGCGAGTCGCGCCGACGGGCGCGAGCGGAGGCTTGCCCGTGAACCGCCGCCAGTTCGCCAGACTGGGAGTCCCGGCCTGCCTAGCCGGGCCGCGGGCCTTCCTGGGCGGACGCCGGCTCGGAGCGCAGGCCGGCGGGCCGAGGAGGCCGTACGGCGTGCGGTTCGTCGACATCGCCCCCGAGGCCGGTCTGACCGAGACCGTCTACTACGGAGGCGCTGACCGCGTGCGCTACATCGTGGAGGCTAACGGCTGCGGCGTGGCGTTCTGCGACTACGACAACGACGGCTGGCTCGACATCTTCGTCCTCAACGGAACGCGGCTCGACGGGCTCCCTGACGGCGCGCGACCGACGAACCGGCTGTACCACAACAACCGCGACGGCACCTTCACCGACGTCACCGCCGAGAGCGGCCTGGCCCGGAGCGGCTGGGCGAACAGCGTCTGCATCGGGGACTTCGACAACGATGGCCACGACGACCTGTTCGTCACCTACTGGGGGCAGAACGTCCTCTATCGCAACAACGGCGACGGGACATTCAGCGACGTCACCCTCGACGCCGGCCTGGGCGGCTTCCCGGACCGCTGGAACGCCGGAGCGACCTTCGTGGACTACGACCGGGACGGCTACCTGGACCTGCTGGTCACCAACTACGTGGAAGTCGACCTCGAGAGGCTGCCGCTGCCCGGACAGGGCAGCAACTGCAGGTGGAAGGGCGTCCCCGTGTTCTGCGGGCCGCGCGGGATGAAAGGGACCCGCAACTACCTCTACCGCAACAACCGCGACGGCACCTTCACCGACGTGAGCGCCGAGAGCGGCATTCACGACCCGCACGGGTATTACGGGATGACCGCCGTGGTCGCCGACATCGACACCGACGGGTGGACCGACATCTACGTGGCCTGCGATTCGACGCCGAGCATCCTGTACCGCAACAACCGCGACGGCACCTTCACGGACATCGCCGTAGAGAGCGGAGTGGCCTACAGCGAGGACGGCCGGGAGCAGGCCGGCATGGGGCTCGCGCTGGGCGATTTCGACGGGGACGGCGGCCTCGACATCGTCAAGACCCTGTTCGCCGACGAGATGCCGGCCCTGTACCGGAATCGCGGCAACGGCACGTTCGCGGACATGTCGGTCGCGGCGGGCCTGCATGCCGTGACGCAGCACGTCCAGTGGGGCGTCGGCCTGGTCGACTTCGACAACGACGGCCGGCCCGACCTCTTCTACTCCGTAGGCAACCTGTACCCGCGCGTCGAACGTTTCAACAGCCGGTACCCCTACCGCGGCCCGCGCTTCCTGTTCCGCAACCGGGGCGACGGCACGTTCGACAACATCACCGCCGAATGCGGCCCGGGCCTCACCACTCCGCACTCGAGCCGCGGCTGCGCGTTCGGCGATTTCGACAATGACGGCGACATGGACATCGTCGTCATGAACATGAACGAGCCGCCGTCCCTGATCCGCGCGGACGTGTCGAACGGCAACAACTGGCTCAAGGTCAAGCTCGCGGGAGTGGAGTCGAACCGGACGGCGATCGGGGCGCGGGTCGACGTCACGGCGGGAGGCCTGCGCCAGTCGCAGGTCGTCCAGAGCCAGTCGAGCTACTACTCGGTCAACGATCTCCGCCTGCACTTCGGCCTGGGACGCGCGGCAAGGGCGGACTCGGTGACAATTCGCTGGCCCAGCGGCAGGCGAGAGGAGCTGGCGAACGTGCGAGCGAATCGCGTCGTCCTCGTCGAGGAGGGACGCGGCATCGTCCGCTCGCAGAAGCTACCCAACGCCCGGGAGTAGCCGGGCAGCGCGCCCTCAGGAGCCGGCGGGCAGCAGCTCGGCGATACCCTCGTAGCCCCGCTCGGAAGCAAGCGAGCGGGCGGTCGCGCCGTCCGCCGTCCTAGCCGACGGGTCCGCGCCACGGCCCAGCAGCTCCCGCACGACGAGGGTGCGGCCGCGGGCGGCGGCGATGATCAGCGACGTGAAGCCTCGCTCGTCCCTTGCCTCGAGATCGGCGCCGCGATCCAGCAGGGACTGCACGCCAGCAAGCGTGCCGGCGGACGAGGCCAGCATCAGCGGCGTCACCCCGCCCGGACCGGCCCTGTTGGGATCGGCGGCGGCCAGCACATCGAGCACCCCGGAATGCCCTTCCGCCGCGGCGAACATAAGGGCCGTGCTGCCTTCGATGTCCGGGAGGTCGGGGTCGGCCCCTCCGGCCACCAGCGTCTCGACCGTGGCCGAGTGCCCCTCGTAAGACGCCATCATCAGCGCGGTGCGCCCTCCGGGCGTCCGGAGGTCCGGGTCGGCCCCTCCCGCGAGCAGGGCCGTCACGGCCGAGGCGTGGCCGTCGGCGGCGGCCAGCACGAGCGGGGTGCTGCCCTCGGCGTCGACGGAATCGACGCCGGCGCCGTCCGCGAGCAAGACCGCAATTCTGGCGGCGCGCCCGGTGGACGCGACGATGCGTAGCAGCTGGTCGAGGTCCTCGGTCACGCCGGCGCGCTCGAACAGCCAAGCAGCCTCGTCGCGGCCGGCCAAGGCGGCATGCGCCGGCGCATCGACGTCGGCACCAGCCGCCAGGAGGGCCTCCAAGACCAGCAGGTCGCCGCGGCTCGCCGCGACCATCAGCGCCGTCTGGCGGTCCGGGGACCAACGCCGGACGTCGGAACCGCTGCGGAGCAGGAAGTCGACCATCGAGCGGTCCGCATTCGCGACGGCGATCGTCTGGGGGGTCGCGCCGCCGCCGCTGAGGGCGTGGACGTCGGCGCCCGCGTCGACGAGGATGCGAGCCATCGTCGGCAGCCCCTTCGCCACGGCCAGCGCCAAGGCCGTGCGACCACCCTCGCCGCGGCCCTCCAGGTCGACGCCGGTCGCCAGGAGGGCCCTCACGACGGCTGTCTGGCCCTCCCACGCCGCCATCAGCAAGGGCGTTCAGCCGTCCGCGCTTGCCAAGGAGGGGTCGGCGCCAGCCCGCAGCAGGTCCTCGACCACCGGGAGATGCCCCTCCACCGAGGCCAGCATCAGCGCCGTGACCGCTCCGCCCGCGACCGTGCCGCCCTGCACAGCAATCGGGACACCCGGCGTGCTCCGGCGGTTGACGTCCGCGCCGCGCCTGGCCAGAAGGAGGGCCATCTCGCGGTGACCGTAGACGGAAGCGGTCATCAGCGCGGTCACTCCGCGGCTATCGCTCGCATGCACCTCGGCGTTGGCGGCGAGCGCGCGCCGCGCATCGCTGGCGCGCCCGACAAAGAGCAGCGCCTCACTCGGGGTCCAGCTCGCACCGGCACCGCGCAGCACCTCGACAGCCTCGGTCCGCCCCATCAGCGCCGCTTGCACCAGGGCGGATTCCCCGAGCCCGTCAACGGCAGAGACGTCCGCCCCGTGACGCAGCAACGCACCCGCGATCCCCGCGTGGCCGTTGGCAGCGGCGTACATCAGAGCCGTGCGGCCGTCCACCGAGCGGGCATCGACTCTCGCACCGGCCTCGGCTAGCGCCTCGACCGCCGGTCCGGACCCCTTCGCCGAGGCCAGGATCAAGGCGGTCACGCCTCCCAGGGGAATCTCGATTCCGTCCGAAGCTACGGTCGCGCCGGCGGAGCCGCGGGAGTCGGCCTCCGCCCCGTGCGCCAACAGCAGACCCACGACCACCGTGTGGCCGCGGAAGGCCGCGGCCATGAGAGGCGTCTGGCCCGCGTCGTCCGGAAGTCGCCTTCTACGACCACGACGGCTGGCTCGACGTGTTCCTGCTCAATGGATCCCGCCGCGGCGGGTTCGAAGGCGGACTGGAACCCACGAACCGCCTGTACAGGAACAACCGCGACGGAACCTTCACCGACGTAACCGAGGAATCGGGCCTGGCCCGGTCCGGATGGGCGAGCGGCGTCTGCGTAGGGGACTACAACAACGACGGCTTCGACGACCTATTCGTCAGCTATCGGGGCCGCAACGTCCTCTACCGCAACAACGGCGACGGCACCTTCAGCGACGTCACGGAGCGGGCCCAGATCTCCGACGCCGCCGGCTACGGCCTGACCTCGATGGCGCTGGACTACGACGCGGACGGCTGGCAGGACATCTACGTCGCCTGCGACTCGAGTCCGAGCATCCTGTTCCGCAACAATCGCGACGGCACGTTCACCAACATCGCGACCTGGAAGGGCCTGGCCTACAGTCCCGACGGGGCGGCCCAAGCCGGCATGGGGCTGGCAATCGGCGACTACTCGGGCGACGGGCAGCTCGACATTCTCAAGACGCACTTCGCCGACGACATGCCGGGCCTCTACCGCAACGACGGGCAGGGCTTTTTCCGGGATGTATCCGCCGCGGCCGGCCTGCGCGCCAGCTTGAGGCACTTGGAATGGGGCGCCGGGATCGCGGACTTCGACAACGACGGGCGGCCCGACATCTTCTACGTCACAGGCAGCGTGTACCCCGAGGTCGAGGCGTTCAATCCCGACTACCCCTACAGGGGCCCGCGGTTCCTCTTCCGCAACCCGGGCGGCGGGAGGTTCGCCAACGTCAGCGACCGCTGCGGGCCAGGCTTGGTCGCGCGGCATTCTAGCCGGGGCTGCGCGTTCGGCGACTTCGACAACGACGGTGACCTGGACGTCCTCGTGATGAACATGAACGAGCCCCCATCGCTACTACGGGCGGACGTGCAGTCGGGTCACCACTGGCTCAAGGTCAAGCTGGTCGGCGTGGAGTCCAATCGGACCACGATCGGGGCTCGGGTGACCGTGCGGTCCGGCAGGTGGGTGCAAGCCCAGGAACTGCACAGCCAGACGAGCTACCTGTCCGTGAACGACCTGCGGTTGCATTTCGGCTTGGGTCCAGCCAGCCAGGCAGACTCGATCCACGTCGCATGGCCGAACGGCCGCCAAGAGACCGTCAGGGACGTCGGCACCAACCTGCTGGTGTATCTCAAGGAAGGCAGCGGAATCGTACGCACGGAGCGCTTCGAGCCGCGGACGGACTGATGCCGCAATGTTTGCACTGCCGCGGGGTAGCCAGCTTCGCTTCCGTCTCGGTGGACGGCCCAATTTGCCATGAGTCAGGGGTCTGGGCCGGGGCGATCGGAAGTTGGCCCGAAGGCGTATGATCGCCGAGTCCTATACGGCCTGCTGGCTGATCGTATCGCTCGCGACCCGGGTTTCATTGGCGTTTCATTCCGCAACGTGCTCTATGATCAGTCTCATTGGCGGCGGACTTGCGATCATAGTCAGCCAAGATTCTTCAATATTCATGGCGAGACGATCCAGAGAATTTTCGATACGGTTATCAGAGAGAAATGAAGAATATTTTACTCAGTTCGTGAACCTATCTACGAATCTAAAAACCGTCAATATTCAAGATTCTCCATTCTTACATCGACACGAGAACCGCATATCGCCGTATCATGGAACAACGATTCTCGTTGCTGAAGAAGAGTACGGAAAAATAGCCAAGGGGTTGACTCGACGTCAGTTCCTTAACTGTGCGGCAATTGCCGTTACGGGTCCGTCTACGACGAACGGGCTGGGACGCTAACCCGACGAGGCTGAACTGAGTGCAAGGCGACTGTCGGACGACTAACGAGCATTCGGGAGTCACCGCTGCATCGGGAGTTCGCAGCGCCTCTGCTCAGACGCGATACTTGCGCTGGTCGCCTGTAGCGAGGAGTCGCATTCGATGCCCGCCTGCGACTTGGAGTCGGTCCCGTCCGGACGCGCACACATGACTGCATTCAGCACTGCACGACCTGTCTGTTCGCTACGCCGAACTGCTGTGAAACAAGACTCAGCCACCTAGGCACGGGGTGCACACTTCTACCGGTCGGACGAACAGCGATCTCCGCTGTGGCGTCTTCCTTGCTGCTCCGCCGTGCGTTCGCGACGGGTGCGGGCAGCCCCGATTGTGGCCCGGGCTCGCACGCTGGGCCAGGGGGGAGTGAGGGCGCGGGCCGCGCTAGGGGCGAGCACGGAGTCGCCGCCGGGCCGTCATCGCCCGGTGGAAGCCGTGAAACTGGCAGTCCTTGGCGCGGGCGGCCCCGCGGGGGTACTCGATCAGCAGCACCCGCAGGTGCGGGCTGCCGCTGCGGGCGACGCCGGAGCGGCGCTTGCCGGCGCACTCGTTGCTGCCCGGGGGCAAGCCCGCCCAAGCCGCGAAATGCTCCGCGCCGGGGAAGGCGGCAGGCGCCCAGGGCGTCGACCCCGGGCATGATCTGCAGCACAGACAGCAGGGGCTCGCGCTCCCGCAGGCTCTCCTCCAGGCGACCGTCCAGCGCGGCTAAGTTCGCGAACGAAGGGTCGAAGACCTGCAGCTGCCGGCGCAGAATCCAGAGCCCCTCGCCGTCGAGGCGGCCCTGCAGGACCTCCGCGCGACCGTCCAGCGAGGCGAGGATCTGCGCGCTCGGGAGGCCCTCGACCGGGCGGGCGAGCAGAGGCGGCACCCGTTCAGGCCGAACTGGTGGCTATTTCGGTCGGGAGCGATGGCGCATTCGGAGAAGTCGCGATCAAGCGTTCCAATCCCAAGCGACTGCGCAGTCCGATTTGACGTGATCCTCCTTTCCGGTCAGTAGCGATCGCGTTTGCTGTTCCAAGGACAGGGACCGGGGCGTCGCGGCAGCGAGCGCTGGGTCCCGGGAGGGGGCGCGATGCGGAGAGCGAGCATCGCGATGTTCGACATCGAACAGGTCCTACCACTGCAACACGAAGGCGGGCCCAGCCAGAGTGAGATCGCCCGGACATGCGGCTTGGGCCAGTCGATTGTGAACGGCCTGCTGCAGCGGGCCGCCCGGGCAGCCTGGGATGGCCCTGGATGAGGCCGCCCTACGGGACAGGCTGTGCCGCCAACAGTGCGCGCGCCGGGACCTGACGATGATCCAGTAGCACCCGCCGGGACATAAGGTCTTCGTGGACTACGCCGGCCAGACCGTGACGGTCTTGGACGTGCCCACGGGCCAGAAGCGCGAGGCGCAGGTGTTCGTGGCCGTGCCAAAGACTCTTGGGCCAACCGACCGGCATGCACAAAGGGCACGGCACGTGCCGATGGCGTGCCCGCCAATGCTCAGGGAGTGTCGCCGAAGAGGCCCGCCTGCTTGGCAGGTGTTGTCCGCGCCAATCGCGTTATCTCCGACCAGCTCTGAACGAGGGTGTTGTATCGCAGCGCTTCAGCAGCGCGCTTCTTCCGGTCGCAGAGCGTGTAGAGTCGGTAGCAGAGTTCGCGAGCCGCCTCGGCCCTCCCGCCAAGGGCGGTGACGATTTTAGCCGCGCAGGTCTCCCCGCGCTTCTCGAGAACCCGAATGAGATGGTGGACCGTCTCCCACGTGGTCAACCGTGCGTCGCCGGCCGGATCCCAAGCGTCGGACAACTCATCTGGAGTCAGCAGGCGTACCGTGCCGCCCTTCGACACCAGAATACCTGCTTCACGCATCCCGGTGACGGACGTGTTCTTCGCCTTGGAGAGTGTCTCGGCGATGCCATAGTCGCCTTCGCCGAAGCCGTGCTGCGCGAACCAATCGAGCGCCCAGCGGCTGTCCGAATCGAAGTCACCCTCTTGCTCGGCGAGAACCTCGTCGAGAATCTGGTTGATGAGCGCCAGTGCTTCTCGAACCGACATGTGCTTGCCGGCTGCATCGAGCACCCTCTCGTAGCGCGTGTACACGGCCATGCCGGGGCCGATGGCGGCCTGGGCCAGATCCACGGGGGCCACGTTGCCGGACTGCAGCAGGCGCAGCGCCGGGGGCAGCTCCGCGCGCAGGGCGGCCAGGAACTCGCGGCGCGCGGCCGCCGGGGCGCCCGGCGGGCGCCGGCGGCACACGAGGACGATGCTGGAGGCGAGGGCGTTCGTGCCCATGCCGACCATGCGGTTGCTCAGCTCGGTCCGCATCGGCCACGTGCCGGTGATGGCGAACCCGGATCGGATCGCGGCGTCCAGGAACGTCTCCCAGCCCGTGCTCGCGACTCCCGTCCCCCCTTTCCGCTCCGACTGCTTGAAGGCGTAGTAGATGGTGACCGGGAAACCGGGATGCGACCGCCCCGCGAGCCGGCCGAGCGCCCGCGTCATGCCGTCTAGGAAGAAGCGCTCCGCGGCATCGCGGCTGCCGTGGCGGTACGGCGTGGCGACCAGCTCCTCGGCCTTCGGGACTGCCAGCGTGGCGAACAGGTCCGGGAACACCGGCTTCAGCGAGCGGCGGAGCCAGACGTAGAAGAAGTCCGACAGGTCGGCGTAGCCGATGTTGTCGTAATACGGCGGATCGGTTGATAGGAGCTTCGCGCCTCCAATCGATTGTGAGGATGCGTCGATTTGTAAGCTGCTGCCATATACCGTGGCACGTGCGTTGAGAAGAAACTTCTCGATCCATTTCAAGAGCGAAGCGAAGCTGCCACTGGAACCCGAGAATGGATTCCCTTCCGCGAAATCCCAGGTCATTGGAATCGCCTGGCGCGCGAAGGTGTTCCGAATCTTCGCATACCCAACATCCCAACTGGAGATCGTCGAGAGACGATCAGCGAGACGATCGACGCCCAAGCTCAGATACAGGGACACCGCCTCGGCGTACGCCGTCGCGCCCGCGCCGCCCTCGCGCAGGGGCCGCCCGTCGTCGATCAGCCCCGCCGCGACCGCGTCCCGCCGGACGCGCTCCGCCGCCGCGCCCACCAGGTCCGAGAAGGTCGTCAGGGCGACGAGCTGGCGGGAGGTGAAGAGGTCAGCCCAGCGGAGCATCCCGTACTCCTGCACACGAAAGCCAAGCGCCCGTTGGGGAAGATCGGTCTCGGGAGACCACGCCGGGCGGGTTTCCGTTGCCGCGACTTCCTGGTCAGGCGGGGGAGTCAAGTAGATCCGTTCGCGGTTGCCCTCCGCGACTACTGCGAGCAGACGTGAACCCATCCGTCCCGCCTTGCCCTCCGCCCGCAGGTAGTCGAACGGCATCGGCGTTCCCGACATCAGGCAGAGGAAAGGCTTGCCGCTGCCGCCAGCCTTCGTGCCCCGCTTGGCAGCTGCCGCATCCGGCGGCGCGCCGACCTTCACCTCGAACCGATACCCCCGCCCCTCGATCACCGGCTCGACATACGCCTCCTTGCCCTGCTTCGTCGACAGCATCCACGTCGACGCCAGCGGCACCTCCACGTCCGCGAACGCCGGGTTCGGACTCCGCACCGTCCGCGCCCACAGCCACGCAATCACCGTCAGCTTGCGCCCCGCATACCGCTGCAGGTCCGGACGCTCTCGCACCAGCGCCGGCGTGACCTCCACCGCCGGGTACAGATGCCCGATCCGCTCCGCCGCCTCGTCCCGCATCCACCGCCCGTAGCGCCGCACGTCCTCGGCCAGCCCCCGCGCGCCGCGCCATGCCTTCTCGACGAGGTTCCGCTCGGCCCGGGCATCCGGATGCACCGGCGCCCGGCGCGCGAACCGCGGCGGGATCTCGATCATCGCCTTGTTGATCAGCACCGCCACCGGGTTCAGGTCGCTCGCGTGGGCCTCGAGGCCGAGGCGCTGCGCCTCCAGCGGCAGCGAGCCGCCGCCCGCGAACGGATCGTGGAACGCCGGCAGGCGACCCGGGTCGAACAGTTCGGGCGCACGCGGATGGCCGGCGTGCTCGGCGCAGGCCCGGCGCCAGCTCCGCCGGATCTCGGCCCGCGCGCGCTCGAGCACCGTCTCGTTGGCCGTGTTCTCCCACAAGACCAGCTCCCGCACGATGCCGAACAGGCGCTCGCGCTCCTGCTCGGCGGCGACCTCCCGCAGCGCCGCCCGCTCGTCCTCGCGGTTCGTCGCCGCTGGTACATCGCTAGCCGGCCGGCGCCGCCTGAGCACCCGCAGAGCGGCGCTCCTCCTCTCCGGGTCCTTCAGCAGCGCGTCGACGTACTCCGAGGGATCATCGACCATCTGCGCGAAGATCACGGCGCGCGCCGCCGCCAGCGGTCGCCGCGCCCACCACAGATGCAGCGTCGACGGATGGCCATGGCGGATCGACTTTTCCCGCGCCGACGCCGCGTTGATGGCGTCCAGCGGCAGCGCGACCTCGATCAGTTTCCTGCGGTCCGGGCTCACAACAGACTCCACCAAGGATCTACGGCCCGAGCACCTGCACGAGGCTGGGCCTGCGGATGCGGCCCGCGGCGCGGACCACGTACACCGCGTCGTAGCCCGGCACCTTCCACTGCCCCGCGAAGTCGGCGGCGAACCCGAGCAGTTCGTGCCCGTTTCCGACTAGGGCCATGCCCAACGCTTCGACGAGCGACAGGGCTTCCTGCACCTTGGACGCCTGACTTCCGGGCAGGAGGCACAGCACCGCTAGCAACTCGTTCATGAAGAGATCCGGAGTCGCGTACGGTGAAGGTTCGCGCCCGATCTTGGCAAGCACCAGCGCGGCTTCCTCGACAAGTGGGTCGTCCGTCACGAACCACTTGATCGTGACCGAGGAATCGACCACGATCACGACCGCAAATCGCGCAGCACGTCGAGGGTCGTTCCAGCCGCGGGCGACCCGAACTTGAGTTGCTTCAACCGGGCGATCACTTCTCGGCGCTGATCGTCGGCATACCGGTCAACGCACCGTTCGCGGTAGTCCTTGATGCTCACGAGTGCGGCCGCAGGGGTGTGCCGGCGACACACCGGAATGGGATTGCCGCCACGTTCGAGCTGGTCGACCACCTTGCCGAAGGAGTGGCGGAGATCCAAAGCGTTCACAGTCTCCATGGCTTGCCCCAGCATCCTACTTGCACAGTTTGGTGTCAAGAGCGTGCCCGCTGTCTCCTCGGCCGACACCGCGGCCACTCCGCTGGCGACGGAACGGCCGTTCGAGTTCCGGGTCGTCGTGGGTTCCTGTGCGTCGGGAGCCGGTGCCGACGGGAGCTTCGCGATAGCACCTCCGATTTGCTCGGCCGCTGCCTCGGGCGCTCGGTTGCTGAAATGCGCCTAACGCAGCGTTATCCGGCTTTGCGCATGACCGAGCAGGCGCGAGACCACCGGCAGCGGTACGGACCGTATCACGGCGTGGCTCGCGCACGCGTACCACAGATCGTGCAAGCGCACGACCGCGATCCCGGCCTGTTGGCTCACCTTCCGCCACAAGGACAGCCCGCCTGAGTGGCTCTGCGACGAATCGGTCAGCGAGGAAAACACCTACGCGCCCCCCGCCCCGTCTTTCTTGGGGTATAGGCCCCAGCGCAGCGGAACCAATCACTAGACTCCCGCTAGGGCAGGATCTGATTGCGCAAGTACGCCCGATTGACTTTGGCGGTCCGCGGCTTTCACGAGCGCCCGTGGCGGTGGAAGACTTCCTCGGAGACCGTCTCGAAACGGGCGCCACTGGCTGTCGTCCATGTGGTATGGTTTGCCATATGAAGACGACCCTCAACATCGACGATTCGGTCATGCAGCGCCTGCGGGAAGAGGCGGTACGACGCGGAACCACTATGTCCATGCTCGTCGAAGCAGGTCTCCGGCGCGTGCTCGCCGCTCCCAAGGTCATGGGTTCGTCGGAGACCCTGCCTCCGCTGCCGTCGTGGAACGGAGGAGAGGAACTGGTCAACATTTCGGACCGGGAAGCGCTCTACCGGTCCATGGAAGAGGAATGACGTGCTCCTGTTCGACACCAACGTGCTGGTGTACGCGGCCAACAGGGACTCCGCGTTTCACCTTCCGTGTCGCGAGCGGCTCGGAGAAGCGCGTTGCGATCCTTCTCCAGCATTTCTTACGTGGAGCGTCTGCTACGAGTTTCTGCGGGTGACCACCCATCCGCGTGCTCTCCGGTCACCGTGGCGAGCGGAGGATGCGTATCGCTTCGTTGCAGACCTGCTTGCGTCGCCGGGGTTCGATCTGCTGATCGCGACTCCACGTCACGCGGCTGTGCTGGCGCATACGCTGTCGGAACTGCCCGACCTTCGCGGCAACGTGCTGCACGACGTGCATACGGCGGTGCTCATGCGCGAGCACGGCGTCAGCCGCATCTGTACTCGCGATGCCGACTTCGGCCGGTTTCCGTTCCTGACAGTCGTCGACCCGCTCGACCAAGCCTGACGGAGCTGCTGGTGACTAGGTCGCACGTGCGCAGGAAACTGATCGAGGTCGCGCTGCCGCTGGACGCCATCAACGCGGCGTCGGCGCGGGAAAAGTCGATCCGCCATGGCCATCCGTCGACGCTGCATCTGTGGTGGGCGCGGCGACCGCTGGCGGCGGCGCGCGCCGTGATCTTCGCGCAGATGGTCGATGATCCCTCGGAGTACGTCGACGCGCTGCTGAAGGACCCGGAGAGGAGGAGCGCCGCTCTGCGGGTGCTCAGGCGGCGCCGGCCGGCTAGCGATGTACCAGCGGCGACGAACCGCGAGGACGAGCGGGCGGCGCTGCGGGAGGTCGCCGCCGAGCAGGAGCGCGAGCGCCTGTTCGGCATCGTGCGGGAGCTGGTCTTGTGGGAGAACACGGCCAACGAGAGGGTGCTCGAGCGGGCCCGGGCCGAGATCCGGCGGAGCTGGCGCCGGGCGTGCGCCGAGCACGCCGGCCATCCGCGTGCGCCCGAACTGTTCGACCCGGGTCGCCTGCCGGCGTTCCACGATCCGTTCGCGGGCGGCGGCTCGCTGCCGCTGGAGGCGCAGCGCCTCGGCCTCGAGGCCCACGCGAGCGACCTGAACCCGGTGGCGGTGCTGATCAACAAGGCGATGATCGAGATCCCGCCGCGGTTCGCGCGCCGGGCGCCGGTGCATCCGGATGCCCGGGCCGAGCGGAACCTCGTCGAGAAGGCATGGCGCGGCGCGCGGGGGCTGGCCGAGGACGTGCGGCGCTACGGGCGGTGGATGCGGGACGAGGCGGCGGAGCGGATCGGGCATCTGTACCCGGCGGTGGAGGTCACGCCGGCGCTGGTGCGGGAGCGTCCGGACCTGCAGCGGTATGCGGGGCGCAAGCTGACGGTGATTGCGTGGCTGTGGGCGCGGACGGTGCGGAGTCCGAACCCGGCGTTCGCGGACGTGGAGGTGCCGCTGGCGTCGACGTGGATGCTGTCGACGAAGAAGGGCCGGGAGGCGCATGTCGAGCCGGTGATCGAGGGGCGGGAGTATCGGTTCGTAGTACGTGCCGGAGCGCCGCCGGATGCGAAGGCGGCCAAGCGGGGGACGAAGGCTGGCGGCAGCGGCAAGCCTTTCCTCTGCCTGCTGTCGGGAACGCCGATGCCGTTCGACTACCTGCGGGTGGAGGGCAAGGCGGGACGGATGAGTTCACGTCTGCTCGCAGTGGTCGCGGAGGGCAACCGCGAACGGATCTACTTGAGTCCCCCGCCTGACCAGGAAGTCGCGGCAACAGAAGCCCACCCGGCGTGGTCTCCCGAGACCGATCTTCCCCAACGGGCGCTTGGCTTTCGTGTGCAGGAGTACGGGATGCTCCGCTGGGCTGACCTCTTCACATCCCGCCAGCTCGTCGCCCTGACGACCTTCTCGGACCTGGTGGGCGCGGCGGCGGAGCGCGTCCGGCGGGACGCCGCGGCCGCCGGCCTGCCCGAGGACGGCAAGCCGCTGCGCGACGGCGGGACGGGCGCGACCGCGTACGCCGAGGCGGTGTCCCTGTATCTGGCGTTCGCATTGTCGAAAATCGCGAATGTCGGTTCATCCATTACGTCGTGGATGAGCGACCGCGGTGCGTTTCGTGAGACCTTCGCTCGACAAGCCATTCCAATGATGTGGGACTTCGCCGAAGCGAATCCATTCGCCGGCGCTGGAGGCAGTCTGACAGCGGCTCTGAGCAAGGGGGCATGGTGATCGACGCCCTTCCCGCAACGCTGCGCGGCTTGAGCAACCAACGGGATGCCGCAAGCCAAGCGATTCATGCCAGTGTGCTGATATCGACAGATCCACCCTACTATGACAACATCGGCTACGCCGACCTCTCGGATTTCTTCTACGTCTGGCTTCGTCGCTCGTTGCGATCGGTGTTCCCGGAGTTGTTCGCAACCGTCGCCGTACCGAAGGCCGAGGAATTGGTGGCCACGCCATACCGCCACGGCGGCAAGGCGGCGGCGAAGAGGTTCTTTCTTAGCGGCATGACCAAGGCTCTCAGCAACCTTGCCGACCACGCGCATCCCGGATTTCCGGCGACGATCTACTATGCGTTCAAGCAGTCTGAGACGACTGGAGACAGCGGGACCGCGAGTACGGGCTGGGAGACCTTCCTTGGTGCGGTTATCCGGGCCGGTTTCGCGATCTCAGGCACTTGGCCGGTGCGAACCGAAGGAGCAGGACGTATCCTTGCGAGAGACGCGAACGCCCTCGCCTCCAGCATCGTCCTCGTGTGCCGCCGGCGCCCGCCGGGCGCCCCGGCGGCCGCGCGCCGCGAGTTCCTGGCCGCCCTGCGCGCGGAGCTGCCCCCGGCGCTGCGCCTGCTGCAGTCCGGCAACGTGGCCCCCGTGGATCTGGCCCAGGCCGCCATCGGCCCCGGCATGGCCGTGTACACGCGCTACGCACCGTCGCACGTCGCGTGTCACTTCCACAGCCATCGTCCCGTGCCCTCGACCTAATGCGCTTCCCCATTGCGCAAGAGGTGCTCAATATCTCTCCTGATCCCTATTCCACTCGCTTTATGGGACGGCGCAAGCATGACTTCCTCAGGCGATTGGCTCGCTAGAGGAGTATGGAGACCTCGGCAGATCGGCAGGTTGGTCCATCGCTCTGCACGGTCGCCCCTCTGCGGAACGCCGGCGCGTGCGTCGAGACTCTGAAGCGCGCGCCGGGGGCGCGGTTGGATCGCTGTCGGTGGATGGCCGTTCACCGCGTGCCGACCAAGTTGGGCACTCGCTCGCAGGCAGTCCTCAGACGGCGGCTGCGGTTCCTTCAGACAAGCTGCTAAGTCCTTTCGATGAAAGGACTTGACCGTTGTCCTCCCTGCGCTTCAGTCCGCTCGGGGGACGGTCTCGGCAGCTTGCGGACAGAGCGTGTATTTCTACTCAGGCAGGTCCTTCATCGCCCTGGCGCATATCTTGACGCCCTTGGGGTATTCCTCCGAAAACAGCACGGCTGCCGCACGCACCTGGTCCGAGTGACGGTGGCTCGGATGAACCGCGCCATTGTGTCGAGGCTGTCCAGCGGATGCCCGGCCCAGTTGTGGCTGACGAAGCTGAACACCTTGTCTTCTACGGGGTGCCAATTGTTCTGTGCCGCGACACATCGCAAGTGGAGCGCGATTCGGCATCCCGTTGTCGCGTCAGGGAGAACTCTGCGCCTTCTACGATCCGGATGAACTTGCCAGTCGGCACGTTGGTCAGCACGTCGCGCGAGGACGCATAGGGCCAGTCGATCTCGATCGAGTCGGCATGCTCGTGCGAACCCATGCCGAAGTGCAGCCGGAAGTCGCTGCTCGACATGAAGCTCGAACCGGATCGAACCTCTTGGACCATGTGTCGCTCGCCCACCCTGACGGTCACGCGGGCACCGATCGCGCTGCAGTTCGACTTCGTTCCCACCAAGTCGACCGACAAGAAACCACCCGCGCCCTCTGTGTCGTTGCGCAGCAGGCTCGGACGCTCGTTCATGTTGTTGACGAACACGTCGACGTCGCCGTCGTTGTCGTAGTCGCCAACGGCCAGGCCGCGGCTCGAATGCGCCGCGGCCAGGCCGGGCCCGCCCGAGACGCCGACCTCCTCGAGCGCCCGGCCTTCAACGTTGCGATATAGCAACCGTCGCTGTCTGTACGGGTTGTTCGGCAGGCGGGACTCGATCTCCGGATACACGTGGCCGTTGGCGACGACGATGTCGGGCCAGGTGTCGAGGTCGACGTCGAGCGCCGCGACTCCCCAGCCCATGTAGCCCGAGCTCACCCCGCCACCCATCGCGTGGACGCGGTCATCAAAGGAGGCGGTCCCGCTGGCGAGGTAGAAGTTCGAGGTCTCCTGGATGAAGTTGGTCTTGACGAGATCGAGATGCCCGTCGCCGTCGAGGTCTGTCGCGGCCGACCCCATGCCCGCTTGGACCCTGCCGTGCTCGTCGAGCGCGGCCCCGCTCGCAATGCCGACCTCCTTGAACGAGCCGTCGCCGAGGTTCCGGAAGAGCGCGCTCGCCTGCGAGTCCACGGCGACGTAGATATCGGTCCAGCCGTCGGCGTCCATGTCCAGCGTCGTGACCGACAGCGAATAGCGCGCCCCCGCCGCCGCGACCCCGGCCGCGCGCGAGACGTCTTCGAAGCGGCCGTCACCGAGGTTCCGGTACAGCTCGTCGGTCTCGGCCGGCAGGCCCCGGGGGCCGCACAGCACGGCCTGCCCCTTCCACCTGCAGCTGGGAGCGCTGCCCCGGACCGGCACCCTGTCCCTGTCGAAGACCAAGTAGTTGGCAACGAAGAGGTCGAGAAGGCCGTCACGATCGAAGTCGAGGAAGGCGCAGCCGGTCGACCAGCGCCTGCCAGCCGCGATGCCGGACGGCGCCGTGACGTCGGCGAACGAGCCGGAGCCGTCGTTGCGCATGAGGAGGTTCGGCCCGAAGAACGTTACGAACAGGTCCTCGAATCCGTCGTTGTCGATGTCGCCGACGCAGGCACCCTGGCCCCATCCGTCGCTGGCCAGTCCGGCCTTCTCGGTTACGTTCTCGAATGTGCCGTCGCGCCTGTTGCGATAGAGATGGTTGCTGGGTCTCGATTCCGGCCGAAGGGGCTCGAGGGTGCTGCCGGAAACGAAGAAGGCGTCGAGGAAGCCGTCGTGGTCGTAGTCCAGCAGGGCCACGCCGCCGCCGAGCGTCTCGAGGATGTAGTCCTTCCGATCATCGCGCCCGCAGTAGAAGACGTCCGTGAGGCCCGATTCGGCCGCGACGTCAACGAATCCGGGCGCTGCAAGGGCTGCGGCGGCACCTATGAAGGTCGAGCCCATCGCGAGCGGGGTGGCGGGAAGCCGCGTTAGCAGGGCAGCTAGGCTGGCTAGCAGGCCCGTCCGAGTCGACGGTGTCCTAGCGGACGCACCCGGTCCAACTGTGGAGAAAACGACATCGCTCGCCTTCATTCGCACGCCCCCGGCACCCGATTGGTACCTGCAACTGCGCGATCCGGGGACGGCATAGTCCCGGCCGTGCCCGGTGTCCGAGAGTGCCCGGGAATGGGTGGTCCGTCCCGCCCGCTAGGCGGGACGGACCACGTCGGACGCCCACGGGCTGCCGACTACCATTGCACCCGCATGCGGAACTGGATCGTCCGCGGGCCCTTCGGCTGCTCCGGCACGATCCTCCCGAAGCTCGAGCTGTTGATGTTGTTGCCGAACCTGCCCGCGATCCAGCGGTGCCGGTTCAAGCAGTTGAAGCAGTCCGCCCCGATCTGGAGCCGCACGTTCTCCGTCACTGGAATCTTCTTGAGCAGCGAGAAGTTCTCGTTGAAGTTGGGGCACTGCCGGGTTTCCTGATCGACCTCGGGGGCGTTGCCGAGCACGTAGTCGCCGGGCGGAAGCCAAGCCTGGGGCCTGTTCGGCGTGACCTGGCTCGGATTGCCGGCATTCAGGATGTAGTTTCGCTGGGGATCCCCGAAGACCATGTCGCCGCAGCCGATATTGCTGCGCCACGGCACCTCCAAGGCGCGGTCGGCCAAGTTGCGCACGCCGCCTGGAATCCCGACCGAGAGCCCGCCCGAGGTCGAAATCGGAAAGCCGTTGACGTACTCCTGCACGCCGGCCACGGTCCAGCCGCCCAGCGCGTACTTGCTGAACAGGCTGCTGCTCCCCCAGCGCTGGCCCGGCCCGAACGGGAGATCGTAGGAGTAGTTGAAGACCACTCGGTGGGTGGTGTCGTAGCGATTGATCCGCTTGTCTGTCCTGCGATTGTACGAGTTGCGGGTGTTGCTGCCGAAGGCCCCTGGAGCCCAGTCCACGTCGCCCAGCTGCTTGGCGAGCGTCCAGTGACCGAGGAAGGAGAGGCCGTTGGAATAGCGCTTCGTCGCCTTGAGCATGAAGGCGTTGTAATTCATGCCCGTGTTGATGCCGGCATCGTTGGAGATGTTGCCGTACTGCGGGAATCGCCGCAGGGCCCGCTGCAGCGGCAGCCCGTCCGGGAATTCCGGAAACGGCTTGCCGAAACCGGCATCCGCCACAGCCGGATCGTTGATCGGCAGGTTCAGCAGGGGCCCGAGGCTCCAGTAGTCGGGATGCAGGTCGTTGATCCGCTCGTGATCGGCGTTGTTCCGGCCCATGTTGGAGTAGAAGCTCGTCTCGAGCACCCAGCTGCGGAAAAACTCCCGCTGGAAGCCTGCGGTGATCATGTAGAGAACCGGCGGCGTCCCGATCGTGGCGGGGTTCATCCAGTTCGAAATGTTCTGGTTGTTCAGGAACGTCGGGTCGATGAACGGCGGCGTGCCGAGCTGAGAGGCCGGGAAGCCGTCGTCCCATTCGTAGTAAGGGGCGTACGGGTCGGTGCGCTGCGGGGGGTTCCCCCGGGCCTCGTGCCCCGTGCGCAGGACCGATCGAATGTTCGTGTTCTGGATGGCCATGTACTGGACACCGGCACCCGCGCGGAACACCAGCTTGTCGGTGATCTGGAAGGCGAGCCCGGCGCGCGGCCCGAGGTTGGCGTACGTCGGGTCGCCGACTCGCAGCCTGCCGTTCGCCCCGGGAGCGGTGCCGTAGAATTCGAGCGCCCCGCGGTAGCCTGTCACACCGGAATTCTCCAGCGTCTCGTCGAAGCCCGTGAACTGGCCGCGATTCTCCTTGAACGGTAACTGCAGGTCCCATCGCAGGCCGAGATTCAGCGTCAGCCGAGGATGGATTTTCCAGTCGTCCTGCACGTAGACGGCGTGATGCGCCTCGCGCTCTTCCAAGGCAAGACCCGCGGCCGTGCCGACGAAGTTCGGCAGTCCTAGGAAGAAATCAGCGAGATGGAAGCCGCCCTGCCCGTTGGTGTCCTGAGTCTCGCTGCCGAGGTTGCCCTCCGAGACGCCGAACAGGTACGTGCCGGCCGCCCCGACAGTGAGGCCTCCGGCGAAGCCGCCCCGGTCGTGCCGGTCCACTCTCCAGTTCTGGCCCTGGTAGCCGAACTTGATCGCGTGCGCGCCTTTATTCCAAAGGGTGCTGTAGGCCCAGTTGGTGATCAGCCGCGACTCGCTGTTGGCGGGCGGGTTGGCGCAGATCGACACCCCGAAACTGGAGGCCCGGGCCAGCTGGATCCACGGGCACTCGTTGCTCGGCATGCCGGTGAGTCCCAACTGGTCTGAAATCCCTTGGCCGAAGTTGTTCTGCTCTTGGCCGAAGTCGTTGTAGTTGACGCCGACAAGCAGCTGATGGACGATTGACGGACTCTGGATCCAAGAATAATCGGCGCGCAGGCGGTGGTAGCGGCTGTAATCGGTCCTGCCGAAGCTGCCGTCAAGGATCCCGCCTGGGTCGCTGCCGATTCTCGGTGCCGTGCCGTACTGGTAGAACGACGCAAGCCGGTGCCGGTCGTTGAAATGGTGGTCGATCTTCGTGGTCAGGTCCCACGGCTTGAACGAGGTCGCGACGCTTCCCACGTGGTTGAGTTCCGGCGTGTCGCGCGCATTGGGCAGCGGCAGCAGCTGCATCACGTTGCCGCTGACGCGGCTCAGCCTGCTCACCGGGATCTGGTTGTTCACGAACGGGCGGAAGCGAACCTGCTCCTCGGCGTCTCGGTACTGGTCCATGCGGTCGTACAGCCGGTTGAGGTCGGGGTGCGAGAAGTCGCCTTTGCGCATGGCGGCGGTCGGCAGCGTGAGGAAGTTCGTCGCGCTGCCCGTCGCGCTCTGGCGGTAGTAGGCCAGCGTGCTCCAAAAGAACGTCTTGTTGCGCCCGTCATAGATCTTCGGGATCAGCACCGGCCCGCCGCCGGCAATGCCGAATTCGTTGTTGCGGCTGTTCGAGCGCTCGGCTGCCTGCCACGGCCGCGCGTTGACGAACGAGTTGTTGTGGTAGTTCCATACCGAGCCGTGGAAGTCGTTCGTGCCGGACTTGGTCGCATAGGTGATCAGGCCCCCGCTGCTGCGACCGTACTCGGCGGACATGTTGCTGAGCAGCATCTTGTACTCGCCGATCGCTTCGACGCTCGGCTCGGTGTTGCGCGCACCCTCGCCGACTTGGTTGTTCGTGATCTCCGTGGAGAGACCGTCCAGCAGCATCACGGTGTTCAGAGTGCGCGATCCGGCGATGTTGCCGCGCCCGTTGGTCTCGTTGACGCCCGGGGAAAGCGAAATGTACTGGTAGGGGCGCCGTTTCTGCCCTTGCACCGGAATGGGCGCGTGCCGCATCAGATTCTCCTCGATGGCGGCGCCCACCGTCGTATCGCTTGTCTCGAGCTGGGCTACCGCGGCCGAGACGCTTACTTCCTCCGCAACCGCCTCCACGCGCATCTCGACGTTCACGGTCGTTTCCGAGGCGGTCGTGATCAGCACGCCCGTCGTGACGCTCGTGGCAAAGCCGGGAGACGTCACGCGCACCTCGTAGGTCCCGAACGGCAGGTACACGACGTACTGGCCCACTTCGTTTGCCGTGAGGGCCTGCGTCACACCGGTGGAGGGGTTGGTGACTTGGATCTCGGCGCCCGGGATGACTGCACCGGACAGGTCGGCGATCCGCCCGTTGAGCTGGCCCTGAGTTGTCTGGGCCAAGACCGGCGAGGCGAGAGTCGCGGCTAGGACGGCGATCGCGACCGCGAGGACGAGTCTGTACATCGTTGGCACCTCCGAAACGATTCCGAGCGTGCGCCGGACGTTCGGTGCTAATCGTCTCACGTCGCGCGCCCCAGGTCAACCGGAAATCGCGGTCCCGGGCGTCCAATCCGCACGCAGCCGCGAGCGGGCCGCCCGAAGATCCAGCGCGCCCCTGCCACCCACCGGACGCGACACTTCCGGCTTGGGGTCGGCGTCCCGAGGCTGCCCGCATCGCCGGTCTGCGGGCCGCCGGCGCGCTCCTAGCAATGCCGTGCGGCCCACCCGCCCGGATCGTCCCGATTCGGGCCCGTCGAAACGGTGCCGCGGAGCCCGGCGGACCCGCTCGTGCTAGAGTCCGGCTTCGGTCCTCACCAGCCGATTGATTGCGGACTGCCGTCCGCCGGGATGCATTGCGAGCCAACGCAACGAACGAGCGCGAGCCTCGCAGCGGCGGCTGCCACGGCACCCGGGGCAGAAGCTGCGCCGGACGTGCCGATCTCGCCGATCCCCGCGGCCAACGTGGCCGCCGTGCCCCAGCGCAGCCCGCTGTGCTACCCGGGAGGCAAGACGTGGCTGATTCCTCATGTCCGGTCGTGGCTGCGGCAGTGCGGCCCGAACGTCCCGCTGATCATCGAGCCGTTCGCCGGCGGAGGAATCGTTTCCATCACCGCTGTCATGGAATACCTGGCGCGCAGCTGCCTCATGGCCGAGCTCGACCGGGACGTGGCGGTCTTCTGGCATGCGAGTCTCTCCGCCGGCCGCGCCCTCGCCCGTCGCATCCGGGAATTCGAGCCCTCGCGGGAGGCCGTCGACGCCCTTTCGGAGGGACCCGTCTCGGACGTGCTCGATCACGGCTTCCGGACGCTGGTAATCAAGCAGGACGCGCCGCAGCAGCATCCTCGCGCCGGGCGCCTCGTTCCCGCGCGCCGGCGAGAACGGCAGGGGCATCGCATCGCGCTGGTACGCCGCAACGCTCGCGCGCAGGATCGAAGAGATTCGGTCGGTACGCCGACCGCATACGGTTCGCCGAGACCGACGGACTGGCACTGCTCGAGACGCTCGCCCCGTGCCTCCGAAAGAGCGACGCCGTGATCTTCGTCGACCCGCCGTACACGGCCGGCGGCAAGCGAGCGGGCAGGCGACTTTACTCGCATTCGGAAGTCGATCACTCCGCCCTGTTCGCAATCCTGGCGGACTGCGACGCGCGATTCATGCTGACGTACGACTGCACGCCGGAGATACTCGATCTCGTGCGCTGACATGGCTTCTCCGCCGTCAGGGTGTTCATGAAGAACTCGCATCACAGGCGCATTCCGGAACTGGTAATCACCCGGAGCCCGGCCTTTTCCGAGGCGTGAGGCATGCCGGGCATCTGCCCCGGCAGGCGGTCCGACGCACGAGCCACGGAAGTGCGCAGACGCCTTGACCGACGGGCGAACGAGGTTCCCGGCCCGCTCGGATGCGGGCAGTCCTTTGAGGTACTCGATCCGCGGGGAGGGCGCGCCCGCTCAGGCGGCCGCCCCGAAAGCCCCGGCCAGCACGCCGTGGACCTTCCGGCCCACGACCCGCTCCTCGCCCGGGCCCAGCATCCACACGGCCACTTCCAAGCCGTTCTCGTAGCCGGGACGCACCTCGATGCTGGGCTCGCCCCGGCGCAGCCGCTCCGCCGCCTGGGCCGGGCCCAGCCCGGCAGAAGCGTAGTCCCACTGGATGCGCACGTGGGGCACGGCGTTCGCGATCTCCGGCACGAACACCTCCGTCCGGACGCCGCGCAGGCTCGCCACAGCCTTCTCGATCCGCCTGCACCGCCGGGTCCACTCCCTCGAAGTGGCGTCGTGGTCGCGCTCCAGGAAGAGCTCCAAGGCAACCAGCATCCCTACGATCTCCTCCTTGTTGACCTTGTTGGTGCGGCCCACCGAGTCGGAGTGCGGGCTGTTGTTGAGCCGCGCCGAGCGGATCAGGTCCCGCCGGCCCAGAAGCAGGCCGGCCGACTGAGGCCCCAGCAGGCCCTTGCCGCCGGAGTAGGCGACCAGGTCGTAGCCCATCTTCGTGTAGCGGAAGAGGTTGTCGACGGGCGGGACGTCCGCGGCCGCGTCGTTCAGCGTCGGAATCCCGTGGCTCCTCCCGATGCGCACGAAGTCCTCGTGCCCGATGCGCCCGTCTCTCTCTGCGCGGTTGAGGAAAAACAGCATCGCGGTGCGCGGGCCGATCGCGCTCTCCAGCTCGTCCGCCGTCTCGACCTCCACCAGCCGCACGCCGCAGTTTCGAATCGCGTGATCGTACCCGTTGCGATGCGTGCGCTGCAGCACGACCTCGTCCTTCATGCCGGCGGTGTCGGGAAGGCGCTTGACGCGTTCCGCGTCGTCGCCCGCGACGCAGGCCGCCGTGGCGAGCGTCAGCGCGGAGGCGCAGCCCGCGGTCACCAGCGCGGCCTCGCACTCGAGCAGCTGGGCGATCCGGTCGCCCGCCTTCCCGTGCAGCTCGCCCAGGTCGACGTACCGCGTCGACGCGCCCTGCATGGCGCTCAGCACTTCCGGCGGCATCCTGGACGCGGTCAGCCTCGTGTACGTTCCGGCTGCGTTGATGAACGTCCGCACGCCAAGCTCGCCGATGACATCCCGCGCGGCGCGAATCGATTTCTTCGGCTTGGCGGCAGCCGCCGGGCCCGACGCGAGCGGCGCGACAGCTGCAGCACCGGCCACGGATCTCAAGAAGGCGCGGCGACCGCGCGGAAGCCAGCGGAACATTGGAAGCCCTAACCCAATCCGCCTACAGCGTACATCACGAACCGGCACGGCCGACGAGGCCGTCAGAGCTCCTTGATACGAATGTTCCGGAACGCGACGGGCTCGTTGTGCCCGAGAAAGCCCACGTGCCCGCTCGCCCGCTTCAAGCCGGGATGGCCGGAGAGGATTCTGCGGTCCGTCACCTCGGCAGCGTCCGCGTCCAAGATCAGCTGCCCGTTGAGCACGACCCGAACCTTCGTGCCCCGGACCGTCACCTCCTGGAAGTTCCACTCCCCGACCGGCTCGAGCGCGCCGGTCTTCGCCGGGAATACATGGTAGAGCGAGCCGTGCTTCTGCCACGGCTTGATGTCCCGGTAGCGGGCCGCGCTGTTGTCGATGATCTGGAGCTCGTTGCCGTCGTAGGCCAGGCGGCGCCACGCGAGCGGGCAGCGGATGCACAGGCCGTTGTTGGATCCGTCCTCGAGGCGGAACTCGAAGCGCAGGATGAAATCGGAGTATTCCGCAGCGGAGAGCAGGTTCCCGCCGCTCTCTCGCGGGCAGACGATCTTCCCGTCTTCCACGACGTAGCCGTCGCCGTGCTGTCCGAGCAGCACCCAGCCGTCCAGCGACGAGCCGTCGAAGAGGCTCTTGAAGCCCTCCTCCGCCCGCGCGAGCGGACCGGACGCCAGGAAGGCGAAGCACAGAGCGAGAGCCAGCCGTTGCACTGTCGGACCTGATTCTAGCAGGCAGGCCGCGCCAGCCGCCCGTCGCCGGGCGGCCCTTGCAGGCGGCCCGGGCGAATCTGCACAATGAGTGGCGATGGAGAGCAGCCTGTTCGAGCTCATCGGCGAGGAGGGATTCGAGCGCCTGACGCTGGCATTCTACGCCCAAGTGCCGGCCGACGACATCCTAGGACCCATGTACCCCGCCGGTCAGGTCGAGGCGGCGCGGGTACGCCTGCGCGATTTCCTGGTGGGCAGGTTCGGCGGTCCCCAGCGCTACATCCGGCAGCGAGGGCATCCCCGTCTGCGAATGCGGCACATGCCATTCCCGGTCGACGCCCGCGCCCGCGACCGGTGGATGCAGCTGATGTCGAAGGCCTTGGACGAGTGCGCGTTCGCCCCGGCGGTCAGGCGGACGCTGCTGAGGTACTTCGCCGACACGGCCACGTTCATGATCAACCGGAACCCCTCCTAGCGCTCACTTCCCGGCCAGTTCCTGGAACGCGTCGGCCACCTGGCGCGCGATGATCTCGTTGCCCCGGGCGTTCGGATGGATGCCGTCGCGATTGTTCAGATCCCGCACCATCGCGACGTTCTCGAGGAGGAACGGGATCAGGGGCGTCTCGAGTTCTGCGGCGACGCGCGGATAGATCGCGTCGAATTCGCGCACGTAGTCGGGCCCGTAGTTGCGCGGCAGCTTCATGCCCGCCAGGATCACCCGCGCCCCGCCGTCCCTGAACCGCGCGACCATCTCGCCGAGGTTGCTCTCCAGCGCGTCCAGCGGCAGCCCGCGCAGGCCGTCGTTCGCCCCGACCGCCAGCACGACCCATTCCGGCCCGTGGGCCAAGGCGGCGTCCACGCGGCTCATGGCCCTGGCGGTCGTGTCGCCGCTGACGCCTTCGTTGACCACGCGCACGGCGAGTCCGCGACGATCGACCTCGCGCTGCAGGAAGGCCGGGTAGGACTCGTCCCGGGCGACGCCGTGCCCTGCCGTGAGGCTGTCCCCGAACGCGACCAGCACTGGCCGCGGGTCGCTGGCCGGGACGGGCGCCTCCCCCAGCGCGGCCGGGGCTTCCGTCCCGGCCGGCTCGGGCGCGCCGCAGGCGGCCATGAGCGCGGCCCACACGGCGAGAGATCCGGCCATGCGTAACGCCTCGCAGCGTCCGAGCATCTAATCATGATAGGGAACCGCGCTCAGCTCATGTCCATCCAAGGCCCCGTGCTGGAAGTGCGAGGCCTCGCGAAGTCCATCCGCAGCGGATCGCGCGTGGTGGAGATCCTGCGGGGCGTCGACTTCTCGATTCCCGCAGGCACGTTCACCGTCATCCAAGGGCCGTCCGGAAGCGGCAAGAGCACGCTGCTGGGCCTGCTGGCCGGCTTGGACAGGCCGACGCAGGGCGAGATCCTGCTTGACGGCCAGCCGCTCTCCGGGCTGGCCGAGGACGAGATGGCGCTGCTGCGGGGCCGCAAGATCGGCTTCGTGTTCCAGGCGTACCAGCTCGTGCCCACGCTGACCGCGCTCGAGAACGTCATGCTGCCGCTCGACCTGACGGGATGCGCCGACAGCGAGTCGCGGACCCGCGCCATCGCCCTGCTGGGCGAGGTGGGCCTCGGCGACAGGACCGACCACTACCCGGTCCAGCTGTCGGGAGGCGAGCAGCAGCGCGTGGCCCTGGCCAGAGCCTTCGTCACGCGCCCGCCCATCGTCCTCGCCGACGAACCCACGGGCAACCTCGACAGCCGCAACGGCGCGATGGTGCTCGACATGCTGCTGGCGCTGAACCGCGAGGCCGGCACGACCCTGATGATGGTTACCCACGACGACGGGATCGCCCGCCAGGCAAGCCGGCGCATCGCGCTGATGGACGGCCGCGTCGTGGCGGACGAGGTCTCCCGGCCGACCCTCGAGGCCGTGATGGCGTGACGGAGCGGCCCCGCCCGAGTGCTAGACTGACGGTGGGCTTCGGACTCGTGCAGCGGCATGCCGCGAACCCCGCCAGGTCCGGGAGGAAGCAACGGTAGCGGCCGCTGCCGCGTGCCGCGGTTGTATCCGAAGCCCATCTCTCTCCCCGCCTGCTAGATGTACCAGGTCATCGCGCGCAAGTACCGGCCGCAGACCTTCGAGGAGGTGGTCGGCCAGGCCCACGTCAAGCAGACGCTGCGCAACGCGATAGACCAAGGCCGCATCGCACACGGCTACATCTTTTCCGGCCCGCGCGGGACGGGCAAGACGACCATGGCCCGCATCCTGGCCATGGCGCTCAACTGCGAGGGCGGCCCGACCTCGACCCCGGACCCCCAGTCGGTGGCGTGCAAGGAGATCGCCGCCGGAGCGTCGCTGGACGTGATCGAGATCGACGCGGCCTCCAACCGCCGCATCGACGACATCCGCGAGCTGCGCGAGAGCGTGAAATTCCGCCCGGTGCGCGACCGCTACAAGGTCTTCATCATCGACGAGGCGCATCAAATCACCAACGACGCGTTCAACGCGCTGCTGAAGACCTTGGAGGAGCCGCCGGAGTGGACGGTGTTCGTGCTCTGCACCACGGAGCCGCAAGCCATCCCCGCCACGATCGTGTCGCGATGCCAGAGCTTCGCATTCCGCGCGGTCGACCTGCCTGACGTGCTCGGGCACCTGCGCAAGATCTGCGCCAGCGAGGGCATCGAGGCCGAGGACGACGCCCTGGCAGCGCTGGCCCTGGCGGGGGACGGCTCCTTGCGCGACTCGCTATCCACGCTGGACCAAGCGATCGCCGCCTTCGGAAGGAATCTCGAGGCCGCCGGGGTGCGCGACCTGCTCGGCGCCATACCGAGCGAGATGACCGAGCGGATCCTCGCCGCGATCCGCGACGCGAACCCGGCCGCGATGCTGTCGGTGATCGACGACCTGTTCCGCCAAGGGCGGCATCCCCAGCACTTCTGCGGCGAGCTGGCGCGCCAGTTCCGCAACCTGATGGTGATGCAGGTAGCCGGGACGGACTCCAAGCTGGTCTCGGCCGGCCAGGGCGAGCGCGCGGCGGCCGGAACGTGGCTCAAGGAGTTCTCGAGCGAGGACCTGACGCGCTACGTTCACCTCCTGCTCGCGCTGTACCAAGATCTCCAGCTGGCGACCCAGCAGCGGTTCCGCCTGGAAATCGGGCTGCTCAAGCTCGTGTACGCCGGTCGGCTGCGGCCGATCGAGCAAGTCTTGTCGGAGCTGCCGACCGGAGGCCGGACCGCCGCCCCCCGGCCAGCGGAGACCGCTCCGGCACCGAAGCAGGCGGACAGGGCACCGAGCCGCAGGCCGCAACGCCAGACCCAGCCGACCGCGCCTCCGCCCCAGCCGGACGCTCTCAAGCCCCCGCAGGCACCGACGGCGCCTCGCACGCAGCCAACCCCGGCGGCACCTGCAGCGAAGGCCGCTCCGCGTCCTAAGACGCCGGCAGCGGAAGCCCCCCCGGGCAAGCCCGCCCCAGCACGGCCGGAGAGCGGCTCTTCCGCCCCAGCCCCGTCGCCCGCAGCTCCCGAACCTGCTCCCGAGCGACCGGCACCGGACGAATTGAAAGCGAAACTGCTCGAGGCGATCGGGAATTCCGGTGAACAGTACGTCTTGGATGCCATTCAGGCCAGCCGCCTGGAACGGGACGGCCGCGCGGTGACGATCCATGTCCACTCGGACTGGCTCGCGATGCTGGAATTGCAGCTCCAAGTGCTCGAGGCCGGGTTGGCGGGACTGGTTGGCGGCAAGCCTGATGTTAGACTCATATGCGAGACCGACAAGGCGCCGGCGCGGAAGGCTTCGCCCGGACGGCCTCGTCGAGCGGTCGCTCGGAAGCCCGCGGTGAAGGGCGATGTTCGCGAGCGGGCGCAGTCCGACCCGGCATTCCTAGCATTCAGCAAGCGATTGAATGGCCGCGTGACCAACGTAGTCGACCTGAGGGAGATTTCAAAGTGACGGGCAGTCCGAAGAAAATTCTCGAGCAAGCCAAGAAGATGGAACAACACCTCAACACCGAGCTCGACGCGATCCGAGTCGAAGCGTCGACCGGCGGAGGCATGGTCACAGTGAGGATGGACGGCCACAAGAGGGTGATCGGAGTGGTGATCGAGCCGCAGGCCGCTGAAGACATCGACATGCTTCAGGATATGATTCGCGGGGCGTGCAACGAGGCCGTCAAGCGGGTTGAGGCGGCGGCGGATCGGAAGATGGGCGGCGTCGTCGCTCGCCTCGCCCTGCCCATGCTGTCGGGCTAGTCGGCGAGCGTCCGCCGGCACATGAAGAATCGATGCCCGCCGAAGACCTTGCGGCACCGATGTCCCGCTTGGTGGACGAGTTCAAGCGCCTGCCGGGCATCGGGGCGAAGTCGGCCCAGCGCCTAGCATTCCATCTCTTGGGGATCGATCGGAAGAAAGCCGAAAGCCTGGCGCAGGCGATCCTGGAGATGCGCGAGCGAATCCAGCTCTGCGGACGCTGCAACAACATCGCGGTGGGTCCGCTCTGTCCTATCTGCAAGGATCCGAAGCGCGACCATGCGCTGGTCTGCGTTCTCGAGCAGCCCAACAACATCATGCTGATCGAGAGGACTCGGTCCTATAGGGGGGTCTACCACATCCTCCACGGCGCTCTTTCGCCTCTGCGGAATGTCCAACCGCAGGACCTCAAGATCCAGAGCCTGTTGAAGCGCATGCAGGCCGTTGAGACCCGCGAAATCATTCTGGCGACGAGCCCTACGACAGAGGGCCAGGCCACCTCGGCCTACCTGAGCCGGCTGCTCAAGCCGCTCGATGTCAAGGTGACTCGCATCGGGCTCGGCATCCCGATCGGAAGCGAGCTCGAGTTCGTCGACGAGGCCACGATGATCGAGTCGATCGAGGGCCGACGGGAGCTCTGACCGAGGGCCGGACCAAGCCGGGTGCGGCTGGCGCCTCAGGTCAGCTGCATGAACAGCTGGATCAGCGCGACCAGCTCGGAGGAGGAGTCCTCCTGGCAGAAGTGACCCGCGCTTTCGAGGCGCACCACCGGCCCCGACGGGAACAGCGACTTGAAGTCGGCGATCGCGAGCTCCGGCGGGATGGCGCGATCCTTCATGCCCTCGGCCAGCATCGCCGCCTTGGACCGCAGCGCGGGGACCCCCGCGGCACCCGCCCGGACGTACGCGCCGATCCGGTTCAGGGCGACGTCCAAGGGGAACTCGACCGCGCCCTTGCACTCCTCCGGCGTGCCGAAGGGCGCCGCGTAGGCGCGCAGCGCGGACTCGCTCAGGCCGGACTCCGTGCCGAGCCTCTGCATCAGAGCGCCCACGTGGGTCCGCAGGTCGAGCATGGTCTCGTAGTAGGAGCCGTCCCGGACGGACGAGGTCACCCACCGAAACCATTCCGATTCATGGAGCCGCGGCGGCCTGGGCGCATCTCGCGGGGCCACCATGGCACCGTAGCCGCAGATGCTGTTGATCAGGCAGACGCGCTTGACGCGCTCGGGATGCCGCACGGTATAGGCGGCCAGCATCGGCCCGCCCCAGTCCTGCCCGACGAAGGTGATGCCATCAAGGTCCAGTTCGGCGATCAGCGCAGCGAGGTTGCCGACGTGCGTCTCAAGAGTGTACTCGCGGTCCTGGGGCGTCTCGCTCTTGCCGAAGCCCATGTGGTCGGGCACAATCACCCGCCAGCGCTCCGAGAGAGCGGGCACGAACTTGCGGTAGATGTAGCCCCACGTCGGCTCGCCGTGGAGGCAGACGATCGGCTCGCCCTCGCCCTCGTCCACGTAGTGCATTCGAAACCCCGCGCCGGTGCTGAAACGAGGCCGAAAGGGGAAGGTCCCCTCGAAAGTCTGCCCGGCAGGAACCATAGGCAACCAATCTTACCCAGTCCGAAGCCCCCTAGGCAGGCGCCAGTCCCCCGTCAAGGGTCTGGCGGCCCGGACTCCCCTGATCAGCCAAGGCGACCCGGCGGGGGTGATAGACTCGGGCACTGCGAGACCGCGATGCAGCGAACCTTGCCAGTTCTCCTTCTACTCGGCCTGTGCTCCGGAGCCTATGGAGCCGTCCCGGAGCGACCGAACTTTGTCGTCCTGTTCGCCGACGACCAAGGCTGGGGGGACCTTGGCTCCTACGGGCATCCGGATATTCGGACGCCCCATCTCGACCGCATGGCCGACGAGGGCATTCGATTCACCAGCTTCTACGCAGCCCCTTTCTGCGGGCCATCGCGGGCGGCGCTGATGACGGGATCCTACCCGCCGCGCCTCAGCCTCGCGTTCAATCACGGCCCGAAGGCATCGACGGGAATCCATCCGGACGAGTTGACGATCGCGGAACTGCTGAAGGCGCGAGGCTACGCCACCAAGATGATCGGGAAGTGGCATCTGGGCGACGCACCGGAGTTCCTGCCGCACAGGCACGGATTCGACAATTGGTTCGGCATTCCGTTCTCCAACGACATGTGGCGCTTTCACCCCGTCATGCCCGTCCGGGAGCCTGAGGGCGAGCGCATGATCTCGGCCCGGGAGCGGGCCGCGATGACTGGCTTCGCGGGCGAAGGCGCGCACTACGACCTCGAGCGGGGGCAGGGATTCCCGCATCCCCTGCCGCTGATGCGGGATGACGAAGTCGTGGAGGAGGACTCGGACCAGCGCAAGCTGACGACCCAGTACACCGAGATGGCCCTGGCCTTCATCGAAGAGAACCGGAGCAACCCATTCTTCCTGTACCTGCCCTACGCGATGCCGCACGTCCCGCTGTTCGTGTCGAACGCCCGCTGGGGCAAGTCGCTCCGGGGCCGGTACGGCGACGTGATCGAGGAACTCGACTGGTCGGTCGGGCAGATTCTCGGCAAGCTGCAGGAACTGGACTTGGACCGGAAAACCTTAGTGGTGTATACGTCGGACAATGGTCCGTGGCTCGAATACGGCATTGACGCGGGCTCGGCCGGGCCGTTCAAGCTCGGCAAGGCCACCACCTGGGAGGGCGGGATGCGCGTCCCGGGGATCTTCCGGATGCCCGGCTCGATACCGCCGGGTCGCGTGAGTTCGGCGGTCGCCGCCAACATGGACCTGCTTCCGACGTTCACGTCGCTGGCGGGGAGCGACCTGCCGGGGGATCGCACTTTGGACGGCCGAAACCTCTGGCCGCTGCTCAGCGGCGCGACCGACGAGTCGCCGCACGAGTACTTCTACTTCTTCGCCGGGAGCAGCCCGGAAACGCCGACAAGGCTGCAGGGAATTCGCAAGGGACGCCACAAGCTGCGCCTGCGGAGGGGCGGGGACGGACGATTTCAGGCCGTCGCGCTGTTCGACCTGCTGGCCGACGCGGGCGAGAAGTTCGACATCCGCGACAGGCATCCGGACTTGGTGGCGGCGCTGCTCGAGCAGTCGCGGGCCTTCGTCGAGGAACTGGAAGCGAACGTGCGTCCGCTGGGCGGGCTCTGATCTCGAAGACAGCAAGAGTGTTTGCAGTGGAGGTAATATTCACCTACTGCGAAATCGAGGCACTCTTGGAGGAGCGGAAAGAGCTGCCACTTGGCTGGGAAAAACGTCCCAAGAAAAAAAGCACTTCCAATTCGAAGAAAAACACATCGACCTGAATACATGTTCCGAGCACAATTTCCGGATAATTATTAGGAAGAATCGAAATAGGGCACTTGATTTTTCGATCATTCTTGGGCTTATAGTGTCAGGCTCTAAGAAAGTATTTCGTCTTTGTCGATACAACGGAAATAGTCATAAACACACAAACATCATCCTGATTATCCACAAGACTCAGCCAAGGTTAGGAGGCGGTAAGGCCTGGGCGGGGTGCGCACGGAGGCGTGGAGCAGGCGGGGGACCAGCGCCTCCAGGTCGTAGCGGCGGTTGAAGCGGTAGCGGAACTCGGCGAGGTACCGCGGCAGGTGCTTGCCGTCGAGCGCAGGGCAGGTTCCCGCCAGGGACTGCTTGACGTTCGCCAGCATCGTGTTGACCCGGACGTTGACCCGGACGAAGCGGGAATCCCCGCAGCTCCGCTGCCCGCCTCCGGTGACGGTCGGCACGTGCTCGCAGCCGGCGCCGGCCACGCCCCGCAAGCAGGCCGGGCCGTCGGAATGCACCTCCGTGCCGGGCTGCAAGTGCCGCCCGGCCCACGCTGCCAGCGTCTTCTGGCGCAAGCCCGCCACGCTGCTCATGCGCATCCTTGCCGGCTGGCCGGCGGCGGTGACCTGCACGGCGGCCACGAACGGCGTCTTGCCCGCCGCGCCCCAGTAGGCCCCAGTAGGCGTCGTCCATCTGCACGATGCCGTGCAGCGGCACGCGCTCGTCGCGCTCCTTCAGCACTTGCAAAAGCTTGTGCTTCATCTTCCAAGCCGTGTTCCGGCTGACCCCCAGCTGCCGCGCCAGTTCCAGCGACGAAACGCCGTGCTTGCCCTGCGTCAGCAGGTGGATCGCCAGCAACCGGACGGTCAGCGGCAGCTTGCTGGCGGCGAAGATCGTGCCGGCGACGAGGGAGCTCTGGCGGTGGCAGGCATGGCACTGCCGGAGCTTGCGGGAGCGGATGCGGCAGTGCCGTCGGGAGCCGCACTCCGGGCAGCGGAAGCCGTCCGGCCAGCGGGCGTTGAAGACGGCCTGCTCGCATGGCCCCTCGCTGCCGTAGCGCTGCAGGAACTTGCCCGGGCTGAGTCCCTTCTGGAATTGCACGCGATTGCGTTTCAGCTGCTATCTCCTTTCCTATCAGAGATTTCCGACCTCCTTCAGTAGAGCATATCCTCGGCTGACGTTCGTTGGTAATCAAGTACATATATGCATCTGAGCTATGATCGTGATGTGGCTGAACTGCGTCAAGGACACAAGTGGAACCTCGTCTCCAACGCTCTATCCATCTTCAGTGTCGAAGACCGTGATGGAGAACTAGTCCGTAACATTTCAGACGAACGGTATGCCGATGCATTGTACTCTTTCGTCCAATCTGTGCTCAAGATTGCAGATGTTGCAGATGCATGGCAGCCGTTGCAAGCGCGAAAGCATTCGACATTTATGGATGATTTTCAAGAATTTCTGAGGGAGACCATTCCTGAAGAGCGAATGGCATTCAACTGGTGCGATCCGCAACGCGATCATACACGAAAGTACATCGTTGACTGTCGAATTAGCGGAATGCCCCGTCCGATCTTTCTTCACGGACTTCCAAACGACTCCAGAACTCGTGATGCAACGCTCACACTGCATCAGTGCCAGAAGTGGGAAATTCGCCACCATGCCATTGGAATCTTCGAAGACAAAACGTTGATCACTCGCAATGTTCGGGCGAGATACCATGACGTATCTGACAAGTCCTTTCCTAGCCTGAGCTCAGACCGAGATAAGATCTTGCTCCACTTGCGTGACCACTTGCAGGAACGGCTGGCTCCAAATTCAACCCTAAGCGAGCACACTTAGGAAGAATCAAACTCTCGCCCAACTCAACATCTCTGCGGTCCATCAGATCTCGAATTCCCGGACAGATGCTTTAGTATTTCTAGAGCTTTCCCCAATCAATCGACGTGCTCAAGCCTCGCAAGAATCTGTTCATCCTCCGCTCAAGGGCCTTTTATTCAGAATTGATGGCGAGCTGGCCCTCACCGAAAATTGCGTCTTGAGCGACCGGATCTCTCTGACTAGAGCGCGGGCGATTCGAAGAAAATCCCGCCGAACAGCAGCCATGCAATCAGCAATGTCCAGAAGATGTTGACTCCTTGCGCTAGGAGAAACGCGATCGCGGGCCGCCCTTCGTCCATCGACACAAGATCCCGGAAGTGCGTCTCCAAGCCTATGCAGACGAAGGCCAGCGCAAACCACCACGTCCGCAGGCCCTTCATCAGGCTCTTGGTCGAGTCGACGAATTCCGGAGCGAGGGCGAACGAGAACACCACCGACGCCACGACGAACCCTAGGACGAACTTCGGGAACCGCTCCCAGATGATCGAGACCGACGGCTTCTCGCCCGTCACAGCGCCGGCCCGGAACGTCCACCAGACCGAGAGAGCGAACGCCGCCAGCCCGAGCATTGCGTTCTGCGAGAACTTCACGATCACCGCGGCGTTCATTGCCGAATCGCCAACGATCTCGCCCGCCGCAACCACCGCCCCAGAAGTGTCGATGGTGCCGCCGAGCCACGCCCCGCCGACCACCGGAGGGATGTCGAAGTGTCCGATGACCCACGGCATGACGATCATCATCGGAATCGCGACGATCAAGACGAGCGAGGTGACATAGGAAAGCTGCTTGCGGTCACCTTGGATCGCCCCGCAGGCGGCGATCGCGGCCGATACGCCGCAGATCGAGACCGCCGTGGCGAGCATGGCCGAGAAGTTGTCGTCGACGCGCAGCCGCCGTGCGATCCAAAAGCAGGCGTACCAGATCGCCGCGATGACGAGGAACGCCTGCCCGACTCCGAGCAGGCCGGCCTGCAGGATGTCCCCCAGCAAGATGTTGGACCCGAGGATCACCAGACCCGTCTTGATGAAGTACTCGGTGCGCACGGCGCCGCGCATCCATCGCGGAACCGAAAGCACGTTCGAAATGAACAGTCCGATCAGCAATCCGGTCAGGACGTACGTAAGGCCCCAAGCCTTCGCGCCGGCGTTGCCGGCGATGACTTGTGCGATCCAGGCGATCAGGAACACCGCGGGAAAGCCGGCGGCGAACGCGCCGACGCCGCCGCCCATCACGCGGACGCCCGCCGCCGCGAGGACTAGGAAGAACGCGAACAGGACCGCGCCCGCGAGCAGGCTGGCTCCGGAGAAGGCGGCGCCGCCCGAGCCGGCGTCCCACGAGAAGCTAGGCAGGGCCGGCTGCACTCCGAGAACGGCCAGCGCGATCAGGGCGAATCCCAAGGCGCAGGAGACCCAGTCCTCGCTGGCGCGCGCGCGGGGCGGGGCGGTCGGCGTCCTGGTCATCGCTTCAGTCTCTGAGACAGCCGCTAGCGTAGCGCACGGCAAGGCGGTGCCAGAGCCGTCGGGAACGCGCCCCGGCCCGACCGCCTTACGAGGCCCTTTCCGCCCCGAGACCCGTGTTGGCCCTCACGCTGAGTTCCACGTACCGCTCCTCGGCATCCGGCTCGCGCGAGAGGATCGACCCTAGGTACGCTGCGAGAAAGCCGAGGGGGATGCTCACGATACCGGGATTCTTGAGCGGGTACCAAGCGTCGGCCTGGATCAAGCGCCGCGCGCTTTCCGCCACCTCCGGCCCGTCGATGCCCATGAAGCTGGGGCTGGCGATGATCAGCCCCACCGACGAAAGCAGGCCGGCCGCCAAGCCCGAGACCGCGCCATTCGTGTTGAACCGCTTCCAGTACAGCGAGAACAGGATTACCGGCAAGTTGGCCGACGCGGCTACCGCGAAGGCGAGCCCCACGAGGAACGCCACGTTGGCGTTCGGCCCCAGACCGATGGCGATCAGTATCGACAGGGCTCCCACGACGAAGGCCGTCCAGCGTGCCACGCGCACCTCGTCACCGGGCGCCTTCTTCTTGCCGTGGTGCAGCACGTTCGAATAGAAGTCGTGCGCGAACGAGGTCGACGCGCTGATCGTCAGCCCGGCCACCACCGCCAGAATCGTGGCGAAGGCCACCGCCGAGATGAAGGCGAAGAAGACGTCCCCGGCCAGGGCCTGGGCCAGCAGCGGAGCGCTCATGTTCGTCCCGCCGTTGGCCGAAATCAAGTCGGGCCCGACGATCGTTGCGGCTCCGAAACCGAGGAAGGTCGTCATGATGTAGAAGGCCCCGATCAGGAGCATGGCCCAGAAGACGCTCACGCGCGCCGTCTTAGCGTCCGGTACCGTGTAGAAGCGGATCAGAATGTGGGGCAGGCCGGCCGTGCCGAAGATGAGCGCTACGCCCAGCGAGATCAGGTCCAGAGCGCCGTACGGCGGCTTGAAGTAGTGGCCCGGCGTCATGAAGTCGCGCGTCACGGTCTGCCCGTCCACCTGCAGGCTGACGCTGCTCGCGGCCTCGAACAGCGCGCCCAGGTCGAATCCGAATCGCGCCAGCACCAAGACGCTCAGCAGCAGAGTGCCGCTCATCAGCAGCACGGCCTTGACGATCTGGACCCAGGTCGTCGCCAGCATGCCACCGAAGACCACGTAGACGATCATCAGGATCCCCACCCCGGTCACGGCCTGGACGTAGCCCACGCCGGAATCGGCCAGCAGCAGACTTACCAAGGCACCCGCGCCCACCATCTGGGCAATCATGTAGAACGTCGACACGGTCAGGGTGCTCAGGGAAGCCCACGCCCGGACCGGCCGGGGACGCAGGCGGAACGCGAGCACGTCGGCCATCGTGTACTTGCCGGTGTTGCGCAGAGGTTCCGCCACCACAAGCAGCACGGTTAGGTAGGCGACCAGGAATCCTACCGAGTACATGAACCCGTCGTACCCGTAGAACGCGATCAGGCCCGCGATGCCGAGAAACGAGGCCGCGCTCATGTAGTCGCCGGATATCGCGAGACCGTTCTGCCATCCGGTGATACGACGGCCCGCCGCGAAGAAGGCTTTCTCCCCCGCCGACCGGCCCGCGGCCCAGTACGTGATGCCGAGCGTGGCGACGACGAAGGTCAGGAACATTACGAGGGGCAGCGACACGTCAGCTCCCCCCTTCCGGCAGGCCCGCCGAGGAAGCGCCCGGAGCCTCGGCCAGAAGGCTGGCTGTCATCCGGTCGTAGCGTCCCGCGAACCGCATGTACAGGTACGCGATCGCCCAGGTCATGAGGAACTGGGAGAACGCGAAGAGGTAGGCCAGGTTGGCGTGCCCCCACACCTTGCGGGCCATCAGTTCGGGCCAGTAGCCCACCAAGACCGGAAGAGCGAAGTAGTAGGCGATAAAAAATACAGTCAAGGCCACGACGGCTGCGGTTTTTTGCCTGATCAAATCCCGGTAGGCGGGAGTTGCGTACAATTGATCGGAAAGGCTCATAGCACGCGACTCCATAGAATACACCTCGTTTCATCGGGATGCGCGTCGGATCCGTGACCGGCATGTCTCCGATGCCGCCGTCCGGACCGGCCGGGTCCCGCGCGCGACGGGCGCCTACAGAGCGCTGAGGCGGATCTCGTACTCGATCGGCCCCGTCGCGACGCTTCCGCGGAAACTTCCGCTGGTCGGCGCGGCGCCGCTCGGAACGTGGGCGGCCGCCACGGCGACGTGGCTGTCGGCGACAGCCAGGCCTTGGGACGGGTCGTAGCCGCGCCAGCCGGCACCGGGCAGGTACACCTCGGCCCACGCGTGCATCTGGGTGGCGGCCGACTCCGACGGCTGGTGGGCGTAGCCGCTCACGAAGCGAGCCGCGATCCCGACCTCCCGGCAGCACTCGGCGAACAGTACCGCGAGGTCGCGGCAGGCCACCCGCGACGCTCGCAGGCACTCGCCCGGCGCCATCGGGTCGCCGCTGACCCGCAATTCGGGCTCGGAGCGGCTGTGCAGCGACGAAGTCAGGGCGCCCAGGAAGGCCAGTGTCCCGCCTCCGGCCCGGTGGGCCAAGGTCCGGGCAAATTCCGACACCGACGCAGCGGTCGGATCGCAGCGTTCCAGCGCCCCGGCGAGTTGCCGGCGCTCGGCCGGAGCGTAGTCCACGGGCAGCTGCGCGGGGCGCTCGCCGAACAGGATGTACTCGAAGGGATTCTTTCGCAGAGTTTCGACCTCGAATTCCGTGCGTACGCGCAGCTCGCTGGCTGGGCCCGAGAACCAGGCCTGCGCCACGTCGTTGCCCTCGCTGTCGACGAATTCCGCAAGCAGCGAGGGACGCGGCTCGATCTCGAGGCGGAAGCGCAGCAGGCGCTGCGAGCCGTCGCAGCGCGGGCGCAGCCGGATCGCGTGCGTCTCCAGATGCACCGGCGCGCCGTAGCGGAACCGCGTCAGGTGATTCGCGACGAAACGCATGCGGGTGGGGGTTGCGCCACGGCACCTACCGGTCGGCGGGCCGCAGCTTCGCGAACAGCTCCTCCAGCCAGTCCCCGGGCAGGTCGCGCACGGACCTGCGCAGATTCTCCTGCCACCAGTGCGAAATGTCCGCCAGATCTTCCTTCTGGTAGCGCTGCTCGACCATGCGGAACGACTTCGGCGCGTAAAGCACCGCGTCGATGGGAAAGTCGACATCCGCGGCGCTGATCCGGGTGGAGTCGAAGGCGAGGCATCCGGTCTTGAAGGCGTGCCGCAGCGAATCGCCGTAGGTCAGCGTCCGGTCCAGGATGGGCTTGCCGTAACCGGTGGAACCGATCACGTGATAGGGAGTGGCGCGGCCCGTGTCGACCCAGTTCCCTTCGGGGTAGACCAAGTACAGCTTGTGAGTCGCGTCGGAGGGCATCTGCCCTCCGATCAGCGCGTTCATGTTGAACGCCAGCCCGCCGGCGGACAGGGCCGCCTTGTCCTCGGCGGATACCCTGCGGACCTGCTCGCTGAACAGGTTCACCACCTGGTAGAGTCGGCCGTACGATTCCTGGCGCTCGTGGAGAGCCTCCTCGAAATAGGTGACGACCTTGTCGCGGACCGACCGCAGGCCGGAAGTCATGATGAACAGAGCGCCGCCGTCCCGCTCGTAGCAGGTGACCTTCTTGGCGGTCAGGCACTCCGTGCCCGAGACGACCCGCGTGTCGGCGATCCCGACCAAGCCGTCGCGGACGTTGATTCCCAAGCAGAACGTCATTCCGTCGCAGCTTCCGAGCGGCCTTCCCGTCCGGCCAGCCGCGGAGCGAAGAAGGTGTTCTGGAGGGCCTCGCCGACGCCGTTCAGGAGGCCCTGCAGGCCGTCGAGGAACTCGTGGAGCCCGCCGGCTATCACCTCGTCGATTGCCGTGTAGTTGAGATCCGCGACGAGGCGGCCCAGGCGGCGTTCGGCCGCGCTGCGATAGGTGCCCGCAGGCGTGCCGGTGATCGAGTGCAACGAGGCGTTGGCGCGCCTCAGACAGTTGCGCGCCGACCGCGGGAACCGCTCGTCCAAGAGCAGGAAATCCGTCGTCGCGTCCATGCGGACCATGCCGTGACGCCGACGGTACATCTCCAGCGCGCTGACGGACTGCAGCACGGCGATCCAGTACAGGTCGTCGGCCGGGCTCCCTACGTCGGCCGGAGAGGGCAGCCGGGTGAAGTAGCGGATGTCCACGATGCGCGTGGTCTTGTCGGCGCGCTCCAGCAGTCGCCCCATGCGGCCGAAATGCCAGGCCTCCGCGTGCGACAGCGTCGCGCAGCAGGCGCCCTCGGCAGCGTGGCTGGCGCGAATCACCTGCTGCAGGAAGGCGTGGTGGGGCGCGGACCGCTCCGAGGCGTGGTGCTCGACGTAGAGATACATCTCGTTGATCTCGGCCCAGACCGCCGAGGAGAGGACCTCCCGGATCGAGCGAGCGTTCTCGCGGGCCGCGCGGAGCGACGACAGGATCGAGTTCGGATTCTCCTCGTCGAACGTGAGAAACCAGCTCACTTCGTCCTGGTCCGCGGCGTGGTAGCGCTTGTAGAAGTCCTCGGCGTCCCCGGTGATCTGCACCAAGGGAGCCCATTGCGGCGGCATCCCGGGCGGCAGGTCGAGCATCAGGTGCTCGTTGACGTCGACGAAGCGCGCCACGTTCTCGGCGCGCTCGATGTACCGGCACATCCAGTACATCGATTCGGCGACCCGGCTCAGCATGGCTCCGGCACCGCGCCTACGCCGCGCCCGGCGACCGCCCGCCGCCGGGAGCCAGCACCCAGGTGTCCTTGCTGCCGCCGCCCTGGGACGAGTTGACCACCAGCGAGCCCTTGCGCAACGCGACCCGGGTCAGCCCGCCCGGCAGGACGAAGATGTCGCTGCCGTACAGCACGAAGGGCCGCAAGTCCACGTGGCGACCCTCCAAGCGGCCGTCGACCAAGGTCGGCACGCGGGACAGGGACAGGGTGGTCTGCGCGATGTAGTTCCGGCTATTGGCCAGGATGCGCTCGCGAAACTCCTCGCGCTCCTGCTTCGTCGCGTGCGGGCCGATCAGCAGGCCGTACCCGCCGGACTCGTTCGCCGGCTTCACGACCAGGTCGGCGATGTTGTCCAGGACGTACTCCCGCTGGCGGCGGTCCCAGCACACGTAGGTGGGTACGTTCGGAAGGATCAAGTCCTCTCCCAGGTAGTAGCGCACGATCGCCGGCACGTACGCGTAGATCGCCTTGTCGTCGGCGACGCCGGTCCCCGGTGCGTTCACCAAGGTCACGCGCTTCCGCCGGTAGGCATCCAAGAGACCGGGCACGCCCAGCACCGAATCGGCCCGGAACGCCCGCGGGTCGAGGAAGTCGTCGTCGATGCGGCGGTAGATCACGTGAACGCGCTGCAAGCCCGCCGTGGTGCGCATGAATACGGTGCCGCCCTCGACCGTCAGGTCGCGACCCTCGACCAGTTCGACGCCCATCTGCTGCGCCAGGAAGGAGTGCTCGAAGTAGGCCGAATTGTAGGGGCCGGGCGTGAGCACGACCGCCTTCACGTCCCCGGACGCCGGCGGCGCGACATCGGCCAGGGCGGCCAGCAGCCGTCCCGGATAGTCCACCACCGGCCGCACGCCGAGGCCTTGGAAGACCCTCGGGAACGTCCGCTTGAGCACGGCCCTGTTCTGCAGCATGTACGACACGCCGGACGGCACGCGCAGGTTGTCCTCGAGCACGTAGAACTGCCCGTCGGCGTGCCGGACGATGTCGGTGCCGGTGACGTGGCACCACACGCCCAGCGGCGGGTCGATGCCCAGGCACTCCCGGCGGAAGCCCTGGGCGGATCGCACGATCTCCTCGGGGACGACCTTGTCGCGGAGGATCTTCCGGTCGTGGTAGATGTCGTCGATGAACAGGTTGAGGGCGCGGATCCGCTGCTTCAGGCCGCGCTCGATGCGCTCCCATTCGCCGGCCGCCACGAGACGCGGCACGACGTCGAAGGGAAAGATCCTCTCGCGGCCCCGCTGGTCCCCGTAGACATTGAAGGTGATGCCCATGCGCATGAGGCTGCGCTCCGCAGCTTCATGCCGTTGCAGCAAGTGGCCCGGCGGCAGCGAATCGATGCGATCGACCAAGCTGCGGAACTCGGGGCGCGGGGCGCCGTCGGGCTGGAAGAGCTCGTCGTAGAATCCCTCCGTGCTGTAGGAGTCGAACTTCATCCGGAGCGCCGGCAGCGAGACCGACGCGACCTGTCGTCGGAAGGACGTGGTCTGAGGTCAGCATTCAGGCTAGCGCAACCCGGGGCCCGCAGGGGCTGCCGGCGCCTGATCCCGGCGCTCCCCGTCGCCGGCGCTCCCGGCCGACTCGCCGTCCCCCAACGGACCGCCGGTACGCTCCCAGAGCCAGCGGGCGGCCCGCTCCGGGGATTCCCCGTCAACCTCCACGCGCCGGTTGGCAAGTCCCATCGTGCGGTCGTCGATACGATTCACGAGACCGCCCAGAACCGCGACCAGCGCCGCGTTGCGCGACGCGGCCGGCGATACCAGCAGGATGGCGTCGTAGGGCGGGAAACCGTGCAGCGGATCGTCCAGCAGGGACAGGCCTCCCTCCGCGAGGCGCCCGTCGGTAGTGTAGGCGGTGATCACGTCCACCTGGCCGGCCCGCACGGCGTCGAACATGTAGATCGCCTGCATGGGGCGCGTGAGCAGCGACTCGAGGCCGTACACCTCGCGCACGCGGTCCCATTCGGGACGGCCGAACACCTCGGGATCGCCTCCGATCTCGAGATCGCGGCCGGACAGGTCGGCGATCGTGCGGATGCCGAACTCCTCCGCGCGGTCCTCGCGCATCGCCAGGGCGTAATCGTTCCTGAACCCGAGATGGCCCACCGCGAGCACGCGATGCTCGCGGAGCAGGTAGGCGGCGGCCTCGACTCGCGTCCGCAGGCGCGAAGCCGGCTCGCCGCGCTTCATCAGGGTGGCCCAGACCGTGCCCGTGTAGTCCACGTAGCAGTCCACCGCGTCGCTGCGCAGCGCGTCGAACAGGATGGTCGATCCCATGCTGGGCCGGTTGACCACCTCGGCGCCGGCGGCCTGCAGCTGCAGACCGACCAGCGCGGCAAGGACGTGGCTCTCGACAAACGTCTTGGAGCCGGTGACGAAGCGCTGCCCGGCCAGCAGCCTGCCGGGATCCGCCGCGGCCGGGTCCCCGGCCGCGGCGGTCTGGCTCGCGGGCCCGGCCGGAGCCGCCGGTCGCGGCCACAGGGCCAGGCCCGCCGAAGCAGCGAGGGCGAGCGCGAGCCCGGCCCCGACGAGCCTGGCCCGCATGCGCCGACGGCGGCGCACCGCGTCCTCGACGACGCGCAGCGACTGGTCCAGCGCCACGGCCAGGACGGCGGCAAAGAAGCACCCGAAGAGCGTGGTGGGGTGATTGCGCGTCTGCAGGCCCGTGAAAATATACGACCCGAGGCCGGCCGCCCCGACGGCGGTCGCCAGGGTGGTCGTCCCCACGGTCCAGACGGTGGAGGTGCGCAGGCCGGCCAGGATCACGGGGAACGCGAGCGGGAAGCGCACCCGTAGCAGGACCTGGCGCTCGGTCATCCCGAGGCCGCGCGCCGCCTCGACGAGCTGCGGGTCCGTGCCCGTCAGGCCGGTGACCGTGTTCTGCAGCAGCGGCAGCAGCGCGTAGACGGTCAGCGCGACGAAGGCCGGAGCGAAGCCGATCGCGCCGCCCAGCAGCGGGACCATCAGGGCCAGCAGCGCGAGGCCCGGTATCGTCTGGAGCACCCCCGCCGCCGCCAGGATCCAGTTCCTCAGCCCGGGGCGGCGATCGGCGAGCAGGGCCATCGACATGGCCGTCGCCGCCGCCGCGCCGACGGCGGACATCGACAGCAGCAGGTGCCACGCCAGCAGCGACGGCAGGTCGCGCAGGTTCTGGCCGAGCTCCGTCACTGCCCCAGCAATCCCTTCCAGGCCGCGGCCTGCCGGCGCGGAGTGGTCAGCAGATCCTCGACCTCCGCGCTCGACGGGCGCCGCAGGATGTCCGCGGGACGGCCCGTCTGGACAACGCGCCCGCGCGACAGGATCGCGATCCTGTCCGCCAGCAGCAGCGCCTCGGACACGTCGTGCGTGACCAGCACGGCGGTGAACCCGAGGCGACACTGCAGATCCCGGAAGTCGGACTGCACCCCCTCGCGCGTGAGCGGGTCGAGCGCTCCGAACGGCTCGTCCATCAGCACGAGCGAGGGCTGCGCAGCGAGCGCCCGGGCCACGCCCACGCGCTGCTGCTGCCCGCCCGAAAGGCTGTCGGGCGGCCTGTCGCGGAACTCCGGCGGTTCGAGCCGCACGAGTTCCAGCAGCTCGTCGACCCGTCGCGCCATGCGGGCCGCGTCCCACCCGAGCAGCCGCGGGACGACCGCGATGTTCTCGGCCACGGTCCAGTGGGGGAACAGCGCGGCGCCCTGCAGCACGTACCCGACCGAGAGGCGCAGCGCCACCGGATCGATCTCCGCGACGCTGCGGCCCGCGACCTCGACGGCACCGCGCTCGAGCGGCACCAGGCGGTTGATGCTCCGCAGCAGGGTCGTCTTGCCGGACCCGGACGCCCCGAGGAGCGCGAGGATCTCGCCGGCGGCGGCATCCAAGTCGATGTCGTGCAGGATCCGGGCGCCGGGGCGCCCGAGCCTGACGCAGACCCCGGCGAGCCGGAGGCTGCTCACTGCCGCACCCCGCCCGCGCCGGCCGAGGCAGTGCGTCCCTTGCCGACGCGCCGCATCGCGCCCCCGGCGGGCACCGTCGAGCGCCCGCTCATCAGGCGAAGTAGACCAGCATGAAGACGGTCGCGGCCGCGAGCAGCCACGCCCAGGGACGCTCGCTGCCCCAGAAGCCGCGGGCCGGCTCGCCGCCGCCGGCGCCCAGCGCCCGCCACGTGTACCGGTCCACCGCCGACGGCAGGGGCGAGCGCGCACGGGAAAGCGCGACGATCACCGCCAGCGCGAAGGCCGCCGTCAGGGCGGTGCGATGCAGGAAGTTCAGCTGCGGGCCGAACGCCCCGCTGACCGCGGCCGCCAGCGCGGAGGCCCCGCCGACCCACGCGCCGTAGCCCCACTCGATCGCGAACGAGAACAGCGGCGACAGCAGCATGGCCCAGAACGAGCCGGACGCCGACGCGCCCCTCCACAGCACCCCGGCCAGGAAGGCCACCGCCATGCCCGGCACGAAGTGGCCGATCTGCGCGGGCACCTTCAGGAAGAAATTGTCCGCGGCGTCCTCGGTGTAGATCCCCGCCGCGATGCACGCCGCGATCGCCACGAAGGCGAGGATAGCGATCCTCCCCACCAGGATCAGTCGCCGCTCGGAAGCCTCCGGGGCGGCGTAGCGCTTGTAGAAGTCGAACGTGAAGAGCGTCGCGCCGGAGTTCATCATCGAGTCGATGCTCGAGAGAATGGCGCCGATCAGGCCCGCCGTGATGAGGCCGACCAAGCCGTAGCCCGCCGGCACGATCATGCGCACGAGCAGGGGGAAGGCGTCGTCGGGAAGGGGCAGCGCCGCGATCTCGCCGGCCGCCAGGCGCGTTTCGAAGAGAAAGCCCGCAGCGACCCCGGTCGCGATCGAGACGAACGGGATCAGCAGCTTGAGAAAGCCCGCGACCAGGATGCCCATGCGGGCGTCGAAGTCCGAGCGCGCGGCCAGGGCCCGCTGGGCAATGAACTGGTTCGTCGACCAGTAGAAGACGTGAATGATCAGCAGCCCGCTGACCACGCCGGTCCAAGGCAGCTGGGGATGGTCGGGCGGCAGGTACAGGTGGAACTTCTGCTCGGCCGGCGGACGGGCCGCGTCCTTGGCGAGCAGCCCGCCGAGCCCGCCGATCTCGGGCTGGGCGAACACGAGCACGGCCACGAAGATCCCGGCCAGGAGCAGCAGCACCGACTGCATGACGTCGGTCCAGATCACGGCCTTGAGCCCGCCCACGATGGTGTAAGTGGCGGTGACGACCGCGAATACGAGGATGCCGGGCAGGTAGCCGATCTCGAGCGGCGTGCCGTCGAGCAGGAAGCTCAGCGCACGAGCCCCGATGTAGAAGCCCAGCGCCATGCGGACCACCACGATCATGAGGATGTTGAACGCCGAGTAGAGCACGCTGCAGCGCTCGTCGAATCGCCCGGCCAGGTACTCGGACAGCGTGTAGACCCCCATGCGCCGGTACAGCGGAAGGAAGACGAACGCCAGAATCAGCAGCCCGGCGATCGCCCCGTACTCGAAGTGCGCCTGGGCGAATCCGATCGAGTAGCCGATGCCCAGCATGCCGACCAAGTGCTCGGCGCTGACGTTGGTGCCGAAGATCGAGCCCGCCACGCCCCACCACGGCACGCTCTTGCCTGCGAGATAGAAGTCCCGCGTGTCGTCCTCCTTGCGCCCGGCCCACAGGCCGATGGCCAGGACGCTTAGCAGGCTGGCCAGGAAGATGGCAATGTCGAAGGCCGCCAGCGGGATCGGCACGGATCAAAGCCTAGCGCAGCGGCACTGCAGGCCCGCTACCACGCTCCGATGAGCTTCCACCAAAGCGTTCCGACCGAGCACCACACGGCCACGTTCCACACCCCGACCAGGAATCCGGCCAGCCACCACTGCTGGAACGTGGCGTACTCCTGCGCGAAGTAGATCGGCGAGGGCACCGTGCCGTAGTGCGTCAGGCCGGCCGAGAGGTTCGCGAGGCTCACCAGCAGCAGCACGGTCAGCCCGACCGGGGCCCCTTCGTCGCGGAGCATCAGCAGGAACACCGGGAACAGCGTCAGGAAATGCATGGTGATGCTGGCCAGGCCGTAATGGGCGAAGTAGTAGACCGGCACGGCGATCGCGAGCATGGGAAGCCAGGGCAGGTCGCCGAGCGCCGCCCCGATGCTGGCGGTCAGCGCGGCCGGCACGCCGGCCGCGCTGAGTTCCCGGCCGAGAGTGATCACGCAGGCGTACCAGACCATGATGTCCCAGACCCCGTGCTGCCGGACCACGTCGCGCCATGGCAGGACCCCGCAGAGGACGAGGACGGACGCCCCCGAGATCGACGCCAGCGCGACGGGAACGGAATGCAGGCCGGCCGTGACCCACAGCCCGCACATGACCGCCACGGTCGCGACCGTGAGCCACTCGCCGCGCCCCAGCCGGCCCAGCCCGCGCAGCTCCTCGCCGGCGAATTCCTTCGCCTGCTGCGTCTGGCGGACTTCGGGCGGCAGGGCCTTGGAGACGATCCAGACGAGGCCCGCGACGCTGACAATGCCCGGAACGATGCCGGCGAGGGCCCAGCTCGCCCAGTTCATCTCGTATCCCGCGAGGGACTGCGCGAGCTCGACGGCGATGAAGTTGCCCGCCTGGCCGGTCAGGAACATGGCGCCCGCGACGATGTCGCCTTGGTAGACAGCCACGAGCAGGAAGGTGCCGAGCCGGCCGGCGGTTCGGCCGGGGCGCGATCCGAGGAGCTCGGACACGCTGCGGGCGACGGGCATGACGACCCCCGCCGAGCGCGAGGTGTTGGACGGGATCATCGTGGCGAGAGTCAGGTCGCTCAGGATCAGCGCGCAGGCGACGCCCGTCGGGTTGCCGCCAAGCGAGCGCACGAAGAACAAGGCCACGCGCCTCGCCAGCGCCGTCTCGATCAGCACGTGCGCGATCAGCAGGGCCCCGACCACCAGCCAGACCGCGGGCACGGCGAAGCCCGCCAGAGCCTGCTCGACGGTCAGCGACCCGCACCAGACCGCCGCCAGGATCGCCAGGAAGGGCACGGCGCCCCCGGACAGCGGGCGCAGGACCAAGCCGGCGATGGCCGCCGCGAAAACGGCGAGCAACCGCCAGCCCTCGTCAGCGACCGCCTCCGGGCGGGGCGCGAGCCAGTACACCGCGAACCCGATGGCGGCGACCGCCGCTAGGCGGCGGAAATCCGGGTTCCCGGTCGCTGTCGGGGTGTCGGGCATGGGCGCGGCGCGTTCCTCGCGCGGACCGGGAGCGCGGCTGCTGACGGCGGGAGGCGCCCGTCAAACCACCGCCAGTCCCTCGGCGTCCCAGCCGACCTTCCGGGCCTCGCGAATCGAGATATTCGCGAGCTGGACAATCAGCGCCGCCTGGAAGCCCTGCTCGACAGTGGCTCGAGGCGTCTCCCGCGTGCGGACGCAGTGCAGGAAATTCATGACGTGGTCGATCGTAGCCTGGGCGAAGCCGCCCGGCTGCTCCTTCGCGAACGAGGCCGTCTCGGGCGCGTCGCGATCGTGGATTCGCAGGAACTCCCGCCCGATATCCATGCGCGCGAGCGAACCGTCGTAGGCGTTGAGCTGGTCGGCCCGCATTGCGTAGCGCATCGCGCTGTAGTTGATCGTGAAGACCGCGAGGAAGTCGCCGGGGTACTCGGCGGCCACGACAACCGATTCGGGCAGGTCCATGCCCTCCACGTACGGCCGCAGGGCGACCGCGTTGACCGAAACCGGGTAGCCCGCGTCCATGATCAGGTGGATGGAGTCGAAGATGTGGCAGCCTTGGTCCTGCGCGATGCCCCCGGAGTAAGCGGACAGGCTGCGCCAGTTGAAGAAGACCAGCGGATCCTTCGAAATCTCCGGCGCCGGGCCGAGCCAGGCGTTCCAGTCGATCGGCCCGGCGAACGGCGACCGTCTCGGCTCCGTCCTCGAGTTGAGCCAATAGGTGCGCACCATGCGCACGGTGCCGAGCCTGCCGTCGCGCAGCATGTCGCGCGCCTCCAAGTACAGGTTGTAGCTGCGTCGCTGCATCCCGACCTGAACGATGCGGTCCGAGGCGCGCTGCGCGTCGACGAGCTCCCTGCCCTCCTCGGGCGTGTGGCACAGGGGCTTCTCCACGTAGACGTCCTTGCCCGCGGCCATCGCGTCCAGCGTCATGCGATGGTGCCAGTGCTCCGGCGTGGCGATCAGCACGGCGTCGACGTCCCGGTCGTCCAGGACCTCCCGGTAGTCGCGGAACGCCCGCGTGCCCGGCCCGGCGGCCGAGAGCCCCTGCTCGAGGTTCGGCTCGTACACGTCGCAGACACCGTGGACCTTGAGGCCCGGGTCGCGCTTGAACTCGGACATGACGCGCCGGCCGCGCCCGCCCGCGCCGATCAGGGCTAGCCGCACGCTCTCGCCGGGCGACTGGGCCAGCGCGGCGCCGGCCGAGGACAGGAAGAAGACGCGCCGGTCCATCGCAGCGAAGATTCTCGCACACCGGCCGACCGCCGCCGACCGCGCTCGCGAATCCGGCTCGCGAGGGGCCCTCGGCCCCGGACGGAGCCCGCCGAATTCGCGACGCCTAATACACTGTTGGCGTCTCGCCACTCGGTCCGCTCCGCGGCGGAACCGACTTCCGCTGGTGAAGCCAAGCGCATGCTCACCAAGGTCACGGTCCGGAACTTCAAGCGATTCGATCTGGTCGAGGTGGAGCTGGGCAATCCCGTCGTCTTTCTCGGCCCGAATAACTCGGGCAAATCGACCGTGATGCAGGCGCTTTCCCTGTGGGAGACCGGCCTCAAGCGCTGGACCGAGAAGCGCGCGCATGCCAAGAACGCCGAAACGCGCCCTGGGGTGACCCTGAACCGCCGGGATCTCGTCTCGGTCCCGGCCGCGCGAGCGAACCTGCTGTGGAAGAACCTGAGGGTCCGCCAAGCCAGCCATGTTGGCGGGCGCCAGTCCACCGCCAACATCCGCATCGAAATCCTCGTCGAGGGAAGGGCGCTCGGGACGGGGTGGTCCTGCGGGCTCGAGTTCGACTACGCGAACGAGGAGTCGTTCTACTGCCGACCGCTGCGAACCGGAGAGGGACCGGAACCGGCCCGCATGCCGGTGCCCGAGGAGGCCGGTGCGGTGCGCACGGCGTTCCTCGCCCCGATCACGGGGCTCGCACAATCCGAGACGCTCCTCGCGCCCGGCGCGGTCGATGTGCGGATCGGCCAGGGCCGCATCGACGAAGTGCTGCGCAACCTGTGCTTTCACGTCTTCGAGAGCGATCCGGAGAGTTGGGACTCCGTGGTCGAGCGGGTCCGCGCCATCTTCGGCGTCGCGCTCGACGCGCCGCTCTTCCTGCCGCAGCGAGGCGAGATCACGATGTCATTCCGCGAAGCCGGCTGCCGCCTCGACATCTCGTCGGCGGGCCGGGGGCTGCACCAGACGCTCCTGCTCCTAGCGTTCATGCATGCGCGTCCGGGGTCCGTCCTGCTGCTCGACGAACCGGACGCGCACCTGGAGCCGCTGCGCCAGCGCCAGGCCTACAGAACCGTCCGGGAGGTCGCCGGCGACTGCGGCTGCCAGCTGATCATGGCGACGCATTCGGAGGTGCTGCTGAACGAAGCCGCCGACCAAGATCTCGCGCTGGCCTTCGTGGGCAAGCCGCATCGGATCGGCAGGGAATACCGCGAGCGGGTTTCCCAAGCGCTGCGCGAGATCGGCTTCGAGCACTACCTGCAAGCCGAGCAGACGGGCTGGGTGCTCTATCTGCGCAGCCCGGCCGAGCTCAGCGCGCTGCAGGCGCTGGCCAGGCGCATCGGTCACGACGAAGCGGCCGCGGCACTCCAGCGGCCGTTCGTACACTACGTTGCCGACTCCCGCGACGCAGTCGAGCGCCACTTCCAGTCGCTGGTCGGGGTCCTCCCCTCCGTGCGAGGACTGGCGATTCTGGGCGGCCCGCCCGGAGGCGCCGACCGCGAGGGGGCGCTGCCGGGCCTGACCGACCTCTGGTGGCTTCGCGGCGGGATCGGGGCATACGTCTGCACGAGGTCGGCGCTCGAGTCGTACGCCCTCCGCGAAGGGCGCAAGGAAGCGGCCGGCCCGCTGTTCGCCGCGGACCAGTCGGAGCGCCGTCTCGCTGCCATGCGGGAGGCGATCAGCGAATCGGGTCCGGCGCTGGAAGTCGAGCGGGATTCAACGGGGGCCGCGGCGGACATGCTGGGCACCGTGTTCCGGGTGTACCGCTCGCGATTGCGTGAGGACGAGCGGAGTCCGGCACCGGACGCCTGGGATCTCGTAGAGGATCTTCCCGCGACGGAGATCGACGACGAGATCCTCGAGAAGCTGGACGCGGTCGCGACGTTCGCCGCGAGCGCCCCCGGCAGTCCCCGGGGTGCGAGCGGTCCCTGACCGCGGCCCGAAGACTAGCTTTCGCTCGGATCTCGCCGGCGAACCGCCTGCTCAATGCGCGCCCGCGCCTTCGGGCTGAGCCTAGGCATGCCTAGGTTCCGCGCGATCTCGGCGACATTTCCGCGCGCCTTCAAGGCACTGTCGATCGCCAGAATCTCTTCCGGCGCGATGTGCTCGACCTTCCGCAGCTCGTCGTCGCGACCGACGAACCGGGCCGGAGCCTCGCCGTCCGCGAGTGCTCCCCGCACCCAGTAGAACCTGCCGACGTTCTCCTCGGTCTGACGGTACCGGGACATTCCGACGCCAAGGACGGTCTTGCGGATGACTTTCCCCGCTCGGCTGAATTCGTGAAAGCGGGAGACTCTCTGAACCAGGACATTCTCGTGGACGGGGCCCTCGATCTCGACGACCCGGTCCACGATCTCGCGGAGCGCGGAGCTGTAGCCGGCGCTGTAGAACGCTTCCGGATCGGGTGTCACGTCGAGGTCGCCAAGGCTCGCCCTGACGTACCGGTGCCCGTCCGCGACCGCCTCCCAGTCTGAGCCTTGCGGCGGGAATCGGACCGCCGCCGGGTCGGTTGCATCGGCTGCGTCGTCCGCTCCGGCGGATTCCGCTGGCGCGTCCCGCGAACCTTCGTCGCGGTCTTGCGGTTCCGGCGTTTCGAGAGCCGCCCGCCGGTCGTCCTCCAGAGCCCCCTCGAGGGACTCGTGCAGTCTCTCGGCCGCGCGGACCTTGTTGGCCCACCAATCGACCGACCATGCGCGGAACAGCGTCCACCCGAGTTCCCGGAGCACGGAATCGCGGATCTTGTCTCGCTCGCACGCCACGCGCGAACTCTGGTACATTTCGCCGTCGCACTCGATGCCGGCAAGGAACCGCTCGGGGTGGTCCGGGTGGACCACCCCCAAGTCGATCCGATAGCTGGAGACGCCCACCCGGTGACGGACGGACCATCCTCTTTTTCCTAGCTCGTCGGCAATCGCGCTCTCGAAAGCGGAACCGGACTCGCGGCCAAATTCGCGCCTCGACGCTCCCATGGCCGCCGGGCCTCGCTCGGCGTACTCCAGGAAATGCTTCAGGTCCCTGACCGCATTCGCATGGCTCCTGGAGAGGTCGATATCCGCCGGGTCGAGGCTCGAGAACACGATCATCTCGGACCGGGCCCGCGTCATGGCAACGTTCAGCCGTCGCTCGCTTCCGGTCCGGTTGAGCGGGCCGAAGTTCATCGATACGGTGCCGGACCGGTCCGGTCCGTAGGTGACGCTGAACAGGATGACGTCCCGCTCGTCCCCCTGCACCGTTTCCAGGTTCTTGACGAAAATCGGCTCGACGAGGTTCTCTCCCGACAGCGCGTCGTCCAGCGTCTGGCTGCCCGCCCGAGCCCGGTCGAGCAGGTCTTCGATCAGGCCCTGCTGCTCGGAATTGAACGTCACGACCCCGATCGACAGGTCGCGCACGGCCGGATTCCTATGGGTCACCCGCCGCGCTATCTCCGCTACGACGGCTTCGGCCTCGACTCTGTTGCAGCGCGATCCTCCCCGCTCGTAGACGCCGTTCGAGCGGACCAGGCGCACTCCATGGCTGGCCAGGCCGGGATGGGGAAACGTCGTCAGGCCGCTGTCGTAGTACCGAGCGTTGGAGAACGCGATGAGTCCCTCCCGGCGGGAGCGGTAATGGAGATTCAGCTGCCTCGTCGGAATGCCCGCGGCCAGCATCTCGTCGAGAATGCTCTCGAGATCCTCGTCGGTGTCGTAGTCGACGCCCGAGTCGGAGCCCCGCGCGAAGAACTGGGTCGGGGGCATCTGCTTGGGGTCACCGACGACGATGGCCTGCTTCCCCCGGGCGAGCGAGCCGACGGCTTCCCAAGGCGTGATCTGGGACGCCTCGTCGAAAATCACCACGTCGAACAGCGCTTGGTCCGCCGACAGGTACTGCGCGATGGAGAGCGGGGACATCATGAAGCAGGGCGCGAGCGCGGTCACGGCGGTGGGAGCCTCCTGGAGCAGCTGCCGGACGGGCTTGTGCCGCGTCTTCTTGGCCACTTCCTTCCGGATCACGCCCCACTCGGAGGCGTGTCCCTGCTGTTCCTTCTCTCGCAGCGCGCTTGCGAGGGCCTGCCTGACCCACCTTGCCGTGAGACTCCGGAACTCGGACTCTGATTCCCGGAAACTCGCGACCTGGGCCTCGTGCCAAGGCCCGGACAGCGTGCGCAGGACCGAGTCGTTGTCGATGACGGCCGCCGACCACCATGCGTGATACGCGGCCTCGAAGGCGGGCGCCACCTCGCCGATGGCGATGCGACCGCTCTCGACAGCGGCCACCAAGGGGTAAAGCCCTGAATCCACCGTCCGGTACTTCGCCGCCAGCCAGCCGCACCAGATCTTGAGGTCCGCGCTTGCGGCCGCCAAGGCCGCGGCAGCCTGCCTTACGCGGTCCAGCACATCCGGCTTGGATCCGAGCTTGTCGAGCGGCGAAATCCCGGCGCACTCTTCGAATTCCTCGCTGGCGCGGCGGACCGCATCGAGCGCGTCCCTGCACTGCGATGCGGCCCGCTCCATCGCCTCGCCCGGCCTGAGCTGGCGATCGCGGTTCGCGAGGACCTCCCGCACGGCCTCGCGAACCCTCCGCAGCCCGGCGTGCGGCCCCGCGAGTCTCCTCGTGACCTCGCGCAGGCAACGGCCGTGCTCGCCAGCAGCCCCTGTCACCTCGGGATCGGTATCGTGGCCCTGCCAGAACGGTAGGGGCCGTAGCGTGCTGTCCAGCCCGTCGATGGCCCTGCCTTCCGTCCGCAGTACGGCGAGCGTCTTGGCGTCGCAGGGAACGTCGGGCTTCCCCAGCGCACCGAGCCTCCGCATCTCGCGCTTGATGCGCCCGCGCTCGAAGGCCCTCCCGGGCCAGAGCCTCGCGTTGGCCTCCGTCCAGCGCTCGGCGATCTCCCGGCCATCCAATCTGCGCCACGCGAACGCTGCGTAGGTGCAGCTCAGCGAGCTATGCGCAGCCGCGTACGTCCTCAAGCGGATCGTGGCCTCGTCGAGCGCTTCGACGAGTCCCTGTCCACCGGACGTCAGCGCGTAAGATCCCGGCTTGCCGTGGGATGTGACAAGCAGTTCCGCTAGTTCGCCCAACGAACGAAGCCGCGACGAAGTGCGATCCGGCAGGACCAAGCGAATGGCCTCGCCGAACGAGTCGCAAGCGAGATTCGCATCGAGGGCGGCCTGCTCGAGTCGCTCGGCGCGCTCGACCAGCGTGCGCTGCCAGCCGGGGCTCCATTCGTGATGCGTGACCAACCCAAGAGGGCTTGCGGGGATCTGGCCGACACTCTCGCCGAAGACGTGCAGGCGGCCAACCAAGGTGCGCAGCGCTTCGAGGTCCGCCCCGTCGTGCTGGTCGGCGGAGGGCCAAGAGAGACTGAACTTGGATGCAAGCTCCTCGTCGCGAATCTTGATCCCCATCGCTAGGAACGGGGTCAGCCCGCTGCGGCCTGCGGTATGCAGATGCGCGACAACTTCGTTGAGGTGGTCGCGTCGTTTTCGAAGCGCGTCCGCGCGAGCGGTCCAATCGCTGGCCGCTTCCGCTTCCCTCGATTCAAGCACCCTGCTGAGTTGGTTCAAGACATCGGTTTTTCTCGCCTTGTTGGAATGCAGCTCGAGACAGAATTGCCCTATTCCGATCTCCTCCAGCCTGCGATACACGACTTCCAGCGCCGCCGTTTTCTCCGAGACGAATAGAACAGTCTTTCCCTTGCCGAGGAAATGCGTGATCATGTTGGCGATGGTCTGGCTCTTGCCCGTGCCGGGCGGGCCGATCACAACGAAGTCCTTCCCGCGGTCGGCCGTCGCGATGGCGGCAAGCTGCGACGAGTCCGCTAGGAGCGGAGCGAGGAGATCGGAGGGCGCATGCTCTCGGTCGACGTCCTGAGGCTCGACAAACTGGACAGCGGACGGGAAGGGCTCCCCGGGGCAGTCGATCAGGTGGCGCACGACAGCGTTGCGACGGAGGGAGTCGGCGCGGTCGGCGAGATCCTTCCACATCAGGTATTTCGCGAACGAGAAGTTCCCGAGAACGACCTCGTCGACCACGGTGAATCCAGGAACATCCTTGAGCGCTATCCGCGCGTCTCTCAAGACGCGCTCGACATCGCCGCCGTCGGCTGCCGACATAAGCTTCCCGGAGACCGCGGCCAGGTCCACCCCGAAATCCCTTCGGAGCATCTCTACCAACGTCGGGTTGAAGCGCGGCTCGTCGTCGTGGGCCGCGATTCGGAATGCGCTGCGGACGGAGGTCCTCCGCATGGTCACGGGGACCAGGACCAGCGGGGCCCGGTATCGGCGGCGGTCTCTGGTGTTCCTGTTCCAGAGCAGGAAGCCGAGAGCGAGGAAGAGAGTGTTGGAACCGCCCTCGAGCAGCGAACTCCGGGCGGCGCGGTACACGGTCACGGCGCGGGCCTTCAGCTCGTCCGGCGGAAGATGGACGACCGCCCGGCCCTGCGCCAGCTCGCTGCGGGCGTACTCCCGGAAGATCGACTCCCCCGTCCTGTCGCGATGGATCTCCTCGTCCTGCCCGGTCGCCGGCAAGGGCTTGAGCCTGATCCGCCCTCCGCTGGTCAGAACGGCCGCTAGGCGGCCCGGTTCGTCGCAGACAAGCTGCAGGCTGGACTTGGCCGCCCGGTGGTTCAGCAGGCGGTTGGCGAGCGTCAGGTCGAGCAGCTTCCTGTGCCACTGCTCCAGCCGGCCGACAGGAGCCTGCGAAGTCCCGTCAACGCGCTCCGGGCCGTCGAAGTCCGGAAGAGCCGGGGCCTCCTCGAAGGCATCCGCAGCGGACGGCGGGACGGGGGGCGGTTGCGGCACCCGCGACTCCAGCGTCAGCCCCAAGGGCGTGATGCGATGAGCCCTCGCCCTGCTGATATCGACAGCGACGAGATGCGTCTCTTCCGAATCCGGGCCGTACTTGAGCAGCGCCTCCTCGCACGCCTTGGAGAACGGAGGCGCGGGCGCCGAAGTCACGAGCGTGGTCTCCACGAGCAGCAATTCGTCGAGGTCGACGCGCTTCCGCACCGCGTCCTGCTCGTCGACGACGATCGACGCGAAGGAGGCGGGCTGGAGCCAGACTCCCGCCAGCGCGTGGCCCTTGCGCCACGCGATGATCGGATGGAGACCGGCCTGCTCGCATGTCGCTGCGAAGAGCACGGCGAGATCGAGGCAGGTGCCCACGCCTCCTTCCGCGATCCGGCTGGGGAAGCGTATCTTCTGGCCGTCTCGTTCGAAGCTGGCGGGAGGCAGGACATAGGCGAGCCCGAGCCCGGCAATTGCGGAGTAGATCGCGGACGCGATCTCCCAGACGTGTCGGCGGTTGCCGGTCTCGTATCCGTCGACCGGGCCCTTGCCCGCCTCGCGGAGGGTCTCGCCCGCGCTGCGAAGGATGCGATCGATTGCCGGGTCGTTGGGCATCACGAACGCGGCCAGCAGTTCCGGCATGAAGCCCCCGCCTCCCCATTCGTTGCACGCGAGCAACTCCACCTGCCGCGACCACTCGCCCAGCACCGCGCCGTCGCTCCCGGCGCGGAAAGTAACGGTGCCTCGAAGCGACTCGGCAAGGTCGCGCAGCAGCGCGCCGTCAACCGCGAGGTCGCGGCCACGGACCGTCACCCCCTGCAGAGGCTCGATCCGGTCCAGGAGCCATTCCTTCCGGCGCACGAACGGCGGATTGGCTTCGAGCGTCAGGGTCAGCCCGTCGATCGCATCGTGCGCCTGCAGATTCTCGACGGCTAGATCGCGGACCAGAGGATGAGCGCACTGATGTGCAGCGAAATTCAGTTTCGCCGCCAGCTCCGCGTGAATTCTTACCTTGCCTCCGCCTTCGAGCACGATTGCTTCCTCGGAATTCGCTCCAGAGCCGAATTCCATGCTGGCATACCGCGATCCGCTGGTCAATGCGGCCGATTTCGGCGGGCGTCTTGCCGGATCGCCTCCGGACTCAGCGCAGTTCCCGCAGGAACGGTAGGATTACTGCGACAGGAGTTTCAAGAGCCTGCTTGTTGCTGCCTGCAGGCGTTCTTCTCAGACGAATCCACCGGACTGAGGCACCGGAACAAGCCGGAAATTACCGCCTGATCACTACGCAAGAAGGAAGCGTGTCAATCACCTAGAGTTCGCAAACCGGCGTGTCTCCGGCACGATATCTGAGCCAAGTCATGGTTAGGTTCTTCGGATAGGTCGACCAAGCCTTCGGGAATCGAGCCGCTCTAGGGATGTCTCTTGCAAGGAATCCAAGAATAATTCCCTGGGAAATTCCTCGTAGTATGGCTGCTCTCACTTCGCTGATGTCAGTGATCCAAGATCTGTTGAATTGTCGGTCCGCAATGCTGGAATTCAATCAACCCATTGCAAGCTTGTCGTGTCACCTCGATTTAGCAGATTCCACCCGTATCTTGTGCGCACCAAGCGGGCTTCGGCCCTTCGCCGACCGAGCGTTCTCCGGGGCGTCGTTCCCAAGTCGCGGCTGACACTGATTCCATGAGCGCGAGGCCGGTGGTCGGAGGCTTGCCTACCCAGCAGGTGCCCGCGCCCGGGTCCGGTCGGAGGCTGGTCTCGCGCATCTTGCAGGCAGCGATCATCCCGCGGGCCAGCGGGGATCCGGGGCTCACCCGTTTTCCGGCACGTGTGATTGGCCGAGGCCCGCGTCGCTTGCGGACGCAGGCCGCGACCGCCACTCGGGCTGTTGCCCGTCCGAGCGACGGTCCAGTACGCACCGGCTGGTCAGCGAATGCCGACCCGCCGACAGCCGCGCCCGGCGGGAGCGGCTCGTGACATGCGTCACCCCCGTCTAGAATTCGTACCGCAAGCTCAACTGCGTCGCCCGGCCGGGCAGCGTGCTCGTGATCCGACCGAACTGGCTGCTCCGCGTGTTCCGCTGGATGCCTCCGAAGTTCGTGTGGTTGGTGGCATTGAAGAAATCCACGCGGAATTCCATCCGGTGCTTCTCGTTGAGAAAAAGGCTCTTCTGGATTGTCGCGTCCATTCCCGAGAAGCCCGGTCCGTAGATCGCGTTCCGCCCGAGCGTGCCCTGCCGCAAGGACTGCCTGCTGACATCGTGCCTCGGCACTTGCTCGAACGCCGCGGTGTCTAGGTACTGGTACCTGCCATTCTCCAGGCTCGTTCCGAAGCTGCCCCTGACGGCCGCCGCGTGGCTCCCGGCTAGGATGTCGGGACGCTGGGCGGGCCCGCTGCTGCCTTGGAAGATGTCGATAGGGTTGCCTGTTCGCAGGGTCAGAATCCCGCCCACCTGCCAACCTCCCAGAATGGCTCTCCCAGTGCCTCCCAGCCGACCGGGAACCGGAATCTCGTATACGAAGTCGAGCGTGTACCGGTGGCGGATGTGGTATCGAGTCGCAGCTCGATTATTGGCTAGGTCGTCGAGGCTCCAAGGTTCGATCAAGCAGCAGCTAAGGTCGCCGCTCGAATAGGACATGTTGCTGGCCCATGTGTAGTTCAAGTTGAACATGAGATTGTCCGAGAACCTCTTCTTCAGCGATGTCTGCAAGCTGTGATAGGTCATCGAGTCGTTGCTCTGATAGAAGCGGAAGCGGGCCGTGAAGTCTTCGCGAGGCAGCAGACCGGTCACCCTGTCCGGACGGTTGACACGCGGGCTGGTCGTGACCTTGACACCGTGGTTCCCGACGTACGCGACGTCGAACACCGTGGTGCCGGTTAGCTGGCGCTGCACGCCTAGCGTGTACTGAATGCTGTACGCGTTCCGCCAGTTCGGGTCCACCACGGTTCCTCCGGAGATTCCGGAAGCTTGCGCGTGCGACTTCGCGCGGTCCGTGCTGAAGGGATAGCTCACGCCGAACTGCGCGATCTGCGCCTGGCTGAAGCCGACCTCCGCGGGCGAATCCGCTGCGTTGCGCACGATTTCGACCGGGCCGGAGAAAAAGTTGTGCGGCATGACGAATACGCCGGTGCCGCCGCGGACCACGGTCCTGCCGGAATCACCTAGCTTGTACGCGAAGCCTAGCCGCGGCGAAAACGACGTATACTGCGGATTCCAAGCCTGATCGGGCGGCAAGGTTTCCCCGAAAGGAGTGATCCGGTTGAAGAATCGGTTGTCGCGCTCACTCGGTACCGCATCGTAGTCCCAGCGGATCCCGACGTTCACCGTGAGGTCCGAAGTGACGCGAATGTCGTCCTGCAAGAAGAACCCGGTCTGCCAGCGCTTGATCTCGAACGGGTCCAGCCCGAAGTTGAATCTAGCACTGCGCGGCTCGTTAGCGAACAGCTCGCCGACTGTCGAGAACTCGAAGTTCGGAGTGTCCTCGATCGCCCGTCGAACGAAGACCAGCTGGAGCAGGCCGCCGAACTTGAGCGCGTGCCTGCCGCGGTTCCAAGCGAAGTTCTGCTCCCAAGTCGAGGTCGAACCCTTCTTGGCGAAGCGCCTGCCCTGCGAAGGCGAAGGCAATCCCGCGCCGTTGATCTGCGGTATTCCAGCCAGCAGCATCTGATCCACTCGATCCAAGTCGGCTCGGTTGTATCCGAACCGAGTCTCGGACGTAAGGCTCGGACTCCAGACCCGGTTATAGGTCGAGGAGACGTTCTCGGTGAGACCGTCGTGCACGCGCGAGTTTCCGACCGCGACCCTGGGGCTCCTCTGGAACGGACGTCCCCGGGTGTATCGCACCGTTAGCAGGTCGTTGTCGCTGACGGAGTAGTCGCCTCGAACGGACGCCGTGTTGTCCTCGCGCTGGCGAGCGTCCGTCCCGACGAACCCCGAGTCCACGGCTTCCGGCGAGGCAGGCGGCTCCGTAGGAGCCGGCCACAAGTCCCAATAGGCCTTCGACTCGGGAATCGCGGCGATAGTGCGCTCGCGAACCCAAGTCGACGGTACCGAGCCGGACAGAGTCTGCTGGGCGTTGTAGCGATAGCCTTCGAACGTTCCGAAGAAGAAAAGCTTGTTGCGCGCTATCGGCCCGCCGATCGACCCGCCGTACTGGTGGAAGACCAGGGATGTCTTGCGCGCCAGGATGTGGTTGTTGGCGTTGAGGCCGCCGGCCTGGTACTGCTCGAACGCGCTGCCGTGAAAGTCGTTGGTTCCGCCCTTCGTGATGATGTTCACGTTCCCGGCCAAGGTGTTGGCGATCTCCGCGGAGAAGATGTTCTTCGAGACCTCGACGCCTTGGACCGCCTCCACGCTGACTCCCTTGATGAAGTTGTAGTTCTGGTAGGCGGCGAGCGACGCGAATTCCGAGTCGGGCACCGCGTTGACGCCGTCCACCGCGAAGGTGAAGCCGCGGGGCGGCAATCCGTTCAACGAGATGGTCAGCCCGTTGCTGGACGCTCCCGTGCCGAGGTCGATGATCGACGTAATGTCGCGGTTCCTCAAGGGTAGGAAGTCCACCTGCTCGCTGTTGAGGCTGATGTCCTGCTCGGCGCTGGTGGTGTTCAGCAGGGGAGCGTCCGCGGTCACTTCGACCATTTCCGACGTCGCTCCGATTTCCAGCACGAAGCCGAGATCGGCCTTCTGTCCCGAGGACAGGTTCACGCCCGACTGAACGTGGGTGTTGAAGCCCCCAGCCTCGACGGTGATCGTGTACGGCCCCACCGGGACGTACGGAACAGTGAACTCGCCGCGCTCGTTCGATTCCGCGGACTTCGCCACGCCGGTGGCTTCGTTCACCGCGCTGACTGCAGCTCCGGGAATAACCGCACCCGACGGATCGAGAACCCGACCGTAAATTGTCGCGGTCGTCACTTGCGCGAAGCCCGGCGCCGCCAGCAGGGTCGCTAGCGCTGCGACCATAAGCGACACGGCCATGCTTTGGGGCATGGCCGTCGATCCGCGTAAAACAGACTCTTGCATCTCATCCTCCTCGATGCGCGATCCAACGCCACTTCCGACGGTGGCAATCACGACGCATACCCGGAGCGGCAGGCACCTAGCGCGATCCTTCCCAACAGCGGACGAAGCAGACTCGCAGTACACTGCACTAGAGTCCGTGCAGGATGTCAAGCGCTTTCTTGGGACTTCGGGCCCTACCCAGCCACGGCGGCCTCCGACGATCACCTTGCTAGCGCGTGATCCGGGGCCTTTCGGCGTCGATCAAGCCCTGCAGGACATCCCCGAGGCGCTCCTTCTTTCGCCTCGCAGTTGAATTCAGCGCAGCGAGCTGTTGCGCGCTCGAGGGCGGGCCGTCCAGCACGACACATCCCTTCTTGCCGGGCAAGTCTCTAGGAACGCCGCCGACGCGCTCGACCCCAGGCAGGGCAGGCCTCGGTCGGTCGGCCTGTCCCAGACGTAGGACAATGGGGGCATGCCAGCCGAGAGCGGGTCGGGCGACGTCTTCGTATCCCGCAAGGCCACTCTTCTGATTACCGCGGTAGCTGTCGCCAGCGTGGTGATTCCATTCTGGTTCTGGATGGACACATGGTTCGGGAAGCCTCTGAGCGAAGCGCAGATCCAGGAATATTTGGCGGACAGCGAGCGACCGCGGCGCGCCCAGCACGCGATGGCTCAGATCTCCCAGCGGATCGCGGCGGGCGACAAATCGGTGAGAGTCTGGTACCCGCGGCTGGTGGAACTAGCCCGGCACGAGCTTCCCGAACTGCGCCTGACAGTCGCGTGGCTGATGGGCGACGACCCGTCCAGCGACGAGTTTCACCAGGCTCTGACACTGCTTGTCGCCGACCCCGACCCGATGGTCCGTCGCAACGCGGCCCTCGCCCTCGCTCGATTCGGCGACCCGGCCGGGCGCGACGAGATGCGCGCCATGCTGCAGCCGTACCGCCTTGCGACCCACCACCCGGGCACGGTCACGAACCGCCTGGAGCCGGGAGACAGCTTCGACGCGGGCGCACTCGTGGCGAGGGTCCAGCCCGAAGGCGACAGCGAGCCCCTCGACCTCAGGGCCCCCCTGCCGGGAATCGTGGATCGGCAGCTTCGGGCGGACGGAGACCGGGTCGAGCCCGGCGACGAGGTCACCGTGATCCGACCCGAGTCGACCCACGTGCTGCAGGCCCTTGCCGGACTCTTCCTAGTCGGCACGACCGAGGACGTCGAGCTCGTCCAGCCCTATCGCAGGCCGCGGGAAGGGCTCAGCGCCGAGGTCCCCCGGCAGGCAGCGGCCACGCTCGAGCGAATCCGCGAGCGCGCTTCCGATCAGGCGGCGGGCCTCGCCCCGGACGGAGGCATCTGATCGAACGTGACGATCTCGAAGCTGCTGGGATCCTGCGTGATGCGGTCCACAAGCGCGACATGCATGGCGTGCCCGGCCCGCTCCGCCACCACGCGGCCGATCAGAGAGTGACCCAGCAGGGCTAGGTCGCCGATCAGGTCCAGCAGCTTGTGCCGGCACGGCTCGTCCGCGAAGCGCAGGCCGCCCGCGTTGAGCACGGCGTCGCTTCCGAAACAGACGGCGTTGTCGAGGCTCGCGCCGCGAATCAGCCCCATGTCGCGCATGGCCGCGAGCTGGTGCTCGAAGCCGAACGTGCGCGCCGGGGCGATCTCCTCGAGATAGGCCTGCGGCGTGACGGACAGCTCGACTCGCTGCGCTCCCACCAGCGGGTGCGGGTAGAGCGTCTCGCACGCCACCTCGAATGCGTCCGAGGGCTCGACCGACACGCGCTTGCCGTTGTCGGCCACCTCGATCCGGTTCCGCATTCGCATGTACCGCCGCCGCCGCCGCAGGCGGCGAATCCCGGCGCGGCCCAACAGGTCGGCGAAAGGGCGCGCGCTGCCGTCCAAGATGGGAACTTCCAAGTTGTCGATCTCCACGCGCACGTTGTCGATCCCCAGCGCGCGCAGGACGCTCAGCAGGTGCTCCGTGGTGGACAGCAGCACGCCGCGATGCATCAGGCTCGTCGCGTACGACACCTTGGTGACGTGCCGCCAGCTGGCCGGGATCTCGAACCCGTCGAGGTCGGTGCGCGCGAACACGACGCCCCGGCCGGCCGCCGAAGGAGTCATCCGCATCGTGACCGGCACGCCGCTGTGAAGGCCCACACCGCTGACGGACACGGGGCGCCGGATCGTGTGCTCGTAGAGGAACGCTCTCGGGTCGGGTAGCGGCATGCGCCGGATCGCTCCCACCATCATTGTCGTAGCAGGATGGCGGGAGCTTTGCAACTATTTGCAATATAAGGGATTCGACTGCGGCAGGCGTGTCGAACGCGCAACGCCGCGGAGCTAGAGGACTCCGTACAGGCGGCCCCTATTCAGCAGCAGCAGAGGATCGAAGTCGGCCTTGATCCGCTGCATGACCGCGAGCTCGTTCCCGGACACCTCCCACTGCGCGAGGCCGCGCTTCGCGTCGGCGGAGCCGCCCTCCAAGGTGGCGTGGCAGCCGATTCCGCGCAGCCCCTCGAGCGCGCGCCGGGCGCTCTCGCGATCCGGGGCCAGGCAGTAGCCCGCGGCGTTGCCCGCCCTGAGCACCGCCGCGCACCCGGCTCCCCGGGCCTCCTGCAGCAGCCCGCCGAGTCCCGAATGCACGGTCGAAACCCGGACGACGGCCCCGTCGGGCCGGGTCTCGAGCCACCTCGCGCCGTACTCGCGAACCTTGGCCCAAGTCCCTTCCGGAAGGGGCTCGACCTCGACGCCGGCCGCCACGGCCAGGGATTGGTAGGCGTCCTCGAACCGCCTGATGGCCGCCGGGCTCCCGGACGCCTCGACCAGCAGGGAATGCCGCGGGCCCAGTCCCATGTCCGCAGCCGCCCTCGAGTCCGCCCAATCGACGGCGGCAGGCTGGAGCGCGCTGCGCAGGATGTCCCGGCGCACGCCGAGGAGGGTGTCCGGCGACTCCGACCGGAACAGGAACGACGCGGAGGCCTCCGGGATCGGGAATACCTTGAAGTTGGCCGAAGCCATCACCGCCAGCGTGCCGAATGACCCGATCATCAGCTTGGCCATGTCGAGACCGGTGACGTTCTTGACGACCATCCCGCCGGAACTGACCAGCTTGCCGTCCAGTGTCGCGAAGCGCATGCCGATCACCACGTCGCGCGCGGTGCCGTAGCGCCTGCGGAGCGGGCCGCTCGAGTTCGAGGCCAGAACGCCTCCGACGGTGGCGTCGGCTCCGAAGGGCGGGTCCAAGGGCAGGAACTGGTTGTGGCGCGCGAGGATCCGGCCCAGCTCGGCAAACCGCATGCCCGCCTCGACGCTCACGGTCAGATCCGCGGGCTCGTACGCCAGCAGCCGCGACAGGTTGCGCGTCTCGAGCCGGCATCTCGCCTGGGCAACGGGGCCGCCGAAGAGGCGCTTGGAGAAGGATCCGCCGGTCTCGACACTGGCCTGCTCGCGGCTGCAGGCCCGTAGCGCTTCGCGCAGTTCCTCGGCGGTCGACGGCGCTAGCAACTCAGGCATGGGCTTCGCGATGCGGGTTCCGCGCGGCCGGGAGACGGCCCGGGCGCCGCGCGGCACGCAGGAGGGCTCGGGAGAATCCCCGCTCACTGCACCCGCTCGAAGACCGCGAAGTCGCCGGGGTTCCAGGCCTGGGCGATCACGTACAGCTTGCCGTTGGCCCGGTGCAGGACTGCGTTGTGAACGTGCTGGAAGTTCTCGAGACCGAGTTCCGCCTTCGGCAGGATCGTCGAGACCAGCCTGTCGTCCTCGAGGATGTAGATCGGCGCGCCCTTGGCCCTGTCGGGACCGTGCAGGGCTCCGACAACTCCCAAGTTGTCGAGATAGTCCACGTCGCACGGGAACGAGCCGAGCGGGAGCTTCAGGGTCGAGATGTACTGGCCGTGCCGCGTGAATCGGTCGATCTCGGCGTTCGGCCTGTCCGCCACGTCGATGCGGCCGGTGCCGGCGGGGACGGTGATGCCGTGGCCCGTGCCGAACTGCCCCGCGCCGGGGCCCTTCCCTCCGAACGACAGGTCGTACCACGACATCTCGAATGGGTTCGCGCTGTCGACCCTAGCCGTCAGGACGTAGTCGAGAGACGAATAGCCCGTGGCGACGTACAGGAGCCCGCGGTGGTAGTCGACATCCGTCGGCACGAAGTTGCCTCGGCCGAAGAAATACTCCGTTGCGGTGGGGGACCCCAGATCCCTTGTTCCGTCGGGCGCGCCGAGCGCGTGCTCGAGCTTGCCGGCGAGGTCCGTCGTGTATACCGACGCCGAGCCGTTACCCGGAAATGACAGGTGGGCGCCGCCGCTCGAGTCGTACCAGACCGTGGCGTTGTGCATGTTATGCGGCTTCATCGACTCGTCCGTGGAGAGCATGCGGGTCTTCGCCAAGTCGGAGGTGACCTGGATGATGCCCGCGCCCGGGAGAGCGAAATAGACTTCTCCCTTGCCGTCGCGTCGGTCCACGGCGAAGCCGCCGTGCGCATTCTCCAGCACGGCCTGGGCCTCGCTCGGCAGGTGGCTGCCCTTGTAGACGACCCGGAACTTATAGTCGCCCTGGCCGCTGACGAGGTGGTTGTCCGCCGCGGTCGGAGCGGGTGCGAACCCGGCGGTCCACGCTACGGCAAGCAGGACCGCGAATAGGGCTGTGATGATGGTTCGTTGCATGTTGCCGGGCCTCGCCAAATACTGTACACAACCTCCGCACCTCGGGAAAGAAGCCGGCTCGCGCGTCCCGGCGAGCGCCCCTGCAACGGCGTCCCGGGTCTAGCGCCGCTTGGAACACTCCGGGGTAGGATTCGAGAGGGGGCGAGTCGAGACTGTGGGGATCTAGTGCAAGGAAGCGGTCGAATAGGGGGCCGCTAGGCGAGCAAGGCGACCTTCGCGAGGCAGACGGCTGCACCCTTGCACCGAGCACCAAGTCCAAGTCCTCGCTCCGCACAGCCAAGCAGCATCCGGTATTCCGTCGCGCCTCCGGACCGCGCGAGGCGAGGCAGCAGGTGCTAGGATCAACCTAGGCCGGTTTCGACCTGCCCGGACTGCGGGCGAAGCCGCCTAGAGCCCGAGCGGCCCCGAGGAATCGAGCGATGCCAGCGTCACTACCCGCGCCAGTCGACTCCAGCGCCGAATGGGCCTGCCTGCCCGAGGACCTCCGCCAGGAAATCGACGTCTACGAGACCGAGCTGCGGAGGGTCCAAGCAGGACTCGTGGACGAGAAGCTGTTCACCGAGTTCCGCTTGCGCCACGGCGTCTACGGACAGCGCCAAGACCGGGTGCAGATGCAGCGCATCAAGATCCCCATGGGCCGGCTGAGCGCGGACCAGCTGACCGTTCTGGCCGACATCGCGGAGGAGTACGCCGTCGGAGTGCTGCACGTGACGACGAGGCAGGACTTCCAGTGCCACTTCGTCGACATCAACGACACTCCCAACCTGATGCGACGGCTGGCGGCGGTCGGGATCACGACTCGCGAGGCTTGCGGGAACGTGGTGCGCAACGTCACCTGCTGCCCCCATGCGGGCGTCTGCAGCGACGAGACGTTCGACGTCACGCCCCACGCCCACGCGATGGCGTACTTCATGCTGCGCCACTCGGACGCGCAGAACTTCGGGCGCAAGTTCAAGATTTCCTATTCGGGCTGCGAGGGCCACCCCTGCGGGCTGGGTCGCATGCACGACATCGGCGCCGTCGCCCGGATCCGGGACGGCGCGGAGGGGTTCCAGGTGCTTGTCGGCGGCGGCTTGGGGGCGCTCCCGCACCAAGCGAAGGTGTACAGCGAGTTCCTTCCCGCCGAAGAGATGCTCCCGCTCGCGCAGGCCATCTCGCGAGTGTTCGCTCGGTTCGGCGAGAAGAAGAACCGCGCGAAGGCCCGCCTGAAGTTCCTGATCGCCAAGCAGGGCATCGACGAGTTCCGGCGCCTCGTCGAACAGGAGCGCTCGCGGCTGCCGCGGGATCCGCGCTGGGAAGGCGAGCTGCTCGATGCGGTGACCAGCCTGCGGGAGGGGCCCCTCAGGCCTCCGTCGGCGCTGGACTCGGCCGGCACCGCCGGCCCTGGCTTTTCCGAGTGGCTGGACATCAACGTGCGGCCACAGGCGCAGGACGGCTACTCGATGGTGGAGGTTTACCTGCCTCTAGGCGACATCACCTCCGTCCAGGCGAGGCAGCTCGCCGAGGTCTCCCGGCGCTACGTCCAGGACACCCTGCGCACGAGCGTCAACCAGAACCTGCTCCTGCAGTGGGTGTCGAACGCCGACCTGCCGTCCCTCCACGCGGACCTGCGGTCGATCGGCCTGGCCGAGACGGGAGCCGGGCGGCTCAAGGACGTGGTGGCGTGCCCCGGCACGGACTCCTGCAAGCTCGGAATCACCTCGTCCAGAGGGCTGGCCGCGCACCTTTCCAAGGAGTTCGCCAATGGCATGAGCGGCATCGCCCGGCGCTCGGACCTCAAGATCAAGATCAGCGGGTGCTTCAACTCGTGCGGCCAGCACCATATCGCGGACATCGGCTTCTTCGGCTCGGTGCAGCGCAAGAAGAACGACACCGCGCCCGTCTTCCAGGTCACGCTAGGCGGTTCCATGCGCAACAACGCCGAGTCCTACGGCTTGGCGATCGGCAAGATCCCTTCGCAGAACGTTGACAAGGCCATCGCGCGCGTCAGCGAGTTCTACAGCCGGGAGAAGCGCGGGGACGAGACCCTGAGCGACGTCGTGGCCCGCTTGGGCAAGACCCGTGTCAAGACCGAGCTCCAGGAATTCATGGCGCTGCCGACCTACGACGAGGAGCCCGGCTACTACCGCGACATGCGGCAGCCCTGGCAGTACAAGCGCTCGATCGGCATCGGAGAATGCGCGGGAGAGGTGGTGGACCAGGCCGAGTTCCTGCTGGAAGACGCCGACCGCATCCACTTCGAGTCCACGCTCCACCTCGAACGGAGTCGCTACGGCGAGGCGTCGGCGAAGGCGTTCGAGGCCTGCAAGAAGGCGGCCGACGCGCTGCTGTTCACCAAGGGCCTGTGGCTGTCCGACCGGTACGACACCGTCGCGGAATTCCAGAAGCACTTCCACGCCGCGGGCGCGTTCTACCGGCCGTTCGCCGACAACTTCCTGCGCAGCGCCGCGGAAGGCCCCAGCAGCGACCCGGAGAGAGCCCGCCTGCGGGTCGAGGAGGCAACGCTGTTCATCGAGGCCGCCCAAGGAGTCTACTCGCAGGCGGCCGGGTTCTAGGTCCGGATTCCCCGAATGGACCAGAGCCTGCAGCGCATCGACGTCAAGCTGCTGCTTGAGGCCGGGCAGGATCCCGACCTCGACCCGTTCCTAGTCATTTTCGACCGCTGGCGGCAGAAAGGCGACCATCCTTCCGATTGGGTCGACCTTGCTGACTACGCCCACATGCCGGGCGGGCCGGGCATTCTCATCGCGGGCAAGCGCGACACGTTCTCGATCAATCTGAACCCTCCGGGGCCGGGGCTGCTGACCAGCATTCGCCGCGGCTTGAGCGGAACGCTGGAGGACCGCTTTCGCGAGGCCTTCCGACGGGCAGGCCAGCTCAACGCCGCGGTCCTGGCCGAACCGGAATTCCCCGGCCGGTTCCGCGTGCTGGAGGGGGCCTGGGAGGTCTTCCTGAACGATCGCCTGCAGTTCCCCAATAGCGACGAGAGCGACCGGGCCGTTCGGCCCGCGCTGGCCGCCGCCGCGCCGGCCGCATCCGTTTCGCGGCACCGTGACCCTAGCGGCCGCCTAGGCTACTCGCTGCGACCAGCTCCGTCTCGCTGAGCCCGGCCGCGGTGGTACGCTCAAGGTTCGGGCCCGCCCGCGGGCGCGCGGGTCCGAATCCCTCACCAAGAGAACCGGACGCCGAACCTGCACGTTCATGCTGACGTTTCAAGAAATCGTCATGCGGCTAAAGGCGTACTGGGCGCGCCAGGGCTGCATCGTCCAAGAGCCCTTCGACTGCGAGGTGGGCGCGGGGACGATGTGCCCGGAGACTTTCCTGCGGGTCCTCGGCAAGGCCCCCTACCGGGTCGCGTACGTGCAGCCGAGCCGCCGTCCGGCTGACGGCCGCTACGGGGAGAACCCCAACCGGCTGTACAAGCACATGCAGCTGCAGGTGATCCTCAAGCCCGCGCCGGAGGATGTGGTCGAGCTCTACCTGAAGAGCCTCGAGGACATCGGCATCGACCTTTCGCGGCACGATTGCAAGCTGGAAGAGGACAACTGGGAGTCTCCCACGCTGGGCGCGTGGGGCGTCGGATGGCAGGTCATGCTCGACGGTCTCGAGATCACTCAGTTCACCTATTTCCAGCAGTGCGGCGGGCTGGATCTGGACGTGGTGCCCGCCGAGCTGACGTACGGTCTCGAGCGCCTGGCAGCCTTCATCCAGAACGTCGAGAGCATCTACGACATCCGCTGGAACGACCGCTGGACGTACGGCGACGTCAGGCTGGCCGACGAGGAACAGTACTCGACCTACAACTTCGAGGAGGCCGACGTGGACTTCGTGTGGAAGGAATTCCACCTGCACGAGGCAGAGTGCCGCCGCCTGCTCGACGCGTACTCGGAGCACACCGACGCGACCGAGCGGCGCCGGTTCCCATTGCTCGCGGCCTTCGACCAGACCTTGAAGTGCTCCCACCTCTTCAACACCCTGCAGGCGCGCGGCGCGATCAGCGTGACGCAACGAGCCCAGGTCGTCCAGCGGGTGCGCAACCTCGCTGTCGGCGTGGCCAATGCGTGGACCGACCAGCAGCAGGGCGTCGCAAGGGAGGCCTCGTGAGCGAGCTCCTGCTTGAAATCGGAACCGAGGAAATCCCGGCGCGGATGGTGGGCCGCGCCCGCACGGACCTGAAGCAGCGCTTCCAAGAGGCGCTGGGCACCCTCGGCCTCGGGACCCAAGCGAGCGTGTCGGTCGAGGCGACGCCGCGGCGGCTAGCCCTATTCGCCGGGAACCTGCTCGCCAGGCAGGCGGACAGAATCGAGACTCTGAGGGGGCCGTCGAAGAAGGTGGCCTTCGACCCGGACGGCAATCCCACTCGAGCCGCGCTGGGGTTCGCCCGCAAGGCCCGGATCCCCGTGAGCGCTCTGACAGCTGGGCCCGACGGCAAGCTCACGGTGCGCCGACGCATCCCCGGACGCGACGCGGGCAGCCTGCTGGCGGAGAGTCTGCCCAAGCTGGTCCTCGGCCTGCGGTTTCCCCGCGCGATGTACTGGGCTGGCAAGGGCAGCCCGCGTTTCATCCGCCCCATCCGGTGGCTCGTGGCTCTGCTAGACGGAGCGGTCGTGCCACTCGAGATCGCCGGTATCGCGGCTGGCAACCGGACCTGGGGCCACCGCCGCCTAGGAGCGGGCCCGGTCGCGGTAGCGGACGCACGCCACTATGTCCGGGTTCTCCGCGACAACTCGGTGGTTCTTTCTTCCGACGAGCGCGGCGAGCGAATTGTTAGCCAAGCCGAGGCGCTCCTGCCGGACGGGCGCCGGATCCGGCGCAATCCCCGCCTGCTCGAGACCTTGGTCTACGAGACCGAATTCCCGACCGCCGTGCTAGGCAGCTTCGACGCTGCCTACCTCTCCCTGCCGGACGAGGTGCTCGAGACGGTCATGCTCGTGCATCAGAAGTACTTCGCGATCGAGAACGGCAGCGGGGAGCTAGTGAATTCGTTCGTCGCCGTGGCCAACACCGGCGCGGACCACCTAGGCGTGATCCGGGCGGGCCACCAGCGAGTTCTGCGCGCGCGGTTCAACGACGCCGATTTCTTCTGGAATTTCGACCAGCGCAGCTCGCTGTCCGAGCGCGTCGACGATCTGAAAGACGTCACGTTCCAAGCCTCCCTGGGCAGCTACTGGGACAAGACCCAGCGCAATCTGGCGGCCGGCTCGGCCATATCCGGCGCTCTGGGCCTAGACGAGCGGACTGCCTCCGACTTGAATCGCGCGCTCCTTCTAGCCAAGTGCGACCTAACGACGGAGATTGTCGGCGAGTTCCCTGAATTGCAGGGCAAGATCGGCGGCCTTTACGCGACCGCCCAAGGCGAGCCCAAGGCTGTTGCAGAAGCAATCTATGACCACTACCTGCCGGCGGGCGCGTCGGGCCCGATCCCCCGTTCGGAGACCGGTCGAGCCGCATCGCTCGCTGACAGGCTGACGACTCTAGGCGGCATGTTCGGCTTGGGCTTGATACCGACGGGCTCGAAGGACCCCCTGGCATTGCGCCGGACTGCTTACGGCGCGATTCGCATCGTGGTGGAAGGCGGCATGGAACTGTCTCTGGACAGCTTGGTGCAGATGGCGGACGCCGGCAAGAACTCCTCGGCTCTTCGCGAGTTCTTGGTCGAGCGGTTGCGGCACTGGCTGAAGGACTCGGGCGGAATCGCCCTGGACGTCGTGCAAGCCGTTCTCGCGGCATCCGACAACGTTCCGGTGGACGTCTCCGCACGCGCGGGCGCACTCGCCGAGGTGCGGCAGACGCCGGACTTTGAAGCTCTCGCGGTGACATTCAAGCGGGTCCGGAACATCGTCGGGCATGCGGGAGTCCGAGCGCCGACAGGCGTCCGGATCGACGAGGCACTGCTGGAACCCGGGCCGGAGACCGAACTGCACGAATCCCTGATCACGGTCGCCGGCAGGATTGCCGGGCGCAATGCCGAGCGGGACTACGCGGCATCCCTGCGCGAGATCGCCTCGCTCCGACCGGCCTTGGACCGCTACTTCGACTCCGTGCTCGTAATGGCAAAGGATCAAGCAGTGCGACGGAATCGCCTGGCATTCCTCGCCGGTATGCTGGAGAAGCTCTCGACGATCGCCGACTTCGCCATGATCGCTCCGGATCCGACGGGCGACAAGCCGGCCTGACCGCAGGGCGATTACAGGCCAGACCGCTCCGGGATATACTGCCGCAGGAACCGAGCGCTCTGGCGGAGCGCAAGCTTCCGACCCTCCAGCGAGTTCTCGTAGGCTCGGTCCTCCACTTCGACACAGACCGGCCCGTCGTAGCCCGTGGATGTGAGGACGGAGAAGAACCGACCCCAGTCCACGTCCCCCAAACCGGGCAACTTCGGATCGTGGTACTGCAACGGATAGGCCAGAATCCCCACGTCGTCGAGGGCATTCCGGTCGACCCGCACGTCCTTGGCATGGACGTGAAAGATGCGGTCGCGGAAGTCCACGAGCGGCGCAATGGCGTCCATCTGCATCCAAGTCGGATGCGACGGGTCGTAATTCAGGCCGAACGACGCGCTGGGGATCTCCTCGAACATCCGTCTCCATATCCTCGGCGAGCAGGCGAGGTTCTTGCCGCCCGGCCACTCGTCGCGAGTGAAGATCATCGGGCAGTTCTCGATCCCGATGCGGACGCCGCGGTCTTCGGCGATTTGCACAATTGGACGCCAGACATCGAGGAAGCGAGGCCAGTTCTCCTCGACCGAGAGGGTCCAGTCCCTGCCGACGAAGGTATTAACTGTTGACACGCCGAGCTGCCGCGCGGCCTCAATCACCGAGCGGATGTGCGCTTGGGCCACCCGGGCTTCGTCCGCGTTCGCGGACAGCGCGTTGGGGTAGTACCCCAGCCCGCTGATCTTCACTTCGTGAGCCGCGAGCAGCCCATGCACCTCGTCGGCAGCAGCGGCGTCGAGCGCCTCGACGTCCAAGTGAGTCACGCCCGCGTAGCGACGGTCCGCCTTGCCCGGCGGCCAGCACATCACCTCGATGCAGTCGTAGCCTTCGCGCGACGCAACGGCGCAGACTTCGTCAAAGGGCAGATCCGGGAGGATGGCGCTGACGAATCCCAGTTCCATGCTAGTTCCAGCGTACTCCAATGCGCTTTCGCGCCGGGTACCATCCGAGGCCTTCCCGGTCGAGACCCTGTCGCAGGACGCTGCCGCGGTCCAAGCCTTCGAAGACGGCCTCCAACTCAGAGCCCGCCACGCCTTGGCCCATCACCCCGATTGGAGGCCAGACGCTCAACCTCAGTGCCCAGCGCGACGTGGCGATTCGCGGCTCATCGCTTCAGGCAGGATCTCCGGGATCCAGACGCCAAACACATGGAATCGGTGGTCGTGCGTCGCAGCTACGAGGGACCAGCGCTCGCGATTGCGGGCGGGCCCTGGGCATGCCGTGCCAATCCGACAGCTATCGCCCGTGTTCACATCGAGCGCCGCTGCCGACCGGGGTCGCAGGGCGCGGCAGCGTCGCAGGCGCCTACTTCGCCCGGGCCGAAGTGGGGCGGCACACTGAGGTCCGCAGCACGCCCGGTCTACGCTGGGTGAGGGCCCTCGACGATTCCAGGTGCGAGGGCCTCTCTGACACTTGCAGACCCTCCATTCGTCGCTTCGCCGCCCGGATCCAGCGGGGGCGGCCCACCGAGATCGCGAATCGGCCGCAACGACCGACTCCGGAGCCTCCGCGGCTACGGGACAGACGGAGATACGAAATGTGGCACCCGTCGGGCGTCGGATGAGGCCCTCGTCTCAGCCACACGAGCAGCGCCCGTTGAGCCCTCAGTCGTTCGACACCCGCTGGAATTGCTTGCTATACTGGTGGCGAAAGGGCATGAGAAGAAGTCACGCAACCCAACCAGAAGAATGAGGGCCTCCGGCACGTTGAAGTCGAATCTCTTCCGCGTGGAACAAGTTCAGCCTTGCCTCTCACTCGGGCTGAATTCTGCGCTTTAGCGAGTCCGATCATTCCAGAGCTGCCGAGATCTCGATCAGCAGAGTTGCCAGAGTCACAAGCGGTTTGTTCGCAGACTCGGTGGATCTAGAAATGTCTTCTTCAGAGTTCATTGACGAAAATATGGCTTCTCCCCTTGGAGAAATGATAACACGAATTCAAGACAATCTTAATTACGAGTTCAGTGCTACAGATGAGAATTCCGTCAAGATGGAAGAAGATTTTCTGGGTACCGCTGTGACCGTAGAACTTAATACGGCAGATGAACGCAGATATGTGTTACAGCATGAACTGAACCAGCACAATGACCGACGTTATAACGCCGAGGAGAGACAGGATAGCTAAGGAGATAATCACCATTCATGTATTTGAGTTCCTAGGGGGTCCACTGTACGTACCCGTGATCTACGGGGATCGTCTCCATGATAAGATCGCCTATATTCTCAAGGGAGACAAGCGATTTGCGCTGTCATTTGAACATATTGAAGTCATCATTTCTGCATCCTTGAGCGTGCCAATTGGACCGCTCTATGGAGAGTTTAAGAAAGAAGTTGTTGATGATCACCTATTGTGCTTGGGCTTGTCGAGCGAAGATATTGGACTCGTTAATCGTGTCCGGAAGAACGCGGTCTTATATTTTGAAAATGTAGACAAATGTGAACGAGAATGGGTGGCATAATCCGGAGAAGAAGACGATGAATAACAGCATTCACTATCTACACGTTTAACGCTTGATTTCCCATGAAAAGATCTCAGTTTATACGAATATTTGGTTCTTTCTATTTCCGCCATTGATTCGACGGAAACATAAATGGACGAAGGAATATGCCAGACAGCTCAAGGAGGTGCTTTCCAACCATGTTGAATTGATCACCAACATAGTTATCCTCAGCGAGTACTCGAATCGATATCCCCGACTGCGTTGGCAGGTGCGTGTCCACAAGAAATTTCCGGTCTTCAAAGATATTCGTCGAACTGAGCATCTTGCAAACGTTGGCATGTCGGCAAGGTAGGTTCACAAACAGAATCCGTTCCTCGGCGGGCGAAGGCCGGTCCCGCTTCGTCGCCACCACAGTCACGTCTCGGTAGTGCAGGCTCATCGGCTGCCGCACGCGCCCACCCTCCGCCCTGCGCATACGCCAACGGCAGCACCACGCCCCCGCCCGGCTTGACCTTCGCTTGCGCGACATCGATGAAGTTGGACGCCAGACTGGCGTTGCCGTGGCCCGCCGGCTCTCTGATCGCTTCCCTGACGGCCCTCTGAATGCCCGCCATCGCCCGCTGCTCGGCCTCGGACTCCTCGAATCCCGCGAACGATGGCACGGGCGCCTCCGCGGATTCGTGGTTCGTCGGCCGCGTGAAAGGCGGGCTCATGATGACCACCTCCACCGACTCGTGCGGCAGGTCCAGGTCCGGCATCTCCACCGCCGTGCCGCGGCGACCTCCGCCCCCGTGCCGAACAGCGCAGACGACGAGGGCAGGCTGTAGAACGTCGCAAGGAACTGGCGGTCGCCAATGATTCGCTGGAACATGCGCCCGGAGAGGTCGTTCATGCTCGTCGCGCCCACCGCTACGAGCTCGCCGGCCACCTCGGTGAGCCGCCCGAGGATCCGGTCCGACATCGGCACGTCCACATGCGCGAGCAGGTCCGAAGCGATGCGAAAGATCGGCCAGTAATTGATGCCCCGCGGGATTCGGTCCCAAACTTCTCCGATCCCGCCCTTGAACGTCCGGCCAGGCACGGCTCGGCACTCCTCGGGGGACGGCGGGCCGTACACCGTGGCGATCAAGGAATGGAACACCAGCGCGTTGGCAACGATCGCTATCGCCATCCTCGAAGTCTGGATCCCGTCTTCCTGCCGCTATATGCGCGCCATGCACCGCAGCGGCATCTGCGCCGCAGGCCGTATGTCGTCGCGCAGGACTGCGGCACATTCGCGCACGGTATCCTCCAGCACGGCCATGCCTCGCGCGACGATCCGCTCCGACAGGGGCAGCTGCTCGACTACGGCGGCCAGTTCGTAGACCGTGGCGGGCATCCAGCCTTCGGAGGGCCAGCGGACCGGGGCGGTCTGGCTGCCGGACACAGCGCAGATGCGATACTCGGCACTCTCAATCCGACTCCCCAAGTCAGATTGGGACTCCGGCAGTCACCCCGGAACGCGGACTGCCAGCGCCTGATCGACCACCGAGCCGCTCGCGCCGACACTCATGCCAGCCGACGGGCCGCATCCCGCTCGACGGTTCGGGCCGGCTTGAACTCGGTCTCGAGGACCACCGCCAGGCCGCGCGGGTGTCGCACGACGATATCCGGCTGAACTGCGGCCCGCTCGAATACGCCGCGCTGCTCCGCGCCAACGTGGTCCCGCCAGAGAGGGTGCTTGCGACGCAGCACTCGCGGGAGTTCTACGTTGAAGGCTCGCTCGCCCGTCTTCGGCATCCGCATCCCGCCCGAAGCTCGACCACGCGGGCTAGCGGCCGCAACCCTTCCGGAACGCTACTCGGGCCCCTTCCATGTTCACGCAATGTTGTCGCTCCAACTTGCCCGATTCGCGGCGTGCGAGTATCAAGTCGGTTCGATGCCCGCCGGATGGCAGGCTCGCGCACGCGCCGGGCGGCTCGCCCCGCCCCGCAAACCGTCCCAGCAGGACGGACAACACCCGGGCCGCTCGAGGAGCCCCGGCGGGCGACCCAGCCCGGACATCCGCCCCAAGGCAATTCCATCCCAGCGCGCGAAGGCGAGATAAGATGGGACTAGTCGCCTTCAATCCTCGCGGCCCAACGGCAGCTTGGGCCCGAGCCCCTAGAACCATCCCCTCAAGCCGGCCAAGGCCCCGCGTCCGAACGTAGCGGATCGGGACCGTCCCGCGAGAGACCGCGAAGGCCACTCAGCACAGAGAGCAACCACCACTATGGCAAAGCACGTGTATTCCTTCGGCGGATCGAAGACCGAAGGCAACAAGTCGATGCGCGACACGCTCGGCGGCAAGGGCGCCAACCTCGCGGAAATGGCGCTGGCCGGCGTCCCCGTTCCGCCCGGCTTCACGGTATCCACGCAGGTCTGCAACATGTACCTCGCGGGAGGGAACCGTGTCCCCGACAGTGTCGAGGAGGAGATGGCGGATGCACTGCAGCACCTCGAGTCGGAGATGGGCAAGACCCTTGGCAACCCAGCAGACCCGCTGCTGCTGTCCGTCCGCTCCGGGTCGAAGTTCTCCATGCCCGGCATGATGGACACCATCCTGAATCTAGGACTGAACGACCGCGCTACCGAAGGGCTGGCCGCTCTCAGCGGCAAGGGGACCTTCGCGCTCGACTGCTATCGGCGATTCATCATGATGTTCGCCGATGTCGTCATGGGCGTCTCGAAAGGCCAGTTCGAGGAAATCCTGGAAGGCATCAAGGAAGCCTCCGGTGCCGAGAACGACATGGACCTGAACGAGGAGCAGCTGCGCGAGGTGGTCTCGGCGTTCAAGGCCCACTACAAGAAGTCCCTCGGAGACGACTTCCCGCAGGATGCTCGCGAGCAGCTCAAGCTGGCCCGGGACGCGGTCTTCCGCTCTTGGGACAACCCCCGGGCCAACCACTACCGGCGGATGAATGACATCCCCCACGACCTCGGGACGGCCGTGAACGTCCAAGCCATGGTGTTCGGCAACCTAGGCGAGACCTCCGCGACGGGCGTGGGGTTCACCCGCGACCCGGCTACCGGCAAGAACGAGTTCTACGGCGAGTTCCTAACGAACGCCCAAGGCGAGGACGTCGTCGCCGGCATCCGCACGCCCCGGCCAATCCAAGAGCTGCAGCAGGTCCTGCCGCAGGCTTACGGCGAGCTGCGCTCGATCACGGCCCAACTCGAGAGGCACTACCGCGACGTGCAGGACTTCGAGTTCACAATCCAAGAAGGCAAGCTGTTCATGCTGCAGACGCGCAACGGCAAGCGGACGGGTGCCGCCGCGGTCAAGTTCGCGGTCGACATGGTGGACGAGGGACTGATCAGCGACCGCGAAGCGGTGATGCGCGTCGAGCCGCAGCATCTCGACCAGCTGCTCCACCCGGTCATCGAGCCGTCGTCAAAGGCGCAGCTCGCAACGCTGACTGTCGGACTGCCCGCATCGCCCGGAGCGGCCGTGGGGCGCATCGTGTTCACGGCGGACGCGGCCGTCGAGGAAGCCGAGCGGGGCAAACCGGTCGTGCTGGTGCGCGCGGAGACAACGCCGGAGGACATTCACGGCATGGAAGCCGCCAAGGGCATCCTGACGTCGCGAGGGGGCATGACGTCCCACGCGGCAGTCGTGGCGCGCGGCATGGGCTCGCCGTGCGTAGCCGGTGCGGGCGAGGTGAACGTGGACGCCAAGGGCGGGCGGATCTCCTGCAACGGGCAGGTGCTGGGAAGGGGCGACTGGATCTCGATCGACGGCTCCACCGGGGAGGTCTTGGCCGGCAAGGCGGCCACCATCGAGCCCGATCCAGCCTCGGGCGACTTCGCTCGGTACATGGAGTATGTTGACAAGCACCGCATGGCGAGAGTGCGCGCCAACGCCGAGACGCCGCGCGACGCGCGCATGGCCCGGATCTTCGGGGCCGAGGGCATCGGCCTGTGCCGGACGGAACACATGTTCTTCGAGCCCGAGCGCATCGGGCACGTCCGCCAGATGATCCTCGCCGAAGACGCAGAGACCCGCGCGGAGGCGCTGGCCAGCCTGCTGCCGATGCAAAGGAAGGACTTCGAGGAGCTGTTCGAGGTCATGGACGGCTACCCCGTGATCGTGCGCACGCTGGATCCTCCGCTGCACGAATTCCTGCCGAAGCGCGAGGAGCTTATGGTGGAGCTCGCCCAACTGCGCGGATCGAAGGAAGACCACTCGCGGCAGAAAGAAATCGGGAGCCTGCTAGAGCGCGTCGAGGAGCTGCACGAGTTCAACCCGATGCTGGGTCACCGCGGCTGCCGCCTCGGCATCACCTTCCCGGAAATCACGGAGATGCAGGCTCAGGCGATCTTCGAGGCTGCTGTCAGCTGCGCCGCGCGGGGCATTAACGCGATTCCCGAGGTGATGATCCCGCTAGTCGGGAACCACAAGGAACTGGAGAACCAGAAGAAGATCGTCACTGACACGGCCGAGCGGGTCTTCCGCGAGGCGGGCAGGGAGGTCCACTACAAGGTCGGAACGATGATCGAGGTGCCGCGCGGCGCGCTGACCGCCGACGAGATCGCCCGTCACGCGGAATTCTTCAGTTTCGGCACCAACGACCTGACGCAGACCACGTTCGGCTTCAGCCGGGACGATTCCGGCACGTTCGTCAAGGCCTACATGGACCACGGCATCATCGACAACGATCCGTTCCAGGTGCTGGACGAGACGGGCGTGGGGCAGCTGATCAAGATCGCGCTCGAGAAGGGCCGCGCCACCCGCCCCGGCTTGGAGGTCGGAATCTGCGGGGAGCACGGAGGCGAGCCGAAGTCCGTGACGTTCTGCGTGCTTGCGGGGCTGGACTACGTGAGCTGCTCGCCGTACCGCGTGCCGATCGCCCGCCTCGCCGCAGCCCAGGCCGCGATCGCATCCGCCTGAAGCAGCACCTCCCCGGAGGGGACTCCGAGCGGAAGCTCCGCGCCGGCGGCCGGCGACAAACGCGTCAAGCGGATCGGGGTGAGATCCTGCCGGCGTGTTTCCAGATCCCGCACCGTTCTCGGTCTCGGGACGGGCCGACCCGAGCGACGCAAGAGACACGCGCGGGAGGGATCCGCCGCACGGCCGCCTCACAAGATCGGGACGGCGGCAGGGCAGGGACCGGGATCACCGTTCGCGGACGGTGGGGATTGGCCGACCCGGCCGGGCTCCGGTGGTGTGACGGCCTGCCAATCCGAGGACCGACTCCTCCCTTCGGGCATTCGCCCGGTGCGCCGACCGTCCGGGAGGCTCCTCAGCTGGTCATCGACGCTAGGAACTCCGCGTTGTTCCGGGTCTTCGACAGCCGGTCCAGCAGCAGCTCGGCGGCTTCCACGGTCTGCAGTCCGCTTAGCACCCGGCGCAGCACCCACACCTTGTTCAGCGTCTCCTGCGGGAGCAGCAGCTCCTCCTTGCGAGTGCCGCTGCGGTTGGTGTCGATGGCCGGAAAGATGCGCTTGTCGACCAGCTTGCGGTCAAGGTGCGCCTCCATGTTCCCGGTGCCCTTGAACTCCTCGAAGATCACCTCGTCCATGCGGCTGCCGGTATCCACCAAGGCAGTCGCGACGATCGTCAGCGAGCCCCCTTCCTCGATGTTGCGCGCCGCGCCGAAGAATCGCTTCGGGCGCTGCAGGGCATTGGAATCGACCCCCCCCGAGAGCACCTTGCCCGAGGGCGGAGCGATCGTGTTGTAGGCCCGCGCCAAGCGGGTGATGGAGTCCAGCAGGATCACCACGTCGCGCTTGTGCTCGACGAGGCGCTTGGCCTTCGCGATGACCATCTCGGCAATATGGACGTGCCGCGAGGCCGGCTCGTCAAACGTCGAGCTGATCACCTCGCCGCGCACCGAGCGCTGCATGTCGGTAACCTCTTCGGGTCGCTCGTCGATGAGCAGGACGATCAGGAACACGTCGGGCTGGTTGGTCGTGATCGAGTTCGCGATCGCTTGCAAGAGCATCGTCTTGCCGGTCCGCGGCGGCGACACGATCAGGCCGCGCTGGCCCTTGCCGATCGGGACCAGCAAGTCCAGGACGCGGCCGCTCAAGTTGTTCTTGTTGGTCTCGAGCTTGAAGCGGCCCTCGGGATAGAGCGGCGTCAGGTTGTCGAACAGAATCTTGGTCTTGGCGACCTCCGGCGGCTCGAGATTGACCGCCTGGACCTTCAGGAGGGCGTAGTAGCGCTCGCTCTCCTTCGGCGGCCGCACTTGGCCGGTCACCGTGTCCCCCGCTCTCAGGCGTTGCCGCCGGATCAGAGCCGGCGAGACGTAGATATCGTCCGGTCCGGGCAGGTAGTTGTACTCCGCGGACCGCAGGAACCCGAAGCCCTCCGGCATGAGCTCCACCACGCCCTGGGTCAGTATCAGGCCCACGCCTTCCGACTGCGCCTGCAGGATGCCGAATACCAACTCCTGCTTGCGCAAGCCAGCCGAGGTGTCGAGCCCCAGATCGGTCGCCTTGCGATGCAGCGCGGTGATGCTGAGCTCCTTCAGGGAGACTAGGTCCAAGGGCTGGCCGCCATCGCTTGCCATCGCCTCGGCGAGGGCCTGGTACTCGGCCTCTTCGTCCACGTTCTCGGGAGGCTCGAAGTCCCGCGCGCGGCGCTTGGGGCGCTCGCGCCGCGCGCGCGGCTTGCGCTGCTGCCTCCGCCCCGGACCGGTCGATTCCCCGTCCCCTTCCGCTGCCCGGCGCTCCTCGCCCTGAACCTCGCCATCCCGGAACCGGCTGCGCCTCCGCGTCCGCGAGGGACCTGCCTCGCCTCCTTCGCGCTTCGCGACGCTCTCGCCTGCCCCGCCGGAGTCGTCTCCGGCTTCCGCGGGAGGCGGCTCGGACTGCGCCTCGCCCGCGGCTTGCTTGGTCTCCTCGCCCCGCCTGCGAAATCTCCTCGGGCGGGCCGTTTCCCGCTCTTCCCGGCGCGGCTCTTCCCGGACGACCTCGCCGGCACCGTCGGGAGCGCGGGCCTCGTCGTGGGTCTCGGTAGTATCCGAAGGCATTGATCACCTCGTTCGAGCCGCGCGACGCGCGCTCTTCCGGCGACTGGAACTATGCGGCGAGAGCCAAATCGATGGCCCGCCAAAGCTGCTGCACGCCCTCCCCCGTCACTGCCGAGAACGGGATCAGGGGGGCGAAACTCTCTTGGATGGAGCGTACCGAGCGCAACCGCGCCGCTAGCCTTAGCTTATCCGATTTCGTGGCCGCGACGCAGTGCGCCTGCCCGGCGTACTCCAGCCACGCCTTCATCTCCCGGTCCAAGTCGGTCGGACCGTGACGGATATCGACAAGCAGCACCACCAGCTTCAGCGGCTCGCGCGATTCGAGGTAGGACTCGGCCAGGCGCTTCCAGCGCTGCCGCTCCCGGTCCGAGACCGCGGCGTAGCCGTAGCCCGGCAGGTCCGCGAAATACAGCCGCCGGTCGATCCGAAAGAAGTTGACCGCCCGGGTGCGCCCGGGCGTCTGCCCGGTCCTGGCCAAGGCCTTGCGGCCGACCGCCTGCCCGGCTCCGACCCGCTTGCCGGACCGCAGCAGGAGGGCGTTCAGCAGGCTGGACTTGCCAACGTTGCTGCGCCCGGCGAACGCCACCTCGGGGAGCCGGTCGCGCGGGAAGTGGCCGGGGCCACGAGCGCTCGCGACGAACTCGACCGGCATCGCGCTCGGCCGACAGGCGGCGCTAGTTCGCCACCTGCTCCTCGCGACCGATCACGTCGACTCCCCCCGCACGGAAGGGGTGCTTGGACAGGCCGTCGATCGGCTGCTCCAGAGCGAGCTCCAGCACGTCGTCCATCGTGCCGACGAACTGCAACTTCAGATCGCCGAGCACCTCCTTGGGCACGTCCGGCAGATCCTTCTCGTTGTCCCTGGGCAGGAGCACCTCCCGGATGCCGTGGCGGCTCGCCGCCAGCAGCTTTTCCTTCAGCCCCCCGATGACGAGAACCTTGCCGCGCAGCGTCACCTCGCCCGTCATCGCGACGTCCCCGCGCACCTTGCTCTTGGTCAGGGCGCTGGCCAGCGCGGTCGCCACGGTGATCCCGGCCGAGGGGCCGTCCTTGGGAATGGCGCCTTCCGGCACGTGAATGTGGATGTCGAGGTGCCGGTAGAAGTCCTTCGGCAAGCCGAGCGCGCCGGAACGCGCCCGGACGTAGCTCATGGCCGCACGGGCCGACTCCTGCATCACGTCGCCCAGCTTGCCCGTCAGGGTGAGCTTGCCCTGCCCGTCCATCAGCGTGCATTCGATGCTCAGCAGGGTGCCGCCCAGCTCGGTCCAGGCCAACCCGGTCGCGGTGCCGATCTCGCTCTTCAGATCCGCTCCGGGACTGCGGAACTTGGGCACGCGCAGGAAGTCCTTCACGGTCTCCGCAGTGACTGTGGTCTTGCGCTTGCCCTTGCCGCCGTCGCCGCGCACGTGCTTGAGGGCGACCTTGCGGCAGATGTTGCCGATCTCGCGCTCGAGGCTGCGGACGCCGGCTTCCCGCGTGTACTGCTCGATGATCCGATTAATGGCGCCTTCCTCGAACTCGATGCTCTTGCCCCGCGCGAGGCCCACCTTGGCGATCTGCTTCCCGACCAAGTAGCGCTTGGCGATCTGCGTCTTCTCGGCCTCGGTGTAACCGCTGATGCGGATCACCTCCATGCGGTCCAGCAGCGGCGGCGGGAGCGTGTGCAGGACGTTGGCGGTAGCGATGAAGAACACCTGGCTGAGATCGAACTCCACGTCCAAGTAGTGGTCCTGGAAGGCCGAGTTCTGCTCGGGATCGAGCACCTCCATCAGCGCCGCCGAGGGGTCGCCGCGGAAGTCGGTCGACATCTTGTCGATCTCGTCGAGCATGAAGACCGGGTTCCGCGCGCCGGCCTTCTTCATCATCTGGATGATCTGGCCCGGCAGCGCGCCGATATAGGTGCGCCGGTGCCCGCGGATCTCGGCCTCGTCGCGCACGCCGCCCAGAGACAGCCGCACGAACTTGCGGCCCGTGGCCCTGGCGATCGACTTGCCCAGCGAGGTCTTGCCGACGCCCGGGGGGCCGACGAAGCACAGGATCGAGCCCTGCGGCTTGGTCACGAGCCGCCTGACCGCGAGGAACTCCAGGATGCGCTCCTTGACCCGCTCCAGCCCGTAGTGGTCGCTTTCGAGGACCTTCTCAGCATTGCCGAGGTCGCGGATCTCCCGCGTCTTGGCCTTCCAGGGCACCGACAGCAGCCAGTCGATGTAGTTGTTCGAGACGGTCGCCTCGGCCGACATCTGGGGCATGTTCTCGAGTTTCTGGATCTCGTTCAGGGCCTTCTTCTTGGCGTCCTTGGTCATGCCCGCTTCCTCGACGCGCTTGCGCAGCTTGTCGAACTCGCTGTTCTCGCCGCGCCCGAGCTCTTTCTGGATGGCCTTGATCTTCTCGTTGAGGTAGTACTCCTTCTGCGCCTTTTCCATCTGCTTCTTGACGCGGCCCTGGATGGTCCGGTCGACGGAGAGCTTTTCGATCTCGATGTCCAGCAGGTCGGCGATGCGCGTGAGGCGCTCGACCGGATCGAAGATCTCGAGCAGGTCCTGCCGTTCGGGCACGGTGAGCTGCAGGTGCGCGGAGATCGTGTCGGCGAGCTTGCCCGCCTCGTCCACCCGCACGGCGGCCATCATGGTCTCGTAGTTGAGGGTCTGGCTCTGCTTCACGTACTGCTCGAACAGGGTCGTGACGCGACCCTTCAGGTCCTCGAGTTCGCCCTGCGAAGGCGGCGCGAACTGCTCGGTCTCGACCGTCGCCTGCATGTAGCCGTCCTCGAACCGGACCTTGCGCAGCCGGGCCCGCTGCAAGCCCTCGACCAGCACCTTGACGTTGCTGTCGGGGAGCTTCAGGCTCTGGACGATGGAGACGATCGTGCCGACCTGGTAGACCTCCTCGGGGCTGGGGTCGTCGTTGGACGCGTCGTGCTGCGTCGTGAGGAAGATCTTCCGGTCGTGGGCCAGAGCGGCTTCCAGCGCCTTCACGCTCGCGTCGCGCCCGACCACGAACGGGGACATCATCTGCGGGAAAATCACGACGTCCCGGATGGGCATCATCGGTATCCGCGAAGTCGTACGAATACCGCTGGCGGTGGGCATGCTCCTAGTTTACGACGCGCCCGCGACGAGGCGGCGGACGGCGGCCAGCCGGCTCCGGTCAGCCGGCCTTTTCGAGCAGGCGGGCACGGAAGGCGCGCTGGTCCTCGATGACCATCTGGTGCGTCACGACGAAGCGCTTGACGCGCTTCTGCTGCGACGGCAGGTGGTACATCACCTCGAGCATCAGCTCTTCCATGATCATGCGCAGCCCGCGCGCGCCCACGCCGCGCTCCAAGGCGAGCTTCGCTATCGCCTGCAAGGCGGCCGGCTCGACGGCCAGCTCGATGTTCTCGTAATCGAGCAGCTTCTGGTACTGCTTGACCAGCGAATTCCGCGGCTTGGTCAGCACTTCCACCAAGGCGCCTTGGTCCAAGGTGCCCAGGGTGGCCACGACCGGTATCCGCCCGACGAACTCCGGGATGAATCCGAAGCGGATCAAGTCCTGCGGCTGCACCTTGCCGAGCAGGCCAAGATCTGCGTCCGGCTGGGGCTCCGGCAGGGCGTGCTCGGACACGCCTGCGTTGCGGAAGCCGACCACGCGCGCGTCGATGCGGCGCGCCACGAGCTTGTCCAGGCCCACGAACGCGCCGCCGCAAATGAACAGGATGTTCGTCGTGTCGACCGCGGTGAACTCCTGGTGCGGATGCTTGCGCCCGCCCTGCGGGGGCACGCTGGCCACGCTGCCCTCGAGAATCTTGAGCAGCGCCTGCTGGACGCCTTCGCCCGACACGTCGCGGGTGATCGACGGGTTCTCGTCGCGCCGGCTCACCTTGTCGATCTCGTCGATGTAGATGATTCCCTTCTGCGCGCGGCTCACGTCCCCGTTGGCGGCCTGCAGCAGCTTGAGGATGATGTTCTCCACGTCCTCGCCGACGTACCCGGCCTCGGTCAGCGTGGTGGCGTCGGTAATGGCGAACGGGACGTCCAGAATCTTCGCCAGCGTCTGGGCGAGCAGCGTCTTGCCGGTTCCGGTCGGCCCGATCAGGAGAATGTTGGACTTCTGGACCTCGACCTCGTGGTCGGCAGCGGCGGGCACCAGCCGCCTCTGCTGCATGAAGACGCGCTTGTAGTGGTTATAGACCGCTACCGCCAAGCGCTTCTTGGCGGCGTCCTGCCCGACCACGTACTGGTCCAGCTTCTCCTTGAGCTCGCGAGGCTTCAGCAGGGTGAAGCCGTGCCCCTGGCCATTGTCCGAGCGCTCCTCCTCGAGGATCGCGCTGCAGATGACGACGCACTCGTCGCAGATGTAGGACTTGGGATACTCCCCGGGCGTGGCGATCAGCCGTTCGACGATATCCTGGCTCTTCCGACAGAACGAGCAGCGCAGCGTACCGTCGGACGGCGTGCGCTTCACCGGTGGCTCCTAGCGGCTGGACTCTGTCGCACGGGCGGCAGCCGGCGGACCGGCTCCGCATTCATCGTACCAGAAACCGGACCCGCGACGGATGCCTTGCAAGGGGCGCAAGTTGCCGGGATTTCGCCCCTTGCGCCTCGGCCCGCCTTGCGCGAGGGGCCGCGGCCGCCCCCTCAGTCGGAAGCGATGGCGAGGATCCTAGCGAGAGCCGTGGCGACCTCGCCGGGGTCCGCGAGGCGGTATCGCGCCGCGGAGAGCCGGCCCGGGGGCCCCACGAAGACCGTCACGGCCTGCCCCGCGAGCGCCCGGAAGGCGTCCTCGTCCGTGGTGTCGTCTCCGAAGTACAGCGGCAGCCCTCCGAACTCGCCGAGCAGTCCCGCGACGGCGGTGCCCTTGCCGATGCCGTCCGCCGGGGTGATGTCGAAGACCCTCTTGCCGGGAGCGGCCTGCAGGCCGGGAATCGCCGCGACGGCCCGGCGCACGGCCCGCTCGACCCGCGGGAGCGCGCCGGGCGACGCGTTCCGGTAATGGGCCGCGGCGGACATGCCCTTGTCCTCGACCTGAAATCCCGGCACGTCGGCGAGTTCGGCGGCGAGGCGCTCGCAGGCGGCGCGAACCGACTCGCGCCCGCGCCCGGAGCACTCGACCGCGTCCCGGCCCGGCCGCAGGCGCTCCCGGCCGTGGCTGCCGACGTAATGCACGCCGGCGAGGCCGAGCAGCTCGCTGACGTCCCGCGCGCCGCGCCCGCTGACGACCGCCAGGGCCACGCCGGGCAGGCGCTGCAGCCCGCGCAGGGCGGCCAGCGTCTCTGCGGGCGCGCGAGCATCCGGAGGGCGCGGGACGATCGGCGCGAGGGTCCCGTCGAAGTCCAGCATCAGCAGGAGACGGTCGCTCCGGCGGATCCGCCCGGCCACCTCCGGCCAGGCCTGGAACAGGTGGATCATCCGCCGCTGCCCGGCCCGGGCACGGTCTCGAGGATGCTGCCGATCCAGCCGAAGATGTTGTGCTGCCGCACGTGGCGGCGCAGCCTGCGCATCCGCTCGACTTCCCCGGCCGGATCGGGCCGGGCCATGTCCCGCAGCCGCCCGGCGAACTCGTCGATGGCGAAGGGATTGAAGCACTCGGCCCCGGGAAGCTCCCAGGCGGCTCCGGCGAAACGGCTCAGCAGCAGCCGCCCGCGCTCGTCGTTGCGGGCGGCGAGAAACTCCTTCGCCACCAGGTTCATGCCGTCTTCCAGCGAGCTCACCACGCAGACGTCGGCGAGCCGGTAGAGCGCCAGCACGTCGCTCTCGCTCAGGCGCTCCCTCAGGGCCACGACCGGGCTGTACCCGTCGCCGCCGAACCTGCGGTTGACGCGCGCGACGGCGCGGTCCAAGTCGCGCTGCAAGTCGAGATAGGCCGGAATGTCGGTCCGGCTCGGGGCTCCCGCGTGCAGGTACGCGAACCGGCCGCGCATCTCGGGATGCCTCTCCAGCAAGCAGTCGATTGCCTGCAGGCGCTCGACCAAGCCCTTGGTGTAATCGAGCCGGTCCACGCCTACGGCCACGAACTTGCCGGCCAGCCCGTGCCGCTCGCGCAGCCGCGCGACCGCCGCGTCGCATTCCGCGCTGGAGGCTCTTGCGGCGATCCCGTCGAAGTCGATCGATATCGGGAACGCGCCGACGCGCATCCGGCGGCCGTCGTCCCCGGCCACGGCACCGTCGCCGTCGCGGCGCCAGCCCGGCAGCGCGCACGCGGCGTCGGCGAAGCGGCGGGCGTACTGCGGGGTGTGGAAGCCGAGCACGTCGCTGCCCAGGGCGCCCGCGAGGAGCTCCGCGCTCCAGGGGCAGATCTCGAGAATGTCCGGCAGGGGCCACGGGATATGCCAGAAGTGCAGGCACGTCGCGCGCGGGCAGCGCCTGCGGAGCATGGCAGGCAGCAGGGCGAAGTGGTAGTCCTGCACGAAGACGACCACCTCGCGGTCGCCAGCGACCCGCGCGACTGCCTCGGCGAACCGCGCGTTCACGGCCCGGTAGGCCTGCCAGTGCGCTTCGCGGAACAGCGGCTTCGCGAACGCGCTGTGACACAGCGGCCACAGGGCCTGGTTGGCGAACCCGTTGTAGTACCCCTCGACTTCCCCGGCGTCCAGCCACACCCGCTGCAAATGGTAGGCCGGGCGACCGGGGGGCACGGCGACGCGCCCGCGCTCGTCCGACGCCTCGCGGTCGGCGCTCCCGGACCCGTGGGCGACCCAGACCCCGCCGACCGCCTGCATCACGGAGCCGAGAGCCAGCGTCAGGCCGCCGACCGCGGGCCGCGCCGCGAGCGACCCGTCAGGCAGGCGCACGTGCTCGAACGGCTCGCGGTTCGAGACGCTGACCAGAAGGCGGCTGCCGACCCGCGCCCGGGCCAGTTCCCGCAGCTCGGACCGGGTGCGGACCGAGGGCTCCGTTTCCGTCGCCCTGCCTGCCGCGCCCACGATCCGGCCTAGCGCAGCAGGGATTCCAGTTCCACGCGAGCGTCCGTCTTCTCGTCGCGATACTTGACGATGACCGGCGCGTAGAGCGAAAGGTTCATGATCGTGCCCGGGCCAGTCGTGACCTGCCGGGCTCCGGGCACGACCACCGCGCCTTCGGGAATGATCAGCGGCTGGTCCGCGGCAGCGCGGTACGACGTGTTGTGGACGATGTCGTAGACCGGCGTGGAGCGCGTCAGAATCGTGCCCGCTCCGAGGACGGCGGACCGCCTGACGATCGTGCCCTCGTACACCCCCGAATTGCCCCCCACGAGCACGTTGTCCTCGATTATCACGGGCAGGGCCCCGACAGGCTCGAGCACGCCTCCGATCTGGGCCGCTGCGCTGAGGTGGCAGTTGCGACCGATCTGCGCGCAGCTGCCCACGAGGGCATGCGAGTCGACCATGGTGCCGTCGCCCACGTAGGCGCCCACGTTGATGTACATGGGCGGCATGCAGGTCACGCTGCGCCCCACGTGGCAGCCGTCCCTCAGACTGGAGCCACCCGGCACCACGCGCACGCTGTCCCCCACGGTCACGCGGCGCGGCGGGTAGGTCGACTTGTCCACGAAACCGAAACGGCTGCCGGCATCTGACATGTCGACGCTCCGTCCCATGCGGAATCCGACCAGGATCCCGCGCTTGACCCACGCGTTAACGCGCCAGCCGTGCGGCAGCGCCAACGGATCCGGTTCCGCGGCGCGCACCGCGCCACTGTTCAGCCCGGCCTTGAATTCGCGGAACGTCTCGAGATCTTGGTGCGAGTACTCCTCGGGGTTGCTCTCGAAGAGGGCGTCGATGCGCTCTGCCAGCATCCCCCCAATCGTACAAGCCTAGAGTGCCGGCGATAACCGGTGATACATTGGGAGCGATCCGGTCGCCGTGGAGTTCCGTCCCAACCGCCACGCGGGCAGCCTGATTATCGTGGAGGGCATCGACGGGTCGGGAAAGTCCACGCAGCTGTCGCTGCTGTGCCAGTGGCTGCGCTCCAAGCGGCTCGTGGTGTCGTTCAGCGAGTGGAACTCGTCCCCGATCGTGCGCGAGAGCACGCGCCAGGGCAAGAAGAAGCAGATGTTCACGCCCACGACCTTCAGCCTGATCCATGCGACCGACTTCGCGGACCGGCTCGAGCGCACCATCGTTCCGATGCTCCGGGCAGGAGCGGTGGTCTGCGCCGACCGCTACGCCTTCACCGCGTTCGCGCGAGACGCCGCGCGCGGGGTGGACCCCGGATGGGTCCGCAACCTGTACCGCATGGCCATCAAGCCGGATCTCGCATTCTACTTCCGCGTGCCGCTGGGGGTCGCGCTCGACCGCATCCTCGGGGGCCGCGCGGCCCTGAAGTACTACGAGGCCGGCATGGACCTCGGCCTCAGCTCCGACATCAAGGAGAGCTTCGCGCGGTTCCAGGCGCGCATCCTGAAGGAGTACGAGACGATGGCCGAAGAGATGGGCTTCCACGTGATCGACGCTACCGGCACCATCCAGGAGCAGCAGCGGCAGGTGCGGGAGATCGTGACTGCGCACATCGGAGAGAAGCTCGCGCGCAACCCCCTGAGGCGCATGGGGGGAAGCCCCCAAGCGGCATGAACCGCGAGCCGCTGCTGCCCTACTCGGAGCCCCTGCCCGGGGTCGACCTTGCGGGGCTGCAGGGAAGGCTGCTCGTGATCGAGGGGCCCGACTCGGTCGGGCGCAGCACGCAGGTGGACCGCCTGCGCCTGTGGCTCGAGGAGCGCGGGCACGCCGTGGTCGATACCGGCATGGCGCGCTCCGCTCTGACCAAGGACGGCATCCAGCGGGCCAAGAGCGGGCACACGCTGGGGCCGCTGACGATGGCCCTGTACTACATGGCCGACTTCGCGGACCGGCTCGAGAACTTGGTCGTCCCGGCCCTGCGAGCCGGCTTCGTGGTGCTAACCGACCGCTACTTCTTCTCGGTCGTGGCGCGGGCCGCGGCGCGGCGGCAGGATTCCGAATGGCTCGAGCGCGTCGCCGGATTCGCGCTGGTGCCGCACGCCACCTTCTACCTGCGGGCGCCCGTGAAGGAGATCCTGGCGCGGGTAGTGCGCGGCCAGCAGGGATTCGACTACTGGGAAAGCGGGATGGACGTGCCGTACGGCGAGGACCGCTACGAGAGCTTCGTCGGCTACCAGTCCAAGCTCATCGAGGTCCTGGATTCGATGGTCGCGCGCTACGGCTTCACCGTGATCGACGCGAGCGCGCCGCCGGACGTGATCTTCGCCCGCCTGCGGACGGAGATCGAGGGCCTGCTGGGCGACTGACGGGCGGGCGCGCGGTGGCTGGCAGGTTCGGCCTGATCGTCTTCGATCTCGACGGCACGCTGATCGACTCGTCGGCGGATCTCGCGCTGGCGGTGAACGCCACCCGCGGCGAGGCGGGCCTGCCCCCGCTGAGCATGGAGCGGGTGGCCGCGTACGTCGGCGACGGAGCCCCCATGCTGGTCCGGCGGGCGCTGGGACGAGGCGCGTCGGATGCCGCCGTGCGAGAGGGGCTGGAGTTCTTCCTGCGATTCTACCGGGAGAACATGCTGGTCCACACGAGACTGTATCCCGGCGCCCGCGCGGCGCTGGACGGGTGGCGGTCGTCCGGTACGACCATGGCGGTGCTCACGAACAAGCCGGTCCGCTTCAGCACCGAGCTGATCGCCGGCCTCGGCCTCGCAGGGTACTTCGAGCGCATCTACGGCGGCAACAGCTTCGAGACGAAGAAGCCGCATCCGCACGGGCTGCGGACCATCATGCGCGAGACGGGATTCGGGCCGGCGGGCACGCTGATGGTGGGGGACAGCTCGGTCGACGTCCTGACGGCGCGCAACGCCGGCGTCGCCTGCGCGGGCGTGACCTACGGGCTGCGGCCGCTGGACTTCGCGAGCCACCCGCCGGACGTGCTGGTGGACGACCTGCGCGATCTCCCGGCCCGCCTGAACGGCAGCCTGCCCGGACCGCCGCGGGGCTGACGGGCCTTGGGGCCCTACGCGAACGCCTGGATCCCGGTCACGTGCGACCCGAGGACCAAGGTGTGGATGTTGTGCGTGCCCTCGTAGGTCTTGACAGTCTCGAGATTGCACATGTGCCGGAACACCGGGTATTCGTCGGTGATCCCGTTCGCTCCGAGCAGGTCCCGGGCCCGCCGGGCCACCTCCAGCGCCATCGCGGCGTTGTTGCGCTTGATCATCGACACGTGGGCGTGGTGCGAGCGGCCCGCATCCTTGAGGCGCGTAGCGTGCAGCGTGAGGAACTGGGCCTTGGTGATCTCGGTGATCATCCAGGCCAGCTCGTTCTGGACCAGCTGATGCGAGGCGATCGGGCGGTCGCCGAACTGCGTCCTCAGGATCGTGTACTGCCGCGCGCAGTCGTAGCAGGCCATGGCCGCCCCGATCGCGCCCCAAGCGACTCCCAGCCGCGCGTTCGTCAGGCAGCTCAGGGCGGCCTTGAGGCCTCGCGCCCCCGGCAGGGCGCTCTCGCGCGGCAGGCGCACGCCGCTCAGGCCGATGCTCGAGGTCACCGAGGCCCGCAGCGAGAGCTTGTTGCGCAGGTCGACGGCGGAGAATCCCGGACGGTCCGTCTCGACGAGGAATCCCTGCACGCGGTCGCCGTCGCCGACCTTCGCCCACACGACCGCGACGTCGGCCACGCTGCCGTTGGTGATCCAGGTCTTCTCGCCGCTGAGCACCCAGCCGTCGCCGTCGGGCTCGGCCCGGGTCAGCATCCCGGCCGGGTTCGAGCCGAAGTTCGGCTCGGTCAGGGCGAAGCAGCCCATGCTCTCCCCGCGCTGCATGCCGGGCAGCCAGCGGGCCTTCTGCTCCTCGCTGCCGAAGGAGTGGATGGCGTACATGGAGAGGCTGCCCTGAACCGACACGAAGCTGCGGAGCGCCGAGTCGCCACGCTCCAGCTCCTGCATTACCAGCCCGTACTCGACGTTGCTGAGGCCGGCGCAGCCGTAGCCGCGCAGGTTCGCGCCGAACAGACCGAGCTCCACGATGGGCGCGGTCAACTCGACCGGGAACGTCCCCTCGCGGAAGTGCTTCGCGACGACGGGCACGAAGCGCTCCTCCACGAACTGCCGCGCGGTCTGCCGCACGAGCAGCTCCTCCTCGCTCAGCAGCGAGTCGAACTCCATGAAATCGACGCCTCGGTACTCGAACATCGCCGCCCTCGAACGGACCATCGTAGCGCGCAGGACCCGGCGACCGTGGTAGGATGCGCGCAGTGAGCGTGGAAGCCGCGCGGCGATGGATCGACGAGGCCGCGCGCGTCGTCGGGTTCACCGGCGCGGGCATCTCCACCGAATCGGGGATTCCCGACTTTCGCGGCCCCGGCGGCGTGTGGGCGCGCAACCGGATCGTGGACTTCCGGGAGTTCGTCACCAACGAGGCGGGACGCATCGAGTACTGGAGGCAGAAGACGGAGAACTGGCCCGCCATGCGCGCGGCGCGGCCGAACGCCGGGCACCGAGCGTTCGTGACTCTGCACGGCCGCGGCAAGCTCGCCGCGCTGGTCACCCAGAACATCGAGCGCCTGCACCAGCGTTCCGGCCTGCCCGCCAGCCTCGTTCTGGAGCTGCACGGCACGACCACCGAGGCCGCCTGCTTGTCCTGCGGCGACCGGATCAGCTCGGACCAAGCCTGCCGGCGCGTCCTCGGAGGCGAGAAGGCGCCGCGCTGCACCGCGTGCGGCGGGCTGCTCAAGCCCGCCACGATCTCGTTCGGCCAGGAGATGCCGGCCCAAGTGGTGGAGGCGGCCTGCGCGGCGGCTCGGGACTGCGACCTGCTGCTGGCGGTGGGCTCGTCCTTGGTAGTCGAGCCCGCCGCGTCGATCCCGCGGATGGCGAAGCAGGCGGGAGCGCGCCTAGTCATCGTCAACCGCGACAGCACGGCGCTGGACGGCATCGCGGATCTTGTAATCCGGGGCGAGATCGGCTCGATCCTGCCCGCTATCGCAGGCTCGACCTGAAGGCCGACCCGGCCCGCTGCCCATACCATGCCCGAGCTGCCCGAGGTCGAGGTCATCCGGCGCACGCTGGCCCCCGCCCTCGAGGGACGGACGATCGCGTCCGTGACATTCCTGTGGCCGCGGACCTGCGCGGGCGACCCCCTCGCGACGGAGGCCGCGCTGGCGGGCCAGCGGATCGTGCGGCTCGAGCGCCGCGGAAAGTACCTGCTGTTCCAGCTCACCAAGGACGGCAAGGGCTCGCTCTTGGCGATCCACCTGCGGATGACCGGCAACCTGCTGCTGAACGCCGAGCCCGGCCGGCACGCGCGCGCGCAGATGCTCCTCGAGGAGGGGACGAGCGTCGTGTTCCGCGACATCCGGAAGTTCGGCCGCTGGCAGTGGTCCGAGCGCCTGCCCGCCCGCCTGGCCCAGCTGGGCCCCGAGCCGCTGGAGATCGATCGCGCGGAGTTCGCCGCGCGCCTGCGGGCCCGGAAGACGCGGCTCAAGGCCTTGCTACTGAACCAGGAGTTCCTGCGGGGGCTCGGGAACATCTACGCGGACGAAGCCCTGTTCCGCGCCGGCCTGCACCCGGAGAGGCAGGGGGCCTCGGTCAGCGCGCGCAAGGCGCACGACCTGCACCGGGCCATCCAAGACGTGCTGCGCGAGTCGATCGAGGCCGGCGGCACGAGCATCAACAACTATGTCGACAGCCGCGGCGCGCAAGGGTACTTCCAGCTGATGACGCAGGTCTACAGGAAGGCCGGCCGGCCGTGCAGCCGCTGCGGGACGACCTTGGAAAGGATTCTAGTCGCGCAGCGCAGCACGCACTTCTGCCCGCGCTGCCAGCGCCGCTAGGGAGGGGCCCGCCATGCAGCTGACGCGGATCACCCTCCGCCTGATCCGCATGTCCTTGGTGCGACCGTTCGAGACCAGCTTCGGCCGGACAGACGAGCGCCGCATCCTGCTCGTGGAGGTGGAGGACGCCGACGGCGCGACCGGCTGGGGCGAGGTCACCTGCGGCGAGCGCCCCTTCTACAACGAGGAATGGGTCGACGCGGCCTGGCTGGTGCTGCGGGACTTCGCAGCGCCCCGCACGCTCGGCAGGCGGGTCGCGTCAGCGGCGGACATCGGCGCGCTGACCGACGCCGTGCGGGGGCACCGCATGGCCCGCGGCGGCCTCGAGGCGGCCTGCTGGGAGCTCGAGGCGCGCAAGGCGGGCCGGCCTCTCTGGCGACACGTCGGCGGCCAGCGGAGGGAGATCCCCTGCGGCGTCTCGATCGGCATCCAAGATACGGTCGAGGATCTCCTCGGCCTGGTCGAGACGGAGGTCGCGGCCGGGTACCGGCGCATCAAGGTCAAGATCAGGCCCGGCTACGACGTCCAGCCCGTGGGGGCCGTGCGGATGCACTTCCCGGATGTCCCGCTGATGGCGGACGCGAACTCGGCCTACTCCTTGCGGGACCTGCCGACCCTGAAGGCGCTCGACGAGGCCCACTTGATGATGCTTGAGCAGCCTCTCGGCCACGACGAGCTGATCGACCACTCAGTCGTCCAAGACGCCTTGCGGACGCCGGTCTGCCTGGACGAATGCATCCGGACGGCCCATCACGCCGAGCAGGCCATCCGGATCGGGGCCTGCCGCATCGTGAACGTCAAGCTCGGCCGCGTCGGGGGCTTCGCGGAGGCGTTGCGCGTGCACGACGCTTGCCGCCGGGCAGGGGTGCCAGTGTGGTGCGGGGGCATGCTCGAGTCCGGGATCGGCCGGGCGCACAACATCGCTCTCTCGACGCTCCCGCAGTTCACCCTGCCCGGGGACGTGTCGGCGTCGAAGCGCTACTGGCACCGGGACGTGGTGCATCCGCCGGTGGAAGTGACCGCGCAGGGCACGATCGTCGCGCCCGAGGGGCCCGGCCTCGGCTTCACCGTGGACGTGGAGCGCATCGAGGCGCTCTCGGAGCGTCGCGAGGATCTGACCCCGGCTCGGCTAGCCCTTGCCCCCGGCGGCGGAGTGACGGACGACGACCGCGGTCACATTGTCCGGCGCGCCGCGCTCTAGGACCGCGCCGATCAGGGCCTCGGCCTTCTCCTTGGTCGTCGCTCCCGCCCGCAGCGACTCGGCGATCAAACCGGCCGGCATCACGCCGTGGAGCCCGTCGCTGCAAAGGAGGAGGATGTCCCCGGGCGAGAAATCCGCCACGACCGTGGCGGCCCGAACCTCGCTGTCCGCGCCCACGGCCTTCGTCAGCAGGTGACGGTAGGGATGGGACGCGAATTTCTCGTCGCTCACGCCCGTTGCCCTCGCGACCTGACGGACCCAAGTGTCGTCCTCGGTCAGGCATTCGAGGCTGCCGCGGGCGAGCTTGTAGGCCCGGCTGTCCCCGACGCTCGCGACATGGACCCTCCCCGACCGGACGACCGCCGCCGTGACAGTGGTGCCCATGCCTCTCAGGGCCGGGTTGTTCTCGGCCTCCCGCCGGACGCGACGGTTCGCCAGCTCCACAGCCTGCACGAGTGTCTCGACGGTCAGGGAGGCAGCCGCCTCGCGGGCCTCCTCTACCAGCGTTCGCACCGTGACTGCGGACGCCCTCTCCCCGCCAAGCGCGCCGCCCATGCCGTCGGCAACCACGAAGAAGCCTAGCTCGGGCACGGCATCGAATGCGTCTTCGTTATTCGACCGGACGCTCCCGACATGGGACAGCCCCCACGAATCCAGCAGCGGCGCGGGGTTTAGGCTACCGGGCGCGTCACAAGTCATCGAAGACCCTAGCGATTCCTAGCAGCACGCCGTCCAGTGCCAGCGTTGGGCGCAGTCGCGAGCCGGCTCGGCGCCCGCAAGATGTTGACCGCGGCCTTGGCGGCGGCAGAGCTTCCATCGGCGATCGCCGGCAGCGAAGGCAACCCAGCGCCTGCAAGCCCGCGACGCACAGCGAGGAGCCACTCCGGCTTGCTGCCTGCCGGCGCCTCGAGAACCGGCGTTTCGTGCGTCCCGACTAGACGTGTCGTCATGTGGCGGACCCCGTGCCGCTGGCGCGCGTCGCGCTTGCGACGGGCCTTGGCGAGCGCCGGCACGCACATCCGACGCTGCCAGGTCCTCGGCGGCCCCAGGCACTCGGCCGTGCGAGCACGCGAGCGGGGCTTGTTGCAGCGCGGACAACCCAGATGCCCTCCACTCCTGAACCTGCGGAAGAACGCCTTGTCCGCATGCAGGAGCCTAGATTCGACACCCTTGCTCCGAACGCCCCCCAGCTTGTCCGGTGCGGACTTGCGCAGCGCCGGCATCCTGCGGCAATGGTTGCAACAGCGGACGGCCTCCTTGCGCTCGTTCCAAGCCGTCTTGCGCTCGTCCGACGCCATGTTGTCGAGCCGGCTCAACCACCCCAGCACCCTGTCGATGCCAGCGCAACCCGAATTCCGGTAGCATCCGCGCTCTTGATAGGTGACTACGGCTGTCACAGTTGCATTCCGAATCAGCGAAGTCCAGCTGTCAAGCGGGGGTTGGAATTCTGCGCACTGATTCGTGACCGCCTACACATCAGAGGGGCGGCGACGGCCCCGGCGGGACCGCGGGACCGCGCGAGACGTCGACGACCACCGCAGGCGTGCTGCCGACCCGCACGGCCGTACCCGGAGCCGCGGCCTCGCGGCGGACCATGGCGAAGCCGCGCGCGCGGCCGCCGGAGAGCGAGCCCGGCACCGGCGACGTCAGCGTGCCGACCGGCTTACCTCCGCAATACACGGCTAGGTCAGCGGGAGCGTCCTCGGAGGCCAGCTCCAAGCCTACGAGGAGCCGCCGGACGCGGCCCTGCGAGCGCACGCGCTCCACGATCTCCTGGCCGGTGTAGCAGCCCTTGGCGAACGACACGGCATGAAGCTGCTGGGTCTCGTGCGGGATGTGCGCCGGGCCGAAGTCCGCCCCGAATCGCGGGACGCCGGCCGTCACGCGGAGGGCCTCGCATTCCTCCTCGCTAGCCTGCCCGGCCCCGCTCGCCCCGGCCTCCGCAACCAAGCGCGGCAGGGCGGAGCGAGGCGCCTCGATCCAGTACCCGTCGACCCGCCCCAGCGGCGCGCGGAAAAGGCGCGTTCCGCCCTTTCGAGCGAAGGCCAGCGGGTCGTCCGGAGCGAACCCGTAGAGCCGGGTCACCGCGGCGCGCGACGCCGGGCCGACGATCGCCAGGAGACAGGTGGAGGGGGTGACATCCTCCAACACCACATCGTCCATGATGATGTAGCTCTCGATGTGCTCCCGGAGCGGCGCGCGGGCCTCGGGCTCGCAGTCGATCAGTATGCTGTCGGTGTCGACGAACACGCGGCTGTCGGACTGAATCCGGCCTTGGGCGTCTAGGAAGAAGGAGTAGACGCCGCGGCCGACGGGGAGCGCATCTACCGCGTTGCTGCAAATCGCGTGGATCAGCCGCACCCGATCCTCGCCAGTCGCTACAAGCCTGCCGCGCGAGGACAGATCCCGCCAAGCGGCACCATGCGGCAATGCGTCGCGACCGATCACCGCACGAATTGCTAGGATACCAGCGATGATTCACGAGATCCTGCCGGTCGGGTCGCTGCGCTGCAACTGCTCTATCTTCGGCGACGAGGCGACGCGGGAAGCGCTGGTCATCGACCCCGGAGACGAGATCGAGCGCATCGAGGCAGTCCTTTCGCAGCACGGCCTGACCGTCAAGGCGATCGTGATCACGCATGCCCATGTCGACCACATCGGCGGGGCCGGGAAGCTGCGAGCGCGCACCGGGGCGCCGGTCTACATGAACGAGGCCGACCTGGTGCAGGTGGACCATCTCGAGCGGCAGGCCGCCTGGCTCGGAATGCCACGGCCCGAGGGCATCGAGATCGACTCGGGACTGCGGGACGGGGACTCGCTCGATCTCGCGGGCAACGCGTTCGACGTGCTGCACACGCCCGGGCACACCCAAGGCAGCGTCAGCCTGCTGATCCGGTCGGAGAACAAGCTGGTGGCAGGGGACACGCTCTTCAGGGATTCGATCGGCAGGACCGACCTCCCCGGCGGCGACCATCGCCAGATCCTGAGCTCGATCAAGACCAAGCTCCTAACTCTCGACGACGACGTCGAGGTGACTTGCGGGCACGGGCACGGCACCACGATCGGCCGGGAGCGCGCTGTGAACGTGTTCCTGCGCGGCTTGTAGGCCGGTCGACTCGCGAACCGATCAGAGCGAGGCCATGCGGATTCGGGGCTGAATCCGGGCAACTGATTGCTACGACCGGCGCGGCGCGCGAAACCAGCGCGACCCGGCCGATACAAGCCCGCAGGCGGACCTCCGGCCCTCGACCCCTCGCAGGCGCTGGACGGGAATCAGGCAGGTCACCGACGGGGGAGGCATGTCGCATCGGAGAGCGGCTGATCACTTGGTCCCGAGATCAGTCGGAGCGGGCCGCTGGCTCGCAGGCTTTCACGAACGCGCGGGCAGCGGCGTCGGGTGCTGCGATTCCGCTACTGCGAGGACATCGGGCGCAACCCGCGGGGCTACGTTGGAGGCCCGCACTGCGATCCTCACGGATGCCGCCGCGACGGCTGCCTAGAGTCCGAGCAGCGCTCCAAGCGTCCACTGCATGAACCGAAACTGGGATTGCGTCTTCGTAACCTGCTTGCGGGTCTCGGCAAGCTGCCGGTCGGTCGAGGTCTTCGAGTCGGCCATAATCTTGTCGGGCCTAGCCTTGGACTCGGCGATCTGCATGTCCGTCTCGGCCTTGGACTCGGCGATGAATCTTGTCCGCCGCGGCCATAGACCTCGGCCAGCGCCTTGTAGAATGCGGCCTCGGACCCCGCGATCACTCGGCGATAGGCGGCCCTAGCCCCCGCCCGCAAGGGACTTCCCGAACTGTGCGTCCGTCTGCGCGTAGATCGTCTCGAGGTTTGCGCGCTCCGCCGGGCCCCCCCGCAATGACATGCTGGCCGGACATTCCTCTGACCCCTTCAATGGAATCGTCCGCCTCGTCGAGCAGGACCTCCGCTGACGACGGCACCTCGATCAGAGGCTGGGCCACGGGGCCGACCGCGATTGCGCTTGGATCGCTTTCGGTCACTACGATGCCTCCTGCCTGTGCTTGATGCCTGCGACCGCTCCGAGCCGGACCCGCAACCCCAGCAGCCTTCGCGGGCGAATCGAGGCGGACGATAAAATCGTCCCTGATGCGGAAGAGAATCCTGCTCGTCACCGGCGACTCGGGCGAGAGCTACGAGACGCTCTACGCCATGCACCGTTTCCGCGAGGCGGGCTGCGAGGCCGTTGTCTCGGCGCCGGCGGCCCGGCGGCTGCACCTGGTCATGCACGATTTCGAGCCGGGCTGGGACACCTACATCGAACGCCAGGGCTACGGCGTCGAGGCGGACATTTCATTCGACAGCGTTGATGTCCGGGACTACGACGCTGTGCTGCTGCTCGGGGGCCGGGCACCGGAATTCCTGCGTCACATCCCCAGAGTGATCGAGATCGCAAGGGAGTTCGCAAGCTCGGGAAAGCCCGTGTTCTCGATCTGCCACGGCATCCAGATCCTCGTCGCCGCGGGTCTCGTCGCGGCGCGCAGGGTGACCTGCTACATGCATGTTCGCTCCGAGGCCGAGCGGGCAGGCGCCGTCTACTGCGAGGACGAAGCGGTGCGTGACGGAAATATAGTCACCGCGCAGACGTGGGAGTCGCACCCGGAGTTCTACCGCAAGGTCTTCGAATGCCTCGAGGAAGCAGCGTAGGCCTGGCGGCGCCGCGCATCAATCCGAGCCGGGCTCGACGATCTCGAAGCCGCGGTAGATCACCGCGCGCTCGTCGGCGGAGCCCGGCAGCATGGCAGCGACCGTGTAGCTCCCCGCCGGCAGCTCGGCCGTGGCTAGGGCCGCGAGGTATCTGATCCGTTTCGACTCGGGCTCCGGCAGGGTCTGGTGGCCCGTGACCGGCAGCGGGGCGACGCGCTCCCTCCCGCGGTACAGGGCTATTCTGGGCGCCGGCGGACTCGCATGCGCCGGGGCTCCCGCGTCGTAGACGTCGTAGAGCGCGTAGATCGGATCCCCGCGCCTGAACTTCTTGACCGCGGAGGCGAAGAACCGGCTGCCGTCCGCCAAGAGCACGTCCTCGTGCGGATCGCGCCCGCGCTCGCGGCCCTTCGAGCGCTCCGCGCCCCGGCCTACGTCGTCGACCCGGCTGGTCAGCAGAAGGGAGCTCGTGCCCGGCCGGTTGCGGAATCCAGGAACGCGGACCTGAGCCCCGTAGCTCCCCATCAGGCCGGTCAGGTCGTCGCGCACCACGACCTTCCACTCGTACTCGCCCGGGGAGAGCACCATCTGGGAGCCGTAGTGCAGCCACGAATTCGGGTCGTCGCTGAGACGCCGCAACGCATCGTCCGCGACCGTGATCTCGAAGCGCCTGTCGTCCGTGACCGGCGGCGCGTGGCGATCCCCGGAGCCTTCGCTGGGAACAGCCTGCGCGACGATCGTGAGGCCGAACTTCTCGCCCCTTCTTGAGGCGCTGTGCGGAATGTCCCGGACATGCAGCCCGACGCTGTAGACCAGCGTGGGCAGGCCGCGCGAATTCCGGAAGAACTCGTGGTCCACCATGATCGGGAGGTCGGCGTACGGCGTGTCGAAGACGAGCGCCTGGTGCAGGCGCAGGTTCCGCTCCGCGCGCGAAGTGTCCTCGAACGGGCGCTCCTCGTAGTACCCCCGCTGATGGCTGATTCTCAGCCCCTTGCGCTCGACCCGGACGCGAATGCGGCGCAGGCGCCCGCGCTGCTCGGTCTCGCGCGGATAGTACCCGAGGAGGTAGTAATCCGACGTCCGGCGCAGCATCACGTCGAAGACCTCTCCGAAGTCGTTGGAGTTGAGCACGGCGCGCCCGCCGGTCCGCCGCGCCAGCTCGAACAGGCCGTCCTGGCCCTCCTGGCGGTCTTGATTGGCCGTCCTGAATCCGTCGATCGGGTCGACACCGAAATCCCCGGACAACGCGCTCGGGCTGCCCCCGCTCTCGGCGTCTCCGCCAGGCGAGGAGGCTGCCAGCCCCGCGACGTCCGAGACGAAGAATCGCACCCGCGCCTTGGTGGCTTCGTCCTCGAGAACCTTCATGATGTCGAGGTTGTCCTCGTCCGTTCGCAGGCCGGTCGAGAACAGAACCACGACCTTGCGGCCGGGGTAGATGCTCAGGGCCCGGATCAGGTCGATGTACTCGTACATCCGGAGGCGCCGGTAGAACGCCGCGCGGTCGGCCAGCGATTCGACCTCGGTGTTGAATTCCTGATTGGTCTCGTCGATCAGGCTCTGGAAGGTGTCGCTGTATTCGATGTCTCGCGACAGGTCCGCGGCGAGCACGTCGACCAAGGAGCCGGGCTGCCCCGCCCCGCGGGTGAGCATCGCGTCCAGATGCCGGTACAGGTCCGAGCGGCGCGAAGTGAAGGGCGTGCCCTCGAGGGAGACGAACACGCCCGGCGCCAGTCTCTCGTCGATGAACGCCTTCACCGCGTCGTAGACGCGCTTGCTGTCCTGGCGGCGACCGCGGGTCGCGATGTAGACGAACGTGCTGCGCCGCAGCGAGTCGGCGGCTGCGGACGCCGCATCAAATCCCGCTGCGTTCCCCGGCCGGGCCGGCTCCGGGGGCGCGGGCTGCGATATGGGCGCGGGCTGGGGGACGAACTCTAAGGTCGCGATTCTCTGCTGCTGGCCGTTCTCGAGGAGGCGGAAGTCATCTCTCGAGAGGTCCGTCACCGCCTGGCCGTCACGGTCGGTGACGCGAACCTCCACCTCCATCAACGCAGTTTCCGCTTCGAAGACAGGCGGGGCCTGCGCCGACATGGGCAGACAGGCGGGGAGCAGCGCGAGAGCGGCCCCAGCTAGCAGGGGAACCGAGCGGAGATTCGTCGAGAGCACCCTCGGATCTCCAGCCATGCGCGTATCGATCGCGGGCGGCTCGGCCGCTTCCGCCACCCGCGGGGCACGTCTCGCGCCTGCCCGGTCGACCGCCCCCGCGATCCCCTTTCTAGCTTAATGCACTCCCCTCCCGAAAAAGGGCCGGCGAGGCGCGGCAGTTCCAGTCCGCATCAGAACCGGCGCGGCCACCGGGACAGGCGCGACCGGAAGGATGCGCCGAATCGGCGGAAGATGATGCTATGCACGACCGCCCCTTCCCAGAGCAGTGCTTGGGCGACGAGCGCGGTTTCCTTCACGTGCCGTTCCCTGCCCAAGCCCAGGCCGGGGGGCTCGTGGGCCCTCGAGCGCTCGAAGGCCCGAATTAACCGCAAGACCGAGTCGGGTGACGGCGCGCCCTCTTCCCGAGGGCGGGACGCTCCTGCGGGCGGCGAACGACACCGGTTGCGCGCTCCACCTAGCCCGCATTCGTGAATAATGCGGGCTAGGGAGCCTCGACTTCCTGCACAAAGCACCCAGCCGCAGTGCTGCGCAGTTCCTGCCCCTGTTCATCGAGGAGGGCATCGACCCAGGCCGAGTCACGGGCAAGGGCGAGCGCGCCTACGACGCCTACATGCCGAGCGAGTGCGACCTAGTGATCGCCAACCCGCCCTACACCCGCGCGGGCGGCCCGGGCACCGCCGAGAACACGGACTGGAACCCGATCTTCGGCTCGGCCTGTCGAAGGCGGACGCCAAGACCATGAAGGGCGCCTTGCGCCGTACATTGGACGGAACGCCCGCTAGCCTTTACGCGAGCCTGGGCTAGGCGTTCGCCGTCTTGGCCTGCGAACGCGTCAAAGCAGGGGGGCGCGTGGCCTTGGTTCTGCCTGCAACCGCCCTGACGGGCAGCCGCTGGGCCCGGTGCGCACGCTGCTGCTGGAGCGCTTCGACGTCGAGTGGGTCGTGGCCAGCCACGACAGCCGCAACCGCCACGCCCGGAACGGACTGCCCGGACGGCGCTTCGTCACGTTCTCGGAATCGACGCGCATCGCCGAGACGCTGGTTGTGGCAACCAAGAGGGCCGGAGGGGCCCCGAAAGGGGCCGGATGGACGCGCTTCGTCAATCTCCGGCGGAATCCGGACAAGCCCATGGACGCCATGGTGATCACCCGGGCGCTTCTGGCGGAGGCCAGAGAGGGCGGAGACAAGGCCTCCGGGGTGGCGTTCGGAGACGTTCTATGGGGCGAATTGCTCCCGGTCAGGCAATGCGACCTGGAAGGGAGCCCTTGGATTTACGGAGCCTTTTGCCAGGGAAATCTCGTCAGGGTCGCGACGCGCCTCGCCAGCGAAGGTGTAGCGAAGGTGTATGGCGCATCGCGGAATGCGAAATCCGCATCCCGATCGCCCCGCCGGCCTCCTCGTGCGAACTAGGGCCGTACGAGATGCAGATCAAGAACCCCACCCAAGGGCTGTTCGATATCGTGGACACCGACGATCCCTCTTGTACCGGCCACCCCGCTCTTCTGTGGCATCACGGCCACAAACGCATCGTGTCGCTCGCGGCTAAGGCCAACGCGAGACTTCGCGAGCGGCCCGGAATCGATCCGACCGCTCAGTCCGCAATGCTGGCGAAAGCGGGAAGATTGCAGCTTGCCCGCGAACTCGGCCATGCGCCTCAGCGCTTGGCAGCCGTGCTCACCGACGAAGCAATGCTCGGCGTGCGGTCGTGGATCACGCTCCGGCCCAAGCGGCCGGCTCCCGGCAAGGAGGAAGCCTTGTGCCTCTGGCTGAACAGCACGCCGGGCCTACTGCTGCGCATCCTCCGCTCGAATCGCCCCTATCTCGGGCGAAGCACCTTGCCGCAGGAAGTCGCTCGAGGGTTGCCCGTCATCGATGTCGACGCCTTGGCCTCGGCTCGGCTCGGGCGCACACCCTGTTCGACGATCTCATGCGCAAGCCGCTCCAAGGCTTCGCGGGGCTGGCGGAAGATCCCGTCCGCCGAGAGCTGGACCGAAGGCTGTTCGAGGAGGGCCTCGACTGCCGCGTGGGCAGCGAGATCGACCGGCTCGCCCAAGCATTGAATCGCGAACCGACGATCACGACCAGACACTGACCGCCGGCATCCGAGAGACGCGCTAGGCAGCGGCCCATCGCGCCGACCCGATTCGGACTCTCCGTTGCGGGACCTCCCCGCGCTGACCTTACCGCCCTGCAAGAGTCCGGCGAGGCAATTCCCGGGATTTCCGGCCGAGCCCAAGCGGGCCCGCGCGGCGACCGATTGCCTGCGGTTTCCGCGCGCCAGCCCGCTATCCGCTCCGGGGTCGGACCGACATCAGGTCGAATTGTCGCTTCGGCGCAGGCGGATTTCGATGCGCCGACGCCCGGGCAAGTCCCCCGAGGTCGAGCCGTCTGAGATCGTACCGTTTCGCAGAACAATCTGCGCGCCCGAGAGAGGGATCAGACGGAATTCCCTCAACGCCTGCGATTCGGAAAGGATCTGCGCGACCGCAGCCGCGCGCGCAAACCCGAGCCCGGCGTTGTCGGCCGCGACGAGCGCTGCATCTGGGTCCCCGTTAAGGAACGGAAGCAGCTCCTCGTCCAAGGTGCTCGCGGAAAATACGGGGCGCTCATCGGTGTGGCCGACGATCTCAACGGTGTACGTTCCGAAGCGAGCGCCGATCTTGACAATCTCGGGAACGACCTGCGCATGGAGCAAATTCTCGAAATCCAACCTGACCTCGCTCGAATTCGTCTCGAAGGAGTACCCGTCGGCTTCGTCGAGACGAATGATCGGCGGCCACTGGTGACCGTCGGGAGGATCTTCGCCACCCAGCGCGTCCTCGATCTGGTCTTCCAAGCCCTCGATCACCCGGTCCTGGTCCGATACCTTGGCAAGCGCCGAGTCGAGCTGCCGTTGCAGGCTCGCCATGTCTTGCGGCGTGGGGTTCGGCTTGACGGGCGATTGCGATTCCGGCGGGGTCTCGTCTTCCGGGGGCGGTGCCGCCTGGGACGGCATGACGCTGCTGACATAGGCCAAGAGGAGGAGCAAGATCAGGAAGGTCACGACCAGCATGATCTCGAGGGCGCTGGCACCGAACGCCTGGGCGTTGCGCTGGACCCTCTTCACCGTGACTGCGTAGGAGCTGGGATGCCTGTCGAAGCCCATGGCGGCCTATTCCTCCCGATTCAGTCGCCGCGCTCGGAGGCCCGGCACGGCCGATTCCTGTCCGCCGAGACCGGCTGAGCCATCAGAACAGAAATGTGAACAGGGCAACCGCCAGCCAGAGCGCGACCATCGCGGAGGCCGCCAGCGCCAACGACGCCAAGACCCAAGAGACGCCCCTGAAGAGCCTTCCGCCGGCGCGTTCGGCATCCTGTCTCAGGGACGGAGTCGAGAATCTCGAGAGAGCCTGCGAGACGCTCTGCGACGCCAGCCCCTGGGCTCGCGTCGCGTCCGCTTGGGCCGTGGCGGTCTGCTCGATCTTCGTCGCGACCCGCTCGAGGCTCTCGATCGCCTGCCTGAACCGATCTTCGTCGTCCGCCACCAGTCCCGGCAGCGTCTCGACGAAGGCCTGCAGGGACTGCGCCGCGACCTTGAGCTCGGTCGCGGCACTCTGGATGCCCGCGCTCCCGAACGTCCTCTCGAGCGACTCGCTGTAGCTCACGAAGCCGTGTTCGAGTTCGCCTGCCTTTTGCCTGACGACGTCTAGCAGCCCTGCGAGGTGGTCCGTAGTCAGGTTCGCCTGCTCCCGTAGCTTCGCGGCGGCTTGGTGGAGCTGGTCGCGCACGTCCTCGTAGGTCGAGTCGATGTCGACGACCGCGCCCTGCGACATGACGACGCGCAAGCAAAGTCCGACGATCGTCGTCCAGAGAGCCGTGCCGAAGGCCGGCAGGAACGAAATCACGACGTTCGAGACGGACGGCGCGTCCTCCCCCTGCAATTCGAGGCCGATCACGGTGAGACCGGCTGCCAGCGAGGTCGTGGTGAACAGGAAACCCATGTAGTAGAGGCTCTCGCCGGTCTCCTCCATCGACAGCCTCAGCGTGTCTAGGCAATATCCGCGATACCCGAACATCACGGCAGTCAGCAGGACGGGAACCAAGAACAGCCGGACGAGGATGTTGTCGATTTCGATCAGGCCGACGATCATCGAAAGCGCGAACGCCACGCCGACGATCACGAGGAAAACCAGCGTGTGCTCCTTCGCTGGGTCGCGCCCGGCATCCCTACCACTCGCCAACAGGAACCACCTCTTCCACGGTCGCGTTCTGCGAGTCGAAGAACTCCTCCCACCACTGGGTGTGCTCCGGTCCCTGTATGTCGGGGATCAGGGCGTACTCCATGCGATTCAGGAGCAGCCGCACCGCGGAGCCGCGGAAGTCGAATCGCATCCCCCCGGAGTCGGCGAAGTCCTCGAACTCCCCGAGGCGCATCGACGGGCCCAGGTCGCCGAACGAGACCGGGACTCGCCCGGGAGTCGCGAAGTTTTGCGGCACGACGAAGTCGGACAGAACCGTCAGCGACTTCGAGGCGTGCTCGAATTCGGGGTTGCCGAGAACCAGCCGCGCCACCCCGCCGAGCGAGTCCACCAAGCTGTAGCGGTAGTCGGGACTCCAGCCCGACAGGTCCTCGACGATCTGGCGGAACGGATTGAGGAACAGTTCCCGGTACCGCTGCTCCGCGAGGCGCGGGTTGCCCGTCAGGGAGCTCACGCCCGAGCCGTCGCCGGGATTGCAGAACCTCGCCACGGGCTCGAATCGCGCGCCCGTGTCGTAGTTGACTTCGTAGATCTCGATCAAGGCACTCTTCGGCAGCGTGCCCAAGGTCCTTTCGATCTCCCTGCGGACCTGCCGAATCGTGTTGGGCGATTCCGGGACGAATTGCTTCGTCACGTAGTCGACGCGCCGGTTGCGCTCGAACAGCAGCACCTCGAGGTGAGGGATGTAGCGGGTGTTCTGCGGGCAGAGGGTCGCTTCGTCGAACGGAACGACCTGCGGACTTGTCAAGTAAATGTAGCCGAAAAAGGCCGCGCAGAGCAGCACGCAGCCCGCCATCACCCAAGTCGAGGTCCGCTCCCCCCCGGACCGGCGAGACCGCCTTCTCCGCCTTGATCGCGCCACGCCGCTTCCCTCCCGGGTCAGAGACCCCGCTGCGACCCCTTGTAGGCAGCCAGGACCTCTCCGCACTGCTGGGCGAGCTTGTCCCGGCTCACCCGGGCGAATTCGGCAACGACCTCCGGATCCAAGTGTTCCTCAACCGGCGGCGCGTCCGCCGCCGGCGCCTCGGGGACGACTACCGGTTCCTCTTCCGGGCAATGCACCGCCTGGACGTATTCGATCTTGGAATGAGCCTTCCGGCGCTCGCTGCGATGCTTGGCGTCCAGTTCGCGCAAGCGGCTCAGCATCGTCTCGGCGTTCGACAAGGCCGTCCTGTACTGGCTCACGTACGCGTCGATTCCGCGAATGCCGTCGTTCTGCAGCTCGGTCACCGCCTCCACGGCATCCTCGTACTGTCCCTGGTACTCCTCCTGGGACTTGGCGAGGGCCCTGGCTCGCCGGCTGTACCCCGGGTAGGGGTCCTCGCTGGTGTAGCCCTTCCACGCCCCGAGGCCGGCCGACATCATTCCCATTCCGAAGAGCATCCACGACATGAAGTCGGACACTCCGAAGTAGTCGGCGGAGAAGGCGTCCCAAGCGCGCCGCCCCGCATCCATCACCTGGTTGTAGCCTTCGCTGGACAGGAGCGCCTCGCGGTAGTGCGCCACCAGCAGATTGAACAGGACAAGGATCACGGCACCGAAGAAGATGCTGGCGAACCCGAGGCTCTTGGAGGACCAAGAGCGGGCGTTGACCAGGCGCGCCGCGTTGCCCACGCAGAAGGCGCCGCCGACGTTGATCAGCGCGATCCCCGCGGCAACGCTCCAGCCCTGCAGCAGCCCTCCTTGGGCACCGATCGCGAGCAGGCTCCCGTTGAGCGCGGTCTCGGCGATCGCCGCGAGCACCGCGATCAGCGCGTGGCGCAGCTTGCTCTCCGGGTAGTGAGGCTCGTGGCCGATGTCGTTTTCCTTGCGGTAGCGCTCGTAGTCCCCTAGCCGCGCGGTGCATTCCCTGCGCAAAGCGGCGAGCTCGGCGCCGTCCTGCTCCTTGAGGCTCGCGAGCTCGTTCAGCGATTCCGCGAGGCCCCCTTCGATTTCGGGCCGCACGTCGCGCACCTTCATCCGGTCAAGGTACGCCGAACGCTGGCGCGAGCAGTAGTCTTCCAAGTCGTGGAGATGGAGCTCGGCCGATTCCTTGAGCGCCGCGCGCACGATCTTCGTCTCGGCAGACGGATCCGGGGACCCCAGCCTGCCTAGTTTCGCGCCGAGCAGCTCAACGTCCAGCTCCGGCCAGCCCCCGGCCTCAAGGGAAGTATCGGGGCCGGGCTCCTTGATTCTCCTCAGCAACCGGGCCGCTCCGCTAGGGATAGACGAAGTATAGCGAAGACTCGGTTTCCTAGCGTCGCGAGCGGGCCGGGGCAGAGGCCGGGCCTTCGCTATAGCGGGTTAGGTGGCCGTCGACGAGCGGCTAGGCCGCCGCGCCCTCCACGAGCCGCCGGGTAAAGTCCCGCATCCTGCGGTCCATGTCCGCCACTCTGTCGGGCTCGCGCTCCGCGAGATTGCTCTGCTCGGTCGGATCCGCGCGCAGGTCGTAGAGCTCCGGGCCCTCCTTCGTGATAGCACTGAACTCCCGCTCGCGTGCCCCGGAGTTCTCAACGAACCAGTGGTAGCTCCACTCGTCGTGCCGGATGGAGACGCTCTGGTTGTAGTGGCAGCACACGGCTGCGTCGCGGATGCGCTCCTCCTGCCCGCGAATCAGCGGCATCAGGCTCCGGGACGTCATATGGGACGGCCGGTCGATGCCGAGCCAGTCGAGAATCGTGGCCGTCACGTCCGTTTGCTGAGTGTAGGAGTCGACCCTCGCAACGCCGTCGCCGGACGGGTCCCGGATCATCAGGAGCGTGCGCGCCAGCTCCTCGTATCCCCACGCGCGGGCCTTGCGGACGATGCCGTGGTCGCCGAAGGGCTCGCCGTGATCGGTCATTACGACAAGCAGCGTGTCATCGTACATGCCCATCCGCCTGACCTCGTCCAGGAAGTGACCGACCCAAGCGTCCACGAAGCGGACGACCGCGCCGTAGAGCGAGAGCACCTGGCGCAATTCCGTCTGGTCCAGGTAGCCCATCGTGTCGCCGGGTACCGGGCAGATGTTGCGCACGGCCCAGCTCGCGAAGTCGGGATCGACGAGCTTGAGATAGCTCTCCGGCGGGTCCCAAGGCTCGTGCGGGCAGAAGCTGTCGATCCAGAGGAACAGGTTCTCCTTGCGGGGCTGTGCTGCAAGCCAATCGAGACCCGCCTGCAGGACCCGGGGGGTGAAGTGGTCCTCGTCGGCCTTCCACGCGTGGCGGTTGGCTAGGTAGGTCCGCGTTTCCCTTGCCTCGTCCGGCCGGACTCCTCGCGGCTTGAAGAACGGGGCGACGTCGACGGCGGAGACGATCGCGGGATCGCGCACGTAGGGGTCCTGCTCCTGGCCGCGAATCCACTTGACGTCGTCGAAGCCCCGGGAGAAGCCGTACGAAGGCTTGTGGAGGTGGTAGGTGTCGCTGACCAGGGACGTGCGGAAGCCCTCGCTCCAGAGGATCTCGGGCAGCAGGGGATGGTCCTCCGGGTACAGCACCTGCCAGCGCCGGAACGGATAGGTGAACCTGCCCGTCAGCAGGCTGGTGCGGACCGGCACCGTCGGCAGGCCCTCCGGGTAGGAGTGCGAGAAGAAGGTGGACTCGGCGGCGAACCTGTCGAGATTCGGGGTGGGCACCCTGGAGCTGCCGAAGGCCCCGAGATGGTCCCAGCGAAAGCTGTCCAGCATCAGGACGATGACGTTCCTGCCGTTCCACTGCTTGCGGGTGGCAGGCCCCCAGGTCGGAGGCGAGAAGACTCGCTCCCGGCCCTTCAGGGTGTATGCCGCGTGATCGAAATCGGAGACCGGCGCGGGAGCTGTCGTGTCGCCGTCATCGCCGCAGCCCCACAGAGCGGGCGATGCCGCCAGCAGGGAAGCGGCGGAACTCTTGGCGAACTGGCGGCGGCTCGCCTGCGGCACGTCGGTCATCGGACTCGACTATACATCGGCACATCGGCCGACCGTGCGGGGCACCCGGAGGGAAGCGCGAGCGTGTCCTGCCTGTACTCCGGGGCAACCGCCCTTCCGTGCCGTGGCCCCGGCTGGTGCCGACCGGGCGGCAGGCCCAATGTTTCACGTGAAACATTGGAGTGTCGAGACTCTCCCGCCTGGCGCTACACCGCCCGGCGTCTTCCCCGGCGGCCGGCCTGCTGCGCCCCGATTGGCGAGACAGCCCGAGCGACGGCAGCCGCAGCTGGCGGGCACGGCGAGTAGAATGGTGCCGTGCTGCGCACGGCCCTGATCCTCGCCCTCGGCCTCGCGCCGCTGGGAGCGGTGCCGAAGGAGGCCGAGTTCTTCGAATCCCGCGTGCGACCCGTGCTGGCGGGTCGCTGTTTCGGCTGTCACGCCGAGAACGCCACGGCAGGCCTGCGGGTCGACTCGCGAGCCGGCCTGATGAGGGGCGGAAGGTCGGGGGCAGCCATCAAGCCCGGCCAGCCCGACGAGAGCATCCTGCTCCACGCGATCCAAGGCATCAAGGGCCGGATGGCGATGCCCCCGGCGGGCAAGCGGCTCGAGGACCACCAGATCGAGTCGCTGAAGCAGTGGATCTCTATCGGAGCACCTTGGCCGATGTCGCCGCGAGAGTTCTTCGAGGCCCGGGTGCGACCGGTGCTCGAATCGAAGTGTCTCGGATGCCACGCTTCCGAACCGCAGGGCGGCCTGCGCATGGATTCGCGGAAAGCCCTGCTGAAGGGCGGAAAATCCGGACCGGCCCTCGTAGCGGGGAATCCCGACGAGAGCCTGATCCTGCAGGCGGTGCGGCGGGAACAAGCCTTGAAGATGCCTCCGACGGAGCCCCTGCCGCAGAACGAAATCGACGACCTCGCCCGGTGGGTGGCGGACGGAGCCGCATGGGCGGAGAGGCCCGCGCCGGGAGCCAAGGAGTACCTTATCGGCGAGGAGCATCGGGCACACTGGGCGTTCCAGCCCTTGCAGGCCGGCCCGGTGCCCGCGCCCGAGGGGACGGCCCCATCGGGCAACGCGATCGACCGGTTCATTCTGGCCAGTCTTCAACACAGGGGACTGGCGCCGTCGCCGCGAGCGGACAAGCGCACCCTGATCCGACGGGCCGCCTACGACCTGACGGGCCTGCCCCCGACGCCCGAGGAAAGGGACGCGTTCCTAGCGAGCGAGTCGCCCGATGCGTTCGATGAGCTGCTCGAGCGGCTGCTCGACTCGCCGCGCTACGGCGAGCGGTGGGGCCGGCACTGGCTCGACCTCGTGCGCTACGCCGACACGGCCGGCGACTCGGGCGACTTCCCCGTGCCGGAAGCCTACAAGTATCGCAACTACGTGATCGACTCGTTCCAGCACGACAAGCCGTACGACCAATTCATCCGCGAGCAGATTGCCGGGGACCTGCTCGAGTCGGACAGCGAAGCGGAGCGCTGGAACCGGACCGTCGCCACGGGCTACCTCGCGATCTCGCGACGCATCGGGGTCAGCCCGCACCGGCTGCGCCACATCACGCTCGAGGACACCATCGACAACCTCGGCAAGACATTCCTCGGCCTCAGCATCCAGTGCGCCCGCTGCCACGACCACAAGTTCGATCCGATTCCGACAGCCGATTACTACGGCCTGTACGGGATCCTCGACAGCTCGGTGTTCCCGCATCCGGGGGCCGAGCACTTGCCCTACCGCAGCAACTTCGTCTACCGGGCTGGCGACGAGAGGGCCAGGGAGATCAAGGCCTCGTACTCGGAGCGGCTTACCTATTGGAACGACAAGGAGCGCGAGAAGTTTCGCGAGTACCAGTCCTTCCAGAACAAGCTGATCACCACGCCGGGCCGCTCGCGGGAGGTGGTGTGGGCGGAATTGGAGGCGCTGCGGGCGGAGCGCGCCGTGTTCGCCCGCACCGAGCCGCCGCTCGAGACGGCATATGCCGTCCGGGACGGCCAGGCAAGAGACTCTCCGATCCACCGCGCGGGGGATCCGAAGGATCCGGGCCCGATCGTCAAGCGAGGGTTCCTGCAGATTCTCGGCGGCGCGAAGGTGCCTGACGATTCCGAGGGTAGCGGCCGCCGTCTGCTGGCGGATTGGATCGCGGACCCAGGCAACCCGCTCACGGCGCGGGTGATGGCGAACCGGATCTGGCACTACCACTTCGGCAGCGGACTGGTGCGTACGACGAGCGATTTCGGCGTGAGAGGCTCGCCCCCGACGCATTCGGAGCTACTGGACTACCTCGCTCGGTACTTCATCGACAGCGGCTGGTCGGTCAAGGCGTTGCACCGCTTGATCATGCAATCGAGCACCTACCGGCAGGCCAGCCTCGACATCGACGCCAACTACGAGAAGGATCCCCAGAACACACTGGTCTGGCGATACAACCGGCGACGGCTGGACGCGGAGCAGATTCGCGACTCGATCCTGTGGTTCAGCGGTGATCTGGACTTCGGCCGGGGCGCACGGCACCCTTTCCCGCACAGGCAGACCTACTTCTACCGTCAGCACGAGCCGTTCTCGGAATTCTTCCCGACGAAGCGGCGGTCCGTCTACATCATGCAGCCACGCATCCAGAAGCACCCCTACCTGGATCTGTTCGACGGGCCCGACGGAAACCTGCCGATGAGCGAGCGCAAGTCGACGACGACGACGCTTCAGGCCCTTTTCCTAATGAACTCGGCGTTCATCCACCAGCAGGCTCGGGCCATGGCCGAGCGCTGGAGCGTAGGGGGAGCGAGAGTTGACGAATTCTTCGAGCGGTCGGTGCGAACCGTGTTCGGAAGGAATCCTCGGCCCGGCGAGACCGATAGGGCGCGAGCATACTTCGAGGATGCGTCGGGGACGGAGACAGAGAAGCGCGCCGGGTTGCTGCGAGCGATGCTGGCGAGCAACGAGTTCCTCTTCGTAGAGTGACTCCGACGACATCGGAGGAGTTGGCCAACGGCGGCGCTCCTGCCAACCTAAAAGTCCGATTGCACACCGCGACCGGCCCATCTGATCACCCGTGCGATCTCATGACCCTGAGCGAGTCTCGAGACCGTCGGCGTCACCTGCGTAGAAACGGTTAGAATCTCATCAAGAAGGGCGGAATCGATGAAGGCGAAGAGATCACTCCTCGTAGCAGTGGCGTTAGCCACGCTCATGACGGCCATGTCGGCGACGGCGCAATCGCCCTTGCGATGGAAGATCCACGACATGACGCGACCGGCGCCGAAGAGCGTCACGTCCCACATGTCTCTCCCCGTCCCCCCTCCGTCGGATGCTGTCGTCCTATTTGACGGTAGCGACCTGTCCATGTGGAGAGCGGCCGATGGCACGGATGCCAAGTGGACGATCAAGGACGGCAGCCTAGCCTCAGTCCCCGGAAGCGGCCCCGTCGTCACTCGCGCCGGCTACGGCGACATTCAGCTCCACATCGAATGGGCAGCGCCCACGCCAGCTCGCGGGAAGGGGCAGGGGCGCGGCAACAGCGGTGTGTTCCTCATGGGGAAGTACGAGGTGCAAGTGCTCGACTCCTACGAGAACGTCACCTACACCGACGGGCAGGCTGCGGCGGTGTACGGCCAGTATCCCCCCTTAGTCAACGCGAGTAGGCCAGCGGGCGAGTGGCAAGCCTACGACATCGTCTTCCGACGGCCTCGCTTTCGCCCGGACGGCTCAGTGATGCAACCCGCACGGATCACCGTCTTCCACAATGGCGTCCTCGTCCAAGACAACTCCCAGGTCTGGGGGCCGACATCCTGGCTCCAGCACCTGCCCTACCAGTCTCATCCCGACCGCCTCCCGATTTCACTGCAGGACCACGGAAACCCCGTGCTGTACCGGAACATTTGGCTCCGCGAGCTCGCCGAAGAGCCTCGCCCCGGACCGCACAGCCACCAGACAAAGCCAATCATCACGCTGACCCAGCCAGTCTTGGAGCGATACGTAGGCAAGTACGGGAGCGAGGCCACCCAACCCGTACTGGTCACCCGAGAGGGAAGCTCCCTCTACGTCGCTTTCGGCCTCTTGCCACCACTCGAACTCCTGCCCCACTCCCACGAGGAGTTCTCCCTTCGATGGACGGCAGCAACGCTCGCCTTCCATTTGGACAAGAACGGCACGCCCACGAGCATCACCTTTCACATCGGGGGCGAGGCACGCTCATCTAGTCGCCAATCGAACTAATGGCCCCTCTTCTCTGGCGCATGACCTCGCTCGAGTTGGCAAACAAGAAATACCGATCCAGCTGATCGTATGCACGAAGAAACCTTGACGGTCGACTATCTGTGGCTACTAGGACCACGACGTCCCGAAGCGAGTCGATTCCAGCCAAGCGCCGTATAGCCGCAAGCGGCTCAAACTGAACCGGGATTCCAAGCTGGCGGCACTCCTCGAAATCGGGGCTGCCGTCAAGGGATTCCGGCAGCCTTGCTCACGACGTAACGGTTCAAGGGGACCCACATCTCCCCGGTCAAGCACAGGGTGCCGGCGACAGCGCGAATGCATACCGATTGCCATGCTCCGACACGCCCCTCGGATGGAGTCTCCGTTTCGCTGCCCCTAGGGATGCTGCGCTGCGTCACAGCGGGAGAATCTCAGGGCGAGACGCTAGTCGCGACCCCGTCGGGCATTCCAGCGGGCGTGCCCGTCGACCCTCATCGAATCAACGGGAGCCTGTGGCACCGCCAGCAAGACTACGGTCGCGACTGGCGCATGACGATCGAGAGCGACAAGGTTGACGTCGTTTCGGGTATTCGCCGCGGCAACGCGATGGGCGTGCCAACCACGGAGCCGCTACGGAGTCCCGACTGGAAGGACCGCGCCCGGACGCTGCTGGTCACGGAGATACGGGAAGTCAGAGAGGCAGGCGAGGCAGGCGCGTATACCTGGCCTGGACTGGTCGGTCTCGCGGGGAACATCACGCACCGCTACCCAAATTGCCCTAGGTCCTCGAGCACACCACGAAGCGTGATTCCGCGGCGCGCCTAGCGTCGGTCGGCTTGGCGAAGGTCTTGGTCAGGGTTCTTGGAGTCGCGATCCTGAGCAACGTCGTCGCCGAGGGCAGGATCGAACTTGATCGGCCGGTCACCAAGGAGCGGCTCAAGCCGCCGGCCACCCGGTACAAGCTAGTTCCGAACTACATTGACTCCGCGAAGGATCGGCGCCTAGGGGCCCTGGTCGCCAATGCGATTTTCGCGAATGAATTCCAGCGGTGGAGCCTCATGGGTGGTCGTGCGGCGTGCGGTGCCGGGCCCCAGCCCGTCCACGAGCTGGGATTCGGAGCGGGAAGCCAGACACCCGAACCGGGACTTGGACGTCTCCGGACCAACGGCTATCGCAGACACCAAAATCTCGCTAGGTTAGCCCCGTGCCCGACGACCCTGGTCGGGGCTAGGAGTTGCAGGGCACAGGCTCCCAAGCGTTGTCGGAAAGAGGGACTGCGACACTCCCCTGGGCCTAGGTACAAGCGACTCGCTAGCTCTCGTCGGCTGAAGGACCGTACATCCCCGGAACGGGAACGTCATTCAATCTCAGGTACACGCTCAGCTGGGCGCGATGGTGGATGACGTGGCTGAGGACCATCGTTCTGAGCACGCTGATTCGCGGCATCGTAAATATCTCCTGGCCCTGCATGCGAAGGGTCCAGTCCGTCTGCATAGCGACGTCGTCTGCCTTGCGAATGGCAGCCACCGACTCGGTCAGGGCAGTGTCGAAGAATGCTAGAGTCTCCTCGCGACGCGCCGGCGCGTAGGGCTGGTAGGGTGGACTGCCGGGAGGCCGGAGCTCTAGCTCGTCCGTCTGAACGGTGTTCGTGCCCCACTGGACCATTTCCGCCACGTGTCCAGCCAGCCGGGCCATGGTCATGGATTTCGGGTGGGGCTGAAAGTCCATTGCCTCGTTCGGCACCCGCTCGAGCATTCGGCGAGTCTGGCGCATCTCAGCTTCAAACTCCGCAAGGAAGGTTTCCGCGATTGTCATGACCTCAACCTCAGCAACTCGGGATTCCCTAGACTGCACCTGCGCCTGCAGGACCACCTAGAGCCGACTTCTCAATAGATCCTACCGCATCTCGTCCGGCCAAGGTCGACGGCGGCCTATGCTCCTAGCGCGACTCCCGGCGCTGGCGACATATCTCGAACAGAGCGACGCCTGCCGCCACCGAGACGTTCAGCGACGAGACCGTGCCCGCAAGAGGGATCCGCAGCAGGAAATCGCAGCGCTGCGCCACCTTCTCTCGCAGCCCGCTGCGCTCGCCTCCCAGCACCAAGGCGCAGCGGTCCGCGTATTCCACCTCGTCGTAGGCTCCCTCCGCTTGAGCGTCGAAGCCGTAGAGCCAGAAATCAGCCTCCTTCAGCTGCTCCATGGCCCGGCCGATGTTCTTGACCCGTACGACCGGAAGCGCTTCCAGCGCCCCGGCGGCGGCCTTCGCAGCAGCCGCGCTCAACTGGGCCGACCGCCTCTCCGGAATGACTGCCGCAGCCGCGCCGGCCCCGTCCGCCGTGCGGATGATGGCGCCGAGGTTGCGCGGATCTTGCACTGAGTCGAGTACGACGACCGTAGACTGCGCTCCGGCGCACTCGAAGAGGCTGTCCAGCGTCTCGTACTGCGCAGAAGCAGACAGTGCTACGACGTCCTGATGCGCATCGGCGCCAGCTAGGCGCCGGACAGCCGACCGCGGTTCGAACCGAACCGGGATCCCAAGCTGCCGGCACTCCTCGACCAGGGGCTGCAGTCGAGGGTTCCGGGCCCCCTTGCTCACGACGAGCCGGTCCAAGGGGGCCCGAGTCTCCGGCGCCGAGCGCAGGGCGGCGGCGACCGCGTGTATGCCCACCAAGCGCCGCATTCCCTAGCGTCTATAATATGGAGTCTCCCTTCCCCGCCCTCAGGGATGCTGCGTTTCGTCACAGCGGGCGAGTCTCACGGCGAGACGCTCGTCGCAACCCTTTCGGGCATGCCTGCGGGCGTGCCCGTGGATCTTGGCCGTATCAACCGCGACCTGTGGCGCCGCCAGCAAGGCTACGGTCGCGGCGGGCGGATGAAGATCGAGAGCGACAAGGTTCACATCGTCTCGGGTGTCCGTCACGGCAAGACGATCGGCTCGCCGATCGCGGTGCTGCTGCGCAACCGCGACTGGAAGAACTGGACCCAAACGCTGCCGGTCGAAGACTACGAGAAGTCCGGCGAGCACGCCAAGCCGGTGTATCGCCCTAGGCCGGGACACGCCGACCTAGCGGGCAGCATCAAGTACAACTACCCCGAGGCGCGTTACATCCTCGAGCGCGCCAGCGCGAGAGAGACGGCCGGTCGCGTGGCGATCGGCGGCTTCGCGAAGATCCTCCTAGGGGAATTCGGAATCGCCGTTCTGAGCCACGTTGTCGCCGTAGGCGACGTCGAGCTCGAGCGAGCGGCCGCCTGGGACGAGCTCGAGGCGCTGGCCTCGAAGAACGAAGTGCTTCTGAATTGCGTGGACCCCGAGACCGAGCAGCGCATGAAAGCCGTAGTCGACAAGGCCTATGCCACCGGAGATACCAGCGGCGGCGTGTTTGAGGTCATCGTGCGGGGCGCGCCGCCCGGCCTTGGGTCGCACACGAGCTGGGATTCGAAGCTCGACGGTCGACTGGCGCAAGCGATCGTCTCGATGCAGGCCGTCAAGGGGGTGGAGGTAGGCTCGGCAGCGATCCAAGCCGCCTCGCCCGGGTCCAGGGTACAAGACACCATCCACTACGACAAGACCAAGCGCAGGTTCTACCGAGGCTCGAACAAGGCCGGCGGGCTCGAGGGGGGAATCACCAACGGGCAGGACATTGTCGTGCGCGGCTACCTGAAGCCAATCTCGACACTTCGCCGACCGCTCGAATCGGTCGACCTGACGTCGCGCGAACCGGCCAGCGCCGCCTACGAGCGCTCGGACGTAGCTGTGGTACCTGCCGCCGGCGTGATCGGCGAGGCCATGGTGGCCCTGACCGTAGCAACAGCGTTCTTGGAAAAGTTCGGCGGGGACTCGCTCGGCGAAGTCCGTCGCAATTTCGACGGCTACGTCGAACAGGTCCGACGCTTCTGAGGCGGTCGACCGTTCTGTTGCGACCATAACCGATGGATCGGATGACCGGCGCGAGCGACCGCGAGCGACTGAAGCGAATCCTCCGGACGCATTCGATCAAGCGCGGTGACTTTGTACTCGCTTCCGGCGCTCGGAGCGAAGTCTACGTCGACTGCCGGCTGACCACCCTGCGAGGCGAGGCGATGCCGCTGGTCGGCAGGCTGATGCTGAAACGCTTCGCCGAGCGCGGCTGGCGGCCTCAGGCCGTAGGCGGTCTGACCATGGGAGCGGACCCGGTCGCCTGCGCTGTCTGCTTTGCATCCCAAGGAACATCCACTCCCGTCGACGCGTTCGTTGTGCGCAAGACCGAGAAGGGGCACGGACGGAAACGCACGATCGAAGGCCTGCCGCAAACGGACGGGGTGCGCTGCGTGGTTCTGGACGATGTATGCACCACGGGAGGGTCGACCGCAATGGCGATCAATCGAGCCCGGTCCGCGGGCATGGTCGTTCTCGGGGCCATCTGCATGGTGGATCGGGAACAGGGCGCGCGCGCCGTGATCGAGGCGGCCGGCTGCCCCCTCGACGCGCTGTTCACGATGCGGGAGCTCCTAGCGGGCAAGTGAACTCGTCAACGAGCGCGGGGATCCATACGTGGAGAGTCGGTCCGCGATTGGATTGAGGCGGGCGCAGCGCTTCGGAAGCCTGCGCAGGCGTCGCATGTTCCGCCATTCCGCCGAGAAGGCAAGAGCGTTCTAGCGCAGGCTCGCACGGAAGCCTTGCGCCTGTCGACCAAGTTCATCGGCACCATGCACCTGCTTGGCCTCCTGCGGGAGGACTGCTGCTCCTCGGCGAGGGGCTTGCTGGCCTGCGGTCTGAGCGTCTCCGCAATTCGCCGAGACATCGCCCGCTCGCAGCCTGGACCGGCGTTGTCGCGAAGCCCGTAGCGATAGCAGTTCCACTGATCGGCAGCGATGGAGCGATCCGGCGGCGAGCGGCGCAGGCCTCGCAGCGACCTGGAAGGCACATTGGGAGGCGGGAACCTCTGCGATGTGATCGCGTCGGACCGCATCGTCCGAACCGACGGCCACGGCACGGGAGGCCGCAAGGCGCGAGGAACCATGTTGGTATGATGGTCCGCAAGGGACCAGCGCCTGTCGGCCCGTGCTCGCCGCCTGCCGGCCAGAGCGTTTGGATCGCATGTTCGAACGCTACACGGAGAAGGCCCGGCGCGTCATCTTCTTCGCCCGGTACGAGGCCAGCCAGTTCGGCAGCCCGTACATCGAGACCGAGCACCTCCTCCTCGGCCTGATCCGTGAGGACAAGGCGCTGGCCAATCGCTTCCTGCGCTCACACGCAGCGGTCGACTCCATTCGCAAGCAGATCGAGACGCACACTACCGTCCGCGAAAAGGTCTCAACCTCGGTGGACCTGCCGCTTAGCCACGAGTGCAAGCGCGTCCTCGCCTACGCAGCGGAGGAAGCCGAGCGCCTATCCCACAAGCACATCGGAACAGAGCACCTGCTGCTCGGCCTGTTACGGGAGGAGCGCTGCTTCGCTGCGGAGATCCTGCACGAGCGCGGCCTGCGGCTGTCGACGATCCGCGAGGAACTCGCCCGCGTGCAGTCCGAGAAGATGCCCTCGGGCCGGCCCAAGGAAGGCTCGATGCTCGCGGAGTTCAGCCGCGACCTGACGCAGGAAGCCGCCGACGGCAAGCTGGAGCCCCTGATCGGGCGCGACAACGAGCTGGAGCGGGTCGTGCAGATCCTCTGCCGGCGCACCAAGAACAACCCGGTGCTGATTGGAGAGCCCGGGGTGGGCAAGACGGCCATAGTGGAGGGCCTCGCCCAGCGCATCTCGAGCGGCGTCGTGCTGCCGTTCCTGTCCGAGAAGCGGATTCTCTCGCTCGACCTGTCCCTCGTCGTCGCGGGCACCAAGTACCGCGGCCAGTTCGAGGAGCGTCTCAAGACGATCATGCGAGAGCTGATGGAGAACCGCAATTCCATCATCTTCATCGACGAGCTGCACACCATCGTCGGGGCGGGATCGGCGGAGGGCTCGCTTGACGCGGCGAACATCCTCAAGCCCGCGCTCTCGCGGGGCGAGATCCAGTGCGTCGGGGCCACCACGCCCAGCGAGTTCCGCAAGTCCATCGAGAAAGACCGGTCCCTGGAGCGGCGCTTCCAAGCCGTCAAGGTCCAGCCGCCCTCGGAAGAGGAGGCAGTGCAGGTACTGATCGGCATCAAGGAGCGTTACGAAAAGTTCCACGCCGTGGTGTACACCGACGACGCGGTGGAATCCGCCGTCTACAGCTCGATCCGATACATCCCGGACCGTTTCCTGCCCGACAAGGCGATCGACCTGCTCGACGAGGCCGGCGCCCGGGTCAAGCTGCAGCAGACGAAGATGTCGGACGAGACCGCGGAGATCCACAAGCGCATTAAATACGTCGTGCATCGCATGGAGACCGCGATCTCGAACCACGAGTTCGAGAAGGCTCGCTTCTATTCGGACGAGGAGCGCAAGGAGCGCGAGAACCTGCACCGGATCCAGAAGCAGGAGGACCTTGAGCAGGCGGTCACGGCGACCGTAGGCAAGGACGACATCGAGGAGGTCGTGGCGCGGTGGACAGGCGTGCCCATGACCGCCATCAAGGAAGAGGAGATGGATCGGCTCCTGCGGATCGAGGACGAGCTGCACGAGAGGGTCGTCAGCCAGGACAGCGCGATTTCCGCGCTGGCCCGTGCCATCCGGCGCTCCCGCGCCGGCCTCAAGCCCGTCGGCCGGCCGGCCGGATCCTTTCTATTCCTAGGGCCGACGGGTGTCGGCAAGACCGAGGTGGCCCGCGCCCTCGCCGAATGCCTGTTCGGCACCGAGAAGTCCCTGATCCGCTTCGACATGTCGGAATTCATGGAGAAGCATTCCGTGTCGAAGCTGATCGGCTCCCCGCCGGGCTACGTGGGCTACGAGGAGGGTGGCCAGCTCACGGAACGCGTAAAGAGGGCACCATACTCGATCATCCTGCTCGACGAGATCGAGAAGGCCCATCCCGACCTGTTCAGCATCCTGCTGCAGGTCTTCGAGGACGGGCAGCTGACCGACGGCATCGGCAACACGGTGGACTTCAAGAACACGATCATCGTGATGACCTCGAACATCGGAGCGCGGTATCTTCAGCTCAAGACGCCGATGGGCTTCCAAGGCCGGTCGAAGGACTCCACCGACTCGAAGGCCGAGCAGGAAGTCCGCAGCGAGGTCAAGCGGACGTTCAATCCCGAGTTCCTGAATCGGATCGACGAGACGATCATCTTCCGGTCACTGACGGACGAGGACCTGCTCAAGATAGTGCAAATGCTGGTCGGCCACATCAACCGCAACCTGATCAGCAAGGGCCTGCAGATCCGCCTCGCCGAGGACGCCGCGCAGTACGTGCTCGAGGAGACCATCGGAGACCGCAGCTACGGCGCCCGGCCGCTCAGGCGAGCGCTGCAGCGCTGCGTGGAGGACCCGCTTTCCGAGGCGCTCATCCAGAACCGCCTGCCGCGCCCGGCGGAGATCGAGATTTTCCGTGGGCCGGACGGCATGTACTACCGGCGGCTCGACTTGGCGGAAGGCGAGGACGAGCTCTCCGAACCGGGCGCGGTGGCGGTTGCTACAGGGACGCTGCTCTACTCCTTCTAGCCCCGCAGCTCGATTTCAACCCGCGAGCGCCCGACGCCCGCCTGTCTCGAGCTGAGACCGGGTTCGCGGATGCGCAGCCGGGCCCGACTCGTGACGCATGCAGAAGAGAGGCACTCCGGCCGGTGGTTCGCTTCGCGGTTTCGTCTCGCTGTGCGAGCACGCTTCCGGGCCATGGGCAAGGCCACTTTCGATGGCCTTCAAAAGGAACGGTTGGCCCCTGATGCTCCGGTTCTCCCACGGAGCCGAGGTCCGCAGCGCTCTTGGGGCGACCGATCAAGCGGCGAGCGCCTATTGTTATCAGCACGCGACGAAGCCGCCCTCGGCAGGCTACCAGTGCCGCTTGGGCTTCAGATCAGCTCCTCGGCCCAGTGGATGACCGCCTCGGCGATTTCAACGGACCGCTCCTGCTCTTGTGCATTTTCTGGTGCTACTAATGGAGGGTATCGCGTGACCATGGCGAACGTCGTGAAATCCTCAGCCTGCATGACCTCATCTGGAATCCTCAGCCCTGTTGTCTCGAACAGCGATCCGACATGCGCTAGATCTTGTACGCACGGAATCCCAATTCCTCGCTGAAAAGATACAGCCGTTATCTCTTTCTCGGCGACTTGCCGCGCCAAGAAACAAAGATCTTCGAAATAAGCCCCTCCATTGCCAAACTGCTCTTCTCCCGAGTCATCCACTTCCGTGGATCATCGGGAGGCTATCGGTCAGGGGCCCTCTCTATACCACCCGGCCCTCCGTCAGCTCCAAATTGATGATTAAGGCTGGGCAATTCTTGTAGCGTTCCATGTCGCGTGGTGAGACGACGATTGGGTCTACCGCTGCACCGACACCATGCAGGCCCCTGCATGGTGCGAGCCATAGGCCTCAGAGGATGCCTACTCTCCTTGATGATCGGTAAGTCCACGTCCCGAGCGGAACTCAGTCCATCTCGGGCTGCGGAACCAAGAAGTATGATTCTCTCCGACTGCACAGTCTTCACCGCATGCCGGATGATTTCGTCCAAGACCGCTTGACTAACTCCGCGACCATTCATGAATTGCTAGACCCTTCAAGGTCGGTTGGTCGACTCGTCGAGCGGACCCCGGTGCAACTGGCGCTAGCCACCAGCCTAGGATCACTTCTGAGTCTATCGCCCAACACGGCGATCCAGCCACTCGGCACGTTGTCCTCGACAGGCGCGTCCCGCACGCTCCAGCCTCGGACGGGTCCCGCTTCCGGCATCACTATCGCAAGGTCGAGCCAGATTGACCCGCTCGCCTGCGAGCGACGGTTTGTGACGTTGCAGCCGCTCTCGGGGTGTACCGAAATTCAGGTGCGTGCAGATCTCCAGCTCGGCACCTCGGGTTCGCACCCAGCGGATGCGACCCAGCGTTCTTGAGGCCATCTCCCTCGGGCAGCACGACGAAGCGCGTGTCCTTGCCGGTCAGATGCGGGCGGCCCCCCAGCGCGGAGGGCCAGCCCATCCACGTCTTGCCCGGCGCACAATGGCACACGCCAGCCTGCCGCCCGGTGCAAAGCCGGGACGGAGGGCTCAGCTCGGGCAGGCGAAGACTTCCGCACGAGGCTCCAAGGAATCGGACGGACATCGCTAGGGGCCGGGCGAGAGGATGGGAGCGATGGGAGCGATCGGTTTCCGCGGCTCGGCGTTCGAGGCTGCGCTCACATTCTCGGGAAAACGCCCTTGAGTGCCGGGTACATCTCCTGGAACAGGTCGTACGCACGTTCGTAGGTCCGTACCAGACCCGGATCCGATTCGAGCCGGTTGCGCTCCGCGATCAGACTGCGGCAGGCCTCTTTCACGGATGCGAACTGGCCGGTGCCGACCATTGCCAGCAGCGCCGCCCCGTAGGCCGACCCTTCCTGCGTTTGCAGCGTCGCGATCGGCTTCTGGAAGACGCCGGCGAGAATGCTCAGCCATAGGGGGGACTTCGCTCCCCCGCCCGAGGCACGCACCGCGCTCACGGCCGCCCCGAGCGATTCGATCACACCGAGGCAGTCGCGCAAGCTGTAGGAGACGCCTTCGAGAATCGACCGGACCAAGTGCGCCCTGGTGTGCTTCGCGGTGAGTCCGATCCAGCCGCCCCGGGCGTACGCGTCCAAGTGGGGGGTGCGATCGCCCATGAGATAGGGGAGCCAGAAGAGTCCCTCCGAGCCGGGCTGGACGGCGGCCGCCTCCTCCGTCAGCAGGTCGTAGACTTCAAGGTCGCGTTCCCGAGCTTCCTGCTCGAGACCGGAGGCCAGCTGGTTGCGGAACCACTGCAGGCTGAGGCCGGCGCCTTGGGTCACTCCCATCACGTGCCATTTCCCGGGCACGGCATGGCAGAAGGTATGCACTCTCCCTTCTGGGTCGTAGGCCGGTTCTTCCAGATGGGAGAAAACCACTCCCGAGGTGCCGACCGTACAGGACACCAGACCCGACTCGACGATCCCGTTGCCGACCGCGCTGGCGGCCTGGTCGCCGCCTCCGCCCACCACCGGAGTTCCAGCCATCAGCCCGGTCTCGGCGGCGAGGGCGGCGGTCACGCGTCCGGCGGCAGCCGGCGACTCCACCACATCGGGCAGGATCGACGCGTCGATGCCGAGCCGCTCGATCAACGGCCACGCCCAGCGGCGCCTAGCGACGTTGAAGAGCGCGGTGCCCGAGGCATCCGACACCTCGCTGACGTACTCGCCGGTCAGCCTGAAGCGGATGTAATCCTTGGGCAGGAGCATCCTCCGGATCCGGGCGTAGCTAGCCGGATCGTGGTCGCGAACCCAGAGCAGCTTAGGGGCCGTGAATCCGGTCAGCACGGGATTGGCGGTCTGCTCCAGGACCATGGCCTCGCCAGCGGTCGCGTTGATCCAGTCGACCTGCTCCTGGCTGCGCTGGTCGCACCAGATGAGCGCGGGACGGACGACCTCGTCGCTAGCGTCCAGCAGCGTCAGGCCGTGCATCTGGCCGGACAGACCGATGCCGGCGACGTCGCCCCCGGCGACCCCGGCCTTGGCCAGCACGCCGCGGATCGCCTCGCGAGCGGCATCCCACCAGTTCTCGGGCCTCTGCTCGGCCCATAGCGGCCGATGCATCCGGATTTCTTCGTGCCCGACGGTGACGCCGCGGGCGACGCTGCCGTCCGCCCGCACCAAGAGCGCGCGCGACCCGCCCGTCCCCACGTCAATGCCTAGCCAGTACTTCATGCGGTCCTCCCGCTGGAGTCGTCCGAGCCGTCCGGGCGCGGGCCCGCGGCGAGGGTCTCGATCTCGGCGCGCAGCGCGCCCGTCAGCGGTCGGGAGGCAATGCCGCCCGGTCCGTCGGTCCGCATCGGCTCCCCGATGCGCAGCTCCACGATGCCGGGCCTCAGATGCCACGATCCGGGAGCGAGCACGCGACGGGTCCCGGCGATGGCCATAGGTACGATCGGCACGCCAGCTTGGATCGCTATGTGGGCCGCGCCCGCCTTGAAGGGCCGGGCCGCCGCGCTACGGCGACGCCCGCCTTCCGGAAAAACCAGGATGGAGCGGCCCGCCCGCACCTTTCCGGCCGCGTCGGAGATGTTCCGCGCCGCGCGCCGCGCGTTCGCCCGGTCTACCGGCAGGTGGCCGGCCCGGTCGAGGTGCCAGCCGATGAAAGGGATTTTCCACAAGCCCGACCGGGCCAGGATCCGAAACGAGCGGGGCATGAATCCGAACATTAGAGGCGTGTCGATCAGGCTGAAGTGGTTCGACGCGAAGACGTAGGGCTGCCCGGAATCCAAGCGCTCAGCGCCCCGGACGCGCACGTCCACGAGGAACACAGCCATCAGCATGCGTCCCCAACTTCGCGCGACTCGATGCTGCCGCTCGCCCCGGCTGTCCACCAGCGAGCAAGCGAGCGACAGGAGCCCCATGGCGCTGGTGATCGCCAAGAGCATCGGGATCATCCAAAACACCGAGCGCAGAAGGCTCAACGTCTCCCGCAGCCCGCCCAAGACCCGATTCTATCCGAGCAGGTCGCGGGCCTCCCCGACGAGAAATATGGAACCCGCGACCACAATCCATCCCCTGGGGTCCGTTCCGGCTCGCGCCGAGAGGAGAGCTCGCTCTACGTCGGCCGCGGTCTCCACGCGCGGATGGTGGTGGCCGACCGTCGCGCGCAGGGCGCGGGGGCTTGCGGACCGCCGCACCTTCGAACGAGTCAGCAGGACACGGTCCGCGGCCGGGAAGATCCAGCCGGCGATCTCGTCCACGGCCTTGTCCCGCGAGGATCCGTAGACTAGCGTGACGCTCCTCCCGCGCGCTTCGCTCCCTAGGAATGCGGCTAGCGAGCGGGCCCCGTCAGGGTTGTGAGCGGCGTCCAGCAGGACACGCGGATCCGAGCTGGCGAATTCGAGCCTGCCGGGCCAGCGGACCCGGCGCAGGCCGGCTGCAATGCTGTCCGCCGGCACGCCCAGCGCATCGAGGGCGGCGACTGCCACCAAAGCGTTCTCGACTTGGTGCTGGCCCGCCAAGCCGAGCCTGGCAGCGACCGAGCGGTCGCGGCCGGCAACAGTGATGCGCCAGCGACCAGCCTCGCTGGCTGCATCCCGGACTTCCCAGTCCGCCTCGCAGTCCCGAACGTCCGCCACTGCCGCGCGGCAGCAGCGCAGCAGCACCCGGCGGGCCTCCGGGGCCTGGCGCCCGATGACCGCCAGGCTGCCGGGCTTGACGATCGCCCCCTTCTCGGCGGCGATACGTCGCAAGCCGCGGCCGAGATACCGTTCGTGGTCATGATCGACGCGCGTGAACGCGACGAGCTCGGGGCGCACCACGTTGCTGGCGTCGAGCCGACCGCCCAAGCCCGTCTCGACGATGCGGGACCGGCAGCCGGCCTGCTCGAAGAGCACTAGCGCCACCGCCGTAACCGCCTCGAAGAAGGTCGGGTGCGCCCCGCGGCCGTGCTGGGCCACGATGCGCTCGTTCGCCCTCCGCACGGGCTCGACGGCGCGGCCGAGCGCCTCGTCCGATACCGGGCGTCCGTCCAGCAGGAAGCGCTCGTTGATGCGCGAGAGGTGCGGCGACGTGTACAGCCCAGTCGAGCGGCCCGCCGCACGAAGGCCGCTCTCGATCATGGCGGCGGCGGATCCCTTGCCGTTGGTGCCAGCGATGTGGACAATTCCGGGGGCCCGCTCGGGGTGGCCCAGCTCGGCCATGAGCCGCTCCATGCGGTGCAGGCCGAAGCTCTCCTTGCGAACCGAGCCCAGCAGGGAGAAGAGGTACCGGACCGACGGGTGCGCCGACTCCATCCGCCCCTAGCCGGCCTGGTCGCGGAAGAAATCCAAGGCGCTCCCGATGTACTTCTTCAGCCGCCGCCGCGGCACCACCGCGTCGAGCATCCCGTGCTTCAGCAGGAACTCAGCCCTCTGGAACCCCTTGGGGAGCTTCTGGCGGATGGTCTGCTCGATCACGCGCGGCCCGGCGAAGCCGATCAGAGCGCCCGGCTCGGCGATGTTCAGGTCTCCCAGCATCGCGAAGCTCGCGGTGACCCCGCCGGTCGTGGGGTCGGTCAGAACGCTGATGTACGGCACGCGGACCCGCGCGAGATGCTTGAGCGCGGCAGACACCTTGGCCATCTGGACCAAGCTCACCACACCCTCCATCATGCGCGCGCCGCCGGAGGCGGACACGATGACCAGCGGCTTGCGGTCGCGGGCGGCCAGCTCCGCGGTTCGCGTGAGCTTCTCCCCCACAACCGCGCCCATGCTGCCGCCGATGAAGCTGTATTCCATCGCGCACACCAGCACGTCGTGGCCCTCGAGCCTGCCGGCGCCGCAAATGACGGCGTCGTTCAGGCCGGTGGTCTGCTTGGCCTGATCCAGCCGGTCCTGGTACGGCTTGCGGTCATTGAATTGCAGGGCGTTCGTTGAACGGAGGTTTCCGGCGATGTCGTCCCATCTCCCGTCATCGAACAGCATTCCGAGCCGGTCGCGCGCACCGATCTTGAAATGGAACCCGCAACCCTCGCAAACCATCCCCTGCGCTTCGAGATCCTTTTTCCAGATGGGAGCCGAACACGAATCGCACTTGATCCAGAGGCCTTCGGTAACGACTCTCTTGGGTTCGTGCTCGCGCTTGAACCAAGGCATTGGGTGGGGACCCCCAGCGAGGCCGGGTACCCGCAATATACCGATGATAGCCACTCCGCTTGGCGCGCTCCCAACAAGAGCGGGTCGGAATGGAATTCTCCGCCGCAGCCCGCATCCGCCTAGCCGACGGCCAAGGCTATCGGCGGTTGAGAGGCGGCAGCCTCCCGGGCGATCCAAGCCCCTTGCGGTAGGCGAGGGGGCGTAGTGCCAAGCGGTCTCGGGAGGAACAGCGCGGGTCCCATGCGGGCCCGGACCCCGGGGTCGCCCTAGGAGACGACGTCAAGCCGCGCAGTGCCCGACGGCGCTAGGCCGCAGAACGTCGGCTGGGGCAGGAGGCGCTCCGAGCCCGGGGCTGGCCTCCGTCGCGCTCGCCGTTCCGGGGCGCTCCGGCCGCTCGAACAGGGACCTCTGCACCGGCCCTGCCGTCCGGCCCTCTCCGTCAGGTCCCCACGGCACCGAGGCCGCTAGGCCGTGCTCGCGCCGAATCCGACGGACCCTCTCGGACAACCAGTCGCGGTATCCCGGAGCGACGTACGCGCCGCGGTGGTAGTGCGCCTTGTAGCGCACGGCCAAGCGGGGGAACTCGTGCTCGAGGAACGGCATCAGGCGTGCCCTGGCAGCATTGGGCAGGAACAGGGGATTGGCGCTCCAGAAACAGGCCTCCGCTTCCAGCGCAGCCTTGGCGACCCCCGACAGAATCTCCCGCGTGTCAGTGAGCAGAGGCAGCACCGGGGCGCTGAACACGCCTGCGCAAAGGCCGCGGGCGCGCAGCTGGCGCACCGCATCGAGGCGCTTGTCGGGCCGCGGGGCGCGCGGCTCGAGCAGGCGCGCCAAGGGGTCGTCGGTGGTGGTGATCGTGACGCTGACGTGGAGCTCGTTCCGGGCGGCGATCACGCCAAGCAAGTCGATGTCTCTCAATATCAGGTCGGACTTGGTCGTGATCCCGAGCGTGCATCCGGAGATCCGCGAGAAGACCTCGAGAATGCCTCTCGTCGTCCCGAAGCGCCGCTCGGCGGGCTGGTATGGGTCCGTGCCGGTGCCGATCGCGATGGCCCCCTCGAGACCGCGAGCAAGTTCGCGCGCGAGCAGGTCCTTGGCCTGCTCCTTCGAGAACACGAGGGAGTCGAACTGGCCCGGGTCCTCGATCCCGAGGTACTTGTGCGTGTAGGCGGCGTAGCAGTAGTGGCAGCCGATCTCGCAGCCGCGGTACGGGTTGATTGTCCAGCGGAACGGCATGCGGGGGTTCGCGCAGCGGTTTAGGATGCTTTTCGACGGGAGGGCGCGGTACTCGACTTTGCGCTTCCTCGCAAGAGTCTTGCCGCTCGCGGCCAAGGCGGCGATCCCAATGGGCTGTTGGTCGGGCATACGCTGATTTTCGCATTATATTCCCTTAAATGCAAGGGTCGGGGAGGCATTTTAGCGAAATTCGCACGAAGAAGCGTAGTCTTCGAGGAAGTGCTCAGGTACGGAACACGGGCGATCACCTGTCTGGAGACATTGAATTCGGTCGGAGCCCTCGCACGGGGCGGTGGGGCGATAGCCCTCGTTCCGCGCTTCGGCCCGCTAGAGCGGGTTCCATCGAGCGTCCGGCCGGGCGCGTCGGTTTCGCGGCGAGCCACCGGCGCGGTTCGGAGCCAGGCCCCCCCCCGCCAGCGGCGCAGCTGCTCGCAGCGACTCCCGCGCCGACCGCCGGGCCGGCTTAACCGCCGCTTCGCACTCGCAGGCGAAGGGTTCGCCCTCTCAGTAACAGCACTCCGCACGCGCTGTCCGCCCCAGGCGCGCGTTGATCAAGTCCCTGCCCTACGAGTCAAGACTCCTAGCACCACGGTCGGCACTGCAACAGCCGCCTCGGCCAGCTCGCAGGAGCGGTGGGCATTCAGCAGCCACCCAAGTGCGCGCCCCCGCCCACGCACACCTCGTCCTCTCTCTACAGGTCCAGCGGCTTGCTCGCGACCATCTCATTGACCGTCTTCTCAACCACTTACGAGTCAGGATCTCCGACGAACGTATGGCGGAGAACTTTGACTTTCCGAGCTTGTGTCTCATTCTTCAGGTGCCCTAGCGTCCAAGGCAGCGCTACAACTTTCCCGATCTCGCGCGCGGCGATTCAGAAGGATCTAACGTATTCGCCCTGAGGAGTTCCGCCGACCCGCCCTTGTATTCATTCATTCCCACCCTTGTGGGCTACGACACAGGACTGACTCTGGTTGATACCTCGTTCCAATGCAATCGACGTCAATGGTGCGCCTTCACTGGTTCACTGTCAAGCATCTCAAGGCAATGCGTGGTCATGACCACTTGCACATAATGACTAGAATATTCCATTAGGTCAAGAATTGTCCCATACGCTTCGGGATGAACAGAGGACTCAGGCTCCTCAACAGCCAGTAGCTATAATGCCTAGGTCTCCCGCTCTACCCCCTCGCTAGCTTCCGTTCCTTAGTTGTTCCTACTACTGAGATTCCTCTTCTGCTATCAAATACCTGTTCCGAAGGATGGTTCATCCATTCAGATGGAAGCTCAAGAGCGGCCATCAAGTTACTCTTTCCCAATCCATTTGTCCCTCCAATCACTGTGAATTCATCGAATTCTATGCCCCTCGAAGCGCAGCTCAGAAATCCGTTCAATGTCAGGCGAGTCAATCTCGGCTCAATCACGATTCACTTGATCGCTTCAAGCAGTTTGGAGAATACTGACCCATAAGGGACCCCAATGGCAATGCGTGGGCTACTGCTCGAGTAGCCTTCGGGCAGCATTCAGGGAATCACGGACCGTCCACGAGTGCGATCGAAGCCACGAGCCGCGTTGCAACGCAGTCATGAACTCCAGCCTTGAGGGGAGATTCGCTGGCCCCGTGTCAGAGACGGTGGGCTTCGGAACAGCACCAAAGCAAATTGCCGCGACGACGGGAAGTTCTGGAGATCCCGCCCATCAACGTCCAGCGGCCACACCACGGCCCTAAGAATGCACTGCGCCCGTCAGGATCCCCAGCATCCTGCGGAGGGGCTCGGCGGCCCCCCAGAGCAGTTGGTCCCCCACAGTGAAGGCCCCGAGATAGCCCGGTCCAAGCTTCAGCTTGCGGACACGTCCGACCGCAATGTCGAGCGTCCCGGCAACGGCGGCAGGCGTCAGGCCACCAAGCGTCTCTTCCTTAGTGTTACCCACGACCCGCACCCAAGGGTTCCCGTTCCGCAACAGAGCGAGCGATTCTTCAAGGGACACGTCTCGGGAGAGCTTGATGCAAAGTGCCTGGCTGTGGCATCGCAGGGCGTCCACTCGGGCGCACGTTCCGTCGATCCTGACCGGCGGGTCGGCCGCCAGCAGCCTGCTCGCCTCCACGCTCGCCTTCCACTCCTCCCTAGTCTGACCGCCCTCCATCGCGGCGTCAATCCACGGGAGTACGTTGCAGGCCAAGGGCGCGCCGATCTCCCCTGTCGGCAGAGACTCCAGTCGCTGCAGGCCGGTGATCGCCCTCTCGGTCTCGACGCTCGAGAGGGTTTCCAAGTCGGTGTCGGAGAGGGCCATGTGCCGCATCTGCCGCGCCAGCTCCGAAAGCTTGCGGGCACCCGCGCCGGAGACCGCCTGATATGTCATCGTGCTGACCCACTCGACCAGCCCCGCGCGAAAGAGGCCTCCGACGGCCATAAGAAGCAGGCTCACCGTGCAGTTCGCCCCGATGAAATCGCGGCACCCGGCGCGAAGGCGCTCGCGAATCCGGTCGCCGTTGACCGGATCCAGCACCAAGGTCGCGTCCTCTCTCAGCCGCAGCCTCGACGATGCGTCGATCCAGTAGCCGGCCCATCCGGCCCGACGCAGCGGATCGTAGACATCCGACGTGTAGCCTCCACCCTGGCAGGTCAGAATGACATCGCATGCCCGGAGTCTGGAGAGGTCGCGGGCGTCCTGCAGGGTCGCGGTGGAACTCTCGCTCGGGGCGAGCCCCCCGGCATTCGACGTACTGAAGAAGCGAAACTCCGCCTTCCGGAAATCCCCCTCCGCACGCATCCGCTCCGCGAGGACGCTGCCGACCATCCCGCGCCAGCCGACGAATCCTACCCGCATCCTGCTCAGGCTTGCCGACGGGCCTTGGACCGCGGCCACGCCTACGGAGAACTCAGCCGTCGCTGGCAGAATCCTGCGCCTCGGCCCCCTGCCAAGCGCTGATCTTTAGCCGCCAGCATACCCAGCAGAGACCCTCCGAGCGCTGCGTCGCATCCGGCGCCGCACAGATCCGGCAGGCCAGTCTAGCCGGCGGTTCGGCAGGGAATACATGCTCCTTGACGTTGTCGATTTCCCTGACTGCGTCGAGCAGGGGCGGGCGGGCCGGAACTTCGACGGTCTGAGTCTTGGTTGCCTTGCGCATCGCTCGCACCTGTTTGTCGCATCTTAAGCCTAGCGCATCGCAGGCCCGGCGCGTCAGCACCGAAGACTGCGCTCTTCGGTGCCCATCAATTCGATCCGAGCGCCAGCTCGCAGTCAGGCCAGCAGCTTGTCTACCACCGTCCCAGCGACGTCCGTGAGACGGAAATCGCGGCCCTGGTGCCGGTAGGTCAGGCGCTCGTGATCAAACCCTAGGCAGTGGAGGAGGCTCGCCTGCAGATCATGCACATGGACCCGGTCCTCGACCGCCTCGAGCCCGATGTCGTCGGTCCTCCCGACTACCCGGCCGGCCGCGATCCCCCCGCCGGCCAGCCACATGCTGAAGCAGTCGGGATGGTGGTCCCGGCCGGGATCCTCGTCCTGCCGGTCGATCTGCGCCATGGGCGTCCGCCCGAACTCGCTGGCCCAGATGACCAGCGTGGAGTCCAGCAGTCCGCGCTGCTTGAGGTCCTTGACGAGGGCGGCCGTGGGCCGGTCGACAGCGGCGCAGTTTCTCGCGTGGCCCTTGTCCAGCTCCTTGTGGTCGTCCCAGTCTCCGTGGGTCAGCATCACGAAGCGGACTCCTCGCTCGACCATCCGACGCGCCAGCAGGCAGTTCGTGCCGTACGCGTGGGTGGCCTCCTGCCCGATCCCGTACGACTCGAGAAGGCGGTCGGGCTCGCCGGAAAAGTCGAGCAGGCGCGGCACCGCGATCTGCATGCGGAAGGCCAGCTCGTACGAGGCGATGCGGGCGGCTATCTCCATGTCGCCGGTCCGTCGCAGCCGCCTTTGGTTGAGATCCCGGATCGTTTCGATACGCGCGCGCTGAAGCTCCTCGGTAATGCCCTCCGGGTTGGAGACGTAGAGAATCGAATCCCCGACCGAGCGGAAGCGCGTTCCTTGGTAGGCCGACGGCAGGAATCCGTTGGACCAGATGTTGGAGCCGGCGTTCGGCCCCTTGCCCGATCCGAGGACCACGAATCCCGGAAGGTCGCGGGACTCGCTGCCGAGGCCGTAGGCCACCCACGACCCGACCGAGGGCCGGCCGAATTGCGTGACGCCCGTGGAGAGCAGCAGCGCGCCCGGGTCGTGATTGAAGGCCTCCGTATGCATGGTGCGGATCATGCAGATGTCGTCGGCGCAGGTCCCTAGATGCGGCAGCCAGTCCGAGAACTCGATGCCGCTCCGGCCGTGAGGCCGGAAGGTGCGGGCACTGGGCATGATCTTCGCGTTCGGCTTGATGAAGGCCAGCTTGAGGTCCTTCGTGCGCGAGGGCGGCAGCGGCTGCCCGGCCCACTTGGCGAGACCCGGCTTGGGATCGAACAGATCCAGCTGGCTGGGCGCTCCCGACTGGTAGATGAGGATGGCGTTCGTCGCCTTGGGGGCGAAGTGCGGCTCCCTCGGATCCAGCGGATTCGCGTCGCCCGCATCCGTCGCCGTCCGGCCTTCCACAGCGAGCAGGTCCGCCAGCGCCGCCGTGCCGAGACCGCCCGAGCACCTCTCCAAGAAACCCCGCCGGGCAATGATGCGCCGGAAGTCGGCCGGGTTCTGCATGGTCACTCCCTTGTTAGGAACTCGTCCAGGTTCAGCAGCGCGCTGCCGAGGGTGACCCAAGTCGCGCCGTCCAACTGCGACGCCCCGGGAATTCGCACGCCGAAGAGGCGCTCGACCGAATCCGGGGTGCGCTCCAGGATCGCCCGCTGGCTATCCCAAGAAGCTCGCAGCGACTCCATCTCGCCGGAATCCGGATCCCGCGCGAGGCAGAGGCGGAAGACCGCCCGCAAGCGGGCGTCGCGACCGCCGTCAAACTCCGTCACCACCCGGACCGCCAAGGCCTGCGCGGCTTCGAGAAAGACCGGATCGTTAAGGAGGTTCAGCGCTTGGAGAGGCGTGTTCGTCCGGCCCCGGCGACAGGCCGGCTCATAGGTGTCCGGCATGTCGAACGCGCTGAGCAGGGGGTACGGCGCCATGCGCTGGTACTGGATATAGATGCCCCGCCGATACCTGTCCGGCCCCTCGCTGGGAACCCAGTCGCCGTCCCCGTCGCTGCCCAGCCGTCGCGCTCCCGGCGGCTGGGGCGGGCGAATGCTGCGCCCGCCAACCCGCGTGTCGAGGAGGCCTGCCACGGCGAGCGTCGAATCGCGGATCAGCTCCGCGGGCAGGCGCACTCGCGCCTGGCGGGCCGCAAGGGCGTTGGCGGGGTCAATGGTTGCTAGATCCTCGCGCCAGTCCGACGACTGACGGTAGGCAGCGGACATCACGACCGTCTTCACCAAGCGCTTCCAGCTCCAGCCCCCGTCGACGAAGTCGCGAGCGAGCCAGTCAAGGAGCTCGGGATGGGAAGGCCTCGCGCCCTGGGAACCGAAGTTCTCGGGCGTCGCGACCAAGCCGCGACCGAAGAGCTCTTGCCAGATCCGGTTCGCCGCGACCCGCGCGGTGAGCGGATTGTCCGGCGAGACGATCCAGTTGGCGAGGTCGATCCGGGTCAGGCCCGACGAAGGCCCGGCGTTCGGGAGCCACGCCGGCACGCCGGGCTCCACCGGGATGCCGGGGGCCTTGTAGCTGCCGCCGAGATAGACGTGGGTCTGGCGCGGCCGGTCCTCCAAGCGCACTGCCTGGGCCTCTCCGAACGCGGGCAGCGAGGCATCGAGCTCCTTCAGCCGGGTCGCGAGCTCTTCGTAGCCGAGCCGCTCGTACTCCTCCTTGCTCAGGACCCGCTTGTACTCCCTCACGAAAAAATCCGTCAGCGCCTTCTCGTGTCGCACGGAGCGACGCTCTTGAGGCGTCCGGATGATGCGCTCGCCAAGATTGACGTAGGTGCGGAGCTCGTCGAAGGTGACGTCCCACTCGGCGGACTCCCCGGGGTGCTCAGCGGCCCAGAGCACTCTCTCCTCCCACGGCGGCTTTCTCTCGAAGACGCCGTGCTCCTCCAGCAGCTGGCGCCGCCGCCGCTGGTAGCCGGGCAGCGCTGCTAGGCGCGGCCCTCGCTCGCCCGGCAGGGGCGCGTCGATGTCGACTTCCTCGAGGCCGTTGAAGAACGCGAACAGCCGGTAGTACTCCTCCTGCGTGAGCGGGTCGTACTTGTGATCGTGGCACTGGGCGCAGCCCACCGTCAGCCCGAGCCAGACCGTGCCGACGGCGTTGGTGCGGTTCACCACCTGCTCGAAGCGCCATTCCTCGGGATCCGAGCCGCCCTCCGTGTTGGTAGGAGTGTTGCGGTGGAAGCCGGTGGCGACGTGCTGGGCGACCGTCCGGCGCGGCAGCATGTCTCCCGCGATCTGCTCGAGCGTGAAGCGGTCGAAGGGCATGTCGGAACCGAACGCCTGGATGACCCAGTGCCGGTAGCGCCAAGCGTGGGGCCGGAAGTTGTCGCCGCGGAAGCCGTCACTGTCCGCGTAGCGCGCGAGGTCGAGCCAGAAGCGGGCCCACTTCTCCGCGTAATGGGGGGAGTCCAGCAGGCTGTCCACGAAGTCCTCGTATGCCTGCGGGCGCGCGTCCCTCAGAAAGCCTTCCAGCTGGGCGGGCGTCGTGGGCAGGCCCGTCAGGTCGAGGCTCAGCCGCCTTGCCAAGGCTTCCCTGGACGCGCGCGGCGACGGCTCGATCCCCTCGGACTCGAGCCGGGCGAGCACGAACCGGTCGACCTCGTTTCGCGGCCACGACACGTCCTTCACGGCGGGCAGCGCCGGCCTGGCCAGCGGCTGGAAGGCCCAGTGGGCGGCCCGAGGCCGGTCGCCGCCGGAGGACTCGGCGCGCGATCGCGGCCATTCGGCGCCGCGGTCGATCCAAGCCCTCAGCCGACCGATCTCCGCGTCCGTCAGGGACTCGCCCGCCGGCGGCATCGTCTTGCCTCCAATAGCCCCCGCCACCATCAGCACCAGCTTGCTGGCGGCGCTATCGCCGGGCACAATGACCGGGCCGCCGTAGCTGCCTCGGAGCGCGTCGGCGCCCCGGTCGAGACGCAGCCCCTGCATCTGCTGGTCGGGGCCGTGGCAGGAGTGGCAGCGCGCCGCGAGAAGCGGCTCGACATCGCGCCGGAAATCGACGGAGCCGCCGGACGGAGGAGGCAGGGCCGGAGCGGCCGCGAGGGGCCAGATCCAAGCGGCTGCCGCCACCAATAGGATCGGCGGCGCCGCGGCGACCGGGCCCGAGCGATTCTCTTGCAGGCTGATTCCGTCCGCTCTCACCGTCGTCGAGACGGGCCCGCCAAGAGGCCGACCCGCGAGCTGCGGCAGGCTCTCGCCGGCAGCCCCGTCGCAATATAGCAACGGGCACCGCGAAGCGCCATATCCAAGGGTTCGAATCGACGCCGGGCCCAGCGAATGCTCTCCGGGAATCCGAGAAACCCGGCCTCGAAGAGCGTCGGGGGCGATCCCTGCAGCTCGGGACGCGGCCGGACGGGCCGAGGGGCCCATACGGAGCACCCGCCCGAGCGCCCTATACTGACACCTTGGCGTCCGGCCGGAGGCTACTATTCCCAGCCGCTCTGCTCTGGGCGGCCGGCGCCTGCACGGCGGTGCCCGAGGAGACCCGACCCGGCGAGGTTCTGACAGATTGCGAGCCGGGCGAGGAGCCGCGCGACGCCCTCTGCGCCCGGATTCCGGTCTACGAGGACCGGGACCGGGCGGCGGGCCGCGTGATCGACCTGAGCGTCGTCGTGTACCCCGCGCTGGACCGCGACCCGCAGCCGGATCCAGTCTTCTTCCTCGCCGGAGGCCCGGGCCAAGGCGCGGCCCGGGCGAGTTCCGCGCTCGCGTCGGCGTTCCGCGACGTGCGACGGAATCGCGACCTGGTTTTTGTCGACCAGAGAGGCACCGGCGAGTCCAACGGCCTTGACTGCGAGATGGACTGGGACGACCTCCGGACCCAATTCAGCGACGAGGCGCATCTCGAAGCGCTGCGACGCTGTCAGGACGAGTTCGACGCCGACCTGCGGCACTACACCACGCCGGTCGCGATGGACGACCTAGACGAGGTCCGCGAGAGGCTCGGATACGGGCGGATCAATCTCTGGGGCGGTTCCTACGGAACGCGCGCGGCGCTGATCTACGTTCGACGGCATGGCGAGCGGGTGCGGAGCGCGGTGTTCGACGGGGCAGTGCCGATGGCCATGGCGCTTCCGCTCGCGATGGCGGAAGACGCCCAGCGGGCCTTGGAGATGACGGTCGCAGCCTGCCAGCTGGAGGATCCGTGCCGGGCGAGATTCCCGAACCTAGCCCGCGACCTCGAGGACCTCCTCGGCCGGCTGCGACGCAAGGCACCTGTCGTCAGGGCCGTGCATCCCCGCACCGGCGAGGCCGCGGAGCTGGAGATGCGAGCAGACGTCGTCGCCTCGATCCTGCGCGTGGCGCTCTACTCGCCATCGGGGGCGTCGATGGTGCCCCTGCTGGTCAGCCAGGCGGCCCGGGGCCGCTTCGAGGGCCTGCTCGCGACGGCGCTCAGCGCCGAGAGCGCACCCGAGCAGGCGCGGATGAGCCCGGGCATGTTCTTCTCGGTGATCTGCTCGGAGGACCTGCCCTGGGCGGAACCCGAGGCGCGCCGCCGCCGAGCGGCCGGGACGTTCGTAGGGGAATCGTTCGCCGAGGAGTGGGACGAAGCATGCGAGACCTGGCCGCGCGGCGACGTGGGGTCGGACTACCGCGAGCCGGTCCGGTCGGACGTTCCGGCCTTGGTGCTTTCGGGCGAGCTCGACCCCGTCACGCCGCCGCGCTGGGGGGCCGCCCTGGCCGAGGGCTTTCCCAATGCCCTGCACGTCGTGGTCCCCGGGACGGCCCACGGAACGTCGGCCGAGGGCTGCGTGCCCGACCTCATCGCTAGGTTCTACAGGAATGGCTCGCCGGACGGCCTCGACGCCGATTGCGTCCAGGATCTGCAGCGCCCTGCGTTCTTTGTCAGCAACGCCGGCCCTCGCATGGGCCGCTCGCGATGATCGAAGTCCGGGATCTCGGCAAGCGTTTCGGCGACGTGGTCGCGGTGGACGGAGTGACGTTTCGCTCCCAAGACGGGGCGGTCACAGCCCTGCTGGGTCCGAACGGCGCGGGCAAGACCACAACGCTGAGAATGATCTACGGCATGACCCGGCCGGACCGCGGCGAGGTCTCGGTCGACGGCATCGACGCGCGCGCCGACCCGCTGGGAGCGCGCGCTCTTCTAGGGGTGCTGCCCGAAGCTCGCGGCACGTACCCGCGGCTGACGGCTCGCGAGCACGTCGAGTATTTCGGCAGACTGCACGGCCTGCGAGGCGCGGAGCTCGACCGGCGCTGCGACGCCCTGATCGACCTGCTGGCAATGGCCGAGATCGCTGACCGACGGGCGGGCGGGTTCTCGCACGGCGAGCGCACCAAGGTCGCCCTGGCCCGGGCCTTGGTCCATGGCCCGCGCAACGTCGTCCTGGACGAGCCGACCAGTGGTCTGGACGTGATGGCTACCCGCGCCATTCGCAAGATGATCCGCCTGCTCCGCGACGAAGGCAAGTGCGTCGTCTTCTCGAGCCATGTCATGCAAGAGGTGGCCGCGGTCTGCGATTCGCTCGTGGTCGTGGCGCGCGGGACGGTCGTAGCTTGCGGAACACCGGACGAGCTGCGGGCCAAGACCGGTCACGAGAGTCTCGAGGACGCATTCGTGGCCCTCACGGACAGCGAGGAAGGGCAACCATGAAGTCCGGGCGGGCTTCGTTCTGGGTCACGTTGCGCAAGGAACTGCTAGACGGCATCCGCGACCGGCGCTCGATCCTCGCCGCGCTGGTTCCCCTGGCGATGATTCCGGCAATGCTCCTGTTCGGCTTCGACCGAGCTTCCGACGAGATGGAGCGCGTTCGCAACATCAAGGTCCCGGTGACCGGCGGCGATCGTGCGGCACCCTTGATCGACTGGCTGGACCGGCAGAGCGGCGTGGACATCGCGGACGGACCGGACGATCCGCGAGAGGCGGTGCGGAAGGGCGAGGTCGGCCTGGCCCTGGTAATACCGGAAGACTTCGCCGAGCGCTTCGACCGGTCCAAGACCGCGAAGGTGGAAGTCGTCGTCGACAGCTCGAATTCCCGCAACCGGCGCACGGCGGATCGCTTGCGCAGCCTGCTCCGCGCCTACGCGCAGCAGCTCGCGGCCCAGCGGCTCGTCGCGCGCGGGGTCAGCCCGGAGGTCATTCGACCTATCCGGGTGGCGTCGGTCGACCTTGCCACGGACCGGGAGCGCATGGCCCCGGCATTCGCCTTCCTACCCATGGTCCTGCTGATCACCGTGTTCGTCGGGGGCCTGCAGATCGCGATCGACTCCACGGCGGGCGAGCGCGAAAGGGGATCGCTCGAGCCCCTGCTGATCAACCCCGTGTCGCTGCTCTCGTTCGTCGGCGGCAAGTGGGGCGCCTCGGTGGTCTTCGCTTGGGCGTGCGCGCTGCTCGCGACAGGGATGCTGCTGGCCGTGTTGGAATACTCGCCCCTCCAGCGAGTAGGCCTGGACCTGGACCTCGGACCACCGGAGATCACGCGCATTCTGGCGGCGGCCCTGCCGCTGGCGCCGCTCGCGTCGGGGCTTCAGATGTCGGTCGCGACGCTGGCGCGCTCCTACAAGGAGGCGCAGACCTACGTCTCGTTCCTCATGTTCGTGCCCATGGCACCACTGATGTTCTCGATCGGAGCGCCGGTGGAGCGCGCTCTCTGGAAGCTGGCGGTACCGGTGCTCGGCCAGCACGTCCTGATCACCAGCGCGTTGGAGGGGAAGCCGTTCGCTCCGCTCGATTTCTTCGTCGCCGCGGCAGCGGCCCTGGCGGCGGCGGCCGTGTTCGTCTACTTGACAGCTCGCCTGTTCCGCAGAGAGGCGATCGTGTTCGGGCGCTAGATTGCGCATCCGGATAGAGCCGTCCGTCCGAGGCGCTTGGTGCATCACCAAGACCGTGCCACTCTCCGCGATCCCGGACGACGAGATGGACGGGCGTCCGCGCTAGGCAGCCTGCCCTGGGTCCGCCATCCCGGCACCGGCCTCGGAACTCCCGGCCGACGGAGGGAGCGCTAGTGACCGCAAATCCGCTTCACGGGATTTCAAGTCAATGAAATCAACGACTTGCCGGCGCGCTTTCCGAGAGACTCAATACTTGAGGGGAGTCGGGGGCACCCGAGCCCACCTGCCTCGCGGCCCGGATGCTACTGCCTCCAAGCCAGCGCCGCGAGCAACCGGAATCCAAGCTTCCCGGTGCGTCCCGACTGCATTCGAGAGAAGGCCGCGGCTCGCCCCAGCGGCCCGCGAGATTGGAGTCCAAGGGGCCGCGACGGGAAGGTCACTCCCGAAGCGCCGCGGGAAACACGGGAGCACAAGACCGCACCGCGGTCGCGGGCCAGCCGCTCCCTGTCGGCCTCGATGAACGAGAGGACGCCGCACAGCCAAGAAGCCTCGTGCCCCACCGGCAATTCCAAGACCGGAGAATCCATGGGAACGGTCCATTGGCTAACACAGCCGCGCCACCAGACCTCCTCCTTTCCGAGAACCGAGACGGGTCGGCCGACCCTTGGCGCTGAGCGCCTACCGGCGGGTAGAATCGTGGCGTGCTGCGAATCCTGCTTGCCGCCCTGCTGGCGGCGCACGCCGTCGGAGGTAGCGCCCAAGTGAGAGAGTTCACTATTCACGTCGACGATTTCGCGCTCGCGGACTTGAAGGCCCGTCTCGAGCGGACGCGATTGCCGGACCAGATTCCCGGCTCCGGCTGGGAGTACGGCACCGACAGAGACTACATGGAGGAGCTTCTGGCGTACTGGCGCACCGAGTACGACTGGCGCAAGCACGAGGCCGCGCTGAACGCACTTCCGCACTTCAAGACCGAGATCGACGGGATCGACCTGCACTTCATCCACGTCCGCTCGCAAGTGCCGGACGCGATGCCGCTGGTGATCACGCACGGCTGGCCGGGTTCCGTGTACGAGTTCCTCGAGGTGGTCGGTCCACTGACCGACCCGGCCGCGCACGGGCGCGAGCCCGCGGACGCTTTCCATGTCGTGCTGCCGTCAATGCCCGGCTACGGTTTCTCCGGGCCCTCACGCGAGCGGGGCATGAGCGTGGACCGAGTCGCCGGGGTGGTAGCGAAGCTCGTGCAGCGTCTCGGCTACGACCGCTACGGGGCGCAGGGAGGCGACTGGGGCTCGGGCGTCTCGGCGTGGCTGGCTCGAGACCACCCGGACCGGCTGATCGGCATCCACCTGAACATGGTCGGCGGAGGGCCTCCCGAGGGCATGGCGGACCCGGAGGCCGGCATTCCCGAGTGGGAGCTGAACCGTCACAAGGAGCGCTCCGACTGGTGGCGCGGCGAGAACGCCTACGGCAACATCCAAGGCACCAAGCCGCTGACGCTGGCCTACGGTCTCAACGACTCGCCGGCTGGGCTGGCTGCCTGGGTCGTCGAGAAGTTCCGCGCTTGGAGCGACTGTGACGGCGACGTGGAGAAGCGGTTCACCAAGGACCAGCTTCTGACGAACGTGATGCTCTACTGGGTCTCCGAGAGCATGCCCTCGGCGGTCCGGCTCTACTACGAGTCGAGACGCACCGGGCGCAGGGCAGGCCGGGTCCAGGTTCCGACCGCGGTCGCGGTATTCCCGGGCGAGATCTTCTTCTCTCCGCGCAAATGGGTCGAAGCGCGCTACAACGTCGTCCAGTGGACCGAAATGCCCCGCGGAGGGCACTTCGCCGCAATGGAGGAGCCAGACCTGTACCTGGACGACGTGACGAACTTTTTCCGGGGGCTGCGGTAGCGCTAGCGCGCAGCCGCCCGGAACGGCGGTTCAACTCCCGGCCAGCGCCGCGAGCCCAGCTTGGATCTCCTCCTCCGGAATCCAGCGCCCCCGCGCCATGACTCCGACGCGACGCGCCACGTTCGACACGCTGTCGAGGGGATTCGCCTCGAGCAGCACGAGATCGGCGCGCCGCCCGGAAGCGACGACCCCGAAGTCCGCGCTGCCGAAGTGCTCCGCGGCGTTGCGGGTCGCGCTCGCGAGAATCTCGAACGGCGTCAGGCCCGCCTCGGCCATGATCCGCATCTCGCGGTGAATCGAAAACCCGGGCACGTTGAAGACCTGCGGCGCGTCGGTGCCGAACACGATCCGCGCGCCTTCGTCCTGCAGCGCCTTGAGCACTTTCCTGCGAATCTCGATGACGCGCGCGCCGGACGCCGGGTCGAGGCGCTCGCGCCGACCGGCCTGCGATTCGGCCCAAGCCTTCACGGTGTCGGTCGGCATGTACTTCAGCTCGTCTAGGGCCGTATAGCTGTCGGTCGGGACATCGGCGTTGAAGGTCTCCCACAGCGCCATGGTCGGCACCGCCGAGGCATTCGCGAGCTTGGCTGCCGCCACCAGTGCCGGGATGCCAGCCTCGTCCGCGTGCAGGCCCATCGTGCGGGCGCGGTCCGCAGGCTCCGCGCGGCGGACCGGGGAGTCGCTCGGAATGAGCGCCTCGAGGAAATTGTCGAGGTGGTCGATGCTGCCCTGGCCGGCCGCGAGAGCGTGCAGCAGACCCACGTCGTTCGGCACGTGCCCGCCGAACGCAATCCCGGCCTGCCGGGCCTCGTCGGCGATCGCGTCGTAGACCTCGACGTTGAGGCCCTCCAATATCTTCAGCAGGTCGAAGCCCGCTTCCTTCTGCTCGCGCACGCGCTTCCGCGCCTCGTCCGGGGAAAGATCCGGCGTGCCCCGGAAGGGCATCCCCGCGGCGTAAATCGTCGGGCCGAGGCGCTCCCCGGACTCGACCTGCCGGCGCAGGTCGAGGTGAGCGGGGTTGCCGAGCATGCCGCGCACCGTGGTGACGCCGTTGGAGAGGAACAGCGACTGCCGCTCCGGCCGTCGGCCCTCCGCCGCCGGTACCGACTGGCAAATCCATTAGCCGCAACGACTTGCGGCAGGACGCCGCTGCGCGCGGGACGCGAGGGGAAAGCGCTGTTCGCGGCGCATTCCGTCCACAGAGCGTCCACGCGAGCGGATTCTGTCCACGTTCCGTCCACGCCCCCGGGGCCGCGGACGGCCAGTAGATTTCCTCGCCCGCGAGGGCGAGCGGCTCCAAGCGGGCAGCCGCCGGCTATCGCGCCGGGCAAGCAGCGGGACGGCCGGGGATCTGTCGTGGGTCGCCTTCCCGAAGCGGAGAGAAAACCGCGGAAACCGCAGCTTGCAAGCCCCCTGCAGGGTCGTCAGGGCCGGTGACCCGGCCCCTTCCGCGGCGCAATCGCCGGGAGCGGAAGGGGCCGGGCCGCTAATCCGGGCTGCAGGCAAGAGGTACAGGCTCCGCGCCGCCGAAGATCCGAGGCGCGGGAGCGAAGCGACGCCCGGCTCCACGCCGAGTTCTGCTTCGCAGGGGGGGCGCGCTTAGGCCAAGCCCCCCCTGCGCTTCGCTCCACCCTCACCATCCAAGTTAGAGGGCCTCGGGGCGCGAAGGGGAGGCGCAGGGAGCCGGGAGACAGGGAGCGGGCGAGGCGAGAGGCGGCCGGATCGGGGACCCGGGGGAGGACCCGGGGGAGGACCCGGGAGAGGCGGATCCGGGCGAGATTGCCGCGATCCCTTAACGGGTTCGAAGCGCGAGCGGCCTCTCGCGGCTCGCGGCGGCACGGATACGATCCGCAACGGGGCTCGCGGCTCGCGGCGGCACGGATACGATCCGCAACGGGGCTCGCGGCTCGCGGCGGCACGGATACGATCCGCAACGGGGCTCGCGGCTCGCGTGCCGGTCCGATGGTGTACCATGGATTCAGCCGCCCTTCGCAGGCGGCGGCCCGACTCCTGGCGGGCCGGACGGTCCGACCGTCCAAAAACAACCGTAGCCGGGAACGCCGCGCCCCCCGTGCGCCTTCCCTCGGCGCCCGGCCGGGCGCGAGCCGACCCGGCCCTGCTGCGCCGCGGCCGACCATGCCGAGGGATGGAATACCGATTCGCCGAACCCGTGCTCCTGTACTGCGGGGGCATGCGCATGCGCGCCCTGCGAGCCGAGGAGGCGCTGCGCCTGATCGCGCGCGGCAGCGTGGCTCGGCCGCGGCGCAAGGTGGTGCGCTACCTCGAGATCCGCCACCCGGGCGCGAAGGGGCTGCCCGGCCGGACCGCCGGCTGGCGCACGGTCTACCGCGAGCGGCTCGGGAGCGGCGGCACGGTCTGGCAGCACCGCTTCGCCCGCCTTTAGCGCCTTTAGCGCGGATCTGCCAGAAAATCTTACAAGGGAACAGTCAGGGAACCTGAGCGGAATGCTGTCGCGGAAGCCGGCCGGGGAGCGCCCGGGCCGGCGCGGCTCGTCGGCGAGCCGGGGCTACGGGCACCGCTGGCGCCTGGCCCGCGCCGGCTACCTGCGCCTGCATCCGCTGTGCCGGCCGTGCGCGCGGGCGGGGCGCGCGCGGGCGGCCGCGGTGGTCGATCACGTGCGGCCCCACCGGGGCGACCGGGCCCTGTTCTGGGACCCGGCCAACTGGCAGCCGCTGTGCCGGCCGTGCCACGACTCGCGCAAGCAGCGCGAGGAGCGCCGCGGCTACGCGGCCGGGCCGGGTCCGGACGGCTGGCCGGCGGACCCGCGGCACCCGGCCAACCGGCAGGGGGGTAGGGGGGGCGAAAACCCCGCCCGCCCGCCCCGAGACCGGATTCGGGCGAAAAAAATCGCTAAAGCGTAGGAATTTCGCATTGGACAACCAGCGCGGCCGCAAGCCGGCGGCCCGGCTCCCCGCGCCCGACGCGGGCGCGATCCAGGTGCTCGAGCGCCAGCCGCCCCCGGAGCGGCTGAGCGCGTCCGAGCGGGCCGCGTGGGCCGAGGTGGTCGACGGCATGCCCGCGGAGTGGTTCTCGGGCCCGTCGATCGCGCTGCTGGAGCAGTACTGCGGCCACGTGGCCTCGGCGCGGCGCATCGCGGCGTGGATCGCGCTGGCCGAGAGCGAGGGCCTCGGAGGCGGGGGCGCGAGCCTCGACGAGTACGAGCGCCTGCTGCGCCTGCGCGAGCGCGAGACGCGGGCCGTGGCCAGCCTGGCCACGAAGATGCGCATCTCGCAGCAGGCCACGATCAACCAGCGCGGCAATCCGGCCGTCGCGCGCGGGAGCAAGCCGTGGGAGTGCTGAAGCGCTCGACGCGCAACGCCCGCTGGATCGAGCGCTACTGCCGCGTGCCCGAGGGCCGGGACGTGGGCCGCGCGCTGAAGCTGCGGCCGTTCCAGCGCCGCATCCTGCGCCTGATCTACGACAACGCCGCCGGCACGCGCACGGCGATCGTGTCGATGGGCCGCAAGAACGGCAAGACCACCCTGCTGGCCTGCCTGCTCCTGCTGCACCTGGCCGGGCCCGAGGCCCGGCCCAACGCGCAGCTCTACTCGGCGGCCCAGTCGCGGGACCAGGCCGCCCTGCTGTACGGGCTGGCCGCGAAGATGGTGCGGCTCTCGCCGGACCTGGCGGGCCACGTGCGCGCCCGCGAGACGGCCAAGCAGCTGCTCTGCCCCGAGCTGGGCACGGTCTACCGGGCCCTCTCGGCGGAGGCGAGGACGTCCTACGGCATCAGCCCGACGTTCGTCGTGCACGACGAGCTGGGCCAGGTGCGCGGGCCGCGGTCGGAGCTCTACGACGCCCTCGAGACGGCCGTCGGGGCGCACGAGGAGCCCCTCACGGTGATCATCTCGACGCAGGCGCGGCGCGACGAGGACCTGCTCTCGCAGCTGATCGACGACGCCGCGGCCGGGCACGACCCGCATACCGTGCTGGCGCTGTGGACGGCCGATCCGGAACTGGACCCGTTCGGCGCGAAGGCCATGCGGCAGGCCTGCCCGGCCTACCGCGACTTCCTCGTGGCCGGCCAGGTGCGGCAGCTCGCGGAGCGGGCCCGGCGCATGCCCAGCCGCGAGGCGGCCTACCGCAACCTGATCCTCAACCAGCGCGTCGCGGACAAGGCCGAGAGCTGGCTGACGGCGGCTCTGTGGCGCTCCGCCCAGGCGGACCTGGACCTCGCGGGCTACGCGGGCCGGCCGTGCTGGGGCGGGCTGGACCTCTCCCTGACCAAGGATCTGACGGCGCTGGTGCTGGCCTTCGAGGCCGGCGCGCGGCGCTGGGACGCGTTCGCTTGGCACTGGATGCCGGGCGACCGCGTGGCCGAGGCCTGCGAGACCGACGGGGCGCCCTACGACGCCTGGCGGCGCGAGGGCTTCCTGCGGGCGCCGCCGGGCCCGGTGGTCGACTACGCCCGCGTGGCCCGCGAGCTGGCGGGCCTGTGCGAGCTGTACCGCGTGCGCGAGATCGCCTACGACCGGCACAAGGTCGAGCTGCTGCGGCACGAGCTGGACAGGATCGGGCAGCGCGTGCCGCTGGCTCCGCACGGGCAGGGCTTCGCCAAGTCCTCCGAGACGGGCATGTGGATGCCGGGCTCGATCGAGGAGACCGAGGCGGCCCTGCTCGAGGGCCGCCTGCGGGTCGCGCGCAACCCGCTGCTGACGTGGTGCGCGGGCAACGCGGTCTGCGTGCCCAGCTCCCTCGAGCCCGCCGACCGGCGCTTCGACAAGCGTCGCGCGACGGGGCGCATCGACGGGGCGGTGGCCCTGGTGCAGGCCCTCGGGGCGGCCACGCGCCTGCCCCGGGGCCCGCGGAAGATCCGCTTCGAGAGGCTGGCGGTGGCATGACGCGCGAGCGCCTGCGCACGGCGGCGGCCGTCGAGTCGCTGGCCGGGGCGGCGACGGCCTGCGCGGGCCTGTGGTCGTGGAGCCCGCCGGCGGCCCTGGTGTGCCTGGGGGCCCTGCTGATGCTCGACGCCTGGCGGCTGCGGGAGCGCTGCTGAGCCGATGCTGAGCCACCTGGCGGAGCGCCGCGCGGGGCGGCATCCCCGCGACCCGGCCCTGGCCTCCCTGCTGGGCGCGCCCGCCGCGACGGCCGCGGGCCGGGCGGTGGACGAGCGGGAGGCGCTGGGAGCGACCGCGGTCTACGCCTGCGTGCGCAACACGGCCGAGACGCTGGCCGAGATGCCCTGCCGCCTGCGGCGGGTGGCGCGGGACGAGGCCGGCCGCGAGCGCGGCGAGGACGCCCTGGGGCACCCGCTGCGCCGGGTCCTGCTCGAGGCGCCCAACGCGTGGCAGACGGCCTTCGATTTCTGGGAGTGCGTGGTCGAGCATCTCGAGCTGAGAGGCAACCACTACTCGGTGGTGCGGCGCGACGGGGCCGGCCGGGCGGCCGGGCTGGAGCCGCTGCATCCCGACCGGGTGGACGTGCGCTGGGATCCGTCCGAGCGGGCCCCCGGCCGGCGGCCGCTGTACCTCGTGGAGGGGGAGGCCGGCCGGTCCGCGCTGTGGCCGGGCGAGATCTTCCACGTGAGGGGGCCGATGCAGGGCGACGGCCTGCTGGGCTCCTCCCCGATCCGCATCCACCGCGAGACGGTCGGCATGGCCCTGGCGGCGCGCGAGTACGGCGCGCGCCTGTTCGCGAACGACTCGCGCCCGGCCGGGGTGATCGAGACCGACGGGGTCTTCGAGGACGAGTCGCGACGGGAGGAATTCAAGCGGCAGTGGAGGGAGTCCTACGCCGGCCAGCAGCGCCACGGGGTGGCGGTGCTCGAGGCGGGCCTGCGATTCAAGGCCATCGGCATGAGCAACGGCGACGCGCAGTACATCGAGCTGCGCGGCTTCACCGACCTCGAGATCGCGCGGCTGTTCCGCGTCCCGCCGTACAAGATCGGGGTGCTCGAGAAGAGCACGCTGAACAACGTGGAGCAGCAGAACCGCGCCTGGGTGACCGACAAGCTGGCCCCGCTGGCGCGGCGCATCGAGGACGCCGTCCAGCGCGACCTGATCGCGCCCTCGAGCCGCGGCTCGCTGCAGGCGCGCTTCGATTTCTCGCAGCTGCTGCGGGGCGACGTGCGGGCGCGGACCGAGGCCAGCGCGCGGGGCATCCAGTGGGGCTGGCTGAGCCCCAACGACGTGCGGGCCCGCGAGGGCCTCAATCCGATCGGGCCGGCAGGCGACGTGTACGTCTCGCCGGTGAACATGCGGCCGATGGCGGACCTGCTGGACGGGTCCGGCGGCCGGGAAGAGGGCGCGGAAGAGGGAGGCGGCGATGGAGCGCAGGGCGCTGGAGGCTAGCGGGCTGGAGGCGCGCGCCGGGGACGGCGCCGGGCCGCCCCGCCTGGAAGGGCACGCGGCGGTCTTCGGGGTCGAGGCGGACGTGGCGGGGATGTTCCGCGAGCGGATCGAGGCGGGGGCCTTCGCGGAGACGCTCGCGCGGGACGACATCCGGGCGTTGCGGAACCACGACCCGGGGCTCGTGCTGGGGCGCACCAGGGCCGGCACGCTGCGCCTGTCCGAGGACGGGCGCGGGCTGCTGGCGACGATCGACCCGCCGGACGCCGGCTACGCCCGCGACCTGATCGAGTCGGTGCGGCGCGGGGACGTCAGCGGCATGTCCGTCGGCTTCGCCGTGCTCGACGAGGCGTGGGGCATGGAAAGCGGCGTCGCGATGCGCACGCTCCGCAAGGTCAAGCTCTACGAGGTGTCGGTGGTGACGTTCCCGGCCTACGCCGAGACGGACGTGTCGCTGCGCTCGCTGGAAGCCCGGCGGGCGCCGTGGCGGCGCGCGCTGGCCAGGCGCCGCCTGGAGCTGGAGGAGGCCCGGGCCTGAGGCCCGGCGGGACGGCCCCGACGGGGCCGGAAGGAGCAATCCGATGGAGATTCGGGAGCTGCAGGAGCAGCGGGCGAAGGCCGTGGCCGACGCCAGGGCGGTGCTGGACCGCGCCGAGAAGGAGAACCGCGACCTCGGCGCCGAGGAGCGGGCGGCCTACGAGCGGGCCCTGGCCGCGGCCGGGGCGCTGAAGGACCGCATCGAGCGGCGCCGGCGGCAGGACGACCTCGAGCGCGACATGGCCGCGCTGGAGCCGCCGCCGACGGCCCGCGGCGGCGAGCGGCGCTCGCGCGAGGAGCTGGTCCGGGACGGGTTCCGCGCGTGGATCGTCAGCGGCCGCGAGGCCCGCGACGACGAGGCGGCCCGCGAGTTCCGCGGCCAGACCGCGGGCAGCGCCGCCGAGGGCGGCTTCCTGACGGTCCCGGAGCGCTTCGTGACCAGCCTGATCCAGGGCCTGGACGACGCCGTCGTGATGCGCGCCTGGGCCACGATCTACCAGGTCAACGGGGCCGACAGCCTGGGCGTGCCCACGCTGGACCGCGACCCGGACGACCCGGACTGGACGACCGAGCTGCGCACGGGCTCCGAGGACGAGGGCATCCGCTTCGGGAAGCGCTCGCTGCACCCGCACCCGCTGGCCAAGCGCGTGCGCATGAGCAACGAGATCCTGCGGCGGGCCGTGCTGCCGGTGGAGACGATCCTGCGGCAGCGCCTCGAGTACAAGGTGGCCGCGGCCCAGGAGCGGGCCTTCCTCGCCGGCAGCGGGGCGCACCAGCCGCTGGGCGTGTTCGCCGTCTCCGACGACGGCATCCCGGCCGCGCGCGACGTGGCCCAGGGCAACAAGGCGACCGAGATCACCTTCGACGGGCTGATCGGGGCGAAGTTCAGCCTCAAGGGCGGGCACCGGCGCGCGGCGCGCTGGATCTTCCATCGCGACGCGCTCGAGAAGCTGGCCAAGATCAAGGACAAGGACGGGCGCTACATCTGGTCGGGCTCGGTGCGCGAGGGCGAGCCGGACCGCCTGCTCGGCCTGCCGTTCTTCGAGTCGGAGTTCGCTCCGCGCAAGTTCGTCTCGGGCGAGACGGTCGGCATCCTGGGCGATTTCCGGCACTACTGGGTCGCCGACGACATGCGGCTGCAGGTCAAGAGACTGGAGGAGCTGTACGCCGAGACCAACCAGGTCGGCCTGATCCTGCGGGCGGCCACCGACGGCATGCCGGTGCTGGCGGAAGCCTTCGCCCGCGTGAAGCTGGCCTAGGGCCAGCCTGGGGAAAGAGGAGGGGAGCATGAGAGCCCTGATCGACCGGGTCCGCGTGATGCGGACCAGCAACGCGGCGGCCGCCGGCAAGACGGACGTCGCCGACGGCACGGCCGTGGACTCGAGCAACTACGAGGGCACGCTGTTCGTGGCGGCCGTCGGGACCGTCGTCGACGGCGGCGCCACGGCCGTGCAGGTCGTGGCCAGCGACGAGTCGGACATGAGCGATGCGGAGGAGGTGGCCGCGGTGGCCGTGCCGGACGGCGGCAGCGACAAGCTGGTGACGATCGACGTGCGCTACGCGCAGCGGCGCTACCTGCGCTGCGTGGTCAAGCGCAAGACCGCGAACGCGACGCTCGACGGCGTCGTGGCGCTGCAGTACGGGCCGCGCCGCGAGCCGGCGCCCCGGCACTCGACGGTGCTGGCCTCGGTCCGGGCGGCGGACCACTAGTGCGGACGCTGGAAGCGCTGGACGATCCCGGCGGCCCGCCGCTGGGCCTCGACGCGGTCAAGGCCCACCTGCGGATCGAGGGGGAGGGCGAGGACGAGGCGGTCCGGCTGATCGCCGCGGCCGCCGCGGCCCGGGCCGAGTCCTTCGCCCGGCTGGGCCTGTCGGCGCGGCGGATGCGGCTGACGCTGGACGGCTTCCCGCCGGGAGGGCGGCCCGCGCAACTGCCGCGGCCGCCCGTGCCGGAGGTGGAGTCGGTCCTGTACCTGGGCCCCGACGGGGCCCAGCGCGAGCTGCCGGCGGACGGGTACCGCCTGGACGCGGCGCGCGGCCGGATCGCCCCGGCCGGCGGCGCCTGGCCGGCCGCGGCCCCCGCCCCGGGGTCGGTGGCGGTGACCTACCGGGGGGGCTACGCGCGGGCCGCGGACGTGCCCGCGCCCGTGCTGCAGGCGGTCCTGCTGATCGCGGGGAGCCTGTACGAGCATCCCGACGGGGAGGGGCCCGGGCTGCCGGCCGCGGCGCGGTCGCTGCTGGCCCCCTACCGCCGGATTGCCGCGTGAAGGAGGAACCGTGAGAGACGCGCTGATTTTCCTCGCGCTCGCCGCGACGGCCCTGGCGGGCATGGGCGCGGTGGACGCGCTGGCCGGGCCGCGGCCCGGCGAGCTGGAGCGGGCCCTGGCGGCGTGGCTGGGCAAGACGTTCACCTGCGCCGGGGCCACGCTGTTCTTTCTCGGGATGAAGAGGGCGCTCTTCCCCGAGTTCGACATCTTGAGGGTGATCCACGGCGAGCCGCCGTTCAGCCCGCACGGGGAGGACGTGCCCCGGGCGGCCTACATCGTGGGCTGGTGCCTGCTGTACGGGGCGACGCTGCTGGCCTTCGGCTGGGGCGGGGCGTACTGATGCTCCTGCTGGCCGCGGCCCTGCTGGCGGTGCCGTGCGAGCTGGCCCCGGTCTTCGAGGCCGAGCTCGGCCGCGCCGGGGCGGCGGCGATGCGGGCCGAGCTGGCCGCGCAGATCCACCGCGAGTCGTCGTGGCGCCCGCGGGCGCGCTCGCGCTACGCCAGCGGGCTGGCCCAGTTCACCCCGCCGACGTGGAGCGACATCGCGCCGCTGACGGTCCCGCCCTGCGACGGGGCGGACCCGACCGACCCGGGCTGCGCGATCCGGGCCCAGATCGTCTACATGCGGCGGCTGCTGGCGCGCTACCGCTTCGACCGCGACCGGTGGGAGTTCGCGTGGGCGGCCTACAACGGCGGCCCGGGCTGGATCGGGCGCGAGAAGTCGCGCTGCCGGCGCGAGCCGGGCTGCGACCCGCGGCGCTGGACGGGCCACGTCGAGCGGCACTGCATCCGGGCCGCCTGGGCCTGCGCGGAGAACCGCGCCTACCCGGCGAAAGTCGGGGGCCTCGTGCCCCTGTACCGGGAGGGCGGCTGCCGCTAGCGGGCCGGAAGGGAATCCGATGAAGAATCCGATGAAGACGCTGGGGCTCGCGGCCCTGGGCTGCGCCTCGATCGTGCTCGCGTTCCTGTGGGCGATGAACGTGCACGAGCTGGGGCAGCGGATAGAGCGGATGGCCTTGCTGGCGTTCCAAATCGGGCCGGCGGTGGTGTTCGTGTCGTGCGGCGCGCTGGCGCTGCATTTGGCCTGGCAGTGCGCCCGGGGGGACTGCGAGTGACCATGATCGAAGCGTTGTGCACGGCCCTGGCGCTGGCGTTCCTGTCGCCGCTGGCGGCGTTCGGGGCGGCGGCCTTCGTCGAGGGCGGGCGGCGGCGGCGGGCTTACCGCCGGCTGGCGTCCGACCCCCTGGTGCGCGTCGGAGCGGCCATCGAGCGGCTGGAGATAGAGGGCCTGCCGCACACCGCCCTGCGGGACTGCCGGATCGTCGAGTTCGGGGTCGGGCGCATGGCCGTGCGGGACGCCCGGGGCGCGGTGATGACGTTCACCGGGCGGGAGTTCGAGCGCTTGCACCCCGTGTTCGCGCCGCCCGAGGAGCGGTCGTGACGGCGTTCCGGCCGCGCCCCGTGCCTGTCGCGGCGCTGTTCGCGGGGCTCGTATTGCTCGCGAACGCGCGCTGGCTGGAGATCGCCTGCGGCCTGCTGCTGGCGGTCGGCGGGCTGGCGGCCACGCTGCAGTCCGGGGCCTGGTCGGCGCTCTGCGGGCCTCTCGAGCGGCTGGCGGAGGCCTGGGAGGCCCGGAACCGCCGCAAGGGGGGCGCGTGAGCGCCTGGGCCCTGGCGGGGGCGCTGGCCGCCGGCGTCGGGCTGGGCTTCGGCCTGGCGGCCCTGCTGCCGTCCCCGGGCCTGCCCGCGCAGGCGCTCGCCATCTGGGAGCGGGCCGGCCGGGCGCGGATCGAGGCCGAGGCGCGAGCCTACGCGGCGGAGATGGGCTTGCGGGCCGCGGCCGTGAGGGAGGCTCGCGAGGCGGCCGAGGCCGCCCGCGCCGAGGCCGAGCGGAGGGGCTCGGAAACGGTCGCCGCGGTCGCCGCGGCCGAGCGGGAGACACTGCCCGTAGCCGCGCTCGACCGGAAGCGCTTGGAGCTGCTCCGCGCGGATCTGCCGGAGGCCCTGCGGGTCAGCGGCGAGGAGATCGAGGCGCTGTTCCGGCAGGTGGCCGCCTTGCGGGACGCCCTGGCGGCGGCGCGCCGGGAGACCGTTTCCGTGCGGGAGCTGGCCGACCGCTTCGAGGAGCTGGCGCAGCGCGAGCGGGCGGCCCGGGAGCTGGCCGAGGCCCGCGCCGGGACGCTCGAGGGGAGGCAGCGCTGGAAGCTGCGCTGGGGCGTCGGCGCGACGGCCGGCGCGGTCAAGGGATTCGGTCCCGGCTGGTCGCCGGGGGCGTCGATGGGCCTGACGGTCCTGTTCGGGAGGTAAGGAATGGGCGAGTGGGTGCAGGTCGTGGACAGCGGCGTCAGCCTGGTCATATTGATCGTGGCCGCGGCCTTCTTCGTGCAGCGCGCCACGCGCTCGATGAGCCAGATCGCGGAGATGCACGCGATGGTGTCCCGGTCCTGCGGGGATCTGGCGGAGACGCACGCCAAGGTCGGCGAGGCCTGCGACCAGCTGGTCTCGCTGACCGGCATGCGCCGCCGGGAGCACGCCGAGATCCTGCGGGCGATCGAGGAGCTGGGGGCGGCCCGGGAGCGCCGGGAGCGATGAAGCCGTACCGCCTGGACCGGCGCGTCGTCCTGCTGGAGCCGCGCCCGGAGCGGGATCCCGCCACCGGCGAGACAGTCGCGGGCGAGCCCGCCGAGCATCCCTGCTGGGCGGCCCGGCGGGACCTCGGCGGGCGCGAGAGGCTGCGGGACGGGGTGGAGTTCGGCGAGGAGCGCGCCCGCTTCGTGATCCGCTGGCGGGACGGGGTGCGGCCCCACTGGCGGCTGCGCGACGAGCGCGGCGCCGAGCACGCCATCGAGGGGCTGGCCGAGATCGGCCGCCGCCGCTACCTGGAGATCCTGGCCGCGAGGGCGGGGAGATGAGCCGCGCGGGCGAGCCGCCCGAGGAGCACGTGGTGCGCATGGCGCGGGAGGCGGGCCTGGGATGCTACCCGGTCGTCGTGCCGGAGTCCGCCGGGATCCCGGATCCGGCGGTCGCGGCGTGCGTGTACGCGGCGACGGGCGGGACGCTCTCGCCCTCGCCGGCCTTCCGGGCCGGGGCGCGGCTGACGCGGTCGATCCGCGTGACGGCGCTGGCCGCGCGCTGGAAGGACGCCCGGGACGCGGCCGACCGCTTCGTCGGCCGGCTGCGGCAGGGCGGCCGCATGATCGCCTGCGCGGGCCCGGTCGACGGGTACGACCCGGACCTGGAACTCTACCAGCGGTCGGTGACGGCGGAGATCGCCCTGTGACGGCCGCCGACGTGGACCTGTCGGGCGCCGCGGCCATGATCCGGGAGCTCGAGTCGCTGCCCGGCGTCCTGGCCGAGGTCGCGATCGGGGACGGCCTGGCCGCGGCGGCGGAGGAGATCCGGCGCGCCGCGCGGCGCTCGGACGCCTTCGAGGACCGTACCGGCGGCCTGCGCCTGTCGCTCGCGGCCAGGCGCGGCAGGCGCAGGTACAGGCCGTCGGCCCTGGTGCTCACCCGGGGGCCCGCGGGGGCGCACGGGCACCTGGTGGAGTTCGGCACGGGGCCGCGCGTCGTCCGCAAGACCGGCCGGAGCGCGGGCCGCATGCCGGCCCGGCCGTTCCTGGCGCCGGCCGCGCGAGCGGCGGGCGACGCCCCGCTCCGGGCGTTCGCCGCCGGCTTGCGCGAGAACTTCCGGCGGGTGGAGCGAGAGATGAAGGGCGAGCGCAAGGCCGGCGCGAAGACGCGCCGGGCCCTGGCCGCCTAGGGAGAGGGACGGAGACGAAAGGTTACACCCATGGGACTCACGGTACACGGCAGCGAGTTCGCCAAGCTCGAGGTCGAGCTGGGCGGGAAATTCGCCGAGGTGCCCGGCGTGACGGGCTACAGCGAGAGCGGGGGCGAGGCCCCCGACAGGGAGATCGTGTCCTTCGGGACCGTGGCCAAGCGCACCGGCCTGGCGCGGGTGCCGACGGTCGAGGTGCAGGCCGTCTACCAGCCGGCGCACCCGGTCTGGAAGGGCCTGCGCAAGGCCATGCTCGACGGCACGGCGCTGCGCTTCCAGCTCGAGACCCGGGGGGAGACGGTCTACGAGATCGACAAGGACGGGCACACGGCGGCGATCGCCGCCAAAAGCGGGGCGGTGACCTTGGTCGGCGACGAGAAGCCCGACCTGTCCGAGCCGCGGTTCGGCGAGGGGATGGTACTGCAGATCGGCAGCGCCAAGCGGGTCATCCGGTCGATCTCCGCCGACGGCGCGGCCGCGGTCGAGGGGACCGACGCCGTCGGCGCGGCCAAGGACTACAAGATCCTCCTGCCGTCCCTGCGGCGGGGGCCGTTCCCCGCCACGGTGCGGTCGGCGGGCAACGTCAGCCTGGAGTCCGAGGGCGACCTCACGACCACGCTGTCCCTGTCGCCGCGGGCGCCGCTGCCCGAGTGGGTGATCGCGTGACGGCGCGGGCCGCGGCGAGAAGGCCGGCCGACGCCGCCGGCATCCGGGCCCTGCTGGGGGCGCCGGTCGAGGTCGAGGCCGAGGGGCTCGCGCTGGAATTGCGCCAGCCGGCCGCGTCGGCGGCTCTCGCGCTGCGCGAGAGCCTGTTCGAGCGCGCGCGCGCGGGGGACCCGGGCGGCGGGTACCTGCTGGACGCGTCCGCCGAGGCCGCCCGGGCCTGCCTGGGGCTGGACCTGGACGAGGAGGAGGGCAGGCGCCTGGTGATCCGCTGCGGCGGCGAGTCCGGGCGGCTGGCCCGGGAGTCGCTGAAGCTGTGCGGACTGGCCGCGCTGCTGCCCGCGGAGCCGGAGCCCTCGGAGCCGGGCCCGGACGCGGAGGGCGAGGGCTCCGACCCGACCCCTTTTTCGTAGCCCGGGCCGTGGGGCTGCCGCTGCGCGAGGCCCTGGCCATGCCGTACTCGGAATACCGGGCCTGGGAACGCCACTTCCGGCGCTGGCCGCCCCTGGAGGCGGTCGCGCCGCGCCTGCTGGCGACCCTGGCCGCCCTGGTGAGTAACGCGGGATTCAAGGTGGACCGCCCGTTGCGTCCGGACGACTACGCGCCCTGGCTGACGAGCGAGAGCGCGCGGCGCCGCGCGCGGCAGGCCGCGGCGGCCGCGCGAGTCGGGGAAGCGTACCGCAGGAGCGGCGGGAACGGCAAGAGCGGCAGGCATGGCTGAAGCGATCCGCGCGGGCGGCGTCCTGCTGAGCATCCGCGCCGACGTCGCCCAGTTCTCGGGGTCGATGCGCCGGATGGGCAACGACATCCGGCGCCAGGAACGGGCCATGCGCGGCCTGCGCCGGACGGTGCAGCGCGCGGCGCGGCAGATGCAGTCGTTCCGCCGGAAGGTGATCTCGGTGCAGGCCGCGGTCGGCGTGGTTTCCGGAGCCGCCGGGCTGGGACTGATGATCCGGCGCTCGGCCGAGCTCGGCTCGACGCTGGTCGAGACGAGCCAGCGCCTGGGGCTGACGGTCCGCGACCTGCAGGCCCTGCAGCGCGCCTTCGAGAGCGAGGGCGTGTCCGTGCAGGCCGTCAACACCGGCCTGCAGCGCTTCACGCGGCGGCTGGCGGACGCGGCGAACGGGCAGGGCCAGCTGCAGGAGGCCTTCCGGGCCCTGGAAGCGCCGCTGCGGGACGCGAACGGCCGGCTGCGCGATTCCCACGACGTGCTGCTCGACGTCGCGGAGGGCTTCAAGAACACGGGCGACCAGCAGGAGCGCGTGCGCCTGGCCCAGAAGCTGTTCGACAGCGAGGGCGTGGCCTTCGTCAACGTCCTGCAGCGGGGCCGGGAGGGGCTGCTCGAGCTGGAGAAGGGCTTCGAGCGGCTGGGCTTCGTCGAATCCCGGGAGGCGGCGGCGCGGCTCAAGGCTCTCGGACAGAGCTTCGCGGACCTCGACCACGCCGTGCGCGCGGGCGCGGCCCGGGCCGTGGCCGCGGCGGCCGTCGACCTGGCCTCCCTCAACGAGCGGGCCGGGGAGCTCGCGGCGACCCTCGCCGGGCGCGCGATCGCGGCCGTGGCGCACCTCGCGCGGAACCTGGACGCCGCCAAGCAAGCCGCGATCGCCTTCGGCCTGGCTCTCGGCGCCATGAAGATCGGCGCGTGGGTCGGCACCGTCCGGGCGGCGATCGCGGCCTCCGCGGGCCTCGCCGCCGCGTTGCGCGGCCTGAATATCGCCGTCGCCGCGTTCGGGGGGCCGGCGGGCTGGATCGTCGCGGCCGTCGGAGCGCTGGGCTACTACTTCCTGTCCGCCAAGGACTCCCGGAACGAGACCGACGAGCTCGTCGCGTCGATCCGCGAGGCGGAGATCGTGCTCGCGGGAATGGACGCCTCGGCGCGGAAGCTCGGGCTCGAGAGAGAGCTCGAGAAGGCCGCCGAGCACGCCGCCGAGCTCGCCCGCGAGATCGCGGCTTCGCTGCAGAAGCACGACGAGCTCATGGAGGCCATGAAAGCGGGAGCGCGAGGGACCGTGTATTTCGTGGGCCGGGAGGGCAGGATACGCGCAGGCCTCGAGGCGGATGCCGCGCGGACGGCAGAGGAAATCGAGCGGCTGCAAGCCGAGCTCGCCGCAGCGAACGGGGAGACCCGGAACGCTCGCGGCGGCGGCGGCGATGAGATCCTGCCGCGCGTCCCGCACGTCCCGGAGGACTACTTCGCGCGGTACGCGGACGCCGCCGAGCGGAGAATCCGGCTTGCCAGGCAGGAGCTCGCACTGGTCGGCAAGACCGGGGAGGATCTCCTGCAGCTGCAGGCGCGGCACGCGGTCGTCAACCGGCTGCTCGACGAGCGGGCGCAGCTGGAGCGGAGGCGCGAGAGGGCGGCGGCCGAGTTCCGGGCGGCGGCCGAGGCGGGCGACCAGCGGGCGCTCGCGGCGGAGCGGGAGAAGATCGCGGAACTCGATCGCGAGATCGCGGCGATCGCCAAGGCCGAGGAGGGCAAGGAATCGCTCGTGGCCCTGGAGCGCGAGGCCCTGGAGACCGCGGAGCAGGCTCGCGACGCGGCCAAGGAGCACGCCGCGGCCAACGAGCGCGCGACGGAGGCTGCCGAGGCCCAGGTCCGGGCGCTCGAGACGGCCAGCGCGGCCAGGGCCGATGGCCGGAGGGAGCATCTCAAGCTGGTCGCGGCCGAGGACCGCGAACTGCGGAGTCGCGAGGAGAGCGCCCGCGCGACGATCGCGAGGAGCGCGGCCGGCGGGGATGCGGAATCCGAGGGAGAGGCCGCGGCCCGCAGATCGTTCGAGGACCAACTGCGCGGGCTGGAGGCCCGAAGGGTAGGTCTGGACATCGACCTCGGCGGCGCCGCCGACGGCGACGCGGTCGCTGAGATCGACGCGCAATTGGCGGGCGTCGAGGTCCGGATCGAGGAGCTCCGCAATCGAGACCTCGGGCCGCTCGCGGCCCGCCTGGACAGAGTGGCCGGCATGGAGCGCCTGGCCGGGACGATCGAAGAGAACTCGGTCGCGGCCGCGGCGCAGGATGCCGAGGCCCGGATCGCCGCGCTGAGCGAGGCCAACGCCGCGGCGTTCGAGGCGGCGATCCGGCGGGGCGCGGATCCGGAGCGGCTCGCGCTGGCCCTCGGAGAGTACGCGTCCGAGGGGTCGCAGCGCTTCCGGGCGGCCTCCGACGAGGCCTTCGAGGGCCTCAAGCGAGACCTCGCCGCCAAGCGGCACGCGCTGCTCGCGGCGGCCGAGGAGTTCCGGCGCCGGGCCCGGGCGGCCGCAGGCGACGAGCGGCGGAACCAGCTCTTCGAGAACGCCGCTGCCGCCGCGGCCGCCGCGGAGAATCTCCGGACGCAGCTCGGCGACGCGCCCGGGCTGCGGGCCGCGAATCGGGATCGGATCGAGCGGGAGGCGCGCGAGAGGCTGGTCGACGAGCGCTTCCGCCGCCGCCAGGCGATCCAGAGGGATCTGCTGGCGCTGTCCGAGTCGATGTCCCGGACGCTCTCCGACGGGCTGGCCCGGGCCGTCGAGCAGGGCGGCAAGCTGAAGGACCACTTCAAGGAGATCGGCCGGACGCTGCTGAACATGGCGCTCCGGAAGCTGGTCATCGACAAGGCGACGAGCGCGCTCTCCGGGGCCCTGTCGGGGCTGTTCGGCGGCGGGGGCGGCGGGGCGGCGCCCGGCAAGGCCGGCGGCGGCCCCGTCGAGGCCGGGCGGATCTACCGCGTCGGCGAGAGCGGCGTGGAGCTGTTCCGGCCGGCGGCGGCCGGTTCCATCGTGCCGAACCACCGCCTGCGGCCGCTCGCCGGCGGGAGCGAGGCGCCCGCGGTCACGCTCAACATCCGCGTCGAGTCCACGGACGGCCCCGGCGTGGAGGCGGCGATCCGGCGCCTGCGGCCGCTGCTGGCGTCCGACGCGGCCGAGCTCGCGAAGGGCGCGGTGAGAACGGACCTGGCGCGGGCGTCGGGGCTCAGAGGGACGCTGCGTGCCTGAGGTCCAGCATGCAGACGCGCGCCAGCATACCGAGGTACTCTCGCGCCCGGGCGGTCACCGGGACGGCCGGGGAGAGGCGAAGGCTGGCGTCCTCGTGAAAGATCCGGAAGCTGAATTCCTCGGAGGAGTGGATCCTGGCGAGCGCCCGCGCCGCGTCGATGCCGTAGAGCACGCCATGGCGCGGGCTGGGGCCGAGCGTGCCGAAGAAATGCAGCGTCTCGCGCGAGTCCTCGCCCCGCTTCCGGAAGACGAGCTGCAGCCTCGCGCCGGGTCGACTGAATCCCAGCGGCTCTTGCGGATCCGAGGCGAGACGCCGCGACTCGGCGACCGCCTCTGCGCCGCTTGCTGCCGGCCCGTTGGAAAAGGTAATCGACAGGCTTGTGAATGCCTGGCTTATCAATACCCGGAGGGGAGTCGTGGCCGGCTTGGCGCAGGTAAACCTGACGCTAAACCTGGACTCGTGTCTATCGTCGACGGTCACGTGGGCGGCACGGCCCTTGCCCTTCTCCACGACCGGGGCCCAGTCCACGAGCCGGTCGGGATCCAGCCGGCCGTACGGCTCGTGCTGGGCCGCGGCGAGCGCCGCCGCGAGGAACGCGAGGAAGAGGAGGGCGGGGATGCGAGCGAAAGGGCCGGTCACGCGGTGCGAGGCGCCTCCGGGGCGCCGGACCCAGTGTACCGCGGGGGCGACGGGGGCGACGGGGGCGATTCGTGGCGCTGATCCCGTTCCCGGCGGGCGTGCCGGTGACGCGCTCGGACCTGGCCCTGGGGCATCCCGGCCAGATCGTGCTGCGCTCGCCCTACGGCGGCGGGACGCAGGTGCTCGGGCGCGGTCCCGGCATCTGGTCCGGACGGCTCGAGATCGGCCCGGCCGACCGCGCCTCGGTCGCGGACCGGCGCGCGGTCGAGGCCTTCCTGGCGCGGCTGCGGGGGGCCGGGAACACGTTCGAGGCGCCGTTGCACCGCCCCAGCGGCGGCTCGCTCGTCGCCGGGGCCGAGCTGTCGGTGCAGGCGGCGGGGATCTACGCGGGCGGCCTGCGCGTGTGGGCGGACGGCTCCTCCGAGGGCCTCGTCGCGGGCGACTACGTGCGCATCGGCGAGCGCCTGTACCAGCTGGTCTCGGACCTGCGGGGCGGCCGCTGCGAGCTGGAGCCGCCGGCGACGCCCTCCGCGGGGCGGGGCATCGCCTGGGAGGGCGTCACCTGCCTGGCGCGCCGGACCGGGCCCGAGCGCGAGCCGTGGAGGCTGGATCCCGACTTCGCCGGGCCGTGGGCGATCGAATGGGAGGAGGCGGCGTGACGGCTGAAGCCCCCTGGGTGCAGAACCTCGTCGAGCTGGCCTACCCCGGGGGCGCGACGCGGCTGTGGACGGGCCGCGGCGAGCTGAGCTTCGCCCCGGACGACGGCGACGCCGGCGGCGACGCCCGCAAGGTAGCCTGGACCGGCGGGGCGGCCCTCGGCATCGGCGAGCACGAGCGCGTGTCGGGCCGCCCCGAGCGCCGCATGAGCCTCGCGCTCTCGGGCGTGCCGCGCGAGCGGCGGGCCCGGTTCATGCAGGATCCCGGCCCGATCGAGGTGACCGTGCGCTGGGTGTACAGCCCCGACCTCGGCGAGAGCTGGCACGAGGTGCCCGGGGCGCGGTACCGGGGCCGCCTGTCGGGCGGGTCGCTGCAGGACGGGACGCTCGCGGTCGAGCTGGAGACCCTGCTCGGCGACGTGGAGCGGGGCCGGCCGCGGCGCTGGTCGCACGAGGACCAGCAGCGGCGCTCCCCGGCCCGCGAGGTCGCGGCCGGGGACGGGGGCGCGAAGCGGACCGTGCCGGCCGACCTGGGCCTCGAGCACATGCGGGCGCTGGCCCGCCAGGGAGTGGAGACGGCGTGGCCGCCCTAGCCGGCCCAGCCGGGCGCGAGCGGGCGCGGCGGGTCCGCGACGCCCTCGAGTCCGAGGGCCTCGGGCCGTCCGCCTGGCGCGAGCGCGACTGCGTGACGCTGCTGCGAGCGGTCGTGCGGGCCCTGTCGGGCCGCGAGCCCTCGCTGGCCCTGCCGGCCTGGACCGACGGCCTCGGCGAGCGCGAGGCGATCCTGCGAGCTCCCCGCGAGCACGGCTCGCTGCGGGACGGCTGGGCCGCGGTGCTGGACGCCGAGCCGCTGCTGCGGCGCGTCCCGCGGGGATGCCTGCCGCGGCCGGGCATGATCGCCCTGGCGGCGGTCGTCCTCGGCCCCGGGGGCGAGCGCCTGGCGGGCGCCTCGCCGGGCGTGATCGGCCCGGGCTGCGAGTGCTGGGTCCGGACGCCGCGGGGCATCGAGCGGGCGCACCCGGTCACGGACCTGTGGGAGGTCCGCTGAGATGCCGTTCGGCTGGCTGGCCGGCGTGATCGCCGGCAAGATTCTCGGCTCCGCCGCCGCCGCCACCAAGGCGTTCGCCATCCTGAAGGGCGTGATCGCCGCGGGCCTGGCGGCGGGCGCGTCCTACGGAGCGGGCCTGGTGATGCGCCTGGTGGCGCGCGACGCCCGCCCCGGCGGCACGCGGATGGAGGCCCTCGCGGGGGCCAAGTCGACCGTCGCGAGCGAGGTGGTCGCGGCCCGCTGGGTGCTGGGCCGGGCCCGCGTGCCGGGCGTGCTGGCCTACTTCCGGGCCGAGGGCCGCGCGGCGCACCTGGGGCTGGTCCTGTCCGAGGGCGCCTGCGAGGGCATCGACGGCAAGTGCTGGATCGACGGGCGCGAGGCGAACCTGGTCGAGGACGCGGGGCGGTCTTACGGCGGGAGGGCGCTGGTGCCGGAGGAGGGCGACCGCTACGAGGGCAGCGTCCGGATCCGCGAGTACTTCGCGGCCGACGGCACGCAGGGAGCGGCCATGCGCACGGCCTACCGCGGCGGCGCGCTCAAGTACCGCCAGCCGCTCCCGGACGGCGACGGCTGGAAGGAGACCGACGCGCCGAGCCGCGAGACGACGCAGGTGCAGCGGGCGCTCTTCACCCCGGACGACGGCGGCCTGAACTCCGCCAACTTCGACTACGACTACGCGACGGGCAGCGTCCGATACCGCCGCGACCGGAACTGGGAAAGCGAGTTCGACGCGGACCCGGACGGCGGGGACGGCGACGAGCCCGCGGACGGCAGCGAGGTCGCCGGCAGCTGGGACTTCGCCGGCGCCTCCTGGACCCAGTGGACCTGGGACCACATGCCCTGGTCCGAGCACCACCGCCTGGACGGCCTGAGCTGGGTCTACGTGCGGCTGGACCAGCCGCGGCGCGCGGGGAGAGCCGCGGCCGAGGACCGCGTCTTCACGCGGGTGCCCGCCCTCGAATTCCTCGTCAAGGGCGTCAGGATCGCCTGGCCGGGGCAGCCCGTCCCGGCCTGGACCGACAACGCCGCCGCGATCCGCTACTGGTGGGAGACGGAGCGCCGCGGGCGCGCGCCCGGCCGGATCGACCGGGGCGAGTTCGACGCGGCCTTCGCCCTCTGCGAGGCGGAGATCGACTGGACCGCCGAGGTCCGCGGGCGGCTGCCCGCCGACTACGCCGGGTTCACGACGAAGGCGAAGCGCTACGCGGTCGGCGGCGTGATCTCCTCCGAGGACGACGCGAGCGAGGTCGAGGAGCAGCTCGACGCCGCGTGGGCCGGGGAGGTGGTCGAGTCGGGCGGCCGGCTGCTGTTCCGGCCGGGCGCGGACATGGCCGCGGCCTCGCAGGAGATCGGCGAGGCCGACATCGCGGAGCCGCCCGCGGCGCGGCCGTGGGCCTCGCTGCAGGAGCGCGTCAACGCGGTCACCTGCGAGATCGCGCAATCCCGCGACCACGGCTGGACGCGCCTGGCGCTGCCGCTCTTCGAGGACGCCGCGGCGGTCGCGCGCGACGGCGAGCGCCGCGAGGGCGGCATCCGCCTGGCCTTCGTCTCCGACCCCGTCTCGGCGGCCAGGCTGCAGGCGACGAACCTGCGCCGCGGCCGCGAGAGCCTGCGGCTGGATCTGGCCGTCGCCCCCGGCCCGGACTTCCGGCGGCTGGCGCTGGCCCCGGGCGACCTGGTGCTGCTGACCTGCTCCGAATTCGGCCTGGCGCGGGCGCGCATGACGGTGGAGCGCTCCGCGATCCGCGAGGACTGGAGCGTGGCGCTGACGCTGCGCGAGTCGCACCCGGACACCTACGAGGACACGCTGGTGCTGCCGGAGCTGAAGGCCCGCGAGATCGCCGTCCCGGAGCCCTCGCCGGTGCCGGACGTGCGGGGGCTGGCCCTCGACGAGATCGCGTCCACGGCCCCCGACGGCGCCGTGAGCGTGCGCATGGTCGCGACGTGGGACGAGGCCGGCGCGCCGACCACCGAGGTGCAGTGGCGCGAGGACGCGGATCCGGCGGGCCCGCCCGAGACGCGCGTGGCCGCCGGGGGGCGGCATTCCTTCCCGGCGACGGCCGGCAAGGCCTACCTGGTGCGGGCGCGGCACGTCTCGGCGGCCGGCGAGGCCGGCCCGTGGTCCGGCGCGGCGCGGCGCGCGGCCGGCGGCGACCTGACCCCGCCCGGGGCCGTCGCGGACCTCGCGGTCCTGGCCCTGCCGGGCGGCTTCGAAGCCTCCTGGCGCAACCCGCCCGACGCCGACTGGGGCCTCAACGCCGTCTTCGTCGGCGCGACCGACGACCTGGCCGCGGCCTCCCAGGCCGCCTCGGTGGGCGCGGACCGCGCCAGCCTGGGCGGCTACGCGGCGGGCGTCAAGCTCTACGTGTGGGTGCGGGCCAAGGACCGCAGCGGCAATCTCGGCCCCCCCGCGGGCCCGGCCGAGGTCACGCCCACCTCCCCGGCCGAGGAGTCGGCCAGCATCTTCGCCGGCGCGGGGCCGCCGACGGACGAGGATCCCGCGGCCGCGAAGGACGGCGACATCTACGTGCAGGCCGACGGCGTCCTGTGGACCCGCGAGGACGGCGCGTGGGCGAAGACGCCGGTCGACCTGACGGGCGAGGACGGCGCGACGATCCACGTGATCGCCGCGTGGACGCCGGAGGCGCTGGCGGCGGTGCCCGCGCCGCGGGACGGCGACGTGGCCATCGCCGCGGACGGGGCGTGGGGCGAGCGCGTCGCGGGCGCGTGGCAGCGGCGGGGCGACCTGACGGGCCCGCCGGGAGAGCGCGGCCCGGCGGTGTTCCAGATCGCCGAGTGGCCGCCCGGCAAGGCGGTCGTGGCCCAGCCCATCGAGGGCGACGTGGCCATCGCCGACGACGGCCAGTGGGGCCGCTACGCGGACGGCGCGTGGACGCGGGTGGGCGACCTGACGGGCCGGGACGGCTCGCGCATCCGCCGCGTCGCGGCGTGGGACGCGGCGCGCCTGGCCGCGCTCGAGGATCCGCGGGAGGGCGACGTGGCCCTGGCCGACGACGGCCAGTGGGGCGAGCTCGGCGCCGGCGGCGCGTGGCAGCGGCGCGGCGACCTGACCGGCCCGCGGGGCGCGGCGACCTACCGCGTGCCGGCCTTCCCGCCCACGGACGGCGACATCGCGGACCCGCGCGTCGGGGACATCGCCATCGCCGACGACGGCCACTTCGGGGAGCTCACGGCGACCGGCTGGGTCCGGCGCTCCAACCTGCGCGGCCCGCGCGGCCCCTCGGTGCATCGCGTGTCGGCCTGGAGCGAGGTCGGCGGGGAGGTCCTGGCGCCCGTCGAGGGCGACGTGGCCATCGCCGACGACGGGACCTACGGCGCCTACGCGAGCGGCAAGTGGACGCGCGTCAAGGATCTGACGGGCAAGGACGGCGCGACGATCCACCGCGTCGACGCGTGGACGCCCGAAGACCTGGCGGGGACGGCGAGCCCGCGGGCCGGGGACATCGCCGTCGCCAACGACGGCAGCCTGGGCGATTTCGACGGCACGAGCTGGACGCTGCGGGCGGACCTGACCGGCCCCCCGGGCGATCCGGGCGGCCAGGGGGATCCCGGGCCGGCGGGCGACCCCGGCCCGAAGGGTCCCGACGGCGAGCCCGGCCCGCAGGGGGTGCCGGGCCCGACCGGCGACCCCGGCGAGAAAGGCTCCAAGGGCCAGCCCGGGCAGCAGGGGGTGCCGGGCCCGACCGGCGCCGCCGGGGCCGACGGCTCCAAGGGCCAGCCCGGGCAGCAGGGGGCGCCGGGCCCGACCGGCGCCGCCGGGGCCGACGGCGCCAAGGGCTGGCCCGGACGGCAGGGCCTGCCGGGAGCCGACGGCGCGGCGGGCCGGCCCGGGCTCGCGGGCACCCCCGGCGACCCCGGCGCGAAGGGCCGGCCCGGGCTCGACGGCCGACCCGGCGCGGCGGGCCAGTCCGGGCGCGCCGGCCGACCCGGGGCGGACGGCCTGCCCGGAGCCGCCGGCCAGCCCGGCGCGGACGGCAAGCAGCTGTTCGTGTACTACACCCACGCGCCGCGCGACACCGACCCGGCCCGCCTGCGCCCGCTCGAGCTGCTCGCCGACGGCAGCTGGACCACCGCCAGCGGCTACCGCTGGTATCCCGACGCGACGCGGCTGCCGGCGACGGAGCTGCCCCCGCAGCCCCGCCCGGCGGGCCCCGGAGGCGCGGTCACCGGGCCCGCCGGGCCTCCGGGGCCGACCGGGGCGAAGGGCTCGACCGGGGCGACCGGGGCGACCGGGCCGACCGGGCCGACCGGGCCGACCGGGGCGACCGGGGCGACCGGGGCGACCGGGCTGACCGGGGCGACCGGGCTGACCGGGCTGACCGGGGCGAAGGGCGCCAAGGGCGATCCCGGGCCTGCCGGAGCCGGCCCGTCAGATCCGTCCGATCCGTCCGGGGCGAATGGCTCGACCGGGCCGCGGGGCGCGAAGGGCTCGACCGGGCCGACCGGGCCGACCGGGGCGACCGGGGCGACCGGGGCGAAGGGCGCCAAGGGCGATCCCGGGCCTGCCGGAGCCGGGCCGACCGGGCCGACCGGGCCGACCGGGCCGAGCGGGGCGAAGGGCGCCAAGGGCGATCCCGGGCCTGCCGGAGCCGGCCCGTCCGATCCTCCCGGAGCCGCCCCGTCCGATCCTCCGCAGACGCGGACGGACGGCAAGACCGGCGTGGTCGCGGAGGCGTCGTTCCTGGCCGGCCCGGGCACGCGCTACCTCTTTTTCAAGGGCCGGACGGCGTCGGTGGAAGACGGCGCCGACCTGGTGCTCGCGCCCGGGCTCGCCATCCAGCGCATCGAGTGGAGGACCGACGGAGACAACGTGGTCCTGAACTTCGAGGTCACGGGCCGGCCGGCGCGGCAATGGTTCTCCGCATCCGGGGACGGCTCCGGCAAGAGCCTGTACTTCGCGCGGGGCGCGCAGGCGGCGCAGACCGTCGCGCCCTGGCCGGTCGAGATCCGCTACGCCGACATGACCGACGTCGGCGACAGCTACGTCTATTTCCAATTGCCGGGCGGCGACCCGCGCATCGCGGTGCTGGACCTGATCCGGCCGGGCGACCGCCTGACGCTGACGATCGCGGACTCGAGCCCGCCGGCCGCATAGGAGCGACATGGATCCCGCCTACGTCATCAACGCCTTTCCCGAGCGGCGCGAGGCCGTCGCGTTCGAGCTCGAGCGCCACGGCGGCGCGGACCCGGCCGCGATCCGCTGGATCGGCGCCCCGCGCGGCAGCGCGGCCCGCGGCGAGCCGCTGTTCGCCTGGCCCCGCTGGCGCGAGGAGCGGACCGGGGCCCTGCTGACGTGGGGCGAGCTGGCCTGCTTCGCGGGGCACCTCGAGGCCTGGCGGCGCATCGCCGCCGGCGACGCGGGCGGGGGCTTCGTCTTCGAGGACGACGCCGCGCTGACGGCCCGCCTGGACGGGCTGCCGGCGGAGGCCTTCGCCGGCGCCGGCCTGGTGTACCTGCACTCGCAGTGGCGCTGCGAGCCCGAGCCGGGCCCGGGCCCCTGGTGCGCGGCGCCGTACACGTGGACGCTGACGGCCTACTGGCTCTCGCGGGAGGCCGCGGCCGGGCTGGCCGCGGCGGTCGATCCGGACCGGATCGTGCCGGCGGACGAGTACGTGCCGTGGCACTGCGGGACGTGGGACCCGGCCTTCAACCCGCGCGTGCGCGGCGAGCTGGGGCAGCAGCCGCCGGCGGGGATCGCGGCCCGCTGCCTGCGGGAGCGGCCGGCCGGGCCGTCCGGGCGCTGGGAATCGTCCACCGCGGCCGGCCTCTCCCCGCCGGCCTTCGACTTCGAGACGGTCGTCTTCGCCACCGAGCCGGCCCGGGCCGGGGAGGCGCTGGGGGCCCTGCGCGACCTCGGCTACCGCCCGCGGGTCCTCGGCGCGGGCGAGCCGGGCTGGGACGCCTCGGCGGAGGGCGGCATGCCCAAGCTGCGCTGGCTGCGGGAGGACCTCGCGGGATCCGACCCGCGGCGGCGCGTCGTGCTGGCGCTGGACGGCTACGACACGCTGCCGCTGGTCCCGGCCGCGGAGTTCTGGGCGCGCTTCGCCGGCATGGACTGCCCGGCGGCGATCTCCGGGGAGCGCGGGCTGTGGCCCCCGCGCAACGAGTGGGTGCCCGACCCGGAGCGCGCCTGGCAGGCGTACTGGGAGGACTGGCCGTGGCGCCGCGAGGGCGTCGCCGAGCGCTACCGGCACGCGTGCAGCGGCGCCTTCGCCGGGCACGCCGAGACGCTGGACTGGGTGCTGCAGGGCCTGCCGCCCGACGGCGACGACCAGGCCTGGATGCAGGCCGCCGTGCTGGCCAACCCGCGCGCCTGGCGGGTCGACTCGGAGGCCTGGCTGTTCCAGTCGCTGGGCGGCGAGGAGGGCGCCGTCGAGCGGCGCGACGGCGCGGCCTTCAACGCGGCCACCGGCTGCTACCCGGCGATCCTGCACGCCAACGGCCCGCAGGCCTCGCTGGACCCGTTCCTGCCGGGCCCGCCGCCGGCGGCGCTCGAGCTGGACCCGGACGCCGGGCGCTGGCTGGAGCTGGCGCCGGGCGTCCTGGGCATGCCGTTCCTGTCGCGCGCGGCCTGCGCCGGGCTGCTCGAGAGAGCGGAGGCCAGCGACGCCTGGCAGCCGCTGGAGGGGGACGCCGTGCCGGGCGACGAGCTGCGCCTGCGCGCGCTGGACCCGGCGCTGCGGGCGTGGCTGGACGAGACCCTGCGCGCGGTCGTCGGTCCGGCGGTCGCGGCGCGCTGGCATCCCGCCGCCTGGAAGGACCCCTGCGACGCCTTCCTGATCCGCTACCGCCCGGACCGCCAGCCGTCGCTGCGGCTGCACGAGGACATCAGCTACCTGTCCTGCTCGATCCGCCTGCGGCGGGCCTGCGCGGGCGGGCAGCTGCGCTTCCCGCGCCAGAATTTCGACGACGGCGCGGCGGACGACGGCTGGCTGCTGCTGTGGCCGTCGCGGATCACGCACCCGCACCGCGTGCTGCCGGTGCGGCGGGGGACGCGCGCCAGCCTGGTGGTGTGGACCCCGGAGAGCTGAGCGGGGAGCCGAGCGGTGCCCGCGTTTATCCGCTGGCGCGTCGAGGCCGCCGGGGGGACCGACTTCGGCGCGCCCCAGCCCGTGCTGGCGGGCCTGCCGGGCGGCCCCGGACAGCCCGGGCCCAAGGGCCTGCCCGGCCGGGCCGGACCGCCCGGAGCCCCCGGGCCGACCGGAGTCCCCGGGCGGGCGGGGCCGGCCGGGCTCCCCGGCCTCGAGGGGTTCCCGGGGCTGCCCGGCGCCGAGGGCGCCGGGGGCTCCCGGGGGGCCCGGGGGCTCCGGGGCCTGGACGGCGCGCCGGGCGCGAAGGGGGTTCCCGGCCGCCGGGGGGCGCCCGGAGCGCAGGGCGCGCGGGGGGATCCGGGGGGCCCGGGGGCGCAGGGGCGGCAGGGCTCTCCCGGCGCCCGGGGCCCGGCCGGCGCGCGCGCCGCGCGAGGCGAGGCCGGCAGGGGCGGCGCGGGCGGAGACCCCGGCGCGGGCGGAGACCCCGGCGCCCGGGGCGCCGGCGGCACCCCCGGAGACCGCGGCAGTCCCGGCTCCCGGGGAGACAGGGGCTCCCTGGGCGACAGGGGCCCCCCGGGCGCCGGAGGAGACGCCGGCGCCCCCGGAGACCGCGGCAGTCCCGGCTCCGGGGGAGACGCCGGCGCCGCCGGAGGCATCGGTATCACCGGCTCGGACGGGGCCGGCGGGGCCGGCGGCGAGCCCGGGGGCGCCGGAGACCAGCCCAGCGGGCCGGACGGATGGTCCGGGCCGGCCGGACCGCCGGGAGACCCGGGCGGGAACGTCTACCTGCAGGCTTACGACGACGGGTACGGCGAGGGCTACTTCGACGGCGAGGACGACTGCTACTCCGAGCAGTGACGCGAGCGATGCCGACGACGACGTGGACGACGGAGGCCGCCGCCGTCGAGCGGGACGACCTGCGCGCGCGGGACTTCGGCCCGGCGCGAGCGGACTCCGCGCTGCACCCGCCCGGGCCGCCCGGGCCGCGCGGGGAGACGGGCCCGCCGGGGCCCCGGGGCCCGGACGGGCCTGCCGGGCGCCCGGGGCCGCCCGGGCCGCGCGGGGAGACGGGCCCGCCCGGCGCGTTCGCCCGCGCCGGCGCCCCGGGCGCTCCGGGCCCGGCCGGCCCCAAGGGCTCCGCGGGCCTGCCCGGACAGCCCGGAACCCCCGGCGCTCCGGGCGCCAAGGGCTGGCCCGGACGGCAGGGCCTGCCGGGAGCCGAGGGAGCCGGGGGCGCCAAGGGCCGCAAGGGCTACAGGGGCCCCGGGGGCCCCGGGGGCTCCAAGGGCTCCAGGGGCGCCAAGGGCGCCAAGGGCTACAGGGGCCCCGGGGGCCCCAAGGGCGTCGAGGGCCGGAAGGGCTCCGACGGCGCGCGGGGCGCCAAGGGATACAGGGGCGCCAAGGGGACCAAGGGGACCAAGGGCTCCAAGGGGACCAAGGGCCTCAGGTCCTTCCCCTTCCGCGGGCCCCGGGGCCCCAAGGGCTACAGGGGCAGCCCCGGCCCGGCCGGCGGGACCGGCCGCGGGGGCTACGCGGGCGCGCGGGGCCCGCGCGGGGCCCGCGGGCCGGCCGGCGAGCCGGGCCCGATCGGCCAGGTCTACCAGGAGCCGCTGCGCGGCGACCCCGGGCCGAAGGGGCGCAAGGGCGCCAAGGGCAGGCGCGGCCGGACGCTGGGCTACTCCTCCGGGTACGCGGCCGGGCATGCTGACGGATACGCGGATGCCGGCTGCTAGCGGGGCGCTGTGGACGATCGTCGCGCGCGCCCCGGACGCCCGCTCCGTGCGGGCCGGGGGCTTCGGCGCGCCGCGGCTGTACGCCGGCCCCGTCGGCCCCGTCGGCGAGCGCGGACGCCCGGGACCGCCCGGCGGCGAGGGGCACCCCGGACCGCCCGGACCGCCCGGACCGCGGGGCCCGCGCGGGCCCCGCGGCCGGCAGCGGCGCGGCGAGCGCGGACGCCCCGGGGCCGTCGGCCAGCGGGGCGCGCCGGGCGACCCGGGACCGGCGGGCCGGGGCGGCGACCCCGCCCCCGACGGCGCGCAGGGCGACAGGGGCGCCCGGGGCCTGCCCGGGAGGCAGGGCGACCCCGGCCCCGGCGGCGCGCAGGGCGACAGGGGCGCCCGGGGCCTGCCCGGGAGGCAGGGCGACCCCGGCCTCGGCGGCGCGCAGGGCGACAGGGGCGCCAAGGGCGTCAAGGGCTCCAAGGGGCGCAAGGGCTACAGGGGCGTCAAGGGCGCCAAGGGCGCCAAGGGCGCCAAGGGCGCCAAGGGCGCCAAGGGCGCCAAGGGCTCCGACGGCGCGCGGGGCGCCAAGGGCCCCAAGGGGTACAAGGGCGCCAAGGGGTACAAGGGCGCCAAGGGCGCCAAGGGCGCCAGGGGCCGGAAGGGCCCCAAGGGGTACAAGGGCGCCAAGGGGTACAAGGGGTATAAGGGATACAAGGGGAGCAAGGGCGAGGCCGGCTACTATTCCGGCAGCCCGTTCAACCCCGAGGACTACCGGGGGGCGCCCGGGCCGCCCGGCTCCAAGGGCGCCAAGGGCGCTTCCGGAGGAGGACGCAACTATGGCCGGACGACGCTACCGCATGCTCGCTGACGGCGACCCGGACAAGCTCTCGGCGGAGAGCTTCCGCGCTTTCGGCGAGCTGGCCGCGCGGCGCGGGAGGGCCCCCGTCACCCTCTGGGTGCTCGAGTCCGACGAGGAGCTCTCCGCCGAGGGCGCCCGCCCGCTGCGCCCGCTGCCGGACGGCACCTGGGAGGCTCCCGGCGGCCGCCGCTGGCGCCGCTTGACCGGGACCCCCGGCGGCGCGGAGGGCCCCCGCGCGTGAACGGCCCCTGGAGCCTGGTGCCCGGCGCCGTCGACGACTGCGCGGGCCTGCTGCGCGCGCTGCTCGACAGCACGGAGCTGCGCCCCGGCACCGTCAACGGCGACGGCTCCGTGCGCCCCGACATCCGCCGCTCCGCCGTCGGCTGGCCCGACCCCGCCCGCCACGCCGCCGAGCTCGCCCGCGTGCGCCGGGCCGTTCTCGCGGCCAACCGCGAGCTGTGGGGCTTCGATCTCGACGGCGGCGAGGAGTGGCAGCTCACGCACTACACCCATCTCGACGCGGGCGTCTACGAGCGGCACATGGACTGCTCGCTGGAGGGCGGGCGGCCGCGCTGCCGCAAGGTCTCCGTCTGCGTCAACCTGTCCGACCCGCGCGACTACGAGGGCGGCTCGCTGCGGCTGGGGGCCGTGGGCCAGCCCGACCGCGCGGCGCTGCGCCAGCGCGGCGCCGCGCTGGTCTTCCCCAGCTTCGTCGAGCATCGCGTCACGCCCTTGCTGGCCGGGGAGCGCTACTCCCTCGTCGCCTGGTTCTCCGGGCCGGCCTGGCGCTAGCCCGCGCCGCCGCGCCTACTGGTATAATGGAGAGATGCTGGCTCCGGCGTCAGCATCGTGATCTGGGCGCCGGGGCTGGCAGCTGCAGCAGCACCCGCTGCCACCCTCCCCTGGGTAGAGGGGCCGTGCACGGCCTAACTCCCCGAGGATAGGGGTGGCAGCGGACCCTAGGCACGGTAGCGCGATCCGTGCGAGGGCCCTGAAGCCCCGCCGCACGGTACGCTGGGAGACGTCGAGCGGAACCCTTTGCGAGAGCGTTGCCGGGCGGGCCCGCGAGGGCCCGCCCTATTCGTATCGGGAGCGGGAGCGGGGCATGGGAACGCGGACGCTGCACTTCCTGGCAGCCTTCGATCAGGTCTGCGACAGGGAGCTGCTTCCCATGAGGCAGGCCGAGGAATGTGGCGCCCGGAGAACAATCGACGAGGCGGCGGCAGTGGCGCTCGGTATCGCTCCCGATGCAATCGCGGACTGGAGAAGGCGTTTGGCGTTGGAGCCGACGATCACCAATGTGCGCGTCAGGGAACCCGGGAGCGAAGAGGCATCCTGAGCATGGCCCTGAACGCGAAGCACACGGATTTCCAAGGGGCTTGAGCATGTCTGTCGAATACTCGATGAGAATTTCCCGGCTTACCGTCGACAAGTTGGGGGTCAAGCTCTACGACAAGGTGTCCGCCGTCATCGCCGAACTCATCGCGAACGCCTACGATGCCGATGCCACACATGTGACGGTTCGAGCGCCGATGGGGCAGTTTCTGGCGACTCGAGCCGGAGGCACCGTGGCGGACAAGGGCTTCAGCATCGAAGTCGACGACGACGGCATCGGCATGACGCCTCAGCAGGTACAGGACTTCTTTCTCGTCGTCGGTTCCGAGCGGCGGAACGACACCAGCCGAGGCGACCGTTCGCCCCGCTACAGACGTAAGGTCATGGGCCGCAAGGGCGTCGGAAAGCTGGCACCCTTCGGTATCTGCAAGACCATCGAGGTGATCAGTGCCGGCGGAGATTTCATCGACGGCGGGGGTGCGACCCCGGGCGCCACGGGCTACCTCACGTCCCACATCGTCCTCTACTACGATGGCATCACGGCGCTCGATGATGAGCCCGACGAACGCTACAAGCCGGTCGTGGGCGACCGCGATGAGTCTTACTCCCCGAAGTCGGGGACTCGAATCATCCTGAAGGACTTCAGCCACCGGAGGGTCCCCGAGCTCAATGTCCTCGGCCGCCAGCTCGCCCAACGCTTTGGTATCCCGTCGACGGACTGGAATGTCCAGCTTCTGGACAACACGGAATCCACTCCGTCACCGGTGACGGTCGGCACCTTCGACATTCAGACGATGCCGAACACGAAGCTCACGTTTGGGCAGAATGGAACTGTACTCAACCCCGACGGTGCTCCTGCGATGGACCAGTCGGCCGGATTCGAACATGAGGGCATATTTCGCCCCATCACAGGCTGGATGGCGTACTCGAAGGCTCCCTACAAGGACGAGCTCATGGCTGGGGTGAGAATCTACTGCCGCGGCAAGATCGCCGCCCAGACATCCATCTTCAACCAGCGGGCCGGCTTTACCGGCGAGCACAACATCCGCTCCTATCTCGTCGGCGAGCTCCACGCCGACTGGCTCGACGAAGAAGAAGACCTCATCCAAACCGATCGACGGGACATCCTCTGGTCGGACGAACTCGCTGCCGCCTTCCAAGCTTGGGGCCAGAGAATCGTCAAGAAGATCGGCACCCTGTCGCGGGAGCCCATGCGGAGAGCGACTTTGGATCTGTTCCTCGAGACGGGCGATGTCGACGCTCGCATCCAGAACGCCTATCCGACCGAAGAGCAACAAGACATTCGCAAAAGCGCGAAAGAGGTCGCCGAATCCTTCGGTCGCACGATCAGCCGAGGGGATGTCGAAGATGCCAGCGTCGTGAACGAACTGGTCGATCTGAGCATCACCCTCGCGCCCCACATCACGCTCAACGCCAAGATGAAGGAAGCGGTCGCCAGCGCCGACACGCCGCTCTCTGTCCTAGCTTCGTTCCTGCGTACGGCGCGATTGGCCGAACTGTCCTCGTTCGGCAGAATCGCGGAAGACCGCCTCAAGGTCATCGACCGCCTCGAAATTCTGAAGGACGCCGACGACACCGACGAGAACGATCTTCAGCGGCTGATCACTGACGCTCCCTGGTTGATCAACCCTGAATGGGCGCCGGTGACCGAAAACCAAACCTTCGCGAGTTTGCGCCGGGAGTTCGAGAAGTACTACAACGACAAGACCGGCCAGTCCATTTCGTTGTCCGATTTCCAGAAGACGGGCAAACGGCCGGACTTCGTCTTGTCCAATCAGGAAGGCACGGTGCAGATCATCGAGATCAAGAAGCCGGGCCATAGACTGTCGAACCCGGAAATGGACAGGATCGTCACCTACTACGAGAACATGGAGGCGTTCCTTGACGACCCTGGGCATACCGCGTTTCGCATGCACTTGGCCGACTTCCATGTCACCGTGGTCTGCGACAGGCTCGGTTTGAGCGGTTCTCCGCGCGCCGCCTTTGATGGTTATCGTGACAAAGGCAGACTGACGCGCATGGACTGGACGGCGTTTCTCCTGAAATCGGAACAAGTGCACCAGGATTTTCTCAGCGAGGCCCAGCGTCAGCGTGCCGCCGGACCAGCGGTTCCCGACGGCCATTGACGAACATGACTCCGACGGCGATCGACATCTTTGCCGGCGCTGGGGGCCTGACGGTTGGCCTCAAACGCGCGGGCTTCCGCGTTGTCGCTGCGGTGGAGATCGAGGCCCATTCATTCGCTACCTACAAGGCGAACCATCCTGAGGTGCGGTGCCTGAAGCAGGACATCGCCACGGTCTCCGGCGACGCTCTTTTCGAGCTCGCGGGAACAGACCGAATTGATCTACTGGCAGGTTGCCCGCCGTGCCAAGGCTTCACCAGCCTGACTGCAAAGTACAAGGGTAGGGAAGATCCTCGTAACGCACTCGTTCTCGAGATGGCCCGCCTCGCCGAGGAAATGCGGCCGCGGGCGATCATGATGGAGAATGTCCCCGGATTGGCACGAAAGGGCGGATCGCTATACGGTCGAATGCAAGCGCGACTCCAGGCGCTCGATTACCGACTGACAGATAGGATACTGCAAGTCGCTGATTACGGTGTCCCGCAGTTTCGGCGACGATTTGTCCTACTCGGTGGTCAAGGCTTCGAGATCGCCCTCCCGGACGCGACTCATTCCGGTACGCCGACTGGTAACCTTACGCGTTGGCGCACGGTAGGTGACACGATCAAGAACATGCCTGAACCCCTCACCTTGGCGGAGGCCAAGGCAAGGGGAGAGGTCGAGCGGTCCGACTGGCATGTCGTTCGAAAACTGTCGCGCGAGAACATCGAACGCATTAAGGCGGCGAAGCCAGGTGAGACATGGGCGCACATTCCCGAGCATCTCCGGCCGGCCTGTCACCGTGACGGCTATGTCGGATTCACCAATGTATACGGGAGGATGGTTTGGGACCGACCGTCACCTACGATTACCGGCGGCTGCACCACTCTAAGCAAGGGCCGCTTTGGTCATCCGAATGCCGACCGGACGATCTCCGTACGGGAGGCCGCACTTCTCCAGACCTTTCCCCGAGACTACCGCCTTGACACACCGTTCATGGATTATGTGTGTAACATGATAGGCAACGCATTGCCGTGCGACTTTGCGGAAGCCCTCTCGCGGCGATGTCTAGACGAGCTTGGCAAACAGGCGAAAAGCATGTCCCCGACATTCTCCAGCTAGCGTAGGGGAGCCACCCGAAATTGCCTAAGGTCGGCGTGTTCGAGAGCGAATCCTTCGCCAATCCAACGGCTACGATCAATTGATACATCGGCTAGTAGGCGTCTCGTTGGCAGCACCACCCGAGCCGAACAATTGGTCAGAGTGTCGGGGTACGGTCACAACCAATCTAGGTCCGGGCGGTCGGGAGGCTTCCGGCTTGCCGCCGACCTTGCCGAACATGACGTAGATCGCGGAGACGGACGGATCGCGCATGGACTCGAACACGCTGTTGCCCACCGCGTTCCATGTGTCGCGCTTGCTGTACTTGACCTCGACGCCGAAGCCGTTGACGCGGATGTCGGGAAAGGCGTGGCGGTGGTAGGTCGGTTCGACCGTCGCGTCGAGATCGGTGGCCGCGTTCTGCAACGCGGCCAGCACGCCCTGCTCGAACTGGTCCGGGCCGTGGCAGAGCGTGCTGGTACGGAGATTGAGCGTCAGGAACTGCGCTGCGCGGTCCAGTAGCGCCTCGAACTCAGTCGGCGTCAACAACAAGATCTACGTTCTTCACGGTCCCTCCTTGCCCGTGGCCGGGGCGAAGCGCTCGGCGAAGCGCGCCGCCGTCATCGCCCGCCCCCTGCTCGCGGCATCAACAAGTGTAGCGCTCGGTTAGATCGGCGGGCGCGGGCCGGGGGGAGGGGGGGCAAATTCCCCCTACAACGCCCTGCCCGCCCAGCGCACCTCGCCGACCACGCGGCTCTCCCGCGGCAGCGGCAGGGGCTCGAAGGCGCGGTTCTCGCTCTCCAGCAGCCACGCGCCGCCCGCGCCGCCCGCCCGCCGGGCCCGCTTGACCACCAGCCCGTCCGCGCCGCGCACGACGAAGACCCTCCCGCTGGCCAGCGCCCGGCGCTCGTGATCGACCAGGATCCAGCAGCCGTCCTCCAGCAGCGGCTCCATCGAGTCGCCGATCACCTCGATCACGCTGCAGCGGCCCGCGGCCACGCGGTGCCGCCGCAGCCAGCGGCGCGGGAAGGCCACGTGGCCGATGACCGGCTCCGACTCGGCCTCCGCGCCGGCGCCCGCCGCCGCGCGGACGTCGCGCAGGGGCACCAGGTCGGCCTCGCGCTCGCCGAGCAGGGCGGGCGGGAGCAAGCCCGCGGGCGCGGGGTCGTCGGTGAGGCCGGCGAGGTAGTCGAGCGAGACGCCGAGCGTCCGGGCGGCCTCGACCAAGCCGTCGAATCGCAATGTGCGGTGGCCGGCTTCAACCCTCGAAATCATCGCTTGGTCGTAGCGATCTCCGAGGGCCGCGGCCAATTCGACTTGCTTGAGACCAGCACGTCGCCTAGCCGCCGCCAGCCGCGGACCCAGCATGAATCTAGCCTAAGAAAAAAAAGTTCTTGACAAATGCCTCTGAGGCATGTAGATTGCCTACATGTCCGTGAGGCATCTCCACGTAAGGATCGCTGAGGTCGGCGTGCTTCACGCCGACGTGGCGGCCGAGCTTCATCTCCACCCGTCGGCGTTCAGCGCGATCTTGAGCGGCCGCCGTCGCCCGCCCGACGGCTTCGAGGCACGCGTCTCGCAGGCCCTCGACCGCCTAGAGGCCGCCGAGAAGGCCGCTTCCGAGGCGCGGGCCCGCGTGCTCGCGGGGAAGGAGGGCGTCGCGTGACGGCCGACCTGCCGGGCCTGATGGCTTTCCTCCCGGAGGTGATGTCCCCGGGGGGAACGCGGGGCGGCTATCGGTTACGGCCGTCCCGCACCCGGATCGCCCGGTCCCGCGACGGAGGCGCCCGGTGACGCACCTGGAGATCGCCCTCGCGGCCCTCGCGGTGTCGCACTCGCTGACCGCCGCGATCGCGATCAGGGCCCTGCTGTCCAGCGAGGCCACTCGGCGAGAAGCGCGTAAACGGCGTCGAGATGCCCGCCGGCTGGCTCGGACCCGGGATTCTTCCGTGCTTCGCGCGATCGAATCGCTATCCGCTCGCCCCAGAAGCCGAAGATCGCGTCCCGCGCCTCCGTCGAAAGAGAGCCCTCTCGATGGAGCAGCTCGATGAGGGCGGCGAGCGCGAACTCGGTGTCGGTCGGGGCGTACCCGTACCGGTCGCATTCCCGGGCGATCTCGCGGACCGCCTCGACAGGCTGCATGACTTTCCTCCTGGAGGTGCTGTCTCCGGGAGGAACGCGGGGCGGCCGCTCTCAACGGCCGTCCCGCACCCGGATCGTTCCGATTCTAGCGCGAGGCCGCTCCGCCTCGCGCCCTTTCCCCCCGGCTGCCTGTCCCCCGGGGGGAACGCGGGGCGGCTATCGGTTACGGCCGTCCCGCACCCGGATCGCCCGCACCCGCGACGGAGGCGCCCGGTGACGCCCGTCGAGATCGCCCTCGCCCTGACGGCCGTGTCGCTCGCGCTGACCGCCGCGGCCGCGGTCCGGGCCCTGCAGGCCGGCTTCGCGGCGCGGCGGGACGAGCGCCGCTGCCGGCGCGCGCTGCGCCGGCGCTACCGCGAGCGCCTGGCCCAGGCGACCCGCCGCATGCGCGAGTCCCCGGCCGGCCGCCGCGACGGAGGCTCCGCGGCCCGGCAGCGGGCCCGGGCGGCCCGGGCGGCGGCGGCGCGGGAGGAGGCGCCGCGATGCTGACTCCGGAGCAGGTCGCGGCCCGGCGCGCGGGGCTGGGCGGCAGCGACGCCGCGGCGGCCCTCGGCCTGTCGCCCTGGAAGACGCAGCTCGAGCTGTACCTCGAGAAGACCGGCCAGGCCCCCGAGGCCGCGCCCACCGAGGCCATGCAATGGGGCCTGCGCCTCGAGAGCGCCGTGGCCCGGGCCGCCGGCGAGCGCCTCGGGGCGCGCCTGCGGCGGCGGCGCGTCACCCTGGCCCGCCGCGAGCGCCCCTGGATGCTGGCCCACGTCGACCGCGAGGTGGTCGGGCGCAAGGCGCTCCTCGAGATCAAGACGGCCGCCCGCCGCGACGGCGCGTGGGGCGAGGAGGGCAGCGACCGCGTGCCCCGGCACTACCTGTGCCAGGCGGCCCACTACCTGGCCGTGAAGCGCTGGGAGACGTGCTGGCTGGCCGTGCTGTTCCTCGCCGAGCGGCGCCTGGCCCTGTACGAGATCCGCCGCGACGCCGACCTCGAGGCCGCCCTGGTCGCGGCCGAGAGCCGCTTCTGGCACCAGCACGTCCTCCAGCGCGTCCCCCCGGACCCGCGCGACGCCGCCGACGCCCGGCGGCGCTGGAAGGTCTCGCGCGACGGCGCGGCCGAGGCCGACGAGCGGACGCTCGAGAGCCTGCGGGACCTGCGTCGGACGCGGGCCGAGCTGCGCTCGCTGGAGGCCCGCCGCGACGAGCTCGAGCGGGCCGCGATGCAGCGCATGGGCGAGGCCTCCGAGCTGGTGCATCCGGCCACCGGGGAGACGCTGGCCACCTGGCGGGCCTCCGCCCGCCGCAGCGTGGACGTGAAGGCCCTGCGCCGCGAGCGGCCCGACGTGGCCGCCGAGTTCGAAGTCGCCGCGCCCGTGCGGCGGTTCCTGCTGAAGGAGACGACATGAGCGAGAGCGCGATCGCGGCCCGGACGGCCGCCCCCGCCGACCCCCTGCGGTCCGGCTTCGAGGAGGCGCAGCGCGTGGCCTCCATGCTCACCCGCAGCTCGCTGGTGCCGGCCGCCTACCGCGCCCCGCCCGAGGCCGAGGCGGGCTCGCCCGCGGCGCGCCAGGCGGTGGCCAACTGCATGGTGGCTCTGGAACTGGCCCGCCGCGCGGGGCTCTCCCCGCTCGCCGTGATGCAGAACGTGGACGTGATCGCCGGGCGCCCGAGCTGGCGCTCGACCTTCCTGATCGCAACCTGCAACGCCTGCGGGCGCTTCGAGCGCCTGCGCTTCCGCATGAGCGGCGAGGGCCCGTCGCGGGCCTGCGTCGCCTGGACGCGCGAGCGGCCCGGCGGGGAGGAGCTCGAGGGCCCCCCGGTCTCGATGGAGATGGCCGCGGCCGAGGGCTGGGTCGGCCGCCCCGGCTCCAAGTGGCGCACCATGCCCGAGCTGATGCTGCGCTACCGCGCCGCGGCCCTGTTCTCGCGGCTGTACGCGCCGGACCTGCTCATGGGCATGGCGTCCGGCGAGGAGGCGCTCGACGCCGCGCCCGCGCCGGAGCCGGCCGCCGGCGGCGGCGTGTCCGGACTCAAGCACGCCCTGGCCGCGCCCGCCGCGCCCGCCGCGGACGGCCTGTTCGCCGGGACGAAGGAGGAGACGCCGTGAAATGCAGGTCGAGAGAGCTCGGCAGCCTCGAGCCCGGCCAGGAGGTGACCCGCATCCGCGTCCGGCGCGGGCGCTTCCTGGGCGTGTCGTCGCCACCCGGGCTGGCCCTGTTCGAGCCGCTCTACCCGTCCGGCCCCGGAGAGCCGGTCGAGGTCGAGGACCGCGAGCTGTTCGCGACGCACGGCCGGCCGGCCGAGGTCCTCGCGCCCGGCGACCACGCGCTGTGGATCGAGGACCTGCACGTCGCGTGGGGCTTCTACCGGGGCGCGGCGCCGGGCGGCGCGGCCCTGTTCGAGCCCGACGGGCACGCGCCCTGGCTGCAGGCCCGTGCCGGCGACGCGGTCGAGGTCGACCCGTCCAGCCTGTTCAAGTGCCCGGACCCGGGCGACTGCCGGATCTGCAGTCCGGACAGTCCGGAGGGGCGGGCGTCATGAAGCTCGAGCTCTGCACGCCCGGCCGCAAGGTCCTCTTCCGGCCCGGCGACGGGCCGCCCCGCGAGGTCGAGATCCTGGACGCGCTGCGGCACGAGCGCACCACCGGCCCGCGGGTGCTGGTGGCCGACGCCGGCCGCAGGCGCTGGTGTTCGGAGAAGCGCATGGAGCCGCTCCCGGGGGGCGACTCGTGAGGGGCCGCGAGCGCCGCGAGGCCGTGGCCGCGGCCGTGGCCCGCTACCGCGCCGCGGGCGTGCGCTGGAGCGACTGGGCCCGCCGGAACGGCTTCAAGTACCAGGCCGTCCGGGACGTCGTCCGCGGCCGCAGCGCCTGCTCCCACGGCGAGGCCTTCCGCGTGGCGGTGGCCATGGGCGCGATCCCGGAGCCGCCGCCCGAGCTGCGGCACCTGAGCGGGGGGCGGCCGTGAGGGGCGCGAAGGGGCTGGCGCGGCAGCGCAAGCGCTACGCCCAACACAAGGCGCTCGGGGTCTGCGTGCGGTGCGCCCGGATGGTGCCGCGCCTGGGGGACCCCCTCTGCCCCGAGTGCTCGCGGAGCCAGGCGCGGATATCGCGGCGCTCGAAGCGCAAGGCGCGGGCCGCCCGGGCGTCGAGCGGGCTGTGCGCCCGATGCGGAGCCCGCCCGGCCCGGCCCGGCGTCCTCCTGTGCGGCGAGTGCAAGGACAGGGAGACCGCGGAGAACAAGCGCCGCCGCGAGGCCCGGGCCGCGCAAGGCCTCTGCATCCAGTGCGGCGCGACCGCCGTCGCCGGCCGCTATCGCATGTGCCTGGCCTGCCGGCTAGCCGCGTCGGAGCGCAAGAGACGATGACCCTGCGCGCGCGCGGCGAGGGACCGCGGACCGCGGCCTGGACGGTGCGGTACCTGTCGCTCCAGTCCCTGCCCGGGGAAATCCAGGTCCACGAGGGCGAGCTGGGCGCCTACTTCGCCGCGAGCGCGGAAGAGGCCCTCGACGCCGCCGAGGCCGACGTCGCGGCGGCCAGCCCGCGCGACCGGCGCTGGTTCGAGCGCGACGGCTGCGAGTGCGAGTGGTGCTGCACCTGCGGGTGCGCCTGCGGGTGCGCCGCCTGCGAAGCCTGCGACGCGAGCGCGGACTGCGAGTGCGTCTGCGAGTGCGGCAGGCATCGCGACGCGAGCGGCGAGCCGGTGGAGCTGCCGCGGGTGGACCTGTCCTGCTTCGGCGCCGGCGCCCTCGCCGGCGAGCGCCCGGGCGTCGCCGCCGGCTCGCGGCACGAGCTGAGGTGCATGCGGGGCGGCGACGGGATGCCGGTCCGGCCCGGCCGGAGCGTGACGCTCCTGCCGCTCGCGGCCCCGGCGCGCCTGCCGCTGTCGACCCCGCCCGGACCCGGCGAGACGGGCGTGACGGAGGAGCTCGGATCGCCGGGCTCGGGCGCCGCCCTGGTGCGCTGGGAGCGCTCCGGCGACCTCTGGTGCCCGGTCGCGGATCTCGCGGTCACCCGCAGCCGGAGGGCGCGGGCGTGACCGTGCGCGTGGACCGGATCCGCGTCGGGCCGCGGCACCGCCGCGAGCTGGGCGACATCGAGGAGCTGGCGCGCTCGATCCGCGCGGTAGGCCTGCTGCAGCCGGTCGGCGTCCGGCGCTCCGGAGAGGGCTTCGATCTCTGCTTCGGCGCCCGGCGCCTGGAGGCCTGCCGCCGGCTGGGCCGCGAGGAGATCGAGGCCGTGCTGGTGGACAGCGAGCCGGCGCCCGCCGAGCGGGCCGAGTGGGCCGAGTGGGAAGAGAACGAGATCCGCAAGGACCTCGCCCCGAGCGAGCGCGTCGCCCTCGCGGAGGCCCTGCGGTCGGAAAATATTCCGATCGCCGCCGTCCCGCGCCCGGACTCGGAAAATATTCCGAAGCCGACCGTCGCCGAGGCCGCGAAGAAGGCGGGCTTCGGCAACGAACGCACCTTCCGCGACGCGCGCAAGGTCGGCGCGCGCGGCACCGAGTCGCTGCGCCAGGCGATGGACGCGGGCCGGATCAGCGTGTCCGCGGCCGCCCGGCTGGCCGATCTCCCGCCCGCGCGGCAGGACGAGCTGGTCGCCGGCGAGCCCCGCGAGCGGCGCGAGGCCGTGCGCTCGCTGCGGGCGGGCCGGGGCGACCCGGAAAATATTCCGAGTCCCGGCGATCCGGAAAATATTCCGAGTCCGGGCATCCGCCCGCCGACGGCCTCCGAGCGGATCGGCTGGCTCGTGCGGGCGCTGGAGGCATTCGAGCGCGAAGCCCGCGACGCCGGCGTGACCGCGGCCCACCTGCGGGCGGCGGACGTCGCGCGGCGCGAGACGCTGCGACGGGCCCTGGCCTCGGCCTCCGGCCTGCTGGACCGGCTGGCCCGCGAGGCGAGCCCGGGCGCGGGGGCGCCTGCCTGGGAAGCCTACGCCGCGGCCTACCTCGGGCGCTACGGCGTCCCGCCGGTGCGCAACGCGAAGGTCAACGCGCAGATGGCCCGGTTCGCGAGCCGCGTGCCGGCCGGGGACGCGCCGGCCGTGGCCGCCTACTACCTCGGCCATCCCAACGCCTGGTACGCCCGCGCCGGCCACGCGGTCGGTCAGCTCCTGGCCGACGCCGAGAAGCTGCACATGGAATGGCGGCGGGGGCGCCCCGTGACGGCCGCGGGGGCGGCCCGCGCCGAGCGCTCCGCGGCCAACGTGGAGAGCTCGCTGGGGGCTCTCGAGCTGCTGCGGGAGAGCGGGCATGTCCGGTAGCGACGCGCGCGCGATGCTCGGGGCGATCACCCTGACGGCCGAGCTGTGCGGGGCGGACCTGAGCGAGCGGGCCCGGGCGGCCATGGTCCGGCGCCTGGAGCCGTTCGGCCGCGCGGCCGTGCTGGCCGCCCTCGACCGCGTGCAGGCGGAGCATCACGGGAGGCTGACCCTGGCGGCCGTGATCGACCGCATCGAGGACGGGCGGCCGGGCCCGGAGGAGGCCTGGGCCGTCTGCTGGCGCGACGAGAGCGAGTCGGCCTGGCTGACCGCCGAGCAGATCCGGGCGGCCCGGGCGGCCGCCCCCCTGGTGCGGGCCGGCGACCCGGTCGGGGCCCGCATGGCCTTCCTCGAGGTCTACCGGCGCGAGACGCGGATCGCCCGCTCGGCCGGCCGCCCCGCGGCATGGCGTCTCGTCCCGGGCTCCGATCCGGAGCGCCTGCGAGAGGCCGTCCGCCTCGGCGCGGCGCGAGGCCTCGCGAGGGCGCTGCCGCCGGCCCCGAACGGGGCGGATGTGGCCGCATGAGGGCGAATCAGCTACAATCCCTGGCCGAGGTCGGGGACTTGGCGCGGCGCCGGTTGCAGAAGCAGGGGGAGCTCGTGAAATCCGGCGGCTTTTGGAAGGGCCGCTGGCGCGAGGACGTGCGTCTGGAGGGCGGCGGGATCGCCCGCAAGTGGTCGCCGCGAGTGATGGTCGCCCCGGCCGAGGGCCGCTTCGGCGTCACCAAGCGCGAGGCCCAGCGCATGTTCTGGGACACCTACCTGTCGCGGCTCGACGACAACAATCTCGTGCCGCGCTCGATGGAGACGTTCGGGCGCTTCGCGGCGGGGCACTACGACCGAGAGCGCCTCGCGCGCCTGCGGCGGCCCGCATCGCCGCGCCTCTGCCTCGCCCGGCTCCCGGAATGGTTCGCGCGGCTGCGCCTGCGGGACGTGACCAAGGCGGACGTGCAGCGGGCCTGCGACGAGCTGCTCGCGGCGGGCCTCGCCCCGGGCACCGCGCGCAACACGCGCGTGGCCGTCCACGCCCTGTTCGAGTTCGCGGCCGAGGAGGGCTTCCACGCCGGTCGCAACCCCGCCCGGGGGGTGCGAATCCCGCAGGGCGGGACCCGCGAGACGCGGGCCCTCTCCTACCCCGAGGCGCGGGCCCTGCTGGACGGCCTGCAGCATCGCGCCGCCAAGGACATCACGGCGTGCGCCCTGATGACGGGATGCCGCGTCTCCGAGATCGCCGGCCTCGAGTGGGGCCGCGTCAACCTCGGCAGCGCGTGGAAGTCGGACGGGGGGACGATCGTGCCGCCGCGCTCGGCGGCCGTCGTCGAGCAGTGGTACCGGGGCGCCGCCGGGCCCCTCAAGACCGCTTCGAGCCAGCGGGTCGTGCCCCTGCCCGGACCGCTGGCCGCGATCCTCGGCAAGCGCCGCGACGAGGCTCCCGCGGGCTCCGCCTACGTCTTCGAGGGCCCGCGGGGCCGGCCCTGGGAGGTCGGCTCGCTGGCGCGCTGCTACCTCAAGCCCGCGGCGGCGGCCGCCGGCGTCGGACGGGTCCACTGGCACGCCTTGCGGCACACCCACGCCACGTGGCTCTTCCAGATGGGCATGTCCGAGCCCGACCGCAAGGCGCAGCTGGGGCATGCCGCGCCCGGAGTGCACGCCGGGTACCTGCACTTGCGCCTCGAGGACCGCAGGGAGCCGCTGGAGAGGCTGGCCGCCGCGCTGTTCGGGCCGGATCCGGAACCCGAGCCCGAGCCGACCGCCGCGGATCTCGCGGCCCTGGAAGGGTACTTCGCGTGACGATTCTGTCCACGTTCGGTCCACGGAGGGGCGGCGAGGCCGGCGCGGAGTGGGCTCGATACCGCCTCGGATTGCTGGCCGTAATCCGTTGCGGAAACGGTAGTTGCGCTTGTTGCGCTTGTCCCTGCCCGCCTGCGCGGGCCGGGACCCTCCGGACGCGGCATGCTGTTCCACTGCAACGGCTGGTGTTTTCCGTGGGCCGTTGCCGCGGTCGGGGCGACGAACGTCTGCTTGCGGAAGGTGGTGCCCTCGGAGGTCTACCGGCTGATCCGCGAGCGCGGCGTCACGCACATGTGCTGCGCTCCGACCGTGCTGACCGCGCTGTATTCGAGCCCGGACGCGGACGGGCAGGACCTGAGCGGTCTCACGATCGCGACGGCGGGCGCGCCGCCCGCTCCGCAGGTCATTCGCAGAATGGAGGGCATGGGCGCCCAGGTGTGCCACGTCTACGGTCTCACCGAGACCTACGGACCGTACGCGGTGTGCGCCGACCAGCCCGGCTGGGACAGTCTCGATGCCGGGCGGCGGGCCTTGGTCAAGGCCCGTCAGGGCGTGCCGTTCGGCGTCGCGGGAGACGGCCTGCGCGTGGTCGACGAGTGCATGCGCGAGGTGCCTCGCGACGGGGCGACGATGGGCGAGGTCGTCATGCGCGGCAACATGGTCATGACCGGATACTTCAACGAGCCGCAAGCCACGGTCAACGCGTTCAGGGGCGGCTGGTTCCACTCCGGCGACCTAGCCGTACGGCACCCCGACGGCTACGTCGAGCTCCGGGACCGCGCCAAGGACATCATCGTTTCCGGCGGGGAGAACATTTCGAGCCAAGAGGTCGAGAAGGTCGTCATGGAGCATCCTGCCGTGCTCGAGGTGTGCGTCGTCGGAGTCCCGGACGAGAAATGGGGGGAGGTGCCGAAGGCGTTCGTGGCCCCCCGCGCGGGAGCGGAGGCTTCCGAAGCCGAGATCATCCGCTTCACGCGCGAGCGCCTGTCGCACTTCAAGTGCCCCAAGCATGTCGAGTTCGGGGATCTGCCCAAGACGGCGACGGGGAAGATCCAGAAGTTCGTCTTGCGCGAGCGCGAATGGAAGGGACGCGAGAAGCGCATTCTCGGCTGAGGCCGGGGAACGAGCCCGGCGGTCTCAGCGCGCCCGTCTGGGGGCCAGCCCGGTCGCGGCCGCGAGCACGAGCAGTGCGCTCGCGGATAGCGCCAGGACCGGCAGAGCCTGCGCGACCGTGGCGGGCAGCGCCTCCGGCGGCGGGCCCGCGGCCAGGAACGCCCGCCTGACTGTCTCCGCGGCGAGGCCCGCTAGGACGGCGGCTCTCGCGATGCCCGGAGCTGTCGGACGCCATTCGCGCTCTCCCCGGCGCAGCTGCCCGGTCGCGCGCTTCCCGTGCGCCAGGCAGCCTAGTAGCAATGCAGCGGCCGCGGCCAGGAAGGCCGCCGCCCACGTGTCCGGGGTTTCCCAAGGCGCGGCCTTCGACGGCGGCGGCAGGGGCGCCCCGTCCGTGCTGCGCAGAATCGCGCGGGCGATCGGACCGGCCCTCTCGGCTCCCGAGTTCAGCAGGACCGCGACGCCGGCGCGGCGCCGCGGCGCGAGCACCGCGGCGGCGTTGCCGCCCCAGATCATGCCCGTGTGCTCGAGCACGAGCTCGTCCGCGGTCGAGCTCGTCGCGTCCGCGACCTGCCAGCCGAGATCGTAGCCGGTCTCGAGCCGCTCCCACCAGGCGCCGTCGGCCGGAAGGCCCGGCGCGCTCGCCCGCCGCGGATCCAGAATTGCCGCGATGTACGAGCCCATGTCCGCCGCGCTCGCCTTGACGAGCGAGCTGCCGTGCCAGCCGGCGAACCGCGAGGGGCTAACCCTCACGCGGCCCCACTGCCGCTCGTGGCGGTCGGCCGCTCCCCAAGCGCGCGCCTCGCTGTATTCCGCGGTGGTCCGGCGCATTCCGAGCGGATCGAAGACAGCCTCCCGCATGTACGCGGCGAACCGAGCCCCCCGGACGCCCGCTCGACCACGGCGGCCAGCAGCACGTAGTTGCTGTTGGCGTACGAGTAGGTCTCGCCGGGCGGGCTCTCTGGCAGGGCGCCGGCCAGCCGCTCGACCGCCGCGTCGAGGTCTCCCTCCCCGGGCCTTCCGCAGCAGGGCGCCAGGAAGTCGTGCCGCCGGCGCAGTCCGCTCCGGTGCTGCAGCAGATCACGGAGCGTCACTCCGTTCCAGCGCTGGGCGCGGAACTCCGGCAGCCAGAAATCCACGCCGGCGCCGCGATCGAGGACCCCGTCGCCCTCCAGGCGCAGCACCGCCAGCGCGGTCAGCGCCTTGCTCAGGGACGCCAGCTCCACCGGGGTGTCGACAAGCATCGGTTCCCGCGAGGCGACGCTCCGCACGCCGTAGGCCGTTGCGTGGGCCACCCGGCCGTCCACGGCGATCGCGAGGGCCAGGCCCGGGATTCCGTTGAGCTCCATTTCGGCCCGCGCGAAGCGGTCGATGTCGGCATCGGTCGCGCCTGCGACGGAACCCGCCCCGCAGAGCGCGAGGCCTAGCAGGATTGCGGGACGCGCCCGCCGGGGTCCGGGACGGCCTTCCGGGGCGCTCGAGGGTTCCTGCCGAGCGGGCATGGGGACTCGCTGCCCGAGACGCGCGGGCGGCAGCCTGCGCCGGGCCTCACCGACGCGTCTCGCGGGCTCGTCGCTCGAACACCGCCCGGGCCTCGTCGAACTGGCCGAGGACGTGCTCGCGCTCTGCCGCCGAGCGCCAGCCGGGGTGTTCCCGCGCTTGGCGGGCGATGTCGTCGATCCAGCGGACGAAGTAGCGAGCGTCCTCCGCGGACCGAATCGGCTCGTCGCCGCAGTAGACGTAGACCGGGCCGGTCTCCGCATACAGGTGCGTGTCGTCGATCGGGAACACGGGCCCGTCGGTCCTGGCGCGCAGGGTGTACCAGCCGCTCGCGTCTACCGCTACGCTCGCGCGCAGCGCCGCCGAGCGCCCGTCGGCGCCCAGCTCGATCTCGCGGACGGGTTCCCCGTTCCGAACCAGCTCGAGCCGGTCCACCGGGAACGCGGACTCGAGCCGCGCCTCGACTTGGACCGCTCCCCCTCCGGGCGGCAGCCGGATCTCGCCCCCCGGCAGCTCCCCGTCGAGGGCCAGCTGCACGAGCGGGCCGTTCGTGACGAAGGTCCGGCCGTCGCGGACCGCGTCGACCCAGCGGTCCCACGCCAGTCGGTCCCCGAGGTAGGCGTACATCCGCGCCGCTCCGATCGCCGGCGTGCGGTGCAGCCCGGTGATGGAGTCCTCTCCTCCCGACGCGGTGACCCGGAAGCCGCAGTTCAGGGCGCGATGCCACACTCGCGCGGTGTTCCGGGCCTGTCGCGCGCTCGTCATCACCTCGAGGTAGGCCAGCTGGCCGAGCGCCAGGTCGACCGGGAAGCCGCGCGCTCCGCCGTAGCCCGCATCCGCGGGGTCGGTCGAGAACGGATGGACGTATCCTCCCAGCGCGCCCTGCTCCCGCGCCATTCGGAAGATGTCGGTGTTGCTGGGGTAGAGGCTATCGATCGCCGTGCCCTCGTATCCCGTGGTAAAAGGCGAGAGCAGGTGCCGCGTGAGGTTGATCAAGTTGATGTGACCGTAGAACGGCGGGCGGTATTCCTGCCCCCAGGCCAGGAGTCTCTCGGGGCCCGAACGGGCCCGGTCGAAGGCGCCGTCGTAGTACTGGTGGTCGAAGATGCGGTTGTCCTTGTTGGCGATCTTCTCGCCCACCACGTCGAGGCCCTCGGCGGCCGCCATGAACAGCAGGTTTTCTGGGGTGTTGCGGAGGTTTCCGCCGTAGTTCATATGCACGTGGTCGCTGCCGCTGTACCAGCCCCGCGCCCGCATGTCGGCGATGCGCTTGAGCGGTAGGCGGACCGAGGTCACCGCGCCCGGCTCGATCTCGGCGAAGGCCCCGGCGGGCTCGCGCTCGAAGCCCTTCGTTGCCAGAACGGCCACCCGCCCGGCAGGCACGTCGAGCGTGACCTCCCCGCTCGCGTGGAAGAAGTCGAGATGCATCGCGCGCGCCGCCACGCGCTGGTACGCGCGGGGCGGCGCGTAGGACTTGCCGTCCGCGGCTCGCAGGAAGATCCGTGCCTCGGTGGGCCTCCCCGCTTCGGCGTCGGTGACGACGACACGCAGCGTGCCGTGGGGACGCAGGTACACTCGGCGGCGGATTTCGACGGCCCTGTCCTCGCCGCCGAACGTCTTCAGCAGGCGCAGGTCGGTGACGCCTCCCCGGTTCGAGACGTAGGCGATCCATTCCCCGTCGGGCGACCAGCGCGGGTCGAAGCGGTCCCATGCCCCGAACGTGAGCTGGTAGGGCTCGCCGCCCTCGACCGGGAGCACGTACAGGTTGCTGTACTGGCTTCCGCGATGCGAGCTGTAGACGATGCGCGCGCCGTCGGGCGACCATTGCGGGCGCGTGCGGTAGAGCGTCTCCTCGCGCAGAATCCGCGCGGCCTTCGACATCGCGTCGGGGCCGGCCGGCGCCCGCCAGACGGCGCCCGAGCCCAGCGGGATGCCGCGGTTCGAGACGAAGATCATCTCCCGACCGTCGGGCGAGAGCGTGGGCTGGATGTGCAGGTCCTGGCTGCCGAAGTACAGGCGTGCGTTCGGGTAGGCGTTGTCCTCGGTCAGCCGGATGGGCTCGCCGGGCGAGCCGTCGCGCACGGGCAGCGCGTAGATGCTGAACCAGCCGTCGGGACGGGTGGAGACGAACAGGATCCGCTGCCCGCCGGGCGCCCAGACGGGATCGAGGTTGACGTGGCTGCCCTCCGTCAGAGCCGCGGTCTCGCCGCTGGCGATGTCGAGGAGCATCAGGTTGATCCCTTGGTACTGGTCGTCTGCGGTGTAGGCGATCCAGCGCCCGTCGGGCGACCAAGCGGGCGACGAATCGTACGTGGGCCCGGCGGTCAGCTGGTAGGCGACGTCCTCCCCGATGCGGATCTTCCAGATCGAGCCTGCCATGCTGAACGCGATCCATTCGCCGTCGGGGGAGAAGCACGGACGCCAGGGAGTGCTGGCCGCCGGCGGCAGGTGGTAGTTGTGCATGTAGTTGCCGCCCGTGCGGGCCTGCGGGTAGGCCGGCCGCAAGGGCTCGCCGCTGCGGTCGCCGAGAATCGCGTCGCGGATTTCCGCGGCAGTGACCGTCTGGCCGCCGAGCGGCGCTCCTGCCGCGAGCCACAAGGCCGCCCCGAGAAGAATCGATCTCCGTGGCCGCTTCATCCCTCTCACCGCCGTCTAGTTTCGTCTATCCGGCCCTCGCGTGGCGGCTAGGGCGCTGCGACCTCGATGCCGCGCCCACGGGCGGCGCCGATACGACCGCCCGTCTAGAGCACCCGGCGCAGGTCGCCGTCCCGCAGGGTGACCTTCTGCCGGTCGAAGTGCTCCAGCAGGGGAATCGCGTATTTCCGGCTGACGCCCGCGAGCGTCTTGAACTCTCCGATGTTGATGCGCCTTCCGCGCAGGGTCGCTAGGCGCTCCCGCAGCGCCCCGATCGCGCTGCCGTGGAAGACGAGTTCGCGGCTTACGCGAACCAGCACGCCCTCGCGGAGCAGTGCCGCCAGGACGCGCTGCGCCCGCGGCGCGTCGACCGGAAGCGTCGGCAGGAACTCCTTGAGGGCCGGCACCTGCAGGCCGGCCCGCTCGAACGCTCCCACCAGGCGGTCTCGCGCCTCCTGCTCGTCCGCCTGCATCCGGATCCTGTGGCGCGCGGCGCGGACGAGCTCGCCGTCCATCGCGACCTGGCCCGCCTCGGCTAGGCGCTTCAGCAGGTCCTCCGCGAAGAAGTCCGGGGCGTCGCCCAGCTCGCCGCTGCGGATCGCCTCGACCGGAGCGCCTGCCAGCAGGGGATTGGCCTCGTGGAAGCTGGCGAGGGCGTGCATGACGCGTTCCTCGGCCCGGCGCGTGCTCGAACGGGCGCAGATCCAGAGGGGTCTCTCGCGGAGTACGCGCACGGAGGGAGTCGCCCGCGCCGTGGCGAGCCAGGCCGGCTCGAGACGGCCCGTCATCGCGGTCAGCTCGCTTCCCGCGATGCCGTACGGGCGGCCTTCGCACAGCAGCGCCAGCGCTTCGCACCAGTCGCGCTTCAAAAGCACCTCCAGGAGCGGCCGCCAGGCGTCGTCGCGCCTGTGTCTCGGAGCCTGCGGCCGCAGCACCGTGCCCCCGGCGATGGTAATCAGCGGCGAGAACTGGCGCAGGATGAACGGCTCCCCGCAAACCGCGACGAGCGGATTGTGGAGACGCAGCTGCAGGAAGGTCTCGCTGCCCGGTTCCACGACGGACTGGCGACCGCTCGCGCCTAGGACGTAGGCGCGGCCCACCGTCTCCGAGGTCGCGAGGTGAACGTGGACCGGCGCGCCGTGCTTGAGGGGCTTGGCCGTGCCGAGCAGCTCGACGCGGGCGTCGAACTGCAGCGTGGGGGCCAGCTGGCCGGGCGTCGCGATGCACATGCCGCGGGCCAGATCGGACTTCGAGATCCCGCCGACGTTCACCGCGGTGCGCTGGCCCGCCACCGCCTCGGGCACCTGCCGTCCGTGCACCTCGACGCTGCGGACGCGGGCCCGGCGGCCCTCCGGCAGGATCTCCACCGGATCCTCGACTCGCAGGCGGCCGCTGGTCAGCGTGCCGGTCACGACCGTCCCGAATCCCTTCATCGTGAAGACGCGGTCCACCGGCAGCCGGAGGAGGCCGTCGGCGCCGCGCGGCTCGACCGCCCGCGCGGCTCTGGCCAAGGCCCGGCGCAGTTCGGGCAGCCCGGCACCCGTGACGCTGCTTACCGGGACCGCCGGCGCCGTCGCGAGGAACGACCCGGCGACGTACTCATCGACCTCGAGCTTGACCAGCTCCAGGATTTCCTCGTCGACCAGGTCGGACTTGGTCAGGACGATGACGCCGTGGCGGATGCCGAGCAGGCGGCAGATCTCGAAGTGCTCGCGCGTCTGCGGCATGACCGACTCGTCGGCCGCGATGACCAGCAGCACCACGTCGATCCCGCCCACGCCGGCCAGCATGTTCTTGACGAAGCGCTCGTGGCCGGGCACGTCGACGAATCCGAGCCGCAGGCCCGGCTCGAGTTCCAGGCTGGCGAACCCCAGATCGATGGTGATGCCGCGGCGCTTTTCCTCCTCCCAGCGGTCGGTGTCCGTGCCGGTAAGAGCGCGAACGAGCGATGTCTTGCCGTGATCGATGTGGCCGCTCGTGCCGATGACGACGTTGCGCCGGGACGCCATGCGCGCGCTCGGTCCAACTGTACCCCGCGAGCCTCCGACCGCGCATTCGGCAGAATGGAGGCGACCTCCTTGCCATGCGGCCGCTTCTCTTGCTCCTCTCCGCGTCGCTCCTTGTCGCGGCCGCCCGGGCGCAGCCGGTGGCGATCGTCAACGAGCACGGCGGCGTGAGCGTCGAGGTCATCCCCGAGGCGTACGTCAGGGCGTCGCGGTCGGGGTCGCCGGAGTCGAGGGACGGTATCGCGACCAGCAGGTCGCCGGCGCAGCTCCTGTTCGAGGCCCTGCCCCCGGCGGAAGGGGAGTCCGCCGACATCGAAGTGCGCGTTCCCCTCGGCGTCCCGTATTCGGTCAGGACCCGGGACGGGGCGATCCGGCTGACCGGGATGGTGCGCCGGGTCAGGATCCAGACGGCTGGCGGGGCGATCAAGCTCGACGTTCCGCTCGAGGTCACCCGCCTGAACATCCAGACCATGCGCCGCCCGCCCAGCCTCGCGCTGCCCGCCGGGCGCAAGCTGACCTTCCTGGCAGAGACCATCCGCCCGCGCCTGCGGATCTGGACGCTTTCGAACTTCCTCCGGTCTCGGGACTTGGCCTACGGAGTGATCGACGGCCGGCTGGATTCACCGGCCGCGATCAGCGTGCGCGACTGGGAGATACCCCGGTCCTGGCCGGTCAAGCCGCACACCCTCGCCTCTGGAGCCGTGGAGCGCTTGCTGGCAAGCGCCGCGCGCCGGAAGCGGGGCGGGCCGCAACCCGGGACCACTCGCCCGACACGGGAAGCGGCAGCGCGTCCGAGCGGATCCGAGAGCGAGGCCCTGTTCACTTCCGAGGTCCGGATGGTCAGCATGAGCGTGGCCGTCGCCGACAGCGGGGGGCGTCCCCTGACGGGCTTGGCCCGAGAGGCCTTCGTCGTCGAGGAGGACGGACGGCGCCAGGACATCCGCGTGGTCGATCCGGACGAATCGCCGTTCAATATGGCCATCCTGCTCGACCTCAGCGGCAGCACTTCCGTGGACTTGGAGCATATGCGCCAGGCGGCCGAGCGGCTCATCGCGATGGCCGGGCCGAGGGACCGCGTGGCGCTGTACGCGATGTCGGGTAGCATGTTCCGCCGGCTGTCCTCCCTCACCTCGGACCGCGACGCGTTGCTGGAGCGCTGCGAGAGGCTGCCGTATCCGACGGGAGGCTCGCCGATCTGGGATACCATCGCGCTGGTCTACGACGACGAGCTGGCCCTGCGGTCGGGCGAGCGGAACGCGGTGGTTGTGATCAGCGACGGAATCGACAACCGGATCAGCGGCCAGTCGGTGCCGTCCAACCTGCGGGCCCGGCGCCTGACGCAGGCGGCTGGAGAGATGGATGCGCGGATCTACCCGATCTTCCTGCTGTCCGGCGAGCGCTTCGGTCGCGGGTGGTCCGCGCGGGCGCGGACGCGCATGGAGGCGCTGGCCCAGAGGACGGGCGGCCGGCTCTTCGCGGCGCGGTCGGTGGCGGATATCGAGCCCGTGCTGCCCGCCTTGGCGCGGGAAATGCGCAGCGTGTACGAGATCGCCTACTATCCCGCGAATCAGGACTTCGACGGGACGTGGCGGCGCGTGCGCATCAAGGTGGAGCTGCCCGGAGCGCAGGTCCGGGCGCGTCCGGGTTATTTCGCGGACTAGATCCGATGCATCCCTGCGAGGCTGCCGCTCGCGGCCCCCACGCAACCGCCGCGAATTGCGCTTCGCTCGGATTCCGGCCCGGCGCTCAGCCTGCGTGCTCGTGCTGCGCCCGGAGGGCCCTCGAGAGTTCCGGGCTGGCGTACGAGAACGACTGGGGCGGCGCGAACCCGAACCGCTCTCGCAATTCGGGGAGACCGAGAGCGGGGTGCAGGCGCCTCGGGTCCGCCAGCCTGATCGCGACGCCTTGGTCCGTTCCCGCGAAGTAGGCGTCGAACCCGCTCCGGCCGACACGCGCCGCCCGGGAGAATCTCTCCCAGATCTCGGGAACCGGCGCCACGATCACTTCGGAGACGACCGCGCTTCCGACGACCGCCTTGACTGGCGAGGTCGCGTAGAAGTGGATCGCCGCGCTTCCCAGCGGCAGGCGCGGGAATCGCCTTCTGAGTTCCACTGTCTTCGCGCCCGAGAGAATCCATTCCGAGAACTCCGGATGGACGCTGAGGACGATCTCGCGGGCCATGACGCGCCTGCTGTGGCCGGAGGCCTGCCGGCGCGCCCGGGCGCGTCGGGTCGCTGAAAGTCGGCCTCGCTTCGAGTCTAGCGTTCGAAGCGCGCCCGCGGCGGAAGTCGTCGTGGCAGAGCCCTCGCGTCGGTCCTGCCTGCGGGCAGCCCGCCTCCCGGTCCTCGCGTGCCTCGCCGGAACCTCGCCTTCGGCCAATTCCCGTGCTCCCGGCCGAGTCGTTCGCAGCTCCGGGCCCGCGCGCGGCGCCGGTATCGAGCCGCGGTCTGCTAGATTGGCCGAGCGATGCACCTCAGCAGGCGCGACTTCATCCATGCCGGCCTCACCGCCGCGACAGCTGCGACGGCTCCGAACTGCCAGGCGGCGAAGCGGAAGTTCACGATGGCGTTCGTGCCCGGCAGCATCGGCATCGAGGCCGACCAAGGCCGCGCGATCGAACTGGCCGCTCGCCACGGTTTCGAGTCCGTGGAGCCCTTCGGCCCGCAGCTGCTCGCCGATGGCAGCGCTCGCCACGTGGATGCACTGCAGGCGAGCGGTCTCCGGTGGGCCGCGGCCCGCCTGACCGTCAGCCTCCGGGCCGACGAAGCCACCTACGCCTCCGGCCTCCGGGGGCTGCCCGCGGTCGCGGCGGCCCTGAAGCAAGCCGGCGTGGCGCGAGTGGGCACGGCCGTCTCCTCGTACAGCGATACGTTGAACTACCTGGACAACTTCAAGCTGCACACCCGCAGGCTGCAAGAGGTCGGCTCGGTACTGGACGACCATGGCCTGCGGCTAGGTCTGGAGTACTTGGGCACGAAGCGGCTCTGGACGGCGCGCCGGCACGCCTTCGTGCATTCGATGGCCGAATGCCGGCAGCTGATCGCAGCTGCGGGAAAGCCCAACATCGGTGTGGTCATCGACAGTTGGCACTGGTGGACCGCCCGCGAGACGATCGACGACATCACCGCGCTGTCGAACGACGACGTCGTGGCGGCCGACCTGAACGACGCCCCGTCCGGGATCGAGCGCGAGGGCCAGTACGACAACCGGCGGGAGCTGCCGGGCGCGACCGGAATGATCGACGCGAAGGGATTCCTGAACGCCCTGGTGGACATCGGGTTCGACGGGCCCATCCGGGCCGAGCCGTTCAACCGGCGGCTGGACGAGATGGACGACGATCTCGCGAGCCAGACCACGGCGGCCGCCATGCGGAGGGCGTTCGCTCTGGCGGGGTAGGGCAGCGCGAGAGCGTCCCGGGCGGGATGACTGACATCGGGGCCGGCCCGGACTGCGAAGTCACGTCGGCGAGCCGGCTCGAGCGGCCGGCCCGGGACGCTAGCGGACGCCGGGAAGCGACCGGCACGATTCGTCCTTCAAGGCAGCGATTCTCAATTTGGGCATTTTGGGATTTCCAGAGTGTCCCGCTGCTGGATTCTCTGGAGGTTCCCGCGGATCGAGCGGACGATCTCGAGCGTGTTGGCGCCGGGCTGCCTGTAGATCGGAATGTAGACCTGTCGCCGGCCGTTGATGCGGACGACGTTGGTCTGGATCTGGCTCGAGTCGCGGACCTCGGCCACGTCCCGCACGAGCACCGGCACGCCGTCGCGCACCGCGGCCGGCATGGCGTTCAGCTCGTCCACGGCCGCAGGCATGGAGTTGGCCAGGATCTGGTAGTCCAGGTTGCCGGCCTTGAGGTTGCCTGCCGGGATGAATACGCTCTGCCGCTTGAGCGCCCGCACGACATCCATGGGCCCGAGACCGCGGGACTGCAGCCGCATGCGGTCCACGTACGCCAGGATGCGTCGCAGCTTGCCGCCGTAGACCGCGGGCGCGATGACCCCCTGGATGGATTGCAGCCGGTTTCGCAGCTCGAAGTAGGCGATGTCGTAGAGCTCCTTCTCGTTCATCGCGGGGCTGGAGACGCTCACGAGGCAGAGCGGGACGGAGGCCGTGGGGTCGAACGGCATCACCATCGGCGGGATAGTGCCCGGCGGGAGATAGAACATGTCGCTGACGGCGTACGAGGTGACTTGGCTCATGGCCGTCTCGAGACTGATGCCCCGCGGAAGAAATCCTTGACCACGCAGACGCCCAGCATGGCCTTGGCCTCCTGGTGCTCGATCCCTGCCGACTGGCCGGTCCAGCGCTCGAGGCGGCTCGTGATGTCCCGCTCCATCACCTCGGGCGGCATGCCGGGATAGAACGTCACGATCTGGACGGCCGGGGTCTCGAAGATCGGCAGCAGGTCCGCCGGCAGCCGCTGGAGCGAGGCGATGCCGAGCACCACCGTGGCCAGCGCCGCGACGCCGACGGCGTAGGGATTCCTCAAGGCGAATCGGATCATGGACGACTCCCGCGAGCGGGGAACCCCGGCTCGGCCGTCCGGCGGGCTGGTCCTGGCCCGTCGCGGCGTCTCGGGCATCCAGCATACCCGCCGTCGCAGGGACGCGACAGCGTCCCTCCGGAACGCGTCCGAGCGGCCGCTCGCGCCGATCTCGACAGCGCCGGTCGGCCGCGGGCGAATGCGGACGGGCGGGCGATGCCGCGCCCGTCCCGATGCCCCGCCGCGGCGAAATCGCGGTAGACTGCTCGCGGGAGGTCCGCATGACGAGCGAGCGACAGTCGGGATTCTCGAGACGCAATCTGGTGCAGGCGGCGGCCGTCGTGCCGTTCGCCGCTATACGCGGGTCGGCTGCCAACTCGAAGGTGCGCGTCGGGCTGCTAGGTGCAGGGGGCCGGGGCACGCGGCTGGCCGGCTTCGTCACGCAGGTCCCCCAAGCCGAGCTGGTCGCGATCTGCGACCTCTTCGACGAGCGCATCGAGCGGGTGAAGGGCTTGCTCCCCGACGCCAGCCCGAAGGCCTACAAGGACTTCCGCGCGATGCTCGCGAGCGATATCGACGCCGTGATCGTCGCAACACCGGTCTTCCTGCATCCCGAGCACCTCGAAGCGGCGGTGGCAGCAGGGAAGCACGTCTACCTTGAGAAGCCCGCGGGCGTCGACGTCGCCGGCTGCAAGCGCGTCATGAAGGCCGCCGACTCGGCGTCCCCGGGACTGAACGTGTCCATCGGCTTCCAGCAGCGCTACGGCTGGACCTACGCGCGGGCCCGGCGCGTCTTGGACGCGGGTCTGATCGGTGCCGTCCGGCAAGCGGAGGCGCACTTCCTGAAGGGGCCGGTGACCGGCCGCGAGCCCGTCAGGCCGCGCCCCGTGACGATCATCGACAAGGTGCGCGAGTGGAAGCATTGGCGCGACCTCTACGGGGACATCATCGTCGAGACGTACTGCCACTCCATCGATGTCCTCAACTGGTTCCTCGGCGACCGGCATCCGTTGCGAGCCGTCGCGGGCGGAGGGCGGACGATTCGCAGGGACGGCGACATGTCGGACCACGTGACGGTCGCGTACGAATACCCCGACAGCATCCAGGCGACTCTCGTGGGGTCGCATATCACGCCGCCGTTCTTCCGCGAAGTTCACGAGCGGTTCTACGGGGCGGAAGGCGTGATCGAGACGGCCCGTCACTACTGGCAGCACTACCGCGATCGCGACGACGTGCTACGCGAGGAGCCCGAAAGGAACGTCGATCATGATTCGGTCGAGGCGTTCATCCTGCGGGTGGCGGAAGGCCGGGCGGAGAACGTCGGTATTCGGGGTGCCGAGAGCACCCTGACCGCGATCCTCGGTCGGATGGCCATGGATCTCGGCCGGGCCGTCACTTGGGAAGAGATGATGCGGCCGGCGTGACGCGCGCCCGGGGCAACAGTATGGGGCGGGCATGGCGACGCTTCGGCGCGGCGCTGCTGGTGGCGGCGCTGCCGGGCTGGGCCGCCCCCAACCGCCTCGCCGACGCGGAGCGCGCCGAGGGCTTCGTCCTGCTGTTTGACGGGGAGAGCTTGGTCGGGTGGGACGGCGATCCGCATCTCTGGACGGTCCGGGACGGAGCGATCGTCGGCTCGAGCGACGGCCGCGAGGTCAAGGCGAACACTTTTCTCGTCTACGAGACGCCGCACTCCGATTTCGTCCTGCGTCTCGAGGTTCGCTTGCGGAACGGAAACAGCGGGATCCAGTTTCGCAGCAGGCGCGTCTCGGGGCCCGGCTGGATCGTGCACGGATACCAAGCCGACTTGTCCGATGCCGGTGACCGTTCGGCCTGGGGCAACTTCTACGAGGAGAAGGGCCGCGGCCGCGGCTTGATGGCGACGGCGGACGAGGGCTGGCGGCGGGCCCGGGGCGTGGTCCGGCACCGCGGCTGGAACAGCTACGAGATCCGCGCCGAGGGAGAGGGGGTGCGGCTCACGCTCAACGGAACCGTCACCTTCGACGGCACCGACGACCGCTCCGCGAGGGGCGTCATCGCCATCCAGCTGCACTCCGGTCCCGCCATGCAGGTGGAGTGCCGCAGCATCCGGATCAAGCCCCTGTGAGAAGCGCCGGATTCGCGAGGTCCGCGGGCCGTCGGCGGCTGCGTCCTCGCGGCAACCCTTCGAACTCGAGCGCATCGACGCCGGGACCCGCGTTGGCCCCGGCGCGCTGACGGACTACCTCGCCTCGTCCGGAAGCGGGTCCCGGACCGATGCTTGCCGCGTAACTTCCTCCGTTTCAAGCTGCTATTCTGCGAGGCGATTCATGCGGTTCGTTGCCAGCCTGCTGCTCGCGCTTCCGCTGGCGGCCGCCCCGCGGCCGAACGTAGTCCTCGTGCTGGCCGACGACCAGGGCTGGGGCGAGACCGGCTACAACGGCCATCCGCACGTCAGGACGCCGACCCTTGACGAGATGGCGGCTTCCGGCCTGCGCTTCGACCGCTTCTACGCTGCCGCGCCCAACTGCTCGCCCACGCGCGCCTCGATCCTCACGGGCCGCCACCCGAACCGGTCCGGCGTGTTCGCGCCGAATCATTCGACTCGCCCCGAAGAGATCGGCATCGCCCGGATTCTGCGGGATGCCGGCTACCGCGCGGGCCACTTCGGCAAGTGGCACGTCGGCGCGGTCAAGGCCGCCTCGCCAACCAATCCGGCCCGCATGGGATACGAGGAGTACCTCGCGCACGACAATTTCTTCGAGCTCGACCCTCCCCTGAGCCGCAACGGCGGCCCTCCCGAGACCGTGCGCGGAGAAGGCTCGGAGATCTGCGTCGACGCCGCCATCGAGTTCCTCGAGAGGGTTCGCGCGGAGGGACCGGATCCGTTTTTCGTCACTCTGTGGTTCGGCTCGCCCCACAGTCCCTACCGGGCGCTGCCGGAGGATCTCGCGCTCTACCCAGACGTGCCCGGGGCCGAGCTGGCCGGCCGCTTCGCCGAGATTACGGCCATGGATCGTGTGCTCGGTCGATTCCGGCGCTGGCTGCGCGACGCCGCAGTCGCGTCGAACACGCTGCTCTGGTTCGCGTCCGACAACGGCATCACGGTCGAGGGTATCCCGGAGGAGCAGCGCCCGGGCTTGTACAACGGCGGCTGGCGCGGGCACAAGGGGGCGCTGTACGAGGGCGGGATCCGCGTTCCGGCCATCGTGGAATGGCCGGCGGCAGTCGGCGCGCCGCGACGGACCTCCGTCCCGTCCGTCACCACGGATATCTTCGTCACCCTGCTCGCGATTCTGGAGCTTGACCACCCCGACCCGGACCGTCCGCTGGACGGCTTGGATCTGTCCCCGCTGATTCTGGACGGGACCATGAAGCAGCGCCCTCGGCCGGTCGGATTCTGGCGCTACGCCAGGCGGTCGGAGACGGGGAACCCGCGCTGGATGCCGGCCGACCTGACCAAGGGCACGACTCCGACCACGCGCAATCCCGGGATCGACTTCGTGAACTTCCGGCACCCAGAGCCCCGGACCGCCGACTTCGGAGGCGTCGCGGCGTGGATGGACAACCGCTTCAAGCTGCTTCGCCGGGACAGCGACGCGCCGGAACTCTATGACCTGCTCGCGGATCCGTTGGAGCGCACCGACATCGCCGGGGCGTTCCCAAGCCGCGTCGAGGCCATGCTCGGCCAGCTGCAAGACTGGCAGCGGTCGGTCGAGCGAAGCTTGGCCGGGCAGGATTACTGACTCCCGTCCGACAGGCGGTCGCCGCGGCCGCGACGGCGGTTGCGGCGGGGAAGCGGCGGCCTGGCCCCGCAGCCGCGCGGCTGGTCAGGCGGTCGGCAGGACCCACGGGCGGCGGTACTCCCGCCCGAGCAGGGCGTTGGCTTCCGCGTCGTCTCCGAAATCCTCGCGGACCGCGTCGAAGCGCAGTTTGCGGTCCGTCCTCCAGGCGATGTTGCCGAGGTGGATCAGCCCGGAAGCGCAGTGACCGATCTCGATGTCGCACGCCGGGCGCTTCGAGTCGCGGATCGCGGCCAGCATGTCCAGCTTGTGCCGTGCGTCGTCGTCGGACTTGGCGCTCGCTCCCGCCGTCACCACCTCGCCCCGCTCGTCGAAGGCTCGCCAGCTCCCGTTGCCGATGACCACGTAGCCGTTCTCGCCGTAGACCGCCGCGCCCTCGGCCTCGCCGTCCATGGTGGTCGGCTGCCAGTTGCGCATCTCGTACATCAGCGTCGCGGCCGGGTAGTCCCAAGTCACGACCAGCGTGTCGGGCCATTCCTGCGCGTCGTCGAAGAAGTGCTTGCCGCCCGAGGCGGCGACCGCGGTCGGCCAGCTCGGCAGGGTCCTGCCCATGGCCTCGAAGGCGGCCGCCAAGCCGCGCCGGGCGTAGTCGACTCGGTGAACCCCGTCGTTGCCGAGGTCTCCGGTCCCGTAGTCGAAGAACCAACGCCAGCTCCCGTGGAACCGGTTCCGGTTGAAGGGCCGCTTCGGCGCGGGCCCCAGCCACATGTCGTAGTCAACTCCCGCGGGCGCGGGCTCGTCAGGCGGATAGCCGATGCCCCGCTGTCGCGCGCTCTCCCAGCCCTTGGCGAAGGCGACCTTGCCCAGAGCCCCGCTGCGGATATAGGCGCAAGCCTCCTCGTAGTTCCGCCCGCTGCGCGACTGAATTCCGACCTGCACGACCCGGTCGTGCCTGCGGGCGGCGTCGAGCATCGCCCGGCCCTCGGCGATGTTGTGCCCCGCAGGCTTCTCCACGTACACGTGCTTGCCCGCCTGGCAGGCCAGCACGGTCGGAATCGCGTGCCAGTGGGTCGGGGCGCCGATCGCCAGCGCGTCGACGTCCGGATCCTCGAGGACGCGCCGGAAGTCGGTCTCCGTGCCGGGCGGATGGCCTTGGCGCGCCTCGACCGAAGCAACCGCGTCGTTGAACAGGCGCCGGTCGACGTCGCAGATCGTCTTGACGCGGACGGACGGCAGCTCGGCGAACCCGTGCAGGATCTGCCGGCCGCGACCGCGGAAGCCCATCATCGCGATCGTGAAGCGCTCGTTCGGGCTGCCCGCGCCCAGCATCGCCGGCGCGACCGCTCCGGCCGCCGTCGCCAGGAATGCGCGTCGCGTCTGCATCGGCGAGTCTCCGGCTGCCACTGTACCGCGATTCCGCGAACCGCGGCCGCCCTCGCCTCGAGCGCCGAGGCCGCTCGCTCTCACCGGCGCCGGGGGCCGGTCAGTTCCCACCACCTTCCGCCGTCGGTCGTCTTGAGCACTCCGCCCTCGCCGGCGTAGTACAGGGTCGGCGGGGCGGTCTTGGAGTCGAACACCAAGGCCCACGTCCTGTTCGACCACTGCAGGCCGGCTCGCCTGAAGGTACGCCCGCGGTCGTCGCTGCGGAATACCCCCTTGGTCGTGCCCGCGAACACTCGATCCGGCTCGGCGGGATCGACCGTCAGGGCGAGAATCCGCTGCAGAAGCGGGGTCTTCGATGAGAGCCAGGTCCAGCCTCCGTCGGCCGACCTGTGGACGCCGCCCGGATCGGTTGCCGCGTAGACGACCTGCGGATCGGCGGGATTGATCGCGATGGCTCGCACGTCGATGTCGTACAGACCGTCGGGATTCGCTTGCCAGGTCTGTCCGGCATCCGTAGTCCTGTAGATGCCGTGCCAGGTGCCTGCGTAGAGCGTCGCGGAATCGTCCGGGTCGCCGACCAGGCAGCGCAGAGTCTTGTCGATCAGCCCCCGGTTGACCTCGCGCCAGGTCGTGCCGCCGTCCACGGACTTGTAGACACCGCCTCCGTCCGTGCCGGCATAGACGACGCGACCGTCGGAAGGATCGATCACCAAGCCCCGGATTCTCAGGTTGGAGATGCCGGCGCTGGCCTTGGACCAGGTCCGTCCGGCGTCGGTGGACCTGTAGACGCCCATCTCGTAGGTGCCCGCGTACAGCATGTCCGGATTCGCCCGGTCGAGGGCGATGGCGCGCGGGGACAGGGCCTCCAGCCCCGTGGACGGCCAGCCGTCCTTGCCGCCGCTGGTGGTCTTGCAGAGACCCCGCGCGGCCCCGACGTAGATGGTTAGCGGATCGCTGGGGTGCAGGGCGACAGCCTGCGCCTCGCCTCCGCCCGGGGAGCCCATCTGCGCCAGCGCGGCAGGCGCTGCCAGCGCGAGGGCGACTCCGATCAGCGCGGGCCTCATCCTGCGGCCCTAGGGCGACTTCCAAGGGAACGCGTAGCGAGGGGCCGACGCGAAGCGCTCCATCCGCACCCGTATCTCGATTCCCGCCCCGGGTTCCAAGTCCACCTGGAAGTGCGTGCCGTTGACCGTCGTCGTCCGGTCCTCGAGCGCGCCCTCCTCGGGAGGGTAGGAGCCGCGGATCCAGGTGTCTGGGGATCGGTGCGAGACGTCCACGATGCGATGCTCGCCGTAGGCCCCACCCTGGACGATCACCCGGCGCCGCTCGAAGAGGTTGGTGTTGACCAGTTCGATCCGCGCCGAGTCGGCGCCGATGCGCGTGACTAGGGCCGCCACGCCTTGCGGCAGGCCCGCCTGCCGCCGGTCCGGGTCGAAGTAGCGTACGTACGAGTGCAGCATCTCACCGCGCTTGTGCACGGGCAGGCCTGCGATGGTCAGGCGGGCGAGGTTGTCTGTCGGCAGGGGGTCGAGCGCGAGCCAGTGGGCGTCGAACCATGTCTCCGGGTCGCCGTGCTCGTTGAGGATGCGGGCGAGCTTGCGCTGGACGAAGGCCAGGTCGCGGCGAAAGGCCTCGACCGGGAAGCGCGCGTTCCTCCCCCGCACGAAGAACGCCCAGCCTAGGTCGGGATCCCGGATGCCGCCGTCGTCCGCCAGTGAGCCGAGGCGCTCGACCTGCTCCCAGTCCGAGTCGGACTGGGACATGTGCCAGAGCTGCACGTAGGGGTACGCGGATTCCTGCACGAAGTGGTGCCAGCCGCGCTCGGCGTCGTAGCGCGAGGGCACGAGCGCCGCGCCGCCCCTGGTCTCGCCCCTCGCCCTCATCACGGCCGCTTGGCTCCGCGGCAGGTCCAGCCAATGGAATTGCCCCGTCAGCAGCACCGCGACCTTGGCGGCGGTGAGCGTCGCCAGCACGATATCCGTGCCGCCGCGCGGCCACTTCCAGCCGTAGTAGCCGCCCCACCAGTCGCCGCCCGTGTACTCGCCGATCCGACCGCTCTGCCCGACGTTGTCAGGCGTGATCCCGCCGTTCGCCTCGGTCAGCTCGATCCACTCGCCCAGGTAGTCGGCGACCCAACGGCGGTACCTGTCGTCGCGGGTGTAGAGGTACGCGTTCGCGATCAGCGGGGCCGCCGTGAGGTTGATCGGCACGTCCCCCTTGGCCATGCGGTCGCTCATGGTTTGCACGATCCGCCCGAACTGGTCGTCTTCGGGGTGGTCGTTGATCCAGCCGGAGGGGGATTCCACGCCCGGGATGTCGTCGAAGGGCAGGTGGTAGGAGGCTAGGTTCGCGTTCGTCGGAATCCAGTCGCGCTTGGTCCATTGCATCTTCGGGCCCCGGCTTCCCGTCATCGAGGCGCGCATCAGCCTCCGCTCGGGGTCGTAGTTCGGGGCCTCGGGATCGTCGCCGGTGTACATCGCGGCGAATCGGACGGCGCGGTCGCGGAAGACGGCGTCGAACGGGTCCGCCATGCCCATCGGGTAGAGGGAGACGTAGCCCTCGCCGTGATGCATCCAGTCCCAGTTGCTGTCGAACTCCCTGTAGATCTGCCCGTAGCGCGTGAACTGCCGCGTGATGCCCTCCCAGACCCGGCGGTGCAGGGTGTCGAGCTCCTTGGAGCCGCCGAGTACGTGGTGGAGCGAAAAGCCGCGGAAGCCCTCGTAGGCGTCGTCGGAGGAGTTCATGCCTCCTTCGTAGCGCTCCCTCCAGCGGAGCGTGCCGTCGGGGCGGACGTACGCCCTGTGGAACGCGAGACCCGCTCGATCCATGGTCTCGATCAGGTGGCGCTGCATGACGGCCCAGTCCGGGGCGGGTCGCGGCAGGTCCGCTCGTACCACCGGGATGGTCTCCGGAGCAGGGCGCTCCGCGACGCTCGGCGATGCCACCAGCGCGACGGCCGCTGCGACCGCCGCCGCCCGAAGGAACGCAGCCGAACGCATCACGCCGTACTCTCCGCGCCTCTCGGTTCCGCCACCGGCCTTCGAGCGATTGCAACGCCGGGAGCGCCAACGAGCGCCGCCTGCCCGGCGCCCGGCTGATCACTGGGGGTGGGCCGTCGGACCGCCGCCGTTCTCCTCGGAGCCAAGCCACAGAATATCCGCTCGCCGGCCGCCGTGGGCCAGTGGAGGGGCGCACCGGCTGATGCTCCGCTTCCGCGAGTCGGCCCGCTCGGCGGCCGGTGTCCGCGGCGAACGCCAATTCAGGGAGACGGCTCGGATCCCGATGGAGGAGGCGCCTGCGGGCCTGCGCCTCCCCGCTAGGGCGGATCAGCTGACCGGAATCAGGCGAGACGTGTCCGCCGGCTCCTCGCGCGGCAGCGTCAGCTGGAGGACGCCGTTCTCGTACCGCGCCTTGACCTCGGCGTCGTTGACGTCCTCGGGCAGGCGGAACGACCGCTCGAACTTTCCGCTGGGCCGCTCGAGACGGTGCCAGCTCGCGTCCTCGCGCCGGTCCGCGCCCTTGCGCTCGGCGCGCACCGTGAGTCTTCCGTCCTCGATGCGGATTTCGATGTCCTTCTGGTTCAGGCCGGGCAGGTCGCCCGCGAGGACGTAGGCGGAATCGGTCACCGCGATGTCGAAGTCCGGGGCCCAGCGGCCCTCGTCTCCGGCGGCTCCGAGAATCCTCTCGAAGTCCATCCAAGGGTTGAATGCGTGGTGCTGTAGCAGGGTCATTGGTGTTGCTCCTTTCTGAAAACCCGCTGATGCCTCCATTGTATCCCAGCGGACGGAGATGTCAAGAGCTGACGTCAAAAAATATGAGTAAGTAGCTATCAATTTATCTGCATCAGTTGATTGACACCCGGTCAAGCAGACCGCCGCGCCGAGCCTCCTTCCGGTGAGGTCCTCCTTCCGGGTGTCTCGTCGGGACGCGGCCCCGCGACGGGCCCGCGGCGGTCGGGTCGGACGAGGACTCGGGAATCGTTCGGCGGTCCGCGCCGAAGTCGCTTCGAGCCGCCCCGGCCGGGGTGCCCGGCTGCCCGGAGCGGACTCCAGGAGCGTGCCCTGGGGTGGTATCATCAGCCTCGGAGGTTGGTCAGGTGAACCGTAGAAGCTTCCTTGGCAGTACTTTGGCGGGCGCGTCGGGACTGGCGGGCGCTTCGCGCGCCGCGGCTGGGACGCGGGGATCTGTGCCCACGCGGGTCTTTGGCAAGACAGGGGAAGAGCTCACTGTCATCGGACAGGCCGGGGGGCGCTTCCCGCTCTGTTCCTTCGAGCAGGCCAAGCGGGTCACGCTGCGGGCGTTCGAACTGGGGATCAACTACTTCGACAACGCCCACAGCTACTGGAACGGGCGGTCGGAGGAGGTCTTCGGCGAAGTCCTTCCGCAGTTCCGCAAGGACGTGTTCATCACTACGAAGAGCGTGGAGCGGACCCGAGCGGGCGCGGAGGCCGAACTTCATCTCTCCCTGAAGCGCCTCAAGACGGACTACGTGGATCTCTGGCAGATTCACGCGGTGGGCGAGATGGACGAAGTGGAGCGGATCTTCGCGCCCGGCGGGGCCATCGAGGCCTTCGAGGCCGCGAAGAAGGCAGGCAAGTGCCGCTTCATTGGCTTCACCGGCCATCGCGACCCCCAGGTGCATCTGGCGATGCTTGAGCGCTACCAGGATTTCGACACGATCCTGATGCCGCTGAACGCGGCGGATCCGTCCTACTTGAGCTTCGAGCAGCTGGTGCTCCCCGAAGCGCAGAAGCGAGGCCTCGGAATCCAAGGGATGAAGAGCCTGGCTAACGCCAAGCTGCTGCAGTCCCTCAGCGTGAGGCAGTGCATCCAGTACGTGCTGAGCCTGCCGATCCACTGCCTGGCCGTGGGCTGCACGACCCTCGGGCAGATCGAGGACGACGTGCGCGTGGCTCGGGAGTTCGCCCGCTTCGAGCACAGCGAGATGGACGCGCTTCGGAAACGCGTCAAGGATCTCGCCGGGGCCGGGCTCGAGGACTGGAAGCGCGACTTGGCGCAGGCCTCGAATAGGCCCGAATACGCAGGGGCGTAGACCCGCGGGCGGGGCCGGGCGCCGTTCCGCCCGGGCCCTGCGGCGATTCGTCGGCTGCGGCGTGCGGACTCCGGCCATCGCGGCGGGGGCCCGGGCCGGTAGCCGGCCGTGTGTGCTCTCGACGGGTCCGGCCGATCCGGCCCCGCTGTCCTCGGCCTGCGGCGGCCGTTCAGCGTCCTTCGGAGGGTTGGTCGGCCGGGTCCCTCAATTCGATCCGAACGCGGTTGAGCGCCATCAGGTCCCGGCCGTTCGCGGAGATCACCCGTATCCGCAGTTCCGCCGGTCCCGCCGGCAGCTGCACGCTGCCCAGCTTGTGGGTTTCGAAGAAGGTCCGGCCGGATGTCGGGCGCACGGTGTCCTTCAATGCTTGGCCCGCCACGCTGATCTCGAACTCGCCGCCCGCGTCCTCGACATCGCATCCGTAGATCGCGCTGACGTCGTACTCTCCCGACCGGGCGACTGCTACCTTCCACGAAACCGATTCGCCGGCCTCGCCCCACCCCTCGATCGTGTCCCAGTAGTAGGCGCCGAACGTGTACACGGTGGATTCTTCCACCGGCTGCTCCCCTAGCGGAGCCGGTGCCACCGGGGGCCGGTGATACGGCTGGGTCACGCTAGCGTGCCGACCTCGGTGGCGCGCCCAGCTGGGCCAGAGGTCGACCGGATTCTCCAAGCGGTCGCCGACCGGCACCGGGACGGGTTCGAACGACCTGCCGGCGGTCACCGCGGCGAGCCAGCCATCGAACTCCCTGCGCAGCGCGGCGGCAGTCGCCGGCTCCTCGCTGGCAATGTCGCGTGTCTCGCCCGGGTCTGACTGCAGGTCGTAGAGCTCGGGACCTACCAGCTTGTACCGCAGGCCGGCGATTGACCAGCGGGAGGCCGGGCCGGGGGCGTGCCGGTCCCAGATGTGGACGAGCCGCTCGTGCGGGCTCTTGTCCGTCTGCCCCGCGAGCAGAGGCAGCAAGCTGCGTCCGTCGAGCTGTCGGTCTGCCGGGGCGCTCGCCCCGGCGATTTCTAGCAGGGTCGGGAACATGTCCAGATGCGACCCCCGAGCATCGGACTTGCGCCCCGCTTCGAACCTGCCGGGCCAGCGGGCGAAGAACGGAGATCGGATGCCGCCCTCGTAGACGCTGCCCTTGCCGCCGCGGAGGCCCGCGCGGAAGTGGCGGCTGACCCCGCCGTTGTCGCTCATGAAGAAGACGACGGTCTCGTTGTGCAGGCCCTCCGAATCGATCGTTTCGAGAAGACGCCCGATAGCCGCGTCGCACTGGTCCATCAGTCCGTAGATCCGGGCGTCCCTGCTGGCCACGCCCTTGGCACGGTACCTTTCGTGGAGTTCGTCGGACGCGAATAGCGGGGAATGCGGCACGTTGTACGCTAGGTACAGAAAGAACGGCCGGTCGTCGCGCGAGCGCACGAACGTAGATGCCGCGTCGGTGAGCACATCGGTGATATGGCCGCGCACGCGGACTGGGTCCCCGTTCCTCATGAGCGCATCCGGCTCCCAGTACCGTTCCGTGTGCCCGGCAGTGAAGAAGATCGCTTCGTCGAACCCCCTCTGGTCGGGATGGTACCGGCGGTACTCTCCCAGGTGCCACTTGCCGAACATGCCCGTGCGGTAGCCCGAGTCGCGCAGCGCCTCCGCGACGGTCTGTTCTCCGGAGTGCAGCGTGTCCCCGCCGAAGCGCGTGTTGTACAGGCCGGTTCGGAGGTAGTGCCGGCCTGTCATCAGGCCGGCCCGGGTCGGGGCGCAGACCGGCTGGACGTAGAAGCGCGTGAGTTCGACGCTCTCGGAAGCCAGGGCGTCGAGGTTCGGTGTCTCGATTTCGCGGTTGCCGTGGCTCCCGAGATCCCACCAGCCTTGATCGTCGGTCACGATCAGGACAATGTTCGGCCTGGCCTCGGCGGCCAGCGAAGCTACGACGCCGGCAAGCAGCGCCGACGCCCCCAAGAGACACCGGGCCGGTAGGAAGCTCCTCCGCCTTTGAGTGAGAAGAGGCCTGCCCATGGCGGCCCCATCATATCCGCGCCCGCCGAATTCCATTCGACAATCGCAGATGACGGGGCTGCCGCGCCGGGGCGGGGGATTGGGGCAGTTTCGGCGTCACCCAACGCGTTCGGCTTCTCCGTCGTGATCGAGCGTCTCCAAACCAGCCCGGGATGGATCGCCCGGTGGGGCGCGACGGCCTTGTGACATACTCTCCCCCGCATCCGCCCTCGAGGCATGCACGCGGTCGCGCTCCGGCTAGGTCGAAGCGCGACCGGGAAGGGAAGGCAGCACGTGATGTCGCACCGAAATTCGCGGAGCGGAGGGCCTAGAACACTCCCTCTCGTCGCAGGTCCCCGTGCCGGCGCTGCGACTAGGCGATCGTTTCTCGCCGGCATGGCGTCGGTTTCTGCCGCTCTCGCGGACACGCCGACGGTCGGCCTCGCCTTCGGTTCGTACGCGCTCTGGATGCTGACGTGGGAGGACTCGCTCGAGTTGGTCGGCCGCGCCGGATACGACGGGGTGGAGCTGGCGCTCATGCCGGACTGGCCCACTTCGCCGAAGCGCCTGTCTCGAACGGACAGGGCGGCCTTGCGCGGGCGGCTTGCTGACTTGGGATTGGACGTCCCCGCGCTGCTCGAGAACCTGCAAGCCTTGCACCCGACCCAGTCGCATGCGGAGAACTTGGAGCGGATCCGGCGGGCGATGGACCTCGGGGCGGAGATCGCAACAGGATGGCCTCCGATGCTCGAGACCGTTCTGGGGCGGCGGCCCGGCGAATGGGAAGAGGTCAAGAATCAAATGGTCGACGAGGTCGGAGAGTGGACCCGGCTGGCAGCAAGCGGGCGGACCGTGATCTGCTTCAAGCCTCACGCAGGCGATGCAGTGAACAACGTGGAGCGCAGCCTATGGCTGCTTAAGCAAGTCGGAAGCCCGTATTTTCGATGCACGTACGACTACAGCCATCTCTGGCTGGCGGGGCTTGACTTGGAGGACACGCTGGAGGCACTTCTTCCAGTCAGTCCGTACATCCATTTGAAAGACGCCGCCGGGAAGACCGGGAGCCACCGCTTCCTGCTGCCGGGCGACGGGGCCACCGACTACGCCGCCATGTTCGGGAAGATGCGGAAGATCGGGTATCAAGGGTATGCCAACGTCGAGGTGAGCTCGCAGATCCACAAGAGACCGGACTTTGAGCCGATCGCGACGGCCATGCTGTGCTACGAGCGGATGGCCTCCGCATACGGAGCAGCGGGTCTGCGGAGGCCCTGACCCGGCGTTTGGGTCGGGTGTTCCGGCCCGCGATACCTGTTTGGCCGCGACTCGACTATCTCGCGTGGGCTGCCTCTCCTCCGTGGCGGCAGACCATCTCCCGGTCCAGCAAGCCACCTCGACCTGCAGCTGGCGGCGCTCGAATGATTCAAGCGACGCGGGGGCCTTGCTCTTGGCAAGAGCTCGAATTTGTCGATCGAACCCGCGAATCCGCCGGGCAAGCGCCACCTGCCTCATGCGTTGACCGTGCATGGCTCGGCGACCATCGCGGATGCGGGCTTGAAGACTGATAGTCCGAGCTCGGTGGAAATGCAGTGTTGCGATCAGAGCTGCCGTAACAGGGTGGCACCGACAGGCTCACCGGCAGCGAGTTCGCGCCAGGCGATTGCCTACCGTGGTTCGACGTGTGCCGAGCCTGCTCGGCAGGCGGGTCAGCGCGACAGAAGCATTGCTTGGCCCGTCCGGCGCACGGCGACTCCGACGAGAATACTGCCGGAGTGTGCCCTCTCCTGGATGACGGGTGGACCGGTCCGTATGTCAGCCGAATGGAGGGCTTACAGGAACCAGCTCCGACGTCCGCCACCTGAGACCGGATAGTCGCGCAGGACGCACCCCCGGACCGACGACGGAGGGACCCCCTCCCGCTGCACCTTCTCCTTCGGCCGCGACTCCTGCCGGAGGCTGCGGGCCCGCCGCCCTGGAAGACTCGACCGCGTTGCAGCGGCCTGAATTCGAGAAAATCCGAGAATCCGCACCCGGACCGTTCGCTGATGGCCTCGGGCGTCGGAGAGAACTCATGTTGCACGGTCTCCCGGCATGGGCAGGTCGGCGTTGCGGTACTGCCGGCCTCGGAATACCCGCGGTCGAGAGATGCAAGGAAGCAAGCAACTCACGCAGAGCCCTAGTGTCGCAACGATATTCGCGTCCCTGACAAAGACTGCGGTCAGGACCGAGGATAGAATCCGACAAGAAGGGAGAGCCGGACTCTGTGGGAAGCCTACGCCTGCCGTGCGACCGGTCCGACAGTCCCGCTCTGCGCGGCCAAATCCCAACGTCCGGGCAAGCTGCTGGCAACGCCCCGAGTGCCCCGGACTAATTGAGCGCCCGAGCCGAGACCTCGGCAATGGTCTGGGAACGGGTGCCGGAGTGTGGCCCTCCGTCGCCTGCGGTAGACTCGAGACAGCGATGATCGATCCGCCGAAGCCCGCAAGCCCCGCCAAGCCCGCCAGGGTGGCAGAGCAAGCGGTGCCGGTCTCGGGGCTGATCGTTCCGCAGGGATCGCCGGAGGGTGCGGCCCGGGACCGCGGACGGGTCGCGAATCAGTCCGCTCCCGCCGAAATTGTCGACATGGATGAGCTGCGCAGTTCCGCGGCTGCTGCTGCCAGCGAGGGTCAACACGAAGCCCAAGCCAACCTGGAAGTCCGAATCCAAGAGAACCTGGATTCGTTTCAGACGGAGATCGAGAAGAAGATTGCAGTGGGCCATGCCGAGACCCGCAGGCTCCTTGACGCGCACGAGGAGGCGTGGGCCGCTCGGCACAACCAGCTACTGGACAAGGTCCACTCTCTGCAGTCGGAGTATCGGACTAGTTTCGCCTCGTTACAGTCGGAAGTCCGAGACAAGATCGACTCGCACCAGTCCGAGATTCGAAGGGTGCTTGATGAGCGCGAAAAGCGGTAGGACGCTCGCCACGACCAGCTTCAAGGCATGATCGAGTCACTCCGGTCGGCGACGGTAACTAATATCGATGCGCTGCGGTCGGAGATGAGAACGAGAATATCCGCGCTGGAGAACCGGATCAATGAGAGAGACAAGGTCTGGGATGCCCGCTACAATGCACTGCTAGCCGAGATTAGGTCCAGTCGCTGGGTTTTTAGCGTGGCCATGACCCTTGTCATGCTGCTGCTGGCCCTGATTGCGGCCGGGGTGTTGCCATTCTTTCGGGACGAGCCCGAGCGGCCAGCGCCGCCGCCCGTCGCCGCTGGCCAGTCGCAGGATCCAGCGTCGGAACTCGAACCCGGTCCCGAGAGAAGCGATCCTGATTCGGGGCCCTGACGCAGGTAGCGACAGCAATGGTCCTCGCCCCCGTCCTCGGTTCCGTTCGGAAGCCTGTAGGAAGACGGGGTGTCTGGCTTGCGCCGAGCGCCGGATGGTGACTGGTGCCGCCAGTGACGAATCGAGGGGAGATTCCATATGCGATCCAGCGATTCTAAATTCGCGCATTCCGGGATTGCCAGAGTGTCTTAGAAAGGTGTCGAAGGCAGGCAGGCACCTGACTCCTCCTAGCTCGATGCGCGAGTTGGCGCGCGAGCCCGAGCATGTGCGGGGACGTTACGGGGACGGGGAATTCGGGCGCGGCTGCCTAATGGCGCTGCGCTTGGCTGAAGCGGGCGTCCGAGTGGAGCAGATCTACTACGGCGACGGCCGACCGCGGGACAGCCACGACGACATCATGACCCGGAAGGCCCACGCGGAGAGCTGCGACGGCCCGATCGCGGCCCTGCTCGAGGACCTGAAGGATCGCGGCATGCTCGACGAGACCTTGGTGATCGCGGGGAGCGAGTTCGGGCGCACGCCGGTGATCCGGAACTCGGGCACGGGGAAGGCGGGCCGCGGTCGAGACCGCAATCCTCCGGGGTATTCGGTGCTGCTGGCAGGCGGGGGGATCCGCCGCGGCCGGGCCTACGGCGCAACCGACGAATTCGGCTGCAAGGCAGCGGACCAGCCCGTCACGCCGCACGACTTGCACGCGACGGCGCTGCACCTGCTCGGCATCGACCATGCGAAGCTGACCTACCGCCATGGCGGACGGGACTATCGGCTGACAGACGTTCGCGGCACGGTGGTTCGCGACTGGCTCGCATAGTCTCTCGGATTCAAGCATGGAGGGTTTTCCCAGGGAGTTCGGAAGGCTTTTGCGCCTCCGTCCGAGCTCGCGGGCCGAGTGCTGGAACAGCTGCAGGCCGGGGGGCAGGGAGTGATCATGCCTGCACATGGCGGGGACCAGGCACGCACGGCGCTGCCGGCAGGCACGTTGCTCCATCACGGTGCGTACGCGGTGCGGGCCCAGCTGGGCCACGGCGGTTTCGGGATCGTCTACCGGGCGCTGCACCGTGAACTGCGGCTGGCGGTAGCGATCAAGGAGTACTTCCCGGTCGAGCTGGCCGTGCGCGAGGGCGGGACCGTCCATCCGAGGAGCGGCGCGCGCGGGGAGGATTTCGCGGACGGGCTGGAGCGCTTTCTCGGCGAGGCCCGTCGTCTGACCGAGTTCAAGGGCCTGTCGAGCATCGTGACTTGCCGGGACTTCTTCCGCGAGAACGGCACGGCGTACATCGTGATGGGCCACGAGGACGCCATGTCGCTGGGGGACCTGCTGGCGGCGCGGGAGGCGGCGGGCCAGCCGTTCGGCGAGGCCGACCTGCGGGCGGTGGTCCTGCCGCTGCTGGCAGGGCTGAGGAAGGTCCACGACGCCGGGGTGCTGCACCGGGACATCAAGCCGAGCAACATCCTGATCCGGCGGGATGCGGACCGGGAGGGCGACCGGCCGGTGCTGATCGATTTCGGAGCGGCGAAGCAGACGGTCGCGGGGCTGTCGCGGACGTACGCGCCGTACACGGAGGGGTACGCGGCGATCGAGCAAGTCGGGGAGGGCAAGCTAGGGCCGTGGACGGACCTCTACGCCCTCGGGGCGGTGATGTGGCGGATGGTGGCGGGGGGCGCGCCGGAGTCGGTGTCGCGGCTGCCGGCGAAGGTGGAGACGCGGACGAACGCGTACCTGCGGGGGGAGGCCGATCCCTTGCGCTCCGCGCGAGAGGTGGGATCCGGCCGCTTCTCGGAAAGGACACTCGAGGCGATTGACCGGTGCTTGGCGCTGCGGGACGCGGACCGGGTGCAGGACTGCGCGGATCTGGCGAGGCTCCTGCAAGTACCGAAACATGCCCCGGTGGCGCTGCGAAGTGAGGCGAAGCCGTCGGGGGCGGAATCGGATGAAGCGGAATCATCGACAGCTGCATCCGGTGAGAAGCCGCCTCCACGCCGGGTTACTCGATGGACGAGTGCCTCGCTGGCGGCGATGGTCGTCGCCGTCTCAATAGCTGCGGTCGTCTGGGTGGGGGACGTCAAGAATGGGGACGTCAAGAATGAGGTCACGAACAGCATCGGAATGCGGTTCGTGCTGGTGCGTGCGGGAAGCTTCCGGATGGGGTCGCCTCTCGGCGAGGATGGGCGGTTCCTTAACGAGCCCCTCCACGACGTGACGATCACAAAGGACTTCTATCTCGGCAAGTACGAGGTGACCCAGCGGGAGTGGCGGGCCGTGATGGGGAACAACCCGTCTAGGTTCGCCGGGTGCGATGACTGCCCGGTAGAGAATGTGTCGTGGAACGATGCGACCGAGTTCGTCACCGAGCTGAACCAGCTGGAGAGAATCAATGCCTACCGTTTGCCGACGGAGGCGGAATGGGAGTACGCGGCGCGGGCCGGGACGGACGGGGCGCGATACCATTCCGCAATCGGAGCGGTCGCGTGGTACGCCCGAAACAGCGATGCCCGGACGCATCCGGTCGGAGGGAAAACGCCCAACGCTTGGGGTCTGCACGACATGCTGGGGAACGTGTGGGAGTGGGTGCAGGACTGGTACGGGTCCTACCCGAGCGGCGCTGCGACAGATCCGCGAGGCCCCGCTACGGGCTCCGGCCGGGTCCTTCGGGGCGGCAGCTGGAGCAACCATCCGCGGTACGGCCGGTCAGCGTACCGCTACGGGGTCAGCCCCGGCTACCGCTACAGCTACCTGGGCTTCCGCGTGCTGAGGACAGTGCCGTAACCCTCTGCGCTCTTACCCTCCTGCCCTTTGCCAGAAGGCCTTGGAGACGCTGGCCGGGAGACGGGCGCGAAGCGGTCCGAATCGACCGGCCAGCCGGAACCAAGCCCGCACTCACGCACTCCCGCCGCGGAATCTCCTGGTGGCAGGTTCCTGCCGATGCTCCGTGGCGGGCCGACCGACGCCATTGCCGAAGGTTGATCTGCGGCTGTGCTGTCCGTCGCGAGTGCGACGCTGGCTTGACGCTGCGGGGTGCCCGGCGCATTGTCGGTCAGGATCCAGCGATTCCAAACTTGGGCATTTTGGGATTTCCAGAGTGTCTGAGAAGAGTGTCGAAGGGAGTCTGGCGCAGGCAGGCACTTGACTTTTCCTAGCCGAATTCGTGAGCCGTCGTGCGTTCGCGAATGCACGGGATAGCGCACGGTCGGAAGCCGCGACGGAGGGGGTGATCACCCATCCGCACCATTCGCTGCGTGGTCGGTCGTACCCGCTCCACTTCCGGCACACGGTCAGAGGCGTGCGCATGCCGAGCTGCGTGGCGGGCGAGGCGCAGCTGGCCTCCATCCCGGCCGCCTGGACCAACTGCCGGGAGGTCGACGACCTCGAGCGAGCGTCGGCGGGATGCTCCCTGTTCCGGGCGGACGACTTGGAAGCGCTGCGCGAGTTCGTCGACCTCCCGCTCGAAGGGGCGGAGCGTAACCAGAAATAATGGTGTTGCGTTGTCAGAATACTTTCCGCAACCCAGGCCTGATCAGGCGCGGAACCGCCCCCTAGGGAGGGAACCGGGGCGTGAGGCCTCGAAAGCGGCCGCGCGCACTGGATCTCTTGCGGCCGATCCGCGGATTAACCAATGGAGCGTCATGACGGCCCCGAAATCTTCCGGCCCGCCCCTGCCCGGCGACAAGCGCGAGCGGCTCAAACGGGCTGGCACCCTCAATCCCCATCCGGAGCGCGTGCGGGATCCGGCCCTTCGCGAGGGCGGCTTCTTCGACCCGCTCGACTTGTTGCAGGTGCGCTACGAGATGGTGCGCCTGGTGCGCCGTGGCTAGGTCACCCTGGCCGCGGCCGCGCAACGCTTCGGCGTCTCACGCGGGATCTGCTTCCGTGCCGTGAGGGCCTTTGCCGAATGCGGCCTGGCGGACCTGGTGCCGCAAGTGCGGGGCCCGTGCGGACCGCACAAGGTGACGCCCGAGATCCTGCGCTTCGTGGCAGCCCACCGCGCCGAGCAGGGCGCGGTGGGGTCGCGCAAGCCGATGCCACTGATCCGCGACCGCTTCGGCGTGCAGCTGCATCCGCGTGGGCTGGAAAAGGCCTTGCAGCGAGCGAAAAGGGGAGTCCGGGATAAGCGCGAGGGTGGCGGTCGAGGGGGACGGGGCGCGCTACGAACGCTGGCGCCGGCAGTGGCTCGAGGGGCGCGACAGCGTCGCGATCGCGAACGTGCGCTTGCACGGCCCGGCCCGGGCCGGCGGTCCTGGAGCAGGCCGGGGCCATGCTGCGCGAGCTGCCGGAAGAGCCCGGGGCCCGCCCGTGCCTGAGAGCGTGTCGCACATGGTACAAGCGCGGCACCTGGCGCGCGAGGCCGTCCTGTAGATGCGCCAGTCCTCGCTGCGACAGGACGAGCGAAACACCGAGAGCGGTCGGCGCCAGTACGAGCTGCGCCGGGAGGCGGTGGCCTTGGGCTGGCCGGAAGAGCGCATCCGCGTGATCGACGGGGACCAGGGCAAGTCGGGGGCGAGCAGCGAGCACCGCAGCGGGTTCCGCGACCTGATGGCGCGGGTGGCGGCCGGAGAGGTGGGCTTGGTGCTGAGCCTGGAGGTCTCGCGCCAGGCGCGGAACAGTGCCGACTGGCACCAACTGCTGCAGGTGGCCGCGCTGACCGACACGCTGATCCCGGAAGACCCGCAGTGCTCGGTGCGGCGCGTCGACAGCGAGCACCGACCGCCGTACGTCCACACCATGGTCGCGGCCATCGAGGTGGCCGACGGCCACGGCACCGTCCCGCCGGTGATGCTCGTGTTCGTGCGCCCGTAGCAGGACGCGGCCGCGACCCGCGCCGACCTGAGCGAGGACGAGCGCAACCGGGACTGCGCGCAGCAACGCCGCCAAGCGCTGGATCGCCGCTCACGGCACTTGGCTGCATGCCTGCTGCCCCGTCCTGCCGGGCGACGCCCTGTACGGCTGCCAGCCGGTCTGCGAGGCCGCCGCAGCCGCCGGCATGGCTCGCACCCCCTTGATGGCCACATCTAGAATCGCTGTATGCGATCACTCCAGGTCGGCTCGACAGGAGGTCGGCTAACGTTCGCGGCTTGACGTGTCCGGGAAGCCCTATTTCTCCCTGCGAGGCCCTGCGGCGATGAGGTCTAAGCAATTCGAGCGCAACGCGAACGATTTCGCCGGTGGGCTCGCAATATGTGATCGGGATGCGACCGTGGCGGCTGCTGACGGTCGGGCATCATTGGCCGACTCTCGAAGGTCCCTCAGGAAACGGGTCCAGCCCTTCCTTGTATCTTGGGTTCGGTCGCGGAACAACGGCGTCCGTCTCCGATAGAAACACTTCGATGAGAGCGTTCAATTCCCTCACTCTCTCGGGACTCGAGCCCGCAACGTCGCGCCGCTCGCCGATGTCGTCCCGGAGATTGTAGAGTTCAAAGCGGTCCGCCTGGCCAGGTCCGTCGCAGTAGATCCGGATCAGCTTCCAGTCGCCTGCCCGCACCGCCGTGCTGGGGCGCTGGACGGTGGCCTGGGTGTAGTTGGGGATGTGCGTGAAGATCGCCCGCCTCTCGAGGCTCTGCCCGCGGAGTGCCGGCACGATGCTAATTCCGTCGAACTCTTGGCCCGCCTGCGCGGGCGTACCTGTCATTTCGAGCAAGGTTGGGTAGAAGTCGATGCTCTGGACGATCTCGTCGCTCTTCGACGCGGGCCGGACCGTCCCCGGCCAGACTATGATCAGGGGCTCGCGGATCCCCCCTTCGTAGATGGACGACTTTCCGCTCCTAAGCGGGGCGTTGCTGGTGACAGCCACGCCGCCGTCGAAGCGATGGACCATTCCGCCGTTGTCGGAGAAGAACACGATGACCGTGCGGTCCGCGATGCCGAGTTCGTCGATGGTTCCGACAAGAGTCCCGATGGCGTCGTCCAGGCTCTCGACCATCGCTCCGTTGATCGGATTGCGCTGCGGATAGTCAGGGTCGGCCCGTTTGCGGTACTTGTCGACGAGTTCGGGCTTGCCTTGGATCGGCGCGTGAACCGAAAAGCACCAGTAGTTGAGAAAGAACGGCCGGTCCTTGTTATCGCGCATGAACCGCGAGGCTTCGACGGCCATCCGATCTTCGATGTGCTCGCCCTCTTGCCCTTCGCCCGGCCAGAAGCTCCACGGCCCGAGGTAGCCGCCGGAGGGCCCCGGACCCGGGGTGTGCGGCAGGTTGATGCCGAAGCCTTGGCGGTAGGGGTCGTACGGCTCTCGCCCGAGGTGCCACTTGCCGAAATGCCCGGTCTCGTAACCCGCGCCGCGGAGCGCCTCCGCCAGCGTGATGTACTCGAGCCCGAGGCGGGTCAGGCTCTCGGCGGCCAAGGCGGGCTGGTTCTCGCGCCCCCGCGGCCGCAGGCCTTTTTCCAGCCGCTCCGCCGCCAGATGGCCGCTTGCCGAGGTGATGCCGATCCGTGCGGGGTGGAGCCCCGTCATGATGCTGGCGCGCGTTGGCGAGCAGATCGCGGCCGCGGCGTAGGCGTTTGTGAATTGCATTCCGCGCCGGGCGAGCGCGTCGATATGGGGTGTCTCGTAGAACTCGCTGCCGTAGAGCGATGTGTCCCTCCATCCGAGGTCGTCGGCCAGGATGAAGACCACATTGGGCGGTCGCTCGGCCTGCGCGGCGGGAGCGCGCGCCGCTGCCAGAAATTGCAGCAGCAGGGCCGCCACCGCCGACCATGCGCCAACTGACGTGCCCATTGCCCTTCCGCCTTCGCTCGCTGGATCCGCCCTCTAGGAATTGCTCGGCACTCGCCCGCTTCGGCTCTCGACGTTTCTCATGTCCGCCGGTCCCAAGGTGATCGACGGAGGGGGTGGCGAGGGGCTACGGGCCGCCGAGAATCTCCCCGTGCGGCTTGCCCTCGGCGAGTTCCGCGTAACGCACTCGGACCTGCTCGGCGAAGCGGTCCCCGACCCAGTTCGCGACATCGCCCGACAATTCTACGGTGGTCGATACGCCCGCGCCTTCCTCCACCGTCACGATGTTCTCCAGCGCAGTGCCGTCCTCGAAGGCCTTCCCTGCGGCTGTGTTGATCTCCTTGAAGAACTGCCGCTGCCCTTCCGCGATCTCGCGGCCGCCGGATGGTCCGTGCCCCGGCAGGAGCTTCTCGAAGTCCAATGCGAGAGCCTTGCCCACCACGTTCGGCCAGTTGCCCGTGTTCCCGTCGCCGGTGTAGTTGAAGGGGCCGTTCACAATGGCGTCCCCCGTGCAGAGGATCTTCTCCTCGGGTAGGTAGACCATGCCGTCGCCGCGGGTGTGGGCCCAGCCGAAGTGGTGGAACTCGACACGGCGGCTCGCTCCCTCCAGAACATGAGGGGTCTCGCTGAATGTCTGCTGCGGGGGCTGTACCGAGTCCTCGCCCACCGCGGCAACGTCTTCTCGCGTGCTGGCAGCCTGCTGCCAGCGTTCGGGCTCGTAGCGCTCCATCTCCTGGGCCACGCCGACGTAGGCCAGAGTCGTGGCGCCTTCCCTCGTCCAGACCGCGTTGGCGTACGCGTGGTCGCCGTGATGATGCGTGTCGAACACGTAGCTGACCGGCTTCGAGCTGACCTTCTGGATGTCTTCCATCAGGGCGCGGGCGCCGCTGGGGAAGTTGGCGTCGACCACCAGCAGGCCCTCGCCGACGTCGATGACGACGTTGTTGCAGTGCCCGTGCTCGCGCTCGCCCATGCGGAACCAGACGCCGTCAGTGACCTGCTTCAGCGTGTCCGTCTCGGACGGCAGCGGGGGCGTGGACCCGCACGTCCAAACGACGCACAGTCCGATCGTCGCCAAAGCGATTAGAAAGATGCGCATGGTGCAGTCCCAGTCGGGCCGCTCGGGGTCCGACGAGTTGGATTGTACCCCGGACCGCCAGGCCAGACAACCGCTGCGGCGCGAAATTCCTCGCGCGACGGCCGTCGGCGCGCCGACTGAGCGCCGACCCTGCAGACGATGAGGGTCGAATACAATGGCTCTGCCCGGCGCTCGGGCCGGGCGTCAGGCAGGGAAGGAGACTAGCGACGATGTCCAGCGCCAACGCTCTCTCGCGACGGGAACTGCTCGCCGGGGCCGCGGCCGGAACCGGCCTGCTCGCGGCGTGCGGCGGGGAGACCTTGCCGGGGCCCCGGGCGACATTCCGTCCTAACTTCTTGATCCTCCTGTCCGACCAGCACCGGCCGGACTGGCTCGGGCGGAATCCCGCGATTCCGGTTCCCACTCCGCACATGGACAGTCTGGCCGCGCGGGGCGTCGACTTCACGCAGGTGATCGTCGCCTCCCCGGTCTGCGGCCCGTCCAGATCCTGCCTGGCCTCGGGCATGGAGTACGAGAATTGCGGCGTCGAGGTGAACCGCCAGCCCTACAGGCCCGAGATCACGACCTTACTACAAGCACCTCAGGGACAGCGGCTACCACACGATGGCGTGCGGCAAGATCGACCTGCACAAGGGATCGGCCGGCCGGACGCTGGACGGCCGCCAGAACATGGAGGCGTGGGGCTTCTCGGACATGCTGATCACCGCGGGCAAGGGCGGGGGGTATCTCGGCGAGCCGGTCGGCCCGAAGGAGCCGTACTACGCTTATCTGGCGTCGCTGAACCCCCCGCTGGACTTGGCTTGCGCGGAGGATATAGCGAGGCGATCCGAGCCGCGGGAGGAGAACTGGTGGGGCCTGACCGAGCCCTGCCCGCTCGACGACGAGCAGTACCTCGACAACTTCACCGCGCGGACCGGCATGGATCTGCTCGAGCGGGCGCCCGACGACAGACCTTGGTTCCTAATCGTCAACTTCAACGGCCCGCATCCGCCGATGGACATCACACGGAGGATGGAGCGCCAGTACCGCGGCCCCGACAGGGCTATCGACGGCTTTCCCCAGCCCCAAGGCTACACGGGGCCGTTCGATGCGGAACAGCACGTCCGCATCCGTCAGAACTACGCCGCGATGATCGAGAATATCGACCGCTGGCTGGGTGCTTTCCAAGATCGTCTGCGCGAGCGCGGCGAGCTCGACAGCACTCTCGTCGTCTATTCCAGCGACCACGGCGAGATGCTCGGCGACCGCGGGCGCTGGGGCAAGAGCGTCCCCTACCAGGCCTCGGCCGGCGTGCCTCTGATCATGGCGGGACCGGGCGTGGCGCGCGGCGCGCGGAGCGAAGCGGTCGTGAGCCAGATGGAGCTGGCGGCCTCGGTGCTCGACAGCGCCGGGCTGCGCGTCCCTAGCGACATGGAGAGCCGCTCGCTCCGGCCGCTGATGGAGTCGGGGAAGGGCGAGCACCGCGAGGTTGCCCGGTCCGCCCTGAAGGTCGGCCGCGCCCACGCCGGCCGATTCCGCATGGTGCAGGACCGCCGCTTCAAGCTCGTGGAGGGATTCTTCGAGAAGAGGGTCCTGTACGATCGCGAGGCCGACCCGCTCGAGACTGAGAACGTGGCGGACAGCAAGCCAGGCGAGGTGGCGCGCTTGGAGAGTTTCTTCGCGGATGCCTAGACGCTGTCAATTCGCCGCGTTCGGGGGCCTTGGAAGGAGCACTTAGATGCGGAATGCCATTCCAGCTAGGGCGGTGCCATCCGTCCAATGGAGGCTGTGCCCGGTCACGCCGGCGGGCGGATCTGCTAAGCTGAAAGCCGTAGCCCCAGCACGAATGAAAGCCCTGCCCGCACTCGTATCGACGCTTCTTTTGCTCTCGCCCCAGCCTGCGCCGGCCTCGGAACCGGCGGCCGTCGCGGCTGTCGCCACTGACGCAGGAAAGTTCGGCCAGGACGTCCGGGCCGATGTCGACGAGGTCCGCAGGGCCGTCCAGGCGTTCAAGCGGATCACGGCCGCTGCCAGTCTCCGCCCGGGCCAGCACAAGGCAGGCCGGGCGGCAACGGCGGCGGGCCGGACTGCCTCCTGGCACGGGCGGGTCTTCGAGTACTTGCGCAATGACAGGCTGGACGCGGTGCCCCACGAGGTGGTCCAGCGCGGCGGGGATCGCAACCTGCGGCGCAGGAACCAGTTCGGCTTCACCGTCAGCGGCCCGGTCGTGGTGCCGAAGCTGTACGACGGCCGCCGGTCGACCTTCTTCACCTTGTCCTACGAAGGGACGCGCGAACGCGTCGGCCGGTCGTACCTCTACACCGTACCGACGGACCAGCAGCGCCTCGGGGACTTTTCCGACCTGGTTGATCGCGCGGGCCGACCTCTGACGATCTTCGACCCGGCCTCGACGCGGCGCAATCCAGCCCACGATGCGTCGAGGAAGGTCGGCCGGGCGAACCTCCTGCACGAGCGCGACGAGTTCCCCGGCAATCGCATCCCCGAATACCGCACGGACCGCGTGGCCCGGGCGGCGGTCGGAGCGTATCCCCGCCCCAACGCCAGCGCGGGCCCGTTCCTGCGCAACAACTACTGGACGAATCCTTCGGAGCGGAACTCGCCCGACGGATTCATCGCGCGCGTGGACCGCAGCATCGGCGACACGCACAAGATCACTGTCCGGGCCAACTCGTCTCACGGCGTCTCCGACACGCCGGACCTCTTCCCGACGGTCGCCAACCCGGGCCGGCCGGACCGCCTCTTCCGGAATAGGAGCGTCGAAGTCGCTGAATCGGCCAGCCTCACGCCGAACCTCGTGTACAGGGGAGCCGTCGAGGCCGACCTGGACCTCATCGACACGCTTTCGTTGGTCGAGGGACGGGACCTCCCGCGCGAGCTGGGGCTCGACGGCGTGGACGGCACGGTCTTCCCGTCGCTGCGGTTCCGCGGATACCGCGGCATGGGGGCGTCTCCGGGTTCCTTCTTGTGCAACGCCCTGGCCACTTACGAGTGGAAGAACGAACTGACATTGCGTGACGGCAAGCACACCTGGACGGTGGACAGCGACAGCAAGTTCGTCCGTTTCGGCACCCACGAGCTGGACGCCCCATCCGGCGAGTTCTCGTTCAGCGACCGCATCACCGGCTTGCCGGGGGTCACCAATACCGGCGACGGGTTCGCGACGTTCCTGCTGGGCGAGGCGTGGCGGGCGGAGGCGACCGATCAGCCGCATCCGGCGTACCTGCGCCGCAGCGAGTTCGAGAACTCGCTCGCCGACCAGTGGCAGGTCGCCCCGAACCTCACCCTGACACTGCGGCTCAGGATGAGCGCTTCCAGCCCGCGGACCGAGAAGCACGACCGCCAGTCGACCTTCGACCCGGGGGCGGAGAACCCCTCCGCGGGAGGCGAGGGCGCGCTCGTGTTCGCGCGCCGGGACGGCGCCGGCCGCGCCTTCCAGCCGTACCGGGTCCGGTTCGAGCCGCGGCTGGGCGTCTCGTGGAGTCCCTCGTCGGACCGCGACACCGTGGTGCGGGGCACCGCCATGCGCTACTACACGCCGGTTCCCCTGCGCACCGGGCCGTTCGGCACGCAGGGCTTTTCGGGCCGGCGCCTGCCGATTTCGCCCAACCGGCAGCTCGTCCCGGCAGTGACGCTGGAGGACGGCATCCCGGCCCTGCCCCACCCGCTGCCGGATTTGCGGGGCGACGTGGCGAACAACACCGACGTGGACATGATCCCCCGCACGGGCGCCCAGCCGACCTACAACTACCTCAGCCTCGAGGTGGAGCGCCGGCTGCCCGCGGGGCTGGCCGTGCGGGCGAGGGCGCGCACGATCCGCGGCCGCGACATGCTGATCGGCGGTCACATCGTCGGCATGAACGAGATCCCGGCGAGCGCGCTGGTGTATCGCGACCGCTTGAACGACGAGGCGTTCCGACGCTCGCTGCGCGCGTTCCCGCACGTGCAGCGGATCCGCTTGAACTACCAGTATCCGGGCGGCAAATACCGCTACGACGAAGGTCTCGTGAACCTGAAGAAGCGCACCGGCGACGGCCTCAGCTTCGATCTGGAGTACGCCTACCGCAAGCGCCGGGACGACTATTCGGGCCCGGGCATCCAGGTTCCCAGCGACCGCGGCACGGCTTGGGGCCTGAGCCGCGGGATGCGCCCGGAACGGTTTTCGATGAGTTACACCTACGAGCTGCCGTTCGGGCCGGGCAAGGTTCTCTTCGCGCGCGACAGGCTGTGGACGAAGCTGGTATCGGACTGGTCGGTGAGTGGCTTCACCTCTTGGTACAGCGGGGATCCGATCGCGCTAGAGCCCCTCTTCAACAACACGGGCGGGATCGTGCGCTATCTGCGCGTGGCCGCCGTCCCGGGCGCGGACCCGCACGTGGCCGAGCCCGGCCCGAACGCTTGGTTCAACGCCCATGCGTTCGTAGACCCCGCCGACTTCTCGCTTGGGAACGTGCCGCGCACGCACCCGACCCTGCGGAACCCGAGCTACCGCAACCACGACATCGCCATCACGAAGCGAGTGGTGCTGCCTCGGGAGCAGACGGTAGAGCTGCTGGTGCAGGGCTTCAACTTCATCAACCAGGGCAACTGGAACGATCCCGACGCGGAAATCGGCCCGGCCCATGCCCGGAACGTCAACGCCGGCAGGATCATCGGATCGCGCGGGGGGCGGGTGCTGCAGCTCGGCCTGCGCTACCATTTCTGACCCGTGCGAGCGGCTGCGCCTCTCGTGCTCGCGCTGGCCCTGGCGTCGCTCGCGCGGGCCGAGGCCCTGAAGACGCCCGTCTGGGCCGAGGGGCCGGTCGGCGCGTTCGAGGTCACGCTCGACGGAGCGCGAGCGGAGGTGCTGTCCGTCCAGACGCCCGAGGACAACCTTGTCCTGCTGGTCGTGCTGGACACCGTGCGGTATCCCGACCGAGCCGTCGCGGCTGGCGAGGCGCTGGTCGCCGGGTTGCGCGGTCTCGGGCCGCGGTACTACGCCGGCCTGCTGACCGCGCAGGACGGGCTAACGGTCCTGCAGGACCCCATCCGGGGCCGCAAGAAGCTGCAGGAGGCCTTGGAATCGGTCGATGTCCGCGGCCTCCCCGGGCTGCTGGAGGTGATCGCCGAGACTTCGCGGCTCGCCGACCGGACCTTTGCCGCCGCCAACGTGCGTCTGGCGGCCCTGTTCCTCACCGATGGGGCTATCGAGGACTATCGCGGCGACTACACGATTCCGGTGGTGAACCCGAGCGACCGCAGCGACCTGAGCCGCCGATTCCGGGGGCAGCTGATTCTCGAGCGCGTGCGCTCCATTGCCGACCAGCTGCAGTCGGCGCAAGCGCCGCTCTTCTTCCTGCACTTGGCTCGCAGCCACGACGAGCTCAACGAGGTGTATCAGAACGGCATCAGCGAGTTCGCCCGGCTCACCGGCGGCCAAGCGCTCTTCGCGCAGGCAGTGCAGGAAGTGCCGGCCATGGTAGGGCAGTTGCTCGACGCGATTGCCGGGCACTCGGTCCTGCGGATCGAAGCGGACTGCGACGGAGCGCACCGGCTGGCCGTCCGTCTGGGCGGCGAGCCGGTCCGGCACAGGGAGTCGGTCAGCTGCCCGCCGGAGGCACCCTAACGCCTGCCTTGCAGCAGTACCGGATCTGACGGCGGTTTATACTCACAAGCAAAGACGATGCCCCTCCTGACTCGCGCGCTCGTCGCGGCCCTTGCGGTCCTCCTCTCCACTTGGACCGGCTTTGCTCAACAGGGCAATCGCGAGCGACCGCTTCCTCCCGGCATCACCAAGCACGCCGACGTGACCTACGCCTCGGTCGGCGGCCGCGACCTTCGCGTGGACGTATACGCTCCTGCTCAACGGCCGGACCCGCCGATCCCGGCGGTCGTGTGGGTCCACGGGGGCGGCTGGCGGGGAGGCTCGAAGAACGGCGTCGGCCGCTCGCTGCCGATCCTTGCCAGCGGATACGGCTTGGTCTCGGTCGAATACCGCCTGAGCGGCGAGGCGATCTTCCCCGCTGCGATCGCCGATGTCAAGGCCGCGATGCGCTGGGTGCGGGCCAACGCCGGAAACTACGGATTCGATCCTGCGCGCTTGGGCGCTTGGGGCTCGTCCGCCGGAGGCCACTTGGTGGCCTTGCTCGGCACGGCACACGAGGTCGAGGAATGGGACGGGCTTCACGAAGAGAACGCCGGCGTGTCCTCCCGGCCCGATGCCGTCTGCAACTGGTTCGGCCCGACGGACTTCCTGCGCATGAACGACATTCCCGGCCGGATCGACCACGACGCAGCGGATTCCCCAGAGTCGAAGTTTATTGGCGGGCCGATCCAGGATCATCCAGAGAAGGCCCAGCGCGCCAATCCGATCCGCTACGTCACTTCCGACGACCCGCCGATGCTGCACATGCACGGGGAATTGGACGGGTCGGTCCCGTACAACCAAAGCGAGCTGTTCCACGCGGCACTCGACACGGCCGGACTCGACTCGACTTTGTACATGGTCAAGGGCGGCGACCATGGGTTTCGCGGGATGGAAGGCGACACCCCGGAGAGCCTTCTCAAGATGGTCGTGGAGTTCTTCGACCGCACGCTGCGTCGGCCCTGAGGCGAGTTCGAGTCGGGACACCGAGGGGGCGGGGTACCGGTCTCTCTAGCATTCGTTCGTCCCCTACCTGGCTATCCACTGGGCAAGCTTGGGCGCGAACGCCTCAACGGCCATGCTCCGTGTTGCTCGCGAGGCCTTGCAACGTTTGACGATAAGTGTAGATTTTCAAGCTAAACCGTGAGAATACGGCCATTCTTCACCGGATTGTTTCGCAGGGCGAAGCGCCTCCAAGTGGAATAAGTCGGGAATGGCCGCACTAGCGGGCACCTTGGTGGAGGCCTCTCGGCTGTACGGAAGCCTCCACGCCGCCCGCCGCCGCCATGCCGTCTTCGTCTGCTGCGATCGCCACGGCGCGCTGTGCGACACCGAGCTCGCCGACTCCCGGCCCCTGCCCGGCGGAAGTACATTCAAGGGCATGGCCCCGTGTTGTTTCGGGCTGGCCACCGGCCGCGACGAGCCTCGGGCGATCCTGCTCGTGGAAGGTGCCGTCGACGCCCTTTCGGCCGCGCAACTGGCGCTCCCGGGCCTGCCCCGGCAGACCCTCGTCGCCTCCGCGGCCGGTCTCGCCTCGGCCGCGCACCGCTGGCTGTCCGCCCCGCATAGCGCCGCTCCGAGCCAACGGGGACGCCCGGCCCGAGCGCCCCGGGCTGCTGCCCTCCGACTGCAAGACACAACCGCAGCCCCCAGCCCTTCACCGAGACATCACCCCTCTCTTCCTGCAGTAGCGGATCAAAGGGAGCAAGCGCTTCTTTCCACCGGAGGAATAATCTGAGAACTTCCGATGGAATTAATGTGAGATCCTACACTACGGGGCGCAAATCGCAGGACGCCGTTCCTCATTCGGCCTTCTCAATCGCAGGTCCCGTGTCCCGCACGTCCTGAACGGCCCACACCGAGAAACCGCCCCGCTCACCGACAATATTCGACGATTGGCAAGCGGCGATGGAGTCGGTACGAAATCGCCTTGCCAGTCGAAGCCACGAAGCTGCAGCACCGTGCCGGTCGGCGGTGCCTGTTGCGGCTCTGCAGCGGTCACGGCCAGAAGCGTGTCGCGCCCCCTCCGAAGACAGCCACACCTTGGGGCTGCAGTTACGGGACCTCGAGCAAGAGTGCGGAGACCCGCCACCGCCCAATCACGCGCTTCGTGCCGCTCAAGTCGGACAAGTCGCTGGCGCCGCAGTGCTTCCGGCGGATCACCTCGCGGGTTGTGCGTGCGCACGGAACTGACTATCCAGATCCGCGACTTCCTGCCGGAGCGGGGCATCGCCGTGCCGCAGGGCAAGGCCAACTCGGCGGTGGGTTTGCCGCGCCTTCTCAAGGACGCGGAGATCGGCCTCGTGGGCCGCATGCGGCAGACCATCGACTCCATAGCGGCCGAGTGGTCGGGACCGAACCGGCGCGAAGCCGAGCTCGACCGCGAGGCCGCGCTGGAGTCCAAGCGCAGCGAGGGCTGCCGGCGGCTGAACGGAGTCTTGACATCGGCGCACTGATCGCGACCGCGGTCGGCGATGGGACGGCCTTAGGGATGGACTGGACCTGAAGCGGCGGGAGGACTCGCCAGGCGGCAAGAAGCGTCTAGGATGCATCAGCAAATGCGGCACGCGCTACCGGCTCACGCTGCCGATGCGCGGGACCGGACGGGCTGGTAGCGCCGTCCAAGCAAGCGGGTCGACGGATTGGGCCGCTGGCTGTAGCGGATCCTGGCCGGTGAGCCCCGGCACGTGGTGGTCGCGGCCCTCGTCGTCCGTCTGAGGGGTGGTCTGTGGCACAAGCGGAAATCCGGCGATGGATTCAAGCCGTGATGCCAAACGGAGGATGCCCCCCAATTGTAATACAGCCTAACGAAAGGAGGGCACGTCGCTATATTTCAAGTCGGACCGCCAGATGCTATTGGATTTGTTTGTCTCTCCCTAGGTTCCTACGCGCCATACTGGCGCTGGTGGCATGAATACCGGCGCAAGACGCTCAATCTCACTGCTGGAACGGATGTGCATAACGCTTATTGCCCAGAATCCTGAGTCGCTTTCGAGTGATCGCAGGCAAGTGGCAGAGGATCTTCCAAACTATCAAACCATGGTCCGATGAGCAGCGAGGAGAGGAATCTCGGATCAAGGCGAGGCTAGCCCACTTTGACGTTGTTGCTATCGAACTTGATCATAGAAGCTGGTTTGCACACGACGAAGTTGCGTGAATCGTATATCAATTGCTGGCATCAGGATGAAGAATCACTTCTGGAGTTGAATGAGGATCGGAGTGGAGTTCGTCCCTTTAGCACTTCGAGTCTTGAGCCAACTAGTGGGGCAGGGAAGTCAGAGATCCTAAGTAGTGCCTGTGACAAAACTCGTATCCCCTGGACAACAAAGGCGTTAGGTCCAATCTCTCAAGGCGAAGATTTCACTGGAATGCTACGACTAGTCCGAAATCCTGCCAATTCTGGGTAGAGCGCGGAAATCTTCGCGATTGACGGCTGAGCAACTTCCGACCTTGGGCGCTATATATTGTGCTTGGAGATCCATCCGACATCAAGATGTAGTATGAAATGCTGATCAGGCCAGAATTCAGGGGTTTTGTCACAAGCACTAAGTAGTGAGGTTGTGTGGGGAATCGTCGGCAAGAGCAGCGGATACATCAGACAATCGGGGGGCGTCTCACCATGCGTCAGGGGACTCTAGGCGAGTTTTCCCAAGACCCACTCGGCATACCGCAGGCTGCGTTGGCGGCCAATCTAGGTGAGCAGGGGACACTGCTGCGTGAACTGCCGGTCCAACCGATGCCGTAGGCCGTTCGGCACCCGCGACGTCTAGGCCTACCCTGCATGCTTGCAGCACAGCGGAGCGCCCTTCGCGACCGGGCGTTCGTCGCTGGGCGCGCGGGTTCGTGCTTCCGACCGGCGGTGACCTCGCCATAGCCAAGGCAACGCACGACGGGAATCCGCCCCCGCTGCGACGAGGCTTCCGGTGACGACCCGGCGCATGCGTGCGAGCTCGCTCGCTTCCCCGCAGCCGCGCTAGCGCGTCTCCGGAACGATCCCCGTGCGGCTCGCGTAATCGTCCCACTCGGCAGCGAGTCGCTGGACCACGTCCGGATGCCGTGCCGCCACGTCCGTCGTTTCCGTGCGGTCGTCCCTGAGGTTGTAGAGCTCCCACTGGATGTCCTTGGGCATCCTCTTGCCCCGTACGGCCTTCCAGTCCCCTTGGATAACCGCTCGCGCGGCTTGGTGCTCGAAATACAGGGTGCGGGAAGGCAGCCGCCCGCCGTCGAAGGCCGACAGCAGGCTCAGACCTTCCTCGGGTTGGACGGAACGCCCGGCGAAGTCCGTCGGGTACTCTGCGCCCGCGACCGCCCGCAGGGTCGGCATGACGTCGACGATGTGGCCCCGCTCGCGCACCCAACTGCCCGCGTTGCGGATGCCTTCCGGCCAGTGCGCGATGAAGGGCGTGGCCGACCCGCCCTCGTGCGTGAAGTGCTTGTACAGACGGAACGGCGTGTTGCCGAGGTTCGCCCAGCCGCTGCCGTAGGAATGGTACGTGCCCGGGCCGCCCATCTTGCGCAGATCCTCGCCGATGTGCAGGACGGTCACGCCCTGCCGGCTGCGCTGGTCGAAGCCGTACGGCCCCCACTCGTAGCAGGCCCCGTTGTCGCTTAGGAGCATGATCAGCGTGTTGTCGAAGTCGCCGGTGTCCTTGAGGTGCCCGACGATCCTCCCGAGGCCTCGGTCGACGTGCTCGACCATGGCCGCGAACAGTGCCATCCTGCGTGCGAGGTCCTTGCGGCGTGGCTCGTTGATCGAGTCCCAGGCCGGATTCGGCTGGCCCGAGAATCCGTTCGCGATGTCGTCGCGGTCGACAGGTACCAGCGACCGCTGGGTGAGATTCCAACCGCTGCCGGCCACGAGGCCGATTCGCCGCATGCGCGCGTAACGCTCCTCGCGCAGCACGTCCCATCCGCGCATGTAGGTGCCGAAGTACTTGTCCGCGCTCTCGGCCGGGGCCTGGACCGGGAAGTGGGGCGAAGAATGCCCGAGGAAGACGAACCAGGGCCGGTCGCGCTGCTGGCCCTGCCGGATGAACTCCAGAGCGTACTCGCTGAACACGTCGGTCGCGTAGAACGCGCCTGGCGGGGGATCGATCTCCTTGTTACGGCCGGCCGGCATCCGCTGGTAGTACGCGCCGTCCCACTGGTCATGCGAGTGATCGAACGCGTAGCCGTAGAACTCCTCGAAGCCGCGCTTGGTCGGGCCGGTCTTGTCGTGCAGGTGCCATTTGCCGACGTAGTAGCAGCTGTACCCGGCGTTTCCCAGCACCTCGCCGAGCGTGACGCAGCGGTCGTTCAGCCGCCCGAGATAGGCGGGTCCCCGCGTGGCGTGCGGCTCGCGGGTCGTGAAGCTGGCGATGCCGGTCTGCGGCGGGTACAGGCCGGTCATCAGGGACGCCCGGCTCGGGCAGCAGCGCGACGAATTGTAGAAGGACTCGAACCGCACGCCTCCCTCGGCCAGCGCGTCGATGTTGGGGGTGTCGATCTCGCCCCCGTAGCAGCCGAGATCCGAGTAGCCGAGATCGTCCAGCAGGACGATGATGACGTTGGGCCGGGTCGCGGAGGCTGCCGGCAGCGATCCGACCAGTAGCGCGGCGGCGATGGCAAGGCGTCTCATGGCGAAGGGCGTTCCTGATCCCGGACGGCAGGACCTGCCGCCCAAGCTACGCAGCATCTTACCCGAGAGGGCCCGGCCCGCCGACGGGTGCGCGAGCGGGGCTCCCGGTGCGGTCCGCGACAGCGGCAGGACAGGTCGTCCCAGCCCGCTCAGACCCCCATGCCGCTGGCCTGCAGCACGGCTCGCTGGACGGCTAGGTCGTGGGAAGGCGTGAAGTGCTCGACCCAGCGCCCCTCGCGAATGGCACCCGCGAGGTCGTCCAGGTCCGGAAGGTAGCGCGGGGACGGCCCGACCTCGACGCTGTACGTGCCCGTCGAGAACCCGCCATGCGGCTCGCTGAGCGAGAGCCTGACCTTCGGCCGGTCGGGGTCGTCAATCTGGATCGAGCCCTTCTCGCCGAACACGTAGAAGTAGCGCTCGCCATCCCTCGTGTGACTCTTGACCGTCGCGACCGCGGGCTCGAACTCCAACGTGGCCAGCACGTCGTCCTCGAATTGGTCGAGGTGCTGGTTGGTCTTCCGCAGCACCGAGCTGACGCGCGACGGCTCGCCCATCAGCCACAGCAGCGCGTCGATCATGTGGCAGCAGATTTCGTACATCTGGCCGCCGGGATACCGGTCGAGACGCCGTCGGCCCTCCGGAGTCTGCATGTCGTTCATCTGGCACACGACCGAGCGCACGGGCCCCAGCCATCCGCCCTCGATGGCGCGCCGCGCCAGGCGAAAGGCCGGGTTGTACCGGTACACGTAGCCGATTTGGACTATGACGCCTCGATCCTGCGCCTCCCGGTAAATGCGCCTGAGCAGGCCGAAGTTGACTCCCGGCGGCTTGTCGATCTTAGTGTGCTTGCCCGCGCTGACGCAGGCCAGCGAGTGCGGCAGCGAGTCGAACGGGTCGGTCTCGACGCAGACCACGCTGATCGCGTTGTCGGCGAGGATCTCTTCCACGGAGGTCCACCGGACACCGTCCCATCGCGAATTCGCCTTCGCCCGCTCGAGTAGCCCCGCATCCGGCTCGGCGGCGGCGACGAAGTCGTAATTCCGCGACGCGCGGATCGCTTCCATGTGGCCGAGGGCATGGGAATGCGCCGTGCCGATGATGGCCGCTCCGAGGCGCTCCGCCCCCGCGGCCGGCGAGCTGGCGGCGACGCCGCCTAGCGCGACGCCGAGGGCCTGTCGACGAGTGACTTGCATGCTCAGCCTCCTTCCATGCCGATCGGTACCCGACCGGCAGCAAGTAGGCTAGCCGCCCGTCGCGCCGGATGCAAGGCGGCGGGCGAGCGACGGCAACGGCACGCTCTCGCGGGCTCGGGACGACAAGTGCGCCTAGGACCGCTCGCAGCGCGGTCCGATCGCGGGCCTGTACTACTCTGGGACTTGCGCTCGCCCTCGCTGAGCGCCCGGCGGGCTCCCCGAGGTCCGAGTTGATTGGAGGATCCGTGCGCGTCCCTGTCGTAGCGGGAAACTGGAAGATGCACAAGACGGCCCCCGAAGCGGCTGCCTTCGTGAAGGCGCTCGCGCCGGCGGCCGCCGAGGCGACGGACCGCGAGGTCGTCGTCGCCCCGCCATTCACGGCCTTGCAGGCTGCCGTCGAGGCTGCGGAGGGAACCTCCGTCCACATCAGCGCCCAGAACCTGCACTGGGAGGCACACGGCGCCTATACCGGCGAGGTGTCCGCAGGGATGCTGGCTGCTATCGGCTGCACCCACGTCATCGTCGGCCATAGCGAGCGCAGGCAGTACTTCGGCGAGACCGACGGCACGGTGCATCTGAAGATTCTGGCCGCCCTTGAAGCGGGCCTGACACCGATCGTCTGCGTCGGGGAGACGCTGGCCCAGCGCGAGGCCGGCAACACCGAGACGGTGCTCGCCGAGCAGTTCGCCGGCGGCATGGGCGCTCTGGAGCCCGGCCAGTTCGGCCAGCTGGTCCTCGCCTACGAGCCGGTGTGGGCGATCGGCACCGGGCGCACCGCCACGCCCGCGACCGCCGAGGCGGCCCACGTCACCCTGCGCTCGCTGTCGGCAGACCGGTTCGGCCGGGATGCAGCGGACAGGCTGCGCATCCTGTACGGCGGCAGCGTCAAGCCCGCCAATTTCCCCGGACTGCTGGGACGGGACGGGATCGATGGGGGTTTGGTGGGCGGCGCTAGCTTGGACCCCGGGTCGTTCGCAGCGCTGGTCCGCGCAAGGCCCGAGGCCGAACAGGCATAATGGAAGAGAGATGGTGATTCTGCTGACGATCCTGCACGTCGCGGTGAGCCTGTTCCTCATCATCGTCGTCCTCCTGCAAAGCGGCAAGGCTGCGGACCTCGCCGGAGCATTCGGCGGCATGGGTTCGCAGACGGCCTTCGGGCCGCGAGGAGCAGCGACGGTCCTGTCGAAGGCGACGACGACCGCGGCCGTGCTATTCATGCTGACCTCGATTTCGCTCGGGATTTGGCAGGGGCGCAACATCGTCGGCCAGTCCGTCATCGAGCGCACGGGCGTCGGCGAGGAGTCTGAGGAGGCCGCCCCGGAATCCTCGGAGGCCGAGGCTCCCGTTGCCCCGGCGAGCGAGGCCCCCGGGACGGAAGACAGCGACGCCCAGGAATAGGGTCGGTGTCGCGGCGAGAGTCGCGTGCGCGGGCCGGTTCGGGGCAACTTGCGGAGGTGGCGGAATTTGGCAGACGCGCTAGCTTGAGGTGCTAGTGGGAGCAATCCCTTGGGGGTTCGAGTCCCCCTCTCCGCACCATGCCCGGAAGGCTGTCCGTGCAACGCCGATTCCACCCCGTTGCACGGCTACTGGCGGCTGGCGCCGCCCGGCCGGGGCAGTTTCCGGTTACAATCGTTGCCGCCTTGCGATGAAGCCGTCTCAGCCGAGCATCTCCCGCGCCGGTCGACGGCCGCCCTGCCGATTCGGACCCGACTGCTCGGTCCCCCGAGCTCTGCTCGCGGCGGCGTTCGCAATAGGGTTGGGATCCTGCGACCGCGACGCGCCCGCTCCCGCGGGCCCGCTCTTTTCGGACCAGCCGGTCTGGAGCAGCCGCACGTCGGTGTCCGGCGGCGACGGCATCGCCCGCTTCATCGACCTGGACCGCGACGGGGACCTGGACTTCGTGACGAGCGCCCCCGGACCGCGCCGCTGGGTCGCCTATCTGAACACCGACGGTGCGCTGGCCACGGAGCCGGTCTGGGAGTCGGCGGAGACGACGGACTGCGATCACGTGGATGTGCTCGACTTCGACGGCGACGGGTGGACGGACCTGGCCGGCACGCACGAGAGCTACTGCACGCTCTTTCTGAATCGCGAGGGGGTGTTCGCGGCGACGCCCGACTGGGAGACCGGTCTGATCGCGAACGCCAATCAGATGGACTTCGGGGACTACGACCGCGACGGGGACCTCGACATGGTGATGGCGGTGGGCGAGCCCGTCTACGGCGTTGCCCTGTTCGAGAACGGGACCGGCATGCCGTCCCCGCTGGTGACCCGCAAGCTCGGGCGGGACGAGTACTCCGAGACCGCGATCTTCGCCGACTACGACCGCGACGGGGACCTCGACATCATCTCGGCCTACCGCGGCGGCGACATCGCGGTGTTTCTAAACGCGGACGGGCAATTCGAGGACAGCACGACGGTCTTCGAGGACCGTCGGAACCCGTGGACGCAGCGGCTCTACTGGCGCGACCTCGACGGCGACGGACGGGAGGAGATCTTTTGCGCCAAGGGCCCTTGGGGAGGGCAGGTCGGGACCAGTTTGCGGCTCGCGGTCGGCGAGGGGAGCGCCGGGGCCGAAGTGCTGTGGGCCAGCCCAGAGGACACTGCGTTTCACGGATTCGAGTTCGGCGACGTGGACGGGGACGGCGACCTCGACATGGTTGCCGCCGACTATGCCGACGGCGGGGCGCTGCACCTCTACCTAGCTGACCGCGGAACGATCCCTGCCGAGCCTGCTTGGTCGGTCAAGACCACGGGCCCGGCCCACGAGGCCGTGCTCGGGGACCTCGACGGGGACGGCGATCTCGACCTAGCCGTAGGCTGCCGCGACCAGGCCCATGTGTTCGATAACCTCCTCGCCGGGAGTGCCGGGAGTTCCTAGGCGCCTGCGCGAGCTGCCGCGATCATTGTGATCCAAGGGTGTGTCTATGCCGGAGAGGCTGGTGCTGCGCTATTCAAAGCTGCTCGAAAGTGCTATCGCTCCCGCGTTCGCGCACGGGGACGCCGAGGACGCGGGCATGGATCTCTTCGCGGCGGAAGATTCCGTGCTGGAGCCCATGCGGTGGAGGAGCGTCCGGACGGGAATCTGCATCGAAATTCCCGATGGCTACGAAGGCCAGGTGCGGCCGCGCAGCGGCCTCGCCCGCGACCACGGGCTGACGCTGCTGAACAGCCCCGGCACCATTGACCCCGGATACCGGGGCGAGGTGCGCGTCACGCTGATCAATTTCGGCACCGAGTGCTACCGCGTGGCCAAGGGCGACCGCATCGCGCAGCTCGTCATCGGCCGCTACGCCGGCGTGGAGTGGACGCTGGCGGAGTCCCTAGCCCGCAGTCGTCGGGGCAACGGCGGTTTCGGATCGACGGGCCGCTGAGCAGGCCCGCGCCGTGCGGGCGGGCTACTGTCGGTACAGGAATTCGTTGAGGTTGAACAGCGTCTGGCAGAGGTCCACCAGCCCGGTGGGCGTGCTCTCCAGGAATGCCACGGCCCTCGCGCGCTCGCTCTCGTCCGGTCCGCGGGACAGCGCCAGCCGGAAGGCGCGGTCCGCCTGCGCGCCCGCGTCCGGCCCGGCCTCGAGCGCCACGCGCTGCGCGAAGTGCTTGGCCTGCGTGAGCACCTCGGCGTTGTTCATCAGCAGCAGGGCCTGCGGGGCTACGGTCGAGCGGGTGCGGCGGCTGCAGGAGGAAACCATGTCTGGCTGGTCGAAGGCCTCGAAGAGCGGGTAGCGAATCGAGCGCTTGGAGAACACGTAGATGCTGCGCCGCCAGCTGGCCGGATCGCCGATCGCCATGCCCGGCCAGGTCCGGAAGGTGCTGGACTGGAACAGGGTCGGGTCGATGTACGGCCGAACGGCCGGCCCGCCGACCGAGCGGTCCAGCGTGCCGGCGACGGCCATGATCTGGTCGCGGATGACCTCGACCTCGTGCCGGTTGCGGCTCTGCCGCCAGAAGTACCTGTTCGTGGCGTCCTTGGCTAGGTTCTCCGGCAGGTCGCGGCTCGCCATGCGATACGCCTCCGACGTGAGCAATAGGCGGTGCATGTGCTTCACCGACCAGCCCGAGCGGACGAATTCCGTGGAGAGCCAGTCAAGCAGCTCGGGATGGGACGGCTGCATGCCGGTCTTGCCGAAGTTGCTGGGAGTTCGGACGATGCCCTCGCCGAAGTGGTGCTGCCAGATGCGGTTGACCATGACGCGGGCCGTCAGGGGGTTGTCCTCGGATGCGATCCATTCGGCAAAGTGCCGCCGTCGCCAGCTGGTGCTGGCTGCCGCGGGCGGGGGCTGGAAGGCGGGCTCTGCCCGGGCCGCGACGGTGAGAACGCCCGGATCCATCCGCGAGCCCTTGGAGCCGGGGTCGCCGCGGTGCAGGAAGTAGGACGGCAGCGGGTCCCTGCTGTCTTCCGTCACCGTGCGGGCGGTCGGGTACGGTTTCGGCCGCTGGTCCTCGAGGGCCTTGATGGCGCGCTCGGCCTCCCGGTAATCCGCCAGCTCGGCCGCTTCCATCCGCTCGACGATGTCCGCAGGGACGATTTGCTTGTATAGCGCGTCGACTTGGCGCGCGTTCAGCCGCTGCGCCTTGGTGCGCTCGTCGGCCGGCGTCTCCCAGGCTGTCCGGTAGTAGGCCGGAAGGCCGTCAAGGGTGGCTTGGAACAGGAAGTCGCGGTGGGGCTTCTCGAGTTCTTCCTTGCGCTGCTTGAGCGGCTTCTGCTGTTCGGAAATCGACTTGTTGAGATCCTCGTGCCTGCGCACCTCCGCGTCGGGCACGAGCGGGTAGTCGATCTCCTTGGTCGAGAAGAACACCGCCTGCATGCGGTAGTAGTCCTTCTGGGGGATGGGGTCGAACTTGTGGTCGTGGCAGCGGGCGCACTGCGCCGTGACCGCTAGGAAGGCCTGCGCCGTCGTCGCGACGTTGTCGTCGAGTTCGTCCATGCGCGTGCGCTCGTCCTTGATGTTGTTGTCCAGCACCATGCGCAGGTAGCCCGTGGCGATGTTGGCCTCGTCCGAGTCGGGGGCGATCTCGTCGCCGGCGATCTGCTCCCGAATGAACTGGTCGTAGGGCTTGTCGGCGTTGAACGCCTCGACGACGTAGTCGCGGTACCGCCACATGGTTGGCCAGTCGAAGTCTCTCTCGTACCCCCCGGAATCGGCGTAATGCACAAGGTCGAGCCAGTGCCGGCCCCAGCGCTCGCCGTAGTGCGGCGACTCGAGCAGGCTGTCCACCAAGTTGGTCCACGCGTCCGGGGAATCGTCGTTGGCGAACGATTCCACCTCTTCAGGGGACGGCGGCAGGCCGGTCAGGTCCAGGTACACGCGACGGACTAGCGTGCGCTTGTCGGCGGATCCGCCCTTGGCGAGACCGTGCTCGCGGAGCTTGGCGTCTATGAAGACATCCACCGGGTGACCGTCGCCGGGCACCGCGGGCCGCTTGGGAGGGACGAACGCCCACCAGGCCCGCTCTTCCTCGGTGATCGGACGGTCTTCCAGCTTGCGCAGCGCCTTGAGGCGCTCCGCCTCTTCGTCGGTGACCGACGATTCCGGCATCGGAGCGCCTGCCATGATCCATTTCCTCAGCACCTCGACCTTGGCGTCGGGCAGCTTGCCGCCGGGCGGCATGAAGGGTTTGGTTTCGTGCGTCACCAGCTTCCAGAGCCAGCTGCCGCTGAGGCTGGCGCCGGTGACGGCCGCCCCTCTCTCGCCGCCGAGGATGATCCTGTCGCGGGTACGCAGGTCGAGACCGGACTGCTGGATAGCCGCCCCGTGGCAAATCTGGCAGTTCTCCTCGAGGATGGCGTTGGCCTGATCGGCGAGGCCGGACGCCGCCGTGACGGCCGGAACGGCGGCGAGCAGGGCGAGGATTCCGATGTGCATGTCTCTGTCCATTCTTACCGCGCTGGCCCGCGCATGCAACCGATTGCGGCTTCCCGCGCCGCGAGAGACCCGGAATCGCGGCGGGGAGGGCTCGGTACAAGGCGTTCCTATACTAGACTTGGCGGGGACTCGCGGCGATGCGCCGATGCTATTTCGACCACAATGCGACCACACCGGTCGCACCCCGGGTGGTCGAGTGCATGCTGCCCCACTTCGGGGAAGTCTACGGAAACGCGTCGAGCCTCCATGCTTTCGGGCAGCAGGCTAGGCAGGGGGTCGAGCTCGCGCGCAGGCAGGTCGCGGAGCAGCTCGGATGCGAGGCCCGCGACATCGTGTTCACCAGCGGCGGCACGGAGGCCGATAATCTGGCGGTCTTCGGGACGGTGCGACGGAGTCGGCGCCGCTCGCGGCACGTCATCACGACGATGATCGAGCATCCCGCTGTGCTCAACGCCTGCCAGCAACTCGAGCGGGAGGGCGCTGCGGTGACCTATCTCCCGGCCGGGCCAGACGGGCTCGTGTCGCCCGATGCCGTGCGAGCGGCCCTGCGGGAGGACACGGTTCTCGTGACGGTTATGCATGCCAATAACGAGCTCGGGTCGTTGCAGCCGATCCGCGAGATCGGCGAGGTAGCCCGGGCGGCCGGCATCCCGCTCCACTCCGATGGCGTCCAGAGTTTCGGCAAGGTCGCCACACGGGTCAAGGATCTCGGGGTGGACATGTACAGCGTCAGCGGGCACAAGATCTACGGCCCGAAGGGCGTCGGCGCGCTCTACATCCGCAGGGGCCTGCAAGTCGACAAGGTGCAGTACGGCGGGAGCCACGAGAGCGACCGCCGGCCGGGCACGGAGAACGTGCCCGGCATTGTCGGGCTGGGGGCGGCGGCGGAACTGGCCGGAGCGGCGAGAAGGGCGGAAGCGGCGCGGGTCGGGGCGTTGCGAGACCGCATGGAGCGGGCGATTCTGGACGGCATCCCGGATGCGCACGTCCACGCGGGCGGCTCTCCGCGCCTGCCCACGACTTCCAGCATCCGATTTGACGGAGTCGAGTCCGAGCCGCTGCTGATTTCCTTGGACCTGCACGGATTCGCGGTATCGAGCGGGTCTGCCTGCTCCAGCGGGAAGGTCGAGCCGTCGCACGTGCTGTCGGCCATCGGGCTGAGTCGCATGGAGGCGAAGTCGACTCTGCGCTTCTCGCTGGGAAAGGGAACGGATGAGGGCCAGGTCGACGCGCTCCTCGAGACGCTGCCGGGCATCGTGGCACGGCTGCGGGCACTCGCGCCCGCCTGAATTCCGGGTAGGACGGTCCCGCGTCGGCCCGTCGGAACGGTCAGAACTCGGCCGGCACAAATCGGATCTGGCCGGGTGCCGGTTCCTCGGCTTGATCTGGCCGGCTCGCCGAATGAGATGTGACCGCACTGAGGTCGTCCAGCGGGTCGGTGCGGGCAACGTGCGGATGGACTACTCTGGGGGTGTACCGAGGAGGCGAAACGATCATGGCGTTCAAGAGTGCTTGGATATTGGTTGCGATGGCGTTGGCAGTCTCGACGATGGGCGCAGGACCCGGTCCGCCCACGAAGGAACTCAAGTCTCTGGCGTTTGCCAAGCGGCATCAAGAGGCGCGGGCTCTTTTCGAACGCGTCTGCCCATGCGAGCGCCCGCTCGGCCCGGAATGGCTGGAGGCCATGTCGTGGGTAGGCAGGGCCGGAGCGATCGGCGAGGACTGGAATCTTGCCGCGGAGTACTCGAGGAGAACCTTGGACGAATGCGAGTGGCTCCTTGAGAGCAGGGCACTCGACGAGGACGCGCAGGCGCCATTCCCGATCGCGCTCGGAGCCGCCATCGAGACGATGGGGAAGTTCCATGTCGCGAAGGGCGACCGCGGCCGCGCCGTGGCGTACTTGCGGGACCAGCTCGAGAAGTACGGCGGAACTTCGATTGAGACGCGGCTCAACAAGAACCTGTTGGTTCTCGATCTGGCGGGCAGGCCGATGCCCGTGCTCGACACGGGCGAGTGGCTGGGGGAGGCCCGCTTCGCAGCAGAGGATCTGAGTGGCAAGGTCACGCTGTTCTTTTTCTGGGCGCACTGGTGCGAGGACTGCGAGGCCCAGAAGCCGGCTGTTGCGGGCCTCGCGCGACGGTACGCGGACCACGGATTCCGGGTCGTAGCCCCGACTCGTCTTTACGGGTACATCCAACGGGGCCGGGATGCGGCTCCGACGGCGGAGCGAGAGTACATCCGGAGGCAGCACGTCACCAAGGACGAATTCTTGCGAGAGGTGCCCGTGCCGCTAAGCACGAAGAACTTTGTCTCGTTTGGCGTCAGTTCCACGCCTACGCTGGTCCTAGTGGATCGGAGCGGCACCGTCCGCCTCTATCACCCGGGCGAGATGGACCCGGCTGACTTGGCTCGCAGGATTGAGACGCTCTTGGCTTCAAGCGGACCGACCGGCGGACTCTAATGCTATAGCGACTGATCGCGCAGACCGTGGCTGGTGCGACTTCGTTGTACCGCGGTGCTTGCCGTGAAGATGCCGCGCTGGAGGGACTGCGGCGTCGCGGCTGCGAGCCAAACAAGCGCTCCCTGCCTGCCGGAAAGCAGCCTGATTCCTCCGAAAATACCCTGCACCTCTCAATACCAGAGATCCGAGTGCAAACTCCCCTACCCGAGCTGGAGCACAGGACGTCTGCGGCCGAGCCCGGATAGTTCATAAGTAGTGCCCGTGATAAAACTCGTATCCCCTTGACACCAAAGGCGTTGGGGCCAATCTCTCAAGGCGAAGATTTCGCTGGAATGCTACGACTAGTCCGAAATCCTGGCGATTCTGGGTAGAGGGCGGAAATCTTCGCGATTGGCGGCTGAGCAACTTCCGACCTTGGGCGCTATATGTTGTGTTTGCGGCTCCATTCGACCTCAGGATGTAGTATGAAATGCTGATCGGGCCAGAATTCAGGGGTTTTGTCGCAAGCACTAAGTAGCCGGGAGGCCATAGTCCGGTCCCTTCGCCCGGGTCGTGAGGGCCTCCGGTCCGGCGCAATCCTCGCTCTTACGAGTGCCCTGCGATCCCCGGCGGCAACCCCGGCTCGGTCCGGAAGAGATCCAAGTCTATTAACTGCAACTGTTTTCAGCCGGTAGGTGATATTGAATGGGAATTATATATCTGAGTGCCGACGACGCCATATCCGGCTAGAACTGCTCTGATTGGGGACGTCGGCGTCTAGCTCGGGTCTTTCGTGTGCAGCCGAGGTGGGCACCGAAAGGTCGGTTCGTATCTGAATCGCTCCTGCAAGCGGATTTCGCGGCCCACGGACTGGAGAGGCCGCCTCGGGCGCCCCGGTGGAACCCGGATTGCCGTGGAGAGGCTCCCCTTCCAAGGCGGCTGCATCTATGAATTGTCCGGACTGGACACCGGTCGCGGCGCGGGATTCCGGATCCGGAGCGCCCTTCGCACCGAGCGTGAAGAGAGGCCGCGGCGGACCGGCCAGGCCGTGCTCGGGCCGCGACCGCGGCCTTGCCGACCAGTTGCCGGTAGGTCAGCGTCCGGCCGACCGGGCCCCGCGCCATGCGCCGCATCCGTTCCGCCGTGTCGCAGTTGCGGGCGTTGCGCCGTCCCGCGAACTCCGTGAGGTAGCGGCCCGAATGTTGGACGCTCATCCGGTGATAGGTTCCGTAGAGGCCGCGCTTGAACAGGGACCGGAACGACTCGATGCCGTTCGCATGCGCTGTCCCGCGCACGTACTCGCCGCCGGAGTGCTTGACGCCCTCGTGCGGGAACTGCGCCATGCCGGCCCAGACCGCCGCCTCGTCGGAGCGGACCTGCGCGCCCGGCGCGACCCGGCCGCGCACGAAGCCCTGCAGGTCGCCCTCGGTCGTGCCCGGCAGCGGCCGGGCGGCCACTTCGTTCGTGGCGCGGTCCCGCGCGCCCGCCACCGAGGTCTTGCCGATGGGCCCGCGCCCGGCACGGGCCTTCTTGCTCTCGTGCTTGTTGCGCTCCTTGCCGCCGACGTAGGTCTCGTCCACTTCCACCGGGCCGACGAACAGGTCCCGGTCCCGCTCCCGGCAAGCGCGGATGCGGTGCGCCAGGTGCCAGGCCGACTTCCGGCTGATGCCCGGGTCGCGGTGCAGCTTCATGCTGGAGACGCCCTTGATGCCGGTGGTCAGCAGGAACAGGGCGACGGCCCGGGTGCGGTAGCCGAGCTTGGTGTCGGCCATCACGCTGCCGGTGCGCACGGAAAAGCGCTTGCCGCAGCCGCGGCAACGGTACGGCATCGAAGGGTGGGCCGCGTCGGACTGCACGCTGGAGCCGCGGCAGCGGGGGCACGCGGGACCGTCCGGCCAGCGCATGGAGGCGAACCACTTTTCCGCGGATTCGTCATCGGGGAACATGGCGATCACTTCGATCAAGGTGATGCCTTTACGAAACGACTTCCCGGGATCTTTCTGCTTCTCCTTCTTCAAAGAAGACCTCCTATATTGGAACTATTCTATCAAGAAACTCCACAGACTTTCAACAGATAAACGGAAGAAATATCAAATTGATTTATGGATTGATAATTTGCCAAATAGGTTGCCTCGGCACTCAGATATATAATTCCCAAGAGAATCCGTCAAGCTCAGGCTAGGCCGCGCCAACAACGGGGCCGGACCCGTCTGGCGAGTTCACGGACAGTACAAGTCTTTCCAACCCAGCAGGTCAAGCGGTCCTGCTGGCCGGCGCGTCCGGCAGTGTCCGAGACCGATGCACTGAGAGGCCACCGACTGCATGGAGCAGGGCCTCCCCGGCAAGTCCCAGATTCAGATTCTCGACGGAGATCTGCGCCATCTTCCAGCGTGTCTCGACCGTGGCGCTGCCCAAGTGAGGCAGGATCGTCACGTTGTCCAGATTCAGCAGCGGATGGTCTCTCGGGAGCGGCTCGGGGTCCGTCACATCCAAGCCGGCAGCGGCGATTTCGCCGGCCCTCAACGCCTCGCAGAGCGCATCCGTGTCCACCACCGGCCCGCGAGCGATGTTGATCAGCGTCGCTGTGGGCCTCATCTTCCGCAGCGCCTCGGCGTTGATCAGGTGCCGAGTCTCCACGGTAAGCGGGCACGTGAGCACTACGTAGTCGGACCGCCCGAGCAGCTCGTCCAGCGCGACGCATCGCACGCCTAGCTCTTTCTCGTCCGCAGGGCGGCGCCGCCGGTTGCAGTAGAGCACGCGCATGTCGAATCCAAACGCCCTCCGGGCGACCTGGCGCCCTATGTTGCCGAGCCCGATGATGCCCAGCGTGCTCGAGTGCGCCTCCCGGCCGAGCATGTAGCCCGGGTCGTACCGCAGGAAGTCCGGCGAGCGCGCGTAGCGGTCCCCCTCGACCACGCGCCGCGCCGCCGCCAGCAGCAGGGCGAATCCGGCGTCCGCCGTCGCGCCGTCTAGGATTCTCGGGGTGTTGCCGACGGGCACGCCTCGCGCTGTGGCGTCCGGCACGACGATGTGGTCGACTCCGACGCCGTAGTTGCTGATCACCCGGACGCCCGGCAGCCGGTCGAGCATCGCCCCGTCGACCCTCGGGTGTCCGTAGGTGTAGATGCCGTCCACGGGCTCTTGCCAGCGCTCCGTCGCTGCTCTCCACGGCAGGAACTCGATACCGGGACCGGCGAGCTCGAGCACCGTCGAGTCCAGCGGTCCGTCCGCGATGACCCTGTAGGTTGCCATCTGCCTCGCTGCCTCGGCGCGCCGTTCAAGCCCGCTGCCAGCGGGCGATTCCGTCGATCTCGACCTTTTCGACGCTCCGCCCGAGAGCCATGTACTCCAAGTGAGACAGGGATTCCGACATCGCGAAGCGCCGGTCGAGCAGGCTGCGGTCCTCGCCCCATACAGTGCCCGCGATCTCGTACGCGTTGCGCGGAGCGCTGTCGATGGCGTCGAGAATCGTCTGGCACCTCCGCCGGTGATGGCTGCGGGTGTTGCGAATCCATTCGCGATGCCCCTCGAAAGGCCGCCCGTGCGACGGGACCACCCTGTCGATGTCGAGCCTCTCGAGCCTCTCGAGCGACTGCAGGTAGTCGCCCAGCGGGTCGCCTTGGTAGAACCAATGGACTCCGATGTGCGGCGTCACGCGCGGCAGGATGGCGTCGGTGGAGAACAGCACGCGCCGATCCGGCCAGTGGAAGCACACCAGCGCGGGGGAATGGCCGGGCGCGGCGACCGCCTCGAGGCTGCCGCCTTCGAACGCGACGCGCTCCCCGGGGGTGATGACGCCGTCCACCACCAAACGCTCGAATGCCCCCTTGCCCGCCTCGGACTGCCGACGCATCGTCTCCACGCGCTCGACCGGCATGCCGTGGTACCCGAGGAAGGCGGCCGTCTCGCCGAAGTACTGACGCATCGGTCCGAGCGGCTTCACGAGCTCCGCTTCTAGGGCCGGCATCCTGACCGGCGCTCCGGAGCGCCTCCGAATCTCGGCCGCCGCTCCGACGTGGTCGGGATGCAGGTGGCTCACTAGGATTTCGGTGATATCGCGCCAGCTCGCGCCGAGGCTGCGCAGAGCCGCCTCCAGCGAGTCCAGCGACTCGTCGGACCGGATGCCGGTGTCCAGCAGCACCAGACCCCGCCCGCGCCGGAACAGGAAGGCGTTGACGCTGACCAGATCCCACGGCAGCGGCAACCGCACCTGCCACGCCCCGTCGGCGACCGGCCACACCTTCGGCGCTGGCATTCGGGGGGGCAACGTGTCGTGCGAACCGTCGGGCGCCGGACGCTCTCCCATTTTACCTACGGGCAGGCGGCGCCATCCTGATACGCTGATTGCAAGCCCGGGTACGGAATGCGGTCGCTCGTGAAGCTGCTGGCATGCGTCCTGTTTGCAACGGCCGTGGCGTGGCCAGCCTCGCAGGGCGCGGCCGAGACCCTCCGGTGCAAGGACGAGAAGGTCGGGCCCTTTCTCGACTTCGAGTACCGTTTCGTGCTGGGCTCGCTGTTTTCCCTCCCGGTCAGGCAGTTCTGGGGGACCCAAGTCGAACTGGACGTCGACATCCTCGTCGAGCCCGTAAACGGGACGCCCGGCGACGCAGCGAGAGTGGCGGACAGATTCCGAGCCCGGCGGCCGGTGCCCGAGGGAACCAAGGGCGAAGTGTACTTCAGCAGCGCCGTCTCGACGGGAGCAGGACAGTATCGGGCCTCTTGGCGCATCGCGGACACCGAGGGTCGCTGGTGTGAGGGCTCGCGGCTGTTCAAGGCCGCACTGACGCGAAGGGACCGATCGGTCGAGGTGACCCTGCCTCCCGGAGAGATCGTGGATGCCGGCGTGTATCTATTCCAGCCGGAGCGCAAGCTCCCGCGACCGCACCTGCGGTCGCCCCGCCGGATGAAGGTGTTCGTCAGCATGGACGTAATGGGGCGTCGCGGCCGCATCGTCAGGACCAGGCTGGGTCATGTCATGCCGCTCTTCTCTGCGTTGCGCCAGCTGGTTCGGAGCCCCAGCTTCAACGAATTCTCGTTGGTTGTCTTCAGCTTCGAGGACCAGGAGGTCCTGTTCCGGCACGACTACCGGGACACCCTCGACTTCGAGGGGCTGAGCGGGGTGCTCAAGCGCCTCAAGCCGAGCACCGTGGACTTGCAGGATCTGATGCGGGGCAGCGAGGTTCGCTTCTTCGAGAGCATGGTCACAATGGAGCTGCTTCACGCCGAGCAGCCCGAGGCCGTCGTGTTCCTTGGACGCGAAATGCAGTTCGGCAAGCGGATTTCGGACTTGACCCTCGAGCGCGTCCGCCAGCTAGGTGCCTCGTTCGCCTTCTTGGACGCCTCGCGCTTCGCCTGGCGGGGTGTCATCGGCAGCCTAGTGCGCGCGATGAGCGGCCGCGAGCACGTCCTGCGACGGCCGGCGGACGTCGCCAAGGCGATGGAAGCGTTCGAGCGCCGTGTTCTTGGCGCGAGGCCCGAGTAGGACGGCATGCATATGCGCGGGCGCTACCGTCGGGCTAGCAGAGGACAGTCGGCGTGGCCCGGAGCGGTGTGTCGGCGTCTTCCGGCCTGGAGGTCGCGCCGGTGAAGCGGCTCGGACGCCGCGAGTTCCTGGCAGCACTGGCAGCGGGCGGCGCGTTCCGGCCCGGCCCGCTCGCCTTGTCCGAGGAGTTCCCCGTCCGCTTTCGCCAAGTCGGCCGGTGCGCCGACCTGCGCAGGCTGGTCGATCCTGCCGAGGACCGCTTCAAGCTCGAGACGCGGGGTGTAGAGATCGAGCGCGCGCTCGCGTCGATGCTCGCGGAGCGGTCCCTCCCGCTCGCGGCGGGCCTAGCCGGGACATCCCCGATGCCCGAGCGGTACGACGGCGACGGCTCGCTCCGCCGGGCACGCTTCGGGGACGGGGCGGAGGGCTTCGCCGCTGGCCTGACTCGCTGGACCGCCTCCTTGGGAGATGTGCGCCGGGCGGAGTTTCGCGCTCTGCCGGAAGACATCGTGCGCTTCGAGCTGGCGTCCGTGACCGACGCGGGCTTGGAGCACCGGGTTGGCCGGTGGCGGATGCGGTGGGACCAGGGGCGGCTCGATGCCTTCGAACCGCTGGAGGAGACCGTCGCTAGGGCGTCGGCGCCGCTATTCGCCGACGCAACGGGCGAACTATTCGGGGATGTTCCGAGCTTCCGGGAGCAGCTGGCCCGCGGCGTGCCGTACTGGCGGTCGAGGCTCGACAGCGCGGCCGGCATCGGCGTCTACGGCAACCAAGGCGTCGCGGTCGGGGACATCGACGGCGACGGCTGGGACGAGCTCTACGTGTGCCAGCCCGGCGGCCTGCCCAACCGCCTCTACAGCCGGCGGGAGAGCGGATCTTGGGAGGACGTCACCGCCGCCGCCGGGGTGGCGCTCCTAGACGACACCGCCCAGGCCCTCTTTCTCGACCTGCGAAACGTCGGAATTCAGGACCTAGTCGTGCTGACCGCAGGCGGACCCCTGCTGTTCATCAACGACGGCACGGGGCGGTTCCGGCATCGCCCCGGCGCGTTCGAGTTCGCCAACGACGCGAAGGGCGCCTTCGCGGGCATGGCCTCCGCGGACTACGACCGCGACGGTCGGCTGGATCTGTACCTCTGCTCCTACCTCTACTTTCAGAGCGAGGACCAGTACCGCTATCCGTCCCCCTATCACGACGCACGCAACGGCCCGCCGAACTTCCTTTTCCGCAACGAGCTGGGACCCGACGGGGAGGGCAGCTTCCGAGACGTGACCGAAGAGGCCGGATTCGGCGAGAACAACGACCGCTACAGCTTTGCAGCTGCGTGGTGCGACTACGACGAAGACGGCTGGCCCGAGCTCTACGTCGCGAACGACTTCGGACGAAACAATCTCTACAAGTTCGAGGGCGGCCGCTTCCGGGACATCGCCGGTCGCACGGTCCTCCATGACGTCGGCCCGGGGATGAGCGCCGCTTGGTTCGACTACGATCGCGACGGTCGGCTGGACCTCTATGTCACCAACATGTGGACGGCCGCCGGCCAGCGCGTGTCCCGTGACCCAGAGTTCCGCCCTGTCAGGGGCGGAGCATCTCGCTCCGACTATCGCGGCCACACGAAAGGCAATTCTCTCTATCGCAACCGCGGTGACGGGGCCTTCGATTACCAAGGCGCGCGCGAGGGAGTGGAGATGGGGCGCTGGTCGTGGTCCGGCGACGGGTTCGACTTCGACTTGGACGGTGTGCCGGAAATCTTTGTCACGGCAGGCATGATCACCCATTCCCCGGACAAGGACCTGTGCAGCTTCTTCTGGCGGCAGGTCGTGGCGCAATCGCCCGGGGAGGAGAAGCCGGCACCGGACTACGAGGAGGGCTGGAACTGCCTGAACCAGATGGTGCGCGAGGACTTCAGCTGGAACGGCAGCGAGCCCAACGTCTTCTACGTGCGACGGGACGGCCGCTACCGGGACTTCTCGGGCGTCTCGGGCCTGGACCGGGCGCTCGACAGCCGTGCGTTCGCGGTCACCGACTTCGACGGCGACGGTCGGCCGGACCTGTTCCTGAAGAGCAGGCTGGGCCCGCAGCTGATGGCGTTCCGCAACCAGTCCGCGGAGGGCCGCGCGCCCTTGGTCATCGAACTGGAGGGAACGCGCTCCAACCGCGACGCGGTCGGGGCGATCGTGCGAGTCTCGACGGAGGACGGCATCTCGGCCCAGTCGCTCTCCGCCGGCTCGGGCTATATCTCGCAGCACACCAAGCGGCTGCATTTCGGACTCGGAGAGCGGACGCGGGCCGCTGCCGCGACGGTGCTGTGGCCGTCCGGGGCGAGGCAGGAGTTCAAGGGGTTTGAGGCCGGATACCGCTACCGAATCCGCGAGGGCGACGACAGTCCGGGGCGGCAACCCATCAATCAGCCCTTGCGGCTGCGAGGGGCCCGGGCGGCCGTCGTCGCGGACAACAGCCTAGGCTTTGAGCCCACTTGGTTGCTGGTTCCCGTGCCGTTGCCGGAACCTGCCGATCCCGGGCTGCTCTTCCTAGTTGACCGGGAGGTCCCCGACATCCCGGCAGGCGTCCCGCACAGGGTGATTGACCTCGGATCCTCTCCGCCCGAGCGCGCCGCGGCCTTCGCCATATTCCGCAGGTATCTCTTCGACTACCGTGCCGACCTCAGCCTGCCGATGACCCTCCTGGTCGGCGTCGGCAGCCGCGCCGTGAAGGTCTACCCCGGGCTGCCCTCGCAATTGGAAATGCGGCGCGACACCGAGCAGGTCCTGAGCCGTGTTTCGCCCCGCCGGGCCTTGCCTTTCGAGGGAACCTACTACGGCAAGCCTCGCAGGAACCACTTCCGCATGGGAGCCGCGTTCATGCATGCCGGCTACCCCGTTCTGGCTCTGCCGTACCTGCGCGAGGCGGCCATGTCCCAACGGGGCAACTTCAAGGCCTGGCTGACGGTCGGTCAGGTCGAACTGCAGGCGGGCAATCTCGAGGAAGCCGAGGGTGCCTTGGGGCGGGCTGCCGCTCTGGATTCCGATTCGCCGCAGCTCTTGAACAACCTAGGCGGCTTGGCCATGGCCCGCGAGGACTTCCAGGGCGCGCTCGAGCACTTCAAGCGGGCGCTCGCGATCAGCGGGGATCTGCCTTATGCGCTGGTCAATGCCGCCCAGGCCCACGGTCGCCTAGGCAACGAAGTCGAGGCGGAGAGCCTGCTGCGACGCGCCTTGGATGTGGCGCCGTCGGATGCCGACGCGGCGAACAAGCTTGGCCTTATCCGTGCCAGGCAGGGCAGTCTGGACGAGGCCCGGCGGCTGTTCCAGCAGGCGATCGAGAACCAGCGGGATCACGTGGAGGCGATCAACAACCTCGCGGTCCTATACATCCGAACCAGTCAGGTGCGCGACGCTATCGCCGCGTTCCTCTATGGCATCGAGCAGGTCCCTGATTTCGAGGCGTTCTACATGAACTTAGCGCGCGTCCACGCGGATCTCGGGGACTACACGCGTTCGAGGGAGGTGCTGCGTCGACTCTTGGAGCGCAGGCCTGAACACGAGGCGGCTCGCCGGGCACTGCTGCAGCTGCAGGGGCGCTAGCTCCTATTCGTTCACTTCGCTGTGCAAGGACGCTGCATTCCGGCTGGTGCTAGTCCCTCCCGGCTTGCTGTCGTTCCAGACCGAAGCAGTCGCAGCGGCCCAGCGACGTGATACAACGCGTCACTTCGTCGGGACGCACATGGCGCATCCGGACCTCGCTCGGCTGCACCGGCCTCGCGAGCACTGCTCGCGCAATCGCGGATTTGACCCGAACCGTCCAGTCCTAGCGTCAAGAAATCGCGAATCCCTGCAGATCGACGCTGCCACCTCGGCATCGTCTACCTTCGCATTGAGTTGTGCCCCCTCGGGCGAGGCATTCGCCGCGACGTTCGGCGCGGCCGCAAGGATATCCGCCATGCCGCCGCTAACCGATCTGGCCCCATCGGGATTCTAGAGGCACCGAGCGCTGCTTGCGGGCGGGATCATCGGATCCCGAGCGCCGTACGGCGCTGGGCCAAGGGCGATCGAACCAACGAGGCCGGGCGCTGCCAAGCCGAGGCCAGCGATCGCGATCCGGGCGAGGAACTGCGGGCGGGGATGGGACCGCGAGGAATGAACCCCTGCCTAAGGTCCGCGAAGTCATTCGCTTGGTCAAGCAGGATAGTGGGTCGCTGGTGAGTCTCGAGGGGAGCCATCGTTAGTACAAGCACTCGGACAAGTTCGGAGCCGTGCCTGTTGCCGGCAAGCTAACCGACGCAGTGCCGCTGGCGACTTGGTCCCGCATGACGAGGCAAGCCCGGCCGAGGGGGGCTGTACTGATGAGATACCCCGTCGTCATCGAGAGATCGCCGCGAATCTACGAGGCCTACGTACCCGACCTGCCGGGATGTATTGCATCTGACGCTTCGAAGACCGAGTTGACACGCGCAATCAGCGAGGCCATCCGGCTTCACGTCGAGAGTATGCTGATCACAATGAGCCAGTGCCGGAATCCAGATCGACGGCGGCTGTCGTCGACGTGTCCGCTCGTGCCGAATGACCGGCGATGCCCAGCGGAGATGCATTGCGCCTGTTTGAGGGCCGGGCCCGTGCTCGCGCCTAGCCGGTATTCTCGCGGCTAGTGGCCCGTCGCTTGCGGAGTCAGGCGGTGGCGCGAAGAGTAGCTGGGAGGTGCGGCGGTGCCTTGAGGCGAATCGCGCGAGAACTCTGGAAACTTCCGCCCGCGAACTTACGAGTGCCAGTGTTGTCTCGGTCGTTTGTGAATCCGGACCTAGCGGCGAGCTGATTCGCTGGAATGCCCCGAGATCACGCGCTTGCCCTCGCCGCGCCGGACTGTGTTCTCGCTCATCCCGGCAGGTGGCAGAGATGGATGTCCCAGCGTGCTCAGCGCGTCGGTCAGGGTGTTGTTCTGCTAGCTCGGCATTGGGTGTTCTTGCGGGCCGGCGCTTGGGTTCGATCTGATTCCAGATCCAGTCGAGCAGTGGTCGGGCCTCGCTCGCTGACCGGTGCGCCACGGCACCTCGGACTGCAGTGAGTGCATGGTCCAAGGCGACGCGGTCACCCATGCGACACTGTTCCGCTCCGAAGCTGCTCCGAGGAGTCTCAACGCAATGGAATCAACGCCCTAGATGTGCGCCTCTTGAGAAAAGTCGATCCTCGGGTTCCGAGATCCTGCCTCATCGGATCGTCTAGAATTCAAGAGTGCCCTTGAAGCGGCAGCGGTCCTTCGGCGCTCGCGGCATCTCAGATTCATCGTGAACAAGACCGCTGCCATCTTCCTGCGCTTCGCGATCTGCGCCATCGTCGTTGGTGTCGTCGACGGCCCGGCACCCTTCCCTCGTACGGTCGCGCAGGCGGCAAAGGAAACGACCGGCGAGGCCGCAAACAGCCGTGTCGGTTACGATCAGGGCCGGGGCGTCACGGAATTCCGCGGGCGGCGGCTGAGCTACGAAGTCGTCGAAGGCATGGCGATTCACGCCGGGGACATGATCCTCGGCACCGCCGAGGAAATTACCGAGGCCACCGCCGGCCCGCAGGGAAGGCCCCCGGAAGACGACTGGCCGCGGCGTCGGGATCTCTCTTCCGTCGATGCGGACAGACTCTGGCCTGACGGTATCGTGCCCTACGTCATCGATGCGAACGTCCCGGAAAGGGAAGCCATCTTGTCCGCGATCAGCGAGTGGAATTCCAAGACAGTCATCCGCTTGGTGGAGAGGAAGACGGAAGTGGATTACGTGCGGTTCAGGGCCGTCAGTGTCGGAAATTGCAGATCGTATGTAGGAATGATGGGAGGTGAGCAGTACATTGATATTCCGCCGAAGGGCTGTCAAGTCAATGCAGCAGTGCATGAGATTGGCCATGCTGTGGGACTCTGGCACGAGCACCAGCGCGTTGATCGCGACACCTATCTGACCGTCCATCGCGAGAACCTCGGCGGAAAGGCTGGGCTCGACAACGTCCTGGCGGCAGAGCATCCGGCTAGCGGGCCGTACGACTTCGCCTCCACGATGCATTACCACTCCAAGGCGCTCGGATGGGGCGGTGAAGCGGTGATGGAATCCATCCCTCCGGGCCTGTCCATCCCAAGCGGCGAGCTGTCCGCTGGCGACATCGATGGACTGGCGCGACTCTATGGCCAGCCCCCCGCGACCACGACCGTTTCCACCAATCCGCCAGGGCTGGAGATCATCGTTGACGGTGTGCGCGTGACCGCGCCGAAGAGCTTCGCTTGGGCTCCCGGCAGCAGCCACCTGATAGAGGCTCCGGTGGCGCAGGTCGCGAGCGGCAGCCGATACCTTTTCGGACGCTGGAATGACAACGACGGTGGCTGGCAGTACGCCTTCCGTGCGGATCCGAGCGCGACTTGGATCGAGGCTAATTTCATCGTGCAGCACCACGTTGCAGCCTGCGCCGATCCGATTGGTGCGGGTGAGGTGCGGATCACGCCGGAATCGGCGGACGGATACTACACGCTGCGGACACCGATCACTGTCGAGGCGTCCCCGGACACGGACGGTTCGTACCAGTTCCAGGATTGGATCTCGGTGCTGTGGGGAGATCATGGCAGATCGGCGAACCCGGCTCTAAGCACCGTCACGAGGCCGGATCTTGAGTACAGGGCTCGATTCAGCCGGGATCCGCTCTTTCGAATCGACTCTCAAGCGGATCCTATCGCCGTCTTCGTCAACGGAGAGCAGCGGCTTGCGCCAATCGCACTCGACGTGCGCCGCCTTGCCGACCGGATCGCGATTCAAGTGCCCCAAGAGCAGGCCATCCGCGAATCCTATGGGGCTCGGTACCGCTTCGAGAGTTGGAGTGACGGCGGTGCCATCGCCCATCGCCTGAGAGTGCCTCGATCAGGCGGGAGCCTGGTTCTCCGAACTGCTGCTGAGTATCGGCTCACGACCGCAGTCGAGCCCCCGGGATCGGGCGCGATATGGGTCGCACCCTCTTCGCCGGACGGCTTCTATAGCTCCGGGACGCGGGTCCGGGTGACGGCATTGCCGTCACCCGGGTGGGAGTTTGCCGACTGGACCGGTCGTTTGTCCGGCAGTGCCGTGCAGACGACCGTGGACATCGACGGACCCGTGCACGCCGAAGCCGTTTGCTCGCGGACGCGCGAGCTGCATCCGGGCCAAGACATGGCCTTTGTACTCCCGGCAAAGCCTCGATACAGGTGGCACGTCTACGAGCCCGAACACGGGTTCCGTATCAGGGTCCCCGCCGGTGCGGACGAGCTCGCCATCCACTACCGTCCTGAGGCGCTCGCGCCCGGCGTCGCCTTCTTCGCGCAACTGGGAACCGACCGGTGGCGCTACGGACCCGGCCCCGACCGAGACCCTGAGGTGGACGCGGACTACCGCTCGGTGTCGACGGCTTTCGGCCAGAGCCTGTCGGTCACGCCCGACTCCGATCCGCCCTTGGAGGAGGGCATCTACTTCATCCGCTTTCTCCGTTTCCGTCCAGGACAGGACATCAGGGGCACGATCATGGCGGAGGTGCGCGGCGGCGGAGCTGATGCCCCTCGTCTGTCCGCAAAGCCGCAAGCCATGACGTTCGTGGCGCAGCGGGGCTCCGAGGCCCCGTCGCAGAGCATTCGCTTGGCGAACGAGGGCCGCGGTCCACTGCGGTTCCGGTTCGGCTCGGGGCCTCCGTGGCTCCGGACGAATCCCTCTGAGGGCCTGCTCGCGGAAGGAGAGACGCTTGAGATTGAGGTTACGGCGTCGCGAGCCGGCCTGTACGTCGGAACCTACCGGGCCGAGCTGGAAGTCGCCGCGAGCACGGAGCGCTCGCCGGTCGCGACGGCTGAACAGGCCATCCGGATTCACGTGTTTCACGTGGCCGCGCCGAGATTGGCCTCCCGACCGCGAACGCAGCCGGACTTTCGGATTCAGCAGCGGCGTGGAAAAGGCCGAATCGACTTCGTGGGAGATATTTCCTATAGCTATGGCGTCGACGGGCTCTCGATCTCTATCGAGCGGCTGCGGAACAGGTCGAGTGAGTCTACCGGCCCGCTTCGGGCGCTGTTGTTTGCGACGAGAGACAGCAAGCTACTCGGATCCAAGGGATTTGTCCTCGGCGATGCGAGCTTCGCAGAGCAGAGCGGCAACGAGGGCCGTCTCCGAGGCTCGGGCTCATTCGAGAAAGTAGCGCTGACGACGGCCTATCGGCCTCTACCTGCGGACGCTCCGCCGGGTGCCTACAAGATTCACCTGATCGTCAGCGAGTCTCAGACTCTCGACGCACCGATTGCTTCGGTCGAGTTCAACGGCGGGATCGTGGTTTGCGACTGACGTACGCCCCAGGGGCTGGGCATCCCTTGAACGCGGGCAAGAGCGCGGCCGGGCATTCAGTCGCTGGCAGTGGGCATCTGGGCCTTGACCCGCTTGCGCCAGGCCGCCAGCTCGGTGCGTAGCTCGCGAACTTCGGGTGCGACCCGACGAGGTTCCGCGTCTCGGAGACGTTCAATTCCAAGTCGAATAGCTCGTAATAGACTCCCTGTCGGGCGACCGTTCCCTCGAACCACTCGATGAGCTTGTAGCGTCCTCGCCACACCGCGCCCGTGGGCAGCATGCCCGATCCCCGGTGATAGTGCGGGTAGTGCTAGTACAGGCTCCCCAGGGCGCAACAGGCGGCGCCGCTGACCTCATAGCACGTGTTTCGACCCGCGCGACGGTCGGGCAGGTCGGCGGCCGTCTCGCGGAAGGCGCTCAGCGGCGGGTCCAAGATATGCGACGCCCATTCAACTCCGAAGTGCGACACGCGGGTAAGGGGCGGTGGGCTGGGATACTAGGACCACAGTAGCAGATCCAGCGGCGCCGGACAAGCCGCTGCCGGGCCGAAGCGACCGCAGCAAGGTCCGGAGGGTCGAATCCGCGCCTGTCCGGGCGCAGCTCCCCCGCGCCCCTGTCCCCGCGGCGGGCTGCCAGCCCTGCCTCAGCCCCGCGGCACCCGCTCCCGCTCCGCCAGGAAGACTTCCTCCGGCGTGCGCCCGCCCGGCACCTTCCGCGGACGCCGGTTCAGGCGGTCCCGCGCCTCCCGCACCCGGGCCGGGTCCACCCGCCGCAGGTCCGTCCCCTGCGGGAAGTACTGCCGCGGCAGCCCGTTGGCATGCTCGTTCAGCCCGCGCTCCCAGGAGTGGCAGGGCCGCGCGAAGTGGAAGCCCGCCCCCAGCCGCTGCGCCACCTCCCGGTGCCTCCCGGTGCCCCGCGAACTCCTTGCCGCGAACTCCTTGCCGTTGTCGGCCGTGAGCGTGTGCGTCACGGCCCCGCTCCCTGCGAGCATGGCCGTCATCGCCGCCCCGACCAGCTGCGCCGTGCGCCGGCTAACCGGCTGCACTAGCAGGTACTGAGAGAACCGGTCCACCAGCGTCACCAGCGCCCCGCGGCGCTGCCCGCCGATCACGGTGTCGGCCTCCCGGTCGCCGACGCGCGCCTGCGCTCGCGCCTCCGCCGGGCGCTCCGCGATGTCCGCGCGCCCCGGGATCAGGCCGCGGCCCGCCGTCCGGCCGACCCGCCGGACGCGCTTGCGGCCGCCCTGCCTCGGGTGCCGGTACAGCCGGCCCCCCTGCCGCCGGTCCGCGCGCACCAGCTGGTAGATCCGTTCGGGGCTGATCTCCAGCGCCCCTTCCCGCTGCAGCCGCGCCGCGACCTGCTCCGGGCTCCAGTCCTGCCGCAGGCAGTCCTCGCTCCGCGTCCGCAGCGCCGACGTCAGCTGGCGCGGCCGGCACGCCGCCGCGCGCCGCCGCCGCTCCGCGCGCTCCTGCGCGCTCCCCAAGCTGTAGCTCGCCGCGCGCTCGCCCTCCGCCGGTCGGCCGTTGCGGCCCACTTCCCGGTAGATCGTGGCCCGCTTGCGGCCCGGCTGCCCGGCGATCCTGTCCGCTCCCCAGCCCGCCCAGCCCGCGGCCCGCAGCGTCTCGCTCCGGCAGCGCTCCTCCTGCGTCACGTGCGTGTAGCTCTTCGGCATCTGCCTCCCTGCTCCTTCCAGCACCTACCAGCCTACTGCCCCCCCCCCCCCCCCCCCTCTCCCCTCCCTGCCATCTTGTGGCGCGGCGCGTGTCGCACTTCGGAGTTGAATGGGCGAGATCTAATAAATGAGTTGCTTAGATCGTCCATCGATGAGCTATGTCTGTCATATAATTCTATCGATTCTATCAATCGAATCGGGCTCATATCCAAGATATATGTCTATCTTTTTACCTGATTACCCACAAGACTCAGCCAAGGTTAGGAGGCGGTAAGGCCTGGGCGGGGTGCGCACGGAGGCGTGGAGCAGGCGGGGGACCAGCGCCTCCGGATCGTAGCGGCGGTTGAAGCGGTAGCGGAACTCGGCGAGGTACCGCGGCAGGTGCTTGCCGTCGAGCGCATGGCAGGTTCCCGCCAGGGACTGCTTGACGTTCGCCAGCATCGTGTCGACCCGGACGAAGCGCGAATCCCCGCAGCTCCGCTGCCCGCCTCCGGTGACGGTCGGCACGTGCTCGCAGCCGGCGTCGGCCACGCCCCGCAAGCAGGCCGGGCCGTCGGAATGCACCTCCGTGCCGGGCTGCAGGTGCCGCCCGGCCCACGCTGCCAGCGTCTTCTTGCGCAAGCCCGCCACGCTGCTCATGAGCATCCTTGCCGGCTGGCCGGCGGCGCTGACCTGCACAGCGGCGACGAACGGCGTCTTGCCCGCCGCGCCGCGACCGCGCTTGCCGCCGCTCCGCTCCCCGCCCCAGCAGGCGTCGTCCACCTGCACGATGCCGCCCAGCGGCAGGCGCTCGTCGCGCTCCTTCATCACTTGCAAGAGCTTGTGCTTCATCTTCCAGGCGGTATTCCGGCTGACGCCCAGCTGCCGCGCCAGTTCCAGCGACGAAACGCCGTGCTTGCCCTGCGTCAGCAGGTGGAGCGCCAGGAGCCGGACGGTCAGCGGCAGCTTGGTGGCGGCGAAGATCGTGCCGGCGACGAGGGAGGTCCGGCGGTGGCAGGCATGGCACTGCCGGAGCTTGCGGGAGCGGATGCGGCAGTGCCGTCGGGAGCCGCACTCCGGGCAGCGGAAGCCGTCCGGCCAGCGGGCCTTGAAGACGGCCTGCTCGCATGGCCCCTCGCTGCCGTAGCGCTGCAGGAGCTTGCCCGGGCTGAGTCCCTTCTGGCATTGCACGCGATTGCGTTTCATCAGCTATCCCCTTTCCTGTCAGAGGTTTCCGACCTCCTCCAGTATAGCATATACTCGGCTGAAGTTCGTTGGTAATCAGGTATTTTTATGGCTAGAAAACTTCGAAAAATAGAATTCTAATTTATTGAGTTAGCTGTCGAATGAGCATCTTAATAGATATGAATTTCTTGCCTATTCGGGAAGTAACGGAACAATATATAAGCTCAAATAGGCGAGAAAATGGAACGTTAGACCCATATTTTCCGGAAGAATATATGGAATAATCAGTCGAATTTGTGACAGAAGTGATCGCCAACTGGCTGCCGATGATGACGGAAAAAACCGGATTCAGATTTTCAAACAGCCGTTCGTACTCGCCTGTCAGATGGGGCAATGCGGTGATCAGGGCGGACGGTACGTCCTGCATGGTGAAGTGGGCATGTGGATCGTGGAACGGATAGAGTGCTCTCTCGACTTCCCATTCCAAGCGGAATGGAGCACGAGTTCGCTTGGACAGGCCGCTGTACAGGTGCCACATCTGGCTACCGGTTGGGTGGGACCGACAAAACGCCTCCAAGCCGAACGCCGAAAAGAGCTCGGAAGGACTTCGAAATCCGAAGTGCAATTTGAGCGTATTCGACAGCATGGTCGATCCGCATCGACCGCTACCCAAAGTAAACACCGGGGGAACCTTCAAACGCTAGGCGAAGCAGCAGGCTATTCGCAATCGCAGTCGGCCTGACCCTGCTCGCTGCCGAGCATGGGACCTGCCTCGGTTGTTGTACCGCTCCCGCCGAGCCTCGGCCGCGGGAGGCGGATTGAGCAAGCTGGACATCTGTGTCTCGCAGCGGGCCCTCTCTACCTTCCAGCAGGTAGTGGTCAGTGGCATCGGCAAGCGCAACAACCTGCGAGGCGACGGCCTCTAGTCCGTCGACGCGACGGTCGGCAAGCGCTTCTCCCTGCCGTAGGAGAGCCGCAGCTTGCAATTCCGGGCCGAGGCGTTCAGCCTGACGAACAGCGTGCGCTTCAACTCCGACGACTGGGAGATGCTCTCGTTCACATTCCCCGGAAGCCTCGGCAACCACTCCCGCGTGACCGTTCCGCCGCGGGTTCTGCTGTTCGGTCTGCGGTACGAATTCTAGGCGGCGGCCGGCCCCGCGTCACAGTGACATCCTGTCGCGGAAGGTGCCCGAGCGGGGACGGTCGGCCGCTCAGCCGTAGCGCTGGGAGTGGGCCGCGGACCGCACCAAGGCGCACCCGGGTCTGTCGGACGAGGGCGGTTCGTCTTCGTTGCGGGAGGGCCAAGGCATCTGACCCATTCCATGTAGCTGCCTGATTGCGCTCGTGTGCGTTGGTTCTCCCCAATGCTCCCACCGTCTGCCGTCGGACTCCGCCAAACGAATGGCACCGACTATGAATGGGCCGAGATCCGAAACCGCCCAGCCCCGGGGAGAACGAACGCTCTCAATTCACCCGCCGGTAGTTCCCGGCCGGGATGACCCATCCCCTTGCGGGAATTGCGTCAGAGGCCGCCACCGCCTCCGTCGCGACCTGTTCGATGTCCTGCTTGGTCGACGCGTACTCGTCGACGCACTGCCGAATCCCTTGATCAGCGTTGTCCAACTAGGATGCCGAATGATCATGCATCATCAGCCATGGACATCTAAATCAGTCCGCAAAGCCTCGGATAGCGCCGGTAGCCATTCGCCTGTTCCACGAATGCGACACCATCCGAGAGGCGGACTTGGCTGTATTGGTTCGCCCATTCAACTTCGAAGTGCGACACGCACGTGACGCAGGAGGAGCGCTGCCGGAGCGAGACGCTGCGGGCCGCGGGCTGGGCGGGCTGGGGAGCGGACAGGATCGCCGGGCAGCTGGGCCGCAAGCGGGCCACGATCTACCGGGAAGTGGGCCGCAACGGCCGACCGGCGGAGGGCGAGCGCGCGGCGAGCTACAGCTTGGGGAGCGCGCAGGAGCGCGCGGAGCGGCGGCGGCCTGCGCCGGCATGGCGGAGTTCCGCACGAAGCCGTCAGGCACTCCGGCGGCGAGTACGTGCGCGGGGCAGCGCATGCGAACGGCATCGAATCGTTTGGGTCCCTGTTCAAGCGCGGCCTGTACGGAACCTATCACCGGATGAGCGTCCGTCATCTCGGCCGCTACCTCACGGAGTTCGCGGGACGGCGCAACGACCGCGACTGCGACACGGCGGAACAGATGCGGCGCATGGCGCGGGGCTTGGTCGGCCGGACGCTGACCTACCGGCAGCTGACCGGCAAGGCCGCGGTCGCGGCCTGAGCGGCGCCCGCCGCGCTGAGCGCGGCAGCCCGCTGCGGACGCGCTCTTCACGCTCGGTGCGCTCGGTGCACTTCACGCTCGGTGCGAGGGTCGCACCGGATCCGGCATGCCCCGGTGCGACCCCGGTCCGGCCCGGACCGTCCATGCAGGCCGTCGAGCGCCGGGGATCCGCTGTCTTCGGCCCTCGGAGGGCCTGCAATCGGCTTGCAAGGGGTACCCTGCCACCGCCAACCGGGTTCCACCGGGGCATGCGAGGCGGCCTCTCTAGTCCGTTCCTCGTCAAATCCGCTGGCAGGCTCGATTCGGATACGATCCCACCCCCCCCACCCCTCTGTGCCCGCCGCGGTCTCACTCGAATGACCCGAGCTCGACACCGACCTCCCTGCTCAGAGCAGTTCTAGTCGGATATGGCGTTGTCGGCACTCAGATATATAATTCCCTAAGGGATCGATCATTCCCGGGGGCCAGAGCGACGCACGACGCACGCGATGCATCTTCCGTATCTACCTCCGCGAGGTTGGAATTGCTTCTCTTCAGAGTTGTCATAGTGTTGATTTCGCCACTAGATTTCTGACAGAGTGAATTGGAGACAAGACCATGCGCGGCCTTTCCCGTCGCATCATTGAGCACGCCACGGCGCTTCCGGAGGCCACGCCGCTGTGTCCGGCCGCTCTGCTGCACCTCGGCAACCGGGCGGCCGTCGACCAGGCGTTGTCGCGCCTCGCGCGTTCGGGCCACCTCATGCGGATCTGCCAAGGTGTCTACATGCGCCCGGTCGAGACCCGTTTCGGCGTTCGGGCACCCCGGGTCGCCAAGGCGACCGCCGCGCTGTCGCAGATGTGGGGCGAAACGATCGTGCCGTGCGGCGGCGCCGCAGCCAATTGCCTGCGCCTCACCACGCAGAATCCGGTCCGTGCGGTCTATCTCACTTCCGGTCCCGACCGAAGGCTACGCTTCGGCTCGTCCATCGTGGATCTGCGTCATGCTCCGCGTTGGCAGCTGGCGGCGCCGCACCGAAAGGCGGGCGACGTCATCCGGGCCCTGGCATGGCTTGGGCCCGAAGAGGTCGAGGACGGCCTCAAAGCGATCCTGCCGACGCTCTCCGAGGCGGATCGGGAAGAGCTTGCGGCCGCGCGGGCCATCATGCCCATCTGGATGGCGGAGCCGGTGAGCGCGCGCCTTGCGCATGGCTGAGACGCGATTCCAGGATCTCTCGCCCAACGACAGGCGCGACGCTCTCGAGGTGACGGAGCGAGGCGGCAGCCACAAGGCGCATCTTCTGGAGAAGGATGTCTGGGTCGTCGCGGCGCTTGGCATCCTCTTCGAGGCTCCGTTTGCCGAACACCTGACCTTCAAGGGCGGCACGTCGCTGTCGAAGGCGTGGCGCGCGATCCGCCGATTCTCCGAAGATGTCGACATCACCTACGATATCCGGGCGTTTGCGCCGGATCTGGTTTCCGGCGCCGGCGACGAAGCGCTTCCGCCCACGCGCAGCCAGGAGAAGCGCTGGACGCGAGCCATCCGTGCCCGCCTCGCACAATGGGTCCGGGACCAGGCCTGCCCCATTGTCGAAGAAGGTCTCTCCGACGCCGGATTCGTGGCGAGGTGCGGCGTGGAAGCGGAGCGTCTCTACGTCGCGTATGAACCGTTGCTCGAGACAAGCGGTTTTGTCGCCCCGGAAGTCATCGTCGAGTTCGGCGCCCGATCGACGGGCGAGCCACACGCAAATCGGCCCGTTGTGTGCGACGCGGCCGCCTATCTTCCCGGTCTCGCGTTTCCCGAAGCGCACCCCACCGTCATGCTGGCGGAACGGACCTTCTGGGAAAAAGCGACCGCCATCCATGTCTTCTGCCGCCAGGAGCGCCGGCGCGGGGAGCGTCTGTCGAGGCACTGGCATGATCTTGCGCGCCTCGACGAGGCCGGGATCGCGGCAAAAGCGTTCGCCGACCGCGCCCTCGTGCTGTCGGTCGCCCGCCACAAGGCGATGTTCTTCGCCGAGAACGACGCCCGCGACGTACGGATCGACTATGCGGCGGCAGTCTCGGGACACCTTCAGCTCGTTCCCGAAGGCGCCGGATTCGCTATCCTCTCCAACGATTACACGAGAATGCTGGCGGACGGCATGCTGCTCGACGACAACGAGTCGTTCGACATGTTGATGGAACGATGCGCCCTGCTCCAGGTTCGGGCTAACGAGACGAAGGTATGACGGCGCTCTCTCCCGAACCCGGACGCATCGCCCTGGTCCGCCAACGCCGTTACCTCGTCGAGAACGTGACGTCGCCGCCGTCACCCGATGAAGCCATGCTTGTCGATCTGTCGTGCCTTGACGACGACGCGCAGGGCGAGCCGCTGTCGGTGTGCATCCTGGAGGACGGCGGCTGGTCCGCCGTGGCGGGCAAGGGCTTCGACGACCCGGCGCTGTTCGCGGCCTATCTCCGCACCCTGTCGTGGAACTGCGTGACCGCGACCGACCCCAATCTCTTTCAGGCGCCCTTCCGCGCCGGCATCCGCATCGACGCCTACCAGCTCGACCCGCTGCGCAAGGCGCTTCGGCTGCCGCGCGTCAACCTGTTCATTGCCGACGACGTCGGGCTCGGCAAGACCATCGAGGCGGGACTCATCGCGCGCGAACTGCTGTTGCGCCGCCGCATCGACCGGATTGTTGTCGCATGCCCGCCCGCGATGCTCGATCAATGGCAGGACGAGATGGAGGCCCGTTTCGGCCTCACGTTCACCATTCTCGACCGGGCGCATGTGACGCGGATGCGCCGCGAGCACGGATTTTCGGTCAACCCCTGGACCACCCACTCCCGCTTCCTGATCTCTCGTCGACGAAACCTACGCCTCGGGCCTGCGTGACTGGCTCGGCGAGTTCGCGCCGGATGGCGTTGATGCGCGAACTCGCTCTCGTCGACGAGATGCGCGAGATCGCCGAGGCAAGCCGCTACGACGCCGATCCGCGCGTACGCAGGATCGTCGAGTGGACCGACGCCAACTTGTGCCCGATTCTGTCAGCGCCCGAGGCTGCGTCTCCCCGGTGGAACGACCGCCGCCTTCTCATCTTCACCGAGTACGAGGATACACGCCGCTGGCTGGAGCGCTGCCTGAACGAGGCAATCGCACGCTCCGACAGGGCGCGCGAACGGATCGCGACCTTCACGGGGACGACCTCCCGGCACAGGCGGGAAGACATCAAGCACGCCTTCAACGCCGAGCCGGGCGACCACCCGCTGCGCATTCTTATCGCCACCGACGCGGCGCGGGAGGGCCTCAATCTCCAACGCCACTGTCACGATCTGTTTCACTTCGACCTGCCCTGGAACCCGAGCCGTCTCGATCAGCGCAACGGCCGCATCGACCGCAAGCTGCAGCCCGCCGACGAGGTGTTCTGCCGTTACTTCGTCTTCGTCCAACGCCCGGAGGATCGTGTCCTGCGAGTGCTGGTGGACAAGGTGGAGCGCATTCGCGAGGAGCTCGGCAGCGCCGCGAAGGTGCTTGAAGCGCGTGTTGCCCGGACCCAGCGGTTCTAAATTTGGCCGTCAAGGGGGTGCGTGAAGGTTGTTTCGGAGGATGAGGTGAATAAGTTGACCGAGAGGTTGCGCTCCCGAGGCCGCCCCGCGGGAGCGTCGGACGGCGGGCAGGGCCGTGGCGCGGCCCGCGTCGCGGGTCCGCCGAGTGCCGAGCCCGCGGCCGGACGCCCTCCGGCGGTAGCCGGCTGCGACGGCCGGCCGCTCGCCGGACGCTGCCGGCACGAAACTGCGCGGAGTCCAGGCCGCGCGGAGTCCAGGCCCCGGCCGCCTGGCAGCCCGGAGGCGCGCGTCCGGCGCGCACCGCCGCCAGCAGCGTCGGCCGGTCCGGGAAGCGGAACCAGCGCAGCGCGACCTGCAGCTCCTGGAACAGGGCGCGGCGCGTGACCAGCTGGCGCCGGCACTGCTGCCGCAGCGCGCAGACGCACTGCACCACGGCGTGGAGCGCGAAGGCGAACAGGTTCGGCACGGCCGGCACGTTGGCCGGCCCTTCCTTGCCGTGCCCGAAGTTGCGCTTGAAGTTGCGGCCGTGCCGCGCCAGGCAGTTGCAGCCCTCGTTCTCGATCTTCCAGCGCGCCCGGCCGGCGCGCGCGATCCGCTCCGCGTTGTCCGCGCTGACCGCGAGACCGGTGAAGAAGCTGCTGACGCAGGTGCGCTTGCCGTCGCGCTCCACGGCGTACTCGAGCCAAGTGCCCCGCAGGGCGTCGCGGCCCTGGCACAGGGGCACCGCGGCCGTCCAGCGGAAACGGTGCCGCTCGGAGCGCTTGCCCTTCCCGCGCCGCGGCAGCCAGCCGGTCGAGCGCACCGCGCCGCTCGCCCGCTGGCTCTCCAGCACCTCGTACAAGTGCTTGTGGGATCCGGGCTTGCATACCCGGACCTAATTACCAACGAACGTCAGCCGAGGATATGCTCTACTGAAGGAGGTCGGAAATCTCTGATAGGAAAGGGGATAGCAGCTGAAACGCAATCGCGTGCAATTCCAGAAGGGACTCAGTCTGGACAAGTTCCTGCAGCGCTACGGCAGCGAGGGGCCATGCGAGCAGGCCGTCTGCAACGCCCGCTGGCCGGACGGCTTCCGCTGCCCGGAGTGCGGCTCCCGACGGCACTGCCGCATCCGCTCCCGCAAGCTCTGGCAGTGCCATGCCTGCCACCGCCAGAGCTCCCTCGTCGCCGGCACGCTCTTGGCCGCCACCCAGCTGCCGCTGACCGTCTGGTTGCTGGCGCTCCACCTGCTGACGCAGGGCCAGCACGGCGTTTCGTCGCTGGAACTGGCGCGGCAGCTGGGCGTGAGCCGGAACACGGCTTGGAGGGTGAAGCACAAGCTTCTGCAAGTGCTGAAGGAGCGCGACGAGCGCGTGCCGCCGGGCGGCATCGTGCAGGTGGACGACGCCTACTGGGGCCTACTGGGGCGGGGAGCGGAGCGGCGGCCAGCGCGGTCGCGGCGCGGCGGGCAAGACGCCGTTCGTGGCCGCCGTGCAGGTCACCGCCGCCGGCCAGCCGGCAAGGATGCGCATGAGCAGCGTGGCGGGCTTGCGCAAGAAGACGCTGGCAGCGTGGGCCGGGCGGCACTTGCAGCCCGGCACGGAGGTGCATTCCGACGGCCCGGCCTGCTTCCGGGGCGTGGCCGGCGCCGGCTGCGAGCACGTGCCGGCCGTCACCGGAGGCGGGCAGCGGAGCTGCGGGGATTCCCGCTTCGTCCGGGTCGACACGATGCTGGCGAACGTCAAGCAGTCCCTGGCGGGAACCTGCCCTGCGCTCGACGGCAAGCACCTGCCGCGCTACCTCGCCGAGTTCCGCTACCGCTTCAACCGCCGCTACGACCTGGAGGCGCTGGTCCCCCGCCTGCTCCACGCCTCCGTGCGCACCCCGCCCATGCCTTACCGCCTCCTAACCTTGGCTGAGTCTTGTGGGTAATCAGGTACCCGGATGTAGTCCATGCCGGCCGCCGCGGCGGCCTCGCAGACCGGCTGGCAGCAGTGCAGGTCGTCGCCCGGCAGGACGGGGCGGCAGGCCTGCAGCCAGGCGCCGTGAGCGGCGAGCCAGCGCTTGGCGGCGTTGCGCTCGCAGTCCCGCTTGCGCTCGTCCTCGCTCATGTCGGCGCGGGTCGCGGCCGCGTCCTGCTGCGGGCACGCGAACTCGGGCATCAGCGGCAGGACGGTGGCGTGGCCGTCGGCCACCGCGGTGGCCGACGGCCATGGTGCGGAAGTGATGCGGCCGGCGCTCGCGGCCGGCGCGCCGCACCGAGCACTGCGGGCAATGCACCCTGTCGGAGCGGTGGAACCGGACGCCGTCCGGAGCCGCCAGCAGGCGCTCGTCGAGGCGCTGCAAGGGCTCGAGCGCGCCCTGCGCGGCCACGGTTTCCCGGAACAGCGGGTCCAACGCGGCCGGGTCGCGGTCGTCGAGCAAGTTGCGGATCCGGTTGTCGCAGGGGATGCGGCCCGCGCCGAACAGGGTCCGGCAGTTGGAGCGCGAGCCGTCCCGCTCCATGCGCCGCTGGAACGCGAGGAACGACTCGCACTGGGTGCAGAAGCAGGCCGGGGCGCAACCGGCGGCGTCGCTGACCTCGTAGCGCTTGTTGCGGCGCCCCTCGCGCCGGTCGGGCCGGCCGGCGGCCGTCTCGCGGAAGGCGCTCAGCAGCGCGTCCAGGACATGGGGCATGCACCCTAGCTCACACATTCCGCTAGCAAAAGTCAAGTGCCAGACTGCCTTCGACACCTTTCTCAGACACTCTGGAAATCCCAAAATGCCCAAATTGAGAATCGCTGGCCGTCAACCACCCAAGATAGGAGCCGGAACCGTAAGCGCGCACGTCCGGATCTGAGCGGGGGCACCGGGTAACCGGTGTCCCTACCGCGAGCAGACCGCGGCGGACGAATACGCACTGGTGAAGCGGGGTCCTTCGCTGGCGAACCGGTCGATGTGGGGCGTGCGGTACGCCTCGCCGCCGTATGCTTCAACTTGGCTCCATCCTAGGTCGTCGGCCAAGACAAACACCACGTTCGGACTCTCCTGCGCGAAGCAGGCCGCGGCCGTCGCAAGCGACCGGAGGATTCATCGTATGGCAAGCCGGTACAGCAGTCCGCGCCCAGAGCCCGTGTCGAGTGTCAGCCGGGACGCTCTGTATGACGCGGCAGGCGCGGAGCGCTACTTCCGCGTGATGTCCACATGCCAGACCCCTACCGCATCGTCGTCGACTTGCAGCCGGGCCTCGAATGTGCCCTCGCCCGGTTCTAGGACGAGGCCCTCGAATACCACTCGTTCCTCCCCCGCCCGGACGGGCCGGGTCTCTTCGGAATCGCGGAAGCCGATTCTGACTGTGCCGGCCTTGGCGGCGGGTTCCGCGAGTGTGACAGCGACGTCGTAGGGTCCCTCCGACCGGCAGTCCACCTCCCAGTGACCCAGCACTTGCTGGCCTCGGCCCCACCCGTCCGTCGTCGCCATGCGCCAGTCCTGCCTCGTCAGCGTCACGTGCCGCTGGGCGTCGCTTCCGATGGCGAACCGCACGGCGTCGTACCCGCGGCTCTCGGAGACGTTGTCCAGCCAGGCGTCGTAGCCTGCCCTGAGGCGCTCGACGACCTCCGGCAGCTCGCCGGACAGGTCCGCCCGCTCCCCTGGATCCGCGGAAAGGTCGTACAGCTCGAGGGGCGCGTCCGGCGGTGCCGGCTGGCTGAAGCTCAGCGCCTGGACCAGCTTGTAGCGCTGCTCGACGGCTGCGAACGCGCGGTAGCGCTGCGGCTCGTTGCCGCGATGCGCCTGCACGAAGTAGGTTCGCTCGGGCAGCGATTCTGTTTCGCCTGTCCACAGGGGCAGGAGGCTGACGCCGTCGAACCTCGCCTCGGGCGGGGGAACGACTCCCGCGGCCGCAGCCAGGGTGGGTGCGATATCGATGTGCGCGCCGAGCGCGTCGACCTCGCGCGGGCCGAGCCGGTCCGGCCAGCGGGCCAGGAATGGTACGCGGATGCCGTTCTCGTAGACACTGCCCTTCTGCTCCCGCAGCCCGGCATGGTACAGGCGGGTGGTGGGGCCGTTGTCGGTCATGAAGATGAATATCGTGTTCCCGTCGAGGCCGCTCGATACCAGATGGTCCAGCAGCCTGCCTACGTTGTCGTCGATATTCGTGATCATGCCGTAGATGCGGGCGTCCTTGTCCGCGAGACCCTGGTCCGCGTACGGCTCGCGGTAGGAGTCGGGCACCAAGTACGGGGAGTGCGGGGCGTTCGTTGGGATGTACGCGAAGAATGGCTCCTCGCCGCCGTCCCCGATCCAGCGGATGGCCTCGTCGAAATAGACGTCGGTGCAGTACCCGGCATACTCCCGCTGCTCTCCGTTGTGGAATAGAATCGGGTCGAAGTAGTCGGAGCCGGGCGGGTCGGACGGCTGGCCGATGCCTCCGCCCTTGTGGACCACCGACTCGTCGAAGCCTTGGTCCATGGCCCTCAGCGGATGGTTGTCGCCTAGGTGCCACTTGCCGAAGATCCCAGTGCGGTACCCGGCCTCGCCAAGGATCTCCGCGATCGTGACCTCGGCCGGATCCATCAGCGCCCGGCCCAGATACGTGTCGACGACGCCCGTCCGGTAGTTGTAGCGCCCGGTCATAAGCGCGGCCCGCGTGGGCGCGCACACGGGCGATACGTAGAAGCGGGTCATCTCCACGCTCTCGCTGGCGAGGGCGTCCAGGCGCGGCGTCTGCAGGACCGGGTCCCCGTGCGACCCGAGCTGCGCCCAGCCCTGGTCGTCGGTCATGATCAGGACGATATTGGGGCGCGGGCCGGCGGTCGGCCCCCCGCCGGCGCACGAAGCCAGCAGGATTCCTAGAAAGAGGGCAGTCAGCGTCCGATGCGGCACGCTAGACAGGCTGACCGACCGACCGCCCCGTCGTCAAGTCCCTGCGAATTCACGGGGGCGAGAGTCCTTCGGACGCTACTTCCAAGTCACTTCCATCGCGAAGAAATGGTCGAAGACCTCGCGATCGGGATGGTTCGCCTCGTTCCTCTCGGGGCTGCGGATGTAGAAGTCCAGCTGCTGGAGGGCGGGATTCACGGCCCCGGCCTCGTTACTCTTGCCGTCGAGCGGGTAGCGGGCGACCAAGTCGCGGCCCCGCATCCCCTGCGTGACCATGAAGTGGATCTCGTAGTTATCGTAGAGCGGCTCGTCATCGAGCGTGGCCGATCCCAGCCCCCAGCCCGCGACGTACAGCAGGCTCTTGGGCCAGTTGGCGTCTCCGCAGCCCGAGTTGCCGTGCTCGAAGAGAAACGCCGCGATGCCGCCGTCCTGGCAGGGCGAGAACTGCTTGATCTCTTCGAGATCGATCGCGTACTTGCCCTCCGGAAGATCGAGCTCGGCTCGGAACGTGCCGGTGTTCTCGATCTCGTTCACGTCGATCTCGGCCGTGCCCCCGACCGGCCGCAGGTCCGAGGCGTCGTTGCCCATATGGTTCCACGGGCTCTCGTCGTCGAGCGTGCCGACTTGGTAGATGCGGCCTCCCGAGATGCGGAACTTCCCGTCGTACAGGTCGTGCTGCCCCGGCGCGTACAGGTCCATCTCGGTGCCCGGCTGGATCCGCGGCCCGCGCTTCTCCGTCGCGGCCGGAGCGTCGCTCGTGCCGGGCGCGGTGCAGGCGAGGAGGGCGAGGCATGCGAGCGCTCCGGCTCCCGCTGCGAATCGTCTCGGAGTCCCATCGGCTAGGCCTGGCCCGTCTGACGAGCCCGGTCCGCTCGGCTGCGGGGCGCGGCTGGCAGCGTTCGATGCGGCCTTCATGCCAGAAAGGCTAGCACGGCAGCGTGGCGCTACTGGGTCGCCCGCTGACAGCGGAACGGAGGCCGGTTGGGCCGTCAGCCGGCTACTCCAGTGCGTCCTCCGCGTGGCACACTATGTCGGCGACGATGGCTTCGAGCCACTCTGCCGTCTCCTCGACTTCGACCGCGACCGACTGCAAGGCGCCGAGATGACTTCGACCGGATCCGCGCCCCTTGGCGTACGCATCCGCGAATGCCTCGGGCGGACTGCCGGGATCGACCGGTGCCTCGAGCGCCTTTCGCAGCGCTTCCCAGCGTTCGACCAGCAGGCGATGCTCCGCAATTCTCGGACGAGCGGCGCTCCCGCCCGGTTTCGAGACTCGCCGGATCGACTCCGGGAGCTTGGCCACGATCTTGCTGATCCGGTGAATCCTCTCTTCGGCTTGGGTCGCGATCTGCCTGCGCGCCGACTCGTAGAGCCGCCTTTCCGACCCGCGCGCGCTCGGCAGCCTAACCTTGGCGTACCAGGCATCGAGGGCGCGCAGCGTGCCGATCAGCTTCGCGGTCGCGAGCACCCGCGGCTTGAGGCTGCCGTAGATCCGGCGGTCGAACTTCGGGCGCGTCACGCTCGCGGCAGACGCCGCGACCAAGGCGTTGCTAGGCGCGTCTTTCCGAATGACCGATCCGGCCGCGATCACGGCGCCGAAGCCGACCTCGACCGGTCCCACGAGCCCGCAGTTCCCGCCGACGAAGACCGGGTCGGACCGGAGCAGCACGCCGCGGATCCCGCCGATCAAGCTGCCCCACTTGTCGCCCCGTGGGTCGAAGTTGAAGTGGACCGCTCCCGACCCAATCTCGGTGTGATCGCGTCGCGACCGCCCCCCGCTGAGGAACAGGTCGCAGAAATTGATGACCGATCCAGCTACGCAACAGGCGGTGAAGGTCGTGTTCTTCATGGCGACGCAGTGCGCCGCCTCCGCCTGCTCCTCGAGCAGGGTGCCCGGGCGGATCTCGGCGGAGCCGCGAACCCTGACACCTTCAAGGAGCGTCGCTCCCTCGTAGAGCCCCGCGCCCAGTTCCGCGTCCCTGCCGATTTGGCAGTCCCTTACTTCGGCGTGCCCGGAGACTCCGATCCGGGCGCCTCCTGCGATGCTCAGCGACGCTCCCGACAGGGTGGCCTGGCGTATGACGGCACCAGTCTCGATGCGGTCGAGATCGACGTCCTCGCAGACGTACACGCGCTCCGGACCCCATGCATCGACTCCCCGCCTCTGCAAGCGCTCCACGCGCTCGCGATTGCCGTTCCGGTCGAATTGCATTCGTCTCCCCGCTCTCGGGCGAGGGCCGCAATGGTCCGCCCGACCTGCCAGTTTGACGGATTGGCCGCCCGCCGTCGCCGCGGCCGCGCGGGGGCGACTTGGCTGGCCCGCCGCGGCCGTGTGAAGATTGACCTTCGCCCTCTTCGGAGCCGCGCAGGGCGGCTCGAGCCCGCGGCGACCCGCTCGTCCATGGCGCTGGTACATCCCTCGGCGCGGATCGCCGCCACCGCCCTCGTGGCGCCCACGGCCCGGGTCGGCCCGGAAGCGGTCATCGCCGAATACGCGATCGTCGAGGACGACGTGGTGGTCGGCGCGCGCTGCCGGATCGAGTCTTTCGCGCTGCTGAAGCGCTGGACAATCCTCGGCACGGACAACGAGATCTCATCCGGCGTAGTTCTCGGAAGCGACCCGCTCGACAAGGCCTTCGACGGTCGGCGGTCCTACCTGAGGATCGGCAGCCGCAACAGAATTCGCGAGCACTTCACCGTGTCGAGGGGCACCGAGCCGGAGTCCGAGACGGTGATCGGCGACGACAACTTCATCATGACTTCCGGGCATATCGCGCACAACTGCCGGATAGGAAACGGGACCGTCATCGCTAGCACGGCCCTCCTCGCCGGATATGTTGAAATCGAAGACCGGGCGTTCGTGTCGGGAGGAGTCGGAGTCCAGCAGCGCTCGCGGGTCGGCGAGCTGGCCATGGTCGGGGGCATGACCCGGGTCAATCAGGACGTGACGCCGTATCTGACGCATGTCGGGCCGGTCATGGCCGTCCACGGGCTGAACCTGGTCGGCCTGCGGCGCGCCGGGCTCGGGCGCGGCGAAATCGACCGCATCCGGCAGGCCTACCGCCTCCTGTTTCGGACGGCAATGCCGCTGATCGAGGCGCTCGCGCGGGTCGAGGCCGAAGTGAAGGGCCCGCATGCCCGGCACATGGTGGAGTTCATCCGCGCCTCGGAGCGCGGCGTCTGTCGGCGCAGGGGCCGGGAAAAGGATGAGGACTGATGTACAACGGAATCGAACACACGGCAATCGCCACTCCCGATCCGGAGGCCTTGGCCGGCTGGTACGAGCGCAACCTGCAGATGCCGGTCTGCCATCGCTACGGCGGCAACGTCTTCGTCCGAGCGAGCGACGGATCGATGCTCGAGCTGATCCCGTCCCAGGGCGCCGCGGTCGAGACCGCGATGCGAACTCCGGGAATCCGGCACCTAGCCATCAAGGTTGACGACTTCGACGAGGGCGTGCGAGACCTCCGATCCAAGGGCATCGAGATCGTGGAGTTCGTCGAGGCCGGGCCGAACCGGCTGGCGTTCTTCCTAGACCCCGAAGGCAACATACTGCATCTGATCCATCGCGACGCGCCGATATAACCGGCCGCTCCGACGCCGCGAGTGCCGGCCGCCTGCCCGCCTACCAGTTGGTGACCGACCCGTCGGGACGCTCGAGCAGGGGAATCGGGCGAGCGTGCGCGGTCACTTCGAGCACGCGGTCGGCTTGGCTCGGGTCGAACTCGACGCCCAGGCCCGCCCGCTCGTTCGGCCACATCTTGCCGTTGCGGAAGTCGTAATGCACCGGCAGGTGGGCGTGTGTCTTGGCCCCGGCGCCCGTCATTTCCATGATCACGGGGCCGGGCAGCGAAACGGCGCAATGCACGAGGGCGGCCTCCGAAACGGGCCCGGTGAAGTGCGGGATCAAGCCGATGTAGTGGGTCTCGCACAGCGCCGCGAGTTTCATGAACTCCGTGATTCCGCCGCAGTTGGGGATCGAGACTCTCGAGTAGTCGATCAGCCGGTCCTCGATCAGGACGTTCGCGTCCCAGCGGTCCCCGAAGTGCTCGCCGACAGCGATGGGCACCTTCACCAAGGGACGCAGCGTCTTGTAGACCTCCGGGTTCTCGGAGCGCACGAGGTCCTCGCAGAAGACAGGCCGGAGCGGCTCGAGTAGCGACGACAGGCGCACGGCGTCCGGCAGGTCGAAGCGCGTGTGGTAGTCGATCGCCCAGTCGCCGTCCTCGCCCACGCCTGCCCGGATTTCTTGGCAGACCTTGAAGGTGTCGTCCACGGCTCTCCGGTGCCGGTAGGGCTCGTCCCGGGAGTTCGACCCGCCCGTGCGGAAAGCGCGGAACCCGGCCTCGATGCAGGCGCGGGCCGTCTCGCGGATGGATCCTTGGCTGGGGAAGCCGGTCGAGTAGCACTCCACGTGATCGCGGGTCAGGCCGCCCAGCAGCTGCCAGACCGGCACCCCCAGCGCCTTGGCCTTGATGTCCCAGAGCGCGAGATCGATCGCGCCGAGAGCATGGATCTTCTCGCGGCCCGGAGGGTAGAAGTACCCCCGGTACATCACCTGCCACAGATGCTCGGTGCGGAACGGGTTCTCGCCGATGATCATCGCTCCGAGCTGCTCGACGGTATCGGGCGATCCCCCTTCCCCGATCCCCGTGATGCCGGCGTCCGTCTCGACGGTCACGATATGGCCGCTCTGATTGAAGATGGGGCGCGAGTCGGAGACCCGGTAGAAGCGCACTCGGGTTACCTTGGTGGCGGGCAGTCTTGCCTGAGCCGGCGGCGCCCCCAAGGCCGCGACGGAACCGAGCAGGGACGCCTTGAGTGCTTGCCGACGGTGCATTGCGCACGAGAGTATACGACAGGAGCCGCCGGCTTTGCGCTGACGACCGGCCCGACTCGCGTCGAGCAGCGAACTGATTCCGGAATTGCGCATCTAGGGCGTCAAGATGGCGGCCGGGCGTGGCCTCGCGTCTGTAACCCATCCTCCGTGCTGGCTTCGAATTGCTCGTCACCCCAGCGTTCGAGACATGCGTGCATTGAGTTAGTGCTTGTGACAAAACTCCCGCCCATTCAACTCCGAAGTGCGACACGCGCCGAGCCACAAGATGGCAGGGAGGGGAGAGGGGGGGCAGCGAGCGGTGGTGTCGTGGCAGTAGGCTGGTAGGTGCTGGAAAGAGCAGGGAGGCAGATGCGGAAGAGCTACACGCACGTGACGCAGGAGGAGCGCTGCCGGAGCGAGACGCTGCGGGCGGCGGGCTGGGCGGGCTGGGGAGCGGGCAGGATCGCCGGGCAGCCGGGCCGCAAGCGGGCCACGATCTACCGGGAAGTGGGCCGCAACGGCCGACCGGCGGAAGGCGAGCGCGCGGCGAGCTACAGCTTGGGGAGCGCGCGGGAGCGCGCGGAGCGGCGGCGGCGCGCGGCGGCGTGCCGGCCGCGCCAGCTGACGTCGGCGCTGCGGACGCGGAGCGAGGACTGCCTGCGGCAGGACTGGAGCCCGGAGCAGGAGCCCGGAGCAGGTCGCGGCGCGGCTGCAGCGGGAAGGGGCGCTGGAGATCAGCCCCGAACGGATCTACCAGCTGGTGCGCGCGGAGCGGCGGCAGGGGGGCCGGCTGTACCGGCACCCGAGGCAGGGCGGCCGCAAGCGCGTGCGGCGGGTCGGCCGGACGGCGGGCCGCGGCCTGATCCCGGGGCGCGCGGACATCGCGGAGCGCCCGGCGGAGGCGCGAGCGCAGGCGCGCGTCGGCGACCGGGAGGCCGACACCGTGATCGGCGGGCAGCGCCGCGGGGCGCTGGTGACGCTGGTGGACCGGTTCTCTAAGTACCTGCTAGTGCAGCCGGTTAGCCGGCGCACGGCGCAGCTGGTCGGGGCGGCGATGACGGCCATGCTGGCAGGGAGCGGGGCCGTGACGCACACGATCACGGCCGACAACGGCAAGGAGTTCGCGGCAAGGAGTTCGCGGGGCACCGGGAGGCACCGGGAGGTGGCGCAGCGGCTGGGGGCGGGCTTCCACTTCGCGCGGCCCTGCCACTCCGCGGCCCTGCCACTCCTGGGAGCGCGGGCTGAACGAGCATGCCAACGGGCTGCCGCGGCAGTACTTCCCGCAGGGGACGGACCTGCGGCGGGTGGACCCGGCCCGGGTGCGGGAGGCGCGGGACCGCCTGAACCGGCGTCCGCGGAAGGTGCCGGGCGGGCGCACGCCGGAGGAAGTCTTCCCGGCGGAGCGCGAGCGGGTGCCGCGGGGCTGAGGCAGGGCTGGCAGCCCGCCGCCCCGGACAGGGGCGCGGGGGAGCTGCGCCCGGACAGGCGCGGATTCGCCCCTCCGGGCCTTGCTGCGGTCGCTCCGCTCCCTGCGCAAGGCCCGGAGGGTCCCCGTTCCGGAAACGGGGCACGCATGCCCGCCTGCCCGGGACGCGGCTCCCCGCTTCGGCCCGGCAGCGGCTTGTCCGGCGCCGCTGGATCTGCTACTGTGGCCCTAGTATCCCAGCCCGCCGCCCCTTACCCGCGTGTCGCACTTCGGAGTTGAATGGGCGTCCTGAATTCTGGCCCGATCAGCATTTCATGCTACATCCTGAGGTCAGATGGATCTCCAAACACAACATATAGGGCCCAAGGTCGGAAGTTGCTCAGACGCCAATCGCGAAGATTTCCGCGCTCTACCCAGAATCGCCAGGATTTTGGATTAGTCGTAGCATTCCAGCGAAATCTTCGCCTTGAGAGATTGGACCTAACGCCTTTGTTGTCAAGGGTATACGAGTTTTGTCACGGGCACGAGTTAGGGCATCGGGGGCGTGGCTAAGGGTCGATGCGAGACCCTCCGGACCTGGAAGTGTTCAAACGTCAGGGATGCATCAAATCATCCCATAGAACCGGCAATCCATGCCGCGACCTAGGTGGTGCCGCGCATCGTGACTTGATGGGCGCGCGCCGATGAGCCGCCCTTCCTCATTGCCTCAGTTGCCCTCCGGCGCGTCGTCGCACAGTGCTGCCTTCTGCGAGGTCTCGGAGTACTGCCCGAAGTCCTCGGTGTACAATGACAGCACGCGTGGCAAAAAATCCGCGTATCCCTGATCATGTGGCGCAGGCTAGTGGCGGGCCACAGTCGAACAGTCCGAGCAAGTAGGCAGACGAGTAGCGGACCATGGCGAGCCCAAGCAATCGTGCAGTGGTTTCATCCACTTCGAAGGCCCTTGCTGCCATTGAGCACCTCCTTGAGGAGCCGGGGCGAAAGGCGCTGACGCGTCGCGAAGCCTTGGCTCTTGGCTGTCCAGTCAGTGTGTGCGATCGGGCCTTGCGGCTATTGCAGAATCAAGGCCGTATCTGTCGTTTCGGGGCCGAAATCTACGGGGTTGGCTGTGCTAAAGTACTGGAGGCTGCGCCGCAAGCACTGGCTGGCTTGGGCTACGAAGTTTTGCCTGGTCGCCCGGTGCGTGGCTACAGAGAGCGTCTCAACGGAACCGGACTGCGGCTGAACAGGCGTTGTAGACGGAAGGTTCGCGGGCGCGGCGTGTGGCTGAATTGGGAGACACGCGATGGCAAGATCATGAAACAGAGCACTCCAGATGCCACGCACTTGGCGCATATTCCGACGGTCAATGAGGTCGAAGACCATTTCCACCGCTTCGATCACTGCGCATCCCTAGCTAGAGCGAAAAAAGACCTGCTCGTGAATAAGGCTTTGGATGCGATGGAGATCTTCACTGGTGATGATTTTTCCCTAGCAATTGCCGGTGGGACTAGATTGACCGCGTATCAGCGGCTCGTGTCTCGCTTCTCTGAAGATGTTGACGTCCGAGTAATTGTTCCCACGAGATTGGACGGACCGGACCGGCCGACCCGAAAAGATGATGTCGAGAGGTCGAATTTTGTGCAGGCAGCCGGTGAGACGTTTGCACAGCACATTGCACGGACGCTGCCATGGTTGAGTAGGACAAGCAAAGGACGGATTCGAAAGGACGGCGTGGTGCAAACTTCCATTTTCAACTATTCTGGGCGACATTTCTCCGATGCAGTCAAGCAGGGAATCAAGTTTGAACTAGCGGACGTTCCGTTGCGGATGCCTGCCCAGGCCCAGTTACGTAGCGACTGCTGGATCAGCGCGGTGGATCCTCGCCGTGGATCCTGTAGAAATCGCAGCAGGAAAATGGGTGGCGTTAGGGCAGCGCATCCCCGATGTCGGGGAGAGCCACCCCGACCTCGTCGGTCACATGCACGACATTACGATGATTTATCTGGGCATGACGCTGAGTGCTTGCGAGCGATTGCCTTCGCATCTGGGAACACCACGCCCGAGAGAATTGCGGATGCCTTGGAGGATTTTCGCACGCGCTTCAGCTGGCGTGACCACTACGTCGATTACTTGAGGCGCATGGGCATGATGCTGGTCTCCAAATTCGTGTGGAGCCATCCTACGTGGAAAATTGTGTTACAGAGGGCGCTGCACAGCGCTCAGAAGACCGGCCTCGTGCCTTGATCTTAAGCAGGCTATGAGCAGGCTCTAGAGGCCACGTTTCCTTGAAAATGTCTTCATGCTTTTCTAGGATTGAGCGATCCATCATTTGGACATCCCAGTCGCGTGTATCGAGCAGTGAGAAGCTGACTGAGAGTCCGCCGCGGTCAGTTGACAAGCGGAAGCGAAAGGGCCATGGCGTGATGACAGTCGATGGCAGTGCGGCTCTCAGGAATGTTGTCAGATTTCCAACAGGGCTCGAAGCGCAGTCGTACGAAGTTCCGTCGCAGGAGGCGTACAACAGGGGTCTTAGGAAGCGACGGGAGTCCGGCGAGGCATCCCTCACACGCCGGAAATCGCCTCGGCACCGTGTCAGGGTACCGCGCTAATGCGGCCCACCCCGGTGCGTGAGGGGCAGCCTGAGACTAGGCGATTTTGTCTGGGCCGTGTCGGAGCTGGCCGTCCATCCATTGTCGACATCGCGTGTCGCGACCCGAATCCGAGCGGGCGGGATCCCCGTCCCGTGCGGACGGCGTCCTAGAACGGGGTGCCCTGACGGTCGCTGTAGCAGCGAGTTGCGGCCGCCTGCGCCTTCCACGGATTCGCATCCGGACGCCGGGCCCGGCCGGGCCGAGTGCATCGCTCCGCGCTATGCTGGCGCTTGTGCATATCGCATGGATTCTGCTCTTGCTGTTGGCGGCTTGCTCTACCGCGCCGCCGCCGACTAGCTACGTTGTCGACAGCGCCTCGAGCGTCGACCCGTCATCCACCGAGCTGGTCGTCCTGAGGGACGATCTCGGGGGCATCGAAGCCGCCATCGCCCCCGTCAAGGGAGGCGAACTGAGCGGCCTGCGCGTGCGCCATGCCGGCACTTGGCTGGAGACGCTGCAGCTCGCGCGCGACTACGCCCCCCGAGAGGGCTTCGGCGGCAAGGGCCCGTTTCTCTGGCCCGCGACCGGGCGGAGCTTTCCTCCGGACCTGCAGGAGCGCCGCCGGGCCGGGGAGGTCTTCGACGGCGGGGCCTACGTGCATGGCGGCGTCCGCCGCGAGATGCCGATCCACGGCTTCGCTCGCGACCTACCGTGGCAGGTCGACGAGACGGCGGCGGACGAGATGTCCGCGCGCGCGCGCCTGAGCTTGCGTGACACCCCTCGCACCCGGGAGATGTATCCGTTCGGCTTTCTGTGCACGGTCGAGTACGCAGTGCTCGGAGGCGCGCTAGAGATGCGCTATGTCGTGCAGGCTGCCGCTGCCAACTCCGAGCCAATGTTCTTCTCGATCGGCAATCACATCACGTTGCTCGCCCCGCTCGTGGAAGGCAGCGACCCTGCCGGGATGGTCCTGACGAGTCCTTCCACCGTGGAAATCCTCAAGACGAGCTACGGCATCCCGACCGGCGAGACGAGGGACTTGTCCTACGCCGACGGCTTCGTGCTGGGAGGCTATCCGCCGCTCGTTGCCACCTCGCTGACCGGCTATCCGGACCGAGAGGATCCGTATGTCGAGTACTCGGACCCCGCCGGCCTGAAGCTGCGCATCTCCCACCGGCCCAGCAAGATGCCCGATGCTCCCGTGATTCTCTTCAATGTCTGGGGTGACGTGCGAAGCGGATTCTTCAGTCCCGAGCCGTGGGTCGGACTGCAAAACTCGCTGGTTCAGAAGCAGGGCCTGATCTATCTGGATCCCGGCGTGGAGTTTCGCTGGACCGTCCGCGTGACCTACAGCAGCGCCGGAGCCTAGGAATTGTTCCGGCGTCTTCTTGGACGGCGCCGTGCCTGGGCCGGGTCGCTGTCCGCAGGTCGTCCGCTGCCCCTGCCTAGCTCTCCGCACTGGACCGGTCGGGCTGCTGCGGCGGGCTCGGGTCGGTCGCCAGCGGGCCCGTCGATGGCCTTGCCCGCAACGCCCCTCCGGTGGCGGGCCGCCAGACTGCTCGGCGTCCGGCCGGCCGGCTCTGGCCCGCCGCGGGTCCGAGTCCTTGATAGAGTGGGATTCTCGGGGAGTCGATGGCGGACGTTGAAGCGACGCGATCCCCGCGTACTCTAGCCATCGACGTCGGGGGCAGCGGGCTCAAGATGATGACGCTCGGCCCTTCCGGGGCGCCCGTCAGCGACCGAGCCCGCCTAGCGACTCCCAAGCCGGCAACGCCCGATGCAGTCATGGCCGTGCTGGATGAGCTGGCCGCGGGCCAGCCCTCGTTCGACCGCGTGGCCGCCGGCTTTCCCGGAGTCGTCTCGAACGGCGTGACCCTCACGGCGGTCAACATGCATCCCGACTGGGTCGGCGTCGACTTCCGTGCCGCCTTGGAGCGGATGGCGGGCAAGCCGGCCTGTGTAGCGAACGACGCCGACGTGCAGGGACTGGCCGTGATCGAGGGCGCTGGCGTCGAGTTTGTACTGACTCTCGGCACCGGGCTGGGCTCGGCGCTGTACGTCGAGGGCAAGCTGGTGCCCAATCTGGAAATCGCCCATCACGTCTTTCGCAAGGACAAGACCTACGAGGACTGCCTGGGCCTGGGAGGATTCCAGCGTCGCGGAAAGGCCAAGTGGAACCGCCGCTTGGCGGAGGCGGTGGGCCAGCTGGAAGCGGCCTTCAACTACCGCCGCCTGTATATCGGGGGAGGGAACGCCGGCAAGGTATCCCAGGGCCTCTTGCCCGCCAACGTACGAATCGTCTCGAACGTGGCCGGTCTGCTGGGATGCCATCGCCTATGGGAAGGCGGCTCGCTCTAGCCGGCGGCGCCGACGACAGAGGCCGGTGGCCGCCCCTTCTACTGCAAGTCCGTTGCCGAGTTCCAGAACGCATGCATCTCCTCCGGGGGCGGCACGCGCACCGGCCGCACGAGCCGGAAGCCTAGCCACTGGGCGTCGGTGTGGTACCAGATACTCTTCGGCAATTGGGGATCCTGCATCTTCCACGAGTCGTCCGACGCCCGCCGGGCTCCGCAGCGCAGCAGCGGTGCGTCATCCATCCACGACCCGCCCCGCACGACTCGCGGGTAGAGCGCCTCGGCCCGCACCCACGGATCGACGGCTGCACCGTCGGTCGTGGCATACGAAGGCCTGTACCCGTCTAATGTCCACTCCCAGACGTTTCCGAGCATGTCGTGCAACCCCCACGGATTTGCCTTCTTCGAGCCGACAGGCTGGTACTGCCCGTTGCTGTTGTCCCAAAACCAGGCGTGCTCGCCCAGCCCGTCGGGACCTGGCGGGAGCGGGCGTGCCGTCTCATGGCCCGCTCGGCAGGCGTACTCCCATTCGGCCTCGGTGGGTAGGCGGTAGAAGCGGCCGGTCTTGGCGCTGAGCCACTGGGCGTACTTGCTGGCCGCGTGCTGGGTCATGCTGATCGCCGGGTATCCTTCGATGCCCATGCCGAAGCTCATCTCCATGTACGGAGGTGTAGGGCTCGACACGGCGGCGGCCACCCTGTCGGGATCGAGGTAGACCTCCGACTCGCGCAGCATGTAGGGGCGGAACGCGTCCCAAGTGACCTCGCGAGCGCCCATCCAGAACGCGCCCACATGCACGCGCCGGCGCGGGCCTTCGTCGTCGTGCCGCCCCGGCTCGGAGTTCGGCGTGCCCTGCACGAACTCGCCCCCCGCGATCGGCACCATGCGCAGCGCGGCCGCGGATCCGGGAATCTCCTGTTCGTAGGCGTCGGCCCCGTCCTTCGCTTTCTTGGTGATCCGCCGGTGGATCGCTCGGACCAGCTCCATCTCTCCGTCTTCGGTCGCGGCCCCGGAGCCCGACCCGAGCTGCAGCGCGCCCGGCCAAGGCGCTCCCGCGAGAATCCACTCGCGCACGGCCGACACCTCGGAAGGCGCCAGCGGTGGTCCTGCCGGGGGCATCGCGCCGGGCGCTCGAGCCGGCAGCGTCAATCGCGCTAGCAGCGGGCTGGCTTCCGGCTCGCCGGCGACGATCGACGGGCCGGAGGCCCCACCCCTCATCGCGGCGTCGCGGTCTTCCAAGCTGAGGCCGCCGAGCTTGTTCGCATCCCGGTGGCACGCGAGGCACTTGGCCTCCAGCAGCGGCCGGATCTCGGTCTCGAAGTCGGCCGCCGCGGTCGGGACGGAGCTTGCCAGCGCCAGCAGTGCGAGCGGGCGCGCCATTACAGGAATGTCGTCTGGCCGGGGCGGGCGAGAGGCGGGACGTCCAGGGTCATGTTCCAGCGCAGGTTGTCGGGGAACCGCTTCTCCTGCGACTGGATGGCCTGGTCCCAGCCGATCTGCTGGCCGGTGTAGGCGGCCATGCGCCCGAGAATGGCCATCTGCGTGCTGTTCGCCATGCGGACGCCGTCGTTGACCGGCTCGCCGCGCCGGATCGCCCGGAAAAGCGCGTCGTGCTCCTCTTGGTACATGTTGTTCCGGGTCCCGCGGAACACCCACGGATTCTCGCCCTCGATGCGCGGCATCAGGCCCCGGCCGATGGTCAGCTTGCCCTTCGTGCCGAGAATGTAGTCGGCGTTCTCGCGGTGGCAGCCGGCGATCTGCCGGCAGCCCACGAAGGCGCGGACGCCGCCCGGATAGAGGTAGTTCACCTCGAAGTGGTCGAAGATGTTGCCGTCGTGCGCCGGGATCTGGCGCCCGCCCACGGCCACGCAGGTCTCGGGCGGCCGGTCCCCCATGGCCCAGGCGACCTTGTCGACGCTGTGAACCGCCTGCTCGACCAAGCCGTCGCCGCAGGTCCACACGAAGTTGTACCAGTTGCGGAGCTGCCATTCGACGTCGCTCATGCCGAGCGGGCGCTCGTAGGCTGGGGGCATCGGCTTGACGGGGTTCGTGTAGAACGTCGCGTAGTAGGCCACGATGTCGCCGATGGCGCCGGAATGGACTTGGTCCATCGCGGCCGAGATCATGTTGTTGTAGCGCCAGCAGAAGCCGGCCACTACCGCCAAGTCCTTGCTCTCGGCCTTCTTCACGGACTCTAGGACGGACCGGACGCCCGGTGTGTCTACGGCCATCGGCTTCTCGCAAAAGACGTGCTTGCCAGCGTCGATCGCCGCTCGGAAATGCATCGGCCGGAAACCCGGGGGGGTTGCGAGGAGGACTACGTCGACGCCGCTGTCGATGACTCCTTGGTAGGCGTCCAAGCCGAGGAACCGGTGCTCTCGGCTGACGCGGACCTTGCCCTCGTGCTGCTTGTTCACGGCTTCGAGGCAGCGGTCCACGCGCTCGCGGTCGATGTCGGCGACAGCGGTGAGCACCGCGTAGTCGTCGGCCTGCAGCGCTTGGGCGGCCGCCCCCGTGCCGCGCCCGCCGCAGCCGACCAGCCCGACCCTGATTTCCTGACCGGTCTCGGCCGCGCGCAGGAAGTACGCGCTGCCCGTGGCCGCGGCTGCCCCTCGCAGCACCCTGCGCCTCGTCGGGTCGGTAGTCTGCTGGTCTTGGTTGCTAGGCATCAGGTTCCCTTTCCTCTTGCTGTTGTCCGAGCCGCGAGCGAGCGCCGCGCCCCCGGGCATTACTACGTGCGCCAGTTGCCTCGGCCAATTGAGACGCCCAACCCATAGTATGGGGCTAGGCGCTCCGAGCGCCTTGCCCGAGCCCATGGACGAATCGCGGGACTCTAGGCGAATCCCGGGGGCCGGCCTGTCGCGCAGACGGACGACCGCCCGGCTAGCCGCCGTCGGTGCCGCCGTCGCCCTCGCGGGCATGTGCATGCCTGCAGTCTCTCAGCCGCTTCCGCCCGGGCCCGGACAGACCGGGACTTCCGAAGACGCGCCGATCCTGGAACTTGTCAACCTCGATATTCTGGACAGCCGGGACGGCTTCGCCATCCTGCCGGACAGCCCGTTCCTGCCCGGCGAGCGGGTCCACGTCTATTTCCAGATCAAGGGCTACCGGGTCGGGCCGGAGGACAGGGTTCTGCTCCGTTACGAGCTGTCGGCGCTTGACCCGGTCGGGCGAAGATTCTACGCGCCGCATTCCGGGACGATCGATGAGGAGCTCGCCCCGCAGGACGAGAACTGGATGCCGGTCGTGCGCTATTCCCCGCGCATCCCTGATCACGCCGGAGGCGGCACCTTTGCGATCCACGTGACCGTCCACGACGACCTGGCGGGGACCTCGGTGGAGGCCGACGTGCCCGTGAACGTGCAGGCGGAAACGGTGGACCGCGCGGACGAGCTCCTCGTGCGGGAATTCCGCTTCTCGAGGGCGGAGGGCGGCGACCCGCTGGCCGAGGCCGAGTTTCGCCCCGGCGAGGAGATCTGGGCCGCATTCTACATCACCGGCTACGAGTCCCGGGCGAACAATACGTTCGATGTCGAGTCCGACGCTTGGGTCGTCGACTCCGATGGCGAGAGGCTGTACGCGTTCGATTCGCGCAGCGAGCAGGGCAGGCCTTACTACCCGCGGCTGTGGCTTCCGGCTCGCCTCCGACTTGACTTGGACGACACGATCTCGCCGGGTCGGTACACGGTTGTGCTGCGCCTGCGCGACCGCGTCGGCGGTTCCGAATCGACGCAGAGATACCAGTTTCGGATTCGCTAGGCCTCCCGGAATAGGTATAATCGTCCCGTGGCTCTGACTGAATCCACGATGCTGCCTCTTGGGACGGCAGCGCCGGACTTCGCTCTTCGTGACGCTGTCTCGAGGGGCACCTTCGCGCTCGGCGACATCGCCGAGGGTAAGCGCGGCGTCTTGGTGATGTTCATCTGCGCGCACTGCCCCTTCGTCATTCACGTGCAGGAAGAACTCGCCCGTTTTGGCACTGACTACCGGGCGGCCGGCCTAGGGATTGCGGCGATATCGTCGAACAGCGTGGTCAGCCATCCGGAGGATGCGCCCGACAAGCTCAAGGTCATGGCCGAGAGGCTGGGATTCGCCTTCCCGTTCCTCTACGACGAGTCGCAGGATGTCGCGAAGGCCTACACGGCCGCCTGCACGCCCGACTTCTTCCTGTTCGACGCCGACTGCCGGCTCGCCTACCGCGGGCGCCTGGACTCGAGCCGCCCGGGCAACGGTGTACCTGTCGACGGCCGTGACTTGCGGGCCGCCATCGACTCCGTCCTGAAGGGCGAGCCCGTGTCCGGACAGCAGTTTCCGAGCGCGGGCTGCAACATCAAGTGGGCGGCGGGCAACGCGCCGTTGTATTTCGGCTAGTCCGCCCGGCGTTGCATCCGAGCGCCACCGCGCCGGAAGGCGGCGGTTTCGAGTTCGCGGGCCGAGCAAGCGCGTCGGCTTGGGACCTCGCCGATGCGGGTGGGTGCCGCGTGGCTCGATAGGCTGGCTGCGACGCCACTGCCGCCCCGGTGGCCGTCAGGGGCAAGTTCCGGCTTGCGAAGTCCACCGCTCGGGTGGAACGCGCTGCCCGCTCGGACACTTCGTCCCGAGAGGAATCCTCTCTCCCCTGTGACTTGCTAGGCATCCCTCATGCGCCGCGGGTGCGCCCTGATGCGGCCCGCAAGGCGGGATCGGGCCCCGGTGAGCCGGGCGATCGACAACTAGGGTCCGTACCCAGCCGCCGCAACGGGCGTGTTCCGCCCGTCTCTAGGCGCGCCCCCGGTTGCCGGCAACCGGGGCGCGTTGACTGTCGCCGGAGCCAAGCGCACGTGCTGCACCGAACGAGCCCGCCCCTTGCCGTAGACCTTGCTGGCCGACGGCTAGAGGCTCGCGACAACCGGAAACGGCGTCGCAGGCGCAACGCACGCTCGGAGCGTGTTGTGCGCGGATGCAGCGGAACCAAAGGCCGTCTGGCGGCCCGGCTGGTCCCCTCGGAATGCTGACGCTTACGCGGCCCGCTTGTAGCTGGTGCCCGTGGCGGCGAAGCCGGAGCAGTCGTACTCGTCCTGGCAGTACACGCAGAGCGTGGTCCAAGGGATGGCCTCGAGCCTGTTGGGGTTGATCTCGGCGCCGCAGTCCTGGCAGATGCCGTACTCGTCGATGTCCAGCAGCTTGAGCGCCGTCTCGACCGACCGGCGAGTCTCCCAGTCGTTGTTGATCACGCTGATGGTGAGATCCAGTTCGAAGCGGTTCTGCATCTGATCCATCGGATCGTTGCAGCGCTCGCGGATCAGCTCGTCTCGCGTATCCCTCCTAGTGAGGTCATCGAGCTTGGCCAGCAGCCGCTGGCGCACCGGGTCCTTGATGTGTTGTAGCATCGTTCTCTCTCCTTGTGGCCGACCTCGAGTGCTGTTGCTGACAGGTCGCCGCCCGCCTTGCGGCACGGCTATACACTCGGTCCGACTACCCTAGCTTATATAGTATAATACGAAAACCACCGGCCAGTGGTTGCACATCGGAGAAAAGATTTCTTTTTTCTGGTTTTGCCGGGATTGCGTGCCGGGTTGCGACGCTCGGCAAGCTCCCCTCCGGCGTGCCGTTAGCCGCTCGCGGCCCGCGTCGGGACGGACCTTGCGGACCGGTGCTCGGGCCCGCCGGTTCGGCCGCCCGACGCTGCCTCCCGCGCTAGCTGCAGCGCGCCAACCAGCATAGGCATGGTCAGCCGCCCGGTCTGGGTGTTCTGCAGGCTGGGGTGGTAGCTGCAGAGCAGTTCCGGGCCGTCGCCGGGCAGCTGGTAGCGCGCGCCGTGCTTGAATCGCACGGTGCTCTTCCGCACCCGGACGCCCCGGTCTCGGACCACGGCTAGGTACGCGTCGAACGCGAGCTTGCCGAGCGCGAGTACCGCACGGATGCGCGGGAGGAGCGCGACTTCGCGGGCCAGGAACCCCCGGCAGTTCGCGAACTCCTCGGAGGTCGGGCGGTTTTGCGGCGGGGCGCAGCGGACTGCCGACGAGATGTAGCAGTCCTTCAGCCGAAGCCCGTCGCTGCGCGCAATGGCGGTCGCCTGCGAGGCGTAGCCGGTCTCGTGCAGCGCCGCGTAGAGGAAGTCGCCCGAACCGTCCCCGGTGAACACGCGGCCCGTCCGGTTCGCACCGTGGGCCCCGGGAGCCAGTCCGACTAGAAGCAGGCGCGCTTCGGCGTCTCCGAACGATGGCACGGGCCTGCCCCAGTAGTCCCACTCTCGGTACGCCCTGCGCTTCGCGGCGGCCACCCGGCGGCAGTGCTCGACCAGTCGGGGGCAGCGCTCGCAGGCGACGATCTCGCCCTGCAGGGCGGCCAGCTCCGTCCCGCGGTTGTCCGATGCCATGCTCGGCAGCAGACTACCAGATAGCGTGGGGGGCGCGCGGCAACGGTGCCCTCGGGCCTCGGGGACCGCTGCGCAGGCTGGCCGGCAGAGGGGCCGTCTTGCCAGTTTCCGCTTGATCTGCTATAAACGCGCCAACTCGAGCGCGCCGGATGGCCGACGCTTGTATCCGCCAAGAAAGCGAGAGCCTGGTCTTCGTCGCGGGAGGAGTCAATGCCCGGCGACGTGCCTTCTCTGAATCGTCCCTCGCCAAAGCGGGGGCGGTCCGCGTCCAGGACGTCGCGGCCTTCGGCGCGAGGTTCGGCGAATGCTCGTCGCGGCGGACCCTCGCGAGCGGCGATCCGGGAGCGCGCCGCCGAGATTCAGCAGGCCGAACTCTTCGGCCGCGCGGCGGGCCTGTTCCAGGAAGGCAAGTACGGCATGGCGCGTCGTGTCCTCGACCGGGTGCAGTCGGGCCCGGACACGGCGCTTTGCCACAGGGCGCGCGTGTACATGGAGGTCTGCAAGCGCAGGACCGCGCGGAAGCGCCCCAAGCTCGAGACGGTGGAGGACTACTACAACCTGGCCGTCCGGTGCGTGAACGACGGCGCATTCGACGAAGCCGTGCGAGTCTGCAACCGGGGAATCGCCAAGGACGCCTCCGAATCCCACCTGCACTACATCAAGGCGGTCGCTAAGGTCCTGGCCGGCCAGACCATCGGCGGGGCCGCTTCGCTCCGGAAGGCGATCGCCCTCGACCCGAGCATCCGGCTGATCGCCAAGGGGGATCCTGACTTGCACGAAGTGATCGGGACCAAGACCTTCGTGCGCATCACCGCCCCGGCATAGACCGCTACCTCGGGCCGACATTCGCCCGGGTCGTCGGGCCCGCGGGCCGTCGGAAGACGATAATGTGCTGGGAGGGCAGGAAGTCCATCACTTCGACGAACTCGAAGCCGACCGGCTCGATCTCCCGCCGCACCTCGTCCAAGCTCATCTTGTGCAGGGGATGGATCGGGATCCACGGATCCTCCTTGCGGTATTCGACGAGCACCAGCCGTCCTCCGGGCTCGAGTGACCGCAGCACGTGCTGCATCGTCAGCGCGGGACGGGCCAGCTCGTGGTACACGTCTACCAGCAGGGCGAGGCTGGCCTCGCTATCGGGAAGGCGTGGATTCTCCTGAGTAGCGAGGACCGTCTCGACGTTCTCGATGCCGCGACGCTCCAGATTGCGGGCGAGCATGGCGAGCATCTGCGGTTGGACGTCGGTCGCGATGACCTTGCCTAGGTTGCCCACCTGCCTCGCTAGGCGCCAGGTGAAATAGCCCACTCCGGCGCCGAGGTCGATTACGGTGGATCCCTCGGGGATCCGCAGGGCGGCCACCACGCGGTCGGGCTGCTCCTCGCTCTCCCGCTCCGGGCGCGTCAGCCAGTCCGCTCCGAGGTAGCTCATCACCGGCGCGATCTCCCGGCGCGCCAGCGGCACGTCGGACCCTCGCTGGCCGCCGCGTTCCGGACTGCGGGAGGGACGGTGCTCTTGCGATGTTGCGGGCAGTGCGAGGCAGAGCGCGAATGCCGCCACGGCCCAGCGGGTTGTTGTCATGCCGGATTTCAGCCGTGCGCTAGCAGGCCGTGCTGGGCCATGAGCGCTCGCAGGTCATCCCGGTCCGTCGGAACCATCGGGATGAGCGGCGGGCGCACGAACGCGGGGCCCATGCCTGCGAGCGCCATGGCCGTCTTGATCATCGACACCTTGTATCCGGGCCGCCGGTTCCGTAGTTCGTACATCGGCAGGACCAAGTCGTTCAGGACGCGGTTAACCCCGGCGAAGTCGCCCGCCCGCGCTAGTTCCCGGATGCGCAGGGTGACCCGCGGCATGAAGCAGGCCAGGCCGGAGGTAAAGGTTCGGACGCCGAGGCTCCAGAAGCTCGGTACGAAGGGCTCCGCCATCCCGTTAATCCAGCGAAAGCGGTCTCCGAAATGCCGGCGAACGTTCATGTAGTGGGAGAGATTGCCGTTCTCGTCTTTGACCGTGCAGATGTTCTCGACATCCGCGAGACGGTCCAGGAGCGTGAGCGGTAATACGCCGCTCCATTTGGTTTGGTAGAGGATGACGCTGATTTCAGCTGCGTCGGCAACGCCTCTGTAGTAGTCGGCAAGACCCGGCTCGTTGGCGTCCCCCATGTAGGGAGCGATGCAGAGCACGGCCTTGGCGCCCGCGCGACGGGCGATCGCAGCTTGCGCTCTGGCCGCCGACCAGCTCTGGCCGACGCCGAAGATCAGGTAGGTCCGACCCGCGGCTGCTCCACCGGCCACCGCGCAGATGCGTTCGTACTCGGACAACGCGAGCGCATGGATTTCGCCGTTGCTTCCGCAGAAACACAGCGCCTCGAGCCCGCTCGCGAGCATCCGCTCGGCATGCGAGCGCAGGGCCGTTTCGTCAAGGCTCAGATCGTCGGTCCAAGGTGTGACAGGGAACCCGACGGTTCCTTCCAGCCGGGGTGACTCGATCGGCATACGGGCGAGGATCTCCAAGAACGACGTTACAAGATACCAGCACCCGGCTCCGCCGGCGCCTCCGCCTAGCCGGAATGCGGGCCGACTCGGTTCGCGTGCATGGCGCGGTGGGCGGCTAGGCGGGCCGGCCGCTGTCGGACCACGAGCCTGGACTGGGGAGGGGGGCTGCAGCCATGGAGTAACCGGCTTGAGTACGGCGCTCGTCGGATGCTGCCGACGTGCCTCCAGCCGACCAGCTGGGCTTGCTGCCCTTCATGCCGGAAGCTCTGGGCGCTCGACGCCACGCGCTGCTGGGCGGCACGGCCCCCGGTATGCAGATCGGAAGAGCGGACCCTGTTGGCAAGACCGTCGCGAGTGGTCGTGCGCAGCTGATCGAAGGATCGCCTGTCCCCCGGCCGCGCGTTCCCCAGCGGATCGGGACAGGCGGCCCGCACTTCTCCAATTGGGCTCAAGAGCGTCAAGTCGCCCGCCCGGGTGCCGCCCGCGGGAGGGTCGGTGACCGGCGTGCCAGATCCGGCCACGGACCCGGCCGCTGCCAGCGGAGACGTCCGGCGGATTGCGGTCGCCCGCGAGAAATGCTCGCATCTGGGCACTGCATCTCCTCGCTCTGTCGCGAATCCTGTGACAGAAGCTTGGCCCGGCGTCCCTCATGCCGCGGCCCCAATGCCCGTCGGGCCGCTTCCGGGGGGCCCAAACGCGCTGCGCATCCTGCTCGTCTGCGACCGGTGGTGGGAGGTGCGCATCTACAACTCCCGCCAGCGCCAAGAAACCTCGCCCCACCCTGAGAAAACCTACCAGAATCGCCAACCGGGGAAGAAATTCCCCTTCCGAGGCCAGTTGAAGTGATATGTTCGCGCCCGGCGCAGGGATCGCTTGGTTCCCATTAGCGGGGATTCAGCGCAGCCTGCCGACAGTCAACCGGTTCTTGGAGGATAAAATGGCAACCAGAATCATCATCGGCCTCGCCTTGCTCTTGGCGATCGTGATGGTCGCAGCCCCGGCCGCAGACGCGAGCGGAATGCTTTCGCTCGGACTAGTCGTACTGGGCCTGGCTTACGCCGCGCTGGCGATCGACCCTGAAGACGCAGTCGCGTACTTGGTCGTCACGCTCGCCGTTGGCGGAGCCGCGAACGCAGACGTTCTCAACCACATTCCCGCGATAGGCGGTCACTTGGACGGCATCGTCGGCCACGTCAGCACCGCCCTGTACGCAGGCGTGGTCACCGTGCTCGCGAGAAGGGTCGTCAACCGCCTTAAGGGTTGACTGCGGCCGTTGCCGGCCGCTCGTCACGCGACTCCTCTCGCCCCGACTGAATCGTGGATGGCTAATGTGTCCGGGGATTTCATGCCGCACGTGGCGCGGTGGAGCGGCGTCTGCTGCTGCGTCCATGCATCGCTCGCCCGGTGTGGCGACCGCTACGGATCCCTTGCCAGGGCGGCGTTGTTCCGATACGACGGCCGACGCGTCAGCGGACGGCCGAGCACGGGGCCCCAGTTTGCGCGAGCCTGCGCTGCTTCAAGAGCGCGGGTTGATCGTTCGCAACAATTCCAGTCAGGCATGCGTCGCTTGCGGGACCGGATGGCGGTGTCATTGGGGCGCTCTGTTGCCGAGGTCCGTTCGTAGGCGGAGTCAACTCAACGAAGGTGCAGCTCGGTCGAAGCCGAATTCCGTCGACCCGCCCGAGGCCCCGGCCGCGACACTCGCTGTGCGTGCGTGGCACGGTAGCATTCTCACCTCTAGGGTGCCGACTCGACTCTGATTGCGGGCGCTCCCGGACCTCGACCTCAGATGCGAGTCAGCGTTGATTCCACGAGCGCCCGGCCCTCATAGCGAAGAAATGGCCTTCAGCGACGTGTCCGCCCAAGCGCTCCCCTGGGCGTCGGAAGGGCGCGCCTCTGACCAACAAGTGGCGCTGCGATCTGCTGGACCCGGAGCGGGGGAGACCGGCGCACGCCGCGCCCCGGTCCGGCCCGGGGCGCTCCAATGACGCGGTCCGGGGGCGGGAATCCGGCCGCGGGAGTGGCTGGAACAGGAACGAGGCTCTTGGATCCACTTCGAGGGTAGAGTCGCTTAGCGATCGGAGAGTCCTCAGACATCTTGGCGTTGAAGGGACGGAGCAATTTCACGGACCTGCCGAAGCTCCATATTTCACAAGGAGTCTCAGCGAGCGGCGGAAATCCGACCGACTGATTGGTCCGGTCGCGGGTTCAAATCGGGTCCCGTCGGATGGAATCCTCATCCTAACTGTCGGTTCGGCGCGAGCCATCCGCGAGTTCGCGGCGGGACCGTTGGATGGGGAATCACGCACATCGACGGTGTCGAAGCAGCCCCGTGTCGATGCCGACCAGACGCGCTTGCATCCGGCGCGCTTCTCGCAATCCGTCGGAGTGGTCCTACCTGCTAGATCGCAAGCGAGCCGACGACAGGATGATTGAAACTTCTCCCATCACCGATGAATCGACCCTTTTTTGAAGCCGTATTCAATAGTGAATCAATGATATATTATCGCCTTCCGAGTCGATTACAACAGAGTTTATGGCTCAAGTTGTTCTGAAATCATTGGAATTCAATTCGGACGGACACCATTCTATAGCTCTTCAAATCTAACCAGGCTTGTGACAGAACGTCCAAGCCCTTAGTTTCCAAGAGGTTGCAGCAGATCCGTGGGACGAAGATCGGGTCGATCCGGGCCGGCTTGCGCATTTCCGGGGCGTTGTGCGGCAATTTTCGTTGAGGAACTGCCCGTGAGGACCGTTCAGGAGATCCAGTTCACCCTTGGCCAGACCGCAATCGAGGATATTGATCTTGACGTCCTTTCCCGCGAAGATATCCCGGCCATCCTGCGATGAATACAGTTTCTCTATCGCACCAAGGAGTTGCGGGACAAGGTTTTCTACCTGCTCGAGAGCCGTATCCTCGGTCTCAGCGAGAGTGGCGGGGACGGCGAGAACGGAAGCGATTCTTCTGCGGGCGAGTCCGGCAGGATCAATCCTGCCGTCGGTCGTCCCGGCATGCAGCTGTGGAACATTCTCGTCTTGGGCCTGCTCAAGTAGGGATTGAATTGCGACTACGACCGCGTGACGGAGCTGGCGAACAAGCACGCGGACGTCCGGCGCTTCCTCGGTCTGAACGCGACGCTCGACGAGCAGGTCTTCAGCTACCGGACAGTCAACCGGAATCTGAAGCTTCTCACACCCGATCTCCTCGCGGAAATCAATCAGCTGGTCGTGCAGGAGGGGCACGCGCTGGCGGGGTACGAGGAAGGCGAGCCGCTGAAGGCGCGGTGCGACTCGTTCGTGGTGGAAACGAACGTGCATTACCCGGCCGACGTGAGTCTGCTGTGGGACGCGTTGCGTTGCCTGATTCGCTCTATTGCGCCGCTGTGCAAGGGGCGCGGCATCGCGGGCTGGCGGCAGAGCGCGCAGATGCTGAAGAGGATGAAGCAGAAATTCAACCGGGTGCGGCAGGCGAAGAAGAGGAAAAGCAACCCGGAGAGGGTGCAGTCGTACCTGGCGGCAGCCTTGGAGATAGCGCGGCGGGCGGAGGGTGCGCTGGCGGCCCTGGAGCGGGCCGGGGAAGACGAGGGAACCCTGGGAGAGGCAAGGGGTTACCTCGGGTACGTGCAGCTCCTGGCGGACCAAGTGGAGCGGCGCGTGCTGCGGGGGGAGAAGATCCCCCACGAGGAGAAAGTGTTCTCGATCTTCGAGGAACACACCCGCTGGTGCGTGAAAGGAAAAGCGGGGGTGCCGGTGGAGCTGGGCGTGCCGGTATGCATCGTGGAGAGCGAGCACGGATTCGTGATGAATCACGAAGTGATGTGGAAGGGAAGCGACGTGGACGTAGCGGTGGGAATTGTCGAGGGAGCGCAGGGGATGTACGCGGGGTTGTCGAGTTGCAGCTTTGACAAAGGCTTTCACAGCCCGGCGAACCGGACGCGCTTAGCGAAGCTGCTCTCGTGCAACGCGATGCCGCGAAAGGGGAGGCTATCGAAGGCGGAGAAGGAGGCGGAAAGCGCGCCTGAATTCGTGGCTGTGGGGCAGGCGCACCCAGCCGTGGAGTCCGCGATCAACAATCTCGAGTGCCGCGGTCCGGACAGGGTGATGGACCGGGGAGCGGAGGGATTCGAGCGGATGATCGGGCTAGCGGTCCTGGCAGCCAACGTGCATCGAGTGGGCCGGATCCTGCGCGACAGAGAGAGGGATCGTCTCAAGACGGGACCCTTTCCGCTGGCTGCATAGGCAGTCGGCAGCGATCTAGATTGCTCTGAATAGAAACCTTGAAGAGACAAGGTTCAGGAAAAGTGTACCACTAGAATAGAACTAACTGTTTCCTCACAATGAAAATGGAATATGAGGCAATGAGTTCGGGTAATTGGCGCAGTCTGTTCCTTCCATAGCTATCATTTGGTCGGTCTTCATCGGCTAGAATCCCCGAAATATCAGGTTCTTGTCACAAGCACTAACTAGAGATAGTGCACCTCTTGCAGGTGTCAGTGCTAGAATACCTAGAATTCGAAGTGTACCTTCCGAAACAACACTTGCAGGGACTGAGAATTCGGATTCTTGCAGTCAGATTTCCGCTCCTCCGTGGCCATTTACCTAGTGCTTGTGACAAAACCCCGCCCATTCAACTCCGAAGTGCGACACGCGGGTAAGGGGCGGTGGGCTGAGATACTAGGACCACAGTAGCAGATCCAGCGGCGCCGGACAAGCCGCTGCCGGGCCGAAGCAAGGCCCGGAGGGTCGAATCCGCGCCTGTCCGGGCGCAGCTCCCCCGCGCCCCTGTCCCCGCGGCGGGCTGCCAGCCCTGCCTCAGCTCCGCGGCACCCGCTCCCGCTCCGCCGGGAAGACTTCCTCCGGCGTGCGCCCGCCCGGCACCTTCCGCGGACGCCGGTTCAGGCGGTCCCGCGCCTCCCGCACCCGGGCCGGGTCCACCCGCCGCAGGTCCGTCCCCTGCGGGCAGTACTGCCGCGGCAGCCCGTTGGCATGCTCGTTCAGCCCGCGCTCCCAGGAGTGGCAGGGCCGCGCGCAGTAGAAGCCCGCCCCCAGCCGCTGCGCCACCTCCCGGTGCCTCCCGGTGCCCCGCGAACTCCTTGCCGCGAACTCCTTGCCGCGAACTCCTTGCCGCGAACTCCTTGCCGTTGTCGGCCGTGATCGTGTGCGTCACGGCCCCGCTCCCTGCGAGCATCCCTGCGAGCATGGCCGTCATCGCCGCCCCGACCAGCTGCGCCGTGCGCCGGCTAACCGGCTGCACTAGCAGGTACTTGGAGAACCGGTCCACCAGCGTCACCAGCGCCCCGCGGCGCTGCCCGCCGATCACGGTGTCGGCCTCCCGCTCGCCGACGCGCGCCTTCGCTTGCGCCTCCGCCGGGCGCTCCGCGATGTCCGCGCGCCCCGGGATCAGGCCGCGGCCCGCCGTCCGGCCGACCCGCCGGACGCGCTTGCGGCCGCCCTGCCTCAGGTGCCGGTACAGCCGGCCCCCCTGCCGCCGCTCCGCGCGCACCAGCTGGTAGATCCGTTCAGGGCTGATCTCCAACGCCCCTTCCCGCTGCAGCCGCGCCGCGACCTGCTCCGGGCTCCTGCTCCGGGCTCCAGTCCCGCCGCAGGCAGTCCTCGCTCCGCGCCCGCAGCGCCGACGTCAGCTGGCGCGGCCGGCACGACGCCGCGCGCCGCCGCCGCTCCGCGCGCTCCTGCGCGCTCCCCAAGCTGTAGCTCGCCGCGCGCTCGCCTTCCGCCGGTCGGCCGTTGCGGCCCACTTCCCGGTAGATCGTGGCCCGCTTGCGGCCCGGCTGCCCGGCGATCCTGTCCGCTCCCCAGCCCGCCCAGCCCGCCGCCCGCAGCGTCTCGCTCCGGCAGCGCTCCTCCTGCGTCACGTGCGTGTAGCTCTTCCGCATCTGCCTCCCTGCTCCTTCCAGCACCTACCAGCCTACTGCCGCGACACCACCGGTCGCTGCCTCCCCTCTCCCCTCCCTGCCATCTTGTGGCTCGGCGCGTGTCGCACTTCGGAGTTGAATGGGCGCCCTGAATTCTGGCCTGATCAGTATTTCATACTACATCCTGATGTCGGATGGATCTCCAAATACAACATATGGGGCCCAAGGTCGGAAGTTGCTCAGCCGCCAATCGCGAAGATTTCCGCGCTCTACCCAGAATTGGCAGGATTTCGGACTAGTCGTAGCATTCCAGTGAAATCTTCGCCTTGAGAGATTGGATATAACGCCTTTGTTGTCAAGGGGATACGAGTTTTGTCACAGGCACTACCTAGAGTTCAATGCCTACATTTCTGGCACAGCCATTCGGAGTGCGCTTTGGCCGGAAATCAAAGTCCCCCGCGCGACTGCTTGGAATGGAGCGGAGCCCCGCGACGGTGACGAACGTGTGTCACGGAGAGCTCGAGGTCGCCACAAGTGCAAGCTCAGCGCAACCGTTGCTGCCACCTTCCATAGCACCGCTGATTCACCTGCTCGGCCGCGCCTGCAAGAGCCGTGGCCGCTGCGGGGCGCCTTCCTCAAGTGCGCAGGTCGGTATCGATACGGAACCAAGGGCTCGCCCTGCCAGCAGTAAGTAGTGCCAGCATCTCGTCGCTTGGGAGTCTGCCATCCATCCGCGCTTCCGCCAGATGCCGTGACGGCGGGGTGCCCGATGCGCCGGTCACGCGTCGCGAGTCTCGGGGGGGCAAACGTCCATTCAATCGTCACGGGCACGCTCACTCCCAAGGCCGCTCAATCCTTCGAATCGTCTCGAGGCACGGCTTGGGCCGCGATCCGTTCCGGACCCGACGGCGCGTCACGACGACCCGTTGCCGAATGGATCGTCGATACAGGGGGTTGTTCGATGGCGCCTTCAATCCGTCCCAGTCGACGCTCGTTGTCAGCCTGCCTCTTCAGGATGTCTGGGAGCGGCTTGATCTCGCCGCGAAGCTCTCTGATGTCTCCCCTGAGCGCCGCGATTTGCTCGACCAGCCCCCTAACATCGGTCCGTTGATGCTCGTCGAGACGTTCGATCCGCTGCTCCACACTGTCCAGCCTGCCAGATATCGCTTGAATGGCCTCGCGGATGGCACGGATCTCCGCGCGGTTCTCGCGCATATCCTCGTGCAGAACTCGGAGTCGCTCGTCGACCTGCTTGAGGTGCAACCGGAGCATGGCGTAAGCCAAGCCTAGGATCGGAATGGCAACTGAGACTCCTCCGATCGCGGAGGCTAGCAGGGTGCTCCTGTCCACTAGGACAGTGTACAGCTAATCTCCCGCTCGCGCTGCTTCATGTCTGTCACGAGATCTCTCCTAGCTCCCGCAGGGCGCTGGCCGAAGCAGGCATCGAAGCTGCCGTGGCGTTAGGCTGCTCCCATGCGTCGGGTGGTTCACGTCTCGGAGTGCTGGGTCGAGAGCCTCTGGCAGCGGATCGGCTCGCATGAGCCGCTGGAGAGTGCAGCAGGATCGAGCTCGCCGCCCGAGGCGCCCGGCATGCCTGCCAGGCGCGTCGACTCCGTCGGAATCGACGCGATGGGCCAAGAGGGGAGCCGTCCGCTGCGAGCGATCACAGGTTCTGTCTCTCACGCCGTAGGACTTGGCCCGAGGTCTCCGATTCTGAGTTGCGAGTTCCCGTGAAGGGTCTCCATGTGAGCAGTTGCGGAATCGTGCGGGCGCAGATGGCACCGGAATACATCCGGCCGGGCGCATCCGGGCGAGTGGATCCCACCGTCGTTGCCGGTGCAGCCGAGGCTCCACTCCCAGCGCCGGGTCATCACTCGGCCGCTGCCGGGCGCGGCTTCTGGTGGTTCTCGATCGGGCGGCCCGCGAGGTTGCCGCGAACCGTCCGCTAGCTTCCCCGAATCCCGTGCAGCTCCAGGTTGCGGCGCAGCAGGCTAGGACAGCCAGATAACAGTTCGGGCGCGTGACTGTCTCGCGATCCGAGTCCTTGCAGCCGGCAGGACCCGGTACGCTCGTGGCGCTCGGCGGCCGATGCGTTGCGCTTCCACTGCTCCGCTGGTGCCGTGGTCGGCTCCCCATTCGCAGCCGCCTTGCCCGAGGTGGCCGCGATTCGGCTGGCCCTAGCGGCTCCGGAACTCGCCCTGCGAGCGGGCTCCGTCAGATCGAGCGCGATGTCGTCCCAGTGCGCCACGGGCTCGCAGCACCCCTTGAGGCGTCCCAGTCGCTAGCGCTAACTCCGCGGCCTTCTGGGCGAAGTCCGCGAGCGGCAGATTGTTCCTCCCAATTCTCCGCGGGGAGTCGAACGTGAAGCGGAGGATGAACCAAGAGACCGGGTTGAGGTCCGAAGCCGTGGTTTCGCATTCGGGTCGCATGGGCACCACGGAGATGGAATCGGCGTCCGCTAGCGAATCGAGCACCCTCGGAGCGCTGCCGCCGTCGGCTTCGCGGATCTCGGCGCGGATCTACTCGAAATCTGGGTCATGCTCCTGTCCCCGGTGCCAGATTCCGCCGACGGCCTCGCTGTTCCGCTCCAGTCATCCCACCGCCGGTGATGTGCTTGACGGTCTCTCCTAGAGCTGGCCAGCATGGCGGCGGTAGATCTCGCTGCGACCAGAGGCGTTGTCGGGATCGGGCCGGAGCGTTGAATTCGAGGCTGCTCTGTACGCCGGCAGCGGGTCAGGTGCGGGCCAAATGTGCAAGGAAGATGTACCCGAGTCGCACTCGCTTGTTACAGTCGGAGCGAATCCGGCTAGGCGCCAGTGAGGCTTTCCGTTTTCGCCAACTTGGCAGCGACAGGAGCTAACGGCTGCCGCCCGCTCGGCGGATCCTCTTGAGCAGCTGCGTCATTCGCTCGACGCGCTCGGGTTCGTCAAGGTACAAGTTGCGCGCTTCGCTTGGATCGTCTATCAGGTTGTACAACTGTCCGTTCGGGATAGTCCGGTCGTACTGGAACGGGTGCCAGATCCCCCCGCTCACGGACCGCCCGCCGCCTCCTTGGAACATGAGGAGCTTCCAGTCCCCCTCCCGGATGCCGTAGCCGCCAAAGTACCCGTTGTGGACTAGCGAGGCCCGAACCGGTGTCGACTGGCTCCGGCCTAGGAGCGCGCCGAGAAAACTGTAGCTGTCGGGCCCGGCGCCTTCCGGCAGGGACTCGCCCAGCAATTCCGCAAGCGTCGCCAGCATGTCCGTCAGCGCCACGAGGGAGTCGGACCGGGAGCCAGGCTCGATGCGGCCGGGCCAGCGGGCCAGCAGCGGAACTCGCTGCCCGCCCTCGTACGCCTCGGTCTTCTGGCCTCGCAGCGGGCCGTTGACGCGGTGAGAGGGGAGATTCCTATGCACGGCGCCGTTGTCGCTCGAGAACACCACCAGCGTCTCGTCTCCGCTTCCGAGCCCGTCGATCGCGTTGAGGACTTGGCCCACCGACCAGTCGAGCTCGAGCACGAAGTCGCCATAGGGCCCGATGCCGCTCTTGTCGCGGAAGCGCTCGTTGGGAATCACCGGGCCGTGCGTGTTGCGGTGCGCGAAGTACAGAAAGAACGGCTCGCCGGAATTCTCTCGCATCCAAGCCACAGCCTTCTCGGTCAGCTGGAGGGCGAGCTCCCTGTGGTCGTAGAGCGCTCCGAGCCCGCCGGTGAAATAGTGCCTCGGAGGGAACCCGAGGCGTTCCAGGTAGGATGCCTTCGCCGTCCAGCGGTCATCCCGGTGGAGTCGCAACGGAGACTCCTTCGTGAGGCCGGCCACGCGGTGATTCTCGATGAAAACGTGGGGCTGCTGCCCTACGTGCGGGATTCCGAAGTAGTAGTCGAAGCCGACTTCGAGCGGGCCGGGCGCGATCTTCCCGTTGTAGTCGACGCCTGCGTCCGTCCAGTTCTCCCCTCCGGGCCGCCCGTAGCCGAGGTGCCACTTTCCGACCATTCCGGTCTTGTAGCCTGCGTCCTTCAGCAGCATCGGGAGCGTGTACCGGCCCTCCTCGATCAGCAGGGGATCGTCGGACCAGACGTTTGCCGTTCCCGCCCAGGTCCGCCAGCTGTACCGACCCGTCATTAATCCGTAGCGCGTGGGCGTGCAGACCGGATGCGGCGAGTGCGCGTCGGTGAAGAGCCGGCCCTCGTTGGCCAAGCGATCGATGTTGGGGGTCTCGTAGGCGGTTGCGCCGTAGGCGCTCAGGTCGCCGTAGCCGAGATCGTCAGCGAGGATGAGAACGATGTTCCTAGGTTGCTGGGCGACTAGCGGACAAGTCAGGGCGAGGGCTGCCAGAAGCCCTCCGGCCGCCAGCGATCTTGCTCTACACGTGCATTGCATGGGGTGGAAGCGACTGGATCCCAAGGAAGCGTCTGCGCAGTCCCGTCCCGCGATTGCCGGAGCATGCACCCGGCCATGTCGGTCCGATGCGATTGCCGGTCCGGCCGCCAGTGTCAGCAGGTTCGGCCTGGCTGGCAGTCAGTGTACCCGATGCCCGAGCCGAGGATTCCTACCGCCGTGCGCGCGGACGTGTCCATGCGCTTCCTTCCAAGCCGTGGGGCCGTGACCGAGGCCACGAGGCCCTGGCGGGCTGGCAGTCCGCGACGGAAGCCACGGGAGGGGCGAGGGACCATTGAGGCCGATGCACGAGCGCCCGGCACCGTCGTCACGCGCCAACCGGGCTTGCTCGGAGAGGTCAGCAGCAGGCGAGACTCGCCCGTTGTCGGGTCAGTCCGAGCTTGGAATCGCTCCGCTGCGACGGCTGGCGCGGAGGAGCGAGCCTCTCGGCTAGGCATCAGGGTCGATGACGACAGGGCGGACTGGGATGGTGGGCACGCCCGGACTCGAACCGGGGACCTCCCGCGTGTGAAGCGGGCGCTCTAACCAACTGAGCTACGCGCCCTGCGCCTTCTGATGCCGATCTGCGAAATGACTCCCGGCGGTCCTTCGGAACGTCGGCTCGGCACCCCACCTGATTGTACAAGGCACGGGAGAAACCGGTACCGCGGTGCGGCTGCCCGCCCCGGCGCCGCCGGAATGAGCCGCGTGGCGGTGCGCTCTCGATTCCGATAGAAACCGAGGAATCAAGGCCCGCGAGGGCGCGGCCCGGCCTAGCCGCCGGTCGGTCCGCTTGCGCCTGCGGGAGTCGCTGCAAGCTCTCCAGTCAGTAGCCGAGATAGACGGTCTTGTAGTCTGTGTAGAAGTCTAGGGCGACCGGCCCTTGCTCCTTGGGTCCGAAGCTGGACTCCTTAGACCCTCCGAACGGCAGCTGGTATTCCACACCCGCACTCGGCAGGTTCACGGTGATCAGGCCCGCTTCGATGCGGTTGACGTACTCGAAGATCCGGGACACGTCGCGGGTCTGGATCGAGGCCGAGAGGCCGAACTCCGTGTTGTTCGCGATGCGCATGCAGTCATCGAAGTCCGTGGCCCGCATAACGCAAAGGACTGGTCCGAACACCTCTTCCTGCGCGATCCGCATCTTCTCGGTCACGTCGCTGAACACCGTCGGCTGGAAGAAGAAGCCCTTGGCGTGCTCGCCTTCGCTCAGGACGTGCCCCCCGCACTCGAGTCGCGCGCCCTCGCTCTCCGCCACGCGGCAGTACCTGTCGTTCGTGTCGAGCTGGTCCTGGTCGATCGCCGGCCCCACCTGCACGTCGGGCCGCAGTCCGTCGCCCACGCGCAGCGCCCTCGCGGACCTGACGACCCGCTCGAGAAACTCGTCGTGGATCGCGTCCTCGACGATTACTCGGCTGGTCGCCGTGCATTTCTGGCCCGTCGAGAACATCGCGGCGTTGATCGTGTTGCCGACGGCCTTGTCCATGTCGGCGTCGGCCAACACGATCGTGGGGTTCTTCCCTCCCATCTCGAGCTGGATCCGGATCCGGCGGGCGGATGCCTGTGCGTGCAAGACTTTGCCCACCGGAACGGAACCCGTGAACGAGACTGCCTTAACCGGTTCGGCATGCACCATCGCGTCTCCGACTTCTCCCCCCGACCCGCAAATTAGGTTCACCACCCCCCTGGGTATCCCTGCCTCGTGGCACGCCTCGGCTAGGCGCCAAGCGCAAAGAGGTGCGGCCGTGGCCGGCTTGACCAGCACGGTGTTCCCGGCGACTAGAGCGGGTGCCAGCTTCCACGCGGGGATCGCGCTGGGGAAGTTCCACGGGTTGATCTGGGAGACCACGCCTAGCGGCCTACGCACTGCGTACATGAAGACCCGGTTGCGCTCGGAAGGCACTTGGATGCCCGGGATCCTCGAACCCTCGCCGCCGAAGTAGCGGAAGATGTTGATCGACCGCATCGTCTCGCCTTTGGCCTCGGGGAGGGTCTTGCCCTCCTCTCGCGTCATCTCGCGCGCGAGGCTGTCGAGATTGCGCTCCAGGATGTCGGCGACCCTGTACAGGTAGGCTCCGCGGGCCGGACCCGTGAGCGCCGACCAGGCGCGAAACGCGTCCTGGGCTCCCTGGGCCGCGACATTGACATCTGCTTGACTGGCCTTGCAGAAGATCCCGACACAATCGTCGGTGTTGGCGGGGTTGAGATTGGCGAACGTGCGGTCGGACGTGACCCACTCGCCGTCGATGTAGTTCGGATAGGTCTTCGGTTTGCTCATCGGGGGCTTCCGGGCGCCGCTGCCGCCCCTCCGGGGCACGGGGCGTCGCAACGGTCCATCATCGCACGCTGCCCCGCTGGGGCAGGGAGGCCGTCCGCAGGAGTCCGTCATCGCCAGATCCGGCGGCTAGGACTGTCGCGCGCCTCGCTACACTGGTTCTGTATGAGTCGTCCCTCGCCTTCGCGCGCGGCCTTGGTCACCGGTGCCTCTCTCGGCATCGGCGCCGCCACGGCCCGCGAGCTGGCTCGAGGCGGCTCGGCCGTCGCCGTGCATTTCCACTCGAGCGAGCGGGAGGCCACGGCCGTGGCCGAATCGATTCGCGCGGCCGGCGGTGTCGCCTCCCTCTTCCGCGCCGACCTGTCCGACGCCGGCCAGTGCCGCCGGCTAGTAGACGAGGTGCTCGGGCACTTCGGCAGAATCGACGTCCTGGTGAACAACGCGGGATCGCTGCTCGGACGCCGCCTCCTCGCGGAGATCGACGAGGGGTTCTGGGGTGCGGTCATGGACCTGAATCTGGCCAGCGTGCTGTGGGTAACCCAGGCCGCGGCCGCCCACATGCGGAGACGCGGCTCCGGATCGGTCATCAACCTGGGGTCGATCGCGGGTCACAACGGCGGCGGTCCGGGTGCCATCCTCTACGCCACCGCGAAGGCGGCCGTCTCGGGGATGACCAAGGGCTTGGCGAAGGAACTTGTCGCGGACGGGATCCGCGTCAACGCGGTCAATCCCGGCGTGATCCTGACTCCGTTCCACGAGAGATTCTCGAGTGCCGAGCGCATGCGGGACATGGTTTCTCAGATTCCGCAGGGCAGGGCGGGGAATCCGGACGAAGTGGCGAGGGTGATCGCCTTTCTGGCCAGCGAGGCGGCTTCGCACATCGTCGGCGAGTCGATCGAGGTCAATGGCGGGATGCTGATGGACTGACCCGCCAAACGAGAGTCCCGCCCGCCGGTGGCGAGAATCCTGCTCGGCAAGCCTGCCGGAGAGCGTGCAGGACGAATTCCCCGACTCGCAGGCCCGGACAGAATCAGGCCAGCCCGGCGAGGGCAGCTGCGGGCGCTCCGCCCGTGCGTCGCGGATCGGTTGGCACCCCGGGAATCGGGACCCTCGCGGAAGGCACCGGGCGACTTGGGCGCCGTCGATTGTCCTGTCCGACTTGCACGCTGATTCACCGCCAGTGGACGGAGCGCGTCGGCTCCAGAGTGGCCACCTGCCGCGCGGACGTTCCGATACTTGCGTGCCGGCCTCTCGCTCAGCTGCCTAGCGTGGCGGTTTAGACGGGGGATCCGCCCAGGTGTCCTGAACTCGTCGGCCCGCTCGCGGCCCCGGCGCGATCTGGCGAGCATGCCACCCAACGGGAAGAGGGTCTCTCGCCCGGGGCGCAACGCCATGCGCGTCGGGGCCTTGCGGGATGAGTCGGCTCAGGCGCTCGCCCGAGCTTTCACGAAAGCGTCGCGGCTGGCCTCCGACTCGAAGTAATGGATTGTGCCCCGCACCCTGGCGCGAACCGCGTGCGTCGGGTCCACGTACGTTCCGGTGTGGGGGTCCCGCACGAGCTTTCTGTTGCCCGGCGGGTCGACCTTCTCGCCCTTGCGCTGGGAAGGCTGGTTGATCCCCATCGAGCGGGTGACGACCTTGCCGATCTCGCGAATGATGTTGCGCACGATCGCCAATCCGATGACGCCGACTATCAGTAGCAGTACGTTTCGCAACACCGCTCCTCGACCTCCCAGCCTCCGCGGGCCCGCGCGGCTCGGACCGTCAGGCCGCTAGTTCCGCTTCCGACGCTTCTTCGGCTGCTCGAAGGTCGTCTCGAGTTTGCCGCTCAGGCTCTGCACCATCGCTTGGGCGCTGCCAGCATACGGCCCCTGGGGCTCCAGATCTATGTATTTCTGATACGCTTCGACCGTGCCGGGCGCCGGAATCACTGATCCGTCCTCCTGCATCGTCGCCGTGCCGACCAGCGCGGTGGCGAGCTGGTAGTAGGCGTTGGCGAAGTCCGGTTGGACTTCCGTGGCCTTCGTGAAGGCGCTGATCGCGCCGTCGGTGTTGCCCGTGTTCACCATCACGGCGCCTAGGTTGAAGTAGTAGGTTCCGGCGTTCTCCGGGGCGAGCTGCGCGGCCGTCTCCAGCTCCGCCGATCCCTCCTCGATGCGCTCCAGTCGGACCAGCAGGAGGCCTAGGTTGTTGTGGTAGGCCGGGTCGGGCTTCAACGCGATGGCCTGCCGGTAGGCCTTGATCGCCTCCTCGCCCACTTGGTCGCGCTCCGCGCCGGTCTTGGTTGACACCAGCCCGGCCAGCGCCTCCGCCATGTTGCCCCAGATCACATCCTGCTCGGCATCGATCTCCGCCGCCGCGCGGAAGTGCTGCACGGCCACCTGGTAGTCCTTGAGGCGCTTGGCCTCCATGCCGGCGTTGAAGGCGTCGTTCAGCTTCTTGTTCTTGCTGATCTGCTGCTGGCGGGCCTTCAGTTGCTGCTCGTACTGCTTGCGCTGGGCCTCGCTCATCGCCGCCAGCTGATCCTTGGACGGCCCGGCGCCGGAGCTTGCGGCCTGGCTCTCCCTGCGGATCTCCCCCAAGTCGAAGTTGAGCGGCTTCTCCTCGCCCAGCTTGACCTGATAGCCGTTGATGCTGTAGACCTGCTTGCCGTCGATCTCGAGGCGCACCATGTACTGCCCGAGGGGCAGGCCCGCGTGGAAGAAGTTGCCCCGCTTGTTCGTCTTGACCTTGTAGTTGCCGCGCACGCCCACGCGCTCGATGAAGACCATGGCGTCGCGCAGGCCTTGGCCGTTCTCGTCGATCACCTTCCCGCGCACGGCGCCGGTCTGCGCCCAAGCGCCCGTGGCCAGCACGGTCAGGATCAGCGTCCCGAGGACGCAGCAGCGAATCGTGTTCCTTGGCATGACAGCGGTTTCCTTTCGATCAGAGCCCTTACGCTAACAGTAAGGATACAGTATCGCAGCGGCAGGGCTTGCGGCAACCCGTCGCGCCCGCGAGGCGCTCGCGTCGCTGCTAAGGTCGCCGCGTCCGAGACCTGCCCCCTGCCTATGAGAGACGCGATTGCACCGCGGCGCGGTTACTCCGTCGGCCGTGCCATCTCGGGCGACTTCGCCGCCGAGGAATTCGGTCTCGCGGGCCGCGAGATGGTCGATTGGATCGCCGGCTACCTCGGAAGTGCCGACCGCGCCCCCGTTGTGCCATCCGTCGGCCCCGGCGAGCTCGTCGACAAGCTGCCGCACGACGCCCCCGCGGAGGGCGCGCCGCCAGCCGAGCTGCTCGCCGAGTTCGAGCGCGACATCCTGCCGCACGTCGTCCACTGGAACCATCCCGGCTTCATGGCCTACTTCGCGGCCGGCGGATCCTCTCCGGGGATCTTGGCCGAGGCGCTCTCCGCCGCGCTGACCAATGTCGGACTCCTCTGGCGCTCCTCCCCCGCCTCGGCGGAGCTGGAGCAGGTGACGCTGCGCTGGCTGGGCCGCTTGCTCGGCCTGCCGGGCGACTGGTTCGGGGTCATTCACGACACTGCCTCGACGGCCAGCTTCCACGCGATTGTCGCCGCGCGGGAGCGCGCCGCTCGCGCGGCGCGCGACGCCGGAACAAGGCTCGACTTGAACCGGATCGTGATCTACGCCTCCGACCAGGCGCACTCGTCCGTCGAGAAGGCCATGCTGGCTCTCGGGCGAGGCGGGGATTCCTGCCGCAAGATCCCCTCCGACGGCCGGTACGCCATGCGGCCTCAAGTGCTGCGCGATGCCGTGGCCGCGGACATCCGGCAGGGCTTCGCACCCGTCGCCGTCGTGGCCACCGTCGGCACGACGCCCTCGGCCGCGGTGGATCCCGTCAAGGAGATCGCGGAGGTCGCCGCCGAGCGCTCGCTGTGGCTCCACGTGGACGCTGCCTACGCCGGCGCGTCCGCCATGCTTGACGAGCAGCGTCGGCATTTCGCCGGCTGCGATCGCGCCGACTCGTTCGTCGTGAACCCGCACAAGTGGCTGTTCGTGCCGATGGACATCTCGGCGCTCTACACCGCGCGCCCCGAGGACTTCCGGAACGCTCTGTCACTCGTCCCGGAGTACCTGCGCAGCCAGGACCACCCCAGGGCGGTGAATTTCATGGAGTACGCCGTCCCGCTCGGCAGGCGCTTCCGCGCGCTGAAGCTGTGGTACGTGCTACGGGCGTTCGGAGCGGACCGTCTGGCCGCTACGCTTCGGGAGCATATCCGCATCGCGCGCCTGCTGGCCGGCTGGGTCGAGGCTTCGCTGGACTTCGAGCTGCTCGCGCCCGTGCATTTCTCCCTCGTCTGCATCCGGCACCGGCCCGCGGGCGCGAGCGAGGCCGAGGCCGACGAGGCCAGCGAGGGACTTCTCCGCGCGGTCAACGCGAGCGGCGAGTTCTTCCTCTCGCATGCCAGGCTCTCGGGGCGGTACGCGATCCGCGTTGCGATCGGCCACGTCCGCACCACTGAAGGGCACGTGCGGCGGCTGTGGGACCTCTTGCGGGATCTCGCCCGCGGTGCCGGGAGCGACCGGCGCGATGCCGTCGGCGCGGCCCGGTGACGCTCGGGCCGAAGCCGAATGCGCCGACCTAGGGCCGCCCGGCGCGCCGGACGCCCCGCCGGGCAGCCCGCCTGTGTACAATTCATGCGGAAGGCAGCATGACGAGTCGAACGGCAGTCCTAGCCCTCGGTATCGCGGCGGGAATCGCGATCCCCGCCGCTCCGCCGCTGCGGGCGACGGTCGAGGAGGCGCGCGAACTCGAGCGCTCCGGCGATCCCCGGGCCGCGCGGCAGGTGCTTGAAGACCTCGCGGCAGCCTCGCCGGCAGGCGTGGATGCGCTGGTCGCCCGCGCCAGCTTCCTCGAACGGTACGGCGACCCGGCTGCCGTGGAAGCCTATGCCGCGGCGCTGGACGCGGTCGGCTCCTCGGACGCCGACCTTGCCCGGAGGCTCCGGCGCCGGCTGGCCGTGGCAGCTCTCGCGCACGGCCGCGAGGACGCCGCGAGGGAAGCGATTCAAGCGCTGCGCCAGGCGGGCGTCGGCGGCCCGGACGGCTCCTCCGGGCCGGCCCCTGCCGGCGAATCCGTGGCCGTGCCCGGCACTCTCAACTCGTTCCGTCGCATGGCGGCGCTGTCCACCGACATGCATATCGACGAGACGCTCGCGTCTCTCGGCCGCACGATCTTCACCGGCGGCTACCACGCGTCGCGCGGCAGCGGTGCTCTGGAGCCCACCGAGTATCTCAAGCTGCTGAAGCAGTACCTGACCCAAGCCCGCGAACTTGCGGCGTTCGCCGGTCCCGACCACTCGATCGACGTCCCGGTCTGCGAGTCGGCCGAGACCGCGCAGCTGCTCAAGATCATCGGCTACCGGCTGCGCGGCGAATGCGGCCCGGAGGCGGTCTTGGAGACGGTCAACCCGTCGCGCGCCTTTCTCGCGATCGATTCCGCCTTCCCGCTGGCCGACCTCGAGCTTGCCTTCCGGCGCGGCGAGGAATTCCGCTACCGCTTCGGCCCGACCCGGCTGCCCGTGCTGTTCGGGCGCGACTACTGGCTCGGTGCGGCCAAGGGCTCCGGCGGCACCTTCCTCGACACATTCATCGACTCCCCCGCGCTGGGCCGCCTGTACGTGGCGATGTACAACCTGCACCGGCCCACGGCGATTGCGTTGCGCGAAACGGTGCCCGTCGAGCGCCTGCGGGACTACGCCCCCGTGCTCGACTTCTTCGGGGCGATGTTCGAGGTTCGGGACGGCCGGGCCGTGGTTCCCGGGGGCGCGCGGGCCGCGCCGGCGTGGGAGCGGCTGACCGGCACCAAGATCGGGCAGGGCGGACGCTTCTTCCAGCGGCTGATCGAGCTCGACGACGGCTGGCTGGCGGCGTTCTACGACTCCCTGGCGCGCGTGCAGGGGGAACGGGCCCGCGCCTACTTCCTTGAGCCCTCGCGCATCGAGCGCTTCTACAGCGCCGTGCGGGGGAAGGTCACCAGCCCCGGCCCGGCGCGACCGATCTTCCGGGCCAGCGCGGACCTGCTGCTGCTCTCGGCGCGGCTCGACTTCGACCGCGACGGCCAGCCGCGCATCCCCGGCGGCGTGGCGCCCTGGCGGGATCTGTTCGTCGAGCACCCGCACGGGAAGTACGACGGCAGGCTGACCAAGTCCGCCGTCGGCTGGAAGGAGGCCGACGATGTGATCGAGGCGATGTTCGCGCTGTGCCGCAAGGCCATCGAGAACGAGCCGCTGCGCATCTTCCTGGCGGTCTCGGACATCGAGCGTCACCGGGCCACGCCCCTCTCCGCGGACACGGTCGAGCGCCTGATCCGGGCCTACCCCGTCCACGGCGAGCAGTTCGCGCTGTACAACGATTCCCCGGACATTTCCGCGAGCGTGATGGCGGCCCATCTCGACACGATGGCGCGCCTGGACCGCATCGGCAACGCCCTGCGGCGCGCCGACGCGACCGGCATTCTCCAGGCGCAGCTCGGCATCTGGCAGGTGCTGCGTCGCAACGGCGCCATCCCGGACGCGCGGGCCGACTCGTCGATGCTGGCGCTGCTCAACGCGGCGAACAGCAGCGGCGACCAGCAGGCCGTGTTCGAAGCGGGCCGCGACGGCGTGCTGGCGCTGCTCCAGGCCGCCGGGCGCGACCCGGGCGACGCTCCCCAGGATGCCTTGCTGGATCTGCTCGTCGGCCGGGCCGGGCCCGGCGAGGAGCAGGCGCGCCAGGAGATTCTCGCGCGCATCAACCAGCTGCTGACGTTGCAGCGCTTGGTGCCGTTGAAGACGCTGTTCGACTTGGCGGACCACCTCGAGCGCGTCTCCCGCGGCGAGGCGTTTAACGTCGCGATGGCGAACCGCCTGTCGGAGAGCATCTCGGAAATCCGCCTGCCGCGCTCGCTGCTGTCCGTCGAGGAGTCGAACGCCATGGCCCGCGGACACTGGGTGGAACGCCACATCCAGAGGCAGCGCACACTGAACCTGCGGCGCGCCGTCGACCGCGCCCAGGGCAATCCGAATCGGCTCCTGTCGATCCGCGGGGAACTGGCCCCGATGCTTAGGGATTCCCTGGTCGGCATTCTCTACGCGCTCTACTCGCCGCCCGGAGCGGAGCTCATCCGCGCCAACCCGCTGTTCGTCCGCAGCCACGACTTCCTGGGGCCGGAAGGTCGCTTCAGCTGGAACCGCACGCGCATGCAGTCCACGGGCTGGCCCAGCAGCGGCGGCGGGCGCCTCGTGGGCTCCCTGATGTCGCTGCCGTACGAGCTCGCTTCCGCCGAGCAGAACTTCCTGATCCCGACGCAGCGGCAGGCCCTGATCTGGCAGGACCTCGCCCCGCAGATGCTGCTCGGCGCGACGCTGCCGCGCTGGTGGGGCACCCAGCCCGCCGACCTGCACTACGTCGGCATGCACCTGCGGATGGCCGGGTCCGTGCTGGCGCAGTCCGCGCTCGACCCGGCGGTGCGCGACGCCGCGGTCGCTCCGCTGCTGCGCCGCATGGAGCCCTCGCGGGTGTGGCGGATGCGCGACCTCTTCGCGCGCGGCCAGGTGCGGGACGGGCTGGACATCGTCACGCCGGCCGAGCTCTTCGACCTCGCCCACCGTCTGCGCGACGCCGGGGGGGGCGCCTTGGACGAGATCGGCGAGCCCTACATCGCGGCCATCCGCGATCTCGAGAACCGCGACCCGGAGCGCTTCTCCGAGGCCCGCGTAGCCGGCCTCTTCGGAGTCCCTCACCCGCGCCTCGCGCACTCCTATCGGCTCGAGCTGCTGCACGTGCCCCTGTTCCCGACGCTGATGGGATACTCGAGTCGGATTCTCGCCGAGAGCTGGGAGTCCAACAACCTGTTCTGGGCCGCCCTGTCCGACGAGCTCCACATCGAGCCGGTGCGCATGAACCTCCTGGTGCCCGAGTGGACGCAGCGCACGCTCGAGCGGATCTTCGCCACGCATCTCGACGACTGGCCGGCGCTGTGGCGGTCGCTGCGCATGATCGCCGACCAGGTGCGCGAGCAGCTGGGCCCGGCGGGGCCCGGCGCGGTCGCGAAATCCGGCGGGCCGGGCGCTTCCGGAGGCTGATCGGGGATCCGGCCGGCGCGGGGCGATACTGAGAGCATGGAAGGAGTCGTGCCGGTGCAACGCAAGGGAGCCGAGCGCATCAGGCCGGGCGCGCGGGCCGCCGCGGCGCTTTGCGCCGTCGCCTTGGCGGCCTACGGGCAGGTGCCCGGAGGCCCCGCCTTGGCCGACGGTCCGGGCGCGCTGTTCGAGGTCGAGGTCGACCTCGTCATGCTCAACATCGCCGTCACCGACCAGCGCGGGCGCTACATCCGGGATCTCAAGCCGGACGACTTCCGGATCACCGAGGACGGCATCGAGCAGGCGATCGCTTCGTTCGGCGAGGGCAACGCCGCGCCTCGGAGGGTGGTTCGAACGGGCCTGCGCCCCGTGGCGGGGTCGCCCGAGCGGGACGCGCAGCTGACGTTGCCGGAGGCCGTCGCAGGCCAGCTGGTCGGGACGAACGTGTTCGTGCTCTTCGACACGAGCAACTTCATGTACCGGAGCCTGGTCTACGCCGAGGACGCGATCGCGGACTTCATCCGCGGCCTGGACGGGGCCGATTCGGTCGCGGTCTACTCCTTCAGCCGCAACCTCACCCGTCACGCCTCTCTCTCGCCGGAGCAAGACGACGCCCTGCGCGGGCTGCGCCGCTCGGTGGCCGGCGACGAGACCGCCCTCTACAACTGCCTCCTGCTGACACTGCGGGACGCGGCCAAGGTCTCGGGCCGCAAGGTGATCATCGTGTTCTCGAACGGCCCGGACAACGCCAGCGCGGTCTCTCCGGACGACGTCGGTGCCATCGCCGAGGACGAGGGGGTCCCGATCTACGTCATTAGCACGCGGGAGCTCAATCGCGACCCGATCTCGAGCAACGCCTTCCGGCGAATCACGGAGCGCACCGGGGGCAAGGCGTACTTCGCCAAGACCTGGCAGCGCCAGTCCGAGGCGTTTGTCGAGATCCGCGAGGAGCTCGCGAGCTCGTACACGGTGACCTACTACCCCCAGCCCAACCCCAACCGCGGCTGGCGCAGCATCAACGTCGAGCTGAACGCGCCCCAGCAGCGCCGCCTCGTGGTGCGGACTCGGGCCGGGTACCGGCCGAAGCTCTAGGCGCGCCCGCTCCGGCGCGGGCGCCGGCAGGAGTCGGAAGCATGTCCCTGCAGGTCATCCGGGCTCTCCGCCGGCACGGCCATCGCGCCTACTGGGTGGGCGGGTGCGTGCGCGACGGACTGCTCGGCCGGGGCGCGGTCAGGGAACGGGACGTAGCGACCAGCGCGCGCCCCGAGCAGGTCTTGGCGATCTTCCCTCGCGCGCGCCGCCTCGGAGCGAGGTTCGGCGTGGTGGCAGTGCGGGACGCCGAGGGACTGACGGAGGTCGCGACCTTCCGGCGCGAGGCCGGCTACAGCGACGGTCGGCGGCCGGATAGCGTCACCTTCACCGACGATCCGGCCGTCGATGTCCGGCGAAGGGACTTCACGGTCAACGCGATCCTGCAAGATCCTATCGGCGGCACCCGCCTCGACTTCGTCGGGGGCGAGGAGGACCTCCGCCGGAGGCTCATCCGGGCGGTCGGCGACCCGCTCGCGCGGTTTCGCGAGGACCGCCTGCGGATGCTGCGGGCCGTGCGCTTCGCCGCGAGCCTGGGCTTCGCGGTCGAGCCCGGCACCCTGGAAGCGATCCGCAGGAGCGCGCCCGGCATCGACGCGGTCGCGCCGGAGCGAGTGCGCGACGAGCTGAGCCGGATACTTACGGAGGGCGGCGCGAGCCGGGGGTTGGAGCTCCTGCACGAGACGGGCCTGCTGCAGCGCTTGCTGCCCGAGGTGTCCGCCATGCGGGGCGTCCGGCAGCCGCCTGAGTTCCACCCCGAAGGCGACGTGTGGGTTCACACCATGCTCGTGCTCGACTGCCTGCGGGAGCCGTCTGCGCCGCTCGCTTGGGGCGCCCTGCTGCACGACGTCGGCAAGCCGGAGACGTTCCGCGTGATGGACCGCATCCGCTTTCACGGGCACGTCGAGCGGGGCGCGGACATTGCCCGCGGCATTTGCGCCCGCCTGCGCTTCTCCAACGCTGACGCCGACCGCGTGGTCGCGCTCGTCCGCGACCACATGAAGTTCATGGCTCTGCGGCAGATGCGACCGGGCCGGCTGCGGCGCTTTCTGAGCCAACCGCACGTCGAGGAGCACGTCGAGCTGCACCGTGCCGACTGCCTGGGAAGCCACAGCAAGCTGGACAACTACGCGTTCGCCAAGGAGAAGGTCGAGCAGTTCGCGAACGAGGCTCCGGTGGAGAGGCTGCTGACGGGCCGCGACCTAGTGGCGGCCGGGTACGAGCCGGGACCCCTGTTCGGGACGATTCTCACCACGGTGGAAGAGCGCCACATGGACGGCCAGCTGGCCGGCCGCGACGAGGCGCTCGCGTTCGTCAGCGAGCGCTTCCCGATCGCGACCTCATGACTTGCGACGGCTGGCGAGGCACTCGTCGACCGACCAAGTGCCGGAGCCGTTGGCCCAGAAGAAGAGAAACACGAAGCAGTAGAGCACGGCGAGCTCCCCTCGGTTGAGAAGGGGCAGGAAGCCGCCCTGGGCATGCCCGATGAAGTACGCTGCCGCCATCAGGCCGGAGCAGAGGAACGCCACCCAGCGCGTCTGGAAGCCCACGAGGACGAGCAAGCCTCCCGCCAGCTCGATCGTTCCGGCGATCAGCGCCAGAGGGTCTTCCCGGGGGCCCTTGTCCCCCAGTCCGAACAGCTTTTGAATTCCGTGCGGGACGAATAGGAAGCCCGTGATGATGCGCAGGACTGCGTGGGTTGCTTTAGGCCAGTTCACGCTTGATTTCCCTCCGACTATGCGGCCGCTGCACCGTTGAGACCTAGCAGTCGGTCCATCCGCTGCCCGAGATCGACGATGTAGTCCCGGTCGCCGCCTTGCCGCTCGACGGTCATCTCGGCAGTATAGCCGATCGCGTCGAACGCCTCCCTCACGGCGGGCCAGTCCACGTCGCCCTCGCCGAGGTTCACGAACCCGCCGTTGCGCGTGTAGTCCTTGATGTGGACCTTGACGATGCGACTGCCGAGCTCGCGAATCCAGTGCTCCGGCACAGCGTAGTGAACCACGTTTCCCACGTCGAAGTACGCCTGGACCAAGGGGTGGTTGAGCTCGTCGACGAACTGCCGGAAGTCGCGCGCGGTTAGGAGGAACTTATTCCAGACTTCTTCCACGGCGATCATCACGTCGTGCCGCTCGGCGGCGGGAATCAGCTTGCGGATCTCGCGCTGGGACCGCTCCCAGGCCTGCTCGTAGGTGGTGTCGGAGCGCACGACCGCCGGCACGAGTAGCACGGCGTTGGCACCGTAGAGCTCGGCCTGGCGCAGGGAGGCGTGAATGCCGTCCACGCAGGCGGCGACCTCCGTTGCGTCCGGGCTCGACAGCGGGTGCCGCCAGTGGGATTGGTTCATCACGGAGTGAATCCGCAGTCCGGCCTTCTGAGCCGCGTCGTTGATGCGCCGCGCCTCGGCGTCGTCGGCGACGGCGCGCACCTCCATCGCGGTGAAGCCGGCCTCGAGCGCAAGCCTGTATCGGTCGACCAAGGGCAGGTCCTTTGGCAGCATGCTGTCGATGATCGCCCGCTCGCTCTTGCGTCCCTGGGCCGCCAAGGGGGTCGCACCGGCCAGCGCAGCGGCCGTGGCCGCCAGCCATTCTCGACGATTCATGCCTGTAAGCTTCGGGCATGCAGGCGGTATTGTCAAGCGACTCCGCGCGCTGCTGGCTCCGCTGCCGCGCCGCGCGGAGTTCTGGTACGCTCTTTCCGGGGCTCCGCTCGTGCCTCGCGCGAGCTGCCAGCGAGGAGGTGTCTCGATGACCACGCGGCTTCTTCCCACGGTCGGGGTACTGGCGACGCTCGCCGCAGTGCCGTCGGCAGGGGCGCTTGACTGCGAGGACCTGGCCGGCCTGCGCCTGCCGGACATACGGATCGACGAGGTCACGATCTCATCCGGAGAGAGTCCCGGGGGCGAGGGCGTGCCGGACCGCGCGTCCCGGGCCATCGTGCCGCACTGCAAGGTGAACGGAGTGGTGGGCAGCGAGATACGGTTCGAGGTCCTGCTCCCGGACGATTGGAACGGCAAGTTCCTGATGGCGGGCGGAGGCGGATTCGCCGGCAGCCTCGGCAGGCAGGGCGGATTCTCGGTCAACCGGGGCTACGCCGTGGCAGCCACGGACACCGGCCATCAGGGTGCCGGGATCCGGGCGGACTGGGCGTACGGCCAGCCCGAGCGCCTAGTGAACTACGGCTATCTCGGCGTGCATCGGACCACGGAGACGGCCAAGGCCATCGTGAGGGAGTACTACGGGCGCGAGGCCGAGAATTCCTACTTCTACGGCTGCTCCAACGGCGGGCGGCAGGCCCTGATGTCGGCGCAGCGCTTCCCCGAGGACTTCGACGGAATCGTCGCCGGCGCGCCGGCGCACGATTTCAGCGGCGTGCTGGCCGCGTTCGCCTACAACATGCAGCGCATCTTCCCGGATCCCGAGAATCTCGCGGAGCCCGTTGTCACGCCTCAGAACCGGAAGCTTCTCGAGACCGAGATCCTGCGCCGTTGCGACACGCTCGACGGGCTCGAGGACGGTTTTCTCACCGATCCGCGCGAGTGCGGCTTCAAGCTGTCGGACCTTCCCCTGTGCGCGGACGGCGAGTCGGCCGACCACTGCCTCACGATGCGGCAGCGCGAGGCTATCGCCGCGGTCTACGGCGGCCCGCGGAACTTCGAGGGGCAGATCTTCCCCGGGTTTCCGTTCGGGGGCGAAGCGGCTAGGGGAGGCTGGCAGAGCTGGATCACCGGTCCCAGCCCATCGCTCGTCCGAAGCTACGGCGAGCCGAGCTCGCAATTCGGCTTCGCCACGCAGGGTTTCAAGTACTTGGTCTTCCAAGATCCCGATTTCGACTACTCCACGTACGATTTCGACGACTACGGCCGCGACTCGGCGCACCTCGCCGGCTTCCTCGACGCAACGAGCACGGACCTGTCGGGCTTGAAGGAAGCCGGCGGCAAGCTGCTGCTCTGGCACGGCTGGTCCGATCCCGCCCTGACGGCCTTCGGCTCGATCAACTACTTCGAGGAAGCCGAACGGCGCGATCCCGGCGTGCGCGACTACTTCCGGTTCTTCTTGCTGCCCGGCGTCCTGCATTGCGGGGGCGGCCCCGGTCCGTCCCGTGTCGAGTGGCTGGAGGCGCTGGAACGCTGGGTCGAGGACGGCGAGGCGCCCGAGGAACTGAGCGCCGCGAAGGTCGAGGACGGCGGGCCGACCAAGACGAGGCCGCTCTGCGTCTATCCGGAGCGTGCGGAGTATACGGGCGGCGATCCGAACGAGAGGTCGAGCTACGAGTGCCGCGAGCCGTCGGACTAGCGGGCGCGCCGCCGGGAGCCCTGGCGACCAGCGGCAGACGCGGCCGAGCGCTCGGGCTCCGTGTCCGCGTGTCTTGAAGGAAGGCCTCGCCAAGAGGCGATCCCCGAGTGCAGCTGCATGGGGCCGTCAAGGGGACGGCAGCGGCCGCGATGCCTCGCCCGGACCGCGTCGGTGCCGCGACAAGGCCAGCGACCGCCGCCGAGTCGGTCGAGTCCGCTGCCGCCTTGCGTCGGCAGGGTAGGCCATGCGCAAGTCGATCCGCCGGTCCCGGCGGCCCGAGTCCCTGCTACCCTGTCGAAGCTGATGCCGACCTTCGCGCACGACCGACTTCGCGGCTTCGGGGGCCTTGTCTTCGCGGCTGCGGGCGTTCCGGCGAGCGAAGCCCGCATCGTTGCCGACGCGCTGGTCGACGCCAACCTGGCGGGGCACGACTCGCACGGCGTCATGCGCCTGCCGTACTACGTCCGCTGGATCGAGTCCGGGGACTTCGTGCCGGGCGCGCAGCTCACGGTCGTAGACGAGGCGGCCGCGTTCGCCGTGGTCGACGGCGGCTGGGGGTTCGGGCAGGTCCAGGGAAGGCGCGCCATGGAGATCGCGATTTCCAAGGCCAGGGACGCGGGCGCCGCCACCGTAGCGGGGCGCAACTGCACCCATCTCGGGCGGCTCGGGGACTATCCGCGCATGGCTGCCGACCGGGGGCTGGCGGCAACCATGTACATCAACACCCACGGCGCGGGCCGCTTGGTCGCGCCCTTCGGCGGCATTGATCGCCGGCTGTCCGCCAACCCCATCGCGATCGCGCTGCCGCGTCCCGATGCCCCTCCGATCGTCTTGGACATCTCCACCTGCAAGATCGCCGAGGGCAAGATCCGCAACATGCAGATCGAAGGCAAGCCGGTGCCGAAGGGGTGCATCATCGATTCCGAAGGGCGTCCCGCGACCGCGGCGTCCGACTTCTACGGGCCCCCGCGGGGAGCGTTGCTCCCGATGGCGGGGCATAAGGGTTTCGGACTGGGCCTCGCAAGCGACATCTTGGCCGGGGCGATTTCCGGAGCCGGCTGCAGCCGCGCCGACGCCTCGCGTATCGGCAACGGCTTTCTCATGCATGTCCTCGACGTGGAGCGGCTGCGGGGCTGTGCCGAGTTCTTCGCCGACGTGGAAGCGCTAGTCAGCTACGTCAAGAGCAGTCGGCTGGCGCCTGGATTCGATGAGATCCTAGTCCCCGGCGAACCCGAAGAGCGAACCGCCTCCGAGCGCCGACGACATGGAATTCCCCTTCCCGACGGCACGCTGGAAACCTTGAACGAGACTGCAACGAGAGTCGGAGTTCCCGCCCTTCGGGCGATATAGGGAGTGCCCTGTCCGGCCGGGCGCGCTCGACGGCCCTCGTGACGAGACGTCTACCTGCGATACCACAAGGGAGACGATCACGGGGCAGGTGCAAGATGCGGCGACGCCGGCAATAGAGCGGGCGGGACCGAGGGGCGCGGGCAGCGCGTTGCGGTCGGCCAGAGCGGACCGGGAATCATTGGTGCCGTCGTTCACAGCTTCCGGCAGGTGCTCCGGCTCATCATTCGCGGAATGCTGCTGCCCCTCTCGCACGAATGCCTCTACTCCAGCGACGCCGGCCCGGGCCTTGCGGACGGGGCCTGCGCTCTGGTGACAAGGCGCGAGCCGGCGGCGCGAGGCCCTTGATGCGCGGCAAGATCTTGGCAGGCCCGTTCCGTCGCTGTGAGGCGTACCCCTCGACGCGGTCACGGAAGCAGGCGAGCTTCTTCCCGCCGTCACCCCGAGGGTGCATCCGGATGCTTTGGTGCGACGGCCAAGATCGGGACAGCCCCGATTGACGGCCCGGCTTCCCGGCTCGGAAACCCTTGCCGTCGGCATCGCCGCGGTAGGCAGACCCTCTCTCCCGTCGCTCGCAGCCCAACATTGCGTGACCCCAGGACGAGTCACCGCCCACCGCGATGGCTCGGATGCGCCGCCACGGCCGCCGTGCGACCACGCCACCTCAGGACCAAGTCATGTGCGCAAAGGCGAGGCATTCACTTGAATTCAACTCGGAATTCCCAGACATTCCCGAACCGGAAGTAAGGGCCTTCGGCAGATCCAGAACTCGCCCCGCTCTCTCGACAACGGAAAGTCCGGGACTGCGTACCGTCTCACTTCCCGTGCAGGTTCGTTGCGGACCCGCCCCAAGGCGTCGACCAGATTCGGACTGGGCTACCCAAGGACGGGGTCGTGGCTCGTGCCCACGACCAAGTCGAATTCTCTTGGACGTTGGAACGGGGCGATAAGCTCAGCCCTGTTCGCCTCTCAGTCCATCGCGTCGACCGGCCGCCCAGCGTCTAGCTGATTGACCGGCTAGACGCTGGGCGGCAATCCCCGCGCTCGGGTCGGGGCCTTGTATGGCTCGGTCGGCATTCGATTCGCAAACTACGCCAAGGGAGGCATATCCTGATCCGCTCGGACGCTTGTTAGGACCACCTCTCCTGCTGTCCCCGCAGACTTGGGAAATCTGCTCGAGTCGAAGCGACAGGCATCGCGCCAACCCCGTCCGAATCGGAGTGGCCGTACGCCAACGACTAGTGCGAAGCAGAACGGTCGGGGTCTTGGCAACCCCGACCGTCGGTCGCTAGAACCAGAAGTTGATCGCGTACTGGAAGATTCGCGGCCCGCCGCCTCGTCCGATGTTGCCGACGCGGGTGAAATAGCCGCCGCCGACCCCGTTGAACTGGCGGAATTCGTTCGTTTCCTGGAAATTCGTGCGGTTGAGCAGGTTGAAGGCCTCGATGCGCACTTGGATGCGCATGCCCTCGCGGAAGCCCGGGCGGAAGTTCTTCGACAGCGCGAGATTCATCGAGAACAGCCCGGGTCCGTCCAAGATGTTCCGGCCGGAGTTGCCGTGGGCGAATGCACCGTCAGGGCACACTGGCGGGTTGTCGCCTTCGGCCGGCGAGCAGGCCGGCACGCGCTCGAACGCTTGGGTCTGGAAGAACGGGTAGTCCGAACCGCGCTTCGCGCCTAGGGACGAATCGTCCCTCTGCAATCCGTTGCTCAGGCGGTGCGGGCGCTGCGAGTCCCCGAGATTGAGCGAGGTGTTCGCCGTGGTGATGGTGATCGGGCTACCAGAATACGATGTCTGCGTCCCCGAGAATTGCCAGCCGCCGAAGATGCCGTTCCTGGCCCGCCCCCAGTTCGCGCCCCAGCGCCGCTCTCTGCCGAACGGCAGGCGGTAGGAGCCGACCATGGTGAACACGTGGCGCCTGTCCCATGTCGAGCGCCCGCGCTCGAGCCGCAGGTTCCGGGAGTCGAGCGCGTTGGCGAAGTCCGTCGCGCCGCTGCCGTTGGTTCGCGAGCCATCGTCGATCGACTTCGAGAACGAGTAGTTGACGCGCCAGAACACGCCCGCTCTGCTCCGCTTGCGCCACGACACGTTGGCCGCGTTGTAGTTGGAGTTCGAGCCCGTGTTGTAGAAGTTGATCGCGTTCCAGCCGGCAATGGGACGCGCGAAGCCGTCTTCTCCCAAGAAGGATTCCAAGTTGCGGACGGGCTGGTTGGCGTCGTACCTGCGGAGCAGGAACGTGCCCTTGGAGCCCCGGTAGTCGGCCTCGATGCTGGTCCCGCCCGGCAGTTCCCGCTCGACCGTGAAGTTCCAGGACTGCAGGTAGGCCTGGCTCGGATCCTGCGTGATGCCGCTCGCGGAGGTCGTGCCGCCCACCCGGAGGCGGGCGTCGTCCGTCGGGTTCCGCAGCGAGATCAGGTCCGGGTTGTTGTTCACTCCCGGATAGTTCGTGTTGATCGTGAACGGGAATATGTTCCCTAGGCTGTTCCGGAACGGATTCAGGATCGTGCCCGCGATGTACAGCCCGTAACCCGTGCGGATGACGGTCCTGTTGCCGAGCCGGTAGGCGATGCCGAGGCGCGGGGTGAAGTTGTTCCAGTCCGTGTTGATGACCGAGCGGGAGAGTCCCAGCTCCGAGGCCGTGAGAAACTGCCCGGCCAGGTCGTAGCTTGCGGTCAGTTCGTCGAAATTATCGGGCAGGTTCCGGTCGCTCGCCAGCACCACCTTGTTGTGCTCGAGATTGTAGCTGCCCATCTTGTCGTTGACATCCCACGGCATTCGATTGACTTCCCAGCGCATGCCGACGTTCATCGTCAGGTTCGGCGTGACCTTCCAGTCGTCGTTGACGAATCCTCCTAACGCGATCTGTCGCCAGTCAGGCGAGTTGACGCCGCGCCGGATGTTGGTGTTGTGAAGCCAGCCTAGGTACAAGTCGGCGACCGGGCTGTTCGTGCGCCTCCCGCGGAAGCGGTAGTCGCCCCGGGCGTTGTTGACGCCGGGGCGGGCGTACACGACGTAGTTGAGGTTGAAGCCGTACTTGATCGTGTGGCTGCCGACGATGTGGTTCATCTTGAAGCTAGCCTGCGTGTCCCCCACGTCCGTGATGACGGGCTGGTTCGCCGCCGTTCCGATCGTGACGTGATTGTCGGTGCGTACCCGCGGGAAGTCGTCGATTCCGGGATACTTCTGGCGATCGGATTCGGAAATGAAGTTATGCAGGCCAAGTTCCTCTACGATGTTCGTGTCGGCGAACGCGCCTCGCTGGAAAACGTCGTTGCCGCTGAACCCCATCCGGACCTCCAGGATGGTCGTCGGATTGAACATGTGGGTGTAGTCCGCGCCCAGCAAGTAGCGGTTGTCGTCGATTATGTTGCCGAATTGCGGCAGGTTGCTGGAGCCGCCGAACGGATTCTCGCCGTTGAACGCACGGTACTGCATGCGGCCCGCCAGCTTGTTGCCCCCGACCTGCTGGTCAATCTTGACGAGGATGCTGTCGAAGTTGTCGTTGTCGTTGTCGACAACCCGATAGTTCAGGAGGTCGCGGCGCAGCCCGAGATTCGGGTTCGGATACTCCTGCAGCAGTCGCGCGGCGATCGGGTCGCGCCTGCTGGGCGGGACGATGTCGTTGGGGAAGCAGGAATTCGTCCGGCCTTGTCGCACTAGGTTGGCGTTGCAGCCTCCCTTGGCGAGGCGGTCGCGGATAAGGAATCTGTTCTGCAGGCCGTCCAGCACGGCTTGGTCGGTCGTATCGACCGAGTTGTCCACGTTGATCAAGTTGATCGTCCGGCTGAAGTCGCCGGCCTGCTCCATCTCCGTCGGGACTCGGCCTAGGCGCGTCTGCTCCTGGTTGCGACGCTGCAGCTCGTAGCTCAGCATGAAGAACGTCTTGTTCTTCACGATCGGGCCGTGAGCGGTGGCCGAGAATTGATTCTGGTTCAGTTTGGTCTTTTCTCCCTCGAAGAACGCTCTGGCGTCCAACACGTCGTTGCGGAGGAAGTAGCTGACCTTGCCGTGCAGGTCGTTCGTCCCCGAGCGCAGCGACATGTTGAGGATGCCCCCGGCCATGCGCCCGTACTCGGCCGAGTACCCCGACACCTCCATCTTGAATTCCTGCAGCGCGTCGATATTGGGGCGCACTTGCGCGGCGCCGCCCTGCACGTTGCGGTTGTCGAAGCCGTCGACGTAGAAGTTGGTGTTGGTCGGGCGGGCCCCGTTGATCGACGCGAACGAGCCCTGCGCGCTGCCTCTCGGCACCACGCCCGGCACGAAGAACGCCAGATCGGTGAAGTCGCGCCCGTTCAGCGGCAGTTCCTGAATCTCTTCCTGCACGATCACGTCACCCTTGATCATGCCGTTTTCCGTGTTGAGCGTCACCATCTGGGCGTCGACGGTGACGGACTCCGTGACTTGCCCGATCTGGAGCATCACGTCGACCCGCCGGTTGTCGGCTGTCCGGAGGATGATCCCCTGCTCGACGTGCTGCTGGAATCCGTCCGACGTGACGATCAGCTGATAGTCGCCGGGAATCAGGGCCGGGAACGTGAAGCTCCCGACTTCGTTCGTGGACTGGTCGCGAGAGACCGCGGTGCCCGTGTTGATGACCGTCACGTCGGCCCCGGGAATGACGCCCCCGTCCGTGTCCGTCACCGTCCCGGTCAGCGTCGCCAGATTCGACTGGCCGAATCCCATCGGAATCAGCAGAGTCGAGAGCGCGCCGACCACCAGTAGCAATCTGTGCATGAATGAATCCTCCTTAATTCAAATCGGGCTCGCACACCTACGCCGAGACCCTACCCCAAATGCAGTCTAGCGCGTCCGCAAGCGTTTGTCATCACGGAAGCGGCCGGAAGCTTGGGCGAATCCGGAATCGATGGCCTCTGTCGCAGCGCGACGCTCGCGAGCGCCGGCAGCGCCTTCCGCTCGCCACGGCCTCCTGCAGTTGCGGCGCCCTTGGCGCAATCAGGCAGTGGCCGGTGAGGCGGGATGACGGATGCAACTTCGCAAGCACGCGCGACGGTTGACGGCCGCAGCCACCATCGGAATCCCGTCTGAGCGCCCTAGATGCGCGCTTGCCGGCGCGTGTCGCTGCATTGGTGCCGGCTTGACCGGTAAGGCGCTGCCGCATCGCTGCGACAAGTTGACCGGACGCGGACGAATCGCTGCGGTTCGCCGGGGGATCCGCGAGACTCCACCGGTTTGAGCTGCAGGCTTGCGTCGATAGGATGGCCATGCTCGCTGCATTCAACGTTACGCAAGAGCGAGGGATTCGACCGCAACTTCGGGTCGAGGAGGATGGCGTCCGGACGCAATGAGACCCGGCCAGTCAGCGTCCCGGGCGGTGGCCGGCGTTGCGGGAGGCCGACGCCCGTTAGTGCGACTCCGTTGTCCGACAAGCGGGCCCGCTTGCCGTGGACCGCCGCGTTACCCGGCAACGGCGTCCGGGGCTAGACGGACTCCAGGGCCTGCGCGACGTCGGCTGCGATGTCTTCCGCCGCTTCGATGCCTACCGAGAATCGAACCAAGTTGTCGCGGATCCCCAGTCGCTGCCGCCGCTTCGCGCCCATGCTCCTGTGGGTGGTGGTCGCCGGGTGGCTGACGAGGGAGTGAACGTCGCCTAGACTCAGCGTCCTCACGACCAGCTGCAGTGCGTTCATGAACCGGAAGGTTCCCTCTTGGCCAGCGTCCCGCACCTCGAAGCTAACCATCCCGCCGCACATCGGGATCCCGTCCGAATCGGGGTCGAAGAGCCTCGTTGCGACCGCATGGTCCGGGTGGCTCTCCAGGCCGGGATAGCAGACCGCTGCCGCCATGCGGTGACTCTCGAGCGTGCGGGCGACGTGCAGCGCGTTGCGGCAATGCTCCTGCATGCGCATCGGGAGCGTCCTCACGCCCCGAGAGGCGAGGAAGCATTGGAACGGGCCGAGGGTGGGGCCGAGGTGGCGTCCCAGTTCCCGCATGTATTCCGCATGGAGGTCCCGGCACACGGCGATCCCCCCCAGCACGTCGGCATGCCCCGCCATGTACTTCGTCGCGCTGTGGACAACGATGTCCGCGCCGAGGTCCAGCGGCCGCATCAGGGCGGGGGTCGTGAACGTCGCGTCCACCACGACCGGCACGCCCCGCTGGCGCGCCAGGTCGCAGATCAGGTCCAGCGGCGGCACCCGGAGCAGCGGATTCGAGACAGTCTCGATCAGGACGCAGCCGGTCTCGTCCCGGTCCAGGGCCCGCTCGTACGCCTCCGAGTCGCAAGGATCGACGAAGCGGGCCATGACGCCCTGCTGCTCCATCAGCTGCAGCAGCTGGTATGTCTGGCCGAACATGACGTTGGCCGTGAGGACCGTTGGCGCTCGGTCGCGCATGGCCGCGAGCAGCCCGACGTGGAGGGCGGCCATGCCCGAGCTGCACGCCAACCCCGTTCCGCCCCCCTCCAGCGCGGCGACCTGCTTTTCCAGCGCGGCGGCGGCGGGGCCGCCGTAGCGCTGGTAGACGAATCCGGCGAGCTCCCCGTTCGCCACGGCCGCCATGTCCCGGGCGTCGCGGTAGTGAAAGCTCGCCGCCATCTCCAGCGGCGGGGCGGACGGGGCGAACGGCTGGCCGCCAGCGTCCGGCAGGCAGGCGTGAATAGCCACGGTCTGCTGCTTCATGCTGCCTCCAAGGCCTGCTCGAGGTCGGCCAGAATGTCTTCGGCGTCCTCGCCTCCGATGGAGAGCCGGACCAGCCCGTCGGTGATGCCCAGGCCTGCCCGCGCCTCTTCCGACAGCATCCGGTGCGTGGTGCTGGCCGGATGGATCGCCAGGGTCGTGAGGTCTCCGATGCTTGCTGAGGTCGCCACGAGGCGCAACCGCCCGAGGAAGGCGAACGCGCCTTGCTCGCCGCCCTTGACGTCTACGCCGACGGCGCCGCCCGCCTGCCCCGGCGGCATGATGCGAGTGACCGTCGCGGAGTCCGGGTGGAGCGGATCGCCCGGATAGAGAATGCGTTCGAGCGCGGGATGATCCTGCAGCCTCTCGAAAACCCGCCGGGCGTTGCTGCAGTGGTGCCGCATCCGCAGCGGCAGCGTCTTGATGCCTCTCATCGTGAGGAACGACTCGAAAGGGCCGAGGGTGCCTCCCAGGCAGCGGTGCGTGTGCCGGAGCTCATCGAGGCGCTCCGTCGGCGCGGCGACGATGCCTGACAGCACGTCCCCGTGGCCCCCGAGGTACTTGGTGGCGCTGTGGATGACCATGTCCGCGCCGTGCTTGAAGGGCTTGATCATCAGGGGAGTGAAGGTGTTGTCGACCAGTAGCAGCGCTCCCGCGGCCGTCGCGATCTCGCTGATCCGGTCAAGGTCGGCCACGCGCAGGCAAGGGTTCGTGACGGTTTCGGTGATCAGCAGGGCCGGCCGGGCCTCGAGCACGGCCGCCTCCAGCGCGTCCGGGTCGCAGAAGTCGCAGAACTTCACCGCGACGCCGGAGGCCGGCAGCACGGTCTGCAGCAGCTCCAGGCTGCCTCCGTAGAGCACGTTGGCGGCGACGATCGACTGCCGGCGGTCCAGCATTCCCGCCATCAGGGCGAGATGCACGGCTGCCATGCCGGAGGCCGTCGCGAAGGCCCCGTCCGCGCCCTCCAGCATGGCGACCTGCTCTTCCAGCGCACTGGCGCTGGGATTGCCCATCCGCGCGTACGTCATGCCCGGCCGCTCGTCGGCAAACACGTCGGCCAGCTCCTCCATCGTGTCGTAGAAGAAGCTCGACGAGGCGTAAATCGGCGTCGAAACAGGCGTGTAGTCAGCGAGTCTCTGGCGGTCGCCGGCGTGGACAAGCGATGTCTGGATTTTCATGTGGGCCAGGGCCGCAACACTCAGTATACGTTTCGCTTCCCGACCGTTGCGTGGGTGTCTCCCGGCCTCGCTCCGCTCGCGATTAGGGAATCCGTTCGGCGCGGCTCGTGCGAGGGCACGCCGGCGGAATTCACTGCTCGACCGGCAACTCGACTCCAGCGGGCGGGATTGCCGAGCGTCGGGCCCGCGGCTCGGGTCGCCTGGCGCGGACCGCCTGCGACCCCGAGCCTGGCGCTCGTCGATCCCGTGGGCAACCAAGCCGATCCCTGCAAGTGGGTCTCGGGACTTCCTCGCGTGTCAAGCCTCGGGCGGACCGCCGGGCAGCATCTTCGAACAAGCTCGCCGCAGACACGTCTCTCTCGTTGGAAGTGACGCTCCGGCGCCGGGTCTGCCCGGCTCGCGGGACAGCGCGACGGGATTCGCCGGCGTATCGGTGACCGGCCAACGCCTCCGCCTCCCCTGAAACGGACTCCTTGGGACGGTCTTCGATGAGTTCCGCGGAAGCGGCTTCCCTCCGGGGATGGCCATCGTGGGGAGCGGTTCGCGCGGGCTCCTCCTACCGCTATGGCGCACTGCGGAGCCGAATGCCAGCCGGGCTCATTCATGCCGCAACGCCGGGCCGCTTGCTTGATGCTCGCGGGACGAGGTGCCGGGCCGCAGGCGTCCCTGGCGAGGCGAGGGGATTGCACGGCAAGTCCGCTTCGGTTACGGGGCGGACTCGCTCCCGCAGGGCGAGCGGCCTCTGGTGTACGGCGAAAGTCGGCAGGCGGCTGGTTCGGCCTATCGCCTTTGCTCGCGGACCGACGGCGCCGATCCGCCGCGCGTGCCGGGGAGGCTCGATGGCAATTGCCTGCCGACGGCCCTGCCGTTCACAGTGCCGGTTTCATCCGGTGCACGGTCCGCTCTCGCGGCCCGGCCGGTCGAGTCACTCAGGAACCTCCGGACGACCTTGGCCACGTAGGCGACGGTCTCGTCGTACGGCGGGATCCCGCCGTGCTCGTCCACCCTCGCGGGACCGGCGTTGTAGGCGGCCAGCGCCCTCGTCAGCTGGTCGCGTCTGCCTTCGAAACGGTCCAGCAGCTGCCCCAGGTAGCGACTGCCGCCTCGCAGGTTGTCGGTCGGGTCGGACGGGTCCACTCCAAGCTCGGCTGCCGTTCCAGGCATCAGTTGCATCAGGCCGAGCGCGCCCTTCGGAGACACGGCATCTGGGCGGAAGCCCGATTCGGCCCAGACGACGGCGCGAAGCAGGTCGCGCGGCAGCCCGGCTTCGTCTGCGATCCCGGCAATGCGAGCGTCCAGCGAATCCGCTTGGCGCGGCTCGGGCTGCGGTTGGGAATCCCGGGCCGCGCCAGTCCGCCCGGTGTCTTCCTGCTCCACGCGCAGAACTTCCTCGACAGGAACCGCGATCCAGCCCCCGTTCGCGAGCAGCAGCTTGGCGTGCTCCGGACCCGGCACGAGGCGCTCGCCTTCCAAGCGGAAGCCGTTCCGCAGCACGACGGTCTCCGCTGCCGAGGCCGCCGCCGCCGCCAGCAGGCAAGCCGCTAGACGCTTCCGCCCGCCCTGGTGCATACTGGCTTCATTGCATCACACGACGTTCGTTTCTCACTTGGCGTGCAGTCGCACCAACGAGCGGCTACCTGCCGGCCAGCTGCATGGACTCTCGCCGCAAGGCGCCCCGTTGCTGGTCCGCTACGACCTCGCGCGCGCCGGGCGCGATCTGGACCGCGACACCGTCGAGCGCGGCCCCGATTCGCTGTGGCGCTACGCTCCGCTGCTGCCCCTGCGTGATCTCGCCAACACGGTCACGCTGGGCGAGGGCATGACGCCGCTCCTACCCGCTCCCCGGCTCGGGGCCCGCATCGGCTGCCGGCGCCTGCTGGTGAAGGATGAGAGCGCGAACCCGACCGGAACATTCAAGGCGCGGGGCATGGCCGCAGCCGTGTCCATGGCCAGCGAGCTCGGCGTCAAGAAGCTGGCCGCTCCGTCTGCCGGGAACGCCGCCAGCGCCCTGGCCGCCTATTCCGCCCGGGCGGGCATGGAGGCGAATCTATTCATGCCCCGCGACGTGCCCTTCGCCAATGTGGTCGAGTGCCGCGCAATGGGCGCCCGCGTCACGCTGGTCGACGGACTGATCAGCGACTGCGGGCGCATCGTCGCCGAACGGGCCGAGGACGAGGGATGGTTTGACGTTGCCACCCTCAAGGAGCCCTACCGCATCGAAGGCAAGAAGACCATGGGCTTCGAACTCGCCGAGCAGCTCGGCTGGCGGCTGCCCGACGCCGTCCTGTACCCGACCGGCGGCGGCGTCGGCCTGATCGGCATGTGGAAGGCCTTCGCCGAGCTGGAGGAACTCGGCTGGGTCGGATCCCGGCGGCCCAAGATGATCGCCGTCCAGGCCGCCGGCTGCGCTCCCATCGTGCGTGCCTGGGAAGCGGGCGAGCGCCAGTCCGAGTATTGGCGGAACGCCTCGACGGTCGCGAGCGGCCTGCGCGTGCCGAAGGCTAGGGGGGATTTCCTGGTGCTTGACGCTCTCCGCGAGAGTGACGGAACCGCCGTCGCCATCGGCGATCAGGAAATTCTCGATGCCGGGCTGCTGCTTGCCGAGTCCGAGGGAATGTTCACCGCGCCGGAGGGCGCGGCCTGCGTCGCGGCTGCCCGCCGGCTGGTGCAGAGCCGCTTCCTCGACCGGGACGAGGAGATCGTGATCTTCAAGACGGGCACCGGCCTGAAGTATCTCGATGCGTGGGAGACGCGCTTCGAGCCCGAACCTTCCGCCATGGACCGCTTGGGCGGCTTGGTCGTGCCCCGGTGAGAGCGGCTGCGAGAATCGGGAATGCCATGCGCGTTCGAGTGCTGTTCTTCGGCCAGCTGAGAGAGTTCGTCGGGCGGTCGTGCGACGAGATCGACTTGGATGGCGGCGCGTCGCTCGGAACGCTATTCCAAAGCTACGCGGCCCGCTTCCCGAAGCTCGCGGGCATGGCCGGCAGCGTCGCGATGGCGCGCAACCAGCGCTTCGCTCCTCCGGGCGAGGCGCTGGAGGACGGTGACGAGGTGGCGATCATGCCGCCCGTGAGCGGCGGGCGCGGCTGGCTCGCCAGCGCCGAGGCTGGCGGGGTCTTCGCGGCCGTGACGGAGGAAGAGATCGCAACCAAGGCCTTGGCGGAGCGCATCCAAGGCGACGGCGACGGCGCCGTGATCGTCTTCGAGGGAGTTGTCCGCAACAACACCGGGGGGCGTCGTACCCTGTTCCTGGACTACGAGTGCTTCGTGCCGCTCGCCCTGCGGCAGCTAGGGGAAATCGGCAGGGGTATTCTTAAACGGCATCGCGTCCACGCGATCGCTCTGGTGCATCGCATCGGCCGCTTGCAGGTCCGCGAGGCGAGCGTCGCGATCGTGGTGGCTTCGGCGCACCGCCGGGCTGCGTTCGAGGCGAGCCGCGACGCGATTGACGAGGTCAAGTGCAAGGTGCCCGTCTGGAAAAAGGAGCACTTCGCCGACGGCGAAGTCTGGGTGGAAGGCCAGTGGGACGAGTCAGTGCCGCGCGCGGCTTCGCCGGCAGCAGCCTAGCCCTCGCGATCCTTCTGGGCGCCGCGCGGCTGCCGGCGCAGCCCGGGGAGCCGGTCGTCTTCACGTCCGAGGTGCGCCTCGTGACGCTTCCGGTCACCGTAAAGGACGCGAGCGGCGCTCCGCTCGGCGATCTGGCGCGCGAGGACTTCCAGATTGTCGAAGAGGGCGAGAGCCGCGAACTCGCCTTCTTCGAGAGGCGCACGGACCGCCTCCTGTCGATGGCGCTGATGCTCGACACGAGCCTGAGCACCGCCATCGAGCTGCGCTACGAGCGCGAGTCCGCGAGACGCTTCCTGGCCGGCCTGCTCGGCCCCGGCTCGCATCCTGGGGACAGCGCGGCGGTCTTCTCGTTCTCGGCCGACGTCGAGGCGCTCCAGTGGTTCTCGCGGGATCTCAAGGCGCTTGAGCGGGCGCTCGGCAGGGTGCGCCCGGACACGGGGACCTCGGCCTACGACGCCTTCGTGCTGGCTTCGCAGGAGCTGGTCAGCCGGGAAGGCCGTCGCGTCATCGTCGCGATTACCGACGGCGGGGACACGACCAGCCGCTGGACGTTCGCCGATGCGTTGCGCGCAGCGCACGATGCCGAGGTCGCGATCTACCCCTTGGTCGTCGTGCCGATTCAGGCGGACGCGGGCCGGAACAGGGGCGGGGAGCACGCCTTGATCACGCTCGCGGCGAAGACCGGCGGCGAGGCGTTCGTGCAGCACGGCGCGCAGGATCTCGACGAGTCGTTCGGCCAGATCCTGCGGAGCCTGCGCACTCAGTACCTGCTGGGCTTCTACCCGCGCATCGAGGGCTCCGCCTCGAAGGAACTGTTCCGCGATGTCGAGGTCCGCGTGGCGCGCGACGGCGCCGCGGTATTCTCCCGCTCCGGCTACTACTTCGATCCCGGCGAAGGGACTTCGGGCTCGCGGCGCGCTCCGACGGCCCTGCGCCCGATGCCGGGCACTAAGGGCCCCACCGAGGATTCCGAGGCTTCCGACAAGGACCGACGCCAAGGCAGGCCGAAGGGCTCGCCCGACGGCAGGCCTAGGCCGGGAATCGTCCGGCCCTAGCATCGCAAGGCCGCGCGGCCGTACGGGAGTGCGTTGCTAGCCTGAGGGGCGTGCCCATGGCCGCGGACGACTACATTCCCTTCGCCACGGAGCTGGCCCGCGGCGCGGGAGCCATCCTCATGCGCCACTACAGCAACGTGCAGGTCGAGCACAAGGGCCGCTTCGACACCGTAACTGCCGCGGACCGGGCGTCCGAGCGCTGGCTTGTGGAGAGGATCCGGCTGCGCTTCCCGAATCACTCGGTTGTAGCGGAGGAGGGCGGCGGCTACGACGGCAACTCCGACTTCACCTGGTACGTTGACCCGTTGGACGGGACCACCAACTTCGTCCACGGGCTGCCGCGGTTCTGCGTCAGCATAGGGCTTTGGGCCCGCGGGGAGGGGCTCGCGGGCGTGGCGTACGACCCCACCCGCGACGACCTGTACGCCGCCGAGCGCGGCTCCGGGGCGTACCTCAACCGGCGCCGCATTCGGGTGTCCGGCGAGACGGACCTGTCGCGCGGGCTCTTCGCGACCGGCTTTCCCAGTTCCATCCGCGACACCAATCCGAACCTCCACTACTTCCACCAGGTCGCGACGTGCAGCCACGGTGTCCGGCGGACTGGGTCGGCGGCGCTCGATCTGTGCTCGGTAGCGCAGGGCCACTTCGACGGCTTCTGGGAAATCGGACTCAAGCCGTGGGATGTCGGGGCAGGCCTGGTCGTGCTGTCCGAGGCCGGAGGGCAATTCTGCGATTTCGAGGGGCGGAGGTACAGACCCGGCGCCGGGCGCTTGGTTGCGACCAACGGCAAGCTGACAGGGGCGCTGCTCGACCTGCTCGCGGAGGTGTCGCGCGGCGGAGGCCGTGTTCCGGTCCCCGCGTTGCAGGGCGGCGGCCGATAGGGTCGCTCGTTTCGTACCTTGATTTCCTGCTGGATCGATCCGGATGAATGTCACTGGTCGGGCAGGCCGAGTTGCGGCCAACTTCCGCGGTGGTGACGCGCCCGTAGCGGAGATGCCCTCGCGCTTGAGTCCGACCCCGAATGCGGCGCCACCTGAACGGGCCCGTGTCGCGTAGAGCCGCGGAACCCGTGCCGCCCTCTCCTCTGCCTGCCGCCGGGACGGTCGGCTCCGCCTTTCGGATGGCCCGGTACCGGAGGAAGCGCCGCTGCGGCACGCGCCCGCACGTTCCGCCCGTGCCCTCACCAAGGCCGTGAGGCCACGAGCGGTCTAGCCTGAGCCTGCCGATTCCGGCGCGGTTCCGGATGAAGCCAATCGGTTCCCGGGGGAGAGAGAAAGGAAAGGGAATTATATATCTGAGTGCCGAGGGAATCAAGTAGGCAAATTATCAAGCCATAATAAGATTTCATATTTCTTCCGACTTTCCGTTGACATTCTGTGGTGTTTATTGGTAGAATAGTTCCAGTATGAGATACCGTAAATGAAGAAATAAGGTCCCGGAAAGTGGTTCCGTAAAGGCATCACATTGATCGAAGTGATCGCCATGTTCCCCGATGACGAATCCGCGGAAAGATGGTTCGCCTCCATGCGCTGGCCGGACGGTCCCGCGTGCCCCCGCTGCCGCGGCTCCAGCGTGCAGTCCGACGCGGCCCACCCTTCGATGCCGTACCGTTGCCGCGGCTGCGGCAAGCGCTTTTCGGTGCGCACCGGCAGCGTGATGGCCGAAACCGAGCTCGGCTACCGCACCCGGGCCGTGGCCCTGTTCCTGCTGACCACCGGCATCAAGGGCGTCTCGAGCATGAAGCTGCACCGCGACCCGGGCATCAGCCGGAAGTCGGCCTGGCACCTGGCGCACCGCATCCGCGCGTGCCGGGAGCGGGATCGGGGCCTGTTCGCCGGCCCGGTGGAGGTGGACGAGACCTACGTCGGCGGCAAGGAACGCAACAAGCACGAGAGGAAGAAGGCCCGTGCCGGGCGCGGGACCGCGCCACGAACGCAGTGGCCGCGCGGCCGCTGCCGGGCACCGCCAAGGGCGACCTGCAGGGCTTCGTGCGCGGCCGCGTCGCGCCGGGGGCGCAGCTCTACTCCGACGAGGCGGCGGCCTACGCCGGCATGGCGGAGTTCGCGCACGAAGCCGTCAGGCACTCCGGCGGCGAGTACGTGCGCGGGGCAGCGCATACGAACGGCATCGAATCGTTTGGGTCCCTGTTCGAGCGCGGCCTGTACGGAACCTATCACCGGATGAGCGTCCGTCATCTCGGCCGCTACCTCACGGAGTTCGCGGGACGGCGCAACGACCGCGACTGCGACACGGCGGAACGGATGCGGCGCATGGCGCGGGGCTTGGTCGGCCGGACGCTGACCTGCCGGCAGCTGACCGGCAAGGCCGCGGTCGCGGCCTGAGCGGCGCCCGCCGCGCTGAGCGCGGCAGCCCGCTGCGGGCGCGCTCTTCACGCTCGGTGCGCTTCACGCTCGGTACGAGGGGCGCACCGGATGCGGAATGCCCCGGCGCGACCCCGGTCCGGCCCGGACCGTCCATGCAGGCCGTCGAGCGCCGGGGATCCGCTGTCTTCGGCCCTCGCAGGGCTTGCAAGGCGTGCCCTGCCACCGCCAACCGGGTTCCAGCGGGGCAACCGGGGCAGGCGAGGCGGCCTCTCTAGTCCCTTCCTCGTCCAATCCGCTGGCAGGCTCGATTCAGATACGATCCCACCCCCCACCCCTCTGTGCCCGCCGCGGCCGCACTCGAATGACCCGAGCTCGACACCGATCTCCCTGCTCAGAGCAGTTCTAGTCGGACATGGCGTTGTCGGCACTCAGATATATAATTCCCAAAGGAAAGCGTGTTCGGTGTCGGCTTGGGAAAATCGAGGAAACCGGAGAATATGCAGGGATGCGCACATTCAACACCACCGGCCCGGTACTGGCGGATAGGCACTACTGCATCCCGCGGCTGAGCCGCGTGAATCTCGGCGAGGTGCTGGACTTGATTCGCCGGGAGAAGTATTTCCTGCTGCATGCGCCGCGACAGACGGGCAAGACCTCGGCGCGTATGGCCCTGCGCGACCTGCTCAGCGGAGGCTCGGCGGGAAACTGCCGCTGCCTCTACTGAGGGGCGTAAAAGTCTTTTCGGATCGGCCAGGCCAGAATGTACTGGCAACTGGGTTCCCAAGCAGTCTGCTAAGAAGGAGGCCTTCCAAATTCGAGTACGCAATATACTGTGTAGATAGTTACGGTATATCACAATATACAGGCCTAAGTTCGAGAATTCAAGACTCTATATCTGGGCTGCTATGATGACAGCCTGAACGGAATTTGACTGAGTATGGCCCGTATCTTTGGAAAAGATTTTCCTGATTACCAACGAACGTCAGGCGAGGATATGCTATACTGAAGGAGGTCGGAAATCTCTGACAGGAAAGGGGCTAGCAGCTGAAACGCAATCGCGTGCAATGCCAGAAGGGACTCAGCCTGGGCAAGTTCCTGCAGCGCTACGGCAGCGAGGGGCCATGCGAGCAGGCCGTCTTCAACGCCCGCTGCCCGGAGTGCGGCTCCCGCCGGCACTGCCGCATCCGCTCCCGCAAGCTCTGGCAGTGCCATGCCTGCCACCGCCGGACCTCCCTCGTCGCCGGCACGATCTTCGCCGCCACCCAGCTGCCGCTGACCGTCCGGTTCCTGGCGCTCCACCTGCTGACGCAGGGCCAGCACGGCGTTTCGTCGCTGGAACTGGCGCGGCAGCTGGGAGTCAGCCGGAACACGGCCTGGAAGACACGGCCTGGAAGGTGCAGCACAAGCTCCTGCCAGTGCTGAAGGAGCGCGACGAGCGCGTGCCGCCGGGCGGCAGCGTGCAAGTGGACGACGCCTGCTGGGGCGGGGAGCGGGCCGGCGGCAAGCGCGGGCGGGGCGCGGCGGGCAAGACGCCGTTCGTCGCCGCCGTGCAGGTCAGCGCCGCCGGCCAGCCGGCAAGGATGCGCCTGAGCAGCGTGGCGGGCTTGCGCAAGAAGACGCTGGCAGCGTGGGCCGGGCGGCACTTGCAGCCCGGCACGGAGGTGCATTCCGACGGCCCGGCCTGCTTGCGGGGCGTGGCCGGCGCCGGCTGCGAGCACGTGCCGACCGTCACCGGAGGCGGGCAGCGGAGCTGCGGGGATTCCCGCTTCGTCCGGGTCAACACGATGCTGGCGCACGTCAAGCGGTCCCTGGCGGGAACCTGCCATGCGCTCGACGGCAAGCACCTGCCGCGCTACCTCGCCGAGTTCCGCTACCGCTTCAACCGCCGCTACGACCTGGAGGCGCTGGTCCCCCGCCTGCTCCACGCCTCCGTGCGCACCCCGCCCCTTCCTTAGGGCTTTGATCGATATTAAGTTTCCAACTTCATCGTGGATGTAGTTCGTAGTTCCAATCACCGTGGAACTCGTTCCGATGGAGCGACAGGGCGTCCATCTCCGCCTTCGTTACTGCCTCACCGGTCGGGTACTTTCTATTGTCAAGTTTGGCTTTGACCCGAAGGCCGGCGGCTGTGCGCGTACCGCCGATCAAGTCGACAACGGTCTCAAATGTACGCAGTGGCTTGCCTCGCCAATTCTGCGTGACGTGGCAGAACAGGCGGTGCTCAATCTTATGCCATGGACTGGTCCCCAGGCGCGAGAGCGATACCCGTTGCTACCGCCCGCATCGGCAGCGATGAACAGCTCGCCAGCCTCGGGGTAGCGGCGCTTCCCCGTCTCGTTCCACCACCGTCGCAGCGAGGCCGCGGCAAACGCGGGCGTGCCGTGATCACGTCCGACATGCACCCAGGCTTCGTTGCGCCCCATGTCATGGATGCCATACGGCATCGCTTTGCCGGACGAGTCCTTGGGAAAATCATGCACCAGTGATTTCCCGGGGCTCCCCTTCGGTTGCCATGCCCGCCCGCCGTTCTTGAATTCACCCGCCAGTTCCTTCTTCTCGGTGTCGACCGAGACCACTGGCTGACAACGTTGCGGGAAATCATCCGCCTTCGTATGGATGTGCTCGAACTGCGCGTCCCGGTCGGGGCGGGTTGTCCCTTCGAGACTCTTGCGCACCGATTGCAGGCTGCAGCCAAGCTCGTGCAGTGAACGGCTCGCCGTCGTCGAACTCACCTGCCAACCCGCCTGCGACAACGCCGCCTGCGACAACGCCGCGGTGAGCTTCGCCCGACTCTTGCATGTCCAGCGCAACGGCGACTCCGGGTCACCGCGCGTCAACGGGTCGACCAGCTTCTCCAGCGCTTGCTCGATGCCCGGCCGCGACTGCTCGATGCCGGGCCGGGCGGCGCCCGGGCGGCGTATCCGACCGCGTTCAACACTGCCGGATTCCAGCTCTCGACGCCCCGCGCGGATGGCGCGGATGGTCGGGCGCGACAACCCAGTCGCGTCCGATACCAGCGCATCTCCCCCATACCCGATGGCACGCGACTCCGTCGCCGCCCATAGCCGACGCCCGCGCTCGTCGAGAAACGCTTCGACCGCCGCGTACTGCTCAACAATTGTCGCTTCGAGTTCAAGATTGCGTCTCATCGGATGATGAGAACACAAAACTCAGAACATGGAAATCTGATTTCCGACAACGCCCTTACCGCCTCCTAACCTTGGCTGAGTCTTGTGGGTAATCGGGAAGACTTTTGCGCCTCTCAGTATGTGACAGTCGAGGGCGCGTCGGTCTATAGGGACGGCATAGCGGATGCGATGCGGTCCATCCTGAGCGTGCTGGCCCTGCAGGCATGGGCCGCGCTGCGAGATAACTTTGCGCTGCGAGACAACTTTGTCGAGGGGATCTGGCGCCAGGCGCTCCGCGACTACAGCGCCGACGCTGCACTCTCCTTGGTGCTCGGGCGCTGGGCCGCGGCCAACCCGCGGCCGCTGGTGCTGTTGTTCGATGAGATCGACGCCCTGCAAGGCGACGCTCTTCTGTCGGTGCTGCGGCAATTGCGCAGTGGATACCTGATGCGTCCTCAGCCGTTCCCGCAGAGCATCGTGCTGTGCGGGATGCGGGACCTACGCGACTACCGCATCGAGTCGAAGTCCGCCGGCGGGGTGGTGGCCAGTCCCTTCAATGTCAGCGCGAAGTCGCTCCGGCTGGGAGACTTCTCCCGAGAGGAAGTGGCCCAGCTGCTTGGCCAGCACACCGCCGAGACACGGCAGGAGTTCGACCCCGGCGCGGTGGAGCGGGTGTGGACGCAGACGCAGGGCCAGCCGTGGCTCGTGAACGCCCTCTGCGACGGGGCCTGCTTCGAGGCTGGCCAGCTGCGATTCCCCCGCCGCTCGATCAACGAGGCCGACATCCTGCAAGCGCAGGAGGATCTGATCCAGCAGCGGTCGGTGCATATCGACCAGCTGGCAGACAAGCTGAGAGACGAACGCGTCCGGCGCGTGATCGAGCCGATTCTGGCAGGCAAGCCCCACCGCAGTTCGGAGCTCCGCGACTTGGAGTACGTTAGGGACCTAGGCCTCGTGGCGCGGGCTAGATCCCCTCGCATTGCGAATCCGATCTACGCCGAAGTCGTGCCGCGGGAGCGCACTGCCGACACGCAGGAGGACCTGGACCAAGACCTGGCATGGTATGTGCGCTCGGGGGGCGGACTGGACGCGCCCAAGCTGCTGGCAGCATTCCAGGAATTCTTCCGACAGCACTCGGAGCATTGGATCGAGCGCTTCCAGTACAAGGAGGCCGGTCCGCAGCTGCTGCTGCAGGCGTATCTGCAGCGGTTGGTGAATGGCGGCGGCCGCATCGAGCGGGAGTACGGGCTAGGGCGTGGTCGCACGGACCTGCTGGTAGTCTGGCCAATGGGAGAGCGAACCGAGAGGTACGTGATCGAGTGCAAGCTCCTGCACGGAAGCTTGGAGCGCGCGATCCGCGACGGAATCGAGCAAACGGCCGGGTATATGGACCGCTGCGCGGCGGACTCCGGGCATCTGGTGATCTTCGACCGGCGCGCGAGGCCCTGGGAAAGCATGGTATTTCGGCGGCGCGAGGAATCTCCCGCCGGGCCCGTGGATGTCTGGGGCATGTGACCGGGTCTCGCGGGCCCGCCTGCCGCCAGCATGTATCGTGGCCCGTTCGCGCGCGGCCCGCTCCCAAGAACGGGATGAGGTCGCTCTGAAACATTCGGCACCCACTTTGTATGCCAACGCTGCGTCGAGTGTGGTATTCTTAGCAGTTCTGTGCGGGATTCCTGCACCGTCGCCCGGGTCGCGTACCTGCGCGAGGTGGGCGATCGGGGTATGCGGGAGGCTCGGTAAGTGAATATGGATCGTATCGTAGACCTGATTCGGAGCAAGCGGCGTGGCGAGGAAATTGCACTCGAGGACTTCGAGCGCCTGATCAACGGGTTCGCGTTGAACGAGATTCCGGACGCCCAGCTGAGCGCTTTCCTCATGGCGGGCGTGTGCAACGGCTTCAGTCCCGACGAATCGACGTCACTGACTTCCGCCATGCTCCGCTGCGGGGAGCAGCTGGACCTGTCCGGGCTCGCCAAGAGCAAGGTGGACTGCTACTCCACGGGCGGCGTTGGCGACAAGGTTCCGCTGGTCGCGGCTCCCGTCGCGGCGGCCGCGGGGGTCGCCGTACCGATGATCGTGGAGGGCGGCACGGGGCACGTGATCGGAACGCTGGACAAGCTCCATGCGATCCCGGGGTTCCGCACCGCGCTCGAGGTCACGGACTTCGTCGACCTGGTCGCGGAGTATGGTCTGGCGTTCGCGGAGCAGAGCAACGCGCTGGCGCCGGCGGACAAGCGCCTCTACGAGCTGCGCAATGCCACCGCGACGGTCGACTCGCTCGAGTTGATCGCCGCCTCGGCGATGTCGAAGAAGCTGGCCGAAGATCTGGACAGCCTGATCATCGACGTCAAGGTCAGCCACGGGTCGCTGCTGTCCGGGCGCACGGAGGCCCGCAGGCTAGCGCAGCAGCTGATCGCCATCGGGCGCAAGCTTGGCGTCAAGGTCCAGGCGATGCTGACGGACATGGAGCAGCCGCTGGGATTCACTGTCGGCAACGCCTTGGAAATCATGGAGGTGGCCCAAACCCTACAAGGGCAGGGGCCTCCCGACCTCGCCGGCCTGTCGGCCGAGATTGCCGCGCGGATGATCTTCCTCTCAGACAGCAGCATCTCGATCGAGAGCGCGCGGGACGCCGCGAACGGCGCGATGCAGGACGGGTCGGCCTTGGATGTCCTAGGCAACGTAATCGCCGCCCAGGGCGGCGACCGGGAGGTGCTCGTGGACTTCGCCAAGCTCCCGGTGCCGCAGGCGGAGCTGCCCATCACGTCGCCTCGCGACGGCTACGTCAGCCGCATCAGCGTGGAGGAAATCGGCAGGGCCGCCGTGCTGCTCGGAGCCGGGCGAACGGAGCCCGGCGACAAGCTCGATCCGGCCGTGGGGGTTGTGCTCGAAGCGAAGGTCGGACAGCAGGTGTTCGACAACACGCGCCTGTGCGCTCTCTACTACAACGACGACACGAACATCGAGGAGGCGCAGCAGCTTGTCGAAGACGCCTTCCGCATCTCTACGCAGGAGCCGGCACCGCGCGATCTGGTGATCGACCTGATCCAGGGCTGACGCCCCCGGCCTGCGCTAGCGGCGGGCGGCCCGCTCGCTGCCCGATGGGGGCAGGCTGAAGACGAACAGGCCGCTGCCGGCGGCCACGGCGACCATCTGCCGTTCGCCGGCCGCATAGGCCATGGGGCTCGCCTGCACCGCCGCGCCGAGGTTGATGCGCCAGAGCTCGTCCCCCGATTCGGCGTCGAGCGCCTTGAAGAATCCGTCGGAGGTGCCCGCGAACACCAGGCCGCCTGCCGTGGAGACCAGTCCGGCCCAAGCCGGCTGGAACAGTCGGTGCTCCCAGCGCAGTTCCGCGGTCACCGGGTCGAACGCCCGCACCGCGCCGTACCAGTTGTCCATGGTGGCCTCGTTGACGAACATGCTGCCCCAGTAGCGCGTGCCGGGCCGGTACTCCGTATCGCCTTTGTAGTAGGTGCTGCTGCCCTCGCGGCACGACACGTACAGCATTCCGGTGTCCGGGCTGTAGGACGGCGACATCCAGTTCGTTCCTCCGGCCACGGTGGGAAAGACCTCGACCCCCTCCGGGCTGGGCTCCATGCCTGGCCGCCGAATCGGGCGGCCTTCCTCCGAGATCCCGACCGCCCAAGTCTGCTGCACGAACTGGGTGGCCCTGAGGAATTCCCCGGTCTCCCGGTCCAGCATGTAGATGAAGCCGTTCCGGTTCGCCGTCACTAGGATCTTGCGCATCTGTCCCCGGTATTCCTTGTCGAGCAGCACCATCACCTGCGTCGCGTCCCAGTCGTGGACGTCGTGGGGAGTGAACTGGAAGTGCCACCTGCGCTTGCCGGTGTCTGCGTCCAGCGCTACCACCGAGTCGGAGAAGAGGTTGTCGCCGAGGCGCACGTCGCCGTTCCAGTCGGGGCCGGGGTTGCCGATGCCCCAGTAGACGAGGTTCAGTTCCGGGTCGTAGCTCGGCGTGATCCAGACCGACGCCCCGCCGGTTTTCCACGAGTCGTCCGCCCAGGTGTCGTGGCCAAACTCGCCGGGACCGGGAATGGTGTAGAACCGCCAGCGCCGCTCGCCGGTCTCGATCTCGAATGCGTCGATGAATCCCCGGATGCCGTATTCGCCGCCGGCGGTCCCGACCATCACCAGGTCCTTGACCACGAGCGGCGCATGCGTGCCCGAGTAGCCGAGCGTGTAATCGATCAGCTCGGTCTCCCACAGGAGTCGACCCGTCTTGCGGTCGAGCGCGATCGTGTAGGCGTCGAGTGTGGCCATGAAGAGCCGGTCGCCGAGGATCGCGAGCCCGCGGTTGACGAGGCCGCAGCAGGCTATCAGCCGTTCGGGCAGGTCGCGCGAATAGCGCCACAGGCGCGCGCCCGTCTCGGCGTCCAAGGCGTAGACGTCGCCGGGCGGCACCGTGATGTACATGATGCCGTCATGCACCAGAGGGGTGACCTCGAACTTCTCGCTGATCCTCTCCTGAAAGACCCAGTCAAGTCGCAGGGAGGCCACGTTCGTGCGGTCGATTTCGTCCAGCAGGCTATGGCGGTGACCGGCGTAGCCGCCGTGGTAGTTCAGCCAGTCCGCGGCTACCTGGTCGTCCCGGAGGAGGTCTCCAGACGTCACTTCCGCGGCAGGGAGCCAGGCGCACAGGAGCGTGCCCGCCAGCAGAAGACGGGCTGGATGGCGAATCAAGGGCTGCTCTCCTTGTCCCTGCCCCGCAGCGTGCAGAGGTAAGCGATCAGTTGGTCGACTTCGCTCGGGCTCAGCAGGTTCCCGTATGCCGGCATCAGGGATTCCTCCGGGAATTCGAGTGATCGTAGGTCGGCCTTGCGGAAGGAGCGGATTTCTTCCGCTCGGTCCATGACGAAGACATGGTACGCCGTCTCGTTCAAGCGCGTGCCTTCGACACGCTCTCCCGCGGAGGTGACGGCGCGCACCGCGCGGTAGCGGTCGGGAATCGACCCTGCCGGCGCGAGCAGGGCCTCGCGCAGCTGCTCCCGCGAGTAGGACAGGCCGGCGTACGTCAAATCAGGCCCCAGCCGGCCGCCCTGCTTCCCGACGGTGTGGCAGGCGAGGCAGGATCCGCGCTCGTGGAAGATCCGCCGGCCCGCTTCTGCGGCGCCCGCCTCCGCGCTGCACGCGTCCTGCTGCGCGCGCTCGGCAAAGGTGCGCACGAACAGCAGGATCTTCCAGATGTCTTCCTCCCCCATCCAGAGCCCCGGCATGTCCGTTCCCGGAACGCCGCCCTCGATCAGGTCGAAGAGCTCCGCGTCGGAGTTGCCGCGGCGGTAGCTCGGTCGGGCGAGCCGCGCCCCGCGTCCGGTCTTGCCCTCCATTCCGTGGCACACTCCGCAATGGATGCGGTAGAGGCGCTTGCCTTCGGCGAACTCCTCCGCCGAGCTCATGGGATTCGTCTCGTGCGTGCGCGTCGCCGACAGCGTGAGCGGAATGGCGAACAGCGCGATCAAGGGCCGCAAGTAGCGCATGGCGAGGGCCAAACAAGCCTATCAGACCCGGGTGATCGGCCCCTCGCGCCCCGGGGCTGCCGCGGCCGCGCCTTTCGATGCCGCTAGCCGAACGCCTCCCGCAGCACTTGGTAGCTGTCGGCCACGGCCTGCTCGGCCGGGGCATTGCCCTCCATCTCGAGCGAGACGTAGCCTTGAAAGCCCGCATCCCGCACGATGCCCGCGATGCGCGCGTAGTCGAGGTCGAGCGTGTACCATACCCCTCCGCCGGGATAGGTCTTCGCTTGGATGATCGTGGCGTGCGGGGCCAGCTGCTCGATCTGCGGGTACGGATCGCCGACGTAGTTGCCGGTATCCATGTTGATCCCCAGCCAAGGGTCGCCGACCTCCCGGTGGATGCGCAGCAGCACGTCCACCTTGGTCGACAGGCCCCAATGGTTCTCAAGAGCCATCACCACGCCCGCTCGGGCGGCGTGCGGCAGGCACGCGCTGATCGAGTCGACGCACCAGCCGATCGCGTCCTCGCCGGTGTAGCCCTCTAGCGTCGGCTCCTCGCCGTTCGCGGCCATCAGGTCGTCGAAGGAGCGGATCGTGCCCCAGCGGCCCGTGTTGAGCCGGATAGCGGGAATCCCCATGGCATGCGCCAGGTCGATGCAGCGCTTGGTGTGGTCGATGGCTTCCTGGCGCTTGGCTTGGCTGGGATCGACAAAGTCCTGGTGGATCGACAGCATGATCAGATCCAAGCCCGCCTCCCACGCGCGGCGCTTGAGCCCGTTCATGTACGCTGCGGACTCGTCCTGCATCTGGCGGTGCAGGATCTCCACCCCGTCGAAGCCGACCACTGCGGCGTGGTCGATGACCTTCTCGATCGGATACTTCCTTTCCGTGAAGTGCCAGTAGGAGTAGGTCGAAACGCCGAGACGGATGCGCTTGCCCGTCGCTGCGGCGGCCGCGGGCGGAGCCGGCGCGCTGCAGCTCGCGCCCGCCGCCGCGACGGCGCCCGCTTGCAGCAGGCGCCGCCTGGTTGGATGCCTCGGTTCCATCGCCTTCATCCTACACCGTGCCCTCCGGGCGCGTCTGGGATCAGGCTGCGATCAACGCGTGCGGGTCGATGACGTACTTGCGCGCCGCGCCCTTGTCGAAGTCCCGGTAGCCCTGCGGCGCATCGTCCAGGGAGATGCAGGTCGCGTTGCAGGCCTTGGCCGGAGTGGCCTTGCCGTACAGGATGGCCTGCATAAGCTGCCGGTGGTAGGTCATGACCGGGCACTGCCCGGTCATGAAGTGGTGCGACTTCGCCCAGCCGAGACCGATCCGGATCCCGAGGTTGCCGACCTTGGCATTCTCGTCCACGCCCCCCGGATCACCCGTCACGTAGAGCCCCGGGATGCCGACGCCGCCGCCCGCCCGCGTCACCTCCATTAGGGCGTTCAGCACGGTCGCCGGGCGCTCGACCACTGCGTCCCTGCCGTGCCCCCTGGCCTCGAAGCCCACGCAGTCGACGCCGCAGTCCACTTCGGGCTCCCCGACGATCTGCTCGATCTGCTCGCCGAGGGTGGCGTCCTGCGTCAGGTCCACCGTCTCGCAGCCGAAGCTCCTTGCTTGCTCGAGCCTCTCGGAGATCATGTCGCCGACGATGACGCAAGCCGCCCCGAGCAGCTGGCAGCCGTGAGCGCACGCGAGGCCGACGGGGCCGGCTCCGGCCACGTACGCGATCGAGCCCGGGCCCACGCCCGCGGTAACGGCCCCGTGGAAGCCGGTCGGGAAGATGTCGGACAGCAGCGTCAGGTCCTGGATCATTTCAAGGGCACGGTCCTTGTCAGGGAACTTCAGCAGGTTGAAGTCCGCGTACGGCACCATCACGTACTCGGCCTGGCCGCCTACCCAGCCTCCCATGTCGACGTATCCGTAGGCCGCGCCGGGCCGCGCCGGGTTCACTTCGAGGCAGACGCCTGTCTTGCGTTCCTTGCAGTTGCGGCAGCGACCGCAGGCGATGTTGAAGGGGACCGATACGAGATCGCCCACGCTCAGGAATTCCACGTCACGGCCCGCTTCGATTACCTCGCCCGTGATCTCGTGGCCCAGGATGAGGCCCTCGGGAGCCGTGGTCCGGCCGCGGACCATGTGCTGGTCGCTCCCGCAGATATTCGTGGAAACGACCTTGAGGATGACGCCGTGGTCGCATTTCCTGTTGCCAAGCGCGAGTTCGGGAAAGTCGATGGATTGCACCTCGACAACGCCGGGGCGAATGTAGGCCACCCCGCGATTTGATGCCATGTTGTTGTTCCTCCAGTCCTCGGCGCGACGGAACCGGCCGCGACCGGGCCCGTCCGCAGAGCGTCCCATAGCATACAACCCCGCACGGGGCCTGCAACCGACTGCGACCGGTCCACGCCGGCTTGCGTCGGCGAGGACGCGCCGTTCGGAGGCGCGGGCAGCGCTTCCGAAGCGAGGGCCTCTGGTAGGATGGGCCGGTGTCGCTCCCTGCCAACAAGGTCTCGACGGCGGATTTCGTCGCTGCTGCCCGGGCTTGGCAGACGATGCAGGGATCCTCGGTCTTCGTGGATCCTTACGCTCGGGATTTATGCGGCCCGTTCCTCGGGCTGGCGCTCAGGTTCCGGCCGTTCAAGTGGCTGCTGTTCGAGTTCGCGCTACGCGGGCTGGTGCCTCTGAGCTTGTCCGTGCTGGTCCGGGCGCGTCACACCGAGGACGCCTTGGAGCGAGCGGTCGACGCGGGCATTCGGCAGTACGTCATCATCGGCGCCGGGATGGATTCCTTCGCGTTTCGCAGACCTGACCTGACCGCGCGCGTCATTTCCTTCGAAATCGACCACCCCGTTACGCAGCGCAGGAAGCTGAAGCGCATCAAGCGCGCTCGGCTGACCGTTCCGCCCCGCCACCACTTTGTGGAGGCCGATCTCACGCAGGTTTCGCCAGTCGAAGCGCTCGGGCGTTCGCCCTTCGACCCCTCGGAGCCGGCATTGATGTCGCTACTCGGTGTCTCCTATTACCTTGCGCCGGAAGATCTGCTGGACACCCTACGATCCATCGCCGCCGGAACACCGTGCGGCACGCGCATTATATTTGACTATCTTCTCGACAGGCGATCGACGGGCAGCGCTTCGAGCAAGGTTAGAGACAGGCTGCTGAACTTTGTCCGCAGGCTCGGCGAGCCTATACGCGGCGCGTACTCGCTGGAAGACTTGGACGAGCTCATGGTCGAGGCGCGCTTCAGGAAGGTAGAGAACTTCAAGATGGCGGATTTGACTCGCTCCTATTTCGGGCGATTCGGCCCGCTGCCGTTCGAGATCCCGGACGTCTTCGGGCTCTGCAACTACGAGGTGGTGGCAGCGTCCGACTGACGCCGGGCGCCGCTTGGCGTGCCGCCCCGAGATCCCCGCGTCGGGTTAGGACGCGCGGGCACCCCGTATCGGCGTGCCGTGGCCCGGTGTCGCTCTGCGATGGGGGGTGCCGTGATACTGGCGGCGCTAGAAGAGCCGCACCATGTAGGTGAATCGAACGCCGCGACCGATCTCCGGGGCTAGGTCCTTGATGAAGGAAGAGTGGTTGCGATACAGGCGGTCGCCGACGTTGAAGACGTTGACCGAGAACTGATGCACGAGATGCCGCTGCGTATAGACATACGTGGCTTGCAGGTCCATTACCGCGTACTCGGGTGTCGACGTCTCTCCGGTGAAAGTCCGATTCTGCTCGCTCGCGAGGATCAGGCTAGGAGAGATCTTGAGCCCTCCCCTGCGGAACTCGAGTCCAATCTTGCCGCGGAGAGGCGGAATTCTCGGTAGATAGGTCCCCGAATTCGTGTCCTTGGCGTCGACAAAGTCCATCCCCAGTCTGAGCCATAGCGACCTTTGCAAGCCAACGTCTAGATTCGCCTCCATGCCTGTGAATCGCACGTTGCGCTGCGTGTATTCGATTTCGATGAGCTCGTCCATTTCCTCGCCTGTGGCGAATGGGAAAATGAAGTTTCCAAAGCCATAGTAGAAGAAGTTGAACTCTCCCCGGATGCGTTCTTGCGAGTGCCGCGCTGAAATGTCGAAGCCGTTTCCGGACTCCGCTTGCATCTGAGGGTTGCCGATCTCGAATGCGCGGTTCCCCGCGTGCGGGCCGAAATTGTAGAGCTCCTCCAACGAGGGGGCCCGGTAGCTGTGCGCGAAGTTCGCGACGAATACACCGCCGTCCCAAGTCTCGGCGTGGAAGCCCGCAGCCAGTGACGCGCCGGCGAAGGACCGGCTCACCGCGTCCGGCGGCTCCCCGTGGGAGTCGTGCTGATCGTCGCCATCCGGCTCGCCTTCGTCACCCGGGTGGTCTTCCTCGTCTTCGTGGTCCTCTCGCTCGGAGAAGGCCGGACGGTAGCTGCGAGTTTCGATACGGCCTCCGAACTGCAGCTTGAAGCGCTCGAAGTCGACTTCCTCCAGTCCGAACAAGGCCATGCCGGAGCTACTGACAGGCGGGCTTAGGGCCTCCTCGCCCTCGGCGGCGTAGTCGCGGTCGATCCCCCAGAATCCGAACCTTCCGCTGAGCGGCCCGGCGCGCTTCTGCTCGAAGACGCCGCGATAGACAAACCGGTCGTTCAGGAAGGTCGTGCCAATTTGGGAGGTGCCGTCCTCCAAGTGCTCGATTTCATCGTGGTGCCATTCTACGTGGCTGAGTTTGAGGAGGAAGCTCTCGATCGGGCCGCCGAGTTCGCGTAAGCCCCAAGTGACGCGGTAGCTGTCTCGGCGGGACTGCAGGGCGACGCGTTCGATCTCTTCCTCTTCGTGGTGCTCTTGGTCGTCATCGTCCTCGCCCTCGTGCTCGCCCTCTTGCTCGTGCGCCTCCCCTTCACCCTCGTGATGCTCCTCTTCTTCCTCGTGACCGTGCGCGTGGAATTCTTGGGCGAACGGCACGCCGTACTCGCCCCTTTCCGCCTTCGCTTCCAAAGCTAGGAAGGTCTTGCGGCCGTACCAGCCGACCCCGCCCCCACCGTTCGCCAGTTCCGTGGCGGAGTTGAAGACCGTTCCGTAGGAGGGCGCTGCGTAATCACCCGTCGAGAGCGCGCCGCCGTTGCCCCAGAATTGAAACTTCCCGACTCCGTACTCGAATCCGGCATTGCCGCTGCCGAGAGAGTTCGCGGTTCCGCCCGATCCCGACAGAAACCCTCGCAAGCCCTCGTGCGGGTGCCTGTGATGCTCGTGGTGCCGGTGAATCGCGTTGACGGTGCCCCCCAGTGCGTTCCCGCTGTAGAGGAGGGTAGACGGCCCCTTGACGACCTCTAGGCGTTCCATCTGCGCGACGTTCAGCACTTCGCCGTGATCCCCGGACTGGGACCCCAAGCTGCCGGTCCGGATGCCGTCCTCCATGACTAGGACGCGGTCGCCGTCGAATCCTCGAATGATGGGACGGGAACTGCCCGGGCCGAAGCTCCGCTTCGCGATTCCAGTCCCGACGCGGTGGTCCAAGGCTTCGCCTAGCGATACCGCGCTGGATTCGTTCAGGTCGTATGCGTCAAAGGACTCTACGTCCTGAAACGCCTCGAGAACCGTCTCGTGAGATTCGGACGCTGTGACGGTGATCTCGACACTATTGGTCGTCAGTCCGAGCAGGAATTCCAGCGACGACTCCTCTTCTGCCTCGACCCTCACGGTCTTCGCCTCTTGGGTGAATAAGTGGTCAAGGTGCGCGACGACATGGAACAATCCCGGCGGCAGGCGGGAGAACGAGTAGGATCCATCGTTGTCCGTGACCGCGATACGATCCAGTTCGACGATCATCACGCTGGCCCCGTGAATCGGGCTGCCCGTCTCCTTCATGGATACCGTGCCCCGCAGCCTTCCGTGCTCTTCAGCGACAGCCGGCACGGTCAGGACCGCTACTGACAATAGGAATAGGGTGACGCTTCGCAGGCCTACCATTGAAGTCATTCTGCACGGGGCGAGACCGGAGCGCATGGCGAACCTCGTGCGCGGGCTGGATTGTCCTGCGAACGGGGCATTCCTGGCAACGGACGGGCCTGTCTAGGCGGCGGTTTCCCTTGCCGACCGGTTCCACGTCGACTGCGGGCCGCGCGATTCGGAGCGTTCGCCAGCCCGCCGGACTGGAGGCCGCCCTGATATGCGACGCCGAGGTGCCGTTGCATTCCGGAAGCCTGCACGCTGGCCTCGGTGCGGAGCACCCCGGATTCCAGGCGCTCCCGCCGCTGGCAGCCCGTCCGGATTCCTAGCCGGACGGTCCTGTGTTGCAGCGTCGAGTCGGGGCGCGAACGACCGCCGCCCGTTCATTGCGCGTGGGGCGCGATTGCACTAGTGTCACACGCGACGGAATCCGGGCTGATAGACCCTCTCCAACTACAGATCAATCCGTTGATATCGTAACATTTCTAAGGACATATTTTGTCGGTATATAGGGGGATATGTCACCCGATTTATTTCGATCAATTTGGCGAGAAACTGAATTCCCCTACCTGATTACCCACAAGACTCAGCCAAGGTTAGGAGGGGGTAAGGCCTGGGCGGGGTGCGCACGGAGGCGTGGAGCAGGCGGGGGACCAGCGCCTCCGGATCGTAGCGGCGGTTGAAGCGGTAGCGGAACTCGGCGAGGTAGCGCGGCAGGTGCTTGCCGTCGAGCGCATGGCAGGCTCCCGCCAGGGACTGCTTGACGTTCGCCAGCATCGTGTTGACCCGGACGAAGCGGGAATCCGCGCAGCTCCGCTGCCCGCCTGCGGTGACGGTCGGCACGTGCTCGCAGCCGGCGTCGGCCACGCCCCGCAAGCAGGCCGGGCCGTCGGAATGCACCTCCGTGCCGGGCTGCAAGTGCCGCCCGGCCCACGCTGCCAGCGTCTTCTTGCGCAAGCCCGCCACGCTGCTCAGGCGCATCCTTGCCGGCTGGCCGGCGGCGCTGACCTGCACGGCGGCGACGAACGGCGTCTTGCCCGCCGCGCCGCGACCGCGCTGGCCGCCGCTCCGCTCCCCGCCCCGGTAGGCATCGTCCACTTGCACGATGCCGTGCAGCGGCACGCGCTCGTCGCGCTCCTTCATCACTTGCAAGAGCTTGTGCTTCATCTTCCAAGCCGTGTTCCGGCTGACTCCCAGCTGCCGCGCCAGTTCCAGCGACGAAACGCCGTGCTGGCCCTGCGTCAGCAGGTGGAGCGCCAGGAACCGGACGGTCAGCGGTAGCTTGGTGGCGGCGAAGATCGTGCCGGCGACGAGGGAGGTCCGGCGGTGGCAGGCATGGCACTGCCGGAGCTTGCGGGAGCGGATGCGGCAGTGCCGGCGGGAGCCGCACTCCGGGCAGCGGGCGTTGAAGACGGCCTGCTCGCATGGCCCCTCGCTGCCGTAGCGCTGCAGGAACTTGCCCAGGCTGAGTCCTTTCTGGCATTGCACGCGATTGCGTTTCAGCTGCTAGCCCCTTTCCTATCAGAGATTTCCGACCTCCTTTAGTATAGCATATCCTCGGCTGAAGCTCGTTGGTAATCAGGTTCACCTATTTCCATAAGACTTGATAATATTACCGGATTTGCGGGCTGATCTCGGGCGTTGGCATCCAACTATGGACCGTGATTGACGAAATGAACCGAAGTGCGTTCCGGACCGAAATCTCAGTAATTCGTGCCTGTGATAAAACTCGTATCCCCTTGACAAAAAAGGTGTTAGATCCAATATATCAAGGCGAATATTTCACTGAAATGCTACGACTAGTCCGAAATCCTGCCAATTCTTGGTAGAGCGCGGAAATCTTCGCGATTGGCGGCTGAGCAACTTCCGACCTTGGGCCCTATATATTGTGTTTGGAGATTCATCCGACATCAGCATGTAGTATGAAATGCTGATCAGGCCAGAATTCAGAAGTTTTGTCACAAGCATTAAGTCCCTGATCGGAGATAATGTTTGCCCGATCTAGGTCTCTTCCAGCGCGACGATTTCCCGCCTTGGCGTGGGCCATCAATCGGCCGCGATGGTCGGATCAGCACTGGACTGCACCGTCGGCATGCGGGCAAGAATGCCGCGAGCGCTTGCAGCGGTAACGCCGTCGGGTGGAGAGGACGTTGGGAGCCGGGCCGTGATTGATACCGATTCCTCGACGTCTCTTGCGAGAGGCTGCGTGGCGTGCCGGCAAACCGGCCATTCCGGCGTCTGGACGCGAGAACGGCAAGATGTCGTTCGTGGCCTTGCGGGGAGCTCGGGAGCGCCGACTGTGGTGCCACTGCGCTGCACCAGCGCGGGGTCGGGCAGGGGAGAGCGGTTCAGCGTCCCCGGCGTCGAGCGACCAGGCGGGATATTGTCCGGGAACTGGCCGGGGCCTGCAGCCGAATCAGCCGCGAGCGCCTAGTCTCCCTTCCTCCGCCTGCGAGGGCTCGGGGAGGTTCCGCCAGCGCCGCGGCCGGATCTGCCTGCGGCCGCATGCAAGGTGTGACCATCGGTTCGTGCGATGCACAGGCGACGCGTCAGGTCGGAGCGCATGTCGCCATGCGGCTCGGACGGGCGGGCATTCGCCTTCAGCGGGCGTGGTGAGCGCGCAGGGACTCGAACCCCGAACCTAGTGATTAAGAGTCACTTGCTCTACCAATTGAGCTACGCGCCCACGAGGGGACCGCCCGGACTGCAGCTTGATGCACCGTGACCGGCGATGCACCAGGCTTTGCTCAGGGTAGCACGTCGGGAAGAAGCGCTTCAACGCTCGGTGCCAGCTTCGCGGGACGGGAGGGGACTGGTCGTTCGGGGAGTTGCCGTGGCCCCGAAGCTCCTGATCCGATGGCGGTCGCGTGGCAACGGGTACCTGCCGCGACCGGGACCCTCGACCTAGTGTCGGAGATCTGGCGCGAGGCTCCGATGCGGATGCTCGCGCCGACGGAACACGCAGGCCCGCATGCGGCGAAGAATCAGGGGTCGTAGATTCCGAGCACGTGCTGGTCGAAATCGATCAGAGCGCCCGTCATCATGCGCGATTCGTCGCTCAGTAGGTATGCCACCGCGCCCGCGACGTCTCGTGGCCGCAGGATCCTGCCGAAGGGCGCTCCCCGGTCCGCCGCCGCGAGCCAGTCTTCTGGCTGGCCTTCGAGCCGCTGCACCGCGTGCTCGGCGGGCGTGGCCATCCAACCGATGTTCAGCGCGTTGACGCGGATGCGGTGCCGCCGCTGGGAATTCGCCGCGTTCTTGGTCAGAGCGGCGAGCGCCCCCTTCGAAACGCTGTACGGCGTGAGGTTGGGAGTCCCGCCGTGCGCGGACATGCTCAGAATGTTGACAATGCTCCCGCCGCGGCCCTCCCGCTGCATGATCCTGACCATTCCCTGCATGAGCAGGAACGGCGCTCGCAGGTTGACGGCCATGAACTTGTCCCAGTGCTCCGCCGAGGTCTCTTCCAAGGTCCCCCGATCCGTGCAGGCGGCTGCGTTCACGAGGCCGTCCAGTTGTCCGAACTCGGCATCAGCTCGCTCCACGATCCTGCGGCAGGTCTCCGGGTCTTCGAGCTCGCCTTGGATGAAAACGGCGCGGCACTGTCCGGAAGCGAGCCTTGCCACGACCGCTGCTCCTCGTTCCCTTGAGCGCCCGGTGATGACGATGCCCTCCGCGCCACGCTCCACGGATAGGCGAATGATCTCCTCGCCTAGGCCCTGTGTGGACCCGGTGACAGCGAGAATCTTGCCTCGTAAGGAACGACTCATGGCTCCGACCTCGGCATCGACGGCTGGCCCGCTCGCTGCGAGCTCCTTTTCTTGGGTTCGAGTCCCCTCAGACCAGGGTCTCGTCTGGGGCCGGCTCCAGCCCCACCAAGGTCGGCTGCATTGGCAGAGGGGGGCTCGGCGCGGTGCGCGTTGACGTCGAGGGCCGAGGTGCGCTGGGGGCAGGCCCTCGTTTCTTGCGCCGGGCCCGGTCCGTTCCCTTGTGGGCTCCGGGCTGCTGCGCCCGAGCGCTCTGGCCTTCCGCGGGTGGCTCGGTTTCCGCACCCGCGCCGGCGCCGGCCTCCCCGGTCGCCTGCACGTCTGCACGAGGCCGCTCGGGAGCAGGAACTTCCGGCTGGGGTTCCCGGTGACTGCCGTCGGACAGGGGGGCCGGATCTTGGGGCGCCGCAGGCGGTGCCAGCGACTCCGCGTCCGGCAGGTCGGGAACGGGCGCGACGGGCGCTTGGGGCGGTGCCGGCGCGGGGTCGTGGACCGAAGGCTGCCGCTCCGCTGGCGGCGTCGAGCCGCTGCTGAGGTAAGCGTCCTTGTCCAGCACGAACCGACCTAGGCTGTTGTGGTACCCGCTCCACACCGAGCCCTCGACGGCTGCCGCCCGCGCCTCGCGCATCATCTCCAGCTTCGCGTCCAAGTCGTCGATGAAATGCAGTACAAGTGCCTCGGGGAACAGGGGCACCTGAGGCGACCCGTATTCCAGCTTTCCGTGATGGCTGAGCACCAAGTGCAGTAGCAGCGTCTTGAGGCGGGCAGGGAATCCGACGATCTCGTCGCAGCGCCGGGAGATCCACGCACTTCCGATCGCGATGTGGCCCAGCAGCCTGCCGGAGTCGGTGTAGTCGAACGTCCGGTCCCAGCTCAGCTCGAATATCTTCCCCGCGTCGTGCAGCAGCACGCCGCAGGCGAGCAGGTCGGAGTCCACGTCCGGGTAGTGCGAGGCCACCTTCTTGGCGAGCCGCAGCAGGCTCACCACGTGCTCCAGCAGGCCGCCGACCTTGGCGTGGTGGTTGGCCTTCGCCGCCGGGGCCTGCTTGTACTTCATAGCGAATTGCGGGTCGCGGAAGACCGCCCGCATCAGCCGCTTCAGGTTGGCGTTCGAGAACTGGTCGATGGCTTCGAGGACCTCGGCGTACATGGCGTCGACGTCGTGCTCGGTGTGCGGGACGAAGTCCCCGAGGAATACTTCCTCGTCTGGAACCGCGCGCAGCCACGTGACGATCATCTGGTGCTGGTCGTTGAAGACCTGCATCCTCCCGCGCACGTGAACGATATCGTTGGCCTCGAACAGCGGCGCGAGGCTATTGACGTTGTCCCAAACCTTCGTATCCATCTCGCCGGTGCGGTCCGCCAGCTTGAGACTCAGGTACGGATTGCCGTTCTTGGAGACGCGGGTCTCCTTGGAACGGACGAGAAAGGTGCTCTCGAACCGCAGGCTCGGCTCAAGCCCCTTGAGGTCGTTGATGAAGTGCTCCTTCTTCACGATGCCGCAGCCCCCTCGGAGGTGGGGGCGGGCTCGTCCTCTCCGGCGTCGTCGACTGGCTTGCGGGGCAGGGGGATCATCCAGAGAACCCGCTTACGCGGGCGCGCTTGGATGACTTCCTCGCGGGTGGTCGTGAGGGGCGCGAGCCGCGACGGGTCGCTCCATGCGGTGCTCATGCCGTCGATTGCTCCGGTATCGCTGTAGCCTGGGCGGATTTCGATGTACGACTCCGCGCGCAGCTCGCTGAGGTAATTGCGGATCTCGGGCTGGAACAGGGGCCCGCTGATCGTGGCCCGGATCTCCTCGGCGACCTCCTCGAGTTCGGCCAGCCCCTCGCGGTAGTTCTGGTCGACGCGCAGGATCAGCAACCCGTTCGGGACTTCGATGAGTTCGGTGATATAGCCCTGCCGCTTGCCGAAGACCGATTCCTCGATTTCCCCTCGCAGCATGCCGCGGCGGTAGATGCCGATGTCGCCACCGAGCTCCTTGGTCGCCTCGTCGTCGGAGAACCGCCGGGCCATTTCGGCGAACGGCTCGCCCCGCTGCACGCGCTGCAGGACATCCTCGGCCTCCTCGCGGTCAAGCTCTCCATCTTCCGCGCTCGCGAACAGGATCTGGCTCAGCCGCACGCCCTCCGAACGCACGTACTCGTCCTTGTGCTCCTCGTAGTGCGCCTCGATCTGCTCCCTGGTGACGACGACTCGCCGCGACACCTCCTGTCCGAGCACGGCCTGCGAGAGGAAGTTCTCGCGCATCCGGTCCATGAGGTCCTCGGCCGGCTCGCCCGTGCGCTCCAGCACCCACTCCTCGAAGTCGTCGGCGGTCTCGATGTCGTTCCGGCGCATGATCTCGTCGCGCTGGCGCAGGACCTGGGCCTCCACGCTGACACCGAGCTCCTCTCCCTTCTGCACGAGCAGCCGCTGGTCGATCATGTCGCGCAGGACGACCTTCTCGCGCTCGGCGAGCTCCGAGTCGCGGTCGGCCTCGGAGAGCGAAGAGTCCGCCAGAAGCTCGCGCCGGGTCTGCTCGAGCGTGCGCTCGTATTCGGACCGGAGGATGATGCCGTTGTTGACCTTGACGATGATCTCTTCGAGAATCAGCACCTCGGCCGCTAGCGGGGCGGCGAGAGCTAGGGCCGCGACGAGGAATTGCTGCCGTTTCATGGGGTGCTAATGTCTATTCTCGCATGCCGGCCGCCCGAAGTTTCCTCGTTCTGGCGCCGCTGCTGGCGACGCTGGGCCCGCTTGCCGCTTGCGGGCAGACCTACGATCTCGTTCTGCAAGGGGGGCGCGTGATCGACCCGGGCTCGGGCGTCGACGGTAGCTTCGACGTCGCGGTCGACGACGGACGCATCGCGGAAATCGGGCCGGCTATCGATGCTGATCGCGCCGAGCGAGCGGTCGGCGTCTCCGGGTTGCTCGTGGTGCCCGGCTTGGTCGACATCCACACCCACGTGTTCTCTACGGCGGGAATCCGGGGCGCGTGGGCGGGGGATTCCAGCGTTCGCCCGGACAGCTTCAGCTTCCGCTCCGGCGTCACCACGATGGTGGACGCCGGCAGCGCCGGCTGGCGCAACTTCGAGCTGTTCCGGGAATCCGTGATCGACACAGCCAAGACGCGCGTGCTGGCCTTTGTAAACATTTCCGGATCCGGCATGGAGTCGATCGAGCTCGAGCAGAGCGACTTCGATCCCGCCGCAGTGGCGGCGCTCGCGCGCAAGCACAGTGACGTGGTAGTCGGCGTGAAGTCGGCGCACTTCCGGTCGCCGGAGTGGACGTCGGTCGATAGCGCGGTGCAGGCCGGACGCGTGGCCGGGATTCCCGTGATGGTCGATTTCGGCTACTTCCTGCCCGAGCGGCCATTCTGGGAGCTGGTGGGAGAGCGCCTGCGTCCGGGCGACCTAGCGACCCACTGCTTCCGCGCGCCCGTGCCGTGGGCGGACGAGGGCGGAACCCTGTACCCATACTTGCGCGCCGCGCGGGAGCGGGGCGTCGGGTTCGATGTCGGCCACGGCGGGGGCAGCTTTGCGTTCCGCAATGCCGCTCCTGCGGTCGCCCAGGGCTTTTTCCCGGACTCGATCTCGACGGATCTGCACGTCGGCAGCATGAATGCCGCCATGATGGACATGCTCACGGTGATGTCGAAATTCCTAGCGCTGGGCATGCCGCTGAACGACGTGGTACGGGCGTCGACCGTCGCCCCGGCCGGCCTGGTGGGCCGTCCCGACCTAGGACGGCTGGAGCCCGGCGCGGTCGCGGACATCGCCGTGCTGCGGGTGGACACCGGCAGCCACCGGTTCCGGGACGTCCACGGCGGGACCGTTGAGGGCACGCAGCGTCTCGCTGCCGAGCTGACACTCAAGGACGGCGAGATCGTCTGGGACTGGAACTCCCGAACGGGCACGGATTACCGTGCCTTGGGACCCGCTTACGGGGTGGACAGCCCGGACGTGCAATCGGTTCCCCCGGGCCGGGCGGGAGGCCAGTAGCGCCGGCCGACAGGCACCGGGGACATCGGGAACCCTTGAGTCGGCGACGGCCTCGTGCCCCTGGCTGCGGCGATCGGGGACTCAGCCGTCTAGAATCTTGGCAAGCATGCGGTTGACCACACGCGGATTGGCCTGACCGCGGGTGGCCTTCATCACCTTCCCGACGAAGTAGCCGATCACGCCCTTCTTCCCGCCCCGGTACTGGGCAACCTGCCGCGGGGAGGATGCGAGCACACTGCGGATAACGCCTTCCAACTCGGCGCTGTCGCTGATCTGACGCAGGCCTTCCGACTCGACGACTTCCTCGGCCGTCTGCCCGCTGGCGAACATCTTTGCGAAGACCTCCTTCGCGAGCTTGCCCGACAGCGTGCCCTTGTCCACGAGGGCGACTAGTCTTCCGAGGTCAGTGGCGCTCACCGGCGAGGACTCGACATCCTTCCCCGCCGCGTTCAGGGCTCCCATGAGCTCGCCCTGGACCCAGTTCGCGGCGCCCTTGGGGTTGCCGGCGGCCTTGGCGGCCTCTTCGAAGTAGCGCGCTGTCGCGGCCGTCAGCGTCAGCACCCGGGCGTCGTAGTGGGACAGCCCGTAGTCATTGACGAAGCGGGCCCGCAGGGCCGGCGGAAGCTCCGGCATGGCCGTGCGAATCGCCCCCACTTCCTCTTCGGGGACGACCAGCGGCGGCAGGTCCGGTTCCGGAAAATATCGGTAGTCGTGCGAGTCCTCCTTGCCGCGCATGCTGGATGTGGAGCCGTTCGCCGTGTTGAATAGGCGCGATTCCTGGTAGACCGTGCCGCCTGAATCGAGGACGGCCGCTTGGCGGCCGATCTCGTACAGGATCGCCTGCTTCACGAAGCGGAAGGAGTTCAGGTTCTTGATTTCGCAGCGGGTGCCGAGCCTCGTCGCTCCGGCCGGGCGCACGGAGATGTTCGCGTCGCAGCGCAGCTGGCCCTTTTCCATGTCGCAGTCGGATGCCCCTGAGAACTGGATCACCTGCTTGAGCTCGTTTAGATACGCGACCGCTTCTTCGGCGCTGCGCATGTCTGGCTCGCTGACGATCTCGCACAGGGGCGCGCCGGCGCGGTTCAGGTCCACATAGCTGTAGCGGTTCGAATCGCTGAATCCGTCGTGGACCGTCTTGCCGGCGTCCTCCTCCATGTGAAGCCGCGTAATGCCGACCCGCTTGAAACCCTCCCCCCAGCGGATGTCCAGCCAGCCCTCCTCCGCCAAGGGCTGGTCGTACTGCGAGATCTGGTATCCCTTGGGCAGGTCAGGGTAGAAGTAGTTCTTGCGGGCGAACCGCGAGTAGCGGTTGACGCGGCAATTGATCGCGAGCGAAGCCCGCACAGCCAGCGCGACGGCCTCGCGGTTGAGCACGGGCAGCGCGCCGGGCAGGCCCAGCACCACAGGGTCTGTCTGCGAATTGGGGACCTTGCCGAACTCGTGAGTGGAGTGGGAGAAGATCTTCGTCTTCGTCTTGAGCTGGACATGGACTTCGAGCCCGATCACGGGCTCGTACTTGGCGATCGTCGCCAAGTCGGCTAGGCCTGCGTCCATGGACAGATGCGGCGGCCGGAGGCCCGGCGCCGGATTCTCATCGTACCAGCGGGGAGGTGCCCGACCGTAGGGATGCGGACTGGACCATCCGGGGTGTCTGAGCCGCTCGTGCCGTCTCCGGCGGACGACGGGATGGCGCGGCCTCCGGGCGGCGACTCTCTCCGGAAGTCTTCCCGCTGACCCGGAATCGTCCCGGAAGTTGGCCCGTTTGGCCCAGGCGGCCTCCCTGGGGCAGAATGAACGGTGCATGTTCAATTGGATCTGCCCCGAATGCGGTGCCAGCGTCGATGTCGGCGAGGAATATTGCCGGGAATGTGCGGGCCGAGGTCGCAAGGTGGGCCCGGACGGCCCGGTTCATCCTGATTCCGGACAGCGGCTGTCGGGCTTCGGAACGGACCTCCCCGCTCTCGACAGGGCTGCCCTGCGGGTCGCGAATCACGACGAGACTGTTGTCGAAGCCGTCGCCCAGCCCGTGCCGGAGGTCCGGCCGTCGCGAGCAGGGTCGATTCGGGTGAAGCAATACCTGCCTTGGGCCGTGCTCGTGGCCGTGCTATGCGTTGCGTCGGCGCTCATGTGGAGAGGCTTGACCGGCCTGCGACTCGAGCATCCCGGCGACGAGGCGGTGTCCCCGGTCGAGACGTTCGCGATCGGCGTGCGCGGCCCGATCGAAGTGTCGGGAATCCGACCCTACTACGACGACGAATACCTGGCGCACGTGCGCGCCTTCGTCGCGAACCACTCGGACCGCGAGCAGTCGGTGGCGCTGTCGGTGCTTCTGCGAGTCCGGGAGACTGGCCCGAGCGCCCCGCCTTTGGCGACGTTTCGGATCGTGATCGGCGACCCGCTCCCGCCCTTGGGGGGGCAGGAAGTGGATGTTCCCCTCCTGGCGATGGGCAGCTTGCAGAGCCTGCCGCGATGGGACGAGATGCGCGTCGATCTCGAGGTGCTGACGGGGGACTGAGTCCGCTGCGGCCACCCGGCCGAGCGGCTAGAGATCGCGTCTCGGCCCTCGCCAGCGGGATAGAGTCTCGGCAAGATCGCAAGAAGATCACTCGGTCCCGTGCCCGGAACCAGCGATTCCGAGGCGGGCCCGCTCGGTTGGAGGCCTCATCCTAGCCGTCGAAGGGTCACGGCCGGCCCGAGGGTCCGTTCCGGGGCTGCTGGAGGGAGTGTCACGTGCCTCAACGGCGACGAAACTGGTCCGTTCCGCTCCCAGTCTGGGCCGCTTGCGGCTGCTGTGGTTCTGCCGGTCTGTCGGATACGTCCCATGTTGCGACATGGCTAATGAGATTGCCGCAGGATGTGTGAGGCACTTTCTTTGGAAATCGACACAATGCCAAGACTCTCGTCGGCTGGTCGCCGTCCGCGGCCAGCACTTCGTCTCAATCCAAGTCTCATGAATTGACGTGCTCTCTGGTGATGCGCGGTGGGTCATTCGGCATGACGCGTCCAGCTGGCCGCTGCACATGTTGTCACCACAACACTGGATCCGGGAAATTGTTGACCAATCGCTGCGACTACCAACAAGAAAGCAGAAGATGTCGCACGACAACTTCCCATTCGTCATCATCAAGGATTCTAGGGAGATATTCTGCTCTGGTCCTAGCGCACTCAATTGGCCTGAAGCATGGAAACACTCAGACTCTCCGGTGTCGAGAGCGTAGGGCAAATCCCGGACCTGCGGAGGTTTTCTAAGTCATATGAAATTCTCGGACTAGGCGGAATGCCGAGCATCTAATTTGTCTAGGTACGCCTGTGATTCGGGACAGGTGACCGGAGCCCACTTCCTAGCCATCGGAGTGACTCGCCCGGGCAGCAAGTACGCACTGAGACCGTTGCATAGGGTATCAAGCACGTCAACGGTGTCGAAACTGGCAGGTTCTGATCCGAGCCAAGCCGGCTTGCAGCTGATGTGCTTCGGCGCGTCCGTCTGACGCGCCCCATCCCGCGACATCGCAAGCAAGACGCCGATGGACGCTTGGCAACCGGTCAGCCGAGAATGCAAGTGCACTTGGCCCGAGGCGGACAAGAGAGGCGTGGGCGCTCATGTCGGCTGCCGAGCATCTGTCCGCTGGGTCGGGCAAAGAATTCCCAGCGGTTTGTCTGCCACTCCGCATGAACGGTGTAGTTGGACAGTAAGATGCTATTGACTGTGATCTTGACATCGCTCCGATCCAAGGCAACACATGCAACCACCTCACCGTCTTGATGGCAGTCCACGGTGGGAGAATGTGCCTTGAATACCGAAACAGTCAACTCTTGAGTGGGGTTGAAAGTCCTGGTAAGTATTTCAAGGAATTGGTAGCGAATTGGCAGCCTGTTACGGACTGGAAATGCACGGAGAATGATGATTGCTTCGACCCTCTCCGTATCCCTTCGAAAGGGAATCATATATCTGAGTTCCGACGACGCCATATCCGGCTAGAACTGCTCTGATTGGGGACGTCGGCGTCTTGCTCGGATCATTGGTGTGCGGCCGAGGTGGGCACCGAAAGGTCGGTTCGTATCTGAATCGCGCCGGCCAGCGGATTTCGCGGCGCACGGACTAAAGAGGCCGCCTCGGACACCCCGGTGGAACCCGGCTTGCCGTGGAGAGGCTCCCCTTCCAGGGCGGCTGCATCTATGAATTGTCCGGGCTGGACACCGGTCGCGGCGCGGGATTCCGGATCCGGAGCGCCCTTCGCACCGGGCTTGAAGAGAGGCCGCAGCGGACCGGCTAGGCCGTGCTCGGGCCGCGACCACGGCCTTGCCGACAGGTCAGCGTCATGCCGACCAAGCCTCGCGCCATGCGCCGCATCCGTTCCGCCGTGTCGCCGTTGCGGGCGTTGCGCCGCCCCGCGAACTCCGTGAGGTAGCGGCCCACGTGACGGACGCTCATCCGGTGATTGGTTCCGTAGAGGCCGCGCTTGAACAGGGACTGGAATGGCTCGATGCCGTTCGTATGCGCTGCCCCGCGCACGTACTCGCCGCCGGAGTGCTTGACGCCCTCGTGCGGGAACTCCGCCATGCCGGCGTGGGCCACCGCCTCGTCGGAGCGGACCTGCACGCCCGCCACGGGGGTCTTGCCGACCGGCCCGCGCCCGGCACGAGCGGACGCGCTGCGCCAGATGCACAGGCCGACTTCCGGCTTATGCCCGGGTCGCGGTGCAGCTTCATGCTGGAGACGTCCTTGAGGCCGGTGGTCAGCAGGAACAGGGCCACGGCCCGGACGCTGTAGCCGAGCTTGGTGTCGGCCATCATGCTGCCGGTGCGCACGGAAAAGCGCTTGCCGCAACCGCGGCAACGGTACGGCATCGAAGGGTGGGCCGCGCCAGACTGCACGCTGGAGCCGCGGCAGCGGGGGCATACCGGACCGTCCGGCCAGCGCATGGAGGCGAACCACTTTTCCGCGGATTCGTCATCGGGGAACATGGCGATCACTTCAATCAAGATGGTGCCTTTACGAAACCACTTTCCGGGAACTTTCTTCTTCACCAACGACCTCCCATATTGGAACTATTCAATCAAGAAACTCCACCGATTGTCAACAGATATCCGGAAGAACTATCAAATTAATTTATGGATTGATAATTTGCCAAATCGGTTGTCTCGGCACTCAAGTATATAATTCCTATTCCTGATTACCAACGAACGTCAGTCGAGGATATGCTCTACTGGAGGAGGTCGGAAACCTCTGACAGGAAAGGGGATAGCAGCTGAAACGCAATCGCGTGCAATTCCAGAAGGGACTCAGTCCGGGCAAGTTCCTGCAGCGCTACGGCAGCGAGGGGCCATGCGAGCAGGCCGTCTTCAAGGCCCGCCGGCCGGACGGCTTCCGCTGCCCGGAGTGCGGCTCCCGGCGGCACTGCCGCATCCGCTCCCGCAAGCTCTGGCAGTGCCATGCCTGCCACCGCCGGACCTCCCTCGTCGCCGGCACGATCTTCGCCGCCACCCAGCTGCCGCTGACCGTCCGGTTCCTGGCGCTCCACCTGCTGACGCAGGGCCAGCACGGCGTTTCGTCGCTGGAACTGGCGCGGCAGCCGGGCGTGAGCCGGAACACGGCTTGGAAGGTGAAGCACAAGCTCCTGCAAGTGCTGAAGGAGCGCGACGAGCGCCTGCCGCCGGGCGGCATCGTGCAGGTGGACGACGCCTACCGGGGCGGGGAGCGGAGCGGCGGCAAGCGCGGTCGCGGCGCGGCGGGCAAGACGCCGTTCGTGGCCGCCGGGCAGGTCACCGCCGCCGGCCAGCCGGCAAGGATGCGCCTGAGCAGCGTGGCGGGCTTGCGCAAGAAGACGCTGGCAGCGTGGGCCGGGCGGCACTTGCAGCCCGGCACGGAGGTGCATTCCGACGGCCCGGCCTGCTTGCGGGGCGTGGCCGACGCCGGCTGCGAGCACGTGCCGACCGTCACCGGAGGCGGGCAGCGGAGCTGCGGGGATTCCCGCTTCGTCCGGGTCAGCACGATGCTGGCGAACGTCAAGCAGTCCCTGGCGGGAGCCTGCCATGCGCTCGACGGCAAGCACCTGCCGCGCTACCTCGCCGAGTTCCGCTACCGCTTCAACCGCCGCTACGATCTCGAGGCGCTGGTCCCCCGCCTGCTCCACGCCTCCGTGCGCACCCCGCCCAGGCCTTACCGCCTCCTAACCTTGGCTGCGTCTTGTGGGTAATCAGGTTCCTATTTGAAACAAAGAATGGATCCAATCGAAAGGAGATACTAGAGTCTTGTGATGAATCTTCTAGCATGACTCGTGTACCAACGAGAAATCGACGATGGCAGGGGGCTTGAACTTCGCGCGCTGCTGAAGTGGATGGACAAGCTGTAGTCTCTTGATAGTTGGGCAGTGAATTGAGTCGACGTGCAAGGTCTTCTCTTCGAATCGTTGATGTACGCTGGACTGATGATTGCTAGCTCCAGACGTGATTCCCTTAGTGCGCATGCTCGCTGCGCTCGACGAATCAGTGTTGGTCAAGTCCGACGTGCCAAGGTCGCCTCCCTCGGCTGACGTCAGCGACGCATTCGCGAAGCGGTGAAGAATTCTTGCCGGGCAAGTCGGCGCAGCAACTCTAGGCAGCAATTCTGCCGGTTTCAAAGGCCCAGATGCTTCGCCCCGTATTCCAAGCAGGCGAGGTTGTTAGCCTGCTCGATTGCGAATCGCTCCGTTGGGGCGAGATGTTCGATGCGAGGGAGCGTCCGACCATGGTCGCGGACGGATTCGAGCGATTCTGCCAGATCTGCGCCGGGCACGCGGTCCATCGTCACCCAATACTGCTTGCGAAGGCAGGGGATCCGAAGCGGGTCGCGCGTGATCATCTCGAGGGTGAATTTGGTTTCCGGTCGCACGGTCCGGATCGTCTCGACGATCGCCTTCAGGTCCAGGCATCCTTCGCCGAACGGGACCTCGGCCAGCATGAAGCCGTCCTCGTAACGTTCGAGCCCCATGTCCTTGAGATGCACCGCGCACGCGTACGGTGCGAAGGCCTCGGCCGTCGCGCGCGGATCTTCGAGCAGCGACATGTTGTTTCCGGTGTCGAGCGTCACGCCTACCCACTCGCTCTCGATCCGTTGGAGGATTCCAAGCATCTCGTCGATGCGCCAGTCCTTGTGATTCTCGACCGCGAGTCGCACGCCGTGCCTGCGGGCCACCGGCTCCGCCCGCTCCAGTGAGTTCCGGCTCCGGCGGGCGAAATCCTTCCAGTCCTGCAGCGAGCGGAACGTCTCGTAGCGGCGTCCGCTGAGCATCACCGTTCGGATCACCGAGCCTCCCGCGGCGCGAGTGGCGCGGACCGTGCGCTCGAAGCGATCCAAGTCGCTCGAATCGTCCTTGGGCAGGCGAGCCGAGACCTCCACGTACATACCGTGCTCCTCGGCCTTCCCGCGGACCCTGGCGGCGTAAGCTTCGTCCGGCGAAGAGAGCGATGCTTGGATGCCGCCTGCCCCCATGACCCTGCAGTGCTCGAAAAACCGCAGGGTCTCGGTGAACCGCAGCGACGGATCCTTGTCGCTGTCGGCGCGGGCGCGCTGCATGTAGGCCGCCGTGCCGATCCCCATCCGGTATCTAGGGCGTGCGGCGGCCGCCGCAGTCGCAGCTGCGATTCCAATGCTCGCTCCCAGGAAGTCCCGTCGGCTGTCGGCCATCAACGGTAGTCTGGCATACCCGGCTCCGGCTGGGGATCTTGCTGCCTTCGAGTCGCCCGAGACCGTTTCGCTAGGCTGGATGGACCGGCCGCGACGGTGTTGATCGCCGGTCGTTGCCGAGGAGGGATAAATGGCCGATCTAGTCGAGTTGAGCGTGCGCGGGGGCGTCGGTGTGATCACCGTGCAGAATCCGCCGGTCAACGCCCTGAGCCCCGGCGTGCCGGAAGGGATTTTGGCCGGGCTCGCGCGCTTCGCGGCAGACACGGAGGTGGGCGCGATTGTGCTCATTGGCGGCGGGCGCACCTTCATCGCCGGAGCGGATATCAAGGAATTCGGCAAGATCACGTCCGGGCAGAAGCGCCGCGGTCCGGGGCTGACCGGTGTCATCGACGAGCTGGAGAACTCTGCCAAGCCCACGGTGGCCGCGATTCACGGAACGGCCTTCGGGGGCGGACTCGAGGCGGCCCAGGGCTGCCACTATCGGGTCGCACTGCAGTCCGCCCAGGTTGGGCAGCCCGAAGTCAAGCTCGGCATCATCCCGGGCGCCCACGGCACGCAGCGCCTGCCACGCCTCGCGGGCGTCCAGAAGGCCTTGGAGATGTGCGCCATCGGTGATCCCATTCCCGCCGGCGAGGCGCGCCGACATGGCATCGTGGACCGCGTCGTCGACGGAACCGGGTACGAGGACCTCCTAAAGGGGGCGGTGGCGTTTGCCGCCGAGAGAGCGGCCGCCGGCGGTCCACACCCGAAGGCCAGCCAGCTGGACGACAGGCTCGGCACGCCCGAGGAGGCCAGCACGCTGTGCGAGGCAGCGCGGGCCATGGTGCGCAAGAAGCGTCGCGGCCAGCTGGCGCCCCTCAAGGCCATCGACGCGGTGGAGGCGGCGGTGTCGCTGCCGTTCCCCGAAGGCATCAAGCGCGAGGCCGAGATCTTCCGGGAATGCCTTTTCTCGACTCAGTCGAAGGCCCTGATTCACGCCTTCTTCTCCGAGCGGCAGGCGCGCAAGATCCCCGACGTGCCGAGGGACACCCCGGTGCGCGATGTTCGCGCCGCCGCAGTGGTCGGCGCCGGCACCATGGGCGGCGGCATCGCGATGTCCTACGTCAATGCCGGCATCCCCGTGCGTCTGAAGGAGGTCACGCAGGGGGCCCTCGACCGCGGGACCGGAACCATACGGAAGAACTACGAGCGGTCCGTGGAGCGCGGGCGATTCACCCGCGAGTTCGCCGAGCAGCGCATGGCAATGATCACGCCCCAGACCGATTGGGACGGATTCGGCGAAGCGGACATCATCGTTGAGGCCGTCTTCGAGAACATGGCGCTCAAGAAGGACGTCTTCCGGCAGATCGACGCGGTCGCCCGTCCCGGGGCGGTCTTGGCGACCAACACGTCCACCCTGAACGTCGACGAGATAGCGGCCGTGACATCGCGCCCGACGGACGTCATCGGTCACCACTTCTTCAGTCCTGCCAACGTCATGCGGCTGCTGGAGATCGTCCGCGGAGCCGAGACAAGCAAGGATGTCGTCGCGACGTCGATGGCTTTGGCGCGCCGACTCAGGAAGGTCGGCGTGCTCGTGGGCAACTGCCACGGATTCGTCGGCAACCGCATGTTCCATCCGTACAGGCGAGAGGCGCAGTTCCTCGCCGAGGAGGGCGCGAAGCCCGCCCTGGTGGACGCCGTGCTTTACGACTTCGGCATGGCGATGGGGCCGATGGCCGTGGGCGACTTGGCCGGATTGGACATAGGCATGCGCGTGCGCCAGGAGGCGCCCCACATGTACCCGCCCGGGACGCGTCGCCCCTACGCCGAGGACGCGTTGTGCGCGCTGGTCCGCTACGGCCAGAAAACCGGCGCCGGATGGTACCGGTACGGCTCCGATCGCAGCCGCCACGATGACCCCGAGGTCGACGCCCTCCTCAAGCGCGTCGCGTCCGAGCATGGCATCGAGCAGCGCGATCCCTCCGCAGACGTGATCCTGGACAGGGCCGTGTACGCGCTGGTCAACGAGGGCGCTCGGATCCTCGAAGAGGGCTATGCCCTGCGGTCCTCCGACATCGACATCATCTACCTCTACGGTTACGGCTTCCCCGCACACCGCGGCGGCCCTATGTTCTACGCGGACACGGTCGGGCTGGCCAAGGTCCTGGCGCGGATCGAGGAGTTCCATGCGATCCACGGCCACTGGTGGAGGCCTGCCCCCCTGCTCGAGGAGCTGGCCGCGAACGGAAGCACCTTCGGCGAGTGGGACCGGGCGCGCTGATCGAATGTCGCCCGCCGAGGCACAGGGCCTCGCCCACCGTCGGCTGCGGGTATAGTTGAGGCGTGGCCTACATCGACACGGTCGCGCCGGAGCAAGCCGAGGGAGCGCTGCGGGCCGAGTACGCTGCGGCGCTGCGCCGCTCGGGCAGGGTCTGGAACATCCTCCGGATCATGAGCCCCAACCCGGCGGTCCTCAAGGCCTCGATGGGTCTCTACATCGCAGCCATGCACGGCCCCTCGCCGCTGTCGCGAGCCCGGCGGGAGATGCTGGCCGTGGTCGTGTCCAAGGCGAACGGCTGCCACTATTGAATCGAGGCGCATTGGCACGACCTCCGGGCCGAGGTCGATCCCGCGATCGCGGACCGCGTGCGCGAGGACTGGCGTACCGCCGGACTTGACGCGCCCGCGTGCGCGCTGCTCGCCTACGGGGAGAAGCTCGCCCTCACCCCTGCGGCTGTGACCTCGGACGACGTGCGGCGCTTGCGCGACGCTGGATGGAGCGACCGGGCCGTTCACGACGCAGCCCAGGTTGTTGCATACTTCTCCTACATCAACCGCGTCGCGGACGGACTCGGCGTCGATGCCGAGCAGGTCTAGGAAGAGCCGTCGGCTGGCTCATCGAGCGCCGTTCGCTTCCGGGATGTCACGAATGCAGGTTTTCGGGCTACCGAGCAGGCCGTCCCCAGGAGTGCTTCCCGCGATCCGGCTGCTGGCGCTCTGCTTCGCCGTTCAGTGCTGGTCAGCCCCGCCCGAACTGATCCTGCACGGCGGCAAGATCGTCACCGTCGACCGGCAGTTCACGGTTGCCGAGGCGCTCGCCATCGCAGGCGGGCGTCTCGTCGCGGTCGGGAGCGACCGCGAAGTCACCGCGCTTGCGGGCGGCGGCACCGAAGTGATCGACCTGCACGGGAGGACGGTCCTTCCTGGCCTGTTCGACACCCATACCCACCCGCTCGGGGCGGCGACCTACGAGTTCGACCATGCCGTCCCCCACATGGATACGATCGCCGACGTCCTCGAGTACTTCCGCGAGCGTGCGGGAGTTGTCCCCGAGGGGCAGTGGATTCGGTTGCAGCAGGTCTTCATCACGCGCCTCCGCGAGCAGCGCTACCCGACGCGTGCCGAGCTCGACAGCGTCGCGCCACGGCACGCGGCCTACTTCCGTACCGGGCCGGACGCCTCGCTGAATTCCCTCGCGCTCCGGCTCAGCGGCATCGACAAGGACTTTCGCGTCCCGCAGGGGGTCCTGGGACGCATCGAGCGCGACGAGAGCGGCGAGCCGACCGGCGTCGTCCGCAGCGGTGCCCACTTGATCGCGTTCCGCGAGAGCCGGCGGCTGCCCGAACGCGAGGACAAGCGCCAGCGGCTCAAGGCGCTGCTGGCGGCCTACAACGAGGTCGGCCTGACCAGCATCGCCGACCGCAACGCGAGCTCCGAGGCCGTCGAGCTCTACGAAGAACTGCTCGCGAGAGGCGAGCTCACCGCCAGGGTGTTCGTCAGCGCGGCAATCGACGCCCAGGAGCCCCTCGAGGACATCGCCTCCGCCGTCGCCAAGCTGGCCCGGCATCCCAGGCACGCCTACGATCCGATGCTGTGGGTGCGAGGCATCAAGTTCTTCATGGACGGCGGCATGCTCACCGGGAGCGCCTACATGCGCGAGCCTTGGGGCGTCAGCGACGTCTACTCGATTACCGACCCGAGCTATCGCGGGTTGCGATTCGTGGGCCCGGGCAAGGCCTACGCGATTGCGCGCATGGCGCTGGCGAGCGGGCTGCAGCCCACGGCGCACTGCGTCGGAGACGGAGCGGTGCATGCGCTGATCGACGCGTACGCCGAAGTAGACGACGAGTTCCGTGTGCGGGAGATGCGCCCGTCCATCACGCACTCGAACTTCATGAGCCCCGCGGCGATCCGGCGGATGGCGGAAATCGGCATCGTGGCCGACCTGCAGCCCGCGTGGCTCGAGCGCGACGGCGCCACTCTTCTCAAGCAGTTCGGAGAGGCCCGCCTGCGCTACTTCCAGCCGTACCGCAGCCTGCGGGAAGCCGGGGTGGTCGTGGGCGGCGGCTCGGACCACATGCAGAAGATCGGCAGCATGCGCTCGATCAACCCGTACAACCCGTTCTTCGGCATGTGGATCGCTATGACGCGCCGGCCGCGCTGGACGGACGCGGTGATGCAGCCGGAACAGCGCCTCAATAGGGAACAAGCGATCCGCCTCTACACCACGGGCAGCGCGTTCATCACGTTCTCCGAGGGCGAGAAGGGCTCGCTGGAGGCCGGGAAGCTGGCCGACTTGATTGTGCTGGACCGAGACATCCTTGAATGCCCCCTCGAAGAAGTCAGGGACATATCCGTCGAGCGAACTTACCTCGGCGGGGATCTGATCTACGCTGCCGGCAAGGGCGACTGACAGCAGGCCGGGGGACGGTGGCGCTGGTCCGGCGAAGTGCGTCCTGGCGACCGCGAGGGGTGGATTTCGCGCTCGGTTGCTGGGCGGCGCTAGAATCGCGAGGCCATCCGGCGGGCGATGCGGTCGTTCGCCGCCTGGATCAGGGCCACGTTTTCCGCATCCGGTCTCTCGAATTCGTCAAGCAGACCGCGTCGACGGGCCTTGTTGCGCTGGTACGCGCCGCAGAGGTGGAATCCGATGCATCCGGGGTTCTCGTACAGCCCCTCGAGGACCTCCGCGTACCATTCCCCGTTGTTCCGAACGAACCCGCCCGACGGGTCAGGCGGCTGGATCTTCGCCGCGTCGGCCAGCAACACCGGCTTGCCCGTCCGCTTGTGCCAGTCGGCGAGATAACCAAGCGGCTCGCGGAAATCCTGGAACGCTAGGACGTCGACGTACGGCAGCGCGGCCTCCACGACCTCGGCCGCGATCGGCGCGTTCGCCTCGTAGCGGTCGCCGAGGATCAGATGGTGCGGGTCGTGGCGGCGGATGGCGTCGTGCGTAGTCTTGTAGTACCGGACGGCCAGCTCGGCGAGCTCCCTGCGCCCGGATTCCGCCTTGAGCCTCTCTGGATCGAAGATCGGCCCGCGCCATTCGTTGTGTGCCCGAGTATGGATCCACGTCGGGCAGTCGCTGTAGAAGTACCCCACAAGATTGGGGTCCACGCTCAGCTCTGCGCAGTGCGAGCGCGCAACGTAGTCGGTCCAGTCCTCCCATTCCGAGTTGCGGAAATCGAAGTTCCGAGTGTGCTGCTCCCACTGGTGCGATTCCGTGAAGGGCAGCAGGTGGCAGAACGGCAGGCCGAGGGCCCTGTACTCGTCGTTCGTGAACGGTCGCGAGTGTCGCCACTGCCTCACGGTGACTTCCTGCACCCAGCCGACCGTGTTGAAGCCCCATTGCTTCAGGTTGGGGACGACCGACTCCTTGATCCACCTCGTCGTGCTGCCGCCGTACTTCTCGCGCCAGATTTCGATGTTCTCGGGGTACCGGAGGCTCGCGGGGTCGATGTGGTTGAGGCCGATGGAGAAGAACGGACGTCCCTCGGGCGTGGCGAGCCACCAGTGTCCGTCGCGCTGCGTGAGAGTGAAGAAGCCCCCGGGATTGGATTGGGTCGTTGTTGCAGCCCCTGTCCGCGGGTGGACGCCGGCCCCGAGAATGGCCGCGCAGTGAAGGAACTGTCGTCGGTTCATGGCCGGTGGCGGTCGTCTGGCCACCCATCGAATGATACACCTGATTCCTCCAATCGTACCCGCGAGAGGCCATGAGCGGGAGCCCGCACGACCTGTGCGGTCTGGCCGCCGCTACTCGATTCGCCCCGACCTTCCGGCCAAGATCTTCCGGCCAAGATGAGGCCTGCCTGCGGGCAGCTTCTGACGACAGTCCAAGCGAGCACCGCTGATCGGTGCCAGGTTCGAGCGCCTCTCGGGTGTACCATGAGCGGTGAACTGCGTATGCACGCCGATTTCAGGTGGCGCGCCCGCCCTGCGGGTGCAGGCGGCTAACGCCGGGAATTCCGCGAGGTCGCTATCGAACTGCGCGGGCGCGCTTGCCGGCGAGCTCGGAGCAGCTTGGGCCGGGTCGCCGGGCCCGGCCGACCACCTCGGAACGTGTCGCGTGGTGGCTTGGTGCGTCGGGCTGGCGCTGGCGTTCACACCAGTTCTGGCAGGCCAGGACACGGTTGGAACGGGTCTTGTTCGCGGAACCCTTGTACGGCTCGACGGGACGCCCGTCGCGGGTGCGCAAGTCTGCGTCGCCGGAACGGATCGCTGCGCCAAATCGGACGCGGCCGGGCGCTTTTCCGGCCTTGATGTCCGGCCCGGCCGCCGCCGTCTGGAAGTTCGACAGGAAGCCGCAGTTTCGCTGGTGACGGGCGAAGTCGAAGTCTACGCGGGGCGCACGAGCGAGGTGCGCTTGGAGGTGCCCGAGGTCAGGGCGGTCGAGACATCAGTCACAGTCAGCGCCTCGGAGCTGCTGGCTCCCGACGAGGTAGCCACCTCTGGCGTAATGATCGGGAGCCGCGCCATCGCAAAGAGCGCGGATGCCCTGCAGGACGTGTCGCGCTACGTCGCGACGCTGCCCGGGGTCACCACCGGTTCCGCGGACTTCCGCAACGACATCATCGTGCGCGGCGGCAGTCCGCTCGAGAACCTCTTCATCGTCGACAACATCGAGATCCCCAACATCAACAGCTTCGCCAACTTCTCCTCCGCGGGAGGTACGGTGAGCCTGCTGGACGTCCAGCTGATCGAGGACGTGACATTCCTGACGGGAGGGTATCCGGCTGCGTACCCGAATCGGCTATCGAGCGTGATGCAAGTTGCTCAGCGGGAAGGCAGCCGCGAGCGCTTGCAGGCGCGAGCCACCCTCGCCTATGCCGGTGCGGGTGGCGTCCTCGAGGGGCCCCTGAGCGGAGGCGCGGGATCGTGGGTCGTGTCGGCGAGGCGTAGCTTCCTCGACTTGTTCACCCAGGACTTGGGCACAGGAGGCGTGCCTGTCTACTACTCGTTCACGGCCAAGGTCGTTCGCGACTTCGGTTCGCGTGACCGAGTGTGGGCCACTAGCATTTCGGGCATCGACAGCATTCGCCTCGGCCTGACCGAGGATCTGGAGCCCGAGGACGAGCTGAGCTCGTTAGACATCCGCTACAGCGGCTCCCGCACCGCGTCCGGGGCGAACTGGCAGAGAATCCTCGGGGCGCGCGGGGTGAGCCTCCTTGGCTTGACGCACTCGCGGGCCGGAGTCGATTCGACCGTCAAGGACTTGGTTCGCTCCGGGCCGTTCGGGCTCGATGCGGACATCGGCCAGCTCATCGCGGACGGGGCCGTGACCTTCCGCCAAGACTCGACAGAGACAGAGACGGCGGCGAAGTACGACCTGAGGCTGCATGCGGGCCGTGGGGGCGAGTACCGCCTGGGCGGAGCCCAGAGATTTGTTGCCAACAACTACCTCACCGCCTCGCCATTCGGCTACGACGGGCCGTTCACGCTCGTGCCCGACATCAATCCGATCGACTTGCGGGAGCCCGTGAATGCCAGCCGCTCGGAGCTCTACCTGCAGGGCACGCATTCTCTGGGCGGAACGGCGCGTCTGACACTCGGGGGCAGGGTCGAGCGCTTCGGCCAGTTCGGCTTTTCTCACGGGCGGCTGAGCCCGCGAGCGGGCCTGACGGTCAAGCTCTCCAAGAGCGTGTCGTGGAATTCGAGCTGGGGCCTCTATTACCAAATGCCGCTCTATCTCTTCTTGGCCGCGTTCCCGCAAAACCGATCCTTGCTCCCCGCCCGGTCCGAGCACTGGGTGACCGGCATGGCTTGGACGCCCTCCGCGAGGGTCCGTGTCACCGTCGAGGCCTACTCCAAGCGCTATAGGGACTATCCCGCAGCGGAGCAGTTTCCGGCGCTCTCATTCGCGAACGTGGGCGACACCTTCAACGTGCGGGACATCCTGTACCCAATGCTGAGCGGCGGTCGGGGCGAAGCTCGCGGGATCGAGCTCTTCGCGGAGAGGCGGTTCGCAGGCAAGTGGTTCGGACAGGCAAACTTCGCCTACTCGCGGGCCAGGCACGGCGGTCGGGACGGTCGGCTCCGGCCCGGAGCATTTGATCGTCCCTTCGCCTTCAATGCCGTGGGCGGGCGGACCATACGGGGAAAGTGGGACATCGGGATCCGGTCCTCGTACCTTACCGGCCGCCCCTACACGCCCTTCAACCTCGAGCGGTCCCGTGAGCAGCGTCGCGGCGTCTTCGATCTGTCGCAGGTGAATGCACAGCGCTTGCGGCCGTACTTCACCCTGGACCTCCGTCTGGACCGCACCTTCCGCATCGGGCAAGACACCGCGGTCGTCTATTGCGGCTTTCAGAACGTCACGGGACGAAACAATCCCACGGGCGTCTCTTGGAACCGGCGCACGAATCGGCCCTCCCTTCAGAAGGGGATCGGCAGATTCTTGCTCGTAGGCATGGAGTGGGCATTCTGACTGGCCGGTCGTCAGGCCAAGCCACTCCGAGACATCCTCTCCGCTTCGCTTCAAGGTGCTGGGGACCGGTTCCCGACCGCGCCACCGCAGGCTGACTCCGATTTCGCGATTACCCGCTTCCCTGTCGCCGATTCTGCATTCAGCACGTGCCGCAGGGTACTCCTGCCGTCTCTGCACGGCAACAGGTCGGACAGCTCGGCGTTCCCGGTTGCCCGTGCGTCCCTAGCCGGATTGCCTGCGCCCCGGGCACGGACAGGGTGAGTGGAAGCCGTCTCGACGCCCCCGCGGCATAGAATCGGTATAGAAGACAGATGATGGCGCGCGCTCGATCAATCCCTGTTGGTGCGGAACTTGGGATCGTCAAGGATGCGTTACGAGTGGCTATCGGCCCCCGGTCAAGAGATAATCCGGTTCAATGTTTCTTCCAATTCACGAACCAACTTTCTGCGTTTGGATAGCTGTATCTTTCTAATATTCAATGCCTTCCATCGGTATGCTGGAAGAGATTAGACGTTCTGAATCGATAGGAGGGACCAGTCCGGATCCATTCGAGCTGACGGACGGAATGAAGTTACAGTAGGATTCATTCAAATTCGAGTGTAGTGCGTGGATGAGTCTTTCTCTTGTACAATAAATCTTGTTCGAAAAGGCATCGATCTGAGTCTCGTCTTGGATCATGTATTGTAACGTTGATAGCTACGAGTCCGCGAAATTTCGCGGCCTTGGTTGAATTAACTCGTGTATCGGACGCTCACTGAAGATCAAGTACACAAGTACTGTCTGAAACAGATTTCTGCCGAACTTCCCATTCTAAAACAAGGGGAAAGTGTCAAAGAAGTTACGAGATTTCTGACGATCAAGGGCAGCACAAATCTTACCAAAGTAGAGGTCATTGTAGGATGTAACTAGCGTATTTAGACAACCGAAGATCACTTCTGTCTTGGAACAAATTTTCATACTTTTTGTCGGCCACACCGTTCCTCGCATCACTGGAAAAATCTCAACGGTAATCCGAGCGTCCTTAGTCAGCGCAATTCGCTTGCGATGCTTTGATGGTTGAATCTTGATCGCCGGAGATGTTTAGATGATCTCATCGGCATAAGAATTCATCGCGTATAATAGAGCGTGTACCACGACCTAGGTCATAGTCACTTGGACTGATCCCTTCAAGCCAGGAGTATCCGTGTCGCTCGGCGAGCCAAAAAAACAAGCGCTTCACTTTCACGCCCCGGATGATCCCCAAGATGCCTCTCAGCCTCATAGGCGAGAGGTCCGGTAGACCCTCTAGCAAGAGATCGGCGTGTTCCAGCGATTCGCTCTGCGGTACATGGTGCAGCAGCTCGAAGAAGCCTCTCTCTAGTGTCGATACCCAGAGCGTTGCGCTACCGACGCTCTCGGGGCGCACAAAGGGAAACCTCATACCGCATTGATCGACGGATTCAATTCGAATCCGACCGAAGAGGCGGGTCGTCCCTCTTCGGACGAATCGGCATCTCAACCCCAGATCATTGATCCATCGGGGCAGGGGATCGCAGCCGTGTAGCTGAACTAGCGGAGTCCGCGTCAGAGGCACTAAGTGATACCGATTGGCATGCTCGAGCGCGGTCAGGCCGCCGACCACCAAGTCGAAGCGCATCCGGTGGCATGAGGATACCACTGCCTCCCACCAGAGTGGAACGCCCCGCCCGAGCGTACACGCCCGCTTGGTGCGCCGTGATCGTGCCGCTCTTGAGGAGGTTGTCGATGGAATGTGTCGACGCGCCTCAATCGCGCAGGGACTTTCTGGTCTCGACCTGGCCCGGAGGAAGAAGCGTGTCCAGCTCCGATCGCAGTTTCGAGTACTTCGGCAAGGTGTGCTCTGCTACGATTCTACGGCGTTAATCGCCGATTGTCAGGAAGATTGCAAACTTTCGCCTCGCGGCTAGACCGTATGCGCCCATCTGCACCTGGCTCGAGCCTCCGCGCGGCCAGAGCCCCGGCTTGGCTCTATGGATGGCTGCACCCCGCGCCCGTGCGGTGAGTGATCGGACCTCCAACACAGCCCGGACCCGGCAGGGTCGGGGGCTGAAACGCATACCCGGAAGACCGGAGGCGGAACTGGCGAGCCGCGCAAGCCAATGCGGACCGCAATTCGCCTTGCAGATTCGCGTCGGGCGGCGCCGTTGATGATCCGCCCGCAGCTCGCGCTCGGCTGCATCGGGCAATCCTTGCAAGAGCGGTTCTTGGCTTGGCGGCCCCAGAGGGAGCGCGAGTCTGGCGAGGCGGCTTGGCCCGCCCCTCCTCCCCACTTCCGGACATCGATGGCACTGGGCCGTTGCGGACGCGTCCGCAGCTCGCGCGAGATCCTCCCTGTGACGCCTAGCCCGGTCGATTCGCGAATGCGATTCGAGGGCAGGGATGCAATTCGGGCGCGACGGGCAGGGATGGCCGGATTCAGCGCTTCCGCTGGTCGACGATGGCTGCACGGACAGTCGGGCGCTGCGTGTTGCGTCCGCCAAGCGAACGACCGTTTCCATGGCTTGATGAAGTGTTCGGACCAGCGGCTCAGGCGAGGTCGGCGGACCGGTCGCGCCCTGAAACCTGCCTCCGGCGGGTCGGCCGGCGCTCGGGCCGGCCGTCGCGCAGGACCCGCTCGACGGCGGGTGGCCAGAGCTCGTCGTCCTGCGGCGTCATGGCCTGCCGGGGGTCCTTGCCTGCGACTTCCTCCAACCGGAAGGCGGGTTCCTCGGGAATGGTCGCTAGCCACTTGCGTCGTGCGACCCGGCCGTCCAATCCGGCATCTTCCTCGTACCGGGACAGGGCCTTGGCAGCGGCACGGCGTCCGCGTTCCCAGGCCTTGGCGAACATCTCGTCGAGGACTCCCTTGAGACCGGGGCTGTCATCGAGCGCTTCGGCCATCTGGTCCCGGAAGTTGTCGACCTCGCGGCTCCAGGGGCGGAGCGAGTCGGGCCGGCGCGGCCCCCAGTGCTGCATCTTGAGCAGGTGCTCGACGGCGCGGGCGCAGAGCGAGGTCCAGCTGGATCGGTCTTTCCTGGCCAAATCCTCGATCTCCTCAGCCACGTTTTCCCAGTCGAGGCGCTCGCAGTCGCGCTGGCGCAGGAGTGCCGCCTGGCGCAGGGCCCACGAGTAGGGGTCCGTCCAATACAGCGGCTTGTCTGTCCGGGAGCCCTTGGCCGGCGCTGGAGACGTGGGTGTCGGCATGGCCGTGCCCAGTCGCATTGTACCGGCAATAGAATTCGAGTAGCGGTTTCGTCCAACGCGAGCTAGCGGCCGGACTCTCTCAGGAATTCTACGATCTTGGCGATCTCGCTTGACGAGTACACCTTATTCATGCCCCGGGGCATGGAGGACCGCTCGCGGTTGCGCCGCTCGCGAATGTCTCTCTTGCGAACGGACCGGAGGGGTGGCGGGACGGACGCCGCGTCGAACACCCGCACGTGCGTCTCGGTCTCCTCGGCCAGGACTCCGGCAACGCGGTCTCCAGAACGGAGCCGAAGCTCCAGCTGCTCGAATCCGTAGGCGACGCTGGCCCGCGGCCTGACGATGTGGCGTGCGAGCTCCCGCTCGTTCATGCTCCGGGCCGCGACCACCAGATTCGGCCCGACCGGCGTTCCTAGTCCGTCCACCTCGTGGCAGACGCCGCAGCGGCGCTCGCGCTGCAGGTCGAAGAAGAGATCCCTTCCGAGCGCGGCTCCGGGAGACAGATCCGCCCGGTCACTCGCCTCGGCTTCCGCTCCTAAGTCGATCACGGCGGAGGCGCCTGAGGGCGGTTCGGTCGAAAGGCTGAGCACGTAGGCTGTCACAGCCCACACGGACCGATCCGGAATCACGCCCTTCCAGCCCGGCATGCTGGTGCCCGGCAAGCCCTCGACCGTGATGCGATAGAGCTCGCGAGGGTCCCAGGAGCGCTCGCGCAGCGCCGGTCCGCGAGCCGCCTTCCCCTCGGAGCCGTGGCAGTACCCGACCGAGCAACTCCTAGCGAACTGCTCCGCACCGTCGGCGATCAGTTCCGGCGAGGTGAGGTCCAGCGGACTGGCCGCGAGGGGACCGGCAAGCAGCAGCAACGCCGCGACCGTGCGGGTCATTCGCCGTCCTCCGGAAGGGCGAAGGCGAAGATGCTCGACCCGCTCGGTAGCTCTCCGATCTCTGGCCAGAGCTGCGTCGTCAGGCCGGCCAGCGCCGATCCCCAGCCGCTCGGGGTGGCGATGAACTGGCGTCCGCCGACGGAATAGGTGACCGCCGAGCCGCGGTGGCCGGAACCGGTGCGGAAGCTCCACAGCTCGCGCCCGGTCGCGGCGTCCAAGGCGAAGAAACGTCCGGTCGCATCACCGCTGAGGACCAGCCCGCCCGCAGTCGCGAGCTGCGACGCCAGCAGGGGGTACTTGTGCTTGTACTGCCACTTGCGCTCGCCCGTGACCGGATCGTAGGCCGACAGGTGCGAGTGGGCCTTGCCTTCCTTGGGGTGCGCCAGCTGGAACTCGCCCCCGAAGAACGGCATGCCCTCCCGGGGCTCTTCGCGTCGCACCGTCAGCACTTGGCACCACTCGAGGCCGGTCGAATAGAACCAGCCCGTGTCCGGGGAATACGCCCCGTGATTCCAGCTCCGTCCTCCGCCGATCGAGGGGCAGACGAAGGCCTCCTTGCCCACCTCCGGCTCGTTTCGCCCGAGGAGCTCGCCGCCGGGGCCGATTCCCTCGATCCAGTTGGACGCTTGCACGAGGGGCCAGGCCCCCAGGAACGAGCCGTCCGCCCGGTCGAGCAGCCAGACATGGCCGGACTTCGACGGATTGAGGAGTGCTCTGCGCTTCTTGCCGCCCAGTTCGAGATCAAGCAGGACGATCTCGTACGCCGAGTCGTAGTCCCACACGTCGTGCGGGATTTGCTGATAGTGCCACTGGAGTTCGCCGGTGTCGGGATCCAGCGCCACTATCGAGTCGGTGTAGAGGTTGTCCCCCTCGCGGTCGCCGCCGTAGAAATCGGCCGCAGGGTTCCCGACCGCCCAGTACAGCAGGTCCAGCTCGGGGTCGTACGTGCCCGTCACCCAGGTCGATCCGCCGCCGTACTTCCACGAGTCGCCTGCCCACGTCTCGTGGCCGGGCTCGCCTGGCCCCGGAATCGCCCAGAAGCGCCAGCGGTGCCGGCCGGTCCTGGCGTCGTAGGCGTTCAGGTAGCCGCGATGGGCCGAGTCGCCGCCGGTGACTCCCGTGATGACCAGGTCCTTGACCACGAGTGGTGCCGAGGTGATGTTGCAGCCGCATTGCTTGGCGCTCTCCACCTCGGTCCGCCAGACCTCCTCCCCTGTAGCGCGGTCCAGCGCGACCACGTGGTTGTCCAGAGTTCCGAGGAACACAAGGCCGTACGCCACCGCCACGCCTCGGTTCCAAGTGCCGTAGGTCGCTGGGATTTGCTCCGGCTCCGGGTACTCGAAATGCCAGATCTGCTCGCCGCTGGCTGCGTCCAGGGCGAACACGTGATTCCAAGCCGTCGAGACGTACATCACGCCGTCGACGATCAAGGGGGCCGCCTGGAGGCCGCCGTCGGTGATGCCGCTCTCGAAGGCCCAGACCGGACGGAGGGCCTCCACGTTGCCGCGGTTGATCCGGTCCAGCGGGCTATAGCGCCAGCTCTTGTACGTGCCGTAGTAGGTCAGCCAGTTGGCAGGGTCCTCGTCGGCGCGGTTCAGCCGCTCCGAGTCGACTTCCGCGCCCGCTAGTAGGCACGGCACGATCAGTGCGGCTAGCGCGAGGAGGCACGGGGCGCGGCGCCCATCTCCGTCGTCGGACGCCCCCCGGAAAGGAGCCGGCTTCCCTGTCGCGGTCATTCCGATTCCCCGGGTGGGACGAAGGCCACGGCTCTGGTGGGGCTGCCGGACTGGTCGATGATCTTCAGCGGCAGCGCCACGTAGTAGGCGCCCCGCACCGGGAGCTCGCCGAGGTTCGTCAGCAGTTCCTCCCAGCTCATCCCGTGCTGCAGGCCGGCCACATGGGTCGGCTGGCCGTCCTGCACGGGCCCCATTGACGCGCCGTCGGTGCCGAGATGCCAGACGCCCTTGCCCCGGAGGTATTCGACAGCCTCCGGGGTCGGCGCGGGCCAGCCGGGCGCGCTCTTGAGAATCAGCGGCTCGAACGTGAACCGCGCCCCCTCCGGCAGGGGCTTGTAGTAGGCGTCCGAATAGCCGCTGTGGAATAGGACGACTTCGCCGGCTTGGATCTCGCCGTGCTCGGCTTCCCACGCTTGGATGCGCTCGACGGTGATCGGCGCGGACAGTCCGGGCGCGGCGGCGTCGCGAATGTCCGTCACGTCGAGCACCGCCGCCGGACCGGTCATGCGACCCAGCGGATACTTGTCTCCGGTCATCGCGCCCATCGGCCCCGCGTGGGGCAGCCCGCTGCCCGGGGGCGGCACGAAGTGGGCAGGGAAGTCGGTCTGGGTGCCCGTGTGCTCGTCGATGACGAAACGCTGCGAGTAGTACGGCGCGGCGCTTGGCGTGAAGGGGGTGCCGTACTCGTTGTCGAGGGCCTCGAACCAGTTAGTCGTCCAGCGGGCGAAGGGAGGGTTGGCTCCCCAATGGGCCGGCAGCGACTCGGAGACGAGGACCGTCAGATCGACGATGCGGGCCCCCGAGGCGACCGGGCCGAGATCGGGGGCGGCGGAGTCTGCCGGGGCGGCCCCGGCCGTGCCGGGCGGGTCGGTTGCGGGTGCGCAGCCGAGCACCGACAGGCCCAGAATCCAGGCGAGGGCGGGACGCGTCATCAATGGGGGTTCCTTCCGGTCCGAGGTGCCGCGACGGCCCCCTTGGCGGCCCGGTCGAATCGATTCGGGGGCGCCAAGCGCTGACAGCGATTCCTCTCCAATAGAAAACGATAGCGCAACGCTGGCCTCCCGCCGGGCACCGCTCCCGCGGATTTCCCGGCGCGCACGAGCGTCCGTACCGCTGGAGCCCGCCATGATCCGCGGGCGCGTTCTGTGTCGAGGCAGCGGCGCCGGGCGGGCCGTCGACGGCATTCGCCTCGGTGCGGAGAAACCGGAGGTCGGCATCCCCGTCCGCGACCGCTCCGCCCGGCACACCAATGGATTCAGTGGATTACAGGCGATTCGACTGACACTCGTCGATTCGCATGGGATTCCCGGCTGGGAGCCGATGCGCTGGCAAGGCCCAGCTTCGGGCCGGTTCGAGCGGCAGCCGAGCGAGTGACGCTGCGACCGCCGGCCGTCCGAGATGCTCGCTCCCGATTCGCTGCCCGACGCGGAAACGGCGCGGCCAGCCACTCGATTCGGTCCCGCGAGGGAGGCCGAGGCGCCCCTCGCTCGTGCGAGTGTCTCTCGGCGTGCCGCGGCCGGTCAGCCTCCGCCGGCAAGCTTCTTCAGTAGGCCTCCGACTGCTTGCTCGATGCGCGCGACGTCCAAGTTCTCGGGCATCGGGATGGCCATGACCTTCCGGTTCGTCTGCGGGTCGGTTCGGACGAGGCCATCGAGCATGCCCTTGCCGGGTCGAGCGGCCGCCCTGGGCTTGGGTGTTTGGTGGCCGGGCTGAGCGGCGGGAGCCTCCGCCGGCGGAACGAGCGCTTCGAGGAGGCGCGCGCCGGCCTCGAGCAGGCCCGTCACTGCCCGGTCGATGTCGGTCCCGCCCGAGCCTCCCCCGGCGGGCGGATCGCCGGAGGGCTCCCCCCGGACGCCGCCGGAAGCTCCCTGCGGCCCCGTTCCGTCAGCCGTGACGCGATCGCCCGCGGGGTCCTCGCCCAGAGCCACGGCGGGCACCCTCGCGGCGTCGTCCTCGGGGCCCGTGTCCATGACCTCCTCGACGACGTCGAGCATGTTGGATCGTCCGAGCTTCTCGAAGCTGACTTCGTCGGCCGCCGAGTCGAACAGCCCGGAGAAGAGGGCCTTCTTGAGCCGCATGGTTTCCCACACCCGCTCCTCGATGCTCGCTTCGGTCACCATGTGAATCACCTGCACGGGACTGGCCTGGCCCATGCGGTGAATCCGTCCGATGCGCTGCTCGAGGCGCGCTGGGTTCCACGGAGGCTCGAAGTTGATCACGGCCGATGCCGCCTGCAGGTTCAAGCCGACGCCGCCGGCGTCGGTGGATAGAAAAGCCATGCAGCGTGGGTCCTCGCGGAACCGCTGCATCAGCGCGCCGCGCTTGGCCGTGGGCACGCCGCCGTGCAGTGAGACGAAGTCGATCCCGAGCGCGCGCAGCTCCGCGCCCGCGAGATGCGTCATGCGCTGGAACTCGCTGAAGATCACGACCTTGCACCCTTCCTCAAGCGTCAGCTCGCGCACGATCTCGCGAAACTCCTCGAGCTTCGGGGAGTGGTTGGTCTCCTTGTCGAACAGGTAGGTGGAGTTGCAGATCATGCGCATGTTCTGCAGGCAGCACATGAGGCGCCGTCGGTCCACGTCCGACAGCCATCCTTGGCGCTTCCACTTGCGCACTAGGCGAGCAAGGATTTCGTGCTGCTCCCAGTACGGTCCGGCCTGCTCCCGGGTCATGGGCACGCGGAAGGTCTGGTCGGCCCGGGGCGGCAGCTGCTTGAGAACCTCGCCGCGTTTCCGCCGTAGCAGCACTGGCCGCAGCTGCTCGTGCAGGCGGCCCAGCCCCCGGTAGCCGAGCAGCTCGCCTTTCTCCCCGGTGTCTACGTGCTCGTGCAGGAACCGGAACGCCGGCCCTAGCACGCGGCCGTCGACGAACTCTACGACTGAGTAGAGCTCCTCGAGTTTGTTCTCCAGTGGCGTGCCCGTGAGCACGATCGCGTAGCGGCTCTTGAGCTGCTTGACCGCCCGCGCCGTGCTGGTGGCCCAGTTACGGATGCGCTGCGCTTCGTCCAAGACAATCAGGTCTGCGTGCAGCGTCGCGATTTCGTCCATGTCGCGCAAGACGAGTTCGTAGTTGATCAGGTTGAAGAACGCGGGTTCGCCGTACCGCTTGGCCCGTCGCGCCCTGTCCCCGTCGATGACTTGGGCCGTCAGATCGGTGAACCGCTCGATCTCGGTCTTCCACTGGTACTTGACGGATGCTGGCGAGATCACCAGCACCCGCTCGATGCCCCGGCGCCGACGCAGCAGCGCGGCCGCCGCGATCGTTTGGATGGTCTTGCCGAGACCCATGTCGTCCGCCAGCACCACCCGGCCGCGGCTGGCGGCGAACAGGGCGCCCCGCTCCTGGTAGGGGAACAGCGGGACCTTGACGAGGCCCTTGAACACCGCTTCGCCGCGCTCGATCCTCGCGAGCAGTTCCTGCTCCCACTTCAGCCCCTCCTCGACCTCGTTGATCCGGTCCACGTGGTCGAGGACGTCGCTGTAGATGACGGCCGCGCCGTCCGCGGCGCGAATCTCGCCGAGCGCCCTGCCGAATTCGGCGTATCTCTCTCGCGGCAGGATCCCCGCGCTGTCGAAATACTTGGCGGCGACGGCCGCAAGGGCCGGGTCGGTGTTTGCGGGCAGCTTCAGCTGCACGCTGAGAGTGTCGCCGTAGCGCAGCGACACCGATGCGCGCTCGCGCTCGTACCTCTTTGAAGCCAGCCGGGATCGATACCTGCTGCGCAATCGCTCGAGGATGCTCTCGATGTGCTTGCACGTTCCGAGCGTGTTCCGCGCGAAGTCCGGGCAGGTGCAGTAATTGTCGAACAAACCCGGACCGCGCATCGCGATGCGGTATTCGCTGCCGCTCGCGGAGAGGACCTGGTAGTCGCCGTACGGCTGGCCCTTCGGGTGCGCCAGGATGCGCTTGATTGCCTCGCTCGCCCGCTTCTGACGCGCTTGGATCTGTTCCTCGACCAGCAACGCTCTCCACTCTCCGAACTTGCGCTGTGCGCCCGGACCCCGCCTGCGTCCCTAGGCTAGAGCTCTTTGCGCGGACGCCCGGATTCCGCCGGCTCGGCGATAGCCGCGGCCTTCGCCGAGCCGCGAGCAGTCGCGGCCCCCGAGGGGCGGGCTACCATAGCGATAGGATCGTCACGAGCCGGTACCGGTCGGTGCCGCGCCACCGGTGTCGGCAGCATGACCGCAAGAAGAGGAATCCGGCTCGCCGTCGGGGCGTCGACCGTCGGGCTGGGACTGGCGTCGCTGTTCGTCCCGGCTTGGGCGGCCGATGCGCCGCCTGATCCCCCGGACGCCGTGTTTGAGCGGGAGATGAAGCCGTTCTTGGAGCGCCGGTGCTACCTCTGTCACAACGATAGCAACGCGATGTCGGGGGTGCGCCTCGACATACTCGACGGGACCTTGGACGAGCGCCACCTGCGCCTGTGGGAGGCGGTCCGCAAGCGCATCGTCGAGGAAAGCATGCCCCCGGAAGGGGCCCCGCAGCCCAGTGCAGACGAGCGTCGCGCGGCCCTCGACTGGACCAACCGGGCTCTGAAGTTCGCTCGCTCGCGCCCGACCCCGAAGAACGGCAACGTCAGGCGGCTGACGGTCGCCCAGTACCGCAACACCTTGCGCGAGCTGCTGCTGCTGGAAGACGATCTGACCGACACGCTGCCTCCCGACGCCGTTTCCAAGGATGGGTTTGTCAACAGCAGCGAGACGCTCGGTTTCTCGCCGTTGCAGCTCGAAACCTATCTGCAGATCGCCGGAGAAGCCTTGAGCGCGGCCGTCGTCGACCCCGACGCGAGGCCGGCGATTCAGAATTTCCGCGTCGAACTCGGACAGTCGATCAATCCCGACCCGCTGCCCGACGATCTTATTCTCGGGGCCGGCAGCCTGCTGCTGCGCACACCCGATTACCTCGTGACGCAGCCGGCGCCGAGCAAGCCGTTCGCGTTCGAGCCGCTTCGGATGCGGACGAAGTACCGCTTCCACGAGGGCTACCGGGGCAACGCCACCGTCCGGGGCTGGAGGGAGTACGACAGCATCTACCACGCCGTCTTCGCCGGCATGCGCGGCAGCCGAGGCTACCCCAAGGGCCTGCCCTACAGCGTGGCGACCGAGGGCCTGCTGCTGCGGCCGGCCATACCTAGCGACGAGATCTTTCGAAGCGACGGCACGTACGGGCCGAAGGCGAACTTCAAGATCTCGGTGCGCGAGCTACCCGACTTCGGCCGCTTCCGGGTCACGGTCAGGGCGGCTCGCTACGACGACGGCCTGCTGCTCGATCCCGGCGACCCCGCCCAGGATCCGGCCGGGCCGGGCTCAGTCTCTCTGGACCTCGCGGGCGGATCCGGAACGGTGGAGATCGAGCAGGCCGGTGTGTATCAGATAGACGTATACGAGGCGCCGAGGCGGGCGCCGCCGGATCCGGCGCCACTGGAGCGGCTCGCCGAGGGCCTGGCGGGAGCTTGGCCGCTCGACGGCAGCGAGGCGCTTCGCCTGGAGGGCGACGCCCGCTATGTCGACTCGCCGTTCGGCGGGGCCGCGTTCCTGGACGGGGACGGCGACGCGGTCACGGTGCCCCGCACCGGATCTCTGGCGGTCGGTGCGGGCGACTTCACCGTCGCCGCTTGGATTCGCCCGAGCGAGCTGCGCCGGGCCGGAATCGCGGCCCTAGGAGCGCAGGAATGGACGCAGGGCTGGTACTTGGAGATGGCCAGCAACCGGGGAGACCTGCGCCTCGAGACGACCGGCCCGGACAAGGAATCGAACGGAGGAGTGACTTCGCCCATTCGGATCATCCGCAAGGACAGGTGGCAGCATGTCGCGGCCGTCGTTAAGCGCCGGAAGGGGCGCACCCAGCTGTACCTCAACGGCTACCCGGTCGCGCGGGGCAAGGTGGGACAGGCGGATCTGGGCAACCCGGATCTAGATCTTCGAATCGGGCGCGCTCCGGGCGGGCAGCATTTCCGCGGCGCGATCGACGAGGTCCGTCTGTACCGGAGGGCGCTCGGCGGGAGCGAGCTGCAGGCCCTGATCGAACCGGGCCGCAGGTTTGCCAAGCCACCTCCCGAGAAGCCTCAGGAAGTGACGCTTAAGGCGGGCCAGCGGCAGTTCTCCACGGTCTTGGAGCGACCGGCCTTTCTGGCTGCGAGGCTCGACCGGGGGCCGCTGCGCGTGGATGCCTCGCACTCCGGAACCAAGGGGCTGAGCCGCGCAGTCTTCACCCGCCTGCCCGACGGGCACGAGCTGGTGCAGCGGTTCCTGGCATTCGAGAAGCGCCTGCCTCGCGTCGGCGTGCATCTGGGCCTGCGCCGCGACTGCGGCAGCACCTTCGCCCCGGTTGGGAGGCCGCAGACCGTGGCCGGCAGGGAGGTGGCCACGTTTGTTTTCGAGGGCGCGATCCGCAACTATCCCAGCCCCGACGTCCAGGAGGACAACGACAACTACCTCGCGGGCATCCGCGAGATCGCCGTGCGCAGCGAGTACACCGACGGGCGCGATATGCCGCGGCTGCTGGTCCGGTCGGTCGAGTTCGAGGGGCCGCTGTACGAGAGCTGGCCGCCTCGCTCGCACCGGAGGATATTCGTCGATTCCGAGCGCAGGTCCGACGGGGCGCGCTACGCCCGGGAAGTGATCCGCTCGTTCGCCGCCCGGGCCTTCCGGCGACCGGTCACGCCCGCCGAGGAGAAGTCCCTCATGGCGGTCTACCGCCGCTCGCTCGACGGCGGGCGCGGCTTTCGCGCGAGCGTGACGGACGCCCTGCAGGTCGCGCTCACGTCGCCGCAGTTCCTGTTCCTCGTCGAGAGCAGCCCCACGCCGGGCCCCGAGCCGGTGGACGACTTCGAGCTGGCCGCGAAGCTCTCGTATTTCCTTTGGAACGGCCCCCCGGACCGGGCGACGCTGGAGCTCGCCGCCGAGGGCAGGCTCCGGGACGAGCTCGAAGCCGAGGTGACCCGGATGATCGCGGACTCCCGCTTCCCGCGCTTTGTGGGCGAATTCGCCTCCCAGTGGCTAAGCCTCGACAAGTTCGACGTGCTCGAGCCGGACCGGGACCGCTTTCCGGATCTCACGCACGCGGTCCGCGCGCACTTGCGGCGGGAGCCGGCCGAGTTCCTGCTGCACCTGATCCGGAACAACCTGCCCGCGAGCCTCTTGATCGATTCCGATATCGTGATGGCCAACGAGGTGGTCGCGGCCTACTACGGGCTGGAGCACGCGCCCGGGAGCGGCTTCCGTTTCGTCCCCGTGCGGCACGGTCGGCCGGGCCTCGGCGGGCTGCTGGCGCAGGCAGCGATCATGGCCGGGCTGTCGGACGGCCGCGAGTCCAATCCGGTGAAGCGCGGGGCGTGGCTGGCGCGCAAGATTATCGCCGAGCCGCCGGACGACCCTCCTCCCAACGTGCCGGACCTGGATGCGGACACCGAGGGCCTGCCGCTCCGCGAGCGCCTGGCGAAGCATCGCGACATGCCGGGCTGCGCCCAGTGCCACGCGGGAATCGATCCCTGGGGGATCGCCCTCGAGGAATTCGACGCCGACGGCAGGCTGAAGCAAGTCCCCGCGGACGCCCGGGCCGTGCTTCCCGACAGCACGGAGGTATCGGGGCTGGACGAGCTCAAGCGCTACCTGTCGCGGGACCGCATCGACCAGGTTGCGTTCAGCGTTCTCAAGCACCTCGCGACCTACGCGACCGGTCGTGCGCTTTCGTATAATGAGCTAGCCGTTCTCAGGAACGACAGCAAGAGGCTGAAGATCGGCGGCTACCGCATGCAGGACATGGTGCGGTACGTAGTGGCCAGCGCCTTGTTCCTCGAGAAGTAGCGGTCGGACGAGGAGAATCCCATGGGTGCTTCGGTGAGTATCGACAGACGCGCTTTCCTGCAGGGAGCAGGGGGAATCGCATTGGCGCTCCCGGTGCTGGACGCCATGGGAGCCGCGGTGACCGACGAGGTTCCGCGTCGCTTCTGCGCCCTCTACACGGCCAATGGGATGTCGTTGCCGAGGGAGGAGAACGGCATTGACGAGTGGAGCTGGTTCCCCTCCGGCGAGTGCGACGGCGAGTTCGTCTTCGGCAAGTCCACCGAGCCGCTGAGCTCGTTCCGCGAGCAGCTCAGTTTCTTGGGTGGGCTCTACCACCCGAGCGGGCCGAAGGCCGATCCGCACACCTGCTCCGACATGTGGCTTACCGGGGCGCCCTTGCACAACCCGACCCGGAAGACTTACAACAGCGTCGCGCTCGACCAGGTGGTGGCACTGCATACCAAGCAGCACTGCCGACAGCCGTCCCTCGTGCTGTCGATCGACGCCGGCACCGGCTTCCTTTCGCGGACCGGGACGATCTCGTACGACTTGGAGGGTCGGCCGATTCCCGCGGAGAACAATCCCCGGCGGGTTTTCAACCGGCTCTTCCGCGGCGACCGCGCGTCGCTTGAGTCGCAGCGGGACGAGCTGCAGCGGCGCATCAAGCTGGTCGACGCCGTAACCGAGAGCGCTCGCACGCTCGACCGCCAGCTCGGAAAGTCGGACAGGGAGCGTATGGACCAGTACCTGACCTCCCTCAGCGAGGTCGAGTCGCGGCTGATCGCCTCGGAGCGCTGGATCGATATCCCGATCAAGAGGCAGGACTACTCGCACCTCAACTTGGACGCCACGTCCGAGGGCGAGCCTTCCGAGTACTACCGGACGATGTTCGACCTGATCGCGCTGGCGTTTGACGCGGACATCACTCGCTCGGTGGCGTTCATGCTGAATCGCGAGGACGGCATGGGCATCAGCGACACGTTCCCTCTCAAGCTAGGCCTCTCGCATACGCACCACAAGCTCTCGCACGCCACGGACAAGGAAGGCCAGCTGAATTTCGCCAAGTACGACCGGTTCCTCAGCGAGCAGATCGCGCATTTCCTCGGGCGGCTGACCTACTACAGGGACCGCGACGGCAGCGTGCTCGACAACACCATCGTGCTGTTCGGCAGCGGCGCGAGCACCACGCACACGCCGCGCAACCTGCCGACCTTGGTCGCGGGCGGGGCCAACCTGGGCCTCCGCCACGGAGTCTACTGGAGGGACGGCGAGACGCGGATGTCCAACATGTACCTGAGCATCCTGCGGGCTCTCCAACTCGAGACGGAATCCTTCGCCGACAGCACCGGCACCCTGACCGAGTCGATCTTCACCCGGTCATAGGGCAGCGCGAGCCGGTCGGAAGGTCCCGCGATTCCGACGGACGGGCTACGAAGAGCGGGAAGGCACGGATGGGGGCGGGGCGCCCGCTATGGCGCTCGGCTCGATCAGTAACGGATCTATGTTCCTCACGCTGCTAATTGTCACGTTTCTTATCGCGTTGGCGGTCTCGTTCGCTGTCGTCCAGCTGTTTGACCGCCCGGTTGCCGCAATACTGCGTCGCATCGTGGCGGACGAACTGAGCTCGGCATGGCACCGCTACATCAAGTTCGCGGCGTACGTCGTGGGCATCTCGGGAGGCGTTCGCATCCATGACCTGGAACGGTACATCTCGGCACCCTTGGAGGGGCAGGAGATCCTGGACCTGACCGCGGAGCGGTGGACGCTGGAGGCGTATCGGACCGTGATTGAGACGCTGCAGGGCATCGCTTGGATGCTGCTCCTGGTCTTCGTGCTGGCACTGGTGGCGTACGTGCTCGCCCGCGGCTTTGAACTTCGATACGCTCGAGGTCCCAAGGGGGACTGACGCTCCGTTCAGACCGTCCCGGCCGACGGCAGCGGCGGCCTCTGGCGCGCCCTATCCGAGCACCGCCTCGGTCGCCTCGGCGAGAATTCGAACGATGCGATCGATCTGCTCGCGAGTCACGACGTACGGCGGCGCGAGGCAAAATACGTCCCCGCGCATCCGACTGAACAGGCCCCGCTTCCGGGCCTGAGCGCTGAGCCTTTCGCCGACTCGCGCCCTGGGCTCGAACTCGGCCTTGGTGGACCGGTCCTCCACGAACTCGACCGCGCACATCAGCCCCTTGCCGCGGATGTCTCCCACGTGGGGGTGATCCCCGAATGCGGCTTCCATCTCGGCTAGGAGGTAGCGTCCCATAGCGCCCGCCCGCGCAACGAGTCCCTCGCGCTCCAGAATTCGGATGTTCGCGAGCGCCACCGCGCAGCCGACAGGGTGCGCGCTGTAGGTGTACGCATGCATCCAAGGCGTGTCGCCTCGGTCGAGCGTCTCCGCGACCCCTTGCGAGACCCCGACTCCGCCGAGCGGGAAATAGCCCGAGGTGACCGCCTTGGCGAACTGCACGAGGTCCGGCTCCACTCCCCAGTGCTCCAGGGCGAACCACTTTCCGGTCCGGCCGAATCCGGTGATGACTTCGTCAGCGACGAGCAGGACGTCGTACCGGTCGCAGATCGCCCGGATCTGCCGAAAGTAGTCGTCTTGAGGCACGATGACGCCGCCGGCCCCTTGGACGGGCTCCGCCAGAAACATCGCGACCGTCTCGGGGCCTTCCCGCGAGATCGCGTTCTCGAGCTCGTCGGCCGCGGCCATCCCGGGGCTCGTGCCCGCTGGTGCTTCGTATCGATAGGGATAAGGGGAAGGGATCTGCACGAAACCCGGAACGCGAGGCTCGAACAGCGGCCAGTAGCTCGGAATGCCGGTCGCGCTCATTGCCGCCAGCGTCACCCCGTGATACCCCCACTGGCGGGAGATGACCTTGGTCTTCCTTGGACGGCCCCGAATCTTCCAATAGGACCGAGCGAGCTTGAAACTCGTCTCGCTGGCCTCGCCGCCTCCCGACGTGAAGAAGAAGCGGTTGATCGAAGGGTAGATCAAGCGGGAGAGCTTCTCGGCCAGTTCGATCGCGCGGAGGTTCGAACTCCCGGCGTACCCCGAGCAGTAGGCGAGATCCTGCATCTGCTGCCCGGCAGCTTCGGCCATTTCCTCGCGTCCGTGGCCGACAACCACGTTCCAGAGCCCGGACAGCCCGTCAATGTACTCGCGTCCGTCAGCGTCCACCAAGACCGCTCCGTGTCCGCTCACCCAGACATGACCCCCTCGGTGCGTGTTGGAGCTATGCAGCGGGTGGATCAGGTGATCGAGGTCACGGGAAAGGAGCTTGGCATTTGCAGAGCCGTCGGCATGTGCCACTCCCGTGGCGCGGGGGGAGACGCTTTGCGACGGGCGCGGATTCCGCATCGCCTGCATCGTACCTCAACCTTCTTCGTCGGCACGACATCCCCCGCGTGGCGTTGCCCCGTCAACTAGGGCCCGAAGGTCGCCGACCCTAATGCGCAAACGGATGGGATTGTCGCCGTCCGGCACGCACAGGCACGGCTTGCGACTCTAAGGATACCGCCCGTTGACAGACCTTATTGGTGCAGACTTATTGATTGAAATTCTGGACAATACACCGTCCGGTTCTCAGGAAAATTTACAATTTAATGAGCGGATTTATCTTCGGTATAATTCCGAAGATCTTGTTCAGATATTACTACTTAATTGAAAGATATTCTCGCTAGAATGACTTGTATAAACGGAAACTTTGTCTGTGAAAACTTGATAGAAACCCGAGTTGGCGTAAAGCTCTTCAATACCGATATTTCGAAGAGATTCTGGTCCGCGTCCAATCCTCCGGGAAGGTGCCCGACTTCCAAGGCGACCTCAGCATGCAACATCAAAGACCAATTACCATTGGCTATGTTCCGAATAATGTGATCGCCCATGCCGATTCCGGCTGGCAAAGCGGGAATACGCCGCCTCGAGGGCCGATCTGAAGTCTTCCCGAAGCTGGTCCCAGACGCGGGCCTGGCAGTCGGTCTGTCCGCAACGGGCCCATCGACCGCGACCTGAGCTGGCGAGAGCGGTTCCCGCTCTACGCCCTCTCCCGGCTTGAACGACATCCCGTCCGGCTTGGTCCCGAAGGCCAGCGACTCCCTCCAGGCCAAAGCGCCGCTACTGCCCGGGCCTGCAGGCACAGCTCTGCGTCGGCCCGCCCGCTGGCCGCATAGCCCGGGGCGGGATGATCTGCTCGCGCATCCAGTCCGCGCTGGACCGTGAAGGGTCCGACGTGCTCTGGGCCGATTCCCGTCTCGCTTCCCGATGCCTGTCGAGGAATTGGCCGGCTCGCCATCGAGCGCCATCCGTTCGGGCATGGTGACGCCGCTGCACGACCTTCCATCTGGGCCCGATCTCCTACCACTCGGGGTGCTCGCGGCGCTTCCCGAACAGCGCGTGAGGGTTGTCTCGCAGGAGCATGGTCGCCAGCTCGAGCCTCTCGTCCTCGCTGCAGAACCCGTCCTCGACCTTCTCCGCCAGAACGCGGGCGACGTTGCGACGGGCGAGCTTGGCGTGCGCGTAAGTAAGTTCCGGATAGCGGTAATCCCCGCCGAAGCCGGCCGCCGGGGAAGAGAGCAGCGCGGGGACGGATCCGAAGAATGTGCGTCGGCCGACTGGCATGGTCCGGCAGGATCCCCACGCGTTCGCAGCAGAGATTCTCAGCCTCCCACGACCAGAAGATTGACCACGCGCTTGACGCCCTTGACGGCGGCGACTTTGGTCGCCCTCGACTTCACCTTGGCCGACCGGGCGATCCCCCGGATGGTGACCACCCCGTCGGTCACTTCGACCGTCAGTGCGCGGATGCGCAGGAACGTGTTCCTGTTGAGCTTGGCCTGCACGCGGTCGTGCAGGGAGCCGTCGGGCTGCTGCCCGGGCAGCGCCGCCCGACCTCCGGCGACGGCGATTATCAGTCTGCGTCGGGTCAACCGCATCACTCGATCGAAGGTACCAGCGGCGTTCATTCCGATTCAAGAATCCGACGGAAGTCGAGTTCGCGCACGAACGCCTTCTGGTTGCGCCAGTTGCGACGCACCTTGACGAAGACTTCGAGATGCACCCTGCGATCGAACCGGGCTTCCAGCGCTTGGCGCGCCCTGCTGGCGAGCTGCTTCATCTTCTCTCCCTTCCGGCCGATCAGGATCGCCTTCTGGCCGTCGCGCTCCACGACGACGGTCGCCGCGATGCGGAGATTCCTCCGGGTTTCCTCCCATCGTTCGATGTCAACCGCCACCGCGTGCGGGATTTCGTCGTGCGTCTCGCGCAGGATGCGCTCCCGGATCAGCTCCGCCGCGAGGAATCTCTCGGGCTGGTCGGTTAGATGACCTTCCGGATAGTACTGCGGCGCTTCCGGCAGCTTCTCGAACAGCTCCGCGAGCACACGCTCGAGATTGACCCGCTTCGTGGCGGAAATCGGCACGAAGCCGTCGAAGTCGTGCATTTTCCGGCAGCGGTCGAGGAAGGGCAGCAGCAGGTCCTTGCGGGCGACTCGGTCCACCTTGTTCGCCAGTAGCAGCGTCGGCGCCCCTAGGTTCTTCGCGACTGAGACCGCCCGCTCGTCCGCGTCGTCGAGCGGGGCGCTGACGTCCACCATGACCAGCGTTGCCTGGCATCCCTGCGTGGCACGAGCGACCTCCCGCATCATGCGCTGGCCAAGTTCCTTCGACGGCTCATGCACGCCGGGGCAGTCCACGAAGACGATCTGCCCGCGGGGCTCGCTCAGCACGCCTTGGATGGCGTCGCGGGTGGTCTGCGGCCGACGGCTCACGATGGCGACCTTGCTGCCGACCAGCGCGTTCAGAAGCGTCGACTTGCCCACGTTGGGCTTGCCGAGGATCGTGACGAAACCGGCCTTCGCGCCGCTCCGTCGCTCTGGGCCGCCGGTTGGCGGCACGGGCGCATCCTGCGTCACTCCGCGCTCCTCGCGATCAGGCCCGACGGAAGGCTGTAGCGCGCCCGCAGGCGCTCTTCGGCCGCTTGCATTTCCCCGTCGTCGGCCTCGTGGTCGTAGCCGCTCAGGTGCAGCAGGCCGTGCAGGGCGAGAACTTGGATCTCCTCCTCCATGCTGTGGCCGTGCTCCGCTGCCTGCCGGGAGGCCCGAGCGGCGGAGATCAGCAGGTCTCCTAGGTACCCGTCTTCGCCGTCCGGGAACGACAGCACGTCAGTGGCCTTTGGCGCGCTGCGGAAGCGGGCGTTCGCGCTCCGCAGCGCCCGGTCCGTGCTGACGACCACGGAAAACTCCATGCCTCGAGCGAGGTCGCGGGCGATGACCGCCAGGAACCCCCGCACCCTGCTCTCGTCGAATCGGATCTTGCGCTGGCGGTTGACGAAATGCCAGCCCCCTTCGGATGGTCGGGCGCTCATTCCGGACGCTCGGGCCGCGCGCCAGGGGCGCGCCGCTCGTATGCGGGAGCCAGCGCGTTCAGCTGCCTGGCGTTGTAGCGTTCGTAAGCCCGGATGATGCGCTGGACGAGGCTGTGCCGCACGACGTCGCTCTCGCCGAAATGCACGAACCGGACGCCCTTGACGTCCGCCAGGACGTCCAGCGCTTCGATCAGGCCGCTGCGCTTGCCGGAGGGCAGGTCGATCTGCGTGATGTCGCCGGTAATTGCCGCCTTGGACCCGAATCCGAGACGGGTGATGAACATCTTCATTTGCTCGGCAGTGGCGTTCTGGGCCTCGTCTAGAATGATGAAGCTCTCGTTTAGCGAGCGGCCTCGCATGAACGCCAGTGGCGCGACCTCGATCGAGCCGTTCGCGAGACAGCGTTCGACGCGCTCGGCGTCGAGCAGGTCGTGCAGCGCGTCGTAGAGCGGGCGCAGGTAGGGATCCACCTTCTGCTGGAGCGTGCCCGGTAGGAACCCGAGCCGCTCCCCCGCCTCGACCGCGGGCCGCGCGAGCACAATGCGGCGCACCTGCTTGGCCAGCAGCGCCCAGATAGCGTACGCCACCGCCAGGTAGGTCTTGCCCGTGCCCGCGGGGCCGATGCCAAATACCATGTCGGAACGCTCCATGGCCTCGAAGTAGCGCAGCTGGTTCAGGCTGCGGGGCGTGACGGACTTGCGCCCGCACAGACGCTGCCGGCTGCTTTCCACGAGCCCCTTGAAGCTTATGTCCGGGTCGGCCGTGGCGACGCGCAGGAAGTTCCGCACGTCGCCGTTGCTGAACCGATGGCCCTCGTTGAGGAGGGTCATGTAGTCGGCGATGATGTCGTCCGCCCTGCGGACCTGCTGCTCGTCGCCCTCGATCTCGAGGCTGTCCGCGGACAGGTGGGCGGTCACCCCGAGCGACTTCTCCAAGATGCGGAGATTCTCGTCCCGCGTGCCCACCAGCGACTGGATGCCTTGGCTGACGGAGATGAATGCTTTGCTCAATTGGTTCGGTGCCTTCCTCGTCTCGTTGGTCCGGCGGCCCGCTACTGGCGGCAGGCCCCGTTGCGGCGCCCGCTAGACTTCCTTCCGCGGCGGATATCGCTCGCGGGGTGCCAGGGCGAGAATCTCGCTCGCCTCGGCGCGCCAGGCGCCCGTTGACCGGATCGAATCCGACCAGGCAATCCAGCCGGCCCGGGGATCTGCCGGGAGGCGCCGTAGGGGGGCCTCGGGGCTGTCTGCGGCGGAGGCTGCGACGATCCGGCTGCTCGCGCTCGCCCGGCTAGCCGCCCGTGCCGCCGCGCAGGCAGGGCCGCTTCTCGCAAGGTCTCTGGCGGGGACTGCGATCTGAGCCACCTATCGAAAGAATAGCCAAGCGGCTTGCGCCGTCCCTGCGAGAACGGCGCGTCCGGCCGGGATCAGGCCAGCACCTCGCGGATGACGTGCCCATGCACGTCGGTCAGGCGGAAGTCGCGCCCGCCGAACCGGAACGAAAGCTTGGTGTGGTCGATTCCGAGCAGGTGGAGCACGGTTGCATGCAGGTCATGGACAGTCCGGATGCCCTCGATCGCGTGATAGCCGTACTCGTCCGTCGCCCCGTAGACCGTGCCCGGCTTGATGCCGCCCCCGGCCAGCCACAGGCTGAATCCGAAGGGGTTGTGGTCGCGCCCGTTGGAACCTTGCACGAAGGGGGTCCGCCCGAACTCGCCCGAGAAGATGACCAAGGTCTCGTCGAACAGGCCGCGCGCCTTGAGATCCCGGAGCAGGCCTGCCACCGGCTGGTCCACCGCGAATGCGTTGCGGCCGTGGCCCACGATCAGATCCTGGTGCTGGTCCCACGGGTTGGACGAGTTGCCTCGGCCGCGATTGCGGCCGTCGACCATCGTCAGCTCGACGAAGCGGACTCCGCGTTCGACCAGCCGTCGGGCGATCAGGCACTGCAGGGCGTAGTCGCGCTTGGGCGGGAACGTCGAGTCGAGGCCGTACAGCTTGCGGGTCGCGGTGGACTCGTCGCGGAGGTCGACGAGTTCGGGCACGGCCGTCTGCATGCGGTAGGCCGTCTCGTAGTTCTCGATGGCCGCCTCGACTTGGGGATGGCCGCGCGTGCGCTCGAGATAAATCGAGTCGAGCGAACGGATGAAGTCCAGTCGGCGGCGCTGCTTGGAGTCCTCCTCTCGCGGACGGACGTTCGCTAAGGGCTCCTCCGCTCCGGGATACAGGAACGAGCCTTGGTGCTGGGCTGGCAGGAACCCGCTGCTGAACATGTTGATGCCGCCCAGCGGGATCCCGCCAGTGCCGATCACCACGAATCCGGGCAGGTCCTTGGAGGCGCTGCCCAGTCCGTAGTTCACCCAGGCTCCCATCGACGGGAAGCCGGTGAACGGCTGCCCGCAGTGGAAGTAGAAGTTGCCCTGGGCATGCTCCATGAACCTCGCCGTCATGGAGCGGACGACGGCGATCTCGTCCGCGCAGGTGGCGATGTGCGGGAACAGGTCGCTCACGGCGATGCCCGACGCCCCGTAGCGGTGGAAGTCCCACGGGGACGGCATGATGTTGCCGTCCTGGTTGAACATCGTGCGGGCCGTCTCGAACGGCATCGGCTGCCCGGCCTCCGAGGCAAGGCGCGGCTTCGGGTCGAACGAGTCGATGTGCGACAGGCCGCCGGACATGTAGCAGAAGATGACGCTCCTGACCTTGGGCTCGAAGTGCGGGCCGGCAGGGGCGCGGTCGGCGGCGACCGCGCCGTAGGCGGGATCGGCCATCAGGCCCGACAAGGCGAGCATGCCAAAGCCCGTAGAGGTCGTGCGCAGCATCTCCCTGCGGGAGAAGGCTGGACGCGGACGCGGATGGAAGCGCGGATCGAGCATGCCTGCAGATCCACGGATACTATAGCTCACGGGTCGTGCCCTACGCGCCGATTGCCCTCCGTCCGTTGGCGAGCGGCCGGGCGTGACGTTCGCGGTTGGACTTGCGTGTACAATTCCCACGTGTCGGTTGGCGCGATCGCGTGGCGCAGCTGCATTCTCGCTGCGCTGCTGTTGGCTGCTTGGCCTAGCGACGCGCAGGGCACGCGAGAGGACTGGCCCAGCTACGGGGGCCTGTGGAACGCTTGGCGCCACAGCGAGCTCGACCAGGTCAACGTCGACAACGTCCGGCGCCTGACCGCGGTCTGGGCGTTCCAGGCCGAGGACGGAGCCGAAGGCCTCCAAGCAACGCCGATTGTCCGCGCCGGCGTCCTGTACCTGTCGACGTCCTCGAACCTGATCTACGCACTCGACGCCGCCTCCGGCGACGTGCTCTGGAAATACGACGCCCGGCCCGGCCCTCCCGGCGTGTACCGGAAGCAGAATCGCGGCGTCGCGGTCGGTCACGGCTTGGTGTTCATGGGAACCATCGACAACCGCTTGGTCGCGGTCGATCGCGAGACCGGCCGGGATGTCTGGCAGGTTCAGGTCCAGGATCCGAAGCAGTGCGGCTGCAGCATCACCGGTGCGCCGCTGCTTGTCAAGGACAAGATTGTCGTCGGCGGGACGGGCGGCGACTTGGCCTATCGCGGCAGCATCAGCGCCTTCGACGCGAAGACCGGAGCGTTCGCGTGGCGCTTCTACATCACGCCAGCCCCGGGCGAGCCGGGCAACGAGACATGGGAGGGGGATTCCTGGAGGTACGGCGGCGGAGCTCCGTGGATGACCGGATCGTACGACGCCGAGCTGGACCTGATTTACTGGGGCACGGGCAACGCGGCGCCCGACATGGACGGGGAGGCCCGGCGCGGCGACAACCTCTACACCGCCAGCGTGGTGGCGCTCTCGCCGGGCACCGGCGAGCTCGCTTGGCACTACCAGGAGGTGCCGCACGATGTCTGGGACTACGACTCGGCGTACGAGGTGATCCTCGTCGACCTGCCGGTCGCCGGGCGGCCGCGCAAGCTGCTGCTGCATCCCACGAAGGCGGGCTACACCTGGGTGCTGGACCGCACCAACGGGGAGTTTGTCGCCGCGTGGCCGATGGTCGAGACCACGTGGGTGGCCGGGATCACCGAGGACGGCACTCTCGTCGGACGCGTCGAGCCGGCGCCGGGCAAGCCCGTCAAGGTGTGCCCGAGCGTCGGAGGCGGCAAGAGCTGGAACCAGGCGGCCTTCTCGCCGCTGACTGGGCTGATCTACATCCCGACGGCGAACGGATGCAGCTTCCTCCACGTGCGCAGCCAGAAGCCCGTGCCGGGCAAGGGGTACATCGGTGGCTTTTGGAAGGGCGCGCCGGCCTCGGCCGACAACTACTCTGCCCTTGTCGCGTTCGATCCGCTCACGGGCGAGAAGCGCTGGGAGCTGCCATACAAGTACATGCTGCTCTCCTCGATCCTGAGCACGGCGGGCGGGCTGCTCTTCTACGGCGACGCCGAGGGGCGGTTTCTCGCCCGCGACGCCCGGACCGGCGAGAGCCTGTGGAGCTTCCAGACCGGTGCGGGGCACCGCGGCTCGTCGGTGACCTACGCCGTGGACGGTCGGCAGTACATCGCGACTCCGAGCGGGTGGGGCTCGATGGCCGCCGGAGGCAGGGCCCGATACCCCGAATTGCGGATGCTGTCCTCGAAGACCGCAACGGTGTTCGCGTTCGCCCTGCCGGAGGACTAGCTTGGCGCGGACTTTCGTGATCTGGGCTGTGCTGGCCCCGGCCGCGGCGCTCGCGCAGCTGGACCTGCGCTTGGGCGCGGAAGTGTACGCTCGGACCTGCGCCAACCAGTACTGCCACGGGGCCGCCGGCGAGCAAGGTGCGGCGGCGGCCCTCGCCGGACGGAAGCTCCGCTACTCCTTCGTGGCTCGGTCCGTCATTTACGGCATCGCCAATACGAACATGCCGCCTTGGAAGGAGGCGCTGCCGCCGGCCGAGCTCGATGCCGTCATCGAGTACGTCATGAGCCTGCAAAGCGCGCCGTCGTCGGCAGGTCCAGCTCCCGCGGCGGCTCCGGAGGCGCGCCGGTTGCGCCATCCCGGCCGCGCGCTGTTCTTCGATCCCGGTAGGGTGGGCTCCTGCGGGTCATGCCACGAGTTCCAAGGCCTCGGAACGGCGGTCGCCCCGCTGATCGAGGCCGTCCCCGGGGGCGTCGCCGGTCTTCGCGCCGCGAGGCCGGCTCGGGTCGACACCGTCGCCCTCGAGTCGGGTGCCACCTTCCCGGGCGTGAAGGTCGACGGCAAGGGCGGGCAGGCCCGGTACTACGACCTCCGTCCGCGGCTCCCCGTGCTCAGAACGCTCCGCAGAGACCGCGTGCCGGCGCTCGAGGGCAGTTCCTGGACGCACGCGGCCGCCCTGGACCGATACAGCCTGGCCGAGCAAGAGACGATCATCGAGTATTTGCGGCTGGCTCTGCGGTGACGAGCCAGCTTTCGTTCTTGCGGAGACGGGCCGCTTGCGTGCGTCTCGATAGCGGGGCTGGTAATCGCGCGAATCTGCCGCTTCGGTAACCAACGGAAACCTGTCGAGATCTACAGCCTATGGCGGATCGCAGGGTCGCTCCGATCTGTCGGCGAATCCTGTCGGAGCCGGCGGTAATTCACCGCGTCCCGCCTTGTCTGGAGGGCTGATTCCGACCGCGCGTTCCCTCGCCTGCGAGTCGATACATTGGGTTACAGCGGAAGGGAACAGCGCGGATGAACTCGATCCAGCCCAATCCAATCGCGATGGCGTTTGTTGCAGCTGCCGTGGGGGTCGCTTGCCTCGCGGCCTGCGGCGGAGGCGGCGCTGCACCCGCGACGGCACAGGCCCCCGCCCCGCCGCCGTTCCGGCCGGAGGTCGCGGAAGTCGACTTGGGGAGCAACGGCGGGAGGGTCCGGCTGGCGACGGTCGAGGGCGGCACTTGGGCCCGCGACGGCAGGCCGTTCCCGAGCGGCTCGACCGTGAGGGGCGACAACGGCTTGGACTACAGGCTCACGCTAGCGGACGGAAGATGGACGGCCGCGTTCGTAGCACCTGACCCGGTGACAGTCCGGCTGGGGGCCAGCAGCGATGCGGTGTCGATTGAGACGCGGGAGGACGGGACCTTTCGCATGGACGGTCGGGCCGTGGCGAGCGGCGATGTGTGGAGGGCCCCCAACGGCAACGAATACCGATTCGTGCGCGCGTCTGACGGCGATTGGTCCGCGGAATTCGTGTCTGCCGAGCCCTTGGTTGTGACGCTTGGGTCGAGCGGGGAACGGGCGACGCTGACAACGCTTGAAGGAGGGCGGTTCGAATACGGCGGCAGGCGCATTGGAAGCGGGGATACGTTCGCGATCCCGAGCGGACGCCGCTACAGGCTCCAGCGTTCGTCGGCGGGGCAATGGAGTGCCGTCTTCGTACCGCCCGCCCCTGTGTCCGTCCGGCTGGGCGACAGCAACGTCACGGTGTCGATCGAGACGCGGGAGAACGGCACCTTCGGCATAGGCGACCAAGCCGTGGCGAGCGGCGCTTTGTGGAAGGCTCCCAACGGCAGCCAGTACCGCCTCGTGCACGCGCCCGGTCGTGGTTGGTCCGCGGAATTCGTGTCCGCCGGGACCTTGGTCGTGGTACTCGGAGCAAGCGAACGAAAAGCGACGCTGACACGCCTTGAAGCCGGTGTGTTCGAGTACAACGGCGAGCGGTTCCGCAGCGGCGAGACGTTCGAGGGCGAGAACGGACACCGCTACAGGCTCCTGCTCTCGCCGACCGGTGTATGGACGGCCGTCTACGCAGCCCCCGACCCGATCACGGTTAGCTTGGGATCCACGAGCGAAACGGTTTCCATCCAAGAGACTGAGAGCGGCTTTACACTGGGCGACGTTCCGATCGCGAGCGGGGACATCCGCAAGGTCCCGAACGGAGACCAATACCGGTTCCTGCAAGATCTGGAGGGGCGCTGGAGCGCGGAATTCGTCGCTCCGCCCCAGCAGCGGGTTCGGCTCGGCTCGAGCTCGCTCGCAGTCCTCGTCGAGAGCTTGGAGGGCGGGCGATTCCGCGTGGAAGGCGGTGCTTTCGAGAGCGGCCAAGTATGGGAGGCGTCGAATGGCGACTCCTACCGATTGGACCGGCGCACGGACGGCGTTTGGATCGCCACCTTCGTCCCCGGGCCGCCGGTGACGGTCACGTTGGGGTCACGCGGCGGCACGCTGACGCTCACGCGGGCCGAGGGCGGGACCTACGAGCGCAATTCCCGGGCATTCGCGGGCGGCACCGTGACGGGAAACGGCTTCGACTACCGTCTCACGCTGCGGAACGGCGAGTGGCACGTCGAGCCACTGGGGCGGTCTGCCACCGTCGCTCTGCCAGGCGGTGGTTCGATCACCGTCATGGAGCAGGAGGACGGCAGCTACCAGCTGGACGGGAATCCGATCACGAGCGGCCACATCGCCAAGACGGAGGGGCAGTCCTACCAACTCACTCTGTCCGGGGGGCGGTGGAATGCCGCGGTGTGGAATCCGGCACCGCTGACACCGGCGGATGGCGCCGACGACATCCAAGCGACGCTTGTGGGCGCGAGAGCCAATCTGATCGATTCGGAAGGCAGGTCCGCCAGGGCTGGAGCGAGGCTGCGCGTGAATGGTCGCGAGTTCTCGCTGCAAAGGCTGTTCGAAGACGGGGAGGACGAGCGGGCCGGATCCTTCGTGACGCGCGTCCGGGATGGGGTCGAGCTTGCCCGGACCCGCATTGGCACGCTGCTTGGCCTGAACGACGACGGCTCCTTGGACAGCGCTATCGAGACCAAGTGGGACGAAATCGCCAGCCAGCTGGATGAGATTTTTGTCGGCGAGGGACACGCCATCCTAGGAGGCCGGGACACGCCGAAGCGGCGCGCGCAGATCGACAACGGCGAAGTCACCAGCGTTCTCGCGAAAGTCGTAGCCGCGCTAGAAAGCGAAAGCAGCTTTGACGACGCCCTCAGCGGTGGCATCTTCGGCGATACCACCTTGGCGAGCTCCAGCTCCACCGACGTTGCCGAGCTGTTCGGAACGCAGTCCGTGCTCGAGAGAATCGCCTTCGGTCACGGGGAGAACACCCGGTACGGTGCCTACTCCAAGCGCGCCCGAGCCACTCCAGGCGCGGTCTTGGAGTATGCCTCTGGCGTCGACGGCCTCGGGGCCTTCGCCTACAGCCCGCTAGAGAGATCCAGGTCCCTCGACCTCCCTCGTCGTGGACGGGCCGCATACGTAGGCGAGACCTACGCCGCAGCGCGCAACGGCGACCAAGAGTTGTTCGTAGGAGACATCGAGTTGGAAGCGAACTTCAGTAGCGGCCGGGTGGCCGGCATCGTCACGAATCTCGACGAGATATCGCACGGCAATCCGTGGAAGTACGCCAGCGGCGACGTGGCGACGATTCGCTTGCCCGGCGCGAGCATCGCGCGCGATGACGGATCGTTCGCAGCCGCGGACGACGCGACCGCCTCGGTCGAGTACGCGACGGCAGTCGGTGCGCCGCGCCCCCGCTCCGTTGCCTCGGGCTTGTCGGGGCAGTTTCTCAGCACGGAGGCCGAGCACGGGAGCAACGTTATCGGCACTTGGTCCCTGAAGGGCGACGGCGAGGCGATACTGACCGGCGGCTTCGGCGCGGATCTCGACCCGGCGCAACAGCCGGTGGCTCCGCAGCCTCCGGCGACGTCGGACGGCGGCGAGAGCTCGAGGACATTCCTCACCGCCCGGCCGGACGACGACGGCGAGATCGAGATAGAGGCCCTTGACGAGGACGGAGAAACGATCAAGCTGCCGGCAGCAAGCCTGTTTCAAGACAACGAATTCAGCCGTTCGGGACCGCGGATATTCGCGAGCGCTCGAAGCGCGCTCGAAGCGCATCTCTCTCGCCTGAGGCTCTACAGGGAGCTGGCCCTCGACACCGAGTCACTCCGGACAAGTCTTTGGACCGCGGCGAACGCGGAATTGGAATCGATTTTCGGCGCCGGAACGACGGCCTTGGGTTCCGAATACCCATCTGGCCGTGAAATGCCTGCTCGCGATGTCGCGGCGGTCAGGAAGTTGGAGGACGCTGTGGATGCGTTGGGCAGTGCAAGCGACTTCGAATTCGCGGTGAGCCGCCCGGACCTGTTCGCCACCGAGCCGCCGAGTTCTGCTGACTTTGACGCGATATACGCCGCTCGCGAGTTCGAGCTGGAAGTGGTTTACTGGTCCACGGACTTCGCTAGGTACGGCGCGTGGGCCCAGACAGCCCCCTCCAAGGCAATCAGCCCGGCGGAGAAATCCCTTCAGGCTACGGGTGTGTTCGCCTACAGCCCGCTCGCACAGTCCGTGCATCGCTCGGGGGACTCTGCTTTCGCGACGGGGTTCGCTGCGCGCTACGAGGGGTCGACATGGGCAGTCGAGACGGTAAAGGAGAATGGCACGCCGGCTAGCCCCTATTTCCGATTCTACGATGCCACCTTCATCATGACCGTTCGATGGTCCGGAGGTAGTGCGGACGCTGCCGTCTCCGCCGTTGTGGAGGGATTGAGCGAATCGAAGGAGTACGATCCGTACAGTTACCAAGGGCAGGGCGTAGACCAGATCATCTTCAGCGGCCTATCGACGAGCGTCACTTCTGGCAGAATCGAATTGGACGACTCGCGTCACAGCGTTCGGGTTCGGCACTTGGACTTTGGGATAGCGGACCGCACCATCGACTCAGACACCTCGATGAGGGGCAAGTTCGTTGGCACTAGCTGGGACGGTCCCCGGGGCGTAATCGGTGACTGGGAAGCGGGCGACCTCAAGGGCGCCTTCGGTGCAGACTTCAAGCCTTGACGCCCGGGCCGGTTCTCATCCGACCGGGTATGCTAGCAGTCTCTTGCGTTGCGGGCGGGACGGTGCATTCTCGAAGATGGCGATGGGTGCCAGCGCCGATGCTCGAGTCCCTTGGGAAACCTGGGTATCGGAGGTGATGCACGGGTCTACCTGGCCCCGGCGTGACAGGTTGGCTGGCTCGTTCCTGACCTCGCGTTCATTCGGAGGCTAGGCGCTCGAAGCGCTTGATCCGGTCTGGGCGGAGCTCGAATCTGGAAGTGTCCAAGGCGTTCGAGCGGCTGAGGCAAAGGTCCGCCATGATCCTGCCAACCGCGCTGCAAAACTTGAATCCATGTCCGGAAAAGCCAGCGGCCACAAAAACGTCCGGCTCTTCCGGGTGGCGGTCTAGGATGAAGTCGCGATCGGGCGTGTTGGTGAATGTGCAAGCCGCCATCCTGCGAGTCGGGCCGGACGCTTGCGGAAAGTACTCGTCCAGACCGTCCCGCAAGACCCGTTCGTCGTCCGCGTCGCAGGTGTGTACCATGGCATCGGGATCGTCCACCTGCTCCCGTAGGTGATGGTACTTCCCGATCTTGAAGCCTTCGCCGCGATGGTCTGGGTAACCGTAGAAGCGGCCGCGGGGGGACTCCATGTTGAAGACAGGGAAGCGTCTCGGAGCGTAGGCCGCCGCGACCACGGGAGAAGTCCAGAGCATCACCTGCCTCTCGGGTCGGCAATACTGTCGCAGGACCGGCGCGAGCTGCCCGACCCACGGCCCCGTTGCAAGCACGAGCCGCTTGGCTAGGAACCTGCCGGCCTCGGTATCGACGCGGAGCGATCCGGCTTGCCGCGCCCATCCGAGCGCCCGCGTGCCTTGGATCACCTCCGCGCCGAGGTCGAGCGCTGCATCCACATGCGAGGCGACGGCCACTTCGGATAGCAAGTACCCGGCGTCGGGCTGGTAGAGCGCCCGCAGCGACGGCGGCAGCCGATAGCCAGGGTAGCGGCGATTGACCTGCTCCGCCTCGAGTTCCTTGAATTCGAGTCCGTGCCGGAGGCACGACCGCTTCGATCCCAGGATCGTCCAGCTGTCCTCCGGTCCGATATCGAGCCCGCCCGTCACGTGCAGAATGGACCTCCTCGACACCCGTTCGAGTTCGCGCCAATTCCTGTAGGCCTCGCGCAGCAGGGGCACGTAGTGGCTCCCCTCGGAGTACGCTAGGCGGATAATCCGGGTCGACCCGTGCGACGAACCGAACGCGTGGGGTATGCCGAATCGTTCCACGCCTAGCGCCTTGCAGCCGCTGCGGGCGAGATGGAACAGGGTCGCGCTCCCCATTCCGCCGAGACCGATGACGATCGCGTCGTACATCCGTGCCGGTCAAGGTCTGTCGCGGGTGACCGCGAGAGCGTGAAGGCGCAAGATCTGATCCTCGTCAAGCACCTCGCGGAAGGACGGCATTCCGTTCCCGCCGCGCACCACTAGGCGTACGAACTGGCCCGCGGATAGACCGGTCAGGAAGATGTTGGGACCGCTGCCCCCGCCGTCTCTGTGGCACCCGATGCAATGCGACCGGTACAGAGCGTTGGCCCCGAGCAGCGCCTCCTCGTCCTCGAGGTACGGATTGGCTCTCTCGTCAGCGCCTCCTGCGCTGGCCGCGCTGCTCGAGATCGGCTGGGGCGGGCCTGCCGTGCGAACGGGGGCGCTGCCTTCCGTCGCTTTGAATCCGTAGCCGGGCAAGACACGTCCTCCGAGCGTGTGACCGGGCTCTCCCACCCGGGGAAGTCCCCCTTCGATCGTCGTCAAGCTCGTGCCCAGTGGCACCCGCGCCGGTCCTCCTCCGTCAAGAGCGAAGACCCAGATGTTCCCCGCCTTCGGCTCGGCGTAGTAGAAGGTCATGTCGCCGCCTATTCCTCCGGACGGGACTGCGACGTACTGCGTGCCGTCTAGCTCGTAGGTGATCGGGCTGCCGATGATTCCCGAGCCGGTCTGGAATTGCCACAGCAAGGTGCCGGTGCGGGCGTCGAGGGCCATGAAGTAGCCGCGCATGTCGCCGGTGAATACAAGTCCGCTTGACGTGGCCACCGAACCGGCCCAGAATGGGGCGGGGCTCGTCAATCTCCATAGAACCTCGCGATTCAATACGTCATAGGCGATGAAGTTGCCCGGGTTCTCGCTCGTCACGTACTGCTGGTAATCGGCGCCGAGGTACCACTCGCCGTCGCTCGGAGGAGCGAACGAGTCCTCCTCCCAGAACTTGTAGCCCATCGCCCATTGGTTCGACATGAAGTAGAGCGTCCGCAGTTGCGGGTTGTAGGCGAGCGGCTGCCAGTCGATCGCCCCTTCAAGGCTCGGGATGATCGGGCCGACCTCGGGTCCACCGGATTCAGCCACCATCTCGGGATTCACGATCGGGCGGCCTGTTTCCGGATCGAGCCCCTTGGCCCAAGTGATGCCCGGCACGATCGGGTCGCCGTAAAGGAACTGCCCGTCGGTGCGGTCGAGCGCGTAGAAATATCCGTTCTTGTCGTGGTGGAAGAGCGCCTTGACCGGGCCGTGCTCGCCGAGATCGAGGTCTGCGAGCACCGGGGTGCTGACCGCGTCGTAGTCCCAGCAGTCCCACGGCGTGTACTGGAAGCCCCATTCGATCCGGCCTGAATCGGCGTCGATGGCGATCGTGGCTGCAGTCCACTTGTTGTCGCCCTTGCGGACTTGGCAGTTCCAAGGAGCCGCGTTGCCTGTATTCCAATAGACGAGTTCGATGTCGGGATCGTAGACGCCGGTTGTCCATGTAGGCCCGCCTCCGTGCTTCCACGTCTCGCCCGGCCAGGTCTCGTTCCCGGGTTCACCGGGCCCGGGAATCGTGTAGGCTGTCCAGCGCAGCTCCCCGGTACCGCTGTCGAACGCCTTGACGAACCCCCGGATGCCGAACTCTCCGCCGGCGACTCCGGTGAGTACCATGTCTTTCACGACCAGCGGGGCTCCGGTGATGCTATATCCCTGACGCCAGTCGACGACTTGGGTTTCCCAGACGACTTCTCCCGAGGACTTGTCGAGCGCGACCAATCGGGCGTCCATCGTGCCAACGTAAACGAGTTCACCCGACAGGGCCACGCCGCGGTTGATCGACCCGCAGCAATAGACCCGTTCGGTCTCGACCCGGAGCTGCGGATCGTAGCTCCACTCCTTCGCTCCCGTCCGTGCGTCGATCGCGAACACCCGGGAGCCGTCAGCCGACACGTACAAAACGCCGTCATGAATGAGCGGAGTCGCCTCGAGGCCGCGATTCTCCCCGCCCGTGGCGAAGACCCACGCCGGATGCAGGCGGCTGATGTTGCCCGGGTTGATTTGATCTAGGTCTACGTAGCGGTGGGCGTAGTAGTCCCGGCCGTACATCAGCCAGTCAGATGTGTTGGTCGCTGCCGCCTCGAGATCTTCGTTGGTGACCGGCTGAGCAACGACATGCGGGACCAGCAATGCGAGCGACACGAGAAGATTCCGAATGACTGCGGTGTGGGTTGGCGAAATCATTGTATGTGCTGCCGGATTCCATTCTTGCAAAGGAGCCTGCCCTCGAATCGATCATGCCCGAGCCCACCGTTACATGGGTCGCTCGGATGACCATGTCCGATTCGGACCGCGATTAGAGTGGTCCGTGACCGCGTTTTCGTGACGTTTCGGGGAGTTGGAGGGGGAGAGCGTCTGCATCCGGGTAGCTGACACCCTTCCGACGCCCCTAGACCGAGTAAGTGCAGGACGGACGCTGTCTCTCGTCCTGGGGTCGGAGCCTGTGCGGAGCGGTCGAACGCTTGGCGGGGTTGGGGACAGCGCGTAGGAGAGACGAGACCAACGGCGAGGCTAGTGTCAAGGACAAGCCGATCGGGGACGGCCAGATCCTTTCGCACGACAACCGCCGCCGAATGGATCCCTCGAGCGGTGTCCCGGACGGCGGCCACGTCGCTGTTCTGGCCGTCTAAGGAAAGAGCAGACGCCATTTCGATGCAGTCGGCAATCCAATCCGACGCTTGCGGGCGGGAAACGTGGGATTTGCCAATGATCGGATTCAGGGCTGGACAGGTCGCTCGGCTTCTTCGTTCTTGAGAAGGTCTTTCTGTTCGGGATCTGTGTCCGTTCCTAGCTCGCCGGTTTGCACGGCCTCTACGGCTGGCGGGTCTACCCGCCCGGCTTCATCACGCGAACCACTGAATGCCGCAGATGCGAGCAATGCCACGATTATGGCAAAGAGTGCGAGCACAACGCCAAACATCCAGCGTGTGCTCCTGACTTCTGAACGCACGGCCCCCATCGTCGCAAGCATCTCCTTTTGGTAGAGCTTCCACTCCTTATCCTGCGCATCAAACCTTTCTCGAGTCGCCTTTTCCAAGCTCTCGAACCCGGCTCGTGTGGATTGCTCCAACTTGACCTGCGCCTCGCGGAGCCCCTGCATCTCCCGCTCCTGCGCTTCGAATCTGGCCTGCGTTACCGCTTCCAGCTTTTCGAACTTGGCCTGCGTCTTTTCTTCCAGCCTTTCGAACCCATCTTGAGTCGCCTTCTCCTGCGCCTCGAACCTGGCTTGCGTCTTCTCTTCCAGCCTATCGAACCTATCTTGAGTCGCCTTCTCCTGCGCCTCGAACCTGGCTTGCGTCTTCTCTTCCAGCGCCTCGAACCTATCTTCGGTCGCCTTCTCCTGCGTCTCGAACCTAGCCCGCGTCTTCTCTTCCAGCGCTTCGAACCCAGCTTGGGTGGATTGCTCCAACTTGACCTGCGCCTCGCGAAGCCCCCGCATCTCCTGCCCTTGGGCCTCGAATTTAGCTTCCGTCACCCTCTCTTGGGATCTGAATCCGGCGCTCGTCTCCGACCGCCAAGCTTCGAGCAAGCTCCTGAGCTCTCTGTACTGAGAGTCTTGGCGCAGGCTCAGCGCATTGATCAATCCACGGGTCTCCGACTGCCACCCTTCCAGTAACGTGGTCAGATTCCTGTACTGGTCGGCCTGCTCTTGGAGTCTGTCTTCGACGGCAGAGATCCGGCCAATCAGCCGACCTTCAAGCTTGCTGGTCTTGTTGTCGACAATTCTCCCGAAGACCGCTTCCAAGTCCCGCTCCTCGTGAGGTTCTTGGTCCGCGGGAGAGTCGTCCACGAGATATGGCTGCTGCAGTGCGACTCTCTCGTCATCGGGAGGCTCGAGCATCTCTTTCACAGTCTATCTCATCGTAACACATTAGAGTCGCGCACTTGGCGTGAGACCGGTCCTGACGCTTCTCGCCGCCGCTCAGCCGAATGGACCGGTGTACCGAGAGCGTGCCCTGCGGTGCGCCATGCAGGCGGCGCGCTGTCTTACGGGCCGTTGTCCGAAGCTAGACGTCCGCCGCGCCACGCCGGTCTTCGTCGGGCGGACTCAGCCGGCATTCTTGGATGGAGACCGACCGCTGCGGGGCGAAAAAAGGTCCGATCGTTGTGGCATCAGGAATCCGCGCCCTATTAGAGTTCCGGGCCAGGGACGAAGGGAGGGGCCATAGTGATTCCTGATTACCCACAAGACTCAGCCAAGGTTAGGAGGCGGAAAGGCCTGGGCGGGGTGCGCACGGAGGCGTGGAGCAGGCGGGGGACCAGCGCCTCCAGGTGGTAGCGGCGGTTGAAGCGGTAGCGGAACTCGGCGAGGTAGCGCGGCAGGTGCTTGCCGTCGAGCGCATGGCAGGTTCCCGCCAGGGACTGCTTGACGTTCGCCGGCATCGTGTTGACCCGGAAGAAGCGGGAATCCCCGCAGCTCCGCTGCCCGCCTCCGGTGACGGTCGGCACGTGCTCGCAGCCGGCGCCGGCCACGCCCCGGAAGCAGGCCGGGCCGTCGGAATGCACCTCCGTGCCGGGCTGCAAGTGCCGCCCGGCCCACGCTGCCAGCGTCTTCTTGCGCAAGCCCGCCACGCTGCTCATGCGCATCCTTGCCGGCTGGCCGTCGGCGCTGACCTGCACGGCGGCGACGAACGGCGTCTTGCCCGCCGCGCCGCGACCGCGCTTGCCGCCGGTCCGCTCCCCGCCCCAGCAGGCGTCGTCCACCTGCACGATGCCGCCCGGCGGCACGCGCTCGTCGCGCTCCTTCATCACTTGCAAGAGCTTGTGCTTCACCTTCCAGGCCGTGTTCCGGCTGACCCCCAGCTGCCGCGCCAGTTCCAGCGACGAAACGCCGTGCTGGCCCTGCGTCAGCAGGTGGAGCGCCAGGAACCAGACGGTCAGCGGCAGCTGGGTGGCGGCGAAGATCGTGCCGGCGACGAGGGAGGTCTGGCGGTGGCAGGCATGACACTGCCAGAGCTTGCGGGAGCGGATGCGGCAGTGCCGTCAGGAGCCGCACTCCGGGCAGCGGAAGCCGTTCGTCCGCCGTCCGGCCAGCGGGCGTTGAAGACGGCGTGCTTGCATTGCCCCTCGCTGCCGTAGCGCTGCAGGAACTTGCCCAGGCTGAGTCCCTTCTGGAATTGCACGCGATTGCGTTTCATCTGCTAGCCCCTTTCCTGTCAGAGATTTCCGACCTCCTCCAGTATAGCATATCCTCGGCTGACGTTCGTTGGTAATCAGGTAGTGATTTGCAATCGACCTATGAACATTCGGATTCGTTACCGCCGTGTAGAGCGACATTTCGAGGACTGTCTCTTCGCGGCCACCCTTCGAGGACGAGACTGCCAATGGCACGTGAATTAGTGGCTGCGATGCAGAGTCAGCCTGAGGCCACGCCACGGGAAATCCTTCGCGGCAGCGTGCCAATAACCTCCCTCGCTAGAGCGGGCTCACTCCTCGTTGTGCCACTCGATCTGGGGCAAATTCGTCGTGGGAGGGGTAGGCCAATGGTGGCCTCGCTGGCTGGAAAGGCCCTTGTTCGGTCCCGGACGGAACTCGCGAGCGGGTAGGCCCACGAGCTGTCCGTCGCGGACCCATTCCTCGTCTCCGCCGTAGAGCTGGCCAACTAGGAGCTCCGTCAGTCCTTGCAGCATTTCGTGGAATTCTGCGCGACCTGACAGTTCTTGGATTTCGAGCGGGTCGCTCTCCACGTCGAAGAGCTGGGTCACGTTCCCTGCCGGGTAGTAAATCAGTTTGAAACGCCCTTGACGAAGCATCCGCGTTGCGTGGCGGCCCTCGCCGACCTCGCCGTACAGCCAATCGCGCTTGCGTTCCCCGACCATGGAATGGCCCTCGACGCTGGCGGGGATCTCGATCCCAGCGAGGTCCAGCAAGGTCGGCATCACGTCCTGCCACGCGACGATGCGGTTTGCGATGCGACGATGCCCTACGCGAGGGTCTCCGGAAGCGCCGACCAAGATCAGGGGAATGTTCGCGGACGGCTCGTAGAACAGCCTCTTGGCCCAGAGCCCGTGTCGTCCGAGCATGTCCCCGTGGTCCGAAGTGAAGCAGATGACGGTGTTGTCGAGCAGATTCTCTTCGCGGAGTGTCCCGATCACCACCCGTAACTGGTGATCGATGTGGGTGCAGAGCGCGTAGAACGCGCCCATCGCGTCTCGAATCTGTCTCGCCCCTAGGTGAGCGCTTCGTCCTCTCACGGTCTGCAGGAGATAGGGCAACCCCTCTCGGCACCACCCGCCCTGCACGGGCCAGCGCAGCTCCTCGTGCCGGTACATGGCCCAGTAGGGCTCGAGAGGAACGAGGGGAGGGTGGGGGTGGCGGAAGGAGAGGTACCAGAATGCCGGCCTCTGAGGGTCGCGGCGCTTGATAGTTCGCACCATCTGCTGCGCCGCCCAGTTCGTCGCGTGCAGATCCTCGGAAAGGTGCCACGGTCGAACGGCATAGTCGTTGTTGCTCATGCCGTGGTCGAACTGTTGGCCCACCCAGCCCCGGTCGCCTAGGAACGCTTCGTAATCGTCGATCACCCCGTACTGAGTCCGACCCTCCTCGTCGAGGATTACGTCGTCGAAGCCAACCCGGTTGCGCTGAGGGTATACGTGCAGCTTGCCTACAGCGTAGGCCTGATATCCCGCATCCCGAAAGGTCTGCGCCATGGTGGGCAGGGCGGGCATCGGCTTTGTCTCGCCGAAATCGCGGTCCCCGTGAGTTCGCGGGCTCGCTCCGGTCATGAGCGTCCGCCGCGCCGGGATACAGACGGGACATTCGGCATAGGCATTCCGGAATCGCACTCCGCTGCGGGCCAGTTCGTCCAATGTTGGTGTCAGGATGTCGGGATGACCGGCCTCGCCAAGCAGGTCGGCGGGCCAGTGATCGGTGGAAACCAGCAGGACGTTAGGGCGCATGGCCATGGTCGGACCGTTCGACTTCGTTCGTGGCGCCGGGTTACCTACAGGGCGTTCCCCCGGGGCTGGCGGAAGCTAGTGGGAGTCGAACCCACCCTTGGCGCGGAGCACCAAACAACGGTTTTGAAGACCGGGCCCGACACCGGCCGGGATTAGCTTCCGTTGCCCGATTCTACCAGCAGATTGGCGCGGTCATGCGACGTGCGCGCCTTGGGCCTCGACATAGGCGGCATACAGGCTCTGGCTTGCCGTCATGAACAGACGGTTTCTCTTGGCGCCGCCGAAGCAGACGTTGGAGCAGATTTCCGGGAGCCTGATCAAGCCGATCCGAGCGCCGTCCGGGGCGAAGACATGCACGCCGTCGTAGCCGTCCCCTACCCATCCGGCCGAGGACCAGATGTTGCCGTCGGTGTCGCACCGAATGCCGTCGGCTTGGCCTGCCTGTTCGAATCCGTCCATGCGCATGGACGCGAAGCTCCGGCCCTTGCGAAGAGTGCCGCCGCCTTCCACGTCCCAGACCTTGATCTGGCGCTCGGCCTCCGGGTAGTGCGAGGCGCCGGTGTCGGCCACGTACAGCAGCTTGTAGTCGGGCGAGAAGCATAGACCATTGGGCTTGTAGATGTCGTCTGCGACGAGATCCATCTTGCCGGTGGCTCCGTCAATGCGGTAGACGGCCTCCTTGACTTCCAGAGGCCCCTTGTTGCCCTCGTAGTGCATCAGGCTACCGTAGCCCGGGTCGGTGAACCAGATGTTCCCCTCGGGGTCGACAACGACGTCGTTCGGGGCGTTCAGGGGCTTGCCCTGCCACCGGTCTGCCAGCACGGTCACCGTTCCGTCGTGCTCGTAGCGCACCACGCGGCGATTGCCGTGCTCGCAGGAGAGCTGCCGGCCCGACCAGTCGAACGTGTTGCCGTTCGAGTTACCGGAGGGATTCCGGAAGACGCTGACGTGTCCGTCCTCGTCCAGCCAGCGCATCTGCACGTTGTTCGGGATGTCGGAATAGACCAGATACCGTCCGACAGCGTTCCAAGCGGGGCCCTCCGCCCAGAGGGTGCCGACATGCAGCCTCTGGATGGGCGTGTTTCCGAGCTTGTACTTGTCGAAGCGCTGGTCCAGCGAAACGATGTCGGGATCGGGATACCGCGTCGGGCTGGCGTTGGTCCAGTCGCGCTGCGCCAGCGCTTGGACGGAAGCCGCAGCCACGCCCGCGACCGAAGTCACGAAAGTGCGACGATTGATGGGATGCGATGCCATTGCAATGCAACTGTACCAGATCGAACGTCTTGACGGCGAAGTACGCAAACCCGGTTGGTACAAGCGGGCGGGATCCAGCATGCCGGACAGGCCAGGCTAGCCACGCCTTCGATGCCGGCCCCGGACAAACCAGCCGAGCACATCTCAGGGGACGGAGAAAGCCGCGATCGGAATCAGCCCGGCGTCGACTGGACCAGACCTCCGACGCCCGTGGTGTTCAACGCATTCCAAACCTCGTCACCGTACAGCATACGAATCAAATCGGCTGCGCATGTTGCACCAAGGGAGACCCTGCTGGTCCGACCGCAAGAATGACTTGCCAACTCTAGGCGAACCCTCGGCGGACGCATTTCGTCTTGGAGAAGGAAGATTCCGAATCGGGTTTACCAAGGACCGACATTGATTGGCCGGATAACCGGTGGCACGACGGGACGACTAATTACGAAATATCGAGTTTCACACAATTCTTGAGAGCCTTAAAGAAGCCGGAATGTCACTTGAATCTGCGCTGCGACGCGAACTGCTCGACCATCCTTCATGCCTGGTGCGAACTTCCATTGCTTGATGGCTTCAATTGCCTTTTCGTCTAGACCGTGGCCCAAGGTGCGTAGTACACGGATGTTGTGAGCCTTTCCGTCTTCCCACGCCCATGCAACTCCGAAGTGCGACACGCGCCGAGCCACAAGATGGCAGGGAGGGGAGAGGGGGGGCAGCGAGCGGTGGTGTGGCGGCAGTAGGCTGGTAGGTGCTGGAAGGAGCAGGGAGGCGGATGCGGAAGAGCTACACGCACGTGAGGCAGGAGGAGCGCTGCCGGAGCGAGACGCTGCGGGCGGCGGGCTGGGGAGCGGACAGGATCGCCGGGCAGCCGGGCCGCAAGCGGGCCACGATCTACCGGGAAGTGGGCCGCAACGGCCGACCGGCGGAGGGCGAGCGCGCGGCGAGCTACAGCTTGGGGAGCGCGCAGGAGCGCGCGGAGCGGCGGCGGAGCGGCGGCGGCGCGCGGCGTCGTGCCGGCCGCGCCAGCTGACGTCGGCGCTGCGGACGCGGAGCGAGGACTGCCTGCGGCAGGACTGGAGCCCGGAGCAGGTCGCGGCGCGGCTGCAGCGGGAAGGGGCGCTGGAGATCAGCCCTGAACGGATCTACCAGCTGGTGCGCGCGGAGCGGCGGCAGGGGGGCCGGCTGTACCGGCACCCGAGGCAGGGCGGCCGCAAGCGCGTGCGGCGGGTCGGCCGGACGGCGGGCCGCGGCCTGATCCCGGGGCGCGCGGACATCGCGGAGCGCCCGGCGGAGGCGCGAGCGCAGGCGCGCGTCGGAGAGCGGGAGGTCGACACCGTGATCGGCGGGCAGCGCCGCGGGGCGCTGGTGACGCTGGTGGACCGGTTCTCCAAGTACCTGCTAGTGCAGCCGGTGAGCCGGCGCACGGCGCAGCTGGTCGGGGCGGCGATGACGGCCATGCTCGCAGGGAGCGGGGCCGTGACGCACACGCTCACGGCCGACAACGGCAAGGAGTTCGCGGCAAGGAGTTCGCGGCAAGGAGTTCGCGGCAAGGAGTTCGCGGGGCACCGGGAGGCACCGGGAGGTGGCGCAGCGGCTGGGGGCGGGCTTCTACTTCGCGCGGCCCTGCCACTCCTGGGAGCGCGGGCTGAACGAGCCTGCCAACGGGCTGCCGCGGCAGTACTGCCCGCAGGGGACGGACCTGCGGCGGGTGGACCCGGCCCGGGTGCGGGAGGCGCGGGACCGCCTGAACCGGCGTCCGCGGAAGGTGCCGGGCGGGCGCACGCCGGAGGAAGTCTTCCCGGCGGAGCGGGAGCGGGTGCCGCGGGGCTGAGGCAGGGCTGGCAGCCCGCCGCGGGGACAGGGGCGCGGGGGAGCTGCGCCCGGACAGGCCCGGAGGGTCCCCGTTCCGGAAACGGGGCACGCATGCCCGCCTGCCCGGGACGCGGCCCCCGCTTCGGCCCGGCAGCGGCTTGTCCGGCGCCGCTGGATCTGCTACTGTGGTCCTAGTATCCCAGCCCACCGCCCCTTACCCGCGTGTCGCACTTCGGAGTTGAATGGGCGCCAAATTTCAACTGCCAGCATCACCGTGCCCTGAATCTTGGCTTTGCGTGCTTGTTCGGAATACTCTGGTTCCACTTTGAACAGGAGGCGGGGACTAGTGACAGATCCGCCAATGGTATGCCCATTAGGAGGGTCTGTTACAGAATTCGTCCCGCTATCCGGTGTTTCTATAGTACCGTCATCCGGCAGGATCACCAATGTCACAAGTACCTTCGGACCGCCGTCTCGACGAGCCACGTCATTCGAAAGGGAATTATATATCTGAGTGCCGAGGCAACCGATTTTGCAAATTATCAGTCCATAAATTAATTTCATATTTCTTCCGGAGATCTGTTGACAGTTGGTGGATTATTTTGGTAGAATAGTTCCAATATATGAGGTCGTCTATGAAGCAGAAAGGTCCCGGGAAGTGGTTTCGTAAAGGCATCACTATGATTGAAGTGATCGCCATGTTCCGCGATGACGAATCCGCGGAAAAGTGGTTCGCCTCCATGCGCTGGCCGGACGGTCCGGTATGCCCCCACTGCCGCGGCTCCAGCGTGCAGTCCGGCACGGCCCACCCTTCGATGCCGTACCGTTGCCGCGGCTGCGGCAAGCGCTTTTCGGTGCGCACCGGCAGCGTGATGGCCGACACCAAGCTCGGCTACCGCACCTGGGCCGTCGCCCTGTTCCTGCCGACCACCGGCATCAAGGGTGTCTCGAGCATGAAGCTGCACCGCGACCTAGGCATCAGCCGGAAGTCGGCCTGGCACCTGGCGCACCGCATCCGCGCGTGCTGGGAGCGGGATCAGGGCCTGTTCGCCGGCCCGGTGGAGGTGGACGAGACCTACGTCGGCGGCAAGGAGCGCAACAAGCACGAGAGCAAGAAGGCCCGCGCCGGGCGCGGGCCCGTCGGCAAGACGCCCGTGGCGGGGGCGCGGGACCGCGCCACGAACGCAGTGGCCGCGCGGCCGCTGCCGGGCACCGCCAAGGGCGACCTGCAGGGCTTCGTGCGCGGCCGGGTCGCGCCGGGGGCGCAGGTCCGCTCCGACGAGGCGGCGGCCTGCGCCGGCATGGAGGAGTTCTCGCACGAAGCCGTCAGGCACTCCGGCGGCGAGTACGTGCGCGGGGCGGCGCATACGAACGGCATCGAGTCGTTTTGGTCCCTGTTCAAGCGCGGCCTGTACGGCACCTATCACCGGATGAGCGTCCGTCATCTCGGCCGCTACCTGACGGAGTTCGCGGGACGGTGCAACGACCGCGACTGCGACACGGCGGAACGGATGCGGCGCATGGCGCGGGGCCTGGTCGGCCGGACGCTGACCTGCCGGCAGCTGACCGGCAAGGCCGCGGTCGCGGCCCGAGCGGCGCCCTCCGAGCTGAGCGCCGCAGCCCGCTGCCGACGCACTCTTCACGCTCGATGCGCTTCACGCTCGGTGCGCGGGTCGCGCCGGCTCTGGAATCCCCCGGCGCGACCCGCGTCCGGCCCGGCCCGTCCATGCAGGCCGTCGAGCGCCGGGGATCCGCTGTCTTCGGCCCTCGGAGGGCACGCAATCAGCTTGCAAGGGGCGCCCTCCACCGCCAACCGGATTCCACCAGGCATGCGAGAGGGCCTCTCTAATCCGTGCCTCGTCCATTCCGCTGGCAGGCTCGATTCAGATACGATCCCACTTTTCCGTGCCTACCGCGGCCGCATTCGAATGACCCCAGCCAGACGCCGACCTCCCTGCTCAGAGCAGTTCTCGTCGGACATGGCGTTGTCGGCACTCAGATATATAATTCCCATTCGAAAGACCTTGGGAAAACGGAATGACAGTCAATTCACCGCTGTATGTGCCGGGAACAAGCCCAATACCACTAGCGCTAACTCCTACTGTCGAAACTCCGTCTCCCGCAATGGATTGACCTTGTGGATAGGCACGAAGCCACCCTTGGTTGGAATCAAGGTAATAATTTGTCGATCCCTGACCCTCGTGAACTAGAGTGACTTGCTGTTGAGGTGCTTCACGCCCCAACAAGGAGACGAAGGTCAACGCTCTGGATATCACTTGGGTCACTCTTGAGGGTGGGCTAGAATCCATTCGGATACCTGATTACCAACGAACGTCAGCCGAGGATATGCTATACTGAAGGAGGTCGGAAATCTCTGATAGGAAAGGGGATAGCAGATGAAAAGCAATCGCGTGCAATTCCAGCAGGGACTCAGCCTGGGCAAGTTCCTGCAGCGCTACGGCAGCGAGGGGCCATGCGAGCACGCCGTCTTCAAGGCCCGCTGGCCGGACGGCTTCCGCTGCCCGGAGTGCGGCTCCCGGCGGCACTGCCGCATCCGCTCCCGCAAGCTCTGGCAGTGCCATGCCTGCCACCGCCGGACCTCCCTCGTCGCCGGCACGATCTTGGCCGCCACCAAGCTGCCGCTGACCGTCCGGTTCCTGGCGCTTCACCTGCTGACGCAGGGCAAGCACGGCGTTTCGTCGCTGGAACTGGCGCGGCAGCCGGGGGTCAGCCGGAACACGGCCTGGAAGATGAAGCACAAGCTCTTGCAAGTGATGAAGGAGCGCGACGAGCGCCTGCCGCTGGGCGGCATCGTGCAGGTGGACGACGCTTACTGGGGCGGGGAGCGGACCGGCGGCAAGCGCGGTCGCGGCGCGGCGGGCAAGACGCCGTTCGTGGCCGCCGTGCAGGTCACCGCCGCCGGCCAGCCGGCAAGGATGCGCCTGAGCAGCGTGGCGGGCTTGCGCAAGAAGACGCTGGCAGCGTGGGCCGGGCGGCACTTGCAGCCCGGCACGGAGGTGCATTCCGACGGCTTGGCCTGCTTCCGGGGCGTGGCCGACGCCGGCTGCGAGCACGTGCCGGCCGTCACCGGAGGCGGGCAGCGGAGCTGCGGGGATTCCCGCTTCGTCCGGGTCAGCACGATGCTGGCGAACGTCAAGCAGTCCCTGGCGGGAACCTGCCATGCGCTCGACGGCAAGCACCTGCCGCGCTACCTCGCCGAGTTCCGCTACCGCTTCAACCGCCGCTACGATCCGGAGGCGCTGGTCCCCCGCCTGCTCCACGCCTCCGTGCGCACCCCGCCCAGGCCTTACCGCCTCCTAACCTTGGCGGAGTCTTGGGGTAATCAGGTTCGGATAAGGGCTTGAATCGTGCCGTGAATCGGTGCGTATGGTGTATGGACGACAAGGCCTATGTTATAAGATCCAGGCCTGAGCGGAGGGGTCGACCGTTCAGTGATTGAGATCGACTCACTTGCACCGCGTGTGGTCGCCTCATGATCGGCGTAGAATATAGGAGTGTTACGGTCTTCGGCATAGTCCCACGAAACTGGAATGTCTCGTCGTAGATAAAGATCGACCTCTGCCGAGGAGTTGTTTTCGGAACGGAATGTAACCGTCAGCTCGTTCGCACCAGGTGGTACATGGACACGATAGCTTCCCTCTTGAAAGAATGTCTCAAACGTGAAGTTCGTACTTGGGAGGAGCACGCGCTCGCGTATGCCTGGACGCAGCTCCATTGCACGCGAGAACACCGCCTCAACATGCGTCGGGCCCTCAATTGCAACCTGCTTTCTTGATAGGATTCCACTCAAATCACCTTCCAATCGTACGAAGCTCCATCCCGAGTTGGGTCGTGTCTTTATGGAGACGACGTCGCCTGCAGCATAGAACCCGTCTCCCGACGGCGGGTCATACTTCGCCGGAATCGACCGGTCTGACGCTCGTGATGACCTTGTGCTCTGTCAATGCTGTGAGTGTGATCTCGCCACCCGAAGCTGGCACGTGAATTCTGTGCGAAATCTCACCTCCATCGCTCCAGCTCTGAAAGCGATGACGCGTTCCGTGAGTGTGTCCCGTCTGTAGTTCCGGAACACTCAATTCAAGCCCGTTTCGGTAGTGCTGAGGCTCCAAGGCAATCGGCGTGTAGTTCCACCAATCGTTAATATTAACGCGAGTAGGATCTATGTTCGATCTGATCAAGAACTGCGGACCACGGCTGAATACAGCTCTGTATTCTGCGGAATGATGCAGGATAAATGATGCTGGATTTGCTGACAGACCTTGGCGCGAAAAACCCCAAGATCCACCACTCCATGATCGAAATGTGTAGTACTGGGGTTGGTTGGGTCTACCCGAAATCTGAACCGGCGTTCGCAATGTGTAGAAACCGTCCGGCGACTCTGGGGCTACTCTTACAGTACCGACATCTTGGGGCTGTGAAGACGCTTCGATTCTATGCTGGACAATGAAGTTCGCCTCAATCCAAGTGTTACTTCCATCGAACGATATGACTTTCCTAGAGGAAGAGCCGCCGAAGTTCCATCGGCCGAAAAGAGAGCGACTACTGCCGTTCGTCTGTACTACAGGAGCTTCCAGTACATGCTCGCTACCAACTGACCAGCGGAATTTCTGTGGCGTGGTTACGCGGCGACCATCGACAACAATATCCAACCCAGGGGGATTTGTCGACAAGGTAGTTACTAGTGGAACTCTTCCATAGAGGCGAGCAACACCGTCGACATCACCGGCAGACAGGTATCCTTCACCGGCAGACAGGGATACGCTTCCGACAAGCATCCCCGGAGGGATGGTCTCCAAGACTGGCTTGCCATTGCGGGAGAACAAGTAGGGACTGTAATGCATGGTTGAGGAAAAATCGTATGGTCCTGTTGCAGGGTGGACTGTAGGGAGAACCGAAAGTCTGCCTGCAGGGTCAAGGTTGTTCTCCAAGACCATAACATACGCTTCGCGGTCTTCGCGCTCATGCTCGTGCCAAAGACCTACAGCGTGGCCGATCTCATGCACTGCAGGATCGACTCCGCACCTTGCCATGAGGTTGATGACTTGCTCACCCCCGATCCTTCCGACGTGCGAGTTACACGTTGAGTTGTGGTGTCGGAATCGAACATAATCGTCTTCGACTGTCCGTTCGATTAGCGTGATTGCTGTTCTTGTGTTCCACTCTGAAATTGCGTCTAGGATTCTTTGCGTATCGGGTACGTCTGAGTCAATAATATACGGGACAACGCCGTTTGGCCACAAGGCATCAGAGTCCGTGACTGAAACGTTCCGAGGCGGGATCCAGTTACGTTGCTTGGGCGGAACGGCTCTGATTCCTGCCCTCTGGACTTCTTCGGCCGTCCCAAGGATCATATCGCCGTGGACCGCCATCCCGTCGACAACGCGATAGGGCAGAGTCCGTCCACGGAAGACAGTGACGCCGTATTCTTTCTCTCCGGGGTTCTGTGAGGCAATGCTGCCGTGATCGAGTTGTGATTCGAACGGTGATGCAATTCTCTGCTGACCGAATCCACTGTCAATACACAATGCAGCCGCTAGGGCGGGCACGACGCCCACGTAAAGCCAACTTCGAAACCGGCGAATGACTGGCCCGTAACTTAGCTTGCAGTGCAAGCCAATCTCTATTATATATCATCGCAACTCGTAGCCTCGATGCGCGATTCCTGTCGCCGCAGGCTCCACACTTGAGTCGCTAAAGCAAGCGGAAGCTCACTTGAATCTGTGCCGCGACACGGACTGGCTTGCCATCCTTCTTTCCGGGCGAGAACTTCCATTGCTTGACTGCTTCGACCGCCTTCTCGTCCAAGCCAAGTCCCAGGCTGCGCAGCACGCGGATGTTGTGCGCTACTCCGTCCTCCCACACTTCCACGGCAAGCATAACCGTCCCTTGGTACTTCGCCTTGCGCGCCTCTTCAGAGTATTCCGGCTCTACCTTGTAGAGCAGGCGCGGACTGGTCACGCCGCCGCCGATGCGGAACACGCCGCCGCCGATGCCACCGCCGGAGCCGGGTCCGACGCCCGAACCCCTCCCGGACCCGACACCCGTGCCGCGTCCGGACCCGATGCCGCCGCCCGTTCCCGGACCGGCCGACGGCGGTCCGTCCGCCCCGAACGGATCGCCGAATACCGAGAGATCCACATCCGGCAAGCTGATCTCCGGGGGCACGCGAACCGTGGGCTCGACGGCGAGCTTCGGGTTCTCGTTCCGGATGACTGGCGTGGGAGGGGCCAGCTGCGGCTCCAAGGAGAATCGCGGCAGCTTGCCGCGGCTCGCCGGAAGCGGGGAGTTGGCCCCGCCCCCGCCTCCGCCCCCGCTGTCCCGCGGATCCGGCCGTGCGGGCGCGCGCAGCTGGGCAAGGTAGGGCGATACGTCCACGGGGATGATCAGCGTGACCGTGCCCCGGTTCAACTCGCCGAGGTCGCGGTCCGGGAGTCCGAACATCAGCAGGACGAAGAGCAAGTGAGCCGCCAAGGTAACCGCCATGCCTTGCCTACGGTGGCTCAAGTCCCCCCAGATCTCCTTGACCCGGACCGGCTTCGAGCTCAGCTTGAGCGGCGGGGCTTTCCGGAACTCCCGATCGAGCCTGTAGCTTTCGTGGATGCCGGACCACCACGGCATCGCCAAGGTCCCGAGCCCGAGCGGAGGCAGGCTCGGCTCGCCGGGCAGAGGCGGCCGGTACGAAGGCAGGGGAGGAAGCCCCTTGGCCTCGCTTAGCGTGCGGAGCGTTTCGGTTATGCCAAGCCACCAAGGCCTGCTCAGCGAATAGACGTTGGGATCCCTGAAGTCCGTTTCGCCTGGCTCGGCCGGGCGATACGTCGGAAGCGGGCCGAACTTCGGCGGCTGAAGGATCTCTCTGGCCGAGTCGAGGCAAAGCGACCACCACGGCTCGTGGATGGAGTCGATCACAAGCGGGCCCAGACCCCGGTGTTGCGCTAGTCTCTTTTCGACGGCTGCCGGCTGGTTGGAGTCGGACATGTCCACCTGCCAAGATTTGACGCACTAGGGACCTGCGCCGTTACAGCGAATCGCCAGCTCTTGGCTTGCGCCGAGGCCGGGCTGCCCGCGGTAGCCCGCCGACATCCCCGTCAACGCTCATTGTATTCGGGTTGCGGAGGGCAGGGCAACTCCGCCCGCGAATCGCGACAAGATCCCGTCAGTCCCTGACGTAGGCGATGCAGTCGATCTCGACCTTCAGCCCGGCTGCCGGGAGGACGGCTTGGACTGTGGTCCGGGCGGGCTTGGCTTGTCCGAAGTACTCCGCATAGACGCTGTTCATGGCTCCGAAGTCCCTGATGTCTGCTAGGAATACGGAGCACTTGACGACATCATCGAGGCCCGCGCCGGACGCCTCCAGGATGGCTTGCAAGTTCTGGATCGTCCGGTGGGTCTCCTCGGCCACCGTCCCCTCGATCGGCTTGCTGGTCTCCGGGTCGAGCGCCGCTTGGCCCGACACGAAGACGAAACCGCCCGCCTTGACCGCATGGGAATAGGGTCCCTGCGGATTGGGAGCGGCCGTAGCCGTGATGCGTTCGACCGCCCCTCGATTGGCTTCGCTCACTGTGAATCCTCCTGTCCCTCGGATAGCATCCCCGCGATGCCCTATTGCAGCTTGCCGCGGCCCGCGACCGGCCAGCTCTCCTCGACCCGCCTGCCGCGGCAGCCGTGAACCGTCTCGTGCATGTTGACCGTGACGCACGCGTGGTTCGGAATGATCCGCAGACGCTGCCCGACGCGGAGACTCGGGCCGTCATGCTCGCTGAGGTCGAGCACCCCGTGCTCCTCGCTCATCCGGGCGAATCGGATTCCTGTCATGCCGACAACTCTCCCGTGGCCGCCGTTCTTCGCGAGCCGCACCGGATCCGATGTGAAGGTCTTCGACCCTCCGTCGATGACCGCGGCGCCCACTCTCGCGGTGGACACGACGGTCACCAGGACGGCCAGTGCGCAGTCGTCCCAGTCGCAGGCACCCATCGCCACCTGAGTCCGGTCGTTGAAGACGTACGTGCCGGGCCGGATTTCGGTCAGCCCCGGCAGGCGGTGCGAGTGGTACAGCGTGGGGGTCGAGCCCCCGCTGACGACATCGGCGGGGAGCCCGTCGCGCCGGAAGTCGGAGAGGATTCCCTCGAGGTCGGACGCGACCCGTGCAAGCGCGTCCCTCCCGCCGTCGCCGGCAGGATTGACGTGCCCGGGATAGAACATCAGGCCCTCGAGCCGCAGGGAAGCGAGGGTCGTGATGGCCCTCGCGAGTTCGAGCAGCCTCTCGCCGGGGGGGAGTCCGCAGCGACGCATGCCTAGGTCCGCCTCGACTAGGATCCCGACCGTGACGCCGGCCTTGGCAGCGTGCCGGTGGATGCCTTCCGCCGCGCCGGCATTGTCGAGTGCCACCGTGACGCGCACGTCCTTCGCGAGGCAGGCGAGCCGCGCCCACTTGAGGTCGCCCCACAGCGGATAGGCCAGCAGCAGGTCCGGCGTGCTGGAGCGGGCCATGACCTCGGCCTCGCTCACCTTGGCGACGGTCAGCCCGCAGGCTCCTCGCGCGAGTTGCATGTCCCCAATCCGAGGTGACTTGTGCGTCTTGGTGTGCGGGCGCAGGTGCAAGCCGTGCCGGTCGGCATAGGTGGCGGCCCGGTCGAGATTCGATTCCATCCGGTCGAGATCGACCAGCAGCGCCGGAGTGTCCAGATCCCTGATCGTCATGCGCCCGGCTATCGATCCGGCAGTCCTGTCTTCGGCAAACTGGTGGAGGCGGGTTCGGTCGCAGTCTATCATGGGGTCGCAGCGGCCGAGTCCTCGCCTCGCTAGTCAGCTGGCCGTGGTGGCGCTGGCTGCCGGGCTCGGCGGCCAGCGGGCGCCTGCGGCCGGTGACGGCTTCGCAGCTTGGACGGCCTCCGGCTTCTCGGACGGGGAGCACCGTTGGCTGGATGCCGCCGAACTCTACCCGGCAGGAGCGAGGGACCTGCCCTACGGCCTTGACGCCACCGTGGTGTTCGGGCGCGATACCGCTTGGACACAGGCGAGGGCGATGCGGCAGATCCGCCGGACCGCCGCGGTCTTTGCGCCCTGCGGCATACGGCTGGGCCGGGTCTTGCTGGTCCGACTGCGGCTGGGCCCGGAGGCGCGGCGCATCGACGCCGCAGCCGCCGGGCCCGAGTCAGGCGTGCCCCCGGTCGTGGCGGATCTCAGCGCGAAGCTGTCCGCGGGGACCCCTTACCCCGTGGCGTTTCTGATCGGTCGGGTCGAAGGCACCGAGTCCCTCGCGATCTCCTACCGCGCCCACGATCGGGACGGGCCCCCCGCGCCCTACTTCGATACCGCCTGGATCGGCTTCCGCGCCCACTGGCTTCCGCGCCGCGACGATCGCTACTCGGCCTTGGCTCACGAGTTCGCGCACCTTCTCTGCCGGTGCGGACACAAGCGAGCGACGGCCAGCCATCTGCTGCACAGCGCCCGGAACTTCCTTTCGGCCGCAGTCCTTCCCGAGCACTGCGAACAGTTCGCGGCCAGTCCGCTCCTAGCGGCGCGCCCCGATCCACCGGCGGATCGGCAGGGACGTAAGGAATTCTGAATGCAACCCATAAAAATTATCTAATTGCGACCCGCCGCCCGCTTTTCTAGAGTGAAATTTCGGGCGGAGCCAATGTCCTCGCCTGATCGAAACAGTTGGTTCCGCACATTTGCCGATGGGGTCGACCGGCACGGGTGTGGACTCAGGAAAAGGAGACCACTATGAAGAACGTTACGTTTAGGCTGTTTGCCGTCGCGCTGTGCGCGATGCCTCTGGTTGCGGCCCCCGCCGCCGAGAGGCCAGGATCGAGCGGGACGGAATTGGAGGCCGAGCTTCGCGAGGAGCTGTCCTCCCTCCGCGCAAGGCTGCTCAAGCTGGAGGCCATGCTCGACTCGCTGCAGCAGCGGCCGAACGAGCCGGAGGCGGGAGAGGCGGAAGTCGCGACTGCGGATGCTGGCAGCCCCGCCGGGCCCGTCGCGGGTACGGTCGTCGCACAGGTGCCCGCGCTGCCCCAAGGCGCCATTGGGCGCGACGTGGCCGCGTCGGCGGTGCCCATGGCGATCAGCGACACCGAGCCGAGCCAGGAGATGCCGGTCGGCGTCGCCAGCAGCGGCGGCCAGGCCATTTCGTTCACCGGCTTGATCGACACCTACTTCACGCACAACTTCAACAGCCCCGAGGACGGCACGAACACCCTCTACTACACCAATCCCAATGCCCGCGGATTCGGCCTGAACCAGGCGAAGCTGGAGATCGACGCCAGCGGCGACGGGCCGATCGGGTTCCGCTCCGACATCTGGTTCGGATCGGGCGCGCGCCTCTTCCGCGACGGGCTGGAGCCAGGCCCGCTGGCTGACGTGATCTACCTGCAGCAGGCCTACGGCTACTACCAATTCGAGAGCGGGGCCCAGCTCGACGTGGGCCTGTTCGGCACGATCGCGGGTCTCGAGGTGGCCGAGTCCCATCTCAACTGGAACTACACCCGCGGCATCCTGTGGGCTTGGAACGAGCCGTTCTCGCACCTCGGTGCCCGCTTCAGCCAGCCGCTCAGCGACACCGTCACCGCGACCTTCCTGCTGGTCAACGGATTCGACAACGCTTGGGACCAGAACTCCGGCAAGTCCTACGGTGCCCAGATCTCGCTCGCTCCGAGCGACCGGTTCAACACGACGGCCACGTGGATCAACGGGCCGGAGAACTGGGGCACGAACGAGGGCTGGCTGAGGGACTTCAGCTGGAACTTCTACGGAGGAATTCACGACCGCTTCGAGGTGATGGCGAATCTCGACTACATCTCGGCCTCGGACCCCGCGGGCGTGTCGGCCACCTCGTGGGGCATGGGCGGCTATGCCCGCGTCCACCTGACGGACCAGGTGCGCCTCGCGTACCGCATGGAGTTCATGGACGACTCGGAGGCGCGCTCCACCGGCGTCCAGCAGAACCTGCGCGAGAACACGTTCACGTTCGAGGTGCAGCCGGTCAAGGACGACCCGCGCTTCTTGACGCGTCTCGAGTACCGTCGCGACTGGTCCGACGTGCCCTTCTTCTCCTGCGCCGACTGCATAGACAGCCTCTCGAAGAACCAAGACACCTTTACCGTGGGCCTGATGTGGGTCTTCGGGCCGAAGGAATAACCCGCCGCGTCGGAGCCGGCAGTGCCCGCCGGCCAAGGCGACGGGCGCCTGAGCCTCGGGGGCGGGCCCGTGGGCGTCCGGACGGCACGCCGGATTCCCGCCCCCAGCGGCCGGTCCTCCGTTTCGCATACAATCGATAGCGGACGCCCGGGGAGGCTTCGGATTTGCAGCGCCGAGACTGGATTAAGACCGCCATCACAGGCACCGGGGCGGCCGCGGCCGCTCCGCTTGTCACACGGATCGCCCCGGCCGTCGCCGCGCAGGTCACGTCAGCCGGGCCGCGAGAACTCCAGGTGCTTGACGCGCACCAGAACGCAACCGTGATTGCGCTGACCGAGCTGGTGATTCCCGAGACGGACACGCCCGGCGCGAAGGCCGCCAAGGTCAACGAGTACATCGACCTGATGCTGCACGACGTGGCCCCGGACAAGGGCCACGGCTTCATCAAGGGCTTGGGCTGGCTGGACGGCCGTGCGATGAGCCTGCACGGCTCTCCGTTCGTCGCGCTGGATGAGAGCGACCAGGTGGCGATCCTGGAGTCCCTCGACGGTGCCGAGGATCCCGGCCTCGCCCCCGGCGCGGAATTCTTCGCCCGGCTCAAGCGGCTGACGGTCGAAGGCTACTACACATCGAGGATCGGCATCGCCGAACTCAACAAGCACGGCGTGCCTGCCACGTTCGCCTGCGAGCACGACACCCACGTCTGACTCCCGTGGGCGCGGGCAGAGGGGCCCTCCCTAGTGCTGGATGCCGTAGGCGCGATGCACGTCGTCGACCGATAGAGTGCCCACTAGGTAGCTGGAGTTGATCCGGCTCGCGACCGGGAGCAGCGGATAGACCGCCAGCTTGCGCAAGGCCTGGTCGATCGGCTCGTCTGGATGCGTGCGAACGACCGCGCGCGTCGCCACGGCCTCCCGCGCGGCCTTCGCGCGCTCGCCCGCCTCGGCGGCCCGCGCGAGATCCCGTCTTGCCAACCAGCCCCATCGGCCGTGGCGAATCTTCACCAGCACGGCGTCCGTGCCCAGCCGGTTCGCGAGGGCTAGAGCGTCGGACACGTTGGCCTGCGGCGGGACAAGCGGCTCCTGCCCCCTGCGCATGGCGTCCTCGACGCACATCACCGGCGCCTCGCGCCGCTCCTCGGCGGACGGCAGGTCCAGCCCGTCCTGATACCCCGCCAGCTGGAGCACGGACTCGTGTTGCAGCCGGCGCGATACGAGGAACCCCACCGTGTTGGCGATCATCACGGGAAGGATGATCTGATAGCTAGCGCTCAGCTCGAACACCATGAACACGGAGGTCATGGGCGCGCGGAAGACACCGGCGAAGAACGTCCCGATTCCGACCAGCACGTAGGCGCCCGTCGAGCTGGTCGACGCGGGCCAGAGCCGGTGCGCTATCCCGCCCATGCCGCCGCCCAGCATCCCTCCGACGAAGAGAGTCGGCGCGAACAGCCCCCCCGGAGTCCCGCAACTGAAGCACAGCGCCATGGTCAGCAGCTTCAGGACGCAGAACAGCAGCAGCGTGTTCCATTGGAACCGCTCGTGCAGCGCGCCGTCTATGACCTCGTATCCGGCTCCGAGGGTCTCCGGCACGACCGCTCCCGCGATACCGACGACTAGGCCCGCGAGCGCTGGCAGCCACAGCTTGTAGCGATCTGGCAGGGAGGTCGTGCGCCCCCGCAGCCGGATCGCGTAGCGGGCGAAGACCGCCGAAAGCGCACCGCCGGCGGCGCCGATCAGCGCGTACACGGGCAGTTCCGAGTACCCGACTAGCTCGAAGTCGGGCACGCGAAAGAGCGGCTCGTCGCCCAGGAACCAGCGGCTGGCCACGACGGCCGAAACCGAAGAGATGACGATCGAGCCCAGCACGCCGGCGTTCCAAGCGGCGACCACCTCTTCCATCACGAACAGCACCGCCGCGATGGGGGTGTTGAAGGCGGCGCCGATGCCGGCCGCGGCGCCGATCGGGGCGATCAGGCGCATGTGGTCACGGGTCAGGTGGAATATCCGGCCGAGCACGGACGCGATTCCGGCCCCCATCTGCAGGGCCGGATCTTCCGGTCCCATGGGGTTGCCGGTCCCGATGGACAGCGTTGACGTAGCGAACTTCCCCAAGACGCTGCGAAACGGTATGTAGCCGTCGGATGCGTAGACGGCCGTCTTGGTGTAGTTGATGCCCGTGCCGCGGGCGGTCGGCACGACGAAGTGAACCAGCGCGTAGGCGGCGAGGCCTCCGGCTGCGGGCCAGAGGACCACTAAGAACGTCGAAGCCTCCTCGAGAGAATGAATCGTGTTCCAGTTCAGGTACTCGATCGAGATGTGGAAGCAGACCACGACGAGCCCCGAGAGGATGCCGATCACGATCGACAGCAGCAGGAATCGCTGCGGCTCGTCGAGCACGGGGCTCTTCTTGCTCAGCTGGTCGAGCCTCCCCAGGATGTCGCGCAGCGGGTTCATTGCGATAACTTGCGCAGCACAAGCCGGAGCGGCTCGTCCCGGGGCGGGCGCTCCCCGCAGAGCGGCTTGGCGACGCTCCAGACCTCCTCAGCGAGGAGGATGTTGACTTCGAAGGCCTCGTCGAGGGCCTCTAGGCTCTCCTTGCGCAGGGCTCTCGCGGCTCTCTCTACCGTCGCTGCACTGTCCGAGGGCAGCGACGCGACCGGTCCGACGAACCCGGGATCGCCGGTTCCCCTGCAGTGCGACAGCGCTGCGATGGCGCGCTCGATCAGCACCCTGCTCCGCGCGTAGCGCCCGCCGGAGCCGATGCCTCGCCGTGTCGGGTCGAGTTCGATGACGCGCCTGCACAGGTCGATCCGAGCGGCCGTCTCTTCGTCCTCGGCTAGCGCCTGAGCAGCCGCGAAGTGCGTCTTGGCCGCGCCGTAGTTGCCGAGGCGGAACTCGGCCTCGGCCCGGCCCAGCCGCGCGTTCCGGTTTCCGGGGGCCATTGCGAGCACGGACTCGAACAGGGAGGACGCCCGGTCGTACAGGCCGCGCTTAAGCAGCAAGGCCGCGACGCGGGCTCGGACAGCGACGTCGTCCGGGGCGGTGTCGGCCAACTCCGCGAGCTCGGCGGTCATCTGGAGCTCGCCGCCGGCGTTTTCCAGCACTTCGACAAGCTCCATCCGCACGCCGAGGCGGGCGTCTTCCTCGCCGGGCTCCCAGTGGCCGTGAATGGCCGTGCGGTAGTACGAGACCGCCTCGCCCACGCGGTTGTCCCGTGCGGCCAAGCGGGCGAGCAGAAGATTGAGCACGCCGGAGGCGGGATCTTCCATGCGAAGCTCGACGAGATGGGTCTCTGTTTCCGTGAAGTTGCCGTGGGCAAACAGCGCCCGCGCCAAGCCGAGTCGGTAGAGCGCGTTGTCCCGCGAATACAGAAGCGCGTCCCGGTAGTGGCTGATGGCGTCCTCGTATCGCCCTTGGGCCATCATCTGCTCGGCAGACTCGAAATGCTGCGCCCCGCGCGACCTGCCTTCGCTCCGGAAGGACCGGGCGAACAGGCCGGTCAGCACGAAGAGCGCGACCATGGCGCCGAACACCACAACCAGGATGCGCGGGGACGCGCCCTCGGCAATCACGGACCGCCCGCGGCAATGCGGGCACTCCGCTCCGGGATGCGCGATCTCATTGCGACAGATCAGGCAGGTGAAGCGTTGGGCCATCGCGGCGGATCCCCGCTGTTCTCAGAATAGGAAACGTTCGGCGAGTCCTTCCGCAGCCCCTGTCCGCCGTCTGGCCGGAAGCCTTGGGCCGGGCCCCAACGGGCTGCGACCTCCGGCTAGGTACTGGCGGAGGTATTCCCGGTGCGGCGCGTCGGAAGGGCCCCGCTAACCTCCGTCATTCGTGAATGCCGCCCAAGCCAATGGAAGTAGCTGCTGAGGTCTCTGTGAGCCCGCCGATCTCGCTCCCGAATCGGGTCTGGGCGGGGAATGCGATGTCCTCGTTCTGGTTGCGGTCCTCCAGCGAGCGGAGCCGACCGGGTCGTTGAGGTCACGCTCGACAGCACTGGCGCCTGAGAGCTGCCGCCTGACAGGGCGCGGGCGGTCCAAGCGATCCAGCCGGGCACGGCCGCAGTACAAGGGCGAGGAACTCGGGGATGCCCTGTCTTGAGACAGGCTGGGCCTCGTCGCTGCCGCGAATCCGCTGAACGAAGTGATGGGCACGATTGTCGCGGGCGAGCCGTTCCACGAGTGCTTCGCGGGCTGCCCGGCGCGCAGAGGATTCCGCGAACCCGCCGACTCGGGAAGCGCGGTCCTGCGCCGGCCGATGATGGATCCATCTGCGACGGGCAGCGCATGCTTCGAGCGCTTCGGTGTCGCCGGCTCGACCGTCGTGACCCAAGAGCGGATCGGCCGAGTCGTCGAGGAACTCCGAGCGATGACGACCAGTCGAACTGCACGCCCGCCCCCCTCCATGGTCGCGATCCGTCGACTTCGGCGAGGTCGGGGCACTTGCATTGCAGACTGCCGCAGGCACGGACCGTCATCGGCTGGCTGGGGTGCCGCGCGGGACCGACGCAATCAAGCGCCCCATACATGGGTCGTCATGTCTCCGACGGTCTCGTCGCGACAAAGCAGCTCTTGCTCCCAAGACCTGGCTCGACGGTCGAACACAACCAGATGGCCTGCAGATGGCCTGCATCCGCACCGTTGCGGTCCATTGTACGGCGCCGGCTGCTCTAATCCCTTGCGCACCGTGCCCTCCAATTCGCCCCGCAGGAGCTTGCGCTCCACCACGAATGTCCGCTCGAGCCCCTCCCTCCGGCGGCCAGAACGCCCGCATGTCGGTGCGCCCGCGACCCAGGCCGTACTCCCGCTCGATGCAGCCGCCGCCGTTCACCACGCGCATCAGGTACGCCTGCAGCAGCGCGCTGGCCTCCTCGTATTGGAAGCGACCGAACCAGTGCTCTGAGTACTGCCGGAAGAACTCCTGGAAGCCCACCAGAGGCCGGTCCATGTCGGGGTCGCTGGCTGCGTCCACGTACCGCGCGGCCTGCACGTCCAAAGCCTCCTAAATCGCTCAAGTGAGCTCCGGCGGCACGACCTCGGCGTAGATCGAATTGGCGAGGCGCTACGGCGCGTCGCGCGCCACAAGACCCAGATCTCGCACCCACTCCAAGTCCGGGCATCCCAGATCGGATTCGGAGGAGTCGCCGAGCAGGGGTTTGATCACCCGCTGCACGCGCTCCTCCCGCAGCCTGTCCGCCAGCTGATCCAGATGCACTGCCATCCGCCTGATGAGCGTCTCTTCCGCTACGACAAAGTTCGCTCGGCTGATGCGCCGCGCGCGTCTCCGCCCGGACCTGTTCCTAGAGCAGGCCTGCTTGCAGGGAACCAATACGAGTGCCGAGGCAACCAATTCTTCCAGATTATCCGGCCATAATATTATTTCATTTTCTCCCGAATATTTGTTAATAATACGCGGATTTTCTCGGTAGAATAGTTTCGTTAATGGATGCTAAATATGAAGAAGATATGTCCAGAAATTGATTTCGTAAAGGCATCAGATTGATCCAAGTGATCACCATGTTCCCCGCTGAAGAATCCGCGGAAAAGTGGATCGCCCCCATGCACGCGCAAGACGTTCCCGTATGCACCCAGTGCCACGGCTCCAGCGTGCAGTCCGGCACGGCCCACGCTGCGATGCCGTACCGTTGCCGCGGTTGCGGCGAGCGCTTTTCGGTGCGCACCGGCAGTGTGGCGGCCGACGCCATGCTAGGCTGCCGCATCCGGGCCATCGCCATGTTCCGGCTCACCACCGGCCTGAAGGGCGTTTCCAGTATGAATCTGCACCGCGACCTAGGCATCAGCCGGAAGTCGGCGTGGCACCTGGCGCACCGCATCCACTCGTGCCGGGCGCGCAGGTCCGCTCTGGCGAGGCGGCGGCCTCTCCGTCGGCAAGGAGAGATTCCCGCACGAGGGCGTCAAGCACGTGCGCGGGGAAGCGCATACGAACGGCATCGGGTCGTTCCGGTCCCTGTTCACGCACCGCTCTTGCGGAACCCATCGCCACATGAACGTCCGTCGCTTGGGCCGCTACCTCACGGAGTTCGCGGGACGGCCCACAAGACGCTGACTCATCGGCAGCTTATCGGCGAGGCCCCGGTCGCGGCCTGAGCCCGGCATTGCCGATCAGCTGCCGGCTCTCTTCACGCTCGGAGCGGAGGGCACTCCGGATCCGAAAACCCACGGCACGGTCCGAGTCTAGCCCGGACGATTCATGAATACGGTCTCGAGCTAGAGATCCAGTGTCTTTGGCCCCGGAGAGCATGAAATCGGCACGTAAGGGTTGCCTCTCCACGGCAATCCGGGTTCCACCGGGGCGTGCGAGGAGGCCTCTCTAGTCCCGTGTGCCGTGAAATCCGCTCGCAGGTGCGATTCAGATTCGAATCCACATTTCGGTACCTACCGCGGCTGGATACGAACGACCCGAGCTGGGTGCCGACCTCCCCGATCGGAGCAGTCCTTGCCGGATTTCGCGTTGTCGGCACTCAGATATATTGTTCCCTTCCAATCCAGGGCGACGGCGAATTGGACGGCGATCCATCCCCTGGATTCCTAGGTGCTCGAGGCCGTCTACGATGCTGCTCGAGATGCGGCCCGTGGCCCACGGACCGGACATCGCTGGCGGTTCAAGACACCCCGCCGGCAGGGCGTTCGGGGACGGGCCTGCGTGCCGGACGATTCGCGTGGCACCACATCGCTCTGTTGCGGCGGTCTCGCTATCGGGTCCGCCTCAGCACGCCGTTGTCCGCCACCGCGCGGCCCTACCGACGGGGAACTGTTCGGATGGAAGTCGAACCCGTTCCGTGTGCCGCTCACGGCGGCCGCCTGCGAGATCTTCCAGCAACTGCGCTGGCAGTTGCGCGGGATGTCGCTGTGCCAAGCCGTGCCCCATCCCCAAGCCGTGCCCCATCCCCGAGTGAGGCACTCCAGCGACTCGCGAGGCACCTCCGAAACCTGGCTTTCCCCGCCCGAAGCCGCTTCGGAGGCGAATCGGGCGGTTTCCAAGTGGCCCAGACTCTAGGTCCCTACCATTGCACGGCGCTCATGAAGCATGCGGGCCAGCGCTCGGAAAGCAAGGCGCGCGCCGCGCCCCACGTAGAACAGCGCGATAGCCGCGAGCACGATGGCGACGGCCAGAACGCATAGGAACAGGACCGGGTGCTTGAGGGCGAAGACAATGCCGCCGATCACGGCGGCGTCCTCGGCGAGCGAGAGGATCCAATTCGTGACCGGCTCCGGGGAGGCGTTCGCGATAGCGCGCGCGCCCGCCTTCAGCGCATGAGACTGCGAAGCGAGTGTGCCGCCGACCGCCAAGGCCCCGACCTGCGCACCGAGGCCGCTCTCCGAGAATCCGCCCGCCGCCAGCAGAGCCCCGACTGGTATGCGCACGAACGTGTGCGCGAGGTCCCACGCGGAGTCGAGCCATGGAACCTTGTCGGCGAAGAACTCGGCCGCATACATCGCCAGTGCCGGCCCGATCACCCACCAGCTCTCGAGTAGATCCAAGCTGCCGGACAGTTCCAAGCCGCCGTAGCGGCCGAGCAGCCCGAGGGCCGCGCAGGTCGCGTATGCGTTGAGGCCGCTGGTCCACGCCCCGCCCAATGACTGGGCGATCAGCGCCGCTGGGTCCATCGCGGGAATGATATCAAGGTCGCTCCCCCGCGACGGTCGGCGCGCCCTCTTGGCCATGCAAGGTCGATACGCGCACGTCCCATGGGACGGCCCGTCGCGCGATCTCAACCAGGTGGTCGTGGTGGGTGAAGACGAGGACCTGGCACCGTCGCGCCAGCCGCCCGAGCACGCGGAGTCCGGCCGCCGAACGTGCGTCGTCGAAGTTCACGAATAGGTCGTCCGCCACGAAGGGCAGCGGCTGGCCGCTCTCGATGTAGTCTTCCAGCGCGGCGATGCGCAGCGAGAGATACAGCTGGTCCGCCGAGCCCGCGCTCATGCCCTCGACCTCCACGCGCTCGCCCGACCGGCGTCGGCCTACCAGCCGGGGCTCGTCGCGCTCGTTGAAGTCCAGTTCCAATGCCTCGAATGACCCCAGCGTGAGCTCCTTGAAGAGTGTACCGGCCGTGCGGAGCATCGGTGCCTGCTTCTCGCGGCGGTGGCGGTCGATCGACCACTGCAGCAGCAGCGCGGCGGATCTTACGCGGACATACTGCGCCGCGACCTCCTCCATCTCGGCCAGGGCGTTCTGGCGCGCGCCCTCCGCGACTGCCGCCCTGTCGCTGCCGCCGACTTCGCTCAGGCTTGTCTCGGCCTCGCGCAAGCGGTCCCAAGCTTCGCGCTGGCGCTTGCGTAGCTCCGCGATGTCCTGTTCCAAGGTGTCTTGGCGAGCAGTCGCTTGGTCGAGATCCTGCCCGCGGCATTCTTTGACCAGTTCCTCGACGGAATATCCGTCGCCCTCCTGCTCGAGCGTCCCGTACGTATCGGCTAGGTCGGATCGGAACCGCCGGTACTGCGCGGCTCTCTCGATCGCGCTCCGCAGGCCCTCCGCGCTCTCCACACCGGCCAATGCCTGCAAGGCGGAGATGTCCTCTTGGGCCCGGCGCCTCCGCTCCGCTTGGGAGCGGATCTTGGATTCTAGGCGTCCGATGTCCGTGTCTTTCGCCTTCGCTGCTTGGCGCGCCTGCCGTGCCTGCTCGACGCGCCGCTGCAGTTCGATGGCTGCCTCGTCAGGATCCCTGTCACGGAGGCTCGGCGCCAGTGCGAGGACAAGTCCCCGCACATTCGCCTCGTAGCTGCCGATATCCTGTCGCATCATCTCGATTCGCTTTTCGCGCAAGTTGTCGATCTCCGACTTGACGCTGCGCATTTCTTCGATCACGTTGATCTGCGCTTCGACCGAGTCCGGATTCGCGTCGGTCGGCAGGCCGATGCGCTCCACTGCTTGGGACCATCGGGCTCGCCATTCCTCCATGCCTCGTTCCGCTCTCGCTTCCGCACGGCCCTTCGACTCGACGACGGCCCGCACGTCCTTCAGGTCTGTCTCTAGCGACGCTCTCGTAGCCGCGGCCTGCTCGATTCGCTGTCGCTCCAGCGTGGCGAGGTCCAGGACCGACCGCAGTCCTCGGCTGCGCGGCACGGAGGCATCCCGGCCGAGGGCCCGCAACTCGGAGAGGACTGCGTCCACCGCGCTCGACTCCCGGCGGCGCAGCGTCACCAGCAGCCGCTCGCCGCCGGACTGCCGGTCGATCGCCTCCTCCAGGCGTGCGTGCGTTTCCAGCCACGCGAGCATGGATTCGGGATCTAGCGGTTCGATCGATGCACCCGTCCACTGGGCCTGCCAGTCGTCGGCCAGCGCCGCGGATTCCCCGGACAGCTCCATCTGTTCCGCTTCCAGAGCGCGAACCTCTCGGAGCCTCGTCTCGATCAAGCGACTGAGTTCCTTGAGCTCCGCTACCGCCTTGGCCGTCTCGACGCTCCGGTCCACGGCTCGGTCGGCAGCGGCCACGGCCTGCTCGTAGGCCGCGGCGAGGCTGGCGCGGACTGCCGTGAACTGCCGCAGGTCCTTGTCGGGAACTGCCTCGCCGTCGATGTGCTTGCGACGGACAAGGGACCAGCCGGAATCGCGCTGCTTGCGCAGCTCGGCCACTCGGGCCGGGCTGACCGGCTCCTCGTCGGCTTCGATCCTGTCGCGGGTGGCTATGTGTTCGGCAAGGTCCCTCTCTGCCGAGCGCAGCCGCTCCTTGCAGCTGGCGATGCGGCGGTCCAACGCCGCCCGAGCGTCCCGGTGCGATCGCACGACCGACGGGGAGGGCACCTCGAGCGCGGCCGCGCTCGATGCCGGGCGCGGATGCAGCCGGCCGAACAGGCTCCGCGCCTCGGATTCCGCGCCGGCTACGTCTCGCTCCGTCGAGCGGATCTGCGTGCCCAAGTCGCCGAGCTCGCGGTTGGTGGCCGACAGCACGGCGCCGAGCGAAGAGGTGTCGGGCGGAATGCCGAAGCTCTCCAAGCGCTCCCTGATTCCTGCCAAGCGCAACTCCGCTTCGCTGCGGGCGACGCGCGCCGACCTAGCCTGCTCGAGCCTCTCGGCGTGCTGCGCGATTAGAGCCCGCACCTCCGCGACCCGCGCTCGCAGCGGGATTTTCGCAGCCAGGTCTCGGTTCGCCCAGCCGAGCTCTTGCGCGAGGGCCCGCATCCTGCCTTCTTCGGCGGCGAGTTCGGCCTGTCGCTTTGGCAGGTCGCGTCTCTCGGGTTGAATCTCTATGCGGCGCTCGAAGAGCCGGTCGAGGTCCGCGGCACGGCGCAATAAGGCGCCGTCCCAGTTGAGTGCCTCCCTCTCGCGCCTGAGTCGCTCGAGCTCGGCTCCGAGCTCCTCCATCCGGTGACTCGCCGACTGCGCGTCGCGCTCGGCGTGCTGCAGGGTCTCGGCAGCGCTTTCCGGAATGTCCGCGACGGTGCCGAGAGAACTGATATCGCTCTCTAGCCTAGCCTTGTGGCGCACCAGCCGGGCGACCCTGCGAAGGCGCTCGAGCTTCCGTTGCTCGGCGCTCTTCGCTTGGATCTCAAGGTCGAGATCCTCGTGCTCCTGCTTGCGGGTCTTGTACGCGACCTCGAGCTCGCGCCACTTCCCGGCGCTCACGGTGCTCTCGCGGCGGGCGGCGTCCGCCTGTTCTAGGCGGTCCTTCGCCTGGTAGTACTTGCGGTGCCCTGCCTTTCTCTTGCTCCAGAGAAGGTCCGCGTTCTCGTCGAGCTTGCGCCGCACCGCCCGGAGGTCCTGGAAGCCCGACCCCGCCGAGAACAGCGCCTCTCCGATGTCCCCCTTCGCGGCGAGGATCTCTCGGCCGCCGGTCCGCAGCCGCTCGTGGTCCAGGCTGAAGATGCGCTCGAAGCGCTCCCTCGTGGTGCCGCCGAGGAATGGCGCCAGAAGCCGCTCCCCGGCGGGGAGCGGCACGTCTTCGCTTGACAGCAGGGTGTTCTTGGTGCCCTTGCGTCTGCGGAGGCTCAGGCTGTCGCCGTCGGATTCCAAGATCGCGCCGAGTCGCATGTCCCTGTACGCGTGGACGAAGTTCATGGCGGACCTGGCAGGCATCCCGAAGAGCAGGTCTTCGAGCGCCGTCATCACCGTTGACTTGCCGGCCTCGTTCGGACCCACCACGATGTGCAGGTCGGGGGCCTCGCGGGGTAGATCCACGCAGGCGTCGGTGAAGCGCCCGTAGCGGATGAGCTCGAGTCGTCGGACGCGCACCGCTCAGCGCCCCCCTCGCTGCAGCTCCGCCATGGCGTACGGAGCCGTCAATTCGACAAGCCGCCCGTAGTCGCCCTTCTTCGCTGCAACCAGCAGCTCGTCGTCCGTGCCGTCGCGGATCTCGTGCGGCAGCTTGGCTACGAGGGCCCCGATGTCCGCGCGCAACCCGCTTGTGAGCGCTTCGTCCTGGCGCGCCGCCTCGATATCTCCCAGCAAGTCGGCAAGGGCCGCGTCCGGGGAGGAGTCCTTGGTGGGCCGCGTGTCGACCACGAGCCGCTCGATCCACGCCTTCTCTTCGCCGAGGCCCTCGGCAGCAGCGCGCGCCTCGGCCAGCAGCCGCTCTTCGGAGGCCAGAGCCGCGCTGTGGATCTCGGTGCGTCCCGAAATCGCGACCCTGCAGGCCAGCAGGCGCCCGTCGGCTTGCTCCTCGACGGCCCGCTCGATTCCGTCGCGGATCGCGTCGGACAGGTATTGAATCGAGTGGCAATCCGCGGCGGACACTCGGACGAACGCCCACCGCACGGAATCGACTTGAAACGGGGCGACCTCCGCGATGACGCCGTCGTCGACGGTCACGAGCACCGCGCCCTTCGGGCCGGCCTCGCGGATGTGCCGGCCCTGCAGCACGCCCGAGTAGACGACGTACGGCTCTTCGTGGCGGACGCTGGGCTCGTGAATGTGGCCGAGAGCCCAGTAGTCGTAGCCCATCTTCACGAGCCGGTCCAGCGAGCACGGAGCGTATTTGGCGTGGCCCTCCTCTCCGGCGAGACCCGTGTGCAGGAGGCCCACGTTCAGTAGGTGCGGCCTTGGTGCCGGGTAGGATGCGGCGAGGTTCTCGTACACGTCGCGCTGCCCGAAGCTCTGGCCGTGCAGCGCGACGCCGAGATCCCGGATCTTGCGCGTCTCCGGCCTGCGGGCGGAGAATACCGTGACATTGTCGGGAAGGGTGAGGCGGCGCGTGATCTGGCTCTCGGCGTCGTGATTCCCGTGGATGACGAAGACCGGGATGCCGGCTTCGCGCAGGCGGCCCATCTGGCGGACGAAGAAGAGGCCGGTCTGGTAGTCGCGCCAGTCGCCGTCATAGAGGTCGCCCGCGATGATCAGAAAGGACGCCTCCTCGCGGATCGTCCGGGCCACGAGGGCATCGAATGCCTCGCGCGTGGCGGACCGGATCAGCCTGACGGCGTTGCCTTCCTCTCCTGCCAGGCCCTTGAGCGGGCTGTCGAGGTGGATGTCGGCGGCGTGTACGAATCGAAAGGTTCGCATTTTCCTCGCCCGGCCATTAAGGCCCGGCGACCGGGCGGAGGGCTGGGTTGCTCAATCCGACTCTGCTAGATCCTACTGCCGTCTCGGCGGCAATCCGGACGGCAACCGCGCCAGTTTCGCACGCTTGCCGCCCTGTCGCAACCCGGCTGTCGCGGGGAGGGCGGCGGGCATCGCATGCGGGCTTGCCGAGAGTCGACTTGGCTGCGAGCCGCTAAGGAGGTGGAAGCGGCTCGTTGCAATGCTGCGGAGATGCAGAAGGAAGGAGACAGCAGCGCAACCGCAGCCAAGTCCACCAGAGCGTATCACGACCCGGGACGGCGCAGCCGCGCGGTGCCTGCGGGGGAGGGAACTGCGACCCTGCTTCGCCATGGGGCCGCTCGATTCGGCCGTCTCGTAGGATCTCCGTTACTTGTTCCACTCCAAGGAGCAGCGGTGGAATTCGCGAGTATACGGGGCTTGGCCTGAGTCTGGACCAGCCCCGGAGCCCATCTCCCGGCCGCAGGCCGCCTTGGATGGCAGCCGGGTGCGACTGCCGCGCCGCGTCCGCTCTGCTAGGGCCCGAGTCCGCCCCTCGGAGACAGGCCGGTCTTGCGCCGCTGCGTCGCCTTCCGCGACAGGCCGTGCGGCATCGGGGCAGCGGCAACAGCTCCTCTCCGGGCCCGCCGGCTGCCTAGGGGCATGGCGTCAGAAGATTCGCTCGGCCGGGCGCAGCGTGCCGAAGGAACCGACGTTGGCGATCGCCAGACTGATGCGGACTTGGTTGTCGCTGCGGGCGTTGCCGATCGACAGCCTGCGGAGCTCTACGCTGAAGCCGCAGCAGTCCGTGTTGTAGGTCAGTTGGGAGACCGAGTAGAGCAGGACCCCTTGGCGGTGGTCGAAGACGTTGTGCAGCGAGGCATTCCAGCCGCGCCGGTTGTAGTCGCCGTAGCGGATTCCCGTGAGCAGCTGGTGGCTCGGCGGGGTGATTGTGCCTGGGACCCGCACGGCGCGGTGGCCCGCCATGATGTAGATCTTGGGGCTCGCCTGCACGCTGGCGTCGGCCATCGTGTTCACGAGCCTGCCCCGCAGCGGGTCGTAGTCGTTGCGCCAGTGAAGGCTCCAGCGCGGGTTCGGGTGCAGCTTGAGGGACGTCGCGACCGGGGAGTAGTTGCGGGCCTCGGCGAGGAACGCAAACGAGGAGAAGTCCAGCGTAGACTGCAGCACGTTGCGGCTGCCGGGCACGAGGGCCCCGCCGAACGCGGCCTCGAAGTAGCGTCGCTGCCAGACCTCGAGGCTGGCCACCTCCCTAGTGGGGCCACGCGGGCTCATTTTGGCGTACAGGCGGTTCGTGACGGCGATCTCTGCCTCGTTGGTGTTGTGGATCAGGTCCCTGGCGTCGAATCGAATCGCGCGGTCGAAGCCCTCCACGCCTCGCGTGTAGCGGTAGCGCAGGCGCGTCTCGATGACGTGCTTGATGCGGTCGCCCAGCCATTTCGGACCGCGGAAAACGCGCTCCACGGCCGGGCCCGCGACGTCGACCGCGACCTCTCCCGTCTTGCGGTATAGGTTCTCGCCGACGAGGCCCTCGCGGGCGCGTCGCTGTCCGTAGGCGATCGCGCGGGCTCCCAGGGTCGGCGTGACGGTGAAGCCCTTGAGCGAGAAGCGTGTCGAGACGCGGGGAAAGAACATCGCGCGCGGCACGAAGCGGCGGGTCTGGTAGCTGCGCTGGGTCCGGCTGATCAGGTCCAGGGAGGAGTCGAACGCGAACCACAGCGGGAAGCGACCGGATCCGACCGGCCTTTCGTGGCTGTTGAACTCGATTCCCGGCAGCTTGCGAATGACGACGTTGTCGTCGCGGGCGATGCTCTGGAAATGCTCGTTCCTGAGCAGCGATGTGTTGAAGGAAAACGTCGAGAAGTTCCTAGACACGAATCCGATCGAGCGGATTTGCGAGAACACCGCTTCCTCGTAGGTCTGGGTGAAGGCTTGCCGGAACTCCAGCGAGCTGAGGTAGTGAAGGTCCGCGACGCCGCGCCAGTTCTTGCCGAAGACCGTCTGGCCCTTCATGCTGAACGAATTGCCGCCCTGCTTCAGGCGGCTGCCGTCGTCGAGTTCCCGGCCGCGGTCCCGCACGTCGAAGAACACGGCGTCGAAGCTGGAGTACCGGGTGGGCCGCCCGCGCAGGCTGGCGTTGGTCGCCACGCCCCGCGAGGTGTAGACCGTGGCGCCGATGGTCGCGTCGAAGCTGCGGTTGATGGCCCAGTAGTACGACTGGCCGAGAATCCGACCGAAGCGCGAGCTGTTGCCCACGGTGGGCGTCAGGAACCCGCTCTGTCGAGGCATCCGCCGGAGCGACTTCCGAAAGTAAGGCACGTAGAGCAGCGGGAAGCCGCGCAGTCGTAGCACGCCCTTGCGCACGACGGCCGACCGGCCGGGCACGATCTCCGCCCGGGCCGACCGCAATGTCCACCATGGGGCCGCCGGATCGCAATTCGTAACGCGACCATCGTGGATCGTGTAGTGCTCGCCCGCTTTGTGGACGAGGCGCGCCTCGAATTGAAAGGGATTGTCCGTCGTGAGGAGCCGGGGGCCGCCCTGACTGGCCGAGGAGGCGCGCCCGCGGGCCTCGTAGAACGTGCCGAGTTCCGAGCGGATGTTGTACGCCATGCGCTCGGCCCGCAGGTCCTGCTCGCCGTCCAGGGTGCGGAAGTGGACGTTGCCGGTGGCCTCGATCTCGCCGCTGCGCTCGTCGAAACGCAGCTCGTTCGAGGTGAGAACGATGTGCTTGTAGCGCAGTTCGACGTCGCCCGAGGCGCTGCGTCGCGGGCCGTCGCGCTGCTGCGAGTCGGCGCGGATCTCGATGGCCGGTCCGCCTGCAGCGAGCGGCGCCGCCGAGTGCGTCGGCTCGGGGTCACCGACCGCTTGGCCCGCTGCCACGGGGACCCAGCAAATCGCCGCGACAGCGGCGAGCGGCGCGGGCCGGGCGGTCCGGAGAATCAACACGCAAGGTCGCATGTCGCGAAACCGGGCCGCAACGAGGGACGCGAAGCTGCCAGCGGCGACCAAGGCCGTTGCGCCGGCGTCAAGTGTGCCGCCTCGAATGCGGGTAGGGACGGACCCGACCGAGTCCGACTGCCGCCGGCGGGCCCGGGACGGCGGGCCCCGGCGTAATCGGCAGAACGGCCCCGTAAGTTCGCTCCGTCTGCGGACCGGTTGCGAGCGAATGATGATCCATGGTCAGCGCTCTGTCGACCGTGCCGCGGTTTCGGCCGGAGTTTGGCCCGGGCGGTGCCGGAGCGCCTCGAATCTAGAACTCGAAGCCTCCCGACTCGAGCATCCGGCGCGCGATCCGCCCGCGGGCCTTGGGCAGGTCGGCGGTACGCGCCCGGACCAAGTTGTCGAGGGCCTGAAACGTGGTCCCGATCTCGGACTCCGAGCAGCAGGCGCCTAGGACTAGCCCGCCGTGCGCCCGGACGGCACTGGTCGTGTCGATCAGAAGAACCGTCAGCAGGTCATCGACCGAGTCGCCGGCGGCGGTTTCGATCAGCCTCTTCCCGCGCAGGAGCGCCGACTCGGCTGCATAGACGTGCATGAGCATGTCCGCCACTGCGGCGGCGACTTCCTGGTGCTGATCGAGGTCGGCCCCCACCCGCCGGTTCGCCATGCGGATCACGGCTAGGGCCGCCCGCTTGGCGCGATTGACCAAGTCGGTTTGGTAGGCCAGCGGTATGCGTGCATGGAGAGCCGCCACGTACGCCGGGCGCGGCCTCGACGGCACGCCGGAGCCGGCTAGGTCGAGCCTCCCTTGGTCGGCTCGCTTGCAGAGCATGCTCGCTGTCAGCTGCCGGTTGATCTCGTTGGTCCCCTCGAAGATCCGGTTGATGCGAGAATCGCGGTAGCCGCGCTCGACCGCGTAGTCTTCGTGATAGCCGTAGCCGCCGTGGATCTGCACCGCCTCGTCGGCGATGAAGTCCAGCGCCTCGGAGAGATAGACCTTCGCGATGGAGCATTCGATAGCGTATTCCTCCACGGCTCGGAGCGCGGTAGTCGAGGCGTCCGGTGACTTCCACGACATACCGTCCAGCCGGGCGTCGATCATGCCGGCGGTACGGTAGGTGAGCGCCTCTCCCGCGAACGTCCGGACCGCCATGTCGGCCAGTTTCTTCCGAACCGCGCCGAATTCCGCGATCAGCTTGCCGAAGGCCTTGCGCTGCTGGGCGTAGCGAACGGACTCGGCGATCAGGTCCTTCGCGCCCCCGACGCAGGACGCCGCCAGTTCAAGCCGCCCGACGTTCAGGATGTTGAAGGCGATCACGTGGCCGCGGCCGATCTCGCCGAGGACGTTGGCTACCGGGACCATCACGTTGTCGAGGTAGAGCGCCGTGGTCGAGCTGCCGCGGAGCCCCATCTTGTGCTCCTCCGGCCCGGGCTGCACGCCGCCCCAGCAGCGCTCGACTAGGAACGCGGTGAAGCGCTTCCCGTCGACCTTCGCGAAGACCGTGAAAAGGTCCGCCCAGCCGCCGTTGGAGATCCACATCTTCTGGCCGTTGAGGACGTAGTGCTTCCCGTCCGGCGTCAGCTCGGCGCGGGTTCGCGCGGCCAGCGCGTCGCTGCCCGCGTGGGGCTCCGTCAGGCAGTAGGCGGCCAGCATCTCGCCCGACAGCAGCCGCGGGAGGTACCGCCGCTTCTGCTCCTCGCTGCCGAAGAAGACCAGCGGCAGGGTGCCGATGCCAGCGTGCGCGGCGTAGGTCGTCGAGAAAGAGGCGTAGGGGCCTAGGCGCTCGCTCACCAGCATCTGCGTCGCCACGCCCATCTCGAGGCCGTCGTGATGCTCCGGCACCATCACGCCCAACAGGCCCAGTTGCGCGGCCTGCTTCATCAGCTGCCTAGCGAGGCCGGGCGTCTGCCGCTCGAGTTCCGGAATCCTCGGTGTCACCTCCTCGGCCATGAACCGGTCTGTGGTGGCTCGGACATGCACTTGGGTCTCGCTGTAGTCTTCCGGCGTTAAGACCTCCGAATCTTCGACGTCCTTCAAGAGGAAGCTGGCCCCTTGGGGGGCGGAGAACTTGGAAGTAGCGGCAAACCGGGCCATGGGCAGAGCGACGTTCTTCGCTCGGAGCCTAGCGCTAGCCTCCGAGCTTGCGACCGTGGAAACCGCTCCCCATTTTATGGCCTGTGCTTGCTGCGCGGCAGCACCTGCGATTCGCGACTCCGGAGGCGCTGCCGTCGGCGCGGCCCGGGGCTTCGAGAGGCTTGCGGCCGCGCTCCGGCCGCTGCCGTCGGCGGGCCCCTCAGACGGCTAGTCGACGAGGTCTGGGCGAGAGCCCGAGGCACCGTGTTCTGGGAGCGCACTCGAGCCGCAGTTGCTCTGGCAGCGCCCATGGGCTCCGCGCAGCGCTGTCTAGACTGCCGGGCGACCACGCCAGAGCACTCGAGCCTCCGGACTCGTTCGATGCTTCGGCATCGATCTTCGGGACCTTGACCGTGCGCTCCGCCCCGCCGGAAGTCGGCGCATGGGAATCTAGGTCACGAACCGCGATGGCGGAGACGGTCGCAGGATCCGCCGTGCTGCCTTCGATTCGAGGCACCCTCGCCCGGCGCAGTCCTGTCGCTAGACGTCCCTACGTCCGAGCCCCTCGCTCCGGAGCGCTCCAAGTCCGGTGGTGCCCGCGGCCGGGTCAGGCCGAGGAATGATCATGCGAACGCATTGGAGCCGCGGCAGGCAGGCGCATGGACGCTCGAGACTTGGAGCGCAATCATCCCGGGGACTGTGGCCAGCACGTGGGCGGCCTACGATACCGCCACGCCGATGCCGTTCCTCTCAGCGCCTTCGCGTCGACGCCGCCACGGAGATCGCACTCTTGAGCTGCTTGGCCCTTCCTTGGCTACTCTTCCTGCTTCGCCCGCCCGCCGGCTGTCAGCTTCGGAGCTTCAGGGCGCAAGCCTCCAAGGCGATCTGCTTCTGGATGTTCATCGGCTGGTAACGCTGCAGATCCGCTAAGAACCCGAGCGCCCTCTCGGTCCAAGCGAAGCTGGATCCCGAAGCGAGATCCGCCAGCTCCGATGCCAGATCGGGATGGGTCAGGTCCTCCCGCACGTTGAGATGGTGGCGGAGCAGGTCGCGCAGGAGGGAATGCATCATGGCCGTCAGTTCGTGGATTCCCGCGGAGGGTTGGCGGGCGACGGCTTCCATCTCTCCGGCCAGGCGGGCGAACTCTCCCTTCGAGAGCGCTGCCTTGAGCAGCGCGAGCACAGCCGTCCGGTTCTTGAGGAAGCGCTCGATGTCGAGCGCCAGAGCCGTTCCGGGGCTGCCCCTGGACCAGGCTCCGACACGCTCTCGAACATCCTCCGGCACGTCGCGGGATTGCAGGAACGAGTGCATCTCCGCGCTTGAGAGCGTCGCGAAATAGAACGGGATCGAGCGCGAGCGAATCGTCGCGGGCAGCAGGTACGGATTCTCGGTCGTCAGGACGATGGTGAGACCGGGGCCCGGTTCCTCCAGCGTCTTCAGCAGGGCGTTGGCAGCTTCGGTGTTCATCCTCTCGGCTTGGTCGAGCACGAAGATCTTCCTGCGGCCCTCGCACGGCGTGAGGCGAGCCGCGCTGCGCAGGAACCGAGCCTGGTCGATTCCGATGATGCGCATCGGCCCGTCCGGCGGGAATACCAGCACGTCGGGATGGGTCGAGACGACCAGCGGCGCCTCGGCTCGCTTCGCCGCTGGGAACTTGCGACGCTCCTCGATCAACTGGCGGCTGGCAGCGTTCGACAGGTCGTTGGCTAGGATGCGCTGGCACGGCGAGCAGTCACCGCAAGGCGGGCCCGGCCGAGGGGCGCAATTGATCCCTGCAGCTAGGTGGCGTGCCAGCGTCGCCTTGCCGACGCCGTGCGGCCCGGCGAATAGCATCGTCTGGGGCAGCCGCTCCTCCGCGACCATGCGCCACAGAGAGGCGGCAATTCGTTCGTGCCCGATCAGCTGCGGGGCCGGCATGAAGTCGGACGAGGGGCAAGACCGCGCCCTTTGAGGGCCTGCCGAACTAGCCTGAGCACCCTACCTGCGACGGCTAGGGGGGGGCCGCTCGCGTCGACGCGCTGGACGCGGGCGGGCTCGGTGGCATGCAGTTCGGCGTAGCCGCTGCGAACTCGCGAGAAGAAGGAGAGAGACAGCGCTTCCATGCGGTTCTCGTCGGCATCCAATCCGTCATTTCGCGATCTTGCCCGCGAGCGGGCGGTCTCGGCATCTAGGTCGAGCCAGAGCGTAAGGTCCGGGCGCAGGCCGTCGCACGCGACTTTGTCGAGGCGCAGCACCAAGTCCGCTCCCAGCCCGCGCCCGTAGCCTTGGTACGCGACCGTTGCATCGGTGAAGCGATCGCATAGGACCACCCTCCCCGCCTCCAATGCAGGCCGGATGACTGCGTCGACATTCTGCGCACGCGATGCGAAGTACAGCAGGAGCTCCGCCCTCGGAGCGATATCGGCGTTCGCGGAGTCCAGCAGAATACCTCGAATCAGCTGCCCGACACGGGTGCCGCCGGGTTCCCTAGCCAGAATTGGCTCGATTCCAGCGTCGCGCAGGCTTGCCTCCAGCATCGCGAGCTGCGTGGTCTTGCCGCAGCCGTCAATGCCTTCGAAGCTAATGAAGACACCCCGCACTCCTACCAGCGAGTATAGCCGCTGGTTCCCGGCGCGAACTACGCCTCAAGGGTCCCGGACGGCAATCGCAGACAGTTCGCTTCGTCGCGGTCGTCGCCCGCGTGCAGTGGGAGTGCGCTCTCTGGCCGGACCCAGCCACAGAGGAGGCTTGGCGGCCACCGGACGCAGGGACAAGGACCGGATTCCATCCCCGAGCCACGGATCCCCGGCTGCTTGGGGCTGGCCGTCTGCGCATGGGGTCTTGGATACCGGGGCAGTCAGACGAGGCCACAGCGAGAGCCTCTCCCTCACAGCCCAGCGATTCTCAATTTGGGCATTTGGGGATTTCCAGAGTGTCTGAGAAAGGTGTCGAAGGCAGTCTGGCACTTGACTTTTCCTAGCGGAATGTGTGAGCTAGGGTGCATGCCCCATGTCCTGGACCCGCTGCTGAGCGCCTTCCGCGGGACGGCCGCCGGCCTGCCCGACCGGCGCGACGGTCGCAGCAACAAGCGCTACGAGGTCAGCGACGCCGCCGGTTGCGCCCTGGTGCGCCCCGGCCTGCTTCTTCACCCGGTGCGAGTCGTTCCTTGCGTTCCAGCGGCGCATGGAGCGGGACGGCTCCCGCTGCAACTGCCGGACCCTGTTCGGCGCGGGCCGCATCCCCTGCGACAACCGGATCCGCAACTTGCTCGACGATCTCGACCCGGCCGCGTGCGACCCGCTGTTCCGGCCGTGCCTCGCAACCGTGGCCGCGCAGGGCGCGCTCGAGCCCTTCCAGCGCCTCGACGAGCGCCTGCCGGCGGCTCCGGACGGCGTCCGGTTCCACCGCTCCGACAAGGTGCATTGCCCGCAGTGCTCGGTGCGGCGCGTCGGCAGCGAGCGCCGGCCGCATCACTTCCAGACCATGGCCGACGGCCACGCCACCGTCCTGCCGCTGATGCCCGAGTTCGTGTGCCCGCAGCAGGACGCGGCCGCGACCCGCGCCGACATGAGCGAGGACGAGCGCAAGCGGGACTGCGAGCGCAACGCCGCCAAGCGCCGGATCGCCGCTCGCGGCGCCTGGCTGCAGGCCTGCCGGGCGACGACCTGTCCTGCTGCCAGCCGCTCTGCGAGGCCGCCGCGGCGGCCGGCATGGACTACATCCGGGTATGCAAGCCCGGATCCCACAAGCACTTGTACGAGGTGCCGGAGAGCCGGCGGGCGAGCGGCGCGGTGCGCTCGACCGGCTGGCTGCCGCGGCGCGGGAAGGGCAAGCGCTCCGAGCGGCACCGTTTCCGCCGGACGGCCGCGGTGCCCCTGCGCTAGGGCCGCGACGCCCTGCGGGGCACTTGGATCGAGTACGCCGTGGAGCGCGACGGCAAGCGCACCTGCGCCAGCAGCTTCTTCGCCAGTCTCGCGGTCACCGCGGACAACCGCGGACAACGCGGAGCGGATCGCGCGCGCCGGCCGGGCGCGCTGGAAGATCGAGAACGAGGGCTGCAACTGCCTGGCGCGGCACGGCCGCAACTGCAAGCGCAACTTCGGGCACGGCAAGGAAGGGCCGGCCAACGTGCCGGCCGTGCCGAACCTGTTCGCCTTCGCGCTCCACGCCGTGCTGCAGTGCGTCTGCGCGCTGCGGCAGCAGTGCCGGCGCCAGCCGGTCACGCGCCGCGCCCTGTTCCGGGAGCTGCAGGTCGCGCTGCGCTGGTTCCGCTTCCCGGACCGGCCGACGCTGCTGGCGGCAGTGCGCGCCGGACGCGCGCCTCCGGGCTGCCGGGCGGCCGGGGCCTGGACTCCGCGCGGCCTGGACTCCGCGCAGTTTCGTGCCGGCAGCGTCCGGCGAGCGGCCGGCCGTCAAAGCCGGCTACCGCCGGAGTGCGTCCGGCCGCGGGCTCGGCACTCGGCGGACCCGCGACGTGGGCCGCGCCACGGCCCTGCCCGCCGTCCGACGCTCCCGCGGGGCGGCCTCGGGAGCGCGACCTCTCGGTCAACTTACTCACCTCATCCTCCGAAACAACGTTCACGCACCCCCTTGACGGACAAATTTAGAACCGCTGCTCACAGCCACGAACTCCGGCACGCTTTCCGTCCCCTTCTGCGCCTTCGACAGCCTCCCCTTTCGCGCACCGTTGCGTGTACTCCTCGAAGATTGAGAACACCATCTCCTCATGCGGGATCTTCTCCGCCCGCAGCACGCGACGGTCCACCTAGCCCGCGAAGAGCTTCACGCACCGGAGGTAACTCCTTGCCTCTCCAAGGCTTCCCTCGTCTTCCCCTGCCTTCGCCAGGGCCGTCGGCGAACACTCCGAGGAAGCGCCGGACGTCCGCGTGCTTGTTCGCCAGCTCTGTCACGCAGTCGCACTTCAATCCCTGCTTGAGCAGGCCCGAGAGCGGAATGTTTCAAAGCTGCAGGCCGGGACGACCGACGGCAGGCTTGATCTTGCCGGACTCGTCCGCGGAAGGATCACTTCCGTCCTTGCCGTTCTCGCTACCCTCGCCGCGACCTACGATACGGCTCTCGAGCAATCTCAAGACCTTGGCGTGCAATTCCTCCGAACAGTGGAGAAATCGTACGCCTAGCAGGATGGCCGGGATATCGTCGCGGGAACGGACGTCGAGATCGATATCCTCGATTGCGCTCCGGCCAAGAGTGAGCTGGATGTCCTGAACGCTCCTCACGTGCGGTTCCTCGACGAGAACTGTCGCACTGCCGCCTCCTTGGCAACGGGCAAGCCGACCCAGACCGGTCCGATCTTCGCCCCACGGACCTGCTGCAACCGCCCGGAAACTAAAGGGCACGGCGGCGGGCGGGCCCGCCGAAGGGTTCGCCAAGGCCTTGACGCAAAGGGCCTTACGGCTCTCGGGCTCCCGCTTACGGCACGACCGCGGGCGCTGCGAGGCACCCTTGGACACGACCTGCCAGCGCATGATGGAGCGGTTCGAGCCGGGGGAGCGGCCGAGGGAGGTGGAGGTGCAGGAGCTGGTGGTGATGCTGGACGCGGGGCACGCTGGGTTCGATATGGAGGCCGCGCTGGTGGATATGCACGGCGCGGACTGGCTGCAGAAGATCAAGGGCAACTGCGCGGCCGCGCCGGCACGGTTGGAGGCGCGACATTGGTCGCGGGGGCACCGCTACGTGCGGTGCCGGACATGCTCGCACGGGCGCTGGGAGGAGCGCCCGATCAGGGTCGCGGGCCTGCAGCCCGCGGAGCCGCTCTACGGCGTCACGTCGCTGACGCGAGACGAGGCCGAGGCTGCGTCGCCAGGCGCGGCCGCCGGGCAGTGGACGAAACGAAGCGCTACTCGCGCAGCGTGGCCTTCCGCGAGGACGCCAGCCGCATCCGCGCCGGCCACAGGCGCTTGGCGAACGCGGTGCCGGACAACCTCGCGCTGGCGATCGTGCGCCGCCGGGGCGAAGAATGCGACACGGTGCCGCAGGCGCGGATCTACTTGGGCGTGCGGCGCGACGACGCCTCGGCGGAGATCCCGCAGCCGACCTGAATCGCGGGCCGCCGGCCTGACGCCGCAGCGCGCGGGCGGCCGGCGGGATCTTGGAACGCCGGCCCGGCGGGTCCCGCAGCAAGGGGTCGGGCGCGGAATGGGCCTGACCGGGCCCGTAGGACGGGCCGCTTCCGGGGGGGGGGGGGGGCATCCTCCCGCGCAGAGTCGGCTGCTGTGCGGGTCCTAGTGCCTACTCACCCTAAGCACTACCCGCTTGGCGTAGACCCACAAACGAGGAGGAATGAACCTAGGACCGTCAGGGCGCCCATTCAACTCCGAAGGGCGACACCCGCCGCGCCACAAGATGGAAGGGAGGGGAGAGGGTAGGCGGAGACCGGTGGGGTCGCGACAGTAGGTTCGGATGCGCCGGGAGGAGAGGGGAGTCCCATGCCGGAGAGCTACACGCACGTGAGGAAGGACGAGCGTTGCCGGATCGAGACACTGCGGTCCGGGGAGCGTCGGGCGGCGTCGCGCCCGCCACGCAAGCTGACGGCGCCGCTGCGGGCGCGGATCGAGGACCGCCTGCGGCAGGACAGGAGCCCGGAGCAAGTCGCGGCGCAGCTGAAGCTGGAGAAGGCGCAAGAGATCAGGCCCAAACGGATCGACCAGCTGGTGCACGACGACCGGCGGCAGGGGGTCGGCTGTACCGGCACCTCGGGCAGGACGGGCGCAAGCGGCACCGGCCGGCCCGCCGGGGCGCGATCCCGGGGCGTGCGGACATCGCGGAGCGCCCGGCGGAGGCGAAGGCGCGCGTCGGCGACCGGGAGGCCGACACGGTGATCGGCGGGCAGCACCGCGGGGCGCGGGTGACGTTGGTGGACCGGGCCTCGAACAACGTTCTAGTGCAAGGGGTTAGCCGGCGCGCGGCGCAGCTCGTCGGGGCGGCGATGACGAGCTCGAAGATTCTATCCAGGACCAATCAATGTAATGAGGCAATTGAGATCGTCTGAATAGTGGAGAACTCACCTCTCAAGGCTAGTTTGCCGAGCAGTTTGAACAGAGTGCGGACAGTCTTTCATTCGAATCATGCAGAGTGCGTGACTTATAGAAGGGAATTATATATCTGAGTGCCGAGGGAATCAAGTCGGCAAATTATCAAGCCATAATAAGATTTCATATTTCTTCCGAATTTCCGTTGACATTCTGTGGTGTTTTTTGGTAGAATAGTTCCAGTAGGGGATACCGTAAATGAAGAAACAAGGTCCCGGAAAGTGGTTCCGTAAAGGCATCACCTTGATCGAAGTGATCGCCATGTTCCCCGATGACGAATCCGCGGAAAAGTGGTTCGCCTCCATGCGCTGGACCGACGGTCCGGTATGCCCCTTCTGCCGCGGCTCCAGCGTGCAGTCCGACGCGGCCCACCCTTCGATGCCGTACCGTTGCCGCAGCTGCGGCAAGCGCTTTTCGGTGCGCACCGGCAGCGTGATGGCCGACACCAAGCTCGGCTACCGCACCCGGGCCGTCGCCCTGTTCCTGCTGACTACCGGCATCAAGGGCGTCTCGAGCATGAAGCTGCACCGCGACCTAGGCATCAGCCAGAAGTCGGCCTGGCACTTGGCGCACCGCATCCGCGCGTGCCGGGAGCGCGATCGGGGCCTGTTCGCCGGCCCGGTGGAGGTGGACGAGACCTGCGTCGGCGGCAAGGAGCGCAACCAGCACGAGAGGAAGAAGGCCCGCGCCGGGCGCGGGCCCGTCGGCAAGACGCCCGTGGCGGGGGCGCGGGACCGCGCCACGAACGCAGTGGCCGCGCGGCCGCTGCCGGGCACCGCCAAGGGCGACCTGCAGGGCTTCGTGCGCGGCCGGGTCGCGCCGGGCGCGCAGCTCCGCTCCGACGAGGCGGCGGCCTGCGCCGGCATGGCGGAGTTCCCGCACGAAGCCGTCAAGCACTCCGGCGGCGAGTACGTGCGCGGGGCGGCGCATACGAACGGCATCGAGTCGTTTTGGTCCCTGTTCAAGCGCGGCCTGTACGGAACCTATCACCGGATGAGCGTCCGTCATCTCGGCCGCTACCTCACGGAGTTCGCGGGACGGCGCAACGACCGCGACTGCGACACGGCGGAACAACGGCGGAACGGATGCGGCGCATGGCGCGGGGCTTGGTCGGCCGGACGCTGACCTACCGGCAGCTGACCGGCAAGGCCGCGGTCGCGGCCTGAGCGGCGCCCGCCGCGCCGAGCGCGGCAGCCCGCTGCGGGCGCGCGCTTCACGCTCGGTACGAGGGGCGCACCGGATCCGGCATGCCCCGGCGCGACCCCGGTCCGGTCCGGACCGTCCATGCAGGCCGTCGAGCGCCGGGGATCCGCTGTCTTCGGCCCTCGCAAGGCCTGCAATCGGCTTGCAAGGGGTGCCCTGCCATCGCCAACCGGGTTTCACCGGGGCAACCGGGGCATGCGAGGCGGCCTCTCTAGTCCCTTCCTCGTCAAATCCGCTGGCAGGCTCGATTCAGATACGATCCCACCCCCACCCCTCTGTGCCCGCCGCGGCCGCACTCGAATGACCCCAGCTCGACACCCACCTCCCTGCTCACAGCAGTTCTAGTCGGATATGGCGTTGTCGGCACTCAGATATATAATTCCCTTATAGAAGACGTCAAGAGTCTTCTCCCTGACCGACTGAAGCAGGCACTCTATGTTGGGTATACCCAACATAAGTCCCTAGATGTAGAGCTGTGTGTTGAGATTGCTTTTGACGCCCTCAATACAACGAATTGCTTGCCGATACGTACGCCGCGCATCGCGAGCGCTTGCCTGGGTCCGAGGAATTGAACTGGCTAGAAATGGTTTTCATCCAGATCGATGACTGTTCCGAATGACGTGCTCCGCGCCGACGCCCCTTTGTCAAGCGGCCCCAGTAACCGTCCGAGAAACCTCGATACGCCCTCCGTCAGCGATGCGGAACAGCGTGAGATCGGCCGACTGCCCGGGCTCTAGGTACCGCGACCTCTCCGCGAGGCCCATGGCTCCGCCGGGGTTGGTTGTCGCTAGCCTGGTGGCGGCCTGCGCTGGCAGGTCCGCGAAGCGCATCGCGTTCCCAACGCCGCGGTCCATGCTGAGCGCCGAGCCCGCGAGGCGGCGGCTGCTTAGTAGCTCGACCCTGCGTTCGGGCAGCAGCTCGACCTCCTGCTCGCCAAGCCGGTAGATGCCGGGCTCGCAGTGTGCCGGGGCCACTGCGTCGGTCACCAGAATCGACCGGTCCGGCCCCTTGGCCCGGAGGGCGATCTTCGCGAACGGGGGCGGCAGGTGGATGCCGTCCATGATCAGGCCGGCGTAAAGCCGGTCGTCGGCCATCTGATGGACGATGTAGTTGTCATGCCGGGACACGTGCGCGGCGGCGCCGTTGCCTAGGTGCGTGCTCATGGTGGCACCGGCGCTGACCGCGTCGCTGATCTGCGCGGCGCTGGCGTCGGTATGCCCGATCGAGACCACCACGCCCGACTCGGCCATGTGCTCGATCACGCCCGCCGCCTCGTCATGCTCGGGACTGAGCGTGACCAAGCGGATCCATCCCTCGGCCGCGTCCTGGAGCCTGGCGAACTCCTCGACGCTGGGAGGCCGCACGTGGGACCTCGGGTGGGCGCCCCGCGGACCGTCGCGCGGAGAGATCCACGGTCCCTCCACGTGGAACCCTAGCATGGCGTCGCCTTCAGCCAGGGAATGCCTTGCGCGAGCCAGATTGGCTAGGGAGTTGGCCATGTCGTCGTGGGATCCCGTGATGACGGTGGGGTAGAAGCGTGCGACCCCCGTGGCTCTCTGGACGTCGATGGACCGGGCGATTTCGTCGGCCGGAGACGAGGGGTCGTTGTAGTCGACCCCAGCGAAGCCGTTCACTTGCAGGTCGATCCAGCCGGGCGAGACTAGGTGGCTGCATGCGCGGTCCGTCGGCGCGACGCTCACGATCAGCCCGTCCCTGAGCTCCACCCGGATCGGTCGCCCCGAGGCGGGGTGGATGCCGAACTCCGTCATATGCGGGAATCGGGCGGCCGTCCGATGCCCGGCCGGACTCGCTCCGCTGATAGCATCGCCCATTATCGCCCAGAGCGGCCTCGGACACCCAGTCTGATGCCGCCGCCCGCTCGCTCGCGCCAAGGCTTGGTGTATAGTGCTGTATGGCTCCGGCGACCGGTGCGTAGTCCGGTCGCGAGCCATCGGATTCCGGGAGGTTCGTCATGGCTCATGCCAGCACTTCGAGACGCGCGTTCCTTGCCAACGCCGCGGCTGCCCCGGCCTTGGCGGCCGCCCCTGCGGCATCGCGAGTGATCGGCGCCAACGACCGCATCAACATCGGCATGATCGGTGTGGGCAGCAAGGGCCGCGGGCACATGCGGTTGCTGCTCGGACGCAGTCGCGAACTGGGGGACGTCCGCATCGCGGCAGTCAGCGACATCTACCGCAAGCGGAGGGACGACGCTCTCTCTCAGGCGGGGCTGGAAGGCAAGGTCGGCTTCCTCGACTACCGCGAGCTGCTCGCGCGTCCCGACATCGACGCCGTCTGGATCTCCACGCCCGACCACTGGCACTCCGCCATGGCGCTCGACGCGCTCGGGGCCGGCAAGGACGTGTACCTCGAGAAGCCCATGACGTACACGATCGAGGAAGCCCGTCGCGTCGCTTCCGCCGTGGAGCGGACGGGCCGGGTGCTGCAGGTCGGCAGCCAGCACGTTTCCGACAAGCGCTACCACGAGGCGCGGTCCGTCATCGACCGCGGCTGGATCGGACCAGTCGTCTGGGCGCAGAACACCTACTGCCGCAACTCGCTCTACGGCGAGTGGAACTACACGGTGGACGCCGAAGGGACGCCGGAGAACATCGACTGGGACCGTTTTCTAGGCACGGCTCCCCCGAGGCCCTTCAGCGCCGAACGCTTCTTCCGCTGGCGCAAGTACTGGGACTACTCCGGCGGGATCGCGACCGACCTCTTCTACCATCGCCTCGCGCCGCTCGCGCTGATGATGGGGAAGGAATTCCCGCGCCGCGTCAGCGGCCACGGCGGGATCTACGTGCATCGCGAACGTCAGGTGCCGGACACGTACGCCACGGTCGTCGAGTACGCCAGCCACTACGTCAACCTCTCCGCCTCCATGGCTTCCTCGGCCGGCAACGCCGGCATGCCCACGATGGTCTACGGCCACGAGGGAGCGATTTCGTTCCTCCCAGGCGCAATCGAGGTCAAGCCCGAGTACCAGTTCGCTGCGAAGTTCCGCGAGGCCACCGGCCACGACGTGCTGCGCGTGGAGGTCGAGCAGGAGAACGTCAGCGCCGACCACGTCGCGAACTTTCTCGATTGCATGCGGACGCGCGCCAAGCCGACCTTCGACGCGCATTTCGGCTACCAGATCATGACAGCCATCCGGCTGGGGGTGGACTCTTATCGCAGCGGCCGGCTGATCGCGTTCGACCCCCACGGCGAGCGGGTGCTGCCCGTGCCCGAGCCGAGGCCGGGGTACGAGGGCACGGGCAAGAATTTCGAGGAGCCGTCGCGGCGGCCGCCCCGGCAGGCTCGGACAGGCTGAGTCCGCAGTCCCGGGCCCGGCTCGATTCTGGTACGGTCTTGGAATGCTCCGTCGCTGGATAGTGGCGCTGGGCCTGCTCTGGTCGGGCGCCGCAGCCGAGGACCGCCTCAATGTCCTGTTCATAGCGTCCGATGACATGAACAACGACTTGGGCACCTACGGGCACCCGGTTGTCAAGACGCCCAACTTCGACCGACTCGCCCGTCTCGGCATCCGCTTCGATCGGGCGTACTGCAACTATCCGGTCTGCAATCCCAGCCGGGCGTCTCTCATGACGGGGCTCTATCCCGACCAGACCCGGGTCCGCAACAACGCCGTCCGCTTCCGCGACGCGATTCCTGACGTCAAGACGCTCCCGCAGCTCTTTCGCGAGAATGGCTACTACGTCGCCCGCGTGGGCAAGATCTATCACTACGGCGTTCCCACCCAAATCGGCGAGGACGGCCTCGACGACCCTGCTTCATGGGAGGAGACAGTGAACCCGCGCGGTCGCGACAAGTGGGAGGAGGAGAGCATCTACTCGATCGATCCGGTCGCCGGCAACCTCGGCGGAACCCTGAGCTGGATGGCCCAGGACGGCACTGACGAGGAGCAGACGGACGGGCTCGGCACGACCGCCGCGATCGAGATTCTCGAGCGTTCCCGCGACAGGCCCTTCTTCCTTGCCATGGGCTTCTACCGCCCCCACACGCCGTACGTCGCGCCGAGGAAGTACTTCTTCCAGTACCCGCTGCGAATGATCCGGCTTCCCGCCGAGCCCTTGGACGACTTGGTGGACATCCCGCCGGCGGCATGGGTGGATCGGCCCTACCAGCTCAACCTACCTGAGCGAATGCAGCGCGAGGCTATCCGGGCCTATTACGCGTCCATCAGCTTCGTGGACGCCCAGCTCGGTCGCCTGCTGGACGCGCTGGACCGCCTCGATCTAACGGACCGGACCGTGATCGTGTTCTGGTCCGATCACGGCTACCACATGGGCGAGCACAAGCTGTGGCAGAAGACCACGCTGTTCGAGAATTCGGCCCGCGTGCCGTTCCTTGTTGCCTCTCCCGAGCACCGCGGGACCGCGGGCCTGAGCACGGTCTCGTTGGCGGAACTCGTCGACGTGTATCCGACCTTGGCGGACCTGTGCGGCCTGAGCCCGCCCCCGCATCTTGCCGGAAGGAGCTTGGAGCCGGTTCTTGCGAACCCGCTGCACTCCGTGCGCGACTCTGCTCTCACGACCTTCGACACTCACGACCGGGTCAGCCCGCGACGCCCCCTGCGTCCTAGGGCGGTTGGGTACACCGTGCGGACCGAGCGCTGGCGCTACACCGAGTGGGGGCCGGACGGTCGGCACGGCGTCGAGCTATACGACCACTGGAACGACCCGAAGGAGTACGTCAATCTCGCGCAGGCCCCTCGTGCCCGCAGTACAGTGCGGCGGATGAAGGAGCTGCTCGATTCCCGCGTGGCCGAGGCCACCCGCCCGCCGCGGCTGTGAGCGCCGCGTCTAGAGGCAAACGCACCGGCGCTTGTGGTATACCTTGGCGGAACGCTGAGGGCGTTCCAGCGGAATGCAAGGCCAGGCATCATCCATCAGCAGGCGGGGCTTCCTCGCCGTCGCTCCGGCGGCCGTCGCGGCGGCCGCGCGGGCCGCGGAGGACGGCTTCGAGTCGCTGTTCAACGGCAAGGACCTGACAGGCTGGGAGGGCGATGCATTCCTCTGGAGGGTCGAGGACGGGATGATCGTCGGGCGGTCGCCCGGAATCGCCTACAACGACTTCCTGACCGCGAGCGAGGAGTTTGCCGACTTCGTGCTGCGTTTCGACGTGCATCTCCTCAAGGACGTCGGCAACAGCGGCGTGCAGCTCCGCAGCCGCCGGATGCCCGGTTCCATGGAAATGGTGGGCTACCAAGCCGATATCGGGCCGATGTGGTGGGGCAACCTCTACGACGAGAGCCGACGCAAGGAGACGCTCGCGCAGCCCTCCAAGGCGACCTTGCGGCGAGCCCTCAGGCCGGACCAGTGGAACGCGTACGAGATCGGAGCGACCGGCAAGCGGATCGTGCTGAAGCTCAACGGAGTCGTGACCGTGGATTACACCGAGGAGGACGACTCGATCGAGCAGGCCGGCCTCATAGGGCTGCAGGTACATTCCGGCCCGCCGCTCGAGGTTCGGTTCCGGAACCTCCGCATCCAGCGCACGTGAAGTCGGCTGCGCGCGGGCGCGATGGCCGGTCGCAGGGGGCCCGGGCTAGCGTCGGCCCTCGGCGTGCTGCATCGCGAGCGTTCCGATGACCGGCAGGCGGTACGTCTCGCCGCGGGAAGCCTTGTAAGCCGCCAGCGCCCAGGCACCGAGAAGGGCGACTTGGATGGCCACCGAGACAAGGCTCTCGAGCAGCCACCAGATGGAGAGAATCCCCGTTAGCGCCGCGAGCCCGAAGGCCGCGAGCGTCAGCAACAGGCACTGGTAGCTATGGAAGCGGACGAACCGGTGGCGACCGAAGGGCTCGAACACGAGAAAATACAGCGCCGGGATGGGCGTCAGGTACGCCAGTGCGCCGAGGTGCCGGACTTCCTGGGCGCTCGCCCCGTCGCGTCGACGGCCGCCTGTACGGTTCACCCCGGACCCGGGGGCGACCCGCGCGCCGCACTGGGCGCAATAACGGGCGCCGCCTAGGTGCCCACCGCAATGCACGCAATAGGGCATCGACCGCACCCGTGAGCCATAGCGTAGTATAGCCCTGCATGGGGCCTTACGGGCACGCGCGGGACTGGGTCCGCCGAGCAGCTCTTCTAGCGGCGCTGGGCGCCTTGTTCACCTGCGCCGTTCCGGCCAGCGAGATAGTCGCGCACCGGGGAGCGTCGTTCCAGGCCCCGGAAAATACTCTGCCGGCGGTCCGCCTCGCTTGGGATCAGCGTGCGGACGCGGTCGAGGTCGACATCCACCAGACGCTCGACCGAAGGGTCGTGGCCATCCACGACAAGGACACCGAGAGGGTCACCGGGCATCCGGGCTTGGTCGCCGAACGGACACTTCGCCAGTTGCAGTCGCTCGATGCCGGCGCATGGAAGGCGGCGCGCTGGAAGGGCACGCGGATCCCCCTGCTCGAAGACGTGCTGGAGACGGTGCCTCCGGGCAAGGTCCTAGTCGTCGAGATCAAGTGCGCGAGGACCGTTCTCCCGGCCTTGGAGCGGATTCTGGACCGCTCGGGCAAGCGCTCCCAAGTCATGCTGATCGCCTTCGATTACGACACCATTTCCGAGGCGAAGCGACGGATGCCGGAAATCCGCTGCTACTGGCTGTACGGTTTCTCGCGCAGGGAGGTCGAGCGCTATGTCGTGCGGGGTCCGGGCGACCTGCTCGAACGGGTGCGGCAGGCCGGCCTAGACGGCTTGGACGTTCGTCACGACGGGCCGTGGGTGGCGGAGCTTGCGCGGGCCCTCGCGGCTGACGGCAGCGCCCTGTACGTCTACACGGTCAACGATCCGGACGCCGCGAGGCGCTTGCGAGACATCGGCGTGGCCGGCATCACGACCGACCGGCCGGCGTACCTGCGGGAAGCGCTGGCCCGGCCGTGAGCAGCTGCCTCGGCAGGCCCGTCTGCCTCCGGAGACTATCCTGAGTGCTCGGGGCGTCATGCCGGTCGGAATCATAGCGCCGCGGCTCGGCTGCCTGGTCCTGGCGCTCGGGGCGTCGTTCGCGCTATTCGTTCGCTTCTGCGACTTGGTCTTCGACTGCGGCTGCCGCGGTCTTTTCGCGGGCTCGGCCGCGGCCTGCAACATCCACCACGCAGCGGCTCCCCACTGCCCCTGGTGCGTCGAGGACGGCGTCCACGGGCAGTGGGCGTTCGCGCTGATCATCGTGGCCCAGGTGGCGACTTGTTTGTGGCCCGGACGGGTCGGACCGCTGCGAGCGCTCCTGGCGGTGCTGGCGTTCCCTGCGGTCGGCGCCGCCGGGGGACTGGCCGCGGGAATCCTGACGGGCTACTGGGACTGAGCCTGACGCCGGTGCGCGGCGCTAGATCCGTTCCGGCACGACGTAGGGCGCCCGGTAGCGCCGCGTCAAGAGGTCGCCGGCCGATCCGTTGCCGACGAAAAGCCCCGTTTCCTGATCGACATGGAGCTGCTGCTGGCAGCGGTAGCCTATGTTCGCTAGGTGGCACAGCTCCGCTGCGGCCGCGCCGATCTGAATGTCCGCGTTCAGCGCGTGGTGGTTGCGCGACCGCACCGCCTCGATGAAGTTCGCCATGTGAGGTGCCGGGTCCCACACTCGCTCCTCGTGGCGGGTCTCGTCGCGTGTCTTTTCGCGCTGGTCCCCCGAGTAGACTTGGAACCCCAGCGGATCGACCACCATGTACCCGTGGTCGCCGAAGAATATGTTCCCCGTGTAGCTGCTGCCCCGCAGGGGCGCGCCGCCTTCGTTCGGACTGGACAGGTTGCGCACCTCGAAGACGATTTCCGAGCGCTCGAAGACGAAGTGGGCCTGCTGCGTGTTGGGAGTTTCCTGGTCGTCGTCCCACACGAACTTCCCCCCGCTCGATGAGACCGAGCGGGGCCCGCCGTACTCTTCCAGGCCCCAGCGGCAGATGTCCATCTCGTGGACACCCTGGTTGCCGATGTCGCCATTGCCGGTGTCCCAGAACCAGTGCCAGTTGTAGGCGAAGCGGTTCCGCGTGTAGGGTCGCATCGGGGCCGGCCCTAGGAAGAGGTCCCAGTCAAGGCCGGGAGGGACGGGCTCCTCGGGAGTGCGGCCGATCGAGTTGCGACGGCGGAAGCAGAGGCCCCGGGCCATGTATACCGAGCCGATCACGCCTTCTGCGAGCATTTGCATGGCGCGGCGCTTGTGCCCGATGGACCGGCTCTGCGACCCGACCTGGACCATCCGGCGGTACTTGCGGGCCGCCCGGACCATCTGCCGGCCTCGAATGCGTTGTGACTGGCGGGCTTCTCGACGTACACGTCCTTGCCCGCCTGGCAGGCCCAGATCGTCGCGAGGGCGTGCCAATGGTTCGGCGTGGCGACCGAGACGGCCTGCACGTCCGGGTCGTCGAAGAGCGCCCGCATGTCGGAGTACTCCTTCGGCGCGAGGCCTTGGGCCTTGCGGACGATCGCGGACGCGCGTTCCCGGGCCTCTTGGTTCACGTCGCAGACCGCGGAGACGCGCGTTCCCGGGACGTCGGAAAAAAACTGCAGGTGCTGGCGTCCTCGGCCGCCCGTGCCAATCACGGCTAGATCGACGGTGTCGCTGGCCCCGAGCACGGGAAAGGCTCTCGTCGCCGCCGCGGCGGCCGCGCCGTGCAGAACCTGCCTCCGACCCGGTTGTAGCATGGCGAACAGACTACTACAGCGGGCTGCCTGGACGCCCTGTGCTAATTTCGTTGGCTTGCGGTGGGCTCGTTTCGCGTTGGCATGGGGTTCCGCGCTCGGTTTCGCCTCCTCGAGTCCCTTGCCCGCGGATCTCGCCCGCCTCGCGCTGGAGGTCCGGTCTTCGGGCCCTATCGAAGCCGACCTGCGGACCCTCTGCGACGGGATTGGCGCTCGGATGGCGGGCACCGACGGCATGCGGGAGGCCTTGGAGTGGGGGCGGCAGGCGTTCGCCGACGCGGCCCTGTCGGATGTGCGTCTCGAGGCAGTGCCCATGCCGCTGCTGTGGGAGGAAGGCGCGACCCGCCTCGAGGTCGTCGAGCCGGCGGGATTTCCGCTCCGCGCGGTGTCGTCGGCGCTCTCTCCTGCCGTGCTGCCCGCGATGGAAGCCGATCTGGCGGACGGCGGCAAGGGCAGGCCGGGGTTCATCGCGCGCTCCGCCGACCGGTACCGCGGCAAGGCCGTGCTGGTGCGTCTGGACGAGGCCGGGTCGTTCGACGAGCTCGCCGTCGAGCAGCGCGACGCCATGATCGCCCTGCGCGAGGCATCCGACGCCGGAGCACTCGCGGTGCTGTTCATTTCGACGCGCCCGAATCGCCTGATGTACCGGCATGTAAACAACGTCGCGGGCCGTTTGGACGGGATTCCCTCGGCACTCGTGGCGCGCGAGGACGGCCTGCGGCTGGCCAGGATGCTGCAGGGCGGCGCGAGGGTGAGGGTGAGCCTGCGCATGCCGAACCGAATCGGCGCTGCGTACGAGACGGCGAACGTAGTGGCCGACATTCCCGGCGAGGACTCACCGGGGGAGATCGTGCTCCTCGGCGCCCACCTCGACTCCTGGGACATGGGTACTGGCTGCCTCGACAACGCCGCCCTCGTAGTGCATGTGGCCCGCGCGATCCGGTCTGCCGGGCTGCGGCCGCGGCGGACGCTGCGCTTCGTGTTGTTCGGAGGCGAGGAGCTCGGCTTGTTCGGCTCGCGGGCGTACGCGGACCGCCACCGCCCGGAACTCGACCAGCACGTCGCGAGCCTGGTCCATGACATGGGGAACGGCCCGCTGGCGGGCTACTCGGTTGGCGGTCGCGACGAGCTGGTCCCCGCGCTGGACCGCATTCTGTCGCCGCTGCCCGGTCGCGACCGGCTCAAACTCACCGAGGAGGCCTATTTCCTCAGCGACAACTTGACCTTTGCGCTCGAAGGCGTGCCCTCGCTTTTCGCGGTGCAGGATACATCGGGATTCTTCCTGACGTATCACTCGGAGGCCGACACGTTCGACAAGGTGCGCGTTGGCGAGGCGGTGGAGGCGGCCGCCGCGGCCGCCGCGACGGTGCTGGGGATCGCCAACGCTTCCGAGCGCTTCGGACGGAGGCTGGCTGCGCAGGAGGTCCTTGCGTGGATCCAGCGCATCGGTCTCTCCCGGCACCTGCGGTTCCTCGGGGTCTGGGACGCGTGGCGCCCTCCCGGCGTCGATCCCGGTCTCGGCGCCGGGGGCGACGTGCGAGACTGAGCGGCCCTGTCCGGCAATGCCGTTCCCACTGCCGCCACAGCACGGCCTAGCCCGGCCGGGGGCGGATGAGCGGGCGCGCCGCGCCGCCTACATGCGCCGACTCGCGGACGAGATCGACGGCCTCGAGCGGACCGCCAGGATGGGCGGCGGGCGGCGGGCCGTCGAGCGCCAGCGAGCCAGGGGCAAGATGCTCGCTCGCGAGCGGGTGGCCGCCCTGCTAGACGAGGACGCGGAATTCGTCGAGCTCGGACTGCTCGTCGCCAGCGACTCCTACGACGGAACCGCGCCCGCCGCCGGCGTCGTCACCGGCATCGGCACGGTCGGCGGACGCCCGGTCGCGGTCATGGCGAACGACGCAACCGTGAAGGCCGGCAGCTGGTTTCCGGAGACGGTAGGCAAGATCCTCCGCATCCAGGAAGCTGCCATGCGCTGTCGCATTCCGATCGCGTACCTAGTGGACTCCGCCGGAATCTTCCTGCCGATGCAGGACCGCACGTTTCCCGGAAAGCACGGGGGCGCGCGCATCTTCCGCAACTGCGCGCACATGCGACAGCGGGACGGGCTTCCCCAGTTCGCGGCCGTCATGGGCCCGTGCATCGCCGGCGGGGCGTACCTGCCCGCACTCAGCGACGTGATCCTGATGGTCGAAGGAAGCAGCTTCATGGGCCTTGGGGGACCGAGCCTCGTCAAGGGGGCGATCGGCCAGGCCGTGGCGGCCGAGGATCTGGGAGGAGCCGCCCTTCACACTGCTCGCAGCGGCGTGGCGCACTATCGCGCCCCGAGCGACGCCGCTTGCATCGAGCTTCTGCGCGAGCTGCTGCTGGACTTGCCGCGGCGAGACGGGCCGAGGCGTGCGGCGACGGCAGCGGACTCGGATTTGTGCCTCGACGAGATCCTGCCCGCCGACCGTCGACTCCCCTATGACCTTCACGAGGTGGTGCGCGTCATCGTCGACCGCGATGGGTGCGTGGAGTTCATGGCCGACTACGCGCCCGAGCTGCTCTGTGCCAACGCGCGCGTCCAAGGCTGGCCGGTCGGGCTGATCGGCAATCGGCGCGGCCTGTTCCGATGCGAGGGCGGGACGCGCATCGGCGCGATCCTGTACGCGGAGACCGCGCGCAAGGCCGCGGAATTCGTGCGCAAGTGCGACCGGCAGGGGCACCCTCTGCTGTACTTGCAGGACGTGACGGGGTTCATGGTGGGCCCGGATGCCGAGCGCAGCGGCATTATCCGGGCCGGCGCGGACATGATCGAAGCGATGGCCGTCGCGCGGGTAGCACGGATCGTTGTCACCCTGCGCCACGCCAGCGGAGCAGGCTACTACGCCATGGCGGGCCAGGGCTTCGACCCGGACTTCATTTTCAGCTGGCCGTCGGCCCGGGTCGGCGTCATGGAGGGGGACTCGGCCGTGCAGGCCCTGTACGGCTCGTCGCTGGATGAGGCGGCCGCTGCCGAAGGCGGCGTGCCGCCGGAGCTGCGCAGGGAAATCGAGCGGACGCGCCTCGAATACGAGCGGATGCTAGATGCGAAATGGTGCGCCGCGCGGGGTCATGTCGACGCGATCATCCTCCCGCGGAGGACCAGGGCGGTGGTCGCCGCCTGCTTGGCAGCCGCTCATGCCAGCGGGTACGTGCGCTCCAGCCGGGCCGACGATGCCATGAGACGCTAGGGTGGCGACGAGTCGTCCCCCGATTCCCGTGCGAGAATAGCGCAGAAGTGGCAATTTCAGCGACTCCCTGCGGCCTCGCGCGGCTGGCGGGGGTTTCTTGGGCAACTGTTGCGGTGCTGGCCGCCGCGACCGCGGTTGATCGTCGGGTCGCATGCGTGGCACCGCCCACGGAGCGGGAAGCGATTTTCCTGCACCAGCAGCGCATGCTGCGCGAACCAGCTCTGGCCGCGCGCGGAGAAACGCTACCCCGATCTCCGCTGCCGTCCCCACGGGAGGAATCCGGAATCGCGCTAATCAAGGCCGGTCCGGCGGTCATGGCTCCGCCGAACGAGTTCGATTTGTCGGGGATGCGGATCTCTATCGCGAGCGGACCGGCTGGCTTGACCGTTAGCTCGACTCTCGTCGGGACAACAGCCGAGCTTCCGGAGGTCGGGATACCGCTGACACTGGAAGACGACGACTACGCTGTAATCGAACTGCCCTTCTCGTTTCCCTACTACGGGCAGGGCTACACCAGAGCCTTCGTACATTCCGACGGCAATATCAGCTTCCGGTATCCCGAGAAGACGTCGACCCCCCGCAGTTTCTCGCGGGCCGCCGGCGGACCTCCTCGAATCGCTCCCCTGTTCTCCGACTTGGATCCGAGCAAGGGCGGCAGCGTGCGGGTCGCTTCGCAGGGGGACCGGGTGCTCGTGACCTGGGATGGGGTGCCTGAATTTGTCGAGAACGGCGTCGGAGATCCCCAGACCTTCCTCGCTGTCCTGCGGGCCGACGGCACCATCGACTTCCAATACTCCAACGTGAACCACCGGGCCGCTGTTGTTGGCATATTTGCGGGTGTCGCCGAGCGAGACGCCCGGCCCGTGGACTGGAGCGAGACGGCCTCGATGGCCGTCGATGGCGCCCCCATCCTAGCCGAGGTCTTCACGGACGATGTCTCGCTGGACGAGTACGGCGTGGTCCAGGAGTTCTTCCGGGCGCACGAGGACGCCTACGACACGCTGATCGTGTTCAACGACCTCGATCTCAATGCCAGCGAATTCTCGCTCGCGCACGCGTTTCCCATCCGCAATCAGGTCATGGGAATCGGGGAGTACAGTCGCGAATTCGGCCACTGGTTCGGCTCCCGCCGGCGCCTCTCCGCCTTCGTCAACATGGGCTCGGTCGAAGACTACCCAGTCAACCCGCTCGCGCCGATTCCAGGCCTGCGGCACGCATCGCTGCTCACGATTCTCGCGCACGAGGTCGGCCATCGATTCCTAGCCTACCCGTCATGGAAGGACCCGGAGACCGGGGAGCGATCGCGTTCCCTGTTGGGCCGCCAGTTGTCGCATTGGAGCTTCTTCTTCAATTCGCAGGCGTCCGTGCTCGAGGGCAACCTGATCCGCGATCACGGCCCCGACGCGCGACCGCGGTTCGAGACCGTCGCCGCGACGCAGTCCTACAGCCCGCTAGACCAGTACCTGATGGGACTGCGCGACCCTAGTGAGGTTCCACCGACATTCTTGGTAGAGAGCCCCGCGGGCGCGCACCGGCTGGGCTCGGCCGATCGTTCCCCTCAAGTCGGCGTCCGGTTCGACGGCGTTCGCAAGGAGGTCCGGGTGGAGGACATCATCGCCGTCGAGGGACCACGGCGGCCCGACTCATCGGTCTCGCAGCGCCACTTCCGCCAGTGCTTCGCTGTGGTGGTTCGCGACGCCGCCGGCCCGAGGAGGTCGGTGATACGGAAGATCGAGCGCTTGCGCGCCAACTGGCGGCACTTCTTCGCGGCGCAGCTCGGATCTCGGGCCACCGTGGTCACGGATCTGACCCGGATGCTGGACCTGTCGACGTGGCCGGCAGGGGGAGTGGTTCTCGGCACCGCCGGCACGGCGCAGGTCGTCATCTCGGAACCGCTGGACACGGACCTGCTCGTCTGGCTGTGGCAGGACGAGCCGATCGCTACGGTCCCGGCCTCGGTGACCATCCCGGCCGGCGAGGATCGCGTGGAGTTCGAGATTCTCGGCCTGGAGGCGGGCACGACGACACTCGAGGCGAAGGCCAGCGAGCCGGGATTCGATCACGCCGTGACCCGCCTCAACGTGAAGGAGGGCCTGGCTGGACTGGAGGTTGTCCCGATCCATCCAGAAGACCTGCATGGCGTCGCAGGCGTCCCGCTGCCGCACGCGCTGGCCTTTCAGGTGCGCGACTACAATCTCGTGCCCTACAGCGGCATCGAGATGGGCTTCAGGGCGGGCGGCGCGGGCGAGGTGACGGTCGCGACTTCCACGACCGACGCGTGGGGCATTGCGACAACGGGCTGGACGCTGGGTCCCGAGCACGGCCAGCAGATTCTCGTCGCGAGCATCAAGGGCGTTGCGCTCTCCTCCCAGACGGCCGCGTTCGCGTCGCCCAGCGTGCCCCGTATCGCGCCTCCTATCGCCGTCAATGCGGCCAGCGGGGAAGCGCCGATGCCGGGCGCGGGACTCGCGCCGGGCAGCTTGGTGACAATCCGTGGCGTCGGGCTAGCCTCGGAGTCTGCAGAGGCGGACACCGACCTAGTGTTCGAGAATCCGGCGCTGCCCTTCGAGCTCGCCGGAACGGGAGTTCACGTGGCCGCGGTAAAGGCCCCCTTGGTTCGCGTGTCGCCGGCGGAGGTTACCTTCCAGGTCCCGTTCGGCGTCGTCGGGCCGTGGGCGGACGCACTTGTCTCGACGCCCTACGGACGCAGCCAAGCGGTCAAGATCCCAATCAGCCCGACCCAGCCGGGGCTGTTTCCGGGCAGAGTGCTTTCCGGCAATCTCGTTCCGGGAATCAAGGCCCCGGACACTTCTCGCGTGATGCCCGCCTCACTGCCCCGAGCGGGCGGTCCGTTGGAAGTGTTTGGTACCGGCTTCGGAGCAGTCACGCCGGCCGGAAGATCCGGGTTGCCCGGGCTGGAGGAGCCGAAGCAGCGGGTGATCGCCGAGACCAGGGCGTGGATTGACGGGCGCGAGGTCGAGGTCGTCGCGAGCGAGCTCGCTCAGTGGGAGGCCGGCGTCTACAAGGTCGTCCTGACCGCTCCGGCCGACCTCGATCCCGGCCGTCACCGGGTCGTCCTCTCGGTCGGAGCGGTCGAGAGCAACGAGGTGGAGTTCCAGTCCGAGTAACGCTGATCGAATTGCCGGCTCCTCGCGCGGCCGCCGGGCGATTACACTCGAGGGATGGGCAACACGGCGCTTCGCTGGTGCCTATTGGGGCTCGTCGCCTCGGCCCTGATTCTCGGGCCGTTCGCGCTATTCGAGTCGACGCTGCGCGAGGCTGCGGAATTCCTGCTGCGGGCGGACGGGAGCCGCGAGGCCGCGGCCTTCTCGGTGGTGCTGCTGCTGGCCGCGGACGTGTTTCTGCCCGTGCCGTCGAGCTTGGTTGCGACGGCTTCGGGCCTGTTGCTGGGACTGGCGCGGGGTGCCGCGGTCACGTGGATCGGCATGCAGGCCGGGGCTCTGGCGGGCTACGCCTTCGGCCGGTCCGTCGGCCTGAGCGCGGCCGTGCGATTCGTCGGCCACGAGGCAGCCGCCCGGGCCTCCGTCTCCCACCGGCGCTGGGGGCGGTTCTCCCTGGTTGCCGCCCGGGCCGTGCCCGTGCTCGCGGAGGCGTCGGTCGTACTGGCCGGAGCCCTGCGCATGCCGGCGCGGACGTTCGCGCTCGCGACGGGGATCTCGAACGCCGTGATCGCCCTGGCCTACGCTGCCGTCGGGGCGTACGCACTCGAGACGAACGCGTTCCTGCTCGCGTTCGGCGGCTCCATCGGGATTTCGGGCGTCCTGATGTCGGTCGGTCACGCGATCGCGCGGGCCCCGGGCGCCGCCGGAAGCGTCGCACGCGGGAAGGGGTCGGAGGGCCTGCGATGAGCCAGCGACGTGCCGGGCGATCCGGGGTGCTCACGTTCACGACGGACTTCGGCACCCGCGACCACTACGTCGGCGCCATGAAGGGAGTTGTGGCCGCCGTCGCTGCCGACGTGCGGGTTCTTGACATATGCCACGAGATTCCTAGTTTCGGCATAGCCGAAGGTGCCTACGCGATCGCGCAGGCCTACCCGTACTACCCGCGGGGCACGGTTCACGTGGTGGTGGTGGATCCCGGAGTCGGCTCGTCGCGGCACCCGCTGGCGGTGTCCGCCGAGGGCCACTTATTCGTCGCGCCCGACAACGGAGTCCTCTCGCAGGTGCTCGAGGGCGGGAGACGCTTCGAGGCGCGACGCATCGAACTGCGGCACGGCCTCGCATCGGTGAGCCGCACGTTTCATGGCAGGGACTTGTTCGCGCCGGCCGGAGCGCGCCTCGCCGCAGGCCTTGCGTTCGAGGACATCGGGCCCCCGATGTCCGATCCCCTCCTGCCGCCTCCCGGCGACGGGCGGCGGCCGGCCGGCCGCGTCCTGCACGTGGACCGGTTCGGGAACGTGGTGACGAGCTTCCGCCGGGCGGACCTTGCGACGGGGGCCTGCCTCGCAGTCGGAGGCAGGACCGTCTGCGAGCGCTTCGAAGCTTACGCGTCCGCTCGCGAGGGTGCGCTGTTCCTGATCGAAGGCAGCTCGGGCTATGTCGAAGTCTCGCTCAACCAAGGATCCGCCGCGAAGAAGCTCGCCGTCCGCACCGGCGCGGACGTGCGCCTAGTCGGCGGAGGCCGACGGGTCGGTTGCGAGGGCTAGTCGGCCAGAGAGGTCTTGTAGTGGCGTTCCCTGTTGCGCAGGTACTTGTAGGGGTTGACGTTGATGCGTCGGAGATGCACCTCGTAATGGAGATGCTTGCCGGTAGTGCGCCCGGACCTGCCAACCAAGCCGATGACCTCGCCGCGCCGAACGGACTGGCCCGTGCGGACAAAGTATTCCTTCAAGTGCCCGTAGATCGTCTGGAACCCGCTGCGACCGTGCTGGACCTTCACGCAATGCCCGAGCGCTCCCTCCCATTCCGCGGACACGACGTGTCCGTCAGCGGTGGCCACCACTGGCGAGGCGTAAGGCGCACTGATGTCTATGCCCGGATGGAAGGCCCCCTTGCCGTCAAACGGGTCTTGGCGCCGGCCGTAGCTGCTCGTGATATGGCCCTTGACCGGCCACACCGACGGGGTGGTGTTCGCCAGAACCGAGCGCATCGCCGTGCCGGAGTCGGACAATGCGTCCGTGAGCAGGTCGAACTGATTGATCGAGGAGTAGTAGGCGGGCTCCAAGTCCGTACCGTAAGCGACGTCCGCCGCCGGTCCGTCCCTGCGAATCCCGTAGGCGATTGAGACTTGGTAGGCCAGTTTGCTCAGCGACTGGAACTGCGTGTCCCGCTCCTCCGCCACGAGGGCCAGGCTCTCGTACTCCTCGCGCAGGGCGGTGTTCTCGGCCGCGAGCCGCTCGTTTTCGGATGCCTGGCCCAGGAGGCTCCTGCCCAATCCGACTGCCGTGATGCCGGCAACCACCACGAGGGCGGCCGCGATTTGCAGCTGCAGGGCCGATACGTTGAGGCGCAGGATTCGCCCGTGCATCGGATGCGCGAGGATGACTAGAAACAGCTTGGCTCCCATGTGTAGCCTGACTATGTGTAGCCTGACTACGGGCGTTTTCGGCGAACCTAGAGACCGAGCTCGGAACGAGCGAGCCAGTAGCCTTGATAAGCCCAGTAGCCTTGATAAGCTCTGAGTGTACACGACTGCAATATGGCCTGTCAACAGGGATTTTTCCGACCTTTTCGCGTGGACCGCCCGCAGTGCGTGCGGATCTGAAGGCGCGGGAGGTCTGAATGGGAACGGAACGCCGCCTGATCGCGGCGATCGAGGATTTGTGGGCGGGCAGGACCGCTCCCGCCGTTGGGGTGGCCCGCGGCGACGACTGCGCGATTCTCGCTCGCGCCGCTGCTGGCGAGGACCTCCTGCTCACGGTCGACCAGGTCGTGGAGAACCGGCATTTCGCGCGGGGCCGGCACCCGGCCGGGGCCGTGGGACGCACCGCCCTCGTGCGCTCGCTGAGCGATATCGCGTCGATGGGCGGCCGCCCGCTCTGCTTCCTGCAAACGGTCTGCCTGCCGGCCTGGGCGATCGGCGCGTGGCACGACTCCTTCCAGGAAGGGATGCGCGAGGCTGCCGATCTCGCCGGAGTGGAGGACCTGGCGCTGGCGGGAGGCGATGTCGCCGGGGGCGACCTTTTCGTCGCGACGACCACCGTTGTCGGCAGGGTCGAGTCCGGCACGGCCCTCAGGCGCGCCGGGGCGCGCCCGGGCGATCTCCTGTGCGTGTCCGGGACGCTCGGGGGATCCGCCCTGGGCCTGGATGCCCTCCTCGGGGCCGAGCGCCCAGACCTGTCCGCGGACGCCGCGAAGCGCCATTGCGAGCCGGTCCCCCGCATCGCTCTAGGCCGGGTCCTGCGCGAGGTTCCCGCATCGGCGGCGATCGACATCAGCGACGGACTGGCGATCGACGCGAATCGGCTGGCCTCCGCCAGCGGCGTTTGCCTGGTGATCGATCCGACGGCCGTGCCCCTGTTCCCGGGCTCGACAGCGGACCAGGCCATGCGCTCGGGCGAGGAGTACGAGCTGCTGTTCGCGCTGCCTCCGGGAGCGCGTGTTCGCGCTCGGGAGGAATTCGCGGTGATCGGGCGCGTCGAGCGGGGCACGGGCGTTTGGCTGGAGTCGGGAGGGGCGCGTGCCCCCCTTCGACCCGAGGGGCATTCCCACTTCTGAGGCGGCCGCCCTGCTACACCTCGAGGAGGGCGTCGATGTCGGGTGCCAGCTCGCGTCGCGGCGTCAGCAGCGAGACCCACACGAATACGGCAGTCGATGCGAGCAGCGCGACCGCTCCGACGGCGAGGCCGGGCGGAAGCAGCGGGTAGCCGTGACGCGCGGAGACTTCGAGCGCGAAATTCAGCGCGACGCTGGTTGCGATCGAGGCGACGCAAGCTTGCGCCGTGGCCCGCTTCCAGTTCATGCCGATGCAGACGCTCGGCACGATCGCGGCGGCGAAGGTGCCCCAGCCGAACGTCCCGAGCAGGGCGATCAGGTTCTGCATGTACAGCGCGAACAGCGCCGACACCAGCAGGAGGACGCCCGTCGCGAGGCGCGACCAGAACAATTCGTTGCGGACCGGCCTGCCCCGCAGCGCGATCGGCACGTCCCGCACGATGGCCGCCGCCCCGAGATTCAGGAAAGAGTCCGCCGTCGACATGATCGCGGCCAGCAGACCCGCGAAGACGATGCCCGCGAGCAGTTCGGGCGTGTAGTGCAGAAGGAACGCGGGCGCGGCCAGATCCGGGTTGTCCAGCGCGGGATACTCGCCACGCTCGACCAAGGTTCGCATCGCCAAGCCGATGCCCATCCACAGCATCGCCAGAACGATGTAGCTCGCTCCCGTGGCAAGCGCGCTCCATTTCAGCTGGCGGATGTCCTTGAGCATCATCAGCTTCGTGATCGCGTGCGGCTGGCCGGCGGCTCCGATGCCGAAGAGCAGCATCCAGCTCATCGCCGCCATGTCCCCGCGGGTCCCCCACGGCCCGATATAGTCCGGATCCATCGCCCAGAGCGTCTCGCTCATCGCCTGCATGCCGCCCCCGGCCTCGAGGCATTGCAGCAGCACGGCGATGGCGGCGCCGAGCATGATCAGTCCCTGGAACAGGTCGGTGTACACGCCCGCGACGATTCCCCCGGCGATGGAGTAGAACGCGAGCACGCCGAGCCCCAGTCCGAGCGCGGGGAGGATCTCGATTCCCAGCACCGCTTGCAGCACCGTGCCGATCGCGAGCACCTGCGTGCCTAGGTACCCGAGGACGCCGAGGACGATGGCGATGCTCAGCGACAGGGCCGGCCAGCGCCCTCCGTAGCGCGCCGACACCGCTTCCGGAAGCGTCAGGATGGGACGCACGTCTACGAGCAGGCGTAGTCGCTTGCCTGTCAGCATGATCATCGCGGGTAGGCTGAACGTCGCGACGAGGACCATCCACAGCGAACTCGAGCCCGACTCGTAGACGAGGCCCGGCCCCCCCACGAATCCGAACCCGCTCATGACGCTCGAAATCGTGGCCATGACGACCACCAGCGGGCCGAGCGACTTGCCGGCCAGAAAGAAATCGGCTGCCGAGGAGGTGCGCCGCATGGCCCACGTGCCGACGGCCGCGCAAGCGGCCAAGTAGACCGCGACGCAGGCTAGGATGATCTGGGAATCGGCCGCCGGCACGAATGCCTTGGTCTCTATTCGCCGCCGAAGCGTCCTAGGAACGCGTCCTGCCTGTCCCGCGGGAGCACTTCCCGGTCGAACGAGAGGCCGTAGAGGACGCCGAGGACCGCGCCGAGGGGCGTGGTGCCGTAGACTAGCATCGCCGTGCCCGCGGGGAATCCGCCGACTAGGAACAGCTCCCCCGCGGGGTCGTGCGTTGCGTAGGCAAGCCCGAGCAGGCCGCAGAACGTTGCCGCCCAGATGCCCACGACAGCGTAAGTGAGCCGAGAGGTCCTTCCGGGCGATCTCAAGCCCAAGGCCCCGAGCGTCGCCGTCAAGGCCGCCGCCAGCATGCCGAGGAGGGCGGCCTGGCCGGCCAGCGCCGCGACCAGGGCGACCGAGCAGATTACCGCGCTGGCGACCGGAAGCCTCGCCTCGCTCACCTCCAAGGAGCTTCCCTTTCGGCTAGGGCGGCGTATGCGTCGGTGTACGTGCCTGCCATGCGCTCCTCCCAGGCCGCCGCGATGGCAGGATCCTCGGGCTCCTCGCCGTGGTCGCCGGTCTGCTGGATCCAGAGATCGAGCACCGAGGACATCTTGGTCAGTGTCTGCATATGTTCGACCGCGGCTGCCAGATTGCGCAGCTCGTCGGGATCCTCCGCGGTGTCGTAGAGCTCTTCCTCCGGGCGCGCGCGGGCTAGGAAGGGGAATTCCTCTGCCGTGATGCTGCCTGCCCGCTCGAGTCGCTGCATCTGCCGCCAGATCGGGTACGAGACCTCCTTGTAGCGGTTCAGCTGCATGTAGGGGCGCTCGGGATGGTAGTTCCTGATGTACTTGAAGCGCTTGTCGCGAACCGCTCGGATGCGATCCACGGTCTCGTCGCAGCGGTCGCGTGCGGCGAAGACGTACTCCCGGTCGGGCATCTTGCCCGGCCCGAGGAACACGCGCCCTTCCATGTGCTCGGGGACCTCGATGCCGGCGATCGCGAGGGAGGTGGCCGAGATGTCGATGCCGCTCACCAGCTCGTCGCGCTCGCTGCCCGGTTCCAGCGTTCCGGGCCAGCGGACGATCAGCGGGACACGGATGCCCCCGTCGTAGAGGAACTGCTTGTCCCTCGGCATCGGGCGCCCGTGGTCGCCGAAGAAAATCACCACCGTCCGATCTGCCAAGCCGTCCTCGTCGATGCGGTCGAGCACGCGGCCGACCTTCTCGTCGAGCAGCCTCACTGCGTCCAGGTAGCCCGCCCAGTCCGCTCTGGAAACCTCGTCCTGGGGGTAGTACCGAGGCGGCTCGACGGCGGCCGGATCCGTCGGCTCCAGCTTCCCCTCGGTGAAAGCCCACACGTCGGGTGGCCGCCCCCGGTGCGGCTCGAAGATGTTGACCTGGGCGTAGAACGGCTGGCCCGGCCCGCGGTCGCGCCAGTCGGACCCGTCGAACGGCTTCCCGTGCTTGAAATTGAAGTCGGTCTTGTTGCGCCCGCCCAGCCCGCTTTCGTGATCGTTCGACGTGAAGTAGCCGGCTTCGCGGAAGTAGTCCGTGATGAGCCGCACGGGAGCGGGCAGCTCGTAGCCGTCGCCGCGGTGGCTCCGGTGCGCGTGCGCGCCGATGCTGGTCTGGTACATCCCCGTGATCAGAGCGGACCGCGAGGGCGAGCATACCGGGCAGGTCACGTAGGCGTTGGTGAACCGAGCTCCCTCGGAAGCCAGCCGGTCGATGTTGGGCGTGCTGACGTCCCGCCTGCCGTAGCAGGACAGGTCTGCCGAGAGGTCGTCGGCGACGATCCAGACCACGTTCCACCGTTCCGGCCCGGCGTCGGCGCAGCCGGACATCACCCCCGCGACGGATCCCGCTGCCAAGGCGCCCACGAAATCCCTGCGGGTGCCAGTCATGGTTGCCTCGTGGAATGTCGTGCGTCGTCGGCTCGCGTCATGGATTCCGAATATTGTATAGGAAAGTGAACTGCAGCCGGATGTCCCCGCCGAGATACTCGCCGGGCAGCGGAGGGAACGGGTTGGATGCGCTGATGCCGGCCACTGCCGCCCGGTCGAGGGCCGAGGACCCGGAGCTCTTCGCGATGACGAGCTTCGGCACGGCCCCGCCGCGGGCGACCGAGAACTGAATCAGCGTGCGGCCCTGGCTCATGCCGAGGCGCGCGCTCTCGGGTATCACGGCCAGCCAGTTTCGCCGGACCGCGGCCAGCAATTGGGTGAGGTACGGCCGGAAATCCACTCCGCGGGGATCGCTCAGCAGCTCGAGGCGGCTGCCGGAATGGGAGGGTCTCGACGGTAGCCGGGCCGGCGAGGCAATACCCCCGGCGCCGTCGCCCACGGCCTGCCTCGGACCGCCGTCGCGAATCATCTGCTGGATGGCGCCCTGCACCATTTGGCCGGGGCGAGCGGCGAGCTCCAGAGCGCCCAGCTGCGGGCTGCCCTGATGGCTCGGCATCCGGGCCCTGGGGTCCTCCAGCTGCAGCGCCGCTCGCTTGCGCGAAGGGGCCTTGGGCATCGGCAACAGCCTCGGGTCACGGTCCAAGGCGAGCTCCGGTCCCTGTCGGAACTCCCCCGGGGAGGGGCTCTGCGCCACTGGTGGCTCCGCAACCTCCGGCTCCGCTGCCTCCGCGAGAGCCGGCGGCTCCTCGGACGGCCCCGGCTCTTCCGTCTCGACCGGCTGCGCGACCGGCTCGGGAGCGGGCCTCTCCTGCTCGGGAGCGGGCGGAGCGTCGAGGGCTGGCTCGGGCACGGGAGGAGGCGTGATCGACGGCTGCTGCATCCCGCGGAAGCCCCCTTCGCCGTCGCCCGGCACCTTGGATTCGCCGCGCAGAGGCGGCAGATCGTCCAGCGGCGGAGCGATCAGAGTGATGCGCAGCGAGTTCCAGTCGGCCGGCTCTGACACGTCGAGCTGCATCACGCGCGGTGTGAACAGGAGTGCTAGGACCACCGCATGCGCCGCTACGGAGAGGGCCGTCGACTGCACGCGCCACGCGTGGGATCGCTGGCCCCGCCAGTCCGTTTCCAAGCGCAGGGGCGTTCTCGTGTCCGGCGCCCACCCTTCGCTTCCGCGAGCCTCGCTGAAGCGCTTCCACGGGTCGAAGCGCGCCGCATCGAATTCGGGCGCCGGCTCGTCCGGGCGCACCCGAAGCGGCAAGGCAGGGTGGCGGGAAGACTGCCAGCGCAGCCGCGCCTCGAAGCTGCGCGCCTCCAGCCAGAGCGGGTGCTCGCTCGGCGCGAGCCGCGAGGCACTGGAGCCCGAGGCGCGCCTCGACACGCTCCTGCCGTAGTCGTCCAGCAGGAGGAGCAGCTCCTTGTTGTCCCGGTCCTGCAAGTTAAGCTCGGGCGGCTAGGGTCCTCGCGACCACTTGCGAATGCTCGTCGATCGCCTGCCTTATTCTAAGTGCCAGACGCAGCGTCTCGAGTCCGTCCCGCCCGCTCACTCGCGGGCGCGAGCGCTCGCGCACGCAGGCCAGGAAGGACTTCAGCTGGCGCTCTAGCGGTTCCGCGTCCGGCGGCGCCAGGGGACGCGCTCGGATTCGATTCGCCTCGTCCAGCGCGATGCGCACGCCCCGGCGGCGGATGTAGTCGATCGAGACGTATTCCCTGGGCTGGAAGAAGCGCAGCTTGCGGACACGCTCCGTCGATACGCGGCTTGCCGTTAGGTTGGCGACGCAGCCGTTCCGGAACTGGATGCGGGCGTTGGCAATGTCGGTGCGGTCGGACACGACCGACATTCCGCTCGCGTCCACGCGGGCGGCCTCCGCATCGACGAGGCTCCGCACCACGTCGAGATCGTGAATCATCAGGTCCAGCACCACGTCGACGTCGAGGCTGCGCGGGGTGAACGGGCTGAGGCGGTGGACTTCAAAGAAGAGCGGCAGCGTGGCGGCCGCCGCGGCGGCCTCGACCGCGGGGTTGAAGCGCTCCAGGTGGCCGACCTGCAGCAGGCGGCCCTGCGCGGCCGCCGTCTCGGCGAGCTCCTCGGCCGAGGCGGCGTCCGGTGCCAGCGGCTTCTCCACCAGGATGTCGACGCCCTGCCGCACCAGGGCGAGCCCCACGCTGGCGTGTTGCGCGGTGGGTACCGCGACGCTTGCCGCCTGCACGCCGGCTGAGAGGCCCTCGAGTGACGTGCGGGCGTCGCAGCCGAACTCGGCCGCGACTCGCTCGGCGCGATCACCGTCGCGGTCGACGACCGCCACGAGCGCGGCCTCCGGCAGGTCGGCGTAGACGCGGGCGTGCTGCCTCCCGAAGGCGCCGACGCCGACGACAGCGACCCGGATGGGCTGCCTGCAGCGCACGCCGCTACTCGGCTGGACTCGTGCGCAGGTCGTAGGCCGCCATCTCGGTCTGGTTCCGCACCAAGAGGATTCCGTCGGACAGTGCCGGGACATTCCATGTCTTGCCCGGAATCGACTCGAAGCGCACGATCTCGCGATATTCCTCGGGAGTCGCTTCGACGAGCGCGAGGTCGCCTTCCTCGCTGACCACGATCAAGTGGCCCTGCGCGAGCAAGAGCTGCCCGAAGCGGTAGCGACCATTCTTCCAGAGCCGCTCGCCGGTGCGCACGTCGACCGCCGCCAAGATGCCCTCGTCAAGCCCGTACACGACGCCGTCCGCCAGCACGGAGGGATTGAACTTGTTCTTCATGGTGCGACTGAACCAGACCTGCTCGACCGCGAAGCCGTCGCCCTCGGCAGAGACCTTCAGCAGGCTGGCGCCGTGGCCGTAGCCGGAAGAGACGAATACGTGGCTGTCGTCGACCGCGAGCGGCTGGGCGCAGTTCGCGTCGTAGCTGGTCTTCCACCCGACGCTCCAGAGTTCCGATCCGTCCTCCAGCGAGGCTCCCAGCACCTTGGTGCCGTTCACGATCAGCAGCTGCCGTCGCCCGGCCAGCGTCGCGACCTGGGGCGACACGTATCCGGCCTTGTCGCCGAGAGCGGACCAGAGGACGTCGCCGGTCACGCTGTCGTAGGCGAAGATCGACTTGCCGTTACGGCCCCCGGGAACGGTCACCACCATTCCGTCGACCACAAGCGGCGCGCCGGCCATGCCCCAGGTCAGATTCTCGGCCTCGGCGTCGCGCAGAATGTTGCGCTTCCAGAGGAGCTCCCCGTTCGCGGCATCCAGGCATACGAGGTGACCGCCGGCTCCAAGCGCGTAGAGGCGGCCATCGGACCAGGTCGGGGTCGCCCTTGGGCCGTCGCCGCCCATGGACTCGCTGAATCGCGCGTCCCACGCGTGCTCCCAGACCTGCCGCCCGTCGGCCAGCGCGTACGCCGCCGCCACCTCGCGGTCGCGCCGCTGCTCGATCGTGTACACGAGGCCGTTCGCCACGACCATCGAGGCGTAGCCTCCGCCCACCTGCTGGCGCCACAGCTCCGGCGGGCCCTCCTGCGGCCAGTCTAGGTCGAGGGGCGTCTGGTCGTAGCGCCCCGCGCGCCCGGGCCCGCGGTACTCTGTCCAGTAGTTCCGGAGGCCCGCGCCGGGGGCTTCCTCCGTTGCGGCAGGCTTCGCCATCGCCGCACCGGCCGAGGCGAGCTGCTCCCTTGAAGGATGCCCTTGAGCGGCTGCCTCCCGCCGTCGGTCCTCCTCGATCTCGCGCTGGCGGCTCTCGGCGTCGACGTACTCGACCACAATGCTCCGCCCTGACCCGGCCAGTCCGATCGTTGCGCCGGACGCCTGCAGGTACAGGAAGACCGCACCCGCCACGCCGGCTACGATGCAGAGGATGTATAGGCCCGCTCGGATAGCCGGCTTCGCGATAGCCATGGTGATATCAACTCCCTGTCGGGCCGCTCGGTCCCGCTGGTCCTAGCCTAGCGAACGTACCGCTGGGCGATCGGGAATCGGCGTCCCATGCCGAACGCCTTCGACGTCACGCGCAGCCCCGGGGCAGCCTGCTGGCGCTTGTACTCGTTGCTTTCGACCCTTCGCGCGATGTCACGGACCAAGTCGAGCGGCTGCGCCAGCCGGTCCGCGATCTCGGCGGCCGACAGGTTCTCCTCGACGTAGAGCCGCAGGATCGGATCGAGGCTCTCGTAGGGGGGCAGGGAATCGGAATCCCTCTGGTCCGGGCGTAGCTCCGCGGAGGGGGGCTTGGTCAGGACGGACCGGGGAATTGCACCTGGACGGCGCCGGTTCCCGACCCCGGCCAGCTTGTAGGCCAGGGTCTTGGGGACGTCGCTGATCACGGCGAGGCCGCCGCACATGTCGCCGTAGATCGTGCAGTAGCCCACCGCCAGCTCGCTCTTGTTCCCGGTGGTGAGCACCATGCAGTCGAACTTGTTCGAAAGCGCCATCAGCACGACTCCGCGGAGGCGCGCCTGCAGGTTCTCCTCGGTCACGTCCGGAGGCGCGTCGGCGAAGGCCCGCGCCAGCTGGCGTTCAAACGCCTCGAAGGCCGGCACGATGCCGATCGTCTCGAACCGGATCCCGAGCGCCCGGGCCGTGTGCCGGGCGTCGGCGAGGCTCCCGGCCGACGAGTACGGGCCGGGCATTGCGACCCCTGTGACGTTGTCGGGTCCAAGCGCCTCGGCGGCAATCAACACCGTGAGCGATGAGTCGATGCCGCCGCTCAGCCCTACGATGGCCTTGCGGAATCCGCACTTCGTGACGTAGTCGCGCGTCCCGGTCACCAAGGCGTCGAAGACGGCCTCGACCTCGTCGCTGCCGGTCGCCGCCCAGTCCGTTCCGTGCCGGTCGCCCCCGCCGTCGGTGTCCCAGAAAACGAGATCCTCGCGGAACGAGTCGGCGCGCGCGCACACATTCCCGTCGGCGGCGATGGCGAAGCTCGCCCCGTCGAAGACCAGCTGGTCGTTGCCGCCGACTTGGTTGACGAGGACGGCGGGGACGCTGTGACGCGCGGCAGCGGCGCGCAGCAGCTCGAGGCGGAAGCCCCGCTTGCCCATGTGGTACGGCGACGCGGAGACGTTGACCAGCAGGTCGATGCCTTGCGCGGCCAGTTCTTCCACGGGATCTCTCGAGTACCGGGACCGCTCCCAGAACTGCTTGTCGTTCCAAGCGTCCTCGCAGATCGTGAAGCCGACCCGCACGGACCCGAGAGTCCACGAGCGGGGACGGTCGCCCGGCGCGAAGTAGCGCGATTCGTCGAACACGTCGTAGGTCGGCAGGAGCAGCTTGCGGGTTCGCAATTCCACCCTGCCATGGCGGATGCACGCTAGGCAGTTCGCCGCCTTGCCGCCTTGGTCCGCGACGCCGCAGTAGCCGACCGCCAAGGCCGTCCGCAGGCCCTTGGTCCGCTCCGCGAGCCATAGCAGGCGCGATTCGTTCGCCTCGAGGTACCCGGCCGTCTCGACCAAGTCGAGCGGAGGGTATCCGCTGACGGACAGTTCGGGGAAGACGACCAAGTCCGCCCCGGCCGCCTCCGCGCGTTCCGCATAGCGCAGGATCCGCTGGCCGTTCGCGTCGAGGTCGCCCACGGTGGGATTGACCTGGGCCAGTGCCAGCTTCATCGCGCTCCTTCCGCACTGTAGCGAGGCGGCTCGCGGGCAGCGAGGGATGAGCGCCTAGGAGGGAGGCGGCTGGGAGTCGCCGGGCACGTCGATCGATTCTACGGTCAACTCCCGAATCTCGTCGATCCTGTATTGCACCGCCTGGCCGCTGTCATTGCGCACGGACAGCGCGTACTCGACCTGCACGCGCTGCGAAGAGATCAGCAAGCCGCCTCGATTGACGGTGGTCTCGGAGCTGCCCCTGACGCTTGCGCTCCCGTGGTTCGCCGGAAGCGTCGGGACGAGCGCGCCCTTGGCAGCCGCAAGGGTCGACTCGTCGACTCCCTGAGGGGCCGCGACGAGGGCCACGGGGTCGCTGTTGAAGCGCCTTGAGACGCTGAGAACGGCGCTCTGTGGCGCGGAACGGCTCAGCGTGGCGACGGAGTAGACCACCGCGCGGCCGCCATAAGGCAGGTCGTGCAATGCCGCCGACGCACGCGGCTGGTCGACGGTGAAGGTCTCCCCTAGCAGGCCGTCGTAGGTCAGCTCGTATTCGCGCCGGTCCTGCCGGGCGAGTGAATCCAAGTTGAGCAGGCGCGAAATGCTCGACGCGACTTGGTCGGGCAGTCTCGTACGCATCGCTTCCGGCAGCCGCTCGTACCCATGCACCTTGTGCAGCCGGCCCTGCTTGTCGAGCTGGTAGGTCAAGTCCAGATCCCGCATGGAGGCGTGAACGGGGCTCCCGACGGGAGTGCCGTCGCTCTTGAGCGTTTGCGAGACGAGGCGAGTGAGATTGGAGAACCCGGTGTCGGTGCAGGCGACAAGAACCCGGCTGACACGCTCCCGGACGTCCGTCACGGGCGGCTGGCCCTCCACGGCGGTCTCGCGTCGCAGCGTTTCGGTAACCTCAAACAGCGACCCGTTCTCCGGAGCGTAGACGAGCTCGACGGATCCGGCAGCCTCGGCGAGGACCCCGGCCTGAGGCGAGGCCGCCCCGGAGAACAGCAGCAGGAAGCACGGCAGCAGGGCCAGCCTGCGGAGAGTTGGTTGCATCGTGGTCATCGCGCTATCTCCCAAGTCCGCTGCGTCGTCTGCTCCGGACTGAACTCCGCTGGCAACTCTGGCCCTCGCGCCGACTGCACTCTGCCTAGAAAGTCTTGCCGTCGTTGAGGGTGAGCCGGAAGGGCTCCCTGCGCAGGCCGGCGGCCACGCCCTCGACGGTGAGCATGGTGCCCCTGCGCACGCCAGTCCGGCGACGGTTCTCCAGGTTGAGAACCACCTCGGTCGATCCGCCTGGCTCGCTTGTCAGGTTGATGGTCGCGGGCCGCTCGGGGGGCGCGGCGGAGACGACGTAAAGGCGCATCCTAGGCGACAGCGCCCCGTTGAGGCGCCCCCATGTCGTGGCCCCGTCCGGGCCGACCAGCGCTGTCCTTAGATCCTTGAACCTCCAGAGGAGCGGATTCTCCTTGCGGGACTTCTGCTCCGCCTCGAACTTGAGCTGATCTGTCGACTTGAGCTCGATCCGCTCGGTCGGCAGGGCGCTGGCCTTGGCCATCTCCTCGAACCTAGGCCAGTAGAGCTCGAAACTCTCATCGCCGTAGTTCTTCTTCAGCAGATTCTGGACGTACTCGAGCACCTGCGCCCGGCCCTCGGCGGTCATGGCACCCGGGCCGTCGTACAGCGCGGCCCTCGCGAAGGCGAAGAACGCGATGTCGTACTTGGAGGCATCATTCTGCGCCAGCACGACCTGGCCGAGCCAGTACGACACTTGCCCGCGGGAGGGATCGATCCCGAGTACCTTCCCGAGCGAAACCTCGGCTCCGGCGTTGTCCTTGTTCTGCATCTGCCCCCAGCCGATCGTCTGGTGGGCGGCCGCCTCGGCCTGCTGGCGAGCGTTGTCCCATGCATCCTGGGCGACTGTGTCAGGCTTGGTGCCGAACTGGGCCGGCAGGGCCTGCAGCAGGGCCTTCGCCGCCTTGGTGCTGTCCGCCACGATCTGGGCATCACCGGTGCCTAGGTTGGGGCTGAAGAGAGTGATGACGTAGTTCGCCGTGAAGTCACCTGGGACCTTGGCTAGCAGCTCCTTGGCTGCCTCCACCGCCTCGGCTGTCTTGCCGGTCTTCTGGTAGCTGTCGAGATAGAACCGAGTTCGCTCCAAGTGGTAGTCCGTCTCGGGGTACTTCTGCTTCCACTCGTCCAACAGTGCCAGCTTCTTGGTCGAGTCCGCCTCAGCGTAAACCTTGCTGATGATGTCGTACTCCGCCCGGTCCTTGTACTCCTTCTTCTGCGGATTCGGGACGGCGACTGTGGCGACCATTAGCAGCAGGCACGCTGCGAGCGCGGATTGCGTAGCTTGTCTCAGATTCATTCTGAACTCCCGGAGCGTCCTCCGACGCGTGTGAGCAACCATAGCGCGAAGCCGCGAGGCATGCGAACGCTGCCGCATGCGACGCCGGCGATGCGCCGTACATTAGAGCGAGTATAGGACAACTGGGGCGGCGGGTGCAACACGTGCGAGCGAGACCCCTGCCCGCGGCGGGCGGTGAGCGTGGCGGAGACCGTCTGCGCAGGATTCCCCCGGCCAGACAAGAGTGTTCCGTGCATCCAGTGTTCCGCCAGTCCGGCGCGCAGGTCGTTGGCAAGCTTGGCTCGCACGCAGGGACCGCGCGTGCCGGTCGACTCCGGGGCCCGCAGCAGCATCGCCGGCGACCCGGGCTTCCGGGGCCCGGACGGTTCGGGCGGCGTCCCGGACGCGGCCCCGGCGCTTGCGCGGCGTTCGACCCGGCGGGGAAGACCGTCGGCTCGACCAGGTGGCGCCCGCTCCGAACCGGGCGGCAATGCTCGATTGGCGCGAATCCAGGTGCAGGAGACACCGGCCCTTGTCGGTGGAGGCCGAACGGGGAGCTAGCCTGAATCGACCCGCGGTCCTGCGACGACCGTCGTTGGAGGCCCTCGCGCCATATCCGTCCGCTATTGAATCCCCGCACAGCCTCCAGCCGTGCCAAGCGGACGCTTCGAGCTCCGAGCCCGGGCGTGGAATGGCTGGTGCATTGCGCGCCGCCAGGTGCTGGCGGCGGCGGACCGAGCCGAGGCCGGCTTGCTTCGGCCGCGACAGCCGTGAACCCGTCGGCCGTCCCCTGCGATCCCGCATCGAGTCCGGGGCACTAGCCGCACCCGGGCGGACGCCGTAGGGCCGGAACGCATAGGATGGCTCGGCTCTCGGCTCCGCTCGACCGAGTGCAGGGCCGGCATGAGGGGTTGATCTAGCCGGGCGGGGCTTGGCCGCGTCGACGTCAGAAGCGGGAACTCTGGGTCATCCGGATTCGACGGTGCAACGGCGGCCCTCGCCCTTTCGCTGCGATCCGTGTCGTGGTGGAGCGATGCCAATCGAGTCAGGCCTGCGCGGCCTACCGCTTGCCTGCCGTGCTACGTGCCGTCGGCGTCGGATTCGCCGACGGCGTCGCGGACGGCCTGCTGTAACCTGGCGAAGCAGATCCCTGCGTCCCGCCGGCCCCCAGGCGGCCACCCGGCGGTCGGAAGCTCAGCCTTGAGAAGCGGAGCTCCGCCCGCTAGGGCGGCGGCCGGGACAGGAGATTGGGATTGGGTCCGCCGGAGCGACATAACGGCAATCGAGCGCAACACGCGCGGCGAAATTGTCGAAGCAACTGGACGGGAGCGTTGCTGCCCTCCGGGATCGAGCGCGCGAGAGCGTCCTGCCGCGGCATGCAATTGCTCCGAGCCGAGCCGTCAACCAATGCTCTCCGTCCGATATCTTTTATCCAGCCGAGCCGATCGAGAGTGCAAGAAAGTGCGCTGCAAGCACCGTTTCGATCTCCAACTCTTCGGTTGCGAGACGAATCGGAGCCGCTGCAGGCAGGGCTAGAGTCGTCAGTGGCGTCACCACGAATGGATCTGCCGCCACCCGTGCCTACGCTTCAACCGACTCGGGTGCGACGGCATCCGCGGTAGCTACACGCTTCCCATTGCCGCTGGGGCGCGACTCAAGTCATGGGTCATTGCGAGGGAAGCCTCTCCAGAGGCTGGGTCGCTCTCCCTGGGGAATCGAATCGACCACTAGCGCCCGCAATTTTTTTCGAAATGGTGTTGACAGGCCAGTTGACTCCCTGCTAGCTTGGTGGGTAGTGCGGTTCTGGCCAATAGGCAAGCGGGTTCGCTGCACTTCTCTCTCCGTCGGGAATCGAGCCGCCAGATAGCCGGAGGTTCCGAGGCGGAATCACTCGCATAAGGGACACAACCGAATGGACAACCAAAAAATCGCCGCAATCCTCGAGGAGCTTCGGGAAGAACGCGACCAGGCTTCCAGCGTGATCGACGCCTTGGACAAAGAGGTCAATCACGCCGAGGCCAATCGAGGAGCTCGCAAGCTCCTGCAGGAGTACGTCGACCGGCGCAACAACATCGACGCGGCCGTTCTGGCGATGGACAACCTTGCCAGCGGGAAGCGTCGGGGCCGGCGACCGGGCTGGATCAACGACATCAAGGAGGCCGGCCAAGCGAGCGAATAGGCTCGTCCCGCTCCCCGCGGCGTCGCTGCCCGTGCTCGGCGCCGCGCGGGATTCGGTTCGGCCCTAGTACAGCAGGAACTGTTTTCTGCGGGCAACGAACTCTTCGACTGCCCGTCGCTGGCTGGCAGCTATCGACCTGAAGTTGAGGCCCTTGGCAAGGCCCTCGGCGACGGCATTGGAGCCGATTAGCTTGACTGACGAGGCGAAGCGCGCCTTGTCGGGGTACAGCTCTCGCAAGGCTGCGGCGAGAGCCAGTCCAAGGTCAGTGGGCTTGATCGAGTCGCGGTCGGTGATCGTGAACTGGACGCCCTCAATCAGCGTTCCGGCGAAAACCGACGCTCGCGGGCGCAGCGACCTTGCGTATCCGCGCACTCCCGGAAGCGATTGTCGGCGGATGGCGCGGGCCAGCTCGCTTCCATCAATCCAGTCGGCCCCGACGAACTCGAACGGCGTGTCTGTCCCCCTGCCGACGGAGTAGCTGTCGAGCCATTCGAGCATCGCGATTCCGGGATAGAGCGTCGCTTGGCCGAGGTTGCGGATATTCGGGGAGGGATTGACCCAGGGCAGGCCGGTCTCGTCGAACCACAGATCGCGTCGCCAGCCCCGCATCGGCACGACCTCCAGCTTGGCCCCGATACCGCGCTCCTCGTTGAACATCCGGGCCAGTTCGCCTGCGGTCATCCCGTGCCGAACCGGCATGCCGTGGTAGCCGACGAAGGACTCCATTCCCGGTTGAAGCACGGGTCCCTCGACGGCCGTGCCGGTGATCGGATTCGGCCGGTCTAGCACGACGAACTCGATCCCGGATTCTGCGGCCGCCTCCATGGCGTAGCCCATGGTCGTGGTGTAAGTGTAGAAGCGCGCGCCGACGTCCTGAACGTCGAAGACCAGCGCGTCAAGTTCGCCCAGCAAAGCCGGCGGCGGGCGCCGCCGCTCGCTCTGGTACAGGCTGTAGACCCGCACGCCAGTGGCGGTATCCGCTCCGTCGTCGATCTCGGGCTGGTCGAGCGTTCCGGCTAGGCCGTGCTCCGGGGTGAAGATCATTTCGAGACTCACGCCGTCGGCCCGCGCCAGCAAGTCGATATTGCGGCGTCCCAGACGATCAATGCCGGTCTGGTTGGTGAGCAGACCGACCCGTTTCCCCTGCAGTCGCTCGAAGCCTTCCTCGGCCAGGACATCAAGGCCAGTGCGGACTTCGGCCAAGCCCCGGCGGCTGGCCTGTGCCGCCTGAAGCGGGGCGGAATCCAGATTCGCCGCTGCGATCGACGCGACTACGCTTCGCAGGCGCACCACCGAGCCCTTGCCTGAGGGATGCACGCGGTTAGTCATCAGGGCGACGAACGACTGGCTGGACGGATCGATCCAGAGCGAGGGCCCGGTGAACCCGGTGTGACCGTACGACGCCTTCGAGAAGAGATCCCCGCGCGGAGAGGAATAAGGCGTGTCGATATCCCATCCGATACCGCGGGCGGCCTTGCCTGCCGGGCTCTGCGGCGTTCGCATGCGCCGGACGCCGAGCGGGCTGAAGATTCGGACGCCGTCGAGCTCACCGCCGTTGAGCATCATGCGGGCAAACCGAGCCACGTCCCGCGCCGTCGAGAAGACGCCCGCGTGGCCGCCGACCCCGCCCATCGTGCGAGCGGTCGGGTCGTGGACGACTCCGCGCAGCACCGTGCCGTCCCCCAGCCTCTCGGTGGGGGCGATGCGCGGCCTGAGGGCGGTCGGGGGCCGGTACATCGTGTCGGTCATGCCGAGCGGCTCGAAGACGCGCTCCCTCGCGAAGCGGTCAATGGTCATTCCGCTTACCTTGCGGACGATTTCGGCCAGCAGGATGTAGTTGATGTCGCTGTAGACGAACTTGGAGCCGGGCGGGCGGGCCGGCGTCTCGCGCAAGGCGAGGTTCACTCCCGTCTCGTAGCCCGTCCAGCCCGGCTCGAGCGCAAGGCTCGGACGCAGGCCCGAATAATGCGTGAGCAGCTGGATTACGTTGATTCGAGTCGGCGCGCCGAAGGCGGGCAGGTACGTCTTGACGGAGTCATCGAGGCGGATCTTGCCCTCCTCGACCAACATCATGATCGCGGGAGCGGTGGCCATCACCTTCGTCAGCGACGCGCAGTCGAAAATCGTATCTAGGGTCATCGCCTCGCGGGCGGGCTCGACGCTCCGGGCCCCGTAGCTCTCGAAGTGCAGCCGCTCGCCCCGAGACTCGATCCACGCCACCGCCCCCGGTGTCAATCCGCGACCGATGGCTTCGTTGATCGCGCTATCGAGTCTCTCTGCGCCGGGCCATTCGGCCGCTCGCACCGGGCCGTGGGCCAACGCCAGCACGGCCGCGGCGGTGGCAATCGCGTACGGCCAAGCGACCGTCCGGCAGCGTCGCGGAGATCCCTGATTCGGCACCGGGCCATCGTAGCATCGCCTCGTTCCGGCTCGGTTCCCGCTCGGCGGGGGTGCTCGCACGGCCGGGACGCGCGACGTGCAATACTGGGATATCCGCCTCGGCAGGCAGTCGCGAGCTCGCGGCGTTCCGCTCGCGCGCCTGCCCGGAGTTCCCGTGATTCGCGGCCCTCGTCGCTTCTGAAATGCTGGACCGCGGGCACTTGCGCCGTCACTTCGATTCCGTAAAGGCGCGCCTCGAGCACCGCGTCGACGCGGCGGTTCTCGATGACGTCGCGGACACCGAGGCGAGGCGCCGGGCCGCCGTCGCCCAGCTTCAGGCGCTGCAAGAGCAGAGGAACGAACTCAGCGCTCGCGTCGCCCGCGCCCGGCGCGCCGGGCAGGACGCCTTGGACATCGTCAAGGAGGCGCGACAAGTCCACGACCGCATTCGCGAGCGGGAGTCTTCGGTTCAGGCTCTGGACCAGGCACTCGAGGACGTGCTGAGCCGCGTCCCCAACCTCCCTCACGAGACCGTTCCGCCGGGCCCGGACGAGACCGCCAACGTCGAGCTCGGCCGTTGGGGCGAGCCTCCGGAATTCCCGTTCGAGCCGAAGCCGCACTGGGACGTTGGCGCGGATCTCGGCATCGTGGACTTCGAGCGTGCGGCCAAGCTGGCCGGCTCGCGTTTCGCCGTCTATCGCAACGCCGGGGCGCAGCTGGAGCGGGCGCTGATGAACTTCATGCTGGATGTCCATACGCGCCAGCACGGCTACTGCGAGATCCTACCCCCGTTCATAGCCAATTCCCGCTGCCTCTTCGGGACGGGCCAGCTGCCCAAGTTTGCCGACGACCTGTTCAAGATCCAAGACACCGATTACTGGCTCGTTCCGACTGCCGAAGTGCCGCTGACCAACCTGTACGCGGGCGAGACGATTTCGGCCGACGACCTGCCGATATCGCTGACCGCGTTCACTCCCTGCTTTCGCAGAGAAGCGGGTTCGTACGGCCGGGACGTGCGAGGGGTGATCCGCCAGCACCAGTTCCAGAAAGTCGAGCTGGTGAAGCTTGCCCGGCCGGAGACCAGCTACGAGGAATTGGAGCGGCTCACTTCGGATGCCGAGGACATTCTCCGCCGGCTCGAGCTGCCGTACAGGAAGATGCTCCTGTCGAGCGGCGACATGGGTTTCAGCGCGGCAATGACGTACGACCTCGAGGTCTGGCTCCCCGGCCTGGGCGAGTACAAGGAGATTTCGTCCTGCAGCAACTTCGAGGCATTCCAAGCCCGCAGGGCCCGTATCCGTTACCGGCGCCGCGAGGGCGGCAAGGGCAAGCTGGACCACGTTCACACGCTCAACGGCAGCGGCCTGGCGATCGGCCGCACGTGGCTCGCGATTGTCGAGAACTACCAGCGAGCTGACGGAACGGTCGTCATTCCCACGGCGCTGCGCGGCTATCTTGACGCCGAACGCATCGATTCTTCCGGGAGCTTGGCCTGAGCGCCGCGCCGTCGCGCCGCCTAGTCAGCGTCACGAATAGCGCCCCCTCCAGTCGTTCCATCTCACTCGCCACACGTCCGCGAACGCGCCCAAGCCTTCCGCCAGCCCGACCGAGGATCCCTCCGCGTCGTTCCAGCGGACCGGCACTTCGGCGACCGTCAGGCCCAGTTTCCGCGCTAGGTAGAGCTGTTCCACGTCGAATCCGAATCGCTCCAAGCGCTGCCTCGCGGCGATTTCCCGCGCCGCGCTCAGGCTGAAGAGCTTGAATCCGCACTGCGTGTCGGCGATGTCCAGCCCCGTGAGCAGCCGGACGCTCAAGTTGAACGCACGTCCGACTACTTCCCGGTAAACCGGCTGGCGGACGCCGATCAGCGCCCGGTTGATTGCTCGCGATCCGATCGCGACTGCGTGGCCGTCCTTGGCCGCAGACAGCAGTCCTTCCAATTCGGTGATCGGTGCCGACAGGTCGGCGTCGGTGAACAGCACCCAGTCCTTGCGGGCCGCGAGCATGCCGCGCCGCACGCTGAAGCCCTTGCCGCGATTGCGCTCGTTCGTGAGAACGCGCAGAGTCGCTCTCCCGCGTTCGATCTCGGCCGTCTCGTCCAAGGCGCGTCGCCCCGTGTCGTCCGACGAGCCGTCGTCGACCACGATTACCTCGGCGCTGTCGAGAGGCTCGCCGGCTAGGTGGCGCCCGATGCTGCGCAGCGTCGCCGGAAGGCGAAGCGCCTCGTTGTAGGCGGGGATGACAACGCTCAGCGAAGGCACGGCCGCAGGCTAGACCCGGCCGTCCGGCCGTCGCGCGCGAATCGCGCGGCGCATGAGACGCGCGTAGAACGAACGGCACTCCGCCAGCAGCGGCGCCAGCTCGCTTGGGAGCGGATCGGCCTTGGGCCGGTAAGGCTGGAAGCCAGTGGTCCGATGCACGTTCCGGTACCAGTCAGCGGCCCAGACCCCGTCGCACGGCTTGGGGCCCTGCGGCCACCGGAGCATGGCCGGGTCGAAAGCGATGCCCAAGCGGCCGCAGAGCGCGCCGAGCGTCCCCGCGGGATCGACCAGCAGGTCGCGCGAGTCGACGACAGGCGGCTCTTGGCCCCAGCTCTCGAGCAGCTCGATCAATTCGCACTGGCGGGCGAAGCCGGTGTCGCGCAGCGTCGGAAGTCCGATTCGAAGCCGCAGCGAGGGGAGCACCTGCTCCGGATCGCGCGTCAGGAAGACGTTCAGCGTTTGGCGCATGAACTCAAGGTCGAGACGGACCAGATGGTGCGCCATCTGCTTGAAGAACACGACGGGCTTGCGGGCGGGTCCGAGAATCACCTCTTCCACCACGCGCCCGCCGTCTTGGTCCTGAGCCGCCAGGCAGAGCTCGCGCAGCGGGTGCCGTGCGCCCGACACGCGCAGGAAATGGGCGTACAGGGGCTCGTCTACGACCTCGGTGTCTGTGCGCTGCGCGAACGAATACATCAGGGCGGTCGAGACGTTCCGAGGGCCTGACCAGAGGCACACCCGCTTGGTTTCACCGGCAGTGGCCATGCACGGACAGGCGGCGGGCCCGGCGCCGCGAACGCGGCCGGTCGCCTCTCCGAGCGCCGACCAGCCCAACATTCTTGCACGGTCGACCGGCCATCCGGGACCCCGGCCTCTGCCATGATGAGCTCATGGCTGATCCTGCGGGCCGCAGCATCCCGAACGTCGTCCGGCCGGGCACGGTCAGCGCTCCGGACTTCCCCGCGGGGCTGGACTGGCTCAATACCTCGGCGCCGATATCGATCCGCCAGCTGCGGGGCAAGGTCGTGCTGCTGGACTTCTGGACGCACTGCTGCATCAACTGCATGCACGCGCTGGAGGACCTCAAGCGTCTCGAGCGCAAGTACCGGGACGAACTTGTCGTGATCGGGGTCCACTCGGCGAAGTTCGACGGCGAGAAGAGCACCGCGAGCGTCCGCCAGGCGGTTCTGCGCAACGGCATCGAGCATCCCGTGGTCAACGACCGCGAGATGCGCGTGTGGCAGGAATACGCCGTGCGCGCCTGGCCGAGTTTCATCCTGATCGACCCGCGCGGGAAGGTTTTCGGCACGCATTCCGGGGAGGGCATCTTCGACCTGTTCGATCGCGTCCTCGTCCAATTGATCCAGCATTACGAGGCGGAAGGGGACTTGCGCCGCGGGCCCTCGGAGGTGTCGGCCGGGGCGTCGGCCGCCCCTCCGTCGGTTCTCGCGTTCCCGGGGAAGGTGCTGGCCGACTCGGACGGCCGCAGGCTGTTCATCGCCGATACCAACCACCACCGGATCGTCGTCGCGTCCCTTGACGACCGCTCGGTGCTGGACGTATTCGGAAGCGGGGAGGCTGGCTTGGCTGACGGTACGCCCGATGCAGCTAGGTTCACCAGTCCTCAGGGCATGGCCTTGGCGGGGCAAACGCTGTTCGTCGCGGACACGGGCAATCATGCCGTGCGCGCGGTCGATCTCAGCGCGAGGCGCGTGTCAACGGTCGTCGGGGACGGTCGGCAGGACGAAGGGCGCGACGGCTCGCCGGGCCCGCTGGCCGGCCGGCGGCTCAATTCCCCATGGGACCTCGAGTTCGCGCACGGTGTGCTCTTTGTCGCCATGGCCGGCAGCCACCAGATCTACGGAATCGACATGGAAGGCGGGTACATCGCGGCCCACGCGGGCGACGGGCGCGAGGACCACACGGACGGGCCGCTGCTGGCTGCGTCCCTCGCGCAGCCGACCGGGCTGACCAGTGACGGGGAGCATCTGTTCGTCGCCGACAGCGAGGTGAGTTCCGTCCGAGCCGTGTCGCTGGACCCGCGCGGCGGGCACGTGCGGACGGTCGTCGGCAGGGGCCTGTTCGATTTCGGCGACGTCGACGGGCAGAGCCAGGCGGTCCGGCTGCAGCATCCGATGGGCATCGCGTGGGCGAGTGGCGCACTGCATGTCGCCGACACCTACAACCACAAGGTGAAGGCCATCGAGCTGCCGGGGCTGCGGGCTCGCACGATGGCCGGCAGCGGCGAAGCGGGCTTTCGCGACGGTCCGCCGGGCGAGGCGCGATTCGACGAGCCAGCCGGCCTGACGGCGGCCGATGGCAGCCTGTACGTCGCGGACACCAACAATCACGCGATCCGCGAGGTCGACCTAGCGTCCGGGGCGGTGTCGAGCTGGACGCTGCGCGAACTGGCCCGGCTCGCGCCGCCGGCGGGCCAGGTTCGCGAGCTGCGGGAGCGGACCGTTCGCGCCGGAGCCCTGCGCTTGGCGGTGCGGTGCGAGCTGCCGAGCGGCCACGCCTACATGCCCGGAGCCCGGTCGGGCGTCACCGCGCGGGTCGGCGGCCGTGCGTTTCCTGCCGTCCTGCGAGACGGGACGGCCGTCTTGACCGTCGAGGTCGATTCCGGCTCCGATCTGCAGGTCGAAGCGGTGGTCTACTATTGCGGCCTCGAACGCTCGGGTGCCTGCCTGATCCATCGCGAGGCTCTTGCCGTGCCGCTGCGCATCGCCCCGCACGGGGCGTCGGACCTCGCGCTGCGGCTCGTCGCCGGCGCGCCCGAGCGCCAGCGCGGCCGAGGCTAGCGCTCGTCCGCGGCAACCCGCGTCTCCGGGCGGAACGCGCCGACCGGATCGACTAGCCAGAGCCCCTCGCCGTAGAGGGCTCTGCACTCGGCCAGCAGCGTCGAGAGCACCGGGGCCAGGCGTTCGACCTCCTCCAGCGGGATTCCGAGGCCCAGCTGTTCGGCGACCGCCGCCAGGTAGGCAGTCTCACAAGCCCTTGCCATGGGGCGCCCCTGCGGTCCCTCGCGCCGAACTGCCGGCGCACGGCAGCATGCTACCATCGTGCGGGTTCCGAACGAGTTCTCCATGGCGGACGCGCTTACACTCTCGAGTCTCTTCAAGGTTACTGTCGCCCACGGCAAGGCTGCGGCGATCCTCACGAAGGAGTCCGGTTCCTACCAGCCGATCTCCTCGGCGGAGCTGGAGCGGCGCGTGGTCAACCTTCACCTGGCCCTGCGGAGCGCCGGCCTGGGACACGGCGACAAGGTTGCCCTGCTGTCGGAGAATCGCTGGGAGTGGGCCGTCGCCGACTTCGCGATGATGACGGCGGGCATCGTCAGCGTGCCGATCTACCCGACCTTACAGGCCGAGCAGGTGCGCTACCTGCTGGACCACTCGGACTCCAAGGCGATCTTCTGCTCGACCCTCGATCAGGTCGACAAGATTCTCGAGGTGCGGGACCATCTGCCGGATCTCGGTACCGTCGTTTCCTTCGATGCGGTCGAGCGCGCGGGCGTGACGGTCCTCGCTACGCTCATCGGGGAGGGCAGTCCCGACGCCGCGGGACGGGCCAGCTTCGACGAGGCCGCCGATTCCGTGACGCCGGCGGACCTTGCGAGCATCATCTACACGTCGGGCACGACTGGCGTGCCCAAGGGCGTGATGCTGTCCCACAGCAACCTGTCGACCAATATCCGGGACTCCACGCTCGAGATGGGGCCCGAGGACACCGCTCTATCGTTCCTGCCGCTGTGCCACGTGGCCGAGCGCCTAGCCGACTACGTCTACTACAGGTCCGGCGCCACGGTCGCCTACGCCGAGTCGATCGAAGCCGTGCCGGTGAACATGAACGAGGTCCGGCCCACCGTGGCGGTCGGCGTGCCGCGATTCTTCGAGAAGGTCTACGGCAAGGTCATGGCGGCGATGGCCGCGGCGCCTGCGGTCCGGCGCAAGATCTTCCACTGGGCCGTCGGGGTCGGCAAGGCGGCCACGCCGTACCGGGTGGCTGGCCAGCCCCTGCCGTTCCCGCTGAGCACCAAGCACGCCTTGGCCGAGAAGCTGGTTTTCCAGAAGCTCCGCGGCCGGCTCGGGGGGCGGATTCGGATGTTCGTCTCGGGCGCGGCCCCGCTCGCGAGGCACCTCGCGGAGTTCTTCTACGCGCTCGGCCTGCCGATCTACGAGGGCTACGGCCTGACCGAGACCTCGCCGCTGGTGACCATCAACACCCAGGCGGCCTTCAAGTTCGGGACGGTCGGCAAGCTCATCCCGAACGTCAAGGTCCAGATCGCCGACGACGGCGAGATCCTAGTCCGCGGCCCCAACATCATGCAGGGCTACTACAAGATGGAGGAGCAGACCAAGGAGGTCATGGACGGCGAGTGGTTCCGCACCGGCGATATCGGGGAGCTCGACGACGAGGGCTACCTCTCGATCACCGACCGCAAGAAGGACCTGTTCAAGACTTCGGGCGGCAAGTATGTCGTGCCCGCGCCGATCGAGAACCTGCTCAAGAGCAGTCCGCTGATCGAGACGGCGGTCGTGATCGCGGACCGGCGCAACTTCCCGAGCGCGCTCGTCGTGCCCGACTTCGCCGCGCTCGGGGCGTGGGCCGAGTCGGCAGGCATCGACTTCGCTGGCAACCGGGACTTGTGCGCCGACCGGAAGGTACGCGAGCGGGTCATGTCGGAGGTCGAGGGCCTCTGCTCCGACATGGCGAACTACGAGCGGATCAAGAAGGTGGCGCTGCTGCCGACCGAGTTTTCGATCGACGGCGGGGAGCTCACGCCCACCATGAAGGTCCGTCGACGCGAGGTGGACAAGAAGTACGCCCGCGAGATCGAGGAGATCTACGCGTAACGCGGTTCGCCCGCGGCCTGTCCAACACGGAGAGGCACCGTTGAGGCCCTTCCGTCATCCGTGGTCGCTTGCCGCGCGGCTGCTCCTGCTGTCGCTCCCGTGCGCTGGGGTCGCGCTTGGCGAGGACGCCTTTCCCCTGCGGGAGATCGACTTCGAGGGAAGCCCCAGCTTCGAGGACGGCGATCTGGCGGCCGTCACCGGCTTGGAAATCGGGCAGCCCGTGCGCAAGCGCGACTTCGACGCCGCGCTGCGGAAGCTCAACGAGACGGGCGTCTTCGAGAGCCTACGCTACCGGTTCGAGCCGCACGGCGACGGCTACCGGCTCACGATCGCCGTGCGAGAGGTGCCCGAGCTCTTCCCCGTACGGTTCGACGGCTTCGGCAGTCCTGCGGCGGCGCTCGAGGACTTGCTGCGAGGGAGTCTCCCTCTGTACACCGGCATCGTCCCCGGCGGCGGACCGATGGTTCGCATGGTGGTCAACGCCCTGCAAGGGTGGTGGCGGGGTCAGGGAGGCGAGGAGGAGGTTGTCGCCAACATCGTGCCCTCGGGCGCGGGCCGGTTCGAGATGGTCATCGGGCCCGAGCGGCAGACCTTCAACATCGCCTTCGCGCGGTTCAGCAACACCGGCCAGGTCGACGCGCTGGAACTCCAGCGGACGTTCAACCAGGTTGTAGTCGGCGAGCCGTACTCCGAGGCGCGGCTGCGGGAACTTCTGCACTACAACGCGAGGCCCCTGTACACCGAGCACGGCTACATGGGCGTACAGTTCTGTCCCTGCGAGGCGTCGCCGGACCCGGACTCGGAGGGGCTGCTGGTCGACGTCCGCGTGGAGCAGGGCGAGGTCTATCTGTTCGGCGAGATCAACTGGCCGGATCCCTTGCCGGTCGCCCCGGACAGCTTGAAGAAGGTGAACTGGATCGCGTCGGGCGCGGTCGCCAACATCAAGGCCGCCTACGAGACAATGGCCGCGATCAGCGAGGGCATGAAGAGGCAGGGCTTCATGAAGGCCCAAGCGACCTTCGCGGAGCGAGTCGACGACGAGCGGCGCCGCGTTGATCTCGACATCCAGATCGCACCCGGCATCCAGTACACGTTTTCCCGTCTGATCATCGAGGGCCTCGACATCCTCTCCGAGCCGGCCGTGCGCAAGCGCTGGGGGATGCAGTCCGGCGACCTGTTCGACGTGCGTTATCCCGCCTACTTCCTCGACCGGGTCAAGGCGGACGAGATGTTCGAGAATCTCAAGCGCACCTCATGGAGTGTCGAGACGGATGACACCAAGGGCTTGGTGGACGTAACATTGGAGTTTTCCGGATTGGCCGACCCGGAGCGCTGAACCGCCGGCCTACGCTTGTGCGCGGTACAGCGCGAGACGGTAGACGACAGCGCGGCCGGGCGCGGCCGGGTCGTACAGCACCGTCGCGAGCTGGCCGCTGCGCAGGTTTGGATTGCGCTCCCGGGCTTTCACGGAGCGGCGCTGGCCGCCGACTTCGTAGCGAACGAGAAACGCGCGCACGCCGCCCTTGCGCCGGACGTCGGCGGTGAGGCCCCGGACCGCAGCCCCCGAGGTCGCCAGGCGCCTGTGCAGGCGCCTCTGCGCTTCGGCGAAGCCGGCTGCCGCGAGCAGCAGCCCGCCGGCGAAGAAGACGACCCGCGTCGAGACGGGAGATGTCAACTCGGGCAGGTAGTGGTTGCTCGGATTCTCCCGAAGGTAGACGACCTCGGTGGAAGTCCCGTCGCGCAGGCTCTTGTAGGCGCCCGGCGGAACGCTCCGGCTGATGCGTACCGGGGCGCCGGATGCGGTAACGAAGCTGTAGCCGATGAAGTAGAGCTTCCGCTCGCCCTCGAAGTGCCTGATCTCCCGGGAGTGAATCGTCGCCTCCGACCTCAAGCCGACCTGCCGGAGCAGGCGCTCGGACGGCGGGGGCGGGATCTGCGCGAAGTGCTGGTGGGCGAGCGTTCCGAATGTCGCCAGCGCCAGCATCCAGGCAGAGACCACGGTCTTGCCGCGGGCGGTCATCGCGACGCGCCTGGGGGGAGACTCGCGCAGCTCCGGTTCGAGATCGGCCCGGGCGCCCGCCCGCGGCGCGACCGCTTCCGTCGCGGCCCCGTCCGCTTCGGGCCGGTCCAAGCCGAATCGCAGCGCGAGCGATCCGACCGCTACCATTCCGACGCCCGCCCACAGGACCAAGCCCCCGTCGGGCAGGGAAATGACGATCGCGAAGCCCCCCGAGACCGCCAGCGAAGCGCCCGCGGCGAGCCACACCTTGCGTGCTGGGCCTGACTTCATTGAGCTGACCTCGTTGTAGCACGACTGCCGCGTGCCTTGGTCGGTCCTCGAGCGTCGCACTATGCTGGAATGAAGCGATGAAGTGCCGCTTGAATGCTCGCGGGCGCGTTCTCGCAGCAGTGCTCGCCGCCCTGTGGATTCTCTTTCCGGCGACGGGGCAGCAGCGCCCGGACCGGTGGGAGCAGGCGGTCCGGGCCTTCGAGGAAAACGACCGGGCGAGCCGTCCGCCCGAGGGCGGCATCGTGTTTCTCGGGAGCTCGAGCTTCCGGCGCTGGGATCTGGAGAAGTCCTTTCCGGGCAAGGGCCTGATCAACCGCGGCTTCGGAGGGTCGCAGATGGCGGACGCCCTGCGGTACCTCGATCGCATCGTGCTGCCTCTCAAGCCGAGGACGATCTTCCTGTACGAGGGTGACAACGACATCGGAAGCGGCAAGAGCCCCGAGACGGTCGAGCGCGAGTTCCGCGAGCTCGTCGCAAGGGTCCGGGCGGCACTGCCCGAGACCAGGATCGTATTCGTCGCCATCAAGCCGAGCATCCGGCGCTGGCACCTGATCGGGCAGGCGCGCGACGCGAACGCTAGGATCCAGTCCCTCGCCGAGGCGGATCCCTTGCTGGAATACATCGACTCGGGCTCGCCCCTTCTCGGGCCGGACGGCAGGCCCCGTCCCGACCTGTTCGTGGACGACGAGCTGCATCTCAACGATGCCGGTTACGCGATTTGGACGGAGCTGGTGGACCCCTACCTCGATTGATGGATTCGGAGCTGTCCCGCAGCGACCGGCCGGAGTATTGCGAAGCGGCGCTTCCCGTGCCGCTCGACAGGCTGTTCACCTACGAGGTGCCCGCTTTCGCGCGCGGTCTCGTGCAAGTCGGGTGCCGGGTGGTGGCGCCCTTCGGGCGACGCACGGTAGTGGGGGTGGTCCTCGATACGCACTGCGCCAAGCCGGATCACGAGACGCTGCCGCTCAAGGATCTGCTGGACGAGCGGCCCGCCCTGGGCGCCGATCTCCTCGAGTTGGGCCGGTGGATCGCGCGGTACTACTGCGCGCCCATCGGCGAAGTCGTCAAGTCGATGATGCCCCTGCGGGGCGAGACGCGTCGCAAGGAGGTTGTCTCGCTCACGCCGGCAGGGCAGGCCGAGGCCGACGGCCAGTTTCTCTCGATCGGCGTCGCTGCGGAGATCATGGCGTCGTTGCGCCGGCGGCCGCTCACCTGCCGCTACCTGGCGGCCAAGCACCCCGGGGGAGCGGAGGCCGTCCGCTGGCTGCGCCAGCGCGGCCTCGTGCGCGTCGAGCGCGTCGTGGAGCGTCGCGATCCCACCTTGGCTCGGGATGTCGTGCTGACCGTCGAGCTCGGCGATCCCGCCAGCGTCCCCTCCAAGCCGGCAGCCGGGGAGCGCTGGCTGCTCGATTACCTGCGGCACCGGCCCGGTCGGCATGACGTCCGCGCGCTCGCGGTGGAACGAAGCGACGCGATCGCGGTGGCCCGCAGCCTGGCGAAGGCCGGCGCGGTGCGCCTGGCGGCCGTGCGGCCCGGGGCCGCGGCGGTCGGTCGGGCGCCGGGTTTCGAGTTGAACCGTGCCCAGCGCGAGGCGTTCGGCGCTATCTCCGCGGCCGTCAGGGAGCCTCGGTTCGAAGCCTTTCTGCTGCACGGCGTGACCGGGTCGGGCAAGACCGAGGTGTACCTGCGCGCGATCGCGGAGACTTTGGCCCACGGCCGGTCCGCCCTGCTGATGGTACCCGAGATCGCGCTGACTCCCGCGCTGGCATCCGCGGTGTTCGGACGCTTCGGCGACCGGGCTGCGGTCCTGCACAGCGCGCTGAGTGACGCCCAGCGAGCCGACCAGTGGCATCGGATCCAGGCAGGCGAGGCCCGCGTGGTGCTGGGCACGCGGAGCGCGGTGTTCGCGCCCCTCCGGGACCTGGGCCTGGTAATCGTGGACGAGGAGCACGACGCCAGCTACAAGCAGGCCGACACTCCCCGCTACAACGGCCGGGACGTCGCGCTCGTCCGCGCGCGCCGTTCGAGCGCTCCGGCCGTGGTCGGATCGGCCACGCCCGGCATCGAGTCGCGCTTCAACGCCGAGACAGGCAAGTACACCCTGCTACGCATGGAGTCGCGGATCATGGAGAGGCCCCTTCCCGCCGTGCAGAAAGTCGACATGCGGCGCGAATTCGAGGAGACGGGGCGCGGCCTGCTCTTCTCGCGTGCGTTGGTCGCGGCGGTCCGCGCCTGCATGGAGAGGGGCGAGCAGTGCATGATCCTGCTCAATCGACGCGGCTACTCGACCCACCTGCTGTGCCGGTCCTGCGGCCAGCGGGCGGAATGCCCGAACTGCTCGGTGACCCTGACATTCCACAAGCGGGAGAGCTCGCTGCTGTGCCACTACTGCGACCACTCCGCGCCCGTGCCGGAGATGTGCGGCTCGTGCGGCCGCGAGTTCCTGCAATTCCAAGGAAGCGGCTCGGAGCGGGTCGAGGACGAGCTGGCGCGGCACTTCCCGGACGCCAGCATCGCGAGGCTGGACCGCGACACCGTTCGCGGTCGCGACTCGTACGAGACGATCCTGGACGGCTTCCGCCGCGGGCATTCCCGCCTGCTGGTGGGAACGCAGATGATCGCCAAGGGGCACGACATTCCCAACGTGACGCTGGTCTGCGTCGTGGACGCGGATGTCGGCCTCGGACGGCCGGACTTCCGCGCGGCCGAGCGCTCGTTCCAGTTGCTTACGCAGGTCGCCGGGCGGGCGGGCCGCGGGGAGAAGCCCGGGCAGGTGCTGATTCAGACGATGAATCCGGATCACTACGCGATCGACTTGGCCGCCACGCAGGACTACGAGGCCTTCTATCGGCGCGAGACCGGGTTCCGCAAGGCCCTGTGGTACCCGCCGTTCACCTCCATGGCCACCATCGTGGTGCGCAGCGCGGATCTCTCGGAGGCGGCCGACCTGAGCCGCGACCTGGCCGAGCACTTGCATTCCCCGCCCGACGGCCTGCGCGTGACGGGCCCGGCGTCCGCTCCGCTAGTCAAGCTGAGGAAGGACTATCGCTTCCAGTTCCTGATCAAGTCGCTGAGCCGCGCCGCGGTCGCCTCGTTCCTGGCGCGAGCCCTGCGATTCGCGGAGGAGCGGAAATGGCCTGCCACGGCTCTGGTGATCGACGTCGATCCGGTGGATTTCGCCTAGCCGGGCCGAATCTCGCCCAGTAGCCCCCGCGTCTCTCCCTCTAGACAGAGGATGTCTGCCCGGATCTCGGCCAGCGTTCCACTGGATTTGGCTTGTGGAGGCACGGCGTGAAACTGATCTCGTAACCAATCTTCACGGTGTCGGGCCGATACCACGAGTCCGGTGCGCGGGGGATGACCTCCCGGTTCAAGAAGCCCTTGATGTCACCGTCTCTTGTCGGGGGCACGGTTTCAGTGTCCCGAAGTTCGGAATCGGGTTCCCGCTCGACGACTTGGATCTTTTCCCCCACGTGGACTTCGATCAAGCCTCGGATTCGATCAGGATACACTGGCTGGACTTATGGACCTTGGAAATAACCGCCTCGCGCAGCGCCAAGCCTTGCTCGTCGATGACGATTCGGTCTAGCATCGCTCTTGTTTCGAGCACCTTCTGCTTGGTGTCTTCCAGCCGGAGTGCCTCATCCAATCAAGTCCCTGTTCCGCAGTCGATTCTCGCGATCGACCGCGACTTCGCTCGAGGGAAGAAGCCGGCCGCCATGTTGCAGGGTGAAGGATGACGTCGTCCTGTGGCAGCCTTTCCTCCGTGGGGGGCGCGCCTCGCCGACTCCGTCTCGCAGTTTAGGTGCGGCCGCTGAAGCTGCAGCCAGATCGCGTGCCCGTCGATCACAGTCCACGCCGGATTGACCTGACCGGGACGGAGGCGGCTCGCCCATCCTGCCATCGCCCGTTTGAGCCTCGCGAGCACAGTTTACGACCACGGCGGCCCGTGCGGAGCCTCTGCGAGTTCGCTCTCCATGCGACAAACGCTTCCTGCCCCCATCTCAGCCGGTACCTTGCGCCAGCCGTCAACGAGACACATCCCATCCGTCAACTAGTACGCTACAGATCCTGCCGTGATGCAAGCAACGCACGGAGTCGAGCCAGCTCCGCCTCCGCCGCTTGTCGCGCACGCACGTGCTCGTCTCGCTCCGCCTCCGCTAGTCGGCGCAAACCCTCGTTGCCCTCCGGTGTTGGAATGTCCGGCCCGGTCCGCGGATCGCGGAGCCAGAGCCAGTTGCCATCCTCCCGCAGATCCAGCCCCAGTGCCTCGCTGCGCGCGACCCTTCCTTCCGGTCCGACCTCCACCGGCAGCCAGCCTCCGCCGCCCCGAACGTTCCCCGCTAGGCGCTGCCGGCTGTGCCGCTCGCGCGCTTCGAACCGCCGGTACTCGCTCACGCCGATCTCGCGGTAGATGCGGAGCTTCTCGCGTCGGTCTTCTTTCGCGGTAGCGTCCGACAGCACGTCCAGCACGAAGTCCGGCGGCCCCTCCTCCCACACCAAGTAGTGCCTGCGCACCCCGCGGTCCATGCCGAGTGTCACGAAGATGTCCGGGTCCACGCTCGTCTTGTTGTCGCCTTCGCGGTAGAACATCAGCAGGTCGCCGCCCCAGTGAGAGTCCTGCCGGCCGCGGAAATGCACGGCGAGCGCCTGTTCCACGTAGTGGATGACTCGATGCTGGTACTCAGTTTCCGGCACATTCGGCGCGTATTCGGGATACTCGACCTCCGTCGGACGCGGTCTCGCAATCGCGACCGGCTCAGCGCGACTCGCAATCGACGACATGCTCCCAGCCTCGGGTCTTCAAACCTGACGCGACTGTAGCAGGGGCGGCCCAGTCCTCCCCTCGCAGCGCTGTCCTGTGCGAAACCAGCCTGAATCTGGTGCTTCGACCGGGACTCGATCCCCAAGGGCGTGCCTGGGTGCAGCGACCATGGACGTCATGGCCGTGCGGAGGGTCTTGGCGCGACCCTGGGTGTCGGCGCCGCTACTGGTATACGTGGATGGCCGGGCCGAAAGAAATCAGGCAGCATCCATCGAATGGACTCACCGCGATCGCGACCGGGCTCCCATTTAGTCGCTCGGTTGGAAGAATCGCACAATCCCAGGAGACTTGGCCGTATTGCGGCCCGCAGGCAGAACTAGGATCCCCGAACGCTCCAGGAGCTGTTGCGGCCGGTGACTGAACTGCGCGCGCCAGCCCCGGAGCTGGCAGATCATGCGCGCCAGTTCGCCGCGCCCTGAGCGGGACAGCGCAGCCAAGAGTGGTCGACTGCAGCGCTCGATACCCGCATCGCTGGCAGGCCCTCCAGGCATGGGACTCCGCCCCAATGGATCAGGAGGCGGACAGTTGAATGTTGAGACGAGAAGGTCTCGCCGCCGCTGCCGGTCGATTCCGCAAGCCAATCGCTACCGCTGCGGCATGTCCGTATAGATCCCTGCCCACCGCCGTCGTTTACCACCTCATAGCTCCTGCCTGACCGCACGGTCACGACCGGTCCTTGGAGTGGCGTGCGCCCCTCATGCCGGACGACCTTCGCAACCTCCGGACCGCGATCCACGCGCAAGGGGAGGGAGGCGCGAACCGCCGGTCCTTCGTGTTGAGCTAAATGGCCTGGTATGAAGACATGCTGACCGCCGGTTGGCGGAGAGTGGGCTGCAGCCGGAGAGCGGCCAGAGTGGAGGGAGAGACTCAAGAGCGCGTCCGCGAGCGTGAAGTCGCAGCGGCATTCGCAAAGCGGTCCGGACGCAATCGTTCGAAAGGCACGCCGGAGACCACGCATGGAGGACAGAATTGTCGAGGATCAGGCGTTGGCCGTGTCGTGCGACTTCCACTTGCTTCCTGAATTGCGGGAGCGGTGCGTCCAGGAGAGGTGCGGAGCAATCCCTGGTCAGCAAAAAGACGGTGTTCGCGATGTTCTCTAGTTGTCCGACGACCATCCCTCGGTCAGGCCGCCGCTTGCGCTGCAAGGCGAAGTCGATGCCGGAGTGGAGAAGCGTGACTTGGAGAACGCGGTCGCCGCCGCGCCCGGACTGGCACGTGCGGAGGGCGGGGCCCGGCCTGGCTACCTTCGAGCGGGCATTGGTCTGGCGGATGCCCCCTATGCCTCGTCCAGAGGCGCACGGTTGGAGGGGCTCCGCCAACCAGGCCTTCCATAGCGTCGTGCGAAAAGCCGCAACGCGAGCCCTTTCGGCACTGCAAGCAAAGGACTTAGCGCGCACTGAGGGCCTCCGATTGGCACCGTGCGACCCAGATCGCCCCGGGATTTGTCGACCACAGGTTGCGGGGCGGGGCTGGCCTCGCTCGTTAGCGTCACGGAGAAGTAACGGAGAAGTAACCGCGCCGTAAGCCAAGGGTAACGCGGCAGTCATATCGAGTCGAGACGATCAGATTCGCGCTTCCGACCGAGGAAGTGGCGATCCAAAGGAGACTCAATGACAGACAAGCGACTCTTTCTCTCGGGGGATGTTGGATTCGAGGGCAGCGAGCCGAGGCGGGCGTGCAGCGACACGTTCGACGAGGTGCTCTCGCGCCGGATCCAGCGGCGCTCCCTTCTCAAGGGCGGAGCGCTCGCCCCGCTATTCACCTTGGGCGCGCTCTCGAACCTGAAGGGCCAGCAGCCCGGATGCCAACTCACCTTCTCTCCGATCGCCGGCAGCCCGGACGACGAGATCGGCGTGCCGGAGGGATACACGTGGGCGCCGTTGGCCGCTTGGGGCCAGCCGCTGACCCGCGAAGCGCCGGAGTTCGACCCGAACAACCTCGACCCCGCCGCCCAGCGCCAGCAGGTCGGATACAACTGCGACTTCGTGGCGTGGTTCGACCACATCCACGGCAGCGGCATCGTGGGCGTGAACCACGAGTACACGAATCCGGACCTGATGTTCCCCAACTACTCGGCGGAGACTACCGACAAGCGGCAGGTCGACTACGAGATCGCCGCGCACGGCGTCTCGATGTTCCTGACGACCGCGGATCGGACGGGGGACGCTCATAGGTATCGCATGTACCGCGGCAGCGCGTGCAACCGGCGCATCCACGGCGAGACGCCGATCGCGATTTCGGGGCCGGTGGCTGGCAATCCGTTGCTGGCGACAGCATCCGATCCTACCGGCACGACCGTCAACGGCACGTTCAATAACTGCGGCGGCGGCGTCACGCCGTGGGGCACGTACCTCACCGCCGAGGAGAATTTCGACCAGTACTTCGCGAACAACGGCGCCGTGACGCACGAGCTGGCCAGGACGGCCAACGACCGCTTCGGCGTGCGCGAAGAGGGTGGCCGCCGCCCTTGGTGGCGGTTCCAGCGGCGCTTCGACTTGAATCGCGAGCCCAACGAGATCAACAAGTTTGGCTGGGTGGTCGAGATCGATCCGTACCAGCCGCACTGGACGCCCCGCAAGCGGACTGCGATCGGTCGCTTCAAGCACGAGGCAGCGGCGACGACCCTGTCCGCGAACCGCAACGCGGTTGTCTACTCAGGCGACGACGCCCGTTTCGAGTACGTCTACAAGTTTGTCTCCGACTGTGCCTACGACGAGAGCGACCGCGAGGGAGCCAAGTCGCTCCTCGACAGCGGCACGCTCTACGTCGCCAAGTTCCACGACGACGGCCGCGGCGAGTGGATGCCGCTTACGTACGAGAACGGCCCGCTGAACGCCACCAACGGCTTCACTAGTCAGGCCGACGTGCTTCTGTTCCCGCGCCAGGCGGCCGACCTGCTGGGAGCGACACAGATGGACCGGCCGGAAGACATCGACATCAATCCCGTCACGGGGAAGGTGTACGTGGCGCTCACCAACAACACGCGGCGCGAGGCCGGCAACGAGAATGGCGCCAACCCGCGCGCTCCCAATCCCATGGGCCACATCGTCGAGATCGAGGAGGCCGGCGGAGACAACGGCGCGACGAGTTTCTCGTGGAACATCTTCATGCTCTGCGGCGATCCCGCCGACGAGTCGCAGGGAACGTACTTCGCGGGATTCGACGCCAGCCGCGTGAGCAAGATCGCGAACCCGGACAACCTCGCGTTCGACCACAACGGCAACCTGCTCATTGCCACCGACGGGCAGCCGCGGCGGATCGGCATCAACGACGGTATCTTCTTCGTGCCGACGGAGGGTCCCGAGAGGGGCTACAACCGCCAGATCTTCAGCGGAGTCGTCGGTGCCGAATGCGCCTCGGTCATCATGAACTCCGCGCAGGACCTGATGCTCGTGTCGATCCAGCACCCCGGCGAGGGCGGAACCCGCGAGGAGAGGGTCTCGACATTCGGCGGACCGGTGGTCAACCGGCCCACGGTCGTCGCCGTCACGCGCACCCATGCTCCCTTCCGCATCGGAGCCTAGATCAGCGCTTCGCTTCAGGCGGGTGCTTTCCATCCGTCTTCCAACCGGAAGGTCCGGGGGCGCGGCAGCGCCCCCGGCTACGCTGGAACGAAACCTGGAAGCGGCTGCGGGGCGTTCCGAGCGCGCTGCGTCTTCCGCTAGCCAAGTAGCCGGATGAGGATGCCGATCACTGCGACGGCGGCACCGATCATCCACATCAGCATCCGCAGCTTGGAATCCTGTGCGTCGAGCTTGGCGTTCTGCGCGGCCAGCATGGCTTCGAGGCGGGAAATGGTGTAGCCGGCAGCCATGTCGCGAATCCTCTGGGTCGCAGTATACGCGGTGTCCTCGGGCGTTCTCCCCTCGCGCCATGCCTTGAAGACCGCCCGATCGTCGGTCGATTGCGGGGGCGAAGGAGGGTTGGTAGTAGGCATCGGGGGGCACCTGCGCCGCGAATGCCAGCTACGCCACAACCAGCCAGCGCCTTGTCGGCTCAGGTAACCGCGCCCTCAGGCTAAGACTCGGGCGGAGTCCTGTCGCATGCATGCCTGTCGCCGTACCAGACCAAGACTGACTGCGCTCTTCCGGCGGGGCGTGGCCTGCCCGAACGAGAGCATCGCTGGATCGCGGACAGGATCCCGATAACAATGGGAATTATATATCTGAGTGCTGAGGGAATCAAGTAGGCAAATTATCAAGCCATTATAAGATTTCATATTTCTTCCGACTTTCCGTTGACATTCTGTGGTGTTTCTTGGTAGAATAGTTCCAGTAGGGGATACCGTAAATGAAGAAACCAGGTCCCGGAAAGTGGTTCCGTAAAGGCATCACATTGATGGAAGTGATCGCCATGTTCCCCGATGACGAATCCGCGGAAAAGTGGTTCGCCTCCATGCGCTGGCCGGACGGTCCCGCGTGCCCCCGCTGCCGCGGCTCCAGCGTGCAGTCCGACGCGGCCCACCCTTCGATGCCGTACCGTTGCCGCGGCTGCGGCAAGCGCTTTTCGGTGCGCACCGGCAGCGTGACGGCCGACACCAAGCTCGGCTACCGCACCCGGGCCGTCGCCCTGTTCCTGCTGACCACCGGCATCAAGGGCGTCTCGAGCATGAAGCTGCACCGCGACCCGGGAATCAGCCGGAAGTCGGCCTGGCACCTGGCGCACCGCATCCGCGCCTGCTGGGAGCGGGATCGGGGCCTGTTCGCCGGCCCGGTGGAGGTGGACGAGACCTGCGTCGGCGGCAAGGAGCGCAACAAGCACGAGAGCAAGAAGGCCCGTGCCGGGCGCGGGCCCGTCGGCAAGACGCCCGTGGCGGGGGCGCGGGACCGCGCCACGAACGCAGTGGCCGCGCGGCCGCTGCCGGGCACCGCCGAGGGCGACCTGCAGGGCTTCGTGCGCGCCCGCGTCGCGCCGGGGGCGCAGCTCCGCTCCGACGAGGCGGCGGCCTGCGCCGGCATGGCGGAGTTCGCGCACGAAGCCGTCAGGCACTCCGGCGGCGAGTACGTGCGCGGGGCAGCGCATACGAACGGCATCGAATCGTTTGGGTCCCTGTTCAAGCGCGGCCTGTACGGCACCTATCACCGGATGAGCGTCCGTCATCTCGGCCGCTACCTGACGGAGTTCGCGGGACGGCGCAACGACCGCGACTGCGACACGGCGGAACAGATGCGGCGCATGGCGCGGGGCCTGGTCGGCCGGACGCTGACCTGCCGGCAGCTGACCGGCAAGGCCGCGGTCGCGGCCTGAGCGGAGCCCGCCGCGCTGAGCGCGGCAGCCCGCTGCGGGCGCGCGCTTCACGCTCGGTGCGCTTCACGCTCGGTGCGAGGGTCGCACCGGATCCGGCATGCCCCGGTGCGACCCCGGTCCGGCCCGGACCGTCCATGCAGGCCGTCGAGCGCCGGGGATCCGCTGTCTTCGGCCCTCGCAGGGCCTGCAAGCGGCTTGCAAGGGGTGCCCTGCCACCGCCAACCGGGTTCCACCGGGGCATGCGAGGTGGCCTCTCTAGTCCGTTCCTCGTCCAATCCGCTGGCAGGCTCGATTCAGATACGATCCCACCCCTCCGTGCCTGCCGCGGCCGCACTCGAATGACCCCAGCTCGACACCGACCTCCCTGCTCAGAGCAGTTCTCGTCGGACATGGCGTCGTCGGCACTCAGATATATAATTCCCATAACAATCAGTCTTTAGCCTGCCAGGTGAGGATCGGCCTTCTTGCCGCCCGCGTCTCGTCCACGCGATTCGTGCGAGTCGTCGTCGGAGCCCTGCGGACCAGATCCGGATCCGTTTCGACCTCCTCGGCGATTTGCCTCATGGCCGCGATGAACTCGTCCAGTTCCTGCTTGCTCTCTGTCTCGGTCGGTTCGATCATCAACGCGCCTCGGACGATCAGCGGAAAGCTCACCGTATACGGATGGAAGCCGTAGTCGATCAGGCGCTTGGCGATGTCGCCGGTCCGAACCCCGCGTTTCGCCTGTCGCGAGTCGCTGAACACGCATTCGTGCATCGAGGCTGCGTCGTAGGGAAGGTCGTAGTAGCCTTCTAGCCGGATAATTCATGAGTAGCCCGGAGGGCCATAGTCCGGTCCCTCCGGGCTAGGAGCCTTCCGGACGACGTGGTGCATCACATCACGAGCGAGTTGACCGGAGAGCGCTTCGAGTTCGTCCAGCCGGCCTACGCGGGGCCGTACGAGCACAACCCGCACCCCAGCGAGGCGTCGCCGGAGACCCGCGCCTTGGCGGATTTCGCGCTGGCGCTCTTCAACCCCAACGAGTTCGTCTACGTGTACTGACCATGAAACGACCAGTCTTCACGGCGACGCCGTCCCGCAGGGAACTGCTGTATCACTCGGGCATGGGGCTGGGGGCCGTCGCGCTCTCGGCCTTGCTGCACGGGGAGCGCGCCGGCGTCCTTGCGCCCAAGCGAGGGCATCATCCGGTGAAGGCGAAGAACTGCATCTTCCTGCTGATGGAGGGCGGGCCGAGCCACATCGACACGTTCGACCCCAAGGCCAAGCTCGCGGAGCTCCATCTCACGGAGTTCGTCAAGGAGCGGAACAAGTTCGAGGCCAGCATGAACACGGGCAAGCGGTACTTCGTCCGCAGCCCGTTCGAGTTCCGGCGTGCCGGCAACCTGGGCATCGAGATCAACGCGAAGCTGCATCACTTCGCCGACTGCGTCGATGACGTCTGCTTCTACCGCGGGCGGCAGGCGACCTCTGTGAACCATCCGACGGCGCTGTACCACCTGAACACCGGCAACCGCTTCGGGGGCGACCCCGCGATCGGGTCCTGGGTGACGTACGGCCTCGGCACCGAGAACGAGAACCTGCCCGGCTTCGTCGTGCTGCCCGACCTGGCGTACCCGCAAGGCGGGGCGGGGAACTGGTCCAACGGCTTCCTCCCCGCGCACTACCAAGGGACGCCTCTCCGCTCCCAGGGTGCCCCGGTGCTCGACATGAGCCCCCCGAGTACGTGACGCACGAGCAGCAGCGGGGGACGCTGGACTTCCTGGGCCGGCTCAACAGGAGTCATCAGGCGCGCCATCCGCACCACGAGGAGCTGTCGGCCCGCGTCGAGAGCTACGAGCTCGCGTTCCGCATGCAGGCGGAGATGCCGGAGGCGATCGACATCGATGCCGAGCCCGAGGGCACGAAGAGCCTGTACGGGGTTGGCTCGGAAAATACGGAAGTCGATTCGATCGCGCGCCGCTGCCTGCTCGCCCGGCGCCTGGTGGAGCGAGGCGTGCGATTCGTCCAAGTCATCGTGTCGGGATGGGACTCGCACGACTACATCGAGAAGGCGCACGGAGCGCGGCTCGATTCGATCGACCGCCCGGTCGCCGGCCTGCTGAAGGATCTGAAGCGGACCGGGCTTCTCGACGAGACGCTGGTCGTGTGGGCCGGCGAGTTCGGACGCTCCCCCGACAACGGGATTCGCGGCGGCGGCACGGCGTGGGGCCGCGACCACAACGCCCCGGCCATGGGATTCTGGATGGCCGGAGGCGACGCCTCGCGCGGGGAGATCGTCGGCGCTACCGACGAGACCGGGCGCACTGCGGTGGAGGTTGTCCACCTGATCCGGGACATGCATGTCACGCTGCTGCACCTGCTCGGGCTGGACGACGCCAGGCTGACGTACTTCGCGCAGGGACGGGACAAGCAGCTCAGCCAGACGGGCGGGGAACTCATCAAGGAGCTCGTCGCCTAGATTGCCGGTGTAGTTCACGGCATCTATCGGGGAATCTTCACGTTACGCCCTGCAGTAGTGTGCTCGATGTCTCCGGATTGCCTGCTCTTGCAAGAGCGGCTGCTGGCGCGAGACGCGGCTCGGTCGGCAGGGGGCCATGAACGGCGACTGATCCTGCCGCCGCCGCCTGTTATTCGGCGACGCTGGGCGATCCCTCAGAGGTCGGCTAGATCGGACAGAGTCTCCCCACTAGGCGACTGCAGAAATCACTGGAAGATTCAGGACGCATAGTGCGGATGACAACGCACCGCATGCAGAGGGACGGACGCTCCTGCCGGGAGTCTCTGCAGAAGGAACTCTGGGAGACACCCTGACTCCTTTTCGGTCGGCCCGGGTTCACGGCGGGAGGTGCCTGCTGTCTCGACCGCCCAATCGGCGGCGGGAACGGTTCGCTACCTTTCTGGTCCGCAGTTTTCGCGTGTCGCTCGGCCGCGGGTCTCTTGCTGGGCGCGATCCCTCACCTTGCTCAGGATTTCCGCGATCCGGTGTTCAGCGCGTGGCGAGACCCCGTCGTGCGGGTAGACCGCCCTGTGGATGTCGCGCACTTCCTCTAGAGTGGTCACTCCCAGTTGCTGGATGAGCAGCTCGATATCCTCCATGTCTTTCGCCCGCGCTGCCCGCACCTTCATCCCCAGTAGATGTCGCGCGGAGGCCCCGGTCACTACCAGATAGGGCGACTCGAACAGCACCCTCGCCGCTTTGTCCGGCTGTCCTGGATGCCCTGGCATCCAGCGGACCTCGTCGTTTAGCCAGTCGTCGTCGAGTCCTTGATCCCGCCCGACTTCTGTCGCTGCTTCCATGACCACTTCGCGAGGGTCGATCATCAAGGCATCCACGTCCACCGTCCCCTTGCTTCGACGGTGGGTCAACATCATCGCCGCTCCTCCGACGATGTAGATGTGCGCCCTCACTTCCCGCTCAGCTAAGCGTACCGACAGCGCCTCGAACGCCCGCACAATATCGGCGCGGTAAAGCTGAAGATCCTGCCTACGGGACCCACGCATGCTTCTCCCCTCCTCTGGCATCGAGATCCAGCGGGTCGGGCAAGGCGCCGTGCCGGATGAACGATCCCGGCGCGTACAGCACGGAGTCGATTCCAATGGCCCGCATGTCGGAGATGACCCATGGCGTGTCGAGGAACCGTTCCGGCTCTTCCACCCATGCTGGCACGGCCTCTTCATGCAGACGAGCGATGTGTTCCACCACTGCCGCCAGCAATGCGTCCCATTTGGTCCCGGTGAGGGCCGGTCGCTCCGCGAGCAGCGCTCGGCGCTCCGCAGGACTTGCCAGGTGGAACCGCCGGGGCAGGTCGTGAATCAGCGTCCGGTAGACGCTGTGGCGATTCGGCTCGTGCTCGATCACCCAAACGTACGCTGCCAGCTCGAAGCCCCGCCGCATGATCTCAGTATGCCTGTCCCGGCGATCTGGCAAGTGTCATTCTGGGTTTGCAAGAACAGCTCGAGTCGGATCATGACCCGCTCGCAATTCGCGATCGGACCTCGCTCCTTGCAACTCGCTGGGCGCTCGGAGTGCGTTGTTTCGGGAAACCACCCGACGGCGCCGCACCGCCCGAAGACCGGCAGCTCTGTCGCCTGAGACCCTGCGATCGGGTCGCGGGTGCCGTTCGGCCTCGGCGCCGAGAACCAGAGCCTGCCGGGCCTCGCCGTGCTTTCCAATCCCGCGCGCCCGCAGGGAGGGGCAGGGAACTGGTCCAACGGCTTTCTCCCCGCGAATGACCAAGGGGCGCCGCTCCGCTGGCCGGGGACTCGACATCGACGCCGCCCCCGAGGGCACGTCTAGCCAGTTCTGCGACCCGCTGGGTATCGACGTCGCGAAGAAGTACCGCGCGCCTCCCAACCGGCTCACTCCACACGCGGTCGTCGGCGCGACCGCGCCGCCTAGTCCGGGCGCAGGCGGCGCCGTGCCGCCCGCGCCCGGCGAGCCGCCCTCGCTAGAAGCGGAAGGTCAGGCCGAACTGGAACTGCCGCTGGTCGTTCGCAGCGCGCGTGACCCGCCCGAAATTCGAGTTGCTGCGGTTGGCATTCGGATTCAGGAAGTGGGGCGTGTTGGTGAAGTTGAACGACTCGACGCGGAGCGTGAAACTCGCCTGCTCGCCCAGGCTGGGCACCGCGAAGCGCCGGAAGATCGAGAAGTCCAGGTTCGCGAGCCCCGGCCCGTCGACGATGTTCCGCCCGGCGTTGCCCAGCGTGCCTTGCTGCGGCACCGCGAAGGCGTCGGTCGTGAACCACAGGTCCGTGCCCTGCGGCCCGGCGATGCCGCCGAGAATCGACGGCGTGCCCACCACGTCCGCGCGCTGCCCGTTGCCGGGCGCGTTGAGGGTCGAGCCGGCGGCGCCGATGGTGAACGGCTCGCCGGTCATCAGCGAGACGATGCCTTGCACTTGCCAGCCGCCGAGTACCGCCGCCGCCGCGCCGTGCTGCGCCAGCGGCTTGCCTTCGCCGAACGGCAGCTCGTACATGAAGCTCTGCGCGTAGACGTGCCGGCGGTCCGACCGCATGCGTCCGCGGTTGGTCAGGAACGCGAATCCGTCCACCTGCAGCCCGCCAGTGTCGTCGCTGAAATTCAGCGCCTTGCTCCACGTGTACGACGTCGTCAGCCCGAACCCGTTCGCGAAGCGGCGGTCCAGCTTGGCCTGCAGCGAGTTGTAGTAGGTATGCGTGCCGATGAAGGTGTTGGTGGACGTATTGCGATTGAAGACCGCCAGCAGCGGGCGCTGGGTGCCCGGCGCCCGCGCCGCGTTGACGTCCCAGCCGGTCTGGTTGTTGACGCCGTGGTTGCCCACGTACGCCAGATCCAGCACGAAGTCCATCGGCAGCGAGCGCTGCAGCGCCACGTTCCAGCTCTGCACGTAGGCGCGGGCCAGGTCGGCGGGCGTGCTGCCGTAGTTCTGCCGCGGGTCCGGGTTCTCGATGATGCCGTTGGACGGGATCTCGAACGACTGGAAGGCCGGGAAGCCCTCCGACATCGAGCCCGAGGCGACGAACGAGTTGGGCGCGTTGAACGCGTTGTTCTGCTTGACCGGGAAGTTGTATTGCGCCATGCGCCGGTTGATGTAGCTGATCCCGTAGCCGACTCGCATCACGGTGCGCTCGTCGAAGCGGTAGGCCACGCCGAACCGCGGCCCTAGGCCGAGCGGCGCGCCGCGCACGCCCATGTCCATCGGCACGGAGCCGATGCCGGCCAGCTCCAGCGTGTTGTCGCGGAAGTTGTAGTTCGAGAATCCGCCCGGGAAGCGCGGCCGCGAGGCCCTCTCCGATTCCAGCCGCAGTCCCAGGTCGAGCGTCAGCTTCGGCGAGACCTGCCACTTGTCCTGCAAGTAGTAGGCCAGGATCAGTTCGCGGCGCGCCGGGAACTGGATGGCGATGTCGCGCCCGTGGATGCCCGGCTGGTCCAGCAGGAAGCTGGCGAAGGCGTTGCCGACGCCGCGCAGCGTGTCCTCCTGCGTCGCCGTCTGGCCCTGGCGGAACTGGAAACGGCCGCGCGGGTTGAACGTCTGCGTCTGCAGCAGGTCGTTGCGCTCGCGCCGGATCTCGAATCCGAAGCGGATCACGTGGTTGCCCTGCGTCTTGGTGAAGTTGTTGGTGATGCCGAAGAACGTCACCGAGCGCGCCCACGGCAGCGATGGCGAGAAGCCGACCACCGGGCGGCCGAAGCCGTCGATGCGGATCTCGCTCATGCCGCTGGTCCATTCGTCGATGTTGACGCCGGGGATGCCGATGTCCTGAGCCGTGGTCAGCCCGCGATCGGCGTTGATGGCGTCGTTGCGGTTGCGCACGATGCCGAAGCGGCCCTCCCAAACGAAGGTCGGCGAGAACACCTGCGAGTAGGACACCATCGGGCTCTGCGTGGTGGCCGGCCCGGTGCCCGAGAAGCCGTTGTTGCGCGGACCGCCGTAGATGCCGCAATTGGGGCCGTACAGGCCGCAGTCGGTCACCTCCGCTTCCTGGCGGCTGTAGCGCAGCGTGAAGCGGCCGGTATTGGTGACCAGCCAGTCGTACTTCACGTCGAAGGCGTCGATCGTCTTGATGCGCGCGGTGCTCTTCTCGAAGTTGTTCGACCCGGCGTCGGTCTGCCGCGTCGGATCGGGGATGAAGTCCAGGATGGCGCGCGAGATCGGGCTCTGCCGCGCCAGCGGGATCACATTGTTCGCGAAGGCGACGCGCCCGGCACCCTCGCCGTCCCCGGTGGAGGGGTCGTAAATTCGCTCGCCCTGGCCGGAGAAGTCGCCCATGCGGAACGGCAGCGTCGGAATCGCGGCCTGCGTCCGCTCGCCGAGGTTGTCGCGGCTGCCTTGGAAGTCGCCGAACAGGAACATCTTGTTGCGGATCAGCGGCCCGCCGAGCGTGCCGCCGAACTGGTTGTAGGTGGTCGGTGCCTTGCCGGTCGCGAAGACCTGCCGCGACTGCACGTTCTCGTTGCGGTGGAAGTGGAACAGGCTGCCGTGGACCTCGTTGGTGCCCGAGCGAAGCGTGACGTTGACTACCGCGCCGCCGGCGTTGCCGAACTCCGGATCGAAGTTGGACGTCGAGATGTCGACCGTCTGCAGCGCCTCGATCGGCGGCACGAGCGCGGTCAGGTTGCCGTTGTCGATCTTGTTCTCGATGCCCTCGATCTGGAAGTTGTTGAACTGGCGCCCCTGGCCGTTCACGCGCATGGACAGCGAGTCCTGCGAGTTGTAGAACTGCGAGTGCGGCCGCCACGGGCGTCCCACGCCCGGTACCAGCGTCAGCAGTCCCTGGTAGTTGCGGTTGAACAGGAGAGGCAACTCGCGCATCTGCTTGGTTTCCAGCTTGGCTCCGGTGTCCGCGCGATCCGTCTGCAGGATCGGCGCCGCGCCAGTGACCGTGACCGTCTCGGTGACGGCACCGGGCTGCATCTCCAAGTCGATCCGCACGGTGGTGTTGGGCAGCACGACGATGTCGCCGCGCACCGCGCGATTGAAGCCCTCCATCTCGACCGCTACCTCGTAGGTGCCGGGATCGAGGTTGGGGAACACGTACAGGCCGCTCTCGTTGGTCGATCTCTCGCGGGCGGAGTTCGTGCTGGTCTCGGTGAGCAGCACGGACGCCGCCGGGATCACGCCGCCGGTGGAGTCGGTGATGGTGCCCAGAACCTGGGCCTTGAGCACCTGGGCCCGAGCAGGCTCGGGCGCGCCCACCAGCCCGGCCAGCACGGCGCACAGCGCGATGGCTCCTATCGCGGCCGAGCGGCGGCTTACAGGTGTGATCATGCTTTACCTCCTCGGCGCGGTGCGCGTGAGGAGCCGCCTGATCGGCTCCGGCCGCACCGCGTACGGTAAGGATAGCGCACGGCTTCCGGCGTCGGTTTCGGGGCGGCGGGGCCCTGCCATACCATGGGCGTACCGTCCCGCCGTGCTGGAGCATGCCCTTTTCGCCCTGATTGCCGGCGGCGCCGTCGTGATCCTGCTGCTACGGCCCCGGCACGGAGCCGCGCCGGCCGCAGCAGCCTGCGTGGCGGCGGGCGCCGCCGTCGCCCTGGCGGTGATCGAACCGCCGGTTCCCGGCGCGCCGCCTGCCGACCGGCCGCTCGAGATCCGCGACTCGCGGGGCGCTTCCAGCGGCCCGTACGCCGCTTCGGACCGCTGCCGGGTCTGCCATCCCCGCCAGCACGCGACCTGGTCCGCCAGCTATCACCGCACGATGACGCAAGTGGTCGGCCCGCACTCCGTGCTGGGCGATTTCGACGACCTGACTCTGTACTTCGACGGACGGTCCTACGACCTGCGCTCCGCAGGCGGGCGCTATTCCGTGGAACTGTCCGATCCCGATGCAGTCGACGCTGTGCTCGGGCTGGTGCAGGCCGGCGATCTGGAGGCGGCGCGCGCAGAGGCTGCCCGCATGGCTCGCGTGACGCGGCGGATCGCGATGACGACGGGCTCGCACCATTACCAGCTCTACTGGTACCCGACGGGCCGCAAGCGCGAACTGTACCTGCTGCCGTTCGCGTGGATGGTCCGCGAGCGGCGCTGGCTGCCGCGTGTCTCGGTTTTCCTGACGCCGCCCAACCAGCTCGAACCGCGCAAGGTCTGGAACCGGGACTGCTTGCCCTGCCACGCCACCGGCGGCGCTCCGGGCTATGCGGCGCCGGGCGAGGGCGCTCCCGACACCTCGCTCGCCGAGGCCGGCATCTCCTGCGAGGCGTGCCACGGCCCCGGCTCGCCGCACGTCGCGGCCAACGCGGACCCGCTGCGGCGCTACGCGCTGCACCTCGGGGGCGGGCCGGACGCCTCGATCGTCCAGCCCGGCCGCTTGCCGGCACCGCGCGCCGCCCAGATCTGCGGCCAGTGCCACTCGCTGAACACGCAGTACCACTTCGAGGACTGGGCGTCCACGTTGCGTGAAGGCTCGCCCTACCGGCCGGGAGACGACTTGGCAGCCACGACCTATGTCGTGCTGCCGCGCACGCTCGAGGCCTCGCCGCTGATGCGCGACTTCGTGCGCCAGCAGCCCGGCGTTCTCGACGAGTGGTTCTGGCCGGACGGGGAGATCCGGGTTGTGGGCCGGGAGTACAACGGCCTGCTCGAATCGCCCTGCTACCAGGGCGGCGCCTTCGGCTGCCTGTCCTGCCACGCCGCCCACGAGTCCGACCCTGCGGACCAGTTGCGGCGCGACCTGACCGAGGACGGCATGTGCCTGCAATGCCACGTCTCCATGGCCGACCGCGCAGCCGAGCACACCCGGCACGCGCCGGGCTCGGACGGCAGCGGTTGCCAGGACTGCCACATGCCGCGCACCACGTACGGGCTGCTGCAGGCCTCGCGCAGCCACCGCGTGACCAGCCCGTCGGTCGGCGCGGAGGCCGCTACGGAGAGACCGAACGCCTGCAACCTGTGCCACCTCGACCGCACCCTCGCATGGACGGCGGACTGGCTGAGCGAGTGGTACGGCCAGCCGGTGCCGCGGCTGGACCGCGAACAGCGAGCGTTGCCCGCGGGCGCCGCCTGGGCGCTGCGCGGCGACGCCGGACTGCGTGCCATAGCGGCCTGGCACTTCGGCCGGGCCGCGTCCGCCGCCGTCGGGGAGAGCGATTGGCTGGTACCGGTGCTGGCGCCGCTGGCGAACGATCCGTACGACGCGGTGCGCTACATCGCTTTGAAGGCGCTGCGCGAGTTCCCGGGCCTTGCGGGCTTGGAAGTGGACTTCCTCGATCCGCCTGCGGCGCGGGCGGCGGCGGTCGAATCGATCTGGGAGCAGTGGGCGCGTACCGCCCCCGACATCGATCCGGACCGGCTGGGCAGCGCGCTCGCCCCCGGCGGCCGGCTGCGGCGCGCGGCGATCGCTGCCCTGTACGCGGACAGGGACGAGCGCCCGGTGTACTTGGTCGAATAGGAAGGCTATGGGCATGGACGCGGGCCAAGGGTCAAGCGGCGACCGGGCGGCGGAGACCGCCGATCTGGCGCGGCGGCACGTCCGGGTCGGCTGGATCGGGCTGGCGGCGTTTGCGGCGCTGGGCCTGTCCTTGGAAGGCATGCACGCGCTGAAGATCGATTGGTACCTGTCGGAACTGACCGCGATGCGACGCCTGATGCTCACTCTGGCGCACGCTCATGGCACGCTGATCGCCGTGTTGCACCTCGCGCTGGGCCTCGTCCTGGCCGGCCCCTGGGCGGACGGCCCGGCGCCCTGGCTGGCCGCGCGCCTGCTGTCGGCGGCGCTGCTGCTGATGCCGGCAGGATTCTTGCTAGGCGGCCTGTACGTGTACGAGGGCGATCCCGGCGTGGGGGTCGCGCTGGCGCCGCTGGGCGGCCTGTGCTTGCTGGCCGCCCTCGTCGGGCTCGCCGCGCACCGGGCGGCACCGGGCCGCTCTCGGACGGCCGATCCGGACGCGCAGGTCGGGCCCCGCCGGCGAGTCCCTCCCAAGCGCCGGCGCGGGCGGTAGCAGCGACGATTCCACCGCCACGGTCGCGCCCGCACCGCGGGATCCGGGAATGGCTTGGGCGGCCGGGTCAATTCGCGCCACCCTTGTCCGCCTCGAACCCCAGCGAGCCTCGCCGGAGCAACCTGTTCCGCCTGCCCTCGCGTTCCTGCAGCGCGTCGCAGGTTCGACGGCGGAGCTCGTCCGGGAGACACACTGCAACCGCTGGTGTACGGGCTGGCGCTGCACCGGCGCATGCGCGCGACGCACTCCGGGGCGGGAGTCCGGAGTCCGACGAGCGCACCAAACGAGAACTCGCGTGTCGCGCATCAGTGGAGAATCCAGGCCCTCAGTCCGACTGGCTGCCAGCCCGGCCGACCGTCAGCGCGGGACTGATTTCGCGAGCAGTTCGCGGCGTGCGCGCTGCGCTTCCTCGAGGCTGCGAAACCGGAACACCCCCCGCTGGTACTGGCGGGGCGACAGCAAGCGGTAGCGGGCGTTGTGACGGATGAACCGCTCGAACCCATCCTCCGAACGGCGCGGGAGCGGGGTCGCGTTCATCTCCTCGATCGATCGGAAACGCTGGACTCCCATCTATGCGTCCTCCTCGAGATCGAAGTGACTCTTGAGAACTGCGGCGTCCTGGCGATCCAGAGGCCCGACAGTTCCTTTCTTGAGTCGATACAGAGCGGCGGGGGGCGCGACCCGCACCCGGGTCCCTTCGACTTCCTTGGTTTCGGCCTCGACCGACTCGTAGGTCGCCATTTCACCGAGCCTCGTCACCAAGTCGAAGTAGAGATCGCCGCTCGGCGGAAAATACCGGACTGCCGGATACTCGCCCAGCAGGTCGTCGGCTCGGATCTCGTCCACAGCCGGGTCGTCCGGATAAGCCTCCCGCAGCGCCGTCCGGATCCGATCGATGTTCTCCCGGGCTGCTCTCGCTAGAAGATCCAGGCCATCGGTGGCACGCACCACGTCGTGGAAGCCCATGGCTGCCGCTCCGATCACAACGTAGTCAGCGCCGGCCTTCTCGAGGGCGCCCAGCGCGCGGAGCACCTCGTCGCGATCCACCGCCTCAGCCTAGCAACCGCCCCGGCAGGGCTGCATCGCCGCAGGCCGCGCCTTCCCCCGTCGCAATCGTTTCGTGGACTCGCGTGCCGCGACGTCAACGCAGTCCGCGCGCCGCAGTGGCCGCGCCGCGATGAGGAGCCGGACGGGGGGCCTCGCAGCTGGGGGTTAGAACGTGAACCGCAGCGTGAGGTGAACGCTTCGATTCTATGCTGGACAATGAAGTTCGCCTCAATCCAAGTGTTACTTCCATCGAACGATATGACTTTCCTAAAGGAAGAGCCGCCGAAGTTCCAGCGACCGAAAAGAAAGCGACTACTGCCGTTCGTCTGTACTACAGGAGCTTCCAGTACATGCTCGCTACCAACTGACCAGCGGAATTTCTGTGGCGTGGTTACGCGGCGACCATCGACAACAATATCCAACCCAGGGGGATTTGTCGACAAGGTGGCGACCCGGACAGGGGGCAGCCGTTGGGCCGGTCACCCGCCGGTGGACCGCCGGCGGGTCCGTTGGAATTGGCGCAGGTTGCGCACGGCTCGGTTGTGCGCTCCCAGCGACTTGGAGAAGACGTGGCCCCCTGCGTCTCCCGGCTTGGCCACGAAGTACAGGAAGCTGCTGGCGTCAGGCGCGAAAGCCGCAAGGAGGGCGGGTCGGCCCGGATTCGTGATCGGGCCGGGCGGAAGGCCGCCATGCACGTAGGTGTTGTACGGATGAGGGCGCGCCAGGTCCGCCTTGAGTAGCCGGCCTCGGTAGCTGCCCTCGAGCATCAGCCCGTAGATGACCGTCGGATCGCACTGCATCCGCATGCCAAGACGCATGCGGTTGTGAAACACAGACGAGACGAGGCCATGTTCGGATTCCTGGCCGGTCTCCTTCTCGATCATCGAGGCCAGCACCAGCGCGTCCCAGTCCTCGATCGACGACGTGCGTCGGCTGCGCGCCTCGAGCAGGGCACCTCGGAACCGGGCGACCATGGCGGCTACCAGGTCTTTGGCGGTCGATGTCTTAGCGAGGCTGTACGTCTCGGGAAACAGGCACCCCTCGAGCGTCTCGGCCTGCGGCAGCAGGTCGCTTACCGGCGATGGATCGCCGCTGAGCCACAGGAATTCCTCGCCGTCCACCAATCCCGACTGATCCGCCAGTGCGGCGATTTCCAAGCGGTTCAGCCCTTCCGGGATCGTGAGCCGATACAGTCGGACCTGCCCGTTCGCGATCGTTTCGAATGCCTCGCGCGCCTCGACGGGCACCCTGAACTGGTACTCCCCGGCTAGCAGAGGCATGTCGCGATTCCACGCCCGCACCCACAGGAAGTGCCATTTCGAATCGATCACGCCGAGAGACTCGAGCCGCTCCGCGATCCGTCGCGAGCTGGTGCCGCGCTCGATTTCCAGGATCACGGGCTGGTCGAACGGCACCGCTTGGTCCGCGGGTCCCCCGCATCCCGCGAGGATGATCGCGACCAGCAGGGCCAGCTCAGGTGTGCGATTCGGCAAGGTAGCTCTCTAGGAGCAGGACCGCGGCGAGGCGGTCCGTCGCTCCGCGCTCGCGTCGTCCGGGTCCGAGCAGGTCTCCGGCCTGCCAGCTGGTAAGCCGCTCGTCTCGCATCTCGACCCTGACCCCGGAATGCCGCGCCAGCCGACGTCCGAATCTAGCCGCCCGCACGGATGACGGGCTCTCGGTCCCGTCCATGTGGAGGGGCTTGCCCACGACGACGGTCTCTATCCCGCGCTGCCGGATCAGGGTGCCGAGCGCATCGAGATCCGCGCGGACGCTCTTGCGCACCAGAGTGGGCAGCCCGTGCGCCAGCATGCCCAGTTCGTCGCTCACCGCGATGCCGATCCTCCGCATCCCCCAGTCCAGCGCCATGACTCGCAAGGCTCGCCGCCCTCCTCGGTCGATGCGTTCGAAGCCGGCGGAGTCATGGATTGCGCCTCATCTGCTCGATGGTCACGTCCCAAGGCTGGGGCCCCAAGGGATCGTAGCGCGGCCGGGCGTCCCTGGCTGGCATGCTCGCGGCGACCGCGCGGAGCCTCTCCATTGCGGCGACATGCTCGGGCAGACCGCTGTCGACCAAGTTGTGCGCTTCCCCGGGGTCCCGGGCCAGGTCGTACAGCTCGCGTACCTCCCGCCGATGAACGTGGACCTTGTAGCGCTTGTCGCGAATCACTCGGGGCGCGAAGTCCTCGACTCCGCGGACGCCGTTCTCGTCCAGCACGGCAGCGCCGAAGCCCATTGCTGCGATCCAATCGCGAGGGCTGTCTTGCTCCTCTCCCAAGATGACCCTGGCGATCGACTTGCCGTCCAGATCCACGCCCGCGGGCAGGTCCGCTCCGGCGAGCTCGCAGAACGTGGGCAGCAGGTCGGAGAAATCGGTAAGCGCGTCGGTCTCGACGCCGGCCGGCACTAGGCCTGGACCGTTCACTATGAAGGGCTGGCGCGGGCCGTTCTCGGTCAGGCGCCCCTTGCCCCCGGCGACCAGCCGTCCGTTCAGACGGCCGCGGATGCCCCGCGCAGTGCCGTTGTCCGTCGTGAAGATGACGACAGTGTTATCGCGGACGCCCGCGTCGTCCAGCGCCTTGACCAGCCGGCCGACGAGATAGTCGGTGTAGCGTACCATCGCCTTGTGCTTCTCGAGCGCGGATTCGGCGAAAGGCTCGTGGGGAGTCCGCACGAGAGGCCCGTGCGTGAGTGTCATGGGGTAGTACAGCAGCATCGGGCGGTCCCGGTTCCGCCTCACGAAGTCGACCAGGAAGTCGTTGTATAGGTCCGGGCCGAACTGCCCCTCGTAGGTCCGGCTGGTCCGCTTGTCGGTGAAGACGTACGGGTTCCAATACCTTTCGTTGCTGACTGGGTTGTCTCCCTCCCCGCCGGTCCAAACCGACCACTCGTCGAATCCATGCTCGAACAGGGCTCGGGGCTGGACGCGAAAATCGTTGATCTGCCACTTCCCGGCCACCGCAGTGGCGTAGCCGGCCTTCCGCAGCAGCCGGGCGAACGAGACGTTGTGCGCGGGGTCGAAGTGGCACCCCGCTCCCCACCGAGGCACGTCCCAGTGATTCGTCCAGCCGTGCCGGAACGGGTACTGCCCGGTGAGGAGCGTGACGCGGGTCGGCGTGCATTGCGGCATCGAGTACGCGTTGCGGAAGAGCATCCCGCCGGACGCCAGCTTGTCGATGTTGGGAGTCTCGATGCCCTCTCCCCCGTAGCTCGAGATCCATTCCGGTCCTAGGTCGTCCACCATGACGAGGACGATATTGGGCGGGGCCGCCCATGCCGAGGCGGCGGCGAGCCAGACAGCGAAACGGGCGATTCTCGTCGTCGGTCCCATCAAGCTAGGGTAATACGATCGATCTTGCTCGCGGTTGAGATCGCTCGGTCCAGGTTCGGGCGGACGGGTCAGCGTGCTAGCTCCGGATGCATGGGTGGCTGTGTGGCGAGGGTTGCTCTGGCGTCCAGATCTCCCGGCGCGAGTCCGTGTCCGAGCGCGGTGGAGCAGCGGAGGCGCTTCGGCCGAGTGGCAACTCGCGTCGGGTAGGGGGCAAGCAAGGCATATGGACCGAGGTAGCAGTTCTGGCGAATTGGCTCTTGAGCGCCGAGTAGCGCGTCCCGGATACGCCTGGCGACAGGGGTGAACGAGACGAGGCCGTGGCCGGCACCCTGCCCGCGCTGGCTGCCGGTCGCTCCAGCTGCCCCGGCGACAGCCCTGACCGGATCTTGACGGCGGACTGCCGGACGTTCGGGAGTTGCGCCGGTACGCCGTAAGGCTATACCCCGCCGGAGCTGCGGGGCGCCAATAGCGTACCGCTCGCGCCGGAATTGACATGGCGCGGGCGCGGCTTCCGGCATCCCGGCGATGCCGCATGTGCCGCGCAGGGAAAAGGATACAGGCACTCTGACGCCCTTGTCGCCGGTCCCGGCGAGCCCGGTCATGCAGCGGTGCCGGCGATGTGATCGGGGCGCGTCCGGCAGCGTGCTTGGCTGACCCGGTCGCAGCGCAGGTGCTCCTTGAATTGCCTCCGCAGGTCCCCCGGTCGGGAGGCGACGAGGCTGCGCCGAAGACCGCCGGTTGGCGTTGCGCCGTGCGGGTCGCACGCGCGCCGCCGTTCGAAGTGGAGAAAGCCGTCCGCGGTGCCGATTTGTCCAGCCCGAACTGGCTGTCGCTCGGCCTCAGCCTCCGTCGGGAAAGTTCCGCATCAGGTCGTCGGCAAGCATCTCGGCTTTGAACAGTTGGCCGGGGCTCATGTGCTTGCCAAGGAGTTCAGTGTGCCGCCTTGCAGATTGGTCTTGGCGTGTGGAGGCGGCGTGGAGGCAGAATCCGTAGGTATGAATCAGGTTCGGCGGGCTGGCGTCGTACCCTTGCCGAATTTCCTCGAGGAGGCCCTCGGCCCATTCGTGGGAGCTATCCATGGCCTTGCGCCACCAGTGCCGGGCTGCGGCGTGGTCGACCTCGACACCGTTCCCGTGAATGCACTTCAGCCCCATGTTGTACTGCGCGCGCATGTCGCCGAGTTCGGCGGCCTTCCGGCACCACCGAGCGCTCTCGCTCTTGTCGACCGGCACCGTTTCTCCGTCGTCGTAGAGGAGGCTTAGCCGGAACGCGGCCTCTTTACGGTCTTGCTGCGCGGAAAGCTTGAGCCAGCGCACGCCTTCGGCGGGGTCCGACTGAAGCCCTTCGCCGTCAAGAAGCATGGTCCCGAGAAGCAGTTGACCGTAAGCGTCGCCCAACTCGGCGCCCTTGCGGAACCAGCGCGCCGCTTCCTCGAGGTCAACGGGTCCGCTCGTGCCTCGGACGGCCGCAAGGCCAACCTCCACCGCCGCCTCGGCGTGGCCGCTCTCGGCGGCCTTGACGAGCCATGCCTTCCCTTTCTCGCAGTCTTGGTCAACCCCTTGGCCCAGCATGAACATCCTGCCGACGTCGTACTGAGCCACCGGAATCCCGATTTCCGCTAGGAGCTGGGCCGTTGCGAAAGTCTTTTCGAGGTCGGAATCGAGTGCTCCGAGCTCGGCGGGGCCCGATTCCGGCCGGGCTGTCGTCGGCCGATCCGTATTCCTTCGACGACGGTGCCGGCCCGGTCGCTTCTGCATGAGTCGAAGGGTACACCATTCCCCGTGCGCGTCCGGCACGAGCTTCCGGATCTCAGCGGGGACCGCCCTCGAGGCCGCGGCAGGCTCGGCCGTACGGAACAGTCTCCAAGCCAGTTCCCCTGCATTGGCTCCGTCCCCCGGGCCGCTCGCCCGTAGTCGCGAGGAAGACCGGGCCCGCGCACGTCGGATCGGCCAAACTGTTAGACCGTGGAAGGACCCTACTCATCAGACGATCCCTCGATCTACGAGATCCAAACAGACGCCGCCGGTCCCTCAGGCCAGCTGCCCTTGACACCCGCCATGCTGCGCACGCTGCCCAGCGGCGACATATTCGGATGGACCCAGGACGCCGGAATGGGCTGGAATCCAGCCCATCTCGGACGGGACGAGTACCTCATTCTTAGCACCCAGGGCGGAATCCGGGGCGAGGACGGCTCCCCCGTGGCCCTCGGCTACCACACCGGGCACTTCGAGGTCGGCCTGTTGATGAGGGAGGCCGCCATCGAGCTCCGCGAGCGAGGGAGCATTCCGTTCGCGGGCTACTGCAGCGACCCCTGCGACGGTCGCACCCAAGGCACGCCGGGGATGATGGACTCGCTGCCCTACCGCAATGACGCAGCGCAGGTTCTCCGCCGCCTGATTCGGTCCCTGCCAACCCGTCGCGGCGTGATCGGGGTCGCTACCTGCGACAAGGGCCTCCCGGCGATGATGATGGCTCTCGCCTCGATGCACGACCTGCCCTGCGTGCTCGTGCCGGGGGGCGTCACTCTCCCGGCTCGCGACGGCGAGGACGCCGGCAAGGTGCAGACCATCGGCGCCCGTTTCTCGCATGGGGAACTGAGCTTGGAGCAGGCGCGCGACTTCGGGTGCAAGGCCTGCGGCACGCCCGGCGGGGGCTGCCAATTCCTCGGGACCGCGGCGACGGCCCAGGTCGTCGCCGAAGCGCTGGGCTTGGCCCCGCCGCACTCGGCGCTCGCGCCGTCCGGGCAGGCAGTATGGAAGCAGGCCGCCCGCAGGGCGGCGAGGGCGGTGGTCGCCCAGCGCTCCGCCGGCCTCGCCGTCCGCGACATCCTGACCGACGGGGCCCTGCGGAACGCGATGGTGGTCCATGCCGCGTTCGGTGGGTCCACCAACCTCCTGCTGCACCTGCCGGCCGTCGCCTACTGCGCCGGCCTCCGAAGGCCGACGGTCGAGGACTGGGCCGCCGTCAATTGCCAGGTGGTCCGCTTGGTCGACGTCCTGCCCAACGGCCCGGCGGGCCATCCCACGGTGCGCGCGTTCCTCGCGGGCGGAGTGCCCGAAGTCATGCGGCACTTGCGCGATCTCGGCCTGCTGGATCTGGACGCCCTGACGGCGTCGGGCATGCCGCTGGGGCCCTCGCTCGAGCGGTGGGAGGGGAGCGAGCGGCGCAGGGCGTTCCGCGAGACCCTAGCACGGCTCGACGGAGTGGATCCGGACGAGGTGATCTACGCGCCCTCGGCTGCAAGCCGACGCGGGCTGACCAGCACCATCACGTTCTGCCGCGGCAACCTGGCTCCGGACGGGGCGGTAGTGAAGAGCACCGCGATCGATCCGTCCGTCATCGACGCGAGCGGCGTCTACCGCAAGGTCGGGCCGGCGCGCATCTTCACGCGCGAGGCCGACGCCATCGAGGCCCTCAAGAGCGGTTCGGTGCGGCCGGGGGACATCATGGCGCTGATCTGCTGCGGGCCCCTCGGATCGGGCATGGAAGAGATCTACCAGATCACCTCGACGCTCAAGCATCTCTCGTACGGCAAGCAAATCGCAGTCGTCACGGACGCTCGCTTCTCCGGCGTGTCGACCGGTGCCTGCGTCGGGCACGTCGGGCCCGAGGCTCTCGAGGGCGGACCGCTCGGTCGCCTCCTCGAGGGCGACCTGCTGCGCATCGAAATCGACTGTCGCAGGCTGCAGGGCTCGGTCGACTTGGTCGGGCACGGCGGCAGCCTCTTCGGGCCCGCGGAGGGCGAGCGCGTTCTGCGCGGTCGGCGCATGCGGCCGGACTTGGCCCCGCACCCCGGCCTCCCGGACGACACCCGCCTATGGGCGGCGCTCCAGCGCTGCGGCGGAGGCGCGTGGCAAGGATGCGTCTACGACGTCGATGCGATCGTCTCGGCCCTCGAGCGCGGGGGCGGCGCGGCCTAGGGACGCTCGTGGAGCGGCACTACGGCCGGATGATCGAGCCGTCCCGGCGGCGCGTGGTGCCCCAGCTGTAGTCGAAGGGCGTGTCGTAGCGCGAATCGAGGTCGTACTTCGCCGCGAGCCCCTCGTCGATTTCCATGCCCCAGCCGGGAGCCTCGTTCGGGAAGAAGAAGCCGTTCTCCAGCAGCGGGCAGCCCTGGAACACTTCGTGGACCGAGTCGGGCCACGTGCGCCCTTCTTGGATTCCGAAGTTGTAGCAGCTCACGTCGAGCGCGATGTTCGCGAGGTGTCCGACGGGCGAGGTGTCTCCCGGCCCGTGCCAGGCCGTGCGGACGCCGAACCATTCGCAGAGCGCGGCCAGCTTGCGGGCCGGGGTGAGCCCGCCGATCTGGGAGATATGGACGCGGATGAAGTCGATCAGCCGCTCGGCGATGAGTCCGGTGAACTCGTGCGGCGAGTTGAACAGCTCGCCCATGGCGATGGCGGTCGTCGTCTGGGACCGCATGTGGCGGAAGTATCCGATCTGCTCGGGAGACACCGGATCCTCGATGAAGAACGGACGGTACTCCTCGACCCTCTTGAGCAGCCACATCGCCTGCGCGTTGGAGATGCGCTCGTGGACGTCGTGCAGAAGCTCGATCTCCTCCCCGACGTTCCTGCGCATGTGGTCGAAGAGCTTCGGAACGCTCAGCAGGTACGGCGTGGGTTCGTACATGCGCTCGGCGTGCGGGCCGCCCGACGGAGCGCCGAGAAACCCGCCCGGGTTGCCGCCTTGGCTGCGTGCGCCGTAGTTCGCGTTGCCTGCGATTCCGACCTGTATCCGGACGTGGCGCACGCCCTCCTCGATGTAGGCCTGCGCCATGTCCTCGACCTCCTCCATGCTGGCCCCGGAGGCGTGGCGGTATACGTCCGCGCCGTTACGGGCCTTGCCTCCGAGCAAGGCGTAGACGGGCATGTTGGCGCGCTTGCCCTTGATATCCCACAGGGCCTGGTCCACGCCGCTCATCGCGTTGTAGAGGACCGGGCCATTGCGCCAGTACGAGCTGACGTACATCGTCTGCCAGATGTCTTCGATGTGGTCGGGATTCTTGCCTTTGAGGAAGGGGCGCAGGAACTCGTCGACGGCGGTGACGACGGCCCTGGCCCGTTGCGTGAACGTCGCGCAGCCGTAACCGTGCAGGCCCGGCTCGCTGGTCTCGACCTTCACGATCACCGTTCTAGGCAGGCCCGGAGGGGCGGTCAGGATCGCCTTGACGTCAGTGATCTCGAGTTCGGGAAGGCCGCGCGTGGCCTGCCGCTCCTGAGCCGAGCCAACCCGCGTTGCGGGCAGCCCCGCGAGGCCGACGCCGGCCAGACGCTTCAAGACACTGCGTCGTTTCATGGCGCCCATTGTACGTGCGCCCGGGTGCGCGGGCTGCCTGCGCCGACAGGCAGGGGACTGCGAGATTCCGGCAATCGCGCCCAACGGAGCGTCTCGTAACATGGAAGTGTCGGCGTGTCGCGAGCCCGCCCGCCAGGTCCCGGATGGAGTCGGCTGGGCGGACGACGCTCCGCCGGCCTGCCGCGGTCCGCTCGCTTCGCTCCCCGACGACTGCGAGCATGCGCCCAATGAATTCGGAGTCTCAGGCGGGGCCGCCGGCCGCTGCCCCGGGTGCGAGCGGGGATCGGGCCTTCCAGCAATGCGCGCCCTAGTCTCAGGCGGCGCGGGGTTCATCGGCTCGCATCTCTGCGAGCGCCTGCTGGCGGACGGTCATCAGGTCGTCGCTGTGGACAATCTCTCGACCGGCCGGGCCGAGAACCTAGGTCACCTCCGGCGGCGCTCCGCATTCCGACTGGTCGAGCACGACATCTGCGAGCCGTTCGAGGTCGGCGGGCCGTTCGTTGCGGTGTACAACCTAGCCTCCCCGGCCAGCCCGCGGGACTACCTCGCGCTGCCCGTCGAGACCCTCCTGGCCGGGGCCTTGGGCACGCGCAACATGCTCGAGATCGCGCGACGCGACGGCGCCGTGTTCGTGCAGGTGTCGACCTCGGAGACCTACGGAGATCCGCTCGTGCATCCGCAGCCCGAGACGTACTGGGGCAACGTCAACCCAGTGGGCCCGCGCGCCGTGTACGACGAGGCGAAGCGGTTCGCGGAAGCTCTGACCATGGCCTACTGCCGCGAGTTCGGCGTGCGGACGCGGCTGCCGCGCCTCTTCAACACCTACGGCCCGCGGATGAAGCGCGGCGACGGCCGCGTCCTGCCTGCCTTTCTCGAGCAGGCCCTGCGCGGGGAGCCCCTCACCGTGTTCGGCGACGGCTCCCAGACCCGCAGCTTCTGCTACGTATCGGACATCGTCGGCGGACTGACGCTCCTGACGGGCTGTCCGGAGACGGGTCCCGTCAACCTCGGCGGAACGTCGGAGATGACGGTGCTCGAGCTCGCGCGCATGGTGCAGCGCTTGGCCGGGATGTCGACGGGAATTCGTCACATGCCCCTGCCGCAGGACGACCCGAAGCGCAGGCAGCCCGACATAGCGAAGGCGGTCGGCCGGCTCGGCTGGCGCCCCCGTGTCTCCATGGAAGAAGGACTGCGTCGGACACTCGACTGGCTGCGGGAGACCGGTCCCTGACCGTCTGCGCCCGGTCCGGCGCCTGCTTGCCAGAATGGTTTCTCGATGCCCCGACGCGCGCCGTTGCGGTTCCTCCTGACCAACGACGACGGGATCGAAGCGCCCGGCTTGGCCGCCTTGGAAGCCGCCCTTCCGCGAGAGTCGGAATCGATCGTCATCGCTCCGACCTCTGAGCGGTCCGCGTGCAGCCACCAGGTCACGACCTCCAGTCCGTTTCGAGCCCGGGCCGTGGACGACCGCCGGATTGCAGTGGACGCGCTTCCCGCGGATTGCGTGCGCGTCGCGGCGCACGATCACGCAAGCCGCTTCGACTGGGTGCTGGCCGGCATCAACAACGGCGCCAACCTAGGCGCCGACGTGTACTATTCGGGAACCGTGGCGGCAGTGCGCGAGGCCGCCCTGTTCGGGCTCCCGGCGATCGCGCTGTCGCACTACCGGGACCGCGTCCTAGGGCGCGACGACTGGTCGCGCGCCACTCGCTGGGTGCGCGACCTCCTGCCAGGCCTGCTCCGGCGCCCGCTCGGGCGCGGAGAGTACTGGAACGTGAACCTGCCGAGCCTCGCCCCGGGCCCGGCGGAACCGACCGTCGTGGAATGTGACGTGGACACCAGCCCCATGGAGCTGTCGTACGACGCCCGAGGCGACCGCTACCTGTACGACGGCGTCTACAGCCGGCGCGGTCGCCTGCCGGGCTGTGACGTGGATCAGTGCTTCGCGGGCAGCATCACCGTCTCGCGTCTCCGCCTGCGATAGGGCTCCGGCAAGAGGGTCCCCTCGCGGCTCGGTGGATGGTGCTTGCCATTCGCTCTCGGTCAGACGAGACTATGAAGGCTGGCCCGCTTGGCGGCCCCGTACGAAGCGAAGGCTGTGGCCAACTTCGTCCTTTCGCGGAAGAGGCTTGAGCAGATGCACCTTCACAAGCTTCTCTATAACGCTCACGGCTGGCACTCGGGCATTGAGGGGGAGCCGCTGCTCGATGAGATGGTCCAGGCATGGGACTACGGTCCAGACGTGCCGTCGATCCATTACGAGTTCAGAGACTTCGGACCGTCTCCAATTGACCGCCTTGCCGTAAGGATTCGCTGGGAACAGGGAAGCGTCCGGATGCATGTCCCGCACGTCGACCCTGACGACGAGTCGGCAGGCGTAATCCTGCGGAGAGTCCGGAGAGTGTACGCGAAGCGGTCTGGAGTCGAGCTTTCGCGCCTGATCAATGTGCCTCAGACGCCTCGGTCCGAGACCCGTCGCAAGTATCCCAAGATCCGGCGTGTCGTCACACCGAACGAAGCGATCCAGGCGTACTTCGAAACCCGTGTTCGGCAGGAGCGTGATGCCGCGTGAATCCGGCTGCTGGCTCGCCCTCTCCAATCCGATTCCGGCGGCGGAGCGTCCGCCCGGTTATGCGTCGGAGAGACCGTCCAGTATTCCAAGCTGCTAGGTCTCCGATCCCCGGATGATCTGCCCTGAGAGCGGGCCGAGAGGAGGAAATATGCCGCTAGATAGTGCTTGTGACAAAACCCCTGAATTCTGGCCCGATCAGCATTTCATACTACATCCTGAGGTCGGATGGATCTCCAAACACAACATATAGCGCCCAATGTCGGAAGTTGCTCAGACGCCAATCGCGAAGATTTCCGCGCTCTACCCAGAATCGCCAGGATTTCGGATTAGTCGTAGCATTCCAGCGAAATCTTCGCCTTGAGAGATTGGACCTAATGCCTTTGTTGTCAAGGGGATACGAGTTTTGTCACGGGCACTAGATATCTTCGGCTGGTCGTCGAGTGGCCTGTGGTATCCGCGGGAATCTTGCCTGGACGGGGGGTGCTTGCTTCCGGGGTAGGCCCGGCGTCGTTGAGTGTTGCGCTGGCCGCGATTGCCGGAACGCCGGCTAGCGGGCGCGTCTTTCGCCGCCCCGGACCTGATTCCATCGGGCCGATGGTGTCTCCAATCACCGAGTCCAGGTCGTGCGACAGATTGCGGCAACGGGGCCAGGGGGGTGGATACGTGCCTTGTCGGAGCCTCCCAACGCCGCCTTGCCGCTGCCGGCGGGTGAGATCCCGCCCGCACGCCCAGGGCAGCTCCGTTCTCTGGCCGTGAGCAGCCGGTAGCGTCTCCGGGCTTCGGACAGGCCGGCTCGGACTCGAAGGCGGCCGTGAGACAATCCGAACTGGACCGCCTTGGCGCGCACCCGTGTGGATCAGTTGCTTGTCGAGCGGGGCCTCGTCGAATCCCGCCAAAGGGCGCATGCCATGGTCTTGGCCGGCGATGTCCTGATCGACGGGCAGAAGGCGGACAAGCCCGGGCGGCAGGTTCCGCCGGACGCTGCCGTCCGGCTCCTGCGCGAGCGCCCGCCGTTCGTCAGCCGAGCGGGCCTGAAGCTGGACGCCGCCATCCGGCATTTCGAAATCGACTTGGCGCGGAAGCGGTGCCTCGACATCGGGGCGTCGACCGGAGGGTTCACGGACTGCATGCTGCAGCGCGGGGCCGCCACTGTCTATGCCGTGGACGTGGGCATCGGGCAGCTTCACTGGAGCGTCCGCAACGACGAGAGAGTGGTCGTCCGCGAGCGGCTGAACGCCCGGCACCTTACGCTCGGCGAGATCGGCGAGCCCGTCGACTTCCTCTGCTGCGATGTGAGCTTCATCTCGGTCACGAAGATCCTGCCCCGCTTTCCGCTGGTGCTCCGGCCCGGCAGCCAAGCGGTGGTTCTCGCCAAGCCCCAGTTCGAGGTCGGCAAGGGCGAGGTCGGCAAGGGCGGTGTCGTGCGCGACGCGGAGCAGCACCGCCGAGTCGTGCAGAGCGTTCGCTCCGCCATGCTTGATTGCGGGTTCGGCCCGGTGGACTGGATCGAGAGCCCGATCCAGGGTGCCGCTGGCAACCGGGAGTTCCTGCTCCGGGGCGACGACTTCCGTCCGTCCCGCTGCGGGGTGAGCGCGTGATCCGTCGAATCGGCGTTGTCAGCAAGCCGGGACGGGACGATATCCCGGACCTGCTAAGTTTCCTCGCGACCTGGTGCGCGGAACGGCGGATCGAGCTGGTCGTTGACGAGCCCTCGGCGGACTACCTGCGGCGCAGCGACGGCAGCCCTCGGGCAATCTTGCCGGAAGGCTGCGACCTGATTACGGTTCTGGGAGGGGACGGCACCCTGCTGTCGGCGGCAAGGGCGGTCGGGAATCGCCAGACGCCTCTGCTGGCGGTCAACCTCGGGGGGCTCGGCTTCATGATGACGACCGGCCCGGAGGAGCTGCCGGCGGCCCTGGCCTGCGTCGAGCGGTCCGACTACGCCCGCGACTCGCGAATGGTCCTCGAGGCGCACCTAGTCCGCAACGGGGAGCCCTTGGGCCGCTTCTTCGCGCTCAACGACGTCGTCGTCGCGAACGGCGCCGTGGCCCGGCTGCTGCATCTCGAGGCGTACGCGGACGGGGAGTACGTTTGCGGCTATCGCTCTGACGGGCTGATCCTCTCGACGCCGACCGGCTCGACGGCGTACTCCCTCTCGGCCGGCGGTCCGGTCATGGCGCCGGACGTGGCGGCGCTGTCCCTGACGCCCATCTGCCCGCACACTCTCTCGAACCGCTCGGTGGTCCTGCCGGCTACTGCCAAGGTCGAGATTCGCGTGTCTGCGGGCGACGAGGAGAACTATCTCAGCATCGACGGCCAGGTGGGGCGGCACCTCGAGCCGCAGGACCGCATCCGCGCCCGGATGGCCGGCCACACGGTGGACATCATCCAGACGAGGAGCGTGCCGTACTTCGACGTGCTGCGGAGCAAGATGCGCTGGGGCGACCGCTAGGCGGCCGGGCCGCCAGCTAGTGCCTGTGACAAAACTCGTATCCCCTTGACAACAAAGGCGTTAGGTCCAATCTCTCAAGGCGAAGATTTCACTGGAATGCTACGACTGGTCCGAAATCCTGCCAATTCTGGGTAGAGCGCGGAAATCTTCGCGATTGGCGTCTGAGCAACTTCCGACCTTGGGCCCTATATGTTGTGTTTGGAGATCCATCCGACCTCAGGATGTAGTATGAAATGCTGATCGGGCCAGAGTTCAGGGGTTTTGTCACAAGCACCAGCTAGCCGCTGACCAGCGGCAGGGCGGCGAAGAAGACCACGCATGCGCCGAGCGCGACGTTAATCCACATCGGGTTACGGCTCTCCCGTCCCACCCACGCGCGCCGGTTGTTGAGCAGCAGGAGGGTCAGGGCTAGCAGCGGCAGGAACAGCGCTCCTAGAACGCCGTAGGTCAGCTGGATCTGGCGGACAGGGGCGTTCAGCAGAAACAGCGGCACTACCGCCACGAGCGCGACGGACAGCCTGTACGGAGCCGAGGACCGTAGGTCGCCGTCCGCTCCCGTCCTCAGCCGCGCGAAGTTGGCGAACAAGTACGGGATGCTCTGCCAGACCCCCAGCAGGCTGGAGAAGACGGCGCCCCAGAATCCCGCCAGGAACACCCACTTGCCTGTCGGGCCGATGGCTCCTGCGAGCCGGTCCGCCATCTGGGTGGCGAGCGCGGCGCCGCCCCCGGCTACGTCGATCTGCGAGCCGATAACGATCACGCAGAATCCGAAGATCGCGGTCACCCCGTTGCCCACGCCGAGGTCGATCCTGCAGGTCTTCAACATGTCGCGGCCGCGCCGGTCCTGCTCCCGGATCCAGTAGCCGTACGACAGCAGGGTCACCGTCCCGCCCACGCCTCCCAGGACTGCCAGCACCCACGAGCCGCCGTCCGCTGGCATCGTCGGCACCAGCCCGGCGGCCAGCTCCCCGAGAGGCGGCGCGATGAGAGCGGTCGTCGCGACGACCGTCACGAACATCAGCCCGATCAGGGCCGACATGATCGATTCGAAGGCCTTGAAGCTGCCGCGCAGTACGATCGCCAATCCGGCGAGCGAATGGATTGCGGCCCAGATCACGACGGAGGTCTGGGTTTCACCGACCGGCAGCAGGGCCGTTCCCGCCACGCCGCAGGCGTTCGCCAAGGCGCGCCCTACCACCACGGCAAATAGCGAAAGATAGGCGAGAAACACCCACCGGATCCAGCTTCCCAGCTTGTCGTTCCAGCCTTCGAGCAGGGTGGTGCCGGTCGCGAGCTGCCAGCGGGCCACGCCTTCGCTGAGGACGAACTTGAGGAAGGCACCCGCCGCAACTGCCCACAGCACGGTCGTGCCCAGTTCCGCCCCGGCCAGAGTCCCGGTCATCAGGTCTCCCGCGCCGACTCCCGTGGCGGCCATCATCAGGCCGGGGGCTATCACGCGGTACCAATTCGCTTTCATCGGTAGCTCCGGGCCGCCGCTAGGCTGCGCAGATAGCCTATCGAATCGCGAGAAGGGCTCCCGGGATCTAGCTCGCTGCGCTGGCAAGGAGCTCTGCGAATCTCCCGGCGATGGTCTTCCCGTCCGCCCGGACCTGCTGCCAGGATGTGAGACGATAGCGAGCGCCATGCAGGAATCGCTGTCCAGACGGGCCTTCGTTGGCATCGCCACCGGGGCGGTCGGTGCCGTTTCGTGCTCCACCGGTCAACCCGAGGCCGCCGCGCTCCCGAATTTCGTGCTCTGCATGGGGGACGACCACGGCTGGCACGAGACCGGCTACAACGGCCACGGCTACGTGCAGACGCCGGTCCTTGACGAAATGGCGGCTGCCGGGCTCCGCCTCGACCGCTTCTACTCGGCCGCGCCGGTCTGCTCCCCCACGCGCGGGAGCGTGATGACCGGACGCCATCCGAACCGATACGGCACCTTCAGCGCGAACTGGTCGATCCGTCCGGAGGAAATCGGGATCGCCCGGATCCTCAGCGAGGCAGGCTATGCCTGCGGCCATTTCGGCAAGTGGCACCTCGGCCCGGTGAAGGCCGGTTCCCCGACCAATCCGGGGGCGTTCGGATTCGAGGAATGGCTGTCTCACGACAATTTCTTCGAGTTGGATCCGTATCTGTCGCACAACGGCGGACCGCCGGAAAGGCACGTGGGCGAGAGCTCGCAGATCGTGGTCGAGGCGGCGACCCACTTCATCGGCAAGGCCAAGGCGGCCGGCAGGCCGTTTTTCGTCGTGATCTGGTTTGGCTCGCCGCACGAGCCGTACAGCGGACTCGAAGCCGATCTCGAGCCGTATTCGGATCTACCCCCAAGCCTTGCCGACGTCACGACACGCATGACCTCGGAGGAGACCGGCGGTCGAGCCGAGTTCCCGCTTGACAAGGTCCTGCAGGCCCGCTTCGCCGAGATCACGGCCATGGACCGGGCTATCGGCGACTTGCGGATGCAGCTTCGGAGCGAGGGCCTGCGCGACACCACCATGCTGTGGTATTGCAGCGACAACGGCGCTCCGTCCGAGGGTCGCTTCGAGTCCCCGCTGCGCGCCAGCAAGGGCACTGTCTACGAGGGCGGCCTCCGCGTCCCTTCCGTCATCGAGTGGCCCGGTCGCATCGCCCGGCCGATGTGGAGCGGCGTCCACGCCGTGACGAGCGACATCCTTCCTACGGTTTGCGAGCTGGCAGGCCGGGCGCTTCCCGAGCGGCCCTTGGACGGGATCAGCTTGGTGCCACTACTCGACGGCTTGATGAGCGAGCGGCCGGCGCCGATCTGCTTCTGGCGCTTTGAAGGCAATCCGGAGGGGACTGGCGAGCCCTACATCGATCCAGAGCTGCAGGAAGGCACGACCCCGCTGGTGAAGAAGATGGACGGTCGCTTCACCCGCAATTTCCGGAACTTCCGCTACGAGAACTTCGATAACGGCGATTTCGCCGGCCCCAAGGCGATCTTAGGCGACCGATACAAGCTGGTGATGGACGGCGAAGGAGCCGGTGCCGATCCAGTTCGCGAGCTCTTCGACATGAGGGAGGACCCGGGCGAGACCCGCGACCTCGCGAGTTCCGAGCCGGCCACCGTGGAGCACTTGGAACGCGAGCTGCGACAATGGCAGCGGTCCGTGCTGCAGAGTCTGACAGGTACTGACTACGCTTGACGGCGGACACTGCCGGCGGGTCCCTCAGTAGGCCCACGGCCCGCGCGTGAATATGCCGCCATCGACCATCAGCGTCTGGCCGGAGACGAACTCGGCGGCGTCCGTGCAGAGGAAGGCGACGGCCTCGGCCACGTCGGCCGGATGGCCCACGCGCCCGACGGGGGTCAGCTTGGCCCACTCCCCCGCGTAGTCTTCGGTCTCCCGCTTGGTTCGCTCGATGAGAATGGCCCCCGGCGCAACGCAGTTGACTGTGATTCCGTGCTCGCCGAGTTCGGCCGCCGCAACCTTCGTGAGCTGTTCCATCCCGCCCTTGCTCGCTGTGTAGCTGACCAGGTTGGGAAACGCGACCTTGTTGCAGCCCGAGCCGATATTCACGATGCGGCCCCCGCCGCGGTCCTTCATGTGGCGCGCCGCGAGCTGGGTGCAGAGGAAGCAGCCCTTGAGGTTCGTGTCGATCACCCTGTCCCAGTCTTCCTCGGAGAGGTCCAGCAGCGGCGACCACACCTGCATGCCGGCGTTGTTCACCAGAATGTCGAGGCGCTCGAAGATCGCGTGGACATGCTTGAACATGCGGCGCACTTGGCAGGAGTCCCCGACCGCGGCTTGCACGACAAAGGCCATTCGGCCGCCCGAGCGAATTGCGTCCGCGACGCTCTCGGCGCCTTGGCGGTCGCTGTTGTAGTGAACTGCCAAGTCGCATCCCAGAGCGGCCAGCCGCTTTGCGATCCCGCTACCGATGCCCTTGCTGGCTCCCGTAACGAGCGCGGTCTTTCCCGAAAGGTCCATGGCGAGCGCATTGCAGTCTACCAGTCCCGGTCGCGTGCGAGTCTCTCGGTTGTCGTCGAGCGATGCCGTCCTCCGACGGTTCGGCCCCGTCCCTTGGCCATCGAGCTTCCGGGTCCCTTGGTGTGTGCTGGCTTCCGTGCTCGCGTCCGCGAGCCGTCTCCCAGGCCGCGGATACGACGATCGCCGCCGGGAGTTGACGTCTAGCGCAAGGGCTGCGGGCTGAGGATGATGTACGATTGTTGCAGTCGAATGGCCGGGCATCTGTGTGTTCCAAGGTCATTTGCGAGGCGCTGCTACGAGTGGCGACCACGTCCGGGTCATTTGGCGAAGGCGTTACGCTCGTGTATTCGCTGGCGCGCAGGCGATTCGCTATCTTGGTGCCAGACGGGTGTTGCGGCCCATCCAGCGGAACTGTCGGGGTGATCGGCAAGGGAATGAGCCTTTTGCAAAAATCCCGAGCTCATAGCATTATCATTTAGTTAGTCTATTAAGTATTCGATATAATCAATGGAATAGAACTGTAGTAAATGTAGTTTTAATGGCTTGTCATGCGTTTTGAGTTTCCTGGAAATCCCTTGCCATCCGTGCTATTATTGTAATGAAAGCCTAGTAAACAGCTGGCAGAATTCAACGAATATGTCCTTGATAGAAACCGTATCCGCGTACTGGTTCACGTTCCAGCAGGGGCTGTTCCCCTGGCTCGAGCAGGAACTCGGCCCCCTCGGCGAGCGCTACCGCAGCTTCGTCCAAGCGGTGGAACGGGCGCAGGTCGAGGACTGCCTGCCCGTCGGGCAGGGCGGCCGCGGCCGCCCCCTCGAAAGCCGCGCCGCCATGGCGCGCGCTTTCATCGCCAAGGCCGTCTTCGACCAGCCCACTACGCGCTCGCCGGTCGAGCGCCTGCAGACCGATCGCACCCTGCGCCGACTGTGCGGCCGGGACCTGGCCGGGGCCGTGCCCGGCGAGGCAACCTTCTCGCGCGCCTGCGCCGAGTTCGCCGCCGGCGAACTGCCCGGACGCTTGCACCAGGCGCTGCTCGCGCGACTCGACCGCCATCGAGGGTCGCGAGCGGCCCGCCGGGAAGCCCGCGCCGGAACCGGAGCCGAAACGCAAGCGCGGGCGCCCTCGCAAGGGCGAGCAGCGGCCGCCCGCTCCGCGCCGACTGGCGCGGCAGCCCGACATGAATCTCGAAGCAATGCTGCACGACCTGCCGCAGGACTGCGATACCGGCACCAAGCGCAACGCCAAGGGCCGTACCGTCAGCTGGCGCGGCTACAAGCTGCATATCGACGCGATCGACGGCGGGATCGCGGTCAGCTGCCTGCTCACCGCGGCTTCGCTGCACGACAGCCAGGCCGCGATCCCGCTGGCGACACGGACCGCGGGCCGCGTCGACAACCTGTACGACCGGATGGACAGCGCGTACGACGCGGCCGGGATCCGGGCCTTCAGCAAGCGGCTCGGGCACGTGCCGCTCATCGCTGTCAACCCGCGCGGCCGGACGAGCTGCAGGCGGATCTGGCACGGGAGGCCCCGGCGCTGCGCAGCGCCGGGCGGGCGGAGCCCGCCAAGCTGCGCTACCGCGAGCGCTCGACGGTGGAGCGTGTCAACGGCCGCCTGAAGGACGATTTCGGCGGGCGCCACGTGCGCGTCCGCGGCCGCGGCAAGGTGCTGTGCCACCTCCTGTTCGGCGTGCTCGCGCTGACGGTCGAGCAGCTCCTGCGCCTGGCGCTCCGAGAGCCCGGGCCGCCGGGACAGCCGGGCAGAGCGCCCGCCCGCAGGGCCGGGCCGGGAGAGCTGCGCCTGCACGGGGCCGCTCCCCGCAGGAGCGCCCCGCAGCCGAGCAAGCCCAGCTGAAGGGAGTCTTTTTCGGCGAGAATAACAGCCCGGAAACTAGTCGTTCATGGGGCGGTCAGCCCTCTTTTCTGAATCTTGCAAAAGGCTCGAATTATATGGGAATTATATATCTGAGTGCCGAGGGAATCAAGTCGGCAAATTATCAAGCCATTATAAGATTTCATATTTCTTCCGAATTTCCGTTGACATTCTGTGGTGTTTCTTGGTAGAATAGTTCCAGCAGGGGATGCCGTAAATGAAGAAACCAGGTCCCGGAAAGTGGTTCCGTAAAGGCATCACATTGATCGAAGTGATCGCCATGTTCCGCGATGACGAATCCGCGGAAAAGTGGTTCGCCTCCATGCGCTGGCCGGACGGTCCCGCGTGCCCCCACTGCCGCGGCTCCAGCGTGCAGTCCGACGCGGCCCACCCTTCGATGCCGTACCGTTGCCGCGGCTGCGGCAAGCGCTTTTCGGTGCGCACCGGCAGCGTGATGGCCGACACCAAGCTCGGCTACCGCACCCGGGCCGTCGCCCTGTTCCTGCTGACCACCGGCCTCAAGGGCGTCTCGAGCATGAAGCTGCACCGCGACCTAGGCGTCAGCCGGAAGTCGGCCCGGCGCCTGGCGCACCGCATCCGCGCGTGCCGGGAGCGGGATCGGGGCCTGTTCGCCGGCCCGGTGGAGGTGGACGAGACCTGCGTCGGCGGCAAGGAACGCAACCAGCACGAGAGCAAGAAGGCCCGCGCCGGGCGCGGGCCCGTCGGCAAGACCCCGGTGGCGGGGGCGCGGGACCGCGCCACGAACGCAGCGGCCGCGCGGCCGCTGCCGGGCACCGCCAAGGGCGACCTGCAGGGCTTCGCGCGCGGCCGCGTCGCGCCGGGGGCGCAGCTCCGCTCCGACGAGGCGGCGGCCTGCGCCGGCATGGCGGAGTTCCCGCACGAAGCCGTCAGGCACTCCGGCGGCGAGTACGTGCGCGGGGCAGCGCATACGAACGGCATCGAATCGTTCCGGTCCCTGTTCAAGCGCGGCCTGTACGGAACCTATCACCGGATGAGCGTCCGTCATCTCGGCCGCTACCTCACGGAGTTCGCGGGACGGCGCAACGACCGCGACTGCGACACGGCGGAACGGATGCGGCGCATGGCGCGGGGCTTGGTCGGCCGGACGCTGACCTGCCGGCAGCTGACCGGCAAGGCCGCGGTCGCGGCCTGAGCGGCGCCCGCCGCGCTGGGCGCGGCAGCCCGCTGCGGGCGCGCGCTTCACGCTCGGTACGAGGGGCGCAGCGGATCCGGAATGCCCCGGTGCGACCCCGGTCCGGCCCGGACCGTCCATGCAGGCCGTCGAGCGCCGGGGATCCGCTGTCTTCGGCCCTCGCAGGGCCTGCAAGGGGTGCCCTGCCACCGCCAACCGGGTTACACCGGGGCAACCGGGGCATGCGAGGCGGCTTCTCTAGTCCCTTCCTCGTCCAATCCGCTGGCAGGCTCGATTCAGATACGATCCCACCCCTCCGTGCCTGCCGCGGCCGCACTCGCATGACCCGAGCTCGACACCGACCTCCCTGCTCACAGCAGTTCTAGTCGGACATGGCGTTGTCGGCACTCAGATATATAATTCCCTAAAGTTGCGGTCGTGCCGCGCCAGGCAGTTGAAGCCCTCGTTCTCGATCTTGCAGTGCGGCCGGCCGGCCGGCGCAATCCGCTCCGCGTTGTCCGTGGTGACCGCCCAACTGGTGAATAAGCAGTTGGTGCAGGTGCGTTTACCGCAGCGCTCGATGGCGTACTCGATCTAGGTGCCCTGCAGGGCGTCGCGGCCCTTGCGCAAGGGCACCGCGTCCGTTCAGCGGAGGCGGTGCCCCTCGGACCGCTTGCCCGGCCCGGGCCGCGGCAGCCAGCCGGTCGATCGCACTGCGCCGCTCGCCCGCTGGCTCTCCAGCACCTCGTACAAGCGCTGGTGGGATCCGGGCTTGCATTCCAGGATGTAGTCCATGCCGGCGGCCTCGCAGACCGGCTGGCAGCAGTACAGGTCGTCGCCCGGCAGGACGGGGTGGCAGGCCTGCAGCCAGGCGCCCTGAGCGGCGGTCCAGCGCTTGGCAGCGTTGCGCTCGCAGTCCTGCTTGCGCTCGTCCTCGCTCAGGTCGGCGCGGGTCGCGGCCGCGTCCTGCTACGGGCGCACGAACTCGGGCATCGGCGGCAGAACGGTACCGTGGCCGTCGGCCACCGCGGCGGCCGCGACCATCGTCCGGAAGTACTGCTGCCGACGCTCGCTGCCGACGCGCCGCACCTAGCACTGCGGGCAATGCACCGTGCCGGAGCGGTGGAACGAGACGCGGTCCAGAGCCGCCGGCAGGCGTTCGTCGAGGCGCTGGAAGGGCTCGAGCGCGCCCTGCGCGGCCACGCTTTCTAGGCACAGCCGGAGCAGCGGGTTGAACGCGGCCGGGTCGAGGCGGTCGAGCAAGTTGCGGCTCCGGCTGTCGCAGGGGATGCGGCCCACGCCGACATGGGTCCGGCAGTTGGAGCGGGGGACGTCCCGCTCCATGCGCCGCTGGAACGCGAGGAACGACTCGCACTGGGTGAAGAAGCAGGCCGGGGCGCAACCGGCGGCGTCGCTGACCGCGTAGCGCGTGTTGCGGCCTGTGCCCCGGTCGGGCAGGCCGGCCGCCGTCCCGCGGAAGGCGCTCAGCAGCGGGTCCAAGACTTGCGGCATTCATCCTGACTGGCGATTTGCTAGGAAAAGTCAAGTGCCTGCCTGCGCTAACCTGCCTTCGACACCTTCTCAGACACTCTGGAAATCCCGAAATGTCCAAATCTAGAATCGCTGCCGCCAAGGGGGACCGGCCCGCGCTGCGGGACACCCTGGCGGCTTGCGATCGGAGGCGCTTGGCGGAGCACGCGGAGGAGCGCCGGAGGCAAGGGCGTGAAGAGACCCGCCGCATCCGAGTGACGGAGTTGCTCGACGCGGAGGGCCGGTCGGCGGAGGGGCTGCCCGAGCGCGACCGCGAGGGGGTCGCCGGCCTGGACTTCTCCGGCCTGCGCGTTGCGGCGCAAGTGATCCGTGAGGTCACGGACAGCAAGACCGGCTAGGCGGGCGAGCCGGTCACGGCCTGCCTGTTCACCGACATGGACCCGGCCGAGGCGAGCGGACCGCGCCTGACGGGGGCGGTTGAGAACGGGATTAACCGAGTCCGCGACGGTGCCGAGTACGCCGAGGACAGCTGCCGGGCGCGCAAGGGCACGCTCGCGACGGAGTCGGTGGCCAGTCGCAACACGGCGGTGTCGATGCTGCGCGACCTCGGGTTGGAGAACATCTCCAGAAAGGTGCGCGAGCTTGCGGCGAACGCCGGCCAAGGCCTTGGCATCATCCTGCCCCGAGCCCCGCTGCGACCGCTCGCGGACGCAGGCACTCTTGCGCCTGCCCGGTCACGCGGGGCATTTCGAGCCCTTCAAGCGCGCCCGCAAGACGTGTCGAATCCGTCTAGCACCCCGCGTCGCCTCCGTTCGACGCCTCTAGACCAACCGTTGTAACCGCGCACCCATTCTGCTCCGCATCTCGGGTCCCTCGGCGACTCACTTCGGCGCACCCCTGACTGCACTCTTGGGAAGAACAAAGGCCTCCGTGATCATCTGAACCTAGTATCCGCGATCGGGTGCTTCGACGGACGCAGCCCCGTTGTTGTGCTACATTGTGGCGATGGCATTAGGAGACAGCATTCGCAGGCTAGCTCGGGTGGTCGCAGCAGCGCAATTGCTCATTCTGCTGGGCGGTTCGGATATGCTTGCCGAAACACCGAACCACAAGGGCGATGTGATGAACGTCAGGGTCTTGCGTCGTGTCGAGCAGCACCCCCACGCTTGGCGTGTTTGGCAGCCGTTCATCATTCAAGGTGACCGTGAGCGTCATCTCATCGTGGCGTACGGTGCGATGGTCAACCGCAAGAAAGACATGGGTGACATTCTCGCCACGATTTCGCGGGACGACGGTGAAACTTGGTCGGAACCTGTCCCGATATTTAGTCACCGAGAGCGACAGGGTGCCGTCCAATTTGCGTACGCCAATCCTGTGCTTTACCGCGCACCCGGACAGGATGTCATCTGGTGTTTTGCCATGCGCTGTCCCATTTCCTTTGAGAATAGCGAGGAATCCCAGCTTGTGGGTGCCTTTACAGCTGACGGTGGATGGAGCTGGACACAGGTCGAGCTGAACATGCGATACACCGGACCACTCATCACTAACGCGGGACTCGTGCAGACCGAGATCGACGGGCGGAAAGTGTTTCTGTTGCCAGCTCATCGCAACACGTTGCGGAACGATCCGCGGGGATCGCGCGACCACTTCATTCTCTCGAGTACAAGCCTGCTCGAGTGGAAACTCGAAGCGTATATCCCTCAGCCAACAACGGCTCGCGTCTTTCTCCATGAAGGCAACTTGGCCCCGAGCGATAAGCCTAGCGAACTCAAGATCGTGATGCGCACCGCGGACTATGACAACTCCGCCCTGACCACGGATCCTCCGCGCGCCTATTCAAGTGTCAGCGCCGACGGCGGCCATACTTGGAGCGTTGCCAGTGAGGAGCCGGACTTGCACAACGCTAAGTCCAAGGCCTATTTCGGCCGGGCAACTGACGGGACGCACATCTACGTCTACAACGACGGTCCGGCCCAAAGTGAAGGTGGCCGCATGGCGCTGCGCTACAAGACAAAGGCTCCCGGCGGCACTTGGAGCGAACAAAAGACCTTCTACGACGCGGGCATCAAGAACTCATACCCGACACTGGTCGAGGTCACGTCAGGCGACTTCCGGGCGGTCTGGGACAGCGGAACTGCAACTAGGGCCCGTACGCACATCCACTTCGGCAAGCTCCGGCTACAACCGTGACCCCGTCGAGCCGTCGTACTCTTGGGTCCTCGGGCCTCCGAGAGGACACTGACACTAGTGTCCTGAATCAGAAACTCGCTGCCAGTAGATCCTGAGTGTTTCGAGGATTTTGTCGGCAGTCTTGGTCCACACGAACAGCTTCGGATTCTCGCTCCATGCCGCGAGGTACTCCTAGATTGCCTTCTCGAGGGCCCGCGTGCCGAGGCGGTTGCCACGGCGGATCTGCTGCTCCGTGACTTCGGCGAACCAGCGCTCGAGCAACTTGAGCCGCGAGGCGCTCGTCGGAGTTCATTGGAAGTGGGGGCGCGGTCGGCGCGCCAGCCGGTTGCGGATCATCGTGTCTCGCGCGTGCTGCAGTTGCCCGGTACCGGATGGATGTCCAAGTCCGGCGGGACCGCCTTGTCGATCACGGCGAGGCACTTCTTGATCTCGACGACTCGATGCCTGCGGAAACGCTTGCCGATGACTTCGCCCGCGGCGATGTTCATGGCGGCGAATAGGGTCGCGACGCCGTTCCCTATGCAGTCGTCGGTCCGTCTCTCGGGCGTCCCCGGCCGGGTGCGGTCAAGCCCAAGGAGGGCATCTACTGGTCAAGAACATATGATTCAGGATACTGGCTGCTAAGGTCCTTGCCGTTACCTAAATCCAATCTGATGGCATTCCCGAAGCGATGGAATCCCCGACCATGGCAGATTTCCCTGGTCAATTGCGCGTCCGTCCATCTGCTGTACGTAGGGCGATTCCAAGGTCGTGGGCGCGTGGTGATTCGCGACTACTTGCCGCTAGGACTGGACATGTCGGCCTGATTCTGCGACAACCCGAGTAGTGCTCGCGAGCCCGGTGCAGCTAAGCAAGGTCTGGGTGCGCCCGTTGCGTCGAGACGAAGCGGAGCGTTGAGCCGCGTTGATGCGGACGCATCATTATCTCGCGTATCGCAAGATGTGCGGGGCCCAGCTGAAGCAGGTGGCCGGGCAGGGCGAGTGCTGGCCGGCCTTTCTCGGCTGGCCGGCCGCGGCTCCGCATTGCGGTCCCCGGGACCGCTGGATCGGCTCGAGCGCTCTGCGGCGGCTCGCGCGGCCGTGGCCGGTGGTGTCGAACACGCGCTTCCCGCCGCTCCCGGCGGCCGGGCGCACGCGCTGCCCGGCCTCGTGCATGCCGGGCCTGGCCCAGTGCCGCCCGGTCGACGACTGGCAGGCCGGCAACGGCTATCGCCCGCCGCTGGCGGAGACCTTCGTCGACGCCGCACGCTTCGCCGGCACCCGCTAGCGTGCGGCCAGCTGGACCGAGCTCGGAGCCACCCGGGGCGCGCGAGCAGTTCGCCGCGGAGCAACGGCGGGCGGAATAGCAGGGCCGGAGGAATCGCATGACTGTGGAAGCGTCGCAGATCGAGTCGCTGTGGGACCACTTGCGGCAAGACCCGGACTTCCGCCGCCGGCGCGGGGTGCGGTCACCGAGATCGCCGAGTTCGCCCCGCGTATGGAGCAGGACAAGCTGCGCACCGCGGGCGTGCGACGGATCAAGGAGGGGTACCGCCATCCGTCACGCAACACCGTCCGACGGGTGTTGCCGGGCGTGGAGGAGAGCCAACAGGAGTAGCAGCTGAATGCCTGGCTGAGCGCCCAGGGCGGCGCGGCTCATCGGGGCGAGGCGCTGGCTCTGGACGGCAAGCACCGGCTCGGCTCCTACGACCACGACTGCGGGCCGGACGGCCAAGTGGGCTCGGAACCGGCGCGGCAGCAGCTGGCCGCGGTGGGCTTCGAGTCGAGGCAGGTCCATGCACAGCAAGGCTTTAACGGCAACAAGGACGACGCCGAGGGGCGCGCGCTCCGCGAGGTGCTCGTCAGGATGTACATCACAGGGCGCTGCATCGCGGCCGACGCGCTGCACGCCTATGCCGGCACGGCGCTGCTGATTATCCGTCGCGGGGCCTTCTATCTCTTCACCGCGAAGGGGAATCAGCCCGCGCTGCTGGATAGCCTGGCAGGCTGTGATCGGGGGTGCCAGGCGGAGCACGTGGAGGGGGAACGGGCGCGACGAAACCCGCCGCATCCGCGTGATGGAGTCGCTCGACGCGCAGGGCCGGCCGGCCGCGGGCCTGCCCGGCCGCGAGGCGGCCGCGGGCCTGGACTTCCTCGGCCTGCGCCTTGCGGCGCAAGTGATCCGCGAGGTCACGGACGGCACCACCGGCGAGGCGCGCGAGCTGGTCGCGAACGCCGACCGAGGCTTGGACATCATGCTGCCCCGAGCCCCGCTGCAATCGCTCGCGGACGCAGCCACTCTTGCGCCTGCCCGGTCACGCGGGGCGTTTCGGGACCTCCAAGCGTGGCCGCAAGATACGTCGAACCCGTCCACCACCCCGCGTCGCCTCCATTCGACGCCTCTAGACCGACCGTTGTCATCGGACACCCATTCTGCTCCGCATCTCGGTTCCTTCGGCGACCGACTTTGGCGCACCCCTGGGCAGTGCCCGGCAGCGGCCGGGCCGCCACTTCGTTAGCGGCGCGATCCAGCGCGCCTGCCACGGGCGTCTTGCCGACGGGCCCGCGCCCGGCACGGGCCCCTCGTGCTTGTTGCGCTCCTTGCCGCCGACGCAGGTCTCGTCCACCTCCACCGGGCCGGCGAACAGGCCCCGATCCCGCTCCCGGCACGCGCGGATGCGGTGCGCCAGGTGCCGGGCCGACTTCCGGCTGATGCCCGGGTCGCGGTGCAGCTTCATGCTCGAGACGCCCTTGATGCCGGTGGTCAGCAGGAACAGGGCGACGGCCCGGGTGCGGTAGCCGAGCTTGGTGTCGGCCATCACGCTGCCGGTGCGCACGGAAAAGCGCTTGCCGCAGCCGCGGCAACGGTACGGCATCGAAGGGTGGGCCGCGTCGGACTGCACGCTGGAGCCGCGGCAGCGGGGGCACGCGGGACCGTCCGGCCAGCGCATGGAGGCGAACCACTTTTCCGCGGATTTGTCATCGGGGAACATGGCGATCACTTCGATCAATGTGATGCCTTTACGGAACCACTTTCCGGGACCTGATTTCTTCATTTACGGTATCCCCTACTGGAACTATTCTACCAAGAAACACCACAGAATGTCAACGGAAATTCGGAAGAAATATGAAATCTTATAATGGCTTGATAATTTGCCGAAGTGATTCCCTCAGAACTCCGATATATAATTCCCTTTCGAAGCCACTTCCCGGGGGATGTCTTCTTTATTGACAGCCTATATTAATGAATCTATTCCGCATATAATCTATTCCGACTGTCAACAGAACGTGGAAATGTATATGAAATCATTAGATGGATTGATAAGTCGACCGAATCGCTTGCCTCGGCACTTCGATATATGATTCCCTTCCGGATCGGGCCCGGATCCCCAGAGCCGCAGTCAAGAAAGTTGCTGGCGTGAGCCCGCTGGCCTGAGCCGTGCGGTGTCCCATGCCAGTGACCCAGCCAAGGTCCCTTCCTGGTCGAGCATGACAGGGGCGAACCGCGCACTGGTGGGAGTCGGCAGCGCCGGTCCATGATGCCGCCGGGGAAGACTGAGTCTGGCGTGCCGTGTGATCGAATCTTCCCGGGCCGGGCAATGCAGGGGTTGTGCCTTGGAGATGCGCGCTCGCAGCCGTTCCCGCGAACACCCGCTCGAAGCTACTCCGGACGAGGCGCTTGGAGGGTGGCCGTCCCCGCATCGCCCAGAGGGTCGGGCACCGGTTGGTCAAGACGGCGATATAGCTGCAAGCGAGGAGTCGACAGTAGTGTGCAGGAATTCGAAGCCGGCCCTCATGGCAGCCTTTGGTAGGACGCGCTGCGAGGCTAGCAGCACCCCTGCAAACTCGCCCAGCGCAAGTCGCAGAGCGAACGCCGGCGCGGGGAAGACGGCCGGCCGCCTGACCGCTCGCCCTAGCGCGCGCGTGAATTCCCGGTTGCGGACCGGATTGGGTGCGGTGCCGTTGACCGGGCCGCTCAGATCCTCGTGCTCCGCGGCGAAGACGAACAGGCGGGCGAGATCATCAACGTCGATCCACGGCATCCACTGCTGCCCGTTGCCGAGCCGCCCGCCCGCCCCCAGCTTGAATAGCGGCCGCATCTTGGCAAGTGCGCCACCGTTGACTCCTAGGACGAGACCGATGCGGATCGTAACGACGCGAATGCCGAGTTCCTCGGCCGTCCGGGCCTCTGCTTCCCAGGCCCGGCATACGTCGGCGAGGAATCCGGTTGCAGGCGGGGCACTCTCGTCGAGCTCTTCATCCCCCTGCGAGCCGTACAAGCCCACTGCCGACGCGGAAACAAGCACCGGCGGGGGGGAGTCCAAGGGCCGCAAGGCAGCCACGAGATTCCTGGTGCCCAGCACGCGGCTGTCGCGGATGCGCGCCTTTTTGGCGGATGTCCAGCGGCCGTCCGCGACGGGCTCCCCGGCTAGGTGGAAAACCGCGTCGCAACCGTCGAACGCCTCGGGCGGGGGCTGCTCTTGGTCCGGAATCCACCGGAAGCATGCCGCCCCCGAGAGATACGCGGGAACCGCCTCTGGCCGGCGTGTCAGGACGTTCTGTGGCGGCACCCGGGCGCACAGGCGCTGGCCCACGAAGCCGGTGGCTCCCGTGACGAGCGGTTTGTTCATGTGGCTCATGATAATGGGAGACGGGAGCAACCCGTCGCCGTCGCGGACTTGTTCTGGCTAGGCCGCGTTCCCTTTGTATCATGATGCCGATGCCGAGCTCAGCCTCCGCGGGAATCGCGCTACTCCTCGCCCTAGCCGTGCCAGCCCTCGCTGTCGACAAACCGAATATCGTGTTGGTCATGGCCGACGACGTCGGCGACCAGGCGATCGGCTGCTACGGCGGGACGTCCTACTCGACTCCTCGCATCGATGCGCTTGCCGCCGGCGGGATGCGGTTCCGTCACTGCTACTCGATGCCCGTATGCCATCCGACGCGCATCGCTCTCATGACCGGCCAGTATCCGTTCCGGGCGGGGCACCCGCCGTGGGGCACCTTCCCGAAGGGCCTTGAGGGGGCGACCATCGCCAGTCGCCTGCGCGATCTGGGTTACGCGACGGCCGTTGCTGGAAAGTGGCAGCTCACCCTCCTGCGGGACGATCCCCGCCATCCGGGGCGGCTTGGTTTTGATCGCTGGTCGCTCTTCGGCTGGCACGAGGGGCCGCGGTACTACCGGCCACTCATCTACGAGGACGGGACGGTCCGGTCGGACGTCATCGACCGTTACGGGCCGGATGTATACGTCGAATCTCTTGTCGAATTCATGCGCGAGAACACCGACAATCCGTTCTTCGCCTACTACCCGATGGCATTGGCGCATGACGTGACCGACGACGTCGGCACGCCGCCGCCGGTCGGGCCGCAGGGTCAATACGACAGCTACAAGCGCATGGTCGAGAACATGGACGAGTGCGTGGGCAGGCTGGTCGCCGCGCTGGAGGAGCTTGGGATCCGCGACCGGACATTGTTCCTGTTCACCGCCGACAACGGGACTCCCGGGTCGTACTACTCCACCGCCCAAGGCAGCCGGATGTTCAAGCAGCCCATCGAGTTCACATGGAATGGAACCGCTTCCAAGGGAGGGAAGGGCGAACTCACCGATGCCGGCACGCGCGTGCCGCTGGTGGCCAGTTGGCCGGGCACGCTCCCCGCCGGTGCTGTCGTCGACGACCTAGTCGACTTTACGGACTGGCTGCCTACGCTAGTCGACCTTGCCGGCGGGGAGATGCCGGAAGGGCTGGACGGCGTGAGCCACGCCCGGCGGCTGCGCGGAGGTCCGGGCGGCGCGCGTCGCTGGGCGTTCGCCTCGCGGCGAGGCCAGAGCTGGGTGCGCACGCAGCGCTGGAAGCTCTACGACGACGGGAGGCTCTTCGACTTGGACGGTCGTCGCGACGAGGGGGCGGCGGTCGGCATCCGCGACCAGTCCAGCCCGGCTAGCGAAGCGCGGGCGGAGCTTTCTGCGGCCCTCCGCAGCCTTGCTTCCGCCGACTGATCGGCTGCTGCCTTGCGGGCCGTCCTCTTCGGTGCGAGCGGACAGCTCGGCCGGGATCTCGCGAGAGAGTGTCGCGCTCGCGGCCACGCGCTGGCGGCCTTGCAGCGGTGCGACTGCGACATCGGCGAAGAGCAGGCCGTCCGGCGCGAGATCGTCAAGCACCGGCCAGACTGGGTCATTAACGCCGCCGCTTTTAACTTGGTCGACCAAGCTGAGTCGGAACCAAGGGCGGCTCTGCGCGACAACGCCTTGGCGGTGCGCAGCCTCGCCCAGGCGTGCCGGGATGCCGGAGCAACGCTCCTGCAATTTTCGACGGACTACGTGTTTGACGGCGGCAAGTCGATCCCCTATACCGAGCGGGATCTCCCGGGACCGCGGTCGGTCTACGGGGTGTCCAAGCTTGCAGGAGAGCTGTTCGCCCGTTCCTTGTGCCCGAAGCACTACGTCCTGAGGGTGGCCGGGATCTACGGCCCCTGGGGCCGGCACACTCGCCGGGGCAATTTTCCGGAATTCGTCCTGCGGCTGGCTGCGGAGGGTCGGACGCTCCAAATCGTCCGGGACCGCCTGGCGACCCCGACGTTTGGCACGGCCTTGGCCAAGCGCTCGCTGGACGTGCTGGAACTGGGAATCCCGTTCGGTCTCTACCATCTCGCGGGAGGCGAGACGGTGTCTTGGTACGCATTCGCGCGTGAGGTCGTTAGGGCCGCGCGCTGCTCGGCAGAGATCGTGCCCGTCAGCTCGGCGGAGCATGCCGCGCAAGCCCTCCGCCCACGGTACTCGGCGCTGTCGAACGCTAGGATTCAAGCGGCCGGGATCGCCCGCATGCCCGCGATCGAAGACTGCCTGCGGGAGTACATGCTCCTTCGGCGCCGCGACCCGGCGGGCCGAGGGCGGGGCCGCCCGCAGTCGGCCTAGGGAATCCCTACTATTCCGATAGGAATTCGGTATAATGAGCGTGTTGACTGCCATGGCAGAGCCCAAGCCGACAGTGCGCGGTGCGCATTCGTGTGCGCACGCCGCGACATTCCGCCAGTTGAGCGATTTCTTCCTCCTGTCGGAAGGCGGGTACGAGCCAGTCCGCGAGTTTCTCGGCGAGACGGACGTTCGCTCGGTCTGCGAGACGATGCATCTCGCCTCCGGAGAGCCTTGGAGCCTCCCGATCGTCTTCCCGATCGACACGGCCGCCAGACAGCGCCTGTTCTCCTCTGACGAGGTGCTGCTCACCGACGGGGGCGCCCCGGCCGGGTATTTGCGGATCAAGGACATCTTCCGAATCGACAAGGACCTGTACGCCCGGAGCGTATTCCGCACATGCGACGAGGCTCATCCCGGTGTCGCTTGGCTGCGTGATGCGGGCGAGTTCTCCGTCGCCGGCAGCGTTGAGTCGCTCCCCGGCTGGACTCTCGACCTGCCCGGCGCGCTGGCGGTCTCCCCTCGAGAGATCGCGGCGCTGCTGGTGCGGAAGGGCTGGAATACCGCGGTCGGGTTCCAGACTCGCAACCCGATTCACCGGGCCCACGAGTTCTGCACCAAGATCGCCTTGGAGACGGTCGACGGGCTCGTCATCCATCCGCTGCTCGGCGAGACTAAGGCCGACGACACGCCGGTCGAGGTTCGGCTGGCCTGCTACGACGTACTGCTGCGCAACTACTATTCGCCAGAGCACACGCTGCTCGCCGGCTTTCCCGCATGGATGCGCTACGCCGGCCCGAGGGAGGCCGTCTTCCACGCCCAGGTGCGGCGCAACTACGGCATGACGCACTTCATCGTGGGTCGCGACCATGCCGGGGTCGGGGACTACTACGGGCCGTTCGACGCGCAGAATATCTTCGCGGATTTCCTGCCCGGCGAACTGGGCATCGAGCCGGTGTTCTTCGACTTTGTGCATTTCTGCCGGGCCTGCCGGGGCATGGCTTCGAAGAAGACCTGCCCTCACCCGCGCGAGCATCACGTCCATCTGGCGGGCAGGGAAGTGCGCAAGATGCTGCGCGAAGGCAGGATGCCGCCGGGCGAGTTCACGCGCCCCGAAGTGGCAGAGATCCTAATGGCCTCGGCCCGGAGGATGGCGTGAGCGAGCCCTGCCCGAAGTTCTCCTGGCCTTCCCCTCGCGCCACCGCCGAGGAAATCCTTCGCTGGGCCATTGACGAATTCGGGCACCGCCTCGCGATTTGCACGAGCTTCCAGGCATCCGGCTCGGTCATCATCGATATGGTCGCGAAGATTGCCGGGTCGGACGTCAGCGTGTTTAGTGTCGACACGGGGCGGCTGCACGAGGAGACCTACGCGCTGATCTCGGAATTCCGAGGGCGCTACGGTATCACCGTCCAGCTGGTCGCTCCCGACGCCGAGGAGCTGGGAGCGATGCAGACAATGCACGGTCCGAATCTGTTCTACGAGCATTCGGCCAAGCGCAAGCTGTGCTGCGAAATCCGCAAGGTGCGGCCGCTGAAGCGACGGCTGGCCACGCTCGACGCTTGGGTGACCGGCCTGCGGCGCGACCAAGACCCGGGGCGCGCCGGGATCGAGAGGCTCGCTGTAGACGAAGAGCACGGCGGAATCCTGAAGCTCGCGCCGCTGGCAGACTGGACTCGGGAGCAGGTGTTCGAGTACGCGGAGAGGCACGCGGTGCCCTTGCATCCCCTCTACGCTAAAGGGTTCGCCAGCATCGGCTGCCAGCCCTGCACGCGGGAGTCGAATCCCGGTGAGAACGGCCGGGCGGCCCGCTGGTGGTGGGAGCAGGGTGTCGACAAGGAATGCGGCATGCACGTCGCGCCCGGCGGCAGAGTGCGCCGCGAATTCGAGTTGCTACTAGACGGCGTGTTGCCCGCGCGCCGTCCGTATCTGGTGAGATAGGCCGCTGTTGCAGTCCGCGGGCGAGCGCGGGGGGCCGCCCCGCGCGATTGGATCCGAATGAAGCATCAAGGAATCACAATCTGGCTGACCGGACTCTCCGGATCCGGCAAGTCCACCGTGGCGAACCTCCTCGCGAAGCGGCTGCGCGCTGCGGGCGCGCGGGTCGAGATCCTTGACGGCGACGTCATCCGAACGAACCTTTCGAGGGGCCTCGGCTTCAGCAAGGCGGACCGTGACGCGAACATCCGTCGCATCGGCTTCGTCTGCGGCCTGCTGTCGAGGAACGGCATCATTGTGATCGCTGCGGCCATCTCCCCGTACCTCATGGTACGCAACGAGGTGCGCGCCAAGACGACGAACTTTGTCGAAGTCTTCGCGGATTGCGCGTTCGAGAAGCTAGTCGAGAGGGACGTGAAAGGGCTATACAAGAGAGCGCTGGCGGGCGAGATCAAGAATTTCACCGGCGTGTCCGATCCGTACGAGCCTCCGGATGCTCCGGAAGTGCGCATCGATTCTGGGGTGCAAACGCCCGACGAGTCGACGGCCGCTGTGTGGGACTATCTTGTACGGGTTGGCCTGCTCGGGCCGTGACCGTCACCGGCGCCTGGTACGTGTTGTGGCCCCGTCCGTCCCACCGGCGCCCGAAGCATCCGACTGCTGCGAAGGGCCGCCGAGCATAACCTCGATCGCAGTGGGCACTAACGCTCCGTTCATCGGCCCGCTAGCGCACGTCAGGGGCGAAATCCGCTGGGAAGCGGGCGCGAGGCGACGTCCGCCAGCACGCCGGATGCGGCTTGGCATTCGTTTGGGAATTATATATCTGAGTGCCGAGGGAGCCTTTTGCAAAATTCAGAAAAGAGGGCTGACCGCCCCATGAACGACTAGTTTCCGGGCTGTTATTCTCGCCGAAAAAGACCCCCTTCAGCTGGGCTTGCTCGGCTTCGGGGCGCTCCTGCGAGGAGCGGCCCCGTGCAGGCGCAGCTCTCCCGGCCCGGCCCTGCGGGCGGGCGCTCTGCCCGGCTGTCCCGGCGGCCCGGGCTCTCGGAGCGCCAGACGCGGGAGCTGCTCCACCGTCAGCGCGAGCACGCCGAACAGGAGGTGGCACAGCACCTTGCCGCGGCCGCGGACGCGCACGTGGCGCCCGCCGCAATCGTCCTTCAGGCGGCCGTTGACACGCTCCACCGTCGAGCGCTCGCGGTAGCGCAGCTTGGCGGGATCCGCCCGCCCGGCGCTGCGCAGCGCCTTGGCCTCCCGTTCCAGATCCGCCTGCAGCTCCGTCCGGCCGCGCGGGTTGACATCGATGAGCGGCACGTGCCCGAGCCGCTTGCTGAAGGCCCGGATCCCGGCCGCGTCGTACGCGCTGTCCATCCGGTCGTACAGGTTGTCGACGCGGCCCGCGGTCCGTGTCGCCAGCGGGATCGCGGCCTGGCTGTCGTGCAGCGAAGCCGCGGTGAGCAGGCAGCTGACCGGGATCCCGCCGTCGATCGCGTCGATAGGCAGCTTGTAGCCGCGCCAGCTGACGGTACGGCCCTTGGCGTTGCGCTTGGTGCCGGTATCGCAGCCCTGCGGCAGGTCGTGCAGCATTGCTTCGAGATTCATGTCGGGCTGCCGCGCCAGTCGGCGCGGAGCGGGCGGCCGCTGCTCGCCCTTGCGAGGGCGCCCGCGCTTGCGTTTCGGCTGGGGTTCCGGCGCGGGCTTCCCGGCGGGCCGCTCGCGGCCCTCGCTGGCGGTCGAGTCGCGGGAGACGCGCCCTGCCAAGCGGCCGTCGAGCGTCCGCGCGAGCAGCGCCTCGTGCAAGCGTCCGGGCAGTTCGCCGGCGGCGAACTCGGCGAAGGCGCGCGAGAAGGCTGCCTCGCCGGGCACGGCCCCGGCCAGGTCCCGGCCGCACAGTCGGCGCAGGGTGCGATCGGTCCGCAGGCGCTCGACCGGCGAGCGCGTAGTGGGCTGGTCGAAGACGGCCTTGGCGATGCAGGCGCGCGCCATGGCGGCGCGGCTTTCGAGGGGGCGGCCGCGGCCGCCCTGCCCGACGGGCAGGCAGTCCTCGACCTGCGCCAGTTCCACCGCTTGAACGAAGCTGCGGTAGCGCTCGCCGAGGGGGCCGAGTTCCTGCTGGAGCCAGGGGAACAGCTCCTGCTGGAACGTGAACCAGTACGCGGATACGGTTTCTATCAAGGACATATTCGTTGAATCCTGCCAGCTGTTTACTAGGATTGCATTACAATAATAGCACGGAGATCAAGGGATTTCCAGGAAACTAAAAACGCAGACAAGCCATTAAAACTACATTTACTACAGTTCTATTTCATTTATTATATCGAATACTTAATAGACTAACTAAATGATAATGCTATTAGCGCGGGATTTTTGTAAAAGGCTCAAATTATCAAGCCATAATAAGATTTCATATTTCTTCCGACTTTCCGTTGAAATTCTGTGGTGTTTCTGTGCTTTTCGGAGCGGCCTGGCCTGACGCCTTCCGTGGGCGTGAGCCAGTTATTCTCGGGGGGCGAGCGCGTTGCCAACACCGGGGCGTCGGACATTTATTCCTACAAGGGGAGCTACACAAAGATCGTCGGCAACCACCAGATCAAGATCGGCGGCGAATGCAGCACGAACCGCCACTTCGGTGTGACCAATGATCACAACATCGCGTTCGTTCCGGCGAACACCGCCAATCCGCAAACCGCCACCGGAGACAGCGCTCTAGCGTCATGGCTGCTCAACGTGCCCAACAACGCCGGGCGCAGGGAATTCTTCAAGCGGCTGCACCGGGGGGCGATCGGCGGATTCTACCTGCAGGACAACTGGAAGGTCACGCCCAAGCTGGCGGTCAACCTCGGCTTGCGTTACAACCGGACGTGGAGCCCCATCGTCGGATCGTACGAGGACAAGGGTATCTTCGCGGGCACGCCGGACATTGAACGCGTCCACGGCGGACTGCAGGTCGTCCAGGCGCAGCCCGGCCTTGCAGCAGTTTGGGTTCGGCGCCCTGCATTCCGACGCCAGGCGGAAGCCTGCCGGACGAGATCCGCGTGTCCCCGAACCAGCAGCTCATCAACGACTGGACCGACAACTGGAAGGCCCGCGTCGGAATCGCCTGCCGCCTGAGCGAGCGCATCTCGCTGCGAGCGTCCGGGGCCCCTTCTACGACAGCTGGGCCGGGATGAACCGGATGATGCAGGCCCAGGGCCACACATGGCCGGATGTCGGCAGCAGCAGTCAGGGAACCTCAACACCCCCACCAGCGGCAAGCCCATTCCGGGCGTCTCCGGCAAGAATCCGTTCCCGGCGGGCCTCCTGCCAGGGCCCACGCCATTCAACCGCGTCGCCGGGCACGCCGACCCGAGCGTCAAGACCCAGTACTCGATGCAGTGGAACTTCGGGCTGCAGCACCAGCTGGCCGGCGACACCCTCGTCACGGCGAAGTACGTCGGCTCGGCCAACCGCCGGGCGCCGCTGGACCACTTCTACATCACAGCGATGACTCCCGGCCCGGGCGACCCTGCCGAGCGGAGTCCATATCCGTTCATCGTCCCGACGTTCTGCCAGCGCAGCATCGGGCGAGCCAACTACAACGCGTTCCAGTTCCAGCTGACCAAGCGCGCCCGCAAATTCACCCACATGGTGAACTACACCTGGTCCAAGACGATCAATCTCGCCTGCGACGGCTGGTACAACGTGGAAGGGTGCTCGACTCAGACGCCCTACGATCATGTGCGCGACAAGGGTGTGGCCGGACAGGACCTGACCCACATCTTCAACTTCAATTGGGTCTACCGCATCCCGGTCGGCCCGGGCATGAAGTCGACCGGAAGCACGGTTCTCGACCACCTTGTCGGAACCTGGCAGCTGAATGGAACCGCGAATCTCTATTCCGGCCGCCCGTACCACATCAACGTCAGTGGTGACATCGCGAACACCCGCAACCGCAACGGGTACATGCGGGCCGACCAGGTCGGTGATCCGCGTCTGAACAGCCCCACGCCGGCAAGATGGTTCAACACGGACGCGTTCAGAGCGCCGGCTCCGTTCACCTTCTGCAACTCGGGTCGGCACGCCTTGCGCTCCGACGGCGTGACGAATTTCGACCTGCCGGGGCGGGAGGGGATGCGGCTGCAGTTCCGCGCGGAGGCCTTCAACGCGTTCAATCACGCCGACTTCGCCATACCCGTGCAGAATCTGAGCCCCAGCAACTTCGGAGTCGTCACGGCCACGCAGAGACAGGCGCGCCAGTTCCAACTGGGACGGAAGCTGGTCTTCTAGCCAGGCCTGCGGGCCGTCCGACGCGGGGCGGCCCGCGGGTCCCCGCCGCTACGCGCCGGGCACTCCTTCCGGGAGCAGGTAGTACCCAGCGGCAATGTAGACGCAGTACGCGGCAAGGAGAATGTATCCGAAACCCCGGCGCAGTACGTCCCGTGACAGGATCACGCCCGTCCGGAATACGATCAGGATGAATAGCATTGCAGGGAAGAGGACCGAGAAGAAGTTGCCTCCGGCGTGAAGGCCGCCGGGAGTCACCGCCGCCGCCGCTCCGGCCACGAACAGCACGTTCAGGATGTCGGCGCCGATGACGTTTCCGACGGCGAGTTCGCCCTGGCCGCGCCGGGCCGCCGTGACGGCGGTGACCAGTTCCGGCAGCGATGTGCCGAAGGCGACCAACGTGGCGGCGATGACGCTGTCCGGCACGGACATTCGCCTGGCGGCCTCTGTCACGCCTGGGATCACCACGTGCGCCGAGAGGACCACGAGCGCGACTGCCGCGGCCAGCTTCAGCAGCGCGATCCAAGCTGACGCCGCCCCGTAGCTTTCGGCTGTCCCGGTCGAGTGGCGCTGCTGGCCGGCCCAGCGGACCGACAGGTACAGGTACGCGGCAAGCAGTGCCAGCAGCAGGAATCCGCTCGCCTGGGCCAGTGTCCCGCCCGCCAGCAACGTCTGGTCCAGGCGCGTCCACGGCACGCACAGCACGACGAGCAGAACGCCCACGCCGATCTGGATCCAGCCCTGCCTGTTGACGATCCGGGGATCGAGCTTCAGCGGAGCGATCAGGCAGGCGAGCCCTAGGATCAGCCCGGTGTCGGCGATCACCGACCCGACGGCGTTCCCCAGTGCCAGGCCCGGAGCGCCTTCGATCGCTGCCAGGACCGATACGGCCGCCTCCGGAGTGGTCGTGCCTAAGCTGACGATCGTCGCGCCCACCACCATGGGCGGGATGCGCAGGTTCTCGGATAGATCGACCGCTTGGTCCACGAGCATGTCCGCGGACTTGCCGAGGACGAGCAGCGACACCGCAACGCTGGCGAGAAGCAGCGACCAATGGATCTGCGAGAAGAAATGCGCAATTGCATCTTCCATTGCGAATTACGAGTCTATCCGAGTTCAGACCGGCTCGGGACGCGGCTGTTCCGAGCGTGGAAGCGCATTACAATTACGGACGGGGCTGGGCAAGCGCATGCATTCGAGACCGAAACTCGCAAGCCTAGCGTTCGCCGTCGCGCTGGCGGAAGCCGTCGCGCTTCCCGCGAGCGGAAGCGAGGCCGCCCTGGAGCATTTCGAGAGCAAGGTCCGGCCTGTACTCGTCGAGAACTGCTACGCCTGCCACAGCGCCGACGCGCCGAGCGTCTTCGCGAACCTGCGGCTCGACAGCCGGTCCGGGCTGCTGCGCGGGGGCGACTCCGGCCCGGCAGTCGTGCCGGGTGATCCGGCTTCCAGCCTCTTGCTTCGCGCCGTGCGCGGCGAGGCCATGACTCTCATGCCTCCGACCGGCAGGCTGAACCCTGCACAGATCGACGATCTGGCGGCCTGGGTGGCGCACGGGGCCCCGTGGCCCGCCGATGACGCCCCGGAGCTGCCGGATCCCAGCGAGGCCTTCGACTTGGACCGCAGGCGCAGGGAGCACTGGGCATGGCGGCCGGTGAGGCCCGGGCGGCTGCCGGCGGTCAGCGACGAGCGCTGGCCTCGGTCGGGCATCGACCGTTTCATTCTGGCCCGGCTGGAAGAGGAGGGCCTCGAGCCTGCCCGTCCCGCCGACCGCTACACCCTGCTGCGACGGCTCTCGTTCGCTCTGACGGGCCTCCCGCCGACACCGAATGAGATCGCCAGCTTCCTGCGCGACGGCTCGCCCCGGGCGGTGGAGGCGGTCGTGGAGCGCCTGCTCTCCTCGCCCCACTTCGGGGAGCGCTGGGCGCGCCACTGGATGGACCTGGTCCGCTACACCGAGTCGCACGGCAGCGAGGGCGATCCCGACATACCCGACGCGTGGAGGTACCGGGACTACCTGATCCGCGCGCTCAACGCTGACGTGCCCTACGACCAGCTGGTCCGGGAGCACCTCGCCGGCGACCAGTTGCCGCAGCCGCGCTACAACCGCGAGCTCGGGCTCAACGAGTCGCTGCTCGGTACCGGGCACTTCCGCATGATTGAGCACGGCTTCCAGCCGGTCGAGCCCTGGGAAGACCGGGTCAAGTGGACCGACAACCAGATCGACGTGCTTTCGAAGGCGTTTCAAGGCCTGACGGTCTCCTGCGCCCGGTGCCACGACCACAAGTTCGACGCGATTAGCCAGCGCGACTACTATGCCCTGTTCGGTGTGCTCGCCGGTGCCCGGCCCGTCCAGCGCGCAGTGGACGTGCCGGACGTGCTGCACAAGAACCGCGATGCCCTGCGCGGTGCAAAGGCGCGGGTCCGAGACGCGCTCGTGGACCTCTGGACCGAGGCCGCCGAGGCACTGGCCGCGAGGCTCCGGGGCGGGGACCAAGCCGTCGCGCGAGCTGTCGAGGCGGCGGCCTGCGACCCGGACAGCGCCCTGTACCCGTGGTCGGACCTGGCAGGACGGCCCGACGCGGAGGTCGAGGCCGGCTGGCGGCAGCTCCAGCGGGACTGGGAGCGTCAGCTGGAGTCGCGCCGGACCTTCAACGAGAGCAGCTTCAAGGCGATTTGGAAGCCCCATGAGGGCATGGCCTCGTGGCGAAGACTCGGCACCGGCATCGAGCAGGGGTCGTCGGAGGCGGGCCAGTTCTCGATCCTGCCCGCGGGCGACCGCGTCCTAGAGGGCGTCTACGGGCGCGGCGTCCACAGCGGGCTGCTCTCGAGGCGGCACAACGGTGTCCTCCAGACACCTAGGTTCGCCATCGACACCGACTACGTCAGCTTTCTTGTCCAAGGGTCCGGCCTCAGCGTTGTCCGCCTGATCGTCGAGAACTACGCCGTGCCGCGCGGCGGCATCTACTGGCAGCGCTACTCGCCCAAGTCGGACGAGCCGACTTGGGCCGGGTGGGACACCAGCTACTGGAAGGGCTTTAGCGCGTACCTGGAGTTCGCCACGGTGCGCGACGCCACCAACTTTCTGCTGGACAAGGAGGACGCGAGGAAGCAGACCAAGCCGACGCCCCCGGAGGACGGGCGTTCGCACTTCGGCGCCCTCGCGGTGGCGTTCCACGACGAGGACATCGTGCCGCGGGACGTGGACGCGGCGGTTGCGTACCTGCTCGAGGCGCAGGCGCCCACGAGCGTCGCGGATCTGTCGGCGCTCTACGCGCGGCGCCTGCGCGAGGCCGTGGAGGACTGGCGCCGCGGGCCGATGGCTCCCCATCAGGCCGCGTTTCTCGACGACTTTGTCCGGCAGGGACTGGTGCCCGCCTCGACCGGGTCGTCGGAGCGGCTCGACGCTCTCGTGGCGGCATACCGTGCGCTCGAGGACGATGTGCCGGTCTACCGCCGCTCACCGAGCGTGCTGGAAGAGGCCGGGCCGGACCAGCCGCTGCTGGTCCGGGGCAGCCACAAGGACCGGGGCGAGCCGGTGCCTCGCCGCTACCTGGCCGCGCTGGGCGGCGAGCCGTACGAGGATCCCGCCACCACCCGCCTGCGACTGGCCGAGGACCTGACCGACCCGAGCAACCCGCTCACCGCGAGGGTCATGGTCAACCGCGTCTGGAAGCACTTGTTCGGCAAGGGTCTCGTGGCGACCGTCGACAACTTCGGGCGGGTCGGCAGTGCCCCGTCGCATCCCGAACTGCTGGACCATCTGGCCCACGACTTTGTCAGGGACGGCTGGTCCATCAAGCGTCTCGTCCGGCGGCTCGTGCTGACGTCCACCTATGCGCAGGCGAGCGAGCAGTCCGAGCTGGGGGCCCGAGTCGACCCCGCCAACTCGCTGCTGCAGCACATGCCGGTGCGGCGTCTGGAGGGCGAAGCCGTTCGCGACACCCTGCTGGCCGTGTCGGGCCGGCTGGATCCCAGTCTGCTCGGGCCCTCGGTGAACGTCTACTACGCCTTCGCGAAGGGCAAGACGAAGGGCGACCGGCCGAAGGGCCCGCTTGACGGGGACGGGCGCCGGAGCGTCTACCAAGAGATACGGCGCAACGCGCACAATCCGTTCCTCGAGGCCTTCGACCAGCCCAAGCCGTCGTCCACGCGGGGCGAGCGGGATGCCACCAACGTTCCGGCGCAGTCCCTGACGATGCTGAACAGCCCCTTGGTGGTGGAGCAGGCGGATCTCTGGGGGCGGCAGCTGGCGGGCCGCGAGCGGTCGGCTTCCGCGACGGTCGAGGAGATGTTTCTGAGCGCCTTGGGGCGACCTCCCGAGCCGCTCGAACTGGACCGGAGCTTGGGCTTCCTCGGCGACGGAGCCGATGCTGACAGGTGGTCGGACCTCGCCCATGCGCTCTTCAACCTCAAGGAGTTCTTGTACGTCCGCTAGGGGACCGGCGCGGCCGGCCGGGAGCCGGCCCATACTGGGAGTTGGGGGGCTACTGTTCCAAGATGGGCGGGTGCTCCTCGTCAAGCGCGCTGCCCCCCCGGCGAAGGGCCTCTGGTCGATTCCCGGAGGGAAGCTCCGGGTCGGCGAAGCACTGGCTGACGGCGTGGCGAGAGAGGTGCGCGAGGAGACCGGCCTGTCCGTGCGGGTCGGAGCCTTGGTCGAAGTGTTCGAGCGGCTTCCGACGGCCGATTGCGACGCGCACTTTGTCGTGCTGGATTATCTCTGCGAAATGACCGGCGGGGTGCTGCGCGCGGGCGACGACGCCGACGAGGCGGCGTGGCATTCCATGGATGATCTTGGACGCTTGCACCTGACGCCTGGTGCGGTGGCGGTCATTCGCAAGGGCTGGCGAATGCAGGTCGGTCCATAGGCCCCGCGAGGGCGAGATGCTTCCGAAGCCGTACGAATCGCTGGAATTCGACAGGGTAGTGGCGATCCTGCGGCGCTACGCGGTCAGCCCGCTCGGCGGTGCCAGGCTGGACCGGCTGCTCGAGCGGTTCCGCTTGGACTCGCCGTCCGACGCCGACGCGGAACTCGCCGTTGTCGCCGAGGCAGTCGGCTGGCTGCGCGCCGCCGAGCGGAACGACGAGCAAGAGATGCCCGCAGTGCCGCGGTTCGACGGTCTCAGGGACATTCGCGACCCGGTGGAGAGGCTGTCGGCGGAAGGCAGCCTGCTGGATGCCGAGGAGATCCGCGACATCCTCGACCTGCTCGGGGCCGCGCAGCGCTACCGCGAGGCCTTGCTGAAGGACAGGCGCAAGCGCCCCGGCCTGCACGACCGGGGCGAGGCCATGCCCGACCTGCGGGCGCTGGTGGCCGAGCTAGCGGGCAGGATCCTGCCCAACGGGGAGATTTCGAGCCTGGCAAGCACGGCGCTGTCCAGAATCCGGCGCCACATCGACCGGCAGAGAGTCGTCGTCGAGGCCTCGCTGGAGCGATTCGTACGGAAGTACGCGGCCTTGGGCGTGCTGCAGGACAAGTACGTCACCATGCGCAACGGACGCACGGTGGTGCCGGTCAAGGCCCAGTGGAAGGCGCAGGTGGACGGCATCGTGCACGGCGCCAGCGGGAGCGGGCAGACGGTCTTCGTGGAGCCCCTCGACACGATCGTGCAGAACAATCGGCTCGTGCGCCTCCGGGAGGAGGAGCAGGCGGAAATCCTGCGCATCCTCCGCGAGATGAGCAGCCGGCTCCGAGCCGAGCGGGACTCGATCGGCGAGACCGCGAATGCGGTCGCAGAACTGGAGTTCGTCTTCGCTCGCGCACGGTTCTGGCGGGAGTTCTCCTGCTGCCGACCGCGCTTCGGCACGACGCCGGAGGCGCGTATCGTGCTGGAGGACGCGAGGCATCCGATCCTGCAGGATCTGCTGGCCGGGCGCCGCCGGCGACCGGTTCCGATGAGCGTCCGGCTGGAGAGCGCCTTGCGCACGATGGTCGTGAGCGGTCCGAACGCGGGCGGCAAGACCGTCGTTCTCAAGACCGTCGGAATTCTTGCCGCCATGGCGCAAGCCGGGATCCCGGTTCCAGCCGAGAGGGCGGAGTTTCCTTGGTTCGACGGCATCTTGGCCGATATCGGTGACGCGCAGTCGATCAGCGAGAGCCTGAGCACGTTCTCGGCGCATGTGTCGAAACTGACGGCGATTCTCGAGCAGGCGACGCCCGCGAGCTTGGTCGTTCTCGACGAGCTGGGAACAGCGACGGATCCGGAGGACGGCGGGGCGCTCGCCATCGCGGTGGTGGAACGGCTCCAGGCGGTCGGGGGATTCGTGATCGTGTCGACTCACCTGCCGGAGCTCAAGATGTACGGGGCCGGTTCAGCCGGCGTCGTGAGCGCCTCGATGGGATTCGACGACGCCACCCTGGGCGTGACCTACGAGCTGCAGACAGGCATTCCCGGCCAGTCGGCGGGTCTCGAAATGGCCGAGCGATACGGCCTGCCGGCCGACGTGATCTCGCGAGCGCGCGATCTGAGGGGGCACGCGGGAGAGCAGGCGGCCCGCTTTCTGGCGGATCTGCGCAAGCAGGCGAAGGAGTACGAGGATCTGGCGAGCGAGGCGCGGGTCCGGAGCAGGGAACTGGAAGCGCGCAAGAGGGAGCTCGAGAGGGACGCGGCGGCTCGCCTGCGGAGCCATCGCCAGAAGACCGACGAAAAGGTCGAGAAGCTGATTCGCAAGATCGAGCAGCGCTTCCAGGCGGCGCTCGACGCGGCCGTGCGCAAGATGCAGGCATCCGTCGCCAAGGCGGACCGCTCGCTGCACCGCAAGGCGGCGCAGGCGGTCGGCGGGTTCCGCCGCGCCCTTCGCTCCGATGTGTCGGAGGCGCTGGGAGGTGCCTCGGCCCAGAAGCTCGGGGACGGCGGGGACGAATTCGCCGTGGGCGACCGAGTGCGGCTGCAATCGATGGGAGCGACTGGCGAAATCGTGCGCAGGGTGGATGCCGGCCGCTGGGAAGTCCAAGCGGGCAGGATGCGGCTGCAAGTGGCATCTTCGGAGATCATCCCGGACGACGACCCGTCCCCGAGGCCTGCTCGGCTGCCTTCAGGCGTGCGGCTTCATACCGTGTCGGATGACGCGAATGTTCCGTCGGAGCTCAACGTGATCGGCAAAACGGCCGACGAGGCCCTCATGGACGTGGACAAGTTCCTGGACCGGGCCGTCCTCGCGAATCGGACGCGGTTGCGGGTGGTCCATGGGTTCGGCAAGAACGTGCTGCGCCGGGAATTGTGGCGGATGTTCGCCCGGCACGTGCATGTAACGAAGTACTACCAAGCCGAGCAGCACGACGGCGGGGCGGGAGTCACCGTCGTAGAGGTCGGCGAGAAGTGATTGGGCTGAACATCGGAACAGTTGGAATGGAAGTTCGGAGGGGCGATACCCTAGACATTCCGTGCTGGTCTCATTTGCGGTGGCGCAGGTAGGGCGCCTCCGACGATTCGGGAGAAGCCTTGGCTGCAAGCGGGCCCAGCATCGATCGACAAGGAAAAATATCGAGGCATGTGGATGCAGTTGCCTGTACCCGACTCGATCCCGCGACTGCGAAAGTGAGACGGTGGGCGTTCTGCCGACCCCAGAAACACCTTGTGAAATATCGGTCCACGGCGGGTCTAGGACTTCATCCTCCCCCTTGACACGGGGAACTCTGAATGCCTACTCGCGGTCTTGGTCTTGGTACGCCTTCAGACCGTATCCTCCCGCGAGACCCGCCCCAAACGTGCCCAGACCTTGAAGAATCTGAAAATATGTCTCGGAATGTTCGGGAAGAAGAAGCCCCATGATGGATGGGAAGTCAGAATAGAGAGAAGGATATAACCCAGTCTGAACCAGCGATTGCTGCTTCGCAACTGCCAGATTGCCTGATCACGCTGCTTGGAGTTGTCAAGGAACTGAGTCACATGCTCGGATTGGAACTTATCAAAGATAGGGTGGTAGCCTGGACCCGAACGAACCACGCTGGCCGCGAACTCTTGGAGCTTGACAATACCTTGGGGCTGATCTCTTTCCTGAATGTTCGCCTGAGCGTCATCCGGCTCTTGCTTGTCGTCCTGTGCCATCGTTGATACCTTCCCCCGGCCTAGCGTATGTACTGGTTGAACCCCTTGACAGATTCTCGAATGCTATTAAGCAGCCGTTGCCCCGACTCCTCTTGCGCCTGGGCCACCTGGTCGGCCATCACGTGGAGCAGAACGGCGTATGCCAGCTGCTGCGTCTGCACATCGCCGGACCTGAGCGCCCACTCCACGGTCGCCAGCATCTCTTGAGAGACGTCACCACGGTGGACACCCCAGATCTCACGCATCTCGTCCTTGCGCAGAGGCGCTGGAGTGATCCTGTGGAAGGTATAGCGCCTGCGCGGGCATCGTGCCAAGCCAACTCTTTCGCTGTCTCAGAATCTTGCAGTGGCCGCGCCGAGGGCCGCGCTCCCACGACGGCCGGCGGGTCCTTGGGACGGGGGGCGCGCCGGTCACCGGCTGGTCGTCCGATTGCGGGTCCCGCCAGTCTCGAATGCTAGAATGGGCGTTCAGCCGAATCGCCCCTATGCTCCCTGGATTCCTACTACCCGAAACCACCGTGCAGGAGAGCGGCTCCGGAGAGCCCTTCGAAATCGGTTCCGGCGGCGGCACGGCGCTGCTTTCGCTAGGCATCACCGAGATTCTCGAGCAGCAGAGCTTGGACGTGAACGTCCTCGGTTCTGCCGACGGCGAGCAGTGGATGGAGAAACCCGTGCGGAGCTTCCCGCAGAAGTTCTATTCCGGCGTGTGGCAGATCCTCTGCGACCTTGACGCAATACCGGACGTCCGTTTCCTGAAAGTGGGCTACAAGGTGGCACGCTGGGGTGTCGGTTCCCCTACGCCGATGTTCAAGTTCTACGTGTTCGCCGAGCGATTCACTGCTTGACGCGAGCGCGCTTACCGCGCTACTTGCGCTGCCGGTGGCGGTGCATGGCGTCCCGGGCTTCGGCCTCCTCGATCGCCTTCCGCTTAGAGTCGCGCTTGTCGTGGACTTGCTTGCCTCGGGCCAGGGCGATCTCGCACTTGATCCGCCCGTTCTTGAGGTACACCCGGGTCGGCACCAGTGTCAGACCCTTCTGGCGCGTCTTGCCCTCGATGCGGTCGATCTCCCTGCGATGCATGAGCAGCTTGCGGGAGCGCACCGGCTCGGCGTTCCCGATGGTGGCCTTGTCGTACGGCGAGATATGCGCGTTGTGCAGCCACAGCTCGCCGCCGCTCACCGCGGCGTAGGCGTCCGAAAGCTGGATGCTGCCGCTCCGGCAGGACTTGACCTCCGCTCCCGTGAGGACCATACCTGCCTCGAACTGCTCTAGGAACGCGTACTGCCGCCGGGCCCGGCGGTTGTCGACAAGATTGCCGCTGCCTTGCTTCTTGGCCATTGCACTTCCACGGTCGCGACCGTTCCTGCGTCTTTCTCGTATGGGACGGTCCGCGCGAGCAGGCGCGCACTCCCTGCATTCAGGATGACAGCAATCCGGAACGCCTCGCGTCGCGCGACCGTTCTGCTGGTCCTGGCGCTGCTGGTAGCAGCCCAGGCAGCGGGCGGGGCGCGCAAGGCGAAGAGCCTCTATCGCCAGGGCCAGGCGGCGGAGCAGGCCGGCGACTTCGACGAGGCGCTCGAGAAGTACGCCCTCGCGACCAGCGAGGCCCCCGGCGTCCACCGCTACACGCTCGCCGAGCGGCGCATGCGATTCGTCGCCGGGCAAGCGCACGTCGAGGCCGGAGTGCGGCTGCGCGGGGAGGGCCTCTACGAGGAGGCCCTGTCCGAATTCGAGCGGGCGATCGCGATCGACCCGGCCTCCAGCGTCGCGGTGCAGGAGCGTCGCATGACACTGGGGCTGATCGAAGCGAGCAGCCAGCCGGCCCCCGGGCAAGCCGAGGCACTCGAGAGCGCACTGGAGGCCGACCGTCACGAGCGCAGCGAGCGCTTGGCGTCGATCACCGCGCCGCCGGATCTGTCCCCGCTCTCCGACCAGCCGATCAACCTCATGCTCAACGAGCAGGCCAAGATCGTCTTCGAGACCATCGGCAAGCTTGCCGGGATCAACGTGCTCTTCGACCCGGACTTCTCTGACCGGAATCTCGAGATCGAGATTCGCAACGCGACCCTGCCCGAGGCCTTGGACTACGTCAGCCTGCTGGCGAAGGCCTTCTGGAAGCCGCTCACGCACAACACCGTGCTGGTGACCGACGACAATCCCAACAAGCGGCGCGAGTACGAGGACGAGGTCGTCAAGACCGTCTACCTGACCAACCTGTCCACGCCGCAGGATCTCTCGGAGGTGTCCACCGCCATCCGCGGGCTGACCGACATCCGTCGGATGTTCACCGTCAACTCGATGAGCGCGATCGTGATGCGGGGCAGCCGCGCCAAGGTCGCCATCGCCGAGAAGATCGTCCATGACATGGACAAGCCCCGGGCCGAGGTGATTGTCGACGTGCTGGTGCTCGAAACAAGCAAGTCCCGCAACCGCACTCTCGGGCTGACTCCGCTGTCGGGCAGCACCAAGGGGCTGCAGTTCCCGATCGGGTTCGCCGGCGCCGCGGGCGGCGCCGGGGCCGGGGACCTGACCCTGCCTGTGAATCGCCTTGGTGACGTGGGTATGGGCAGCTGGACGACGTCGCTCCCGGGCTTCCTGCTGTCGGCGGTCTTCAGCAATTCGGACACGGAGCTCCTGCAGTCGCCGCGCATTCGAACGGCGGACAACCACCAGGCCGACCTGCGGATCGGCGACCAGGTGCCGATCGCGACCGGAAGCTTCCAGCCCGGGGTGGGCGGCGTTGGCATCAATCCCTTGGTCAACACCCAGTTCACCTTCAAGGACGTGGGCGTCAACGTATCCCTGACGCCGAAGATTCACGCGAACAGGGATGTATCGATGCACGTCGAAATCGAGATCTCGAATGTACGCGACGTCGTGGAGCTAGGCGGGATCTCGCAGCCGATCATCGGGCAGAGGACGATCCAGCACGACGTTCGCATCCGCGAGGGGGAAGCCAGCATCATCGGCGGGCTCAATCAGTCGCAGGTGTTCAAGACCAAGTCCGGTGTTCCGTTCCTCGGCGAGATCCCGGTGGTGGGGAGGCTTTTCAGTGAGCTGGATGTCCAGCGCATCGAGAGCGAGGTGCTGCTCGTGCTCGTGCCGCACATCGTGCGGATGCCGGGCATCGACGCGAACAACCTGCGCACGATAGCGACGGGCACGGACCAGAAGTTCGAGGTGCGGTACGAGCAGCCGGGCAACGGCAAGCCGGCGCTGCCTCCCGCGGCGGACGACGAGAGCAGCGGCGAGGATGCCTCCGGCGCTCCGTCGCCGCCTCGGGACGATGCGGAGCCCCGGGAGCCGCCAGAGCCGGAAGCGGCCCCGCCTGCGGTGCCGGACGAAGCCGCCGGGGCAGCGCCGGATCCATCGGCGCCGCCCGGTCAGGTCTCGCCGCAAGGGCCGCGCCTGTTTCTCGATCCACCCGCGATCACGGTTCCGGTCGGTCAGCAGATTACCGTCTCGCTCATGGTCGGCGACGCGGTGGCGCTCGCCAGCATGCCAATGCGCATCCAATACGACCGGGACAAGCTGCGTCTCGCGGGAGTCGAGAAGGGGGACTTCCTAGCCGGTTCCGACGCGAGCGACATCATCTTCTCCAGGAGCATCCGGCACGCCAACGGGCTGGCCGCCGTGAACATCGCCCGATACAGGGGCACTGGCGGCGCGGATGGCGAGGGCGAGCTCGTCACGCTGACGTTCGAGGGGGTGGCGGCCGGGCAGGCGCAAGTGCGAGTGCTCGCGAACGCGCCGCGCGACGCGTCCGACACGGCCCTGCAAGTCGAGCCGCTCGAGGTGGAGATCTCGGTGCGGTAGCTGGCGATGGCGGGAAGCGCAGGATCGTCGCGCGGGACGCGCCGCGTAGCCGGGCGCATGGCACCGAATGCCAGCGAAGCCGGCCTGACGCTCATCGAGCTGATTGTCGCCTTCAGCCTGATGCTGATTCTCTCGACCATGGCTCTGCCCGTCGCGCGGGTCCGGATTCAGCGCGAGAAGGAGCGCCGGCTGCGCGAGGCCCTGCACGAGATGCGCACCGCGATCGACCGCCACAAGGAAATGGCGGACGAGGGCAAGCTGGGGACGCTTGATCCAGACAATCATGGCTACCCGGAGAGCTTGAAGGCGTTGGTGGACGGCATCGAGCTGGATGCCCAGGCGAGATCCGCGATGGCGGGCGCGTCAGGCAGGGACATCGGTCTTGGCATGAACCAGTCGCAGGGAATGAATTACGGACGGAACCTGTCGGGAGGGTTCGGAAGCCGGCGGGACAGCCCCGTCTCCTTCGGTTCGGGACGGGGACGGTCGGGCGACGATCCGCTTGACCGCAACGATGGCGGCTTCGGAAGGAACGACGACCCCTTCGGAGAAGAGGACGAAGGGCCCGACGCGATCCGGTTCCTCCGTTCCATTCCGACGGATCCCATGACGGGTCAGAAGGAATGGGGGCTGCTGTCGATCTCCGACGACCCGCTTGCCCGGAGTTGGAGCGGGCGGAACGTGTTCGACGTCTACTCGCTGAGCAACGCCGCCGCGCTCGACGGAACGCGCTACAGCGAATGGTGATGGCACGGAGGGGCGTGGTGTTGGGGGCTCGCGTAGCGGGATTCACCCTGCTGGAAATGATGGTCGTGATGACGATCATCGTGACGATCGTCTCGATCGCCGTCCCGTTCTACTCGTCGGCCATCGTTCGGGCTCGCGAGAGCGTGCTGCGCTCGAACCTGCTCACGATCCGTTCCGTGATCGACCAATATACCTACGACAAGGAGGAGCCCCCGCAGTCCCTCCGGGATCTAGTAGACGAAGGATACCTGCGCGAGGTGCCCATGGATCCCATCACGAACTCGCGGGACACATGGGAGCTCATCATCGAGACCGGGCCGACCGGGGAGTCGGGCCTGTTCGACGTACGCAGCGGGTCCGACGACGATTCTCTGGCGGGCACGCCCTATAACGAATGGTAGTAGCGCAAGGCTCGGTCGAGGGCGCCATGCGGCCTTGGGCCGCGAGAGCTTGCTTGCGAAGCCGTGTCGCCGAGGGGCCGAGAATCCCCTGGATTACGGCCAAGGGGGTTCACGGCCGTATCCGGCGCGTTCCCGCACCTGTCCGTGCCAGGCGCCGGATCGTGCTAGAAGTCGCGGCGAAGCTGTCCGGTGAAGTACCGCAGCCGCTCGACTGTGCGCCCGTGGTGGACGGAGCCCGCGCCGAGACCGTCGAGGAGGTCGTCTCGGAGTGTCGCGATTGTCGAAAGCGACGCTCCCCGAACCGCATTGGTGGGGTTCGAGGAGCTCCGGGTCATCGCGGCAGGCATGCTCGCGAGGAAGCGAGATGGCGGGGTCTCGCAGGCCTCCGTGCCGCCGCGACGGAGCGGCGACCCTTGAAGTCGAGGCCGAAGCCGAGAGGATGCACGACGCGCAGGAATCGAAACCGGTGATCGTACCGGCGCAGCGGGCGAACAAGGCGCCGGCAGTCCCGCGGCGGAGTCTGCGAATGCAAGGCCCCCGGGCACAACGGGAGGAGGGCGCGGTATAAGCGATCTGCGGACGCAGGGCAGAGCGAACCGGACCCAAGTCCGGGGGCAACGCGATCGGAACTAGAGCCACCCGGAGCCCGGAAGGGCTGCGGTCACGGCCGCAATGAGGGGTCGGATACTCTGACGCGCCCGGCCGGATTCGTTCGGGGGGTGTCGGATAACCAGCGCTCGACGGTCCCTTCCTCACGGACGGCCTGTCCAAGAGTCGATCGCTGGGAGGGTCCTGCTCATGGGATCCCCCTCTACCATCCTCGACGATTTCGCCCTCTCCGCCCGGCCGGGGCATCGCCGAGCGTCGTGCGGCGCGCTGTTCGACCGCCGCGGCAAGCACAGTCCGTTGGCGGCAGGACCTCGGCTGGACAAGGCTTCAGATATGCCGCGCCCAGATATAATGGGAGCTTGAAGGACTCTACCGCCACATTCATCAAGGGAGTCGTCGCAGGAATTCTGTTGGTCGTTCTCGGCCTCGGCTTGATCGCGATGATCGTTCTCTTCGCGGGTCGCGGCGAAGATGACCTTCCTGCGGAAGCCGCCCTCGTGCTGCGGCTGCAGGGCTCCGTCCCCGAGCACGCTGACGCCGAGCTTCCCAGCTTCCTGCCGGGGCAGCCCGGCGGCCCTTCCGTTACGCTGTACGACCTGACCGAGGCAGTCCGGCGGGCTGCGGACGACGAGCGGGTCAAGGCCTTGGTTCTGCGGTGCGACGGGTCGAGTGCGGGGTGGGCCAAGGCCCAGGAGATCCGCTGGGCGATTCAGGCATTCAAGGAATCGGGCAAGCCGGTGTGGGCGTACCTCGCCCAGAGTGGCAGGGAGGGCTACTACATCGCTTCGCTTGCGGACAGGGTGTTTATGCAGCCGCAGAGCTTCCTCAATCTGAGCGGGCTCCGTGCGGAGGTGATGTTCTTTAAGGGCAGCTTGGACAAGCTTGGCGTGGAGTCGGATCTCGTTAGGAGCGGCAAGTACAAGAGTGCTGGCGAGCCGTTCTCGCGCGAGGAGATGTCTCCGGAATGGAGGGAGGCCCTCAACTCGACGCTCGACGAGTTCTACGACCAGCTGCTGGATGGGATTGCCGAGGGGCGCGGCGAGGATGCCGCACACTGGCGGGCGATTCTTGACGAGGGTCCGTTCACCGCCGGGGGCGCTGAAGCACATGGCCTTGCAGACGAGGTGGTGTACGAGGACGTTTTCTTTGACCGCTTGGGCGAGTCCCTCGAAGTCGAGGACATCGAGAGGGTCAGCCTTCCTCGGTACGCCGCTGACGCATCCACGCGGGGACAGCGCGGAGGCAAGACCGTCGCGATGTTCCACGCGATTGGCACGATCAGCTCGGGCGAGAGCTGGACGGATCCGTTCGGCGGCGGCAGCGAGGTCCTCGGGGCGGACACGTTCGAGTCCCAGCTCGAGCGGCTGCGCGACGACGACAGCATCGACGGCGTGATCTTGCGCATCGACTCGCCCGGCGGCGACGCAATCGCTTCGGACAAGATGCTGCGCGCCGTGCGGCGGCTCCGAGAGGAAAAGCCTCTTGTCGTGTCGATGTCGACCTTAGCCGCTTCGGGCGGATACTACATCGCGTCCGTTCCGGACGCTCCCATCGTCGCGTACCCGGGTACCTATACCGGTTCCATCGGCGTATTCACGATCCATTTCAACCTGAAGGACCTCTACGGCAAACTCGGGATCACGAAGGAGATCCTGACACGGGGGCGCTTCGCGGCAATCGAATCCGATTACAAGGCCCTGACCGCCGAAGAGCGCGAGAAGCTCGCGCGCTATGTCGATGACATCTACGACGCCTTCGTTGCGAACGTTTCCGAAGGGCGCGGCATCCCGCCCGAGGCGGTGCATCCGCTTGCACAGGGCCGGGTCTGGATCGGAGCGCAGGCCGCAGAGAACGGCTTGGTCGACGAGATCGGGGGCTATGCCAAGGCCATCGAGCTGGCGAAGAATGCCCTAGGCCTGGAGTCCGATGAGTCCGTGCGAATCCTGCACTACCCGCCGCCTAGGAGCGTATTCGAGATGCTGTTCTCGGGGGGGCGCTGGACGCTGCTGAGGCAGTTGCTGGAGCCACCCGCGCTGGGCGAGGCGTACAAGACCTGGTTGCGCGGCCTCGGCTGGGCCCGGCGGATCCGAAGCGGGCCCCTGTTCATGGCGCCCTACACGCTCGAGGTGGACTAACAGACGCGGCAGGATCGGGAACGGTTCTCAGCTTCCAGATCATGGGCTGGAACGATGCGGGTTGGACCCATCCTCGGATCGCGCGCCGAGTGCGGAAGGAGCCAGCGAAGTGGGACCTAGAACACTCGCGCTGATCGCTGTCTTGGCGCTCGTGCAGTCCTGTTCGTACGTGGAGTACTGCGAATTCGCAGGCTTGACAGGCATGGAGGATCACGGGTTTCGCGACGGGTACGCGGCCGGGTACCACACGACGTGCCGAACCCGAACTACACTCGTATGCGGACACAAGCATCCTTCGTACCAGCGAGGATACAAGCGCGGCTAGGATCACGGGGCGCGCGCGTGCCAATCGAAGTCCGCGCAGGACAGGAAGCAGCGGCACGACCGGCCAGCGCCGATATCCGAGGTTGCATCCGCGTCGCACGACCGGCCCGTGGCGCCTGAGCCATGTTGGCTGAGCTAACGCATGGCCCGCGACCTGTTCGATTTTCTTGGAATTCTTAACATAAGGAAGTGGCGGCAGCGAATCCCGCCCCGCTGCATCCGCTTTTCGCTACCGTCGGGGCGGGCAGGGCGACAACGGGCGGCAACACGATCTCGAGCCGCTTTGGGTCGACCTGCCCTGGGCAGTCAGACTTGACGTGCCCCCGACTTCCCGTCGCGCAGCGGTCCGCTTTCGGTCTGCAACACGCGCTCCCGCGGGCAGGGTGACCTTCGGAGCGATTCGGGTGCCTAGCCCCCCGGGCATTTCGGCCTGCGTCCGGAGGGCCGACCGGACGATACAATGAGGCGAGGCTCGCGGTTCGGCTCCGGAATCAGCGCAGCAGGGGTTAGGTCTTGAACGTACAAGCGACGCAGCTTCGGCCAGGCATGGTCATCCGCTACAACGGCGACATCTGCACCGTTCACCGGACGGAGCATCGGACACCGGGCAACAAGCGGGGCTTCGTCCAGACCAAGATGCGCAACCATCGCTCGGGCGCGATGGTGGAGGAGAAGTTCTCCTCGGAAGACTTCGTGCCCAAAGTCACCCTGGAATCGCAGGAAATGCAGTACCTGTACTCCGACGCTGGCGCCTACCACCTGATGAATACGGAGAATTACGAGCAGATCGAACTGACTAAGGAGCAGCTCGGCGACCAAGTGAACTACATGATCGAGGATACGGTTGTGCGGGTGCAGTTCCTAGACGGCGTGGCATTCAATCTAGATCTTCCGTCGTCCGTCGAACTGACGGTCGTCGAAACCGAGCCGGCGATCAAGGGGGCGACGGTTACGAACGTCAGCAAGCCCGCCAAGACCGAGACCGGCTTGGTCGTGCAGGTTCCTCCGTTTATCAAGGAAGGCGAGATGATCCGCGTCAATACATCGGACGGCAGCTACCTTGGCAGGGCCTGAGGTCCTGCTCGCTTGGCTCACTCGCCGCGAAGCGCGGCTTCCAATTCGAGCACCGCGTCGAGAACGATGTAGTCGGCGTGAGGACGGCCGACGATCTGGACGCCGATCGGCAGCCCTTCCGGAGACTTGCCCACCGGAGCGGTGGCTGCGGGGACTCCGAGCAGGTTGAAGACCTGGCTATAGACGAAGGCGTCGGGGTAGCCGACCTTCTCCCCGTCAATGCTCCAGGCCCGCTCGCCGTGACGGAACGCCGGGATGGCCGCCACTGGGCAAAGGAGGAGCGGATACCTTTTCATTTGGTCGATGAGCCTCGCCCGCATCTGGTCCTGCAGGACCCAACCCGCGAGCAGGTCACGGAAGCCGCACGCGGCCTCCTCCTCGTCCGTCGCGAGAAGGTCGTAGGCAAGCGGATGCAGCCGGTAGCCGCTTGGAACCGAGGTCTCGATCAGGGCCTTGAGCCCGATCATGAACTGTTGGCGCCACACGCGCGGCGCCTCGTCGAGTCCCTTCAACTCGACGCGCTCCATTCTGAAGCCCCGAGTCCCCAGCGCCTTGGCGGCCTCTCGCACTGCGGCACGGGTCGCGGGGGTCACCGGCGTGCCCCACGCATGGTCGAACCATCCGATGCGCTGCTGGCGGATCATGGCTATGTCGATCGGCTTGAACTCCTCTCGCAAGGACGGATTCAGGGACGAGATGTCGCCGTCGTCATGTTGATCCGCGCTGGAAAAGAGATCTTTGAGGTCTGCGGCGGTGCGGGTGATCGGGCCGATTGCGGCCAGCGTTGTCGAAGGGCCCGCGACGGGCGGCCAGTGCCCGGATCGCGGGATCGCGCCGGGAGTCGGCTTGAACCCGTACAAGCCGCAGAAGTGCGCCGGAACGCGCACCGAGCCGCCGGCGTCGCTTCCGAACGCGGCCGTTGCGAATCCGGCTGCCACGGCGGCAGCGTCGCCACCGCTCGACCCGCCGGGCGTGAACTCGCCATTGAGGGGCGAGATTGTCCGTCCGTAGAGCGCGTTGTCTGTCTCATAGGCCAGAAGGAACTCCGGAACATTCGTCGATCCTAGGACCGTCGCGCCACCCTCCTTGAGCCACTTGACGATGGGGGCATCGTGCAAGGCCACTCGGCCGCGGCGCAAGGGCGTCCCGCATTCGTGCCGAAATCCCTTCACCGCGATTGAACTCTTGATGGTGATCAGGATGCCCTCGCTGTAGGCTCGCGTGGAGCGTACGGCACGCTTGTCGAATGCCTCCGCTCGCTCGCGCGCCCTGTCGGCCTGAAGGTCGACGATGGCATTGATTTCCGGATTCAGCTTGGCCGTCCGACCTATGTGGGCCTCGATGACCTGGAGCGACGAGACTTCGCGCTGCTGCACTAAGCGTCTGATGTCCGTCGCTCCGAGACGGGTCAGTTCGGATTCCGCGGGCATCTTCTCAACCTAACAGTAGAGCGCTGATAGCCCGGCGTCGCGCTGCCCTGTGGGCGTTCGGGCGAGTTGCGGACAGGTGGACTCCCCGCGGCGGGATCTCTGGCGATGCACCCGCATACTTCCGCGGTGGCCTGCCACACGTTCTGACTTGAAGCAGGGGAGAAGCCGTATACGCCAGCGCGAAGGTGCGGATTTGCGGGGCGGGAGTCCACCAGAGAGCGAAATTCTGGGACATGAATGCCGTACTAGATACATTCAGTGCGCTCTGGCCGCCATCGATAGCACTGCATGTAGATATGGGTCGCGAGGGGCGGCCAGAGCGTCGTGTCCCGGGGAGAGGACGGCCGTGACATCACCTACGATCCCCAGCGAGGGTGCTCTACGCCAAGAGTGGGAGCGAGCCTTGGACTGCGACGGCGTTCAGGCTGTCCCGAACCTGCCGATCGAACGCCAAGCCTCTTTGGGCATCTCAAGCAGGGACCTCGGGGTGCTACTGCACCTCACCTGCTTCTGGTGGACGCCGGACCGAGATCCTCATCCAAGGCCCGGATTGATCGCAGACCAAATGGGTCTCCACCGGCGGACTGTCGAGCGCAGCTTGCAGCGAATTGAGCAGAAGGGTCTGGTCACTCGAAAAAGAGCGGATAAAACGGACGGGCACAGTGGTGTGTTCCCGGTCAGCTTGGCACCATTGGCCAACAGGTTGACTGCGATTGCGGACTCCGTGCTTCAGAGGCGTCGGATTGAGTGACGATGACGATACGCGGTTTCCAGTACAAGCGTCTACGACGCCTCCACACGAGATTGGTGACGTTCAAGAGATTCCGCCACAGTCCGTTGAAAAGGTCCGAGCGATCCTCGCCTCCTAGACCAAGCCGACGAACCCACCGACTTGGACGTCCAGGGCCACGGGCTGCATCCTATCAATAGTGTTCCCAACGGGTGGAACGTCCGCGTGTCCGCCAACTGGTGTTTGATTTCTCGGTATGAAGATCGCGAGGCGCACCAAGTAGACCTAGTTGACTGCCATTACGGCGAGTGGCTCGCCTTGGCACAGCGCAAGACATCGGTACGAGTTTAGGAAGTCTCGAGGACTACCATTGGAATGGTAGTTCGCTAGGGTGATGCATGATCCGCCTCATCCGGGCCTGAACATCCGCAAAGGCTGGATGGTCGACGGGATCTCGGTCTCCGAGGCCGCCGCACGGGCCGGCGTGCGGCCGGAGACCCTACACCGGGTGATTGACGGGCGAGACGCGATCTCGCCGGACTCGGCAGGCCAGAGACGGGCACGAAAGCGCCAAGGCGGCCTTGGACTTGCCGTCAATCGGGTCGCGTCACGCGCCGCGCTCGAGGCACTGTATGCTGATAGGCGCAATGAGAACGACCATCCTCGCGCTGGCCGCCTTGGCGTACCTCGGGTGCGGGCCGTCCGGCCCGCCACAGGAACAGCTCTTCAACGGGTCGGATCTGACCGGCTGGCGGCATGTGGGGCCCGGCGGCTTCTCCGTCGAGGAGGGCGCACTGAAGACCTCCGGCGGGATGGGCCTGCTCGTGTACGACGGCAAGCCCATCGGGAACGCCGTCCTTAGGGTGGTTTACAAGCCCGAGTCGCCGGACTCGAACGCCGGTGTCTTCATTCGCGTTCCCGTTCCGCCACGGGATCCTTGGTTCGCTGTTCACAAGGGATACGAGGTGCAGATTCAAGACACCGGGGACGAGTTTCACCGCACGGGTTCCCTGTACTCCTTGGCCTCCGCCGGTACGTTCCCGCCGAGTGGCGACGGCTGGAACACGATGGAGATCTTCCTAGACGGCCAGTCCACCAAGGTCGAAGTCAACGGCACCGTGGTCAACGAGTTCGACGGCGGCCAGGAGGTCCCCGAGCGCAAGAAGTGGTTCGAGCCGCAGCGCGGTCCGCGGCCTGCCGCGGGCTACATCGGCCTTCAGAACCACGACGAAGAGTCCGTCGTGTTCTTCCGCGAGGTCAGCGTCCGCCCGCTCGCTAGATAGCGTTCCGACCGGCCGGCGACGCCCGCGGCCCTCAGCGCGCCACCTCGCGGCGGGTTACGCAGGCATGTAGTTCGCCGACTCCCCCGATGCGAGCTTCCACCGTGTCGCCCGGGCGGATTCTGGCCCCCTTCGGGCAGCCGGTCGAGAGTACGTCGCCCGGCTCGAAGGTCATGACGCGCGTGTGGAACGCGGCCAGCTGCATCGGACGGTGCTTCATATTCGCCACGTAGTCGTGCGAGAACAGGCGCGAGTTATGCACTGTCTGCACCTCCAGTGCGTCCACGTCCTCGATCTCGTCCGCCGTCACGATGACCGGCCCGAAGGAGAAGAAGGTGTCGAAGCTCTTGGCCCGCTGCAGGTAGCGGGTGTTGCGCGCGAGGACATCGAGCGCCGTCATGTCGAGTGCCGTCGTGTAGCCGAACAGCACGCTCGGCACGTCTTCCAGCGGCACGTCCCGGCAGCGCCTGCCGAAGACCAGGGCCAGCTCGCCCTCGGCGTCGACATCCTGCGAGAGATCCTCGGGCGGAAGCTCGATCGCCCCTCCCGGCTCGAAGAACGAGGAGGAAGGCTTCATGAAGCTCCCCGGCTCCTCCGGCTGCACCTCGCTGAGGTCCTCGGCATGCGACTTGTAGTTGAGTCCGATGCACCAGACTTTGCCCGGCCGGGAGTACGGGAGTCGCAGACGGGCCTCCTCGAGCGGGATCTCGGCTTTGAGGCCTTGGGCCAGCGCCCGCAGGGCCTGTCCCGCCCCGGACGCGATCAGGGCGTGCATCTCGACCGGAAAATCGGCGCCGCGCCGCGCGTTGACCTGGCTCACCGGCAGGATCCTGCCGTCTCTCAGGATGCCTGCCTCGCAGGCCCCGGCATGCTCGAAAGTGCAGAGTCTCATCGAACTTCCATCGTAGCCGGGCTGACGGTCGTCCCGGGCGGCGAGGGCTCAGAACGACAGGTGCAAGCTGAACCTGAACGCCCGACCGTCGTTGAGCGTGTTGGTGATCTGCCCGAAGTTGGGCGAGGTGAGCTCGCGGCCGGGCTCGGCGAACTGCGGGTGATTGAGGAGATTGAGACCCTCGGCGCGGAGCTGCAGCGACGTGTCGCTGGGTAGCGACCACTCCCTTGAGAGCGCGGCGTTGACATTGAAGATTCCGTCCTTGCGGAACGCGTTGCGGCCGAGGTTGCCCGCAGGGGCGAGCGGGTCGATAAATGCGAAGGCTGCTGTCGGCAGCATCCGCGTCGACGTGTCCGGGTCGTCCGCGGACTGCCCCAGCACGGAGGGGTCGAGCAGATTGGGCCGGTCGCCGGGGGACCCGTCCACGTTGCCGAAGCCTTGGCCGTCCGATCCCGCGATGACGTCGAACGGCGTGCCCGACTTCGCGAGGATGACCGAGCTGAGGCGCCAGCCGCTCGTCAGGGCCCCCGTCGCGCCACGAGCTTGGGGCAAGTCCCAGGTGGCCTTGACCAGCAGGGCGTGGGGCTGGTCGAATGAGCTGACCGCGCGCATCTCGGCGTGCGAGTTGAATTCGGACTGGCTGCGTCCCAGCCGCCCGGAGCGTCCCGAGGCGGTGTTCGAGAAGTCGTTGCCCAGATCGATAGCCTTGCTCCACCAGTAGGACGACTCTAGGCTCACCCCCTTCCAGTTCGGCACGGTCAGCACCGCCTTGGCCGCGTCGAAGTAGCCTCGCGAGCCGTTCAGCACCAGGCGATTGTCGTAAAACCGCGGATCCGGTCGGCGCCGGTTCACGGTGCGCGTGGTCTGGGGTATCCCCGCGACGGGCCCCGCCCGGTTCGTGTACCACACCGTCAGCAGCTTGTGCGTCCGACTGCCGACGTACCCGAGGTCGAGCGTCCATCCGCGACCGAGGCCCCGCTGCCAGCTCAGCCCGTACTGGTGGGAATAGGGCGTCGCCAGCTCGGGATCCATGGAGAACACGGTCGAGCGCCCCTTGAGATTCAAGCCCGACGTCTCCAGTCTCGCGAGCGGACTGATCAGGTCGGGAGCCTGGAGGGTGACATTGACGTAGTGCGGGGGGCTGAAGCGCGCCTGCCCGTACGTGACGTCGAAGATCTGGCCATGCTGGAGGCCGTACGAGCCCCGCCAGACACCTAGGCCGCGACCAGGGCGGTAGGCGAAGCCGAAGCGCGGCGCGAGATTGTTGCAGTCGCAGTCGTACGGGATTCCCGTCAGCCCCTGGACTTCCCGCGGCGCGGTCACTGGCTCGTAGCGCAGGCCCAGATCCAGCGTCAGGGAATCCGAGACCCTCCACTTGTCGCCGAGGTAGTACTGCATGGCCCAGTTGCGGAAACCGCGGTGAATGTTGCCGATCGCCACACGGTACACGCTAGGAGTGCCGAGGCGGATGTTCGTGATCGCATCCCGGCCGAAATCGTTCCGGAAGAAGAATATGCCCCGGTGGCTCTCGGCTTCGGAACCGTTCACCTGCCTGCGGGTGACCTCGGTTCCGAACGTCCAAGCGTGGTCGCCCCGCCGGTGCTCGGCGCGTGCGGCGTAGGTGAAGCGGTTCAGGGCGCGGTCGATCGGAATGTTCGAGCTGGGGCCGAGAAATTCCACGACGAAGCCCGTGAGGACAAGCGGCCCCACGGACGACTCCTCGGGAACGAGCAGGCTACCCACTCGCTCGTAGGCCGCGGAGACTTCGGTGGTTGTGGACGCGGACCAGATTCGCGTCCACCCCGCTGCTGCCACGTGGCTCTTGGTCGTGGTATCGGGATTCTGCCCGCCCACCAGCTGGAAGGCGTCGACCCTCTGCCCGGTGAATCCATACTGCATGGCGAGGTGGTCCCGCCTGCCCGCCGTCTGGCGGAGGCGCAGGGCCCCGCGGTCGTTGTTGATGCTCTGGATGTCGTTGGTGTTCAGGGCTCTCGGGTTGATGTCCGTTCGATTCGGCAGCTCGTCCGGGTAGGCGTCGAGCACCCGCTGGACATAGGCCCTCGCGGCGGGATCCGTGGCCAAAGGCGTTCGCTCGTCCGGGGCGGGCACTAAGACGTTGCCGTTCACATTGCCCCGCGAGCGGACTTGGTTCCCGTCCAGAGTGAGGGATGCGCCTTGCCACGGAGTCAGTCCTAGGGTGAATCCGAAAGTGTTGTCATGGGCCGGGCGCACGCCTCCGGCCTGAAAGAACGACCGCGCGCTTGTCACGCTGTTCTGGTGAGTCCAGCGGAGCTCGGCATGCGGCTTTGACACCGCAGGGGCGGCCGCCTGCTTGTAGCGCTTCGGCGGTTGTCCAAACTCCGCAGCGAAGTAACGATTCTCGATCCGAAGGCCAAGTGGCACCGTCGCGGTCGTGCCCATGCGGGTCGTGAGTTCCCTTAGGACGTTGTTGTCGATCAGGGTGATCCGGACGTTTTCGTTCCGTCGCCCCTCGCCCTCGTCGGAGTCGACCTCGCCAAGCAGATTGAGCGCCGTCCTGCCCGCGTCGTCTCCGTCGGATTGCGCGGAAGCCTCCCTTTCTGCGGGAGGAGTCGCCGGAGGGGCGGCGTCTGGCGGCTCCTGCGCCGTCGCGGCCAAGGCGAGCGCCATCAGCCAGGCTGAAGCCAGTCGCCGCACCCTTCGGGGATTCTCGCATACCTACTCGGGCGCGTCAGGCAGTCCGCTGACGGTTCCCGCGGGCGATTCGTTGCCTTCGCCCGGCCCTGTATGATCTACATGCGGCCGGAACACGAAGACCTGTCCCGGCGCGCGACGGCGCGGGGGCAGGCTTGCTCCGGCAAGTGCCGAACAGGGAGGCTCGATGAGGAAGCTGGATGGCAAAGTGGCTCTGGTCACCGGAGCCGGGCGGGGCATCGGACGAGCGATCGCCATCGCGCTTGCGAAGGAGGGCGCGCGCGTGGCCCTCTCCGCAAGGACAGGTGCCGAACTGAGGGGAGTCGAGGCTGTGATCGGGACCTTTGGCGAAACCGCGCGCACGTACGAGGTGGACTTGGCGGATCGCGAGTCTTCCGGCTTCCTGGCGGGCGCTGTGGCGCGGGACCTGGGCCCGGTGGAAATTCTCGTGAACAACGCCGGCGTGGGGGGCGGTGCCAAGTTCAGGCCCGTCGAGCGATTCGACGACGACCACTGGCATCTGACGCTGGCTGTAAATCTGACCGCTCCGTACCTGCTGACCAAGGCCGTCCTGCCCGCCATGCTAGAGCGGCGCTGGGGGCGCGTCATCACGGTGGCCTCGATCAACTCCAAGAGGGCCTCGTACCATGGCTGTGCCTACGCTGCGAGCAAGCACGGAGTGATGGGATTCATGCGCAGTTTGGCGCTGGAGTCAGCCCCGTTCGGCGTTACGGCGAACTGCATTTGCCCCGGTCCCGTCGAGACGGCCATGCTGGCCAAGCGCATCGAGTACGACTCCGTCCGGCTGGGCCGGACCGCTGTCGAGCACGTGAAGCAGATGACTCCGATGGGCAAGATTCTGGTCCCAGAGGACATCGCTCCGATGGCTGTCTACCTTGCCTCCGACGATGCCCGCATGATTACCGGCCAGGCGTACAACGTCTGCGGCGGAATGGTGATGCATTAGGTCGTGGCTGGTCGTGGCAGGTGCGTGGGGATGCTCTGCCGGGAGTTGCTGGGCTGGACCCACAAAGCGGGGAGGACTCGCCGTAGGGCGGGCCTCGGGTCCTGCGGCGTGGGCATATTCACCCGAGTCTTACGCATGGCGGGCTGAGAGATTCACTCGGAGAGTGCCATACCCGTTCATTGCACTGCTCGGAGAAACTCCATGGAATGCTGTCTTGACTTCCACGCTCGATCCAACATTGGTCGAATTGTTTTCGGGATAAGAGAGAGTTCCAGAAGTTATCTTGACGGACGCTAAAACGCCTCCTGGAATCCGAAGAAGAAGACGCCCTCCAATTCATTTTCTCTCTAGCCATGCAGCATTGAGAGACGCCAATGAACTCCCTACAGCAAATTGAAAACCACCGCCGAATTCAACATGTGGTTCCTCTCTCTAATCGTGTGTTGGACACAGCCACAAATCTCGGGATCATCGTTGTCGAGGGATTCAACAGCGGCAACGATCTCATGAGACTTGGAGATATACTAGAAACTCTCGAGAGTGCATCCGGTGGGCAGGTGCTTTGGTTTGGAGGAGCTCATCAAATGAATCATGAATACAAGATTGATCTCAATGCGGGGGTCGAGTCTCGACAGATCCTAATGGTTGAGGAATACCTAAGTACTATAATCGCAGATCTCCGTGCAATCGGCAAGCTCGGAAGGGTCATTGAATCGGATTCTGAGGAAGTCGTAATCATTACACATAAGAATGGAAATCAACTCGAGACTACTCATCATCTCCGCTTGACGGTTTGAGCAGTCGCCTCAATTGTCGACGATGCGTAGACCGCCTTTCTTCCATCCTTAGGGCCGGTGTAGAATATGATGCCGTTCGCAAATTACATGGTCAATTAAGAGGTCTTCGTGCTCTTGTTGAAGGTGTGCATCGAGAGTTTTCCATCAGGCGCGAATTAGAATGAGTCTTGTATCACCGAGAAGCTACCGGAATCTCTAGCCACTCGGCCTTGAATGATCCGATTGTTATGCACGGGAAATCTAGTACAGGAGTTACCGGTCAGGAGTCTATCGGTAGTAGGGATATATTTGAACGGCCCCGGAAGACTCCACTTCGCATGGGGCGTCGTACGCTTGTCTGCAGCCCCCTGCCTCTTGTCAGCGGTCCGACAGTGTGACATAGGCAGTACTCGTCAGGCACGCGATAATTGCCGTGGAAGAGACTCTCACGAGATCAGATTTGAGTGGAGAATAGCCTAGCAAGATTCCGAAGCTTGCGGAGCATCGCAAGTCTTGAATTGTTCGAGGTGCAACGACCGGTCCTGAGGTACTCTATATGCCAAGAATGTATTGGATTGATGGATTTGCGTTTCGGTTCAGTTTCGAGCCCTTGCGTCTGCTTGGTCGGAAAGAATTCCGCTATTGGCCGTCCATGCGGTCGGACAGGTGGGCCTGCACTTAGGACGCTTGGAGGTGTTCTTCAATTGGGGCATCTTTGGCAGATTTCGGTCAGTCCGCGGGTTGCAGCCTGTTGATGGCCTCGTGGTCGAACTCCAGTCCTAGTCCGGGCGCTTCGGGAAGCACGACCTGTCCGTTGACGATGTTGCAGGCCTGCTTGAACAGCGGAAGCGCCCACGGCATGAACTCGACGATGAGGCCGTTAGGCGCCGCCGCGACGCAATGCGCGAGGATTTCCGGCGCGAGGTGACTGACGACCGGCCTGTTAAAGCATTCCGCGAGGTGGGCGACCTTCATCCAGTGCGTGATGCCGCCCGCGCGCAGCAGGTCGACCATCACGATGTCGACGCTCCCTCTCTGGAGCATATGGGCGAACGGGGCGATTCCATAGTGGTACTCCCCCGTAGCGATGGGCGTGTCGAGCGCGTCGGCCACCCGCGCCATGCCGTCATAGTCCTGATGGTGGATGGGATCCTCCAGCCAGAATAGCCCGCACTCTTCCATCGAGCGTCCGACCCGAATCGCTCGATCTACGCTCCACCCTTGGTTGATGTCGACCATCAGGTCGACTTCGTCGCCCACCGCCTCGCGCAATGACCGCATGCGCTGAACTTCCTCTGCTGCCGATTCCGCGCTGCCCATGCGAAACTTCATGGCCCGAAATCCTTGGGACACGAGCTCGGATCCCTTGCGGGCAAGTCTCGTGGCGTCGTAGTCCCGCCACAGGAAACCGCTGGCGTAGGCTTCGACGCGGTTCGACCCGCCCCCGAGCAGGCGGAAGAGCGGCTGACCGGCGGCCTTTGCCTTGATGTCCCACAAAGCCACGTCGATAGCCGCTGCGGCAGAAGTCACCAGTCCCGCGGGCGCTCCGAAGCCGCCCAGCTCGAGCAGCGTCGCGCTGACTGACTCGACCGCATGAGGATCCTCGCCCACTGCCCGCTCGGCGAGAGCGTTCAACATCTCGCGGAGGGGCTTGAGCATCTCGATGCTGACGAAGCCGGCGTATCCGATCCCTTCGATGCCTTGGTCGGTCCGCAGTTCGACCGTCGCGAAATTGGCGACCTTGGCGGCAATCGATTCTTGGGCGAGATCGGCCAGCTGGGACGGGCAGGCGACCCGCGTTCGGAAGGAGCAGATCTTCATGATGTCGGTCCAAGGCAGCGAGCGGGGCGACGGAGATGCCGTATCGCCCGGCACCGCTAAATCAGACAGTATACGAGGGAGCCGCGAAAATCTCGGCTAGTTCGTCCGGCACCAGGCCAAGCGGATCCGGTACGAATGACCTCCAGGCGCCACGGGAGCCGTCTCGATCACCAACGTGTCACCGTCCAGCCGGAAATGCCGGAGCTGTTCCGTGCCCACCCGGTTCGGATCCCGGCTGCCGAGCACGCGATGGGTGACCGAGCCTGCACCGTTGTCCGCCGCGTAGGTTCCGAAGTAGCCGAGGTATCCGAGTAACGTCGCGTGGGTCTTCTGAGGGCTCGCTCGCCGCGCGCCCCGGCTGAGCCGCCGGACATCGCGGCGTATCAGATGGCCTGACTCATAGTTGCTCGAGGCGGAGCCCAAAAGCCCCTCCGGGTCGGGGCGCTAGGGCAGGTTGGCTTGGCCGATTGGCCAGAGGATCTCGCATCGGACGAGCCGGTAGGTCGCTTGGATATTCATTCCCGCTCTCGCATGTTGACGACCGCGGTCCCGTTGGCCGGCCCCTCCGCCGCGGCCGGCGGCGCGGCCATCAAGGCCCCAGCGCAACCGGGAAGCCGGAAGGCCGCGTCCACGCGATCAGCCGGGACTCGACCGCAAGCGGTCTATCTGCTCGGTCCTCGAGGGCACGGCCATGCGTGCCGACCCCGCCAGTCCGGCCAGATTCAATCTGGGCGAATGGGCAGGTTCCGAATGGGTCTCCGGCAGGATATCGTGTTCGGAATCCGTAGCGGTCCGCGCTTCCGACATCAGACCAGCCGAATCCGATTGGCGGAATCGCGGCGAGGTGCGCCTCGGAGCCCGCGCAGCACGATGTACCTGCACGCTGTCTTGGCGCCCGTGGGTTCTGGAACATCGCTCCGGACACCGGCTCTCGGTCCGCCCAGGCGCTGGCAACCTCCCGTAGAATGCTCGCGAGCTTGCGTGCGGAGTCCCTGCCCGGGTCTCCAGGCAGACCGGGCAGTCGAGGTGCCGCCGGTAACGCACCTGTAACCGAGAAGTAATGCGGTCGTGGTGACCCGCAATTCCGACGTGACATTTGGTTGGGACTCTCGAATTGACGCCCCTTTTCGCGGGGGCGATCACGAGAAGGGAGTCTAAAGACCAAGAAAACACTCTTTCCTTCCGGCGACGTCGGATTCAAAGGCAACGAGCCTCGGCGCTCTTGCAGCGACCCCCTTGACGCGGTGCTCACCCGCCGAATCAGGCGCCGTGCATTTCTCAAGGGAGGACTGCTTGCGCCCGAGTGCATCTTGGGTCCGGCCTCGAACCTGCGGGGGAGCAGCCACGAGGGCACGCTCGCATTTTCGCCCATCGCAGGCAGTCCGGCCGACCAGATCGGAGTTCCTTAGGGCCACACATGGGTTCCGCTGGCCGAGTTGGGGCAGCCTCTCACCACGGGCACGCCGGAGTTCGACTCCGGAAACCCGGGACGACGCCCGCTTAGAAGGCGTCTACGGGTGCGCCTTCGACGGGGTCCACGAGGAATGCAACCTAAGCAGCTCCTCGACAGCGGCACTCTCTACTTGGCCAATTTCAACGACAATGGCAACGGCGGGCGGATGCCGCTGGTCTACGAGAGCGGTCCGCTGAACGCTAGCATCGGGCTTAAGAGCCAAGCCGCCGCCCTGCCCATTGCCCGCCAAGCCGGCGGCCTGCTGGGAGCGACCCAGATGGACCGTCCCGAGAACACCTACACTAACCCGTCACGGGAGATGTGTACGTGGCGCTATCCAACAACACCCGTCGCGAGGCCGGCAGGGAGACTCCGGCCAATCCCCACGCCCCCAACCCGATGGGACACATTGTCGAGATCGTCGAGGACGGCAACGACACCGGCGCCACGCCATTGAAGCGGCAGATCTTCATGCTCTGCGGCAACCCGGCCGACGCGTCGCACGGAGCGTACTCCGCCGGATCCGACACCAGCCGCGTGAGCGAAGTCGCGAACCTGGACAATCTGGCCTTCGACCGCCACGGCAACCTGCTGATCGCCACCGACGGCCAGCCCCGGCGGAGCGGAATCGACGACGGCGCCTTCTTCGTTCCAGCCGAGGGCGAGGAGCGCGGCTAGAACTGCCAGATATTCAGCGGGGTTGTCGGTGCCGAGTGCGCTTCGACGATCTTGAACTCGGCCCAGGAGCGAATGCTCGTTGCGATCCAGCATCCGGGACAGGGCGGTACGTGCGAGGACCGGGTCTGGACCTTCGGCGGACCGGATGTCAACCGTCCGACGGTCGTCGCGGTCACGAGGACGCAGGCCCCCCTATCGCATCGGCGCGTGGTCGAGGAGCGCAATCACCGGGCGGCAGGCCTCCCGCCGCCCGGGCAGCGAAGCAGGGGGGCCCTCGACCGAAGCCGGAGCGGGCGGTGGAGCTAGCCCCGAGAGTTTCCGCGCCCCCGCTCGGGCTGCCAGGTCAGGACGGGCTTCCTCGCAGCACGCGTCTCGTCGACGCGGCTGGTGCGGGTGCTGGTCGGCGCGCGCCGGATCAGTTCTGGGTCGCTCTCGGCTTCGTCCGCGATCGCCTGCATGGCTGCCACGAACTCGTCCAGCTCCTGCTTGCTCTCGGTCTCGGTCGGCTCGATCATCAGCGCGCCCCGGACTATCAGGGGAAAGCTCACGGTGTAGGGGTGGAAGCCGTAGTCGATCAGACGCTTGGCGATCTCCCCGGTCCTCACGCCGCGCTTCGCTTGCCGTGCGTCGCTGAAGACGCACTCGTGCATCGATGGCGCGCTGAACGGCAGGTCGTAGCGGTCCTCCAGCCCCTTGCGGACGTAGTTCGCGTTGAGCACGGCGTCCACCGTGGCGTTTCGCAAGCCGTCGCCGCCGTGGGCCAGGATGTAGGCCAGCGCCCGCACGAGGACGCCGAAATTGCCGTAGAACGCGCGCACCCGGCCGATCGACAAGCTGCGGTCCCAGTCGTAGCGCAGGCCCGCAGCAGTGTCACGGATCCGCGGAACCGGCAGGAACGGCTCTAGGTGGCGGCGCACCGCGACGGGTCCCGCGCCCGGCCCGCCCCCGCCGTGGGGGGTCGAGAACGTCTTGTGCAGGTTCAGGTGCATCACGTCGACGCCGAAGTCTCCGGGCTTGGCTATCCCGACGAGCGCGTTCATATTCGCGCCGTCCATGTACAGCTGCGCCCCGCGGGCGTGCAGCAGGCCCGCGACGCGCCCGATCTCCTGCTCGAAGATGCCCAGAGTGTTGGGATTGGTGACCATCAGAGCGGCGACGTTGTCGTCGACCGCTGCCTCGAGTGCTGCGAGGTCGATCGTGCCCCGGGAGTTGGAGCGGATCTCGACCACCTCGTAGCCCGCGATGCGGGCGGTGGCCGGGTTCGTGCCGTGAGCCGAATCCGGGATGAGGACGACGCGCCGGGCGTCGCCGAGCGAGTCGTGGTACGCGCGCACCAGCAGCAGGCCCGTCAGTTCGCCGTGGGCCCCCGCCGCCGGCTGGAGCGTGACGGCGTCCATGCCCGTGATGTCGGCAAGGTAGCGCTCCAACGTGACCTGAATCCGCTGCATCCCTTGAGAGAGGGCCTCGGGCTGGTACGGGTGCGCGTCGATGATGCCCTCGATGCGCGCCACCGCCTCGTTGAGGCGGGGGTTGTACTTCATCGTGCAGGAGCCCAGCGGGTACATCCCGAGGTCGATGGCGTAGTTCCAGGTCGATAGCCGGGTGAAGTGGCGAATGACCTCCACCTCGCTGACCTCCGGGAAGCCCTCGATGTCCCTCCGGACGCAGCCTGGCCCTAGCGCCTCGAGGGGATCGACGGCCGGCACGTCGAGCGGCGGCAGCTGGTAGCCGACCTTGCCCGGCGAGGAGCGCTCGAAGATGAGCGGCTCGTCCTGTGTCTGGTGCGGCCGGATCCTACGCATCGCCCTTTTTCCGGAAGCACGCCGCGTAGCGCTCCAGCGCGTCGCGGGTCGATGTCTCCGTGGCGCACACCAGCAAGGTCCCGGCCAATTCCGGGTAGAAGCGGCCGAGGTCGAGTCCGCCGATGATCCGCTCGCCGAGGGCGCGGGCGTTCACCTCGCTCGCGGGCAGCCGGGTCGGCCGAACCGCGAATTCGTTGAAGAACGACCCGGCAAATGGCAGGTCGGCACCGGCCGCCCGCAGGCGATCCGCGAGGAAGTGCGCCTTGCAGAGGTTCTGCTCGGCGAGCTCGCGCAGGCCCTTCCTGCCCATCAGCGTCATGTAGATAGTGGCCATTAGTGCGACCAGCGCCTGGTTCGTGCAGATGTTGGAGGTCGCGCGGGCGCGACGGATATGCTGCTCGCGGGTGGCCAGCGTGAGGCAGTAGGCGCGCCTGCCGCGGGAATCGAGCGTCTCCCCTACGAGCCGTCCCGGCATCTGTCGGATGTGCTTGGTCTTCGTCGCGAGGACGCCGACGTACGGGCCGCCGTAGCTGGGGGGGTGGGCGAACGATTGCAGCTCTCCCGCCACGATGTCGGCATCCTTCGGAGGCTCGAGGAGGCCCAGCGAGACGGCCTCGGAGAACACCGCGACAAGCAGCGCCCCCCGGCGGCGGACGAGTTCGACCGCCTCGCCGATTCGCTCCACGACACCGAAGAAATTCGGCGTCTGCAATATCACCGCCGCCACGTCGTCGGACAGCTTCGCTTCGAGATCCTCGAGGTCGATCTGCCCGCTCGCCCGGTCGTACGCGAGGGTCTCGCACGGCAGGGCTTGGTGCCTGAAGTAGGTGTCGAGGACCTGACGGTACTCGGGGTGCAGCGTGCGCGCTACCAGCAGCCGGTTGCGGCGGGTGATGCGCGCTGCCATCATGCCCGCCTCCGGGACCGCCGTCGAGCCGTCGTACATCGACGCATTTGCGACGTCCATGCCGGTGAGCTGGGCGACCATCGTCTGAAACTCGAAGATGCTGGTGAGGATTCCTTGCGAGTACTCCGCCTGGTAGGGCGTGTAGGCGGTGAGAAACTCGCCGCGAGTCGCGAGCGAGTCGACCACGACGGGCCTGTAGTGGTTGTATGCGCCCGCTCCGAGTAGGCAAGCGTAGCCCTTGCAGCTCTCGCTGGCGCGCGCTTCGAAGTAGTCCCGGATTTCGTATTCCGATCGGCCCGGCGGAATAGCGAGAGGCTCGCTCTGCCGGTGTGACGCCGGGATGCCGCCGAACAGATCCTGGGCAGAATCGAGGCCGATCGCGGAAAGCATCTCGCCCCGCTCCGCAGGGGACTTGGGAAGGTAGCGCAAAGGGCTTCCCCCGCTACGCCCCTGCTTCGGCGGCGACGTACTGCTGATACTGCTCGGCAGTGAGCAGTGCCTGCAACTCGTTGGTGTCGAAGACCGTCATCCTGACCAGCCAGCCTTCGCCGTGGGGATCGTCGTTGATTTTCTCCGGGGCGTCGATCAGGTCCGCGTTCACCGCTGTGACCTCGCCGCTGATCGGCGCGTAGATGTCTGAGACGGCCTTAACCGACTCCACCGCGCCGAAGGCTCCGTCGACTTGCAGTTTGGTGCCGGCCTCGGGCAGTTCCACGTAAACGACATCGCCGAGCTGGTCTTGGGCGTGATGCGTGATGCCGACCGTGGCGATGTCTCCATCGACCCTCACCCATTCGTGCTCGCGAGTGTAGCGGTACTCTGCCGGGTATTCCATGGACGTTCAGTGCCTCTTGCGGTCGTAGAACGGTGTCGGGACGATCTCGGCTGCGACCCGCCGCCGCCGGATCTCGATCTCGACCGGCTGGCCCTTGCCGCAGTATTCGACCGGGAGCATGCACAGGCCGATGTTCCGGCCTAGGGCCGGGGAGGGCGACGCGCTGGTGACGCGGCCGACCTCCCGGCCGTCCGATAGGACGCGGTACCCGTCGCGCGCGATGCCGCGCCCCCTCATCTCGAAGCCCGCGATCTTGCGACGGACGCCCTCTCTCCTTTGGCGCGCGAGCCGCTCACGGCCGCAGAAGGCCTGCTTCCCGAGCTTGACGATCCAGCCGAGCCCCGCTTCGTACGGAGTGGTGTCGGCGTCGATCTCGTGACCGTAAAGGGACATGGCCGCCTCGAGCCGCAGCGTGTTCCGTGCGCCTAGGCCGCAAGGCCGGATCGACTCGCCTGCGCCGGCTGCCATGATGGCGTGCCACGTTCGCACCGCTTCGGTCGGGGGCAGGTAGACCTCGAAGCCGTCCTCCCCGGTGTAGCCGGTTCGGGCAATGATCGCGGGCGCGCCGGCGAATTCGCCTTGGGCGAACCAGTAGTATCTCATCCCGTCTAGGTCCAGACCGGTCAGGCGGCGGGCGACCGCTAGCGCCTGCGGACCTTGGATCGCCAGCTGCGCATAGCGCTCGCTGGCGAGCTCGACCTCGGCGTCGAAGGGGTTGTTGCCGCGTATCCATTCGAAGTCCGCTACCTGGTTGGCTGCGTTGACGCACAGGAGGAAGTGCTCGGTCGCGAGCCGGTGGACGAGCAGGTCGTCGAGGAACCCGCCGCGCGGATTGAGGAGACCGCTGTACTGCGCCTGGCCGTCGCGCAGGCTGGCCGCTCGGTTCGAGCAGAGCGAGTCGACCAGGTCTACGGCCTGCGGGCCGCGGACCTCGATCTCCCCCATGTGGCTTACGTCGAAGAGACCTACTCCGGTTCTGACTGCGTTGTGCTCCGCCACGACGCCCTCGTATTCGACGGGCATATCCCACCCGCCGAAACCGACCATGCGAGCCCCGGCAGCGCGATGCAGGCGGTTCAGGGGCGTGGGCCGCAAGGGGGGCTGGCGATCGGTGGCAGCCATCTGGCCAGGTGCCGCCGCCATCGGCTGCGACGGGAGTCAGGCGAAGACATAACCTAGCAACCGCCCGCGAACCTGTCAAATTCCCGAGCGCCGACGGCGGGTCGCGGACAGCCAGAGAGGTCCTTCCCGATGTCCGAGAGCGACTTGAACGGTACCGTGCCCCGGCGAGGATTCGGGCGAAGCGTCGGGCACGGTTCCGGAGGCCCGCCGGGGCGATTTCATGCTATAATGAAAGATTAACGTTCAGGGGAGTTCGAATGGCGGCCTCGGTCGCCTGTAGGCGCACGACGGAGGCAAGGCACCGAGTGGCAACGTACGAGCAAGCTCTTGCAGCGGCCGAAGCGGCCGCGCTAAAGGTCCGAGACGCAGCCGCCGCCACGAGAGTGGCGGCCGGCAGGCTGTCGAAAGCAGCCGAACTCGGCAAGATGGCGGATTTCAGAAGATTCACCGAACACCTCGACGTTTCGATCGCGACCTTGAACGAGTCGGCGGCTAGCCTGCGGGGGGCTACGGACGCGACGCTGGCGTGGCCGGGGCAGGACAGAGACTCGGGCGCGTCGTTCGAGGACTGCTACAGCGAGGAACTTTGCCAGGTCGCGGCCTCCGAGAATGTGATAGTCGAACGGCGCGAGAGCCAGCTCGTCTCGTTTCCTTCTGTTATCCGCGTCCTTCCCGGTTCGAGGGCGCTCGAGGTCGACAAGAAGAAGGAGCACGTGACTCGGCCGTCCAAGGTCGTCGGCATCTTGCAGGCGAAGCAGAAGAGGCTGGACAAGTTCAAGCCGGAAAACTTCATCGAGGCACTCTACAAGGTCTACGCATACCTCACAGAGGATACGTCGTCCGCCAGGCTGATGGCAAACGACCGTCCGCCCGTGCTCCTGTCCAAGATCTACGGGTGCTGGAACGCGCTGCCCGGGGCTAAGTACACGAAGGCTGACTTCTCCAGGGATCTTTTCGTGCTCGATTACAAGGGAGTGCGGACGACGAGAAAGGGGAAGTTGCTCTCGATGCAGGCAGCGACAGGTACTAGGAGGTCCGGCTTCTTCACGTTCGTCGGGCCGGACGGACAGGAAGGCAAGTACTATTCGGTCAAGTTTTCGGAGCGAGGCTGATGCCGAAAGCCTATTCGCCCGATGAATGGCTGGACGTGGTCGAGAGGGAATACCTGTCCGGCTTCATCCCCGACGGAGGGGCCACGATCAAGTTCGTCGTGTCTTCCGAAGGGTTGAGGAGGCGGCTGATCGAGGATGCGACGTATCGATGCGAGCGACTGGGCTACTTGGCCTTGGAGGTCGACGCAGCGACTACTCGATTCCACATGCCGCAGGACATTTTCCTGAACCTGTCGGCTCAGATTAGTTGGCCCAGCTTGGCGCGTCGCATGGTGTTGCGACTTGCCGAGAAGAACGGCTTCAAGACGGAGGGAATCGATGCGGACAGCGTCGAAGCCGTTTACGAGGCGGTTGCCGATGCCAACGACGTGGAGATCCGCACCGTGCTGAGGGACTTGATGCACGGCATCGAGCAAGCCGTGGGCAAGAACCGCGACATGCTCAGGGACTTTCGCGAGGCGATGAGGCACCTCTGCCGAGCGGAGCGGGTTGATGATTCCCACCCGATCGTCGGCTGGCTTGGCGGGGCGCGCGTCAGCAGTGTCAGGGACTTCGGAATCTACACGAGGATCGACCGGACCACGGCGCGGTACTTCATAGAGTCCACGCTGATCTGGATTCAACAGGTCGGGTTCAGCGGCACGGTATTGGTCTTGGACAACTCCAGGGTGACCGAGGTCGACAGACCCAAGGACGGTAGCCAGTACTATACGAAGGCAAGGGCCATGGACCACTACGAAGTCCTGCGCGAATTCGTGGATGACGCGGACCGGCTGGTGTCGACGTTCATGCTTGTCGCCGCGGAGGAAGCGTTCGCCGACGACTCCGGGTCAAGGCGCTCGAAGGGCTACGGAATCTACGAGGCGCTGAAGACTCGCCTAATGCTCGACATTCGCGACAAGACACTGGCCAATCCGGTAGCTTCTCTGGTTCGACTGTCGTAGGGGGAGTCCGCATGCCTGACAGCAGCAACGACCGCCATTGCGCACGGAGAGCCATTGAGGCTCTTCGAAACGGCGTGCCGAACCGCGATGCTGTCCGGTCGCTCGGCTGCGACCAGCCTAGGGCGGAAGAGGAATTCGACCGGCTCCTTGCCGCTGCTGGGTCGGGCGGAGAGGCGGAGGGCTCCACCGGCATGGTGGTGTCCGGCGATTTCGGCGAGGGCAAGTCGCACCTGCTCGCGTACTTGCACCAGAGAGCCTTGGACGAACGATTCGTTTGCAGCAAGGTGGCGATCAGCAAGGAGACGCCGCTGTACAACTTGGACAAGGTCTTCCAGTCGGCGGTTGCGAACGCCAGCGTGCCCGACCACAACGGGCGGCTGATCGAGGAGCTGGCCCTGTCTGCGAAGCTTGATTCGACCTCGTTCGGCGAGTTCTACGGATGGGTTGCCAACGAGGTCCGGCGCGAGAGACTCAGCCCCATGTTCCAAGCCACCCTGGTGGCCTACGAATGCTCCGACAACTTGGATCTCAAGGGGCGCATCGAGGGCTTCTGGTCCGGCGGTCGGCTGAACTCCTCCGACCTCAAGAGAGGGCTGAGAGCGGTCGGCAAGCGCGAGTTCTGCGCCTTCCGCGCGCCGAGGTTGGCCGACTTGCCGCCTCAGCGCACACGGTTCCTGCTGGAGCTCGTCAAGGGGGCCGGCTACAGTGGCTGGGTGGTGCTCTTGGACGAGATCGAATTGATCGGATCCTACTCCCAGCTGCAACGGGGCAGGGCCTACGCCGAGTTCGCTCGCTGGTTCGGTCGCGCGCCCGGCCATCGCTACCCGGGCTTGGTGGGAGTCGGTGCCGTCACGGGCGATTTCGCTATTGCTTTCATCAGCTCCAGCGGAAGGAGGAAGGACTCGGACTACATCGGCTCGAAGCTGAGCGCCCGCCCCAGGGACCAGCACTTGGCCCAGCCGGCGGAAGCGGGGATGAGTTTGCTGCAAAATGACTGCATCCCGCTGAAAGTCCTTGACGAGGAGGCAGAGCGAGCCGCCTTGGTGCGGTTGCGCGAGCTCTACAGCGAGGCCTACGGCTGGACCGCGCCCGATCCTCAGAGGATCCGTCATCCGGTCGGAGTGCAGAATCGCATGCGTTACAAGGTTCGGTCCGCGATCAACGAATGGGACCTGACGAGGCTCGATCCAGAGTCCGCGCCGGAGACAGTTGCCGACGATTTCCGGCCTAGGTTCGATGGCGTGCCAGACGCCCTTGAAGTTGGTCCCGCCGGACTCGCTGACCTTGAGTAGAGCAGGCCCTTCGCGTGCTGGTCCCGGGCGGCGCGACCTGAGAGGTGATCGGGCTTGCCCGTCCCGTTCGACGATCCGTCGGAGGAGGCGTCCGAACCCAGTATCGGCTGGCTGCGCTGCGTTCGGGAAGGGCACGGCGACGAACTGCGCGTGGCGCTGTTCCAAACGGACGCGCGGGCGTCCCCGCTAGGATTCTGCTGGACCCGAGCTCACACTCGGGAACGGTTCATCGAGGCCGGGCCGGCACGGCTGCAAGCCGCGCTGGAGGCCTGCGTCGGGTCGGTATTCCGGAAAGCCGATCCGTCGCCGTCCCTGGTAGTCGGGCTCGCGAGCGACCTTCCGACGGAGAGGTGCCTCGGCGCATTGCGAGCTGCAATCCCGTTCGGGTGGATTGAAGGCCGGCCCGGTCATGGCAGATCCCGGGCGCCTGAGCCCGTGCCTCGCGTCCGTTGGCAGGGAGCGGAACCGCGCCAAGGGACGCCGGCGCAGCGTCTGTTGCTCGCCGCGATGAACCGGGCTGACCCGGTGGAGCCCTTGGAACGAGCTGCTCGGGGGTTGGACGAGGTCTGTTCCGACACTTCGGATGGTGCTTGGGCCGGCGACCCCGACCTTGCCTTGTCGCTCGGCCCTCGCGTGCTGTCATCCTCCGTTCATTCCCGGCGAAGTCCGCCGGGCCGGTTTGACGGTCCGGCCGGCGGCTCCCCGACGCTGGCCAGTCGGATGCGCTCCGTGCTGGCGCCTGCGCCGTCTCTCGCGGCTATTGCCGGCGATCTGAACCTCGCTTGGCCCGGCTACCTCAGGCCGTTCCAAGTCGATGGGGTGCGCGCCTTGCTTGATAGGGATCGCTTGCTTCTCGCGGACGACATGGGTCTCGGCAAGACGCTTGCAAGCCGTCGTGGCGTTCCGAATCCTGCGAGCGAAGGGCGATGCTGGCAGGTGTCTGGTAATCGCGCCGGCCAGCGTGCTCGAGCACTGGCGCAGGGAATTCGGAAAGTGGGCGCCCGAGGTCCGCACGCTCCAGGTCCGCGGAGCCGCCAACGATAGGGACTGGCAGTGGCGAGCGGACATCGACGCGTTTCTCGTGAGCTACGACACGCTGCGAATCGACCTTAGGCGCTCTGAGTTCGTCCGCCGGCGTACTTGGGACGTCGTTATCGCCGACGAGGCGCAGAGAATCAAGAACCGGAACGTCACGAGCTTCGCGATCAAGGGCGTCCTCCGCTCGCGGTCATGGGCCTTGACCGGCACACCCTTGGAGAATCGGGAGGCGGAACTGGCTTCCGTAATAGAATGCGTCGACGATGATCTCCCAGGGTACCCAACCCGGCAGGTGCCTGGACCCGCGCTACGCGCCGTGCATCGCGAGCTCCAACTCCGGCGCAAGAAGGCGGACGTACTGGAGCAGCTGCCTCCCAAGCAGGTCACCAAGCTCGGAATCGACCTGACCCCGGGCCAGCGGGAGAGCTACGAACGAGCGGAGCGCAAGGGCATTGTCTTCCTCAAGTCCCTCGGCAAAGATGTCCGCATCACTCACGTTCTCGCGCTGATAACCCGACTGAAGCAGATCTGCAACGCCGACCCAGAATCCGGCGATTCAAGCAAGCTGGACGACATCCGGGACCGCATGGAGCAGCTCGTAGCCGAGGGCCACAAGGCGCTCGTGTTTTCGCAATTCACGGACGCCACATTCGGTGTGGCGGCCGTCGAGAGGCACTTGCGCCAGTTCAATCCCCTGTGCATCACCGGCACGACTGCCCAAGAGGACCGGGCCGGGGTTGTGGACCGGTTCAAGTCGGACAGGGCGTGCCCAGTGCTCGTCCTGTCCCTGCGCGTCGGCTCGCTGGGACTGAACTTGCAGGAAGCCTCCTACGTGTTTCACCTTGACCGCTGGTGGAATCCTGCGGTGGAACGGCAGGCCGAGGACCGCAGCCATCGCCACGGTCAGACCGTCAAGGTCAACGTCGTCAAGTACTCCTGCGTCGGCACGATCGAAGACCGCATCGACGAAATCCTCGAGGAGAAGCAGTTGCTGTTCGACGAGATCGTAGACGATGTGTCGATTGATGTCAGTGCCAGGCTGAGCTTGGAGGAACTCTTGAGTCTCTTCAACTTGCAGCGCTAGACGCCGCTCTCCGTTACGCCCGTCGACCTCTCGGGCGCTGTCAGCACGGCGGATCCGCCGAATCGCCTCAAGCCAGCCAAGCGCCGCTCGGTCGCGGCGCGGGACCGCGTCCGAGGCGCAGCACCGCCCCTCACTCGCGTGGCGCGCTCGCCTCCGTCCCTGGCGGCAGGGCGAACGCCCAGAATCCCATGCCCGACGCAATCGAGACAAACTGCCTCCCTCCCACCATGTAAGTCATGGGAGAGGCCTTCCATTCCTGGCTCGCCTGAAAGTGCCACAACGGCTTGCCCGTTTGCGCGTCGAGCGCCGCGAAGGCGCCGCTGTCCTCGCCGAAGAACACCAGTCCGCCAGCGGTCGAGAGCACGCCCGAGTATGTAGTCGAGTCTCCGGTTTGCGCGTAGTTCCAAACCGTACTGCCCGTCTGCATGTCCAGGGCGCGGACGTGCCTGCGGCTCGGCGAGCCGTCCGAGAGGCGGAAGGTCCCGCCTAGCCAGGACTTGCCTCGCTGCCACGGCCGGTCGTGCTTCGTGTAGGTCATGCACGACTCGTGGACCATCAGGTAGAAGAGCTTGGTGTCCGGGCTGAAGGACGAGGCCCACCAGTTGGTGGCGCCTCGGATGCCCGGACAGACGGTGCTGCCCTCTTCGGTAGGGTCGCTGCCGGCACGCACCACGGGGCGTCCGCCCTCGTCGATCCGTTCGGCCCACGTCTGCTCGACGAACGGTTCCCCGAGCAGGAATTCGCCCGTCTCCCGGTCCAGCACGTAGAAGAAGCCGTTGCGGTTGCCTTGGAGCAGGAGCTTGCGCTGCTCCCCGCGGAACTCGGCGTTCACGAGCAGCAGGGGCTCCTGGGCGTCCCAGTCGTGAGTGTCGTGCGGGGTGAACTGGAAGTGCCATCGCAGCTCGCCTGTCGCCGGGTCGAGCGCGAGCACGGAGTTTGTGTAGAGATTGTCCCCGGGGCGGCGGTCGCCGTTGAGATCCGGGCACGGGTTCCCGGTCGGCCAGTACAGCAGGTCCAGCTCCGGGTCGTAGCTGCCTGTGAGCCACGTGGCTCCGCAGCCTTTCTCCAGAATCTCGGGGTCGCCCCAAGTCTCCGACCCCGGCTCGCCCGGGGCGGGAATGGTCCAGAATCGCCACGCGCGCTCCCCGGTCGCGGCGCGGTAGGCGTCGAGGAAGCCGCGCAGGCCCGTGTCGCCGCCAGAAATCCCGAAATAGACCAATTCTCCGACGACCAGCGGCGCGGCGATGGCGCCGTAGTGGTCGCGCGAATCCGCCATCTCCACATCCCACTCCAGCTGGCCGGTCCAGCGGTTCAGCGCGATCGCGTGCGCGTTGTCGGTGACGGTGAACAGCAGGTCGCCCAAGACGGCCACACCGCGGTTGAGGCCGATCGCGGCGTCCCCGATCAGTCCCTTGGAGCGGGGCCTGGAGTACTCCCAGATCCGCCGGCCGGTCGCGGCGTCGAGGGCGAAGACTTGATTCGTAGCCGTGACGTACATGATTCCGTCGATCACGACGGGAGTGCCCTCGATCATGCGCTGGCCCTCGACCGGGAAGAACCAAGCGGTCGAAAGCGAGGCCGCGTTGTCGCGGCGTATCTGATCCAAGGGGCTGTGGCGGTTGCCGCTGAAGCTCCCGTGGTACGTCGGCCAGTCGGCCCGCGGTCCGCTCGCCGCCTCGCGAAACCGTTCACCCTCCCTTCGAAGCAGACGAATACGCCCGTCGACCGTCCGGACTTGGGCGTCGAAGCCGCTCTCGTTCAGGACTACACCTCGCGCCGTGCCCCCGCCCGCTAGCTCGATGGAGACGACTCGCTCGGTATCAGCTTCGGCAGGTTCATTCGCGAGGGTATCGAGATGCGCCACGAGGCTGGCGAGATCCCGGTCGTCCAGATCGAAGGGGGGCATGCCCCGGTTGGGAACGCCCGCCCGGATCAGGGCGGCCACCTGCTCGGAATCGCTCGCGTCGAGGAACGCAAGCATGTCGGGGGCGCGGTTCGTGCCTCGACCGTCGCCGGCATGGCAGAGGACGCAATGGCGCGCGAAGAGATCCGCCCCGCGCGCCGACGGCTGCGCGACCGCCAAGCCCGGGGCTCCCACAAGGACGGCGAGTCCGGCGAGCAGGGCCCCGTGGACGGCCACGCGGCTCGCTGGCCCGCACGTTGGGTGTGCGCTGGGAGGCTGACACCCGCCTGGCGAGCCAGCCTTGGGGCTCGGACCTAGCCGCCGCGCCCCGCGCTCATGCCCGGGGCGGATGCGATCCGGCATATTCCTGCGCGCCGCGTCGACCGGATGTCTCCGCCTTGCCCTATCGCCTCGCGCCCTTCAGCGCCCCCCTCGGTCTCGATCGCAGGTACGCGGCCACCAACTCGTTGTGTTTGAGGCGAAGCGCCCTCAGCGCCTCGCCGATTGCCGGCGCGTCATCCTCTCGGACGGGCATTGCCGAGAAGATGAGCGTGCCCATCTCGTCCTCGGACCCGCGTCCCCAGACGACTCGCTTGGGCGGGCTGCTGGGGTTTCTCGGATTCTCGGCTGAATTGTCGTAGCGTATCCGGGCGTGGATCGTCGCTCCCGCAGGGAGCGTGACGGGCTCCTCGTAAACGTACATGTCCTGCCAAGCGAAGTCCCAGTCCTTGATCCAAATCAGCGGGACCTCGTCCCCGGATGGCAGTTCGGCCCAAGCCTTGAATTCCTTGCCGATGTAGTGGGCGTGCGGCGTCACGCCGTACAGCTCCATGTCCGCCGGCAGGGTGAATGACTCTCCGATTTCAAACTCTGTGTCACCCGGAGCGATGTTGATGCCCGCGCCCAAGCCGAATCGCGGGGGAAGCTGGATCGAGTAGTTGGTGCGCGTCGCGGGCCGGTCCGTGAAGTACAGGGCGACGGCGGAGCGCTCCGTCTCCTCCTTGCCGGAGGGGTGGAAATGGGACTCGAACAGGAAGTCGCTGCCGGCGGGCAGCTTTCGCGGCGCATCCTCGGGGAAAACCCGGGCGATCCCCCCCAAGGCCCAGCCTCCTAGGCTGATGCGCCCCGGGATCGAGCCCGAGCCCATCCCGCCGTAGCCGGCCTCCTCGTCCCTGGCGTCCAGCTCGCGTGCCCGGCGGCCCGAAGGGTCGGCTTTGAATAGGCTGTGATGAACGACGCTTCGGGCCGCCGGGCGGAACTGGAGGGCGCGCAGCCATTTGTCCTCGGCTGTCGGCACCCTGGCGGGAAAGTTCCTGTAGATGTCCGGGCCGTCCGCCGGAACGGTGTAGGGCACCTCCATCTCCACCACGAGATCCGGTTCGCCCAGCGCCCAGCCCGTCGAGAACTCCGGCGGCTCGGGGGCTGCTCCGGGGCCCGCGGGGGCACCCTGGTCGACCCAGCGGGCAAGGAGCTCGACCTCAGAGTCGGGCATGCGCCGCTCGCCCTTGAACTTGCCGTATCCGGGCTCAGCGTGCCAAGGCGGCATATACCTCGACTGCGTGACGGCGCGGATCAGCTGCGCCCGCTTGGCGACGTCTTCGTACGTCAGCAGCGAGAACGGCCCGGCCTGTCCCGGCCGGTGGCAGGCGGAGCAGCGCTGGTGGACGATTTGCGCGACATGCTCGTTGAAGGTGACGTCGTCGCCCGTGGCGACGCGGGCGCTCTCGGCGCCGACGGCTCCTCCGGCCGACGACGTGAGGGCGGCGAGCGCCCATCCGAATACGCGGTTTCTCATTTCGGCTCTCCTTGACCGAGCAGGTCCAGGGAAGGAATGAAGCACCCGACCGCCTGGGTCCGAGGATTGGAGACTAGCAGTCCGGCCAGCACCTCCTCCAAGGCGGCTCGCAGGTCTTGCTCGGTCGGCTTTCTGCGGGGCGTTCCCAGCGAGGCGTAGAGGTTGTCGATGCGCCCCCGGTACGCCAGTCTACCGGAGCCGTCAAAGACGGCGGCCTCGGGGGTGACAGTGGCTCCCGCTAGATCTACGAGTTCGTGCCCGATGTCGCGGATGGCAGCCACCGATATGCCATACTCCCGGCGGTGTCGCCGGACCGTCGCCTCGTCCGCTGTCGGGTCGATGTAGGCCGTCAGGCACCGCAGCCCCTTCTCGGCATACTTCTTGCAAATCCTGCCGATCTCCGGCACATACCGGTTCGAGATGGGACAGTCATGTGTCAGGAAGTAAACTACCGTCGCCTTCGCCCCGGGCTCCGTTGGCAGCCGACGGTCGATCCCGTCGATGTCTCGCAGGGTCAGCGCGGGCGCCGAAAGCGCGACGATTAGCAGCAAGACGCTGGATCGCATAGCCTCGATCTTCGGAGATTGTACCAGTCGGACTGGTCGGGGGCCGGCCGGACCGTCCGCTGCAGCGCCAGTCGGAGGCGCGTGCCGCCCGCCCTCGCGTCGGTCGGTCGCAGATGTCCTGCTGATCGTGCATCGGCGGCGTCAATCGCGTTCCAGTCCGGCCGGGAATCGGGGGCGGCAAGGCCCGCGTCGGTTCTCGGCCGTTCGGGCTCCGACTGGCCGAGGAACTGCGGCAGGTTCCTATCATCCGGCTGATTGGCCGCTTGGCAAGTGCGATTCGCAACGCGGTATCCGCCGCGGTGATCTATAATATCAGCGAGCCCAGCCCCGCGTGGATTGGTCCGGACGGGCGGCCGACACTGGAATTGCACCATGTGCCGTAGGCAAGATCGTCGAACCGTCGGGGCCTTGGTGGCCTGCTTGGTCGCGGCTCCCGCCTCGCTCGCCGGTACCCTGCCAGACGAGATCTATAGGTCCACGATTCAGCCGACGTTGAAGGATCAGTGCCTCGGCTGCCACGGGGAGGGCAACTTGCTCGGCGAACTGGACCTTCGCACCCGCGAGTCGGCTCTCAAGGGCGGAAAGCGGGGTCCCGCGATTGTCAGCGGCGACCCGGATGCCAGCCTGCTAGTGCGCGTGATCGACCATTCCGGCGAGCTGCAGATGCCGCCGGGCGGAGCGGAAAAGCGCCTGTCCGACGAGGCGGTCGGGGCGTTTCGCGCGTGGATCGCGGGCGGCGCGCCCTTCGAGGAGGTTGCCACCGCCGCAAACTGGGAGTTCGATGAAGAGGATCTCTGGGCGTTCCGTCCCGTTGAGCGCGTCGAGCCGCCGACCGGCCTCGCCCTTGCCGAGGGGGTCAGCACGCCTGTCGACAGCTTCATGTTGGCAAAGCTTGCCGAGAACGGTCTCGATCCGGGGCCGAGGGCGGACAAGCTGACTCTGATTCGCAGGGTGACGTTTGACCTGACGGGCCTGCCCCCGACACCCCGCGAGGTGTCCGCGTTTCTCCGCGACGAGTCGGACGGAGCCTATAAAGCACTGGTCGAGCGTCTGCTCGACTCCCCCCGGTACGGCGAGAAATGGGGCCGCCACTGGCTCGACGTGACCCGCTACGCCGACACGGCAGGGTATTCCAACGATTTCGAGCAGCCCAACGCTTGGCGCTACAGGGATTACGTAATCCGCAGCTTCAACACGGACAAGCCCTACAACCGCTTCGTGCTCGAGCAGATCGCCGGGGACGAGCTGTTCCCCGGCGATCCCGAAGCGATCATCGCGACCGGATTCCTGCGAACCGGCCCTTGGGAGCACACGGGGATGTCGGTGGCAGCTGTCACGCGCCAGCTCTTCCTCGACGATGTCACCCACCATGTCGGCCAGTCATTTCTCGGACTGACGCTGGGCTGCGCCCGCTGCCACGACCACAAGTTCGATCCCATCCCCACCAAGGACTACTACCGCATGCAGGCCGTGTTCGCCCGCACGGCTTTCGCCCGTCGCCCGCTAGCGTTCCTGCCTTCCGAATCGCAAGAGGGCCTTGTCCAGGGAAGGGTGCCGTTCGACGCGCGGCTCGGTGAACTCGAGCGACGCATGCACGACCTCCACGAAGCTGCCCGGGAGAGGCTCGCGACCGAAAAGGGTGCCGAGGTTGCCGCCAGGGCGTCCAGCGGCGTCCTGCAGCGCTACATGGGCAAGGAGCAGGCCGAGCTGCTGAAGCTGCTGCGCAAGCGCGTCACGATGCACAAGCTTTCGATGCTGCGGTTCGAGCCGCTGGCCATGACGGTGACCAACGGCCTCGTCGCCGAGTGGGACACCGTCGCGGCGCGCAACACCTACATGCGGGCGAAGGAATACGACAGTGCGAGAACTTTCGTGCTGGTGGGCGGGGACATCCAGGCGCCTTCCGAGGAGGTTGCGCCGGGGGTGCTCGCGGCTGTCGAGCGGTATTCGGACCTGCCGGCCCCGCAGGTGCCCGCGTCCTCGGACGGCCGCCGCTCGGCGCTGGCTGAGTGGATCGCGGACCCGCGCAACCCGCTCACGGCCCGGGTGATGGTGAATCGCATCTGGCAGTACCATTTCGGCCGGGGACTGGCCGCGAACGCGAATAACTTCGGCAAGACTGGCAAGAAGCCGACGCACCCGGAGCTGCTCGACTGGCTGGCCGGGTTCTTCGTGGACCAGGGTTGGAGCGTCAAGGCGGTGCATCGGGTGATCCTCAATTCCGAGGCGTACCGGCGGTCGAGCCAGCATCCGGCGCGCCAAGTGCTGGACCGGGCAGACCCTGACAACCGGTATCTGGCGCGATTCTCCCCGCGACGACTCCAGGCCGAGGAAATCCGCGACAGCATGCTCGCTGTTGCGGGAGAGCTTAGCGCCTCGGCCGGCGGGCCCGGCACCTATCCACAGATCAACGCCGCCGTGGCCCGCCAGCCGCGTCACGCCCAAGGGACGCTGCAGCCGCTGTACGAGGCCGAGCCGACGCGCCGGAGGCGCAACCGCCGATCCGTCTACAGCTTCCAGCAACGCAGCCTGCTGGATCCCATGGTCGAGGTGTTCAACGGCGCGAATCCCGACCTGACCTGCGAGCGGCGCGAGACCTCGACCGTGCCGACGCAGGCCTTCGCCCTGCTCAACGCCGAGCAGTCGAGGGACATGGCCCTGATCATGGCCCGCCGCTTGGCGGCGGAGCCGCCTCGGAGCCGGGTTGACCGGGCCTTTCTCCTCGCCTACGGTCGGCTGCCGACGGACGAGGAACGCGGCTGGACGACGGAATTCCTCGGGGAGATGGCCGAGCATCATGCCGCCAATCCGGTCTCGCCGAGGCGACCCCCCGACGACGTGGTGCATCACATCACGAGCGAGCTGACGGGCGAGCGGTTCGAGTTCGTCCAGCCGGCCTACACGGGGCCCTACGAGCACAACCCGCATCCCAGTGAGGCCTCGCCCGAGACCCGCGCCCTGGCGGATCTGACGCTGGCCCTCTTCAACTCCAACGAATTCGCCTACGTGTACTGATCATGAAGCGCCAAGTGTTCACCGCGCGACCCTCCCGTCGCGACCTGCTGTACCACTCCGGCATGGGGCTGGGAGCCGTCGCGCTGTCGGGCATGCTTCACCGGGACAGCGCTCAGGCGAGCCCGCTCGCCGCGAAGCGCGGGCACCACGAGGCGAAGGCTAGAAACTGCATCTTTCTCCTGATGGAGGGCGGGCCGAGCCATATCGACACATTCGATCCCAAGCACAAGCTCGCCGAGCTCCACATGACGGAGTTCGTCAAGGAGCGCAACAAGTTCGAGGCGAGCATGAACACGGGCAAGCGGTACTTCGTCCGCAGCCCCTTCGAATTCCGTCGCGCCGGCGGGCTAGGGATCGAGATCAACGCCAAGCTCCGCAACTTCGCCACGTGCGTTGATGACATCTGCTTCTACCGCGGGCTTCAAGCGACTTCGGTGAACCATCCCACAGCGTTGTACCACCTGAACACGGGCAACCGCTTCGGCGGTGACCCGGCGTTCGGTTCCTGGGTGACCTACGGACTCGGCACGGAGAATCAGAACCTGCCGGGATTCGTCGTGCTCCCCGACCTTGCGTATCCGCAGGGTGGCGCGGGCAACTGGTCCAACGGATTCCTCCCTGCGCACTACCAAGGGACTCCGTTGCGCTCGCAAGGCTCGCCGGTGCTGGACATGCGCCCGCCGGAGCACGTGACGCAGGCGCAGCAGCGAGGCACGCTCGATCTGCTCGGGAAGCTGAATCGCAGGCACATGGAGCGCCATCCGGACCACGACGACCTCGCCGCTCGGATCGAAAGCTACGAGCTTGCGTTTCGCATGCAGGCCGAGATGCCGGAGGCGATCGACATCGACTCGGAGCCCGAAGCGACCAAGGCCCTGTACGGCGTCGGATCGGACGATTTCGAGGTCGATTCCATCGGGCGGCGCTGCCTGCTCGCCCGGCGCTTGGTCGAGCGGGGGGTCCGGTTCGTGCAGGTTATGGTCGCCGGATGGGACTCGCACGACTACATCGAAAAGGCCCACGGAACTAGGCTCGACTCGATCGACCGGCCCGTTTCCGGCCTGCTCAAGGATCTCAAGCGCACGGGCTTGCTGGATGAGACCTTGGTCGTCTGGTCCGGCGAGTTCGGTCGGTCGCCGGACAATGGAATTCGCGGAGGCGGTGCGGCTTGGGGCCGCGACCACAACGCTCCGGCCATGGCCTTCTGGATGGCGGGGGGCGGAGCGCCGCAGGGCCGGATCGTCGGAGCGACGGACGAGACCGGGCGGACCGCCGTCGAGGTGGTGCATCCGATCCGGGACATGCACGTCACTCTGCTGCACCTGCTCGGCTTGGATGATGCTAGGCTGACGTACTTCGCCCAAGGCCGGGACAAGCAGCTGAGCCAGACGGGCGGGGAACCCATTAGGGAATTGGTGGCATAGCGTCGCCCCGGCGAAGGCTAGTCCAGGCTTCTAGGGCTCCTCGATACCGCAGGACGGGCCGTTCACGAGTCGGCTCCGGGACGGGCGGCGCTGCCCCTCCGAGTGCAGTCGGCAAGTCGGTTCCTCCCGGCAGGTGCCCGGGGTGCCCGCCGAAGTCCCGGCGGACCTGCAGTCATCCGGGGCAGTATTTCCGGCGGCCGAGCATTTCTCTAGAATCGGCCCAGTAGCGGGTTGGCGCAGCGCGACCGGATTGTGTCCAGCCGGCCTTCGCCCCCCCCCCCCCCCCCCGCACCGCGGGCGCTGAGCTCCCGCCGACCCTCCTTGGCGCCCGGCCCCTGCCGAGCCCGTCCTAGCCAGAAGGAACTAACGGAGCCCACTTCGGAGAGGCTGTGTGGTGCGTCTGGGGTTTTCTGGCTCGGCGAGGGGGTCCTCCGCTCCCCTTCGAGGACGGAACTCGCCGCTGCCCAACGCCAATGCACGCTTCGACCGCGAAAGTGAGGGATTTTGAGCAGGCTATGCGATTACGGCATGAGCTTGACGGCTGAGCCTGGATTACGCCGAGGGAATCAGGCTAGCGCCCTCCGCCCGCTGGCAGCCCGTGGAAGACCGCTCGCGCTCCTCACTCCGAGGGGTGACCCCTGCTGGGAGCAGAGCGCAGTGAACCTCAGGTCTGCCCGATCTCGGGGCGACAGGGACGGTAGTGTGCAGCGCCGGCACGCGTAGCCGCTCGACTGGTGACCGCCCGACCGAGGGGCTCGGCTGATCGCCGACTCGGGATCAGGGGGTGGAGTCTCAGGACGCGCCGACTCCCAACGAAACATCGCATCCCCCTCGTGCGTCGAATCACACACCAACGGAGGAGTTGCATGACCTCAGCCTCTCAATCAGAACTGTTTCGGCTCGCCGCTTCGGTCGATCGCGACTGCCCGGACCCAGCGGCCGAGATTCTGGCGCGCGATGCTCTGGAGTGGGCGGCGAGAGATGTCTGCAGCCCTCTCCCGCCTTCGTCGAGCATGATGCAGCCGTTTTCCTTTCGGTCCGGCAACGCCAGATGCACCGTCGCCCGGGCAACTGAGGATGACCTCGACCTGTGGGCGATGAGGACGGACGCGCCGGACGCCAAGTTTCCGGAACTCATCCGCAGCACTGAGGTGGTCGTCGAACACCGTGCCGGTGGGGGCACCGCGCTCACTGTTCGTCAGCTTGTGGACCGCAATCAGCACAATTTCGCACTCCTTCCGGAAGTCCCGGGTTTCGTGCATTCGGCGAGCACGCGAATTCCCCTCGTCGTGGGGAACGACAAACTCAACTCCAAGCCTTGGACGGTCGATTCGGCGGAGGGCTGCTGGAATCTGATTGAGACACTCCTTGACAACGACAGGGCTTTCCCAGTCGTGATTGTGACCGAGCTTGGCGCGGGATCGGCGACTGCATCCCTGATACCGATTGCCCCGGAGCCGCTGGCTCGCGCAACAGTCGGATTGGCGACTGTTGTCGTGCTGGCGCAAGCATACACGCACCAGTTGACGGACCACGTTGGCCGGAATCTCTCGGTGTTCGGAGGCGGCGCCCGAATCTACCGCCCCGGATTCGATCACGGGGCGGATCGGAATGTGCATAAGCTGTGGCTTCCTGAAAGGCTCAAAGAGGCATCATCTCGAGCACAGGCTATTGCTGAAATTCGTCGCATCGCCGCCAAGGACAGCAGGGAACGATTCCGCAACGACTTGATTGCGTTTGGCGATGTGCAGGCGAGATGTGCAGACACCGATCAGCCCACTCTTGGCTCGGCGAGATCCAATGCGTTGAAGAATGTGGCCGAAGGATTCTCGCGTCGGATTCAAGCTGCAATCGCTGGGCTTGTACGCGTGGTAGGTCCCACGAAGGCAGCTATTGAACTCGAAGGAGCGAGAATCCGTATCACGGACCTGCAGAGCCGGAACGAAGCGCTGGAGCAGCGGATCGCGCGAATCGTCGCTGATCACGAGAAGACATCCGTCGAACTCGTGAAGTCGAAGAGTCAGATTGACGGCCTGCAGGCTCAGGCCGCTAAGTCGAGGCGGGCCATCAAGTCCATGCAGTCCGAGCGGAAGCAATTGGAAGGGACGATCAGCTGGCTTTCACGGGAGCACGACGTTGCCGAGAAGCAGGGCAAGAAAACTCGGGCGGAGGTGTCCAAGGTAGTCCAGCGCAACAAGACGCTGGAGCGACAGATCGCGCTGATCGTCCCGGACTGGGAGCGTGACCTCCCGGTGGCATGGGAGGAGTTTCCCGCTTGGTGCGAAGACGCGTTAGCAGGCAGAGTCATGCTCTTGGAGCAAGCGAAGCGCGAGATCAAGAAGGCTAGATTCGGCGATGTCGTGCTGGGCGCTCGCGGCGTTCTCTGGCTTGGGAGGGACTACAGGGCGCGACGCAGAAACGGAGGGAACGGCGATCTTCTCGGGCCGATCCTTGACGGCAAGCTGTTCAACGCCCGATGCGGGAACACGAGGTTCTCCGTGTCGTGGTGCGGGCGGCAGATGCCGGTGGACTGGCATCTCAAGAACGGCGGCAACACGCACGATCCGACTCGGTGCCTCCGCATCTACTATCTATGGGACGATGTTAACGACCAAGTTGTGATCGTCTCCATGCCTGCCCACCGCTAGGTGCCGGACCGAGCACCGGTACGGTGCATTTCCCGCCAGTGCTACACGAATGCTGACCTGATCGGCGTCCGAGCCACGGGGTTGCCGATCATCTTGGACTGGAGTGTCGCTCAAGCGGTCCACCATAGAGGGGGGCTGACGGCCGCGCTCTAGCGAGGCTTCAACTCCGGCCAGTGAGTGACGGAACCTCCAGAAATAACGGGGTCGATGGGCGCTGGCCCGGCCATCTACGAGACACCGCCGTGAAGAGACTCGCGGGCGAGTACGAAGTTGCCAAGGGAGTCTGCTGGATGTACACGTGTGGGGCTTGTCGGGCCTTGGTTCGGAACATTGATCGCTTGGCATTGGGTTGGTCTTCGGATTGACTAGCAAGAATCCTCCGCGTATCACCGTCGGATCCATTGATCAACCGGCGCGGCATGCCTAGCCCGCGACAGCATCAAGGAACCGCCTCGGGATGTTCATCAAGCCTCTAGATCGCACATCAAATGGGGCTCCTATCACCGACTATACGTCGGGGTGATTTTAGTTTGTGGAATCATTTATCTGAGTGTCTAAGCAGCCAATGCGGCGAAATAATTAAGGCATCAGATAATCTCATATTTCTTCCCTATATCTGGTGATATTCGGTGGATTATCTTGGTAGAATAGTCTTAGTATATGAGTCTATAAATGAAGAAGATATGTCGTAGAAAGGGAATTTGTAAAATCATCACTTTATCCAAATGATCGCCATGTTTCCCGATGACGAATCCACGGAAACATGGTTCGCCCCCATGCGCTGGCCGAACGGCCCGTGTGCTCCCTCTGCCTCGGCTCCGGCGTGCAGTCCGGCACGGCCCACCCTTCGATGCCGAACCGTTGATCCGGCTGCGGCAAGCGCTTCTCGGTGCGCACCGGCAGCGTGATGGCCGACACCGAGCTCGGCTACCGCATTTGGGCCATGGCCCAGCGATTCTCAATTTGGGCATTTGGGATTTCCAGAGTGTCTGAGAAAGGTGTCGAAGGCAGTCTGGCACTTGACTTTTGCTAGCGGAATGTGTGAGCTAGGGTGAATGCCCCATGTCCTGGACGCGCTGCTGAGCGCCTTCCGCGAGACGGCCGCCGGCCGGCCCGACCGGCGCGACGGTCGCCGCAACAAGCGCTACGAGGTCAGCGACGCCGCCGGTTGCGCCCCGGCCTGCTTCTTCACCCGGTGCGAGTCGTTCCTCGCGTTCCAGCGGCGCATGGAGCGGGACGGCTCGCGCTCCAACTGCCGGACCCTGTTCGGCGTGGGCCGCATCCCCTGCGACAACCGGATCCGCAACTTGCTCGACGATCTCGACCCGGCCGCGTGCGACCCGCTGTTCCGGCCGTGCCTCGCAACCGTGGCCGCGCAGGGCGCGCTCGAGCCCTTCCAGCGCCTCGACGAGCGCCTGCCGGCGGCTCCGGACGGCGTCCGGTTCCACCGCTCCGACAGGGTGCATTGCCCGCAGTGCTCGGTGCGGCGCGCCGGCAGCGAGCGCCGGCCGCATCACTTCCACGCCATGGCCGTCGGCCACGCCACGGTCCTGCCGCTGATGCCCGAGTTCGCGTGCCCGCAGCAGGACGCGGCCGCGACCCGCGCCGACATGAGCGAGGACGAGCGCAAGCAGGACTGCGAGCGCAACGCCGCCAAGCGCTGGCTCGCCGCTCAGGGCGCCTGGCTGCAGGCCTACCGCCCCGTCCTGCTGGGCGACGACCTGCACTGCTGCCAGCCGGTCTGCGAGGCCGCCGCGGCGGCCGGCATGGACTGCATCCGGGTATGCAAGCCCGGATCCCGCAAGCACTTGCACGAGGTGCCGGAGAGCCGGCGGGCGAGCGGCGCGGTGCGCTCGACCGGCTGGCTGCCGCGGCGCGGGAAGGGCAAGCGGTCCGAGCGGCACCGTTTCCGCCGGACGGCCGCGGTGCCCCTGCGCAAGGGCCGCGACGCCCTGCGGGGCACTTGGATCGAGTACGCCGTGGAGCGCGACGGCAAGCGCACCTGCGCCAGCAGCTTCTTCGCCAGTCTCGCGGTCACCGCGGACAACCGCGGACAACGCGGAGCGGATCGCGCGCGCCGGCCGGGCGCGCTGGAAGATCGAGAACGAGGGCTGCAACTGCCTGGCGCGGCACGGCCGCAACTGCAAGCGCAACTTCGGGCACGGCAAGGAAGGGCCGGCCAACGTGCCGGCCGTGCCGAACCCGTTCGCCTTCGCGCTCCGCGCCGTGGTGCAGTGCGTCTGCGCGCTGCGGCAGCAGTGCCGGCGCCAGCCGGTCACGCGCCGCGCCCTGTTCCGGGAGCTGCAGGTCGCGCTGCGCTGGTTCCGCTTCCCGGACCGGCCGACGCTGCTGGCAGCGGTGCGCGACGGACGCGCGCCTCCGGGCTGCCAGGCGGCCGGGGCCTGGATTCCGCGCAGTTTCGTGCCGGCAGCGTCCGGCCAGCGGCCGGCCGTCAAAGCCGGCTACCGCCGGAGTACGTCCGGCCGCGGGCTCGGCACTCCGCGGACCCGCGACGCGAGCCGCTCCACGGCCCTGCCCGCCGTCCGACGCTCCCGCGGGGCGGCCTCGGGAGCGCAACCTCTCGGTCAACTTATTCACCTCATCCTCCGAAACAACGTTCACGCACCCCCTTGACGGCTAAATTTAGGGAATTATATATCTGAGTGCCGAGGCAACCGATTTTGCAAATTATCAGTCCATAAATTAATTTCATATTTCTTCCAGAGATCTGTTGAAAGTCGGTGGATTATTTTGATAGAATAGTTCCAATATATGAGGTCGTATATGAAGCAGAAAGGTCCCGGGAAGTGGTTTCGTAAAGGCATCACTCTGATTGAAGTGATCGCCATATTCCGCGATGACGAATCCGCGGAAAAGTGGTTCGCCTCCATGCGCTGGACCGACGGTCCGGTATGCCCCTTCTGCCGCGGCTCCAGCGTGCAGTCCGGCACGGCCCACCCTTCGATGCCGTACCGTTGCCGCGGCTGCGGCAGGCGCTTTTCCGTGCGCACCGGCAGCGTGATGGCCGACACCAAGCTCGGCTACCGCACCCGGGCCGTCGCCCTGTTCCTGCTGACTACCGGCATCAAGGGCGTCTCAAGTATGAAGTCAGGCACTCCGGCGGCGAGTACGTGCGCGGGGCAGCGCATGCGAACGGCATCGAATCGTTTGGGTCCCTGTTCAAGCGCGGCCTGTACGGAACCTATCACCGGATGAGCGTCCGTCATCTCGGCCGCTACCTGACGGAGTTCGCGGGACGGTGCAACGACCGCGACTGCGACACGGCGGAACGGATGCGGCGCATGGCGCGGGGCCTGGTCGGCCGGACGCTGACCTACCGGCAGCTGACCGGCAAGGCCGCGGTCGCGGCCCGAGCGGCGCCCTCCGAGCTGAGCGCCGCAGCCCGCTGCCGACGCACTCTTCACGCTCGATGCGCTTCACGCTCGGTGCGAGGGTCGCGCCGGCTCTGGAATCCCCCGGCGCGACCCGCGTCCGGCCCGGACCGTCCATGCAGGCCGTCGAGCGCCGGGGATCCGCTGTCTTCGGCCCTCGGAGGGCACGCAAGCGGCTTGCAAGGGGTGCCCTCCACCGCCAACCGGATTCCACCGGGGCATGCGAGGGGGCCTCTCTTATCCGTGCCTCGTCCATTCCGCTGGCAGGTTCGATTCAGATACGATCCCACTTTTCCGTGCCTACCGCGGCCGCATTCGAATGACCCCAGCCAGACGCCGACCTCCCTGCTCAGAGCAGTTCTCGTCGGACATGGCGTTGTCGGCACTCAGATATATAATTCCCTAAATTTAGAACCGCTGGTGTATGCCGCAAGGCCCGAAGACTCCGACGAATCCTCGAACTGTCCATTCCCCAAGTTCCGATAGAGCGTCGGCGCCTGCCCTCGGTACTTGTTGGGGTGGCAGTAGGAGCGGTATCCGGGCCGTCGCTCGCCGCAATGCAAGTTCCCTTCGGTGGACCAATCCAAGTAATTGGCGATCGCGAGGTCGAGCAGCCCGTCAAGGTCGTAATCGAACCACGCTGCGCTCGTCCCCCACTTGCCTTGATTGGATGTACCGGCCTCTCGGTGACATCGCGAAACGTCCCATCCCCTTCGTTCCGGAGCAGGACCGACCGCCCATAGCCGCTTACGGCCAAGTCCGTGTCCCCGTCGTTGTCGAAGTCGCCCGCGGCTAGGCCCATCGCGAACAGGTGTTCCAGCCCGACTCCAGTTCCGGGCCCGGCCACCTCGAATTTCCCATCCCCGATTGCTCGATAAAGAGCACCGACTAACGGGCTGGGCGGATCGAACTTGTCTGTAGCCGCACTGTTGGCCAGATACAGATCAAGGTTGCGGTCCCCGTCATAATCGAGCCACGCGGCCCCGCCCCCCATAGTCTCGATCAGGTACTTGTCAGCAGTCGCGGCGTTCTCGTGAACGAAGTCGATTCCTGATTCCCGCGTTACGTCAACGAATTCGACAGTCGCCCGCGCCAACGCGTCCTGGCAATTCGCGGGAGGCGTAGCGTGCCATGCGGACGCGCCAGCGAGCAGCAGCCGGATCGCGACCTGCCGCCCCCGGCCAAACCGTGGCACTGGGCTACCGGTCGCGAGCAGTTGCAAGCAGGCGCGCGATGCATAGTAGGCAAGATGTCCGTGCCGAGTCTGGCGTCTCGGCGGGGCGGTGGCCGTCTTAGTCCGCATGTTGAAGTGTTGGAGACCGCTGCAATCAGCGCGTCGAACCTATCCAGTCGTTCAGTCTGTCGCGTTTCGTCGGAATGGCCCGGCCGGGCAGGGCCACCCGAGGCTCGGGCAGGTCGGGGGGCTGGTGGCGACGAACGGACCGCGAGTGTCTCCGCCCGCGCACTGTCTCTAAGAGTCGGTCGCGACCCATGGTGTCCGACCATCGCGGGAAGTCCGAGTCTTTGAACGGCTGCAAGGCAAGGTCTCAATCCCGAAAACCCCCAGGACAATCTCTGTGAATCAGAAGAAAAGCTCGCCTGCGTCTGATGCTCTCCTCGCGAAGACATCGGGACGGTGGCACACGCTGAAAGGTGCGTGTTGCCCAGCGAAGCGTTCATTCTTGGGGGATGTAGTCGAATCGAAGTGCCGGGGACTACCCTCGATTCCCGCCAGAATCCGCCTTAGAAGCCAACTCGGCTGGCACCGAGGGGCCTGCCGACCAGACCCCCTCGGTGCCAGGCTCGTTCAGGAGCAATGGGGTCAGAAGACGACCTTGACTCCGAACTGGATGTTCCGTGCGCCGAACGTGCTGGCGACTCGCCCGAAATTGCCGCTCTGCAGGCTGCCGTTCACCGAGCCTAGGTTGACGTGGTTGAAGACGTTGAAGAACTCCGCCCGCAGGTCGATACGACCGCCCTCGCCGAGCAGCGGCACGCGAATCTGCCGTAGAAGGTTCAGGTCCGCGTTGGCGAAGCCCGGGTTTGTGAAGGTGTTGCGTCCCAGCGTGCCCGGGCGGACGGACTGCAGTTTCGGGAAATCCGCCGCGGTGAACAGGCCGTTTATGTAGTGCTTGTGACAAAACCATGATATTTTGGGGATTCTAGCTGATAGATCCCGACCAAATGATAGCTATGGAAGAAACAAGCTGTGCCAATTAACCGCACTCATTGCCTTATATTCCATTTTCATTGTGAGGATACAGTTAGTTCTGTTCTAGTTGTACACTTTTCCTGAACCTTGTCTCTTCAAGGTTTCAATTCAGGGCAATTCAGATCGCTGCAGACTGCCTATGCAGCCAGCGGCAAGGGTCCCGTCTTGAGACGCTCCCTCTCTCTGTCGCGCTCTCTGTCGCGCACGATCCGGCCCACTCGATGCACGTTCGCCGCCAGGACCGCTAGCCCGATCATCCGCTCGAATCCCTCCGCTCCCCGGTCCGTCACCCCGTCCGGACCGCGGCACTCGAGATTGTTGATCGCGGACTCCACGGCCGGGTGCGCCTGCCTCGCTGCCGCGAATTCGGGCGCGCCTTCCGTCTCCTTCGCCGCCTTCGACCGCCTCCCCTTCCGCGGCATCGCGTGGCACGACAGCAGTTCCCCCAAGCGCGTCCGGTTCGCCGGGCTGTGAAAGCCCTTGTCGAAGCTGCAGCTCGACAGCCCCGCGTACAGCCCCTGCGCCCCCTCGACGATTCCCACCGCCACGTCCGCGTCGCTGCCCTTCCACGTCACTTCGTGATTCATCACGAATCGGTGCTCGCTTTCCACGATGCATACCGGCACGCCCGGCTCCACCGGCACCCCCGCTTTTCCTTGCACGCACCAGCGCGTGTGTTCCTCGAAGATCGAGAACACTTTCCCCTCGTGCGGGATCTTCTCCCCCCGCAGCACGCGCCGCTCCACCGGGTCCGCCAGGAGCTGCACGCACCCGAGGTAACTCCTTGCCGCTCCCAAGGTTCCCTCGTCTTCCCCGGCCCGCTCCAGGGCCGCCAGCGCACCCTCCGCCCGCCGCGCTATCTCCAGGGCCGCCTCCAGGTACGACCGCACCCTCTCCGGGTTGGCTTTCCTCCTCTTCGCCTGCCGCACCCGGTTGAATTCCTGCTTCAGCGTCTTCGGCAGCCGCGCGCTCTGCCGCCAGCCGGCGATACCGCGCCCCTTGCACAGCGGCGCAATAGAGCGAATCAGGCAGCGCACCGCGTCCCATAGAAGACTCACGTCCGTCGGGTAATGCACGTTCGTTTCCACCGCGAAAGAGTCGCACCGCGCCTTCAGCGGATCGCCTTCCTCGCACCCCGCCAGCGCGTGCCCTTCCTGCACCACCAGCTGATTGATTTCCGCGAGGAGGTCGGGCGTGAGAAGCTTCGGATTCCGGTTGACTGTCCGGTAGCTGAAGACCCGCTCGTCGAGCGTCGCGTTCAGACCGAGGAAGCGCCGGACGTCCGCATGCTTGTTCGCCAGCTCCGTCACGCGGTCGCAGTCGCAATTCAATCCCTGCTTGAGCAGGCCCGGGACGAGAATGTTCCACAGCTGCATGCCGGGACGACCGAGGGCAGGGTTGATCCTGCCGGACTCGCCTGCGGAAGGATCGCTTCCGTTCCCGCCGTTCCCGCTACTCTCGCCGAGGCCGAGGATACGGCTCTCGAGCAGTGCGAAAACCCTGTCCCGCAACTCCTCGGTGCGATAGATAGATTGTATTCCTAGCAAGATGGCCGGGATATCGTCGCGGGAACGGACGTCGGGATCGATATCCTCGATTGCAGTCCGGCCAAGGGTGAGCTGGATCTCCTGAACGGTCCTCACGGGCGGTTCCTCAACGAAGATCCTGATTACCAACGAACGTCAGCCGAGGATAGGCTATACTGAAGGAGGTCGGAAATCTCTGATAGGAAAGGGGATAGCAGCTGAAACGCAATCGCGTGCAATGCCAGAAGGGACTCAGCCCGGGCAAGTTCCTGCAGCGCTACGGCAGCGAGGGGCCATGCGAGCAGGCCGTCTTCAAGGCCCGCCGGCCGGACGGCTTCCGCTGCCCGGAGTGCGGCTCCCGCCGGCACTGCCGCATCCGCTCCCGCAAGCTCCGGCAGTGCCACGCCTGCCACCGCCGGACCTCCCTCGTCGCCGGCACGATCTTCGCCGCCACCAAGCTGCCGCTGACCGTCCGGTTCCTGGCGCTCCACCTGCTGACGCAGGGCCAGCACGGCGTTTCGTCGCTGGAACTGGCGCGGCAGCCGGGCGTGAGCCGGAACACGGCTTGGAAGGTGAAGCACAAGCTCCTGCAAGTGCTGAAGGAGCGCGACGAGCGCGTGCCGCCGGGCGGCATCGTGCAGGTGGACGACGCCTACTGGGGCCTGCTGGGGCGGGGAGCGGACCGGCGGCAAGCGCGGTCGCGGCGCGGCGGGCAAGACGCCGTTCGTCGCCGCCGTGCAGGTCACCGCCGCCGGCCAGCCGGCAAGGATGCGCCTGAGCAGCGTGGCGGGCTTGCGCAAGAAGACGCTGGCAGCATGGGCCGGGCGGCACTTGCAGCCCGGCACGGAGGTGCATTCCGACGGCCCGGCCTGCTTCCGGGGCGTGGCCGACGCCGGCTGCGAGCACGTGCCGACCGTCACCGGAGGCGGGCAGCGGAGCTGCGGGGATTCCCGCTTCGTCCGGGTCAACGTCCGGGTCAACACGATGCTGGCGAACGTCAAGCAGTCCCTGGCGGGAACCTGCCATGCGCTCGACGGCAAGCACCTGCCGCGGTACCTCGCCGAGTTCCGCTACCGCTTCAACCGCCGCTACGATCTGGAGGCGCTGGTCCCCCGCCTGCTCCACGCCTCCGTGCGCACCCCGCCCAGGCCTTTCCGCCTCCTAACCTTGGCTGAGTCTTGTGGGTAATCAGGACGAAGATTGTCGCACAACCCCCGGAAACGCGCAAGCCGGCCCGGATCGCCCCGATCTTCGTCCCACGGACCTGCTGCAACCTCCCGGAAACTAAGGGCTTGCGCGTTCTGTCACAAGCACTATGTAGTCCTGCCTGGAGGCTCCGTCGATCGAGCTTCCGAAAGCCGGGGTGTCCGGGTAATCGTTGTTGAGTCCGTCGGCGTTGAAGTCGCAGCCGTTGTTTCCGATCATGTTGCCGCTGTCGTCGAAGACCGGATTGAAGGGCAGCCCGCAGTTGACCGTGAACGGGGACCCAGTCTGCAGGATCGAGGTCAGCCCGAACTGCCATCCGCCGAAGATCGCCTTGCCCGGGCCGTTCCGAAATGGCGACGGAATTTCGAAGATCAGGCTGGTCGCGAACTTCTGCCGCACGTCGAAGCGCGAGCGCCCGCGGTTCAGGCGCATGTTCGTCAGCTCGATCAAGTGCTCGCCAGAAAAGCTGCTGGCTGTGTCGATCGCCTTCCCGAACGTGTAGGCCCCTTGGAATAGCAGGCCATGCGCGAAGCGCTTCTTGAGGCTGAGGTTGCCTCCGTGGTAGTACGACTTGCCGTTGTTCTGGCCGTACGTGATGCTGCCGAAACTGGGGTTCAGGCGGTCCAGCCGCCCGTCCAGCAGATCGCCCGCGAAGCGGTTGACCTCGTAGTTCTGGTACAGTTTCGATCCCTGAGAGCCCACGTAGTTGGCTTCGACCGCCCAGTCGTTGCCCAAGGCGTACTGGATGCCGAAGAACCAGTTGATGGCGTATTGATTCTTCAGGTCCGGCTCCCATATCTGGATCGCCGCCGGCACGCCGACCAGCACGCCGCGCTCGTCGAGCCCGATCTGGAGATCCGGCGGGCGCGGGAACTGCCACGGCGACTCCATGGTGCTGCTCAGGCCGTAGACCGGCTGCGCGTCGGTCTGCTTGCTGACGTCCGCCACCGCGAAGATCGGCAGGCTCGTGCAGCAGTCTCGGTAGAACTGGCCGCCGGGACGGTCGTAGAACATCCCCGCCCCGCCGCGGATGGACATCTTGCCCCGCCCGGTCGGGTCCCACGCGATACCGAGACGCGGCGCGACGTTGTTCATGTCGGTCGAGGCCAAAGGCGGCCCCTGCCTCACGCCGACGTCGGCGATCCGCTCCGTGAAGTTGCTGCCGCCGCGAAAGTTGGCGCCGACGAAGATGGCGTCCAGGTCGGTCGGGATCGGGAAGGCCTCCCAGCGGACGCCCCAGCTGACGGTGAGATTGGGCCGGACCTTCCAGTCGTCGTTGACGAACATTCCGAAGTTCGTGAAGCGCGGGCGGAAGTCGAAGCCGCGTGCGTCGCCCGTGGCCGGGTCGAATCCGATGTTGCCGTGCGAGAACGGGTCGTCCAGGATGAAGTCCCAGGTGTTGTTGAAGCCGTAATTCGGACGCTCCCAGACCGCGGCGAACAGGGCGCCCGCGCCGGGGGAGCCGCTGTCGCAGTTGAAGTTCCCGCCGAACTTGAACGAGTGCGAGCCCTTGTTCCACGTGGTCACGTTGCGCCACTGCTGGTTGTTCTGGATGAAGACCGCGTCGGAGAACCCTTGCCCGTAGCTGGAGATTCCGGGCACGTTGATCAGGGGAATCTCGCCGCGTCCGATGGGCGCGTCGCCCTCTGCGTGCTACCGGGACCACGAGAGCTCGTTGATGACGTTGGTCGAGATGATGCGGGTCCAGTTCAGGTTGGCGAAGGCCGTCCACTGCTCCTGCATTTTCGTGAAGGCCGGATAGACCGAGGGGTTGCCGAACAAGACCTGCTGATTGGTGGTTCGGGCCACGCTGCCGTAGATGCGGTCCCTGCTCTCGTTGAAGTTGTGGTCGATCCTAGTCGTCCATTGCAGGCCGTCCCGCGGGAGCGTCTGGGCGAAGGACCCGCGCTCGGTCACGGGGAAATTGCAGGGCATCATGCCGATGGGCGTCTCGATGGGAGTCGTGCCGGAGCAGTCCGAGCCGGCCAGCCCCCCGGCTGTCTGCGCAACTGCCTTGTTAGTCAGGATGTCGGGAAACTCGTTCATCACCATGCTGCTGATGTTGTCCGGGTATCGCTGGCGCACGAAATCGGCGAACTGCCGGCTCACTACGGTGTTGCTGAATCCGGCCCCGACGCCGGAACGCAGGATGTCCATCGAGGCAAAGGCGAAGGTGCGGTTCCTGAGGATCGGCCCGCCGAGACTCCAGTTGGCCTCGTTGCGGCGGAACACCGGCACCTTGGGCTGAAAGAGGTTGCGTGCCTGCATCTTGTTGTTGGTGTGGTACCAGCCCAAGGTGCCGTGGTAGTCGTTGGTGCCTGACTTGGTGACCACATTGACGAGGACCGAGGAGTTCCGACCGTATTCCGCGGAGAAGTTGTTGACGGAGACGCGGAGCTCCTGCACGGAGTCGGCGTTTGGGTTGTGGTTGACGACGCCGCCGCGCGGGCTGGCGTTGACGGAGGCGCCGTCGACGTTGAAGCTGTTGGACTCGGCGCGCTGGCCGTTGCCGCTGAGGTTGACGCCGTACTCGGCCGAGAAGATGTCTCCGGTGGCCTGCGCGTAGGCCTGCCCGCCTCCGGACGGCAGGCCTACCACGCCTGGCGTGAGCACCACCAGCGTCATGAAGTTGCGCCCGACCAGCGGCAGGTCCGCGACCTCCATCTCCTCGATCTGCCCGGACACCTGCGCCTCGCCGGTCTCGATGAGCGGCGCTTCCGAGGTCACGCTGACGGTCTCGGTAGTCTGGCCCACCTCGAGCTGGATGTTTAGGGTGGTGGTCTGCGCGACCTCTAGCGTCACCCGTTCCTGGACGTACTGAGGGGCGCAAAAGTCGTTCTGGCCGTTCGCGCCCTCTGCTGAGACCAGTTCCGACACTTGAACGTGGTAGAATTGTTGCATGAATCCCTTCCAATTCGACGACTTTCGGCGACTCCATCATAAGCTTGAGATTACCGTTCGAAAGTTCGTCTTCACGCAATTCACGCTCGGCTATGTTCCGGAAGAACTCGCGATGAAATTCGGCATCGGAACCGGAACGGTCAAGTCCTGGGTGGCTAGATTCATCGCCGGAGGCATGGGGGCACTGGATGATCGGCCCGGAACTGGACGCCCTCGCATCTTGACCGAGGAGCACGCGCAGTGGATCTTCCATACCGTCGTCGATAAGAATCCCCGGCAGCTCAAGTTCGAGTTCGCCTACTGGACCGTCCAGAGAGTCCGCCGCGCTTTCATCGACGAGTTCGGCATCGACGCGAGCCGCTGTGCCATCCGCCGCGTCATGCGTCGGCTCAGGCTCACGCCGCAGAAGCCTCGCTTCCGGGCATTCCAGCGCCGGACGGGGCAAGTCGCGCGATGGATTGACACGACATTCCCGGAAATCAAGCAGGAGGCCGAGCGGGAAGGGGCCTTGATCATGTTCGCTGAAGAGGCCGGAATGCGCTCCGACTATCACGTGGGACGGACGTCGAGAGTGCGCGGACAGACGCCCGAGGTGACCTGCACGGCCACGAAGTTTCGCTTCAACATGCTGGCAGCGATCAGCCCGGACGGCCGCATCCATTACATGCTGCACGAGGGCGCGGCGGATGCTGGAAGGTTCTGCTCGTTCGTGAAGCAGGTGGCGGAAGAGACCGGCAGGAAGGTGCGCTTCGTAGTGGACGGCTGCCGGATTCGCACGGCGCGAGAGGTGGCGAGTTTCCTCGAGAAGGAATTCGAGGACGGGCACGTGAGGATTCGTATTCTTCCGGCGTACTCCCCGATGCTGAACCCAGCTGAGCTGCTACGGTCGCACGTGAAGCGGATGGTGAGCCGGAAATGCTTCAAGACCGAGGACGAGCTGTTGCGCCTGCTCGAGGCGGAATTCAAGTCGCTAAGGGACTTGACTGACAAGGTGGCTCGCTTCTTCAAGGAGCCCGATTGCAAGTACATTCTGGCGTGACCCGCCCGAGACGACTTTTGCGCTCCTCAGTAGGTCTGGAACCCCTCCGCGCTTGCCGTGACCCGGTAGGTGCTGGCCGCCAAGGCGGTCGCGCGGTAGCGCCCGACACTCGAGGTCTCAAGCGTGCGAGTCGTGCCAGTAGCGACGTCCTCGATAATGACCTCGACCGCGGGAATCACGGCGTCGGTCGGATCGCTGATCGTTCCCTCGAGAATACTGCTGAACTGCGCCTGCAGGCCAAGTGTGCCGACCAGCAGCAGGACCAGTGGGCGGAGCATCCGCCCGGCGCGCCGCATACGGCGAGAAGCAGGACTCCCTGCCCGTGATCGATGATTCATTCGCTCTCCCTCTGGTCCTGGCGCTGCGGCTGGTCAGCCCCGATAGCCGCCAATATGGTAGAGCATTCCGGCTGGCGCATCGCTACACCGGATTACGCTGAACGGGGAATTCAGGGCTCACCACGAGGCCTGCCATTCAGTCCGACCGATATTCATCCGTGTCTGCGAGCCAGCTCTTCGAGGGCCGAGCCACGAGGCACCTGAGGACCGGAGTTGCGAAGGCGGAGCAGCGTGCTTTGACCGTCACCGACCGGTGGGTAACGAGATCGGTCGGACCGGGGCACTCCAGCCCGAGATTCGTCGCCCGCAACGCCTTCGGCGTGACGCGGTGCAGGAGCGCCGTCAGTTTCTTCTCCCGCAGCTACCTGTTCACTGGCTGCCGTACGCGTTCGGTGCCGCTTGGCATGGATCCGCGACTCTGCGTCCAGCCCGAGTCGGCTGGTCCCGTCTTTCCCTTGATCCCGGCCATTCACTCCGGCGGCTCCGGCGGGACTCGCGCCCCTTTGGTCGCCGCCTTCGTCGCTACGACGCCCGGGTCTGACTTCTGCGCGCCGTGCATCCGCGACTCCGGCTCACGGTGTAGGGGCCCACTTTGTTCAGTTGGATCACCGCCGTGCTTTCGCGAATTGGATTGATACGGTTATGCACTTAGCTCTAGTATGCTCAAAGTTTGCGCTGCGAGCGGAGGTGTCGGGCGATGGGAAGCGATTCCGAGGCGTTCCCGCGGAACGCGGAACATCCTCGAATGCATGGAGCGGTTCGGTACGGAGCGGGCGTGCGCCGAGTACCTGGCCGCCGTGCGCTGGCCGCGCGGTTGCGCCTGCCCGCGCTGCGCGGGCGCCGAGGCGTGGACGACTGCGCGCGGCATCCTGTTCTGCAAGGCGTGCCGCCGGCAGACCTCCCCGACGGCCGGCACGGTCCTGCACAAGTCGCGCGTGCCGTGGCGCGGCTGGTTCCTCGCGATGCGGCTGGCTTGCACGCAGCAGACCGGGCCGAGCGCGGCGGGCTTGCAGCGCGAGCTCGGGCCGGGCAGCTACCGCACGGCCTGGCTGCTGCTGGCTGCTGCTGCCAGAGCTTCGCTCGGCGATGGCGAGGCTGGGCCGCGAACGCCTGCAGGGGGCGGTCGAGGTGGACGAGGCGTATGACGAGGCGTATGTCGGAGGCGCGGAAAAGGGCGTTTGCGGGAGGGAACCGGCCGAAAAGTGCCTGGTCGCGGTCGCCGCGGAGCTGGAGGGGCATGGCGCGGGGCGCATCCGCCTCCGGCACGTGCCGGACGCCTCGGGGGCGAGCCTGGCGGGTTAGGTAGCGGACTGCGTCGAGCCGGGCAGCCTCGTGCAGACGGACGGTTGGAGCGGCTATCGCAGCCTCGAGCGGCGCGGGTACCGGCATCAAGTGACCGTCACGCGCGGCAGCGGGGACGTTGCGGGCACGGCGTTTCCGCAAGTCCACTGGGTGATCTCGCTGCTGAAGCGCTGGCTGCCGGCCACGCATCAGGGCAAGGTCGGCGCGAAGCACTTGCAGCTCTATCTCGACGAGTTCACGTTCCGCTTCAACCGGCGTCGGTCGCGTCACGTTGGCAAGATCTTCTACCGGCTCTTGGAGCAACTGGTCTTGCAGCGAGCGGCTACGTACCAAGAGCTAATCGACAGGCCGGAACAGCCTGACTAGAGCTAAGTGCATAACCGTATTCAGGGGTTTTGTCACAAGCACTATATAGTTCCCATAGTTTGAGAATCGCCCGAATGAGACGCCCCAACCCAAAACGAGTGCAGTTGGTCGCACCTCGTGGCCGTGCAGCCCCGCAATGGGCGCCTCACGGCTCCTAGCCTCTAGCACCGCGCTGAATGGGACAATCGATCGTCATTCGCGAGAAGCCGTTGAAAGCCCGCCCTACTGCTAGACTCTCCGGCACGGCCACTTGGTCGACCTTCCAAATGAATCGACATGGGGCTGCTTGTACATGAGGCTAGCGGAGGACCAGAACTCGACGGGATCCAGTCAGTGGAGGAATAAGACCCTCAATTGATCATTAGGTCTCATTGCTTGCATCATGTAGGAACTTGATCGATGCTTCTCTACTGCGAAATGAACCTCGAACTTCATCCCCATTTGAGGATTCCATGAAAAGTTCATATCTTACGAAACTTCTTGGCCTCAACGATTCATCATAAGCCAAAATAAAACTGATCGCTGACTCTACAGAAGTGAGTTCTTGAAAATCGCCTGAAACAGGCAAAATAGACACGATCTTGATGAACTGTGTGAGACTAGACTTCAATTTACGGAAGAATGATAGCCCGGACCGAGTCAATAGTGATGCAAGTTCATTGCGGAGTAGGCTCCTCGAGTTGGAGTCCAGCCCGTGTAATGCTGCGACTCTTCGCCGTAGTTCCTCTGTGGATGTACCCTCCTCTGACGACACATCTAGCCCTGCCCGATGGAATGCATCCACAATACTTCTACCTGGTTACCCACAAGACTCAGCCAAGGTTAGGAGGGGGTAAGGCCTGGGCGGGGTGCGCACGGAGGCGTGGAGCAGGCGGGGGACCAGAGCCTCCAGGTCGTAGCGGCGGTTGCAGCGGTAGCGGAACTCGGCGAGGTACCGCGGCAGGTGCTTGCCGTCGAGCGCATGGCAGGTTCCCGCCAGGGACTGCTTGACGTTCGCCAGCATCGTGTTGACCCGGACGAAGCGGGAATCCGCGCAGCTCCGCTTCCCGCCTCCGGTGACGGTCGGCACGTGCTCGCAGCCGGCGTCGGCCACGTCCCGGAAGCAGGCCGGGCCGTCGGAATGCACCTTCGTGCCGGGCTGCAAGTGCCGCCCGGCCCACGCTGCCAGCGTCTTCTTGCGCAAGCCCGCCACGCTGGCCACGCTGCTCAGGCGCATCCTTGCCGGCTGGCCGGCGGCGCTGACCTGCACGGCGGCCACGAACGGCGTCTTGCCCGCCGCGCCGCGCCCGCGCTTGCCGCCGGTCCGCTCCCCGCCCCGGTAGGCGTCGTCCACCTGCACGATGCCGCCCGGCGGCACGCGCTCGTCGCGCTCCTTCATCGCTTGCAGGAGCTTGTGCTTCACCTTCCAGGCCGTGTTCCGGCTGACCCCCGGCTGCCGCGCCAGTTCCAGCGACGAAACGCCGTGCTTGCCCTGCGTCAGCAGGTGGAGCGCCAGGAACCGGACGGTCAGCGGCAGCTTGGTGGCGGCGAAGATCGTGCCGGCGACGAGGGAGGTCCGGCGGTGGCAGGCATGGCACTGCCAGAGCTTGCGGGAGCGGATGCGGCAGTGCCGGCGGGAGCCGCACTCCGGGCAGCGGAAGCCGTCCGTCCAGCGGGCCTTGAAGACGGCCTGCTCGCATGGCCCCTCGCTGCCGTAGCGCTGCAGGAACTTGCCCGGGCTGAGTCCCTTCTGGAATTGCACGCGATTGCGTTTCATCTGCTATCCCCTTTCCTATCAGAGATTTCCGACCTCCTTCAGTATAGCATATCCTCGGCTGACGTTCGTTGGTAATCAGGTTTCTGATAAGCGAGACATAGGAGTCTAAGTTAGGAGCCATATGTTCCGCTTTCCTGATCACAGAGCTAACGCGGTCAAAATACTCATCTGGCGAAATGCGGTATGCAAGTTTAGGGAATTATATATCTGAGTGCCGAGGGAATCAAGTCGGCAAATTATCAAGCCATTATAAGATTTCATATTTCTTCCGACTTTCCGTTGACATTCTGTGGTGTTTCTTGGTAGAATAGTTCCAGTAGGGGATACCGTAAATGAAGAAACAAGGTCCCGGAAATTGGTTCCGTAAAGGCATCACCTTGATCGAAGTGATCGCCATGTTCTCCGATGACGAATCCGCGGAAAAGTGGTTCGCCTCCATGCGCTGGCCGGACGGTCCTGCGTGCCCCCGCTGCCGCGGCTCCAGCGTGCAGTCCGACGCGGCCCACCCTTCGATGCCGTACCGTTGCCGCGGCTGCGGCAAGCGCTTTTCGGTGCGCACCGGCAGCGTGACGGCCGACACCAAGCTCGGCTACCGCACCTGGGCCGTCGCCCTGTTCCTGCTGACTACCGGCATCAAGGGCGTCTCGAGCATGAAGCTGCACCGCGACCTAGGCATCAGCCAAAAGTCGGCCTGGCACCTGGCGCACCGCATCCGCGCGTGCTGGGAGCGCGATCGGGGCCTGTTCGCCGGCCCGGTGGAGGTGGACGAGACCTACGTCGGCGGCAAGGAACGCAACAAGCACGAGAGGAAGAAGGCCCGCGCCGGGCGCGGGCCCGTCGGCAAGACGCCCGTGGCGGGGGCGCGGGACCGCGCCACGAACGCAGTGGCCGCGCGGCCGCTGCCGGGCACCGCCGAGGGCGACCTGCAGGGCTTCGCGCGCGCCCGCGTCGCGCCGGGGGCGCAGCTCCGCTCCGACGAGGCGGCGGCCTGCGCCGGCATGGCCGAGTTCGCGCACGAAGCCGTCAGGCACTCCGGCGCTCCGGCGGCGAGTACGTGCGCGGGGCAGCGCATGCGAACGGCATCGAGTCGTTCCGGTCCCTGTTCAAGCGCGGCCTCTACGAAACCTATCACCGGATGAGCGTCCGTCATCCGGGTCGCTACCTCACGGAGTTCGCGGGACGGTACAACGACCGCGACTGCGACACGGCGGAACGGATGCGGCGCATGGCGCGGGGCTTGGTCGGCCGGACGCTGACCTACCGGCAGCTGACCGGCAAGGCCGCGGTCGCGGCCTGAGCGGCGCCCGCCGCGCTGAGCGCGGCAGCCCGCTGTGGGCGCGCGCTTCACACTCGGTGCGCTTCACGCTCGGTACGAGGGGCGCACCGGATCCGGAATGTCCCGGCGCGACCCCGGTCCGGTCCGGACCGTCCATGCAGGCCGTCGAGCGCCGGGGATCCGCTGTCTTCGGCCCTCGCAGGGCCTGCAAGCGGCTTGCAAGGGGTGTCCTGCCACCGCCAACCGGGTGCCACCGGGGCAACCGGGGCAGGCGAGGCGGCCTCTCTAGTCCCTTCCTCGTCCAATCCGCTGGCAGGCTCCATTCAGATACGATCCCACCCCACTCCACCCCTCTGTGCCCGCCGCGGCCGCACTCGCATGACCCCAGCTCGACACCCACCTCCCTGCTCACAGCAGTTCTAGTCGGACATGGCGTTGTCGGCACTCAGATATATAATTCCCAAATTAATTCCTGATTACCAACGAACATCAGCCGAGGATATGCTATACTGGAGGAGGTCGGAAACCTCTGACAGGAAAGGGGATAGCAGATGAAACGCAATCGCGTGCAATTCCAGAAGGGACTCAGCCCGGGCAAGTTCCTGCAGCGCTACGGCAGCGAGGGGCCATGCGAGCAGGCCGTCTTCAAGGCCCGCTGGCCGGACGGCTTCCGCTGCCCGGAGTGCGGCTCCCGGCGGCACTGCCGCATCCGCTCCCGCAAGCTCTGGCAGTGCCATGCCTGCCACCGCCGGACCTCCCTCGTCGCCGGCACGATCTTCGCCGCCACCAAGCTGCCGCTGACCGTCCGGTTCCTGGCGCTCCACCTGCTGACGCAGGGCAAGCACGGCGTTTCGTCGCTGGAACTGGCGCGGCAGCCGGGGGTCAGCCGGAATACCGCCTGGAAGATGAAGCACAAGCTCTTGCAAGTGATGAAAGAGCGCGACGAGCGCGTGCCGCCGGGCGGCATCGTGCAGGTGGACGACGCCTGCCGGGGCGGGGAGCGGAGCGGCGGCAAGCGCGGTCGCGGCGCGGCGGGCAAGACGCCGTTCGTGGCCGCCGTGCAGGTCACCGCCGCCGGCCAGCCGGCAAGGATGCGCCTGAGCAGCGTGGCGGGCTTCCGCAAGAAGACGCTGGCAGCGTGGGCCGGGCGGCACTTGCAGCCCGGCACGAAGGTGCATTCCGACGGCCCGGCCTGCTTCCGGGGCGTGGCCGGCGCCGGCTGCGAGCACGTGCCGACCGTCACCGGAGGCGGGCAGCGGAGCTGCGGGGATTCCCGCTTCGTCCGGGTCAACACGATGCCGGGGAACGTCAAGCAGTCCCTGGCGGGAACCTGCCATTCGTTCGACGGCAAGCACCTGCCGCGCTACCTCGCCGAGTTCCGCTACCGCTTCAACCGCCGCTACGATCTCGAGGCGCTGGTCCCCCGCCTGCTCCACGCCTCCGTGCGCACCCCGCCCAGGCCTTACCGCCTCCTAACCTTGGCTGCGTCTTGTGGGTAATCAGGAATTAATTTATGGACTGATAATTTGCAAAATCGGTTGCCTAGGCACTCAGATATATAATTCCCCAAGTTTAGCCTGCACGATCTTGGAAATGGAAGGATGAGCCTCGATTCCCCAAGACTCAATCCCGCATTGCTCGGCAGCGATTAGAGTTGTACCGCATCCTACAAACGGGTCCAAGACACGCGCATGATTCTTCTTGACTTCAAGAGAAATAACCCCTTCAGCCCATGCACCGCTGAATCCCGCGCTGTACCGAAACCACCGGTGAACCGGCAGCCTCATGTTGCCCACGAAGCTGGACGACCTCTCTTCAGCGGGAATCGTGGCTTCCATAATCACCGTAATGCTAGGGTAGTGGACCGCACTGCGGGCGAATGGCAGGCCGGATGGGTTGGGACGCAGCTTGACGATTCACCTCTAACAAGCGCTTGGGGGCTCCAAACCGCATTTGACAACCGATCTGATTGAGGATAGCATACTCGGAGAGGCTCGGCGCGTCGGCACCCGCTTGAAGCGCCTTCTGCCGATGAGTTCGGACGGACGTCTGGAGTGTCGTTGGAGCACTGCGATGTCAGGCGACTTTCGCAGACGCTCAAGTGTCATCAGGCCAGGCATGTCCTGCCGCCCCAGTGTCGTAACGAGTCGAGTCACTCGCTACTCGATGCAACCCGCTCGAGGAGCGCGAGGAGTTCGCGCTCGATCGTCACCGACGCCCGCTTCTCGACTTGACTGGTCCCGAGCCACGTTTCGTATCCGCCGAGCTCGTGCTGCTCCGGCGTCGGGAGGTACTTCTCGGCGCCGTTGGCGAGCGAGATGACGAACGTCGGTCGGAGCGGACTGGCGCGCTTGATCGCCAGACCTGTCTCCGCGAACGTCTCGAAGGGCAATGCCGCCATTCCTAGGTCGCCTACCCGGATCGCCTGGAGGAGGACTCCGACCTCGTCCGGGCCGTCGTTGAGTCGGACCGCCCGCTGGGCATAAATCAGCGGCCTTGCTTCCGTGGCCTCGGGCGGGCTGGCGAGCAGTCTGCGCGAGCGCTCCAGAATCCGGGTCGACGGCTTCCGGAGCGCAAGCGTGACTTCGCTCTGGGCCATCGATACTTCGGCCTGCCTCCGGTGCTCGATGGATCCATAGATGCCGAGGACCGTGTCCGCTAGCTCGGCCGCCACCCTCCGGACCTGCTCAAACGGTTCCTTCGGCACTCTCGGCTTGGAGAAATCGAGGTTGTTGACATTGCCGCTGGTTCCGTTCGCAAGGATGCCCACGAAAGTCCCTGCGGCCCCCATCCGCTGGGCGACTACCCTTGCGAATTCCCCGAAGTAATCAGCCGAGACCCGCCCGGCGGGGATCCCTCCCACGTAGTGCAGCGAGTAGTTCGCCAGCAGGGCCAGAGGCTCGCCCGCAGTTGACCGAACGGACAGCACCGACACCTCCGGATCGACCGGACCCGACGGCTGGGCGAGGTCAGGGCTTGCGAACGGAGGATTCATGCGCACCCTGTCCGTTGTTTTGCCGAACGGGTCCGGCGGTATCGCCCCTTCCTTCATGAACCACCGCCGGTTGAACACCTCGCCCGGAAGCGCTCCCGTGCCCCATCCGACCTCCGCGGGCTCGAGGCGCTCGTGGGCCGCGACTATCGAGGAAGCAATGCCGTCGATCAGTCGCTCCGAATAGAGCGCCTCGTTCTCTTCGAGACGCTCGACCTCCAGGCCGCGCAGGCCGGTGTCCGGGGCGGGCGGAGGAGCGGAATGGGTGTGCGTGGCGGCGACTAGGATTCGGTTCGTGGCGAGGCCGATGGCTGACTGCACTCGTCGCTTCGCTTCGTCAAGGATTTCGCGGGGAATGTAGCAGCTGTCGACGATCGCGATCGCCACCGGCGTGTCGCCGTTCCGAAGGACTAGCGCTCGGGAATGCAGGGGGTCGTGCGCGGCGGTCGCCGGACGGTAGCGGAAGGACCCGATGAGGGGAAGCGGCCATGCCTGCGGCGTGATGTCCACTGCCGCTGCCCCGGCGAGCACGTCGATCCGGTTCGGGGCGCTGCATCCAAGCGGAAGAGTCACTACCCCTAGAATCAGCAGTGCGGCTGCGCTCCGGCAAATCTTGCGTTCGCTCGACCTCGCATGAACCCTCATTCTGCCGACCGCTCCCGCTGGCCTATACTACAGGAGGCACTGCAAATCGTCGTTTCCGGTACGCGGTCTCGGTGTCGGGCCGAAGTCTGGATGCCGGTCGCGTCGCGTGACGGCGGGAATTCGGCAGCGGCTTCGGGCCTGAAGGTCGGCTCCCTGCACGATTCGCGCCCCGCACGCGATTCTATGTCGAAGGCCCCCGGGGCGGCTGGTAGGCTGAGGTGCGCAATGAAGCAGAGGCTGCGTGGTTGCGTATTGCCACGTTCGCTGGTTGTCGCGGCAGCTCTCGCAGCCGCTTCGGCATACTCGCTGGCCCAGTCTCCCGACCACGCGGTACTCGGTCAGGCCTTCCTGTCGGGGTCGCAAGGCGAGCACTTCGGCGTCGCCGGAGCAACGGTTGAACTGCACTCGATCGCCGTGGAGGAGCCCGACCCCGCAGGTGGTGGTGGCGTCGGCCCGGCCACGGCCGAGGCCGACGAGCTGGGGTTGTTTCGTTTCGACGGCCTCGCGGAAGGATGCTATTTCCTGATCGCGAGTTCGCCGGGTCTCAGCGGCCAGAGCGACATCCTGTGCGTTCCCTCCGGCGAAGGCCCCCTCCGGATTGACGTCGAACTGGATGTGGAGACGGTCGTCGAGTCCGTCGAAGTCACAGCATCCGTCATCGCGATCGATCCCACCGAGACAACTTCGTCCGGCTCGGTCGGTGTGTCGACCCTCGACAACGCTCCCAAGGCGAACCGGAGCGTCGAGGACGTGATGCCGCTGATTCCCGGAGTCCTGCGGGGGCGTGCCGGCGAGATCAACATGAATGGAGTGCGCGCCACGCAGAGCGGGTCGCAGCTCAACAACGTTGACGTCACCGACCCGGTTGCCCGCACATCCGAGATGACGCTTCCGCTGAGCGTCGTGTCCAGTGTCGAGGTTCTATCGAGCCCCTACGACGCGCAGTACGGCGGATTCGCCGGGGCCATGTCCACGGTCGAGACCAAGGCAGCCGATCCGTCCGAGTTCCGCTTCGACCTGCAGAACTTCACGCCGCGCATCCGGCGGCGCGCCGGACGGGTGATCGGCGTCGAGTCGAGCACTCCCCGCCTGACGGTGAACGTGCCATTGATTTCGAATCGGGTGGCGTGGCTGCACGCTACCGAATACCAGTACGTCCGCGCCGACCAGGAGGACGCCAACCTCCCTCTGATGGAAAGAGACGTCGAGCGCGAGATGTTCACGATATTCAATCAGTTCGACGCCTTCGTCTCCGAGAAGAACACGGCGTCGCTCACCGCGCTGGTGTATCCGGAGAAGTTCAACTACTTCGGACTCAACGCCTTCACGCCGCAGGCATCGACGGCGGATCTGCGCAAGAGGGCGTTTCTCTACACGATCAAGGACTCGCATCAGTTCGCCTCCGGCGGCGTGCTGCTGTCCCATTTCTCCATCCAGGATCTTGCCAACGACGTCAAGCCGCTCGGGCTGGATCCTAGCGTGATTGGCCTTGACCGCGCTTCGGGCTCCTTCTTCAATCGGCAGTCCCGAACGACGACCCGGCGCAAGTTATCCGAGCTCTTCCACTTCCGCCCCCGTGGGGCCCACCAGCTCAAGGCCGGCTTTGAATGGGGCTGGGAAAGCTACCGAGGGAGCCATAGGTACAGTCCCGTAACGTGGCTTGGCGCGAGCGGTCAGCCCGTCCTAGGCCTGCGCTACACCTCGCCGGTCGAGGTTCGCGGCCGCAAGACCGACCTGTCTGCGTTTCTCCAGAACAAATGGACGGTCAACGACCGGCTGACTCTCGACTTGGGTGCGCGGCTCGAGCGGGACTCGCTCTCGGCGCAGCTGAATCCGTCGTACCGAGCCGGGTTCGCCTATGCCTTCGGCGGTGGGTCGCGAACCGTGCTGCGGGGCGGCTCGGGACTGTTCATTGATCGGATCAGCCTGCTCGTGCCGACCTTCGAGGCTCTTCCCCTGCGCATCGAGACCCTTTTCGGCCCTGGCGGGACCGTGGAGTGGGAGCGGCGGCTGCAATCGCGCTTCGACGGGCCCGTCCGCAATGCGCGCAGCCTCGGGTGGAACTTCCAGCTGGACCGGGAGCTTGTCGAGAACCTATTCCTGCGCACCGGCATCCAATACCGCCGGACTGTCAGCAACTTCCTGATCGACCCGGTCTACGCACGAGACCCGAGGGCGGGACGTGACGCGCTGACGATGAGCAGCGACGGCCGTGACCACTACCGCGAGTTTCAGGTGTCCCTTCGCTACCGGCTGAGCGGGACAGGGCACATCACCGCCTCGTACGTCCGGTCCAGCTCGTCCGGCGACTTGAACGACCTCGGCTCGATTTACGGGCCGACGCCTTCGGCGCTGATCCTCCCGAACGAGCGGGCCCCGTTGCGATTCGACGTACCGCATCGCATGCTGACATGGACCGAGTTCAACCTGCCGTGGGGCCTGAAGACGATTCCGGTTTGGGAAGTGCGCAGCGGATTTCCCTACTCCAAAGCGGACGAGTACCGGCGCTTCGTCGGCCCTCGGAATCGCGCCGGCAGGTTTCCGGTATTCAACGCGCTCGATCTGCAGGTGACCAAGAAGGTGACCATCCCTTTCAGGGGCAAGGACCGGCGCTTCCGGGCCGGCATCCGGCTGTTCAACCTGCTCAACAACTTCAACCCTCAGGATGTCCAGGGCAACCTTGCCAGCCCGCATTTCGGGATGTTCTACAGGGGCGTCAAGCGGAAGATCCGGGCGGTGTTCGAAATCGGCTACTAGGTCTCGGCCTGCGCCGACCATTCCAGGGGCCGCGGCGAAAGGCTTGGTTCCCCCGCGCTGACCCGGCCGGTCGCGGACGCTTCGATATACTCGGATCGGCATGCCCCTGCGCGCCGACCGTCGCCCCGCGAGCCGGCGGGATTTCGTGCAGTCGCTTTGCGGAGGCTTCGGTGCCGTCGGCCTGGCCGCCCTGCTTGCGGAGCAGCTGGGCGCTGCGAACCGCCGCCCGCCCGGACCGCATTTCGAGCCCAGGGCCAAGCACGTCGTGTTCCTGTTCATGACGGGCGGCCCGTCGCACATGGACTTGCTGGATCCCAAGCCGGCGCTGCTGGAATACCAGGGCCAGCGGCCCGAATCGGCGAATCTCCGCACTGAGCGCATGACGGGCGGCCTGCTCCCGTCGCCCTTCGCATACGCCCGCCACGGGCAGAGCGGCATCGAGGTCAGCGAGCTGCTGCCGAACCTGGCTCGGGTGGTTGACGAGCTATGCGTCATTCGCTCCATGCACACGTTCAACCCGACGCACGGGCCGGCGCGGAACCTGATCCACTCGGGGAACATCGCTGCGACGAGGCCCTCCCTCGGCGCTTGGATCTCGTACGGCCTCGGAACGGAGAACCGCAACCTGCCAGGATTCGTAGTCCTCAGCCCGGGCCACCGTGGCGGCAACCTCTGGCGCTCGGGATTCCTGCCCGCCGAGCACCAAGGCACCCATTTCGATCACGCCCAGACCGATCCGGAGCAGATGATCCAGTACCTGCGCAATGACGCGCTGGATGCCACTTCGCAGAGGCGTCAGCTCGACCTGATCCAGGCGCTGAACCGGGACCACCGCGAGCGGTTCGGCCGCGACGCGTATCTTGACGCCCGGATTCGGTCGATGGAGACTGCCTACCGGATGCAGTTCGAGGCGTTGGACGTGTTCGACGTTCGCAACGAGCCCGCGGGCATCCGGGAGGAATACGGCGACACCCCGTTCGCCAACGGCTGCCTCCTCGCCCGCCGGCTGGTCGAGCGCGGCGTGCGGTACGTTCACGTCTACTACGGGCCCGGCCAGCCGTGGGACGACCACAAGGCTATCAACAAGAACCTGCGCGATCGCTGCCCCGACATGGACAGGGGCTCCGCCGCGCTCATCCGGGATCTCAAGCGGCGCGGGCTGCTCGAGGAGACCTTGGTCGTGTGGGGAGGGGAATTCGGGCGCACCCCAGTCTCGGAGGCCGGCGACGGCCGCGATCACAACCCCTACGGTTTCACCATGTGGCTGGCGGGCGGCGGGATGCGCGGCGGCGTGGCGCACGGGGCCACCGACGACTTCGGGTTCCAAGCCGTCGAGGATCGCGTCAGCGTCCACGATCTCCACGCCACGATGCTCGACCGCCTCGGCTTCGATCACGAGCGGCTGACCTACCGCTACGCGGGCCGGGACTTCCGTCTGACGGATGTCCACGGGGAGGTCGTGCGCGAGCTGACGGTATGAGGCTCCCCGCACTGCTGGCGGCCATCGCGGCGGCCGCGTCGGCGCAGAGTCCGGAGATCGAGCACTTTGAGCGCCGAATCAGGCCGGTGCTAGCGGAGCAGTGCGAGCCCTGTCATTCGTCCAGTCTGCCCGAGCCGATGGGCGGCCTGCGCGCGGACAGCCGCGAGGGCTTGCTGGCAGGCGGGCAGTCCGGACCGGCCGTCGTGCCCGGATCGCCCGACTCGAGCCTTGTCATGAAGGCCTTGCTCTATCGCGACCCCGCGCTCAAGATGCCGCCTTCTGGCAGGCTGCCGGACAGGGTGGTGGACGACTTTCGGGCGTGGATCGCGGCCGGAGCGCCGGACTCCCGCGGCCGGCCAATGGCGGACGCGGCGAACACCTCCGGGGAATCGGACGGACCGGGCACACCGATTGACGAGGGGCGCCAATGGTGGGCGTTCCAGCCCTTGCAGGAGCGGGTCTCCCCGGCGCTTTCCGATCCTGCTTGGACCCTGAGGAAGATCGACGCGTTCGTGCTCGCAAGGCTCGAGCGCCACGGCCTGCGACCGTCCCCCGAGGCGAACCCGAGAACCTTGGTGCGGAGGGCCTTCCTCGATCTGACAGGGCTGCCCCCGACCTACGCACAGGTTGAGAGCTACGCACGAAACTGGTCGCCCGAAGCCTACGCGGAGTTAATCGATGAGTTGCTGCGGTCCCCCCGCTACGGAGAGCGCTGGGGACGGTACTGGTTGGACGTGGCCCGCTGGGCCGAGGACCACCCGACTACCGAGGCCACCAACCGTCCCTTCGACTTCGCTTGGCGTTACAGGGACTGGGTGATCGAGGCCGTCAACACGGACATCCCGTACGACCGCTTTGTTCGCATGCAGTTCGCGGCGGACCTGCTCCCCGGCTTCGTCCCGTCCGACATGCGGGCGCTCGGCTACCTCGGCAATGCGCCGGTCTATCACAAGGACCGCCGCCTGTCCGGCGACGTGATAGAGACGATCGCCAGCGACGACTGGGACGAGCGGGTCGACGCGGTGACGCGCGGCCTGCTGGGCCTGACCGTCGCCTGTGCCCGCTGCCACGACCACAAGTTCGATCCGATCACCGCTGAGGACTACTACGGGCTCGCCGGGGTCTTCGCCAGCATGTGGCCGGCCAGCCGTCCCATGGTCGCGATGAAGGCCGAGCGGGCGCGCTGGCTGACCGAGCGGCACGAAAAGCTGTACCGCCTCAAGGGCACCTACGGCAATCTGAAGGACTTGGAGACCGTCGCCGAGGAGCTTCATGCGGGCATCATGGCCATGAAGCCCGAGTACGAGGCGCTCGAGCGGGAACTTGCCGCCCACGAAGTTCCCATGACCCCGGCGGTCGTCGACTGGGGCGTGTGGGTGGACGGCTCGACGCCGACAGTCACGCGGATGGATTTGCGTCCGGGCCAGCCGCGCGACCTGCCGGTCTTCGTCCGCGGCAATGTCGCCAATCCAGGCAGGATCGTGCGGCGGCGCTTTCTGAGCGTGTTTGAGGCGAGGCATCCCCCGCCGTTCGAGCGCGGCTCGGGACGCTTGGACCTAGCGAACAAGATCGTCGGGGAGGCCGGCCCCCTCGCCGCGCGCGTGTGGGTGAACCGGGTCTGGGGATGGCACTTCGGCAGGCACCTCGTCCGGACGCCTTCGGATTTCGGGACGCAGGGCCAGAAGCCCACGCATCCCGCATTGCTCGAGGATCTGGCGGCTCGATTCGTGGGCAGCGGCTGGTCGCTGAAGTGGCTCCACCGCGAGATCATGCTGTCCGCGACATACCGGCAAGCCAGCCGTTACGTCGAGGTGTTGCAAGCGGAAGACCCTACGAACCGGTGGATGTGGCGAACGAATCCCCGGAGGCTCGATGTCGAAGCTTGGCGTGACTCGATCCTCATGGCGTCCGGCGAGCTCGATACTGCCATGGGCGGTCCGTCGGAGGATATCGACGGCAGCTCGTCGGCTCGCCGGTCGGTGTATTCGCGAATCAGCCGGGCGCGCCTGCACCCCGTGTTGCAGCTGTACGACTTCCCGCTTGCGACGCAGCACAGTCCGGCCCGGCAGGTCACCACGACGCCGTTGCAGCAGCTCTTCGTGCTCAACAGCAGTTGGATGCAGGCTCGCGGGCGCAGTCTGGCCGATAGCGTGGCCGCTGTCCGGGGCCGCGCCGAGCGCGTCGAGGCCTTGTACCGACAGGCGCTCGCCCGCGATCCGACCGAGCGAGAGACCGATCTGGCTCTGGAGTACTTGGAGGCCCGGCGGCAAGAGCTCGGTCGCGAGCCTTGGGAGGAGTACGCTCACAGCATCCTCGGGACGACCGAGATCAGCTTCCTGAATTAGGCGTGAGGCTCGCTACTGACGCCGGTCGCCAGCTGAGGCGAACGCGACGGCCCGCCGACCGTCAATCGGAGCAGCGCAACGAGGCGCATCTCGCAGCTGCCCTCTTGGTCGCTCTCCCTGCAGATTCGGCATGCGTGCGGCCGGGCAGCCCGAGGTCCTCCCCGATTCCTTCCGGCCGGACAGTCGTGCGCTGCCATTTCCTGCCCGTGTCGCAGCTCCGGGCTGAGCGAGGCGCTTGCACTGGCGGCAGGTTCGCCCCGAACCGGGCGGAGCGACCGACCGTGCAGCGGGGAGTCGAGCGCAGCGTCTGGGACGAGTGCAGGTTGTTCGGCACGCTCGGATCCGAGCGGTATGCGCCGGGGAACCGGCGTCCCTAACGCGATCAAGCCCAGTCCGCCAGCGTCCGCCGGATCGTGGCCCGGATGTCGCGGATCCCTCGCCAGGCCAGCTGCGACCGCAGCGGCTGAGCAGCCCCTCGGCACGAGCCAGATTCGTGAATGATGCAGGCTTGAAGTGGCAGGAATGCGCGTTTGCTCGCCTCCCGACTCTCCTGAGGCGGATCTGGCCGAGCGGCTCATCAGAACTCGCTAGCCGACAACGGCTCCGTGCGGGCTGGCATCCCGTCCGCGGGCCCAGCGACCATGCACGGGAGCCGCCACCGAGCCTTGGCCTCGCGCTCTACTCGGCACCGACGAGAGGCTCGCCCCATCGTGACTGGCGGTACGTTAGGTGCTGGATGCCGGGCTCGCTGCCGAAGTCTGACGGCATCCCCTCCAACGCCGCGTCAATCCAAGCCGCATCGAACTGCTCCCACGCCGCCTCTTCTGGAGCGTCGGTGTGGCTGACGGGCAAGGACATCGTCCAGCGCGGGCAATCGAGGTGGGCGAAGATCGCAAGCACGGTCTCGGGCGGCACGACATCGTCCATTCGACCGTAGCCGGCGATCACCGGGCACTGGACGAAGGGCGCGAAGTTCATCGAATCGAAGTAGCTGAGGGTGCGCATTACCCGGTCCCGCTCCGACGGGAGGGCCTCGATGTATCGCCGCGTCTCGACCGCGCTTCCTCTCTTGACGAGCCGGTGCCGGCCCTCGTGCCAGCCGAAGGTCGGGACCCCGGCCGCTACGAGACCCGCCGACTGGGTCACGGCCTCGGTCATCAGCGCCAGCGCTCCCGAGAAACTGTAGCCGTGGAACACGAGATCTCTCGTCCTGCCACCGAACAGCTGGGTGCCCGCCTCGACGGCCCGCGCGTAGTCGCAGACCGCCCCTCTCAGCACGGACGTTCTCGGGGATCCGATGCCGGTCACCATGTAGCCCCATGGCGAGCGGTTCTGCACAGAATCGAACGATTCGCCGAATCCCCTGACGTCGAAGCCCAGGATGTTGAGCCCGCTGAGACCCCAGAGCCATTGAACAGCGGACCGTCCGCCGTAGCCGTGCGCGTGAATGACGAGCGGGCGAGGGCGGTCGTCATTCCACCCGAGCGCGTACCCGCGCAGCCTCGCGCCTGCGAGGGAAGTGAAGCGCAGGCGGGCGGCCCTGAGTTCCTTGTACGGCTGGCGCGCGAAGTCCGCCACCTCAAGGGCGATTTCGGTCGCTTGCAGCTCGGCCAATGTCTCCGCCCAGAACTCGCTGAAGTCCGGCGGCGTCGTCAGGGCTGGGGTGCCGCCCGGAGTCGGGTCAGCCCGCGAATTCATGCGCCTAGGGGTCCATCCGGCTGCTCCGCTAGGGAGCGCGCGGATCCATGTGGAATGCTAGCATCTTGGAGCGCTGGCGGCGCGAGCCTCGCTCTCTGCCCGCCGGTCCTCCCGCCGGTCAGAGTGAGGCGCTGTGCAGACTCCGCTTGACCTGCTGCGAGAGTCGGGATTCTTCGAGGGCTTCGCCGACGCCGACCTTGTCGCCCTCGCCAGCGATGCCGTGCGGCTGAGCTTTGGCAAGGGCGATCGCGTCGTACAGGAGGGCCGACCTTCCAATCGCTTGTTCATTCTAGTCTCGGGCACCTTGGAGCTCTCCTTCTCAGACGCCCAGGCAACCGGCGAGATGGATCCGCAGGTGGCCGAGGGCCCGAGCAGCATCGTGATTCATTCGATCAACGAACCGGGAGCATTGATTGGATGGTCCTCGATGGTCGAGCCGTTCGTGTGCCGGGCCACCGCCACCGCGCTCGAGACGACGCGCATGATCGCGCTCGGCAGGGATGCCGTCGATGCGTACTGCCAGAGCCATCCGGAGTTCGGGCTCCGGTTCGTCAAGCGCATCCTCTGGGCGCTCGGCGAGCGGATCGGGCGCAGCAGGGCGCAGCTGGCCGCGCGAGGCCATTCTCGCGAGGCCGAGAGAGTTCGCATGTTGCTGGCCGAGCGCGGCGAGCGGCTGGGGGTGAAGTCGCCGCTCTACAAGGTGCCGGTGTATCTCGAGGACCGTCTGACGGCGGCCGATGCGTACGACACGCTCGACGAGGTGGCGCTCTCCGCCGATGAGCTGGAGAGGGGGCTCGCGGTCGAGTGCCGGCGGCTGATCGCCGACTTCGAGCGGGAGGCGCGCGTGTTTCGACAGCTGCAGCGCATCTACGACTCGGTGGCCCAGGCGCCGGACTGCGCGGCGCCGGAGGATGTCCGGCGAATTTGCTGCCGCGGCTTCCAGAAGCTGTACGCCCTCACGGACTACCGCGTGGCAGGCTGGGAGAACCTGCCGTCCGAGAGCGGCTTCATCGTGCTGATGAACCACCTCTCGAACCACCCCGAGAACACTCTGCCTAATCGGTTCCAGCTCACGCTCGACACGCATTTCGTCAGCGCGATGATCCTTTTCGAGCGCTACGGCGAGCCGCCCGTGCGGGTGGTGCGGCAAGCCGCGCCGGACGAGGCCGGCCACCGGCGCTACTTTGATCGGTTCGGCTACATCACAGTGACGGCCGGGCCCGCTCCCGGCCCGCCCGGCGAAGCGCGGAGCCGCTTGGCCGCGATTCGCCGCCAGTTCCTCGAGCAGGCCCGGAGCGAGCTCGCGGCAGGCAGCAACTTGGTGATCTGTCCCGAGGGAGGCTCCACCGTGACGGAGTCGTCGCCGATGGCGTTCCGGGCGGGAGGCTTCCGCATCGCGAGGAGCGCCCGGCCGGAACCGCTGCTGCTGCCGATCGCCGTGGCCAACTTCGACAAGCAGATCGGCCGTACGCGCTTGGCGGCCAAGATCTACCCACCCATTCGGCTCTCGGACTCGGTCCCCCCCGAAGATTCCGACAAGGACTTCTACTCATTTATCAACGGGCTCCGCGAGCGCTACCGAGGGTTCGTGCGCGAGGCGCGCCAGCTGGCCGCCTAGATCCGGCGCGCGGTGCGCCGGCGGCTCGGCACCGACGGATGGCAGCGGTCGGGTCGAGGGCGCCCTGCGGGCCGCTCGGCTCGGCAACGGCGAGCCCCCGCGCCGAACTGCGCCCCGGTCATTCGAATACGATGCGGTCCTTCCTCGCCTTGATCTTCGCGGTGTCGATGCCCGGCACCGCGAGCAGATCCTCGAGCGACTGGAAAGGGCCGCGCTCTTGCCGGAAGCGCAGTACCGCCGCCGCTTCCGAGCGCCTGAGGGACAGGCGGCTCTCCAGGTGGATGGCTCGGGCCCGGTTGACGTTGACCGGAGGGGCCTCCTCCGCGGGGAAGTGCCTAGCTAGGTAATCGACCAGCGTCAGCAGCTCGATGTCCGTAGCCTTCACGCCCAGGCCGACCATCTTGGTCAGCGTCGCGGCCCAGCCGTTCCTGTCCTGGCGCAGCGAGATCGATTGGCCGATGTCGTGGCACCCCTGGCAGAGTCTCTCGGCCTCCGGCTTGCCCGGTCCTTCGGGGAGGCTCGACCCCGGCAGCTGACTTGCGGCGGCCAGCAGGAGCGCGATCGTCAGGGAGGTGCGCATCTAGCGCTCCATCGGGAAGCCGAACGCGTAGACGGCGCTGTCGGATGTGGTCAGGTACACCTGCCCGGGTCCTGCGGACAGCACGTTGCCCCGCGCCGTGGACTTGATCGAATCGCCGCTGTCCCACAGCGCCCGGCCGGTCGTGCCGTCGAGCGCGTAGAGCCTGGCCGCTCCGGAGGAAGGCCCTCCGTCGAGCGCGAACACGACTCCGTTGACGATGATCGGGGGCAGGGGCGCATCCATTCGGGGGGACTCCCAGCCCTTCGCCACTCGCTTGGCGTCGCCGCTCCCATCGACCCTCCACGCCGTCACGCCCTCGGCCGCCGGAACGAGCACCCAATGCGTGCCGCTAGGATCCCGCCATGCGGCCAAGGCCGTGTCCTCGGGCTGGCCCGTCGCGCCCGCGGAGGCGGTGGCGAGCTGCGCAAGCGTCGCGCCCTCGTAAATTCGGAGCGAGCCGTCCCTCGCGACCGCCGCCACGCAATCGCTGCCTCCGTGGTCGAACACGACCGGCGACGACAGAAAGCCGACGGCCTCGCTCCTGGCTCGGAGAGCCAGCGTCCGGCCGTCCAGCGCCACCAAGGCGCCGTCGCTGGTCGTCGCGTAAACCGTGCCGTCCGGGCCGAACGCGACGCCCGCCGACCCGACAACGGATCCGCCGTCCGACTTCCACGAGATGACCGTGCCCGACTCGAGGTCGAGGGCCCAGACCGCGTCGGGAGCGCCGTTGCACGAGTTGCTGGACGCCACGTAGGCCGTGCCGTCCACGACGATCAGGCCGCGGGCGTTGACGTTGGCCTGCAGGAACCGCACCGGTGGGACACGGTCCCGGCCATTGGAAACGTACAGCGAGTGGAGCATGCCGTCAGCGGACAGCGCGTAGACGAGCATCACGCCGCGCAGCGCTCTCCGCGCGGGCGGCCGCGTCCGGGCCGACGCCGGCCGTTGTTGCGGACGTTGGGTCGACGCGGGGATCTCGGCGAGCGTCACGGCTCCTTCTTTGGGCCTCCCGACGCCGCTCTTCGCGGGGGAGCGCCGCCCGCGGGCTCCGAAGCCCAGCGAGGACGGCATCGCCGCGGCCGTGGGGCGAGTCAGGTTGGCTGTCATTCCCCCGGGGCATTCCGGAGTGCTCGCGCGCGGCCCGGGCAGGAAGTGCCGCTCCCATTCCATGCGGGCGAGGTCGGTATCCATGACGTACACCCCGCCCGAACTCCCGCCCACGAACGCCAGCGAACGGAAGCCTCGGTGGCTGATGAGGAAGTCCAGCAGCGCCGGCGCGGTGAGCGCGTTCCCGCTGCGCGCCTCGTTGGGCAGATCGATCTTCCAGAGGAACCTAAATTCGGGGGCGCGCACCGTCGACGGCGAGGTCTTGGCGTCGGACCGCACCCACGAGGACCGCTGGGCGTCGGATCCCACCGAAGTCCAGTCGTCGGAGCGGGCTCCGGGCGCGGCCAGCGCGAGCACGGCGAACAGGGAAGCGAGAAAGGCCTTCGAATCGAGCATGGCAAGCGTATCGCGAAAGGCGGAATGCCCGGCAGACGATCAATCATATCGTTGCGGACTAGAATGGTTCAACAGGTTTGGCCTCCATGACGTCCCAGCGCCTCATTGCCGCGATATTGCTGAGTTGCGTTTCCGCCCTCGCAGCGGACTGGCTCACCGACGGCGGAAACCCCGAACGCACCGCGTGGCAGAGGAACGAGACGATCTTCACCACCGAGAATGTCCGCGAGACCAGGCTTCTTTGGAAGGTCAGGCTCGACAACGAGCCCCGGCAGATGCATGGGCTACTGCCCGCGCTGATCGCGGAGGGCGTCCGGACTCGCGACGGGCTCAAGGAAATCGTGCTGGTGACCGGGGTGTCCGACAACCTCTACGCTCTCGACGCGGCGGACGGCTCCATGGTCTGGTCGCGGCAGTTCGACAGGGACTGGGATCCAGCGCCCGGCCTGCGACCGCCCTACCTCCTCTGCCCGGGCGGGATGACGGCGACCCCGGTGATCGGCCCGGGCCGGGAAGAGGGCCAGTACATCGTCTATGCCGCCCCCTGGGACGGCCGACTGCGCCGTCTCGACCTCTCCAACGGCGAGGACTTGGTGCCCCCGGCGAAGTTCATGCCGCCCAACGGCAAGCCCTACGCGCTCAATCTCGTGGACAACGTGATCTACACGCACTCCGCCCAGCGCTGCGGGGGCAATCCGAACATGGCCTACGTATACGACCTGGACACGGAAAGGGTTGGCAGCTGGGGGCCGGCGGGCGGCGGCATGTGGGGGCGCACCGGTCCGGCGGTCGGCTCCGAGAAGGTCATGTACACCGGTACCGGCGACGGCGTCTGGGATCCGGAGAATGGCGTGTTCGGCAACGGCATCGTGGGCCTGCAGATGGATCCAGCCACGGGGACGCTCGAACTCTACGACTACTACGGGCCCTCGAATGCCGAATGGCTGTTCAAGCGGGACCTCGACATGCAGGTCACCCCGGCCATTTTCCGTTACAAGGGCAGGGAACTGATGGTGGACGCGGGCAAGGAGTGCGTCGTCTATCTGATGGACCTCGAGTCGATCGGCGGCGACGACCATCGCACCCCGCTGTACCGATCGCCCCTCGTGTGCAACGAAGAAGTCAACTTCGCCTCGGCCGGCGTTTGGGGAGCGATGGCGAGCTGGGAGGACGCGGACGGCACGGTCTGGGTCCTGGCCCCGATCTGGGGCCCGAAGCACTCGAAGTTTCACGCCCCGATCGAATACGGGGAAGTTACTGAAGGGGCCATCGTCGCGTTCAACGTGGCGGAGAGAGAGGACGGGGGGCTGTGGCTGGCTCCGGCGTGGGTGTCTCGCGACATGAACCGGGCGGAACCCCCGGTCATAGCGAACGGGATCGTCTTCGCCTACGGAAACGGGGAGGACACCCATCAGGCAATGCCTGACGTGGGCTTGACGAACACCGCGGAGGAACGCATTGCCGGCTCGACAAACGCGATTCTGTATGCCTTGGACGCGCGCACCGGCAAGGAGCTCTGGTCGAGCGGCGATCAGATTGCGAGCTGGAATCACTGGGGCGGGATCTCGCTCGCCAACGGCCGGGTCTACATCGGGACATTCGACGGCTACTTCTACGCCTTCGGGATCGAGAGATAGGGTCCGGCAGGGCCAGTGACCGGCTGTCCCGAAGCGGTGGCCGGCAGCGCGCCCGCCATGGGCTGCTTCGACCGAAGTCATTGGGAACTGCGTGGCGGCGAGGAGGTGAGCTCGGAATCTTCGGGAAATTATATATCTGAGTGCCGACAACGCCATGGTCCGACTAGAACTGCTGTGAGCAGGGAGGTGGGTGTCGAGCTGGGGTCATGCGAGTGCGGCCGCGGCGGGCACAGAGGGGTGGGGTGTGGGATCGTATCTGAATCGAGCCTGCCAGCGGATTGGACGAGGAAGGGACTAGAGAGGCCGCCTCGCATGCCCCGGTGGAACCCGGTTGGCGGTGGCAGGGCACGCCTTGCAAGCCGCTTGCAGGCCCTGCGAGGGCCGATGACAGCGGATCCCCGGCGCTCGACGGCCTGCATGGACGGTCCGGGCCGGACCGGGGTCGCGCCGGGGCATTCCGCATCCGGTGCGCCCCTCGCACCGAGCGTGAAGCGCACCGAGCGTGAAGCGCGCGCCCGCAGCGGGCTGCCGCGCTCAGCGCGGCGGGCGCCGCTCAGGCCGCGACCGCGGCCTTGCCGGTCAGCTGCCGGTAGGTCAGCGTCCGGCCGACCAAGCCCCGCGCCATGCGCCGCATCCGTTCCGCCGTGTCGCAGTCGCGGTTGTTGCACCGTCCCGCGAACTCCGTGAGGTAGCGGCCGAGATGACGGACGCTCATCCGGTGATAGGTTCCGTACAGGCCGCGCTTGAACAGGGACCGGAACGATTCGATGCCGTTCGTATGCGCTGCCCCGCGCACGTACTCGCCGCCGGAGCGCCGGAGTGCCTGACGGCTTCGTGCGGGAACTCCGCCATGCCGGCGTAGGCCGCCGCCTCGTCGGAGCGGACCTGCGCCCCCGGCGCGACGCGGGCGCGCGCGAAGCCCTGCAGGTCGCCCTCGGCGGTGCCCGGCAGCGGCCGCGCGGCCGCTGCGTTCGTGGCGCGGTCGCGCGCCCCCGCCACCGGGGTCTTGCCGACGGGCCCGCGCCCGGCGCGGGCCTTCTTCCTCTCGTGCTTGTTGCGTCCCTTGCCGCCGACGTAGGTCTCGTCCACTTCCACCGGGCCGGCGAACAGGCCCCGATCCCGCTCCCGGCACGCGCGGATGCGGTGCGCGAGGTGCCGGGCCGACTTCCGGCTGATGCCTAGGTCGCGGTGCAGCTTCATGCTCGAGACGCCCTTGATGCCGGTGGTCAGCAGGAACAGGGCGACGGCCCGGGTGCGGTAGCCGAGCTCGGTGTCGGCCGTCACGCTGCCGGTGCGCACGGAAAAGCGCTTGCCGCAGCCGCGGCAACGGTACGGCATCGAAGGGTGGGCCGCGCCGGACTGCACGCTGGAGCCGCGGCAGCGGGGGCACGCGGGACCGTCCGGCCAGCGCATGGAGGCGAACCACTTTTCCGCGGATTCGTCATCGCGGAACATGGCGATCACTTCAATCAGAGTGATGCCTTTACGAAACCACTTCCCGGGACCTTTCTGCTTCATATACGATCTCATATCTTGAAACTATTCTACCAAGAAACACTACCGAATGTCAACGGAACTCCGGAAGAAATAGGAAAATATCTAGTGGCATGATAATTTGTCGGCTTGGTTCCCTCGGCACTCAGATATATAATTCCCAATCTTTGACGGTGCCCTCGATGCCCGCGGTTCTGCGATTCGGGCGGGGATGCGGCGCAACGGTGCAGTCGAGCAGCGCGGGGTTCCGCTCGGGGACTCTTTCCAAGCGGCTTCCCTTGTCCAGCACGTAGCCGCCCGCTCTCCGTCGATCCTGATCAGGTCGGCCCGAGCTCGCTTCGAGCGGCCCTCGCCCCTTCCGAGAATCCGGGGACAACCCGCCACTCTCCTCAGCATGCGGACCAGTGCTGCCTCCCATTGGCTGGCCAACCTCGGCGAGTTTTCATGTGGCGGCTCTGGAGGCGTGCCATTCGCTCCATTCCACGAATGCAACGATACAAACCGCCCATTCAACTCCGAAGTGCGACACGCGCCGAGCCACAAGATGGCAGGGAGGGGAGAGGGGGGCAGCGAGCGGTGGTGTCGCGGCAGTAGGCTGGTAGGTGCTGGAAGGAGCAGGGAGGCGGATGCGGAAGAGCTACACGCACGTGACGCAGGAGGAGCGCTGCCGGATCGAGACGCTGCGGGCGGCGGGCTGGGGAGCGGGCAGGATCGCCGGGCAGCCGGGCCGCAACCGGGCCACGATCTACCGGGAAGTGAGCCGCAACGGCCGACCGGCGGAGGGCGAGCGCGCGGCGAGCTACAGCTTGGGGAGCGCGCGGGAGCGCGCGGAGCGGCGGCGGCGCGCGGCGTCGTGCCGGCCGCGCCAGCTGACGTCGGCGCTGCGGACGCGGATCGAGGACTGCCTGCGGCAGGACTGGAGCCCGGAGCAGGAGCCCGGAGCAGGTCGCGGCGCGGCTGAAGCGGGAAGGGGCGCTGGAGATCAGCCCTGAACGGATCTACCAGCTGGTGCGCGCGGAGCGGCGGCAGGGGGGCCGGCTGTACCGGCACCTGAGGCAGGGCGGCCGCAAGCGCGTGCGGCGGGTCGGCCGGACGGCGGGCCGCGGCCTGATCCCGGGGCGCGCGGACATCGCGGAGCGCCCGGCGGAGGCGCGAGCGCTGGTGACGCTGGTGGACCGGTTCTCTCAGTACCTGCTAGTGCAGCCGGTTAGCCGGCGCACGGCGCAGCTGGTCGGGGCGGCGATGACGGCCATGCTCGCAGGGAGCGGGGCCGTGACGCACACGCTCACGGCCGACAACGGCAAGGAGTTCGCGGCAAGGAGTTCGCGGGGCACCGGGAGGTGGTGCAGCGGCTGGGGGCGGGCTTCTACTGCGCGCGGCCCTGCCACTCCTGGGAGCGCGGGCTGAACGAGCCTGCCAACGGGCTGCCGCGGCAGTACTTCCCGCAGGGGACGGACCTGCGGCGAGTGGACCCGGCCCGGGTGCGGGAGGCGCGGGACCGCCTGAACCGGCGTCCGCGGAAGGTGCCGGGCGGGCGCACGCCGGAGGAAGTCTTCCCGGCGGAGCGGGAGCGGGTGCCGCGGGGCTGAGGCAGGGCTGGCAGCCCGCCGCCCCGGACAGGGGCGCGGGGGAGCTGCGCCCGGACAGGCGCGGACTCGACCCTCCGGGCCTTGCTGCGGTCGCTCCGCTCCCTGCGCAAGGCCCGGAGGGTCCCCGTTCCGGAAACGGGGCACGCCTGCCCGCCTGCCCGGGACGCGGCCCCCCGCTGCGGCCCGGCAGCGGCTTGTCCGGCGCCGCTGGATCTGCTACTGTGGTCCTAGTATCCCAGCCCACCGCCCCTTACCCGCGTGTCGCACTTCGGAGTTGAATGGGCGAACATTATCGCTAGGCAACATAGCTGGGAGCAAGAGGGCCTTCAGGGAGGTCTGCGTTATTTCTTCCCAGAACAACCGCGAATTCTCACTCTGGCCAAGGGATTCTTCTGCCCGTTCTGGTCACGGGTCTGATCAATTAATAGAAGTAGTCCCCGGGAATTGACGAGTACAATCTCATTCCTGAGACGACGCGAAACATCGTAGTTCCGCTCGCGGTCCCCACCTGCAGCGCTCGCTGCGACGACCTCGCCGACGGGGATCTGCTCCAAGCGGGCATGGAACTACGGGGCACTGGGATCTCGACTCGGCAGCGGCGTAAGGCCCGTGCCGGCGGAGTGGCACGGTCTGGGCCAAGGGCGGACGGCCGGCGAGCCGTGCGCCGCACCGGCGGAAGCGCCCGGCCGAACCGGAGATCCGGGCCGGGACTGGTCGAGAGTGCCCGCGCGAGTGAATGCCCCGGCTCCGGCCGTGTCGCGGGATCGCGATTCGCAGTAGGGTGTAAGGCATGGTCAAATTCGTGGCGGGGTGGGCCGGAGCCACCCGGCTCCAGTCCTCGACTGCAGGGGCCGTCGCGCGCCGACTCCCTGCGATCGCCTTGCGACACCGTCTGCTCGGATACGGGCGCTGCGCACGGCTCGCTTGGTTCCTTGTGGCCGCGGCAGTCTCCGTGTCCGCCCGGCCGGAGATTGTCCTCGGGGATCCCGTGTCGCCGCCCGCGTGGGCCCTTGCCGAACGCCTGCTACTCGATTCGGCTTCCGCCGGGGTCAGGGAGTTCTACGAGCGCTTCGTCGACCGGCGGGGGTATCTGAAGTGCGTCGAACGCTGGGGCGGAAACGACGGGGCGGACGACGCTATGGAGAATTTCGGCGGTTGGACGCTGCTGTACGCGCTGGGCGGCAGCCCTGACGCGCTGGAACTGTACCGGAGGGCTTGGGAAGGGCATCTCCGGCAGTACACGCAGGCGCGCGCTCCCGGCATTGAGATGGCGCGGGACGGCATGTACTGGCGTGAATTCGTCACGTCCTTCGACTGGGAGCATACCGGCGAGGCCCTCGCGGCGTTTCACATGTACGGTTTGGCAAGGCCGGACGATCCCGCCTATGCAGCTCGCGTGAAGCGATTCGCGGACTTCTACACCGGCGCGGATCCCGACGCCGACAACTACGACTCGGAACTGAGGATCGTCAAGAGCCTGCACAACGGCAGCCGGGGGGCCAAGCTCTCGCCTGCGAGCGAGATGGACTGGGGAGGCCTGCCCGTCGCGGACGCCCCCGAGCGGCTCACGCGCTACGCGACGGCGTCCAACATCCGCGGGGACCATCCCCTCAACCTAGCCGCCACCGCGCTCGGCTTTAATGCCTACGCCCTGACCGGCGACCGCCGCTTCAGGGACTGGGCTGTCGAGTACGCCGGTGCGTGGCGCCTGCGCGTCATGCGCAACCACGGCAACATCCCCACGAATATCGGCTTGGACGGCGCGATCGGCGGCGAATGGGGCGGCAAGTGGTACGGCGGCGTCTTCGGCTGGAACTTCTGGCCAGAGTCGAGCGGTCGCAACTACTTCATTCGCGGTCCGCGGATTGCGTTCGGCATCGGCGCTCTGCTCACGGGCGATACCGGCTTTCTCGAGCCTCTGCGACGGCAGGTCGCCAACCTTTACGCGGCGAGGAAGGTCGTCGACGGCCGGGTCCTGCTTCCGAGAAAGCACGGCGACGATGGCTTCTACGGCTACGCGGATGGCCAGCACTTGGACGTGCAGCGCGACGTCTACTTGTTCACTCTGGATCGCAGCCTGCTCGACGGCCTTGCCGGTGACCCGTGGATTCGATTCCTGGACGGCAGCAACCCGGACTATCCGCTGCGGGCGCTGGGCGGCGATATCTCCTCGGTCCGGTCGCGCCTTGCAAGAATGCGAGCCGACGACTCCGTTGATTACGAGAGGTCGTCGGATTACACGCAGCGCTTCAATCCAGCGGCAACCGACTCATTGGTCGAGCTCGCGCTGGGCGCGAACCCGCCGGGGCGGTCCGGCAACATTCTCCACGCCCGCCTGTTCTACTTCGATCCGGCGGGTGATCGTCCGGGGCTGCCGGACCGCGTTGCCGCCTTGGTGGACCGGATCGACTCCTCAGGCGTCCGTGTCCGGCTGGTGAATCTCGACTCGACGCGGGCTCGGCGGGTTGTCCTCCAAGCCGGAGCATACGGCGAGCACTCCTTCGACCTTGTCCGTTCCGGCGGCGCTGAGATTCAAATTGACGGCAGCCGCATGGAGGTCCTCTTGGGGCCAGGGGCGGGTGGCTCTCTGGACATAGGCATGGATCTCTTCGCCAACCAGCCCTCGTTTCGGCGAGTGCCGTGAATTGGGGCCGGGCCGGGGCTGCTTCGGACCTGCGTGCGCCGCAGCGCTGCCGCACGCCTGCGCTACCCGCGCCCGACCCGCGACTCGGTCAGCTGCTGACGCCGACGCGACCGTGTGCCCGGCCGCCCTTACGGCTCGCTGCCGGAGGCGATGAAGTCGCGGTGCCGCTCGACAGCCTCGAGAATCGCAGCGACCGTCTGGGGCTCGCGGTCGGCAACGTCCCAGCGCTCGCCCGCATCCGTGCTGAGGTCGAACAGGAGGGGATGATCATGCTTCCGGTTATTGGCGTATCCGCGCCACCCGATCTGCCTCTCGGTGCCCAGGGACTCCCACGACTCGAAGTCCAGCTTGTGACTCCCGACGCGGGCGGCCCAGAGGTTGCCCGGCTGGCCGTAGTAGAACCATTCAGTCCGGGCGCTCGGCTCTCCGCTCAAGAGCGTCGGCGAGAGGTCGAGCGAGTCAAGCCCGGAGGTCTCCGGCAGCGGTGCGCCCGCAATCGACGAGACGGTGGCCAGCAGGGCGACGTTGACGTCGATCCCGTCGATGACCGCCGGGCGGACGCGGCCAGGCCACCAGAAGATCGCGGGGACGCGGAAGCCGCCCTCCCACGACGTGATCTTGCCGTCCCTGAGGTGGCCGGACGATCCGCCGAGATCGGTCCGTTGTCGCTGCTGAACCAAACCACGGTGTCCCCCGCGACGCCCAAATCCTCCAGGGCCCTGGTGATTGCTCCCACGGACCAGTCGAGTTCCTCGATCACGTCGCCGTACATGCCGGCGCTGCTGCGGTCCTCGAATTCCGGCGAGCGGAAAAGGGGCACGTGCGGCATGCTGTTTGCAGGGAACAGGAAGAACGGCGAGTCGCCTTGCTCGCGGATCCACCGGACCGATTCCTCGGTGTAGCGCTTGGTTAGCGTCGGCTGGTGGGCGGGAGTTTCGATCGCCGCGCGCTGGCGGTAGAGGGTGATCGGGAAGTCCGCGCTGGTCGAGTTCCGGATGTTCTCATAGGTCCGCTCGAAGCCTTCCCGTAGCGGAGCGTCGTTGCTGCCGACCAGTCCGAAGAAGTAGTCGAAGCCTTGGTCGTTGGGATGCGCTCCCCGGTAGTCGAACCGGGCGCTGAGGCTCCACTTGCCCACGTACGCCGTGGAGTAGCCGGGCCCTTGAGCGTTTCGGCGAGCGTGACTTCGCTGTCGGGCACGTCGGCCCACCTGTTCCTGCCGTCGCCGTGAATGCGGATCGGCATCCGCCCTGTCAGCAGCGCCACGCGGCTCGGGTTGCACAACGGCGCCGAGGCGTAGAACGAGGTCCCCCGCTGCCCCGCCGGGGTCCGTGCCCGGGGTGCCGCCGGGCGCGCGCCGGGCCTCGACGGCCGCCCGCAACGGGGCCGCGCGCCGCTCCGGCACCGCGTTCTTCTGCAGGCACGCCACGCACTCCAGGCCCTCGCGCTCGCCATAGGCCGGCAGCTCGTCCCCTTGGAGGCCCGCGTCCAGGCGCAGGCGCAGCGTCGTCCGCGGGAAGAATTCCCGCAGCAGCGGCAGCAAGCGCTCCAGCAGCGGCAGCAAGCCCTCCGCGGCCGTGCCCGAGCGCAGCAGCGCCGCCGCGAGATGCCGCTCGCGCTCGTCGTCGAAGCGCACCGCGCCCGCCAGCGACAAGTAGCAATGCGTGTCGTAGAAGCCGTTGCACAGCGCCAGCTGCCGGCCCCCGTGCGTCGGCTCGCAGGCCGGGTCGAAGTCCGGCTCGACGATGCTGGTCTCGGGGCGCCGCTCGTGCCGGCGCCGCACGACGCAGCGGGCCGGCACCGCGGACAGCGCGCTCGGCGCGTCCGCGGTGACGGCGTTCTCGAAGCGCGACAGGGTGGGCCGGGACGGCAGGTCGCGACCCTGCCAGGGGTCGCGCCCGAGCGGCAGCTTGAACACGGGGTCGCCGCCGAGGCGCCCGGCGTCGTGGCAGTCCTCCTAGCCGCGGGCGAGGCCGTGGACGCGCTGGCGGAGCCTGTCGGCGAGGGAGTGGAGCACCTTGGAGACCTTGGAGGGCTGGCGCCGGTCGCGCAGGCAGCCGGCGAACGCCGCGGTGAGGCCGGGAGCGCGGTCGGCGGCCTCGACCGGGACAGCGCCGCCGTCGGAGCTGCTGCGCTCGTGATCGAAGCGGACGGCGACGGGGCGACGGCGCGGATTGCGGAACGGAACGCCTTGGGAGCCTGCGGATGCGACCATGCATTCATTATAACCTACCGGATGAAAACAATTTCAGCGTATAAACTTGGATCTCAATCGGACCGGGCCGGGGCTGCCGCCGGGGATCGCAGGGCACTCCTAGGAGTGAGGATCACGCTGGACCGTGGGCCCTCACGGCCCGGGCGGAGGGACCGGACTATGGCCCTCCGGGCTACTCATGAATTATCCGGGCTAGGGCGAGGGCCAGGCATGCTGCTCCGGCTCGCTGCAACGGCCGACCCGCGAGGAAGCGGAGGGCAAGCGCGATTGCCGCGTGGATTGCGTGGGAATGCTGCATGGGTTCGCCGCCGGGCCGGGACGGCTCTCGCAACAGTATGGCCGGAGCCGGCCGCCCCCTTTCCCCGAGGGCGGGCCTACGGGGTGAGCACCGCGGGTCGCGGGGAATCCACCCTGCCCGGAGGCCGCTGGCCGCTGCCTCGCGCCTCGCCGTCTCCGAGCACCGCCCGAGCCCGCTCCGCAACCGTCATCAGGTGCTCGACCACCTCGGGCCGGCTGCTGGCTAGGTCGCTCTCGCTGCCGGGGTCATCCGCCAGGTTGAACAGCAGGGGTCGGCCAAGGTCTCCGTCCGGGAAATGGGGATGGCGCGTGCCGGGCCGCTGCAGCGGCAGGAACAGCTTCCACGGCCCTGAGCGGACCGCGTGGAGGGTGTCCTCGTGGTAGTAGTAGAGATCCCGGCGCGGGGAGCGGGCCCGGCCCCGGCCGATCAGCGCGTCGGTCACGTCAAGCCCGTCAATTTCGCGGCCCTCCGGAACCTGCGTGCCGGACAGCGCGGCGAACGTCGGCAGCATGTCGATCAGGCTGATGAGCTCGTCGCTCTCCGTGCCAGCCAGGATGGTGCCCGGCCACCACGCGATCGCGGGAACGCGAAAAGCCCCCTCCGCGGTGGTATAGCCGCGCCCGTGCAGCGGACGGTTGCTGCCTCGCGCTCGGCTGGCCGGATCCGCCGCCAGCGGGGCGCCGTTGTCGGAGGTCCAAAGCACCAGCGTGCCGCGGTCGAGACCGGTCTCTTCCAGCTTGCCGAGGATCTGGCCGGTCGACCAGTCGAGTTCCTCCACGGCGTCGCCCCACGCCCCGTTGCGGCTATTCCCGCGAAAGCCGTCGCTGGCGAACGGGACTCGCTCGCTGCCCGGCATCGCGTGCGACAGGAACAGGAAGAACGGGCGGTCCCGGTTCGTCTCTATATATCCGAGCGCGCGCTCCGTGTAGCGCTTGGTAAGGAGGTTCCGGTCCGCGGGAGCCTCGACGACGCGCTCGCCCTCCATCAGGGGCAGCGGCGGCCATCGGTCGCTTTCGAAGCGCTCGGAGGCCCGCCCGCGCCGCTGCGTCATGTCGTCGCTGTAGGGAATCCCGAAGTACGAATCGAAGCCGTGCCTGGTCGGCAGGAAGGCCGGCTGGTCTCCTAGGTGCCACTTGCCGATCATCGCGGTCGCGTACCCGCGCGCCCGGAGCAGCTCCGCGACCGTGGTCTCGCCGGCGTCGAGCCCGTAGGGCGAGACCGGCCGCAGCACGTGACCGTCCCGCGGCGTCCTGTGCAGCCCGACGCGCTGCGCGTAGCAGCCCGTCATGAAGCTCGCCCTCGACGGCGTGCAGACGCCTGCACTCGCGTAGAAGTGGGTCAGGCGGCGGCCCTCGCGGGCCATGCGCTCGAGGTGCGGCGTGCGGTGGAGGGTGGACCCGAACGGCTCCGTGTCCCCGTAGCCCAGGTTGTCGCACAGCAGCACGACGATATTGGGCGGCCGCTCCGGATCCGCGGAGCACCCGGCCAACGCGAGCGCGGACAGAGCGCGGGCGAGAGCGCTGGTCACGCGAACATGTCCGAGATAACCGACCCGCCGAAGTCGGTGAGCTTCTCGTGGCGGCCGTTGTGCAGGTACCACAGCCGGTCCTGGTCGAGACCCAGGGCATGCAGGATCGTGGCGTGGAAGTCGCGCATGGCGAACGGCCTGTCGACCGCCCGCAACCCGAACTCGTCGGTTCCGCCGATGGCCTGGCCTCCGCGGACCCCGCCGCCGGCGAACCACATGGTGAAGCCGTGGGGGTTGTGGTCCCGGCCGTTGCCGCTCTCCGAGGTCGGCAGGCGGCCGAACTCGGCTCCCCAGATCACGAGCGTCCTGCCGAGCAGGCCGCGCTGCTTGAGGTCGTCGAGCAGTGCCGCCACCGGCTGGTCGCTGTGGCCGGCCATCTTCTCGTGATTCGCCTTGAGATGCTTGTGCGCGTCCCACTGCATGCTGAGCGGTCCGCCGCCAGAGTAAATCTGGATGAACCGGACGCCTCGCTCGACCAGCCTGCGAGCGAGCAGCAGCCGCGTGCCGAATTCCCGCGTGCGCTCCTGATCCAGCCCGTACGCCCGCTTGGTTGCCAGCGCCTCCTGCGACAGGTCGACCGCTTCGGGCGCGTGCGACTGCATGCGGAAGGCCAGCTCGTAGGCCGCGACGCGGGCCTGCATTTCGCTGTCGAAGTCCCCGGCGTCGGCCTCGTTCATCGATTGGAGCAGATCCAGCATCGCTCGCTGGCGCTCGACGGTCATCCCCTCGGGCGGCTTGAGGTGGAGAATCGGGTGCGGCCCCGGCCGCAGCAGCGTGCCTTGGAAGACCGACGGCAGGAAGCCCTGGCTCCAGCAGGACGTGCCCCCTTCCGGCGTGCCCTCCGGCTGGGGCATCACCACGTAGGCCGGCAGGTTCTCGGTGACCGATCCGAGACCGTAGGTGACCCACGAGCCGATGCTGGGATGCGTCGCGAACAAGCGGCCGTTATGCACTTCGTACATCGCCGGGGCATGCACCACGCTATTCGTGGTGAACGACCGCACGAAGCAGATGTCGTCGACGTGCCGGGCGACGTTGGGAAACAGCTCGGACACGGGCATCCCGCTCTCTCCGTGACGCTGGAATTCCCACGGGCAGGGGAGGATCGGGTTGCTGCCGTCCGTGAACTGACCGCCCACCGTGCCGAAGCTCTCCGGCATCGCCTCGCCGGCGCGCTCGCCGAGCAGGGGCTTGGGGTCGAACGTGTCCATCGAGCTCGGCGCGCCGACGTTGAAGATGAAGATGACCGCCTCGGCGCTGGCCTCGAAGTGCGGCTCCTTGCGTCGCAGGGGATTCTGCGCCTGATCCGCGGAGCAAGTTCCGGAGAGGAGGTGCTGCAGGGCGATCGCGCCGAAGCCGTTGGCGGCGCCGAAGAGAAGGTCCCGTCGGGAGAGGGCGCGGGGGATGCCGCCAGGGTTAGGGCCGGTACACGAATTCATTGCGGTTCAGCAGGGCGAGGGAGAAGTCGCGGAGCCCTTCGGGCCGCGACGCGAGGAACGCACTCGCCAGCCGCTCCTCCTCCGCCGTGGGCCGCCGCGCGAGCGTCAGCTCGTACGCCCGGGGCACTAGGCAGGCCGCGCCGCTGCTGGCGCAGTCGCGGCGCAGTCGCCGGGCGAGGGTCCGGGACTGGTCCTGCATGAGGTCGCTGTTGAGCAGGCTCAGCGACTGCAGGGCGTGCGTAGAGGTCTGCCGTACCGAGCAAGAGGTCATCGTGTCGGGCTGGTCGAAGTTGGCGAGGAAGGGCAGCCGCACGGTGCGCTTGTTCAGCAGGTACAGGCTGCGCCGGTCGTGCTGCGCCAGGTCGGGAGTCACGGGCCAGAGGTTGTCCGGCTCCGCCTCGGTGAAGATCAGGTCGTAGACCTCCTGCTCGATCGGGATCCGGACCGGCCTGCCGCCGACGGAGCGGTTGAGCCGTCCCGACGCCGCGAGGGCGCTGTCCCGGATCGCCTCGCCGGAGAGGCGGCGGCGGTGGGCTCGCCAGTACCGGGAGTTATCGGGGTCCGCCGCGGCCTTGGCTGGGTCGACCGCCGCGGACTGGCGGTAGGCGCTCGAGAGAGCGATGGCTCGGTCCATGGCCTTGACGCTCCATCCCTCGCGGACGAACCGCGCCCCCAGCTCGTCGAGCAGGGCCGGGTGCGTCGGAAGACCGCCCAGCAGGCCGAAGTTGTTCGGGTCGGACACGAGCCCGCGTCCCATGCGGTACTCCCAGATGCGGTTGGCCATGACGCGGGCGGTAAGAGGGTGCCTATCATCGGTCAGCCACATCGCCAGAGCCGCTCGCCGACCCGAAGGTCCGTCAGGCACGTCAACGCCGAGCGAGCCCAGGACCGCTGGGAACCCGGGCGTGACGGGATCGCCCTTGCGGCGGTAGTCGCCTCCGCCCAGGATGAACGTCCCGGGCGCCTCGTCCATGTTCTCTACCGCGAACGCGGCCCGCGGCGGCGGGGGCTTGCGCAGCTCCAGCTCGTGCATCCGCTGGCGGAGGGCCGCCCGGCGGTCCCTGACAGCGGGGGGCATGAGCGGTACGATCTCGTACCAGACCGGCTTGACCTGCGAGTCGGCCTCCTTGGCGAGCCGGGCCTGCTCCTCGTCCCGGCGGTCTTCGGAGACCTCCAAAGCCTTCGCATGCCGCGGCTCCAAGGCGGCGCGCTTGCGGGCCCGGACCCGCTCGTTGAAGGGGGCTTCGATGGCCTTCAGCCGGTCCTGGATGGGCTTGAGCAGGGCCTCGTGCTCCTTGACCGACGCTTCGTACGCTTCGGTCTCGTCCACGGTCGCGATCGGGACGTCCTTGAGTTCGGTCGCGCCGAAGAACGCCTCCAGCCGGTAGTAGTCCTCCTGCGTGATCGGGTCGAACTTGTGGTCGTGGCAGCGGGCGCACTGCACGGTCAGTCCGAGCATCGCCTGTCCCACGCCCAGCGCCATCTCCGTGACGACCTCTTGGCGCGCCTCTGCCTTGTCCTGGTTCCCGGACGTGACGTGGCGTGGGCCCGCCCCGTGGAAGCCCGTGGCTAGCAGCGCGGACTCGTCGCCCGGGTAGAGCTCGTCGCCCGCCACCTGCTCCCGCACGAAACGGTTGAACGGCTTGTCCTCGTTGAAGGATCGCACCACGTAGTCGCGATACCGCCAGCCGTGCTCCCGATAGCCGTCGCGCTCGAAGCCGTCGGTGTCGGCGAAGCGGACCACGTCGAGCCACTTCTGCGCCCAGCGCTCGCCGTAGTGCGGGGAGGCGAGCAGGGAGTCGACCAGCCGCTCGTAGGCGAGCGACGACGGGTCCTCTAGGAAGGCGGCGGCCTGGGCCGGAGCGGGCGGCAGGCCGGTCAGGTCCAGGCACACGCGGCGGAGCAGGCGCTCCGGCGCCGCTTCGGGCGACGGGCCGAGTCCGCCGGACTGCAGGCCCGCCCAGACGAGGGCGTCCAATGCCGTCCGCGCCCAAGGCGAGCCCGCCGTCGGCGCCGGTGCCCGCGCGGGCGGCCGGAAGGCCCAGTACTCGCGGACGCCCTCCGGGATGTCGGCGCCCGTCGCGACCGGCAGGCAGGCAGTGCCCGTCGCCGCAAGGACCACGAACGCCGCCCGCATCGGCCTCACGCCCACATTATAGTCGCGGCGTTCCTGGAGCGGGCGGCATCCGTACGGCCCGTGCGCCCGTTGCGGGACGCAATCGCGCCCGAAGTGCTAGCTTGAAAGTTCCTGATCCGCTCTAGGTCGCTTCCAGCCGACCGCGATGGGAAGCGAACAATGACCGGCGGCACGTCAGGGGCGAAGGTTCCGGCCTACGCCCGCGCGGTTGTCGCGATCCCGGTTGCGCTGTTTGCCTGGTTCTGCACGATGGTCCCGCAAGTCGCGGGCGGGGCGTCCCTCTATTGGGAGGTCCGGTGGCTGCCCCAGCAGGGTATCGCTCTAGGATTCCACGTCGACGGCCTCGCGCTGCTCTTCGCGCTCCTGATCACGGGCATCGGCAGCTTCATCCTGCTCTACGCGAGCGAGTACATGCGAGGGCAGGCGCATGTGGGCCGCTTCACGGCATTCCTTGTCTCGTTCATGCTCGCGATGCTCGGCCTCGTGCTGTCCGACAATCTAGTCGGCCTGTTCGTCTTCTGGGAGCTGACCGCGGTCACCTCGTTCCTGCTGATCGGTTACTCGCACGAGGAGGCGACGGCGCGCCGCGCGGCCCTGCAGGGGCTGCTCGTGACTGGCGCGGGCGCGCTGGCTATGCTGGCGGGCTTCGTCCTCTTGGGCGAGGCGGCGGGGACCTACAGCCTGCGCGAGATGCTGGCCGGCGCGGGCTTGGCCGATCACCCCAGCTACGCCGCGATCCTGGCGCTGGTGCTGGCCGGGGCGTTCACGAAGTCGGCGCAGTTCCCGTTCCATTTCTGGCTGCCGAACGCGATGGCGGCGCCGACCCCCGTGTCCGCCTACCTCCACTCGGCAACCATGGTGAAGGCCGGCGTGTTCCTCTTGGCGCGGGTCAGCCCCATTCTCGGCGGGACCGCGGAGTGGGCCGCGGTCCTGACGGGTGTCGGGGCCTTCACGGCGGTCTACTCGGCGGCCGTGGCGCTGACGCGAACCGACCTCAAGCAGGTCTTGGCCTATTCGACGGTCATGGCCCTCGGCACCTGCGTGATGTTCATCGGGCTTCCGCCCGGCGACGGCTTCGCGCCGGGGGCGCTCGCGGCGGTCACTGCGGTCTTTGTTCACGCGCTCTACAAGGCGGCGCTGTTCATGGCGGCCGGCACGATCGACCGCGCGACGGGCACGCGCGACCTGCGCGCGCTCGGCGGCCTGGGGAGGGCGATGCCCCTGACGTTCGCGGCGTCCGCCTTGGCGTCCCTCTCGATGGCCGGCGCGCCGCCGTTCCTAGGCTTCCTCGGCAAGGAGATGCTGTACTCGACCGCGCTCGACTCGCCGGCGGGGCTCTGGGCCGTGGCGGCCGTGTTTCTCGCCAGCGCTATGATCGTCACGGTCGCCCTGCTGGTGGGCGCGTTCCCTTTCGCCGGGCGGCGCGAGACGGCCCGGCGCGAGCCGCGCGAGGGACGCTGGCCGCTGTGGGTCGGCTCACTGACGTTGGGCGCTTGCGCGTTGATCGGCGGCCTGTGGGCACCCGCTGCCTTCGACTCCCTGCTGCTGCCGGCGGCCTCCGCGGTCGCGGGCCGGGGCTTGGAATTCCATCCCCACCTCTGGCCCGGCATGAAGCCCGAGGTCCTGCTGTCCGCCGCGACTCTCGCCGTCGGGGTGATCGTGTACTGGCGGCGCGCAGCGCTGCTCGCGGGCCTGGGACGGGCGCTCGCGCTGATTCCCGTCACCGGGGACCGATCGTACGACGCCTCCATGGCAGGCATCGCCCGCCTTGCGGCGTGGCACACGCGCTGGGTCCAGTGCGGCACCCACCGCCGCTACATCCTCGTCGTGTTCGGCACGCTCGGCGTCGGCCTCGCCGCGGCGATCGCCGTAAAGGGGGTGGCCTCGTGGCCGACGGGCCTGCCCGGCGCCAGCGCGGTCGAGTGGACGCTGGCGGCCATGATCGCGGCGTCGGCGCTCGTCACGATCCGGGCGCGCTCGCGCCTGCTGGCGATTTGCGCTCTCGGCGTCGTCGGGACGGGCGCGGCCCTCGTGTTCGCCCTGTACGGCGCACCGGATGTCGCCCTGACGCAGCTGATGGTCGAGACGCTGGTCGTGGTGATCGTCGCCATGGTGCTGCTCAAGCTGCCCGATTTCCGGGGCGAGGTGCGTCAGACTTGGACCGGGCGCTGGCGCGACGGCATCGTCGCCGTCACGGTAGGGCTTGCGATCACGCTCGTGCTGCTGGCCGTGCTGGCGGAGCCGAAGAGCCGGGACCTGACGGCGTACTTCGAGCGGACGGCCCTGCCCGAGGGCTTCGGGCGGAACGTCGTCAACGTGATTCTCGTCGACTTCCGCGGGCTCGACACGCTCGGCGAGATCACCGTCCTGGCGGTGGCGTCGATGGCGGGCTTCGCCCTGATCCGCTGGCGCGCGATCCGCCCGGCACGACGGGCCGCGGCGCGGGCGGAGGGCCGGCCGTGAACACGCTGGTGCTCCGCGAGACGACGCGAATTCTCGTCGCGCTGATTCTGGTGTTCTCCGTGTTCATGCTGATGCGGGGCCACAACGAGCCGGGCGGCGGGTTCGTCGGCGGCCTGATCGCGTCGATCGCTTTCTCGCTGCATGCGTTCGTGGCCGGATCGGCGGCGCTGCGGAAGGTGCTGCGAGCCGATCCCAGCCGGATCGGGGCTGTCGGCCTGGGCCTGGCGATCGCCTCGGGCTTCGTGGCGGCCGCCGGCGGGGACTCGCCGTTCCTAACCTCCTCCTGGGTGACCGTCAGCGGCATCAAGGTCGGCTCGCCTCTGCTGTTCGACGTCGGCGTCTACCTCGTCGTCGTCGGCGCGGTGCTAACGTTCGTCCTCGGCATCAAGGAAGAGAAGTGAGCGCCTGACTCGCGACCGGCGAGCGTGCGGAGGCATTCGCGATGCAGCAACTTGTGGCCGTGCTGGTGGGCGTGTTGATGGCGTCGAGCGTCTACCTGATGCTGAGCCGCAACCTGGTGCGGTTCGTGCTGGGGCTGGCCTTGATCTCCCATGCGGCCAACCTCTTGATCTTCGTCAGCGGCGGCATCACCATCGCGATGCCCTCGCTCGTGCCGGAGGGCGCGAGCCGACCGGCCCCGGGCGGATCGGACGCGGTGGCCCAGGCCCTCATCCTCACGGCCATTGTGATCTCGTTCAGCGTGCTCACGTTCGCGCTGGTGCTGGCCTATCGCGCCTACCAGCGGCTGGAGACGGTCGACACCGACGCGATGCGCGCGGCCGAGCCGCGGCGGCCCCCGCCGTCAGGCGGGGCGGGGGATCTTCCGTGAGCTGGCTCCTATTCGGCCCGATCGTGCTGCCTCTGATCGCCGCGGTCGTCACCGGGAGCGCCGGCGGCGACCCGCGCCGCCAGCGCGCCATGAGCTTGTGTTCCGTCCTCGGCTTGCTCGGCCTCGCGGCCGCCCTGCTGACGACGGTCTGGCGGGAGGGCGTCTTCTCGGCGCAGGCCGGCGGCTGGCCGGCCCCGTTCGGGATCACCTTGGTGGCGGACCACCTCAGCGCCGCGATGGTGGCGGTCACGGCCGTGGTCGGCGTCGCGGCGGTGGTGTACTCCTTCGAGGATGTAGGCTCCGCCGTCCTGTCGCGGTCCTTCCATCCGCTGCTGCACGCGCTGCTGGCCGGCGTGTGCGGGGCGTTTCTGGCCGGGGATCTGTTCAATCTATACGTCTGGTTCGAGGTGATGCTGATCTCCTCGATCGGCCTGCTGGTGGTCGGCGGCACTAGGGCACAGCTCGACGGCGCGGTGCGCTACGCGGCGCTCAGCCTGATCGCGACCACGCTGCTGCTCACCGGTATCGGCCTGCTCTACGGCTTGGTCGGCACTCTCAACATGGCCGACTTGCACCTGCGCGTGCCGGAGCTGGCCAACCAGGGGCTGGTCACGGTGATCGCCTTGATCTTCATCGTGGCGTTCGGCCTCAAGTCCGCCGTCTTCCCGCTCTTCTTCTGGCTGCCCGCCAGCTACCACACCCCGAAGGTCACGGTCTCGGCGGTCTTCTCGGGGCTGCTCACCAAGGTCGGCGTGTACGCCCTCATGCGGCTCTTCACCCTCGTGTTCGTCGGCGACGCGGGCTTCACCCACCAGATCCTGCTCTGGGTCGCCGGCTTCACCATGGTGACGGGCGTGCTGGGCGCAGCCTCGCACGAGCACCTGCGGCGCATCCTCTCCTTCCACATCGTGAGCCAGATCGGGTACATGATCCTCGGGCTGGCCCTGCTGACCCCGCTGGGGCTGCTCGGCGGCATCTTCTACGTGATCCACCACATCGTGGTGAAGGCGAACCTTTTTTTCGTCGCCGGAGCCGTGCGGCGCTTGGGCGGGGCGTCCGATCTGAGCAGGCTGGGGGGCCTCTACCGGGACAAGCCGCTCTTGGCCGCCCTGTTCTTCGTGCCGGCGTTCTCGCTGGCAGGCTTCCCCCCGCTGTCGGGCTTTTGGGCGAAGTTCCTGCTCGTCCGCGCTTCCATCGAGGCCGGCCAGTACGCGATCGCGGCGACGGCCCTCGGGGTAGGACTGCTCACGGCTTATTCGATGACCAAGATCTGGCTCAATGCCTTCTGGAAGCCCCTTCCGGGCCACCTCGTGCCGCCCGCGCCGCTGCCACCGGCTAGACGCCGACTCCTGCTGGGCCCTGTCGCGGGCCTGGCGGCGATCACCCTGGCGATCGGCCTCTACGTGCGGCCGTTCTACGAGCTCGCCGAGCGCGCCGCCTCGGAGCTGCTGGACCCGAGCGCGTACGTGGAGGCCGTGCTGGGAGAGGCCGGCGGTCCGGTCGGGTCGGCGGGGCGCTCCGCCGGGAACGGAGCGGCGCGGTGACGGGCCTGTTCCGCTTCAACCTGCTGCTCGCGGTGGGCTGGTGCGCCCTCTGGGGCGGCTTCACGTCCGCCAACTTCGTGGCTGGGTTCCTGATCGGCTTCGGGGCGCTGAGCGTCGCCAGCCCGATGTTCGGCAGGACCGGTTACTTCGGAAGCGTGGTTCGCATGGCGAACCTCGGGTTCTACTTTCTCTGGGAACTTGCCATCTCGAGCATTCAGGTGGCTTGGGAAGTGCTTACGCCGGTGCATCGGTCGCGGCCGGCGATCCTCGCGGTGCCCCTCGACATCGACGATCCGGCGCAGATCACGGTGTTGGCGAACCTGATCTCCCTGACGCCGGGGTCGCTGAGCCTGGACGTGAGCCCGGACGAGCGAACCCTATATGTGCATGTTATGTTCGTCGACGATCCGGACCGGGCGCGGCAGAAGATCAAGTCCGGATTCGAGCGCCGCGTGCGGGAGGCGATGCAGTGATCGGCCTGGCTCAGCACTCGGCGGTCGTGGCATGGGCCACCGGCGTGACGGCGGGCCTGACCCTGCTGGGGATGGTGCTGGCCTTCGTGCGCCTGGTCAAGGGGCCGTCCTTGCCGGACCGCGTGGTGTCGGCCGACCTGATCACGACGCTCTCGGTAGCGCTCGCGGGCCTGTTCGCGGTGGCTAGTCGCCGGCGGGAGTTCGTTGACGTCGCGGTCGCGCTGGCCCTCGTGGCGTTCCTGGCGACGGTCGCATTCGCCTGGTATGCGGACCGGCGCACCCCCCAGATCGGCCCGGAGAGCGGGCCGCCCGGAGGAGGGGGGAGCTGATCATGCCGCCCGAATCGACGCTGGCCGACTGGGTCGTCGCCGCCGTGCTCGTGACGGGCGGGTTCTTCCTGTTCGTCGCGAGCCTGGGTATCCTGCGCATGCCGGACGTGATCATTCGCATGCACGCATCGACGAAGGCGGGCACGCTCGGCGCGGGGCTGGTCTTCATCGCCGTGGCCCTGCACCTCGGGGACATCGTGACGGTCTGGCTGTCGATCCTGACCGTGGTGTTCCTGCTGGTGACCGCGCCGGTCGCCGCCCACGCGATCGCGAGGGCGGCCTACCGCATGAGAATCCCGCTCTGGAAGAACACTCACCTAGACGAGTGGAAGGGGCAGGCCGCGCCCAGGAGGAAATCTCCCTAGATCCCCCGGACTTGGGACGATCGGCCACTCTTCGCCGGGATCACCCCGGTCGACCTGGCGAGCCACGGGTGCCTGCGAGCCGCAAGCGCAGCAGGTCGAGGGGCGCTCGGCTCCGCCGCGTCGACGCTAGTCGGGGAGGTCCGCTTGCCCGGGCTCGGGGAGCCAGAAGCTGGCGGCCAGGCCGATCGCGTAGGTCGCCGTGCCAACGATGCCGGCGGCGGACGCCAGCTGCAGGAACTGGTCGGCGCCCGGAGCGTAGTTCGCGATCGTGGTCGTCACCATCGCCGCGAACGTCCCGAGCATCCGCCCGCCGATGTTTGCGGCGAAGGCCTCGCCCGTGCCGCGCAGGCGGGTCGGGTAGACGCGAGGCAGGTAGTTCCCCCAGAAGCTGAATTGCGCTACGGTGACGAGGCCGGCTAGGAAGATCCCGACGCGCAGCATTTCTAGGTTGCTGGTAGCGGCGTAGAAGAATACGAACGGGAAAACCACGATGCCGCAAAGCTGAAACGCTCGTAGCATGTTCCGGCGGGACGCGACCACCACTACCAGCACGGCGAGCAGGAGTCGGCCCGCCACGCCTCCGACCTCCTGCACAGCCTGGACGCCGGCAATCACCCCCTCCTGAGCGGGGCGGTCGAGGTCGGGCACTAGGCCGGGCACGATTCGCGGCACGTGCTGGATGGCTCCGAAGGCGGCCCCGTAGCTGCAGGCCACGATGACAGTCGTGACGACAGTGGTGCGGAACAGCCGCGGCTGGAACAGCTCCAGGACGCTCGGGCGCTGGAGCAGCCCCTTCTTCTTCTTCTCCGCCCAGAGCGGGGATTCCGGCAGGAATGGCCGAATGACCATGAGCGGGATCGCTGGGATGAGCCCGGAAATCAGGGTGTAGCGCCATGCTTCGTGCCCGCCGTAGATTTCCGGCAGCCGCTCGCCGTGCGTGTTGGCCAGGTAGTAGGCGCCCGTCACCATCAGGCCTCCGACCGAGCTGAAGGCCTGGGTCCAGCCCAGGACGGCTTCGCGCCTCTTGGCCTCGGGGAAGAGTTCGGCGAGCCAAGCGATCGCCGCCACGAATTCCACCGCGACTCCGATGAAGGTGGTGCAGCGGAAGAACAGCAGCGCCCACAGATTGGTCGCGAAGCCCGCGGCGCAGGCCGAGAAGCCGTACAGCAGGATGCTCCAGACGAGCACCGACCGTCGGCCGAGCCGGTCGGTCAGCCAGCCGCCCAATAGTCCGAACACGCCGCCGAACACGGCCGGTACGAAGAACAGCAGGCCCACCCACTGGTTGAACTCGGGCGTGCCGGGGCGCACGTCCGCCAGCTCCAGCAGCGCCGGCCGCACGATCAGCGGCAGCATGAGCAGCTCGTAAATGTCGAACGCGAAGCCGAGAGCCGCGACGAAGCAGATGAGCCACTGCTTGTCGGTGGGTTTCGGATGCGCCATGGAATGCTCTAGACTCTACCGGATTGTGCCCGACGGATGACCCGGTTGCCTTACAGCACCAGTTCGCTTGCCTTCATGCCCCCGCAGCCGCCTTCCTTGAAGGGGCGCGGGCAGCCGCCCGTGTAGCAGGAATCCCCGCTGAAGCCGCGCGGGTTGATGAACTCGATCCACTCCCGCACCTTGGAACGCACCTGCTCGGCCGTCGCGTCCTGCTTGGCGATCATATACTGGCTCAGGCCCCAAACCGTACGGGAGATGTTGCAGGGGCAGCAGCAGGTGTAGGCGCTGTTGTCAGAGCAGCAGGGCGCGGGGATCGCTCCCAGGGCCGCCTTCTTGACGCGCTCCTGCGGCGGGGTTAGCCGGATCTCGGCGTGCCAGCGCATGAACTCGCGCGACTGCGCTTCCACGTCGCGGAACTCGATCTCGGCCGCTTGCAGGCGCGGCTTCCGGATCAGCGCGAGCGGGCCCGCCGCGGCTAGGAACAGCAATTGCCTTCTCGCGAGCAGCATCCCCCCAGAATAGCTCAGTGCCTCTCTGGTGCGGCGGGCATCTGGTCGGGAGCGTTCTTCCGGCCCGGCGCGACCGGCGGGCGGTTCTAGTCCAGCCGCCGGATTCTCACGTTCCTGAAGCTCACGGTGCTGTTGTGGTCCTGAAGGGCGATGCGCCCGCTGCGAGCCTGGCTGAGGCCCGTGCCTTTCTTGGCGGCTGCGGCGCGTCGGCGGAAGTCGTCGCTCGCAAAGTCGAACTCGACCACCAATCGGCCGTTGAGCCAGTGCCGGGCGACGGATCCTCGAACAAGAATCCGCAAATCGTTCCATTCGCCCGGCGGCCTGGCCGCGCCCGCGTCGGGAGCGTAGCGCCCGTACGCCGCCCCGGCTCGGCGCTTCGGATCCCGCTGCGATGCCGTTCGGGCGTTGTCGGCGATCTGGCACTCGACGGCGGAGCCGGCGGGGTTGCCGTCCCCGGCGTAGCGGTAGAACACGCCGCTGTTGCCTAGCGGCTCGACCGCCCACTGGAGGCGCAGGTCTAAGTCCCCGAACTCGCGGTCGGAGACGAGCATTCCGGGCCGCCCGCTGACGGCGAGGACGGAGCCGGAGACTGTCCAAGAACCGGTGCCGCCCTCCCGTCGCGCGACGGACCAGCCATTCAGAGTGGTGCCGTCGAAGAGAGGCTTGAAGCCCGGCTCGGCCGCCTGCGCGCCGGCCGCGAGCACGATTGCGAGGGCAGCCTGCTTCATAGCTCGCGCACCTGCTCCGTTTCAAGGTCGAAGGCCATGGCCTTGTTCCGGCGGTGGGCTTCCACGCCTAGGCTGACCGCGACCTGCGAGCGGTACCCGAGCTCGCCGTCCAGCGGAGCCGGCTTGCGCGTGCGGATGGCCTCTAGGAAGTAGTGCCGGAACGACTCGGTCCGGAGTGCCTCGATGCGCAGCGTCGGCTTCACGGCCAGGGTCTCGGCGCGTTGCTCGAACAGCGCCTGCAGATAGGCGTCGCGCGCATCGCCCGGAACGGCGACTCCGGGGCGCGAGCGTGCGTCGCTCTCATACCGCTCGCGCCAGCGCGGCTCGGCCAGAAGCATCGCGACCATTTGTCGCTTGCGGCGCTCGCTCATGCCATGGATGTTCGTCGGCCGGACAGGGAGCCTCTCCTCGGCCCACGTGCCCATCGCGTCCAGGCCGGATGCGGCGACCCGCTCCCTGAAGCCGTCGATGAATGGCTCCTCGGGAACCAGGCGCAGGGATCTCGGCCGCAGGTGGTTGCCCTCGAAGTGAATGTTGGCCTCGTGCCCGCGCACGATGATCGGCAGCTCGACGCTGTTTCGCAGCGAACCCCCGCACACGACGGTGTGCCTGGACGGGAAGTCGAGCGAGATGACGAGGACGTCCGGAACCTCCATGACTGCGTCGGGCGTGCCGTATAGCCCGCCGGCCGAAACGGCGCGGACCGGGAACTCCCTGCCGAGCACGTGGATGAGGGGCGTCACGTGGTGGTAGTAGAGGTCTGTCGCGATGCCGCCCGAGTAGTCGCGGTAGCGCCGCCAGCGGAAGAATCTCTCCCGCGAGAACGGTCGCTTCGGGGCGCTCCCCAGGAACGCGTCCCAGTCCAGGTTGGCGGGGCTGGCCGTCCGGTCAATCACGTAGTGGAACGGAGGGTTGCGGGTGTTCCGGCTCCGGCTGGTCTGGCTCCAGAGAATCTTCCCCAGCAGGCCCGCCGCGACGGCCCGGCGGGCCGGCTCCCAGATGCCGTGCGCGATGTGCTCGCTGTCTACGGCGAGGATGCGGTTGGTTTCCTTGGCGACGCGGACCATCTCCCTGGCTTGGGCCACGGTCAGGCTCATGGGCTTCTCGACATCCACGTCCTTGCCGGCCTGCATAGCGTCAATCGCCATCGGCGCATGCCAGTGGTCCGGGGTGCAGATGATTACCGCGTCCACGTCCGCGTCGGCGAGAAGGTCCCGGTAGCGCCTGTAGCCCTTGGCCCCGGTCTGGGACACGCCGGCGTCCAGACGGGGGGCGTAAATGTCGCAGACTGCGGAGACCCGGGAGTCGGCCCGCTCCGTGTACTCCCCGATGTGCCCCTTCGAGATGTTGCCTAGGCCGATGATGCCGATGCCCGCGACGTCGTTCGCGCCGAGTATCCTGCTGTACGACACGGCCGTCGCTGCGAGCGCGGCTCCGGCGCCGAGCCTGCGACGTGTCAGCCCGTCCATGCCCGGCATTTTACAGCAGGAGTCGCTGCGCCGCGGGCCCGATTCCGGTTAGGGATGCGCCTCTCGGTCACTCCGCAGCCGCTGCGCCGACGAGCGGCAGCCCCCACGGCAGGCCCGCTCCCCGGCCTGCGATGGCTTGGTCGCCTTTCATTCCGGTGAATGCGTGCTCAACCCGCCCGGGTTGCCCTTGCCGCGCCCGGCCCGCTACGAGTTGCGGGTCGGTTCCGGCCTGCGACTTGGCGTTGCGGTCCGAATGGTACCGTCCGCCGGAGTGGCAAGGGTCTCCAGCCCGCCCGGCCATCGGCCAGACGGATGCTGCGAACGCAGCGCGGTGTCAGCGCCCCGTTGTCCCCGTCGGCCCCGCATGGCGGGCGAGGAACTCCACCAGCACGCGCGTGCTCTCGTCGCCCTCAATGCCTAGGTAGATGTCGAGCGGGCCGTGCCGTCGCCCCTTCGCCTCGTGGACTACCGCGTCAACGCCGGCCGCCTCCAGTCGGGCTCTCATTGGCATCGCTTGCTCGTGCAAGGCGGACCGTCCGTCCGACACGAACATCAGGAGGGGAGGGATGTCCTTTCCCTTCTCGACGTGATGCCAGGGGGATACCGGCATCCAGGCAGCGGGATCGCTCCCGAAAGCGTTGCGATGGGTCTGAGTCGCGTTCTTCATGAGCAGCGGCACATTCAACATCGCTGTATCGATCGCGACGACCCCGCTGAGATCGGACAGGGACGCTCCTGCCGCGCTCATGAATTTCTCGTTCGTGCCGACGACGGCCACCAGGTGCGCCCCGGCCGAGTGCCCCAACAGCACGATCATCGAGCCGTCGCCGCCGTACTTGGCGGCGTGCCGTTTCAACCAGGACGCCGCGTTCGCCACGTCCTGCGCCATCTCTTCCAAGCTCGCTGCGGGTCGGAACCGGTAGTTCATCGAAGCGAGGAGATAGCCTCGCGGAACCAGTCCGGTCGCCTTGAACAGGGCCCTGCGCTTGTCCCCTCGGACCCAGCCCCCGCCGTGAACGTAAAGTACGGCCGGGGCTTCGCGCAGCCCTTCCCGCATGTAGATGTCCAAGCTCTGTCGCGCCTTATCGACGCCGTGGATCGCACCGTACGGGACGTCGGCGATCCGGACGATGCCGCGCTCCTTGCGCAACTCCTCGGAATCGCGAAGGGCCCGCCGTTCGTTCAGCGCTCCGTTCTGGATGTCGTAGGCCCGGAGGGTCGAATTCGGCCAGTACCCGAACGGCTCGAATCCTTGCGCGCGATGCCTTGCCGCCATGCGCTCGCGGTATCGCTCGACCGCCGGCTCCGCAGGGGTCGGCTGTGCCAGGTAGCGGGCAAGGAAGCCGAAGCGGTCGCGCGAGCGCTCCATGACCGTGCTTCCGACGTGATCCGCCCATCGGACCAGGCGGTATTCGTGCCGCAGGCGGTGGCGCCATAGCAGTCGGTGCAGGAAGTCCACGCCTTCCGCGAAGCCGAGGCCGTCCTCGTCCCCGACCTCGATGTAGATGGCCGAGTCCGCCAGGCGAGACGGTCTGCTCTCGATGATCGAGGCGGGGTTCTCGCGGTTGAACCGCTCGTGGTCGAATGGCTCACCGAAGAGGCTGGCGATGGACTCCGGACTTCGTATCTTGTTGCGGTCCGGGACTTGGCCCCACGTCAGGCCGGGCCAGGCGCCTGGTTCCATGGCCGCCAGGGCTCCGAACGTCTCGGGGTACTTCAGGCCCAGGCGCAGGCTGCCGAATCCGCCCATCGAGGTGCCGGTCACCATCGTCTTCTTGCGGTCCGAGCTGACGCGATACGTCTTTCTGAGGTGTGGCAGGAGCTCGCTCATGATGAACGTCTCCCAGCGCTCCTTACCGTCGTAGCTGTCCATGTAGATCGAGCCGGTCGCGACGGACGGTGCCGCGATGACCATCGGAGGAAGGGTCTTCGATGCCCACATCTCGCTGATCTGCGGCTGGAATCTCGCGAGCTGCTCGCGGTCGCCTCCCGCGCCGTGGAGCAGGAGCAGCAACGGCAGGGGCTCGCTGTCGGAACGGTAGGCGGCCGGGAGCAGGACCGCGTACTCGACCGCTCCCGCGGTCACCAGTTGCGTCGGGAGCGACTCGCGGCGGATTTCAGAGCCAGTGGCGGGTCCCACCGCTGGCGACAGCAACAGGAGTCCGGCTGCAAGCACAGCGCGCATCGGTTTCGTTCCCTCCTTCGCGGGGTTTCTGGGGCGAGTATCGCACTGGACGCAAGCCGCTTCGGGACCAGGCAGGCAGGCTGCGAGCGTCACTGGCGCCGTCCTTCGGGATCCCGCATGGCTGCGCGTGCCAATTCCCAGTATTCTCGTTGAATCGGAGGTAACGGAGAAATGCACGGTGAATCGTCTCGCGTAGCGGCGGTCACAGGGGCCGGCAGCGGCGTTGGGCGCCAGACCGCACTGGCTCTGCTGGAAGACGGATACTCCGTAGTCCTGCTGGGACGTCGCGGAGCCTATCTCGAAGAAACGGTCGCGATTTCCCGGGCCCGGAACCGCGTCCTGGCGATTCCCTGCGACGTGACGGACGAGCGTGCCGTGCAGGCTGCGTTCGAGAGGATTGCGGGCCGATTCGGGCGACTCGACGTGCTGTTCAACAACGCGGGCGGCAACGTGCCGCCGGTAGCGCTGGAAGATCTGACGCTCGAGCAGTGGCAGGGCGTGGTCGATGTGAACCTGACGGGGATGTTCCTCTGCACTCGGGAAGCTCTGCGGGTCATGAAGCGCCAGCGTCCGCTGGGAGGCCGGATCATCAACAACGGCTCGGTCTCGGCTCAGACCCCCCGGCCGTTATCGGCCGCGTACACCGCGACCAAGCATGCCGTCACCGGCCTGACCAAGTCCGTCGCGTTGGACGGTCGCGCCTACGGCGTGGCCTGCGGGCAGATCGACATCGGCAACGCCGCGACCGCGATGACCGCGCGGATGGCGAGCGGAGTGCTCCAGGCAGACCTGTCGGTGGCTCCCGAACCCACCATGGACGCCGACCACGTGGCCCGAGCCGTGCTCTACATGGCGAACCTGCCCCTGGACGCGAACGTTCTCTCGATGACCGTGATGGCGACGACTATGCCGCTCGTCGGGCGAGGCTGAGCGGTCGGGCACGGCAGGGAAGCCTGCCCGCTCCGGCCCCTCGCTTCGTTGTCGCGACACGCGTCCTGCGAACGGTCGCACCTCGGCCGGCGCTGTGCGAGAATCGCGCCTTGAAACCAGCTCTCCCTGCCAGCCTGCTCGCGGCCTGCTTGCTGCAAGCCGCCGCGGACTTCGAGGATCCCAAACCGCCGAATTCGGCTCCGGCTGCGGCGAGGGCGCCCGCGGAACCTCGTCCGCATTCCGACGTCACCTACCACCGCGCGCCGCGACCCTTGGCCGAATCCGCGGTCAGCGAGGACTGGCCCGCGTTTCTGGGGTCCCGGGGCGAGCCCGTTTCCCGAGAGACCGGCTTGCTTGGGATGTTCGGGCCCGGCGGGCCGCGGCTCGTCTGGGAGCTGGCCAAGGGCACGGGATATAGCTCGCCGTCGATCAAGGGCGAGTACTTGGTATACCTGCACCGGTCGGGCTCGGAAGTGGTGGTCGAGTGCCTGCATCCGGAGACAGGAGAGTCGTACTGGACCTTCCGCTACCCGACGGACTTTGAAGACCGCTACGGCTACAGCAACGGCCCACGGGCCAGCCCAGTCATCGACGGCGACCATGTCTATACCTACGGCGCGCAAGGAAGGCTGCACTGCCTGCTGTTGAGGACCGGGCAACTCGTGTGGCGCCGGGACATCGCAGAAGAGTTCGCCGTGCCGCAGGACTTCTTCGGGACCGCAACCACGCCCCTCATCGACGGGGATAGCCTGATTCTGAACGTAGGCGCGCCGGGCGGACCCGAGGTCGCGGCCTTCGACAAGCTCAGCGGGCGTATGCTATGGGGCGTGGGCGACCGTTGGGGCGCTAGCTACGCGACGCCTGTACTGGCCGAGATCCACGGCCAGCGGCGGGTTTTCGTTTTGGCCGGCGGGGAAAGCAACCCCCCTGCGGGCGGTCTGATCGCCGTAGACCCGGCGAAGGGCAGCCTGTCATTCCGGTTTCCTTGGCGCAGCCGCAGCTACGAATCGGTGAACGCGTCCTGCCCGGTGGTCGTCGGCAACAGGGTTCTGGTGTCCGCCACCTATCGCACCGGCGCGGCATTCTTGGCGATCGAGCCGGACGGCAGCTTTCGGAAGCTGTGGCAGAACCCGGATTTCGACCTGCACTGGACCACGGCGGTGCATGATGACGGATACTTCTATGCTTTTTCCGGCCGCAACGAGCCGGACGCGAAGCTCGCCTGCGTGCGGGCCTCGGACGGCGAGACCGTGTGGAGCCAGGCTCTCGAATGGCAGGAGACGGTCCGGCTGCAAGGCGAAACGCGAACGATCTACGGGAGTCCGTATCGAGGCAACCTATTGAAGGTGGATGGGAGGTTCTTGGCGCTGGGCGAGCACGGGCACCTGCTGTGGCTGGACCTGTCCCCTGCGGGACCGAAGGTCCTTGAACGGGCGCGGCTCTTTCTCGCACGCGAGACTTGGAGTCCACCGGTAGTGAGGCGCGGATTGCTCTACGTGAGCCAGAATTCCCGGTCCATCGACCCACCATCGGGACCGCGCCTCCTCTGTTACGATCTGAGGGGAGGGTAGGATCCAGAACGCTCGGGTTCGGCTCGCTGTCCCGCCAAGGGCATGCTAGAGCAGTTTCAGGCGAGAGTCGAATTCACGAATGCTGGATTCAGTACGACTCGCATTTCGGCCGGGTCGATGTAGAGAAATGTAAGCGCGATATTGAGAATTCCCTCAGGGTGATTCTCGAGAATGCGGCACTCTTGTCCGATGCAGTGGTACTACTGAATGCATTCTCGACTAGCCTAGGACCAATGCCAATGCTCGAGACAATAGAAGGTTACGGCGCACAGGAAGTCCTTCTTCCACTCGTCACGGCGCTTGGGTCGAACTTGGATTGAATCCGCAGGCTGCACTGGAGGCAAGAGAAGTCGCTGGCGACATCCGGGATGATCTGGCTGCGCTGCGAGCGAAACCAGCCTCCGACCCGCGGTGTCCCTCGCAAGTACAGCGTGTGTCGGCGAACACGCGCGAGAGTCCTCCGGGCTCGCCATGGGCGGTCACCGATTCGAGTCGGACCGAGTCCGCCGGTGATTCACTGCGCGAGACGGATTTGCTCTCCGAGCCGTGATCTCATTCGTTCTCCGGCAGGACCTTCAATAGCACGGCCGTGCGGTCCACGAAGACGCGCCGCAGGCCCCACCGGCTCGGGTCACTGGCGATCGCCAGGGCTTGCGGATAGTAGGGATCGCTCGGGTGCAAGTTGAGCGCCACGTACGCGATGCGGGCTTCGCGCAGCCTTGCGGCGGCGGAGGCGGCTCCGCTGACTGCGCTGGCGGGCCGATGAACGGGTCCCGCGTGGACTGCCTCTAGCCGGATCCATTCTCCGTGGGACTGCAGGCCGTCGATGTCAAGGGCTGATTGGGAGCGAGCCGAGGCGCGTGGGTGGACCAGCTCCATGCCGTCCGTCACGAGGGGCGTGCCGAACTGAACTTGGAGAAACATGCCGGGAGCGGGAGGCTCTCTGGAGTTCCACGTGGTGAAGACATCGCCGTCGAACGGCCGCAGCGCGTGCCAGGGATGCGGGAATGAGGACGCTACGGCCTCGCCGGGCAGTTGGAGCGGCTCCCCGCTACGCAGCAGCCGGAGCTCCGACACGGACCATACGCGAGCCCTCTGGGCTCGAACCTGACGGATTCGCAGCCCGAGCAGGGGCTGCGGCTTCCACGAGGCCTGCAGCAGGTAGTCGGGCCTGGTGGCGGGATCGAGCGGGGCCAGGAGCGCGTCTGCCAGGTCCTGGTTCTCGAGTCCTTGGTAGGAGACTAGCAGCTCCGCTCGAAAATACGCCTCGGGCAGGTTGAACAGGCTCAGAACGCGTGTCTCCGGGCCGCCCAGCTGGTTCAGTCTGTCCGCAAGCAGGTAGAACTCGACGTTGCGGGCTAGGTGCCACATCTGCGGCTCGATTCGCAGCGCCGCCCTCCAAGGGAACCCGTTCACGCTCCAGAGCCCGGAGTAGTACCAAAACGAACGGTGCGCCGGCCAGGACGTCACGCACTGAAAGGCCAGCACCGTGGTGGCCGCGGCGAGGGCTTGGCGCCGGGGCAAGGATTCCAGTGCCAGCCCGAGCGCGAGCGCCCCGAACATCACGCTCGGTATCAGGAACCGGGCGCCGGCGTTCAGGAACCAGGGCAGGGCGCATGTCAGCGACGCGGCCAGAAGGGCCCTTCCGAAGGGCCGCCGCCAAGCCAGAAGGGCGAACGGCGCGAGGGCGAGCGTCCACCCCAGCGATCCCGAGTAGCGCTCGCCCAGCACCAACTCGAACGGGGCTGACAGAAGCTGCTCCCAGCGGTCGAAAGGCCCCCCTTGGTAGGACTTCATCGCGAAGGCGTAGGCCGCTTCCCATTCGACGCTGATGTAGGGGTTCCTGAACCAATCGTTGAAGAAAGGCGCAAGCGGATTCCCCGTCAGCAGGGCGCTCTTGAGCAACCAAGGCAGGCCCATGACGGCGGCCGTCGCCCCGCACAGCGCCAGCGCCTTGGCCGCTGGCTTCCACTCCCGGTGTCTCGCTAGCAGGGAGCCTGCCGCCGCGATCGCAGCCGCGCCGGAGACGACGCCCGTGTACTTGACAGAGAAGCAGAAGCCGATCAGCAGTCCCAGCAAGATGAGCCAGCCGTTCTCCCTGTCGCTCCACCAGATCGCTAGCAGATAAAAGGTGAGCAGCAAGGAAAACGCTAGGGCGCAGTCGTTGTACGCGGACGTCGCATCCGGAATCACGACCGGGCAAGTGAACACGACCACCCCAGCGAACGCCCCCGCGAGCGCGCAGCCGAACCTGCGAGCGAGGCATAGCACTCCCCCGACTGTCGCGGCGAGGAACGAGAAATGCACGATCTTGGCGGCGGACTCCCTGCCAATCGCGTACGCGAGCAGGTACAGCATCTCGGCCCCTTGGGAGATGTGCGCGTAGACGCTGGTCGTGATCGGCACGAACCCGTGCGCTCGGTAGTACCTCTGGACGAGTCCGAGGTGATAGCCCAGGGCGTCCGAGCGCGTCTCCGGGGCCAGCGTGTGGACTAGGTACAGCGCTCCGTAGGCCGCGACGGGCACTAGGACCAGACACCATTCCGCACGGCCGCCGCCGGCGCTTGCCCTGTAGGGCGATGGCCTCCGCCCCCATTGCAGCCAGCACCCGGCGACCGCAGCGGCGAGCAGGAGCACCGTCGCGTCGTAGACCCACCCGAGGGCGCACAGCGCGAAGACGGCGGCGCTCAGCACGGCCGCGCCGATTCCGTAGGACAGGATCCAGGTTTCGGCTCGGGTCAGCTTCCCGTGCGTGAAGGGCAGGCGGGCGAGAGCCGTGCGTCCAAGCAGCACGGCCCCGAGGACCGCGAGGAGCCCGCCGCCGAGCACCCCGGCTAGATCGTCGAGCGCTTCGGGGATCGATGCGTCCATCCTCGAGCCGGGCCTCGTCCCGTCAGGCCCTCCGCAGCGGCTTCACGAAGTACTTCGCGATGCACCAGAGCGCCCACCACCCGTCGCGCGGGCGGATTTTCTTGCCTTCCGCGTAGGTGCGGCCGTGATACGAGATGCCGACCTCGTAGACGCGCGCGCCTGCCTTGGCGACCTTGGCCGTCACTTCCGGCTCGAAGCCGAAGCGGTCCTCCTCAAGGATGATCGACTGCAGCAGGTCGCGACGGAAGACCTTGTAGCACGACTCCATGTCGGTGAGGTTGAGGTCCGTGGCAAAGTTTGACAGCAAGGTCAGGAAGCGGTTGCCGAGGTAGTGCCTGAAGTACAGCACGCGGTGCTCGCTGGCGGTTAGAAAGCGCGAGCCGTACACGACGTCGGCCTTGCCTTCGAGCAGGGGGTTCAGCAGCCTCGGATAGTCCGTCGGGTCGTACTCCAGGTCGGCGTCCTGCACGATGACGAAGTCCCCGGTCGCATGGGCGAAGCCCGCCCGAAGGGCGCGCCCCTTGCCTAGGTTGCGGGGCTGGCCGTACACCCTCACGTTGTCGTACTCGCCCTGCAGTTCCATGGCGACATGCAACGAGCCGTCAGTCGAGGCATCGTCGATGATCAGGACTTCCTTGTCGATTTCGACGGCTTGCACGCGCCGAACAATCTCGCGCAGCGTGCCTCCCTCGTTGTACACGGGGATCACGACAGAGAGTCTCGCCGGCACGTCAGAACGCTCTCGGACCGCGGCCCGGCGGCCCTCCGGCGCCGCCAGTGGACCAGTAGCCAAGTATGCTACGGCTGGCCGAGCGGTACCCGAGGCGAGGCTGGCCGGCGCGGTTCCGGGTCGAGCCGCCGGTCTTCGACGGTGCGCCCGGCTGGCGTCCTATACTCGGAGGCATTGCAGGATACCCGACAGCCCGTTCGCGCGCAGCCCGGAACGGTCTACCTCGTGGGTGCGGGGCCCGGCGACCCCGACCTCCTCACGCTGCGCGCCCGGGAGTTGCTGCGAGCGGCCGACCTGATCCTCTTCGACAATCTCACGTCGGCCGAGGTCCTGTCGTTCGGTCGTCCGGACGCGGATCGGCGTTACGTAGGCAAGAAGCGGGCCGAGCAGGCCTGCACCCAAGACGAGATCAACGGCGTGATGGTTGCCGCGGCCTTGGACGGCAAAGCGGTAGTGCGTCTCAAGGGCGGCGACCCGTACGTTTTCGGACGTGGCGGCGAGGAGGCCCAGGCGCTGGCCCGGGCCGGAGTCCAGTTTGAGGTCGTTCCCGGCGTCACGTCGGCCTTGGGTGCCGCGGCCTACGCGGGCATGCCGCTAACCCACCGGGACTTCACCCAAGCCGTGACTTTCGTGACCGGGCACGACGTGGACTGCATCGACTGGCGCTTGCTCGCGGCCGGCCACACACTCGTTGTGTTCATGGGGCTGGTGTCGATCGCCGAGATCGCCCGGCGGCTGACCGGCGCGGGTCTCGCCCCGTCCACGCCGGCTGCGGCCCTGCGCTGGGTCACGCGAGGCGACCAGAGAGTGGTGTCCGGCACGCTGGAGGCCCTTCCCGACGCCGTGCGGCGAGAGGGACTGAAGCCGCCCGCGTTGGTCGTGATCGGAGAGATCGTCATGCTGCGCGAGGAGATCGACTGGTTCGACAGGCTCCCGCTTCGTGGCCAGTCGGTCGCTGTGACGCGCGCTTCCGCGCAGTCGGCGGAATTCTGCGGCGAGCTGCGTCGCTTGGGCGCCCATGTCATCTCGGTTCCCACGATCGAATTCGAGCCGCCTTCCGACTGGGGGCCGGCAGACCGGGCACTTCGCGACCTGCCTGGCTACGACTGGTTGGTGTTCACCAGCGTCAACGGCGTCGACCGGTTCCTCGCCCGTCTGGACGCAGCGTCGCGCGACTTGCGCGACTTGCCGCGCGGCATATGCGCGATCGGTCCGGCCACTGCGCAGCGCCTGCGCTCGCTTCGACTCCGTGCCAACGTGGTGCCGGAGGAGTTCGTCGCCGAGTCTCTGGTAGCGGAGTTCGAGTCGCGGGGAGTGCGCGGCAGTAGGGTCCTGATTCCTCGGGCGGAGGAAGCGCGCGACGTGCTTCCTGTCCGGCTTGCCGGGATGGGTGCCCGGGTCGATGTGGTACCGGTGTACCGTACGGTGCTGCCGCGAGACTCGATGGGTGCCGCCGCCGCCGCTTGGGGCGCCCCCCGTCCGCCCGATTGGGTGACTGCGACGAGTTCATCGACCCTGCGGAACCTCGCGAAGCTGGTGCCGGTCGAGAGGCTCCGGAAATCTAAGCTCGCTTCGATCGGGCCGGTCACGTCTGCCACGGCGCGTGACTTGGGCCTGTCTGTAGCGGCCGAGGCTTCCTTCTACACCACGGACGGACTGATTCAAGCGTTGGTCCTGGCAAGCTCCGCCGGGGCCGTTCCCCCTTAGGGGCGATAATGGTTGGGGAGAGAGCATGCGTTACCTCCAAGCGGGTGAGCAGCAGCTGGTCGCGCTAGATCCCGATAACGGCACGCTGCAGCAGCTCGTGCAGCAGGCCGGGTACTCCTGCACCATCGCGGTCGAGCGCAGAAGAGTCAGCCTCGAAGTGACGGCCAAGGAACTGAACGGCTCGTTGCTGCTGTTCGACGCGAGCGACCCGGCCAACGTCGGCTGGTTCTCGCGCTGCCAGTTCTACGTCGATTCGGTGTCGGGAGTCGTTCTGCAGACGCCGCTGGTTCTGGCCAACTGCTACGACGGGAACGAGCTGGCGCGCGATCGGCTGCGCGTTTCCATGGCGACGGAGCTGCCGGCGGGCTTTCGCCTGCCCGGACGGCGCGGGCTGACCGAGCAGGTGGTCTACGCGCTGATGTACAACCTGCTGACCGCCCTCCGGGAAACCGGCGTGGCGCTCTGCGGCCCGGCGGGCCTCCGTCCGCTCGCGGGAAGCGGGCGCGGGCGTTAATTCGGCAGCGGGCCTACCAGACCCACCACCTGTCCAGCTGGGCTTCGAGTCCCTTGCGCACGCCGGCGTGCTCGGCGGATTCGGCAAGGTTCTGGCGTTCGCGCGGGCGGCTGTCCGCGAGCCTGTACAGCTCTGGCGGCTCCGTCTCGTTCAGAATCAGCTTCCACTCCCGCGTCCGCACCATCTTGGTGCGGTGCATGGGGCGCATCGAAGGCGACAGCACCTGCGTGTGGCGCGGTCTGGCGTCGGGGTCGTCGGGAGCCAGAACCGGCGGCAGCACGTCGGGCGCGAGATCCCCGTACGCCGCCGAGGTGAACAGTTCTTCGCGTCCCGGGTCGCCGCTCAGCAAGGTTCCGGCCAATGACGCGCCCGAGGCCTCGGGCGGGCGCTTCGCGCCCGTAAGCTCGGCCAGGGTGGGGAACAGGTCCGCCGAGGCCGCGAGCGCGTCGGTGCGGGTGCCCGGTGAGATCCGGCCGGGAGCCCACCAGATCATAGGCACCTGCAGCAGCGAGTCATAGAGGAACATGCCCTTGCGGACCATGCCGTAGTCGCCCATGAAGTCGCCGTGGTCCGCCGTGAGAACCACGAAAGTGTTCTCGGCAAGGCCGTGGTCCTCGAGCGCCCGCAGCAGTCGCCCGACGGGGCGGTCGACACCCCACTCGACTTGCGCGTAGTAGTAGCGCATGGTCTCCCCCATGTCCTCGCGGTCGAGTTCTCCGAAGCCCATCGCGCGGTGGTACCGCTCGAGCCGCGCGCAGAGCGCCGCCGGATCGACGCGCTCGGGGAGGACCATGTCCCCGGAGTTGTACCTGGCCGCGTAGCGCGAAGGGGCCATGTAGGGCGGATGCGGATCGAAGTAGCTGACATGGAGAAAGAACGGGTCCCCCCCGGCTCCGGCGAGGAAATTGATCGCCGACTCGGTGTTGATGTGCGGATAGCAGTCCTCTTCGGGCCAGTAGACCGACGAGTGCCAGTGCGGCGGGACGTACCCGTTGTAGCGCCGGAACGGCTCGCGGTCTCGGATGTCGGCGTAGTCGCACTCGTTCACGGCCTCCGGGGCGTAGGTGTGGTTCTTGCCCACCCACCCGGTGCGGTAGCCGCGCCGCGCGAAATGATCCAGCATCGAGCCCTGCCATGCCAGCTTGTCGCCGTCTCGGTTCGTCAGGGACCCGTGCTCGTGCGGGTGCTGGCCTGCGAAGCATGACTTTCGGCTCGGCACGCAGACCGGGCCGCTCGAGAACCCGTTGCGGAAGAGCAGGCCCTCTCTCGCCATGCGGTCGAGGCTCGGCGTGCGGACATTGGGATGGCCGACCGCGCCGATGCAATCGCCACGCATCTGGTCGACCGTCACGAACAGCACGTTGGGCGGTGCGTCGGCTGCCCGGCCGGCGTGGAAGGCGGTCGCGCCAGCGGCTAGGAGGGCGGATTTAGTGAAGTCGCGCCGAGAGCAAGGCATCGCAGTGTCAGTATGACAAACGCAGGGTTGGTCGGCTCGCGCCTCCGATGCCTGATCGTCCCGACGAGAGCGCAGCCGCTGACCGCACGCTCGGAAGTTCCCTCCATCCGACCCGGGACCTCCCCTCGCGTCCTGACCGAGGCCCCGGCCGGCGAATCTATGCCAACGCACTCCAATCTCCGCCCAGCACATGTGCCGAAGCGACATCCGCGCGCGGTCGCCTGGTGCTGCTCGGCACAGCGGCTCGTCAAGCAGCAAGACGGGGTGCGCACAGTACTGCCACTATCTCGGCCGGGCATTGCTCGGGCTGATGCTCGACCATTCCGAGGAAGGATACTTCAGAGTAATGTCATGATATACGTTCCGAGTCTTGGTAGAATAATCATACGAAGCTGGATGCTATCCTCACTCTAGCCTTATTTGTGATCAACATAGATTCACTATATGCAGTGTTGAAATGATTAGATATAGGTCCATATATACCAGAGCGATATCTACGGTATGGCGTGTGTCTATTCCCCTGAGAACCGTCAATTCGTGGAAGTCGAGGAGACCTGAAGCTTCACGTTCATAGACCACGCCTGTGCGGCAAGCCGGCACCCGATGAGGTCCGACCGGAGGCCGTGCTACGATGGTGTCTCGCATTGAGAACGGCACCGTACTCCCCGCTGGTCCATACCGTCGCGGGAGGTCGGTCACGTTCCTGCCTCGCTGTGCCTAGCAATGCTCGTCAGGTGCTTGGTGGTTTCGATTCTCGCGGGGTCGGCGCTGGGATCCCCGAGCGATCCGGTGGCCGCGCTTGACCGGCGCCTGGCCGCCGGGGAGGTCCGGCTCTCGTTCGATCCCCGGTGGGGATACCTTCCGGCAGTCTTGTCGGCGCTCGACGTTCCGGTCTCGTCCCAGGTGCTGGTGTTCTCGAAGACTAGCGCGCAATTCCGGCTGATCAACCCGGGGAACCCCCGGGCGATCTATTTCAACGACGAGACGTATGTGGGATGGGTCCCCGGAGGCCCCTTTCTCGAGATCTCGACGGCCGTGGCGGGCGGCACGGCGGCCTTCTACTCGCTGCCTCAGCGTCGAGCGGAGCGTCCGAGGCTCGTGGCAGATGACGGTGCCTGCCTGCAGTGCCACGAGAGCCCGCGGACGCTCGGCGTTCCCGGGCATCTCACGCGCTCGGTCTTTCCCGGTGAGGACGGCCTGCCGCATTTCGCGCACGGGACCGTAAACGTAGACCACGCCACGCCGATTACGCGGCGCTGGGGCGGTTGGTTCGTGACCGGGAACGTGCCGATGCCTCACCGGGGCAATTCCTTCGGTCCGGAGCGGAGCCATGGCGAGTGGGCCGCCGGCCGGCTCGAGCGGCCGCCGGCCTCCCTCTTCGACCCGCGCAGGTACTTGGTGCCGCACAGCGACGTGGTGGCACACTTGGTGCTGGCCCACCAGACTCGCGTGCATAACTCGCTCGCAAGGGCCGGTGCCGAGGCGCGCAACGCGCTCGCATACCAACAAGAGATGGAGCGGCTATTCGGCCGCCCGTCCGAATCCCTGCTCGCCTCGGTCAGGAGGCGCATCGAGAGGCCCGCCGAGCAGCTCGTGCGGGACCTCCTTCTTGTCGGAGAGGCCCCGCTGGATGGGCCGGTGGAAGGGGACTCGGTGTTCGCCGAGGAATTCCAGCGCAGCCGTTCGGTCGAGGGAGCGGACGACCCGCTGCGCGAACTCCACTTGGGCACTAGGCTGTTCCGGCGTCGCTGCAGCTTCCTGATTCGCTCCGCTTCCTACGCCCGGCTGCCGCGGCGCGTGCGCGTCTACGTCCAGCGACGCCTCGCCGAGATTCTTGAGGGCCGGAACGCCGCCGGCGACTTCGCGCACCTTGGGCCGGAAGACCGCGAAGCGATCAGGCGCCTGCTCGGCGGGCGGCTCGCCCTCCGCTAGTCTCCGGCTACATCGCGCCACCGAACCCGATCCGCGCTGAGCTACTCCATAATTGAAGGTGCAGGGCAGACGCCAAGCGGCATGGTGAGCGCAAAGATTATGCAGTCCGGAAGGGAGCGAACTCGACTCCTGAGCGAGGCGCTGGACGAGCGCATTCTCGTCTTGGACGGCGCGATGGGCACGGCCTTGCAGGACGCCGGCCTTACTGCCGCGGACTTCGGCGGGCCTGCGCTGGAAGGCTGCAACGAGAACGTCGTGCTCACCCGGCCGGACGTGGTGCGGGGAATCCACGAAGGCTATTGCGCTGCCGGCGCCGACATCATCGAGACCAACACGTTCGGGGCGATTGACATCGTTCTCTCCGAGTACGGCCTCCGGGACAGCGTCGAGCGAATCAACTCCGAGGCCGGCCGCCTCGCTCGGGAGGCCGCCGCCGCGTATTCCAGGCCGGGCCGGCCGATCTTCGTCGCAGGGGCCATGGGCCCGTCGACCAAGTCCATCTCCGTTACCGGCGGCGTCACCTACAAGGAGCTCGTCGCCTCGTACCGCCAGCAGGCTCTCGCGCTAGCCGAGCATGCCGACCTGCTGATTCTGGAGACCTGCCAAGACACGCGCAACGTCAAGGCGGCCCTGATCGGAATCGAGCGCGCGCTGCGGGAGTTCGGCTCGAGGCTGCCGGTGATCGTTTCGGGGACGGTCGAGCCGATGGGGACGATGCTGGCGGGCCAGTCCGCCGAGGCCTTGGTCGTGTCCCTGGAGCACGCCGACCTCTTGGCGATCGGCCTGAACTGCGCGACGGGCCCGGAGTTCATGGCCGACCACTTGCGCACGATCCACGAGACGGCCGCGCCGCTCGTCTCCTGCTATCCCAACGCGGGCCTGCCGGACGAAGACGGCCGGTACGGCGAGTCCCCGGATTCGCTGGCTTCCGCCTTGGAGCGCTTCGCTCGCAACGGTTGGCTCAATATCGCGGGTGGATGCTGCGGGACGACTCCGGACCACATCCGCGCCATTGCCCAGATGGCGGAGGCTCACGCGCCGCGCGGGCACTCGCCCGCGCGGCGCTCTGTGTTCAGCGGCATCGAGGTCGTCGAGGCCTCCGACGACAACCGCCCCCTGTTGGTGGGCGAACGCACGAACGTAGTCGGCTCGCGCCGCTTCAAGCGTCTCATCTCCCGGCAAGAGTACGAGAAGGCGGCCGAGGTCGGTCGCGCCCAGGTGAAGGGGGGCGCCCAGGTTCTGGATGTCAATCTCGAGAACCCGGATCGCGACGAGCTGTCCGATATCGACGCGTTCTACGCGCAGCTGATCCGCAAGGTGAAGGTCCCGATCATGATTGACTCGACCGACCCGGCGGCAGTCGAGCGGGCTCTGACCTATTGCCAGGGCAAGGCGATCGTCAACTCGATCAATTTCGAAGACGGCGAGGCGCGCATCAATCGCGTCGCGCCGCTCGTGCGACGCTACGGCACCGCGGTCATCGTGGGCGCGATCGACGAAGATCCCCGCCAGGCACAGGCCGTGACGAGGGAGCGCAAGCTGGCAATAGCCGAGCGGGCGCACGCCCTGCTGACAGGTAAGTGGGGCATTGCGGAGCACGACATTGTCTTCGACCCTCTCGTGTTTCCGTGCGGCACGGGCGATGCCGGCTACATCGGCAGCGCTGTCGAGACCATCGAGTCCCTGCGCCTGATCAAACAGAGGATGCCGCGCGCGAAGACCGTGCTCGGCATCAGCAACGTGAGCTTCGGACTGCAGCCGGCAGCCCGCGAGGCCGTCAACGCGGTCTTCCTCTACCACGCCACCAAGGCCGGTCTGGACCTTGCCATCGTCAACACCGAGAAGCTGCGGCGCTTCGCATCGATGTCCCCCGAGGAGCGCACACTCGCCGAGGCGCTGCTGTACAACTCCCCCTTGGCCGGCACGGATGCTCCGGTGGACTACCGGAAGCAGACTCCGGAGCAGCGGGTCCTGATCAACCAGCGCCATATCGCGCAGGTCACCGAGCATTTCCGGGGAGCGGTCGCCCGAACCGGGCCTGAGACGGCTGACTTGCCCGTCGACGAGCGCCTCGCCCGCTACATCGTCGAGGGCACAAAGGAGGGGCTGCTCGCGGACCTCGACGAAAAGCTGGAGGCCGGCCAGCGTCCTCTTGCCATAGTGAACGGCCCTCTGATGGACGGCATGAAGGAGGTCGGCCGCCTCTTCAACCGCAACGAACTCATCGTGGCGGAGGTCTTGCAGTCGGCCGAGTCGATGAAGGCGGCGGTCGACTATCTCGAGCCCCACATGGGCAAGCTGGAGGGCGTGAACAAGGGCAAGGTGATCCTTGCCACTGTCAAGGGCGATGTCCACGACATCGGCAAGAACCTAGTGGACATCATCCTGTCCAACAACGGCTACGAGGTCCTCAACCTCGGCATCAAGGTGCCCCCGGAGGATCTGGTCGGCGCCAGCCGCGAGCACAGCCCCGACGCGATCGGCCTCTCGGGCCTGTTAGTCAAGAGCGCGCAGCAGATGGTCGTCACGGCCCAGGATCTTAGGGCCGCGGGCGTCAGCGTGCCACTGCTCGTTGGCGGGGCCGCCCTGAGCGCCGGCTTCACCCGGAAGCGCATCGCGCCCGCTTACGGCGAGCTCACTTGCTACGCGAAGGACGCGATGAGCGGGCTGGCGCTGCTGGACCGCGTCATGGACCCGGATGCCCGCCCCTCACTGCGACGGGAGTATGCGCCACTGGCCGACACGCCCGGCGGCCCGGATCCCGCCAGGGAAAAAGGGGCGGCGGCGCGCAGCACCCGCGCGAGGGCCGACGTGCCCCCGTTGCAGCCCCCGTACAGCGTCCGGCGGGTGGCCGAAATCCCCCATCTCAACGATCTCTGGCGGTACATCAACCCAGCCATGCTCTACTCCCGCCACATGGGATTCCGCGGCAACTTCAGGAGGGCCGTAGCCCGGCGCGACGAGAAGGCGCTCGCGCTGAAGGATGGGATGGAACAGATGATGGCCGAGGCGCAGGCCTTCATGAAGGTGCGGGCCGTGTGGAGATTCGTCGACGCCGAGGGGCGCGGCAATGTCGTCCGGCTGTACGAGCCTAGGGGCGGGGCATTCCTGCACGCATTCACTTTCCCCCGCCAGCGCCGGGCCGACGGGCTGAGCCTGTCTGACTACATCGTCTCGCCGAACGGTCATCGCGACTCGCTCGCGCTGATGTGCGTCACGGCGGGGGAGGGTATCCGCGAGCGGTCGGAAGCGTACCGCGTCGCCGGGCAGTACCTGAAGTCGCACGCCGTGCAGGCTCTGGCGATCGAGACGGCCGAGGCCTGCGCGGAGTGGCTGCACCGGCGCATCCGCGAGGACTGGGGATTCGCGGATCCTGTTGGGTTGACGATGGCCGACCGGCTGAAGTCGAAGTATCGCGGCCGACGATACAGCTTCGGGTACGCCGCCTGCCCGAACCTGGACGATCAGCTCGGGCTGTTCCAACTGCTGCGGCCAGAGGACATCGGCGTTACGCTGACGGACGGGTCGATGATGGATCCCGAGGCCAGCGTCAGCGCGCTCGTCTTCCAGCACCCGGACTGCATCTACTTCGACGTGAATTCCTAGCGAGGGCACGCCTCGGACTGAAGAGGCTGCACTCCGGACGCTGGCCCGGTCTGCGAGGTGAAGTCGCGCGAGCCTCCCGCTGGCTGCGATGGGCCTGTCATGGCGGGCCGGCGTATCCATCGCCGTCGCCCGCTCCGGGACGGCCGTGGTCCGCGGGGGAAATTTCACACGCTTCGTGATTGGTCAAGTGGCGTGCCGCGAATGAGGAGAGCGGTCCGACATTGCCTCGCGCCGCAATCTCGGTCTCTACGAGCCGACGAATGGGTGTCTTTGTCTTCAGCAAGGGACACTTGGATGATGCTTCCGATGCGGTCGCCTTGACACTACTCTCATCAGGTCATAGCCCATCCTACGGTCGAGATATGCGGAATCAGAAGTGTATGGAACACCTTTCTGAAACTGCGGCCTCTTATCGAAATTATCCGAAGTATTCTAGAACAATTTGGGTGGCATACCATTCGGCATAGGCTGTATATATCTAGATGGAGTCTACTAGTTTGTCCCAGATTGTTTCACGAAGCAAGTCCCTCGGAGGCATCGTGCTCGTTGTTCTGGATGGTGCTCCGATGAATTGTACGGAGTGGCCTGAGCAGCTTAGTTACCAACCAAGCAAGGAAGAATGGAGCAAGGGGCTAACGAACATTCGACTCGCGATGCAACGTGCGATCCAAGCACGTCTTGGCATAGGCGACAAGACAAGCGACTGTTTCGGCCGAATTCGCGGAATTACCGAGGAGACACTGATTTCCCTTGATGCACGCCAGCCCGTATCTCTCCTTGCAATGTTTGGCGGCTGTGCGAGAGACGATCCTGCGAGAGTTCCGTTCCAGTCGCAGGTTCGGCGAGCCGGCTATGCCGGAGGGGGGCTCCAGATCGTCGCGCCGATGTAACGCTCCGGTCCCGACGCCTCGTCGGTGAAGTAGTAGACCGCCACGACCTTGCCGTCTGGGCGCTGCACTGCCCGCACGTAGCCGATGTCTCGGCTGGCACCGTCGTCCCGGAGCGTGATTTGGTCGCTCCACGTCCTCCCGCCGTCAGCGCTAAGGGTGGCACGGATGCTGTACGGTTCGGCCCTGTAGCCGTAGATGAGGCAGATCCGCCCGTCCAGCAGCTTGATCATCGCGGGCGGGTTGCCTACGCCCGTGTCAGGTACAGCTTCGTTCAGGTAGTCCCACGAGGCACCGTTGTCGGTCGAGAGGTACGTCCCGATCCAGCGCTTGGTTTCGTCGCGCATGCGCACAGTGACGAGAATATCCGTCTCGGAAAGGCGGACCGATGCCGGCATGATGGAGAACGCCTCCGGCTCCGGGCCAATCCAGGAGACACGAGTCCACGTCTTGCCTCCGTCGATTGTGCGCACGCACAGCGGGCGCCCTTCTCTGCCATTCGACTTGGCCGCAGTGATGAAGAGCGTGCAAAGGTCCTTTCCGTCGACGATGTAATCGGTGCGAGGGGCGATTCCGGGGGAATCGAAGTTCGGCAGCCGGAAGGGGCCATCCCAGGAACGGCCCCGGTCGTAGGAGTAGAAGACGCGGCCGGTTCCTGCGTGGATGCTGTTCGTCCGAATCGTGAGGGCTAGATCGGGGTGGCTGAAGTCGATGCCGCCCTCGCTGTCGCGCAGCGGGGGAATCGTCACGCCCGGGCGCGTTACGCCGTGCAGATAGCCGCCCTCGGTAATGAGGTAGCCGTTGGCTCCCGGATCCTCGAGGGTCCAGCTGTCGCCGCCGTCCAAGCTCCTGGCCAGCATCGGAATTTCCGGCTTCTCCCGGTCGATGTGATGGCTCAGGCCCTGATCCTTGTAGTAGCCCATCCCGAAGCCGACGAGAATCTCGTCCCCCCAGCTCCAGATCCCGTGATTGGCGGGCCAGCCGCCGAACATGCCCTTCTCGAAGTAGACCTTGACGTGCCGAGGTTCCTCCGGTGCCGCAGGCGTCCCCGCGTCCGGGTCTCCGGGGCCAGAGCAACCGGCAGCGGCGATCAGGACGAGGCCTGTGGCGAAAGTGACGATTCGAGACATAGGGTTCTCCATGATTCCGGGACGCGCGCGGTCGTCGACCGGCGGACGGCCGCGAGCCGCGCATCCGAGACGGGTCGTACGCAAGAAGCATAGCGCACATGCTTCAGCGAGCGGGACGAGCGGCACGCGGGGAGTCCTGCTCGCCAGTCGCTCGGATTGACGCGCACCGTCGCTTGGATGTGCGGTGCGGCGGGACAGGGACGCCCGGCACGCCGCGAGGGAACGTACACCCTACGAACCGTCGCGGGCCGGGCTGACGCGGTGACCGACGAGGCTCGCCACTAGCTGTCGAGCGGGCCGAGCCGCTCCCGCGGAGCCGCAGCAACGAGCCGGCTCCTTGACGCTGGAATTCGACGGTTTCGTTGCGAGGCAAATAGAACCTGGCCAACCGCGACGGTCTTGGCGGTGTGGCGAATTCGCTATTGCCCACTCCTGCCGGTTCTGATCTTGCAATAGAGGCTTGGGATTGCTGAAAACACATTGAGTCAACTAGCGCATTGGCTTCGGATAGTCTCGGACCTAGTAAACCAGTGTACCGCCTGTTGGATGTAACAGCTGGTATACGTGACTTGAGGATATGGGATCCGAGGAGATATCGTATGCTCTACGGAATTCATTGTCGACTATTTGGATGCATTGGAGCAATCCGGAGAGCCGGTATCGCGGCGTGTGGAAACATCAGTGATATCGGACTTGAAGGTGTGATTTCGAGACGTGAGGCAGTTGCGCATCAGCACCGTCACTCATTTCAAGTCTCGGCAGGGAATGCATGATATCCAAATGTTTATCCGAGGCGACCTCGCAGGCACCGATTGGCCGCCAGGCGTGTGGGAATTCCGCATCCACGAAGGCCCTTTTGAGGAGCTTCACTCCTTCCGGTCTGCCAGTAGCCTCTCTCGAGGTTGCGACGGGGACCTGTAGACGTCTGGTTCCGCTCAGAGACGGGACTCCTAGCGTCGAGGGCCTGAAGCCGCAAAGGCGCCCGCAATCGACCAAGCAGGTCCCGGAAATGGCTTCGGGCCGGTCGGCCAGTAACGGCCCCTGCGCATCTAGCCGGGAGAATGACGGCGGGCCGTTCGGCCTCCCGGCCGCCGGGCAAGCCCAACTGGAGGGTCCGCGCTAGGCCCGGCAGGGAAGATGGGTCAACGCGGACGCAAGCGCCGAGCGCCTCGCCGTGGCGAATGGGATCACGGGAGCAGAGCCATTCGCGCGCCGCTCCGACCAGCTCGGCGAGATGCAGAACCTCGCCAAACGGATGAACGACCAGCACGAGTACCGTACCTACTGTGTCGGGTGCTCCCCAGAGGCGCCGGGAGTCCGCATCGTGTCGAGGGCCCGTGACGAAAGGGCCTGAATTCAAGGCAACGAGCTCCTAATGCGACTGTTACAATCCGACCATGCGGAACCGTCTGGCCCTGTCACTGCTGCTCGCTGCAGGCGTTTCGTTCCCTCAGACCAAGCTGCTCAGGTTCCCCGATATCCAAGGCGACAGAGTCGCTTTCGCGTACGCCGGCGACCTTTGGACCGTGCCGGCGCTGGGCGGCCGCGCGGTTCGCCTGACGGCTCATTCAGGACTGGAACTGTTCCCGAAGTTCTCGCCGGACGGAGCGTGGATCGCGTTCACCGGTCAGTACGACGGGGACGAGCAAGTCTACGTCATCCCGTCCGTTGGCGGCGAGCCCCGGCAGCTGACGTTCTATCCCGCAAGAGGGCCGCTCGCGCCACGCTGGGGCTACGACCACCAAGTGTACGGCTGGACGCCCGACGGCACCGCCGTCCTGTTCCGCTCGTCCCGCGCCTACTGGGGAGCGAAGGACGGCAGGCTCTACACCGTGCCGCTCGAAGGCGGTCTCCCGACGCCTCTCGAGATGCCTGTTGCGGGTGCCGGAGCGATTTCCCCGGACGGCAGCTTCGTGGCATACTCGCCCCTGTTCCGGGACTTCCGTACTTGGAAGCGGTACCAAGGCGGGTGGGCGCAGGATCTCTACCTGTTCGATCGCGGCAACTCTACCACGCAGCGCATCACCGACCACGTCAGGACGGACCGCGACCCGATGTGGGTCGGCGGGGAGGTGCATTTCGCCTCGGACCGGGACGGAATCCTCAATCTCTACCGTTACGACCAAGAGTCGAATCAGCCCAGGCAGCTGACCCACGAGAAGACCTGGGACGTGCGGTGGCCTTCGACAGACTCCGACCATCGCATCGTGTACGAGCTGAACGGGGAGCTCAGCATACTCGACACCAGGACTGGCCGGTCGCGGGCGCTCCGTATCGAAGTGCCCAGCGACGGCGGGTCGCGGCGCCCGCGGAGAGTCTCGGCGGCGTCGAGCGTCGAGAGCTACGGCCTCAGCCCAAAGGGCCGTCGAGCGGTATTCAGCGCACGAGGCGACGTATTCACGGTGCCCGCGGAGAAGGGCCCGACCCGGAACCTGACGCGATCGTCGGACTCGCATGACCGCCTCCCGAGCTGGTCCCCCGACGGCCGGTGGATTGCATTCGTCTCGGACAAGTCCGGCGAGGAGCAGCTGTACCGAGTCGAGCAGCGAGGAGGCAAGCCCGAGCAGCTCACCGAAGGGGTGCGCGGTCGTCTCTACAGGCTCGAGTGGTCGCCGGATTCGAAGAGGATTGCGTTCTCGGACAAGGAAGGCAAGGTCTACGTTCTCGATGTCGAGAGCAGGGACGTCACCGAGATCGCAGACGAGCCTCGCGGGAGAATTACCGACTACAGGTGGTCACCGCAAGGCGGATATCTGGCGTTCACCGTCAGCGTGTCCGCCGTGAGGAACTCGATCTTTATCTGGGACGCGTCCGACGGGCAGCTGCACCAAGTGGGCGGCGATTTCTTCGACGAGCACACGCCGGCTTGGGGCAGGAACGGGGACTATCTCTACTATCTCAGCGACCGCGAGTTTTCGCCGCTGATCTCTTCGACGGAATGGAACTTCGCGACAGACAGGCAGACCGGGGTCTTCGCGCTCGCGCTGCGACGGGACGTTTCCCATCCCTTCCCGCCCGAGAGCGACGAGGCCGAAGTGAAGGCAGGGGAGCCGTCCGACGGCGACGACGATGCCGACGAGGACGGCCACGGCGACAGCGAAGACTCGGATGGGGAAGACGGCGAGCACGCGGACAAGCAGGAGTCCTCCATGGAGCCTGTTCGGATCGACTTCGACGGCTTGGCCGGCCGCGTGGCACCGGTTCCCGTCCCGGCAGACAACTATCCCATCTCGGGATTGCGGGCCCTTGACGGCTCGCTGCTCCTCGTGCGCGACGAGCCGTTCTACTACGGGCGCGACTCGGGCGGCGAAGCCGAGATCAAGATCTTCGACCTGAAGGAGCGCGAATTCAAGACCGTGACGCAGGGGCGGCGCTTCGCCTTGTCTCGCGACGGCAAGAAGCTCTTGGTGCGGCAGAAGGGCTCGTACAAGCTGTACGATGCCAAGGCCGCTGCCAAGGATCCCAAGACGGTCTCGACGGCCGGGCTGCAGGTCGACCTTGTTCCAGCGCAGGAATGGAAAACGATCTTCGAGGAAGTTTGGAGGCGCTACCGCGACTTCTTCTACGTCCGAAACATGCACGGCTATGACTGGGAGGCGATCCGGGAGCGGTACCGCCCGTGGCTCGAGCATGTCCGGCACCGCTCCGACCTCAACTACGTCATCGGAGAAATGATCGCTGAACTCAACGTCGGCCACGCCTACATCTCGGGCGGCGACTACACCGCTCCTCCCAGGCCCAACGTCGCTCTGATGGGCGCCGATCTCGAACTCGACGCCGCCAGCGGCCGCTACCGCATCGCGAGGATCCTGGATGGCCAGAACGAGGAAAGCGAGTACCGGTCCCCCCTGACGGAAATCGGCGTGGATGCGCGAGCCGGGGACTATGTGCTGGCGATCGACGGGGAGGACTTGGCAGCCGGAGACAACCCATACAGGATGTTGCGGCACAAGTCGTCGCGGCCCGTCGAGCTGCTCCTGAACGGCAGCCCGGAGCCCGACGGAGCGCGCACCGTCGAGTACAGCCCGGTCACCGACGAGTCGAATCTCCGCTATCTCGGGTGGGTCGAGGGAAATCGGCGGGCTGTTAGCGAGGCGACAGACGGCAGGGTGGGGTACCTCCATGTCCCCGACATGAGTTCTCGTGGCATCAGCGAGTTCATCAAGTGGTACTACCCGCAGCTGCGCAAGGAGGGCCTGGTGGTGGATGTCCGCGGGAACGGCGGCGGAAACGTGTCGCAAATGCTGATCGAGCGGCTAAGCCGCCAGCTGCTCGGCACGCGCTACTCGCGGACCAACGGGGATTTCCGCACCTACCCGAACGAAGTCTTCCTCGGGCATCTAGTCTGCTTGGTGAGCGAGAACTCCGCTTCCGACGGGGACATCTTCGCCGCTCGCTTCAAGCGGGCCGGTCTCGGTCCGCTGATCGGCAAGCGGTCGTGGGGAGGCGTGATTGGCATCACGTCGCACGGACCGCTGATGGACGGAGGAGACGTGCGAGTGCCCGAATTCGCGACGAACGATGTGGACGGGGCGTGGATCATCGAGGGCTACGGTGTCGAGCCCGATATCGTGATCGAGAACGACGCTGCGGCGGTACTGGCCGGACGCGACCCACAACTCGAGCGGGCTGTCGCGGAGGTCCTGCGCATGATTCGCGAGGATCCCAAGCCGCGGCCGTCGCGTCCGGCGGATCCGGTTCGGACGCAGTAGGGCTTCAATGGGATTGACGATAGCTGCCCGGCGGGATGGCGGCGGGGCCGGGAGCGGCACGGGCCGCTTCGGATAGGGATGGCAGTGATAGGACTTCTGCAACCGCCTCCGACAACGTCGTCATGGTCGGCGACAGATCGCGATGTCGCGCGCCCTGCCCGGCTGGGGCTGTTGCGGCGATTCGGTACGGTCACTCGGGCGGCAAGGCTCCCGTCGGCGCGAGCGACCGCCATCAGGGATGCCCCGCCCGGGGGCGTAGCCGGTGCCTGGGCTCCCGGCCCGTGAGGTCGAGGCTCCAATGCGAGCCGACGACTGATCGGCGATAGCAAGTCCTTGCCTAGGCGGTACGCGCGCTCACGTTGCTCGAGTGCAATGGGGAATCCTCGCATATCGCTAAGAATCAAGATCATTCGCCGTTCATGGCTGCATCTCTCGCTCAGGCTTCGGCCGAAGAGATAGCAGCGGCACTTCGGCTAGACTTGCCCGAACGCAGTTTTCTCCCGCTTGATGTAGTCCAGATTGAAGACGATTCTAGCCCTGACATCGGCAGGAGGGTTGACACCGTTAATCGCACAAGTCTGTCTAGGAACCCTCTAGTACACAGGCGTTCCGTAGGGGACGGGTGTTTCGACACGCCGGATATCGCCAACCCGGGCAATCTTCCAGTCGCCCGCCTGCCTTCGGAGATAGACCTCTTGGACTTCGTTCCGGTCGGCGTAGACGTACTCGACGCGGACCTCCGCTTCGTGGCCCGTTTGCTTCGGAGCGTTCATGGCGATGCCCTTGATGTCGCGATTGCGCTGCTTCAGGAACTCTGAGAAGCGCTCCGCGCCCATCTCCTCCAGGCTCTGTCGCAGCGTCCGCTCCATCTGGCCCATGTAGCAGGCGAGATAGTCGTCGACGACGCCGTCTCGAGCCGCGTCGAGCATGGCGTAGATTACGTCCCGGGGCTCTGCCTTCCGGGATGATCCCAAGCCCAAGAACCCGCCATCGTTGTCGGAGCCGCGCCGCAGGGCATCGAATCCGCCCTGGTTCCAAGCGATCAGCGCGAGTGCCGCCGCGATGAGCCCGATCGTGACGGACTGGGCCTTGGCGTCCTTGCTCATGGAACGGCTGACCGGCCTGAGGCTCCCCGGCGGATCAGCGTGAGGTCGAGGTTGCCGCTCTCGTCCACGATCGTCTTGCGCAGGCGCGGCAGGACTTCCTCCATTGTCTCGAGGAAAAGGCGGCTTCGGGTGACCTCCGGGTTCCGCCGGTACTCGGAGGCGAGCCGCTCGAATCGCGCCGACTCGCCCTGCGCCTGCTGGATCTTGCTGACGCGATAGCCCTGCGAGGAAGAGAGCATCTGCTGGGCCTCGCCCCGGGCGCGCGGCAGGATGTCATTCGCGTAGCCTTCCGCCTCGTTGACAATGCGGGCGGAGTCTGCCCGAGCCGACGCTACGTCGCGAAACGCGTCCGCTGCTTCCGCGGGCGGCGTGACGGAGCGGATATTCACGGTTGACAGCGCGACCCCAAGGCCAAGGCGATCGACAAGCTCCTGAGCCCTGCGCCGGACCTCTTCCTGAATCGCGATCTTCTCGGTCGTCAGGACGTCATCGACCGAGCGCGTGGCGACTTGCCGTCCTAGAGCCGCCTCGACTGCATTCGCTACGGCTCGCTCCACGTCTCTGGAGCGGAACAGGTACTGCGCGGGATTGGCCACGCTGTACTGAGCGACAGCCCGCACGTTCAGGATGTTCTGGTCGCCCGTGAGGAACTGCGAGAGGACGGGATCCGCTGGAATGGCGTTTGCCTCGTCCGCGACCTCGCCTCCGATGAATGCTCGCTTGAGCTCGCGCACCTTGAGCTTGTAGACCCGCCCCACCGGCCACGGGAAGTGCCATCCCACGCCAGGCGTGACCTCGTTGTCCGCCAGAGCTCCGAAAGTCGTGAGCACCGCCTGCTCCTCGGTCGGGACGACGTAGATGCCGGTCGCCAGCCAGATTGCGGCAAGGCCGGCTGCGACTTGGCGGCGCTTGCCGTCGCGAGCCCGGTTGGCCGCGGGCGCGCGGGCCGGCCTCTCCGAGGCTTGCTCCGGATGCGCGACATCGTGCATGTTCTTGGTTACTGCCCCCGCGTCATGAGTCGCAGGAGTTCCGAATCCGCGCTGAGGATAACGGTCGTGTCCTCGTCCAAGGCCTTGCGGTAGGCCTCCAGCGTGCGCGTCAGTTTGTAGAAGGACTGATTCTTGGAATAGGCCGCTCCGTAGATCCGGGCCGCTTCGGCGTCTCCCTCGCCCTTTGTCGTCTCGGCCTCCTTGTACGCCTTGGCGAGAATCTCCTCGCGCCTGCGGTCCGCCTCAGCGCGAATGCGTAGCGCTTGCTCCTCTCCCTCGGCGCGGTACTGGCGCGCGATGCGCTCTCGCTCCGCCCGCATCCGGGCGTAGACGCTCTGCTTGTTCTGTTCCGGCAGGTTGAGCCGCTTCAGCCGCACGTCCACTACGCGAATGCCGTAGTCCTCCAAGGCTTCCGTGCCGCTCTCCTCGGCGAGCTTGTCGAGCACCTTCTCGGTCTTCGCGATCTCGGGGGAGATCGACACGATCTCCTCTAGGTCCAGCCGTGCGATTGTCGCCGCCAAGCGCGACCAGACCAGGTCGTGAAGCCTCATCTCCGCCGCCCGCTCGTTGACCACTGTCTTCACGAACGTCTCGGGGTCGGCGATCTGCCATAGCGCGTAGCTGTCGATGCTCAGGTTCTTCTTGTCCTTGGTCAGGAATTCCGAGCGGGGCGGGTTGTAGACCCGCAGCCGACGGTCGTAGAACCGGACTTGCTGGAGCCACGGGACCTTGACTCTCAGCCCCGCCTCGGTGACGGTGCGAATCGGCTTGCCGAACCGCGTCACGAAAGCGAACTCGCTCTCGCGCACGGTGAACAGTGTTGACCATGCCAGCAAGAGGCCGAGGAGCCCTAGGAGCCAGGTTCGGTGACGGTGCAGCGCTGCCCGCCAGTCGAAAGGCTGGCCGGGCGGGGGGGCGTGGCCGTGAGGACGGTGTCCCTCGTGGGCTTCGGAGGGATGGTCGCGTCCATGCGAATGTGCGCGGCGACCGTGAGTGTGTTTGTGGTCGTGCATGGCTTACTCGCCGACCTCGGGTATCTCGAACGGGGGCGGGGGCTGCTGCATCTGGCTCCCTTGCGGGGCCACCAGGACGCCGTCGTCGACCGTCCAGAGCGTGCGGCGCCCGCCCTGCGAGTCGATCACAAGCTTCTTCCGACCCGGCAGGATCTCCTCCATGGTTTCTAGGTAGAGCCGCGTGGAGGTCGATTGCGGGGCGGCGCGGTACGCCGTCTCCAACTGGTTGAACCGCGCCGCGTCGCCGCCCGCCCGGTCGGACCGGCTCGCCTTGTAGCCGCGAGCCGTCTGCACCAATGCCGCGCCCTGCCCCCGGGCCAGAGCGACCCGCTCGTTCGAGTAGGCCTCCGCTTCGTTGATCATTCGATTCTTCTCCTCGAGCGCGCCGGCGACTTCCCGGAACGCGTCGACGACCTCGACCGATGGATGCATGTCCTGAATGTTGACGTGCAGGACGTTGACTCCGCTGTGGTAGTCGGCTAGGAGCTGGTTCAGCTCGTCGGCCGCGCGCCGTTCCGCCCCGCGTCGCCCCGCGGTCAGCAGGGTGTCGAGGGAGACGGAATTGACTACCGACCGCAGCGCCGCTTCGGAGGCAGCCCGGATTACCGTCTCCGGATCGACTTGCTGGAACAGGTAGTCATCCGGGCGCTCTATGTCGTAATGCACCACCGCGGTCATCTCGATCATGTTCTGGTCGCCCGTCAGCATCAGGGTCTCCTCGTCCCTGAGCTGGATGCGTCCGTCCCGGTGCTGCAGGTTCCATTCGTACGATGGAGGCTCGGTGAAGGTGCTGGTCGGCGACGTGCGGAATCCGATCTCGATAACGCGCACCTGTTTCGCTCTGACCTTCGTCACGCGGTCGACCGGCCACGGAGCCTTGAGGTGCAGGCCCGGCTCGCGATGCGGAAGCACCTTGCGTCCGAATCGCTCGATCACGCCCACTTCCTCGGTGCGCACAGTGAACGCGGAAGTTGACGCCCACGCCACGAGCAAAGCTGCCCCGGCGGGCTTGGCGAGCCTCCGGCGATTCTCGACGAGCCAGGCAAAGCCGCCGGCTGGATCGATGCGGCTCAGGAAACCGACGACGGATTCCCACACGCGCCCGATACCCACAGCGCCCCAGAAGCGCTTCCAGCGGGTCACTTGCCCGGCGGGCCGCTCGATCCGCAGCAAGCGCACCGAGTTGAGCATCACGAAGATCGACGAGATCTGATGCACCCCCGCGGCGAGGGCGGGGCCCATCCAGCCCTTGCCCGCCACGTAGACGGCGACCACGTTCACGACGCCTGCGAACAGGATGATGTTCTGCCAGACGGTTGTCACCGCCTGGCGGGACACGCCAAAAAGCCTAGGCAGCTTGCCGATCTGCGTGTTCAGGTCGACCACATCGGCGGCCTCGGCCGCGATGTCCGCTCCGGACCCAGAAATCGCGACGCCCACGTCGGCTGCGGCCAGGGCTGGCGCGTCGTTCACCCCGTCCCCGATCATGGCGACCTTGCGGCCCTGGACCTGCAGTTGCTTGATGCGGTCGAGCTTCTGCTCGGGCAGCAGCTCGGCCTCGACGTGGGTGATGCCGACGACCCGAGCCATCGCGTCCGCTGCCTTGCGCCGGTCCCCGGTCAGCAGGATGACGTTCGGGATGCCGAGATCCTCGATTTCGTGGATCGCACCGTGCGCGCCCGCCTTGGGGGTGTCGCGAAGGAGGATGGCTCCGGCAAACTGTTGGCCGTGCGCGACGAGCACCGGCGTTGCGCCCGCCCGGTCCGCCGCATCCAAGTAGTCCTTCAGGTTCTCGATGCCGTTCTCGGCAAGGAACGCCTCGTTGCCCGCGCGAATGACGCGACCTTCGTGGATGCATTGGGCGCCGCGCCCGGGGACGATCTTGGCGTCCTGCGACACCCCGGGGGGGATACCGCGCTCGTCGGCGCTGCGGACGATCACCTTGGCCAGCGGATGATCGGAGCCCGCTTCCGCCGTGGCGCCGAGAGACAGGACCCGCTCCGCGCTGTGGCCCTCTGCGGCCAGGACCTCGACAATCTCGAACTCGCCAGTAGTCAGCGTCCCGGTCTTGTCGAACACCACCGTGTCGATTTCGGCGGCCTTTTGCACCACCTGGCCGCCGCGAGCCAGAAGGCCCCGGCGGGCAAGGCCGCCGATGGCCGCGACCATGGCGGCCGGTGTGGCTAGGATCAGGGCGCACGGGCACGCCACGATCAGCACCGCGACGGCCCGGCGGACGCGCTCGGACGTCTCCACGTCGCTCGCTAGGAAGTAGACGGCCCCGGCAGTCAGCAGGATCGCGGGCAGGAAGTAGCGCGCGTAGCGATCGGCTACACGAACCACGGGGGCGGTGCGGTGGTCGCGAGCCTCCTCAACTAGATGGATGAGCCGCGCCAATGTCGAGTCGTCGCCTGCGTGCGTGACGCGGACGTGCAAGAGACCATGGCCATTGACGGTGCCGGAAAAGACCTCGTCACCGGCGGTCTTGTCGCGCGGGACCGATTCGCCCGTGATCGGGCTCTCGTCGATAGACGACTCGCCTCGCTCGACCACGCCGTCAGCGGCGATCCGCTCCCCGGCGCGCACGGCGATGAGGTCCCCCGGAACCAGATCCTCGACGTGTACCTCGACTTCCGTGCCGTCCCGCAGGACGCGCGCATGGTGCGGGAGCTGCTCGACGAACCGGTGGATCGCACGTTCCGTGCGCCCGGCTGCCCAAGCTTCTAGGCCCTCGCCTAGCAGCATGATGAACATCGCTTCGGCCGCGGCTAGGTACTCGCCGATGGCGAGAGCCGCTCCGGCGGCGATGACGATGGCGAGATCGGCCGAGATCCTCCGCTCGAGCAGCTCGGAAATGGCGCGGTAAAAGGTCTTGTAGCCTGCTAGAACGGCTAGGAAGATCGCCGTGTCGAAGCCGGCGACGGAATCGAAAATCCCTAATACGTTGAGGAGCAGGAGGGCGCCGACGACGGCAGTGAACCCTACGTACTTGATCTGCTCCCGCCGGTCGCGATTGATCGCGTGGTCTTCGGAGACAACATGCACAAGTAGACAAAGATACCAAACGCCCGCCGGGCGTTCAGTCGACGAATCGCCACGGGAAGTGGCCGCAGTCGGCGTTTCGCCACGCCAGTCGACGAATCGCCACGGGAAGTGGCCGCAGTCGGCGTTTCGCCACGCCAGTCGACGAATCGCCACGGGAAGTGGCCGCAGTCGGCGTTTCGCCACGCCAGTCGACGAATCGCCACGGGAAGTGGCCGCAGTCGGCGTTTCGCCACGCCAGTCGACGAATCGCCACGGGAAGGGGCGGCGTCGAATTCGGCTAAGCTGGAATTTCGTTGGCGGCGCATCAGATTCGGTATGGTCGCGATTCGACTCGGATCCAATGTCGGCCAGGACCGGCAGGCAAGCCATTCATTGCATTCACACTGCTAGGGCCCGGCCCCGCTCTGCCGCAGGTCGCCGAATCTCCAGTACCGTTCACGATGACGAGGCCATCCGCGCCCATCGTGAAAGTCTCGCATGCACGGCAGGCATGAACGTCCCATAGGGCAAGCTTGGCTCAGGAGTCGGCTCGGCCTCTCTGTCCCGCTTCCTCAGACGGAATGCTATCTGGTTGCCGGCTCTCGACGAACCGAGACTGCCGGGGCGCGCACCAAGGAGTTCTATCCGCGACGGTATGGCTCGGACGATTCGGTCGTATCGCACATCAAGTTCGCATTTCGCCACGAGCCGCTGGATCTTGGTGTCTTAGCGGCTGCATTCAAGGCATTGGATGCGGCCGAGCTTGAGGCTTGGGTGAGGGAAGAACCGTTTGGCAAGTTCAGCAGGCGCGCATGGTTTCTCTACGAGACGTTTTCCGGGATGACTCTCGATCTAGAGAACGCGCACGTCGGTGACTATGCCGATGCCTTGGACCGACGGAAACAGTTTGTCGGACCCGCCCGAAGATCCCCTCGGCACCGGGTTGTGGACAATCTCTTGGGAGTTGCCGGTATGTGCCCCACGGTCAGGCGCACGGAGCGGCTGTCACATGCGATGAACTCGCGGGTTGACAGAGCCGCCCGGGCACTCGTCGAAGGCGTCTCTCCCGCGGTTCTCGCCAGAGCTGTCAACTTTCTGTATACCGAGGAGACTCTCTCATCTTTCGCGCTCGAGGGTGAGACTCCAAGCGCATCGCGCAGCCAGCGATTCGTCGCGGCACTCAGGGCCGCGCCCGCATTCGACCCCGCGGACAAGGCCGCGCTGACTGACCTGCAGGGAATGATCGTTGACCCCCGCTACCGGGCCGATGGCTGGCGCGACGTTCAGAACTTCGTGGGGACGACTCGTGCCGGATTCCGCGACCGCGTGGATTTCGTCTGCCCACGGCCCGCGGACGTAGCTGGCCTCATGGAGGCTTGGATGACCCTGACACGGCGCGTTGTGGACAGCGATGTCGATCCGGTCGTGGCGGCGGCTGTGGCGGCTTTCGCGTTCGTCCTGATACACCCGTTCGAGGACGGGAACGGCCGCATCCACCGATTCCTCGTCCACCACGTCTTGGCGAAGCGGAAGTTCAGCCCTCCAGGAGTCATCTTTCCCGTCTCGGCGGCGATTCTGCGCGACAGGCAAGGCTACAGCGCGGTGCTCGAATCGTTCTCTCAGGCGATCCTTCCTTTCGTCCGCTGGTACATGACACCCGAAAGGGCGGTAGTTGTCGAGAACGATACCGCCGATCTCTACCGCTATTACGACGCTACGGCATTCGCTGAGTTCTTGTATGACAAGGTTGGAGAGACAGTCAGCAAGGACTTGGAGGAGGAGATTGGTTTCATCGACGTCTTCGACCGGGCGTTCGAGTCGGCTCGCGAGATCGTTGACATGCCGGACCGCAAGGCTTCCCTGTTCGTCCGGATTTGCATGCAGAACGGCGGGACGCTCGGTAGGAGCAAGCGGAGCAAGTTTTCCGAACTGGATGACGCGGAGGTCGCGGCGATGGAGACGGCCGTCCGCAATGCGATGAAGCGCTGAAGTGAGCGTGCGGCGCGCGGGTGCCGGAACTGCGCCCGATTGGACGCTGCATGTCTCCGCGCCCGTCCGAGGCAGGGAATAGCCGGGAAATGGCTCGGCTCTCGGATCTGCTGCTACGCGCCCCGTAGGGTCTAGGCTAGCCGGGTGATTCCGTGTCGGCGATGCCGTCTGCGACGATGTACACTTGCCGGTGCGCGCCATGAAGAGCTACGCGGCAGGCCCTACGATTCCTCTGCTCGGCAAGCCGATCGGCGAGGTTTTCGATGACACCGTGGCGGCACATCCCGACAGGGAGGCGCTGGTCTCCCGGCACCAGTGCTTGCGGCTGACCTTCCGCGAGCTCGCGGAACAGGTCGAACGGACCGCGGCCGGGCTCTGGGGGCTGGGCATCCGCCCGGGCGACCGCGTCGGGATGTGGGCCTCCAGCTGCGCCGAGTGGATTTACCTGCAAGTCGCGACCGCCAAGATCGGCGCGATCCTCGTCAACGTCAATCCTGCCTACCGTGCGCACGACCTCTCCTACATCCTCGAGCGCTCGGCGATGAAGGCGATCTTCCTGCACGAGAGGGACGCGCGGGTCAGCTACGCCGAAGTGCTGGAGCAAGCCTGTGAGGAAGGTCCGCAGTCGCTCTCTGCGTCCGTGCTCCTCGGTACGGAGCAGTGGCGAGCGATGCTCGACGCCGGTGTCCGCCCCGAGCCCGGCCCTCGGCACCGGGACGACGTCGTCAACATTCAGTACACCTCGGGCACGACCGGCAGTCCCAAGGGCGTCCTCCTGACCCACCGCAACATCGCCAACAACGCCTACTTGGTGGGACGCGGGATCGATTGGAAGTCCGCGGACAGCCTCTGCCTCCCGGTGCCGCTGTACCACTGCTTCGGCTGCGTGCTCGGGTCGTTGCAGGCGATCGTGTTCGGCGCGAAGCTGGTCCTGCCCTCCGCCCAGTTCGATCCGCTGGCCGTCCTGCGCGCCATCCACGAGGAACGCTGCACGACCGTGTACGGCGTTCCCACGATGTTCATCGCCGAACTCAACCATCTCGAGTTCGCCCGATTCGATACATCCAGCCTTCGCACCGGGATCATGGCGGGTTCGCCCTGTCCGGTCGAGCTGATGAAACGGGTCGTGAGCGAGATGCATTGCGAGGAAATGACGATCGCCTACGGCCTGACCGAAGCTTCGCCGGCCATCACGCAAAGCATGTGCGACGACTCTCTCGACGTGCGTACCAGCACCGTAGGCCGGGCCATGCCCTGCACGGAAGTGAAGGTTGTCGACCGCGAGACCGGCGAGACCGTCGATGTCGGAACGCAGGGCGAGCTGCTGGCAAGAGGCTACCTCGTGATGAAGGGCTACGACAACGATCCCGAGAACACAGCGCGCGCCGTCGATAGCGAAGGCTGGCTGCGGACCGGCGACCTAGCGACCATGCGCGAGGACGGCAACTTCCGTATCACCGGTCGCGCCAAGGAGATGATCATTCGCGGCGGGGAGAACATCTATCCCCGCGAGATCGAGGAGTACCTGCACGGGCACCCCGATATCGCCGACGTTTACGTGGTCGGGGTGCCGGACGAGCGCCTCGGGGAGCGGCTTCTTGCTTGGATCAAGGTTCGCGACGGCAGCGAGCTGACGGAGGAGGGCGTCAAGGCCTACTGCCGCGGCCGGATCGCGCACTTCAAGGTTCCGGAGTACGTCCGCTTCGTCGACGGATTCCCGATGACGGTGACAGGCAAGGTCCAGAAGTTCGTCATGCGGCAGCGCGAGATCGAGCTGCGCGGGCTCGCCCGGCCGGCCGGCCTAGTGACCGCCTGAGCCGGTCCGTGGCCGGGACAGCCGCTCGGTCAGCCGCCCTGCAGGCGCGCTTGGTCGAGCACCCACTCGCGAATCACTTGGTAGCTGGGGTCGTCGGGCTCGTAGCGCACGCCTCCCTGATGTCCGTCCTCCTCGCCCGACTGGATGTTCAGGGGCTTGCGCAGGAACTTGCTTCGCTCTACGTCGTGCAGGTCCACGCGCTGCTGCATGCGGCGGTAGTTCCCCAGAAGCGCCTCCGGTGGAATGTAGCCCGCGGCGTCCGGAGCCTCTAGATACAGCGTCGGCACGCGGCCCGGCACGCCGTGGCATGAAATGCAGGCGCGGTTATCTCTCGGGTCGATCCGGGTCAGCTCGGTGAAGACGTAGTCGCGGAAGCGGATCAAGTCGGCGATCCACTCGTCCGAGTCGCCGAGCGGACGGACTTCGCCCGACTGCTGCTCGGCACTCTGCTCCCGGATGAGACCGCGTAGCCGCCGACCGTAAATCTTGTCGTCGCTGTTGAGAATATTCTCGATGCGCGTGCGGTAGACCGGGCTGGGCTCGTGTTCGAACCAGGCGCTCAGGGCCTTGAGCACTTCCGGGTGGCGTCGCAGGGCGGTCTTGTTCGCTAGGTTGATCGCCTGCTTGCGCACGTCCTCCGGCGTGTCCGCGGAGAACCAGGATGTGAACATTCCGACGAGCCGGTCCTTGGCTTCGACTATCGGGTCGATCACGTCGATGCCGAGATCGTCCTTCGTGAAGAGAGAGCCCGAGCTCTCGCCGGGCACGAGCTTTACGTAGTCCAGCCCGAAGATGTAGTTCTTCTCGGCGTCCAGGTTGGCCCCCGTCATACGGAACCCGAGGCGGTTCGCGCCGGCCTCGAACTGGTGGACGCCGAGCGACACCGGTCCCGGGGCCGTCAGGTCGGGGCGGTAGTAGTCGATCGGATCGCCGATCGGATCGCCGTTCAGGACGGGCTGGACGATCCCCATCTCGCGGTCGTGGAGAAACGCCGCGACGATCTCGTAGGGCCCGGCCTCGGGCGCCTCGACCCCGAATTCCAGGCGGTCTCCGGGCAAGCCCTCGCGCCACCACAGGATGGTGTTGCGGCTGGTCAGGCCGTCCGGCACCAGCTGCTCGGTGGTTCGCCCCCCGGACAGCTCCAGGACCGTCAGCTCTTCCGCCTCGGTCGCGCCCTCGACTGCGTCCTCGAGGGCCGGGCCGCCTTCCTGGAATCGCAGCATCCATTCGGTCGAAGGCAGCCAGAAAAGCGCGTCCCCGCCGACGTGGTCGAAGGCCGCCCGGCGGTGGAGCGAGGGATTGGCCCCCAGCACCGTGCCCAGCAGCGTCGCGCGCTCGCTGCGGACGGCGGCGCTGTCCTCAGCGGATGGCGCCGGCCGGCCCAGAAAGCTCGACACGGCCGCTACCGGCCTCGCCTCCTCGCGGGGAACGAGCAGATCGAAGAAATCCCGCTCGGCGTCGGCGTCGCCCTCCGGGAACTCCCACCGGACCCTCGACAGGAACCGCACCAGCGCATCGGCGTCGTCCCTGCGCCCGGTCGCCAGGAAGGCGTCGAGCTTGGCGAGCAGCGGGCGGATCGTGTTCCGCGAGGCGCTGAGCCGCAAGGCGCTCGGGTTGGCTAGGGCCTTGGCCGCGGCGGCGACCTGCTCGAGGTCGTCGCTTTGCAGCAGGCCTAGAAGGTGCTCTTGCAGAGGCAGGAAGTTGACGTTGGCCGCGCCCTGCAGCGCGATCGACTGCCAAGGGGCCGCCCCGCTGTCGTCGCGGTCCCGGTACACACTCAGAAGGATGTCGCCCAGCAGCTGCGTGGCGCCGGGCGTCGAGTAGCCGAGCTGGCCAGGACCGCCGTCGTTGCCGCGCTCTTGGAAGTGCGTCGCTGCCACCGCGGCCAGCCGCTGCTCGAACAGGTCCCGGCGGTCCCCGGCGCCGCTCCGGGCGGAGGCCAGCATGCGGTACAGATCCTCCAGCTCGCGGTACTGCTGCTCGCGGTTGCCGACGCCAGTTTGGTTCGCGATCTGCCCGTTGACGATCAGCAGCGAGGCGGTGGAGTAGCGCAGCGCGTTCTCGGCGTGGGCGCTGGCCTCCTCGGTCAGCAGCGCCCGCACCCAGGCCTTGTTGATGCGCTGGCGCAGCGGCGGGTTCCAGACCCACCAGTGCCACGCTGCCTTGAAGGCGTAGGCCCTGACTCCGGCGAAGGGGTCGCGCATGGCCCGGGCGAGGAGATCCGCGAGCGCGTTGCGGTCCGCCTGCGAGCCAGGTCCGACTAAGTCGACCCGCATCACCAGCGCTTGCAGGAGCGACTGCCGCGTGCGCTCGTCGCCGCTCCGGTAGGCCGCGAACACAGCGGGCCAGCCTTGATCGTCGATCAGCAGCTGGCGCAGCGACCAGAAGGCAGCCTCGCGGCAGGCCTTGACCGGGTCGGAAAGCCCCGTCACCAAGGCCGGGATTCCGCTCGGCGCGAGCGCGCCTCCCAAGCCGAGGTAGGCGAAGTAGCGCACTTGGGGCAGCGGGTCGTCCGCGACGTCCAGCATCAGGTCGGCTAGGTCGGCCCGGCCCGTCGATTGCAGGGCGCGCACCCGCGACAGCCTCTCTAAGGGCGTCTCGCCCGGGAGCGGCTCGAAGTCGCTCCGCTCGAACGGCTTGGCGTCACCCGGGAAAAGCCTGCTCAGTGCCCGGACCACGTAGGCGTTGGTCACGAATCCGGTCTGGGCCGACCGGTTCCACAGGCCGTATTCGAACTGCGCCCGCAGCAGCCAGTCGACAGCCCGCCGGACCGGCGGGCTGTCGGGGCCGTGCCCGGCCGCTCGCAGCGCGAGCAGCGCGACCGCCGTCGGAGCGGGATCTCCCGGCTCGTCGATGCGGGACCACGTGTCGGCGGATTCGTCGTGGACGCCGAGATCGAAGCCCCACGAGCCGTCTTCCTGCTGCAGCGCGAGGAGCCGGCGGAGGTCTCGCCCGACTTGGCGCTGGAAGCCGGGCAATAGCTCGGCATAGCGCTTGCCGAGTTCCGATGCGGGATCCAGCTCCGCAAGCTCGCTGCGAGGCAGCAGGTCGTGGAAGAACTCGATGCGGTGGCCCAGATCGTCGGAGACCTTGATCTGCACGTCCCCCGTCGACACGATCTTCTCGGCCTTCTCGAGTACGCCCGCGAGGTATCTCTCCTCGCCGCTGTCGCGCCAGGCGCGCTCGAGGATCTCGGCGGCGAACTTGAACACGACGTTGGGGCCGAAGTTCGATCCCTTGCCTGCGGCGTTGATTCCCCCCGGGTCGGCCGTCTGCAGCACGTAGTTGGCGGTCCTGCGCTGCTGGTAGGAGTGCAGGCGCTTCGGCTCGAACGTGCGCTCGTGCAGCACGACGTTGCGTCCGGCGACGCGGCTCCCGGCCGGGGCGTCGCCCAGATCGTTCGGCGCGAGCGAGGTGTTGACTGCCGCGTCGACCAGGTGGTTGGTCGGGCGCAGGCTCTCGTACATCGTGTTGACCAGGCGGCGGTGATTCTGGATCGTTCCGTCGGGCCGGTAGCCGTGTCGCAGCGCGTCGGCTACGCCCCACACTCCGCTCTGCGTGTGGCAGCTCATGCAGTTCTCGCCGAAAAGGCTCGATCCGTCCCGCACTCGCCGATGGACGGCGATATTCCTGGGGCGGTGGATCAGCCACGCGTCGATCTCGGCTAGGTGGTAGTAGATGGATTGCTTGAGAGCGCGCTGGGGCGTCTCGTAGGGAGCCGGATCCACGAGCCGGACCTCCAGCTCGTAACCGGGCTGGTTCGCTTCCACGCGCAGGAAGTAGGTCCCGCCCGGCTGGACCCGACGCGTCACGAACGAGCGGAAGTTGTCGTCCTGCTGGTGAATCCTCTCATTGACGTCCCGGCCGTCGTAGTAGGTGTAGACCGGTACCGGCCCCGGGATCGCCTCGGTGTCCGGGTGGATGTAGGGGACGGCGTTGTTGTTTCCGAAGTCCTCTCGCTGGGCCGCCTTGCGCGGCTTGAGCTCCTCCGGTGTCGGGACGCCCGGCTTATAGATGCGGATCCTGGCGCTGACGACCGGGTCGGGCAACTGCAGGTTCGCCGTGAACAGCTTGACGCGGTCGCCGCGATACTCCAGCCGGTACCAATCGTCCGGCGACCTGCCGGAGTCGGCGTTGTCGAAGTACTCGAGGTCGTCGGCCCCGCCTACCACGCGCAGCACTTGGTCGCCGCTGCCCGGCAGGAAGGGAAGCTTGACGGCGTGCTCGGGCTCGTTGTTCGGCTCGGTCTCGAGAACGATGTCGCGGGCCTGGGTGGCCTCCACCAAGTCGACGTCGACGCGAATCTCGGCGCCTTGGATTGGGGGTGTTCGGGTCGGCTTGACCGCGGCGAGGGACGCGAGTCCCGTGTCGCGGTGGTACTGCGACAGAGCCTGCTCGCGGTTCACCACTGTCTCGAGCCGGAGCTCGTACCGTCCGGGAACGGGGGCCCTGTACAGCAGGTACACGTCTGGGTCGAGGGCGTGGAGGATCTTCGTCCACCCGTTGTCTATGCCGGTCACTAGGTCGCCGCGCCGCTCGGGCCCAGCCGTGTCGTCCGTGGGCGGGCCGCTCCAGCGGGCCTCGATCCTGGCGTTGTCCGGGAGGCGGCCCGGGCTCACGATGCCGACTCGGATCTGCACCGTCTGGAGGGACTCGAGGTCCCACGCCTTGGACCACGATCCGTTGAATTCAACGGTCTCCCCTGAAGCCCGCGCCGGAGCGAGACAGCACAATGCGGCCGCGACCAACACGGCCGGGCCGATGCCGAACGATGAGTGGCTCGCTGCGGGCCTGCTCCGACACTCAATGGGCGCTCCCTCGAGCGCCGGGCGCGGGATCGAATGGCAAGCAGAGAGAAGGCTTCGTATCGGCATGATCGCGATTTGCCCGGGCGTCTCCGCTTCGCGGCCGCGCTGCGCCTCCCGCGATTTTGGCCGGCTGCGAGAGGGACGCCGTCCTGACCGTTTTCGCAGTCTATTATATCCGCGCCTATATCCGCGCCGGACGCTGTCCGGCGCGCGCAGCGCCGCTGCCGCTACCGACGCCTAGCGGACTCTGGCGCCGAGCCTGGCCGCGATGTCGGTGGCGATCTGGCCTCCGTGGAATCGCCCGTTCTCGATGAATATCTCGTTGGTGTGCATGCCCGCCACGACAACCCCGGCGAGATAGACCCCGGGACGGTCGCTCTCCAGCGTCTCGGGGTTCGTGCGCGGCTTGCGGGCGCTCTCGTCGAACACGATCCCGACGCTCGCGAGGAACTCGGTGTCGGGCTGGTAGCCAGTCATCGCGAGGACGAAGTCGTTCGGGATCATGACTGGGCCCTGGGGTGTGTCGAGATGCAGGGCCTGCGGCTCTATCCTCGCGACGCGGGTTCCCAGATACGCCCGTATCTCGCCGTGCTTGATACGGTTCGAGATGTCCGGCATGATCCAGTACTTGATCTTCGGGCTAAGCTGGGGCTGGCGGTGGATCAGCGTCACGCGGGCGCCGGAGCGATAGCACTCCAAGGCGCAGATGGCAGCGGAATTCTGTCCGCCTATCACGGCAAGATCGCAGTCGTAGAACGGATGCGGCTCGCGGTAGTAGTGGCGGACCTTGGGCAGGTCTTCGCCTGGCACGCCCATGCGAACTGGGATGTCGTAGAAGCCGGTCGCGAGGATGACCTTCCGCGCCGCGTACTGACGCGCTCGCCCGGTCCGGTCCGTGGATGAGACGAGGAAGTCTCCGTCCGTGCCCGTCACGGTCCGGACCCGCTCGTACTGGTTGATGTCGAGCCCGAAATGGCTCGCGACCCGGCGGTAGTACTTCAGCGCTTCGCCGCGAGTCGGCTTCTCGCGGACAGCCGTCATCGGGATGTCGCCGATCTCGAGAAGTTCGGGCGTGGTGAAGAAGGTGAGGTTCGTGGGGTAGCTGTAAAGCGAGTTGACGACGCAGCCTTTCTCGATCGTTTTTACCCGGAATCCCGCCTTCTGCACCTCGATCGCGCAAGCCAAGCCAGTCGGCCCAGCGCCGACCACAATCACGTCGACCGACTCGTCTGGCACCGCGCGCGGCAACTCCCAGTATAGGAAGGGCTCGGCCGTCGGGCCTGCCACCGGCGCGTGGGACACTATACGGGCGCGGTGCCCGGCACCGGTGCGGGAGGAATGCGATGAAGCGCTTCTTGAACTTGGATCTCATCGCGGGTGTCGCGTGTGCTGCCTCGATTTGCGCGGCGGCCGACTGGGACCGTCACGTGATCGCCACGGGCTTCCCGTGCCAGACAGTCGTTGCGGCCGACTTCACCGGGGACGGTCGGCCCGACGTGGTCGCCGACGCGCACGGCGAGACGCACCTCTACGTCGCCCCCGACTGGAAGAAGGTCGTGATCGACGGGAAGTGGCCCTTCCGGTCTGGCGAGCGCAACACGATTCACAGCGAGGTGATGGACGTGGACGGCGACGGCGACCCGGACTACATCGGGGCCGTGTATTCGCCCGGCCCGGTGTTCTGGCTGGAGCGTCCCGACGATCCCCTGCGCGACCGCTGGACGATGCGCATCGTCGACGGGGAGGTCAACGGCACGCACGGCTTGGTCACGGGGGACATTGACGGCGACGGCAGCACGGACTTGGCGGGCAACAGCGCGCAGCCCAAGGATGCCTACCCCAATTCGCTCGTCTGGTGGCGCGTGCCCGAGAACCCCCGCTCGGCGGAAGCCTGGGTCCGCTACGTTCTCGCGGACCAGGACGCGCCCGGCCTGAGCCACTATCTCGGCATCGGGGATCTGGACGGTGACGGCAGGGCGGACGTGGTGTCCGCCGGCAAGGACGCCGTGACGGGTGGAGGGAACTGGTTCGCCTGGTGGAAGCAGCCTGCGGGCGGATCGACGCCATGGCTGAAGCGGACCATCGCCGTCAACCAGACCGGTGCCACGAACGCGCTGCCCGCCGACCTCAATGGCGACGGCGCGATCGATATCTTCGCGACGCGGGGCCATGGCAGGGGAGTGCTCTGGTTCGAGGGACCCGACTTCGCGCTGCATGAGATCGACGGCGACCTTCAGGGGCCCCACGACTTGGCGATCGGCGACATCGACGGGGACGGCGACACCGACGGCGTAACCTGCGGGAAGGACAGCTTCGAGGTCGCTTGGTACGAGAACGACGGCCGAGGTACGTTCCGGAAGCACGTGATCCACGATGACCAGGCGGCCTACGACATCCGGCTGGCGGACATGGACGGCGACGGCGATCTTGACGTGCTGGTAGCCGGCCAGAATTCGCGGAACGTCGTCTGGTACGAGAACGCGGTCTCGCTTCGTGAGACCGCGAACCGCTAGGACGAGGCGCTACGAACGAAGCCGATCAGAGGCCAAACCAACCAATATCACGTCGGCTAGGACCGGTGGCGATCCGTTCCCACTGTAGTCAACTCCAAGTATCGGCCGGCGCGATCGTCAAGATCCGAGCTGCCATTTAGCCGCGACCTTACTTCTCGAAGTGGACGCGGAAACCAATGCTTGCAAGACTAAGCTACGTCTGGATCTACCCCTTGTCTTCTCTCGAAGAGATTTGAGACTGCTAGGTCCTTGCGCGGGAGAATGCGGCTAATCTTGGCCAGTCTAAATCGGTACCGTCCTATTCCAACTCCTCGAATGATCCATTCGAACCCCTGTGGCTGTATTGCAAGGATGCTTTTAGGAAGCTTTCTTCGAAAGCGAAACGAATAGACCAGATCGTCAAGGTTCTTCGGGATTTCAATTGCAAGCGATCTTGCGAAGCTAACGATTTCATTTCGATTAAATTCAAGAACTTGAGCGCTATTCACTCGATCAGATTGATGAAAAGTATTCTGATTGAAGTGATTGAAGAAACTCGCCTCAATGATCATGGCATAACGGCTCCTAGACTTAGCCATGGATTGACATCCTCTCTAGTCTCTCTCGTTCAATATCGGCCTGTCTTCGTTTCCGTACGCCACTCTTGCGGTCTATCCTGCCAGAAATCGGCTGAGCCTTGAAAACTTTGGCGGCTTCAGACATAGAAAGAGAGAGCAGCTTGGCGTCACCGAGGGCCATCGTGTGTCGAGGCCGAACAGGCTGAATGTCAAGTGCTCGAGATACTTCGGTCGCGATGATGCGCCCTAGCGGTGGCGGGATTGCATTGCCGATCTGCCGAGCTCCGTGCCATTTGGTCCGACTAAATCTATACCAATCCGGGAAACCACGTAGACGTGCCATTTCTCGAACTGTTATGCACCGCGGGTAGTCATAGTGAATCGACCTTGGACTAGTAAATCCGCCTCGCCTTCGGCCCGAACCCGCTCGAATAGTGTTGGCCACTCCGTTTCGAGGAAGCTTGAAGAAACGCCTAATTGGCGCCACGGTACCCGGAATTGTCTCGGAAAATCTCTTTCGCGAGATATCTGTGTGCTCAGTTCTTGCACTTGATGTAAGAACGGATGGAACCCATTCACGCACATATCCAAAGTGCCAAGAGTCTGAATCAATGCAACGTAATTTGGCGACGTAAGGTGATGGAGTTCCGAGGAATTCTATGTTGACACTGTCCGAGAACGATAGATCCGAGAATTGATCGACGTCAGGAATATCTGCCAGGGCATCAGGGCCTGTTGGCTACTAGGTAGGTTAGATCCATTGTCTTTTCTACCTGAGATCCTGGTAGTATCTTCTGGATATAGCGGAAGTATTTGTCCTCATATTGCCCCAATTAGAATCAACATTTCTCGCGACTTTGGTACACCGAACTCTCCTGAATTCAGCACTGTATATGGCTACCTGATTACCAACGAACGTCAGCCGAGGATATGGTATACTGAAGGAGGTCGGAAATCTCTGATAGGAAAGGGGCTAGCAGCTGAAACGCAATCGCGTGCAATGCCAGAAGGGACTCAGCCCGGGCAAGTTCCTGCAGCGCTACGGCAGCGAGGGGCAATGCGAGCAGGCCGTCTTCAACGCCCGCTGGCCGGACGGCTTCCGCTGCCCGGAGTGCGGCTCCCGACGGCACTGCCGCATCCGCTCCCGCAAGCTCTGGCAGTGCCATGCCTGCCACCGCCGGACCTCCCTCGTCGCCGGCACGATCTTCGCCGCCAGCAAGCTGCCGCTGACCGTCCGGTTGCTGGCGATCCACCTGCTGACGCAGGGCCAGCACGGCGTTGCGTCGCTGGAACTGGCGCGGCAGCCGGGGGTCAGCCGGAACACGGCTTGGAAGATGAAGCACAAGCTCTTGCAAGTGATGAAGGAGCGCGACGAGCGCGTGCCGCCGGGCGGCATCGTGCAGGTGGACGATGCCTACTGGGGCGGGGAGCGGAGCGGCGGCCAGCGCGGTCGCGGCGCGGCGGGCAAGACGCCGTTCGTCGCCGCCGTGCAGGTCACCGCCGTGCAGGTCAGCGCCGCCGGCCAGCCGGCAAGGATGCGCATGAGCAGCGTGGCGGGCTTGCGCAAGAAGACGCTGGCAGCGTGGGCCGGGCGGCACTTGCAGCCCGGCACGGAGGTGCATGCCGACGGCTTGGCCTGCTTCCGGGGCGTGGCCGACGCCGGCTGCGAGCACGTGCCGACCGTCACCGGAGGCGGGCAGCGGAGCTGCGCGGATTCCCGCTTCTTCCGGGTCAACACGATGCTGGCGAACGTCAAGCAGTCCCTGGCGGGAACCTGCCATTCGTTCGACGGCAAGCACCTGCCGCGGTACCTCGCCGAGTTCCGCTACCGCTTCAACCGCCGCTACGATCCGGAGGTGCTGGTCCCCCGCCTGCTCCACGCCTCCGTGCGCACCCCGCCCATGCCTTACCGCCTCCTAACCTTGGCTGAGTCTTGTGGGTAATCAGGTATGGCTAAATTATATCAAATTCTCTGGTCGAGAACTTCGCCATCATCTCTTCAAGAATCACTCGGTTCCTGCCAACTGTAAGTCCCTTTACATTCTCGAAGACAAACGTACGGACGTCCAATTCGACGATGATCCTGACAAAGTCGTTTACCAAGAGATTCCGTGAATCTTCTAGTGTCCGTTGGCCGATTAGCGAGAATCCTTGGTACGGAGGGCCGCCGAATACACAATCTGCTGTACGGTTCCCAATTCCCGAGAGATATCTGATGATGGCGCCGGAAAGGTCTTCGACAGGTCGAGCTATCATTGAGGTCGCGGGAAAATTGAACTTGTGGGTAGCACAGCGTACAGGGTCTACCCCGACCGCGGCGGCTATATCGAAGCCTGCCTGCTCAAACCCTAGAGCCAAGCCACCCGCACCCGCGAAGAGGTCAATGCCAAGTGGACGGACAGTGCGAACGTCTAAATTCGCAGGATGGGGATCGATTAGGGAATTATATATCTGAGTGCCGACAACGCCATATCCGACTAGAACTGCTGTGAGCAGGGAGGTGGGTGTCGAGCTGGGGTCATGCGAGTGCGGCCGCGGGCGGGCACAGAGGGGTGGGGTGTGGGATCGTATCTGAATCGAGCCTGCCAGCGGATTGGACGAGGAAGGGACTAGAGAGGCCGCCTCGCATGCCCCGGTGGAACCCGGTTGGCGGTGGCAGGGCACGCCTTGCAAGCCGCTTGCAGGCCCTGCGAGGGCCGAAGACAGCGGATCCCCGGCGCTCGACGGCCTGCATGGACGGTCCGGACCGGACCGGGGTCGCGCCGGGGCATGCCGGATCCGGTGCGACCCTCGTACCGAGCGTGAAGCGCGCGCCCGCAGCGGGCTGCCGCGCTCGGCGCGGCGGGCGCCGCTCAGGCCGCGACCGCGGCCTGGCCGGTCAGCTGCCGGCAGGTCAGCGTCCGGCCGACCAAGCCCCGCGCCATGCGCCGCATCCGTTCCGCCGTGTCGCAGTCGCGGTCGTTGCGCCGTCCCGCGAACTCCGTGAGGTAGCGGCCGAGATGACGGACGCTCATCCGGTGATAGGTGCCGTACAGGCCGCGCTTGAACAGGGACCCAAACGACTCGATGCCGTTCGTATGCGCTGCCCCGCGCACGTACTCGCCGCCGGAGTGCCTGACGGCTTCGTGCGCGAACTCCGCCATGCCGGCGCAGGCCGCCGCCTCGTCGGAGCGGAGCTGCGCCCCCGGCGCGGGCGCGCACGAAGCCCTGCAGGTCGCCCTTGGCGGTGCCCGGCAGCGGCCGCGCGGCCACTGCGTTCGTGGCGCGGTCGCGCGCCCCCGCCACGGGCGTCTTGCCGACGGGCCCGCGCCCGGCGCGGGCCTTCTTCCTCTCGTGCTGGTTGCGTTCCTTGCCGCCGACGCAGGTCTCGTCCACCTCCACCGGGCCGGCGAACAGGCCCCGATGCCGCTCCCGGCACGCGCGGATGCGGTGCGCCAGGTGCCAGGCCGACTTCCGGCTGACGCCCGGGTCGCGGTGCAGCTTCATGCTCGAGACGCCCTTGATGCCGGTGGTCAGCAGGAACAGGGCGACGGCCCGGGTGCGGTAGCCGAGCTCGGTGTCGGCCATCACGCTGCCGGTGCGCACCGAAAAGCGCTTGCCGCAGCCGCGGCAACGGTACGGCATCGAAGGGTGGGCCGCGTCGGACTGCACGCTGGAGCCGCGGCAGCGGGGGCACGCAGGACCGTCCGGCCAGCGCATGGATGCGAACCACTTTTCCGCGGATTCGTCATCGGGGAACATGGCGATCACTTCGATCATTGTGATGCCTTTACGGAACCACTTTCCGGGACCTTGTTTCTTCATTTACGGTATCCCCTACTGGAACTATTCTACCAAGAAACACCACAGAATGTCAACGGAAATTCGGAAGAAATATGAAATCTTATTATGGCTTGATAATTTTGCCGACTTGATTCCCTCGGCACTCAGATATATAATTCCCATCGATTACGGGTAAGTTCTTTTCGCAGAGGGCTGCGGGTGCCTGGTCAACGGGACGGGGACCGACCACAGGCGGAGCAGATTGATTCGACAGGCCGCCCGCTCCGTGGAATCTCTCGGTCCGTCGGGACCACTCGGAATTGCGCAGAGGGTCTGCTGACTGTGTCTCGCTTGGTCTTGCTTGCGGGGCCCTGGGCGGGTGTTCGATCTGCTCAGATTGCGAACGCATTGAGAATCTATACCACGAGCATCGCAACTGCGAGGGGCATCGGCAACCTCTTGCCCATCAGGGAGTGATGAATCAGCTGAGAGTCTTGCGGGCCGACTCTGCAATTCCAAGTGATCCTTGGTGAGTCGGACCATTCCGGTTTCAGACACTAGATATACCCCATCAACCGCCACTACGACCTGAAGGCGCGCAGGCCGCGCACTGCGGGCGGCTGCGGCAACGCTGCAGATCCTGTACCCCCTGTTGACCGCCGCGCCGTCCTGCGGGCGGGCGCGCGCGAGCCACCCCGGGCGGGGCCGGGGCCTGCCCGGCAGCGCAGGATCGACAGACGGACCGGTCCCGCGGCCCCCTCGCCGACGATGGCTCGAATTCCGTTGGAACGGACGTGCCGGGCAACCGCATGTCGGCCTGCTAGGAGCACCTCCCGCCCTCTAAAGGCACGCCTGCTGCCGCCCGTGGCATTCCGAGCCGCGGTTTGGCGCAGGTGATTCAAGCTCGAAATGAGTCGCCCGTCCATCCGGATTGGAATACGATGGGGCTGCTATGCGACCGAGCGTGCGGCGGATTCTGCCTTGGAGACTCTTGAGCTCCGTGCTTCTTCCTGCCGGTATCGTCTTCGCGATGCCGCTGGAGTGCGATTTCACCGACTATCGCCCGAGCGGAGGCCTGCGCGCCGAGGCCGTGGACGGGGACTTGCTCCTCGAGTGGGTCGGGGCCCCGCCTCGCGGTGTCGCGACGCCGGCGCCGGGCATGAGTCTGCGGGCGACCCTCGGTCTCGACGGCGGAGAGCCGGTCATCCGGCAGATGGCGGCCTTGTCAAGGGCGGGGCATTGGGCGCCGCTCGTGCGGGACGCCCGCCCGGACTTTCACGTCGTGGAAGGCGTCCGCCGCATCTCGAACCAGCAGATCAATCCGATGCGCGACTTGGGCCGGGAGGCGACGCCCGAATTGGTCGAGGCCGAGAAGTGGAAGGTCTTCTGGGACGCTCCCCTCGTCCTACCCGGGCTCGCTGGTGTGAATCCCGGCTTGCCACGTGACCCGGGCGAGATCATGCGCAGCGATGTCGAGTACGACATCAACGCCTGCAACGTCCGCCGCGTAGGTGCCCGCTTGGAGGTCTCGTTTGAATCGCTGAGGCTGGGGTCGTTTGAGGGCCTGCTGCGGTTCACGGTGTACCCAGGGTCAAGCCTCGTGCGCCAGGAGGTGATCGCGGCGACATTCAAGCCCTCGGTCGCCTACGTCTATCGAGCTGGCCTGAGCGGACTCAGAAGCGACGACTACCAGCGAATGCGCTGGCGGGACGTGGCTAGGGACTGGCAGCAGTACCGCTTCGGGGGAGGCGCGAACGACGGTCCCGTGCCTCTGCGAGCCCGCAATCGGGTCCTGCTGCTCGAACAGGAGCGCGGGGTTCTCGCAGTCTTCCCGCCGTCCCACAAGTTCTTCTTCGCCCGCGAGATCGAGATGAACCTCGGATACGTGTGGTACCGGCAGGGGGGCGACGGCCGGTTCGCGGTGGGCGTTCGCCAGGCCGAGCGCGAGGGAATGTACCGCCCGTGGGGCGCTTCGGATGAAATCTGGGAGAAGCGCGCGCGGCAGTCGCGCCGTTTCGCGCAAGGCAATTTCGCCCTCTTCAACGCGCCGCCGGGCACTCGGCAGCGCATGGCTGTCTACTACTACCTTGGTTCGGAGGGCGCGCAATCGACATTGGATAGTGTCTTGGAATTCACTAACGGCGACAAGTTCAGGCCGCTCGACGGATACCAGGTGGCGGTCAGCCACTTCCACACTCATTTCGCCGAGCAGCTGATCGACACGGGTTCCTTGGACGCCCGTCCGCCGTGGGTCTCGGCGCTCCGAGGCCTCGGAATCAACATCGCCATGATGTCGGACTTCCACGGCGACGGCCATCCCAACGACGCGGGGGACCTCCGTTTCCGGGAACTCGGAGAGTACTTCGAGGCCTGTCGAAGGCACTCTGACGAGGGCTTCCTGCTGATGCCGGGCGAGGAGCCGAACGTCCATTTGGGCGGACACTATACGCTGGTCTTCCCGAAGCCGGTCTACTGGTCGAAGGTTCGCGCGGCAGACGCCGCTTTCCGCGGCAGTCATCCGTCCTACGGCCGGGTCTTCCGGGTCGGTTCGGCCGAGGAGATGCTCGCGATGGTCGAATCGGAACGGGGATTGCTCTGGCAGGCACACCCGCGGACCAAGGGCTCGACGTCCTGGCGATCTCTCGCAGGCGCGGATCTGCGAGGAGCGATGCCTTGGAATTCTCGACGACATGAACAACTGGGCCGGGCCCAAGTACATGATCGCCGAGGGCAATACCTATACCAAGTACCCGGAGGACGAGATCTACCCGCACCTCATCGTCAACTACGTGCGGCTGGACTCTGTGCCGCGCTTCGACGACGACTGGAGTCCGATCACGGAGGCGATGCGGAGGGGCGATTTCTTCGTGGCGACGGGAGAGGTCCTCATCCCTTCGTTTCGGGTCGACGGTCACGAGGCGCGCAAGATGCTGGAAGCGGAAGTGGAATGGACGTTCCCCCTGGAATTCGTCGAGATCGCGAGATCGTATGGGGCGACGGCAACTCCACGGGGCGGCAGATCCTGCCGACTCCCGAGCTCGGAACGTTCGGAAGCAAGACGTTTCGCATGGACTTTAATGCGACCGGAAGGAAGTGGGTGCGCTTCGCGGCTTGGGACTCGGCCGGAAACGGCGCGTTTACTCAGCCCGTCCACTTCGACGCGGCTGCTGTCGGACGATGAGTCTCATACGATAGGAATTCATGTCCGTCCCGCACCTCTCCACGGATGAGCTCGCCAAGCTCCGTCGCTACGACACGCCGACTATCTGCAACGTGATCGAACTTTTCGCGGTGCGCCCGCAAACCGACGGTTACATGGACGCGCGCATCCGCTCGTGCTTCCCCGAGATGGGACCGGTGTGCGGCTATGCCGCCACGGCGACCTTCCGGTCGGCGCTTGCACCGAAGGGGCCCGCGGCCTACGGCAGCCTGTCGGACCAGGTAGCCCGCTTCAGCGAGATTCCCGGCCCCCCGTTCGTAGTGATCCAGGACTTGGACGTGCCGACGCAAGCGGCCACGTTCGGCGAAGTGATGGCCGCGACATACAAGGCCTTCGGCGTGGCCGGACTCATCACGAGCGGCGCGGCGCGCGACCTCGACCAAGTCCGCTCTGTGGGCCTGCCGTGTTTCGCGGACGGCGTGATCTGCTCGCACGGCTATCCCCGCCTGATCGAGTTTCTGGTCCCGGTTCACGTCGGCGGGCTGGCGGTCTACGCGGGCGACTTCCTGCATGCCGACCAGAACGGGGTGACGAGCATCCCGGGCGAGATCCTCGGCGAAGCTGCCGATGTCTGCGAGGAGTTCTGCGCTGCCGAAGCCGCCGTGCTGGACTATTGCGCCGCAGGCAGCGTCACCAAGGCCGGTTATGCGGCGGCCCTTAAGGAACTCGGGGCAACAATCCGGGCGCTCAAGGCCCGGTTGCGCCGGTCCTAGCGCCGCTGCCCGGCTGAGCCCTCGCGTGGCATCCTATGCGGGGGACGCTGCTTGGCCCTTCAGTTCGGTGACGTCGCCGGACGATCTGTCGATCACGCGCACGGTGTACGAGCCGGCCTCGCGAACCGTGGGCGTGAACTCGCTGCCCCGGATGCGCAGGGTGTAGACCACTTCGCCGTCGGACTCGGCGATGACCTGGACCACCGGATCCTCGGTGTCTCCGGCGTTGATCGCGGGGAGCGCGAACTCGGTCGGAAGTCCGTTCTGCTCCTGCTTGATCCGGATGGGCCATCCCGGATAGGGATTGGCGTCCGGGTCGGACGCGTCGACCCAGCGAGGCCAGTTGGCGAATTCGATCGCTCGCTCCGAGCGGTCGAACTTGATGATCCCGTAGCCGGGCGCGCGCTGGAACAGCGCGGTCGGCTCGATGCCGTTCGCCTCCGGGTTGGAGACCGCGTGGATCGTGACCCGGTTTCCGAAGCCGTCGCGATACTCCCCCGTGTTGCGCGGCGCGCCGGGCTTCCGGTTGCGACCCGGCTCGGCCGGGAACCAGCGCCTCGGGAAGATGTTCGCCACGGACGGCACGCAGATCGCCCAGCTGGCGTCGTCCCACTGGTCGACTCCGTATTGGACGGTGCTTCCAAGGTGCTGGTCCCCCGCGATGTGGACCGCCAGCGCCTTACGGAGCAGCCGCACGGCGCGGTTCCGTCCCGATTGTGGCCAGCCGTTCGAGTCGTGATCCTGCACCGGCTCCTCGCCGGGCGCATACTCGCCGGGCGCGTTGACGCGCAGCTGCCCGGTCACCGCATCGGTGGTCGTGTCTTTCGGAAGCGTGGCGACGTTGGCGAAGATCGTCTGGGAGATCACCGCCTTCATCGAGGCCCCGTCCCAGTCCTGCGCCCATGCTTCGAGGAACTCTTCCTGGCGGTCGCCCAGCAGGGGGAAGGCGGGGTTGTCCGAACGCCTACGGGCGTCGTAGCGCGGGTCGTCCGCCCAGCCGTTGACGATCCCGGAATCCGGGAGCAGTGCCGTCGCCGAGTCCTTCCACTTGCGGTCCTCGATGATCGCGAAGCTGATCCCGCCGTACAGCAGGTGCGTGTAGTAGACCGCGATGCCTTGGTCCACCGGTGTCGGGTCGTAGGGGTCGGGCATGTTGGCGGTCTGAGTAGTCTGCACGGCATGCACGAAGCGCGGATCCATGACGTAGCCGCCCTGGTCTTGGCCGGGCTTGCCGTATCCGTGAGCCTTGCGGCCTCCTGCGCCCCAGATATTGCCTTGGTAGACGTCGTGGTCATCGGGCAGGGCCACCGCCGGAATCTCGCGCAGGAGTTCGCCGTACTCCCAGCCGAAGATGTACCACTTGCGCAGGTAGTCGAGAATCGCCAGATCGGTCGGTTCACGGACGATGCCGTACTCGCCCACGCGCTCGTACACGTTGTCGCCCGTGAATGCCATCAGGTCGGGCCTGTGGAACTGCATGTTGCGCACGACATCGGCGTGGGGGAAGCCGAGGTCGTTGTTGCCCGTGAACGCCGCGACGACGACTTCGTCCTTGTCGGTCGGGTTCCTGCGGATGACGCCCTCCCACGTGTCGTCCTCGTAGACCACGCGGTAAGGCGTGTCGACGCTGTCGTCCCATTCGGGCACGCGGAAGGTGACTGTCCTGGCTTCGGGATCCAGCTCGGCCCTCGCCACCTCGCGCCACTGGCCGTGCAGCACCTCGAGCGAGGCCGCCCGCGGGCCGTTCCCGACCGGAGCGATCAGCGCGTTGAGCTTGAGGACTCGCTCGCTTAGCGTGTGCATGGCGAACATGATCGGCCCGTAGGCCCGCTCGGGATGCGCGGTCACCTTGCTTCCGGAAACCTGCCAGTCCCGGAACCAGATCCGCATGTTCCCGCCTCGTGCCGTGCCCGGCTTGAGGCGCCACCCAGCCTCGCGGACCTGCCGCTCGCCCGGAGGGGAGTCCCGCACCGGGCCGGCGCTGGAGACCAGTGCCAGGCCGCCGACCAGCCAGCCGGCGTCCACTTCCTTGGAAACCGCCTGGCCGCCTGCGTCCGTCTCGGCGCGCAGCGTCAGGGAGTAGCGCTCGCCCCGCGGCTCGGCGGTCAGCGTCAGACGGGTCTCGCCCTGTAGCGCTCCGGCCGCGACCGCCGCCGACTCGGAGAGCGATCCGATAAACAGGCGTCCGTCCGACGCGAGGCCGCAATTCAGGCCAACGCCGCGAACGGCGCTGTCCCGGTAGTCATCGAACGAACCGCGGATGCCGACCCTGAATCCGGTCCAGCCTTCGTCCAATGGCGTCTCGCCTCCATCGAGCCGCCCGAGGACGACGGACATGGCAAGCGAGCCGGCGTGGGGACCGGCCTCACGGGTGAGCAGGAAGACATTCCTGTCACCGCCCGAGCCGAAGTTCTCGATCCGCCCGTTGCTGACGCGCCAGTCTTGGAGGGGGTTGGACCAGTAGTCCGAGCCCGCCCACGGACGCTCGACGCTTGGGTCCCAATGGCTCTCGAAGGAGCTCTGCGCCGAGCAGCCGAGCAGCGCCATGCAGGCGACAGCGCAAACCGGCAGGCTGCGCGGGGAGGTATGCATAATAGATCAAGATATCAGTCGCGCGCCAAGTACCGCAGCCGGTCCCGAACTCCTGCCGGGGGGCGGGTCGGCTCAGCGAATGCCCACCCGCTGCCGCGGCCTGCCCAGGAGGTCGCGCCCGACCCGAGTCCGCGGGCGAAACCGAGAGCCCACGCCGGCAGATCCGTTGGCTCGGTGCGGTTTGACCAGGTACCTCGGCGCTGGCGGATCGTCCCGGCCGGGGAGCGAATTCGCACCGCCGGTGCTTCGCGCCGGCCCTTCTCGCTGTGGCGGCCGGTGTCGATGGCTGCGTCCGGCGTGTCGGGTGCCTCGGCGAGGCGGACCCGCATTCCTAATTGTGCAGCGTCGCATCGGCCCGGGGCCGGGCCTCGCCGGCCAGGGTCCGCCCGCGGGTTGCAGGCCGTTCGCGCCTACCGACGTCGGTGATGGAGTGGAGGGGAGGCTGAGACAAGCATGCTGCTTGGAGGACGGCGCGCGGCCATTGTTTCCGTTGCGCCCGCTTCGGCTGAACAGCCGCGGTCTCACGCCCTGCACGACGTGATCGATCATGCTGCCATCGACAGGCTGGTCGGCCTAGTGGAGTCCGGGCACGACGCGAAGGAGCTGGGCGTGCGTGGCCGGACCCCGTTGAATCACGCGGCTGCGACGAGCAGGGACGCGGGCTACCTTGACGAGTCGGAGCTACTCCGGCTCGGAGCCGACCCTTTTGCTCGAATGCCACGGCGCGGCGATCGATCCGCGCGTCAAGCGGACGCTGATGATCGTCGGCAACGTCGGCAAGGCTATGCGCGAGGAATTAGGCGTAGCATGGATCAGCGAGACAAGGTCGCTCTTGTCGGATTCAATATGCGCAAGATGCGCGATACTCGGGACTTGGAGCCGAGCTTGGCGACGACTGCATCCGTGACCCTGTCTTGCCGTATTCCAGCAGCTATCTTCGCTGCAGGAAGAGTGGCGAGTGCTCGACTGGACCGGCCTGAATCCCTTCACTCGAGAGGTTCCGCCGCCGGTCGATCAATAGTCCAGCAGGTAATTGAACTTGACGAAGAAAGCCTGCGTTTCGAGCCGTCGCTCGACACTGTGAGGATCGAAGTAATCGCGCATCAGCATCCCCGTGTTATATACCACGAACAGGCCCGTGCTGGAAGTCGAGAGCAGGCCGAGGCGGATGTTGTGGGAGATCTGGTTCGTGCGGTTGCTGTACTGGCTGAGTGTTTGGAAATAGCTCTTCGGCGTGATTGACCAGTTGAACCGCAGGCTCGCCAAGTCCGTGTGGAACTCGCCCGTCGGCAGGTCGATGTTATTGCGCGCCCAGGTGAGCGTCCAGGTCAGGTTCTGTCCCTTGCGGACTCCACCGGTGAAACTGAATGCCTTGATGCTGCCCGAGTAGAAGTCCCCGAGGGCGAACGTCCCTCCGCCGAACAGGGTGGCGCTCGGGTCGCTCTGGAAGTTGGCGATGCTCTCCCCGAACTGGTACGCCCCGACGGGAATCCTGACGCCGGGAAACACGCCGAACGGCACGCGCAGCCTTTCGAAGTTGCGGTTGTAGGCCAAGCCCAGCCGACCGCCGTTCTGCAGGCGGGAGTCGAGATGGTAGTGCTCGAAGCCCGACTCCTTCTCGTTCGAGCCGAGGGTGTACCAGTTCTGGAAGAACGCATGGGGCTCGATCGTGCGCCAGGCCCCGTTCTGCGGGTAGTAGGTGTAGCGGTACGAAGCGCTCGGCTTGCGGAACTTCACGCGGCGCACGAAGCCGACTTCCGGATTGAAGTTCTCGCCGACCTCGAGGTAGCTGACGCTGACTCGGTGCGTGGCGTCGTCGTAGTCGAACCGGCTCGAGTATGCATGGGCGTCGCCGTCGAGACCGGGCGTCTGCGTGGCCGCCGCGTAGCTGAACCAGTTGCCGAACTTCCCGATGCCTATGTTGGCGTCGGCGCCGAACGTGCGGTTGTACTCCCTTGCGCCCTCGGACTCTCCCGCAGTCTGCCTGCTGACGCCGATCAGGCCGATCGAGCTACGGTTCGGCAGCTCGCGGCTCACGCGCCCGACGGCGTAGTTGTTCGCCGGCGTCCGCCCCTCCACGTGTCGCGTCTGCATGTTGAGGACGCCGACCTGGTACTTTCCGACCTTGCCGCTCATGCGCGCCCCGGCGTCGATCGGCACTTCCCGCCTGTGCTCGTCGAGTCCGATCCGTCGCGAGAAGAAGATCTCGACCTCTCGCGGTGACCCGAATTCGAAAAAGCCCGAGTTTTCGAGGAAGAACGGCCGCTTCTCCGGGAAGAACAGGTCGAAGCGCGTCAGGTTGATCTGCACGTCGTCGACCTCGACTTGCGCGAAGTCGGTATTGACCGTACCGTCGAGGGTCAGTCCCGGCGTGAGGCTGTACTTGATGTCCAGACCGCCGTTGATCTTGCGATTGACGCGGTCCTCGTCCAGGCGGAAGTCTTGTGACACGCCGCCGATCACGTACGGCAGCAGCTTCAGGTTACGGTGCGGCCTCGCCTCGATGCCGCGAAGCTGGCCCGCGATCTCGATCTGCGTGAACTCGAAGGCGCGCGAAACGGGAGACCAGAACGACAGCTCGTTGCGCCGTCGCAGGTTGCGCGAAATGTTCAGCCCCCAGGTCTGGTCCGGACCGGGCTTGTAGCGGAGGGTGCGGAACGGGATGACGATCTCGCTCTCCCACCCGCGCTCGGTGACCTGCGAGCGCACCCGCCACACCGCGTCCCAGTTGAGATTGAACGCGGCCGCTCCGGCGCGCTGCGCCCCGCCGCCGCCCGCGCCGCCGGCCCGGGCCGGTCCTCCCCCGGACCCGCGCGTCTGGCCGGCCTTGGTCACTTGGGCGTCGAACTCGATGCCGGTCGGGCTGGTCCCGAAGACGAAGGCGCTCTGCCCGTCGTTGTAGGTGTCGATGAGCAGCTGGATCGAGTCCGTGTCGTCTAGGCTGCCGTCGCGGCGGTTCTGGGTGACGACAATGTTCTCCCGCTGGCGGTCGTAGCAGATGATTCCGAAGTACAGGTTGGAGTCGTCGAAGGCGACGCGCACCTCGGTGCGCTCGGTAGCCGGCTTGCCCTCGTCCGGGTTCTGCTGCACGAAATCGCTGGCTGGCTCGATGCTCTCCCAGAGCGGGTCGTTCACGAGCCCGTCGAAAGTCGGGGCTGCTGCGACGCGCACTGCGAGCGCCTCCGGCAGGCCCTCCGTGGCCCGCTGGCCCGAGGCGGCGCCCAGGAGACCGAAATGGGCCGCCAGCAGCAGGGAGGCACTGCGCGAGTTCATCCGTTGGAATGACTTTCCGCCAAGGAACGCGGATTCGGGACAGGGCAGCGACGCGGGGAGCGCCGACGATTGCACCATCGTTGCACACGCCTGCAGGCCGTCCGGCCCCGCGCGTGCGGGCATCCGCTACCCAGCGCCGCGTCCCGGGTAGGCCGGCCAGCCGTCAGTAGGGGCGGATCCGTTCCGGCAGCGGGTCGCGCGCCTGGATGATTTTCCTGATCAGCCTGACCCGCATGCTGTCCAGCAGATCCCTGTGAGAGGCGGACTGGGCCACGTTGCGCAGCTCGTGAGGGTCCGAAGCATAGTCGAAGAGGACCTCTTCACCGTGGCCGTCAATCCAGTACTTGGCGCCCTTCGTGCGGACCATTCGATGGTTCGTCCCCTGCATGTAAATCAGCTCCCGGCCGGGCTTGCCGGCCAGCACGGGCACGAGCGACCTGCCCTGATTCCCCTCGGGGACCGGCAGCTCCAGCAAGTCGAGAAGGGTGGGCATGACGTCGACTATCTCGACCAACTCGTCAGTGGCGACGCCCTCGGGCACCCCCGGTCCCCGCATCAGGAGCGGGATGCGGAGCGCCCCGTCGTAGGGCCGCCCGCTCTTGCTCGTCAGGTTGTGGTCGCCGAGGTAGTCTCCGTGGTCGCTGGTGGCTACGAACAGGGTCCGGTCGGTGATGCCGGCCCGTTCGGCGGCCTCCATGATGCGGCCGATGTTGTGGTCGAGGTGGGTCACCATCGCGTAGAAGTGGCGGCGATAGCTGTCCCAGGTGTCTTCCGGGGTCTCCAGCAGGGCCGTCATCGTCCCGGCCAGCCTTCGCGGGAGGCGGGAAATCTCGCCCGGGGAGTGCCTCCGGGGAGGGAGCGGTCGACCGTGATACGGCTCCAGAGCCGAGGCCGGCGGGTTCAGCGGGGGGTGCGGGGCGTAGAAGCCGGCGTGGACGAAGAAGGGGCGGCCCGGATGGCGCGCCAGCGCGTCCTCGATGAAGGTGACCGTCTCCGTGGCGACCCAGGAAGAGTGCGTGGTGCTGTCTTCGCCCTCGAACACGTAGTGCTCTAGCCGCGGACGCTCGCCGGGCATGTTGACTCGGGCCTTCTCCCGCGCGTCCCTGCCCTGCGCCCAGAGCCATCGGCCGTAGGCGTCTTCGTACGGTCCGGGCTCGTCCGAGAGCCGCATCTGGTGGAACCCGTAGGGCGGATGGGGCTCGCGGTGGTTCCGGTCCTTGTGGGGCCAGAAGTGCAGCTTGCCCATCTGGCCGGTGTAATAGCCGGCGTCCCGAAGGACGTGTGTCAGCGTCACTTCGTCCCGAGGCATCTTGATTCCGTTGCTGATCACTCCGTGCGCATGCGGATAGCGGCCGGTCATCAGCGAGGCGCGGTTCGGTGCGCACGCGACCCCGACCGTGAAACTGGCCCGGAACGTCGTGCCCTCCCGCGCCAGCCGGTCCATACTGGGCGTGATGATCGCGGCGTTGCCGTTCGCGGCGATGTGATCCCACCGCAGGTGGTCGCCGGTGATGAGCACGATGTTGGGCGACTCGCTCATCTTCCTGCCTGATTCGGGCGGGAAGAACTCGGCCTGGGCGGCAGCCGCTGGTGAACACAGCAGCGCGGCGGCCGTTGCGAGCGAGGTGAGCAGCGCCAGCCGGCGATCCGACCGGCTCTTGGAGGGCGTGCGCGTCGGGTCGCAAGGACCCTGGATGGCAGCTGGCATCGCGGATATGGTATCCGAGCAGGTGCCGGAGCCGCTGCGAGGTCGGTCCCTGCCGCGAGCGCCTCGCACGGGCGTTGTAGCGGGGCTCGGAGCGAAGTCGGGTTGAATGGTGGGGCAGGCCTTGCGGCCGTTGATCGGGATTCCTGCCGCTGCGAAGCGCTCCCGGCGACCTGATTGAGAGCACCCCCGCACCTGCGTGCATAGCGCGAGTTGTCCGTGCAGTCCCTCTCCAACCCTCTCGATGCCCGGCTCGGCTCGCCCGCGCCGATCCGGCTGGAGGACCGTCCTCCCCGTCTTTCCGAGCTCGACATGAGAAGCCGCGTCCGCTCGAATGAGTCCGAGCTCGACATGAGAAGCCGCGTCCGCTCGAATGAGTACGACCGGGAACTCCGTCGGCTGCAGGCGCTGCTCAAGGAGGCGGCTCTCTCCTACTTCGCGCAGGGGCTCCGAGCCGTCGTCGTTTTCGAAGGCAGCCACTCTGCGGGCAAGAGCGGCGTCATTCGTCGAATGAGCTGGCCCCTTGATCCTCGGATCCTGAAAGTCTGGCCGATCGCGGCGCCGACGGAAGTCGAGAAGGGCCAGCACTACCTCGATCGCTTCTGGCGGAGGCTGCCCCGACCGGGCCAGGTGGTCATATTCGACCGCTCGTGGTACGGGAGAGTCCTCGTCGAGCGCGTCCAGGAGTTCGCGACACAAGCAGAATGGCGCCGTTCCTATTGCGAGATCAACGAATTCGAGCGGATGCTCTCCGTCGACGGAATCTGCTTGGTGAAGATCTACCTCCACATCACGCCGGACGAACAGATGGCACGCTTCCGGTCGCGTTTTCGGGATCCGCTGAAGCGCTGGAAGCTTACCAGGGAGGACCTCCGCGACCGCGACCGGTGGTCCGACTACGACGAGGCGGCCGACGACATGTTCCGCCTGACCTCGACGGTCGCCAACCCCTGGATCGTGATTCCGTCCAACGATAAGCGCTATTCGAGGCTCGCGGCGATCGACGCGGTCGTGCGGTGCATGGCCGAGGGCAGGGAACTGGCGCCGCCCGGCATCGACCCGGCCTTTGAGGAGGAGCTGCGCGCGACGCTCGCGCTATAGCCATCGCGACTGACGTCCGGCCATCGTGCGGGCCGTTGCGAGCCGCGCGGGCCTTCGCCGCAGACACCAGACTTCCCGAGGTCGAGGGGCGGAGCGAGCCCAGGCCCTGCCGGGCGTCCTCACGGAGCGTGAAGAGTCTTCTCCGAGGGCTCGCGCGATCCAATCTACATCTTGTGGTTCTCTGCAACACGTACCTATATGGAAGACAGGACTCTGAAATCACGTGTGACGCACTGGCCAATTTCACAAGTTGTGTCCGGGGTCGGCGGAATGTCACCCGTCTCATCTGACCTGTCGCGGATTCGGGGCGGATGCAACTTGCTGGAGCCCTCGTCCCAGCCGTCGAACCGTCGCTGCCGCACCGAGAGTCCGTGCCGGGGCTGTCGGGCCCACTCGCGGCAGGCGCGATTCTCCCGGTCCGCGGGAGCCGTCCCATCTTGCGACAGCGCTAGTGAGACGACCACGGCATGTCTGAGACACCGGGTTCCTTAGGGAATGGCGCCCCGGCCCGGAAGTTGTACTCGCGGGCCGGATGCGACGAGATTACAGCTGATGCTGTCTTCAAGACACAGCCCGCGATAGGCCGCGTCCGAGCGTCAAGGGTGGCCGTGCCTCGATTGTGCGGGCTCGGCAAACGCTCCTCGGGCTCGAGCCAGGGAGACCGTGCTAGGCAAGCCGGGCCGTCTGCTTCGAGAGCGCCATGGCCGCGACGACCAGCGGCGGGGGCGACGGCTGCCGTTCAAGCCCGTCGCGGGCCCGGTCGGCATGCACCTTGCGCACGGCGAAACGGTGCGGTAACCGCATGGAAGGCCGAGCCATTGCGTGGTTCACATCCAACCCCTCGGCAGGGAGTGCTCCGCCGCAATTGCGAGCGCAACCGATGCCGCGGGTCGGCCTTGGACGGGTAGGCTTGCTCTTGCTCTTGGATCGGTCCGAAGGCGCGCGATGCGAAGGCTCGCCGGTCGCTGGCCGGGTAGGCGCAGTTCGTCCCTTCCTAGGATGCGGAGGGCGTCTTACCTTCCGGTCTTGCCGACGGACTCCGAGGGCCTGTGACCCGGCCGCGACCGTGGGTTGGGCTCGCGCTCGCGAGTCGCCCCAGCCCGCGGTCCCACGGCCCTTGCCAACGCCTAGCCGGAATGCGGCAGGGGACGCTCGCGTACCATTGCGGTGTAATGCGCCACCGTCGGCGGGCGCGGGCGCTAGCTCAATGGGAGGAGCAGTGAGAGACTTGAACGCCGTGTTTCGCCGGCACTTCGCCGGGATTGCGCTCTCGGCCTTGGCTGCGGGCACCGCGGGCGCGGGCCGGGCGCAGGAATTCCCGACCACGCCCCCTCCCCGCAACGACATAGAGGTCCGGAACCGAGTCCCCGTCCCGATGCGCGACGGAGTGACTCTGTACGCCGACCTCTACCGCCCCGTCGGAGACGGCCAGCACCCGGTCATCGTCTCGCGCACTCCGTACTCCACGGAGCGGAGTCCGAGCGCCTACGCCTCGGCCGTCTATTTCTCCCGCCGGGGCTACGCCTACCTGTTTCAGGACGTGCGCGGGCGGCACGAGTCGGAGGGCCGCTGGGAGCCCTTCCGCGACGATCTTGAGGACGGATACGACACTGTCGAGTGGGCGGCTGTCCAGCCTTGGTCGAACGGCAAGGTTGCCATGGAAGGAGGCTCCTACCTAGGCCACGTGCAATGGCGGGCCGCGCAGGCGATGCCTCCGCACTTGGTGGCAATCTTCCCCCGGGTCGCCTCGACCAGCATTTACCACGATTGGATCACGGTCAACGGCGGTTGGAGGCTGGCGTTCAATTTCGGCTGGGGGCCCGTCCGCCAGGAGTCACGAATTATGCAGAACACCGGGCCGCACACGATGGATGGCGGTCCGGAGGGGATCAGCTATGACCAGGTCGTCTGGCACCTTCCGCTGAGGGAGATGCAGGCCTTGGTCGGCCGGAACGCCCAGTTCTACAGCGACTGGCTGGCGCATCCGGAATACGACGACTACTGGCGTCCGCTCAACGTCGAGGAGCACTTCGACCGGATCCAAGTTCCCGTCCACACGATGGGGGGATTCTTCGACATCTTCGCCCAGGGAACCCTGCGCGGGTACACGGGAGTGAGCATGCAGGGAGCCACCGCGGAGGCGCGGGACGGGAGTCACATGGTCATCGGGCCGTGGGAGCACGGCGTGTCCCGCAGGGTGGGCGACATGGACTGGGGCGAGGCAGCGGAAGTGGACACCAATGCGCTGGCGCTGCGCTGGTTCGACTACTGGCTCAAGGGCATCGACAACGGGCTGCTCGACGAGCCCCCGGTCAAGATCTTCGTGATGGGACGCAACGAGTGGCGCTTCGAAAACGAATACCCCCTAGCCCGCACGGCCTACACCCCCCTGTACCTGCATAGCGGAGGCAGGGCGAACGGTTCTCGGGGCGACGGTCGGCTGTCGTGGAAGAAGCCGGCAGCGGACTCGCCCCCTGACCGTTACCGCTACGACCCCGCCAGCCCCGTCCCTAGCTTGGGCGGCGCGAACTGCTGCGGCGTCGGCACGCCGTCGGGCGCGAGGGACCAGAGGCCCATCGAGCATCGCGCGGACGTACTGGTTTACACGAGCGAGGTCCTTTCCGATCCGGTCGAGGTGGTCGGGCCCGTCAAACTGATTCTGCACGCGTCGTCGAGCGCGGCCGACACTGACTTCGTGGCGAAGCTAGTCGACGTGTACCCGGACGGCCGCTCGATCAACGTGGCGGAAGGCATCCTTCGCGCCCGCCATCGCGAGGGCGTGGACAGGCAGGTGCTCCTGGATCCCGGGACCGCGTATGAAATGGAGATCGACCTAATCGGAACGGCGAACCTGTTCCAGGTAGGGCATCGCATCCGCGTGCATGTCACGAGCAGCCATTTCCCGCAGTTCGCCCGGAACCTGAACAACGGCGAGCCGTACGGCACCGGCGTCGCGTCGGTCGTCGCCGAGCAGACGCTCTATCACACCTCGGACCGGCCGTCGCATGTTCTGCTGGCCGTAATCAGGCAGTGACGCCGGCCCTGATGCGCCGACGTCGCCCTTCCGCGCCCATGCCCGACGCCGGCACACGGCGGAGAGTCGCCGTGCCGTGCGCGCGGCCAGGCTGGAATTGTGGTCTGCATGAACATCTTGCGTTGGGAATTATATATCTGAGTGCCGACAACGCCATATCCGACTAGAACTGCTGTGAGCAGGGAGGTGGGTGTCGAGCTGGGGTCATGCGAGTGCGGCCGCGGCGGGCACAGAGGGGAGGGGTGTGGGATCGTATCTGAATCGAGCCTGCCAGCGGATTGGACGAGGAAGGGACTAGAGAGGCCGCCTCGCCTGCCCCGGTTGCCCCGGTGGAACCCGGTTGGCGGTGGCAGGGCACCCCTTGCAAGCCGCTTGCAGGCCCTGCGAGGGCCGAAGACAGCGGATCCCCGGCGCTCGACGGCCTGCATGGACGGTCCGGGCCGGACCGGGGTCGCGCCGGGGGATTCCCTCGGCACTCAGATATATAATTCCCATTCGATGAGGGCGAACGGTTGAATGCCCCGAGCGGCGCTCCAGCGGGCACGCTTGCTCCCAGTCTTGCGGGACGAAGGGAGGTCCCGATGCCGATGACGTAGTTCCTGGTCACGGACCAGTCGGCAATTTCGGACTGCCGGTAGCTCGAACGTCGCGACCGTCCGAGGTGCCATCGACTCCCCCTATGTCCAGCATTCGCTCCCAGCTATCGACGGCAAACCGGGAGAAACACAACGGTCACTCGCGTGCATTTTGACTTCCACGTGAGCGGCTCGGTTCTCGCAGGGCCCTCGAATTCCTCGATCACCCGGTCGCAGTCGATGGAGCCGAAGTCACTCCTGTACATGGCCTCGACCTAACGCATCCCCCAAGAGTAGGGAATTATATATCTGAGTGCCGAGGGAATCAAGTAGGCAAATTATCAAGCCATTATAAGATTTCATATTTCTTCCGAATTTCCGTTGACATTCTGTGGTGTTTCTTGGTAGAATAGTTCCAGTAGGGGATACCGTAAATGAAGAAACAAGGTCCCGGAAAGTGGTTCCGTAAAGGCATCACAATGATCGAAGTGATCGCCATGTTCCCCGATGACGAATCCGCGGAAAAGTGGTTCGCATCCATGCGCTGGCCGGACGGTCCTGCGTGCCCCCGCTGCCGCGGCTCCAGCGTGCAGTCCGACGCGGCCCACCCTTCGATGCCGTACCGTTGCCGCGGCTGCGGCAGGCGCTTTTCGGTGCGCACCGGCAGCGTGATGGCCGACACCGAGCTCGGCTACCGCACCCGGGCCGTCGCCCTGTTCCTGCTGACCACCGGCATCAAGGGCGTCTCGAGCATGCAGCTGCACCGCGACCCGGGCATCAGCCAAAAGTCGGCCTGGCACCTGGCGCACCGCATCCGCGCGTGCCGGGAGCGGGATCGGGGCCTGTTCGCCGGCCCGGTGGAGGTGGACGAGACCTGCGTCGGCGGCAAGGAACGCAACCAGCACGAGAGGAAGAAGGCCCGCGCCACGAACGCAGTGCCCGCGCGGCCGCTGCCGGGCACCGCCAAGGGCGACCTGCAGGGCTTCGTGCGCGGCCGGGTCGCGCCGGGGGCGCAGGTCCGCTCCGACGAGGCGGCGGCCTGCGCCGGCATGGCGGAGTTCCCGCACGAAGCCGTCAAGCATTCCGGCGGCGAGTACGTGCGCGGGGCAGCGCATACGAACGGCATCGAGTCGTTTGGGTCCCTGTTCAAGCGCGGCCTGTACGGCACCTATCACCGGATGAGCGTCCGTCATCTCGGCCGCTACCTCACGGAGTTCGCGGGACGGCGGAACGGATGCGGCGCATGGCGCGGGGCTTGGTCGGCCGGACGCTGACCTGCCGGCAGCTGACCGGCCAGGCCGCGGTCGCGGCCTGAGCGGCGCCCGCCGCGCCGAGCGCGGCAGCCCGCTGCGGGCGCGCGCTTCACGCTCGGTACGAGGGTCGCACCGGATCCGGCATGCCCCGGCGCGACCCCGGTCCGGTCCGGACCGTCCATGCAGGCCGTCGAGCGCCGGGGATCCGCTGTCTTCGGCCCTCGCAGGGCCTGCAAGCGGCTTGCAAGGCGTGCCCTGCCACCGCCAACCGGGTTCCACCGGGGCATGCGAGGCGGCCTCTCTAGTCCCTTCCTCGTCCAATCCGCTGGCAGGCTCGATTCAGATACGATCCCACACCCCACCCCTCTGTGCCCGCCGCGGCCGCACTCGAATGACCCCAGCTCGACACCCACCTCCCTGCTCACAGCAGTTCTAGTCGGACCATGGCGTTGTCGGCACTCAGATATATAATTCCCCTTGCGTTCCTCGCGTGTCGGAGCTCCATCGCTTGGATGCCGGTAGTTCACGATGCGCGGACGCAGGGAGCGCTTCGGGCCTTGGCAGGCCGACTTGGTGGCGCTCTCGAATGCTCCGGGTCCCGGGGCGCGCCGAGACGGGACGTCCGCCGCCGTCCCGGGCATGCACTGTGCGCCCGGTGGCGGGCAGATCTCCGGACGTTCCGCGCGGTCACTCTTGAAAGGCCGATCCGATCCGAACCCGGCAAGGCCTTCCGCAGCGGTCTGCCAATGGAGGGAGCACTGGCCCGCCCGCCCGGGAATTGCTGGCAATCGACGGGAAATCCTGAGGAATGCAGGCGCCGCAAGTGTGTATGATGCCTGTATGACTCCGTCTAGCGCGACCGTTGCCGCCCTGCTCGCGGGGCTCCTGCTATCGGTGACTGGCACCCCGGCGGCGGCCGACAATGGGCTTGATTTCTTTGAGTCGAAGATTCGCCCGGTGCTCGTCGCCAACTGCTACGCCTGCCACTCGGCGGAGGCGAAGACACGGATGGGCGGGCTGAGCCTGGACACCAGGGACGGCATCCAGGAAGGCGGTCAGCGCGGGCACGCCGTGGTGCCGGAGGACGTCGAGTCCAGCCTCATCCTGTCGGTCCTGCGCTACGACGGGGACCTGAAGATGCCGCCCGGAGGGAGGCTTCCAGACGAGGTCGTCAGCGATTTCGAGCGGTGGATTCGCATGGGCGCCCCCGACCCCCGCGAGACCGAGGTCAAGGAATCGAAGAGCACCATCGACCTCGAGCGCGGGCGCGGCTACTGGGCGTTCCAGACTCCGCGTCGGCCGGACCTGCCCCGGGTAGCGGACATCCAGTGGCCGAGAGGCACCATCGACCAGCTCGTCCTCGCCAGTCTCGAGCAGCGAGGCCTGCGCCCCGCCCAGGACGCGTCCAAGGCCGACCTGCTGCGTCGCGTGACGTTCGACCTCACCGGTTTGCCTCCCACCGCCGAGGAGCTGCAGGCGTTCGTCGACGACCGCAGCGAGCACGCCTACGCGAAGGTCGTCGACAGGTTGCTTGAGTCCGACCGGTTCGGAGAACGTTGGGGCAGGCACTGGCTCGACGTGGTCCGCTACGCCGACACCGTCGGAAGGACCCGCAACCTGCCGTTCCCCGTCGCTTGGAAGTACCGGGACTACGTCATCGAATCGTTCAACAAGGACAAGCCCTTCGATCGGTTCATCCGCGAGCAGATGGCGGGAGACCTGCTCCCGTACGACAGCGCCAGCGAGCGCGTCGAGAACCAGATCGCGACCGGCTTCCTGGCGATCGGCGCCCACGATCTCAACGAGCCAGACGCGAAGCAGTTCGACATGGATGTCGCGGACGAGATGATCAATGTCTCGACCCGGTCCTTCCTCGCTCTCAGCGTCGGATGCGCGCGCTGCCACGACCACAAGTTCGACCCGATTCCCACAACCGACTACTACGCCTTGGCGGGCATCTTCCGCAGTTCCGATCTGCGCAGCGGCCTGCGACGGCGCCCGCGGTTCAACGCGGGCTACTTCCGCACGCACAAGCTGATTCAACTGGACGGAGTGCCGGAATTCACTTCCGCGAATGCCGGGGAAGTTCGCGCCGAGCGGGAGCGCCTATGGAAGGCCCTGCAGGCAGCCGAGAAGGCGGGGGATCGGGCCGAATGCCGGAAGCTGGCGCGGGCGCTCGGGAAGCTCCCGCTGCCCGAAAACCTGGCGATGGGAGTCGTCGAGGCGCCCAAGCCGGCTGCGACGCGGGTGAACGTGGGCGGCGACCCGCACGCCCTCGGCGTTCCCGTCGACCGCGGTTTCGTGCAGGTCCTGTATCCGGAGCAAGCTGAGTTGCCGCAGATCGGGAATCGGGAGAGCGGTCGGCTCCAGCTGGCGGACTGGCTGACGCGGCGCGACAACCCGCTCACGGCTCGCGTCATGGCGAACCGCGTGTGGCGCCACATGCTCGGGACGGGAATCGTCGCGACCGTCGACAATTTCGGCGCGATGGGGCGCCAGCCCGTGAACCAGGGTCTGCTCGATTACCTAGCCGTGCAGTTCACCGACCAGGAGTGGTCTGTGAAGAGTCTTGTCAGGGAAGTGGCGCTCAGCCGCACCTACCGCCTCGCAAGCAGCCCGGTCGAGGCCAACCTCGAGATCGATCCCGACAACGACTACTTCTGGCGCGCCAACGTGCGCCGCTTGGAGGCCGAGTCGGTGCGCGACTCGGTGCTGCTGGTTAGCGGCGAGCTGCGGACGGGGGCGCCCCCGCCTTCCCCTGTTCACGGCTTCGACCGAAACCAGCTGATCAACACCGGCAACAGGCAGGTTTCGTCGTGGGAGATCGACGAGACCTATCGCAGCGTCTACGTGCCCGTGATCAGGAACCAGGCAAGTCGCCTGTTCGAGGCCTTCGACTTCCCCGAGCCGAGCGAGACGCATGGCGACAGGGACGTGACGACCAGTCCGACCCAAGCCCTCTTCTTGATGAACAGCGCGTTCGTAAGCGCGAACGCGGACGTCGCCGCCGAGCGGCTGCTGGCGGCCGTCAACGGCGATGCGCAGCGCGTCCGGCAGGCCTTCCGCCAGGCCCTGTCGCGCGAGCCCAGCCTGCAGGAGGTGGACGCGGCGCTCGGAGCCATTCGCGACGCGGCGCGAGAGCTGGCTTCCAGCTCCGCTGACCGGAGCGGACGGGTGGCCGCCCGGGCGTGGGTCGATGCACTCGCCTCGGCTGCACTCGAGAGGACCTTCAACGAGGACGAGATTGCGTCCGCGATGGACTACATCGAGCGGCACCAGCCGGAAGCCGGGAGCTCGGTCGAGTCCGCGGCCCGGGCCTTCCTAGACAGCGACGGGGTCTTCCGGCGCGGTCGCGTGCTAGGGATGCTCCAGTCCGCCTTGGGATGGGATCTGACTCGCCCGGAGAAAGCCGCTGCGTTGAAGAAGGTCCGCGAGTGGTGGGCCCGGGCGATCAAGACTCGCGCCACAGGCGAGTGGACCACGCTGGCATCGGCTGGCAGCCCCGAGCAAGAGGCGTGGTCGCTGCTCTATCATGCTTTATACAACAGCGCGGAGTTCCGCTACCGGTTCTGACTGGTAGCGGTCCAAGGAGACGATCGATGGCAAGCGACTTCACTGGCCGAAGGGATTTCCTGAGGCGAGCTGCAGCCGGCTTCGGCTACACCGCCTTTGCCAGCCTAGCTTCCATGGAGGCCCTTTCGGCGAACGGCGCCAAGAACCCCTTGCTGCCGCGGGAGCCTCACTTCGAGGCCAAGGCCAAGCGCGTGATCTTCCTGTTCATGCAGGGGGCGCCCACACAGCACGAGACGTTCGACTACAATCCCGAGCTCCTCAAGCACGCCGGCCAGCATTCCGAGACGAAGCTGGCGATCGGCACCCAAGGCGGGAAGATCCTCGCCCCGGTCTTCAAGTTCCTCCCGAGCGGCGAGAGCGGCCTGCCGATTTCGGAGGTCTTCCCGCACCTCAGGCAGCACGCGGACGAGATGTGCCTGCTGAACGGCATGCATACCGATTCGCCGGCCCACCCGCAAGCGTCCATCTTCACCCACACGGGCAGCATCACGTTCGTGCGGCCTTCGATGGGGGCGTGGGTAGTGTACGGCCTCGGCACCGAGAACCAGGACCTCCCCGGCTTCGTCACGATGAATCCCCCGCCGGTGGGCGGGGCCCTGATGTACGGCTCGGCGTTCCTGCCGGCCAGCTACCAGGGAACCAGGCTGAGCATCGGTGACGGCCAGGATCCGCTCGAGAACATCCACAACGCCCGCATGGGGATGGACGAGCAGCGCAGGCATCTGGACTACGTCCAGGATCTCAATCGCGGCCAGCTCGCCCGCCCCGGAGCCGGCGACCAGGTCGAGGGCGTCATCCAGTCCTACGAGCTGGCGTTCCGCATGCAGAGTGCGATTCCTGGCGTGATGGACATCTCGTCCGAGCCCGAGGGCGTGCGCGCGAGGTACGGCTTGGACGACAAGGAGACCAGCGAGTTCGGCACGCAGTGCCTGCTGGCCCGGAGGATGGCGGAGCGGGGCGTCCGCTTCATTGAGCTGGGCCATCGGGGCTGGGACCATCACAACAACCTGCGCAAGCGGCTGACGCAGACCGCCTACGCGACCGACAAGCCCATCGCCGCCCTGATCACGGACCTGAAGCAGCGCGGCATGCTGGACGAGACGCTGATTGTCTGGGGCGGGGAGTTCGGTCGCTCAACCTACGAGCAGAACGACAAATCCGACGGCAGGCGCCACAACAACCGCGGCTACACCATGTGGATGGCCGGAGGCGGAGTCAAGGGCGGTATGCGCTACGGGCGCTCCGACGCCAACGGCGTGGCAGTCGATGACCGCATGCATCTGCACGACTTGCATGCGACGATGCTGCACCTGCTGGGCTTGCACCACACCAGGCTTACCTACCGCTACGCGGGCCGAGACTTCCGCCTCACGGACGTCCACGGCAGAGTGGTGAAGGAGCTCCTAGCGTAGGCTGCAACCGGGAGCGTATCGGCCAGGGCATTTCGCAAGGGCATCGCGCTGAAGCAGATCGTGCAGATGTTTCCTGACAATCACGCGGCGGCGCGGTGGATTGTCGAATCGAAGCTCGGCTATGGAGACTGGATCATTGCGTCTTATTTGGTCATGATGAGCCTCAAGAGTGTGGCAACCATGAAGCTCCACCTAGACTTGGTCTTCACACCAGCGGTTCTAAATTTGGCCGTCAAGGGGGTGCGTGAACGTTGTTTCGGAGGATGAGGTGAACAAGTTGACCGAGAGGTTGCGCTCCTGAGGCCGCCCCGCGGGAGCGTCGGACGGCGGGCAGGGCCGTGGCGCGGCCCACGTCGCGGGTCCGCGGAGTGCCGAGCCCGCGACCGGACGCACTCCGGCGGTAGCCGGCTTTGACGGCCGGACGCTGCCGGCACGAAACTGCGCGGAGTCCAGGCCTCGGCCGCCCGGCAGCCCGGAGGAGCGCACCGCCGCCAGCAGCGTCGGCCGGTCCGGGAAGCGGAACCAGCGCAGCGCGACCTGCAGCTCCCGGAACAGGGCGCGGCGCGTGACCGGCTGGCGCCGGCACTGCTGCCACAGCGCGCAGACGCACTGCACCAGACGCACTGCAGCACGGCGTGGAGCGCGAAGGCGAACAGGTTCGGCACGGCCGGCACGTTGGCCAGCCCTTCCTTGCCGTGCCCGAAGTTGCGCTTGAAGTTGCGGCCGTGCCGCGCCAGGCAGTTGAAGCCCTCGTTCTCGATCTTCCAGCGCGCCCGGCCGGCCCGCGCGATCCGCTCCGCGTTGTCCGCGGTGACCGCGAGACCGGTGAAGAAGCTGCTGGCGCAGGTGCGCTTGCCGTCGCGCTCAGTACAGGTCGTCGCCCGGCAGGACGGGGCGGCAGGCCTGCAGCCAGGCGCCGTGAGCGGCGAGCCAGCGCTTGGCGGCGTTGCCGCTCGCAGTCCCGCTTGCGCTCGTCCTCGCTCATGTCGGCGCGGGTCGCGGCCGCGTCCTGCTGCGGGCACGCGAACTCGGGCATCAGCGGCAGGACCGTGGCGTGGCCGTCGGCCACCGCGGTGGCCGACGGCCATGGCGTGGAAGTGATGCGGCCGGCGCTCGCTGCCGGCGCGCCGCACCGAGCACTGCGGGCAATGCACCCTGTCGGAGCGGTGGAACCGGACGCCGTCCGGAGCCGCCGGCAGGCGCTCGTCGAGGCGCTGGAAGGGCTCGAGCGCGCCCTGCGCGGCCACGGTTGCGAGGCACGGCCGGAACAGCGGGTCGCACGCGGCCGGGTCGAGGTCGTCGAGCAAGTTGCGGATCCGGTTGTCGCAGGGGATGCGGCCCGCGCCGAACAGGGTCCGGCAGTTGGAGCGGGAGCCGTCCCGCTCCATGCGCCGCTGGAACGCGAGGAACGACTCGCACCGGGTGAAGAAGCAGGCCGGGGCGCAACCGGCGGCGTCGCTGACCTCGTAGCGCTTGTTGCGACCGTCGCGCCGGTCGGGCCGGCCGGCGGCCGTCTCGCGGAAGGCGCTCAGCAGCGAGTCCAGGACATGGGGCATACACCCTAGCTCACAAATTCCGCTAGGAAAAGTCAAGTGCCAGACTGCCTTCGACACCTTTCTCAAACACTCTGGAAATCCCAAAATGCCCAAATTGAGAATCGCTGTCTTCACACAGAAATCAGCTTGGTTTCCCGCCCGTCGGTTTCTTTCGGTATTGTCTCAAGATGGTACGATGTGCTCGGGTCCGGTGGAAGTGGACGAGACGTACACGGGTGGGAAGAGTCGCAACGGGAGCAGTGCCAACCGCGATGAGCTAGCCGGGACAGGCTGGAGAACGGCTCGCGGGACAACAGTTGCGAGTGACAAGGATCGCGAGATCAACAAGGTTGCGGCCAAGTGGGTCGCGCCCACCCACAGGGACAGGCTTCAAGGGTTTGTGAAGGATCACGCCGAGCCGGGCACGAGGGTCTATATCCACGATGCTTCCGCCGAGGAGGATCCGCCGTTTGCTCACCCTATAGTCACGCAGTCGCTCCCTCAGTATGTAGGGAGTGATATACATACCAACAGCATCGAGTCGCTGTGGTCCATGCTCAAGCGGGCGTACAAAAGAATTTTTGACAAGCTCTCTCCCAAGCACCTTGACCGCTATGTACAGGGGTGCGTGGGCAGGTACAATGCCTGCGAACTAGACACCAACGAGCAGATGAGTGATATCCGGGGCGGGATGGATGGAAAGATCCTGCGCTACAGGACGCCCATTGCCGATCACGGTCTGTCTTCGGGGGTGCGAACATGCTACGACGATCTGAGCCTGAACTGCCTTTCTACTCGGAGTCTCGACATGTTGAAATCCCGACTGTTGAGATATTGCCTCCAGCAGACGTCGTGTCTACGTTGCAACGTAGTGAGACAATGAAGTGCGTCATTCTTGATCCTTGGTACAACAAGGGAATTGGCGGCAAGCGTGATGATTATGACGATTGGATAGAAGGTGTGATTAGAAAGTCCAGTCGGATTTCAAGCCATGTTTTTGTCTGGGGATTCCCGGAGATTTTAGCGAACCAAGTCAATCGAATCCCCGAGGAGTTGCGCCTCCTTGCTTAGTTGACTTGGTATTACAAGAACTGTCCATCCGTAGTTCTCGGCTGGAGGTCTGCACAGAACACCTGTCTCCACATAGCATCTGAGACGGCACCAATTTACGTTGAGAACTTCCTGAACGGTTCTCAGTTGGATCGATGGAACTCTGGGAAAATGCGGTTTGTTCCCGGACCACCATCCGTCTTGGAAGCCCCACTCAACATAGGATTTGTGGGTCGGTGAGAGCAGATGGGACATCCGGCACAGAAGCCACTTTCAGTGATTGAGCCATTGATCCGCATGGCAACTATGGAAGGTGACTTGGTCTTGGATCCGATGTGCGGGTTAGGAACTACTGGCGAGGCGTGTATCCGGCTAAATCGTAAAGCAATTCTTTGTGACAATTCCCTTGAGTACTTATCAATCGCTCAGGACAGGATTGCTAGGTGCGGGGCAAATGGAAGATAGAAACGCCACTATACGTGGCCCTTATGCACAGCAGTCAATACGTGACCGGATCGAGGCATTCTTCCTTGAGAATCTCGGCGCAAGGTGGCTACACGAGAACAACCGATAGAAGTTGCTAGAGATCCTAGAACAGGAAGAGCACCCGAGAACTGGCACCAGAGGCTTTCTGAGTTGCGAACGGACAAGAGGTACACGATCCTATCTTGGAGGAATCGGGGAGATTTGAAGGTCAGCGAATACATGATGCCTAACGCTGAACGCAGATCCATAGCTTCAATGAGGAACCGCCCTAGCGCTTCTACTTGGAAGCGAGTCCTAGCATATCACTACAATAGATGTGTATGGGATGAAAGTGGAATAGTCTGCGGATTACGCAATGGAGAAATTGACCCTGTAGGCGGTGGAACTGTCAGGCTGACACCGGATCATCGCACACCACACGCCATCTATGCAGATACTGATCCAAGTGACGAAACCAAGTGGCAGCCTCTCTGTGGACGGCACCAAGTTATGAAGAAGAACTACTGGGACGACGAGACGGGATGGCTCAATGTCATTGCCATAGTGCAGTCGGCATCAGAAGCACAGAAGCATGAAGTATTCGTGTTTCTCAAGAGATACTTGGGAGAGACATTATGAGGGGTTAGCCCCTTTAACTCTGCGAATTGAAACTCCCGTATCCCGCCTAACCAGTCTACAAACGAGGAGAATCCAACAGAAATATCGACTGGACTGGACGTTCGAAAATGCAATCACAGTCTTAGTAAATCCAGTGAAGATTCGCCGCGTCATGCCGAAACCGAAGCGGTACTGAGAGGCGCAAAAGTCTTTTCCCAAGATACAGGCCATACTCAGTCGACTTCCGATTCAGGCTGTCATCATAGCAGCCCAGAGATAGAGTCTTGAATTCTCGAACTTAGGCCTGCATATTGTGATATACCGTAACTATCTACACAGTATATTGCGTACTTGAATTTGGAAGGCCTCCTTCTTAGCAGACTGCTTGGGAACCCAGTTGCCAGTACATTCTGGCCTGGCCGATCCGAAAAGACTTTTGCGCCCCTCAGTAAGTCAAGCTGAAATCGGGTGTTTTCGCTGCTTTCGAATTCAATCTGGTTTGAAACCTCGCGCCCGACCGGCAGTCGGCGGAGTTCGGCTTTTATGGTAGCCCGGAGCGCTGAATATCTCGGCCAGCCGGTCCGCTCGCTTGCTTTCGGTGCCACTTGTCAGGGCTCGACCGACGTGTCGGTCGGTACGTCCCGGCTCGTCCCTAGAACAGCAGCTTGAGCCCGAACTGCAGCTGCCGGTTGTCCTGGGATGTGCCACCGATCGTGCCGGCGTTTCGGTTCCCGATCGAGAGGCCCGGCATGCCGAAGTGCGGCCGGTTGAAGAAGTTGAACGCTTCGAACCGGAACTCGATTCTCGATGTCTCGCCCAGCGGAGCCGGGAAGGTGCGGTGCAGCGCGAAGTTGACCATGTTCGTCCCCGGGCCGTATAGGATGTTCCTCCCGGAATTGCCGAACGTGTAGCGCGGCGGGAACGCGAACGCGTCGGTGTCGAAATAGCGGTCGATCGTCGGGCTGGAGAGCTTGCCGTCCCGAATTCGGTCCGGCCTCGACGTGGTGCCCGTGTTCGCGTTGTCGAAATTCAGGGCCGGAGTGAACGGTATGCCATCCGAGAAGGTCACGATGCCCGACAGGTCCCAACCGCCGAGCAAGGGCTTCAACAGTCCATCGCCCGACGGCAGCCGGTAGACGCCGCTGAACACGAACCGGTTGGGGATGTTGTGATTCGACGGGCCCCAATTCGCCGCCAGGTCGCGGCTGTCCTGGATTCCGCCGTAGTCCCCGGAGGGCCCGCACCCGTCGCAGTTGCCTAGGTTGCTCGCAGTATCGAGCGACCGACCGTGCGTGAACGCGGTCAGGAACGAGAGACCGCCGCTGAAGCGCTTCTCAAGGCGGGTCGACACGCCGTGGTAGCTGCTGGTGGCCCAAGGCTCGGTGCGAATGATGCGGGCGCGCGTGTACTGCCCGTGCGGGCGCCGGTTGTTGGGCGAGCCCGGCCCGGGCGTCGGCTGGTTCCCTTCGTACGACGCGTACAACTGGCGGCCAGTGTTGCCGACGTAGTTGACCTCCCACATGATGTTGCCCGGCAGCTGCTTCTGGATGCTGAAGTTCCATTGCTGGATCGTCGGCATGTCCAGCGTCGGGTACCAGCTGCGCAGCCGGGCGGTCGACTTGGGATTGAGTACGAAGTCCTGCGGCGCGACAGCGTCCGGACGGGGCGGCAGGGAGCCGCTCAGGGGAATCGTGCTGGAGGGGTTGAGCTGGTCGCTGGGCAGCGAGATGCCGCCGAATCCGAAGAACGGCGGGTTGTTCGTCATGCGGCGGGCCACTCCGGTGCCTTCGTCCTGGCCGAAGAATACGCCGTACCCGCCCCGAAGGACGAGTCCCTCGATGACGCGGAAGGCGAATCCGAACCGAGGCGCGATGTTGTTCATGTCGGTTTCCAACAGGCTGCGGGGCTTGCGGCTGTCGCCGGCGAGGATGAGTTGGCCGAAGAGCGGGTCGTCCGGGTTGAGGATGAAGTTGGCCATGCGGTTGTCCAGCTCGATGAACGGCTGCGTGAGTTCGTAGCGCGCGCCTAGGTTCAGCGTCAGCCTCGAGCTGACCTGCCAGTCGTCCTGGAAGTACCAGTACAGGTTCTGCTGCTGCTCGCGCGCCGTCGCGCGCGTGCCGGTTTGGATGCGGTTGGGCAGCCCGAGGAGGAGGTCCGCCACCGACGAGCCAGTGCCTGGCCGGCCTTGGGGGTTCTGCGTGAACACTCCGCTGAAGCTGAAGCTTCCGCGGCCCTCCAGGGTGGCCGAGGTCTTCGTGCGGATCATCTGGTAGTCGAACCCCAGTTTCGTCGTGTGCCTCCCGCGCACCATGGAGAGGTTGTCGGAGAAGTTCCAGACGGCCGAGGACTTCAGCAACGGGAGGTTGCCGAAGCCCGGAGGCGAGACTCCGATCGAGGTGAGGCCCGCTAGGCCGAACGTCGGCGTGCCGCTCGTGACGTCCGGGTGCAGCGCGCCGGCGATGATCTCCTCTCTCGGCGTGAGACCGTCCTGGTCGACCCCGATCCGGTTCCACGCGAAGCGGAATTCGTTAACGATGCTCGGCGAGAATGTCCGCGTGTAACCGTAGCCGATGCTGAAGGCGTCGCCCTCCCGGACGACCGGGTTGCCTGCCGGGGTCTCGAACACTGCGTTTTGCTGGAAGTCGGGAAGGTTGAACGAGTACCTTCCGAACATGCTGTCCATGTCGCTGACGCGCACGTCCCCGCGCCCGGTCAAGTTGTCGGTGCGGATGCCGTTGTTGGGCGCTCGCACGAAATTGCGGTTGGAGCGGTCGAAGACCGGTGCCGGGTAGCGCGCGATGAGGTCGCGGCCCACGCTGTCCATGCGGGACGCCGGGATCTTGTTGTTCGCGAACTGGTCGCGCACGGACCCGTCGCCGTTCGGGTTCGCTCGCGTCGTGAACGGATCGAAGATGTTCCGATCGCCGAAGGTGCCCTGGCGTTCCGTCGGCAGTGGCACGGTCCCGGTGAGCGTGGTGCCTTGCGTGATGTGCGTGCGCTGGTAGGCGGCATGCCAGAAGACCCGGTTGCTCACGACCGGCCCGCCCATCGACCCGCCGGCCTGGTGCTGGATGAAAAGCGGGTCGACCGTTGTCGGCGGCGCGAAATAGTCCCTAGCGTCCAAGTTGTCGTTGCGCAGGAACCAGAACGCCGAGCCGTGGTACTCGTTGGTGCCGCTCTTGGTGACAACGTTGACGACGGCCCCCGCGGACGCGCCGTACTCGGCGGAGAAGTTGCTGGTGTTGACCTTGAATTCCTCGACCGCTTCAAGCGAGGGTCGCATCGCGTCGCGCTGCCTGTTGTCGAGCCCGCGCAGGTAGTTGACGTTGCGCGCGCCGTCCAGCAGGTAGGCGTTCTGGTAGCCGCGGTTGCCGTAGGCCGAGTACGTCTTGTCCCGGGAGCGGCTGTTCGGGACGGTGCCCGCCGTGAGGTTGCCGAGGTCCAGGTAGTTGCGGCCGTTGAGCGGGAGCTTCTGGATCGTGTTCTCGCCGACAACCTGGCCGATGCTATGGGTAGTCTCTTCCAGCTGCACCGCCAGCGCCTCGACGGTGACCTGCTCGGTCACCGTGCCGGGCTCCAGCACCAATCGCAGGTTGATGACTTCGTCGACGCGCAGGCGAACATCGGACTGCACGAACTGCTTGAAGCCTTCCAGCTCGGTGGCGACGTTGTAGGTGCCGGGCCGGAGCAGCGGCGCGGAGAACCTGCCGACCTCGTTCGACTCGGCTCGCCGGACCGCTTCGCCCGTCTCGGTATTCGTGATTTCTACGGCCGCTCCGGGAATCACCGCCCCCGACTGGTCCAGGACGGTTCCGCTGATCTGGCCAGTGGAGGTCTGCGCGCGGACGTGCGGACCAGCAGAGGCCAGCAGGCCCGCGATCGACAGGATTGAGATGAGCTTGTTTCGCACTGTTGCCTCGGTTCGCACACCGTTGGGACGATGGCTCAGTCGCCTGTATTGTATGCCTCCGTGTCGGGACTGCCGCGTTCGTTGTCGCCGCGACCCGAACGACCCGAGTCCGCGACGGTATCGATGGCCAGCGCGACCGGCTGGAAGGCCCGGGCGCTTGGTGCGGCGACCGGGTGCCGGGAGGGGGAACCCGGGCCGCTGGCTCTCATCGACCGAGGCCTCTTGTCGCGAGCCGGGCGCGGGACGTGCGAGAATTAAGGGGCGCGGGCCCGTAGCTCAGCTGGATAGAGCGGCCGCCTCCTAAGCGGCAGGCCGGGGGTTCGAATCCCTCCGGGCCCGCCATCCGGCCAAGGCCCCGTCCGGTCAGCCGCCCGCGGCCAGAATCTCGCGGAACTGGCCCGGCTCGATGTTGCCGCCGCTAATCACGCAGACCGCGGCCGACGCGGGATGCCGGTCCCCCGCGGCGAGTGCCCCGGCGACCGAGGCTGCGCCGCCTGCCTCGACAACCAGCTTCTGCTCGACGGCGAGTGTGCGAATCGCCGTGCGCATGGCGTCTTCGGACACCAGAAGCAGGTCCTCGACGAGATCCCGCACCACTGGGAATGTGTTCGAGCCGGGGCGTATCACCGTGAGGGCGTCGGCCAGCGTAGCCGACGGCACGGTGCGGACGGGCCGGCCCTGCTCCAGCGAGCGCTTCATCGAAGGGTTCGCGAGGGCTTGGACGCCGTAGATCCGGCAGGCGGGGCGCGCTGCCTTGACCGCAAGGGCCGTCCCGGCAATCAAGCCCCCGCCGCTGACCGGCACGAACAGGCTAAAGTCTCCGGCTACTTGGTCGAGCAGTTCCAAGCCGAGCGTGCCGTTCCCGGCGATGCTCTCGACGGAATCGTAGGGGTGGACCAGCACGCGTCCGCTCTCGCTCCGGATCCGCTCCGTGGCCCCGGCCCGCGCCTCGAACGTGTCCGCGCAGAGCTCGACGCGACCGCCGAATGCCCTCGTCCGGTCTCGCTTGAAGGCCGACGCCCCTCGCATCATCACGACGGTCGCGTCGACCCCGAGACGGGACGCGGCGAACGCGACCGCCTGGCCGAAGTTCCCGGACGAATTGGTCACGACTCCCTGCCCGCGGCAGCTGGCGAGGTTCGCGAGGATGCTGTTCAGCGCCGGGCGCACCTTGAACGCGCCGACAGGCTGCTGCGATTCGAGCTTCAGCAGGACTTCACGGCCCAACGCCCGGCTCAGGAATTCCGACCGGACTAGCGGCGTGGGGGCTAGCTGACGCGCGAGGCGGTCCCTGGCGCGGGCAATTTCCGAACGCCACGCCGACGGAGCCGCCCCAAGCACCGGCTCAAGTTCATGCGCTTCGCGGGGAGGCTCCATTTCGCGTGTCGGATTAGGCTCGCTCGGACCCTAAACCGGCCATCGCCCGGCTTACATGCCCCGGCCCGGCGGCGAGCAGCCTGCTCCCCGCGCCTTGTGCGCTGGCTCGGTCGGGCATTTTGGGGAAGCGAGGAGGAATCAATGGAAACCCGCCCGCTCGGCGCGAATTGTTGCCGGCATCCCGCCCTGGCGACCCTGAAGGCGCGGGCGCGTTCGAATGGCCGGTGAAGGGGCGAGATCCCATGGACAGTGTACGACTCGGACCTGCGCCGGCAGCAGGACGAGCGGGACTCGCATTCCTTCACGCTGAAGACACGCAAGCACGCGGAGCCGGGCGATCCACGAGGCTGCGAGATCCCTTCCCCAACGCCAGCGTCGCGAACATCGCCGCGAGGCGTCCAGAGCATTGCCCGAGGTCTTGCTGCCGACGCAGGCGAGCGATTCTAGCAAGCTCGCGCCATTGGAGCACATGCCGCTGGGCCGACCCCGACGTCGACTTCCTCTCTAAAGCAGGTGCACAGTCGGTCCGCGAGCGCGGCTGGAAGGATCCACCCGCACTCTCGCCGGCCCCTCTGCGGCGGTGCCGGGCGACTACACGCTGGACGTGCCAATGCCCGTCGTCGGACGGGATTGCGATCCGGCTCGGTCCTCCCGGAACGGTCCGCTGACCAGCTGCCAGCGAATTCGGGAGAGGCGTCGCCCTAGCCCCGGCGGATTGGCGGGACGAAACGACGGCGGCATTCGCTGGCCCAATCGCAAGAGCATCGGCCGCATTCCGGCAGATGGGCAAGTGCTGCTCCAGCGCGCCCAATGCACCGGATCTGCTCAGTTCCTGCGATAAACTGAGCTGAGCCTTGGAATTGAGGCGCGGAGGTAGGACGATGGAAACCGAGTCCACTTGGGTCCGGTCGGGCTGGCTGGTCGTAGCGGCTTTTGCCACGGCCGTGGTCGCCAGCGGCCCCGGATTGAATGCCCAGACCAGCACGGGCAGCATTCGGGGAACGGTCTACGACGAGACAATGGCCGTCATTCCAGGCGTGACCGTCACTGCCGTCGACATGAGCCGCGGCGTCGAGCGCGAGGCCACGACGGCCGCGTCGGGAGAGTTCGTCCTGAGCCACGTCGAGCCGGGAACCTACTCGGTCGGCTTCACGGTCGAGAACTTCGCCCCCTTTGAGATCGAGGGCTTGGATGTCCGTGTCGGCGAGACCGCAACGATCTCGCCCCAGATGGCGGTGGCCGCGACGGAAGACCGCGTGGTCGTCTCGGCCGGAGCGGCCCGGTCGGCCATCGAGCCCGAGCGCATGCATCAATCCGATCACATCGATTCGGTCCGCATCGCTAACCTTCCCGTCAATCGCCGGGACTATCTCGACCTGGCCCTGCTGACGCCCGGGGTCGTCAACACGAATTACGTCGCCAACGCCACGGATCGGCGCATCATTCCTACGCCCTCCTCCGGGCTCGGCATCGGAGGCATGAACGGTCGCGGCAACACGTTCATGATCGACGGGCTGGACAACCTGTACAACTCCGGGGCCGTGCGCTCGTCAATCAGCCAGGAAGCAGTCCACGAGTTCCAAGTGAATCGTAGTTCATTCTCCACCGAGCAGGGCGGCGCGCCGGGCGGGACGGTCAACATCATCACCAAGGGCGGCACGAACGAAGTTCACGGCAGCCTTTTCGGCGTGGTCCGGAACCGGAGCTTCCAAGCCCGCAACTACTTCGACCGGGGCAGGGCGGCCTACACCAGGGCGCAGAGCGGAGTCTCGCTGGGCGGGCCGATCAAGCGGAACGAGACGTTCTATTATGCGGCCTACGAGCGCCTGGACCGGAACGAGTCGCAAATCGTGCCCCTGCTGGACGATCCCTCGTTCCTGCACACTTTGCCGAAGTTCCAGCAGGACCTGGCCGACGTGCTGGCCGTGCGGGCGCCGCCAGCCCTGAAGCCCTTGGTGGGGCAAATCTCGGGAGGCCTGACGCCGGCGAACACTCCCGGAGTGGAAGAGCTGTTCGAGAAGAACAGCGGGGTGTTTCCTTTCAGCGAGCACCGCCAGCAGCTGCTCGCGCGTGCGGACCACAGCCTCCGCGACGGTCACAACATCTTCGTCAGGGCGAACCTGACGCTGCAGGACGCCGAGAACAGCAATTTCGGGGCCCTCTTGGGCCGTAGCAGGGGCTTCACTCGGAGCGTCTGGGACTCCGCGCTCGCGTTCGGAGACACCTACGTCATCAGCCCCTCCTGGGTGAGCGAGACGCGGGTCGGGCTCGGCTACCACGACTTCGACGTTCTGCCCACCGACTCCCACGGTCCCTCGATCGACATCAACGGCTTCGGCTTCTTCGGCCGCGACCTGATTCTTCCCGCCCGCGTAGTGGAGCGCGTGTTCCAGGTGCGGCAGAACTTCATGCGGCTCACGAGCCGCCAGACGATCAAGTTCGGCGTCGATTACAACCCGTTGCGCGACTGGGTGCGGTCCGAAACGTTCTTCGGCGGGCGCTTCATCTTCGCCGAGGCGGTCCCGCTGAGCGCGGTCGTCGACGGGGCCGCCGGGGCGCCGCTGTCGGATCTGGTTCGCACCTCCCTGACAGCGGCGGGCATGCCCGACCTTGCCGCCACCATCGACAAGCCGATCAGCGCCGTGCAGGCGTATGCTCTCGGCCTGCCCACGATCTATCAGCAGGGCTTCGGCGATCCGTACTGGATCGGGTGGGCCAATCGGCTCAACTTCTTCGTCGAGGACTCGATTCGCATCACGCGCGACTTCCGGCTGTCGCTCGGGCTGAGGCACGAATTCGAGATGAAGACGCGCTTCCCGCGGGATTACAACAACATCGGGCCGCGAGCTGGCTTCGCGTGGAGCCCGGACGCGAAGACCGTCGTTCGCGGCGGGTTCGGCGTGTACTACTCGCGGATCGACGGCCAGACCGCGTACGTCAGCGATCTGCTCGGCAAAAGGGGCCAGATCAACCAGGTGTTCGTTCCCCTCACTGGCGTTCCGGGCATCACGAGCGCGCTCACCGGCCAGCCGCTCACCTCCGCCGAGATCTACCAGACCCAGCTCAGCCGGGGCGTGCTCGGCAAGCGTGCGATCACCGCCGACGACCTAGCGATGCACGGCATCGGCACGGGTCCCGGCAATCCGCTGAGGGTCGGGTTCCGCACCGTCCAAGACACGGTCAATCCGTACTCGACCCAAAGCAGCTTCGAGATCCAGCGCGAGCTCGGCGGGTACGCACTCTCGGCCGCCTACAATTTCAACCGCGGCGTTCACATCATCCGCCCGCTGGATCTGAACGTGATCAAGGCGGGCACGAACGACGCCGGGCTGCCTGTCCCGGGATTCCGCAACCCGCTGATCCTGCAGGACAACGCGTACGGCAGCTGGGGCAGGTCCTTCTACCACGCCATGATCCTGCAGCTGAAGAAGCGATTCTCCCAAGGCTTCACGCTGACCGCGCACCACACCTGGAGCAAGGCGATTGACGAGGCCACGGACTACAACTCGGCGTTCGAGCCGCATCTCCAATGGGACGCGCGCAACGAGCTCGCGCTGTCGGACTTCCACCGCGGCCACCGCTTCGTGGCCAACGCGGTCGCCCAGTCCCCTTGGAAGTCGGGCATGGGCCGGGGCTTCGGTCACAACCTGCTGTCGGACTTCACGGTCGCCGGCATCGTGGTGGCGCGGTCGTTCGCGCCGTTCAACTTGAACGCGGGCTTCGACACCTTGGGGGACCGCCATACCGACACGCACCGCCCGTGGGGACTGGGTCGCAACGCCGGCATCGGCCCGGCCTTCTTCGGCCTTGACGCTCGGCTCGCGCGCACGTTCTCGATTTCCGAGCGCGTGTCGCTGCAGTTCGTGGCCGAGGCATTCAACATCATGAACAAAACGAACTTCAAGCAGGTCAACGGCGTGGTGGGCAACATGACGCTCGAGGACCTGCCTGCCCGGCTGGTCGGCAGGCGCAAGCGGGTCACGGAACCGCTCTCCTTCATCAACGCCTTCGACCCGCGGCAGTTCCAGTTCAGCTTGCGGCTGGCGTTCTAGCGGGCGCTCGGGGGGCGGTCCCGTCGCCGGTGCGTCGGCCGTCCCGCGCCGCGGAGAGCACGGCCTCGGCCGCCCTGTACCCGCTGCGCACGGCGCCCTCCATCGTGGCGGGCCAGCCCGTGTCCGTCCAGTCCCCGGCTAGGAACACGTTCGCGTGCGGCGTGCGCGGGCCCGGGCGCAGGCGCTCCATGCCCGGGCGGGCGGAGAAAGTCGCTCTCGCCTCGCGGATCACCCGGCTCGCGGCCAGCGCGGACCGCCGGGCCTCGGGAAAGAACTCGCGCAGCTCCCGCACGGCGAGTTCGACGATGTCGCGCGCCGGGACCGATGCCAGCTCCCGCGAGGCGCTGACCACGACGAGGTAGTAGCCGCCGCCCTTGTGAAAGAGCCACTGGATCTGGCGGTCGAGCAGCATGGCGTGCTCCAGCGCCGTGATCGGCCGGTCGAACCACAGGTGAATGCCGGTGATGGGCGAGTGCTCGAAGCGCGCCAGCTGGCCCGCGATGCCCAGGCCGGGGACGAGGCCTTCGACGCGGTCGAACGGAACCGCGCTGACGTAGAAGTCGGCCTCCTTGGACGACGGATCGATCCGCCGGACGCGAGACCCAAGGATCACCCGCACGGACGGGCCGAGGCAGCCGGCCAGCGCGGCCGAGTACAGGCTGTCCAGCGGCACGGTCGGCGTGCCCATTTCGAAGCTGTCGCGACTGCTCAGGAGGCCCTCGGAGAACACTTGGATGGCGGGCCGGGCCGAAGCGCGCTCCGGTTCCTCGTTGAGGGCGCTCACGACGAACGGCCTCCAGAATCTGGCGACCGAGCGAGGCGTCGCGCCCCTGGCGCGCAGCCAGTCGGCGAACGAGACGTCGTCCGGCCCCGGGCGCTCCCTGCGCGCCGCGCGGAGACAGCGGGCGAGCGATAGCTTGTCGCGCCAGTCGAGGCAGCGCATCGACAGCAGCGAGCGAGCGAGGTGCAGCGGCGCGGGGAGCGGGTCCGCCCTGACTGTGTCGACCGCGCCCCCCGGTGTGACGACATGCAGCGCGCTGTGGAACCGGATCTTGCTCTCCACGCCGCAGCGGCGGTAGAAGTCGAGCAGTTGGGTGCAGCAGCGCAGGAGGACGTGCTGGCAGTTGTCGATCCGCCCGGACGCCGTGCCGATGCCCGGGGAGGGAATCGACGAGGCGCGGCCCCCGAGGAATCGCCGGGCCTCGTGCATCTCCACCGGGAGGCCGGCCGCGCCGAGCCTCGCGGCGGCGGCGAGGCCGGCCAGGCCTCCGCCGACGATCTTCACGCTGGGAATGACGGAATTCCTCCCGTGGCGCGCATGTGCAGCGCCCGGGCCGACAGCCACAGCTTCTTCCACGCAGGCAGGGTCACTGTACGGTCGAGGACCGCGTAGCGGACGCTGCGGATGCGGCCCAGGATGCCCCGGTAAGTCGCAACCATCGCCCAGAGGGCCGGCCGGCCGGCCGGGCTCAGCAGCTCGAGCAGGCCGGCGGACTCCTCGTAGTAGCGGTCGGCGCGCCGCCATTGGAACGCCATGAAGCGCTGGAACCTGCGGTCGTCGGAGGAGATCCTGCGCTCGAGCAGATCCTCGCGGCTCAGGCCGAATTGCTCCAGTTCCACGGTCGGGAAGTAGACGCGGCCCATGGCGGCGTCGTCCGCGACGTCGCGCATGATGTTCGTGAGCTGGAAGGCGATGCCGCACTTCTCGGCAAGCGGGATTGCGGCGCGCTGCTCGAAACCAAGCACGTGGATGGTCGTCATGCCCACGACCGCGGCGGCTTGATAGCAGTAGCCGTACAGGTCGTCGAACGTGCGGTGGACCTTGCCCGCCAGGTCGCTCTCCATTCCGTCCAGCAGGTCGAAGAAGTAGGCGTGCGGAATCGAGTACCGTTCGGTCGTGTCGCGGAATGCCGGGAGGGCGGCCTCGTCCGAGGAGCCTCCGGACAGGGTGCCGTGCACCCGCGCGCGCCAGCGGGCGATCTCGCGGCGGCGCTCGGGAACGGGCGCATCGCCATCGTCGGCGATGTCGTCCGCCCGGCGCATGAAGGCGTAGATCGCGCACATGGCGTCGCGCCGCTCCGGCGGGAGGAGCGCGAACGAGCGGTAGAAGTTGCCCGCCCGCGTCTTGGCGACCTGCCGGCAGTGCGAATAGGACTGCTCAAGCGTCCATGCCATGGGCTTCGGGTGCCTCGGTCGCAGGCCTGGCTAGGCGGCGGAAGGCGGTTGCGAGCGCCAGCCAGGCCAGATCGAGCTTGCCGATGTCGGGCCTGGAGGCGATTGTGTCGCAGTCCCGCTTCGCGATCTTGGCGAGGACGGTCATGCCGGCTCGGGCGAACATCTCGACTTCGAAGCCAAGCCGACCGCCGCAGCGGCCGGCCAGCGGGATGCCGCGCCGGAAGAGCGATGCGGCTCGCCGGGTCAGGTCTCGCAGCGCCTCGCGGCACTGCGGCGACGCCTTCCCGGCGGCCACGTCCCGAGCGAGCCGGTCCAAGGAGCAGCCGTGCGCTTGCAGCACGTCCAGGGGCACATAGACGCGACCGATTCTCCAGTCTCTCGCGACGTCCTGGCAATGGTTGGCGATCTGAAGCGCCGTGCAGATCGAATCGGAGAGAGCAAAGAGAGTGTCGTCCTGGCAGCCGTGCAGCCGCAGCACGAGCCGGCCCACCGGGTTGGCCGAGAAGCGGCAGTACCCCAGCAAGGCCTCGAAAGTGCGGTAACGGCGCACGGTCTGGTCCCGTACGAACGCCCGAATGAGGTCCTCGAAATCGCTGATCGGCAGTTCGTGGCGGCTCACCGTGTCGCCCAGCGCTACATACACCGGATGGAATGCATGGCCCCGTGCCATCTCCCGCAGCTGCGTCCACCACCAGTCGAGCAGATCGAGGCTGGTGCGGGAATCGCCCGATTCGTCGCTAAGATCGTCGGCCCAGCGGCAGAAGGCATACACGTTGCAGTAGTCCTGGCGGAGGCTCTTGGGAACTAGCGGGCTCGCGACGAGGAAATTCTCGTAGTGCTTGCGCGTCAAGGCCCGCGTGTAGCGTCGCGACTCCTCGATGCCCCAAGCGGGAAAGATCCTGCCGTGGTGCGACAGGAATTCGGTCGGAAACAGCACGCGAAGTGTCTCAGAGGCCGGCTGCCACCCCTTCGCTCCGCGAATCGGCCGCTCCCATGATCACAGCCTCGCCGACCTCGATCGCTTCGACGTGCCCGAGGGAGCGGCCGAAACTCAGCCGGTGCCCGAACGATTCCAAGGCGTCGCGGGTTTCGGCCGAGACTCCGGACGGTTCCAAGTACAGCAGGTCGGGCATCCATTGATGGTGGAAGCGAGGGAAGTCCACCGCCTGCTGGACATTCATGCCGAAATCGATCACATCGAGAATCACCTGGGTGACCGAAGTGATAATGGTCGGCCCGCCTTGGGCGCCGATAACGAGGCGAGTCGTTCCGTCCCGCAGCACTATCGTGGGTGACATGGCGGAAAGAGGCCGCTTGCCAGGCTCGATCGCGTTGCTCTCGCTCTGCAGCAGCCCGTAGGCGTTGGGCGTGCCCGGCTTGGCGGTGAAGTCGTCCATCTCGTTGTTCAGCAGCACTCCCGTTCCCTTGGCGGTCACCCCCGATCCGTACCCTCCGTTCAGGGTGTAGGTCACAGCCACCGCATTGCCGGACGCGTCGACAACCGCGTAGTGCGTGGTCTCGTCGCTCTCGTACGCCTGCGGACGGCTATCCCCGACCTCGGCGCTCGGAGTCGCCCGGCTCTCGCGGATAGTCTTGCCTCGCGCAAGTGCGTATTTCTTGGAAAGCATTCCCTCTAGCGGGATGCGAACGAAGTCCGTGTCGCCGAAGAAGCGGGCGCGATCCGCGAAGAACCGACGCATGGCCTCGGCGGCGACGTGAATCGTGGCCGCGGATGCGGGTCCGGTGGCCGCAAGGTCGAAGCGCTCGAGGATGTTCAGGATCTGGATCACGCCCGCGCCGCCCGAACTCGGAGGTGGAGCGCCGAGTATGTCGTGGCCTCGGTAGGAGCCTGTGACCGGGCGTCTCTCGACGGGCTTGTAGGCGGCGAGATCGTCGGCGGTGATGGTCCCGCCGTTGGCGGCCATGTCCCGGGCGATCATGCGTGCCGTTCGCCCGGTGTAGAACTCGTCCGGTCCGAGGCGAACCAGGCGGCCCAAGGTCGCCGCGAGATCCGCTTGCACGAGAGTGTCTCCGAGCGAGAGATGCCGGCCGCCGTCGAGAAAAACGCGCCGGGACTCCTCGAATCTCCGCAGGCGCGGGCTCGCACGCAGGGATCGCGCCAGATCCCAGGTCACGGGGAATCCCTTGCTTGCGAGGCGCGCGGCTGGCGTCGCCATCGCGCTCCACTGCTTTGTTCCGTAGCGGGCCAGCGCGAGCGCCAGGCCGCGGACGGTCCCGGGCACGCCGGCCGCGCGGTATCCAACCACGCTCGCCTCGGTGGCGTTGCCGTCCGGTCCTAGGTACATGTCGCGATGGGCGGAAGCGGGAGCCCGCTCACGGAAGTCGACGAACGAAGCGCGCCCGTCGGCAAGGCGGAGCAGCATGAAGCCGCCGCCGCCCAAGTTGCCGGCGTTCGGCTCGGTCACGGCGAGGGCCAGGCCGACGGCCACCGCAGCGTCGACGGCGTTCCCGCCGCTTCGCAGCACGTCGACTCCGACTTCGGTAGCGTGCCGTTCCGCGGTGACGACCATCGCGTCCCGTGCGTAGACGGGTTGCGGCCGGAACGCGCTCGCATCGGGAGCGATGAGGGCGAGAAGGACCGCGGCCAAGCCCAAAGCGAGGCGTGCCCGAGGCTCGGATGCTCGCGGAAGCGGACTGCTTCGCAGGCGTGTTCCAAGAGGCGGCCTGTCCCTGATCTGTGCGTCTGGCATCCCTGTCTGGCTCGGGGCCGACGCGAACAGCCAGGACGCGGGGCCTTCGTGTCTCGTATCGGGTGTCCGCCGCCGACACTCTCAGAATCGCACGGTCCGCAGATCATGCACCCGTGCCTGTCGCACAGCGCATCGTTCCCGAGCGATTCCCGGCGCTTCGACGGAATCAGCCGGCGCAACGTCGCGGCGAGGACGGCTGCTGCGAGCCCCGAGGCGCATCGGCTTCCGCCTGCGCAAGCTGCCGGCCGCCGGCCGGCTTGCTCGCCGCTGCACTTGGCGGCTCACGTGGACGGCTCGGATGCCGGCTACGGGTCCGAGCCGAGTCCAATGCACCGCCGGCCTCCCACTGGAGTGCTTGAAACCAAGCGGGGATGGGGGCCAGCGCTCAGCCTCGGTCGACAGAGGCCTTCGGCTGGAGTCTGTCAATTCGGATCCGTTCGAGGGTGTCGTTCAGCCAATCGGACGTCCGATCGGTCCGCGCTGGCCCGACTGGACGGGAGGGCCCAGCAGCCTCGGCTAGGCAACTCGATGCGCTCTCCGCGAGCGGAGCGGTCCCCGGAATCGATTCGATTTCAGCCACCGGAGCCGACATCCAAGACTTGACCGCACGTGACAACCCGAATGGCGGGTCGATGTCCCGAGCGAGCTTCTGCGATCGGCCGCCGGGATGTCGGCAGGGCCCCTGGTGTCACTGGAAGAGCCTCTCCAGGCGCACTGCCTTGAAGCGGCGCTTGCGGTCCTCCTCCTCGGAGTCCCACGCTCGCCTGACCGGGACGACCGCTCCGCTAGCGGCGTCCCGGATGCCGGCGAGCTCACGGGTCAGTGCGATCCCCGATTCCCCGACGGTCCCGTCGAAGCGATAGACCACGAGGTTGATCTGGTTGCCCGCCTGCTCCATCGCCTGCACGACGAACTGGATCGAGCCGTTCGAGACCGTGCCCTCGCTGATCTCGTCGCTGGTCCCGTATGCGTTGTATGCCTTCCCCGTGAGCTCCGGCCCGCGCTGCGCGAACCGGAACGCCAAGTCCGTGGCCGGGGCGCGGCCCTGCTTCGGAATCGTGCCGATCCAGGTTCCGGTCAGGTCGGCTCCGCGGGTCGGCGAGGAAAGAAGCGAGCAGAGAGCTACGGCGGCCAACCGGGCCGCGTCGCGCCTATGCATGGAGTAGCCCGGGAAGTTGTCCCTGGCTGTCGGCGAATCGATCCACGGGAGCGCCGAAGGCGTCGAGCAGCGCTAGGTACAGGTCCGCCAAGGGATGGTCTTCCGGGTAGACCAAGTGCCGGCCCGAGTCGATCCGCCCGGCCCCGCGCCCGCCGAGAAGGATCGGAAGCTTGCGGGGATCGTGCCGGTGGCCGTCGGACAGAGCCGAGGCGAAGACGATCATCGAGTTGAACAGCACGTTGGAGTCGCCCTCCGGCATGGCGGCCAGCCTGCCTAGGAGGTACGCGAACTGCTCCACGTGCCAGCGATTGACGAGCTTGTACTCCGCGAGCTTCTCTGCCTTGTTCCCGTGGTGCGAGACGTCGTGGTGCCCGGCAGTGACCCCGTCGAGGAACCGGAAGCTGACGTTGCTCACGGCGTTGCCGAACATGAACGTGGCGATGCGCGTCGTGTCCGACTGGAAGGCGATGGCGACCATGTCGAGCATCAGCCTCACGTGCTCTAGATGGCCGGAAGGCTGATCGGTCGGAGCTTCGCGCGGGTCGAAGGTCGCGCGCGCCCTCCACGTCCTGTTCCGAGGATCGGAAGACCGCTCGATGCGCTTCTCCAGGGATCGCACCGACGAGAGGTACTCGTCGAGCCGCGACCTGTCGGCGGAGCCTAGCCCGCTACGGAGCCGCTTCGCGTCCTTCAGTACCCTGTCCAGGAGGAGAGAGTCCAGCCGCGCTTCGGAGCTAGCGGAGCCGCTCGCCGCTCGGAACAGCCTCTCGTAGACCGATCTCGGGTTGAGCTCGCGAGCCAGCGGCGTAGTGGGCGAGGCCCAGGAGACATGCGATCCGTAGACCCGCGTGTAGCCCACCACCGCGTCGTTTCCCACCGCGACCGGCGTCACTCCCAGCTCCAGCGAGGGAAGCGGCGTAAGGTCTCCCCGGGCCTTCGCCGCGACTTGGTCGAACGAGATGCCGTTACGCAGATCCGCCCCTTGGGTCTTCTTGATACGGGAGCACGTGAGAATCGAAGACTCCTTGACGTAGTGTCCGTCGCCGTCCTTGGCCTGCTCGTTCCAGAGGTTGCTCAGGACGGCCACGTCTCGCCGGACAGGGGCGAGCGGCTCGAGGCTGGGCGTGAGGGCAAAGTCCCGGCCCGCTTCCGCGGGCGTCCAGGATTCCGGGTAGGCCCCGTTCGGCATGTAGAGTGCCGCGAGACGGACGGGCGCGCGCTCGGACCGTCCGGGCTTGGCCGCCATGGCCTCGAGCCACGGCAGGCCCAAGGCCAGCCCGCCGCCTCGGAGCAGCGCCCGTCGCGACATCTGGACGGTGCGAGCGTTCATCGACCGGACCTCCGTGCGGTGGCGGGAGTCGGCGCATCGGCTCCTAGGAATGGCTCGCTCAGCACGATCGCCCGCGCCAGCGACCAAGCCTCGAAATCCTGCCCCTGGACGCTGTCGACAATCGTTTCCACGGTGCAGGAGTTGGCCGGAGTCAGCCCTCTTCCAAGAGCATACCCCAGCATCCGCTTCGCCAAGTTGCGCAAGAACAGCGTTTTCCGGTCTAGGAGTGCCCTCTTGAGCTCGCTCGGGCCATCGAAACCCGTGCCGTCGGGAAGCCGCCCGGATGCGTCCACCGGGACGCCCGCCTGTTCGTCGCGCCACCGCCCGACCACGTCGTAGTTCTCGAGCGCGAATCCGAGCGGGTCGATGTGCGCGTGACACCCGGAGCAGGCTGCGCTGCGGCTGTGGTTCGCCAGCAGATCCCGGTTGGTCGCGGCATCTTCCCCGCTTGTCGGCTCCTGCAGCTCGGGTACTTCGGGGGGCGGCGGAGGGGGCGGAGTACCGAGGATCGAATCCAGGATCCACACCCCCCGCAGCACGGGACTCGTCCGATGCGGGTGGGAGGCGACCGCCGCCACGGCCGGCATGGCCAGCAGGCCTCCGCGCTCGACGCCCTCGGGTAGTTCCATCCAGTTGGGGTTCTTTGCGTCCTGCTGCTTCTTCATCGGAAGATCCAGGTGCCTGATGAGATTGCTCGTCAGCACCGTGCCTTCGGAGTCGAGAAAGTCCAGCAGGGAGCGGTTCTCGCGGAAGATCTCCAGGAAAAAGAACACCGGCTGGAGCCGGATGTCGCCACGCATCTCTGCGCTGGCGGCGTATCCGGGAAACAGGTCCGGGTCGGGCCCGCGAGCGCCTGCCAATTCCCGCGTGCGCAGCCATTGCTCGGTGAAGCGCGTCGCGAACTCCAGCGCCCGCGGACTTCGCAGCATGCGCGGCACGATCCGCCGCAGCACCTCCGGATCGTCCATCCGCCCATCGGCCGCGATGTCGAGCAGGAACTCGTCCGGCATGCTGCCCCACAGGAAATAGGAGATCCGGGATGCGAGCGCGTACTGCCTCCGCGCGGGAGCGCCGGTGCCGCCGTTGACGTGGAACAGGAAGGCCGGCGAGACGAGCGCCCCGCGCAGCGCGAAGAAGACGGCCGGCTCGAAGGCCTGGCCCAAGCGCCTCGCCTTGCGGAAGAGCCGCAGGTAGGCCTCGACCTCCTCTCTCGCTACCGGCCGGCGAAACGCCCGCGGAAGGAACCGTGCCAGGATCCTTCGCGCGGCCTCGCGCTCGGGCACGCCGGGTCCCGGGCGCGCGACTAGGATCCGCCGCTTGGACTTGAATTCCTTGGAGGCGACATCGACGGCGAATCGCGCGGCGTCGAAGTACTTCTCAGTGAGCAGGGGCGATATGAACAGAGTCTCGGCCGCGTTGTCGAAACCCTCGCCCCCGGGGCCGTCGGCAGGCAGCATTCCGCTCACGTCGATCTGGATGTCGAGAAGGTCCCGCACGGTCGCGGCGTACTCTTCCCGGTTCAGGCGGCGGTTCAGGGCGGGTGGCGGTTCGAGCCCGGCTGCGCACGCCTGCGCCCTCCAGGCGGTCCGGGTCCACTCGACGAACCGGAGGCGCTCCTCGAGCGGGGGCCGGGGAGCGCCTGTCGGCGGCATTTCGTGGTCGGCGACGCGCGTTGACAGCGCGACCCAGTCGTCGGGACGCTCCCGGAACGACGCGACGCTCGCGAGCGTGTCGGTGCGGAACCCCGCCTCGGCGCCCTCGCCTCGATGGCACGTGTCGCAATGCGCTTCTAGGAAGCGTCGCGCCTCGCCGAATCCGCCGTCGCCTGCGGCGGGACGGGCCGTCGCAGGAACCAGGACGAGCAGGCAGGCCGCACCCGCGCCGTTCCGGAACGGGACCCGCGCCAGCACTGCCGACTTCCTCACCTCATCCGGGACGTGGGGCTGGAATGGACGCGAGGGCGGAGGGCGTGTGATAGCGTAAGGGGAGATGGCGGCCGTGCCGCCACATTCCGCGAGCCACGATAGCTCAGCTGGTAGAGCAGCGGTTTCGTAAACCGCAGGTCGTCGGTTCGAGTCCGACTCGTGGCTCCATCCCGCATTCCCTCCGATTGTATCCCTTTGCCCCGAGACGGAACGGCTTGGGGAAGTGCTCCAACTCGGAGCGTGGCGTCTTCCGATCAAGACCGCGGAGGTCCGGGACCGCGCGCGTCGCGGGGCCGTTGGGCGGGTATGCTCGTAGGGCCTTCCCTGTAGGGATGCCGGAGCGGTTCCCCTGCATCGAGCTGCACTCCAGCTGGCATGAGAATCACCGACGTCGAAGCCATCTACCTGCGTTCGGAGCGGGTCAGGGAAGTCTGCGACTCCGGCCAGGACGCACTGATCGTGCGCGTCCACACCGACGCGGGCATCACCGGGCTGGGGGAGGTGGACTCGAGCCCGCTCGCGGCCAAGGGCGCGATCGAGGGCCCGTACTCGCACACGGTGACGAGCGGCCTGCGCGAGCTGGTGATCGGCGAGGATCCCTTCGAGACAGAAAAGATCTGGCACCGTATGTACACCGGCAACCTCTACGGGGGGCGGCGCGGCGCGGGCTTCCACGCCATGAGCGGCATCGACATCGCCTTGTGGGACATCAAGGGCAAGGCGCTCGGCATGCCGATATGGAAGCTGCTGGGCGGCGGCTTCCGGGACCGGATTCGCTGCTACGCCAGCTCGCTGTGGGGACCGACGCCCGCGGCGACGCGAGATCTGGCCAGGCGTTATGCCGACCGCGGTTTCGACGCGGTGAAGTTCGGGTGGGAACCGATGGGGCGCGACGAGGCCACCGACGTCGCGCTGGTCCGCCAGGCCCGTCGAGGGCTCGGTGACGGTCCCGACCTACTCGTCGACGCCGGCCTCGTTTGGGACGCGAAGACCGCCATACGGCGGGTTCGAGCCTTCGAGGAGCACCGCATTTTCTGGCTCGAGGAGCCCCTGATGCCGGACGACTACGACGGCTACCGGCGGCTCAGTGAAGCGGTGGACACGCGCATCGCCGCCGGAGAGGAGGAGAGCAACCGGGCCTCCTTTCTCGAACTGATGGACCGCGGCAGGATCGACGTGGTGCAGGTCGACCTGACGCGCGCGGGAGGGTTCACGGAGGCGGTCAAGATCGCCTCGTTAGCGCAAGACCGCGGCCTTCCGGTCGCAAATCACGGCTTCACCACCTATGTCAACGTCGCCGCGGCGCTGCACTTCCTGAACGCGGTTCCAAACGCCCTCATCGCCGAGTACGTTGCCGAGGAGGAGACGACGCTGCGGGACCGGATCACCAGGCAGCGCATCGTTGCCAAGGACGGCATGCTGGCCATGCCGACTGAGCCCGGCTTGGGCGTTGACCTTGACGAGGATGCGGTCGAACGCTTGCGGATCGCATAGGGAATCCTGATTACCCACAAGACTCAGCCAAGGTTAAGAGGCGGTAAGGCATGGGCGGGGTGCGCACGGAGGCGTGGAGCAGGCGGGGGACCAGCACCTGCAGATCGTAGCGGCGGTTGAAGCGGTAGCAGAACTCGGCGAGGTACCGCGGCAGGTGCTTGCCGTGGAGCGAATGGCAGGTTCCCGCCAGGGACTGCTTGACGTTCGCCAGCATCGTGTTGACCCGGAAGAAGCGGGAATCCCCGCAGCTCCGCTTCCCGCCTCCGGTGACGGTCGGCACGTGCTCGCAGCCGGCGTCGGCCACGCCCCGGAAGCAGGCCAAGCCGTCGGAATGCACCTCCGTGCCGGGCTGCAAGTGCCGCCCGGCCCACGCTGCCAACGTCTTCTTGCGGAAGCCCGCCACGCTGCTCAGGCGCATCCTTGCCGGCTGGCCGGCGGCGGTGACCTGCACGGCGGCCACGAACGGCGTCTTGCCCGCCGCGCCGCGCCCGCGCTTGCCGCCGGTCCGCTCCCCGCCCCAGTAGGCGTCGTCCACTTGCACGATGCCGCCCAGCGGCACGCGCTCGTCGCGCTCCTTCATCACTTGCAAGAGCTTGTGCTTCATCTTCCAAGCCGTGTTCTGGCTCACGCCCAGCTGCCGCGCCAGTTCCAGCGAGGAAACGCCGTGCTTGCCCTGCGTCAGCAGGTGGAGCGCCAGGAACCAGACGGTCAGCGGCAGCTTGGTGGCAGCGAAGATCGTGCCGGCGACCAGGGAGGTCTGGCGGTGGCAGGCATGGCACTGCCAGAGCTTGCGGGAGCGGATGCGGCAGTGCCGCCGGGAGCCGCACTCCGGGCAGCGGAAGCCGTCCGGCCAGCGGGCCTTGAAGACGGCCTGCTCGCATGGCCCCTCGCTGCCGTAGCGCTGCAGGAACTTGCCCAGGCTGAGTCCCTTCTGGAATTGCACGCGATTGCGTTTCATCTGCTATCCCCTTTCCTGTCAGAGATTTCCGACCTCCTTCAGTATAGCATATCCTCGGCTGACGTTCGTTGGTAATCAGGTAGGGAATTATATATCTGAGTGCCGACAACGCCATGTCCGACTAGAACTGCCCTGAGCGGGGAGGTCGGCGTCGAGCTCGGGTCATTCGAGTGCGGCCGCGGTGGGCACGGAAGGGTGGGCCGCGCCGGACTGCACGCTGGAGCCGCGGCAGTGGGGGCATGCCGGACCGTCGGGCCAGCGCATGGAGGCGACCACTTTTTCGCGGATTCGTCATCGCGGAACATGGCGATCACTTCAATCAGGGTGATGCCTTTACGAAACCACTTTCCGGGACTTTTCTACTTTATAGACGACCTCATATATTGGAACTATTCTATCAAAATACCCCACCAACTGTCAACAGATCTCCGGAAGAAATATGAAATTAATTTATGGACTGATAATTTGCAAAATTGGTTGACTCGGCACTCAGATATATAATTCCCATCGCATAGCCCGCGGCGTTCGACGCGTCTGGGCGCTGCGGTGGCGAGAGACGCCTCTCGAAATTCGATGTCCGGGAGCCGATACGGCCCCCGGAAGGCAGCGCTGCCGGCCCGGGCTAGGACCTTCGGACGCGGAGCCCTATTCGTCTGCCGCCTCGATTCGGAATGAGTGCTCCTTGAGCGTCTTGACGTGGTCGCCCTTGGACTTGGCGTTCAGCGGGTTTCCTTGAAGGGAAACGGCCCAGTACCGAGCGAAGCGGCTGTCGCCGGCGATGTCCTTCTCGGCCATCTCGGCTAGGACGGTGATGTCGCTCACATTGTTGTTGCGCAGCGAAAGCCGCTGCAAGGACGTCAGGCCGGCCAGCGGCGTCAGATCCGACACCTGGTTGCCGTCGAGGTTGAGCGTCGAGAGGCGCTCGAGGGAGCCCACCGGTGAGACGTCGCCCACGGCGTTGTCCGCCACGTCCAGCGTCCATAGCTTCGAGAGACCCTTGACAGGCGTGAGGTCGGCGATCTGATTCCCGGAGAGGTAGGCGGAGTTGAGTGCCTCGAGACCGGCCAGCGCAGAGATGTCCGCGACCTTGTTGTTCGACAGCTCGATGTACTGGAGCCGCTTCAGGTTGGCGAGCGGCGAGATGTCCTCGACTTGGTTGTCCGTGAGCGTCAGGCTCTGGAGGAGGTTGAGGCCCGCGACCGGCGTGAGGTCCGAAACCTCGTTGCCCGGGAGCTCTAGCAGCATCAGCCGCTTGCAGTGCTCGAGCCCGGTCAGGTCACGAATTCCCTTGCTGCGGGCGGTGATCGTCGAGATTTGCGCCACGTCCTCTGCGGTAATCGGCTCTTCGGTGTTGCGTTTCTCAAACACGTAGTGCCGCACGGCGGCTTCCAAGTTCTTGTCCGGGAAGATGTCCGCCACGGCGGGCATCGTCATGGCGAGTCCGAGAATTACGGTCGCGGCTAGGCGCATGTCGCTTGCTCCTGATCCGGCACGGGGCCCTTGCATCCTGAACATGATACTATCCCGCCACCCAAGGGGGACGTTCGGCGCTGCTGTCGCAGGCCGGGGCGGCCGTTGCCCGCGCCGTCAGCCGACGATCGCCGAGTAGACGAGCACCCCGAACTTCGCCCTCAGGCTCAGGTCCCCGCTCGGACGCACCTGCACCATCAACACGGCGCAGAGATCCTCGGCCGGATCGACCCAGAACACGGTTCCCTGCGACCCTCCCCAGAAGAACGATCCCTCCGAATACGGCAGCCCCGCCCTTGCGCGGTCCAGCACGACCGCGACTCCAAGGCCGAATCCGAGCCCCGGACGGTAGCTCGTGCCCTCCTCGAGGTGATTCGCGGCCATGAGGGTGACGCTACCGGGGGCAAGCAAGCGCCGGCCGCGGAATTCGCCGCCGTCGAGCAGCATCTGGCAAAAGCGCCAGTAGTCGGCGGCGGTCGTGTGCAGTCCACTGGCGCCCGAGACGAAGCTCCTCTGCCGGGACGCTTCGGCCGGTTCTCGCGATGAGCGCTCAGGATCGTCGTTCCCGTCGACGACGAGTGTCGCCCGGCGGTGCTCCTTGGACTCCGGCGGCCAGTAATGCGTGTCGGACATGCCCAGCGGATCGAGCAGGCGCTGTTGCAGGAACTGGTCGAGCCCCTGCCCGGCCACGCGCTCGACGAGGTGACCGAGCACGTCTAAGGAGTCGCCGTATATCCACCTGCTGCCGGGCTCGGCTCGCAGGGGCGTCCTGGCGGATTCCCGCATCAGCTCCTGCATGGTCGGAAAGGCGTACTTTTCGACGCGGGTCCGGCCGTCGTCGAAGCCCGACGTGTGAGTGAACAGGTGCTGCACCCGCATGGGGCGCTGCGCGGGCTTGGGCTCGCCGTCGTCGACCGCAACGAGGCGCCCGCCGAACTCCGGGATGTGCTTCGCCACCCGGTCGGAAAGCATGACCCGCCCTTCCTCGTACAGCATCAGGGCGGCTGCCGCTGTCAGCGGCTTCGTCATCGACGCCACGTCGAAGAGGGCGTCGAGTGGCATCGGATCGTTGCTGTCCATCCCAAGAGTTCCGGTGGCGCGATGGTGGACCACTTTGCCCCTGCGGGCGACCAACGAGACGAACCCGGCGGCTTGCTGGCGTTCGACCATTCCGTCCAGCCACCGCTCCAATTGCGCTAGCCGTTCCGACGACATGCCGACGGATTCCGGTTGCGCAAGGCGGATGGGCGGCGGGTCGGCAGCCAGGACGGCGGTCGACACCAGGACCGCGGCGACCAGTCGGGACCACATGCGAGACAATTTCTGCTCCTCCGCTACAAGCGCGCCCATCGTAGCAGCGACTGTCTCCCGGCCTGGCAGCAGCCGTCCGAGCGGCCGCCGCGACTCGACGGCGCCACGGCTCACGATTCGCGGAGAACTGCGTTCGGGTCGACCCGTGACGCGCGCGTGGCGGGCAGGAACCCGGCGGCCGTCGCGACCGCGAGTAGCACGGCCGCCATGAGCAGGAAGTTGCCGACGGCGTCTGCCGGGCGGGATTCGAAGTGGTTCGCCAGCAAGCGGGACAAGGCGTAGGCGCCCATTGCTCCGATGGCGATACCGCCTGCGGTCACGCGCCAGCAGGAGCCCAGCACCGACGCAAGGAGAAGGGAGCGGTCCTCCCCGAGCGCCAGGCGCACGCCGAATTCGCGCCTTCGCCGTCCGACCGCATTGGAGACGACACCGTACAGGCCCACCGCGGTGGGCAGCATGGCGAGCAGCGACAGACTGCCGAGCAGCCGCACCAGAGTCCACGAGCCCGACATGGCCTCGGCAAGTTCGCTCTCCATCGTGCCGAGCCTCGCGATGGGAAGCTCGGGCAGCACGTCCGCCACCGCCTCCCGGGCCGACGCGAGCAGCGCGGCCGGACTCCCGCGCGTGCGCACCAAGAACGACAGCGGCAGCCGGTTGTCGCGCCAGTTGCTCGGAGTCACTGCGGGCTGGCCTGCCTAGGGCACGAACAGCAGCGGCCCCGCGCCGTTTGCTAGGAACGATCCCTCCAGGAGCGCGTCCGCCACCACGCCTACGATCTCTGCCGACCAAGACTCCCACTCCCTCGTTGATCACGACGGTCTGTCCCAGCGGGTTCAAGTTGCCGGGGTAGGCTCGCGCGAATGCGCCGCTGACGATGGAGCCTTTTGCAAAATTCAGAAAAGAGGGCTGACCGCCCCATGAACGACTAGTTTCCGGGCTGTTATTCTCGCCGAAAAAGACCCCCTGCAGCTGGGCTTGCTCGGCTTCGGGGCGCTCCTGCGAGGAGCGGCCCGGTGCAGGCGCAGCTCTCCCGGCCCGGCCCTGCGGGCGGGCGCTCTGCCCGGCTGTCCCGGCGGCCCGGGCTCTCGGAGCGCCAGGCGCGGGAGCTGCTCCACCGTCAGCGCGAGCACGCCGAACAGGAGGTGGCACAGCACCTTGCCGCGGCCGCGGACGCGCACGTGGCGCCCGCCGCAATCGTCCTTCAGGCGGCCGTTGACACGCTCCACCGTCGAGCGCTCGCGGTAGCGCAGCTTGGCGGGATCCGCCCGCCCGGCGCTGCGCAGCGCCTTGGCCTCCCGTTCCAGATCCGCCTGCAGCTCCGTCCGGCCGCGCGGGTTGACAGCGATGAGCGGCACGTGCCCGAGCCGCTTGCTGAAGGCCCGGATCCCGGCCGCGTCGTACGCGCTGTCCATCCGGTCGTACAGGTTGTCGACGCGGCCCGCGGTCCGTGTCGCCAGCGGGATCGCGGCCTGGCTGTCGTGCAGCGAAGCCGCGGTGAGCAGGCAGCTGACCGGGATCCCGCCGTCGATCGCGTCGATAGGCAGCTTGTAGCCGCGCCAGCTGACGGTACGGCCCTTGGCGTTGCGCTTGGTGCCGGTATCGCAGCCCTGCGGCAGGTCGTGCAGCATTGCTTCGAGATTCATGTCGGGCTGCCGCGCCAGTCGGCGCGGAGCGGGCGGCCGCTGCTCGCCCTTGCGAGGGCGCCCGCGCTTGCGTTTCGGCTGGGGTTCCGGCGCGGGCTTCCCGGCGGGCCGCTCGCGGCCCTCGCTGGCGGTCGAGTCGCGGGAGACGCGCCCTGCCAAGCGGCCGTCGAGCGTCCGCGCGAGCAGCGCCTCGTGCAAGCGTCCGGGCAGTTCGCCGGCGGCGAACTCGGCGAAGGCGCGCGAGAAGGCTGCCTCGCCGGGCACGGCCCCGGCCAGGTCCCGGCCGCACAGGCGGCGCAGGGTGCGATCGGTCTGCAGGCGCTCGACCAGCGAGCGCGTAGCGGGCTGGTCGAAGACGGCCTTGGCGATGCAGGCGCGCGCCATGGCGGCGCGGCTTGCGCGGGGGCGGCCGCGGCCGCCCTGCCCGACGGGCAGGCAGTCCTCGACCTGCGCCAGTTCCACCGCTTGAACGAAGCTGCGGCAGCGCTCGCCGAGGGGGCCGAGTTCCTGCTCGAGCCAGGGGAACAGCCCCTGCTGGAACGTGAACCAGTACGCGGATACGGTTTCTATCAAGGACATATTCGTTGAATCCTGCCAGCTGCTTACTAGGCTTGCATTACAATAATAGCACGGAGGGCAAGGGATTGCCAGGAAACTCAAAACGCATGACAAGCCATTAAAACTACATTTACTACAGTTCTATTCCATTGATTATATCGAATACTTAATAGACTAACTAAATGATAATGCTATGAGCTCGGGATTTTTGCAAAAGGCTCGATGGCGACGCCCGCTCGGTCGGACGTCGTGAAGCGCCGGCCGCGAATCGGCGGAAACCCCAGCGCGCGGAAGTACGAGGGCGACACGGCCTGGATCCGCGAGAAGCGCTGGCCCATCTGGGGGCCCGCGGACTCCTCGACGGCCGTGCCGCGACAGCAGTGCGGGGGAGCCAGCGAGCAGAGGCCTACGGCGTCAACGCCCGGCAGGGCGGCAAGCCGCTCCGCGAGCTCGCTGGCCCACCGCTTCCACGATGGGGAGGATCGTCCATATGCGCCTGCCGCCGACCACCTCTCCCATTTGGGCGTACTGGTTTCGCGGCGACTCCAGTTGCACGAGCGCCAGCCGTTCCGAATCGAAGCCGAGTTCCGCGCGCTGGATGCGCCTCAGCTCGCTGAGCAGCAGGCCGACGCCGACCAGCAAGGTCATGGCAAGGCCCGCTTCCATGAAAACCAGGGAGTCCCGCAGGAAGCTTCGGCCGCCCGCGATGCGCCCGGCCCCGCTCATGCGCGAGGTCAGGCGTGCCTGCGACTGGGCGACAGCCGGCAGGGTGCCGAACAGGATGCCGGTCCCTGCGCTGTCCGCCAGGGCGAATAGCAGCACCGGACCGTCGATCGAGAAGTCCTGCACGAACGCGGGCATGTCGGTCCATTCGGTGCGCGCCAGTATGCGGACCAACGGGCCCATGGAGATGCAGGGTGAGTCCTACGCCGGCCGCACCGCCCAACGCGGCTAGCAGCAGGCCTCGATCAGGAACTGGCGGACTAGGGCTCCGCGTCGCGTGCCGAGAGCCGAGCGGATGGCGACCTCCTCAATGCGCGTCGAACGCCTGCCGAGCATCAGGCCCGCCACGTTGCTGCAGGCGATCGGAAGCCCGCAGCCCGCAGCGAGCCAGACAATGTACAGCCCGGATTCGCTGGCGGCGGCGAGGGTATCGCTCAGCGGCTGCAGCACGACCGCGCGGTGCTCGTTCGTCTGCCTGTACTGCTCGCGGTTCCTGGCTGCGACGATCTCGAGACGCGCCCGGGCCTCCTCGACGGTCACGGAGGGATCCAGGCGAGCGATGACGCTGAGCCAAGTGATCTGGCGCCCGTGCGACTCCACCGCCCCTTCTTGGGAGAAGGGGACCCACAGCTTGGGGCGGGGCTCTCGACGTGGAAGTCCGCAGGCAGCAGGCCCACGATTTCGGGATCGCCTCCGAACCGCTGCATCCAGAAGCCGTGGGTCAGCAAGACGACCCGCCGGGCGCCCGGCTGGACTCGCAGGAGCGGCAAGAGCGAGGATGACATGCGCTCGCCGAGAACCCTCTGCGGCTCGGCGTCCAGCCCGCTGACGTTGAACCGACGGCGCGGACGGAAGTAGCCGAGCCCGGAAAACACTCCGTCCTGCTGTCGCCAGTCGAGCATGTCGGGGCAGGATGATGGGAAGGGCCGCCCGGACGAGTCGCGCAGGTCCCGCGTCCAGATCGAAACGAGCCGGTCCGGCTGGTCAATCGGGGCCGCCTGCCACAGCGTGGACTTGACCAGCGTGAAGATCGCCGTGTTGGGTCCGATTCCGAGCTCCAGCGTCGCAGCCACGACCGCGACGAACATCGGAGCGCGTCAGAGAACGCGTATGGCGTAGCGGAGGTCCTGCAGCAGGCTCGCCAGGGTCACTCGGGGCCGGGGACCGCCTCTCGCCCGCCGGGGCCCTACAATCTTCCCGGCGTACTCCAGCGCGCGTGTCCCCGGGGAGCGGATCCGTCGGCGGGACCCGCGCTGGAGCGACTCAGCGGTTGGCCTTCGTGTCCTCCAGCCAGGCCTCGAACTCCTGCCACAGGCGCCGGGCGACCTCCGGTCTGCCGCTCGCTACGTCCGTGGTCTCGACATGGTCGACCGACAGGTCGTAGAGCTCGATCGGCCCGTCTGCCACCGGGCGGACCAGCTTCCAGCGGCCTTGTCGCATCCCGCTCGCCTCGCGGTAGCGGAAGAAAAGGCTGTGATGCGGCGAGGGAGCTCCGTCGCGGAGCACGGCTAGAGGATCCCGTCCGTCGATCACGCGATCCTCGGGCATTTCGATCCCTGCCGCGTGCAAAGCCAGGACGAACAAATCCATGTTCGACAGCGGCTCGCGCACGACGGAATGCTCCGGAATCCTCCCGGGCCACCGCAGGATGCAGGGCGTGCGCACACCTCCTTCGTAGACTGTCGTGCGTCCGTCGCGGAACGGCGCGTTGGACGCGACTTCGAGAGCGGGCTTCCGCGGGCCGACCCAGGCGCCGTTGTCGGAAGCGAGGACGACAAGCGTCGATTCGGCCAGCCCCTGGATGTTGAGTTGGTCGAGAATGCGCCCGACCCCCGCGTCGAGCGCCGTCATGACGGCGCGATAGCCGTGCTCGGCGACTTCCGTGTCCGGGGCGTAGCCGTACAGGCGGAAGAATTCCGCCGGCGCCTGCCAGCGGAAGGGCTGCCCGGGGGCCTTGTTCCTAGGGTTGGGATAGTGCGCTGCGTTGAATGGCACGTAGGCGAGAAACGGGCGACCCGCGTTTCGGCGAATGAAGTCGCAAGCCGCGTCGGCGAAGATGTCCGTCGTGTAGCCCTCGATCCTTGCCGGATCCGCGCCGACGTACATGTCGTGGCGACCGTTGTAGGAATGGGTGAAGTAGTCGCAGTTGCCCGAAATGCAGCCGATGTACTCGTCGAAGCCGCGATCGGTCGGCCTGCTCCCGACCGCGAATCCGATGTTCCACTTGCCGAAAGCGCCCGTCGCGTACCCGCGCTCTTTCAGATATTCCGGCAGGATCTTCTCGCGATGGGGCAGTCCGACGCCGGTCCAGTTCTCCTGCGCGGACAGCTGCTGGGTCAGGCCGTTCCGTCGGGGGTAGCGGCCGGTCAGGAGCGCGCCGCGGGAAGGCGAGCAGGAAGACGAAGGGATGTAGAAGTCGGTGAGCTTGGCGCCTTGGGCGGCGAGCCGGTCGATGTTCGGCGTCTTGATGACGGGGTTTCCGTAACAGGCCAGATCACCCCATCCGACATTGTCGATGTAGATCAGGACGACGTTCGCCTCTCTCTCGTCCTGCGCCGGGGCGTGCGCGGCGAGGCAGGCTCCCAAGGCGGTCGCTAGCAGTCGGCTCACGCTGGCACTCTACTACACGCTGGCCGGGCATCCCGAGGCGCGCCAGCGCGCGACCCGTGGTTCTAGCCGCAACCGGCGGTATCGCTGCCGCCCCGCCGTGCGCTCCGGGCGCTGTTGCCTGCCCGCAAGGCAAATCGGTCAATCCCGGGGTCCGCGACGGCACGCCGAGCGGGACTTGAATCGCCCGGGAGCTCGGCACTGTCGCGAGCACGCCTCGCGACGAATTCGGCTGGACCGGGTCCGTTGGGATCCGGTCCAGCCCGAAATCACCCGACCGAGGCCCTGCTCCCGCCGGATTCCGGCGGGAGCAGGGCCCGGCGGCGGCCCGAACGGCTCGGGGCGCCGCTAGAAGTACAGCTTCAGGCCCAGCTGCCCGATACGGGCCGCTTCCGCTGCCGTGATGTTGCCGAAATTATTGTTGCCGAAGCTCGTGTTCGGCCGAAGGAACACCGTGTTGTTGAAGAAGTTGAAGAACTCCGCCCTCAACTGCAGCCGCACCCGTTCGCTGAACGGAAAGTCCTTCAGGATCGACACGTCCCAGTTGATGTAATCCGGCTCGCGGGCGTCCGGAAGGAAGTTCCCCATGTTGCCGAAGGTGAAGTCCGGCGGCTGCTCGAACGCGTCGGCGTTGAAGTAGGGCTTGCCCCCGAACCGCCCGCCCAGCCGCTCGGTGACATTGCCTGCGGTCTCTGGCAGCTGCCCGAGCACACGGTTCGGCGTCTGGCGTCCGCCGAAGGCGTTGAGGTTGTTGAACCGCGAGGTGATACCGACAGGCAGCCCGCTCTGCATCGTGGTGACGCCGCTGATGTTCCAGCCGCCGAGAACTTGGTTGACCCAACCGCCCCGGTTGAGCAGGCGCCGTCCCTTGCCGAACGGCAGGTCGTACTGGTAGTTGATGACGAGCCGGTGCGCGACGTCCAGGCCCGAGAGGGTCCGGTCCAGGCGCTTGTCGTAGTGGTTCGTGTATCCGGGATTCTGCGCGCCCAGGAAGCCGGCCACGGAACTCACGTCGTCGATCATCTTCGACCACGTGTACGCGCCCAGCAGCTGCAGGCCCCCGGCGTAGCGCTTGCGCATCTTCACCTGCAGCGCGTGATAGCTGGAATGGAACTCGTAGCCACGAGGTGTGTTGAGACCTGAGTAGTGCGGATACGGGCGAAGGAGTTGGCCAACGGCGATCGTCTGTCGGCCCAGCCCTAAGTTGCTGGGGATAACCCCGAAGAAGGGATTGTCCACCCGGTCGTTGAGCCGGTCGCCCATCGACTGGTACTGGTTCGGCAGCTGGTTGAACTGAACGCCTGTGCCGAGCAGCTTGACCCCGGAGTTGCCGGCGTAGGCCACGTCGATCAGCCAGCTCTCCGGCAGCTCGTACTGGACATTGAAGTTCCACTGGATCGAGTACGGCGTGCGGTCCGTCCGTACGATGGCGGCCGGTCCCTGCCCGAGAAACGTCGCCGACCCCTCGGCGCCGTTCGACGGAGCGACGAAGCCTAGGGGGAATGGATCCGCTATATCCGCGAAGGGCGTGCGCCCGCCGTCTTGGCTGCCGATGACGGGCGAGATGGCGTTGAAGCTCACCGCGCCGACGGTGGAGGTACCCGGCCCGAACCCTGTAGTGGGGTTGTAGAAGAAGCCGGCCCCGGTGCGGATGACGAGCTTGTCAGTCAGCTTGTAGGCCAGCCCGAGGCGAGGCGCGACGTTGTTGTTGTCGTAATTCTTGATGTGCCGGGGCTTGCCGCCGACGCCGGCGAACTCGAGGCCGCCCAGCACCTGGCGCTCCATGCCCGCGGTGTCGATCGCGAGCTCGGGCTGCTGCAGGTTGAAATCGAACCAGCTGGCTCGGTTGTACCGCTCGGTGATCGGACGGTCCTGGTCCCACCGCAGCCCGACGTTCAGCGTCAGCCGGTCGGAGACTTTCCAGTCGTCCTGAAGGTAGAAGCCCCAGTAGGGCGTCTGCTGCGAGAGCGACGGCTCGAAGCGCATCCGGCCGCCGTTCATCAATCCGAGCAGCATGCTGGCGACAGAGTTCCCCTCCTGACCGCGGTTGAAGCGCTCGCGCGTCCAGTTGCGGTTGAACTGGAAGAAGCCCGCCGGGTCGGCCGGCCGGTGATTCGACACGCGGTTGAGGCGGAACACGCCGCCGAACTTGATCGTGTGGTCACCGAACAGCCGCGACATGTCGCCCACCCAGGTGTGCGACTCGAACTTGTTGCCGATGTACCAGAACGCGTTGTTGCCCATCTGCTGGAAGTCAGCGACCTGGACGCGCGGGAAGACCGGGAACTGGGCCTGGCCGTCGAGGGCGGACGGGAGCCCCAGAGACGAGAGGGCGACGTCCTCCTCGATGTAGCGCCGGGGGTTTGCGTGGTAGGAGTAGCCGTAGTTGCCGTGCATGACCCAGCCGTTCCAGAGGTAGGTGTCGTCCAGCGTGTACGAGCGGTTGATCGAGCCGTTCCATCCCGAGCCCGGGGACGCAATGCTGTTCCAGCGGCTCGGCAGGGTGTTGAGCGTCTTGTTGAGCGAGACGCGCACGAACAGATTGTTGCGCTCGGTGACGCGGTAGTCCACCTTCGACGACGTGTCCCAGGTGTTCGGTCGTGCGCCGAGCTGCGAGAAGAAGTTGTTGCGGATTCCGGGGGCCGTGGGTTCCGGGTAGTACGACAGAAACTTGAGCGCCGTGGCGTTGTGGCGGTCTGCGGGAACCTGGTTGTTAGGGAACGGGTCGCGGGTGCCGTCGCCCTTGATCGTCAGCGGGTCGTGGACGATGCGGTTGTCCTCGCCGAAGTCGCCCCGCTTCATCCGCGGTGTCGGCACCGACTGCGTGACCGAGGCGGGATTCACCTGCCTGCGGAACTCGACGCTCTGGAAGAAGAAGAGGCGCTGCCGCGAGCCCGACAGCGGGCCTCCCAGCGTGCCCCCGAACTGGTTGAACCGGAACGGCGCCCGATCGCGTCCGTTGGCGTTGGCGAACCAGTTGTTGGCTTGGAGCTTGTCGTTGCGGAGGAATTCGTACAGCACGCCGTGGAACTCACTGCCGCCGGACCGCGTGACCATGTTGACCACCGCGCCTGCCGTCCGGCCGTACTCGGCGGAGAACGCGTTGGTCTGGACCTTGAACTCCTGCAGGGTGTCGGGGGAAGGGATGTACGACGGCTGGTTGTACCCCATGACCTCCTGCGATGAGCCGTCGAGCATGATCGAGTTGGCCACGTTGCGGCCGCCGTTGGCCGAGAACGCGACCGCGGAGATCGATCCGTTCCCGCTTGTAGAATTGCGGAAGTTGCGCGTCGTGTTGATGCCCGGCGTGAGTCCAATCAGCTGCAGGACGTTCCGTCCGTTCAGCGGGAGGGACTCGGCGGTGCGGGAATTGACCACCTCGCCGAGGTCCGACGTGGCGGTCGCCAGCAGAGGCGCCTCTGCCGTGATCTCGACCGTCTCGGTCACCTCGCCCACCTCGAGCGGGATGTCGATCTCGGCAACTTGCGCGACCTGCAGGATGAAGCTTGGACGGATGTAGCGCTTGAAGCCGTCCGCGGCGACCTCCAGGGAATAGCTTCCCGGCGGGATTTGCTGGAAGACGTATGCGCCCACCGCATTGGATTCCGCGCTCCATGGGCGGTTCTGGTCCACGTGCGTCAGCGTGAGCGTGGCGCCCGGGATCACCGCGCCGGTGGAGTCGGTGACTGCCCCGCGCACGGTGGCTGTCTGAGTCTGGGCGGACGCCGGCTCGACAGCGAGCGCGGATGCCAGCAGGGTGGCAAGCAGCCATCCCGAGAGGTTAGAAATTGATCGCATGATAGCCCCCAAGTCCGGTAGCACCGGCAATACATCAATTCGGGCCGGCGGGAACCCCAATATCCCGCGCCAAGCCCCCCAACGCGACCATTGTAGGATGCCTCGCGGGTCATGTCAACGGGAAACGCCGGCCGCCCGTCACCGCTTGGCCCGGTCTTGTGCGTGACACGGGCGGACCATTCCCCGAGGGCCGAACGCGGGGCCTAGGCCACATTGCGCCGCCAGCGAAGGCAGTGACCGGAGGCCCTTGGCGGCTTCGGGGCGGCTTCCCCGGCGCGCGGACGCCACACCTTCTCCGACGACTCCGTCTGGCATGCGCTCAGCCGTGCCCGTGGGCCAAGGTTGACTGGCGCTTGGCGCGAATCGGCACGGAGGTGCCCCGCCATTGGGTGTCAAGCGCCGGGAGTGAGGAGTTTACTCGCCGAGTCAGGGCTGCAAGGAGGGGGTCCGCCTTGCAGGACTCCGCGGCAGTCTCGCGCCGCACCTACCGTGTCCGCGAGTGGACTCGAGCGAACCCGGAGCGAGCCTGCCTCTCGCGGCGGACAGGCCTGGAATGCCCTCTCGATGTCAATTGGGTTGGCCTATCCGCAGCGACTAGCGCGCGAATCGGTCCTCGGGCTGGCGGCCCGGTTCGGATCGCGGCAGCGGCGCGCCGCCACGCGCCCTGCTACCCCGGCACCGTCAGCCCTTGCAGAGATCCGAGTCCTTGCAGAGCACGGCGGACTCGACGGTCTTGATCGCCTCGCCCTCGACCTTGCCGGTGACCGCGACCATCTCGCCAGCGAACTTCCTCACCCTCTCCTGCTCGGAGATCGAGTAGATCCGCCCGTCTTCTGTCACGAGCACAGCTGTCGCCCCGCCGTTCACGCAGTTCTTCGCGCAATCCGGGTTGCGGGCCTCGCCCTTCCGGGCGCATCCCTCGTCGGAAATGTAGCCGGTCAGCGTGGCACCGAGGCATAGACCGCTGGCCAGCAGCGCCAGAGCCAGCAGCGTTGCGATTCGTCTCATCGAGGTTCTCCTTCGTGGATTCGGGGCCCAGATCTGCCCTGGTGCCTTGATCGTAGCCGGTCGCGGCCTCGGAAGTCAAACTCGCGGGCGCGCGGCGAGCGCTGGGGCGGGATCGACCAGTTGCTTCGGATGTGTCCTGTCGCGCGGGGCCGCCACGATACCTCAGCGGCGCGGCTTCCTCCTAGAGCAGTAGCGGGTTGCCCTCCATACTCTGCGGATCGGCCGTCTCCGCGAGTCAGTCGTCGAGAAGGCGGCGCAAGGTGCCGAATGGTCTCGGAATGGCGCGGGTCCCCCGCCAGATCTTACTGCTCGTGACGGTCGTCTCGCACGAAGTAGAGCTCCTCCGAAGGCCGCCGTCCGCACCGTTCGACGATCGCCCGCGCCTCCCGATCGGTCTCGGCCGCATCCTTCTATGAAGGCCGGCAGAATCGGTCCGACCGGGGAGTGCCTCGATTGATGTGCGAGGCGAACTGGAACTCGGGGCGCAGGTTGCGGATGGACTTCCACGCTGCCGTTCGTGCAGCGCGCGTTGGATGGACGTTGAAGTCGCCGTCCCCGGTAAGCGTGGCGTAGAGCACCTCCCGGTGGCTGTTGGATGCGCCCCGGAGGACCGGCCGTCGATCCCCGACCGATTCGCCCCGCCTCCAGCCTCGACCGGCGTCGACAGGATGTCGATCCGCTGGACCATCGACTTGGTGCGGGTTCCGCGGCGGGTGCCCCCCGGCCAGACGGCAATCATGGGCGTTCGGATGCCCGCGTGGTAGAGATTCCCCTTTTCCACACAGCATCTGGAGCCCGTGGTCACAAGTGTGCAGGAAGGGCGGGTCGTCGGCGAACTTCGCGCGGGCCGCGTCGTAGACCTGGCCCAGTTCGCCATCCTTGTTCGCGACAGCCGCCTAGTAGCGTATCCGCCCCACTCGCGTGAATGGCGCGTCGACGTGCGTCGGGGGAGGTAGCACCGCTGCCGGGCGGCACCGATTGTGCTCCGCGGGCCACGTCACGTAACGCCAGTTCGACCCGACGAAGAGGCGGAGCGCCGGTTGCCGTCGCAACCGGCCAGATAACGGAGCGTCGCCGGTATCGCAGCGTGCTTGTGGGTTCCGGCGTGCGCCAAGTGCTCGAGTCCGTAGTCCGAGGTGTGCTCGTAGTGCGAGATCTTGCCGACCGCGACGACCGTGCAGCCGAGTTGTTGCAGATGCGACGGCACCTTGCGCAACTCACTTCGCGGCGTGGCATGGTTCGCCTCGGCTCCGTTTCTGGACGGGTGCCGCCCGGTCAGCAGGGCCGCGCGCCTCGGCGCGCAGGCTGGCGAGTTCACCTAGGCGCGCTCGAACAGCAGTCCGTCTGCCGCCAAGTGCGCCATCTTGGGCGTCCGGACATCCCCTGCGCCGTAGGCGGAGCTGTTGATCGCTCCGTGGTCGTCGGAATGAATGATCGCCAGATGGGATGCCTTGCCGGGGCGGCGGACGGAAGGACCGCAAGGCACGGGACAGCGAAGGCGAGTAGGTGGGTTTCCTGCCGGGTCTGCTCGGGTCGGCCAGCCCGGTGTCGAACTTGGCAGCTCGGCGCTTGGCAAGGGCTGCCCGGAACATCACTGCGGGGCCCCGGCGATCTTGGCGAAGAAATCCGTCATCACTTCGTCCCGCAGTACGCGGGTCGCGACGCGCATCCTACGGCCGCGCTTGACCTCCTGCCAGGACAGGTCGTCGCCGAGGGCCGGGCTCGGCACGGTGATCGACTCGACCCAGCGCGGCTCGGCCAGCCAGGCAACTGCTGCCAGATCCCAGATCGCCAAGGTCCGCGACGGACGGTGCGGGGCGTGCTGCGCGGGGCTCCGCTCTTGGACCAGCTCGTACAGGTAGTCGCCCGCGGCCGAACTTCCGCTCAGTCGGCGCTCCAGCTCGTCCCGGCTCGCGCGCAGGTTCTCGGCCACTCCGGGAGCCGGTACTTGCATCAGACCGGCCCCTGAATCGAAAGGGAATTATATATCTGAGTGCCGACAACGCCATGGTCCGACTAGAACTGCTGTGAGCAGGGAGGTGGGTGTCGAGCTGGGGTCATTCGAGTGCGGCCGCGGCGGGCACAGAGGGGTGGGGTGTGGGATCGTATCTGAATCGAGCCTGCCAGCGGATTGGACGAGGAAGGGACTAGAGAGGCCGCCTCGCATGCGCCGGTTGCCCCGGTGGAACCCGGTTGGCGGTGGCAGGGCACGCCTTGCAAGCCGCTTGCAGGCCCTGCGAGGGCCGAAGACAGCGGATCCCCGGCGCTCGACGGCCTGCATGGACGGTCCGGACCGGACCGGGGTCGCGCCGGGGCATGCCGGATCCGGTGCGACCCTCGTACCGAGCGTGAAGCGCGCGCCCGCAGCGGGCTGCCGCGCTCGGCGCGGCGGGCGCCGCTCAGGCCGCGACCGCGGCCTGGCCGGTCAGCTGCCGGCAGGTCAGCGTCCGGCCGACCAAGCCCCGCGCCATGCGCCGCATCCGTTCCGCCGTCCCGCGAACTCCGTGAGGTAGCGGCCGAGATGACGGACGCTCATCCGGTGATAGGTGCCGTACAGGCCGCGCTTGAACAGGGACCCAAACGACTCGATGCCGTTCGTATGCGCCGCCCCGCGCACGTACTCGCCGCCGGAGTGCCTGACGGCTTCGTGCGCGAACTCCGCCATGCCGGCGCAGGCCGCCGCCTCGTCGGAGCGGACCTGCGCCCCCGGCGCGACCCGGCCGCGCACGAAGCCCTGCAGGTCGCCCTCGGCGGTGCCCGGCAGCGGCCGCGCGGCCGCTGCGTTCGTGGCGCGGTCGCGCGCCCCCGCCACGGGCGTCTTGCCGACGGGCCCGCGCCCGGCGCGGGCCTTCTTCCTCTCGTGCTGGTTGCGTTCCTTGCCGCCGACGTAGGTCTCGTCCACCTCCACCGGGCCGGCGAACAGGCCCCGATCCCGCTCCCGGCACGCGCGGATGCGGTGCGCCAGGTGCCGGGCCGACTTCCGGCTGATGCCTAGGTCGCGGTGCAGCTTCATGCTCGAGACACCCTTGATGCCGGTAGTCAGCAGGAACAGGGCGACAGCCCGGGTGCGGTAGCCGAGCTTGGTGTCGGCCATCACGCTGCCGGTGCGCACCGAAAAGCGCCTGCCGCAGCCGCGGCAACGGTACGGCATCGAAGGGTGGGCCGCGTCGGACTGCACGCTGGAGCCGCGGCAGCGGGGGCACGCAGGACCGTCCGGCCAGCGCATGGATGCGAACCACTTTTCCGCGGATTCGTCATCGGGGAACATGGCGATCACTTCGATCATTGTGATGCCTTTACGGAACCACTTTCCGGGACCTTGTTTCTTCATTTACGGTATCCCCTACTGGAACTATTCTACCAAGAAACACCACAGAATGTCAACGGAAATTCGGAAGAAATATGAAATCTTATTATGGCTTGATAATTTTGCCGACTTGATTCCCTCGGCACTCAGATATATAATTCCCAATCGAAAAGCGCTCGGGTGGCGGCGAGGTCTTGGCGCAGGTTGAATTCCTCCGCCGACGCGAAGTGGTGCGGCGTGCCGCCGAGCCAGACGACCGTGGTTCTGGATCCGACCTGCGGCTCCAATCGCAGCGCGGCGGCCACGTTCGTGGGCGCTCCGATCGCAACCAAGTAGTGAATCGCGGGCCCGCCGCCCATGACGCGTTCGACGATGTGCTCCGCGGCTGGGCTGGCGACCGGCCTGCCTCCGACGCTCGTCCACGCCTTCGCTCCCTTGAAGACCGGGATCTCGCCTCCGATGCGCACGGCCTCGAGCACTGGTCCGATCTCGTCGTAGCTGCGCTCCATGCCGTCTCCCGGGTCGCGGACCCTTCGGTTCACGAAGGGCGCGGCGCATGTCGCTTCGATCTGGATCGACTCTCTCGACAGGGCGGCGTACGCTAGGGCGAACTGGTCATCGAAGTCGTTCCCTGCGTCCGTGTCGATCAGAATGCGAGACTTTCCGACGGGCTGGGGTGCCGCGCTCCGTTGGCCGGACGCCGACCGGGCGGAAGCAGCGACGGAGCCGCCCAGCACCGCGAGGCCGCGGAGCGAGGAGAGCATCTGCCTCCTTGACGGGTGCCGGGGCCGCTCGGAGCGGGCGCGCAAACCGGCTACGCCTTGGACGGCTGGCCAGGCTACCCGCCAGTGCCGCCCGTCAGCGTTCGATCCAGCGGTAGGCAGACTTGCTGTTGAGGCGGAAGTACTTCTCCCGGGCCTCGTCGCTCTTGCCGTCGAAGTACTCCCGGACGATGCCGATGACTTGCGCGTAGGTCCCGAGAGGGTCGCTGTTCGGCCAGTCGCTGCCGTACAGGACGCGGTCCTCGCCGAATGCCCCCGCGATTTCGTCGATCGTCGATCGGTAGTCGTCCAGCGAGTACGAGACCGTGCCTCCTCTGTCTAGCAGTACGGCGGAGATCTTGACGTACGTCTGCGGTCGTGCGGAGAACTCGCGCAGGATGCCTTCGTAGCGGCTGCGCTGCGACCGCTCGACCTGCATCTTCGGAAGATGGTCCACGACGATGCGCAGGTCGGGCACTTGGTCCGAGAGCCGCAGCAGGCCGTCGAGCAGGTCTAGGTTGGGGTTCGCGCTGTCCAGCGAGAATTCGCGCTCCGCAAGCAGGCGCATGTCTCGGATGAACTGCGGGTTGTCGAGCTGCTGAACCAGGTCCCGCCCCCAGAGGTCGCCGTACCGGATGCCTCGAAACAGCGGGTTCGCGCCGAAGCGGCCCAGATGCCCGCCGAATCCCGGCTTGCCTGCGTCGAGGAATCCCACCAGACCCACGACGGAGCGCTCCTCCGCTGCGACATCGAGGACCCATTGGTTGTCCTCGATGCGCGGGCTGCATTCCACCACGACCGCACCCGCAACACCGTGGCTCCTCGCGACGCTGCGGAAGCGGGCCGGGTAGGTCGGCTTGGAGCGAATCGGGTCGTCGGCGGGCGGCCACGGAATCCCGCCCGGGCGGTACGGGTCGAACAGGTGAATGTGCGTGTCGATGGCTGGGAAGGGAAGAGGGGTAGCGGCAGCCGCGGCGGAGAGCAGGAATGTCCGGCGGGTCACGCCAAGAGTATATGGGAGTATATGGGGGCGGCCCTCCTGGCGTCCCCCGCGGCATCCGTTTCAGCGGCAGGCCGCCGCGCCGTCGGCCTCGCAGAGCGGGTCGGCTCGAGCGGAGGACCTTGCCAGACCGCCTGCCGGTGCAGGTATCTCGCGGCGGAGCAGGCGATTGCGAGCCGAGCGCCGCGCCGGTGCGGCGCTCGGCCCCGCGGTCTGTATCAAGATAAACTCGGGCTGGTGCGCCAGGCCTCCGTTTCCGGGAGTTGGCTGCCTTCGCCCGGGCCGCGAGGGATCCTGCTGCTGAGCCCCTGACGAGGCCGATTAAATGGAACCTGTGGAAGACGCTCAGCGCGCGGCGACGCTCCGCTCACTCCCGAGTGTCGAGGAAGTGCTGCGATCAGCCGACGCGGCCAGCTGGATTGCGTTCCTGCCGCGCGAGCGCGTAACGGACTTGGTGCGCGCAACGCTTGCGGAGATCCGCGGTCAGGTCCTGGCCGGCGCCCCGACCCACGGCGAAGACCCGGCCGAGGAAGTGAAGCGGCGGGTCGGTCGCACTATCGACGGCCTGCTGCGCAGCACGCTGCGTCCGGCGATCAATGCCTCGGGCGTGATCCTGCACACGAACCTAGGGCGGGCCCCGCTCAGCCGGGCGGCGATCGAAGCCATCGTCGAGACTTCCGGCTGCTACACCAATCTCGAGTACGACATCGCGCTGGGCCGTCGCGGACGGCGGGACGTCCATTGCGGCGAATTGCTTAGGAACCTGCTGGGGGCGCCCGCCATCGTCGTCAACAACAACGCGGCCGCGGTCTTTCTCGTGCTGAGAGAGCTGGCCGCGGGCGGAGAGGTGATCGTGTCGCGCGGCGAGCTGATCGAGATCGGGGACGGGTTCCGCATTCCCGAGATTCTCCAGGCGTCGGGAGCGGCCCTGCGCGAGGTGGGCACGACGAATCGCACCCGTCTAGACGACTACCGGCGCGCGATTGGCCCGGAGACCAAGGCACTGATTCGGATTCATCCCAGCAATTTCCGGCAGGTGGGATTCACGGGTCGGCCATCGCTGAAAGAACTGGCCGGGCTGGCGCGTGCCGAATCGATACCGCTGATCGAAGATCTCGGCAGCGGGTGCCTGGGCGGACTGGAAGGAACCGGCATGGAAGGGGAGCCGCGCGCGATCGACAGCTTGGGCCAGGGGGCCGACGTGGTGACGTTCTCGGGCGACAAGCTGCTCGGCGGTCCCCAAGCCGGCATCATCGCGGGCGAGGCAGAGACGGTGGAGCGGATCCGCCGCAATCCCCTGTTCCGCGCCCTGCGCGTGGACAAGCTCACCTTGGCGGCACTGGCGGCCACGCTCAGGAGCTTCGTGACGGGCCGGCCCGACGACGTGCCGGTGCTGCGGATGGCGCGCACGTCGGTCGAGGAACTCGCCAAGCGGGCACGGCGGTTCGTCCGGCGGCTCGAGATGCTCCACATGCCGCACGCCGAAGTGGTCCACGGCGAATCGCTGCTGGGTGGCGGCTCGACGCCGATGCAGACTCTGCCTGCGGCACTGGTGGCCGTCAGCGGTCCCCCCGGGCTTGCGGTTCGCAGGATCGAGGCGGCCCTGCGCGTGAGCGACCCTCCTGTGATCGCCCGGGTCGAGAGGGACCGTCTGCTGCTAGACTTGCGTACGGTGCGGGAGACCGAAGAGGACGACCTCCTCGCAGCGGTCCTGCGGTCCACCGGCGCGACGGACGTCTAGCGCGATGAAGTTCAGCGTGTCGACGCGAGGATTCACCGACATCCTTGACATCACCGCGAAAGTCAAGGAACTGGCGGCTGGCTCCGGAGCGGGGGACGGCGTGGTCCACGTGTTCGTCGCAGGATCGACCGCGGCTCTCTCGACTATCGAGTTCGAACCGGGCGCGGTGCGTGACCTGAAGGAGGCGCTCGAACGCATCGCCCCGATGGACGCCGCGTACCACCACAACGAGGCGTGGCACGACGGCAACGGCTACGCGCACTTGCGGGCGGCGCTGATGAAGCCGTCGCTGTCGGTGCCAATGGAAGGCGGCCGGCTCGTGCTCGGCACATGGCAGCAGCTCGTGCTGCTTGACTTCGACAACCGTCCGCGTCGGCGGACAGTTCATGTCAGGGTGAGCGCGTGCGCCTGACGGGGCGTGCCCGCGCGTAGGCCCGCGCAGGCACTCGTCTGCAACCATGTTGCATTTTGAGCTATACTCGATTCCTATGCCTGGTCACCTCGCCGCCCCTGCGCCGGGGGCCCCCGCGCGGGATCGATCTCTCCGGTTGTCGGCATCGCGGACGGCGCGCCGCTGCTTGGCCTGCTGCGCGCTTGCCTTGGGGCTCTGCTCCGCGGCCGCGGCGCGTGCCTCTGAGGCCGTCACGTGGATCGAGTCCTACGACGAGGCGCTCGCGGAGGCCCGCCGGACGGGCAAGCCGATCTTCCTCGAATTCCGGTGCGCGCCCTGAAGGGCCGGGAGGGAATTCGACGCACAGGTTGTGCTGACCGACGAAGACACCAAGCGGGGGCGCCTGCTGCGGCAGTACGTAACCGCGCGTATCACGCGGATGGACCGAATCAACATCGGGCTATTCGACTTCGACCGGTACAACACGCTCTACTTTTTCGCGCTCAACGCGGACGAGCAGATTTACCTCCGATACGGAGGTCGGGACGAAAGGTCTGCCACGACCTACCTGGACCTCGAGAGCCTAGAGCTTGCGCTCGAGAGGGGGCTCGATCTGCATCGTCGCTATCTCGTCGGCAAGCTGCCCCGGAAACCGGTGCCGCCAGCCCGGTACCCCCGCGAAATCCCAGCCCTGCACGAGCGCACGGTCCAGCGCGGCCGCTGCGTGGAATGCCACCTGATCGGCGATCTCGAGAACGTGCAACGCGAGCGGGACGGAACGCTTGACAAGCTGACCCACCTATACCGCGCGCCGGAGATCAGGCGAATCGGCATTGAACTGGATATCCCGAAGGGCCTTCGCGTGGAGCAGGCCAGCGGCGGCGCAGCCGCCGCCGGAATGCGTCCGGGGGACGAGATTCGCGCCGTCAACGGAGTCGATGTCTGGACGTTCGGGGACCTGCAGTGGGAGCTCGGCAAACTGCCCCACACCGCGAAGGATCTCGGGATTGGCGTCCTGCGGGACGGAAGGCGCGAGCCGCTCCGAGTGGGCCTACAGCCATTCTGGTGGCTAACGGATCTGACGTACCGCAACCTCTCGGTGGATCCCCGCGTCTATTTCACTTCGTCCGCCTTGGACGAGCGGGAAAAGGTCGAGCTTGGCTTCGACCCCCGCGGATTTGCCAGTCGGGTAGTATCGATCGATCCGCTGGCCGAGCTCCTCGGCAGCCACCAGCTCCGGGAGGGTGACGTAATTTACGGTGTGGACGGCAAGTTCGTGGATGACGTCGCCGATACGGCCCACTTGTACATCAAGCTGCGCAAGCAGGCTGGATCCGAGGTAACTTTGCAGGTCCTGCGCGGGCGCCAGCGCATGGCACTTGCGCTCAAGACGGAGAGGATGAGTTTTCGGAAATGAATGCGCTCTGCCGAGCCGTCGCTGCGCTGGCTGTCACGGCCAGCCTCTGGGCCGGCGACTGGTCCGAGCCAGTGGAGGCCACTGCCCGTGACGGCACGGCGCTCGTCACGTGTCGCGCGAGGGTCGCCGGAGAATTTCTCGTGGTTGAAGTCACCGCCGCCGCCGGCTGGCACGTCTACGCCATGGACAACGAGCAGAGGGCGAGGGAAGCGCTGGCCGGGAAGATGTCGCTGGGCGTCGAGCGGAATACGGAGGTCTTGGTATCGGGCGGCTTGGAGCAGGTCGGCGTCTGGTACCAGAGCACTCCCGACGACCATTCGCAGCCCGAGTTGCGGTGGTACTCGTACGGTTTCGAGGGGACGACCCTGCTGGCTAGCCGGGTCCGGCGCACGGGAGGCGAAATGGCGAGCGTCGAGGTCCGCGCCCAGGCGTGCGACAGCGCCAGCTGCGTTAGCGTCGAGGCCGAGCTGCGGGTGAAGGTGCCCGGCGGCGACGGCGCGGCCTTCGCCTTGGATGGCCTAGTCCCCGTGCGGGGTTCGTGAGGCCGGGCGGCCGGCTCCATTACAGGGTCGGGGGGTCCCAGTGGTGCTCGCTGGGCAGCGGCAGTCGGACCGTGCGCCGCTCCGCGTACGACCGGTAGCCCGCCTGCACGACTTCCAACGCCCTGAAGCCGTCGGTTCCGTCCGCCCGAGGCTCCGCGCCGCTCTGGATGGCGACGAAGAACGCGCGGAACTGGTCTTCGAACGTCCTGCGCCTCGGCGGCCAGATATCCACCCAGCCGGGCTCGAGATCTCCCCACCAGCGCGCGGGCCGGGTCCACGCAAGCACTTCTGGAGGCAACACTGTTGCAGGATCGGACTCCAAATACAACGACAGCGGGGCCGACTGGAACGGCGCGGTGATGAACGCGCTGCAGCATAAGGCCGCCTGCGTCCCGTACAGTGCGAGCGGGGAAGCGAACGGGCGGGAAAAGCGATGCCAGCCGAGCGATCCGATCGCCCCTGACTGCATCCTGAGCGTCAGGACCACGCTGTCGTCCCTGTCGTGGCATGCCAGCACGGATGCCATCTCGCAGGAGACCGAGCCAATCTCGCCCAGCAGGTCCCGGATCTGATCGATGCGGTGCTGCCCGACATCGACCAAGGTGAATCCGCCTCCTTGCTTGACGTCGAACCGGTAGTTCCGCAGGCCTCCGGGAATGACGTCGATGGGCTCGGAAATCGTTCCGCTGAAGGCTCGAACCTCGCCAAGGATGCCGGCTTCGATCAGGCTCTTGGCGCAGGCATGCTCGGCGCTGAAGCGATGGTGGAACCCTAGCTGGAGCACGACTCCGGCCCTCGCTGCCGATTCGTTCATCGCGCTGGCGTCCGCAAGGGACAGGGCGATCGGCTTCTCGCACAGCACGTGGCGGCGCGCGTCGAAGGCCAGCTCGGCTTGTTCGCGGTGGAACGCATTCGGCGACGCGACGAGCACCGCCTCGACACCCGCTGCTTGGATGGCTTCCGCCGCGCTGGAAGCGACCAGCGGGATGTCGAAACGCTCGGCGACGGCCAGAGCGGCGTCACGGCAGGGATCGAACACGCTGACAGCCTTGGCCCCGACGGTCCGCAGGGCGGGAAGGTGGCGCTCGGCGACGACGGAGCCCGCCCCTATGATTGCGAACGATGGACGTAACGCTGCCATTTCCGCGACGACTGCACCAAGAACGGCTCTTGCCACTATAGCCATCCCGTCATAACCGAATCTGGCGGCGTGGCCTACTCACGTGTTCGGCAGGGATCAGGAGTGGTGGTCCGTGCCGTTCCGTATTTGACCCGGGTGCCTTCCAGACCGGTCGCAGGCTGGATTGCCGCCTGCTGCTCGGCTGCACGAGGCCGCCCGCTGGCAGGCCCTTCGCGCTTCGACGGAACCGGGCAGAGCGGGCTTCCTCGCCTGAAGGGCGACTCTCGCGTTTGCGGCGGCTGGGCAACTGCGACCAAGGTCGCCGTCAATAGGAGGCACAAGGTACGTCAAGGCGCGCTGACCGTCTTGGCGCGCAGCCAGATGGAAGCGGTAGAACCGCCAAGTCGAATCTGTCCGGCTGCCAACTGCGACTGATTCGGGCGGGTCACGCTAGTCGCTCGCAAGGAGCTCGAGAGTGGCGTCCTCACGAGCAGCCCCTCGGTCATCCGTCAACATGCGTTCGACGGCGGTCGCGCAAGGCGAGCGACAGGGCTGTCCTTGCCGAAGCCATGCCACGGCAAGTCCCAGACCAGCAGGCGAGTCCACCGCACGGCGTGGTACGGCGTCCAGGACATTGCGGGTCCCCCGGGGTCGCTGATGCTCCGTCCGCGACGGTCGTGTCAGGTGATCGCCGGGACCGGTCGACCGTCCGGCGGTTGGATCGCCGGAGTGAGCCATCAGCGGACGAACACAAGGCCATTTCCAAGCCCATTCGGTAATACTATAGGAGGTCGAATGCTTCGATGAAGGAATGCAGCAACTTTCGGTCCCTGCGGTCCATCTCGCGGCGATTTCTATACTTCTCCGGTTCGCTTATGATCTTGATCCTTCGATTCCGTGGTGTTGATTGGCCAGAAGAACGGGGCAGGCGGACGTGATCTCCGCCATGATCTCCAAGGAATTCAGGAGAACGATTTTCCTCTCGTGAGGCTGTCTCACTCTTCCGTCATTGAAGAAGTCATCCCTTGCCCCCTCCCAGCCGATAGCGAAGCGATGCGACCTGGAGCATGACGGCATTCTGTCTCGGTATGCTGCGCGTCTTGAGTGATCGCCCGTCATGCTCTCGTGCTACGAACATCGTACTTGTGTCTGGGCCTAGCCGAGTCGGATCAATTTCGGAGAACATGAGTTGAACTGTCATTTCAGGCCGATCAACGAGGCAGGGCCCGGAGGGCCCGCCGATCAACGATAGGACCGCTAATGACCAGAATGTCCGCACCGTGGTTGCTGGCTATCATCTCGGCGGCTGGAGTGATTGCCATGCGAGGATCTTCCTCCGCGCGATTTCAACGTGTTATGGCCAGGTTTCAGTGTCCGGCAATTCAAATGGGGCGATGCCCTTGGCGGGGAGTCCTGTTGCGTGTCCGCCCGCGGGGCGCGGGGTCTTTCACCGGACAGGCCCCTGCCGTTCGTCCTAGGCTAAGTCTTGCTAGTGACCGTGGTTGATACGGCCGTCAGCCGTCCACGGCACTGACCGAATGGCTCCCAGCTTTCCGCGAGGCTCCGACCTGTGGCCAGCCCCGCTGCCGTGCTCGGACCGGCGGCCCGAAACGATTGCCGTGCTCGGCCATTTCGCCGGCCGGTGCCTTGGCATCCGATCCATCGAACCGCGGTCCACGACCCGGCTCTTGAAAACCGCCCGCAGCGAGTGATTGCGCTAGACTCAGGGAGGGGGAGGTCGCGAGGCTGCCCGGCTCTCCAACGCCGAACTGGATGAACAAGTACGTGATCATCGGACAGCAGTCCGCGGGCAAGTCAACGCAATGTCGCATGCTGTCGGCCCGTTTCGACTTCGTCCACATCTCGGTCGGGGACATCATTCGCTGGCATCTGGAGCATCGCACGAAACTTGCCTCACGCATCCAGGTGATCCTCGATTCGGGCAACCTGATTCCCGACGAAATCGTGATGGATCTCGTCCGGAGGCGGCTGCAAGAGCACGATTGGAACTTTGGATTCGTCCTCGACGGATTCCCGCGAACCAGAGCGCAAGCGGATTTCCTGTGGCAGAACTGGGACATCGACCAAGTCCTCTACATCGACCTTCCCGACGACATCGTGTTCCAGCGCGTATGGGAGCGAGGCCGGGCCGGGTGGGGGTCAGGCTACACCAAGCGCGCTGACGCCCATCCCGATGCCGTGCGACGCAGGATTCGCAACTACCACGCACGGACCAAGCCCCTGCTCAGCCTCTACAGGAGCCTCGGAATCCTGACCGACATCGACGGAAACCGCACGATTACAGCGGTTTTCTCGAGAATCACGCGGTCTCTGGGGTTGCTTGAAGGTCCCGTTTAGGGCGCTCGGAAGCTAGAGCGCCTTCGCCTTCGACCATTCGTATTCCACTCCGCCGTCCACGTTGTGCAGGCGGAAGGTGATGCGGCTCTCGTCGTACACTTTGTCCGCCAGCACAGAGACGAAACCGCCCTTCACCCGGTGAAAGCGGTGGTAGGCATCGTCCTCCCCGGGCGTGCCGCCGGCATGCTCGTCCGTGGCCGGACCGCTCGAGAACTCCTGGACGCCGGTCCGCGGGTGGACCGAGTGGTACTGCCAGTGCCTGTCGCCGCAGACGATGAAGAAGTTCTCGGGCAGATTCTCGGCGAACCACTCCCGGATTTCGTCGCCCTCGTGCTGGAAGCCCCGATTCGCATGGTTGTCGTTCTTGCTGCCTCTATCCGGTCCCACGATCGGTGTCGGGCTGACTAGGACCTTCCAGTCGGCGTCGCTAGTCAGCAGCGATCCCTTGAGCCACTGCTTCTGCTCCGCTCCCCAGATGGTCTTGTCGGGTCCGTCCGGCATCGTGTTGGGCGACCGGAAGTCACGGCCCTCGACGACCCACACCTGCAGCCCCTTGCCCCAGCGGAATGTCCGGTAGGGCAGATCGCTCATCGGCACCTGCTCCGAATAGACCTGCAGCCCTTGCTCCCAGCTGAACGTACCCATGTAATCCCGCGACATGCCCGGCCAGTTGTCGTTGTGGTACGAGTCATGGTCGTCCTTTTCCCAGTAGCCCGGCACGCTCAAATGGAGCCGGACGAGGGAAGGGAAGCTGTACATCCTGTGCCAGTGGTACCGGGCCAGCGCCAGCGACGTAACGAGAGGGGCATCGTTATCGTAGTAGACCGTGTCGCCTGTCGGCACGATGAACTTCGGCGCGAGATCCAGCATCGACTTGTAGATCTTGAACCCGTCCGGCGCGTCGTGGTCCCGGTTCGCCTGGCCCGTGACCGCCGTGAACAGCACCGTGACGTACTGGTCGGGGGGCGGAGCCGTCTCGAAGCGGCCGTTGATCGGCTTGTGCCGGACAGTGCCGTCCAAGCTTCCCGTCTCCGCCTCGAAATAGTAAACGGTCGAGGGCTCGAGGCCGGCGAGGCGGAAGTGCTGCGTGAAGTCGTTTGCCGGGCCCGCCTCAACCCATGCCGTGGAGCGAGGATCGAAAAAGTTCACGTTGTCCGCGTAGCGCAAGCGGACGAGGCCGGGCGCTCCGGGTACAGAGCCCTGCAAGTCGCGCGGATCTAGCTGCTCGATCTCGGTGCCGGGCTCGGGCTTGTCGGCCCGGCCGCGGAACGCGATTCCGTCCGACCGGCGTTCGGCCGATTCGGTGATGCGAGTCCAAATGATCGCGGAGTCCGACGAGACCTCGCCGACCTTCACGCCCGTGGCCTGCCTAGACTCGTCCAAGTACGTGACGCTAGGGTCGCAGGCGGTCTGCGCCAGGAACAGAAGCGCTAGGAGGATGCGTGGCATTGTCTCTATACTAGCGACCCCCCCTAGCTCTCAGTCGCGCCAGCTGGCGCTCCACCGAGATCAGCCTCTCGAGCACGGCGCGCTGGCCCGGCCCCCCGCAGTCGCAATTGACGGGCCGGTCTTCCAACTGGATCACGCGCACCTCCAAGCGGTCGAGCTTGAGCTCGGACAGCGGGCCCAAGCCCTCCGGCCGGGCTTGCTCGGCCGTCAGCCGTTCTTCCGCGGCCCGGGCAAGCCCGTCCTCGATTGCGTCCAGCCTCTCTTCGATCGCGCGCAGGCGGTCGTCGTACGTCGCGCGCACGGGAAGGCGGCCCTGGGCTAGGAGAATGGCCGCCGAGGGGACCGCGGCGAGCAGGAGCAACGCGCATCGGCTGCGCGGCATGGCGGGCGACATGCTGTGAGTCTCGCATACCCGGGCGAGACGGCTGGACACCTCCCGCGTCGCGCGGAGAGCCGCTGCGGTCGACGGGACCCCTCTCTAGCAGCGAGGCGAGAGTTTCACTGGATGGTCAGCATGCGATCGATCGCGCGCTGGGCCTTGCGCGCGACGCCCGGCTCGATCTCTACCTCGATTCGGTCCTGCTCCAGCGAGACGAGCAGCTTTTCCAGCGTATTCATCTTCATGTACTCGCAGACGGCGTCCGGGCTCACCGGGTGGAAGATCTTGCCTGGCAGACGGCGGCGAAGCCTGTATACCATGCCCATCTCGGTCCCGACGATGAACTCCCGCGCGGCGGACGATTCGGCGTGCCGGACCATGCCCTCGGTGGACAGGAAGAAGGCCCTCTGGTAGGGCGAGGTGCCCTGCATCACCCTGGCCATGCAATGGGACGCGCATCCGCACTCCGGATGGATGAGGAGTTCCGCTTCAGGGTGGCGCTCGAAGGCCTCCTCGAGGGCGGTTTCGCCGATTTTGGCATGCACGTGACAGAAGCCGTCGTAGAGATCCACTAGCGCCGGGTCCACGACCTTGCTCTGGGCGATCGACACCGATCCCAGGAACTTGTCCGGCAGGAACAGGATGCGCTGGCCCGGGTTGCGGGATGCGGCGTGGTCTAGGACCTGCGCCGCGTTCCTCGACGTGCAGATGTAGTCGCTCAGGGCCTTTGTGGCCGCGTCCGTGTTGACGTAGGAGATCACGATGCCGTCGGGACAGGCCTGCTTCCAGCGCCGTACTCGCTCGCGGTCGATGGACTCGACCAGAGAGCATCCGGGCCGGTCCGGCATGTAGATCTTGGCGCGGTCGCCGACGATCGTCTTGGCGGTCTCGCCCATGAACCACACCCCGCAGAAGTCGACGCGCGACGCGGGCTGCCTGGCGACGTAGCGGCTGAGGCCGAGCGAGTCGCCGACCTCCGCCGCGACTTCCTGCAGTTCTGGGAACTGATAGTTGTGAGCGACGATCAGCGACCGCTTGCTCTTCGCGAGTTCGCGGACCTTTCGCCCGGTCTCGACCAGCCGGGAAGTGTACTCGTGCGTGTAGCGGCCGGGGTACAGGTCGCCCGCCGCCCGGTTGAATGTGTCGTACCACGCAGGGTAGGGCAGTCTCTGCATCCCTCTATGCTCCGCTGGCAGCCAGCCTCAGTATGACCGAACGGCAAGGCGCTCGCACCTCCCGAGAGTCAGACTTGAAATGACTTCCCGCATCCGCAGTTCCTCTCCGCGTTCGGGTTCTTGAAGAGGAACCGCTGTTCCAGCAGTGTCTCGACGTAGTCCAGCGTCATGCCGTCCAGGTACCGGTAGCTCTTCGGATCCACGCACAGGCGCACGCCCTCGACCTCGAAGACGCTGTCGGTGGCGCGGGCGCTGCGTTCGTACCTGAATTTGTATTGCAGTCCGGAGCAACCGCCTCCGATGACGCCGAGTCGCAGCAGGCCGCCCGGATTCTCTGACGCCAGCATTCCCCGGATTCTGCTAGTCGCGCTGGGGGTTACGTCGATCATCGCTCCTAACCATCATACTCCCGCCGGGATTCCGTGCGCCGGAGCTGGCATGCCGCGCCGCGGCGTTGGCGGCGGCGGGCATACCCGCGCTCGAGGCGCGGCCGAGCCCTGCTAGTAGAATGGCTGTATCCGGTCGCGCGCGTGTTGACGGACAGCTATTGCCGGCCCTTGCAGGATCTGCGGATCTCGGTCACCGACCGCTGCAACTTCCGCTGTACCTACTGCATGCCGCTGGACCAGTACGACTGGATTTCGCGGGACCAGATCCTCACGTTCGAGGAAATTGGCCGCTTGGTGCGCATCTTCGCCGGCCTCGGCGCGACCAAGCTGCGCATCACGGGCGGGGAGCCCCTGCTGCGACGGGACTTGGCCGACCTAGTTTCCATGCTGGCTGGAATCGACGGGATTGAGGATCTGTGCCTGACCACCAACGGCTCGCTGCTCGAGGGCTCGGCCGTCGCCTTGCGCCGGGCGGGGCTGACCCGCGTGACGATCAGCATCGACTCAGTCCGACCCGCTACGTTCCAGCGCATGGCGCAGCGGGGCAGCTTGGATGATGTCCTCGCGGGGGTGGCGGCTGCCCAGCGGACAGGACTCGTTCCCGTCAAGCTGAACGCGGTCGTGGAGCGCGGAGTGAACGACGGTGAAATCCGGGAACTCGTCGAATACGCTAGGTCGGAGCGCGTGGAAATCCGCTTCATCGAGTTCATGGACGTCGGCAACGTCAACCAATGGTCCTCGCGGAAACTCGTGCCGAAAGCCGAGATCCTAGACCGCGTCATGGAGACCCACCCGTTCGCGCCGGTCGCCGCAGCGCGCGGGAGCGCTCCGTCCCAGCGGTATCGCTACTTGGACGGGCGCGGGAGCTTCGGCGTGATCGCCTCGGTCACGGAGCCATTTTGCGGAGCGTGCACGCGAGCGCGGCTGACGGCCGACGGCCGCTTGGTGACCTGCCTGTTCTCGACGCGCGGCCGCGACCTCAAGACGCCGCTGCGGGCCGGAAGCACGGACGCCGACCTGCGCGAGACCATCGCCGCCGCGTGGAGGGACCGGGATGACCGCTTCTCCGAGGAGCGGCTCGTCGCGATCGCATCGGCCGAGGGGTACAGGCCGGAGTCGGTTCGGAAGCTGGAGATGATCAGTCTCGGCGGCTAGCGTCGAACCGAGGCATGCAGTGGCCCCTCGCCACCGGGCACGACCGATTTCGGCCGGCCAGGGCCGTCAGGAGTCGACGTGGCAGCGGAAATGGCTGTCCAAGGCCTGCTTGTTGAAATCCGACATCTCCTGCGAGAACCGGCCCATTTCCTCCGGATGCATCGGCTTGAAGTTCCTCGCAACCTCGGTGTTCTCTTGGATGAATTCGAGCGAGGGCATCCCGACGACCGCGGATGTGACCGGCAGCGAGAGGGCGTAGCGCAGGAGTGGTTCGATCCCGGCCCGGCCCTGGCCGTCGCCCACCAGAGACTCCTGGCCGGTCACCTTCATGGCGAGCACTCCCATGCCCTTGCGGACAGCGACCGGCAGGGCGACGGCCTCGAAGCTGTCCTCGGGGGCGTTGTCCACCGGATCTCTCGAGTTCCGGCTGCGTCCCTGCCTCGCGGCGTTGAGCGCCATCTGCGTGCAGTCGAAGCCGTGGCGCTCCAGTGCGGTCGCGAGCACGTCCGGATGGGTGTGGCTCGTGATCCCGGCGAACCGGCAGACGCCCTCGTCGCGCAGCTGCATCAGCGCCTTGAGAGCCCCGGCCTCTATCTCCGCCAGATCTGCCTCGTCCCCGAGGCTATGGATATGGATCAGGTCGATTCGGTCCGTCCGGAGGCGCTGCAGGCTCCGCTCCGTTTCCCGCATGGCTTCGTCTCGGTCGCGCACGCGGATCTTCGTAGCTAGGAAGACCTCGTCCCTACGCCCGGCCATCACCTTCCCGACCCAAGTCTCGCTGGTTCCCCCGCCGTATCCCTGGGCGGTGTCGAGGTAGGTGATGCCGAGGTCGATGGCAAGCTCGAGCGCCTCGACGGCCTTGTCCTCCTCTTCGTACATCGCTAGTCGGCTCCCGCATCCCATCGCGAGGACGGAGGGCTCCGCGCCGGTGTTCCCGAGAGGCCGTGACGGCAGGGCCGCGGGTGCCGCGCGCGCTTCTTCGCGCTCCTGCGTCGGGGCGGCGCATCCCGAAGAAAGGGCGACGGCCCCTCCTAGGAAGTGGCGGCGTGTTAGATCGATTGCCATGCTGGGCGGCCTCCTCGGCGCGCACTCACTCTAATACCCCGTCGCGCCCGCCCGCAATGGAGTGAGACTGCGGGACCATATAATGGGCGTCCATGTCGCAATCCAACTCGAAGTTGCGGTCGCAGGAGTGGTTCGGGCGCCGCGACAAGCTGGGTTTCCTCCATCGCTCCTGGCTGCGCGCGGAGGGCTTCCCCGGCACCGTGTTCAGCGGCAAGCCCGTCATCGGCATCTGCAATTCCTGGTCCGAGCTGACGAGCTGCAACGCCCACCTGCGGCAGGTCGCCGAAGCCGTGAAGCGCGGGGTCTGGTCGGCCGGCGGGTTCCCCCTCGAATTCCCGACGATCTCGCTCGGCGAGCCCTTCATGCGGCCTTCGAGCATGATGTTCCGCAACCTGATGGCGATGGACGTGGAGGAGTCGATCCGCGCGAACCCATGGACGGCGTCGTGCTCCTCTGCGGCTGCGACAAGACTACGCCCGCGCAGCTGATGGGGGCGGCCAGCGCGGATCTGCCGTCGATATTCGTGACCGGCGGGCCGATGCTCAAGGGCATCTGGCGGAACAAGGAAGTGGGGTCCGGAACGGACGTATGGCACTACTGGGACGAGTTGCGGGCCGGGCGCATCAGCGAGGAGGACTGGTGCGAGATCGAGTGCTCGATGTCGCGGTCCGCCGGGCACTGCATGGTCATGGGCACGGCCTCGACCATGACGAGCCTGACGGAGGCCTTGGGCATGACGCTGACGGGATGCGCGAACATTCCGGCCGCGGATTCGCGACGCTACGAAATCGCCCATCGCAGCGGCGAGCGGATCGTTGAAATGGTGCGGGAGGACCTGCGGCCGTCCCGGATCGTCACTCGAGAGGCCTTGGAGAATGCGGTGCGCGTGGACATGGCGATCGGCGGATCCACGAATGCCATCATCCACTTGAAGGCCTTGGCCGGGCGCCTCGGGATCGACTTCCCTCTGGAGCGGTTCGACGAGATCTCGCGCGAGACGGCCGTGATCGCGAACATCCGGCCGTCGGGCGAGCATCTCATGGAGGACATGTTTTATGCCGGGGGGATTCCTGTCGTCATGCGCGATCTCCTGGACCAGCTCCGCGGCGATGCACTCACGGTGACGGGCAAGACGGTGCGCGAGAACGTAAGCGGGGCCGAGTGCCACAACCGCGAGGTCATCCGCACCAAGGACCGCGCCCTGCAGCCGGAGGGCGGGACCGTGATCCTCAAGGGCAACCTCTGCCCGCGCGGCGCGGTCCTGAAGACCAGCGCCGCGTCGCCCGAGCTGCTGCAGCACACGGGCCGGGCACTGGTCTTCGAGGATCACGAGGATCTGATGCAGCGCATCGATTCGCCCGATCTCGAGGTCGACCCCAGTTCGGTTCTCGTCCTCAAGAATGGCGGACCGGTCGGCGCTCCCGGCATGCCGGAATATGGCAACATGACGATTCCCGCGAAGCTGCTCAAGCGCGGCGTCAAGGACATGGTGCGCATTTCCGATGCGCGCATGAGCGGCACCAGCTACGGCACGGTGGTGCTGCACGTGAGTCCCGAGTCGGCGGTCGGAGGGCCGCTCGCGTACGTGCGGACGCGCGACGAGATTCGGCTCGACACCGCGGGGCGTCGGCTTGACCTGCTTGTCGACGACGCCGAGATGAGCCGGCGCCGGGACGCGTGGCGCCCGCGCGAAGCGCACTACGACCGGGGCTACGGCAGGATGTTCCTCGAGTCGGTCCTGCAGGCGGACGAGGGCTGCGACTTCGCCTACCTGCGAGGGACTGGGCGGGCGGAGAAGAGGCTACCCCTGGCGTTCTGACGGAATCCGGAAGCTCTCCGCGCCGCTGCACACCTCCCGCACGGCCTTGGGTCCGCTTGGGGTCTCACGCGGACCGTCACACGCCGCCGGCCGGCACTCCAGATTCTGAATCAGGCCGCAGTCGCGCCTCGAAGGCAGCCGCGACGGCGGCGATGGGCTCGCTACGGGGCGCTGGGCGGAGCGGAGAATCGCAGCCAGACCGCCCGGCCCGCGGCCGGCAGCCCCGCCAGCACCAGGAACGGAATCAGGGCGTAGGCAATTACGAACGGCGGTCCGAGCAAGCCTCCCACCAAGCTCAGGCAAACGGCGAAGGGAGTCGCGACCAGCGTCCCGCCGATCACGAATCTCCTCCAAGCCCCGCAGCTGTTCCGGAGCATCAGATTCGCGAGCAGGCCGACCAGCAGGCCCGCAACGAAGAAGAGCGCCATGCCCGGAATGATCCGAGCGAGGGTGGCACCGTCGCCCTGCGCAATAGCCAGGCCGGTCGAGCTCCCGAATCGCACAAGCGCGACGACGGCCTGGATCGCTGCGAAGGCCGCTCCGAACAGGACCGGCAGCTTCAGCCGCCTCCGCGCCCTATGGCACGAGCACCGCCCGATGGCGGAGCTCTCCCGTGCAGAGTTGGTCCCAGTCTGTTCCATTGGCTCAGTCAAGCAGCTGCTTGGCAATCGTCTGCAGCTGCATGTTCGAGGTGCCCTCGTAGATGGTGCCGATCTTGGCGTCGCGGTAGAGCTTGGCGACGGGGTAGTCCTCAGTGAAACCGACACCTCCGAAGAAGTCCACGCAGCGGGCGGTGGCTCGCACCGCCATCTCCGAGGCGTGGTACTTCGCCATGGCAGCCTCCTTCAGGAAGGTCTTGCCGCTGTCCTTGAGCCGCGCCGCGTTCCAGACGAGCAACCTGGCCGCCTCGACCTGCGTCGCGAGCTCCGCGACCTGGAACTGAATGCCTTGGAAGTCCGCAAGGCGTCGGCCGAACTGCTTGCGCTCCCGCAGGTAGGCAAGGGCGTGGCCGATGGCACCCTCGGCGATGCCCAGCATCTGCGCGCCGATCGCGATGCGCCCCTCGTTGAGCGCTTGGATGGCGATCCTGTAGCCCTTGCCGACCTCGCCGACAACGTTGGCTTCGGGCACGAAGCAGCTGTCGAGGAGGATCTCGCACGTCGACGACGCCCGGATGCCGAGCTTGTCCTCTTTCTTGCCGACGGTGAAGCCGGGGAACTCTCGCTCGACAAGGAACGCGGTGATGCCGCGGTACCCGGATTCCGGGCTGGCGTTCGCGAACACCAGGAAGAGTCCCGACTCCTTGGCGTTGGTGATCCAGAGCTTGCGGCCGTCGAGGACGAACCCGCCGTCGCAGCGCTGCGCGCGCGCCCGCATCGCGAACGCGTCGCTGCCGGAGCCTGTCTCCGAGAGAGCGTAGCTGCACACGGTGTCGCGGCATGCGCGGGGAAGGTACTTGCGCCTCTGCTGGACGGAGCCCCAGCGGAGCAGCGCGTTGACGACCAAGGTGTTCTGGACGTCGACTACCACCGAGACGGACGGGTCCACCCTCGAGAGAGCTTGGACCGCCAACACCGCGTCGAAGAACGTGCCGCCTTGTCCGCCCAGATTCTCGGGCACCTCGATGCCCATCAGGCCGGCCGCGAACAGCTGGTCGACGACATCCGGGCGCAACTCGCACGCCTCGTCCATGGCGCGAACGTGCGGGCTGACCTCCCGCTTTGCGAACTCAACAACGGAATCGAAGAATGCGGACTCGTCTTCGCTCAGTACGGAGAGGGCACCCATCGACCGTGGTACGCCCTCCCTTACGACGCGATGCCGACAGGGCCTTCGTCCTCGCCTTCGTCCTCGCTCGGCGCCGGGAAGTAGACGATCAAACCGCAACTCTCGCAGGTGAGCACGCCCTCCTCGAGCTGGCGAAGGTCCTGCAGCACCTTCGGGCGCAGGCGAACGTGACAGGCCCCGCAACTCTCGCCGTTCACGGGGGCAGCGGAGATGCCTCGGGCCTTGCGTACCCGCTCGTAGATTCGCAACGTCCCCGCACCGATCCGAGCGACAACCGCCTTCCGGTCCTCTCGTCGCTTAGCGCGCTCCTGCTCGTCCGCAGCGATGCGCTCCTTCGTGAGCTCTACTTCCTCGGCGACCTTGGCGGTCTCGATCTCCAAGTCTGCCTCGGCCTTGGCGACGCTTGCCTCTAGGAACTCGGCCTGTTCCATCCTGTCAAGGATGTGCTCCTCGACCTCGTCGATCTTGTCCCGACAGAATTGGATCTCGTGCTGGAAGGCCCGGTACTGCTCGTTCGTCTTGGCAGAGTTGATCTGCTCCAGAAGCTTCGAGATCTTCTGGTTGCAGTCCGAGACCTGCCCCTCCAGGCTCCTGTGCTCCTTGGCGTTATCGTCCAGCCGAGCGCGCTTCTGCGCCAATTCGTCCTTATGCGAGGCGAGCGTGGCTTCGATGCTGGCGATCTCCTTCGGCAGCCCGTCGATCTCGCGCGTGAGCACGTCGATCCTTCGGTCCACTTCCTGGAGCTGCAGTGCGAGCGAGAGGTCGGAGCCCATCGATGCCGGAACCCGTCAGGCCGATTCTAGCACGCTCGGACAGGCTGGCGGGGTTGCTCTCGCCCGGTTCCAAACAGAGGCTTGCATGGTCCGGTCCGCACGCCGGCCGGCAGAGCGGGAGGCATGCCTGATCTCGGCCCCAGCCGCCTCATTGGACGGTCAGCTGGCGGTGCCCTAGCTGTCAGGCTGCGAGGCGTGACGCGGGTTCAGACTCGGCGAGACGCCTCGAGCTACGGCTAGGCCCGATTCGTCAGGGAATCTGCGGTCCACCGACTTCCGCCCCGCTGCATGGATCACGAGCCGTGCCGTCGCAGGAGTCTCGGTAAGGGGCCAAGAGGAACTCATTGACGCTTGGCTGCCCGGATCAGCGCGCCAAGGTAGCCCCCTGCCCTAAGCCGGCGAATCGGGAGAATACTTGCAGGCAAGCCAAGGCAACCGCACACCATCGACCATGGCGACTCGGATCATTCGTCCCGCGCCCATTCTCTTGGGAGGCTTGATCGCTGGCTCGCCCTAGAGGCAGTTGGTTCCGACCCAGCCTTCCGAGACGGGCGCTTGGGAGATGGTGAGCCAGAAGGTAGCAGGCGTTAGCGGAACTGAAGGCGCTCCTTCGACCGCGCCGGAGGGGACGCCCGGCAAAGGCGTGTTCGGCGACCTCTTCCTGTACAACAAGAAGACGGGAAAGATCTACCGAGTCTGGCAGACTGTTCCAATTCGATTCCAGAAACAGGCTCACATTTCCCGAGATCGAGGGGTGGAGAGAGGCCCGGTCCAGCCGAAATTCCTTGCACAAATTGCACGGTCGTCTCCGAGCGTTCGCACCGTCCAATCGAAATCTCGTGGTTTTCTGCTACACGCGCCTGCATGGAGGACAGGACTCTGAAGTCACGCTTGACGCACCGAGAAAATTCACAAGCAATTCCCGAGATCGGCGGAACGACGCCCGTCTCGCTTGCTCTTTCGCGGTTCCGAGGCGGGCCCACTCGGCTGGAGCCCTCATCCTAGCCGTCGAACTAGCCGTCGAACGGTCACGGCCGGGCCGAGAGCCCGTTCCGGGGCTACTGGACGGGGTGTCACGCGCCTCAACGACGGCGAAACCGGTCCGTTCCGTTCCCAGCCAAGGCCGCTTGCGCCTGCCGGGATTTTCCGGTCTTTCGGAGCCGTCTCATATCGCGGTATCGCCAGTGAGACGACGACGGGGCGTCTGAGGCTGGAAGGACTGCACGGCGGCGCTCCATGTAGAATCGGACGATTTTCCAAGCCTGTAGATCCCGATTCCCCAGTCAAGCGATAGCCCCAACGTGAATTGGCAAGCGCTTTCCCACCTCGCAGACGTCTCCGTCGGAGGACTTGGATCTATTTCTAGACGTGCCGACCAGTATCGGCCCTAATCAATCGCCGGCCCTGGGCTGCATGGAGTACCGGGACAATGTTCTGATTCCAGTTCCGGCAACCGAAAGCACTCCCGGCAGCACCTTGGCTGCGAGCGGCAGCTGGCCGATGGCCTCTCCGTCTACTTCGGCTAGGACGGGGTCATCGGATGTCGCCTCAACGGCCCGTACCCGGTAATGGCGGCACTTGGGGTGCGAGTAGATCTTTCCTGAGTAGAGAAGCGGAATCGACCTGAGGAAGCTCGGAATGCTCGTCTGCTCGATCACAGTGACGTCGATGTGACCCGAGTCGAGTTCCGCTAGCGGGCACATGTTCATGCCGCCACCTTGGTGCGAACCGTTGCCGATGGCTACCTGAAGCACTCGAACATGCCTGCCGGGAACCTCCCCGTCCAAGTTCAGGCGAACCTGCGTGGGGCGGAAGCGGAAGAATGTCACTGCCGTCGCCCACAGGAACGCTGCACGCCCGTCGACTGCCGTCAGGAAGTTGCTCTTCGCAGCGAGGCTGACGACTCCGCCCATGCCGAAGCTTGTGACATTCGCGAAGCACCGTTCGACCGTCGCGCCGTCAGGACCTGCCAAGCGAACCTGGCAGGCATCGAACTTGCGCAGTGGATTCGAGGCGATAGCCTTGACCGCCTCTTGAGGGGAAGCCGGGATCCTCGCCGAAATCTTGAAGTCCCCGCCCGTCCCCAGCGGGCACAGGCCGAGGGATGCGTTCGGATTGATCGGGCTTCCCCGGCTGAGATAGCCGTTAACGACCTCGTTGAACGTGCCGTCGCCGCCGACGGCGACCACTAGCTCGGCTCCGTTCCGAATCGCTTCGCGGGCCAGCGCGGTAGCGTGATTGGGGGCCTCGGTGAACCGGACGTCCACCGGCCCTAGGACCGCTTCGAAGATCGGACGCAAGCCTGGCCAGCGACGCCCGGCCCTTCCGCTCGCGGCCCGCGGGTTCAGAATCGCGCAGGGCCTACCGAACCGGCGGCCGCCGACGGGCCGACCTATTGCGGCGCTGTCCATCCGGGGCGGCCGCCGCACCGGAGGCAGCGTACGTTCGAGAAGATCTCGTCCCAGTCGCCGTCTTCGGCGACGTAGTCCAAGATGCATCGCAGGGCCTTGTCCCGGTTCCGCAAGCCGTACTGACGCGCTGCTTCGTCCAGCATCTGGAGCAGGTCCGCCTGCATGTCGAAGGTGGTTTGTTGTTTGATGCCGGCCATTTCGGTTCTCGCAATCTCTCCTAAGCCACGCCTGCCGACCTCAGAAATGCAACCGTGTCTCGCAGCGTCTCGTCGGCGGGTCTTGTCTCGAATCCCAGTTCCCGTTGCGCCTTCGCTGAATTGCAATACCAAAATAGCGAAGACATGCGGATCGTGGCGTCGTCCAGCTCAAAGGTCTTGCCCATGAGGGGGTAGAGCGCCCTCAGGGCCGACGCGCCCATGCGCGCGGCACGCTCGGGGAGCTGGAAGCGCGGTGCCGACACGCCGGCGACCCGCGCCGTCTGGGCGATCCATTCCCTAAAGGTCAGGTTCTCTCCGCCGAGCAAGTAGCGCTCGCCGACCGCGCCCTTTCGCATGGCCCCGACAAGGCCCGCCGCAGCGTCGCGCACGTCCACGAGGTTGAGGCCCCCTGAGGGGATCACCTTGATTTGGCCCTTGAGGAAGAGACGGATGTCGTTTGTCGACGAAAAGCGGTCGTCGCCGCTCCCGAGGAGCAGGCTTGGGTTGACAATGACGACGGGAAGCTTGCGATGCTCGCAGTACCAGAGCGCCTGCTTCTCTTGGTAGATCTTGCTGAGGTAGTACGGCCACGGCTGCACCACCGCCTGCTTGAAGCCGGATTCCTCCGTGTGGATCACGGCCTCCCTGCTGACCGCAACCGTGCCTGAAGACGACACCACCACGCATCGCCGGGGCCCCGCGGACCGCATGGCCTCGCACAGGTTGCGGGTGCCGTCCACGTGGAGGCGGAAGGCCGTCCAAGGATCGCTCGGGGAGCGATCCACGTGGCCGGCGCAGTGGTACACCTCGTCGGCGCCGGCAAGCGCGGAATTGATATCGGACGGCCTCGTGATGTCGCCGCGCACGCTCTCGACGCGCCCGTCGCTGTCCCCGGCGAACGCGGACCTGGAGAAGGCCCGGACACGCAAGGTGGAATCCGACTCCAGCAGCAGCCGGACTAGGTGCTTGCCGAGAAAGCCGCTGGCACCGGTAACGAGAACCGTATGCATCCAACCGAACCGACTCCTAGCGGAATCTCAGCCGCCCGCCAGCTTCTTGAGTCCCTCGAATGTGAATTCCGGGGACCGGCAGTAGTCGATGATGCGATGCTCGCGCTCGAAAATGCGAGCTGCTGCATCGGGGATCTTAGCGGCCACGGAGATTGGCACCAAATGTACCCCGTGACGGTCGGCGTGGACCAGGTCTCCCGGCTTGACGGTAAGTCCACCGACATTCACAGCCTTGCCGAACTCCACTTGGTGGACGTAGGCGTGGGAAACGACGACGTGACGGGCGTAGTAGTGAAAGCCTATCTCGCGAACTTCCTTGAGATCGCGGACTCCGCCGTTGGTCACGACGCCGAGGCACCCGAGCGCTTGGTGGATGCTGCCGTTCACCTCGCCCCAAAAGGACCCAACGCGCGCAGGATCGTCCACATCCTCGATGACGACGACACGCGGCGGCGGAATGGAGACGATGAAATCCCACCAGTCCGTGCGTTGCACGTAGCTGGCCGACTGCGCGCGGGGCTCGTTGGCTTGGATCTGGCAGGTCACCGCGTATCCGGCGATCGACGGGAAGTCCGGGAAGACCGATCGGATCTCCGGGCTCATGAAGCCCTCGTTCCGCGACCTGACGTCGAAGGTCTCAATCGCGTTCGCGACTGTCGGCGTATCGAGTCGGGCGACGGCGAGCGAGAGCGGGGCCGCCGGGGTGGAAGCTGAGACGGTAGCCGTCGCGACGGCAGCGACGGTAGCCGCAGACATCCCAACGAATCTCCTTCTCTCCATGCAATGGGCCTCCCTGCCCCACACCCGTATCACATGAGTCTACAACAGGGTGGCAGAGCTCGGCTGGACGCGTGCGTCTCGCAGCTTGGCTCGGCTCACGGCCGGCTGTCCGGAAGGGCAAGCCGGTGCCCGGGGTGCCGCCGGGCGCCGTGGGTCGCGACACGGGTCGGGCTCGAACCGCGCAAGCAGGGCTGCCGAGCGCCCGCATCCTGAAATCCACCCAAGTCGCGCCGGCGGAGGGAGTCCTAGTGAGCCTGTCAGCTCGATCCCCGCTGAACTTCACCGATCCTTGGATTCGACTGCCCGTAAAGTATTCCTATACAACGGGTCACAGAAACTATGCGGGTGCGGGCGGCGCTACGAGGCTTTCGATCAGCCGCTTGCGGATCGGTAAACCCGACAGCTGCTGCCGGTGCATCGCAGGCTCCTCTCCCGCCGTCCGCGCGGCCGCTGTCGGCGGGCGCGTCTCTTAGCGGTTCCCGGTGATGCGAGCACCGAACCTCCGCGAGATCATTGGAAGGCCGGGCGACCTAGTCTTCGAGCCCCTCGCCTAGCACGTGAAGATCGCGTCAAGCCCGGACTCCGTCGACACCACGGCTAGCGCGGGTGCCGCGCCAACCTCCGGAACGCATCCTCGCATCATATCGCGACACGAACCCGGTGAGGCCCGAACGTCCGGCCTGCGTGAGATTGGGTCGGCTAGTGGAGATTGGAGATTGCTATACTTCGTGCGCCCGGGGAGCTCGGCTCTCGGGGCTCGTCAGGCAGGGAGGCTCCATGCACCGCACTGTTTCAATGCTGGCCATTCTAGCTGCGCTCGCGGGCGGCATCGCTCGCGCGCAGTTCAGCGGTGGCGTCGAGGGCTTCGTGAAGGACGGGACGGGCGCTGTGATTCCCGGCGCCGATGTGCTGGTTACCGACGAGAATCTAGGCCTCGAGCGCGAGATCAGTTCCAACGAAACCGGATTCTTCCGGGTGGGTGAACTCCCGGCCGGCTCCTATGCCGTCAGCGTAGCCTCCCCTGGATTCGTCACCTGGTCCACGACCGGGCTGCCGGTGCGCAGCAACGAGACGCGGACGCTCTACCCGGAACTGCAGATCGGCGAGGTGACGACCTCGATCACGATTGAGGCGGATACGAGCGCGGTCAACACGACCGAGGTAGACAACACCAACTACATCGACGAGGAGTCGCTGAAGAACCAACCCCTGCCGCGCAACACGATTTGGCAGCTGTCGACCCTCGTTCCGGGCGTCACCGGGTCGGGCGAGACGAGCGCAACCAACGGTGCATTCGTCGACAACTATCAGGGAGAGATGGGATTGCGCATCAACGCCTCCGGGCAGCGGCAAGGCGCCAATCTCGTCATGCTGAACGGGAGCTACGCCGAGGTGCCGTCGCGGGACGGCACGTTCATGGTCAGCCCGATCCCGGACTCGCTCCAGGAATTCCGTGTCGAGGCCCAGAACTTCTCGGCGGCGAAAGGCCGGTCGTCCGGCGCCTTCCTAGAACTGGTCACCAAGTCCGGGACCAACGAGCTGCACGGAACCATGGGCTACCTGTACACCAATAACAGCCTGACTGCTCGCACGATCGCCCAGGGTACGATCACGGACTTCGCCCAGAAGAACTTCTGGGCGACCGCGGGCGGGCCGATCAAGCGCAACCGGACATTCGTGTTCGGAGCCTTCGACTTCCTGCGAGCAAGCACCTCCACGACCACGGTTGGGGTCGCCGAGACGCCGGAGTTCCGAAACTACGTGACAACCAACTTTCCGCAGTCTACCGCTTCCAAGATATTCGCGCTTTCCCCTGCGATCGACCCGTCGAGCGACGTGATCACGGTGGGTGAACTCAAGCAGCGCAATCCCGGGCAGTTCGATGCCACGTCCACGATTCCGGATTCCCTCCCGGCCGTCGGCACGGTCAATGCAAACGCCTCCGTGCCGCGACAGGGCGAGCAGTTCCAAGTTCGGGTGGACCATCACTTCGGCGCTAACGACCGGCTGTTCGGCTATTTCTACAAGTCCGACGGGAAAAGGCAGTTTGCCAGCCTGATCCGCCCCGCATACACGCGGTGGTCGCCGGTGCTCAACACGTGGACAAAGTTCGACTGGAATCACGTCTTCTCGGCGACCTTCATGAACAGCATGGGCTTCCGCTACTCGAGGCAGACGGGCGAGCAGCAGGCCGCCCTGGGCGACGGTGCCGTGGACGTACCGAATATCGGCATCTCCGGGACGCAGGGATTCGGCGCCTGGGGACCGGGCGGATGGACGACGCCGACTTGGGAATGGCGCGACATGGCCACCCTGAACAAGGGCAAGCACACCCTGCAGTTCGGAGGCGAGTACGTCCGACCGGACGACACGGTTCCGTGGCGCAAGACGCTGACCCGGCCCACGTTCAGCTTCGCCAGCCTGCTCGACTTCGCGCAGGACAAGCCGACGTCGCAATTCGGACCCGCGGTCAACCTAGCGACCGGCGAGGTGGGCGGAGCGTATCTCAGCTACCACACGTCATTCACCGGCCTTTTCCTGCAAGACAACTGGCGCCTGCGGCCCGGCTTCTCGCTGAACCTCGGCATCCGGGTCGACAACTATGGCGAGGGCATCCGCTATACGGAGGCATCGGACCAGGGCTGCTACCTGTTCGCGGGGCAGGGCTCGGACTCGATGGAGCGGATCGCGAACGGTTACGCCGAGTGCAGGCAGACCGCCACCGACAAGCTGCCCTGGCTGATCAGCCCGCGCATGGGGTTCGCCTGGGACGTGTTCAACAACGGTTCGCTGTCGGTCCGAGGCGGGTACGGCATGTACCGCGACCGAATCGCGCAGAACTGGTTCTCGACGCTCAACCTGCTCGGCCCGCCTGCCACGGCGACGCCCAGCTTGAGCGTGCTGCAAGGCGACGCGCTGACGTATGGTCTCGGGAACTGGGGCGACCTCGACGCGCTCGCCCAGGACGCCGCCCCGGACATCTGGCCGAAGCCGAACGTGACCTACGAGCTGAACGAGAGGGGCGGCGTGCAGGGACTGCGCTCTAGCATCCTGAGCGTCGACCAGAACATGAAGATCCCCACGGCGCACAGCTGGATGCTTAGCGTCCAGAAGCGTCTCGGGCCGGATTCCATGGCCGAGGTGAACTACACCGGTTCCGCGGACCACAACCTGACCGTCCACAGCGATATCAACCGCTTCGCGGGAGACCTGCTGGACGGGCGCCTGGACCGGCTCAATCCGTTCTTTGGCTCCGTGCAGCGCCGCTGGACGGGGGCCAACTCGAATGCGCACCTGCTCTCGCTGATGTTCCACAAGCGCCACACCCGAGGCCTCTCGATGCGCGCCGTTTACACCTATGCCAAGGTCTTGGACCACTTCAGCACGAGCGGCCTGCCGCAGGCGTCGGTCCCGTCCACTCCGGTCTTCGATGTCTGGAACCTGCGTGCGCAGCGCGGCCGGGCCGATTTCGACATCCGGCAGCGCCTGACGTTCGACGCGATGTGGGAGGTCCGCGTGGCCGAGGGCGCCATGGCTCCGGGCTTGCGGTCGATCATCAATGGCTGGCGTCTGGGCACTGTGGGCGTGATGCAGTCCGGCCTGCCCTTCTCGGTCCTGACGTCCGCTTCCTATCCCGCGGGCGACTTCAACGCCGACGGGCTCAACAGCGATCTCCCGAACGCCCCGGCGTTCGGCAATTCCGTCAGCGGCGCGTCACGGAGTGGCTACCTGACCGGGCTTTTCCGGGCGTCGGACTTTCCTGCGCCCTCCGGGGGCCAGCAGGGCAATCTGGGGCGGAACACGTTCTCGCACCCGGGCCTTTTCAACGTCAGCCTGTTGATCTCGCGGGAATTCGGATTGCCGGGCCTTTCCGAAGACACGATCCTGCAACTGAGGGGAGAGATATTCAATGTCATCAACCGGGCCAATCTCGACCGCGTCGTCAACAACATGACGAGCGGGCTGTTCGGCAGGGTCACGAATTCCATCGGCCCGCGCTCGGCGCAGATCGGATTGCGCCTGCAGTTCTGAGCGCGACGCGGCGAATCCCGTGAAGGCCGTGCGCGCAGCCGACGCGGCTCCCGAGAGCGGTCGCAGCCTTGGCGGAAATCGTGATGCGCCCTTCTAGGCGGGACTGGCTGGCCCTTCTCGCCCCGGCACTGGCGCGCGGGCAGGGCGTGGCGACCCGTAACGTGCGCCCGCGGCGCCGAGCCGCGGCATCTGGAAGGCCCTTCGCGGCGAACTTCGTGGACGTCGCTGCGGAAGCCGGCTTGCGCCATCCGACCGTCTACGGGCCCTTGGACCACAAGGACTACATCGTCGAGACCGTCGGCTGCGGCTGCGCCTTCCTCGATTACGACAACGACGGATGGATGGACCTGCTCGTCCTCAGCGGCTCACGTGTCGCCGGCGCGCCCCCGGGCACGAGCAGCCGGCTTTACCGGAACAATCGGGACGGCACGTTCACCGACGTAACCGAGGAAGCGGGGCTCCTGCGGGAGCTATGGGCCTCGGGCGTGACCGTCGGCGACTACGACAACGACGGCTACGATGACATATTCATCACCGCCTTCGGGCAGAATGTCCTGTACCGCAATAACGGCGATGGCACGTTCACGGACGTCACCCGGGCAGCGGGCCTGATCGACGCTAGGCCGCGCTGGGGAGCGGGCTGCGCGTTCCTGGACTACGATCTCGACGGACACCTCGACCTGTTCGTGTCGAACTATTGCCATTTCGATTTCGACACGGCGCCCAAGCCCGGCACGGCTACTTGCAACTGGAAGGGCGTTCCCGTCCACTGCGGGCCGCGGGGCCTGCCCTTCTCCCGACACTCGCTGTACCGCAACAACGGCGACGGCACCTTCCAAGAGGTCAGCGAGCAGGCGGGAATCGCCCGGGCCCGGCCCGGCTACGGCATGACGGTCGCAGCCGCCGACTACGACAACGACGGCTGGCCCGACATCTACGTGGCATGCGATTCGACGCCCAGCCTGCTGTTCCGCAACCGGCGCGACGGGACGTTCGAGGAGATCGGCTTGGCCCGGGGCGTCGCATTGAACGAGGACGGCCAGGAGCAAGCCGGCATGGGCGTTGGCGTGGGAGACTTCACCTTGAGCGGCGATCTCGATATCTTCAAGACGCATTTCGCCGACGACACGAACATCCTCTACGTGAACGACGGCGCGGGCCGGTTCAAGGATCGCACGCTCGCGTCCGGGCTTGCCGTGGAAGTGCGCTACGTTTGCTGGGGCGCGGGGATCGTCGACCTCGACAACGACGGCTGGCCCGACATCTTCTACGCGACCGGCAACATCTATCCCGAAGTCGAATCGAGACTGCCCGGCTATCCCTTCAAGACGCCCAACGTCGTGTTCCGCAACCTCGGAGGCGGCCGTCTCGAGCAGTTGCATGACGAGGCGGGACCCGCGATGGCCACGGCGCATTCGAGCCGCGGCTGCGCCTTCGGCGACTTCGACAACGACGGCGACATTGACATCCTCGTAGTCAACCTCAACGAGCCGCCGTCGCTCCTGCGGAACGACATCGAGGGCGGCGGCAACTGGCTGAAAGCGAAGCTGATCGGGACGGTCTCGAACAGCAGCGCGATCGGAGCGAGAGTGATCTGCTCGTACGGCCCCCGCCGTCAAGTCCAAGAGGTGATGTCACAGTCGAGCTACTATTCGTGCAACGACCCGCGACTGCATTTCGGCCTAGGGGACCATGCGTCCGCCTCGTTGCGCATACGATGGCCCAGCGGAGTCTCGCAAGCCTTGGACGACCTGCCTGCCAACCAGATCGTCACGATACGCGAACCGAGTGAGCAGGACGAGGGCTAGACCGGCAGTGCAACGCCTTGCCGAGATCGTCGCGCGACCGGAGCCAAGCAACCGAGTGCCAACGAACGCCCCCGTGAAGGCCAAGTCCGTCACTCCGCCCGCCCGTCGCTGTCCCCGGTGCCTTCGAGGACGGCGAGATTCGGTACCTGCACGGGTTCTGCTGGGAGGCGCGGTCGTCCTCGCGACCGTTGCCGGAGGCGTTCCTGCAGTCCGTGCAACGGAGAGCGCCGCAGGCTTGGAGTACCTTCGCGCTGGTCGCGCGGACGAGGCCTTGGCCTTCTTTCGAAGCGTGCTGGCCGCGAATCCGGACGAACTGACCGCATTGAACATGGTCGGCGCGATCCTCTGCATCCAAGACGATCCAGAGGCCGCGACGGGTTACTTCGAACGCGCGCTGCGCATCTCCCCGGACTTCGTCGCGGCTCGAAAGAATCTCGCGATCGCGGAGTTCGAGCTCCGTCACTACGCCGCCGCCGAAGAGCATCTGCAAGTGCTGCTCGAGCTGCCGGAGGCCCAGGGGCAGGCCCGGCTGTTCCTGGGGATGATCGCCTCGGAGTCCGGCCAGCACGAACGAGCCGTCGGGCTGCTCCGAGCTGCGGAGGACTGGATGGCCAGCCAACCGCGAGCGCTCATCGCATTCGCCCGATCCCTGCGGCATGTCGGACAAAGGGACAAGGCATTGGAAGTCCTGGACCTCGCTCGGTCGCGAGACGACCTGACAGGGGCTGATCTGGTCGATGCCGCGCAGGTCGCCGTGGCGGCCGGTCGCTTCGATCAAGGCTTGGCCGATCTGGAGCGCGCCGAGGCACTTGATTCGGATCTATCGGGAATCGGCGTTCGGAGGGTCGAGATTCTTGTCCAAGCAGGTCGGCACGAGGATGCGCTGGCGCTGGCCCGACTGCTTGCGGAAGAGACTCCCGGCGGCGCCCTGCTGTCACTGATAGCCGAGCTAGCCGAGGCCGCCGGAGACCTCGATGGCGCGGTCATGGCGCTGCGCAGGGCGATTCAGGTCGAACCCCACAGCGAGGACCGCTACATCGAACTCAGCGAGTTCTGCGTTCGCTATCGCAACTCAGAACTGGCGCTCGAGATCCTGGACCTCGGGTCGCGCCGCATAGCGAACTCGTACAGACTTCTCGTGCAAAGAGGCATCACCCTCGGCGAGGTCCAGCGGTACGACGAGGCCCGAAAGGCCTTCGCCACGGCCATCGGGTTGACGCCGGACCATTCGGTTGCGCTGACGGCGCTGGCAGTGTGCCTGATCCTCTCCGAGGAAATGTCCGAGGCATTGAAGGCGCTAGGAGCGGGAGTGGATCGATTTCCGCACGACTTCTATATGCACTACATCTACGGCTTCGCGCTCGACCGCGCTCGCGCCGAACAGGGCGGCCGAGCTCGGGAGGCACTTGCCGAGGAGCACCTGAGAAGGTCGATCGAGCTGAACAAAGCGTTTCCTTCGGCCCATTACCGACTGGGCAAGCTGCTGGCCGAGAGAGAGCCGGCCACGGCGACGCGCCACCTTGAAGCGGCAGTACGCCTCGATCCTCAACTGACCGCGGCCAAGTACCAGCTCGGGCAGCTGTACTTGGACAGTGGCCGGCTCGAAGATGGCGAGCGGCTCATGCAGGAAGTCGGCGAAGCGAAGCAGCGGGCACTCGAGCAGGAGCAGGTGCCTCAGTTCCGAGCGGTTAGGACCGCACCTGCGCGTTGAGCCGCAATCGAGGAACGCACATCCTGCCTCTTGCTCTTGGGGCCCCAACCGTCCGCCACGCGAGGGAGGAAATCCTGACGGGCGGCTGAACCAGAGCGTTCGACATGGGCGGCACTCCCCAGCGTGCAACGCAGGCTCCCGGAGTCGCGGTCTGGCATTCGGCCGGAGGCGCTGACCGTGATCTCGAGAGTCGCCTTGTCCTTGCGCTTGGCGACAATACTGGCAGGCCAATCGTCGATCAAGTCAGTGCCCGAGGTTGCCTTCTGCCGAGCATCGGCGCATGCTATGGGTGTTCCAGCCGGTGGCACATCTCGAGATGCCCGTCGCGATGGAAACCTGCCCGGTCGACACGCACGTCGCGGCGCGCTTGGCCGAGATGGGCAGCGGACCGGGCCCGCGGGATGACAGGGGGCACGCTGATCCGGCGTGCGACGTTCGATCTCCGTGGCCTGGTTCCGTCCACCGATCGCGTCGACGATGGGCTAAGCCCGATTGTCCCAGCGACCTCGGCATCCGGTGAGAACCCCGGGGCCGCTTGTGCCGGGAGCTCCGCAGAATTATTCGGAGCAACCCGCACCACGAAAGCCGACGCGCACGGCCCTATGACCTAGGGTTGCACAGTGGCCGAGCCGCCAGGAATCCAGCACCCCGACATGTCCTCAAATTTGTGCGGCGGACTTCCAATGACCGGCATGCGCGGGAGGTTCGGTGCCCAACGCCAAACTTATCGCAAGGCATGCTTGGGCAGCGATTCGTTGGATCGAATCTTGATTGAGGCGCAGCGACGATGGCCGGAACGTGTGGCAGCGATCATGCACGTTGGTGCGTGGCCAAGGAGGGAAGAGATATAGCGCGAGCGCAACCTGAACTGTGGCAAAGGTGTGAAGATTGCCCCGAGTGCGGCTGCCGAAACTGTTCTCTCTGCATGTCCCGGTGTCGGGGATACACTTGCTAAATGGAATTATATGTCTGAGTGCTTAGGCAGCCAATATGGCAAATTATCAATCCATAAATTGATTTGATATTTCTTCCATATCTCTGTTGGAATTCGCTGAATTTTCTTGAGAGAATAGTTCCAATATATGAGATCCTATTTGAAGAAGAAGTCCCCCGGGAAGTGGTTTCGTAAGGGCATCACTTTGCTTGAAGTGATCACGATATTCCCCGCTGACGAATCCGCGGAAAAGTGGTTCGCCTCCATGCGCTGGCCGGACGGTCCGGTATACCCCGACTGCCACGGCTCCAGCGTGCAGTCCGGCACGGCCCACCCTTCGATGCCGTACCGTTGCCGCGGCTGCGGCAAGCGCTTTGCCGTGCGCACCGGCAGCGTGATGGCCGACACCAAGCCCGGCTACCGCGTCCGGGCCGTCGCCATGTTCCTGCTGATCACCGGCCTCAAGGGCGTCTCCAGCATGAAGCTGCACCGCGACCTGGGCATCAGCCGGAAGTCGGCCTGACACCTGGCACACCGCATCCGCGGGCGCTGGGAGCGCAGCGATTCTCAATTTGGGCATTTTGGGATTTCCAGAGTGTCTGAGAAAGGTGTCGAAGGCAGTCTGGCACTTGACTTTTGCTTGCGGAATGTGTGAGCTAGGGTGCATGCCCCATGTCCTGGACCCGCTGCTGAGCGCCTTCCGCGGGACGGCCGCCGGCCGGCCCGACCGGCGCGACGGTCGCAGCAACAAGCGCTACGAGGTCAGCGACGCCGCCGGTTGCGCCCTGGTGCGCCCCGGCCTGCTTCTTCACCCGGTGCGAGTCGTTCCTTGCGTTCCAGCGGCGCATGGAGCGGGACGGCTCCCGCTGCAACTGCCGGACCCTGTTCGGCGCGGGCCGCATCCCCTGCGACAACCGGACCAGCGCCTCGACGAGCGCCTGCCGGCGGCTCCGGACGGCGTCCGGTTCCACCGCTCCGACAAGGTGCATTGCCCGCAGTGCTCGGTGCGGCGCGCCGGCAGCGAGCGCCGGCCGCATCACTTCCACGCCATGGCCGTCGGCCACCGCGGTGGCCGACGGCCACGCCACCGTCCTGCCGCTGATGCCCGAGTTCGCGTGCCCGCAGCAGGACGCGGCCGCGACCCGCGCCGACATGAGCGAGGACGAGCGCAAGCGGGACTGCGAGCGCAACGCCGCCAAGCGCCGGATCGCCGCTCGCGGCGCCTGGCTGCAGGCCTACCGCCCCGTTCTGCCGGGCGACGACCTGTACTGCTGCCAGCCGGTCTGCGAGGCCGCCGCGGCGGCCGGCATGGACTGCATCCGGGTATGCAAGCCCGGATTCCACAAGCACTTGCACGAGGAGCTGGAGAGCCGGCGGGCGAGCGGCGCGGTGCGCTCGACCGGCTGGCTGCCGCGGCGCGGGAAGGGCAAGCGGTCCGAGCGGCACCGTTTCCGCCGGACGGCCGCGGTGCCCCTGCGCCAGGGCCGCGACGCCCTGCGGGGCACTTGGCTCGAGTACGCCGTGGAGCGCGACGGCAAGCGCACCTGCGCCCACAGCTTCTTCACCGGTCTCGCGGTCACCGCGGACAACGCGGAGCCGATCGCGCGGGCCGGCCGGGCGCGCTGGAAGATCGAGAACGAGGGCTGCAACTGCCTGGCGCGGCACGGCCGCAACTGCAAGCGCAACTTCGGGCACGGCAAGGAAGGGCCGGCCAACGCGCCGGCCGTGCCGAACCTGTTCGCTTTCGCGCTCCACGCCGTGGTGCAGTGCGTCTGCGCGCTGCGGCAGCAGTGCCGGCGCCAGCCGGTCACGCGCCGCGCCCTGTTCCGGGAGCTGCAGGTCGCGCTGCGCTGGTTCCGCTTCCCGGACCGGCCGACGCTGCTGGCGGCGGTGCGCGACGGACGCGCGCCTCCGGGCTGCCAGGCGGCCGGGGCCTGGACTCCGCGCAGTTTCGTGCCGGCAGCGTCCGGCCAGCGGCCGACCGTCAAAGCCGGCTACCGCCGGAGTGCGTCCGGCCGCGGGCTCGGCACTCGGCGGACCCGCGACGCGGGCCGCGCCACGGCCCTGCCCGCCGTCCGACGCTCCCGCGGGGCGGCCTCGGGAGCGCAACCTCTCGGTCAACTTATTCACCTCATCCTCCGAAACAACCTTCACGCACCCCCTTGACGGCCAAATTTAGAACCGCTGCTGGGAGCGGGACGAGGACCTGTTCGCGGGACCGGTGGAAGTGGACGAGACCTACGTCGGCAGCAAGGAGCGCAACAAGCACGAGAGCAAGAAGCCCCGCGCCGGGCGCGCAGGTCCGCTCCGACGAGGCGGCGGCCTGCGCCGGCTTGGCGGAGTTCCCGCACGAGGGCGTCAAGCACTCCGACGGCGAGTACGTGCGCGGGGCAGCGCATGCGAACGGCATCGAGTCGTTCCGGTCCCTGTTCAAGCGCGGCCTCTACAGAACCTATCACCGGATGAGCGTCCGTCATTCGGGCCGCTACGTAGCGGAGTTCGCGGGACGGCGCAGCGCCCGCAACTGCGACACGGCGGAACAGATGCGACACATGGCGCGGGGCCTGGTCGGCCGGACGCTGACCTACCGGCAACTGGTCGGCAAGGCCGCGGTCGCGGCCTGAGCACGGCCTAGCCGGTCAGCTGCGGCCTCTTTTCACGCACGGCGCGAAGGGCGCTGCGGATCCGGGATCCCGCGCGGCGACCGCTGTCCAGCCCGGACAATTCATACACGCAGCCGGCTTGGAAGAGGAGCCTTTCCACGGCAAACCGGGCTCTGCCGGCGTGTCCGAGGCGGCCTCTCTCATCCGTGCGCCTTGAAATCCGCTTGCCGGTGCGATTCAGATACGAACCGACTTTTCGGTGCCCATCTCGGCCGCACACAAATGGCCCGAGCTAGACGCCGACGTCCCTGATCAGAGCAGACCTAGCCGGATATGGTGTCGTCGGCACTCAGATTCATAATTCCTCTCTGAATGATCCTATTCATCCGGCATATGGAATTACTCGGTGCGGTCTTGGTGCGACAGAAAAACCGAGTGTGCCCGAGAATCGGCGCCAGAGAAGCGATTTGTGGTGAGTATAACAGACGGATTCATCGAATCATTTCGTAGTGCTCGAGTTGGTCTAGATCGCATTAGGCAGTGCTTCGCCAGAGGAAATGGAAGCCATCCCCAGTTCCACGCGGCGTGGCGCAATTCGCTCCAGAGACGGGAGTTCACTGCAAGTCGAACGTTCTGAGACGCACCACCACCCCCGGGATGTGAGTGGGGATTCCGAGGCAGCCGCTTGTCCCCGTCGGAGACTCGGGTCTGTCGACGCGAATCCGTGCTTCGCGCTGACCCCGTGCAGGAGGGCCGCGTTCGCCCGATTTGATGGGGTTGCGATCAATCGGGCGAAGCGGACGCTTCGGCTGACGCCCCCGCTCGACTGCGCAGCGGCAGGGGCCAGAGCAACTGGCTAGCTCGGTATCGAGTCCTTGCGGGAGCCTCGCAGCAGCGGGCGGGCGCCACTACCCTCTTCGGCGACGCACCGTGTTGCTGAGCACACCGATTCCGGTGACTTCGACTTCGCAGACGTCGCCGGCCTTCATTGCGCTGGTCGAGCCCGGAGTCCCGGTGAAGATCGAGTCGCCTGGAGAGAGGCGCACGTGCTGACTGATGAAGCTGACGACCTGCTCCGGCCTGAACAGCAGGTCGCTCACTTTCTGGTGCTGCTTCGTGTCGCCGTTCAGCCGCAAGCTGATATCGGACTCCATGTACTCGAGGCCGACTGCGATGGATGGCCCCATGGGCCCGAAGGTGTCGCAGCCCTTGGCGCGCCACCACTGCAGGTCGTCCTGCTGCCAGTCGCGCTCCGAGACATCGTTGCCGCAGGTGTATCCGAGGATGTGATCGGCCGCCTGGCTCTCGGAGATGCCCCTTCCCCCCTTGCCGACCACGATGACGAACTCGGCTTCGAAGTGCATGTTCTGGGAGCCGGGAGGAATGAAGATCGGGTCACCGGGGTTCTGAAGCGAGGTCGTGGGCTTGAAGAAGATCTCCGGCTTCGTTGGCGCTGGCCGCTCTCCGAGGTGGCTCTTGTAGTTCAGGCCGACAGCGAACACCTGTTGCGAGCGGACGGGATACAGCAGCTTCACATCCGACAGGGCGACCTTCTCCCCCGTGCGCTTGCGGGTTCCCAGAACCGATCCGTCGAGCGGGTAGATCGCGTCCCCTTCAAGCTCGCCGAAGTTGTTGTTGCGCCTGCCCTGCCGGTACCGCACGTAGTGCTTGACGCCGGACTGGGCTCTCAGGCCCGGCAGCACCGTTGCGGCCACCGCGGCGCCGGTGATCAGGTTGCGTCGAGTCATGGACATGAGGTGTCCTCCTAACGGGGACTACTCTAGCACCGATCGCGGGCGCGGGGCGCTTCCGCCGCGGGGGGCTCGAGTCGCGCAGGTCTACCGGTGGGCGGAGGTGCTTGCGATGGGCTCGGCTCGAATGAAGGGGCCGGATGCCCGGGTCCTCGTCGCCTCGCAGGGCCGCCTCGTGCATCAGGCCGCGCACGGCGAAATGCGCCAGCATGAGGCCGTAGAATTCCTGCTCGACCAGGTCCGGCGTCTTGCTGCGCAGCACGATCCGCGCGCCCCGCAAGTGCGTCTTCAACTCGTCGAGGGCGGTCTCGATCTCCCATCGCTCGTGATAGAGGGCGGCCAGCTCGCGCGCCGGGGCCGGCTCGGGACTCGGCGCCGTGGTGACCAGCCGGTACAGCGGCTCCGCCCCCTCGACCCCTTCCAGGCGGTATTCGATCACTCGCACCTCCCCGTCGTCGAACAGGCTCAGGCGGGACCCGTCGGCCAGCCGCCGGCGGCACGGCATGCCCTGCGATTTCTTGAGACGCCACAGCTGGTCCGCGCCGGTGGCGCACGCCAGCCGCCACGTCTTGCGTCCGAAGAAGCCCCGGTCCGCCAGGCAGAGCATGCCCGGCAGCAACTGCGGCAGCACCTTCCGCGCCAGGGCCGACTTGCTGTCCGTGCACGGCCCCATGCGGGTTCCGAACAGCACGCGCGTGCCGGCTTCCACGAGGGACACGACGCGCACCTTGGGGAACGCTCCGGGCCCGCGACCGCCCGAAGTGCGCCTCGTTGGCTGGCTGGTCGGCGACATCGAGCGTGCTCCCGTCCACGCTGATCACCCGCCAGCCCCGGTACCATGCACCGCGCGTCCCGCCACGGCCACCGGCCGCACCAGCTCGTCGTGCAGCTCCCGCAGCGACTTCGCGCCCAGACGCGCGCGCGCCTGGGAAATGGCCGACTTGCCGGTCAGCTGCCGGTAGGTCAGCGTCCGGCCGACCAGGCCCCGCGCCATGCGCCGCATCCGTTCCGCCGTGTCGCAGTCGCGGTCGTTGCACCGTCCCGCGAACTCCGTGAGGTAGCGACCCGGATGACGGACGCTCATCCGGTGATAGGTTTCGTAGAGGCCGCGCTTGAACAGGGACCGGAACGACTCGATGCCGTTCGCATGCGCCGCCCCGCGCACGTACTCGCCGCCGGAGTGCCTGACGGCTTCGTGCGCGAACTCGGCCATGCCGGCGCAGGCCGCCGCCTCGTCGGAGCGGAGCTGCGCCCCCGGCGCGACGCGGGCGCGCACGAAGCCCTGCAGGTCGCCCTTGGCGGTGCCCGGCAGCGGCCGCGCGGCCACTGCGTTCGTGGCGCGGTCCCGCGCCCCCGCCACGGGCGTCTTGCCGACGGGCCCGCGCCCGGCGCGGGCCTTCTTGCTCTCGTGCTGGTTGCGCTCCTTGCCGCCGACGCAGGTCTCGTCCACTTCCACCGGGCCGACGAACAGGTCCCGGTCCCGCTCCCGGCACGCGCGGATGCGGTGCGCCAGATGCCAGGCCGACTTCCGGCTGATGCCCGGGTCGCGGTGCAGCTTCATGCCAGAGACGCCCTTGATGCCGGTGGTCAGCAGGAACAGGGCGACGGCCCGGGTGCGGTAGCCGAGCTTGGTGTCGGCCATCACGCTGCCGGCGCGCACGGAAAAGCGCTTGCCGCAGCCGCGGCAACGGTACGGCATCGAAGGGTGGGCCGCGTCGGACTGCACGCTGGAGCCGCCGCAGCGGGGGCACGCGGGACCGTCGGGCCAGCGCATGGAGGCGAACCACTTTTCCGCGGATTCGTCATCGCGGAACATGGCGATCACTTCGATCAATGTGATGCCTTTACGGAACCACTTTCCGGGACCTTGTTTCTTCATTTACGGTATCCCATACTGGAACTATTCTACCAAGAAACACCACAGAATTTCAACGGAAAGTCGGAAGAAATATGAAATCTTATTATGGTTTGATAATTTGCCGACTTGATTCCCTCGGCACTCAGATATATAATTCCCTTGCGAATCTGCGACATTTGCCCCGACGTGGAGGATGCCATGTGCATCGTCGCCCTGTACGCCTCGTTCGTGCGACAGCTCATGTGGCAGGACCGGGAGGGTGAGTTGCCGCCTGATCCGCCAACCGAGATGATTGCGGAGAACCGCTGGCTGGCCCAGCGCTACGGCGTGTGGGTGTTTCTTGGTGACCCGGTCGCGGGCGGGCGCATGGACATCAACGACCACACGGCGCAACTAGTCGAGGACCTAGCCGAAGACGCTCTCGCACTCGGCTGTGAGTCCGAGCTGCGCCGCACGCTGCGAATCGTGCGCGATGGAGCTGGCGCGGACCGGCAGCTTGACCACTATCGGTTGCGTCGTCTGCAAGGCGACGAGGAGTGCCAGGCGCTGCACTCCGTGGTCGAGTTGATGGTCTCCGAGACCGACAAATCGTGCGGAGCAGCGAGCGACCGGTAGCGTTTCGGCCGCAGGAATCGCCTAGACAGAGCCAGCCGCTTCAAGCGGACACGGAGCTGCCCTCGGCCATCGAATCCGCCGGCGCGTTGGGTGCGCCCTGCCGGCCCGGCTGGGAAGGCGAGTTGCGGCCAATTCCAGCGAACAGGGAATCGAAGTATGGACGGCCGGTTTCGTCCGCCCCCGGCCGCGCCCTTCCATTTGGCCGGCTACCAGATCACCTTGAGCGCGAGCTGGAGGATCCGCTCCTTGTTCTGCGTGCCCGATACCGCGCCGAAGTTCGGATTCGAGAAGTTGTTTCCCGGCTGCGCGAAGACCGGCGAGTTGAACGCGTTGAAAGCCTCTGCCCGGAAGTCGATGCGCATGCCCTCGCGCAAGGCGTTCAGCGGGAACTACCGGAACACCGAGATATCGAAGTTCGCCGTGCCGTCCCGGCGCAGGATGTTGCGGCCCGTGTTGCCGAACGTGAATGGCGCAGGCGTCTCGAAGGAGCTGGTGTCGAACCACCTTTCCGGTATGGGGTTGTTGAACACTCCGTTCCCGCTGACTAAATTCAGCCGCTCGTAGAAGCCGCTGCAGCAGTTGAAGTTGCCCGTGTTGGCGATATCGCCAGACACGCCGACAGTGTAGGGCGAGCCGGAGAAGAAGGACGCGATGCCGTTGAGCTGCCAGCTGCCGATGATATGGCGGAGCACGCTGCTCGCTGGATCCCATGTCTTGCCCGGCCCGAAGGGAAGCTCGTAGACCCAGTTGATCGTGACGATGTGCGGGACGTCGATCGCGGCGACGCTGCGGTCGCCCGATAGGTCGTACGGGTTGGGAGTGGAGCACCCCTCGACTCCGAACCAGCCGTCGCAGGCCGTCGATATGGTCTTCGACCACGTTTACGACACCAAGTAGGCCAAGCCGTTGGAGAACTTCCGGTCCAGCGAGAACTGGAACGCGTTGTAGTTCGAGTTGCCGATGCTCCGGTCGTAGAATGTCGGAATCGAGAAGGGCCATGGCTGGCGCTCGGTGATCGGTCCGGGCCCGGGAGTGACCGCCGTTTTGAAGTATTCGCCCACGCCCAGGCGCGTGCCGCTCGAGCCGACGTAGTTCGTCGCGATCACCGTGTCGTCCCGGAGCTGGTGCTGGAGACCGATATTCCACTGGGCCGAGTAGCCGTTCTGATAGTGCGGATCGATGAACCACTGCACCTGATTGAACGGCGTCGGCGACGGGAACCCGACGCCTTCGATGGGGTCCTTCCCGGAGGTGGTTGGCATGGGCTGGTCAGCTGTGGGGGGGTTGTTTAGGTTGTTGGCCAAGATCTCGCCCACGCCCGGCCACGTTGCCGAGTAGTTCTGCGCCAGCTGGACCACGGCCGACCAGCTGTCGAAGAACATCCCGAAGGAGCTGCGCAGCGCCGTCTTGTCGCCCAGGCGGTACGCGAGGCCGAATCGCGGCTGCCAGTTGTCGGTGTAGTCGTGATAGATCTTGCCTCGCGGCTCCACCTTCACGTGCTCTGGAAGCGAACCGTCCGGCGTCGGAATGCACGGCGCCGCCCCGAGCTGGTCGCACGGTCCCGGGACCTTCTGGACGAGGTACGAGTTCTCGCGCTCGAAGTCAAACGATCCAGCGTAGATGTTCCCGCCGGGATCGTCTTCCCGGCCCAGCGGAGGCACGAAGGTGCGGTCGTAGCGCAGCCCGATGTTGATGGTGAGCTTCGGCGTGGCCTTCCAGCTGTCCTGCGCGTAGAATCCTGCCACGCCGCCCCAGCGGTGCGTGGTCGCCCGGTTGCGGAAGCCGGCTCCGTCCGGCACGTCAAGGAGGAATGACGCCAAGGCGTTTCCCGTTCCGGAAATCGGTGGATTGCCCGTCTGGAAGGCCCGGTAGGTCGCGCTCGCGTTCTGCGGCGCTTCGAGAAAGTTCGCCACGCTATTGAGCTCGGCCCCGAACTTGAACGTGTGGTTCCCGACGATCTTCGAGTAGCTACCCTTGTACTATCAGACCTGCGTCAGGTCGTTGGACGAAGCGGCCTCGTTGCCGCTGAACCAGCCGTCGACATTTAGACCGGGGACGAACACCGTTCCCAACCCGAGCGGGCGGAAGCTGTAGCAGAACCGGCTGGCGAAGCCGACCTGGCGGGCAAAGGCGGCGTTGTCGCTGACGTACCCCTCGCGGTACAGGGTTGAAGACGGGGAAGTGCCGTAGATGCGCCCGAATTGCAGTTGCATCACGCTCGACGGGCCGAAGGTATGCACCCAGCTCGCGCCGATGTTCCGCGAGAAGACTTCGGCGAGACGGGCCAGCGACGGCAGCAACGCGACCGAATCGGACTTGAGTCGAGCCTCGCTCCAGCGGAACCAAAACGTGTCCGTCTCGCTCATGTGATAGTCGCCGCGCAGGCTGAATTCATTCTGGTCGCGCTTCGTCGGGTCGGTGTTCAGGGCGTTGGTGCCGCCCGGTCCAGAGACGGACGGCTTGGGGAGCAGCGTCTGGGCGTAGGCGACATTGCCTTGGTCGATCCGTGCCAGGGGAATCCGCGCATTCTGGAACGCGTCGCGCAGGAAGGTGTCCGGGCTGCTGGGATCGACGCGCGTGGACGCCGGATCGAAGATCTCGCTGGCGGTGTCGGTGAGGTCGCCGCCGAGATTGGCTGCGGTCGGCACCTTCAGATAGGACTCGCCGGAGCGCCGGTACTTGAATCCTTGGAACGACCCGAAGAAGAACACCTTGTTCCGCGCGATCGGGCCGCCTCCGGCGACGCCGTACTGGTTCTGCGTGAAGGGCGTGACGTTGGGCTGGAAGAAGTTGCGGGCGTCGAGGTTGTCGTTGCGCAAATACAAGACCGGCCCAGCCCGTTGGCATGCACCGCGTGCCTTGAATGCCTGGCGATGCCCCACATCCCGCGCTCGCAGTGCTTCTGGTCCGATGACAGGAAACCACGACGGCTCGACATTGTGCCCCGGGGCGTCCCGCCAAGCCCTCTCCTGCTGCATTCGGGGCGAAGTAACAAGGGTCGTCGCGGCGAAAACGGGTTCCGTCCGGATGGTAGTTCCAGAAGATGTACTCGGCGCAGTCCGACACGATTCCCGGGATCCACTGGTCGAAGAGGCGCTTGCACTCGTCATCCAGCTGGGCGCGCACCGGCTTCAGGTAGTTGCGCAGCAACCCGTCGATCTGAGGCAGAGTGGGGATCCAGCCGTTGATCGTATCCAAGGACATGATCTCGGGATGCCCGTAGCCTTGGATTTCCGACGCGCAGGGATCGGCGACCGCCCGGAAGTGGTTGGTCCCGTAGACGGGACCCTTGTAGGGCCCGATACTCTTGGACTCGATGATCCGTCTCCAGAGCGCCCAGCGAACCGAGGTTGGGCGTCGTGCCGGTCTCTTGGCCCTCCCCGGCCAGCGGGGCCCAGTACGGCTCCTTGTAGCCGAAGGACGCGTCTAGGAAGTGCGAGTCGCCTCAAACCCCGTCGGCGAGCTTCAGGTCGAATGCGCGCCGGCGGAAGATGTAGCGCCTTGGGCTGCTCTCGGGGATGAGCAGCGGCGTGTCGACTGTCGGCCGATGCGGCTGCGTGCGCTCCTTGGGCTCGCCTTCGTCGGACGCCAATCCCCGTCGGAGATCCCGCGCATGGCTTGAAGCTCTCGCCTCGTCCCGCCGAGGCCTTGGAACTCATTCGCGCGGATGATCCAGTCGTCGAACGCTAGGTCGGACGCCTTACGCTAGCGACCTGCATCAGCCTTGTTTGCAAGTTGCATCGTTCGTCTCGCCGCAACCGATCCCGGAAGGAGACGCTCCCCGCGAGCGACAGGCCTAGCTGTCCAAGGTCAGGCCTATACCGGGACTAGGCTCTCGGGGAATCAGGTTTCCTCATTCTCAGCAATGCCCCCGCGGTCTTCCGGGCTGCCTCGGCCCCCAGATGAGGAGTGCCGGTCCCTCTGGAAGTCCGCTAGGACTCGGCTGACCGCCCGCCGGTCCCCGGCGCCGAATCGCTGCTAGATGTTCCCGCGATGCTGCACGACGTCCCAATGCCCGTCGGATCCTGCGGGCCGGTCCTCAGTGCGGCACTCTGAGTCTTGCCCAGCGAGTGGGGGGCCAAGCTGCGAGATCCCCGGCGAATGAGGTTGTCCCGAGGAATGAGCCGATGGAAGCGCGCCGTCGGAGGCTGAGTCCCGCTGCAGGCGGTGCATCAGGCCGCGGGAGCGGCTGGGATGGGTGCCGAAACCCTAATCGGGGTGCTCGCGTCTCCACTGGCAGGGAGTCCGCGTTGGAACCTCCTCGGGCAACCCTGATTGCATAGGCGTGTCCGACTCGTCGCCGCCGAAGTCCGACCGGGCTACGATTGCAGAGATGCGTTGCGGTCTTGTGGCGGTCGCGGTCGCCCAGTGCGCGGCTCTGTGGCCGCAGCTCGGGGCTGCCCCGGGCCTGCTTTCCGTCGGCGGCGGCCGAGCGGTCGTTCGACCGAGCCCGCGGGTGGCTCTCGAGGCAGGCGAGGGGTTCACACCGGTTTCGGGCGCAGCCGGGATGGAATGGTCCGGCCGGCTGACCATCAGCAGGGCAGGGGAGTACCGATTCTTCGTGCCGTCCGGTTCGCTGCGTATAGCTGGTTCCGAGATAGGCCCCGGTCCGGTGAGCCTGCCGGCCGGGAAGCACAAGTTCGAGTTCCGGCACGAACGCGAGCCCGGCCCCAGGCGCGTCGCCGTTGACTGGGAGGGGCCCGGTTTCCGGCGCGAGCCGGTTCCCGCCCGCCTCTTCTCCCACGGCGAGGGAGGCCCGGATGCTCTTGACGGACGCCAGCTCTTCGAGGACTTGGGCTGCTCCAACTGCCACCTTTCGGACTCGCAGTCGGTCGCGAAGCGACCGGGTCCGGTGCTGACAGGCCTCGGATCTCGCGTCAATGCATCTTGGATCCGCCACTGGCTCGACGCTCCCCAGGCCTTCCGCAGCTGGGCGACCATGCCGACCATGCTGTCCGCATCGGAGCGAGCGGACGTAGCGGCATTCCTTTCCGCGCAGGCCGGCCCGGCCGTGGAGGAGCCTCGCGCCACCGAGACCCACCTTAGGAGCGGCCGGACGACGTTCCAGTCATTCGGATGCGCGGCATGCCACGGGGACGATCTGCCGCTGGACGGCTTGGGCTCGAAGGCAACAGTCGGGAGCATCCGGCAGTACCTTCTCGACCCGCTGCGCTACTCGCCCGACGGTCGAATGCCATCGTTTCACTTGGACGGGCAGGAGGCGCTCGAGCTGGCGGCGTTCCTGGCGGCGTCGCGGAACGAGGCTTTCGATGATGCGGTGTCCGGTGGTGATGCGGCCGCGGGCCGGGGGCTGGTCGCGAATTCCGGATGTCTGGCATGCCATGCGCTTGACGGACTCCGGTCCCGGAGCAGCGCGCCTCCGCTCGCGTCGCTGGACGAGACGGCGGGCTGCTTGGCCGACAACCTTGCTTCGAGCTTGCCGCGCTACCGCTTGGACGCTCCCCAGCGCGACGCGCTGCGCGAATTCGTTTCCGGCTACCGCGCCCGCCCGGACGAGGTGCCCGCTCCGACTTTCGACCTCCCGCGACGCCTGAGACAGCTGCGCTGCCGCGCCTGCCATGAAATCGACGGCAGGCCTCCGGCCGGGTCCGTGCCCGAAGCGGCTCCTCCCCTGACGGGCGCGGGCGACAAGCTCCGCGCGGAATGGATCGAACGGGCCGTCGAAGGGAAAACGCGAACACTTGACTGGCTGGAACTGCGGATGCCCGGCTTCGGGCCGTCCCATGCCGCCTGGCTGGCGGACGCGCTGGCCAAGGCCAGCGGCGTCATTCCCGGTGATGCTGGCGGGTATGTGCCCGACGGCGCCGCCGCGACCGGCCGCCACCTGCTCGGCGTGGACGCATCTACGGGTGGAATGGGCTGTATAGGGTGCCATGGCTGGGGCGAGTACCCCCCGCTTGGCGAGAACGGCCCCAATCTCCTCACGGCTGGCCGCAGGCTCCGGTCCGGCTGGTTCCGGCGCTGGATGATCGATCCGTCCCGGATTCTCGCCGGCACGTCCATGCCTAACATGTTCGGAGGGATTGAGAGCCCGGCGACGCTGCGAGCGATCAGCGACCTCTGGGCGGCATTCCGTGCCGCTCCCGACCTGGCGCTGCCGTTCGGCTTCGAGGCGGACGCTGCGGCCGACGAGGAGTCGCTGCCGGTACCGACCGACCGCCCCATCGTCGTGCGCTGGGATATGCCCGAGGCGACCCCCGCGGCGATCGCGGTGGGTTTTCCGGGCGGTTTCTCGTATTGCTTTGACGCGGGGGAATCGAAACTGATCTATGCGTGGCGCGGAGGATTCGTCGACATGGCGCCGGTCCTGCTCGCGAAGAAGAACAGGCAGACCAACCTGACCGAGACAGCGGCGATCGTAGGCGATATCTTCTTTCGCGAGGGCCGGTTTCCGATTCGTGTCGGCGAGCGCATGCGCATTCCGCAGCGGCGGTTCCGGGGGTACCGGTTGATCGACTCGGTTCCGGAATTCCGCTACGAGCTGGATGGAGTGGACGTCTACGAGCGCATCGTCCCGACCGAGGGTGGCTTCTCGCGCGAGTTCCGGCTCGAAGGGGTCGACAAGCCGATGCGATTCGTGCCCGCGGAGACCGACGGCGTGGAGATTCGCTCCTCGCTTGACGGGAATCTCATTCCGCCGGGCGAGCGAGTCCTGTTCGAGGTCGCCGTTGTCGCGGCGCACTAGAAGCCGGCTCCGGCGCGGATGCGCTGTCGCGGTCGTCTCTGCGTGGGCTGTCGCGGCCGTCGCGCAGGTCCCGGGCAGCTCGTACAGGGTCGAGACGGTGCCGGGGCCGCGGAACGTCGAGCCCGAGATCAGCGCGGTCGCATTCGGGCACGACGGCAGGCTGTACGCGGCGTTTCGCCGCGGCTACATCTATTCGTTCGACCCCGGCTCGAATCGCTGGAGGCGCTTCGCCGAGGGCCTGCACACCCCGCTCGGCATCGTGCGCGGGAAGCGCGCCGGCGAGTTCCTCGTGGCGCAGGTGCCCGAGCTCACCCGCGTCGCCGACACGGATGGCGACGGCGAGGCCGATCTCTTCGAGGCCGTTGCAGACGGCTGGGGGCTGTCCGGGAACTATCACGAGTTCATCGCCGGCCCGGTGCTCGACGCCGCGGGCAACCTTTACGTGTCGCTCGGCTTGGCGTCAGGGAACGCCGACCCGCGGCCGCCGGCGCGGGGCGAGCTCGCCAAGGGCCCGCGCACGGCGGCGCAGCCGGTCGAGGGCAAGGTCAACCGAGTCGGGCACTACTCCCCGGTGCCGTATCGCGGCTGTGCGCTGCAGATCCGGCCGGACGGCAGCGTCCGGCCCTTCTCGTGCGGATTCCGCCAGCCGAACGGCCTTGTCGCGAGTCCCGAGGGCGAGATTTTCGCCACGGACAACCAAGGTGACTGGGTCGGCACCTCGCCCCTGCACCACGTCACCGAGGGTGCCTTCCACGGCCATCCGGCGTCTCTCCGCTGGCATCCCGAGTTCCTCGAATCGAATCCCGTCGAGGCCGACGTGGCGGACCTGGACCGTCGGCGCAAGCGCCCGGCGATCCTCTTCCCGCAGGGCGAGATGGGCGGCTCCACGGCCGGGCTGGCCTTCGATCTCACCGAGGGGGCCTTCGGGCCCTTCGGCGGGCAGCTGTTCGTGGCCGAGTGGACCTATCCGCGAGTGCTGCGGGTCGACCTCCAGAGGGTCCGGGGACAGTACCAAGGGGCCGCGTTCCCCTTCGTCGACGGCGGCGGCCTGCGCATGGCGAACAATCGCCTCGCCTTCGCGCCCGACGGGCGCAGCCTCTACGTCGCCCAGACCTCGCGGATCTGGGGCTCGACCGAGGGCCTCCAGCGAATCGCATGGCAGGGCCGGGAGCCCTTCGATATCCTCTCGATGCGCCTCACGCGGGCGGGCTTCCGCCTGCGCTTCACCAAGCCGGCCGATCCGGAGACCGCGGCGGACCCTGCCCGCTACTCGATGACGCGCTACTACTACCGCTACCACGCTGCCTACGGCTCGCCGAAGACCGAGGTCACGCCGGTCGCCGTGAAGTCTGTCGCGCTCGCCGACGACGGCCTGGCGGTGTGGCTGGAGGTCGAGGACCTCCGCGAGGGCTGGCTCTACGACTTGCGCCCGGTCTCGATTCGCAGCCGGGAGGGCGAGCCGCTTGCCGCGAGCATGGCGGCGTACACGTTGAACCGCCTCGTCGAGTAGGCGCCCGCGAGCTAGCGGGGCGAGAGCCGCAGGACGCGGATGCGACGGTACGCGACGCGCATGGGCTCGCCGCGATGAAGCTGCATCGCGAATACGCCGCGGAGCGCGCCCGGTTCCAGCACGTCGTTGGCGAGGCTGCCGTTGACCCAGATACGGATGCGGTGCCCCTCGCAGCGGATCGCGACGCGATTCCAACCATCCTTCACCGTGAATTCGGCCTTGTCCTGCCAGCCGTCCAGGATCAGGCCGCCGGGGATCCCTTCCCCGTGCAGGTTGCCCCAGCCCTTGCCGGCGGCGAGGTCGGCTTGGTAGCCCCGTACCGTCCAGCCGTTCGTGCGCTCGCTCCGGAACTGCATGCCGCTGTTGCCGTTGCGCAGCTTGACCTCAAAGCGCAGCTCGAAGTCGTCGAACGCCTCCTTGGAGATCAGGAAGGAATTCCGAGCGAGGGGGCGGCCGTCGGTCGAGCCGACGACCGCGCCGTCCGCGACGCTCCACAGCGTGGGGTCGCCGTCCCATCGTTCCAAGTCCTTCCCGTTGAAAAGGGGCTCGAAGCCTAGGGCGGCTTCGCCGCGGTCCAGAACGCGCCCGGCCGGTGGACCGGGTGCCGCGGCCGCGAGAGACGCTAGGAGCAGCGGTAGGACGAGCACGTCGTCGACACCCCGCCTGAGGGAGATCGGCTCACGCGGCCTGCGCTGCCAGCGCCTCTGCCTGGCTGGCGGCCGTGAGGGGCTCGATCATGACGTCGAGACCGCCGTTCAGCACGTCGCTCAGCTGGTGGACTTTCAGTCCGATGCGGTGGTCGGTGATCCGCATCTCGGGAAAGTTGTAGGTGCGGATCTTCTCGGAGCGATCGCCCGTGCGCACCATGGCGCGCCGCTGCTCGGCCTGCTGCGAGTGCTGCCTCTGGCGTTCGATCTCGTAGAGTCGCGACCGCAGCACTTGCAGGGCCTTCTTCCGGTTCTTGATCTGGGACTTCTCGTCTTGGCAGGTCACGACCAGCCCGGTCGGCACGTGAGTGATCCGGACGGCGGAATAGGTCGTGTTGACGGACTGCCCGCCGGGCCCGGACGAGCAGTAGGTGTCGACGCGCAGGTCATGCTCGTCGACCCGCACGTCCACCTCGTCCGCTTGGGGCAGGACCGCCACGGTCACCGCCGAGGTATGCACCCGTCCTTGGGACTCCGTTTTCGGCACGCGCTGGACCCTGTGGACGCCGCTTTCGAACTTCAGCCTGGAGTAGACCCGCCGCCCGGTGACGATGGCGATCAGCTCCTTGATGCCGCCCATTTCGGAATCGCTGCGGTCGGTCACCTCGATCTCCCACGACTGGACTTCGGCGTACTTGCAGTACATGCGGAACACCTCGGCAGCGAACAAGGTCGCCTCGTCTCCGCCGGTACCGGCGCGGATCTCGAGCACGGCGCCCTTCTCGTCCGCCGGATCCACGGGCAGCAGCAGGGCGCGGATTTCCTCGGCGAGGCGTGCTCGCTGGTCCTGCAGCGACGCGATCTCCTCGCGGGCCATCTCCGCGAGATCGGGGTCGCTGTCCTCGAGCATGGGGCGGGTGGCGTCGACCTGCCTGCCGGCTTCCTTCCACGAGCGGTACTTGTCGACGACCCGGGAAAGCTCGGCGTGCTGCCGGGCGAGCCGCTGGTAGGCCGCATGGTCGCTCAGAACGGCCGGGTCCGCGAGGCGCTCTGACAGGCCGTCGAAGCGGTTCTCGACTTCCTCGATCTTGCGGATCCATTCCATGACAGCCTCCGTGCCGCGCGGGCCGCCTCGAGCGCTCTCCGCCTCGACCCGGGCCCCGCGCCGCTAGGCGACAACCGGCCGGCCGCCGGACCGGCGCTCGAAGTCCAGCGCGGCGGTGAGCGCGTGGATCGACACCTCGACTTGGTCGTCGTCGGGCGGCTTTGTCGTGATCCGCTGCAGCCATAGGCCCGGCCGCACGATGAGAGCGAATGCGCTGTGGGTCTTCCTGGCAGCGAAGCGGATGATCTCGTAGCTCACGCCCGCGATCAGCGGCAGGAGGGCGATTCGCGCAAGGAACGAGCTGGCGAATCCTTCGAACGGCAGCAGGGCGTAGGCCGCGATTGCGACCACCATGACCACCATCAGGAAGCTTGTGCCGCAGCGCGGGTGCCAGGTTTCGAACGACTGGGCGTTGGCGACGCTCAGGTCCCGGCCGGACTCGTAGTTGAAGACGACCTTGTGCTCGGCACCGTGGTATTCGAACACGCGACGGATGTCTTTCAGCTTGGAGAGGGCGAACAGGAACGTCAGGAAGATCGCCAGCCGAATAGAGCCCTCGACGACGCTGAAGCCGAGGCTGTTGTCGAGGACCGGCTGCCATTCCTGCAGCTGCCGGGTGGCCGCGAGCGGCAGGAACTTGTACATGACGATGAAGAAGCCGATCGAGAAGGCGATGTTGAGCCACATCACCCAGGCCGGGAGCTCGGACTTCTGCTGCGGGTCGGACTTGCCCTCGGCTTCCATGGCCTTCTCGGTCGAAAAGTTCAGCGCCTTCATGCCGAGCGCCATCGACTGGCCGAGCACGCCGCAGCCCCGGACGACGGGCAGCCTCCAGAACCTGCTTCTCTCGGACAGCTTGGGCGCGCTCTTCTCCTCGGCAACTATCTGCCCGTCAGGGAGCCGCACGGCGACGCAGTAGGACCGCGGCGTCCGCATCATCACGCCCTCCATCACGGCCTGCCCGCCGATCAGGGGGTTGTCGCCGCTCTCGAGGGCCGGCAGGAGCTGGCTGCGAGCCCACAGCCGGGCGAAATGGCGAAGTCGGCGCATGTCGGTCCTACTCGAGGCCCGGTCGCTGCCGGGTTCCTCGGCGTCTATCCGCTTAGGATACACTGGGGCCGTGAGCGGGCGAGTCTGGGCTCGAGTGCGTCCTGCGATCCTCTGGGAATACCGGCGCGGGTCGTGGCAGTACGACATCATCGTAGCGCTCATACTGGCGGTCATTTTCCTGATCCCGCGAAGCTGGTTCAATGATCGTCCCAGCGCGCCCGTGTTCCACGAGGTCGGGCGCGCGGACGAAACCACCCGGGTGTTCTGGATCGATCCCGGCGCTCTGGACCGGGCGAATCCGGAATCGGCCGAGTCGCGCATGAAGGACCTGCTGCGAACCTACGCGGGGGAGGACCTGCAGATCGTCCGTGCCGAGCCGGCCCGTGATCAGGCCGGCAACGTCCGCGCCTACGTGGTGTACGCACGGAAATGAGTCGGGAGCCGCGCTACCGGTCACATCGCAAGCACGTCGGGCGCCCGGCTCTTGGCAGTCGCGCCCGGGCGACACGGGGTCCTGCGCTGCTGGCAGCCATTCTCCTAGGGCTGGCAGCGGTACCCGCCGCCGCCGCCACTCTCGCGGAAATCCTAGCGGGCATGGACGCGGCGTCCGCCGGCTGGAACGGGATGCGCGCCCGGGTGCGCTGGATCAGCTACATGGCGCTGGTCGACGACCGGAACGTCGAGTCGGGCACGGTCGCCGTCAGGCGCGCCAAGTCCGGCCAGATTTCGATGCTGCTGGCGTTCCGCGAGCCGAGCACCTATTTCCTCTCGATTCGGGGCGCGAAGGTGGAGCGGTACAAGCCGCGGACCGGGATCGTCGAGGAATTCGACCTCAGCGAGTCCCGGGACAAGCTCGAGAACGCCCTGATGATCGGCTTCGGAACGTCGGGCAGCTACCTGGGCAAGCACTACGAGATCGCCTTGGGTGGCGAGGAAGACGTGGCCGGGGAGAAGGCGTTCAAGCTGGACCTGAACCCGCGGAATCCCGGGGGGGACCTCAACAACCAGCGCCTCTGGATGTGGGTGTCACCGGAGCACTGGCAGCCCGTCCAAGTCCAGATCTTCGACCGGCACTCCAAGGACTACAGGCTGTACTCGTACACGCGAATCGAGATCAACCCGTCGTTCAAGTCGGACGAGTTCAGGCTGCGGCTCGCCCGGGGCACGCGCAGGGTCTATCCGCAGCGCTAGGGCCGGACCGTGACACCGGCTTGGACCGGATCGACGTCGTACCGGGTGGTGCCCTCGTCCGAGAGCAGCGACCGCGCCCGGATTTCGGCTTGGTATCCGCCTGCCTTCGCGTCCGGCTCGGCTGTGCAACCTAGCTCGTAGGCTGTCTCGGCGCCGTCCAGCTCCGCTGCGTCGCAGCGAATCCCCGGGGGCAGGTCAACAGCGCTGACCGTGACGGCCCGCCGGAACTCGGGGTCGCGCCAGATCGATCCGGCCCAAACGCCTTCCCCGCCCGCCGCGACCACGAGCGGGCCGCCGGGCTCCTCGAGCCCGTATCCGTCGACGACCTCGATTTCGAGCGGCTGGGACAGGATTGCCTGTTCGCGCCCGTCCGCCGACACAGTTGCGCTGAGGTTGAAGTTCACCATGCCGAGCGAGGTCCTCTCGTGCGTGAACATCCGGAACTCGCCCGACTCCGGCGCGTCGTCGCCGACCCGTCGCAGGCGCAGGCTGCCGGTGTTGCGTGGGATCTCGACCTTTTTCTTGACCTGCACCCCGGGGCGGCGCACATGGTAGGCCCACCTGGCGACAAGGCCGCTGCCGCCCCGGACCAGCCGCTGTCGTCGCGGCGTGAGGAACTCAAGGTACGCGGGCTGCTCGGGATTGACGCGGGCGGGCAGATCGTAGCCGAGCCATTCGGCCGTCACCGCGGCCTGACTAACGCCCTTGACAGCCGCTCGCAGGCCGGGGCCGGTCGCGCGCCTGTCGAGGCCTTCGTGCCCCTCGCCGGCGGCCCGGCCTCTGACGACTAGGTCGATTCGCCGCAACTCGGCCCCCGCCTTCGCGCTGAGCGTCAGCCTTCCCGACTCGAACCGGGGCAGGGTATTCCCCAGCGTCGACCGGGGCGCGATGTGCCCGCCGGAAACCTCGATGTCGTCGGGAGTACTCTCGAGGTAGAGCTCAATCGGACCCTCGTATCCCCGGCGCTCGGCCGTCACTGTGACAACGGCGGATCCCCCGCGCGGGATATTGACGAACGGTTCGTTCAGGGAGAGCAGGAAATCCGGATTCATCTTCCGTGCCGCGAGCCGGTAGGCGAAGGCGCGGCCGCCTCGCCCGAGCAGGTCCTCGACCGCCACCGTTATCTCGTTCACGTCCGGGGGCACGGTCAGGTTCACGAAGGGATAGGTGGCGGTCTCGCCGGTGGAAGTGATCACGTACGGGTTCGGGTCGCCGGCGTGCTCGCCCGCTATGGCGAGCGTCTGCTCCTCGCTCGAAATCGTCATGACGCCGTACAGGGCGGAACTAGGCAGTTCTCCGGATCTGAGCTCGAAGGCCCACCGCTCGCCGCTTGCGACGGCGATCCTGTAGCGGTCAGACTCGCCGGGGGCCGCTATGCGCCCGTTCATGACGACTCCCTCGCGCAGTACCCCGGCACTGTCCGCTTCGAGAGCCTCCTCGCCGTCTCCGAGAAGGAATGGCACGGTTGACGGCGTCCCCGGTACCGGGACCCAGGTCATGCCCCCATGCCCGGACAGCTGCCCGAGGTCGACCTCGCCGCTCAGGCTGCCGCTCAGGCTGCCGCCGGAAAACTCCACCAAGACTTTCGCGCCGCGTGTCCAGCCGAGGGGAAACACGTTCTCGGCGAAACCGTACTCGCCGATCGTCAGCCGGTAGAAGTCGTGGTCTTGGGTGCTGAAGCGCTCGTCGCGCACCGCGATGAAGTACTCGCTGTCGTCGGGCACCTTGAACGCCAGCCGCGAGTCTAGCCCCAAGCCGGGCGCGTCGCCGCTGCGGGCCACGACGAGTCCCGATGCGTCGAGCAGCTCGAGGTTCGGGTCGATGGCCGACCCGGCCCGGCGCGCTGCCACTTCCACGGTAAGGCGCTGGCCCTCCCGCGCCTCGATCCGAAACATGTCCCGCTCGGGACCTTGGAGCCGCCCCTCGACCGTGACGGGCACGTCAACAGGCTGGGCGGTCTCGGGGAGGTCGTTTGCCGCAGCGTCACTCTCGGATTCCGGGTCCGACTCGAGTTCCGTGACCTGCGGGAACTCGTGGACCGTGAAGAGCAGCGCGTTCGAAATCCCTTCGGAAGTCTCGACCCGCACGGGGTAGGCCCCGGGACGGGCGCCCCTCCGGACCTCCAGCAAGTACGTGAGCTTTCTGGGCGGCATCTGCCCGGCAGCCGAGGGTCCGCTCAGGGGCGTCGCGACGACGGGTGCTTGGCTGAGGAGACGGGGATCCGGGCCCAGGCGCTTGCCGCTCAACACGATCCTGACCGCGGTGCCCGTGCGGCCTCCGCGAGGATGCAGCTGCTCAAGTACGGGCTGGGCGAGGAGGGGCGTGCAGACGCAGAACGCAACGATCCAGCGTAGCGGGTGAATGAGATTCATGGAGGCCTCTGACGGCGGCCCCAATGGCGCGCCTTCAACGGGCCGCCCACGAAGGATAGCACCTCGCGCCCGTCGCCGGGCCGGTCAGCCAGGCAGGCCTGCGCCTGTATGCTGGTTCGCATGAGGACTGGAATCTGCATCGGATGCTTCGTCGCGACCGCGCTTGCCGCCGCGGAGCCGGACTGGCCCCGGGCCAAGCGGGAGGCACTGGAGACGCTCGTCGAACTAGTGCGGCTCGAGACGGCCCAGCCGGCTGGCAACGAGATCCTCGCCGCCCGCTACCTGAAGGGCCTGCTCGACCGGGAGGGCATCCCGTCCCGGATCTACGAGGCCCAGGCCGGGCGCGCGAGCGTCGTCGCCCGGGTCGAGGGGAACGGAAGCAAGGAGCCGCTGCTGTTGCTGGGCCACTTGGACGTCGTTGCCGTCGAGCGAGACGAATGGTCGTTCGACCCCTTTGGCGGGGAGATCAAAGACGGCATCCTGTTCGCGCGCGGGGCCTCCGACGACAAGGGCGTCGTGGCAGGCTCGCTGCAGGTCCTGCTGGAGCTGCAGCGGCAGCGCCCCGCCCTGGATCGGGACGTGATCTTTCTGGGAGTCGCGGATGAAGAGGCCGGCGGGAAGCTCGGAATCGATTTCATGCTGGGCGAGCACAGGGACAGCATCGACGCGGAGTTCGCGATCAACGAGGCGGGGAAGGGCGTGTTCGACCGCAGTCTCCGGTACATCCGGTTCGAGGTGCAGACGGCGGAGAAGACCCCCACCCGGGTCGACCTGAGAGCCGTCGGCACGTCGGGGCACGGCTCGATTCCCCTTAGGGACAACCCCGTGGGCGCCTTGGCCCGGGCGGTCGCGAGACTGTTCGACCACCAGATGCCGCCCCGGCTGAACGAGACGACCCGCGAGTACTTCCGGCGCTTGGCCGAGATATCCGAGCCCGGGAAGGCGGAGGTCTTCCGGGCCGTGCTTGGCGACAACCCGGCCCCCGAGGCATTCGAGCGCCTGTTCGAACTGTCCCCGGTCTATAACTCGATGGTGCGCACGTCGATCGTGCCGACCATCATCCAAGGGGGCTATCTCAAGAACGTCATCCCCTCGGAGGCCAGGGCTACCGTGGACATCAGGGCCCTTCCAGGCGTCGATCCGGAGAAGCTCTACACCCTCCTGAAGCGGGTGATGGCGGAACCCGCGGTCGATCTCGTGCCTCACGGCGTGACGCGGACCCCGCACGCGCCTTCCCCGCTGTCCAGCGCGGCCTTCGCGGCGTTCGAGGCCGCCTTGGAGCGGCTCTATCCGGGAGTGCCGGTCCTTCCGACCATGTCGACCGGCGCGACGGACTCGGCCCAGCTGCGCGCGGCAGGCATCGAGGCTTACGGCTTCGGCCCAGCCCGGCCCGAGTGGGACCTAGCGAGCGGCATCCACGGCAAGGACGAGTATCTCTACGTTAAGCCGTTCCAAGACTATGTCGAGATTCTGTGGAATGTGGTGCTCGGGATCGCGGGTGCCGAATAGCCCCTACTGATGGGAACCCTCCGGACCGCGCACGCGGGCCAGCACCTCTTGCGCGAGGGCCCGGATGAACAGCGGGCTCTCGTTGATAGCGCGCATGGTCTCGAATTGCCGGATGCCGCAGGCGCTCGCGATTTCACGTGCCTCGATATCGATCTCGATCAACGTCTCAAAGTGGTCCGAGACGTATGAGATCGGCACGACAAGGACTGATTCGACGCTCGCGCGCGCCAGGGCCCGGATGGTCTCCTGCAGGCTCGGGCGAAGACACCTCTGCGGGCCGACTCCGTTCTGGTAGCACAGCGTATGCCCTTGGTTCGAGGGCAGTCTTTGGCTCACCAGGCGCACGGTCTCCTCGATCTCCGTCCGATAGGGGTCGCCCTCGAACACGAGCTTTCTTGGCAGTCCGTGAGCGCTAAAGACGATGTGGGGAAAGTCGCGGCTCGGGAACCGTCGCAACGACTCGCCGATGCGGGCGGCCACGGCGTCGATGTACGCCGGAGACGAGTAGTACGACTCGATCCGATCAGTCGGCAGGGCGACGCCCCTCGCGCTACAGCGCAAGGTCCATTCCCTGAGGGAGCTGCCGGTTGTTGCGAGCGAGAACTGGGGATAGAGCGGGAGCAGGAGAACCCGCCCGCAACGCGCCGATTCAACCGCCTCGATCGCGTCCTCGGTCGAGGGCGATCCGTGGCGCGTCGCCACTACCACCCGGCAGGGGAGGATGGTGCAGAGTTGCGCTTCGAGCAGCTTCGCTTGGAGTAGGGGGATCTCCCGTACGGGCGACTGCCCCCCGATCGTTTCGTACTGCGTGCGGATTGATCGCGCCCGCCACGCCGAGAAATTTCGGGCCAGCCAATTCCGCATCGGCTCGGGGACGGAGAGGCTGAAGATGGTCGGGTCCAGGAGTCTCCTCTCAAGGAACGGCTGGATGTCTTCGGCCGACCGCGGACCGCCGAATTCCAGCAGCACGACACCCAGCGGGTGCCTGCTGTCGGAGACTTCCGCCACCTGCCGGGGCGGAGGCCTTCGCTCCACTTCGGTTGCCTGTCGCAACGCGGGATAGCGAGGAGCGATCTCGCTCCATGCCGACCTTCGCGCCCGCCCGGGCGACGTTTCAAATCCGCGGTTGGTCACATCAGATCTCGCCCAGGTGGTCCAGGGTGCCAGTCCCGTCACCGAGGGAATCAGTTCGCACGCCGAGCCGGTCGAGGAGCGACAGGTACAGGTTGTTCATGGGCGTCTCGGCCGCGTATCGGACGTGCCGGCCCGGATGAAGCGTACCTCTCCCGCTCCCCGCCAGCAGCACCGGGAGGTCGTGGTGCGTGTGGCGGTTGCCATCACCAATCCCGGAGCCGTAGACGACCATGACGTTGTCGAGGAGGCGGGCGTCGCCGTCTTCGACGGCATCGAGCTTGTCGAGGAAGTAGGCGAACTGCTCGACATGGTGAGTGTTCACCTTCGCGATGTCCTCGATCTTCGATGGATCGCCCCGATGGTGCGTCATGCCGTGGTGGGCCCGGCTGACGTCGATGGCGGGGTAGGTCAGGTTGCTGCCCTCCCGTCCCATCATGAACGTCGCGACTCGCGTCGTGTTGGATCGGAATGCCAGCGCCATCAGGTCGAACATCAGGCGGGCATGAGCCGAGTAGCCCGCCGGGATGCCTTGTGGGCGTGCCATCGAGGGCCTCGGCGCGTCTCCGTTCGAGGCGCCTGCTGCGATGCGACGTTCCACGTCGCGGACGCTCGTGAAGTACTCGTCCAGCTTCTGACGGTCGGTCGGCCCGACGGAGTGCAGAAGGCGGGAAGCATCCCCTAGCACGTAGTCCAGAACGCTGCGCCGACGCAGCTGGCTCCGCTCCCGCGTCGCCGGGTCGAGGGGAGCCTCGACGTCCCCGAACATCCGGTCGAACACTAGGCTGGGATCGATCTCCGGCGGATTCGGGGCCTTTTCACCTCGCCACGAGATGCTGTTGGAGTAAGCGCAGCTGTAGCCCGAGTCACAGTTGCCGGCCAAGCGACCCGGCTCGATGCCCAGTTCCATCGAGGCGTACCGCGTCTCGGACCCGATCGCGTTGGCCGCTACCTGGTCAACCGAGATGCCGAGCTTGATGTCCGCCCCGGCGGTCTTCTTCGGATGGATGCCCGTAAGGAAGCTCGAGGCCGCCCGGGCGTGGTCGCCGGCACCGTCTCCCAAGGCCCGGCCGGTGTTGTGCGTCAGGCCGGTGAGGACGAGCAGGTCCTGGCGGCGCGCTTCCAACGGTTTCAGGATGCGCGGGAGCCCGAAGGCGTTTCCCTCGGCGTCGGGCGTCCAATGCTCCTGGATCACGCCGTTCGGTACGTAGACGAACGCCAAGCGCGTCGGCGAATCCGCTGCCAGCTTCCGCGACGCACCGAAGGCCGGCCTCATCGCGTCCAAGTAGGGCAGGGAAACCGCCGCACCCGCCCCTCGTAGTACGGTGCGTCGATTCAGGCACTTCCTCCAAGCCATGATTTTTCCAACGCCCAACGCAGAGTGTAGCATATAAGCGCAAGGCCGGCTGCCGGGATTTCTCGGGAGGATTCCTTCGGCCCGCCGCCGTTCCGGTTGCTACCAATGACCGGCTCGGCTGCCGTGCATCCGAGCAATAAGTCCTTTATTTCCCACTATTTGTATCACTTGATCGCGATCAAGGCATCACTGCCGCTCCAAGGCTTGCGACTCGATTCGGCGCGCATGGCGACCAGATCTCCGTTCCAGCGGCTCGCGGCCTTTCCGCAAGGACGCCGGCGGGCATCGCAAGCCTCCTTGTGCGGGCTCGCGGGTAGATGAGCCCGTTCTCCAACCATTGGACAGGCAGGATGTTTTCGAGGCATGTTCGTCCTCCCGACTGACGCGCTCGATGAACGAGCGAGAACCGTCGGAGCAAGTGGCTGGCGCGCGGGTCTTGTTCTTTCGTGCTCGGGAGGAGGGCGGTCGCCTGCGCGTCAGCCCGGTCATTGCAGTGGCCTGCGGTGCATCGGCCCGTATAAGCCGTGGATAAGGAACCGGCAGTCTCGGGCAGGTCACCAGGACAGACGAAGGAACGGCAGGCGTCACTTTTCCGGACGGCTTGGCTGGGCGCGCCCACGGTGGCCTTCGCGACGGATTCCGCAGGCGACAGCAGAACGCAGCCCGCTTGAAACCGCTGGATTCCTCGCCCGCCTCGCCCGCGAGCCGGTCGAGGATGTCCCGCAACGAGGACACGCTCTGCCACGGCTTCACGCGCCCTAGCATTGGCTGGTGCCTCGACGGAATGGTACCGGCTCGCCGCGCCACCGGCACGGTGGCCTGGCGGGTGTCGACCCGCGCATCCGGCCGCGCTCCGCGCGCGGGCGGATGCGCTCGCAGTGCAGGATCGCCTGCACGCAGTCCAGGCAGTCCAGCTCGTGTGCCCCAGCGGAGTCGGCTCCGCCAACGCCGCGTTGCGAAGCTCGAGCACTTCGGATCAGCCGGGGCCCAGCTGTTGCTCGACGAGTTGCCGCGCGATGACAAGGGACGCGGAGGGGATCGCGGGAAGGTCGCGGACCCGGTCGGAGGACCTTCCCCGTAGCGACGACTACTCAGGCCCGAACCAGCGAATCCAATCTCAAGCCAAGACGCGTAGCGCGGAGGCCGTCTAAGGCACTGCGCCCCGTTGACTACCAAATGGAGGTCAGTCGCCTGACGGCTGGTTGAGATCCCGTGGGCGGTTCACCCTCACCTCGAAAATCGTTCAGTGAGACAGGGCCTGATTCGATATTAGACATACAGGTTCAACAAATATTTCCAAGCTTCTAAGTGTAGATCAAGAATGGATTATCGGTGCTGTATCCCCACCAATTTGTGCAGATATTATCCAATAAATGATAAAAAATCATGCCATATCTAGTGCCAGTTACAAAAGGGAATTATATATCTGAGTGCCGAGGGAATCAAGTCGGAAAATTATCAAGCCATAATAAGATTTCATGTTTCTTCCGAATTTCCGTTGATATTCTGTGGTATTTCTTGGTAGAATAGTTCCAGTATGGGATACCGTAAATGAAGAAACAAGGTCCCGGGAAGTGGTTCCGTAAAGGCATCACATTGATCGAAGTGATCGCCATGTTCCGCGATGACGAATCCGCGGAAAAGTGGTTCGCCTCCATGCGCTGGCCGGACGGTCCCGCGTGCCCCCGCTGCCGCGGCTCCAGCGTGCAGTCCGGCGCGGCCCACCCTTCGATGCCGTACCGTTGCCGCGGCTGCGGCAAGCGCTTTTCCGTGCGCACCGGCAGCGTGACGGCCGACACCAAGCTCGGCTACCGCACCCGGGCCGTCGCCCTGTTCCTGCTGGCCACCGGCATCAAGGGCGTCTCGAGCATGAAGCTGCACCGCGACCCGGGCATCAGCCGGAAGTCGGCCCGGCACCTGGCGCACCGCATCCGCGCGTGCCGGGAGCGGGATCGGGGCCTGTTCGCCGGCCCGGTGGAGGTGGACGAGACCTGCGTCGGCGGCAAGGAGCGCAACAAGCACGAGAGGAAGAAGGCCCGTGCCGGCGCGGGCCCGTCGGCAAGACCCCGGTGGCGGGGGCGCGGGACCGCGCCACGAACGCAGCGGCCGCGCGGCCGCTGCCGGACACCGCCGAGGGCGACCTGCAGGGCTTCGTGCGCGCCCGCGTCGCGCCGGGGGTGCAGGTCCGCTCCGACGAGGCGGCGGCCTACGCCGGCATGGCGGAGTTCCCGCACGAAGCCGTCAGGCACTCCGGTGCTCCGGCAGCGAGTACGTGCGCGGGGCAGCGCATACGAACGGCATCGAATCGTTTGGGTCCCTGTTCAAGCGCGGCCTGTACGGAACCTATCACCGGATGAGCGTCCGTCATCTCGGCCGCTACCTGACGGAGTTCGCGGGACGGCGCAACGACCGCGACTGCGACACGGCGGAACAACGGCGGAACAGATGCGGCGCATGGCGCGGGGCTTGGTCGGCCGGACGCTGACCTACCGGCAGCTGACCGGCAAGGCCGCGGTCGCGGCCCGAGCGGCGCCCGCCGCGCCGAGCGCGGCAGCCCGCTGCAGGCGCGCGCTTCACGCTCGGTGCGCTTCACGCTCGGTGCGCTTCACGCTCGGTGCGCTGCACGCTCGGTGCGCTTCACGCTCGGTGCGCTGCACGCTCGGTGCGAGGGGCGCACCGGATGCGGAATGCCCCGGCGCGACCCCGGTCCGGCCCGGACCGTCCATGCAGGCCGTCGAGCGCCGGGGATCCGCTGTCTTCGGCCCTCGCAGGGCCTGCAAGCGGCTTGCAAGGGGTGCCCTGCCACCGCCAACCGGGTTCCACCGGGGCAACCGGGGCAGGCGAGGCGGCCTCTCTAGTCCCTTCCTCGTCCAATCCGCTGGCAGGCTCGATTCAGATACGATCCCACACCCCACCCCTCTGTGCCTGCCGCGGCCGCACTCGAATGACCCGAGCTCGACACCGACCTCCCTGCTCACAGCAGTTCTCGTCGGACATGGCGTTGTCGGCACTCAGATATATAATTTCCTTACAAAACTAGTATCCCCTTGGTAAAAAAGATATTAAGTCCAATCTATCAAGGCAAAGATTTCGCTGAAATGCTACGAATAGTCCCGCCCATGCAACTCCGAAGTGCGACACGCGCCGAGCCACAAGATGGCAGGGAGGGGAGAGGGGGGGCAGCGAGCGGTGGTGTGGCGGCAGTAGGCTGGTAGGTGCTGGAAGGAGCAGGGAGGCGGATGCGGAAGAGCTACACGCACGTGAGGCAGGAGGAGCGCTGCCGGAGCGAGACGCTGCGGGCGGCGGGCTGGGGAGCGGACAGGATCGCCGGGCAGCCGGGCCGCAACCGGGCCACGATCTACCGGGAAGTGAGCCGCAACGGCCGACCGGCGGAGGGCGAGCGCGCGGCGAGCTACAGCTTGGGGAGCGCGCGGGAGCGCGCGGCGTCGTGCCGGCCGCGCCAGCTGACGTCGGCGCTGCGGACGCGGAGCGAGGACTGCCTGCGGCAGGACTGGAGCCCGGAGCAGGAGCCCGGAGCAGGTCGCGGCGCGGCTGAAGCGGGAAGGGGCGCTGGAGATCAGCCCTGAACGGATCTACCAGCTGGTGCGCGCGGAGCGGCGGCAGGGGGGCCGGCTGTACCGGCACCTGAGGCAGGGCGGCCGCAAGCGCGTGCGGCGGGTCGGCCGGACGGCGGGCCGCGGCCTGATCCCGGGGCGCGCGGACATCGCGGAGCGCCCGGCGGAGGCGCGAGCGCAGGCGCGCGTCGGCGAGCGGGGGGCCGACAGCGTGATCGGCGGGCAGCGCCGCGGGGCGCTGGTGACGCTGGTGGACCGGTTCTCTAAGTACCTGCTAGTGCAGCCGGTTAGCCGGCGCACGGCGCAGCTGGTCGGGGCGGCGATGACGGCCATGCTCGCAGGGATGCTCGCAGGGAGCGGGGCCGTGACGCACACGCTCACGGCCGACAACGGCAAGGAGTTCGCGGGGCACCGGGAGGCACCGGGAGGTGGCGCAGCGGCTGGGGGCGGGCTTCTGCTTCGCGCGGCCCTGCCACTCCTGGGAGCGCGGGCTGAACGAGCCTGCCAACGGGCTGCTGCGGCAGTACTTCCCGCAGGGGACGGACCTGCGGCGGGTGGACCCGGCCCGGGTGCGGGAGGCGCGGGACCGCCTGAACCGGCGTCCGCGGAAGGTGCCGGGCGGGCGCACGCCGGAGGAAGTCTTCCGGGCGGAGCGGGAGCGGGTGCCGCGGGGCTGAGGCAGGGCTGGCAGCCCGCCGCGGGGACAGGGGCGCGGGGGAGCTGCGCCCGGACAGGCGCGGATTCGACCCTCCGGGCCTTGCTGCGGTCGCTGCGGCCCGGCAGCGGCTTGTCCGGCGCCGCTGGATCTGCTACTGTGGTCCTAGTATCCCAGCCCACCGCCCCTTACCCGCGTGTCGCACTTCGGAGTTGAATGGGCGCCTGATTACCCACAAGACTCGGCCAAGGTTAGGAGGCGGCAAGGCCTGGGCGGGGTGCGCACGGAGGCGTGGAGCAGGCGGGGGACCAGCGCCTCCAGATCGTAGCGGCGGTTGAAGCGGTAGCGGAACTCGGCGAGGTACCGCGGCAGGTGCTTGCCGTCGAGCGCATGGCAGGTTCCCGCCAGGGACTGCTTGACGTGCGCCAGCATCGTGTTGACCCGGACGTTGACCCGGACGAAGCGGAAATCCCCGCAGCTCCGCTGCCCGCCTCCGGTGACGGTCGGCACGTGCTCGCAGCCGGCGCCGGCCACGCCCCGGAAGCAGGCCGGGCCGTCGGAATGCACCTCCGTGCCGGGCTGCAGGTGCCGCCCGGCCCACGCTGCCAGCGTCTTCTTGCGCAAGCCCGCCACGCTGCTCAGGCGCATCCTTGCCGGCGGCGGTGACCTGCACGGCGGCGACCAACGGCGTCTTGCCCGCCGCGCCGCGCCCGCGCTTGCCACCGGTCCGCTCCCCGCCCCAGTAGGCCCCAGTAGGCATCGTCCACCTGTACGATGCCGCCCGGCGGCACGCGCTCGTCGCGCTCCTTCAGCACTTGCAGGAGCTTGTGCTGCACATTCCAAGCCGTGTCTTCCAGGCCGTGTTCCGGCTGACCCCCAGCTGCCGCGCCAGTTCCAGCGACGAAACGCCGTGCTGGCCCTGCGTCAGCAGGTGGATCGCCAGGAACCAGACGGTCAGCGGCAGCTTGGTGGCGGCGAAGATCGTGCCGGCGACGAGGGAGGTCCGGCGGTGGCAGGCATGGCACTGCCGGAGCTTGCGGGAGCGGATGCGGCAGTGCCGCCGGGAGCCGCACTCCGGGCAGCGGAAGCCGTCCGGCCGCCGTCCGGCCAGCGGGCGTTGAAGACGGCGTGCTCGCATGGCCCCTCGCTGCCGTAGCGCTGCAGGAACTTGCCCGGGCTGAGTCCCTTCTGCAATTGCACGCGATTGCGTTTCAGCTGCTATCCCCTTTCCTGTCAGAGATTTCCGACCTCCTTCAGTATAGCATATCCTCGGCTGACGTTCGTTGGTAATCAGGAAGACTTTTGCGCCCCTCAGTAGATCAGGTTAATATGAGATTTTTATCCGTGTATTTGGCCTGCACAGTGGATCAATATTCTTCATTGATCACCTTAGATGATGATGGGAAATTGAAGATTATATCCTCAGAATATATCTCTAGATATGTCGATAAATCAAATAAGTATATTGTCACAATTGTAAATCCAATGACAGGCTCAGTTTCTGACTCTCATCGACACGAAGTTCAAGTCTGGACTCACCGAATGGCGCAATTGCGTGAAGGCGGATAGGGCTGCTTGGTCCTCCTATGTGGTGACATTCTCTGCTGTGCAAGCGAGAATTGAGGTTTTTCGGCTTGTATTCTTCTGGATCGGCGAATAATGCCACTTCTGCTTCTGCAACTGAGGAGCCGGACCGGTCGGCACCACGCACGGCAACAGTCCCACCGGACACCGGACTGCGGGCTCCACTGCTTTGACGGGGACGGGTCCGTGCGCCATTCCGTCGTACCGTTGCTATCCCAGCATATGCTCGCCGGCCATTGCCAGGCGGTCGGTGGCCATTGCACAGTCGCTCGTCCAGGCCCGGCCGCGCGGCCCGCTGGGCCGTTGATGGGATCGATGGACCAACGGTCGCGAAGGAGTCCCGGCAACCTGCACTGTCCGATGGCCCTTGGATGACGTTGGGCTTGCGCGGGCCGAGGCGCACGGAACCCATTGTGGGCGGGAAGCGGCAAGATTCCGCGCGGTCAGATCTACCCGCGCAGATACGTCCCGTCCATTGAACTGCAGACGCGGGCACCCGAAGCCGAACGAAATGCGTCGAATGGCTCGGTGCGACGGACCGGTAGGCTCGCTGCGAGGGAGTGCCGGAGACGTTCGACTTGCTCGGCCGCACGTACCGCTGCGCTAGGAGCTTGGACGGACGCGTCCGCCTGGCGGGGCAGCGGGTCGCGGCTACCCCCATCTGAGCACTTGAGCCACTTCCTGGGGCCGCTGCAGACGCCGCGGCGTAGCTTGCAGCGGGTCGCGTCAGGTGGGAGCCATGAGCGGCCCGGTCCCGGAAACTCTGGCAGCGCACACGCGAACCCTACCCCCGACGTGACGCCCGTTCCGCCGTCAACTACCTCAGATTGAAGCCGGATGCGCTGGTGTTCATTTCCGCATCTGGGCGGGATGCACCGGGCAGCAGGTGGTCTTCCTGCGATGCTCCGAGGTGCCCGCTGCTCGGTTTCGACGCGATTCGCAGGCCCGTAGTACTCTGGTTCCCGGTGGGCCCATCCGGATCGGCGAACAGGCCTCGGATCGCCGAGTGGGTCCTTGCGGGCTACTTCGCTTATACGCTGGCTCTAGCGTTCGTCCTGTCGCTGGCAGGGGGCGCACGGCTTATGGTCCTGTGCGCGAGTGCCGGTGCGCTCGCGACCCTCCACTGGTTCGGCCGCTCGAGCGCGGCGCGCCTGCCAACCCTAGTGCGAGATGGGCTGCCGATTGCCGGCGTCCTGCTCGCCTACAGACAGATCGGCTGGTTCGCGCAGCCGCAATCAGACCGTGCCTTGGAGGCGGCTTGGGTTCGCTGGGACCGCCTGCTGCTCTCCGAGTGGAGGCTCCAAGCGGCCATCGAGTCGCTGGGCCCGGTCATTCCGGGAGCACTGGAACTGCTGTACCTCTTGACATATGTCGTCGCCCCGGCGGGCTTGGCCATTCTCTGGGCGCTTGGCCGCATGGATCGCGCAGACCATTTGCTGGCGTTCTTCGCGGCGTCTGCGGTCGCATCCTACGCGCTGTACCCGTACTTTCCCTCGGAGACTCCCCGGACGCTGTTTCCCGGCGACTTGGTAGGGAATTACGACACGGTCTTCCGGCGCTTCAACTGGTGGATCCTCGGGGGAGCCGGGATTCATACGAGCGTTTTCCCCAGCGGTCACGTCTCGTCGGCGTTCGGCGTGGGTTTCGGGCTGCTTCACGCCCTCCCGCGCCTCAAGCGCTACGGAGTCGCATTGACCCTCGTCGCCGTCGGCATCGCGGTCGCGACGGTGTACGGGCGGTATCACTACGCAGTTGACGCGCTGGCCGGGCTGGCGGCGAGCGGGGCGGCCTCGGTCGCCTGCGTGATCGCGTTCCGCCGCCGACTGCGTTGAGTGCGCTCGCGGGTGCCGGGCCGGCTGGCCCGCGAGAGTCGGGCTGCCGGATTCCCTGGCCGACGTACGGCGGATCGCCAATACCATGTAAGACGATGCCTGTGCAAATCCGGGATTTGGATCAAGACGCTTTCGGCCTAGCCGGGATGGTGCGGCGCGGGGAGGTGTCGGCAGTCGAGCTAGTCGATGCCGCGATCGACGCCATCGAGCGCACCAATGGCGACGTCAACGCGGTCGTCACGCCCATGTTCGAGATCGCAAGGGCGGAAGCGGCGCGGGCGCTGCCCGCGACCCCGTTCGCGGGCGTTCCCTTTCTGCTCAAGGACCTCCGCGCGCGCTACGCGGGCGTTCCCACTTCCGAAGGCAACCGCCTGCTTGGCGCGTCCCGAGCGCGCTACGACAGCGAGATCGTTTCGCGGCACAAACGGGCCGGCCTGATCTGCGTAGGAAAGACGAACACGCCCGAGTTCGGGCTGACTGCCACGACCGAGCCCCATGCCTTCGGCCCGACCCGCAATCCCTGGGATCTGGGCCGAACGCCGGGCGGCTCGAGCGGGGGTGCGGCGGCTGCCGTGGCGGCTAGGGCAGTGCCGATGGCGCACGCGAGCGACGGGGGGGGATCGATTCGGATTCCGGCTGCGTGCTGCGGGTTGGTAGGCCTCAAGCCCACGCGCGGGAGGTCGCCTCTCGGCCCGGACGCCGGGGACGTGATGAACGGGCTCGTGGTCGAGCACGCCGTTGCCCTCTCGGTGAGGGACAGCGCGGCCCTTCTCGACGCGACGGAAGGCCCGGACCCAGGCGATCCGTACTGGGCCCCTCCCAAACTGCGTCCGTTCCTTGACGAGACGCAGGCCGCTCCCGGCAGGCTCCGCGTCGCCTTCTCGGCGGCCTCCCCATCCGGAGGGCCAGTCCACGCGGCCTGCAAGACGGCGGTGGATTCGACGGCGTCGCTACTCGAGGAATTGGGGCACGATGTCGAGGAAGCCGCCCCGGAGTATGACGACCGCGCGTTCCGCGTCGCGTTCACGACCGTTTGGTTCTCGAATCTCGCCGCCAATCTGGCGAGCATGGCGGACGCGCTGGGCTGCGAGCTGACCGAGGCGCACTGCGAGCGGGCCACGCTGGAGTACGGCGCTAGGGGCGCCGAGCACAGCGCGGCGGACTACGTCGCGGCTGTCGCGAGCATCCAAGCGACCAGCCGTCGTGTCGCGCGCTTCTACGAGACGTTCGATGTCTCCTTGACGCCGACCCTGGCCGCTCCGCCGCCGCGGATCGGCCGGCTACATCCAGCCGAGGGCGAAGCCGACGTGCGACCCTACGGGAGGCGGGTGAGGGAATTCGCGCCCTTCACGCAGCTTGCGAACGCCACCGGTCAGCCAGCGATCTCGCTGCCGCTCTACTGGCAGGACGGACTGCCTGTCGGAGTGCAGTTCACAGCCCGCTTCGGCGACGAAGCGACGCTGTTCCGGCTGGCGTCGCAATTGGAAGCGGCCCGGCCTTGGGCCCGCCGTCGGCCGCCTCTGTGCGCCTAGCCGAGCCGGAGAGCGTGAGAGCCGGCGTCTGCCGGCCCGCCCGCTACCGCAGGTTGCGGGCGGGGAAGCGCTTCGCGACTCGTTCGTAGATCTCCGTCATCGCTTCGATGAACGAATTGTGCCGATCCCAGAATTCCGGGTAGTCTCCCTCGCGTCTCAGCAGAAGAGCAGGCACCGGGGGCGGCGGCCGCTCGGCGGTCACCGCCCTCGGCAGTGGGGTCCCGCGCCAGAAGGCCCGCAGATCGTCCGGCGCGGCATGCTCCGCGACCGCGCCGACATCCGGCAGCCGGGGCTCTCGGAGCGCCGCTTCGAGACTCGGATCGCTCTCCGCACCTGGCTCGAGCAGGGCGGCCCCGAACTGGGACTTCTTCAGCGAGGCCATCAGTTTCTTGCGATTCATCCCGCGGAGTTCGAACAGCAGCAGCGGGTCACGGTCCAACAGGGCGGCCACGTGGTAGTAGACGCCAGCCACGTGCTTGCATGGGTTCGCGAAGTCCGGGCAAGAGCAGGACGCATGCAGGTCCTCTCGCATCCGGGGCAGCAGCTTGACCTTGGATCCGTCGAGAGCATCCTCAATCGTTGGCGGCACCTCGCCGAGAATCAGGTGCGTCACCCAGTCGGCGTTCGTGCCCAAGCGCTCGAGGATGCCCTTCCAGCGCTGCGCGGGGATTCGCTCAAACTCGATCGCCACCTCGTAGTAGGGCGTCTCGTGCACGCCGAAGTAGGCGCTGATGTTCCCCTTGATCGTGGCGGTGATCCTGCCAGCCTTCATGCCGAAGGCTGCGCGCCGATGCGCGCGCGCGTAGCTGCGGCCCCTCGCCAGCCGCCCCGGCTCCATGAATGTCTCGAGCGCTCCGAGAAACTTCTGGCCCTACCAAGTCTTGCCCCGGTTCGCCATGCCCCTGCCGTCCCGCTCAGCCCACCACAGCCTCGGAGCGGTCCAGCGCGACCAGCGCCCGGAGCGTGTCGTTGTCCAGGCTCGCCAGCCACGACTCGTCCGTTCCGACGACGTCCTCGGCCAGCTGCTTCTTCGATTCGATGAGTTCGTCGATCCGCTCCTCGAGCGTCCCCATGGTGACCATCTTGTGAACGAAGACTGTCCTCTCCTGCCCGATGCGGTATGCCCGGTCGGTGGCTTGGTTCTCCACGGCGGGATTCCACCAGCGATCGAAGTGAATCACGTGATTGGCTCGGGTCAACGTGATGCCCGTGCCGCCGGCCCGCAGCGAGAGCACGAACACCGCCCGATCCATGTCGGGGTTCTGGAACTCCTGCACCATGTGCTCCCGCAGCGCCCGCGGGGTGCCGCCGTGCAGGTAGTAGACCGCACCCCCGAATCGCGAGCGGAACAGCCGCTCGAGCGCCTTGCCGACTTCGGAGAACTGGGTGAACACCAGGGCGCTTTCTCCTTCCGCCTCGACTTCCTCGAGCATCTCGCAGACGCGGGCGAGCTTGTGTGAGCGCGCTGGTGCGAATTCGGTGCCGTCCTGCAGGAACTGCGCCGGGTGGTTGCAGATCTGCTTCAGGCGCATCAGAGTGGTGAGCACTACGCCCTGCCGGGCGATTCCATCCTCGCCCCGCAGCTGCGCATCCAAGTCCTTGACAACGGCCTCGTACAGCGCAGCCTGCTCCGGCGTCAGGTTGCAGAGGGAGTTCCGCTCGACCTTTTCGGGCAGGTCCCGGATGATCTCCTTGTTGGTCTTCATGCGCCGCAGGATGAACGGCCGCACCAATCCGCGTAGCCGTTCGCTAGCGCCGCGGTCCTTCTCGCGCATGATCGGGCGCTCGATCGTCTTGCGGAACTCGCTGATCGTGCCGAGATACCCGGGATTGAGGAAGCTGAAGAGCGACCACAAGTCCAGCAGGCGGTTCTCGACCGGCGTGCCGGTGAGCGCGATGCGGCGGTCGGCCTTGATCCCGCGAATGGCCTTGGTGATCGCGGCGGTGGGATTCTTGATGTTCTGCGACTCGTCGACCACCAGCCGGTGCCACCGCATCCGCCTGAGCACGGCCGCGTCCAGCCTAGCCACGCCGAACGAGGCGATCACGAGATCGCTGCCACGGACCGCGCTCGCCAGGGCCGCCTTGCTCTTGGGGCGCTGAGGCCCGTGGTGGATGTAGGTGACCAGGCCCGGGGCGAACCGCCGGGCTTCCCTCTGCCAGTTCCCGAGGACCGACGTTGGAGCGACCAGCAAGGTGGGTCCGGCCTCCGGGTTCCGGGTCTTGTCCCCGAGGATCGCGGCCAATACTTGGATCGTCTTGCCAAGTCCCATGTCGTCGGCGAGGCAGGCACCGAGACCGAGGCGCTCCAGATACGTCAGCCACGAATAGCCTCGCACCTGGTATGTGCGCAGGGTGCCGGCGAAAGCGGGCGGCTGCTCTAGGATTTCGAGCCTGTCGGGCTCCAGCAGGCCGGCGAGGATCTGGCGCGCATCGCCTTCGAGGACGACCTCGACCTGGGCGCCGTCCTCCCGCGCCCGGGCCTGCAGAAGCTCGGACAGCGTGCTCGTCTGGAGGGCCCCGCCGGAATCCCAGTACTCCTCGAGACTGGCGACCTCGTCGCGGCGCAATTCCATCCACTGCCCGCGCAATTGGACGAGGCCTTCCTTGGTGTCGACGATCTGCTTCCACTCGCTGCGAGCCAGCGGCTGCCCGTCCAGCACGACCTGGGGCTCGAACTCCAACAGGGCGTCGGTCGCCGAGCATCCCGGACGATTCCGTGCCTTGGGTTTCCCCGCCGCTTCCGCCGGTCGTTCGGAGTCGCAGGCGCAGCCGGCGCTGGCCTGTCGCCGTCCACCAGGACGGCACGATTACGCGGAAGCCGGCACCCTGGAGGATCGGGGCCTGCTCTCGCAGGAAATCGAGCGCCTCGTCTCGGAGGAGGCTGACCTCGCTGGGCACCTCGCTGCGCATTCCCTCCCAGAGCTTGCCGTAGAGCCGCGCCGCTTGGCCGAGCTGCCGGAGGACCGCCCGGACCCGACCCGGTTCTGGGCGGCCGCCACCGCCCGGCTCCCAGAACTCGCGCAACGGCACGAGCATCGATGGATCGTCAGGCGAGCTGAGCAGCCACTCCAGGCGCCAGGAATCCGCTTGGTCCGCCGTGGGGTCGCTGAGCCGCATGCAGACCAGTTCCTGGGCGGGGCTAGAGGATCGCTGAATCCGGTCTCGCCAGCGCCGCCACATCCGCCATAGAGACTCGTCCACAGGCGGAGGCGGAGAAGTCGGGCGCACGACTTCGGAGGACGGACGCAGGCCGCGCTCCAGGAGCGAATTCTCGACATGCTTGTACACGGCCTGCGTGTAGTTCGTCTGCCGGACGGCAAGCTGCAGCTGGGCCTGCAGGAAGTGCCGGACTAGCGCGCGGGGATCGCGCAGCGTGGCCCGGCCGCCGACGAACTCCGGCGGTTCAGGCCAGAGCGAGCGGCACACGAGGGGCATCGCCCGGGAAAAGGGCTCTTCGATGTCCGACTGCACCGAGTCGGCCCACTCCCAGGTCACTTCGAATTCCGCCTGCGGCGCGGAGATCATCCGGCGCCTGCCCCGCCGCCTGGGCGCTGGCTGTGGGGGCTTGGCTTGCGCGTGGATGGCGGGCAGGTACTCGTGCCCGCGAAGCGCCTGGCCGAGGCTCGCCGCGAGGTTTCGCCAGAAGTGGAGATCCTGGCCCAAGCGCAGGTGTCCCGCGGCGACTGGGCCGGCCAAGGCCAATAACGCCAAGACCTCCAGCGGGTCCTCCACCTCGACGGCAGCCACGTGCCAGACGCCCCAGCTCGAGGCCTCACGATCGCGGTCGACCAGAGCCTGCAGATCCAGCGACGGCGCGGGTCGCGAGCCGTCGCCGGGAAGGACGGCCCAGGCGCCCTCCGTGCGGGGAAGGATCGCGGGCGCAGGCCCCCTAGGTGCTTGAAGTGCCTCGGTCAGCCTCTCAGCGAGAGACTGGAGGCACACTTGGAACGGATGCTCGCCGTCCTCTGCGCGAGTCTCTGCGACAGCCTCCGCCCAGAAGACGAAGCGCCCCTCCCCCGCGTCCGGCAGCCAGCCGCCGTGCAGGACGCACGGCAGGGGACCCGTCGCGGTGGGACCGGCCGCACTGTCCGGCGCAACGCCATCGCTTGGCACTGCAATTGGCTCCCGCCCCGTTTGATCGCTCTGGAGGGTACCTCCGCGCACTGTCTAGATCCAGCGTATCAGCAGCTACCGCCGCCCGGCGGCGGGAGCGCCGCGTTCCGCGCAACCCCCGGGCGCTAGGCTGGACCACGGCGTCTCGAGCGCACCGGCTCCTTGCGGTGTCCCCGCCCTTCGCGCCCGGGCGAAGCGCCGGGCGCTGCCACATCGCATGGGCCGGAAGGCCGGCCGGGGCATTGCCGCCGGTACCTAGGTCAACGCGCGGCCCGTCCTTCCGAGAACGGGGCCCTGCATCGAGCGTGGCGCCGGTCCCGCGGCTAGCCTCGCGCCGCGACTACCGGCTCCTTGCGAACGGCCGCGCCGACCCATCGATCTCGAGCGACGGGATTCGTCGCACCCGACGCGAGTTCAAATCTCCCCGAGCGAGTACTGATCAAGCTGTCGCGCGAGCGACGGCGACAGTTCCACCGACACGTCGACACCGGCCTCGCCGTCATGCCGTCGCATGACCCGGGCCCGCTCGTACAGCACAGCGAGGCTGCGGCCATCCTCGTACGGCAGGCGGTAGCGCCGATGCACGGCCGGCCCCTTGCCGAGAATCTCGTCGATCGCCTCCAGCAGACTGTCCAGTCCCTGGCCCGTCCTTGCCGACACGCCCACGCAGCCTGCGACCGAGTTGCCGCTTCCGAAGAGCTCCAGATCGACCTGGCGCTCCCAGTCCTCGCCTCCGAGCAGGTCGCACTTGTTCAGGACCAACAGCTGGGGCTTGTCGCGAGCGCCCAGTTCCGCGAGCACACGATCCACCTCCTCGCGATACGTCGCCCGGCCGGCGGCGGACGCGTCGACGACGTGTAGGACCATCGCGGCTTCCGTGAGTTCCTCAAGCGTGGCTCGAAACGCCTGGATCAGAGCCGGGGGCAGGTTGCGGATGAATCCGACGGTATCGGAGAGCACGGCGAGGCGGTTCGACGGGAGTCTCAGCTTCCGCAATGTAGGATCCAGCGTCGCGAACATGCGCGAGTCGGCCATGACGCTCGCCCGCGTGAGCGCGTTGAACAACGTCGACTTGCCGGCATTCGTGTACCCGCACAGCGCAACCGTCTGCACCGGCACGGAGGTCCGCTTGGACCTCTGCTGGCGGCGCGTCGAGCGCACCCTCTCGAGATCCGAGCGGAGCTTGACCATGCGCTTGCGGATCTTGCGGCGGTCGCGTTCTAGCTGCGTCTCGCCTGGGCCCCGCGTCCCGATGCCGCCGCCGAGCCGTGACATCGAGGCGCCGCGGCCGGCCAGCCGCGGCAACAGGTAATCCAGCTGGGCCAGTTCGACCTGCAGCTTGCCTTCCCGCGTGCGGGCATGCCGGGCGAAGATGTCTAGGATGAGCTGCGTGCGGTCCAGGACGGGGCGCTCCAGCTCGCGCTCGAGATTCCTGTGCTGGGACGGCGCGAGGTCACAGTCGAAGAGGACGAAGTCGCAGCCCTCCTCGGCTGCCCAGGCTTGCAGCTCCCCGACCTTTCCGGCACCGAGCAGCGTTGCCGGAACCGGGCTCTCGCGCACCTGCACGCAGTGGCCCAGCACCTCCGCGCCCGCGCCCGCCGCCAGGTCCGCAAGCTCGGCGATGGACTCCTGCGCGGTAAACCGCCGGGGCGGAACGGTCGGCGGGCCTCCCGCCCGTCGAATCTCCAAGCCCGCAAGGATGCAGCGTTCCGGAGTTGCGTCCTCGTCCCGAGGCCGTGCGGCTCGGCGGATACCTTGGGTTCTGCCGGACGTCAATCTGTGGGATCCTCGAGTCGACGTGTTGCGGACGGCCGCGACGCGACCGAAACTAGGCCCTTAGCATATCAGTGACGGGGCCACCCCGACGCCGACACCCGCTACGCAGGCGGCCGTACGCCATCGGGGTGAATGCCGTCGGACCGAGGCACTCGTCCGGGCCGCGCTCCGAGCGCCCGTACCCCGGGAGTCAGCCCGGTCCTATGCCGCGGATGCCGACTGGCGGGACTGCCCTTGCAGGCAACCGTATGAACCTACGGCTTGTATTGCCAGCGTCTACGAGCACAACATATTGGCATTCGTGCTCGGCTGCCATTCCTCCCATCAGGAGAGTGCTACAATAAGACCCGGTGCTGATTCCCTTCGTTCGACAGATCGGCGCGACGATCCGGAACCTCAATCCCGAGGAGGTCCGTTCCGAAGTTCGCCGTCCGGTCCGGTTCGGCGTCCTCGCCGCCGGAGAGGGCTGCGTTCACGATATCCGAGAGCTGCTGCGCCCCCAGGCGACTTCTGTCGGCCGGCACGAGGTTGTCCGCATCGCGAGGGAAGGGGACTTCGACAGGGTCGGCTTCGGATTCGCCGAGCGCGGCGTGCCTCATCCGCCCCATTTCTACTCGTTCGATTCCAGTGACCCTCGCGCGACAGCCGCGGCCCTGCTGGACGAGCACGAGGACGACTGGCTGCCGCTCGCCTGCAACTTCGCCGGCCTGCGCCCGCTGGTGACCGAGAGACTGATCTGGAAGGTGGCGAAGGAGAACGCGTTCTTCACCGTGGCGACGTCCCTGCCGAACATCCTGCCGGCCGTCCTGGTGCTGCCGTGGGTAGCTGGCGAGTTCGCCTCCGACACGGCCTTCCTCACGATGAATCAGGTGCGGCTCTCGTTCCTGCTGGCAGCGGCTCACGGCAACGAGATCGGGTACGACAGGCAGACCCTGAAGATCGGCTCGGTCGTGGGAGCCGCCTTCGGCTGGCGGGCCCTCGCCCGGCAGGTCGCGTCGAAGGTGCCGGCCGGCGGCGGCCTCGTCTCGAAGGGCCTCATCGCGTTCGCCGGGACCTACGTCGTCGGACGGGGCCTCGAGCACTGGTTTCGCGAGGGCACCGACATGGACCTGGCCGCGCGGAGGGAGCACCTGGCGGAGGCCTACCAGCGGGGCAGGTCCGCTGTCGAGAGCATCGTCCACGGAGCGCTGTCGGTCTCGCGGGCCGCCGAGGGACGCGCCTAGCGTCCGGTGCAGCGGGTCCGGCCGCTCGCGCGGAGTCTCCCGCGCTCCGCGATACGCTCGGAGGTGGTGCGGGTCATCGGGGGCATTTACCGGCGCAGGCGTCTCTCCGCGCTGCCCGGCACAAGCACGCGACCGATGCTCGGCCGCATGCGAGAGACGCTCTTCGACATTCTGCAAGGGCAGGTCGAGGGCAGGGTATTTGCCGACCTGTATGCGGGCACCGGCGCGGTCGGCATAGAGGCCCTCAGCCGGGGGGCCCGGTGCGCCGTCTTTGTCGAGTCGAACGCGAGAGCGGCCATGGTGATCCGGCGCAACTTGGAAGCGCTGGGCGCGCAGGACCGTGCAGAGATCCGGGTCGCAGCGGTGCGGGAGGCGGTCCGCGGAGTCGGCGCGGACATCTACTTTCTCGGGCCCCCGTACGCGGCCCGGCGCGAATACGCGGAAACACTGGAGCTGCTTTCGGAGCGGTCGGCCGAGTGGGTGATCGCCCAGCACGGCGGTCTGGTGGAGCTCGCGGAGAGCTACGGCTCCCTTGCCAAGGTCCGGGTAGTCAGGATCGGAGGCCATCGCCTCGCGCTCTTCCGCCATGCCCTTGGCGGCAATGATGGCTGACCGCCCTGCCGCGCCGTCAGCGACCGTCGCTCAAGAGCGTTCGCGCGACCTCCTCGATCTGGTCGAAGACCCAGTCGATCTGCCGGTCGCTGATCACGTAGGGCGGCATGAAGTACACCAAGTCGCCGTAGGGCCGCAGCAGCAGGTCGCGCTTGAGAAACTCGGCCCCCATGCGCGGGCCCAATGCCGAGAGGTAGCCCTCGCCGCCGGTCTCGAACTCCACGATCGCCACGTCGCCGATGTGGCGGACGTCCCGAACGTAGTCGAGCTCCGCGAAGGCCTCCAGCCGCGACCGCATCCTCGCCTCAATCTCCTGAATCCTGCCGAGCACGCCGTCCTGCTCGAAGATGTCCAGCCCCGCGAGGGCGGCGGCGCAGCCGAGCGGGTTGGCGGTGAAGGAGTGCCCGTGGAAGAACGTCTTGCGACGATCGTCGCTGAGGAAGGCGTCGTACACCCGCTCGGACGCAACCGTGACCGCCAGCGGCAGGTAACCGCAGGTGAGACCCTTGGAAAGGCAGATCAGGTCCGGCTCGACCGGGCCGTGCTCGCAGGCGAACATCGGGCCGGTCCGTCCGAACCCGGTCATGACCTCGTCGGCGATCAGCAGCAGCCCAAACTCGTCGCAGAGCGCCCTCAGGTGCCGCAGGAACTCCGGCTTCCACACGCGCATTCCGCCGGCCGCCTGCAGCATCGGCTCGATGATCACGGCGGCGATGTCCGCGGCGCGGCGCTCCAGCAGTGCGCGGATGTCCGTCAGTTCCCCGGTCGCGCTGCCGTCGCGCTCCGGAACCATCGACGCGAGGTAGTCGGAAGGGACCCGAGCCCGCTCCACGCGGAATAGCAGCGGCGCGTAGCTGGCGGTGAACAGGGAGCCGTGACTGGCGGACATCGCTCCCACCGTGTCGCCGTGGTAGGCGTGTTCGAGCGCCAGGAACGTGCGCCGGCGGTCCTCGCCCCGGTTCGTCCAGTACTGGTAGGCCATCTTCAGAGCGACTTCGACCGCCGTCGAGCCGTTGTCGGAGTAGAAGACGCGGCCGGGACTCACCGGCAGCCGCTCGAGCAGCCGCTCGGCCAGCTCGACAGCCGGCGGGTGCGTGCAGCCAGCGAACATCACGTGCTCGAGACGGCTCGCCTGGGCCGCGATGGCCCTGCCGACTCGGGGATTGCAGTGCCCGTGGACATTGACCCACCACGACGAGATGCCGTCGAGGACGCGCCTTCCGTCCTCCGTGACTAGGAACGGGCCGTCCCCCGCAACCACCGGCAGAGGGTCGGGAGCGGTCTTCATCTGGGTGAACGGATGCCAGATGCAGGACCGGTCCCTTGCGGCCAACGAAGGCATCATGTTAGGTTAGCCGAGCGCCAGCGCCGACCGGCTGCTGCCGGGGGCTGCTGGGGCGTCCTTCGGGGCGCCGCCCGGCGGGCGGCATGGAAACCGATGCCACGTCTCAAGGCCCTTCTTGCGCTAGCTCTCGCCTATCCGGTGTGGGGCGCCGATATCTCCGTGCTGCGGGAGCGGGTGGACCGGCTCCTGCCGGTCGCGATGGAGACCCACGGGATCGACCTGTGGCTCGTGTTCACCAGGGAGGAGTCCCGGGACCCGCTCGCCGCGGATCTGGCCGGAGGCGACGCGGTGGCCCGCATGGCGCTCTTGTTCGATCGTGCGAAGGGCCGGTTCCGCAAGACGGCGATCGCGGCCAGCTACGACGTCACGCCGCTGGAGGAATCCGGCATCTACGACGAGGTGATCGGCTACAAGCGCGAGGGCATCAAGCCTCACCTCAGAAGGTTCGCAGACGACCTCGACCCGGCCCGCATCGCGGTTAACACGTCGCGCGACATGCCGATCGCCGACGGCCTGACGGCGGGGATGAGGGCCTACCTCGAGGAGGTCCTCGGACAGGACTTCGCCGACCGCTTCGTTTCGTCCGAACCGCTGGTAGCCTCGTTTCGCGGCCGTCGCCTGAAGGGCGAGGTCGAGACGCTGCGGGAGGCCGCCCGACACACCGACGCCATGATGCGCGATGCGCTCTCGCGGCTGGCGATCAACCCCGGGGTGACCACGGAACGCGACGTCGGAGAGTACCTGCGGAGCCGCACTGCAATGGTCGGCGCAACCGTCCCTTTCATCAGCGTCGTGACCGGGCCCTCCCGCGGCCACGCCGAGCCGAGCGACCGTCTGATCGAGCGCGGCGACTTGGTCCGGATCGATTTCGGCATTACGCTGCGGGGGTATTCTACGGACCTTCAGCGCACCGCGTACGTCCTGCGGATCGGGGAGACGGAGCCTCCGGAGCAGATCCGCAAGATGTGGGACGTCACGCGGCGGGCGGCGGACCGCCAGATCGAGGCCATGAAGCCGGGAGTCAGCGGGACGGAGATCGACGCGATCGCCCGCAAGACGCTGGAGGACGCCGGATACGAAGGGCCGCCGCACGGGACCGGCCACGCGATCGGGTTCGTCGTCCACGACGTGGGCCCGCTGCTGGGCCCGGACTGGCCCGAGCGCTACGGCACCACCGTCTTCCTCAAGTTGGAGGAGGGGCAGACCTTCGCGGTCGAGCCGATTCTCTACGCCGACTACGGGGACGTTGGGGAGATCCACATCGGCTTGGAGGAAGACGTGGTGATTACCTCCCGAGGTGCCCGGCCGCTGCACGAGCCCCAGAGGAACCTCATCCTCATCAAGTAGGGGCACGCTGCGAGGGGCTCTCCCGGGGCCCGGCGCCTACGGATTCTGCACTTCCTTGGTCAAGTCCTGTAGCGCCTTCTTCGCGTCGGCGAAGAGCATCAGCGTCTTGTCGTGAGCGAACAGCGGGTTCGGAATCCCGGCGAAACCGGGACTCAGGCTGCGTTTGACCACGACCACCACCTGGGATTTGTCGACTTCGAGGATGGGCATCCCGTAGATCGGGCTGCCGGGCTCGTCGCGGGCGGACGGGTTGACCACGTCGTTGGCTCCGAGGATGACCGTCACGTCGCTCTCGGCGAAGAGAGGGTTGATCGAGTCCATGTCGTACAGCCGGTCGTAGGGCACGTCGGCCTCCGCCAGCAGCACGTTCATGTGGCCGGGCATCCTGCCGGCGACGGGATGGATGGCGTAGCGGACCTCCGCGCCGCGCGACTCGAGCAGGCTGGCGAAGTCGCGCACGGCATGCTGGGCCTGGGCCACGGCCATCCCGTACCCCGGCACGACGGTGACGATGCGGGCCCCGTCGAAGAGCAGCGCCGCTTCCTCGGCTCCGGCGCTCTTGACGCGCCCGGAATAGATGTCCTCCTCCGGGCCGCTGGCGGCGGCCGCGCCCAAGTCCCCGCGCAGCACGTCCCACAGCGACCGGTTCATCGCCTTGCACATGATTTGCGTCAGGATGAAGCCCGAGGCTCCGACCAGCGAGCCCGCAATGATCAGGACGTTGTTGCCGAGCACGAAGCCCGTGGCGGCGGCCGCTAGGCCGGAGCACGAATTCAACAGCGCGATCACCACAGGCATGTCGGCGCCGCCGACGGCGACGGTCAGCAGCAGGCCGTACACCAGCGCCGCCGCGCACAGCCCCGCGAACGCCCAGAGGAGGTCGCTGTCGAGCACGTACAGCGCCCCTAGGGCGACGCCCGCGAGCGCCGAGCCGGATCCGAGAATCTGGATTCCCAGGCCGCGCGGCTGCAAGCGGAGGACGCCCTGGAGCTTCGCCCACGCGACGAGGCTGCCGCTGAGCGTGGCGGATCCGATGAACGCCGAAAGCGCGACGGAGACGTGCAGCTGGATCGCGGGAACGGTGGCCGAGGCCTGCGGCATGAACGCGGCCGCCGCCGCGACCAGCGCTGACGCCCCGCCGCCGAAGCCGTTGAATGCCGCCACAAGCTGCGGCATGTCGGTCATCTGCACCTTCACGGCCCAGACGACACCGATCGCGGTTCCGAGGGCGAGCCCGAGAGCGATCACCTCGAAGCTGACGACTTGCCGGTCCACCAAGGTCGCCAGCACCGCAGCGAGCATGCCGAAGGCGCCGAGCAGGTTGCCCCGCACGGCGGTGCGCGGCGACGTCAGACCCTTGAGTCCGAGTATGAACAGCACCGCGGCCGCTAGGTAGGCCGCGTTGATCCAGTTCGCGTTCATGGTCGGCCCTGCTTCTTGCGCCGGAACATGGCCAGCATGCGGTTGGTGATCAGAAAGCCGCCCACGACATTCACTGTCGCGAGGACGACAGCGCCGCAGCCGAGGTACTTGGCGGCGTCGCTCTCCCCGGCTCCGGCCGCGACCAGCGCCCCGACAATCGTGATCCCGGAGATGGCATTGGACCCCGACATCAGGGGAGTGTGCAGGGTGGACGGGATCTTGGTGATGATTTCGAACCCGACGAACACGGCGAGGGCGAACACAGTGATCGAGACAAGGAAGGCTTCCATCGGGCGCTCCGCTACGCCGGCCTGCCGAGAGCGTCCAGCGCGCTCTTGACTTGGGGGTGAACGACCGCCCCTCCGCTCGCGACCAGAGCGCCGCGCACGACCTCGTCCTCGAGATCGATCAGCAGCTCCCCGTTGTCGATGAGCAGGGAGGCCAGGTTCAGCATGTTCTTCGAGTACATCTGGCTGGCGTGAGCAGGGACCGTCGAGGGGAGGTTGACCGGGCCGTCGACTGTCACGCCGTCGCGCACGACGACCTCGCCAGGCACCGTCAGGGCGCAGTTCCCGCCGCGCTCGGCCGCCAAATCGACGATCACCGTGCCCGGCCTGAGGCGGTCGGTGATCTCCCGGGGCAATAGCATCGGTGCCTTGCGGCCCGGGACCGCTGCCGTCGTGACGATCACGTCCACGGCGGAGAGATGCTGCCCCAATGCCTCCTGCTGCCGGCGGTAGTACTCCTTGGATTGCTCGGCGGCGTACCCGCCGCTTCCGGTTGCGCGCTCCATGCCCACGTCGAGTTCCACGAAGGAAGCCCCGAGGCTCTCCACCTGCTCCTTGACCTCCGGCCGGATATCGTACCCTTCCACCCGAGCGCCTAGGCGTCGCGCCGTCGCGATGGCCTGCAGGCCAGCGACCCCGGCGCCGATGACGAGCACGCGAGCGGGGGTGAGGGTTCCGGCCGCGGTCATCATCAGGGGAAACAGGCACGGCGCGTGCTCGGCCGCGCGCAGCACCGCCTTGTAGCCGGCGATCATCGCCATGGAACTCAGGGCGTCCATCGCTTGCGCGCGAGTGATGCGCGGGATCAGCTCGGCCGACAGCAGCGCGATGCCGCGGCTCGCCAGCGCGCCCATCCCAGCGGGATCGTCCATCGGGGCGATGAAGCCGACGAGGGCGGCGGACGGCTTGAGACGCTCGGCGTCGGCGAGCGCGAGGCCGTTGACCGTGATGACCAAGTCCGCACCGTCGAGCGCCATGCCGCGGCTCGATACCGCGGCCCCGGCCGCCGCGTAGCCGGCGTCCGGAATGTAGGCTGCGGATCCCGCGCCTTCCTCGACGACGACTTCCGCGCCCTGCTTACGCAACGCCGCCGCATCCTTCGGGACAAGCGCTACTCGCCGCTCGCCGTGGCGAGACTCTGTGGGTACGGCAACCTTCATCGGGATTCCCGCGCTTCGCGCGGGCCTTGCGCCCGGACAGGACCTGAATTCAGTTTGGCAAACGTCCGGGCCGGGTGTCGACCGACTCCTGATGAATGGTTTCTATCGGGCCCATTCACGGAATTGCTGAGACCCCTCTGAACCAAGAATTTTCGACAATGTCTCCGTATGAATTCGTCAGATTACCATTCGTTCTGCGTTCGATCGCTCTGCGCATCGTTCGCGACGCCTTGCGATCGCCGCCTCCTTCCGGCAGGCGCGAGAGACGGCTCCCGCCGCGCCCGTCGCTAGGCTTGGTGCGCAACGGTCTCCAACGGACTCGTGGCGCGGGGCCGCTCGAATCGGGCTGGCGCGGAGGCCCTATTCCCGGACCCATTTCTGAATCAGTGGCGGCCCGCCTCGGGGGGCGCGGGTCAGGCCGGCGAACAGCTTCCCGCGCCGTCCGCACCCAGCCGTTCTGGCTCCGTGCCGTCGACGAGTGCCAAGAGAGAGCCGTTCGTTGCGCTCCCGACCCGGATGCCGTTCTTCCAGCACGGGTCGCGCACGGCCCCTGCGATGCGCTTGCCGGGTCCGACACGTAACGCATGTCGTCGGCAGCTACCGCAATCCCGCTCCGCCTTCCGAAGCGCCTCCGATGGTCCACCAAGCGCAGCTCCCTGTCGAAGACCTGTTCCCGATCGTCGTCCCGGTCAGCCACGAAGAGTCGGTCGCGCGAGTCGAATGCCAGCGCGCGAGGATCATCGCGGTCCTCGTGGCCCGAACATGCGCGGCCCCGCGAGTCGACGCAACGCCCGTCAGCGGTCAAGCGGACGATTCGGTCGCAGTCCTGCTGGCTCGCGGACGGGCGCGGGAAATGTCCGTCTGCACCGAAGATGTCGCCGCTCTAGCCCGTCGCGCCGGCGGTCGGAGCGACGAATCTATCCCGGCCTGCCCGCGAGGTGCCGGCCATTGCCAGCGCAAGCAGCAGCTCGCCCTGCGGGCTGAGCTTGAAGAACTGGTAGCCTCTCCGGCCAGCGGCGGGTCGTTCCTGAACGGTCCGCTGTCGTCGGTCTCGAAGCTGCCGTCGCGGTCCATGCAGAATCCATGCATGTGGGCGAACCTCCCCTCGCCGAAAGCCTCAAGGCACAACCCGCGGAATCGAGCTTGACGAATGGCGGCTCGGATTGATGGAGGAGCCAGTCGGCCCCGAGTCCGTCCGGGACGATCCCGACCGCGGCGCCTCTATGCGCGCCAGCCGGCAGCTCGCACCAATCGGCGTCCCTGCGATACGGAATTGTTCTTGGCGTTCGGGGCAGGCTGGCCGACCGCGCACCGAATCGCGCCGGAGAGCATCGTGCCGCCGATTGCTTCCGCGATTCGCCGGTGTGGGAATGCTGTCATCGGTCTCTCCGGCGCGGCGCGGCAGACGCGAGGCGCTTGCATCGCACCGGAACTCAACGGACTGGCGGAGGGGCCCTGCCCATGTCGGAAGGGTCGGGGCCTGGGGGCTAGACCACTCGCGGATGCCGTGGATCGCGGCGTTCGCGAGGACGTGCTACCCTGTGCCCGGCGGTCGCGGCCAGACATCCCGTGGCGCGACCGCTGTCTCGATTCGCAGAAGGTAGCACCGGCATATTGGATCGCCGCCGCTAGGAGGACATGGGAATGCGTCTAACAAGGGTGGTTTCAGGGGCGTGCTTGATTGCCGCGCTGCTCGCCTCGTGCGGGGGCGCCGACCAGTCGACTCAGGTCGGCGAGCACAGCCAGTCGGTCCGCTCGCTCACGGCTCACGAGTACTACGACAAGGTCCGCGGTGCGTGGCTGGGCGCGGCGGTCGGAGGCGCCTTGGGCATGAGCGTCGAGGGGATGCACAAGCGGGACCTCAAGCCCTACCTCGAGGGGTTGGGGCAGTGGCCGTTGAGCGACTACATCAAGACGCGTCCGCCGCAGCGGGCTCGCGGCGGCAGGGCGTCGTACACGGCGGACAACTGGGGCCCTGCCGGTTTCGGCCCTGACGATGACTCGCTCTATCAGATTGCGAATCTCCTGCTGATCGAGGAAAAGGGTCCCGAGATCACGAGCCAGGACATCGCCGACCAGTGGCTCGCGTCGTTCTCCGTCTTCGAGGCGCGGAACTGCGGACGGGCCGTGCGCGTGGCTGAGAGGCTCCTGAAGGACGGAGTCAAGCCTCCCGAGTCAGGCCGGCACGAGTTTGGGGAGTTCATGGGAGGCCAGATGAAGGGGGAGTTCTGGGGCTACCTGCTGCCCGGGAACGCCGCCGCGGCTGCCGAATACGGGCGCATCGATGCCGAGGTCGCCTTCCATACGGACGGCGTCTACGGCGAGATGTTCATGGCGGCGCTGACCGCCGAGGCCTTCTTCGAGTCCGATCCGGTCAGGCTCTTGGAGGCGGGACTCGATGCGATCCCTTCGGACTGCGACTACGCTAGCTGCATCCGAGATGTCATGGAGTGGCACCGGCAGGTGCCCGGCGATTGGGAGGAAACCCACGCGCGCATCGACGAGAAGTGGGCGCCGGAGGGCTCCGAGAAGATGCGGCGAGTGTTTCCGAACAATGCGGTCAACGCCTTGGCTCTGCTCTACGGCGAGGGAGATTTCGACAGGACGGTCTCGATCGCCGTGATGGCGGGCTGGGACACGGACACGAACGCGGGCGATGTCGGGCCCGTGATGGGTGTCGTGCTCGGTGCGGGGGCAATCGCGGAGAAGTGGACCGAGCCCATTGCGAATACCCTTCGGAGTGACGTGAAGGGCGCCACTGAGTGGAAGATCGACGAGCTGGCGCGGCGCACGGTCGGCGCGGGGATGCGCATGACAGCCGCGAAGTCCGGCGGCTTGGTTGAGATCGTCAGTCAGTAGAGTGTCGCCTGCCTGCCCGGCATCGACGAGCGGCCCGCGACCGGCCGCGATTCCCCGTCGCGACTTCCTCGTCGCGGGCGTCGGTGCGGCGCTCGCGAAGAGCCTGCCGGGCGCTTCGCCGCGCCCAAACATCCTGGTCGCGATATCCGACGACCAGTCCTTCGCCCACACCGGCGCTTCCGGCGACCCTGTCGTGCGCACGCCCGTTTTCGACCGGATCGCCGCCGAGGGAGTCCGCTTTTCCCACGCCTTTTGCAGCTCGCCTTCCTGCACGCCTTCGCGCGGTGCCATCCTGACGGGGCAGGACTGCTATCGCCTTGAAGAGGGCGTCAACCTCTGGAGCTCGCTGCCGGCCAAGTTCGAGACCTACCCGGACCTGCTAGAAGCGGCCGGCTATCACGTCGGATTCACGCGCAAGGGATGGGGGCCGGGCAGATTGGAAGCGGGAGACCGCTCCCGCAATCCCGCGGGGCCCCGGTACGCTGACTTCCGCGTGTTCCACGAGGCCCGGCCCGACGGAGCTCCGTTCTGCTTTTGGTTCGGCAGCACGGACCCTCACCGCCGCTACGAGAAGGGCTCCGGCCTGGCCAGCGGCCTCCGCCTCGACAACGTCGCCGTACCTCCGTTCCTGCCCGACGCGCCGGAAGTCCGCAGCGACATATTGGACTACTACTTCGAGATCGAGCGGTTCGATCGGCAACTGGGCGAAATCCTCCGCTTCCTGGAAGAGCGCGACCAGCTCGCCAACACGATCGTCGTCGTCACTAGCGACAACGGGATGCCGTTTCCCCGCGCCAAGGCCGACCTCTACGATTTCGGCTCGCGGGTTCCTCTAGCCGTCCGCTGGCCCGAGCGCGTTCCGGCAGGTCGGGCAGTCAGCGATTTCGTCAGTCTGGTCGACGTCGCTCCGACGATTCTCGAGGCGGCAGGCCTCGAGCGCCTGCCTAGCATGACCGGGCGCAGCTTCTTAGCCGAGCTGACTTCTCGGGAGCAGGGCCGCGTCCACGAGACGCGCGACCACGTAGTCCTGGCCCGCGAGCGCCACACTCCTTGGCGCGCTGGCGGGGTCGGCTACCCCATGCGCGCCATCCGAACGGATCGCCACCTCTACGTCCGCAATCTCGAGTCCGATCGCTGGCCGGCGGGAGATCCTCCTATCCTCGGCGAGGTCGACCCCTCGCCCACGAAGGACTTCATGCGCGCGAGAAAGGCCGCGCCCGGATTCGAGCGCTACTACCGCGCCGCTTTCTCGAAGCGCCCGGCCGAGGAACTCTACGACGTGGCGCGAGATCCGGGCCAGATGGAAAGCGTCGCCGCCCTCGAGGCGTATAGCGAGGTCAAGCGGTCGCTGTCCTCGCGCCTCGACCGGCGCCTGCTAGCGACCGCCGACCCGCGGGCACTCGGTCACCCGCCGACCTGGGAGAAGAATCCCCATTACGGCAGGCTGACGTTGGAACAGCGTCGCTGACGGGCCGGCGCCCGCGATCAGCCGACCGGGTCGACCGTCCAGTCCGTGTTGACCCTTCTTCCGTAGTACGGATAGAAGTCCCACGGCGCCGGCTTGCCGAGGGCGCGCGGATCCCCGGTGTCGGCTAGGCGTTTCATGAGGCGACCATGCAGGGCCTGCCTGCGGTCCACTGCGGCGGGTTCGCCGGCAATGTTCCGCAACTGGCCCGGGTCTTCGCGGAGGTCGTAGAGCTCGTGGCCCTCCCTCGTGCCGAAGGCAAGCTCGGAGAGGGCGTCGACGGCGGGGTCGTCGCGATTCTCCATCATGAAAGTCTTCGTCGGCGATCTGTCGATCTCGCCGTAGGGGATCGCGCGGGCGCAGTCCGCCGCGTTGGGCGAGCCGGAAGGCCAGCGCGTCGGCTCGAAGTTTCGGACGTAGAGGTAGTCGCGGGTGCGGATGGCCCGGCAGGGGTACCCCTTTCCGCCGCGACGGCAGCCGTCGTGCCGCTCCATCGCGAAGAACGCGGCGTCGCGCGACGCATCGACTTCCCCGTTGGCGCTCGCCGAAAGGACGGGCAGCAGGCTCCGCGCCGTCATGCTCTCGTGCCGCGCCAGTCCGGCAGCCTCCAGGAACGTCGGCGCGAGATCGCTCAGACTGACAAAGTCGTCCACCGTTCTGCCCGCGGGGATCGAGCCGGGCCAGGAAATCGCGAGCGGGACCCGGCTGCCGTAGTCGTAGAGGCTCGCCTTGGCGCGAGGGAAGGGCATGCCGTGGTCGCTCGTTACTACAACGAGGGTGTTGTCGAGCTGGCCGGATTGGCGCAGGAGAGCGAGCGCCCGATTCACGTTGGCATCGAAGCGCTCGATCTCGACGTAGTAGTCGAGAATGTCGTTGCGCGTCACCCGATTGTCCGGCAGGTGCGGGGGTACGACGACCCGTCCGGGATCCTTTCCCGAGCGGACGCCCGAGCCGAGCTCGTAGGGCCGGTGGGGGTCGCTGCTTCCGAGCCAGAAGCAGAACGGCTTGCCCGCCGCGGTCTCCTGCAGGAAGGCTTCGAAGCTCGCGAACCGGTCGCCGGCGGGGTTGCGCGTGCGCCCGCCCGGCCCGAGCCGCCCCGGCGCCCATCCCTTACTGGCGTGGCCGGTTCGATAGCCCTCTCGTTCGAGCATTTCGGTGTAGGTCGCGAACTTGAGCGGCAGGGTGCTGTGAATGTTGCCGGCCTCTTCCAGGCGCCAGATCGACTGGCCGGTCAGGAGGGCGCTGCGGGACGGTCCGCAGGTCGGCGCGTCGCAGAAGGCGTGCGTGCATAGCACGCCTCGGGCGGCGACTCGGTCGAACGCGGGCGTCTTGACGACCGGATCTCCAGCGGCCCCGGCGTGCGCCCAGGACTGGTCGTCGGAAATACAGATCAGGATGTTGGGCCGGTCCCCGGCCGGTCGCCCTTGGGCCGCGAGCGGGGCCGACCCGGCGGCTCCCAGGCCCGCGGCCGCCAGTCCCACGAACGACCGGCGTGAGATGCCTGTGCCGCCCGTTACTCCGATCTCGCCGCCTCGGCTGCTGTCAGGTTGCATGTCTGATTCTCGCGCATCTCGCGCTGGCGCGGGGAGTTCCGGAAATCGCTGTCGTGTCAGAAGATTAACTCCATCCCGAATCGGATTCGCCGTACCGGGCAGTACTCCATGGCGGAAGAGATCCTCCCGCCTGGGGGCCTGTTGACGGTGCCGCTGGGGGCACTGCGGCGCCACTCGTTGAACGGGTTGAAGAACTCTCGTCGCGGAAGCTGCGGGACAGGCTCTCCGTCAAGTCGAAGATTTTGAGCTCACCCTACCTTGGTTGAGCGGCCGGCCTTTCTTAGCGGTTCGGCGGCTGCGAGGCGACGTTGCCAATTGGTCGGCCTAGAGGTGCGTGGCTCGCACGCTCCGCCCCAAGCCGGAAGGGCTCGGGTCGCTGGCCTCCGGGCAGGACTCAGGGGCGGGGCACGACCGGCAGCGCGGGAAGGCCGCCCGATGGCCGCTTGAGCGTGACGTCCTCGAATAGCAGCGACGGCACAACCAAGGAAACCACCGGCGTGCCGACAGATGCGGTGAACGGCAGTCTGGGCTGGCCGCGGAACGCCACGCTGTACACGGTCAGGTCTTGCGAAGCCGCCACGATGTCGCGGAAGCTCGAGTCACCGATCCCCGTCAGGACGGCGCTGCGGATCAGTTCCTCGCGTCCATCCGGAAACCTGATTACCAACGAACGTCAGCCGAGGATATGCTATACTGGAGGAGGTCGGAAATCTCTGACAGGAAAGGGGATAGCAGCTGAAACGCAATCGCGTGCAATTCCAGAAGGGACTCAGCCTGGGCAAGTTCCTGCAGCGCTACGGCAGCGAGGGGCCATGCGAGCAGGCCGTCTTCAAGGCCCGCTGGCCGGACGGCTTCCGCTGCCCGGAGTGCGGCTCCCGACGGCACTGCCGCATCCGCTCCCGCAAGCTCCGGCAGTGCCATGCCTGCCACCGCCAGAGCTCCCTCGTCGCCGGCACGCTCTTCGCCGCCACCAAGCTGCCGCTGACCGTCCGGTTCCTGGCTATGCACCTGCTGACGCAGGGCCAGCACGGCGTTTCGTCGCTGGAACTGGCGCGGCAGCCGGGCGTGAGCCGGAACACGGCTTGGAAGATGAAGCACAAGCTCTTGCAAGTGATGAAGGAGCGCGACGAGCGCCTGCCGCTGGGCGGCATCGTGCAGGTGGACGACGCTTACTGGGGCGGGGAGCGGAGCGGCGGCCAGCGCGGGCGCGGCGGGCAAGACGCCGTTCGTGGCCGCCGTGCAGGTCAGCGCCGCCGGCCAGGATGCTCATGAGCAGCGTGGCGGGCTTGCGCAAGAAGACGCTGGCAGCGTGGGCCGGGCGGCACTTGCAGCCCGGCACGAAAGTGCATTCCGACGGCCCGGCCTGCTTCCGGGGCGTGGCCGGCGCCGGCTGCGAGCACGTGCCGACCGTCACCGGAGGCGGGCAGCGGAGCTGCGCGGATTCCCGCTTCGTCCGGGTCAGAACGATGCTGGCGCACGTCAAGCAGTCCCTGGCGGGAACCTGCCATTCGTTCGACGGCAAGCACCTGCCGCGCTACCTCGCCGAGTTCCGCTACCGCTTCAACCGCCGCTACGATCTGCAGGCGCTGGTCCCCCGCCTGCTCCACGCCTCCGTGCGCACCCCGCCCATGCCTTACCGCCTCCTAACCTTGGCTGAGTCTTGTGGGTAATCAGGTCCGGAAATACCCTGTAGGCGACGACGGCCTCGATCTCAGACTCGGAGCCGGACGCCGAGGACGAAAGGCCTCGGCGACCGGAAAGCCTCGCTCCGGGAGAGCCGAGGCGCCGCACCGAGATGGTGAACTCCAAGTCCCGTTCCCGCGCCAGGTCGAGCAGCTCCTGCTTCATCTCCGCGCGATCGAGGCCGTCGCGCGGCTGGACAAACGGGTTCGAGGGCGCCGGGCCCGAGCCGCGGCGGCTGCCGGTACTGCGCGGGATGCCTTGGACCGGGCTGCGCGTGGGGAGCAGAGTCTTCAGCAGCCCGTTCTGCACGAGCTCCGTCCGGCGAGCCGGCACCCCTTCGTTGTCGATACGATAGCCGCCCAAGAGCGGCACCTCACCGTGCCTGTCGGCGTGCGGGTCGTTGGCCACGCCGAGAAACCGGGGAAGGACACGCGAGCCGAGCCGGTCCTGGAAAGGGTTTGCCATCCGGCGGGAGATTCGCTCGTATCAGGACTCCGCGACGACGGGAGCCTTCATCGCGAGCAGGCGCGGCGCCAAGACCTGATGCACCAAGTACGTTGCTGCTCTTCCCGGCCGAGGTGATGATGGCCCGCACCCACTCGTCGTAGGGCCGGTCGGAGTGCAGCTTCTCCTTCAGCCAGTACGTGGAAGAGCTCTCTGCCGCGACCCATCTTGCCGTTGGCGCGAAAGAGATCCATGTAAAAGTAGGCCCACTTCTCGCTGAATTCCTCGCGGGCAAGCAATTCGTCGATCTTGCGGCTGCGCTTGCCGCTCGAATCGTCCTCCATGAACTCGCGGATTTCGGGCCGAGTCGGAATGCGCCCGACGAGATCCAGCTGCACTCGGCGAAGGAATTCGAGGTCGCCGGACGGCGGGGCATGCGGTATGCCGTCGCTCGCGATCTTCCCGAATATATGGTCGTCGACGAAATTGCGCCGAACGGCGGGCTTCGTTGCGACGGCCTCCGACACTGACACGACGCGCTGCGTTACCTCGGTGGCCACGGCACGGGAATCTCGGGCCTCCCGCAGCGGCTCGCGGTCCGCCGACTGTCCGAGGACTACAGCCGCGGTCGAGAGCACGAGGAGAATGTGTCTTGGAACCCGCATTGAGTCGCCGCTGGCATTATTGCAAGATTCCGGGGCCCAACGGCGTTCCTCGCCGACGGAATTCGACGGAAATGCGCCGGCATTCCGAGGCTGTTTCGGGGAATCGATCAAAGGCCCTCGATGGCGCGAGCCCTGCGAGCCCAGCCTCGTAGCCGGAGCGCCGGCGGGCTGCCGGCACGGGCGCATGCTGGCCCTCCCAGCGTTGAGCGGCCGAACCGCTTTGCTAGCCTTTGCTCATGCACCGTGCGCTCCTAGCTGCCGCCGCCCTGCTGACAGGCTCGATCGCCGCCAGCGACAGCCCCGACCTAGAGGTCGTGAGCCGAATTAAGCAAGAGGCCTACGACAACAGCCAGGTAATGGACCACCTGTTCCGGCTCGTGGAAGTCTACGGCCCGCGAATCACGAACTCGAGCGGATTCATGGGCGCGGCCGAATGGGCCGCGGAGACGATGGAGGGCTGGGGCCTCGAGAACGCGAATCTGGAGGAGTGGGGGCCGTTCGGGCAGGGCTGGTCACGGGAGTACTTCTCGGTCCACCTGACGGCGCCCCAGTACGAGCAGCTGATCGGCGTTCCCATGGGCTGGAGCCCCTCCACCGACGGCAAGCTGACCGGCCAGCCGGTACTGGCCCCCATCCGGCGGGACGGGCGCCTGCCCCGCGACGAGCAAGCGGTCGACGAATACATCGCCGAGTGGAAGGGCGAGCTCTCCGGGGCGATGGTGATGATCAGCGACCCGAAGAGGCTCCGGCCCCAGAGCCGCCCGGCCTTGCACCGCTTCTCGGGTTCCGAGCTGCAGGAGGTCGCCAAGGCGAGGCCGGCGTCCCCTCCCGTCGACTACCTGGATCCGGATTTGGAGATTCCCGGGGCCCCCGAGGACCGGCGCGCATTCATGGTCAAGGCCCCGCGCTGGTTCCGCGAGCACCGCTCACAGGAGCGGCGCAGGATCCAGTCCAAGCTTAACGCGTTCCTGGTCTCCGAGGGTGTCAGGCTGGTCCTCCACCCCGCCGCCCGGGGCGACGGCGGCACAGTGTTCCCGCCTCGCTCGGGCAGCCGCCACGTCGAGGACGCCGGGCCGCCGCCGTCAATCGCGCTGACTCCCGAACACTACAACCGCATCTACCGGCTGATCGACAAGGGGGTCGGCGCGACGATCGAGGCCGAAGTCCGCACCACCGTGTACCGCGAGACTCTCGACTCGGTGAACGTCGTCGCGGAAATCCCGGGCACCAGCAAGGCCGACGAGCTCATCATGCTCGGTGGGCATCTCGACTCGACGGCCGCCGCGCTCGGCGCCACTGACAACGGGGCGGGCTGCGCGGTCATGATGGAGGTCGTTCGCATTCTCAAGGCGCTCGACCTGCCGCTGAAGCGGACCGTGCGCATCGCGCTTTGGGGCGGGGAAGAGCAGGGCCTGCTGGGTTCGGAGGCCTACGTCAAGAAGCACTTCGGAAACTCCGAGACGATGGCGCTGACTCAGAAGCACGCCAAGCTCTCGGCGTACTTCAACGTCGACAACGGGACCGGGAAGATTCGCGGCGTGTACCTGCAGGGCAACGACCGCGTACGGTCGATCTTCCGGCAATGGCTTTCCCCGTTCCAAGACATGGGGGCCTCCACCCTGAGCATTCGCGATACCGGAGGCACGGACCACCTATCCTTCGACGCGGTCGGACTGCCCGGCTTTCAGTTCATTCAGGATCGGATCGAATACGAGACCCGGACGCACCACTCGAACATGGACGGCTACGACCGCGCCCAGTCCGCCGACCTGATCCAAGCGTCGATCATCGTCGCCACGTTCGTCTATCACGCGGCCAACAGGGACGAGATGATTCCAAGGAAGCCGCTGCCGCGGCCCCAGCCCAAGACCAAGCCGGAGCAGAAGCCCGAATAGGCGGCCGCCCACGTTCCCGGGGCGGCTCCTCGGCCGTTCCCGGCCCGGCGCTAGAGGTCGTACTGAGCCAGCGTGGATTCCCAGCGCCCTTGGGCTTTCAGCACGAGCTCGACGACCTCGCGGATCGCGCCGTGCCCGCCGTGGCTCTTGGTAACGAGATGCACGCAGTCGATGACTTCCGGGCGGGCGTTGGCCGGGGCGACGGCCAGACCGGCTCGCTTCAGGAGGGGCAGGTCCGTGACATCGTCCCCGACGTACGCCACCTGCTCGGCTGCGAGGCCGGCGTCCTCGAGAATCGAAGCGAACGACCCGAGCTTGTCGGTCCGACCTTCGACGAGGTATTTCATGCGCGCCGACCGGGCGCGCTCGCGAACGGCCAGGCCGCCGCGCCCCGTGATGATCCCGGTGTCGATGCCTGCTCGACGGATCCATGCGAGCGCGATGCCGTCGTGGCAGTCGAAGGCCTTTGTTTCCGCCACCGTGCCGTCAGGCCCGGGAAGGAAGTAGATCGTGCCGTCCGTGAGAACCCCGTCGCAATCCATCAGGAGGAGGCGGATGCGGGACGCCCGGTCGCGCAGCGACTCGCTGGTTTCGCCCATCGGCTCCTTTATCGCATGCCGACGACAGCAGTCCCCCAGCGCTCGGAACGACTCCCCGCGGACGACGCGACGCGCCGCGGGGCATGACGCCCGGCAGCAGCTCCGCGATTCGCTATGATCAAGGGCAGTCGCGCGCGGCAGGCCCCTAGCTTGGCTCAGAGCGTCGCCGCGGCTTCCCCTCCCATCCGCGCGTCCTAGAGGAGACCAGGCCGTAACCTACAGGGGACCGGTTGGGTGTTCAAGCTTTCCATAGACAGGAGACCACAACGAGAATGGCTGCCAGAGTTGCAATTAACGGGTTCGGCCGCATCGGACGGAACGTCTTCCGCGCCCAAATGGGCAATCCCGACGTCGAGGTCGTCGCGATCAATGACATCACGGACAGGGCGACGCTTGCGCACTTGCTGAAGTACGACTCCGTGCTCGGTAACCTGGACGCGAACGTGGCCGCGACCGAAGACGGGCTCCTCCGGGTGGGCGACCAGGAATTCCGGGTCTTCTCGGAGCGCGACCCCGCAAGGATTCCCTGGGACTCCGTCGGGGCCGAGGTCGTGGTGGAGTCGACCGGGCTCTTCACCAAGCGCGAGATGGCCGCCAAGCACCTTGGCGGCAGCGTGAGGCGCGTGGTCGTGTCGGCCCCGGCGAAGGGCGAGGACATCACCGTGGTGCTCGGGGTCAACGACTCCCAGCTCGATGACAGCCACGAGGTGATCTCGAACGCCTCCTGCACCACGAACTGCCTCGCGCCGGTCGCCAAGGTGCTGCACGACCAGTTCGGCATCGTGAAGGCCACGATGACCACGGTTCACAGCTACACCAACGACCAGCGGACGCTCGACCTGCCGCACAAGGACCTGCGCCGGGCCCGCGCGGCGGCACTCAACATGATTCCGACCAAGACCGGCGCGGCTGCGGCGATCGGTCTCGTGATGCCGGACCTGGAGGGCAAGTGCGACGGTTTCTCCATTCGAGTGCCCACCCCGAACGTGTCCGTCGTCGACCTCGTGGTGGAACTGAGTCAGGGCGTCACCAAGGAACAGGTCAACGGTGCGCTCCGCGAGGCCGCCGAGGGCCAGCTCAACGGCATTCTCGCGTACACCGAGGAGCCTCTGGTCTCCAGCGACTTCATGCGCAACCCCCACTCGTCGATCGTGGACGGAGCGATGACCCGCGTCATCGGCGAGAACATGGTCAAGGTCCTCTCGTGGTACGACAACGAGTGGGGCTACTCGAACCGCGTGGTCGACCTGGTCAGCAAGCTGGCCGCCTGAGGGACCCCGCGGACGGCCGACCGCACACAGTGCTTGGCATCGCGCGCAGATGACACTCCGGCAGCTGGACCAACTGGCGCTGCGCGGCAAGCGCGTGTTCGTGCGCGTGGACTTCAACGTCCCGCTCGACAAGGAGTCTGGGACGAGCATCACCAGCGACACGCGGATCCGCATGGCGCTGCCGACGATCCGAACGCTACTGGACCAAGGCTGCTCGCTGGTGCTCGCGTCACACCTCGGAAGGCCTAAGGGCCAGCCGAATGCGAGGATGCGCCTGGCCCCGGTGGCGCGCAGGCTGGCCGAGCTTCTTGGTCGACCTGTCCGCCTGGCTCCGGACTGCGTTGGGGCGGAGGCGGAGGCGATGGCCGGGCGGCTCCAGTCGGGAGAAGTCCTGCTGCTCGAGAATCTTCGCTTCCATTCCGGGGAGGAGGCCAACGATCCTGGCTTCGCTCGCGCGCTGGCCTCGCTCGCCGGTGCCTACATCAATGACGCCTTCGGCACGGCCCACCGGACGCATGCGTCGACTACAGGGGTTCCTGCGCTACTAGACCACAAGGCGGCAGGCTTGCTGATGATGCGGGAACTCGAGAACCTCTCGCATGCGATCTCCGCGCCCGCGCGGCCTTCCCTCGGCATCATCGGGGGCGCGAAGATCTCAGGCAAGATCGACGTGATCCGCAACCTCCTTAACGTGACCGAGCGGGTGCTGATAGGCGGCGCAATGAGCTACACCTTCCTGCGTGCCCAAGGCGTCAGCACGGGGTCGTCGCTGGTCGAGGCGGACCGAGTCGACATGGCTCGGGATCTCCTCGGGCTCGCGAACGGCCGGATCGTTCTGCCGGTCGACCACGTCATCTCCCAGCGATTCCGCGCGGACGCGCCGACGCGCATCGTTCGGGGCGGAGTTCCTGACGGCTGGATGGGTCTGGACATCGGACCGAAGACGGTCGAGAACTACGTGGCCGCTATCGGCGCGGCCGAGCTAATCATCTGGAACGGCCCCATGGGGGTGTTCGAGCTGAAGCCTTTCGCTGCGGGCACGGTCGCGGTCGCTCGGGCTGTCGACGAATCGTCCAAGGCGGCATTCAGCGTTGTCGGGGGCGGGGATTCCGAGAGGGCAATCCGAGTTGCGGGCGTCGGCGACAACATCAGCCACATTTCGACCGGCGGGGGCGCCTCGCTGGATTTTCTGGCGGGAAAGACGCTGCCGGGCGTCGAGGCCTTGCGCTGAGGGGGCGGCACGTAGCACGCAAGCGCAGCCATCGTCGGAAACCGCGCCCGTGGCAGGCGCTCTCCGCTCGTATTCTTCAAACTGTTCCGCCCAGCTGCTGGCGTCGCACCGGCAGCTCCAGCGCTGCTGCCAGAGTCGCCGGGCAGAATCGACTGGCTGGCGCGTCCACGCGATCCGTCTAGTCGCTGCGGCAGCAGGTGAGGGGCACCCAATCGGCACTTCCTCCCGGGAATCCCGGCATACGAGAGCCCGGCATCTCGGGTTGCGGGAGACACCGGCCGGCTCTGAAGAGTTGACCTAGAGGCGTGTCTCCGCTCGAGTTCATCGTCAAGTGGAAGGCAGCGCAGCTTACGGAACGGGCGGCGGCCCGGTCCCATTGCAATGATCTCCGCCGGATGCTCGGCGAGCCGACCCCGGCCGAGGCTGATCGGTCCGGAAGCTGGTATCGCATCGTCGACCACGCAACGCCAGCCAATCGCCTCCTTGGTGGAGCCATTCCTTTGCGGAGTCGACCAGCCAACTTTCCCGCCTCGCCAGAGAGGCCCGAGACCTCGCCCCCCGCTGGACTCGGGACCGGTCGCCTGGCGATACGTCGCCGCTGGAATCCAGGAATGCGCCAGTCGGACCCTACGGAATGCGAAGTTCGCCGGCCTAATGCATGAGGACACCCGTACCTGCACATAGTCTGGCAGGGGGCTCCCTTCACGCCCGCGCGGACGCGGTTCAATTCTGCACTTGCAACTCACTGCTATCATGCTCAGGGCAGCATCATGGCTGCTAATCCCAGACTCGCGCAGATCGCGCTGCTTGTCGCACTGGTCGCGGCGTCCGCTGCGGCGCAAGGCGAGAGCAACTTCATCCTCATCCTGACGGACGACCATGCTTGGAGCCAGCTCTCCTTCGCGATGGACCCGGAGATCCCCGAGGCCGAGTCGTCCTATCTTTTGACGCCCAGCATGGCCCGCCTAGCTCGGCGGGGCATGCGGTTCACGAGCGGCTACGCGCCCGCTCCGCTATGCACGCCCACCCGGCGCAGCATTTTCTGCGGCATGACGCCGGCACGGCAGCGCGGCACCGAGTTCAAGTCCGAATTCGACTGGCGGGGGCGCCTGACCCTGCCCAGCGCGCTCAAGCAGGCCCACCCGAACTACCGAACGGCTCACTTCGGCAAGTTCGGCTCCGAGATGGGAGCCAGCCCGGAAATGGTCGGATTCGACGAGAGCGACGGCTGGACGACCAATCGGACAGGGGGGATGCCGGCGACGATGCAGGAACGAGGTCGCAGCATCGTTAGGGAAGACCCGAAGCTGGCCTTCGAGATCACGGACCGAGCGATCAACTTCATCGAACGGCAGATAGGCAGGCACCCCTTCTACGTTCAGGTGAGCCACTACGCAACCCACCTGCAGGTCCAGACGCGCCAAGCGTCATTGGACATGTTCGCTGCCAAGGGCACCCCCGACCGCGCGGTCACGCACGCTTTCGCTGGAATGCTCTATGACTTGGATCAATCGGTCGGGCGCATTCTCGACGCCGTCGAGCGACTTGGCATCGCGGACAGCACCTATCTGATCTTCCTGGCCGACAATGGCGGCCGCGGGACGATTCCCGGCGCTCAGGAGACGCTGCCGCCACCGAACCGGCCCCTCAACGGCGCCAAGCACACCCTCTACGAAGGCGGGATCCGAGTTCCGTTCCTCGTCGCCGGTCCCGGCGTCGAGCCGAACTCCGTCTCACGGGTGCCGATCACGGGGTACGACCTGCTCCCGACACTCTACGATCTCGCCGGAGGGGAGGCACCGCTGTCAACCGAGATCGATGGCGGCAGCTTCCGGTCGGTCCTCGAGAACATCGGTGCAGGCGAGGTCAAGCGTCCATTCGCAGGTCTCGTTTTTCACCGTCCTTTACGCAGGAGCCTACCCTCTTCCGCCATCCGCGTCGGCGACTACAAGCTGCTCCTCAAGTACGCGGGCCCAAATCGGCCTCGGAGCCGGGAGCTCTTCGACCTGGGAAGGGACGTCGGCGAGAGACACGACTTGAGCGCGGAGATGCCTGACAAGGCCGAAGAACTGGAACAGCTGCTGGTCGGGTACCTGAAGTCGGTGAACGCTGAAGAACCGGCGCAATAGGGCCCCGGCCGGCTTTCGAGTCCCGCTCATGCACGGACGGTACCGGCGATTCGACAGATCGGACGGCGGGCCGGGCGAGATCGGAGCGCCGAGTGGCGTCGCCGGACGCTCCGCTTCGCGAGTTCTCGACCACCCGCAGTAAGTAGGGGTCTAGCAGCCTTCGATCCGGTCGCAGACGCGCGCAACGCTCGTCCTAGGCGCTGTACCCGCGCCTCGAATCGAATGCATGGCGTTGCCACCGCTGCCGCGCCCAGCAGTTCCTGCACTCGAAGCCGCTCGCGCTGCACCCCGGCTGTTGCAATCACGTTCCTTGGAGTGGGCCGGAGCTCCGCGAGAGATAGCCGATTTCGGCTGCTAGACTCGCGAGAAGCTCTACGATTCCGCTGGGCCCGCTCGCTTGGCAACGAAATACCGTTATTCGCTTCTCGTCCTGCCGGTCGCTGTCGCGATCATCGATCTGGGGCAGGGGAGTCCGGCCGAGCGCGAGAGCTTGGTCCCCATGGATGACGGAATCCGCTTGAACACATCGGTTTTCCACCCGCAGGAACCCGTACCGGAAGGCGGTTGGCCGGCTATCGTCTTCGTCCGCGGCCTGGGCGGCAGCAAGCAGGCCTCCGCCGCGCGACAAGCGGCGACCGGCGGCTATGTAGACTTGGCCTACACGGTTCGGGGACAGGCGCGTCGACTGGGAGGGGCGCCATCGGGAGGCGAAGGACCTGAGGTCGATGCTAGCTTGGATGCGCGAGAACCATCCAGTCGATCCGTCCAAGATAGGAATCACCGGCTCGTCACAGGGAGGCATTCACTCGTGGATGGCAGTGGCGCACGGAATGGGCGTCGCTGCGGCGGCTCGCCAAAACTTCACGGCAGACGTATCGAGGGCGATCCTGATCAACGGCGGGATCAATCGCCGAGCGATCATTTCACGCCGTTCGTCGGTCGACTATCTTCCCTCCACGATCAAGTTGCGGAGGGATGCGGTCGTGGAATACGACGCGGCGCGCATTGGCGCGCAGGCCGCCACCCGCGACCTGCGCGAACTGCTCCGTGGGGCGACCATCCCCGTTATGGTTCAATTCGCGTTCGAAGACGAATGGGGCATGGCGAACAACGTAATCGATGACTACCTAGCACTCGGCGGTCCGAAGAAGCTCTACCTCGGCACGGGAGGGCACGGATCGGCCAACGTGCCGTCGGAACGGCGGTTCGGTCAGCACTGGATCAACCGGTGGTTCGACCGCTGGCTCAAAGACGAGCGGAACGGGATCGAGGGCGAGCATCCGGTGACGGTCGCCATGCTGGACACTTGGCGCCACCTGAGCCTGCCCGCGTTCCCGCCACCGACCGTCAGGATGACGCAGTACAATCTCGAAGGCGACGGAAGAACGGGCGGCGGGCTGGCACGCGAGAACGGAGCCGATCGCGGCGCACAACGGTTGCAGCCTGGCGACGCAGAGGCGGTCAGCCCTGAGCGGCCTCTGGCAAGGCAGTCTCTCGAGCATCGCAGCGGTGCGGACTTCGGATTGGCGGAGTTCTACGACGCCGGCGGGCCGCTCGGCGGGCCGCTGGGCGCGCTGGCTCGGTTCCGGCTCGATTCGTTGCGCTACTCGACACCCAAGCTCGAGCACGACCTCGTGCTGGCAGGCATTCCGAAAATCCAAATTGCCTTCCACGGGACGGCGCGAATGCACCAAGTCGCATTGCGCCTCTGGGCGATCGACGGAAGTTCGGGCAGGCGCAGGCTTATCTCGCGAGTCTCTGCGACCTCCGACCGCGGTGACGGCGACGGTCAGCATGTACGCATCGAAATGAGCGCCACGGCGTACCGGGTGTTGGCGGGCGGGTCCGTGGAGCTCGAAATCTCGAACCTTGATTTGGACTGGGACGCGGCGAAGCAGGACTGGCGAAGCTTGTGGGCGATCCCGGTCTTCGAGCCGGGCGAGATCGCGGTGCATTCCGGGGAGCGGCCCTTCGCATTTCTCAAATTGCCGGAATTGCGTGACCCGGACGAAGCCTAGCTCACGGTCTGCCGACGCTTCGCCAAGCGAATTCTCTCGAACAGCGCCCATGCGGGCAGCCGGAGCAACAGGCCTCACGGAGCCAGCATCCGGCGACCTCTACCCGGCATGGTCCAGCCGCCTCCGGACATTCGAAAGGAACGCCGGTACCGATCCGGGCAGTCGAGGCAAGTCCCGCCTGCACGTCGTACGCCGACGAACTCCGCAAGCTTAGACCGCTAGTCTAGGCCAATCCGCGTGCCGGCGATGGTCCGGCATGAAGTCTGCACGAGGCGCGTAGGAATCCCACTGATGGAAATGTCTAGGCACAGGTCCAGGCCCTTCGCGGAAACCAGCCGAAAGGGCCTCGGAGCTGCCGCATGGCTTCGGAGTCAGTGATCAACGATCTCGAGTATCGCGGTCTGGACCGAGGAGCGGAGCGAATGATCGGGCTGGCAGTGCTGGCGGGGAACGCGCAGCGAGTGGGCCGGATTCTGTGCGACAGAGAGAGCGAGCGTCTCAATGCGAGACCGTTTCTGCTGGCTGCATAGGCAGCCTGCAGCGATCTTGATTACCCAGAATTGAAAGGGAATTATATATCTGAGTGCCGAGGGAATCAAGTTGGCAAATTATCAAACCATAATAAGATTCCATATTTCTTCCGAATTTCCGTTGAAATTCTGTGGTGTTTCTTGGTAGAATAGTTCCAGTATGGGATACCGTAAATGAAGAAACAAGGTCCCGGGAAGTGGTTCCGTAAAGGCATCACATTGATTGAAGTGATCGCCATGTTCCGCGATGACGAATCCGCGGAAAAGTGGTTCGCCTCCATGCGCTGGCCGGACGGTCCCGCGTGCCCCCGCTGCCGCGGCTCCAGCGTGCAGTCCGGCGCGGCCCACCCTTCGATGCCGTACCGTTGCCGCGGCTGCGGCAAGCGCTTTTCCGTGCGCACCGGCAGCGTGACGGCCGACACCGAGCTCGGCTACCGCACCCGGGCCGTCGCCCTGTTCCTGCTGACCACCGGCATCAAGGGCGTCTCGAGCATGAAGCTGCACCGCGACCTAGGCATCAGCCGGAAGTCGGCCCGGCACCTGGCGCACCGCATCCGCGCGTGCCGGGAGCGGGATCGGGGCCTGTTCGCCGGCCCGGCGGAGGTGGACGAGACCTACGTCGGCGGCAAGGAACGCAACAAGCACGAGAGGAAGAAGGCCCGCGCCGGGCGCGGGCCCGTCGGCAAGACCCCGGTGGCGGGGGCGCGGGACCGCGCCACGAACGCAGTGGCCGCGCGGCCGCTGCCGGGCACCGCCAAGGGCGACCTGCAGGGCTTCGTGCGCGCCCGCGTCGCGCCGGGCGCGCAGGTCCGCTCCGACGAGGCGGCGGCCTGCGCCGGCATGGCGGAGTTCGCGCACGAAGCCGTCAGGCACTCCGGCGGCGAGTACGTGCGCGGGGCGGCGCATGCGAACGGCATCGAATCGTTCCGGTCCCTGTTCAAGCGCGGCCTGTACGGAACCTATCACCGGATGAGCGTCCGTCATCTCGGCCGCTACCTCACGGAGTTCGCGGGACGGTGCAACGACCGCGACTGCGACACGGCGGAACGGATGCGGCGCATGGCGCGGGGCTTGGTCGGCCGGACGCTGACCTGCCGGCAGCTGACCGGCAAGGCCGCGGTCGCGGCCTGAGCGGCGCCCGCCGCGCTGAGCGCGGCAGCCCGCTGCGGGCGCGCTCTTCACGCTCGGTGCGCTGCACGCTCGGTGCGAGGGGCGCACCGGATCCGGAATGCCCCGGTGCGACCCCGGTCCGGCCCGGACCGTCCATGCAGGCCGTCGAGCGCCGGGGATCCGCTGTCTTCGGCCCTCGCAGGGCCTGCAATCGGCTTGCAAGGGGTGCCCTGCCACCGCCAACCGGGTTCCAGCGGGGCAACCGGGGCATGCGAGGCGGCCTCTCTAGTCCCTTCCTCGTCAAATCCGCTGGCAGGCTCGATTCAGATACGATCCCACCCCTCTGTGCCTGCCGCGGCCGCACTCGAATGACCCGAGCTCGACACCGACCTCCCTGCTCACAGCAGTTCTAGTCGGACATGGCGTTGTCGGCACTCAGATATATAATTCCCAATTGAAACCCTGAAGAGACAGGATTCAGCAAGAGTTAGCAACTGAAATACAACTAGATATTCCCTCACAATTAGAATGGTATATGAGGCGATGAATTCGGATCATTCGTCGTATTAATTTCCTTCTAAGGCTATTATACGGTGACGATTTATCGGCTCGCATCTCCGAAATATCAGGATCTTGTGACAAGCGCAATTTAGGCTTCCCGCCCTGCCCGGGGCGCAGCTGTGATACTTCGTCCGCACAACGGACGGCACGCCCGCGTCCCTGCTTAGGCTTCGGCGCGGACGCTTGGAAGACCGCCCTTCGCGACCGCTTCGTCGGCTGGTCACCGCATGCCCGCCAGCGCAACATGGCGCTGGTAGTCTATCGCGCCCGCTACCTGATCATGCCCTGGGCGCACGTGCCCACCTAGTCTCGCACGTGACGGTCCTCGCTGCCCGGCGCCTGCCCGCGGACTGGTTCGAGCGACACCGCCTGGCCCGGTGATAATGGAATCCCTCCGCGAGGGCGGCCGCCGCGCCGTCAACAGGATCCACATCGGCCGCACCCAGGGCCGCGGCAAGCGCGACACCCGCAAGCTACGCCCGCTCCCCGTGAAGGACATCTTCCTCAAGCCCCTCGATCCCGACTGGCGCGCGATCCTCAACCGTTAGCCGCGCCTCTCCTTCTCCAACCATCCGACTAAGCGATTACCGTCGGAGTGAGTCGAATGGAGTGACCAGCCCGTTCCGTGCTGTCCACCGCATGCGGTCGCTCGCGAAGAGGCAGCCTCACGGCAACTCCGGAAGCGCACGCTCACGACCCTTCACAACGCGCAGCCGTAGTGGCTTGTCGACAAGCAAGCGATGTCGCAATGGCCTATGGCTTGCCCGAGGACATTGCCGAAGATGACGCCGTACGCTAGCTGCTGGCGCTGGACTTCGCTGCAACGGGGTGCCGAGGCGAGCGGCACGGATCCCCGCTACGCTCAGCTGGGGGAGAAGAATCGCGGGTACTCGGACTCGGGGAGCCGCTCGGGCGAGAAATGCGATGTCGGCATTCGCTTTAGGTCCGGACTGATGATGGGCTTGCAGCCCAGCTGCGGCAGGATGTCTTCGTAGGGATCGATTCCGGGAGCGATCTCCTCGAGCATGATCCCTTCTGGCCGCAGGCGGAAGACCGCTGCCTCGGTGACATAGACAACTTCCTGGCCGTTCCGGCGGGCGTAGTCGGCACTAAAGGTCACCTGCGCCACCGCATCGACGATCTTCGGCGCCCCTCGCGAGATGTACCGAAGCTGCCTGTCCTCGATAGCGGTATTGGCCCGAATCGAGAGCGTACCGCAGAAGACCACCTTGTCGGCCTTCTGCACGATGTCAATGAAGCCCCCGACCCCCACGATGTGCGACGAGAGCTTGCTCACGTTTACGTTACCCGCGCGGTCGATCTGCAGGAATCCGAGAAACGTCTGGTCGACCCCGCGGCCGTGATAGAAGTCGAACATATGACCCGTCTCGAGGATGGCGTCCGGATTGTGCACCGCCCCGAAGTCCAGGCCTCCGGCAGGCACGCCTCCAAATTGGCCGTGCTCAATGGTCGGCGTCACCCGGCCGATAAATCCTTGCTCGCGGGCTACGGCGATCACCCCGTCGGGCATCCCGAATCCTACGTTGATAACGGCTCCGGGCTCCAGTTCCTGCGCGGCCCTGCGCGCGATCACCTTCCGCGGGCCGAACGGCATCGCGCGAAAAGCTTCCTCAGGCCTGCGGACATCGCCGCAGTATGACGGTTCAAACACGGTCTGGTATGTCTGGCCGTGCTCCTCGTCGACCACAATGACGTCGACAAAGCAGCCCGGTACGTGGACGGATCGCGGGTCGATGGCTCCTGCGGGCAGGACCCTGCGGACGACGGCTATGGTCAGCCCGTCGGACGCCTTGGCTGCCTGCGCCAGCGCGCAGTTGTGCCAGAATCCCGCCTCTCCGCGCATGGACAGGTTGCCTCGCGTGTCGGCCTCCCATGCGTGCAGCAGCGCGACATCGACCGGGATGGTCCTGTAGAACAGCCACGGCCTTCCGTCGAGCTCGACGTACTCGACCAGCTGCTCCTCGGCCTTGGCGTTGAGCCGCCCTCCCTCGATCCTCGGATCGACGAAGGTGTTCAGCCCGACATGCGAGTACCAGCCGGGGCTCCTCGCAGCCGCGCAGTGGAACATCTGAACCATTACGCCGGCGGGCAGGCAATATGCGGCGAACCGGTTTTCGGCCGCCAGCCGCGCCATCCGGGGCGCCATGGACCAATGGCCTCCGACCACTCGGCGGTACATTCCGGCGCATGCGGCCTGCTGGAGCCCTCTCGCCTGCTGATCGCCCACCCCGAAGGGATGCAGCAGGGTCAGGCCAGTCGGGGATCCGGTGGCCCGATGGCGGTCTCCGAGGTGCCGCAGCAAGATGTCGGGAATCGCATGGCCGGCACCGGAGCCGCCGATCGCCACCGAAGAGTTGTCCGGGATTCTCTGAACGGCCCGACTCGCAGTCTCGACGAGGGGGGCGGCCGTAGGCTTGCGCGAGGTCACTTGCTCAGAGGCCCGAGAGGTCCTCTTGACGGACAGCCCCGGCAGCGCCGTCGATTGGACCCATCTCCCATCCTACTCGTGCTCCCGCCGCCGGCCGGAGGGTTCATTCCTGTCCGCCGAGCGAGCTCAGCCCGGCAGGCCCAGCCCGAGACAGGGAGCCCCGCAGACTCCAAGCAGCTGCGGCAGGGAGGTCGAAGTCCCGTCCAGGCGATCCCCGGCCGGCGTCGGCTACTTCGGCTTCCACTCCGGCCATGCATCGTCCAGCAAGAGCGCAAGCCGCACGGCCGCCTTCGCTAGCTGATCAACCACGATGTCGTACGCCTCGCTGAGCGCCCGCCCCCTCAGCACCGTCTGGGCCGCCGCGCTGTCAACCAGCGGGTAGACGTTCCCGGTGGCGACCTGATGCGTTTCCCACGTCCATGACTCGTAGGTCCCCTTCTTCCAGGCCTCGGTGTCCGCTGCCGCGAGGTGCCGCCTGACTCGCTCCAGTACCGCGTCCTCCGAGCCCATGCGCTTGATCAGGTCGCCCTCCCACAAGTCGAAAAGCGGCCTCGCGTCGCCTGCGAGGACCACGACGCTGGCCTCCTTGCCGTCACTGGGAGGATAGCCATTCAGCAGCGGCTGGTGCATGTCGGCCGCCAGGCTGACTAGCATCTTGAAGGCATCTACAATCTCTGGTCTCTCTCGGATCGAGAGGCGCATGATTCCCACGCACTCGCGCACCTTCGCGGTTACACAGTCCCCGAGGGGGCAATCTCGATCCAAGTCGACCCCGGTCGCGCCGGGCGGAATCGTGATGGAGTGCCAAGCCTCGGTCTCCGGCCTCTCGCTGACGATATCGTGGCCCCAGGTCGCCACGTCCACCAGCCTCGGGTCTCTTCCGAGCAGGTACGAAACGCGACGCTTCGCGTTGTCGCTGAGTCGCTCCTCGGCTGCCATCGCCACGATCCGATGGCCTTCGTCGCTCCATCCGAAGAGGGCGGATGCCGATACAACGCTGGTTGCGAGTAGCAGCCAGCGTTTGCGGGAACGACCAAACCGCATCCTAGTAGGATAGTTCCTGCGGGCTCGCGCGTTCGGGGGCAGGTTGGGACTGTGTCCGAGCGTTCCCGGCAAGGCATGACGGCCGGACAGATTGCGGCGCTGGTCGGCGGCGAGCTTGTGGGCGACGCCGGCGTCGCGCTAGATTCGGCGCGCACGCTGGAAAGGGCGCGGGGGGCGGATCTGGCCTTCTGGGAGCGGAAGCGGCCGGATGGTCGGCTTCCGGAGACGCTAGCCGGTTGCGTGATCGTCGACACTCGCACGAGCGCAGCAGGGCGCACGCTGATCCGCTGCCAGCATCCCCGCCTGGCCTTCGCCCGCGCCCTTCGCGCGCTGGCACCCCTCGCCGTGCCGGCGGCCGGGGTCGATCCGACAGCGAGCGTTCACCATGCCGCGAAGCTCGGCCGCGGGACCTTCGTCGGACCGCTGGCCGTCGTGGAGGCGGACGCCGAGGTGGGAGAGTCCTGTATCCTCGCCGGCCAGACGTTCGTCGGCGGGGGCGCCGTCCTCGGGCGCGAGTGCCGCCTGCATCCGGGAGCGCGCGTCCTCGACAACGCCCGGCTCGGCGACCGCGTGATCCTGCACAGCGGAGCGGTCATAGGGGCCGACGGATTCGGCCTGGTGCTTGACGCCGACCATTACGAGAAGTTCCCGCAGGTTGGAGGCGTAGAGATTGGAGACGACGTCGAGGTCGGTGCCAATTCCTGCGTGGACCGAGGCGCCCTGGACGCCACCCGCATCGGATCCGGCTCCAAGCTCGACAACCTTGTCCATGTCGGTCACAACTGCCAGATCGGGCGGCACGTGGTCATGGCGGCGCAGGTGGGTTTGTCGGGAAGCGTCGTAGTCGAGGACTACGCCGTCCTCGGCGGCCAGGCGGGAATCGGTGACCGGGCACGAATCGGCCGGGGAGCCCAGCTGGGCGGCCAAGTCGGGCTGCTGCCGGACAAGACTCTGGCCGCCGGCGGCTCCTACTGGGGCACGCCCGCCCGGCCACTGCGCAAGCAGCTCGCCAGCCAGGCCCGAGTGAACCGACTGTCCGCGCTCTTCGACGAGGTGAAGCGGCTGCGCGCCCGCATCGAGGAGCTCGAAGCGTCATGAGAGCGGTCGTCATCGGCGGGTGCAGCCGCAATGTCGGTAAGACCAGCCTCGCGGTTTCCCTGATCGCCGCCACGAGGGATCTCGAATGGACGGCGGTTAAGGTGACCCAGTTCGGGCACGGGGTCTGCTCCCGGAGCGGAGGGCCCTGCGGCTGCGAGGTGGCCACTCCGCAGTGCCCGTACGAGATCTGCCGCGAGGGCGGGCTGGATCCCGGCACGGACACAGCTCGCATGCTGGCCGCAGGCGCTTCGGAAGTGCTGTGGGTGCGAGCGGCGTTGGGGCAACTGGGCGTGGCGGTCCCGGCTCTCCGCGAGATGCTGCGCGACAAGCGCAGCGTTCTTCTCGAGTCGAACAGCATCGTCGAGCACATGACGCCCGCCGCATACCTTTCGGTCCTGCAATGCGACGTGGACGATTTGAAGGAAAGCGCCGCCCGACTCGCGCCGCGAGCGGACGCCTTCGTGCTGCCTCCGTCCGAGCGGGTCGCGCCGACTTGGGACCGATTCGATCCGCGCCTGCTAGGGTCGAGGCGCACTTTTCGGGTCGCGCCGCCGTCCTACTGCACGCCGGAGCTCGTCGGATTCGTCAGAGACCGGTTGGCGTGAGACTGGCCGCGGTCACGGAAACGATTCAGAGAGGAAACCGCAGGTGCTGACAAAAGCTGCCGTCTTCGGCGCCCTAATGCTTCTCGGCCCGGCCCACGCGACGGCCCGGCCGAATATCGTGCTCATCCTTGCCGACGACCTCGGCTGGAGCGATGTGAGCTTCCACGGGGGAGCGATTCCGACTCCCAGCATCGACCGGATCGCGGCCGAGGGGGTCGAACTCGACCGGTTCTACGCGTGCCCCGTGTGCTCGCCCACCAGGGCGGGCCTGATGACCGGGCGCTATCCGATTCGGTTCGGGATGCAGCGCGCCGTGTGCCGGCCGTTTCTCGAAGCGGGCGTGCCGGCCTCCGAGGAGACGCTTCCCGAAATGCTGGGCCGGGCAGGGTACCGGCACCGCGGAATCGCGGGCAAGTGGCACATCGGCCACGCATTTCGCCGGTTCCACCCGCTGAACCAAGGGTTCCTGTCATTCGTGGGCCACTTCAACGGCAACATCGACTATTTCACCCACCACCGGGAGGGCGAGCTCGACTGGCACAGGGGCTTCGAGCCGAACTACGACCAAGGCTACTCCACCGACCTGATCGCGGAGGAAGCCGTCCGCTTCATCGAAGGGCATGCGGGCGACGCCCCGTTCTTCCTATACGTGCCGTTCAACTCTCCGCACACGCCCCTGCAGGTTCCCGACCGCTGGCTCGAGCCTTTCGCCGGCGTGGAAGACGGCAAGAGGCGGGTCTACATGGCGATGGTGGCGTCGCTGGACGACGCAGTCGGCCGGATCCTCGCTGCGCTCCGTCGCAGCGGTGTCGACGATGACACGCTCGTGTGGTTTGCCAGCGACAACGGAGGGCAGGCGCTCGCGGACAACGCGCCGCTGAGGGCGGGCAAGGGAACGGTCTACGAAGGGGGCACGCGCGTCGCGGCGGCCTTGCGCTGGCCGGGCGGGCTGCCGGGGGACGGCCGCAAGGTGACGGGCTTGATCAGCTACATTGACGTCTGGCCGACGCTGCGACGCGTCGCGGGCCTCGGCGCGGGCAACGGGCCCGGGGAGCCCTTGGACGGCGAGGACATGCTCGACGTCATCGCGGGGAGGCGGGAAGCCGGGAAACGGCAGTTCTTCTCCTACTACGAGCGCTACGGCGACGAGCAACTGGCTGTGATCGACGGCGACTGGAAGCTCGTGAGGCGGGGCCCGCCGATTCTCGGACCGAATCCGGCCGACGCTCCGCCGCCCGGGCATCAACCCAGGCCTGCCGGCTCCGAGAGGGTGGAGCTGTTCAATCTCGCGGACGATCCCTTGGAGAGCGCGGATCTAGCGCGGCGCGAAACGGCGCGCGTTCAAGCGATGATTGCGATGTTGCGGGATTTCCGCGCGCTGCGAGAGGACGGAGGGGTGCCTCCGATGACGGCACCGACGCCCCCCGGCTGGAAGGCGCCGCCTGAGTGGCGGATGGCGAGATGAGGCAGGATTCCGCCCGGACGTGAAATTTGTGCTGCGTCCGCTTGACAGGCCCGCCGGTGCATGCTAGCATTCAAGTGCGGGGTGGAGCAGCCTGGTAGCTCGTTGGGCTCATAACCCAAAGGTCGAGGGTTCAAATCCCTCCCCCGCAACCAATCCCTGTTCCCGTCGGCCGTCGAATGCGAGCACTGGATTGAGCTAGGCCAGCCCCGCCGTCGCTAATGGGGCAATGCGTGAGTTGCGCCCCTGTCTCGGGCACCGCTCCAAGGAGATCAGATGCCCGTTCGGACTGTCGAGATCGATTCGAGTACGTACGAGCGACTTGTGTGGCACGCCCGCCCGTTCGTCGATTCCCCGAATTCGGTCATCAAGCGGGCACTTGACGCCTTGGACAAGGCGGAGGGCAACGCGCTGCCCCAGGATTCTCCAGCGGCGGCGAAGAAGTCAGGCCAGTCGCCGGTCGCCTCCCCTCGCGCTGCCAAGCCAGTGGATCCTGACCGGCCCGGCAAGCTGGCGTTCACGACAATCCGGAGCGTCACGATCGAAGGCGAGTCGGTGGCTGAGCCCAGCTGGACCAAGCTGGTTGAATCGCTGCTCGTCAGGGGCCTCGCGCACGTCCATGGCAGCTTGGTGGACCTCAACGCACTGGTCGGCATGGAGCTGACCGAAGGGGATACACCGAACAAGAAGACCAGAAAGATTCCGGGGTCGGACATAAACTATCGAACCGGCCTAGGTGCGAACAATTCGCTCCGCACCATTGCGAGAGTCGCACGTGGTTTGGGCGTGCCGGTCGACATTCGGATCGAGTGGGAAGACACCCCGGGGGCGGCGCGACCCAGGGAGGTCGGTCTCATCAAGATTCGCCCGTGAGCCGCCCGCGCGGCGGGCGGACGGTCCGCAAGACCGGCGGTGCTTGGTTGCTACGCCTGCGCGGCAGCGCCATGGGACGAGTTGCACGACCCGGTTCATCAGATCTCGGACAATGGGTCGATCGCGCGCGATGCGGGACGCAACTAGCCCGGACCGGGTGAAGCTGTCGGCGGATGGTTTCCTCCGAAGGTGCCGGGCTGAATTCCCGCCAGCCCCGCCAAACTGCACGCGACCTGCTGCGAGCAACACGCCTGACGTGGCCGGAAACCCGGTCGCAGTCCAACTCGTCGCGACTCGGAACGCGGCGACTCCAAGCTAGGTGTCTTGGCATTCGATCCAAGTCGGCGTTTGACGGGGAGCGCCAAGCACTCTCGGCGCGCGGGCCGTTCGCGGATTTGCCGGACTAGACGCCTCCAGTGCGACGCTCGACCCGTATCGTCTTGACGCGGGCCGTGCGGTCGCGAATGGTCCTCAGGCTGGATTTGGGCAAGCCGAGGTACCTCGCCAGAGACCGCAGAACCGCGCGATTGGCCCTGTCGTCTTGCGGCGCCGCGGTGACGCGCACGTGGAATCCCTCCGAGCCGTCGGGGAAGATTGCAGCCTCGACGCTGTTACGACCAGCCTTGGGCGAGACTCGTACACGGACGATTCGCGGCTGGCGAGACCAACGTTCGACATTGCGTGCCTGTGCCGAGTCGTGCCGAAGCAGCCACTCGCCGGGCCGTCGGCGAGGCGGCGCCCCTTCCCCACGCCGACGCAGCGGCCGCCCCTAGGCCTCCTCGCCGGCGGCGAGTCTCGACCAGACCTGCCGGGCCGTGATCCTAACGGTGTTGTTGCTGCTTGAGAGCCTCGGGAAGATCGCGGCCGCTGCCTCGGCTGACGCAATCTTGCCGAGGCCGAGCATCGCTGCGCACTGGAGGTGCTCCGCGTCGCGTGCCAGCGCATCGAGGTAGATCTCCATCGCTTCGTCCGCGTTGCCTGCCTGGAGCTGGCCGTCCGCGAAGCGGAGCAGGCTGTCGCCAAACTCGATCCGCTGCCATTCGCTCAGACCGTCGAGAGCCGGGTACGGGACCTTGGAGCCGTCCGAGAGGCCGATCCGCGCCCACGCCTTCATGCCCGCAATCGCGATGTCGGGATCGGCCGATCCCATTGCCTCGATGCAGGCTCCGACGGCCTCCTCGGCCATCCTGTGGCCGAGCGCGGCAAGAATGCGCGGCTTGAAGTCGTCGGAGACGCTAGGCAGCGCCTTCAGCAGCGCTTCCTCGGCTGCCTTGCCCGGAATGCGCTCTAGGCAAAAGGCCGCTTCTTCCCGCAGATGGGGATCGTGGATAAACGCCGCGACCCTGTCGACGTCGTCTGTCGTCGCGATCAAGGACAGATGTCGCAGGGCCGTTGCCCTCTCGGTCCCATGCCGCTTGCTCTCTTCGAGCACGACAAGGAAATGCATCACTACGAGCTGGCGGCGGTCCATCCGCCCCGGGTCGTCTGGACGGCCGATGTTCGCGCCGAAGCTGCGCGGGTCGATCGTCTTCCCCACCGAATGCACGAAGTTCTTGAGTGCTTCCTCGGCTGCCTTGCGCACGTTGAGCTTTTTCGACACCAGCAGCTCGCAGAGGGCCGGGATGACGCCGGGGTCGACGTCCGCGACGTTCGACCAAGCGGCGTAATTCGCGTTCTCGTCGTCGCTGCGGATGCCGGCGAGAAACTTGTCTTCGGCCTCCGCCGCGGATACGGCCTGCGAAGAGGCGACCGCGACCGCGGCTGCCGCGGCGACCGCGCCTGTGTGGCCGGACGGGGACGAAATCTCTTGAGGGTCGGTCATGGCTTGTTGCTCTCTCTGGTTGCTACCCGCGTGTCGTACTGCCTTGCCCGTTGCCCGCGACGCCTTACAGATGCCAAGGGCCCCGCCCCGGGCGGCTGAGCATGCGGTTGGCCTCCTGGTCGTTGCGAACGCGCTCGTTCACCGGATCCCAGTCGAGCTTGCGTTGGAGCCGGTACGAGATGTTGCCGAGTATGCACAGGATGGAGACCCGGTGTGCCGACTCGATGTCCATAATCGGCAGCTCCCGCGTGCGGATGCAGTCCTCGAAGTTCTCGCCGTGGCCGGGGCTCTGGAAGACCTCCACGCCGCCGTACGGCATTTCGTAGTCCTTGGCCACTTGGTCGGTGTCGGTGGTGTTGCGATCGCCGTAGGTGACCGTGATATGCCCTTGGTCGCCCCAGTAGACCGCCCCGTACTGGGCGTCGAGCTCCTTGGACGGCTCCCCTGGCTGCGCCCATATCAGCGTCCAGTCCGGATCCTTAAACTCGTAGGTCACGGTCATGCTCTGCGGGGTGTCGTAGATTCCGCCGGGGTGGTGTGGCTCGCCGGTCGCATCCACGCTGACGGGGCCGGTGCGGTCCGCGTTCATGACCCATTGCGCCACGCTCATCACGTGCGCACCGCGGTCGCGGATCTGGCCGCCGCCGAAGTCGAGCATCCAGCGGAAGCTGCCGTGCGTGCGGGTGGAGTTGTACGGGACCTCGCGGGCAGGCCCGATCCAGGCGTCGTAGTCCAGCCGTGACGGCGGCTCCGAGTCCGGCGTCCAATCGCCGGGCGGGTTCTCGTAGTGCCAGCACCTCACTTCGCGAACCGTGCCGATCTGGTCGTTGTTGACGTACTTCTTCGCGTGGTAGGCGGCTTCCTGCGAGCGCCCCTGGGATCCGACTTGCACGACGCGGCCGTAGCGTTCCGCGGCCGTCACCATCGCTCGGCCCTCCTCCACGGTCTTGGCCGCGGGCTTCTCGACGTAGACGTCCTTGCCCGCCTGGCACGCCATGATCGTCATCAGCGCATGCCAGTGGTCCGGGGACGCGATGAAGACCGCGTCGATGTCCTTGACCTCGAGCAGCCTCCGGAAGTCCTTGAAGAGGCGCGGCTTGCCGCCGACCATCGTGGCGGACATATCCAAGCGGCTGGAATCCACGTCGCACAGGGCCGTGGAGAGCGCCGGGCGCATGTAGCGGTCGCCCGTCCCGCCTAGGTTCTCCCAGGGCTGGACCTTCTGGTCGACGCGCGCGAGCGGCCGCAGGAAGCGGCGGCCGCGGCCTCCCAGGCCGATGTGCCCGAAGTTCAGGCGGTCGCTGGGGGCCGGGCTTGCGAGCACCGACGCCGGGACGATCGTGAAGCCGAGGCCGGCGGAAGCCGCCCCCGAGAGAAAGGTTCTGCGTGAGACGCTGTCGTTGTTCTCCATTCGTGCCTCGACTGCCTGCGTACGGCCTCGGCCTGCGCGAACCGCCAAGGGCGGCTCGCACGATTGGGGCCAAGCGCAGGGATCTTGTAGATCATAGCGCAAGGCCCGGAGGACGGGCCGGATGCGGCGCGCCGGCGCGTGACCCGCCACGATTCTGTTATCGTCCGGCACATGGTCGCCGCCCCTACGCATGATGACGTCAACCTGATCCTCAAGCTCTACGACCTGCGTCGAGAGAGCCGCATGCGCGAGGCGCGCGCCTGGTTCGACGAGCACTGCAGCTTCCGCACGCTGAAGGAACTCGAGGACGCCTGTCCGATGGGAAGCGACGCCAGTCAGTTCTTCTGGCAGGTCGTCACCTACTGGGACATGGTTGCGTCGTTCCTGAAGGTCGGCAACCTCCATCGGGACCTGTTCCTCGAGAACCACGGCGAGATGGTATTCGTCTGGCTGCGCATCGCGAACGTGATCCCTGAAATGAGGGAGAAGTGGAAAAACCCCATGCTGCTGGAGAATCTGGAAGCTGCCGCGGCGGCCTACGAGGAGTGGGCTAGCGCGAGAGCTCCCGAGGCATGGGAGGCGATGAAAGGGTTCGTCGCGCCTTAGTCGAACAGGCTGGCGCCGGGTCGGGCAGGGCCGGCTTCGGACCCTGCTATGATGCGCTCCCAGGTCGATCCGGGCAGCGCCCGGGCGGTCTTGGGAGGTGTTACGGGCATGTCCGTTCGGCTAGCGTTCGTGGTCGCCGCTGCTGCAGTCCTGGCTGGCGGCCAGGCGACCAGCGACGGGACCGAGGACCCCGGCCTCCTCATCACCGCGGAATCGAACTTGGTCGTGGTTCGGTGCCACGTCTACCGGAATAAGGAGGCCGTCGGGGGCCTTGGGCCGGACGCATTCGAGCTCCGGGAAGACGGCGAGATCCAGGACATCGCGTTTGTCGAGGGGCCTCCCGGCGAGGGCGAAGAATCGGAACGGAGCGTGCCGACCGAGATCATCTTCCTGATCGACTTCAGCTTGAGCGTGATGGAGCCCGGCCTGCTGGACTTCAAGACGGTCCGGAGCGCGATGCTCGAGAACCTGCGCGAGGACGTCCTGATCTCGATATACGGCTTCGCGAACACCCTGAAGCGCTTCACCGGACCGACCCGCGACCTAGGAGCGCTGCAGAAAGCAATGGATCTCGCATTCAGATCCAAGGCGCTCGGCAGCCGTGTCTACCAGGCGATCATGCAGACTGCCCGCGACGCGGCGAGTCGCGGCGGCAACGCGTCCCGGATGATGGTGGTCTTCTCGGACGGTTTCGCCACGACTGACCTTCGCCCCGAGATTGTCGTCGCGTCGGCGAAGGCCTTGGGCATACCGATCTATCCGGTCATCCTCGGGCACGACCGCATCATCCAGCGGGCGCAGGGCAGGCGGGGCGGCCACGGGGCGCTGCAGGGCACGCTGGGAGGCGCCGGCGGGCGGGCTAGGGATGCGCAGGTGTTCGGTCCGCCACGGTGGCCCAGCGGAAACCAGCAACGCCAGTCGAACGCTCGCATGCAAGAGCGCCGACAAGCAGAATTCGCGACGATCGGGCCGCAAACGGGCGGCCGGAGCTACGACCCGGACATCATCAACAACCTGGTGATACGGCAGATCCTCGCCTCTCTCGCGACGCTGGCCCAGACCGAGTACGTACTTGGCTACTACCCGAAGGCCGTGGACGACGAAATGACGCCGCACCAAGTCGAAGTGAAGCTGACGAAGGGTGCAGTCGGCAAGCTATTCGGAGGGCAGCGGCTGGTCGTGCATTGATTCCGGCGGCTGGCGGAGAAGGTGACGTTTCCCGAGCATGGCGGAAGACGGCCGGCTGACTGCCGCGTGTCCCGGGAATCCCGTCGATTGACGACCAGCTCGCGACGCCGCCGGGGTTCCTCGCGCCCGAAGTCCGCACCGTCCGATCAGTCGTCTTCGTCGGCCAAACCGCCCATTTCGAGCACGACCCCGAACTGATCCGGAGTGACGGGGGTTACCGAGAGGCGGCTCCGGCGGACAAGCTGCATCGCGGACAGGCGGGGTTCCCTCTTAATCTGCTGGAGCGTGACCGGCTTCGGCAGCGCCCGAGCGGGGGCGAGGTCGACGACGCACCACCTAGAGTCCTCGGTGGTCGGATCTTGGTAGTACTCTTGGATCACCGTCGCCACCCCCACGACCTCCGTCCCCTTGCCCGAGTGGTAGAAGAGAAGCCGGTCGCCGAGCTTCATCAGGCGAAGGTTGTTGCGCGCCTCGTAGTTGCGCACGCCGTCCCAGTATGTAGAGCCGTCCCGGACTAGGTCATCCCACGAGTAAGTGCCCGGCTCGGACTTTACCAACCAGTGGTTTCGGTCAGCCATCGAACCCGAAGGATACCACCAACCGCGGTGACCGGCTGCGCGCTTCCGCTCAAGTTTCGAGGCGCTTGCCAGTCTGCCGACCGCACTCAGGCACGGGCCGCCACGCGGACGCGGAGGGTGGCTTGGAGAAGTCGGCACGCAGCCACTGCCTTCTAGGACGGGCGAATCGGGCTAGAACACATTCATTTCGAGGCCCGCTGTCGATGCGCGGCTGAGCGGGGCATTGCACTTGCGTCAAATGTACGCCGAACGCAGGTGCGGTAAGGTGCGACGATTCACCCCTGCGGGCGTGACGTGGGACCCGGGATCGCTTCGACCCCAGCAAGAGGCGGCGGCGAGGGGTCGCGGCGGCCGATGCAGTCGAATCCTCCTTTCGACTTCCGAACGCCTCGCCTATAGGCGAGCTTGCCGTGGAGGGCCCCGTACGGCGGATTCGCCCCGGCAGTTCTCTCGTCGGGCGGGCTCGGCCGACCGGCCCCGGTCATCGTCGGAGGCCTTCGATTCCCCGGGGTCTTCCTTGCCATCGAGACCCCCTTGGAAGGATCGACCGATTGCGTGCCGCCCTTGGCCGGTAGCCCCCGGACGCCCCGGGCACTGATCATTCGCGCAGGGCCGGCGTCCTAGCTGGAGCACGCTCGTACGCAACGCCTGATCCGGGCTCCGCCAGGAAGTATCCCCCGGCCGCAGAGTCAGCGACGGGCCTGTGTCCGCCCCCCAAGGCTCCTCCGCGACATGCGAGCGTGCGCCTATGCGCGGGGTCGCCCCGTTGGACGGCTGTCCACTCACGGATAATCCGGGCCAAGCGCCCCAGCCTAGCCAAGGCGGCGATGCGTCCGCCGCCACGTCCGAGTCATCGGTCCAGCATGCGCCGGATGTTGGACCGGTGGCGCCAGACGAGAAAAAGGGTCATCAGCGCCGAGTACTTGGTGTGCGGCATGCCCAGGTAGACTTGGATCGCCGCGGTGAAGAATACCCACGTCAGCAGCGACGCCCACGCCCCGCGCTCGTTGACTTCCAATCTGCTTCCGAGGACGCGGACGACTAGGAAGAAGACCAAGCCGGCGCACGCCAGGGCAGGGTACATGGCGAGCATGGTGCCGGCCGAAGTGGCAATGCCCTTGCCGCCTCGGAACCGCAGCCACGGCGAGTAGCAGTGCCCGAACACTGCGCAAAGACCGAAGAGCCAGCCGTAGTTGACGGTCAGCTCGGGGGAATAGAAGAGCCACACCGGCAGGAAGCCCTTGCCGACGTCCCCGACCAGCGAGATCAAGGCGCGCTTCTTGCTGAACCGCAGGACGTTGTTGAAGCCCGGGTTGCCCGAGCCGATGTCGCGGATGTTCGTGCCGGACCCCCACATGGCGATTACGGCGAAGGGCGTCGAGCCGCAGGCGAAGCTTGCGAGGAGTTGGAGTAGGAGCTGCATTTCGATTGGCATCGTGGGTTCAGGTCCCGAGAAGCGGAGTGAAGGCGATCAGGCCCGTGATCGCGGCCGTAGTGAGGTTGCAAAGCGTGGCCGCCAGCAGCGCCCGCAATCCGAGGGCAGCCAGTTCCGCCCGGCGCTGCGGAAGGATCGCCCCGAGCGCGCCGACTAGGATTCCGACTGAGCCGACGTTAGCGAAACCGCACAGTCCGTAGCTCGCAATCAGGGCCGAGCGCGGGTCCAGCGTGTCCTTGATGGCGGCGAGTTCGGCAAAGCTGATGAACTCGTTCAGGACAAGGCGGGTCCCGAAGAGGTTCCCGACGGCGGGCGCGTCCTGCCAGGCGATGCCGATCAGCCACGCGACCGGAGCGAGAAGGGGGCCGAGCATGCTCTGGACGCTTCCTGGGAACCACGCCCAGCCCAGCAGGCCCTTCAGTCCGGATAGCATGCCGTTCAGGATCGAGATCAGCGCGACGAAGGTCAGCACGACGGCGCCGACCTGCAGGGCGACGTTCAGCCCCTCGCTGGCACCGCGGCTGGCCGCGTCGATCACGTTGCGGTCGAGGCCCCCCGTCTGGCTCGGAATCTGACCCATCGTTTCGGGCATGCCGGTCTCTGGCTCGAGGATCTTGGACAGCATGACGCAAGCGGGCGCGGTCATCACGACGGCGGTGACGAGGTCCTCGGCCCGGGCTCCCCCGATCTGAACGTACGCCACCAGCATTGCACCGGACACGGTAGCCATCCCGCTGGTCATGATCGTCATGAGCTCCGAACGGGTCATCCTCGCCAGGTAGGGGCGGACGGTTAGGGGAGCCTCGGCCTGCCCGAGAAAGAGATTGGCGGCAACCGTCAGCGACTCGGCACCACTCACCCGCATGCCGCGCTGCATGATGAACGCCAAGCCGGTGACGATCTTCTGCATCGCACCGAGGCGGTAGAGGATCGCCGAAATAGAGGACACAAGAATGATCAGGGGCAGGATCTGAAAGGCGAAGATCACGCCGTTCTCGGGCTCTGCCAGCTCGCCGAAGACGAATTGCGTGCCTTCCCCCGCATACTGGATGAATCGGTTGAACGCGAGCCCCAGCGACTGGACGGCGAACCCCAGCGGCGTGCGGAGCACGAGCACGGCCAGCAGCACCTGCAACCCGAGCCCCCAAGCGACGACCTGCCAGCGGACTTCGGAGCGGTTGGAAGACAGGGCGTAGGCCGCTGCGAGAAAAAAGAGGATCCCGAGCGCGCCCATCGGAGCAATCCATTGTAGGTGCTTGCATGCGTACCTCGGTTGACGAAGGACGGAAGCCGCCCGGGGACGGCCGCCACTTCTGCGTGGCGGCCCGTTCCAGGAGCGACGGTCGGCGCGACCGCTGGCGCTTTGATTCCAGCGGAGCGTCCGGCGGCAGGCGCATCCGGCGCGGATCCGGCTCGTCGCTTTCTCTCGGGTCCGCCCGGCCGTTCGCGCTTGGAGCGAAAGCGCGACGAAAGCCTCGAGCGCCGATTCGATTCATTCTCGTGCCGACGGAAACGAGGGGGACTCGGCATGCGTCTGACGGCTGTCAGCGGTTCAGGACGAACCGGAGGGAGCACACGATGAAGAGTCTCGCAAGCGTTGTCGCGATCAGCCTGCTTGGCGTGAGCCCGATCTCGGCCGAGTGTTTCGAACGCGGCAAGTCGGCCTACAAGACGCCGGACGGGAACTGGAGAAAGGCTGCTATCTGCGTGACAGACGACGGCGTCCAAGTGTACACCCGCAAGACGGGCCTGCTCGTGGCAGCGTTTCTCGGCGCCGATCACGATATGAGATTCAGTTCCTGGGATCTTCGTCGTCGGCAGGTCACCGGAAGCGTTCTCCTCGGCGGGCTGATCACGATCGGCTGCCTCGCGCTGCCGGTCAAGCCCGGCTACGTCACCAATTGCACGCACACCAGCGATTCGTACTCGTCCAGCTCGCGCTGCAATAGCTACTACGACGAGGGTCGCGAGGGCTACATCAGTCCCAAGGCGGCTCTGATCTCCCTCGGTGCGCTGTCCGGCGTGGTGGCCGCGATGGCGCTCAGTCCGAGCTCACCTCCGGAGTATTCGTTCAAGGACGGCCCCCGCGAAGTCACCGTCCGCGTCGACAAGCGCGACCGGTCCAACTGGGAGTCTGCTCTGCTTCGTTACCGGCTGAAGCCCGGTCCGGACTAACCTCGACCCTGTCGCATGGGAGACCGGTCGATTCGAGTCGATCTTCGCGACTCCTCCCCACGCCGATCGGCGGTGGCCCTCAAGGAGGCCCGCGGGCGATTCCCGAATACTCTCCCCAGCCGTCGGAACCCACGTGTCTTCGGGCGGAACTGCTTCCGGATCGGATGCCCCGCGCGACTGGCCGCGGGGTTCGCTGGCGGGCCTGCGGCGAGACAACACCGGGCCTTCAGCATTGCGCACAGGGCGCACGCCTCAAGGCGTGGTTGCAATGGGTAATTCCATGGGGAGGCCTTGATTGCGCGCGCCCGCCCGCCTCTGCCCGGCCGCTCCTTCTGCTCGCAGCGTCCGCACGAGTCTCGCAGGTGCCTACACTACGGCAATGAGGCCGGAGCCCGCGCCCGTCGCCGAGTCCCGCCTGGCCGAACTGGCCCGATCGACCATGGCCCGGGCGCCGTTTCCGATGCTGGCCAGCGTGGACGGCACGCGACCGCGCCTGCGGCCGGTCTCCCCCGTCGCGGTCGAAGGCTTCACCGTATTCGTGGCCTCGCTCCGCAGCTCCCACAAGACAGGCGAGCTGGATGCGAATCCGGCCGTGGAGTTGTGCTACCTGGACGACGACCACGACCAGGTTCGCATCGAGGGCACGGCGGAGCTGGTCGGGGACGCCAGCGTCCGGCAGGGGATCTGGGATCGCAATCCGCTGCTGCGCAGCTTCCTCGGGTCGATCGACAATCCGGAGTTCATGCTCTATCGAATCCGACCCGAGCGGGTGCGCTTCATGCGGGAATGGGCTCTGACCTACTTCGACGTGCCCTTGGATTGACCCTCTCGGAAACGGCTGCCAGCCCGCGCCCTATACCGCCTTGGCTTACAATCGGGCTGGGTCGCAAGGAGCCCTTCCATGGACCGACGCAAATTCCTCTCCTCCACCGGCGTGACGGCCGCCGCGCTCACGGCCGCGCAGTACTCGCGGGTGCTCGGGGCCAACGAGCGCCTCCAGACCGCCGTCATCGGTGTCAACGGCCGAGGCAAGTCCCATATCCGGGCGGCGGCGGAGAGCCCCGGCATGCAGGTCGCCGCTGTCGTGGACATCGACCAGACCGTCGCCGAAAAGGCGGCTGCCTACGCCAAGCAGTACCAGCCCGAGGCGCCGCGGGAGTACCGCGACCTCCGCGACATGCTAGGCAGCAAGGACATCGACGTGGTGACGGTCGCCACAACTAACCACTGGCACGCCCTCGCGACCATCTGGAGCGTCCAGGCCGGCAAGGACGTGTACTGCGAGAAGCCCGCGAGCCACAACGTCTGGGAGGGCCGCAAGATGGTCGAGGCGGCTCGGAAGTACGGACGCATGGTCCAGATCGGCCACCAGTCGCGCTCGACTCCCGCCGTGATCGAGGCTATCCAGCGTCTCCGCGAGGGCGTGATCGGCGACGTCTACATGGCCAAGGGCCTCTGCTACAAGCGGCGCAAGTCGATTGGGTCCGCTGCGGTCAGCGCCGCGCCCCCGGGCGTGGACTACGACATCTGGCTGGGGCCGGCCCGGCCGAGCGAATTCAAGCGAAACCGGTTCCACTACAACTGGCACTGGCACTGGGCCTTCGGTAACGGCGACATCGGCAATCAGGGCGTCCACCAGATGGACGTGGCCCGCTGGGGGCTCGGAATCGACCATCTCCCCGAGCACGCCCATTCCGCCGGCGGCCACTACGTGTACGACGACGACCAGGAGACGCCCAACACCCAGCACGCGACCCTCGACTACGGCGGGCGCATGCTGCAATTCGAGGTACGAGGCCTGATCACGGGCGGTGAATGCCGCCTGCTCGAGGACACCGGGAACGGTTCCCACACCATCGGCGTCCTGTTCTTCGGCAGCGACGGCTTTCTGACGATCTCGGGACGCGGATACCGCACCTATCTCGGCGAGAAGCGGATTCCGGGCCCGACCATGGAGCCCACCGGCGAGAACATCACCGCCCTGCATTTCGAGAACTTCCGCAAGGCGATCACGAGCCGGCGCACCAGCGACCTAAACTGCGACGTGCTCGAGGGGCATCTGTCCGCCGCGCTCTGCCATCTGGCGAACATTTCCTACCGCACCGGAGACAAGCTCCTGTTCGACGCGGAAAAGGAACGCTTCGTGGGCAACTTCGGCGCGAACACGCTCCTGACGAGGGACTATCGCGAACCTTGGGTGGTGCCCGCGGAGGTCTGATCAGGGACCGGGCCCGCCGCCGGAGTCAGACGTCGGCGGAAGCCCCGCTGCCTAGGTCCTTGACTTGGGCGCTTACGTTATCGAGCTCGCGCGATAGCCGCTTCGTGCGAGCGGACAGCAGGGCCACGTATCCAACGTGGAGCGCCCAAGCGACGCCGAACGCCGCCCACAGCCATTTCAGGTTCTCTCCCACGGGATCCTCCCCCCTCTCAGGCAAGCGCCTGGACCTCCCTGCGCAGGGCGTCCGTCCTCTTGCGCAGCGCCTCCATGCGCCGCCTCTGGCGGACCAGGCACCAGTACAGCAGCGCCAGGGCGAACATCGTGAAGAACAGCACGAACGTCATGCGCGGATCGAGCGAGCCGCCGCCGCCCAAGACGGGGGCGGGATGCTGGGTTCTCCACCAGCGGTTCGCCATGTACACGATCGGAACGTCCACCATTCCGAAAACCGACACGACGGCGCACACCACGGCGCGCTGGCTCGGTTCGTCAATCGACTCGCGGAGGATCAGGTAGGCCGCGTAAATCAGCGCAAGCAGAAGCATCGCGGTCAGGCGGGCGTCCCATGCCCAGTACACGCCCCAAACCGGCTTCGCCCACAGGCACCCGGTGACCAGGTTCACGCAGGCGAATAGCAGGCCCACTTCGTTGCAGGCGACGGACAGGTCGTCCCGCTCCCCCGCGCGGTTCAATAGGTAACCGATCGCCGCGAAGCCGCCGAGGAAGAATCCGCCGAACGCAACCGCGGCGGATGAAACGTGAATGTAGAAGATCCGCTGGACGATGCCCATCGAAGCCTCGGTGGGCACCCAGGCAAAGATCAGGTACATCGAGGCCAGCAGTGCGGTCGCGGAGACCGCCGCCAGCGGTGCGGGAACAGCGTCGCGCATCAAGCCTGTCGCCAGCTCCAAGTGTACCCGAGCACCGCGCCACGGGGCGGCCGCGCCAGCCCGGCCGGCTCCGCAGGACAATGAGCACTGGGACTGGCCGTGCGCAACTGGGGAGAGTGCGTGCCGAATTTCTCCGAAGGCCGTCGGGCGGGATCCATCGGCCGACTGGAAGCCGCGGTCGCGAGCGGCGGAGCGGAACTACTCGACCTGCACGCCGACCCGGACCACAATCGCTGCGTGCTGACGCTCGCGGGCCCTCTAGCTTCGGCCGCGGAGGCCGTCCTGGCCGCTTCCGCCGTCGCGGTCGAGAGCATCGACCTGCGCACGCATCGAGGCACCCACCCTAGGATCGGCGCCGTCGACGTCGTTCCGATCACCCCCCTGTGGGCGACGCCCCGCTCTGCTTGCATAGAAGCCGCGCGCGAGATCGGCGAACGGCTCTGGCGGGACCTGCGCGTCCCAGTGTACTACTATGGCGAAGCTGCCAGCCGGGAGGGCCGCCGGAGGCTGGAGTCGGTCCGCCGGCTTGGCTTCGAGCGGCTCGGCCCCTTGGCGCGGGACGGGGAAGTCCGCCCGGATGTGGGCGGCCCGTCGCTGCATCCGTCCGCCGGCGCCTGCTGCGTGGGAGTCCGACCCTTCTTGGCGGCATTCAACGTGCAACTTGCTGCCCGCGACGCGGCCGCGGCGCGCCGGATCGCCGGGGCGCTCCGGGAGTCGGCCGGAGGCCTGCCCGGCGTGAAGGCCCTGGGCATGTATCTCGAGTCGGCCGGGGTCGCGCAAGTCTCGATGAACCTGACGCGGCTCGACCTGACCCCGCTGGACGCCGCCTACGACGCGGTGTGCGCGGCGGCCTCCCGGCTGGGCGTGCAGGTGCTCGGAAGCGAGATCGTCGGGCTCGTGCCGCGGGCAGCTCTCGGGCCCGCCCCGGCACGCCTGCGCATCGCCGACTTCGGTCCCGGCATGATTCTAGAGGAGCGCCTGGAAGACGCCCTGTCCGGGGGGCGCGCCGGGATGCCCCGCGGACCCGGCCGGGCCCGCGGGGTCCGTCAAGGCTAGCCCCGGTCGTCGGATGGCGGCCGCGAGCCCCGCCCGAAGCGCCTGCCGCGGCTTGGCCGATCGCGAGGAGGCCGGTCGCCTCCGGGCCGGGGGCGCCTGCCGCGGTCGCCTCCGGGCCCGCCGCCGCGGAAGTGGCTCGGCGAGCGGTCGCGCCCGCGCTGGTCGCCGCGCCGCTCCTGCAGCACCGCCCGCCGGCTGAGCTTGATCCGATTGCCGTCCAAGGCGAGGCACTTGACCATGATCTGGTCGCCCTGGTTGAGCTCATCGCTCACTTCGTCCACGTGGTGGTCGGCAATCTCACTGATGTGCAGCAGGCCCTCCGTACCCGGCAGGATCTCGACGAACGCCCCGAAGGCCTCGATCTTGGTGACCGTCCCGAGGTACTCATTGCCGACCTCGGGACTGCTGCCGCGGTCGGCTCCGGGCCCGCCGCCGCGGAAGTGGCTCGGCGAGCGGTCGCGCCCGCGCTGGCCGCCGCGCCCCTCCTGCGGCACCGCCCGCCGGCTGAGCTTGATCCGATTGCCGTCCAAGGCGAGGCACTTGACCATGATCTGGTCGCCCTGGTTGAGCTCGTCGCTCACTTGGTCCACGTGGTGGTCAGCAATCTCGCTGATGTGCAGCAGGCCCTCCGTACCCGGCAGGATCTCGACGAACGCCCCGAAGGCCGCGATCTTGGTGACCGTCCCGAGGTACTCCTTGCCGACCTCGGGACTGGCCGTGATCGCCTTGACTCGCTCGATCGCCTGGTTGCCGCGCACGCGGTCCGTCGAGGCGATGCTGACCGTGCCGTCGTCGGCCACGTCGATCTTCGCTCCGGTCTCCTCCTGGAGCCCCTTGATGACCTTGCCGCCCGGCCCGATCAGGTCCCGGATCTTGCCCTCCGGGATCTTGATCTGGGTGATCTGCGGAGCGTGCTCGGCCATCTCCTCGCGGGGAGCGCCGAGGGTGTCGGTCATCTTTTCCAGAATCTGGACCCGCGCCTGTCGCGCCTGCTCGAGAGCTGTCTCGAGCACCTCGAGGCTCACCTTGGGCTGCTTGATGTCCATCTGAAGGGCGGTGATGCCGTCCGAGGTGCCGGCCACCTTGAAGTCCATGTCCCCGTGATGGTCCTCGGCCCCCGCGATGTCGGTCAGGACGGCGAACTCGTCGCCCTCCGTGACCAAGCCCATGGCGATGCCCGCGACTGCCCCTTTGATCGGCACGCCGGCGTCCATCAGCGCCAGCGAGCCGCCGCAAACTGTCGCCATCGAGCTGGATCCGTTCGACTCGAGGATGTCGCTCACGAGCCGGATCGTGTAGGGGAAGTCTTCCTGGCTCGGCATGACCGGCGTGAGCGCCCGCTCGGCCAGCAGGCCGTGCCCGATCTCGCGCCGGCCCGCGCCTCGCATGAATCCGGTCTCGCCGACGCTGAACGGCGGGAAGTTGTAGTGGACCATGAAGGTCTTCTCGTAGTCCGGGTCCTCGATGCGCTCCTGGCGCTGGCCGTCGGACTTGGTGCCGAGCGTCGTGCTGACGAGGGCCTGCGTCTCGCCGCGCGTGAACACCGCGGACCCGTGCGTCCTGGCCAGCTCGCCGACTTCGCACGTGATCGGACGGATCGCGTCTGGAGCGCGATGGTCCGGCCGCCGACCTTGGTCGAACACTTGCTTGCGGAAGATCTTCTCCTGCCAGGGCTCCATGAAGGCGGAGGCCTGCGCCAGCTTGGCCGGGTCGTCCGCGTACGCCTGCTTGATCTCCTGCTTGATGGAGCGGAACAGGGCGTAGCTCTCGAGCTTCGGATGGACGCTCGTGTTGAGCGCCTCCTCGGCGCGCTCGCCCCACTTCGCCTCGACCTCGTCCCGGATCGCCTGGTCGATCTCGGGCGCGTCGAACTCGCGCTTCGGCTTGCCGGCCTTGGCGGCGAGGTCCTCGATGGCGTCGATTACCTGGACGCAGCCCTCGTGGCCGTGGCCGATGGCTTGGAGCATCGCGCTCTCTTCCGCCTCCCCGGCGTCGGCTTCCACCATCACGATGCCGTCCCGCGCGGCCGCGACCGTGGCGAGCACGTCAGCCCGCTGGGACTCGGCGTACGAGGGGTTCAGCACCCAGCGGCTCCCTTCCACGAGAGCCACGCGGACCGATCCCGTCGTGAGGACGACGGGAATGTCGGAGACCGCGACGGCCGCGGACGCCCCGATCATGGCGTAGATGCTCGGGTCGTGCTCGGGGTCGGACGACAGGACGAACGCGATGACCTGCGTCTCGTTGCGGAAGCCGCGCGGGAAGAGCGGCCGCAGCGGGCGGTCGATCAGCCGGCAGGTGACCGTCTCCTTCTCGGAAGGGCGGCCCTCCCGCTTGATGTATCCTCCGGGGAACCGCCCCGCCGAATAGGTGTACTCCCGGTAGTCCACGGTCAGGGGGAAGAAGTCGATGCCCTCCCGGGGCTCCGCCGCTGACGTGGCTGTGACAAGTACCTGAGTGTCGCCGCAGCGCACTACGACGGCTCCTCCTGCCTGCCTTGCTAGGCGGCCGGTCTCGAGTGATACGGTCTTGCCGTCCAGCTCGAATTCTGTAACGTGCTTCATGTGTGCGTAAGTCCTTCTGCGCCTCCCGCCTCGAGGGGCGGGAGGCCAATCCGCGGCCATGCGGATGATCGGCTAAGGGAGACGTGCGGGCACTGTCAGCCAGTCCCGCGAATTGCAGGCGCGAGCCTGCCGGCGCATCGGCGGCCGACGGGCCCGGGCAGCGCAGCTGGTCGTTCCCGCCGGACAGCGCCGGGTCGGTGCGGTTCGAGAGTTCTCGGATCGTGACGCATCAGCCGCGGAGCCCCAGGGACTCGACAACTCTCACGTACTCTCCGGGATTCTTCTTGCTCAGGTAGCGGAGCAGGCGTCGGCGCCTGCTCACCATCTTCAGCAGGCCCCTGCGGGACCCGAAGTCCTTCCTATGCACCTTCAGGTGCTCGGTCAGATCGGCGATCTGATGCGTCAAAGTCGCTATCTGAACCTGCGAGGAGCCGACATCCCGGGGATGGGCTCCGTAGGTCTTCACCAATTCTTGCTTCGCCTGATTTGCGAGTGGCATGCTCGACTCAGGTCTCCTTCCCTTTCCAAATTCGCTTGGCCGTGATTTATAGTAGCACATCGCTTGCGCCCGGCGCGAGCCGGTGCCCGAGCCGGGTGGCGCTCGATTCCCCGGTGGTTGTCTCACCGCCGGATCCCGCGGAACCGAGACCCTATGATTGGACATGATTGGACGCGTGCCTGCGGTCGACTCGGAGACGGTCTCCGCCGCGGCAGGCGGGGCCGGCCCCGCGGGGAGGCGCGATCTGCCCGCGGGCCTCGCCGTGCTGGCGCTGGCGGTCGCGGCGGTCCTACCGCCCCCCGCGGCAGGCCAAGGCGACTGGCCGCCGCGGGGCCAGGCCCTAGCAGCGTTCAGCGAGGCGCGCTGGCCTCCCGGGCAGCAGTACCTCGGGAGCCAGATCTGCCAGGGGTGCCACGAGAAGGTGTGGGAGCGATTCCCGGCCAACCCGCACTTCAAGCCGGCGGCTCGGCCGACTCGGCCCGCTGACAGCACGGGCTGCGAGGGATGCCACGGCCCGGCCGGTCTCCACGTCGTCGATCCCTCGAACGCGATGATCCTCCGGTTCCCGGAGATCGGCCCGCGCCAGGAGCAGGAGGCATGCCTGCGCTGCCACGCCGGGGATTTCGGCAAGATGCACGTGCGCCGCTCCGCGCACCTGACCGGCGAGGTTGGATGCGGCGGTTGCCACTCGATCCACCGCCCGCACGACAACCGGACCCTGCTGGCCGACGACCAGCGCTCCCTCTGCTACGGCTGCCACCGCGAGATCGAGGCCCGCTTCGCCATGCCGTTCAAGCACCGCGTCAACGAGGGCGCGATGGACTGCACCGACTGCCACAACCCGCACGGGGCCGCGCTGGCGACCTGGCGCACCGCGCACGCGCCGCGCATGGTCTCCCGGGCCATGGGGAACGCCCCGCCCTGCGTGCGATGCCACGCGGACCTGCGCGGGCCGTTCGTCCACGAGCACCCGCCCGTGCGGGTGGAGGGCTGCCAGGCGTGCCACGACCCGCACGGCAGCCCCAACCCGCGCCTGCTCAGCCGGCCGGCGGCCTTCGCGCTCTGCATGGAATGCCACAGCGACGTGGCCGGCGCGGGATTCGGCCTGGGCGACAGCGGGATTCGCGGGCCGAGCCCGTGGCTGCACAACCTAGCGGATCCCTCCTTCCGGGAGTGCGTGACCTGCCACTCCCGGATTCACGGCTCGAACGCCGACCCACTGTTCCGCCGATGAGACTCTGCATGGCCGCGCTGCTGGCCTGCGTTCCGGCCATCGCGCAGCGCCCTGTCGACCAGACGCTGCGGCCTGGCGGCGGGACGCGGCCCGCGGGCGGCTACTCCCTAGCGAGCTCGTTCGATCTCGGATACCGGTTCGCCGAGGTGGGCGGGCAGCGCGACCTGTACCGCGCCAGCGTGAACTACGGAGACGGGCTGCGACTGTTTCGGGGGAACCTGCGCGTCGCCGCGGCGGACGGGAAGGGACGCGGCCTCGACGAGTTCTCCCTGCGGTCGACGGGCGGCGCGGGCGACCCCTACCAGTCCCACGCGGTCCGAGTCGAGAAGAACGGCCTGTACCGCTACGACCTGCGCTACAGGCTGACGCGCTACTACAATCGCCTGCCGTCCCTGTGGCGCGGCGAGCACGGCCTGTTCACCGAGCGCGCCGCGCAGGCGCACGACTTCACCCTCCGGCCGGGATCGAGCTTCGAGATTCTGCTCGGATACGATCGCAACTCACGGCGCGGGCCGGGCTTCTCGTCTGCGGGCGCCGCGGACGGCTTCGGCATGCTCGACGAGCGGAACTTTCTCCGTTTCCGGACGAATCTGCGGCAGGCGAACCGCCAGTATCGCGCCGGATTCACGGCGCGGTTCGCGGGGCTGGCCCTTACCGCGACGCGCGCCGTCGACCTATACAAGGAGGGAGGCGAGCAGGACGACGCTTCGGGCCTGCCGTCGAGCGCATCCAACGTCCAGCCGCTCGCCGCGCTGAGCCGGGCCGAGCCCTATCACGGCCGGACCCCGGTCACCGCCGTGGCGCTGCGAACGCAGCGGGACCGGGCGGTGGGATTCAGATCCCAATTCGTGTATTCCGGCGGGTCGCGGGACTCAGTTCTCCACGAACGTGTCGAAGCACTCGATCCGGCGGCTTCCGGCGCGGCCCTGCGCGAGTCGCTCGTCATCGGTGCCGCGCAGCGCAGGCAAAGCTCCGGTGACGCGACGGCGGTGCTGGCCCCCGGCGGGCGCTGGACGATCACTAATACCAGCGGCTTCCACAACACGCGCATCGACGGCGACGCGGCAATCGCGGAAATCGGGCCCTACCGCGAAGAGTTCCTGCGATTCAGCCGCTTGGGAATCCGGCGCATCTCCAACGCTACCGAAGCTACGGTCCAAGTCGCCAGGCAACTCTCCGTCTACGGCGCTTTGCGCCTCTCCTCGCGCAGGCTGCGCTCGGCACGCAGCCTGCAGTACCCGGACTTCGGCTTCTCGGACGAGCCGGAAGCGGCGGACAACAGCGTCCGGTCCGGCGTCGGCGGGCTTCGCTGGCTGCCTGGACGCAACGTCCGTGCGTCCTTCGACTTCGAGTCCGGCAGGGCGGACCGCCCCTTGGCGCCGACCAGCGAGCGCCGCTTCCACAACCAGTCCGCCCGCATTCGCTGGCGCGGCGCGCAGTGGACGCTGAGCGGCTACGCCAGGAATCGCGTCAACGACAATCCGACCGAGCTGGTCGCCTACAGCACGAAGAGCCGCGACGGCGGAATCTACGCCACTTGGCTGCATCCGCGTTCCGGCACGGTGGTGAACGCCGGATGCAGCCGCCTCGAAATGGAGACGTCGGCCGGAATCCTGAACCTGTTCGATTCAGGACGAGGCCCCTCTCGACTGCGGAGCGCCTACTCGAGCGACATTCGCAGCCTGAGCGTTGCGGTCCTAGCGCGCCTCAGAAAGCGCGCTTCGATCCACGCCGGCTACAGCTTGACGCAGGATGTCGGTCGGGACGGCTTCGCGGCCCGCGCAGCGGAGGCGTTCGCACTCGAGGGCGGGCTCCTGGTCTCGAGCCTTCCGATGGCCTACCACTCGCCGCAGGCGCGCCTGTCCGTCAAGATTTCCGACAGTCTAGCTTGGAATGCCGGCTGGCAGTTCTACTCCTATGTCGAGAGCGTCGCCGGGAGACGCGGATTCCGCTCGCATATCGGGCTAACGAGCCTCACAATCGGATTCTGATTGGTGCCCGTGGGGGCGCCGGTCCAGCGTATCCGATGTGGAATCGCCACGACCGGTGGCGGTCACGGCGGAACGTCGCGCCCCGCCTACACCCCGCCGCTACCGGGACCGTCCGCGTCGGGGTGCTGCCGCTGCCACCAACCGCCTGAATCGCCGAGCCGCGGCTCGGCGCCGCTGTTCGCCTGCGATCTCAGCTGGACTCCTGGCCGAACCCGAGCTCCCGGCGGAGCTTGCTGAGGGTGAGCGTCTGCAAGGTCACCTTGCCCGGACCCGTCAGCGTCGCGAGGAACAGCCCTTCGCCGCCGAACAGGGACGTGGCGATCCCTCCGGCCAGCCCGATGCTGTAATCGACAGTCTCGTCGAAGCAGACCAGGCACCCTGTGTCGACTTGAAGCTGCTCGCCGGAGGCGAGATTGAATTCCACGAAATCCCCGCCCGCGTGAATGAAGGCCGTGCCCGGCCCCGTCAGCCGCTGCAGGATGAAGCCCTCGCCGCCGAACAGGCCCGCCCCGATCCGCTTGGTGAGCGCGACGCCAAGCTGCACGGTGGCCTCGGCGGCTACGAAGCCGTCCCGCTGGACCAGCACGGACTCCCCGGCCCTGAGATCCAGCGCGCGGAGCCGTCCCGGGAAGTCCCCTGCGAAGCCGACCTCCCCGTCGCCGGAAGGGCTCGAGAAATGCGTCACGAAAAGCGACTCCCCGGTGAGCGTGCGCTTGAGCCCGCCTAGGAGCTTCCCGCCGATGCCCTTGCCGTGCATCGACGTGCGCCATTCCACATGCTGCTGCTTGTAGACCATCTTGCCGGCCTCGGCGATGACCTCGTCGCCCGGCCTGAGGCGCACTCTCACAACTTCAAGGTTGTTCCCTTCGATGGCATAGTTGATCATGGGATGCACTTCGTTCGTCCATTGTACGGTCCGCCGCTCCCGGCCCCGCAGCCGGGGCCTCGGTCGCGCAACCCGGCGGGGACGGGCGATAGAATGAGCCAATGCGCACGGCGGGACGGATCCTTGCTCCCCTCTGCGTAGCCGTCGCGCTGGCAGCGCAGACCGGGCTGAGCTACAGCCAGCTCCGGCAGTTCGTCAAGTCGTCGGTCGAGCAGAGGCTCAAGGACAAGGAGGTAGCTACCTACCTGAAGAAGCAGGTCGTCCGATTCGCGGTCACCGACGGGCTCGTCGAGGAATTCGTCGGATGGGGCATCGGCCCCCGGACGCTCAAGGCGCTCGAGGACTTGCAGCGGTTCACTGCGGGCATGCCGGAGCCGGGCCCCGAGCCGGCCGCCGAGGCCCAGGCCAGGCCGAGGCAGCCCCCGCCTCCCAGCGCCGCCGAGCAGCAGCAGATCATCGAGGCGGCCCGGCGTCAGGCCGAGGCCTACGCTGCGGAACTCCCGAACTATGTCTGCCTGCAGGTCACCCGCCGGTTCTTCGACCCGACCGGCCTTTCAATGGACTGGCTCAAGCACGACGAGATCAAGACCCGTCTCAGCTACGTGTCGGGGCGGGAGATCTACGAGACGCTCAGCGTCAATGAAGTGGCCACGACCAAGGGGTTTTCCGACTTGGGCGGGACGACCAGCACCGGGGAGTTCGGCACAGTGCTCGCCAGCCTCTTCGACCGCAAGACGGACGCGAGGTTCCGCTGGGCGCGTCACTCCCTGCTTCGCGGCAAGCCCGTGTACGTATTCCACACCGAGGTGCTTCAGGCGCGCTCCAGCTGGACCCTCTCCTCGACGGGCCCCCCTGGCGACGGCAAGGGCACGCGCCAGGTTCGGGCCGGCTACACGGGCCTCGTGTACATCGGTGCGGAGTCCGGGCAGGTTCTCCGCATCGTGATGGAAGCGGAGGGCGTGCCCAGCAGCTTTCCCCTGCAGGAGGCCCGGTCGCGGCTCGACTTCGACTTCATAGATCTCAGCGGCCAGACGTTCCTGCTGCCGCTCAAGGCGGAGGCCTTCGTGCGCAGCGGCCGCCTGCTCACGCGCAACGACATGGAATTCCGTCTCTACCGCAAGTTCACGGCGGAGGCGACCATCACCTTCGACGAGATCGAGGATCTCGAGCCGTTGCCCGACGAGGAGCCGATCGAGTGACGCGATCCGGCCGGCCCTCTGCCGGGCGCTTATACTCGGCTGCGACCATGAAGATCCCGCTGCTGCTGGCCGCCGCCTTCGCGTCTTCGGCAATCGCCCAGGAGCCCGGGCGGCAGCTTAACGTCGTCCTGGTCATGGCGGACGACGTGGGCTACGAGTGCTTCGGGGCCTACGGCAGCGACCAGTACCCTACACCGCGCATCGACAGGCTCGCGGACGGGGGTGTCCGGTTCACGAACTGCTATGCCACCCCCCTCTGCACTCCGAGCCGCGTGGCCTTGATGACCGGCAAGAGCAACGTCCGCAACTACGCGGACTTCGGGGCGCTTCCGCCGGACCAGTACACGATCGCCGACCTTTTCCGCGAGGCCGGCTACGCGACCGCGGTGGCCGGCAAGTGGCAGTTGCAGGGCGGGACTAATGCGCGAGGCATTCCCCCCGGGAACGGCTTCGACACCTACTGCCTCTGGAACACCGGAAATACCGAAGGGCGCCGCTTCTGGAATCCCTCGATCGAGTGCGACGGCAGGATTATCGACGTCGCCGAGGACGATTACGGCCCCGACATCTTCGCGGACTTCCTGCTGCGCTTCATCGAGACCAACCAGCGCAGGCCGTTCTTCGTCTACTACCCGATGGTCCTCGTCCACTCGCCCTTCGTGCCGACGCCTCGGTCCGCCGACCGAGAGTCGCAGGACGAGCAGCTGAACTTCGTCGACATGGTCGCCTACACCGACCACCTCGTGGGGCGGATCCACGACAGGCTGGGAGACCTCGGACTGCTGCGCAGCACGGTCTTCGTTTTCACCTCGGACAACGGCACGCACCACAGGCTCGCCTCCGATCTCGAGGGCCGGAGCATCCGGGGCGACAAGGGGGCGCCGACGGACGCAGGCACGCACGTGCCGCTCGTGGTCAGCGCGCCCGGAAATATCCAAGGCGGCCGGGTCCTCGACGACCTCATCGATTTCGCGGACTTCCTGCCGACCCTAGCGGAGGCCGCGGGCATCCAGCTGCCCCCCGGGGAGGAGATCGACGGGCGGGGCTTCTGGGACAGGCTGCGCGGCGGCCCGGGGAATCCACGCGAGTGGCTCTACACCTACTACTTCCCGCGGCCGTACGCCGAGCAATTCACCACGCCATATGCGCACCCCGAGGTCCTGTACGTCCGCGACAAGCGCTACAAGCTCTACGGCAACGGCCAGCTGTTCGACTTGCAGGCGGATCCCGCCGAGTCCCGACCCCTGCCGACGGGTCACGCCGCCTCGCGGTCCGCCAGGGCGAGGCTCGGAGCCGCGCTGCGGTCCATGCCGGCCCGCGGGGCTCTGATTCCGCCCGAGCGCCGCGCCGCTTCCAAGGCCGCGCCGCGCCCCCGCTGGCCCCCGCGGTGATGGGGCCGCTTCGCAGCGCTTCCGTCCCCGGCCGGCGGGCTACGATAGGCGCATGGATCCGAGGATTCTCGCGACGGCTCTCACGCTCGCGCTCGCCGTCGTCCTGAACTGCGGCCCCAGTCCGGGCCCTCCGCCCCCAACTGAAGCATCCATGGTCGAGGAGGTGCTGCACGGAGTCACCGTTCGCGACCCGTACCGTTGGCTGGAGGCAGCCGACAGCCCCGAGACCCGCGCCTGGATCGACAGCCAGACGGCCTACACGACCGCCTACCTGAAGCAGGTGGCGGCCCGCGATGGCATCCGCGAGCGCATGGCGGAAATCCTGGCATCGGGCTCGATCTCTGCGCCCAGGGAGGCGGGCGGGCGGTACTTCTTCTCGCGCAGGGACGGCGATCAAGACCAGCCCGTCGTGTACATGCGCGAGGGGATCGACGGCGAAGACAGGCCCCTGCTCGATCCCAACGCGATGAGCGACGACGGCACGACGACGGTCGACTGGTACGTTCCCTCGAAGGACGGGTTGCTGCTGGCGTACGGCAAGTCCGTCGAAGGGACTGAGACCAGCACGATGTACATCCTCGACATCGCCGCGGGCGAGAACCTAGAGGACGAATTCCCGAAGGTGCGCTTCGCCAACCCGCAGTGGCTGGGGGACGGCTCGGGGTTCTACTATTCCCGGCCTCAGGACGTGGAATCGATCGGTCCGGGCGAGGAGCTGTACGACCGGCGGGTGTACCGGCACGAGCTGGGGCGGCACTACAGCCAGGATCCGGTGGTATTCGGAGAGGATCTCGCAAGGGCCGAGATCCCCGACGCGGCCCTCAGCCACGACGGGCGCTACCTCCTGCTCGACACCTTTCTCGGCTGGGGACGAAACCACCTCTACGTCCGGGATCTGAAGACCGGGCGCACCGCCACCATCGCCGAGGACGGGCAGTTCAGCTATACCGGCGAGATCGCCGACGGGACGCTCTATATGCTCACGAACGCGAACGCGCCCAGGTACCGCGTGGTGGCTGTCGACCTGCGCGACCCGCGACCCCCGGCCTGGAGGACGGTCGTGCCCGAGGGCGACGCCGTAATCGAGATCGCGGCCGTGGCAGGGGGCCGGCTGTATGTCGTCAGCATGCGCGACGCGCACTCGGAATTGCATTCCTACGCGCTGGACGGCTCGGACAGGCGCGCGATTCCGCTGCCCGGTCTCGGCACGGTTGACGCTTTCTCGTCGAGGGCAGCGGCTAGCGAGGTCTTCCTATCGTTCAGTTCATTCGTGCAGGCTCCCGCGATCTACCGCATCGACGGCGATCTTGCCGAGCCCGTCGTCTGGGAGAGGGTGGACTCGCCGGTCGATCCCGGCGCGTTCGATGTCCGCCAGGTCTTCTACGCCAGCAAGGACGGCACCAGGATCCCGATGTATTTGATCGGGCGCTCGGGCCTGCCCGCGGACGGCAGCGTGCCCGGCCTGCTGTACGGCTACGGCGGTTTCAATATCGCCTTGACGCCCAGCTACTCGACATGGATCTTCCCGTGGATCGAAGCGGGCAACCTGCTGGCGATAGCTAACTTGCGCGGCGGGAACGAGTACGGCGAGGAATGGCATCGCGCCGGCATGCTCGGGAACAAGCAGAACGTATTCGACGACTTCATCGCTGCGGGGGAATACCTGAAAGCCGAGGGGCTGGTCGATCCGAACCGCCTTGCGATTCACGGACGCAGCAATGGCGGCCTGCTGGTCGGAGCGGCCCTGACGCAGCGTCCGGATCTTTGGAGCGCAGCCGTTTCGGGCGTGCCGCTGCTCGACATGCTGCGGTACGACAAGTTCCGCATGGCCAAGCTCTGGGTCTCCGAGTACGGCAGCGCCGAGAATGCCGAGGACTTCGCGTGGCTCCACGCCTACTCGCCCTACCACCGGGTCGAGGACGGCACGGCCTATCCCGCGACGCTGATCTACACGGCGGACTCCGATTCCAGGGTGGATCCGATGCATGCGCGCAAGATGGTTGCCCGGTTGCAGGCCGCCAACGCGGGCGATGAGCCGGTCCTGCTGCGCTACGAAGACGCGGCCGGGCACGGCCGCGGCAAGCCCCTGCGCAAGATCGTCGACGAGTGGGCCGACATCTGGAGCTTTCTGTTCGCCCAGATCTAGCGCTCGGGGCGGGATGATACGCTAGCGAGGTGCCCGAGAACCGGCTGCCGAGCGCCGCCGCAGAAGAAGAAGCGAGCGGGCCCGGCGCCGGGCCAGAGGCGGCAGCTGAGGCCGAGCACGCCGAAGTCGTGCGGCGGGCCGGCGTCGTGAGCGCGTTCGTGCTGCTGAGCCGGGTCACGGGGCTGGTGCGCGAGATCGTGTTCGCCGGCCTGTTCGGGGCCGGCATGCGGTACGACGCCTTCGTCGCGGCATTCCGGATTCCGAACCTTCTCCGGGACCTGCTGGCGGAGGGCGCCCTCTCGGCGGCCTTCATCACGACGTATTCGCGGAAGCTCTCGGAGAAGAGCCGGGAAGAGGCGTTCGCTCTGTCCAACCGGCTGGCCACCCTGCTGGTGCCGCTGGTGGCGGCGATTTGCCTAGCAGGGGCGTGGTTCGCTCCCTGGCTCGTCCGGCAGATCTTTCCCGGATACGCGGCCATCGAGGGGAAGTTCGACCTGACGGTCCTGCTGACCCGGATCATGATGCCCTTCCTGCTGTTCATCGCCTTGGCGGCGAAGGCGATGGGCGTGCTCAACTCCCACGGCACATACGGCATTCCCGCCCTTTCTTCCGCTTTCTTCAACGTCGTCTCGGTGACGGCGGGGCTGGCGCTGGGCTACCTGGCCGGGCCGGCGCTGGGGGTCGAGCCGATCGTGGGCATGGCGATCGGCACGCTGCTGGGCGGGTTCGTGCAATACGCCTGCCAGGTTCCGAGCCTGCGGGCGACTGGCCTACGGTTCCGCCCCATGGGCGGCATCAGGGATCCCGGAGTCCGCCAGGTCTTGCGCCTGATGGGACCGGCCGCGATCGGGGCGGCGGCCGTGCAGGTCAACGTGATGGTCAACAGCGTCTTCGCCTCGCGGGTGACGGACGACGCCGGGCAGATCATCGACGGGCCGGTATCGTGGCTGGGCTATTCGTTCCGGTTCATGCAAATGCCCCTGGGCCTGTTCGGCATCGCGATCGGATCGGCGCTGCTGCCGATGATCGCCCAGGCGGCGGCGGCCGGCGAGACCGCCAAGTTCCGGCACTTGCTCTCGCGCTCCCTCGGCTTGGTGTTCCTCCTCACCATTCCGTCGGCGGCCGGGCTGTTCGCCCTCAGCCGGCCGCTGATCGGCATCGTCTACGAGCGCGGCCAGTTCGTCGCCTTCGACACCGAGCAGACCGCCGTCGCCCTGTCGTTCTACTGCCTCGGCTTGGTCGGGTACGCGGCCACGAAGGTCCTCACGCCCGCGTTCTACGCGCTGCAAGACGTGCGGGTCCCGATGACCGTGTCCGTCCTGTCGATCCTGCTGAACTTCACCCTGAACAAGGTGTTCATCGACGTTCTCGGATTGGGTCACTGGTCCCTTGCGCTGTCCACGTCGCTGGTCGCGACACTCAACTTCTCAATCCTCCTGAGCGTCATGCGCTCGAGGATCGGAGGCATCCACGGCGAGCACCTCGCGGCCTCGGGCCTCCGGATCGCGGCCGTGTCGGGCCCAATGGGCGCCTGCTGCTGGGGCGGCGCGCGCTGGGTCGAAGCGGCGCTGGGCCCGGGCACTTTCGCCGGGCGATTCGCGGCGGTCGCGGTCGGCGTGCCGCTGGGCCTCGGCGTGCTCTACGGCGTATTCCGGGCGCTCAACCTGCCCGAATACGAGACCGTTCGGACGGTCGTCCGCGAGCGGCTCGCGAAGGGATGGAACCGGGACCGCTAGCTCGGCGGAGCGCCAGTATCGAGCTCCGCGGGAGGCGGCAGGGGAGGAAACGCCTTGAGCGCCTCCTGCAAGTCGGACGGCAGATCCTCGTACGATTTCATTAGGGCATCCGTCGTGACGGTCCCGCTCTCGCGGACCGCGTTCCCGTGCAGGGTGTCGAGCGCGGCGCCGAACTCGGTGTCGCGGGAGAACTCCGGGGGAGATCCGAAGAGCAGCAGCCGGAGGCTGTCGGTGAGCCGCTCCGCCCAAATGCGCGCCAGCAGCTTGGCGTCTTCGGTCTCGGACAGGATCATGTCGTCCGACGTGACCGCCACGATTTCCTGCGCCACCTCGGCATCGGCTGTCTCCTTCTGCAAGATGCGCGGCATCCCGCCATCGGCTCCGGTGTCGATCGTGATGACGCGCCCCGGCGTCTCGGCCAGCTCCCCGACCACCTCGTTGAGGCTCTCAACCACCTGCTTCGCCCGGGTCGCCCCGGCGCCTCCGGCCATAGGATCGCTGATCTCGAACAGCGTCAGCGGGCCGAGCTGGATCGCGATCGGCACGCCAGCCGTCAGGCCCTGGTTGGGAAGGAGCTCGTACCGCGCGTCCGGGACCTCGAGCGTCAGGGCCGAGGGAGCGTGCTGCAGGAAGACCACGGCCGCGACGACCGCCAGGGCGAGGCCTAGGGCGATGATGGAAACCGGCTTCGACAGCGGCTGGCGCTTCACGCCTGCCTTGAGCGCCTCGAATTCAGATCCCCGTGACGGGACGTCCGCGGACGGCGATGGCTGCGGTTCCGACATCTAGCGATTCGCGCCCGATCTCTCATTGTGACCGCTGCGGGCGCGAATGTCGAATGGGTAGGCCGGGGCGCTCGGCGGGCTGTGGGCGATCCGCAATAGCGGCGGGTGGAGGTGCGGGGAAGGAGCGTACAATGGCGGCGCGGGCGCTGCCCGGCAAGCCGATTCCATGCGCGCCGATCCCTCCCTCCGGAACGCGCCCCGCCCGGTGCCGGTCTACCGGGCGGAGGCGCGAACCATACTCAGTCGAACTAGGGGGTTCATCGCCCGGGCCGGCTTCACCCACTCGCTGAATCCGGCCCGGAATTGCGTCTACGGCTGCACCTACTGCTACGTGCCGACCTTGCGCGTTTACGGGGGACTGAAGGCCGCCGACTGGCAGCGGTGGGGCCGCCACACTACGTACAAGGCTAACGCCGCCGAGCTGCTGCGGCGCGAACTCCGGCCCGGGCAGCTGATCTACTGCTCGCCGCTGGTGGACCCGTATCAGCCCGCCGAGGCATCGGAGCGCGCGATGCCCGCCCTGCTCGAGGCGCTGTGCGCCAGCCCCCCGGCAGCATTCGCGCTGCAAACCCGCGGGACGCTAGCGCTGCGCGACACCGGCCTGCTGCGCCGCTTGGCGAACCGGACCCGGCTGCGGATCAGCTTCTCGCTCACCACCGACCGCGACGACGTGCGCCGACTCTACGAGCCGCACTGCGAGTCGATCAACGCACGGGTGCGCGCCATGAGGCAGCTCGCGGGCGCGGGGCTCGCCGTGCACTGCACGTTGGCACCGATCCTGCCGTGCGATCCCCGGCGCCTGGCCGACCTCGCGCTGCAGTCAACTGGCCGGGACGTGATCGCCGATCCGCTGCACAGCCGCGAGGGCAAGCCGCAGGGCGCGACCACGCGGGCCGAGGGCCTGCGCGTCAGCGAGGCGCAAGGCTTCCGCGAGTGGCACAGTCCCGCGTTCCAAGCCGAGGTCGTGGCTAGGATCCGCTCGCGGGTCGAGGCCGCCGGGCGGGCGCTGGGCGTCGGCGAGGAGGGCTTCCGCATTCTGGCTCGTTGAGAAGCCGGCGGGGAGGGCGGGCATTCGTGCGAGCCAACCCAGGCGATTCGGCCGCTGCACGCAGGCAGCATGTCACAGCGCGGCGGCCGCCGCGGAGGGGCGGACCGAGGAACGGCCGGTCAGTTCAAGCCGACGAGTCGAGGCCTGATCCAGCAGTCCCCGAGAAACGCTCGGATCGCGGTATGCATCGCAACGAGAGCGAACAAGAGTAGCCGCTCGGGCCGGTGCGAGGCTCGGCGCGTAGCAAGAACTCAGCAATGCCGCGGACTTCCTCCGGTATGCGCTGCATTGGGTTGCGGTTGCGGCGCCGTTCGCATGGCCCGCGGCGACAATCTCGCTGGATGACAGCTCGTTCGGCGGGCGGTCGAGACCCGCGCGGCCGCCCGAACCAGCAGCCCAAGACGTCTCGACTTCGGTTGCTCCGGGCGGAGTAGGGCGTGGTCAGTACAATCGGGACGTGCGGGTTCGTCTCGTCAAAATCGCTCATGCGCGCTCCGGCGACAAGGGCGACACCGCCAACATCGGACTCATCGCGATCGAGCCTCGCCACTACCCGGCGATACTGCGGGAAGTCACGCCCGCACGGGTCAAGGCGCATTTCGGCACGCTCTGCCGGGGGCCTGTGGAGCGGTTTGAGCTTCCGAACATCGGGGCTGTCAACTTCCTGTTGCACGGAGCCCTTGCTGGCGGCGGCACGCTGTCGCTGCGCACCGATGCCCAGGGCAAGACGCTGGGGGCGGCCCTGCTGCGCCTGGAGGTCGAGGTCTCCGCCGACGAGCTCTGAGCGAGGCCCGGGCGGAATCGCGGAGCTGCGCCGACGGCGCGCCTCCACTGTGCTAGCGTGAGAAATAGAGAAGACAAGCAATTGAGCAAGGAACTCCGAGTCATCCCTATCGGCGGCTTGGGCGAGTTCGGCATGAACATGATGGCGCTGGAAAGCGGCGCCGACATGATCCTGATCGACGCCGGCACTTCGTTCCCGGGTCCGGAGCGCCCGGGTATCGATGTCGTCGTGCCCGACCTAGAGTACGTTCTGGCCAACCGCCAGAAAGTGCGCGGCCTAGTCCTCACCCACGCCCATCTGGACCACATCGGCGCGGTCCCCTACGTCTTGGAGCAGTTGCAGGTACCCGTCTACGGCACTGCCTTCACCTTGGGCTTGGTGCGCAAGCAGCTGTCCGAGTTCACCCTGCAGAACCCGGCGAAGTTGACCACCGTCAGCCCCGGCGAGGCGTTCTCGCTCGGCTGCTTCGCAATCGAGGGCATCCACGTTACGCACAGCACGGTGCAGTGCATGGCCTTGGCGATCTCGACCCCGGCCGGATGCGTCCTGCACACGGGCGACTTCAAGATCGACCAGACCCCGGTGGACGGTCGCGAGTTCGACTTCGCGAAGTTCGCCGAGTACGGCCGGCGCGGCGTCCTGCTGCTCTGCTCGGACTCCACGAACGCCGACGTGAGCGGCTTCAGCAAGTCGGAACGCGCTGCCGGCGCGGCGCTGGACCGCGTCTTCGCCGAAGCGAAGCACGCCCTTTTTTTTACCTGCTTCTCGTCCGCCACGCACCGCATCCAGCAGATCGTTGACCATGCGGTTTCCTACCGGCGCAAGCTGGCCTTCGTCGGTCGCAGCGTGGCGCGATCCTGCGACATCGCGAGGGACCTCGGACTGCTCAAGATTCCTCCGGGAACCGTGGTCCGCCCGCAAGACTTGAAGTCCTACCGGCGTCTCGACCGGGTCACCGTGATCGCCGGATCGCAAGGAGAGCCCCTGTCGTCGCTGTCTCGGGCCTCGCTAGGCCGGCACAATACCGCTGAAATCCTCGAAGGCGACACCGTTGCGTTCAGCGCCAAGATGATTCCCGGCAACGAGACCACCATCAACCGCATGGTGGACCACCTGTACCGCCGGGGCGCGAAAGTCCTGTACGGCGACGCCTTGCCGGATCTGCACGTAACCGGCCATCCCTGCCGGGAGGAGCTCAAGCTGCTGCTCAATCTCGTGCGGCCGCGCTATTTCGTGCCGATTCACGGCGATTACCGCCAGCTGGCCCGGCACCGGCTGCTGGCGAGGGCGGTCCGCGGCTCGAAGTTGGACGAAGCGATCCTTCTCGAGAACGGCCAGGTGCTGCAGTTCGACGAGTTCGGCGCCCGCGTGCTGGAAGATAAGGTTCCCGTGGGCCATCGCCTCATCGACGCGGGGACGGGCGGCGAGGTACTGGCGGACGCGGTCATGCGCGACCGGCGACGGCTCTCCGAATTCGGGATTCTCCTTCCGGTGGTCACGGTCGACGAACGCAAGGGGGAGGCGACCAACGTCGAGATCATTTCTCGCGGCTTCGTCGATTCCGGACAAGTGGGAGAGATTGCGGACGGTGCCGCGGATGCGATTCGAAGCGCGGTCGTGCGATGCACGGCAGAGGAGCGCGGAGACCTCGGCGTGATGGAAGCGAGAATACGGGATTCGGTCCGGCGCTTCATCGCTCGCAAGACCTCGCGCCAGAGCCAGCCGCTGGTCGTGCCGGTGCTGCTCGAAGGATAGGGCGGCGGCAGGCCGACCACTCCTCACCCTCGCGGCACGAGGCGCTGCAGGCGATTCCACTCGTCGAGGTACTCCCGCCGATGCTCGTTGCCTTCCTGCAGTTCACTTAGGACTTTGATCGATATTAAGTTTCCAACTTCGTCGTGGATGTAGTTCGTAGTTCCAATCACCGTGGAACTCGTTCCGATGGAGCGACAGGGCGTCCATCTTCGCCTTCGTTACTGCCTCACCGGTCGGGTACTTTCTATTGTCAAGTTCGGCTTTGACCGGAAGGCCGGCGGCTGTGCGCGTACCGCCGATCAAGTCGACAACGGTCTCAAATGTACGCAGTGGCTTGCCTCGCCAATTCTGCGTGACGTGGCAGAACAGGCGGCGCTCAATCTTATGCCATGGACTGGTCCCCGGCGGGAAGCGGCTGACGTGGATGCGAAGACATGTCCGGTCAGCGAACTTCTGCAGCCGATGCTTCCAGGCGCGAGAGCGATACCCGTTGCTACCGCCCGCATCGGCAGCGATGAACAGCTCGCCAGCCTCGGGGTAGCGGCGCTTCCCCGTCTCGTTCCACCACCGTCGCAGCGAGGCCGCGGCAAACGCGGGCGTGTCGTGATCACGTCCGACATGCACCCAGGCTTCGTTGCGCCCCATGTCATGGATGCCATACGGCATCGCTTTGCCGGACGAGTCCTTGGGAAAATCATGCACCAGTGATTTCCCGGGGCTCCCCTGCGGTTGCCATGCCCGCCCGCCGTTCTTGAATTCACCCGCCAGTTCCTTCTTCTCGGTGTCGACCGAGACCACTGGCTGACAACGTTGCGGGAAATCATCCGCCTTCGTATGGATGTGCTCGAACTGCGCGTCCCGGTCGGGGCGGGTTGTCCCTTCGAGACTCTTGCGCACCGATTGCAGGCTGCAGCCAAGCTCGTGCAGTGAACCGCTCGCCGTCGTCGAACTCACCTGCCAACCCGCCTGCGACAACGCCGCCTGCGACAACGCCGCGGTGAGCTTCGCCCGACTCTTGCATGTCCAGCGCAACGGCGACTCCGGGTCACCGCGCGTCAACGGGTCGACCAGCTTCTCCAGCGCTTGCTCGATGCCCGGCCGCGACTGCTCGATGCCGGGCCGGGCGGCGCCCGGGCGGCGTATCCGACCGCGTTCAACACTGCCGGATTCCAGCTCTCGACGCCCCGCGCGGATGGCGCGGACGGTCGGGCGCGACAACCCAGTCGCGTCCGATACCAGCGCATCTCCCCCATACCCGATGGCACGCGACTCCGTCGCCGCCCATAGCCGACGCCCGCGCTCGTCGAGAAACGCTTCCACCGCCGCGTACTGCTCAACAATTGTCGCTTCGAGTTCAAGATTGCGTCTCATCGGATGATGAGAACACAAAACTCAGAACATGGAAATCTGATTTCCGACAACGCCCTTAGCTGCTGCTGCTCGTCACGATATTCCGCGTCCGAGACGTGCCCGGCTAGGTGAGCCGTGCGCAGCCACACGAGATAGGTGGTCAGCGCGTCGTGTTCGTTGTACTTGACAATCCGTTCGAGTTTCCCGTCGAGCCAGGCCTGGGCGATGTCGCCGCCGTCGAAGCCCAGCTTCCCGGGAATGCCCGAGAGGGTGGCGATCTGATTCAGTGAGGGCGCAGCGTTCCCGTACGGACTCACGACCGACATCAGGTCGACATGCCAATCCGTCGTCCTGGCGAAATAGTCGGTCCCCTCCCAAGGCTTCTCGGGCCGACTGCAGAACCGCTCCGCCCGGATGCCGTTGACGATCGCCCTCTGGACGAGAATCGCAAGGTCGGATCCCTGCGAGTTGTAGCCGACGAGCCGCGGCCGGCACCGACCCACGCTGCTGAGGAACTTCCTGAGGATAGCGGCCTCCCGGCATTCGTCCGGTTCTCGGGGGTCCTTGGGCTGGGAGCGCAGATCAAGCGCGAGCCGACCGCTTTCGGTGCGTTGGCGCCTGACCATGGCGACCGAGAACCCGGTACAGGAGCGTGCGCAGAAACGGCCTGGGATTGTCGTCCGTGGCGCCGTTCCGCCGCCACATCTCGTCGAGAACCTCGCTGTCCGGCAGATTTTCCGGCAGGTCGTAGAGCAGCCGGCCCGCCGCCGGGTCGGGCACCCATTCGACATCGAAGGCCCAAACCTCCTGCATGACCTGCCTGAACATGGTCTCTGCTCGCTCCAGTCCTCGCCGCCCGACGGGCCGGCGCGCCGCTCCGGCCGTTCCGCCGCCGCCGCTAGCCCCGCTCCGTTGACCTAGGGAGGAGGGGCTTCGACGGATCGATTGCCAGCCAGCAGGCCATTGAGACGAAGCAGGAGCAGGCGATGAGGGCCAAGGGGAAGTTCCAGCCGTAGGTGTCGATCAGAGCGCCGTAGCCGACGCTCATGATCACCGCTCCCGCCTGGCCGGCCGTGTTCATCGCACCGCTGACGGTTCCGGACGCTTCGCGCCCGATGTCGACGCAGACCGCCCAGGCCGCCGGCAGCATCAGGTCGGAAGCGGCGAAGCCGAGGGCGAGAATCAGGCTGGCGGCCAGGCGGTCCTCCACCGCGATGGAAAGCAGGATCAACGCTCCGGCGCACCCGACCCCGGCCATTCCGACGATCCGGCGGCCCAGCACGATGCCGATTCGCCGGACCAGGCGGTCGCTCAGCGATCCGCCGAGCCAGTTGGCCATGGCGGCCAGCAGGAAGGGCAGGGCAGTGTAAGCCGCCAGTTCGGAACTCTCCCAGCCCTTCTGGGAAGAGAGGTAGCTCGCTGTCCAGAACAGGTACCAGTTCGAGGCGTAGCAGAAGAAATGGTAGGCACCCAGGATCGCCCAGAAGTTGCCGCTAAGCAGCAAGGCGCCAAGCGCAATGCGCCCGCCGCGCGAGGGAGCGGCCCCGATCGCGGCAATCTCGGCGGCATTCACGCTCCGGTGTTCCGCCGGATAATCGCGAAAGAACTTCCACCACCAGACGGCCCAGACGACACCTAGGACGCTGAAGACGTAGAAGACGCTGCGCCAGCCCCAGTTCGAGATCAGCGGCAGCACAAGGAAAGGCGACAAGGCGCCCCCGAGACGGCTGGCCAGGAACACGATGCCCTGGGCGAGAGCCCGCTGCTGCGGGGGGAACCATCGAGACACCACGCAGGCGGCGTTGGGGTAGGCCCCTGCCTCGCCGGCGCCGAACAGCGCTCGGACGACCAGAAGCTGCCAGTAGCCGCTTACCGTGCCGGTGAGGGCGGTGAACGCCGACCACCAGACGACGATCCGCGTCAGGATAAGGCGCGGTCCGAAGCGATCCCCCAGCCAGCCCCCGGGCACTTCGAAGATGCCATAGGCTGCCAGGAAGGCTGCCAGCACCATCCCCCACTGGGCGTTGGACAGGCCGAGGGCCCGCTGCATGTCCGGTCCGGCCGAATTGATGCAGACGCGATCGAGATAGGTGACCACAGAAAGCAGGAACAGCCCGGCCATCACCGTCCGACGAACCTTCGTCGGCCCGGAGCCGACGCTGGTTCCGCCCGCCAAGAGAGTCCCGCTGTGACTGCTCCAGGCTACGCGTGCGCGACGAGCGTGCGCCGGTAGTCCGCTAGGAACTTGTCGAGGCCGATGTCCGTCAGGGGGTGGTTGAACAATTGGTCGAAGACCTTGTAGGGCAGGGTGCAGACGTGCGCGCCCGCGAGGGCAGCTTCCTTGACGTGCAGGGGCCCGCGCGCCGATGCCGCGAGCACCTGGGTCGCGTAGCCGTAGTTGTCGTAGATCTCGACGATTTCCCGGATCAGCTCCGAGCCGTCGTGGGAGATGTCGTCCAGGCGCCCGATGAAAGGGCTGATCAGGTACGCGCCCGCTTTCGCGGCGAGGAGTGCCTGGAGCGGCGAGAAGCACAGAGTGACGTTCGTGCGGATGCCCTCGCTGGCGAGCCTGCCCACCGCCTTGATGCCCTCGCGGACGAGAGGAATCTTGACCACGACCGATTCGTGAATCCTAGCCAGGTCGCGCCCCTCGGCGACCATCCCCTCGACGTCCGTCGCGACCACCTCGGCGCTGATGTCGCCGTCGATCATGCCGCAGATCGCCCGGATCTGGTCGTGGTGCTCGTGCCCTTCCTTGGCGATGAGGGACGGGTTGGTCGTGACGCCGTCGATGATGCCGAAGGACGTCGCCCTGCGGATCTCCTCGAGGTTGGCACTGTCGATAAAGAGTTTCACTGTATTCTCCTAGTGGGTTCGAAAGGCAAGCGGCGGCACCGCCGCCGAGCGGCTGCTGGCGCCTAGCGCTTGACCGGGCCCTTTTTCTTCGGCTCCGGGCGATCGGTCATCGAGACCTCGAGTTCGGCCAGTTTCCGACGCAGGCTGTCGACCTCCTCGCTGTCGCGGTCGGCCGGCGCGGAGCGGTTCCACTCCTCAAGAGCCCGGCTCCAATGCCGCTTGGTCTCGGTCACACGGCCCTGCTTGTAGTACACGTCTCCCAAGTGCGTGTGGATGACCGGGTCGTCGCCGTGCTGCTCGAGGGATCGCTCGAGGTACTTGGCGGCGAGCTCGAGCTTGTCTTGGCGGTAGTACAACCACCCCAGGCTGTCGAGATATGCCCCGTTTTCGGGCTCGATATCCAAGGCGCGCTGGATCAGGTCGTGGGCCTCTTCCAAGTTCACGCTGCGGTCGGCGAACATGTAGCCGAGGTAGTTCAAGGCGCCTGCGTTGTCCGGATCGATCGCCAGGAGCTCCCTGAATCGGGCCTCGGACCGCTCGTACTGCTTGGCGCGCTCGTGCAGCGAGCCGTACGAGAAGAGCACGGCGACGCGCTCCTCTTGCGACTCGGCCAGTTCATGCGCCCGCTCGACGCGCTCCTCCGCCTTGGCGAACTGGCGCCCTTTGACGTGTATCTCCGCCAAGGTCAGCAGCACGTCGATGCCTTGGGGGCTGCCCTTGGTGGCGCGCTCCACGACCCGGATGGCTTCCTTGGTCTTGCCCCTGTCCGAGAGGACGTTCGCGAGCAGGCTGGCCAGCATGAAGTTGCCGCCCATCTCCCCCAACGCCTTGCGCGCTTCGGCTTCGGCGCGCGAATAGTTGCGGGCGTTGCGCCAAGTCTCCACGACCTGGGCCAGTGCCTGCGGCTTGAATTCGGGGTTGAGGCCGGCGATCTCCAGATACGCCGCCACGGCTGACCCGGGCTCGCCCAGAGTGCGGCGAAGGTGCCCGAGTCGTTCCAGGAGGAGCACGCGTCTCCTGCGCTCGCCGGGTGCGTACTCGTCCTTGCGAGTCGCTTCGAGGACCTTGGAGGTCTCGGCGGCGGCATCCTCGGTTCGGCCCTCTGCTTCGAGCAGGCTGATCGCGTCGAACTGGACCTCGAGCGAATCCGGGTCGATCTGGCGGGCGCGCTCCAGCGACTCCCACGCCTTGGCGAAGTCACCGCGCTGGCGCTCGATGCGCGCGACCCTGATGTGATAGATCGGATTGCGCGAATCCAGGCGCGCCAAGGCCTCGTACTGCTCCTGCGCCTGGCCGAACTGCCTCGAGAGGAAGAGGTTGTCGGCGAGACGCTGGCGGGCATCCAAGGTGTTGCCGCCTTGATCTACGATCCTCCGGTACATCGACGCCGCGTCGCGGAAACGCCCGACCTGCTCGTACGCTTGGGCGAGGGCCGTCATGGACCGCCGGTCCCCGCCGTCCTCGGCGATTGCCTCGAGCACGTCGATCGCCTCGCGGAACTTGCCGCCCTCGAGCAGCACGTAGGCTAGGTCGACCTGTGCGTCCTGCTGTCCGGGGTCGAGTTCCAGCGCGCGCTGGAGGGAAGCCTCCGCCTTCTCGGGCTGCTCCGCGGACCGGTAGAGCAGTCCGAGTTCCGTGTGGTTCTCGGCCTTGTCGGGCTCGATCTCTACGATGCGCTCGAACTGCTCGACTGCCTTGCGGAGCAGCTCGGCGTTCACGCCCCGTCGGTCCTTGGTGGCGTAGCTACGGTAGATGCTCCCCAGCAGACGGCGGACTTCCAGATTCTCCGGATCCTCGGCGAGCAGCTCCATGGCGACGCTCTCGGCGTCGGCCAGACGCGTGGCGCCCGCATAAAGATTGATGAGCTCCATTCGAATCACGGCCGACTCGGGGTCGCTTTCCAGCGCGGCGGTGTACTCGGCGACGGCCCGGTCGACATACTCTTGGCGCATGTACTGCTGGGCGAACTGATGGTAGAGGTGCCCGAGCGCGAAGTGATAGTAGGATTCGCTGCGGTCGGACGAGGTGCGCTTCTCCTGTGCCGTCGCGAGGAGCGGCAGCGCAAGGGCGCACAGAGCGAGCGCTAGAGTCCCCGTTCGGCCGGTTCGGAGCGACGATTGCCTGCGGAATCCGGCCGTGCGGGCCGAGGGAAGGAAGGGCATTCGTTTCGCCCCAGTATAGCCTCTCCCGGGATTCGCCGGGAGACTAGGAGAGCGATTCTCCCGGCGGGCGCGTCTTCCAGCGCCGATGGATCCAGAGCCACTGCTCCGGATGCCGTCGCACTCGTTCCTCGATGGCGGTCTGGAAAATCTGGGAGCTGGCCTGCAAGTCGCGAGACGGGTCGCCAGTCCGGACCAGTTCGATCCGCGGGCCGTACTCGACCACGTGCCGTCGCGACGCCCCGTCCCACCATGCCACGGCCGGGACGACGGCCGCGCCGGAGCGCAGCGCGATCCGGGCGACACCCCTGCTCGCGGCCGCCGTCGTGCCGAAGAAGTCGACGAAGACCGCGTCCTCGGGAACCGCGTTCTGGTCGGCAAGGATTCCGACCGTGCCGTTGCTGCGCAGGACCCGGAACACTTCCCGCGCCACGGCCCGCTTGGAAATCACCCGATTGCCGTGCGCACTCCGGCGCCCTTCGACCAAGCGGTTGACCAAGGGGTTCTCGATCGGCCTGACTATGACATGGACCGGACCTTCCACCGCTCCGTGGGCCAGCGCCCCGAGCTCCCAGTTGCCGAGATGGGCGGTTAGCAGGATCACTCCGCGGCCGCGAGCCGCGCCGGCGCGGAAGTGCTCGAGGCCGACGAAGTCCACCCTCTGCCTCACCTCTTGCTCCGACCAGGCGGGGAGCTTGGCCAGGGCCAGAGCGACCCGGCCGAGGTTTTGGAAGACGCCGACGCGAATGCGCCTTCTCTCGCGGGGCGACAGACGGGGGAGGGCCTTGCGCAGGTTGATCTCGGCCACGCGGCGCCACTTTGCCACGAGACAGCCGCAGGCCAGTCCGAGACCGTGAGCGACGCGAATCGAAACGCCGTACGGCAGGACGCGGAGTCCACAGAGGACGGCCAGCGCGGCGAAATAGGCGAGACGGTCCGTGGCAGCGGCGTTGGCTGCGTCCGCCACCCGCGGGTCAGCCAAGCTTCCGGCCCGCCCGCGCGGCGTCCGGGGGCCCTATGGGTCCCATGGCGGGCATCTGTCAGGATGCCAGCAGCTGGAATGATCTCGGCTGGTACAGCCAGTCGACGATGTTTCCCTCGTGGGGTTGCAGCCAGTCCAGCTTCGTTGTCGGAACGGCTCCCAGATTCAGCCGGTCGATCGAGGGGCACGCGATCAGCCGCTGCCGGAATTGAGTCGAATCCGTGATGCCGGTGCAGACGAGCGTCGGACCGATCCGTCCGAGCATTTTGGTTTCGGGGCACTCGACAACGCTCGCGAAGGGGAACATGAACTCCTTGTTCGCCAGCGGATGCTCGGGCGACTCGCAATGAACTACCGTCGGAAGCAGGTACGAGCAGTACACCCGGGTAATCGCCCGCGGGCGGCGTCGCATGTCCGCCGTCACGTCGGTGGCCCCTCCCTGCGCGAGGGCGTCGTCGATCATGCCCGAGACAGCCTCGGCCACGCCGGCGACGGTAAAGGCCGCCAGCGAAGCCTCCGGATCGCGCGTATCGCGCGGGCGGACGCCGGCTAGCCGCTCGGCCAGGGCCTCCGCGATGGCGCGTCCGTGCCGCGGCACCCAGATCGACGAGGCATTGATGCAGCTTCTGCCGCTGTTGGCGAACACGCTGGTGACCATCGTCTCGAGGTACTCAGGCCACCGGTCGACGGCGTCCTCGCCCACGAGGATCTTGCTGTAGCCCGGGCCATGCACCTGCACGGCGGGATTGCCGGCGTACAAGTCCATCGTCGCCTGTCCGCCGAACACCAGGGACCGGCCGCAACGCTGCACGATCGACTGGCCGACGTCGTGACCGCCGTGGTACACCCCGACGGCCTCGCCGGGAATGCCGGCTTCGATCATGGCGACGGCCATGCGGTACGGCGTCCACGGCTCCTGCGAGCCGGGCTTGAGGCAGAGGCCAATCTGCAGCGGAATCGCGGGAATCCAGAGTGTATGGACCCCGGGGGAGTTGCTCGGCAGAACCGCTCCGACCACGTCGGTCTGCCGCTGGTAGCTCAGCATTCGCCCGCCCGCGTCGTGACCGAAGCCGCGAGAAAGGATCTCCAAATCCAATCCACGCGTCAGGGAATCGAGGATGCTCCCCATCTCGCGGCAGACGAACGCCAGCTTCTCCATGTTGGCGCGGCACATCGTCTCCGGCAGCCCGGTGGTCGACGACTGCTGGCTGACAAACTCCTCTGGCGTCTGGCTTCCCGAGCCCAGTGGTAGCTCGGCCTTCATGAACAGCTCGCCAGCCCTCCGAACGCACTCGACGATCTGCCTCGGGGATTGCTCCCGGAGGACTGCTTGCGCGCGCGACGCATGCCTGAGATCGCGCCGGACCATCGCGGCAAGGATTTTGCTAACGCGCGCGACCGGATCTCCGGTCTCGAAATGCAGCGCCTCGACCGTGTCCAAGCTCTCGTATGGCTGGCCCCATCGGAGGGCGGGGAGGTGGACCATGGCCAATAGTTTAGCCAGTCCACCCGTTGAAGCGAGCCGTCGGCCCTTGAAGAGCCCCGGAGCGCAGCTCTCCGGCATCGCCTGCCCGCGGGGCTGCCAGGGCTGGCGAGGAGCGCTCGAGCGCAGAGGGGTTCAGAAATCGAATCGCGAGCAGGGCCGCGCGGGCCGATGCCTCGTACGAGCATGCGTTGCCGCGAGGGACGCGGGAGAAGCGCGCCGGCGACAAGCGGGCCCGGTACGAATCGGCATGGACCAGACTCGACGCCGTTGCGGCGCTTGATTCCCCCTCTAACGGCGCCGGGACAGACGTTCGGGCCAGCCGTTACATCGTGATGGATACGACGTAGGCAACGGTTGCCGGTATCCGACTCAAACGCGCCGCAGAACAAACGAGGCGGCGGGCACTCCGCCAATCCGAGAGACTCCCGGCAGAGTAGGGATTGTCGGCAGGGCCTGGACTCGCCGCATGTTTCGACTCCGAGAAGCCTCGGCTTGCCTCAGAACGGATACCGGGGCAATCTTGTGAAGAGGATGCCACCGCAACCGGCAGCCAATAACTGGAAACACGTGCCTCGGATATCACTCACCGAAGCGTAACCATTAGCGTTTCAGTCCGATCCATCCTACAACGAAATGTATGCTTTTGTAGATTTCATAGCAATTGGAATTTCCCACTCAGTCAATCAGTTGCAATTCGGCAAGACCCCAACCGCCCAGCATTGAGGATCCAAAGTCACGGTTGCTAGCGTCTCATGCCCCGTCAACAAGACGCTCCTATCGTCGAGCCATTCAATTTCAGTCATCCCATGACGGCCTTGGGCCTCAACTGAGGCCGATAGATCGCCCAAGTTGACCTCGAAATGACCGCTTGCAAGCGTACTTGGAATCGCGGTTGGCAGCCACGGGCAAGGTATTCTTGGTGGTCGAGTCCCGGGGCCGAGCTGGTCCGGCCCATTGGAGCCCCATGGTGTAGGCCGTGAACGCACAGCAGCGGTCATTGCGCTTGGCCGCCGATTCAAGGGCGTCAAGGGCGGCACGTGCCGCCGCCGGAACGGCCTGTCCAAGTCCGGTTGCCGAACTTCGACGAGTAACCGCGACAAGTGGCTGCCGGTCTAGCCGAAGTGGTAGGAACCTTCTCGTTGATTCCAGTAGACCTTCTTGTTCGAGCGAAGCGAGACGGTCGCGAGGTGCCCCGTCACGGCAGCCTCGTGCCCGAGCTGCGCCGGGCAGTTGAGCTCCGCGCCATGGGCGATCGCGTCGATGAAGTTCTTGAGATGGTCGTTCGTCGAGTTGCTCTCGTTGAAGTCCGTGCGGGCGTCGAAGTGCATCTCCGGGCGAGCGGTCACGGCATCCGGCAGTCCCCGTGCCTTCTCTGGGTAGACGTTTAGATAACGCTGACCGAGGATCTCCATGACGCCCTCGCTGCCGCAGAGCTGCTCGCCGTAGCCGAAATGCGACGTGCTGAACGCGGCGCTGAAGTTGACGTGGAAGTGGTCGTCGTACTCGAAGCCCGCGGTGACGGTGTCGGGCACTTCTCGGTCGTCCTGCGTCCAGTAGTGGATCCCTCCGTTGCACATTACGGAGTCGCAGTAGTGCCTTCCCGTGATCATGTGCAGTGCGTCGGTCTGATGTACGAGCAGGTCGGTGGAGATCCCGCCGGAGTAGTCCCAGTACAGCCGCCACTGGAAGTAGCGCTGCTTGTTGAAGGAGGTGGCGCGGGCAGGCCCTAAGAACTTCTCGTAGTCCGTGTTCTGCGGCTCGGCGTCCGCGGGGATGTTGTAGCGCCATGCGGGAGAGGTCAGTGGGCTGTTGCGGTACCAGAAAGCCCGGGCGTAGACGACCTTGCCCAGCACGCCCGACTCGTAGATCTCGCGCGCCTTGAAGTACAGCTTCGAGCTCCGTCGCTGCGTGCCGACTTGGAACAGCTTCCCGCTCTTCTCGACGGCCTCGAGAATCTCGAAGCCCTCCTCGATGGTGTGCGACAGCGGCTTCTCGCAGTAGACGTGCTTGCCGGCCTCGAGAGCGGCGATGGCCATGTCTCGGTGGAGATGCTCTGGCGTCATGATGACGACTGCGTCAATCTCGTTGTCCGCGAGCATCTCGTAGTAGTCGTCGTAAGTCTCCGGCGCGGTGCCTTGGTCGCTGATCACGTCGTCCTTGGTCTTGGCGATGCGCGGCGAGTAGGTGTCGCAGATCGCCTTGATCGAGGCGTCGTCCTTCGCGACGTCCATCATGGTGCGGATGTGCTTGCCGCCGCGGTTGCCGAGGCCGACCCAGCCGAGCTGGACCTTGCTTCCGGCCGACTGGGCGGAGAGCAGCGCGGGCGCTGCGAGGGCCGACGCTCCGAAGAGCCGTCGCGAGATTCCGGTTGGCATGATTCTTCCTAGTCTAGGTGATCCCCCGCGCGAGCACCCGAGTCGGCCCCGCACGGTCGCCCCATCCGCGGCTACCACTCGATCAGGGGCTTGAGCACGCCGTCCCGGTAAGCCGCCATCGTCTCGAAGGCCTCCTGCCCGCGGTCCAGGGAAAAGCGGTGGCTCATAATGTCGTCCGACCGGATCAGGCCGTGCTGGAGCAGGCGCAGTGCGTCGGGGTCGTTGCCGTTCGAGCGCTTCTGTACGTGGATTCTGGCCTCGCGGTCGAGGGCCGTCCAGAAGTTTACCGGCACGTCGGCTCGGGACGGGATACCGACCAGCACCATGCGCCCGCCGGGCCTAAGGCAAGAGATCGAGCTGTTGATGGAATCGGCGCTCCCGGCGGCGTCGATGACAACGTGAGCGCCGCAGCCGGTAAGGTCCATCACGGCGTCGACGGGAGACTCCTCGATCACGTTGACGGCTGCGGTGGCGCCTAGGCTGGCGGCTCTCTTGACGCGGTGCGGAAGCTTATCCGCCGCGACAATGACCGAGGCTCCGGCCAGCCTCGCCACGGCCACGGCGATCAGGCCGATCGGGCCGGTCCCGATGATCGCTACGGACTCGCCCAGCTTGAGAGCCGCCAGTTCAAATGTGTGCAGGATGACCGCGAGCGGCTCCACGAAGGCCGCGTCCGCAAACGTCATCGAGTCCGGGATGGCCAGGAGATTGCGTCGCGGCATCACCGCATATTCGCGCAGAGCTCCCGGTATGTCCCTGCCCATGAAGGCGTGGCGGAGGGCGAGGTTCTGACGCCCGGTTCGCGTGAACTCGCATTCCGCTTGGACGACGAACGGCTCGACCGCCACCTTGGCGCCCGTCACGAGGTCGCTGACGCCCGGCCCGCATCCGACGACCTCGCCGGAGGGCTCGTGGCAGAGGACGGAGGGATAAAGCGCTTCGAAGCCGGCGATCGCCCCCTCGCTGAAGGTATGCATGTCGCTGCCGCACACGCCGGTCGACCGAAGTCGGACCAGCACCTCGCCCGGGCCCGGGTCGGGCGGATCCGGAAGGGTCCCCATCTCGAGACGTTGGGGTGCGACAAGCTGGAGTGCTCTCATGCGCAGGCTGGGAACGAGAAACGGCCCGAATGCACCGTCCGAATCATCATACTGAAGAGCCTTTTGCAAAATTCAGAAAAGAGGGCTGACCGCCCCATGAACGACTAGTTTCTGGGCTGTTATTCTCGCCGAAAAAGACCCCCTTCAGCTGGGCTTGCTCGGCTGCGGGGCGCTCCTGCGAGGATCGGCCCGGTGCAGGCGCAGCTCTCCCGGCCCGGCCCTGCGGGCGGGCGCTCTGCCCGGCTGTCCCGGCGGCCCGGGCTCTCGGAGCGCCAGGCGCAGGAGCTGCTCGACCGTCAGCGCGAGCACGCCGAACAGGAGGTGGCACAGCACCTTGCCGTGGCCACCTTGCCGTGGCCGCGGACGCGCACGTGGCGCCCGCCGCAATCGTCCTTCAGGCGGCCGTTGACACGCTCCACCGTCGAGCGCTCCCGGTAGCGCAGCTTGGCGGGATCCGCCCGCCCGGCGCTGCGCAGCGCCGGGGCCTCCCGTGCCAGATCCGCCTTCAGCTCCGTCCGGCCGCGCGGGTTGACAGCGATGAGCGGCACGTGCCCGAGCCGCTCGCTGAAGGCCCGGATCCCGGCCGCGTCGCGCGCGCTGTCCATCCGGTCGTACAGGTTGTCGACGCGGCCCGCGGTCCGTGTCGCCAGCGGGATCGCGGCCTGGCTGTCGTGCAGCGAAGCCGCGGTGAGCAGGCAGCTGACCGGGATCCCGCCGTCGATCGCGTCGATAGGCAGCTTGTAGCCGCGCCAGCTGACGGTACGGCCCTTGGCGTTGCGCTTGGTGCCGGTATCGCAGTCCTGCGGCAGGTCGTGCAGCATTGCTTCGAGATTCATGTCGGGCTGCCGCGCCAGTCGGCGCGGAGCGGGCGGCCGCTGCTCGCCCTTGCGAGGGCGCCCGCGCTTGCGTTTCGGCTCCGGTTCCGGCGCGGGCTTCCCGGCGGGCCGCTCGCGGCCCTCGATGGCGGTCGAGTCGCGGGAGACGCGCCCTGCCAAGCGGCCGTCGAGCGTCCGCGCGAGCAGCGCCTGGTGCAAGCGTCCGGGCAGTTCGCCGGCGGCGAACTCGGCGCAGGCGCGCGCGAAGGTTGCCTCGCCGGGCACGGCCCCGGCCAGGTCCCGGCCGCACAGTCGGCGCAGGGTGCGATCGGTCTGCAGGCGCTCGACCGGCGAGCGCGTAGCGGGCTGGTCGAAGACGGCCTTGGCGATGCAGGCGCGCGCCATGGCGGCGCGGCTTGCGAGGGGGCGGCCGCGGCCGCCCTGCCCGACGGGCAGGCAGTCCTCGACCTGCGCCAGTTCCACCGCTTGGACGAAGCTGCGGCAGCGCTCGCCGAGGGGGCCGAGTTCCTGCTCGAGCCAGGGGAACAGCCCCTGCTGGAACGTGAACCAGTACGCGGATACGGTTTCTATCAAGGACATATTCGTTGAATCCTGCCAGCTGCTTACTAGGCTTGCATTACAATAATAGCACGGAGGGCAAGGGATTGCCAGGAAACTCAAAACGCAGACAAGCCATTAAAACTACATTTACTACAGTTCTATTTCATTGATTATATCGAATACTTAATAGACTAACTAAATGATAATGCTATGAGCGCGGGATTTTTGCAAAAGGCTCTGAAGCCATCACTGGATCGAGTCGGACGCTCCGAGGCGGGCGACCGCGCTCGTTCCGAGGAAGCCGCAGGCCGTCAGGCCGAGCGCGGCTACCCCTCGCGCGGCACCGGGAAGCGCCAGACCGGACTCGCTCGTGTCGAAGGGCCATAGTCCCAGCACGGCCCCGGCGAGCAGGCCGAGCAGGAAGCCCAGCGTCAGAGACCTCTGTCGTCGCAGCAGCAGGCGAACGAGGCTGCTAACGCCGACAATCGCGACGACGCCTCCCAAGGCGAACGGAGCGAGCACGCGGGCCGATGCCATCAACGCCGCCCACGCGCCGTCGACGCCCGCGAAGACCGCTGCCCTGAGGCCGTCCACCGCTCCGAGAATCGGCACGTATTGGCCGCTGAGCACGAGGAGGTAGCCGCCCGAGAGACCGGGTAGGATCATCGCCGCGAACGCGCCCAGGCCCGCGAGGAGCAAGGCTCCCGCCTCGCCCGTCCCGTCGCCGGAGCCGACAGGTGCTAGGGCCGAAGCGGCCATGGCGGCGATACCGGCCGCCGCTCCGAGCCAGGACCGCGCGTCCGGCCGTCCGATCAGGCGCCACATAGCAGGCACGCCGCCGAGGGTGGAACCGAGAAACAGGCTGTACATCGCCCAGCGGTGCTGGAGGACCAGATCCCGGACGGTCCCTGCAAGCAGCACGATCACGAGGGCCGCGGCGCCTCCGGTCACGAGGAGGAACGTGACCGAGCGCCGATCCGGGCGCAGGGTGGTCACCCGGGCAACCGAATCGATGAACTGCGGGTAGATGCCCGCCGCGACGAGCATCGTGCCGCCGGACACGCCAGGCACTAGGTTTGCCAGTCCCATCAGCGCGCCGCCCGCCGCGCCGCGCGCCGCGAGACCCGCTTGTGCGCGCTGGGCAGGCATTGGGTGAGAGACGGGGACGCGGCGCGCGAGCCGCAGATGTACCCGCAGGGAGAGGCCGACTAGCGTTGCGCCACGGAGGGCGCGGGCTGCGTCGCCGCAGCCTTGGGCGGCGCCGGATTGGGCCGGTACATCGTCACGAGGTACCCGCCGAGAGCCGCGAGCGCGATCCCGGCGAAGAACTGCCAGCGGATTCCGCCGACACCGCCGGACGGCGGGTGCAGCGTCATCGAGACGATCGCATTCACGATGGGGGCCCCGGCGAAGATGATCGACATCACCACCGCCGGGGTGCCCTTGGCGCCGAACGCCAGCAGCACGCCGAACGCGCCGACGGCGCCGACGGTTCCCGCGATCAGGGACCATGCCATGCCCCTGGCTGGCATGCTCCAGTCCGATCCCGATGCCACTAGGATCGCGAGCGGGGCCAGCACGGCCACGAGGAAATAGGCGATGCCCACGAACAGGAAGGCCTTGTAGCGCCCGTTCACCGGGTCTCCCATGCCGACCTGGCCGCTATGCAGGAAGACGCCGTACAGTCCCCAGCATGCTACCGTCATTAGGGCGTACGCCAGCCATCCGAATCCAGCTTGACTCAACGTGTAACTCCTTGCTCTTCAGCGGTTTGCAGGTGAAACTCTTAAGTTGCTGAAGAGACCATTCTCACCTATGCCTGGCGGTGCCTAGCGAAGTCCCAGCGCACGATAGCGCCGCTCTCGGCCGAGGCGTTGATGAGATGCGCGCACGCAGCGGCGTGATGGCCCGCCCAGGCGTCCTCGATCGGCGCGCCTCGATGGCGCACGCTGGAGAAGAAGTCCGTGAAGTGCGCGACCGTGGACGACGGCCGCCCGCCGCTCCTGTACACCTCCGGCTCCGGGCGGCCCGGCCGTCGCAGCTCGGCCCGGCCTTCGGGCGAGCGGTAGTATCCCTCCTCCAGGCTGGCGGGCCAGGCGCTGACAATCCACGAATTGTTGTCGTAGCCCGGGTCGGGGAAGAATGTCACGCCTGAGAAGCCGAGAGCGGCAGCGCCCTCCGTACCGAGGACCTGAAAGGAGTAGCCGCTCTCCGCCGTGCTGTTGAAGGTCGCGCTCAGGTTCACGGTGAAGCCCTCGCGATAGCGCAGCAGGGCGTTGAGGGTGTCCGGCACGTCGCGGCTCTCAGTCCATCGGTACAGGTCGCCCATCGCCAGCACCTCCGCAGGCATGGTCGCGTCCATGAGAAAATGCACCGACGTGCAGGCATGCACGAACAGATCCGTGGCGATCCCGCCTGAGTACTCGTTGTAGCAGCGCCAGCGGAAGAACCGCTCCAAGTCGAAGTCCTGCCGCGGGGCGGGCCCTAGGAACGCCTCCCAGTCGACCGTATCGGGGGATGCATCGGGCGGGATGGGGTAGATCCACGCGCCCCCAGCGCTGTTCCGATTGTACGACGCGCGGATCATCGTGATCTGGCCCAGCCTGCCCTCGCGGATCCAGTCGCGGAGCTTCCTCTGGTTGGCGGCGCTTATGCCTTGGCTGCCGACTTGGAGGATCCTGCCGGTCCTCTCGGCGACGGCCGCGATCTCGAGCCCCTCGTCCACGGCGAACGTCAGCGGCTTCTCGCAGTAGACGTCTTTGCCCGCCTCGAGTGCTTCCACGACCATTCGTTTGTGCCAGTGGTCGGGGGTCCCGATGGTGACTGCGTCGATAGACGGATCGGCGAGAATTCGCTCGTAGCTGCCGAAGTCCTTGGCCCGCCCCTCGGTCCGCTCGATAGCCCGCTCCGCGCGGCCGCTGTAGGCGTCGCAGACGCCGGCGATCTCCGTCCCGGGCACCTGCTTGATCGCCTCGAGGAGCTCGTGCGAGCGCGAGCCGACAGCGATCATGCCCACGGCGATCCGATCGCTGGGGACCGTGTCCTGCGCCTGCGCAAGGGCGCCCGCGCCAGCCCCGAGAAAGATTCTTCGCGTCATCGACATCCGGCTCGTCTTCCCGGGACCGCCCTCTGCTTCTCGACTGCGACCTACGGGCTCGCGCTGTGCTGCGATTCCCCGTCCATCCTGGCGAGCTCGCTGTCAATCAACTCCCTGAAGCTCTCGATGGGAAGTGCGCCGGACAACAGGATGCCGTTCACCAGGAAGGCGGGCGTGCCGGACAGGCCGAATCCGCGGGCTTCGCTCGCATCGATCTCAATCGCCGGCAGGTGCTTGCCGGAGTCCAGGCATTCCAGAAGATCCTCGGCGTTCAGCTTGAGGGCCTTGGCAATTTCGGTGTAGGTGCCGTCGGTGAGGAGCTCCTCCCCGAACAGCGACTGGCGAAACTCCCAGAATTTCCCTTGATCGTCAGCGCAGCGCGCCGCGTGCGCAGCGCGAATGGCCTCGGGATGGATCTCGGTCAGCGGCAAGTCCTTAAAGGCCCACCGGACCCTGTCTTCGTACTCGGTAAGCAGCTCGGCGAGCACCGGCTGCACGCGCCGGCAGTACGGGCACTGGAAGTCGGAATACTCCACGAGGGTGATCGGGGCGTCCTCGGGTCCGCGCGTGCGCGCCCCCTCGATGCTGACAGGCAGCCGCGGCGGCTCGACTAGCATCTCGACATCGGCTTGGCTCCAGAGCCCCTGGATGAAGTCGGCCAGATGGATCCCGCTCTTGCGGCGCTTCAGCTCGGCGATGATCGCGTCGCGAACCTCCTTCAGCGGCCGCTCGACTTGCTGCTCCTTGTAGAAGTCGTTGATCTCCTTGCTGGTTGGCTCGCCTACCTTGGGCGCGATCTCGGTCTCGATCATCTCCGCCGCCGGAACGCCGCGACGCCTCGCTTCCTGGTTGACAAGCCGGGTGGCGATCGCGCTCTCGATCGCCTTCCTCCTAGCCTCGTAGACTTGTCGCTGGAGGTTCCACCACTCCCCGTCGCGCGACAGGTCGTCCTCGAGAATCGGCGTCCCGTTCAGCATGGCCAGCGGGTCGCCGTCCGCCGCTCGCGCTACCGGGGCCCCTTCGGTCGCGCCTGCGGGAACTTGGACCTCCTGCACCGGCTGCTCAGCCGGGGGAGGCTCCTGCGCTGGCAACGGCATGCATGCCAAGGCCAGGAACAGCCAAGCTGAACATAGCAGTTTCGTCATTGCCTTCATTGTAGCGTTAAGGCGCGAGGCGATTCATCGGGCCCCCGCCTCGGACAGTGCTCGGCCAAGGGCACCGGGCCGGCGGTCCCTCGAAGATGCCGAGTGACAACGTCCGAGCGAGGTCGGCGGCCATACCGGACGGCACCGACTGCGGTGCCCGGCGAATCCCGGGTTCGAGATCCGAGAGCGGCGGCCCGGATGCAGACCGAAGCGGGCGCGCGAAGCACATTCGGCGCATGGCGCCCGACCGCGACGGGTCGCAGGCGTGCGCCGGCGAGTTGACCGACAGGCAGCCTCGGCGCAAGCTAAGCCGTGGCCCGGACGAGACCGCACCAGGCAGGGCGCACCGCGTTACCGAGCCCCCTTCCGTCGTAATGCCCGGGCCGGCCTCCCGTCTCGGCCCCTTGGTGCCAGCCGCCGTGGGCGGCCCGCTGCGATACGGGGGCCTCGGCAGCTGTCCGATGCGGTCTCCGAGTGATCCGCCAAGCGGTGCCGGCAGGCACCGCCCACTCGGCGCTCGGCCATGCGCAAAGCTGCGTCGCCTGGACGAGCCATGCGCGTGGGTTCTACGCCACGCCAATGGTGTTGAACGCGATGGTGGAACTCGGCTATCTTGAAGGGTAGACGGACTTCGGCGGGATAGGCCCGTCGCGCGCGACGGGCGTCCCGGTCTCGCTCGGTTCCGGCCGAGGCCATTGCAAGAGATTCCACTTCCAGCCACATGACCGATGCACAGGGGACAGCTGCGATCGAGGCTGTCCATCTCAGCAAGTTTTACGGCAACTTCGCCGCCATTCACGACGTGTCGTTCCAAGTGAATCCGGGCCAGGTCGCCGCCTTCCTCGGACCCAACGGGGCGGGCAAGTCTACGACCCTGAAGATCCTAACCGGGTACCTGCGGGCGTCGCGGGGCACGGCCCGGATCGCGGGGCTCGACATATCGACCCGCCGCATCGAGGCCGCCTCGAAGATCGGCTACCTGCCGGAGAACGGCCCGCTCTACCCGCAGATGACGCCGCTGGAGCTGCTCCGGTTCTTCGGCGAGGCGCGGGGCCTCGCCGACGGCAGGCTGGCTTCCCGCATCGACACTGTCGTCGCGCAGTGCAACTTGCTGGGCGTGCTGGAGAAGGCCATCCACAAGCTCTCCAAGGGCTACCGGCAGCGCGTCGGGATGGCCCAGGTCCTGCTCCACGAGCCGGACATCTTGGTTATGGACGAGCCCACCGCGGGCCTGGACCCCAACCAGATCAGGGAAGTGCGCAAGCTGATTCGCGACCTGGGCTCGTCGAAGACCGTGCTGCTCTCCACTCACATCCTGCAGGAGGTCGAAGCTGTCGCGGACCACGTGGTCTTCATCAGCGAGGGACGCATTGCCTTCGACGGAACGCCGGAGGAGATGGCGGCCGGAGAAGGCTTGGACGCCGCGTTCAGGCGGCTGACACAGCCCGAAGGCCCGCCCGTTGCAACGGCGGAAAGTCCCGCCCCGGTGCCGGCGGCCGCGTCGCAGGACGCCGTCGCGGAGGCCGAGGGGACCGACCAAGGAGCAGTGCAGTGAAGAAGCAGTGGCACGTCTCGAAGGCGGTCTTCCGGCGCGAGCTGACCTCCTACTTCAGCAGCCCCACCGGCTACGTCTTCATCTCGCTCTTCGTCTTCCTAGGGGCCGTGGCGGCCTTCTGGCAGGAGTCTTTCTTCGCCAGCAACCTAGCGACTCTCGAGCCGCTGAACGCCTACTTCCCCTACCTGCTGATCTTTCTCGTTCCGGCTCTGGCGATGACGGCCTGGGCGGAGGAGCGCCTCCACGGCACCGACGAGCTGCTCCTGACCCTCCCTGCGACTGACCTTGAAGTCGTCCTCGGAAAGTACGCGGCCTACCTGTCGATCTATTCGGTGGCCCTGGCATTCTCGCTCAGCCACGTCGTGGTACTGCTGATCCTAGGCAGCCCGGACATCGGCCTGCTGTTCGGCACCTATCTCGGCTACTGGCTGATGGGGGCCGCGCTGGTGCCGGTGGGCATGCTCGCCTCGCAGTTCACCTCGAACCTGACCGTGGCGTACATCACCGGGGCCCTCCTGTGCGCCGTGCCGGTCTTCACCGAGCATGCCGGAAGCGTCGTCGTCGGCCCGCTGCGGCGACTGCTCGAGAGCCTTTCCTTCGTCGAGCAGTTCCGCGACTTCGCCGACGGCGTGATCCCCCTTGCGGGGATTCTCTACTTCACCGGATTCGCCGCCGCGATGCTGTACGTGAACGTCGCCGTACTGGGCCGGCGCCACTGGGCGACAGGCAGAGGCGCGCCCCGGCTCGGCCGCCACTTCGCCGTCCGCGGGGTCGCCGCCCTGGTGGCCGTGGCGGGGATGACCGTGCTGGTCGGGCGGCTCGGGGGCCGCGTCGACGCCACGGCCGAGCGCCTGCACTCGCTTTCCCCCGGCACCCGCGACCTCATCGACGGGCTGGATTCCGAGCGCCCGGTGTTCATCCAGGCCTACCTGAGCCCCGAGGTGCCGAGGCGCTACATCCAAACCCGCAGCAACATCATCTCGATGCTGCGCCAGTTCGACTCGCGCGGCGGGGACCGCATTCACGCCAACATCATCGATACCGAGAAGTTCACCCCAGAGTCGCGCGAGGCGCAGGACCGCTTCGACATCCGCCCGCGAGCCGTTCCGCCGGTGTACCGGACGCAGGGCAGCCCCGACGAGATCTTCCTCGGCTTGGTCTTCAGCGCGGGCAGCGAGGAGTTCGTGATTCCGTTCTTCGACCTCGGGCTGCCCGTGGAGTACGAGCTCATGCGCTCGGTGCGGGTCGTCGCGAACGCGGAGCGCCGCCGGGTCGGGATCCTGCGCACGGGGGTCAATCTCTTCGGTGGCTTCGACTTCCAGACCCGCCAGCAGTCGCGCTCTTGGTCGATCGTGTCCGAGCTTGAGAAGCAGTACCAGGTGGTCCAGGTGCCCGCCGCCGGGGACTACCCGGAGGACTTGGACGTGCTTCTCGCGGTGCTGCCGAACACCCTCCAGGCGGACGAGCTGGAGCGTTTGTCCGCATGGGTCGAGGAAGGTAATCCCACCCTGCTGGTGGTCGACCCGCTGCCGGCCTTCAACATCGAATCGTCGCCGCAGCAGCTCCCGCAGAGCCCCTTCCAGCAGGGCCAGCCCCAGCGCGCGCCCACCGACACCAAGCCTCTCATGGACGCCTTGGGAGTCGAGTGGCAGACCGACCGCATCGCGTGGGGCAAGTACAACCCGCACCCTACGTTCCGCACGCTGCCCGAGGAGGTCGTCTTCCTCGGCTCCGGCAGCGGCTACGACGGGACCTTCAACGAGCAGGACGAGGTGACCTCCGGGCTGCAGGAGGTCGTGGTGCTCTACGGCGGGGTCCTGAAGCCTGCCGACGAAAGCGAGGCGGGCACAGACTTCACGCCCCTGCTGCGGACCGGCGCCGAGTCCGGCACTACGCTGTGGTTCCGCCTGGTCCAGCAGTCGATCTTCGGCCTGCAGCTGGCGACGAACCTGGCGCACGAGCCCGACGATGACAGCCACGTGCTGGCCGCCCGCGTCACGTCCGACGACGAGGCTGCGCCGGTGCGTGCGGTGATCATCGCCGACGCCGACATGATGGGCGAGCAGTTCTTCCAGCTGCGCCGCCAGGGCGTCGGCGACCTGAACTTCGACAACGTGACCTTCCTGCTGAACGCCGTCGACAGCCTCGCCGGCGACGACTCCTTCATCGCGCTGCGCAAGCGCCGGCGGTTGCACCGCACGCTGGAAACGGTGGAGGCCCGCACCCGCAGCTACGAGGAGGGCCGCCTCGAGGAGACCCGTCGCGCCGAGCAGGAAGCCGAGGAGAAGCTGGCCGCGGCGCAGGCGCGTCTGGACGAGGCCGTGCAGGCCCTGCAGGCGCGCGCGGACCTCGACGCGCAAACCAAGCGCATCATGATCTCCAACCAGGAGCGCATCGAGAACCGGCGCCTTTCGGTGGCGCGGAGCAACATCGAGGACGAGAAGGAGCGCTTGATCGAGGCGGCCCGCGGCGACATGGAGGCCGCGGTGCGCGCCATCCAGAACACGATCAAGCTGCTGGCGGTCGCCCTGTCGCCCGTGCCGGCTTTCCTGCTGTTCCTTTTCGTGTCCGTGAAGCGGCGCCAGCGCGAGCAGATTGGCGTGGCGCGAAACCGGCTTGTGGAGGCTGCCGAGGGATGAACGAGACGACCAGAACGCTATATTTCGTGGCGGCAGCCGCGGCGGCGGCGGCGGCCGCCCTGACGATTGACCCGAGCCGGTCGACGCCCGACATCTTCGACGACGTCGGCGAGGTCTTCTTCGCCGAGTTCACCGACCCGCAGGCCCCGCGGTCGATCGAGGTGATCGACTACGACGAGTCCACGGCGACCGCCACCCCGCTCAAGGTGGAGTTCCGCGACAACAGGTGGGTCATCCCGTCGCACCACGGCTACCCTGCCGATGCCGAGGAGCGCCTGGCGAAGACCGCCGCCGCCCTGATCGAGCTGCGCAAGGACCGCGTCGTGTCGGACCTGGCCCTGGACCACGCGGACTACGCGGTCGTCGATCCGCTGGACGCCGAAGCGACCTCGCTGGCCGGGCGCGGCAAGCGCGTGCGGATTCTCGACGGCGACGGGGGCGCGCTGGCCGATTTCATCGTGGGCGCCGAGGTCGAGGGCAAGTTCGGCTACCGCTACCTGCGCGTGCCGGGGCAGAAGCGGACTTACGAGGTCAAGACCGAGGCGGACGTCTCGGCACGCTTCCAGGACTGGATCGAGACCGACCTGCTGAAGGTCTCGCCGTTCGACCTGCGCCGGATCGAGATCGACCGATACACCATCAACGAGCGCCTAGGGCGCATCGAGAATCGCCAGAAGACGACGCTGGCCAAGAAGGACGACAAGTGGCAGTTCGGCGGGCGCGAGCCGAACTCGGACGCGATGAGCGACCTGACCACGTCGCTGGACCAGCTGCGTATCGTGGACGTGCAGCCGAAGCCGCAGGGCCTGAGCGAGGACCTCAAGGCGCGGGACGGCATCCAGCCGACCATGGAGAACTTCCGCTCCCTGCAGGGCAAGGGCTTCTTTCCCAACCCCTACACCGGACAGATTCTCTCGAACGAGGGCGAGATCCTAGCGGACTCCAAGGACGGGCTGCGCTACGTGCTGCGGTTCGGCGAGATCGCGCCGGGCGCCTCGGGCCGCGAGGCGGGCGGCGAGGAGGGCGAGTCCGAAGGCGAGCGGCGCTATCTCATGATCAGCGTCGACTTCAGCGAGGCCCGGGCCGAGAGCTACGAAGGCGACGCCGACAAGGGCAGGGAACTGGCCGACGAGCTGCGGGCGAGGTTCGCCGAGTGGTACTACGTGATCTCCGGGGCCGACTTCGCCAAGCTGCGGCCCAGCCGCTCCGCCTTGGCTAAGAGCTGACCCGACTCTCGCGGGTCAGAGTGCCGCCCCGCAGCCGGCGCAGTAGGAGGCGTCGGCGGCGTGCTTGGTGCGCCTGCAGTGCCCGCAGGCGCGCTCCGGGGCGCGCTCTCGGTCGGCGCGCGAGAGCTCGACCGACACGATGCCGGTCGGCACCGCGATGATCGCGTACCCGAGGATCATCAGCGCCAAGGCGATGAACTGCCCCAGCGGCGTGCGCGGCGCGATATCCCCGTAGCCCACCGTCGTCATCGTGACGACCGCCCAGTAGATGCCGGTCGGGATGCTGGTGAACCCCGCCGCGTCGCCTTCGATGAGGTACATCACCGTGCCGAAGACGACGGCGACGCTCGTGACCGCGGTCAGAAATACCACGATCTTGGGGCGGCTGGCGTTGAGGGCGGCTGCCAGCGCTCGGACCTCCCACATATGGCGGGCGAGCTTGAGCACGCGGAAGACGCGCAGCAGCCGGATTTGCCGGACGACGGCGAGCGACTGCGAGCCGGCGAACAACGCGCTCAGGTAGGCGGGCAAGATCGCGAGCAGATCGATGATGCCGAAGAAGCTGAGGGCGTACGAGCGAGGATGCCTCACGGTCCAGAGGCGCAGCCCGTATTCGACCGTGAACAGGACGGTGAACGCCCACTCGGCGATCCGCAATGCCGTGCCGTGGGCTGCGTTGATGGCCGGGACGCTTTCCAGCAGCACGGTGACGATGCTGAGAAGAATCACCGCCAGCAGGGCGACGTCGAATCCCTTGGCGGCGCGAGTATGGACGCCGAAGATGATGAGGTGCAGGCGGGCGCGCAAGCCTCCCCGCGGCGGCCGGTCGAGGAGCGGATCCATCCTGCTCAGTTTAGGCTGACAGATCCCGACCCGAGGCCCTAACCGTGCCTCCGCGCCTCGGTGCGGCACCGCCCGCGGGTCGCGCGGATCTGAGAGAATCCTATCGTATGGGGAAGGATATCTTGCTGGTCGCTAACGGTGACCTGAGGCTCTCAGCCAATCGCATGTGCTGGCCGGCCCAGCGCGAGATGGAGTCGCAGCTGGTCGCGGCGATCGAGGCGACGGGCAGGAAGCCTCGGCGGGCGCACGAGTACGACGCCGCCAAGCAGCACGGCTTCATCGACAGCCAGAAGCGCGGGCTCGAGGTATTCCGGTCCATCGACCGGAAAGCGCCGCTGGTGGTCGCCGAGGCCGTCTGGCAGTACTCCCAGCATATTCTCGCCGGGCTGATGAGCCACGAAGGCCCGATCCTGACCGTCGCGAACTGGAGCGGGCGGTGGCCCGGTCTGGTGGGGATGCTGAATCTCAACGGCAGCCTGACAAAGGCTGGGGTGGAGTACTCCACGCTGTGGAGCGGGGACTTTACCGACGACTTCTTCCTGTCCAACCTGCGGCGCTGGCTCGACGGCAGGCCGGTGCGGCACCCGCAATCCCACGTGCATCCGGCGGAGGACCTGATCCTCCCGCACAAGGCCATGCTGCTGGGCAACGGCGCCGCCGAAGAGCTGCTCGAGAAGAAGGCCATCCTAGGAGTCTTCGACGAGGGCTGCATGGGCATGTTCAACGCCATCATCCCGGACCACTTGCTCAACGCCACGGGAGTCTTCAAGGAGCGCCTCAGCCAGTCGGCCCTATGGGCAGCCATGCAGCGGGTGAGCGACGCGGAAGCACAGGGAGTGCGCGATTGGCTCGACGCAAAGGGGATGCAGTTCCGGACCGGCCCCGACGCGGCCACGGACTTGACCGATACGCAGATTCTGCTGCAGTGCCGGATGTACGTCGCCGCCCTGCGGATCGCCGACGAGTTCGGCTGCGACGCGATCGGCATCCAGTACCAGCAGGGCCTGAAGGACATCTGCCCGGCCTCCGACCTAGTCGAGGGCCTGCTGAACAACGTGGACCGGCCCCCTGCTAGGAGCGCGGACGGCCGCGTCCTGTTCGGGGGACGGGCCATGCCGCACTTCAACGAGGTGGACGAGTGCGCCGGTCTGGACGCTCTCGTCACCAATCGGGTCTGGACGCAACTCGGATTCGATCCCGAGACGACGCTGCACGACCTTCGCTACGGGGAGCCGTACGAGGTAGGGGGCAGGGAGGAATTCGTCTGGGTGTTCGAAATCTCGGGCTCCGTGCCGCCAAAGCACCTAGCCGGCGGCTACCAAGGCGCGATCAGCGAGCGCCAGCCGCCGATGTACTTCCCGCTCGGGGGCGGCACCATCAAAGGGATCAGCAAGCCGGGCGAAGTTGTCTGGAGCCGCATCTTCATCGAGGAGAATCGCCTGAGGGCCGATCTGGGCCTAGCCGAGGTCGTCGATCTGCCGCCCCAGGAGACCGAGCGCCGCTGGCGGATCACCACCCCCCAGTGGCCGATCATGCATGCCGTGACCCGCGGCGTCAGCCGGGACCGGATGATGGGCCGCCACAAGTCCAATCACATCCAAGTGGCGTACGCACCGGACTTGGCCGGGGCGAGGCGGGCACTGAGCGCCAAGATCGCGGCGTTCCGGCGTCTCGGGATCGAGGTGTTCGTATGCGGCACGGGTCACGATTTGATCTGACGCAGCGACGGCCGGACCCGGCCGTCGCCCGGAATCCCGGGGCGGCTACAATGACCGGGCCGGACGACTCGAGGCGGCCTGCCTGACTCCCGCGAGACCATGAGGATCGGCACGAAGGTCCTGCTGGCGGCGCTTGCCGTCCGCGTGCTTGCCGGTTCGGCGTCCTTGGAGTCGGCCGTCGCCGAGAAGCGGGTCGCTGTGTGGGTCCTGTCGAACGGAGGCACGGTCTCCCTCCACGGCGCCCACGGATCCCTCCGCTCCGCGGCCGACTTGCCGACGGAGCCGTTCCGGATCCGGGAAGTCGTCCTGACCGGCACCCTGGTGCATCCGCGCGACCTCGAGCGTCTCGGCGCGCTGTCGAGCCTGAAGAGCCTCGCGCTGCCCGGTACGATGTGGAACCCGGTCTGCTGCGGGAAGCTCGGCAGCGTCGACGACAGCCGCCTGCTTGCCAGCCTCGCGGGACTCGAGTCGCTCGAGTCGCTGCATCTCAGCCACCACTTTCTGAGCGTTTTCAAGGGCATTCGGATCTTCGACCACGGCATCGAGACGCTCAAGCCGCTGAAGCGCCTGCGGTCGCTCCAGCTCAAGTCGACCCGCGCGACGGGGGCGCATCTGGACGCTTTCGAGCGGCTCGAGCGGCTGGACCTGACGCAGACCGACGTCAGCGACGAGGGCCTTGCTCGGATCGCGACGCTGTCGCGCCTGAAGACGCTGCGGCTGCGCAGCACCTACGTGACCGACGCCGGGCTGGCGTCGCTGGCCGCCCTGCGGGACTTGGAGGAGCTCGACTTGGCCGACTTGGAACTGACGGACGCCGGCCTAGCGCACCTGGCCGGTCTCGAGTGTCTGCGGGTGCTCAGCCTGCGCGGCTCGGCGATCACCGACGGGGGAATCGGCCATCTGGCCTCGATGAGCCGCTTGGCCGACCTAGACCTGTACCGGACGCGCGTTACCAACGCCGGCATCGCCCGCCTCACCGCACTTCGGGGCCTCCGGAGGGTCGACCTCCGCTACAGCCGGGTCACGGCCACCGGCGTAAGGGAGTTGAGCGCAGCCCGCCCGGAGATGGCCGTGGCGTTCGTCGACCCCCAGCCCGCGGCGCCTGCCTCCCGCGTCCCGGAGCCGCCGTCGACGGACGCTGCGGCACTTTCGAAGTGGGCACTCCAAGTCGGCGGACAGGCGACGATGCGGGCCGACGGGACTATTGCGTTGACTCTGTCCGGATCGGCGGTCGGGGACAGGGAGGTGGCTGCGCTGGCGCGTTTCGACGGGATCTCGCAGCTGGACCTCTCGGCCACGGGGGTCAGCGACCGCGGCCTGCGAGCGCTCGCGGCGCTGCCCGCCCTAAGGATTCTCGGCCTTGCCAACACGCAGGTGACGGACGCCGGCCTGGCGTGGGTCGGGCGGATCGCATCGCTGCAGGACCTCGATCTCGGCCACACATTGGTCGAGGGCCCCGGGCTCGCTGGCATCGGTCGGCTGGCCGGGCTTCGCAGGCTCTCCCTCGCGGGGATCGCCGCCGGTGACGACGCCTTGGCCTACGTCGCGGCATTGCGGGGAATCGAAGTGCTGGACCTTGACTACGCGCCGATCGGGGACGGTGCCGCAGCGCATCTAGCCGACCTTTCGGAGCTGCGAGAGCTCGGCCTTACCGGCACGCGAGTGGGAGACGAGGGGCTCGCAGCCCTCTCGCCCCTAGGCGAGCTGCGCCGACTGTCCATCGCGTTCACGAACGTGACGGACGGCGGCTCGGAGCATCTGTCCCGGTTCGAGAAGCTGGCGGATCTGGATCTCGGCAACACTCGCGTGACGGACGATGGCATGGACGCGCTGCGGTCTCTTGTAGGCCTGCAGAGGCTCAACCTCGACTACACCAAGGTGTCCGGGGCCGGGCTCGCGGCCCTCGCGTCCAGCACGCGGCTGCGTGAACTGAGCTTGGACAACACCGACGTGGACGACGATGCGCTGGCCGTGTTGCGGCAGTTCCGCGGCCTGTCCAAGCTGAATCTCTATCACACCCTCGTCACCGGCCCGGCGGTCGAGGCCCTGCGGTCGGACCTGCCCGAATGCGTGATCGCTTGGGACCGGGATTCCGCGCAGCCCACCCGGCGCAGGTAGAATGCCGTTTCGCGCTACCGCCCGGCCGCTGGCCGTCGCGGCCTGCGCCGCGGCCGCTCTCGGCGGCGCGGTCGCCGGGCCGACCGACGTAGAGCAGTGGGTTCTGGAGGCAGGCGGGGCGGTCGAGACGGCGTCGGACGGCCAGGTGGTCGCCGTGGACCTGAGCCGGTGCTGGGTCAGCGACATCGACCTCGCGCGCCTCGAGGGCCTGGCAGGGCTCGAACGGCTCTCCCTGGCGCAGACCCACATCTCGGACACCGCACTGGACGCGGTGGCGGCCCTGCCGTCCCTGCGGCAACTCGACCTGTTCTTTTGCGAGCACGTCACCGACGCCGGCGCGTCGGCGCTGCGGAGGGCCGCCAAGTTGGAGCGACTCAACGTCCGCGGCACGAAGATCAGCGATTCGGGCGTTAAGTTCCTCGCCGAGCTGCGCGCTTGCGCGCCTTGGACATCGGGATCGCGGAAATCAGCGACCCCTCGATCGAACTGCTGGAAGCCGTGCCCGGCCTCGAATCATTGGCGATCGGCGGCAACCGCGTCGGGGAGGCCGGGATCGCCGGCCTGCGGTCCCTCAAGCGGCTGAAGCATTTGGACCTGAGCGGGGCGCAGGAAACCGACAGCGGAATCTGGGCCGTCACCGTCACGGATCTCAGCATGGACGAAATCGGCGCGCTGACCGGGCTCGAAAGCCTAAACCTAGCCGCGCCCAGCCCGGAGTACGTCGACGCCGTGAGCACAGGCGTGCCGCGCCTGCGGGGCGCGATCCGGGTCACCGACTTCGGCGTAGCGCGCCTCGCGGGTCTCCTGCGCCTGCGTCGGCTCAATCTTTCGCGCGCGCTCGTGACGGATGCTGGAATCGAGAGTCTCAGCCGCCTCTTCAGGCTCGAGGAGCTCAACCTCTCGCACGCGAAGTCGATCGACGATCGAGCAGGCCCGGCGCTCGCGATGCTGCCGGGCCTGCGCACGCTTGACGTCTCCTTCACCGAGTTCGGGGATGCCGGGCTAGCCGCTCTGCGAGACCATCCGGCACTCATACGAGTTGTCGCGGCGGAAGCCCCGCTCAGCCAAGAGGCGGTCGCGACATTCGTGGCCGCCCGTCCGGGCCGCGACGTCGTGCGCTAGAACGGGCCCGGCCGAGGCTGCCGGCAGGAATGTCGACTGCCCGCACGGGAGCGACCGCAGGGTCCGGGAGACGCACCCGATACGCGACGTTGAGATTTCGGCTGGCGCTGGCCTTGCCCCCGCTCCCAGGAGCTAGCCGGTCACGGCGGAAACAGTCCCGTAGGAGGTGGGGAAATGCTGGACCGGCGCCCCAACCTCCCTCGCCACTGTCCGGTACAGGTCTCCGAAGGTTCCCGTCACCCGAGCGTGGCCGCCGGGCCTCAGAGCCCCCGCCCGGCCCGCGAGAATCACGGCCCCGCCGCTATTCTTGTGGACATTGGCTTCGGCATGCTCGTGAACGAACAGCAGGGCGCAGCTGTCCAGCAGGGAGCCGTCGCCCTCGGGCGTGCTCTTGAGCTTGGCGACCAAGTACGCGAACTCCTCCACGTGCCAGCGGCAGATGTCGCGCATGACCTCCTGCTGCTTCTGGCGATGCGCTCCGCCTAAGTGGGAGTACTCGTGGTGCCGTGCGAAGGAGAGCCCGAGCCAAGGGAACCGGGTGAGCCCCTGGCACTTGGTCAGCATGTACGACGCGACCCTGGTCTGGCCAGAGGCCAGCGCATGCACCAGCAGGTCGCTCTGAACCTTAGCGACGCGAGGATAGTCCCGCGGGTCGCCGCCCGCCACCGGCGGCTCGACGTTCCGCGCGTACTCGGCGGGAAAGCCCGCAATAGCCCGTTCTGTGTCGAATACAGAGGTCAGGTACTCGTCGATGCGCCGGGAATCCTCGCGGCCGAGGGTACTCCGCAATCGCCTAGCCTGGCCTCGCACCGCGTCTAGGACGCTGCGCTTGCGGCTCGCCCAGCCTTCGTCCAACCTGCCAAATAGCCGGTCGAACAGCTTCTGCGGGATGACCTCGGGCGGCAGTGCGCGGTTCTTGGCACTCCAGCTCATGTTGCGCTGCATGCTGGTGCCGAACGACTCCTGGCAGACACCGATCTGCAGCGACTGGAATCTCGAGTTGCCGCCGATCTCGCCGGCGACCACCTGGTCGATGGACGGGCCGCCGGCCCCCGTGCCGCTGTACTTTTCGCCGGACACCAAGGCGCTCATCGAGCGCTGGTGGCCGTTGCCGGCACCGCTCGTCTGGCCGTTGGGATTGTCGAGGCCGGAAATGATCTGGATGTCGCCCTTGAGCCGGGCCAGCGGCGACAGGCACGGAGTCAGCGCATATTCGCAGCCCTCGTCCCGCGGAATCCAGTAGCGTTCCGGTATGCCGTTGCCGTTGAACCAGAACACGAACCGCGTCTCCGGCGCGCTCGGCGCTGTTTCCGAACGGGCCGCGTAGGCCGTTCCGGCCGCATTGAACATGCAGGCCAGGGGCGGCAGTCCAATGCGGACGGCGGACCCGGCCAGTCCCATGCCGCCGAGGAAGGCGCGACGGTGCATCGGCTTCGAGTGCATCGCTAGTCGCTCCATTCCGTGCCGAGGAACTCTTCCGTCACGACCAACCCTAGGATCAGTTCACGGAAGCGGAACCCCGCGCTCTCGAATCGATTATAGGCGGCGTCGATCAGCCGGAGGTCGTCGGAGGCCTCGTGCCGCCCGAACAGATAGCGGAAGACTTGCTTGACGATGCATTTTTGGCAGATTCGCGAGTTGGCGAGGATTCGTCCGGCCTCCCGCGGTGTCGCGAACGCCGAGTCCTCGACGCCGGCGATGAAGCCCGCGGGGTCGATGGCGAGCTCGTGAGTCTCCGCCTTCATGCCCAGCCTCTCCTGCTGCGGCGTGGGCTCCACTCGCACCAGCTCGGTTTCGCGATAGGCCCCGATCGTGTCGAAGTGTTCGAAGCCGAAGCCGATGGGATCGACCAGTTTGTGGCAGGAAGCGCAGGCCTTGTCCGCGGCGTGCAGCTTCGTCATGGTCTCGCGCACGGTCCTGGGCTTCGCACCGAGCGAAATCGGAGGCAGGGACGCGTCGACGCCCGGAGGGGGCGGTGGAATCGCCTGGCACAGGAAGTGGTCGCGCACGAACAGGCCGCGTTCGGTGGGGGACGTCCCAGTCGGCTTGCCTGTCTGGGCTAGGAACGTTCCGTGGGAGAGGACGCCGGCCCGAGAAGAGCCCGCGGGATAGGGCGTCCTCGCGAACGCCTGCCGCGGGTCGGGCATGCGGTAGATGGCGGTCAGGAAGTCGTCGACGAACGTGAAGTCGGCCAGGAAGAACTCGCGGAAGTCGATGTCGTTCCAGGCAACGTGGCGAAAGAGGAGCCGAGATTCCTCCGTCATGCTCTCCGCGACCTCGCGGCTGAAGTCTCGGTACCGGTTCCGGTCCTTGACCGAGTCGCGCACGCGGTCGAACCGCAGCCACTGGGCGACGAATTCGTCGAACGCGTCGCGGGCCGGAGAGGCAGCGAGCATCCGGCGGGCTTGGCGCTCGATCTCGGCGGGACGGTCCAGCCTGCCGGCGGCGGCGGACATGAACAGTTCGTTGTCCGGCGGCGCGTTCCACAAGGCATACGACAGCCGGGAGGCGACGTCGAACGGCTTGAGCGCGCTCGAGGGCGAGTGAGGCACGAGAAACAGGAAATCGGGAGACTGCAGGAGCACTTCGACGACGGCCGAGGCGCCGGCGAGAAAGTCGACGTACCTAGAGGACCATTCGAGGAACAGATCGGCGAGAGCGGCGGTCTCGGACGGATCGAGAGGGCGGCGGTAGGCCTTGGCGCCGAAGTCTCCTACGAAGGCCTCGGCGCAGTCCCGGTCGACCGCTCCCGACGGCAGGCAGGGAATCAGCCCGCCCTCGTCGCCGTAGCGGAAAGCGTTGCGCTCGAGTCTCTCGGCCGCGCGGCCGTAGGCCTCGGCCAGCGCGGGAGTGACCGCTTGCGCGGATGCCTGATTCGTGTAGCCGTTGACGAAGTCTTCGGGCGGGAAGTTCCGGGACGGCCGAGTCCGGTCGCCCAGCAGGTCGCGAATCGAGTTGTCGTATTGGACGTGCGTGAGCCGCCGAAGCGGCTCGGGCGCGCGCTGCCGGCCCGCGACGGCAGCCGTCTCCACAGGGGCGGGCAGGCTGGCCAGGCGCTCGATCCACTGGACCAGCAGGTCCTCGTCGGTGCTGCCGAGGGCGACCAGAGGCCCTCCGGTATGCGGGATCCTATTCGTAGGCTTGGCGAGAAGGATGGAGGTGCCCGGGGCCCTCCGGTCAATCAGCCGCGCCAAGCCGAGGCCGAAACGCTGGATCACCTCGCGCGACGAACCTGACTCCGGGAAGTGCAGACGTGTATGCGATGCCACGCCGGATGCGTTGTGACAGGCCCGGCAGTTGTGCGCCTCGAGACGCGGGTAAAGGCCTTCGACGAAATCCGGATGCGCGGCGGCGGCCGGTCCGGGAAGAAGGCAGAGGGCGGCCAGGCAAGTCAACGGCGCCAGGTGCCGTACGGCTGACCTTGCGGAGGGTCTCGGTCGATCGATCTCCGTGGTGCCAGCCTGCGTTCGAGCCCCCACAGTTGAAGGGTACCAGTGCGAGCCCTCGTTCAAGCGCGGATGGCGAGTCCCGTGCGAACGGCCTTTTCCAGAGTGCTGCACCGGAGCGGCTGTCACCAGGCAAATGCCGAGTGCGCCTGGTATCCCTGCGAAACGAACCGTGCTTCGTCCGGCCGCCCTGGCTTGCAGGAGACTGCCAGCGGCTTCGGCGCCCGCATCCGTGGCTAAGGAAGTGGGGCTTCGGCTATTCCGTCGCTGTGATTTTCTACACTGCGGAAGCGACGCCTTCTCGTTCGCCGCTCAGCCGATCATCCGAAACTGACTAGCTGTCTCCGGACCGTCATCGGAATCGCGTGCGTCACTGGAGCCACACCGCGACCGTAGCCGGAGGCCTGCGGGTCGCACCTGCGAACTGTCCGAGCGAGGGTTGAATACTTCATCTATTCCCCTGGCACCCAAGAACACTGGTACCGTCGAGTGACGCATCCGGTGAATGCGCACAGTTGACTTCGATCTGAGTTGATTCCATTCCTGGCACTTTCACAGACGAGGGTCATCGTCTCTCGCAGCGACCGCTTTGTGGCAATGGCGGCCTTCGCGACGATTCGCTGCCGCGCGGCAGCGGTCTCGGACGATGCTGGTGTCTGACTCTAGCCTTAAAGGGGGGATCCAATCCGCCGCCGTGACCGAGGCTGCCCGACTCTTCTACCGATTGATCGGCCGACCGATGGCGCGGGAGCCTCTCCGGACGGGCCTGACGATCCTGTGCGTCGCTATCGGGGTCGCCGTAGTCGTCGCTATCGACTTGGCCGGCGAGGCCTCGGCCGGCTCCTTCAGGTCGTCGATGGAATCGATGCAGGGCAGCGCCAGCTACGAGATCAGCCAAGTAGGCGGCATCCCTGACAGCGCCTTCGGGAGGCTGTCAAGACTGCGAGAGCCGCTCCGCTTCGCGGCACGCGTCGAGGGGTACGCCACTTGGGTGGTGACCGGCGAGAGGGTTCCGATCTTCGGAGTCGACCTGATCGGCGACGAAGGACTGCGGGGACGCATCGAACCGGGCGTGCCGAACCTAGAAGCCTTGCTCGACTCCCGGCCCGTGTGGGTCAGCGCGGTCTTGGGTGCCAGCGAGGGCGACCGGATCGACTTGGCGGTCAACGGAACCCATGAAGAATTCATCGTGGGAGGCGTCCTGCGGGATCCGGCCGGGCGGTCGGGCCCGCTGGGCGCAGTGGTGCTCATGGACATCGCCCTAGCGCAGCAGGTGCTCGGGCGGGCCGGATTCCTCGACCGCATCTATGTCGAGACGCTCGGAGCCGGGCAAGAAAGGGACTGGGAGCCGACGATTCGCGAGGCCCTGCCCGCAGCGGCTGAGCTGGAGGCGGTCGGGGTTCGGTCCCGCCAGAATCGCAAGCTGCTCAACTCGTTCCGGTGGAACCTCCAGATCCTCAGCTACATCGCCCTCATCGTGGGAGCGTTCTTGGTCTACAACACCGTCTCGGCGTCCGTAGTTCGCAGGCGCCACTGGATCGGCGTCGCGCGAGCTCTGGGCATGACTCGCGGTGCGATTCGGTTGGGATTCCTAGCGGAAGGGCTCTTCTTCGGCTTGACCGGCTCGGTGCTAGGACTGGCGCTGGGGCGGGCGATGGCCGCAGGGGCCGTGGAACTCATGGGGCGGACCGTGCAGTCCCTCTACGTCAGCAGCGCGCCCTCTTCTATAGAGGTCGGGCTCTCGACGGCCGCCGTCGCCGGGCTGGCCGGCATCGGCGTCTCGATCTTCTCGGCTTGGTGGCCGGCATCGGAGGCGGCGGCCGTCGCACCGGCCGTCGCCCTCGGGAAGGCCCATCTCGACTACCGGAGGCGCGTGGAGCAAGGCTCCTGGTCGACCCGCGGGCTGGCCTGCGCAGGCGTCTCCTCGGCTCTGTGTCTCGTGCCGGCATGGGATCGCGTGCCCTTCGCGGCCTATGCCGCTTGCTTGGGCCTCGTCGCCGCTGCGACGATGCTGGTTCCGCGTGCCTGCGAAAGCGCGATCCGAGCCGCCTCTCGCCCGCTGCTGCGGCTCTTCGGCGCCGCTGCGCTACTCGGCGCCCGTACGCTGTCCGGATCACTGGCACGGACATCCGTGATCGTAGCCTCGCTTTCCACTGCGACCGCCATGATGGTCAGTGTCGCCATCATGGTCGGCAGCATGCGGGACACGCTCCTGATTTGGATGGACAGCCAGCTGCAGGCTGACCTGTACGTCCAGCCAGAAGGGCGGCCGGGAGAGGAATCCGCGCCGACGATGAGCAATGCAGTCGCGGCGATTATCGAAGCGCTGCCCCAAGTTGAAGCGGTGGACCGGTTCCGTCGCTACGCGATCAGCTACGGCGGGCTCCCTGCGACGCTGGCACTGGCTGATCTCGAGGTCGCGCGCGCCCAATCCGGAATCCGGTTCCTCGGTGGGCGGGACTTGGGCGACTTGGCGGATCGCTTGCTCTCGACGGACAGCGTGATCGTCAGCGAGCCGTTCAGCTCCAAGCACGGCGTGCAGGAGGGGGACACCGTCACCCTTCCCGTGGGCGACGGGGAGGTCGACTTCGACGTCGCCGGGGTCTACTACGACTACTCGTCGGAGCGCGGACTCGTCGTCGGCCACCGGGACGTCCTGATGCGCTACCTGCCGGACGACCGGCCGTCGAGCTTGGCGGTGTACCTCGAGCGCCGGGCGGACCCGGAGGAGGCGCGCGCGCTCGTGGTCCGGGCGATCGGCAGCAGCGAGCTGCAGGTGTCGAGAACCCGCGAGCTGCGCGAGGGCGCGACCGAGGTGTTCGACAGGACGTTCGCCATCACCTACGCCTTGGAGGCGGTCGCGGTCTTCGTCGCCATTCTCGGCATGGCCGGGGCCTTGCTGACGCTCGTGATCGACCGCAGGTCAGAACTGGGGGTGCTACGCGTCCTAGGCGCATCCAAGGGCCAGGTGCGCGGTCTGGTGCTGGCTCAGGCAGGGCTGCTCGGGATCGTATCCACCGCGATCGGCCTCGCCCTCGGCTGCGCGCTGTCGGTGGTGCTCGTCAAGGTCATCAACAAGCAATCGTTCGGATGGACCATCCAGTTCCACTGGCCGGTCGCCCTGCTGCTCGCGGCGCTGGGCGCTGTCTTGGCGGCCAGCATGGCTGCCGGATGCTATCCGGCGCTCGTGGCATCGGCGCGGGATCCGCGGGAAATCATCCGCGAGGAGTAGCTCTCCGCGTGTCTGCGAGCATGGTTGAAGAGGGGCGCTTGGCCGTTCGGACCGCCCCTGCGGGAGCCGCCCCGTTACCGGTACTGCGCTTCAGGAACGCCTCCAAGTGCTACGAGCTCGCCGAGCACGCCGTCGCGGCGTTGACCGACGTGACGGTGGCGGTCCGGCGAGGGGAGTTCGTGGCTGTGATGGGACGCAGCGGGTGCGGGAAGAGCACGTTCCTGAACCTAGCCGGGGCCGTCGATCTGCCGTCCAGCGGTGAGGTGCTGATCGACGGCATCTCGACACGCGACTTAGACGACAATCAGCTGACTCGGGTCAGGCGTGACCGGGTCGGCTTCGTCTTCCAGGCATTCCACCTGTTCCCGACGCTGAGCGCGATCGAGAACGTAGAGGTGCCGCTGCAGCTCGCCCGCCGACCGGATCCGCGCTCCCGGTCCGAAGGGGTCTTGGACCTAGTCGGCATGGCGGGGCTGGGCGACCGCATGCCGCATCAGCTCTCGGGAGGCCAGATGCAGCGCGTGGCCATCGCCCGAGCCCTAGCGGCGTCGCCTGCAATGCTGCTCGCCGACGAGCCGACGGGAAACCTCGATAGCGAGATGGCCGAGTCGATCGTGGCCTTGTTCCGTCGTGTCAATGCCGGCCTCGGCACCACGATCGTGATGGCGACTCACAGCCCGGAGAACGCTCGCGCCGCCGACCGCGTGCTCGAGATGAGAGATGGCAGGCTGGTTTCCGACAGGCCGGCGCTCCGCACCGATCGGGAGGGCTAAGTGCTCCGTCTCGCTGCGACCCTGCTCGCGGCCGCGGTGCCGGCTCTGCCGTCCCCGTTCGTGCAGGCCGCGCCCGGTTACCAATTCGAGTTCCCGCGGGACCATTTCGAGCATCCCGAGTTCTCCACCGAGTGGTGGTACTACACCGGCAATCTGGAGACCGGGCGCGGGCGTCGCTTCGGATTCGAGCTGACGTTCTTTCGAGTCGGACTCAGAAGAGCAGGTCCGCTCACGGGCACGTGGTCTCTCGACCAGATCTATCTGGCGCATTTCGCACTCACCGATGTTGAGGGTGGAAGGCTCCTCCGGGCCGAGCGAGCCAATCGCGCCGGGCCCGGCCTCGCGGGAGCGTCCGAGAAGAGCCGCACCGTCTGGAACGGCAACTGGAGCGTCGTGTTCTTGCCCGGCGACCCGCTCAGGCCGGCGCAGCGGCTTCACGCAAGTCTCGACGGAGCAGCCGTCGATCTGCTCCTGGAGCCGGCCAAGGCCGTTGTGGTCCACGGCACGAACGGCGTCAGCCGCAAGGCCGGCGGGGCTGGCGAGGCGTCGCACTACGCATCGTTCACACGCTTGGTCGCCGGCGGGACTGTCGCGCTGGACGGCCAAGAGCACCAAGTCAAGGGACTGGCGTGGATGGACCATGAATTCTTCAGCGCGGGTCTCCCCGCCGACCTAGCGGGATGGGACTGGATGAGCATCCAGCTCGACGACGGCTCGGATCTCATGCTCTACGGCTTGCGGGGCAGGGGAGGCGCGCACAGCCGGTTCTCCTCTGGCACACTTGTCCATCCGGATGGCCGGACCCTCCGCCTGGGAGCTGGCGATTTCACCCTCACGCCCGGCCGAACCTGGCAAAGCGAGGAATCGGGTGCGGTCTATCCAGTCGAGTGGTCAATCAAGGTGCCCGGGCTTGACCTGGAACTGGCCTCTCGCCCGTTGCTCGACCAGCAGGAGCTGGTCAGCCCGCTTGGCTACACACCCGTCTACTGGGAAGGAGCCGTCACGTACGCCGGCGAGCGCCGTGGTCGGCCCGTGGTCGGTCGCGGCTATCTGGAAATGACCGGATACGACAAGCCGTTCGAGCTGCCCGGCCGTGATCAGCGGTAGTTAGTGGGCAGGTGACATTCGCTCCAATGCACTCGATGCGGAAGCTGATGTCGGTCGCAGGCGCGGAACGAGTCAACTCGTCCATCGACGCGAAGCGCCCGCACTTCCGGACGTGGCTGCGAATGCATTCTGCACATACCACATGCCCGGCTTCGGCGCTGTTGCCCCGACCTGCCTGTTCGTGCGGACGGCCCGGCCGCGGTCCGGCTCGGCCCATGCCCAACCGACCCACCGAGACACTCGCTCAGTCGAGGCCGTTCGTTCAAACCAGGCACTGGCACCGTCCGGGAGTGGCTCGAATGGTCGGTCGGCGGCGAGGCTCTTCCCGCCATCCGATTCCAGCCTTCCGGTCCGGACCCGAGCGTGCATGTGTTCGGTGTGGTATTCTCTCGCAGCCTTGGTCAACCGGACGGTTGGATCGACCAGACGAGGCCGCCGGGGACTAGGCAGCCTACTGCGGTTACAGGGTCGCGCGGGCGAATCGACTCTGGGGTGTTGATCAGCTTAGGATGCATTTCCACGAGGGAGCAGGCGCGTGGTCGACATCTGTCAGGGAGGAGAGTGGCGTGAAAGGCGCTTCTGAGAATGGCCGTGACGCGCTGAAGCCAGAGACTGTCCTCGAAAAGTACGTCCTGGATCGAGTTCTGGGCCACGGAGGTTTCGGGATTGTACATCTTGCTCATCACCAAGAGCTCGGCACGAGCGTTGCGATTAAGGAGTACATGCCGACGGATCTTGCCGTCAGACAGGGCAACGAAGTTCGTCTGCGCAATGACGATGCCGCGAAGGACTATTCTGAAGGACTACGACGATTTCGAGATGAAGCGCGACGTCTCTCTGAATTCCAACAACTTTCAAGTATTGTCTCATGCCGGGACTTTTTTTCGACTTAATGGTACTGCTTATTCTGTGATGGAATTTGTCGATAGAAAACCTATTTCAGAGCAGCTCTCAGAGTGTGAAAGACTGGGGGAGCCGTTTCAACAAGAGGAATTGTTGGCTGTCGTCGTTCCCTTGCTAAAAGGATCCTGATTACCCACGAGACTCAGCCAAGGTTAGGAGGCGGTAAGGCCTGGGCGGGGTGCGCACGGAGGCGTGGAGCAGGCGGGGGCCAGCGCCTCCGGATCGTAGCGGCGGTTGAAGCGGTAGCGGAACTCGGCGAGGTAGCGCGGCAGGTGTTTGCCGTCGAGCGCATGGCAGGTTCCCGCCAGGGACTGCTTGACGTTCGCCGGCATCGTGTTGACCCGGAAGAAGCGGGAATCCCCGCAGCTCCGCTGCCCGCCTCCGGTGACGGTCGGCACGTGCTCGCAGCCGGCGCCGGCCACGCCCCGGAAGCAGGCCGGGCCGTCGGAATGCACCTCCGTGCCGGGCTGCAAGTGCCGCCCGGCCCACGCTGCCAGCGTCTTCTTGCGCAAGCCCGCCACGCTGCTCAGGCGCATCCTTTCCGTTCCGGCTGGCCGTCGGCGCTGACCTGCACGGCGGCGACGAACGGCGTCTTGCCCGCCGCGCCGCGACCGCGCTTGCCGCCGCTCCGCTCCCCGCCCCAGTAGGCGTCGTCCACCTGCACGATGCCGCCCAGCGGCAGGCGCTCGTCGCGCTCCTTCATCACTTGCAAGAGCTTGTGCTTCATCTTCCAAGCCGTGTTCTGGCTCACGCCCAGCTGCCGCGCCAGTTCCAGCGACGAAACGCCGTGCTGGCCCTGCGTCAGCAGGTGCAGCGCCAGGAACCAAACGGTCAGCGGCAGCTTGGTGGCGGCGAAGAGCGTGCCGGCGACGAGGGAGGTCTGGCGGTGGCAGGCATGGCACTGCCAGAGCTTGCGGGAGCGGATGCGGCAGTGCCGGCGGGAGCCGCACTCCGGGCAGCGGAAGCCGGCCGGCCAGCGGGCGTTGAAGACGGCCTGCTCGCATTGGCCCTCGCTGCCGTAGCGCTGCAGGAACTTGCCCAGGCTGAGTCCCTTCTGGAATTGCACGCGATTGCGTTTCATCTGCTATCCCCTTTCCTGTCAGAGATTTCCGACCTCCTTCAGTATAGCATATCCTCGGCTGACGTTCGTTGGTAATCAGGTTGAAGATTGAGGCACGAGTGAGCGCGGCCGTCAGCGGAAAGGTCGATCCTATGCCCTCGGCGATGGATTTCGGGCGGGGACGGTTCTCTCCCGAGTTGCTCGAGGCGATTCGCTCTTGCCTCCGCCTGCGGCCAGAGGACCGCTTGGGGAGTGCCGCCCATCTCCTGAAGCTTCTAGATCCCGACCAACATGGCGACACTCTACCCGTACAAGAACACGAGGATTCAGGGCAGCATCGCTCGAGAGCAAGAGCCAACGCACGAGGCAGCCGTTGGCGCACCAGCAAGAGAATGCTCTTGGCCGGGATCGCATTCGGCACTGCAATGGCCATTGGGGCTCTTTGGTATGGGACGCGCACGGCAGGCAGTGAGTATCCGGTTCCTTGGACTGGTGACCCATACGTTGTGGGTGACCGGTTCCGCGATTGCAACGAATGCCCGGAGATGATGGTCGTGCCCGCTGGTCGTTTCGTGATGGGGTCGCCCGAGTCGGAACGAGGAAGGGAGGACGATGAAGGTCCGCAGCGTGCCATCGTAATTCGTCACGCGTTTGCCGTCGGCGTATACGAACTTACTTTGGCCGAGTGGGAGGCCTGTAGTTGGGCGGGAGACTGCGGGCAACTCTATCCCTCTCACGAGGGATGGGGGCGGGATTCACGACCAGTGATTCACGTCAGATACAGCGATGACCATTCCTATATCAAATGGATCAGCGGGCGAACAGGGAAAACCTACCGGCTGCTCATCGAGGCCGAATGGAAATACGTATCACGGGCTGGAACGACGACTCAATTTTCGTTTGGAGACGAGATTTCAACACAAGATTCTAACTACATGAGTCTTCTCGGCGGGACCGTAGAAGTAAGGGAATATCCACGGAATGAGTTTGGATTACATGACCTACAAGGAAATGTATGGGAGTGGGTGCAGAGTTGTGAAACCCTAAGTAATTGCTGGTTTGTGTATCGGAGAGGCGGTGGATGGAATGACGCCGAGCAGAGCTTGCGATCAACTAACCGTGCTAGATTTTTACCCACAAGACTCAGCCAAGGTTAGGAGGCGGTGAGGCATGGGCGGGGTGCGCACGGAGGCGTGGAGCAGGCGGGGGACCAGCGCCTCCAGGTGGTAGCGGCGGTTGAAGCGGTAGCGGAACGCGGCGAGGTACCGCGGCAGGTGCTTGCCGTCGAGCGCATGGCAGGTTCCCGCCAGGGACTGCTTGACGTGCGCCAGCATCGTGTTGACCCGGACGAAGCGGGAATCCCCGCAGCTCCGCTGCCCGCCTGCGGTGACGGTCGGCACGTGCTCGCAGCCGGCGCCGGCCACGCCCCGCAAGCAGGCCAAGCCGTCGGAATGCACCTCCGTGCCGGGCTGCAGGTGCCGCCCGGCCCACGCTGCCAGCGTCTTCTTGCGGAAGCCCGCCACGCTGGCCACGCTGCTCATGCGCATCCTTGCCGGCTGGCCGGCGGCGCTGACCTGCACGGCGGCGACGAACGGCGTCCTGCCCGCCGCGCCGCGCCCGCGCTGGCCGCCGCTCCGCTCCCCGCCCCGGTAGGCGTCGTCCGCCTGCACGATGCCGCCCGGCGGCAGGCGCTCGTCGCGCTCCTTCATCACTTGCAAGAGCTTGTGCTTCATCTTCCAAGCCGTGTTCCGGCTCACGCCCGGCTGCCGCGCCAGTTCCAGCGACGAAACGCCGTGCTTGCCCTGCGTCAGCAGGTGGAGCGCCAGGAGCCGGACGGTCAGCGGCAGCTTGGTGGCGGCGAAGATCGTGCCGGCGACGAGGGAGGTCCGGCGGTGGCAGGCATGGCACTGCCAGAGCTTGCGGGAGCGGATGCGGCAGTGCCGGCGGGAGCCGCACCCCGGGCAGCGGAAGCCGTCCGGCCGCCGTCCGGCCAGCGGGCGTTGCAGACGGCCTGCTCGCATGGCCCCTCGCTGCCGTAGCGCTGCAGGAACTTGCCCGGGCTGAGTCCCTGCTGGAATTGCACGCGATTGCGTTTCATCTGCTATCCCCTTTCCTGTCAGAGATTTCCGACCTCCTCCAGTATAGCATATCCTCGGCTGACGTTCGTTGGTAATCAGGTACGATTAAACGACACTGAATTCCGGATTTCTCGCAGTATTTCACAGTAGGAAGTCGCGGTATATTGTCTTGATTTCTGCTAGAAGACAAAATGATTCCTTCCTGAACACTAGAGAACCCGTGATGCGGTAGAATTAGCGGAAAATGCAAAGGATAGATTCAATCATACCATGTTTTTGTGCGGGGAAACTGAGCCTAGAAACCTAAGGCCACTTCCTTGTCTTAGCTTCGGACTTTCGCAAGAAGTTCCACATCATCTTGCACGGTTCCAAAAGGAAAAAAACGACGTCTTGCAATATGAGAAACAAAAATATGAGGCCCGGAATGCCTAGAGAAAGCCATTCATACACCGCGGATTCTCTCGAGTCCGACAAGAATCCGATCAAGCCAGCCGCTGTTCCCAGGACGAGCGGAACCGCTGCGACGGTGATGCCCCCTTTCATGTTGACGACCTTACCGAGTGCTTTGCGGCCCAGGCGTAGGGACCGGTAGCAAGAGGTCCCCCACGCGAGACCATGAGCCGAATCGGACCGGTCGATGCCGGGCTAGGATCCGACGTGCTTGCATCGGTGAGTCTCTGCCGAACCAGCCCGCGATCACTGGATTCGCGCTCGGTTTCCGCAACATCTTACAAACCCTCATGAAAGGCGACAGCTCACTCCGAATGCATGAGCTCGGGCACGAGCGCGACGCACGGCCGTGGCGCACTCCACGGCGGAAAAGGTACGAGCAACTGCCTCTCCATCCCGGGCGGGGCGGATGCCCCGGACTGCGACTCCGAATTGTACCCGGAGTGCTCGGATTGAGTCCCGAATCCTGTCCCGCCTCGTGCCGAGGCCGGACAGGAAAGTGATCCGCGCGGCAAGGCGCCAGCGCAAAGCGAGCGCCCTACCGCTTCTGTCGCGCCAGCGCACGGAGTCCCCACTCCATCACCTTGGAGGCCCCCACCCGCCCGGGCGACGAGCCCACGTCCCGCATAATCCCCGTTCTTCCACCAGGTGGCGAGCCACAGGAGGGCTGCCCCAGCGAGCCCTCCCTAGCCGGGAACTGGAATCGCAAGGTGGCCCCGCGAATTCCACTTCCGAAAGATACGGTGGGTGTGTACCTCCAGAAGCTGCGTGAGATGTCGGTGTCTCAAAGGAGGTCAACCCGCTAGGGTCAGCCTTGGGGCGAACTCTGCCTGTTGCGCTAGGGCCCGATTGCGAGGAATCGTCGTGGCGACACGTTTGGGCCCACCTAGCCATCCAGCAAGCATCGTTACTCGCCGGGCTTGCTCGATGCCACGGCACGCGGCGCGAATTGCCTCGAGCAACGTTGCACTTCCAAGTTGGCATTCAGGGCCGTTCCGGGCCACGGTAGCGGCAGCGAGAGACGAGCCGCAATCCCGAGGCGCATGACCCTGCGTAGCCAAGGTGCCCGGCACTGCCCGCTCGAATTCACTCGATGCGGAAGCTGATGTCGGCCGCAGGCGCGGAATGGGTCAATGCGCCCACCGAAGCGAAATCTGCCCCGGCGTCGGCGTAGGCCCGGATCGTGTCGAGACCGATATTCCCCGAGACCTCGACCCTGGCCCGGCCGCCGATGCGACCGATGGCGCACGCCACCTCGTCCGGGCTGAAGTTGTCGAGGAGGATGAGGCCGGCCCCGCAAGCAAGCGCCTCCTCGAGTTCGCGAATGCTCCTCACTTCGATCTCGACCGAGAGGCCCGTACTGGCGCATCTCTCCAGCGCGGGCCGGATTCCCCCGGCCGCCTCGATGTGGTTGTTCTTGATCAGAATGGCATCGAAGAGGCCGGTGCGATGGTTGGAGCCGCCGCCCGCGCGCACGGACAGCTTGTCGATCAGGCGCATGCCGGGCGCAGTCTTCCGGGTGTCGAGAAGCGTGCAGGCCGTTCCCCGGAGGATCTCGGCGTAGCGCCGTGCGTGCGTTGCTACGCCGCAGGTCCTCTGCAACAGGTTCAGGGCGGTGCGTTCGAGCGTTAGCAGCCGCCGGGCGGAGCCGCGCACGCGGGCTAGGATCTGGCCCTTCCTGACCGCAGCACCGTCGGGGTGGAGCACCCGAGATTCCTCGCCCGAATAGACCAGTTTCAGCAACGGGCCCCCCGCTAGGACGAGGTCCTGCTTCGGCAGGAAGAAGCCGCTCGCCTCGTGGTCGTCCGCAAGGCAGGCCTCGGTCGTGACGTCCCCGCTGCCGATGTCCTCGCGCAGGGCGAGCCTGATCAGCTCGCGGATCTGCGGGTGGTCCCAAGAGCAGGCATCGACGGTCATGGTCCGGGAGCCTCGCATCGAGCGGGCGACGATGCGGAGAACAGGACCCGAGTCGCTGCGTAGATCGCTCTGAGTGTCGGGACGGTAACTCGGTTTCTCTCCGCGAGCTCGACAACCGAGCCCAGCAGGGCGTCGATCTCGGGCTCCCTGCCGCGGTCGAGATCTTGGAGCATTGAAGTGCGATGGCTGCCTGCGGCCCGGACGCCGTCGATGCGGCGCTCGTTCGACACGGCGATCCGCACGCCGACAGCGGAGGCGACCTCGCGGATCTCGTCCATTTGGTCCCTCACAAGCCGAAGTCCGTACCGGGAACCGATCAACTCGGACAAGGTGGTGCGCGTCAGTGCGCTGAGGGGATTGACAGCCCCGTTGCCAAGGAGCTTGACCCAGAGCTCGTGACGGATGTCGTTACGCACCGGCGCCTTCATGCCGACGTTGCGAAGCGCCTCGGACAGCGCTAGGACGCGTTCCGTGCGACCTCCGGCCGGTTCACCGAGCGGCAGCCGCGCGCCTGTCGAGTGAGCCACCTCTCCCGGCGCAGGCATCGAGCAGGAGAAGTAGACGATCGAGCCGATCACTAGATCCGGCGGGATGTGCCGAGCGATGACGCCGCCAGGATCGACAGCCATGATCGGAGCGTCCTCGCCCCGGGCGCCGTACGAATACCACCAAGGAAGCCCGTTCTGGGTGGAGACGAACGCCGTGCGTGGCCCCCTCAGGGGTCCGACATGGGGCGCAACCTGCGTGAGGGCGCTCGCCTTGACCCCGAGGATGACGTAGTCCGACGGCCCGACGGCCTCGGTCCGGGCAACTGCTCGCACCTTGTAAGTCCGATCGCCGAACAAGGCGCTGCGAACCATTAGCCCGCTGCGCGACAGCGCTTCGAGGTTGCGGCCCCTCGCGATGAAATGCACGTCGTGACCGCCCTCTAGGAGGCGGGCACCGAGAAAGCCTCCGACGGCGCCCGCTCCGTAAATAGCGAATTTCAAGGTGCTCGCCTACCGCAGCGCAGCGCGCATGCCTGCTTCGAGCTCGTCCAGCGCGTCCGAGAAGAAGTGGTCGGCGGCCTCGATCCAGGTGATCTGCCGCGGTTGGGCCGCGGAGTGGAGCACTCGCTCCATGCTCGGCCGGCTGCCGTACTCGTCCCGCGTGCTATGGACGAAGTGCTTGGGACAGAGGCACTTTCCCAGAAAGGCGAAGTCACCTCGGCCCACAGGCGTGCCGACCGCGATCACGCGGTTCACCGCGGGGTTACCGCAGGACACGCGCAACGACACCCTCGCTCCGAAGGAGAAGCCGCCTACGATCAACGGCACGCCAGGATAGCGGTCTTGGACGTACCGTAATGCGGCTCGCAGGTCATCCTGCTCGCCGCGGCCCGCGTCGTAGGTGCCGCTGCTCGTGCCGACGCCGCGGTAGTTGAATCGCAGGACGGATGCGCCGTCGGCGCGGGCGGCCCTGGCCATCCTGTATACGACCTTGTTGTGCATCGTGCCGCCGTACTGCGGGTGGGGGTGGCACACGACCACGACCCTCTCAATCCGACCCGGCGTCTCCGGCTCCTCGAGCAGGGACTCCAGACGGCCGGCCGGGCCGGCGATGTGGATGGACTGGAGCGTTCGGGCCACGGGCTAGGCGGGCAGCTGCGGCAGGACCGCGCCGCTGCGCAACGGGCCTGCCTCTCGAAACAAGCACGGGCCTGTGCAGCGTCGGCGCGGCGCGAGCCGCAGGCAACCGGTTTCAAGTCCATTATGGCCGGACAGCGCGAGACTGCAGGCCATCGGATTCGGGCACTCCCCGCGGGCCCGTGCCGTCGGCCGACTGGAAGTACAGCGACCGTAGTGGTAACCAGAGCTGACCGAGAGTCACGACTGGACCCTAGCCGCTCTCGGTGCCTCCCGGCCTCGGTACTACACCGCGGACGGAGATCTCGGGCGGAGCGTCTCGCGGCGACCGGGCGTGCGCACCGACACTTGTCGCCCGCTCGTTGCTCCCTCGGCGAGAAGCGCCATATGGCCGTATGATTGTGGCCGGATGAACCGTTGGACAGGAACATTCGGTCAGTGGCGTGGAGCGCGTCGGCGCCCGTGCGCGGAGTACCGAGCTCCGCCCTCTCGCCGCATGCGGTCATTCCAAGCCTGCCTGTTCGCGCTGTTCGCCGCGTCCTGCGGTGCTAGGCATCCGAACGCGCTTCCGGAATGGCCGAGCGTACTGTTCATCGCTGTGGATGACCTGAACGTGGACCTCGGAGCGTACGGCGAGCTGGATGACCTGAACGTGGACCTCGGAGCGTACGGCGAGCACCCCACCGCCAAGACGCCAAACATCGACCGCCTGGCATCGCAAGGCGTTCGATTCGACCGTGCGTACGCCCAAGACCCGCTGTGCAACCCGTCACGCACCTCGCTGCTGAGCGGCAGGAGGCCCGCCTCGACCCAGGTCTACGGCAACTTCGTCGAACCGCGTAGTCAGATCGGTTCGGTGGTCATGCTGCCCGAGCATTTCCGCACGCACGGATATTTCACCGCACGGGTCGGCAAGATCGCCCACGGGCGCTACGAGGACTCCGTCGAGTGGGACATATCCGAAATGCCGCGAGGCGCGAGTATTACCTGCCGGGGGCGGACAGCTCAGAGGTACGGGACAACTCCTGGATCGATGGATCCGAAAACGGTCTGTCGAGGGCCGAGATTCTGAACCACTTAAACCGCCCGACCGGCATGCCTCTGACATGGCGCGCCACGGACGAGACCGAGGCTGAGACGCCGGACGGCCAGACCGCTCGCAGGGTCATCGAGATCATGCGCGCCAACCGCGACAGGCCCTTCTTCATCGGCGCGGGATTCCACAAGCCCCATCAGCCCTGGGTCGCCCCGGCATCGTTCTGCGAGCAGCACCAGGTGGCGAACGTCGAACTCGCGGGAGGCCCTGCTGACGACCGCCGCGACATACCGCCTCCCGCGCTGAGCGGCTACCCCGAGGATGGGGACCACACCGCGAAGCAAAAGCGCCAGGCTATCGCCGCCTACCACGCGACAGTGACGCTGGTCGATGTCCAAGTCGGCTTGCTCATGGAGGCCCTCGCCGAGCTCGGACTGGACGGAACGACAATCGTCGTGTTCTTCAGCGATCACGGGTTCCATCTCGACGAGCACGGCGGTCTCTGGCGCAAGCACACGCAGTTCGAGGAATCGACCCGGGTGCCTCTCATTGTCCGCGCGCCCGGAGGCCTCTCGGGAGTTGCTACTGACGCCCTCGTCGAACTCGTGGATCTCTATCCGACGCTCGCGGACCTGTGCGGCCTACCGATTCCGGAGGGCTTGGAAGGGACGAGCTTCAGGCCCGTGCTGGAAGACCCCGAGATTCCATGGAAGCCGGCTGTCTTCTCGGAACTCCAGCGGAGCCGCTGGCATGGACGGTCAATTCGAACGGCAAGCCACCGGTATACGGAATGGTCTCCCCTTGAAGGAGACGACGAGGCTCTGCTCGAGATGTACGATCTCGAAAACGACCCCAGAGAATTCACGAATATCGCGATGATGGCCGAGCACGCCGAACTTCGGCTGGAGCTAGCAGGAGCGCTGAAGAACGGATGGCGCGGGGCTCTTCCCGCGCCCCTTGCGAAAAGCAGCAGGGTCATCGAATAGCGATTCTAATTTTGGCCATCAAGGGGGTGCGTGAGAGTTGATTAGGAGGATGAGATGAACAAGTCGACCGCGAGGTCGCGCTACTGAGGCCGCCCCGCGGGAGCGTCGGACGGCGGGCAGGGTCGTGGCGCGGCCCGCGTCGCGGGTCCGCCGAGTGCCGAGCCCGCGGCCGGACGCACTCCGGCGGTAGCCGGCTGCGACGGTCGGACGCTGGCCGGACGCTGCCGGCACGCAACTGCGCGGAGTCCAGGCCCCGGCTGCCTGGCAGCCCGGCGGCGCGCGTCCGTCGCGCACCGCCGCCAGCAGCGTCGGCCGGTCCGGGAAGCGGAACCAGCGCAGCGCGACCTGCAGCTCCCGGAACAGGGCGCGGCGCGTGACCGGCTGGCGCCGGCACTGCCGCCGCAGCGCGCAGACGCACTGCACCACGGCGTGGAGCGCGAAGGCGAACAGGTTCGGCACGGCCGGCACGTTGGCCAGCCCGTCCTTGCCGTGCCCGAAGTTGCGCTTGCAGTTGCGGCCGTGCCGCGCCAGGCAGTTGCAGCCCTCGTTCTCGATCTTCCAGCGCGCCCGGCCGGCCCGCGCGATCCGCTCCGCGTTGTCCGCGGTGACCGCGAGACCGGCGAAGAAGCTGCTGGCGCAGGTGCGCTTGCCGTCGCGCTCCACGGCGTACTCGAGCCAAGTGCCCCGCAGGGCGTCGCGGCCCTGGCGCAGGGGCACCGCGGCCGTCCAGCGGAAACGGTGCCGCTCGGAGCGCTTGCCCTTCCCGCGCCGCGGCAGCCAGCCGGTCGAGCGCACCGCGCCGCTCGCCCGCCGGCTCTCCGGCACCTCGTACCAGTGCTTGCGGGATCCGGGCTTGCATGCCCGGATGCAGTCCATGCCGGCCGCCGCGGCGGCAGGCCTGCAGCCAGGCGCCGCGAGCGGCGATCCGGCGCTTGGCGGCGTTGCGCTCGCAGTCCCGCTTGCGCTCGTCCTCGCTCATGTCGGCGCGGGTCGCGGCCGCGTCCTGCTGCGGGCACGCGAACTCGGGCATCAGCGGCAGGACGGTGGCGTGGCCGTCGGCCACCGCGGTGGCCGACGGCCATGGTCTGGAAGTGATGCGGCCGGCGCTCGCTGCCGGCGCGCCGCACCGAGCACTGCGGGCAATGCACCCTGTCGGAGCGGTGGAACCGGACGCCGTCCGGAGCCGCCGGCAGGCGCTCGTCGAGGCGCTGGAAGGGCTCGAGCGCGCCCTGCGCGGCCACGGTTGCGAGGCACGGCCGGAACGGCGGGTCGAACGCGGCCGGGTCGAGGTCGTCGAGCAAGTTGCGGATCCGGTGGTCGCAGGGGATGCGGCCCGCGCCGCACAGGGTCCGGCAGTTGCAGCGGGAGCCGTCCCGCTCCATGCGCCGCTGGAACGCGAGCAACGACTCGCACCGGGTGAAGAAGCAGGCCGGGGCGCACCAGGGCGCAACCGGCGGCGTCGCTGACCGCGTAGCGCGTGTTGCTGCGACCCTCGCGCCGGTCGGGCCGGCCGGCGGCCGTCCCGCGGAAGGCGCTCGGCAGCGCGTCCAGGACATGGGGCATGCACCCTAGCTCACACATTCCGCTAGCAAAAGTCAAGTGCCAGACTGCCTTCGACACCTTTCTCAGACACTCTGGAAATCCCAAAATGCCCAAATTGAGAATCGCTGATCCGCAGCTGCTTCCGCTCCAGCTCCTAGGTGAAGTCCGGGGCGCAGGCGGGCGCGTCCGGCACCGTAGGAATACTGGGTTCCGGTCTCAGCTGCATAGAGTATCGCGAGGCCTCGTCCCTGGACCAACGCAGCCCCGTCCGGTCCGAATTGAAATTCGATCGGCTTGAAGCCAGCACGCCGACCTCGCCGCGGAAAGGATTGAGCTGCTAGGTCGTCGCGGACCGGCACCATGAGGCCGTGCCCGGGAGCGTCGCGGGATTAGCGGTCGGGGCTCGGCGCATCTGACGGGGCAGGCCCCCGGGGCGCACTTCTCGGGATGGTCGCAAGAAGGGAATTGCCTGAAGCCCGCGGACCCGAGCGTGTCGGATCCCATAGGGGACACGACACGGGCCGGATCCCAACCGACGGGCGGTGAGGGCCGGGTATGAAAGCCGCACAATGCGCAAGGGGTTGGTGGAGGCGGCGGGAATCGAACCCGCGTCCGAAAGAGACCGCCGGAGAGAGCCTACATGCTTAGTCCGTTCGAGAGTCTCGACCGCGGCTTGGGAACGAACAAGCCGTCCGCGATCCAGCCCGATTAATCTCGGCCCCGAGACTCCGAGCAGAAGTCTCGACGCCCATCTCGCGAGGTGACACCTCCGGCCGATATGCGAGCCCGTCGGCTGAGGCGGCTGCCTAGAGACTAGGCAGCGTGTGCAAACTGCAAATCGTTGGCAGTTCTGGTTGTCCGATCGTTTTACGGGTGCTCGGAACCCGGCATGCCTCTCAGCAGCGATTGCAATTCCGTCGAAGCCTGTGCGCCCCCCCTTCCTCGACCGCCTTCCGGCGACCGCCCTCATCGTAACAGGCGCCGACTGGCCTGTCAATGCACGTCGAGACATTCGAGCAATACGCTCCAGGACCTGTCGGCTGCTATGTCTCTCGCGCAATCCCGCGGGTGCAAGCATGAGTCTCCCGTCGCGCTTGGACTCCGCCCGGCCGGTCTGCCTCACCTGTTGCGGCTCTCGGTTAGTGCTACGATCTCCGGTTGCAACGCAAGACACTCGTGTTGCTCGCCGTAGTAATCGTCTCGAACTCCCTAGGCAACGTCGCCTTGGGCTACGGCATGAGGGGCGCGCCCAACTACAGTTCCTACTCGCCCCTCGATCTGGTCAGGTCCGGGGTCGCGAACCTCGCCGACCCATGGGTGATGGTCGCGGTCTGTCTCCTTGCGGTGTTCTTCGCGGCGCACTCCCTGGTCCTGAGCTGGACGGACCTCAGCTACGTCCTCCTCGTAACCTCGATCGGCTACGTCTTGACCGCGTTGCTGAGCGCGACGCTGCTAGGCGAGACGGTTACGCCAGGCCGTTGGGCGGGCACCATACTCGTCACCTGCGGCGTGGGCGTGGTCGGCTCGACTCCAAGTTCGACCGTCGAGGAGCGGCCATGACGCTGTTCCTGCTCGCCGTCGTAGTCGCCGGGGGCGTCGCCGGGGATCTCCTGAAGGCTTATGCCATGCGAAGGCAGGGCGCTCCGCGCTCATTCCAGAGGCGGGCTCTAGGGCGATACGCCGTCTCCGTCCTGCGCACCTCTTGGTTCGCATTCGCGCTGGCGGCGTATACAGTCTCGTTCTTCGGATTCATGGCCTTGCTCTCGGTCCAGGACGTGAGCTTTGCCGTCCCCGCGACCGCGCTGGGCTACGCGCTGGAGACGATGCTCGCTGCGTTCGTCCTGCGGGAGAGGGTGAGCGTCCGCCGGTGGACGGGCGCCGCGTTGGTGACGGCCGGGGTCTGTCTGATCGTGTAGCGTCGCGCCCCTTCCACGGCCCGCGCCCCTTCTCGCCCGCTCGCGGCGCGGTGCCGGGCCGACCAGCGCTCGCCTTGCCCTCCCGAGGCTTGCGCCCTCGCTCTCGCGGGAACTCTCGCTCCCGCGTCGTTCGCGACCTGCCCGCGTCCAAGGTGCTTCGATTCCGAGACGGGGGCGGCGGGGGAGGCGCGAGTAGGCGCTCGATCTCCTTGGGCCGCAGTTCGCGCACTTGGCGTGGCTCGAGCCCGCGGAGGGTCAGGCTGCCGATGCTCACACGGCGGATCTTCTCCACGAGCAAGCCGACTCTCTCGAACATCCTGTGAATCTGTCGGTTGCGGCCCTCGACCAACGTGATCCTGTACCACGGGTTGTCAGCCGCCTTAAGCAGGCGGATCGATTCGGGCTTGGTTTCGCGACCGTCCAGCTTGATTCCGTCGCGGAGCCTCTGGATAGCCTCTTCCCGGGGCCTCCCGCTGACCTTCACGTCGTAGGTCTTCGGAACCCTGTTCCTTGCGGTGAGGACCTGATTCGCGAAGTCCCCGTCGTTGGTCAGGAGCAAGAGCCCCTCGGTGTTGTAATCCAGCCGGCCCACGGGGAAGAGGCCCTTCGACGCGTCGGGCCCGAGCAAGTCCATGACCGTAGTCCGTCCTTCGGGATCGCTCTTGCTCGTGATGCAGCCCTTGGGCTTGTACATGGCAAGGTAGCTGCGCGTTCCGGGCTCCCTAACAGGCTTGCCGTCGACGGAAACGGTGTCCTTGCCGGGGTCGGCTTGGGAGCCGAGTTCGCGGACGACGCTGCCGTTGACCGTCACGCGTCCGCTCAGGACGAGTTCCTCCGCCTTGCGTCTGGATGTGATCCCTGATCGCGCGATGATTTTTTGCAATCGTTCTGGCATCGTTTGACCTCTTCGCCTCCCGGCACGCTCGGGCGGTCTCCCCGCTCCGCTTGCGCGATCGCTACGGGATCGCGCTTCGGGCCGGCCCGAAGCGCGTCTCGGGACCTCGCTCGGACGGCCTTGATGTGACGCGACCGAACTACCCCGCTTCCCTCAGGGTAAGCGGGTCAGGCAAGTCGCGCACGGCATCACTGGTCGTCTTTGGTCGTCCCAGCGCGGTCGCTTCCGAGGGAAACTGCCGGACGTTCGGCCGTGGCGCGGGTCGTCACGACCATGTGCACCGGATGATTCCGGACCCATGTCACAGGATAGTCGTCTCCAGGCGATCCGAGGAGTGCCAGCCGGAGCACCGTCTTCGCCCAGTCCAAGCCGTGGTCGCTCCGGCAGTAGAGCTCGATCCTCCTCGCCCGCAAGCACTCGCGCATGCCCAAGGTCCAAGCGGACCTCGGGAAGTTCACCAGATCGCCGCCCACGCCCGCCCTGATTGCGTTGATCGTGCGCGTGAACTCGTTCAAGCGGACTAGACGGACACCGGTCTCCGCGACTCCGGTCTCAGGCTCGTTGAAGGCAACGTGACCGTGGATGCCGACTCCCCCGAAGCATGTGTCGATCCGCCTCGCGATGCTGACCGCATTGGTCTCGTTCGGAAACATCACGTCCCGGGCGTGTGGTCGCAGGCGCTCGTCGAGGGTCTCGAACCACCGTTCGGCCGCGCTGCGGAAGCTCAGCGGATGAGCTGGGGCAACCGCCCTCCTCGCCTCGTCGGCGTATTCGTCCATGAAGAAAAGCTTGCACCCTCGCAGCGAAAGAGACCGCTTGGCCAGCATCCGGCCGAGGATCGGATACTGCCCGGTCGGGCCCCAGGGCAGGATCAGCGCGACCTCGCGGCCCTCGCGCCGTGCCAGCTGCAATCTAGCGACGATGGAGGCGGCGAAGTGCCGGTGCAGGGCGTCGACGTCGTCCACGACCAAAAGGCGGGCACCGGCGCGTTCCGCGACTTGAGCGAGCCGAAGCGAGTTGAGCCGCCGGATCTGCGCCGCTCGGCTGCCGGGACGGTTCCGCGAATCGGGCGCGCGCATGGCAGGTAGAGTACTGGGGGGAGCGAAGTGATCGCGGGGACGGATCGCCGTACTCGATGGTACGAGGGAATAACCCGCCACCAGTGGACGGTCCTAGCGATCGCGTCCCTCGGCTGGGTGTTCGACACGTTCGAGGGCCAAGTCTACGTCTCGAGCATGAACGAGGCGATGCCCGACCTGCCGCCGGGCCTAGACGGGAGCGGGCGGGCAGGCTGGCCTATTTCAACAACATCGCTTTCGGAGCCTTCCTCCTGGGCGGGGCGACCGGCGGCATCGCGTTCGGGATTCTAGGCGACCGCCTCGGCCGCGTGCGGACGCTGATGCTGACGATCGCCGCCTACTCTGCCTTCGCGTTCCTCTCGGCGTTCTCGACCGAGTGGTGGCACCTGGTGGCGTTCCGCTTCCTAGTCGCGACCGGGGTCGGAGGCGAATGGGCAGTCGCGACCGCGCTGGTGGCCGAGGTATTCCCGACGAGAGCCCGGGCGCGGTCTCTCTCCGTCTTCCACGCTTCGAGCTTGCTCGGAACCTGGCTGGCGATCGCCGTCGGAGCGTTCATCGTAGCGGAACGCGAGTTGACCCTGCCGCTCGCGGGCGGACAACCGGTCGCCAGTTGGCGGGTCGGCTTTGCCGCGGGCGCCGTGCCCGCGCTGCTGATCCTGCTCATCCGTTGGAAGCTTCGCGGCGAGACGCGCCCATGGAGCGCGTCCAGGAAGCGCGCAACCGGCAGCCGATGGGCTGTTGCGGAACTGTTCGGCCCGGCCCTCCTCAGGCGCACGCTGGTCGGGACATCCATGGCCGCGATCGGACTGGCGACCTTCTGGGGCGCCCACATTTACGGCAAGGACCTGCTGCGAGTCGAGATCGAATCACGCATGGAGATCAGGGAGGCTGGCGGCGGCGCGCAATCGGCCGGCCCCGGGGATCGGTTTGCAGCGCTCAAGCAGTGGGAAATGCTCGGGATGCTGCTCGCTTCTACGGGCGGCGGTGTCGGCCTGCTCGCTTTCGGGGCCTTCGCCGAAGGCCTGGGACGCCGTCGAGCCTTTGTTCTGTTCCACGTTGCCGCCCTAGCCGCGGCACTCGCGCTCTTCCAGGGGATCTCCTCCCCTGCTGCCCTCATGGCGGCGCTGCCCGTATTCGGCTTTTTCACCCTTGGCATGCATGCCGGGTACGCGGTGTACTTTCCCGAGCTATTCCCGACAAGGGCGCGCAGCACGGGCGCCGGCCTGTGCTTCAACGTTGCCCGCATCCCCGCGGCGCCCGTGCTGCTCGCTTCCGGCTGGTTGCAGCGGGAGGCGGGAATGTCCTTGCGCGCTTCCGCCTCCCTGCTGAGCCTGCTGTTCCTCGCCGGCGCCGCGATCATCGCATTCGGCCCGGAAACGAGGGGCGATGACCTGCCAGAATGAGTCCATCTGTCCGGCCCTTGCAATCGGACCGCTTAGAGCATGAACGAATCTCTCTCGAGGCGCACGCTGCTTGCTGCCGGGCTGGCCGGCCCTACATCGAGGCGATCAGCAGGGCAGGCCGATTCTCGGCGCCAGGTACCGCGAATCGGCCTGATCGGGCTTGGAAACCGCAGCAGCAGGCACCTGCAGACCTACGCGGAACTCGGAGGCGTGGAAGTCGCGGCGCTGAGCGACATCCAGTCCGACCGAATGCGGGAAGCCCGCCGGGGACCGGCCGCGAGCGCGGAGAACTATACCGACTACCGCGAGCTGATCGCCGACTCCCGCGTCGAGGCCGTCGTGATCGCCGCACCCAACTACCTGCACGCCGAGATGGCCATTGCGGCGCTCCGGGCGGGGAAGCATGTCCTGATGGAGAAGCCGATCGCGCTGAACTACGAGGAAGCCCTGCGCGTCGCGGCTGCGGCGCGGGAGAGCGGCGGCGTGCTCGCGGTGGGCATGCAGCGATACTTCAACCCCGCGTACCGCCGGATCATCGACGCCGTGGGATCGGGGATGATCGGAACGCCGTATCTGTTCGCGCTGAACGAGTATCGCGGCGACTGGAACCCTCGGACATGGATCTGGACGGACCCGCTGAGCGGGGAATCCACGCCTTGGCGCCACTTGCGATCTCTGGCGGGCTCGAGCCTGCTGGAATTCTCCGTGCATTCGTACGCGTTTCTCTACGAGATGATCGGCAGTCCGCTCACCTACTGTGCGGCCACGGGCGGCGCGATGCACTGGCCGGACCGCACCACCGAGGACAATATCTCGGTGATCGCCGAGTTCGGAGACATCCGAGTGCAGCACACCTATTCCGGATGCGCACCCGGAGTACGGTGGCACATGTCGATCACCGGCAGCGGGGGTTCGCTGCAGTACGACTTCCGGACGGCGACGATCCGCAGTCTCGGGGCCGATCCGCGGGCCTTGGATCTCGGCGAGAACGCTCCCGACGCACCCAGCATGGAGGCTGGGATGTACAGGGATTTCTTCCGGGCGATCCGCGATGGCGTCGAGCCGGCACTGAACGCGCGATTCGCTATCGAGGCATCGAAACTCGCCTATGCGGCATGGACGAGCATCGACGAGCGGCGGGTGGTGACCGCCAAGGACTTCGCGTAAGCGAGCGGCGCGGTCAATCGCGGCCCGAGTCGACGTCCCGCTCCCAAGCGGCCAGTGCGCCGCCCAGTTCCGCCGCGACGTCGGGGCTCGTTGCGGCGAGGTTGTCCGACTCGCCCAGATCTCGCGACAGGTCGTAGAGTTCCGGGGAGGAGCTCGGCTGCCGCACGAGCTTCCAGAGTCCTCGCCGCACGGCGGTCTCGCCCCGAATCCTCCAGAACAGCGTCCGATCCGCGAACTCGCCTCTGCCGAACAGCACCGGAGCGAGGCTTGCGCCGTCGGTCGCGGGCGCGGCACGGGCGGCTCCGGCGAGTTCCAGCATCGTCGGGAACAGGTCGAACGTTGCGGCAAGCGCGTCGGTCACGCCGGGCCGGACCCTGCCGGGCCATCGAGCTATGGCGGGCACTCTGTGGCCGCCTTCGTACACGTCGGTCTTCTGACCGCGCAACGGGCCGTTCTCGGATATGTTGTGATAGCCGCCTTGGTAGGTGAGGTAGCCGCCGTTGTCCGACGCGAAGAATACGAGAGTCCTTTCGGCGAGGCCGTTTTCGTCGACCGCGTCGAGAATGCGGCCGACGCTGCCGTCGAGGGACTCGATCATCCTGTTGACCTGCGAGGCCACTTCGAATCCGTCCAGTTCACCCAGCTTTGTGAGGTTGTGGTAATTCCCGCCCTTGACGCGGTACCCGCGGTCGTCCGGCCCCTGCCACGGGAAATGAATGGCGAGATGCGCGACGTACACGAAGAAGGGCCGCTCGCGGTGCCTCTCGATGAAGTCGACGCTGTGAGCGGTGATCAAGTCGCCGGTGTAGCCTTCCTCCTTCCGCAAATCCGTGTTATGCCACCAGTCTTCCCGCCCGGACCGGTCGACGCGAGAGTGATGGTCTCCGTCGCCGCTCGCTAGACCTCGGAAATCTCCGAAGCCTTGCTCGGTCGGCATGAATGGCGGACTGTATCCGAGATGCCATTTCCCGTACATGCCCGTCGCGTATCCCTCAGCGGCGAGCGCCTCGGCGACGGTCGTCGCTTCAAGAGGAAGGCCGCTGTCGTAGTCGGCGGTGCCGGAGAGCGCACCCTCGAATCGCAAGCCGAACCGCTGCGGATATAGACCGGTCAGGAGGGCGGCACGCGTGGCGCTGCACATCGGCCCGTTCGAGTGGAAGTCGGTGAAGCGCAGGCCTTCCGCGGCCATTCGGTCCAAGCGGGGAGTGCGATTGCGCTGACTGCCGTAGACGGCGAGATCGGCGTATCCGAGATCGTCGGCGAGGATCACCACGAAGTTCGGCCGAGGAGGGACGCTGCGCGAGCAAGCGGATGCCGCCAGCAGGGCCGCAAAGCAGACGTGCCGACCGGTCATCGATTGCAGTGTAGCCAGACTGGCGGGGCAGGGAGCGGCTCAATCCGTCTTGCCCGGCGAACTGCGCCGAATCCGTGTTCCCGCCGGCTCGCCCGGCAGGCCCGCAGCCAGTCGATGGCGACGAGCCGAGACCTAGGCATCCGCCGGGGGGCCGGGCGCCCGACCGGGGCTTCTGTATCACGAACCTCACGCGACAGTCGATCCTCGCCGCCACGACTGCGGACGTCCGGTCGGCGACGGGCTTCAATGTCGCCTGAGTCCGGTTCGGATGGCCTCTGCTCGACGTCGACGATTCGTGCCGGGCCCAGCCTAGGTCTGGCACCCGAGGACACAATCAATCAGGGGCCCCGGTCGAGCGGCATTGGATTCCCGGTCGGCTTCCCGTTCCGGCTCTCGTACAGCGCAGCGATTTCCCTTGCGCCGATTGGGGTGAATTGCCCATCGACCTGACTAGCGGCGAGAGGAATGAAGCCAAGCAAGGGACGCTCGGGTCGACTGCGCACGAGGGCCAGCGTCCCGTTCAACGGGAAAGCGGCCGCCCAGCCTATGAGGAGCCAGAGGTCCCGTTCCTGCGAGCTGGCTAGCACGACCGAATCTCTTGCCCGCGGCGAGCGCCACGGTCCCGGCGCGATGGCCTCGTGTCCAACCGTGCATCCGCTACGGCGCATCCGAAATCCCCCGTAACGGGTGCCGGGCGACTCTTACGCATTCTGTATACTCGCGCAACGAGGCACCTAGCCGATCGATGCCAGACGAATCCCGACACAGCCATGCGCCGGAAGGCGCCCCTCCGCCTGATCGACTCTTCCGGATGGCGAAGTTCATCGGGGACTTGATTCCTGACGCCATGACAATGGCCATCCTGTTGATGGTAGTCCTCGCAATTGCAGCGCTCTCGTTCGGAGATCCGCCGCTCAGGGTCATGGACGCCTACTACGAAGGGCTGTGGATGCTGCTGCCGTTCACCATGCAGATGACGCTCATCCTAGTGCTCGGATCGGCGCTCGCGTCGACTAAGTTCTTCGGGCGGATGGTGCATACGCTCTCGAACCTCCCCCGCAGCCAAGGCCAGACAATCGCGCTGTCGATGGCCACTACCTGCTGCCTCGCATACTGCTTCTGGGGCCTCAGCCTCGCTTTGGCTCCTTTAGTCGCGGTCACCTACGCACGCCAGTCCGAGCGTAAGGGATTCCCGGTCGACTTCCCGTTCCTGCTCTCGTGCAACGCAGCGGCTGGCGCGGTCTGGCAGTTCGGCTTGTCTGCCAGCGCCCCGCTGTTGATGAACACCCCGGACCACTTCCTCGAGCACGTGACCGGCCTGATGCCCCTCTCCACCACGATCTGGGCGCCGGCGACCTTGGCGTACCTCGCGGCGTACCTAACCAGCGTGTTCATCCTTGCCAGGATTCTCATGCCCAAGTCAGTGCGGCCGATTTCCATGTTCCCCGATTCCTGCGCCCTGGCTGAGTCCACCCTGGACGCCGCGGGGCGGCCCCAGCCGGCCCCGGAGCGGTCGGAGCGCTTCGCCGAGCGGCTCGAGGCCAGCCGATGGCCTTGCGGGATCCTCACGGCGACGCTCTTCGCTTGGCTGGTCCATCACGTGACCGTGCGGGACGGCGGGCTGCAGCTGAACTCACTCATCGCAGCCCTCCTCGCCCTGGGTCTGCTGCTCCACGGCAGCGTGCTGAACTTCACCAAGGCGCTGCCAAGGGCCGTGGTAACGGCGTGGCCCGTGATCGTGCTCTACCACCTCTACGCCGGCGTCGCAGGCCTGCTCGAGAAGACTTCCATCGGCACGGAGTTCGCGGAATACCTAGCCTCGATTTCCACGGAGTACACTTTCCCGCTCCTGACGCTGGTCTCGGCCGCGGTGGTCTCCGTCTTCGTGCCGTCGAGCGGGGGCCAGTGGGTAATCCAAGGCTTCATCACATCCAAGGCGTCACTCGCGGTGGGAGTGACCGCGCAGCGGGGCCTCCTCGCGCTTAGCGTCGGTGACCACGTGGGCAACCTAGTTTCGCCTTTTTGGGCAGTTATTGCCGCAGGGATCGCGAAAATGGACTTTCGCACCTATATCGGCTACAACTACGTTTGGGTAGTGCTCTGGGTCGGCTTCGGTGCCTTGTGCTTTACGTTCCTGCCGGCGTAGCATCTCGTCCGGAGAGTCGCCAGCCTGCCGGACCTGCAGGATCGGTGACAGCGGGCCGGGCCGCTGCAACCTTGAGAATGCCATGGAAATCGGAACGAGTACATCGAGCTGTCCAGGTGCAACTGACTTGAACATTGCTGCCACGGGGCCATGTTGGTACGGCCAATCGCTCGTACGGCAGCAATCCGGCAATCGCGCAGCAAGCCTCGCAAGGCTCGCACTTACGTGGACGCTCACTCGACTCTGGACGAAGAAGTTCCAATTCTTCGACCTCGAGCGAGGCCTCGATTCGGCGGGCCTCTCGGATCGGTTCCTCGGAGAGGGCTCGCCGTCCTAGGATCCGACCTCGCCCCGAGATCCTCCAAGCGTCGGCAAAGCTAGCAAATTGATTGAGACGCACGGCCCACTTCATCGCACTGGGCGGTGCTCCCGCGGCGTTGCTGGATCGGCCGTGCTGGAGCCTAGACGGATGCTCGCTCGCTGCAACTTTCCGGGGATCGGCCAATCCGAGATCTGCTCAGGGTCAGACGGTGCTCTTTCCTGAGATGCGCCTTGCCTGGCTCGTTCACGGCTTGCAGTCGCTCCGAGTGCTTGCTCCTTCGGGGCAATTCTGTTCGGATGCGGCTTGAACTGGCGCGTCCCCGCTGAAAGACGCCGTAGGCGACCTGTCGCAAGAGCGATTCCGCGCGATGGTAACTCGCGAAAACGCCCCATTCTAGAGCGCCCCAGTCTGCACACCGTGCGCTAGCACCCAGACGCACTCGCAGCCCCGACATCGTCCGGCCCCTAAACTCCTGACGTCCATATCCCAAGAACCGGTTGTTCAAGGCACCGCAAGTACACGTCTGCGATTCCGGCATTCTCGGACGCATAACCAGTGTCACCACGCATTGGGAAGTCGCTGGGCATCCTAATGTCCGGACCTCTTGGGATGGCATTCTGACCGAGAGTGGGGTCCGGGCGATCCGTGCCGAGGAGCGCGACTGCCACTTCTGCCAGCTCACCACGGGGCGGAGATCGACGTCATCATCCAGAAGGGGGGCCATCGAGTTTCGAAGTCAAGCGCGGACGCACCCGGTCCTCGCCCCATCCATGACAGCCGGGCTCCATGACAGCCGCGCTGAGCGCCGCCGGGTTGCAGCGGATCGACTAGCCTCGACCGAGCCGAGAAGCACTCAGACCACAGCCCGCGCCGCGTCGGGTGGAATAATCCCTGCCGCGGCCATGCGGCGAAGTCAGCGGTCAAACAGAGGCTTGCCCCCAAGCGCCTTCCACCTGTCGTCGGTGTAATTCTCGTAACGGACTGGAAACCGGCAGTAGGCACACGATGCACGGTGCTTTCTCGTGTTGGTCTTGCGAGACCACGGGCAAGAAGGGCAGACAACAATGTACCGTGCAGGGGCGAATTGGACTTGGTGGCACCGGTCGCCAGTGCATCCGATAGAACGTGCCGTTCTTTTCCACACGCTGTCATGCATGTGATTCTCCCCCACCAGAGCATGAGCGATCTCATGGAGGATCGTATCCGTCAACTCGTCTTCCGGAGCTTCCAAGCAAAACTGCAGCGACATGCTGATGACCTTCATTCGGTAGTAGCACGCACCGGCTCTGCTAGAGGCGTCGTCGAATTGAAAGCTCCAGTCCTCCAATCCATGCCGGGCCATGAGATCCCTTGCCTGCCTAGTTACCGCCTCCAGCACAGCCGTGCGGTCTCCTGCCGCATCCGGGTTGACATGGGAGAGATGCGAATATGCAACACGCCAGTCGCCGCCCGGACTGACAACGACGGCCTTGGAAGGGTTCAGTCGAGCGATCTTGCCCACGATCGTCCCCTTACGCGACGCAAACTGCACCTCGTCGCCGGGACGGAACCGCGCCTTCAGCGTGTCGGTTGGCGCCGATACCTGCCTTCTCTCGCCGTCCTCGCGCTTGTCGAGCATGCACCAAGGCACTCTGAACGATCCCCCGTCGCTTGTCACGACCGTGCAACGATGCGCAGTCTTCTTTGCCACGTGGCCGAATAGCCGGGCGGTGCCGTGGAGGAACATGACAGGATCGGAGACTGCGACTTCATCGGGGAGTGCCATTGGAGTGCGCCTAGATAAGTGCTATCGGAACGATGGTTGCGTCTTCCAAATCCGGGACTTCCAGTCCCCGCCCGCGGAGCACCGGACGCACCTACAAAACGTAACTACTATAATGCAACACTCGAGGCAGTTCCGTTGGGCCGCAGAATAGAGATCGCCTCGCCTTCCGTTCCCGAGACAGCGCAAGTTCACGACAACGACGTAGTGGGCACGAGTCCGTACGACGGACAATCGCTACGAAGTCGCTATGTCGCGCCAAGTGACGCCAAGGAACTCTGGCGGGCCCGAGCGGAAGCCCGTTGATAGCTCGCGCAGGCCGGTGCAAGGGCTGCCTCACATACGCCGAAACGAAGCGTCAATCCAATTGCGCACGAGCATCGCAGATGGACGGTCAGATCCTTCAGGATGCCTCAGGCGACGCGCTCGCGACGGAGTCGCCCCCGGGCGCGGTCATCGGTGGCTTGGAGCCGCAGTCAGAATGCCGCGTTGGACCAGCCCGCCTCCAGCCGCCGCGGTATCAGGGGTGAGATGAGGGGCGCTCGTCAAGCAGGCCGTCCCAGACGGCCCGGTCCATGCCCAGCCGCTCGGCGGCCGCAGCCCGGTCCTCCCGGTCCAACCACCTCTCGCGAATCACACCAGCCGGACGCCTCGTGTCCTACATTCCTGCAATGAGATTCGATTCCGTCGTCGGACTTGGGCCGTGACTAGTCCGGCCAAGGCTCGCCTGCCGACGGGCAGCCGGATTCTCCGCGTCGGTCCGGCAGGGATTCCTCCCGGTCACCGCGCTACGACTCGTGTTCCAGGCCGGATCTCGTCGGTCGCGCGCAGCACTACGCGGTCGCCGGCCGCAAGATCCCCGAAGACCTCGGCCAGTCCGGCCTCCGTTAGTCCTCGCCGGACGTTGACCCATTCGGCCCTGCCGTCCGAGACTCGAATCACGAAGATGCGCTCGGTCGTTGCCCTGATCGCCGTCGGCGGCACGAACAGCGTCTCTCTCGCACGCTGGACCGGCCACTGCACCTCGGCGTACATGCCGGGGGTGAGCTTGGTTGCGGCGTTGGCGAAGTCCAGCTCGACGGGCATGGTGCGAGTTCGCGGATCCACGGCGTACGCCGGCCGCGCTACGACCGCCGCGAAGGTCTCCGACGGGAATGCGGCGACACTGAATCGCACGCGCCGGCCACGCGCGATGCTCTGCCTGTAGGCCTCTGGAACGGCGGCCACAAGGCGCAGGCGCGCCACATGCTCGAGCGTGAACAGAGGCATGCCCGCCGTGCCTTGCGGGCCTGCGAGCGCTCCGACGTGCGCCTGACGCTCGGTGATCACGCCCGCGAACGGCGCCGTCACCCGCAGGTACCTCTCGATCTCCTCGACGGCGCGCACCGCCGCTTCGTGCGCGGCCTTCGTCTTCTCGAGCGCGTCAACCCGCGCCCGTTCGCCTTCGACGGTCTTGCCCGCCAGGACCAAGTCATTGCCGGCGACGACTCCCGGCGTCTTCGCGGCTTCGGAGAGTCGCTGGTAGGTGCTCTCGGCCGCAGCGAGCCGGGCCTGCGCTTCGATCCGCTCCGCATCGACGATCGGGACTCTCGCTTCGGCCTCGAGTCGCCGGGCGGTGAGCTCGGGCGCGCTCATCTCGGCCAGAAGCTGGCCCCGCTTGACAAACGAGGCGCGGTCGACGTGGACCGACTCGACGAAGCCCGTCACCTTGGCGTGAATCTCCACTCGCTGGTAAGGCTCGAGCTCGCCGGGAACGATCATCGTCTTTGCCAGCGGCTTCGACACGACTTCGGCTAGTTCGGCACGGACCGCGCCGGCTTGCTGGCCGGGAATCGGCAGCGCTGCGGCAAGCAGCGTGACGACCATGATGGATCGCATGATGAGTCCTCTCTCAGGCCGCCGAGGGGCCGGGCTCGATAGCGTCGCCGTAGTGCGGGCTGCCGGGGTCCTCGGGATCGATCGACGGGGACGCAGTCGACGCGTTCCGCTGCACCACGGCGAAGACGGCCGGAATCACGACCAGCGCCGTCAGTGTCGACAAGACCAAGCCGCCGATCACCGCGATCCCGAGCGGGGCCGTCTGCTCGGCGCCGAGCGCCAACGGCGTCATGCCCGCGATCATGACGACGCTCGTCATGAGTATCGGCCGCATTCGAGAGCGCGAAGCCTCGACGGCAGCCACGTCGGCGGCCATGCCCTCGCGCCGGAATCTCTCGGCGAACGTGCATAGGAGAATGGCGTCGGCGACCGATACGCCGATCGCCATGATCGCCCCCATGAACGACTGGATGTTGAGCGTGATGCCGGTGAGCAGCAGCGCCAGCGCCACGCCGGACAGCACGGCAGGAATTGCCATGATGACGACGAACGCGACCCTCACGGATTGGAAATACGCGGCCAGCAGGAGGAAGACGGCGACGATCGCCAGCAGCAGGCCCAGCTCCAAGCTGTCCGTCATCAGCTCCATCGGCCCGACTTGACCGCGCACGTCCACGCTGACGCCTCGGGGCGCGGGCAACTCGCCCAGCGCATCGCGGATGGCGGCCGCGGCCCTGCCGAGATCCTGGCCCACCACGTTTGCCGTGACGGTGACCATCCGCTGCATGTTGTAGCGGTGGTATTCGCCCACCGCTTGGCCGAAGTTGACGTCGGCCACGTCTCCCACCAAGGTCGGCGCGATGGCTCCGTGCTTCACCGGTATGCGCGAGACGTCCTCCAGAGACTGGACCATCGACTGCGGAATTTCCACCTGCACTTGGTAGGCGATGCCGGACCGCGGATCCGCCCAGTAGACCGGAGTCGTGAAGCGGCTCGACCATGTGGCCGGCGCGAGGGCCCTGCCCACTTCCTCAACCGTCACGTCCAGCTGCGCCGCCCGCCTGCGGTCCACCTGTATGTCGACCGAGGGATAGTCGAGCAACTCCCCGATCTGCACGTCGCGCAGATAGTCGATCCCGGTGAGCCGCGCCACGACCTCGCGGGCGTAGGCCTCGCTGTCCGGAAGGCTCGGCCCTGCCACCGCGACCTCGATCGGGGTCGGGGCGCCGAAGCTCATGACCTGGCTGACCAAGTCGGGCGACTCGAACGCGATCCGCGTGCCCGGAGCCAGCTCCGGCAGGCGCCTTCGCAGCTCTTCCTCCACAGCCGCCGTCGGAATGCCGGAATCCGGGTCGAGCGCAATTCGCATGACCGCTTCGTGCGGACCTCCCGTCCAGAGGAAGATCAGGTTGACCGGGAAGCTCGACGGCTGGACTCCCACGAAGGCGATTGATTTCTCGACATTCTCCGGCCCGACGATCTCGCCCACAGCATCGAGGACCTCCTGCGCGAGTTGCTCGGTCCGCTCGACTCGCGTGCCGGACGGGCCGCGCACTCGCATCTGCAGCGAGTTGGTGTCAATCCGCGGGAAGATGTCGGTTCCCAAGCCGCCGCCCGCGAAGTACAGGATCGCTGCGGTTCCAGCGAGGTAGCAGCCGAAGATCGGCCATCGCAGGGCCACCAAGCCGCGAGAGACGTTGCCGAAGGCGTCTTGGACCGGACCGAACCAGTTCCGCGCCCCGGGGGCGGCGCGCCTAGCCCCGCGGTTCAGCCATGTCTCCATGACCGGCACGAACGTGCTGGCCAGGAAGTACGAGGAGATCATCGAGAAGGCCACCGCCAGAGCCAGCGGCACGAATATGGCCTGCGCCACGCCGGTCATGAAGAACGAGGGCGCGAACACCGAGACGACGCACAGCATGGCGAGCAGCCTAGGCACGACGACCTCGCGACTGGCTTCGAGCACGGCCCTGGCGACTGGCTTGCCATGCGCCATGTGCGTGTGGATGTTCTCGATGGCGATGATCGACTCGTCCACCAGAATGCCGATGGCTAGGGTCAGTCCGCCCAGCGTCATCAGATTGATCGACTGGCCCGCCGCCCATAGGGCTACGGTTGCCGACAGCAGGGCGATCGGAATCGTCAACACGACCACGACCGCGCTACGGAAGCTGCCAAGGGTCAGCAGGACGATCAGCCCTGTCAGCAGCGCGCCTAGGACGCCCTCGGTCGTTAGCGCCCGGATCGCATTCAGCACGTAGAAAGACTGGTCGAATTCGAAGGACACATTGATGTCCTCGGGAATCGCCGCTCGAAAGGTCGGGAGCGCATCCTTCACTCGCTGGACCACCTCGAGCGTCGAGGCATCAGCGCGCTTGGTCGCGGCGATGTAGACGGCCCGGGCGCCGTCCACGAGGGCGTAGCTGGTCAGGATGTCCGCGGCATCCTCCGCGTAGCCGACATCGCGGAGATAGACCGTGGGCCCCGGGCCGGACTTGAGCGGCACGTCGTTCAGCTCGGTCGCCTGCACCACCGTCGAATTGACCGGTGCGAGATAGTTCTTGTCCCCGATCCGGACGCTTCCCGACGGCGAGATCGTATTCGTGCTCGCGATCGCCCGCACTACGTCGTCCGGCGACATGCCGTAGCCCCTCAGCTTGTCGGGATCGACCCGAACGACCACGCTCCGCGCGCTGCCCCCGAACGGCGGCGGGGCCGAGACCCCTTCCAGCCGCGAGAACATCGGGCGCACGCGGAACAGCGCCAAGTCTGCGATCTCGTCCACGCCCCGCGTTTCGCTGGAGAACACTAGGTAGCCCACGGGCACGCCGCCCGCGTCGAAGCGCATGATGAACGGGGGCACGGTCCCCGGCGGCATGAACGAACGCGACCGATTGACCTGCGCGACCGTCTCGGCCATGGCCGTAGCCATGTCGGTTCCGTCGTGGAAATGCAGCTTCATCAAAGCGGCACCTTGGATGGAGCGCGATTCGACATGGTCGATCCCGCGGATGTAGAGGAAGTGGTACTCGTAGTAATTCACGAGGTACCCCTCCATCTGCGCCGGATCCATGCCGCCGTAGGGCTGCGCGACGTAGATGACGGGGGTGCCGAGATCCGGAAAGATATCGGCCTTCATCCGGTTGAGGGCCAGCGCGGAGGCTAGGGCCACGCCGAGGATGGCCATGAGAACCGTGATGGGCCGCCGCATCGCGGCATGGATGAGCCACATGCTTCGCTCCCTCTAGCGGCTCGCGACGGCCAGCAAGCCCTCGATCTCGCCCTGCGCCGCCGCCATGGCGAATAACGCGCGCCACACGTCGAGCCTTGCCAGCGAGTCATCCACCTCGGCCTGACGCAGCAACTGCTGGGCGTCCGCCACCTCGACGACGGTGCCGAGGCCGGCTTGGTAGCGTACGCGCGCCTGCGCTTCAAGCACTGTTGAGGCCTCGAGCTCGATCGGAGCGTTCAGGGCGATCTTGCGGGCCGACTGCACTGCGATCCGCGCCCGGGCCACCTCCCCTCGGAGTTCCTGGGTGACGACGGCCGCACTTGCCCTCTGCTGCTCTAGCCGATGCTCCGCAATCCGGCGCTCGGCTCGGTTCTTCCTGTAGTCGAGCAGGTCGAATTCCATGTTGAAGCCGACCGCCCAGTTGGCCTCCGAGGGTATCAGTCCGTGGCCGCCCCCTTGGAACGTTCCGTCGATACGGGCCCCCGTCCCCCGGCCGTACACGGCGGACTGCGCTAGAAACCGCGGGCGCCATTCCTTCCTGATCGCCTCCAGTCGAGCCTCGCCGACCGCGGTTTCGGCCTGTTGCGCCGCGGCCAGCGGATGCGATTCCTCGGAAGCGTCCGGCTCGGCTGGCGGCGGTTCGCCCGCCAAGGCCGCCGGATCGATCTCGACCACGCTTCCGGCCAAGCCGAGCCATTCGGCCAGCGAAGCCAGCGCCGTCTGCTCATGTTGCTCTGCCCGCAGCAGCACCGAGCGGGCGCGAGCCAACTCCGCTTTCGCTCGAGAGGCGTCCGCCCCGGGGCGCAGCTCGCTGCTCACCAAGACGGCAACGGAGTCGTGAAATGCCTCGGCGCGCCCGACGGCGGCATTCGCCGCCGAGACAGCGAGCCGGTTGGCGACCGCCGCGAAATACGCGCCCGCTGCCGCGACTGCGACCTCGTACTCGGTCACGGCGCGTCCCGCCCGGGCGAGCGCCGCTACCGCCTCGGCCGCTCGGACATTCGCCTTCCGCAAGCCGAGGTCGAACGGCTCGTAGGAGAGCAGCATGCCGGCCGAGCTCCCGAACACGCTCGTGATCGTCAACTCCTCCTGCACGGGACCCGAGATTCCAGGGAGAACTCCGTTAGGGAAGATCAGCCCGAAAACGTTGTTTCGGGTCGCGCGGTTGACACCGAGACGGACGCCCGCCCGCGGGAGGTAGGCGGTCCTAGCCAAGTCGGCGCCGCTCTCGGCGGCCGCGACAGCTGCCGCTGACGCTCGGATCGCTGGGAAGTTGCGAGCGGATTGGTCCACCGCCGATCCGAGGGTCAAGGGGGCAACCGGCCGTTCGGGTTCGGCTTCCTGGGCCGGCAAGGCGAAGGTCGCCAGCGCAAGCCCGCAAACAATTCGATGGATGGATCCGTACATAGGTGATTCCGGACGGCAGGCCCGTGGTATCAGGCGAGCGTCCCTCGGCCGACTGGCACTTCCGATAGCACACGAGGGTCCGCTGGAATCGGTTCTCGGCGGGCCCCACAATCCTCGAGGCCAGGAGGACCCGCACCGGGTGCTCGCGGTCGGCTCCTCGGTCCAGCGAATTGCGACGGCGACCCGCGGGGCCTGCTCTCAATCACGGTTGCGGTGCAACTACCGTATCGTCTCATGCCGGCGTGACGCTGGCAGCCGCTCGACGGTGATGCACTTTGCGGCCGCCGGCACGGAAGTTCTCAACTCCCAAGCGTCAGGCAGGGACTCATAGGGCAGCCCCTTTATACCGGAGCATCTGAAGCAAGAGGACGGCAGACGGAGGGCGCGACAGATTCCACAGACCGGGCACCAGCTCTGCGATGATTTGCGTAACTATGCAGGACCAGCTCGGCGGTCCGCTGTGGCGGCCATCGCCGCTTGGAGCCCGCCGGACGAGAGGGGCGAATGAACAAGCGCATCGGAAAGAGGGCGCCATGCTGACGAGACGCCCGGCCTCGGCGAGAACCGTCGCCCTCGCAGTTGCGGTCGCGGCCGGCATCCTAGCCGCTACCAAGGAGACCGATCCCACTGACGGCAGGGCAGCCTGGCGGTTCGAGGAGATCGCCGACGGCGTCTTCTTCGCGGCCGGCACCGGCGCGATGACGACGATGAGCAACTCCATGGTCATCGTCAACGATGACCACGCGATGCTGGTGGATACGAGCGTGTCTCCAGCTGCGGCACGCAAGCTTGTCGCGGAGATCCGGGCGGAGGCGACCGAGCTGGCGCGCCTAGAGATGGCCCTCCGGGTGAGGGAGGCGCACTGGAACGCGATTCAAGAGACGAAGGTCAGGCCCCCGAACGTCACCTATCGCGACAGGATGAGAGTCGTCAAAGGCGGGCGCGAGGTGCAGCTGCATTTCGTCGGTCGCGGGCATACCAGCGGCGACACGATGGTGTTCCTTCCGGCCGAGCGCATCGTCTTCACGGGTGACTTTTTCGTCGGGCGGCCGGGAGCGAATGGCTTGCCGTACATGGGCGACGGATTCGTAAACGAATGGCCCGCGAGCCTTGACGGCCTCAAGGCGCTCGACTTCGACATCATAGTGCCGGGTCACGGCACGCCGTTCCGCGAGCGCAAGCAGATCGACGACCTGCAAGGGTATCCGAGGGACTTGTGGAGGCAGGCATCGGAACTCCGTGCGGCGGGGCATCCCGTGGAGGAGGCAGTCAATCGAGTCGATTTGAGTGCGCACGCCCGAGCCTACGGCGAACGCGCGAGGCGAGTGGATCCGAGGGCAGTCGTGTGCATCTACGAGCTGCTTCAAATCCGGCACCCCCTCTGAGCAGCGGGGTCCTCGCCTGCGAATGCGGTCGACCGTTCCCGACAATGCCTACGGCACCAAAGCGCCAGTAACCGCTAGCAGGCACGCTCGAGCTCGACTCGCGCCAAGGGCTTGGCTTGGAAGAATTGCCTGACCGCGGACATCGGGCGCAGGTGACGCCCGCGACAGGCCTCGTCTTGTCGCCGAGCCGAATCCGTCCCGTCGCGCGAGTGAGCGCCTGATCCCGCGTCGATCCCGTCGGACGATAGATCTCCATTCATGCGTATTCCGGGCGAACAGGTGTTGGCAGGCCTCGGCAGACGTCCTTTCGGGGGGATGCACGGGCGAAGGCCGTCTCGCTTGGCGTCCATCTCGATCTACACGCTGGAATCGGAGTCTCCGAGGCAGCGATTGCGGGCACGTGCCAGCCGATCGTCCCAGCCAACGAGTGAACAGGCCGCGAGCGGCTCTCGTGCCAACATTGGATCGCTCGGGCCAAGGTGCCCGCGCACACGTTAATTCCTTCGGTGCTCCGACCGATGCAGCCTCCGTCCCGCCCCCGCTGCGGTGGGTGCGCTACTAGCGGTGTGGACCACCCGTCGCCTCCGAGGTACGCCGCATCAGACGAGCAGGTAAGGAGTTCCCGGAACAACTTGAATTGGGATGCAGATTGCCCGCAGTGTCGCCTGCGGACTGGTTCAGCCCAGCCAATCCAAGCGTACCGGGCCTTGATCTGGCATCTGTCGGGAGGCGTACGATAGCCGGAGTGGGAGCCTGCCGGCTGCTGTCGCAGCACCGGCACGGCTTCATCCCGTCCTGTGGTAGCCTGTCGCAGGTATGGCGGAATCTAAGCCCGCGACTGTTTCGCGTAGGAACTTTCTGACTCGCACGTCCACCGTTGCAGCCGGCGGGGCGGCCGCGGGGATGAGCGGCTGCGCCTCCCCGCCGGGCGCATCACCTTCAGGCGGAAGGTGGCAGCGGCCGCCGAACCAGCGCGGGAAGGGGAACCGTCAGAACCTGATCTTCCTGAACACGGACACTTTTCGCGCGGACAACCTCCAAGCCTACGGGGGCAACGGGCTGGTCAAATGCCCGCGACTCGACAAGTTCTCCGAAGACTCCGTGGTTTTCGAAGACTGCTACCCGGAGGGAATGCCGACGATTCCGATCCGCCGCGTGCTCATGACCGGTCGGCGAATCCTGCCGTACCACTACTTCCACCAGCATGAGCCCGTCCAGACAGCGGGATGGCACGAGCTGTACTACGAGGACCAGACCATCGCCGAGGCCTTGCACGAAGCGGGTTACTCCACGGCATTCTTCGCGGACATCCCGCACTTGCAGCGGCCGGGAAAGAACTTCCACCGTGGCTACCGGTACTACGAATGGTCGCGAGGGCACGAAGTCGACTACTACGAGCAGGCCCCCGCAGACCTGCAGGAGATCGTTCCGACACACTACCCGCAGGAATTCTGGGATCGCTGGATCGAGATGAACCCGGGCCGCCCGGACTTCATGCGCCAGTACCTCGCGAACCGCAAGCGCTACGAAACGGAGTGCGAGGCCCTCATCGAGCTGACGGCCAAGAACGTCATCAGCTGGTTGCGTCGCAACCACGACAAGACCCCGTTCTTCCTGCATCTGGAGGCGTTCGACCCACACGAGCCCTGGGATCCGCCCAAGCGGTTTCTTGACGAGTACATGCCGAACGCCACGGGACCGACTTGGTGGGAGCCGCCCTATGCCGACATCGAGGTCCCGCCGGAAGGGGTCGAGCGCCTGCGGGCAAACTACGCGGGCGAGTCGATGTGCGTCGACTACTGGATTGGAGAGATCCTCGACACCATCGGGGAGCTCGGACTGTTCGACAACTCCGTGGTGGCGTTCTTCTCCGATCACGGCTCTCTGCTGGGCGAGCAGGGCGTGTTCCTCAAGGGCCCGACACGGATCCGCAGGCAGGTCACGCACAACCCATTCCTAGTCCGCCTGCCCGGCAAGGAGAAAGCCGGGACCCGCGCTTCAGGCTTCATCCACCATCCGGACGTGCTGCCCACGCTGTTCAGCTTGCTCGAGCTCGACCCGCCGCCGCGTGTCACGGGCAAGAACCTCTGGGGCCTTGCCAGCGGGGAACCCAGCCCGCACAGGGGCCTCGTGCAGGGCTACGGCTGGATCGGCGCGATTCGCACCGCGGAGTGGCAGTTCTCGAAGGTCATCGACCGAGAGCGACTCGGGTACGACTATGAGGCGCAGCTGTACAACCGAGCCGCGGATCCCGACGAGCTGACAAGCGTCGCGGACCAGCATCCCCAGGTCGTGGCCGAACTGAGCCAGATGATCGACGATTACCTCGAGGAGGGTCGCGAGGTGTCGAAGGGGCACTTTCACGCGCTCGAAGACTACACTCCGAGCCGCGAGCCGTAGGCGGAGAGCAGTCTATTGGCTCAGCAAGGGGGAGACATCACGATGCAACGCAAGCAGGCGAGCGACTTCCATCCGGAAATTCTGCGGCTGTTCGATGCCTACGTCCACGGGGCGCTCAGCCGACGAGATTTCATCGACCGGGCCGGCCCGTTCACCGCGGGCATGAGCGGGGCCGCGGTCCTGGCCAGTCTGAGTCCGAACTACGCATGGGCGCAGCAGGTATCCGAGAGCGACGGGCGGATCCGCGCCGAACGCGTGACCTACGAGTCCGCTCAGGGACACGGCACGATCCAAGCCTATTTGGTGCGTCCGTCTTCCGCCTCTGGCAAGCTGCCGGGCGTGGTGGTGGTCCACGAGAACCGCGGCCTCAACCCGTACATCGAGGATGTGGCCCGTCGACTGGGCGCGGCTGGATACCTAGCCCTCGCACCGGACGGCCTTTCGCCGAAAGGCGGCTACCCGGGCACGGACGACGAAGGTCGCAGGCTGCAGGCTGAGCTCGACCGCGACAAGCTCGTCGAGGATTTCGCGGCGGCCGTGGAGCACCTGCAGGGGCATTCCGACTGCACTGGCAAGGTCGGCGCTGTGGGATTCTGTTTCGGCGGATTCGTCGTCAACGCCCTCGCGGTGCGGAACCAGGATCTAGCGGCCGCAGTGCCTTTCTACGGGCGACAGCCTCCCGCTAGGGCGGTGCCCCGCGTCAAGGCACCCCTGCTCATCCACTACGCAGGACTCGATCAGCGCATCAATCAAGGCTGGCCCGCGTACGAAGAGGCGCTCAAGGTGAACGGGAAAACCTACACTGCCCACACTTACGACGGGGTCAACCATGGGTTCCACAACGACACCACCCCTCGCTACAACGAATCGGCCGCTAAGCTGGCCTGGCAGAGGACTGAGGATTTCTTCGCGCGACACCTGATGTGACCGGCCGCCGGGCGTGATCGCGATGGGCTCCGTCGTAGCGGGCTCCGTTTGGAGTGCGCCAATCGGGGGAGCGGCGGCGGGTCTCGACCACCCTGCTGGCACAGGGACAACGCCCCTCCATCGGCTGGGGACAGTTCAGGCCAGCCCGCCCTCACGGAATGGGCAGATGCGTGTCGAGTCACGAGAACGGCAATCTTCCGAACCGGCTACCGGGGCGCCAAGACGGAAAGCCGACGAATTAAGGGGATGGCAGGGCTAGGACGAGCGCCTGCTCTGAGAAACATCGGCTCTGTGTTTGGACTGGCGCTAACAGTCGGTTTCCTTGAAATCCAACGCAATTGATCGTGCAAGGTTCAGAGTTATCTATTCGCACTCCAAGCGAATGCTGATGCAACCAATCACTCTGTCACCACCAGCACAAGGCATAGACAAACCAAGGAATCTCGCTACCGGGTCATAGAGAAATAGATGAGAATTATCTATCTGAATGCCGAGGCAACCTATTTGGCAAATTATCAATCCATAACTTAATTTGATATTTCTTCCGGATATCTGTTGACAGTCTGTAGAGTGTCTTGATAGAATAGTTCCAATATAGGAGGTCTTCGTTGAAGAAGGCGAAGCAGAAAGGTCCCGGGAAGTGGTTTCGTAAGGGAATTATATATCTGAGTGCCGACAACGCCATATCCGACTAGAACTGCTGTGAGCAGGGAGGTGGGTGTCGAGCTGGGGTCATGCGAGTGCGGCCGCGGCGGGCACAGAGGGGAGGGGTGTGGGATCGTATCTGAATCGAGCCTGCCAGCGGATTGGACGAGGAAGGGACTAGAGAGGCCGCCTCGCATGCCCCGGTTGCCCCGGGGGAACCCGGTTGGCGGTGGCAGGGCACCCCTTGCAAGCCGCTTGCAGGCCCTGCGAGGGCCGAAGACAGCGGATCCCCGGCGCTCGACGGCCTGCATGGACGGTCCGGACCGGGGTCGCGCCGGGGCATGCCGCATCCGGTGCGCCCCTCGTACCGAGCGTGCAGCGCACCGAGCGTGAAGAGCGCGCCCGCAGCGGGCTGCCGCGCTCAGCGCGGCGGGCGCCGCTCGGGCCGCGACCGCGGCCTTGCCGGTCAGCGTCCGGCCGACCAGGCCCCGCGCCATGCGCCGCATCCGTTCCGCCGTTGTTCCGCCCTGTCGCAGTCGCGGTCGTTGCGCCGTCCCGCGAACTCCGTGAGGTAGCGGCCGAGATGACGGACGCTCATCCGGTGATAGGTGCCGTACAGGCCGCGCTTGAACAGGGACCCAAACGATTCGATGCCGTTCGTATGCGCTGCCCCGCGCACGTACTCGCCGCCGGAGCGCCGGAGTGCCTGACGGCTTCGTGCGCGAACTCCGCCATGCCGGCGCAGGCCGCCGCCTCGTCGGAGCGGACCTGCGCCCCCGGCGCGACGCGGGCGCGCGCGAAGCCCTGCAGGTCGCCCTTGGCGGTGCCCGGCAGCGGCCGCGCGGCCGCTGCGTTCGTGGCGCGGTCCCGCGCCCCCGCCACGGGCGTCTTGCCAACGGGCCCGCGCCCGGCGCGGGCCTTCTTCCTCTCGTGCTTGTTGCGCTCCTTGCCGCCGACGTAGGTCTCGTCCACCTCCACCGGGCCGGCGAACAGGCCCCGATCCCGCTCCCGGCACGCGCGGATGCGGTGCGCCAGGTGCCAGGCCGACTTTTGGCTGATGCCTAGGTCGCGGTGCAGCTTCATGCTCGAGACGCCCTTGATGCCGGTGGTCAGCAGGAACAGGGCCACGGCCCGGGTGCGGTAGCCGAGCTTGGTGTCGGCCGTCACGCTGCCGGTGCGCACGGAAAAGCGCTTGCCGCAGCCGCGGCAACGGTACGGCATCGAAGGGTGGGCCGCGTCGGACTGCACGCTGGAGCCGCGGCAGCGGGGGCACGCGGGACCGTCCGGCCAGCGCATGGAGGCGAACCACTTTTCCGCGGATTCGTCATCGGGAAACATGGCGATCACTTCGATCAATGTGATGCCTTTACGGAACCACTTTCCGGGACCTGATTTCTTCATTTACGGTATCCCCTACTGGAACTATTCTACCAAGAAACACCACAGAATGTCAACGGAAAGTCGGAAGAAATATGAAATCTTATAATGGCTTAATAATTTGCCGGCTTGATTCCCTCGGAACTCAGATATATAATTCCCTATTTTAGCAGAGAAATAGTTACTCATTGGTCCGAAATCGAGTTTCCATATATCGGAAAGAAATGCCCAAGTAATTGCTATCAATTGTGCTCTCCTAGCCGAGTATTAGGCGACGAACACTCTCCAGAATCTGTGCCATTCAGGCCGGTGCCGACGTACGAGGGAGAGACCGTTCATCGCTCGACAGGGGGACTCGGCGATGGGCAAATCCACAAACTGAAGTCGACCCGCGAGAGGAGAGGGCCAGTGGATGAGAGCCGCTTGTAGTCGTGAACTCTCGCGTCGATCCGATCTCGGCTCGCAGCTGCCTCTGTCAGTGTAGCTGACGCTGGGGGTGTTACGCGCTCGGCGTGAGGATCTGGGGCGGGCTGGGCCTGGGCGCGAATGGAGAGCAGGTCCGCCATCCTTGAGCGAAGAATGAACGGTCGGCCCTGCGGCCTGAACGTGTCAGAGTGCCCGGCCCGAGAGCGCGGCTGGGCCGGTCTCGGAATCGGCGGCTGCGTGATTTGGTTCGGCCGGGGACGGGCGGACGTACCCAAGCTCGACTCGGGCAACCGGCCCGGCGCAGCCATCCCATTCGGTCGTGCCACCCAGCTGGGAGAGCCTTGCTGCCGAGCCGCATCGGATGCTCCGGTTCTGCGCTCTGCGTTTACCGCCCGCTGGCGTGGGTGGCTCCAAGACGGAGGCCGGTTGGCGCACGGACACTCGTCTCGACTCGCCGGAGCTAAAGCCAAGATGGAAGCCGGTTGCCACCTCGGCCTTGGGGCAATGGCTACTCTGGGCCAAGGCTGACGGGCCCGGAGCTCGAGGCCACGCCCGTCCGAGACCTGGACCGGGGATGACAGTAATGGTGGGGCACCGAGGCGAGAACCCGCCGAAGTCCAAGTTCCGCCGATGCAAATCGCCTCGCGTGCCGCCACCGTCTCTTGAGTCCGGCGAGGGCGCGCCGCTGTGCCTGCCTGCCCGAATGCCTGGGACAACAGCCCGCCCCCGCACCTGCTCTACCTTCGAGAGTGCGAATTGGCCTCGCTATCGCGCCACGGCAGGGCGGGGATGGCAGGAAGTAGCATGTTGGTCGAGACCCGAGCCATGCCGGTTTCCGAGGGCGAAGGTCTGCGCGGAACGCGACAGGACCGGACTGAAGTGCGGCATCCCAGCGGCTCCTTCGGCTGCTAGACTTCAATGCAATCGGCACTATGAGGTCAAGGGCACATTTCCCTATTCTGGCCGGCGCTCTCCTGTCGGTCACCCCCGCGCACGGAGCCGACGGAATCGGAACGGACCACTTCGAGAACCATGTCCGCCCGCTGCTGGCCGAGCAATGCTACGTGTGCCACAGCGGCCCCACGCCCCAGGCTGACCTGCGGGTGGATTCTCTTGCGGGCCTAGTCAAGGGCGGGAAGAGAGGCCCCGCCATCCAACCCGGAGATCCCGAAGGCAGCCTGATGCTTCAGATGGTTCGGAGCGCCGAGGGGCTTCGCATGCCGCCGACAGGCCGCCTGACCGAAGAGCAGATCGGTCACATGGAAGAGTGGATCCGGATGGGAGCTCCTTTTCCGGAGGGCCCCTTGGAAGAGGCCGCTGCAATCGCGGAAAAGCATTGGGCCTTCGTCTCTCCTGCCCAGCCAGAGGCGCCTCGATCGGCAAACGGCTGGGCCGACGGCGCGATCGACCGTTTCGTCGAGGAGCGCCTCCACCGAGAGCGGTTGCAGCCCTCCTCGCCCGCAGATCCAAGGACGCTGGTTCGACGAGTCCACTACGACCTCACAGGCCTGCCGCCGGACCCAGACGAATCCGATGCGTTCGCCGCCTCGCCCACGGAAGAGGCCTACGAGGAGATCGTCGATTCGCTGCTCTCCTCGGACCTATTCGGACAGCGGTGGGCCCGGCACTGGCTCGACCTAGTCCGCTATTCGGATGAGGGATTCCAGGCGCGCCCGTTCGCGATCGCGTGGCCGTATCGGGACTGGGTCGTAGACGCATTCAACTCCGACATCCCCTACGACCGGTTCGTCCGGCTGCAGCTCGCAGCCGATCTCATGGGCGCGGACCGCGCACAGTTGCCTGCCTTGGGGATGCTTGCTCTCGGCATCAACCTTCCGCGCCCAACAGACGTACCGGAAAACGTCGACGACCGCATTGACGTCGTGACACGCGGCTTGCTGGGACTCTCGGTTGCATGCGCGCGATGCCACGACCACAAGTTCGACCCGATACCCCAGAAGGACTACTACGCGCTATACGGCGTTTTCCTGAATTCTCCGCCGACCCTGGAGCCCGTGCCGCTCGAGCAGCGCGGCAGGGGGACCCACGGCGAATTCTTCCGTGCGAAGCTCGCGGAGCGCCGGGCCTGGCTGGACAGGTTTCGTGAGGAGCGCCTCGCGGATCACGTGAGCGAGTTCCGCAAGCCGGAGACTCTTGCCCGGTACCTCGGCGCGGCATGGGCCGCAGGCGATCTCGGCAATCGGGAGTTCGAGGCACTGGCGAAGGAGCGTAACCTCAACCACTACCTCCTGAATCGCTGGCGCACTTATCTGAACGGTCTTGTCGCGCCGTCCCTGCGGGCCTTTGCCGACCTGGACTCGCCGGGCGGCGCGGAGCGCGTGGCACAGGCCATGGCCCGAGCCGACAGCGTCTATCGCTGGCCCGACGCGGAGCGGGAGGCATTGCGACTCGCTCTTCGCGGCAACGGGTCACCGACCGACATCCCCCTCGAGGACTTCTGGTGGATTCAGAGCGAAGGCGATTCCAATGTCATGAAGGGCCTGAAGTGGCAATACGATGGCGCCATGCAGGACTGGAGCCACCGCGGCGGGCCGAAGCACGCAATGGTCGTCGGGGACGCACGGAAGCTGCAGCCGGCGTACCTCTTCGTGAGAGGCAACCAGCACGACAAGGGGGACGAGGTCAGCCGTCGGTTTCTCTCGGCGCTGCCCGGACCCGGCGAGTTCCGGTCGGGCAGCGGCAGGCTGGAGCTGGCGACCGCCATCGCCAGCGAGCGCAATCCCCTGACCGCACGGGTCTTCGTCAACCGAGTCTGGGGACACCTGTTCGGAGAGGGACTGGTTCGCACGCCCAGCAATTTCGGCATGCGCGGCGATCCGCCATCGCATCCCGAGCTACTCGATCACCTAGCGAGCCAGTTCATGGCCGACGGCTGGTCCACCAAGCGCCTTGTCAAGCGCATCGTGCTGTCGAAGACCTATCGCCAGGACAGTGTGGACCGCGCCTCGGGCTTGGCGGCTGACCCGTCGAACCGGCTCCTGTGGCGCCAGAACCGCACGCGGCTGGACTTCGAGGCCATGCGCGACTCGATGCTCGCGGTGGCGGGTCGCTTGGATACGAACACAGGCGGGCCTCCTTTCGAGCTGGAAGCGATCCCGTCGTCTCCCAGGCGCACCCTCTATGCCTACGTATCCCGCGAGGAGCCGTCGGCCCTGATGCGGATCTTCGATTTCTCCAACCCGGAAGAGCACACGCCGCGCCGCCAGCTGACGACTGTCCCGCAGCAGGCTTTGTTCCTCATGAATAGCTCGTTCCTTTCCGAGCAGGCCCGCGCGCTCGCGGCGAGCTGCGAGGCCAGCGAGGATTGCGTCAGCACGATCCACCGCAGGGTGCTCGGGCGTCTGCCGGAACCCAGCGCACGTCGAGCTGCTCTTGCCTTCATCGCCTCGCGCGCGGAAGGAGCGCCGCCCGGCACAACGGCGACCGAGCCGGACGGGCCCTGGCAGCACGGCACGGGCAAGCTCGATATAGAATCCGGCAAGCTGCTGGACTTTCGCCCGATGAAATATCACGCGGGCGACCGTGTCCAGCCGGCTCCGATGTTTCCGGCGCCTGAGTCCGGCAGGGCCAGCCTGACTCCACGCGGAGGGTCCCCGGGGGACGACACCGAGTGGACCGTGGTGCGCCGCTGGACGGCGCCGCGCTCCATGCGCATCGCCATCGAGGGCGCGCTGAACCATCCGATGGGTGACCAAGCGCTGCGCTTCGGGCATTCCAACGGCGTGCGCGGATGGATCATCTCCAGCGAACGCGGGGTGCTCTCCACGTGGAAGGTCTGGGGATACGAGGCGGATACGGGCATCCGCAATCTGAAAGTCGAGCGAGGCGAGCATTTCGACTTCGCGGTCGACGCCTTGGGGGACTATGAAGCCGACGGGTTTCGATGGTCGCCCGAGATCTCTGAGATCCTCGACGCCGAGCAGCGCCAAGCAGGCATGGAACCCCAGGCTTGGACCGCCGAAGAGGGATTCCCGGAGTACCGGGAAGAACCCCTGACGCCGCTCGAGCAGTACGCCCAGGTCCTCTTGATGACCAACGAGTTCTCCTTCAGGGACTGAGCTGCTTGCATGCCCGCAAGAGTGCGGGCAGCAGGTCTCCCCGGGCGACGTCATACCACCAAGCGTCCTCGCACCGGTCCGTCCGGAAATATCCGCTGCGGGCAATAGATTTGGGCCGGATGGCACGTGGCTGTTCCGCCCGCACTTCGATCGTGCGCTGCCATTCCGCTTGCGACTGCAGGGAATTGACGCTTCCGCGACTGCGGCGGGCAAGGGATTCCCGGGAAGAATGCTGCCTTCGGTCCGGATCCCGATGGATCCCGCGCACCCGGTGCGCGCTCGGACGCCTTGCGGCACCCTCAGCCGGACGCAGCCAGCCTCGGAGCTGACAGCGGAGCTCCCTGGGGCAGCCCCGGAGCGGCGAAAGGCAACAAATTCTGCCGCGGTTGCGCCGGGATTCGCAACTCGTTGCGGAATAACGGCGCTTGGGCGAATGCAGTGCCCGCGACCTCGGGATGCTCGAGACTCCTCCCCGGCCAAGGCCCGCCGGGATGCGCTCACCGACCCTGCATCCACCTCGAGCCCTGCATGCCTGGCGAGGCTCGGACCGCGGCCTGTCGCCCGAAGTCGGCACCGCAGAGGCCGCGGCGGCACAGGGACCGGGCTCGCCGGGGGATTGATACGATGTAACCGGCACCGCACGATGGCGAGACTGGTATGGCCTGCAGTTGCGCTGCTGTGGGCAAGCTCCGCGGCGCTGGCCGCCCCCGGAGCGCAAGCAAGCCAGGCCGATCCCCCGGAACCCTACCGCGCGGTCATCAGAGACTACTGCGTCTCTTGCCACGGCGCTTCGACGGCCACAGCCGGCCTTGACCTGGAGGGGCTTCTGCGGACGGACGTCCCGCATCAGGCGGAGGCTTGGGAAAAGGTCATTCGCAAGCTCCGCGGGCGGCAGATGCCGCCTCCCGGGCTGCCGAGGCCGGATAGCGCAGCCTACGAGACTGCCATTTCGAGCACTGCGGCCGCGCTGGACCGCCACGCCGAAGAAAATCCGAATCCGGGCCGGCCCGACACGTTTCGGCGGCTGAACCGGACCGAGTATCGCCACGCCGTCCGCGACCTGCTTGCCCTCGATGTGGAGGTCGCCACCCTCCTGCCCGCCGACGAGGCCAGCCACGGCTTCGACAACGTCACGGTCGGGGACCTGCCGCCGGTGCTCTTGGAGCGATACGTCGCGGCCGCCGAGAAAGTCAGCCGACTCGCGGTCGGCCGGGCGGGGCGCGTGCCCGACGCCCGCACGGTCCGCGTCCCGCCGGACCTGACCCAGGAGAACCATATCGAGGGGCTCCCGCTCGGGACCCGAGGCGGCACCTTGGTGCAGCACACCTTCCCCGAGGACGGCGAGTACGACATAACCCTCCGGCTGGCCCGCGACCGGAACGAGGACATCGAGGGCTTGAGTCGGCCGCACGAGCTGGAGGTTCTGGTAGACAGGGAGCGGGTCGCGCTGTTCGATGTCAAGCCTCCCCCGAAGGGCTCCGATCACCGCCTCGCGGACCGTCACCTCACGGCCAGGGTCCGGGTCAAGGCCGGGCCTCGCCGGGTCGGCGCCACGTTCCTGAAGGACGCGAATCCGGTACCCGAAACGCAGCGGCAGCCGTACCAAGCGCGCTTCAACTTCTACCGGCATCCGCGCATCCAGCCCGCGATCTACTCGCTCACAATCATCGGGCCCCACGCCCGCGACGGCCCGGGGGAGACGCCGAGCCGACGGCGCATCTTCGCTTGCCGCCCGGCCGCCCCGTCCGACGAGGACGCTTGCGCGGAGAAGATCGTCCGCTCCCTGGCCACCTTGGCGTACCGCAGGCCCGCGACCGACGCCGACCTGGCCGGCCCCCTGCGGTTCTACCGCCAAGCCAAGTCCGAGGAGTCCGCAGGCGCCGGCTTCGAAGCCGGGATCGAGCGCGCCCTGTCGGCGATCCTAGTCAGCCCTCGCTTCCTTTTCCGCATCGAACGGGATCCTGACGGCATCAAGCCGGACGCACCCTACCGCATCAGCGAGTACGAACTCGCTTCGCGCCTGGCCTTCTTCCTGTGGAGCAGCATCCCCGACGTCACGCTCCTGCAGGCGGCAGGCAACGGCGAATTGCGAACCTCCCGCGGACTGGACGCGCAAGTCCGCCGGATGCTGGCAGACGAGCGGTCGCATTCCCTAGTCGACAACTTCGCCACCCAGTGGCTTCACCTGCGCAATCTGGACTCGATCCGGCCCGACATGCGCCTGTTCCCCGACTTCGACGACAACCTTCGCCGGTCGTTCCGCAAGGAGACGGAGCTGCTGCTGGCCAGCGTGATCCGAGAGGACCGCAGCGTGCTCGACCTGCTCCGAGCCGAATACACCTATTTGGACGGGCGGCTCGCCAAGCACTACGGCATTGGGAACGCGTACGGAAGCCGGTTCCGCCGGATCGCTCTCGGGCCGGACAGCAAGCGCGGGGGACTTCTGCGCCACGGCAGCGTGCTGACGGTCACCTCCTACCCGACCCGCACCTCGCCCGTGATCCGCGGCAAGTGGATCCTGGAGAACGTCCTCGGCATGCCCCCGCCGCCCCCGCCCGCAGACGTGCCCGAGCTGCAGGACAACACCGTATCGGGCGGGCTCTCGGTCCGCGAGAGGCTGGCCGAGCACCGCGCCAACCCGGCCTGCGCGAGCTGCCACGATCCCATGGATCCACTGGGTTTCGCGCTGGAGAACTTCGACGCCGTAGGCCGCTGGCGCGTCGCGGACGGAGGCGAGCCCATCGATCCTTCCGCCGTCCTGGCGGACGGCACGCGAGTCGCAGGCGTAGCAGGCCTGGAGGAGGCCCTGCTGGAGCGCCCCGAGCTGTTCGCCACGGCGCTGGCCGAGAAGCTGCTGACCTTCGCCCTGGGCAGGGGAGTGGAGCACTTCGACGCCCCGGCAATCCGGCGCGTCGTGCGAGACGCGAGCGATAGCGACTACCGGTTCTCCTCGCTTATCCTAGGAATCGCGAGAAGCACGCCGTTCCAGATGAGGAGATCACGATGACCGTCACCAAGAAGGCCCTGCCGCGGCGCACGTTTCTCCGCGGGGCGGGCACGGCCCTCTCGCTGCCGCTGCTGGACGCGATGGTCCCGCCTCTGACGGCGCTCCCCAAGACCGCGGCCCGGCCGGTGCGGAGGCTGGGCTTCGTCTACGTCCCGATGGGGTGCGACATCACGCGGTGGACCCCGCCAGGGGACGGGGATCTGCAAGAGCTCTCGCCGTCCCTGTCGTCGCTGGCTCCCGTGATCGGCGACGTGACCGTCCTCACGAACATGGAGCTGAAGAACTCCTACCCGGGCACGCATGCGACGTCGAACGCCGGCTTCCTGAGTGCCGCCAAGGCGAAATGGACGGAGAGCACGGACTACCGCCTCGGGACAACTGTCGACCAGATCGCTGCGCAGGGAATCGGGCAGGAGACGCGGCTGCCGTCCCTCGAGATGGCGATGGATTTGGTTTCGATGGTCGGCCAGTGCGACAACGGCTTCGCCTGCGTCTACCAGAACAACCTCTCGTGGTCCTCGCCGACCACGCCGCTGCCGGCCGAGGCGCATCCGCGCATTGTTTTCGAGCGGCTCTTCGGCGAAGGCGGCACGCCCGAAGACCGGCGGGCAGCCCTGCGTCGCAAGGCGAGCCTCCTGGACTGGGTCCTGGAGGACACGGCCAGCCTCCGCACGGAGCTGGGTCCGGAAGACCGCGCCCGGATCGACCAGTACCTCGACTCGATCCGCGAGGTGGAGCGTCGCATCCAGAAGGCGGAGGAAACCTCCGGCGACGGGGCACTGCCCGATCTCGACCGCCCGGCCGGTGTGCCTGCGGCCTACGCCGATCACGCGAAGCTCATGTTCGACCTGCAAGTCCTTGCAATGCAGGCCGATATCACGCGCGTCTTCACGTTCCAGCTGGCGCGCGAGACCAGCACGCGGACCTATCCGGAAGCCGGCGTTACCGAACCGCACCACCCCCTGACTCATCACGGCAACAACCCGGAGAAGATCGCCAAGGTGGCCAAGATCAACCAGTTCCACGTGTCTCTGTTCGCCGCTTACCTCGAGAAGCTCAAGTCAACGCCCGACGTCGATGGCTCCCTGCTGGACAACTCGCTGATCCTGTACGGCAGCGGCATGGGGAACCCGAACGTTCACGACCACACGAACCTTCCCATCCTGGTCGCGGGCGGAGCGGCGGGCGGCCTCAAGGGCGGCCGCCACATCCGCTACGCCGAGCCAGCGCCGCTGGCCAACCTTCACCTGACGCTGCTCGACAGGGCCGGCGTCCACCTCGACCGCTTCGGGGACAGCACGGGCAGGCTCCCGGAGCTCGCCGAGCCGCTGGATATCTGACCGAAGATTCTCGGGAGCGGCGCACCGATGGGCGAGACCTCGAGGCGAGTCGGCCTGCTGGCCCTGGCGGCGGGCGCGGCGCTGCTGCCGTGCGCCGCCCCCGCCTCCACGCTCGCGGACGAGGCGGAGCGCGGCCGCTTCGAACGCGTCCGGCACATCCTTGCCCGGGGATCGGACCCGGACGAGCCCCAAGCCGACGGCATGACGGCCCTGCTCTGGGCGGTGCATCTCGACCGCCTCGATTCGGCTCGCCTGCTCGTCCGGGCGGGGGCGGACCCGAATCGCGGAAACCGCTACGGAGTGACGCCGCTGTCTCTGGCCTGCCTCGGCGGCAACGCCGCAATGGTCCGGCTGCTGCTAGAGAGCGGGGCGGATCCCGATGCCGCGCTGCGCGCTGGGGAAACGCCCTTGATGACCGCCGCTCGGAGCGGCAATGCAGCCGCCGTCGAGGCGCTCCTAGCGCACGGCGCGGAAGTTGAAGCCAGGGAAGCCATCGGACGGCAGACAGCGCTCATTTGGGCAGCTGCCGAAGGCCACGCGGAGGCCACGAGCGCCCTGATCCGGGCGGGAGCCGACATCGGCCTGAGGCTGGCCTCGGGATTCACCCCCGTGCTCTTCGCAGCTCGAGAGGGCCACATCGAGGTCCTCGAGGCGCTGCTCGAAGCGGGCGCGGATCCGAACGACTGGATCCGTCCGCCGACCGACGAACCGAGCATGGCACGGGGCTACAAGGGAGCTCCGCCGTACGGCGCGAGCGCCCTGCTCATCGCGGTCGAGAACGCTCACTACGAGCTGGCGCTCCACCTGCTGGACGCGGGCGCGGAGCCCGACGGCACCAGGACGGGCTACACCGTCCTGCATGCGCTCGCGAGGGTCCGCAAGCCGGGGCGCGGCGACAACGACCCGCCTCCGGCCGGATCTGGCCGGGTGAGCAGCATCGAGTTCGTGCGCGAGATCGCAGAGCGCGGTGCCGACCTGAACGCCAGAATGACCAAGAACGTCAATCTCGGAAACACCCGGCTCAGGAAGCTCGGCGCGACACCCTACATGCTCGCGGCTCAGAGCGCCGACGCGGAGCTCATGCGCGCCCTAGCGGGGCTCGGCGCGGATGTCTCGATCCCAAACGTCCACGGCAGCACCCCGCTGATGGCGGCGGCGGGCCTCGGCACGCGGTCTCCGGGCGAGGACGCCGGCTTGGAGCACGAGGTGCTCGAGGCGATCAATGTCGCTCTGGAGCATGGCGCGGACATCAATGCGGTCGACGAGAACGGTGAGACGGTCATGCATGCCGCGGCGTACAAGAATCTTCCGCAGGTGGTGGAGCACCTAGCGTCCCGCGGCGCGGAAATCGGGATCTGGAACACCGAGAATCGCTACGGCTGGACGCCGCTAGCGATCGCGACGGGGTACCGGTTCGGCAACTTCAAGCCGTCTCAGGTGACTGTCGACGCGCTCCGCCGCGTGATGATCGCGAACGGAGTCGTGCCGCCCGCAGCTGTCAGGGCGAAGACCGAGCAGATTTACTGAACTCGGTCCGCGCTATCGATCAACCGGGCGCATGTACGGTCGCTAGGGCACCGTCGGTGAGGGAGGGCCAGGCCGTCACCGGTCGGGACGGACTCTCCGGGTCTTTCCAAGCTGTCGGCGCGCTCGGTGCGCCGCACGTCGAAACGGATTCTGCGCCGACGCTTAGGCCAGCATGCCGCGAGCGGAGGGAGGTCCAGGAAGCAGGTGTCTTGAGGCCGGTGCCGCGATCTGCTCGGAGGGGGAGTGCGCCTGCGTACGGGCGGACGACCGAGAGAATCTTGCCATGCCCCAGTGAGAGAGTTAAGTTAGAAGCGTGCGCCGGTGCGCCTCGAGTCTTCCCATCGGCCTGAATCGCCTACAGAGGTCCGTCTCGGCTGTGGGCCTCGCGCTGGCGCTCGGCGCGACCGGAGTCTCTGCCTTCGCGGAGGACCAACAGGAACCTGTGCCGTACGACAGGGGGCTCTACCGGCATTGGACAGACGCGGACTCGGACTGCCGGGATACCCGGGAGGAGGTCCTCATCGCGGAGAGCCAGTCCCCGGTCGAGCTTGACGAGCGCGGGTGCAAGGTCGTCGGCGGGTATTGGTACGACCCCTATCTCGGCGAGAGGGTCTCGGACCCGGCGTTGCTGGATGTCGACCACTTCGTGCCCCTAGCAGAAGCGCATCGGAGCGGTGCGCACTCGTGGACACCCGAGCGACGAGAGGCCTACGCGAATGATCTAACCCATGCAGAGACGCTCATTGCCACGACCTTCAAATCCAACCGCTCCAAGGGGAGCTCCGATCCCGCCGACTGGCTGCCCCCCAATGAAGCGTACCGTTGCGAATATGTCCGGACTTGGGTAATCGTCAAGGCCACCTGGGGTCTGGCCAGTGACGAGGACGAAGATCGAGCCGTCCGGGAAGTACTGGAATCGTGCCGTGCCGCTTCCGGCAGGGACCGCCCCGACGAATCGGAATCTCGGCTTACGACGCTGGGAGGTGGTCCGACGGTGTCGGCCGTGGCGGTCGGGGGGGGCGGAGACCCGACGCACTGCGCCGCCCCCGAAGGCTCAGGCCAGGGCGACGGCGCAGGTCATGCGCAGTCTTGCGAGAGCGAATCGTCTGCGAACCCGCTCGACGGGTCCTCGCAGGCTGCCGCCGAACAATCGGGCGGGAGCCGGCGCGGCTGCACCGACATCAACACGGCCTCTTCCGCCGAACTCGAGGCCGTCAGCGGTATCGGCCCGGCCACCCTCGCGAACCTGCGCGCCGCCGACTTCTGCGTCGCCGACCATGGGCCTGTCCAACCAGCGGCCGACAGCAGGCCTGACGCCGTCGCGGAGAAGGCGGACAGCCAAGCGGGAAGCCCAGCAACTTGCACGAATGTCAATGCCGCCACGTCGGCCACGTTGCAGGCTGTGAGCGGCATCGGGCCGGCTAGAGCCAAGGCGATCATCGAGCATCGCGAACGCAACGGTCCCTTCGGCAGGCTCGACCAGCTGCTCGAGGTGAGCGGCGTCGGACCGTCGACCCTGAGGAACTTCCGCGCCGCCGGCTACTGCGCCCAGTGAGGGAAGAGCCACCCTCGGCGAGGGCCAACGGGCGGAGCCATGCGGGTAGACTATATTCGTGCGCATGCAGCGAAGGGCGTCAACGGCGCGGGACTGCCAATGACAGGGGAGGCAATTGGATCGATGCGATCCGCCGTCGCACCGTCGCGTCGAGCGATCCTTCGTAACGCCACGATGGGCATGGGAATGTGCGCCCTAGGCGCGCTGATGACGAGCGATCGCGCACGCGGTGCCGCGAGCTACGACCCGACCGACCCGCTAGCGCCGAAGCCGCCACCGCTTCCAGCGAAGGCCAAGAGGGTCATCCACATCTTCATGAACGGCGGCCCCTCGCAGGTGGACACGTTCGATCCCAAGCCGGCCCTCGCCCGATACGGCGGCCAGCAGCTACCGATCCACCTGCGGACCGAGCGCCAGACCGGTGCAGCCTTCCCATCGCCGTTCGCGTTCCACAAGCACGGCCAGAGCGGGATCGAGGTCAGCGAGATTTTCCCGCGGGTCGCAGAGCACGTCGACGACCTGTGTGTCGTCCGGTCAATGCATACCGAGGTTCCCAATCACGGGCCTTCGCTGATGATGATGAACACGGGCACCACGCAGCAGTCACGCCCGAGCTTCGGATCGTGGCTGACGTACGGGCTCGGAAGCGAGAACCGCAATCTGCCCGGCTTCGTGGTGCTGTGCCCCGGCGGCTACCCCGTGTGGGGCGCGAAGAACTGGCGCGCGGCGTTCCTGCCCGGGGCCTTCCAAGGTACGCATGTCGACACGCGCCACACCGCTCCCGAGAAGCTCATCGCAAATGTGAGGAGCAGTTTCGCCAGCGAGCGATCCCAGCGAGAGCAGCTGGACCTTCTTGCAAGCATGAATCGCACGCACGCATCCAAGAGGGCGGACGACGCCCTGTTGGAGGCGAGGACCCAGTCTTTCGAGCTGGCGTTCCGCATGCAAATCGAAGCGGCCGACGTGTTCGACATCGGCAGCGAGCCGAAGTCGGTGCGCGACTTGTACGGCGACTCCCTTCACGGGCGGCAGATGCTCATCGCCCGCAGGCTGCTCGAGAAGGGCGTCCGTTTCGTGCAAGTTTGGCACGGCGCGGGGCAGCCGTGGGACTCCCACAGCGAAGTCGAATCGAACCACCGGCGGCTCGCCTCGGAGTGCGACCAGCCGATCGCGGCGCTCCTGACCGACCTGAAGAAGCTCGGGATGCTCGACGACACCTTGGTGATCTGGGGCGGGGAATTCGGCAGGACTCCGGTGGTGGAGCTCACTTCTTTCGGGGCCAACGCGGGCAAGAACGGCCGCGACCACAATTCGTACGGGTTCTCGATGTGGCTAGCCGGGGGCGGTGTCAAGGCGGGCCACGTTCACGGCGCAACGGACGAGTTCGGGTTCCGGGCCGAAGAAGACAAGGTTCACGTGCATGACCTTCACGCGACCCTCCTGCACCTGCTCGGTTTCGACCATGAGGGGTTCACATTCCGCTACGCGGGACGCGATTTCCGGTTGACCGACGTGCATGGCGAGGTAGTGCGAGGCCTGCTCGCGTGAGCTGTTAGCGGGTCATGTCGAACACCGAGGACCGGTCGGAGGACCGGCGACGCCGCTTCACGGTCATTTTGACGAGCAGGGACTGCAAGGGGCGCTGCCGTCAGCTTGGATAGCCAGCGCCGGCGATCTCGGACTCCCGACATTCGCCCCGCGGGGGCCTGCACTCGTCCGGCGTGCCCCAGAGCGGCCCGGTCAACGATATTGGTTCGACAGCCTTGCTGTCGACGCGATACTTGATCATAGATCGCCGTCTTGGGTGGTCGGCCCAAGCCTCGATTGCCACCACGCACCAATCTTCCGCTAGCCCGACTTCCCGCTCATCTAGACCAATGATGTCGAGCAACACCGTGGCCGCCGTCCCAAGCGAGCGGTGGTCCTGCCCGCTGGTCTCCTTGTTCTGCCGTCGCCGGGACGCGACCAAGTCGAATGCTCGCGGCGCGGCCGATGCGTTAGGGATCTCCACGGGCTCATGCGTCATGGCACCATCCGCCACGGGATCGCAAGGACAAGCGATGCATGTGCGGTGAAGGCACCAAGCGTTCCCGGCTGGCACGTGCAGTGCCAGCTGGAACGCGTCAGAGTACAGCCGATCGATTCCGTTCGGCACGAGCGCGACATCTTCCTTGGGAGGGCGTCGACCCTGTGCGCTGGCGAGGCGGCAGGAGGCTAGCGGAGTCTGGTCGACTTTCTTGCTACCGGTTCCCCGTCATAGGCCCCCCGGCGACGACGCGCCGTATGGCCAGGTGTGTAGTTTGCGCTCCGAACCAAGCCCCCGCCAGTGCGAGGGGTGACGTCGAAGCAAATCACTTCGGAGGCTGCTTCGAGAAGCGGCAATTCAACGGGCGAGGCCGATTCCGAAGTAGCGGAATGGACACCTGCTAGCAGCTTTGCCTAGCCCTGTGATTGACTCTGATCTCAGCCGCTCAGTCTTCGGCTTCCTCGGAGGGAAGCGACTGCGCCGCGATCCGCCCCGGAGTGCCGGCGTCGATTGGCCGCCCCGGACCGGAACTTGCAGACCAAGACCGGATCTGCAGGACTGTCGCTTGCAGCCGACCCAATTCCCGTTCATGCTCGGCCTGACGCGCCTGAATGGGCTCTATTTGCTTCATGTCAGAGCCTAGCGCGGCCAGCTGCGCTCCGACGTGCGCGATCTGCTCCGAGAGCTTGCGGTAGTCGTCCCGATGCTGCTCCGAGAGCTTGCGGATGTCGTCTTGCATCTGCCGAATGACATCCCAGATCTGAGCGAGCTGCGCAACCTGGGCGCTCTGTCGCCCCTCTAGCCGCCCAACGACCTCCCGCAAGTTGCCGACACCGTCGGACAGCTTCTCGACTGCACCTGCGAGCCGACGGGTATACTCGCGCTGCGCCCCTAGGTGCTGCTTGAGCATCCGCGACGTCAAGGTTACTATCGCGACTACGACGCCGGTCGAGGACAGCACTATGGTCGCAATCTGTACAGGATCCATCCGGTTGATCCTGGCATGGCGTGGCAGGTTCGCATGCCTCAGCGCCCTGCCGTGTCGATTGCTTCTCGGCGTCCCGCCCGCTATCTCTCCGACGCCAGCGACTCGCGACTAGGATCTGCGGGGCCCAGCGGACAGCCGCGGGACTCCTCAGAACCTGAGAGGCCGGCTCGGGGCTCCGGCCAAAGCCCGCAAGCTGATTCGACTTGGGGCGCCCTGCCTTCGCTCGCGGTCAAGGGTGAATGAATGAAGCTGGCGGCGGGCACCTCCGCTCGGCGTTCCGAATCTTCGGCCGCGATCGAGACCGTCTCTCGGTTGGCTGGCTAGTCGCCGCACGAGCTTGACTCAAGCTTCAGCCTGAGACAAGCGAATTGGCGATGCCTCGCGGCTCGCGAACGCCTGCGCATGACCGAGGACGGGCACCCGCATCGCGAACCTCGCGACTAGGGGAAGCCCGCTCGTCAAGTTAGAATGAGAATTGAGGAGCGGCCCGCGCTCCCGGACTGGGCCGCACGGAAGGAAGGGCGATTCGTTGGCAAGGATCCGTCGCAGGGAACTCAAGCGTGACCGCTTCGTCGAGGAGGTCACCCACCAAGTCGAGTATCTCTCAGGGCATCGCAAGCAGTTCGTCTGGGGCGGTATCGTAGCAGCCGTCCTGCTCGTAGGCGGTCTGGGCTACTCGGCGTATGCCTCGCAGAGGCATGCGGCCTCGTTAGCTGCCTTGATGGACGCGATCGACCTGTTCCATGGAGTGGTCACCGACGAGGCCCCGCCCGGCGTGAAGAGATTCCCAACGGAGACAGACCGCGTGGAGCAAGTAACTCGCGCCTTGGACGCGATCCTGCTCGACTACTCCGGCACGGTCGCGGATGCCGGGGCATCCTATTACTCGGGTCTCTTGGATCGCGAACGGGGCAACCTTGCCGAAGCGCAGTCGCACCTAGAGCAGGCAACGCGGGGCAGGGGCGACGAATTTCCCGGCTTGGCACGGCTGGCGCTCGGCGGGCTGCTCCTGGACCAAGGCGAGTCCGAGTCGGCGCGGGAGCATTTCCAGAAGCTGGCGGAGAGCCCCACCCGAACGGTGTCCAAGGATCGCGCCTTGATCGAGCTGGCGAGGACGTACCTAGGCAGCGACGCCGAGCAGGCCCGCGAGATCCTTCAGGGAATCCAGACCTCGAACAGTCCCGCCAGCCCCTTGGCGGCGACCCTGTTGGAGGCGATCGGCGAGGGCAGTTGATTCCGGCCACTGCATGACGGCTCGATTGCGGTTCCCGACCGAGCGGTCGCTCCTCCGGAAGCATCCCGAGCCGAAGGGCCCCGCGCCCTATCGCAATGCCTTTCAGCGCGACCGCGACCGCATCATCCATTCGCGCGCGTTCCGGCGTCTCGCGGGCAAGACGCAGGTCACGACCCTTCCGGACTCCCATCACAGCCGCACGCGTCTGACTCACACGCTCGAGGTCTCCCAAGTCGCCCGCACCGTCGCTACTGCCCTCGACCTCAACGTCGATCTAGTGGAAGCGCTCGCACTCGGCCACGACCTTGGCCACCCGGCCTTTGGGCACACCGGAGAGTCCGCCCTCGACACGGAGATGCAGCGCTTCGGGCTCCGCTTCGATCACAACCTCCACGCGCTCCGCATCGTGGAGCACTTCGAGCGCCGATACGCGGCGTTTCGGGGTCTCAACCTCACGTTCGAAGTGAGGGAGGGCTTGGTGAAGCACTCCCGCGAGCTCGACCCCGGCGAGCCCCTCCACCAGGAGTACTTGCCGCACCTGCGCCCGCTCCTAGAAGCGCAGATTATCGACGCGGCGGACGAGATCGCCTACCTCAGCGCGGACATGGAGGACGCCGTCTCTGAGGGATTCCTGGAGCAAGCCGCTCTGCGAGAGCGAGTATCGGCGTTTGCCGAGCTGGCCGAGCAGACGAGGTCGACCTATCCCGAGGCAAGCGAAAGGCTCCAGCTCAGGGAGATTCAGCGCCGCTTGGTGGGCAGGCTGGTCGAGTGGTTCGTCGACGGCGTCCGGGCGGCGGCGGACAGGTCGGGAGCGATGGACTGCGGGGAAGTGCGCCGTCTGCCGCAACGCATCGCCAGCCCCGAGGCCCCAGCCCTCTTGATCATGCGTGAGCTCCGGGGTGTTCTTTCGGATTGCTATTACAACGCCGCAGAGACGCGGCGTGTCGCGGGCCGCTACGCGGAACGGCTCAGCGAGTTGTTCCGCTACTTTGTCGACCACCCCGAATCGCTCCCTGGCAGCTACGCCGAGCAGTTCGGCGCGCAGCCCCTGCCGCAGCTGGTCTGCGACTATATCGCAGGCATGACCGACTCCTACTTGCTGCGCTGCCATGCCAAGTTGCTGGGAGGTGATCCCGGTGAAGCCGCCCCCAGCGGACTCGCGTAGGATGGCACCGTTCCGGCTGCTCGCTGCCGCCGCGGCGGCCTGCTGGGCACTGATCCCGCTGGTACCGATGCCGGTCGTGGACTGCCCGTGTGATCATGCCGATCCCGAGAGCCTGTCCCCCCGGGTGTGCAGCCTCTGCGGCACTGCCGAAGAGGCCTCCGAGGAGATCTACTTCCTGAAGGACATCAATCCACACAAGCCCAACCGCTACCTCGCGCTGCCCAAATCTCACGGAAGCGGCTTCCAGTCGACCGCGCATCTTCCGAGCGAGTCGCGGGCACGCCTGTGGCAACGAGCTGCGGAGCGAGCTGAGAACATTTACCCGGGCCGCTGGGGCCTGGCTCAGAACAGCCATTTCTTTCGCACGCAGTGCCACGCCCACATTCACATCGGTCCGCTCAGCCCCGAAGTCGAAGACACCGGCGGAACGCTGTACGAGTCAGTCGGCGAATTCCCGAACGTGGGCCCGGAGCAGGGAATCTGGGTCCACCCCAAGAACAGAGCATTCTGCCTGCATCTCGACCGCGACCTAGCCGAGGTCGTCCTGGTGCGCTGAGGTCTCGGGCGTTCGCGAGCGCCCCGCCGGCACATCCCCCCGGCGGGGCTAGGAGGCGTCGCGGTCACCGAGGGCGGGCGCCGAGGATGCGCCGAGGATGCGCCGAGACTGCATACCGGCCGATCCGAGGCATCGCAGTCTCCCGACCCTGCGCACGGGCTCTGAGACACCTCCATCGACCGTGCGATCGCTAAGCGCCCACCAGCAGTCTGGTGTCGCCATCGAACTGATCTAAGTCCTTACAAAACAATCACATGAATTAGCATACATGAAGTCGATCATAGAGTCTTCCAGGACGTATCCGAGTTGGATGGCCTCCCTTGTCAGCTCGTTGCGCACGCGCTGGGCGAACGTCAAGCCTGGCGGCGGGAAGGACTTCGCCTGCTAGCGGCACAGCACCCGACGAACGCTGCCGGGAGCGATTCAGTCTCCGACGGGATCTGCCCGCCCCGCCGCAGTCGAGCCCAAGCCGGCCGTTAGGGACCGAGATCGAGGTCCGGGCGCGCGCCCGTGCCGGGTCCCTGCATCCCGGCATCCGGAGTCCCAGCCCACCGAGATCGAGCCTCAGCGCTGGACGCGGGCCGAGCTCAAGGCGCTTCCCAGCTTCCGCTGGCCGCCGATCGGAACACGGCGTCGACGATCCGCATCCCCTGCACGGCATTCTCGAGAGGGAACTCCAGCGGCTCGCCCGTTCGGATCGCCGTCGACATGACCTCGCCTTGCGCCGTGTACTGGTCCGTTACCGGCAGCTCGTCGACCACGACTCCCGCGTTCCCGAGCTGCGAGCCGTCGTCCAGAAAGATGCGACACGGCCTGTCCGGAGGCGCGTTGAACGGAATCTCGATCTCGATCCGCCCGCCCGTTCCTAGAGCCTGGATGCGCTGGAAGGGTGTGATCTGGGTCGAGCAGGTGAACGTGGCATGCCCGCCGGGGAAATCGAGCATCGCCGACGTCAGGCGATCGATGTGCCAGTCCGGATCGCGCTCGATCAGGCTGATGACGCGCGTCGGTTCCGATTCGAAGAGAAAGCGCGCCCCGGTGATCGGGTAACAGCCGATGTCGTAGAGACCACCGCCGCCGATGTCAGCGATATTGCGGATATTGCGCGGATCCCTGTTGTTGTAGCTGAAGAAGCCCTGCACAGCGCGCAAGTCGCCGATCTTGCCGGACCGTACGATCTCCCGCGCCCTGAGCCATTGCGGGTGGTAGCGCACCATGAAGGCTTCCTGGACCAAGACACCGGACGCATCACGCGCTTCGACCAAGGCGTGGGCTTCCGCGGCGTTCAGGGCGAGCGGCTTCTCGCAAAGGACGTGCTTGCCTGCTTGTGCGGCCTTGACCGAAAGCGGCACGTGCAGGTGGTTCGGCAGCGGGTTGTAAACGGCCTCGATGTCCGGGTCGGCCAGCAGCTCCTCGTACGAACCGTAAGCTCTCGGGATCCCGAGGGAAGCCGCGGCGCTGCGAGCCCGGGCCGAGTCGCGCGACGCGATGGCCGCGATCTCGCACGAATCGGCCCGCTGCATGGCGGGAATCACCTTCTGCAGACCGATCTTCGCGGTGCTGAGAATCCCCCACCGGACTGGTTCCACGGGATCACCTCTCGATGCCGTCAGCCAGGAGCGGGCTGCGAGGCCCGGCTCGAGCTAGCGGCCGCTCACATGTATCCGCCGGCCGTAGCTGCGGCGGCGGGCTCGCGCAGGGCCGCGTCCATTTCGGAACGGATGGCTCGGAAGCCGCTGAGCAGCACGGACATGTCGGTCCCGCACACCAAGAACCGCGCTCCGTGGTCGCGTGCGCGCTGGAGCATCTTGGTATTGCCGAAGTGAACGCCCGGAGCGACGCCGGCGCGGTTGCAGGCGTCCACCATGCGATCAAACGCCGACCAGAATCTCGGATGCTCGAAGTCTCCTGGAACGCCGAGCGAGACCGAGAGGTCGAACGGGCCGACCATCGTCGCGTCCACGCCCTCGACGGCGACGATCTCCTCGATCGCGTCGACGCAGCCTTGGGTTTCCATCTGCACCACCACCATGGACTCGCGGTTCGCCGATTCCATTTCGGCCGCGGCGCCCTTGAAGTCGAGGTCGGTGACGATGCTGCGCAAGCCGTAGCCGCGACGGCCGAGGGGCGGGAACTTCATGGCCGCCACGATCTTGCGGACCTCGTCCACGGATTCGGTGCGCGGGTTGATGATGCCCATCGCACCGACGTCGAGCATTCTCGCGAGGAAAAAGTACTCCGCCTGCGGGACGCGGACCAGCGGCACGACGCCGACGGGCTTGGCGACCCGCACGAAGGACTGCACGTCGTCGAAGCTGGTCCTTGCGTGCTCGCTGTCGATGAAAAAGAAATCGAGGCCCGCGGCCTGGATGGCGATGACGATCTCCGGGTTGAAGCAGTCGGTGACGCAGGTCCCGAGGACGCTGCCACCGGCCTGAAGCGTCGCTTTGATGGCGTTCCGTTTCATGGGACGACCGCCGATTCTACCAGCGATGCCTCGGTTCGGCGACCGGCGGAACGGAGTGGCGGGAGCGACGAGACTCGAACTCGCGACCTCCGGCGTGACAGGCCGGCGTTCTAACCAACTGAACTACGCCCCCGAGGATTCCGTGCGTTGCACCGGCTACACGGCTACCACTGAACCCATTGTAGCACAGTTCGGCGCGCGAGCGGGACCCCCACTCACCGCTTCGGGTGACGCCAACCCTAGTGTAGACTGTCGATACCCAATTTCACCCAATTTCGCGACGCGGCTTCGTGGCCCTTCGCAATGCTACAGGGGGAAGAATGGACAAGAAAAACCTGGTCATCTGCGGCTTGGCGGTCTTCGTAGTCCGCCAAGTCCTGGACTACCTCATTCACGGAGTGATACTCGCCGGCGCCTACGAAGCCACCTTCGACCTCTGGCGACCCGACGCAGAGATGGCGTCGCTGATGCCGGCCATGTTCGCCGGAGGCCTGTTCTGGTCGTTCGTGTTCGCGTACATCTTCAGCTGGGCGCGCAGAGGGCCCGGCCTAATGGAGGGGGTCCGCTTCGGATGCATCATCGGGCTGTTCGTTACGGTACCCATTCTGGGGAATTACGTCGTGATGCCAATTCCGGGATCCCTCGCGCTCAGCTGGTTCGCGTTCGGCATGATCCAGGTCGTGATCTGCGGCGCCGTGCTCTCCTTGGTGTTCCGCCCGTCGACCAAGGCGAAGTAACGCCCGCCGGAAGCCGGAGGGCCCGGTCCGCCGAATCGCGCCCTCGACCCGGCCGAATCCAGACCGGCCGGCCATCTTGGACGTCGAGTCCATTCCAAGGCAGCGTGCCTGCAGTGCCGGACAGCGCCGAGGATGGCCGGCGCCGAAGCCGGGCTCCCGCAAGTCGGGTCGCGGGCCAAGCGGCGTTCGCCTGACCGGCGCCGCGCTTGACGCGACGCAGTGCCCGGCGGGCCCGCGGCCGCTCGGCGGCCGGCGAGCGTCAAACGCCGGGCATCGCCTTCTTCAGGGGCCTTAGCATGGCGGCGAGCAGTGCCGCGACTGCCACGCACATCAGTCCCAGCACCGCGAAGAACATGGAATGCGGCCAGCGCGTCCAGTACACCCCGATCGCCGTGAGCTTGTTCCCGACAGCGGTGGCCACGAACCACCCGCCCATCATCGTGCCGCGGTGACGGAAGGGAGCGACCTTCGACACCAGCGAGAGGCCCATGGGCGACAGCAGCAGCTCGCCGAGGGTCACTACGCCGTAGGAGGCGATCAGCCAGGCCGGCGACACCTGGTAGGCATAGGGGTCAGCCCCTGTCACGGTGGCCTCGCCGACGCGGGCCGCCCAGTACAGCACGAAGAACGAGAGCCCTGTCAGGAACATGCCCAGCGTCATCTTGGCGGGAGTCGAAGGCTCCCGCCCGAATTGGCCCAGCATCTTCCAGAACGCGACGAGCGGGAACGAAAGGATCAGGATCCAAGCGGGGTTGATCGCGTTCGAGATCGTTCCCGAGACATCCCAGTCGGTGTTGTCGTCGGCCCAGTAGGTCAGTGTGGAGCCGTTCTGGTGGAACGCCATCCAGAACACAACCACGATGAGAAACACTACCAGCAAGGCACCGATGCGGCGCGAGTCGGACACGCTGTCGAGCGCGCTGGAGCCCGCTCCGGCGGGCGGGGCGATGGGAGCGTCCGCTTGGCGCACGTGCTTCCGGTTGAAGTACAGCGTGACGACGGAAATCACCATCCCGAAGGCCGCCACAGCGAACGCCGGGTGGTAGCCCGCCCTCTGCTTGACCAGTTCCATCACCACCGGCGCCACGAACGCGCCGACATTGATGCCGAAGTAGAAGATGACGAAGGCACGGTCCTTGAGCGGGCTGCCGTCGGGGTACAGGTTCCCGACCATCGTCGAGACGTTCGGCTTGAACAATCCGTTCCCGACCACCAAGCAGAACAGCGCCACGTAGACGATCGTCAGCGACTTGAAGGAGAGCAGGAGGTGCCCCGCAATGAAGAAGATTCCTCCGAGCAGCGTCGTCCGCAGGTAGCCGAGATACCGGTCGGCCAGCAGACCGCCTACGAACGGGCTCGCGTAGACGAAGGTGAGGTACCACGAGTACAGGCTGGTGGCTTCCGCTTCGGTCCAGCCGAAGCCGTCGGTGGCGTCCCTCAGGTACAGGGTGAACAGGGAGAGCATCGAGTAGAAGCTGAACCTCTCCCACGCCTCGGAGGCGAAGAGGACGTACAGGCCCCTCGGATGGCGCCCTGGCGGAGTCAGTTGGGAATCGAGCATGGCACGGCTGGCTATAGGGGCTAATCGGGGCGTCCCGAGCGCGTCTTCAGGCGGCCAGGCGCTGGCGCCATGTTACCCCACGTCGGCTCCGCGCCGAGTTTCCGGAGCTACCGCTCTCCTGCGCTGGCCGTCTATTCGGTTGCTCGGACGGCGGCCCGCCGGCTCCCCTGTGGGAAGATAGGGTTCCGGCGGACGGGGGCCGCTGCCGCGAACCGCGGTGCCGTCGGCGCGGCAGATGGGCTCTCGCTCCTCAATTCGCAAGATCGGAGTGCTTGTCCGCACGTTCCGGTCGTTCCGCTACCGCAACTTCCGCTGGCTGTGGTTCGGGGCGTTCACCTCGACAACCGGATTCTTCGTAGCGCAGGTTGCCGAGAGCTGGTACGTCTACCAGAAGACGAGCTCCGAGAGCCTGCTCGGGCTGACAGCCTTCCTGAACGGCCTCCCGATCCTCTTGTTCTCCGTGCTGGGCGGCGTGCTGGCAGACCGGATGGACCGACGGCACCTGCTGATCGGCTCGCAAGTGATGCAGATGAGCGCGGCCCTGGGGCTGGCGATCCTCTTCTCGCTGGAACGCATCGAGATCTGGCACATCCTCGTGGCGGCCTTCGCGGCCGGCCTCGGGCAGGCCTTCGGGGGCCCGGCTTACCAGGCCCTGATCCCCTCGCTCGTGCCCAAGCGACACCTCCCCAATGCAATCGCCCTGCTGTCGATCCAGTTCAACCTCGCCGGGACGGTCGGGCGACCCATCGGCGGGGGGGTATTCGACCTGCTCGGCCCGGCGATGTGCTTCTACGTCAACGCGCTGAGTTTCCTAGCCGTGATAGTCTCGCTGCTGCTGCTGCGGATCCCGTTCGTTCCGAAACCGGGCCAGCCCAACCTGCTGCGCAGCCTGCACGAGGGCTTCCGGGCGATCCACGCCAGTTACGCGCTGCGTTCCCTGATGCTCCTCGCGGTCGTCACGGCATTCTGCGGGGTGCCGATCGCGCTTCTGCTGCCGGTCTTCGCCCGTGACGTGTACTCCTTGGACGCTGCTGGATTCGGCTGGATGGGCGCGGTGCTGGGCGCCGGGGCGGTTGTCGGCGCGCTCAATGTGGCGCGTCTCGGCAATGCCCCGAAGAAGGGCCGCAAGTCGCTCAACATGCAGGTGTTTCTCGGCGTAACGATCATCGGTTTCGCGCTCGCGCGATGGCTCTGGCTGGGTTCCGTGCTGCTGTTCGTCTGCGGGGGCGCGATCCTCGCGGTCTTCACCATGGTCACCTCGCTGGTCCAGCTCAACGTGGCGGAAGAGATGCGCGGTCGGATCATGAGCGTGCACAACACCGCATTCCGGGGCGTGATGCCTCTCAGCAACGTCATCTGCGGCTACACCGCCGAGAAGTTCGGCGCCAGCAACGTCCTGAGCGTCAACGGCGCCATGCTGGTCGTGGTCGCTCTGGCCTACATGGTCAGCGGCAACGGGGTCAACGCTTTGTGATCCCGGACCGCGTGCCGCTCGCCGGGGCCCGTGTCTTGCGAAGCGGACGGCCGCTGTCCGGCTCGTCGTCGTCCCGATCCGAAGTACACTCGATTCCATGAGGAAGCAAGTATCCGTCGAGGAGTTCCGGGCCGCTATCGGCCAAGAGATTGCGGTCAGCGACTGGTTCGAGATCAACCAAGATCGCATCAACACCTTCGCGGACACCACCGAAGACCATCAGTGGATCCACGTCGACATCGAGCGGGCAGCGAAAGAGTCCCCGTTCAAGACCACGATCGGCCACGGCTTCCTAAGCCTCTCGATGCTGTCGCCGATCATGATGGGCACGGTGAAAGTGGCCGGGAACTTCCGGCACGGCATCAATTACGGTTTGAATCGCGTCCGGTTCCCGGCGCCGGTGCCGGCCGGAAGCCGCATTCGCGGCCGGATCACTCCGCAGGCCATCGAGGAGCACGCCTGGGGCGTGCAGACCGTGTGGCTGGTCCACGTGGAGCTCGAGGGGGCGCCGAAACCCTGCGTAGTCGCCGAATGGGTCACTCGGGCCTATCGCTAGCGAGGCTGGGCCTCGGCCCGACGAGGGCCCGGCGCGCGTCCGGAGCTGTCCTCCGGTCGCTGCTCGACTCGGCCGGGTGAACCCGTCGCGAACCGCCGCGCGCTCGGACGGGGACTGTCGGCAGCCTTAGGGCACTGCCCACGCCCGAGCCACTTGCGCGAGGCCCCCTCGCCGACGGCCGAAACGACAGTCTCCGAGAAGGCCGGCCGATCGTCGCGTCAACTTGACCCCGGCGTAAACGCTACACCGAGGCCTGCAATCTAGCGACTCGGCTCCAAGTCGCGCCAGTTCGGACCGGTCTTGATGTCGGCAACAAGAGGCACATCCAGGTGGGCGGCGGACTCCATCTCGCCCTTGACAAGCGCGCTGACGGTCGCCACCTCGCCCTCGGGCGCTTCGATCAGCAGCTCGTCGTGGACCTGCAGGAGCATCCGGGACTCGAGGCCGCCCTGGCGCAGGGCGGCGTCCGTGGCCACCATGGCCTTCTTGATCAGGTCCGCTGCGGTGCCTTGAATCGGCGAGTTCTGCGCGATCCTGGCCGCCAGGCCCCGGGCCGAGGCGTTCCTGCTGTCGAGGTCCGGCACGGGCCGCCGACGGCCGAACAGCGTGCGGCTGTATCCGGTTTCCCGGGTGCTCTCGACCACCTCGCCGAGGAATGCCTTGATAGTTCCGTACCTCTCGAAATACAGGTCGATGTATTCGCGGGCGTTACGCTGCGGGATGCCTAGCTGCTTGGCCAACCCGAACGGGCTGAGACCGTAGATGATGCCGAAGTTCACCGCCTTCGCCTTGTAGCGCTCGTCGGGGCCGACCAGCTCGGGGGCGACGCCGAGGACCTCCGCTGCGGTGCGCGCGTGGATGTCGGCGCCGCTGTGGAATGCATCCAGCAGCTTCGGATCTCCGGACATGTGCGCCAGCACGCGCAACTCGATCTGCGAATAGTCCGCAGCCACCAGCCGCCAGCCGGGGCGGGCCGTGAACGCCTTCCGTATCTCGCGCCCGAGTTCCGTCCGCGCGGGAATGTTCTGCAGGTTCGGACTGAGCGACGAGAGCCGTCCGGTCGCCGACCCGGTCGGGTTGAAGGTCGTGTGGAGGCGGCCGTCGGGGCCCACCATATCGGGCAGCACGTCGACGTACGTGTTCTTCAGCTTCGTGTGCTGGCGCCAGTCCAGCACCATCGACGCGATTGGGTGGCGGCTCGCCAGGCCCTCGAGGATGTCGGAAGCGGTCGAGGGAGCCTTCGTCTTCCCGCGCCTCGGCGGCTGGGGCAGGCCAAGGTCGCCGTACAGAACCTCGCCCAGCTGCTTTGGCGAGCCGATGTTGAACGAACGACCCGCCAGGTCGTGAATCTCCGAGCCGAGATCCGAGATGCTCCCGGCCAGACGGGCCGACAGGTCCTCCAGGACCGCGCGGTCCAGCAGGACCCCGACGCTCTCCATGCGGGCCAGCACCGGAGCCAGCGGGAGCTCGATCGTCTCGTAGATGTCGCGCAGTTCGGCCTCGTCCAGTTCCTTGCGGAGCTGCTCGCGGAGCGTTCTCGTCTGGTGCGCGGCGAGCGCGGCGTCGGGCTTCCACGGGACCCCCAGCCGGCGTTCGACGGTCTTCTGCAAGGAATAGTTGGTGCGGCTGGAGTCGAGCAGGAAGGCCATCAGCATCGTGTCGTCCGAAGCGTCCGGGCACTCGCCGCCGAAATCCCGGAACGCGTGAATCGCCGACTTCCAGTCATGCACGGCGACCTCGCGCCCGCTCGCTTCCAGCAACGGCTTGATACCGGTCGCGAGATCTCTAGGAGCCACCCATGCCTCGCCCTCCCGGTCGCAGAGCCCGATGACCCCGGACTCACCGCTCCGGGCCGGCTCGCCCGCGTGGTCCGGCACCGCTATCGACACGGTCCCGTCGGACCCTTCCAGCCACTCGGCGAGCCGCTCGGCCGACTTGAACTCTCCGATGTTCGCGGCGGCGGCGGCCTGTCCGGCCGACGCCTCCAGCGTGCTGGCGAGGCTGTTGAACTCGAGCTCGCGGTAGAGCGCGAGCAGGCCCTCGCTGTCCGGATCCGCGTGCTTTAGCGCGCCGAGGTCCAGATCCAAGCTGCCGCCTAGGTCGAGCGACGCCAGGCGCTTGCTCAAACGGATCTGGTCGGCGTTGTTCTGCAGGCTCTCCCTGTACGCCTTCCGCCGCACTTCGGCTGCATGCGCGATGATGCTCTCGATGTCGCCGTAGGCCTCGATGAGCTGCTTGGCGCCCTTGTCGCCGATTCCGGGCGCGCCGGGGATGTTGTCGACCGCGTCGCCCTTCAGCGCCAGGAAGTCGGCGACGTGCCGGGCCTTGACCCCGAGGTAGGCCTCGACCTCGGCGTCCCGGAACTCCCTTGCGGTCATCGGGTTCAGCATCACCACGCCGTCGCGAACCAGCTGCATCAGGTCCTTGTCCGAGGAGACGATCCAGACCTCCAAGTCCCCCGGGCCGGCTTGGAGGGCAAGCCGGCCGATCGTGTCGTCGGCCTCGAATCCGTCCTCGGCGAGAACCGCTACGCTCCAGGCCTCGAGCAGCCTGCGGATATACGGCAGCTGGGTGGCCAGGTCCTCCGGCATGCGGTCGCGGTTCGCCTTGTACTCCGGGAATATCCGCTCGCGAAAGGTCGGTCCGCGCCCCTCCCAGACGGCCGCGATGTAGTCGGGGCGGTGCTCCTCGAGCAGCCGCTTGAGCATGTTGTTGAAGACGTAGACAGCCTCGGTCGGAAGGCCCGCCGACGTTCGCAGGCTCGGCACGGTCGCCCGGGCGCGGCCGTGGTAGGCGCGAAAAATCAGGCCAAAGGTGTCGACAAGGAACAGACGGGGGGGGATCAGGCTCACTAGCGACTCAGTGTAGTGCTTCGCTCGGTCTCCCGGCGGCGGCAGGGCGTCCCTCGGACCTTCCTCCAGCCTGGGTGCAATACTAGGATGTAGGAGATTCTCGCAGCAGTCATGATCAAGCCGACCGCCAAGATCTGGCACAACGGCAACCTAATCGCCTGGGACGACGCCAAGGTGCATGTGCTTACGCACGCGCTGCACTATGGCACCAGCGTGTTCGAGGGCATCCGCTGCTACGACACGCGGAAGGGCCCGCGCATCTTCCGCCTAGCCGAGCACGTGCGCAGGATGTTCGACTCCGCCAAGATCTACCGGATGATCGACTTGGGATTCTCGCGGCACGAGATCGAGCAGGCCTGCAAGGAGGTCACGGCGGTCAACGGCCTCTCCTCCTGCTATATCCGTCCGATCGCGTTCCGCGGTTTCGGCGATGTCGGCGTGCGTTCGCTCGGCAATCCGATTGAGATCTACATTGCCTGCTGGGAATGGGGCCGCTACCTCGGGGCGTCCGCGCTGGAGGAAGGCGTGGGGGTGTGTGTCTCCTCGTGGACCAGAATCGCCCCGAACACCCTCCCCGCGATCGCGAAGGTCGCCGCGAACTACATGAACTCCCAGCTGATCCTGATGGAGGCGAACCTGCACGGCTACACGGAGGGCATCGCCCTGGACGCCGCCGGGTATGTCTCGGAGGGCAGCGGGGAGAACATCTTCCTAGTGCGGGACGGGATCATTTACACGCCCCCCTTGGGCACGTCGGTGCTACCGGGGATCACCCGCGATTCCGTCCTCCGCCTCGCCACGGACCTGGGCTACCAGTTGAGGGAGCAGGCCATCCCGCGCGAGTGGCTCTACATCGCCGACGAGCTGTTCTTCACCGGCACGGCGGCCGAGGTCACCCCGATCCGCTCGGTCGACAAGATCGAGGTCGGCAGCGGGCGGCGCGGGCCGATCACCGAGCACATCCAGTCGGAGTTCCTTGCCATCACCAAGGGCGCGATTGACGACCGCTACGGCTGGCTGAGCCGCGTCGAGGCCCCCGCGTCCGCGGCAGCGTAGATCGGGCCGGTCGCTTGCCTGCCGATTCCAGCCCGGGCGACGGCGCCCGGCACTGGCTGCCAGCCGGGACCGGCCCCGGCCAGATCGAGCCGGCCCGCATTCCGGCCAGCCCGGTTTGCGATCCGGCAGGCGTAACCGTCGACGCGGCCGGCCGGGTGGTCAGGCCGCCCCGCCCCAGCCGCTTGTGGGTCAACGGCGCACTGTACGTCGCCACGGTGCTGACCACGAGCTTTCTCGTCTCGCCCGTTTACTCGGCTTGCCTGATGGCGATCCTGACCGCGCACGAGTTCGGACACTACCTCGCCGCCCGCCACTACGGTGTCCCAGCCTCGCTGCCGTATTTCCTTCCGGCCCCCTTTTTCTTCGGCACTTTCGGTGCGTTCATCCGGATGTCCCCTCAGGTGCCGGACCGGCGGGCGCTGTTCGATATCGCTGCCGCCGGCCCGCTCGCAGGCGCCGTGCTGGCGCTGCCGATCACCTTCGTCGGGATCCTGCAGGGAGAAATCGTGCCGATCGAGGCCGGCCAATCCACGGTCATGCTGGGAGACTCGCTGCTGATGCTCGCATTCGAGCGGGTCGTGTTCGGTCCCAGGCTCGAAGGGACGACCCTGCTGATCGGCGAGGTCGGATTCGCGGGATGGGTCGGCCTGTTCGTGACCGGCCTCAACCTCCTGCCGATCGGGCAGCTGGACGGCGGCCACGTGTCGTACGCGGTCTTCCGGGAGCGCAGCGTGATCTTGGCCCGCGTCGTTTTCGGATCGCTGGCCGTGGTCTGCGTGGTCTACGGCCTGCAATTCCTCCTCATGCTGATCCTGCTGTACTTCATGGGCATCCGGCACCGGCCGACCATGTGCGACTCCCTGCCGCTCGGACCGGCCCGGCGCCGGCTGGCCGCCATGCTGGCGGGGATGTTCGTAGTGTGCTTCGTCCCGGTTCCGGTCACGCTGAATCCCTAGGGCCCGGTGCGCGCTGTCTCTTGGCGCCAGGCGCACCCGCTCGAGCGGCCCGCTCCGTCAGCGCCGGGCCCGGCAGGATCCGCTCGCGGCCCGATCGCGACGCTTTCAATCGAGCGTCAGCACGGCCTTGCCGCACACCTCGCGATTCGCCAACGCGCGGATGCCCTGCGGCGCGGACTCGAGAGGGAAGGACGCCCCTACGGGCGGGTCGATCCGGCCGTCCTCGAGCAGCTCCATCAGCCGGCGGTGCAGCGACGCCATGAGGCGCGGGTTCTCGTCGCAGTGGCGGCCCCAGAACACGCCGACCAACGACATGTTCTTGAGCAGCGCCCTGTTGGCGGCTAGGGAAGGGATTCGGCCGCTGGTGAAGCCGACGACCAGAATCCGGCCTTCGGGAGCGATGACTTTCGTCGACAGGTCGAACACGTCCCCGCCGACCGGGTCGTAGATCACGTCGGCGCCGAACCGGCCGCAAATCCCCTTCACGGCGTCAACCCAACTCGGATCCCGGTAGCTCAGCACGTGGTCGGCTCCCTGCGCGGCGCAGAAGTCCAGCTTCGCCTGGCTCCCGGCCGTGGCGATCACCCGAGCCCGCATCGCCTTGCCGAGCTGGATGGCGGCCGTGCCCACGCCGCTCGCGCCGGCATGGACCAGCAGCCACTCGCCGGCCCGGAGCCCGGCCCTGTGGTCCAGCGCGAACAGTGAAGTCTGGTAAACGACCGGCATGGCCGCGGCCTGTCCGAACGGCATCGAATCCGGGATCCGGAAGGCGCGCGAGGCCCTCACCGCGGTGTACTCGGCGAAGCCGCTGCCGCGGGGCAGGGCAGTCACGCGGTCCCCCTCGGCAAGGTGATCCACGCCGGGGCCGACCTGCGCGATCGTTCCCGCGACCTCCGCCCCGATCGTGAACGGGAAGGCCGGCCTCGCTTGGTACTTGCCCTGGCATTGGAGCAGGTCGAAGAAGTTGAGGCCGCAGGCGCGGTTGCGGACGAGCACCTCGCCCTCCGAAGCGACGGGCGTGGCTACTTCGGCGAGAGTCATCTCCTCGGGCTCGCCGTAGTGGGTGACTTGCCAAGCCTTCATCCATAGCAGGGTACCAGCCTGCCGGGGCAGCTCCCCGGAAGCGCTCGGGTCGGCGCGCCGGGCCGTCGTCGGCGCTACTTGCTCGTGATGATCTCGTCGATCAGGCCATACTCCTTGGCCTGGCTCGACTCCAGGATGAAGTCGCGCTCGACGTCGCCCTCGATCCTGCTGACCGCCTGGCCGGTGTGGGCGGCGAGCAGGGTGTTCAGATTGCGGCGCAGGCGCAGGATTTCGCGGGCGTGGATGTCGATGTCCGTGGCCTGGCCGGCGAGGCCTGACATGGACGGCTGGTGCAGCAGGAACCGGGAATTCGGCAGAGCGTAGCGCTTGCCCTTGGCTCCGGCCGCCATGAGCACGGCCGCCATGGAAGCCGCCTGGCCGATGCAGACGGTCGTAATGTCAGGCTTGACGAACTGCATCGTGTCGTAGATCGCCATCCCGGCGGTGATCGAACCCCCCGGCGAGTTGATGTAGAGCCAGATGTCGCGCTCGGGATTCTCGGCTTCGAGGAACAGCAGCTGCGCCGTGATCAGGTTCGCGATGGTGTCGTCGATCGGATACCCGACGAATATGATGTTGTCGCGCAGCAGGCGCGAGTAGATGTCGTAGGCCCGCTCGCCGCGACTTGTCTGCTCCACGACCATCGGCACGAGGCTGGCCCGCTGCGAAACTGCGTGCGACATCTTGAATCTCACTCCCCGCTGCCGGCATCCGGATTCAGCTCCCGGCCCTCCTCCGGTTCGTCGTCGGAAGCCGCATCGAGGTACTCCGCCTCGTCCAGCACGAAGCGAAGTGCCTTCTCGAGGATTCTATGCAACTTGAACTGCTCTAAGAGACCGATATCGCGCGCCTCCACAGCGGCGCGCTCGGGCGTCATCTGCTGCTCCTGGCCATAGGCTCGCACGAACTGGTCGATCTCCTCGGCGGGCACGGAAATCCCCTCCAGCAGCGCGATGCGCATCAGGACCAACTCGGCGCGTGTCCGAACCGACTCGCGCTGGATGTACCGATTCTCGAGGTCGTCGGGTATGGGGGCATCTTTGGGCAGGCCCGCTTCCCGCCGAACCGCCGACCAAGCTTGGTCGACGCGGTCCCGCAGGAAGTGCACGGGCAGGGGCATTGTGTTCGCGCGGGCGAGCAAGCTGTAAACTTGGTTGCCCAGCAGGCGTTCGACCTGTTCACGCGCCCCGACTTCTACTTCCTTGCGGACGGCCTCCCGCAGTTCCTCCAGCGTGTCGGTGCCGCTGTCGATGTCCTTCGCCAGTTCGTCGTCAAGGTCGGGCAGCTCGCGCACCTGGAGCGCTGTCACGCGTCCCTCGACCCGCAGCGTCTTGCCGGCCATCTTGCGGTCGCGATGCCCGGCGGGGAAGGCTACCTCGAATTCCAGCGCGTCGCCGGGCACCGAGCCGCGGAGCGCCTCGGAGAATTCCGGTATGGTCGTCGAGTGGCCGACTCGGACCTGCTCCTCCTCCAAGTCAAATGCCTGCTCGCCTGAGAGATCCTGCCCCTTCAGGGACACGAGCGCAATGTCACCGTCCGCAATGGGCCGGGGGTCCAAGTTCTGGTAGGTCGCGTGCTGCTCGCGGAGCTCCTCCAGCCGGTTCGCGACCATCTCGTCCGTCGCCTCGACCTGCGGGCGCAAGAGCTCGAGACCCCGGTACTCGCCGATCTCGAATTTCGGGAACACCTCGAACACCCCGGCCGCCTCTAGCGGCTGGCCCTCGCGGTACTTCACGTCCGTGACGACCGGGCCGTAGGCCACGTGGATGTCACGGTGCGCCGCGGCCTCGCTCAGGCAACGGGGAATAAGTCCGTCCTTGAGTGCCTCGACTAGCTCCCTCTCGAAGCGCCGCACCAGGACCGACGCCGGCACGCGGCCCCGGCGAAACCCTTGCACGACTGCTTCCTTGCCGGCCACCGCGACGAAGCGCGACCGCACCTTCTTGACCGAGGACCACGGAATCTCGATATGCTCCTCGTGAACGCACTCCGGGGGATTGTCGGCAAGCAAGTCCATTTATCCGCACGCGCCCGGATCGCCAACCCGGTACCAGATTCCGAGTTTATCGCAATTCCCGCGCCCAGTCCGGGCGAGGCAGTAGACTCGTGCCTATGCCCGCCCGTCCCAAGCTGGGCCAGCACTTCCTGTCGGATGCCGCCGTCCTCGCGCGGATCGCCCGGGCGGCCGCGGCGGCGGGCGACACCGTCGTCGAGATCGGCCCCGGTCGCGGAGCGCTCACGCGGCGGCTGCTCGGCAGCGCCCGGAAGGTGGTCGCGGTCGAGATCGACCCGGCGCTCGCCACCGACCTGCCGCGCGCGTGCGGCTTCCCGCCCAATCTAGAGGTTGTCGAGGCGGACGTGCTGCAGGTAGAGATCGACAGTCTAGTAGGAAATGTCATTTCGAATCAGTGTGTTATCACTGGAAATCTTCCGTACTACATTACTTCGCCGATTCTCCGCTGGACCTTCGGGTCGAAGCGCTCGCTCCGGTCCGCGACGTACCTCATGCAGGAAGAGGTGGCGGAGCGCGCGGTGGCCCAGCCGGGCCGGAGGCCGTTCGGGTACCTGAGCTGCCTCTGCAGGCTGCACAGCGAACCGTCGAGGCTGTTGACCGTGCAGCCCGGCGCGTTTTCCCCCCCGCCTAGGGTGCGCTCGGCTCTGGTGCGGTTCGAGATGCGCTCCGAGTCGCCCCCGGCCGGGCTGCCGGCCTTTCTGGCGGCGTGCTTTCGGAGCCCTCGCAAGACGCTCAGGAACAACCTCGCCGCCATCTACCCGCCGGGCTTGCTCGAGGCGGACCCCTGCGCGGGGCTCCGGGCGCAGCAGCTGGACGTCGAGCAGCTCGCCGCGCTTTGGGCGCGCCTCGAACGGGCGCGGACGCCCCCCGCGCAGCGCGCCTAGCAGGCAAGGCGACCGACCGGACGAGCCGGGGGCGCGCCGCCCGCGTGCGCGCGTCTCGCCGAGGGCTGACACCGGGCCGACGATGTGCTTGAATGAGTCTGCGGGAGGACGCCATGCGCGAGGGCTTGCTAGTGATCGCGGCGCTGTTAGGCGGGGCGGCGGGCCTCGCCCCCCTGCGCGCCCAGCTCGTGGACCGGACCAAGGACCGTCTCGCCCCGGACCCGGCCGCGCATGAGCTGAGCTTGGAGAGGCGCGCTGACATCTACATGGCGCGGAAGATGTACCGCGAGGCGGGCGACGCCTACACCGAGGCCATTCGCTACGAGCCCGACTCCGCCAAGCTCATCAACAAGCTCGGAATCTCGTTTCACCAGCGCATGCTCCTCGGCCACGCCCGCAGGGAGTACGAGAGGGCCTGGCGGCTCGACAGGAGCTACAGCCAAGCGCTGAACAATCTCGGAACGGTGCATCACGCTCAAGGCAACTACCGAAGGGCCACCCGGACCTACAAGCGGGCCCTGCAGGTCGCTCCGAACTCGGCATCCATCTACAGCAACTTAGGCACGTCGTTTTTCGCGCGACGCAGATACAAGGACGCCGCGCGGGCCTATTCGCAGGCCCTCGAGCTCGACCCGGAGGTCTTCGAGACCCGCGGGAACTTCGGGACGCTCCTGCAGGAGCGCTCCGTAGCCGAGCGCGGCAGGTACTACTACTTCATGGCCCGGGCCTACGCGGGCGTGGAACTCTGGGACCGGGTGATCCTGTACCTCCGCAAGGCACTGGAGGAGGGATTCGGCAGCCCCAGGAAGATCGCCAACGACCCGGCCTTCGAGGCGATGCACGAGTTGGGGGGCTTCCGTCGTCTGGCCTTCGGGGAAACAGTCGCCGCGGCCGCGCCCTGAAACCGGGGCCGGACTGTCCGTCCGGGCGGCCAGGCCGCCCGCGAGCCGTTTGACATGCACGACCGCGTTTGGTGCAATGTGAACTTCCTAGTGCCTCCGTCGCCGCCCGCCGGCTCTAGTGCCGTCCGGCCTCGAATTGCCGCGCCAGGCGCGTTGATTGCGAGTGAAGCCGAATGCCGAAGCCGAAATACATCACGTCCGTCGAAAAGGTCGCAGGCCTGACACACCAAGAGAAGGAGGTAGGTGCCAAGGTCAGCGAGAAGTTCGTGTTCCGCACGAACAGCTACTACCAGAGCCTAATTGACTGGAGCGACCCGGACGATCCGATCCGGCGCCTCGTCATACCGGACGCGAGCGAACTCGGCGAATGGGGACGGCTTGACGCCTCCTTCGAGGAGCTCTACACCAAGGTTCCCGGCTTGGAGCACAAGTACACCGACACCGCGCTGCTGCTCTGCAACGACGTATGCGGCGCCTACTGCCGGTTCTGCTTCCGGAAACGGCTCTTCATGGACGACAACGACGAGGTCGTGCGCGACGTATCAGCTGGCATCGCCTACATCCGGGAGCACCAAGAGATCACCAACGTGCTGCTCACCGGGGGCGACCCTCTGATCATGTCCACGTCGAAGCTGGAGCCGATCATCGCCCAGCTGCGTGCGATCCCGCACGTGAAGATCATCCGGCTCGGCAGCAAGATGCCCGCATTCAATCCGTTCCGAATCATCGAGGATCCCAAGCTCCACGCGATGTTCGAGCGCTACTCGACGCCCGAGGCGGGGCGGATCTACGTGATGTGCCACTTCAACCATCCGGTCGAACTGACCCCGGTCGCGAGGGAGGGCCTGCAATGCCTGCAGGACCATTCGGTCATTACGATCAACCAGACGCCCATGATCCATGGAGTCAACGACGATCCGTCGGTGCTGAGCGAGCTCATGAACGAGCTGTCCTACCTCGGCGTGCCGCCCTACTACGTGTTCCAGTGCCGGCCGACGGAAGGCAACGAGACCTACTCCGTGCCGATCGAGCGGGCGTACGGCATATTCGCGGACGCCGTCTCCAGAATGTCGGGGCTGGCCAAGCGGGCGCGCTTCTCGATGTCGCACGTGACCGGCAAGATCGAGGTGCTCGGGCTGACCGAGGACCGGATCCTGTTCAAGTACCACCGCGCGGCGAACCCGCGGCATGTCGGCCGGATCATGATCTTCCGGCGCAACCCAGAGGCGCACTGGTTCGACGACTACATCGAGTCGCGGGAATTCCTTCCCAGCAGGCTGATCAAGCCCGAGTCGCTCCTCGTTTCCCAGTAGGCCGCTCCGGCTGGCATGGATCCCGCTCAGCGCGAAGACCGATCCGCGACCGGCGGGCCGTCGCGGCGGTGGAGGCTCGCCTACGTCGCGGTCCTAGCGCATCTCGCGCTGTGGATCGCGATCCTGTGGTTGTTCTCGCGATCGCTGGGTAGCGTTCCGTGAGCTGGCTGGACTGGCTCGTTCTCCTGGCGTCGTTCGCGACCGTAGTGGCGTACAGCCTGCGCCGGTCGAGGGGCCCTTGGTCCCTGCATTCCTACGTTTCGGCCGGGCGCCAGATGCGCTGGTGGGTGATCGGCCTGTCGATCATGGCCACGCAGGCCAGCGCGATCACCTTCATCGGAACCACCAGCCAGGGCTACGTGGACGGCTTGCGGTTCGTGCAGTTCTACTTCGGCCTGCCGGTCGCCATGGTGCTGATCGCGGCCGTCGCGGCGCCGGCCTTCCACCGGTCCGGCGTGCGGACCGCCTACGAATACCTCGAGGAGCGCTTCGACGCGAAAACGAGGACTCTGGCAAGCTGGGTGTTCCTCGTTCAGAGGGGCCTTGGCGTGGGCCTAGCCCTTTACGCCCCCGCCGTGGTCCTGTCGGTCATCCTGCAGGTGCCCGAGTGGCCCACCATCGTGGCGACCGTGGGCCTGGTGGCGGGATACACGGTGCTCGGCGGCATCCGGGCGGTGATGTGGGCGGACGCCCTGCAGATGGGCATCATGTTCGCGGGAGTCGCGATCGCCTTCTGCTGCGCCGCGCTCGGGCTGCCCGACGGAGTCTCGGTAAGGGACGCCCTGTACCTCGCGGGGACGACCGGCAAGCTCAACGCGATCGAGACGGATCTCGACTGGAACAGCCGCTACACGCTGTGGTCGGGCCTTGTCGGCGGGGCCTTCCTAGCGCTGGCGTACTTCGGCACGGACCAGTCCCAGGTGCAGCGGTTCCTGACGGCTAAGTCATTGCGCCACAGCAAGATCAGCCTGCTATTCAACGCCACGGTCAAGGTTCCCCTGCAGTTCTGCATCCTGCTGACCGGCGTGTTGGTGTTCGGCTTCTTCCTGTTCGAGCCGCCGCCGCTGCTATTCCACCCGGCGGAGCGCGAGCGCCTGGAGCGGAACGAGCCGGCCGAGATGGCCCGTCTCCAGAACAGCTACTCGCAGGCGCTCGGCGCTCGGCGAAGCGCGGCCGAACGGCTTCTGGAGACCCGCGGCGGGCCGGAGCGGGAGGCGTACCTCGCGTCCGAGCGCCGCGTCGGCGAGGCGAGACTGGAGGCCGTCGCCCTGGCCGAGAGGGGATCCGGGCCCGGAAGCTACAGCGACGTCAACTACATCTTCCTCACCTTCGTGCTCGGCTACCTGCCTCCCGGGCTGATTGGGCTGATCATCGCCGGCGTGTTCTCTGCGGCGATGTCCACGGTCTCGTCCGAGCTCAACTCGCTCGCCACGTCCACCGTCGTCGACCATTACCTGCGCTATGTCCGGCCGGGAGCGGGCGAGCGGGGCACCCGGCGGGCGCTGTACTGGGCGACGCTCGGATGGGCGGCCTACGCGGCCGTCTTCGCCTCCTTCGGCGGTCGGATGGGCTCGCTGATCGAGGCGGTGAACTTCGTCGGCTCGCTCTTCTACGGTCCGATGCTGGGGGTGTTCGTGCTCGCGTTCCTGTTCCGGCGGGCCTCGGCCGACGGCGCGTTCTGGGGAATGGCGTTCGGCCTGCTGGCCGTATGGGGAGCGAAGATCGCCCTGCCGGGGATGGCCTTCCTGTGGCTCAATCCCCTAGGCTGCGCGGCGACGGTGCTTGCGGCCCTGGCCATCTCGCCCGCAGCCGGCGCCGGCACGCCGGGTCGAGCCACGGCCGGGCAGGGACCTCCCCGTACAATGGGCACGCCATGAGACTCGCAGCCGCTGCGCTCGCCTTGGGGCTGGCCCCCGCCTGGCTCCCCGCGGCACCCCCGAACATCCTCTTCATCGCGGTAGACGATCTCAACGACTGGATCGAGCCGCTGGACGGGCATCCCCAAGCCAAGACCCCCAATCTCGCCCGTCTGGCGAGGCGCTCGACGCTCTTCACGCGGGCCTACACGGCTGCCCCCGCCTGCAACCCGTCGCGGGCCGCCCTCATGACGGGCATCGCGCCCTACAAGTCGGGCGTCTACAACAACCGCCAGGCATGGCGCCCGGCGATGCGGGAGGCCGTGACGCTCCCGCAAGCGTTCAGGCGGCAAGGGTACTGGGCTGGCGGATCGGGCAAGATCTACCACGGCGTCTATCCGGATCCGCCCTCGTGGGACGAATACTGGCCGTCGAAGACGGAGCAGCGGCACGCGGATCCGCTTCCGGAGCGGCGTCCCGCCAACCTTATCGAGGGTACCGGCAACTTCGACTGGGGGGCGCTCGAGGTCGGCACCGCGCAGATGTCCGACGCCAAGGTGGCGGAGTGGGTCTCGTCCAAGCTGCGGGAACGGCACGACAGGCCGTTCTTCCTCGCCTGCGGTTTCTTCCGCCCGCACCTCCCTTGGTACGTGCCGGCAAACTACCTTGACCGGTTCCCTGCGGAAGCGGTGGAACTGCCCCGCGTGTTCGGAGGAGACTTGGCGGACGTGCCCGCGGCCGGCGTCAGTATGGCGCGCCCGGAGCGCGACCACGCCCAAGTGACCGAGCACGGCCAGTGGAAGCAGGCCGTCCGATCGTATCTCGCCTCGGTCAACTTCGCCGACGACATGCTGGGCACGGTGCTGGATGCCTTGGATGAGAGCGGTCACGCCGACAGCACGGTGATCGTGCTTTGGGGCGACCACGGCTGGCATCTCGGCGAGAAGCATCACTGGCGCAAGTTCGCCCTGTGGGAAGAGGCGACGCGGGTCCCGCTGCTCATCTCGGCGCCGCCGGGCACGCCGGGCCTGCCGGGAGGCACGCGCCCCGGCTCGGTCTCGCCGCGGCCGGTCAACCTGCTGGACGTCTACCCGACGCTGGTCGAGCTGGCCGGACTGGAAGCTCCGGAAGGTCTCGACGGGCGGAGCCTGGTCCCCCTGCTGCGGAATCCGGACATGCCGTGGCAGCCCACGGTCACGACCCACGGCCGCCTCAACCACGCCGTCCGCTCCGAGGAATTCCGGTACATTCGCTACGCCGACGGCACGGAGGAGCTGTACGACCACCGCGTGGACGCGATGGAGTGGACGAACCTCGCCTCGGACGAGAACTACCGGATGGTGAAGAAGGAACTCTCGCGCTGGCTGCCCTCGACGAACGTCCCCGAGGCCCCAGTCCAGCCGGCCGACAGGCGCACGAACGAAGTCGCCGTGCCCGAATGAGCGCCCGGGGAGGCCCCGCGAGCGGGCGCCCGAGCCGACGGAGGGCACGGTCGCGCACCGGCCTTGCATCTCCGGCCGGGCTGGATTCTTGACCCGCCCGGGCAGCTTCCGGTCGCCCCGGCCGGAACGCCCGTGGGGTCCGGAAGGGGCGGTGATCATTCTCGCGCGCGACCCCGACACGGTGCGCCGGGACGGCACCGCCGCCCGACCCGGCCGTCGCAGCCGGGGAAGGCAAGTCTCGCGGGATTCGGCGATCAATCGCCCCGGGTGACCGGCAGGGAACGAAATATCCTGAGCCCCGGTTGCCGAGGATCCACAGCATGACGCGTTCCGCGGACGGTACGGCCGAGGCGACCGGAACGAACGTCAGGCAGAAGTTCGGACTGAATCGCTCGATTCAGAGCCAGTCCAAGGGACTGCTGTTGGGGGCAGCTTGCATGCAAGGCAGAGTGGGGCGGTCGCAGGCTCGAGCAAGTCAATCCCGCCTTTCGGTCGCGGCGGTGCCAGCGCCGCGGCGAGGTGGAGGCGAGCCATCGCCAGGGCAAGCGGTACGCATGCAAGTGCTGCGGCCACTCCGGCGATGCGGACGTCATTGCCGCGATCAACGTCTTGCAGTCTGTGAACTCGCCCGCGGAAGCTTCCAACCGCGGCAATGGCCGCGGCGCTGCCAGGAATCGTCAAAGTCGCAAATGAATCTTGACTCGTTCGGCAGTGCCGAGTCGCGAGGTACGGGTTCCGGAGCGCGAACGGCACGTAGCGACCGTTTGAAGGCGACCGCCGCTTGGAGCCCCGGCTGCCGGCGGGCACGACACCAACTTCAATCCGTCGGCCGCCATGGCTCGGTTCTTCCTCGGCCCGGCGCCGCGCTGCCAGGCGCCTCCGCCCGCGAAATCCGGTACTCTAATAACCATGCGCACATGGTTCCGACTCTCCCTGGCCTCGTTCGCCCTCGCGGGGCTCGCCGTGGCGGAGAACGCCAAGCCAGTCAACTGGCAGGACCTGCCCGAGCCGTTCCACACCGAGTCCGCGACCAACCGTCCGAACGTAGTCGACCGGCCGACCGACGCCGAGCTGAGGGTGCCGGACGGCTTCAAGGTTGAGGAGTACCTCGCGGGAGACTTCCAGCGCCCGCGCTTCATGACTCTCGGGCTCAGCGACGAACTCGTCTTCTCCGATTCGGGCTCCCGCAACGCACCCGACGGGGCCGTCTACGTCTACCACCAAGAGCAGCTGAAGAAACTGATCGAGGGCTTGGACCGACCCTACGGGCTGGCATTCCACGACAAGTGGCTCTACGTCGCCGAGACGACCTCGGTCAAGCGGTACGTCTACGACCCCAAGGCTATGACGGTGGGAAAAGGCGAGGAAATCATTTCCTACAAAGACTTCGACAGGGGCCATTGGACTCGGTCGCTGCTTTTCAACGAGGACCACACCAAGCTCTACGTGACGGTCGGCTCCCGCTCCAACATCGACCTCGGCGAGGATCCGATGCGGGCGGCACTGCACCGCTACAACCCCGACGGCAGCGGGCACGAGACCGTCGCGACCGGGCTGCGGAACATCATCGGCTTGCAGTGGTATCCCGGGTCGGACCGAATCTGGGCGGCGGTGCAGGAGCGCGACGGGCTGGGCGACGATCTGGCGAACGACTTCCTCGCAAACGTGCAGGAGGGCGAGTTCTACGGCTGGCCGTACGCCTACAACGGACCGCACGAAGAGCCGCGACACGCCGACAAGGCGCCCGACAAAGTGACGAGCTCACTCTATCCGGACGTGCTGCTCGGCGCCCACGTGGCGGTGCTCGACATCCGCTTCTATACCGGCACGCAATTCCCCGAGAAGTACCGCGGCGGATTGTTCCTAGCCTTCCACGGCTCGTGGAACCGCTCCGAGCGCGTGGGATACAGTGTCACGTTCATCCCCTTCAAGGACGGGCGGCCCCAGTCGGGGCCGCAGCCCTTCCTCACAGGCTGGATGCTGGGCTCCGACCAGAGCGAGGTGTGGGGACGGCCGGTCGGGCTGCTCCAGCTGAGGGACGGGTCAATGCTCGTATCGGACGACGGCGGGCGGAAGATCTGGCGCATCAGCCACGGCGACTGACCGCCTCCTTTCCCCGCAAGCCGCACTGAATCACTCCGACAATGGCCTTGATGAATCTGTTCCGCCCGCCGTGGAAGCACTCCGATCCCGACGTTCGGAAGGCCGCGGTCCAAGGAATCGACGACCCCGACATCCTTGTGGAGATGATCATCCGGGACGGCGAATGGTTCGTCCGGCACGAGGCCATGAGCGCCCTGCGCGATCTGGGAGCCGACCGGGTGCATCTCCGTCGGCTCGTGGGCGAGTCGTCCGACGAAGAGATTCGGCGCAAGGCCGTAAAGGTGATGACCGACGAGGCCGACCTCGAGCGCGTGGCCAAGGAGGACCGCTACCGCTACGTCCGAGAGGCCGCGGAGCACCGCCTCGGCGAGATCCGCAGCGGCCAGTGGGCACACCTCTCCGACTAGCGTCGCCGCCGCGGCCCGTGCGACTCGGCCGGCTCTGGGCCGGAGGCGAGCGCAGGCGGCACGCCAATCTCTGCCGGCGGCAGCAACATGCGACCGAGCACCTCCGCACATGTCTCCGGCACGGCTCCGAGGCATAGCGCCGGGACTGCCGGAAGTTCCCTCGCCGCAGACCCGGCGTCGCTTCCTCGCAGCTTGACGGCCGCGCCGTTCCTGCTGCTGCTGTGCACGCACTTCGCGGTGGACTGCTTCTCGTCCGCCTTGCCCACAGTGCAGCCGATCCTAGCCGAGCGCCTCGGCTTGAACCTCGCCCAAGCCGGCCTGCTGGGCGGCATCTGGATGTTCTCGTCGGCACTGCTGCAGTTGCCGTTCGGCCTAGCGAGCGACCGGCTGCAGAGCCGCTACTTCGCAATCCTCGGCCCGCTCGCGACCGCCGCATTCCTGACGGCACTGGGGCTTGCGCCGGGATTCGTCTGGACCGCGGCTTTGCTCGTGCTCGGGGGCATGGGATCCGCTGCCTACCACCCGTACAGCACAAGCCAAGCCGGCAGCATCGGGGGCGAGCGACGCGGACTCTCCACGGCCGTCTTCATCACTGTCGGCACCGCCGGTCTTGGCTTCGGCCCCCTGTACCTGACGGCCGTGATCGAGCGGTTCGGTTTCGAGCGGCTGTGGTTCGCGGCGTTGCCGGTCGCCGCGGCCCTTCCGGCGCTCGTGTGGAGGATGCCCGGGCCCGTCGGCGGGACTCGTCCGACAGGTAGCGCGGTAGACTGGCGCGCCCTGCGCGGGGAGGGGAAGCAACTCTCCATCCTTTACCTCCTAGTCGTCCTGCGATCCATCGTTCAGGTCGGACTTGCGCAGTTCCTCTCGCTGTACATGGTCCAGGTCCGCGGCGCGGACCTGAACATGGCAAGCATCGTCTTGGCCGTGTACTTTCTGAGCACCTCGGCCGGATCGTTCGTCGGGGGAGCGGCCGCCGACCGCTACGGCGGCCGGGCCGTGATCACGATCTCCTGCCTCGCTTGCGTGCCCCTGCTGGCAGCATTCGCGGTATCGGACGGATGGGTCTCTATCGTCGCTCTGTTCCTCGGCGGGACGAGTCTCCTCGCGACGATCCCTGTCAACGTCGTCATGGCGCAGCGTCTCGTGCCGTCGCAAGCAGGCACCACTTCGGCGCTCATGATGGGCTTCGGCTGGGGGACTGCGGGAATCGTGTTCGTGCCTGCCGCCGGCTGGCTGGCGGACTACGTCGGGCTGGAGGCGGTGTTGCAGGCGTTCGCCGCCCTGCCGCTTATCTCGGTACCGCTGGCGCTGACGCTCCCGAAGGCCCGGCGAACGCCTGCGGCTGCCGCACGAAGCCACGAGTAAGGGGAGGCGCAGGCAGACATGCGACGCCTCTGCAGCCACCGCGAACCTCCTCCATGCGGGCCCATGACAACCGGCATACAATTGGAAGCGGCTGCCATGTCGGCCCATGTATCCGAGGCGGGTCGAACCGCAGACGGTTGTCTTCGAGACGCGACCAGCCCTAGGACCCAGGCACGCTTCCCGGTCGGTGCCAGTGCGGCCGCAGATCGCGGGAGCCTGCGGTGCTAGCGGCGACCCAAGGCCTCCTCGAATTCTTCTGGGGATCCTTCCTCCTGCTGGCTCCCATGCTGCTGCTCGGCCTCCTGCTGGCCGGGTTGATCCACGTACTCATTTCGCGGGAGGCCATCCTCAAGTGGCTGAGCGATGACAGCCTGAAGTCCGTCGTCACGAGCGCCGCCGTCGGCGTGCCCGTGCCGCTGTGCAGCTGCTCGGTCGTCCCCGTCGTAGCGGAGATGCGGAAGAAAGGGGCATCGCGATCATCCTGCATTTCGTTCCTGATCACCGCTCCGGAAACGGGGGCGGATTCGATCCTAGTAACGAACGCTTTCTTCGGCATCGTGGCGGCCGTCGTGAGGCCGCTAGTCAGCTTCCTAACCGCGGTGGTCACGGGCGTCTTCTGCATCGGGCTCATCCGGGCCGACGAGGGCGAGACGGATGCCGGCGCCTTCCGGGGGCGCCACCGCGCCGACGGCCCCGTCGCAGGCTGCGCGCACGAGGAATGCGGTCACGATCACGGCGGCCACCGCCCTCTCGTTGCGGGCACGGAAGACTGCTACGTGCGCCCGGCCGATCTCGGGGCGATGCTGTCCGGTTGGTTCGGCTCCCTAGCGCGGAGGGGGAAACGCCTCTTGGGCGGAGCCAAGGCAGCCTCGTCGCTCCGGGCGAGCCCCCGTCTCGGGGACCGGATCGAGAGCGACCCGCCCGAGAGCGTCCGGCCTGACGAGCCCCGTGCGGACACCGTCGGCTTCGCCCGCTTCATCCGGCACGTCTTCCGTTACGGCTTCGTCGAGGTGGCCGACGAAATCCTGTTCGCGCTGCTGGTGGGCGTTGCCCTCGGCGGCTTTCTGTTCGTGGGAATCCCCGACGGCTTGATGGGGAGCGACAACGCCCGGTGGATTTCCTACCCGGTGATGGTGCTCGTAGGCATTCCCCTCTACATCTGCGCTTCGGCGAGCACGCCCATCGCGGCGGCACTGGTCGCCAAGGGCCTCAGCCCCGGAGCGGCCTTGATTTTCCTCATGACGGGTCCAGCCACCAACAGCGGGTCCATCGCGATCATCATCCGCCAGTTCGGCGCGCGTTTCGGCACGATCTACGTGACAGGTGTTATCGCGGTGACCACGCTCCTAGGCATCGCGATCGACGCTGCGGTCATCGCCCTAGGCGTCGCGCTCCCCGTCAATCTGGCGGCATCCGAGACAGCGGCGATTCAATTCGTGGAGTGGGCAGGCGCGACCGTCCTGATCGCGTTGATGGCTTGGCGCTTCCGTGAGGGTGCCTTCAAGAGCGGGTATCAGGATCTCGTCTCGAACGTCGCGCCCGCCTACCGCCGCATCAAACGCTGGGGCAGCAGCCTCGTCGGTAGCCTTCCGCTCCCGACCGGGGCGCGCTCCCGGCGGCCGCGATTCTAGCGACCGGCTATTCGGTCGCGGCACGAGGCCCGACCGGCTTCGGAACCGTTGCCGGTAGGGCGGTCCGGACGAGACTGCCGCAACTGATGCCACGGCCTCGCCTCGAGCTCGACAAGCGGGCGGTGCGGGAGTTCAAGCAGCTTTCGAGCAAGCAGCCGTTCTCATGCCTGTCGAACTCGCCTTGTGCGCATGCCGACTACGGGGTCTTCCGGGTAGCTCCTTCCATTCAGACAAGACCCACGGATCGATTTCGAGCCTCTTCAAGCTGGCCAAGGCGAAGTTGGGAGATCTACCGGTCGCCGCGCTGTACGATCCAAGCGGATCGGCAATTGGTCATTCCGGTTGGCTGGATTTCGATGAAAGGGTCGCATTGCAATCGTTGGCCGGGTCAGACAGCCGACTCGACCTCGTGGATGTACGCAGCGACGCATCCTAGGAACGGATTCAACTGTACGAGGCCGTCCCACGCCTATTGAACCGGAGGTCGGGCCCGGTGCGGCGAGCGTTGGGGTCTTGCAGCGCGCACGTCCCCGCATAACGCTGGCCAGGGGACGCTGATGCGGCTCATTCTTGCCGCTGCCTGGTGCTCTAGTTGAGTCGAAAGGCTATTTCGCCCTAAGCGAGCTCGAGGAGGATCCGCGCTGGAGAGCCGGGCCGACTTACGTGTTCGTCATGGACACGCTCGGAAACCAGCTCGCCAGCGGCGTCGGCGTGAGGATCAACGGGCAGGCGCCGCTCGAATGGGGCGGCGAGGGCCGTCTCGCGGACCAGCTCGGGGGACGGGACCTGATTCGCCTGCTCGAGACGTTCGGAGAGGCGTACATCTACTACACCGCATTCGATCCGACCAGCGGCAGGGGCGCTCCCAAGACGAGCTTCGTGAAGCGAATTGTCTCGGGCGGCGTGCCGCTCTTGGTAGGAGCGGGTCGCAGCTCGAATTGAACCCAGGGGGATTCCCGCCCGGCCCAGCTGCAGGTGACAGCATGATCGACACTCAGAAAGCCCGAATCTCGGTCGCCGGGGCGACTCTCCTAGCGATCCTGGCGTCTGCCAGTCCCGCCTTCGGGGCGGGCCGGTGCGCCGACAACGAGATCGTCGCGAGCGCCGTGCGCACTTCCGAAGACCTCGTGGCGTTCGTCCAGGGCGCATCCGGATATGTCGCCGCCAACGGAACGGCCGAGGCCAGCCGCGCCTTCCGGGAGGACCCGCGCTGGCTGTCGCTCCCGACCTACGTGTTCGTGGACATCCTTGGGGAGTCAGGGGATGAGACGCTGATTATCGTGCATCCTCCGGACCGATCACGCGAAGGCTCCTACTGGGGAACCTTGGCTGACGGCTTCGGGAGCGACTTCTTCGTCGAGAGCTACCGCACGCTGACGAATCACGGGGAGGGATGGATCTACTACACGTTAACCAACTACCAAGCCGGCACGACCGAGCCCAAGGCATCCTACGTCATGCCGGTCGACTGGGACGGACAGCAGGCGATGATCGGCGCTGGACTCTATCGGCCGGACCTGCCGGGCGCCTGCCATCCGGCTGGCGTAAACGCAGCCGCGCTGGAGGCGAATCCGAGCGAGCACGCACTGGCCGAATTCGTGCGCTGCGCGGCATTCAAGTTCCAGGAGAGCGGCTATTTCGCAGGCCCTATTCCTAGTGCGGGATCCGCGGTGGAACAGCGGCTCCGTCTACGTTTTCGTCATCGACGCGACGGAAGGGGGCATTCTGTTCAGCGGAGCTCCGCCCGCCGCCTCCTTCCAGTTCTCCGGACGGATCTCGGATCTCTTCGACGGACGGGACATGGTGAGCGTCGGGGTGGCATTCGGCGAGGCGTACTTGTATCACGATTTCGAGAGTCCCGCCACGAATCAGGTCGAGTCCAAAGTCACGTTCACCAAGATGGTGCTCGCCGACGGGGTGCCGCTGCTAGTCGGTTCCGGGATTTACCCGAGTGCCAGCCGGTAGCTCGGTTCCGTGCGAAAAGAGGATCCGGCGATTCGCGGCTGGCATCGCGCGAGCGATTCCCAAGCCGGTTGGTCGTATTCCGGTGCTCGCCGACGCTCGAGAAAGCTTCGGACTCGAGGCAACGTTCTCCGTCGGAGGCGGGTCGAGGCGTTCTCGCGCAGCCAAGACCCGTGAGCCGGTGCCTCACGGGAGTCTGGAAGGCACCTGCTCTGTCACGAGAAGCCGGCGACCGCCAGCCGCCCAGGTGTCGCCAGGCGAGGGCGGGACACGTGCCGGATCGGACGTTCGGTAGACCGTGCAGCAGCCCTCAGCTGAATTGTCTTGCCGACGGAGGGAGGAACATCGCATGTAAGGGCACTTCCTCCAAGTAGTGCAGGGCGTACGCCAGGCCTATTCCGAGCAGGAACGCCAAGGAGAGCAGGAATCGATCATGGCGGTGGAACTGAAGCTCGGGAAGCAGATCGCTCAGCGAGATGCAAACGAGACCGCCTGCTGCGAATGCCAATAGACGCCCGATCACATCGTCTTGCGCCTCGCCCAGGGACCCGAGTCCCCAGAAGGTCAGCAAGGCATAGACGGGGCATAACAGCGCCAGTCCCACGTTGACGGCCATTCCCAGCCTAGGCCTAGCCCCGGCAACACGCATCAAGCCGACAACGGAGAACGCGTCAAGCGGCTTGTGCAGGATGATCGCCAGAAACATACCGAATCCAACTAGATCCGCTGATTCGTTACCGTTCCAACCGCTTCGCACGGACGCGCCGAGAGCGACGCCTTCAGTAAGCGCGTGCAGACCCATGCCAATGGCGATCCCGGCCCACCCGACAGGTCCGCATTCGGGAGCATGATGGCGGCCGGCATCGTCCTCGCATGCCCCGTCACCGATATCATGCTGGTGGAATCGGAATGCCCGCAACAGCAGCAATGTGGCCGCGATGCCGAGGATCAGCCACCAGAGAGCGACATCCAGAGACTCGTGACTGTTCATTCGCTCGACGCCGTGAGGAAGCAAATGGTAGACAGCGACGCCCAATACAAGGCCCGCAACAAAGCTCATGACGAATTGCGTTCGCGTGTGCGTCATGCGGCTCGCTCCTTGAAGCCATCCGCCGAGCAAGGATGCGGCGGCAATCAAGGTCGCGTACGCCGTCAGCAAGAGGAGCGGCTGCATGTCCACGGAATGGTCCTCCTGCAGGATGACCCGGACGACGATTCGGTCCGGTAATTTCCGAGCCGGCAGGCGGAGCCCGAATCCGGTGTAAGGTCAGTCTGCAGATGTCGACGGCTAGCATGCCTCGGTGCGGCGAAGCGCGAGTCGGCCCGTCGCTCCGAGAAACGGACGGGCGATACGCGGAACCAAGCCTCGCTCGGGGCAACCGACGACGCCGCAATGGCTTGCCCAGCCTGCGCGAATCCGAGCATTGTGCGACTACGGAACCCGGAACGCCCGATAGCGCCCGGAGGGGCAGAACCGTGCCGCCACTTGGTGACGCATGAACGGACGGGAAGCAAGCGATTCTCCACGATAACAGGCTGTTCGTAGAGTGTCTCTATCGTAGCTGTTTCGTGAGTTCAGGGCCTGTCGTCACCGAATCAGCGCGCCTTCCGATGGGCTCAGCCACCAGAAAGTGAAGATCCGCTCAATCCATCGATTGCCCCCAATGTGCGCCTCTTGCGGGCTAGGGATTGGGACACGCTGTCACCGCAGCAACTTGGACCGCGCCCCCCTCGCGCACGTTGGAGAGATGAGCTTCAGAGTGCGCCCGCCATCTCGAGCCGGACGAGGCGCGCGAGGAGAGCCTGCTTCCACTCGCCGCAGGCGAAGGCGGTCGTGACAAGCCACTGCCCGGCATGCACGCGGGCGGAGGCCCAAGGCCCGCCCCACGGGGGCCCGCGATTCCAGCAACCCCGAGCCTGTCCGGACGATAGGAGCAGGAGCGGCCTAGAACGGCTGGGCTCGACGAGAGAGACTCGGGCCCTCGCCGCCCGAGCCTCGACGTCCCCGGCGGGCAGTCGAAGCACGGGCAATGGCCATCACGGGAGCGGCAAGAGCTCCGAACCGTCGTCCCAAGTCGAGGGGTGTTGCGGTCCGCCAAGAGCAGCAAGCGCGAGGGCAGGGAAGGGCGGTGCGGCAGCGCCTCGGCACGACGAGCATGCGGCTTGAGACTCGGGAGCCTCCTCGTCCGCCGCTGCGCTCTGGGTCGTGGTGCCTGCGAGTCGTCTCTCGCGGGCGACGCCGCAGCCACGGTAGTCTGCCACTCGCGAATCCGCGCCTAGGACGCTCGGAGCCCCCGACGCCGGACAGCCCGCGGCGCTGCGACCGGATCCGGTCGCAGCGCGTCCTTGCCCAGGCCCCAACTCTTGACCGAGACAGGCGGGCGCGCAGGTCACTGCTTGCCGTGCAGCCTGCACCTGTGGTATCCTGAGCTTTCGGCAGGGCCGTCTTCGGCACGGAGCATCACATGGCACGAGTTTGCGTAGTTACCGGCAAGCGCCCCATGACGGGCAACAACGTCTCGCATGCGAACAACAAGACGAAGCGGCGATTCTACCCCAATCTGCAAGACAAGCGCTTTTGGTCGCCTCGCCGCAATCGATGGGTCAGGTTGCGTATCAGCGCCAAGGGCATCAAGATTATCAACCGGCGAGGCGTGGATCGCGTGCTCGACGACTTGGAGAAGAGAGGCGAGAAGTTCTAGCCTCTCGGGGTAGCACGAGGACCTGCGGGGATTACGGCAGGGGCTGCCTTCCGACGCCGGTGGCTCCGGCCTGCGATTGCGGGCGGGCCAGCGTGGCATTGGCCGTGCCAGTCCATCCCGCCGGTTCCTGCATGTTCGTCCAGGGCCATGCCCGTGCGTCACCAATGTCGTGCAACGCTGCCATCCAGTCCCTCGCCCAGTTGCGTCCGTTCGTCAAGAAATCTCGCTCGAACCCAGCGCCCTCAGCGGGACCTCGTCTCGCCACCCGAGCGCCGTGTGACGGTGCCCGTCGCGAATGGAGCACTCCTTTACGCTGATCGGATGCACCGTGGATGCGCCCGGTCAGCCCCTACGCTAGCGGAGAGCTTGGCCTAGTGTCCGCACGGATCCTGCGGGACATCCAGTGAACTCGGTGACTACCCTACAGGAGAGCAGGAAAGACCCAACTCTCCGCATCCTCCCCTAGATCCACGACGGTTTCTCCATTGCAGCTATGTGTCGGTGTCGCCGATGATCCGTTTGCCGGGAGTGGTCCGACTCTTGCGGTGTGCGGATCGATTGAATTCAAATACGAAGTCCGCACTGGCATCAGCGATGCGATGCCTGTTCCGCTGGAAGAGAGTGCCATGCTCCATAGATGTGAATCTAAGGCGATTGAGAGCATAGAGTTCGAGTGACTTCGCTCATCAATTACCTCCGAAATATAGAGAAGATCAACTCTTCAGTCAGACGCTGTGAAGGATTCCTACAAGCTGCGACCGATGAATTCGGAGGCAGGAAGCTACGCGAGAATTAGATCTAGCCTGCTTCCGTCAAATTCAATCCATCCAGACCCCTACAAATCAATCGCCTTGGCGAACGTGACCGCCCGCATTCGGTAGAGACGGTCAAGAACCGACGCGGGCAGCCGCTCGTCGGTTTGGATGAGCGCGATCGCCTTGGCCGGCTCTTCCGCCGAGGTCCGTTCGGCCCGCCCCAGGGCGAAATTGGAAATGTTGATTCCGTTCTCTCCCAGAACCGTGCCGAGGCGCCCGATAACTCCTGGCACGTCCTTGTTCGTGATGTAGAGCAGGGAGCCCCCGAGGAGCGATTCCAGATAGATCCCGTCCACGCTGAGCAGGCGCGGGGAGCCGTCGGGGAAGACCGAGCCTTCGACCGAGCGTTCCAACTCCTCCGTCTTCAGTCCGAGCTTGATCGAATCGCTGAAGTGCGTGCGCCCGCGTCGCACTTCGCTCACGCCGATCGCCCGATCTCGTGCGATCTGCGAGGCATTGACGAGGTTGGCCTTCTGCGAGAGGAAGCAATTGAGCAGGCCGCTGAGAGCCGCGTTGCGAATAATCGTCGCATCGTTCTCTCCGAAATCGCCCGAATACGTGATCTTGACGCGAACCGGCCGCCCGAGGGATGTCTGCGCGACGAAGGATCCGAGACGCTCGGCGAGCTGCAGGTACGGGGCCAGACGCCGGTACTGGTCGGCGCTCACGGACGGGGTGTTCACTGCATTCACGACAACCCCCGACAGCAAGTACTCCCGCACCTGCACCGCGATGTCGATTCCGACCTTGACTTGCGCTTCCGCGGTCGAGCCGCCGATATGCGGCGTCGCGACCATGTTTTCGTGCTGCAGCAAGGCCGCGTTCGCGGGGGGTTCGCGCTCGTAGACATCGAGCGCCACGCCTCCGACCTTGTTCGATGCGAGCGCGACCGCGAGCGCCTCCTCGTCGATCAGCGGGCCGCGCGCGCAGTTCACGATCCGCACGCCGTTCTTCATCCGCGAGATCGCCTCGGCGTTGATGAGCCGGGACGTCTCGGCCGTCAGCGAGAGGTGCAGGGTGATGTAGTCGGAACGCGCTAGGAGCGGATCGAAATCGACCAGCTCGACGCCGCAGTCCTTGGCCGCGTCGCTGGATACGAAGGGATCGTAGGCGACGACCTCCATTCCGAAGGGCTTGGCCCGGCGCGCAACCTGCCGCCCGATGCTGCCCAAACCAATGATGCCGAGCGTCTTGCCCTGCACCTCGTTGCCTTGGTACTTCCTCCGGTCCCAGCTCCCGGCCTTGGTCGACGCGCTTGCGGCCGGCACCGATCGCGCGAGCGACAGAATCAGCGCCCATGTGTGCTCGGCCACCGAGATGGCGTTGCCGCCCGGCGTGTTCATCACGACCACCCCGCGCTCCGTCGCCGCGTCGCAGTCGATGTTGTCGACCCCGACGCCGGCCCGGCCGACCACCCTCAGGCTCGGGGCGCATTCCAGCACGTCCTTGGTAACCTTGACCGCGCTCCGGACGATCAGAGCCTCGGCACCCTCCAGATGCGAGCCGAATTCGCTGGGATTGGAGACGACGACATCGAACGACGCTTCCGCCTTCAGGAGATCGATTGCCGCTCGGTCTATCGCGTCAGCGACGAGAATCTTCACAGCTGCCATCCCGGCTCCGCCTCCAACGCGCTGAGGTAGACCGCTTGAGCGGCCCGCACGCCGCTGCCCGGCTCGACCTCCCGCCCGAGCATTCGCAGGATCAGCTCGAGTTCCGCGACGGTCGCGAACAGGTCATGGAAATCGAAATAGCCCAAGTGGGCGAACCGGAAAATGTGCCCCTTCATCGATCCCTGGCCGTTCGCGATGATCGACTCGAAAAGCGTCCTGAAGCCGCGCACGATCCGTCCCGAGTCGATACCATCCGGAGCCCGGATCGCCGTGACGGCACCCGCGGGAATAGCGTCGCGCGCGAACAGCTCCAGCCCGACCGCCGCCGCGGCGTCCCTCGTCGCCTGGGCGAGGAGCTGGGCGTTGCGAACGAGCCGGTCCTTTCCGATCTTCCGGACGTAGCGCAGCGATTCGGCCAGCCCCAGCACAAGCGAGGATGCGGGCGTCCACGGAGAATCGCCCTTCGGCCCGGCATCGATATGCCTGCGCAGGTTGAAGTAGAAGCTGGGGTTCTTCGCGAGGGCGCCCCTGCGCAGCGCCTTCTCGCTCACCGAGCAATAGGCCAGCCCGGGAGGCACCATCAAGGCCTTCTGCGACCCTCCGATCACCACGTCCAAGCCCCACTCATCCACACGAATGGCGCTGCTCCCGAGCCCGGTGATGGCATCCACCACCATGATCGCGTCCGTCGCGGCCACGAGGCGCCCCATGGCCTCGACGTCGTGCGATACGCCGGTCGAAGATTCCGTAGCCTGAACGAACACGCCCCGGGCGTCGGGATGCCGACGCAGGGCGATCTCGACATCCTCCGGCGCGACGGACTCGCCGTACGGCTTGGCCACGGCCACCGAGTCCAGTCCGAACGCCCGGGCGATCTGCAGCCAGCGCTCTCCGAACTTACCCGCGACGCAGACGACGGCCTTGTCCCCCGGCGAGAAGAGGTTCGAGACGGCGGCCTCCATGGCGCCGCTTCCGGACGACGCGAAGAGCGCGATGCCGTTGTCCGTGCCCATGAAGTAGTGGAGGTCCTCGATGACACCGCTGTATATCGACCTGAAGGCGCTCGTGCGATGGTGCAGGTCCGCGGCCGCCATCGCCGTCACAGCCGCAGGCAGGAGCGGAGTCGGCCCGGGCGTGAGCAGGCGGCTCTTGCGGACGAACATCGGGACTAACCTGAATCTGCGCGCGTCCCGGGGGCGGGGCTGGAAGACTGGCGGCGAACGCGAAGGCCCTAGAACGGCCCAGAAACTCGATGCCGCCACGTTCGGCGACGGTAGGCGGCGAAACCGGGCAGGGCGGCGACTGCCTCGGCTGCTTTCTAGGTAGTGTAGCGCACGCGTCCCGGGCGAAGACCGCGAGGCCTGGCCGCGTCACTCGCTGCGAGCGACCACCTCGACGCCCACCTCGATCCGGTCGCCCGGGTAGGCGATCACGCGCTCGCCCGCCCGCAGCCCGGCCAGAACCTCCGCCTCGCGAGCGTTCCTGCGACCGATCCCGACATTCCGGAGGGTCGCCTGCGCGAGGTTGTCCGCCGTGTACACCGCCCATTCCTCGCCGTGGCGGAATAGACTGCTCGAGGGCACCTTCAGGACGTCGTCCTCCTCCCAGATCACCACCGAGATCTCGACCCGGTACCCGTCGCCGAGAGCCTCCCAGGCGTCGCGCACGTCGTCGAAGTCCACGATGACGTTGACCCTCTGCTCCTCGACACCTAGCGCGGAGATCTTCGTGAAGCCGAACGGCTCCACGCGGCGAACCCTGCCGCGCAGCACTCTCTCGCCGCCCCACTGCTCGATGAGAGCCTCGTCCCCTTCGGAGATCTGCACGGCATCGGCGGAGAGCATGTCCGAGACGACCTCCAGCTTCTCGGGATCGGCGATCTCCAAGAGCGGCTCGCCCGCGGCCACGACGGACTCGCTCTCCCGCAGCCGCTGCAGGACGACGCCGCTGATCGGGGACCGCAGCAGGATCACCTCGCTATCGGAGACGGGCGACGCTCCGGCCTGGATCAGGCTGGTCTTCGCCTGGGCGAGCTCCGCTTCGGCCACGCCGATGCTCGACTCGGCGGCGCGGACCGCCTCGCGGGAGGTCTCGGCTCGCAGGCGCGCCGCTGCCAGCCGATCGTCCGCGAGCAGCCCTTCCCGGTGGAGACGCTCCATCCTCTGGAACTCGACCTCCGCGTGATGCCTCTCGGCCAGCTCGAGATCCAACGCGACCCTGGCTCGCGCCACGGAGGCCTCGCTCGCCGCGACAAGCGCCCGGGCCTCGGCCAGCGTGCGCGAGTCGAGGAATCCCGGCGACGAGGGCTGGAACCTAGCCAGCACGGTGGATCCCGCAACGACTCGATCCCCCGGCTCGTGCTCGATTCTAAGCACCCGGCCGGCCAGCGGCGCGGAAACCACGTAGCGGTCCCGCACGCGCGTCTGGCCCTCTTCGCTGAGGGTGACCCGCAACCGCCCTCGCACGGCCGAGACGAAGTCTACCTCCAGCGGCTGCGGCTGGAGAGCCACATACAGGGCCGCCGCGGCTCCTGCCAGAGCCAGCCAGACGAGAATCCGAGTCGGCCGGAGCTTCATAACCTATTCCTTCGACTTGAGGACTTCCATCAGATCGAGATGGTCGAGCTTCCTGCGGACGAGCAGTCCGGAGAATGCGGCAGCGGCTAGGACGGCTACGGCGCACAGCGCGTACGTGCGGGGCGACGCGCTGAACGGGATCGTGTACAGCTCGGTCTCGAAGGCCGTGACCAGCACGCCCGAAAGGCCGTACCCGAGCAGCATGCCCAAAGGTAGCGCAAGAAACGTTAGCACGCCGAGCTCGCCCAGCAGGATCGAGGAGATCTCGCCTCGCGTGAAGCCCATCACCCGCAGGCTGGCCAATTCCCGGCTGCGCTCGGCGAGCGAGACCCGGGCGGCGTTGTACACCACTCCGAACGCGATGACCGAGGCGAACAGCACGTTGAAGAAGATCATGATGCCGATGTTCTCGGCGAAGGTCTCGGTAAACGCCTCCAAGGCGGCACCCTTCAAGCCGCTGCCGGCGATCGCCGGGGTCTCCTTCACGGCCCGGAACAGGGCGGGCAGCTGCGCGGTGTCAACAGCGAGAAAGCCGCCGGAGAGCGTCGGCCCTTCTCGCATCAGCCGCCGGACGGCGTCGATCTCCATGTACGCGGCCTGCCCCATGTACTGGTTCACGACGCCTCGGACGGACAAGTCTTCGACCCGTCGGCGGCCGACCAGGACCTCGACCGTGACGGTGTCGCCCGGGCCGACGCCCAGAACCTTGGCGAGGCTCGACGTGAGGATCAACCCGTCGCCCGGCAGAGGGACCTGCCTCCCGCTCTCGACGTCGATGACGCGAAACAGGCGGCCGCCCTCCGACAGCCCGCTCACCGACGCCTGGCGCGCCGTGCTGCCGGACCGGATCCGGACTGGAACGCTGCGCAGCGGCTCCGCCCCGAACACCCCGGGCATGCGGGCCAGCGAGTGGATCGCTCCCGGCGAGACGGCCTCCACGAACGTCAGCTGCATGTCCTGGCGCTGGGCCAGGCGGAACTGGACGTCCATCATCACGTCGAGCGAGTCGATCATGAACGTCCCGACGATCAGCACGGCGAGGGAGCAGGCGATTCCTCCGATCGCGATCACCGAGCGCGCGGGCTGCCGCTCGATGTTGCGCAGGATGATGCGGGCCGGCTGGGAGAGCAGCGCCTGCAGGCCCGCCCGCTCGACCAAGCTGACCCGGTACCTGGCGGGCGGCTCGGGCCGCATCGCCTCGGCGGGCTGGAGCCGCACGGCCTCCCGCACCGCTGAAGTCGCGCCGAAAATGGCGGCCACGATGCCGATAACGACCGCGCCGGCGACCACGTCCGGCTGCAGCCGGTATTCGAGGGCGGGGAAGCGGAAGAACTCGTTGTACATGCCGAGCATCTCCCGCCCGAGCAGCGCTCCCCCGACAGTGCCGGCGAAGGTCCCGGCAAGGCTGATCGCCAGCCCCCACCACGTGTAGTGGAACGCGAGGCTGCGGTTCGAGTAGCCGACCGCCTTGAGCGTCGCGATCTGCTCCCGCTGCACCGCGACGATGCGCCGCAGGACGACGTGCAAGAGGAAGGCCGCGACGCCGAGGAAGACCAGCGGGACGGCGATTCCCGCTCCCTGCAGTCCCTTGAGCTCGTTGTCCACGGACCAGTGCGACAGCTGGAGGGCACGCGGAATCGCGCCCCACCCGCCGTACGGCCGCAGCAGCTCGTCCAGGTCGCGAATCACGTCGCCCTCCGCCGCGCCCGGCATCAGCAGGAGCGCGGCATCGTTGAACCCGCCCTCCATGTCGAAGGCCGCCGCGAGAGCCCGCCGCTCCATCCAGAAGATGCCGAACCGCGAGTCGTCGGGCACGAGGTCCCCCGGCCGGATGGTGTAGACGTACTCGGGCGACAGCCCGATGCCCACGACTTCCAGCTCGCGCCGGCGGCCGTTCAGAATGGCCCGCACCGAGTCGCCCGGCCGCAGGCCGTGGGCCTGCGCGAAGCCCTCGCTGGCGATCACCTCGTCGGGGCGGCCCGGTTCGATGTAGCGACCGTCCCGCAGGGCGATGTCGTTAAGCATGTCCCGGCGGCGGCCCGGAATCGACACCAGCCGCCCCGTGGCCGGCTCGGGCATGCCCTCCACGTCCAAGGTGACGTCGACCACGGTCCGGGTTTCCGCCTGCGACACGCCCGGAATGCTCGCGATCCGGCTGGCGAGTGCGAGCGGCGCGCGCTTCAGCGACGCGAACACGTGGGCGAACCGCTGCCGCTCGTAGTAGGCGTCCCGCGTCAGGTGCAGCGAATCGAACGCGGACAGGTACATGATGAACATCAGCACCCCGACCGCTATGACCATGCTGATGGCCGCCGCCTGGCCCTTGATGCGCCAGAGGTCGCGGAACAGCTTGCGATTCAGGGCCAGCATGGGCTACCAGCTGAGTTGGCTGGCCGGAATCTTCTCGCCGTTCGCCCGGTCGGCCACGATGCGCCCGTCCGACAGCTGCACCACGCGGTCGGCGATCGCCGCCACCGCCGCGTTGTGCGTGATCACGGCGGTCGCGGTGCCGAGCTCCAGGTTGATCCGCTCGATGGCCTCGAGCACTACCACGCCGGTCGAGATGTCCAGCGCGCCCGTGGGCTCGTCGCACAGGAGCACCTCCGGCCGCTTGGCGATCGCGCGAGCGATCGCGACGCGCTGCTGCTCGCCCCCCGACATCTGGGCGGGGAAGTGATTCATGCGCTCTCCGAGTCCCACGATCTGCAGCGCGTCCGCCGGGGGCATGGGATCGCGCGCGATCTCGGTTACGAGAGCGACGTTCTCCCTTGCGGTCAGGCTCGGGATCAGGTTGTAGAACTGGAAGACGAAGCCGACGTGCGAGCGGCGGTACGCGGTCCGGGTCGCGTCGTCGGCCCCGCTCAGGTCGCGCCCGCGATAGGTCACGCGCCCCGCCGTCGGCGTGTCCAAGCCCCCGAGGATGTTCAGCAAGGTCGACTTCCCGCTGCCCGAAGGTCCCAGGAGGACAATGAATTCCGACGCGCGCAGGCGCAGATCGACGCCCCGCAGGGCGTGGACCTTCACGGCGCCCATCTCGTAGACCTTCGTGACGCCCGCGACTTCGAACACCACCTCCGAACCCTGATCGAGCCCCGGTTCCGCGTCCCGAAGCTGCGGTGTCGCTCGGTTCACACGTTTCCCGCGAACGGCGCCGCCGGCCGCCCCGCCCTTGAGTCTATGTCACGGCGGCTGCGAGAACGCGGAACGACCCCCAGGCGGCCGACCGCCCTGCGGGCCATTCGGGCGGATCCATTCCGCCAGCGTGTCGCGAGCCCTGGCCGGATGAGCTCCCATGCCCCGGCGGCGGCACTCTAGTCACCGGCGGCACGCAGCTCGCGGTGAACTCTGGCAACCTGCCACATGTAATTCCCGGGCATCCTGACATCGACCGCCCTTCCGACATGCCGGGCGGACAGTGCCGTGTTCCCGAACGCCTCGTGGTACAGCCCCAAGTAAAGGTGTGCGTAGAACAGGGGGCTCCCGGTCCCACCCGCCTTTTCCGCGGCCCGCAGGACATCGGCCGCCGAGCCCTCTCCGGAGAACAGCCTGAAGACCTCCCTCATGGGGACGCGGCCGTCCCGGCCGACCGGAATCAGGGCCGAGCGGGCCCTCTCGAATCCGTCCCGAGCGGCGACGCAGAGGAAGTGCCAGACCGAATTCTCCACGTCCTGGGGGTTGACCGTGCGATGGATCTCGAACTGCCTCACGCAGTCGTCGAGCCGTCGCGAGTAGTAGTGGGAGATCCCGCGCTGCCACAGCTGCGCGGCGAGGCTCTCGTCCAGTTGCGCGGCTGCGTCGAAGGCCTCGATCGATCCCTCCATATCGCCGGCCTTGAATCGAGCCCCGCCCAGCGCAACCAATATTCCCGGCTCGCTCGGTTCCAGGTGCGCGAGCCGGTCGAAGTCGGCCGCCGCCCCGGCGTACTCCTCGAGCCGCTCGCGGGCATTGCCCCGGATCCACAGGGCCGTTGGGTCCGGCGGACCCTCCCGCTGCAGAACCGTGGTGGCAGTGCCAGCAGCCCCCGCGGCATCCCCTCCACGCAGCGCCGCCAGCGCCTCGGCGAGCGATTCCGCCGGGTCGCCCTGGGCAACAGCCGTCGGAACGACGGCCAGGAGCGTGGCCAACGCCAGCAATACCGCCAGTCCGCGCACCGAATGCCGCTCGTGATAGACGAACGTAGCGTAGTGTAGCGATACTGACGGGGCATTCCCGGCGGCACGGCGGGCTGCGTCGCAGAGGCGCCGGGAACATATAATCGATTCTTGCGCCGGTTTTCTCGGCAATGCCCGAATTAGACGCCAGTTCCGGTCTCGTAGAGACGCTCGTGCGCCACTGCCGCGGGCGGGTCGCGGCCCATATTCGCTGGCAGGAAGGCTTTCTAGGGCTCGCTGTCCTGCTCGCCGGAGCTTGCGCCTTGCTCCTGATGGGCACGCGCTACGTGCCTGTCGCGATGCTGCCCTTGGCGGCGGCCCTCGGAGCTTGGCTGGCCGTCCAGCGGTGGAAAACCGGCGTGCCCGGCCCCTACGCGGTAGCCCAGATCATCGACGAGCGGGAAGATTTGCTCGACCAGATCTCCACGGCCTACTACTTCCGCTCGGCACCCGGCGGGCCCGTCGCGCGCCCGGTCGCGGCATCGCAGTACGAGCAGGCCGTCCGGTCGGCCGCGGGCCTGCGGCCCGCGGCAATCTTCCCCCGAGCGATACCCGTGACGCGGCGCGCGGCCATTGCGCTGGTGGGGGTCGCCGCGCTGCTGCTCGGCCTGCGCGTGAGCCTGCAGCCGGCGGTGTCGTTCGAGCCGCCGCTGGCGTCTCTGCTGATGTCGTCGCTGTTCGGATTCCCGCCCCAGCGGCCGCCCGCCGAGCTTGATCGAGCGGCCCTGATCGACGAGCAGGCCGACGCCGAGAATGCGTCCGAGGAGGAGCTCGAGGCACCTCCCGCGGGCACCTCCGAGGGAAGCGACACCCGGCTGGCCGCCGAGGAATACGAGGACCCGCCCTCCGATTCGGACGAGATGCCGGAGGTGGAGGGCTTGATCACGGTGCCGCTGGAGGAGCCCGGCATCGACGCGCTGGGGGAGGACCCGTCCGTGCAGGGGGACCGGGCCGAGGCCGGATCCGCTGCGGGGGAGGACGCCGAAGTGCCGCCCGATCCGGAAGGCGACGGTTGGAACGAGGAGGCCCAGAGTCTCCTCGACAAGCTCAAGGAAGCCTTCGACAACATGCTGCAGACGCTGGACATGGCCTCGGTCGAGAGCGCGGACTCGGCGGCCGGCAAGGAACAGGGAAGCGGCACCAGCGAGCAAGCCCAGTCGGCCGGCGACCCGGCCGAGGCCGGCGACCCGGAGATGGCGTCGGAGTCCGGCAGCGCGAGCATGGAGGGGGGCGAGCCCGGCCAAGAGGCAGCCGAATCGGCGTCGGTGGGGAACACCGGCGGCGAGGACAGCACCGGGGACAGCAGCAGCAGCGAGAACGCATCGGCTGCCGGGACCAGCGACGGCTCCAAGGAACTTGCCGAGGCCGAGCAGTTGGAGGTCCTCGGAGCGCTCGAGGAACTCTACATGGAGCGCGCCGAGAACATGACCGGCGAGGTCACGATCGAGACGCGGCTGGCGGAGCAGCACGCCAGCGTGCCATACAACCAGCGGTCAACGACGCATGCGGACGGCGGGGGCACGATCAGCAGGGACGAGATCCCGGCACCCTATCGGACCTACATCCGCAACTATTTCGAGACACTCAGAAGGAATGCTGAATAGATGATCGGCACAGAGTCGGTGGTCCAATCCGCCACCGAGCGGATCGACAGGATCCGTAGAGAGATCCACAGAGTCATAGTGGGGCACGAGCAGGTCGTGGACGGCGTGCTGAACGCTCTCCTAGCCGGCGGGCACGTGCTGCTGGAGGGCGTTCCCGGCCTCGGAAAGACGACGCTCCTGCGGACGCTCGGCCAAGCCCTGCATCTTGACTACTCGCGCATCCAGTTCACTCCCGACCTGATGCCCGCGGACATTCTGGGCAGCGCGGTGATGGACGCGAACGAGGTCGGGGTGAAGTCCCTGCGCTTCGAGCGAGGCCCGGTGTTCGCCCATCTCGTCCTGGCTGACGAGATCAACCGCGCCACGCCACGCACGCAATCGGCCCTGCTGGAAGCGATGCAGGAGAAGACGGTGACGAGCGGCACGACCACCCACTCGCTGGACGAGCCGTTCCTCGTCATGGCCACGCAGAACCCGCTGGAGATGGAAGGCACCTACCCCCTGCCGGAGGCGCAGCTGGACCGTTTCCTGCTGAAGATCCTAGTCGAGTACCCCGAGCGCGACGAGTTGACGGCCATTGTCGAGCGGACGGCGGTGCCGGTCAAGCCGCGTGTGGAAGCCATTCTGGACCGGGACGAGATTCTCGAGTTGCGGGCGATGGCGTCGGAAATGCTCGTCGCGCCCCACGTGCGAGACTACGCCATCAGCCTCGTCCTGGCTACGCAGCCGCGGCAGGGCGCGGCGAACGCGCTCGCCCGGAAATACATCCGCTACGGCAGCTCTCCGCGCGGGGCGCAGGCCCTCGTGTTCTGCGGCAGGGTCAGGGCGCTGATGCAGGGGCGCCTGCACGTCAGCACCGACGACATCCGGACGCTGGCGCTGCCCTCGCTGCGGCATCGCATCATTCTCAACTTCGATGCGCACGCCGACGGATGCACCGAGGACGACCTCTTGCTCGAGCTTCTCGAGGCGCAAGCTCCGAGCCGGGCGGAGTAGAGCAGCGCAGCGGCGCGACCGATGGTGCCGACATCGTGGGGAGCGGGGCCAGGAACCGGCTCGGGCAGTTGGGCACGCTCGAAGCAGTTAGCCCGCGAATCTGATTCGGCGGTGGCCCCGGGGCGCCGCGGAAGGCCTCCACCGGCCCCCGAGAAGGCGGGCCAGCGCGCGAGCGTTCCGAGGACCGGCGCATCCCTCCAGCACGCAGAACGGCGGCCAGGTGCGGCGTTGACTCCGGATGAGCGTCGAAGCAGCGGGCGTCTTCCGAAGCATCCGCGGAAGCCTGCGGTTCCGGATTCGACCGGGAATCCCTTCCCGACCGTTCCGCCCGCCACGACCCGTCCTCCGCCGCCAGGATTAGCTCGCGGACAAGGGCAGCCGACGCAAGTCCGTCGCCAGCCTCTCCGCCTCGCGCCCGACCATCCCGGCTGCAACTCGAGCGGCCGCCGCACCCGGAGCCGATCCTGAAGGGGCGGAGGGACCGCCGCTGCCCAGTTGCGCGACGGGCGACAGGCTGGCCGGGGCCGCGGCGCCGGGTTGGCTGGCCTCGCGCCACAGCCTGCCTAGCGCCGGCAGGACTCGAGCACCGTTCCTTGATGCCGCGCTGCGACGCGCCTCGGCGACCCGACCGCCAGACAGGTGCGACCCGTCGGGTATCGCTCGGGGAGTTCCGCCCATACGGGCGAGGCCCGTCATGGGGCAGGTTGCAAGCATCGCCCGCGAGATACGTCATTTGTTCGTGTTGTGATTGTTTCACGTGAAACAATTTGCGTACGGCACGCCGAGCCACATTATGCAGGCAAGGCGGGCCCGGACCGGCTCCGGCCGCAATCGGCCGCGCTGCCGAGATGCATCCCGCAGTCCGCCCTAGGCCTTCCGCGGGAAAGCCGGGGCGATCCTGCCAACCCGCCCGGCGGTTCAGCGCCGACCGGCGAGAATCCGACCGTTGCACCCGGAGCGCGGCCGTCGCGCCGCATGCCGCCCACCCAGCCCCAGTCTGCTGGCGGCGCGGGCGATGCAATTCGACGAGAGCGGTTGCGGTCGGCTGAGAGCGAGCAGCCGGTCCGCAGGCCGGTGCAGCTCTCCAATCCGCGCTGCGACGGCGGCGCCCGAGGCGATTCCGCGGCAAGCTGGCTCGGGACCACCGTCGGCGCGCACCGCACCATCTCGCTTGGCCTGCCGCCGCGTCGTACCGACTCGGCGGCGCTTCCGCCAATTGGCGCGCTTGGGCCCGGCGGGCTCACTCGATCGACACGCGGCAGCGCGAGAGGCCGCAGACGCCCTTCCGGGCGCGCGTGAGGCAGGCCGGCACCAAGATCCTGCGTCTTGTCGGGAGGAAGGGCCCGCACCGAATCGGCTCGCAGGGCAGGGTCCCGGCAGTTCCGACTTGCACCCCTGCTCGGCGCTGGGCTACAATGAAGGCAGTTGCCGCACCGCGCAGGCTGCGGGCCGGTGCCGCCTCGGTTGGAGGCGGCTAGTCCGCGGGAACCCGCCGGTGCTCATAGGATTCCACGAGGGACAGGCACCGATAGCATCGCATACCGGACGGGTGGCCGAGCGGTCAAAGGCAACAGACTGTAAATCTGTCGGGCTACGCCCTTCGAAGGTTCGAATCCTTCCCCGTCCACCAGGTGCCGGTGGCCCTGCGACTCAACCCCTCGGAACACAGCGCAAGAGGACACAGGAAGACGATGGCGAAGCAGAAGTTCGACCGCTCGAAGCCGCACGTGAACGTGGGCACGATCGGGCACATCGACCACGGCAAGACGACGCTGACGGCGGCGATCACGCGCGTGCTGTCCAAGCACGACCCCAGCAACGAGGTGCGCACTTTCGACTCGATCGACAACGCGCCCGAGGAGCGCGAGCGCGGCATCACCATCGCCACCGCGCACGTGGAGTACCAGACGGCCAGCCGGCACTACGCCCACGTGGACTGCCCGGGGCATGCCGACTACATCAAGAACATGATCACCGGGGCGGCCCAGATGGACGGGGCGATCCTGGTGGTGGCGGCCACGGACGGCCCCATGCCGCAGACGCGCGAGCACATCCTGCTGGCGCGCCAGGTGGGCGTGCCGTACATCGTGGTGGCCCTGAACAAGGTCGACATGGTGGACGACGAGGAGCTGCTGGAGCTGGTGGAGCTGGAGGTGCGCGAGCTGCTCTCCGAGTACGACTTCCCCGGCGACGACGTGCCGGTGGTGCGCGTGTCGGCGCTGCGGGCGCTGGACGGGGACGCGCGGGCCGAGCCGGCCGTGGACGAGCTGATGGAGGCGGTGGACGCGTACATCCCGACGCCGGAGCGCGACGTGGACAAGCCCTTCCTGATGCCGATCGAGGACATCTTCTCGATCTCGGGCCGCGGCACGGTGGTCACGGGGCGCGTCGAGCGGGGCGTGGTGAAGGTCGGCACGGAGATGGAGTTCCTGGGCATCCGCCCGACGCACCGCAAGGTGATCACGGGAGTGGAGATGTTCAAGAAGCTGCTCGACCAGGGCCAGGCGGGGGACAACGTGGGCCTGCTGGCGCGCGGCCTGGACAAGGACGCGGTGGAGCGCGGGCAGGTGGTGGCCAAGCCGGGCAGCATCACGCCGCACACGCGCTTCAAGGGGCAGGTGTACGTGCTGAAGAAGGACGAGGGCGGGCGGCACACGCCGTTCTTCAGCGGCTACCGGCCGCAGTTCTACTTCCGCACGACGGACGTGACGGGCGTGGCGCGGCTGCCGGAAGGCACCGAGATGGTCATGCCCGGGGACAACGTGGAGCTGGAGGTGGAGCTGATCGTGCCCATCGCCATGGAGCAGGGCCTGCGCTTCGCCATCCGCGAGGGCGGCCGCACCATCGGCGCCGGCACCGTCTCCGCCATCGTCGAGTAGAGAGGCCGAGGAGATTCGAATGGCACGCGAGATCATCACCCTGCAATGCACTGTCACCAAGGACAGGAACTACACCACGACCAAGAACAAGCGCAAGCAGCAGGGGCGCATCGAGCTGATGAAGTACTCGCCGCGCCTGCGCAAGCACACGTTGCACCGGGAGATGAAGTAAACTGGAACAAGGGAATCGCATCCAGGGGCGTCGGTTAACGGTAAACCAGCGGTCTCCAAAACCGCCAATGGGGGTTCGATTCCCTCCGCCCCTGCCATTTCCGTCCAGGCGGGCGCCAGCACGGCCCGCCCCGTCGCTCCGCGAGGTACCACGCACATGGCCAAGTCACTGAAGAAGAAGCAGGAAGAGAAGGCGGGCCTGCCGGCGCGCGTCCGCACCTACGTGGACGGCGTCATGCGCGAGGTGCGCCTGGTTACGTGGCCGGGGCGCGACCAAGTCCGCGCGACGACGATCGTGGTCCTGGTCTGCGTGTTCGCGTTCGCCCTGTTCTTCGGAGTCGTCGACTACTTCCTGGCATGGGGCCAGCGCGTCCTGTACGACTCGTTCGTCTAGCCGGGCCGAGGAGACACCGCAGTGGGAATCGAAGGACTGAACGGGGGCGGCCTCGGCGCGCAGGATGCTTCCGAGGAGGCCTCGCGCGAGCGCAACCTGCAGTGGTACATCATCCACACCTACTCGCGCTTCGAGAACAAGGTGAAGGAGAGCCTCGAGACTCGCGCCGAGGCGCTCGGCATCGCCGAACGCCTCGGGCAGATTCTCATTCCCACCGAAGACGTGGTCGAGATGCGCAACGGCAAGAAGGTCACTGTCAAGCGCCTGCTCTACCCGGGCTACGTGCTGCTGGAGCTGGAGCTGGACGACAACGTCTGGCATGCCGTGAAGAACACGCCCCGGGTGACCGGCTTCGTGGGCGGAGGGGAGACCCCGACGCCGCTGACGCCGTCCGAGCTCAATCAGATTCTGCACCGCCAGGAGTCCTCCAAGGAGCATCCGCGCCCGAGCATGCGCTTCCAGCGCAACGACCGCATCGACATCGTCGACGGGCCGTTCACCGGATTCTCCGGCTCCGTCGAGGAGGTCAACGAGGACCGCAGCACCCTCAAGGTGATGGTGACGATCTTCGGCCGCGGCACGCCGGTCGAGCTCGAGTATTTCCAAGTCAAGAAGGCGGGCTAGCCCGCAGGCAGGAGCAGAGATCGATGGCAGCGCCCCAGACGAGTCAAGTCAAGCAGCAGATCAAGCTGCAAATCATGGCGGGGAAGGCGACGCCCGCGCCGCCGGTGGGCCCCGCCCTCGGGCAGGCCGGGCTGAACATCATGCAGTTCTGCAAGGAGTTCAACGCCCGCACCTCAAAGCCGGAACTGGAAGGCCTGATCGTCCCCGTGGTGATCCGGGTGTACCAGAACCGGACCCACGACTTCCTCACCAAGACGCCGCCGGCGGCCGTGCTGATCAAGCGCAGCGCGGACCTGGCCAAGGGGTCGGGCGAGCCGAACCGCCAGAAGGTCGGAACGATCACCCGGGCCCAGCTCGAGGACATCGCCAAGCAGAAGATGCCCGATCTCAACTGCTACACCCTCGAGCAGGCGATGGCCTGCGTCACGGGAACTGCGAACAGCATGGGCGTGCGGGTGGTATAGTAGGGATCTAACGGACCCCGTGGGAGACGGGCCGGGCAGGCTCCGGCAGGTCGCTGGCACCAAGGTGGCATATGGCAGGGAAGAAGTACCGCGCCGTAGCGGATAAGATCGAGAAGCGCTCCTACCCCTTGGCGGAGGCGATTCCGTTTCTCCAGGAGCATCGCCTCTCCAAGTTCGACGAGACGGTCGAGGTGCATCTGAACCTCGGCGTCGACCCGCGGCACGCCGACCAGATGGTCCGGGGCACGGTGGTCCTGCCGCACGGTCTGGGCATCTCCAAGAAGGTGCTGGTGTTCGCCTCCGGGAACAGGGTGCAGGAAGCGCTCGCCGCCGGCGCCGACTTCGCCGGCGGCGAGGAGTACGTCCGCAAGATCTCCAAGGAGGGCTGGCTCGGCTTCGACGCCTGCGTGGCCACCCCCGACATGATGCGCTTCGTCGGGCGGCTGGGCCGGATCCTCGGCCCGCGCGGGCTGATGCCCAACCCCAAGGTCGGCACCGTGACCTTCGACGTCGCCCGGGCCGTGCAGGAAGTCAAGGCCGGCAAGGTGGAGTTCCGCGTCGACAAGGGAGCGGTGATCCACGCCCCGGTAGGCAAGCTCGGGTTCGAGCGGGGCAAGCTGACCGAGAACGCCCAGACGCTCATCGCGGCCGTGCTCAAGGCAAGGCCGCAGGCGGCCAAGGGCCGCTACCTGATGAAGGCGTCGATCTGCTCCACCATGAGCCCGGCGATCGCGCTGAACGTGGCGGAATTCGGCTCGTAGCGGGAGAAGGCCAATGAAGACCAAGGCGGACAAGCAAGTTCTTCTAGAGCACCTCCGGCGCGAGTTCGACAGCTCGAGCGCCGTGGTGATCTGCAAGTTCAAAGGGCTGACCGTGGCCGAGGACCAGCGCCTGCGCGGCATCCTGCGCTCGCTGGGCGGGCGCTACCGAGTCGTGTCGAACCGGCTGGCGCACCTCGCGGCGAAGGGCACGCCCTTCGAAGAGTCGCTGGCGGGCCAGCGCGGGATGACGGCGCTGGCGTTCCCGGGCGACGATCTGGTCGGATCGCTGAAGGGGCTCGTCGCCTACGCCAAGGAGCAGGGCCGCTTTTCGTTCTCGGCGGGTGTCGTCGAGGGCAGGGCGCTCGACTTGGACGGCCTGACGGCGCTCTCGAAGCTGCCCGGCCGCGAGGGCATCTACGCCCAGCTGCTCTTCCTGATCAATTCCCCGGCGCAGCGACTGCTCGCAACGCTCAACGCCCCCGGCCGCAGCATCGCCGCGGCCCTGCAGCAGGGAGTTGAGCAGCAGAAGTTCAGCGGGTAGCCCGCGCGGGACCATTCCCGGGCAGGCGGCGGGGCAAGAGGCTTCGCTTCATTAGCAAACACAGGCAAAGGAGTACATCCCATGGCGGACATTGCGGTGATCGCGGAATCGATCAAGGAGCTGACCTTGGTGGAGGCCGCGGATCTGGTCAAGAAGCTCGAGGCGGACCTCGGCGTTTCGGCGGCGGCTGCCGTCGCGGCGGCGCCGGCCGCCGCCGACGCGGGCGAGGAAGAAGAGGTCGCGGAGCAGACCGAATTCACGGTCGTGCTGAAGAACTTCGGCAAGCAGAAGATCAAGGTCATCAAGGCCGTGCGCGAGGTCACTGGCCTCGGGCTGAAGGAAGCCAAGGACCTAGTCGACGCCGCTCCCAAGGCCGTCAAGGAGAACGTGCCGAAGGAAGAGGCCGAGCAGATCCGGGGCAAGCTGGCCGATGTCGGCGCCGAAGTCGAGGTCCAGTAACGCGTCGGCGGCCCCGCGCACGGACACGGGGCCGGTTGCAGGCGGACCGGGCGCTGTGGTACCATACGGGTCGCGGGGACGGGTCCGCTTGTCCGTGGGCGGTGCGGGCAGCTGATCCAAGCAACAGCAGATTTTGCCGAGACGGGGTGCGCTGAGCCGGTCGAGGTGCGTCCTGATTCCAGCACAGCGCTGGGTCGGGGTGTCCTTGCGTCCGGATTCCGTGCGCCCGCGCCCCCCGCCGGCGGGCACGACCGCGTCGCGACGGATTTGGGCGGCCTAGCGGCCGAGAGGAGGCAGGCGTGAACGAGGAGTTTACTCCAAGCTCGAACGACTTCGCTGCGGGCGCCACGCGGCACGATTTCTCCACGATCCGGACGGCGATCTCGATCCCCAACCTGATCGAGATGCAGATGGACTCGTACAAGCGGTTCCTGCAAATGGATCTGCTGCCCGGCGAGCGCGACGAGATCGGCCTGGAGGCTGTCTTCAAGTCGGTCTTCCCGATCGCGGACTTCCGCGAGATGAGCCGGCTCGAGTTCGTAAGCTACTCGATCGGCGACTGGGAGTGCAAGTGCGGGAGCCTGACCGGGCTGCACCACCTGCGCACGCGGTGCGAGCACTGCCACGCCCCGGTCCGCAGCGACCCCAAGGGGCCGCCCCGCCTGCTCTGCGGAAACTGCGGCAACCGCACCGAGAACAGCGTGACATTCTGCCAGAAGTGCGGCGACCCGGTGGGACTCAAGCTCAAGTACGACGTGGACGAGTGCCAGGAGCGCAGCATGACGTACTCGGCGCCGCTGAAGGTCACCATTAAGCTGACGGTCTTCGAAAAGGACCAAGGGGCCGACCGGAAGTCGATCCGCGACATCAAGGAGCAGGAGGTCTTCTTCGGAGAAATCCCGCTGATGACGGACGAAGGCACGTTCATCGTCAGCGGCACGGAGCGCGTGATCGTGTCGCAGCTGCACCGCTCGCCGGGCGTATTCTTCGAGTCATCGAGCGGCACCGGCTACTTCCTCGGCAAGATCATCCCCTACCGCGGCAGCTGGGTCGAGTTCGAGTACGACCAGAAGAACCTGCTGCACGTGCGGATCGACCGCAAGAGGAAGTTTCTAGGGACCGTCTTCCTGCGCGCCCTCGGCTTGGCCGACGACGCCCAGATCCTGAGCAAGTTCTACAAGGTCGACACGATCCGGGCGGAGGCTCCGGGAGATCCGGAAGGGGAGTCGACCGCGGCGGCGCGGGCCGTCCCGCCGCGCCTGTTCCGGCGGGTGTCCGCCAACCTGGTCGGCACGCGGCTCGCGGAGAACGTCGAGGCCGGCGGACGCATTCTCGGCCGCAGGGGCCGCAAGGTCAACCCGCGGCTGCTGCAGCAGCTCAAGGAGGCCGGAATCGCCGAGCTGCCGTGCCCGACCGAGGACCTGCTGGAAGCCAGGTTCGCGAGCGACGTCTTCGACAGGGACAGCGGCGAGGTCTTCGACGGCTGCGAGGCGAACGCGCCCGTCAGCGAGGGCGCGCTCGAGCGGATCGCCGTCGCGGGCGTGACCGACTTCGGCGTCGTCTTCCCGGAATCGGACGAGTGCGGCAACGTGCTCTCCGAAACCCTGAGCAAGGACTCGATCACGACGGTAGACGACGCGCTGCTGGAGATCTACCGCAAGCTGCGCCCGGGCGACCCTCCCACCAAGGAGACCGCCCAGGAGCTCTTCCGCGGCATGTTCTTCGACTCGCGCAAGTACGACTTCTCGCGCGTCGGGCGCATGAAGTTCAACATCAAGCTGCACGGCGAGGTGGGCGCCACGTCGCTGGACGACCGCGTCCTCTCGCCGTCGGACTTCTACGCGACCATCCGCTACCTGTTCAAGCTGCGACGCAAGATCGGCGCAACCGACGACATCGACCACCTCGGCAACCGCCGGGTGCGCGCGGTGGGCGAGCTCATGGAGAACCAGTTCCGCATCGGACTGGTGCGCATGGAGCGGGCGATGAAGGAGCGCATGACGGTGTTCCTGGACATGACCAACGCCATGCCGCACGACCTGATCAACGCCAAGCCGGTGATGGCGGCCGTGCGGGAGTTCTTCGGCTCCTCCCAGCTCTCGCAGTTCATGGACCAGATCAACCCCCTGTCGGAGATCACCCACAAGCGCAGGCTGTCCGCGCTGGGGCCGGGCGGTCTCTCGCGGGAGCGGGCCGGATTCGACGTGCGCGACGTCCATACGACGCACTACGGGCGGATCTGCCCGATCGAGACGCCCGAAGGGCCCAACATCGGCCTGATCAGCTCGCTGTCGTGCTTCGCCCGGATCAACGAGTTCGGATTCATCGAGAGCCCCTACCGCAGGGTCGAGAACGGGCAGGTCTTGGACGAGGTGCGCGTCACCTACGCCGGGGACACGCCGTTCCGGGCCGGGGACATCGTGCGGCGCTCCGAGGCGGAAGCCGCCAACGCGGCCCTCGCCGAAGGCGCCCACGGAGCCGTGTGGGAGACGCACTGCTCCTACCTGTCGGCCTGGGAAGAGGACCGGTACGTCATCGCCCAGGCCAACATTCCGGTCGACGACAACGGCTTCATCGCTCCCGAGTACGCCAACTGCCGGGTGGCCGGCGACTTCCAGCTCAAGCGCCGGGCCGAGGTCCAGTACATCGACGTCAGCCCGAAGCAGCTCGTGTCGGTCGCCGCCAGCCTGATCCCCTTCCTCGAGAACGACGACGCGAACCGGGCCCTGATGGGATCGAACATGCAGCGCCAAGCCGTGCCGCTGCTGTGCGCGGACTCGCCGATCGTGGGCACGGGCATGGAGCGGATCACCGCCCGCGACTCGGGCGCGGTGGTGCTGTGCAAGCGCACGGGCGTCGTCGACTCGGTCGACTCCGAGCGCATCATCGTCCGCGTCGAGGACACGGGCCACGAGGAGCAGCTCTCGCGCGAGGTGGGGGCCGACATCTACCAGCTGATCAAGTTCCGCCGCTCGAACCAGAACACCTGCATCAACCAGAAGCCGATCGTGCGCGCCGGGGAGCGCGCCGTCAAGGGGCAGGTCCTGGCGGACGGGCCCTGCACGGACCGCGGGGAGCTAGCGCTGGGGCGCAACGTCCTGGTGGCGTTCATGCCGTGGCGCGGCTACAACTTCGAGGACGCCATCCTAGTCAGCGAGAGGCTGGTCAAGGAGGACTACTACACCTCCCTGCACGTCGAGGAGTTCGAGGTCGAGGCGCGCGAGACGAAGCTGGGCCCGGAAGAGATCACCCACGACATCCCGAACATTTCCGAGAGCTTCCTGCGCAACCTCGACGAGAGCGGCGTGATCCGCATCGGCGCCAGCGTGAATCCCGACGACATACTCGTGGGGAAGGTCGTGCCGAAGGGCGACGTGCAGCTCACTCCCGAGGAGAAGCTGCTGCGGGCCATCTTCGGCGACAAGGCCGGCGAGGTCAAGGACGCGTCGCTGCGCTGCCCTCCGGGAGTGTCCGGCGTCGTGGTCGGGGCCAAGGTGTTCTCGCGCAAGGGCATCGACAAGGACGTCCGGGCGCTGGCGATCGAGGCGGAGGAAATCGAGCGCCTGCAGCGCAACTTGGAGGACGAGAAGCGCATCCTGTTCGACCAGCGCGCGGAGCGCCTCGAGGCGCTGTTCGACGGCTTCGCCGTGGCGGCCGACCTGCACGACGACAAGACCAACCGTCGCATGGCGAGCGCGGGCGAGACCCTGACGCGCGAGCACTTCGACCAGATGCGGTCTCGCGACCTGAAGCGCCTGCGGCTCGCGCGCGTCTCCCCGGAGGGGGTCCCGGAAGAGGGGACCGCCTCGAGCCTGTCGCCGGACTTCAAGCACGCCCTCGACCAAATCGAGGAGATGACCATCCGCCAGATCCAGATCCTCGAGAAGCTCACCGACGAGAAGATCTCCAAGCTCAAGAAGGGCGACGAGCTGTCGCCGGGCGTGATCAAGAGCGTCAAGGTGTTCGTCGCCATGAAGCGCAAGCTCTCGGCGGGGGACAAGATGGCCGGCCGCCACGGCAACAAGGGCGTGATCGCGCGCGTCCTGCCCGAGGAGGACATGCCGTTCCTGCCGGACGGGACGCCGGTCGAGATCGTCCTCAACCCGCTCGGCGTGCCCTCGCGCATGAACGTCGGCCAGATTCTCGAGACGCACCTGGGATGGGCCGGACACAAGCTGGGCGTCAAGTACGCCGCCCCGGTGTTCGAAGCGCCCGGCGAGAAGCTCATCAAGGAGCACCTGACGGCAGCCGACCTGCCGCCCTCGGGGAAGACGAAGCTCTACGACGGAGTGACGGGCCAGCCCTTCGAGCAGGAGGTCACCGTCGGCATCATCTACATGCTCAAGCTCAGCCACCTCGTGGACGACAAGATCCACGCCCGCTCGATCGGGCCCTACTCGCTGATCACGCAGCAGCCCCTAGGGGGCAAGGCGCAGTTCGGCGGGCAGCGCTTCGGCGAGATGGAGGTGTGGGCTCTGGAGGCCTACGGCGCGGCGCACATCCTCCAGGAACTGCTCACCGCGAAGTCCGACGACGTGTACGGCCGGTCGAAGATCTACGAATCGATCGTCAAGGGCGAGTCGGTCATGAAGCCGGGCGTGCCGGAGTCCTTCAACGTGCTGATTCGAGAACTGCAGTCGCTGTGCCTGGATGTGGAACTCATCCAGCCGCAGACCGACATGATCGAGACCGCCCTGGCGGCCGACTGACGTCGGCCGCAGCGGGATCGGGCCGGAGGAACGCGAGCGCGCCGGGCCCTGCGGGGCGGCAAGCCGCAGCGAAAACGTGAGGGAGACAGCATTGTTCGACACCAGGGAATACAACCGCGGGCCGCTCGCCAGCGACTTCGGGGCCATCCGGATCGGCCTCGCCTCGCCGGAGAAGATCCGCGGGTGGTCGTTCGGCGAGGTGAAGAAGCCGGAAACCATCAACTACCGGACCTTCAAGCCCGAGCGGGACGGTTTGTTCTGCACGGCCATCTTCGGGCCGGTCGCGGACTGGGAGTGCCTCTGCGGCAAGTACAAGCGCATGAAGCACCGCGGCGTGATCTGCGAGAAATGCGGCACGGAAGTCACCCTGAGCCGCGTGCGACGGGAGCGCCTCGGCCACATCGACCTGGCCGCGCCGTGCTCCCACGTGTGGTACTTCAAGGTGCTGCCCAGCCATATCGGACTCCTGCTGGACATCTCGATGAAGGACCTCGAGCGGGTCCTGTACTACGAGGCCTACATCACGGTCGAGACCGAGGATCCGGGGATGCTCCCGCTGGGCGCGGTCCTCAGCGAGGACCAGAAGCGGCGCCTCGAGATCGAGGACGACTTCGAGTTCCACGCGCTCATGGGGGCCGAGGGAATCAAGGAGCGCCTCAGGAAGATCGAGATTCCGAAGCTGTCGCAGGAGCTCCGGGGGCTGATGCGGACCGAGACCTCGATGCAGAAGCGGCAGAAGCACGCCCGCCGCCTCAAGATCGTGGAGGCGTTCAACAAGTCCCCCAACAAGCCGGAATGGATGATTCTCGACGCCCTCCCGGTGATCCCGCCGGAGCTGCGCCCGCTCGTGCCCCTGGACGGAGGCCGCTTCGCGACCTCCGACCTGAACGACCTCTACCGGCGAGTCATCAACCGTAACAACCGGCTGCGCAAGCTGATGGAGCTGCGCGCGCCGGACGTCATCGTCCGCAACGAGAAGCGCATGCTGCAGGAGGCGGTCGACGCGCTGTTCGACAACGGCCGCCGCGGCCACCAGCTGCGCGGCGCCAACAACCGCCCGCTCAAGTCGCTGGCCGACACGCTCAAGGGGAAGAGCGGGCGCTTCCGCCAGAACCTGCTCGGCAAGCGGGTGGACTACTCGGGCCGGTCGGTCATCGTGGCCGGGCCCACCCTCAAGCTGCACCAATGCGGCCTGCCCAAGAAGATGGCCCTCGAGCTGTTCAAGCCGTTCATCTACCAGCGCCTCGAGCAGCGCGGCCACTGCACGACGATCAAGCAGGCCAAGGAGCTCGTCGAGCAGCAGGACGCCATCGTCTGGGACATTCTAGAGGACGTCATTCAGGACCACCCGGTGCTGCTCAACCGCGCTCCCACGCTGCACCGCCTCGGAATCCAGGCCTTCGAGCCGGTGCTCGTCGAGGGCAAGGCCATCAAGATCCACCCGCTGGTCTGCACGGCCTTCAACGCCGACTTCGACGGCGACCAGATGGCGGTCCACGTGCCGCTCTCGCCCGAGGCGCAGGTCGAGGCGCACGTGCTGATGCTGAGCTCGAACAACATCCTCTCGCCGGCCAACGGATCGCCGATTACGACGCCGACGCAGGACATGGTGCTGGGCATCTACTACATGACCAAGGACCGCCCCGGGGCCCGCGGCGAGGGGCGTGCCTTCGGCTCCCGCAGGGAAGTACTGCTCGCCTACGACATGGGGGAGGTCGAGACGCAGACGCCGATCAGGCTGCTCCACTACGGCTCCGTCATCGACCTCGCGGTCGCCGGGACGCAGAACATCCGACAGACCGAGCCGGTCTTCCTGCGCCGGCAGCATCTCGAGACCACCGTCGGCCGGGTGATCCTGAACGACCGCCTGCCGGACGAAATGCCCTACGTGAACGGCCTGATCAAGAAGCGCGGACTGGGCCAGCTGGTCTCCTACTGCTACATCAAGTTGGGCCGCGCCAAGACCGTCGAGATGCTCGACCAGCTCAAGGATCTCGGCTTCCTCTTCGCGACCGTCTCGGGCATGTCGATCGGCATCGACGACATGGTCGTGCCCGGCCAGAAGGACCGGCTAGTCCGGGCCGCCCAGGAAGAGGTGATGACGGTCGAGCAGCAGTACCTGGACGGCGCGATCACTCACGGCGAGCGCTACAACAAGATCATTGAGATCTGGTCCAAGCTGACCGACAACGTGTCCGAGCGAATGTTCGCGGACATGAAATCCAGCGGCAGCCTGAACCCGATCTTCGTCATGGCGGACTCGGGCGCCCGCGGCTCGGAGCAGCAGATCCGGCAGCTGTCGGGCATGCGCGGCCTGATGGCCAAGCCGCGGGGCGAGATCATCGAGACGCCGATCACGGCCAACTTCCGCGAGGGCCTGAACGTCCTGCAGTACTTCATCTCGACGCACGGCGCGCGCAAGGGCTTGGCCGACACCGCCCTGAAGACGGCCGATTCCGGCTATTTGACCCGCCGCCTGGTGGACGTGGCCCAGGACGTCATCATCACCGAGACGGACTGCGGGACCGCCGCCGGCATCCAAGTCACGGCTCTGGTCGAGTCGGGCGAGATTCGCGAGCAGCTCAGCGACCGCATCGTGGGGCGCGTGGCCGCCGACGACGTGCGCGACCACGAGGGGACGACGCTGGTCGCGGCGAATCAGGAAATCACCGAGGATCTAGCGGCCGACATCGAGGAGGCCGGCATCGACAAGGTCCGGATCCGCTCGGTCCTGACCTGCGCGACGGTCCGCGGCGTCTGCCAGCTGTGCTACGGGCGCAACCTAGCCACCGGCCGCTTGGTCGAGCGCGGCGAGGCCGTGGGCATCATCGCGGCGCAGTCCATCGGCGAGCCCGGCACGCAGCTGACGATGCGGACGTTCCACGTGGGCGGCACCGCGACCCGCGTCGGGCAGGAGTCGCGGCAGGCGGCGAAGTCCCACGGGGTCGCGAAGTACGTCGACGTCAACGCGGTCGAGGACAAGGAAGGCGCGCTCGTTGCGATGAACCGCAACGGCCTCCTGGCGATCGAGGACGACAAGGGCCGCGAGCGCGAGCGCTACCAGGTCATGTACGGCGCCAAGCTGCGCGTCAGGGACGGCGAGCGCGTCGAGAAGTCGCAGCTGCTGCTGGAGTGGGATCCCTTCACCTTCTCGATCCTCACCGAGTCCGAGGGGCGCTGCCACTTCTTCGACCTCCAGGTGGGCGTGACGCTGCACCAGCAGGTAGACGAGGTCTCCGGCATGTCGCAGTGGATCGTCACCGACTTCCCGGAGGAGCGGCGCGAGCCGCGAATCGAGATCCGCGGCGAGGACGGCGAGGTCAGGCGCAGCTACCTGATCCCGACCAACGCGCACCTGATGGTGCGCGACGGCGACCCGATCCACGCGGGCGACGTGCTCGCGAAGATTCCGCGCGAGACGACCAAGACCAAGGACATCACCGGCGGGCTGCCTAGGGTGGTGGAGCTGTTCGAGGCCCGCAAGCCCAGCGAGCCGGCCGTGATCTCCGAGATCGACGGCGTGGTCCAGTACGGCGGGCTGAGCAAGGGGTATCGCAAGGTCATCGTCCACCCCGCCGGCGCGGTCGGCGGGTCAGATTCCGGCGACGTCAAGCCGAGGGAGTACAACATTCCGCGCGGGGCCCACATCAACGTGCAGGAGGGCGAGCGCGTGAAGGCGGGAGAGGCGCTCATGGACGGCCCGCGCGACCCGCACGACATCCTCAAGGTCCTGGGCGAGACGGAGCTGCAGCGCTACTTGGTGAACGAGGTCCAGGCGGTGTACCGGGTCCAGGGCGTCGGCATCAATGACAAGCACCTCGAGGTCATCGTGCGCCAGATGATGCGCTGGGTCAAGATCGAGCAGGTCGGCGACACGCACTTCCTCGTGGACGACGTGGTGGACGTGTTCAAGTTCCGGCAGACCAACGAGACCACCGTCGCCAAGGGCGACGCGCCCGCTTCGGGCCGCCCGCTGCTGATGGGCATCACCAAGGCGTCGCTCTCGACGGAGTCCTTCGTGTCGGCCGCGTCCTTCCAGCTCACGACCCGGGTGCTGACCGAGGCTTCCGTGGAGGGGAAGATCGACCACCTGCGGGGCCTCAAGGAGAACGTCATCGTAGGCCGGCTGATCCCCGCCGGCACGGGGCTGGGCGTCCACCAGCGCGTCAAGATCGCCGGCGAGGACATTCCCGAGGAGATGGTGCCCGAGGTCGAGTACCTCAGCGACATCCCGACCTTCAGCGCCGACACCGAGCGATTCATGGAATCGGACGGAGGGGAAGCCTTCGGATTCCGACTCGGTCCCAACGCGGGAGCCCCTCTCGGCCCCTCGTTCCGGCGAGGGAGCGGCGCGGCGCCCCCGGCGCCGACGCCGACGCCGTCGAAAGCGGTCGACTAGCCGCGGCCCCGGGCCTGCACGCCGGTCGCAGGCCCGGGCGGGACGGCCGCGAGCGGGCAGGGCCGGTGGTCGGCCCTGCCCCCGGGGCGGGCAAGAGCCCTACTCGTATCGCAGCGTCTCGGCCGGCGCGACCCGCGCGGCGTTTCCGGACGGGTAAATCGTGATCACGTAGCTGATCGCGACCGCGGCCAGCGCCACGAAGACCGCGTCGAGAGCCCTCGGGGCGAACGGCACGTATTCCAGCCCGTAGACCTCGGCGTCAAGAGCGATCAGCCGGTAGCGGTCGCACAGCCAGCAGGCGAGATGACCGAGCGCCAAGCCGATGACGGTGCCGAGTACGCCGATGATGATGCCCTGCCACATGAAGATCCGCCGAATCTGGCCCAGGCCGGTGCCCATCGACTTCAGAATGGCGATTTCCTTGGTCTTCTCGACCACCATCATGACCAGGGAGATCAAGATATTCAGGGCGGCCACGAGCATGATCATGCCGATAATCAGCGCGGTGAGCAGCTTTTCGGTCTCTAGGGCGTTGAACAGGGCGCGGTTGCGCTCCATCCAAGTGCTGGCCGCGAACTCGTCGCCGGCGGACTCCTCGATCGCCCCGGCGACCGACACCGATGACTCCAGATCGTCCAGGCGGAACTCGATGGAGTTCACGACGTCGCCCAGGGACATCGCGCGCTGGGCGTCCCGCAGCAGGCAGATGCTCCAAAGGTTGTCGAGCTCGAAGAACCCGGTCTGGAACACGCCCACCACTTGGAAGCGCTTGAATGCCGGAATCCGGCCGAGGGGCGTCATCTCGCCCTGCGGATTGAGGACAGTTACGATCGTCGACACCCGCGCGCCGATGACGTCCGCCAGCCCGCGCCCCAGCAGGATACCCGGATACTGGCCCTCCGCGCCGGTCAGCGCTTCAAACGAGCCGTCCACGATCCTCGAGAGCAGCTGCGAAACCCGAACCTCCGCGGCAGGGTCCACCCCCTTGAGGAAGCAGCCCTTGGCCCGGATCGGCGTAGAGATCATCATCTCCCCGTAGAGCGTCGGCGCGACCGCCTCGACGTGGTCCAGCCCGGCCAGTCTCTCGATGAGAGCCCCGTAGCCGTAGATCCCGTACTCGGGATTCCGCTCGACGAGGTTGATGTGGGAACTGGCCCCGATCAAGTGATCCCTGATCCCGGCTTGAACGCCGTTGTTGATCGCCATCGCGATCACCAGCGCCGCAACGCCGGCGGCCACCCCGGCGACCGACAGCACTGTGACGATGGAGAAGAAGCGATCTCTCCGCTTCGCCCGCAGGTAGCGCAAGGCGACGTACAGCTCGAAAGGCAAGGAGCGGCCGACCTACGCTTCATTGTCCACCAATGTCCTATGCTGGTTCGCATGCCGGCCCGGCTGCTGCTCCTCCTAGCGCTCGTCCCGGCACTGCCGACCTTGGCGGCTCCGAACGTCGCCGTGATCCTGACAGACGATCTCGGCTACGGCGATGTCGGCGCGTACAACCCGCAGTCCAAGATCCCGACCCCGAATCTCGACCGAATCGCCCGCGAGGGGCTCCGCTTCACGGACGCCCACGCGCCAGACGGCGTCTGCACGCCCACGCGGTACGGCCTGCTGACCGGAAGGTACGCGTGGCGGACGCGGCTGAAGCGCGGGGTGCTTGACGGCTCGTCAGCGCCGCTCATCGAGGCCGGGCGCCTGACGCTGGCCGGCATGCTTCGCCAGGAGGGCTACCGCACAGCCATGGTCGGCAAGTGGCACCTAGGCCGGAGGTGGCATCTTCTCGACGAATCCGGCAAGCAGGTCGTCGACAACATCGATTGGGCCCGGCCAGCGGCGGACGGGCCGCTGCAGCACGGTTTCACGTATGCGTTCGGACTGGCCAAGCCGGCGTGGGCCTTCGCCGAGAACGGAGCCGTGCTTGCGCGGCCGGCCCTGCGGTTCGACCTGACCCATCTGCCGGTGCATCTGATGGGCCCCAGCAACAACACGGGCACGAAGTCGCCGGGTTTCGAGTTCGAGCGCATGCTGCCTCGATTCACCGAAGAGGCGACCGGCTTCATCGCCCGGGCCGCCGCGGCAGGCCAGCCGTGGTTCCTGTACTTCGCTCCGCTGGCACCGCACCGCCCGGTAGTGCTCAACCGGGACTTCAGCGACGGCAGTGCCGCGGGCCTGTACGGCGACTTCGTCTCCGAGGTGGACTGGGCGGTGGGAGAGATCCTCGCCGCGGTCGAGCGGGCAGGAGCGGACCGGGAGACGCTTCTGGTCGTGACGAGCGACAACGGTCCGGAGGTCGACGCCTACCGCCGTATCCAGGAGCACGCCCACTTCAGCATGGGGTCCCTGCGCGGCGTGAAGAGGGACCTGTGGGAGGGCGGCCATCGCGTCCCGTTCTTAGCGCGCTGGCCGGAAGCGGTGCCGGCCGGCGAGACGCAAGACGAGGTGCTGTGCCTGACCGACCTGATGGCGACGCTCGCGGCAATCGTCGGTCTCGACCTGCCCGAGTTGGCTGCCGAGGACAGCTACGACATGAGCGCCGCCCTGCTGGGCAAGCAGACGGAATACCCCGTGCGCGAGGCCACCGTCCACCACGGCTCGAGGGGCTGGTTCGGCATCCGCCAAGGCGACTGGGTGCTCATCGACAATCCCACCGGCGACAGCAACAGCGGGGGCCCGAACGAGGAGCCCGGCTGGTTCCGCGCCGCCCGATCGGCGGTGCCGCACGACGAAGAGGTCGAGCTGTTCAACCTGCGCCGCGACCCGCGGCAAACGACCAACCTCGCGACGCTGGAACCGGAGCGGGTGCGCTCCATGAGGGCTCTGCTGGAGCGATACCAGCGAGACGGTCGCAGCACGCCGCGGCGCTAGGCAAGGGCGCCTTCGCAGCCTCCGCTCAGGCGACCGACTGCATGGCGTCGCGCCCCAGTCGGCACTCGCTGTGAATCGCCGCGACGGCGGTCCGCAAGTCGTCCTGATGCACCACGATGGCTATCGTGAGTTCACTCGATCCCTGAGCGATCGCGATGATGTTCACGTTCTTGCGAGAAATCGCGGTAAAGAGCCGGCCGGCCAGCCCGGGGGTGCCGCGCATTCCCTCGCCGACCGCCGCGAGCAAGCCCACGCTGCGGTCCACGCCGATGGGCCGCAGGTAGCCGTGGGCGAGTTCGATGGCCAGCTCCTCCCGCAGGCCGCGCAGCACCGCCCCGACCTCGTCGGCGCGGACGAGCATGCAGAAGTTCTGGCGGAAGCTCGAGCGCGTGAGGAGCAGGACTTCGACCTTGGCGCGGGCCGCGGCCTGCAGTGCCCGGGCCATCAGCTGCGCGCCGGACAGGAAGGCGTTCGCCGCCTCGATCGAGACGAGCACGACGTCCGACAGGGACGTGACCGCGCGAACTCCCTCCTGGCCGGGCGGGTCGTGCGAGATGCGGGTCCCCGCTCGGTCCGGCCTGAAGCTGTTCTTGATGCGGACGGGGATGCCCATCTCGGCCAGCGGCGCCAAGGTGCGCGGATGCAGCACCCTGGCCCCGTTGTAGGCGAGCTCCGCCGCCTCGTTGTAGGTGGCCTCCGCCAGCAGGCGCGCGTCGCGGGCCGTGGATGGGTCGCAGCTGAGGATGCCGTCGACATCCGTCCAGATCCACAGTTCGTGCGCCCTGAGGGCGGCCGCGACGATGGCCGCGGAAAAATCCGAGCCCCCGCGGCCCAAGGTGGTAGGAACGCCGTCCCTTGTCGATCCGTTGTAGCCAGTGACAACCGGGACCGCGCCCCGGTCCAGAATCGGGCCCAGGACATCTGCGGCTCTGCGCTCGGTGGCTGCCAAGTCGGGGCTGGCCGCGCCGAACGCCGCGTCCGTCACGATCACGCACGCGCCCGAGACAGCCACGGACGGCACCCCGGCCGCGATCAGCACCTCGCTGAGAAGGAGAGCCGACAGGCGCTCGCCGACGGGGGCGGCTTCGTCCACCGAGCGCGGAGGGCGCTCCCTCAGCAGCAGCATCCCCCGCGCGATCCGCTCGAAGTCCCCGAGAATCTCCCGGATGCGCTCGAGAACTGCGAAGCGCCGCTCCGACGGAAGCAGCGCCTCGCACGCGCCGACGTGCAGGGTCCTGACGTGACTCAGGCGGCCCTCGACTTCAGCGGAATCTCCCCGCGCGCCGGCGTCCAGGGTAGCCAGCAGCTCGTTGGTCACTTGCGACATGGCCGACACGACGACGGCGACAGGGCGGCCTCGCGCCTGCGCCGCGACCAGCCCGGCCGCCCTGGTGATCGCATCCGGCGAACCGACGCTGGTGCCGCCGAACTTCATGACTAGGGCGGAATCGGGCATGGCTGGCGTTTCGCGGGCGGTCGCGATGGGGAAGCCAGACGCACCGGACCGCCCAGCGGCGCACTTCCTCGGGCCGCGGCGCGCCTAGCCCGGGCCGTCCGGCACGTGGCGCGCCAGGTGGACCCCAAACTTCTTGAGCTCGTCCTCGTAGTAGGACCGCTGCAGCACCTGCCACTCCTCGCTGCCTTCCGCGATGTCGCGCTTCTGCGAGGCGATCTTCTGCCTGGCCAGCCTCTCGCACCTCTGTTCCAGCGTGAGGATATCGGTCAGATGGCGTTGGATTTCCAGCCTCGTGTCGTTCCAGCCCCCGTTCAGCCGGGTGCCGGGGATACGGGGCAGCTTCGAGGCCATCTTGTGCGAGATCTCGAGCACCTTGTCCCGGGACAGCTTCATCGGGCGGCCGCCGCGGCTGTCCGCGGCCGCCGACACGACCTTGCGCTCGGCGAGAATCTTGCGCTTGACCTTGGTGAACATGTCGAAGTACGAGATGTCCTGGTGGCGCATGTACTCGCTGTACTGCGACAGCAGCGCGCGCGCCTCGGCGTTGATTTCGTCCTCCAAGCTCAGCTCGTCCAGCACGATGGCCTCGAAGTCCTTCGCGACTCGCTCAGGGTGCTTGATCAAGCAGGCCTGTTTGGCGAGGCGCTTGGTGACCTCCTTGGCCAGGAATTCGACGAACGGCGCGGGAATCAGCATCCCTGTCCTAGTCTAGCCATTGCGCGGCTCGGGTGTCCACGCCCCGTCAGGCGCACGAGGGCGAACGCCTCGGCAGCGAGGGCACCGCCCCGAATCCGCCGCGCCGGGCGGAACCATGCAGCTCCCGGGACGGCGCGGTCCGCTCGACTACAGTCGGATTATGGCGAAGATCACGGCCCTGACGCAGGACCTGTGCCGCTACATGCTGCGGAATTGCACGCCGGAGGACTCGGTTCTCGCGGACCTGAGGCGCGCAACTCGCGAGAGAGTCCCGGATTACGCGGGGATGATGGTCTCCAAGGAGCAGGGCGCGATGCTGCGCCTGCTCGTGAGCTGCCTGGCTCCGACGCTGGCAATCGAGGTCGGGACGTTCACGGGCTACAGTTCCGCCTGTATAGCGTCCGCTCTGCCCGAGGGCAGCACGCTACTCTGCTGCGACTTGAACGAGGAGTGGACCTCCATCGGAAAGCCCTTCTGGGAGCTCTGCGGCGTGGCGGATCGCATCGACCTGCGAATCGGCTCGGCTCTCGGGACATTGCGAGCACTACCGGCGGGCACGGTCGCCGACTTCGCCTTCGTCGATGCCGACAAGGACAACTACGTGGCCTACTACGAAGAGCTTCTGCCCAGAATGCGCCGGAACGCCCTGCTAGCCTTCGACAACGTCCTGTGGCACAACTGGGCCATGGACGCGGCCAACCAAGACCCGGAGACGGTCGGGATCCGCGAGTTCAACGATCACGTCCTGCGCGACGAGCGCGTCGAGAGCGTCATGATCCACATCGGCGACGGGATGACCTTGGTCCGGAAGCGCTGATGCGACGGCCCGGCCGGAGGAGGCCGGGCCCCCGACCCAGCGAAGCGCTCACGGGGCGGCGACCCGGCTCGCTTGGAGTCGAAGAGCCGCCCTAGGTCGTAGGCAAGCCCTCAGGACAGCCCGCGGCACCAAGCGCACGGACTGAGACGCGCCGCGATGCAGCGACAGCCTCGGACCCGGAGACCCGCTACGGTCGGGGACCTGCGACGCACCGCGGGGTCGGCGGCGTTCCGCGCAGAGGCCCCGCCGCACCCGGAGATTCCAGCCAACCCGCCTCGACCAGACTGCAATTATTGAACCGCAACACCTTGCAGTCAGGGAACTTGCGATGCGACTCCAAAAGCACGGGCCCGGGCGAGGCGCTCGCAGAGGCTCCGTCCGCCGAGCGCTCAGCCGATAGGCAGCAGGCTCGCCCTCACCCGGTCTTCGGCCACGCGGATGCCGAGCCCGGGGGCTTCTGGCACCATCACGCTGACTCCGTCCATCTGGATGTCGTCTGTCAGCAGGTCCGCCAAGAACTGCGGACCATTCAGTTCCGGAGGAAGGAGCAGGTCGAGCGTCGAGTAAAGGTGAACCGCCGCCATGAGGCTCACGCCGCCGTCGGTGAGCCCGCTCCCGAGCAGCCCAAGGCCGTGCGCTTCCGATACCACCGCGCTCTTTGCGCAATTGGTCACGCCTCCGCTCTTCGGCACCTTCAGCACGACGAGGTCCGCCGCCCTCATCTCGGCCGCCCGGGCCACGTCGAACGACGAGAAGCACCCCTCGTCAATCGCCACGGGATAGGGGCTCTTCTCGCGAGCCCTGCGGAGGCCCATCCAGTCCTCGCTGCGAACGGGCTGCTCGAAGCAGCGCACGCCATCGAAATCACGGAGCGCATCGAGGAAGCGTTCGAGCTGGATGGGCTGGTACGACTGGTTCGCGTCCAGCCAGATATCAATGTCCGGCCGGGCCAGCGAGATGGCCTCCAGCCGCTTGACGTCCTCGAGGGCGTCCCCGGCCACCTTGACCTTGAAGCAGCGACAGGCCGGCCATCGCCTGACCTCCTCCGCCATCGCGCCGGGAGTGTCGATACTCACGGCGTAGCAGAGTTCGACGGTCTCGCGAAGCTTGCCGCCCAAGAGCCGGTGCAGGGGCACGCCCGCGACCTGGCCGGCCAAGTCCAGCAGGGCGATCTCCAAGGCGCTCTTGGCGAAGGGTGCTCCGTTGCTCACGGCCGGCCGGATCGTCGCATCCATCTCCCGCTTCAAGGCGTTCCATTCGAACGGAGTGCGACCGACCGCCAAGGGGACGAGGTAGTTGCGCAGGGTGCCGACTACTGCCTCGATCGTCTCGTAGGACCACGCTGGGATCGTGGTGGTCATGCCCCAGCCGACATGGCCGTCCTGTGTCTGCGCCCGGACCATGACGTAATTGCCCGGCTTCCCCGCGCCCCCGACAGTCCCGACGCCGATCTTGAACGTGGTGCGGAACGGAATCGCGATCGGGAGGACCTCCACCTCGCGGATGCGGGAGCCCGGCATGGGCGTTTCTGCGGCGGCCAACGCGGCCCCGGCAGCCAGACCGGCGCTGCCAGTCGCGAGGGAGCGAGCGAATTGTCGACGATTGGCTGTCACGAACGGGTCCCGTTCCGGCGCACGTGGCCCGGCAGCGGCCTCCAACGTCATTCTACAGGGAGGCGCAGGCGGTCGGGCGTGCGAGAGGCGAACGCGCCCACGAAGCGCAGCGTCAGCAAGGAAGCGATGCCCTAGCTGCCGTTTGGGTCAGGGCGAATCGGGAACGCGTCGCCGAATTCCCCGAGAGCCACCCGGCGACTCGCCCCGGACGCTCTCTCGCGCCCCGGACGCGCGGTGTCAGAACTCGCTGGCGCGGGTGATCGTCCAGCCGTCCTTGGTGATGCGCAAGTGGCGAACCTGGCCCGCCTCGCCTAGCGCCTCCTGCACCCGACCGTCCAGTTCGAACACGATGCCGCCGGCATTCCCCACTGTCGCTTGCACTAGGGAGTCCGCTCGGAACGCGAGCCGCTCGCCGGGCCTCAGCGTGGACTCCCGCTCAGTCGTTCCGTCCGCCAGCGTCCGTACCCAGCTCTGTCCCTTCGCTACGAACGCGACGCTGAACGAGGTGCCCGGCCCAGTGCTGGTGCCGGTAGCCGAATCGGCGGCCGCACCCGGGGACGGGGGAGGCACCGCCGGCGTCACGGGAGGCGTCGGCTCTACGGCCGCGGGCGAGTCCTGCACGGTCCCGGCCGACGCCTGGATCGGGTCCGACACCTGGTAGCTGCCCAACAGCCATGCCAAGCCGGCCGCGATCAATGCCGCAGCGAGCGCCACCGTGCCGAGGATTCCGGCGTTCTGTCGCACGCTGTCTCCAAGCCTCGACCGGGCCTTGCCGACCAAACTCTTGATCGGCTGGGACGTCGTTTGAGGCCGAGGAAGCGCCGGAACCGCCTCGGTCTGCGACAACTCGGCCCGAAGAGCGGCCAGCGTCTCTTCGGCATCCAAGCCGACAGCATTTGCATACTGCCGGACGAAACTCGAGAGAAAGAAGTCACCAGGCAATTGGTCGTACTCGCCGAACTCGATCAGCATCAGCGCACTGGGGCGAATCTTCGTTACCTCCGCGACCTGCTCTATCGTCAGGTTGCTAGCGATTCTCGCCTGGCGCAGTGTCTCGCCCACCATGGTCATATGCACGCGAGCCAATCCTATTGTAAGAGATTTCGGAGGCTGAGCGCCAAAGTCAAGGAGAGTCACCGAATTGCCGGCCCTCAGTCCCGGGCGGCTCCGTCCCGACACCGTTGCGGCAACGTCGCCACGCAGACGCGGCCGTGACGACTCCGCTCTGCCGCGGCGCGGGCTCGATCGGGGAGGATTCCGACGAGACACCTCGCGGCGAGGACGACACCGGGGAATCCCCGCAGCTGAATGCCAACACGGTCCAGGCTCGCCCGGAGCCGCGGGCGTGCCCGGGCGAATGCACCGCGACAGCAAGACTCCGCAAGACGCCCCGGCACGTTGGCCACCGGCGGCTCGATTCCTGCCGCGGTTCCGCTCGGAAGGCGACGGCCGCCCGGGAGTCCGTCGCGCCCTCGCGAGGGCCCCTCGGCGACCATCTGGGACGCTGCATTCGGGGACGCGACATGGATTGCCGACGAGCGCATCTCCCCGGTTACCACCGGTATGCCTTCGGACTGCCCGAGACAGGGACGCACCGGGATTCGTCTCAGGGGAAGCAAGCCGCGGCAGCGCGGGGCCACCGCCGGGCGCCCCGATCGCCAAACTCCGCCAATGTCTCAGACAAGAACGCACAAGTGCTTTGTATTGCGAGACTTGCGCTCGGAGTGCGGGACGCCCTTCTTAGGTTCAGGAAGAGCCTCACGGGCCTGAACTCGGAAGACTCCCTCTGGGCTGCCTTTGCCGTGTCCCGCCCGCCGGGCCAGCGGGCGGGCCCGCAGAGATCATCCCCGCAACGTTCAAACGAGTGATCTCGCGTCCGCACGGTCACCCCCGCGGGGCAGCTGGTGGCCGCGGCAGCTGCCCCTAGCGAGCGCGGAATCATCTTGCGGAAGCGGAGGGGCACTCGCCCGGATCATTGATGAACTTGGGTCAGTGGCGGGAATCCGGCCGCTGTGCCCTTCGGTGACTGCCAGATTGTCCTCCAAGACGGCTGCAGTCAGGGAACTCGGGTCTTCCGGGGGCTACGCGAGCGCCTTGCGGGCCGTGCTCTCTTGGGCCGCGGCCCCCCGCCCGCGGGACCGGCACGGCTTGCCACGGCGGCGTCCCGGACGGATCCCGGCGATCCCGGCCGACTCGGCGTCGTGTCGGCACAGCCTCCATGCCTCGCGCCAGCAGGCAACCCTTCGATCCAACAACGCGCGTACCTCGAGCGCCCCGCGCCGCAGGCCGTGCAACAGGGGCCGACCGAGAGCCGGTCCGAGGCCGGGAGCGAGGCGCGAGACACGGCCAAATAGGTGGCCGCGGCTTTGCTGGGCCGATCGCTCGAGTCGGACGACTCCTTCGGCCGAGGCTCGGGCCGGGGTCCACGGCTGCGGAAGCGAAGGCGAGCTCCGGTCCAAGCTGGCCACGCTCTGACGCGGTGCTGGAGAGCGTGCCTTCACTGCTCCGCCGCCGCGGACGGAGCAGTGCCGGAGTGGCTAGGTGGCGCGATCCCGGAGGCATCGGCGCTTCGCTTCCAGTTGCAGGGAATCGGCACGTCGGCCCCGGTGTCGTGTCACTGCCCCCGCCGATCTGAATGATGTCGGACCGCGGGAAGCAAGTCCAGTGTCGATGGCCCCAGCACTGACGTCAAGAGCCCGCAGCTGGGTGCCCTCGCTGTTGCGACGGGCCCAGACCCTCGGGACCTGCGCCGTGTCATTCTCACGCCGGGTCGAGCGAAGTCTTCCGCCTGCCCTCGGGGACGTTGCCAAGTCCCAGGACGGGGGCTGCCGCCACGCTCGACCCTAGCGGCTGGCCAGCACCGGACGTCAAGGGGCCGTTCGCTTGGAATCTCGCCCAAGGCGGGAGTCGGGAAGCGGACAACACCCCGCAAGTCGGGAATCAAGTAACGTAAGGCTACCGACACCGCCTTCCGCCCCGCTTCGTCGATAGACGCCGACTAGGGACCGTTGGCTCTCCCGGCCGCACCATGACACACCATGACACCGTTGCGCCTAGGTCGTGGCGGGACCAGGGCCACCGACTGGCGGTGCCGAATGGGTGACGCTCAGTGACTGGGGCTTCGGCGCACGCCGAAAGCGTGGCTGACCGGGCACGGATGTGTCCGGCTTGCGACGACGAGTCGAGCGCCGCGGTCTTCACCGGATCCGACTGGATCCTGCGCACGACCGCCGAGCAATTCCGTATCGTCGAATGCTCGCGCTGCGGTCTGCTCCGGCTCGATCCCAATCATAGGGGCGGCCGGTCGCGGGGCCATGACGACCGGATTCCTCGCCAGAATCCGAGTCCGGGCCTGCGAGATGCCTGGACGGGCATCGCGCGACGCGCGCTCGCGATGTGGGAATTGCATTCTATCCGACCCAAGGCGCGCTACGCCGGACCTATGCTCTACGTCAGCGACCGAGACGCCGAACACGTCAGGATCCTGCGCGGAAGGCGCATCAACGTCGTGTATACCGGGCTGGAATCTCTCTCGCAGCGGGAACCTGGTCGGATGCGGACAGAGCCGCAGGCCCTGTCCGTGCTCGCCGCCATGCGGCCCCGCGCGGGCGCTTACTCCACCATCATCGCGCTGGACGTATTGCAGAGAGCTAGCTCGCCGAGACCGCTCATGGCAGCTTTGGGAGACGAGCTGGCCGACGGCGGGACATTGCTGCTTCGAGTGCCCAACGCCGACTGCTGGGCGGCGCTGATCCTGGGCCAGCGCTGGAACGGTTTCGACATTCCCCGGCACAGGGTCATGTTCTGCCGCGAGACGCTCCAATCTCTGCTCGAGACGTGCGGCTTGAGGGCATTTCGGTGGAGAACCTTCTGGTCTGGTCACGACGCCAAGGGGCTCGCGACCAGCCTCTGGCCCGGCCTTGACCCGGCCGTGCGCCGCCAGCGCGGCCTCGTCGAGTCCAGGTTCACCGCGCTCCTGAAGAGCGCGCTCTATGCGATGCTAGTGCTCGTCGCGCTCCCGCTGATCCTGCTGGAGGCAGCGAGTGGTTCCGGTGCGACTCTAACGGTCGAAGCGACCCGCGCCGAGCCCGCTCCCCCGCCGGAGCAGCGCCGGGCGGACTAGGCCGCGTTCCGTACGTTCCATGCCAGAGCCTAGGCGAACATGCCCGGCGCGGACGCACGTCGCGGGACGCCACGCCCGCATCGCATTCGCTACCGCGCTGGTCGCGGCTTGCGCCTGCGCCCAGCCCATCCCCACGGGCCAGCCGCCGGCCGATTACTTGCTTGCAGGCGACCGCGCCTTGGCTTGGACCCGCCAGTTCGTCGAGCTGGGCCCGCGGCCCGCCGGCTCGCCGGCGCTAGCGGCCCAGACCGCGATGATCGCCGAGGCACTTCAGTCGTTACCGTGCCAAGTCGAGATCGACGAGTTCGTCGCTGCGACGCCCCTAGGGGCCGTGCCGATGCGGAACATCGTCGCGCGGTTCGGGCCGACCGCACCGAACGAGGTCGTCATCGTCTCCGGCCATTACGACACGCTGCGCCAGGAAGGCTTCGTGGGCGCCAACGACGGCGGATCCTCCGCCGGCCTGCTGCTCGCGCTTGCCGAACGCTTGGCGGCGCAGCCGCCGCAGCCGGTGTGGGTGGTGTTCTTCGACGGCGAGGAGAGCCTTGTGGCGTGGCGCAACGGAGACCACACCTACGGCAGCCGCAGACTTGCAGGGAAGTGGGCGGCCGACGGAACGGCCGAGCGTGTGCGCGCCCTGATCAACGTCGACATGATCGGCGACAGGGACCTGCACTTGGTCTACGAAGGTAACTCAGACCCGGAACTCCGGGGCACTGTCTGGTCGCTCGCCGCGGGCTTGAGCTACGCGGACGTCTTCAGCCATCGCATCGGATACATCGAGGACGATCACGTTCCGTTCCTGCGGATCGGCGTGCCCAGCCTGAATCTGATCGACTTCGACTACGGCCCGGGCAACTCGTACTGGCACACGGCTGACGACACGATGGACAAGCTCGACCGGCGCAGCTTCGCCACGGTGCTGCACGTGCTGGAGGCCGCCATCGAGCGCCTGCTCCCCCAGTGATCCCGGCGCTCAGGCCTCGTAGCGCTCCCAATACGCCGGGTTCATCTCGTATCCGATTCCCGGGCGGTCCGGGACGGTCAGATAGCCGTCGCGCAGGTCCTCGGCCGGGATGACGGCCTCGCTGCGCCAGGGCACTTCGCCGAACGCCAGCTCGAGGATGCCGAAGTTCGGCATCGTCGCGCATACGTGCACCGCTGCCATGTTCCCCACCGGGCTGGCGGGTCCGTGCGGAGAGCATCGCAGACCGGCCCCTTCCGCCATCGCGGCGATCTTCTTGAGCTCGTACATCCCGCCGCAGTACTTCACGTCCGGCATTACGGTGTCAACCGCGCCGGCCCGGATATACGGAAAGAACTCTCCAACGCCCCAGAGGCCCTCGCCGCCCGCCGTCCTGACATTGGATGCAGCGCGGAAGCGGGCGAGGCCGGCGACGGATTCGCACATCTCCTCCATCCAATACAGGTCCAAGCTCTTCAGTTCGCGGCCGACCGCGATCGCTCCGCGGGAATCGAACCGGCCGTGGCCGTCGATCAGCAGATCGCGTTCCGGGCCGATCGCCGCCCGCACGGCCCGGACGAAGCCGATCCCGCGCCGGACGCCGAGCCGACGCTTGTCAGGGTCCTGCTCGTTCCGGGCCAGGTGGTCGAACGGAGCCAGCTTCAGCGCGTCGAAGCCCGACTCGACTCCGCGCCGGGCGTTCGCGGCGAAGCCCTCCGAAGTCCGGTCCGCGCCGCGGGTCATGCGGTTGATGTTGGCGTAGTTGCGGATCTTGGCGCGCAGCTTGCCGCCGAACAGGGCGTGGCAGGGGAGACCGAGCGCCTTGCCCTGCAGGTCCCACATGCTCTGCTCCACGGCCGAGCAGGCTGAGACCGTGGCCCGGCGGGTCCGCGGCGCGGCCCGCGCGACCTCGGCCAGCGCCGCGCGGCGCAGGCGCTCGACGTCGAAGGGGCTTCGCCCCCGCACGGTCTCGAAGAGCCGACGCATGACCGCGGCCCCATGGCGCGGCAACGCCTCGTTGGCGGTGGCGTCGCCGAGACCTGCAAGCCCCTCCGACGTGCGCAGCTGGCACAGCACCCAAGCGCGCCGCCCTACCGTTGCCGAGTACACTTCGACGGTGTCGATCGCGGTTTCGGAGGCTGCCACCCGCCGCCCGGCCAGCGCCAACGCGGCCAGCGGAATCGAGCTGACCCAGTCGCGCCGTGTCATCATGTTCATAGTCTAGAGACCGCGGTGGACCCGAGGACAATCATTGCCGGCTGCCTGCGTGTCGGAGTGGCGGCGATCGTCCTAGCAACATACTTGGCGGCGACCGCGCCGGCGCAGGACCCGTCCGAGGAGCAGCCGGCCAGCGGGGCGGGGGAGCCGGCCGAGGGCCCGTCGCCGGAGAGCGATGCCGCCGTCGCGGATCGGACCCGCCTCAACCTGCTAGGCGAGGTCGACACCGAATCCGGCGAGGCCCGGCGCAACGAGAACGTCCGGCTGACGCTGATCGATAACAACGTCCTGAAGGAACTCCTGCGCCGGATGGGCGCCACGGCCACCATCGTCAGGGAATTCGCCGCCGAGCAGTCCTATTTCGGGCTCGAATACGGAGGGTCCCCCAAGCCCAGCCTGCACGTACCGAAGACCGCTCGGAACGACGTCAACGGCCAGGTCTCGTGGAGCCATCAGAACAGCGCCGTCTCGGCTCGCTCGTTCTTCCAGGTGGGCGACGTGCGGCCCGCCCGCACCAACGACTACGGGTTCAAGTTCGGCACCCCGCTCGGAGCGGGCGCGGCCCTGTCGCTGCAGGGGAGCCAGCGCAGGCTATTCGGGCAGGTGAACGGCAACGTCTTGGTCCCGGCCGCCGACGAGCGGGTCCCTACGGCGCGGGACCCGGCCAAGCGCGCCTTGGTGGAGCGGATCATCGGCGCCTACCCCGACGAGCTCCCGAACCGCACCGACATCAACGTGCGGGCGCTGAATACCAACGCCCCGCAGAAGATCCGCAACGACCGGGCCAGCGCCGTGCTCGACCGGGGCTCGGGGGACGGAAGGGTGTCGCTGCGCTACGGCGTGACCCTGCAGCATGTGGAGGCGTTCCAGCTGGTCGGCGGCCAGAATCCCGACACGACCACGAAGAATCACAGCGCGCGCGCCACCTGGAGCCGGGCGTGGAGCCCCTACACGGTCACCGATGTCACGGCGGGTTACGAGCGCATCGGTTCGCTGCTGGTCCCCGAGGAGACCTCCCTCGGTCCGTTCTTCCTCTTCAGCCGCATCCTGCAGTCCATCGGTCCGAGCAGCAGCATGCCGATCGACAGGGTGCAGAACCTGTACCGCTACGGAGCGCGCATCTCCCGGCGGGCCGGCGATCACAGCCTGACGGCCGGCGCGGAGGCGCTGCTCAAGCAGGTCAACGGATTCGAGAGCAACAACCACCGCGGCACATTCAGCTTCCGGGCGGACTTCGGCCGGAACGCGGTGGAAAACCTGCTGGCCGGCGCGCCGAGCCAGTTCCGGTTCGCCATCGGAAACGCGCACCGCGGCTTTCGGAACCGCTCGGGCCTGCTCTACGCGGAGGACACTTGGAAGGCCCTGCGCGGACTGACCCTCCGACTCGGCCTGCGCTACGAGCCGGTCGGCAGCCCCGGCGAGATCAACAACCTCAGCCAAGTCCAGTACGACTCCGATTGGAACAACCTCGCTCCCTCGATCGGATTCGCCTACAGGCCGTCGGGGATGCCCGGCGTGCTGCGAGGGGCGTACGGGCTGCACTACGGCCAGCTCTTCAACGCCACCTTCATGCAGTCGCGGTTCAACACGCCGGGAGTCCTGGCCGTCGTAATCAACGCGGCGGATCTGATCGACCCGCTGGCCGAGCTGGCGCCTTCCGATCTGGACCCGACCGCTCGCAGCATTCGCTACCTCCTGGACCCCGAACTGTCGACGCCGTACTCCCATCAATACAACCTTTCTTGGACATTCGAGCCGAAGCAAGACTGGGCCTTGGATCTCGGTTACGTGGGGAGCCGTTCGCATCGCCTGCTCAACCAGCGCTACACTAACCGGGCCCGACCCGTCGAGGGCATCCCGCAGACCACCCGAACAATCAACAGGCGCCGGGCCGACCTCCGCTACTTCGACGTGCTCCACACGGTCAACGGATCGATCGGCTACTTCGACGCCGCCAAGGCCGCGCTGCGGGTGTCGAACTGGGCCGGACTCAACCTCGACGCGTCGTACTGGTTCAGCAAGGCGGTCGACCTCGCCTCCGACTACACCAACACGGCGGTCGCACGGGACGGCAGGCTGGCGCGCAGCCCGAGCGAGTTCGACGTGTGGGGCTACATGAAAGGGGTCAGCGAGTTCGACCAGCCGCACGCCGCGCTGCTCCGGCTAAGTTACTCGGCGCCCGCCCTCAGGGGCCTGCCGAGGCCACTGCGAGCGGTTCTGGACGGCTGGCAGGCGAGTTCGGTGGTGCTGTGGAAGTCGGGCACGCCGTTCGGTCTTCGCTCCGGCTCCGACTCTCCGGGAACCGGAAACGTCGACGGTGCCGGGAGCGACCGCCCGAACTTGCAGGATCCGTCCATCCTCGGCCTCGTCGTCAACCACCCCGATACATCGCGGGCTTTGCTGTCGCGGGATGCGTTCGAGTTCATCGAGCCGACCGATACAGGGGGCAACCTCGGTCGCAACACGTTTCGCAAGGACGGTGTCTGGAACGTCAACATGGCGCTGTCGCGGCGCATCCTGCTGCCGGCGAAGACGCCCCTCCTGCTACGGGCCGAATCGCTGAACCTGCTGAACCACCCCCAGTTCGCCGAGCCGGACATCAATCTCGCCTCGCGCACGTTCGGCGCGATCACGAACACCCTGAACGACGGCCGGGCGTTCCGCTTCACACTGCAGCTGTCGTTCTGAGAGAACTCGGTACGGCGCGCGTCTTCCTCTGCGCTAGCCCTGCAAGCCCGCTCGCTGTGGCGGTCCGACGTCGCTCTAACCCATGCTCGGACTGCATCCGGCCAAGCCTGGGTCGATGCGGATCCTCGATGCCAGCGCGGCTGAAGCCTCGGCAGAGACCCGGACGCTCGGCGCGAGAGCGGGGCAGGGGATCGACGCGCGTCCTCGGAAGCCGCCACGTCCAAGGAATCCTAGTCCGTCGGGCTCGAACGGCCGCGTGGATCTTGGGGCAGGCTGCATGCGCTCCTTGTCAGTCCGCAGCGACGCCGGGCCGCTCCTCGCTCGGGTCACCGAGGAGGGAGATCGAATCGGGGCCCCGATACGAAGCGCTCGCGAGCGCTCGCGCTGGGCGTCGTGACTTGACAGGATCGTGTGCAACGCGTCGCCCCTCAGTCCGCTACGGTCCGCAACTTCCTCTTTTTCAGCTAGTTACGCAATGCGAGCTTACTTGACGGACACTTGATGGCCGGCAGGACCCGGCTCGCCCAGGCAACCTGTTGCACGGAAGCAGCGTGCGCGGGGACAAGAGCGAATCGGGTTCAGCCAAGCGGTGGACCTCGCCTCCGACTACCCCAACACGGCGATCGCGCGGGACGGCAGGCTGGCGCGCACCCCGAACGAGTTCGACGTGTGGGGCTACATGAAAGGGGGTCAGCGAGTTCGACCAGCCGCACGCCGCGCTGCTCCGGCTAAGTTACTCGGCGCCCGCCCTCAGGGGCCTGCCGAGGCCACTGCGAGCGGTTCTGGACGGCTGGCAGGCGAGTTCGGTGGTGCTGTGGAAGTCGGGCACGCCGTTCGGTCTTCGCTCCGGCTCCGACTCTCCGGGAACCGGAAACGTCGACGGTGCCGGGAGCGACCGCCCGAACTTGCAGGATCCGTCCATCCTCGGCCTCGTCGTCAACCACCCCGATACATCGCGGGCTTTGCTGTCGCGGGATGCGTTCGAGTTCATCGAGCCGATGAGGGAATCTCTTCACTTGCCGACCTTGGCCAGCCCCCCTCCTTGCAGGCATCCGCTGCCACCGGTCCCGTTGGCTGAGCTGCGGTGCATGAACGACAAGGGCGACTGGGAGGACATCGACGATTCCCTGTACAGTCCGCATCATTCCGACCGAGTGCAAGTGCGATTCTCCGTACCGCAAGGCACCTTGCTGCTGCTGGACCTGCTTTGCGGGCTCGACCAGGGGCTCGGCGTGGCAACGAGCCATAGCAGTGTCATCGATCGAGCTCTCGAAGAGCTAGGCTCCTGCATTAGCGGGAAGGCAACTTGGGTGCCGACCAATCCCTGCCCCGAGTGCGATCCTAACGCGACAGACTTCTATCTCGGGCCTGCGACGGAACTAGAGTTGGAACTCCGGGAACCGGGGCTGGCTTTGCTGCACTTCACGACGCAACCCGGAACGATCTCCCTGATTTACGGGATTCTAGGCCAGGAAGGCCTTGAACCGATTTCGCCAGCGACGCTTCTCACGCACGTGATGTCCACCGGATTCCTCCGCCTGCTCCGGAAGCATTCGCAGCCCCGCGACGAGTCCCAAGACCCACTGGACTTTCGAGATCCACCGCACACTCGGGACCCACTGGACCCTCAACGCGCCCCGGAACATACGCCGGCGACCAGACGCAGGCGGAATGCCAGGCGCCGTGCTCGCAGGAGACGGCTTCGCCGCTGAGCACGGCCCGGCGGAGGTCGGCCGTGCAGGCCCGGCGGCGGCTAAGGTCCGGCGGGTCCAACGGATCCCTGCCCCGGCTGCCAAACGGGCCCGGCACCGGCAACCTTCGGCAGATTTCGACGCTCTTGACGGCTTCACGCTGCGCGGGCGGAATCGTCTCGCCGGACGCCGCCGCGAACGCCTAGTCCACCGCGGTTCGCGGGGATTTCGACGGCAAACGCTTTCTGCCGACCGTGGGCAATCGGCCCCGGCAGGCCGGCGTCCGACCCAGCCGCTAGGATAGACGCAAGGGCGGACGCTCGGCTCGCCGTCAGGATGAAGGCCATGCGGCATTTCAACACGACCGGTCCGGTCGTGGCGGTAGACCACTACCTCATCCCCCCCCTGCAGAGATTTGATCTCGGGGAAGTTCTCGCCCTTATCGGCAATAAGAAGTACTTCGTGCTGCACGCTCCGAGGCAGTCGGGCAAGACTTCGGCTTTGGTAGCACTGCGGGACTTGCTGAACAGCAGCTCGGATAGGGACTACCGATGCGTCTACGCCAGCGTCGAGGAGGCGGCGACTGACCGCGAAGACACCGCGGCCGCGATGAAATCGATTCTGGGCGCGCTGGCATCGAAGGCTAGGCGAGATCTTGGAGACACATTTGTCGGGGACGTCTGGCAGGAGATGCTCCAGCGCTACGGCTCCGGCAGGGCCCTCGCCGAGACGCTTTGCTCCTGGGCGGAGGCCGACTCGCGGCCTCTGGTGCTGTTAATTGACGAGATCGACGCGCTGGTTGGCGACACTCTGCTCTCCGTGCTTCGACAGCTCCGCGCCGGCTATCCCGATCGCCCATCCGGGTTCCCGCACAGCATCGTTCTGTGCGGCATGCGCGACCTGCGCGACTACCGCATCCAGTCGGGATCGAAGGGGAAGGTTGTCGCGAGCCCCTTCAACATCAGCGCGAAGTCCCTGCGGCTCGGAGACTTCTCGCGAGCGGATGTCGCGGAGCTTCTGGGCCAGCACACGTCGGAAACGGGGCAGGCTTTTGAGACCGGCGCAATTGAGCGGGTGTGGGCCCAGACTCAGGGCCAGCCGTGGCTGGTGAACGCCCTCTGCGCAGAGGCATGCTTCAGGAAGGGTGAATTGCGCCACCCCCGCCGCTCGATCCGCGAGGCCGACATCGTCCAAGCGCAGGAGGAACTAATCCTGCAGCGGTCGGTGCATCTCGACCAGCTTGCAGACAAGCTCACCGAGGACCGCGTGAGACGCGTGATCGAGCCGATCCTAGGCGGCTCCGCAAGCGAGGACTTTTCTGTTCGCGACTTCGAATACGTGCGTGACTTGGGACTCGTCGCCGTCGATGACCCGCTCCGAATAGCTAATCCTATCTACGCCGAGGTCGTGCCTCGGGAACTAACCTTCACCGCGCAGAGGCGCATGGTCCAAGACTCGGCATGGTTCGTGCTCCCCGACGGGGGCCTTGACGCGCCAAGGCTCATGGGAGCGTTCCAAGAGTTCTTCCGAGAGAACTCGGAGCACTGGATCGAGCGCTTCAAGTACAAGGAGGCCGGGCCGCAGCTGCTCCTGCAAGCGTACCTGCAACGCATTGTGAACGGAGGCGGCCGCATCGAGCGCGAATACGGTCTCGGGCGGGGGCGCACGGATCTGCTGTTGGTCTGGCCGACCGGGCAGGGGACCCAACGGTTCGTGATCGAATGCAAGATCCTGAGGGGCAGCTTGGAGCGAGCGATCAGCGACGGCGTACAGCAAACCGCTCAGTACATGGATCGCTGCGCCGCCGCGTCCGGCCACTTGGTGATATTCCACCGCCGGGAAGGAGGATGGAACGGCAAGGTGTTCCGGCGGCGGGAGCACTCGCCCGCCGGTCCCGTCGATGTCTGGGGCATGTAGCAACCCACCGCCCGGCGGCCCTCGTCTAGACATCGAGCCCTGCGGAAGAGGCGGCTTGCCGCTTGCAGGGAAGGGCAAGGAAGTGCCACCGCCGGGGTGCATACGGCTGCGAGGTCGACCGCGGTCGCACTGCCCCGGGCAGGTTCCGATTCGGACAGGCCGAGGTCGCTGGTCCGCGCCATGCGCAACGGAGATCTGAGCCGACTCGCGACACCGGGGGCCCCTGCGAGGAGACTGCGCACGACGAGCGGGCCTGCCGCTTCTTGCATTGATGCTCCTGTAGTTCCGGCGCGTCGCGAGAGAGCATTGAGGGAAGCCGACGCACGGCGGACCTTCGGTTTCGCGCCCGATTGGGCGGCCAGTCCGTCGCTCCGACAAGCGTCTTCGCAACCCGAGATGACGATGGCGGGGGGGGGCACAGCGGCGTGAGTCTTCCGCGAGGAGGTGCGAGCCCGCTGCTCGGGTCGCGGTCCAATGGATTCCGGAATTAGGCCTTACATGGCTGCAAGTGCTGACGCACGAGAGCACCACGGAATTCGCTAGCAAGGCCCTCTCGAAGGGCGGGTACGAAAGGGTTGCTCCGGCGGCGATGCTCGCGCATATCTTGGCGTCCAATGAATTCGGAGCGACGCGACACAGCTGCTTCCAAGCGCCGCTGCCCCTCTCCGAGCCCTCAGGACCGAGGCAGCTCGCCCCGCCGCAGGGCGCGCCGAAGACACCGCTAAGTCCGGGACCGCCACGGTTGCGTCGCCCGCGTCGGGGCAGACCGTGCATGCGAGCGGGTGGACTGCGGACAGGGCGAAATCCCGGAATCGGGCTCGTCCTGCGGGCGCGATGAGGACCGCATCGGCCGGTCCACTCAGAACCCTTCGACGCTGATTCGATAGACTCCCTCCCACGATTCGCCCGGCGGAATGGAAGGCAGGCCCGAGTACACGCCGCGATGGGCCAGGTTGAAGGCGTTGGTGATGCCCGACATCGGCTCGAAGCAAACGAACGACTGGCGGTCGCCCGTCGGGGCGTAGACGACTGCCGTGGGATAGCCCGGGCCGTAGGCGACAGTCAGGCGCTCGCGGAGACCGCGCACATGAAACCTCGTCCAGCCGTCGGCGTCGCGTTTCAGATGGCCGAACACGTGGTCGAGAAAGCTGCCGCGCAACGGCAGGTCTCCCTTTTCGTCGACCGGAAGGGCCGCGCCAGTCTCGACCGTTGCGCCGGTCGGCGTGAAACGGCTGTCGAGCGCCCAGACCGAGCGCGCCGCCAGCCGGACGGTCCAGGAGTCCCGCGGGCAGTCATGCAGGTTGAAGTAGGGATGGAAGCCGACCGACACCGGCATCGCCTCGGCGCCGGTGTTCGTTACGACGGTGCGCGTCTCGAGCGTCGAGCCCGCGAGGCGGTAGGTCATCCGGATGCGGTGGGCGAACGGGAACTGGGCCATCAGGCGCGGGAATCGAGCGAAGTCCAGGACGCTCGAGGCTACGGCAGCGTCCGGTCCGGCCCTGAGGGACGCGAGCTCCCAGTGAGGCGAATGGAGCAGCAAGCCATGGATCGGCTGCTGGTCGCTGTCCAGCAGGTAGTTGTCCAGCCCGCGGTTCAGCTCGTAACGCGTTCCGTTCGCGAAGAACGCATGCTCATCCAATCGATTGGCCCACGGTGCCAAGAACGGGTTGCCGCACAGATCCGGCGCGCGCACGAACTCGCCGACGGAACCGTGCGGGAACCAAAAGGCGTTCTTGCCATTGACCAGAAACTCGTAAGCGTTGTTCCCGAGACGAAGGGCGACCGACACGGAGACGCCGTCCGGCCCGGTCAGCTGGACGACATCGGTCCCTTCGATCTCGCTGATGCGGGCGGCATGCGACCGGGCTGCAGACATGCTCATGCGAGGTAGACCAGAGTACCGCACCGACTTCGGCAATGTCCTTGCATCCCAGCGCCTTGGGCTCGCATTGCGAAACTCCTGCCGAAGCCCGCGGGCCGCGGCGTCCGCGCGCTACTCGCCCGGAATCTCCCGCAGGTCCGTGTCGCCCTGGCAGCACATGCAGCGACCCGGCTCGTGGGTCGTGATGTGGCAGATCACGCAGTAATACGTCACGCGATGGATTTCGCCGTCCTTCACCGTGTACGCCTTCTCGACGGCGAAGCGGCCGTCGTCGCGACGGGTCCCGCGCACATCCCAGAGGCGGCCGGCCAGCCGCGGGTCACGCATGGCGCGGTCGATCGACTCGTCGGACGCAAGTTCGACGGTCGTGCCGTCAGCCGCCGCCAAGCGCAGGGGCTCTCCGTCCGCCGGAGGCTCGAGGCGCCCGCGAAGCGAAGCGTCCTGCGCCTGGACGGCCAAGACCGCCACCACGAGCGCCGCACCCAGCGCGGAGACAGCCCGCAGCGCCCGAGCAAACTTTTCCGATAACATGGATTATGTAAACTAATGGGCTCCCGGCCCACTTAGCCCTCCGAGATTGACTCTAGCGCATGGGCCGCCGGGCTGCCGGCCCTGCCCGCCGGCTACCAGTCTACGGCCGCGCCGTCGAACGCGTCGTAGGGCTGCGGGTTGGTCCAGTCGTGATCGATCTTGTCGGCGATCGCCTCGTCGTCGATCTCGATGCCGAGGCCCGGTTTCGTCGGCAGCTCGACGTAGCCGTCTGCGAAGCGCAGCGGCTCCTTGAGGTAGCCTTCCCCGAGCGACCGGAACTCCTGGCACATGAAGTTGGGAATCGTCGCGTCCAAGTGGACGCACACGGCCGTCGCGATCGGCCCCAGCGGGTTGTGCGGCGCGAGCGCTGCGTAGTACGACTCGGCCATGCCTGCGATGAGCCTCGCCTCCATGATCCCGCCGCAGTGAGAGAGATCGGGCTGAAGGATCGACGCGGCGCCCTTCTCCAGGACCTCGCGGAAGCCCCACTTGGTGAAGACCCGCTCGCCTGTCGCGATCGGCAGGTGCGTGCCCCGAGCGATCTCGGCCATGATGTCGTGATTCTGGCAGTTGACCGGCTCCTCGACGAACATCGGCTGGTACGGCTCGAGCGCCTTGATCAGCAGCTTGGCCGTCTGCGGGCTGATCGCGCCGTGAAAGTCGATTCCGATGTCGGCCTCGTCGCCGCCGGCCTCCCGCAAGGCGCGGAAGCGCTCGGCGACCTGGCCCACGAAGGCCTTGTTCTCGACAATCCGCGCCGGGCGCTCCTTGAACGGGCCGACCTTGAATGCGGTGAAGCCGTTGGCCATGTCGGCGCGAATCGTGTCGGGAGTCGTGCCGCCCTTGTAAAGCCGCACCCTGTCGCGGGTTGGCCCGCCGAGTAGCGCGTAAACGGGTACGCCCAGCGCCTGCCCGGTGATGTCCCACATCGCCTGCTCCACACCGCTGAGCGCGCTCGTCAGGACGGGCCCCCCGCGGTAGAACGCGTGGCGGTAGATCGCCTGCCAGTGGTGCTGCACGCGCCGGGGATCCTGGCCGAGCAGGTACGGCTCCATCTCGCGGATGGCCTCGGCAACCGTCTTCGCCCGCCCTTCGACGATCGGCTCGCCGAGACCCACAAGCCCCGTGTCGGTATGCATCCTCAGAAAGAGCCAGCGGGGCTTGACCAAGAAGGTCTCAAGTCTGGTGATGCGGAGCGACTCGCCGAAGGGCACCGGCGCGGCGGAGGCGGACGACGACAGGGCGGCGGCGGCTGCAAGGCCGGCGGCTGCACCCTGCAATACGGAACGGCGCTTGAGGTTGTCGGGCATCAGCATCTACGGTACAAGAACCCCGCAGGCCGCAACAATCGAACTGCCGACCGGAGCCGGGCGGCGCTATACTATTCGCAGCGCTATGCTCTTTCGTCGCGGGTTCGTCGGGCGCCCCAGCCCGTTTCTATCGTTCTGAAGACCCCGCACGCAGGCCGGCCATGCCCGCCGGTCAAGATCAGGCAGCCATCCCATGCGACATGTCACCATCATCGGACACAGAGGGGCCAAGGGCCATCCGGAGAATACCTTGCCGAGCTTCGAGCTCGCCATCGAGCTCGGTGCCGACGGTGTCGAGCTGGATGTGCGCCGGTCCGGCGACGGGCATCTGGTCGTAGTGCATAGCTCGGTCGTGGGAAGCCTCGCGGTCAAGTCGAATCCGTTCGCGAAGTTCCGGGAACTGCGGGACGGCTACGAGATTCCCTTGTTCGAGGATGTCCTCAAGCAGCTCTCCGGCCGCACGTTCCTCGATATCGAGCTCAAGGAGCCGGGATTCGAGGAGGAGGCCATCGAACTTATCAAGCGGCACGGCGACCCGAGCAACGCGATGATCAGCGGTTTCGATACGACGATGCTCAACAAAGTGTCGGAGTTGCTTCCCGATATCCCGCTGGGATACATCTACAACCGCACGCACGACGAAGGATCCCGCCACAACAGCCCGATTGACTTCGTCATACCGCAGTTCCGACTGGCATCGCGCCAGCTGATCGAAGAGGTACACGACGAGGAGCTGCAGGTGTTCGCCTGGACAGTCAATGAGGAAGCCGAGATGCGGAGGCTCGCGGATCGCGGGGTCGACGGGATCATCACCGACGAGCCGAGCCTCCTGGCCAAGGTTCTCGGACGGTAGAGCTGGCGTCGCGGGGACGGTCCCGCCGGCGCGGCGCCCGGGTTGCCCGAGGACCGACGCCTAGCCAGCCCCCGCCTGCTCGACGACCTCGGCAGCCAGCATCTCGTCGATCTTCTCGTCGTCGTAGTCCAGGGACCGGAGCAGCTGCCGCGTATGCTCGCCCCGTGCGGGTGGGTCGCCTTGGATGTACCCGGGGGAATCGCTCAGCTTCGGAAACACGCCGAGCTGCTCGTAGACCGCGTTGCCCTTCCCTCGGACCGGCGTGACCATGTCGCGCTCCGCTACGCCGTCGTCCTGCACGACGCGCGATATCTCGCGGACCTCGGTGACGCAGGCGTCGTACTCAGCGAAGATCTCCATCCACTCGTTGACGTCCTTCTTCTGGAAGGAGCGAGTCAGCTCCGCCTTCAAGATCTCCTGCGCGTCGCCCTCCGCGTACTGGTCCTCGATCAGGTCCGGACGGTTCATCGCCGTGCAGAGCGCCTCCCAGAACTTGGGCTCGAGCGCGGCCACGGCGACATACCGCCCGTTGCGCACCGGATAGATTCCGTAGCAAGCGTACCTGCCAAACAGGCGCTCGTAGCCGCGTCGCGGCCGCCGCTTCGTCGCGGTGTAGTTCGCAACCTGCACCGGCATGAGCCCGAGGATCGAATCGAACATCGAAATGTCGACCATCTGCCCGGTGCCGCTGCGGGTCCGGTCTTGCAATGCCAGGAGGATGCCGATCACGGTCGGCAGCGCCCCTGCCGCGACATCGGCGATCTGCACGCCCGGCACGGCCGGCATCCCGTCTGCCTCGCCCAGCAGATCGAGCATGCCGGCCAGCGCGATGTAGTTGAGGTCGTGGCCCGCTTCCTCCGCCAGAGCCCCCGTCTGGCCGTATCCCGTGAGGGCCGCGTAAATCAGCCTCGGATTGCTCTCGCGGAGGCTTTCGTACCCGAGGCCGAGGCGGTCCATGACGCCGGGCCGGAAACCGTCCAGCACCACATCGGACTTGTTGGCAAGAGCGATGAATGCCTCCTTGCCCGCGAGGTTCTTGAGATCGATCGCGAGGCTCTGCTTGCCCCGGTTGATCGTTAGGAAGGCGGCGTTGAACCCCTGCGACTTGGGATCGAATTCCCGCATGTAGTCGCCTTCGCCGGGCTTCTCCACCTTGATAACTTCCGCCCCGAAGCTGGCCAGGATGTGACTGGCGTACGGCCCCGGGAGCAGTCGGCTCAGGTCCAGCACGCGAACACCGTCGAGGGGCCTGCGCCCGCGCTCCGCCTGCCGACGCTCGGCGGTCGCCAGCTTTTCCTGGGTCGTTGTCTTCTTGGGAGCCTTCTTCGCTCCTCGCTTCACCTCGGGCCCGGGCAGCGGGGCGCGCTTGGAGCGCGACTTGGGCCGCCCGTCGGCTGCGCGGATGCCTCCTGCACCGGACGGGGCCGCAGGAGCGCCGGCACCACCTGCGGGCACGCCGCTCGCACCGGCGTCCGGCGGCTGCGTCGATGCCGCCTCGGCGGTCTGGGCTTCCCCGGGCGCGGCAGCCTGCGGGGACCGATCTTCGCTCTCAGGCTGGCCCTCGGCGCCCGCGCCGCCAGCCGAAACACTCTCCCCCGAGCCTCGCTCGCTGGCCGACGGCTGCGCCGCGCCCTCGTCCGCCGCGCTCCCGGCGTCTGCGGCCGACTCGTCGGTTCCGTCGCGAGACACCTCCAGCGCGGGGCCGGCCGACGAGGCATTCAAAGAGCCACCGCCGGAGGTCGGCCCGTCCCTAGCGGGATCCCCGGGGGCCGCGCGGCTCGAATCCGCTGCCGCAGCCTCGGCTGCGGCAGCGTCGCCCCCCGCCAATACCGCGGACTCCGTCGGTTCGGCGTGCTGGCGTTCGCTATCGAATCCGTCTGCCATGGTAATCTTGCGACCGACACACCGCCCGAACGGCGCGCCGTCTGACTAGGATCACTGTCCGGTGCGTATCGCAACCGGTTTCCGCAATCACCGCTGTGAAAGAAGCCAAGCAATCCCAGCCGCCGGGCCCCTCACGGCCCGTGACTATCCGGCGGTCCCGAACAACCCTTAGCCCCTATGTACCAAATAGTGTAGCACATCTGGACCGCATGTGCAGCCGCCCGCCCGGTCCCCTGCCCCGGCGCCTGCGAGGCGACAGAGCCCGTCGAGACGCTACAATGAGAGATTCGTGGCTGCCGACCTGCCAGCGACTGCAACCGTTCGAGCGGCAAGCGCGTCGAACATTCCGAATGGCAGCGGCAACGAGTATAATCTCCGGTGAAGGCTACGCGATGCCTCATCTCGGCCCGGCAGCTTCGAATCGCCACGTGTCGTTCGAGAACGCGTCAGAAGCTGATATCGTGCGCCGGGCGCAGGCCGGCGACGAGCAGGCCTACGCAGAGATCGTCCAGCGGCATCAGAACATGGTCTTCAGCGTCGTCCACCGCATGGTTCGCCGCCGGATGGATGCCGAGGACCTGGCGCAGCAGGTCTTCGCCAAGATCTTCTTCAATCTGAACAAGTTCGACATGCGGGCGAGGCTGTCGACTTGGATCTACCGGATCGCGCTGAACGAGTCCTACGACTACCTCCGACGGCTGAAGAGCCGACGGGTGGTCTACGAGGGCGACCTCTACGCGACGGAAGAAGACCTCAACCGCGAGCGTCCGGCCTCGGGCGACCGCGAGCCCGATGCGCTGGAGCGGGCCGAGCAGCGCGATCTCCTCGTGAAGCTGCTAGCCCACGTGTCCGCACAAGAGCGCCTGCTGCTCTTCCAGAAGGAAGTCGAGGGAAAGACCGTCACCGAGATTTCCGAAATGACCGGGATCAACGAGAATACAATCAAGGTGAAGCTGTTCCGCGCGCGCAAGAGGCTGGTCAAGGCGGCGAAGAAGCTTGACGCGGGCAACGCCCGGGGAACCGACTGAGAGGCTCGCGAAACCGGGGAAACGAGGCACACGGCGATGGACAGGTACCTAAAGGACAACTTGGAGTGCTATCTCTCGGGCCAGCTCGGCGCGTCTGCCAAGCTCGAATTCAAACGGCGCATGGCGGCGAGGCCGAGGGACCGGGCCGAGATCGAGAGAATGTCTCAGCTGTCGAAAAGATTCGCTGCGTTCGATCTGCCCCGGGAGGACGGCTTGGGGCCGTTGCCGGGATTCCACAACCGCGTCCTAGGCAGGATCGAGCGCGAGCGCCGGCCTTCGCTCCTGGACTGCTGCTTGCGCCCGACGGCCATCCGGGGAGTGGCGTTCGCCTCCTGCTCCTGGCTCCTTCTGCTCGTCTCGCTCAGCCTGTACCAAGCGTCCGCCCGGGCGTCCGTCGAGCATATCGCGGAGACGGTCCTGGCGCAGCCCCCCGAGAGCGCTGACTACTGCAACGTTCGTCTCGGCTGCGACATCGACCTGAACCGCAAGTCGATGCTCGCCGCCGTGATCAAATCCGGGCAGGACGGACGCTAGTGGACCAGCTCCGGGCTGTGTCGACGGGCAAGGCCGTCTTCGTCTTCGCGCTGGTATTCTTCAGCGGCTTCGCGACGGGCCTGCTGAGTTCCAACCTGCTGGAGGCGTTCGGGCCGGACCGGAGCAGGCAGTTCCGAATCGATGCGACGCTGCAGGACCTGTCCGACCACCTGGCGCTCGACCCCAGCCAAGCCGAGCAAGTCCGCGTCATCCTGGACGACGTGATCATGGAGGAAGCGGAACTGCTGAGTGAGCTCAAGTGGAACCAGCTCGAAGCGCGCGAGCGCATCGCCATGTACCTGACGCCGGAGCAGAACCGCGTGTTTAACGAAATGATCCAGCTGGGGGAGCTCGGCCGGTGATCGCCCGGGCAGCCGCGAGTCGAGCGTCGTTCAGTGACGCCAAGATGGGCAAGGCAACCTTGCTCGCGAGCGAGCGGATCTTCTCGGGCCTCAACTGCTTCCTGCCCGGCCAGGAGCACGCGCTCCACTCGCATGCGGGCCAAGACAAGCTGTACTTCATCCTGGAGGGCTCCGGCGACGTCACCGTCGGGGAGCGCACGTGGAGGGCCGACGCCGGCGACTTGGTGCTGGCTCGCTCGGGCGAGCCCCACGCCATCAGGAACCCGGGCCCGAGCAATCTCGTGGTGCTGACCCTGATGGCACCTCCGCCCAAGGCGAAGGGCGTCCCGCCGGGCAGCCGCTAGAGTCCTTCCCTGCCCCGAGCCATCAGCCAGCGGAACCGGTCTGGCTGGCGGACGACACGTTGACGGGCTCGCGCCCCATCTGGTCGATCTCGCTGAAGGAGACCTTGCGCTGCTCGTCCATGGCCAGGTTGGCCAGCATGACCGCAACCGAGTCACGCAAGCCCACGTCGATGTCCGCGCGCGGCCTGCTGCCGGTGGCGACGTCGGAGAGAAAGCTCGACAGCTCGGCGTACTCGGGGTCGATGGACTCGCTCGGCCGCAGGATGCCCTTCCGGTAGGCCCAGGTCTTCGCGAAGAAGAGCTCCTTCTCGAGAAAGCTGACCTGGTTGGGATCGACCGCCTCCGGATCGATCGGGAAGCCGTCGCCCTGCTCGGCGGTGTCCGCGCCGACCGTCGCGCCCGCAACCCAGTTCTCGGTCGTGCTCTCCTGCTTCGCCTGGTCCTCCATCTTGACCTTCATCTCGTCGCGGTAGTACATGCCGTCGCCGTAAGGAATCAGCGTGAGCTCGATCGCGCCGTCGGTTCCGAGAATCGTCTCGCGGCAGCCGTCGCCCGGCACGCGCCGTCCGGCGAGGTGGCGGTTGGTCATGACGGAGCTGTACTGAAGCTTCTGCCCGCCGGGATACTCGAAGATCAGCTGGATGTTGTCGTAAATGTCCCGGCCGTCCCGCCAGTAGTCCAAGCCGCCGACTCCCATCACCGAGATCGGATGCTGGTCGAGGAACCAGTCCGCCACGTCCACCTGGTGGGACATGAGCTCGGCGCACAGGCCTCCCGAGTACCTTCGGTATAGGCGCCAGTTGAACTGGTCCTCGAACTCCTCGGACGCCTTCCGCCGCCAGTTGGTGTTGCGGTGCCACTGGGCTTGGATGTGCGTGACGTCGCCGATCACGCCCGCGTCGATCATCTCCTTCGCGCGCTGGTACAGCAGGCTGTACCGCCGCTGAAGGCCGACCTGGATCGTCAGATCCGGGTGCGCCGCGCGGAGCCTGCGCATCGCATGCACCTCGGCAGGGGCGAAGACGAGCGACTTCTCACAAAAGACGTGCTTGCCCGCCTCCAGCGCCGCCTTCATCACCGGAAAGTGCAGGTACAGCGGCACGGTGATGAAGACAGCCTCGATGTCGTCCCGCTGCAGCAGGGTGCGGTAGTCCGTGTAGCCCTCAGGCTCGTTGTTGAAGACCTCCAGCGCTCGGTTGAGGTTCTTCTCGTAGATGTCACACAGGGCCACGCACTTGCCGTGCCTCATGTGGGCGAGGTGCCGCTCCAAGAGCCGCCGGCCACGGCTGCCCGGGCCGATCATCGCATAGTTGACGACACGGGCCTGGGCCTTCGCCGAGCGCACGAACGGCCCGTGGCTGACCGCTGCCGCGGCGGCTCCGACCGCGGCGGCGGCGGTCGCAAAGTCGCGCCGACCGATCTGGGGCGCGCTTGATTCCTGTTCTGCCATGTATCTCTAGGGAAACCGGTCCCTTGACTGAGTCTAGACTCTGGCGCCATGAATCGCAAGGGGCGGGAACGGCGGTGCGCGGCCCTACCCTGCCGACCGTGGCGGAGACCGGGCGAGCCGTGCCCCAAGTCGGCCTCTACCTGCCGGAGACACGCCCACCCGGCGCGGATGCCAGATCCGCCGGGTTCAACTGGAGTCCGAGCTGCCGCGACCTGGCCGCCCGGATGGTACGTCGTTCAAGGCAGGCTGCCGTTCATGCGGTTGTCCTCTCCTCGGCGGCGGGTCACGGGGGGCGATGCCTCTAGCCCGCATTATTCATGAATGTGGCGCAGGCTCATGGATCCAGTTGCTGGGCCTTCGATGGCCGCCGAATCTGCTTCCGAAACGCCTGCGGGCGGGGAATGCGGGGCTTGCGGGGCGTCTCGCGAGCGGCCTGCGGGCCGCGGACACCTCCTCGGCGGCACCCGCCCGGAGGGCAGGCACGGTTTCCCCCCGGCGGCGCCCGGCGCCTGCCGACACTCTCCGGATGGACCCGGCCCGGCGTCATATCGGCACGGCCCCCAAGCCCCGCGCCACCACCACCCGGGCGTCCCGGAACGGTGCCGTCCGCGGCACTCGCAGCACGATCCGCTTGGCCGTGGCCGCGACCCGCGCCCCCGGCTTCAGCAGGCCGGGGCGCAACCCGTCCACCGGCGCTTCCGCAGCGGCGTCTCCCGCGCCTGCCACAGCGCAGTTCCTGCATACGTGCTGTGGAATTCCCGCGCCAGACAGGGCCACGAGCCGCCATGACGCCCAAGGAGTCGCGACCATCGTCGGTTGGAGGCTCGAGCGAATGGCAGGGCCGGGCCAGCAACTTACCCGCCTCTGCTGCGTTGCTGCTCCATTATATGCCCTCTTGGTAGGCAAAGCCGTGCCACGCACCTAGGTTGCGCACCTTCGTTGACGGCGGCCGTCTCGGCCGCAGCGGGTTGCGTAACCCCTGTGACATGCGATGACTTCAGCTCCCCGCACCTGCGGAGAGCGGCAGGTGCAGCATCGTCACCCGCGCAAGGCACCGGCGTTCCGTCCGCCACGAGACGGCGCAGTGTCCAGCTCGGGAGTCGCTGAGCGGACTTCTCGAGACGCACGCCCTTCCCCGCCCTATCCGAAGAGGCCGCCCTCGGCCTCGAGGGCCCGGAAATAGGCCTCGACCTGGCTGTCTAGGACCACGCCGCGTCCCGTCGGAGAGGAGCGCGCGGCGATGCCTAGCGCATCCGGGTGGTGATCCCTCTCCAACACCCACCGAACCCTCCCGCACGGCAGCAGACCGACACGCACGGCGTCCGGGGCATCCTCAGGAATCCGCTTGCATCTTGCTCGGGCATAGCCGAGGTTGCATCCCCACACCAGCAGTTCTCCTCCGGGCTCGGGAGCCTCGCCGGGCACGGCCCTGCAGACGCCCGCATACAGGCGCCCGAGCGGCGGGGGACACTTGCCGGGCCAATCGGTCCGGGCCAAGCCGTCTATCGGCTCGAAGAATGCGCAAGCCACGACGAACCAGTCTATTCCGTGCCAGACTGGCCGGGCAACTCCAGCGGTGTATCCTTGTGTTTTCGTCATGAACCGCCTGGACGCGCTTCAAGCATTGCTCCGAGCTGACCCATCGAGCCAGTTCGCACGCTACGGACTGGCCCAGGAACTGTTCAAGGCCGGCAAGCACGCCGAGGCGGTCGACGAATACGAGCGGATCATCCTGGCGGACAGCGACTATCAGGCCGCCTACTACCACGCCGGCAAGGCCTTGGAGCGGCTCGGTCGCACCGATGACGCTCTCGCGATGTACGAGCGGGGAGTCGAGGCATCGTACCGGACGGGGAACCTTCACGCTCGCAGCGAATTGCAGGAGGCCATTCAAGGTCTCTCGGGCTGACTGCCCGGGCTTGGCCGGCCGCGCGCTTCCGACCGGCACCAAGCGCTGCGGCAGGCAGTTGGACCGGTCTGTACCTTGGTGACGAGCCGCCCCGATGTCGCGAACCAGTTCGTTCGTCGCGCTCGCGACGCTCGCCGGCTGGGCGTCCTTCGCCGCGAGGGCCGACCGCCTCGGCTCGGACCTCGCCGCTCTAGCCGCGCTTCACGGCGGTCCCGGCGACGAGCGCCGGGTCATCGAATTCATTCGCGAGCGGGTCGGGGGGACACACCGAGAAGGCGCGAACGGCTCGCTCCTAGCTGAATTCGGGCGCGGCGACCCCCGCATCCTGCTGATTGCCGGAGTCGACGAGCCGGGATTCGCCGTCTCCGGCATCGACGGGGAGGGCTATTTGCGGCTGCAGCCGCTTTCCGGCTCCAGGATCCGGGGCGGACTGGCCTCGTACTTCCGCGGGCAACACGTCGGGGTTGCGACCGGCACAGGCGTGCTTCTGCCCGGAGTCGCGGCTGCTCCTTCGGTGCATTTCGGCTCTGCATACGGGGCTGGCAGACGACTCGGAGAGAACGAGATCTTCGTCGATATCGGCGCTTCTAGTCCGCTCGAAGCCCGCGCGGCAGGCGTGAGCCTGCTGGATCGGGTCACACTCGAGAAGCGCGTTGCTCGCCTAGCCGGGGACCGGCTCGCGGGACCTTGGATTTCGAGCCGCGCAGGGGTCGCGCTGCTCCTCTCTCTAGCCCGGCGGCTCGAGAGCGAGCCGCCGGACGGTACGGTGACTCTCGCCTTCGTGACGCAGCAATACCCCTATTCCGCCGGTCTGAGGAGAGTGCTGGAATCCGTGCCCGCCGACCACGCGGTTCTGCTCGCATCGAACGGGGGCTCCGCCGACTCGATCGCTCCGGCCAGCGGGTCAGATCCCGGCGCAATCCCAGGGTACGTCGAACTCGCCGGGAAGGTCGGACTGCGACTGGAGCGGCGGTACTCCCACGAAATCGCGTTCGGACCGTTCGGCGGCGACCGGCCCTGGGACTCGAGCCGGCGTCTAGCCGTTCTCTCCCCGGGCGTCCGCAATTCGTCGACCCCGGCCGAATCCATGAGCCTAGGCAGGCTCGAGGGCCTAGCTCGGCTCTTGGAACTCGTCGCCGGGCTGGAGGAACGAGACTCGCCATCGCCGATGGCGAGCGGATTCGCGCAGGCAGGCGAACCCAGCGGCGCAAGCCCTGCTGGCAGCGTCTCGTCCCTCGAGGAGACCATTCGGGCCTTAGTGGAGGTGGCGGCGGTCAGCGGGAGCGAAGGGCGGGTCCGCGAGCGGATTCTCGAGCTCGTCCCGCGCGAGCTGGCTGCGGACCAGAGAGTCGACAAAGCGGGGAATCTGATCGTGCGCGTGGGCCCTCCCGGAGAGCCCGCCGCCGCATTCCTAGCGCACATGGACGAAATCGGGTTCGAGGTGCAGGACATCCTCCCGCGCGGCGTCGCTACAGCGGCATCAAAGGGCGGCGGCAACCGCGACTTATTCTCATGGCACCCAGCCGCAGTCCATGGCCGGTACGGAACACTGCCTGCCGTGATGGCCCAGGGACAACTCGATCTCGGCGCGGATTCGGACATCGGCGTCAAGGCAATGGGCGTGCGGGAAGGGGATACCGTGACCGTCCCGAAGCGCTACAAGCGGCTGCTAGGCAGCCGCGTCAGCGCGAGGTCGCTGGACGACAGGCTCGGCTGCGCGGCGCTCGTGGAGGCGTTGCGACGGCTGTCGGGGAGAATCCGCCGCGCGACCCGTGCCGTGGACTTCGTGTTCAGCGTAGAAGAGGAGACCGGCCTCAACGGGGCCCGTCGCTACGCGGCGAGCGCCCGGCCCGCCCGCGTCTACCCGGTGGACACGTTCGTGACATCGGACAGCCCGTTCGGACCCTCCCGTCTCGCGCGCGCTGGGTTGGGAGCGGGCGCGGTCCTGCGGGCGCTCGACCAGAGCGGCATGACGCCGCGGCGAGAGGTCGAGCGGGTGATCGCGCTGGCGCGCAGGCATCGGATCCCGCTGCAGGTCGGCGTCACGGCGGGAGGCAACGACGGCTCGGTCTTTCCGTCACTGGAGACCGCGAACATTCCGATCGGATTCCCGCTGCGATACGCTCACACCCCCGTGGAAACCGCGGACTTGCGCGACGCGGAGGCCGTCGCGGCGCTGGTGGAGAAACTCGCACTCGAAGAGCTGCGCGGGCGCTAGGAGAGCCTACTCGAACAGCGACGCGTCGATCCCCGGAATCAGGCGCAGCGCGTTTTTCCAGTAGATGTGCTGGAGCGTCTCGTCGGGCAAGCCTAGGCCGTACAGGCGCCAGTGGGCGTGGTAGCGCCGGTAGTACTCGAAATACTCGTCGCGGGTTTCGAGAACGCGCCAGTAGTAGGGAAACTCCGCAGGCGCATACGAATCCTTGCCGAACAGCACTCGGTCCTTGTAGCGATTCAGGAACTCCGGGCCGCTGAACGGGACGCGGCCGAGCTCGTAGAGAACCGCCGCAATGTCCACGTAGACGTTCGGCTGCCGGTCCAGCAGGCGTCCGAGCCGCCGCAGGTCGCTGCCCTGCCAACCCATGTGAGCCAGGATGAAGTTCACGTCGGGATGCCTGGCCAGCATGCGGTCCCTCTCGGCCAGCAGGTCGTCGAAGCCCGGAGGCGCGGAGCGCTTCCGCCGTGATCTCAGCTTCAGCTCGAGCCAGCGCTCGTTGCGGGCATCGTGCGGCGCCCAGAATTCGGCCGGATCCGCGACATGGATCAGCACCGGGATACCTAGGCGAGCGCAGGCCCGGAACAGGGGTGCCATGGCCGGGTCGTCGACCGGCACGCGTCGGCCCGACACGTCGCGCACGCTCATGCCGAAGTTCTTGAAGATCTTCAGGCCCTGCGCGCCCGCGGCGACGTCCGCTTCCAGCTGCCGGGCGGCCCTAGCGGGCCAATCCGCGCTGCCGATGCCGCTGAAGTCGGGATTGGCGAACACGGCGAACCGGGTCGGGTGGCGCTGCCGGAAGTTCGCGACCGTCGCGCGAAGCCGCTCCCCGTGGCCGCCGCTCAGGTTGACCAAGACGGCGAGGTTGAGCGCGTCCATCTCGCCGACGATCTCGTCCAGCCTCGCGCCGCTCGTTCCACTCCGGTGATGGCTGTGGACGTCGATCACGGGAAACTTCGCACGCGGCACGAGGTTTTCCTCGGCCACCAGCGTCGAGCGGGGCTCCCAGTCCTCGACAGACAGATCCTGCGCTCCGGAGCAGGCGGCCAGCAGCGACAACAGGGCGGGTCGCAGCCTCATCGCCACGATCCCCGCTCAGACCGTGACACGTCGGCGTCCGGGATCCGCCGCGGACATCCGCACGTCCCTAGCTGTCAGGGAGGAAGACCTTGGCGCTGGGAAACTCTCCCAGCGGGCCCAAGCGATCCGCGCCGCCCAATTCAGGCTCGGGCCAAGGCTCGTCTTCCGCAATGATCTGCACCTCGACCGAGCCGGACCGCACCTCTTCCATCGCGATCTTGGTCGGCTTGCGCGACGTCGTGTTGATCAGGGGGCGGGCGCCCCCTTGGAGCTGGCGCGCCCGGCGGGCCGCCGCCAGCACGAAGCGGTAGACGCCTTGCTCCTCGTCGTTCGGAATCGTCCAGATCTGGTCGGGCGGCTTGACGTAGCTCGCGAACACTCTCTCGTCCCGGTCACTCATTCGGTTTCCCCGCTCCTGTTCTCCGCGCGCATGCCGAAGCTCCTCAAGACAGGCTCGACCGCCCTCTCCATGCGCACTCGCCTGCTGCGTTCCGCGACAAGAATCGAATGCAGGACGGCGACTGACTCGTCGATCCGCTCGTTGACCAGCACGTAGTCGTAACGGTCGCCGCCGCGAATTTCCCGCACGGCCTCCCCTAGGCGCCGTTCGATGACCGCCCGCCGATCCGCCGACCGTTCCCGCAGGCGCCGCTCGAGCTCCTCTTTCGACGGAGGCAGGATGAAGACCGTAACTGCGCCGGGCAGCCTCTCTATCAATGATGCACCACCCTGCACGTCGATGTCTAGCACCAAGTCGCACTCGCGGCTCCGAGCCTCGTCCACCGCCGACCACGGCGTGCCGTAGAAGTTGCCGAACACCTCGGCCCACTCGATGAACTCGCCGCGGTTGCGCATGCCGAAGAAGGACTCCCTGCTCACGAAGCGGTAGGCGCTCCCGTCCACCTCGTGCCGTCGCGGGGGCCGCGTGGTCACGGAAACGGCGAATTCAAGGCGGGGATCTCGGTCCACGAGACGGCCGACGAGCGTGGACTTGCCGGTCCCGGACGGCGCCGAGATCACCAATACGATCGACATGCGGGACAGCGGAGGAAGACGACCCGGCTAGGTCCGCAGAATACGCGCGATACGCGGGCGGTTGGGACAGTTTACCCGAACCGGGAGATTCGAACGGCTATTCGAGGTTCGGGGCCTGCTCGCGGATCTTTTCGACCGCCGACCGAATGCGAAGCGCGGCCTCCGTGACCCACAGCCCCGGCTCGCCGAGAACCTGCGCCTTCGCCAGGAGGGTGTTGGCCTCTCGGTTCATCTCCTGCGCTAAGAAGTCGATCCTCTTGCCGACCTCGCCGCCATCCTCGAGGTGCCCGCGCAGCTGCTCGACATGAGCGCGGAGCCGCGCCAGTTCCTCGCTGAAGTCGCTGCGCCCCGCGAGGATCGCAACCTCTTGGGCGAGGCGCTGCGAATCGACGCCTTGCCCGCCCAGAACTTCCGCCAGCCGGTCCTGCACCTTCGCGTGGTAGAGATCGACGGCCTCGCGGGCCGACAAGCGGAGACGGCCGACCTCGGCCCCGATCGCGTCGGCGTGCTCCCGGATGTCCGCGACCAGCGCCTGCCCTTCCTGTTCCCGCACGCGGTCCAGCCGCTCGAGCGTGAGATCGAGGGCCTCGCCGACCAAGGCCTCAAGCGTCTCGTCCGGCATGGCGGCCCTCCCGGTCACGACGGTCCCGGGAAGCCCGAGCATGGCCTGGGGGTCCGGCACTGCATGGGCGCCGAGCAGCTCCGCGACCTCACGGAATGCTGCCAGCCGAGCCACTACGAGTTCGCGGTCGACCTCGGCTGCCAACGGACTGCAGGACTGGACTTCAAGCGTTACCTGAAGGCTGCCGCGTCGAACGCGCCCGCGCAGGTCGCGGCGCATGCCGCTCTCGAGCCGCGCCGCGCTCGACGGCACGCGTACCTTGAGATCCAAGGAGCGATGGTTGACCGCGCGGATCGCGACTCGGACGGAGTGCTCACCCCTTTCCGCCATCGCCTCGGCGAAACCGGTCATCGATCGCGGGGAAGGCATCACGCGGCAACCGATTGAAGCTCGACCAAGCGGCTGTATAGCGGGCTGGACCGCAGGAGCGACTCGTGGCTGCCTCGATCCAAGATCCTCCCGCCGTCGAGCACGAGGATCGAGTCGGCGGACCGAACCGTCGCGAGCCGGTGAGCACTGACGACGACCGTGCGTCCGTGGATCAAGTTCGAAAGCGCGCGCTGGACCAGCGTCTCGGCTTCGCTGTCCAGATGCGAGGTCGCTTCGTCGAGCAGCAGGATCGGCGCGTCCTTGAGGATTGCCCGGGCGATCGCGATGCGCTGGCGCTGCCCTCCGCTGAGGCGATGGCCCTGCTCTCCGAGACGCGTCTCGTAGCCCCTAGGCAAGTCCTCGATGAAGTCCGCGGCGTAGGCGGAGGCGGCAGCTGCGTAGACGCGCTCGGGATCGATGCCCGGCCGGCCGTAGGCGATGTTGTTGAAGACCGTGTCGTCGAAGAGCACCGTCTCCTGCGTCACGATCGCGACCTGGCGGCGCAGCGACTTGACGGTGAACTCGCGCAGGTCGCGGCCGTCGATCCGGATCGCTCCCTCCGTCGGGTCGAAGAATCGCGGCAGCAGGCTCATCAGGGTGGTCTTCCCCGCCCCGCTGAGGCCAACCAACGCGACCACCTCGCCGGCCCGCACCGTCATGCGGATGCCCTCGAGCGCACGCCTGCCGGCTGCGCCGGGATAGGCGAAGGTGACGCCGTCGAGCTCGATCAGGTGGCGGAACAGCGGCATCTCGACGGCGTCCACGGCATCTCGGACGTCACGCGGCTGGTCCATGTACTGAAACGCCCTCTGCACCGCCCCGAGAGCCTGCTGGAAGATGTTGTAGATGCCGATCAGGCGCTTTACCGGCTGCAGGATCATCACGAGCGCCACGATGAAGCTCACGACCTGGCCCGCCGTCATCTGGCCAGCCAGAATCCGGCCCCGCACGTAGATCAACAGGAAGAGGATCATGCCGGCGCCGAGTGTCTCGATGATCGGCGAAACCAAGGCCTGCTGCTTCACCATGCGCATGCTTGCCCCGAACAGGAGGTCGGCGCGGGCGCGGAAGCGCCGGATCTCGAACGACTCCATGGAGAAGGCCTTGACGATTCGATGCCCGGAGATGGTCTCCTGCATGATCTTGACCAGCTGCGCCAAGTAGCCCTGCGCTCGCGTGGAGGTCCTGCGGAGCTTCGGCCCGATCCGCGACACCGGCAGCAGCACGAGCGGCAGAACGACAAGGCAGGCAGCGGTCAGGAGCGGGTCGTGCTGCATGAGGACGAGCAGCAATGCCGCGACCGTGAACAGCTGCCGCATCATGTCCGCCAGAAAGTGCGAGCAGGCGGACTGAATCTTCTCGATGTCGCTCACGAGCGACGAGATCAGCTCGCCAGTGTGCTTGGCCTGGAAGAAGGCGGGCGACTGGTTCAGTACGATGCCGAACATTTCGTTGCGTATGTCGCGCACGGCCGCGAAGCCGGCGAAATTGACAAGGAAACTCCCGGTGAAGTCGGCGAGGCCCTTGAGCATCGAAACGGCAAGGAAGACGGCGCAGAAGAGTCCGAACGCCTCGCCCGCGGAAGCCGGCAGGAAGTCGTCGAGGTACACGGCGAAGTCCGTGAACGGCACCTTGACCAGTTCGATCGGCTCGGCGCTGGGCGATGGATTGAGAAAGCGGTCGAGAAGGGGCTCGAGCAGCAGCGCGAAGACCCCGTAGCTGGCCCCGACTACCGCCATGAGGACGACCGCCGTCGCGATGCGGACCCAGTGCGGGCGGATATATCCGAGCAGCCTCGCTAGGTCGCTCACCGGATCACCATGGCGCAGGGCCCTCTACCGCAAGGCACGGGCGGGACCGAGGCAAGGCGGCAATTCGGTCCCGCAGGAGGATCGCAGTGTTCATCTGAAAGGTGAATCTTTCTCTCGCATACGATTGAATTCATGGAGCTTGAGTGTAGAATCTACCCAAGGGTCCCATCTTGCGGAGAGAGCCGCGGCACGCTCGAGGCCCGGCGTCGCTCCCGGCAGCCCGCAGGCTAGGGCCCGGGTTCGACGGCCCGAGCCGCGGCCACATCGGCGGCCAAAGCGGCGCCGTAGACAGAGATATCGGTGCTGTAGGAGACCATGTCGTAGCCGATTTCCATCCACTCCCGAGCTTGCGCGAGGCTGCCGGGCTGGATCCCGGCCAAGAGGCCGCGCTCCTTGGCCGCGACTGAAACGTCCCGCAACGCCGACAGGAAGCGCGGGTGATGGAACTCGCCCACTATGCCCATCGAATGGGTCAGGTCCATGTGCCCGACCCAGAGGCAGTCCACGCCCGGCACGGCGGCGATCTCGCGGAGGTTGCGGAGCGCCGTCTCGCTCTCGATCTGGCAGAGCAGGAGGTTGCTTCGGTTCGCTTCGGCCATGTAGGCCAGGGAGTCCGGCCGGACGAAGTCGTTGTGCGCCGATCCGAGGCCGAGCCCTCGATTGCCGGCCGGGGCGTAGCGCATCGACTCGTTCAGGTGGCGCGCTTGGTCGGCCGTGCGGACGTTCGGGGCCATGATGCCGTGCGCGCCGGCATCCATCACCCGCGCCACGAAATGGTACTCGGACGCGGGGATCCGCACGACGGGGCTCGCTCCGGTGGCCTTGAAGCGGGCGATCATTCCCGCGACCTGGGAAATGCCGTGCGGTCCGTGCTCCATGTCGATGAGGACGAAGTCGAGGTTGGCCAGCGCGCACAGCTTGGCGATCCCCGGGGTGTCGAATTCCATGAGCATGTGGCCGAACGCCACGCGCCCTTCGGCTGCCGCTTGGCGGACCCGATTCGGTTTCATCTTGATCTCCGCTTCGCGAGCTTCGCCCGCACTCCGGCCCGCGTCGCGGCCTCCGGGTTCGCGAGGCAGGGAGGCACCTCGCCGCCGGCGACCAGCAGCAGGTTGCGACAGGCCTCGCGGCTGTTGCCGGCCAAGCACTCCTGTGTCCAAGCCATTCCGTGGGGCGACACGATGACTTCATCCATCGCAAGCAGGGGGTTGTCCAGAGAGGGCGGCTCGACCTCGAAGACGTCGATTCCCGCTCCGGCGATCCGCCCCTCGCGCAGCGCCTCGATTAGGGCGCACTCCTGGACGATCGGCCCGCGAGCGGTGTTGATGAAGTACGCGGTCGGCTTCATCAGCGCGAACTGGGCCGCTCCGATCATGCCCCGGGTCTCGGCACTGAGAAGCGCGTTCACCGTGACGAAGTCGCCCTCCGCCATGACCGAGCGGAGGTCCGTCAGCTCGACCCCCAAGCGGTCGGCGCGGGCGGGCGGGCACAGCGGGTCGTACGCAAGCAGCCGCCCGCAGCCCACGCCCCTGGCGATCCTGAACATCTCGCTGGCGATGCGGCCGCACCCGATGGAAGACACCGTCTTGCCGACGACGTCGGTGCCGGCAATCGGCATGCCGTCGCGCCACTTCCCCGCTCTGGTGCGCCGGTCGAGATGCGGCAGCCTCTTCGCCAAGGCGAACATGAGGGCGATCTCCGCCTCGGCGACAGAGCGCTTGACCGCTTCGGGGGTCAGGGCCACCAACACATCGGCCGCGGTGGCCGCTTCGATGTCGATGGCATCGTAGCCGACTCCCCACCGCGCGATGCACGAGAGCCGCTCGACGCCCTCGAAGCTCGCTGCGTCGAAGCGGGCGCCGAGAATGAGCAATCCTTCGTAGCGGTCGACAACTTCCGGGCGCAAGCCCCCGTCGAAGGGATCTTCGATCATCTCCCACTCGATATCGCCCCGCGCATCGAAGTGCTCTCGCACGAACCCGCCAACCAGAGAGTCGAACGAGCTGCCCCATCCAGGATCGATCCCGATCTTGAAATGCCGCCGCATACGGTATTCGGACAATTGTACGCACGCCTGTTGACCGCTCTTGAAGGGCCGGGGCCGTGGTATGGTGTCGGCCATGCGGGGACTTCCGGGGCGCGTGATTCTGCTCTGCACCGCGGCCTCGATGTCGCTCTCGGCGCAGGTCGACGGATTCGGCAAGCAGGAACTGATCAAGTACACCCGCGCCAATCCCTTCGAACGCTTCGACGACGGACGGCCCAAGGTGCCCCAGTCCCTGATCGAGCCGCTGCGGAGCGCGAGTTCGGAAATGCTGTGGGGTCCCCTGCGCAGGGCGGGCTTCGAGCACCAGTGGTCGGGCGGCTGGCAGATCATTCATCCGGAGAAGAAGCTCCTCGGCCGGGCGGTGACGGCCGTCTTCATGCCGGTGCGCCCCGACGTGGACGAGATCATCGAGGAAGACGCCGCCGCCCGGAAGCTCGGGGGGAACGACAACCAGCGTGTCATCGACTCGCTGCAGCCAGGGGACGTGCTGGTCGTGGACCTGTTCGGAAAGATTGACGGCGGCGCCTTCGCCGGCGACAACCTAGCGACAGCGATTCACGCGGCGACCGGCCAGGGATTCGTGATCGACGGCGCCGTGCGCGACCTCGACGGCATCCACCCGATGGAAATCCCAGTCTACGTCAGAGGCATTCATGTCTCGCCCATCCGCGACGTGATGCTCGTGGGCATCAACGTACCGGTTCGGATAGGGTCGACCACCGTCCTGCCCGGCGACGTGGTTGTCGGCGACCGGGAAGGGCTGACCTTCCTCCCGCCTCACCTGGTCGAGAGCGCCGTGAACCAAGCGAAGATCACCGAATTGCACGACATCTGGACCAAGGGCAAGCTAGCGACCGGAAAGTACCGCGCCAGCGAGCTCTACCCATCCCCCACGGACGAAGCGCTGAAGAGGGAATACGCCGACTGGCTGGAAGGCCGGAAGCGCGAGCTCGGGCTTGAGTAGCCCTGCCGTCGAGCCGCCCGCCGGCGCCGAACCCTCATCCCGGTCGGGGATGCCGCCTTCCAGTGCTGCCAATGCCCTAGAATCTTGTTTCCCGCCCGCACAGGAGGTGAAGGCGGACCGTCGCATGACCCACGCTGCACCCGTCCGGGAATTCACTCTCCAAGCGCTCGTCATCGGCCTACTGATCGGCACCGTGCTGACCGCGGCCAACACCTACCTCGGCCTGTACGCAGGGATGACGGTGTCGGGTAGCATCCCTGCCGCGATCGTCTCGATGGGCATCCTTCGCGGCCTGCTGAAGCGCGGCACGATTCACGAGAACAACATTGTCCAGACGATCGCCTCTTCGGGCGAGGCCGTGGCCGCGGGGATCATCTTCACCGTACCGGCCATGATCATCGCCGGCGTGTGGACGGAATTCCCGTTCTGGCAGGTCTCGCTGATCGGCCTGCTGGGAGGCTCGCTCGGCATCCTGTTCATGATCCCGCTGCGCCGGGTTCTGATCGTCGAGGACAAGGATCTGGTCTATCCCGAGGGCGTGGCCTGCGCGCAGGTTCTCGAGGCCGGCGACAGCGGCGGGAGTCCGATGCGCAAGATTCTCGGGGCGGTCGGGAGCGGCATCGCCTTCAAGTCGCTCATTGGCCTCGTCGCGGTCTTCCGCGGCACAGCCGAGCATGCGTGGCGCGTGGCAGGCACGGTGCTCTACCTCGGGACGGACGTGTCCGTCGCGCTGCTGAGCGTCGGGGTGATCGTGGGCGTAGAGATCGGGGTCGCGGCGCTCACCGGCAGCGTGATCGCGTGGCTAATCGCGATCCCCCTCTATATCCAGCAGAATCCCATGCCGGGCACCGCGCCGATGGATGCGGCATGGGAGGTATGGAGCAGCCAGATCCGGTACATGGGCGTGGGAGCGATGATCGTCGGGGGGCTGTCCTCGATGTGGGCGATCCGCCGCGGGATCGCGAAGGCCATGCGACAGCTCGCCGGGGGATTCGGCCGGGCTCGGCAAGCCGTCGCCCGCACGGATACCGACCTGCCCAACAAGGCGGTGGCGGCGGTCTTCCTAGCCGCAGCGGCCGGTACGTTCGCGCTCTACGAGACCGTGACCGGATCGCTCGGGATCGCGATCACGGCGGGGATCGTCATGCTGTTCGCCGCGCTGTTCTTCGTCGCGGTCTCCAGCTACATCTGCGGGCTGGTCGGGTCGTCCAACAACCCGATCTCCGGGATGACGATCTGCGCGCTGATGTTCTCCTCGATCATCCTGCTGCTGCTCGGGATGTCGGGAACCGCCGGTATTCTGGGAGCGCTGGGCGTGGCGAGCATCGTGTGCTGCGCCGCTGCCACGGGCGGCGACACGTCGCAGGACCTGAAGACCGGGCACCTCGTGGGCGCGACGCCTTGGAAGCAGCAGGCCGCCCAGTTCGCCGGCATCGTGCTGCCGATCCTCTCCATCGCCCCGGTGCTGGCCCTGCTGCACAACGCCTACGGCATCGGGACGGACGCTCCCGGCGCGCTGCGCGCGCCGCAGGCCACGCTGTTCGCGTCGATCGCCGAAGCGCTGTTCGGCGATTCCGATCTCCCGTGGACCATGGTGTGGATCGGCGTCGGGATCGCGATCGGCCTGCTGATCCTCGACAGTTTCCTGAAGCGTGCCGGCAGCAGGTTCCGGGCTCACGTGATGCCGGTGGCTGTAGGGATCTATCTTCCGATCGCACTGATGGTGCCGATCTTCCTCGGGGGATTGATCGCCCAGAGCCTCAGGAGCCGGTCCGCCGCGGCAGCCCAGAACGGGGTGCTGATCGCCTCCGGGCTGATCGCCGGGGAGGCCTTGGCAGGAATCCTGATCGCGGTTCCCGAGACCCTCGCGATCGGCGCACGGATTCCGATTCCAGTAGCGGACAGCCTCCTGCTGTCGCTGGGCGGAGTCGCCGCGGCGATGGCCCTGATTCGCTATTTCGCCGCCCGCGACACCGGAGCGGCCTGATCCGCTCCCTACGGGCACGCGTCGTGACGGAGACCTTCGCGACAGCGCAGAGGGCAATCAACGCTCACGGCGCACCCGGGATCCGAGTTTTCCACGAAACCCGTGGAAAACTTGCCGGAAGCCTTGAAATTCCAAGGCGTTCGCGCCCCGGGCACCCTAGCCCGCAGTCGTAGGCAGCGTCGCGGTCTTGAAGGCGATGTTCCCGAGCCGAGAAGTCTTTCTCTTCGGGGCGCCCCTGTTCGGACGGGCTGTGCGGACTGCCACGCGCCGGGGACAGCGGAGCCGGCAACGGGTCGGCCTGTATGGGGGGATTCAGTGCGCTGCCCATTATGCGCCTCCAATGTCGCCGTCCGATTCGATGACGATCACTTGTCCGGGATAGAATCTGATCGGCTTGGTCTCGCTCGGGCCCAACGGTCCCGGACCGGATGGCAGCTGTAGCTGTCGAACGAGATCCGGGAATAGACCGCCCATCACGCAGGCACGCATCCACCCGCGGCAGGTTGGACCGCGGAAGCATGCGTCGAACGCTCTGGACACGCAACGCCGGAACTCCACCTGGTTGCCCAGCACCTCCCTGCAGGGAAGGGGGCCATACCCAGCGATTCTCAATTTGGGCATTTGGGGATTTCCAGAGTGTCTGAGAAAGGTGTCGAAGGCAGTCTGGCACTTGACTTTTCCTAGCGGAATTTGTGAGCTAAGGTGAATGCCTCATGTCCTGGACTCGCTGCTGAGCGCCTTCCGCGAGACGGCCGCCGGCCGGCCCGACCGGCGCGACGGTCGCAGCAACAAGCGCTACGAGGTCAGCGACGCCGCCGGTTGCGCCCTGGCCTGCTTCTTCACCCAGTGCGAGTCGTATGGAGCGGGACGGCTCCCGCTGCAACTGCCGGACCCTGTTCGGCGCGGGCCGCATCCCCTGCGACAACCGGATCCGCAACTTGCTCGACGACCTCGACCCGGCCGCGTTCGACCCGCCGTTCCGGCCGTGCCTCGCAACCGTGGCCGCGCGGGGCGCGCTCGAGCCCTTCCAGCGCCTCGACGAGCGCCTGCCGGCGGCTCCGGACGGCGTCCGGTTCCACCGCTCCGACAGGGTGCATTGCCCGCAGTGCTCGGTGCGGCGCGCCGGCAGCGAGCGCCGGCCGCATCACTTCCACGCCATGGTCGCGGCCACCGCGGTGGCCGACGGCCACGCCACCGTCCTGCCGCTGATGCCCGAGTTCGCGTGCCCGCAGCAGGACGCGGCCGCGACCCGCGCCGACATGAGCGAGAACGAGCGCAAGCGGGACTGCGAGCGCAACGCTGCCAAGCGCTGGCTCGCCGCTCAGGGCGCCTGGCTGCAGGCCTGCCGCCCCGTCCTGCCGGGCGACGACCGGTACTGCTGCCAGCCGCTCTGCGCGGCCGCCGCGGCCGCCGGCACGGACTTCATCTTGGAACCTGATTACCCACAAGACTCAGCCAAGGCTAGGAGGCGGTAAGGCATGGGCGGGGTGCGCACGGAGGCGTGGAGCAGGCGGGGGACCAGCGCCTGCAGATTGTAGCGGCGGTTGAAGCGGTAGCGGAACTCGGCGAGGTACCGCGGCAGGTGCTTGCCGTCGAGCGCATGGCAGGTTCCCGCCAGGGACTGCTTGACGTTCGCCAGCATCGTGCTGACCCGGACGAAGCGGGAATCCGCGCAGCTCCGCTTCCCGCCTCCGGTGACGGTCGGCACGTGCTCGCAGCCGGCGCCGGCCACGCCCCGCAAGCAGGCCGGGCCGTCGGAATGCACCTTCGTGCCGGGCTGCAAGTGCCGCCCGGCCCACGCTGCCAGCGTCTTCTGGCGGAAGCCCGCCACGCCGCTCATGCGCATCCTTGCCGGCTGGCCGGCGGCGGTGACCTGCACGGCGGCCACGAACGGCGTCTTGCCCGCCGCGCCGCGACCGCGCTTGCCGCCGCTCCGCTCCCCGCCCCAGCAGGCGTCGTCCACTTGCACGATGCCGTGCAGCGGCACGCGCTCGTCGCGATCCTTCATCCCTTGCAAGAGCTTGTGCTTCATCTTCCAGGCCGTGTTCCGGCTGACGCCCGGCTGACGCGCCAGTTCCAGCGACGAAACGCCGTGCTTGCCCTGCGTCAGCAGGTGGAGCGCCAGGAACCGGACGGTCAGCGGCAGCTGGGTGGCGGCGAAGATCGTGCCGGCGACGAGGGAGGTCCGGCGGTGGCAGGCATGGCACTGCCAGAGCTTGCGGGAGCGGATGCGGCAGTGCCGTCGGGAGCCGCACTCCGGGCAGCGCAAGCCGTCCGGCCAGCGGGCGTTGAAGACGGCCTGCTCGCATGGCCCCTCGCTGCCGTAGCGCTGCAGGAACTTGCCCGGGCTGAGTCCCTTCTGGAATTGCACGCGATTGCGTTTCAGCTGCTATCCCCTTTCCTATCAGAGATTTCCGACCTCTTTCAATATAGCATATCCTCGGCTGACGTTCGTTGGTAATCAGGTCCGGGTATGCAAGCCCGGATCCCGCAAGCACTTGTACGAGGTGCCGGAGAGCCGGCGGGCGAGCGGCGCGGTGCGCTCGACCGGCTGGCTGCCGCGACGCCCTGCAGGGCACTTGGCTCGAGTACGCCGTGGAGCGCGACGGCAAGCGCACCTGCGCCAGCAGCTTCTTCACCAGTCTCGCGGTCAGCGCGGACAACGCGGAGCGGATCGCGCGCGCCGGCCGGGCGCCCTGGAAGATCGAGAACGAGGGCTTCCACTGCCTGGCGCGGCACGGCCGCAACTGCAAGCGCAACTTCGGGCACGGCAAGGAAGGGCCGGCCAACGTGCCGGCCGTGCCGAACCCGTTCGCCTTCGCGCTCCGCGCCGTGGTGCAGTGCGTCTGCGCGCTGCGGCAGCAGTGCCGGCGCCAGCCGGTCACGCGCCGCGCCCTGTTCCAGGAGCTGTTCCAGGAGCTGCAGGTCGCGCTGCGCTGGTTCCGCTTCCCGGACCGGCCGACGCTGCTGGCGGCGGTGCGCGACGGACGCGCGCCTCCGGGCTGCCAGGCGGCCGGGCGGCCGGGGCCTGGACTCGGCGCAGTTTCGTGCCGGCAGCGTCCGGCCAGCGGCCGACCGTCGCAGCCGGCTACCGCCGGGGTGCGTCCGGCCGCGGGCTCGGCACTCGGCGGACCCGCGACGCGGGCCGCGCCACGGCCCTGCCCGCCGTCCGACGCTCCCGCACGGCGGCCTCGGGAGCGCAACCTCTCGGCCAACTTATTCACCTCATCCTCCGAAACAACGTTCACGCACCCCCTTGACGGCCAAATTTAGGGGAATTATATATCTGAGTGCCGACAACGCCATGGTCCGACTAGAACTGCTGTGAGCAGGGAGGTGGGTGTCGAGCTGGGGTCATGCGAGTGCGGCCGCGGCGGGCACAGAGGGGTGGGGTGTGGGATCGTATCTGAATCGAGCCTGCCAGCGGATTGGACGAGGAAGGGACTAGAGAGGCCGCCTCGCCTGCCCCGGTTGCCCCGGTGGAACCCGGTTGGCGGTGGCAGGGCACGCCTTGCAAGCCGCTTGCAGGCCCTGCGAGGGCCGAAGACAGCGGATCCCCGGCGCTCGACGGCCTGCATGGACGGTCCGGACCGGACCGGGGTCGCGCCGGGGCATGCCGGATCCGGTGCGACCCTCGTACCGAGCGTGCAGCGCACCGAGCGTGAAGCGCGCGCCCGCAGCGGGCTGCCGCGCTCGGCGCGGCGGGCGCCGCTCAGGCCGCGACCGCGGCCTTGCCGGTCAGCTGCCGGCAGGTCAGCGTCCGGCCGACCAAGCCCCGCGCCATGCGCCGCATCCGTTCCGCCGTGTCGCAGTCGCGGTCGTTGCGCCGTCCCGCGAACTCCGTGAGGTAGCGGCCGAGATGACGGACGCTCATCCGGTGATAGGTTCCGTAGAGGCCGCGCTTGAACAGGGACCAAAACGACTCGATGCCGTTCGTATGCGCCGCCCCGCGCACGTACTCGCCGCGGGAGTGCTTGACGGCTTCGTGCGGGAACTGCTCCATGCCGGCGCAGGCCGCCGCCTCGTCGGAGCGGACCTGCGCGCCCGGCGCGACCCGGCCGCGCGCGAAGCCCTGCAGGTCGCCCTTGGCGGTGCCCGGCAGCGGCCGCGCGGCCACTGCGTTCGCGGCGCGGTCCCGCGCGCCCGCCACGGGCGTCTTGCCGACGGGCCCGCGCCCGGCGCGGGCCTTCTTCCTCTCGTGCTTGTTGCGCTCCTTGCCGCCGACGCAGGTCTCGTCCACCTCCACCGGGCCGGCGAACAGGCCCCGATCCCGCTCCCGGCACGCGCGGATGCGGTGCGCCAGGTGCCAGGCCGACTTCCGGCTGATGCCTAGGTCGCGGTGCAGCTTCATGCTCGAGACGCCCTTGATGCCGGTGGTCAGCAGGAACAGGGCGACGGCCCGGGTGCGGTAGCCGAGCTCGGTGTCGGCCGTCACGCTGCCGGTGCGCACGGAAAAGCGCTTGCCGCAGCCGCGGCAACGGTACGGCATCGAAGGGTGGGCCGCGCCGGACTGCACGCTGGAGCCGCCGCAGCGGGGGCACGCGGGACCGTCCGGCCAGCGCATGGATGCGAACCACTTTTCCGCGGATTCGTCATCGGGGAACATGGCGATCACTTCGATCAATGTGATGCCTTTACGGAACCACTTTCCGGGACCTTATTTCTTCATTTACGGTATCCCCTACTGGAACTATTCTACCAAGAAACACCACAGAATGTCAACGGAAAGTCGGAAGAAATATGAAATCTTATAATGGCTTGATAATTTGCCTACTCGATTCCATCGGCACTCAGATATATAATTCCCAAATTTAGAACCGCTGAACTGCGCCCGGACAGGCGCGAATTCGGCCCTCCGGGCCTTGCTCCGGTCGCTCCGCTCCCTGCGCAAGGCCCGGCAGCGGCTTGTCCGACGCCGCTGGATCTGCTACTATGGTCCCAGCATCCCAGCCCACCGCGCCGTACCCTCCTGTCGCACTTCGGAGTTGAATGGGCGAGATGAATACAGCTATCTTGAGTCCTAAACCACCGAAAAATACGCGTAAGCGAAACAGCATCGTTTTCATAATAATACTCACTTAACTACTAACGGATCTCGGAATGATACCCATGCACGAACAGTTGTCTTGTTTGGATATTCGCCAATGACTAAAAAGATGTTGTAATGACCTCTTGGAGGATACCGAAAAGTAGTTGTGAGATCGATATTCCGAAAGGAATGCTCTGGCTCGAGCCTACCGCTATCTGTGAATTGTTGAGCAAAGCTTGCCTCAGCCAGCCAATACCCCTCTGTCCCGACCGGATTGGCACCGTCTGTCACAAATATCTTCGCATAGAGTGTCCCTGTTCGCCGACGAATTGAGGGATTGTACAATTCATCCATCTCAATTGTGATGGTTCTATTGTTATAGGAGATGCTATATGAACCAATTATTGACAGTTCGGTGATTAACTGTTCAGAAAATCTCTTGCTGACGAGTGAGCGTGGCAGCCAGTCGCTCGCATGAATTCGGGCGCGGTCCGTGTCCAGCACCTCGTACAAGCATTTGTGGGAACTGAGCTTGCACACCAAGATGTAGTCCATGCCGACGGCTTTGGCGACATCGCAGACCGGCTCGCAGCAGTACAGGTCGTCGCCCAGCAGGATCGGGTCACAGTCCGCCAGCGTCGCGCCGTGGGCGGCCAGCCAGCGCTTGGTGGGCTTGTTGCGCCCCGTCAGCCGGTTGGGCAGGGCCGCGGCCGTCTCGCGGAACGAGCTCAGGAGAACGCTCGCGATCAGCCTGTTGCGACGCCATCGTCGGTCCGTCGCCTGATCGCCCGAGCAGATGAGTAACGATGGGAGCGGGTTGCATAGATTCGATTCTTGGTGGCATATCAGTTGACTAAGCTTATGGCATGGTAGCATTTCGTTGCCGGCCAGCGGTTCTAAATTTGGCCATCAAGGGGGTGCGTGAACCTTGTTTCGGAGGATGAGGTGAATAAGTTGACCGAGAGGTTGCGCCCCTGAGGCCGCCCCGCGGGAGCGATCGGACGGCGGGCAGGGCTGTGGCGCGGCCCGCGTCGCGGGTCCGCCGAGTGCCGAGCCCGCGGCCGGACGCACTCCGGCGGTAGCCGGCTGCGACGGTCGGCCGCTCGCCGGACGCTGCCGGCACGCAACTGCGCGGAGTCCAGGCCCCGGCTGCCCGGCCGCCTGGCAGCCCGGAGGCGCGCGTCCGTCGCGCACCGCTGCCAGCAGCGTCGGCCAGTCCGGGAAGCGGAACCAGCGCAGCGCGACCTGCAGCTCCCGGAACAGGGCGCGGCGCGTGACCAGCTGGCGCCGGCACTGCTGCCACAGCGCGCAGACGCACTGCACCACGGCGCGGAGCGCGAAGGCGAACAGGTTCGGCACGGCCGGCACGTTGGCCGGCACGTCCTTGCCGTGCCCGAAGTTGCGCTTGCAGTTGCGGCCGTGCCGCGCCAGGCAGTGGAAGCCCTCGTTCTCGATCTTCCAGCGCGCCCGGCCGGCCCGCGCGATCCGCTCCGCGTTGTCCGCGCTGACCGCGAGACTGGTGAAGAAGCTGCTGGCGCAGGTGCGCTTGCCGTCGCGCTCCACGGCGTACTCGAGCCAAGTGCCCCGCAGGGCGTCGCGGCCCTGGCGCAGGGGCACCGCGGCCGTCCGGCGGAAACGGTGCCGCTCGGAGCGCTTGCCCTTCCCGCGCCGCGGCAGCCAGCCGGTCGAGCGCACCGCGCCGCTCGCCCGCCGGCTCTCCGGCACCTCGTACAAGTGCCTCTGGGATCGGGGCTTGCATACCCGGATGTAGTCCATGCCGGCCGCCGCGGCGGCCTCGCAGACCGGCTGGCAGCAGTACAGGTCGTGGCCCGGCAGGACGGGGCGGTAGGCCTGCAGCCAGGCGCCCTGCGCGGCGAGCCAGCGCTTGGCGGCGTTGCGCTCGCAGTCCCGCTTGCGCTCGTCCTCGCTCATGTCGGCGCGGGTCGCGGCCGCGTCCTGCCGCGGGCACGCGAACTCGGGCATCAGCGGCAGGACGGTGGCGTGGCCGTCGGCCACCGCGGTCGCCGCGACCATGGTGTGGAAGTGATGCGGCCGGCGCTCGCTGCCGGCGCGCCGCACCGAGCACTGCGGGCAATGCACCTTGTCGGAGCGGTGGAACCGGACGCCGTCCGGAGCCGCCGGCAGGCGCTCGTCGAGGCGCTGGAAGGGCTCGAGCGCGCCCTGCGCGGCCACGGTTGCGAGGCACGGCCGGAACGGCGGGTCGCACGCGGCCGGGTCGAGCTCGTCGAGCAAGTTGCGGATCCGGTTGTCGCAGGGGATGCGGTCCACGCCGAACAGGGTCCGGCAGTTGGAGCGCGAGCCGTCCCGCTCCATGCGCCGCTGGAACGCGAGGAACGACTCGCACTGCGTGAAGAAGCACGCCAAGGCGCAACCGGCGGCGTCGCTGACCTCGTAGCGCGTGTTGCTACCCTTGCGCCGGTCGGGCAGGCCGGCGGCTGTTTCGCGAAAGGCGCTCAGCAGCGAGTCTAGGACATGGGGCATACACCCTAGCTCACGAATTCTGCTAGGAAAAGTCAAGTGCCTGCCTGCGCCAGACTGCCTTCGACACCTTTCTCAGACACTCTGGAAACCCCAAAATGCCCAAATTGAGAATCGCTGGGCCATGCCCGAGCGGCACCCATCCATCCTAGGTCGCCCGGCGGCGAGCATCGAGCGCTGCGGAGAACGCCCACTCACAGCAGGCATCAAGGCAGCCTGCGCAGGTGTTCTCCATGGCCGTGCCACCGCGAGTCCGAGCAGTTTATTGCGCGCCCTCCTTCCTCCTAACCACCAAGACGCAGGCGGAGCCCCGTCAAGCGCACGGATTCTCGGGGCTAGGCATTGCCCCGGAATCAGTCCCCTAGACCGGCGGCGAATTCCTTGCGCTTCGATCGCAGCGCCAGGTACTCGCGCGCCTCCTTCGCAAGGCGCTTTCGCTCCTTGCCATCGAAGAGCGCATTTCGCACGATCCTCCAAGCGGCCCGCGGCCGGAAGTAGTACTCGTCGTAGAAACGCTCCACCCACTGCAAGATCTGCTTCTGGTCGAGTTTCTCGTAGCGCACATTCGGCAGCTGGTGGCCCGACTCGTCCGTCATCGGGTCCGAGGCGAGCCAGCCGCCGGCGAGCGCCTGGCTGAAGAACGAGGTGCCCGGGTAGGGGTGGGCCACGGAGACCTGTATCGTCTCGGTGTCGAGGCGCTTGGCGAATTCCAGCGAGCGCCGGAGCGTCTCGGGAGTCTCGCCCGGCAGCCCGACGATGAAGTCCCCGTGTATCTTGAGGCCGGCCCTGTGGGCGTCGCGCGTGAAGCGGATGGCTCGGTCCACGGTCGCCCCTTTCTTGATGTTCCTGAGAATCTGGGGATCCCCCGACTCGTACCCGACGATGAGGAGGCGGCAGCCCGCGCCGCGCATCGCCTTGAGCGTCTCGTAGTCGACGTTGACGCGCGAGGTGCAGGACCACGTGCAGCCGAGGGGCTTGAGCTTGGCGCACAGTTCCAGCACCCGGTCCTTGCGGATGTTGAAGGTGTCGTCGTCGAAGAAGATTTCCTTGACTTCCGGAAAGCTCTCCAGCGTCCAGCGCACCTCAGCGACGACGTCATCGGTCGAGCGCGTCCGCCACCTGTGACCCGAAATCGTCTGAGGCCACAGGCAGAATGTGCAGAGCGCCGGGCAGCCTCGCGAGGTGTAGAAGGCCACATAGGGATGCTTGAGGAACGGGACGTTGTACCGCTCCGGTTCAAGGCACCGCTTGTAAACGGGCGTGACCCAAGGCAGCGCGTCCAAGTCTGCGATTTGGGGCACGTCCGGGTTGTGGGCGATGTCGCCTGCGGCCGTCCGGTGGCTGACGCCGCCCAGTTCGCCAAACGGCTTGCCGTTGGCGAAGTCGACCGTCTGGTAGTCGAACTCCTTGCGAACGACGAAGTCGATCGCGGTGCAGGCCTCGAGGCTCTCGTCCGGACGCTCCCCAACATGCGGCCCGACGAAGCAAATCACGAGGTCGCGATTGGCCGCCTTCATCGACTCCGCCAGCGCGCAGTCGTTGGCGAATCCGGGTGTGGAGGTGAACAGCACTAGGAACTCGAAGTCACCCGCCATGGAAGTCACGTCATCGGGCGTGACCCTGTGCGGAGGGGCGTCGACCACCACGCTGTCGGGCAGCATGCCCGCCGGATAGCAGAGCCAGACGGGATACCAGTAGGACTCGATCTCGCGGGTGGCGGGCCAGCGCGAGCTGGCCCCGCCGTCGAAATTCTCGTACGACGGCGGATTTAGGAAGAGCGTTCGTTTCGGCATGCCAGTGCCAGCCTGCGGAGCGGACGGGATCGAGCAGCCCCCGGCAATATCCCACTGTAACCCGAGCTATGCAGGTGGCTTGCCTTGCGCCGAAAACGGGCGGGGCGACCAGCACTCCTTCGTCGGATGTGCCGTTCAGTGCTGCAAGTGATTCCGCTTGTTCGACCGCGTCGAGTAGGCGAATCGTCTAGGGGCGACTTGAAGTCCGCTGAGCCCGGCGTGCCGGGTCCTTGAGAAGCTCCAGTGCCGGAAGCGCGGACGCGCGGCTTGCCGCAACTGCTTGCGGCTTTGGTGCGGGACTCCGGAATCCGATGACGTGTTACCTCATTCCTTGGCCTCATCCTGCATTAGTCTTTGCCAAAGAGGAACAAGCCGAACTCTCGTCTGCGTTTGATAATCTACTTCCGCAATTGAATAATCCAAAACCGAAATCCATCCACAAAAGGCCGAAAAATTACCGAAATTCCTAATTAGAAAATGAAGGATTATTCCGGAAATAATAGGAGCATTAGAGCCGAGAAAACCAAGACAAAAACAGAAGATATACAATTGATAATTCCCAGTATATCGTCGAGTATTTCTCTGTATTATTTCTCAGAAACTTGGGTTGATTAATCAATACAAGTAGCTCAGAAACATTCTGCGCTAGACCTTCCTACTTCAAATTCAGAACCTGTCAATCGCCTTGAGAATACTCGTTGAAAACTTCCCTGCTCCAGCGTTTTGAGTCGGGACCATCGGATCCGGTTCGCCTCGCATGATCGCCATCATGCGGACCTCCACCTTGACAGGCTGGATGAGGGCGGATCCGGACCGCTGATTCGCTCCTGCCCCGATCCTCCACATCAACGCCCCTACGACGTAGATGTCCGTCCACGGCCCGAGCCTTCCATCACCTACCTGCTCGGGTGCAACGAGACCCTCGGTGTAGGGCGCGAAGGACCTTGTCCGGTCTGCAACCGCTTGCTTCGCCGCGCCGAAGTCAATCAGAACCGGCCGGTCCGCTTCCCGTGCCCCGGTTCGCCGAATCAGAATGTTGCTCGGCTTGATGTCGCGGTGCGGGACTCCCGCGGCATGGACCCGCTTGAGTGCGGCAAGAAGCGGAAGCACGACTGCGAGCATCTCACGCTGGTCGAACGGTGCGCCGGACGATTCGCGCCTCGCGAGCAACGCCCCGAGAGAATGTCCGTCCACGTAGTCCATCACGATGTACGCCGTGCCGTTCTCGCGAAAAACGTCGCGGCAAATCACGATGTTCGAAACGTCCCTGAAGTCCATCAGTCGCTTGGATTCTTCAAGGAATCGGCGCAATCCGTCGCCGAAATCGCTCCTTAGATTGGCGCTCCGTGGAGGCACCGAGTCGCCATCGCGAACGGCAAGGTCGCTCGGGAGCTACTCCTTGATCGCGACGCTGAAGCCGAGATCCCCATGGCGTGCCTCGTGAACGATCCCGAAGCCGCCCCGCCCGAAATGTCCCTGAACCACGCATGGTCCGTGCTGAAGCGGGGCTCTCACGGGAAGCGCAGCGCGTTCCCTGTTCTCTCCGGGCATCGAAAGAGGCCTACCTTCTGGAGAGGTCCCCACCGAATCTCTCACGTACGGGCTGACCGCATAGGTGTCCGCAGATCACGTAGGCCGTCGCCATTTTGCGCTCTTCGATCGCGCCGGCTGCGGCCGGAGGGGTCACGCCTTCGGGTGCGCCGCGTCGTATACCTTCATCAGCTGCTCCATCGAGAGCTGCGTGTATTTCTGGGTGGTGGACAGGCTCGCGTGGCCCAGCAGCTCTTGGATCGCCCTCAGGTCCGCCCCTTCGGACAGCAGATGCGTTGCGAAGGCGTGTCGCAGCGAATGCGGATGCAGCGACGGGTCGCCGATGACCGCCTTGGCGTGTTTCTTCAGGATCAGGCCCACGCTGCGCCCGGTCAGGCGTCGCAGCTGCCCGCCCCATCGGTGGAGGAAAAGCGCCCTCATGCTCGCGGGGGGCTCGAGTTTCGCCCTTGCCTCCAGGTAGCGGTCCAGCGCCTCCGAGGCCCGAGAGCCGAAGGGCACCTGTCGCTCCTTGCGACCCTTCCCGCGAACCCGGATCCAACGATCGCTTCTGTCTAGGTCGTTCACGTCGAGACCGACCAGCTCGCTCACCCGCAGCCCAGCACCGTAAAGCAGCTCGAATATAACGCGGTCGCGCAAGATCTTGTCTGGAAAGCGGTCGTCCTCGCCGGTGCATGCGACTTGGTCCACCAGCTGGTTGGCCTCCTCCGGATTCATGACCGCCGGCAGCTTCTTCGGGATTCTCGGAGTAGCGACGCTGCGGGCGGGATTTCGCGCCAGACCCTCCTCACGGACTAGGTAGTCGAAGAACACGCGCAGGGCGGACAGCCTACGGGCCAGCGTCGCCGTGGTCAGGCCGCGATTCCGGTCCTGAGCCATGAACTCGCGGACGGTGAGACGAGTGATCTCGTCGACGCTCGGGGTCGGCCCTCCCGCCTTCGCGACGTGCTCGGCGAAGAGAGCGAGATCCTTCCCGTAGTTGCGAATGGTGTTGCCGGAGGCGTTGCGCAGCCGCAGGGAGTCTAGGAACCGCCCCGCGGCGGCCTGCACGTTCCGGTCAGGCTGCCGCTCGGTCGGCATGCAGAAACCCGTCGAGCGCTTCGAGGCCGAGCTCGCACTGCCTAGCCCGCCGCTCACGCTTTCGCCGCTTGAACTGCCTTCGCAACTCCTCGGAAGCCGGCGGCAACAGGTCGAACGTAATGTTGGCCGGCTGGTAGTTGGCAGGGCTCGCACTCGAGATGTAGTGGCACAGCGAGCCGTGGGCCGTCTCGCGAGGCCAGACTCGAGGGGACTTCGAGCGCGCCAGCAGCGCCGCGTTCCAGCCCGCGACCAAGCCAGTCGCCATGGACTCCACGTAGCCCTCGACACCCGAGACTTGCCCGGCGAACAGCACGTTGGGGTGCTGCTTCCACTGCAGAGTCGGCAGCAGCAGAGCCGGGGCATTGATATACGTGTTGCGGTGAATCTGCCCGTATCGCAGGAACTCGGCCCGCTCCAAGCTCGGAATCATGCGCAGCAGCCGCTTCTGATCGCCGTACCTGAGGTGGTTCTGGAAGCCCACGAGGTTGTACGATTCGGCCCTCGCGTCTTCCTGGCGAAGCTGCACGACCGCGTAGGCAGATGCGCCAGTACGCGGATCCCGCAAGCCGACTGGCTTCATGGGACCGAACCGCAGGGTGTCGCGGCCCCGGCGGGCCAGCTCCTCGATCGGCAGGCAGCCCTCGAAGTAGTTGGGGTTGTCGAAGTCCGGCGAGAGGTGCTGCTCGGCCGCGAGCAGCGCGTCCAAGAAGCGGTCGTACCGCTCGCGCGTGAACGGACAGTTGACGTAGTCCGCGCCTCCGTCCAAAGAGTGGCCGTACCGGGACGCTCGATACGCAACCGACATGTCGATGGAGTCCGCATCGACGATCGGGCTGATGGCGTCGTGGAAGTACAGCCGGTCGCTGCCCGTCCGCCGGGCGATCGCCTCGGCCAGGGAGTCGCTCGTCAGCGGACCGCTCGCCACGATCCAGATCTCGTCCGTTCCGGCAGGCAGGTCGGTGATCTCGCCGCGCTCGACTCGAATCAAGGGTTCCGACTCGATAGCGGCGGTCAGTCCTCGAGCGAAAACGGCGCGGTCGACCGTGAGCGCGGTACCGCCCGGGATCCTCGCCTCCGCCGCGACCCGCATGGAAACGGAGCCCATCCTGCGCAGCTCTTCCTTGAGGAGCCACGGCGCGCTGCCGCGCGTCTCGGTCTTGAGCGAGTTGCTGCAAACGAGCTCGCCCAGATCGTCGGTCCGATGGGCCGGCGTCCGCCGGCCCGGGCGCATCTCGTGGAGTACGACCGGAAGGCCGCACCGAGCGACCTGCGCGGCGGCTTCAGGGCCGGCTAGGCCCGCACCGATCACGTGAATGGGCTTCCGTGCCACTTGTGCGCAGGTGAGTCCGGCCCGGTCGCGCGGGAACCATCTCCCGCTAGAACATTCTAGCGAGCGCCGGTTTCCTCTGGCCAGGAATTCCCGGGCGACTCGGGCCGCGACGTTGCGCGGTCAGCTGCAGGAAGGCGCTGGCGCGTCCGGCGCACAGTCATCGGCCGAGCTAAGACGCCTTGCTGGCTTCCTTTTGCTCGGTCGGCTGCTCGGGCTCGTCCTCGCCCTTGAGGGACGACTTGAACTGGCGGATGCCGTCGCCGAGGCCTCGTCCGAGCTCGGGAATCTTCTTGCCTCCGAAGATCACGAGCGCGATCAGGAGGACGACAAGCAGCTCCTGCATGCTGAACGGGCCGAAGATGAGGGCCGCGAACGGTTCGAAGGGTGCCATCACTCTGTACCTACATTCTAGTACTCCGACAGCCGCGCCGTCAAGGCCGATTGCCCCAGCGCGTGCTGCGATGAGGCAGCGGAGCCGTTCAGCGAGCTGGCGCCACTGCTATACAGGTCGCGACTTGGTCAGAGCTCCCTGCTGGCAGCGGCGGGCTGCAGCGACCGCGGGAACCGCCAGCCGCGTCACCGCCCGCGACGGGCGGTTAGCCCATCCCGCCGGTGTACGGGCGCAGATCGTCCAAGCCCATGCCGGAGCTGAATCGAGACAATTCGGCGGCGTCGGCGCGGCACAGAAACAGCGAGTACTCGACACGCACCGACGACCGCGCCGGCACCCATCCGATCGTCCGCTCGCCGAAGAGCCTCCCTCGGTCGATCGCTTCGCGACGCGTCTCCGGGTACGGCGAGACGCCGAATTCCATCCCCCGAGTGAGCGTCCGGCCGTTCCAAGGGGCGTGCGACCGGGAGTGGTTCTCCTCCCAGATCCCGAGCCAAGGGAAGTCCGCCCGCCGCCACACGTACCCGAACAGCGTCTCCGTGCCGGGCTGGTAGGTCGCGAAAAAGGCCTCGTCGAGACTCGGATCCATCAGGTGGGCCGTGTAAGCGCCCGAAGCATCGCTAGCGACCGTGCGGCGCATGTCGTCCGTACCTCCCGCGGCTAGCGGAGCCATCGGCCAGTCGAACTCGGCCCCCGCGACGAAGCGGTCGGCGCCGGGGGCGAACTCGGCTTCCATCACCTTGGACCGGGTGGCCGAAATCTCGAACAGCGTCCGCCCCTTCTCCAAGAACGGCGGCCCGAGGGTCGCGTGCTGCGTCCAGCCCACGGGGCGGTCGATGCCCGTCAGGTTGGTCGCCGCTTCAGTGATCGCGACGCGGCCGCGGCCGGTCGGCAGCTCTAGGCGCCGCTCCACCTGCATGCCGGCCAAGGGAAGGTCGGCCCTCGCCTCCAGCCAGCCGTCGCCCGCCTCGACCTCCCAGTCGACAGACGATGCCTCGCCATGCACTCCTAGGCCGGCCGCCGCTTCCTCGTCGGACGGCACGCCGAATATGTCGAAGCAGAGATTGTGGCCGGCGATGCCGGCCAGCAGGCGCCCGTCCACGCCCTGCCCGAACTGCGGGTGTGCGACGGGATCGTACGCCGACGGGTCGACGGTATCCCACGGGGGATCCCACAGCGCGTTGACGCCGTTCTCCTTCAGTTCGACCGCTGCGATGTGCCCGCCGCCCGGAAGCAGCGTGAGCCGGATGATCTCGTTCTCGAGATGGACTTGGCGTCGGTTCGCGATACCCATGGCGCGACTCGGAAGCGCCCAAGAGTAGCACGCGCGGCGCCGCGGCCAGGGGCGGACGCGCTTGCGGTAGCGCTGCTGCGGAGAATGGCCCCGGCCTGAGTCGGCCGCTAAGCCCTTACTGCACCCAGGGACCGTTTCCCTTGTCGCGGTCTCGCATGTAGATCTCGAACTTGCGCCGGGCCCGCCGCAACTTCCGCTTCCTCAGCCGAGCCTCGATGTCCGACAGGCCGAAGCTCGGCAGGCTGATGTCCGGGAGGTGCGAGCTCCGGCGTACGAAGTAGAAGCCCAACGCCATCCCGGCGAGATGGATGGTGAACGCCGTGCCGGACGGGTTCCCCCCGCGAGCCAGATCCTGGACGGCTCCGAGCATGTTGATGGCGGCGTACCCGACGGCCACGACCCACGCGGGCACCGGCAGGATGAACGAGATCAGAATCGGCGTGTTCGGATAGGTCACGGCGAACGCCGTCACCACCGCCAGCACGGCCCCCGACGCGCCGATGGTCGGTACGCCCGCACTTCCCGTCAGCAGCCGCAGGAGCACGTCGGCCAGCGCCGCGCCGGCCCCGCAGACGAAATAGAACCGCAGGAAGCGAGTCTCGCCCCAGTCGCGGGCCAGCGTCCCGCCGAACATCCAGAGCGCGAATAGGTTCAGGCCGACATGCCACAGCCCCTGAGGGTCGTGCAGGAACATGTAGGTGAACGGCTGCCAGAGCGCCCCTCGCAGAAACATGTCCGGCGTGAGGCTGAGCCAGCGGAATGCCCACACCAGCGGCCCGAAGCCGACCGCGAGCCCGAGCGCGAATACCACCCACGCGAGGAAGTTCGCCCACAACAGCCTCTTGAGGAAATAGGGGGCGGGCGGCATCATCCCGAAGCCGGACGGCATGCCGGGCCGTTGATACGAGTACGGCATCGACTCTCCTGAGTCTAGCCGACACGCCCGGATGCCCTGTGCGACCGGAGCGCCGAGAGTGCCCGGTCAGCGGTCTCCGCTTGCGACTCCCCACGCAATGCGGGCGGTCGATTCCACCTCTCGGCCCAGTTCGAGAGCGGTGGACGAACTGGCGTTGCCGTCCAGCCCGCGCTTGTAAACGCCCTGGCCGATAGCCGCCGAGCGGAACATCGAGAACGCCAAGTAGAAGTTCCAGTGTCGCATGGCATCGCGACCGCTCAGCTCGCAGTAGCGCTGAAGCTGGCATTCAAGCGACGGGATTCCGGAAACCGCCGGGTCGTTCAGCGCGAGGGTGGGGTTGCGCCGGCCCGGGAGGTAGTAGGTCATCAGGTAATAGGCGAGGTCGGCCAGCGGGTGCCCCAGCGTGGACAGCTCCCAGTCCAGCAGCGCGACGACGCGGGGCTCGGTCGGATGGAGGATCATATTGCCCAAGCGGAAGTCGCCGTGGACCACGCGGGTCTCGTCGGAGGGCGGAATGTTGGCAGGCAGCCATTCCATCAGGCAGTCCATCGCCGGGACCGATGCCGTCTCGGACGCCCTGTACTGCCGCGACCAGCGACTGATCTGCCGGGCGTAGTAGTTGCCCTGCTTGCCGAATCCCTCAAGGCCCGCTTCCGCGGGCGGGACGGCGTGGAGCGCGACCAGGACCTCGCCGGCGTGCCGGTAAACCGCAGCCCGATCTCCCGGAGCTACCTCCGGGAGAGAGGGGTCGTGAAATACCCGGCCCGGCACGTGCTCCATCACGATGAACGGCGTGCCGATCACGCCGGAATCCTCGCACAGCAGCAGCACGCCACAGACCGGGACGCCGCTCCCAGCCAGTGCCCGCATCACGCGATACTCGCGCTCGACAGCGTGCGCCGACGGCAGGAGCCGCCCGGGCGGCTTCTTGCGCAGGACGTACTTCCGATCCGGGCACTGCAAGAGATACGTCGGGTTCGACTGCCCGCCCTCGAACTGGAGGACCGAGCAGGGGCCTCGGAAACCGTCGACCCGGCGCTCGAGATAGTTCGCGAGCCGCCCTTCGTCAAACCGGTGCGCTTCCCTGACAGGTATCGTGATCGGGGTCGCGCTCATCGCCGGAATGCGCTGCGATTGTAGCGAACAGGTCCGTTCAGGCCGGCGCGCCGAGGCACGTTGCAGCCACCGCTAGCACCCCGGGCTCATAGCAGGGGCGACTCGCCGATCAGCTTGCGGTAGACGGACCGGGCATGGTCGTACGCTTTGCGCGCGTCCTCGCGCTCCGCCTCGCGAATCCGCGGAGCCTTCTGCGTCCAGCACTGGCTGACCGCGGCGAGGCACCACTCGGCGCTCCGTCGCGACGCCCGGATCGGCTCGCCGCCCACGGTCACGAATACCGGATTCGTGTGAGAGGACATCGGAATCCGCAACGCGACCCACGCGCTTCGGGCGATCTCTGCACTGAACTCGAGCTCGTGAATCCGTCCGTCGGCGCGAATCGTTGTGGAATCCCGCACGCGGCCGTTTACGACGAGTTCCACCGGCACGTCGCGGGTTCCGGGGATGCGGGCGCGTTCGACGTCCCAGTAGGGCTTCTCGTCGGGGCGCAGACCGTCGAACCTGGGATCGGGGTGGCGCGGAAGCATGGCCGCGGCCCGCACAGTCACTTCGACCGTGCCGCCCTCGGCCAGTTTGAGCTCGGGGGCACCGGAGCCCAGCGCGATCTCGCCCACCTCGAAGTCCATCAGGTGGCTCTTTCCGTCGCTGACATAGGCCGCCCCGCGGCGGATGCCCTCCACCCAGCCGGCGTAGGTCAGTTCGTCCAGCTTCACGTAGCTGCGCCCCAGACCGACCCGCTCCTGGTAGATGCAGGGGAAATCGGTCTCGCCCGAGACTCGCGTCCGGAAGCCCACGTTCAGCGCGTGGTACCAGATGTTCATCTCCCAGAAGTACGGCGTGTCCACGGCCGACAGGAAGTCAATCACGCCCGGGTGCGTGACGTCGACGATGTACTCGTTTGCCCCGATCCCGTCGAAACCCGGCATCTCGTAGGACGGCAGCGACTCCGCACTCACCTGAAGGCCCCAGCCGGAGTGGGAGAATCCGGTCACCGCCCCTTGCGACTTGGCCCACTGCAGGACGGGCAGGTCCCAGGAGGGCCACTCCTCGATTCTCGTCGTGCCCGGGTAATCGTCCTCCTTCAGCCCCAGCAGGACCAAGTGACCGGCGTGGCTGGAAGGAAAGCCCGAAACCTCCACGTCGTAGTGCATGACGCGCCGCGCTCGTGAAAGCGGATGGTCGAAGCTCGAGAAGAACTGCTTCTGGAAGTACCACGAGGGGCCCCAAGTCAGGACGGAGCCAATGTTGAGGTTCTCGCCCAGAATCTGGCGTAGCATCGCCAGCGGGCCCACCCCTTCCGTCGGATTCTTGTAGTGGGCGCAGCCGGAGGCATGCACGTGGTGGTCACCGGACCACCATCCGTAGGCGGACGGGTCGATCCAGCGCTGGAGCTGGACCGCGATGTCGAGCGGGCCCTCGGCTGAAACGGGAAACTCCAAGGTCCGCGTGTGAAACTCGGGGCCTCCGCCGTACTCGACCGTGTAGTAGCCCGCTGGAAGGCGGATCTCCTCGCCGTCGAAGCGGTACACGTGCTGCTGGAACGGGAAGTCCGGCTCCAGCCGCTTCGACGGATTCGGGTACACCCTTCCCTGCCGGTCCCTGAACAGGAGCGAGGCAACCCCCGGCTCGCCGTGCTCGTCGCGCACGCGCAAGGAGATGGCGCGAGTCGGGGCGATGCGGAAGGCCACTAGGATGTCGTTGCGAAAGCCGATGTCCTGCGTCCCCTGACCGACATCCATCGCGATCTTCGCCGAGCGCTGGCCTCGGTCCCGGCTGTAGGCCTGGAGAATCTCGTACTCGACCGGCAGGCCGCTGAGCCGCGGCGCCATGGGCGGGTCGGAGTAAATCGAGAGGTCGGCCCACCGCTCCCGCACGTCCGCTCTGCCCAGTTCCAGCGCCGGCTCGTGCTCGCCGCGCGAACGCAGCGACGTCGGGCCGCTGTTCGGGCTCAGCACCCGAAGCGGCGCGGTGACTCCGGCTTGGTTGAGGACCTTGACCAAGAAGAGCCGCGTGCCCCGCTCCACCAAGGAGGGACTGGCCGCGCCCTGCCGGAGCTTGACGCGACTCTCGGGATTGATTTCGACCTCCACGAGCACGAGTTCGTCCAGCACCTGCTGGATCCGGCGCACCGCGCTCCGCTCGTCGTCGATCGCCATCGCCTCGTTGATGGCGGCTGACGCTTCCCGCGACAGAGGCTGCCCCAGATACAGCAACGCCTGCTCCAAGCGCCGCGTCTGTTGCGCTAGAGGCTGCAAGTCGATCTCGGCCTGGCCCCGCAGCCCGACAGGCGCGGCAAGAGAAAGGGCGAAGCAGGTCAAGATCGCGGGTTTCGTCACAGGGTGCCCTCCGTGGCCAACACTCTACATCGGCCGCCGAGCGAAATCACTTCGCTCCCCGGCTGACGCCCGAGCGCCGCGCTGCGGTCGGGCATCCCTCTGCCGTCCCGCCGAAACGCCGCCGGCCACCGAGCGCCCCGCGTCACGAGACTTGGCTGCCAAGGGGCGGCGAGCCGGTCCGGCGGTGACTTCGGCCTCGGAACGGAAGCCCCGGAGACCGACCTCGAAACCAGGTCGCCGCGTCCGCGCCGACGAGGCAGGACCTGCCGGAAGTCGTCGAATCGAGCACCGGCGGGCGCGGGTCCCCGCGCCGGGGTTTCGCCCGGCAATGCCGACTGGAGGGAGGGGGACGCAGAGGTCGGGTCGCTGCGCGGGCGGTGCGGTCAGAGAAGTCCGCGCGGGGCACTGGGACATCCTCTCCCGCGGTCCGCGGCCAGAGTCTCCGGTATGGCCGGAGGCCAAGGGAGACGCGACCGCTGCACGCTCGGTCAGACATTAATCCATTGCTTGAATATGCCAAGTCTAAACCACTCATAATTTGAGTTTTCCTGTCTTTACGATTTTCTTCCGAACCGACATGCAAGGCGGAATCCCGCTGCGCTTGGTCCGATCCCCTTCAAGGGCGCGACCGGCGGCGCATTGCCCTTCCATTGACATTCGCAGCGGGTTGCGCGATACTCTAGATCAATGGCGTTGTACGGGTGTCGGAGAGCCCCCGCGATTAGGCTGCGCTCGGGCTGCGGTCGCCCGTTGGAGTGCCGCTTCGCAAGACGGGGGCCAATTGACCGCCCGTAGCGGAGCTCCGATCCCCTCGCAGCGTTTCCGGGGCCAAGGCTCCTCGCTAACGCCCGATACCGCACTGGCCCAACGGCGGGCAGGAACCGTTCCCACGGGAGGCAGCGTTGCGTAACCATCTCTTCTTGATCTGGAAGAACCTGCGCCGAAACACGCGCCGGACGGTGCTCACCGTGTTCAGCTCGGCAATCTCGGTGTTCCTCGTCGGAGCGCTGATCTCGGTCTACGCGATGCTGTACGACCGCGATGTCGCTGAGGAATCGGCTTCCCGCTTGGTGACCCGTCACAAGGTGTCGCTCACACAAGCGCTCCCCTACTTCTACGGCGAGCGGATCGCCGCCATCGACGGGGTCGAGAGAATGGCCCCGATGAACTGGTTCGGCGGGAAATACATCGATTACCGTCCGGAAAACATGTTTCCCCGCTTCGCTGTCGACCAGGAAGAGGTCTTCAACATCTACAGCGAATTCACGGTGCCGCCCGAACAGCTCGAGGCGTTCAAGCGCGACCGCCAAGGCTTCGCGATAGGCAGGTCGGTGGCGGAGAAGACCGGCCTCAAGATCGGGCAGCGCGTCACTCTGCAGGGCGACATCTACCCGATTAACCCGGAACTGACGGTGCGAGCCATTTTCGAGGGCAAGGACGACTTCCAGTCCTTCTTTCATTTCAAGTACCTCGAGGAGGGACTGGGGCCTGAATTCGGATCCCAAGTTGGCGTCTTCGCGATACGCCTCCGGTCGGCGGACGACGCGACGCGCGTGTCCCAAGCTGTCGACGAGATGTTCCGTAACGCTCCGGAGCCGACCAAGACCGAGACCGAGGCCGCCTTCCAGCTGGCGTTCATCAGCCAACTGGGAAACGTGAAGCTGTTCCTCCTGTCGATCGCCGGAGCGATCGTGTTCACCATGCTGATGGTCTCGGCCAACACCGTCGCGATGTCCGTGCGCGAGCGCACGCGTGAGATCGGCGTGCTCAAGACACTCGGCTTCCCGTCCCGGTCGGTCCTCGGCCTCGTGCTCGGCGAAGCGGTGGCCATCGCCTTCCTCGGCGGCGCGCTCGGCGTTGCCGTGACCGCGGGGATCACGCACCTCATGGCGGATGTAATGGTGCAGTTCTTCAGCGGATTCACGCTTCCAGGCTGGGGCGTGCTCGCCTGCTTCGGCATGGCCCTTGTCGTGGGCCTCGGCAGTTCCGCCGTTCCGGCCGTCCTCGCCGCGCGCACCAACACCGTCGACGCGCTGCGCCACGCGGGCTGAAGGCCGCCGCTACAGTCATGCCCGTTCCAATCTCCTACAACGTCCGCAACCTGCGGGTCCGGAAGACAACCACCCTGATGACCGCGATGGGGGTCGCGCTCACCGTGGCCGTGTTGCTCGGAATCTTCACGCTGATCGAGGGCCTCCGCAGCTCCCTTGAATCCGGGGGCGACCCGCTCCACCTCATCGTGATGCGGCAGGGCTCGACGGCCGAGCTGGTCAGCATCGTCAGCAAGGAGGCCTACGACGTGCTCAAGTTCGACGAGGGAATCGCGCAGATCGACGGGGAGCCCGCGATCTCGCACGAGGTGATCTCGGTGGTGAACCTGGGCCGCCGGGGCGACCCGTCCAGCGTCGCGAACGTCAGCGTGCGAGGCTTGTCGAAGGTCGGCATCGGCATGCGCAGGGAGGCCGAGCTCGTGGACGGCCGCTGGCTCGATCCGGGCAGGCGCGAGATGGTCGTCGGAAAGGGCGTACACAGCGCGAGGGAAGGCACCTCCATCGGCGACAAGATCTACTACGGCCGCGACGACTGGACAGTGGTCGGGGTGTTCGCGGCCGGGCGCTCTCCCTTCAACAGCGAGATCTGGGTCGACGCCGAACTGGCAAGTTCCGACCTCGGGCGCGGGTCCACCCGCAGCAGCATTCTCGTGCACGCGAGGGACGAAGCTGCCGCGGAGGCCCTGATCAAACGCGTCGGGGACGACCAGCGCCTAGGCCTCGAGGCGGAGCGCGAGAGCGAGTACTACGCCAAGCAGATGACGTCGGCCGAGCCCGTGCGCTACCTAGGCACGTTCGTCGCGATTATCATGGCCCTAGGGAGCTGCTTCGCGGCGATGAACACGATGTTCGCGGCGGTCGCCAGCCGCGCCCGCGAAATCGGCGTCCTCAGGCTGCTGGGCTTCTCGCGCTTCAGCATTCTGAGCAGCTTCATGCTCGAGTCGCTCCTGCTCTCGCTGCTCGGCGGCATTCTGGGATGCATTCTCGTGCTGCCCCTGAACGGACTGGAGGGGCGCATCGGAAACTTCGTGACATTCGCCGAGACCACCTTCGAATTCGCGGTTACCCCGGCCCATTTCGCGGTCGGGCTGGCGTTCGCCGCCTTCATGGGCGTGTTCGGCGGCTTCGTTCCGGCGCGGATGGCGGCGCGCAAGGAAGTGCTGCAGGCTCTCGGCGATCGGTGAGGATGAACGATGCCGGATTCGCCTTCCCTCAAGCGGGGGCTAGACAACCTGAAGATCGATCGGTCCAGCCGCTTCGACTCGCGCAAGCCCAAAGTCTCGGCTCTCTGGATCGTTTGCGGCTCGGTCCTTCTCGCCGCGCTCGCCGGATGGCGCATCGCCTCCGGCCTGCTCGGAGCGACCGAGGTGCAGGTGCATCGCGTGGTTGTCCCGCGCGCAGGCGACGCCGGCCCGGCGGTCGTCCTGCAGGCGGCGGGCTACGTTGTGCCGCACTACCGCATCGAGGTCGCTTCCAAGGTCGTCGGCCGCGTCAAGTGGATGGGAGTCGAAAAGGGGGACTTCGTCAAGGGGGGCCAGCCGATCGTCCGCCTCGAGGACGAGGAGTACCAAGCGCGCCTGTCGGAGGCGCAGGGCGCCTCCGAGGCATGGAACGCGCGCCTTGCGGAGCTCGAAGCAGGTTCGAGACCCGAGGAGATCGCCCGCGCGGAGGCCAACCTCGCCGAGGCGAAGGCGCAGCTCACCCAAGCCCAGATCGACTACGAACGGGCCAGCGAGCTCAAGGCTGACGGCGTGATCTCCGTGGCCGACTACGACCAGGCGCGCTACGCGCTCGACGCGCTCGCGAACCGCGTCGACTCGCTCGGCAAGACCTTGGACCTGCTTCGGATCGGCCCGCGCAAGGAGGAGATCGACTCGGCGCGAGCCGAGCTCAGGCAGGCAGACGGCAGGGTCGCGTTCAACCGGACCCAGGTCGCGGCGACCGTTATCCGCGCTCCGGTCACGGGGACCGTCCTGGAACGCAACGTAGAGGTCGGCGAACTCGTGACGACCGGCTTCGTCGGCGACCGCGGCGCGAAGGGGTACGTGATTGCGATGGCCGACCTGAACGATATCCAAGTCGAGCTCGATATCAGCCAGAACGACTTCGCACGCGTGTTCATGAACCAGAGGGCGGTGATCTCCACGGACGCCTACCGGGACCGCGACTACGCGGGCCAAGTGGTCGAGATTTCGCCGGAAGCGGACCGGCAGAAAGCCACCGTTCAGGTGAAGGTGCAGATCCTCGAGCCGGACGAGCTGATCCGGCCCGAAATGAACGCGAACGTCTCGTTCCTAGCCGCGTCGGATGGACAGGATGCCGGGACGTCCGAAGGCGCGTCGCCTCGCGTGCGAGTGCCGCCAAGCGCAGTCGTAGACGGGAACAGCGTCTTCCTGGTGGTCCAAGACAGGGCACTTCGGAGGCCGATTCGGGTCCTGCGGACGACGTCCGACGGCGTGGAGATCGAGCAGGGTCTCGCGGGAGGCGAGGACGTCATCCTCTTCCCTCCGGACGGACTCGAAGACGGGGACCAAGTCAAGAGGAGCGAGTCATGAACGCCAACGGGGCAGCAGTTTCCCTGAGCGAGGTCGACAAGGTATACAAGCGGGCCGACTTCTCGGTGGTGGCGCTCGAAAGCCTGACGCTCGAGATTCCGCGGGGCGAGTTCTTCTGCCTCATGGGTCCCTCCGGCTCCGGCAAGTCCACGCTGCTGCACCTGATCGCCGGCATCGACCGGCCCACCGGAGGCAGCATTCGCGTGCTGGACGCCGAGATCGGGGCGATGAGCGAGCGAGCGCTGGCGACTTGGCGCAGCGAGAACATCGGGTACGTGTTCCAGACGTTCAACCTGATCCCGGTCCTGACCGCGCTGGAGAACGTCGAACTGCCGCTTCTGCTCACCCGGCTCGGCAGGAAGGACCGCCTAGAGCGGGCCCGCACGGCGCTGGAGATCGTGGGCTTGGGTGACCGCATGGACCATCTCCCAAAGCAGCTCTCGGGCGGCCAGGAGCAGCGAGTCGCGATCGCTCGCGCCCTCGTGACCGATCCTTCAATCGTCCTGGCCGACGAGCCGACCGGCGAGCTCGACGCAGCCTCGGCGGACGAAGTGCTGTCGATCCTGAAGATTCTCAACCAAGACCACGGCAAGACCGTCATCATGGTCACGCACGACCCGCGCGCGCAGCGCTACGCCCGCACGAGCCGGTACCTCGACAAGGGCCGGATGACCGAAATGCCCTCCTGACGGGCGGATTCGCGCATAGCGGAATCCCCTGCCCGGCCGGCCCGGTGCCGCGCCGGATCGGCAGGACGGGTGCGTCTTCCATGCGCCCTCCTGTCGTAAGCTTTCACTTCGTGCCGGCCCGCTATCGCACGCTCGGGTTCCTGGTCGTCCTGATGATGATCACGTACATCGACAGGGTCTGCTTCAGCACCACCGCGAGCCCCATGGCCGAGGAGCTGGATCTGTCCCTCGAGCAGGTGGGGCTAGCCGGCTCGCTGTTCGTTCTCGGCTACGTTCTCTTCGAGATTCCCGGCGGCTGGCTGGCGGACCGGTTCGGTGCCCGGCGGATGCTGGCCCGCATCGTGATCTGGTGGTCGGCCTTCACCGGGATCTCTTGGAGCCTGGCCTCGCTAGCCACGATTCGCTTCCTGTTCGGATGCGGCGAGGCGGGAGCGTTTCCCGGCGCGACCTCGGCCATCGCGCGATGGTTCCCTCGCAACGAACTGGCCCGCGCGCAGTCCCTCGTGATGTTCGGAAGCCGGATCGGATTCGCCATGACCTCGTGGATCGTGATCGCGCTGATGGCGAGCTACGGATGGCGGGGCGTCTACTGGATCTTCGCGGTGCTGGGGCTGATCTGGGCTCTGGCGTGGACATCGTGGTTCCGCGACGCCCCGGAAGAGCACGGAGCGGTAGGGCCCCGCGAGGCCTCCCTGATCCTCGAGCACCGCGCGGCCTCGAGCGGGCGCACGAAGGTGCCCGTCGGCGCCCTGCTCGCGAGTCGCAACGTGTGGGCTCTGTGCGGCATGTACTCCGGGTACACCTGGGGCCTCTACTTCTACATCCAGTGGCTGCCGACCTACCTCGAGCAGGAACGGAACCTGGACCTTCCGGAGGTGGGCCCGACGGCGGCGGCGGTGCTGCTGTCGGGAGCCGTTGCGAATCTAGCCGGCGGGTGGCTGAGCGACTACCTGGCCCCAAGACATGGCATCCGCGTCGCACGCCGGCTTCCCGCGATCACGGGCCTTCTGGCGGCGGGGGCGTTCCTCGCGCTGGCCGCCACCCTCGAGAGCAATCTCTCGGCGCTGGCGTGCCTAGGCCTGAGCTTCGGCTGCGCCGAGCTGATCCTGGCAGTAACCTGGGCTACCTGCCTCGACATCGGGGGATCGGCCGCCGGCGTAGTGTCCGGGACGATGAACTCGCTCGGACAGGTCGGCGGCGCGCTCGCGCCCTGGCTGATCGGACTGATGGTGGACCGCACGGGAAGCTGGGAGATCCCCCTTCTTGTGTCCGCTGGCTACTACGTCATCAGCGCCCTGCTCTGGATGGGAATCGACCCCGCGAAGTGCCTGCGACTTGGAGCGGCGTCGGCTCCAGGCGCCTCCGCACCAGCGACAAGCTGATGCCGCCTGCGCGATTCGAAGACGCCCCGTACAGGAGGGCGCCCGACGAGGCCGATGTGAACCTGCGGGCGCACTTCGACTCGCTGAGCGAGGAGAAGCTGGCCCGGCTGGACCTCGATTGGGGGGATGCCGCTCTGATGGAGTGGGACGGAGACTTCCGCGACGACGGCTGCCTGATGATGGTCTGCTGCGACCGGGATGTCGGGATCAACGAATACCGGCGAGTGCTCGCGGAATTCCTCGAGTTCAGGAAGGCGCCAGCGACTGATCCGGAGCGGGTCCTCACGCGCCGGGCCGCTCCGACTGGAGAGAGTAGACTGATTCCTGGCGTTCGCTACCGCGGGTCGGGTTAGGACGCGCGGGCCCAAATGGAGTCTCCCACTACCCCTGATGCGCGCAGCCCTTCCCATGACAAGACTTCGGTTTCCCTTCCCTGCCGGACTGCTGCAGCTGCTCACGCTCCTCTGCCTTCAAGTCCTGCCCGCAAGCGGGCAGATCTACGACCCCGTCCAATGGACCCTGGAACTCGAAGCCGAGCAAGCGCCTCCGGGCAGCAAGGTGCTGGCGCGCCTGACAGCGGAGATCGAAGACAGCTGGCACATCTATTCGTCCACCACGCCTGCCGGAATCCCGTTGGACATAGCCGTCGCCGCATCCGAAGCGGTTGCTGGCTGGCAGGCGTTCCAGCCCGACCCGGAGGTCGTGTTCGACCCCAACTTCCAACAGAACGTCGAATGGTACTCCAGCGAGCCCGAGTTCCTCATTGAGCTGGAACTGTCCCCGGAAGCCTCCGGCCGGGTCGATGTCGAGGTCGCGGTCGGATACGGCGCGTGCGACCCGCGCCAGTGCCTGCCCCCCAAGCGCAAGAGCGCGAGCGCGCAGCTCGACATCGTTCGGAGCGCCATGGCATCGGCGCACGAAGTGCCGGACAGCTACCAGCCGGCCGCACGTAATCAGCGAGGCCAGCCCGCCTCCGCCCAGGCCGCCGTCGCAGCGGTCCTCGCGGAGACGCCAGCGCAATTCGAGTCACCGGAACAAGGGCTGTTCCGCTTCGCCTTGGTCGCGCTCGGGTTCGGTTTCGTCGCAGTCCTGACCCCGTGCGTGTTCCCGATGATCCCGATCTACATGGGCAGCTTCCTTGGCGGGGGCGCACGCCCCTGGCGGGCGGTGCTGCGGCAGGCCGGAACGTTCTGCCTCGGAGTCATCCTGCTCTTCACGGGGATCGGCGGGGCGCTCAGCGCATTCCTCGGGCCGTTCGGACTAGGCCAGATCGGCTCCAGCCTGTGGGTCAACCTTTTCATCGCCGCCGTGATGTTCGCGTTCGGCGCGAGCATGCTCGGGGCGTTCGAGCTCTCGCTGCCCAGCCGCTGGACCACCGGGGCCAGCACCCGCTCGACCGGCAGCGGCCCCGTCGCCACGCTGATGCTGAGCCTCGTGTTCACGCTGGCCTCCTTCGCATGCACCGGTCCGTTTGTCGGTTCGCTGCTGGCCGGGTCAATCGGGGAGGGGGGGATGGCGTACCCGGTGCTAGGCATGGGGGTGTTCGCGACCGGCCTCTCGGCCCCCTTCTTCGTCCTAGCGTTGTTCCCGAAGCTGATGGACCGGCTGCCTCGGAGCGGGGGCTGGCTTGCGATGTCCAAGCGGGCCGCAGGGCTAGTGCTTCTCGCAGTCGGCCTGAAGTATCTGGGCATCGCCGACCGCCTAGTCGGGTGGGACCTGCTGACGAGGGAACGGTTCCTGGCGATCTGGATCGTGCTGTTCGGCACTGCCGCCCTGTACCTGTGGGGCGTTCTCCGCATGGAGCACGACGGGCCGACGGAAGGGATCGGTCTCGTGCGGCTCGGCACCGGCGGGGCGTTTCTGGCCCTCGCCATCAGCCTGGTCCCCGGCATGTTCGGCGGCCGCCTGGGAGAGCTCGACGCGTACGTCCCGGAAGGGGCGGCCGCAGGCCTGGCGGCTCCGGGAGGAGGCGGCCTCTCCTGGATCAAGAACGATTACGACGGGGCGAGCGCCAAGGCGACCGCCGAGGGCAAGACGCTGCTCGTCAGCTTCACGGGGTACTCCTGCTCCAACTGCAAATGGATGAAGGCCAACATGTTCACCAGGCCGGAGGTCGGCGAGCTGCTCGAGAAGACGGTCCTGGTCGAGCTCTACACCGACGGATTCGACGAAGCAAGCGAGCGTCACCAAGAGATGCAAGTCGAACGTTTCCGGTCGTCCAGCACCCCGTTCTACGCCCTGATGCGTCCGGACGGCACAGTGGCGGCCACGTTCTCCGGCCAGACAAGGGACGTCTCGGAGTTCCGCAGCTTCCTGCAAAGCGCGTCCTGATGACCGCTGGGACGACCTCGGCGATGCGACCGGAGCGCGAAGGGACCAGCGTCCCCAGCCCCAGGCGGCGCGGCCTGACCTGCCTAGCCGCAGCGGCGCTTCTCGCGAACGCGCAGGCACCCCCAAGCCAGCACGAGGAGTCGGGGGCCGACAGCGGCCAGCGCCTCTTCGAAAGCTACTGCTCAGCCTGCCACCAATACGACCGGCAAGGCATGGGCGAGGCGCCCCCGCTCGACAGCTCGCCGTGGGTCGCGGGCCCGCCCGAGCGCTTGATCCGGATCGTGCTCCACGGCGTCGAAGGCCGCATCGAGATCGAGGGCAAGGTTTATGACCGGGAAATGCCTGGTTTCGGCGGCACGCTCTCGGACCGCCAGACAGCCGCGCTAGCCACCTACGCACGGTCGAGATTCGGGGCTGGCCCGGAGCCCGTCCCGGTGGCGGAAGTCCGGCGGGTCCGCCAAGCCCACGCCGGCAGGACCCGCTACTGGCCGGCCTCGGAACTGCTTGAGCTGCGCTAGTCGATGTGCTTGCGGCCCAGTCCGAACTCGTTGCCGATCCGCACGAGCTTCCCGTCCCTCATGTGGACTTCCACGAACTTCGAACCGCTGACAGGCTGACCGGTCTCGTCCTTCAGCGTCGCCACCAGCTGCTTGGTCTTCACATCGAACACGTCGGGCGTATGGCTCCAAGCGTACTTGCCGTCCAAGCTGAAGGTCACCCAGCCGTGTCCGACCTGAGACAGCTCGACATGGCCCTTGGGGGCCGGCGGCATTCTCGTCGAGTCGAAGATGAAGAGCTTCCGGCCCTTCTGGTCGCTGATCCACAGCTCGGTCTCGTCGGGCGTCAGGCCGACGCCGTGCGTGCGGTGCGGGATCTTGTCCTCGCCGGCGAAGACCCGGTGGATCGCCTGGCCGGCCTTCAGGTCCACGACGTCGAAACCGACGTGGTTGCCCAAGCAGACGTACGCGTAGTCCTCCCTGCTGTCGATCGTGAACGGAAAGATGCCGCGCTCCCCGACGTCATTGACCTGCATGATCATCTCGTCCGTGCCTGTGTCGAAGACCGACAGCGTGGTCGTCGTCCCGAGGTAGACCTTGGTGCCGGAGAGGTTGACGATGCTGTTGTGCGCTTGGAGCCCGACCTTGAGCCTCTTGATGATCTTGCCCGTCTCGCCGTCGACGACGAGAAATCCGCTGTCCTCGCCCTTGTACCACCATCCGGTCGGGACGTAAATCTTCTTTCCGTCAAGCGTCACCGAGGATCGGTCGCACCCCGCCTCGTAGAGCTGCTCCCAGACCACCTCCTCGCTCTCGATGTCGAACCGCCCCAGCCGGTGGTTGGTCGATGAGTAGTAGACGCTGTGCTTCTCGAGGTTCCCGGCAAACCCACGCAGACCCTCCTCGAAGACCGGCATGTCGATCCGGCGCACGAACTTGTGAGCGTTGTCGATGTCGAAGATGAGGATGCCGGGCTTGGAGCGCCCCTCCTTCTGTGCGCCGTCGGGCATGCTCATGTAGAGGTACCGCCTGACCTCTCCTGAGCCCGCCCCGGCCAGCAGGGGCAATGCAATGCAAAGGGCGAGGGCTAGGGAGAGCACGAGGCGTCGCATGGCACAATCTTACCTGCCCGCAGGCTGGAGGTCAAGGCTCCCCTGCCCTCGATTCTTTCGTCCGTCCCACCCATGTCGTGCAAGCAAGTCTTTTCTTGACAACGGTTTATGCGAGCATTGCAGAGGTGGATTTTCAGCTTCCGAAGCCCTTGCATCCCAACACCGGCCCATGAGTCCAACTCTCAGTGCGCACTTCGGCCGCACACAAATGACCCGAGCTAGACGCCGACCTTCCCGATCAGAGCAGTTCTAGCCGAATATGGCGTTGTCGGCCCTCAAATATAATTTCCAAACGAATGCTATTGGTCTCAGCCGGGGATCTGCTATACTGCTGGTATGAGACAACTTGCAATGGCGCTGCTCGGAGCGACCCTAGCCGTTCCCGTCACCGCACAGCACAAGCTCTTCGTCGAACCCGCGGATCTTGCGGAGCCCCCCCCCCCCCGACGCGCTCTGGGTTCCGGCCAACTTCAGCGGTGAGCTGAAGGCGTCTGTCGGTCAGTTCGTCCCGCAAGTGCAATTGGTCGCGGACGCGGACGACGCGAATTTGGTGCTGCGGCATACCGCCACGGAGCGAAGCCGGGGACAAAGCACCGCCAAGCGCCTGCTGGTAGGTCGCGGCGCAAGCGCCCGCGCCTCGGCGGAGCTGGTGGACGGCTGCGGCGTAATCCTGTGGACAACGACTGCCAAGGACACTTCCCGCCTGCTGGCGGCTACGGTCGGCGATTTCGCCAAGTCGGGCCCCGGCAAGGTAGCGGACCGAATCGCGAATCGACTTAGGGGCGCCCTGCTCAAGGGCGGCATCAATCCCTGCTCGCGGTAGTCCGCTGGCTCCGGCGAACTAAGTGGTGCTTGTGACAGAACGAGCAAGCCCTTAGTTTCCAGGCGGTTGCAGCAGGTCCATGGGACGAAGATCGGGCCGATCCGGGGCGGCTTGCGCGACAATCTTCGTTGAGGAACCCCCCGTGAGGACCGTTCAGGAGAACCAGCTCACCCTTCTTCCGAAGGCTATGGGTCTTGGAGACACACCCCCACGGTCCGCCCCGGCGAGACGTTTCGACGGCCCGGTGGTTGGATTGACGTCAAGGACCGGCGCGGGGCGCCGTTCGTGCGGGCCTCCCTTTCGCTCGCGCTGAGGGACCGGGCATCCGGGCAGGGCCCGTCCTAGGCGAATGCCGGCCCCTCAGCGGCTCCGGACCCCGGCTCCAGGGCCGGAGCGGACTCGGCCAGCCGCCGCTTCTCGCACGCCGTCGGCGCTTCCGGGTCGATGACCGGATCGCGTTAGGGCACGCCGTCGCACAGCATCGCGAACGCGATGCGCACGATCTTGCCGACGGGACCGCGCCACGAACGCAGTGGCCGCGCGGCCGCTGCCGGGCACCGCCAAGGGCGACCTGCAGGGCTTCGCGCGCGCCCGCGTCGCGCCGGGCGCGCAGCTCCGCTCCGACGAGGCGGCGGCCTACGCCGGCATGGCGGAGTTCCCGCACGAAGCTGTCAGGCACTCCGGCGGCGAGTACGTGCGCGGGGCGGCGCATACGAACGGCATCGAATCGTTTTGGTCCCTGTTCAAGCGCGGCCTGTACGGCACCTATCACCGGATGAGCGTCCGTCATCTCGGCCGCTACCTCACGGAGTTCGCGGGACGGTGCAACGACCGCGACTGCGACACGGCGGAACGGATGCGGCGCATGGCGCGGGGCCTGGTCGGCCGGACGCTGACCTACCGGCAGCTGACCGGCAAGGCCGCGGTCGCGGCCTGAGCGGCGCCCGCCGCGCTGAGCGCGGCAGCCCGCTGCGGGCGCGCTCTTCACGCTCGGTGCGCTGCACGCTCGGTACGAGGGGCGCACCGGATGCGGAATGCCCCGGCGCGACCCCGGTCCGGACCGTCCATGCAGGCCGTCGAGCGCCGGGGATCCGCTGTCTTCGGCCCTCGCAGGGCCTGCAAGCGGCTTGCAAGGCGTGCCCTGCCACCGCCAACCGGGTTCCGCCGGGGCATGCGAGGCGGCCTCTCTAGTCCGTTCCTCGTCAAGTCCGCTGGCAGGCTCGATTCAGATACGATCCCACCCCACTCCACCCCTCTGTGCCCGCCGCGGCCGCACTCGCATGACCCCAGCTCGACACCCACCTCCCTGCTCACAGCAGTTCTAGTCGGACATGGCGTTGTCGGCACTCAGATATATAGTGCCCGTGACAAAACTCGTATGCCCTTGACAACAAAGGCGTTAGGTCCAATCTCTCAAGGCGAAGATTTCGTTGGAATGCTACGACTAATCCGCAATCCTGGCGATTCTGGGTAGAGCGCGGAAATCTTCGCGATGGGCGTCTGAGCAACTTCCGACCTTGGGCCCTATATGTTGTGTTTGGAGATCCATCCGACATCAGGATGTAGTATGAAATGCTGATCAGGCCAGAATTCAGGGGTTTTGTCACAAGCACTACATAATTCCCAAATCAATCAGCTGGTCGTGCAGGCAGGGCACGCGCTGGCGGGGTACGAGGAAGGCGATCCGCTGAAGGCGCGGTGCGACTCGTTCGTGGTGGGAACGAGCGTGCATTACCCGACGGACGTAAGTCTGCTGTGGGACGCGTTGCGCTGCCTGATTCGCTCTATTGCGCCGCTGTGCAAGGGGCGCGGTATCGCGGGCTGGCGGCAGAGCGCGCAGATGCTCAGAGTTCCGAACATAGGCAGTTTTACGTTGTCCAAGAGGCTCGCGTCGGAGGGGCGCGGGACGGTGTGGCCGGGGCGATGGACCGGCCGCAGGGACTCGCGGACGGCCTTGGGGCGAGCAGCCGCGGAGGCATGGATCGGGGCCGTGGTACCGGCACGTTCGAGCGGGAGAGCGGTGTCGCCGGTAACTGCGCCGGCCAGCCGGCGGGGACGGGTGCCGGGAGCGGTCCGGTCACCTCCGGGGAAGGCCGTCGGAGGCGACCGCGGACGCTCCGCGCGGAACCCGCCGCGGTTGGTCGCGGCTGGCTCGGGACCCGGCCGGGGGCCGCGGCCGGGCCGCCGGGGAGGCCCGCGCTTCCAGCGCTCCGCCCGAGGAGCCGCGCTAGGCCCCCGCCGGGCGCGTCGGAGCGGCCGGCAGGATTTCGTAGACCAAGCGCAGGTCCGTGCCGGGGAACACCGCCCGGGCGCGGTTGAGATCCGCGATCAGCGGTCCGAGCGCCTCGTCGCGGGCCCGCCTGGATTGGTGCAGCAGGCTCACGGCGAGGGTGCCCGCGGCCGGGTCCGGGCGCAGGCCGGCCGCGCTGCGGAACAGCGCCTGCAGCAGCTCGCGGGCCGGCTCGGGCGCGACCACGGCCGCCATGGCCGTCTCGGCCCGGCAGGCCGCCATGCGCGCGGTCTCGAGACAGGTGGCGCAGCGGCGCGGGCAGGACCGTCACGCGGTCCTCCGGGTCCAGCTCGCCCGCCGGGACGTGCTGCCGGCAGTGGCTCATGCCCCATGCCAGGCCCTTCTCGAGCGTGTCGGCCGCGGCCGGCTGCGCTTGCAGCCGGCGGCGCAGCCGGCCGAGGCACTCCTCGGTCCTCTCGCGCAGGTTCCCGGCCACGCGCCAGGGCGAGTTGGTCACCCGCGTGTCCGGAGCGACCTCCGCCAGGGCGTGCTCGGCCAGGGTGTCGAGGCCGAACTCGCTGCGCATGTACTTGAAGAAGTTCTCCTGCGTCCAGCGCGAGCGCAGCAGGCCCGCCACCTGCTCGGCGGACAGGCTCGGGTGCGTCGTCAGCGCGGACGGCTGGCGCCGGCCCGGGCCCGGCGCGCCGGCGCGTTGCAGGGGCTGGCGCGGCGGTCGCCCGCGCCCGGCTGGCGCCGGTCGATCCGGAAGCGGATCTCGCGCGCCTTGACGCCGCCGCCCGGGGCGAAGGGCCGCTCGGCGATGCAGCCTGCCAGCTGCACCGGGCCCGAAGGGGCCTGCGCGGTGATCGCGGCCGCCTTGAAGTCGGCCTCGGGCCAGCGTTGCTCCCGCTCGTCCTTGATCCACGTGACCACGGCCACGACCTGCCGCCACAGCTGGCGGAACCGTTCCGGGCTCCAGCCGTCGCGGTCGAACACCAGCGTCAGCCGCGGCGGCGGCTCGCCCTCGGGCGGGTCCGAACCCGCCGGCAGCAGGCCCTGCGCGAGCAGCGACCGCACCAAGTCCGCCAGCGCCCGGACCATGCCGGGGTCGGCCTGGCAGTGCAGGCACGGCAGGGGCGCGCCGCCGAGAGCCGCGACCCAGTAGCTGACCGAGGCCGGCAGGGCCAGCCTCAGCCGCGGCACGCAGTGCTTGAGCAAGTTGCCGCGGCCGTGGTAGACGATTTCGAGGGGAATTATATATCTGAGTGCCGAGGCAACCGATTTTGCAAATTATCAGTCCATAAATTAATTTCATATTTCTTCCGGAGATCTGTTGACATTCGGTGGATTATTTTGGTAGAATAGTTCCAATATATGAGGTCGTCTATGAAGCAGAAAGGTCCCGGGAAGTGGTTTCGTAAGGGAATTATATATCTGAGTGCCGACAACGCCATGTCCGACGAGAACTGCTCTGATCAGGGAGGTCGGCGTCTAGCTCGGGTCATTCGAATGCGGCCGCGGTAGGCACAGCAAGGTGGGATCGTATCTGAATCGAGCCTGCCAGCGGATGTGACGAGGAAGGGACTAGAGAGGCCGTCTCGCATGCCCCGGTGGAACCCGGTTGGCGGTGGCAGGGCACCCCTTGCAAGCCGATTGCAGGCCCTGCGAGGACCGAAGACAGCGGATCCCCTGCGCTCGACGGCCTGCATGGATGGTCCGGGCCGGACTCGGGTCGCACCGGGCCATGCCGGATCCGGCGCGCCCCTCGCACCGAGCGTGAAGCGCATCGAGCGTGAAGAGTGCGCCCGCAGCGGGCTGCGGCGCTCGGCTCGGAGGGCGCCGCTCAGGCCGCGACCGCGGCCTTGCCGGTCAGCTGCCGGTAGGTCAGCGTCTTGCCGACCAAGCCCCGCGCCATGCGCCGCATCCGTTCCGCCGTGTCGCAGTCGCGGTCGTTGCACCGTCCCGCGAACTCCGTCAGGTAGCGACCCGGATGACGGACGCTCATCCGGTGATAGGTTCCGTACAGGCCGCGCTTGAACAGGGACCAAAACGACTCGATGCCGTTCGTATGCGCCGCCCCGCGCACGAAGCCCTGCAGGTCGCCCTTGGCGGTGCCCGGCAGCGGCCGCGCGGCCACTGCGTTCGTGGCGCGGTCCCGCGCCCCCGCCACCGGGGTCTTGCCGACGGGCCCGCGCCCGGCGCGGGCCTTCTTCCTCTCGTGCTTGTTGCGTTCCTTCTTGTTGCGCTCCTTGCCGCCGACGCAGGTCTCGTCCACCTCCGCCGGGCCGGCGAACAGGCCCTGATCGCGCTCCCGGCACGCCCGGATGCGGTGCGCGAGGTGCCAGGCCGACTTCCGGCTGACGCCCGGGTCGCGGTGCAGCTTCATGCTCGAGACGCCCTTGAGGCCGGTGGTCAGCAGGAACAGGGCCACGGCCCGGGTGCGGTAGCCGAGGCTGCCGGTGCGCACGGAAAAGCGCTTGCCGCAGCCGCGGCAACGGTACGGCATCGAAGGGTGGGCCGTGCCGGACTGCACGCTGGAGCCGCGGCAGTGGGGGCACGCGGGACCGTCCGGCCAGCGCATGGAGGCGAACCACTTTTCCGCGGATTCGTTATCGCGGAACATGGCGATCACGTCAATCAGAGTGAGGCCTTTACGAAACCACTCCCCGGGACCATTCTGCTTCATAGACGACCTCATATACTGGAACTATTCTATCAAGAAAATCCACAGACTGTCAATAGATATCCGGAAGAAATATCAAATTAATTTATGGATTGATAACTTGCCAAATCGGTTGCCTCGGCACTCAGATATATAGTGCTTTTGACAGAACGTCGAAGCCCTTAGTTCCCAAGCGTTTGCAGCAGATCCGTGGGACAAAGATCGGGTCGATCCGAGCCGGCTTGCGCATTTCCGGGGCATTGTGCGACAATCTTCGTTGAGGAACCGCCCGTGAGGACAGTTCAGGAGATCCAGCTCACCCTTGGCCGGACTGCAATCGAGGATATCGATCCCGACGTCCGTTCCCGCGACGATATCCCGGCCATCTTGCTAGGAATACAATCCATCTATCGCACCGAGGAGTTGCGGGACAGGGTTTTCGGACTGCTCGAGAGCCGTATCCTCGGCCTCGGCGAGAGTAGCGGGAACGGCGGGAACGGAAGCGATCCTTCCGCAGGCGAGTCCGGCAGGATCAACCCTGCCCTCGGTCGTCCCGGCATGCAGCTGTGGAACATTCTCGTCCCGGGCCTGCTCAAGCAGGGATTGAATTGCGACTGCGGCCGCGTGACGGAGCTGGCGAACAAGCACGCGGACGTCCGGCGCTTCCTCGGTCTGAACGCGACGCTCGACGAGCGGGTCTTCAGCTACCGGACAGTCAACCGGAATCCGAAGCTTCTCACGCCCGACCTCCTCGCGGAAATCAATCAGCTGGCCGTGCGGGAAGGGCACGCGCTGGCGGGGTGCGAGGAAGGCGATCCGCTGAAGGCGCGGTGCGACTCTTTCGCGGTGGAAACGAACGTGCATTGCCCGACGGACGTGAGTCTCCTATGGGACGCGTTGCGCTGCCTGGTTCGCTCTATTGCGCCGCTGTGCAAGCGGCGCGGCATCGCCGGCTGGCGGCAGAGCGCGCGGCTGCCGAAGACGCTGAAGCAGGAATTCAAGCGGGTGCGGCAGGCGAAGAGGAGGCAAGGCAACCCGGAGAGGGTGCGGTCGTACCTGGAGGCGGCCCTGGAGATAGCGCGGCGGGCGGAGGGTGCGCTGGCGGCCCTGGCGCGGGCCGGGGAAGACCAGGGAACCTTGCGAGCGGCAAGGAGTTACCTCGGGTGCGTGCAGCTCCTGGCGGACCCGGTGGAGCGGCGCGTGCTGCGGGGGGAGAAGATCCCGCACGAGGGGAAAGTGTTCTCGATCTTCGAGGAACACACGCGCTGGTGCGTGAAAGGAAAAGCGGGGGTTCGGGTGGAGCCGGGCGTTCCGGTATGGATCGTGGAAAGCGAGCACCGATTCGTGATGAATCACGAAGTGACGTGGAAGGGCAGCGACGCGGACGTGGCGGCGGGAATCGTCGAGGGGGCGCAGGGGCTGTACGCGGGGCTGTCGGGCTGCAGCTTCGACAAGGGCTTGCACAGCCCGGCGAACCGGACGCGCTTGGCGGAACTGCTGTCGTGCCACGCGATGCCGCGGAAGGGGAGGCTGTCGAAGGCGGCGAAGGAGACGGAAGGCGCGCCCGAATTCGCGGCTGCGAGGCAGGCGCGCCCGGCCGTGGAGTCCGCGATCAGCAATCTCGAGTGCCGCGGTCCGGACGGGGTGACGGACCGGGGAGCGGAGGGATTCGAGCGGATGATCGGGCTGGCGGTCCTGGCGGCGAACGTGCATCGAGTGGGCCGGATCGGGCGCGACAGAGAGAGGGAGCGTCTCAAGACGGGACCCTTGCCGCTGGCTACATAGGCAGTCGGCAGCGATCTGGATTGCTCTGAATAGAAACCTTGAAGAGACAAGGTTCAGGAAAATTGTACCACTAGAAGAGAACTAACTGTATCCTCATAATGAGAATGGAATATGAGGCAATGAGTTCGGGTAATTGGCGCAGTCTGTTTCTTCCATGGCTATCGTTTGGTCGGGCTCCATCGGCTAGAATCCCCGAAATATCAGGCTTTTGTCACAAGCACTATATAATTCCCCTTCGAAACCGCCCCTCAAGCGAGGGCACGGAAAGCAATATCGACCGTACGGGTTACCACGGCAGCTAGGACCGCTTCCAGTTCATCCGCGTCGGCAAGGGGGCCTCACCCGCGGCCCTAGCAGGCGGCCCCGGGCAGCGGCAGCGGGTTCCGCGCAAATACGTATTCCTTGACCGGCCTGCCGCCTTGGACATGCTCCACGAGGATTCTCTCCAGCACCTCGCCGCTAGCGGAGTGATACCACGTTCCGTCGGGATAGACAACAGCGATCGGCCCCTTCTCGCAAACCCTCAGGCAGTTGACCTTGCTGCGGAAGACGCATCCGTCACCCCGTGCCAAGCCCAGTTCGTCGAGGCGGTCCTTGAGGGCAGTCCATGCCGGGATAGTGACATCCCTCGGCGCGCACTTGGGCTTGGTCTGGTCGGCGCACAGCAGGATGTGGCGCGTGTAGCTCCCTGTCGGGATGCGCAGCTCGCGCGCCATCATCCCACTCCGACCAACCCGTGCATCGCCTTGGTCAGCCTCTCGACGTCGCTCGGCGCCCGACGGGCGAGATCATCGTTCTCGAAGGGATCCTCCTGAATGTCGTACAGCAGGGGCGCGGTTCCGGCATCCCCCGCCGGATAAGCCGGTAGGTTCGACCCGCCGACGGCCTTGCCGCCGGCATGCCCCCGGATCAGCTTGAGGCGGCCATCGGTCACGCACCGCCACGGGTTGAGCCCGCTCAGCAGGAACTCGCGATGCGAATCGCTCGAGCCGTCCAATACCGGCCGCAGCGAACGGCTGTCCATCCCCTGCGGAACGGCCGCGCCGGCGAAGTCGACGAAGGTCGCCGCGAGGTCCATCAGGCTGACCAGCGCGGGTGTGGATGCGCCGCGGCGCACGCCTGGACCGGCGATGACCAACGGGACGCCCACCGAGGCTTGCTGGGGGAGCCGCTTCATCCACAGGCCGTGGTCCCCAAGCATCTCGCCGTGATCGCTTGAGAATACGACCAAGGTATTGTCGATCTCGCCGCGCTCCTCGACGGCGGCGAGCAGCCGTCCCATCCACGTATCGATGTTCTCGATCATGGCGGCGTAGTTGCGGCGGATCTCGACGTGCTTCTGCAGAGTGAACTCGGAATTGCGGTTGGGCTGCGGGAAGTCGACGTCCGCGTAGAGGCCGCTCATCCGCTTGGTCACGTCCACGGGCTCGTGCGGACCGGCGAAATTGACGACTAGGTGCCATGGCTTCCCGACCGGGGCCTCCTGCAGCAAACGCAAGCCTTGGGCCGCAATCCAGTTGTCGCAGTAGGACTCTTCGGGCAACGGCGTCGGGAAGGTCGCCGCGAAGGCTCCCTCGACCCGCCGCCTCTCGAAGTCGTCGCGGTGGATTCCGACCCTACCGCTCTCATGCAGGTGCGCCGTGAACGGATCGCAAGGCTTTTCCATGCCCCAGCGGATCGCGTCCCACTTGCCTGCGCTGTCGATTCCGGCCGAGAAGCCCCACTCCGGCAGCAGGTGCTGCCCCTCGACGCCCCACGTCGCTTCCGGCTTGTGGAGATCGAACTTCCCGCAGCCCATCACGTGATAGCCGGCGTCGCGCAGCACGGAATAGTACGTCGTCTGGTCGAGGGGGTAGTTCCGCCCGTTGTCGAGGACACCGCAGCGGTCGTACTCCATGCCCCCCGCCAAGCACGCCCTTGACGGCGCGCACAGCGGGGACGGGCAATAGCAGTTCTCGAATTGCACGCCGCGCGCGGCCAGCGCATGAAGATGAGGTGTCCTCACGGGGATCGACGGATCGAAGCCCGCCCAGTCAGGCCTCAGCTGGTCGGGCATGACCAAGAGCACGTTGGGCGGTCCTTGATCGGACGGAGAATCCCCCCGACCGCACGCCGTGGCGGCTGCAACGGAACCCGCGAGGAATTCCCGCCGGGAGACGACTGGCATCGCCTACGAGTGTACCCGCAGCGCCACGGGCACGGCGGGCGGGACCTGCCCGCGACGGGCGATCTCTAGAATGGACGGGCATGCGGTTCGGACTGACCCTGATTCTCGCTTTCGCGACGGCGCTGCCGTTGTGCGCCGTCCCGGACAAGCCCAACGTCCTCTTCATCGCAGTGGACGACCTCAACGACTGGGTAGGCTGCCTCGGCGGGCACCCCCAGGCGAAGACGCCGAACATCGATGCACTGGCCCGGTCCGGGGTGCTGTTCGCCAACGCGCATTGCGCGGCCCCCCTCTGCAACCCGTCGCGGACGGCCCTGCTGTTCGGCAAGCGGCCGACCACCACCGGCGTGGTCGGAAACAACGACGACTGGCGCACCTTCCCCTCGCTGAAGGGATCGGAATCGCTGCCCCAGCTCTTCCGCCGCAACGGCTATTTCACGGCCGCCGCCGGAAAGATCTTCCACGCCAACCACGGCGGCTGGCGCGGGGCGCTCAACCGCGAGGAGGGGGCTCCATACGCCGGACGCAGCGGATTCGGCCAGCCGGAGGCCTGGGACGAGCGGTTCCCCGCCAAGACGATTCAGTTGCCCTTGGCGCCCGTGCTGATCGACACTCACCGAAACGGCATCGACCATCACTGGGACTGGGGACCGCTCGATTTCAAGGCGGACCTCACGGAGGACGGGCAGACGTCCCGCTGGGCGGTGCGCCAGCTCCGGGAAGAGCATGCTAAGCCGTTCTTCCTAGCGGTCGGGATCTACCGGCCCCACGACCCCCAGTACGCTCCCAGCGAGTACTTTGACGAGCATCCCCTCGGCAGCGTCGAGCTGCCGAGGGTCCTGCCGAAGGACCTCGACGACATCCCCGCGATCGCCAAGCGCTACACGCTCGCCGCCAACAACTACGAGACCATGATCCGCAAGCACAACGCCTTGCGGTCGGCGACCAGGGGCTATCTTGCGGCAGTGACGTTCGCTGACGCCATGGTCGGGCGCGTGCTTCGCGCTCTGGCGGCCAGCCCGTACGCCGACAACACGATCATCGTGCTGTTTTCCGACCACGGGTACCACATCGGCGAGAAGCAGAAATACCACAAGAGCACCCTCTGGGAGGAATCGACGCGCGTTCCCCTGATCTTCTCCGTCCCCGGCGTGACCGCGACGGGAAGCACGTCACGACGCGCCGTGAGCCTGATCGACGTGTATCCGACATTGGCCCAGCTGGCAGGGCTGGAAGCGCCGGCGGACTTGGACGGCGAGAGCCTGGTCCCCCTGCTCAGGGACCCGGGCGCGTCGCGCGACAGTCCCGCGGTGACCACGAGGCAGGGCCGGCACCATGCCGTGAGAACGGATCGCTGGAGGTACATCCGATACGGAGACGGCAGCGAAGAGCTGTACGACCACGACGCGGACGCGACCGAGTGGACCAACCTCGCAGGCGACCCGCGCCACGCAGAAACGAAGCGCAGACTCGGCGCGCTCCTAGACCGGACCTTGGTCCCGTAGCAGCTGCGGTCAAGTGCCGCCGTAGTCCGGCGGATCCGCCGTACGGTAGGGATTCTCCGCTTCGCGCTGCTTGCGAGCCATCCTTGCCACCAGCGCCACGACCAGCAGGATTCCGATCACGACGACAATGTCCTCGACGCCGCGGAAGGCTAGGTAGAGACTCCCGAGGAGCGAGGCTAGGAGAAACACTGCCACCGCCCGGACCACGAGCTGCCGAAACGTGGTGCGCGTTTCGGACGGATGCCAATCCTCGACGTGCTCGGCGAGTTCCTCAGGATCGTCCGCAACGCTGCCCGACAGGGCAAGTCTGTCGGCCGAGCCAGATTCGTGCAAGGCGCTAGCGTCCGCCCCCAGTCAGTACTCGTCCCCGGTGTAGAGCTCCGAGACAAACGACTCGTACCCGTTGTACATCAGGGTCGGCCTGAACTCGCCGGTCTCGACGATCCGCTCGCGGGCCTGGGACCAGCGCGGATGGGGCTTGTTCGGATTCACGTTGGAGTACCAGCCGTACTCGGTGGGCACCGCCTTGTTCCACAGCGTGGGCGGACGCCTGCTCGTGAACTCGATCGCGACGATCGACTTGATGTTCTTCAAGCCGTACTTCCACGGGATGACGGCCCGGATGGGCGCGCCGTTCTGCTTCGGTAGCGGCTTGCCGTAGAGCCCGGTGCCGAAAAGCGCCAGTTCGTTGCCAGCCTCCTCGAGCGTCATGGCTTCCTCGTAGGGCCAGTCGTAGTGCGGCTGCGAGACGATTCCGGGCATCTCCTTGGGGCGGTAGGCCGTGACCATGCGAATGTACTTCGCCGCCGGCTTCGGGTCCGCCTCCTTGATGAGCGCCGACATGGTGAAGCCCGTCCAAGGCACCGCCATCGACCAGGCCTCCACGCAACGGAAGCGATACAGGCGCTCCTCCAGCGGAAACCGTCGGATCAAGTCGTCGATATCGTACTTCTTCGGGTTGTTGACCAAGCCCGACACCTTGACCGTCCACGGATCGATCGAGAAGCGATCAACCCTGAAGCGGACCTGCTGCTTGTCGAGGGTGAACTCGTAGAAGTTGTTGAAGCCGGTGGCGACGGTCTCGGCGGTCAGCGGGCGGTCGAGGGTGTACTTGGAATTCCGTCGCGCCGGATACAGCGGTCGGGTGTCGGTGGCGGCGGGCGCGGCTTGCGCCAGCGCTCCTCCGAGGCCCGCGCAGCCGAAGGCCCGAAGGATCTCGCGCCTGTTGCGAAACCGGCTCTCCGGCAGCGCCTCGCGCTCCGGGATCTCCCATCCTCGCGGGACCTTGACAAGCATCGCTTCCTCCATCGGCCAAGCCGACGCTCGGCGACGCGGAGCGGCTTCCGGCAGGCCTGATTCAACGTAGCACAGCCGCGCCCCGCCAAGGCGGGAAAAGGCACCAGCGCGGCACGCCAGCAGCCTAGGGCATGGACCGCCGCCCGCGCCAAGACCGATCAGGCCGGGCTTCGCCGACACGGAGTGCTCCTACGCCTAGCCCAGACCCGTTCGCATACAATTGCCATCGGGATTGCGAGCGTCGGCATCATCGGCAGAATGTGCTGCCCGTCAAGCGCTTTCCACCGCGGGACGCAACTGGAGGAGCTACAGCCATGCAGTGCCTGATCGTCATTCTCTTGATCGTCATCATCGCCATGCTCGCCGGCGCGTGCTGACAGGGCCCCTGAATCGCAGCCGAATGCCGAATGGACGGTTGATTCCGCAAGCCTTCTCGACCGCCCATCCGAACGACCGCAAGCATCCGACTAGTCGTCACGGGAACGAGCCATGCGACCCGAGCTGACGTACTTCGCGCGGTCACTGGCATGCATCGCCCTCGCTGCGCCTGCCAGCGCAGGCGACTCCTTTGCGATCGCCGCGCGACGCGTCCTAGACACGCACTGCATTGCGTGCCACGGCAGCGCCCGGATTTCGGGCCTTGATCTGCGGACCTCCGAGGGCGCGGCTGCCGGCGGCACGCGAGGCCCCGCGATCATTCCCGGGGACCCCGCATCAAGCCTGCTGCTGCGCGCTGTTGCCGGCGAGGGGCAGCTCAGAATGCCGCCGAGCGGAGACGGGCTCTCGGACACGGACATCGAAACGCTCGGGCAGTGGATCGAGACCGGCGCGCAAGGGGCGAATCCGGAAGGAGATCCGGACCGGCCGCTATGGTGGTCCTTCAACAAGCCGGAGCGCCCGCCCGTCCCCAACACCGGAGCCGATCCGTGGGTGCGAAACACCGTCGACGCCTTCGTCCTAGCAAAGCTTCAGGAGCAGGGACTCGAGCCGGCCCGGCCAGCCAGCCCCAGAGCTCTCGTGCGACGGGCGTACTTCGACCTGCACGGCCTGCCGCCCCCGCCTGCCGACGTCGACCGATTCCTCGAGGACGATTCCGACAGTGCTTACGAGGCGCTGATTGACCGCCTCCTCGAGTCCGAGCGCTACGGGGAGCGGTGGGGGCGCTACTGGCTGGATCTTGTCCGCTACGCCGACACGTCGGGGTTCGAGACGGACCATTTCTACACCACTGCGTGGCGCTACCGGGACTACGTGATCGACTCCTTCAACCGCGACAAGCCCTACACGACCTTCGTACGAGAGCAGATTGCGGCCGACGAGCTGTGGCCGAATGACATGGACCTCGAAGGCACCCTGACGCTGCCCGAAGAGAAGCGGGAGAACGCGTACAGGCGGATCGGTACCAGCCTTTTCACCCTCGGGGCGTTCCCGATCGAGTACACGTACTACGGCGACCTCTACCGCGCCGAATGGCGCGCCGAAGCCATCGACCTTGTCGGCTCGGCCTTTCTCGGCCTGACTCTGGAATGCGCGCGCTGCCACGACCACAAGTCCGACCCCATCAGCCAGAGGGACTACTACCGCCTGACGGCATTCTTCGCAGGCAGCGTGGAACGCGAAATCCCTCTCGTCAGCCTGTTCGACGTGCAGACCAGCACGCGCAGGTTCCCCCTCTTGGAACATGCCCGCGCGCTGAAGAGGCTGGCCAAGCAGGCATCCAAGAAACTAGGCGCCGAGGAGCGGCGCAAGCTGCTCGAACGCCTGGGCGAGGCCTACCTGAATGCGCCCGAACCGTACCCCTCGGCCAAAGTGCTGGCGCACGAGGAGCGGGTCCCGCCGACGTATGTGCTAGCGCACGGCGACTTCCGGCGCGCAGGCGAGCGCGTGGAGCCGGGCTTCCCGGCCGCCCTCCAGGTCGGCCCCGAGATCGACGTGCCCGACACGGAGCGATTCGCACTTCGCAGGCGGGCCGCGCTCGCGGAGTGGCTCACATCCGAGGAGCAGCCCCTGCTTGGACGCGTGATGGTCAACCGCATCTGGCAGCACCATTTCGGGCGCGGCCTCGTGCGTACGCCCAGCGACTTCGGACGCCAAGGCGATCCTCCTACCCACCCGGAACTCCTCGACTGGCTTGCAGCCGAATTCGCGGAGCGAGGCTGGAGCATCAAGGATATGCATCGCCTGATCATGCTGTCCGCCGCCTACCGCTCTTCAAGCATCGCGCCAAGCCAAGCCCTGGAGATGGATCCGGACAACCGCTTCCTCGCGCGGATGAACCGGCACCGTCTGGACGCCGACGCGCTCCGCGATTCCATACTTGCCGTCTCGGGCAGGCTGAACCTCAAGATGGGGGGCGTCGGCGTGATCCCGCCTCTCGTCAAGGAGGAGATTCTTGCCGCCCGCATGCCCTACCTCTGGCCGGCCAACCCGGACCCAGCGGAGCATTACCGCCGCAGCGTCTACCTACAGGCCAAGCGGTCGATGGCCGTGCCAATGCTGCAGGTCTTCGACGCACCGGACACCGCGCGGAGCTGCGCCCGGCGCGAGACCTCAACCGTGGCCCCGCAGGCGCTGGCACTGATGAACAGCGGCTTCGCTCTCGAGCAAGCCGACGCGTTCGCCACGCGCCTGCGCGACGAGACCGATGGCACACCGGAGGCGCTCGTCGAGACCGGCTGGAAGCTCGCTTTGGGGCGTCCGCCCATTCCAGAGGAGAGGTCAGCGGCTCTCGGATACCTCGAGCGGAATTCCCTGCCCCAGTTCTGCCTGATGCTGTTCAATACGAATGAGTTCGTGTATGTGGACTGACGAGTCGAGACGCCGCTTCCTCAAGCGTTCCGGCCTAGGCCTGGGCTGGCTGGCGGCAGCGGATCTGTTCGCACAATCGGAGCCGCCCGACGCCGATCGGGGCCCCCTGTCTGCGCGCAGGCCCCATGGACCGGCGACAGCCAAGAGCGTGATCCATCTGTTCATGCAGGGCGGCCCGAGCCAAGTGGATACGTTCGACCCGAAGCCGCTGCTCAACAGGCTCGACGGGCAGCCCCCACCGGCAAGCTTCGGGGACGTGGTTTTCCAGAACGGGCAATTCCGCAATCTTACGCTGATGGGCTCGCCGAGGACGTTCCAGCCCTACGGCCAGTCGGGGCTTCCCGTGTCAGACCTTTTCCCGCACGTCGCGCGGCGGGCCGACGAAATCGCGGTCGTCCGCTCGGTCTATCACGAAGGGTTCACTCACTCGCAGGCGCAGTTCCTTATCCACAACGGCTGGCCTCGCATCGGGCGGCCCAGCCTAGGGTCATGGGTCCTGTACGGGCTGGGAACCGAGAACCGGAACCTGCCCGGTTTCGTGGTCCTCCTGCAGGGCGGCGTAAGATCCGGCCCGGAGGTATACGGCGAGGGTTTCCTGCCCGCTGCGTATCAGGGCACGTCGTTCCGGCCCGGTCCGGAGCCGATTCTCTATCTCAATCCACCGGAGGGAAGGACAAGCGCGCAGCAACGCGACCTCCTCGGCACGCTGCGGACTCTCAACGAGCGCCACATGAGCGAGCGCAACTTCGACAGCCAGCTGGCCGCCCGTCTCGATTCGTACGAACTCGCCTTCCGGATGCAGATGGCAGCACCGGAGGCCACCGACATCTCCGGCGAGACCGAAGCCACCAAGAGCCTCTACGGCCTTGACGATCCGGTTAGCGCCGACTTCGGCGGCCGGTGTCTCCTGGCTAGGCGGCTCGTCGAGCGGGGCGTGCGGTTCGTGCAGGTCTGGTCCGGAAACGGCCAGAACGCCATCGACTGGGACGGTCACACCGAGTGCGATCAGAACCACCAAGATCGCGCTGCGGAGACCGACAAGGCCGTGGCCGGCCTGCTGACTGACCTCAAGTCGCGTGGCCTGCTCGAGTCCACCCTCGTGATATGGGGAGGCGAGTTCGGGCGCTCTCCCACCACCGACGGCGGAAGAGGACGGAGCGAGGGCCGCGACCACAATCCCTACGGCTTCACGCTGTGGATGGCCGGTGGCGGCGTCAAGGGAGGCAAGGTCATCGGCTCCACGGACGAGCTCGGCCTGCGGGCCGCGGAGGATCCCGTTCATCTGAATGACCTGCACGCGTCGATTCTCGCGCTGCTCGGTCTCGATCACACGCGGCTCACATACAGACACCTCGGCCGCGACTTTCGTTTGACGGACGTGGGCGGCAGCACGGCCTTGGCTGACAGGCTGCGCCGGGCCTGAGCGGCTCGCGACGGAAGTCTGCCCTTTGTCCGAAGCGGCTGGGAGTGCGCTCCGGGGAGCGGATTACGGCACAAGACGGGTCCGTTTCCGTCGTTGACCGTCAATCCGACCCACGGCCCGACCTGCTACCGGGCCGTCGAGATCTCGCGGAGGAACAACTGGCAGCGTGTCGGAACCCGACGCCTCCGTTGATTCGCGAGTCGCTACTCGCTCAGTTCTAGCCTTCGCGAAACCTACAGCCGGGGGCATCCTTGGCTGGAATGCGGAAGTCTTGGAGCAGGATAGTCGGCAGGTTACCGAAGTCCGCAGGCTGGATCTCGTGCTTCGGCCCCTAGCTCGGCCTGTGCGTGTAAGTCGGGATTCGGAGCGCGCCGCCCTATTGGACGCCGGACAGGAACTCCAACGCGAGGACGACAATCAGCAGCACGCTGATCATCGTGCGCACAGGACACAGAAGACCCGCGACCTGCTCGGCAGCTTTGGTGCCAAGCTTGTCCGGGCTAGCCGGTCACTGAGTCAAGACAGCGAACTAGGCAATCGGCAGGTCCCTCGGCTTGCAGCGCCCGAGGTCGACGGCCCGGCGCGTCGCCGAGCATAAGACCTTGAACATGCCGCAACAGTCCGACTGGACGATGGCTGTTCTTTCCGATTGGGAATTATATATCTGAGTGCCGAGGGAATCAAGTCGGCAAATTATCAATCCATAATAAGATCTCATATTTCTTCCGACTTTCCGTTGACATTCTGTGGTGTTTCTTGGTATAATAGTTTCAGTCTTAGATACCGTAAATGAAGAAAAAGTCCACGGAAAGTGGTTCCGTAAAGGCATCACCTTGATCGAAGTGATTGCCATGTTCCCCGATGACGAATCCGCGGAAAAGTGGTTCGCCTCCGTGCGCTGGCCGGACGGTCCGGCATGCCCCCGCTGCCGCGGCTCCAGCGTGCAGTCCGGCGCGGCCCACCCTTCGATGCCGTACCGTTGCCGCGGTGCGGCAAGCGCTTTTCCGTGCGCACCGGCAGCGTGATGGCCGACACCAAGCTCGGCTACCGCACCTGGGCCGTGGCCCTGTTCCTGCTGACCACCGGCATCAAGGGCGTCTCGAGCATGAAGCTGCACCGCGATCCGGGCATCAGCCGGAAGTCGGCCTGGCACCTCGCGCACCGCATCCGCGCGTGCCGGGAGCGGGATCAGGGCCTGTTCGCCGGCCCGGTGGAGGTGGACGAGACCTGCGTCGGCGGCAAGGAGCGCAACAAGCACGAGAGCAAGAAGGCCCGCGCCGGGCGCGGGCCCGTCGGCAAGACGCCCGTGGCGGGGGCGCGCGACCGCGCCACGAACGCAGTGGCCGCGCGGCCGCTGCCGGGCACCGCCAAGGGCGACCTGCAGGGCTTCGCGCGCGCCCGCGTCGCGCCGGGGGCGCAGGTCCGCTCCGACCAGGCGGCGGCCTACGCCGGCATGGAGGAGTTCCCGCACGAAGCCGTCAGGCACTCCGGCGGCGAGTACGTGCTCGGGGCAGCGCATACGAACGGCATCGAATCGTTTTGGTCCCTGTTCAAGCGCGGCCTCTACGGAACCTATCACCGGATGAGCGTCCGTCATCTCGGCCGCTACCTCACGGAGTTCGCGGGACGGCGCAACGACCGCGACTGCGACACGGCGGAACGGATGCGGCGCATGGCGCGGGGCCTGGTCGGCCGGACGCTGACCTACCGGCAGCTGACCGGCAAGGCCGCGGTCGCGGCCCGAGCGGCGCCCTCCGAGCCGAGCGCCGCAGCCCGCTGCCGACGCACTCTTCACGCTCGGTGCGCTTCACGCTCGGTGCGCGGGGCGCGCCGGATCTGGAATCCCCCGGCGCGACCCGCGTCCGGCCCGGACCGTCCATGCAGGCCCTCGAGCGCCGGGGATCCGCTGTCTTCGGCCCTCGCAGGGCACGCAATCGGCTTGCAAAGGGTGCCCTCCACCGCCAACCGGATTCCACCGGGCATGCGAGGGCGCCTCTCTTATCCGTGCCTCGTCCATTCCGCTGGCAGGCTCGATTCAGATACGATCCCACCTTGCCGTGCCTACCGCGGCCGCATTCGAATGACCCCAGCCAGACGCCGACCTCCCTGCTCACAGCAGTTCTCGTCGGACATGGCGTTGTCAGCACTCAGATATATAATTCCCTTACACAGAGCGTAAGGGCTTCTCCGAGGGTTCGCACCGTGTAGCCTACATTTTGTGGCTCGCTAAGATACGTGCCTATATGGAGGATAGGATGCTGGAATCACCATTGACGCACTGGGTAGTTTCACAAGTAGCTTCCGGAACCGGCCGAATGCCGCCCGTCTCATCTGTCTTGTTAGGGCATTGAGGCGGGTCCACTCGGCTGGAGCCCTCATCCTATCCGTCGAATCGACACGGCCGGGCCGAGCGACCGGCAGCTTCGCATGCACCGCACCTCCCCGACCAGTTACTTGTCCGTCTTGTCCAAGCAGACGACCGGCCGCCGCTCGCAGTACGGCCGGGCATAGCATTCCCGACCTAGAGACGGTGCGACGCGAGATCCCCATTCGGGAAACGGACCGGAACACGCGCCAGTCGAAGATCGACTCGCACTTCACCACGGACGACGATCGAACCAGGCTGAGACGCCCTTCTCCGTGGAGATAGGGGTTACAACGTACTAGAAAGGTTGGGCCCCAATTGAGCCCTCGAGAAAACCGAGGTAACTCGGTGCCCTCACACGTTCGAGCTCCGTCCGGGCCCGTGCCGCCCTTGCGACCAGCCCCAGCCGTCCCGAGACTTCGCCCGTCGAGTCCAGCGCCCGTGTGTCGGCGATGTGCCCGATCACCAGACGCGCTCGCCTGACCGCTCGGGACTGGGCCGCCACGAGACGCTCCCTGTACCAATCGCTTGCCAGCACGGTCTCGCGAGTGAACTGATCTCGGAACTCGGGACTGGCCGCGGTCATGCCGTCGCAGCTACCGAAGGCCATGATCGCCAGCAGGACCCGCACCGGAGGGCAGACGGCCTCCGCGGACCCGTCCTCGAAATACATCCGAGCTGTCCTTGCATGCGCGTCGGTGATGTAGCGCACGCCGTCGGCAAACGCCGACGGATCCTGCGTCTCCGGGCGCAGGATCGGCTCGTCGAACACCATCGTGGGATTGTCGAAGACTCGCGCGACGAAGCGCCGGACGAACGGCGCATTGATGCGGTAGCCGAGTCGGCTCGCAAGCACCGGGCCGCCCGGATCCTCGAAATCCTCGAGCCGCTCCAGCAGCCCCTCCGCGATCAGCAACTGCGGGTCCCGCTCCTCCGGGCTCATCCGGCACCAAATCTCGGGAACGAGCAAGCTGATGTCGTGCATCATCTTCACTCCCGGGCCGATGTGACCGGCCGCTGTCGAGAATCCGCTGAGACCCGTCAGCGCGTAGGAGAGGAACGCAGCGTTCAGGTCGGCGGCCGGCCTGAGCGCGTTGAACGGCCCCTTGGTGAGAGCTCCCTCGCTTCCGAATCCCGTGGTCGACGGGCTCTTCCCTGTCAGGGACGCGATGAAGTCCATGAGCAGTTCCGGGAGCTCCTGGTAGTGGATCGGGTTGTAGACCGCCAGACCGCGAATGCCGGCCGCCTTGTCGGGCGGGTTGTTGCGTCGACCCACCAGCACGGAATTCACCGGCAGATGAGCCGGCTGGCCCGCGGGGATTCCCCGGAACAGCCGGACGCCCATTTCGGCGGCATGGCGGTCGATCGGCGAGGCGATGTCCGGGCGGTCCTGCAGGTAGCGCGGGTTCTTCGTGGGCACGCCGCCGACGAGCCTGGGATTGGCGGAGCAGACCGCGAAACGGGCCTCCGACTCGCCCACGTCGGTCAGGAACCGGCGCATGGGCGCGGTGAAGTGCTCGAAGTCCGCCACCTTCTGGGTCATCTCGCGGACCTGGGAAATCCCGAGCGGCTCGAAGTTCGACAGGAACACTCCGCCTCTCGCGAGGTCCGCCTCGGTCTGCTTGTCGAGCCCCCGATAGATCGCGTCGTCGGGACGCTGGAACAGGCGGAACTCGCAGTTCTCCGCGAACTTCACGCTGGGCGGCGCGTTGCGAGCCAAGCCCGTCAGGTGCCTGGAGGGCACGACTCGGGAGGCACTGATGTCGTCCTCGGTCTGGATCTTCTCGGCGGACACGAAGTCCTGGCGACACTTGAAGGTCCTCCAAGCGCTGTCTCCGATCAGCCCAACGCGCAGATACGTCCCGACCAGCCTGCGGCCCCTGTGCTTGAGCTCGTGGCCAAGCTGACCGTTCGAGATGTCGACTTGGAACTTCTCCCGCCACTTGCCGCCCCATTCCGGCTTGTAAAAGCGCTTGATGACGAGCACGAGCGAATAGACGTGGTTCGGCATCCGGGCCAGCCACTTGTTGAATTCCGGGGTGTAGCCGCTCGACGGCGTAAGGAGCTTGATGACGCTGCCCAAGGAGCGGGAACTGCTCAGGATCGGTCGGCTGGGACGCTCGTCGTAGATCGCGCGGATCGGCGAGTCGGCGGGCCACCGGTCCCGGTAGTCCCGGTCGAAAATCTCCTGCACGGCGTCCAGGTCGCTCTCGATGTCCGAGACGAAGACCGGGCCGTACAGCATGTAGTCGCGGAGCGACTTGCTGATCTCGCTCTTGCCCCCTCCGCTAACCGTGCAGGGCTTGTGGCAGAACACGCCTTCCGGAATCGTGCCGCGAAGCCTCCACGACGGTGCGGCCGGGTGCTTCTCGATGCGGATGCGGTACCCGGACGGGGCCATGTAGATCTTGCCGGGAACGAGCGGCAGCGAATGCTCCGTGCCGTGCTTGATCCAGCGGATGTCCTGCGTCCGCAAGCTGACCGCCGCGTCTTCCGAGATGTAGAAGAGGTCGCCGAAGCGGCGGTCGCGGCCGTAGCCCTCCGGGAAGAGCTCGATGGTTTCGGGGTGATGGCGGGCGACATCCTCCAAGCTTAGGGAGTTGTACTTGCGCGAGTTGAAGCGGAATTCCTCTCCGAGGTTGTAGCTCGGGAATGCGATGGCGCCTCCCGCATGCTCCTCTTCCGCGTTCCCGAGCAGGTTTGCCGCGTAGCTGATCTGGGTCTTGACTTCCTTCTTGCAGTAGCCGAAGTAGTTGTCGGCGATCAGCGTCACCATAACTCCGTCGGTCGTGCGGCAGGTTAGCTTGAACGGGCTGCCCTCGTTGTACGGCTCCGACTCCGTCCTCCAGCACATCCCGTCACGCCTCTGGCGGTCGGTCGCCTCGTCGAAGTGTGGCAGTCCCACATCCTTCTTGCGCACCCGCTCCAGATGCGGGGCGAGGATGACTGCCCCCGTGTGGCCGCTCCACCCCTCGACGTCTAGGCCGGCGTCATTCTCGGGCAGGTACGGGTCGCCGGCATTGCCGAAGATCGATTCGACGAAGTCGAGGTTGCTGACGAGACCGCCGGGCGCGAAGAAGCGCGTCTCCATGCGCCTGGCCGGGGAGAATCCCGGCACCTCCGGCGTGACAAGAGGGCGCAGCAGCACGGACACGAAGCAGCGAGCGGCCGGATCGAACGGCAGGCCGAGGGCCTCGGGAGGCGGGCTGAGGGCGGTTCGCAGCAATTTCGCGAACGTCCGCTTGGGCACGGCCTTCTTGTCCCCCGGGATCGGCAGGCCTCCCTCGGCGACGTGGAACGTTCCCTTGGTGGTGCGGCGATCGTAGCGCGGATTGTGCAGCACGCCGTTGGCGACACGATAGGACCGGACGTACTCGGAGACGTACTCGTCCCCGTCGTCCGGCAGGGACAGCTCGCGAGCCATGCCGTGGCGGTCGAGGACCAGAGTCCGACCGGGCAGCCACCGCGCCTCGCCCAGGTCGACGTCTGCGAAGTGCTTGGACAAGAATTGCTCGATCCTTTGATCGGCGCCGCAGCGGTGATCGAGGAGCAGGCGCGCCTGCTCGCGGTAGCTCGCCAACAGGCCGTCGGCCTGCTCGGCGAGCTCGCCGCCGTCGGGCGCAAGGCCGCTGGCGTAGAGACGGAGCCGAACGTACTGACGGAGACTTCGCCGGTATTCGGCTTGCGTGCCTGCATCTGCGTCCCGGTCGTATCCGTAGGCTCGTTTCAAATCCATGGTTCACTCCGTGGGCTGAAGGGGCCCGCTCACGCGGCAACCCAGATGCCGCGCTTCGCGCTCCGGCGGGCCGCTACGCCCGCCGGGCAGAGACGAGGCTGGCGGGTCTTCAACGCCTGCGGCAGGGAGACCGGATGCGGACCGCAGCCACGACGGGATGCCCGCGGTGGATGCCCGCGGTGACGTTGCGCGGCTCCCGGCCTAGCCGCGAGCCACACTCCCATCGTACTCGCTTGGCACCCTGCGCTAGGAATTGCTAGGCAGGCACTCGTCGCCCGCCGCCCCCCGGAGCCAGGTCGGCCTCAGCCACCGTGCTGCCGATGGTGGCCGCGCGCCTTCAGCCGGATGCGGTACAGGCTCTGATCGACGGTCACGTAGAGCACGTTGCTGTCCTCGCCGAGACCGAACTCCACGTTGCTTGGCAGGCCCGAGGGATTCTCGGGGGGCTTCTCCAGCCCCTCGATCTCCTTCTGCGTGAAGGGTGTCTCCTCGGCCTCCACTCCTTTGGAGGTAGGCAGGAACCCCACTTCCGAGCCGTCCGGGGCAAGTACCAGGATTCCGGGCTTGGAAGGCTCGCGGACCGTGAGATACACGTTGCCGCGCTCGTCGACCGTCATCCCGTCGCAACCGAACTCGGGTCCGAAATCGTGGAAGACGGTCCGGGGCCCGCTGACCAGCCCGTCGCTGCCGAGCGGGAAGGCGTAGATCCGCATCGGGCCGCGATTGCCGGGCTCCACCCCGGGCATGCCGTCGCTGCCGTTGTTGGTCTCGGCGACATACAGGATCTTGCCGTCGGGGCTGAGCGCGATCCCGTTGGGCTTGGTGACGTCGCGCGTAACTTCGACCACTTGGCCGTCGGGTGTTGTCCGATACACCGCCCGCCATTCGAGCTCGCGCGGCTCGTGGCCCGTGTAGCGCGGATCCGTGAAGTAGAAATTGCCTTCGCTATCGACGCAGATGTCGTTGGGAGAATTGAACTTCCTGCCCTCGAAGCGGTCAACCACCAGGGCTCGCTCGCCCGTCCGCACATTCCACTTGGAAATCCTGCGGCCGCCGTGATCCGCCCCTTCCGCCGCGAATAGAAAGCCATCCGCGCCGAAGATCAGGCCGTTGGACTTGTGGCTGTTTTCCGCGAATGTCGTGACCTGCCCGCCCGCGGGGTCGAATCGGTGGATCCTGCCGCGATGCTCGCCGCGCAGGATGTCGGAGAAGTAGATCGAGCCGTCCGGCGCGACGGCGGGGCCCTCCGTCAGGCCGCCCCTTTCCGTCTCGGGCCGCGTGTAGAGAATCTCGAACCTAGCGCCCGGGTCAACGATCGTGTCCCCGGAGGGCGCCGGGAGGTCGAGCTGCCCGAAAGCCGCGACCGGCAGCTGGGACGCGAGCAAGATTCGGCGCAGCAGCACGGCGTTACCTCGTGTAGAACTTGTAGACCGTGGAGGTCGAATAGGTCTCCCCGGGCCGCAGCACAGTGGACGGGAAGTCGGGCTGGTTCGGCGAGTCCGGGAAGTGCTGCGTCTCGAGACAGAACCCGCTCCGATGCTCGTAGGCCACGCCGCCCTTCCCGAGGTGGTGGCCGTCCAAGAAGTTCCCGCTGTAGAATTGGATGCCCGGCTCCTCCGTGCGCACGTCCATCGTCCGGCCCGTCGACGGGTCATGGACCGTCGCGGCCAGCGCCAGACCCTCCGCTTCGCGGCCCACCACGTAGTTGTGGTCGTAGCCCGCGCCGAACCCGAGCTGCTCGTTCTCGTCTTCGATCCGCGCTCCGATCGGCGTCGCCTCGCGGAAATCGAGCGGCGTGCCATCGACCGCTGCCAGTTCGCCGGTCGGAATCAGATTCTCGTCAATCGGCGTGAAACGGTCCGCGTTGATCGACATCTCGTGCTGGAGGATCGAGCTTTCCCCGCCGTCCTTGAGGTTGAAGTAGGAGTGGTTGGTGAGATTCAAGACGGTGGGCTTGTCCGTGCGCGCCTCGTACCGGATGCGCAGCTCGTTGTCGTCGGTCCACGTGTAGGTGACCTTCGCTTCCAGCTGGCCGGGATACCCTTCCTCGCCGTCCGCGCTCGTGTAGGCGAACTCCACGCTGTCCCCGGACGCTGCGGGCGTCCCCTCCCAGACCACCTTGTCGAAGCCCTTGTTGCCGCCGTGGAGGGAGTTCGGCGGGTTGTTGACCGGGAGCTGGTAGGCCGTTCCATCGATCTCGAAACGCCCCTCGGCAATGCGGTTCGCATAGCGGCCGGTGATCGCGCCGAAATACGGGGTGTCGGCGACGTACGACTCGAGGTTGTCGTATCCGAGCACGACGTCACCGAGGCTGCCGTTCCGATCCGGCACATTCAGGCTGACGACGATGCCGCCGTACTCGGTGATACTCACTTGGGCCCCGGTATCGTTGGTCAGGATGAACAGCTTGACGGGCCTCCCGTCGACCGCGCCGAAATCGGCGGTCTCGAGCGCGCGCAGTCCCGGAGCCTCGGTCTCGGCCGGGCCGCACGACAACGCGGCGAGACCGAGGCACAGGGCCGCGGCCCCAGTGCTAGGCAGGATTGTGAGCTTCATGCTGGACTTCCCTTCGCCTTCCAGTGTAGTGCCGGGCGGATCGGACGAAGCACGAGGACGCCGGCTTCCCGGGCGACCGCGCCGCCATTGCCCTCGTCGGCGCAAGGCGAGAAATAGAAGGTCCGGTCGCCGTCACGCCTCCGCTCGCTGTCCGCGCCGGACGTCACTGGATGCGGCGGAGCGGAATGTATGCGCCGTTCTCGAATCGGTCGAAGACGCGGTCGAGCGCGGGATGGACGACCGGCTCCGGGTTCGGATCCCTAGCGAGATTGCGCTCGGCGACGTAGGTCGCGTGGCCAGCGCCATGCACGAGCACGCGGTACCAAGGCCGGTCCTTGGGCGGTCGGCTCCGGGCGACCTCTTCATACCATTGCTCGCTAAGGCTGAACCAGGGATCCACGTCGTACACGACGCCCCGATACCCGAACATGACGTGCCGGACCACCTCTCCGATCGCGAACCGAGCCTGCGTGCCCCCTTCCTCCATGGCGTCACGACTGCGGGCTCGTGTCGAGCATCCCCCGAAGCATTACGCCCTCCAGCGCCTTGTTGAACGGACCGGGATCCTCGATCTCGGCCCCCTCGGAGAGAAGAGCGTAGCCGTAGAGCAGCTGGGCGTAGTCGCGGAGCACCGGATCCGTCTTGTCGTTGTCGAACCGATCCTGCAGTCGCTGGAGGATGTCGTGCGACCCGTTGACCTCCAGTATCCTCTTCTGCTTCGGCCCGTCCGGGCCGGTCATGCGGAGCATGCGCTCCATCTGAGGACTGAGGTCGTGCTCGTCCACGGTGAGGCAGGCAGGCGAAGTGGTCAGGCGGCTCGACAGGCGCACCCGCTTGACGTGATCCTCCAGGTGCTTGCCCAGCAACCCGAACAGGCTGCCGAAACGGCGCTCCTTCTCCTTCCGCCCGGTTTCGGACTCGTCGTCGGAGTCGACGGCATCAAGCTTCAGGTCGCCCTTGCCCACCGACTTCAGCTTCCTGCTGTCGAACTCGGGCAGGCGCTCGACTAGGAACTCGTCAACCGGATCGGTCAGGAACAGCACCTCGTAGTCTTTCTTGCCGAACGCCTCGATCAGCGGCGAGTTCTCGACGATCACGCGCGATTCGCCCGTGATGTAGTAGATCGACTCCTGGCCGTCCTGCATGCGTGAGACGTAGTCCGCGAGCGTCGTCAGCTTCTCCGGGTCGTTCGACGACTCGAACATCAGCAGCGGGACGATGCGGTCCTTCTGCTCGGCGCCGGACCCGACGCCTTCCTTGAGCGCCCGGCCGAACTGCTTCCAGAACTTGAGGTATAGCTCCTCGTCCTCGCGCTGCAGCTCCCCAAGCCTGTCCAGGACCTTTCTCGCGAGGAACTTCTGAATCCGGGCCAAGTGGCGGTTCTCCTGCAGCGTCTGGCGGGAGATGTTGAGCGGAAGATCGGAGGAGTCGACGACGCCCCGCACGAATCGCAGGAACCTAGGGAGCACGGCGCCGCAGCGCTCCGTGATCATCACGCGCCGGGCGTACAGCTGCAGCCCGTACTCGGCGCCCCATACGAACATGTCCGGCGCTGGCTCGGACGGCACGAAGAGGAGCGACTCGTACTCGGAGATGCCCTCGGCCTTGAAACGCATGTGGAGCATCGGATCCTGCCAGTCCGCGGTGGTGTGCCGGTAGAATTCGCTGTACTCCTTGTCCTTGACCTCGGACTCCGGCCGGGTCCAGATGGGCTTCATGGAGTTCAGCGTCTTGTCCTCGAGGACGACCGTCGTCTTGCCGTCCGCCTTGACGACGCCCTTCTCCTCCGTGTCGCGCTTCTCCCGCCGCACCCTGTGGCGGATCGGGTAGGCGATGAAGTTCGAGTATTGCTTGACGATCCGCTCAAGCGTCCACTCCTCGGTGTAGTCCTCGATACCGGCGTCCTGGTCGACCGGCTTCAGCTGCAGCTTGACGCTGGTGCCGTGAGCCTTGCGGGACCCCTCGGAAATCGTGTACGTGCCGTCGGCGTTCGACGTCCAGAGCGTCGAGGCATCCTCCCCGGCCTTGCGGGTCTCCAGCTCGACTGTGTCGGCAGCCATGAACGCCGAATAGAATCCGACGCCGAAGCGTCCGATCATTTCCGGCGTCGCTCCGGCGTCGCCCTGCTTCCGCAGCTGCTTGAGCAGCTCCTGCGTTCCGGACCGGGCGATGGATCCGATATTGTCGATGACCTCCTGGCGGGTCATGCCGATACCGTTGTCATGGATCGCCAAGGTGCGCTTGTCTCCGTCCGGGTCGAGCCGGATCTCAAGCTCCTCACCGTCGGGCAGCAGACCCGGTTCGGTGATCGCCATGAAGCGCAGCTTGTCGAGGGCGTCGGAGGAGTTGGAGATGAGCTCGCGCAGGAAGATCTCCTTGTTCGTGTACAAGGAATGGATCATCAGGTCGAGCAGCTGCTTGGTCTCGGCTTCGAATGCTCGTGTCTCGGTCGTGGTTTCCATCGTTTTCGCGAATTGCCGTCCAGGGACAGCCGGAATCAAGGGGGCAAGCGGGGCGAACCCCTACCTCTGAATCTATTGTGGAACGAAGCGAATCGTCAAGCACAGACCGCGCCCCGGCGGCGCGGACAGCCTCTCTTGGGAGCGCCTGGCAGAAGCAGGCACCCTGGCGCCGAGCGACAGGGTGGCTCGGGACGACGACGGCCGCCAAGCCGACCGGCGCGACGGCGTTCTTCGACGACCGAGACCGATGCCAGAGGATGACCTGCTCTCGCAGCGGCTCCGCTGTCCCGCGCCATCCCCGGGGGCGGGCCAAGGGCCTCCCCTGCAGGGGATTTGGTGCGGCCCGACCGCACCTTCTTTGGCGTCTCGCGATTTCTCGCGAGAGAAGCCCCTGGGGGCGCTACGCTGAAACGACCTTGATGGTACCCGGTCTCCAGATCGTCCCCCTTGCTGGGCTTGAAGTCGGTAAGAGGGAAAATCCGCGTCGCCCTGCCGGGAAGCCTTTCGGTGAACCAGATCTGGTCGCGTCGCAGCACGGGCAGGGACATCAGCCGAGTATCCTGTGTCCTCGCCAAGAGTTGCGCACCCTTCGAATTCGACCGCGGCGAGCAAAACAGTCTCACGACTTCCTCGCATGCGACGCTGTGCAGACTGGCGTCAAGTTCATCGACGAACAAAGGAGATCCGTCGTCAATCGCCTGAAACGCTCGGATAAGAAGTACTAGAAGTCGCCCTGTTCCGGCACTCTCCCAATCAATATCGAGGTAGACTTGCGTGCCATCCTGCCGCTAATGGCCCAGTTCTACAGTGAGTTTTATTTCTAGCAACGAATTGACACGTGTTGCCATCTGGAATCCCTTGTGGAGAATTCGACTCAGCCTTGTCTTGCAGCGGTCGAATTCAAGAATCTGGGAAGTCTTGCAACTAAGCTCCAGAGGGACTCATGCACCGCCAAGACGTTGGTCAGCCGCCTCAACGGTCGACTGCGGACCAACGGCGCCCCGCCCGCGCTCGCCTACAGCGACGAGGATCCGCATTGAATCTAGGCGGCGTCTCCTTGCCAGGCTTCCGGCACGTCGCATCGCCTGCGCTGGCTTGCTACGGCCGGGAGCACCCGTTGCCCGAATCCGTCTCGTGTCGGGTCCGCATGTACCGTCGGGGCGTACGGCAGCATCCTCCGCGCAACTGCGCTGAAATCGGCCCGGCCGCCGACACATCCCGGACGCGGACGCGACTCTATCGTTACGCCCGATACACCGGGTGTCGCGGGCGGCTCCGCGGAACTCCCCGGGTCAGCGGGTCGTTCCCCGAGAGTCTGCCGCCGATGCGATCATCGAGCGGGTCCCGCGGGCATCGCATTTGACCTTCGGCGGGCAGTGCTGGTAGGTTGGAAGTCGGTTCCCGACCGCAAAGACGCCATCCATGAGCAGACAGACCACCCTGAAGGGCACACCGCTGGAGCTGCAGGGAGAAGAACTCTCTCCCGGCAGCGCCGCCCCCAAGTTCAACCTGACCGGTGCCGGCCTGAGCGAGGTCTCGCTCGCAGACACCGAGGGTGTCCGCATCTTCAACGTGGTCCCCTCTCTCGACACCCCTGTGTGCGACCAGCAGATCAGGCGCTTCAATGATGAGGCCGCTCAGCTCGAGAGCGTCTCGATCTACTGCGTGAGTTGCGATCTGCCGTTCGCCCAAGCGCGCTGGTGCGGCGCGGCCGAGGTCGAGAACGTGACCACGCTGTCCGACTACCGGGACGGAAACTTCGGCAGGGCGTGGGGAACGATGATCGACGCGCTGCGGATCCAGTCCCGAGCGGTGTTCGTCGTGAATTCGAGCAACACGATCGTGCATGCGGAGTACGTGCCCGAGGTGACGGAACACCCGAATTACGACGCGGCGCTCGACGCGGCACGCGGAGCGGCGTAGACCGAGCCTGTAGCGCGTGGCTCGAGGTGCCCCGCGTCGCGAAAACGGCCGGCTAGACCGGCTGCGTCGGCGCAGGCGAGCCTGTCGGCAGGGTCTCCAAGAAGAAGCGGCACCAGTTCCCGCTGAAGACCGCCCCGACGCTCTGTTCCGAGTACCCGCGACGGAGCAGGATTTCACCGATCCGATGCAGGTCGCAGATGGTATTCAGGTCAAGCGGGGTCTGCTCGGTTCCGAAACCGCCGTCGAGGTCGCTGCCGATTCCGACGTGGACGCTGCTCCCGGTTAGCGAGCAGATGTGGTCGATGTGATCCGCCACGGCGTCGAGCGTGACTCTCAACCGGCCCGGCTCGCCGCGAGCGTAGCCCGGCGAGAGCATCCACTCGTCCATCACCACGCCGATCACGCCGCCCCGTCCAGCAACCGCCTCGATCTGCCGGTCGCTGATCTGCCTGTCGCCGGGCACGAGCGCCCGGCAGTTGCCGTGGCTGACGAAGACGGGGCCCGAGTAAACGTCGAGCGCTTGCTCGAACGCAGTGTCGGCGGTGTGGACCAAGTCGAGCAGCAGGCCCAGCCGGTCGAACTCCCGGAGTAGTTCCCTTCCCGCCGGCGTGAGGGGCCCGTCGCCGCCCGTACCCATCGCATAGGCACTGGGCCCGTAATGGGCTAGGCAGGCCGTGCTCAGCCCTTGCGCATGCCACCACTCCGCTTGCGCCGGGTCGATGATCGGGTCGCATCCTTCCATGCTCAGGATGATGCCCAAGGGAGCGTCCGGTCTCCGCCAGTGGCGCTCGAGATCGACGCTGCTGCGGATGAACTCAAGGTGCCCCTGCTGCTCGAGCAGCCTGTAGTAGGCCAGCTGGCCTTGCGCCATCGCGCTCGTGATCGTCTGGCTGGCGTAGTCCAGATCCTCCCGTAGGAGGACTTCGGCCCGGCGGCGGTCGCCAATGCCGCCGACATTGGCGGCCATCTCAGGCACCTGCGCCGGCCGGGCGCGGCAGAGGAGCGTGGCAAGGCAGACCCGCACGTTGCCCCGTCGCATCTCGGGAAGACTTACGGTGCATCTCGATCGGCACGCGCCGCTCATGCCTACTTCGCGGCGTCGCATCTCGCCCAGATCCAGCAGCTGGTCCCGGTCGAACGAGAGAGCGTTCCAAGCGATGTCGAGGTGGGCGTCGATGATTCGTCTCATGGCCCGCTCACATCAGCCTCGGGATCGAGCGCCACCAGCCGAGCAGCGCGCCCTTGAGGCGCTGGGCGACGTGCGGATGCTCCGACGCGACGCTCGCCGTCTCGTCGAAGCCCGCGCCGAAGTCGTACAGCTCGACATCGGTGCCATCCGGATTCATAAGCAGCTTCCACCTACCGTCCCGGACTGCCAGCGCCGGGCTGCGGTCCGACTCGAGGCCCGGGCGGAGATAGGTAGGGTCACGCCCGTACTCCCAGAACAGCGGCCGGGGCCGGACCGACCGCTCCCCGCGGAATGCCGCGCTCATATCGACACCGTCGAAATCCGCTTCCGGGGCTGCAATGCCGGCCAGCTTGCAGAACGTGGGGAAGAGGTCGACAGCGCCAAGCACGGTCGCTGCGTTCTCGGCGCCCGCGGGCACCACGCCCTTCCAGCGCGCGATCAGGGGCTCGCGGATTCCGCCCTCGTAGAGGCTCCACTTCCTCCCGCGCAAGCCGTTCGTCCTGCCGGGAGGCTCGAACCCCTCCTCGTAGTACCGCTTCCAAGCGGTGGGCCCGTTGTCGCTCGCCAAGACTACGAGTGTCTTCTCGCCAAGGCCCAGTTCGTCGATCTCGCGGAACAGGCGTCCGAGCTGCCGGTCCATTTCGTCGATCACGGCGAAGTACTGCTGCCTGTAGGGATTCGCCGCAAACGCCTCGAACTTCGCGAGGAGCTCCGGCTTGGGGAAAAAGCGGTCATGCACGTCGTTGAGCCACACGTGGAGATAGAACGGCTTGTCGCTGTTCCGGCCGACGAAGTCGATCGCTCGGTCGACGTAGATCTCGGTCATCTGGTGCTTGGCGACGGCGCGGATCGAGCCTCGCCCCAGCTCCCGGCTCTGCTCCGAAAGCCGGCCCGGCGGCAGAATCCTGTCTCCCAGTCCCTCAAACGACACCAGCGACTCGTCGAACCCGTAGGCCTCCGGCAGCGGGGCGTCGTCCACGTCGCGGCCGCCTCCCATGTGCCACTTGCCGAAATGCGCCGTGGCGTACCCGGCCTCCCGGAACGCGCGCGCCACGGCGGGAGCTGCGGGGTTCAAGTAGTCCCGCATGCCGCGCTCCCGGTTGCGGTTGCGCGAATTGAGAAACGAATGAATCTGATGTCGAGCCGGATACTGGCCGGTCGTCACGGCGACGCGCGACGGAGAGCAGATGGGAGAACCGACGTAGAACTGCTCGAACCGGATTCCCTCGCTGGCCAGGCGATCGATGTTCGCTGTGCGAATGTCCGGGTTGCCGTAACAGCTCAAGTCCCCGTACCCCATGTCGTCGATGAAGACGAAGACGACGTTGGCGCGCTCGGCGGCGCCTAGCGCAAGCGTCGCGGCCAAGGCCAGTGCGATGCGATGGAGCATGGTAGGTTTGAGTGCATCCGATTCGGCCCGTCCCCGGGACGCGGCGGATACAGCATCATACCCCCGACCGGAGCGCGTAGAGGGATTCGCCACGCTGCCGATTGCCGAAAGCCCGAACGCTGCGAAACCGGCCGAGCCGCGCGACGTCCCACCAAGTGTGCTCCGACCGCGCATCCGGCCCGGCCTAGGGCGCTGAGCGAGGGCCCCGTCCCGCATGTTTCTGCTTAGAGACCTATCCGTAGCCCTCCGGGCCGTCGGCAAGAATCCGGGGTTCTTCGCCGTGGCTTCGCTGACGCTCGCGCTCGGCATCGGCGCGAACACCGCTGTCTTCAGCTTGGTGGAGGCGCTGATGCTGCGTTCCCTCCCGGTGGCGCGCCCGGGGGAGCTGGCGGTGCTGGGGCCCGGGACGGTCGGGGTGTTCAGCCGGAGCGACCGCCCGCAGCCCGCGGTCTTTTCGTATTCCCAGTACGAGGCGCTGAGCCGGGACAGCAAGGGCGTGTTCTCGGCCGTGGCGGCCGCGCCAACATTCGACACTAGGGCGTACTGGGGCGACCGTGGCGAGGCCGGAGCCGAGTTGCGCCGGGCCTCGTGCCAGCTCGTCACCGGCTCCTACTTCCCGCTGCTGGGCATCCGCCCGTTTCGAGGGCGGCTCCTCGACAGCAGCGACGACGGCTCGCAAGGCGCGAATCCGGTAGCCGTCGTCAGCTACCAATTCTGGGCGACCCGCCTAGGCTCCGCGCCGGACGCGGTCGGCTCGACGATCCGGATCCAGAACGCGCCCTTTACGATCGTCGGCATCGCGGAGCGGCCTTTCCGTGGGCACACGGTGGACTTCCGCACCGACATCTGGGTGCCTATGTCCATGCAGCGAAGCGTGACGCTGGGGCCGTCGCGACTCGAGCCGACTCGCCCCTACGAGACGTACTGGCTCAACATTCTCGGGCGCGTCCGTCCCGAGATGTCATTCGAGCAGGCCGAAACCGCGCTGAACGCACGCCTACAGGAAGTGTTTCTCGAGCATGCTGGCGACGGAATCACGGACGAGGGCCGCAGCGACCTCGCCAAGATCCGGGTCCAGCTGACCCCGATGGGCCGCGGCATCTCGCGCGTCAGGAACACCGCGACACGGCCCTTGGCGCTGCTCTGGGGTGCAACCGGCCTGCTCCTGCTGGTGGCCTGCGCCAACCTAGGCAGTCTGCTGCTCGCCCGCGCGGCGGGCCGCCAGCATGAACTCGGCGTGCGACAGGCGCTGGGAGCCGGGCGGGGGAATCTCATGCGCCCGCTGCTGGCCGAGGCCGCGGTGGTCGCGGGCATGGGAATGGTCGCTGGCTGCGCGCTGGCGTACTGGCTGGTCCCCCTGCTGAGGGGCTGGCTGGCCGGTATCCGCGGCGCCGGATCGCTGGACGCCCGGCTGGCCGGGCCGGAGTTCGCCGTCGCCGCCGCAACGGGGGGCCTAGCCGTCCTGCTCTTCGGCGTCGCGCCCGCGGCCCTAGCCGCTCGGGACGCCGTTTCGGCGGGTCTGCGCGCCGGCGGCCCGGCGGCCACGGCGGGCCGCGGCTCGGTGCGCGCCCGCAGCGTGCTCGTCGGCGGCCAGTGCGGTCTCGCGGTCGTCCTGCTCGCTACGGCGGGTCTGTTCCTGAGGACGCTTTCGGAGCTGCGCGCCTCCGACCTAGGACTGGCAGGAATCCATGCCGTGGGAGTGCGCGTCGACCCGCGGGCGGGCGGATTCGCGCCGGAAACGCAACCGTCGATGCGCGCCCGAATCGTCGAGAGAGCCCAGGGGCTGCCGGGAGTCGAGTCGGCGGCCTTCACGAGTTCCCTGCCCCTACGCGGCAACTTCGGGATGAGCACGGTTTCCGTTTCGGGCTACACGCCGGCCGAGAACGAGGAAATGAGCGTCATCGAGGTGTGGGCCGGCCCCGCGTACTTCGAGACGCTCGGAATTCACATCCTGCAGGGGCGGGCGCCGGAACCCCGGGAGCTCGACGCTCTCGTGGTCAATCGCGCCTTCGCCGAGCGGTTCTATCAGGATGCATCGGCCCTCGGGGGCGTGATCGGGCACCACGGTGGAGCGATCGAGCGGAAGGGCCGCATCGTCGGGGTCGCAGCAAACGTCCGGCAGGTGTCTCTACGGGACGCCCCGCCTCCGATCATCTACCGCCCCGCGGCAGGCTACGAGGGATTCCTGCAGACCCTCGCGGTGCGTTCGTCTGCAGCGCCGGAACGCACCGCCGCCGCCGTGCGCGAGGCCGTGAAGGGGATCGCGCCCGCGATGCCCGTGGCCCGGGAGTTCGACACCGTGGCCCTGCACCTCGAGCGCGCGGTGGCGCTGGAGCGGATGCTGGCGAGACTGGTGGGAGCTTTCGCCGCAGTGGCGGCGCTGCTCGCGTCACTGGGCCTGTTCGGCCTGTGCAGCTACACGGTGCGTACCCGCACGAGAGAGATCGGCGTGCGCCTCGCGCTCGGCTCGACCGGCGGACGGGTGCGGGCACTGGTGTTCCGCCAGGCCGCAATACCCCTTGGCTACGGTGCGGTCGCGGGAATCGCGGGTGCCGGCGCAGTCGGGCAGGTCGTTTCGGGACTGCTGCATGGGGCGGAGCCGTTCGAGTGGGAGGTGTCCGCGTTGGCGGTGCTGGTGATCGCAGCCTGCTCCGTCATAGCCGCCGGCGTACCGGCGCTGCGCGCCGGCCGAATTCAGCCCGCCGAGGCACTGCGTCACGCCTAGCCGAAGGCGACGCGAACGGCCCGGCCGGTCGCGACGCGTGTCGCTCGGGCGATACAGCGAGAGTTGCCGGCACCGCTCGACCAAGTGTCGACCGCAGCGCGACGGCGGCGACGGCGGGCGGCGCGATGGCCGTTGCCGACGCAATGAATTCAGAAGCGACCCGCCGCGACCGACCATCGAAGGGACTACGGAGTGGCTCGCTACGCGTACATCCTCTAAGTCTGGCCATTTCCGGATGTCCGGAGTGCCTGAAAAAGGTGTCGAAGGCAGTTTGGCACAGACAGGCGCTTAACTTTTGGGAATTATATATCTGAGTGCCGAGGCAACCGATTTTGCAAATTATCAGTCCATAAATTAATTTCATATTTCTTCCGGAAATCTGTTGACAGTCGGTGGAGTATTTTGATAGAATATTTCCAATATATGAGGTCGTCTATGAAGCAGAAGGGCCCCGGGAAGTGGTTTCGTAAAGGCATCACTCTGATTGAAGTGATCGCCATGTTCCGCGATGACGAATCCGCGGAAAAGTGGTTCGCCTCCATGCGCTGGCCCGACGGTCCGGTATGCCCCCACTGCCGCGGCTCCAGCGTGCAGTCCGGCACGGCCCACCCTTCGATGCCGTACCGTTGCCGCGGCTGCGGCAGGCGCTTTTCCGTGCGCGCCGGCAGCGTGACGGCCGACACCAAGCTCGGCTACCGCACCCGGGCCGTCGCCCTGTTCCTGCTGACCACCGGCATCAAGGGCGTCTCCAGCATGAAGCTGCACCGCGACCCGGGCATCAGCCGGAAGTCGGCCTGGCACCTGGCGCACCGCATCCGCGCGTGCCGGGAGCGCGCACAGGGCCTGTTCGCCGGCCCGGTGGAGGTGGACGAGACCTGCGTCGGCGGCAAGGAGCGCAACCAGCACGAGAGGAAGAAGGCCCGCGCCGGGCGCGGGCCCGTCGGCAAGACGCCCGTGGCGGGCGCGCGGGACCGCGCCGCGAACGCAGTGGCCGCGCGGCCGCTGCCGGGCACCGCCAAGGGCGACCTGCAGGGCTTCGCGCGCGGCCGGGTCGCGCCGGGCGCGCAGGTCCGCTCCGACGAGGCGGCGGCCTGCGCCGGCATGGAGCAGTTCCCGCACGAAGCCGTCAAGCACTCCCGCGGCGAGTACGTGCGCGGGGCGGCGCATACGAACGGCATCGAGTCGTTTTGGTCCCTGTTCAAGCGCGGCCTCTACGGAACCTATCACCGGATGAGCGTCCGTCATCCGGGTCGCTACCTCACGCAGTTCGCGGGACGGCGCAACGACCGCGACTGCGACACGGCGGAACGGATGCGGCGCATGGCGCGGGGCCTGGTCGGCCGGAGGCTGACCTACCGGCAGCTGACCGGCAAGGCCGCGGTCGCGGCCCGAGCGGCGCCCTCCGCGCCGAGCGCCGCAGCCCGCTGCCGACGCACTCTTCACGCTCGATGCGCTTCACGCTCGGTGCGAGGGGCGCGCCGGATCCGGAATGCCCCGGCGCGACCCGCGTCCGGCCCGGACCGTCCATGCAGGCCGTCGAGCGCCGGGGATCCGCTGTCTTCGGCCCTCGCAGGGCACGCAAGCGGCTTGCAAGGGGTGCCCTCCACCGCCAACCGGATTCCACCGGGGCATGCGAGGGGGCCTCTCTTATCCGTGCCTCGTCCATTCCGCTGGCAGGTTCGATTCAGATACGATCCCACCTTTCCGTGCCTACCGCGGCCGCATTCGAATGACCCCAGCCAGACGCCGACCTCCCTGCTCACAGCAGTTCTCGTCGGACATGGCGTTGTCGGCACTCAGATATATAATTCCCTAACTTTTCCAAGCGGGATTTGCGAGTGGGATCTATGCCCCATATCTTGGACCCGCTGCCGGCGCCTTCCGCGAGACGCCCTCCGGCCTGCCCGACGGGCGCACGGGTCGCAACACGCGCTACGAGGCCAGCGACGCCGCCGGTTGCGCCCCGGCCTGCTTCTTCACCCGGTGCGAGTCGTTCCGCGAGTTCCGGCGGCGCATGGAGCGGGACAACTCCCGCTCCAACTGCCGGACCCTGTTCGGCGTGGGCCGCATCCCCTGCGACAACCGGATCCGCAACTTGCTCGACGGCCGCGACCCGGCCGCGTTCGACCCGCTGTTCCGGCTGTCCCTCGAAACTCAGCAGCGAGTCCAAGACATGGGGCATAGACCCTAGCTCGCGAATACCGCGACGAAATGTCAAGTGCCTGCCTGCGCCAGCCTTCTCAGACACTCTGGACATCCCAAAAATGCCCAAGTCTAGAATCGCTGTGCTTGGATGTGAGCGGCCCGGAGGGTCGACGCTCGGCAACGCAGGCTTCCCAGGCGTGGCTCCGGCTAGCGGCGACGACCCAGCCGCGAATCTCGGGCCGGCTCGGAGTAGGTTCCGCCAAGCCCGCTTGCAGCAGGGCTGGGTTCACTCGGCCGGTGGGACGCGTCTACCTCCTTTGGGGCCGCGGCCTCGCGAGCCCCAAGGATCGTCACTCATCCTGTAAGCTGAGGCGCGACGGAGCGGGCACCCCGCTCGGTCGATTCGGGAACCATCATGAATCGCAGACAGATTCTCACCGCCGCAGCGGCATCCGCAGCCTCCTACGAGAGGATCCTCGGTGCGAACGGGCGCGTCAGCGTCGGAGTCATCGGAACGGGCAACCGCGGCAGCCAGGTTTGGGAGACGGTCCTGGCCGAGGACGACGCGCTGCCGGTTGCGGCCTGCGACGTGTATGAGCCGCATCTCGAGAAGGCCCTGAGCATGGCGAACGGCCGCGCAAAAGCCTACCGGGATTTCCGCGACCTTCTGGAGCACCGCCCCATGGACGCAGTGCTGATCGCGACGCCCGATCACTGGCACGCCATTCAGACGATCATGGCCTGCCGGGCCGGCTTGGACGTCTACGTCGAGAAGCCGCTCTCGCTAACGGTCGCCGAGGGCCGCAAAATGGTCGAGGCCGCCCGGAAGCACGCACGGGTGGTCCAGACCGGGAGCCAGCAGCGGTCCGGCCCCCATTACAAGGAAGCCGTGGACTTGGTGCGGTCCGGGGAGATCGGCACTGTCCATCACGTGGAGGCCGGCATGGAGCGGAACTCGATGCCGGGATTCGGCACGCCGGAGGATGCCGCGCCTCCGGCGGACTTCAACTACGAGATGTGGCTCGGCCCGGCACCTACCAAGCAATACAACCCTCTGCGCGGCCACTACCACTTCCGCTGGTTCTGGGACTACTCGGGCGGCCAGATGACCAACTGGGGCGCGCACAACATTGACATCGCGCGGTGGGGGCTGGACTGCGAGTGGCCGGATTCCGTGTCGGGATGCGGCGGTCGCTACGCCATCCGAGACAACGGCGAGACCCCCGACGTGCAGGAGGTGGTGTACGAGGTCGAAGGGGGCGTCCTGACCTGGGCGGTCCGGGAGATGAATGGAGTCCGCGGCTCGTACCTCGTGTTCCACGGCACCAAGGGCGACCTCGAGGTCGGCCGCAGGGGGTACTCGCTAAGGGGCCAGCAGTGGCAGCGCAAGGATCCCCCGATGGCCGAAGACCGGGAATCCTACCCGGAGAACGCCCAGCGTCGGCTGACCGCCCTGCACATGCGGAACTTCCTGGACTGCGTCAAGAGCCGGGAGCGCCCGAACGCCAACGTGGAGACCGGGCACCGTACGGCGGTCTTCTGCCACTTGGGCAACATCGCGACCCGTCTGAGGCGGTCCCTGCAGTGGGACCACGCAAGCGAGACCGTGGTCGGGGACGAAGAGGCGAATCGCTGGCTGTCGAAGTCCTACCGCAGCCCGTGGACGCTCGACATCTAGGCCGCGATCCCGCCACGCCGTTCCTCCGAGGTTCGCCGGCCGCCCCCCTTCCCTAGGCGATTCCCCTGCCGGTCGGGAGGGCGTGGTGCCCGCATGCCGCAGGAACCGCAGCCAGCGCGCTGCCTGCTCCCTCGAGCCGAACCGTCCTCGCCGGCAGGGCCCGGCAGTGCCGGGAGACCGAGCCAGCCCTGCGTCCCGCCGGTCAGGCGGCCTAGCGGCGCGAGGCGCGCCTCGGACATGGCGAGCGATCTCGCCAAGGGGTCGGCGCCGTGTCACGAGCAGCGACCGGTCGCCGACCTGACGACTTCGACCCGCAGCCGAAGTTTCTCGTCGCCGATGTACACCTCGATACGGGCATCCAGTTCCCTGAGGTGCGCTTGGTTCTTGGCGATTTGCTCGTCATCTCCGGCCTTGAACTCAACCTTTTTGCCAGAGACATCTCGTAGGATTCTGGTGGTCCTACCGCACTCAGGGCGTAGGACAACTGCCCCTATTGCAAGCCTGAGATCCTCATCGGACTTCCTGATTACCAACGAACGTCAGCCGAGGATATGCTATACTGGAGGAGGTCGGAAACCTCTGACAGGAAAGGGGATAGCTGATGAAACGCAATCGCGTGCAATTCCAGAAGGGACTCAGCCCGGGCAAGTTCCTGCAGCGCTACGGCAGCGAGGGGCCATGCGAGCAGGCCGTCTTCAAGGCCCGCTGGCCGGACGGCTTCCGCTGCCCGGAGTGCGGCTCCCGGCGGCACTGCCGCATCCGCTCCCGCAAGCTCTGGCAGTGCCATGCCTGCCACCGCCAGACTTCCCTCGTCGCCGGCACGATCTTCGCCGCCACCAAGCTGCCGCTGACCGTCTGGTTCCTGGCGCTCCACCTGCTGACGCAGGGCAAGCACGGCGTTTCGTCGCTGGAACTGGCGCGGCAGCTGGGGGTCAGCCAGAACACGGCTTGGAAGATGAAGCACAAGCTCTTGCAAGTGATGAAGGAGCGCGACGAGCGCCTGCCGCTGGCCGGCATCGTGCAGGTGGACGACGCCTACTGGGGCGGGGAGCGGAGCGGCGGCCAGCGCGGTCGCGGCGCGGCGGGCAAGACGCCGTTCGTGGCCGCCGTGCAGGTCACCGCCGCCGGCCAGCCGGCAAGGATGCGCATGATCAGCGTGGCCAGCGTGGCGGGCTTGCGCAAGAAGACGCTGGCAGCGTGGGCCGGGCGGCACTTGCAGCCCGGCACGGAGGTGCATTCCGACGGCCCGGCCTGCTTGCGGGGCGTGGCCGGCGCCGGCTGCGAGCACGTGCCGACCGTCACCGGAGGCGGGCAGCGGAACTGCGGGGATTCCCGCTTCGTCCGGGTCAACACCATGCTGGCGAACGTCAAGCGGTCCCTGGCGGGAACCTGCCATGCGCTCGACCGCAAGCACCTGCCGCGGTACCTCGCCGAGTTCCGCTACCGCTTCAACCGCCGCTACGACCTGGAGGCTCTGGTCCCCCGCCTGCTCCACGCCTCCGTGCGCACCCCGCCCATGCCTTACCGTCTCCTAACCTTGGCTGAGTCTTGTGGGCAATCAGGTCGGACTTTGGGTTGGCTCCGTCAATGCGTCCGATGACGGCAATAGTTAGCACGGAGTATTGCAGGCTGTCACCGGCATCCAATTCCAAGATCTCGACCCGCTTGCAAAGGTCTTCTTCTGCGGATAAGAATCTCTGATGATAGTGTCTAATCCCTTGATTAGCGCTCTATTTGCGTTGACCAATTCGCGGTTCACTCGCTTGACATTGTCGGCACTCGTGGCACGCAATCGTTTCAGATCCCTCAACCCTCTCCTGAATTGGAGGCGGAAGTTGAGGAACTCTCTCACGTGCCCATTCCTCTTCCTGATTACCAACGAACGTCAGCCGAGGATATGCTATACTGAAGGAGGTCGGAAATCTCTGACAGGAAAGGGGCTAGCAGATGAAACGCAATCGCGTGCAATTCCAGCAGGGACTCAGTCTGGGCAAGTTCCTGCAGCGCTACGGCAGCGAGGGGCCATGCGAGCAGGCCGTCTTCAAGGCCCGCTGGCCGGACGGCTTCCGCTGCCCGGAGTGCGGCTCCCGCCGGCACTGCCGCATCCGCTCCCGCAAGCTCTGGCAGTGCCATGCCTGCCACCGCCAGAGCTCCCTCGTGGCCGGCACGATCTTCGCCGCCACCAAGCTGCCGCTGACCGTCTGGTTCCTGGCGCTCCACCTGCTGACGCAGGGCAAGCACGGCGTTTCGTCGCTGGAACTGGCGCGGCAGCCGGGCGTCAGCCGGAACACGGCTTGGAAGATGAAGCACAAGCTCTTGCAAGTGATGAAGGAGCGCGACGAGCGCCTGCCGCTGGGCGGCATCGTGCAGGTGGACGACGCCTACTGGGGCGGGGAGCGGAGCGGCGGCCAGCGCGGGCGCGGCGCCGTTCGTGGCCGCCGTGCAGGTCACCGCCGCCGGCCAGCCGGCAAGGATGCGCCTGAGCAGCGTGGCGGGCTTCCGCAAGAAGACGCTGGCAGCGTGGGCCGGGCGGCACTTGCAGCCCGGCACGAAGGTGCATTCCGACGGCCCGGCCTGCTTGCGGGGCGTGGCCGACGCCGGCTGCGAGCACGTGCCGACCGTCACCGGAGGCGGGAAGCGGAGCTGCGAGGATTCCCGCTTCTTCCGGGTCAACACGATGCTGGCGAACGTCAAGCAGTCCCTGGCGGGAACCTGCCATGCGCTCGACGGCAAGCACCTGCCGCGGTACCTCGCAGAGTTCCGCTACCGCTTCAACCGCCGCTACGATCTAGAGGCGCTGGTCCCCCGCCTGCTCCACGCCTCCGTGCGCACCCCGCCCATGCCTTACCGCCTCCTAACCCTGGCTGAGTCTTGTGGGTAATCAGGTTCCTCTTTGAATTCGGGTCGCCTCCGTCGATCCCTCGCCCTCGCGCAAAGGTCACCGGGACCTCGTCGCCGTGGCCGTCGTCACGCAGATCTCCCCGCTCGAACTGGGCGAAGAGCTCGACGGTGTCGTCCTCCGCGACGAGCGCGTGCATCCCAGCCGAGACGAGGCACCGATGGAGGGCGCGCCACTCGCGACCCGAGCACCCCATGACCACCCGCAGCAAGCCCGAGGCGCGCAGCCAGTCGCCCAGGGCGCGCCGTCCCCGGGCGGGTCCAAGCGGCGCTTGTCAATCCGGATGCCCGCCTACGGAGGGCTGCCTGGCACCCCAGTCAGGGGCAGCCCGCCTTGCCGATTCGTCATCGCACGGTCATTCCCCGGCACGGCAGCTCCCGGTCTGTCATGGCGCCGGGTGCAAGCACTGAAGCGGCATTCCGGGGTCCCCCGTGCGCACCTTGCATGGGACCCGAATTCCTGCTGCCAGCTGCGGGGCCCGGGCCTCCCTGCTAGCCACTGCCACCTGCTCGGCAGGGCGCGAGTCATCGGCGCGGGACGAGCCTACCCTGCGCCGTGTCGAGCACGCGGGCGGACGCAAGCCTCAGGACCGTGCAGCGAAGGCGCGCGCGGTCGCCGACGCGAATCACATCCGGCTCATCGGAACGCGCGGCCGCCGACCCAGTCCCGCCGACGCGTCAGAACGAATACTTCAACGAGAATTGGCCGATCCTCCCCGCTCCGGCCCCGGTGATGCGGCCGAGGCGGCGGTCGGTGGCGCTGCCCCGCCGAGGCGTCCCGAAGTTCGGGTGGTTGGGCAGGTTGAAGAAGTCCACGCGGAAGTCTAGGGAATGTCCTTCCCGGATCGGGATCCGCTTGCGCAGCGAGATGTCGAGATTGATTACACCGGGGCCCTGGAGGTTGTTCCGGCCCGAATTACCGTACGAGCCGACCGGGGCGAGCGCGAAGGCATCCTTGTTGAACCACTCGAAGATCTTCTCGCCGCGCGACCGGCCGGAAGGCAGCCTCGGGTCGCCCACGATCTGGGCGCGGTCATGCCGGACCGCGGTCAGGGAGCGGTCGCGCCCGGCATCGACATGGAACGGACGGCCCTCCTGCAGGGTGATGATCGAGCCCAGCTCCCAGCCGCCGAGCACGCTCCGAGCCACGCCGCTCTTGGGTCCCGGAATCTCGAACAGGAACGAGCTGACCATGCGCTGCTGGATGTCGAAGTCGCCCCGGCCGCGCTCGGCGGCGCGGTTGTTGGGGTCCTGCAGGCCGTTCTGCGTCACAGTCGCGAATGCGGAACTGGTGAGGACCTCGTCGATCGCGCGCCCGTAGGTGTACGCGACCTGGAAGGTCAGTCCCCGGCTGAAGCGGCGCTGCACCTGGACCTGGAGGCTGTTGTACAACGAGGACGCGCCGCTGTTGAGCTGGCCGATGCTGCCGAAGCCTTGGTGGATGCGCCGCTGGTCGGTGTTCCCGGCGGTCGACTCGGGGCCGTACACGGCCCGGTTCTGCTCCCGGTTGTAGGTCAAGTTCCGGCCCACGTTCCCGACGTAGGCGACTTCGACCATGAGGTTGTCCGACACCTGCTGCTGCACGGTCAGGTTGTAGGTCTGCATGTACGGATTGCGCAATCCCGGCGCGAAGCCCTTGGGAATGGTGATCGGGTAGACGAAATTCGGATCGCTCGGGTCGAACACGAAGGGAAAGGGATTGAGGTGCCCCCTGAACGGGGCCGCGAGCGCGAAGGGCTGGTTGATGTCTACCGAGGCGCCGAACGGCTGCAGAGCCTGCACGCCGCCGGCCATCTCGGCGGTCAGGGGGTCGTAGGAGACGCCGTAGCTTGTGCGAATCGAAGTCCGCCCGTCACCAAAGACATCCCACGCGACGCCGAACCGCGGGGCGACGTTGACCAGGCCGTCCCGGTAGGGGAAGCCCGCGTCCGACAGCCAGAGCAAGCCCGCCGGAGCGTCCGGAATGAACGAGGACTGCGCCCCTGGCACTAAGGCCGTCTGCTGGTTCTGCTGCTCTTCCCAGCGCGGGAAGAACTCGTTGCGCACGCCCAGCGTCATCGTGACGTTGCGCCGGATCTTGAAGCTGTCCTGGAAGAACAGTCCTGTCTGGATATAGCGGTGATCGAACTCGATGGGCGAGGCCTGCCGGATTCGCCGCGCCTTGCCCGTCACGAAGTCGGCCATCGGCAGGCCGGTCCGGTTGCCCGTGAACTGCCACTCGGTCCCGGTGGCGCGGTTGTCGCGGTAGAGGAACTGGTTGCGCTGCGTGTCCACGCCCCATTTCATGTTGTGGTTGCCCCGCAGCCAGCTCATGTTCCATGACACGGCGTAGTTCTGTGAGAGGCGCTGGCGGTGCCGCCCCGGTCCCAGTCGGAAGCGGTTCGTGATCTGGACCAAGGGCCGGCTCTTGACCACGCCTCCGGCGTGGTTGAAGTCGGTCGCGCCGAAATCCGCTAGGTCGTCGTCGAAGGGAATGCTCTCTTGGTAGTTGAAGCGCGTGTAGGTCAGCCGAACGGTGCTGGCCAAGGTGGGGCCGAACAGGTGCGTGTCCTCGAGCGTGTAGGTCTGCATCCGGTTGAACCGAGGGTTCGGGCCGTAGTTGATGAAGTCCGCGTTGCGCAGCGGGTCGGCGCCTTGGTTGTGGTCGTAGAAGAGCCGGAAGTTGACCTTGTTGCGGTCGGTCAGGTTGTGATCCATTCGCGCAAGGTACTGGTTGTCGTCGCTCGGCTGGCTGACCTGCGTGACGAAGCTCCCGTCCGGCCGGTCGGGCAGAGGCACCCATCCGTCCAGCATGTGCTTCGCGACAGGATCGAGCAGGTTCGCGGGCACCATGTTGTTAGGGAACGGATCGCCGGTATCCGCATTCTTGATGGCGTCCAAGCCGCCGAAGTCGCCGCCCCGTTCCGCCGTGGTCGCGGGGAAGGCGGTCCGGAGGCGGTCCTCGCGAATCCGCTGCCCTTGGTAGGTGAACTGGAAGAAGGAGCGGTCCTTGCTGAGCGGACCGCCCACGGTGCCGCCGAACTGGTTGAAGCGCAGCTTGGGCACCGTGCGGGAAAAGAAGTTGCGGGCGTCAAGTGCGTCGTTGCGCAGGAAGTGCCAGACGCTGCCGTGGAACTCGTTCGTCCCGGACCGCGTGACGGCGCTGATCACGCTGAACCCGCGCCCGTGCTCGGCGGTGACGCCGGTGGTCGAGACGCGGAACTCCTGGACTGCGTCCGGAGGCGGCAGGATGAGCCCCTGGCCGCGGTGGAAGTAGCTCATGGATCCGCCGTCGAGCAGGTAGTTCACCGAGAAGTGCCGACCGCCGTTGATGTTCATGTTCTGCTGGCCGAACGAAGGCCGGATCGTGGTGCTCACGCGCTGGACGCCGGGCACCAGCCGGACCAGGTCCAGCGGATTGCGGCCGTTCAGGGGGAGATACCCGGATGCGACGGTCGTCGACAGTCATGCCGATCTGCGTCGAGCGCGTGTCCACCTGCGGCGCCTGGCTGGTGATGGTGACTGTTTCCGTCACCTGGCCCAGTTCCAGCACGAAGTCGACGCGCAAGCTCTGCAGGGCCGAGAGGGCGATTTTCGGACGCTCCGTGGTGCGGAAGCCCTCCGACTGGACCGAGGCCCGGTAACTACCGACCGGGAGTTGCGTGGCGAGGTAGTCGCCGACCGCTCCCGACTCCACCGCCTTCACCTCGCCGGTGTTCTCGTTGGTAAAGGTGATCTGCACGCCAGGGACCGCGGCGCCGGTCGGATCGGTCACGGTCCCAGCGATTTCGCCGGTCGTGGATTGGCTCATCGCCGTCACGGCAGCGAGGAGGAACGCGACAGCAAGTCTTCTCATGGCTGAACTCCCTTGGCGAGAAGATTACCAAACGGCACCAAATCCCACGCCTCCTCGGCACCCGGACTTCCGCGCCCGCCGCCCTCGCGGGCCTGCAGTCGCGCTCCCCTACAGCAGCCGGCCGACCTGCTGGTACAGGGCGATTCCCGAGATGCCCAGAAAGAATACGAAGCAGGCAACCTGGCTCGCCTGCATGATCGTCGGCGGGCGCAGGGGCTTGGGGAGCAGCCTTCGATTAACGGCGAGCGCATGCAGGGCGGTCGCACTCATCCCGAGATTGCGCAGCGCCCCGGTGACAACCGCGAGGAACAGGGGGTCAGGCGTCAGGCGCAACGCAATGAGGCCCCAAGCGAAGTACATGCCCATGATCGTGTAGTAGATGTACTTCACTTGATTGCCCCGGAGGTGCCGGACGCGCTTGCTGCCCGTCCAGATCAGCTCCGTCCAGCGGCGCACGATGTTGTCGATATCGGAAATCTGGCCGGGCGACAGCACGATGAATCCGCACAGCAGGGTCAGGAACCAAAACACGTCCCCGGACCGCTCGGCGATCCCCCGCGCGGTCATCGCTGCCGCCGCATGCCCCTCGACTTCGGCTCCGGCGATGTACTCCAGCGACAGCATGGACGGAAGCGCCATGCCGATCACGCAGCCGACGGCCCAGATGCAGATTTGATCCCGCAGGAGGTGCCGCATCCAGCCCTTCCAGCGGGCAAGGGCCTGGGCGCTGAGCGGGAACACCTTGCCGACGTGCGCCAGTTCGACGTTCTTGCCACCCACCATGCTGGGGATCGCGCCGACCAGCGGTCCCATGCCCCAGCCCTTGTCGCGGGCGTAGTTCGAGAAGCCCGTGTTCGTGAGGCCGCCCATGCCCGCGATCGCCGCGAACGCCGCGAGCGTGGCCCAGTCGATTTCCTGGTCGGGGAAGGAGCCGATGCGGAGGAACCCCGTGAACACCGCCGTCCACGTATCCCAGCTCACCATGAACAGGCATACGAATCCCAGATAGCCGAGCACGACGATGATCTTGCCGACCATCACCTTCTCGACCATGTTGTAGATCTTGCCGCCGAAGATCAGCGGCAGGAAGGCAGCCGAAAAGATGCAGTAGGACACGAGGCGCAGCAAGCCTTCGTGCTCGGGTCCCGGCAGGTCTCCCAGAAAGGCCGACACCAGCGGGACCGCTGCGTTGGACGCTAGGTACGGAAATATCCCGGGCAGATCCAGCAGCAGGTAGAGAGCGACCCAGAACCCCGGCCCGGGCGTCAGTCGGAAGAATCCGACCATGATCGGCTCGCCGGTGTACAGGGTGTAACGCATCATGCACAGGTTGTGGCTGACCTGCAGCAGGATACTGAGCATGGCGATCCACATGAGCTGACCGCCGTACTGCGCCGTGACGATGGGCCCGAACAGCCACTCGCCACCCCCGATCGCGCTGCCCGCGAAGAGCAGGCCGGGCCCGATCAGGATCTTCCACTGGCCCCGAGTGAGCCGCGGCGCTTCCGGCAGGTCCGCGGTCTGCCACCGCGGGAAGTAACGCGACGCCTTGGCGCGGATCGACTCCGAGTTGTCCGCGGGCATTCCGAAGATAATACCCGAACGACTTTCACTGGACCCGGGAGGATCCTCCGCTCGGGGGGCAATGCCCGACCGTGCGGGAGCCCGCGACGCGGTCGATCGTCACGTCAACCAATGCTCCGGGCCGGGCCGGGCAGCCGGGTACGTCGATTTCGACGAAGTTGTCGCTCAGCGCGCGCGCTCCCCCGCCGGCCGATGCCAAGGCGACAGACGAGACACTGGTGCCGACCAAGCTGCGCCGGAAGGCGGCGTTCTTGCGGTCCGCGAGGTCCCGGAGAAGACGGCTGCGCTCGCGCTTGACGGCCTTCGGCACCTGCCCTCCGAGTCCGGCCGCTTCCGTGCCTTCCCGAGACGAATACGCGAACACGTGCAAGTAGGTGAAGGGCATCCTCTCGACGAACGCCGCGGTCTCTTGGAAGTCGGCCCTCCCCTCGCCCGGGAATCCGACCATCACGTCGGCTCCGATTGCCGCCGCGGGCATGGCCGCCCTAGCTGCCAGCAAGCGGCTCTCGTAGTGACGGACCCGGTAGCGACGGCGCATGCGGCGCAGGATCGCGTCGCACCCCGACTGCAGAGGCATGTGGACGTGCCGGGCGATGCGGGGCGACGAGGCCATCAGCTGGATCAGGCGGTCGCTCCAGTCCATGGGTTCCACCGAGCTGAGCCGGACCCGGCGCACCGAGGTCTCCGCGAGAAGGGTCTCGAGCAGGTCCGCCAGGCGCGGGCGGCCGTCAAGATCCCGGCCCCAGCGCCCGAGGTTGATGCCCGTCAGCACGACTTCGGAGTAGTCGCCCTGCAATCGCCTCACCTCCCGGATCACGGCGTCCGCCTCGGCACTGCGGCCCCTGCCGCGGACTGACGGAATGACGCAGAACGAGCACCGGTTGTCGCAGCCGTCCTGGACCTTCACGTTCGGGCGGCTGCGTCCGTATGCCACGCCAGCAGGCACGGCCGCCACGCCGGCGCGGCGGCCGATCTCGCCTACGAGGGTGCCGCCCGACTCGATCCCGCCGTGATACGAGAGCGACGCCGTGCCGGCGCCGCCGATGTTCACCAGGGGCGGGGCGACGACCTCCCCGATCTCGTGCTTGTGGGAGTTCCCGACGACCCACTTCACGCCATCCAGCGCCGCCAGATCGGCGGGTTTCCGCTGGGCGTAGCACCCGGTGACGAGAATGTCCGCTGCGGGATTCTCGCGTCGAGCGCGGCGAATCGCCTGGCGCGCGTCCCGGTCGGCCTCGTTCGTAACCGTGCAGGCGTTGATGACGACGAGGTCGGCGGTGCCCTGTTCCGAGGCCGGCAGGAGCCCTCGCACCGCCAAGTCCGCGGCGATGCCCGCTCCGTCGGCCTGGGCCGCGCGGCAGCCGAAGTTCTTCATGGCGAATGAGCGCGGCACGGCTACCTCCATTGAAGCAGGAACGAAGGCCTGGACCGGGACGGTGGGGGGACGCCAGCGTGTCCGCTGCCATAATGGGCTGGCAAGGCGCTGCACCCGACTCGGCGCTGGTGCCCGAGTCGATCGCGTCCGTGCATCCGCTGAAGGGACGTCGACCAAGGCAGCGGCAGCTCCGCTCCGCGAGGCATCATGCGGGGCTGAGCGCCCAGCGATCACCGGATTCAGGCCGGGGGCGAGGCATTCGGGACCGCGGCGATCAAGCCGTCGGATATCGCTGCAAGGCGTTCGGGGCGGCCGGTCCCGAGGAGGGTTTTCTGAAAGTACTAGTAACGGGAGTGGCTGGATTCATCGGCTTTCACACAGCGGCCGCATTGCTGGAACGAGGCGACGAAGTCGTCGGTATCGACAACCTTAACGACTATTACGACGTTTCGCTTAAGGTCGACCGCCTCAACCTATTGCATTCAAACGATCGGTTTGCCTTCCTGAGGCTGGATCTATGCGACTCCGACGGAATGACTGCGCTCTTCTCCAAGGAATCCTTCCAGAGAGTGGTGCATCTAGCGGCGCAGGCAGGAGTTCGATACAGCATCGACCGGCCGCAAACCTATATCGACAGCAATGTCGTCGGAATGCTAGCCGTTCTCGAGGGATGCCGGCACCACGGCACGGAGCATTTGGTGTTCGCCTCCAGCAGTTCGGTCTACGGCTCGAACGCCACTCTTCCCTTCTCCGCCCGTCACGGTGCCGACCATCCGCTGTCCCTGTACGCGGCAACCAAGAGATCCGGCGAACTGCTGGCGCATTCGTACGCGAGCATGCACTCCCTGCCCGTGACGGGACTGCGCTTCTTTTCAGTCTACGGGCCGTTCGGCCGTCCAGACTCGGTATTCTTCAAGTTCACGAAGCGGATTCTGGCCGGCGAGACGGTCGACCTTTATCACTTCGGCCGTCACCGACGCGACTTCACCTACATCGACGACGTGGTGCAGGGGGTTCTCGGGGTCCTAGACCAAGCGCCGAGGCCTGATCCCGGCTGGAGCGCCAGCACCCCCGATCCTGCCGCGAGCCACGCCCCGTTCAAGATCTACAACGTCGGCAACCAGGAACCCGTCGAGGTGCTGCGACTGGTCGAAATCATCGAGGGACTGTTGGGAAGGAAGGCCATGCGGAACCTGGTGCCGATAATGATTGGGGATGTCGCGGACTCCTGGTCGGACACGCGGGACCTGACAACCGCTCTCGGCGGGATCGCAAGCACGTCCATCGAGGACGGCACGCGGATGTTCCTAGAGTGGTACTTGGACTACTACAAGATCACGCCGTGAGCCGAAGCCCCGCCCAGGCGGAAGCCGGCGCATCCCTGCCCCAGGCAGCCGGCTCGGCATGCGAGCGCCTAGCCCGGCGCCAAGGTCGGGACGGGTCGCGGCCCCGGCGGCGCTAGAGGCGGACCCGGGCCCACTTCTTGCCGAACTTCAGGACCAGCTCCGTCACGCCAGGCGACACTTGGTAGCTCATCTCCTTGTGCTTGACGCCGTTGACACTGACCGCGTTCTCCCGGAGCTTGCGGTTCGCCTCCCCTCCCGACTTCGCCAGCCCGGCGACCCGGAGAAGCTTGTCGATGCGAATCGTGGGCTGGTCGCGCATCTCGGGAGGGATGTCCAATTCGGGCATCTCGGGCGGGACCTCCTTGTTCTGGACCACGCGGCGGAAGATCTCGCCGCCGCGCCGTGACTCGCTCGCTCCGTGGAAGTCAGTCACGATCCGCTCCGCCAGGGAATGCTTCAGGTTCATCGGATGGACCGCCTCTTCGGCCGCTTGGAGCTTCAACTCGGCGATCTCGCTCTTCGGCACGTCCGTGAGCAGCTCGTAGTACCGCCACATCAGCTTGTCCGAGACCTGCATTACCTTGCGGTACATGATCTCGGGCGGCTCGCAGATGCCGATGAAGTTGCCAAGCGACTTCGACATTTTCTGGGCGCCGTCCAAGCCCTCGAGAATCGGCATCGTCGCGACGACCTGGCGCGGCTGGCCCCGGCTGGCCTGCAGTTCCCTGCCGAGTAGGAGGTTGAACTTCTGGTCCGTCCCGCCAAGCTCCACGTCGGCTCGCAGGGCCACCGAGTCCCGGGCCTGCGTCAGGGGATAGAGCAGCTCGTGCAGGCGGATGGGCCGGCCCTGCTTGTAGCGCCGGGAGAAGTCCTCTCGCTCGAGCAGCTGCGCGATGGTGGCCTCGGCGCACAGCCGGATCATGCCGAGGGTCCCGAGCTCGAGCAGCCACTCCCCGTTGAAGCGGACCTCGGTCCTGTCCCGGTCTAGGATCCGGAACACCTGCTTCTTGTAGGTCTCGGCGTTTTCGCGAATCTGATCTCGGGTCATGGGCGGCCGCGTGGTGTTGCGCCCTGTCGGGTCGCCGATCAGTCCCGTGACGTCGCCGATCAGGAAGATCGCCGTGTGCCCGAGGTCCTGGAAGTGCCTCATCTTGCGCAGTAGGACCGTGTGGCCGAGATGGAGGTCCGGGGCGGTCGGGTCGAAGCCGGCCTTGACACGCAGGGGCCGCCCTTCCCGGGCGCACTGCACCAAGCGCTGGCGAAGCTCCCCCTCCGAGATGATCTCCGCGCAACCCTTGCGCAGGTACTCGAGTTGCTGGTCGACCGTCACTTCGTGCGCAAGACCCGGCGCCCGTCGATGCGGTAGCGCCCGCTCAGAACCAAGGCGATTGCCTCGGTGTAGATCCGGTGCTCCTGCTCGAGGATGCGAGCCGACAATGTGTCTTCGTCGTCCGCATCCAGCACCGGCACGACAGCTTGCTCAATGACCGGGCCTGCATCGAGACGCTCGTCAACGAAATGCACTGTGCAGCCCGTGTACCTCACCCCGTGCTCCAAAGCCTGGGCCTGGCCCTCCAGTCCAGGGAAGGAGGGCAGCAGAGATGGATGGATGTTCAGAATTCGCTGCGGGTACGTTTCGACGAAGTAGGCGCTCAGCAGGCGCATGAAGCCGGCGAGGCAGACCAAATCGACTCGCTCTCGGCGCAGCCGGTCCACGACCAAGCGGTCGTAGGCCTCCCGCTCCATCCTGCGCGAGGGAATGCACACGTTCTCCAACCCGCGCTCACCGGCCCGCCGCAAACCAAGAGCCCTGGGGTTGTTGCTGATGACGACGGCGATCTCCGCATCGAGCCGCCCCGCGTCGATGCTGTCGGCGATCGCTTCAAAGTTCGACCCCCGCCCCGAGATCAGAATCCCAAGCCGATTCATGGGCCGTAAACCACTTCCCTGTCGCCGGACTCCACGACGCCCACCTCGTAGGCCTGGATTTCGGTCGCGCGCAGCACGTCCAGCGCTAGTCCGACCGTACCGGGCGGCACGCAGGCCACCATGCCGATCCCCATGTTGAATGTCCGCAGCATCTCGGAGTCCTCAATCCCGCCAAGCTCCTGCAGCAATCCGAAAACGGCGGGGACGGGCCACCGACCCGTCCAGATTCGAGCCCGCAGGCCGTTGGGCAGCATGCGGTGAGCGTTGCCCGGAATCCCGCCGCCGGTGATGTGAGCGGCCGCCTGCAGCAGTCCGCGGACTTTCAGCGCTCGCAGAGGCTGCAGATAGCTGCGATGCACCTTGAGGAGCTCCTCCCCAACGGTGCATTCGAGTTCGGGCCGCCAATCGTCCACCTGCATGCCCGCCACGTCGAAGAGGACCTTGCGGGCCAAGGAGTAACCGTTGGTGTGCAGTCCAGTCGAGGCGATCCCGATGAGATGGCTGCCACCGGTGACGCCCGCGCCGACCATCAGGTCGTCTCGGTCGGCAATTCCGACGATGAACCCAGCGAGGTCGTACTCGCCGTCCTTGTAGATGCCGGGCATCTCGGCGGTCTCCCCGCCCACCAGCGATACGCCGTTGTCCGAGCACGCAACGCTGACACCGCGAACCACGCTTTCCACAACGCCCGGCACCAAGCGGCCAGTCGAGAAGTAGTCGAGGAAGAACAGAGGCGTAGCGCCCTGCACGGCGATATCGTTCACGCAGTGGTTCACGAGGCACTGGCCCACCGTGTCGTGCCTGTTCGCGGCGAATGCGACCTTGAGCTTCGTTCCGACGCCGTCGGCCGAGCTCACGAGCACGGGATTCGACACGTTCGCGCCTTCCAAGGAGTACGCGGCTCCGAACGATCCGATGCCGGTCAGGACGTTGGCGTCGAAGGTCCTGCGCGCCAGTTCCTTGATCCGGTCGGTGGCCCGCTCAGCACTATCGATGTCCACGCCCGCCTCGGCGTACGTCAGGGGGCTTCGCGCCATCGTCTGAATCCATTATCGCAACGGGCTTCGCCGCCCGGCGACGTCACTGGCAGGCGGGTGCGCGCGACCGGCCTGCAGTTGGGGCGGGAGCGTCCAGCAACGCCACTCGGCCAGTCCGAGCGGCCTTGAGCTACCAGGTACTGGACGCGCAGATTCAGCCCCAAGTGACCGCTGGCATGAAAAGTCGAGGATTGCAACGACAGGACTGGTCCGGATGGTTTCCGCGTGACGACGATTCCTTGTAGGGATGCTTTGGCGTGGACCTGCGGACCGGATCCAGGATTCTCTCGGCCACCGAATGCGTAGATCACCTGCACCGACCTGGGAGCCCCTAGAGCCGCCCGCACGTATGCTCGCTCGGGCAGGCGGCCCGCGCTCCGGAACAGCTAGGATGCACGGGAAAGCGTCGGCAGCCTAGGCTTGCAAGCGTTGCGCTGCAGCCGGTCGAAACCCGTCCGCGCCACCATGGCGCGCCCCTCGTCTACGACGTTGCGCGTTCGTCTGCGGTCATGACGCATTTTCGGGGCGATGCCTTCCCCGCCAGAACACCGATACAGGAGCCCCTCCGCATGCGTGGAGTCCACCAACCCCGATGGATCATGAATCAACAGGACCTAGCTGCGGGGTATCGAGACAAGGCACAGCTACGGCCCGGAGCCTCCCGGGAAGTGCAAGCGGGCGCGTCGCGGCCCTGCCTGCCTCCCTCCACCGAGGTAGCCGAGCATCCGAACTGGTCCGCGGTCGCAGGCTACGGCCCGGCACCCCGTCATGCGGGCGCAGGGCGGGCTTGATTCTTCCCTTTAGACTACGGAATACGGGAAACGCCAGTGACTGTCGAAACGAGACTTCGGCTCAGCATTCTGCCAGTGGCCTTGGCCCTCCTTGCAGCGGGTGCAAGTGCGCACGACGAGCCCATCGCCGTTTATTCGGCGGCAAGCTTGGACAGCGACCGGCCCGTGGCGCCACGCTCGATCGCCATCGTCGAAGGCGATTTCGGGGATCGCCTGGCGATGGCGCCGAACGGCGTGCCGACGGTCGAGCTTGACTCGGTCCGCGTGCGAATCTCCGGATCGGACGGCGTCGAGCAGGACGCTGCCATCTTCGCGGTCAATCCCCAGCATGTCCGCATCCTCGTGCCGAGCCTGCCGGCAGGCACGGCTCACATCGAGGTAAGGCGCGCCGCCGAGGTGATCGCCGACGGCACGTTTCGAGTGCAATCCGTCAGCCCTGGGCTGTTCTCGGCAGCGGGCAGCGGCGGCGGTTTCGCGGACGCCATGGCCGTTCGCGTCAACATGGCAACGGGCGCACGGAGCGTCGAGGCCGTTGCCTACCTGAATGACCGGACAGGAGCCTACGAGCCGGTTCCGCTCAATCCGGCCGCGGACGACGTCGTCCTGTTCCTGAAGCTTCGCGGAACCGGGATCCGCAACGCCTCCAAGGTGTCTGTGACGATCGCGGGGGTCTCCGTACCGGCAAACTGCCGGCACCCCGGCGACGCGCCCGCCGGAATCGACGAAGTCAGCGTCGGCCCGCTTCCTGTGCAGCTCGCCCACCGCGAAGTCGCCGAGGTCGTCCTGACGGCAGACGAAATCACGTCGAATGCCGTCCGGGTCGCCTTCTCGCCAAGCACCGGCGAAGCAATCACGTTCTCGAACCAGATCTCGCGGCTGTTTCAAGAGCACTGCCAGGAATGCCACCGGCCGGGCGAGGTCGCGCCGTTCCCGCTGATCGAGTACCAAGACGCAATGTCGCGGGCTACCAGCATAGTCAGTGCAGCCGAGAGTAGATCTATGCCCCCGTGGAAGCCTGTCCCGGGGCACGGCAAATTTCTGAACGAGCGACGCTTAAGCGAAGAGGAGATCAAGCTGCTGCGACTGTGGGTGGACGCGGGCGCCCCGGAGGGCAACCCAGCGGACCTGCCAGCCCCTCGCGAGTTCAGCAACGATTGGTCGCTGGGCGAGCCGGACGTCATCCTAGAAGCCCCTACGTACTCCCCCGACCCAAACGCGAACGACGATTACCGCTGCTTCAGCGTTCAACTCCCGGAGAGCATCACCGAAAGCAAGAGCATCACCAAGATCGAAGTCCAGCCGGGAAACCGCAGGATTGTTCACCACGTGATTCTGTACGGCGACCCCATTGGGGAATCGGCAGCGCTCCAAGCATCGACCAGCGACGGGAAACCCGGATACCGATGCTTCGGCAGCGGCGGCATATCGCTGAGCGGGTTCACCCTCGGAGTGGAGTCGTATCTCATGGGCGGCTGGGCACCGGGGACGCGCCCGATGGTGCTTCCAGAGGACACCGGGCTTTACGTCCGGCGAGGCGCGCGCTTCGCGCTCCAAGTCCACTATCACCCCGACGGCAAGCCGGAATCGGACAGCACTCGGATCGGTCTGCATTTCGCCGACCGGAGAACTTCGCAGAACGCCTCCGTCATCCCGGTGATCAACACGCGATTCGTGATACCTCCGGGCGAACCGCGCCACGAGGTTACGGCATCGCTCGATCTGGAGGGATTCGCCGGCGACTTGGTTCCAGCCGCCTTTCTCCCGGCTATTGAAGCAAGCGGAATCTTCCCGGTGGATATTATCAATGTCCTCCCGCACATGCACAAGCTGGGCCAGGAGATCCGGATGGACAAGATCTCCTCGGACGGAACGAGGACGCCCATGGTCTATATCGACGACTGGGATTTCAACTGGCAAGACTTCTACTATTACGTCGAGCCTGTCAAGTTCAACATAGGGGATCGTCTCGAAGTATCTGCGATCTACGACAACTCGACATCCAATCCGAACAATCCCAATAATCCGCCGAGATCTGTCGGTTGGGGCAATGGCTCTGACGACGAGATGTGCATCGTTTTCTTCACAGTGGTGCTACCCGATCTCTGCCGATTTCCGTTGGGCCTCTGCAACAGCCATTGACCTCTCGCGCACGGATCGCTCACGACGGCTCCCGGAACTGATCTCGGGCCGCATAGAATCAATTGAGCGGGATAGATCGGTTCCATCTGCTACTTGGCGAGAGTGCCTAGTCATTCACCAAGATGCCAGCACCCTCGTGCGCGGTCGGGCGTGCGGCCAGCGAGCAGAATCCAAGAGAGCGAAAGCCGGCCGGTTCTCCAGCATGTGCCGAACGGCGACGGCAGGCCGAATCGCCCAGTGCATCGCTCGAGTGCCAAACAATCCGCTCGTCAGTCCGGGGAGGGGCATTGCCAGCACATCACGTAGAAGGACTCCACTAGTCCGGATGATTCGCGGCTGAAGTCCGACTGGAGGAATCCGGTTTCAGCAGGTCGGAATTGAGGCTCGACGCACATGGATAGCCGGATTCAGGGCTTCCGCTGGTCGGTTCTGCCTGCACGGACGTCCGGCCCGGCGTTCCGCGGCCGAAATGCGAACGAGCGCCCGATTCGATGGCTCGATGAGTCCTTCGGGCTAGGAGCGGCACATCTGCGGGCGCGGGCGCCTCCGCCGCAGCGGAATGGTCGCCTGCTGGCGGCGTCGCCCGACACGAGAATTGACGGCGAGCGGCAGCCGCTCAATCATCAGCGTCCTCCAGCGGTAGCAACTGCGCCGCCATCCACTGGGGAGGGTCTGCGTCGAATTCCCGTACCGGCCCGGAACTGGCGGGCCGAGCCTCGATGTGCAGAACTGCCGATTGCAGCCTCCTCAATTTCCATTCGTGCTCGGCTTGACGCCTCTGAATCGGCTCGATCTGCATCAGTCCGCCGGTGAGCGTGGCCAGTAGTTCTCCGTTGCGAGCGGCTTGCTCCGAGAGATTGCGGTGGTCCTCCCGCTGCCTCGTCGCGAGCTTCTCGACGGCCCCGTCCCGCTGCCTCGAGAGCTGCTCGAAAGCCTCCTGCTGCCCCGCCGCAAGAGCGCCGTAGCCGCCCGTCAGCCGCTCCGAGAGCCTGCGGAGGTGAACCTCCTGCCGCTCCAACAACTCGTCGAAGGCCCCAGCTGCAGCTGGATTGCCTCATAGCCTTGCACCACCTGGACAGCTAGGGTGCTTTGGCCCGCTGGTACCCGCCGAATGACATTCCGGACCCTGCCGACCCCGTCCGACAGCTCTTGGACGGCACTCGCGCGCTTGCGGGATCCCTCGCGATACTCTCCCGAGCGAAACGCGAACCTCAGAGTCGCCCAATTTATTATCAAATCTATGACGTTGTCCCCGAAACACCGACGGACACTGCTGTTGCTATTTGAGCGACATCCACTGTCTAGACCAGAGCATGGGCGCTACTCACGCGCATCAGTCTGCCCCCTGCCCTGCCGATATCTAGTGCTTGTGACAAAACCCCTGAATTCTGGCCCGATCAGCATTTCATACTACATCCTGAAGTCGGATGGATCTCCAAACACAACATATAGGGCCCAAGGTCGGAAATTGCTCAGACGCCAATCGCGAAGATTTCGACGCTCTATTCAGAATCGCCAGGGTTTCGGATTAGTCGTAGCATTCCAGCGAAATCTTCGCCTTGAGAGATTGGATCTAACGCCTTTGTTGTCAAGGGGATACGAGTTTTGTCACGGGCACGATCTAGTCAATTAGGTTCAGGCCGCCGTCTTCAAGTGTCACGGGTCGCTGCCAGTACCCGAACTGGGGAGTCCAGTCGTCCCCTCCGTGGCCCGCTAGAGCGAGGAAACTCCAAGCCGAGCAGAACATGTCGCCGGGACCGAACACCACGGCATTCTTCCGCAGGATGGTACCGTCGCTCTTCTCGTAGAGCACGGCCCCGGGCATATTGTCCTGGCCGGACATGGTGGTCTGCTCGCGGATGTAGCTGCCGGCCTGATGCGAAGCAAGCCGGAACCGCCAGCCGCGAGCGTTGGCGAACCGTCGCTGGACTTCGGGCGGATCCTTCGAAAGCAGCACGACCGCCATGGCCGACTCCAAGTGATGCAGGAAGCCGTTGATGCCGTCGGCCCACAACGTACAGTACCTGCACGCCTGCCCCATGTTGTGTATCGCTAGTAGCTTGTCCTTTCCGGCGAAGAGGTCGGCGAGATGCGTTTCGCCTTCCAGCGTTTGCAATGGGTAGTTCGGCACCGGGGTGCCCACTGCGGTCCGTCTCAGCTTGTTGAGCTGCTCCGTCAGTTCCGCGACTCGGCGCTCGAGGTCCGTGATGGTGGACTCGGAATCGGTAGGGCTTGTAGTAGGCTCTGGCACGGCAGGTCGTCCAATTCTGGCTAAGGCCTAGCCTCGCGGGAGTGACCGTACGGCCGTCACCCGGCGCAGGCGAGTTGGCTGAGTAAGTCTAGCACGCGGCTAGCGGTCTCCTCCTCCCCGCTGACGGCGAGGTCACGGCGGGACGGTCTCGCCCAGCTGGGGCACCAGGCGCCGTGGAAGTCGATTCGGTCTGGAGCCGGGGCGGTGCCTGTTCGCAGGACGGATTGAGACGATCAGCGTGCCCGTCGGGCACTTATTCTTCGGCGTGTCCGGCTCATCGCCGCCGACGGGACCGCCGGGATCGTCCGCGGGGCATCCCAAGAACCGGCCCCCAGGTGCCGGGGGTTCGGCGATGGCAGAACTTCGAGCCCCCTAGAGTGGTCTCGGACCAAGCGTGGCTGGTGTTCGGGCAGACATGTCTACTGGGCCCGATTTCTCCATCAAAGCCCGCAACCTTCGCTGCCCGGGCACCGAGAGACCGTGGTATGCAGCAACGAACTCGAGAGACAGGTCAACTTCACCCTAGCGAGCAGTTCATTGTCTTAGGGCAGTCGCCTCGCCTTGGGCCGTGCCCTCGCCGCTTGCCGCTGCGAGCCATCTCTCAGAATTCCAGGGCCGGCCAGCCTAGCGTGAACGCACGGTGCCGAAGCGAGAGGCGAACTCGTCCCACGCGACACGGTACTCCTCCTCTCGGTCGCAGCGATCAAACGGGGCGCGGTACTCGATCACGCGCTCGACCGGGCTGCCGGACTGCGTGTCGTCAAGAATCTTGCGCGTGACGACTCCCTCCTTGAGGTCTCGGATGTCCTCCCATCCGAGCGATAGACCCGATTCGGACCGATCCGGCGCGACCAGTCCGTAGCACGTGTCCTGTTTGTTCGGCTTGCGCGGCAGGCCCACCCCGGGTAGGCCCTTGGACGAAGTGAACACGATTCGTCCGTTCGCGTCGTACCAAGTGTCTACCTCGTAGCCGCGCATCACCGGGAACAGAACTCGGTAGACGACAAGCAGCTCGTCGAGTCCGAGTCCGAGAGCCATCGAGGCCAGCACGTCGATCTCGACCAACGCCTGCCGCCGGGCGTAGTCGGACCGGAGAGCGCATGCGCGATGCCAAGAAGGTCCGAGGGACGAAAAGTAGCCATTCGAAAGAGTCCTGTCGCATCCGGCTCCTTTTCCGACTCTCGGTGGGAAATGCACTCCTCGCACGCTCCACGGTGTCGATGGCGGATATGGCACGGTAATCGATTCAGCCAAGCCACTCGCATTTGCACTATCGAGTGATGGCACTTCGCTGACGTTACAGGCCTGCTTCCCATCTGGGTCCGCGGAAAGGCAGCATCTCGCGTAAACTGCATGAAGGAATCCTAGAAGTATGGCCCGCCGAGTATTCTTTAGCTTCGCCCATTCAACTCCGAAGTGCGACACGCGCCGAGCCACAAGATGGCAGGGAGGGGAGAGGGGGGGCAGCGAGCGGTGGTGTGGCGGCAGTAGGCTGGTAGGTGCTGGAAGGAGCAGGGAGGCGGATGCGGAAGAGCTACACGCACGTGACGCAGGAGGAGCGCTGCCGGAGCGAGACGCTGCGGGCGGCGGGCTGGGCGGGCTGGGGAGCGGACAGGATCGCCGGGCAGCCGGGCCGCAAGCGGGCCACGATCTACCGGGAAGTGGGCCGCAACGGCCGACCGGCGGAGGGCGAGCGCGCGGCGAGCTACAGCTTGGGGAGCGCGCGGGAGCGCGCGGAGCGGCGGCGGCGCGCGGCGTCGTGCCGGCCGCGCCAGCTGACGTCGGCGCTGCGGGCGCGGAGCGAGGACTGCCTGCGGCAGGACTGGAGCCCGGAGCAGGAGCCCGGAGCAGGAGCCCGGAGCAGGAGCCCGGAGCAGGTCGCGGCGCGGCTGCAGCGGGAAGGGGCGCTGGAGATCAGCCCTGAACGGATCTACCAGCTGGTGCGCGCGGACCGGCGGCAGGGGGGCCGGCTGTACCGGCACCCGAGGCAGGGCGGCCGCAAGCGCGTCCGGCGGGTCGGCCGGACGGCGGGCCGCGGCCTGATCCCGGGGCGCGCGGACATCGCGGAGCGCCCGGCGGAGGCGCGAGCGCAGGCGCGCGTCGGCGACCGGGAGGCCGACACCGTGATCGGCGGGCAGCGCCGCGGGGCGCCGGTGACGCTGGTGGACCGGTTCTCTAAGTACCTGCTAGTGCAGCCGGTTAGCCGGCGCACGGCGCGGCTGGTCGGGGCGGCGATGACGGCCATGCTCGCAGGCAGCGGGGCCGTGACGCGCACGATCACGGCCGACAACGGCAAGGAGTTCGCGGGGCGCCGGGAGGTGGCGCAGCGGCTGGGGGCGGGCTTCTACTGCGCGCGGCTCTGCCACTCCTGGGAGCGCGGGCTGAACGAGCATGCCAACGGGCTGCCGCGGCAGTACTGCCCGCAGGGGACGGACCTGCGGCGGGTGGACCCGGCCCGGGTGCGGCAGGCGCGGGACCGCCTGAACCGGCGTCCGCGGAAGGTGCCGGGCGGGCGCACGCCGGAGGAAGTCTTCCCGGCGGAGCGCGAGCGGGTGCCGCGGGGCTGAGGCAGGGCTGGCAGCCCGCCGCCCCGGACAGGGGCGCGGGGGAGCTGCGCCCGGACAGGCGCGGATTCGACCCTCCGGGCCTTGCTGCGGTCGCTCCGCTCCCTGCGCAAGGCCCGGAAGGTCCCCGTTCCGGAAACGGGGCACGCATGCCCGCCTGCCCGGGACGCGGCCCCCCGCTGCGGCCCGGCAGCGGCTTGTCCGGCGCCGCTGGATCTGCTACTGTGGTCCTAGTATCCCAGCCCACCGCCCCTTACCCGCGTGTCGCACTTCGGAGTTGAATGGGCGCTTTGATTACGTACGGGACGTTTCTCGTGCTATGATCGTGCGGAATAGCTGGGTGACACAGGGTCGAGAGGATGTGGGTTTTGTCGATGCAGCTGAGATCCAGAACGTGGAGAAGTCTGGCAGCCGTGCGATCCGCCATTGGATCAATGAGCAAATGATGGGAACATCCGTCACTGTAGTCTTGGTGGGATCGCATACATGTCGCAGCCGTTGGGTCCGGTATGAAATCGAGTTGAGCGAAGAGCGATGTAATGGCTTGCTCGGAATCGACATTAGCAAAATCAAGGATTTTGCCGGGAATACGAGCTCCTGTTGTCGCATGATGCCAATCGGCCATCCGTTCTACCGATGGAATCGTGATCACGGGTACCAGAGTCTCGGAAAGTAGATTGAATGGGCAGCACGGTCAGTCGGGCGCTAGGGACTTCAGGTCAAGTGCCAGATCATCTTGATTCGGAATCGCGAAGCATTGCAGTGTTCGCGACACCTGACAGAGGGGAGAGACGCGACATATATGACGACATGATCATTGATCAATCCGAGTTTGAAGAGGAAGAATTGGCCGTGCATCCACGGTACTCAATTACGACTTATGGAGTGGATTTATCCGTAGATAGTGTGGCACGGCGCCTAGCGAGAGGAGACATTGTCCTGCCGATTTTCCAGCGGGGCTTCGTATGGAGCCTCACACAGGCATCAAGATTTGTCGAATCCTTGTTGCTAGGACTTCCCGTACCGGGAGTCTTCTTGTGCAATCAACCTGCAACTCAAAGACTGATGATTGTCGACGGAAATCAGCGGCTTCAGACGATATCAAGTTTCTATATCGGAAAGAATCCGTAATCAGCCGTTGGCATTGGCTAGCGTGGAATTGTCACTACAAGGATTGACATATCAGACCTTGGATGAGGATGATTGACGTGCCCTAGATCGTTCGTTTCTGCACACAACCGTGTTTCATCAGGAACAAACAACAAGTGATAAGAGTAGAATTTTTCAAGTGTTTGAGCGCCTAAATATGACTGAAATTCCGCTTTCCACGCAAGAAATTCGAGCATGTCTATACCGAGGGTCTGTCAACGATCTTCTAAAATATTCCTGATTACCAACGAACGTCAGCCGAGGATATGCTATACTGAAGGAGGTCGGAAATCCCTGATAGGAAAGGGGATAGCAGCTGAAACGCAATCGCGTGCAATGCCAGAAGGGACTCAGCCCGGGCAAGTTCCTGCAGCGCTACGGCAGCGAGGGGCCATGCGAGCAGGCCGTCTTCAAGGCCCGCTGGCCGGACGGCTTCCGCTGCCCGGAGTGCGGCTCCCGGCGGCACTGCCGCATCCGCTCCCGCAAGCTCCGGCAGTGCCATGCCTGCCACCGCCAGACCTCCCTGGTCGCCGGCACGATCTTCGCCGCCACCAAGCTGCCGCTGACCGTCCGGTTCCTGGCTATGCACCTGCTGACGCAGGGCCAGCACGGCGTTTCGTCGCTGGAACTGGCGCGGCAGCCGGGCGTGAGCCGGAACACGGCTTGGAAGATGAAGCACAAGCTCTTGCAAGTGATGAAGGAGCGCGACGAGCGCCTGCCGCCGGGCGGCATCGTGCAGGTGGACGACGCCTGCTGGGGCCTGCTGGGGCGGGGAGCGGAGCGGCGGCAAGCGCGGGCGCGGCGGGCAAGACGCCGTTCGTCGCCGCCGTGCAGGTCACCGCCGACGGCAAGCCGGCAAGGATGCGCATGAGCAGCGTGGCCAGCGTGGCGGGCTTCCGCAAGAAGACGCTGGCAGCGTGGGCCGGGCGGCACTTGCAGCCCGGCACGGAGGTGCATTCCGACGGCCCGGCCTGCTTGCAGGGCGTGGCCGGCGCCGGCTGCGAGCACGTGCCGACCGTCACCGCAGGCGGGCAGCGGAGCTGCGGGGATTCCCGCTTCGTCCGGGTCAACGTCCGGGTCAACACGATGCTGGCGCACGTCAAGCGGTCCCTGGCGGGAACCTGCCATGCGCTCGACGGCAAGCACCTGCCGCGCTACCTCGCCGAGTTCCGCTACCGCTGCAACCGCCGCTACGACCTGCAGGCGCTGGTCCCCCGCCTGCTCCACGCCTCCGTGCGCACCCCGCCCAGGCCTTACCGCCTCCTAACCTTGGCTGAGTCTTGTGGGTAATCAGGTAAAAGAATACTCTAGACCTCTTCGACACTTCTTGAACTGGTATATGGAATCGAACGCCAACGCAAGCGGAGAATGAGTAGAAGAGCATCGCATGAAGTTTTATCATGCTGTAGAAATCGCTTCTCGTTACTTGAGGAGGGATGGGTTTTGTCAAGGTTCAAGGTTGAATTCTGCGATCACTGATGCAATGTTAGTGGGCCTGATGTGTCGTATCGATCATGGGAGCATCAAGCATCCAAGTCGACTGCGAGGTGTTGCCATTGATCTTCGAGACTCCTCAGAATTTGCTAGCGTAGTCCATCGTAACACAACAAATATCAACTCTGTTCAGAGTAGGATTCAGCAAGCTTGCGAAGCCTTCTGGAGGGTTGCATGAATCCAAGCAGGGAGCCGCAGGGAATCTTGGCAGAAGTCAGAAGAGTAGTGGCAGAGCTGCTCGGTCCGTCCCGGCCGCTGGCGTTGCCAAGAAGGCCCTCCCGCTCGAACTCCCCCTGCCCTCCTCGCCCCCCCGGCCCAGCCGGTGCGACAGCCCAGTTGACGGCCGCTCGAGACGCCAAGGCGTCCTCGGATGTGGGAAGCTCGCATTGGCGGCAGCTGCGGCGCTGGGCGTATCTGACTCTGCCGAGGCGTGGGGGGAGGAGCCTGCCGGCTGGCCGTCCGCCGAACGGACTGTCCCGTCACCGCCACGCCCCGTCATGGGGGCTGCTGGTGCGTCATCCTCAGCGAATCCAGCCTGTCTGCAATCGGCGGCGGAGCGGCTGACAAACTGTGGGCCCGGCCATCACGGTCGGTACAATGGAAGCGGGACGATGCCGGAAGAGCTGCTATTCGAGAAGCGCGGGCGCGTAGCGGTGCTGACCTTCAACCGGCCCGAGAGGAACAACGCCCTGACGCCCGCCATGCGCGAACACTACTTCGATCTGCTGGATCGATGCAGGGACGACCGGAATGTCCGCGCTATCGTGCTGACCGGCGCTGGCAAGTCGTTCAGCGTGGGTGCCGACGTCGAGTCCCTCAAGACCTCCGGCGAGCACACGATCAACAGGATTCGCCAAGCTGGCCGCCCCGTTCATTACTCGCTCTCGATCCCGAAGCCGATCATTTGTGCGATCAACGGCGGCTGCGCCGGCGTCTCGCTAGTTCACGCGCTTTGCTGCGACGTCCGCTTCGCGGCGGCGGGAGCCAAGCTCACCACCGCCTTCGCCCGTCGCGGCCTGATCGCGGAGTACGGTATCTCGTGGCTGCTGCCCCGGCTGGTAGGCCAGGCCAGGGCGCTGGACTTGCTCCTCTCGGCGCGGGTCGTGACCGCTGAGGAGGCCGAGAGAATCGGCTTGGTCAACGCCGTCTTCCCGCGCGACGGATTGCTTGACGCTGCGCTTGCATACGCGGCGGACTTGGCTGCCAATTGCTCTCCGGCCTCGATGGCGACGATCAAGCGCCAAGTGTACGCCGACTACGACCGCTCTGTGGACGATGCGGCTACGGCCGCCCTCGAGGAGATGGTTGACTCCCTGCGCCGACCGGACGTGCGGGAAGGAGCGTCGAGCTTCATCGAGCGGCGCCAGGCGGAGTTCCCGCCGTATGGCGGCAACGCCGAATAGCGATCGGGACCGGGCGGTCGACCGGTGTTCTGCATGCCGAGCACCGAACGGCTCCGCGACACAGCGCGGAATCCAGGAGTTGACCCGTGAAGGCGTCCGCCTATCCCAGTGACCGGCCGGTCCACCGCCGGACCGACGAGGTCGGGCGCGAGTTCGACGAATGGGTGCGGACTGGCAAGGCAGACGGGATGGAGCGTCGTCACAGGCGGCTGGCGGAGCTCATGCTCCAGCGCGTCGAACTCTCCGCCGACTCCCGGGTACTTGACATCGGCTGCGGCGATGGCTGGACCGCCCGGATGCTCGCAGACCGCACCCAAGGTGGGGCGCTCGTCGGCATCGATGTCTCAGCCGAGATGGTCCGAACGGCGAGGCGCCGGTGCGAGAGCATCGATCACGCGCTGTTCGCCCCGGCACCGGCCGAAGAGGTCCCATGGGCCGAGGACTACTTCACACATATTCTGAGCATCGAGTCCGCATATTACTGGATTGACTTAGCTTCTGCCGTACGCGAGATGTATCGCGTGGCGGCGTACGGCGGATCGTTCCATGTTCTCATCAACTACTACGAGGAGAACCCGTACTCGGAAGGCTGGGACAGCGAGACTGGCCTTCCCATGCATCGGCTCTCTGCGGACCAATGGTCGGAAGTGTTTCGCGTGCAGGGCTTCTCGGACGTCGAAACGGATCGGATTCCGGACGACAGTCCGGTCTCTCCCTTCAAGCGTCCAGCGGAGCGAAAGCGGCGCATCGGCCTCCAGAGGACCGGCGCATTGTACGTCACCGGGCGAAAGGCTGACCTGCCGCAAGCATCGAACGCCCTGCGCCGACCGAGTCCGAATCCCTTCCGGATCCTTGGCTAGTGCGAGCGACGCCACGCATCAAGACCAGACGCCGCAGCCGCGTAGCCTCGAGCTTCTGCCTTCGGAGGACTTCCGGCGGTACACCCTCCGTCAAGCCAAGAGATATGGCGCATCAACGCTACCTACCGCGCTACAGTTTCCTAGCCAGCAGCGCCGGACCGATTCCCGCCCAGTCCTAAGGGTGTTACGTCGCAACTTGGGACGTCGGTGTTTGGTTGCCCACCCCGCGCCTGCATCGCGCGTTCGAGACTTGAGTCCTGCACCATCCGAGGCGAGCGATCAGGGCTCCCTCGGCAAGCACGTGCCTGCATTCAATGCTCCGTGCTATAAGGGACCCATGAGCGGACACCCGAGCGAGGAGTACAAGTTGGAGCGCAGCTTTCCGCTTGGCTTCAACGAGACATCGCCGATTCCCGTCCAGAGCCGTTCTACATCCCCGGCCGACCGGGACGACGAGGCATCAAGAAAGGCAGAGCGAAAGCTAATGGAACAGTCGCCCGTACCGTACGCAGTCCTTCGGCATCCCCTCGGGTGGCCAATCGCCTCGTAGCCGGGCAGTCCGGGCGCGGAACTCGAAGCCGGCCGCAACTCGCGTGACGAAGCGCCTCCGGAACTTACGAATAGCATAGGGATGGAATTCGTGCTCGTGCCGGCAGGGAGGTTCCGCATGGGCTCGCCGGAATCCGAAGAAGGTCGGTTCGGAGACGAGGGCCTCGTACGCGACGTGACGATCAGCGAGCCCTTCTACCTAGCCAAGACTGGTGTAACGGTGAGGCAGTGGAAGGAATTGATGCAAGTGGACCCGTCAGAATCTGGCGCAAGCGGGGACGACTGCCCGGTGGGCGGTGTCTCTTGCTATCGCGTGAACCAGTTCATCTGGAAGCTGAATAAAGGAGAAGGTAGCGAGAGATACCGCTTGCCGACGGAAGCCGAATGGGAGTACGCAGCCCGCGCGGGGACAGAGGATGCACGTTACTCTCCCACGCTCGGGCAAATCGCTTGGTACAACGGTAACGGCGGTACTGGAAGGCAACCGGTCGGGCGCAAGACGCCCAACGCCATGGGGCTCTACGACATGCTAGGCAACGTGTTGGAGTGGGTGTCGGACTGGTATGGACCTTATTCGCTGAATGCATTGATGGATCCGCCAGGTCCCTCGACTGGCCCCAGCCGGGTGGCCCGCGGCGGAAGCTATGACAACGGTCCGCCGGGCTGCCGGTCCGCCAGCCGCTTCAAGTACGGACCCGGCAGCAGGTACGACAACTTAGGCTTCCGCTTGGCGAGGACGGTGGGATAACGGCTTGGGTCGGCACGAACGGTGGCTTGATGGCTGCGCAGACGCGGCTATCGCCCGCGAAGCCGGTTCGGTGAGCCGGATTCGTCTCGTCGCGTTACCGGAACGGGCCAGTCGCAAGAGGGCTCGCTGACCTACTACCCTCGTGCGTCGCAACGTGGCGTCGAGCCTGTCGACCGGAGCCGAGTGACCCGTCTTGCCGACGGACATGAAGGCTATTGCCGATGCGATCTTGCACGGCACTCTTCGACTTGGTCCCGGAAGTGGCTGACATACACGGTCCCGTCGCGGCAGCCGCAAGAAGCCGATTCGACAGGACGGCCAGCACGATTCAGAGCAACGCTGTCCAAGAAACGGCGACACGGCTATCGCATCACCATATCAATCCGGACTTCGCGGGCTCACGGGCATAGCGTTCGGCACGCTTGACGCCAGGGAAAACCTAGTCTGGATTGTCTATCAACGGGAAGGAATCATCTAGGGGGAGTAGCCTATGTGGTCCGGGCTAGGGATGGCGTCTCTATTGATCAACACTATTGGTGCCGACAATGCAGATAGAGGACTGCACCGATCTCAGTTCCGTTCGCGAACACAACGCTCTCATTCTGTCCGCTGGCAATCTCAGAAACTGTGTGCGTAGAGTAATCGACGCGATTATTCACACGTGTTTCCCCATTGTTATAGGAGAACATCTCCACTTTGCAGCCGAGACCAAGCTGATTCTCAATATTGATCGCGAGAGTCTTGTCGCCGAATAATTCCGGTAAGACGGTCTGAATCCACTCGATAGACTCCGGAATACTAGTGTAGATGGATGCGAGGGACCCGCTATTTCGAATCGAGATCGCACTGTTGATTTCCGAATAGGCCAAAATCCCTACCTGCTCCCACCGTCCGGAAACACGCACCAAGAGGGGTCCACCGCTGTCTCCGGTGGCCGATCGCATGAAAAACGATCCCGCGGTGCAGATTGATTTCTCGTCGGCCGCTCCTTTGTCCACGACGTCTTGCGGGCAATCGTAGATCGGCCACTCCACCTTCCGCGGCGCGGACGGAGTGCTTCCGTCTCCCAGTTCACCCCAGCCAACCGCGGTTGCCATCGTGCCGGGCATCGCATGCATTCGCTGTGATTCCAACAAGAGTAACGGAACATACGCTACCCCTGGCCCTCGAGCGGGAGAGGCGAGCCTCAAGAGGGCTATGTCGTTGCGCTGGCCGCTCTCGGTTCGCGAATAGTTGGGGTGGATTATGATTTTCCCGACTCTCGCCGTGGACTCGCCAACGCTGATCGCGTGCGAAACGGTCAGCGTTTGGATGGGAAGCGGTTCGATCACGTTGGAGAAGGTTACGCAGTGCGCAGCAGTGAGGACCCACAGGTGGTCGATCAGAGTTCCCGTGCATCTGCCGGCCAAGGTGTTGACTCGTACGAGGAACGGGAACTCCTTCGTCGACGTCACTTGGCCCCCGGCGATGTGCCGTGATTCTAGGTCCTGCGATTCCGCGATGATGGCTGTCGGCGCTGTCATCAAGGCCAGGGAAAGAAGTAGCGGTTTCATCTGAAACATGGAATGCCCTTTCTCGGACGTGTGCGACACGTTCGACCCTCGACGCTCAGCCTCCCACGCCTACGGCAGCGCTGGTCGGGCTGTCGAAGAGAGTTGGACTAACGAGGGCTCCGTGCGGTTTCACTTAGCTTGGGATTTCGCAAGGCCGAGCCTGCTTGGTTCCATCGGGCTCGCAGGCCACCCACGCCTGCTCGCGTGCTCCGGGACGGGCAGGGCTGCTCGCCGGCCTGTAAGAGCACTCGGGGCGCGGACGGGCAACACCGTCAATCTGCTGTCCGGCTTCCGCCGACCCGGCGGGAGGCAGTTCCAGCGGCCGGGCATTGAAGTGCCCCGAGCAGGAAGGGAGGGATGCACGGATTCCCCTGGTGACGACCGGCATCGGGTGTGAGTCGAATGCCCCATTCCGAGAGTCTGGTCCGGACAGGCATTCGGGACGGCAGGGGCAACGGAGGCTGCGAAGGAATAGTGCGTCGACGGGAACGGCGCGAACGCTCCGCCTAGGCTTGGGCAACAGGGCTGGACAGTATGCTACGGACCGGCCATTCGGGTAGAGATGCCCCCAGCATGCGGCATTCCAACGAGACGACCACGGCGAGACGGCGCCAACCCCGGCTCGCGGGCTCCGACTCCGGTCGGCGGGTGACCGCGAACGACGTACCGGTAAGGCCTAGCGGCACCTGCATCACGTCAGTGTCGAAAGGCTGGGTGCCAAGCCCTCGGGGCGGAGAGGCGACGCTCCGCTCCCTCGAGACCTGCTCGTACCAGCTGTGACTACGGTTCAGCCGCAGCAGGGCCTGTCCGCGATGGCTCCTCGTCCGTCGCTTGCGCCGGAATGCGAGCGGGTCGGCTCCGCCACGCCGGTCGAACTCTCGATCGGGTGCCGAGACTCGCTGTTGAGACTCCCGAATGAATCCGTCAAGGCGAGAACTTCCGCTCCGAGGCCCGCCGGTGACGTCGCCAGGTGAGACACTCCCGGCAACGCCCGTTGCACTTCGAGAGCCGAATCGCCGTCCCGTGTCCGCTGTCTCCGTCCGGGGCTATGGCCCGCGACCTGTCGCCGGTCACTTCACTTGACTCCCTGTGCCACCGGACGAATCGCCGCGCGGGCCGGTCCCACGCGGCTCCATAGGTCCAGCCATCCATGCGACATCCGATAGGGACACCCACGGGATGCCCGAGTCGTGCGACACGGGTGGAGCCAGGCAAGTTCGCGAGACCTCACTGGTGACGGAGTGCATGTGGTCTGGAGAATCGTTCGTGACGCCTCGCTCTTGTTCGAGTTGCCCCACTCGGCCGACCGACGGGGCAACCGAGCGTCTCCGGCCGCTCGATCAGATCGCGCCACTGCAGCAGGTAGCCAACGTCGAGCTCGCGGAGCGCCGGGGTGGGCACGAAGCCAGACGAGCAGCGTGCTCTGTTCCCGTGTCGCTGGCGCGATACTGGCGTTCGCCTCTATCTCTCCAAATCAGGCGCGGCACCCCCGGCCGAGGGGCTCGTCGCCGGGCGGACTTCGAGATGCCCCAAGTACGGCGGACCAGACCGGCATGCCGGACCGTCGTTGCATGGCATCCCGCTGCAACAAGGAATCGCTACGCTACAGTGAAGCGATGCTCCGCTCGGCGGCGACCCTCGCCCTCGCCTCTCTACTCGGCTGCGTCGCGCCGTACCCGGAATCGGATCAATCCAGCATGGACTTTAGTGTCAAGGTGAAGGACTACGTATCCGTCAGGCTGGAGGCCGACACCAGCGCGCTGACCGCCGGGCAGAAAGCTATGATTCCAGTGCTGGTCGAGGCCGCAGCGATCATGGACGGCCTATTCTGGCAGCAAGCCTTCGGGGGCAAGGAACAGTTCCTGCGCGGGATTGCAGATCCGAACGCCCGGCGGTTCGCGGAAATCAACTACGGGCCGTGGGACCGCCTCGGTGCCAACCGGCCGTTTCTGGCGGGCTTCGGGCCCAAGCCTCCCGGCGCGAACTACTATCCTCCCGACATGACCAAGGAGGAATTCGATGAGGCGGCCAAGGCCGAGCCAGAGTTGCGCAGCCAGTACGCGCTGATTCGCCGGGATTCCGCAGGCGCGCTGATTGCCGTCCCGTACCACAAGGTATTCCAAGAGGAGCTATCGAAAGCGGCCGCGCTATTGCGGCAGGCGGCTGGAATGGCCGAGCACGGCGGCTTCCGGCACTACCTCAAATCTCGCGCAACCGCCCTGGAGACGAACGACTACCAAGGCAGCGATTTCGCTTGGATGGACATGCGCGGCAACGCCATCGACATCGTTATCGGTCCGATCGAGTCGTACGAGGACAGGCTTTTCGGCACCAAGACGGCATTCGAGGCCTACGTTCTGATCAAGGACCGGGAGTGGAGTTCGCGCTTGGAAAAGTACTCCTCCATGCTGCCGGAGCTGCAGGACGGCCTGCCCGTTCCCGAGCGGTACAAGTCCGAAGAGCCGGGGGGCGATTCGGAGCTCAATGCGTACGACGTCATCTACTACGCCGGCGATTGCAATGCAGGCGCCAAGACTATCGCCATCAATCTGCCGAACGACGAGCAGGTCCAGTTGGAGGTAGGCTCTCGCCGGCTTCAGCTCAAGAACGCGATGAAGGCCAAATTCGACAGCATCCTACTCCCGATCGCGGAGGTGGTGGTAGCGAAAGAGCAGCGTCCCCAGATCGATTTCGACGCGTTCTTCGCGAATACCATGTTCCACGAAGTCGCCCACGGACTTGGCATCAAGAACACGGTCGAAGGGAACAGGACCGTGCGCGAGGCTCTGCGCGAAGCGGGCTCGGCCTTGGAGGAAGCGAAGGCCGACATTCTCGGATTGCACCTCATCGGCCGCCTCGAGGACTCGGGCGACCTGCCCGAGGGCAGCTTGGGCCGCAGTTATGTCACCTACCTTGCCGGGATCTTCCGCTCGATCCGATTCGGGTCTTCCAGCGCGCACGGTTCGGCCAACACCCTCAGCTTCAATTTCCTCCAGCGCAAGGGAGCGTTTTCCGCAGACGGCGATACTGGCAGGTATCGCGTGAACGTCCACAGCATGCGATCCGCTGTCGACGCCTTGTCAGGCGAGATTCTGCGCATCCAAGGTGATGGCGACTACGAGCGAGCAACGCAGTTCTTGCACGACCTAGGACAGGTGGAACCACCGTTGCAAGGAAGCCTCGACCTGATTGAGGCGGCGGACATTCCGGTCGACATCGTGTTCGAGCAGGGTCGCGGGACAGCGTCCGGACAGGAATAGCCGACGGCATCGGCCCGCCCGTTCCAGGGCGGGCGGTCATCTCGGAGTAGCCTGAAGCGCTCGCGAAGCACCTGCATCGCTTGGACGCACGCTTGTCCGCCGACCGTGACCGGGAAGCAGCTTCGATTCCCGGCTTGGTCGGTGACCGCGGCGCCAATTCATAGGCGCTAGGTCATTCGGGCCTAGACTGAATTGGACGCGGGCTAGTGCGATCGCTTGCGAGGCGAACCTGCGAGACGTTCGGATGTCTCGTCCCAGTCGGTCGGCGCCTGCGAGAACGGGTGCGGCGGCTCCAAGGACTGGGCGGCCTGACCCAGCACGAGATTGAAGTCACGCCATGCGCCGGAATGGCGGCGGCGCCTCAAGCCCGTAGCCGGAGGGGGAAGCAGAGCGGGCGGGGCGGATCCGCTTCTCTACAAGCAACATCACGGGCAACTTGCCGTCCCAGCAGGGTCTTGGCAAAGGCATCGTCGCACCTGGGCAAGTGCGCGAGCCGCAGCAAGGACTTGAAGCGCTTGAGACTTACCTCCGGCTGCTGGCCTGCCGGGTACGACTCGATGACCTCCACGGCGGGAAGCGCTCGTCGGGGACCGTTAGGAATACGGTCGGACACTTGGCGAAGTCCAAGGACTGCGGCCGCAGCTGTCTGCCCTTCCCGGACGCCTGCCAACGAATGCTCCCCTGCGCGATCCGAATCGATTCCCACATCCTTCCCCGGGTCTCTCGCGCGCCCCGGCACCCTCCCGCCGAGCCCGTCAACAGCTTGCACCTCCCTGGCGCCGACCGCACCGGAGGGTCGGCGCGGCCCGACGGCTGCCAGCGAGCCGAAGGCCTGGCCCTGCCGCCCGTACCGGGGCAGTGCCTGCGTGTTCGGGCCCAGCGCGGCCCGCTCGCGGCGCCGCCCTGCCGAGAGACCCTCGCGTGCCCGAGCCACACCCGCAGTAGCATGCAAGAAGGTCGCGCTGTCTACGGTGCGCCCCCCTGCCCCAGCGGCTGGCAGCCGCCCATATGCCCCCGGCCAGGTCCCATCGCATCGGCGCGCTTCCATCCGCGATCCTCGACCGGCCTCGCTATACGCTGCTGCTCTTCTTCGGACTCACCCTGCTCGCTACGTTTCCTCTGGCGTTGTCATGGCGGACTTCCCTGCCCGCGGGCAGCGGCGACCTGTGGCAGAACTACTGGAACTTCTGGTGGTGGAAGAAGTGCCTGCTCGAAGGCCTCAACCCGTTGCATGCCCCGGTGCTGTTCCACCCAGGCGGGACGGACTTGGTATTTCACACGCATTCGCCCTTCAATCAGATCCTCGCGATGCCGGTCAACCTGCTCTTCGGGGAAGCGGCCGCGTACAACTTCTGCCTAGTACTCGCCCTGACCCTGAGCGGGTTCGGGACGTACCTTCTGGTTCGCGCCCTGACGGGGAGCGCCGCCGCGGGCTTCATCGCAGGCACGGTGTTCGCGTACTTCCCGCAGACCGTCGAGCAGACCCTGGAGCACCTGAATCTCTTCTCCGTCCAGTTCATTCCGCTTTCGTTATTCTTCCTGCTGAAGTGGAGCCGGTCCGCCCGCACCTGCGACGCACTGGCCTTCGGTGCCTGCTTCGGCCTGAATGCCCTGTGTAGCTGGCACCTCGGGCTGAAGCTCGCGCTCGTGGCAGTTCCGTGGGCCATCTGGACCGCTTGGAGAGCCGGCCCACAGCGCCCGCGGGCGCTACGAGACCTAGCCGCGGCGGCAGCTCTGGCAACGCTGCTCGCGCTGCCATTTCTGGCTCCGATGCTGGCCCTGATCGGCAGCGGAAGCGAATACTACCTGAAGGGGGCCGTGAACCGGGGAATCGACGCAAGCTACCTATTCACGCCGACCTATGCCAACCCCGTGGGCGGACCTCTCGTCCATGGGCGATTCATGAGCCGCGCCTACCAAGCTTCTGGCTTTGTCTGCTACCTGGGATTCCTGCCGACCGTGCTGGCTTGGCTCGCACTGAGGCGCCGTACCCGTGAGGCGCTTGCGTGGGGTTTGGTTTTCGCCGCTGGGCTGGTCTTGTCTCTCGGAGCCAAGCTCTGGTGGGATGGCTCCCTGTACAATCCCTTCCCTCTGCCCTTCTCCGCTCTTGGATGGCTCCCGTTCCTCGAGAACCTGCGGGTGGCGAACCGATTCCTGCTACTGGCGGGCCTCGCCCTGGCCGTCCTCGCCGGTTACGGCTGGACGGCTCTCCGACACCGGCCAGCGTGGGCGCTGCCCCTGGCAGCGGCCGTGATCCTCGTGGAATACAGCTGGATGCCCTTCCCTACGCAGCAGGTCGACACCTCGCCGCTGCTGGCCGGGGTCGCGTCTCGTCCGGGCGCGGTGCTGGACATCCCGTTTCACCAGAGGAGTCGAACGGTTCACAACATGGTCGCCCAAACCGTCCACGGACGGCCGATCTCGGGAGGGTACCTGTCCAGCTACCCTCCCGAGATCGAGGAGCGCATCCGAGGCGAGCCCGCCTTGGCGCAGCTGGCGGGGAATCCCGAAGCGGCCCCCGCTCTGGACATCGCTAGCCTGCGACAGCTCGGATTCCGAACGGTCATCATCCACAAGTACCGGATGCAGAGCTACCGCGAGAGCCTGCAGGCCGCAGCCGGCGAAGTCGACCTGCTGGAGCGCAAGCGCATGCTGCGTCTGGGCGGGGTTCCGGACGACGTCGTCCTCTCGATTAGGCGGCAGCTGGACCAAGAGGTCGGGGCAGCCGCGCTCGAGGACGACCGGTTGGCAATCTATTTCCTCTAGGGAGGGGTCCCAAAGGCGTGCTTGATTCGACGCCCGCTGAATGAATCCGTCCGACCAAGCCGCCAACCCTCGCGCCCGAGGTCGCTGCGGCTAGTCTCGCAGGTAGACGATGGCCTCGATCCAATGCCTGAGGTCGTGCTGGCCGAAGGAGACATCGCCGGTCACGACGCTGAGGCCAGATGCGCCGGGCTCGGGTACGATGCGGAATCGCGCCCGGCCTTCCTGACGCGCCTCGACACGCAAGTCGGCGAATGCCGGCTTCGCCTCCCAGCGATCAGGGAGCCGAGGCCGGATCCGGAAAGTCTCGTCTTCCGGCAGGTGATTCAGCACGACTGCGTAGAGGTCCAGCTCGCTTCCCTGCCCCGCCTCGAGACTGTACGGGTAGAATCTCGACCACTGCTCGTCGACGCCGAAATTGGGATCTTCCCACGGCACCAATTCCGAGACCACGCGCTTCTTCTCTTCCAGCGTCTGGCGCATCGTCTCGATCTGCCGCGCGTCGTAGCGGAATACCTCTTCGATGTGCTGGTTGACGAGCCAGAAGTCCCCTTGGATGCGCTCGATGATGTCGAGGCAGCGGAAATGCCCTGTTGCGGGATGGAGGAGGTGGCGGTTGAGCAGGCAATAGTCGTCGAGGCCCGACGGGCTGAAGGAATCCCCGATGAAGAAGTATCGATCGCCGTCGTCGCGCCGAACGTCAAGCCCGCCGTGATAGATCGCCTGCCCGGGGAAATAGGTGTAGCGCAACTCGAACTCGTGCCAGCGGAGCGTCTCGCCCTCCTCTAGCGCCCGCACGGGACGGATCGGGTGGTAGGTCATGGCCGGCATGCGGTAGGCATCCGGGTTCTCGAGGATGTCCTGGAGTTCCTTGCCGGCGTAGACAGGGGCTCGCTCCTCCTCCGCCATCGACTGGACGAATTCGGTGTGGTCGTCGTGGAAGTGCGTGACGAAGATGCCCTCGAGCCTGTTGAAGACCCCGCGGCGCTTAAGCCTCCGGACCTGCCTCATGGCATCCTCGCTGCCGCAATCGATCAGGAACGCCGCCTTGTTGTCGGACACGAGCAGGCGCGAGGTGCCGAACTTGTGCCACCATCTCGGAGGAGTCTGGCGGAGCTTGACTGCCATCGGCATCCACTCGACAGGTGTGTCGCCGAGAATGCGGCGGGCCCGCTTCCGCAGGTTGTCCTCACCCCAGTACCAGCGCAACGCATCGGTTCGGAAGTATGCGACGAACAGGCGGCGGAGCCTGTCCAGCAGCAGGTCGATGTCCGTCGCCGGATCGGTGATGACCGGACCACGTGCCGGCACGACGAGGTCCGGTCTCTCGGCTGCAACGGCGTTGAGGCTGCGGATCAGATCCGCGGCTCTGGCGGCATATCCGTGGTATCCGCGCGTCTCGGTTTCCTCGATCGAGTCTTGGAGGCTGTAGAGGTCGAAGACCCGGCCGCCCGGGTAGATCAGATCTCCGGTGAAGGCCACGCGAGTCCCGTCCAGTTCCACGAGGTAGGAGACCGCCCCACGCGTGAATCCCGGCGTGTCGAGCACCTTGATCGAGACTCCTCGCCAGTCGAAGGTCCTGCCGCCGACCGCTGACTCCTGCACAGCCAAATTCTCGGTGAGTATCTTGGTTGACTGCTGCGCGTAGTCGTGAAATCGGACCGCCCGGAACTCGTCCCAAAAGGCGGCCGCGTTGCTGATGAGCGGCAGTTCGGCGGCAGGCGCTACGACTCGGGCCCCCTTCGCCGCCAAGCCCAGCGCCGCCCAGGCGACATCCCTCCGGTGGTGGGTCAGAAAGACTTTCTCGATGTTCGCCGGCTCACCCGAGGGATCGCCGTAGATCGCGACTCGGTAGCCGTCCCGTTCGATGACGGCACCGTTCACCGGGCCCTCCACGATCTCCAGGTCGGCGGGCAAGCCTCCGATCCGATGCGAGCAAGTCGCCGTCACCGCAAGGAGGGCCGCAAGCACGGAGGCGGGCACAGAGACCGCCGCTGCCGACGCCTCGCCCAGTGCGCCGCGCCGTTGATTGAGCGGCGCGAGGGATTCCTTGGAGCCGGTCAGCATCGGGACGATCCTACCAATCCAGGCACCGCGCAACGTCGAGCGTCGCAGGCGCTCCGGAGCTCCGCCCGCACCGTACGTGACGTCGCGCGAGCGGACGCACCGTCCAGTGATCGCACTTGGCAGTTTTGCGCTTGGCCGCGCCCCCGGCGAGGCCTCCGATATCCCGGCGCGGCCCGGTTCGCTCTTGCGCGACATCGATTCGCAGTCGCGGCGGATCTCGCGAGCGAAGGGGATGGCCACCCGCGATTGGTCACCTCTGCCGGTCTGACGGCGATGGACCGCCCCCAGTGCCCCTCGCTTCGGTAGCGCTGGATCGCGGTAGGCCCGTCCTGATCCGGCTGCTCAGGAAGTGCGAAGCTCGCCTTGCCCCCTTGCTGGAACTGGCGCTGTCGCAACGGCCGCGCCGCGCTCGCACCGCCGGCGCCACAGCCACCGGGCTACGATGAATCGGGGGATACGCAGCACCGATGCCACCGGCACCGCCCGAATCAAGACCGGCGGACGGACTGACTCGCGGAGTCGATGGCGAGCAGCGCTGCTTCTGGGCCGGCACGCATCCGGACTACATCGCCTACCACGACGAGGAATGGGGAGCGCCAGTGGCCGACGACCGGCTGCTCTTCGAGAAGGTTTGCCTGGAGGGCTTCCAGTCCGGCCTGTCATGGCTGACGATTCTGCGCAAGCGACCTAGCTTCCGCGAGGCCTTCGAGGGCTTCGAGTTCGAGCGGGTCGCTGCGTTCAGCCAGCGCCACGTGGAGCGGTTGCTCCTCAATCCCGGCATCGTCCGGCACCGAGGCAAGATCGAGGCGGTGATCAACAACGCCCGCAAAGCCTGCGAAATGGCGTCGGAGTTCGGCTCGCTTGCCGCCTTCTTCTGGCAGTGGGAGCCCGGCGCGGAGACGCGCCCCGATCCGCTGGATCATGCCGCGCTGCTGTCGCTCATGAAGTCGGCCGAGTCGGCAGCGATGTCCAAGGAATTGAAAAAGCGAGGCTGGCGTTTCGTCGGCCCGACGACCCTGTACGCCTTCATGCAAGCCATGGGGCTGGTCAACGACCACATCGAGGGCTGCCGTTCACGAGCGGGAATCGAGGCCCTGCGTCAAGAATTCGCAAGACCCGCGGCTCCGCTCGGAAGAGCCCTCCGGCCGGTCGGCTGAGAACTATTGCCCGGTGAAGTGCGGCCTGCGCTTCTCCACGAAAGCGAGGATCCCCTCCTGGCCGTCGTCTCTCCGCACGGCCTCGGCGATAGCGCGGGTCTCGAGTTCCATCTGCGTCTCGAGCGATTCCGTCGTGCCTCGGTGCAACAAGTCCTTGGTAGCCCCGAGCGCCATTGTCGCCCCTGCCGCTAAGTTGCGCGCAAGGTCCTCGGCGTCATCCAGCAGGCTCTCGTCCTTGCTGACGCGCGAGATCAAGCCCCAGTCGAGCGCCTCGCGGGCCGTCACCACACGATTCGTGAGGGCCATGTCCATAGCACGGCGTAGGCCCACGTACCGGGCCAAAAAATACGTCGAGGAGCCGTCGGGCGTGAGCCCGGCCCTCGTGTAGGCCATCGTGAACTTAGCGGACTCGGCGGCCACCACTAGGTCGCAGGCGATCGCCAAGCTAAAGCCGCCACCGGCCGCGAACCCGTGTACCGCGCACATCGTAGGTGCCGCCTGGCGAGCGAACCGAGAAATGGCGGCATGCAAGTAGGTCGTGGTCAGCTTGAGGTAGGCCGGCAAGTCGCCTTTCTTCCTCACGAACGCCTTTAGGTCGCCGCCTCCGCTGAACATCGGGCCTTCGCCTCGGATCAAGATCGCCCTGACGCTCGGATCCTCGTCGCACTGGATCGACGCGGCCATTAGCTCCTTCGCCACATCCGCGTTGATCGAATTCGCTCGTTCAGGGCGATTCAGGACGATGCGCGCCACACCGTCGCGGACGTTGAACCGAATCGACTGGTAGTCCACCGCCCGAGTTTAGCCGAATCGCGCAAGACGGCTCCGCCTTCCGGGAGGCGTTCTCCATGGCACATAGGCAGCGACGCAGGAGGCGAGGTTGGAGCGGACGGCCCGCGCGGTCAACGAGTCATTGGAAGGTCGGCTATCTCAATCTACTTGGCCCGCCCCGCGGACCCGCACGCGATCGTCCGGACTGTACCCCGCACACCGAGGGCGGCAGGTTTGCTTCGGCACGAATCGGCCCCGACCTGCTAGGACCGCTACGCAGGCCGTGCCAGACCGCAAGGGCCACCCGAGCGATGGCGCTGCTGGCATCCGGCACCTCAGGCAGCCAGCGGGGCTACTCTGCCAGGTGTTCCTCCGTGGGTTGGTTCGGCCGGTATACCCTCGGGCCCAGCTTGCCCGACACGTCGGCCGGTGCGGCCTGCAAGACCGGGAGGCCGTTCACCGAGCGATGGCGGCCTTCTCAACCTGTACCAAAGTCGCATCGATTCGCTCGATCAGCTCGGTCTGGCCGTAGCGCTGGGCCTCCTGCCGCGCTCGCCGGAACCGTTGAGTCGCTGCGTCCCTGTCTCCGCTCGCCAGTTCGGCGGCAGCCAGGGAGAAGAGGTATGTCGGCCTCCGGTCGGATTCCTCCTTGATGGCCTCGCTGAAGGAGCGCACCGCATCGTCGGCGCTTCGGCGCCGCATCGCCAGCATGCCGAGCTTGTAGTGCGACAGGCCGTGGGCCGGTCTGCTCGCCAGCGCCCTGCGATAGAGGTCGGCAGCCTCGCCGAAGCGACCGGCCTCTTCACGCATCTGCCCCAGATTGTGATTCGCCAACGCGTGGTCGGGGTTCACGGAAAGAGCCTTGCCGAAGGCAGCCTCGGCTTCCTCTCTCCGACCCTCCCGGTAAGCGACCACGCCGAAGTTGTAGTGTAGTTCCGCGCTCTCGGACCCGGAGGCGAGGCCGAGGCGATACTGCTCCCTCGCCTCTTCGTGGCGGCCCGCGTTGCCGAGCAGGATGAGCAGGTTGGTTCGAGCCCGCAGCAGTTCCGGATCCTCGTCCAGCGCGCGCAAGTGCAACTGAACCGCCTGCTCGAACCGGCCCGTTTGCTGCGCCTCGACACCTCGCTGCAGATAGTCGGCGGCGCTCGCGCGCAGCGCGCGGACGGCCCTCATCAGTGGGTCGAGGCCGGGCGGCTCGCCGCCGTTGTGCCTCTCGAAGAGCGCCATGTGGCCTGTCGACGCGCCGTCCAAGCCTTGGTCGCGGTACACCAGCGCTAGCGCGTAGTGTGCCGCGCCATACTCTGGGGCCAGTTCCACTGCCCGCTCCAGATTCCGGCGGGCTCCCTCGAGCTCTCCGGCCGCGGCGGCGATGCGCCCCAAACCCAGCAGCGAGCGCGGGTCGTCCGGGGACGCGCTCAACGCGTCGCGAAACAGCTCAGCTGACTCGTCGAGGTTCCCGGACTCGAAGAGCGCTTCGGCGAGCCTCCGGCGAGTCTGAGCGTGTTCCGGGTCGATCTGCAGGCACCGGCGAAACGAGCGCTCCGCGTCGGCATGCCTGCCAAAAGCGGCGAGCGAGACGCCGAGGTAGTAGTCCCAGCGGAACGAGCGCGGGTCCAAGCCGCGAGCCCGCTCCAGAAACCGCGCGGCCAGCTCATGCTGCGAGTAGGCCAGCAGCAGCATGCCGGCCCGGCCGGTCAGCTCGGGGTTCTCCGGAGCGCCAAGAGCCGCCGACAGCGCTGGCTCGAACCGCTCTGCGAGGCTTGGGCCGAGAGCCGTGACATCCACGCCCGGCACGGGCCCGACATCGGGGCCTGAAACCGAGCAAGCCCAGAGAATGCAGCCGACAGCGACTGCCTGGATGCTCCGGCGCATGTTGCCATTCTAGCCCGGACCCTCCAGAGGGGTGATCCAGCGGCGAGAGCTGCGGGCTACTCATTCTCAAGAATCCACGAAATGTGAAGAGTATATATTTGAGGAAATATTAGCACAAGACTAATTTGAAATCACACACAATTCGAAGATCACTCTCGCCATACTAATCAACTGGTAGACTTTCACGGTGCGCAATTTGATAATCCTGTTGACAAGATATCAATTTCTCTATTGGCAATTTTCAAAAGAGTTTGACTCATGGAATGGCACTCGATATCCCGCAATATTCAATCGCTTTGTCTGCGGATTCATCCGAAAATAACCGAGAGAATTTCAAACACCAAGGCGACTGGTACAGGTGCTTGAGAGCGTTGGAAAATCGGGAAAATTCCCATCGATACAGCTGCATCCGTCTTCTTGCTCAATCTGAGTTTTAGAGGCGACTAGATCATTGGACTGTAACCCATTTAACCTGACGTGGATGGTGATACTTGGTTTCGATTGATTCAGCCTAGCGAGCGACTCAGGAACTCGCTAGCACGATTGTACGGGATTGCCGTTTCCGATCAGCTTGGTACCATAGAGATTCACTCTAGGCAGTCACAGGAAGGGGCATAGGGCTGTCAGCCGGTCGTTTTCGCCAACCGAGTTGTGCCTACCACACTGTCCGCACAGAGTACTCCTGAATCCTCTTGTCCGGTGTCACGATTGACATCTCTCGCCTGATCGCCTGGGCGATCAGAATTCGGTCAAACGGATCCTTGTGATGGTTGGGCAGGTCGCTCACGCCCAGCGCGTCAGACTCGTCGATGGGGACGGAAGCAATGCGATGACGCTGTCGCTGCCCCTCGACGAATTGCCGGGGAGGGCACTGAAGTTCCAAACGCCCGATGCTGTGCTTGATCGCGATCTCCCAACCCGAAGCAGCACTCAAGTAAAGTTCGTTCGACGAATCCTCGATCAGATTCCTAGCAAGCCGCCCCAACCGGTCCACGTCCTGGGCGATCCAGATGAATACCACGGTGTCAAGCAACAACTTGACGGGCCCCTCGTATGCCGGTTCCAAGACCGAATCTCCACCGTCGGTGACGGAACGCGCACGATGTTCGATGGTCCGATACCCGGCCGGTCCGTCCGGGAGATCGTCCCCTCGTCCCTCGAATAGATCAAGGAGGTCGTCCGGAAGAGGATCGAAGAAGGAGTCCTTCAACTTGACCAGTCCCTGGCCCTGCCCGAGCTTGCGTCGTTCGGGGTCGCGGTCAGAATAGGGCCGAATCTCGGCCAGCGGTTCGTTACGACGACAGACCACGATCCGGTCGCCTGCCCGGAGGCCGACGATGTGCTTGGAGAAATTCGTCTCCGCCTCCTGAATAGTAATCCGCTGCGAGGGCACGGCTCAGTACTAGCTTGAGTCTAGGGGACGGGACGACGCAGCGTCGAACCGCTGCCGACGCGCCTGCCGGAAGTCGGCCGAGCTGTCGATGGAGAGGTTAACGCGAATCCCCCTACACCTCCCCGGCCATCCAAGCGGGCGGTACGGCCAGTTCCCTGCGCCGCGGCTCGCCTCGTTGTCCCAAGGGGCGACCGCTCCCGCACCGCCACGTCGCGCCGCGCTGCGAGTTGCATGTGCAGCCAAGAAGGGCAGCCACCGTTTGATGCGGCAATCCGGGCTTCCGCGACGTCGTGCGACAAAGCACCGCGAGAGGAAGCCGGGAGGCTCGGGTATACTCGGCTCAAGGGCATGGACGAAACGGAAATCGTCGCGGCCATACAGGCCGCCATCAGGCGGAAGGGCACCAACCCAAGCAGGCTCGCCAAGGAGAACGGCTGGTCGGTGAACGCCGTCCGCTACATCCTGGAGGGACGCCGGCCCAGCAGCAGCCGCCTAGCAGAGGTCTGCAAGGCACTGGGCCTCGAGTTTTACGTGGGCCCGCCCCGCATGCCCGGAGGGAGCCAGCTCAACGCCGAGCGGCTCGCGGACGAGCTAGAACGCCTCGCCGCGGAGGCCCGTCGACTTGCCCGGGCATCCCGGCCGCGAGTAACCGAAATCGACCAAGGCTTGTACGCTTCAGCACCGCTCTACAGCGTGCTTGCGGCCGCCGGCGAGGGTCTGACCGTCGATACGGAGGAGGTCAAGGGATACCTCGGGTTCAACAGGACCTGGCTCCGGAGCCAGCGGCTTGCAGCTGACAAGCTGGCCGTGATCGAGGTGCGTGGCGATTCGATGGAGCCGACTCTGTACGGCGGAGACACGGTGCTCCTCGACATGCAGGCGCATCCGTTGCGCGACCGCGAGATCTACACGCTCCGGCGCGAAAACGATCTCCTGGTCAAGCGCCTCCGTCGCAAGGGATCCGAATGGCGTATTGTCAGCGACAACCCCGCCTACTCGGAAGAAACACTGGGGCCTGAGCACGCCGTTGTCGGCAAGGTGGTCTGGCTCGGACGAGTGCTCTGAACGCGACGCTATCTCGGGACGGCCTGACCTGCGAGATAAACCGCGTGGATGTCGCGCAGGTTGCGGATGTTGCCGAGCGGGTTGCTGTTGAGGAGGATCATGTCGGCCGCCTTGCCTTCCGCTAGCGTGCCGTAGTCCCTGTCGATTCCAAGGCCTTCCGACGCGTTCTTCGAGAACGACACGATGACCTGCATGGGCGTCAGGCCGGCTTGGACCATCAGTTCCGCCTCCCAGTGCTCGAAGTACCCGGCGAAGCGCGCCGGCGGCCCGCTGTCGGTGCCGAAACCGATCCGTACTCCCGCATCGGACAGCCTCTTGAGATTCCTCATCGCCATGCGAAAGTTCGCGCGGTTTATCTGTTGCTCGGGATCCTTGGCCTGCGAGTCTCGCAATTGGGTGCGTAGCCCGCGCACCACGGCACCATCGACTCTCGACGCGAAGAACGGATCGCTCAGCCACGCGGGCGAGTCCGCGTAAGTGTAGGTCGACAGCTCGCGCGTCAGGGTCGGCGCATAGGCGATCCCGCGCGCCAGCAGGCGGCGGATCAGCTCCCGGTCCGCCTCGGCATCGCGGACGCTGTGGACGATAAGGTCCAACCCCGCATCGGCCAGGCGCTTGGCGTCAGCGAGTTCGTAAAGGTGCGCGGCGGCGCGCATTCCGCGCCGATGGGCTTGGTCGATGATCGCCGCGTATACGTTCTGGTCAAGCTTCTCGAAGTTGCCGTGGTGGCTATCGACCCACATCTTGACCAAAGTCGCACCAGCGTCGGCCAGCCGGTCCACGTGCTGGCGCGCTTCCTCCGGTGTCGCCACCTCCAAAGCCAACCCCTTGACCCCGGGCACTTGCGTCGGATAGCCATTCGCTGACGTGAAGCCCTGCAAGGCCGTGATCACCCGGGCGAGGCCCGGAAGCTTGCCTTGGCTCACCTCGTCCCGCACCCCGACAACGAGATCCAAGTCCGTTCCCATGCTCGTAGTCGTAGTTACTCCGTAGGACGCGTAGGTTCGCAGGTTCTCGATCACGTTCTCCCGCGTGTAGAAGTCTTGGGACTGGGCAAGCCCCTTCGTCAGCCCCACGTGGCCGTGGAGGTTGATGATGCCGGGAATGAGGGTCTTTCCCGTGCCGTCCACGATTTCCGCACCGTCCGAAACCGCTAGCGTGCCGCCCTCGCCGATCAGGGCGATGCGCCCGCCAACGGCCATTACGGTCGCGTCGAGAACCGGCGGCCCCCCGCTGCCGTCGATCAACGTGACGTTCTTGATGACCAAGGCCCCCTGCCCCCACAGCAGGAGCGGCAGGAGGAGCAGTGCGGCGAGGCGTAGCTTCATCGGAGCTCGGATTCTAGCACGCGCCCCGCTCCGCCATCGAGAGGCGGCCGCTCCGTGCCGCGGGCTGTCCGGCACGCCCGGCGCGCGCCAAGGGTGGTAAGCTACTTGCAAGCAAGGTGACCCGTCGGCCTCCGCTCGGGGCCCGGCCCGAGGCCGCACCGGGCTCCTTGCCGTATTGCGAATGCTGATCGACGCCGTCAAATGCGTGGCCTGCGCGAATTGCGTGCCGGTCTGCCCGATGGGCGCAATTTACATCGATCCAAGCATCCAGCGCGCCACGATCAACCAAGACGAGTGCGTCGAATGCGGGACTTGCTTCCGCGGCATGAGCCAAGAGCACTTGAATCCTGCTCTGATAAGGACCGTGCGCAAGGTAGCCCGCTTGTTCCGCTTCCGATTCGAGCCCGAGCCGGACGTGTGCCCCACCGCGGCGTTCGTCATGAACGATCTGACCATGCCCCGCCTGGTGCGCCAAGTGTTCTCGGACCCGGTGGTCGAGCACAAGTCCACCGGGATCAAGGGACGCGGCACCGAGGAAGTCAAGACAAACGACGTCAACCCGCGCGTGAACGTCGGAGAGGTCGGCTACACGATCGAGTTCGGACGTCCGGGCGTCGGCGTGCGCTTCCGAGACATCCAAGAAATGACGGTGGCTCTCGCCAAGCTCGGGATCGCCTTCGAAGACAAGAACCCGATCAGCCATCTAATGACCGACAAGGCTGCCGGGACGCTCCGGCAAGATATCCTCGACGAGAAAATCCTTTCCGGAATTGTCGAAATCAAGACTCGTCTAGAGCAGGTCGAGGCCGTACTTGCGACGGTCGAGGAAGTGAATCGCGAGATCGACACCGTGACGGCCGTCGGAATCTCGACTCGCTGCGATTCCAGCGGCGAAGAGAACAAGCTGGCCCAAGTCCTAGAGGAACTCGGATTCGGCGCGGAGCGTGCCAAGACCAACATGGGACTGGGCCGCGCAACGAACCCGGAGGCCGCATGACCAACACGCTGCACCGTTACGGCGAGTCCGCCTCGTTCCGGGACGACTACATCTTGTTCTGCATTCCGTCCCCGGGCAAGAACGACTCGGGGGCGGTCGAGAAGCAGCAGGCCTTCCTGCGCATCTGCTCGCGGCACCATCCAGTGAACATGGGCAACGGCAACCGAGGGTCGTTCAAGCCGGAGCGCCACCTGAATCCTCGAGCCCACTGGAACCGCGACTTCTCGCCTGACTGGGAAGGCGTCATCGAAGGCGTGCGAAAGCCGGGGACGGCAGCAGCTGTGTTCGATTCGAAGGAGAAGGCGGTCGCCTGCCTGCGCGAGGTAATCGAGGCCGACCTAGGGCTGTCGGTCAACCTGAGCACGTCGGTCGCCGGGGCGCGGGACGTGGCGGCCTGCTGCGGGATCCCGCGCCACAGCGTCGAATACTCCCTCGGATTCTCGGACCCGCACGACCACCTGCCCAATAGCCAGGTGCTCAAGCTCTCGACAATGTGCGGGCACGGGATGGTCTCGTTCAACATGGCGCGCAAGATGCTCGACATGGTGCGCGAGGGGCGGCGCACTCCGGGCCAAGCGGTCGCCACTCTGGCACGCTTCTGCCCCTGCGGCGTCTACAATCCGATTCGCGCCAAGCGCCTGCTCGAGGAAGCCCGCAAGCAGACGGCGTAGTCGTGCCGTAGCCAACGACCGTGCCGCCTGCCATGGTCGCGTCGTGCGAAGCATCGGAGTACTGCGAATCGCGAAAGCTGTCGGGCCCGTCGGGTGTGTCCGAACCGGCCGACATCGTGGAGTTGAGCCGCTTGGCGCCGGGCGAACCTCCCGGCAGATTCAGTTGCAGATGTGTCGGGCCTGCGCGCGGGCCAGCCAAAGTCGACTAGCGAGCCGGGACCGGGGTCAGTTCGATCGCAGCCGCCTGCCGGAGGGGGGTTACCCGGGCGCTGGCCGAGAATTCCGGGAGCGGGAGCGGTGCCTGCGACCGGCGGGCTCACGAGAGCGGCAGGCGAAAGGACTCCGGCTCGGCAGCTGCAGCCAAGCCTTGTTCCGGGGCTAGCTCTCCGACGGGTCTTCGAAATCCTGCACGACACCCATTCCGAGCCCGGCTCCGTCCCGGATGGATGCCCGCGCGGACAGCCGGGAGGATTCCGATCAACCTCTGTAAGGTACTCTGAGGATGGACCTCTTGAGGATGCATGTGCTGGTCATGGTCTCCCGAATCCCGGACTTGCCGATGCATTAGAGGACCAAGGCGAATCTCGACAGCAGGTTTGAGACGCGTTTCGGTCTCTCCACCAGTGAAATTGACGATCGGGAATTGAGGGCTCGCGAGGTCCGCTGGGTAGCCGAGCCGCGTTCGGCACCGTGACCTCTTTCCAGTCGACAGCCCGGGATATCAGCACGGCCTGTCGCTATTTCCGGCGTAATCCGGGAATCTTCTCCGTCGCAGTGGTGGTTCTTGCGCTCGGAATCGGAGCGTCCACTGCCGTGTTTAGCGCGGCTGAGACGCTTTTGCTGCGCTCGCCCTTATATCCCGAAAGTGATCGCCTGGTGACGCTCCGAAGCGCCGATACGATAGGCGACGATCCGGCCACGCGTGTGCCCCCGGGCCTGCTTGCCGATTGGCAGATCAGGGCTACGGCGTTCGATGAAATTGCCGGATACCGCCGGACGACTGCCGATTTGATTTCTGGTGCGCAAAGCGACCGGTTGAGTGGACTTCTCGCCACGCCGGAATTCTTCGAAGTGTTCGGCGTGCCGCTTCTCGAACGATCCTTTCAGGACGGGGATCGCGGTGCCAAGCGACCCTTCAAATCGACAGATACAGGGGAGACGTTGATACTCGGCAACGAGGTCTGGCGTCGTCGATTCGATTGGGACGAGGCGCTCGTTGGGAAATCCGTGGAGATCTATGTCCTTAATTTTTCCTGATTACCAACGAACTTCAGCCGAGGATATGCTATACTGGAGGAGGTCGGAAATCTCTGACAGGAAAGGGGCTAGCAGATGAAACGCAATCGCGTGCAATTCCAGAAGGGACTCAGCCTGGGCAAGTTCCTGCAGCGCTACGGCAGCGAGGGGCCATGCGAGCAGGCCGTCTTCAAGGCCCGCTGGCCGGACGGCTTCCGCTGCCCGGAGTGCGGCTCCCGACGGCACTGCCGCATCCCCTCCCGCAAGCTCTGGCAGCGCAATACCGCAATGCCTGCCACCGCCGGACCGCCCTCGTCGCCGGCACGATCTTGGCCGCCACCCAGCTGCCGCTGACCGTCCGGTTGCTGGCGATCCATCTGCTGACGCAGGGCCAGCACGGCGTTTCGTCGCTGGAACTGGCGCGGCAGCTGGGCGTGAGCCGGAACACGGCTTGGAAGGTGCAGCACAAGCTCCTGCTAGTGCTGAAGGAGCGCGGGCGCGGCGCGGCGGGCAAGACGCTGTTCGTCGTCGCCGTGCAGGTCACCGCCGCCGGCCAGCCGGCAAGGATGCGCCTGAGCAGCGTGGCGGGCTTGCGCCAGAAGACGCTGGCAGCGTGGGCCGGGCGGCACTTGCAGCCCGGCACGGAGGTGCATTCCGACGGCCCGGCCTGCTTCCGGGGCGTGGCCGGCGCCGGCTGCGAGCACGTGCCGACCGTCACCGCAGGCGGGAAGCGGAGCTGCGGGGATTCCCGCTTCGTCCGGGTCAACGTCCGGGTCAACACGATGCTGGCGCACGTCAAGCAGTCCCTGGCGGGAACCTGCCATGCGCTCGACGGCAAGCACCTGCCGCGGTACCTCGCCGAGTTCCGCTACCGCTTCAACCGCCGCTACGACCTGGAGGCGCTGGTCCCCCGCCTGCTCCACGCCTCCGTGCGCACCCCGCCCATGCCTTACCGCCTCCTAACCTTGGCTGAGTCTTGTGGGTAATCAGGATGTCTTTAGGCGCATCGTGATACGGGCTGCGCTCGGCTGTCTGCGCGGACAGGATCCCGGACAACGCCAGCAGCAGTGCGGTCCGGGGCCACATGACAGGCAGGGTATTGCTTTCGGAGGCTCCCGGTCAAGCCGCGCGGCGGTCGCATGAGGATTGAGGTGTGTCCGCGCAGTTCGCGGCTCGCACCTGTGCAGGGGGCCAGGCCTTTGAAGGCACGCGGCGAACCCCGAGAATGCTGTGGTCCAGATGTTGCTCGCAGGGGCGGAACGATTGGAAGGGACCTCGCGTCCTACGCCCGCGCGACGCATCGAATCGGGCCATCCAGAGTCGCTCAAGCCTGCGACCTTCGCTTGAGCTTGGGCTGCTCGTCGGTTTCCGAGCCCTCTTCGGTCTCGCCGGGAAGAACCGGCTCACTCCGGCCGCTCCGCTTGAGCGTCGGGCGGTTCGGATCCGCTTCCTTCTGCTTCTGGCGTGCGTTCAACTTCTCCAGCCGAGCCTTGATGTCTTGAAACTCGCTGCTCGTGACCGCGTACTCCCCTTGCTCCGGGAGCAGCTCGTTGATCGTTCTCTGGACCGCCTTGATACGAGCGGCGGTCAGCGGGTGCGAGCTGAACGCCTTGGCGATGGCGTTCTTTCTCTTCTTGCTCAGCGCCTTGAGACGCTCGGAGAACTGCACCATGGAAGCAGGGTCGTAGCCGGTCTTGTACAGGTACTGCACGCCGAGGAAGTCGGCATCCTTCTCGAACTGCCTGGAGAATTTCAGCAGAGTCATCGGCAAGGCGAAGTTGGCTGCCTGCTGCACGCCGTAGCCAGCCCAGCCGCCAATGAAGAGCAGAGGAATGCTGGCATGCGCATGAGTGTCGCTCGGGACGCGCTGCGAGTGCCGTGGCGCGCAGCCACATGCGCAATCTCGTGGGCCATGACGCCCGCTAGTTCCGCTTCGTCCTCGGCGAGCTCGATCAGGCCGGTGTTGACGTAAAAGTGGCCTCCCGGCAGCGCGAGTTGTCCATTCTTGCAACTCGTTGTACAATATATACTTGTAGGTAGACTGCCACCCCTGATTCCCTCGTCTATTACCACGTTCCGGACGGGAATCCGGCGGACCATCCGAGCCATTCTCGAACCGCTCCAGACCGCCGCCTGGTCACTGCACGCAGCCGTTCAGCGTTCCGAAACTGCCGCGAGTTGACTCAACCGTCCGCTTCGCGGGAGGGTGCATTGTCAGCGTGACGTTCGTCAGCCGGATGCTCCACGCTGTCCGGCACCACCTCGTGCATGACCACCGGCGGCAGGTCTCGCCAGCGTTCGCCATCGAACCGCGCGAACAGCGTCCCGTCGCGGATTCCGACGACCGTCCCGCGGTACCCTTCACGCGGAGACCCCCACGTTATCCGAACCCGCGAGCCAACGGCGATTCGTCCTGAATCGGCCACCCTGTGAGCGGTGTCGGGCTTGCTCCATCAGGACTTTACGGGCTGACTCGAAGATGGCCCGGATCTTGCTCATGACCGTTGCGTGCCCCGCTCCGCGCCGTTCAGCGTCAGCAACTCGTGCAGGATGTCGTCGTCGGTCATATCCGCGGCCCAACCGTACGCGGCAGCCACGGCGGCGTCAAGGGCATCGTGAGCGTCGGCGAGCCACGGCGGCCGGGCGTTGTAGAGGTTCGTCAGCGTGCGATTCTTGAGCGCCTTCGCCGCGTGCTCGTTTCGCGGAACGGGTCGCTTCGGGTATCCGGGAACCGGCTCGTCGACCCACTCAACCCATTCCGGCGGATTCAGCCATCGGTCGCGCAGCTCAACGAGGCGCTGAGCCTCCCGGGCTACAGTCACCGCACGCGGGTCGGCGGCGTAGTCGGCAGCCGGAACGTCGGGCGTCAGGCCGGCCGGGAAGGGGAACGTCTCGAAGGTGGTGGTCGGCGTGTAGCGCGGCCGGTCTTCCAGGCTCGTCCCGAGCCGTAGCGACCAGACCTCATGGAACCGGCTGTGGAGGATGCCGAACGTCGTGTCATCGTCACGAGCGATGACGATCAGTTGACAGTCAGGACAGACGCGGGCGTCGAGCCGGACGAACAGCCGGTGCTTGGCGACGCGCGGCGTCGCGATGTAGCGCGACAGACCGTCGAGCGCCTGCCACATGCCGGGCCGCGGGTTCCAGTGCCGGAACCAGAATTCGCGGCTCGCCGGTTCTCGGTTCTCCTGGCGGATTGGCCGCACATGCTCGCTGATGTAGCCGAAGGGAGCTTCGTAGAGCGCAGCTTGCCCCTCGCTCATCGTGTAGCCAAAGTCCACGATCCACTTGCCCGACGGACGCCTCGTCAAGTCCATTCCGTTCGCCCAAGGCCTGAGCACATCGGCGTTCGGGCGGCCATTCGGGTTGGCCGGTAATCGAAGCCAATCGCGAGCGACGTGCCCCGAGATGTCGAACGGTCCACGCTTGATATCGCCCATGAATGCCATGCCGACGTTGCGGGTTAGTGTGCGTGCCGTGGTGAGATCCGATCGCCCGGCGGTCAGGTCTGCATTGATTCGGACAGCTTCGGCACCATTGAGCGCGGTCGGCAACCTGGACTCGGACTTGGCGAAGCAGATCAACGAAACGCGTACGGCAACACCCTCGACCACCCAAGGCTCGTCGGCCCAGGCGTCGAAGATTGCTGAGTCCTTCAGGATTCGGTCGAGTACCACCCGGTTCGTGCCACCTCGGATCGAGTTCGTCGCCACGAGACCGGCACTCCGAATGTCGCCGTTCGCGACGAGGCGTCCAGCCTTCGCGAACCAGTAGCACACAAGATCGGGTCTGCCACGGACGACCCGCCGATACGTTTGCTCCAGCGCATCGACGTACTCGGACCCCAACTCTCGACGAGTCTTGCGGTTGCCCAGAAACGGTGGGTTTCCGATCACGACATCCGCCATCGGCCAGTCCGGTTCGGTGCCGTCCGGTGTCAGGATCGCGTCGCGGCACTCGATGGTGTCGAGCGGCTTCAGGATCGGGTCGCGGGCCTCCGAGAAACCGTTGCGCCGCATCCACTGGATCTCGCCGATCCAGACCGAGACGCGGGCCAGCTCAGCCGCGTACGGGTTGATCTCGATGCCCTTGACGTTGGCCGGGCCGACCACCGGGAACGCCCGCTGGAAGCCGAGCGCCTCCGCCTCGAACTGCACGCGATGCTCCAGGTCCTTGAGCGCCTGCAAGGCGAGATACAGGAAGTTGCCCGAGCCGCAAGCCGGGTCCAGCACCGTGAAGGCTCTCAGACGGTTCAGGAACGTCCGGTACCGCCGCTCCGCCTCGTTCCGGCGCTTCGTGCGCGTGGCCGGCGACTTGGCGGCTTCCGCCCGCTCCAGCTCGGCGGCGATCTCCGCCTTCTCCGTGGCCCACTCGGCGAGCCACGGGCGAACCACCACCGGCTCGACGATCAGCATGACCTTGCCCCGGTCCGTGTAGTGCGCCCCGAGTTGCGCACGCTTGCCCGGATCGAGCCCGCGCTCGAACAGCGTCCCGAGGATCGACGGGTCGATCTCCGACCAGTCCAGGCGGGATGCGGCCAGCGCGGTGTCGATGTTGGCCCTCTCCAGCGTCAGTGCCGTGCCATCGTCGAACAGCCCGCCGTTGAACCAGTCGACCGTCTCGAAGCCGACCCGCCCGCCGGAGGCCATGACTCGGAACAGATCGCCGGCAAGGTCGGCGAAATGTGCCGGTGTCCGCCGCGCCTGCTCCAGCATCCGCGTGAACATGTGGCCGGGCAGCAGGCCCACGTCGTCGGCAAACATGCAGAACACCAGCCGGTTGACGAAGTGCGCGACCACGTGCGGATCGTGGCCGCGTTCCCGGAGTGACTGCGCGAGCGTCGCGAAAGACTCCGCCGCTTTCTTGGTGAGCGATTGCCGCGTCTCGCCCGGCCGCAGCCGCTCGGGGTCCGAGAACGCCCACGTGAGCCGGTCGCGTGTCGCGGCGTCGGCCAAGTCGTCGAGGCCGAACTCGTGGGTCTTGCTGACGCAGTTGGTCCAGTTGGTACGGATGCGGAACCGCTGCATGTCGGAGACGATCAGCAGCGGCGGGTTCTCCAGCGCCAGCGCGTACAGGCGGAGTTGTCCAAACGCCGCGTCCAGGTCCGCCCGTTTGCCCTTGTACTCCCACGCGAAGTGATGGCGCTTCCAGACATCGGCCCAGCCGTCTCCGCCGGTGTCCTTGCGGGCACCCCGCTCGAAGCAGTACGTCTCACCCTTCGGGTCGGCTTCGGCTGGCGTCGGCTCGCCGAGCAGCCGGCACAGGTCGATGAAGTGCTCCTGCGACGCCGAGCGCTCCTTCAACTCGGCGGCGCGCCACTTGTCGATGAACTCGTGCGGCGTCATGGGGCATTCAGCGTAGCTCGTGATGCCGCCACCTGCTGCAACGGGGCCGGACGGCACATGCTTGCCGTGGCCACCGCCGGCATCGTCGGGCCAGATAGCGTGAGCCTGTGCTCGCCTCGCTCCCACCCTGCTGCGCGGGGCTGACGCCCTTGACGCCGGCTCCGCGCACGCTCGTCCGGATTGGCCCTTAGACGACGATGCCTGCTCAGACGCTCCCGTCCGAAGGGCTGACCGGACGGTTTTCGGCGCCGAAGAGAGGTCGTACCGGATGCCTGTGCGGTACGGTTTGCGCTCGACATCGGCAGCGAGGCGCTTGCCGAGCTGGATCTCCTTCTCGAGGCTGTACAGGTTGACGCCCTTGCCGACGCCGCGATCACCGATCCTCGATACGTCTTCCTTAGGGCTTTGATCGATATTAAGTTTCCAACTTCATCATGGATGTAGTTCGTAGTTCCAATCATCGTGGAACTCGTTCCGATGGAGCGACAGGGCGTCCATCTCCGCCTTCGTTACTGCCTCACCGGTCGGGTACTTTCTATTGTCAAGTTCGGCTTTGACCCGAAGGCCGGCGGCTGTGCGCGTACCGCCGATCAAGTCGACAACGGTCTCAAATGTACGCAGTGGCTTGCCTCGCCAATTCTGCGTGACGTGGCAGAACAGGCGGCGCTCAATCTTATGCCATGGACTGGTCCCCGGCGGGAAGCGGCTGACGTGGATGCGAAGACATGTCCGGTCAGCGAACTTCTGCAGCCGATGCTTCCAGGCGCGAGAGCGATACCCGTTGCTACCGCCCGCATCGGCAGCGATGAACAGCTCGCCAGCCTCGGGGTAGCGGCGCTTCCCCGTCTCGTTCCACCACCGTCGCAGCGAGGCCGCGGCAAACGCGGGCGTGTCGTGATCACGTCCGACATGCACCCAGGCTTCGTTGCGCCCCAGGTCATGGATGCCATACGGCATCGCTTTGCCGGACGAGTCCTTGGGAAAATCATGCACCAGTGATTTCCCGGGGCCCCCCTTCGGTTGCCATTCCCGCCCGCCGTTCTTGAATTCACCCACCAGTTCCTTCTTCTTGGTGTCGACCGAGACCACTGGCTGACGACGTTGCAGAAAATCATCCGCCTTCGTATGGATGTGCTCGAACTGCGCGTCCCGGTCGGGGCGGGTTGTCCCTTCGAGACTCTTGCGCACCGATTGCAGGCTGTAGCCAAGCTCATGCAGTCAACGGCTCGCCGTCGTCGAACTCACCTGCCAACCCGCCTGCGACAACGCCGCGGCGAGCTTCGCCCGACTCTTGCATGTCCAGCGCAACGGCGACTGCAACGGCGACTCCGGGTCACCGCGAGTCAACGGGTCAACCAGCTTCTCCAGCGCTTGCTCGATGCCCGGCCGCGACTGCTCGATGCCGGGCCGCCCGGCCCCCGGGCGGCGTATCCGACCGCGTTCAACACTGCCGGATTCCAGCTCTCGACGCCCCGCGCGGATGGCGCGGACGGTCGGGCGCGACAACCCAGTCGCGTCCGATACCAGCGCATCCCCCCCATACCCGATGGCACGCGACTCCGTCGCCGCCCATAGCCGACGCCCGCGCTCGTCGAGAAACGCTTCCACCGCCGCGTACTGCTCAACAATTGTCGCTTCGAGTTCAAGATTGCGTCTCATCGGATGATGAGAACACAAAACTCAGAACATGGAAATCTAATTCCCGACAACGTCCTTAGCGTTCTTGGGCTCCCGCTTGGCGGCTTCCTCCGGCAGGCGCACCTTGCTTGGGTCGATGCCGACCGTCAGGATTGGTACCGCTGCAAGCGCCGTGAGTGCCTTGGTGCGCATTCGATGCATGTCGTGCGAGCCTTTTGCAAAAATCCCGCGCTAATAGCATTATCATTTAGTTAGTCTATTAAGTATTCGATATAATAAATGAAATAGAACTGTAGTAAATGTAGTTTTAATGGCTTGTCTGCGTTTTGAGTTTCCTGGCAATCCCTTGCCCTCCGTGCTATTATTGTAATGAAATCCTAGTAAGCAGCTGGCAGAATTCAACGAATATGTCCTTGATAGAAACCGTATCCGCGTACTGGTTCACGTTCCAGCAGGGGCTGTTCCCCTGGCTCGAGCAGGAACTCGGCCCCCTCGGCGAGCGCTGCCGCAGCTTCGTTCAAGCGGTGGAACTGGCGCAGGTCGAGGACTGCCTGCCCGTCGGGCAGGGCGGCCGCGGCCGCCCCCTCGCAAGCCGCGCCGCCATGGCGCGCGCCTGCATCGCCAAGGCCGTCTTCGACCAGCCCGCTACGCGCTCGCCGGTCGAGCGCCTGCAGACCGATCGCACCCTGCGCCGACTGTGCGGCCGGGACCTGGCCGGGGCCGTGCCCGGCGAGGCAACCTTCTCGCGCGCCTGCGCCGAGTTCGCCGCCGGCGAACTGCCCGGACGCTTGCACCAGGCGCTGCTCGCGCGGACGCTCGACGGCCGCTTGGCAGGGCACGTCTCCCGCGACTCGACCGCCATCGAGGGCCGCGAGCGGCCCGCCGCGAAGCCCGCGCCGGAACCGGAGCCGAAACGCAAGCGCGGGCGCCCTCGCAAGGGCGAGCAGCGGCCGCCCGCTCCGCGCCGACTGGCGCGGCAGCCCGACATGAATCTCGAAGCAATGCTGCACGACCTGCCGCAGGGCTGCGATACCGGCACCAAGCGCAACGCCAAGGGCCGTACCGTCAGCTGGCGCGGCTACAAGCTGCCTATCGACGCGATCGACGGCGGGATCCCGGTCAGCTGCCTGCTCACCGCGGCTTCGCTGCACGACAGCCAGGCCGCGATCCCGCTGGCGACACGGACCGCGGGCCGCGTCGACAACCTGTACGACCGGATGGACAGCGCGCGCGACGCGGCCGGGATCCGGGCCTTCAGCGAGCGGCTCGGGCACGTGCCGCTCATTGATGTCAACCCGCGCGGCCGGACGGAGCTGCAGGCGGATCTGGCACGGGAGGCCCCGGCGCTGCGCAGCGCCGGGCGGGCGGATCCCGCCAAGCTGCGCTACCGCGAGCGCTCGACGGTGGAGCGTGTCAACGGCCGCCTGAAGGACGATTGCGGCGGGCGCCACGTGCGCGTCCGCGGCCACGGCAAGGTGGCCACGGCAAGGTGCTGTGCCACCTCCTGTTCGGCGTGCTCGCGCTGACGGTCGAGCAGCTCCTGCGCCTGGCGCTCCGAGAGCCCGGGCCGCCGGGACGGCCGGGAAGAGCGCCCGCCCGCCGGGCCGGGCCGGGAGAGCTGCGCCTGCACGGGGCCGCTCCTCGCAGGAGCGCCCCGAAGCGGAGCAAGCCCAGCTGAAGGGGGTCTTTTTCGGCGAGAATAACAGCCCGGAAACTAGTCGTTCATGGGGCGGTCAGCCCTCTTTTCTGAATTTTGCAAAAGGCTCGTGCCTCTTTGAGTTTTTGGCCGAACCGTGTCCTGCGAGTGGTCAGACGCATCGAATGTCGACCCTCGCCAGCGTGGAGCAGCTGGCCGACCAGCGGCGGCGCGGCCCGCGCCGTGCTCTCGCCAGCTCCTGTGAATCGCTCTTACAATGCGAACTAGGCTTGTCCGTGATCGGTCGTTTACTAGCGGCGGTTCTCTGTGCCGCAGCGGTCCTTTACGGAAGCACCGCTGCGGACGACTTGCGCGCGATCAAGGGGTTGGAATTGGATCCCGACAACTGTTACCGCGTCCGGGATGCCTTCTTGGAGCGAGAGGAAGTCAAGCTCTACTTCACGGATGGGCATATCGTGTTCGCCAAGCCTGTCCTAGGCCGAACCCTAGCCGCGCTGTTCGTCGCAACGGGGCCGACCGATGTTGGGGAGGTGCTGTTGATTCCACCGAGCCCAGCCGAACGCCAGTCCGTCGCGAGCTTTCTCGGCGAGACGATCATCAACGAGAAGTTTCGGAACGCGATGATGTTCTTCACCGATGACACCGCGACAGCGCTCGCCGCGTCGATCCGCGACGCGGCGGAGTCGCGGCTCGATCCCGAGGCGGGCTGCCAGCCCTGCCTCAGCCCCGCGGCACCCGCTCCCGCGCCGCCAGGAAGACTTCCTCCGGCGTGCGCCCGCCCGGCACCTTCCGCGGACGCCGGTTCAGGCGGTCCCGCGCCTGCCGCACCCGGGCCGGGTCCACCCGCCGCAGGTCCGTCCCCTGCGGGAAGTACTGCCGCGGCAGCCCGTTGGCATGCTCGTTCAGCCCGCGCTCCCAGGAGTGGCAGGGCCGCGCGCAGTAGAAGCCCGCCCCCAGCCGCTGCGCCACCTCCCGGCGCCCCGCGAACTCCTTGCCGTTGTCGGCCGTGATCGTGCGCGTCACGGCCCCGCTGCCTGCGAGCATGGCCGTCATCGCCGCCCCGACCAGCCGCGCCGTGCGCCGGCTAACCGGCTGCACTAGCAGGTACTTAGAGAACCGGTCCACCAGCGTCACCAGCGCCCCGCGGCGCTGCCCGCCGATCACGGTGTCGGCCTCCCGCTCGCCGCCGCGCGCCTTCGCTCGCGCCTCCGCCGGGCGCTCCGCGATGTCCGCGCGCCCCGGGATCAGGCCGCGGCCCGCCGTCCGGCCGACCCGCCGCACGCGCTTGCGGCCGCCCTGCCTCAGGTGCCGGTACAGCCGGCCCCCCTGCCGCCGCTCCGCGCGCACCAGCTGGTAGATCCGTTCAGGGCTGATCTCCAGCGCCCCTTCCCGCTTCAGCCGCGCCGCGACCTGCTCCGGGCTCCTGCTCCGGGCTCCAGTCCTGCCGCAGGCAGTCCTCGCTCCGCGCCCGCAGCGCCGACGTCAGCTGGCGCGGCCGGCACGACGCCGCGCGCCGCCGCCGCTCCGCGCGCTCCCGCGCGCTCCCCAAGCTGTAGCTCGCCGCGCGCTCGCCCTCCGCCGGTCGGCCGTTGCGGCTCACTTCCCGGTAGATCGTGGCCCGGTTGCGGCCCGGCTGCCCGGCGATCCTGTCCGCTCCCCAGCCCGCCCAGCCCGCCGCCCGCAGCGTCTCGATCCGGCAGCGCTCCTCCTGCGTCACGTGCGTGTAGCTCTTCCGCATCCGCCTCCCTGCTCCTTCCAGCACCTACCAGCCTACTGCCGCCACACCACCGCTCGCTGCCCCCCCTCTCCCCTCCCTGCCATCTTGTGGCTCGGCGCGTGTCGCACTTCGGAGTTGAATGGGCGCCATAATAAGCCCCGGCTACTTTGCCACCATGCAAATTCCCATCGAAGCCGGCCGGGCCTTCGAAGCACACGACGAGGAGGGGCAGCGTGGGGCACCCCGCGGCATCTTGGTCAGCGACTCTTTCGCGAAGCGCTGTTGGAAAGGACTGGAGCCGCTGGGGAAAATCATCAGCTTTGGTGAAGCATTTCGGGACTGGCAAATGACGGTAGTCGGCGTCGCGGGAGACGTGCGGTATTCGGGACTCGAGACGGGTCCGACCGTCGACATCTATCTTCCTCAGGCTCTGTTCCCGCAGGCGGCTATCACTCTGATCGCGCGAACGAGAAGCGACCCGCTCAATGAGGTGACGTCCGTGCGCGAACGCATTCACGCCGTGGACCGGCACGCCTTCGTGACAGACATTCGTTCTATGGGTCAACTGATCGCCGACTCGCAGGCCGAGCGTCGCGCTGGAACCTACGTCGCCTCGGCGTTCGGAGCAATCGGCCTAGTGTTGGTCGTGGCCGGCCTTTACGGTGTTACGGCACAGGCGGTCGTCGAGCGCCGCCGCGATTTCGCCATCCGGTCGGCGCTTGGCGCCGGACCAGGGCGGGTCTGCGCCACGGCAATGCAGACGGCACTGCTGCCCGTCGGTACCGGCATCGCGCTCGGCGGATTGGCGACGGTAGGAACGATCCGCGTTCTGATGTCACTGCTCTTCGAGGTAAGTGCCTTGGACCTCGTGACGTGGACGTGGGCATACGCCGTGACTCTCGCCGCCAGTGTGGCGGCGGGATTGCTCGCGGGGCGGCGTGCAGCACGGATCGATCCAATGGCAGCGCTAGGGACCGAGTAGTTGCAACTCTGCGCGCTTCGGGGGCGCTCAAGACTCACTCGACCGCGTCTTGGACCTCGGCTGGAACGCGTGATTCCACTCGCCGGAGACGATGTCTTTCTTGATCGATCACCGCTCGATCCGCGCCTCCGTAACCTTCCATCCGGGCTCGCAGCCTTTCCCGTCTAGTTCCGAAGAGATCATCAAGCCCGCCCGCGTCGTCGCTGCACGGACCAGGTTCGCGGTCACCTCGCGGATGACCGGCCGATGACCGCGGCAATTCCGGGAGACGTGGCAGCGAGACGAGGACTCCTGGACGACGTCGCGCTATTGCACAGCCTCCTCGGTCTTCGGTGACGCTCCTTGCCCGCTGTCCCGGGGGTGCCAAGCCATAGCTGGGCCACTCGCCCTGTTCCTGCCTTGGAGTCGCCGGTGCATAAGGCGCGGAGCGAGCCCGGCCAATGCTTCCCCGCAGTCTCCCCTCCCCCAAGACGAGAGCACCGTCGGGTCGCATTCTTGCCAGGCTACCGGGCCGACGGCAAGCACGCAGCGTACGGCCGCCCGCTCGTGGTGTCGATCCGCTCGGCGAGCGGACCAAGTGGACGGTGCGAGATCGGCGTGTCCGTCTCTCGAAGTGCAATCGGGTGGCTTCAAGAGCGCCAGCTGCCGCCCACGCCGAAGGCGGGAACCCTCTCGCTCGCGCCCGGCTGCGGTTGTCCCGGCAGGAGCTTGATCCCCGGCGCGGCCGCTACGACATCACTCGCCGGGTTGACATCGTCGCGAGACGGGTGCTACTTTTCGGACCGGGATGACATCCCCGTTGCATCGTCGCGAGGCGCTTCGACGGCTCGCCGCCTTCATGCTGGCATCGCCGCTGCTGGCCGAAATCGAGAAGCCGGATCTGACGGATTCCAAGCAACTCGCCAGTGTATTCGACTTCCGCGACCTCGCGCGCAAGCTGATCGACCCGGTCGCCTACGACTACCTAGCCGAAGGGGGCAAGGACGAGATCTCCCTCGCCGAAAACCGCTTGGCCTTCCGCCAGATCATCCTGCGTCCCAAGTTCCTCACAGACGTCCACAAGATCGACGTTACGACGGAGCTTCTCGGAAGCACGATGGACTCGCCAGTCTACATCTGCCCGGCGGGTGGCAAGAACTGCTTCCGGCCCGGAGGCGAGGAGGAGACCGCGCGGGGCGCGGCCCTCGCCAACGCCATGTACATCAGCAACGGCGGGGTCGAGGCGTTCCTCGCCTCCGCCGACGCTCCCCGGCACTGGTGGCAGTACACAACGGGCGGCCAGTTCCGGAGCGAGAACTCCATGCTGGACTTCGTGGAGCGCCTCGAGGACTCCGGCTGCACAGGCGTCTGCTTTACCGTCGACAACATGCTGGTCTCGCATCGCGAGCGCTCGATCCACAACGGCCTCGTACGGACTTGGTGCAACTTGGGCGAGATTCCGCGCGATGCCGACGGCAGGCTGGTTTACCAGCCCAACGACCGCACGTGGACTACGGGGGAATACCCGGGACGCGCGACGCCCACGCCGACGTGGGAGACCGTCAAGCAGCTCAGGGACATTACCGAGCTCAAGATCATGCTGAAGGGCCTCATGATTGCGGAGGACGTCGAGAGGGCCGTCGAGGTCGGCGTGGACACTGTCGTCGTGTCCAATCACGGGGCGAGGCAGCTCGACCACACCGGATCGACGATCGAAGCGCTGCCCGAGTGCGTCCGGGCCGCCCGCGGCCGGATCCCCGTGCTCGTGGACGGCGGGTTCCGCCGGGGCACGGACATCCTGAAGGCCCTCGCGATCGGGGCGACCGCCGTGGGCGTCGCTCGCCCGTACCTGTGGGGCATGACGTGCTTCGCCCGCGACGGCGTAGCTCGGGTGCTCGAACTGCTCAAGACCGAGCTCGCCCTGGACATGGGCATGTCCGGAGTCGCTCGCATCGCCGACATCAGCCCGAGCCTAGTTCGTTGGCGGAACTGGTCCTACCAAGGAGGACTGCAACCATGACTCGACGCGAGTTTTCCGCAAGCTGCGGCACCGGCCTCGCCGCCGTTCTGGGGGGCCTCAAGGCAGCTGCGGGCGACAAGGGCAGCTACCCGATCCGCCGACGCAAGGAGGTGGAGATCCTCTACCAGTCCCCCGACGGCAACCCGAACGGGCTGGAGGCCACCGAGGAAGGCCTGTGGGTCGGCGAGCAGATCACCGACCGAGCCTATCTCCTCGACTGGAAGACCGGCCGCCCGCTGGCCCGGCACGAGACCCAGTCGTCCAACACCAGCGGCATCGGCGCCGGCGGCGGCTTCGTCTTCATGGGTGCCAACGGGCCAGCCCACCTTCGCCCGCGACGCCCGCACGACATCGTCCGAGGCGGCCGGATCGTCAAGCTCGACGCCAAGACCGGCGAGCACATCGCGAACTACCAGACGCCGACGGGCGGGGGGCTGCACGGCTTGCTGTGGGCCAAGAACTCCCTCTGGATCACGCAGTTCAACCCTCTCAAGGTGGTTCAGGCCGACGCCGACCTGAACCTGTTCCACGATTTCGATTTGCCGCTCAACCGACCGCACGGTCTCGGATGGGACGGCGAGCACATCTGGTGCATGTTCTCGAATGACTACCGCGCGCTGCGTTTCGAGATCCGCACCGGGCGCATCATCGAGGGCGTCCAGTTTGACCGCAGCGACCCCGACCCGCACGGCATGACTTGGTGGGACGGAGCGCTCTACTACTGCGACGCAGGCATCGCCCCCGGACACAAGGACAACCTCAGCGAGCATGCCGGGGCCATCTGCCGCATCCATCTCTAGGATTCTTGCCATTGCGGCAGCGTGTTCGGTTGTCGCTGCCGAGCCTTCTCCCATCGTCAAGCCACCGGACGGGTCGTGGATCCCCGGCGACACCATCGAGATCATCGCCAAGGCAGGGGAGGGCCGTCTCCTGCTTGACGGAAGGGCGCTCCCCACGGAGCAGCCATTTCCCGGGGTGCTTCGCGCCGAGGTGCAGGTGCAGGCAGGAACCCATACGGTGAGGCTGGAAACGTCCGACGGCTCCCGGCAAGTGAGCTTCCACTCGGGCCCGGCGCCCGAAGGGCGGCACGGGGCGGCGTACCGAGACCACCCGCCCGTCCAAGTCGACTGCAGCCACTGCCACAGCGTGAGCCGGCGGGGCCGGTTCCGCTTCAGTGGAGGGTGCCAGGCCTGCCATGCCGAGGACCTCTTCATCCGGACGCACAGCCACCAGAGCCACGAGCTGGCCAGCTGCGGCATGTGCCACGACGCGCACGGATCTAGCGCGGCCAAGCTGCTCGTCATGCCCCGGGAGCGGGCGTGCAAGCAGTGCCACAATTGAGCCCTGCCGGCGAACTCCAAGCACATCCTGCACACGCCGACGCGTTGTATCGAGGGGCCGGTCCTGCAGGAGGCTGCCCTGCCCGGGCAGGCAAACCGGGCGTTCCGCTTCCAATTGAGCCTTTGCAAAGGGAATTATATATCTGAGTGCCGAGGGAATCAAGTCGGCAAATTATCAAGCCATAATAAGATTTCATATTTCTTCCGACTTTCCGTTGACATTCTGTGGTGTTTCTTGGTAGAATAGTTCCAGCAGGGGATGCCGTAAATGAAGAAATCAGGTCCCGGAAAGTGGTTCCGTAAAGGCATCACATTGATCGAAGTAATCGCCATGTTCCCCGATGACGAATCCGCGGAAAAATGGTTCGCCTCCATACGCTGGCCGGACGGTCCCGCGTGCCCCCACTGCCGCGGCTCCAGCGTGCAGTCCGACGCGGCCCACCCTTCGATGCCGTACCGTTGCCGCGGCTGCGGCAAGCGCTTTTCCGTGCGCACCGGCAGCGTGATGGCCGACACCAAGCTCGGCTACCGCACCTGGGCTGTCGCCCTGTTCCTGCTGACCACCGGCATCAAGGGCGTCTCGAGTATGAAGCTGCACCGCGACCCGGGCATCAGCCGGAAGTCGGCCCGGCACCTGGCGCACCGCATCCGCGCGTGCCGGGAGCGGGATCGGGGCCTGTTCGCCGGCCCGGTGGAGGTGGACGAGACCTGCGTCGGCGGCAAGAAGCGCAACCAGCACGAGAGCAAGAAGGCCCGCGCCGGGCGCGGGCCCGTCGGCAAGACCCCGGTGGCGGGGGCGCGGGACCGCGCCACGAACGCAGTGGCCGCGCGGCCGCTGCCGGGCACCGCCGAGGGCGACCTGCAGGGCTTCGCGCGCGCCCGCGTCGCGCCGGGGGCGCAGGTCCGCTCCGACGAGGCGGCGGCCTGCGCCGGCATGGCGGAGTTCGCGCACGAAGCCGTCAGGCACTCCGGCGCTCCGGCGGCGAGTACGTGCGCGGGGCAGCGCATACGAACGGCATCGAATCGTTTTGGCCCCTGTTCAAGCGCGGCCTGTACGGCACCTATCACCGGATGAGCGTCCGTCATCTCGGCCGCTACCTCACGGAGTTCGCGGGACGGCGCAACGACCGCGACTGCGACAGGGCGGAACAACGGCGGAACGGATGCGGCGCATGGCGCGGGGCTTGGTCGGCCGGACGCTGACCTGCCGGCAGCTGACCGGCAAGGCCGCGGTCGCGGCCCGAGCGGCGCCCGCCGCGCCGAGCGCGGCAGCCCGCTGCGGGCGCGCTCTTCACGCTCGGTGCGCTGCACGCTCGGTACGAGGGTCGCACCGGATCCGGCATGCCCCGGCGCGACCCCGGTCCGGTCCGGACCGTCCATGCAGGCCGTCGAGCGCCGGGGATCCGCTGTCTTCGGCCCTCGCAGGGCCTGCAAGCGGCTTGCAAGGCGTGCCCTGCCACCGCCAACCGGGTTCCACCGGGGCAACCGGCGCATGCGAGGCGGCCTCTCTAGTCCCTTCCTCGTCCAATCCGCTGGCAGGCTCGATTCAGATACGATCCCACACCCCACCCCTCTGTGCCCGCCGCGGCCGCACTCGCATGACCCCAGCTCGACACCCACCTCCCTGCTCACAGCAGTTCTAGTCGGACCATGGCGTTGTCGGCACTCAGATATATAATTCCCCTTGCGAATGCCTCGCGCGCACGGGCTGCAAGTTCGAGCGCGATTCCGGGCGCAGCAAGGCCGGCCTCCTGCCAGCCTCCAACGTGCTAGCCCTCGCGGCGTGCATGGCGTGCCGGGCCCTGCCCTCGAGGTGTAGCGGCGGCGCCGCCGCGCATCCATCACTCCCCGGGATCAGTTCCGGGAAGTGCAGGCCGAGCCGCGCCAGTACCGCTTCCCGGACCCGCTCGCCCCGTTGGGACGCCACGGGACGACGCGCCCACACGCGCCCGAATGAACCGGTGCCTTCACTGGCGGACGGCTGTTCTGCTCCGGCAGCCGCCTGCCGCCGAAGTGAGTCCGCCAGGCCACGGGGCCATGCTCCGTGCCGGTCGCAAGTTCCACGGGCCCGAGGCGAGACCGGGGCAGGCTCTCCCCAGCGGCGGTGTCAGCCCTCCTGCGGGCTCCACGGCCACGGCCCGAACACCGCGAAGGCCCCCTCTCAAGCACGAGATGGTCCATAATGAGAGTCACTGGCCATGGTGCGAACGGAAGGTCGGGCAACCGGCTAGGTCCGGCGCGGCGCAGGCGATGGGACTCTATCCTTGCGACCCCCCGCAGCTTGTCAATCTGCCGGACATGTAGGGAAGGGAGAGACAGAATGACATTTCTAGGATGGATTCTCGCGTCGCTCGCGCTGCTGCTAGCACCTGGCCAAGCCGAGGAGAAGCCGGACGCGCCACCCTACGCAACCGGCGAGGCCAAGCACTACGACCAGTACGGAGCCCGAATCGGCCAGTCCAAAGAGTCGGGTTCGACGACCCGTCACTACGACCAATACGGCAATCGGACCGGGCGGTCTACCAAGAGCGGCTCCACGACTCGGCACTACGACAGGTACGGCTCGAGCGTCGGTAAGTCCCGCACGTCGGGCGACACGAAATACCATTACGACCGGTACGGTCGCAGGACCGGCAAGTCGCGAACCTCCGGAAACACGACGTACCACTACGACAATTACGGGCGCAGGATCGGAAAATCGCGGAAATAGAACGCGAGGCGACCTGTCGTTGAAGACGGCTGTGCGGGCCGGTGAGCCTGCGAGTCTTGCGCACGCCACCATCGCGGCCAACCTGCCGTCGGCGTCTTCAGAGCGGGCTGGCAGGTAAGGTCGCGACTATCGGTAGAAAAAGTCCACGAGGAACATCGGGACTGCTGGTACGTAGGTCACCACCCCCAGCACGAGCAGCAGCACGCTCACGAAAACGGCGTTCGCCCGGCTTACATCCCAGATCTCGGCCTTCGCGATCGAGCAGGCGGTCAACAGCACGCTCGCCACGGGAGGCGTCTGCTGGCCGATGCCTAGGTTCAGGGTCACGACGAGCCCGAAATGCACCGGATCAATGCCGGTCTGCTGCACCAATGGCATCACGATAGGGACGACGAGGATGATCGCCGCCGCGGAGTGCAGGAACAGGCCGACCACGAGGAAGAACACGTTCAACAACGCGAGGATCACCCACCTGCTGTCGGTGAATGCGAGGAGCTGCTCCGCGAACTGCTGCGGCACCTGCATCGATGTCAGGTACTCCCCGAGCAGGGCCGAGGTGGAAACAAGCAGCATGACGACAGCCGTCTGGATGCCGCCGTCAACGGTCGCCTTCCGCAGCAAGCTCCAATCCAGTTCCCGGTAGACCACGCCTCCAATGACAGCCGCGGCAAGCACCGCGAGACCCGCGCCTTCCGTGGCCGTGACCCAGCCGGAGAAGATCCCGCCGAGGATGATGACGGGCAGCAGAAGCGCCCAGACGGCCTCGCGAAACGCGGTCTTGACGCGCGCCCAGCGGAAGGCCGCGTCCGCGGGAAACCCGCGCCGAACCGCCACGCGGTAAGCCGCGCCCATCAGGAGCAGCCCCCCGAGCAGGCCGGGCACGATTCCCGCCACGAACAGCTCCACCACCGAGGCTCCTGCCATCACGGCATAGAGGATCATCGGTATGGACGGCGGGATGATCACGGCTAGGGTCGACGCCGACGAGGTCACGGCCGCCGCGAATTCCTTGGTGTAGCCGGCCCTCTTCATGGAAGGAATCAGCACCGACCCGAGCGCGGCCACGTCAGCTACCGCCGAACCCGAGATTTCCGCGAAGAACAGCGAAGTCCCGACCGTCACCATCGACAGGCCGCCCCGCACGAAACCGATGAGCGAGGATGTCAGGGCGATTAGCCGTCGAGAGATGCCGCTGGCGTTCATGATCGCCCCGGCGAGGATGAACAGCGGCACGGCGATCAGCGAGAACTTGACCGCTCCGTCGAAGAGTGTCAGCGGGACGTTGGGCAGATCCCGCAGGCCGGTCTCGAGAGCCATCGCGGCCACGGACGCCAAGCCGAGTGCGACGGCCACCGGCACGTTCAGAAGGACCAGGGCCGCCAGCCCGAGCAGGACCAAGACGAGGCTCACGCAGGATCCCCCCGCTTCCAGTCGTCAACCGCGGCGACCAGCTCGGCGGCGATGAACAGCGCCGCTCCGACCGGTATCGCGGAGTAGACGATCCCCGCCGGCAGCCAGGGCAAGCTGACCAAGTACACCCCGCCGAGAACGGACAGCAGCTTGATGCCCATCCAAGCCGTCAGCGCAAAGAACCCGACGATGGCGGCTTCCCTCGACAACGCCAGCACGAGCCGCAGGCGGCGAGGAGCCCGCTGGACCAGGTTCGGCAGGCCTAGATGGGCGCGGCGCAGCGCCGCCAGCGCCGCGCCGTAGTACGTGAGCCATGCCAGCAGGATCGCGGCGACCTCGTCGTACCAGACCAAGGAGAATCCGGCCTTGCGGCTCCCCACGCCGACAACAACCAGGATGGCGAGCGCCGCCGTGATGCCCACCACGGCGGCCTCTAGGAAGCGCCCAAGCGTCGCTCGGAGTCGGCCCGTCAACGATCGGCCCGCATTCCTGCTAGGGCGCGGCCAGGGCGAGGGACCGCTCGACCAGTTCCCCGCCCCCCGGGACATCCGAGGAGAACTGGTCGAAAATCGGCCGACCGGCAGCGAGAAAGCTCTCGCGGTCGCATTCGTTGACCTCGATGCCCTGGCTGCGCAGGTCGGCTAGCAGGCGCTGGTCGAGCGCCTCGGCCTCCGCGTACACGAAGTCCTGCAATTCCCGAGCCGTGCCGCTCAGAACGGTCCGAATCTCAGGCGGGAGCGTCCGCCAGCGATCCCGGCCGGCCAGCAGGTAGGCCGGCGTGTACACGTGCCCGGTCAGGGTCAGGTACCGCTGAACCTCATGAAACTTCTGGCTGTGGATCTGGCTGAGTGGGTTCTCCTGGCCGTCGATCACCCCGGTTTGGAGGGCCATGAACGTCTCGGCCAGCGACATCGGCGTGGGATTGGCCCCGAGCGTCTGGAAGAGCCGCACGCGCCAGCGACCACGGGGGGTTCGCAGCTTGACCCCCTTCAGGTCGCCGGGGACCTGGATCGGCCGGCGGCTGTTCGTGATGTGACGAAAGCCGTTCTCCCACACGGCCAGCAGCTCGAAGCCTCGGTCCGCTGCAGCCGGGGCGAGGCGCGGCCAGACCACTTCGCGCTCGATGCGCCCCATGTGCTGGCGGTCCCGGACGAGGTAGGGCATTTCGAAGAGACCGAACAGATCGACTGCCGACGACATGATCGTCGACGGCAGGGAGAAGTCGACTGTCCCGAGCTTCAGCTTGACGAGTAGCGTCTCGTCGTCGCCTAGCTGGCTCGACCCGAAGACCGTGACCCGTGCCTCGTCCCCGAGGCGCTCGTTCGCCCTTCGCGCGAATTCCTCCGCTGAGAGGGCCGTCAGGGAGCCGGGCGAAGCCACGTGGGCCAGCCGCAGGTCCAGCGGACCGCCCCGCTCGCCGCAACCGGCTGCGACGAGAAGGGCGAGACCGGCCCCACGGCGGAGACCGCCTACCACGGCATCTTGCGTCCGGTGTGTTCGCGCCCCTTGGCCATGGCTGCCTCGTTAGCGCCCGCTCCGATGCGGACGCCCTCGTCGAACATGTCGGTCACGTCATCCGGCCGCACTGTGTTGAGGAACGAGATCTTGTTCGCCTTGCAGGCGTTCAGCACCTTGGAGCGAGCTTCCCTCATCTTCGGGTGGAGCGAGCGATTCGGTCCGTGACCGTCCGGCAGGCCCAAGGACAGGGCCATGTCGCCGGGGCCCCACTCGGCGAACCCGACACCGGGCACCGCGGCAACCTCCTCGGCGTTCGCCAAGGCGTACTTGTCCTCGATCTTCAGGCCGAGCAGGAACTCGCCTTCGGGGTTGAGCGGCCACGGATCCGCCTTGCGCTGGTACTCGTGCCGCGACACGCCCCAGATCTCGGCCGGGAACCCCTGGCTGCCGTTGCCGAGCAAGCCCTCCCCGAGCTCGGGGACGACTGGCTTGGCGTTGGGATAGCGAGCGGCCCGCACCATCCACTTCACCGCCTCGGGATCGCGGGCGTGGCACAGCAGGATGCCGTGGATTCCGCACAGCAGAGCCTGCTGGACCACCCAGAAGTTCGCGCGCATGTGCATCTCGTCCACGCCTAGGACGGGGAGCGTGGCGATGACCGCGGGCGTGCGGTGGCCGCTGCGGGTCGGGCCGCCGTCCACCAGACCCTGCATGAAGGCGCGCAGCGCGCTGAAGTCGAGTGCGCCGTGCTCCATTTCGTAGTTGATGTAGTCGTAGGGCGTGCCGGCGGAGCGCACTCCCTCCTCGTACCCCCCACGTCCGCCCGTGTAATAGATCATCTGGTCGTCCTCGAGCAGCTCGATCGCACGGTTGATCCGCCGCGACTTGTAGCTCAAAGTGTTCGCCGCCGAGGCCGCTCCGGCAGCGAGAAGGGGCGAAGCGAGGAATTGCTTCCGTGTCATAGCGACAAGATACCGCCCGGCGACGTGTCGGGTCAACAGCTGCCGGTACGTCGGGGCCCCGGGCGCGGAGGGCCCGGCGACTCCTTCCGCGGGCCGACACCTGCCGGGAGCGGCCCGCGATGCAGGAAGAATGGTCGGGGCGCCGAGATTTGAACTCGGGACCTCTTGCTCCCGAAGCAAGAGGACTTTGGTCGCATTACTTGCCTGCGGCGTGCTACGGAGACTGTACCACACTCGGGCAGAGCTTGGCCGCAATTCGATCCACGGCATCCCTGCGGTCGTCCAGCCGGACGTGCAGGTAGCGGGCGTTGATGCCGGTCGCCTTGTGCCCGAGCTGCGCCATCCTCTGGGCCTCGGACACGCCTTCGTCGAACAGCCACGTGTTGTGGGTATGACGGAAGGCGTGCCAGCTAACGGCAGGCACGCCGGCGAAGGCTGCCGCGGGCTTGAGATGCCGGGCGGCAAGAGTGCATCCGTCGAGCGGGTTCCCGGTGCGCGCTGCGAAAGCGAAGCGGTCCTTGCCGCGGTCGCCGCCGGAACGCCGCAGCAGGATCGCGGCCATCGGGTCCGACAGGGGGATTACCCGCTCGCTCGCCGCGCTCTTGAGCGGGCCCAGCTTGCCTCGGTACCACTGCTGGCGAATCGCGACGGATCGCGGCGGCAGCCGCACGGCCCCGGCGGAACGCGGACCCCGGCCGACGTTGACCCAGAGCCACTTGAGACCGAGGATCTCGGAGATCCGGCATCCCGAGAGCAGGGCGAACAAGGCCACCTCGCGGGCGTCTTCCGACGCGAGGGCGTCGATCAGGGCGCGGGCCTCGTCGTAGGCCAGGGCGAACGTCTCCTTGGGCATCTTCCCCGCCACGCGCACGCCCTTGGCCGGATTGCGCCCGTCGAAGCGGTCCTCGTCGGCGGCAGCCTCGAAGACTCTGTGCAGCATCGCCCGGACGTGCCGCACGGTCTGGCCGGCGTAGCCCGACTCGGCCATGCCGTCGCAGACGCGCTGCACGTCGGCCTTGGTCACGTCGATCAGGCGCTTGGCCGAGAGCCACTCGGGAACGTGGTTGCGGACGAGCGCGCGGTACCACTCGGGATGGCGGGTGCGATCCGCGTGCTGCGGATAGAACACGTCCTCGACGAACCCGCCGAGCGTGTCCCCGGACGGGGGCGCGGCGTCTTCGAGCTTGGTCAAGTACACCTCCGCGAAAATCTGCCGCGCCACTGCGCGCGGCACGGCGAACGGGCCGTCGGCCGGAGCGACGCTGACGCGAGGCGACCAGCGGAGGCCGACGGGGGACTTCCGCCGCCAGCGGGCCTTCCACATGCCGGCCGAGACGACCATCTCTCCGGCCTGCATCAGACAGTATCCTCGCCTCCGCGCTCCAGCGTGACGCCGTAGCGCTGGCGGGCCACGACGCAGGACAGGGCCACCACGGCCCGCTCCATCGTCTCGGCGTGTTCCCGGTACAGGGCGCGCGTGCCGTCCGCGGCGCTCGCGTCGCGCTCGAGGGCGTCGACGCGCTCCTGCAGGCGGTCGCGCTTGTCCTCGGCGGCCTCGGCCCGCTCGATCGCGCGGTCGCGCTTGTCCTCGGCGGCCTCGGCTCGCTCGCTCAGGGTCCTGACCGCCTCGCGCAGGTCCTTGATCCCGGAGTCCTTGTCGATCTCGCGTTCGATCTCGCGTTCGATTCCGTTGGGCATGGGCATCCTCGCATCTCCCTCCGCATTCACGGCAGCATCCCGGCGATCCGGCGGATCGCCCCCTCCGCGAGCATGGCCGCGATGGCGATGGCCGCGAACAGCGCCGCCGCCCAGATCACGGCGAAGAAGGCCTCGGCGAACACGCGGGCCGATGCCAGCGCCTTGGCGAGCGTCTCAGGTAACTCAGGTAACATCGTTCCCCTCCCTTGCCTCCCTGGCCGCGGCGGCCAGCACGCGCTCGCGCGCCTCCTCGGCGGCCTCCTCCGCCCGGGCGCAGAGGTCGATCGTCCGCCGCAGCGAATCCAGGAAGCCCGCGGACGGCGGGCAGTGCCCCCTGAGCACCCGGTTCAGGTGCGACGGGTGGCAGCCGGCCAGCCGCGCCAGCCGCGCCTGGGTGACGCCCGAGCGCGCCAGTTCCGCCCGGATGCCGGCGATCTCGGAATTGCGGGCTGCCATCACTGACTACTATAGGCAAGTAACGGCGTCCTGTCAAGAGCTTTGTTGCTGCTATGCTGGATTGGCGCCATGCTGCCCGTCGGCGAGAGGATTCGCGAGGCGCGTCTCGCCCGCAACGCGTCCCAGGCGAAGGTCGCCGCCGAGATCGGCGTCACGCGCCAGATGGTGACCGGGGTGGAGGGCGGCAACGCGGGCATCTCGGTCGAGGCGCTGGCCGGCGTGGCCCGCGCCCTCGACGTGTCGGCGGACTACCTGCTGGGGCTCACCGACGATCCCGCGCCCGCCGCGCGGCGGCGGCCGCCCTGCGGCGAGGAGACCGGCGTGACCGACGCCGTGCAGCCGCGCTCGCTGGAGGCCGCCGCCCGCCGGGGCCTCGGCGAGCCGGAACCGCCGGAGCCCCTGGCGCCCGTGCGCGTGCCGCTCGCCCGCGACTGGCTGGCCCGCCGCGATCTCGCCCTGGAGCGGTGCAGCCTGGCCCGCATGGACGGCCGCCGCATGGAGCCCGCCATCGAGGACGGCGCGTGGATGCTGGTCGATCACCGCCAGCGCGACCCGGCCCCCGGCGGGGTCTACCTGGCCCTGGCCGGCGACGGGGCGCTGGTGGGCCGCGCCGCCCTGTTCCGCGGGCGCTGGTTCCTGCGGCCCGACAGCCCCGGGTTCTCCGACAGCCCCCTCGGGGCCGGCTGCCGCCTCGCCGGGCGCGTCGTCGCCTTCTGGCGGGCCTGCTAGGCCAGCTCGTCGGTGCGAGCGTCCAGGAACCCCGCCGTGATGCGGAAGTCCACGTCCAGACCGACCGACCGGCTGTCCGCGTTCAGGGCGAAGTACTCGATCGCGGGGGTCAGGACGGAGCCGCTGCGGCGCTTGATCCTCGGTATCGCGCGGAGCGCGGTCGCTCGGAAGCCCAGGCCCCCGACCGCGGTGGCTGTCCTCCCGTCGAGACGGTAGAGAATGCTGTTTCGGTCCCCCGCGTACGTGCTCCCCGCCGCGTACAGCGTCCCGCCGAAATCGCCCATCGCGTCGATCCGCTGCAGCCGGGTTCCGTAGTTGGTCCGGATGACGTTGGAATCGGCCGGGACGTCGCGCAGCGCTACCCGATTGTCGCGGTAATACGATGCGTAGGAATAGCCTCGTAAATTGCCAGGCGGATTGGTTCTGCCGGCCGGCGTGAAGCCTTCGGCCCCGGGCGATTGCGGAGAGTACTGCAGCAGGTGCCACCCGTCGCCGGGCCTGAACTTGTCGCTGGAGAGGGGCGGCGCCGCCAGGAAGCGCCCGTTGGCGAAGCGGACGCTTGGAATGTACGGATAGATTGCGAAGTGGCCGGTCTGCCGGAGGTCCCTGGCGAGATTGCCTGCCGGCATGAACGTTCTCTTGCCCGGATCGATGCTGCCGAGCTCGGTTATCATGCCGGAGCCGCCCCGCGTGCTGTTGAGCAGGATCTGCCCGCCGACCGCCACGACATCCCCCGGAGATTCCAGCGCCCACCCGACGGAAGAGACCCGCAGCGTGCGCGAGAACGAATGAGAGCGGCGGTTGCCGGGGCTCCACCTTTCCACTCGCACGCTCTCGTTCGCGCCCGGTCCGACGGTCCAGAGCGCTCCGCGCAGCCAGACGAGCCTGGACACGCCCGTTCCGTCGGCGGACAGCGTCGTATCGCCCGACGCCGGATCGAGTTCGTAGATCTTCCCGGACGAGAATGCGTGCGGGGCGATATCGGCGGTGTCGAGGTACTGCTGGCCCCGGACCCCGCCGCCGCGACCGAAGGCGAGCAGTTGCATGCCCCGCTCGCTGCGGGCGGGCACGGGCTGGCCGGGCGACAGCGGCAGGGACGCGCCCCCCGAGACGTAAGGCACGGCGCCGGCAGGGAGCTGGCCGGCGCGGGCGGCCGCGGTCCACCAGACGAAGGAAGTGCCGTCGGGCATGTCGATGGCGGGACCGAGCAGCGTGAGGCTGTGGTCGTACTCGCTCGCAGCGGCGGCCGCGCCGGAGCTGGCGCCGTGGAGCCTGTAAGTCTTCCCGAGCCTAAAAGGGGCCTCCACGAGGGAGAGGGCACCTCCGGACCCGCGCTGGATGAGGTACTTGCCGTCGGATGCGGGAGTGCGCAGCCTGGCGATGGGCTGCGTGGCCGCGATGTGGCCCAGTTCGACGGTTTCCCCGCGCCGGCGCACCCCGTACATCCCGTCCGCCCGGGGCTCGGGCAGGTAGGCCAGCGCTCCCGGAACCTCGCCGCGGGCGCCGAAGATCTTGAGCGGCACGGGGTCCGAGCCCCGCTCCGTGGCGAGCAGCAGGTTCGTGGCGGTGCGCCCGAGGAAGCACCCTTCCCCGAGCCCGTCGGGCCCGGCCACGTAGATGGAATCGACGCCTCCGTCGAGGGCGTTGTCGCCGACCCGCGCGACGGGCAGGCCGGCGAGCGCCGCCGCCCGCACCCAGCCGGCCGATCCGCGGCGTTTCCCGCCGGGGCCGCGCCTGCCGCCCTCGACCAGGAGCCAGGCGAAGTCGGCGAGGCGCAGGTCGGCGACGGCGATGCCGGTGTCGGCGAACGCCCCGGCCTTGGCCTCGGGCACGTTCGCGACGGCGAGCTCGGGCGTGTTCAGGAAGCCCTGCACCTGCGTGCCCCCGCCGTCCTTCCAGCGAGCGTGCCCGAGGGCCCGGTCCATCGTCTCTTCCAGCGTCGCCGCGGACATGGCGTCGATGGTCTCCAGCCGGGGCTTGCCGGTGGCGAGCCGCGAGAGCACGGCCAGGCCGCCGTTTGAGGCCTTGCCGACCGAGATGACGAAGCTGCCGCCCAGGTCGTTGACCGCGCGGCCCGCGAGCAGGTCCAGGGAGACGCTCCCCTCGACCCCGGCGGCGTCCTGGGAGCGGACGTCGAGCAGCTTGCTCTCGGGGTTGCGGGTCACGCCGCGGACGATGCTGCCGCCGACGTCGGCGGAATCGACGACCTTCTGGCCGGGAATGGTGCGCTTGATCCGGTCGAACACGTAGGTCGGCACGGTCCCTCCTACTCCAGCCGCAGCGACGCGCCGGAGATGGCGGCGCCCTGCTTTTCGCGCCCGACCCACAGGTCGTAGGCGATGCCGCCGACGGACACGGCGCTCCGGCGGAGCTCGAAGGCGCTGATCGCGTTGCCCGTGCCGAGCCCGATCAGCGTCAGGGGCGGGAAGCCCTGGATCGCGGCGGGCTGGGCCACGACGATGAACTTCTCCCCGGCGAAGGCGGGCAGGTCGATCGACTTGTCGGCCAGCGCCCCGCGGGTGCCCGCCGCCAGCTGCCGCGCGTCGATGGCGTCGCGGTCGTCCACGGCCGCGGCGTAGCGGCTGCCGCGCACGTCCACGAGCACGCGGAAGCGCGTGGTGGCCCGGCCCGGCACGGGCGCGGAATCGCGCGCCGAGTAGACGGCTGCGAAGACGCCGGACTTGGACGGCGTGCCGGAAATCTCGCGGCTGGCGGCGTCGAAGCGCAGCCCGGCGGGCAGCCCCGCCAGGGCGTAGGCGTGCGGCGCGGTCCCGCCCGCGGCCTCCGGCAGCGTCACCGCGTCGCCGGGCCGGCCCTGCTGGTAGCGCAGGTCGTCCACCAGCGGCAGGCTGAGGGGCCCGACGCCCACCACGGTGACGTCGAACTCGGCCGCGGCCGTCTGGCCGTCCTTCGAGCGCGCCCGGTAGGACACGCCGCGGTAGACGCCCGGGGGCCGCGCCGTGCCGTACACCTGGCGCGTGACCGGATCGAAGGCCAGCCCGCCCGGCAGGCCGCTCACCTCGTACTCGTAGGGCGGCGTCCCGCCCGCGGCCTCCGGCAGCGGCAGGTCGTAGGAGCGGTCCTGGATCAGCTGCAGGTCCGGCGGGTCGGGCAGCGACAGCACCGAGGAGACCACCCGGATCAGGAACACCTGCACGCGCGTCCTGCCTTTGGCGTCGCGGGCGGTGTACTCGACCTCGTAATCGCCCTTGGCTTCCGGGGCGCCCGAGATCGAGCGGCTTTCGGCGTCGAAGCGCAGCCCCCCCGGGAGCCCCGCGGCGCTGTAGGCGTAGGGCCGGGTGCCGCCCACGGCCTTCGACAGCGTGACCGGCTCGGCCGGCTCGCCCCGCTGCATCGTGAGCGTCCCGGGGAAGCTCTTGAACAGCACGGTCAGGTCCACGCCCGCCGAGCTCAGCAGGCGCCAGGACCATCCGTCGAAGAAGCAATGCACGGGCAGGCCCGCCGCGACCTCGCGCCCGGACAGCCTGGTCCCGTCGATGCGCCGCAGCGGCTTCGGGCCGCGGCCGTCCACCTCGACCGTGGCGGGCCCCGTGTTCGTGCCGCGGGCCACCCATTCCAGCTGCGAGCCCGCGGGATAGCCCGTGCCGGGCCGCTCGCCCGAGTTGGACGAGTAGGTGCCGCGCAGCTTGTAGGCGTCGGGCAGGCTGGCGCTCGTCTCGTAGCAGAACACGGACGAGAGGAAGCTGAGCTCGGCGCGCGAGGGCAGCCGGCGGAAGCCGCGGCCGATACGCTGGAGCTCCCCCGAGATCAATCCGGCCCGGGCCCGGGTGAACTCCGCGGGCAGCGCCACGGTGCGGTACCAGTCGCTCATCGCATCTCGCGCAGGGGCCGGTAGGTGGCCGTCAGGGCCGACAGGACGTGCGGCGGGTTGCCCGGGTCGTCCGAGGACACGTGCACGGAGAGGTTGCGGCCGCGCCCGGCGAGCCGCGCCGCGGCCATGCGCCGCGGCGAGCCGTCCCACGCGAACGTGCCCCAGGGGCGCTCGCCCCAGCGGCTGGGCGAGCCCAGCACGCGGAAGTCCTCCCCCTCCCAGTCCCGCGACACCGAGTCGTCGTGGAAGTCCGCGGCCACGCGCAGGGCGCTCCAGTCGTCGCTGTCGCAATGCACGCGCAGCTTGAGCCAGCGCTTGAGCCGGTCGGGGCTGCCCGCGTCGTAGTAGGACGTGCGCAGGTAGGAGACCACGGGATGCCCGTCGAAGGTGTTGCCGCGGTCCATCTCGTAGACGTAGCCCGAGCCCTCCAGGGCGAAGAACACGCGCTCGCGGCCGTCGGCGTCCTCCACCGAGCAGCCGCAGCGCACCACGCCCGGGGAGGGCGCGCCCGCGCCGTCGTGCAGGTCGTAGGCCGAGACGGTGAACTCGGCCCGCGGGCCGCGCTCGCGCAGCACCAGGGTCGTCACCAGGCACTCGCCGTCCTCGAAGCACAGCCGGTACTGGCTCTTGCGCCGCACGCGCAGCGCCTGGGACGGCAGCACGCCCGCGTCGCGCTTGTAGTCCAGGTACTTGCGCACGCGCTCGCTAATCGTGGCGATGGAGAAGTCGCCGATGCTCTCGGCCGCGCTGACCGTGCGGATGCCGCGGTCGTCCAGGCACACCGGCTGGTCCATCACGGCCGCCGTGCGGCGCATCGCCCCGGCCTCGCCGGAGAGCTCCGACAGCCGCCAGTCGGCCGCGGACGCGCCGGTCAGGGCGTAGCAGGAGTTGCGCCCGAACAGGATCAGCGCCTGGCGGTAGCCCGCCAGCATCCCGGTCAGGTCGTCCCCGACCGCCATCTCGGCCGCCCCGCCGGAGGATGCGAACGAGCCCGGGTCGCCCAGGGCCGAATGCACCACCGAGCCGCGCTCGTAGCCCAGGAACAGGTGCGAGCGGTACGCGGCCACCAGCACGGGCGTGTCGTCGGCGTGGGCGATGCCCGTGCGCAGGTGGCGCAGGCGCCGCGCCCGCGGGTCGTATTCCACGGCCGGCCCCGCCCCGGTGACCGCGTACACCCGCGACTGGCCGGACTGGCCGCGGAAGTTGGCCGAGCAGAACTCCATGCGCCGGCCCGGGTCGTGCTCCGGCCGCGCGCCGTCCACCTCGCGCCAGCCCTCGGCGGTGCTCTCGTGCATGGCGCAGGAGCCGCTCCCGTCGGCGCGGAAGGCGTAGGTGACGCCCAGGTGGCGCCACACGCCGAGGATCTCGCCCTCGCCCGGCACCGCGCCGATCTTGGCCCGGCGGTAGGCCGCCTCGTCGGCGCCCTCCGCCTCGGACGGCGCGGGCTGGCCGTCGAAGCGCTCGTAGCCGTCCACGCGGCGGTAGCCGTCGGAGAGGCTCTCGTAGTTCAGGCAGCCCGTCAGGCTGCCGGGATGCGCCCGCGCGGGCGCGGTCAGGTCGATGCCGCCGCCGAGCCGCCAGGTCTTCGAGCGCGTCACGCCAGGGTCCCTCCCACGCCGGTCCCGGGCAGCATCTGCCGGCGCAGCGGCTCCAGCGCCTGCAGGTAGGCGTTGCGGGCGAAGGCGTAGCCGTCCCCGTCGCTGTCGCTGCCGTGCATCAGCGCGACCGCCCGCCACACGATCGCCATGCGGTGCTCGGCGGGCAGCCCGTCCGGCTCGTCGCCGTCCGCCGCGAGCGACTGGGCGCCCTTGCGGTACTCCCCGTCCAGCAGCTGCGGCTCGGACGGGACCGGGTGCAGCAGCAGGTCGAGATTGGGCGCCTGGCCCCACTCGCGCAGGCGGGCCCCGGGCCGCGGGGGGCCCGAGCCGGTCATGCGGCGCCACTCCGGATAGGAGATCCGCCGCAGCCGGCCCTTGGCGGCGGGATCGGACAGCGGCGCGGCCAGCCACAGCCCGTCGCCGCGCCATTGGCCGAAGCGCTCCACGCCCAGCCCGCGCGGCGAGACGCGCGAGACGCCGCGCTCCACGCGCGCCACCAGCCGCGCCGCGGACCAGCCCCAGTCGGGGTGCAGGTGCTGGATGTCGAGCCACGCCTGGCGCACGCACAGGGCCACCTGGGACTCGTAGTCGGAAGCCCGGCCGGGGCCGACGCCGTCCATCGAGCGCGGCGAGTCCGTGCCCGCGGCCCGCAGCGCCTCCCGGCACAGCTCCAGGTAGTTCATGCGACGCTAGCCGGCTCGCTAGCCGGCTCGGAAGTCCCGGGCCGCCTTCTGCGTGGCCTTGGCCGCCGCGGCCAGCGACGCGCCGTCGTCGATCAGGACGACGCCCTCGTGGCCCGGCGGGCGGCCGTCCCGCACCAGCCCGAAATAGCCGTAGAAGCGCATGGGGTAGCGGTCGTAGTCCAGCAGCTGCGACGCGCTCAGGTGCGTCGTGGCGACGCCGTGCCGGTCCACCGCCTGCTCGTAGCGCTGGTCGTAGGTCGACACGACGTGCCGGTACAGGCGCTCGCGGATCAGGATCACCACCCCGCGCGGCAGGTACGCCTGGCAGTCGTTCACGGACACGAAGACCGGGGTCTTCCGGTTCTCGCCGTCGTCGAGCGCGAACTTCACCTTGGCCCAGCGCTCGCGCGCGGGGTCCCAGGCGTCGTCCTGCCGGCCCTGCAGGCCCTCCGCGTGCAGCGACACGCGGTCCTCGGGCACGAACACGCCGGTGGTGGCGAAGCCGCCCACGGTGAGCGCCTCGACCAGTTCCGACCGCTTCATGCCCCCGCGGACTTCCAGCTGCGCCGTGCGGCCGAACTCGAGCAGCTGCTCGTCGGTCGCTTCCTCGATCGAGACCTTCCTCAGCCCCTTGGTCATGTCGCGGCTACGCCTCTCTCACGCCGATCACCGACGGGTCGGCGGTGGGCTCGGACAGGTCCATCGCCGGCAGCGGGAACAGCTCCCGGAAGCACAGGAAGACCAGCTTCTTGCCCTCGACCTTGAAGGCCGCGTGCTGGCCGATCCTGAAGCCGCGGGCGGTGAAGGTGACGCCCTTGGCGACCTCGCCCACGTCGTGGGCGTCGCTGCCCGTGGCGCTCAGGTCGAACGCCAGCATCTTGCCCGCCGCCGTCACGCCGTCCACGGCGAAGGCCAGTATCTTGCCGCTGCCGTCCGAGCGGAAGAACGCGACGGCCTTGGGCCGCCAGCCGATCGTGAACTCGTAGTCCTTGGCCGCGTTGGACGTTTCCGCCGTCACGCAGCAGAATGGCTGCTGAGTCATTTCCGGTCCCTCCTAGATCGAGCAGACGGTCTCGGCCCGCCGCATCCAGGCCTCGTTGAGGACCTTGCAGGCGAACCACATCTTCCAGGCGATGGTGCCGCGCTGCCCCAGCGGGTCGCCGCCGCGCGGCACGTTCGGATTCAGCACCATCGGGCGCACCGCGCCCTTGCCGCGCAAGGGGATGCAGCCGAACGCCTCGCGGCCCAGGTACAGCACCGGGTACACGTCGAACTTGCCGCCCGTCACGCGGAACTTGGCCGCGTCGTCCCCGGCCGCGGCCCCGGCGCCCTTGAACGGCGACAGGTCCGGGCTCAGGATGTAGCGCACTTCCTCGAACGAGCCGGCCTCGTGCGGGGACAGCGGGCGCTGCGAGCCGTAGCGCGCCACCGGCACGAACGAGTCCGCGTCGATGACGCCCTTCAGATTGCGGACATGCGACATGATGTCCGTGTTGGACACGCCGACGTAGCACGCCTCGACGGCGTAGCTCTCGAACTTGTCCGAGCCGGCCAGGATGCTCGTGAACTTCTTGGCCTTGTTGCGGCGCAAGTCGGTCACGCAGGACCGCTGCAGCTTGACGTCGAGGACCGCGGTCTTGTCGAGCGCGCCGCGGGCGGTCTTGGATCCGGCGTAGCGCACGGACGTGCCGTTGCGCAGCACGGCCCAGGTCAGGGCCTCGCGCGTCTCGCCGATCTGCTCGCCCTGGCGCACGGCCATGTCGCGCAGCACCTGGTCCCGGGACGTGTCCTTGACCACGTCGGTGAGGCCGCTGTAGTCCCCGTACTGGACGACCTGCGCGGTCACCGTGTCGTAGCCGAAGTCGGACCCGTCGGGGGTGACGCCCTCCACCAGCGGGATCGTGGCGGGGGTGAACGGCTGGCTGCGCCGGAACTCGATGACCTTGGTCTCGTTCGGCGGCAGCACCTTGGTCAGGCCGAAGCGCTCCAGCACTAACACTGGAATGGCGTGGGACAGCAGCCGCCGCGAGTACCAGCCCGCGGTGGCGTTCCCTATATCTCCGTAGGTGTTCATGTTTGCAATCCTTGCGAGCGCCTAGGCGAAACGCCCCCTGGCGTCCCGCGGGCGCTCCTGCCCGCGCAGCTCCCGCCCGGCCTCCGCCCAGCCCGCGTCGAAATCGTCGCCGGCCTGCACGTCGCCCCGGGCGGCGCGCCGGCCGGGCACGCTCGCGGCGGACCTCAGCTGGGCCGCGCGACGGGACGCCAGGCCGGCGTCCCCCCCGCTGCCGGAGTATCGAGAGAGGATGTCGACGATGTCGCCGGAGCGCTCCGACTCGGCGAGCGTGCGCCGGACGTAGTCCGGCTGGCCCTCGAGCCACTCGGTGAACTCGGGCGAGACGACGGTGTCCTTCCAGGCCGGGTAGGCCTGCGCCACCGCGTCCGCTTCCCGCTGCAGCCCGTCTTCCCGGGCCGACCGGCGTCGCGAGTCGCGCTCGCTCTCCAGTTCGCGGATGCGCTCCTGCATCGGCCCGAAGGCCTTCTGCAGCGAGTCGGCCAGCTCCGGCTCGAGCTCGCGCAGGTCGGCCAGCTGCTTGTTCAGCTCGTCGCCTTCGCTCCCGGCGCCCTCGCCGTCGCTCTTGCCCTCGCCGTCGCTCTTGCCCTCGCCGTCGCTCTTGCCCTCGCCGTCGCTCTTGCCCTCGCCGTCGCTCTTGCCGTCGCCCGACCGGCCGGCCTTCTTGAGCCTGCCGATCTCCGACCGCAAGTCGTTCTCTCTCTTGGCGAAGCCCTCCTTGAGGGTCGCGACTTCCTGTCGCAGAGCCTGCAAGTCCGGACCGTCCGCCCGCTGTTCCGGGCCAGCTTCAGGGGGTGGGCCGGTATCCCCCGCTGCCGGGGCCGGATTGCTGGCCCCGGGATCTTGTGCGCCCGCCTCTCGCCTGTCGGCGGCTTCCGGCGGCCTGTCCGCGGGCTCCTCGTCCCAGCCCGCCCCGAACTCGGGGTCGGTCCGCTGGTCCGGCTCGGCCGGTTCGGGAGCAGCGGGAGGCGCGGGAGGCGCGGCTTCGGCCGCGGCGCTCGCGCCGGTGCTTTCTTCTGCGTTGGAAGCCGCGCTCTTTTGGTCTTCGTCCATGAGACAGCGGGAGCTACAGACAGTTTACACTGAACGCAAGTCTCCGCTGCCCACGGGGGCGCTCCGGGCTTCAGAGCTCGCGCAGGTCGGCCAGCTGCTTGTTCAGCTCGTCGCCCTCGCTCCCGGCGCCCTCGCCGTCGCTCTTGCCGTCGCCGTCGCTCTTGCCGGCGCCGTCCTTCCCGTAGTAGCCGACATACATTTCGGGGTACCGGTAGAAGCTGTCGTCGCCCTGGATGCAGTAGGAGCACAGGCGGCTCGTGTATCCGACGGGCATGGAGGATCCGCACTCCATGCACTGCATTCCCGGGCTGGTGTCGTACTCGCGCGGGGGCTCGATCATGGGCGGGCGGTTACGCTTGGAGCCCATAGCACCCGGAGCCTTTCCGGGCGGGGGCGCGGGGTTACGCTTGGATGCCATGGCCCTCATTCTCTCAGCATTTCCGCGCGGCCCTTGCCGTAAGTCTCGCCCCACCACTTGACCGCCCGCGCGAGACCGCGCCTCTCGTCGGGCTGCAGCGTGGCCAGGAAGCGCCGCCGGTCCGTGACGCCCAGCATGCCCAGGGGGTGCGCCCGCTTGAGCATGTCCGCGTACTCCTCGCGCTGGACCCGCAGCTCCTTCAGGCGCTCGAACCAGAACCGGGCCGCGTCGCGATCCTTGTAGCGCACGGCCAGGCGGTGATAGTAGTACGCCGCCGCCCGGTCGGACTGGAAGCCGCCGGCGTAGGCCTGGCCCTTCTCCTCCTTCAGCCAGCGGTAGGCCAGCGAGCGGACGCGCGCGTAGGAGCTCTCGCCGAGGTCCCGCATGTCCGCGGCCAGCGACGCCGCCGTGTTCCCGAAGCCTCGCGTGGGCCGGCCCAGCGTCAGGTCGTAGACGTGTTCCAGGCGGAACGCCTGGGCCAGGTGCCGCCCCTTGTCCCGGATCACTCGCGGGGACAGCGGCGCGGGGAACAGGCTCCTGCCCGCGGCGAGCTCCAGCGGCAGCTTGACCACGGGCACGACGCCGTTGATCAGGCGCTCGACCGGGGCCTTCGAGATCGCGGCCAGCACGTCTCCGAAACTGCCCCGGCCCTTGTCCACGTGGTCGAGCGCGACCCGTACGTCGTCGAGCCCGAACACGTTCAAGAAGTCCGACAGCGCTCCCGGCGTGCGCGCCATGACGACCTGGCCGTCCGCCGTCTTGCCGACGATCAGGTGCAGGCGGCGCTGGTCCTCCTCGCGCAGCTCCTCCTCCTCGTCGTCCCAGAAGAGCCGGTTGAAGATCTGGACGCCGGCCCAGAAGAGGAAGGCGCGGCTGCCCGCCCAGAGCGCCGCCCGCGTCCCCACGCTGACGCCCAGGTTGCGCATGCGCTCCTTCGCCCCGTAGCCCCTGCCGGCCTTGTAGGCGTTGCCGAACAGGCGCCAGTAGCGCTTGAAGTTGATCTCCTGCCACGACCAGAAGGGAACCAGCATCGAGCGCAGCTGCTGCCCGTAGACGCTGATCGCGCCGTAGTCGCCGACCGTCTCCCGGGCGATGTAGGCCGCCCGGTCCCGGTCGTCGCCGATATGCTCGGCTACGGCCGGGTTGCCCGCGCCGTAGCCGACCGTCGGCATCAGCGCCTTGCTGTCCGTGCCGGCCGCCCGCTGCTCCGCGATGGAGTCGCGCACGGCCAGGTACACCGCGTAGCGCAGGATGTTCTCCCGCGCGGCGGTGGCCTTCGGCAGGTAGCTCCAGGCCTTCTTCACGCCGTTCCACGCGCCTCGGGAGAGCTCCCGGTCCACTTCGTTGCGCACGTCGTAGACCTCGGCCATCGACCAGCCCGCGTCGAACAGCCCGCGCTCGGCGGCCTCCCGGTAGTCCGCGCTCGGCGTCTTGCCCAGCACGGTCACGTCCCAGCTCTCGCGGGCGGCCCGCCGCGCCAGCTCGCGGCTGCGGCCTCTCCACAGCGCGGCCGGCCCGGGGAAGCCCGCGATCACGCCGTCCAGGTCCCCCGACACGTTGTTCATGTTGTATTTGAGGACCGAGAACGGATTGGTGAGCACCCAGCGCTTCCACCAGCGGACGATCGCCCGCGCCCATTCGAAGACCCAGGCGCCCTCGGACTTGTCGCCGAACGAATCCAGCGTGGCCGCCAGCTCGGCGGGCAGGGCCAGCTGGCGGCGCGGCCCGCCCAGCATCAGGCCCTCCCGGATGTTGTCCGTCAGCAGCTGGATCTCGGCCGCGCCGACCTGCGGGCCCTGCGCCCCGGGCGCCCGCAGCGCCTCCCCCAGGCGCTCCCGCAGGCGCTCGGCGATATGCTGCGGCACAGTGAGGGCGGTAAACAGCACGCGCCCCGGATCGGGCTGCCAGGCCGTCATCCGCTCGAATCCCGGAACCTCGTTCCGGCGCAGCCGCTCGAGCGCCTGCTGCAGGTCCCGCGGGTTCGCGTAGGCTTCGCCCAGGACGTCCCGCACCCGCGAGCGCTTGTCGCCGAGCGCCTTGAAGAGCCCCGCCGCCTCCCGCCCGACCTCGCCGGCGTTGTGCGCCAGCCACGCCGCCGCCTCCCACAGGCGCGGGTGATCGGCCTGCGGGGCGTCCTCCCGGCCGGTCGTCTCGTTCGTCACTTTGCGCGCCGCGACCGCGAGCGCGTCCACGGCCTCGTCCAGCCCGCGGGGCAGCTTGGAAATCCACGGATCGCTCCGCTCGTACGCCGCCTCGATCGCCCGGGCGAGGAAGCCGAACTGCTTCGCGACGGCCGTGTTGGCCGCGTACAGGCCGCCGAACACGCGCAGCTCCGAGGCCTCGGAGCGCCGCTCGGCCCGCTCCCGCCTGTCCTCGATGCCCCGCAGGTACGCCATCGCGTCGTCGTAGCCGCTCGCGGCGAACGGCATCCTCTCCCGCCATTCCTCCGCGATCATCCCGTCGAGCAGACGCCGGTTCAGATCGTCGGCGCCCTTGCGCACCTCGCCGGAATAGTCGTACCTGCCGGCGATCTTCTCGATGGTGTCGGCCATCTTGATATCGACCAGGGCCTTCGCCAGCCAGTGGGCCTCGGCTTCGAGCAAGTCGGTGTTGATGAGCAGCTTGGTGCCCATGCGCCTGGCCCACCGGGGCCGCGCCACCTTCTTCGCCACGGGGTGCGACGCCGCCCGGGCGTATTCCAGCACCTGGTGGGTGACGTAGTTCTGCCGGGCCAGCGATTCGGGCGAGATGAGCCCCGCCGCGACCAGCTTCTGCGCGACCGAGCGGACGTAGGCCCGCCGCCTGCGAATCCGCAGCTGCAGGTCGGGCCGCTTCGCGAGCTCGGCGCGCACGCGCCGGCGCTCGGCGCGGAAGCTCTCCTCGCTGTCGAAGATCGGCACGGCCCGGCCCCGCAGCACGTCCTCGGCCAGGTCCTCCATGAAGACGCCCCGCGCCAGCAGGTCCGCCTCGCTCCCGTCCAGCCCGCCCGCCAGCTTGCGCAGGTGCCGCGACAAGTCGGTCGCGGCCAGCGACGGAGCCGCTTCCAGCGCCCGCAGCCACTCGTGCGCGTCCGCGTAGCCCGCCGAGCGCGGCAGGTCGCGGTACGTGCGCACGAACATCTGCGCCTGCTCCTTGAGCCCGTCGCGGATGCGCTCGGCCAGCCCGGGACGGTCGCCCCGCACGCCCTTGCGGCCCTCCTGCCAGGCCCGCTCCTCCGCCTCGTCCTCGAAGCGGAACGCCTCGCCGGCCGCGCGAGACTCGCGGACGCCCCCGCCGGAGCGCTCGCCGGAGCCGAACTCGCGCCGCCCGACCTCGCCCGTCTCGATATCCACGTACACGTCCTCGGGCTTCACCCCGGCCGCGCCCAGCGCCTGGCCCAGCCGCCGCAGGAAGCGCCGCAGGCGGATGAACAGGCGCCTCGCGGCGGCGGCGAACCCGGGCTTGGAATAGTCGGCGGCCCATTCCGCGTAGGCCTCGGCCACCGCTTCCTCGTAGGCGCTCTCGGTCCAGCCGCCGCTGTCGTCCAGCAGCTCCGGATAGCGCCCGGCGATGTCGTAGCGGGCCAGCCAGCGCCCGTCCTCGCCCGCCGCGACCAGCGCGCCCCATTCCTCCTCCGCGAACAGGCCGCTGTGCCGCAGCGCGTGGACGGCCTCGTGCCGCAGGGCCCGCAGCGCGTCCGGGCCGCCCAGCGCCACGCGCACGACCCCCGCCCAGCCCGGCGAGACCCCCTCCGGGTCGAACTGCCCTTGCGGCGGGCCGAAGAATCCCGGCTGGTCCAGCGCCTCGCCCAGGCTGATCGTCCCGCCCGATGCCAGCGTCTCGCGGGCGTCCAGGTCCGCCCGGGGCACCAGCCTCCGGAGCGTGTCCCGCAGCGCCTCGCGAACGGGCTCGGCCTTGGCCGGGGCGACGGTCCGGCGGTAGGGCCGCATGTCCCGCGGGCGGTCGGAGAGCGCAGCCTCCGGCGCGTCCCCCTCCTCCCGTCGCGCGTCCCGCCCGAGCTTCTCCTCGATCTGCCGCAACTCGTCCCTCAGCGCCTCCAGGCGCTCGTTCCCGGGAAATTCGCCTTCGATCCTGCTCTCCATGTCGTCGGCGGACCGGCGCAGACTCGACGCCTCGCTCTCCGACCGCTCGATGCCGCGCGCGACCCGCTTGATGTCGGCGGAGATCATGGCGGCGGGCGTGCTGCCGCGGCCGTGCTCGTACTTCTCCACGCCGATCTCAAGCACGAACGCGGTCTCGGCGTCCTTCCAGCGCCGCTCCTGCCCGAAGCCGGTTTCGCGCCCCTTGACGAGGCTCAGGTAGACGGTGCCGACCTCCTGTTCGTTGCCGTTCAGCATCGACGCCAGGGTCATGCCGTCCCTGTACCGGCCGGTCCTGGCGTTCTCCTCCTCCGCCTGCCTGTCCAGCTTCTCGGGGATGCCGCCGACGGCCTCCTTCCACGCCTTGGCCGACTTGCCCAGCTCGTAGGTCGCGCGGCCCTCGCCCGGCTCGCCGGTCCCGTGCGCCCGCTTGCGCCAGCTGACGTGCGTGACGGACTCCAGCACCGCGGCCTGCAGGCGCAGGTCCCCCGCCCGGGCGTCCGTCCGTTCGGCGCGCTCCCGCCGCGAGTCGGCCTCGATGCCGGCCTCGCGGCGCTCGTTGTCGTGGGCCTCCTTCAGGACCGACATGCGGGCTGCCTGCGCCTGCAGCTCCGCCCTCCGGATGTAGTCCGGGTTGTCGGCGAGCGCGGCCTGCATCTCGGACAGGCCCGACTCGCTGGCGAAATCGACCGCGCTCGATCCCACGTCCTCGATCTCGCGATCCTGCACGAACCCCGCAGCCAGCCGCTGCAGGACGTGGCCCTTGTTCAGGACCTTCTCCCACATCAGGTTGTCCACGGTGCCCTTGACCCCGTAGTAGTAGATGCGCAGGTCCCAGCCGTACTCCCCGCTGAGGTTGCCCTGGCGCAGGCCGCGCCCGTTGCGCTGCTCCAGGTCGGCCGCGGTCCACGTCGGGTCCAGATGGTGCAGCGCGGCGATCCGTTCCTGGATGTTGGTGCCCCGGCCGCCCCGCGTGGAGGACGCCAGCACCACCCGCACCTCGCCCTCCCGGGCCTTCCGCTGCAGCTCCTCGCTGCGCAGCATGCCCGACCTCGTGCCCTCGTCCAGCTCCAGGAACGAGCCGATCTCACGCTCGGGGATCCCGCGCAGGGACAGCTTGCGCGCGACCTCCCGCGCGAAGTGGAACTCGAACGCCGCGTGCTCCCTCTGCGGCGCGTGGCGGTCCATGAAGATCACCTGCACGCCCTTCCAGTCCGCCGTCCGCCGGTAGATGTCCTCCAGCTCGTCGGCCATCCGGTCGACTTTCGTCTGCCCCGTGTCCCCGTCGGGATGGTCCTCGCGCAGGCTGTCGGGCCATGTCAGGGGGTTGATCCAGCGCATGTCCGCGACGGCCTTGCGCCCCTTGTCGATCACCTGCAGGGGCGTCAGGGGCAGCTCGGCCGACTCGTGGCGCAGCTGCTTCATCAGCCACGCCAGGTACTCGTCCAGGTACCGGTTGCGCTCGATGGTGACCACCTGCGGCTTGCCCTTCCACAGCTTCGGGCGCTCCAGGCCGATCCCTTCCGCCGTCACCGAGTCGTTGTTCTGGGCGTAGTTGGCCACGAGCTCGGGGACGTTCGTGAACTTCTTGAACCGCCTGCGCTCCTTGACGTTCCGCCCGGTCGCGTCGTACTCCGTCACCGCCTCGACCCGGGCGAACGTCGCCGCCCAGGCGTCGAAATGCGAGATGCCCAGATGGCGCAGCATTTCCGGCTGCACGTAGCGCGCCAGGGTGAACATCTCCGCGATGCTGTTGCTCAGCGGCGTGCCCGAGGCCAGCACCGCCCGCCCGCCGGTCTGGCGCAGCTGCTCCAGCTTGTTGTAGAGCTCCAGCGACCGGGCGGCGCCTTCCGGCTGGATGCCGGCGATGCCGTCCAGCCGGGTGTCGAATTCCAGGTTCTTGTACAGGTCGGCCTCGTCGACCAGTAGCATGTCGATGCCGGTCTCCTCGAAGGGCATCGCGTCGTCCGGGAGCGTCGCCTCCCGCCCCAGCTCGAGCAGCCTGCTCTCCAGCCTGCGCGCCTCCTCCCGCAGCTGCCGGCCGACCGCGGGGCCCGACCCTTCCGGCAGCGTGGCGATCTCGGTCTGCACCTGGCCGAGCTCGCGACGGACGGTGGCGATCCTGGCGTTCGGGCCGGTGCGGACGTACTCGAGATGCTCGTGCGAGAGGATGACCGCGTCCCAGTCGAACTCGGCTATGCGGGCCACGGCCGTCTTCCGCCGCGCCATGCGCGCCTCGGCCTTGGCCGCGGAATCGCGCAGTCTCTCCAGGCGCGAGCTGTCTTGCGCGGACAGCTCGCCTCCCGCCCCGATCCGCGCTTCCAGCCCCTCGATCTGCTCGACCCAGCCGGCGAGCCGGACGTAGTCCACCGGCTGGGGGACGTTCAGGACCAGCGCGCGGGCGGCCGGGAACCATTGGCGGAATTCCCGGGCGAAGTCCCCCACCTTCTTCTTGGGCACCGCCAGCGCCGGCTTGCGCGCCAGGCCCATCTGCTTGGCCCGCACGGCCGCGCCGACCAGGATGAGCGTCTTGCCGGTCCCGACGGCGTGCGACAGGTACGCGAAGCGCTGCTGCAGCACGCGCCAGATCGCGTCCGCCTGGTGCTTGCGGGGCCGGTACCGCTCCCGCCGCGGCAGGCTAATCAGCGGGAAGTTCAGGAAGCCGCCGTCGAAGGTCCGCCGCACGTGGGCGTTGAACGCGTCGTTGTAGGCGCGTTCCAGCTCGCGGGCGGACGCGTCGCCCGCGGCGACCAGCCGCTCGAACTCCTCCTGGATGCGCTCCTTGATCTCCTCCGCCCGGGCCATCGACGCCTCGTCGATCACCGGCTTGCCGCTCTCCCCCTCCCTCCTGATCTTGCTCGTCGACTGGTTGAGCATGTCGTTGAAGATGTCTTGGAAGGTGAGCGTGCCCGCCCCGTAGGTGCGGGCGGCCAGCGCGGTGCCCTTCAGCGCGTGCTCCGAGGCGGGCGCGGCCCCGTAGGCGCGCCAGGAGTTCACCTTCGGCACGTGATCGATGCGGAAGTGGCGCGCCTCGAAGCGATTCGACGCGCCGGAAGACCGGTTCGCGAAGTCCGCCAGGAACTCCCGGATCAGCCCGTGCGGGATCCACGGGCTGCCCAGGCGGTACGCGATCTTGTCGATGGCGATGTCCGCGGGCACCTTCTTCCGCAGCGCCTCGACGTTCCGCCGGTAGGCCGCGCTGGCCTCGGCCGCCGCCTCGGCCGCCGCCAGCTTCTCGCGCACGTTGCCCGACAGGTACTCGTCCGCCGTCACCCAGTCGTTCGTCGAGGGATCCCGGTACGCGCGGCCCCCCAAAGCGAGCGCCGTCTGGTCGCGCGACATGCCCGTCAGCCCGCTCATGTACCCGAGATCGACCCGGCCGTGGATGTTCAGGCTCCACCCCAGCGCGTCCTCCGGGCCGTCCGCCGTGCGCGGCTCGGCCGGCGGCTCCACCATGTCGCGGAAGAAGATATCCGTCTTGACCCACTCTTTCTCTTCCGTGTCCCACTTCTCCAGATCGAACACCAGGCGGTACTCGGGGTCGGCTTCGAACGGCGCCCTCCCGCCGGTGCCGAAGAAGACGCTCGCCCGGACGGCCTGCTGGATCGGCCCGTAGCCTCGGAAGCGGGCGCTCTTCTTCACGCGCCAGCCCTCGCGGAAGGTGTCGTAGAGCCTGTTGAGCAGCTTGCGCGCCTGCTCGATCCGGTCGCGGCCGGCCCCCCGCTGCCCCTGCAGGTACAGCAGCTTGCGCGCGGCGTCCCGCAGGGCGATCAGCCGCAGCAGGACGAATTTCTCCCGCTCCTTCGCCTTGGCGGTCAGATGCGAGGCGAACTCGACCTCGCGCAGCTTGCCGCCGACCTTCTGGTGCGGCACCCCGCCCTTGTCGACGTAGGCGTACTCGGGCACGTCGTCGGGAGTGGTGGCGAACCACTTGCGCCCGCGCCCCTCGCCTTCCGCGGCGCTCGCGGTCTCGTACCCTCCGTCCGGCAGCCGCGTCAGCGCGTCGTTCATCCGCCCCTGCAGGCCCGGGTCGGTCCCGGGCGCTCCGTCCGGCGAGGGGCCCGGCAGGGCCGCGGGCGCGAGATCGTCGCCCGTGCCGTCGGGGACCAGGGCCCGGCCGCCCAGCCACAGGGCGGCGGAGTTGCCCGCGCCGCCGACCCAGATCTCGTTGAGCCGCGTCTCCAGCCGCTCGTCGCCGAACCTGTCGCGATACTCCTCCGCCACCGCCCAGCGGTCGGGGGCCCGCGCGGCGCCGTTCATCCATCTCCCCCAGCCGGCGTCCGCCTCCCCGGGCACCTTGCGGCGCAGGACCAGCACGTCGGCGGCCGGGGTGCCGCCCGCGTGGCGGTCCAGGAACGTGTACGGGAGGCGGATCGCCGCCACCAGGTCCGCGTGCTCGGACAGGATGCTCCGCGGCGATCCCCGGGCGTCCTGCCGCTCCATGTACCCGCTCTCGACCAGCGCGACGGCGACGCCGCCCGGGCGCAGCAGCTGGACCGTCTTCCAGAGCATGTAGGCCGAGAGCCGGGCGCCGTGGCGCCGGTTGTACTTCGGGTCCTTCGGCGCCTCGCCCGCCGCCGGCAGGTGCCCGATGGCCAGGTCGAACCAGCCGGCGGGCAGGGCGGCCTTCTCCAGCCCCTGCGGGTAGACCGCCGCCTGGCGGTACAGGCGCTTGGCGATCGCGGCCGCCACCGGGTCCGGCTCGACCAGGAACAGTCCGTCCCGCACGCCGGCCAGCAGGCTGTCCGGAACCAGGCCCGCCAGGTGGCCGACGCCGGCCCCCGGCACGAGCACGCGCCCTCCGCGGAAGCCCGCCGCCTGCGCCACGTTCCACAGGAACGCTCCGGTCGTCCGGTCGATCTGCGCGGAGCCGCCCGCCAGCCGCTTCATCCGCTCGACGTCCTCGGCGCCGACCAGCTCGAGCAGCCGCGAGCGGGCCGAGACGAGCCACTCGTAGCGGCGGGCCGCGCGGTCGCCGAAGACCCCGCGCAGGGGGAACCAGCCCGCGTACGCCGCCAGGTCGCGCTGCTCCCGGAGGGACGGAGCGCGCCTCTCCTCCCTCAGCCGGAAGAGGATCTCGAGCGCCCGGACGTTGCCTCGCGCCGCCGCCCGGAGCCCGTCCGCGACCCCCGGGGGGTGCCAGTCGCCGGGCTCGGAGCCGATGCGGTAGAGCGCCAGGCCGGCTTGCCCCCGAGCCAGGCCGGCCCGGGCTCCGGTTCCCCGCTCGCCGGTCTCCATTCCTCCGCCAGGGGCCGCGCCTCCGCCGGAATCCCGGTCCCTTCCTCCGTCGCCGTCCGGATCGCCGCCTGCGGCGCTCCCGCCGCCTTCAGGCGCCTCGCCGTCTCCGGCCGGGTCGCCCTTAGGCTCGCCCAGGCCGGTTTCCTTCCATCGGCCGTCCGGGCCGTCGCCGTCTTCCGCGCCTTGCTCACCCGTCGCTCCCTCCCCGCTCTCGTTCTCCAGCGGAGCGAACCCGCCCCTGTTGTCGAATATCGTCGGCTCGAGCCCGGATTCCCGCACCGTCTCCGGCAGCAGCGGAGCGGCGTACCCGACGAATTCGGCGTTGCCGCCGTCGCGCCAGTGCCAGCCGTAGTCCTGCGGGACGCTGCGGGCGCGCCGCCCGGCCCGGCCCGTCCGGTACCAGTAGCGCCCGTCCTCGGACGGGAGGTTCATGCCGGCTTCCCAGCTCTCGGGATCGATACCCATCGCGTCCCGGGCCCGCGCCAGCTCCCGCCCGCGCGCGTAGGGGGGCGCTTCCCAGCCCCGGCCGAGCGGGTACTGGCCGTGCCGGTCGAGCTCGAACGAGCCCTCCGGGATGCGGAGCCTCCGGAAGAACTCCTGCCAGTTCGCGAAGAACGCCTCCCGCTCCGCTCGCCTCGGATACACGGTGGGCACGCCCTCCGGAGGCTCGATCGCGTAGTCGTCCACCAGGTACAGGGACTTGCGCCCGGCGAGCAGGTCGTGCACCATCGCCTCGAACGACCGCGCCCACAGCTCCTCGTCGTTGGCCCAGTAGCTCGCGTTCCCGGTCGCCTGCGACGCCTCGAGGTAATCGGTGGCGTAAGCGCGCCGCTCGGCGGAGCCCCCGTAGAGGCTCTCCGCCGCGAGCAGTTTGGAGAGCTCCGGCAGGACCACGGCGCGGGAATGCTCGTAGATCTGCGCCGAGCTCCGCTCCCGCGCCTCGGCTTCCCGCTCCTTCGCTTCGGCGTAGGCGTTCAGCCGGTCCAGAATCCGGTTGAACGCCTTGCGGTAGGAGGGCCGGTCCCTGAACGTCTCGCTCATCAACCGGTGCAGCGCGTCGCTGTCCGGGCGGTTCAGGTTGTTGCGCAGGAAGTGGTCCAGCGCGTGGCCCCACTCGTGGGCCAGCGTGCCGTCGCCGGCGACTTTCGTCACGTTGATGTGAAAGTCCTTCGGCTCGAAGAACGCCGCGGACGGCAGCGCGCCGCCGCGGCCGGTATGCGCGATGGATATCTTGAGCTGGCCCTTGAGGCCGATCTCGACCGGATCGAGGCCGAGCAGGTGGGCCAGGTCCATGAACCCGTCGTAGATCCAGTTGGCTCGGTCCTGCACCTCCCGGTCGCTCATGTAGCTCTCGCTGCCGGCCGTCACGCCCTTGAAGCCGAACTTCGACTTGAGCTCCTCCAAGCTCGCGTCGCGGCCGCCCTCGCGCCATTCCGGCATGCCCGCCCGGTCGGGCGGGTGATCCCGGTCGAACTTGTACGTGGGCCGGACGCTGCCCGGGTTCCCGACCGGGATCGTGTCCTCGATGCGCACGGACAGGGCCTCGACCATGCCGACGATGTTCGTGCGCTGGATCTCGTACACCCCCCTCGCGCCGGTCGGCTCAGCGGTAGCCGTGCCCCCCCGGGCGATGTTGTCCACGAACCACTCGCCCAGCTCCGTCAGCTCGACGTTCTGCCGGACCCACGACTTCCGGAACAGGTCCCTCATGCGGAAATGGCCGGGCAGCTTGACGTACACGGCGGCCCGCAAGCTGTCGCGGGCCTGCTTCACCGTGTCGGCCCCCTTGACCGCTTCGGCTAGCGCGCCGTAAGCCGCGCTGTATTCCGCGGCCCACCCGTGGAGGTCCTCGAACGAGAACCGGCCCTCCCGGACGAGTTCGTCGATGATCCTCTTGGAGCTCCGCCCGCGCGCGCGGAACAGGTTCTTGCGCTCCTCCAGCCATTTCAGGAAGGTCGGCTGGGCTTCGTAGACGAGATGCAGGTAGTGGTTCCGGCCCTCCGTGCCGCCGGGATTGCCGAAGTCCAGCAGCTTGGCCTTCTGCGTCATCCGGAGCAGCTTTTCCAGGTCCTCGCCGATCTCCGCCGCCTGCGCGCGCGCCTTTTTCCGGCTGTCCCGCCAGTAATCGATGACTTCCTCGCCCGCGGAGCGCTTGACCCGCGCGTACCGCTTGGCGGCCCTGGCGACGGCGGCGGTCGAGTCCATCGCCTTGTCGATGCCGCGCGAGATGACCTGGGGCGCCCTGCGCAGCGACTCGTAGGTCTTCTGCAGGTAGGGCCGGATGTTGTCCCCGGCGATCCGGATCATTCGGTCGGCGAAGTCCTGGAACTTGCGGGCGCCCAGGCTGAACACGTGCCGCCCGAGCTGCACGGCCTTGCCCAGTAGCTTCGGGTCCAGCGCCGGGGCCGCCAGCGCCAGCTCGATGCCCTCAGCCGTCCCGCCCAGGTACCAGGAAGCGAACGCTCCGGTGCCCAGGGCGGCCGCGCCCGCGGTCGATATCCCGGGGAGCCCGGAGAACATCCCGGCGAGTTCCTCTAGCTCCTTGTCCGTCTTGTCCCATTCGCCTATTTGTCCCTTTCCTTCATCCTGATCCTCCTCCTGATCCTCCTGTTGGTCCTCCTGCTGCCGCTGCTCCTGCGTCGAGGCGGCCTCGCCGGCAGCCTGCCCGGAGGACCCCTTCCGCGAGCCCCCGCTCGCGCCGGTCGCCCGCCTCTTCCGGCGCCTCCCCTTGTAGAACTCCTCGAGTTCTCGCGCGGCGCCTTCGATGTCCTCGGCGCTCATGACGTAGAGCTGCTCCAGCAGCTCCCTGCTCATGTCGCCGAAGTCCGCGAGCATCCGCTCCCGCCAGCCCTTGAATCCGTCGTCCTCGATGCGGGCCATGCCCGCGACCGCGCCCAGCCCGTCGATCCTGTCCGTGTCGTCCGCCAGCACGGCCTTGGCGAACGCGGCGTCGTCGGAATCGTCGCCCGGCCTGACCTTGCCGCCCTTCGGCTTGCCCGGCGTCCGCGGGCCTCCCGCGGTCTCGCCTTCCTCGCTCTCGGCCTGCTTGCCCGGCGTCCGCGGGCCTCCCGCGGTCTCGCCTTCCTCGCTCTCGGCCTGCTTGCCCGGCGTCCGCGGGCCTCCCGCGGTCCCGCCTTCCTCGCCCGCGGCCCGCTTGCCGCGGCCGCCGCGCTTGCCGCCGGTCCCGGCATCGCCCTCCCCGGCGTCCTCGGGGGCCCCGAGCTTCTTCGCGGCGGATTCGACCCAGCCCGTGGCGTCGTCCAGGGACTCCTTGCCGATGTCGGCGAGGATCTGGTCGAGGGCTTTCCCCCTGTCGCGTCCGAACGCCTCGTAGTGGAACTCGGCCAGTTCCTGCCCGTCGGCGGCCCGCTCCATCTCGCTGGCCGCGGCGTCCTGGAGGCGGCCCGCGGCCTGCGCGGCGGCCTCGCGCCCGACCCCCTCGTTCTTCGCGCCGTGACCGTCGGGCCAGACGACCTGGATCGCGGCGGTTCCGTCGCCGCCCTCCGCCCCGGCCGCCTCGGGCGTGGCCGGCGGCGGCACGGGGCCCCCCGGCGGCACGGGGCCCCCCGGCGGTACGGGGACTCCCGGCGGTACGGGGGAGCCCGGCGGCACGGGGCCCCCCGGCGGCACGGGGACTCCCGGCGGTACGGGGGAGCCCGGCGGCACGGGGCCCCCCGGCGGCACGGGGACTCCCGGCGGTACGGGGGAGCCCGGCGGCACGGGGCCCCCCGGCGGCACGGGGACTCCCGGCGGTACGGGGGAGCCCGGCGGCACGGGGCCCCCCGGCGGCACGGGGACTCCCGGCGGTACGGGGGAGCCCGGCGGCACGGGGCCCCCCGGCGGCACGGGGACTCCCGGCGGTACGGGGGAGCCCGGCGGCACGGGGCCCCCCGGCGGCACGGGGACTCCCGGCGGTACGGGGGAGCCCGGCGGCACGGGGCCCCCCGGCGGTACGGGGACTCCCGGCGGCGTATCCGCCGGCGGGGTTCCGGACGCGCCCGGATCGGCAACGGTTCCGGCATCGGCGCCCGTCCCGGTCCCCGCGCCCGCTTCCCGCTCGGACTCCTTCTTGCTCCGGTCCAGCGCTTTCAACCGGGTGCGGAGGATCTTGAGCAGCGACCTCAGCCGCTGCGTGGAGAGCGCGCTTTCCGCGATGGGGTCCGCGGGACCCAGGCCGACCGCTTCCTTGGCGCCGGCGATCATGCCCTCGGCCGCGCTCTTGCCGTGGACCCTCTCGGCGTATTCGCGCAGGCTGAAGAATTCGGCCGATACCTCGGCCCGGGTCAGCTCCTCGGCCTCCCGTTCCTTCGCGTCCCGCTCGGCGGCCTTCAGGCTCTCGCCCTGCAGCTGCCGGAGGAATCGCTGCCGCTTCTCCGCGGGCAGGTCGTCCGGGCTGTCGATGCCCTTGTAGCCCGCGAGAATTTCCGCGACCAGGGTGCCTTCGGGGTCCGCCGTCCGGACCTCGCCCAGGAATGCTTCCAGCGCGGGATCGGCGATCTTCTCCGCCCGGGCGCCCTGCAGCGGCAGGTCCATCTCGAACGGATCGTCCGGGCTGTCCTCCCGAACCAGCTTCACGAAGGCCGGGATGACCGAGCCGTCCTCCTCGGTGACGCTCGCGCCGGCCCCGGCCACCCTGGCCTTGACCTTCTCGCCCGCGTCGTCGTCGATCCGAATCCACTCGCCTACCTTGGCCGGCAGCTGCCCCGCGGCCAGGATCCGGTTCTCCGCGACGTCCGCCTCGGCGTCCGCGACGATCTCCTTGCCCCTCCGGACCTTGTCCGTGTCCACCGGGGAGCGCTCGTCCTCGGGCGTGACGCTCGCCGCGGCCTCGCTCGCCTTCTTCTCGCGCTCGGTGGCCCGCCGCCCGTTCCGGCGGTTGTCCCAGGCCGTCGAAACCGCCGAGAAGCCGCCGCCGGCGACGCCTCCCGCCACGCCTTCGACGGCGACGTTCAGCGCCCGCCGGTCCAGGTTCGGGTCCCCGGTCGCCATGGCGACGGTGGTCTCGTGCAGGATCGCTTGGATCGCCTCGGTGGATCCCTCCTTGCCGAATCCGATCCCCGCTTCCGCCAGCAAGCCCTTCCTGTCCCTGGCCGCCAGGGTCGAGGCCAGGTGCTTGAAGAACTCCTTGCGCTTGCGCCCGGCGAGCCCCTTGATCCAGCCGAATCCCAGCGAGTCGACGCTGCCGATCAGCGGCGCGACCCAAATGGCGATGTCCGCGGCGCGCTTGTCGTCTCTTTCCGCCTCCCCGGGGGCGTTCCTCAACCCCTCCGACCCCGACCAAACCGCGTTCCGCTTGGCGGCGAACTCTTCCTGCAGCGCGGCGAAGAGCTCGCCCTTCGCCATGATGCCGCCGACCGTGAGGGCCGCGCCGAGGCCTCCGAAGGTTCCGCCCGCGACCGCTCCCGCCGCCGCTCCTTTCGGGCCTCCCGCGGCGCCCAGCTTGGCTCCGGCCGCCGCTCCGGCCGCGGTTCCGGCCGCTCCGGCCAGCAGCGACGGGATCGTGGTCCCGACGCCCTGGGCGAGCGTCGACACGAGCTTCCCGGCATCGAGGAAATCGGACCAGCTCTCGATGGACCGGACCTCGCCCACGGGGATCCCCCGGGCCATCTTCCGGATCGCGATGCCGTTGGCGCGCCTGTCCTCGTCTCCGGACCGGATGCCCTCCGCTTCCCACGCCGCGCCCAGCATCTCGAGATTGGATTGCGTCAGGCCTGCGAACAGCCCCCGCAAGCCGGCCTCCCACCAGCTCGGCCCCTCCTCTTCCTCTTCCGGCCGGGGGGGCGCGGCGGGGAGCGACTCCGGGAACCCCCGCAGGAACCCGCGCTCGTTGAAATCCGTCGCCGGGGGGTACCGTTCCCCCTCCAGGTCGATCCGCGACCGGATCTCCGAGGCCTGCCGCCGCCACGCGGCCGCCCTGCTCGGCAGGCTGTCCAGCCACTCGCTGAAGTTCCTCTCCTCTTCCTTCAGCTGCTCCTTGAAAGCGTCCGAGCGCCCCTCGATCTCTGCGATCTCCCTATCGGCGCTTTCTCCAATTTCTTTCCGCTGGCCTGCGTGACGCTCCCCGATCCGTTCCGTCTCGTCATCGAGCTGCTTCTTCTGGTCCTCCAGCCATGTATCGTGCCGCGCCCGCCGCTGCTGCACGAACTCGTCCGCCTCCCGCCTCTTCCTCTCCCGGCGTTCCCTGGACTCGAAGAACAGGTCGTCGAGAACCTTCCGCAGGTTCGGACCGGGAACGTGTCTGGCCATGGCGGAATCCCGCGGAATTCCGCGGCTAGTTTTCCCTGTCGATCGGGTGGCCCATTTTGGAGTAGTACTCCGCGAGCTCTTCCCAAGTCACCGGATCCCCGCCCCGATCCGCGATAAGAGCGTTCTTTTCTTGCGCCTCGGCCTCGAGCTCCGACCTCGAGTAGGGGTGCTGCGTCGGCAGCCTCCAGTCTTCCGCGCCGTGCAGGTCGATGGAGTTAGCCGCGAAGCTCTGCCAGTACTTGATGACGCCCAGGTCCTGGACTTCCGCCCACGTTTCCTCGTCGACGGTCGTGGCCCACGCCTGCACCGCGTCCGTGGCGAGCTTGGTGACCTGGTTGCGGAAGGCGGCGTAGCCCGGCGCGCCCTTGCGCATCGGATCCTGGAGGGCAGCGTTCTTCAATTTCAGATGCGCGATCTGGATTTCCCGGTACGCCTGCGTGTCTTCCAACTGGTTCGCTCTGAATTCCAAGTCCCTCTTCTGGCGAGAGTTCTGGCCTTCCTGGTTCATCTCGGCCAGCTTCATGCTATGCGCGCGGTTGGCCCGGCCTTCGCTTTCCCTGACCTTGTTCGACGTCGCGGATCTCTCGTCGTCGGCCTCGCGTTCCGCGACCGAGATTTTCCAACGGCTGTTCAGGTTTTCGAGGTGCCGGATTTCGGCATCGTTCCGCTCGATCCTTAAGCGCCTTTCCGCCGCGTCCTCCGCCTCCCGGGCGCGGTTGGTCAGGTAGGCCTGGCGCAGCGTCTCGCCGCGCATCTGGCGCACGTGCTCGGCATGGGACGCGATGCCCGTGCCCGCTCCCCTGGCGGCCCCGGCCAGGGCGTAGGAGAGCAGGCTAGGCACCGGGAGCGGCCCCCGTCTGGGGCGCGGCCTGCGTCCCGGGCGGCGCCATGCCCTGCTCCGCGGCCAGGTCCCGCGCCATGCCGTCCAGCGTGCCGTCGGCGTCCATGCCGACCAGGCCCTCGAGCTCCCGCTCGGCCTCGCCCCGCTCCCACAGGCCCGAATCCCGCGTCAGGCCGTACAGCTGCTCCGCCGCGCGCAACCCCGCGCTGTTGACCTCTTCCTGCGAGTAGTCGTAGATGCCCTCGCGGGCCGACACCTCGGCCAGCTCCCCGACCGCTTCCATCGTGCCCGCGTAGGCCGTCGCGCCCTCCAGGGGCGCCCCCGCCCGGCCCGCGTCGCTCGCCACCTTCGCCCCCAGCGCCGCCGCCGCCGCCGCCAGCGCGTTCACCGCCGCGTCCGGGTCCGACTGGTCGAACCGCAGCATGTTCACCGGCTCCGGGGCGGCCTGCCCGTCCGGCGTGCCGCCGCCGTAGATCAGCCCGTAGATCTTGTCCAGGAACTCCCGGACCTCCGCCTCGTCCGCCCGCTCCCGCTCCCCGGCCCGCAGCGCCTCGGCGTGCTCGGCCGCTCCCGCGGCGAGCGCCGCCTGCGTGGCGGTCTCGGCTCCCTCCGCCGCGGCGGGAGCGGCGGGAGCGGCTCGCGGGGCGGCCGCCGGGGCGGTCCGGGGCGCCTGCGCCGCGTCGATCAGGGCCATGCCGCAGCGGCCGGGAAAGAGCCGCTTACGGTCTATGGTAACGGATGAATGCCGTCAGTCGGCGATGCGAACTCGATGCTCGACTCCGCGTCGAACTTGCGGCAGTCGCTGTACTCGATCAAAAAGCTATAAGGGATATACCCCTTGAAGTGAATCTCGCTATACGATCGGGCGGGCAGCAGGTGCGTTCCCTCGCCGATGCGGACGCGCTGGTAGTCGAGCCTGAAGCTCCAGCTCCTCAGGCGGGAGCGCCTGGGAATGAAGAATTCCCGCGACTCGACGGAGAGCACCGAGCCGGCGGCGGGCTCGGTCGTCAGGTGCGCCCTGAAGCCGAACTGGCGGCTGCGGGTGTCGTTGAGCCACGTGGAGTACCCCCAAGGCTTGGCAGGCACCACGGCTTCCAGAACGCGACGGCCGCCCCGCGTATTTCCGACCCACCGGAACCTGGTCTTCGCCGCAGGCTGGAAGATCCCCTGGAGCATCTGGTTGAAGTACCCTCTGGATGCGACGCCCCGATCGGACTCGGACGTAATGGCTTCCGAGCACGGCAGGCTCCGCAACGGCCCGCCTCTTTCGGAATACCGGCAGTCCGCGTACTGGTCCGTGCCCTCCACGTACCGCACGGTCGAACGGAAGACGCTGTACGGTCGCATCACCCCGCGGACCCGGTGCCATTGCCGCTCCTCCTTCCCGCACAGGAAGTCGGGCAGGGAATCGTCGTATCCCCGCACCCACAACTTGACGCGCTCCAGGTCGGCGTCGCCGCGGGCGGGCGTCGCGCAGGCCGCCAGCAGGACCGGCAGGATCAGCTTCCAGCGCACGGCAGATTCCCGTGCCCCCTACCCGAGGGCGTAGGCCGCGAGGCTCCCCTCCTGCGGCTTGATACGGGGGTACTTCCCTTCCAGCACGTCGTCCGCCACTCGCAGCAGCTTCGGGCGCTTGTCCTCCGCGGAAGCGACGGCCGCCAGCGGCGATACCGCGACGGGCGTCGCGGCCTCGGCCCGCACGGGCAGCTCCTGCACGGGCTGCGGTTCCGGCAGGTACTTGGCGAACAGGCCCCTGCCCGGCGGGGTGATGTAGAACTGGCGGTCGAACACCGTGTCCCAGTCGATTTCGTAGCTCTCCCGGCGATCCTCGATCGTCTCCCGTTCCATCTCGGCGCGAGCCCTGTCCCCGAGACCTTGCAGCGCCCCCGTGCCGACTCCGGCCAGGGTCGGGCCTATCCACGGGCCGTGCCTGTCCCAGAACCCTCCCTGCGGAGTAGATCTGGGCGGCGGGATCGGGTCCGGTTGCGGGGCGCCGCCGCCGGGGCCGGTCCCGGGCGGCGGCGTCTGGTTAGCAGGCGGCGGCGACGGGGGAGCAACGCCCTGCCTGCCGAAGCCCCTGACCTGGCTGGGATCCTTGACGCCGACGCCGAAGGCTCCGAGAGCGGCCCCGCTGACCGCTCCGACACCGGCCCCGGCGGCGGCGCCCCGGCGCCAGTCCTGACCGCTGGCGGCGGCCGTGCCGGCCCCGACCAGGGCCCCGTAGCCGGCCTGCTTGATCGCGCCGGTCAGCATGCCGTGCAGCACGCCGGCCTTGGTCCCGAACTTGATGCCGATCAAGTTCACGAACTTCGACACGGCGCCGCCCCAGAAGGGCGTCACGCCGAGCGCGGCCCCGACGGTGAAGAACGCCGCTCCGGCCAGCAGCACGATGGGCGCGACCTTCTTGACCGCCTTGCCGACCTTCTTGATGCCGCTCCAGACTTTCTTGCCGACCTTCTTGATGCCGCGCCAGACTTTTTTGAAGAAACCGAGGAAGACGCACCTCCCGTCGGTCAGATCTCCCACACGCGGCACACCGGCCTGGGATGCAGCGGGCGCAGGAGCCTGCCGAACGCTTCCATGTTACCAAGCGCGGCCCAGGACGGCACCAGAACCCGCTTGCGCGTGCGCTGCCGCAGCGCCGCGAGCAGGGGCAGGCCGCAGCCGGGCCCGAGCAGGAAGACCACCTGCAGCCAGGCCATGCGGTCGCACACGTCCCACGCCTGGCACAGGCCCGCGAAGACCCATCCGCGCACGCTCCCGTCCTCGGCGACGGCCACCAGGCACTCCCCCTTGCGCGCCTTGCGCGCCCAGGCGACGCAGTTGCCCGCCCGGCGGCGGCAGGATCGCGGGCTCGCCTTGCCCCGCGCCGCGGCGTGCAGGATCGCGGCCATCCGCTGCACGTCGGCGAAAGCCGCCTCGCGGACGGTCACGCGCTAGGGCCGCGGCTCGTCCGCTGCCGGCTCGTCCGCTGCCGGCTCGTCCGCTGCCGGCTCGTCGTAGGTGCTGGGACCGTCGAGGATGGCGTCGAAGGCCTGCTGGCTCCGCTCGTCTTGCTCCTTGAGCGCTTTCAGCGCCCTCTCCCTGGCTGCGGGCGTCATGTCCCTGCTCATGACGACCTGGAACTGCGCGTTGTAGTTCGCGTCGAGGGCCAGCTTGCCGTCGATCTTCATCTTCTCGCGCTTGAGCGCTTCGTCCAGCGCCGCGAGCTCCTTGCGGTTGGCCTCGGAAGCTTCGAACTGGTCCTTCCTCTGGTTCAGCTCGGCCTCCTTGAGGTTCTTATCGTTTTCGTCCCGCAGCTTCTGGATCCCGTTGCGGGCTTCCTCCAGCTCGACCGACTTCAGGCGGTGCGCCTGCAGGCTGTCGATCTCGTCCTTGCGCAGCGCCCTGTCGAGCGCGGCGATCCGCTCTCGGACTCCCGACTCGTATTCCTGCATCTCCTTCTGCTGGATCCGGAACGCCTTCTTCTCCGCCAGCTCGGCCGACCAGTGACTCACCTGCGCGTTCAGCTTGTCCCTCTCGTGCGCCAGCCCCTCGCGGCGGACCGTGACGTCCACCCCGTGCTGCCGCTTCTGCTCGGCGAGAGACTCCCGCCTCACGCTGATCTCCTCGCCGTGCTGGCGCCTCTGCTCGCCGAGCGTCTCGCGGCGGACGGCGATCTCCTCGCCGTGCTGCCGCGCCTGCTGCGCCAGGGAATCCTTCCTGACGCCGATCTCGGCCCCGTGGTGGCGGTCTTGCTGCGCCAGCGAGTCCCGGCGGTATCCCATCTCGGCCCCGTGGTGGCGGTCCTGCTGCGCCAGGGAATCCTTCCTGACGCCGATCTCGGCTCCGTGGTGGCGGTCCTGCTGCTGCAGCGAGTCCCGGCGGAACCCCATCTCGGCCCCGTGGTGGCGGTCCCGCTGCGCCAGGTCGGACTCGCGCAGCCGCACGTCGTCGCCGTGCTTGCTCTCGTCCAGCGCCAGGCGGAGCAGGCTGCCCTCGCGGGAGTCCTTCAGGCGGCGCGCCTCGATCGCGGCCGCCGAGTCCGCCTGCGCCAGAGGCACGGCGTGCCGCACCACCGCGTCCTGCGCCGACTGGGCGGCCAGGGACGAATTCAGCAGCCCGCGCGAGTGCGCCCGCTGCAAGCCCTGCGTCCGCGCCTGCCGCATCAGCGGCCCGTCGGTCTCCACGATGGAGCGCACGCGCTCCGTCGGCAGCGGCAGCTTCGTCCGCTCCCTTTTCAGCGCCAGCTGCGCCAGGCTAGCCATTGCGGCGGAGTTTCGCTCCGGCGGCCCTCGTCGCCCTCGTCGCCCTCGTCGCGCTCGTCGCGGCCAGCTCGATCTCGCGGATCGCCTTGATGATCTCGGCGTGCTCCCGGCGGTGCATGTCGGTCATCGAGACCAGCTGGTCGCAGGCCTTGGCGATCTTGCCGTACATCTCCGCCAGATCCCCGCAGGACCGGGACACCATCCTGTGCATCTCCGCGATCTGGCTCATCGAGCGCGTGGCGCGCTGCACGAAGAAGGCCGCGGCCACGATCAATATGACCAGGCTGACGCCGCTGTCCACGACCTGCACCCACTCGCCCATTCCTTACCTCCCGAACAGGACCGTCAGGCCCATCGACGCCCCCGGCGACCAGCCGGGACCGAATCCCTTGACCGCGCCGGCCGTCGCGCCGACGCCCCAGCGCAGCTTCCAGCGCTGCCTCCCCTCGAGCGTCCCGGCGCGGGCCTCGGCCAGCTCCCGGGCCGCCCGCTCGCGCTGCGCCAGCTCCTCGAAGCGGTCGGCCAGCTCCCGCACGGAAACGGTCTCCCGGCGCGCCGCCGCCAGGGCGTCCCGCAAGGCGGCCACCTGCCGGAACAGCGCCTCGATCTCCTCGCCGCTGACCCGCAGGGCCTCCGGCAGATCCGCGCGGAGCAGCTCCAAGCGCTTCCGGTCGAGCGCGGCTACGGGCAGTGTCTCCCGCTCGGCCGCGGCGACCGCGGCGACCGTTTCCGAGCCCCTCCGCTCGGCCTCGGCGCGGGCGGCCTCGGCCGCCTCGCGAGCCTCCCTCACGGCCGCGGCCCGCAAGCCCATCTCCGCCGCGTAGGCTCGCGCCTCGGCCTCGATCCGCGCCCGGCCGGCCCGCTCCCAGACGGCGAGCGCCTGCGCGGGCAGGCCCGGGGCCGGCAGCAGGGCCGCCAGGCCGAAGCCCAGCCCGACGCCGGCGGCCAGCGCCCCCGCCAGGGCCCAGGCGCTCACGCGCCCCCCTGCCGGCGGTGCCAGGCTTTCGCCAGCCGCTCGAGCGGCCCGCAGAGCGCCGCCCAGGCCCCGGACTGCAGCATGGCCGCCAGTCCGCCGACCGCCAGCAGCAGGCCGCAGGCGATCTCCAGCCAGCGCGCGTTCGCCAGCAGGACGAGCCCCGCGAACAGCGCCGCGACAGGCACGGGGCGCGGCCGGAACGCCGTCACGACCGCTCCTCGGGCGGCGCGAACACGGGGTGCAAGCGCTCGAACTCCCGCCCGGTGAACGTCATCACCGCGCCCCGGGCGTCCCGCACGGCCATGCGCCCGACCCCGAACTCGACGATCCGGCAGTCCCGCATGGCGGTGTGCGGCAGGCCCTCTATCTCCAGCCGCTCGATGGTCGCGCCGACGCGCACCAGGGGGTCGGACGCCAGCCGGCGGTAAGCCCGCCGCCGCCGCCCGCCCTCGACGAAGGCCGACGCCCCGAACGCCGCCAGCGGCGACAGGAACGCCAGCGCCAGGGCCGTGCACAACGCTTCGATCATGGTCACTCGCAGTCCCCCCGGGCGCACTGCCAGGCCAAATGCAGCGCCAGCGCGCCGCACGACACGAACACCACCGCCGGCCCGATTTGGAACGCCAGCAAGGCCATCCGCTCTATCCGCTGCCCCAGATCGTGCACGTTCATCGCCCACAGGAACGCGAGCGCGATCGAGGCGCAGCCCAGGGCCGCGAGCCCCAGCGTCTTCGCGAGCGTCTTCATCGGATTCGCTAGCGGCAGCCGCCCTCCCGGTACAGGGGCACGAGGCCCCCGACCTTCGCCGGGTAGGCGCGGTTCTCCGCGCAGGCCCAGGCGGCCCGGATGCAGTGCCGCTCGACGTGGCCCGTCCAGCGCCGCGGGTCGCAGCCCGGCTCGCGCCGGCAGCGCGACTTCTCTCTCGCGATCCAGCCCGGTCCGCCGTTGTAGGCCGCCCACGAGAACTCCCACGGCTCGCGATCGAAGCGGTAGCGCGCCAGCAGCCGCCGCATGTAGACGATCTGGGCCCGGATCGCGCAGCCCGGGTCGGTCGGGTCCGTCCCGTCGCAGCGCGGCGCGGTCAGCGGGGCGATGTCGCTCCACGTCGGCGGGGTGAACTGGGCCAGCCCGCTGGCGTAGCGCGAGCGCGCCCGCGGGCGCCACGACGACTCGCGGTGGATCTGCGCCGCCAGCTCGGCCCGCATGCCGGCCGCCCCGGCGCGCGCGACCTCGGCCTCGAAGACCGGGGCCAGCTCGCACGGCACCGCCAGCAGGGCCGCGGCCAGCAGGAGCATCAGTAGGCCCCGCCCCAGGCGAAGGCCGTCAGGGTGGCCCCGTACAGCAGGCACCAGCCCACGATGTAGGCCGCCCGGGGCACGTCCTCCCCGTGCTGGCTGAACGGCGGCTGGCCCCGGATCACCTTGAGGATGTCGAAATCGCGGAACAGCGCCCGCTTCATGCCGAGGAAGAACAGCGTCGCCCCGGCGCAGGTCATGGTCTTGCCCAGGAGGGCGCCCAGGGCCCGCTCCAGCTCGCCGGGCCGCGCCCCCGCGCCGCCGTCGAGGAGAGCCAGCAGGAGCCCGCTCAGAGGAATCACCAGAAAAAACAGCAGGGCGCCCACGGCGGCTCTCCTCCGCCCTATGGTAACCCACGCCGCCCGCTAGGGGAAACCGGAACCTTCCTCCCGTTCCGACTCCTCGATCGCCGGCAGCCGCAGCAGCCAGCGCAGGCAGGCCAGCTCCCCGCGCACGAACTGCGTGCGCGACTCGGGCAGGTCGGGCCGCTCCAGCTCCTCCCGCAGGGCCTGCATCCGGCGCCCCGCGCGGGCCGCCACGGCATCCCAGGTGCCCGACGACGGGTCGATCATATGCCGCTCCCCTGGCGCTCCTTGACGGCGAACTCCGCCGCCGTCAGGCGCTCCTTGCTGCCGGTGGTCAGCCGCGCTTTCTCCAGATCCGCCTGGATGCGCGCCACGGTGGTCTCCTGCTGCGCGGCCAGCCGCAGGATTTCGGTCTGCTTGTGCATCTCGGCCAGCTGCAGCTGCCCCTGGACGCGCGCCCGCTCCAGCTGCAGCTTGGCCTCCAGCTCGGGGTCGGACCCGCCTTGCTCGGCGCGCGCCCGCGCCAGCTCGCCCAGCTCCTCGTCGCTCAGCACGGCCTCCCCGCCCGGCACCTGCAGGGCCGCGAACAGGCGCCGGGCCAGCTGCGGCACCCGCACCATGTCCGACAGCAGCGGGTTGCTCGCGGCCAGGTTCAGGATCATCAGCAGGTTCTGGGCCTGCAGCTCCCGCAGCATGAGCACGCTCGACCCCCTCGCCTTGACGCGCATGTCGCCCTTCACGACGTCCGGCCCGAACTGCATGTTCCACTCGTAGAGCCGGCGGATGTTGGGCAGGGTGAATTCGGCGTCGAAGGCCCTGGCCGCGTTGCGGAAGACTATGTTCACGGCGTTGACCAGCAGGCTCATGCCGTGCGCCGTCTGGGCTACCTGCGCGCCCTGGTCCCCCTGCGCGATCAGCGGCAGGTTGGTCTCGTCGTCGCAGAAGCGGCTGGCGTATTCGATGATGCGCACCAGGTTGTCGGTGTTGCCGTCGATGCGCACCGCCTCGATGCCCGCCCGGTCGCCCGAGCCCTCGCGGTACCACACCTTGCGCGGGGCGATCTCCCAGCCGCCCTCGGCCGGCTGGATGCTGGCGCGGTCCACCACGAACATGGGCACGCCGCTCAGCCCGCCGTTCTCCATGCACATGCGCCAGGCGGCGTTCAGCGCCGACTGCGGGTCGCGCATCTGGGCCGGGATGCCGTGTCCGAACAGCCCCCCGTCGGCGGGGTCCAGGCGATAGACCGAGTACAGCGGGGCCTCCGAGTCCAGGTGATGCACGCCGTAGCGCAGCACGCGCCCCTGGCAGCACCAGATCACCGCCTCGGTCATGTCCAGCGGGTCGTCCGCTTCCAGGCTCGCCGCCACCTCGGCGTCGCCGTGCCGCCGCGCCAGCGCCCGCAGCCGCCCCGCCGGCACCGGCCCGTGGTATTCCAGCACCCAGTAGCGCCGCGTCTCGCCGTCCTCCAGCGCGTGCTCGCCGATCAGCCGCAGGTCGCGCATGCCCTCCGCCAGCTCCCCGCCTTGCGGCTGCTCCAGCAGCAGCGAGCGGATCTCCTCGCCCAGGAAGCCCGGCACCCGCGCCAGCCGCCGCAGCTTGCGCTTGGTCATGCGATGGATCTCGAAGACGAACTCGCAGTCCTCCACGCTCTCCGCGTCCATGTCGGGCAGGAAGTTCCACACGTCCACGAACTCGAAGGCCGGGGCCGTCGCGGGCGTTCGCCGCATGAACCAGCCGCTCTCGCTCTCGACCCATTCCGACTTCTCGGCGGAGCGCGCGAACGGCCCCTTGCACACGCCCGTGCCCAGCTTGCAGGCCTGCTCCACCACCCGCCGCCCGACCTCGGCGTAGCCGCATTCCTCGAGCTGGTCGGCCACCAGCTCGGACATGGCCTTGGCGCGCTCCTCCGCGGCCGCCCGGGCCGCCTCCATGCCGCCCCGCTCGATCTCCTCTTCCGCCACGCCCTCGATGTCCGGCACCGGCGTCGCCTCGACGCTCCAGTTGGCCTCGTCGGAAGGGAACAGGATGTCCGCCAGCCGCGAGCGCATCACGCGCGTCTTGGGCCGCGTCAGGTTGACGAACAGGCGGCTCGCGCCCTTCGTCTCCGCAAGCCGCTTCTCGGTGCCTTCGTCGTAGTGGCCGTAGTACTGCCGCGTGTCGCGGTACCAGCGCTCCTCGATAGAGCGCCGCCGCCGCGCCTGCTCGGCCGCCAGCTCCTGCAGCTCCTGCGCCAGCTGCGACCCGGCCGACGGCTCGGGCGGGTCCGGCCGCGCCGCGGGCAGCTCGTCCGGCCGCATCGGATCAGAAGCCCGCCACGCGGTCCGCCACCGCCGGGGCGCCCCAGCCCGCCGCCGCCCGCTCCTGCGAGCGGCGCGTGCGGGCCACCCTCAGGCCGCTGCGCAGGCCGTAGCGCATGCAGTCCATCAGGTGGTCGTGCTTCTTCACCACGCGCCCCCTCTCGTCGCGGCGGTAGATGCCGAACTCGAAGCGGAAGTACTGGAGCGTGCGGAACACCCGCAGCCGCCCCGTCTGCATGCGATCGTAGCACTCCTCGATGCCCGCGCTCACCGCGTTGTCCGCCGGGTGCATCGCCAGCCCGCAGCGGGCGTAGCTCTCCATCACCGACTCGCCGTCCTTCACCGTCGCGCCCGCCGAGGACGGGTCGATCACCCCCGGCACCCACGCCCCGCGGGCCTTGATCGCCAGCGCGTGCAGCTGCACCGGCTTGCGCCCCTGGTAGTACTCCGACACCAGGTACGCGCAGTCGGCGTCCCGGTCGTGCGCCAGCCACAGGCACGCCGTGCGGTTCCAACCCGTGTCCAGCGCGAAGCAGCGCGTCCACGCGTCCGGCACCCGGAACGGATCGACCGTGATCGAATCCACGTCCAGGTCGTAGATGCGCCCGACCCCCAGCACCGGCTCCCCGCGCACCCGCGCGCCCCGCAGGTGCGGCGGCGTCGCCGACAGCATCTCCCGCTTGGTCTTCTCCGCCAGGTGCGGGACGTCCCCCCAGCCCACCTGCGTCGTGTAGCGGCTCCCCCCGACCCGCGGCATCTCGCCCTACCTCCCGGCCCCGCTCCCGGCCCCGCTACCAGCCCGGACGCGCGTCCGGGTCCGGCGGCCGCAACTCGTCCGGCAGGAAGTTCAGCACCACGTCCGTCAGCCCCTCCAGGGGCGTGAAGGTCAGGTACACGATCCCGTCCACCGTGCCCGTGCGGATCACGCACTCCCCGTACACGTCGTCCGGAGGCTCCTCGTCCAGCCAGATCACGTGCTTGGCCGTGCCCTCGAACGAGCCCCGCCCCTGCTCGTAGCTCTTCAGGGTCAGCAGGCTGCGCTCCGTGCGCGAGTCCCGCCACAGCACGTCCACCTCGTTCAAAAGCGCGTTGAAGCCCGAGCGGAACTTCGCCGACTGGTGCGCGATCCGCTCCGCCGGCACCATCCCCTCGCCCGACAGCCGGTTCTGCCCCCGCGAGTCCTTGCGCACCGGCCCGAACAGCTTCTCCTGCACGATGTCCCGCGTGGTCTCGTTGGTCTTGCCCACCGCCCACGCCTGCACCGGGCGGTCGAACCTCCGGCCTTCCCACCAGTCCGGGTACAGCCCCGTCAGATGCGCCGTCATCTCGTAGGCCGCCATCTCCGTCTTGCCCGTCCGGTTGCCCCCCATCACCGCCCGCTCGCGCGCCCACGCCCCCGCCCGGAAATGCTCCAGGTGCTTCGCGTAGGCGTGCCGCGACAGCTTGCCCGTCCCGGGGTACATGCGGAAGTACCGCCCCCCCTTGCTCAGCTTGCCCAGCTCCGACAGCACCTCTCCCAGACGCTCGCGCGCGGGCGCGTCCAGCCGCCCCACCGCTTCCGCGTCCCGCGCCGCCCGCGCCAAACGCTCCGCCGTCTCCGCGATGGCCGCTCCCTGCATCAATGGCCATTATCGCCCGCCCCGGAGACGGCTGGAGGACGGCGGCGAGCCGCCGAGTGCGCCGGGTTGGCCGAGGTGTGACAAGTGTGACAAAAAGTGTGACACTTTTCGTTTCGATGAAGCCATTGGAAACAAAGAACTTAATCTCTGGAAACGCGAACTCTAGGTCCCGTCACACTTGTCACGCCAAAATATGCCCTTCACGACATGCGCGCATGCGCGTCTGCGCGCCCGCGCGGGCGCGCGCGTACAGGGGGGGCATATTTTGTGTGACAACCGTGACATACTACTACTACTACTACTAAATACTTTGTTTCCAAGGGATTAAGTGTCACGGACGGTGTCACACTTTTTGTCACACTTGTCACACTTGTCACGCTTTTGGCTAGAAGTCGTTTATTTCCAGCGATTTAGGTGACATATATTCGTCTAATTTTTTATCTTCATTAGTATTGATTTCCGTATTTCCTCCATAGGCTGTCGGCATTTACGAAGTTCATGCGAACAAAAAACCGAAGTGTTTTTGTTTACACTCTGTGACAGCGTGTCGATAGAGCTGATACATAGCGCCGCAAGGGAAAGTGTCACTTGCCTTTGCCGGCGTAAGGCCAAGTGCGAGAGATCAGGCCGGCACGCCCTTAACTACTAAGTCCTTTGTTTCCAACGTCTCAGGTGGCACAAAAAGTGTCACGCTTTCAGAGGCAGTCGGTCTTCACAAAGATTCAGGCACACTCATACGAACAGAAAACAGAAGTTTTACGAATCGTGGCTCCGCTAGTGCCCGTGTCAGGGTGTCAAGCGGTTTCCGGGCACTATGTGATAAAATCTCGACATGAGTCTGAAGGCCCCCGATTTCGACTGGGTCTCTGCCCGCTTCGCCTGCACCGCCGGCAGTGTCTTCAACGATCTGCGAGGACTCGCAGAGGTCAACGTCGAGACGCGGTCGGAGCAACCGAACGCCGGGACGCTGGATTTCCGGGCGTCTGCACCGGGCAGCACGCCAGCGGCCTTCACCGTGCGGCGCATCTGCATCGGAGAGACCTACTCGGTGCGATTCCGGCTGGTCAACGGGGTCATCAGGATCGACAGCGAGCGGTTGAACCCACCCATTGAGCCGTTCGAGGTCCAGGTCAAGATGGACGACGATGGCCGGTGCGTCTGCGTGGTGGACGGCCAGATCCGCCTGCTCTGGCAGATCCTGCACCGCGCGCTCGACAGTCTGCTGTTTGGGCACTATCCGATATAATTCCCTAACAGCCAGTGCGTTTCATCAAGCGTCACTCCGGCTCCACCCCGCCGCCCGACGAAGAGCGCAGGGGCCGCATCTCCCGCCCCACCTCCGCGGACGTCACGCCCGTCCTCTCGCCCGGCCAGATCCGCTCGCTGCGCGCGGATCTCGGCCTCTCCCGCATCCAGCTCGGACGCGCCCTCGGCTTCCACTCCATCGAGCCCGACAGGGCCGTCGCCTCCTGGGAGCACGGACGCTCTACCATCCCGGGCCCCTGCCAGCTGATCCTCCTCGCCCGCTGGCGCAACTTCCGCGAGGAAGGCTCCGACGCCCTCCTCGCCCTCAGAATCCCGGACGGCCCTCCCCCTCCTCGATGAGGGCCGGGCCCCCCGCCTTGCGGCCGGGCCCCCCCGTCCGCGCCTCGATCTGGTCCAGAATCTCCTGCGCCAGAGCCCCCACGTCGCCCGCGCTCATCTCCGCTACCGGCCGCTTCGACGCCAGCCGCTGGTCGTCCTGCCAGCCCTGCCGCGCCTTCAGCCAGAAGATCGCCGCCACCACCGAGGCGCCCTTGCGCCGCCCGGTCTTCTCGTCCACGTACCCCACCGCCTGGTCGTGCAGCGACTGCACCACCTCCGCGTCAGCCGCCAGCGCCTGCGCCCGCGCTTCCCGCAGTTCCGGGAATTCATCCATCCAGCGGTTCAGCGTCGACAGCTCGATGCCCAGCATCGCCGCGATCTGGTCCGCCTTGTACCCCGCCAGCAGGCCCCGGAACACCATGCCCGGATCGCGCTTCTCGTCGAACAGCCGGACTCGCTTCTCCCCCGGCAGCCTCACGCGCCCGATCTCGCGCATGTTTCGCATCTTTTTTTTCTCTCCTCCTCAAAAACGCCGACCTTTTGGCCCGCGTCCGCTCCTACGGATAAGGTATACCAGCAACGGGCCGATGGGACCATCGGTCGTTGGGGGTCCCCGGGCCCTCTGATTTGCTGCCCCCCCCCTCGGTCGGCTTTCGCTTTCCGCTCTCGGCCGGCCGGCAGAAAACTACCGACCTAAATGACCGATAACGCACACTATCGGTCACTTGAGTCGCCCCAGCCCCAGCGACAGCGCCAACGCGGCTCCAATCCGTCGCCGCGCCCGCCGATCTCGCAGCTGCCCCTCACGCCCCACCGCCGCGCCAGCGCCCCGCCATCCGGTTCGGCCGGCGCCGGCCCAGACTGCGATGGCCTGCCGAATCCGCCGAATCCGCCCGTGAGCCGGCCGTGTATATACACGGTGCCGGCCGAACTCCGGGAAAACCGATGACACTAGGAAATATTTATGAAAAAACCAGAAATATACCTAAATACCTATTGACATGAGACCACGATGTGGTATGCTGTAGGTATGACAGCCTGGTGGGACAGCCTACGCCACGCCCGACGCGCTCGCAGCCGCGGACGCGATCTGGGGGGTTTACATGCTGCCCGCCCTCGCGGCCGGCAGCGCGGCGGTCGCCGCCGGAATCCTGGCCGGGCCCGCCGTCGGGCTCGGCCTCGCCGGCATCGCCGGGCCGCGACCCGCGGCTCGCCCCGAGACGGCCAGGGCGCGGCTCGGCCGGACCCGCTCCACGCCGGACGGGCTGCGGGCCGAAGCCCGCGAGGCCCGCGAGGCGGCCGAGAGGATCTCGCGCAGCGAGTGGATACCCGCTGCGACAATCCGCAGCCTGGTCCACGTGCTGCTGGACCAGGCGGACTGGCTGGACATTGACAGTACCACACGATGTGGTACTGTACGGGAGGAAAGGAACACCATGACCACCTATACATGCGTTGGTCCGGTGCGCGGGTGCTGCGGCATCCGGCACCGGACCCACGAGGAGGCCGACCGCTGCGTGCGCTACGACTCGGACGGCGAAGTTTCGCTGGGCCGGCACAGCGATCGCCAGGTGGTGGTGGCGGAGGAGCACGAGGAGCTCCTTCCGCCGATCACATATACCTGCGTCGGACCGGTGCTCGGATGCTGCGGCATCCGGCACCGGACCCACGAGGAGGCCGACCGCTGCATCGAGAGCAGCGAGGTCGTTGCTCCCGGCGATTGGTACGATCGCCGGATCGTGATCGCCGAGCGACACGGCGACGCGATCGCGGCCGTTCGGCAGCGGATCGATCTGCCGGCCGACATCGACCTGAGCCCGGTGGGTCTCGTGCTCACCGGGCACGAAATCCCGGCGATGGTGCACCAGCAGCTGCACGCGGCTGGCCTGCACCCGGCCACCATGTGGTGCGACCACCACATGGGCGTACTGCTCGAGGACGTGCGCGGCACGCACGTCCTCGAGATCCTACGAGAGGACGATCGCGAGGGCCTGCCGGCCCGCCTGGCGGTGCGTGCGGCCGGGTATCACCTGCTGGTGCTACCACGACCGCACGAGCAGGCGGGCCGGGCGCGGTACTACTCGTGCACGCGCAACGGCCCGCTGTGGGCGCCGCCCGGGCCGACTATGCGGGAGGCGGGTCGCGCCGCCTCCCAGGAGGAGACACCATGACCGAGGGGCAATGCGTACTGCTAATTGACCCGGACCGCGAGGATTGCGCCGGCGGCACGATCCTCGCATCCCTCTCAGACGGCCTAGTAGAGGTCGACTGGGACTACGAGATTAGCGGGCCGGTCGACCTTTCCGCGCTCGAGCCGACCGAGGCGCGCAGCGCGGCGGCGCGCGATCGCGAGATCTCGCGCCTATGGAGCGAGCGTCACGCCTACACGTGCGTCGGGAGCGTGCGGGGATGCTGCGGCATCCGGCACCGCTCCCGTGCCGCCGCCGAGCGCTGCATCGAGCGAGACGAGCGCCGTCTCGCCTCGCATGGGTGCTTCGGCGACCGCCAGGTGGTGCTCGCGAGGGAGCACGAGGACGAGCTGCGGTACCTCGCGGAGCTCCGGCGGCGCGGCCATCCATCATGACCTATCCCGAGCCCACCTACACCTGCCTTGGGCCGGTGAGCGGATGCTGCGGCATCCGCCACCGGACCAAGTCCGCGGCCGAGCGCTGCGTCAATCGCCACTGGCGCAGCTGCGCCGACCAGGGCGGGTACGGCGAGCGCGTCGTCGTACCCGCGGACGAGCTCGAGCCGCCGCGGCGGCTCTCCGACGAGCCCGAGGCCGCTGCCGATCTCGAGCGGCGGTACGCCGACTCGCTGCAAACGCTGCGGCGGCTCGGACATTTTCCGTGACGCCGCCGCGCCCCGGCCACGGGGCGGAGGCGCGGTTCGCCGAGCGCTTCGCCCCGGCCACGGCCCGCCTGTACGCGGGCCAGTGGCGGGCCTGGGAAACGTGGGCCTGGCTGTCGGGGCGGACGCCCCTGCCGGCCGATTCGGCTTCCCTGGCCGAGCACGTGCTGGCGCGCTCGGCCTCGGCCTCGATGCCCACGCTGCGGGCGGCGGTGGCGGCGGTCGGGGCCGCCCACCGCTTGGCTGGATCGCCCGACCCGTCGGACAGCGAGACCGTGCGGGCGGCGCTCGCGATGGCCGCGCGCAAGATCGGCAGCGACAGCGCGCAGGCGCGGCCGCTGGACGCGGCGGCGCTCGAGCTCGTTGTCGCGACCGCGACCAAGCCCCGGCGGGGGCGGGGGGGCAGTCGGGAGACGCCGCGGAGGGCCGAGCGGCGCGGGCGGGTGGACATCGCGCTCTGCCGCGTGATGCGAGACGCCATGCTGCGGCGGTCCGAGGCCGCGGCGCTAGGATGGGGCGACGTGGAGACCTACACGGACGGGTCGGCGCGTCTGACGGTGAGGCGATCGAAGACGGACCAGGCGGGGCGGGGGGCGGTCCTGTACCTCGGTCCCGAGGCCGCCGCGGCGCTGGCCGCGATCCGTCCGGAGACGCCGCGCGGGACGGTATTCGGCCTGGGGGCGCGGCAGATCTGCCGCCGCATCGCCGCGGCCTGCCAGGCGGCCGGCCTGGGGGCGGGCTACTCGGGCCACTCTCCGCGGGTGGGCATGGCGCAGGACTTGGTGGCCTACGGGGCGGACCTGCCCGCCGTCATGCAGGCCGGGCGGTGGTCCTCGCCCGACATGCCCGCCCGCTACTCGCGGCACCTGCTGGCCGGGCGGGGGGCCGTCGCGCAGTACTACGCGTGCGGGCAGGTCCCGCGCGGACGATGAGAGAGGCCGGTCGCGCCGGCCAGGAGGAGACACCATGACCTATCCCAAGCCCACATACACCTGCCTCGGCAGGGTGAGCGGATGCTGCGGCATCCGCCACCGGAGCAGGGCCGAGGCCGAGCGCTGCATTGAGCGCGCGGCCGCTGCCTCGGAGGAGCAAGACGCTTATTTCGACCGCCGCATCGTGCTCGCGTCAGAGCACGAATACGCGTTGGCGGCGGCGCGGCAGGTCATCGAGCTGCCGGCCGACATCGCGCTGAGCCCGGTAGGCCTGGTGGCCACGAGGCTCAAGCCCGAAATCCCGGACTCCTTTGAGCAGCTGCTCCTGGCGTCTGGGCTAAGCCCAGACGCCGAGTGGCGCGACGACCGCGGTCTGGGCGAGCAGGACACCAGGGATCGCATCGTCCTGGAGATCGTCCGGGAGGACGCTCGACTCAGCGAGGGGCTGTCGGCGCGGCTGGCGGTGCTGGCCAGAGCGTACCATCTGCTGGTCCTGCCAGCTGTCCTGCCCGCCCCCATGCACGACGAGCGGGGAGGGGGCGTCGCGCGGTACGCTCGCTCCTAACTGACAGCCGCCCTCGGCGTGGTAGGCTGTAGGCATGACGACGGAGAGCTCCCGCACCGCCGAGCCGGCCCCGAAGAAGCGCTACGGCGCCAAGCAGGTGCGTGTCACGCAGCCGTGCATGGACCTGCTAGCGGACTTGACGGCGCGCCTGGGGCCGCACTGGGCGCACCGGCCGGCGAGCGACGTGATCGCGTGGGCGGTCACGCGAGCGATCGCGACGCTGGACCCCGAGACGGCGAAGACGGCGACCGGGCTGGCCGCGGCCCTGGACGCGCACGAGGCGGCGCTGCGCAGGTTCCGCGCGGGCTGGCCGGGCGAGCCGGCCGAGATGCCGCGATAGTTGCCCCGCTCCCGATACGCATAGGGCGGGCCCTGGCGGGCCGGGGCGCCTAGCGCCAGGCAGGCCCGGAGAAATATTTGAAAAAAATCGGCATACGGGCTAAATACCTATTGACAGACCTCCACGATGTGGTATACTGTATACAGGAAAGGAGGTCAGCACATGCAGTTTGACCTTATCATCACGCGCCACCCGGCGCTGCTTACAGTCCTCGTCGAGGACTTCGGCGTGTCCCCGGACACGCCCGTGGTCGCCCACGCTACGGCGGGCGACCTGAAGGACAAGCACACCCTAGGCGTGCTTCCCGTGGGACTCGCGGCGCTTACCGCGAGTCACACGGAACTGGTGCTCCGGGTTCCCCCGGAGCTCCGGGGCACCGAACTCAACGCCCAGCAGGTCCGCCAGTACATGGCGGGCCTCAAGGCCTACCAAATTCAAGAGGTGACGCTGTAGGTCACCTGAGGCGCCCGGGCTTAGTCCGGGCGCCTCTAACCTTAGGGATTTCAGATGACGACGATGCTATCGGCGACCGCCGGCCCGACCTTGAGTGACCTCGAAAACAAGAGGCAGCCCAAGGAAGCTGCCGAGAAGTACGGTATCACGACAGCCATGTATCGGCTGATGAGGTACGACGTGCTGAATCTCTGGGCTTACGTAGAGAAGTACCGGATTAGGCGGGACACCTATTACGACATTTACAATATAGAGGTCCTTCTTCTCGGCAAGGTGGCAGTCTACGCCCCGATAGGGCGCAGGCCCGAAATTCCTAGCCGATACGTGGAAAAGGAACTGCATATCGGCGAGGTAAGGCCTTGCGGTCATCAGATTCGCGTGGAGCGCAACTACGCGAGCGAGAAGGCACCCATCGAGTATCTGCCCGAGAGGGCATTCAATAAATGCTTCGAGGGCGATATGAACGTCCTGGTCAGGGACGTCATACGTCACTTCGATATAACGTGTCGGAGGATAGCAGGCATGATTCTCTACTCCTACGACGACGAGATATATGCTAGCAAGCTGTATCAACGTCTGAGTATGGGCAGGGAAGTTGCGGACTTGCCTGTAGCCAGGGACGCGCTCCTGAGTGAGTATCGTACCCTAAAAGGAGAATAAATGAAATACAAATACAAGTATCTTAGTAAGTACGAGATCGACAAGCTGGGGAGGGACTTCTTCCTCATAGTAGCTCCGATTACTACGATACCTATGTATCGGATGGGCCTCGAGGGGGATCCTACGGTCCCTAAGGGCCACATGAAATACTCGTTCTGTCTAGCGGATGTTAGGTCGTGTAGTAACAGGCTCCGTATAGAGTATCATTACGCGGGCGAGTGGGATCCGCTGGAGTACATGTCCAAGGAGCGCTACGAGAGCGATTACGGGGGCGATTTGGATACTCTATGTAGAGACATCGCACGTCGTTTCGATATGTCGTGCAGTAAGATCAAGGGCATGGTGTCTTATCAAAAGTTTCCCGAGCCCAGCGCTTGGGATGAGATAAGGGCTATTAAGCTCTACGAGTGGCTACTAACAGGCAACGAGCCGTCGGACCTGTTAGTAGGCATAGGCAAGGGTAACGTCTTGAGGGAGTTTACCTTACTAATGAAAGGAGAAGCATGAAGTTCGAAATGGAAAGACGAGTCGGGCCGACATACGTTGTGTATGTCGTTCCGGACGATGAAGACCCATTACGGGTGTTCACTATGGAGAGGGGCGCAGAGACGCCCCTGAAGGTCGACCTAAAGAAGTCGATAGCCTGCTTCCGGGCGGCGGGCCGACAACTGCTCGTAGAGAGGTACTACGCCTCCTGCGAGCTGCCCATTGAGTACCACTCTCAGTGGGCAGTCAAGCGTCTCTGGAGGCACGAGCCTCTAGAGATCGCACGGTCTCTCGTGCGCCAGTTTAGGCTGGCGTATAACGAGGCCGGAGGAATGGTGATACGCTACCGGAGCTGTGACGACGGCTATTTCACGGCCGCTTCACAGGCTCTCTACGAAGATCTGACGGGCTTCGAGGGCCCCCAGATTAAGTTCCATAACGAGCCAGAGAAGATCACAGTACCCGTGACCTTCTACATCGTGGGAAGGGAGGAATCACATGAAGAAGAAGAAGTATGACGAGTCCGGAGCATACTACAGGGTGTATCGGTACACCCAGATGGGCTTCTGGAGTCATATCCAGAGCTACGAGGTCTCGGAAGCGGCAGGGGACTTCTTTGTTTCAGTGCGGCCTATGAACGAGATATGTCTGTACAAGCCGCCCATACATGGGGATAACCTAATTTCCAGCGTTCGGATCAATCATCCTATTCCTATCGCGGACGTAAGGCCCTGCGGTAGGGAACTGCGCGTAGAGAGATACTACGCGAGCGAGATGGCTCGCGTAGATCATATCCCTGAGGGGGTATTCGATCGCGAGTACGGGCAAGATCTAGATCTATTAGCTCGTGACATTGCACGTCATTTCGATTTGACGTGCCGTAGGATAGACGGAGCGGTGTTCTACCCGCACGCTTCAGATGGCGGCCCCCGGGAAGAGGTTAGGGCCGACAAGCTGTTTCGCCGCCTTCGGACGGGCGAGGATGTGGAGGACTTGATCCCGAACAGGAAGTATGTCCCAAAGGGGTATGCTTCCCTGCTTAAGTGGTACTCCTAAGCATCCGATTCGATAGTGGATGTAACTCAGGTTTGCGGGCATGGCGGATCGTTCCGCTAGAAAGGAGGTCACCTCATGAAGGTTGACCTGGTCGTCCTCGGCGCCTCGCCCATCAGGAGAGCCTTCCCACATCCTTCAGATGCTCGATGAACCGGTGGCCGATCAGCTCCGCCAAGCGGACAGGGACCGCGTTGCCGATCTGTCTCGACATCGACGCCATGCTCCCCTCGAAAACGAAGTCCTCCGGGAACGTCTGCAGGCAAGCCGCTTCTCGAACGCTGATGGCCCTGTGCTGCTCCGGGTGGCCGAAGCGGCCGTTCGAGTAGCTTGTGCATCGTGTGGTGAGCCCCGATGCGGGCGTGTCCCACGACATCCGGCCGTAGACGTCGCTATAGCCTGAGAAACCCTTGTGGCATTGGAGTCGCAGATGTTCCGGCCAGTCCCGATTGCCGCCGCCTTCCGGCGTCGCCTTGATGCGCTCCAGGTTGCGCGGGGAGAGATTTGCCGCTCTGTGGTTCGCAACCTTCCTGTGCGCAGCGCCAGCCCGTAGCGGCGGAAGATGGGATATCCGGTCCCGGACCGTGGTGTATCGCTCGCACGACGTTCCCGGCCCGTGCGTCTCATCGGGCAGATGGATCGCACCGTGGCGGCTCCCGACCAGGACGAGCCGGCGGCGGCTCTGCGGTACGCCGTACTTGGCGAGCGTGATGGGACGGTAGTCCATTTTGTAACCCGCTCCGTCCAGTCGGCTCAGGAAACCGCCGAAAGGCTGACTGTTCGCGTCGAGCTTCTGCAAACCCGGAACGTTTTCCACGAAAACGAGATCCGGGCGGCAAACTTCCACCAAGCGCGCAAAGCAGGCAAGCAGTGGCACGCGCTCGTCTCGATCCGGCAACGGTCGTGTCGTATTCTGTTGCGTGAAGGGCTGACACGGTGCGCATCCGCTGAACAGCACCGGTTTGGACCCTTCTGCCTCTACCCGGCTCCGGATCGCCTGGAGACTTGCCTTGCGGATATCCGCAAGTTCGAAATGCGCATCGGGAAAGTTGGCTTCGAAGCTCCCCTTCGCATCCGCATCGTGATCCAGGGCAAACGCGATCTCCATGCCCGCGGCTTGAAAACCGCAGCTTGCACCGCCACAGCCAGCGAAGAAGTCGTATACCCGAACCGTCAGTGGAACTCCGCGCAGCTCTGGAAGTAAGGGCAGAGCGGGCAGAGCAGCATGCAGCCCCTCGGTCGCAGCGCCGTCCCGCAGGCGGGGCAGAGCGTCGCGAGGAGCGCGGGGTCGGGCCGCGGCGGGGGGTCCGCCGCGGCCTCCGGGCCGTCCGCGGGGCCGTCCGCGGGGGCGGCCGTCGCGCTCAGTTCCTGCACAGCAGGCTGCTCATCTGGCAGGAAATCACCCGCTGCACGATCGCGACGGCCCTTGTCCGGTCGGAGGGTCTGTCCGGGTCGATGCCGACCTGGGACGCGACGGCCGCCAGGGCTGCCGCGCCGAGGCACTCGGACACCATGCCCGCGATCCACTCGCTCTTGCTATTGTCGTCGGCGCCGCCCAGGGGAGCGGAATCGCCGAAGGTCACGAGCGGTCGCGGCATCTGCGGTTGATCTCCTGCAGGCAGGCGAGGGCCGCGGCGCGACACTCCACGAGCGTGTCCTTGGAGAGGCCGGCCGCGTCGCGATGGCCGCCGCCGCCGTGCCGGCTGGCGACGGCCGACAGGTCGATGCCGGGGGCCTTGCCGCGGGCCCAGGGGTTGGCGCCGAGCGAGACGCCGAACTTCTCGGGGCCGCTCCAGGTCTGCACGCTGAAGAGCGCCTCGGGGAAGCGCCGGTAGGGCGCGTAGCGCGAGAAGCCGTGCCGGCCCCCGGCTCCGTCGGCGAAGGCGACGGAGCCCCGCAGCTCGCAAGCCTTCTCCGCGTCGCTGTCGGCCTGCAGCTGCCGGCGGCGCATGGCGGCGAAGCGCTCGGTGGCGGCGATCTCGCGGGCGCAGCCGCCGAGCCCCTCGGCGCGCAGGGCCGCGATCACCGAGCTCTGCTCGCCGGGCCGGGCATGCTTCAGGTAGAGGCGGACCTGCAGCGCGGGCAGGTCCGTGTCGAGCGCCTGGTCCGCCGACTCGTAGCTCGCCGTGTCGCACAGGTCGGCCCAATGCACCAGCTCTTCCCACTGGGGGCCGGCGACGCCCAGGGCGCGGGCGATCAGGCCCGCGCAGCTCGGGGCCGAGGGATCGCAGGCGAAGCGGCCGGGCCGCTCCCCCTTGCGTATCTCGTATTCCGCCCGCTGCGCGTAGCCGTCCGGCCCGTCGGAGAAGCTGGTCTCGTGGTGGTCGAACCACCAGGCGAGCGCGGGGTCGGGCGTCCAGCGGAAGTCGACCACGGCGCTCGCGGAGAAGCCGTGCGCGGGCAGCGGCCGCGGGTCGACGTAGGCGCGCGGCAGGTAGGCGCAGGTCGCGTCCTGGCCGAGCTCGCGATGGACGGCCTCGGTGAGGACGGCGGCGCTGATCGCGCCGTCGAAGCAGTGCCCGTGGTAGGCGACCAGCACGCTCTTGCGGCTCGGTCCGGTGACGTTCGGTTGCATTTTCTCGGTTCCTCTCTCTCGGCGGCGTCAGGCCGCCGCTTCCCGGCATGCCGGTTCTCCCGCCAGCGCGGGGACGATGCTCCCGTCCCAGTCGGAGGGCCGCCACAGGTAGGTTTCGGCTCCGGCGGCCTCGAGCCGGTCGAGCCAGACGCGCTGCGCGGGGCGCACGCGCCCCCTGGCGGACTTGAGCTCGGCGAACACGACGCGCTGGCCCCGCACGAGCACCAGATCGGGAAAGCCCGCCTGGCTGCGGCGCGAGTCGTGAGTGTGGTAGGCGAGCCAGCCGTGCAGCCGGGCCAGCTGCAGCACGGCCTCCTGGAAGGCCCGCTCTCCGAGGAAATCAGGCAAGCAGGACGCTCCCCGCGGCGTGCAGGGCCCAGTCGGGCTCGCCGCCCTCGCTGTCGGCGCGGCCCTCGAGCAGGAAGCACAGGTCCTCGTCGATGCCCCTGACCGCGGGCGCGTAGCCCCAGCGCAGGCGCTCGGGCCAGACCGCGGCCGCGCCGATCTCGGGGGCCAGGCAGGTCTCCAGGTCCGGCACGTAGAGCGTCCCGAGGGGCGGCAGCGCCGGCTCGGGCGCCGGGCGCTGGGTGAGGAAGACGCACCAGCGGCGGCCTTCCCCGTCGGGCTCCGGGCGCGAGTCCGCGGCGGGAACGCCGCCGATCAGGCCCCGCAAGCGCGTGCCGGCCGGCTTGAGACGGGCGCCCGCCAGGTCCCGGCGCAGCAGGTCGACGAACGCGCCGACGCGGGCGAAGTCCGGTCGCCCCAGGCACAGCCGGCGGAAGTCCGACCCGTCGTAGCCGCGATCGATCGGCCCGGGCAGGTCCGCCGCCATCGCCCGGCAGGCGTTGGTCAGCTCCAGCGCCTCGAGCTCGGCGACCATCCCGCGGACGATCTCGAAGCGCCGGTGACGCTCCGGCACGGCGTCCCGGCCGGGCTCGCCGGCGCGGTAGGCGCCCCGCAGCCACTTCCGCAGTTCGCCCCAGCGCCGCTCTCGCTCGCGCCGCTCGCGGGCCGTCTCGCGCTTGCCCGCGTCTCTCTCGCGGCTCATATGTCCTCCTCGTCCGGGCGCCCCTCCGGGCGCAGCTCGATGCCGTGCTTGCGGCAGGATTCCTCGGGGACGGACACGGCTCGCAGGCGCAGCTGGCCGAACCGAACGGGCGGGCCTTTGTAGGAAGCCCCGTCGAGCTGCAGCAGCAGGCGCCTGACCTGGACGCCGCGCAGGTCGCCGCGCCGCAGCAGGCGGGCCAGGCCGGGGTGGCCGGGGGCGACCTGCAGGGCGTCCCCTTCCGCGGACATGCGCACGCCGTGGTCGGCGGCCTCGCGGATCTTGTCCCGGTGCTCCGACAGGGCGAGGCTCAGCACGGGCAGCTCGGCGCCGCCGGAGCTGCGCACGGTGGAGGTGACGATCTCGCGCAGGGCCTCGCCGGCGTCGGCGGAGGCCCGCGGCTGCATGACGGTCTCGAGATCGGGCGCGACCCACTCGTCGGTGCCGGACCACCACTGCCAGCCGGCGGTGAGAGCGCCGGCGATCGCGGACGGCCGCGAGCCGAACGCGGTCGTGGCCATCTCGTCGGCGATCGCGCCGGCCTTCTCGGCGATCTCGCGCCCGTCGCGGACGACGGCCGCCAGCGCCGCCCGGCCCTTGCCGCCCGCGAGGGAACCCTCGATGCCCTGCCGCACGGCGGGCCAGTCGCTCACCCCCTGCTCGGCCAGGTAGGCGAACTCGAAGCGGCTCTGGTCGGCGGCCCGCAGCCGGGGGACGCGCGTCGAGCTCATCAGCAGGGAGAAGCGCGGTTGCATGACCTGCACCGAATCGGCCTGGTCGGCGCGGATGCGCTCGCCGTCGGCTCCCGCGGAGATGCGGGCGATGTCGAGAATCCCGGGCATCCACGAGCGGTCGGGCTCGGCCTCGTCCACGAGCACGGGCAGGGAGTCGGAGCGCATCCGCCGGGCCATCGCCGCGGGCGTGGGGTCGGCCACGCGCACGCACATGCCCCCGAGCACGCGCTGGGCGACTTCCTTGAGCAGCCAGCTCTTGCCGCTGTCCGCCGCGGCCGGGAGCCACAGGTGGGCGCGCCAGCGCAGGGCCCCGCCGACCGCCGAGGCCGCCAGCCAGCCGAGGAAGCGCTTGGCGTCCACTTCCTTGCGCCAGCGGTAGCGCAGGACCGCGTCGGCCACGCGCTTGCGGTCGTCGGGCGAGGCGGCGGCCCGCAGGTCGCAGTCGATGCGGGGCCCTGCCAGGTAGATCTCGGGCCCGCCCAGCTCGCCCAGGCCGCGCTCGCGGCCGTCGCAGAGCAGGCGATCGCCCAGGTGCCACACGTAGCGGCCTTCCTCGGTGCGCCCGAAGCCGCGCCCGAAGACCTTGCCGAAGTCCACCTGGCCCTTGCGGTCGGCGGCGCGGATCAGGGCCGAGCCGACGGGCTGGCACGCGCCGGGCGTGAGCGTGTTCGCGTGCAGCATGGCGGCCCACCACTGGTAGTCCGCCAGCGAGATGAGGCAGGCCGGGGAGAGCAGCTGCGAGCGCGCCACGTGCAGGACGCGATGGCTGGACAGGCGCACCGCGATCGCGTCCCCGGCGTTGCCCAGGATCTCGAAATGCTCGTTGCGGTCGATGCCCGCGGGCGGCTCGGGCGGCGGCTCCTCGGCCGCCTTCCCGGCCGCCTTCCCGCGCGCGGGGGGCTGCCAGGGCGCGGCCAGCGACTTGAGCCAGGCGGCGGCCCGCGGCGGCCCGCCCGCCTCGATCTCGTCGGCGATGTCGCGCCCGTCCGAGCCCTCGGGCAGGACGGCGCGGATGTCGGGGCAGCCGAGCGAGCGCAGGCGCTCGGCGAGCTCGCCCATGCACTTGCGGCCGGGCTCGTCGGCGTCGGCCACGAGCGTGACCGGGCGGCCGCGCAGCGGCTCCCAGTCGGTCCTCTTCCAGGCCTTGGTGCCTCCGGCCCAGGCGACGACCGCCACGCGGGGGAAGGCGCCCGCCACCGCGTCGGCGCATTTCTCGCCCTCGACGACCATCACGCGGCGCTGGGGCGGGGCCGCGGCCAGCTCGCGCAAGCGGTACAGGGGCCGCTTCTCGCTGACCGCGAGCTGCCGCAGCCAGCCGTCGCGCCCGTCGGAATCGCGCTTGCCGGGCGAGAACGGCAGGCACTTGGGGCGCTTGCCGCCCGGGGCGAAGCGGCAGATCACGAAGGCCGGGCGGGCGGCGCCCGGAACCCAGTACTCGTGCCGGGCCGCGGCGTCCCGCGGCAGCTCCGAGACCCAGCCCGGCCGTGACGGCTCGGGGCCGGCCGCGGGTCCCGGCGGGGCCTCCCGGTCGGGCTTGAGCCGTTGCAGGGCCTCGCGCTTCGAAAGGCCGCGGCGCCGCTCGAGCCACGTCACGGCGTCGCCCTTCGCGCCGCAGCCGTGGCACTGGTAGAGCCCCTTGTCGACATTCACCGACAGGCTCGGCGTCTTGTCCTCGTGGAAGGGGCAGAGGGCGGACCGCTGCGACCCGCCGCCGCGCAGGCGCACTCCGTCCTCCGCCATCAGGGCGGACAGGGTCGCCGTCACCGGACGCCGATCGCCTCCGCCATGCGATAGGCCCAGGCGTCCTTGTAGCCCCGCTCCGCGGCGATCCCCAGCAGCCCTTCCAGCGGGTCGGCCAAGGGATGCTCGGGGTTGCGCGCGTCGGCCATGACCCGGGCGATCTCCTCGCGCAGGCGGGCGCGGCTGGCGCGCCGGCGGCGGGACGGCGCCTGCCCGGGCCGCGCCTCGCGCAGTTCGGTTTCGACCTCGATGGGCCGGGCGGGCACGCACGCCTCGCCGCAGGACGGGCAGGCGTCCAGCCGGGACGCGAAGACGCAGGCGCAGGACGGGCAGCATTTCTGCCTGCGGCCCGCGCTCGCGCGCCCGCCGTCGGTCTCGCCCTGGGCCTTGCCGGCCAGGTCCCACGAGCGCTTCTCGTCGGGCAGGCCGAGCCGCTGCACGTTGCCCGCGAGGTCCAGCAGCAGGGCGGTCTTGCCCTCGCGGTAGCGCATGGCCCGGCCGGCCTGCTGCAGGTACAGCGTGACGGACTGGGTGGGGCGTCCCATCAGCACCGCGTCGCAGGCCGGGCAGTCGAAGCCCTCGGAGATCAGGTCGACGTTGCAGACGACCCGCACCGAGCCCTCGGCCAGCTCGGCCATCGCGCGGTCCCGCCGGCGGGGATCGGTGCGGGCGTCGACGTGCTCGGCGCGCACCCCCGCGGCCGCGAGCGCGGCGGCGACCGAGCGCGAGTGCGGCACGTTGACGCCGAAGAACACGGCGCGCAGCCCCGCGGCGTAGGCGCGGTAGGCCGCGGCGGCGTCGGCCACCACCTTGGCCGTCACCTTCTCTCCCAGCTGCTTGCGGCTGTAGTCGCCGGCGGTCTTGCGCACGCCCTCGGCGGACATGCCGGCGTGCGGGTTGTAGTACACGCGCATGGGCGCCAGGCGCTTGAGCGCGACGAGCTCGGCGATGCTGGGCCCCTGCACCAGGCGGTCGAAGTGATCCCCGAGGGGCTTGCCGTCGAGCCGTCCGGGCGTGGCGGTGAGCCCCAGCACGCGCGAGTCCGGATAGCGCGCCATGACCTTCTCCCAGGTGCGGGCCTTGGCGTGGTGGGCCTCGTCCACGATCACGAAGTCGGGCTTGTGCGCGGGGCGCGCGGCGCGGCGGGCGAGGGACTGGACCGAGGCGACCTGGAAGCGCGCCCACGGCGTCTCGGCCCGGCCGGCGGCGATCACGCCGAACTCGCCCGCCAGGCCGGCCTTGCCGAGCGTGTCGCAGAACTGGCGGACCAGCTCGCGCCGGTGGACCAGCACCAGCGCCCGCCTGCCGTTGCGCGCCAGGCCGCTGGCGATATGCCCCGCGACCACGGTCTTGCCGCCGCCCGTGGGCAGCTGGTAGACCACCGAGCGCGTGCCGGAGGCGAAGGCCTGGCGCAGGCGGTGCACGTCCCGCCGCTGGTAGTCGTAGAGTTCCACCCTCCGGACCCCCTCCCTCTAGCCCCCCGCCGTGACGGCGGCCCAGTGCTCGGGGAAGAGGCCCTGCTCGCCCGTGGCGCAGACGACAGTGCCGAGGCCGCGGGTCTCGGAGAGGAAGTCGCACAGCCCGAACAGCTGCAGCCGTCCTGTCTCGTCGAGCACGTCGGCGCCGTCGAGGATCGCGATGCCGTCGCCCAGGGTCAGGGCGACGGCGAGGATCAGGGACGCCTGGGCGCGCCACTGCTCCGACGTGGAGCACAGCTGCGTCGCGCGGCCGTCGAAGGAGGCCGCGTAGGTCGCGTCCAGCCGGGTTGGCGGCCAGCCGGCGCGGTCGCGCACCGCCTTCAGGTTGGCGGCCAGCTTGCCGAGCCCCTCTTTCATGGCCCGGGCGCGGATGCCGCGGGGCCCGAGGGTGTCGGCGACGTGAGCGTAGGCGTCCACCGAGCGGCGGGCGTCGGCGGCGTCGGCGGCCTGCGCCACGAGCTCCTTGTCGCGGATGCGGTCCTGCACCCGCTGCTCGGCCGCGGCGGCCCGCTCGTCGTCGCCCTCGCCCCGCACGGGCGAGCGGGCCTCGCGGGCGGTGAGTTCGACGGAGCGGATCTCGGCCGCCAGCTCGGCCCGCTCGACCTTGATGCCCTCCGCCGTGCCCGCCACGGGGCGCAAGCGCCCCTGCACGGTCACGGCCTTGGCCCGCAGCGCGTGCAGCTGGTCGTCCATGCCCTTGAGGCGGGCCTCCCAGCGCGACTCGCGCCGGGCGAAGTCCCTGTCCGTCTCGGCCTTGAGCAGGGTGCGCCGGGCGCTGTCCCAGACGACCCGCTGCCCGCAGTGGGGGCAGCTGCGGCCGTCGTCGCGGCGGGGCCTGTCGGCGTCGTGCAGGTCGCGCCGGGAGCGCAGCTGCTTGCCCTCCGACCGCACGCCTTCGAGCTCCTTGCGGATCGCCCGCTCGGCTCGCTCGGCCTTGCGCAGGCGCTCGTCGACCGGCCCGAGCCGCTCCTGCAGGGCGGGCAGCCGCTCGGCCGCGGCGCGGGCGGCCGCGGCCTGGGAGGCGCTGACGGCCCGGGCGACGTGGATGGCCTGCTGCGCCTCGCGGGCGTCCTGCAGGGCCTGCTCGGCCTCCAGGCGGGTCACGCCGTCCAGCTCCGCGCGCCAGCCGACGGGCTTCCAGGCGGGCGCCTTGCGCTTGCCGTAGGGCTCGCCCGCGATGGCGGCCCACACGCGCTTGGCCTCGACGGCCTTGCGCTTGTAGACGCCCTCGACGGCTTCCCAGCCCTGCTCGCGCAGGGTCTCCATGACGTCGTCGACCATGCGCGGGTTGGGCAGGGTCTCGCGCAGGGACTCGGCCATGAGATCCTGCAGCGTTTCCGGGGCGGGCAGGAAGATCGCCTCCCAGTTCTCCGTGCGGGTCCGGGGCGTCTGCCGGCCGACGAAGTCGACCAGCCCCACGCTCGCGGCCGCGGCCTGGGCGGGGGCCTGCGCGGTGACGCGCAGGCCCTTCTCGGCCAGGATCCACTGGATGACCGGCTCGGGCCCCTCGTGCAGGGCCGCCTCGCCGTAGTCGGCTCCCTCGCGCATGTAGGACTTGGTGACTCCCAGGCGCAAGGGGTTGGGGTCGCGGGCCAGCAGGGCCGCGAGGGCGGCCGCGATGGACGACTTGCCCGCCGCGTTGGGCCCGATGATCCCGATGGGCTTCGAGCCCGGCAGCGCGATGTCCGCGGAGGACACGCCGAGCACGTTGTTGACGGTCAGTCGCATCAGTCGCATCAGAACCCGGCCTCCTCCATGAGCTGCTGGGCGTCCTCGGGGGCCGGGGGCTCCTCGCCCTGCCACGGCTGGCCGTCGCCGTAGGCGCGGGGCTCGGCCCGGGCGGCTTGCTGCGGCTGGGGGTCCGCGGCCTGCGGCGCGGGCGCGGCCGGAGGCTGGGTCTGGACCTGCCCGGCCTGCGGCGCGGGCTGCTGCTGCACCGTCGGCTGCTGCTGGACGGGAGCCGGCTGAGTCTGGACGGGAGCGCCGCCTTCCGCCGCGGCGGGATCGTCTTCGGCGCCGAGCTCCTCGGGGGGCTCGAAGTCCTCCATGAAGCTGCGACGCATGCCGCGGACGGGCAGGCGCTTGAGTAGCAGCCGGAGGACGGCTTTCTCGGCCATTTCGCCGAAGTGGTGGGCCCAGGGCCCGTGCGCTCCGGACGGCGACATGGCCCGCCGCCGCTCGATTTCGGGGCGGAACAGGACTTCGACCTCGGGCGGAGGTCCGGGCATCCCCGCGGCAGGCGGCACGTGCGCCACGGCGTAGACGGCGATGATCTTCTCGGGCGAGCGATCGGCGGAGGGGCTCGGCACGTGCCGCAGCTCCAAATCTATGCCGTCGACGTATTCGAATACGTCGCCGTCGTAGACGCACTTGGCGTTGATCGACAGCCCGGGTAGGGCTGCCCGGGCGATGTCGAGCAGGCCGCCGATCATGATGTCGAGGCGGGCCTTCAGAACCCCCCCCCTCTGCCGGTAGGGCACGATCACGGCGGAAGCGCCGTCGGGCATCACGCCGCGCTCGGCGCAGGCGAGCAGCGACTGGCGCAGCGACGTCGGGTCGCACGAGGCGATGCCCGGGTTGGAGAGCAGGGCGTTCAGCGCGATCCGCGCGAACGCCTTCTCGGAGATGCCGACGCGCTCGAGCAAGGGCTCGGCGTCCTTGGCGGCTGTGTCGACGACCCTCTTGGCGAGGGCCATCGACTGCCTGGTCTGGCTCTTGTGTTGTGTCATTCCTCTCGGACGCCGCTTCTACGGCCCGGCGTCTCCTGGCCGATCGGATCGCGACGGGGAGGCGCACCCGCAGGCCGGCACCGGGCAGCTCTGGCAGTGAGGCCCGGGGCTCGGCAGGGGTTCCGCCCGCCGCGAGAGAACGTCCGCGACCCGCGAGACGCGGGCGGCGGCATCGGCGACCGCGGGCGGGGCCGGGCGGATCTCCACCGCGGCCGGGCCGCCCTTCGGCCCGCGCGGGCGGCGGGCCACGATCAGGCTCTCGACGGGATCGCCGTCGAACAGGCCCGCCCGCTCGATCGCGAGAGCGTAGGCCCCGAGCTGCACCAGGGCGTGGTCCGCCCGGCGGCCGGTCTTGTAGTCGAGCAGGGCCAGGGGCCCCCGGCCGGGCCGCTCGGGCGTCTCCGGCAGGCGCAGGGCCAGGTCCGCCCGCCCGTCGAGCACGGCTCCGTCCAGCGGCGACCGCACGGCCACCTCGCACGCCAGGGGTGTCATGCACAGCGGCGCGACGGCCTCGCGCAGGTCGAAGGCGATGGCCCGGGCCTGCGCCCGCGCCATCCGCGGGCTGGTCGTCAGGTGGTCGTAGGTGGCCGGCTCGGGCAGCGGGGGCGGCTCCTGGCCGGCCATCAGGGCGTGGACGGCGGTGCCGACCCAGCCGGCGATGTGCTCGGGCCCGCGGGGCCGGGGGCGGGAGAACTCGAAGTCCGCCCGGCGCTCGCAGCGGCACCATGCGCCGAGCGAGGAGGGGTGGACCCGGAGCTCCCCGGTCACGGGCGCTCCTCGCGGGCGGAGGGCCCGTGGACAGATCCTGGACAGATCCGGGCGCTGCGGGGCCGGATGAATCCGGCAAGGGTCCGGCCCGCCGCCAAGGCGGCCGTGGCGGATCTATTGCCTTCTAGGCAGTTGGGTCGAGCCGGGAGTGGTCGGGGCGCCGAGATTTGAACTCGGGACCTCTTGCTCCCGAAGCAAGCGCGCTACCAGGCTGCGCCACGCCCCGCCCCGACTCTCGGTCTAGACCATTTGACCCGCTCCGGAGACCATCGCCCCCGCCCTTGGCGCGCGCACAGCGGCTAGGCCTCGGTCGCCGAACCGTCGCCGCGTTTCGGAGCAAGATCCGCAATGATCTTCTTGCCCAGATCCACCGCCTCTTTGCCGGCGTCACGGGCTTCCGTCGCGAAGCTCTTGCCTTGGTCGAGTACCTCGCGACCGAATTCCGCCACGTCCCGTCCCTTGCGTCCAGCGAAGTCCTTGCCCCGGGATGCCGCATCGGCGAGGGAATCTCGGGCTTCCCTGCCCGACTTCGGCGCGAAGAGGATCGCCGTCACGGCACCGACCGTTATGCCCGCGAGGAACCATGCGATGTTTCCGGAATCCTTGCCTTTTGCCATGCCTGCCTCCCACTTACATTATACGACTGCGAATCGGAGAGCTATCCGCGCGCCCTTGGTCACGTCGCTTACCACAGCCGCTGCCGCGCGTTCTCGGCCGCTCCGGTCAGCCCGGCCGCGTCGCCCAGCTCCGACACCTCGACTCGGAACGCATCGCGCGACGTCGGAGGAAGCATGGCTCGCGCGGACTTCAGCAGAGCGTCCTCGAACAACGCCAGCCTCCGGCTGACCGAACCGCCGAGCACGACGACCGACGGGTCGAGGACGCAGCAAATGGTCGCGACCGCGGTGCCCACGAGCCGCCCGTAGGCCTGCCAAGCGCGAGTGGCGTCGACATCTCCCGCCTCGGCGAGGTCGCCGATGTCCCTAGCCGTCAGGTTCCTGTCCGAGCCGGTGCCCTTGGCGCGCCGATACTGGCGCTCGACGCCCGGCCCCGAGCAGGCGTGATCGAAGTCGGACTCGCCTACCCGGCAATAGGCCACCTCGCCGGCGTTGCTGGTCGCGCCCGAGAAGATTCTCTTGCCTATCGAGATGCCGCAGCCGAAGCCGGTCCCGAGAGTGATGCCGAGCACGATCTCCTTGGACCGCCCAGCCCCGTGGATCGCCTCTCCGAGCGCGAAGCACGCTGCATCGTTCTCAAGGTGCAGTGGGGCCCCGAGCTCGTGGAGGCTGAACTTGCCGATGTTGAACCCCACCAGGTTCGGCAGCGAGTCCCGGTCGTGCAGGACGTTGTTCTCCGTGTCGAGCGGGCCCGAACTGCCCATGCCGACCACCAGCGGGTTTCCCTGCACGCCCGCCTCGAGCTTGGCCTGCTTCACGACCCGCTTCATGTTGGTCAGCGTTACCGCCGGCTGCATGCGCGCCATCGTCGGCAGGCGGGCAACCTTTCCCAGGCGATTGCCGCTCAGGTCAAAGGCGGCGGCCGCGATCTTCGTTCCCCCTAAGTCAATCCCTATCAGGAAGTTATCAGCCATAAACTGCTCTTTCGCCTGAAACGCCTCCCGGGACCGGAAGCGCGCTTGAGGCTGCGGTCCCGACGTCGCCGTGGACGGGCGCGGCCATGCTCTCTGCACGCCCGCGGCCGAGCCCTGGCGGCCCGGCGGGCACCTCGAGCGGCCGCTGCCGCGATCTCGGCACTGCGCCCAGCTGCCTTGGCGTCGGCGAACCCAAGGATCCACGACGACCAACTCGAGCCGCCTCGCGAGGGCGGCAACCGCCCGGATTCCCGGACTCCAACCAGGATCCGAGGGCCGCGCGGCATCGTCGGCCAACTGCCCGCCGACCCGCACCGGTTGCAGGCTGGGCAACCCCATAAGGCCGCGCCACGGCCGAGAGGACCTTGCCTGCAAACGCTCTCATTACCGAGACGCCGCCAATGCGCGAGATTAGCACGGGACGGCCTGTCCGGCACGCCAAGCGCAATCCCGTTGGCCGGGACAGTCCGTCGGCAGGCCGAAGGACAGCGCCGCGGGTAGCCAGCGCTATCGCTGCATGGACTGCGCGCGACGCGCCGACGCCGCATCCCGGACCCGCACCCGCGGACTTGCCAGGTCCGGCGAATCGCCCGGGTGGGGCCACCTCGTCTAACTGGCGCACTAGCTTGACGTGTCGGTTGAAATTGGCTGCCTTCCGCTCCCACGACTTGAGCGCCTTGGTGCAAACGAGGGTGTGCTGCCGGCTCGATTGGTCGGTCGTCCGGCTGATGTCGAAACTGTCGTTGATGATCACGTCGCTGATGTGCCGACGCAAGTCGAACGACAGGCTGAAGCGAACCTCGGTCGCAACCGGGCGTCTGCAAGCTTGCGCGAGCTTGCGACAGTGTTCGCACCCGCAGGAGGTCGGCGGACTGATCCGCCGGTCCTTCGGGCGCGGAGGCAGTTTGGGCAGGGTCTTCAGCAAGCTCTCCGCGGAATGAAGCCACAGCGATTCGCACGCCTCCCGACCGGCACGGGCCACATCCTCCCGGCGCACTTCGACTAGCGCCGAGGCAGGGTTCACCTGCCACGGGTGCCGCACGACCGGCACAGCCGCGTCGCGAAGCTCTCGCTCCATACCGAGACTGCACCCCTCGTAGAGCGTGTCCCGGACTGCGTCGGCATCCAGATTCCGCGGCTTCGGCTGATTCCAGTCGGGCTCTGCCTTGATGCGCTTCGGCTCGAGCGCTTGCACGAGCGCCGCGAGGGCGCCCCGGGCCGCGTCGGAGTTGGGCTGGACGACGACGCTATCCGGGCCCTCTGGCCGCACACGGCTCAGGCGCGCCAAGAGCCCGAACGCCCCGCCGATGTGCTCAGGAACAATACGGCTCGCGAACTCCGAGAGAGATCGCCCATGACTGCCGTCGGGACGCCGGCGACCCGTCCAACAATCGCCTCGGGCATCCGCTCGGCGTGATTCGGGAGCACAACAGCTATCAGGAAGCGCTCGGTCAGGGAGTCGTCCGCGACGTTCGCCGGCAGGCGGAGGGTCTTCGCGACAGTCTCTGCAGCGCGCAGATCAGCGCTCCTGAACATCCAGGACTGCCCCCCAGCGGCCAGGCGCTGATAAGCTGAGCAGCCGGGGCCTGCCCGAAGGACTTGCTCTGCTCGTCCCGTGCCTCGCGGCCCAGTGCCACCGACGCATGACCCGCAGCCTCGATTAGGGAACTGTCCGCATTGACCGACACGAGCTTCGAGCGCGGGCAGACTACGAGCGCCCCCAAGCGGTATCGGCGTGCCAGCGTCGACCCTTCGTTTCCGGAAGCTTCAAGCAGCACCTGGTTGTCGGGAGCCACCCCTTCCTCGGCCCCCTGCGGCAGCGCCTCGCCGGGGAGCCAGCGGACCTCGGGAAGATCCGAGACATCTGCGTCGGTTCCCGTCCAGCCGCCTCGGGGCAGCGACCGGTCAAGAAGCTCGATGAAGGAGCAGTCCACTCCGGTGATGTTGACCCTGCGCCCGTGAACGTTCCAGAGTTCGGAGTCGTCGGTCAGGCCGGACCCTTCTGCATTCGGAACGGCGAGGCGCAGATCGCACCCGGCACCCTGGGAAGCTTCGCTAAGGGCTTTGATCGATATTAAGTTTCCAACTTCGTCGTGGATGTAGTTCGTAGTTCCAATCACCGTGGAACTCGTTCCGATGGAGCGACAGGGCGTCCATCTTCGCCTTCGTTACTGCCTCACCGGTCGGGTACTTTCTATTGTCAAGTTCGGCTTTGACCCGAAGGCCGGCGGCTGTGCGCGTACCGCCGATCAAGTCGACAACGGTCTCAAATGTACGCAGTGGCTTGCCTCGCCAATTCTGCGTGACGTGGCAGAACAGGCGGCGCTCAATCTTATGCCATGGACTGGTCCCCGGCGGGAAGCGGCTGACGTGGATGCGAAGACATGTCCGGTCAGCGAACTTCTGCAGCCGATGCTTCCAGGCGCGAGAGCGATACCCGTTGCTACCGCCCGCATCGGCAGCGATGAACAGCTCGCCAGCCTCGGGGTAGCGGCGCTTCCCCGTCTCGTTCCACCACCGTCGCAGCGAGGCCGCGGCAAACGCGGGCGTGCCGTGATCACGTCCGACATGCACCCAGGCTTCGTTGCGCCCCATGTCATGGATGCCATACGGCATCGCTTTGCCGGACGAGTCCTTGGGAAAATCATGCACCAGTGATTTCCCGGGGCTCCCCTGCGGTTGCCATGCCCGCCCGCCGTTCTTGAATTCACCCGCCAGTTCCTTCTTCTCGGTGTCGACCGAGACCACCGGCTGACAACGTTGCGGGAAATCATCCGCCTTCGTATGGATGTGCTCGAACTGCGCGTCCCGGTCGGGGCGGGTTGTCCCTTCGAGACTCTTGCGCACCGATTGCAGGCTGCAGCCAAGCTCGTGCAGTGAACCGCTCGCCGTCGTCGAACTCACCTGCCAACCCGCCTGCGACAACGCCGCCTGCGACAACGCCGCGGTGAGCTTCGCCCGACTCTTGCATGTCCAGCGCAACGGCGACTCCGGGTCACCGCGCGTCAACGGGTCGACCAGCTTCTCCAGCGCTTGCTCGATGCCCGGCCGCGACTGCTCGATGCCGGGCCGGGCGGCGCCCGGGCGGCGTATCCGACCGCGTTCAACACTGCCGGATTCCAGCTCTCGACGCCCCGCGCGGATGGCGCGGATGGTCGGGCGCGACAACCCAGTCGCGTCCGATACCAGCGCATCTCCCCCATACCCGATGGCACGCGACTCCGTCGCCGCCCATAGCCGACGCCCGCGCTCGTCGAGAAACGCTTCCACCGCCGCGTACTGCTCAACAATTGTCGCTTCGAGTTCAAGATTGCGTCTCATCGGATGACGAGAACACAAAACTCAGAACATGGAGCCTTTTGCAAAATTCAGAAAAGAGGGCTGACCGCCCCATGAACGACTAGTTTCCGGGCTGTTATGCTCGCCGAAAAAGACCCCCTGCAGCTGGGCTTGCTCGGCTGCGGGGCGCTCCTGCGGGGATCGGCCCCGTGCAGGCGCAGCTCTCCCGGCCCGGCCCTGCGGGCGGGCGCTCTGCCCGGCCGTCCCGGCGGCCCGGGCTCTCGGAGCGCCAGGCGCAGGAGCTGCGCGACCGTCAGCGCGAGCACGCCGAACAGGAGGTGGCACAGCACCTTGCCGCGGACGCGCACGCGGCGCCCGCCGCAATCGTCCTTCAGGCGGCCGTTGACACGCTCCACCGTCGAGCGCTCGCGGTAGCGCAGCTTGGCGGGCTCCGCCCGCCCGGCGCTGCGCAGCGCCGGGGCCTCCCGTGCCAGATCCGCCTGCAGCTCGTCCGGCCGCGCGGGTTGACAGCGATGAGCGGCACGTGCCCGAGCCGCTCGCTGAAGGCCCCGATCCCGGCCGCGTCGCGCGCGCTGTCCATCCGGTCGTACAGGTTGTCGACGCGGCCCGCGGTCCGTGTCGCCAGCGGGATCGCGGCCTGATCGCGGCCTGGCTGTCGTGCAGCGAAGCCGCGGTGAGCAGGCAGCTGACCGGGATCCCGCCGTCGATCGCGTCGATAGGCAGCTTGTGGCCGCGCCAGTCGGCGCGGAGCGGGCGGCCGCTGCTCGCCCTTGCGAGGGCGCTTGCGTTTCGGCTCCGGTTCCGGCGCGGGCTTCCCGGCGGGCCGCTCGCGGCCCTCGACGGCGGTCGAGTCGCGGGAGACGCGCCCTGCCAAGCGGCCGTCGAGCGTCCGCGCGAGCAGCGCCTGGTGCAAGCGTCCGGACAGTTCGCCGGCGGCGAACTCGGCGCAGGCGCGCGAGAAGGTTGCCTCGCCGGGCACGGCCCCGGCCAGGTCCCAGCCGCACAGTCGGCGCAGGGTGCGATCGGTCTGCAGGCGCTCGACCGGCGAGCGCGTAGCGGGCTGGTCGAAGACGGCCTTGGCGATGCAGGCGCGCGCCATGGCGGCGCGGCTTGCGCGGGGGCGGCCGCGGCCGCCCTGCCCGACGGGCAGGCAGTCCTCGACCTGCGCCCGTTCCACCGCTTGGACGAAGCTGCGGCAGCGCTCGCCGAGGGGGCCGAGTTCCTGCTCGAGCCAGGGGAACAGCCCCTGCTGGAACGTGAACCAGTACGCGGATACGGTTTCTATCAAGGACATATTCGTTGAATCCTGCCAGCTGCTTACTAGGCTTGCATTACAATAATAGCACGGAGGGCAAGGGATCTCCAGAAAACTCAAAACGCATGACAAGCCATTAAAACTACATTTACTACAGTCCTATTCCATTGATTATATCGAATACTTAATAGACTAACTAAATGATAATGCTATTAGCTCGGGATTCTTGCAAAAGGCTCATGCTGAACGACCTGCCGAAGGACTGCGATACCGGCACCAAGCGCAACGCCAAGGGCCATACCGTCAGCTGGCGCGGCTACAAGCTGCATGGCTACAAGCTGCCTATCGACGCGATCGACGGCGGGATCCCGGTCAGCTGCCTGCTCGCCGCGGCTGCGCTGCACGACAGCCAGGCCGCGATCAGGCCGCGACCAGGCCGCGATCCCGCTGGCGACACGGACCGCGGGCCGCGTCGGCAACCTGTACGACCTGATGGACAGCGCGCGCGACGCGGCCGGGATCGGGGCCTTCAGCGAGCGGCTCGGGCACGTGCCGCTCATCGATGTCAACCCGCGCGGCCGGACGGAGCTGGCGGCCGGACGGAGCTGAAGGCGGATCTGGAACGGGAGGCCAAGGCGCTGCGCTGCGCCGGGCGGGCGGATCCGGCGAAGCTGCGCTACCGGCAGCGCTCGACGGTGGAGCGTGTCAACGGCCGCCTGAAGGACGATTGCGGCGGGCGCCGCGTGCGCGTCCGCGGCAAGGTGCTGTGCCACCTCATGTCCGGCGTGCTCGCGCTGACGGTGGAGCGGCTCCTGCGCCTGGCGCTCCGAGAGCCCGGGCCGCCGGGACAGCCGGGAAGACCGCCCGCCCGCAGGGCCGGGCCGGGAGAGCTGCGCCTGCACCGGGCCGCTCCTCGCAGGAGCGCCCCGAAGCCGAGCAAGCCCAGCTGCAGGGGGTCTTTTTCGGCGAGAATAACAGCCCGGAAACTAGTCGTTCATGGGGCGGTCAGCCCTCTTTTCTGAATTTTGCAAAAGGCTCCATGGAAATCTAATTTCCGACAACGCCCTAAGGGTCATCGCGACCCACCTGTCGCTGTCCGTCAGCAAACTGAAGCGCAGGCCGGCATTGAGGTGCATGTGGTCCATCGCCCACACGATCTTCGCCGGCACCGGGTCGCTAGCGGCCCAGCAGGAAAGGATGCGGGCAGCCTCGTCCGCCTGTTCCGCGTAGTCGGGGGCGGCAGCGGGAACCGGCGCCGAATCGGGCTTGACGACGAGGTTGCCGACGGGCGAGACCCGATGGCCTTCCAGGACTGGATTCGCGAGGTGCTCTCAATCCGCATGGAAGGCGGCGAACCGGAGCTCGTTCGGATGCGCCGTCCGAAGGTCGACGCTTCCGTGCCGGATCGCGAGGTCCCCGCCTTGTCCGGTCGCCGGCAGGGACACCACCAAGGCAGCCACCATGCCGCCCGTTTTCTCGATGTTGCGGCGGGCCGAAAAGCCCCCGGTCTCGTATTGCGAGGAGCTCGTAGAGCTGCACCGTGATGCAGGCAACGTCGATTCCCAAGTCCCCGCGACGGCCGTCAGGATCGCCTCAAGCGCCGCATTCCACCGGACTCAGCTGGCTTCACACCGCCGGGGCCGACTTGCCAGCAGTCCCGCACGGAGGCATCCACAAGCGTTTCTGTGCCCAGTCCCTAGGGGCCCGCTCATCCACCTTGACGAGGGCCTGATCCTGGTGCGGGAGAACCGGGAACCCTATCGTTTCGACTTTGGTGACGCTCACGCACGGTGACGCGGCGAGCAGCTTGCCGTAGGAGAAGTAGTCGCCACTTCGGTCGATCAATCTGAGAATGCGCTCGAGTCGCGCGTGCTGCGCCCGGTACTCGAGTTCGAGGCCCTCCATTGACATCCCCCTTGGGCCGCCGTCTCAGTCCAGGCCGGGCGTGGCCGCGACCCGTCTCGAGGGGCTGCGACAACACTCAAGTGTCGCTACCAGACGGCGTGCGCGCGCGTTGCCGGGCAGCTTGGAATTCTCCTCGTCGAACGGCGGGGATGCCGCTGGCAAGCCATGCCGAGCGCGCCGACGGGCGCGGGGCGGATCGCAACGGACTCGGTGTCAGTCGACGCTTGAGAGCTGGCTCGGCCCCTAGGCGATTCCCCGACGCAAGGCATCCGACGCTACAGGCGCCCGCGCAGCGGCCCGAGCCTCGGGCTCCGGCAAAGTGCGGACGCGGGACGGAAAACGCCGGGAACCGAATCGAATCCGCGGTGTCAATGACACCGCGGCAGGATCGCCCAGCCGGTCGAGTGCGGGGGATCAACGCACGGTGCTACGCTGTTGCCGAACAACCGAATCATGAGCCGAGATCTGCTTGCTCAGCACGGCCCGTCGGCCCGGGACCCCGATGCCAGCCTCGTGCGAGACCTCAAGTGCGGTACGCCGGAAGGCTTCCGCGAACTCCTGTCCCGCTATCAGAACTCCATCTTCGCCTATGTCGCCCACCTGATCAACGACCCCGTCGAGGCGGAGGACGTCACCCAAGACGTCTTCGTCAAGGTGTTCCGCAAGATCGGCGGCTTCCGCGAGGATTGCAGTTTCAAGACTTGGCTGTACCGCATCGCGGCCAACGAGTCATCCAACCGGCGACGCTGGTTTTCGCGGCATCGCTCGCGCAATTTGCCCGACGCCGCGGGCCCGAATGACCCAGGCTTCGCCGCGAGGCTTGCCGACCCGCGAGGAAGCCCATTCGAGCAGGTCCAGCACCGCGAGCACCGCCAGATCCTCAACGAGGCGCTGCAGGCCTTGGACCCGCGCTTCAGGGAAGCGGTCGTGCTTCGCGACATTGCCGGCTTCAGCTACAACGAAGTCGCCGAAACCCTCGGGATTTCGATGGGAACGGTCAAGTCGCGGATTCTCCGGGGACGGGAAGCGCTCAAGCGGCACCTGCTGCGCAGCGCCCCCTCGGTCGTGGCGCATGGCGTGAGATGGCAGACGGAGTAGGACGATGCACTGCGCTTGGGTCGGAAGAAGAATCGACCGGTACGTCGAGGCCGGCCTCGGCTCGCTGGAGGGAGCGCTGCTGCGGTTTCACCTCGCTCGCTGCGCCCGCTGCATGAAGCGCTACGAGGGCCGAGAAGTGATCGGCGGCCTGCTGGCCAACATCGCCAGGCCGCGGCCGTCCCGGAATCTAGAGGTGAGAATCCTCAGCGCGATTTCGACCGAGGAGCTGCGAAAGTCCCAGCCAGGCCTCCGCTGGATCAGGGCGCGAGTGCGGCTGGGCAACCTAGTCCGGCCCGTCGCGGTTCCGGCGGTCGGCGGACTGCTTCTGGCGCTGGCGATGGTGCCGACGCTGCTTTCCGTGTTCTGGATGGAGCCGACGGCCTACGCCAACGACGTTCCCGTGAGGTTCCTCGCCCAGCCGGTCTTCACCGCGCCCGTGATGACGCTGCCCTCGCCGTTTCCGGTGTCAAGGGATCTGATCGTGCTGGCGTACATCGACCACCGCGGCGGGGTCTACGACTACTGGGTGGCGAGCGACGAGCCGCTCGACAGCCGGGTTCGCGGCCAGATCGCCAACGCCCTCCTCACGAGCAAGTTCGCGCCCGCCCAGCGCCTCGGCCAGCCGATCCTCGGACAGAGGGTCATTCTCTTCCAGCGCGTCGACAGCCAGGCCTAGGGCGCGGGCAGGCCGAGGGCTGCGCACGGTCGGCCGCGACGCGCCATTGCAATCCCGGCGCGGCTGTCTCAATATGGAGAGTTCACCGATGTCGAAGCCGCGCATGTGCCCGCATTGCCGGGCCTTCATCGACAGCAAGCAGAGGACCTGCGAGTACTGCGGCAATCCCCTGCCGATGACGGCGAGCCGCCGGCTGAGGCGCGAGGAGAGGGTGCGGCGGGCCGGAAGCCAGGTGGGCTTCACGACGATGATCCTGCTACTGATCAACGCCGGGCTCTTCGCCGCTTCGTGGATCCTGACGATGCGCCTCGTGGGCAGCAGCGGCTTTCTCGGGAGCATCGACGGCAACGTCCTGCACATGCTGGGCGGAAAGTTCAGCTTCTCGATCCAAGTGCGCGGCGAGTGGTGGCGGCTGATCACCGCGAACTTCCTGCACGGCGGGCTGCTGCATCTCGGATTCAATTCGATGTCGCTGTTCAACCTCGGACCTCTCGCGGAAGAAATCTTCGGCACGTCGAGATACCTGGTGCTCTATCTCGCGACGGGCTTCTGCGGGTTCGTAGCCAGCACCTTCTGGTCGGACTCGCTCTCGATCGGGGCGTCGGCGTCGATCTGCGGCCTGATCGGGGCCATGTACGCATTCGGGCGCATCAACTCGATGTCCCAGCTCCGGAGCGTCGCCCTGCGCTGGATCGTCGCCATCGCCATCTTCGGCGTTCTCTTCAGCGGCATCGACAACGCCGCGCACCTCGGCGGCCTAGCGGCCGGATTCGGCTTCGCCTACCTGTGCGGCTCTCCCGGCCGCGACTCGGACAGGGAAGCCATCTGGCGCGGTATCTCGATCGGCGCGGGCGCCGTGACGGTCGCGGCCTTCTTCTTCGCCTATCAGAATTTCGCTAGCGCAACTTCGTAGGGCCTTCTCGCAGCCCCGAAGCGGGCTTCACGGATGCAAGTCCGTGCCGCTCGACGCCCCGGCCAGGACATGGGGCTGGTGGCCGTCAACGATCGAGACGCCGCTGATCCGTCGCGAAGGGCCTCGACCGCCGCCCTGAGCTTCGCCTCCATGCCGCCCACGGCCACCCCGCGCTCGATCAAGGCCTCCGCCTCGACCGCTGCCAGCGCCGGGATCCTCCTGCCGTCGGCGTCGAGCACGCCTCCGACGTCGGTCAGGAACACCAGCCGGTCCACGCGGAGCGCCGTGGCGCAAGCGGCCGCCATCTGGTCAGCGTTGACGTTGTAGATCGCACCGTTCGCGCCGCCGGCGATGCAGGCAACCGCCGGCAGGTACCCCCGGTCGGCCAGCTGGTCCAGCAGCGTCGGGTCCACCCGCTCGACCTTGCCGACCAAGCCGAGCTCGGGATCGAGCTGCGAGGCCTGCACCGTGCCGGCGTCGATGCCGGTCAGGCCTACGGCCTTCAGGCCCGCTCGCTGGAGGTCCGCGACCAGCTGCCGGTTGACGGATCCGGCCAGCACTCGCAGGACGGCGTCCAGAATCTCCGGGGGAGTGACCCGGAGGCCCCGCCGGAACTCGCTCTTGTGATCGAGGCCCGACAGGTACCGGCTGAGCCGCTTGCCGCCCCCGTGGACCACGACCACCCGGTGGCCTCGATCCGCGAGCCCCTTGAGCTGGCCGGCTAGGGACGCCCTCCTCCCGGCGGTCTCCAGCAGCGTGCCGCCGAGCTTGACCAGCAGTCTCATCGGGAGCGACCCGCCCCTAGGCGGGAGAGCCGTCGAGCAGGCCGCCGGTCTCGGGATACCCCAGCAGCAGGTTCATGTTCTGCACGGCCTGGCCGGCGGCCCCCTTGACGAGGTTGTCGATCGCCGCGACGATCACGACTCGCCGGCTAGCGGCATCGACACGGAAGCCGATGTCGCAGAAATTCGTGCCCCGGATGCCGCGCAGGTCCGGCAGGCGGCCTTCGGGATACAGGCGCACGAACGGCTCGTCGCGGTAGTACTTTTGGTAGACGGCCCGCAGGTCGCTCCATTTGACGGGCTCGGCCGACCGCACGTAGATGGTTTCCAGGATGCCTCGATGCATTGGCAGCAGCTGCGCGGTGAAGCTCAGCTCGTGCTCGTCCAGATCGGTCGTGTGCAGAATCTCGGGCACATGCCGGTGCTCCAAAGCCGCGTAGGCGGAGAAGTTCTCGGTGACCTCGCAAAAGTGCGTCTTGAGCGAAGGCTTGCGCCCCGCCCCGCTCACGCCCGACTTGGCGTCGCAGACAACGCCCGCGGCATGGTCCACCACCGCCTCGACGATGAGCGGGCGCAGGCTCAGGCTGGCCGCCGTGGGATAGCAGCCGGGATTGGCCACCAGCGTCGAGATCTTCACGAGTTCCCGGAAGAATTCCGGGAGGCCGTAGGCCGCGTCGGCGAGCAGTTCCGGGCAGGTATGCGTGACCCCGTACCAGCGCTGGCAGTTCAGCGACGTCCGCAGGCGGAAGGCCCCGCTGAGGTCCACGCAGCGGACCCCGGCGTCCAGGACCCACGGCGCGGCCTCCATCGAGACCTCGAGCGAGGTCGCGAGGAAAGCCACCTCGATGCCCTCGTCGCGCAGCGCCTGCGGCTCGAACGGAATCCGGGGGGAGTTCTCGCCTAACGGCAGCTCGGCCTCGCGCACGGCTCGATGCTCGAGCAGGACCGGGTCGGCATGCGGATGCGCCTTCAGCAGGCGCAGAAGTTCCGCCCCGCTGTACCCGGTGAAACCCGCGATTCCGACCCTTGCGCGCCTAGCCACCGGCCAGCACCCCCGCTAGCTTGATGGTAGCGAGGACCGCCGGGGCAGCGAGCTCCCGGCGGGTTCCCGCTAGACGTCGCAAAGCCGGACCGCCTGCTTCAGCGAGTCGAGCGGGTCCTGGGTCGGGATGAACTCGTGACCCACGCACCCCTGGTAGCCGGTCTCGGCAAGGGCCTCCATCACCGACGGGTAGTGAATCTCCTGCCGCAGGTGGAGCTCGTTGCGACCGGGATTACCCGCCGTATGCACGTGCCCGATCAGGTCCTTCATCTCCCCGATGCGTCGGATCACGTCGCCGTTCATGATCTGCACGTGATAGACGTCGAACAGCAGCTTCGCCCGGGGCGACGCGACCTCCCGGATGATGTCGGCGCAGTAGTCTATGTCGTCTCCCTGGTAGCCGGGATGCCCCTTCATGGGGTGCGAGGCGTCGCGTGTGTTGAGCATCTCCAAGCAGACGGTCACGCCCTTCTCCTCGCCGTAGGCGGCGAGTTCCCGCAGGCCCTCGATCGTATTCCTAGCACCCTCCTCGCGGGAGATCTCCCCGCTTGCCGGGTCCTCTGGATCCTGCCACTTATAGCCGTTGAACGCGATCACGCTGGGGACGCCCTCCGCGGAGCAGGCGTCCATGACCGTCTTGGTCACCTCGATCACCTGCTGCTGGTGCCGGGGATTGTTCAGCCCCTTCACGAATGGCGGTCCGGGCATCCCGTTGCTGGCGATCGCGCAGGTCAGCCCGTGCTCTCGCACCGTCGCCCACTGCTCGGGCGCGAGCAGCTCGACGCTCTTGAGGCCGAGGCCTGCCGCATGGCCCGCCAGCGTGTCGAGGTCCCAGGCCCATTCGGAGGTCTCGAAGCACCAGAAGCAAACGGAGTGCCGGATTCGTTCGCTCGAGGCGCGGGTCCACTGTTCCTCCGAGCCGGCCGGCGCGTCGCCGCCGCATGCTCCCAGCGTCGCGACGCCGGCCGCGCCGCCGCATCCGAGGAGAGTCCGGCGGGTCATGTCGCCGTCGTGTCGACCGGTAGCCATGGAGCGTGCCTCCTGTGTCGCGCAGCAGCCCCGTGAGGGGGGCGCATTGACTCAGTCTGATGCCTGCGGCCATGCAATTGCAACCGGGCGCGCCCGCGCGGGGCCGCCGGACGCCCCGAGACACGGGCGGCCAGCCGGTCGACCGTGTGCTCTAGCGGCATGACGGTCGAGCCGTATTGCCGCGGGCCCCTGTATCTGACCGGCGTGTCGAATCGCAGATCGAGTCCTGCGGGCACATCAGCTAGCGACCGTCGGAGCCTAGCCGAGTGGCGGAGGGTCAGAAGGTCGTGAGGCACGTCCAAGGAAGCGGGGAGAACGGGATGTCGCCGCAGCGGCGCGACAGGAACAGGCGCGGCGAAGCGATCTGAATGGCGCGCGGGCGCCCAGCCCGACAATCACCCCGCGAAGTCCAAGCGGCGCTGCGCGCCGCGGCGACGCTAGCGGGCCTCGGTGACAACGGTGATCTCGTTCACCGGGACTCCCTCCACCGTCTGGGTGTGTCCGCTCGGCCAGTCGACTTGGATGGTCACCGGCTCGGTCTCGCCGCCCAGCCCGAAGTGAAGCGGCCGCAGGCTCGAGGACGCATAGCCCACGGCGCTCTTCATCCAGCGGGTCTGCCTCCCGACGCGCGCCACCGCACCGAGCGCATTCGCGTTGCACCGGGTCCCAGCCAGCCGTAGAGCCACCCAGTTCCCCGCCCCAGGGGTCGAGTTGCGCAGGATCCGCGCCGGCTCGCCGAGGGCGCTCGCCACTGCATCGAGCAGGCCGTCGCCGTCGAAGTCCGCGACGGCGAGCCCCCTGTGCGCGCCGGGGGCGCTGATCTCGGTGGACTCGGCGAACTTCCCCGACGCGCTGCGGAAGACCGTGACGGGCTGCCGGTATGCGAAGGGCTCGAAGTGCGCAACCTGGTCGTTGACGTGCGAATTGGCCGTGAGGAGGTCCAGCCAACCGTCGTTGTCGAAATCGGCGAATGCGTTGCCCCAGCCCGCGAAGCGGCGCGACGCCTTGGCGAGGCCGCTCGCCACCGTGGCGTCGCGGAAGGCCCCGCCGGCCCCGCCCCGGAACAGCGGGAAGGTCTCGTTGCTCAGGGCCGTCACGGAGAGGTCCGCGAGTCCGTCCCGGTCGAAGTCCCCGACATCGACCCCCATCGAGGCCACCGGCCTCCCGTGATCCAGCAGGGCCGCCCCGGACAGCAGCGCATCCTCCGAGAACGCGCCGTCCCCGAGGTTCGCGAACAGGAAGTTGGGCAGGTTGTCGTTCGTAACGAAGGCGTCCTGGCGGCCGTCCCCGTCAAAGTCGGCGAACGCGACGCTCATGCCCCGTCCCTCGTGAGCGGCGATGCCGGACCCGACGGTGACATCCTCGAACCTCCCGCCACCGCGATTCCTGTACAGGCGGTTGGCGACCGGCGTCAGGTACTTCGGATGGCAGTAGACCCGGATGCCGCGCTCGCGGTCGCCGCAGTACCGGTCGAAGTCCGGGGTCCAGTCGGCGTAATTGACCACGAAGAGGTCAAGCAGCCGGTCGCCGTCGTAATCGAACCAGCCGGCGGCCACCGCCCATTCCGCGCTCGTGATGCCCGAATCCGCCGTGACGTCCTCGAAGCTGCCGTCGCCCCGGTTGCGGTAGAGGATGCTGCGGAAAACGCCGGCGACGAACAGGTCGGCGTCCCCGTCATTGTCGTAGTCGGCGGCGGCGGCTCCCATCGAATACCCTTGCCCGGCCAGACCGGTTTCGTCTGTCATGTCGGCGAAGCGCATGCCCCCTAGATTGCGGTACAGGCGGTTGTAGTAGGAGGGTGACGACTTTTCCAAGGCGCCCCGATCCGCGCCGTTGGCGAAGAAGACATCCAGCCGCCCGTCGCCGTCGGAATCGAAGACCGCGACTCCCCCCGCCATCGTCTCGATCATGCGCTTCTCGGGAGTGGGCTCGTGACGCAACGTGAACCGGACGCCGGAATCCGGACCAGCTTCCTCGAACCGAACCTGCGCCGCGGCTCGCTCGACAGCGGGCGGGCCGTGCAGCGAGAGGGCCGCGCCGAGGAGCAACCACCGGAGACGCTCGCGCAAGCAGGGCACGTCTCAGAGTAATCCGGCCGCGGCCCGTTAGGCCCGCGCCCGCCGCGCGCGAGGCCGTCGCCGCCGCGAGCAGACATCGCGTCGACACGGGCCTTCCTGATCGGGGTTCGCACCGCAAGGCCCAATCTTTCAATGGTTTAGAGTCTCCGTTTGACATCCGGAGCGGGGCGTGCGACTGTAGGAAGTCATCAGCTCTCGTGACCGTCCGGGGCGGGTCTGAAACGCCAAACGACGGGCTGGGTTGGGGCGATAAGGTTTCACGAGGCCCGTCGCACGTGTCATCGTTGGAGGGAAATTTCATGACCAAATCCACTTCCGGTTTCCGGAGGTCGGTAGTACTCCTCGCCGTCGCGGTGCTCGCTTGCGCCGCGCCGTCTTCAGGCCAAGTGCTCTACGGCTCGCTCGTGGGCATCGTCACGGACGGAACAGGGGCCGTCGTGCCCGGCGCGGAGATCTCGGCAGTGAGCAACGCGACCGGACTAGAGCTCAGCACGAGCTCCGGCGCGGATGGGCTCTTCCGCATCGTCAACGTGCAGGTGGGCGGCTACGACGTCTCCTTGACGTCCGAGGGCTTCCGGACCCACACGGCGGCGAACGTGAGCGTCACCGCGAACGAAGTGACCCGCGTAGACGTGGAGCTTGTCCTCGGGCAGGTGACCGAGCAGGTCACGGTGGAAGCGTCCGCCGCGCAGCTGCAGACCGAGAAGGCCGATACCCGCGCCGAGATCAGCCAAGAGGCCATCACGAACTTCCCGCTGCCGGCGTTCCGAAACTACCAGAGCCTCGTCAACCTAGTGCCGGGCGCGACCCCGGCCCGCTTCCAGAACTCGATTCTCGACACGCCGGCCCGCGCGCTGAGCACGAACGTGAACGGCACGAACCGGAACAACAACGTGACTCGCATCGACGGCGCAGCCAGCATCAACGTGTGGCTGCCCCACCACGCCGGCTACATCGCTCCCGCCGAGACCATCGAGGAAGTGTCGATCACCACGGGCTCGGGCGACGCCGAGCAGGGGCTCTCCGGCGGGGCCTCGACGACCGTCATCACCAAGTCCGGGACAAACGACCTGCACGGCTCGGCGTTCTGGTTCCACGACAACTCGAGCATGCGCGCGCGCAACTACTTCGCCAAGTCGATTCCCGAGAGCAATTTCAACAACGCCGGCGCCACTATCGGCGGGCCGATCCAGAGCAACAAGCTGTTCTACTTCTTCAGCTTCGACAACACGTCGCAGAACGTCGCCGGCGTGCGAACCGGCGACGAAGTCCCGACCGCCGACCAAAGAAACGGAGACTTCAGCGCCTACTTCCCGGCGACGGTGATCTACGACCCGTACTCGGGCACGCCGGACGGTACCGGTCGCGAGCCCTTCCAGAACAACCAGATTCCGCGCGCCCTGCAGGACGAGATCGCCCGGACGGTACAGGGCTACTACCCGGAGCCGAACCAGCCCGGCACGAACAACAATTTCCACTCAGAGGCATCGCCGCCGTTCGACAGGGCCTACTACGACACCAAGATCAACGTCAACGTCACCCAGGACTACAGGATGTGGTTCAAGCACGGGCTGATGGACGCGCCGGTGTCGGGCTCCCCGATCTTCGGCGAGGCGGGCGGCCCGGCAGCGGGCGGCAGCCCCGGCAACGCCGAGACGCTCGTCAACCTAGCGACCTTCGGGCACAACTACATCTTCACGCCGACGCTCCTCTACGACGGCGTCTTCGGATTCTGGCGCCAGGACCAGTCGGTCTATCCGTCGGACTTCGGGAAGGACTTCAACCTCGGCATCCCAGGCGTCGGCGGGCCGGACCCCCGCCAGAAGGGCTTCCCGAACATCCATCCCGGCTACACCTGGCTCGGCTCGCCCGGGTGGCAGCCGCTCGAGCGCGTCGAGGAGAACTGGACAACCAGCCAGAACTTCACATTCATCCGGGGAGCGCATCAGGTTCGATTCGGCTTCGACGGGATCCTGCTCAAGCTCAGTCACTGGCAGCCCGAGTTGGGCGGCGGCCCGCGGGGTAATATCCACTTCAACGGCGACGTCACCGCGCTCAAGGGAGGCGATATCGCGCCCGATCAGTACAACACCTACGCGGCCTTCCTGCTGGGCCAGTCCTCGCGCATGCGCAAGGCGATCCAGCACGTGCTGGCCACCGGGGCCGAATGGCAGTTCGCGAGCTACGTCACGGACCGCTGGCAGGTCTCGAGGAACGTGACGGTCAATCTCGGCCTGCGCTACGAGTACTACCCCCTGATGTCCCGCGCCGGCGGCAAGGGCATCGAGCGCTACGACCCGTTCACCAACAAGATGTACATGGGCGGTCGCGGCGGCACTCCCAAGAATGCCGGCATCGAGGTCAGCAAGGCCCTGTTCTCGCCGCGCGGCGGCATCGCTTACCGCGTCGACGACAAGACGGTGGTCCGGACGGGATTCGGCCTCAACTACAGCCCGATGCCGTTCTCGCGCCCCATGCGGGGCCAGTACCCGCTCACGGTCGCCTTCGACTTCCAGCGAGACAACACCTTCACCCTCTTCCGCACGTTCTCCGACGGCATCCCGCCCGTGGTCGGGCCGGACGTGGACCAAGGCGTGATTGACGTGCCGCTAACCGCCGGATTCCGCAGCCCTTACGAGGGCACGCTGAACCGGGGCTACATCGCGTCGTGGAACTTTACCGTCGAGCGCGAGCTGCCCGGTCAGATCTTCACCTCGGTCGGTTACGTGGCCACGCGGTCCGTCGACATGCTGGCCGACCGGGACATCAACGCGTCCCGCCCCGGCGAAGGCAACGCCGGCCGCCCGTGGGCGCACGTGGCCGGACGCAAGCAGAACATCAACATGTGGGATAGCTATCTCAACTCGGACTATCAATCGCTGCAGCTCGCGATCAACCGGGCGGTCGGCGACGGGCTGATGCTCAAGGGGGCGTACACCTGGTCAAAGGCGATTAACATGGCCGACGACGAGGGCTGGGCCGGCGTCTGGTGGGACCATGAGGACGTGTTCATGCGGAACCGCGCACGTGCCGGCTACGACCGGACGCAGATGTTCCAGATGGGATTCGTCTACGAGCTTCCGTTCCTGAAGAACAACAACTCGGCAGCAGGCCGAATCCTAGGAAACTGGCAGGTTAGCGGTGTCACCGCCCTATTCACCGGAACGCCTAGGTCGATCAGGGCGTCTAGCAGCTCGCTCAACGCGGCGAGCGCAGTGCAGACAGCGGATCAAGTCGGCGCGATCAGGAAGATCGGGGCTACCGGCCCCGGCCAGCACTACTACGATCCGTCATCCTTCAAGCCAGTCACCGAGCAGCGGTTCGGAACGTCAGGCCGCAACATCCTCGACACGCCAGGAGTGACCAACCTCGACCTGAGCATCTTCAAGAAATTCCCGATCGGCGAGAAGGCGGAGGCGGAATTCCGAGCGGAATTCTACAACTTCACCAACACGCCGCAGTTTGGTCGGTTCAACGACGACGCAAGCAGCGGAGGATTCATGACGATCAGCTCCGCTTCCAACGAGCGCTACGCACGGATCGGCTTGCGATTCGAGTTCTAGCCGACCGAGTCAAGCTGAACCATGAAGGGCCTGCCCGCGGGCAGGCCCTTTTCCGTCACTGCGAGGCACGGCCTATGTCCCAAGCTGTGGGAATATGAAATCTACCGGCGTGCAGGCGTCCAGTGCATTCCCGATCCCCGGTGCCCGCTTCCTCGTTGCAGCCGCCTCCCTAATTGCCTTCCCTGCGAGCCCGTCCGCGCAGTCCGATCCAGCCACCCTCGCCGAGCGCGCGAATCGAGCCATGGCCTCGCGGCAGTTCCCGGAGGCGGCCGCGCTTTACGACGAGCTCGCTAGGAGCTTCCCCAACGAGCCCTCGCTACAGGCCAACCTCGGCATGGCGCTCCACCTCGCGCGCCGCGACAGGGAGGCGATCCCCCACCTCAGGCAGGCCGCGTCGGCCATGCCTTCCTCCTTCCAAGCCCACCTGTTTCTCGGGGCCGGCCTGACTCGCCTAGAGGATTTCGCCGAGGCGGTCGAGCCCCTGCGCCACGCCGTCCGGCTCAATTCCAAGGATCCGTTCGCCCAAGCGCTACTCGCCGATTCGCTGGAGAGCACGGGCGGGTACGCCGAGGCCAGGGCCGTCTGGATGACCCTGCGCGAACTGGACCGCCGCAACGCATTCGCTCATGCCGGCCTCGTGCGCTGCTACGAGCAGCTGGCTGCACTAGCCTTCACCGACCTGAAGAATCGCGATCCGGAATCCCCGTGGGTCCTGCGACTCCTCGCGCGCGCGCGCCTCGCCGGCGAGCAGTACCCCAGCGCGCTCTACTTGTTCCGCCAGGCCTTGGCGCGGGCGCCGGGCGAGCGCTCTCTCCACGAAGCGGTCGCTCAGATCTACGAGCGGACGGGGCGCGCAGAATGGGCCCGGACCGAGCGCGAGAGGCTGGCTGCGCTCCCCGAGACGGAGTGTTCGACGGTCCGCACGGCGGCTTGCGACTTCGCCGCGGGCCGCCTCGAGTCGATTACCGAGCCGACGCCACACGCGTCGGCGGAGGACGTCTTCTGGGCGGCACGGGCGTACGCCGAGCTGGCCGAGAGTTCCTTCGCAGATCTCGCGGCGCTTCCCGAGTCGCCCGAGAAACTGGAGCTCGTCTCGGTCATCCTCGCGTCCCAAGGCGAGTTCTCCAAGGCTGCCGACGCCGTCCGGAGAGCGTTGGAGGTGACCCCCGGCGACGCTTCCCAGGAACGCCAGCTGGCGGAATTGCTCTACCTGGCCCGCCAGTTCGACGACGCCCGCCCGCTGCTCGAGCGCTTCGCGCGGGAGGACAGCCGCGACCCGCGGTGGCCCGCGATGCTGGGCAGCATCCTAGCCGACGAGCAGGACTTCAACAAGGCCGTCGCGCATCTCGAAGCAGCCATGGCGCTGCCCAATCCGCCTGCGACCGCGAGGCTCGACCTCGGGCGCTCGTACCTCTCCGCGGGAAAGCCGCAGGAAGCGATCGAGCACCTGCGCGGATCCCTAGGCATGGACACGGACGGCAGCGTCCACTACCAGCTCGCACAGGCATATCAGCAAGCCGGCCAGACGGAGGCGGCGCGCGACGCGCTGGCCAAGTACCGGACACTCGCCGAGGCCAGCCGGCAGGCGACAGCGGCCTCCGCATCCTTGGAAATCACGCCTCCGAACTGACGGACGCTCCTGCGCCGGACACGCCGGAGAACGCAGCGAGGGTCACTCGATTCGGCGGAATCGCGCCCGGACCCGACTGCGCGCCGAGGCTCGGCGCTCGCGGGCTAGGCAACTCGCGAGCGCTCCCTGGCATTGCGATATGATGATTCCGCCTGCTACGCAATGAGCCACCAGAACAACTTCCCGAAACTGCACAATGCCGCGTGGCCCGGTGTCGTCGGCAAGGGCCCGGACTCCGAGCCGCCGATCGACCTCGACACCATGCTCGACCTCACGGCGGCCACCGATGTCGGCGGCCGCAAGTTCGACGGCGTCGACCTGTTTCTGTTCGACCCGCACATCAGCATCGACATCTCGGACGACGACCTCAAGGCCTGGGCCGACAAGTTCTCCGACCGCGGACTGGTGATCGGCTCGGTCGTCGCCCCCGTCTGGGGCCCGACCGGAGGCGGCGCGGCCATTGACCCCGGCGAAGGCCGGGCGGCGTTCCTCACAGCCGTGCGCAAGGGCTGCCGCATCGCACGAAATCTTTCCCAGTGGGGAATCCGCCCGTACGGCGTCGTCCGCATCGACTCCGCGAGCGGCGTCGGGGACTGGGCCCAGGATCCCGCTGGCAACACGGCGAACGTGGTCGAGACCTTCCGCCAGGCCGCCTCCATCGCCCGGGACCACGGCGAGCGCCTGGCAGCGGAAGGCGAGATCTGCTGGGGGGGGATACACAGCTGGAAGTACATGCTGGAGGTGCTCGAGGGCGTGAACGACCCGTCCCTCGGATTCCAGGCCGACATGGCGCACACCCTGCTCTACACGCTCGGCTACAACGCCCCGGAGCATGCCCTGCTCCCGCAGGGTTACGACTGGACGGACGCCGGCTTGCTCGACGACGCCCTCCGCACGGTCACCGACGCGCTGCGCCCGTGGACGAACGACTTCCACGTCGCCCAGAACGACGGCACCGTGTTCGGCAGCGGCAGCCACGACCGCACCGGCCGACACTGCCAAGCGACGGATCCCAGCGGCCGACTCGACATCACGCGCCATGCCGGGTTCTGGCTGCGCGACAGCAGCGGCGACGTCACCCGGAACTGCCGGCATATCTGCTGGGACGGCTGCATGTTCCCCAACGAGGTCATGATGCGACCCGAGACGTGGAACGACATCCTCGGCGTCATGGCGGCCGTGCAGGACGCCCACGGCTGGACTGAATAGCCTAGGCACGCATCGATACGGATACCCTCGCGCCGCGATACAGCATCCAGGTTCCGGCCATCTGCACCACGTGGTAGAGGTCATTATGGTTGAACTGCCTGTGCGGCGCGACACCCCCGGCTTGGATGGCGGCCGCAAGGAACGACACGAGCACGCCCAGGACGATCCATCGCGCGGAAGCCTCGCCGGTCCGGCGCCAACTCCTCGCATGCAAGGCGAGGACGAAACCGAACGCCAGCGAGTAGTCGATGATCGCGAGCAGGAATGCGGTGGTCTTGAGCGTCAAGAGGAGGTAGGCCGCGAGCTTCAGGCTCCCCGCGATCTCCGCCCGGCGACGCCATCGCGCCGAGAGATGCGCCCGGGCGGAAGCGACCGTTGCGAAGAAGGCGGCGCAACCGATGGAGGCAAGCGTCACCCACCACAGCGCCGCAGCGGGCCGTTGGCCCAGGAAGGGCAGAAAGCCGTGGTGGGAGCCCCCGGCGAAGGCCGCCACGGAGCAGGCGGCCAGCGCCGCCGCCCAGCTGCTCCGGCTCGGGTCGGGACGCTCGCGCCGCAGCCGCCAGGCCAGCGCAACGCACAGCAAGCCCAGCGCGTAGTCCGTCACTAGGGTCATCGGCTCGCGCAAGGCCACGGTCGCTAGAATACGATATGAACACGCCCGAGCCAGCCCGCGGAAGGACTCGCGACCGCAGCGCCTTCTGGGCCGCGGTCGCGGTAGTGGCCCTCGGAGCGACGGTGGCCGTCGCTTGGCAGCGCGGCTGGCTCGGCGGCCTGCTCAGCCAAGACCAGCTGGTCGCTTGGATGCGGGACGAAGGGTGGGCGGGCCCCCTGATCTGCATCGGCATCCAGTTCCTGCAGGTGGTGATCTTCGCGATCCCGGGTGAGATTACGCAGATCGCGGCGGGCTACGTCTTCGGCGCATGGTGGGGCTTCGCTTATTCCGTCGTCGGGATATTTCTCGGATCCGCTTTCGACTTCGGGTTCGCGAGGGCGGTCGGGCGTCCGGCCACGCAGCGATTGCTGGGCGCGGCCCGGCTCGAGGACATCGACCGTGGGTTGCAGTCACGCAAGGGCCTCGCGGCGGTATTCCTGCTGTTCCTGCTTCCCGGGATGCCCAAGGACGCAATGTCGTACGGAGCCGGGCTGACCATGCTGCGCCTGCCAGTGTTCCTTGCGATCAGCGTGCCCGCCCGGATGCCCGCGCTGCTTCTGAGCACCCGCTTCGGCGAGGAAGCGTACGATCGCGACTACGCTTCGATGGCATGGGTGGCGGCAGGGGCCGGCCTGCTGCTGGCCGCCGCAGCGCTCTATCGTTGGACGCACCGGGCGAAATGATCCGAGCGATGCGAGCAGCGGACATCGACGGCGCCATGCGCCTGAAAGAGGCGGCCCGGTGGAACCAGACGGCGCTGGACTGGGAACGCCTGCTGCGGCTCGAGCCGCACGGCTGCTTCGTGGACGCGCGCGCCGGCATGATCGCCGGCACGGCCACGGCGCTGCGTCACGGGTCCGGCCTCGCTTGGATCGGCATGGTCCTCGTGCTTCCGAAATGCCGCCGCCGGGGCATCGCGCGGGCCCTGATGGCGCATTCGCTGGATTGGCTCCGCGAGCGCGGGCACCGCGCCGTCGGGCTGGACGCGACCGATATGGGCCGCCCGCTGTACCTCGACCTCGGCTTCAGGGATCGCGAGCCGATCGAGCGCTGGGAGAGGTCGGCGACCGCGCGGCAGTCCGCCAAGCGGCCCGCTCGATCCCCGGGGCCGTGGTCGCAGGCCCATGCCGCACTCGACCGCGCCGCGTGTGGGTTCGACCGGCGCGAGCTGCTGCTCGACCTCTCCCGGGACCAATGCGTCGAAGGCGTTCGATCCGAGACGGGCTTCGGCTTCGGCCGACCCGGTTCGCAGGCCTGGTTCCTAGGGCCGTGCGTCGCCGCGACCCAGCGCGAGGCCGCGGCCCTGCTGGCGGAGCTGCTGCGCGGGCACGAAGGTGAGCGGGTGTTCTGGGACCTCCCACCGTCCAATCCCTCCGCCGCTCGGCTGGCCGCGGGCATGGGATTCCGCCGGGCCCGCCGGCTGGCCCGCATGATGCGCGCCGAAACGGGCGGGTACGTCCCGACCGGCCGCGCCGACCAAGTCTACGCAGCCGCGGGCTTCGAGTTCGGATAGACCGTGGCTTTCCGGCGTACCAAGGCGCTCTGGCGTGTGATGGGTGAGGAGATCACCCTCGGCGTGAACACCCTCATCGCCGGGCGCATCGACCTGCTGCGCGGCGGCACCACGCAGGTCGATCCCGCGGCGGTGCTCGACATCGCCACCGGCATGGAGGAGAGAGAGGCGGACATCGTAGAGATCAACCCCGGCCCGAGGGTGCTGACCACGGCCCTGCCGACTCCCGACGAGGAGCTGCCGCGGCTCGTGCCGGTGCTGCGACGACTCGGGCCGCGCATCTCCGTTCCGATCAGCGTCGTGACCGTCAATGCCGAGACGGCCAAGCGCGCCATCGGACTAGGAGCGTCCATCGTGCATGACACTACCGGCCTGGCATTCGACGTCAAGCTGGCGCCGACCGTCAACGAGACCGACGCGGCCCTCGTGCTGGGTCACATGCGCGGGGCGCCGAGCCAGTGGTCGCGCATGGAGCCGCTGAACCGGCTGGCCGAACAGGTTCGCACCGACCTGCGGGCTTCCCTGCTCCGCGCCCACAAGGCGGGTATCGAACGGCGGCGCATCGTCCTGGAGCCCGGTCTCGACCACGGCAAGCGCGGTCACGAGAACTTCAGGCTGCTGCGGCTGCTCGGAACACTCGGGCCTCCCGGCCAAGCGATCCAAGCCGGCCTCGCCGGGAAGCGGTTCCTCGTCGAATCCGTGCGCGCGAGCGCGGCCGAAAGGTCGGCCGCGCTGGCCGTGGCGGCCACGCTGGCGCTCGAGTCCGGCGCCCACATCCTGACAGTCGAGCATCCAGAGGCGATCCGCGACGCAGTCAAGGTCGTGGACAGGATCTACCAAGGCGACGAGGAGGGGTGAGACGTCCGCCCCCCGCCGCCTAGCCCGCGAAGCTCGGGGCGCAAGCCCGGACCAAGGCCGGCTCCAGCGCGTTGCAAGTCCCTTGAGGCACCTTCGCCGAGCCATGCCGGATATAGAATACGTCCTCGACGTGATGACCCTGGGTTTCGCACAGGACTAGGTCTATGTCGCAGTCGTGCTCCGAGATGACCTTTGCGAGGTCATACAGCAGGCGCTTCCGGTTCATCGCCCGGACGTAGACGATCGTGGCCCGTGCCGACGTCTTGTTGTCGATCGATACGCGGACGTCCACGGCCTGTCGGCGGCGATTGCTCAGGAGCCTTCGCCTCCCGAGAACCGCGCTGATGTCGAGCGTGCCCTCCGCGACTCGCCGCAAGCGCTGCTCGAAGCCGCCTAGGTCGCCGACTTCGGCGCTGGATGCCGACCCGTCGGAGCCGAGCGAGACGCGAAACGAGTCCAAGACCAGCCCGGCCTCGTTCGCGAACGCCTCGGCCTGCTTGATGTCGAAACCGGTGCCGCTGAAGGCCCCGCACAGGGACGCGAACAGGAAGGGCCGGTCGGGCGCCAGGACCACGACCTCCCAGTCGGCCCCGGCGCGCTTCGCGACTGCCGTGGCGCGTCCCGGTTCCAGATCGCGGGACATTCGGAAGTGCTCGAAGACCTGCTCCGCCGCGCGCGTCCTGAGGTAGCGCTCGGGAAAGCCCCGCAGGAAGGCCTGCATGTGCCGCCTCTCGGCGGCCGACCGCGTCAGTTCCAGGCAGTCTTCCTGGGAGCCTCCGTCAATCCGCTTGTCCTCGTGGTCCCTCTGGAACACGCCATGCACGCCGAGATACAGCCTCCAGAGAAGCTCCTTGCGCCAGTTCGAGCGCGCCGACGGGTCGACCGCGACGCTGTCCGCGTAGGTCATCAGCGCCAGCAGCTTCAGGCGGTCCACGGTTCTGACGCGCGCCTTGAAGCTCTCCAGCACTTCCGGCTCGCTGAGGTCGCGCTTCGTCATCACCGCCGACATCGCCGCGTGGTCGCGAACGAGCTGCAGGACCGTGTCGCGATCGAGCGGATCGTCGACGCCGAGGCGCCGCATGGCCTTCTCGGCGAGATCCGCGCTCGCCTCGTCGTGCTTCTGCCTGGAAACGCCCTTGCCGACATCGTGGAACAGCAGCGCCAGGTACAGGAGGTCGGGCTTGCCGGCCTCGCCGAGCAGGTCTGCGAAGCGCCTGTCGATCGGATCCGTCGCCGCGGGGAGATCCTTCAGGATGCGGATCGTGACGAGCGTGTGCTCGTCGACGGTGTAGCGGTGGTAGAAATTGCGGATGACGAGGCAGTCGATCAGTTCGAATTCGGGCAGCAGCGCAGAGAGCACCCCCGACTCGCGCATTGACTCCAAGGCCCTGTAGGCATGCGGCAGGGACAGGATTTCCCTCAGGTGCGGCCACTGCTGCTCGCCCGCAGCGAAGTGGGCTCGCACGGCCGGAATGTACTCCTGGATGCGGGCCTCGGTCTGCCACGCGAGGGGAAGGCCGTGGCGCGCCTGGAAGGCAAAGGTCTCGAGCGCGAGCTGCGGCCTCGCCTCGAGCGCGTGCGGATCCCGGAAGAAGACGCGGCCCTGCGTCACGCTGAAGTCGCGGTTCGACAGGCGCGAGATGCGCCTGCGCAGGATCTTGAGCATCGCGTTCGAGGGCGTCGCCGCCTCGTCCATCAGGCGGAGCGCCAGTCGGAACATCAGGCGCGTGTTGCGGAAATAGGTCCGCATCAGGTCCGACGCGCCGCGCTCGCCCGCGTAGGCCTTGCCCGCTCCGTCGTTCGCGATCGAGTCCTGCATGTCGTAGGTGAGCAGGTTGCGATCCCGCCCGTAGTAGTAGTGCAGATAGCAGCGCACCGCGAACAGGAAGCGCTTGGCATCGTCGATATGCCACCCGCGCTGGTTCGGGAGAAACTCCTCGCTCCAAGGAATGCGGTCCGTCTCGATGTGCTCGAGCTGCGCCATCCAGCAGGCCAGGTGGTAGTCGCGCAGCCCTCCCGGCCCCTCTTTGACGTTCGGCTCCAAGTGGTAAAGCGTGCGGCCGAAGGCCCGATGCCGCTTCCTGGCCGTCTCGGAGAGCATGCGCGAGATCGCTTTCTGCTCGCGCAGGTAGAACTTCGGCAGCGCCGTCCCGCAGAACTCCTTGAAGAAGCCCATGTCGCCGGCAACGAAGCGGGTGTCGAGCAGGCTGATGTGGAGCTCGGCGTTGTCCGGCGCCAGCTTGGTGCAGTCGCGCGGATCCCGCACCGAGTGGGACACGCGGAGCTTGGAGTCCCACAGGTTGGCGAGAAGCGTCGCGATCTTGTCCTTGCGGATCTCCGCCTCGCGCGCCTTGCTGAACAGCAGGAGCAGGTCGACGTCGGAATGCGGGAACATCTCCGTCCGGCCGTACCCGCCCACGGCGATGGCCGTGATGCCGCCGCCCTCGCCGGCGAACTCCTCCTCGAACAGCCGGCCGACGATGTCGTCGACCGTGTCGGTGCGCCGGGCCACCGCGCGCAAGCCGTCCCCGTCCTCGAAGAAGTCCGAACTCATCCTCTCCATCTGCTGGACGTGGTAAGCGGCAAGGCTGGACATCGGGGTCTTTCGCTCCTGCGCGGCATCGCGTTGGAAACGGGCCCGCGGCCGACGGGCCCGTCAAGTCAAGGGAGTCGGGGGCGGCCGCCCCCGCGCTACGAGCTAGAGGGCGTCGTCGTCCCGCTCGTCATTGCGAATCCTGATGGCCTGGCCGACGTCCGAGATGAAGACCTTGCCGTCGCCGATCTTGCCGGTCCGCGCGGACTCGATGATCGCTGACACCGTCTCCTCCACGCGGTCGCTCGGCACGATCGCCTCGAGCTTGACCTTCGGCAGCAGGTCCACCTCGTACTCCTGGCCGCGGTAGACCTCCTTGTGGCCCTTCTGGCGGCCGTGACCTCGCACGTCGTAGATCGTCATCCCGTCGACGCCGATCCCCTTGAGTGCCTCGCGGACGTCGTCCAGCTTGAACGGCTGGATGACAGCTTCGATTTTCTTCATGACAAGCTCCTCCTCAAATAGCTGTTATAGCTGATACGCTTCCTCGCCGTGCTGCGTGACGTCCAAGCCGACATGCTCCTCTTGCTCGGTCACGCGAACGCCGTGCAGCAGGTCGATTAGATAGATGATCACGAGAGTCGCAATCCCCGCCAGCACCCAGGTGAGCAGCGCTCCGAGGGCGTTGTTGACGAGCTGGCCGGAGTTCCCTTCCAGCAGGCCCGGGGCTCCCCCGATGCTCTCGCGGGCGAATAGACCGGTCAGGACCGCGCCGACGGTTCCGCCGACGCCATGGACGCCGAAGGCGTCGAGCGAGTCGTCGTAGCCCAGCTTCGCCTTCAGCACGGCGACGCAGAAGTAGCACACGACGCCGGCCGCGAAGCCGATCAAGATCGCGTCCATCGGGCTCACGAAGCCCGAAGCCGGGGTGATGCCGACCAAGCCCGCGACGGCCCCGGTAATCCCGCCGAGAACGCTGGGCTTGCCGTCCCGGATCCACTCCACGATCAGCCAGCCGAGCACGGCGGCCGCGGCGGCGAAATGGGTGTTCACGAACGCGAAGGCGGCCAGGCCGTCCGCCGCGAGGGCGCTGCCGGCGTTGAATCCGAACCAGCCGACCCAGAGCAGGCAGGCGCCGATGAACGCGAGCGCGAGGTTGTGCGGGCGCATGCGCTCCGACGGGTAGCCGATGCGCTTGCCGAGGAAGAGCGAGATCACCAGCGCGGACACGCCGGAGGAGATGTGCACCACCGTGCCGCCCGCGAAGTCGAGGCACGGGAGCGCGCCGTCACCGCTCATGAAGCCCCCGCCCCACACCATGTGGACCATGGGCACGTACACGACCGTCGCCCAGACGGTCATGAAGATCAGCATGGCCGAGAACTTCATCCGCTCGGCGAAGGCTCCCGTGATCAGGGCCGGGGTGATTATGGCGAACATCAGCTGGAACACCATGAAGGTCAGGTGGGGGATCGAGCCCTCGGGCTCGGCGCCGACGCCGTTCAGGAACAAGTAGTCGGCCCCGCCTATGAAGGCGTTGCCCGGGCTGAAGGCGAAGCTGTAGCCGTAGACGGCCCAGATCAGCGTCATGAGCGCCATCATGGCGAACGACTGCATCATCGTGGCGAGGATGTTCTTCTTGCGGACCAGTCCGCCGTAGAACAGGGCCAGTCCGGGCCCCGTCATCATCAGGACGAGCGCGGAACTCGTTAGGATCCAGGCGTTGTCGCCCTTGTCGATCTCGTCCTGTGCCGCAGCGACCGCTGGCAGCAGCAGCAGGGCGAGCAGCATTAGGCTGCACTTGGTTGTCTTTTTCATTTGCACACTCCCTTCCGAGTCTCATCGCCGGAAGTCGCGCATTGCGCCGAACCGGGTGCGCGGGCACCGGTCGCAGGCCGACCCGCAGGGCTCCTCAGTCGGTCGCGACACTGCGTCCGAGCGATTCCGATGATCATTCTCGGCGCCGAGCACTGGCGCCCGGGGCGAGAATTGCACCTATCAGACATTTCTATCGCGTGGCGCCTCTTCCGCAGGGACCGGGCGCCCTCCCTAGCCAGATCGCATTGCCGACTCCGGCGGCGCAGGGTCCGTCTGCGGGGTTCGGACCACGCCATCGCACCAGACGGCCAGCCGCGCATAGATTCCGCACGACCCTTCGCCACCGATGGCTCGCGGCACGGCGCGGGGGAACCGGGCACTAGGAAGGCTGCCTCCGGATGCGTCACGGAGGCGACCCGGCCCGCCGGAATCGGGATCGCGGCACTCCCCGCACTGCCGGTCCGTTGCCGGTCGCCAGCCGTTCCCGGGACAGTTCGAGGGACGCGACGCCGTCGCGAGAGGCGCTCGACCCGCGCGCACCGAGCCCCTACCCGCTCGAGCGCGGCACCGCCGGGTCGCCTCCGCTCCGCGGCGTCTCGAAGCGCGCCGGGAGGCCTGGCCAAGGCGCGTCGCGGCTAGGCCGACACGTCGACCATGCCGATCGGCGGGATGTGGAGGTGCGCCACGCTCGGCTTGCGGCCGAGGAACGACTGCGCCATCTCCAGCGCCTGCTCGACGGAATCCGCACATTCCCAGCCCATGACGCCCGCCGCAGTGCGGTCCTCGGCCCCCACCACGATGACCTGGCCGCAGTGATTCGCGCCGTTCTCCGCCCAGTACCACATGTAGAACGGATGCACGCCGTGATAGGCGTAGCCGTCGCGGTACATGGCGCGGTACTCCGGATTTCTGGCGAATTCGCCTTCGTACCTCCGCTGCAGCACCTCGGAGTCGCGGGTTTCGGGCAGGCAGCGGTGGAAGAACTCGTGGTACGCGGCGTGATGGGACGGGCTGAACTCGTTGTAGAGCGGATGGGTCAGGATCAAGACCCCGCCCCGCTTCACGATCGGCTCCCCGCGATACATGTTGAAGAAATAGCCCAGCACGAGGCAGCGCACCAGCAGGGGGTTCATCGGCGCATGCACGTTGTACGGGCAGACGAATGGCACGCCGAACACGGCCACGTCGGACTGCCCCTCGACCGGAACGCAGTACTGCTGGTAGGTGTAGGCGAGCGTCTTGTCGTGGACCGGATCCGTGGCGCCGGCATGAACGGCGATCATCTCGTAGGGCGCGGGAACGGAGAACAGCAGCCTGCGCTTGGCGGCGCGCGGCAGAGCCTGCAAGCCGATCTGGGCCAAGCGGCAGGACGTCCTGTCCAGCACGGTCCACTCGTCCTCGGGCTTGGTGAAGAATTCCATGCGCGGGTCGAACATCTGGTTGTTGACCACGGTCTCGATATGGAAGACGTTGAGCTTCTCGTTGACGATGCGCCCCATGCGGTTGCAGGAGTCCGTCAGCGGCGACCGGGTGTGGTCGAAGTAGGAGTTCGAGGCGCGAATGGTCTGCGGGTTGTGGTGGGCCTGCAGCGACTCGTAGTCGCAGAGGCCGACACCGACGGACTTGTTGCCGCCGTCCATCGGGACCAGGTTGATGTTGACGTAGACGAGCAGGTCGGATTCGGCGGCCCGGCGGTTGATGCGCACCTTCTCGCCCCGCTCGGTCTCGCCGAGGCACACGATGCCGTGGGGATCCTCCCCGTCGTGGCAATGGAGCCGGTGCGGGTAGTATGCGTCGAATATGCGGCGGCCCACCGACCACCTGATCTCGAACGGCTCCATCCGCCGGTGGAAGGAGTTCGCGATCACGATGTCGACCTCGCGGACGCCGGCCTCGTCCAGCATCGCCAAGAGCTGCGTGAGCACCGACTGCCGGATGTCCGGCCGCTGCATCTTGGGTAGCGGCAGGGAGATGTCGTCGATCGCGATCGTCACCCGCATGCCGGGGCGCAGCTGGGCCCGCAGGGGGTCGGCTCGCTCGGGGTTGTCGAGCGCGTACCGAATGGCCCCGTCCCGGTCGCGCAGGCCGGGTATGGCGGGCTTCGGATAGACCACCCTCGACCCGGCCGGAAGCTTGGCGCGAATCAGATCCTCGCCGTACCAGAGCAAGCGTTCGGGCGCGCCGGCGGCCAGTTCGCGCACGCAGCCCTCGTGACCGACCAGCGCGGCGCGCCCGACAGCGTTCGGGCGCGGTTCGCCGAAGACTCCGTCCTCGGCAGTCTGCGGGGACAGCGCTTCTTCACTCATGGCTGCCCTGAGTCTACCCCTCGCATCCGCTGGGGCGCGACGCGCCCCAGCGGATGCGGCGAGCGCTTCAGATCGAGAAGATCCCACCCGCGGGCCAGCGCGACCCTCCTGAGACTGGCGTCGGGATTCGTCGCCACGGGCCGACCGACCGCCTGGAGCATGGGTATGTCCGAACCGCTGTCCGAATAGGCCCGCGCCTTCCCCATGTCGAAGCCGCGGGCGGCGGCATAGTCCCGCAGCCGCGCGGCCTTCGCTTCCCCGGCCAGCAGCGGAGGGACGATTTCCCCCGTCGCGACACCGTCGCGAAACACCATTCCGTTCGCCAGCAGGTCGTCGAATCCGAAGTACTCCGCCGCGGGGGCCAGCACGAAATCGAGCCCCCCGCTGACGAGGACGGCGCGATACCCCTCGTCCCGGTCCAAGCGCACGCGCTCCTTCGCGAACCGGAACTGTTCCTTCTTCACGGCCGACTCGAACAGGTTCGCCGCCTCCGAACGCAGCCAGCCCTCTTCGAGACCGCGATACTGCCGGAAGAAGACCACATTGAACAGACGCCGGGAACAGGCGTCAAGGGCCAGCCAGAGCGGCACTCCGAGCAGCGCCTTGCCGTAGCGCCACGCCGCCCGGGCTCGGTTCGGGTGCCGTCGAGCGAACCACGCGTAGCGCGTGACCACGTTTCCGGAAACCAGCGTGCCGTCGAAGTCGTAGAACGCGACCCGGGGGGGGCTGGCCGGGCGTGACGGCGTCACTAGCCGTGGCCGAGACGCATCAGCCACCCGAGCACGAACACCGCCCCGAGGAAGTACGCGAAGCAGTACAGGCCGTACGAGAGCCGGTCGCGGTTGTTCGAGCGCCCCACGATTCCCATGACGGTCGAGGCGAAGAAGGCGAACAGGATCGCCACTTCCATGTGCGAGGGGCTGTACATCACGCCTCCGCCTTCTTCCCGGCGGCGATTTCGTACGCATCGACAACGGCGAGGAGGTTGAGGAGACCGGCGCAGACGATGAACTTGGTTCCGTAATCATGCACCGCTCCGGGAAGCGCTCCCTGCTCGTAGCCGAGCCCCACCGTCAGCAGGTAGAGCGATCCCGTGCAGAGGTCGCCGATGTACCCGCCGTAGGTCATCACCGTGTTGAAGAGGTTGCCAGCGGACGGCTCGAACATGCGCCCCTGCATGAGGATACCCGCCAGGAACATTCCGGCGACCATCGCGAGGAGCACGATGCCATGCACCTGGCGCTTCAGGTAGAAATGGCCGGCGCCTGGGATCAGCCACGCGAGCAGCACCGGCGGAAGGCATGCCACGAGCGGCACGGCCCTCTCCTCGGTAGGCTTGCTCTTCGGCGTCTCGCGTTTCGCTGCCACGAGGAAGGCGGGGGTCCGCGCTCGGCGAGGCCGGCACACCGCGCGGGGGCCGCCCGATCTCAGACTAGAGTATCCCACATCCGCTGGACGCTCCAGGGACGTCCGGTGCAGCGTCCGACACTAGCTCCCGCTCTGTCGAATCCCCGACGAAGCCGCGACCGCCGAGCGAAGGGCGCGCACCAGCCCAACGTTGCGGGGACAAGCGCGCCCGCGCATTCCCTCATGTGCGACCGGCATCTCGCACGATCCATCGAAGCGCCGTCATCCCGGGCAACCGCGTCTAAGCGCCTGCCTCGGGGCGGTGCGCCAGGTCTCCCTGACCAACCTGATGGAGGCGACCTATATGCCGGTCCAGAGCTATCCAGGCTCGGCGGGTTGCACGCAGGGCCAACATTGCTCTGGCCGGGCCTTCCCGCCCTCGTCGGGCGGCAGCCAGGCGGCTTTGCGAGGCGTGCCGCAATGGGCTCGAACCGGGCAGGCCGCCTCCGTCAGCGGGACAGGGAATGCGTTGCGTACGCAGCCCAGGTCTGCTCGGCGCATCGTCGCCAAGTGAACTCCTTCGCTCGCGCGAAACCCTTGGCGCGGAGTTCGGCACGGAGCGTTCCGCTCGCGAGAACGCGCTCCAAGGCGCCCGCGATCTCGTCAGCGCTGAGCGGATCGACGAGCACTGCCGCGTCCCCGGCGACCTCTGGGATCGCGGACACGTTCGATGCCACGACGGGCAGGCCGGCGGAGAAGGCCTCGATGACCGGCAGTCCGAACCCCTCCTCGAGTGACGGAAACAGCAGCGCCTCCGCGGAGCCGTACAGGCTGGCCCGAGCCTCGTTCCCGACGTGCCCGACCGTGCGGATCCGGTCGCGGGCAGTGCTCCGGTCGATCCGCGCGAGAATCCTGTCCGCGCCGTACCCGGGCGCACCCGCGAGCACCAACCCCGTCGAGCCTCCGGCTGCCTCGAAGGCCGCCACGATGCGTTCGACGTTCTTGCGAACCTGCAACGCCCCGATATGCAGCAGGAAGGGTCGCGAGACTCCCAAGCCGCGCAGAACCGCCTCGCGCCTCGCCGCGGGCGGGACGTTCTGGAGCTCGACCCCGTGGTGGACGACCGTGATGAGCGACCTAGGGAAGCGCAGGATTTCCTCGACGCGGCCCGCGGTGTACGAGGAGACGGCGATGATTCGGTCGGCCCGGCCAGCCGTCTCCCGGGCCAGCCCCGCAAACCGGTCGCGATATTCGGCGGCGGAGTATTCCCCGGTCAGGGCGAACAGGTCGTGGAACGTCGCCACGGTCGGGCACCGAAGGCCCTCGGGGAGGCGCTGGTTCAGACCGTGAAACAACCGCAGGCCGCCTGTCGCGCGACTCCGCCAAGGGCCTTCCAGAAGCATGCGACCGGCGTTCGCCGGGAGCGGATCCCGGAACGAGCGGAAGTACCGGTTGCTCCGGTAGAACCAGCGGAAGCGGCAGGACGGTTGCAGCCGGGCAAGCTCCCAGATCAGGTTGCGGGCATAGACCGCCACCCCGGTCGGCGGTCGGTCCAGGCTGTGCCCGGCTTCAATTCCGATCATGGCGGGCGCAACGGCCGGGCGATCCCGCGCCCCGCCCTCGCTCGAGATCCGACAGCGCGCGCTCGATCCTGTCGAGCACGGACGGAGCGTCGCCGGGACCGCTCGCCGGAATCACCTCGACCGGGCCGGACCCCGACGGCGTCCACCGGCGGCGGAACCGCGCGGACGGCGCGCCGGCAAACACCACGATCGTCGGCACGCCCAGCGCTGCCGCGACATGGGCTGCGGCGGAATCGTATCCGACGAACACCCGCGACTCTCGGATCCACGCGCCGAACCCGCCGAGACTCCCCCTCCAAGTGACAAGGTCCGCCCGCACCGATCTGCCGTCATCACCCTCGTCGAGATGCGCCCGTGATCCGCGGAAGGCCTCCGCCCGTTCCCGAACGAGGCGGAGCTCGGTCTCGCCTCCTCCGCAGTCGAGCACGATGGAATAGCGGCGCGACCTGAGCAGGGTGAGCAACCGGTCCTCGAACGCCCCGCCCAGTCGCTTGGTCTCGCGCCCCCCGACCCCGAAACTCGCGGTCGCCACGCCGCTCGACGCGCTCGCTGCCAGCCGGTGGCGCCGTCGCGCATCGGGCGGCAGGCTCCCGATGCCCGGCCCGGTCGCGCCGGCGTCGGTCCCCCACATGTCGGAGCACCACGCAGCCGCCAGGCGGCCCAGCGGTTCGGAAGCCGGGTGCGGATGGCCGCGGCTCTCCCAGAACCGGTAGCGGCGGTCGTCGGCGACGGGCAGCAGCCCGAGCTGCGTCAGACGGCTGTCCGGATCCACCACGAGCCATTCTCCTAGAGCCAGGCCGCCGGTGCCCCGCTGCACACTCTCCCTGACCGCGAACCATGCCCTCAGCCTGTCGGCGAGCAGAGCGCTGCGACCGTACGCCGTCACCCGCCCCTGCACCCGCTCGTCAACGGCAAGCAGGGCCGCGTTCTTGGCAGGACCGATGAAGTCGATCCGGGCTCGCGGGAAGGCCCGGAGGGCCGCGCGGAGGACGGTGCTGGTGACGGCGACGTCGGCACCCAGCGTGACACGAGACAGCACCGCGACGGCCCGGACGGCACCGGGGTTCGGCTCCCGGCCCCGGCCGGCGCTCCGGTTGCCTTCGAATCGCCGTCGCAAGTCCGCGGGGCACGCGAGCCCCAAGCCGGCGAGGGCCGCCGCGACAGGCGAACCCGGTGCAAGAAGCACCTCGGCCATGAAAGCCACGTAGGACTCGGTCAGCGACGGCTCGAACCCGTCCGACCAAGGCTCGACGATTTCGGCGAAGATGGCCTTGGTGGCGGCAGCCGCGAGCTCCCGGTCGTCCGAGAAAGCCGCTGCGCCGAGCGCGCGCGAGGCGTGCGCGAATGCCCGCGCTCCCGGTCGCGAGGTCAGCACCCGGCCCGCGAGGTCGGCTAGCTGCATCCCCTTCCAGAATGGCGAACGGCGGGCCCGAGGGCAACCGTCCGGCCGACCACAATAATCTATAATCGGAGACCGGCCGCGAGGCCCCCTGCATCAATGAAGGTTTCGCGAATCCACGAGTGCGGCGGACCGGATGTCATTCGCTACGAAGACGCGCCGGTTCCCAAGCCGAAGGCCAACGAAGTGCTGGTTCGGGTTCGCGCCTGCTCCCTGAACCACTTGGACCTCTGGGTGCGAAGCGGCCTCCCTTCGCTCAGGCTGAGTTTCCCCTGGGTGCTCGGCAGCGACGCGGCAGGCGAGATTGTCGACGCAGGCGAGCTCTGCGACCGCGCCCATGTCGGAACGCGGATCCTCGTGGCGCCCGGACGGACCCTCTCCGCCGGCTACGCGACGGCCCAAGGCCGCGACAACGCCGCGCCCGACTACGGGCTCTTCGGAGCCGTGTATCCGGGCCTGAACGCCGAGTATGTCGCGATTCCGGAAGCCAACGCCCTGCCCGTTCCCGGGAATCTGACGTTCGAGGAGGCCGCCTCCGTGCCCCTTGTGTTCCTCACCGCGTGGCACATGCTCGTCGGGATCGCCAGAATCCGGATGCTCGAGGACGTGCTGGTCATCGGCGGCTCGAGCGGCGTGGGCATCGCCGCCATCCAGATCGCGAAGCTCCACCACTGCCGGGTGATCGCCACGGCAGGCGGCGAGACCAAGATGGCCAAGGCCCGTGAGCTAGGCGCGGATCACGTGATCGACCACTACAAGCAGTCGGTGAAGGACGAGGTCAGGCGCATCACCGACCGGCGCGGCGTCGACTTGGTCTTCGAGCACGTCGGGGCCGCCACCTTCGGCGATTCCGCTGCGTCCCTCGCCCGCCACGGGCGGCTCGTCACCTGCGGAGCGACCACCGGCTTCGCGACGCCCCTGAACCTCGGCCACCTCTTCGCCAAGCACCTGAGCATCCACGGCTCCTACATGGGGACGATGGGCGAGCTCTACGACCTGCTGCGGTTCTTCGACCGCGGCCTGCTCAAGGCGGTGCTGGACCAGAGTTTCCCGCTCGGCGACGTGCGCGGGGCCCACGAGAGGATGGCAGCCAAGCAGCACTTCGGGAAGATCGTGATCGTCCCCGAGTAGCGGCCCGGCCGGGGGATATACTGGCAGAGGCGCACCGGTCGAGACAGGCCCGCCTCGCAAGCGCCCCGTCTCCCCATGAACCGCGTGCGATTCGCGCCTTCCCCGACGGGGTTCCTGCATATCGGCGGCGCGCGCACCTACCTGTTCAACTGGCTGTTCGCCCGCTCGACCGGAGGGCGCGTGATCCTGCGCATCGACGACACCGACACGGGACGCAACACCGAGGAGTCGCTGCGCTCGATTCTGGACGGCCTCCGCTGGCTGGATCTCCCGTGGGACGAGCAGCACTTCCAGTCGCGGCGCCGCGCGGCGCACGTCCGAGCGGCCGGGGCGCTCGTGGCGAAGGGCGCGGCTTACCGGGACTTCACGCCGGAGACCGAGAGCCCGGCCGACCGCTCCGACGGCGAGCCGTGGCTCTGCAACCCGGGCATGCGGGAGCTCGGTTCCGGTGAGAGCGACCGTCGCGCGGCGGCCGGCGAGCCGTTCGTGGTCCGGTTCCGCGTGCCGCGCGACAGCCCCAAGGGCGTGGCCTTCAGGGACCTCGTCTTCCGCAAGCAGTTTCGCAAGTTCGCCGACATCGAGGACTTCGCGCTGCTGCGCAGCAACGGGCTGCCTACCTACCACCTGGCCTCCTCCGTCGACGACGGCGAACTCGGCATCACGCACGTGATCCGCGGCCAGGACCACCTGACGAACACTTTCAAGCACATCCTGCTCCTCGAAGCCCTCGGATTCGAGCGCCCCGCGTTCGGGCATCTGCCGCTGCTGCTCGGGCCGGACGGGTCGAAGCTCTCCAAGCGCCGCCACGGGCCTCTCGCCAGCGTGACGAGCTACCGCGACATGGGCTTCCTCCCGGTCGGTTTCGTGAACTACCTGAGCCTGCTCGGGTGGTCGCCGAAAGACAACCGCGAGTCCCTCGCCGTCAGCGAGCTCGTCGACGCCTTCCGCCTCGAGCAGGTGCTGCGCACCAACGCGCTCGTGCAGGTCGGCGAGCGCCCGGGCGACGCCCCTGTGGATCCCAAGGCGGTCTGGCTTAACGGGCAGCACCTGCGCAACATGCCTGTCGACGACCTGCTGCCGTTCGCCGAGGGAGCGGTCCGCGACGCCGGCTGGTGGCTGGAAGAGTACGGCAGCAGCCACCGGGCATGGTTCCGCGAGGCCATCGACGCCCTGCGCTCGCGGCTCAGCCTACTCACTGACTTCGCTCTCCGCTGCCGGGCCTACTTCCGGGACGACTTCGGCATGGAGGCGAAGGCGCTGGGGAACCTGGACAGGGACGGCGTCCGCCCCGCCCTTCGGGCGCTGGCCGACCGCATCGCGGGCGCGTCCGCCTTCTCGGACGCCTCGGTCGAAGACGCCGTGCGGTCGCTGGCCGCCGAGCGCGGAATGAAGGCGAGCCTGCTGATCAACGGCGCCCGCGCGGCCCTCACGGGCCAGAGCGTCGGCCCCAGCGCCTTCCGCGTTTTCACCCTCGTCGGCAAGGCGCGAGCCGTGCAACGGCTGCGGGCGGTCTAGGGGAACGAGAACCGACCCGGAACATGCTGCTGCTCGGAATCGGAGGCTGGCTCCACGACGGGGCCGCGGCCGTGATGCGCGACGGAAGCGTCGTGGCCGCGATCGAGGAGGAGAAGGTGGCGCGCGAGGCGCACCGGAGCGGCCTGCCGGCCTGCGCGGTCAAGGCCTGCCTCGAGGTGGCCGGCGCCGAGGCATCCGAAGTCGAATGCGTGGCGCTGGTGCGCCCCCTAGGCGACGCCACGGGCAACAGCTTCCACATTCACCTCAAGACACTGTTTCCGAACGCTCGCGTGGTCGTGACCGATCACCACGACGCCCACGCGGCCAGCGCCTATTTCGCCTCGCCCTTCGAGCGGGCGCGCGTGCTGACCCTCGACCGCCACGGGGACATGCGCTGCGGAGCGATTTGGCGCGGCGAGGGCGCCACGCTGGAGTCCGTCGAGGAGCTGTACGCCCCGGACTCCCCGGCGGTCGTCTACAGCCGGGTCACCGAACTGCTGGGGTTCCGCGCGGGCCGCGAGGAGCACAAGGTCCAGTGGCTCTCCCTGGCGGGCGAGCCGCGCTTCAAGAGCCTGTTCGGAGAGATGATGGGCTCGGGCCGCGCGAGGCTGCCCAGCCTGGATCACAGCTACTTCGACCCGTCCCGCCCGACGCACGGCGCGTTCAGCGACAAGTTCTTCCGCGCGGTCGGTCTAGAGCCGTCGGAGCCGGTCTCGGCGGGGATGCGCCGCGACCTAGCCGCCAGCGTCCATGCGGCCGTTGCCGACACGGTGCTGGGCCTGGCCGACCGGGCCGACCATCTCTGCCTCGCGGGCGGAATCGCGATGAACGCGCTGCTCGTGCAGGCGCTCGAGGAGAGCGGTCGCTTCGGCGAGGTGTTCGTCCAGCCCGCCTCCGGCAACGCCGGGACCGCGGTCGGGAGCCTCTTCCACGCCTGGCACAAGGTCCTCAAGCGCGCGGAGCGCAGGCCGATGCGCGACATGTTCCTCGGGCCGGAGTACCGCAGCGAGGAAATCAAGCAGATCCTCGACAACTGCAAGCTGTCGTCCCGCTACCTGATGACGGATTCCGAACTCGTCGCGTCGGCCGTGGAGCGACTGTCGGAGGAACAGATCATCGCCTGGTTCCAAGGGCGCACGGAGTTCGGGCCGCGGGCGCTGGGCAACCGCAGCATCCTCGCGTCGCCGCTGAATCCGTACTCGACAGAGAACCTGAACGTCTACATCAAGCGCCGGGAGAAGTTTCGCAAGTTCGCGGCCTCGGTGCCGGAGGAGGCGGCGGGCGAGTACTTCGCGACAGGCCCGGCCTCGCGCCACCTCGCGACAGTATCCCGCGTGAAGCCGGAGCACCGCGCCACCTTCGAGTCGGCGCTGCTCGACGGCGAGCGCATCCGCGTGCATGTGGTGCGGAGGGGCGACAACCGCCTGTACTGGGAGCTGCTGCAGGAAGCGGGCCGGGCGACCGGACTGCCGGTGCTCTACAACACCTCGTTCAACCTGTTCGGCGAGCCGCTCGTCAGCGACCCCCGCTCGGCGGTACGGAGCTTCTTCGCCTCCGGCATCGACGCCCTCTTCGTGGGCAAGTTCATGCTCGAGAAGTAGCCTCCCCCGCCCGGCGTCTCGATCCGCAGCACGTCGCCCGTCCGCACCTCGAAGTTGCCCTTCGACGGGAGTTCGGACCCGTTGAGCAGGTTCCTGCCGGGCAGCCCGGCTTCCCCGCCCTCGGCACCAGCCGGCCCGCGCCTGCGCCGTTCCGAGAGCAATGCGAGGGACGCGTCGGCAAGGAACTCGTACTCGCGAATCACGCCGTCCCCTCCCCTGCGAAGCCCGGCACCGCCGCTGCCTCGCCGCAGGGCGTAGCGAGCGATGCGGACAGGGTACTGCCGCTCGAACGCCTCGACCGGCGTATTGAGGCTGTTCGTCATGTGCGTGTGGACGCCGCTGGGACCGTCGGCACCCGACCACGCTCCCATGCCGCCGGCAATGGTCTCGTAGTAGCTGAAGGGCCGACCGCCGTCCGGCCCGGTGCCGCCGAAGCTTACGTTGTTCATCGTCCCGGAGCTCGCAGCGGGGAGTTCCCGCGGCAGGGCCAGGCGCAGCGCGCCTAGCACTGCGTCGACGATCCTCTGGGACGTCTCTACGTTCCCCGCAGCCGTGCTGGCGGGGGGAAGAGCGTCGCAGACACTCCCGGGCTCGGTGAGGATTGCGACCGGACGCAAAATGCCCGCGTTGAACGGCGTCTCCGGCCCCACGAGGCACCGGAAGCAATACATGACGGCCGAGGTCGTGACCGCCCTGTTCGCATTGACGCCGCCCTTGGTCTGGGGGGCCGACTCCCGGAAGTCGACCGTGGCATCGGAGCCGGCTACGGTCAGCGTGCAGCGGATAGGGATCGGGTCGGACCCGAATCCGTCGTCGTCCAGCCAGTCAGCGAAGGCGTGCGTGCCGTCCGGGACCGCGCGAAGGCGCGCCCGCATCACCGCTTCGGCATAGTCCTGCAAGGCGGCCATCTGGCGCCTGATCCTCGGCATGCCGTACCTTCCGACAGCTTGCCGCAGCCGCCGCTCGCCGACCCTGTGGGCCGCGACCTGCGCTCCGAGGTCGCCGAGGCGCTCCTCGGGAGTGCGCACGTTCGCCAGGATTACCGCCAGCAGCGCGGTGTCGTACTCGTCGTCTCTCACGAGCCTGACCGGCGGGATTCTCAGCCCTTCCTGGTAAATCTCCTTGGCGAGGGGCATCGAGCCCGGGGCCATCCCACCCACGTCGGCGTGGTGCGCCCGCGTGGCCAGATAGAAGGCCGGCTCGGCTGCGCCGTCTTCGTGAACGGCGGACACCGAGGTGATGTCCGGTAGGTGCGTGCCTCCGCGGAACGGGTCGTTGAGAAAGTAGACCTCGCCCGGCCGCGGCCGCACCTCGTCCGTGACCGCCTTAACGGACGCCGGCATCGCGCCTAGGTGGGCCGGCATGTGGTCGCCCATCGCAACCGTCCGGCCCCGGGCGTCGTACAGGGCGCACGAGTAGTCGCGCCTCTCCTTGATGTTCGGCGAGAAGGCCGTGCGTCGCAGGACAATCCCCATCTCCTCGGTGATCGAGGTGAAGAGATGGCGGAAGACCTCCAGCTCGAGGTTCATGAGTGGTTCTCCACCGGCCTGGCGCGCCACCGTGAGTCTCGGGCGGGGCCGGCCACCCTTCCGAGAGTACCGAACGAGCCTGGGGCCCGGGCTGCCGCGGTTCTCATCAGCGGAGCCCTGCCGCGAGCGACGGCGATCCGGCCTTTCAGCCTGCCCGCCTCGCGGACCGACGCGCTCCAATCGGCATCAGCCAACCGGCTCGGCCCGGTGACGAAGTGCTCTGGAACGTATCTCCTAGGTTCAAGCGCCGCGCTTGCGCCCGGAAACCGCAATTTGCTCGGGCAGGGGTTGCGAGAGAATGCTGGCTCAACCGCAGGCTTGACGAATTCACCTTCCGGCTCGGCCGCCGGACGCCCCGCTCACGCTGTCTCCCCTGTGTTCGCCCGCCCCGGCAGACCCCCGAGACGGCTCCCGCGCTCCGGTCCGAACTGCGGCCCGCTGCCGAGATCCCCGCCTGCAATTCGCCGGGATTCCCACCAAGCCGATACCCGAGGGAGGCCGGATCACCTGAGTGCAGCGCATGCTTCGCTTCACAAATCCTTGTGGTCACCGGAGCGAAGCGCGTCCATTGATCCGAGGCAAGTGAGCGGTGCGGCGGCCGGCGATCAAGACGGGGACGACCTCCCAAGCACGCTGGGCCGGATCGGCGAAGCTCTGGGCCCACTTGGACGGCAAGCGCCCGCGCAAGAGCCGTCATCGGGGAAGGCCGACGTGCAAGTGCGATGATAGTCAGGCAGGGTTGAGCTTGGAAGCAGTTGGTAGGCAGATCGGGGGCCGTCACGAGCGTTGAAGGCCTCCAGACAACCAGCTCAACGGTTTAGACGACCACGAATCTACGAAGCGAGGGGATCTCCCCGAAGAGGGCATGGTCCCGCGCGGCATCACAAGGGCGGCATGCAATCACGAATGTTCCACCTGCGAACCGGGTCGGCACAAGGGCCTTGCGGGCTCCCGTCGCGGGCCCGCTCCCGGACGCTAGCAATTCTCGTGCTCGCGCTCGCGACCCTAGCGGGGTGCAGCGGGTCGAAGCGAGGCAAGAGGGTCAAGCTGCCTCCGCCGATCAACCCCAGGATCGGCTGGACGCAAGTCGGCGTTGCCAGCTGGTACGGGAATCCATACCACGGGCGCAAGACCAGCAACGGCGAGACCTACGACATGGACAAGATGACGGCCGCCCACAAGAGGCTGCCATTCGACACGTGGCTGCAAGTCGAGAATCTCAGCAACGGCGCGAAGACGCAGGTGCGAATCAACGACCGGGGACCGTTCGTGGGCAAGCGCATCATCGACCTCTCCAGAGCTGCGGCCACCGACATCAGGATGATTGGCGCGGGCACGGCGCGTGTACGCCTTACCGTGATCCGCCCGCCCAGCCAGAACGTGCGGGAGGCATCCGGGCAGACGGGCAATCCAAGGTTGCCGGCCCGAGGGAGGCAGCGAGACCAGTTCGACATTCAGGTGGGCGTGTTCTCGACTCGGGCGAACGCCGACAAGATGGCCGGGCGCATCGAGAAATGGGGGCACAGCACGAACGTCCTTCCGTTTTCCCAAGGGAGTTCTCAGATGTTCCGCGTAATGGTCAGAGGAGGCAGCACCAAGCAAGCGAACGCACGACTGAAGCGGCTGAAGCGCCAAGGCGTGGATGGAATATTGCGACCCCGTCTCGACTAGGTGGCTTGTCAGGGCGTGACGCTTACAGCGGAGTCGGGTTAGCGACGGAATCAGCTAGCCCTCCAAGAGACGGCCGGTCTCGCGATTCAAGATTGCGGGGGCGGCGTCCAGGTGTATCGAGCGCGGGCGGACTTCGAAGGCTCCCGCCAAGTCCGGATGCAGCCCTCGGGGGGCTCGCGGCGGGGCTACGACGCAGAGCGGAACGGAGCTCTGAGTGCCGACCCAACCGCGCGCCTCGCCCTCTTTGCCATGGAGCGCAGTCTCGCTAGCCTCGCAACCATGACTTTGCTACTCCCCGGGCATCCGCCAGTGAGGCGGAGCCTTGAAGCTGGAGTCGTTTCGTCCTTGGCTGTACGGAGCGACCGCGTCTTCCGGCTGGAGTGCTCGGAACTCCTTCATCTTCCGGTACATTTCCCGTGCGATATCGGGATTCTCACCGATCACGTTCCTCTCCTCGCCAATGTCTTCCGAAATGCGGAATAGAAATCGCTGCCTCGCGGAATCGTCAGCACGTTGGTCCGTTACGCTAGGGCCGTAGACCACCATCTTCCAATCATTCGTCATGTACGAAATGTGCTCGCGCTGCGGCCCGTCCTGCCCAATGTAATTGAACAGCTCGCGGTCCAAGTCCGTCTGCCGCCCGGTCAGGACGTCCAAGATGTCGATGCCGTCGAGCGGCCGACCTGTATACCTCTCGACACCGGCCATGCGCATCACGGTCGGAAGGATGTCAATATTGGCCAGCGGCTGGTCGACCCTGAGTCCGGCCGGTATGGTCGAGGTCCAACGCGCCGCCGCCGCGACGCGAATCCCTCCCTCGAACACGGTTGCCTTCCCCCCGCGCAGTGGGGTGTTCTCGCCCACGCCCTTCACGCCGCCGTTGTCGGAGCTGAACAGCACGAAGGTCGACTCAGCGATTCCGGCCTGATCGATGGCCCCCAGTATCCGGCCGACGCCTTGGTCCAGCGAATGCACCATGGATCCGAGGATCCGGCGGTTCCGCTCGCGGGATTCGCGACTCGCTTCCATGCTCGCTCCCTTGAATCCTTGGTAGAAGCCGCGCGCCGGCGGCAGCAATTCGTAGATGGGTAGGTCCTCTTCCTTCGCTTGGAAGGGACTGTGGGGCGCATTGAACGGCACGTAGCACAGAAACGGAGCGGCATCGTTCGCATGCTCGAGGATGAAGCCCGCCGCGGCGTCGGCGATCAGGTCCGTCGTGTAGCCCAGGTCGTCGCTGGGATCGAAACCCGAATGCCAGTCGATCTCCCCTTCCCTCTCGTGCGTGAAGTAGTCCACCGCGCCGTTGTAGTGACCGTAGAACTCCGTGAACCCTCGCCTTAGCGGGTGATACTTCTTGTCGGAGTGGCCAAGGTGCCACTTGCCGAACACGGCGCGATGCTCGTAGCCAACTTCGGCCAGTACATCGGCGATGGTCGACTCCGCGAGATCCAAGCCGCCGACCCTCCACGGAGGATAGACCGCCCGCATCGCGCCGTAGCGGATCGGGTACCGGCCTGTCATCAGTCCGGCGCGCGTCGGCGAGCAGACCGGAGCGACGTAGTAGCGCTCGAGCAGCGCGCCCTCCGCCGCAACCCTGTCGATGTTGGGCGTGGCGATGTTGCCCCCTTGGAAGCTGACGTCGGCCCAGCCGAGGTCGTCGGCGAGCAAGATCACGATATTGGGAGGACGCGAGCTCTCCGGAGGAATCTCGGGCCCGGCGGAGCAGCCCGCCGACAGGGCCACTGCCGCGGCAAGAGCGAGTACCGTGCGCATAGTCGATATCCTACTGACAAGCCGACGACCGTAGCGAAGAGCCGCGGATTGGCGACGACGATTCGAACACGCTCGCGAGGGTGCGCCGCCGACTCACGACTAGGGCATGGGAGCGCTGGATCGTGACGGAGGCGTCCCTAGCCGGACGCGCGTCCGTCAGCCAACGGCTGTCGGCCTGCAACGGACCTCCCGGCGCTCGACGCGCTTCGCCAAGCCCCAGCGGAACGATTCGGGGCAGGCGCCGATTCCCGTCCCCACTCGGGATGCAGTAGTTGGAAGCGCGGGTGGCTCGGTGATAGACTGCGGCTTGGCGCGGTCGGTTGCGGTCGCCATGACCATCGCCGGATCCGACCCCTCAGGGGGTGCGGGCCTGCAAGCCGACCTCAAGACTTTTCACCAGTTCGGGGTGTACGGGCTTGCCGTTCCGGCATTGCTGACGGTCCAGAACACCCTCGGCATCGAGTCGGTCACCCTGCTCGATCAGCGACTCGTGCGGGCCCAGCTCGCGTGCGTTCAGAGCGATATTCCTCCCGACGCAGCGAAGGTCGGCGCGTTGGGCCAGGCCGGCACCGTCGTCGCGGTGGCCGACTGGGCTCGCGCCAGCAATACCCCGGTCGTGATCGATCCGGTCATGCTGAGCAGCAGCGGCCAAGCCTTGTTGGACCGGGAAGGGGTCGAGGCATTGATCGATCACCTGCTGCCGACCTGCTTCCTGGCTACCCCGAACCTGAGCGAAGCCGCGAAGCTGTGCGGGCGCGACACCAGCGATCTGGAAGGCATGCGCGCGGCCGCGGAGGACATTGCCGGGATGGGGGCCCGGAATGTCCTAGTCAAGGGCGGCCACCTGAGGGGCGCACCCATTGACCTGCTCTGGACGAAGGGCAAGGTCCGGACATACACTGCCGAGCGCGTCCGTGCGAGCGGCACTCACGGCACGGGCTGCACGTATTCCGCAGCGATCACAGCCCTACTGGCACTCGGTCGCCCTCTGGAGGACGCGGTTTCCGAGGCGAAGAGGTTCTTGACGGAGGCGCTCCGCACGGCTCCGCGGCTCGGTCGCGGCCAAGGCCCCCTGAACCATCACGCGCGCCTTCCAGGCAATTCTGCCCTGACTTTGCCATGATCGGACTTGCAAAGACCGCATGACAGGCAACCGCAAGGATCACAAGTGGCTGCTTGCAGTCGGAACGGCAGTGACGTTGCCGATCCTGTTTCTGCACTCCACCTGCATCGCCGTAATGGGGCCCGGGACCTGGGGCTCCGGTCTGGTCGAGATGCTGCCCGATCTGAGGGCACCCACCGCGGCCGCTGAGCGTTACCGGGCGGAATTCGGCGCGAGCAGACCGGAAAACGAGCCCCCGGACGGACAGGTGGCCGTCCCGCCCGGTTCCGGAATTGCGGGCCGGGTGATTTGGACCCGTGAGTCGAGTGGACGGACGCTGTACCTAGCCGAGGACGAACGCGAGCGCTTACCGCGCCAGCGCTTGTACCTAGCCGAGGCCGGCATGGTGCGGGAATCGAGGCTCCCGGATGGCCACGTTGTAGTCCGACCGCAATGGATCGGCGACCAAATAGTCTACGAGCGTTGGAACCCTTGGGCGATCGCCCCCTCGGCGAAGCTTCGACGCTACCTAGCGAGTTGGCTCGACCCTTCGTTGCGACCGGAAGCGTCGCTGTACAGGTCCGACCAAGGCACGGCAGAGTGGCTCTACCTCTTCCCGGGGCACTCGCTGACCGTGGCGCCCGACGGACGCCGCGCGGCGCTGCTGCGTTCAGGGGCCTTGCTCGCGGGTTACTACAGCGTTCACGTCTGGCGGACGGACGCAAGCGATGCGCCCGCGGTGATCAGCCTGCGGGAGAGCGCCGGCCAAGCCACCCGGTCCTTCTCTTTGAGCTGGTCCAGGGACTCGTCCGCTTTGCGGATATTCGGCAGGACCGGCGGGTTCGACCGGAGGGCTTCGCGCCAGGGCAGCCCCGAGGGCGCGGCCTTCGACCTGCTCTACCTCGTGTCGGACCGGACGGTGTACGACCTGAACCGCGGTATCTGACGCACGCGGGCGCCATGCTGATTCGTCGAACGTCCCCGGCTGCAACGGTCGCCGCCCTGCTGCTCTGCGCTGCCAGCTGCACCGACGGCGACGGGCCGTACGTGTTCCGCTACGCCAACTCGCAGCCCGCGCAGCATCCCCGCAGCATTTCCATGGCGCATTTCGAGGACCTCCTCGAAGAGCGCGCCCAAGGGCGGGTCGAAGTCGACAATCACTTCGGAGGGACTCTCGGCAGGGAGCGCGAGCTGATGGACATGGTCGCGTTGAATATCCTGCAGGGCACTCGGGGCGGGCTGTTCTTCGATATCAGCCCGAAATACACCATCTTCCTGCTGCCGTTTCTCGTGGACGACTGGGACGGGGCCCTGCGCCTGGTCAACAGCGAATTCACCGCCGGCATCAACGCGGAAGGCCGGCTCAACGGCTTTCACGTGCCGGCCTGCGGCATCTCGCAAGGCTTCCGGGCGCACACGACGAGCGTGCGCCCCATCCGCGCGCCCGAAGACTTTCGGGGCTTGAAGCTCCGCGTGCCGCCCCAGGAGGCCAACATCATCCTGACCGCGATTCTCGGCGCGAACCCCCAAGAGATTCCGTTCACGGAGGTGTATCAAGCTGCCAAGACGGGGGTAATCGACGGGCAGGACAACGCCGTTTCGAACATATGGGAGATGCGCGTTCACGAAGTGCAGAGGTACCTCAGCATCTCCAACTACATGGCAGGGCCGGATCCCTTCATCGTGAACCTCGCATGGTACGAGGCGCTGCCTCGGGACCTTCAGGAAGTGTTCGACGGGGCCGCCCGGGATGCCATCGCCTACAGCGACCGATTGAACCGCGAGAGCGAGGCCGCCTATATCGAGAGACTCTCGGAGATGCTCGAGACGAACTGGATCGCAGGCGAGGCCCTAGAGCGGTTCCGCTCTGCGGCGGAGCCCGTGTACGACATCCTGGTCTCGAAGGGCTACTTCACGTGGGACGATGTCGACGCGGCGCGCCGGGCCGCGAGAGGCGACTAGCGGCAATGCGATTGCACGAGTTCGAGAGGCGGCTCACGCGCACTCTGGAGTGGCTCCTCGCAGCGGGGATGCTCTGTGTCTTCGGGACCATCGTAGTGCTGGTGGCGATGCGCTACCTGTTCGAGTCGGGGCTGGTCGGGGCCAACGAGATGGCGACGGTGGCGTTCGTTTACCTGTCGTCAATCGGAGCTGCCGTGGCCGTCGGCAGGGGAGAGCACATTCGCGTCGAATTGCTATCGAAGGTGGCTGGGGAGAACGGACGGCGCGCCCTCGACATCGGCTCCCTCGCCTTGGTGGCGCTGCTAAACGTCATCATCCTCGCGACTAGCCTGACTTGGATCGCCACGACCGGCCACACACCGATGCCCGCGAGCCAAGTCCCTCGGTTCGTAGCGCAGGTAAGTGTGCCACTAGGCTGCGGACTGGCCGCGCTGTACTGCTGCGCCCGGATCGCCACACATCTGCGGGAGGACTCCCAAGGTTGATCCTGCTGCTTCTGGCCGGCCTGCTGGCGCTTATCGCGCTGGGCGTGCCCGTCGCGTACTCGCTCGGCATCTCGGCCCTGCTCTATATCGCGGCCAGCGACCCGGACCTGATCCTGGTCCTGCCGCTGCAGCTGTTCGCGGGCTTCGATTCGTACGCCTTGATTAGCCTGCCGCTCTTCATTCTCATGGGGCTCGTGATGAATTCGGCGGAGATTACCGCGAGGCTCATCGATTTCAGCATGCTGCTGGCGGGGCGCTTTCGCAATGGTCTAGGGCTGGTGAACGTCCTAGCCAGCATGCTCTTCGGAGGCATCTCCGGGTCGTCGGCATCCGACACGGCGTCGATCGGCTCGGTCCTGATTCCGGAAATGGAGAATCGCGGCTACCGCAGGGAGGTCGCGGCCGGCATCACCGTGGCGTCCTCCACGATGGGCATGGTGATCCCGCCAAGCATCCCGATGGTGCTCTACGCGGTGGTCGCCCAGGAGTCGGTCGGAAAGCTCTTTCTGGGAGGCGTGTTTCCGGGCCTGATCGTCGGCTTGCTGCAAATGGCCCTCGTTCGGCTGCTCGTGAAGCGCGGGACGGAGCTGGACGCGGAGCGCGCCTCCTCGGAGTCGGCCGCCAAGCGCACGCTGCGCTCGCTACCGGTACTGGCGATGCCGGTCTTCGTGGTCGGCGCGGTCGTTTTCGGAATCGCGACAGCCACCGAGTCGGCGGCACTGGGCGTCCTGTACGCAGGCGCATGCGGCTTCGCCTTGACGCGCGCCCTCAAGCCACGCGACTTCTGGGGCTGCCTTCGGACGGCCGCCCTGACGAGCGCCAAGATCATGATCGTGATCGCGCTTTCGCAGGCGTACATCTGGATTCTCGCCTTGGAGCGCGTACCCGAGTCCATCGCCGGATTCGTGACCGGACTTGGTCTGGGGGCGACGGGGACGCTGCTAATAGTGAATGTCATCGTGCTCGCCGCCGGCACCGTGATCGACGTAAGCCCGGCTATCCTGCTGCTCACGCCCGTGTTCGCACCGGCGCTAGAGAGCCTCGGCGTGTCTCCGGTCCTATTCGGCGTCCTGCTGGTTTCCGGCCTCGCCGTCGGGGCCTGCACGCCTCCCGTCGGAACCTGCCTAAACGTCGGCGCTGCGATTTCGAATCTAGAAATCGGCACGATCTTCCGCGGGGCGGCCCCGTTCCTCGCGGCCAACGCGGTCACGCTGCTTCTCGTGACCCTCTTCCCGATTCTTGCGATGTGGCTGCCAAGCCTGCTCATCCCCTAGCAATGGGGAATTATATATCTGAGTGCCGAGGCAACCGATTTCCTGATTACCAACGAACGTCAGCCGAGGATATGCTATACTGGAGGAGGTCGGAAACCTCTGACAGGAAAGGGGATAGCTGATGAAACGCAATCGCGTGCAATTCCAGAAGGGACTCAGCCCGGGCAAGTTCCTGCAGCGCTACGGCAGCGAGGGGCCATGCGAGCAGGCCGTCTTCAAGGCCCGCTGGCCGGACGGCTTCCGCTGCCCGGAGTGCGGCTCCCGACGGCACTGCCGCATCCGCTCCCGCAAGCTCCGGCAGTGCCACGCCTGCCACCGCCGGACCTCCCTCGTCGCCGGCACGATCTTCGCCGCCACCCAGCTGCCGCTGACCGTCCGGTTCCTGGCGCTCCACCTGCTGACGCAAGGCAAGCACGGCGTTTCGTCGCTGGAACTGGCGCGGCAGCTGGGCGTGAGCCGGAACACGGCCTGGAAGGTGCAGCGCAAGCTCTTGCAAGTGCTGAAGGAGCGCGACGAGCGCGTGCCGCCGGGCGGCATCGTGCAGGTGGACGACGCCTACCGGGGCGGGGAGCGGAGCGGCGGCAAGCGCGGTCGCGGCGCGGCGGGCAAGACGCCGTTCGTGGCCGCCGTGCAGGTCAGCGCCGACGGCCAGCCGGCAAGGATGCGCATGAGCAGCGTGGCCAGCGTGGCGGGCTTGCGCAAGAAGACGCTGGCAGCGTGGGCCGGGCGGCACTTGCAGCCCGGCACGGAGGTGCATTCCGACGGCCCGGCCTGCTTGCGGGGCGTGGCCGGCGCCGGCTGCGAGCACGTGCCGACCGTCACCGGAGGCGGGCAGCGGAGCTGCGGGGATTCCCGCTTCGTCCGGGTCGACACGATGCTGGCGCACGTCAAGCAGTCCCTGGCGGGAACCTGCCATGCGCTCGACGGCAAGCACCTGCCGCGCTACCTCGCCGCGTTCCGCTACCGCTTCAACCGCCGCTACGATCTGCAGGCGCTGGTCCCCCGCCTGCTCCACGCCTCCGTGCGCACCCCGCCCAGGCCTTGCCGCCTCCTAACCTTGGCTGAGTCTTGTGGGTAATCAGGACCGATTTTGCAAATTATCAGTCCATAAATTAATTTCATATTTCTTCCGGAGATCTGTTGACAGTCGGTGGAGTATTTTGATAGAATAGTTCTAATATATGAGTTCGTCTATGAAGCAGAAAGGTCCCGGGAAGTGGTTTCGTAAAGGCATCACCCTGATTGAAGTGATCGCCATGTTCCGCGATGACGAATCCGCGGAAAAGTGGTTCGCCTCCATGCGCTGGCCGGACGGTCCCGCGTGCCCCCACTGCGGCGGCTCCAGCGTGCAGTCCGACGCGGCCCACCCTTCGATGCCGTACCGTTGCCGCGGCTGCGGCAAGCGCCTTTCGGTGCGCACCGGCAGCGTGATGGCCGACACCGAGCTCGGCTACCGCACCTGGGCCGTCGTCCTGTTCCTGCCGACCACCGGCATCAAGGGTGTCTCGAGCATGAAGCTGCACCGCGACCTGGGAATCAGCCGGAAGTCGGCCCGGCACCTGGCGCACCGCATCCGCGCCTGCTGGGAGCGGGATCAGGGCCTGTTCGCCGGCCCGGCGGAGGTGGACGAGACCTACGTCGGCGGCAAGGAGCGCAACAAGCACGAGAGGAAGAAGGCCCGCGCCGGGCGCGGGCCCGTCGGCAAGACCCCGGTGGCGGGGGCGCGGGACCGCGCCACGAACGCAGCGGCCGCGCGGCCGCTGCCGGGCACCGCCAAGGCCGACCTGCAGGGCTTCGTGCGCGGCCGGGTCGCGCCGGGCGCGCAGGTCCGCTCCGACGAGGCGGCGGCCTGCGCCGGCATGGAGCAGTTCCCGCACGAAGCCGTCAGGCACTCCGGCGGCGAGTACGTGCGCGGGGCGGCGCATACGAACGGCATCGAGTCGTTCCGGTCCCTGTTCAAGCGCGGCCTGTACGGCACCTATCACCGGATGAGCGTCCGTCATCTCGGCCGCTACCTGACGGAGTTCGCGGGACGGTGCAACGACCGCGACTGCGACACGGCGGAACGGATGCGGCGCATGGCGCGGGGCCTGGTCGGCCGGACGCTGACCTGCCGGCAGCTGACCGGCAAGGCCGCGGTCGCGGCCCGAGCGGCGCCCGCCGAGCTGAGCGCCGCAGCCCGCTGCCGCCGCGCTCTTCACGCTCGATGCGCTGCACGCTCGGTGCGAGGGGCGCGCCGGATCCGGAATCCCCCGGCGCGACCCGCGTCCGGCCCGGACCGTCCATGCAGGCCGTCGAGCGCCGGGGATCCGCTGTCTTCGGCCCTCGGAGGGCACGCAAGCGGCTTGCAAGGGGTGCCCTCCACCGCCAACCGGATTCCACCGGGGCATGCGAGGGGGCCTCTCTTATCCGTGCCTCGTCCATTCCGCTGGCAGGTTCGATTCAGATACGATCCCACCTTTCCGTGCCTACCGCGGCCGCATTCGAATGACCCGAGCCAGACGCCGACCTCCTTGCTCACAGCAGTTCTCGTCGGACATGGCGTTGTCGGCACTCAGATATATAATTCCCTAGCAATGTCCCTGCCGAGCCTCCCGGTGACGAATCCAGGCGCGGATCAACTCCCGCCAGCACCCGCTCGCCCCGCCCATGCCTTACCGCCTCCTAACCTTGGCTGCGTCTTGTGGGTAATCAGGTCCCGGTATGCAAGCCCGGATCCCGCAAGCGCTTGTACGAGGTAATGGAGAACCGGCGAGCGAGCGGCACAGTGCGATCGACCGGCCGGCTGCCGCGGCTCGGGCAGGGCAAGCGGTCCGAGCGACATCGCTTCCGCCGGACGGGCGCGGTGCTCCTGCGCCATGGCCGCGACGCCATGCAGGGCACTCGGATCGAGTACGCCGTGGAGCGCGACGGCCTGCGCACCTGCGCCAACTGCTTCTTGACCTGTCTCGCGGTCACCGCGGACAACGCGGAGCAGATCACGCGGCCCGGCCGGGCGCGCCGGAAGATCGAGAACGAGGGGTTCAACTGCTTGGCGCGGCGCGGCCGCAACTTCAAGCGCAACTTCGGGCACGGCAAGGCCGCGCCGGCCGACGGGCCGACCGGACCAAACCTGTTCGCCTTCGCGCTCCATGCCGTGCTGCAGTGCGCGTGCGCGCTGTGGCAGCAGTGCCGGCGCCAGCTAGTCACGCGCGACGGCTTGTTCCGGGAGCTGCAGGCCGCGCTGCGCTGGCACCCATTCCCGGACTGGCCGACTCTGCTGGCGGCGGTGCGAGACGGACGTGCCGCCGGGCTGGGCCTAGCCTCCAGGCAGCTGCGTGCCGGCAGCGTCCGGCGAGCGGTCGGCCGCGGGCTCGGCACTCGGCGGACCCGCTGCGGGGACCGCGCCACGGCCCAGCCGGCCATCCGACGCTCCCGCAGGGCGGCCTCATAGGCGCGACGTCCCGGTCAAGTGATTCACCTCATCCTCCTAAACAACGTTCACGCACCACCTTGACGGCCAAATCTAGAATTGTTCTTCGATTGAAATTGCTCGAGCACTGCTTGATCATGCACTTGGCGGTATTGGGCTGGGGCTCGGTGGATCGGTTCCGCCTGATGGTTGAGCATTCGCTTCAATCCGCTTCGCCGGCAGTCGGCTGAAGCCGACTCACAATGCCCCGGGGCGCCCTGACCTCTATCAGCGCCGGCCGGCCTGCCAAGATCTTGCGAATTGCCTGCCCTGTCGAGGCGAGCCGGACCCTCCTGTGATAGCAACCCTGCCAGCGCACCCCCGGTTGTGATAGATGGATACGCGCAATCCCTCGACCCACTACGCCACGCCCCGGTCGACCCGGACGGGATACCGACAGAACACAAGATCTGGCCTCGCTGCCTCCCTCCCTAATCCGGCTGGCTCTCCAGCTCAGAATGCGACCCGCCACCCTGCCGACGCTTACACCGCCGTCGCGCCACGCAGGCGGCGGCCGACCCGGCGCGGGGGAAGCAAGCGCGGAGACTCGCGAACCGTCGAGCGGCCGTGCCGAGGGAATCGAACAGTCAGGTTCTAACCCGCACCTTGGCCCCGCAGCACCTGATTCCGAAGAGTCGTCCTATGAACGTGTGAGAGCCGTCTCGAAGGCTCTGGGAGGTGCTCGCGAAACGCGTCTCGCAGCAACTCCGGTCCCAGCAGGCATTCGGTCACAGTGGCGGAGGCCGGGGCCTGGGGGGAGCACCCGTGCGCACGAGGAGAATGATTCCACGACAGATCGTTTGCTCGCATTGGCCGGCACGGCGACCCGCAGCCCTCTTGCACGAGGTGCAGGATCTGGGCCCCTTGCCGGATCGGCTCCGCCCAGCGTGCGCCTGCAGGTCCTCAAAGACTGACTGGCGAGCAGGCCCGTCGCTCGGACGGGACCGGCACTGAACCCGGCAGGGCGTACCACCGGGCGTGTACCAGGGCGATTCGCGGCCGCAGGGCCTCTCATGCTGTTGACGCCAAGCACGTGCCCGCTGCAAGTCTAGGCTTCGCTGTCGGTAGGCCGCACTGCCCGCTTACGGGCCTTTCTCCTTGGAATCAACAGACATTCTTGTAGATTCATCCTTGCAATCAAGAGAATTAGGATGGCTGAGGCAATCTATTCTCGCAACACGGAGGCAATCAGCCAGCAAATCGCGGACTCGGCGCGCCGTTCCCTTCCGACGCTGACCAGACGTCGAATCCATGGCCGGGTGCAGTTCCCCGGCAAGACCACTGCCGTGGTCGGCATGCGTCGCGCGGGCAAGACAACCTTCCTGCATCAGGTGCGAGCGGACCGGCTCCGAGACGGCATCCCGCAGGAGCGGCTCCCGTTCGTCTGCTTCGAGGACGAACGGCTCGCTACCCTCCCTGCCGACTCCCTAGGTCTCGCGGTGGCCGAATATTTCCGCCAGTTTCCCGCCCCGACCGGAAGCGCGACCGTGACTTGGTGCCTCGACGAGACTCAGGCCGTTCCCGGATGGGAGCGATTCGTCAAGCACCTGCTCGATACGGAGCTTGGCGAGGTCCTTATGACTGGTTCCTCGGCTGAATTGCTCTCACGTGAGGTCACGACATCGCTTCGCGGACGGCGACGGCAGGTCTGGACCATCCGTTCAGCTTCGATGAAGCACTGCGACACCAAGGCCTGGTCGTCCCGCCCGACGCCAACTCGCTCACTCGGAGAGAGCGGTCTCACATTGAACGCGCCTACTTGGACTGGCTCGTCGTAGGGGGCTTTCCCGAGTCGCAGAGACTCGATGCGCCGACTCGCTACGAACTCCTGCGCACCCATGTGGACGTGGCCATGTTCCGGGACGTGATAGAGAGACATCGGGTCCGTAAGCCCACAGCGCTGCGCTGCCTCACTCGACATCTGCTCGGCAACGCCGGTACCCTCTTCAGTGTCGAGAGGCTTCACTCGGCATTGAAGTCCCAGGGGATCGCCGTCGGAACGGACACGGTCCATCAGCTAGTAGGGCATCTCGAGGACTGCTTTCTCATACGTACCGTGTGGATGGAATCGAATTCGGAGCGCCAGCGCATGGTGGACGCCCGCAAGGCCTATCCGGTCGATGCCGGACTGATTCCGATCTACGAGCGGACCGGGCGGAGGAACACTGGCCACGCATTGGAAATGGCCGTGCTCGTGGAATTGGAGCGACGACGCCTGGAAGTAACGTATGTCAGGACTCGCGAGGGTTACGAGGTCGACTCTCTCGCCAGCCGCCCCGGCGGCGAAATGGAACTGATCCAGGCCTGCGCCGACCTATCCGATGCGAGTACGGATTCTCGGGAATTCCGGGCTCTGGCTGCGGCGGGCAAGATGTTCCCACGCGCGCGAAAGCTACTGCTGACGCTGTGCCGAGACACCTTCCCGGAAGAGGTTCCGCCCGGGACGGTTGTGCAGGCCGCCCAGGAATGGACGCTGCAGGATCCCTCTGTTTCGGGTTCCGATTCCGAGACTCCGGTTGCGTGACCGATTAATCCGGCGATCTCGCGAGAAACGCCACGCTGGAAGTCCGGGGCCTCGCGGCAACTTCGGCGGCAAGGTCCAGCCGCTCGCGCCTGCAGGATGCGGTGTCGACCGGCAACGGCCGTTCCGTCTCGCAGACGCACTCGCCCCAATCGGGCCGTGACTCGTCCACGAGCGATGCAGGTGTCGATTCCCTCCTACTTCCAGCTATCCCGTGTCTCTCAAGTGGCCGCCCGTCCGCGACCAGCCCACCGCGCCGAAGAGCAGCGCCAGCTGGCGCTCCGGTGCGGCCGAGACACTAGCTGCAAGCCGCCGAATTCGCCACAGCGGCGGGCCCGTCAGATTCGCGTGACCGTCGAGTAGCCCATCAGCAGGGCCATGAGCACGGCGCTCACCCACAGCATCAGAGTGATCCATCCCTTGGGCAGAATGCTAGCGGGCATCCGCTTGTAGCGGAGATACAGCGCGAACCCTCCGATCACCGGCAGCATGATCGCTTGAGCGATGCCGCCGATCTTGACCATTAGGACGGGCTCTTTGATCCACATGAAGTACAGGCAGGGAACGGTCAGGAGCAGCACGACGAAGACCCGAATCGCCCGCAAGCGGTGCTCGTAATTCGACCTGTCGTAGAGGCCGAGCATCCCCACCAAGTCGGCCCAGACCCGGCAATGAGCCGCGGTCGAGGCGAACACCGTCGAATAGAGCACGGCGAACGCCCCTACCATGAATAGGCCGAGCGACCACGCGCCGAGAGTCTCCGTGTAGATGCTCGACAGCACTCGTACCATCTCGGACCCCTCCGGCACCAAGCCCATGCCCTTGAGGACGCCCGCGCCAAGGAAGTAGAAGGCCACGGTGGCGAACGTGTAGACCACCATCGAGAACAGCACGTCAACGCCCATGACCCGGATCCAGCCAAGGGCGCGCCGCGTCCAGGCGGGCGAGTCGTCGCGCTTGCCGGCGAAGCGTGCGTAGCCTTTCTCGATGCACCAGTACGGATACATGACCAGCTCGGTGGCTCCGACCCCCGTGATACCGAAGGCCGCCACGGCAGTCGACATGCCGCCTTCGGGCGGCTGGAACGTCAGTCCATTGAGGACCTCCCCCCAGTCGAAATACTGCGGAAGCTTGAACAGCAGGAAGCAGCAGCTGACCGTCAGCGCGGTGAAGCTCACCACCAAGCCCATGGCGATCCTTTCGACCAGCGCGTACCTGCCGACGACGAGCAGCAGCACGGTCATCCCCGCCAGGACCCAGACGAACGCCGTGATCGGCACGGATGGAATCAGCCGGTTGAGGATTTCGGAGATGCCGCCGAGCATCGCGCCGACCTGGAACAGGGTGAAGGTGACCATCGCGCACCACATCCAAACCAGCCATGAGACCTTCAGTCGCGGGCCCGGCACGCGGTTGAACGCATCCAGGGTGGTGCGTCCCGTGCCGATCGCGTAGCGGCCGAGCTCGTTCTGCACGACCGTCTTGACAAGGCAGCTCATGATGATGAGCCACAGGAGGATGTAGCCGTTCTCCGCCCCGAGCACGGTAGTGGCTATCAGCTCGCCCGAGCCGACGATGGAGCTGGCGAGGATTAGGCCCGGTCCGATGAGGCGGACGATCCCGCTGAGCGCGACGGGGGGATCCGTGACATGCTCGGATCGGAGTGCGTACGGATCGGAGGGTTCTGGCCGGGCCATAGCGAATCGAAATGCTAGCACAGGGCGCGTCGCGCCCTCGCCCGGCCTCCCCGCGGGACGCTCGCGCTAGCGCGCGTTGCGATTGGCCGGCTCGTCAAGCACGAACGCTTCCGGGAATTCGGCCGCCTTCTTCCCTCCCCGTCGGCGCAGGCGCTTGTTCTGCGAGTTCCCGCGCGGCGCGTTCATGGGGATCGCCATTCCCCCGAGATCGGCCATCATCTCGTACAGGCGCGCCTCCATCTGCTTGGCCGTCTGGGCGAAGGCCTCGTCGTGGATGAGGTTGCGGGTCTCGCCGGGATCCTCGAGCAGGTCGTACAGCTCGTCGGTGTCCCACAGGCCGTAGTAGGAGATGAACTTGTAGCGGTCGCCGCGCAGCGCGAATTGAGTCGGCGTGTGGGGGAAGTTCTTCTCCCAGTAATAGACGTAGAGGAAGTAATCCCTCCACTGCACGTCCTTCCCCCGGGCGACTGGCAGGAAGCTCTGCCCGTCCATGTGAGCCGGCTTCTCCAGGCCCATCGCTTCCATGACCGTCGGCGCGATATCGATGTTCGCTACGACCTGCTCGACCACGGTGCCGCCGCGGAACAGGTCCGGGCAGTGCATCAGCATCGGAACGCGGATCGAGGTCTCGTAGGCGACGCGCTTGTCGATCAGTCCGTGCTCGCCGAACATGAACCCGTTGTCGCCCATGTAGATCACCAGCGTCTCGTCGGCGACGCCCATCTCGCCCAACTGCTCCATGACCCGGCCCAGGCTGTCGTCCACGGCGCTGAGCGATTCGTTGTAGCGCTTGTAGTAGCGCTCGACGTCGAGGGCGCTGTGGTAGGGAAAGTCGACTCCGTGCCAGCTGTTCCGCTGGTCCCGGAGCCAGCGAGGCTTGCCGCGGTAGTTCTCGAAGGTGTCCGCCTCGGTCGCGGAGCGCTGGAACGGAGCCTCGTCCAGCATCCCTGCGTGGCGCTCGGCCGGGGTGAAGTTCGCGTGAACGGCCTTGTGCGAGAGGTACAGGAAGAAGGGCTGCTGCTCCGTCCGCTGCTGCTCGAGCCACTCGACGGCGTAATCGGTGAGTTCGTCCGTGATGTAGCCCTTCTGCTCGACGCGCTGGCCGTTGACGTTGAGGGTGTAGTCGGGTCTCGGCGGCAGGTAGTGCCCCTGGCCGCGAAAGCTCACCCAGTGATCGAATCCCGGGCGGGGCGAGTCGTCGGCGGCTCCCATGTGCCACTTGCCCACGAAGGCCGTGGCGTAGCCCGCCTTCTGCAGGTACTGCGGGAAGAACAGCGTCCCCTCCGGCACCATCCGGTTGTTGTCGATCACGCGGTGGCGGAAGGTATAGAGCCCGGTCAGGATCGACGCCCTGCTCGGCGAGCAGAGCGAGGTGCCGACGAACGCGTTCTTGAGGTGGACGCCGTTCTTCGCCATCGCGTCCATGTGCGGCGTGCGAGCGAACTGGTGCCCTAGGAATGACATCGCGTCGTAGCGATGGTCGTCCGCCAGGACGAACACCACGTTGCGCGGCGCGACTCCGTCGACCCTAGCGGGCTCGACGGAGTCCGGCACCGGGGTCACGGCCGCGCCGAGCGCTCCGACCAAGACCGTGGCTGGCACCAGGGCACTGAACTGCATGCGCACCATCGTAGCGAAGCTCATGGAGTCACGGGCGGAAGCGTCATCGGAGACCCCCGGCAACCGCCGGGGCGGCTGCCGCGTCTGTACAATAGCCTTGGAGGCCGCCATGCGCACCGCAACGATACGCACCCTGCTCGCAGTCGCGGCTTGCGCCGCCCTCGCAGGCCCCCCAGCCCTTGCCGCCACGACCGACTCCGAGCCGTCGATCGAGGAGATCATCGACCGGTTCATCGAGAACGAGACGGCCTTCTCGAGGGCGCGCGAGTCCTATACCTACCGGCAGTCGGTCAAGGTGCTCGAGTACAGCAACAGCGGGCGCGTCCGCGGCAAGTTCGAGCTGGTCCAGGACGTGCTCTTCGGCAACGACGGCAAGCGCATCGAACGGGTGGTCTACGCTCCCCCGAACTCGCTACAGCAGATCCTGCTCACGCCTAACGACATGGAGGACCTGCGCAGCGTCCAGCCCTTCGTGATGACGCGCGACAACGCGTCCGAGTATCGGATCGACTACCTCGGGGAGCAGCAGGTCGACGAGATCGAAACGTACATGTTCTCGGTCAAGCCGAAGAAGATGGTCAAGGGGAAGCGCTATTTCGAAGGGCAGATCTGGGTGGACCAGCTCGGCCTGCAGATCGTGAAGACCTACGGCAAGGGCGTCGGCAGGGTGCGCAAGAAGAACTCCGAGCAGTTCCCGCGCTTCGAGACGTACCGCGACCAAGTGGACGGCCAGTTCTGGTTTCCCGTGTACACGCGGGCCGACGACACGCTGGCGTTTGAATCCGGCCCGCAGAAGATCCGCATGATCATCAAGTACGAGGACTACAAGAAGTTCAAGGGGGTCTCCACGATCACCTTCGGGGACTTGGTCGACGAAGACGAGAACCCCAGCGGTCGGCCGGGGGAAGGGCGGCAGCCCTGACCCGGAGCGCGGGCGCGCCCGCGGCAAGCGGAGGAAGTCGAACGTCACCCCTGCCCCGAACGAAGCGGGCGTCCCGCGTCGCGGTCGCGCTGTGCCGCGCCCTCTTGGTCGCGGCGGTCGGCTTCGCGGCCGCGGATTCCCCGGCGGGCGCCGCGGAGGGCGACGGCGGCAGCGGTGCCGAGCCGAGGGCATTCGGGCAGATCGGCTCGATGCTGGACGACCTGCGCGAGATCATGGGCTTCGGCCCGAAGGGCCCGGTGAGGTATTCCGCGATCTCCAAGAGCAAGTTCCAAGCGCTATACAGGCGACGCATGCGGCAGCAGCAGAGCCCCCGGGCGATCCGCGGCGAGATCCTCTTCCTGAAGATGTTCGGGTTCGTGCCGGAGGGATTCGACTACGAGAAGACGGTGCTGGATCTGATGAGCGAGCAGGCCTGGGCGCTGTACGACTTCAAGCGCAAGAGCCTGTACCTAGCGGACTGGGCCCCACCCGACGCGCAGGAATTCGCAGTGCTTCACGAGCTTGTCCACGCCATCGACGACCAGCACTTCAACCTCCTGCGGTACATCGACGGGGCCAAGCAGGCGGAGCGCCAGCTGGCCCGCCTGGCGGCGGTCGAAGGCCAGGCGTCCTGGGTGATGACCGAATGGGCCATGCGCCAGTCGCGCAAGTCGCTGGTCGGCAACCGGCTGCTGGCAATCACCACCGCCTCGGCGACCCGCTTCGAGGCCGAGCAGTTCCCGGTATACCGCGACACCCCGCTCTACTTCCGCGAGGTGCTGATCTTCCCCTACACGGACGGGCTGCTGTTCCAGCACGACATGATCGAGCGCTTCGGCATGGAGGGCCTGAAACGCGTGTTCCGGCAGCCCCCGCAGAACACGCAGCAGATCATGCAGCCCGACCTGTACCTGGGGCGGATAGATCCGCAGGGCCCCGACCTGCCGGCGGCGCGGCCGCCGCGAGGCTTCCGGCGGATCTACGAGGGAAGCTTCGGCCAGCTCGATCACCGCATCCTGCTGGAACAGCACCTCGGGGAGGGGAGCCGCGGGGCGCTGCTCGACAAGTGGCGCGGCTCGCGCTTCGAGATCCGCGAGCGGCGGCGGGACGGGGCCTCGCTGCTGCGCTACGCCGTGCGCTGGGCGGACGCGGAGACCGCGAGAGAGTACTATCACCTGTACCGGCAAGTCTGCGAGCGGAAGTGGCCGGGCCTCGAGCTGGTGGACCGCGGCCCCGGCCGCTGCGAGGGCGCCGGCCCGGCCGGCCGGGTGATGCTCGAGCTGAATGCCGACGAGGTCCGGAGCGTCGAAGGCATCCCCGCGACCGGCAACGGAGGCACCTAACGATGATTCGCACCTTGGTCTGCAGCTTGGGCATCAACCTGCTCGCCCTCGGGATCGCGGCCGAGCCGCGACCCGCCCAGCCGTTCGAGGCGGTCTCCTACGACGGGAGGAGTGTCTCGCTCGACTCGCTGAAGGGCAAGCCCTCCGTGCTGATGTTCTTCTCCACCGACTGCCCGCACTGCCAGAGGGCCGCGAACGCCATCGACCCGCTTTACCAGTCGCTGCGCCGCGCCGGCTTCCAGATGATCGGACTGAGCCTGAACCAAACCACGAACGCGGGCCTGCGGGACTTCGCCGCTCGGTTCAACGCGACGTTCCCGCTGGCCCTCTCCTCTCGGACGGAGTTCTCGAGGATTTCCGGCGTGTCGGTCATGACCCGCATCTCCTACCCGTACATCCTCTTCCTCGACAAGAACGGAATCATCCGGGAGGAACGCCAGGGATCGGAGGAGGCGTGGTTCGACAACGTCTCGGCGAATTTCCTCAAGGCCGTCGAGCCCCTGCTGGAGTGACGCGCGGCCGGGCCTCGGGAAATTGACGGGCAGGCTCGGGGGTGCTACGCTACGATTCAGAGCGTAAACGCTCCGAGACATACGTTCGCAGGTGCCTTCAAGGGCGTAACAGGGAAGCCGGTGAGATACCGGCGCGGTCCCGCCACTGTGAGCAGCGAGCCGTCGCATCAGGATGCCACTCGGGCCTAGGGTCCGGGGAAGGCGTTGCGACAGCGAGCGCGGCCCCGAGCCGCGGAAAGCTGCGAGCCAGGAGACCTACCTGCGAACAGGCTGCAGTCTTTCCGCGCGAGACGGGGGATGAGATGAAGATTTCGCCGAGCCGAACCGGCCTTTCCCGAACCGCTGCGGTCGATCTCCGTCCGCGGAGCATGGTGGGAGAGTCATGGGTCCAAGAGCGAGCCGCGTCGCACGCGCGGCGCTGACCATCGCGTGCGCGCTGCCCGTAGGAGCCGCTGCGCTCCGCGCGGACACCCTGAGCGGCACGGTGCGCGACGCTAGCGGCCGCCCCGTGCCCGGGGCCGACATCCGGATCGACCGATTCGACGGCGCTAGCGCCTACCGAGTCCGGTCCGACCAAGCGGGCGCATACAGCGTGCCGGCGCTGGTTCCGGGCAGCTACTGGCTCGTGGCGCACGCGCGGCCATTCCTGCTGTCTTCGACCGAGAGGATCCAAGTGGAGGGAAACACTGTCCACGACGTCGAGCTTGCGCTCGCCCCGCTGGAGGACTCGATCACCGTCGTGGGCAACGCGCTTCCGGCCTCCGCCGCCGACTCGGCCAAGAGCGTCGCCGCGGTCGATGGAGGCGACTACCGCAAGCGCATCGAGCCCAGCCTGGTCGAGGGCTTGCGCGCGATAGCCGGCGTGCGCGTGCAGCGGCTGCGGACGCCCGGCAGCGGTGCGACGGTGCAGTTCCGCGGGCTGCGGAGCCATGACACGGCCGTCCTGATCGACGGGCTGCGCTTTCGCGACGCCTCGTCGGTGTCCGGCGAAGCCACGCCGTTCCTGTCCGACATGGCGTACTTCGACACGGAGCGGGTCGAGGTCCAGCGAGGCGCGAGCTCCACGCTATACGGATCCCACGCGGTGGGCGGCGTGATCGACATCCGCTCGTCCCGCGGCGGCGGGCCGGCTCACGCCGAGATCTCGGCGGAGGCCGGAGGCCTGGGATCCGCCCGCGGGCTCGTGCGTATCGGCGGCGGCCTCGGCCCGGTCCAACGCCTGATCTACAGCGGCGGAGGCTCGCACCGGAACGTCACTCGGGGCGTTGACGGGTTCGATCCTTACCGCAACACCGGTGGGCAGGGCTACGCCCGCTTCACCCTCGCGCCAGCGCTGACGCTGAGCGGGAGGATCTTCGGAACGGACTCCTTCCTGGCCATCAACGAGAGCCCGTCGGTGCCCGACGCCGTGCTGGCCAACCTCGGCGGGAAACTGGCCGTGCCCGCGGTCGCGCTCCCGCCGCACGAAGTCAGAGCGTACGAGGCGGGCCGCGAGATCCGCGCGGGCGACGCGACGTTCGTGCCCGACTTCAATGACCCCGACGCCCGACGGGCGGCCTCGTTCTACGCAGCGGCCATCATCCTGAGGCACCAGATCTCCCCCGACCGGTCGCTCAGGGCCAGCTACCAACAGGTCCGCACGAAGCGCCGCTTCGGCGACGGACCCGGTGGCGTCGGAGCCTTCGAGCCGCCGTTCAGCACCGCGGCGCGGTACACGGGCCGGATCGACACCCTCCAAGTCCGGGCTGACCTCGCGAGCGGGCCCCGCCAGACGCTGACGGCCGGGTACGAGTTCGAGCGCGAGCGGTACGAGGACCGGCATTCGAACGGGGCCCCCGACGCGGCCAGGCTCGATCTCACCGAGTCGTCGGCGCAACAGTCGAGCCACGCGGCCTTCGTGCAGGACTCGCTGCGCTGGAAGAGCCTGCAGGTCACGGTCGCGGGCCGGTACCAAGTGTTCCGACTGTCCGGCCCCAGCTTCACGGGCGGCTCCAATCCCTACGGCCTGACCGCAGCCGACCCGCTTGGCGGGGCATTCACGGCCGACCTATCTCTCGCCTACTTCGCGCGCGACAGCAACACCAAGCTCCGGGCCCACGCCCGGTCGGGCTACCGAGCGCCGGCACCGTTCGAACGGTACGGTGCGAGCTTCTTCCTAGGGACGGCCAGCTTCTGGGGAGCGCCCTCGCTGTCGCCGGAACGCTCGGTCTCGTACGAAGCGGGCTTCGACCAGTGGCTCGCCAGGGGCAAGGCCAGGGCCAGCGCGACGGCGTACTATGCAGGGGTCCGGGATGTAGTCACATTCGACTTCGGGGTGATCGACCCGGCCACGGACCCGTGGGGCCGCTCCGGCGGCTACCGGAACGGCGTCGGCCTGCTCTCCAGAGGGATCGAGGTCGACCTCTCCGCCTCGCCCACACGGTCCACCACCCTGCGGGCCGCCTACACCTACGTGAACTCCGACTCGAAGGCTCCGACCGTACCAGGCACGGACTTCCACAAGGCGCTGGGCGTGTCAGATCACATGTTCGGCCTAAGCGCGATCCAGGCGATCGGCAAGCGCCTCGAGCTAGCACTGGACTGGTCCGCGATGACGAGCTATCCCCTGCGGTTCTTCCGCGCGCCCGGGTGGCAGGTGTTCCCCGGCCCGCTGAAGGTCGACGCGGCCTGCACCTACAGGGTGCCTCTCGAAGGCGCACGGGGCATCGACATCTTCGTCATGGTCGAGAACATCCTCAACCGGCAGTACTACGAGGACGGTCAAGCGGCCCCGCGGGCATGGGCCGTCGGAGGCCTCCGGTTCCGCTTCTGAACCGGGAGTCCGGCAAGAGATGGGCACGGCAAGACGCAAACTCTGGCTGGGCGGGCTCGGTCTGTGCCTGTTGGCCGCGATGGGCGCCGTCGCGTGGATCGGCATGCACGGCCAGCGCCCGCCCCCGGGCGCCGCCGGGACGGCTGCGGGCGTCGAGGCGAGCGACGGCTACCCGCGTCAATGGAAGGACGCTCACGGCATCCCCGTTGATCTGCGCGCGCCGCCGCGAACGATCGCTTCGCATGCGGTCGCCACGGACCACCTGCTCTTCGCGATAGTGCCGCCGTCCCGCATCGTGGCCGTGAGCGCGCTGGCCCGCCTGCCTCAGTACAGCCACATCGCGACGGATGTCCGCGCGCTCGGGATCCCGGCCGCTCGGGACGCCGAGACCGTGCTGACCCTCGAGCCGTCGCTGCTCGTCGCCTCGGAGATCTCCGCTCCCGACTTCCTCCGGGCCGTGCGGGCCAGCGGCATCCCGGTCTACGCGATGCGTACCCTGTTCGCCCGGCTGGACGAGATCGCAGACGCCATGGAACTCGTGGGCGAGCTGAGCGGGAACAATGAGGCCGCACGACGGGCGGCCGACGACTTTCGAGCGGAGGTGCGGGCTGCGAGCGGCTGCGAGCCGGACGGCTCTGCCCCGCAGCGCGTGCTCGGAGTGACCTATTCCCGGCACTGCTACGGTCGCGGGTCGCTCTTCGAGGACATCGCGCATGCTCTAGGAGCGGTCAATGTCGGCAGCGAGCAGGGCCTCGGCCCCTCCCAGAAGATCGACCCCGAACAGATCGCCGCCTGGAATCCCGACTGGATCGTGGCCGGAACGGGCGGGCGACCGCCCGGCGAGGCACGCGCCGCTCTGATCGCGGACCCGGCAGTGCGCCTGACGCGGGCCGGCCGCCTCGGGCAGATCCTCGCGATCGAGGACCGCGACTTGACGGCAATGTCGCAGCACGTCCTCGGCACGATGCGCGCGCTTGCCGAAGTTCTGTGTCCGGCAACGAGTCCCCGATGAGTGCCGACAGCGGTCCAGGCCTGGCGCGACGGCGCATGGGGCCAACCGCGTTCCTAGCGCTGTCGGCGGGGTTGCTAGCAGTCGCCGGCCTTGCTGGCCTTTCGATCGGAACGACCTCGCTCGACTGGAGGGTCGTCGCCCAGGTGCTCGCTTCGCGGCTCGGGCCATTCAACGGCACGTTCTCGGAGACCGAGGAGTTCATCGTCTGGTCCGTCCGCCTGCCTCGGATCATCGTCGGCGTCCTGTCCGGCGGCGCGCTGGCGGTCGCAGGGGCGGCCCTGCAAGGACTGTTCAGGAACCCTCTGGCCGGCCCGGGGGTGATCGGCACGAGCGCCGGGGCGGCGTGCGGCGCGGTCCTCGTGCTCATGACCGGCCTCGCCGCGCACTCGGCGCTGTGGCTGCCGCTGGCCTCCTTCGCCGGCGGACTGCTCGCCCTGTGCCTCGCCTACGGCATGGCCACGAGCGGAGGGAAGACGCCCCTGACCGCACTGATCCTGTCCGGCGTGGCCTGCGGCGCGTTCTTCGGGGCGATGACTTCCCTGCTGATCTCGCTGCGCTTCGAGGATTGGCAGGTAGCCTCCGAGGTCGTCTTCTGGATGATGGGCGGCCTCGACAGCCGGTCATGGGTACACGTGTGGATCGCACTGCCCTTTGTCGCACTCGGTGCGGGCCTAGTCTTCTTCCGCTCGCGCGAACTCGACCTGATGCTGACGGGCGACGAGTCGGCGCAGACGCTCGGCGCGGACGCGGAGTGGACCAAGCGGACGGTCCTCGTCGGGGCCGCCATGCTAACCGGCGCTTCCGTGGCGGTGAGCGGCATCCTGGCGTTCGTCGGCCTGGTCGTGCCCCACATGGTCCGGCTCGTCGTCGGGCCGCTGCACCGGCACTTGCTGCCGTTGGCGATGCTTGCGGGCGGAGGCTTCCTCGTAGCCTGCGACATCATCGCGAGAAGCGCCTTCGCCCCGGCGGAAGTGCGGCTCGGCGTGGTGACCTCGGCCTGCGGCGCACCCTTCTTCGCCTGGCTCCTCCTGACCCGCAAGCCGCACCTGGAGGGGTCGTAGTCGTGCTGGAAGCCGACCGAGCCGGATTCGCGCGGGGCGGCACGTGGATCCTGCGGAATCTGAGCGTGCAGTTCCGGGCCGGGACCGTCGCGGCCGTGGTGGGCCCGAACGGCTCGGGCAAGTCGACCGCGCTGCGCCTGCTGGCCGGATTGCTGCGCGCCTCCGAGGGCCGCGTGTCGATCAACGGGAGGCCGGCTCACATGATCAAGCGCGGCGAGCTAGCCCGGATCGTGACATACGTCCCGCAGAGCCCTCCCGCCGTCCCGACAGTTACGGTCCGGGAATGCGTGGCAATGGGCAGGTACTGCCATCGCGGACGGTTCCGGGCGGAGGGGGAAGCGGACCGGAAGGCGGTGGGCGAGGCGCTGGAGACGATGGATTGCGCCCGTTTCGCGAACCGTCTCATGGGCGATCTCTCGGGAGGCGAGGTCCAGCGCGCGATCCTAGCCCGAAGCCTCGCCACGGCCGCGCCCTACCTCCTGCTGGACGAGCCAACCGCCAGCCTCGACATCGAGCACTCGCTGTCGATCCTCGACCACGTCGCGGCCGCGGCGGAGGCCGGGCGCTGCGTGGTAATGGCCCTGCACGACCTCAACAGCGTGATCCGCTCCGCGGACTTCGTGTGCGTTCTCAAGCGCGGGACGGTGCGGCACGCGGGACCGCCGCTCCAAGCTCTCGACCCACAGGTCGTACGCGACGTGTTCTCCGTCGAGTCCGAGCTGCTCCAAGGCCGTACAGGAGCGGCCTTCCGCTTCGATCCGGTCGGGCACGCGGATCCCTGCCGGCGGGCCTAGCGAGACGGTCGATAGGCCCGGTCTCCCGGGAAGAATCGGACCAGTCAACAGGCCCTAAACGGACGGACGGCCCCGTCGCGTGCGCGGCTGTATAGTACGCTATCCCTAGCAGAGCAACGGTTGCGGGCCGCTCCCCATGAACCTGCCCAACATTCTCACGCTTTCGAGAATCTTCCTTGTCCCGCTGCTGGTAGCCGTACTCCTGCGCAAGGAGGCGATCCAACTCGACACCGGCTGGGTGGTGGTGACCAGAGAGGTCATCGCGCTGCTCATCTTCCTCTCGGCCGCGCTCACCGACCTGCTGGACGGATACATTGCCCGGCGGCGGCGGCAAGTCACCACGGTGGGCAAGCTGCTGGACCCGATCGCGGACAAGCTGCTGGTGGCCGGCGCGCTGATCTCGCTGGTCGAGCTGGACCGCGTGGCCGCATGGATGGTCGTGCTGATCGTGAGCCGCGAGTTCGCGGTCTCGGCTCTACGGAACCTCGCCCTGACGCAGGGCGTCGCCATCTCGGCCAGCGAATTCGGCAAGGCTAAGATGGTGGCGCAGGTGGCAGCCGTCTCGCTGCTGCTCCTCGCCCCGCATTCGCGCGTCGTCGAGCAGGCCGGCTACATCGCGCTCTGGCTGGCCATCCTTATCACCACCTTTTCGATGGTCGACTACTTCCGCGCCTTCTGGCGGCGGCCGGATGTGCCGGGCGGGCCAGAGGACGTGGTGGTGATGCGCAAGAACCTGCCGGAGGCGAGCAACCGTCCCTAACACCCCTATCACGGGGGCGGCAGCAGGACAAGCTTCGCCCGAAGCAGATGCCGAGTAGAGCGTGCAGTTGCTCTTGACGGCCGCACCCGAGATGCCGTCTAGCTCGCGCGCCGGGACCTGCCGACGAAGTGAATCTCGACCGGGTCCGTGAGTCTGCGGGCAGCCTCGCCCAGTGACACCCGCGGTGGCGTGACCGACCGCTCTAGCCTGGCCTTGGATGACTGACCGGTCCGGGGCGCAAGTTCGACGCAGCGCGGCTGCATTCCGGTCGCCGGGCTCGACATCCTAGTAGCCTTCGTCGACAACCCTTTTGGAGCAGGGATCCTTGTGCCGATGGCTTGCCATCGATGCAGATTAGGTCCGCGCCCTACCCGTCCCGCAAGCACACCCAGTTAAGAGAGCCGCTGTATCTCGTAGGTTCTTGCTTTCCTCTGCAGTGCGGTTCGAGCCGCCGAATGCCCGGTTCGCGGGCGCGGCGGGCTGTGGTCGGGTAGAGTCGTGCGCGAGAGAGCGGACCGGGAGGCGAGCGTGACGGACTGGGAACCGTCGGGGAAGGAGCTTGCGATGGCGAGCGCCGGTTCTCGGGCCGGGCTTGTGCGCCTCGAATCGAAGCAAGCCCGGTGGGTGCCGTCGCGCTACAGCGCCCGTGCGATGCCGTGCTTTCGGGCGGCACATGTCGGGTTAGTGCGCGAGTTGCTGGAGCAGTCTGGGGGCATGTAGGCCTGCCGGGGTATCTGCCGGAGCGGGGCTTCCTATTCAAGGAGTCGGTGAACGAGCCACAGCGCTTCGGTCACCGGTTGTTAGAGCAGCAGCCGAGTCCAGACTGGCTGGAGTTGATTCTGCTCTCCTCGGAGAACTGCAACTCCCGCTGTCGAAAGCGCTACGAGTCGTCCCCGCAAGGGACGATGGATCCTTGGGTTCGCGAGGCGATTGTCGGTTTAGTGGAGGCACGGGCGCCGCGGCTGGACCGGCTGTCGGTCAGCCATCTCGGAGGAGAGTCGCCGCTCAGTTCGGAAGCGGTGTATGAGATTGCGTCGGCGGCCGTGAGAATCGCCGAGACGCCCGGCATCCGATACTGTTTCGCTGGGTTTGGTTTGTGTAGTGATTATGGCAACAGGCATAGCTGTGAGTGTATTGATGTCTCGACGAGTGTCAAAGATTGACCCGATTCGACTTCTCCGGAGCCAAGGAAATCTTGAATTCGTGTCAATTGCATTCAAGTTGGACACGATTTAAGGAGGTCTTCCTTCCGTCATATAGCTGATCCAAATGCCTAGGAGTCGGTATATGGGATCGGAGAATTGGGATGATTCGATCTTACTTCTAATGGCTCCGAAATCCTGCCGTCTAGATTTGAGAAATGCGGAATCTGTGCCCGACATAGGTCGGCCAATCATCCAAGACCACTGAATCTAGATCACCGCAGATTTCAATTTGGACGTCAAGCCGGAGGCTGCAAGAAGTCGGTAGGCATTTTAATCGAGCGTAGTCGAACGTAATCGCCTGTTGCGAGCAGTCGCGATCCTACGTGCCTATTGAACGGAACCACAGTTGCGCATTCGGGGTGCGAACCGCTACGCGCAGGCGTGGGGGAACTCACTGCGAGACAGACACCTTGACGGGCTAAGCGACCGGGATCCGCTTGGCGAGCTGGGGTGCGGCAGAGTCAGCCGCCGAGTGATGATGAGGCGGGGTGCTGACCAACCGCTGCCAGCCTGGAGGGCACGCTGGAAGCTCCCCGAGTGAGCGGGCAAGCGTAAGAGTGGCTGCGTCCGCGGGTGGGCGAGCGGATCTAGGCTCAAGGAATGATCATCTGCAAGGGCTTCGCAGCCCTTCGATGCCAGCTCTCACAGCGGTTTAGGGTCTTCTGCATCTCGAGTTGGCGCGGGATCGACAGCGCCATCTTGCGCGTGGCCGCCAAGACCGTCGGGCGAGCATGCACTTGCGCACTCCAGCTGCCCTCGGCGTACTCGGCACTGTCGCGGACTCGTTGAATCCCGTTCTCCACCGTCCCCGGTCGCCTCGGCCGGGTCCATGCTCATGATCAGATCGACCGTCACCAGCTCGGGCGCATCGCAGGTCTCGCGCATGGTGACCTCCCGGATCACTTGCGCCGCGACGCGCATGCCTGGGAAGTCCGTTCCCTCGACTGCCTAGCGATCGCCTTCGGGCCGCCGACCCTGCGCGTCGCGTATCTCCATCGCACGGATGCGGCGGGTCTCGTCGCGCCCATGGACCTAGCCTACCTCCGCCTATGCCACCAAGCGCTCCCAATCGCAGACGGCCGAGGCGTCCGGCCGCGAGGGCCGATTGCCGCTCACTTCGAGGAGATACGAGGCCCTCCGACCGGGAATCACACGTGCCCTGCCGGGCTCGGTTTGCAGCGCGTCGGCGACGATTCAGCGCCCCTCGACATTCGTCGTTGCGAGCACATCGCATCGCGGTCCACGCACCCCGTCGGCATCGTAATTGTTGCCGCTGAACCCTTGCTGTACATTGACTTGCCTCGCCTCCCACCGCGGTCAGCTGCTCCTCCCGTTGGCTCTTCTCCTCACCCGGCAGCACCCGTCGGATAGTGTAGTGCGGCGGCGGGTGGCACCCCTTGCCGGCGAAGCGCGCCGCGTCGACGAGGGTCTTCGCCAGCAGCGGGTGGTAGCTGGTGCCGACATGCCCGTCGGCGGCTAGGCCACGCAGCTCCAAGGCCGGCGCGCACGAGGCAAGGCAGCGCGTGCGCCCGGCCGTCGGCAGCAGCAGGCAAGGCGCGTTCGAGGCCACCGCCTCCAGCCGGTCGCGCCCCTGCAGGGCGCTCCACCCAATCTACCGGGCCGCCACGCAGGGTCACGGCCTGGCGGCCGAGCGGCACCAGCCAGAGCCCGCCGCGCGGCCACCTGCTTCCACCAGGCCCCCGCATGTTGCGAAACCAGAGATAATTGTGCTTGCGCATCAACGCGCCCCAGCGTTCCGCTTGGCCAGGACGCACCGGGCGCACTCGGACCTCGCTCAGCGGCACCGGCTCGCGAGCATTACTCGCGCTATCGCAGATTTAGCCGAAGTTGCTAGGCCTCGCTTCAAGTAGTCAGGAATCGCGGCGGTTCCACGACTTTGGCGTTGCCTTGGGAGAAGCGGACCAACTGCTAGCTGGACCGGGAGGGATCGGAACTAGCCGGTGATTCCGCCGTGGAGATGCCCATTTCCCGATCCAACGGTCCCGGATCAAATCCGTGATAGGACTGGCGAGAGTGTCGGATTTGGGCCGACTCTAGAACCCTCTGGTGAAGCAAGGAACTTCGGCATGTCTAAGATTTTCGGCGTGCCCTCGACGCCGAGAGGTCATTGAGATACCGGTAGCTCTGTATGCTCTCTGCCTTGTGGATGGCGTCCTCGTTGTGCTTGCAATCTTGCCGTCGTTCCGATCGGTTTCGTGGTTCTCTCTGACCAAATTCCTCGGCCCGCACGGGTCGCCGAATCTGATACACTCAAAGGTTCGGTAAGACTCAAGGGAACGCCTGATCGGAGGATGGCGCCATGGACAAGCCTCGAATCGGATACGCAAAGAAGAAACGCAAGCGCCGGATTGTCGTCGGAGCTGCGGTATTGGTCGCCGTGCTGCTGGCCGGCTGGGCGGTTTCGCGCTTGGAGCCGGCCCCGCCGGGAGTTGACGCTGCCCTGGTCTTCACCGACACCGTGAAGCGGGGCGAGATGCTGCGGCAGGTCCGCGGCATCGGCACGCTGGTTCCCGAGACCGTGGTCGTGATCGGTGCCACCGATGCCGGCCGGGTGGAGCGACGGCATGTCCAGGCGGGCCAGCCGGTCCGACCGCGCACCGTACTCCTCGAACTCAGCAGCCCCCGAGTCGAGCAGGAATACCTCGACGCCGCGGCCCAGCTGCGTGAGGCGCAGGCCGACCTGGCCAATCTCCGGGCGCAGCTCGAGGACCAGCGCCTCACGCAGGAGTCGGTGACGGCCGACCTCGAAGGCCAATACCTGCAGGCGAAGGCGCAGTTCGATGCGGACCTCGAGCTGTCCAAGGCCGGCCTGAGCGACAGCGTCACGCTGATGAAATCGAGGGTGGCCATGGAGCAGCTGCGGAAGCGGCATCGCCTGGAGCTTGCCCGCGAGGGCGCCCGCAAGCCCTCGGCGGAGGCCCAGACCGCGGCGCAGGAGGCACGCATCGAGCAGCTGGAATCGCTGCTCGCACTGCGCGGAGATCGAGTCGACCAGCTTCGGGTGCGGGCGGGGATGGCAGGGGTCCTGCAGGTCATGGGAGTCGAGGTGGGGCAGCAAGTCGCTCCCGGGGACGAGCTGGCGCGGGTCTCCGACCCGACGCGCCTGAAGGCCGAGCTGAAGGTGCCCGAGACGCTGGTCAACGACGTGTCGGTCGGGCAGCGCGCCGAGGTCGACACCCGGAACGGAGTCATTCCAGGGGAGGTGTCGCGCATCGACCCCGCGGCCGTCGAGGGCACCGTCCTGGTCGACGTGAAGCTGCTGGGCGAGCTGCCGCGCGGAGCGCGCCCGGACCTGAGCGTGGACGGCACCGTCGAGCTGGAGAGGCTCGAGCGGGTGCTGCATGTCGGGCGCCCGATCCACGCCCGCGAGGACAGCGCCATGGGCGTCTTCAAGCTCGAGCCGGACGAGGCCCACGCCGTGCGCGTCCGTGTCCGGGTGGGCAAGGTGTCCGTCAGCACGGTCGAGGTCCGGGAGGGGCTGGCCGAGGGGGACAAGGTCGTCCTGTCCGACATGTCGGCCTGGGACGACTACGATCGCATCCGGCTGGAGTGACCGGAGCAAGCGGTCGGCCCGCCCGCGACGACGCAGGCCCGTCGCGCGGGCCATACTGGAAAGCAGGACTTGGCGACAATGACGAACGGCGGGGAGCCGCTGATACATCTGGAGTCCGTCTCGAAGGTCTTCCTCACCGACGAAGTGGAGACGCACGCCCTGTCAGGCGTCGACCTCGAGATCCGCGAGGGCGAGTACGTCTCCGTGGCCGGCCCGTCGGGTTGCGGCAAGTCCACGCTGCTGTCGATCCTCGGCCTGCTCGACACGCCCACCGAAGGCGTCTACCGGCTCGACGGCGAGCCGGTCGAGAACCTCAAGGCGCGCCAGCGGGCGCGCATCCGCAACCGCCGGATCGGCTTCATTTTCCAGGCGTTCAACCTGATCGGCGACCTGACGGTGTTCGAGAACGTGGAGCTGCCGCTGACCTACCGGGGCATGGCGAAGGCGGAGCGCAAGCGGCGGGTCGAGGAGGCCTTGAACCGGGTCGAGATGAAGCACCGCATGAAGCACTTCCCGTCGCAGCTGTCCGGCGGGCAGCAGCAGCGCGTGGCAGTGGCCCGGGCCTTAGGCGGGGATCCCGCCCTGCTGCTGGCCGACGAGCCGACCGGCAATCTCGACTCCAAGAACGGCGAGGCCGTGATGAACCTCTTGCGGGACATTCACGGCGCAGGCGCGACGATCTGCATGGTGACCCACGACCAGCGCTTCGAGGCATACGCCCGGCGCGTCGTGCGGCTCTTCGACGGGCGAGTCGTCGACGATCCGCCCCACTGAGGCGATCCGTTGCGCGGGCAAGACCCTCTTGCCGTGCCTGCTCCGCTGAGCTGCAAGGCGGCGCCAGGGCGTCGTCGCGGGAATTGCAGGTCCCGCGAGGGCAGCTTCCGTCCTGCATTTCACGTCTAGAGGTATGATGTAGCCTCCCGCACCGTGCTTCAGGGTACGATTTCAGCCTCGTAGCAGTCGCTCAAACCCCTAGGAGTCCCCCATGCGATTGGTCTTGGCATTGTGCGTCGCTTCTCTTGCCATGGCACGCGCCGATGCTCATCCGTCTGCTTGGTCGATGGCGTGACCGGTGCCGTCGAACCCGGCCGAATCAGTATCGAGACGGAGCGGTGGACAGTCGATTACGAGATTGGGGGTACGTTGGATCTGAGGCAGCTTGGGCCTTGGTCTGGCAAGAATTTTCGGCCGACGGGCTGGATCCGGTCACTGCGAGCTACCTTAGCGTGTCCGGCACCCCGGAAAGACGGACTCGACAGCAGTGTAGGACTTGGGACAATCACCCCAAGTCACTGGCATCGGCCGGACGACTCCCATCGGTGACGGGTCCAGCAGCATCGGCAGCCTTCCATTCGCCCAACGGCGTTGCCGCAGACGGGCTCGGCAACCTAGTCATCGCCATTTCAAGCGACGAACGAGTGCGGAGAGTTGATCTCTATGGCACCATCACCAGTGTGGTCGGCGACACTTTCTGGGGCCGTATCTACGACCTGATCGCCGCCAGCTTTCTCCATCCCAGCGGCGTGGCCGGAGGGCGGGCCCGCCAATGTCTTAATCGCGGACGGTGGAAACCGTCACGTGCGAAGTATGAGGGTCTCCCCAGCAGGCGAGCGCGTCCTTCATGGCACATTCATCGTGGTACATCAGGGGGATGACACTTCTCATAGTTCCGTAACTACTTGAATCCCGGAGCGCCTCGGACGCATCCTCGATTTACTGATTCCTACCCTTGGGCACCAGACGAATCCATCCTAACGCCCATGAATTCTCCGGTCACCCAATCTGGCTCGGCTCGTCGGCGCACCCCGAGCGGCTTGGCGGAGAATCCGCCGGACGGAAACGAAGCCAAATGAAACCAACCTGTTACAGGCATGCCTGACAGCGGCAGTCGCGGGACGGCTCGCCTTCCATCTTGTTCGCCTCCGACACTCGGAGGAGAGTTCTGAGTGGCACGGGCCGACTGGGTTCTCGAATGACCGGCTCAACGCGACACGGCCCCTGATCGGCCCTGCGGAGTTGGAATCCCGGTGCGTCGCGCTCTGGCTGTATCATGGGAGCGTCGAATATAGCGTTGCGACTAACCGGACGCCAGCTAGAGTGAAGGCGCTAGGACACGGTGCCTCTCAATTGCAGATGTTGGCCACTACCTGAAGTGCGGGCGACGGCTCGCAGTCTGGCGAGCGTCGTGGCAGGCCTGCTCGCGCTGGCCAGCCTGTGTCCCAGCTTGGCGCACAGCGAGGGCCTAGCGGAGTACTTCGAGAATCGGGTCCGTCCCCTGCTGGCAGAGAAGTGCTTCTCGTGCCACGCCCAGACAAGAATGGGCGGCCTCGAGATGGTGTCTAGGGAGGCGCTGCTGCGCGGCGGCCAGTCCGGCCCCGCCGTCGAGCCGAGAGCCCCGGAGCGGAGCCTGCTGATCAGGGCAATCCGCTACACCGATGATCGCCTGCAGATGCCGCCGACCCAGCGGCTGGCACCGGCGGAGGTCGAAGTCCTCACCAAGTGGGTCGAAGACGGAGCGGTCTGGCCCGAGACCCCTACCGTCGACAGCGACGCGGGCGACGGTAGGCTAGCCATCACCGACGACCACCGCAGATTCTGGGCCTTCTTGCCCGTGTCAAGACCGGGGCCGCCTCCCGGCCGCGGTACGCTGATCGACCGATTCGTCAATGCCAAGCTGGACGCGGCCGACCTCTCCGGCTCTCCCCCGGCCGACAGACGCACCCTTATCAGGCGCATCTCGTACGACCTGACGGGGCTGCCGCCCTCCCCGGAAGAGGTCGACGCCTTCGTGGCCGACGACTCGCCCCGGGCCTTCGCGGATCTCGTGGACAGGCTGCTCGCTTCGCCGCTCTACGGAGAGCGCTGGGGAAGGCACTGGCTGGACGTAGCGCGCTACTCGGACGACCGCCTCAATTCGACGCAAGACGAGCCCTACCCGAACGCCTGGCGCTACCGCGACTGGGTCATCAGGGCCTTCAACGACGACATGCCCTACGACGTGTTCGTCAAGGCGCAGTTCGCGGCCGACCAGATGGACGAGCGTGACCGCAAGTCGTGGACGCCCGAGGAGCTTCTACCCGGTCTCGGGCTGTTCGGACTGAGCCCGAAGTTCCAGGACGACAGGATCGACGTGACCGGAAGGGGCTTCCTAGGCCTGACAGTGGCGTGCGCCGAGTGCCACGACCACAAGTTCGATCCCATTCCGACGGAGGACTACTACGCGCTCCTAGGCGTCTTCAACAGCAGCGAGGAGCGGGAGGAGCCACTCGCGGACGAGCGGGACGTTCAGGCCTACGCCGAAAGGAAGAGGGCGGCGGACGCCGCCAGAGCGAGGCTTCAGGCGTTTCTCGACACGCAGTCGAAGCAGCTGGTCGACGCCACGGCGGCCCGGACAAGCGAGTACATCGTGGCGGCGTGGAGAGTTGGCGGTCCGCCGGGCACCGCGCTCGCGGCGACGGCCAGCGAGCTAGGACTGGACGCCGAGACCCTCGAGCGGTGGATCAGGTACCTCTCCGGATGGCCCAAGCAGCATCCTCTGCTCGACGAGTGGCAGGTCCTGGGAAGCGACGAGGGAACGCTGGCCGAAGTCGAGACATTCGCCGAGCGCATCGAGGACCAAGTCATCCGCCTCATCGCCGAGAAGCGGCGGATCGAGCGAGAGAACGACATCCGCTTACGCGGCGACCGCTCCGGCACCAACATCCGCCGCACCGCGCTCCTGGCGCTGCCGCGCGACGAGTTCTACCTGTGGAACGATGTCGCCTCCCCGCACTCCCGCGACCTGCCGGAACGCGCCGAGACCGGAATCCTGTACTACGAGGACGAGGCCGTCGAGCGCTTTCTTTCAGGGGTCTGGCTCGACCACGTCGCTCGCAGCCGCGAGGAGATCAAGCGTCTCGAGGCGGCGATCCCCCCGAAGTATCCCTTCCTGCACGCGCTGGCCGACAGGGACGTGCCCGCCAACGAGCACGTCCGCATCCGCGGCAGCGCCGACAACCTCGGAGACGAGGTCCCGCGACGGTTCCTGCAGATCCTGAGCGCCGGCAAGCCGCGGCCCTTCGCCCGAGGCAGCGGGCGGCTGGATTTGGCGCGCGCGATCACCTCGCCACGGAACCCGCTCGCAGCCCGGGTCATGGCGAACCGGATCTGGATGCATCACTTCGGCAGGGGCATCGTGGGGTCCCCCAGCAACTTCGGCCAGATGGGCGAGCGGCCCACGCACCCGGAGCTGCTCGACTACCTCGCCGCCCGCTTCTTCGAGAGCGGCTGGTCAGTCAAGGCGCTGCACCGCGAGATCCTCTTGACGGACGCGTACCGGCGCAGCATCCGCGACATCCCGGCCAGCCGGGCAGCCGACCCCGAGAACCGCCTGCTGTGGCGGGCGAACCGTCGGCGCCTGGACGCGGAGAGCCTGCTGGACTCGATGCTCTTCCTGTCCGGACGGCTCGCCAGCGAGGCGGGCGGGCCGCCGCAACCGTGGGACGAGCTTGGAATTCGTCGCCGGACCGTCTACAGCTTCGTCAGCCGCCGGCGGCTCGACGTCCGCTTGGGAGTGTTCGATTTCCCCAACCCTAATCGCACGAGCCCGCGGCGATTCGGCACGAACACCGCGCTGCAGGGCCTGTTCTTCCTGAACAGCGAGCTGCTGATGGAGCAGGCGCGCGGCTTGGCCGAGCGCATCCTAGCGGACGCCGGCGCCGATGCCGACGAGCGGATCCGCTACGGCTACCGCCTGCTGTTCGGACGTGCCCCGAGCGACGAGGAGCTGGCGCTGAACCGCGAATTCGCAGCCACTGCGGACGCCCCATGGCCGCGACTTGCCCAGACTTGGCTGAGTTCGAACGAGTTCCGATATGTCAACTAGCTGCACGCGTCGCGACCTCCTGCGCCTGACCGGGGCAGGCACGGGCATGCTCGGGCTCTCCCAAGCGCTCGCGGGCCAGTCCGCCTCCGGCCCGCTCGCGCCCAAGGCGCCCCACTTCCAAGCCAAGGCCAAGCATGTCATCCACCTATTCCTGAACGGCGCGCCATCGCAGGTCGACAGCTTCGACCACAAGCCGGAACTGACCAAGCTCCACGGCCGGCCCTACCCGGGCGGAAACCTGCGCACCGAGCGCAAGACCGGGTCCCTCATGCGGTCCCCGTTCGAATTCTCTCCCTCGGGCAAGAGCGGCATCCCGATCAGCGAGATCTTCCCCAGGCTCGGATCGGTAATCGACAAGTGCCTGGTCATCAACTCGATGCATACGGACGTGCCCTTCCACGAGCCGTCCCTGTTCATGTTCAACTGCGGCCAGCGCGTGGCGGGGCATCCCGCCTACGGAGCGTGGATGACCTACGGCCTAGGCACCGAGAACCAGGACCTGCCGGGCTTCGTGGTGCTGTGCCCGGGCTACCCGGTCGTGGGCCCGCAGCTGTGGACGTCCGCGTACCTCCCCGGCGCCTACCAAGGCGCCTACGTGCGCAATGCTGAGGTCGAGCCCGAGAAGCTGGTGCCGTTCCTGCGCAATCCGAGCCTGTCGCTCGAGGCACAGCGGGAACAGCTGGACCTGCTCGGCCGGCTGAACGCCCTGCACCTGCGGCGCGAAGGCGCCGCGCCTCAGCTGGAGGCGGCAATCCACGCGATGGAAGTCGCGTTCCGGATGCAATCCGAAGCTACGGACGCCTTCGACGTCCGCCGCGAGAGCGACAGGACGAGGGAGCGGTACGGCAACAGCAACTTCGCCCGCGGCTGCCTCGTCGCCCGGCGACTTGTCGAGCGCGGCGTGCGGATCGTGCAGCTGTACTACGGCAACCTCCAGCCGTGGGACACTCACGACGACATCCAAGACATGCGCACCCTGGCGGCCAAGTCGGACGGCGCGATGGCCTCGCTCATCGAGGATCTCGACGCCAGCGGACTTCTCGATGAAACAATCGTGCTGATCGGCGGGGAGTTCGGCCAGACGCCCACCGTGGAGATCGCCGGCGTCACCAAGCTGCACGCGGGGCGCGACCACAACAACCACGGCTTCAGCGTCGTGGTCGCCGGCGGGGGGTTCCGGCAGGGGGTGAGGTACGGCTCGACGGACGAGTTCGGCTTCAAGGCTGTCGAGAACAAGATCCACGTGCGGGATCTGCACGCGACGATGCTGCACCAAATGGGGATCGACCATGAGCGTCTCACTTACCGCCACAGCGGCCGGGACTTCCGGTTGACCGACGTAGAAGGCGAGGTCAAGACGGACCTGCTGGCATAGCTCGGGGCCCGCCCACTCCGGCCCGGTCCCGTGCTTGGGGCCTGCCTTGGGCGACAATGGCGGTAGATGCGCAACAACGGTAGGCATCCCGACCAAGCGCGGCAGACGAGGATCCAGCCGGGCGTTCTCGCAGCGGCAGAGGGATCCGCGCTGATAGAAGTCGGCCATACGAAGGTCATTTGCGCCGCCACCGTGGACAGCACGGTGCCTCCGTTCCTTCGGGGCTCGGGCAGCGGGTGGGTCACCGCCGAGTACAGCATGCTGCCTCGGTCCACGGTGACGCGGACGCCGAGGGAAGTCCAGAGGGGCCGGCCGTCGGGCCGCACCTCGGAGATCCAGCGCCTGATCGGGCGGTCGCTGCGGGCCGCGGTGCGGCTTGACCGCCTAGGCGAGAGGACGATTATCGTCGACTGCGACGTGATGCAGGCCGACGGAGGCACCCGCACGGCCTCGATCACGGGCGGCTGGGTCGCGATGGCCATAGCGATCCAGCAGCTCGTCGAGTACGAGGTAATCCGGAAGACGCCGCTCCGGCACTATGTGGGCGCCACCAGCGTCGGCATCGTCGACGGCAGGCCAATGCTCGACCTGTGCTACGAGGAGGATTCTCGGGCCGAGGTCGACATGAACGTGGTCATGACTTCTAAGGGAGAGTTCATCGAGGTTCAAGCCAGCGCCGAGGGGCGTGCGTTCTCCCGAGCGGAACTCGAGAAGCAGCTCTCGCTGGCCGAAGCGGGCATCCGGTCGCTTGTCGAGGCCCAGCGCAAGCTGGTGGAATTCTGACGGAATGCTCGAACTAGTCTGCGCCACGTCGAATCGGCACAAGCTCCGCGAGTTCCAGCAGGCATCGGGCAGCGACGTGGCCGTCAGGGGCTGCGAGCCTCTCGCCTGCCCCGAGACCGGATCGACGTTCGAAGCCAACGCCCTGCAGAAGGCTTCCTGCTACAGCGCCGCGACTGGCGCGCCATGGCTGTTCGCCGACGACTCCGGCCTGGAGGTCGACGCTCTCGGCGGAGAGCCCGGCATTCTGTCCGCCCGCTACGCAGGCGCCGACGCGGACGACCTCGCGAACAACCGCTTGCTGCTCGCCAGCCTGTCAAGCGTGCCCTGGAAGGAGCGGACCGCCCGCTTCGTGTGCGCGATCGCGTTACTACGGGACGGCGCCCTGGCGGCCACCTTTCGCGGCGTCGCGGAAGGCCTGGTCCTGCGACGGCACTCCGGCACGCACGGCTTCGGATACGACCCCCTGTTCTACTTCCCTCCCCTTCGGAAGAGCTTCGGGCGGCTGCCCGCCGCAGAAAAATGGCAGCATAGCCACCGCGGCAAGGCGTACAGGGCGATGCTTGGCTGGATCCGCCAGCGGTCATGAACGGGGACCCGCTCGTTCTCGCCTTCGAGACTGGGGGCACGAAGCTGGTGGCGGGAGTCGCCGGCATGGACGGGCGACTCGTGAAGACCGTGGCGGTCAGACGCGCAGAAGCTGACAGGGCCCCTCGAAGCTTTCGGCGCATCGTAGCCGCGGCGGTGGAACTGCTCGCGGAAGCCCAGTTCGCAGAGAGGCGGCTGGCGGGCATCGGATTCGGATTCGGCGGCACGGTTCGACGGTCCGCAGGAAGCCCGCACCTGTGCCTTCACGAGGACGGCTGGGACGAAGTTGACGTCGCCGGCCAGCTGGAAGCGCGGTTCAAGGTGCCGGTCTGGATCGAGAACGACTGCAAGCTGGCTGCCCTGGCCGAGGCGCATTTCGGCGCGGGCTCGGGAGCGAGATCCCTGTTCTACGTCACCCTCGGAACGGGCGTGGGCGGGGGTTACGTCAGGGACGGCGAGATTCTCGCGTTCGGAGACCTAGGCGAGGCGGAAATCGGCCACATCGTAGTTGCCCCGGACGGGCCGGAGTGCGCCTGCGGCAACACGGGCTGCGTCGAGGCGGTCTGTTCCGGCCCGGGCCTGGTAAAGCTGTGCCGCCTGCTCGCCCTGAGGAGCCCCCTTGGGTGGCAGTCGTCGGCCCTGTCGTACCGGGCGACTCCAGACGAAGTGAAGAGCGAGGCGATCATCGGGGCGTGGCAGGCCGGCGACGGATTCGCAACTCACGTCGTCGAGCGTTCAGCCGCCAGCCTCGCCTCGGCACTAGCCTCGGCGATCAACCTTCTCGTTCCCGAACGCATCATCGTCGGAGGCGGTCTCGGCACGTCGACCCCGCACCTGCTGGACCTCTGGCGACAGTACACCGAACCGCTCGTGGTGCCCTATTTTCGAGGGAGCTACCAAATCGTCAATTCGGACCTGCGGGAAGACGTAGTCACGCAGGGAGCCGCCGTGATGGCGGCCCAAGGGGTGAAGGACTTAGGCTTCTGATCCCGCGGGAAAACGTCACCGGTCCAGTCGAGTCATTCGCCAAGATCCGAGGAACACTGTCAACAAATTTAGCGTCGCTTTAGGCATCACCTAGCAGACCAATCTGACCCGATATCCCGCCATCTTGTGCCTTCTTTGCAGCGACCATTCCGTGTACTACATGCGATGGTTAATGGAGACTTCCGTATCAATAATCGATCCATAACAGCGCGCATAGCCGTTCTCTGTCGCGTAATTCACGGCCGCTCTTGTCGCAGAAAGCGATGCATGCGCATCGGGCCAGCGTCCAGAACAGGTGCCTACTCCCAGTAGGAGATGACCATTGAAGAGAATTCCCGTTCCGCATGCGAAGCGAGTGTTAAGACCACAGTAGGACCACTGCCGGGCCACTCGGAAGGCTGCACGCAACCGACGCGAAGAGGTGGGTCTCCGCTTCCGCCAGCAAGGTCGCCGACACAACATCCGAGCAACCGACGGAGTCGCGGCGCATCTTGAAGGTCGCGGCGAGGAAGCCTCGGGCAGTGGAGATCCGATGTCCCGCTGCGCCTCACCAGACGCGCAGGGCGTCGCGAAACATCGCGGCCAGATCCGCCTCGTCAAATGGGCGCGGCGAGAGCTTCGTGACACGATGCTGCGGGAGCGTGCCTCGCACGAGCTCCGGGATTTCGGCCTCGGTGTACCCCAGCCCGGCCAGTCCGTTGGGCACCCCTAGCCGCCGCATGAACCCAATGATGGCGTCCGCCAGCGCGTCGCCCGCCTCCTCGGGGGGCACGGCGTCCGCCTCGACCCCCAGAGCGGCTGCCGCCGCGAGGTGCCTGCGCGGCGCGGCCGGGGCCGTGAACCGGAACACGGCGGGCGCGTTGAGGATAACCGAGACCCCGTGAGGAACCATTGCGTGGCCGGTCGGGTAACCCGGCATGCGAAACTCCCGCACCATGCCCGAGACCGGGTACGACATCCCGTGCGGCAGATGCACGCCCGCGTTCCCGAAACCGATGCCGGCGTACGATGCAGCCAGCAGCATCATGCCGCGGGCCTCGTCGTCCGACGGATCCTCGACGGCCCGCGGCAGGTACGTCCGGACCATCCGCAGGGCCTCCAGCGCCCACAGATCGCTGATCGGATTCGCCCCTTGGTAGGCGGGCCGGTACTTGGGCCGCGCCGGCGCGGGCCGACGTCTGAAGTCCATCGCCGTGTAGGACTCGATCGCGTGGGACAGGACGTCCAAGCCGGTCGAGGCCGCGACCGCGGCCGGAAGCGACCGCGTGTTGTCCGGGTCCAGCAGCCCGAGCGTCGGCTTGAGGCCCCGGTCGGCGATGCCCGTCTTCGCATGCATTTCGACGAGGTCGAAGATCGCGACGCCCGTCGTCTCGCTCCCCGTGCCCGCCGTCGTGGGGATCGCGAAGAGCGGCTTCAGGGGTCCCGGGACGGGCACCCCCTTCCCGATGGGCGGGTTGACGTAGTCCAGAAAGTCGGCCGGATACGTCGAATACAGATTCGCCGCCTTGGCGGTGTCGATCGTGGACCCGCCCCCCACGGCGACGAACGCCTCCGGGGCTGCATCCGTCGCAGTGCGGATGGCATCCAGGAAGGACCGGTCCGTGGGCTCCACCTCGACGCACGCGTACACCGTCGCGCGGACGCCCGCCCGGTCCAGAGAGGCGAGGGCCGTACGCACCGGATGCAGGTCGGCCAGGTACGGGTCGGTGAATAGGAGCGCGCTGCGGATGCCTCGGTCCGCGAGGTCCGGCCCCAGTTCCCGCGTGACGCCGGCGCCGAAGCGAATGTTGGAAGTCGCGAGCTCGACCGCCCTCTCCGAGATTCCGTTGGATTCCGTCATGTCCGTTCAGTTTGCTCCGAGACGCCGGATGCAGGCCGGATCGAAGCGATGCCGGAACAGCTCCAGCGCGCCCGCCATGGCCACGGGGACGTGCCAGCCGTAGCGGTCGCACAGGTCGCGATCAGAGTCGACGTCGACTTCCTCGATCTCCAATTCCGGAAGGGCAGCCTCGAGCGCCCGTCTGGCGTCCTCGCAGAGATAGCAGCCGGGCCGGGAGTACAGCGTTACCCGCGGCATGCCGCTCCCAGTATGACAGCGGCGGCGCGCCAGCTAGGGCCCTCACCCGCGCCACGTGCGCGTCCAAACCCGCCGTCGCGGCCGCGTCAGGACGATGAGCACTCCCGCCACGAACCCTCCGATGTGCGCCCACCACGCCACGCCCCCGCCCGCCCCGCCGCCGGTCCCGCTGTATACCTGAATCGCGAACCAGTAGGTCAGCATCAGGAAGGCCGGAAGCTCCACGGTGGTCCAGATGATGACGATCGGGAGCAGCACACTGACGCGGGCGCGCGGAAATCGGATCAAGTACGCTCCCATGACGCCCGCGATCGCCCCGCTGGCGCCGACCATCGGGATGTTCGACCCGAAGTCCGCAGCGTACTGCGCGAGGGCCGCGGCGAATCCGCAGGCGATGTAGAAGAGCAGGAAGGTCAGGTGGCCCAGCTCGTCCTCCACGTTGTCGCCGAATATCCACAGGAACCACACGTTTCCGAGCAGGTGCAGCCACCCGCCGTGCAGGAACATCGAGGTCAGGAAGGGCAGCAGTCCGCCGACCACAGGGCCGGTCAGCGTGAGCGCCCCGCTGACGCGCTCGGGAATCAGCGCGTACGCCCCGACGAAGGCCATCTCGGTCGGAGGCGACTCGAACCAGAGGGCGAACTGGTAGATGTACACGACGACGTTCGCGGCAATCAGCAGGCCCGTGACGACCGGAACAGTCAGGCGCGGCGCGTCGTCCCGAAGCGGAATCATCCCTTGCCCCCTGCGCTCAACCGCCCGACCGGCGGGTCAGGAACTCCGGCTTCGACCGGCGCTCGCCGGTCGCGATCAGGCGGCGCGCCGCCTTGATGCCGCCGATCCCACCCTGCGCTCCCAGCGCCTTGCAGTTCAGCGCTGCCATCGCGTTCGACAGTTCCAAGGCGTCCTTGATGGAGAAGTCCTTCACCACGGCGTAGCAGAATGCGCCGTGGAACACGTCACCGGCTCCCGTCGTGTCTTGGCAGTTCACAACGAAGGCCGGCGAATAATGGAACCTACCGTCCGCCAGCGCAAGGGCCCCGTAAGGTCCCAGCGTCATGGCCGCGACCCTCATCCCGTATTCCCTCTGGATCAGCTCTAGAGCTAGGAACGGATCCCGCTGGCTGGTCCATTCGACCGGAAAGTTCGTGCTGGCGATCAAATAGTCGACGTAGGGCAGAACCTGGTCGAAGCCGCGGTAGATCGTGTCCACGTCGACAGTGACAGGGATGCCGCCCTCTCGGGCGATGCGCGCCGCCCGCTCCACCGCGGCCGTGTCATGCCCGTCGATATGCAGGAGCCTCGCGCATTGGATCTGGTCTGGGGCAATATCTTCGGGAATGATTCGGAGGCAGTCCGGCCGCTGCCACAGGATCGTGCGCTCCCCGGTGGTCTGGTCGATCACGATGTATGCGGACTGGTTCGGGCAGTCACGCCGGAGCTGGACGTGGGAGATGTCGATGCCTGATTGCTCCAAGCTCTGCATCAATATGCGGCCGCCCTCGTCGTCGCCGACGCTGCCGATGTACTTGGTCCGAAGCCCGAGCTTCACGCAAGCGACCATAGCGCTGGCCACCTGCCCCCCAGGGGACCGGATTTCCTTAACGAAGGGCGCCTTGCCCCCGTAGGCCGGGAACTGCGGAACGAGCAGGAGCGTATCCGTGGCATTCAGCCCGACTCCGACCACATCGAAGGACTTTCCCATTCCCTAGCCCCTACTCTAGACCCGCCGAGCCGACAACCGCACTGCGCATGCCTGCGCTCCGACTCCGCTGGCCGTCCGCGACAGTCCTGCCCCATGTCCCGGAACCGTTGCCCCCGAGCGCCGGTGCGCAGGTCGGCGCTGGGGCTACAAGAGGCACCTTGCAACTTACCACGGACAGCGCCGGAACGGATTCAGGCCGACCTGCTGATAAACTCCAGTAGGTGTCGGCAGCCGTCCACGGAAGAGCCTCGCGGACGGAATCCCCGCCCGAGGGCTGGCCGGCGCGCATTGCCGCCGTGGACGCCCTTCCGGGCGTCCAGCGCGCGAGCGCCCAAGCGGCTCGCGATCACGCCTGGCTCAATCGACAGCACCTGGAGCTCTGCCGCGTGCCCGCGCCGACCTTCCAGGAGGCCGAGCGAGCCGAGCACTTGCGCCGCCTATTTGCCCGTCTGGGACACCGACCCAAGATCGACGCTGCCGGAAACGTGGTCGTTCCGGTGGTGCATGCGGACGGCCTGCCATTCGTCGCCGTGACGGCGCACATGGACACGATCCTCGCGCCCGCCCGCCCGGAGGACATCAAGGTGGACCTCAACGGGACCATGCGCGGTCCGGGGGTCACGGATAACGGCACGGGCCTCGCGGCCTTGGTGGCGCTGGCCAAGCTGCTGATCCGCCCGCTCGTCGAAGGTCCGGCCCGCAATACCTTGCTGGTGGCGAACGTGGCCGAGGAGGGCGAGGGGAACCTTCACGGCATGCGGTACGTCGCGAGGCACTCGCCGTACGCCGACAGCATCGACCGGTACCTAGTCGTGGACGGGGCCTCGATCAGCCATATCACCACGGCCGCCCTCGGGAGCCAGAGATTCGAACTCTTGATCGAGGGATCCGGCGGGCACAGCTGGAATGACTACGGCCGCGCGAACCCCGTCCACGCGCTGGCCCGGGCGGTCAGCCTCATGACGCAGGCGCGACTGCCGTCGAATCCCCGCACGACGCTGAGCGTGGGCGTGATCGCCGGCGGGACGAGCGTGAACGCCATCCCCAGCTCGGCCAAAGCCAAGATCGACGTGCGCTCGGTGGACGAGTCGAGCATTCTCAAGGCAAGGCAGATCGTCGAGAATAGCGCGCGAGCGGCCGTGCTCGCCGAAAACAAGCGCGCAACGAACAGGCTGAGCCGCTTCCAGCTGCGCGAGATCGGCAGCCGGCCCGCGGCGCGCCCACTCGTGCGCAACCCGGTAGCGGACTGCTTCCTAGCCGTCGACTCGCACCTGCGCATCCCGTCCACCTTCGACTGCGCGTCAACCGACGCCAACGTGCCGCTAGCCGCCGGCGTGCCGACCGTCGCTGTCGGCTCGGGCGGCCGCGGCGGGAACGCCCACGCCCCCGGAGAATGGTACGACCCCCAAGGACGGGAGCTGGGACTCCGGCGACTGGTCCTAGCACTCGCCTGCCTGCAGCAATGACGGCACCCACTCCTCGGGGATCGAACCGGCCGCAACGCAGCCGCCTGGCGGCCACGGGCTCCGGCCGGCCCCCCGCCCCGCGCGCCGTCACGCTGGCGACGGTCGCCGCGAGCCTCGTCGCCGTCGGCGCGGCCTGCTCCACGAGCCACCGGCTCATGATCGGCGAGTCGATCCGTGTCGAACAGGACGAGGTCCTCGCGCAAGTGACCTGCATCGCCTGCTCCATCCAAGTAGACGGAGTCGTGACCGACACCGCCGTCCTGGTGCTGGGCCGGCTGGCAATCCGCGGCGAAGTGCGGGGGACCGCCACCGTGGTCGGCGGCACGCTGGAGTCTAGCGGCGAGATCGGCGGGGATTCCGTCGTGATCGCCGGCAACATGCGGCTCCTCGGAAGCGTCGGCGGCGACGCCATCGCCGTGCTGGGCAACATCCAGGCCGATGCGCCGGACCTGCGGGTCGACGGCAGCGTCTTCACGGTGATGGGGCGGGCGATCGGACTCTCGCCCAGCTCCGTCGGCGGCACGGTCGAGCAGGTCGGCGAGGAGCGGCTCGGCCAGCTAGTGCTGTCGGGCGTCCTGATCGCGCTGCTAATTCTGGCCGTGGTGCTCCTAGCGCTGCTCGCGGGCCTGAACATCGTGGCCTACCTCGTCCTAGGTTCGGAGCGTGTCGAGACGATCGGGCATTCACTCAACGGCAGTCCGGCCGCTTGCTTCCTTGGCGGCTTGGCCACGTGCTTCGCGCTCTTCGTGATCGGTCTCGTCGTGGCGGTGCTGCTGCCCGTCTCGCTCCCGATCATGCTGGTGTTCCTAGCGGTGTCGGTCGCGGGCTACAGCGGGCTGAGCTACTCCATCGGCCGCAACCTGCTACCGAAGTGGTCTCCTTTCGCCTCGACGGTCGCGGCCAGCGCGATCATCATCGTGATCCAGCTCATCCCGGTGGTGGGCTGGCTGGTCATGCTCGTGCTCTGGAACATCGCGATCGGCGCGGCCGTGCTGAGCGGCTTCGGCACGTCGAAGGACTGGCTGGTGTCCCGAGCGGAAGGCGGTGCGTGGCGGAGAGGACCGGTCCGATGAGATTCCCCGAGTCCGCACGGGACTTGCGATGAGCGCGATCCATGTAGTCGGCAGCCTGAACGCCGACCACATCATCTCGGTCGAGCGGTTGGCCCGAGCCGGCGAGACCGTTTCCGGAGGCGGCCTGCGCCTGTATTCCTGCGGCAAGGGTGCGAATCAAGCGGTGGCGGCAGCGAGGCTAGGCGGACAAGTCCGCATGATCGGCCATGTCGGCAAGGACCTGCACGGGGACTTCCTCGTCGAGAGCCTGCGCCGGGCCGGCGTGGACACTCACGGAGTGGGGGAGGCGCGACACCGAGAGCGGGTTGGCTTGGATCCAAGTCCTGCCCGGCAGGGCGAACGCCATCGTCGTCTCGCCCGGCGCCAATGCCGCGCTGACCCCGGGTACGGTCGAGACCCTGCTCGAGTCCGTCAGAGAAGGCGACTTCGTGCTCTGCCAGCTGGAGGTCCCGCTCGAGGCCGTCGAGACGGCGTTGCGGCTCGCAAGGGACCGCAACGCCACAGGCATCCTGGATCCCGCGCCAGCGCGCCCCCTCAGCGCGTCGTTCCTCGGCCTCGCCGGGATCGTCACCCCGAACGAGACGGAAGTCGCGCGACTCTTCGATACGAAGCACCTCTCCCCCTCGCTGGCTACCGTCGCGCTGCCCCTCGCCGGCACGCCCCGAGCGGTGGTCAAGAACGGCAAGGACGGCACGTGGATCTGCGACGGCGCAGGCAGCCGCCACATTCCGGCCTTCGAGGTGGAGGCGGTCGACTCGACCGCGGCGGGAGACACGTTCAACGGAGCGCTGGCCGTCACCCTGAGCGAGGGACTGAGGTTCGACGAGGCCGCGAGGTTCGCCGCAGCCGCAGCGGCGGTCTGCGTCACGCGCGCAGGGGCCCAAGCTTCCTGCCCCGCGAGGCAGGAAGTGGATGCGCTGCTCGCGGGCGAATAGGGCGCAGCCTGCAGGCGGCCATGCGGCGGGTGCCAGGGCCGTTGCTGCTACGGTAGGAGAGGTTCTTGCTTGCCCCGGACAAAGCCACAGACTCCCCGCGTCAGTCCTGAGTTAGTTGCCAGCCCCAACCAGCTCGAGGCGCTGGCGCGGCGCTTGGCGCAAGAGCCGCTGATTGCGTTCGACACGGAGTTCCTCTGGGAGCGAACCTACTCGCCGCGTCTCGGGCTCATCCAGGTGGCCGGCCCGGACGCGGTGTGGCTCGTTGACCCGCTGGCACTCTCGCGCCCCCAGATGGAGCCCCTGCTGGAAGTGCTGGTTGCGGCCGAAACGCTAAAGGTCGCGCACGCTATCGATCAGGACCAGATCTGCCTGCATCGCTCGTACGGTGTCGTAGCCAAGCCTGTTCTTGACACGGCGGTCGCCGCGGCCATGACCGGCATGGGGGACCAGATCGGGCTTTCGACCCTCTTGAAGAAGCTGCTGAGAGTCGACATCGACAAGGGCTACACCCGCACGAACTGGCTCAAGCGGCCGCTGCCAGCCGAGATGATGCAGTACGCGGCGGACGACGTGGTCCACCTGCCAAGGGTCGCGGACAAGCTGCTCCGGCGTCTGCGCGAACTCCAGCGCGAGGAGTGGGCTCTGGAGCTGTCGGGCCAGGCCGGAGCGTTCGCCCAAGCCCAGTTCGAGCCTCATGCAGTCGCTAGGAAGATTGCCGAGGGGCGGGGACTGGACGAGAGCACGTACGGGGTGCTGCGGGAGCTGGTCGCGTGGAGGGAGCGCGAAGCCGACCGGATCGACAAGCCCCGGCGGTGGCTCGCCGAAGACAAGATCTTGGTTAAGCTGGCGCAGGCTCGCCCGTCGAGCGTCGCGCAGCTGGCGGACTTCCGGGGCCTGAGCGTGTCCAACCGTTCCAACGGAGCAGGCAGGGTCGTGCAAGCGATCGAGAAGGGCCTGAATGCCTCGCCTGACGGGTACAAGCGGCCCCAGCGCCAGCGGAACCCGACCCCGAGGGAATCAGCCGCGATGGTGGTTCTGAGGTGCTTTCTGAACGCGCTGGCCGCCGACAACCAGATTCCAGTGCGCCTGCTGGTTGACAACGGCGCCATGGTGGATCTCCTACGCGGACGATTCGAGGATGTCGCGCAGCTACGCGATTCGGGCCTCCTGGACGATCGGGTGGTCGACCTTGTCGGAGAGGACTTAGTAGCAATCCTCGGCGGGCGACGCGGCTTGCGCTTGGTCAACGGTGTGGCCACTCAGCATGACGAATCATGCGACCTGCCTCGCGCGCAGGGCACGGACTCGCAACCAGCCGTAGGAACAACTCCCGACGGGCCGGCTGCCGACGGTGGGAAGATCGGCATCCGGGAAGTCCCGCAAGACGGTGATCGCAAGGGGAAGCCCGCGCCGCGGAGGAGGAGCGCGGTCCCGCTTACCAGAACAAATGGTTCAGGGGGCGCGCAAGCGGCAAAGGACTAGGTTGTCCTGATCCAAGTTGCGCGACCAGATGAAATCGGCCCTTCCGAACTTTTCGGAATAGTTGCGGTACGCGGGCTGGTTCGTTACTGCGCTTGCAGGGTAGGTCGACGCTCCGAGCCAAGCAGAGTCGTCGAATCCGGGCTCCGCCCAGTCCTGGGGTACCGTGAAGTGAAGGGCCCGGCAGGTGGTCGGGTCGCGTTCCACGCACGGCGGACGCTCGGGGCAGGCCGATGAATCGGGGCCCGGCTTCACGCAGGAACGGTCCTCTAGAGGGCTGATGTAGAAGGCGCGGCACGTCCAGCCGGATCCGGTCTCCGTCCCGTCGCTGAACCGGGCAATGAAGCCGCCGTCTCCCACGTTCCAGCGGTCATACTCCATGCCCACTCCGAGATGCGTGCCCCAGTCCACCAGTTTCACGGCGTAGGTGAACGGGCGCTTCGCCTTGAATCGGACGACACCGGAATTGAACGGAATGAAGCCGATCGGGTCGCGCGCCACGATCGTCCCGTTGACGTACAGCTCGTAGTAGTTGTCGCCGAAGACGTACCCGGTCACTTCCTCTCCGTCCGGATCGATTACGACGGTCTCGAGATCCTCCAAGTGGGACGGGTTGTGCCCTTGGCCACTGCAATCGTTGTAGAGGTCGGTCGGATCCGGCCCCGAGGCCGGGACGGCGGGCACCTGCCTGCGCGTGCCGTCAGGGGCGGCAACGAGCCCGCAGCGCGCCTCCATGAAGCGCCGTGCACTGCCGCTGCACGACCTGGCTAGGTCGCCGCAGGAGAACGCCTCGCTCGCGAGGCCCTGCGTGACCACGCCGGCGTCATCCGCTTCCTGGGCGGTCAAGCCGCTCGAGACCAAAGCAAGGACAATCAGAAATCGCATCCCTGATAGTGTGACAGAACACCATGCCAGCCTAGTACGTGCCCCGCTCCGGGTTTCCGGGCTAGCCATTTGCCTGCAACACGACGCCCGGGCAGGGACTGCAGGAAGCCACTGACACGCTACTTGGCGGGCGCGCGCAAAGGGACCGGGAGCTAGGCTCGCGCGCCGAGCCGGCTCGGACATCCCGTGATCGTCTGCGATGCCCTAAGCGGGTTGACACCGGCGGATCGTGTGACGCGCACCAGCGGCAAGTGTGCCGGGCACGGAACAGCCGGGGCCGATTTCGATGCCGCTGACATGCTTGTACCCCTCCAACGGCCCCGTCGCGCCACTTCGATGCCCAGGACTAGGGCTCCGGTCTATCTGTCCCCGACTCAAACCCGCTACGGGACCAATCAGACGGTCGGCATTCTGCCGATCCCGGAGATTGGCTTGTGAAATGAGAATCCTCCGCCGGTCGGGGACTCGCTCCCCACTTTCAACGCCGGGCGGTCTCGGGCTGCCAAGAACTACCACATCATAGTCAGCCAACCTTCACCTTTGCATGGTTTAGATAGTGCTTGTGACAAAACCCCTGAATTCTGGCCTGATCAGCATTTCATACTACATCCTGATGTCCGATGGATCTCCAAAGAGCCTTTTGCAAAATTCAGAAAAGAGGGCTGACCGCCCCATGAACGACTAGTTTCCGGGCTGTTATTCTCGCCGAAAAAGACCCCCTTCAGCTGGGCTTGCTCCGCTGCGGGGCGCTCCTGCGAGGAGCGGCCCCGTGCAGGCGCAGCTCTCCCGGCCCGGCCCTGCGGGCGGGCGCTCTGCCCGGCCGTCCCGGCGGCCCGGGCTCTCACAGCGCCAGGCGCAGGAGCTGCTCCACCGTCAGCGCGAGCACGCCGAACAGGAGGTGGCACAGCACCTTGCCGCGGCCGCGGACGCGCACGCAGCGCCCGCCGAAATCGTCCTTCAGGCGGCCGTTGACACGCTCCACCGTCGAGCGCTCGCGGTAGCGCAGCTTGGCGGGATCCGCCCGCCCGGCGCTGCGCAGCGCCTTGGCCTCCCGTTCCAGATCCGCCTGCAGCTCCGTCCGGCCGCGCGGGTTGACAGCGATGAGCGGCACGTGCCCGAGCCGCTCGCTGAAGGCCCGGATCCCGGCCGCGTCGTACGCGCTGTCCATCCGGTCGTACAGGTTGTCGACGCGGCCCGCGGTCCGTGTCGCCAGCGGGATCGCGGCCTGATCGCGGCCTGGCTGTCGTGCAGCGAAGCCGCGGTGAGCAGGCAGCTGACCGGGATCCCGCCGTCGATCGCGTCGATAGGCAGCTTGTAGCCGCGCCAGCTGACGGTACGGCCCTTGGCGTTGCGCTTGGTGCCGGTATCGCAGCCCTGCGGCAGGTCGTGCAGCATTGCTTCGAGATTCATGTCGGGCTGCCGCGCCAGTCGGCGCGGAGCGGGCGGCCGCTGCTCGCCCTTGCGAGGGCGCCCGCGCTTGCGTTTCGGCTCCGGTTCCGGCGCGGGCTTCCCGGCGGGCCGCTCGCGGCCCTCGATGGCGGTCGAGTCGCGGGAGACGTGCCCTGCCAAGTGGCCGTCGAGCGTCCGCGCGAGCAGCGCCTCGTGCAAGCGTCCGGGCAGTTCGCCGGCGGCGAACTCGGCGCAGGCGCGCGAGAAGGTTGCCTCGCCGGGCACGGCCCCGGCCAGGTCCCGGCCGCACAGTCGGCGCAGGGTGCGATCGGTCTGCAGGCGCTCGACCGGCGAGCGCGTAGCGGGCTGGTCGAAGACGACCTTGGCGATGAAGGCGCGCGCCATGGCGGCGCGGCTTGCGAGGGGGCGGCCGCGGCCGCCCTGCCCGACGGGCAGGCAGTCCTCGACCTGCGCCAGTTCCACCGCTTGGACGAAGCTGCGGCAGCGCTCGCCGAGGGGGCCGAGTTCCTGCTCGAGCCAGGGGAACAGCCCCTGCTGGAACGTGAACCAGTACGCGGATACGGTTTCTATCAAGGACATATTCGTTGAATCCTGCCAGCTGTTTACTAGGCTTGCATTACAATAATAGCACGGAGGGCAAGGGATTGTCAGGAAACTCAAAACGCAGACAAGCCATTAAAACTACATTTACTACAGTTCTATTTCATTTATTATATCGCCCATTCAACTCCGAAGTGCGACACGCGCCGAGCCACAAGGTGGCAGGGAGGGGAGAGGGGGGCAGCGACCGGTGGTGTCGCGGCAGTAGGCTGGTAGGTGCTGGAAGGAGCAGGGAGGCAGATGCCGAAGAGCTACACGCACGTGACGAAGGAGGAGCGCTGCCGGATCGAGACGCTGCGGGCGGCGGGCTGGGGAGCGGACAGGATCGCCGGGCAGCCGGGCCGCAACCGGGCCACGATCTACCGGGAAGTGAGCCGCAACGGCCGACCGGCGGAGGGCGAGCGCGCGGCGAGCTACAGCTTGGGGAGCGCGCGGGAGCGCGCGGAGCGGCGGCGGCGCGCGGCGTCGTGCCGGCCGCGCCAGCTGACGTCGGCGCTGCGGGCGCGGAGCGAGGACTGCCTGCGGCAGGACTGGAGCCCGGAGCAGGAGCCCGGAGCAGGTCGCGGCGCGGCTGAAGCGGGAAGGGGCGCTGGAGATCAGCCCTGAACGGATCTACCAGCTGGTGCGCGCGGACCGGCGGCAGGGGGGCCGGCTGTACCGGCACCTGAGGCAGGGCGGCCGCAAGCGCGTGCGGCGGGTCGGCCGGACGGCGGGCCGCGGCCTGATCCCGGGGCGCGCGGACATCGCGGAGCGCCCGGCGGAGGCGCGAGCGAAGGCGCGCGGCGGCGAGCGGGAGGCCGACACCGTGATCGGCGGGCAGCGCCGCGGGGCGCTGGTGACGCTGGTGGACCGGTTCTCTAAGTACCTGCTAGTGCAGCCGGTTAGCCGGCGCACGGCGCGGCTGGTCGGGGCGGCGATGACGGCCATGCTCGCAGGCAGCGGGGCCGTGACGCGCACGATCACGGCCGACAACGGCAAGGAGTTCGCGGGGCGCCGGGAGGTGGCGCAGCGGCTGGGGGCGGGCTTCTGCTTCGCGCGGCCCTGCCACTCCTGGGAGCGCGGGCTGAACGAGCATGCCAACGGGCTGCTGCGGCAGTACTTCCCGCAGGGGACGGACCTGCGGCGAGTGGACCCGGCCCGGGTGCGGGAGGCGCGGGACCGCCTGAACCGGCGTCCGCGGAAGGTGCCGGGCGGGCGCACGCCGGAGGAAGTCTTCCTGGCGGAGCGGGAGCGGGTGCCGCGGGGCTGAGGCCGGGCTGGCAGCCCGCCGCGGGGACAGGGGCGCGGGGGAGCTGCGCCCGGACAGGCGCGGATTCGACCCTCCGGGCCTTGCTGCGGTCGCTCCGCTCCCTGCGCAAGGCCCGGAGGGTCCCCGTTCCGGAAACGGGGCACGCATTCCCGCCTGCCCGGGACGCGGCCCCCCGCTGCGGCCCGGCAGCGGCTTGTCCGGCGCCGCTGGATCTGCTACTATGGTCCTAGTATCCTAGCCCACCGTCCCTTACCCGCGTGTCGCACTTCGGAGTTGAATGGGCGACTTGAATCATTCTGTCACAGTATCCCTCACAAAATGCCGAGCCTCCAATTTCACTAAGCTCGCCTTTCTTAGCAATAAAGAACGGAAATATGAGCTCTATCTTTGGCTAATAAGACGGACCAAGACGATATTTGATAGCACTAGAACACAGATTGGGTACCCCAGTAAGGAGTGCTTCCAAACTTTGAACCGCACCGCTTCATAGATTCCTTCTAAGTGTCGCTGAGCGCTGGCGTCGTCCAATACATCCAAAGCACTGTGCCACTCTAGTCTGTGCTCTTCGATGATTGGCTGAGTCCAATTGTGGCGACTTAAATAGAAACTGAAGCAGAAGAAAATGACCGTTATCTTATGTGCAAATCTAAGCAATATACTGATTCGTTATCTCAAAATGACGTAGGCAAGATAGTCAAATGAAAGGGAATTATATATCTGAGTGCCGCGGGAATCAAGTCGGCAAATTATCAAGCCATTATAAGATTTCATATTTCTTCCGACTTTCCGTTGACATTCTGTGGTGCTTCTTGGTAGAATAGTTCCAGTAGGGGATACCGTAAATGAAGAAATCATGTCCCGGAAAGTGGTTCCGTAAAGGCATCACATTGATCGAAGTGATCGCCATGTTCCCCGATGACGAATCCGCGGAAAAGTGGTTCGCCTCCATGCGCTGGCCGGACGGTCCCGCGTGCCCCCGCTGCCGCGGCTCCAGCGTGCAGTCCGACGCGGCCCACCCTTCGATGCCGTACCGTTGCCGCGGCTGCGGCAAGCGCTTTTCCGTGCGCGCCGGCAGCGTGATGGCCGACACCAAGCTCGGCTACCGCACCCGGGCCGTCGCCCTGTTCCTGCTGACTACCGGCATCAAGGGCGTCTCGAGCATGAAGCTGCACCGCGACCCGGGCATCAGCCGGAAGTCGGCCTGGCACCTGGCGCACCGCATCCGCGCGTGCCGGGAGCGGGATCGGGGCCTGTTCGCCGGCCCGGTGGAGGTGGACGAGACCTACGTCGGCGGCAAGGAACGCAACCAGCACGAGAGGAAGAAGGCCCGTGCCGGGCGCGGGCCCGTCGGCAAGACGCCCGTGGCGGGGGCGCGCGACCGCGCCACGAACGCAGTGGCCGCGCGGCCGCTGGCGGGCACCGCCAAGGGCGACCTGCAGGGCTTCGTGCGCGCCCGCGTCGCGCCGGGGGCGCAGCTCTACTCCGACGAGGCGGCGGCCTACGCCGGCATGGAGGAGTTCCCGCACGAAGCCGTCAGGCACTCCGGCTGCGAGTACGTGCGCGGGGCGGCGCATACGAACGGCATCGAATCGTTTTGGTCCCTGTTCAAGCGCGGCCTGTACGGAACCTATCACCGGATGAGCGTCCGTCATCTCGGCCGCTACCTCACGGAGTTCGCGGGACGGCGCAACGACCGCGACTGCGACACGGCGGAACAACGGCGGAACGGATGCGGCGCATGGCGCGGGGCTTGGTCGGCCGGACGCTGACCTGCCGGCAGCTGACCGGCAAGGCCGCGGTCGCGGCCTGAGCGGCGCCCGCCGCGCTGAGCGCGGCAGCCCGCTGCGGGCGCGCGCTTCACGCTCGGTACGAGGGGCGCGCCGGATCCGGCATGCCCCGGCGCGACCCCGGTCCGGTCCGGACCGTCCATGCAGGCCGTCGAGCACCGGGGATCCGCTGTCTTCGGCCCTCGCAGGGCCTGCAAGCGGCTTGCAAGGCGTGCCCTGCCACCGCCAACCGGGTTTCACCGGGGCAACCGGGGCATGCGAGGCGGCCTCTCTAGTCCCTTCCTCGTCCAATCCGCTGGCAGGCTCGATTCAGATACGATCCCACCCCTCCGTGCCTGCCGCGACCGCACTCGAATGACCCGAGCTCGACACCGACCTCCCTGCTCACAGCAGTTCTAGTCGGACCTGGCGTTGTCGGCACTCAGATATATAATTCCCATTCGTTTCGAAGGACGCTCCCGACGAAGCCCATGCAAGGAATGATCCACGAATGGGGTATCGCTACATGGCTCACGCCGCGGGTCCGTTCGCCGAATCCCTGCCTCGCCGCAGCCTCTCCAGCAATCTAGGGCAACAGGACCGCCGAGCGGCCGCTGGATGATAACACCGGACTGGTGACTTGGGACAGTATCTCCACGCAACCCACGAAACACTCCTGCCCAAGACGATCTTCGGCGAATGCCGGGCGCAGTCGAGCCTCCCCGGCCAGCAATCCCTGCAGTCCGCTCGCCGTGACCCGCTTCGGCATCCGACTACCGGGCTGGCCGTAGCTCTCGCCGTCATACCTCGAATTCGCCTCTCCCGACGATTCGGGCGGGGCCAGTCAAGCGGATTCCGTCCGCCCAGTCGACGGACAGGCAGCCGCCTTCGGCATAGATATCGACAGGGTCTCCGACCCAGCCGTGGTGACGCGCAGCCATCGCGGCACCGAGGCAGCCGGTACCTGAACTCAGGGTCGCTCCCGCGCCGCGCTCCCAGAATCGAACATGGAGGTCCACGCGCCTCCCTGCAGCCGCATCGACCTTGACGAACGACACGTTCGACCCGTCCGGGAAGTGAGGATGGCACTCCAAGGCGGCGCCCAGCGACCGCCAGTCGAAATCAAACGTCTCGACGCGGTGGACACACTGGGGGTTCCCGACATCGACCGCTGTTACGGCAAGCCTGCGGCCTTGGACCTCCAGCAGCAGTGACTCGTCCACGACGCGGCAGGCGCGTGGGTCGGTTGCCATCCGGAATTCGAATTCCGGGGATTCCGCCCTAATGCGATCAAGCTGCCGCGGGCCCGCTCCAGTATCGATCATGAACCGGTCGGGCACTCCTCCACGGTCCGCCAGGTACGCCGCAACGCATCGCGTGCCGTTGCCCGAGATCTCCGCCTTGCTTCCATCGCTGTTCCACAGCTGCGCCCGGGCGAGAGCAACCGGTGTCTCGAGCGCGCCCACGACCTCCATGCCGTCAGCGCCCATGCCGAAGCGCCGGCTGCAAATCTGCCTTGCGAGCTCTGGAATGCGTTCCCCGACGATTCCTAGCCGATCAAGGTCGTCGCGCTCCACCACCAGAAAGTCGTTCCCCGCACCGTGAGCCTTGGTGAATGCAAGTGAAGGCATGCCCCTAGTTTGGACCCACGCGGGCGGCGCCCGTTCGGACTTGCGAGGCGCTCGGCCATCCAGACGCCAACCGTTCAGCCACCGGAGTCTCCGGCCGCAGGCATGACGGCAGCACCGACACCGACAGCCTCGCGACTCGTGGGGATGGGGTCGCGGGCAGCCCGCCGAAACTGACTGATACGCTGATTTGAGGGGTCCATGTCCAATCCTCTGACCGAGATCCAGTTCGACGTCCCGTTCGAGTCCATCCGGGCGGAGCACGTCAGGCCAGCTATCGACCAGCTGCTGGCAGGAGCCCGGAAGGCGCTCGACGCTCTGGTCGCCTGCGACGACCCTCCGACCTACGAGAACACCCTTGCAGCGCTCGAAGACGTCGGGGAGACGCTGGGATACGCCATCGGCGTCGTCGGGCACCTCGAGAGCGTCGCGACCTATCCGGACTTGCGAGCAGCCTACAACGACGTCCAGCCGCAGGTCAGCGAATTCTTCTCAGGGATCCCGCTGCACGAGGGCGTGTGGCGGCGGCTCCGGGCCCTAGCCGATTCACCCGAATCCGAGGTACTCAGTCCCATACGCAAGCGCTTCCTCAAGAAGACCTTGGACGACTTCCGCCGGAGCGGGGCAGCACTTGAGCCTGGCGCCAAGAAGAGGCTCTTGAAGATCAACGTCGAGCTAGCCAAGCTCACTACGAAGTTCGGCGAGAACGTTCTCGACGCCACCAACGCCTTCGAACTCATCATCGAGAACGAGGAGGGCCTAGCCGGCCTGCCAGCGACCGCGAGAGCGGCGGCCCGGGAGAGCGCCGCCAGCAAGAACAAGAAGGGCTGGCGATTCACCCTCCAAGCCCCGAGCTACATCGCGGTGATGACCTATCTCGACGACGCTGCCATCCGGGAGCGGATGTACCGCGCCTATTCGGTACGAGCCGCGGACGGCGAATTCGACAACACCGGGAACATCCAGAAGATTCTGGACCTGCGGCGCGAGAAGGCCCGCCTCCTCGGTTACGGTGACTTCGCCGACCTGGTGCTCGAGAACCGCATGGCCAAGTCCGGCGCACGCGCTTGGGATTTCGTGAACGATCTCCGTCGACGCACCCGAGCGGCTTTCGATCACGAGAACGGCGAGCTCCATGTGTTCGCCAACGGAACCGTCAGGCCTTGGGACTTGGCCTACCAAGCCGAGAAGCTCCGCAGGAGACTGTATGACTTCGACGAGGAGGATCTGAGGCCGTACTTTCCCTACGAGAGCGTGCTCAGCGGCATGTTCGGGGTCGCCCGGCAGCTCTTCGGCATCGAGATCCGGCAGCGGGACGGCGTGCAGGTATGGGACAAGGGAGTGGACGCGTACGAAGTCAGGGATTCGGACGGCAGTCACCTCGGCTCCTTCTACGCAGATTACTTCCCGCGCGAGAACAAACGCGGCGGGGCTTGGATGGACTCGCTGATCACAGGAGAGCCCATCGAAAATGGCTTCTCCCCGCATCTCGGCTTCAATTGCGGCAACCTGACCCCGCCCACGTCCGGCAATCCGGCCCTGCTGACTCACAGGGAGGTCGAGACGGTATTCCACGAATTCGGCCACCTGCTGCACCACCTGCTGAGCAAGGTCGAGGTCAAGAGCCTCGCCGGCACGAACGTGGCATGGGACTGGGTCGAGCTTCCCTCGCAGATCATGGAGAACTGGTGCTGGGAGCGCGAAGCGCTCGACCGCTTCGCCCGGCATTACGAGACAGGCGACCCGATTCCGGGCGAGCTGTTCGAGAAGATGCAGTGCGCTCGGAACTTCCGCGGCGCGAACGCGCAAATGCGGCAGATCAGCTTCGGCACGCTCGATCTCGCCCTTCACACGAGATTCGACCCCGCGGCCGACGGCGACGTCGTGAGCTACACGCGCGCAATCCTGCAGGATCACTCTCCCGCCAAGCTTCCCGCCGACCATGCGATGGTCGCCTCGTTCGGGCACCTGTTCTCGAGCCCGGTTGGATACGGAGCCGGCTACTACTCCTACAAGTGGTCCGAGATGCTCGACGCCGACGCGTTCACGCGCTTCGCGAGGGAAGGAATCTTCAATCCCGCGACCGGCAGGTCGTTCCGCCGGAAGATCCTGGAGCGAGGCAACAGCGACGATCCGGAGCGCCTGTTCTATGCCTTCATGGGAAGGGACCCCGACCCGGAGGCACTGCTGCGACGACTAGGCCTCGCAGCCTGAAGCCGCAGCGGGGCTGGAACGTGGAGCCGTCCGAGATCGATGCTCTGACGGCCGTCCCTAGCCGGGGCTTCTACGCCCGAGCCACCGAACAGGTGGCTCGGGATCTCCTCGGGACGGTGCTGACGCACTCCACCGCGGAGGGACTTCTAGCCGGGCGGATCGTCGAAGTGGAAGCCTACCTAGGCCGCGGCGACCCGGCCGCCCACAGCAGCGCCGGACGAACGCGTCGCACCGCCGTGATCTTCGGCCCGCCCGGTCACGCGTACGTTTACAGGATCTACGGCATGCACTGCTGCCTCAACGTCGTCGCCGAGTCGGACGAGAAGCCCGGATGCGTTCTCATCCGCGCCTTGGAGCCGCTTTGTGGAATCGCGGCCATGCGGTCCCGTCGCGAGACGGCAAGGGCGCGACGCGACCTGGCCAGGGGGCCGGGGCGGCTGACGAAGGCCATGGCCATAGGCATGGAACTCTACGGTGCCGACCTGACACACGGGCCGCTGACGATACGGGTGCAGCGGGAACCCGCCCGGATCAAGGTCGCAACGTCGCGCAGAATCGGAATCACCAAGGCCACAGAGCTGGACCTCCGCTATTGGATCGCGAACAGCGAGTACGTCAGCCGCCCGTAGGGCAGGACCCGGCGCGTTTGCCGGGCCCGACCAGCAAGCGCGTCGCGGCCGGCGTGCCGCGACCCCGGCCGCGCGCGAAGCGTCCGGACTCGCAGGAGCCCCCAAGTCATCGCTTCCAGCTCTCGGCGAGGTAGAAGCGAAGCAGGATCGGTTCCATCAGCGTGTTGAGCTGCTCGTTCTCCGTTGCCAGGTCGCTCTTGCCGAATGCCAGGGATGCCTTGAACCGGTCGAGCGTGAGGTACTTCAGCCGCGCCCCGTCCAGGGCGAACCCGTCGAGCCCTAGAAGGCGCTCGCTCAGTTCCGCGTCCTGGGCCGCTGGCTTCCATGCCAGGACCCATCCCCAGTCCCCGAAGCTCGGGACGTTGTCATGATACGGAACCGCATCGTAGCCGGCACTCCGAATGGTCCTGAGGATGCACAGGAACGACTCCTTGGCATGGTACGGCGATGTCGACTGTACCGCCATCATTCCGCTAGGAGCGAGCAGCCGATTCACCTTGAAGTAGAATTCCCGGCTATAGAGCTTGACCAGATCGACAGAGTTCGGATCCGGGAAATCGATCAGAATCACGTCGTAGGGTCCGCTCAGGTCCTCGACGATCTTGTCTGCGTCGACTGTCAGCACATTGACAACTGCGGCTTGATCCGGGCTGTCTTCGGTATCGATTCCGAGACCCTTCGCATGCTCGAACACCGGTCTAAGGGATCGATCAGCCTCGGCCGCTTCCGGAGAAACGGCAGTTACGCGTGCGTCGCGGAACGCACCCGCGTTCAGTTCGTTCATGACGTGGTCTTCCCGAGCGAACTCGATCATTTCCGGATCAATGTCGACCAACGTGACCTCTTCGGTTTCGCGATACTTCAGAATTTCCCGCAAGGCTAGGCCGTCGCCTCCTCCTAGAATCAAGACGCTGCGGCGGTTTCGTGCCAAGGCCATCGCAGGATGCACCAGCAGTTCATGGTAGATGTGCTCGTCTAAGCTGGAGAACTGCAGGTTGCCGTTGATAAAGAGCCGGTAGTCCGTCGGATCCAGCTTCGCAGTCATCACTACATGCTGGTACTTCGTGGTAGTAGAGGAGACAATGGGCTCGCTGTAGAACCGCTGTTCAAGCAACCGGCTCCAATCCCTGTTCTCGAAATATCCATAAACGAGCCCGGTTGCCGTCAAGCCGATCATCGCGATCACTGACCGACTCCTTGAAGCAACGCCGCGGAAGGAGAAATACGAATACGTGAGCAGCGCGACCGCGAAGTTCACTGCCGCTACAAGAAAACTGATCTCCGTCAACGGAAACGCCCTGAGCAAGACATACACCCACACAATAGCACCGACGAATGCACCAATATAGTCTGTGCTGAATATCGATGCGATATTCGACTTGAGCTGCGGCAGAAACTGGCGATTGATGCGCAAGACCAAAGGAATCTCCAGTCCGATCAGGAATCCGATGGAAAGCACGAAGAAATACTGGACAAGAATGAAATGCGCGTCCATCGACGAATATGCCGCGTATACCGCGATTGGAGCGAAGCCGCCAAGCAGCGCCAGACCGGTTTCGACGAGCAGGAATTTTTCGACAAGCCGGTCGTCGCTGATCCTACGCTGCTGGATGCCCGCGAATCCCATCATGAGCATCATGAGCGATATCGTGACCGAGAATTGCTCGATGCTGTTCCCGAGGACGAACGTTCCCACAGTGCTGAGGATGCATTCGAAAACAAACCCGCTCGCTCCGGTCAGGAACATCGAGCTGGCCAGCAGAACCGTGGCGACACGGGGGCGGACTCTGGAATGCGCGGCCACGGGCTCTAAAACAGCGGAAGGGGGCAGCCGAGCAGTCCCACATGGGGCGCATCCGCTGCCGCCGGGCCTCCCGCGACACGTCGCGGCCGGTGCCGATGGCCGCCCGACCGCTGGTTCCGACTGTCCGAGCCCATCGTATCACCAGCCGAGGCCGCACGGTACCCTATACTGGGCGCTTGCTGCCCGCGAAGACCGGGGTATCGCGTCGAGCCGTCCTGCGCTCGGCAGCTTGGGCCGGCGGGATCGGCGCCGCTGCCGGCGCCGCGTTCCTGTTCCGAAAGCCCCGGCCCATCGAGGGCGCCTATGTCGACAACAGCCACCGGATCGGTCACGCGATTCGGGACGGGCGGGCCGGGCGGCCGGGGGCGGAGCGCGCCCGGGTCCCTGTCGTCATAGTCGGAGGCGGCATAGCGGGCCTTTCCGCCGCTTGGCGCATGCGGAGACTCGGATTCGAGGATTTCGTCCTCCTCGAAATGGAGTCGGACGCCGGAGGGAATTCCCGCTGGGGCCAGAACGAGATCTCGCCATACCCCTGGGGCGCGCACTACGTGCCGGTGCCGGACCGACGGATTCCGCTAGTCGAGGAGCTCTTCTCGGAACTTGGCGTGCTGCGCAATGGACGCTGGGATGCCAGCCATCTCTGCCGGGAGCCGCTCTGGCGATTGTTCATCGACGGCGAATGGAGGCCCGACATCGAATCGGACAAGTCGACAGCCCAGGCGCATCACGACCAGTTCGACCGGTTCTGGGACCGGATGGACTACTTCCGCCGCGGCCGGGAGTTCACCATCCCCGTTCGCTCCCCTCCTAGCACGGCAGCCCTCGACGCGACTTCCATGAAGAGCTGGATGGTCCGCGAGGGCTTCCACAGCGAGCGGCTGCGCTGGTACGTGGACTACGCCTGCCGCGACGATTACGGCTGCTCCTACGGCGAGGCTTCCGCCTGGGCCGGCATCCACTACTTCGCCGCGCGGGCGGAGGACGAGGAGGACTTCCTGACCTGGCCGCAGGGGAACGGCTGGATCGTGCAACGACTGACGAGCGAGCTCTCGCCGTGGCTCCGGCACGGCGCGCCAGCGCATCGAATCAAGGCGGACGGACAGTCCCTGGAAGTCGTCACCCGGGACGTGACCTACGTCTGCGAGGCCATCGTATTCGCCGCTCCCTCCTTCCTCGCGCCCTATCTCATGCCGGATCTTGACCGACAGCTGCTGGCACCGGGAGAATTCGCGTACTCGCCGTGGTACACCGCGAATCTCGTGATCGACTGCCTGCCCGAACAGCGCGGCGCCGGTCCGGCGTGGGAAAACGTCATCTACGGTTCCCGCGGCCTCGGGTACGTGATTGCAACTCACCAAGAGCTCAGCGCGCCCGACGCCCCCACGGTTTGGACCTACTACCGTGCGTTGGCCGGCCAGAATCCGACCGAGGCGCGCCGCTCCCTGCTCGCAACGACGTGGAGCGACCGCAAGGAGGAAGTGCTCCGCGACCTCGAGCAGGCCCATCCGGACCTACGAGGCTGCGTGGCCCGCGTGGACATCATGCGCCTAGGGCATGCGATGATCCGACCTGTCCCGGGCTTCCTGACCTCTTCCGCGCGAGAGCGCCTGGCGTCAGCGGACGGCCCGGTCCAGTTCGCCAACTCCGACCTGAGCGGAATTTCGATCTTCGAGGAGGCGCAGTACCGGGGAGTGCGTGCCGCCGACCGGACGCTCAGCCGGCTGGGATACAGGGACTTGGAATACGCTGGCTGAGTTCCCCGCCCTCGGGTCTGCGCGCCTGTCCGCTCGTCCGGAGCGATTCCGGTCCGGGAATCAAGAACGTCGCGGCGCCCGCACACCCTGAGTCCGAGCTGCTCGACGGCCGCTCGCTCTATATGACCAAGGAGCCGATCATGATCGCGAGCGCGATCTGGGCGCTGACCGTTACCGAGGACGCAGCGACGTTTCGGTCCCGCTCCACTTCGATCTTCAAGGTTGTGTGCGGGAGGAAAGCCCGGTCGATGAGCCGTTGGAACGGCACGAGTAGCGCGATCCCGACCGTGCCACTGACCGCGAAGCCGACAATCCCTTCGACCCAGCCAGTAAAGGGGCCGGACACCGCGAAGGCGAGCACGACTCCCAGCGAGATCAACGTGCCGCCGAGGATCAGGCCCGCCGCGGTGTTGCCCTGCTTGATCTCCCCGAGGCAGTCGAACGGGGTGGCCCACTCGTAGAGGAACGCGAAGACGATCAACGCCACCTGCCCCATCGCGAAGAAGGCTACGGACGTTTCCCATCCGCCGCCTTCGCCGTGGAAGGAGCCATAGGCAACCAGTCCGGTAGCCACCAAGATTCCGAATTCCGCGAAACCCACCGCGAGATTCCCGGCATGCAGCTCGCGCGCGTTGTGGACGTGACCGAGGATCACGCGCTCGGCGAGGAGCTGGGCCACGAAGAAGAACACCAGCAGGACGGCACAGTAGACGAGGATCTCCAGTGTGCTCTCGAGCAGCGCCTCCCATCCGTCGGCCCAATGCGCCACGCCGCCGCTGACCACGCCGGCCAGCCCGAGACCGAAACCGACACCCAAGCCGCAGCGTCGCAGCGCGATCGCCAGATTACTCTTTTCCTCGATCTGGTGGTCGACGGTCAGTTCCGGGGAGTCCTCCATGCCGCTGCGGAGCAGCGAGGATCGTATGAAGCGGTCACTGACAACCTTCGCGACCAGCAGCGCGAGGAACACCAGAAGCGTGTCCGCCACCCCTTGGATCAGCGTTTCGAGAACCTCTATCACAGCGTGCCTCCCTGGCTACTTGCCGCTTGCGCCAAACGCAGTGGTGCGGCCGGCGGGGCCAGCTCCTCTCACCGTCGAGAGAGGCTGGCGGAATCCGCCCGACCGCGCCAGAGTCGTGCCCTGCATCCTAGGGGAAGTCCGCACGGTCTGGCTTCGGGTGCCCCATTTCGGGGCTGAAGTCGTGCCTCCGTAGTAAGGCCTGCTGCCGCGATACCCGCCGGACCAGTCGGCCCACTCGCTGCGGCCGTATCGAACGGGCGACCCGAAGAGCGTGGAATAGAACAGATAAGGCCCGGCCCAGGCCCAGATCGAGCCTCCCGCCCCGTCGGACCTCCATCGCCCGTAGTGCGGGTTGCCGACGTACGCCATTCCCGGCGGAGCCGCGTGCGCGAGCTTCTCCGATTCGAACGAGCCGTACGGTTTCGACTCCACGTCCATCCCGAGGTTGTCGATGTTCGCCAGGAAGAACTCCTCGCCGACCGGCGTCCAGTCGGACTCGTTCGTGGCGCCGTTTTCCTGCACCAGATACTTGTGGAAATAGCGCGAGTCGGCTTCCTGCACCCAATACTCCGCATCGGTGTCCCCGCTGGGCCACCGCTGCAGAGGGTCGATCTCGAGCGCAGACCACATCCGTTCGTCAGTTCCGGACCGCATGGACAGCCGGGACCCAAAGAACGACCTCCTGTAGGCTGCCAGCACGCCTTGGATGCTAACGAGATGCTCGAATACCGGTCGCTCCACGTTGGTGAAGCGATAGTCCAGCCGGTTCGGCGTCGGATAGTCCAAGGCGTCATTCCAGCTCGCGCGCTGGATCAACAGGTCATGCTCGACCTTCATGTCCATGAGCGTCCGGGAGTAGCTGCGATCGAGCTCGGCTAGCCGGGCCCCGAGTTCCGGGACTCCCTTCAAGAACGCTTCAGCGTTCTGGCGCGCTTCCCGGCAGGAGTCCGCGAACACCGCCAGATCGAACTCGCCTCCGGCCTCGCGCTTGCGGAACTCGGCTCGCGCGGCTGCCACGGCGTCCACCGAAGGAGAGCGGAGGTCACTCAGCTGCGCGGCCCGCTGGCCGATGTCGTCGGCCCGGGCCGGGTGGGCGCGCTTCACGCGCTCGACGGAGAAGGCCATCCCGGCATGGGCTTCCTCAATCTCGGATGCCGCGGCCCCGCAGTCCTCCATCACGCTAGCGACGCTGTCGGAGACGCCCTTCAGGAAGTCCCGCCGTTCGACCCAATGGCGCGAGGACCGGCGCGCACCGTCGAGCAACGGAGGAATCTTCGCGAGAGCGGCTGTGGCGGCGCCCGTCCCATCCGGCGAATCCTGCTTGATCAGGGGCAGGATCTCCACCTTGTAAACGCTCTCCGCCGACCGGAGCTTTGCCTCGGCGGCGCGGAAGTGCGACGGCCACGCCTCGCGCTCGGCGTAGGCCTCGAAGGCGCCGTACTCAGGCGTCTGGCGAAAGCTCTCGAAATCCCGCTCGGAAGACGTGACGCGACGCGCTTCGCTCTCGATGAGGGCCTGCTGCCGACCGGCCTCGTCAACCACGGACTGCGGCAGCCCGGCGCACCCCGCGAGGACAACCGCGAGGGCGGCGGACGCCGCAACGCCCTTCACCATTGGGTACCGCATGCTCGAACCTCCTGCGACGATTCAGACTCCGGCCAGCACACCGTGCTCCGCCCGGTCTCGAGCGGACGCGGCGACTCGCACGGTAGTTGCGCTGAACACGACCAGCCCTTCCGACGGATACGAATGCGCGGTTCGCGCGATCACGCCGCGCGGCTCGGCTGCAGCCCACACCAAGGTCTCGGGCGCGCCCGCGACTCGGACGGACGCGGGAAAGCGGTAGGTCAGGCCCAGCTGCGCCCGGAAGCGCTCCGCGCGCTTGGTAAGGCCTCGGAGCTGGGCCAGTTCGACGGCGGAACGCTCCAGGTCCAGCACTCGAGCCTCGAAGCGGTACCGAATTCCCTTGCCAGCGATGTAATCGAGAGCGGAATCGCCCGGCTGCCACAGGGCCAGAAGCCGACCCGCCGGAGGCGCCTCGCACGCAAGCAGCTCGGTCAGCGAGAGCGCCCCCGCTCGAATCTGCATCATGTGGCTCGAGCCGATCACGGAGGCCCAGATCTCAAGGTCGCCCCGCACGGCCCTCCCGTTGGACAGCACGGCCGCGTCCGGCCAATCCGGAAAGCCGCCGTAGAGTCGCAGGCGCAACTCGTGAGCGGACCGGTCCTTGTAGTGGATCGCCGTCACCTGTCCCCTCCCGCGACAACCACTTCGACAGCCTTCGGGTCGAGGTAGGCACTCAGAATGACGTTGTGCTCGTAGCCCTCGTTGTCATCCCCCCACTCCTCGACACCGATATACTGCCGCAGATCCGCGTTCTTGAACAGGTACTGGTGGAACGGCGTGCCGGAACCCTTGCCGTCTCGATAGAACGTCACCGCCGAGTCCTCGAAATAGCCGTAGGAGACGCCCCGGTAGCGAACCTCTCCCTCTTCCGCCTCCGACAGCTCCCACAGGCGCTCCTTGTTCTTCAGGCCCACCTGGCCGAAGCCGAGCTTCTCCCGCGAGACGTAGATCGAGATCTCGTCTTCCTTCTCCCATTCCAAGTACTGCGTGGACCCGTCGTTCAGGCGATAGAGCGCCAGCTCGGGCCAGCGAGCGCCTTGCCGCTCGTAGATGTTGACGCCGGTTATCTCGTAGGTCAGGCCCTCGAAGCGGAGATAGCCGCCAACGCCGACATCCTCGATCGACACCCGGAACCGCTCGCCCTCCGGGATGGGGGCGGGCATGCGCCGGATGGCGGCGAACTGCTCGCTAATGCGCGCACGCTCGGCAGGCTGCAGCAGGGCGGGCATAGGAGTGGACGGCTAGGTTCGGGGCCTAGTCCGACGCCGGTGCCTCCAGTCCGCCCGGAATGTCTGCCGCGGGAAGCTCCCGAGCGGCGCGCAGCGCCTCGACCTTCGGCTCGAGGGCGGCCGACATCTGCGACAGCTCGGCGATGCCCGCGCGGGCTTTCTCGGTTCCCACCGCCCGGATCTTCTCCATCTCGTCCATCGCCCCGACCAAGGAGTTGTAGGCGTTCTTCACGCGGTCGAGGGCGATGACGGGATTGTTCTGCATCTCCCCGATCTCCTTGGTCTGCCGCCCGATGGACGCGGCGTTGGCCTCGAGCATCGCGGCAGTGCTGTCCTGTACCTGCTTGACCGCGCTGGCTATCTGCTTCTGGTTCGCCAGAGCGGCTTGGATCGCGAGGCCCACCGTCAGGAGGCTCTGCGTCACCATGACCGTGCGATCGATTTGTTCGCAGAGCGCGTCGTTGTTCTGCAGCGTCATGTCGATCGAGGCGAAGAACTGCAGGTTGACCTGCTCCATCGTGCGCAGATCCTGCACGCGCATCCCCACCTTGTGCTCCATCGAATTGAGCTTCTGCCGCTGAGCGGGCTCGGTCGCGGTCAGGGACTCCTCCTCGATGCGCTGCATGAGCAGCTCGCCGACGTAAGCGCTCTGCTGGACGCCGTTCTGCGCCGCGCTGACCTGGTCGTACAGCTGCTCCAGCTCGGCGTTGTCCTGGATCAGCCTGTCCTTGCCGTGTCGCAGCCCCGCCATGATCCCGTCGATCTGCGTCTGGACTGATTCGTACTTGACGGCTATTCGCTTGAGCACCTTGCCGATGCCCGGCGTCCGGCCCAGCAGCTTGGCTATGCCGCTCGGCTGGCCCAGCACCTGCGGGTTGATCTCGTCCATCGTATGCCGCAGCTGCACGAGCGTCCGGGGGATTTCGGCCCCCTCGCCGTCGAGCTGCGAAAGCATGGTGCCGACCCTAGTCTTGAGAAGGCCGATCTCCTTGGAAGCCCTCTGCTGCTCGCGCACGCCCATCGCGCCGACCTGGCGGCCCAGCTTGCGGTCCCCCGGGTCAGCGATGACGGCCAGCGCGAGCTGGTCGGCCTTCTCGGCCAGCTGCGCCTGCCCTTGGGCGTCGAGACCGGCGGGAGGCTTGGCGTCGAGCGGCGAGGTGGCGGGGACGCTCGCGGAGTCGGACTGGGTGGGTTCAGCGGTTGCCATGCTTACTTGTTACAAACTCTGGACGAAGCGGGCGCGGAGAAAGGCCGCCTTGGCCTTGAAGTCGCCCATCTTGTCGCTCCGCACCAACTCCGCGACGTTGTCAACCTCGGCCTCGAGACCGTCCAAGCTGCGCAGGATCTCCGCGCGTGACCGTTCGCGGTCTTCGGACGAGAGGGCGAGATAGGGGTCCGTCACCTTGCGCAGGTACTCCTTGGCCATCTGGTTCACTGTCCAAGTCAGGTCGTGACCCGGGTGGCGCTCGTTGATCTCCTCGAGCAGGCCGCGGAGCGTGTCGATGATTTGCTCCAGCCGCGCGACGACTTCCCCGGCCAGCGCCTGCTCCCGGATGCGGATATTGAGATCCACCAGACCCGCCAGCATGCGGAGCAACTCGGAGCGAGGATCCGGCTTAGACGATGCGGGCTGCGCCCTCCGCTCGCGGTAGCGCAGCACGAGGAGCGTGACCAGCGCGGCGACCGCCGCGCTCACGATGGCCACGACGATCAGCTGCAGCAGGGCGTAGACCACGCCCAGCGCAACTAGGCCCGCAGCGATCAGCCAGATCCAGCGCTTCGCCGCTCGCGTCATATGCGTCGTTCCGAGCGGGCCCCTGCCCGAATCCAGTATAAGCACAGCGGGCGGGCGCCCTCGCGGTCTCTTGGATCTAGACTGGGGGGCGGCCCCGCACTTGGCAGAGAGCAACTCATCGCGGAGGGTGGTCTGCCATCTCGACATGGACGCCTTCTTCGTGTCCGTCGAGGAGCTCTCGGATCCGAGCCTGAAGGGCAGGCCGGTGGTGGTCGGGGGCCAGCCCGGGGAGCGGGGCGTGGTAGCCGCGGCCTCGTACGCTGCGCGCAGGCACGGCGTCCACTCGGCCATGCCTCTGCGCGAAGCGTACCGACTGTGCCCTCAGGCGGTGTTCCTCGAAGGCCGTCCCCACGAATACCGGAGGTACTCGCTCATGGTGCGGGCGACGCTGGCGGAATTCTCGCCCTCCGTCGAGGCGGCCTCAATCGACGAGGCGTACCTCGATCTGACCGGAACGGAGAAGCTGCTGGGCCCTCCGCTTGCGGCCGCGCATGGCCTGCACGAGGCAGTCCGAGCGAGGACTTCCCTGCCCTGCTCGATCGGAATCGGCACCTCCCGGCTCGTCGCGAAGATCTGCTCCGGCCTCGCCAAGCCGAACGGGGTGCTCTACTTAGTGCCCGGGGCGGAGTCGGCCTTCCTGGCGCCGCTGCCGATCCGAAAGGTCCCCGGCGTCGGGCGAGTGACGCACGAGAAGCTCAAGGGGCTGGGCATCGAGACGATCGGGGACGTCGCTAGGTACGAGGACGAGATTCTCGAGCGCCATCTAGGCAAGCAAGGACCCGAGCTGGCGAGAAAGGCCCGGGGGATCGACGCGGGTGCTTGGTTCAGTCCGGCCCTAGCGCCGGACGCCTCGCCCAAGTCCATCAGCCACGAGACCACGTTCGCGACGGACAAGTCGGACCCGGCCCTGATCGACGCGACCCTAGCGAAGCTGTCGCAGCTGGTCGGGCGCCGCCTCCGCGAGCACGGTCTGTGGGCGGGCACTGTCCAGATCAAAATCCGGTTCGCGGACTTCACCACGCACACCCGTTCAAGGACCTTGGAGGAAGCGACGCAGCTGGACACGGTGATCCTCGAAACGGCCCGTTCGCTCGCGCGGCGCGAGCGACAGCGCGGGAGGACAGTGCGCCTGCTCGGTGTCCACGCCGGCTCGCTGCGCGCCCGCCCGCCAAGGCAGGAATCCCTGTTCGAAGACCGCCGACCCAGAATGGGCTTGGCGCTGCAAGCGGTCGATACCCTGCGGGATCGCTTCGGCGAGGCGTCAATCGGCCTAGCGTCGGCGCTGCGCCACGGCCGCAGGGAGCGGGTCCACGAGAACCCGGCAGGGCTGGCCGGCCCCAGTGGCCGGCGGAATGCGCAAGGCCCGGACCGGACCTAGTTGCGGGACCCTCAACCGGGGCGGAAGGGCAGCACGGCCTCGTTCGGCCGGAACGGAGGCGCCACCTTCAGCTTGCGGGCGATCTGCTCGACGTCCGCCTTCGACCAGCTGACCATCGTGTGAGCGATGCTCCCGCCGGGCTCGACTAGGAACACCGTGGGCACGTTGGTGAGGCCGTACGCGTTCGAGACCGAGAATCCCGACTCCTGGAGGTCGAAGACCTGGCGCGTCTCGTACGCGAACTCCGCCTTGAACCTCGCGCCGTCCGACGGCGTGTCTTGGCAGACAGCAACCGCCGAGGCGGCCGCGCCGCGGAGCGAACGAGCGAGTCGGTCCAGGAACGGCAGCCCGTACTGGCAGGTCGGGCAGCCGGACTTGAAGAACGTCACCAGCACGGGCCCGGAGCGAAGTTCCTCGTAGAGACGGAACTCCGTGCCTCCGGCGTCGCCAAGGGTGAAGTCGGGCGCGCGCGAGTTCGGCGGCAAGGCAGCCATGCCTTCAGTATGCAGCGTCAACGCGGTTCGCCCGGCTTCCGGGGCCGGCCCGGATCCGGCACCGGTACAATGGTCGCCGGGATGAGGAAGCCGGTTTTGGCGGCGGTGCTGTTCGTCGCCGCCGTCCTAGTCGCGGTCGTGTACTTCTCGATGGGACTGCGGCAGTTCACCTGCGAGGTCTGCATGGACTTCCAAGGGCGCAGGAATTGCGCCACAGCCTCCGGTACCACCGAGGAGGAGGCTGTCCGCACCGCGACCGACACCGCCTGCGCGACCATCTCGGCGGGCATGACCGAGAGCATTCAGTGCAGCCGCACGCCGCCGCTCAGCGTGACTTGGAAGAGTGAGCTAGCGGCTCCGGGCCCGGTGCCAGGCGAACGATAGCAGCAGGACGGTGCCGACCGCCCCGAGAACCAGCGCCGTCACTCGCCAGTCGACGGGCTGGGCCGCGAGCGGACTTTCGGGAGCCGCCAGGGCGGGCACGACCAGCAACGCGCTGAGATGCGTCACGGCGGCGAAGCGGAGCGAGCCCGCCGCGTCCCGGCCCAGCAGGCCGGTTGCCGCGACCAGTCCGCTGGCACCCGCAAAGGCGCAGCCCAGAGCCAGTCCCGTCGCCAGGCCGGACGAGTCGTCGATCCGGGCCAGGGCGAGCCTGCCCGCGCCTACCATCGCGGCGCACAGCACGGGTCCGGGAAGGACGGAGAGCCAGTCCGGCGGCTTGCCAAGTCGGCTGCGTCGTGCGGACCCGTACGACAGGGCCGCGTGGACCGCTATCGCCGGAAGCCAGAACCGAACATCCAGGACGACCGCGAGCGCCCCGTCAGCTGACAGCGACTCGGCGGCAAGCCCGCACATCGCGCCGGCCAGCAGAAGCATAGGACCGTATGCGAAGGCGAGGCGCGGCCGGACACGCAGAAGCCGCGCGTCCCGGATGCAGAACAGCACGGCGACCGCTCCGAACACGAGGCTGCGATCCATGAGCCGGGTCCAGACTACCAGCGACGCTACGCCGGGCGGGGACCGGCGGCGGGCCGACTCACTGCGACGAAGACTCCTCGGCCGCGCCGTCCAGAAACGACGTCAGCGTCTCGACGAGTTCGGCCGTGTCCCTCTTCTTGATCTGGCATTCCCAGATCGTCAGCACGCTCCAGCCGAGCGCCTCAAGCTCGGCCCTGTTCTCGGCGTCGCGCTCCTTGTTCCGCCGCAACTTCGGCAGCCAGTACTCCTGGCGCGAAGACGGGGGGCGACCGTAGCGGCAGTCGTGCGCATGCCAGAAGCAGCCGTGCACGAACACCACCTTCTTGCGCCCCGCGAAAACGAGGTCAGGGCGGCCAGGCAGGCCCTTCTTGTGGAGGCGATAACGGTAGCCGAGGCTATGGGCAAGCCGGCGCACGGCCATCTCGGGACCGGTGTCCTTGCTCTTGACCGCCTGCATGGCCCGCCGCCGCTGTTCTACGGTCAGCCAGTCGGCCATAGCAGGTCCAATGTAGCCGACTCGGCGCCGAGCGGCTTGCGGACGGAGCTAGCGATCCGGCCGGAGATTCAGGTTATACATTAATTTCAATGCTATATCTCAACGAATACAATTGCCAGCAAGTCCGTATCCTTGATTCGCCGTCCGGACTGCGGACAGGACGGTCGCCGGCTCGGTAGAATGTATGATTCATGGGAGTCCGGATCGGGATCATCGGCGGGAGCGGCTTGTACCGCATGGACGCGCTCGAGGAGAGGCGCGAGGTACGCGTGGACACTCCCTGGGGGGAGCCGTCCGATGCATTCGTCGTGGGGCGGGTCGCGGGCCGCGAGGCGGTCTTTCTCGCGCGCCACGGCCGGGGTCACCACGTCATGCCCTCGAACATCAACTTCAGAGCCAACATCTACGGCCTGAAGGCGCTGGGCGCGGAGTACGTCCTCTCGTACAGCGCCGTCGGCTCCCTGCGGGAAGAGCTCGAGCCGATTCACTTCGTGCTCCCGGACCAGTTCTTCGACCGCACTCGCGGCCGGGCGTCGACCTTCTTCGACGACGGGCTCGTCGCGCACATCACCTTCTCGCATCCGGTATGCACCACGCTCGCCGACGCTGCGGAGGCAGCCTGCCGGGCCGCGGGCGTCACGGTGCATCGCGGGGGAACCTACTGTTGCATGGAAGGGCCCGCGTTCTCGACACTCGCGGAGTCGAATCTCTACCGCTCGTGGGGGATGGACGTGATCGGGATGACGAACCTGCAGGAAGCCAAGCTCGCCCGCGAGGCGGAAATGTCCTACTGCACGGTCGCGATGGTGACCGACTACGACTGCTGGCATCCCGAGCACGATTCCGTGACAGTGGACAAAGTGATGCAGTATCTCGCCAAGAACTCGGAGAACGCCCAGAGGGTGGCGGTCGAAGCGGTCAAGCGCATTCCCGAGACGCCCAGCCCGTACGCATCTTCCTTGAAGAACGCGATCATCTCGGACCGCGCCGCGATTCCGCAGCGCGTGCGCGAGAAGTACGCGTTGCTGGCGGGCAAGTACCTCTAGGCTAGTGCCTCGCGGAAAGACCGGGATGCCCCTGCTCGTCGTCGGGTCCGTCGCGTACGACGGCATTGAGACCCCTCACGGAAAGGTTGACCGCGCCCTTGGAGGGGCGGGCTCCTACATTGCGCTCGCCGCAAGCCATTTCACGGTCGTCCGGCTGGTAGCCGTTGTCGGCGATGATTTCGCGCCGGAGGACGAAGCGGTGCTGCGCCGACGCAACGTCGATCTTCAAGGCCTGGAACGAGCGCCGGGGCTGACCTTCTACTGGAAGGGCGTCTACCTCGAACAGATGAACCAGCGGCGCACGCTCGCGACCCACCTGAACGTATTCGCCCGATTCAGGCCCCGTTTGCCCGCGATCTATCGCGACACCTCGCACGTTCTGCTGGGCAACATCCACCCGGACCTGCAGTCCGAGGTCATCGACCAGACCACGGCTTCCGGGTTCGTCGCGGGCGACACGATGAACTACTGGATCGAGCGGACGCCGGACGAACTGGCGCGGGCGGTCCGCCGTTGGGATTCGATCCTCATCAACGACGAGGAGGCCCGCCAGCTCACCGAGATCACCAACCTCACGGGCGCGGCAAGGGCGGTTCGCGCGATGGGCCCGAACACGGTCGTGATCAAGCGCGGAGAGCACGGGGCGACCCTGTTCAGGGACGGCGAGTGCTTCGTCGCTCCCGGGTACCCGCTCGAGCGGGTCGTGGACCCTACCGGCGCGGGCGACGCATTCGCCGGGGGCTTCATGGGGTACATGGCGCATCGAGGGTTCCGCGAAGCTGGACAAGCGGACAGCGCGGACCTGCGTCGGGCGATGATCTATGGATCGGTGATGGGCAGCTTCTGCTGCGAGCACTTCGGCGTCGAGGGGCTGAAGGGACTGACCCGCGAACAGATCGACAGGCGCTTCGAGGAGTTCCGCACGATGACTGCCTTCTGAACCTCTGCGCTCGGAGCACGCGTTGCCGGCCTACCCGGTCAAGGCGCCCGTCCGCGGCCAGTCACCCGTCGCACGGGCTCTTCGCGCAACTTCTCCGCCAGCTGGTCCAGGTGCATCGCCCTGCGCTGGAAGAAGGCCTCTTCCGCATCGCGAATGCCATTGATTCTAATCGGCCTCGTGCTGTCCCGGCCCACCTCGTGCCTGAATCAGGCCTGGTCGCAGACGGCGTTGATCAGCCACAGCGGACCCTTCGTCCTGCACCGCAGGCGCCCCGCGGCCTCCGGCGCGAACGCCTTCCCCGTCTCCGCCGTGTGCTGGCTAGGAGCTCCGCGAATTCCGCGCGGCTGAACGCCCGCGGTCGCAGCGACCGGGCCCTGATGTTGAAGCCGCTTCCGCCGCCACGGCCTCGCCTTTCCGGCCCGAGCGGAGGTGCCAATCGCGCTCATCGCACAGGACAATGCTCTGCGGAAAGCTCCTCGGGCGCATTCTGAAGCAGGAGCGCACCGGACGCAGCACCGGGAACGGGGTGCCGCCCGCTAGGGAGTCGATTTCGTCGAGCAGCGGCACCCGGGGCCGCGAGTCGGACTGTGCCCACGGCGAGAGGACTTCCGCCAGAGCGAAGTCCGGCCCGGCCACATCCAGGGCCGCTGCCTGCTTGCTCTCCACGAAGGCGTCGCCTAGCCGGAGACGGGCGAACCGGCCCAACGCCTCGAGGACGCCTCGCATGCCTCACTCCATCTCGTCGGGCGTCGTCCGGCCGCCCTCAACTCAGACGTGGACGCAGCGGTAGGAGCCGTCGTCTCGCAATTGAGCAGGTCCCGCCAGGCTAGCAGCACGGAGGTCTTGCCCGTCTGCCGCGGCCGGTGCAGGACGAAGTAACGGCACCGGGCAATCATTTTCAAGATCGAGTCCCGGTCTACCCTCGCCTGCGGCGCAGTGTCTTGGTGCCGCTCCTCCCCGACGGAGCCGGTGACGTTGACAGTGCGCATGCAAGAGCCGTATCGTCCACTCGAACCTGGGGACCGCTACGGTCGCCCCGTCCGCTTTCTCGACTGAACTGGCATGGCGGGCAGGGCCACTGGCGCCGGTCCAAGTACCATGGCGCGGTTGGACGAAGCGATGGGAGCCGACCGTCCCCTCGGTACGCGCAATGTCGATTGGCACGCATGACATGGAGTGTGTGCCCACTGAGGCGCAGTGCTGCCGAGGGGGCTCGGGCAGCGCTCGCGAGACTTCGCGTCACTCGGCCAGCGCCCGCCCGAGACGCATGGCAGGCTCGATCGCGCATTCGACCCGGTTCAGCACGAACTTGAAGTCACGCCACGGGCCGAGAGTCCGGCGTCGGCAGTTCGTGTCCTCAATGGGAATCCTGATTACCCACGAGACTCAGCCAAGGTTAGGAGGCGGTAAGGCCTGGGCGGGGTGCGCACGGAGGCGTGGAGCAGGCGGGGGGCCAGCGCCTCCGGATCGTAGCGGCGGTTGAAGCGGTAGCGGAACTCGGCGAGGTACCGCGGCAGGTGCTTGCCGTCGAGCGCATGGCAGGCTCCCGCCAGGGACTGCTTGACGTGCGCCAGCATCGTGCTGACCCGGACGTTGACCCGGACGAAGCGGGAATCCCCGCAGCTCCGCTGCCCGCCTCCGGTGACGGTCGGCACGTGCTCGCAGCCGGCGCCGGCCACGCCCCGCAAGCAGGCCGGGCCGTCGGAATGCACCTCCGTGCCGGGCTGCAGGTGCCGCCCGGCCCACGCTGCCAGCGTCTTCTTGCGCAAGCCCGCCACGCTGCTCAGGCGCATCCTGTCCGGCTGGCCGGCGGCGCTGACCTGCACGGCGGCGACGAACGGCGTCTTGCCCGCCGCTCCGCTCCCCGCCCCGGTAGGCGTCGTCCACCTGCACGATGCCGCCCAGAGGCACGCGCTCGTCGCGCTCCTTCATCACTTGCAAGAGCTTGTGCTTCATCTTCCAAGCCGTGTTCCGGCTCACGCCCGGCTGCCGCGCCAGTTCCAGCGACGAAACGCCGTGCTGGCCCTGCGTCAGCAGGTGGAGCGCCAGCAACCGGACGGTCAGCGGCAGCTGGGTGGCGGCGAAGATCGTGCCGGCGACCAGGGAGGTCCGGCGGTGGCAGGCGTGGCACTGCCAGAGCTTGCGGGAGCGGATGCGGCAGTGCCGCCGGGAGCCGCACTCCGGGCAGCGGGCGTTGAAGACGGCCTGCTCGCATGGCCCCTCGCTGCCGTAGCGCTGCAGGAACTTGCCCGGGCTGAGTCCCTTCTGCATTGCACGCGATTGCGTTTCATCTGCTAGCCCCTTTCCTGTCAGAGATTTCCGACGTCCTTCAGTATAGCATATCCTCGGCTGACGTTCGTTGGTAATCAGGATCTTCGTTGAGGAACCGCCCGTGAGGACCGCTCAGGAGATCCAGCTCACCCTTGGCCGGACTGCAATCGAGGATATCGATCCCGACGTCCGTTCCCGCGACGATATCCCGGCCATCTTGCTAGGAATACAATCCATCTATCGCACCGAGGAGTTGCGGGACAGGGTTTTCGGACTGCTCGAGAGCCGTATCCTCGGCCTCGGCGAGAGTAGCGGGAACGGCGGGAACGGAAGCGATCCTTCCGCAGGCGAGTCCGGCAGGATCAACCCTGCCCTCGGTCGTCCCGGCATGCAGCTGTGGAACATTCTCGTCCCGGGCCTGCTCAAGCAGGGATTGAATTGCGACTGCGACCGCGTGACGGAGCTGGCGAACAAGCACGCGGACGTCCGGCGCTTCCTCGGTCTGAACGCGACGCTCGACGAGCGGGTCTTCAGCTACCGGACAGTCAACCGGAATCCGAAGCTTCTCACGCCCGGCCTCCTCGCGGAAATCAATCAGCTGGCCGTGCGGGAAGGGCACGCGCTGGCGGAGTGCGAGGAAGGCGAGCCGCTGAAGGCGCGGCGCGACTCGTTCGCGGTGGAAACGAACGTGCATTGCCCGACGGACGTGAGTCTCCTATGGGACGCGTTGCGCTGCCTGATTCGCTCTATTGCGCCGCTGTGCAAGGGGCGCGGCATCGCCGGCTGGCGGCAGAGCGCGCGGCTGCCGAAGACGCTGAAGCAGGAATTCAACCGGGTGCGGCAGGCGAAGAGGAGGAAAGCCAACCCGGAGAGGGTGCGGTCGTACCTGGAGGCGGCCCTGGAGATAGCGCGGCGGGCGGAGGGTGCGCTGGCGGCCCTGGCGCGGGCCGGGGAAGACGAGGGAACCTTGGGAGCGGCAAGGAGTGACCTCGGGTGCGTGCAGCTCCTGGCGGACCCGGTGGAGCGGCGCGTGCTGCGGGGGGAGAAGATCCCGCACGAGGGGAAAGTGTTCTCGATCTTCGAGGAACACACGCGCTGGTGCGTGCAAGGAAAAGCGGGGGTGCCGGTGGAGCCGGGCGTGCCGGTATGCATCGTGGAAAGCGAGCACCGCTTCGTGATGAATCACGAAGTGACGTGGAAGGGCAGCGACGCGGACGTGGCGGTGGGAATCGTCGAGGGGGCGCAGGGGCTGTACGCGGGGCTGTCGAGCTGCAGCTTCGACAAGGGCTTTCACAGCCCGGCGAACCGGACGCGCTTGGCGGATACTGCTGTCGTGCCACGCGATGCCGCGGAAGGGGAGGCGGTCGAAGGCGGCGAAGGAGACGGAAGGCGCGCCCGAATTCGCGGCAGCGAGGCAGGCGCACCCGGCCGTGGAGTCCGCGATCAACAATCTCGAGTGCCGCGGTCCGGACGGGGTGACGGACCGGGGAGCGGAGGGATTCGAGCGGATGATCGGGCTGGCGGTCCTGGCGGCGAACGTGCATCGAGTGGGCCGGATCGTGCGCGACAGAGAGCGCGACAGAGAGAGGGAGCGTCTCAAGACGGGACCCTTGCCGCTGGCTGCATAGGCAGTCGGCAGCGATCTGAATTGCCCTGAATTGAAATCTTGAAGAGACGAGGTTCAGGAACAGTGTACAACTAGAACAGAACTAACTGTATCCTCACAATGAAAATGGAATATGAGGCAATGAGTTCGGGTAATTGGCGCAGCCTGTTTCTTCCATAGCTATCATTTGGTGGGGATCTATTAGCTAGAATCCCCAAAATATCAGGGTTTTGTCACAAGCACTAACTAAGCAGTGCTGGTGACAAAACCCCTGAATTCTGGCCTGATCAGCATTTCATACTACATCCTGATGTCGGATGGATCTCCAAACACAACGTATAGGCCCCAAGGCCGGAAGTTGCTCAGCCGCCAATCGCGAAGATTTCCGCGCTCTACCCAGAATTGGCAGGATTTCGGACCAGTCGTAGCATTCCAGTGAAATCTTCGCCTTGAGATATTGGATCTAACACCTTTTTTGTCAAGGGGATATGAGTTTTCTCACAGGCACTAAGTAAACCATATCCTAGCAGGTTGCGAGCGCACCTTGAGAAAACGCCGCGCACCCAGCTCCCACACTGCCTTCAGAACTTGATCGCCATCGCCAGGAACGAGAACGTGTTCCCGGCCCCTGGCGTGTTGGCCTTCAGGAACGGTCCCGGAAACATGTACCCGATGCCGCCGCTGAGCCCGATCGCGCCGGTCAAAGGCGTCGAGAACGTCAGGTTGATCTCGTCACCGACCTTCTTGTCCGCCACCCCGTCTGCAGGCGGCGACACGGTCAAGCGACCCCCGACGTTGTACAGCGCGTCGCGTGCGCTCACGAGCCAGAACGAATGGAAGTCGACTTGCAGCCGCAACTTCTCGTGCGGCTTGAACGCGCTTCCCAGGCGAAGGTTCTTGATGTTGCGCCAGCCCACCAGATCGTTGTAGCCGTACCAGCGGTGCGCCGTGGGGTAGACGTCCACGAAGCCGCCGACCTCGCCATCGTTCGGATCGTCGTCGCCCGAGCCGAAGTTGTACTCCGCGTACAAGCGCGGCTGCCAGTCCGAGTCGAACTCGTAGCCGAGTTCGGTGTAGTAGGCCCAAGCGCGGATCGCCGCGCCGGCCAGGTTCCCGCGCTGCGCGACCAAGGCGACGTTGTAGTCCCACGGCCCGAGCCCGTCGCCCCAGATCCTCGTCCCGGTGGTGTAGCGATCCATGTCGCCGCGCATCTGCAGCTCATTGGCTACCGAAGGCGTTGTCTGCCACAGCACATAGGGCTCGATGGTCGAGCGCGGGATGACATTCCCAATCGCGGCATAGATCCCGTGCAGGTTGTTACCTGCAGCGGACTGGTTGACGCGCCGTTCCGGATCCATCTGAACGACCGAGGCCGAAAACACATCGACCCGGACATTCTTCGCCCGCAACTCCAGCCTCACGGCATCGAACACTCGCGAGACATTGGACCAATCGAGAGCACCGACCAAGCGCTCGTCGCCGTACTTCAGCAGCTGCCGCCCGACCGTGACAGCCGCCCGGGACTTGGCGGAACCCATCCGGACATAGGCCTGGCGCACGTCGAAACGATCCTCGAACGCACCCAGTCGCGGGCCCTCGCGAAGGCCCGGCGCGAGCGAATCCTGGCCTTGAAAGTTGAACTCGAACCACGAAGCGGGCGTGATTCCGATATCCACGCGGGTGCGAACCAACGTGTAACCGTCGTCGCTACCCTCTTGGTAGCCCAAGCTCTGGCGACCCTCAAAGCGCGTGCGGAACTCGCCTCCCAGCGACAGCCAGCTCGGCATCTTGGTTGAATCGGCGGTCGGTGGCGATCCGCTCCTTGGCGGATCGGCAGCGCTCGGATCCTGGCCCTGCGCCTGAAGCGCCGCGACAGCGAGGACGGCGGCCATCGCTAGCGATCCTGAGCGGCGAACCGCACCTGCTACGACTCTCTTTGTGGGCATAGTCATGATGGCCGGATTGCTCGGCGGATCCCCGTCACGCGGGTTCCGGCTGGGTCCGTGCTCGTGCCAGGCGGGCCTTGGTTTCGCGCGCAACGGCCGACTCGTCCGCCTCCGAGAATCGGACGGAGAATGCCAAGAAGGACACGACCGTGACGGCCGCTCCGAGAATGAGCAGCGCCTCCGTCCAGGCTAGGCTGTCGGCCCTGAACAGGAAGCCCGCGGCCACGGCTCCGGCGTTGCCCCCGGCACCGACGACGCCCGCTACGGCCCCCAGCGCCCTCTTGTTGATGAACGGCACGACCGAGTACGTGGCTCCCTCCGACATCTGCACGCACAGGCTAAACAGGATCAGCGTCGCGATCGCCACCGGCAGGACAGTCTGCTGGGAGAACAGCATCAGAGCCAGCCCCTCGACGAAAAGAATCGTCGCAAGGAACCAGACGCGACCGCGCAGGCCCCAGCGCAGGCCCCACCGATCACCCACCGCTCCCCCGAGAGTCCGAGCGAATACGTTCATCAGCCCGAACAGGCCTGCCACGATGCCCGCGGTCGTGAGACCGAGGCCGAAGTAGTCGTGGAAGTACAGGGCGGCGATATTGTTGATCGTCAGCTCGACGCCGAAGCAGGCACCGTAGACTACGAACAGGGCCCACACCCGCCGATCCGCCAGCGCCTTGAGAAAGGTGCCTTCCACCGTCCTCGAACTCGCGAGGGCCCCTTCGCGCCTCAGTCCTTCGTAGCTGCCGTCGGGGGAATCCTCCGTGTACCGCCAGTACAGGACCGACATCGCCAGCAGGGCGAGTCCCGGCGCGACCATCGCCAGGCGCCATCCGACGGCCTCGTCGGCAACGAACGCCAGCGCCCCGGCGAAGACCAGCGGCATCGCCATCTGCGTTACGCCGCCGCCTAGGTTGCCCCAGCCGGCGGTGGTCGCGTTCGCCGTCCCTACGGTATTGGGCGCGAACATCACCGACGTGTGGTACTGCGTGATCACGAAGGAGGCGCCGATCGCGCCGATCGCCAGCCGGAAGAGCAGGAACGTCTCGTAGCTGTTCGCTAGGCCTACCGTGATCACCGGGATCGAGCCGAGCGCCAGCAGCCACGTGTAGGCCTTGCGCGGGCCGATCTTGTCGCACAGCCAGCCGACCGCCAGCCGGGCCAGCACCGTGATCGCGACCGAGGCGATGATGGTGTTCCCGACCTGCTCCTTCGTCAGGCCGAGGTCCTCGCGGACCACGGCCATGAGCGGGGCGATGCCGAACCAGCCGAAGAAGCATAGAAAGAACGCGACCCATGTCATGTGGAACGCCCGCATCGGAATCGTGCTGAAGCTGAAAAGGCGGATCTCGGTCGCTTTGCCGTTGAAGTCCATGTCGTCCTCCTGATTGCCGGACGCACCGCTCCGGCGCCGCGCGCGGCTCGGGCCGCGTCCGGCAGTCTTCCCTTTGCCTTCATGAAGGCCGGACGTCAGGGTCCGGCTCGCGCCCCGGGCGGACTAGGCGGGGCTGCTTGCTAGCGAGCGGCGCTGCGAGGGCCGCTCCTCTCGACGCGGACCGCTGCCTGCTTGTAGTTCGGCTCCCGCGAGATCGGGTCGAACGCGCTCTGGGTCAGCCGGTTCGAGTTCTTCTCCTCGTAGTGGAAGGGCATGAAGACCTGCCCGGGGGCCACGATCTCCGTAATCCGCAGTTCGACGTTGTCGATGCGGCCGCGCGGCGACGCGACCGTGACGAGGTCGTGCGGTCGCAGGCCCAGCTGCCTGGCGTCGCGCGGGTTCATCTCCAGCCACGCCGACGGCGCCATGCGCTCGAGGATCTTGACTTCCTTGGTCTTGGTGCGGGTGTGCCAGTGCTCCACCGTGCGCCCGGTGTTGAAGACGAACGGATACGCCTCGGTCGGCTGCTCCGGGTACGGCTCCCACTCGACCGCGAACAGCTTGGCGCGCCGGTCCGGCGACTCGTACCTCCCGTCCCCGTAGAGCCGCCTGGTCGCCGGACGGCCTCCGCCGGCCTCCGCTGCGTCGGCTGCGTCGGCTGCGTCGGCATGCGCGAAAGGCCACTGGATCCCGTGATAGCGGTCCAGCAGCGCGTAGCTGAGGCCGGAATAGTCGCACAGGCGGCCCTTGGAGACCTTCCGCCATTCGTCGAAGGCGTCCTCGACACCGGCCCAGCCCGGATAGAGCCTGTCGCGCACGCCGAGTCGCTCGGCGACTGCCATGCAGATGTCGAAGTCAGCGCGCGCCTCACCGGGCGGGTCGACGGCCTTGTTCACCTTGCTGACGCGCCGCTCCGAATTCGTGTAGGTGCCGGTCTTCTCCCCCCAGATGGCCGCCGGCAGAACCAAGTCGGCGATTTCCGTCGTCGGCGTCGGATGGAAGCCGTCCTGCACCGCGAGGAATTCGAGGTTACGGAGGCCTTGGCGCAGCACGCCGATGTTCGGGAACGAGACGAGCGGATTCGTGGCGATGACCCAGAGAGCCTTGACCCGGCCCTTCACGCAGTCCTCGACGATGTCCGGGTAGGCGTGGCCGCGCGACCGAGGCAGTTCGCCGGGGTCGACGTTCCAGAGCCGCGCCAGCTCGGCCCGGTCCGCCTCGCTCGCGAAATCCCGGTAGCCCGGCATCGACGCGGTGAACCCCGTCTCCCGCGTGCCCATCGCGTTGCACTGGCCGGTAATCGAGAAGGGCGATGCCCCGGGCTTGCCCACGTTGCCTGTCAGCAAGGCCAGATTGTTGATTGCGTTGACCGTCTCGGTCCCCTTCGTCGAGTGGTTGACGCCCATCGTCCATGCCAGCAGCGGCGCCTTGGCGCGTCCGTAGAGCAGCGCGGCGCGGTAGACCTGCTCTTCCCCGAGCCCGGTCGCGGCCGCGACGCGTTCCGGGGTGTATCGCCGGAGATGCCGCTCGAGCTCCTCGTATCCGGAGGTATGGGCGTCGATGTAGTCCCGGGCGATCAGGCCCGCCCGGATCAGGACGTGCGCCATCCCGTTGAGCAGGGCGATGTCCGAGCGCGGCCTGAGGGGCAAGTACAGGTCGGCCATGCGGGCGGTCTTGCTGACGCGCGGGTCGGCCACGACCACCGTCTTGTCCCGGTTCTGTTCCAAGCGGTAGCAGAGGATCGGGTGGTTGTCGGCGATGTTCGCCCCGATCAGGAACACCGCGTCCGCCTGCTCGAAGTCGTCGTAAGCCCCGGGCGGGCCGTCGCTGCCGAACGAGCGCTTGTACCCGGACACGGCGCTGGCCATGCAGAGGGTGGTGTTGCCGTCGTAGTTGGTCGTGCCGAACCCGAGCTGCACGAGCTTGCCCAGCGCGTAGAACTCCTCGGTTACGAGCTGGCCCGTGCTGATCACGCCCAGCGCCTGCGGGCCGTGCTCCGACTGCACCCGGCGGAACTCGCGGACTAGTGCGTCCAAGGCGTCGTCCCATCCGACCCGCTCCAGACGCCCCTTGCGGTTCCTCAGCAGCGGGTGCCGGGCGCGACTGGCGGCATGGAGGGTTTCGTGCTCCGCCAGGCCCTTGGGGCAGAGCTTGCCCAGATTCACCGGGTGGGCCTCGTTGCCGCGCACCGCGACGGCTCTGCCGTCGCGGACGCCGATCAGCATGCCGCAGCCGACCGAGCAGTAGCCACAGGTGGTGGGCACCCAGCGTTCGGGGATCTTCGCCGCGGAAACGAAGCCGTGCCGGGGGTCGCGGCCGTAGGCGTACTCTTCACTGCGGGTGTCGAAGCCGAGGATTCGCTTGAGATTCATGCGGCGGCCCTCCCCCCGAGGAACGGCATGGCCATGTTCTTGGGCACAACGCTGACGAAGAACAAGTAGCGCCCGAGCAGCGCGCCAGCGGCCGCGAGGCCGAAGCCCGCCGCGGCGTAGCCGAGAGCGGGCAGCACCGCCCCTCCGGCGGCGAGCAGGCCCAGCCGGGCCAGCAGCAGCCGCGCGAGCGGGCCCGACAGCAGCCGCGCGGTGGCCTGTCTCTCGTGCTCGTCGGACCGCACCAGTCCGAGGAAGCGCCAGATCTCCGCGAGGACGTGGGCGACCGCGGCCGCGGAGGCGAGCAGGGCCGCCTCGTGGGGGCCGCCCAAGGCCGCGAGGAGGAGCGGTCCCAGCGTGCAGCCGGTCAGGAAGAAGTCGGCGATCGTGTGCGGGCTGTTCCAAGCCGGGCGCCCGGGCACAAGATAGATGCGCGAGGTCGCGTACATGGCGATCAGCCCGACCGCCGTGGCGCAGCCGCCGACAGCGGCCGCGCTCCCCGGGAGTAGCGCCAGCAGACCCGCGTACGCCCCGGCCAGCAGGCCGAAGGCCGATAGAGCGACGATCTCCCGGCTGAGCCAGGAGGTCCGGACGTTCCGGACGGCGAGCGCCGCGAAGGCCGGCCGCCCGAGGTGGAGCGGGGACGCGGCGAACGCGGCGACGCCGAGCGCCAAGGAGACGAACGCGGCGGCTTCGAGGACGGCCGACCCGCCGAACAGGCTCAGAAGCCAGGTCGTTGCGAAGCCGGCGACCGACAGTTGCGTGAGCACGGTCATCAGCACGAGCGAGTAGTGGGGCTTCGCTGGCCGCAGCCGGTGAAAGTCAGCCTCGCCGGCATCGAGCGGCATCTGGTCGGGCAGCGTCACGCGGGTCGTCGAGATGGTGTCGTCGGCGCTGGGCAGCCCCGGGGCGTTCGCTTCGCCGCGGTACTTGGCCCGCCACTCCCCGGCGTCCACGATTTCGATCGCAAGCGCCTCCGCCGGGCACGCGCTCACGCAGGCAGGCGCGTTCCCCTCCTCGAGCCGGCCGTGGCACATGTCGCACTTGCCGACCACGCCGCGCTCCGCGTTGTACGTCGGCACGCTGTAGGGGCAGTTCCAGATGCAGTACTCGCAGCCGATGCAGGCATCGGCGTTGTGATGCACGATGCCGGTCCGCGGGTCCTTCGTGTACGCGTCGGTGGGGCAGCCAGTCATGCAGGAGGGATCCAGGCAGTGATTGCAGGCCATCGACAGATGCAGGCTGTGGGTCTGCGGGAAGACGCCGCCCTCGATCTCGCCGACGCGCCGCCAGCTCACGTCGGGCGGGTTGTTGTTCTGCTCGGCGCAGGCCACCTCGCAGCACTTGCATCCCACGCACTTGGACATGTCGAAGTGGAACCGGTACTGCTGGCCGTCCTCGAGCGGGATGTCGGGCACCAAGGGGGAACGCCGGTCGAGCCCGCGATCGGCGCGGGACGGAGAAGCGTTCAGGATGGTGAAAGGGTTCCCGACGGACTGGTCGGTGTTGGCCGTAGCCTGCATGGACGTGCTCGACTCCTCTCCGGATTGCGCGGTGCGCACGGCTGACTAGCCGCCGGCGCGCTCCCGCGTTGCGGAAGCGCGCCGGGCGTTGCGCACGCTCGTCGTGGTGGTGGATTCCCCGCCCGGCTCCGCAGTGAGCCGGGCGATCAGCTGATCGCAAATCTACGGGGACTTGGCCGCCGGGACCGCACGGTCTCCGGGGCTGGCGGGCGGGAGGCCGGTCGCGACCTCTCCGCCTGCTCTAACGCTAGCACGGCCCGAGAGGCCGTGCGAAGCAAGAATTTCTTATCGGAGCCATAACCCCGCTGGGACGTCCGAAAGGGCTCCTACACTGGAATCGTACCGAGCGCCAAGCTCCTCGCCGAGCAAGGCCCGCGCCCGTTCAGCCCAGCGTAGATGCTGAACCGGTCACTTGGCGCCACAAGCGCCCGTGCCGGACCCGGGCGATTTGCATCGCGAGGAGGCTATTTGGATGGCGGGTATTCCGAAGACCGCCGTTGTGATCGGCAACGGCCCGGTCGGGCACCGGTTCTGCGAGAAGCTAGTCGAGTTCGACACCCGCGGCGCGTACCGCATCGTCACCTTCTGCGAGGAGCCGCGGCCCGCGTACGATCGGGTGCGCCTGACCTCGTATTTCGCGCACAGGGATCCCGGCAAGCTCGCCGTCGGCCGGGAGGGCTGGTACCGGGAGCACGGAATCGAGCTCCGCGTGGGCGACCGCGCCACGCAAATCGACCGCTCGCGCAGGGTGGTCGTGTCCGCGGCCGGGAGCGAGATTCCATATGACCGGGTCGTGCTGGCAACCGGCTCGCGACCGTTCGTGCCGCCGATCAACGGTGTCGACAAGGCCGGCGTCTTCGCCTACCGCACGATCGAGGACCTGGACGCGATCATCGACTTCGCCCGCTCGGCGCGCACTTGCGCCGTGATCGGAGGGGGCCTGCTCGGACTGGAAGCCGCCAAAGCAGCGCACGACCTCGGACTCGAGACGCACGTCGTGGAGTTCGCGCCGCGCCTTATGCCGCGGCAGCTCGACGACGAGGGGTCGCGCCTGCTCGTCGGCAAGATCGAGGACCTCGGAGTGCACGTGCATCTGGCCAAGGCCACGCGGCAGATCCGAGGCAACGGCAGGGTCCGCGGCCTGTCCTTCGCGGACGGGGGCAGCCTAGAGGTCGACATGGTCATCGTCTCGGCCGGCATCCGCCCGCGGGACGAGCTAGCGCGTACTTGCGGCCTGGCCGTCGCGGAACGCGGCGGCGTGGCCGTCGACGACCGCCTGCAGACATCCGCTCCGGAGATCTACGCCATCGGTGAGGCAGCCTCGCACCGCGGCACGGTCTACGGTCTGATCGCTCCGGGCTGGAGGATGGCGGAGGTCGCGGCGGGGCGGCTGGCGGGGCGGGATCTCCGGTTCGAAGGAGCGGACCTGGCGGCGAAGCTCAAGCTGATGGGGGTGGATGTCGCCAGCTTCGGCAGCCACGAGACCCCGCGCGAGGACGTCGCGCCCTTCGTGGTCAAGGATCCATTCGCGGGGACGTACAAGAAGCTGCTGTTTAGCGGCGACGGCACGAGGCTGATCGGGGGCGTGCTGGTGGGCGACGCGTCCGAATACGCCAGCCTGGCCGCCCTGGCCAGCGCGGGCAAGCGGCTCGAATCCACTCCGGCGGAACTCGCCGGCGTCGGCGCGGCGGGCGGCCCCGCGACCCTCGGGGACAGCGCCCCGGTATGCAGCTGCAACGGCGTGTCGAAGGCGGCGCTGCTCGCGGCGATTCGCGACCGAGGGCTGACGACCGTGGGAGCGGTCAAGGAACGCACCGCGGCCGGCACGGGCTGCGGCGGCTGCCTGCCTCTGGTAACCAGCTTGCTGAACTCCGAGCTGGAGGCCTCGGGCCGGACGGTGAAGCGCTACGTGTGCGAGCACTTCCCGCACACCCGCCAGGACCTTTTCGAGATCGTCAAGATCAAGGGAATCCGGACCTTCGAGGAGCTGCTCCGGGATCACGGCCGCGGCCACGGCTGCGAAACCTGCAAGCCGGTCGCGACATCGATCTTCGCCTCGCTCTGGAACGAGAGCATCACCGACCCGAGCCATCACACGCTGCAGGACACCAACGACCGATTCCTAGCCAACATGCAGCGGGGCGGACTGTACAGCGTGGTGCCCCGCGTCCCGGGCGGGGAGATCACGCCCGACAAGCTGATCGCGCTCGGCTCGGTCGCCAAGAAATACGGCCTGTACACCAAGATCACGGGCGGCCAGCGAGTGGACCTCTTCGGGGCCCAGGTCCAGCAGCTGCCCAGCATCTGGGAGGAGCTGATCGGCGCCGGTTTCGAGAGCGGACACGCCTACGGCAAGGCCCTGCGCACGATCAAGAGCTGCGTCGGCACGACTTGGTGTCGGTACGGCGTGCAGGACTCCGTCGGCTTCGCCGTCCGGATCGAGGAGCGCTACCGGGGCATTCGCGCCCCGCACAAGGTCAAGGGGGCGGTGTCGGGTTGCGTGCGCGAGTGCGCCGAGGCGCGATCGAAGGACATCGGCCTGATCGCCACGGAGGCCGGCTACGACCTGTACGTCTGCGGCAACGGCGGCGCGAACCCAAGGCATGCGGAGCTGCTGGCTGACTCCCTGGACGAGGAAACGGCTGTCCGCTACATCGACCGGTTCTTCATGTACTACATCTCGACGGCCGACAAGCTAACGCGCACGGCCCGGTGGGTGGAAGGGCTTGAAGGGGGCATCGAGCGGATCAGGGATGTCGTAGTTCGCGACAAGCTCGGCATTTGCGACGAGCTGGAGAGGCGCATGCAGTTCCTCGTCGACAGCTACCGCTGCGAGTGGATGGACGTGGTGAAGGACCCCGCGCGGAGGAGGCTCTTCCGCCAGTTCGTCAATAGCGACGAGAACGAGGCCGGCATTGAGATCGTGCGCGAGCGCGGACAGAGCAGGCCCGCCGACTGGCCGAAGGACTCCGTGAGCCTGGACCGGATCAAGCTGCCGGACGGGCGGCCGATTCAGGTCGCGCCCCCCGGGAAGGCGCAGCGGAAGCCCCGCAAGCTGCAATGGGTCCGCGTGGGACGGGTCGCGGACTTCCCGCCCGACGGCGGGGCGGCCGTGAAGTACGGCGACACGCAGATCGCCGTGTTCAACCTGACCAGGCAAGGGACGTGGCGCGCGTGCCAGAACATGTGCCCGCACATGAACGCCTTCGTGCTGGCGCGAGGGATCACGGGCAGCACCGAGACTGCTGCGAAGGTCACCTGCCCGCTGCACAAGAAGCCGTTCTCGCTCGCGACCGGCGAGTGCCTGTCGGGCGAGCCGTACGCCCTGAAGGTGTTCCCCGTACGAGTCGCGAGCGACGCAATCTACCTGCTGCTGCCTCCCGCCAGGCAGCTTGACGCCGTCCTCGGCACGAACCTGCACGCGGTCCAAGCGTGCGACGCCGCGGGGGCGCACGTGCGCGCATCCCTCGCGTGAGAGTGGCGGATGCACTGGGAGACGATGGCTGGAAGGGAGCGGGAGTAGAGGTGAGAGGAATGGACGGAGCCGCAGTGATCGATCCAACCGACATGAGAACGGAAGCCGACCGGCAATTCGACGCATGGTCGGACCCCGACCGAGGCGACCATCTCGACTTCCTGCATCGGATCAGCGGGCGTCTCGCCGTGGCCGATCCGCTGCACGAGGTGCTTGATCAGATCGTCGACTTCCTGAACGTCGTGGTCGGCGCCGACTCGTGCTTCATCTACGTGCTCGAGGGCAAGGCACTTGTCCTGCGAGCGTCAAAGAACCCCCATCCCGAGTCAGTCGACAACCTCCGCATTCCCGTGGGCGAAGGCATCACGGGGTGGGTAGCGCAGCACCGCGAGACCGTGGCGATTTCCCGCGGAGCAACGCGCGATGCCCGCTTCCGGAGCTTCAGCCAGCTTCCGGAGGATCGATTCGAAGCGTTCCTGTCCGTGCCGATTCTGGCCGGAGGGCGCCTGATCGGAGTGCTGAACCTGCAGCACCGCGGCAGCCACGCCCACTCGCAGCAGGAGGTCAAGCTCGTGTCCACGATCGGTCATCTGGTCGGGGCGGAGGTCGAGAGGGCCAGGCTGGAGTCCGAGGTCACGAAGCTGACGGTCCAGCTGGAAACACGCAAGGTCACCGAACGAGCCAAGGGGATCCTGCAACGCGACCTAGGCTTGACCGAGGAGCAGGCCTACCTCAAGCTGCAGCAGGAAAGCCGCCGGCGCCGAATCCCGATGAAGCAGGTGGCCGAGGCCGTAGTTCTCTCGGACGACCTGCGGCGGGCCGGCGACGCGAAGCCTTGATCGCGACCGGCGGGGAGCGCAGGCCCGGCCCGCGGGGCCGCTCCGAGCCCACGGTTGGCGACGGACCCTCGCGTCGCGGGCGGGCTTGGCCCTCGGTACCGCAAGCGGCGACCAATCCCGGGCGAAGCCGGTTCATTTCCCGCGACGGGTTCGTGTCGAGCGCGTCTTGGCCTCGGAGGGCCTGCTCCAAACTCGAGGTCGTTGGAGCCCCCCGAGGCTTGCGATCACGGCTCTCGGCGTAGCAACGGACGGAGCGCCGACGGCACTTCGCAAACGGCTCGAGCGGGCTCGATCCTAGCCAGCCGAGCACCAGTTTCGGCCGCTGGTCGACGCGCCCCTCGCGGACTTCGCACTGCTCGCTGCGGCGATGCACACGGCATGGATGCTCGCGGTGACCGGGGGGACGAAAAGCGATTGCATGTATTCCGTCGGCGTCGTCTACAACACTTTCCCTACGCCGCCCGCCCTAGCGAGCGGGCAGGCTGGCCCCTCGCCTCTGGCACCGCTCCCACGGGCCGGCCTCGATGCACGGGGCGCCCACCCCAGCGCGACGCTAGCGAGTCTCTTTGACCCCGACCTGACACCGCCGAAGCTCCGACGTGCTCGCCGAACGCTCGATCGCGCCGTGGACCGTCTTCTCCGCAAAGCCCAATTCACATCGAACCGCGAATGCGTGGAGTACCTGTTCGCTCTCCGAGAGCGCAGGCAAGCGCCGGTCACAGCGGAGACCAAGGACAGGGCCAAGCGACGACTGCGGGCAAGAATACCGCGTCGAGGCCACTCGAGCGGCTGAAATCCCAGCCGCAGGCAGGGATTCCGCCCAGCCCCGCTCGCCAAACTGGCAACGCCGCCCCTCGGCGACGGGTCATGGTGCGGCTCGGGCCCCGCGCGTTCGGCCGAAGCCCGCGCCATATTGAGAGCCCACGCGAGCCGCTCTCAACGCGGAGCATCGCTGGGTTGCGGATCGCAGCCGCGTCCTCCGCCGGGCCGCCTGCACGTCCAACCGACATCGAGCCGGCCCGAACCCAACTTGCCTTCCCCCGCACGCCAGTTCATCACCTTCCTGTCCCCCGTGCTGTATGGTATGTACGGATGGCCGGGCAGTCGCGGCGTATCCGCCGGCATGGACGATGCCGCATGACATGCAGGCTGCACGACGGGCGATCCTGCAACATCGCGTCCGTGCCGCCTAGGCAGTGGATCGGGATGAACAGCGACATGAAATGAAAGTGGACAGACGCTTCGCATTGAAGGGGATCGGGGGCGCGCTCACCCTGCCCCTCCTGGAATCCGCCGTGCCAGCCGCCCAGCCGCCACCTACGCGGTTCCTGGTCGTGGGCAACCCCTTGGGAATGCATCCGGAGCACTTTTTCCCGGCGGGTTACGGGAAGGGTGTCACGCTACCCGCAACCCTTCGATCTCTCGACTGGCTTCGGGATCGACTCACGATTCTGTCGCACACGGACCACGGCATGAACAACGGCCACGGCCGTGAAATCTCGTTCCTGAACGGCATCCTGCCGGAGACCAGCTCGGCCTTCCCCGAAAAGAACGTCTCGGTCGACCAGTTGATGGCCCGTCGTACGTACGGCAGCGTGCGGTTTCCATCGGTTCATGCGGCTCTGGGAAACGGGATTCGGATGAGCTGGAATGCCAACGGCGTCGATCTCAAGCCGTTCACCGACCCGCACAGGCTCTTCGATCACCTATTCCTCAATCTGACCGCCGAGCAGAAGACGGCCCGAAGGGAGTTGATCGCACGCAACGGCAGCATACTTGACGCAGTGGGAGATCAGCTTGCAAGCTTGCAGCGGCGAGCCGGCAGACGGGATCTGGAGCGTCTGGATCAGTACGCAACCTCCGTCCGTGAGATGGAAGGGAGCCTCTCGGCCCGCAGCGAGTGGATCGACCGCAATAAGCCGAAATTCGACATTTCGCGGCACTTCGCCGGCTCCGAGACTACCATCGGAAACCAATACAACGCGATCTTCGACATGGTCGGGTATGCCTTCGAAACCGACCTGACGCGCGTCGCCACCGTGGCTTTCCCGAACGAGCTGAGCTACACCGACATCGACGGAGTGACGCGCGGCTACCACGCTTGCACGCACAACGGCAAGAAAGAGGACGTGATCGCCGAACTGGTAGCGATCGAGTCGTTCCAAGTCGCCCAGCTGTCTCGTTGCCTGCGCAAGCTCGACGCCGTTCGGGAGCGGAACTCGGACGGCACGCTGCTGGATCACACGATCGTACTGTTTGGCAGCGGCATGGGATACGGCGGGACGCATTCCAACCGGAACTTGCCGATCCTAGTCGCTGGCGGAGGCTTCCGGCATTTGGGCCACGTCGATGCGAGTGGACGGGACGGCATCAGTATGCCGCTATGCAACCTCTACGTCACGCTGCTGCAGCGCTTCGGCGTGGAGATGGACAGGTTCAACGTCAGCACCGGATCATTCGAGTTTCGTCATGGGTAGCGCGCGCCGCGCGGCGCTACTGCTTGCCGCGTTCAACACGGTGCTATCGGCTGCCGCCGACGGTGACGGAACGCGTATCCCGCGCCTGCTCGACACACACTGTGCGAGCTGCCATTCCGGTGCTGAGCCGAGCGGCGGCTTTCGTGTCGTTTCGCTGGCCGGAAGCGCGGACCGAAGCAACGCCGATCTGTGGCGGAAGAGCCTGGAATACGTGCGAGCCGAATTCATGCCTCCGGCAGATGCAGGGCGGCTGGGGAACGCGGATCGACGCCAATTGATCTCGTTTCTTGAAGCAGGAATGCGCGGCACGGAGGCTCCAGCCGAAGAGCCAACGAGAGCCGTGCCGCGGCGATTGAACAATCGCGAACTCGCCAACAGCGTCCGCGACGTGCTGATGATCGAAGACGTCGGAACGCACCAGCCGATGGCCGACCTTCTCGGCGATACGCTGCATGACGGCTTCGATACGGACGGCGACGCCTTGGGGATGAGCCAGTTCCACCTAGAACAGTACATCGGAGCGTTCCGGAAGATCGTGGACGCGACGGTCCTGTCTGGCCCGAGGCCGGAGGCGCGTCGCTACATGGTTGCGGCCAGCGACTTGCAGATGACAAGCCTGTCGCAGCGGAGGGGACGGGAGAGAGCGAACCGCACGCCTGCGAGTATCGACTTCCTGGACCCGCGGCTGCGCGTATACTTCGCAAATTTCGAGAGGGCTCCGGCGACGGGCAGGTATCGCATCAGAATCCGAGCCGCGGGGATAGACCGCGACGTTTACGACTCAGAAGCGACAGGCATCTACGGCAGCGATCCGATTCGCCTGAGCGTCCACCTCGGGGACCGGATCCGTACCTTTGACCTTCCCGACGGGACCTCGACCGAGATCGGCTTGGACGAGTGGATCGCGGCGGGGACGAGACTCGAGCTGTCGTATCCGACGGACGGCTTGCGGCTGCGCGGCAACGGGAACTTCAAGTTCCAGTTCCAGATTGCGCACGATCACATCAAGAGGACGGACCCGGAGCTGTTCGCGGCCGTCTTGAAGGACAAGCTGGTCAAGGCTCCGGCGCGAACCGCGCGCAGTCCGCGGCATTGGAGCCACTGGACGGAACAGTGGCAAGGTCCGCGGCCGCGCCTGTTCAGCGCCGAGATAGAAGGTCCCCTCTACGAGAGCTGGCCGCCACGGCGGCAGGTCGCCTTGATCGGGGCGGAAGCGAGGGTGCAACACGCGGACGCCATCCTTCGCCCGATCGCGGCAAGGGCGTGGCGTCGACGCCCGCGCGGAGAAGAGCTGGACCCGATCATCCGCCTGGTACGGTCCAGAGCAGCCGAGGAACCGTCCGCCCGGGCGGACATCGAAGCACTAAAGGAAGGCATCGTTGCGATTCTCGCGTCACCAGCATTCCTGCTCGTCAATTCGGACGATGGCACGCCCGCTGACCGCTTCGCGTCCAAGCTCAGCTACTTCCTCCAAGGCACGATTCCGGACGGGCGCATCCAAGAGGCTGCTCGCAGCGGCGAGCTTGCCACGTTCGAGGCGGTTCGCACCGAAACTCTCCGTCAGTTCGAGCGCTCGGAGGCCGACGAATTCCTGAGGGCGTTTCCTCATGCGTGGCTGGAACTGGATCGGATTAACTTCATGGCTCCCGATCCTGACCGCTTCCCGCTGTATAGCCGCAAGCGGCTGAGCGAGGACATGGTAGCCGAGGCGCTGCGGTTTTTTCGGCACGTGGTGGAGAACAACCGTCCTGTCTCCGAGCTGCTCTCGGCGGATTACACGTTCTTGAACGCGGACCTAGCCAAGGTCTATGGCATCGGTGACGTGCCGCGCGACTCGCAGCTGCGCAAGTACACGTTTGCCGACGGCCGGAGGGGCGGCCTGCTCGGAATGGGAGCTTTTCTTACCCTGACAGCCGACAGCCTTTCAACCTCGCCTATCCACAGGGCGGTATATGTCATGGAGAAATTTCTAGGGATTCGCCCGGCACCGCCTCCGGCCGACGTCGAGATTGCGGAGCCTGATGTCCGCCAGGCGAGGACGATTAAGGAAATTCTCGCTGCTCACACAGCCGATCCGACCTGCGCATCCTGTCACCGGAGCATCGATCCCTACGGCTACGCCTTCGAAAATTTCGATCCGATCGGCGCGTGGCGCGACGAATACACGGCGCATATCGCTTCCAAGCCATCCCGCCAATCGTTGCAGGAGATCGAGAATCAGGATCGTGTGAGAGCCGCTAGAGGATTGCCTCCCGTCGAGAAGCCATGGAACAACGAGCCGATTCCCATCGATGCCGCGTCCCAGCTCCCCGGCGGGGCCGACTACCTCAATATCGTCGAGTTTCGTAAGCACCTACTTGACGATGAGAACAGAGACCGGTTCGTACGCTGCTTCATCGAAATGCTTCTGACCTACGCAAACGGCGGGAAACTCGAAAATCTATCTGACATCGAGACCATTCTGGCTAAGTCCGTGGAGAACGAATATCGGATTATCGACACGATCGCCGCCGTGATCGACAGCCCGCTGTTCCGCAACTAAGTAGTGCTTGTGACAAAACCCCTGAATTCTGGCCTGATCAGCATTTCATACTACATTCTGATGTCGGATGGATCTCCAAACACAACATATAGGGCCCAAGGTCGGAAGTTGCTCAGCCGCCAATCGCGAAGATTTCCGCGCTCTACCCAGAATTGGCAGGATTTCGGACTAGTCGTAGCATTCCAGTGAAATCTTCGCCTTGAGAGATTGGACCTAACGCCTTTTTTGTCAAGGGGATACGAGTTTTGTCACAGGCACTAAGTACTTGAGATAGACAGCAAGACCCTCGAGCCCGTTAATCGCGTTGGCTGCGCGCTCTCTGGGGCGGCTTGGCTTGACATCGTCAGGCCGAATCGTGCCACGATCTCGTTCGTCGATTTCAGCGACTGGATCTGCCAGTACGGGATCTTCTCGTGCCGAAGAGACGCAAGCATTGTCCTATGCCATGCGAACCTCATCTCAGGAAGGAAATTGGCGAGATCTAGGCGATGGAATTCCAAGTTTCACTGCAGGCAGACAGCTTGATCACTTACGGCAGACCGGACGGTCCGAAACGCAGGAGAACCAGAAGACATTATATCGGAAATGGTTTATGCCCAAGATGACTTCTGCGTAGCCCAAGTTGATCGGGTTCTCTGCCGATGCCGGGGTCTCGTACCCCGAAGGACTGGACCGGCAGCCGAGAGTTTTTCTGTCTCCTTCCGGCATGTTGCCGGAGCGGGGACAGGCATGGCCGCTGTTCAAGGCTCGAATCGAATCCAAAGCGGGCTGGCCCACGCCATCGCCTCGTTCCGCTGCTTGAGACGCACGTAGTACATGTTCCATTCTCCCGGCGCCGCTTCGGCGTCGGACCAGTCCAAGTCGATCTCCCGCTGACCCGGCTGCATGGATGCGACGACTCTCGGCTTCTGCAGGCCCACCTGCCGAATGATTTCTACGCTGTCGATCAGCGCCGTGCCCTGCGCCTCGATCTGTAGGCGCGGCGCGACGTCGGTAGAGAACTCGTCCCCCATCAACCGTTCCCCCGAACGGACGACGAGAGCGATGTTGTCGTGCGCCGCGTACGAATGCCTCTCCTTGAGCGCCTTGATGATGCCCTCGCGCGAGTTCTCTTCCGCAAGCACGATCCCGTAGCTGATGTGCGTGGAAACGTGGTCGCTGCTGGCTTGGAAGCCCAGCCGGCGGCCCTTCTGGAACGCCTCCCAGATAAATCCCGCCGGCCGGTAGCCCTGGATCGTGTCGTCCGCGCCGGTCGCGGCGTTCGGTCCTCCCGACAGCTCGTAGCTCTGGCGGTGCCCTTGGAACAGTTCCACGACGGGCTCGACCTCGATGTCGCCGTCGCGCCAGTCCGTTCCCATGTTCGTCGCGGATGTGTGCGAGGAGCAAATCGCGTCGAAGTGCCGCAAGTACGCGAACAGGTTCTTGATATCGGGCGATCCCTCCTCCTCGGAACCGTTGACCAGATTCGCGCCTCTCATTCGCGGCAGCGGGCGAATGCCGCGCCTAGGCAGCATGACGTTGCGGTGACCGCTGGGAAAGCTCACGCTGCGCTCGTAGGTGTACATGGCGCTGAACCGGTCCGGCGCGTGGTAGATGTCGGCGAGCTTCTGCTGCAGCCACCAGAGATACCCGTGGCCGACTGCGTAGTCGTGGTCACCGGGACCGATCCAGTCCATGTCCGCAACGTCCAGGCCGTACCGCCAGACCTCCTCGAAGGGGCCGTCCCAGTCCCGGTGGGACGAGAACTCGGTATGACGGTGGAATTCCCCCCGCAGGAACCGGAACGTTCGACCGCCCGCCTGCACGCGCCTCGCCCGGATGCTTTCGATCTGTGCCCTCTCGTCCGGGTGGACCGGCGTCGCGGTCGCTCGGGGAGCCCGTGGGTCAGCTGCACGCAGCTCGGGCCGGGCTGGCTCGCCGGTCGCGGCCAGTACCGCTTCGTACAGGTCGCTGTCCTGCCTGTTCCGCGCCTGCACCCGCTTGTCGCCGGCGAATACCGCCAGCAGGCCTCCGCCCGGCAGGCTCGCCATGCCGGGCTGTCGATCCAGCAGATGGTCCGACGAAAGCAGCGCGACGGGACGCGACCACGCCCGGCCGTCGTAGAAGGATCCGAAGCTGCGCCAGCGCTCGCCGCGGCCCGTCTGCAACGGGTGCATGCGGAAGAGCACCCAAGGCCGCCCGGCTCCGTCAAAGGCCATGGCGGGAATGCTGATGCGCTGCCGCAGGCTGGTAGCGATCCGGGTGTCGTCGTGGTGGTAGTCGATCGCCGGCCCGCGAGGCAGCTCGACGGTCTCGTTCAGCGATCCGTCCCACACCCGGACCAAGATGTTCTTGTTGAGATACATCGGCGAGGCCTGCCTGCCGGTCCATCGATCGCCTGCGTCCTTGCCCCAGCCTTCGTCGGAGTCCTCGAACGCCACCCAGATCCGGTCCCGTCCGTCCACGGACACCGACGCGCGCGCCTCGAACCGGGGCGATCTCGCCACCGCGACGGGCTCGCCTCGGTCCTCCCCGTCGAACCGGCGGAGGTACACGTCGTAGTTGCCGTCGTGATAGGTGTCCCACGCGATCCAGGCGGCGCCCTTCGAGTCGGTGTCGATGGACGGCCTCCAGTCGTTCGCCTCGCTCGCGGACATGCGCACGGGCTCGCCGCCAATCCGGGCCGCGAATATGTCGAACCCGCTCTCCCTGCGCCCCTGCCAGGCGATGAAGTCGCCGCTGGCGACTACATTGAAGTCGCTGCCCGGATGCTCGGTGAGACGCGTTTCCGTGCTCAGCACGCCGCTCGCGGCGCGAAACTCGCGGGCGTAGATGTCCCAGTTCCCGCCTCTCTGCTCGGACCAGACGACCGCGGCGTTCCCGTCGGGCAAGGCAGTCACCACGGGACGCCAAATATCCCGGGCCGGCGGGGTGGCGTAGACGGGATAGCTCCAGTTCCCGCCAGAGCGGCGCACGAGGGCAATCCGATCCCCGTTGCCGTCGAACTCAATCGAGTCGAAGTTGCCGTCCAGCGCAGCCTCCTCGTCAATGGGCTCGCCGGGCCGGTACTCAACATACGCGCATAGCACGGAATCGTCGAGCAGCGCGACACACGACGGAAAGTCCTCCTCGACCGCGCCGTTGGCAATCTCGGGGTTCGCGGGAACCCGCTCTACCTCGACCCGCCCGTCAAGGAGCAGCGCCGGGCGGCCCACCGGAAGTTCCAGCGGAGCGAATTCGAAGCTCCCCTGCCCGGTGGAGACCTGAATCGTCCGGGCGAGGTCCTCCTCGCTGCCGCAGGCCGACGGCGGCAAGGCGAGTCTCGCGGATCCCGGCAGGACTCGCGGTGCCCTGCCTCCTCCGGCCAGCTTCAAGGGACTCGATTCCGACCCAGCCTCGAACGAGGCTGACCATTCCGCAACCCATCCGGTCGCGGTGCCGCTCCAGTCTGTCGGCGCGGAATCTCCGAGCCCCAAGCGCATGGTCACGAGGCTCGAGGACTCGCATACCGCGCTACCGGCCGTCTGGGCGAGCGCCCTGGCCGGAATCGATTCAGGTGCCCGCGAAGAGAATACGAGAGCGATCGCGGCAAGCCCCAGCAGGAAGGCAGCCAAGGTCTTGTTCATGCCCAACATTGTAGTCGGCCACCGGCGTCGACCGGCGCGAGCGGGCAACGGCAGGTCGCGAGTCCGGACCACCGGTACCCGCCAAGGCCGCGCGACGCGGGCGCGTCCGGTGGCGCCGTCTCGCGCGCCGAAGAGAAACGACCGCGTCTCCGACTAGTCCGACGCGTTTTCCCCCGCCTCGCCCTCTGATCTGTCACGGGATCCTCGCACGAACTGCCAGCCGAAGCGCCCCTTGATGCACAGGTTGCCCGAGGTCACGTCCTGGTCGAGCGGGGACGTAGCCTTGACGATTCGATTGTCCTGCGTGTGGAGGGTCAAGGTGCAGCCGACCCCGCAATAGGGGCAGATCGTGTCCGTCTGCCGCTGCTCGGACTCGTCCCACTCGCCGGCCTGACGCAGGTCGTGCTCGCTCTTGAACATGAGCGCGCCAGTGGGGCACACGCCAATGCAGTTCCCGCAGTAAACGCATGCGGAGTCCGGCAGATCCCCGTCGAATTCGGTGGCGATGCGCGCGTCGAAGCCCCGACCCGCCACCGCGATCGCGAAGGTGTTTTGCGCATCCACGCCGCACGCTTCGACGCACTTGTAGCAAAGAATGCATTTCGCGTAGTCGCGGATGTACAGCTCGTTATCGATCTTCGGGGGTTCGTCGTTGGCTGCCGCGGGCGCGCCCTCGTCGCCGTAGCGACCGGGATCCGCTCCGTACCGTTCCAGGTACCCTCTCAGTTCCGGCGCGGTCTCGACGTTCGTGCTCGACGCCAGGAACTCCAAGACCATGCGGCGGCTCAGCCGGACGCGCTCGGAATCGGTGCGAACCTTCATCCCGGATTGCGCCTCGCGCGCGCAGGCGGGGACCAGCGTCCGCGAGCCTTCGAGCTCGACCACGCAAACCCTGCAAGCGTTCACCGGCGTCAGCGTCTCCAGATAGCAGAGCGTGGGCGTGTCGATGCCGCACTGACGGCAGGCGTCAAGGATCGTGGAACCCACCGGGATGCTGACCGAGGACCCGTCGACGGTCAGCTCGACCAGCGGGGCGGACGGGCCGGCGGGGCGGACGGGCAATGGACCGGGCGGCACCGGAATCTCGAGGCGCGGCGCCGGCGCGTCGGGTTCGTAGCTCACTGAATGCTCCTCGAAAAGATGGGAAACCGCGCCAACGCGGAATCCACCGCGCTGGCGGCCGTGTGCCCGAGACCACAGATGGAGGCGTCGCGCATCACTTGGGAGATGTCCTTCAGCAGATCCTGCTCCCGTTCCAGGGAACCAAGCGGGCGTTCCGACCGCAGGCGGGCCAGCAGCTCCTGCTGGCGCACCGTGCCGACGCGACACGGCACGCACTGCCCGCAGCTCTCGTGGCGGAAGAACTCTGCGATCCGGCACAGGATCGCGCCAAGGTCGGCGCGGGCATCGAACGGCATCACCACGGCCGAACCGACCGTCGCGCCGATGGCGCGCATCGCTTCGAACGTGAACGGCACATCGAGCTCGTCCGGTCCCAGGAAGGCCCCGGCCGCCCCGCCGACGAGCACAGCCTGCATCTCCGACCCCTCTGGGATTCCGCCGGCGAGATCGATCAGGTCGCGCACGGTGACGCCGAACGGGGCTTCGTACACGCCAGGGCGGGCCACGCTGCCCGAGAGGCAGAACAGCTTGGGCCCCGTGGACTTCGGCGTTCCCGTGGAGGCGAAGGCGCTCCCGCCCTCGAGAAGGATCCGGGGCACGTTGGCAAGCGTCTCGACGTTGTTGACCAGCGTCGGGCGACGGAAGAGGCCGGCCTGCGTCGGATAAGGGGGCTTGTTGCGAGGCTCGCCGCGATATCCCTCCACCGAATTGAACAGCGCCGTCTCCTCGCCGCAGATGTACGCCCCGCCGCCGCGCCGGATTTCGATAGGGCAGGCCGACTCCAGCAGGCCCGCTTCCTCGAACTCCGCGATCGCGCCTGCCAGCCTCTCGGCAGCGCGGGGATACTCCCCGCGGACGTATGCGTAGGCGCGCTCGCAGCCCGTAGCGAACGATGCGATAGCCATCGCCTCGACCACCGCGTACGGGTCGCCCTCCATGAGGACGCGGTCCTTGAAGGTGCCCGGCTCCGACTCGTCCGCGTTGCACACCAAGTACTTGGGGCCTTGGGCCATCATCACGGCGCGCCATTTCACGCCCGCCGGGAAGGCGGCTCCCCCCCGCCCGACCAAGTTGGACTTCTCGACCTGGCTGACCGCCCAATCGGGACCCCTGGAGACGGCCCGGTCGAGCGCTTCGAGCCCTCCGCTTCTCCGGTAGCCCTCGAGGCTCTTCGAGCCGTCGGCGCCAATCCGGCGCAGAATCTGAAGCGACGGGTCGCCGGACTGCGGCACCGAATCCGCGACTGGGCGCGCGTCGCATTCCCCCGGTCCGCCCTCCGCGAGGCAGGCCATGACCTGCGGAGGCTCGACCGGAGCCAAGACGCGGTTCCAAGGCCGCTCGCCAGCGCCGGTGACGAGGACGGCCGGCGCCCTCTCGCACAACCCCAAGCAAGGGCTCCGCACCCAAGGCGAGTCGCTGCTCTCGCCGTGCCTTCCCGGCGGGCCCAAGCCCCGCTGCATCGCCGAGCATATGTCCTCTGCCCCTTGGGCGATACATGCGATGTCGTCGCATACCCTAGCCACCACCGGAGGCCGCGGCTGCGTCGCCAGGAGGTCGTAGAAGCTGGCAACGCCATAGGCTTCGGCTGGAGGCACGTCGAGCCGCAGGCATGCGTAGTTCAGCGCCCCTCGGCTGATCCAGCCGACTCTCCCTTGGATAGCGAGCAGGACGGGTAGGAGCAGGTGCCGGCGGCTTCCGGGCCGGCCCATGGCCCGGGAAGTCCGCTCCTCCGCAGCCGAAGAACGGGAGCCTCCGTACCATCGCGATTCGGCCGATCCTAGGATCGAATCAACCGCTGATCGCTCGGCCTCGCTCGCCTCGTGCGCGGTGAAGTGTAGATCCACTCTGGCTCCGTGTAGGCCGTGGCGGATAGCCGCAGCGACCGCCCGTGGCCGAGCGAGCCCCGGCCGGTCGCGCGGTCGCAATCCGGCGACCGGGCCCGCCTGCGTCAATCGCCGCTCAGGGCGGCACCCATCTTATCAACGCGAATCGCCGTGGCCTTGAACTCGGCGGTGCCCGACTTGGGATCGACAGCGTCGATCGTGAGCTTGTTGGTGTCGACCTCGTCGGGAAAGTGGGTCGTCATGAACGCCAGGCCCGGGGGCAGCGCCGGATCGAATCGGACCCTTGCCCGGACCGAGCCCCGCCGGGAGGTCACGATGACCCGCTCGAATTCCTCGAGGCCCTGCCGCGCCGCGTCTTCCGGCGACAGATCCAGCGTCTCGCCCCACCGAAGCGGCGACGAGTACAGCCCGCTCTGAACCCCGGTGTTGTACGAGTCGAGCCGACGGCCCGTGGTCAGGCGAATCGGATACTCGCCATCGAGCCGGTCGACCGGCGGGCGGTGCTCGGCGATTCCGAACGGAGCGCGAGGTCCGAGGAGCGGATAGGCCCAGAGGCGACCGTGCAGGAACAACTCGCCGGGGTGCGACTCGTCGTAGCAGGGCCAGCGAAGACCTCCGTGCATCTCGAGGCGCTCGTAGCTCATGCCGGCGTGCATGGGGCTGAGCCCGCGCAGCTCGTTCCAAATGGTTTCAGCGTCCGGCTCCCCCCAATCCCGGCCCAGCTGCCGCGCAAGATCGAACAGAATCCGCATATCGTCGCGCGCCCCCGGCGGCGGGTCCACCGCGCGCCGCACTCGCTGAACTTTGCGCTCGCTGCTCGTGACCGTGCCCTCGCACTCCGCCCAGCCCGCTTGGGCCGGCAGCACGACGTCGGCAATCTCCGCGGTCTGGGTGAGGAAGATGTCCTGGACGACGAGAAACTCCAATCCCTGCAGGAGGCGGAGCGCGCGCGCTTGGTCCGCCTCGGACACGACCGGGTTCTCGCCAAGCACGAACAAGGTCGTCAGGTCTCCGCGTTCCATGGCGTCGAACATGCCGCTCAAGTGCCAGCCCTTCCTCGGCGGGATCGTGCAATTCCACCGCGCCTCGAACTTGGACCGGAGGGCCGGGTTCTCGAGGTGCTGGAAGCCGGTCAGGCGGTCCGGCAGCGCTCCCATGTCTCCGCCGCCCTGCACGTTGTTCTGCCCTCGCAGCGGGACGAGGCCCGAGCCGTACCGCCCGACGTGACCGGTGAGCAGGGCGAGGTTGATCAGGCCGCGTACGTTGTCCACGGCGTTGTGATGCTCGGTGATTCCGAGGGTCCAGCAGAGCTGTGCCGTCGGCGCCTTGGCGTATGCGTGCGCAAACTCCCGGATGGCCTCGCGCGGCACGCCGGTCTCGCGCTCGGCGTACGCGAGCGTGCAGTGCTCGATGGATTGCCTGAAAGCGTCGAGTCCGCTCGTCGCGCGCTCGATGAACTCGCGGTTCTCCAGACCCGATGCGAGGATTTCGCGCGCGACGGAATTGGCCAAGGCGAGGTCGCTACCCACGTCCAGCCCCAGCCAGCAGTCCGCCCACTGCGCGGAACTCGTCCTACGGGGATCGACCACGTACAGCGAGGCGCCGCCGCGAATCCCCTTCAGGACGTGGTGGAAGTAGATCGGGTGTGTCTCGCGGGCGTTCGACCCCCACAGGACGATCAGATCCGTTCGCTGGGCCTCCTCGTAGGAGCTAGTGCCGCCCCCGGCTCCGAATGCTGCCGCCAGACCGGCGACGCTAGGGGCGTGTCAAGTGCGGTTGCAGCTGTCGATGTTGTTGCTACCGACAACGCTCCGCACGAACTTCTGTGCAACGAAGTTCAATTCGTTGGTGGTCTTCGAACAGCTAAACATGCCGAACGAGCGCTCGGCCCCACGGTCCATCGCGTGCTGTATGGCTGCCGCGGTCAGGTCGAGCGCCTCGTCCCAGCCGGCTGGACGCAACGCGCCGTTCTTCCGTACGAACGGGCGGGTCAGCCTTGGAGATCGCTTTGCGTTTCGCGCCATACGGCCTAGATCATAGCCCAGAACTCAGTTCCGCGACGAGCGGCGTGATCCCTAGACATGGAGATCGCACGCCCTAGCCTTGCCTGCCAAGAGCGCGGGGCCGCGCCAACCGAGCCAATCCCTCGGCAAGATGACTGAGGCGACGCTGCACGCCGTCCTCGAACATGTATGACGGGCCCGCCGGCCGCTGGCACGGCAAGTGGCACGGGAGCGCGGTGTGGGGGCAACCAACGTGCCGCAGTTCGTCGAATGCACTGCAACCAACGTGTCGGGCAAATCCTCCGACCGCCGAGTGCCGGCTGGAGCGTGGCCAGGCAGTTCCAGGTTCGCACCGCGGTCACGTCCAAGGACATGAACGAGCGAGCACCGCGTGGCTGTCGACGAGCACGGGCAAGGCCAGCGGAGGGAGACAGGGCAAGAATTACACTGCCACACCCGGCCTGCGCCGAACCGGCAAAGGCCGACATGCTCGAGCCGCCATGAATGGCGACTCCGATCTGGTCACGCGGAGCCCAGCCCGCTCACAAACCCCCTTTACGCGGGCTCCCTCGTGAGTCACTCGGGGGAGTGCTGCGAGGAACCTTGCGCGGAGGACAAGGCCGTGCTATGATAATCGGTCGGTGGCAGACTTGGCCCGTAATGGCAGCGGTGAGCCCTCGTCGGCAACCTTTGGTTCAGAACTTGGCGAGTGGCTTAGGACAATGCGGACTCAGTGGCTCGGACTCGTAGAGCCGGGACTTTCTAGACGCACTCGCTTTCTGTATGCCCTTTTTGGCTCTCTAAGCCTCTTCCTGTATATTGTTCCCACGATTAATCTTCGAGAGAGTCCATCGCCTCCTGCGGAATTGGATCCTCTTCCTGAGGTCACAAAGTGGGTTATTGCTGTAGCTCTTAGTGGTCTCTTTGCACACTTGGCAAGTTGGAGGGAAGCAGGATACAGTCCTGCTAAATTGTAATTCTCAGGGCTAATGCTGCCTGCGTGGGCTGTATACGTTCTTTCGACAATCATCGGAGCTATATGATACCGTATGAATTTGAACGACCGGAAGGCACTGGACAGATCTGCACGGAGATATGAAATGCAGCACCTACTTGCTACTTGCGAGTCTAGTTCGATCCCTACGAATTCTATCTATCTGTAACGTCTACTCTTGGCGCTGGTCTAGCACTTGCAGACGAGGTGCCAGTATCCGTCGAGTCAGCCGAAAAGCAAGAGAAGAGTAGCGGGCAACAGAACGGTATCGAGCCTGTGGCGCAAGATGCAAGCCTGTCAGTGCGGCTAAGATTCGCCGTTCAGCTGTATCTCTACCCAAGAGAGTTTCGAAGCGTGTCTTCAATTCTTGGGTTTCGCCTTGCAACACTCTGTGATCACAAGAGATTGCAAGATGGACAATCAGAATCACCCGATCTAGGACGAGCCATTGTCATAGGAGACGAACGTAAATCGAAGAACGGCATGATTACTGACCAATCTCGCAGACTATTGAAACTAGAAGAAGCACTTCAGCCGAACAGCAGCGACGGAACACAGACAATTGAAGCAATTTGTGACGCCTATCGCGATAACAAGGATGGACTCGTTCTTGCAACTGTCCGTCATGGTGTGCCAATCCGAGCGACGAAGAGACATTAGCGTTCCATGATGGACAAAGGGGACGCCCATTCAACTCCGAAGTGCGACAGGCGCCGAGCCACAAGATGGCAGGGAGGGGAGAGGGGGGGCAGCGAGCGGTGGTGTCGCGGCAGTAGGCTGGTAGGTGCTGGAAGGAGCAGGGAGGCGGATGCGGAAGAGGTACACGCACGTGACGCAGGAGGAGCGCTGCTGGATCGAGACGCTGCGGGCGGCGGGCTGGGGAGCGGACAGGATCGCCGGGCAGCCGGGCCGCAAGCGGGCCACGATCTACCGGGAAGTGGGCCGCAACGGCCGACCGGCGGAAGGCGAGCGCGCGGCGAGCTACAGCTTGGGGAGCGCGCAGGAGCGCGCGGAGCGGCGTCGTGCCGGCCGCGCCAGCTGACGTCGGCGCTGCGGGCGCGGAGCGAGGACTGCCTGCGGCAGGACTGGAGCCCGGAGCAGGAGCCCGGAGCAGGTCGCGGCGCGGCTGCAGCGGGAAGGGGCGCTGGAGATCAGTCCTGAACGGATCTACCAGCTGGTGCGCGCGGAGCGGCGGCAGGGGGGCCGGCTGTACCGGCACCCGAGGCAGGGCGGCCGCAAGCGCGTCCGGCGGGTCGGCCGGACGGCGGGCCGCGGCCTGATCCCGGGGCGCGCGGACATCGCGGAGCGCCCGGCGGAGGCGCGAGCGCAGGCGCGAGCGCAGGCGCGCGGCGGCGACCGGGAGGCCGACACCGTGATCGGCGGGCAGCGCCGCGGGGCGCTGGTGACGCTGGTGGACCGGTTCTCTAAGTACCTGCTAGTGCAGCCGGTTAGCCGGCGCACGGCGCAGCTGGTCGGGGCGGCGATGACGGCCATGCTCGCAGGGAGCGGGGCCGTGACGCACGCGATCACGGCCGACAACGGCAAGGAGTTCGCGGCAAGGAGTTCGCGGGGCACCGGGAGGTGGCGCAGCGGCTGGGGGCGGGCTTCTACTGCGCGCGGCCCTGCCACTCCTGGGAGCGCGGGCTGAACGAGCATGCCAACGGGCTGCCGCGGCAGTACTTCCCGCAGGGGACGGACCTGCGGCGGGTGGACCCGGCCCGGGTGCGGGAGGCGCGGGACCGCCTGAACCGGCGTCCGCGGAAGGTGCCGGGCGGGCGCACGCCGGAGGAAGTCTTCCCGGCGGAGCGCGAGCGGGTGCCGCGGGGCTGAGGCAGGGCTGGCAGCCCGCCGCCCCGGACAGGGGCGCGGGGGAGCTGCGCCCGGACAGGCGCGGATTCGACCCTCCGGGCCTTGCTGCGGTCGCTCCGCTCCCTGCGCAAGGCCCGGAAGGTCCCCGTTCCGGAAACGGGGCACGCATGCCCGCATGCCCGGGACGCGGCCCCCCGCTTCGGCCCGGCAGCGGCTTGTCCGGCGCCGCTGGATCTGCTACTGTGGTCCTAGTATCCCAGCCCACCGCCCCTTACCCGCGTGTCGCACTTCGGAGTTGAATGGGCGGGATAATAGGAAAGGAATTATATATCTGAGTGCCGACGACTCCAAGTCCGGCTAGAACTGCCCTGATCGGGGAGGTCGGCGTCTAGCTCGGGTCATTCGTGTGCGGCCGAGGTGGGCACCGAAAGGTCGGTTCGTATCTGAATCGCACCGGCAAGCGGATTTCACGGCGCACGGACTAGAGACACCGCCTCGCATGCCCCGGTGGAACCCGGTTTGCGGTGGAGAGGCTCCCCTTCCAAGCCGGCTGCCTGTAGGAATTGTCCGGGCTGGACACCGGTCGCGGCGGGGGATTCCGGATCCGGAGCGCCCTTTGCACCGAGCGTGAAGAGAGGCCGCAGCGGACCGGCAAGGCCGTGCTCGGGCCGTGACCGCAGCCGTGCCAACCAGTTGCCGGTAGGTCAGCGTCTTGCCGACCAGGACCCACGCCATGCGCCGCATCCATTCCACTGTGTCGCAGTTGCGGGCTTTGCGCCGTCCCGCGAACTTCGTGAGGTAGCGCCCGAGATGACGGACGCACATCCGGTGATAGGTCCCGTAGAGGCCGCACTTGAACAGGAACCGGAACGACTCGATGCCGTTCGTATGCGCTGCCCCGCGCACGTACTCGCCGCCGGAGTGCTTGACGCCCTCGTGCGGGAACTCCGCCATGCCAGCGCAGGCCAGCGCCTCGTCGGAGCGGACCTGCGCGCCCGGGGCGACTCCGGCCGCGCACGAAGCCCTGACAGGTCGCGCTTCGGCGTGCCCGGCGACGGGCGGGCGGACACTTCGTTCGTGGCGCGGTCCCGCGCGCCCGGCACGGTCCTCCTTGCTCTCGTGCTTTTTGCGCTCCTTGCCGCCGACGTAGGTCTCGTCCACTTCCACGGGGCCCGCGAAGTAGGTCCTCGTCCCGCTCCCAGCACGCGCGGATGCGGTGCACCAGGTGCCAAGCCGACTTCCGGCTGATGCCCAGATCGCGGTGCAGCTTCATGCTCGAAACGCCCTTCAGGCCGGTGGTCAGCACGAACATAGCGATGGCCCAAATGCGGTAGCCGAGCTTGGTGTCGGCCATCACGCTGCCGGTGCGCACGGAAAAGGGCTTGCCGCAGCCGCGGCAACGGTAGGGCATCGAAAGGTGGGCCGTGCCGGACTGCACGCTGGAGCCGCGGCAGCGGGGCATACTGGACCGTCGGGCCAGCGCATGGAGGCGAAGCATTCTTTCGCGGATTCGTCATCGGAGAACATCGCGATCACGTCAATCAAGGTGATGCCTTTACGAAACCACTTCCCGGGGCATTTCTTCTTCATTGACGACCTCCTATATTGGAAATATTCTATAAAAAACTCCATCGAATGGCAACAGATCTCCGGACGAAATATGAAATTAATTTATGGATCGATAATTTACCAAATCGGTTGCCTCGGCACTCAGACATATAATTCTCTTCGAAAACGGGACAGGCCTTCCCGCCTGCTCGGGAACCAGAATCGCCCGCTGCGGCCCGGCAGTGGCTTGTCCGGCACCGCTGGATCTGCTCGTATCGCCCCAGCATCCCAGCCACTACGCCCTGCCCTTTTATCGCATTTCTGAGCTGCATCGGTGTAGCAAACCTATTGGCACACGCCAGACTCGACAGAAATCCGGGCCGAGTGCTGTGTGTCTGACAGCCCAGCCGATTGACCCGGCCCGGGAGGGGGAAGCAAACGATGCATCTGCTCAAGGCCGTCACCATCGGCTTGCTTGGCGCGACCGCGCTCTCGGCCGAGTGCTTTGAGAGCGGGAAAGCGGCGTACAAGACGCCGGGCGGGAAGTGGCGCAAAGCCGTGATACGGTTATGCACTTAGCTCTAGTCAGGCTGTTCCGGCCTGTCGATTAGCTCTTGGTACGTAGCCGCTCGCTGCAAGACCAGTTGCTCCAAGAGCCGGTAGAAGATCTTGCCAACGTGACGCGACCGACGCCGGTTGAAGCGGAACGTGAACTCGTCGAGATAGAGCTGCAAGTGCTTCGCGCCGACCTTGCCCTGATGCGTGGCCGGCAGCCAGCGCCTCAGCAGCGAGAGCACCCAGCGGACTTGCGGAAACGCCGTGCCCGCAACGTCCCCGCTTCCGCGCGTGACGGTCACTTGATGCCGGTACCCGCGCCGCTCGAGGCTGCGATAGCCGCTCCAACCGTCCGTCTGCACGAGGCTGCCCGGCTCGACGCAGTCCGCTACGAAACCCGCCAGGCTCGCCCCCGAGGCGTCCGGCACGTGCCGCAGGCGGATGCGCCCCGCGCCATGCCCCTCCAGCTCCGCGGTGACCGCGACCAGGCACTTTTCGGCCGGTTCCCTCCCGCAAACGCCCTTTTCCGCGCCTCTGACCTACGCCTCGTCAACCTCGACCGCCCCCTGCAGGCGTTCGCGGCCCAGCCTCGCCATCGCCGAGCGAAGCTTTGGCAGCAGCAGCCAGCAGCAGCCAGGCCGTGCGGTAGCTGCCCGGCCCGAGCTCGCGCTGCAAGCCCGCCGCGCCACGGCACGCGCGACTTGTGCAGGACCGTGCCGGCCGTCGGGGAGGTCTGCCGGCGGCACGCCTTGCAGAACAGGGTGCCGCGCGCGGTCGTCCACGCCTCGGCGCCCGCGCAGCGCGGGCAGGCGCAACCGCGCGGCCAGCGCACGGCGGCCAGGTACTCGGCGCACGCCCGCTCCGTGCCGAACCGCTCCATGCATTCGAGGATGTTCCGCGGGAACGCCTCGGAATCGCTTCCCATCGCCCGACACCTCCGCTCGCAGCGCAAACTTTGAGCATACTAGAGCTAAGTGCATAACCGTAAGCCGTGATATGCATCACGGACGACGGCGTCCAAGTGTTCGCTCGCAAGACGGGGCTGCTCGTAGCGGCGTTTCTCGATTCGAGTCACGACACGAAGCACGACTTCTCGCCCGAAGCACGCAAGCTCTGGGCTGGCTCCGGGCTTGCTCTTGGTCGGTTTGAATGCCCTGCCGACCGAGCCTGGATACGTCTCGCACTGCTACTACACCGGCTACTATTGGGAATTATATACCTGAGTGCCGAGGCAACCGATTTTGCAAATTATCAGTCCATAAATTAATTTCATATTTCTTCGGGAAATCTGTTGAAAGTCGGTGGAGTATTTTGATAGAATAGTTCTAATATATGAGGTCGTCTATGAAGCAGAAAGGTCCCGGGAAGTGGTTTCGTAAAGGCATCACTCTGATTGAAGTGATCGCCATGTTCCGCGATGACGAATCCGCGGAAAAGTGGTTCGCCTCCATGCGCTGGCCGGACGGTCCCGCGTGCCCCCGCTGCCGCGGCTCCAGCGTGCAGTCCGGCACGGCCCACCCTTCGATGCCGTACCGTTGCCGCGGCTGCGGCAGGCGCTTTGCCGTGCGCACCGGCAGCGTGATGGCCGACACCAAGCTCGGCTACCGCACCCGGGCCGTCGCCCTGTTCCTGCTGACCACCGGCATCAAGGGCGTCTCGAGCATGAAGCTGCACCGCGACTTGGGAATCAGCCGGAAGTCGGCCTGGCACCTGGCGCACCGCATCCGCGCGTGCCGGGAACGGGATCGGGGCCTGTTCGCCGGCCCGGTGGAGGCGGACGAGACCTGCGTCGGCGGCAAGGAGCGCAACCAGCACGAGAGCAAGAAGGCCCGCGCCGGGCGCGGGCCCGTCGGCAAGACGCCCGTGGCGGGGGCGCGGGACCGCGCCACGAACGCAGCGGCCGCGCGGCCGCTGCCGGGCACCGCCAAGGGCGATCTGCAGGGCTTCGTGCGCGGCCGGGTCGCGCCGGGCGCGCAGGTCCGCTCCGACGAGGCGGCGGCCTGCGCCGGCATGGCGGAGTTCGCGCACGAAGCCGTCAGGCACTCCGGCGGCGAGTACGTGCGCGGGGCAGCGCATGCGAACGGCATCGAATCGTTTGGGTCCCTGTTCAAGCGCGGCCTCTACGGAACCTATCACCGGATGAGCGTCCGTCATCTCGGCCGCTACCTGACGGAGTTCGCAGGACGGCGCAACGACCGCGACTGCGACACGGCGGAACGGATGCGGCGCATGGCGCGGGGCCTGGTCGGCCGGACGCTGACCTACCGGCAGCTGACCGGCCAGGCCGCGGTCGCGGCCCGAGCGGCGCCCTCCGAGCTGAGCGCCGCAGCCCGCTGCCGACGCACTCTTCACGCTCGATGCGCTTCACGCTCGGTGCGAGGGGCGCGCCGGATCTGGAATCCCCCGGCGCGACCCACGTCCGGCCCGGACCATGCATGCAGGCCGTCGAGCGCCGGGGATCCGCTGTCTTCGGCCCTCGCAGGGCACGCAATCGGCTTGCAAGGGGTGCCCTCCACCGCCAACCGGATTCCACCGGGCATGCGAGGGGGCCTCTCTTATCCGTGCCTCGTCCATTCCGCTGGCAGCTTCGATTCAGATACGATCCCACCTTGCTGTGCCTACCGCGGCCGCATTCGAATGACCCCAGCCAGACGCCGACCTCCCTGCTCACAGCAGTTCTCGTCGGACATGGCGTTGTCGGCACTCAGATATATAATTCCCCTACTATTCCTATTGCGATGGCGATGGCAGGAGGGCAGGTACGCAGAGATCAACCCCAAATCGGCGCTGATCACGGCTGGAGTGACGGTCGCAGTCGCAGCGGCGGTGGCGCCACGCTCGCCCAACCAGTACAGATTTCGAGACGGCCTGCGAGAACTGACGGTACATGTCAGCAGGCGCGACGAGAAGCGTTGGGAGGCAGCGCTGCTCTCGCACGGTATCTAGTCCAACACGGATTGAATCACCGGAGGATTGTTTCCGCACATAACGTAGGTTTGGCGAGAGTATCGGATGCTATTCTGCTACTCGGTCACGACAAGAAGCCGCACAAAGATTTCAAGAATCGGAAACTCATGTCGACGTCGTTAGGTATACCGGTTCGGCCGTCGATTCGAGAATCTAGAGCGGTCTGGCCATCGGACCGCACGGTGAAGCAGGCAACCACACTACGGCCTTCAGAGGCGATCATCAAACGTCATTCGCGATTCGGGATGCTAAAGGCCGTCCGGTCTCGAATGCGTGGACGGAAAGCCTCGACACCCGCCGACAGCTGGCGAGTCATTCCGCTCTCAATCCCTCTAACTCGGCCAGGCGCGCCTGTAGCTCCTCGCGAAGGTGCCTCTCTTCGCGTGCGCGAGCCTCAGCGGCGTCTGCACGCCCCGACTCCCTGACCGCCCGCTCGGTCTCCCTCTCCGCCCGCTCGGTCTCGCGGTCCGCACGCTCGGTTTCGTCCAGCGGAGACAGGTATCTGTTGCGGTCGGGATCGAACACCGCCAGCCGCTGCCGTCCGTCGAAGCGCAGCTCCGCGCCCAGCACTTCGCTGCGAATCCACACCTGCCCCACCGCCGACGGCAGCACATCCATCCGGGAATAGCCCGACCGTTCCAGCCGGCCCGCCGTCAAGCGCGGCTCCAGCAGGCCGCCGACGGCGTCGAACTGCCAATACTCCCGCACCCCCAGCCGTGCGTAGATCCTAGCTTTTTCAGCATTGTCGCGCTTGATCGTGCTGGTGGAGGCGACCTCCAGCACGAAGTCCGGTGCCTTGCCCTCCTCCCAGACCTTGTACGTCATCCGCGCGCTGCCCTCCAGGCCCAAGGCCACGAACACGTCCGGTGCCACCGAGAATCTGGGGGCGCCCCGCACGTAGTACAGCAGCAGGTTGCACTCCACGACCACATCAGCCCTGCGGCCGCGGAAGTACCGGCGCAGGCCCTCGGTCACGTCGATCATCGCCCGCCGCTGGGGCCCGCTCTCCGCCATGGGCTTTCCGTCCGAGCAGGGATACTCGACATCCTCCTCCGGCTGGGGACGCCGCGACGGCGCGCAAGGCAGGGCCGCTGCCGGCCCGGCCTGGCCCGGCAGCGTCGCCGGCAGACTCTGCTGCGCTCGCTTGCCTCCCATGCAACCGTTGTCTTCACACGAATTGTAGCAGCCGCGACTCCTCCGGAATTGCCCGCCCCCTCGTGCCAGTCGTGGATGCGGGACCGCCGCTGGTCCGCACGCGCCTATGGCGCGCTGCCGGTTGGCGCGTATCCGGCAGCGGGACACGCTGCGGGGCCGGGGAGCGCCGACACCTCCAGGTGTACGGCCACCCGCCCGGATGCTCGGTGAACCCAGTTTGGCTGCGGCGGCCACCGACGGGTACCGAATGCAGGTTGCCTGAGCTCGCTACCGGGGAAGCGTCGCGGGCTGCGAGAGCCGCTGCGCGGGCACGAGATGCCAGCTCGGAACGGACCGCCAAGAGTTTGGGCGCGCCCTTCGGCCGTGAGATTCGACCGCGGTCCGTGTTGGGCCCTGCGAATGGTCCGGCCAATGGCAGCGCCGATCCTGACCATCCCGGGGATTCTCGGGGTCGACCATCCATGCGATAGCCCGGACAAAAGGGCCGCACGATGTCCGGCACCTGCGGTTCCGCGTCGCGAACGCGCATGGTTCGTGCCGTACGGCCCGATGGGTCCGGCCAATCGCGGCTGGGGCCCTCTCGCCTCCGGCCGTACGGCTTCGGACTCTCGTTGCGGTGCTCCAGAGTCGACGTAGCGGTGCCGACGGGTCCCGGACGCTCGCGCAGCCGCGCTCGCGGACACAGGTCGGCGAAGAAGCGCTCCGCGAGGTTCCTTCGGGAACCGCAGCCCGGCGCGGAGTGTATGCGGAACCGCTCGCGCTGCTTCAGCCGGTCCTTCGCCTGCGAGCGCCCGCACGCTCGACCTCGGTGTGGCGGGTGGAGGCCTCACACGCCCCCGTCCCAGAGCTTCTAATTGAAGGGAAATATATCGTCCTTGTGAATAAACTCAGTTGTTTGGGAGATTTTAGCCGATATAAGTCGATCACATGAGCCTTTTGCAAAATTCAGAAAAGAGGGCTGACCGCCCCATGAACGACTAGTTTCTGGGCTGTTATTCTCGCCGAAAAAGACCCCCTTCAGCTGGGCTTGCTCGGCTTCGGGGCGCTCCTGCGAGGAGCGGCCCCGTGCAGGCGCAGCTCTCCCGGCGCGGCCCTGCGGGCGGGCGCTCTTCGCGGCTGTCCCGGCGGCCCGGGCTCTCGGAGCGCCAGGCGCAGGAGCTGCTCCACCGTCAGCGCGAGCACGCCGAACAGGAGGTGGCACAGCACCTTGCCGCGGCCGCGGACGCGCACGCGGCGCCCGCCGCAATCGTCCTTCAGGCGGCCGTTGACACGCTCCACCGTCGAGCGCTCCCGGTAGCGCAGCTTGGCGGGATCCGCCCGCCCGGCGCTGCGCAGCGCCTTGGCCTCCCGTTCCAGATCCGCTTTCAGCTTCGTCCGGCCGCGCGGGTTGACATCGATGATCGGCACGTGCCCGAGCCGCTCGCTGAAGGCCCGGATCCCGGCCGCGTCGTACGCGCTGTCCATCAGGTCTTACAGGTTGTCGACGCGGCTCGCGGTCCGTGTCGCCAGCGGGATCGCGGCCTGGCTGTCGTGCAGCGAAGCCGCGGTGAGCAGGCAGCTGACCGGAATCCCGCCGTCGATCGCGTCGATATGCAGCTTGTAGCCGCACCAGCTGACGGTACGGCCCTTGGCGTTGCGCTTGGTGCCGGTATCGCAGTCCTGCGGCAGGTCGTGCAGCATTGCTTCGAGATTCATGTCGGGCTGCCGCGCCAGTCGGCGCGGATCGGGCGGCCGCTGCTCGCCCTTGCGAGGGCGCCCGCGCTTGCGTTTCGGCTCCGGTTCCGGCGCGGGCTTCCCGGCGGGCCGCTCGCGGCCCTCGATGGCGGTCGAGTCGCGGGAGACGTGCCCTGCCAAGTGGCCGTCGAGCGTCCGCGCGAGCAGCGCCTCGTGCAAGCGTCCGGGCAGTTCGCCGGCGGCGAACTCGGCGAAGGCGCGCGAGAAGGTTGCCTCGCCGGGCACGGCCCCGGCCAGGTCCCGGCCGCACAGTCGGCGCAGGGTGCGATCGGTCTGCAGGCGCTCGACCAGCGAGCGCGTAGCGGGCTGGTCGAAGACGGCCTTGGCGAGGAAGGCGCGCGCCATGGCGGCGCGGCTTGCGAGGGGGCGGCCGCGGCCGCCCTGCCCGACGGGCAGGCAGTCCTCGACCTGCGCCAGTTCCACCGCTTGGACGAAGCTGCGGCAGCGCTCGCCGAGGGGGCCGAGTTCCTGCTCGAGCCAGGGGAACAGCCCCTGCTGGAACGTGAACCAGTACGCGGATACGGTTTCTATCAAGGACATATTCGTTTGATCCTGCCAGCTGTTTACTAGGCTTGCATTACAATAATAGCACGGAGGGCAAGGGATTGTCAGGAAACTCAAAACGCAGACAAGCCATTAAAACTACATTTACTACAGTTCTATTTCATTTATTATATCGAATACTTAATAGACTAACTAAATGATAATGCTATTAGCGCGGGATTTTTGCAAAAGGCTCACATGATAGGGGAATTATATATCTGAGTGCCGACAACGCCATGTCCGACGAGAACTGCTCTGAGCAGGGAGATCGGTGTCGAGCTCGGGTCATTCGAATGCGGCCGCGGTAGGCACAGAAAGGTGGGATCGTATCTGAATCGAACCTGCCAGCGGAATTGAGGAGGCACGGACTAGAGAGGCCGCCTCGCATGCCCCGGTGGAACCCGGTTGGCGGTGGCAGGGCACCCCTTGCAAGCCGCTTGCAGGCCCTGCGAGGGCCGAAGACAGCGGATCCCCGGCGCTCGACGGCCTGCATGGACGGTCCGGACCGAACCGGGGTCGCGCCGGGACATTCCGGATCCGGTGCGCCCCTCGTACCGAGCGTGAAGCGCACCGAGTGTGAAGCGCGCGCCCACAGCGGGCTGCCGCGCTCAGCGCGGCGGGCGCCGCTCAGGCCGCGACCGCGGCCTTGCCGGTCAGCTGCCGGCAGGTCAGCGTCCGGCCGACCAAGCCCCGCGCCATGCGCCGCATCCGTTCCGCCGTGTCGCAGTCGCGGTCGTTGTACCGTCCCGCGAACTCCGTGAGGTAGCGACCCGGATGACGGACGCTCATCCGGTGATAGGTTCCGTACAGGCCGCGCTTGAACAGAGACCGAAACGATTCGATGCCGTTCGTATGCGCTGCCCCGCGCACGTACTCGCCGCCGGAGTGCCTGACGGCTTCGTGCGCGAACTCCGCCATGCCGGCGCAGGCCGCCGCCTCGTCGGAGCGGACCTGCGCCCCCGGCGCGACGCGGGCGCGCACGAAGCCCTGCAGGTCGCCCTTGGCGGTGCCCGGCAGCGGCCGCGCGGCCACTGCGTTCGTGGCGCGGTCCCGCGCGCCCGCCACGGGCGTCTTGCCGACGGGCCCGCGCCCGGCGCGGGCCTTCTTGCTCTCGTGCTGGTTGCGCTCCTTGCCGCCGACGCAGGTCTCGTCCACCTCCACCGGGCCGACGAACAGGCCCCGATCCCGCTCCCGGCACGCGCGGATTGCGGTGCGCGAGGTGCCAGGCCGACTTCCGGCCGATTCCCAGGTCGCGGTGCAGCTTCATGCTCGAGACGCCCTTGATGCCGGTGGTCAGCAGGAACAGGGCGACGGCCCGGGTGCGGTAGCCGAGCTCGGTGTCGGCCGTCACGCTGCCCGTGCGCACGGAAAAGCGCTTGCCGCAGCCGCGGCAACGGTACGGCATCGAAGGGTGGGCCGCGCCGGACTGCACGCTGGAGCCGCGGCATGCCGGACCGTCCGGCCAGCGCACGGAGGCGAACCACTTTTCCGCGGATTCGTCATCGCGGAACATGGCGATCACTTCGATCAAGGTGATGCCTTTACGAAACCACTTCCCTGGATTTTTCTGCTTCGCCTTCTTCAAAGACGACCTCCTATATTGGAACTATTTTATCAAGACACTCTACAGACTGTCAACAGATATCCGGAAGAAATATCAAATTAAGTTACCTGATTACCCACAAGACTCAGCCAAGGTTAGGAGGCGGTAAGGCATGGGCGGGGTGCGCACGGAGGCGTGGAGCAGGCGGGGGACCAGCACCTCCGGATCGTAGCGGCGGTTGAAGCGGTAGCGGAACTCGGCGAGGTAGCGCGGCAGGTGCTTGCCGTCGAACGAATGGCAGGTTCCCGCCAGGGACTGCTTGACGTTCGCCAGCATCGTGTTGACCCGGACGAAGCGGGAATCCCCGCAGCTCCGCTGCCCGCCTCCGGTGACGGTCGGCACGTGCTCGCAGCCGGCGCCGGCCACGCCCCGGAAGCAGGCCGGGCCGTCGGAATGCACCTCCGTGCCGGGCTGCAAGTGCCGCCCGGCCCACGCTGCCAGCGTCTTCTTGCGCAAGCCCGCCACGCTGCTCAGGCGCATCCTTGCCGGCTTGCCGGCGGCGGTGACCTGCACGGCCGCGACGAACGGCGTCTTGCCCGCCGCGCCGCGACCGCGCTGGCCGCCGCTCCGCTCCCCGCCCCAGTAGGCCCCAGTAGGCGTCGTCCATCTGCACGATGCCGCCCGGCGGCACGCGCTCGTCGCGCTCCTTCATCACTTGCAAGAGCTTGTGCTTCATCTTCCAGGCCGTGTTCCGGCTCACGCCCGGCTGCCGCGCCAGTTCCAGCGACGAAACGCCGTGCTTGCCCTGCGTCAGCAGGTGGAGCGCCAGGAACCAAACGGTCAGCGGCAGCTTGGTGGCGGCGAAGATCGTGGCGGCGACGAGGGAGCTCCGGCGGTGGCAGGCATGGCACTGCCAGAGCTTGCGGGAGCGGATGCGGCAGTGCCGTCGGGAGCCGCACTCCGGGCAGCGGAAGCCGTCCGGCCGCCGTCCGGCCAGCGGGCCTTGCAGACGGCCTGCTCGCATGGCCCCTCGCTGCCGTAGCGCTGCAGGAACTTGCCCAGGCTGAGTCCCTTCTGGCATTGCACGCGATTGCGTTTCAGCTGCTAGCCCCTTTCCTGTCAGAGGTTTCCGACCTCCTCCAGTATAGCATATCCTCGGCTGACGTTCGTTGGTAATCAGGTTAAGTTATGGATTGATAACTTGCCAAATAGGTTGCCTCGGCACTCAGATATATAATTCCCCATGATAGCAACAGAAGGAACAGAATAAGACATGTTATCGGACCTCATCGTCTCATTTTTCATTCTCGTTGTGAGGATAAAGTCAGCTGTCATATGGTTGCACACCATTCCTGAACCCTGTCTATTCAAGATTTGGATTCAGGGGAATCCAGATCGATGTCGGCTGCCAATTCAGCCGGTAGAAAGCGTCCATCCTTGAGATGATCCATCTCTCTGTCGCGCACGATTTGGCCCACTATATGTACGTTATCCGCCAGAAAATACAGTGCGATCATCTGCCTAAATCCCTCCACTTCTCGGTCCATGACAACGGTCCATTCCGCGACACCAGAGATTGTTTTTCCAACTCCACTGCCGGCTATTTCTGCCTAGAATCCACGAAATTTGGCGCGTTTTTCGTCTCCTATTCTGCCTTCAATAGCCTCCGATTTCGCGGCACAGATGATTCATTGAGATTCCTTGATCTGTTGTGTCAATGACCTACTTAGGGTATGCTTCGTCCTAGCCATAATGTCCAATATGCGAGCAGTTAAGAGGTGGGATGGCGTTCTTTCTGGAATGGTGTATACTCGTAGATATGGCAGTCATTGCTGTAACCTAAGTGCTTCCCGCCTGGGAAAACCCGGAGTTCCGACTGGAAGAGGTGGTCGTGCGCCTGACGCAGCCCGACGAGCGGCTGGAGTGGAACAGCCAGGCTAACTGGCGAATGGACAGGGAGTGAGAGTCTCCTAGTGCAGAGGATGAGCCGATTCATGCATTTCCACGAAGAATGCGCAGGTCGCCGCGAGGCGGTGGGTGAAGCGTTGACAGTGGCGCGTGCGGGCAGAGCATCGAGAAGCGCAAACATAGTCCGGGGTGTCGAGACTATCGCTAGGATCGAAGGCAATACGGTGCCTAGCGCTACAGGCGTGTGGCGCGGCGGCCCCGCGGTGTCGAAGACTTCAAGGCACGCACGTACGTCCAGCGCCGGGACCTAGGAGGCCTCTGTGCTTGCGCGGCGAAGCCGTGGACACCGAAGTCGAGGCAGGAGCCGAGCGGAGCACGCACGGCGCGGGGGAGTCGGACTTGCGCATAGTACCGAGGAAGCTGACGAACAAGGAGCGGGCAGCCGCGCGGCGGAGTGGGTGGAGGGAAGGCCCGTGCATGACGGGAGGAGTCCGAGGGAAGCGAGCTGCGGACGCGGGGCCGAGCGAACCGGACACAGTGCCGGGGTAACACGAGCCGACATGGAGCGACACGGCGCCCGGAAGGGCTACCGTCACAACTGGAGTGAGGAGCCGGATGCGTTAGCACGCACGTCCAGATCTTCGGGGGCGGGGGGGGAACCGGCATCCTACCGCAACGGACCGGCGAATGGACCAAGGGCACTACCTGCGCACCCGCCCGTTCGCGGGGGCCGCGGGCTGCGCTAGTGTTCTCCGCCAGAAGTTCTTGACCAGTGGGCAGAGCCTGTGGTACCGTGCTCTCGCAGGAGGGGTGCGAGCGTGCCGAAGCACCCCACAAGGGCGGTCCCGAAGGTCTCTGACGAGCAGCGCGGGGAGTTGCAGGGCTGGCTGCGCCGGAGCAAGACGGGGCAGTCGCTGGCGCTGAGGGCGCGTATCGTCCTCCCATGCGCCGACGGCAAGAGCGACATGGCCGTGGCGGCCGCTCTCGGCACCACGCGCGCCAGCGTCGGCAAGTGGCGGCGCCGGTTCCCGAGCGACGGCTGCGACGGATGGCTGGACGAGCCGCGGCCGGGAGCGCCGCGCAAGGTCAGCGACGGAGACGTCGAGCGCGTCGTGACGCGCACTTGGGAGTCGCTCCCGCGCGGGGCAACGCGATGGAGCCGCGATGGAGCCGCGAGTCGATGGCGACGGACTGCGGCCCGAGCCCCTCGACCGTGGGCCGCATCCGGCGCGCCTGCGGCCTCAAGCCAAGCCGCACCGCTGCGAAACGTTCAAGCTGTCGAAGGACCCGTTGTGCGTGGAGCAAGTGCGCGATATCACCGGCCTGTACCATCACCGGCCTGTACCTGGACCCGCCGGAACGGGCTGTCGTGCTGTGCGTGGACGAGAAATCGCAAATCCAAGCCCTGGACCGCACCCGGCCCGTGCTGCCGATGCGCCCCGGCCTGCCGGAGCGCCGCACGCACGACTACAAGCGGAACGGCGCGACCTCGCTCTTCGCAGCCCTGAACACGGCCACCGGCGAGGTGATCGGCAAGTGCTGCCGGCGGCACCGCTCGGTGGAGTTCAAGAAGTTCCTCGCACTCGTCGACAAGGCGGTGCCGCCGGACCTCGACATCCATCTCGTGCTCGACAACTACGGCACGCACAAGACGGCGATGATCCACAACTGGCTGGGGCGGCATCCGCGCTTCCACTTGCACTTCACGCCGACGAGCGCCTCGTGGATCAAGCAGGTCGAGCGCTGGTTCGCGGAACTCACGCGCCGTCAGATCCGGCGTGACACGCACCGCAGCACGCTGGCGCTGGAGAAGGCGATCAAGGAGTACCTAGTGCCTGTGACAAAACTCGTATCCCCTTGACAACAAAGGCGTTAGGTCCAATCTCTCAAGGCGAAGATTTCACTGGAATGCTACGACTAGTCCGAAATCCTACCAATTCTGGGTAGAGCGCGGAAATCTTCGCGATTGGCGGCTGAGCAACTTCCGACCTTGGGCCCTATATGTTGTGTTTGGAGATCCATCCGACATCAGGATATAGTATGAAATGCTGATCGGGCCAGAGTTCAAGGGTTTTGTCACAAGCACTACCTAGCTGTCTACAACGAGGATCCGAGGCCCTTCGTCTGGACGAAGACGGCCGACCAAATCCTCGAATCGCTCAAATCTTACTATATAGTGCTTGTGACAGAACGCGCAAGCCCTTAGTTTTCGGGCGGTTGCAGCAGGTCCGTGGGACGAAGATCGGGGCGATCCGGGCCGGCTTGCGCGTTTCCGGGGGTTGTGCGACAATCTTCGTTGAGGAACCGCCCGTGAGGACCGTTCAGGAGATCCAGCTCACCCTTGGCCGGACTGCAATCGAGGATATCGATCCCGACGTCCGTTCCCGCGACGATATCCCGGCCATTTTGCCAGGAATACAATTTATCTATCGCACCGAGTTATCGATCGCACCGAGGAGTTGCGGGACAGGGTTTTCGCACTGCTCGAGATCCGTATCCTCGGCCTCGGTGAGAGTAGCGGGAACGGCGAGAACGGAAGCGATCCTTCCGCAGGCGAGTCCGGCAGGATCAACCCTGCCGTCGGTCGTCCCGGCATGCAGCTGTGGAACATTCTCGTCCCGGGCCTGCTCAAGCAGGGATTGAATTGCGACTGCGACCGCGTGACGGAGCTGGCGAACAAGCACGCGGACGTCCGGCGCTTCCTCGGTCTGAACGCGACGCTCGACGAGCGGGTGTTCAGCTACCGGACAGTCAACCGGAATCCGAAGCTTCTCACGCCCGACCTCCTCGCGGAAATCAATCAGCTGGTCGCGCAGGAGGGGCACGCGCTGGCGGGGTGCGAGGAAGGCGATCCGCTGAAGGCGCGGTGCGACTCTTTCGCGGTGGAAACGAACGTGCATTGCCCGACGGACGTGAGTCTGCTGCGGGACGCGTTGCGCTGCCTGATTCGCTCTATTGCGCCGCTGTGCAAGGGGCGCGGCATCGCCGGCTGGCGGCAGAGCGCGCGGCTGCCGAAGACGCTGAAGCAGGAATTCAACCGGGTGCGGCAGGCGAAGAGGAGGAAAGGCAACCCGGAGAGGGTGCGGTCGTACCTGGAGGCGGCCCTGGAGATAGCGCGGCGGGCGGAGGGTGCGCTGGCGGCCCTGGCGCGGGCCGGGGAAGACGAGGGAACCTTGGGAGCGGCAAGGAGTGACCTCGGGTGCGTGCAGCTCCTGGCGGACCCGGTGGAGCGGCGCGTGCTGCGGGGGGAGAAGATCCCGCACGAGGAGAAAGTGTTCTCGATCTTCGAGGAACACACGCGCTGGTGCGTGCAAGGAAAAGCGGGGGTGCCGGTGGAGCCGGGCGTTCCGGTATGCATCGTGGAAAGCGAGCACCGCTTCGTGATGAATCACGAAGTGACGTGGAAGGGGAGCGACGCGGACGTAGCGGTGGGAATCGTCGAGGGGGCGCAGGGGCTGTACGCGGGGTTGTCGAGCTGCAGCTTCGACAAGGGCTTTCACAGCCCGGCGAACCGGACGCGCTTGGCGGATACTGCTGTCGTGCCACGCGATGCCGCGGAAGGGGAGGCGGTCGAAGGCGGCGAAGGAGACGGAAGGCGCGCCCGAATTCGCGGCAGCGAGGCAGGCGCACCCGGCCGTGGAGTCCGCGATCAACAATCTCGAGTGCCGCGGTCCGGACAGGGTGACGGACCGGGGAGCGGAGGGATTCGAGCGGATGATCGGGCTGGCGGTCCTGGCGGCGAACGTGCATCGAGTGGGCCGGATCGTGCGCGACAGAGAGATCGTGCGCGACAGAGAGAGGGAGCGTCTCAAGACGGGACCCTTGCCGCTGGCTGCATAGGCAGTCGGCAGCGATCTGAATTGCCCTGAATTGAAACCTTGAAGAGACAAGGTTCAGGAAAAGTGTACAACTAGAACAGAACTAACTGTATCCTCACAATGAAAATGGAATATGAGGCAATGAATTCGGGTAATTGGCGCAGCCCGTTTCTTCCATAGCTATCATTTGGTCGGGATCTATCAGCTAGAATCCCCAAAATATCAGGGTTTTGTCACAAGCACTATATAGAACTTTCTGGCGGAGGACACTAGCCCGCATTATTCACGAATGCGGTGCAGGCTCATGGATCCAGTTGCTGGGCCCTCGATGGCCGCCGAATCTGCTTCCGAAACGCCTGCGGGCGGGGAATGCGGGGCTTGCGGGGCGTCTCGCGAGCGGCGTGCGGGCCGCGGACACCTCCTCGGCGGCACCCGCCCGGAGGGCAGGCACGGTTTCCCCCGGCGGCGCCCGGCGCCTGCCGACACTCTCCGGATTGACCCGGCCCGGCGTCATATCGGCACGGCCCCCAAGCCCCGCGCCACCACCACCCGGGCGTCCCGGAACGGTGCCGTCCGCGGCACTCGCAGCACGATCCGCTTCGCCGTGGCCGCGACCCGCGCTCCCGGCTTCGGCAGGCCGAGGCGCAACCCGTCCGCCCGGCGCTTCCGCAGCGGCGTGTCCCGCGCCTGCCAGCGCAGTTCCTGCATGATCACGCAGGCCGCCGCCGCGAGCGGCACGCGGAACCGGTTCGCCGCGAAGCTCGAGCAGCTGGCGCGGTCCATCCGCATCCCGTGCTCGAGCTCCTTGACGCGGTTCTCCACGTCTCCGCGCAGGCAGTGGATCCGCTCGCAGAGGCGCTGCGGGCTGCCGCCCGCGTTGGTCACCGCGTAGCGCGGGTGCCACTGCGGGGCGCGCCCGGGAAACTCGCTCGCGTCCGCCTTGACGATCGCCCGCCGCGACCGCGACCGGCGGCCCGCCCGGTAGGCGAACTGCCCGTGCAGCGGGCCCGGGCCGCTGCCCGCGTCCTCCGCGCCCGGCCGGCCCCCCTGCGTGCCGGCTCCCAGCCGCGCGTACTTCGCCCGCAACTGCTCCAGCCGGGACGGCGGGTCCCCCGCGGCCGCCGCTGCCCCGCCGCGGTCCGTGCCCGGGGTGCCGCCGGGCGCGCGCCGCGCCTCGACGGCCGCCCGCAACGGGGCCGCGCGCCGCTCCGGCACCGCGTTCTTCTGCAGGCACGCCACGTACTCCAGGCCCTCGCGCTCGCCATAGGCCGGCAGCTCGTCCCCTTGGAAGCCCGCGTCCAGGCGCAGGCGCAGCGTCGCCCGCGCGAAGAATTCCCGCAGCAGCGGCAGCAAGCCCTCCGCGGCCGCGGCCGTGCCCGAGCGCAGCAGCGCCGCCACGAGATGCCGCTCGCGCTCGTCGTCGAAGCGCACCACGCCCGCCAGCGGCAAGTAGCAAGGCAAGTAGCAATGCGTGTCGTAGAAGCCGTTGCACAGCGCCAGCTGCCGGCCCCCGTGCGGGGGCTCGCAGGTCGGGTCGAAGTCCAGCTCGACGATGCTCGTCTCGGGGCGCCGCTCGTGCCGGCGCCGCACGACGCAGCGGGCCGGTACCGCGGACAGCGCGCTCGGCGCGTCCGCGGTGACGGCGTTCTCGAAGCGCGACAGGGTGGGCCGGGACGGCAGGTCGCGACCCTGCCAGGGGTCGCGCCCGAGCGGCAGCTTGAACACGGGGTCGCCGCCGAGGCGCCCGGCGTCGTTGCAGTCCTCCTAGCCGCGGGCGAGGCCGTAGACGCGCTGGCGGAGCATGTCCGCGAGGGAGTGGAGCACCTCGGAGGGCTGGCGCCGGTCGCGCAGGCAGCCGGCGAACGCCGCGGTGAGGCCGGGAGCGCGGTCGGCGGCCTCGACCGGGACAGCGCCGCCGTCGGAGCTGCTGCGCTCGTGATCGAAGCGGACGGCGACGGGGCGACGGCGCGGATTGCGGAACGGAACGCCTTGGGAGCCTGCGGCTGCGACCATGTATTCATTATAACCTACCGGATGAAAACCACTTCAGCGTATAAACTTGGATCTCAATCGGACCGGGCCGGGGCTGCCGCCGGGGATCGCAGGGCACTCCTAGGAGTTCACGGCCCGGGCGGAGGGACCGGACTATGGCCCTCCGGGCTACTCATGAATTATCCGGGCTAGGAGCCTCCCTGAACGCCGCGCAGGCGATCCAGCTTCCGGGGATCGAAACACTTCCTCGCGGGGCGGCACCGGGCATTGATCGCCGACACGGCCGACGGGCAGGCGCCCGGGCCGACGCAGGCTTGCGCGCCGCTGCCAGCGGGAGTCGCCGACGCACCCCGGATCCTCATCCCTCCCTCGGGCGGGAAGAGCGGCACGGTGCATCCGCTCCCGGAGACTGGCCGTGACGCGACTTCGCTGGAGGGTTACGCCCCCCGTGCCGCGGCAGTCGTCCGGGCCGGCCGAATGCCCGGTAACACAGGCCGCACGGCCTGCACCTATTACATGCAGGAGCCATGACGTACGCACGCACGATGGACCGCCGACAGTTCCTCCGCACCGCCGGGGTTGCGAGCACGGCCTTGGCGGCCGCTCCGCCGGCTCGCGGATCCCTAGCCCAGCCCGAGACCTTGGCTGCGCATCTCTACGGCAGTCTCACGGCGGAGCAGCGCGAGGTCGTCTGCCTGCCGTTTGACAGCCCTCTGCGGTCGCGAGTGGAGAACAACTGGCACATCACCGACGCCAGGGTGGGCCGGTTCTTCGACCGCGACCAGCAGGCGATGATCGAGCAGATATACGAGGACCTCCACGCCCCGGAATTCCGAGACTCGCTCAGGAGGAAGGTCGCCGACGATTTCCAGAGCGTCAAGAATCTCTCGGTGGCGCTGTTCGGCGAGCCGGGTTCGGGCAAGTTCGAGTTCGTTATCACTGGACGCCACTGCACGGCCCGGTGCGACGGCGATTCCGTCGAGGGCGCCGCGTTCGGGGGCCCGATCTTCTACGGACACCAAGGCGAGTCGTTCAACGAGAGCCCGACGCATCCGAACAACGTGTACTGGTTCCAGGCCGAGCGGGCCAACGAGGTCTTCCGGGCCCTCGACGGCAAGCAGCGCGCTCTGGCACTGCAAGCCAGGGCACCGCGCGAGCGGAGCGCTCACACTGTCGAACCGTCGCCGGAACCGGCCGGTCTGCCGGTCGCGGAGATGTCATCGGATCAACGCGACCTCGTGGGCCGCACGGTGGCGGACCTGCTGTCCCCCTTCCGCAAGCGCGACCGAGACGAAGCGTTGCGGCTGATCGAATCCGCCGGGGGAGTCGAGAACCTGACGATGGCGTTCTATCGGAATCGAGACCTCGGCCACGACGGCGTTTGGGATATCTGGAGGCTGGAGAGCCCGACGATGGTCTGGTACTTCCGCGGCGCGCCGCACGTGCATGTCTGGGTCAACGTCCAAGAGAACCCCGGCTGGAAGGCCCCGGAGGGATCCGTCCCGGGATGGTTCGAGCAGCTGCTCGGCTAGGCGAAGATCCGGCTGGATCGCATCCGATCCCCGGTCGGCCGCCGGCCTGCTGCGGCACCGCCAATCCGCACGCGCTGAATCCGCCGCCCGGCTGCTAGGAAGCCAGCCCGGTTCAGCGAGCGAGTTCGCTACAATGGCCTTGCAGCCCGATTTTGCAGGGCCCCGCGGATGCGACGGGCTCGCGGCGACCGCTCGGGCACGGCTGCCCTTCCCGCGAGGGCGAATTCGCCGGAACGCGCGATAGTCCGCGCTCCCGCCAAGGAACTGATTCGATGACAGCAGACAACTTCGGTGTTGCCGGACTCGGCGTCATGGGCCGCAACGTAGCCCTGAACATCGAACGCAACGGCTTCCCCGTCGTGGCCTACAACCGGGGCGCCGAGAACGCGCAGCGGATGCGCGAGGAATCGGCCGGCAGGCACGTCACCGTAACCCGGTCGATCAAGGAGTTCGCCTCCCTGCTCGAGCGGCCGCGGAGGGTGCTGCTGATGGTCACGGCGGGGGCCGGCACGGACCGAGTCATCGACGCGCTGCTCGAGTACCTCGAACCAAGCGACGTGCTCGTCGACGGCGGGAACTCGCACTTCCCCGACACCGACCGTCGCGCGGAGCGGCTGCACCGAGCCGGCCTGCATTTCGTCGGGTGCGGGATCTCGGGCGGCGAGGAAGGCGCCTTGTGGGGCCCCTCGATCATGCCGGGCGGCAATCTCGAGGCGTACGAGCGCATCGCGCCGGTACTCGAGAGGATCGCCGCCAAGACCGACAGCGACGGCCCCTGCGTGACCTACTGCGGGCGAGGCGCCGCCGGGCACTACGTGAAGATGGTCCACAACGGGATCGAATACGGGATCATGCAGCTGATCTGCGAGGTCTACGACATCCTGCGCCGCGCCGCGGGCCTTTCGACATCGCGGATCCAAGAAGTCTTCCAAGCTTGGACAGCGTCCCCGCACGTGGGCGGATTCCTCGTCGACATCACCGCGCAATGCCTCGGCAAGGCAGACAACGACACCGGCGCTCCGCTGGTGGAAATGATTCTCGACACCGCCGGCCAGAAAGGCACCGGCAAGTGGACGGCGCAAAGTGCCCTCGACCTAGGGATACCCATCCCGACCCTCGCGCAGGCGGTGAACGCTAGGATCCTGTCGGGGTTGAAGCAGGCCCGAGTGGAAGCCTCGAAGATCCTCGGCGGGCCGAGCCGCCACTATGACGGGGACATCGACGAGCTGGTCGGGACACTCCATGACGCGCTCCACCTGGCTATGATCGCCTCGTACGCCCAGGGGCTGCATCTCATTCAGGCGGCATCCCGGGAATATGACTTCGGCACGGATCTAGCCGAAGTAGCGCGCATCTGGAAGCAGGGCTGCATCATCCGCTCAAAGCTGCTCAATCCGATCAAGCGCGCCTACACCGAGCGCCCGGATATGGACAACATGCTCCTGCACCCCGCCTTCGGGTCGGTTGTCAACGAGTCCCTGCCGGCCCTGCGGCTTGCGGTTCAAGCGGCGAACGCCGGCGGTGTCGCCACCACCTGCTTCGGAGCCACCCTGGCTTACCTGGACAGCTATCGCTCGGAATTCCTTCCGGCCAACCTGCTGCAGGCGCTGCGCGACAACTTCGGCGCGCACACTTATCGGCGCCTCGACAAGGAGGGCGTGTTCCACACGCAGTGGAACAGCTGAGCCTGGCACAGGCCCGGGCAGCGGGATCCGCCTCGCGCGACATGAAGACACTGCAAGACTTCCGGCCCTCCCGCGAATTCTTCGTCGGCCTCGATTCCGACGGCTGCGTGTTCGACTCGATGGAGATCAAGCACAAGGAGTGCTTCGCGCCGATGTTCATCAAGCATTGGCGGCTCCAAGCGGCTTCCAAGTACGCCCGGCGTGCCTGGGAGTTCGCGAACCTCTACTCCAAGACGCGAGGCATGAACCGGTTCCCGGTCTGCGCCCGCACGCTGCGCCTCGTCACGGAATGGCCCGAAGCGGCGGCCCGCGGCATCCAGGTGCCCGACCTAGCCCCTCTGCAGGCCTTTATCGATTCGAGCTTCCCTCCGAGCAACGCGGGCTTGGAGGACTACCGCATGCAGTTACCGCACCGCGTTCTCGACCTGACCATGGAGTGGAGCCTCGCGGTCAACGCGGCGGTGAAGGACATCGTATTCGGCGTGCCGCCATTCCCCAAGGTGCGCGCGACCCTGGACCGGATCGTGGCGAGCGCCGATCTCGCCGTCGTGTCCGGCACGCCCGGCGAAGCCTTGCAGCGGGAGTGGGACGAGAACGGAATCGAACACTACCCCCAGCTCATCGCGGGCCAGGAACTCGGCAAGAAGACGCGGCACCTGAGCGCGATGGCCGGGGGCGGCCGGTACGGCGCCGACAGGAAGCTCATGATCGGGGACGCCCCCGGCGACCGGAAGGCGGCCGAGGCAACGGGCTGCCTCTTTTTCCCAGTCAACCCGGGCCGCGAGGAAGAGTCCTGGGAACGGCTTTGCGACGAGTCGCTCGGACGGTTCTTCGCCGGGACCTACGCGGGAGCGTACCAAGCCGACCGCATCGCGGAATTCGAAGCCCTGCTGCCGCAGCGCCCGCCGTGGGCCTCCTGACGGCACGGGCAAGCCGGCCGCGAGACGAAGTCGCAGGGAGACCAAGCGCTGGCGCTCGACGGCGTCGGCCCGACCAGCCGCCCAAGCCGACCCCGTCGAGCGACCGAACCGATCCGGGCCCGCGGGCGTCACCTATGATGCGGAAGTGCCGGCGATGCACCTGACCCGTCGATTCGTACTCGCACTGGCCGGCGCCATCGGCCTGGGAGCCGTGCCGGATGCCCGCGCGCAGGAGCCCGCCGAGCAGCCGGCGGAAGCACCGCCGGCGGCGGACGCGGCACGACCGGCCGATTCCGCCGGAAGCCCGGCATCCGACCAGCGCACCAGTCTCAACCTCCTCGGCCAGGAGGACACGAGCTCGGGCGAGGCGCGCCGCAACGAGAACGTGCAGCTCAACTTGGTCGACACCAACACGCTGCAGGAACTCAACATCCGCCTCGGGGCGACCGCGACGATCGTCACGGACTTCCAGCCCGACCGCGACTACTACGGCGCCGAGTACGGGCGTCGCGCGCCGCCGACTCTGCACCTGCCGCCGGCTCGCGGCCAGGACCTCCACGGCAACGTCTCGTGGACACACGGGAACAGCGCATTCTCGGCGCGCTCCTTCTTCCAAGTCGGCGACGTGCAGCCGGCCAACGAGAACCGCTACGGCTTCCGCTTGACCGGCCCGGCGGGATCCGGCACCCGCTTCACGGTCAACGCGACCCAGCAGAAGATCCGCGGGCAGGTGAACGGCAACGTCCTCGTGCCGCTTCCCGGAGAGCGCACCCCGCTGCTGGTCGACCCCTCTAGCGGAGAGCGCGTCGACGACGAAACTCGCGCCCTCGTGGAGCAGCTGCTGGAAGCGTACCCGGTCGCATTGCCGAACCGCACCGACATCGCCCCGAGGGCCCTCAACACCAATGCGCCGCAGCGGGTCGACACCGACTCCGCCAATCTGCGCCTCGACCATGACCTGGCCGACCGGGGCAAGATCGGCCTAGGATACGTCTTCACGTCGCAGAGCGTGGACGCATTCCAGCTGGTCCGCGGGTCCAACCCCGATACCGAGATCAAGAGCCACCGCCCGCGAGCGACCTGGACCAGGGCCTGGTCGCCGCGGACCGTCACCAGCCTGTCGGCGGGCTTCAATCGCGTCGGATCGCTGCTGATCCCGGAGCCCAACAACTTCGGCCCGACGGTCAGCGTCGCGAGGGCGATTGCCGGCCAGGGCCCCTCTCCGCTCGTCCCCGTGGACCGGGCCCTGAACACGTGGCGGACCGCCGGCCAGGTATCGCGGACGTTCGGCAGGCACAGCCTCAAGGTTGGCTTCCACCTAGCGCGAATCCAGCTCAACGGCGTCGAGCAGCAGGCGATCCGGGGCACCGTCCAGTTCTCGAACAACTTCGGCAACGACGCGATCACCAACTTCCGGCTGGGCAAGCCGGCCAGGCTGATGAAGACCGTCGGCAGCTTCCACCGCGGCTTCCGCCAGTGGACGCACCAGGCATACCTGGCCGACACGTGGAAGGCGCTGCCCGACCTGACGCTCAGCTTCGGCCTGCGCTACGAGACCGTGACACCGCCGCTCGAGGTGAATGAGTTCGAGACGTTGCCGTACTCCTGCGACTGCAACAACTTCGCGCCGCGCTTCGGGTTCGCCTACCGGCTGGGCGACTCGCTGGGCACCCTGCGCGGTGCGTACGGCGTCTCCTACGGGGAGATTTACCCGGTGACCTACAGCCAGTACCGCATCAACGCCCCGAACGTGGTGCGGCTCGTTGTCCTGCGGCCGCGGCTGGCGGATATCATCAGCGGGGCGGCCTTCGCCAACGTCACGCCAGGATCCCGCTCGACGCTGTTTGACATCGCCGACAACCTCGTCGAGCCGTACAGCCACCAGTACAGCCTGAGCTGGGAATTCGGGCTGTCGCGGACGATGAACGTTCAGCTCGGCTACGTCGGCAGCCGCACGCACAAGGTCTTCCAAGCCTGGTTCCTCAACCGCGGCGAGCGCCCGGACGGCGTGCCGGTCACCGTGCGCACCACCAACCAGCGGCGCGCGGACGGACGCTACAACGACGTGCTGCGCCTGCACAACGCCTCGCGCGCCTACTTCGACGCCGGCCGCGTCGCATTCGTAATGCGCGATCTCAAGGGCTTCACCGTGGACGCCGCCTACTGGTTGAGCAAGTCGATCGACCTCGGAAGCGACTACACCAACACGATGAACGGAGGCGACGCCCGCCGGGCGGTCAGCCAGACGGCGTACAACATTCACGCCGACGTCAAGTCGCTGAGCTTCTTCGACCAGCCGCACTCGATGCTGTTGCGGGCGGTGTACGAGACGCCCGAGGGATCGGGCCTGGCGGGCCGGCTCCTCGGCGGCTGGCAGCTCTCCACGGTGACCCTGCTCAAGACCGGCACCCCGTTCACCGTGCAAGCCGGGTCGGACGGCCCGGGGTTCGGGAACGCGGACGGCGCGTCGGGAGACCGGCCGCACGTCCTCGACCCGTCGATCCTAGGCAGGACGATCGGCAACCCCGACACGTCGCGCCAGCGCCTGCCGCGCGACGCCTTCGCCTACCAGCGGATCGGCGACCTCGCCGGGTCGCTCGGGCTGCGGACGTTCCGCCGCGGCAAGATCGCCAATGTCAACGCGAGCCTCTCGCGAAACTGGGCCCTCGGCTCGGACAGCAAGCTGACCTTCCGCGCCGAGTCGGTCAACTTCTTCAACACGCCGCAATTCGCCGACCCCAACGTCGGCCTGACCTCGCCCGCTTTCGGGCGCATTACCAACACGCTCAACGACGGCCGCACGTTCCGGTTCACCCTAGCACTCGATTTCTGAGACGAGGCCGGCGGACCCGGCGCTCCGGACGGTACGCGAGCCGACGCCCCGGCCTATACTTGCGGCCATGGCTGCTCCGACACGGCCGATCATCCTCTCCCTGCTTGCAGCGCTGGCGTGGTTCGCGATCCGCCCGACGGCCGGGCCGCCCATGTCGGCCGCCGACAGCAGCGCCCACGCCTGGGGCGCGAGCGATCCGTCTTGGTCGCCGGACGGCGAGCGGCTGGCGTTCTCGCTGTTCGGAAGCATCTGGACCGTCCCGGCCGACGGCGGCGGAGCGGACCAGCTCACCGCCTCGGAGGGCTTCCACGAGCACGCTGCCTGGGCGCCGGACGGGAAGTCCGTGGCCTTCGTGACCGGCCGGAATCCGTTCGGCCGCTTCGCCAAGATTCGCGGTCGCCTTGCCGTGGCCGATGTCGAGACCAAGCGCGAGCACACGCTTACCCTGCCTCACCCGACCGCCGGGACTCCCGACTGGTCCCCCGACGGCGCGGCAATCTACTGCGCTCTCGCAGTGCCCGGCGCCGGGGCCCTGCTGCACGCCATCGATCCGCGAACCGGCCAGTCCACGGCCCTGCACGGCAGGCCGCAGAGAGGCCCGGCCGGCCCCTGGGCCGAGGCGTCAAGCGCGTCCGGAGCGGTGATCTTCGCCGCGCAGCGGGCCGGCACGCCCCAGGCGTGGTCCCTGCCGACCAAGTCGGAGGGCCTCGCTATCCACCTGCCGCTCACGCGGTACCGTCCCGAGCACATCGTAATGCTCGACGGCGTGAGCGCGCTCGCGGACGGCAGCGCGATCCTCGCTGCGGACGTGATCAACGGTCGGGGCAACTTCGAGCTGTACCGGGTCCCCGGCACGGGAGGCGAGCCCGAAGCGATTACCGATACTCCCCGGCACGAGCTCTCGCCGGACGTGTCTCCGGACGGCCGCCGGATTGCCTTCGCCTCGAACCGGCTCGGCAACATGGACCTGTTCACCCTCCCGCTCGAGGGCGGCGAGGCGCGCCACGTCCGGATCGATTCCCTGCGCTTCCGCCGCCCCTCGGGCAAGGCCCGCGTCACGATCCTGGACGAGCTCGGGCAGCCCGCCGCGGCGCGGCTGTACGTGGAGGCGTCCGACGGCAAGGGCTACGCGCCGCGCGGCGAACCGATCTTCTACTACCCGCTGGCGCCCGGAGCGAGCCGGGATTCTGCGGGCAAGCGAGACGCCTTCTTTGTCGCGACCGGAACGTCGGAGTTCGACGTGCCGGCCCGCGACCTCGCGCTGACCGCCGTGCGCGGGTTCGAGTACCGCCTGAGCCAGGCCAGCGCGACGGTCAGGGCGGGCGAGACCGCGGAGATCACCCTGCGACTGGAGCGCTGGACCAACTGGAACCAGCGCGGCTGGTACTCGGGGGAAAACCACTTCCACGCGAACTATCTCGGGAGCTACTACCAGCGCCCGCAGCATTCGCTCGCGTGGATGAAGGCGATGGATCTGAACGCCGCCAACATGATCGTGGCCAACGCCCAAGGGGTGTTCGTGCATGACAAGGAGTTCTTCACAGGGGAGCTCAGCCCGCTCTCGACCGGCAGGCACTTCCTGTACTGGGGACAGGAGTACCGCAACAGCAACCCGCTGGGCCACATGGGCTTCCTCAACATCAAGCGGCTCGTGCCGCCCTCGTACACGAGCGTGCATGGCAGCGACTCACCGTACGACTTCCCCCTCAACACGACGGCCGCGCTCGAGGCGAAGCGCCAGGGCGGCCTCGTTACGTACATGCATCCGATCAGCGGGACGCTGCGGGACGTCTTCGACACCAATCTGGGTGCCAAGGAGGTTGCCGTGACAGCGGCGCTCGGCGCTCTCGACACGCTGGACATCCTTCCGTACGGCGAAAGTGCGTACGGCTTGTGGTACACGCTGCTGAATTGCGGCTTCCGCATATCCGCAGGAGCGGGCACGGACACGTTTACGAACCGGCGCGGGATCAACCGGATCCCTGGCGGCAGCCGCCAGTACGTCCACGTCGGGAGCGAGATGAGCTGGGAGCGCTGGATCAAGCGCTACCGAGAGGGCCGCTCGTTCGCGACGACCGGGCCGCTGCTGGCCTTCGATGTCAACGGCAGCGGCGTCGGCGAGGAAATCAAGTTTGTCCCGGGGACGACCTACCGTGCGACTTTGCGAGCCGAAGTGATGTCGCGCACGCCCCTCGAGCGCATCGAGATCCTGCGCAACGGACGGGTCATCGCGACCGCGGACGCGAACTCCGCGCTCCGCTTCCGGCTGGAGGAAGAGGCCATGGTCACCGAGTCCAGCTGGTTCGCCGCACGGGTGTACGGGCCTCGGGCCCCCGGCCTGACCACCCAGGCGCTCGCCCATTCCAGCCCGGTTTACGTCACGGCCGACGGGCGCCCAGTGCTAGTCCGCGACGATCTGAACGTGGCGGTGCGCTGGGTCGACAGGCTCTGGGTCGACCTGCTCGAGCGCGACAACCTCGGCTCGGACGACAACCGCCGCGCGGCGCGGGAGATGGTCAACAGGGCGCGGCAGCACTTCCAGGACAAGTTGCGACAGATCTAGCCGTGCCAGAAACGGGATCCCAAGGCCTCTTCTCGCCAGAGCACTGACGGATCTTCCGCCCGCGGACGCGAGCGCAGCTAGACAGGCACGATGCGGCCTCCTCGACCGCCACCGCTTCGACCCCAATCCGGCGCGTCTGGCCGGAACTGTTGCTCCGGCGTATCGAGACTGGCCGCGAAAGCCTAGGTCGGGCGTCACAGCGGTGGCGGAACTAGCGATCTGTCTTCGGCGCGGCCGGCCTCACCGGCTCCTGCATCTGCCGGTACCGCCGGTACCTCTCGAGAAAGCTCCCCTCCTGCAGTCGCCGTGGCGCAGACGAGTCGAGCTCTCCGCGGATTCCGCGAGGGCGCCTGCCCGAATCGAGCCCTGCGGGCCCCGTCATTGGGACGTCAGTCGGCGACGCGGCCGTCATGGGCTCGGGCAAGGACGGCTCGACCGCAGGCAGACTGATCTGGAGGGCGCGATGCTCATTCGGCCGTTGAGCTGTCCTTGGACTCCTCATCCGGGGATTCTCTCTCGATCGACGCTTCAATCTCATCGATGACATCGCAGACATAGGAATCCGAATCGGTTGCCACGTCCAAGACCCGCTCTTGGAACAGGTCCAAGACAGCCATTTCGGAATCCGACGGTGCAATCACCTCCTTGAACATGTTACCGGCTTCCCTGGGGTCGATGATGAACCCGTGAGACGGGTAGCTCTCGATCAATCGGTCCAATACTGTCTCGCTGTCGGGGGACAAGTTGACCGGATTCAGCCGCCACGCATAGAAGAGGGCGATTCGGCGGCTTCTCTCGGCCTCCGCAAGGCGATAGGGGTCGATCTGACTCGCGATCGGCTGGAACAGGCCCGACACAATCGAGGCGGCGATTTCGCAAGCGGTCTTGGTCGAGACGGCACCGCCGCTGCGCCCCACGAGGGTCGTCATATAGTCCTCGAATGCACTGAAGGCCGAAATCTGGAGTAATTGCAGAGAACCCAATGTGTCTAGGCTTGACATCCTCACCGCGATCTCGTCGGGCTTGGCAAGTTGGACGTCCAACGGACCGAGCTCGCCGAATGGCCCCATAGCCAGCTCCCCGGCGCCAACGGCTGCCAAGGTACCCGCGCTCTTGCACGGTCCGAGCACCACGATGCGGAAACCGCCGTAGGAGTCCTGGAGCCACCTAGCCATTCGATACGCCTCGTCCGGGTCGCCCCCTGCCGTCGTCAGGACCAAGGACGCCGCGCTGCGGCCTCGCTCCGAGCAGCGGGGACATGAACCTGGTGACGTTCGCCCTGCTAATGTCGCCGTTGAAGAAGTACAGGTCGCGACTCTGGCTTTCAAGAGCGTCGCGGGCCTTCTCAAGGGGAATTATATATCTGAGTGCCGACAACGCCATGTCCGACGAGAACTGCTCTGAGCAGGGAGGTCGGCGTCTGGCTCGGGTCATTCGAATGCGGCCGCGGTAGGCACAGCAAGGTGGGATCGTATCTGAATCGAACCTGCCAGCGGAATGGACGAGGCACGGATAAGAGAGGCCCCCTCGCATGCCCCGGTGGAATCCGGTTGGCGGTGGAGGGCACCCCTTGCAAGCCGCTTGCGTGCCCTGCGAGGGCCGAAGACAGCGGATCCCCGGCGCTCGACGGCCTGCATGGACGGTCCGGGCCGGACTGGGGTCGCACCGGGGCATTCCGGATCCGGTGCGCCCCTCGTACCGAGCGTGCAGCGCACCGAGCGTGAAGAGCGCGCCCGCAGCGGGCTGCGGCGCTCAGCGCGGAGGGCGCCGCTCAGGCCGCGACTGCGGCCTTGCCGGTCAGCTGTCGGTAGGTCAGCGTCCGGCCGACCAGGCCCCGCGCCATGCGCCGCATCCGTTCCGCCGTGTCGCAGTCGCGGTCGTTGCACCGTCCCGCGAACTCCGTCAGGTAGCGGCCGAGATGACGGACGCTCATCCGGTGATAGGTTCCGTACAGGCCGCGCTTGAACAGGGACCGGAACGACTCGATGCCGTTCGTATGCGCCGCCCCGCGCACGTACTCGCCGCGGGAGTGCTTGACGGCTTCGTGCGGGAACTCCTCCATGCCGGCGTAGGCCGCCGCCTCGTCGGAGCGGACCTGTGCCCCCGGCGCGACGCGGGCGCGCACGAAGCCCTGCAGATCGCCCTTGGCGGTGCCCGGCAGCGGCCGCGCGGCCACTGCGTTCGTGGCGCGGTCCCGCGCCCCCGCCACCGGGGTCTTGCCGACGGGCCCGCGCCCGGCGCGGGCCTTCTTCCTCTCGTGCTTGTTGCGTTCCTTGCCGCCGACGTAGGTCTCGTCCACCTCCACCGGGCCGGCGAACAGGCCCTGATCGCGCTCCCGGCACGCGCGGATGCGGTGCGCCAGGTGCCGGGCCGACTTCCGGCTGATGCCCAGGTCGCGGTGCAGCTTCATACTTGAGACGCCCTTGATGCCGGTGGTCAGCAGGAACAGGGCGACGGCCCGGGTGCGGTAGCCGAGCTTGGTGTCGGCCATCACGCTGCCGGTGCGCACGGAAAAGCGCTTGCCGCAGCCGCGGCAACGGTACGGCATCGAAGGGTGGGCCGTGCCGGACTGCACGCTGGAGCCGCGGCAGTGGGGGCATACCGGACCGTTGGGCCAGCGCATGGAGGCGAACCACTTTTCCGCGGATTCTTCACCGCGGAACATGGCGATCACTTCAATCAGAGTGATGCCTTTACGAAACCACTTCCCGGGACCTTTCTGCTTCATAGACGACCTCATATATTGGAACTATTCTATCAAAATACTCCACCGAAAGTCAACAGATATCCGGAAGAAATATGAAATTAATTTATGGACTGATAATTTGCAAAATCGGTTGCCTCGGCACTCAGATATATAATTCCCTTCTCAAGCAGCTCCGTGCCTTCCATGCGCGTAAGGGTGCGGAGGGCCCTGCGACCCTCGAATCTCAGTATTCCATGAACAGTTCCTGACCTCGCGCCAGCGGCTACGAAGGTCCGCGCTCTACAGACTCCGGATTGCGCTTGGCACTCCAAGCGGGCGGCGCTCTAGGAGCGCATCGGGTGGTGCGCAGACCGACTCCACCTGTCGGGGATGGGCGCGAAACATCACCGGAAGGAACCATCCGGGCACCGGCCTCACTAGCGGGCGCGATTCACCGCCGCCGCGGGTGGCCGCGTTCCACCCGCCGGGACGACGCCGACCGCCTGCTGACGAGCAGTCCGTCTCCCCCGGGGGATGCAGCCCGGTCCCGGGCGGACCTGCCGCTTCGTCGCCGCCGTTGCCTCGGGCGAGGCACCCCGGGGCGCGCTTACGCTGTAATCTTGTACAGCGCCGAGTGCGTCCGGATCAGCAACGCGCCGCCAGCGATCGCGGGCGTGGCCATGCACATCTCACTGAGCTTGTTGGCGCCGAGCAGCTTGAACTCCGGCCCCGCGCCGATAACGAACGTCGTGCCCTCCTCGTCGAGGCAGAAGACGTTCCCGTCGTAGGCCCACGGGGAAGCGGTGAAATTCGCCGAGTCCCGCGAGACCCGCTGCTTGCCGTAAACCTCCGCGCCGGAGCGCGCGTCATGGCAGGTCAGGAACCCTTGGTCGAACAGCGTGTAGTAGAGGCCCCGGTAGACCAGGCCCGACGGGTGGTAGGGGCCTCCCCTCGGCACGCTCCATGCGATGTGCTCGCCGGACGTTTCCCCCTCGGCCAGAGTGATGTCGCCGGAAGCTCCGGGACGAATCGCGTAGATCGGGCGGTCCTCGCTGTTCATGTAGCCGGAGGTGATGTAGAGCAGGCCGCCCGAGGCGAAGGGCGTCGGGATGGCGAGGGAGGACAGACGACCCAGTTCCCATAGCAGCGTCCCGTCCGTGTCGTACGAGCGCACGCGGTTCTTCCCGACCGTGACGATCTCGGTCCGGCTGCCGCTTTCCCAGACGAAGGGCGTGGACCAAGTCGTGGGTTCGTCCCGTCCGACCCGCCAGATCTCCTGGCCCGTGAGCTTGTCCAGCGCCACTAGGTACGACTCGCCTTCGTGGTCGTTCGCGATGTACAGGCGCCCTCCGTGCAGCGCGGGCGACGAAGCGGTGCCGTACCCCCAGCGGGTCCGCACGGGATTCCACGCCCGCGACCAGACCGCCTTGCCGTCGTAGTCGAGGCACCAAGTGCCGAGGTCGCCGACGTGCGCGAACACGCGCTGGCCGTCCGTCACTGCCGTCTCGGATGCGAAGGAGTTCTTGCGGTGCCTTCCCACCTCCGGCACGCCCTTGTGCAGCTCCGACTGCCAGAGCTGCTTGCCGCTGCCGAGGTCGATGCAGTGCGCCAGCCAGAGGTGCTCGTCATCGGGCTTGGGGCTTTCGACGGCCCCTTGGTAGAAGCCACCCCGCGGCGCGTCCTGCATGCTGGCGGCTCGCGCGGAGGTCAGGAAGACGCGGTCGTCCCAAGCGATCGGCGAGGACCACCCGCTCCCGCCGATCTGGTGCTTCCACTCGACGTTTTCCGTCGCGCTCCAGGAGGACGGCAGCCCCGACTCGTCGGCGGGCACACCGGTCGCCCCCGGGCCGCGAAACTGGGGCCAGTGCGCCATCCCCCGGCCCAGCGCCAGCGGCGCGGCGGCAACGGAAAGGAGTTCCCTGCGGTTCAGCATCTCTTCACCATCATCCTGTTGGTGCCATTCTGCACCACTTCGTCCCGCTGATTGACCACTTCGTATTCCACGGTGACCACGCCCCGGTCGGTCTTGGAGCGCGAGGCCCGCTTGTCCGACACGCGCAGCCGGGCGCGGATCGTGTCGCCGACATGTATCGGACCGGCGAATTCCCACGACCAATGCAGCGAGGCAATCGCCTCGACCTGGAACGTCGAGCGGTGCTTGAGCCCGTCGGCAATCGCGAGGCCGAGCAGGCCGTGGGCGACTCGACGGCCGAACGGCGTCTGGCGGGCGTACTCTTCGTTCGTATGCAGTTCGAAGAAGTCCATCGACACCGCTGCGAAGGTCATCACGTGCCAGTCGGTCAGGGTAATCCCGGGGGTTTCGTGAGCCTCCCCTACCTCGATCTCGTCAAACAGTCGCCCGCGCATCGCCGAATCGCAAGTATAGGCGATCCCGGCGCGTTGGACGCCGGCCGAATATAGTAGGCGCTAGCCATGGATGGACCGCGCCGCCCTGACCCGAACCTACGCTGGCGCGCCGCGGCAGCGCTCCTCGCGACGGCCCTCGCCGGCTGCCAGTCCGCCGCCCCGGACGACTCCCGCCCGAACATCATCTTCCTGCTCACGGACGACCAAAGGGCCGACGCCTTGGGAATCGCCGGGCATCCGGTCCTCGAGACTCCCAATCTGGACCGCCTCGCGCGAGAGGGCGTGCGCTTCACCGAAGCGCATGTCGTCGCGCCAGTGTGCATGCCCAGCCGCACCAGCTTCATGAACGGGCAGTACGAACGCGTCCATCAGATCGGATTCTCCTCGCCGAACGTGCTGTCCGACGCCCAATGGGAGCGGACCTATCCCGCGACCCTCCGCCGCGCCGGCTACTACGTGGGATTCGTCGGAAAGATCGGCCTGCAGCAGTACTCCTTCCGGGGCAGGCCGCTCGAGAAGTTCGATTTCTGGCGCGGCCACGACGACTGGGCGCGCTTCTGGCCCAAGGAATTCGAGCACCTGTCCGTCTACCACGATTCCGCGGCCGACATGGTGACCCCGATCATGAGCGAGAGCGTCGAGCGATTCCTCGACACCGCGCCGCGCGACCGGCCGTTCATACTCTCCGTCAGCTTTTCCGCCCCGCACGGGTCGATCTCCGGAAGCATGCTCTATCCGGATGAGGAGGGCGCGACGCGCATGACGCGCCCTGCCAGCACGCACCCGAGGCTCGTCGACCACCCGGTCTACGGGGGACTCTATCGCGACCGGGAGATCCCGGCTCCGGACTCGTTCGGCGACGACACGGCCAAGCATATTCCGCTGGACGTGCATCCGCGCGAGGGACGCATGCAGACCTATTCCTACAGCTATGCCGGCGAGGAAGTGCTGCGCGAGCATAGTGTCCGGTACCTCCAGTTGGTCCACGGAGTGGATATCGCCGTCGGCCAGCTGCGCGAGAGTCTCGGCAGGAGGGGCCTAGCCGACAACACGGTGATCATCTTCTCCAGCGACCACGGCCTGCTGATGGGCGAGTACGCAATGGGCGGGAAGTCGGTGCTCTACGACATCGCCACGCGAGTCCCGCTGATCGTCTACGACCCGCGACCGGCCGCCGGGAATCGCGGCCTGGAGATCGAGGAGCTGGTTCTCAGCATCGACGTGCCGACGACGATCGTCTCCTACGCCGGCGCGGCCGTTCCGCCCAGCATGCAGGGGCGGGACCTGCGCCCGCTCATGCGGGATCCCGATCTCGCATGGCGGGACGAGATCTTCCTGGAAAGCCTCTTCCTGCTGCGCACCGGGCCGTTTATAGAGGCGGTGCGGACCAAGGAATGGAAATACGTTCGGTACTTTCGGTCCGAAGAGTCGCACTACGCGGAGGAGGACACTGACTTCGCTGCTGGCACCCCGGACTTCGAGCAGCTCTTCGACCTTGTCAACGACCCTGCCGAGGAAACGAACCTGATTGGCGAGGCGTCGCAGGCGGCCCGCGCGGCGGACTTCCGCGAGCGCTGCAAGATGCACTCCGCGACGCTCGTGCGCGCCCGAGCGGACACGGCGACCTATCCTCGCTAGCCCGCGGCCGGCCAGGTCGAAGGAAGCGGGCTGCGCCGCCAGCCGCCCCGAGCGAGCCCGCCTTCCGACACCCGGTGCCCTGCGCCGCCTGCGCCCCCCGGACCCGCGCACGGAGCAAGCGCCGGCGCGCCCGAGGGCATTGGACGGCATGAGTCCGGACCGCTCGAGGGTTCCGCGCGCGCCCGGATCCGGGCGGGGCCCATCGCCCGGCACCGCAGCCGCCGGCGCCAGCCTTGACCGGGCGCGCGCGGCCAGCGTATACTTGGACTTGAAGGGCGGCCCGGCGGGCAGCCCCGTATTTCCGGATCCAGGGGACAGGACGGGCCCGCATGTACGCGATAATCGAAACCGGCGGCAAGCAGTACACCGTGTCGCCGGGTGACGAAATCCGAGTGGAAAAGCTCGGCGGCGACGTCGGCGATCCCGTCGAGTTTCGCAGGGTGCTGGCCGTGTCCGGCGACGACGGGGTGCTGCGGGCCGGCAGTGAGGCCCGAGCAACCGTGGCGGCAAAGATCGCCGAACACGGTCGCGGCGAGAAGATCGACGTCTTCAAATTCAAGCGTCGGAAGATGTATCGTCGCAGGATGGGGCATCGCCAGGATTACACCCAAGTCCGGATCGAGTCGATCGAGGCATAGCCGGAACGGCAAGCAGCAGGAGCGGGCATGGCGCACAAGAAAGGCCAAGGCACCTCGCGCAACGGACGCGACTCCCAGTCGAAGCGCCTCGGCGTGAAGCGATTCGCGGGCGAGACGGTGACCAGCGGGAGCATCCTCGTGCGGCAGCGCGGCACGAAGTTCCGTCCCGGGCTGAACGTGGGACGCGGCAGGGACGACACGCTGTTCGCCAAGATCGACGGCATCGTGGAGTTCCGTGATCGCGGGCGCCTGGGACGCATGATCAGCGTGCATCCCGACGGCGCCTGAGTGCTGCCCGTAGCGCTTGGACGTGTCGGCGGCCGGTCGGAGCGCGACGTAGCGGCAGAATAGCCAGCCAGACTAGGACCGGGGCGTACTCGAGGCCGACCAGGTACGGATCGTACTCCCAGTAACCGGTGGTCTCGTAGCCTGCGACAACGTGGTGGGCCAGCGCCACCGAGGCCGTCCACAGCAGCAGGGGAGCGGACGGACGCACCGCGAGCAACGGCAGCATCCACGTCAGGTACCACGGGAAGCAGTTCGGCGAAACCAGCAGCAGCGCGCACACCGCCGCGAGTTCCCCGGCGAGCGCGGGCAGGGGCGCGAGCCGCGCGGCCACGATCGCGGCTAGCAGCACCGACTGCGCGAGACCGGCGGCCGCAGCCATGTCGCCCCCGGTGAGTTCGAGAAACGCTGCGAACAGGCTGTCGTTGTTGCGCCACTGGCCCGCGAAGCCCTCCAGCACCGAAAGCACGCCCGCGATGCTCCCCCGGTACGGCAGGCAAAGCGCGGCGGCGGCCGCGGCACCGGCCATCACGGCCTGCCACTCTACGCGCCAGCGACCTCCCGCCGTCCGCAGCGCCACGAAGGGCAGGAGCACGATGGGCCAGAACTTGCACATCGTCGCGACCGAGAGGGCGACGAGCGCGGCGACGGGCCGTCTTCGCGCGGACAGAGTGAGCGCGACCACAACGAATACGAGGGCCAGCGCGTCGTTGTGCCCTTCGATCCAGAACTCGGTGACCGCGAGCGGTGACCACAAGTAGACGAGGGCCCAGGAGCGCGGGCGGCCGACAGCCCCCAAGAGCGCCATCAGGGCGATGCCGACCGCCAGATCGGCCAGCCCGAACGGGAGCTTGAACAGGCGCACCTGCCGCCAGGCGTCGGCGTCCCAGTGCCGCACCAGCCAGTAGGTCCACAAGTTCACCTGCTCGGTAACGGGGCCGTAGGGCGAAGGCATGTCCTTGCCGGCGACTCGCGGCCAAGTGTCGTCGCGCAATCCCTCCCAAGCCGGATCTGCCGGGACCGATACGTAGGGATCCCCGCCTGCCAGCTGGACCATCCCCTGCCAGCGGTAGCGGACGGAATCCTCGGACAGGCTCGGGTACAGGGGGGCGACGGTCAGACGGAACGCGAGCGCGGCGAACCAGACCAGCCGCAGGACCGCGGCTTGCGAGCCGGCGCGTTCCGTCCGCGTGACCAGCCAGCAGGCCGCGACGTACGGGATCGAAACCAGTAGATAATAGGTGATGAACTCCGTCAGTCGGGTCGCCGGCCTGTCCAGCTGCAAGACGAGCCAGAGGCCCCCTTCTATCAGGGCGGCGCACGCCGCAAGGGCCAGAGCCGTCCGGCCTCCGGCCGGACTGGCGGATGCGCCGCCGGTCGCGGAATGAGTGCGCGGAGCCAAGCTCTGCCACAAGCGTAGCGCAGATGGATTGGCTCGGAATCGGCATCCTTGGCACCTATTTCGGCCTGATGGTCGTGCTGAGCCTCTTCGGCCTGCATCGGTACGCGCTCGTCTACATGTACTACCGGCACCGCCGCGACCGGCAGGGCCCGCCTGCGGCGCGGCTCGATTCCCTGCCCCCGGTCACGGTGCAGCTGCCCGTCTATAACGAGCGGTTCGTAGTGGAGGAGCTGCTGGAGGCCGCATGCGCGCTGCGCTACCCGCGACACCTTCTCCAGATTCAGGTGCTCGACGACTCCGACGACGAGACCCGCGCGGTCCTCGAACGCGTCGTGGCGGCCAAGCGCTCCCAGGGGCAGCCCGTGGAATACCTGCGCCGGTCCGACAGGACGGGGTACAAGGCGGGAGCGCTCGAAGCGGGGCTGCGCCGCGCGACGGGCGATCTGATTGCCGTGTTCGACGCCGACTTCACTCCGCAGCCCGACTTTCTCGAGCGCACCGTGCATTATTTCTCCGAGCCGGCCGTCGGGATGGTGCAGGCTCGGTGGACCTACCGCAATCGCAGCCTGTCGCTACTGACCCGCGTGCAGGCCATGCTACTCGATGGCCACTTCGTGTTCGAGCACGGCGGGCGCGCTCGCTCGGGCCGATTCTTCAACTTCAACGGCACGGCCGGGGTTCTGCGCAAGGCCGCCATCGAGGACGCCGGCGGGTGGCAGCACGACACCCTGACGGAGGACACGGACCTGAGCTACCGCGCGCAGCTGCGCGGATGGGAGTTCGTGTACGTCCCGCAAGTGGAGGCGCCGTCGGAACTTCCGACCGACATGGCCTCGTTCCAGATCCAGCAGCACCGCTGGGCGAAGGGCCTGATCCAGACCGGCATCAAGCTCCTGCCCCGGGTCTTCCGGTCCGACCAGCCGCTGCGCGTCAAGACGGAGGCGCTCTTCCATCTGACGGCGAATGTCTCCTACCCGCTGATGCTGGTCATGGCGGGTTTGCTGCTCCCTTCGATGCTCGTGCGGCACGCGAGCCTGGACGGCAGGCTGCTCTGGCTCGACCTTCCGGCCTTCCTCCTCACGTTCTGTTCACTGTCTAGCTTCTACACCCTCGCCCAGCACGAGCTCGGCCGAGGAGGGATCCACCGTCACCTGCACATGATCCCCGCGCTGGTCGCAACCGGCATCGGCCTGGCAATCAGCAACAGCCGCGCGGCTCTCGGTGCGATAATCGGATCCCGGTCCGCGTTCGAGAGGACGGCAAAGTACAGTTCCAAGCCGAGTGCCGCGCGCGCGGCGAGACGGGTCTACGGCAGGCGCGGAGGCTGGCGGGTCGCGGCCAATCTGGCAGCGGCGGCCTATCTCGCTGCCTGCCTAGGCGTTGCCGGCTACATCGGCCACTGGCTGGGAATGCCGGTTGTGCTGCTGTTTCTCGCCGGTTTCCTGTATGCCGCGGTGTCCATGTTGGCAGATCGGCCGCGACGCGAGACGCAGGCACTGTGCGCGATTGACGAACCGGCGGGGTAGCATTCTCGCGGGAGACGCGGCGCCGGGGGGAAGGTGCCTGAAGGAGCGGAGCCCTGCCACCGCACGGACTCGCCATCACGGCAAGGTGCCCGCGTCGCGCGCAGAAACTTGTATGAAATCGGCATGATTACAGCGGGTCAATCGATGGTCCGATAGAACTTTCTATGGCCGTGACACGGGCGGTTCGATGGGATTCGAGTTGCAGCTCCGTGAGGCGTGTATCTCTGCGCTCGCCTAAGAATGCAGAATGGATTAGCAACAAATTCCCGCGAATTTGCACCGGAGTCTCAAAGCTCGGGGTCCCTGCCGTCCGAGTCATTCTCAGGATCACTGCGATTCCCACGAGCATGGAGCGAATCGCGTAGCTCCACCTTGCCTTCTCGGAAGTGCGCATCGCAACGCTAACGATTGCACAGCCCAGAGGCGCGGAGCGGGAGCGCGCCATGCTGGTCGAGTCTCCCTTCCCGGCGCAACGAGACCTGATTGCCGCTGGCCGGCCCGGAACCCGCGCCGACCGCATGCGGCCCGCAGGCGCACGACGATGACCAAGGCAGGCCAGCGGCAACGCATCTGCCGTCGCAAATCTGAATCCCCGACGGACCACAACGGAATGACACTCGGTCCTCCGCATGGGGCGGGCACCCGACACGAGACACCTCAACCGCTCGGGTCCCGAAGACGTCTGTGACCGCTCGCTTCCTCGAACCCGACCCGCCCTGCCGCCACCGGCACGAGGTTCTCGGCGCTCGCTTCGTCGACGGCGAGCCGCGGGCGGGGGCGGCCGAGGGTCGAGCGAGCGCCAGAGCCTCGTCCGCTTCGGGTGCAGGGCCAACAAGCCGTGCCTCGTCAAGGCTGGCTGCGCCGACCGAGAGGAGGCGATCCGGTGGCTCGGCAAGAGGCTCCTCCGCTTGGCCCTTGGGTAGCCCGGTCCGCGCAAGTTGTCATATGAATGCCTACCGTTGGGAATGCGGGCAAGCGCCTGCAGCCGGTTCGCAGGCCGGCGCGTCCGCGTCCGCTAGGTTCGAAGCTGTCCCCGGACCGGAGTCCTCGACGCGCCCATCGGAGCGGACGGCTACGGCTCATCGCGCTTGGTCCCGGGCATCCGCTATAGTGGACAATGGCAGGACTTGGACGAGTACGGAGCGCAACTAACGAAACGACATCGCCGCCACGGATGCGGGCTTGATGCCAGGCACGGCGGCTTCCGATCAGGCTCTAAGTGTCGATGACTCCTTAGATGGCGCGGGCGGCCGACGGTGCCCGCCTGCCCGCAGGCGAGATGGATGCGCAGGCGGCCGGCTATGGCGTGCGTGCCCGAAGATCTCCAACTTTCCATGCGGGCCCCCGTGACATCCGTGCGAGACCGAGCGCAGGCGCACTCGGAGAAGATTCGGACGCCTCGCTTCCGGCTTCCCCGCCTGCACGGAGAGAGGGCCGAGGCCGTCCGATCGCAGCCTTACCGGGGGCGGCCGCCCTTGGCTCGCAGGACGCACCGGCAGGATACGCCGGCCGCTCGGGCGCGCGTTCCCTGTGCATCGAGGCAGACGCTCGGACAGTCTGGCGGCGGCGTGCGAGCCGCAAGACGTGTAGGCGCAGGGGACGCCTCCGCTACCGGCCACACACTGCCTCCTTGGTTCCATTCGAGCTTCGAGAGCGGCGAGTGCCGCGACAGCAAGGCCCGAGCCGCGAGCGACCGATGACCGGCCTCCATTTGAATCCACGCCGCCCGGCTGTCCACGTTACTATGCGTGAGCGCTCCGTCCAAGGGGCGCTGCCGGAGCCCGCCGCAGCCCGACCCGGCAGCTCGCCGCCCGCGCGAGACCGACAGCGACCGAGACTCGGATCCTGCAACGCACGGGTATCGAAGCGCGGAAACGAGGCCGGCAAGCACTCCCCGCTGGCGGGCCTCAACGGCTGCTGGCGCGCCGGAAAGGACCTCGCCTATGGGCCCCGCAGAGATCTGCGCTGAGCGCCTCAACAGTCGCTACACCGAGTACAAGCATCTGAAGCGCAAGCATCGCCTCCTAGGCAATGCGCGCCTCGCCGGGGCAGCGGTCGGCCTCGCCGTCCTGTGGAGCGTCGAAACCTACCTGCCCGGGTTGACTTGGTACGCGGCGGCGCTGCTGCTGGGCGGTTTCATCTACTCGTCCGTGAGATTCTCGAGGATCGAGAGCGCGATCTTCGACACGGGCAACGCAGTCGTTCTCTACGCCGATCCCGTGTACGGCTTTCGCAGGAACGAGGGGCCGGGACAGACTGCCAAGGACCTGCCCGTGGAAGCGGACCACCCCTTCTCGCTGGACGTGGACGTCGTCCAGCCGGACGGGCTGTTCGACCGCGTCAACACAGCCGCGACGCGCACCGGGATGCAGGAGCTCGCCAAGCTCCTGTCGGAACCAGTCGAGACGGCGGTCATCCGGGACCGTCAGGCCGTCGTCAAGGAGCTCAAGTCCCAGCTCGATCTCCGCGAGGACTTCTACTTGACTGGTTTGAGAAAGGTTCGGTGCATCAGAACGGATGGCATGCTGGGCTGGGCTTCCAAGAAGGCGGCGCCCGTCCCTCGGTGGGTCCCGGCCGGATGCCTCGCGCTGAGCTCCGTCACTCTCGCGGCGGCGGTTGCGGCCGCGCTCGGCACATCCCCGCTGCTGGCCGGCGGGTTCGGGGCCGCGCTCCTGGCCGAGTACCTGTTCTGGCGCGGGATCAGCGCGCATCGGAAAGTTCCGTCCCTGGAAGCGGAGCGGTTTCACGTGGATTTCGCCGAGCTGCTCGCCCTCGTGCGGCTCCTGGAGAAGCAGGATTTCGAGGCGCCTCTGCTGCGACAGGTCACCCAAGCCCTCCAGAGCGACAGCGGCAGCGCGACGCAGGCGCTGCAGCGCTTCCGTCGCGTCATCGCAATGTACGAGGCGCGACGGAACCATTTCGTAGGCATATTCGGGCCGCTGATCCTGTACGAGACGCAGCTGGCGCTGGCGGTCGAGCGCTGGAGAGCGGAGTGGAGCGCGCAGCTGCCCCGGTGGATCAAGGCCCTCGCGATGTTCGAGGCGTACTCCTCGGTCGCCTGCTACGCCTTCGAGCATCCGATGCACACGTTCCCCGAACTGGTGGACGAGGGACCCACGTTCCGCGCAGAGAACCTAGCGCACCCTCTGCTGGGCGAGAATGCCGTGTCGAACAGCGTCACGCTGGACCGCGAACGCCCGATCCTCGTGATCAGCGGCGCCAACATGGCCGGGAAGAGCACCCTCCTGCGCTCGATCGGGATCAATCTGGCCCTGGCGTACGCCGGCGCTCCGGTGCGGTCAAAGTCGATGTCCATGTCGAGCCTGGCCGTGGTGGCCTCGATTCGCGTGACGGACTCCCTGAAGGCAGGCGAGTCGCGCTTCGCGGCCGAACTGAAGCGCATCCGACTCATGCTCGACCGAATCCGCTCGGGTATTCCGACGCTCGTCCTGATTGACGAGCTCTTCGGGGGGACCAACTCGTACGACCGCTATACGGGCGCGGTATCGCTGGCGGAGTACATTCTATGCCTCGACTCGGCGCTGGCAGTGCTGTCCACGCACGACCGCAACATCACGCGGTGGGCCGAACGGAACAGCGCCCGGATCGCGAACGCGCACTTCGCGGACGTCTTCAGCGAGGGTGACATGAAGTTCGACTACAAGCTGCGCGAGGGGCCGGCCACCAAGGGCAACGCGCTCGAGCTGATGCGGCTCGCAGGCCTGCCGATCCGCGAGCAAGGCGTTCCGCCGACAACCTGAGGCGGCGCGGCCGAGACGCCTGCAGCTCGCGGCCCAGCCTTCAGACGGCCCTCAGTAGATCGGGGAAGTCGTGGCGCGAGCTGTTGACTGCGCGGCCGACGCGTCGGCACTCGAACGGCCCGGCGACCGGCGACCGGACCAATTCAAGGAGCTCCCCGCGCGGCGCCGCCGGGTCGAGCCACTCCCGGTACCTCTCCTTGGCAATGATCGACGGCTGCCTTTCGTGAACGTAGCGCAACGCGTCCGAGGCCGGGCACGTGAGGATGACGAAGGAGGATACCGGCCCCGCTCCCTTGTCCCAGACCTCCCAAAGGCCGGCGAATGAGAACGGCCCCCCTTCCGGCGAGATCCACCACGGCTGCTTGCCGGATTCGTCCCGCTGCCACTCGAACCAGCCGCTGGCGGGGACGAGACAGCGGCGGCGCCGGAAGGCGCTGCGAAAGGACGGCTTGGAGTCGACGGTCTCGGAGCGGGCGTTAATCATGCGGGCGCCGATCTTGGGATCCCGGGCCCACGAGGGAATGAGGCCCCAGCGATGGATGGCAATCTCGCGCCCGCCCGAGACGTTCAGCCTACAGAGGGCGAACTCTTGGGTCGGCGACCCGTTCCAGCGCCTCTTCGGAGCGGGCACCCCGGATTCACCGCTCAGGCTGTATAGGTCGTCGAGATCGCTCTCGTCAATGTCCTGAGTGAATCGGCCGCACATGGATACAGAATACAGCCCGCGGCACGGCAACCGAACGGCGCGAAGCGCGTCCGGGACGGGCCCGCGCGGCAGCAATATCGGCGCCGTGCTTAAGTGAGAGGGGGGGCGTCGTGCCTGCCACGCGCCCGGCGCGACGGGTTAACGGTTTCGCCTGCCCGCGCGTCTAACTGGCAGACAGCCGCGCCCGCCGGGAAGCATGTCGCCACATCGATGAGCACTCGAATCAAGGCCTACATCTTTCTGCTGGCCGCCGTCCTGCTGTGCGGCGGGGGCTACTTCGTCTCCGGCATGCTCAGGTCGGACAGCGACGCCGCGAGGGATGCGGCCAAGAGCGAAGAGGCAGCCGACGACGAGGCGATTCCGGTTGCGGTCGAGACCGCCGCGCTCGGTCCCATCACGCGCTCGCTGACTTCCACGGCCAATCTCCGCGCCCGGCGCGAGGTCGCCGTGGCGACCCGGGCGGCGGGCATCGTGACCGCCGTCCGCGCGGAGGAAGGCGACTACGTGGCGGCGGGCGACCTGCTCTGCTCGCTGGACGACCGCGAATTGCGCATCGACTTGGAACTGGCGCGACAGCGCCTCGCCCAGACCCGGATCCAGTTCGAGGCGGCCGGCATCCGCACCGAGCAAACGTCCACCAAGCTGGGCAACAAGCGCGTCGAACTCGAACGGAACGAGGAGGCGCTGGCCCAGGGCCTGCTCGCGGATTCGGAAGTGGCCGTCCAGAGACACGAGATCCAGGACCTCGAGCACGAGCTGCGGGCCGTCGAATCCACCGTCCGGGAGACGCGGCATCGGATCGACGAACTGGAGTCCGAGATCGAGAGAGCCAAGCTGATGATTTCCCAGACTTCCGTCACGGCTCCGTTCGGCGGGCGCATCACCGAGCGGACGGTAGAGCTGGGCCAGTCCGTGCGGGTCGCGGACCAGCTTTTCAAGCTGGGTTCGTTCAGTCCGCTCTACGCCGACATCTTCCTGCCCGAACTGGATTCGCGCGAGGCGCGTCCCGGCCAGAAGGTGAATATCCGCGTGGGGGCGGGCGAGGTCGAGTCAGTCGCGGGCGAGGTCGAGCGGGTTAGCCCCGTGGTCGACGAGGCGACCGGGACGGTCAAGATCACCGCGCGATTCGAGCCTCCCAGCGGCGCGTTCCGGCCCGGAGCCTTCGTCCGGGTGGAGCTCGAGACGGACACTCGGCGCGACGCGGTGTTGATTCCGAAGCAGGCCGTGATCGAAGAGGACGGCGATTCGTACGTCGTGCTGGTGGGAGAGGAAGGCGTCGCCCGCCGCAAGGCAGTCCAGCTGGGCTACCAGAGCGACGTCGCGATCGAAGTCCTCGCCGGAGTGTCCGTCGGCGAGAGCGTGGTGGTCGCCGGCCAGGGGAAGCTCAAGGACGGCGATCAGACGCGGGTGATCGCCGAATAGCCTCCCGCGCGGAGGATTCGTCGCCGGCTAGACCGCAGAAGGGCACCCCGTGCAGATCACCCGGATAGCGATCCGCCGGCCGGTAACGGTGTTCATGGCCGTGAGCGCCGTCGCGCTGTTCGGCAGCGTCTCTCTCAACCGGCTGGCGCTGAACCTCCTGCCGGAGATTTCCTACCCCTCCCTGACCATCCAGACCGACTACGAGGACGCCGCTCCCGAGGAAATCGAGTCGCTGATCACGCGCCCGGTCGAAGAGGCGGTGGGGATCGTGCCGGGCCTGAACAGGATCAGCTCGGTCTCGCGCCCGGGGCAGTCCGAGGTTGTCCTGGAGTTCACCTGGGACACCGCGATGGACCTGGCGAGCATCGAGGTGCGGGAGAAGCTGGACCTGATCGAGCTGCCCCGCGACGTGCGCCGACCGGTGATCCTGCGCTTCGACCCGTCGAACGATCCCATCCTGCGCGTGCAGGTTCACGGCGAGCTGTCGCTGGCGAGGCTCCGCGACCTGGCCGAGCGCGAGTTCAAGAAGCGCCTGGAGTCCATCCGCGGAGTGGCGGCCGTGAAGGTCGTGGGCGGTCGCGAGGAGCAGATCCGCATCGAGATCGACGAGCGCCGGGTGGCGGAACTCGGCATCCCGATCACCCGCGTCACCGAGACCCTGCGCCAAGAGAACCTCAATCAAGCCAGTGGCAGCCTCTACGACCTCGACATGAACTACATGGTGCGGATGGTCAACGAGTTCCGCACGGTCGAGGAGGTCCGCGGAATCGTCATCGCGGACCAGGCGGGCCGCCAGGTCCTCCTGCGGGACATCGCCCGGGTCTGGCGCGGCTCGAAGGAGCGCGACATCATCGCCCGCTTCAACGGCAGCGAGAGCGTCGAGATGGCCGTCTACAAGGAGGGCGACGCCAATACCGTGACGGTCTCGCGCGCGGTCTCCAGCCAGCTCGACGCGATGAAGGAGGAGCCCACCTACCCGAACGGCGTGGAGACCTCCGTCGTGTTCGACCAAGCGCGGTTCATCGTCGAGAGCGTGAACAACGTGCTGTCCGCGGCGATCGTGGGAGGCGTATTGGCGACGCTCGTCCTGTTCCTGTTCCTGCGCGACGGACGCAGCACGGCGATCATCGCCGCCTCGATCCCGATCTCGGTCATGGCGACGTTCGCCGCGATGTACCAGGCGGACATCACGCTGAACATCATGTCGCTCGGCGGCGTCGCGCTCGGCATCGGCATGCTGGTCGACAACTCCATCGTGGTCCTCGAAGCGGTCCACCGGCACCGCGGGCCCGGCATCGGGCTGGCCGAGGCGGTCTACGCGGGCGCGTCCGAGGTGGCGATGCCCGTGACAGCGTCGACGCTGACAACCGTGGCCGTGTTCCTGCCGCTGGTGTTCGTCGAGGGCATCGCGGGCCAGCTGTTCCGCGACCAAGCGCTGACGATCACGTTCTCGCTGCTGGCATCGCTGGCCGTGGCGCTCACGGTCATTCCGACTCTGCTGTCCGCGCGGATCCGAACGGCCGCCGAGCTCGGGGCCGGGGAGGCGCACCCTCCCCCGGCCCGGTCCCGCAGCCGCCTCCTGCGAGCCGCCCTGCGCGGGCTGCGGTTCGCGACCAGCGACACCCCGCGGGTCGTGATTGCCGACGCCAAGCGGCTGCTGCGGGGCGCCTCCGCCGGCCTCGGGCGCCTTCTGCGGCCCTTGTTCGAGCGATTCGACACCGCCTTCGAGCGAACGGTCGGCCGCTACGCGGACCTTCTGGAAGCGGCCTTGGACAACAAGCCCGCAGTCTTCGCGGCTGTGCTCGGCTGCGTGGCCGCGGCCGCGCTGCTGGCGGGCCTCCTCGGAGCGGAGCTCGTCCCGCCCCTGACGCAAGGCGAGTTCTCGTTCAAGGTCAGCCTGCCGCAGGGTCGCCCGCTGGAGGCCACGGACCGAGCGATGCGGCGGGTCGAGGAGGAGGCGCTGGCCATTCCCGGCGTCGCGACCGTCTTCGCCAGCATCGGCGGCAGCCAAGAGAGCCAGTTCGCGAGCGGCGACCTCGAGGAGCATCTCGGCAGGCTCCACCTCGTGATGGAAGATCCCAACGACAAGGCCGCCGAGGAGCGCGCCATCGCCGGAATCCGCGACGCGATCGCACGCATTCCAGAGGCCGAGCAGCAGTTCGAGCGCCCGACCCTGTTCAGCTTCAAGACCCCGGCCGAGGTGGAGATCTTCGCCTACGATCTGGGCGACCTGCGCTCCGCGGCCGACGTCATCGCCGAGCGCATGGCGCGCATCCAGGGCCTGCGCGACGTCGAGACCACCACCCGCCTCGGCAGCCCGGAAATCCAAGTTCGGTTCGACCGGCGGCGCCTGACCAACCTGGGACTCCAGGAGGACCAGGTGGCACGCACGCTCCGCAATAAGATCCGCGGCGACGTCGCGTCGCGGTACCGCGAAGGCGACCGGCAGATCGACATCCTCGTGCGCGTGGAGGAGCCCGACCGCGACGCCGTGGCGGACATCGAGAGCATGGTGATCAACAGTTCGCCGTGGCGCACCGGGATGGTCGCCGAGCAGGGTGCATCCGAGGGCGAGGGCGTCGCGGACGACGGTGCCGCTGGCGCCGGCCAGCGCCAGCCCTTCGTCCCGGTGCGCCTAGGCCAGGTCGCAAGCGTGGACGTGCGTCAAGGGCCGGCGGAAATCCGGCGCATCCGCTCCCAGCGCGCGGCGGTCGTCCGGGCGAATCTGAGCGGCCGGGACCTGCGCAGCGCTTCCACCGACATCCGCGCCGCGCTGGACGAGATCGGGGGCGACCTGCCGGTCGCGGCGACGGCGGCCCTCGGAGGCCAGAACCAAGAGCTCGAGGTGTCGTACCGAAGTCTCGGATTCGCGCTGGCCCTCGCGATCTTCCTTGTCTACCTAGTCATGGCGTCGCAGTTCGAGTCCCTGCTGCACCCCTTCGTGATCCTGCTGACCGTGCCGCTCGGCATGGCGGGGGTGGTGTTCGCGCTGGCCCTGACAGGCACGGACCTGAGCGTGGTGGTGCTACTCGGGGCGATCGTGCTGGCGGGCATCGCCGTCAACAACGCGATCGTGCTGGTGGACTTCACGAACCGCCTGCGTGCCGACGGCATGGCGAAGCGAGCCGCCATCCTCCGCGCCGGCCGAGTGCGCCTGCGCCCGATCCTCATGACCTCGCTGACGACCCTGCTCGGCCTCGCGCCGATGGCCTTCGGCTGGGGCGAGGGGGACGAGGTGCGGGCCCCGATGGCGATCGCGGTGATCGGCGGCCTGGTCGCCTGCACCCCTCTGACGCTCATCGTGATCCCGGTGGTCTACGACCTCCTCGATCGCGGGCGCGTCGCGCAGCGGGAGGCGCGGCCGGCGGGCAGCGATCGCTCCCGCCCGCTGGGCGACGGACTCGACCCGCTGGCGCAGCACTGACATGGACACGACTTCCCGCGAGCCCGGCGGCGAGTTCGCCGGATCGGGCCAGCGCATCGCGGCGTTCGCCATCGGCCGGCCGGTGACGGTCTGCATGCTGTTCGTGTCGATTGTCGTGATGGGCGTGATCGCGGTCCAGCGCATCCCGCTGATGCTCATGCCGAGCCTCGACGCGCCGTTCCTGTTCGTCAGGGCGGACTATTTCAACGCGACGCCCGGGCAGGTTCTCGACTCGATCACCAAGCCGGTCGAGGAGGCGCTGGCCACCGTTCCGGGCGTGCAGCGGATGAGCTCGCGGTCGACCGCAAACGGGATGACCCTGCAGGCGTGGACCGGGATGGGCGCCGACACTTCCCTGATTCGGTCGGAAGTGCGCGAAAAGATCGAGCAGGTCCGCGGCGACCTCCCGGAAGACCTGCGCCAAGTGGCGATCTTCAACTTCTCCACCGACGAGATTCCCATTCTGGAGGGCACGCTGATCGCCGATCGGGACCTGCGGCGCGAGTTCGAGTTCCTTGACGCGCGGGTCAAGAAGCCTCTGGAGCGGATTCCGGGCGTCGGCAACGTCGATCTCTGGGGCGCCGACCGGAGGCAGGTGGAGATCTACCTGCGCCTAGACGACATCAAGCGCTACGGCGTGGATGTCGGCCGGCTGTTCCAGTCCATCGACGGCTCGAATCTCGACCTGTCGCTCGGACGAATCTCGGACGGCGGGCAGCGCTATTCGGCCGTCGTCAAGGGAGCGCTGCAATCGGTCGACGAGATCGCCCGCTACCCGATAGGCCAGCAGAGCCTGGTTCTCGCGGACGTCGCGGACGTGTTCCTGGACCAGAGGCCCCGCAACCAAGGGCGCCACCACAACGGAGCGAATGCGGTGGGGCTCGCGATTCAGAAGACCTCCGAAGCCAACACCGTCGAGGTGGTCGACCGAGTGATGGCGGCCTTCAAAGAGTGGCGGGACGACCCCGCCATGGACGGGCTGGAGGTGCGCTGGTGGCACGACTCGGCGAAGGAGATCCGCAGCGGGTTGGGGGAGCTGCTCAAGGCGGGAGGAATCGGAGCGGTGCTGGCCATCACCGTGCTGCTGGCGTTCCTGCGCCGCCTCGACGCGAGCCTCGCGATCGGACTCGCGATTCCGTTCTCCGTGCTGACCGCGGTCGGCTTCCTGTATTTCCAGGGCGGCACGCTCAACGTCCTGTCGATGATGGGCCTGATGCTGGCGGCCGGAATGCTGGTCGACAACGCCGTCGTGGTGCTCGAAGCCATCTTCCAGAAGCACGAGCAGGGCGAGCCCGCCGAGCGGGCGGCCCGCCGAGGCGCCGGGGAAGTCACGGTCGCAGTGATCGCCGCGACCTCGACAACGATGATCATCTTCGTCCCGCTGCTGTTCGATTCCGACTCCCCCATCGCGATCATGCTCTCGCACGTGGGCATCTCGATCATCTTCGCCCTGCTATGCTCGCTCTTCATCTCCCTGACCCTGATACCGCTGGCGTGCGCGCGATTCCTGCGGGGCGGCGGCCGGGCGGTTAGTGCGCTGCCCGGCCGGCTCGAGTCGCTCGGCTCGAGGCTGCGGCCGCTCGCGGAGCGGGCCTCCATCCGCACGCTTGCCGACCGGTACGCCGCGCTTGTCCGCTGGCACCTGGACCGGCGCTACGCGGTCGGGCTGGCGGCGGTTCCGGCGCTGCTGGGCCTCTCGATCTTCGCGTTGGTGGAGGTCGTCCCCGACAACGAGCCGAACGAGGGCGCGGGCTCGTCGCTGCGGATCGAGTACGAGTTCTCGGAGCACTACCACTACGCCAAGATCGAGCGCGACTACGTCAACCCCGTGGAGCGGTTCCTGCACGAGAGCAAGGACCGCTTCAAGATCTCCTCGACCACTAGCCAGTTCGGCAACAACTGGGCGTGGACGCGCGCCTACCTAGACGCGGACAAGGTGGCCGTCGGGGATGTCGGGGATATCCGGGCCGGCATCAACGACGGCCTGCCGGTCATCCCGGGCGCCAAGATCTCGCTCGGACAGGAGGGGGGCGGCGACCGCAACTGGATCAACGCCAACATCTACGGCGACGACCCGGCGGTCCTGTGGGCACTCGCCGAGAGGGCCCGCGACGCGCTGAGCAAGACGGAGGGATTCGGCGAGACCTTCTCGGCGGCCTCGGGAGATAGCGGCGAGTTGCAAATCCGCCTGCGACGCGAGACGGCTCGCAAGTACAACGTCTCGCCGCGCACGGTGGCCCAGCTGCTGGGGATCACGGTGCGCACGCAGCGGATGCGGAGCTACCGCACGGCCGAAGGCGAGGTCGAACTGTGGATGGGAATCGACCCGTCCGACATGCAGAGCGTGGATGATCTGAAGTCCGTCGTGGTCGGGGGCGGGCCAAGCGGCGAGCCGGTCCTCCTAGGCCACGTGGCGGACGTCCGTCTCAGCAAGGCCCCTCGCCGCATCAATCGGGAGAACCGGCGCACCTTCACGGAGCTGCACGCGGCGTACGAAGGGGACAAGGCGGGAGACGGCCGGGAAAAAGTCGCCAAAGTTCTCGACAGCCTGCCCTTCGAGAGCGGCTACGGCTGGAGCTTCGGATTCTTCACCCGCCAGCAGGACGCGGACGTGGAGGATTTCCTGTTCAACATGGTGCTGGCGTTCGTGATGGTGTACATCGTGACGGCCTCGCTGTTCGAATCGATGCTGCACCCGTTCGCCATCATGCTGGCCCTGCCGTTCTCGGTGGTCGGCATCGTCCTGCTGCTGACGATCACGGGCACGCCCTTCAGCGCGATGGCGCAGATCGGCATCATCATCCTGATCGGGATCGCCGTCAACAACGGCATCGTGCTCATCAACCACGTCAACAACCTGCGCCGCCTCGGCATGCCCCGGCAGGAGGCGATCCTTCGCGGCTGCGAGGAGCGGTTCCGTCCGATCTGCATGACTGCCCTGACCACGATCGTGGGGCTGCTGCCGCTAGCGTGGGGCGATTCCGGCCTGATGGGCATGAGCTACTACCCCCTCGCGCGCACGGTAATCGGGGGACTCCTCGCCTCGACGGCGCTGACGCTGCTGGTGCTGCCCACCTACTACGTCATCCTCGACGACTTCGGACGATGGTGGCGGGGCATCTGGGTGGGGGCCCGCACGTCCTCGGCGCCGGAACCGGCCGCGGGCGACTGAGAAGCGCGGCGCCCGTCCGCTCGATTCGCAGCCGCTCCGACTCCACACCCACCGGTCGACGCCAAGCGCATAGCAGGATTGCGACAATCTGGAGTGCGGCTTGGCCGAGCGGACCCGGTGACAGCAGGTCTCGCTGAGGCGGCTGCCGATCAAAGCGCAGGGAGGGTCGCAGTGAGGATTTCAGCAGTAGCATTCGGAACGGCTATCGCGGTCATATGGGGAGCCGCCTTCTGCGTGATGGGAGCTCTTCACGCCGCGTTCCCCAGCTACGGCGCCGAGTTCTTCCAGCTCATGGGCTCGATCTACCCGGGCATGACGAGCTTGGGGCCGGTCTCCACCATCCTGCTGGGCGTGGCGTACGGATTGGCCGACGGGTTTCTGTTCGGATACCTAGTGGCGCGGCTCTACAATCTCGCCGCCGACAGGATTCACCGGCGGTCGAGCTGACAACACGGAGGGCGCCGACCACGCTGCCCTGCCGCGGGCGGGACGCTCGGCCGATCAAGGCTCGTTCTAGCGGTGCGCCAGCGCAGGCTGCGCACGCCTACTCCCTCTGCGGCAGCTCCGTGACCGCCGAGGCGAGGAATTCGAGAATCGCCGACGCGACCTCCGGGCTGGACGAGGCGACATCGGTCTCCTCTCCGGGGTCCGCGCTCAGGTCGAACAGTTCCAGCGGCTCGTCCGGGCCCTCGCGCACGGCCTTCCACCTGCCCCACCGGACCGCTTCGGCATTCCCCGGGGTGCCGCCCCAGTAGAGAAACCGCTCCGCAAGGCCGGAGGCACGGCCGAGCAGCACCGGCGCTACGCTCACGCCGTCGATGCGGTCGGGCGCGTCGAAACCCACGATCTCCGCGACCGTCGGGAGGAAATCCGCGAAATACCACACCGCTTCGCTCACGGATCCCGCCGGGACGCGCCCCGGCCAGCGGGCGATCATCGGCACGCGGATCCCGCCGTCGTGCAGCGATCGCTTGTAGCCCTGCAGCGGGCCGTTCGAGTCGAAGAAGAACGGGTCGTTGCCTCCCTCCCGGTGCGGCCCGTTGTCGGAAGTGAAGAAGACCAGTGTGCGCTCGTCAATCGCCAGCGCCTTCAGCGTCTCGAATAGCCGCCCGACTCCCTCGTCCATCCGGGTGATCATCGCGGCCGTCCCCTTCTGCGGACCGGGCCAGTCCTCGTCGCGATAGATGCCCGCATCCGGCACCTCCATGCCGATGCGCTCGCGATGAGCGCCGAGGTCCCCCGTGACGTTGGCGATGCCCGGACTGCCTCCGCCATCGCGTCCGCCAGCTTCGTTATTCGCGTGCGGGATCGTCAGCGCAAGGTAGAGGAAGAACGGTCCTCCGGCGTTCGACCCGACCCACTTCAACGCCTCCTCCACGAGGAGGTCGTGCGAGTAGTCGACGCGCTCCGTGGCGACCCCGCTCAGCCCATCGTGGCGCCCGGACGGAACTACTACGTTCCGCAACGGCACCCTCTCGCCATTGCGCATGAGGAATTCCGGATAGAAATTGTGGGCGTGACGCTGGCTGAGGTACCCGTAGAAGTAGTCGAAGCCCTGCCGCCAAGGCGCTCCCGGAGAGTCCTCCATGCCGAGGCCCCACTTCCCAATTAGCGCCGTTGCGTAACCGGAATCGCGAAGGAGATCCGCAACGGTCACGTCCTCGTACCACAAGCCGGAGGTGCCGTTCCTCCGGACGCGCGTGTGCCCGGTATGCTGGCCTGTCATCAAGACGCTGCGGGACGGCGCGCAAACGGTGAATCCTGCGTAGGCGTTCGTGAACCGGATGCCCTCCGCTGCCATCCGGTCGAGGTGCGGCGTCATGATCCGCTGCTGGCCGTAGGAGCCTAGGTCGCCGTAGCCGAGATCGTCCGCAAGAATCCAGATGATGTTCGGCGGGCCGTCGCTGCGTTCCGGCCCGGCCCCGTATCCGGCGGACGGGAGCGCGACGACAAGGCACGCCACCCGAAGGCACGCCACCCGACGGATGGCCAGGGTGGCGCGTGAATCGGACGGCTGACGGAGACTTCCTTCGATCATCGGGGAACTTCGCTGGGCGGGCGGCAACGGAGCTCGCCGGGTCGCGGCGAGCTCAGGCCACGAGCGGGAACAGGGTAGCACGGGCCCCGGGTTCAAGGAGGAAGCCGCGGACTCTCATCGGTATCGTCCCTCCTTGCTCTCGTCGATTGGTCCGGACGCGTCGCATGACGCTGCAAGTCGGCCGTGGCGGCACGTTCGCCACGTGCTGCGATGCATCCGAACACTCGTCACTGCCAGCCGCTCGTGCCGAGGCCATGCAACGGCGGACCCAGCGCGGCACGCGAGAGAGGCTGCCTGCCGCGGCATCATCGACCTGAATGGATCTCGAGCCAACGAGTGAGTGCTTCGACAGTTCGTGCAAGCCCTTAGTCTCTGGGAGGTTGCAGCAGGTCCGTGGGACAAAGATCGGGCCGACTCGGGTCGGCTTGCGCATCTCCCGGGAGGAGGGGGCAAGCTGCGTTGAGGAACCGCCCGTGAGGACTGTTCAGGACCTCCAGCTCACCCTTGGCCAGTCCGCAATCGAGGATATTGATCTTGACGTCCGTTCCCGCGACGATATCCCGGCTATCCCGCTAGGAATACATTCTCCATACTGCACCGAGGAACCGCGTGAGAAGGTTTCCGGGCTGCTCGAGAGCCAAGTCTTCGGTCGCAGCGAGGGTGGAACCGATCGTTCCGAAGACGAGCCCGGCAAGTTCAACCCTGCCGTCGGTCGTCCCGGGATTCAGCTGGGGAGCATTCCGGTTCTCGGCCTGCTCATGCACGGCTTGAATTGCGACTACGACCGCGTGACGGAGCTGGCGAACAAGCACGCCGGCATACAACACTTCCTCGGTCTGAGTGCGACGCTGGACGAGCAGGTTCTCAGCTACCGGACAGTCAACTGGAACGTGAAGATGGACCGGGGAGCGAAGAGATTCGAGCGGATGATTGGGCAGACTGTGCTGGCGGCGAACGTGCATCGAGTGGGCCGGATCCTGCGCGACGGAGAGAGAGCACTCAAGGGGGGGCTGCTGGCTGCATAGACAGCCAGCAGCCATCTGGATCGCCCTGAATCGAAACCTTGAAGAGGCAAGGATCAGGAAAAGTGTGCAACGGTTGTACGACTACAACGGTAGTACGACTAACTGTATCATCACAACGAGAATGGAGTGTGAGGCGATGATTTCAAGCAACTTATCGTAGTCTGTTCTTTCGCGGTCTTCATATGGTTGGGCTCTATTGGCTAGCATCCCGGAAACATCTGGGATTTCCCACCAACACGAGTCAGGGTCGCAGATTGGGGCCTCCCCCTCTCGGCCAAGTCTCGATCATCGGCTGACGGAATGCCCCCCCTCCCCTCCCCGGGACACTTGCGGGGGTTGCATGCATAGATGCCCGTACCGAGGCACTCCGTTGCGCCGAAAAGGAACCAGCCCGCCAAGGCCTGGCCTCGGGCCCAAGGCCCCGCCCTAACCGCTCGCGCCCTGGCGCCTGAACTCAAGCACCCTCCGCGATGGCCGGGCCAGTGTCCCTGCAGTCGAGAGATTGGCGCGAACAGGACAGCGGCATCCTACGGATAGCATTAAGGCTAACCTGCTAGCTGCTGCGCGAGACGACACAAGGAGCAGCCGGAGCGCTTCGGCCGGTCGTAACTCGCAGACCGCACGAGGCACCCTCACCTATTAATCCCGCCCGCTCTATTGCGAGAGTCGCAGCGCTTGGAGCTGTCGCTCCGCCTCCCTCCACCGCCGCTCGGCCTCCCGGCGCGCCCGCGCCTCCTCGGCAGTCCGCCGCTCGGCCTCCCGGCGCGCCCGCGCCTCCTCGGCTCGCTGCCGGTCCGACTCGGCCCGTGCCGCCTCCGACTCCTCCGGCGTCCGCAAGTATTCTCCCGCGACCGGATCCCACATGCGCAGGCGCTGCGCGATCCCGTCGTATCGCAGTTCCAAACCCAGCACGGCGCTGCGGATGGAGATCTCCGCGTCGGGTAGCCGCTGCGCCGGCAGCGGCTTGAACCCGGCCCCTTCCAGGCGGCCGCCATAGAGACGCTCCGGCAGCAGGTTGCCCATCGGGTCGTAGCGGAAGTATTCGCGCACGCCCAAGCGCGCGTAGAGCGGCGGCTTGTCCTTCAAGTCGACCTTGACGGTGCCCGGCGAGGCAACTTCCAGCACGAAGTCCGGCGCCTTGCCCTCCTCCCACACCAGATACGACATGCGATGCCCTCCGCGGACGCCCAAGGCCACCATCACGTCCGGCACCACCCTCGTTCCGGCGTCGCCCTTGACGTAGTACACCAGCAGGTTGTTGGCCACCAGCACGTCCTCGCGCCCGCGGAAGTGATGCCTCAGCATCAACGTGGCATTGCCATTCGCCTCTTCCTGGAAGGTGTTGTCCGCCATCGGGCGACCGTCCGAGCAAGGGTACTGCACCTCGGCCGCCGCGGGTGCCGGCCTGCGCCTCCGCCGAAGGGGCACGCCCCCCGGCGAGCGGCGCCCGCGGCCCGCCGTCAACGGCACCTGCTGCTCAATCTGCTTGCCCGGCATGGGACCTGACGACGCGCCGCTTCGGTGCCAGCTCAGTATAGCGGATGCGTCCGTAGGGACCGCCACCCGGCCCGGACGGTCCGAGCACGGCCGCTGCCGCGCACCGGATCGCCCCAGGGGCCCGCTGCCGCATCGCAGTCTGGAGCCGTGCGGTGATGGCACGCCTTTCGCCAAGGATCCGACAGCCCCGGCCGCCCGCGGACTCAGCGGCCCGCACATGGAGGCAGGTGGAAGCGGCCGGCTGGTGCAGGACATCCAGCTCGAGCCATCGGCGTGCAGGGACCGAAGGCCTTCCGGAGGGCCGAATCGCCAAGTGACGCGCGATGGCGCCGGACGGCGCCAATCGCCTCTCCATCCAAAGTGGGGGCCCCGCGGGAGCCTCTGTCGCCGTCGGTCGATGAAGGCCTAGGCATTCCTAGAAGCGAGGCCGAGCCTGCGGATCGGCCAGGTGCCGCGCAAGGGCGGATGCGTGCCCGACGGCACCCAGCTTGCAGCGCCCGCGATGGGGGCTAGGCAGCTGCGACCAGGCCGCCGCCAAGGGCCCCCTCAGCCGGAATTCCGCGCTCCGCAGCAAGCCCGAGACGCGGTTGGTCGGCTCTCGGGCACGGTATGGGGCCCATTCCCCCGACATCCCGTAGTCGTGTCGCTTGCGAGGTCGCCGGTAGGACAACTCCGACGGACCGGGAGAAGCGCGCCACCTGCCAACTGCCCCGGCGCGGATTCCCGGCCCGGCCGCGACACTCTTCGATCACTAGGATGTGGATGCCGGTCGCCCGGAACCGACTTGAAGCCGCGACGGAAACGGCGAGACGACCGGCACTCCGCCGAACTCGGAAACTCCTTGTGAATGCAGGGTATTCGGCAGCTCGGGAACTCGCTCGGCTGTCTCGACGCCGGGGCGCCCGGGGCCTTCCCCTAGCACCCCCGCCTAACTTGCTAGAATGCCGCCTAAATGAGCATCTCGGTGAACCGCAGGTCCTTCTTGCGCGCCGCCGCCGGAACGGCGGCGGCCGCTGCCGCTGCCCGTGCGGCGCACTCGGTCTCCTTCGAGAGGCCCGACTCCCTCTACCACGGCGACGACTGGGAGACGCTCAATCCGGGCTACTGGGGCATCCGCGACGGCGCCCTGCGCCGCCGGATCCACAACTACGGAGACCGCGCACGCAACACGGGCTTCCCCTACCACTACGAGACGCACGGGGACCGCATGGGCGGCTACAGCATGCCCGTCGACTACGATCCGTCGCTCCCGCCCGGCCTGATCTGGCAGCGGGGCTGGCGCCTGGCCGGGAACTACCGGCTGGAGATGGCGGGCCGGGTCCATGCTCCCGCCCACGGCCCGTCCGAGGGCGACGATCCGACTTGGAGCATGTACCAGGCGGGCTACGGCCTGCTCGGGTTGGCCTTCGGATCGGCCACTCTGTACGAGTCCTACGGCATGGGCGGCGGGAACGGCAAGTCCGCCTGGATCGCGGCGTGGACGGACGACGGCTACTTTGGCATCCGGGAGCACGGATCGGACGCCATCGTCGCGATCGAGCGCGTCCCGCGCCCCGCGGAAGGCGAGCGGTTCCGCATCGCCGTCGAGGTCACGGGAAGCGATGCGCGCACGGCCGCGCTGGCCGCCTGGCTCGAGATCGAGGGCCGCGGGCGGGTGGCCGAGGTGAGCGTCGGCAACGTGGACCGGGCCAAGAATCTCGCGGGCTTCGCGGGCGTCGCCGGACGCGGGCTGCTCGACTTCGACGTGGGCGAGTACGTCGTCGAGCCGGGCCAGAGCAGCCCGCTCGAGCCGCGCATCAACGAATGCCACGCCTGCTACGCCTTGGGCGACACCCTGCGCGAGGAGGGCGGAGCATGGCGCGTGCGCTTCATCGGGCTATTCCGTGGCGACGGCGAAACGGCCGAGGTACGCATCGCGGACACTCCGAACCCCGCGGGCGGCTGGGAGTCGGTGCCGGTGGCCGGGTCCGCTCCGGTGGTCAACAACGACTTCCGGCGCAACACCGCCGTGATCGACGCCGCGCTGCCGCGCAACCCGGCGGAAACGAATCTTTACTACACGGTATGGAAAGACGGCATGGACGTGACCGGGGACCCCAGACTGGGGTCGGACGCCGTGGGGATCGGCACGGGGCAGGTCGGCGAGGTCCCGGCGAGCGGCACCTACGTCGGCAGGCTGCCGCGCCTGTCCGCTCCCTACAAGCTGTGCGGCCTGTCCTGCCATGCCATCCACAGCGGTGGGCCCAAGCTGCCGGACGCTGGCCGGGGGGGCGGGTTCTGGGTCCACGACCAGCCCACGCCGGGCGCCTACCGGCACCTCGAGGAATTCGGGTTCCAAGTCATGATGTGGGAAGACGATGTCTGGTACATGGAGCTGCTGCTGTACCCGCCGTCCCCCGACGACGCCTATAAGATCGTCACGACCACGCTGTGCGGGCCGACCACGCGTTGGCAGATGATGCGCCACTGGAACACGATCAACCCGGGCGACCACGACTACGGCATGGACGACGTCAAGGGCCCAGAGCAGATCGCCATCCGATCCCACGCGGATCTCGGCCAGGACCGCGACTACATGCGGCGCAACTTCCAGATCGTCCACCATCTGGTCACGGGGGACGACGCCCCTTCCGGCACGGCGAACCCCAAGAAGTGGCGCCGCTGGAAGATGCCGAACCGCGACTTCAGCCTCCTCATCGTCGATTCGCGCCTGTGGCGCTCGAGCCAGGACACCAACATCTGGGACGACCAAGGCTGGGGCGCCAAGCGAAGCCTCTACACGCGCGAGGACGTTACGCGCAGCCTGCTGGGCGAGGAGCAGTTCGCGTGGCTCCGGGAGACCGTCCGCACCGATTCCTCGCCGCTGATGTGCCTCACCGGGATTAACGGTATGCACACGATCTGGATTGGAAACGGACGGCGTCCCGACGCCAAGACCGTGCTCGGGGAGCGCGACCGGGTTGCCGCGGACTACGCCGGATGGGTGGCCGCGGGGGCGAACCGCGTGCTGGACGTGCTGGGCTCCCGCTCGGGGGTGACCACGGTGTACGGGGACGTGCATGTCGGAATGATCCTGCGGAACGTCGAGCAGCGCGTCTTCGAGTGCTCGTTCGGCCCGATCGGGCGGAGCGGCGGACGGGGAGTCAAGGAAGGCTTCGGCCCGCGCATGCGCGATTTCGACGGGCGCGAGGTCGAGATCAGGGCGCTCTACCACCAGAGCTACGACACGCCGGACCTGCGTAAGCTGGACGGGCCCTTCTACTGGAACTTCCTGGAAATGGAGTTCGACCCGAGGGGGGACGATCCTCTGATCGGGCTGCGCGTGCGCAACCTGGTCGACTCGCCCGGGGAGGATCCCCGCGGCGGCGGCTCCGTGCGCGAGAGGGCGTCCGGCACGGGGCGGGAGCCGACCTGCTCGCTGCCCCGCACGAAGCTCCTGCCGGAAGCGGACGTGCTGCTGTCCCGGCTGGACGGACGGCCGCTGCGCGGGGCAAGAACGCTCGCCGACGGTACTCTGCCGATCCGCGGGCTGGCCGGGGTCGCACCCGGGGAGACCGTCCTAGCGACGGCTCGGTCCGGGCGGAGGGTCGTGGCGAAGGCCATCGCAGCCGGCCCGCGCGACGCCTGAGTCGACCTACTCCGGAGAGCAGCCCTGCGGCACGAAGGCCCGCATGGGGACCAGTTCGATTCCCCGCTCCTCGATCAAGGCGCGCACTTCGGGATCGGTCCACGCCTTGAGCACCGCCCCGCGCCGCCGGTACCAGAACTCGCCGCGAGCGCTGTCGACAGCCAGCAGTTCCGCTGTACGGACGGCGGGATGCCCTACGTAGAGGTGCAGGCCCGGACGGAGCGCCGACAGCGCCTCGGTCAAGGCGCGCTTGACCCCGGCGTCGTCATTGTCTTCGGGGTAGTCCGGCGCGAAGCGGCGCTCCCCGTACCGTCCCGCGCTGGAGACCGCCAGGCAGAACTCCTCGGCGAGGCGCAGCGTGACCGGGAGGAGCTCCTCGCGGCAGGCGAGCCCCATGTGGCAATCGAGATAGTCCAGGCCGAGCCCCGCGCGCAGGGCATGCTCGATCTGCGCCCGGAACTCCGTTTCGACCTCGCCCGGATCGGGAGAGTGCCGCGCCCAAGGGGCGCTCCCTTCGGGCCAGTCGGCGGGCTGCAGCCGACCGTAGCCCCGGCCCCAGAAGCGGCCGTCCGGCGCCACCAGACTGGGCACGGCGGCGACCGCCGCGAGCGGCCCCCAGCGCACGCGGTTCCACTCGCTCGTGATCGTCAAGTGGACGCCCAGGCTCCATTCGGGCCGCTGCCTCGCGATGGCTGCGGTCTCCGCGAACCACGGCGCCGGCACCAGCACGCTCGCGGAGGTCATGATGCCCTCATCGAAGGCCCGTCGCATGGCCTCGTTCGACGAGTGGACGTAGCCGAAGTCGTCGCCGCGGACAACGAGCCGGATCGCCCCGTCGCCGTCCTGGGCGAACGCCGCTTGGACTAGCAGCAGCCCGGCAGCCAGTCCTGCCCGCATGGCTGGCAACCCGACTCCGCGCGGGCCTACACCGGACGCAGGGGCTGGGACGGCACCGCGGCCGACGGGGGCGGCCTTTGCGCCTCGGCGGCGTTCCTGGGCGGTCGCGAGTCCTTGCGCGGCCCGATCATCATGCTCATGGTCCGCCCCTCAATCCGAGGCTTGGTCTCCGGGCTGCCCACTTCCGCCACGTCGCCGGCCAAGTCTCGCAGAATCCGCTCCCCGATATTGGCGTGGGTGATTTCCCTGCCCCGGAAGAAGATCGTCGCCTTGACCTTGTTCCCCTCCTTGAGGAAGCGCAGCGCGTGGTTCTTCTTGAACTCGTAGTCGTGCTGGTCCGTGTTCGGACGGAACTTGACCTCCTTCACCTCGATGCGGTGCTGCTTCTTCTTGGCCTCGTTCTTCTTCTTCTTCTCGAGGTAGGAGTACTCGCCGTAGTCGATGACCTTGGCGACCGGCGGCTGGGCCGTCGGGGAGACCAGCACCAAGTCCAGCCCCAGCTCCTTGGCTCGACGGATCCCCTCGCTGGTCGGCATGACCTGCGTCTGGCCGTCTGGAAAGACAACTCGCACCTCGCGAGCTCGAATCGTCTCGTTGACATTCTGTCGTCTGACCCGGCGAATCGGGCGGTAACGTCTCCGGAAAATACTATCCCCCTTGCTCGCAGTGTCGCACCGGAACGCCCAGCGACGGCAGGTAAGCCCGGGCACGCCGCGGCGCACAGTCCCAGTCGATCAGCGTCTCCCTCAGCGGGGCTCCTCGCACGGCCCGCCGACTGCCCGGCCAGTCCGCACCATTCCTACGAGCGCCCACATGGTAGCACACCCGCGACGCCCAAGCACTCGCGACCTCGGCTCGCAGGAATCGGAACATCTCAGAGCGCCGACGGGCATCGCGCCGACGGACCGGCGGCGGCGGCCTCCGTCCCGGTTGACATGCGCGAGGAATCAGCCTTAGCATAAGCACTCTAGGCGAGCCGCCGCTCCGCTCCGATGATCAAGACCGACTTAATCCGCCGCATAGCGTCCGAGACCGGACTCAGCAAGCTTCAGGCGGAGGTCGCATTGGACTCGATGCTGGATCTAATCAAGGACGCTTTGATTGAAGGCGAGCGCATCGAGCTACGCGGATTCGGCGTATTCGAAGTCCGCCGCCGCAAGCCGAGCATCGGGCGCAACCCGCGTACTCGTGAAGAAGTTCCCATTCCGTCCAGCATGACGGTACGCTTCAAGCCCGGCAAGCAATTCCAATCCGACTGGACATCGCAGGATGCAATGCCCGAGGCCGAGTCGGAACCCGCGACGGCGGCTCCGGCGCGTGCGAAGGCCGAGTCTCCGGCGGCCAAGCCCAAGCCGCCGGCTCCCAAACCCGACCCGCGTGAGAGCGATCCCGGGTGGGGATTCCTGGACGTTCGCTAGGCCGGCGGGCGGGCCGGCAACCGGTTGCGGGCCGGAGCAGGCGACCGAGGCGTTCCCTTCGCGGCCCGGCCGCCGCACCCGACCACTCAGGGGAGCCCCGACTCGTCAGGAGAACGCCTGATTCGTCGGCGTGATGACCAATTCCGGGATGCATGCCCGCGGGTGCAGCGTCGCGACCAAGAGCGCGGCCTGCGCCACGTCCTCCGGCTGCAGCATGGCCGCCCGGCAGTCGTCGGGCGGCACCACCGGACGGCGGTCAAGGATAGGGGTGTTGACCTCGCCGGGGCAAATCACGCAGGAGCGGATGCCGCACGGCCCCTCTTCCAAGTGAGTCGCGAGACTGAGCGAGCGCACCCCGTGCTTGCTCGCGCTGTAGCTCGGCCCGCCAATCACCGACGTACGCACGCCGGCGATGGAGGAGACCGTGATCACGACGCCATCCCGGCGCTCGCGCATTCCCGGCAGCACGGCCTGCAGCAAGTAGAAGGGCCCGTTCAGGTTCACTTGGATGACTCGGTCGAAGTCATCCTTGCTGAGTTCGGAGAGAGCCCGGCGAGGCACGTTCGTGCCCGCATTGCTGACTAGAATGTCGATCTGCGGCAGCCGCCGCAGCGCCCAGTCCACCGTCTCCGCGACCGCATCGGCCTCGCCGACGTCCATCGCGCGGGGGTGCATCCTCGCGCCCGCTGCGCCGCTCGCGGCCTTGGAACGCTCCAGCTTGGCGAGGGTGCGCCCGGTCGTGACTACCTCGGCGCCCTCCGCGGCGAAACACCTAGCCACGGCCTCGCCGATGCCGCTGCCCGCTCCGGTGACGATCGCGCCCTTGCCCTTGAGTCTCATGTAATGTGCTGCCGTCGCGCCGCCGAGCGGCGCGACCTTCCTATGGTACTTCCGGGTGCGACCGGGACGCGGGATTCGCACGGCAGGCAACCCGGAGGCCGCGGAGCAGGGTCGGCCTCGGCGTCCTATAATGGCGGAGGAATTGCATGCCGCAGACCGTCATCGTCGTAGAGGACGACCGGGATCTCTGCACGCTCTTGGAATACAACCTAGGCAAGAGCGGCTACAGAACCGTGATCTTCCATCGCCTCGAGGGGGTCATGGGGGCGGTCCAGCGGGACCGCCCGGACCTGATCCTGCTGGACGTCATGCTGCCTGACGGCGACGGCTTCGACTTCTGCCGGAGCTTGCGCGCGGATCCGGCGACAGCGGGCATCCCGGTGCTGTTCCTGACCGCTCGCAGCCAGGAGATCGACCGCATCCTCGGCCTCGAGATCGGCGGCGACGACTACATCACGAAGCCGTTTAGCCCGCGCGAGCTGCTGGCGCGGATCAAGGCCCACCTGCGTCGCGGGAACGGCAGCGGCGACCGCAACGTCCTCGCCGCGCAGGGACTCGAGATCGACTTCAACGCCCGTCGGGCGAGACGGGAAGGCCGCACCCTGAGCTTGACCGCGACTGAGTTCTCCCTGCTCAGATTCCTCGCGGAGAACCCAGGGAAGGCTTACACGCGGCAGCAGCTAATCGGGGAGATCTGGAACGGCCGGTCCCATATCACCCTCCGCAACATCGACGTGCATATCCGGCGCTTGCGGGAGCACATCGAGACGGATCCGAAACGGCCTCAATGGCTGCACACGGTGCGGGGCTTCGGCTACCGTTTCGACATCCCGACAGAATGACCGCCCGCATCCTATTCAAACTCGGGCTCGTCACAATTTTCCCGCTGGCCGTCACGGCGGTCGCCGTGCTGCTGCTCGTCACGGAGATCACCAGCGGACATCTCGAGCGCGGCTTGGAGCAGAGCCTCTCCGAGAAGGCGCGCCTCGTGGAGACCGCACTGCAGGGCACGGAGGCGAGGCAGTACCAAGCAATGGCGACGGAGCTCGCCCGGCGCGCCCAAGCCCGCCTGACGGTCATCGCTCCGGAAGGCGCGGTGCTCGCAGACTCCAACGCCGACCCGGCCCGGATGGAGAACCACGCCAATCGCCCGGAATTCGTCGAGGCGCTGCGCGGGCGGACATCGGTCAGCCGCCGGTTCAGCAGCACCGTCGGAACGGACTTCCTGTACGTCGCCGCCCCCATGGCCGGCGGAGGCGCAGTGCGTCTCGCCCTGCCACTCGAGGAGGTGAACGCCCTCGTCGCTGCCAGCCGCAACGGGATCTCCACGGTGATCCTCCTCATCGTGGCGCCGCTGCTGCTGGCGACCGCCTGGTACGCGCGGCGCATTTCCTCGCAGCTCTCGAACCTCGTGTCCCTCTCGAACGAAATCGCGAAGGGCAACTTCGACATTGACGCGTCGATCTCGAAGCGCGGCGACCTGAGGGAGCTCAACGACCTTGCTCTCAGCCTCCAGACCACGGCGGCCAAGCTGCGCTCCACGTTCAACCAACTCCAGGAGGAGCGATCACGCTTCGCGATCGCGGTCAACGGACTCGGCGAGGGCATCCTCGTCGTGGACCGCAGGTGCCACGTCGTGCTGTACAACCCCGCCATCAAGCGCATGTTCCCCGACGAGGAGCTGCGGACCAACTCCTCGCTCGACCGCTGGCGCAACAAGCGGATCCCCGAGATCTTCCATCACTCCATCGAGCACGGGGAGGCCTACTCGACCGAGCTGTCCGTGCAAGAGCCCGTTCAGCGCTCGTGGCGCGTCTCGTGCGCCCCGATCAAGAGCCGCAAGGGCAACATTCGGGCGGTGGCGGCGGTGTTCCACGACGTGACCGAGCTCAAGGGTCTCGACCGGATGCGCCGCGACTTCGTGATCAACGTCTCGCACGAGCTGCGGACACCGCTGGCGTCGATAACGGGCTACGCCGAGACGCTCATGGACGGTGCGATCCACGACACCGAGAACAACCAGCGCTTCGTGCGGATCCTGTGGCAGAACGCGCGCCGCCTCGCCCAGCTGACCTCGGACCTGATGACCCTCTCGCAGATCGAGCTTCAGGCGCGGGAATTCGAGTACCGCAGCCAAGCCGCGAGCAAGCTCCTGCGGATGGCGGCCGACGAGATGCGGCCCGTCCTGGAGCGCAAGTCGCTAGCCCTGACCGTGGGGCGCGTGGATACCGACATCACAGTCGAGTGCGACGCGAGCGCGGTCCAGCAAGTCCTCGGCAACCTGCTCGACAACGCCGCCAAGTACACCCCGGAGGGAGGGCGGATCTCCGTCGGCGTCGAGCGCCGCGAGACGCGGCTGGAGTTCTACGTGCGCGACACCGGCATCGGGATTTCCAAGGAGCACATTCCGCGGCTCTTCGAGCGCTTCTACCGGGTTGACAAGGCCAGGTCGAGGGAACTGGGAGGCACGGGCTTGGGGCTGGCAATCGTCAAGCACCTCGTGCAGGCGCACAAGGGCACGGTCTGGGTCCGCAGCGAGCCCGGCGAGGGGTCCACGTTCTGGTTCGCGCTGCCCCTCAGCCAGCCGCTGTCCGGCGGACAGCCGCTCGCGCCCCCGGCCGGTCCCGAGCTCGCCCTGCAGTAGCGGGCCGGACGCGCCCGGGTCAGGCTATGATACGGGCACCGTCTCTCGCGTCACCCGGAGTACTCTGCGACCATGTTCCATCCACGCACCAAGCTGCTGCTCGCGGGGCTCGCGCTAGCCGCCGCCCTGCCGGCCGCGCCCCCCGCAGGCCGGTTCGTGCCCATCTTCGACGGCGTCTCCCTGAAGGGGTGGGAGGGCGACCCTAGGCTCTGGACGGTCGAGGACGGCGCGATCGTGGGCCGGACCACCGCGGACGATCCGATTCCGGCCAACTCCTTCCTGATCTGGCGGCAAGGGACCGTCGACAGCTTCGAGCTCAAGTTCGAGTACTGGATGGACGGAGGCAACTCGGGCGTGCAGTACCGGAGCGTCGAGAAGCCCCGCGAATGGGGCCAGCACATCCTAGGGGGCCTGCAAGCGGACTTCGAGGCGGGCGAGAGGCATACCGGGGGCCTGTACGGGGAGCGGTCGAGGAGGATCCTCGCGCGACGCGGGGAAAAGGTCCGGATCGGCGCCGACGGCAAGCCCCAAGTCGTCGGCAGCGTCGGCGACCCGGCCGAGCTGCAGAAGCGGATCCGCCTGGACGGCTGGAACAGCTTCCAGGTGATCGCCCGCGGCAACCACTACATCCACAAGATCAACGGGCACGTGATGGTGGACGTTATCGACGACGACCCCGCTGCGCCGGTCTCGGGCCTGGTCGGGCTGCAAGTCCACCGCGGGCCGCCCATGACGGTGAAGTTCCGTAACATCCAGCTGAAGCGGCTCGAGATGGCCCAGGGCCGGAAGGTCGTGTTCATCGGAGGCGTCAAGAGCCACGGCTACGGGTCCCACGAGCACACCGCGGGCATCAAGCTGCTGATGCGCGCGCTCCGACAGGGCTATCCCAGCATCCACTCGGTCGCTTACTTCGACGGGCATCCCGAGGACCCGACCGCGCTGGACAACGCCGACGCCGTGGTGCTGTACAGCAACGGCGGCATGAGGCATCCGTGGCTGGGCGCGATGGGCCAAATCGACGCGCTGGCGGCGCGCCGGGCCGGCATCGGCGCGATCCACTTTGCCGTGGAGGTCCCCGAGGGCGAGCCGGGCGCGAAGTTCCTCGACTGGATCGGCGGGTACTTCGAGCGCTGGTGGTCGGTGAATCCGCACTGGACGCTCCGGGACGTGAAGCTGGCGGAGGCTCACCCGATCGCCAGGGGCGTCGAGCCGTTCGAGATCAACGACGAGTGGTACTTCCAAATGCGGTTCCGCGCCGGGATGCGGGGCATCACGCCGATCCTGCAGGCAGTGCCGCCGAAGGAGTCGATGAGCCGTCCGGACGGGCCGGCCTCCGGCAATCCCTACGCCCGCGCCGCGGTCGAGCGGCGCGAGATCCAGACGCTGATGTGGGCCAGCGAGCGTCCGAACGGGGGAAGGGGCTTCGGCTTCACCGGCGGTCACGTCCACTGGAACTGGGCGCACCCCGGCTATCGCAAGCTCGTCCTCAACGCGATCGCGTGGATCGCCGGCGAGGAGGTGCCGCCAGGCGGCATCGAGTCGGGCCCGTTCGCCATGGTCGACATGCTCGCCCACCAGGACTACCGCCCGTGGGGCCGCTACAGCGAGGCGGATGTCCGGGGCATGGTGGGTTCCTGGGCCGAGTAGCCCGGCGGCCCCCCTCGCCTCAGGCGGTTCGCTCCCGCTCGGCCAAGCTGAACCTCTGGTGCCAGGTCGAGTCCGCTCCGCCACCGACGCGCGCCACGTTCGCTTCGATCAGGTAGGCGCGACCGTCCCGCAGCGCCGCCCGGCCGCGCCGGAAAGCCGCGTCCAGCTGGCTGCCGTGCTCCACCCGCTCGCCGGCCACGCCCTGCGACTCGGCCAGCTTGACGAAGTCGATGTCGGGATCGCCCAGGTACATACCGGTGTACTTGTTCCGCTCCACCATCTTGCCGCGGTAGCGGTGGTAGGCGTGCCGGACCGTCTGGTAGTTGCGGTTGTTGGAGACGACCGTCAGGACGGGGATCTCGTAGCGGGCCTGCGTCCAGAAGCCCGCGGCGCTGTACATCAGCGCGCCGTCGCCGATCGAGCAGACGACCTCGCGGCCGGGCGAGGCCAGCTTGACGCCCGTTGACGCGCCGACGCCCCAGCCCAGGCCGAAGCCGGAGGCGGTGATCCAGGCGGTCTCGCCCTCGCGGTGACCCTGCCGCACGTGGGCGTGGTTCGCGGTCAGGTTCTCGCCGACGAGGATCGAGCCGGGGGCGATCCCGCGGCCAAGCGCGGCGCCGAGCTCGTCCGGGTGGATCGGCGAACGGCCGGCGGCGGCCTTGGCGGCGGCGTCCGCCGCGGCCAAGCGCTCCTCGTAGCGCTCGCGGTGGGCGCTGGCGCGCGGCTCGGCGATTCTGGCGCGGCGCTCAGCGGTGGTGATCGACTCCACGGCATCGATCAGATCGCGTATCCCGTCGCGCACATCGGCCACGAGCGGCTCGTCGACGGGGTAGTTCCGGCCCATGTTGCCGCCGTCCATCCCCAAGCGCACGAAGCGCGCCGCGACCGGCGCCTCGGCCTCGGCGGGGACCACGCGCCCGCCGAAGTCCTCGGCCCCGAGCATGACCAGCAGGTCCGCGGCCGGGCCCGCCGCGTTCATGCGGAAGCGCCCCGCATTGTGCGGGTGGTGCGACGGGAAGTTCGCGAAGCCCTGCCCGTTGTTGGTTACGGGCAGCCCGAGGGTCTCGGAAAGCCGGATCAGGTCGTCCTGCGCGCCGGACCTCCAAACCTCGTCGCCCACGACCAGCACCGGGTTCGAAGCCTCGACCAGCATGCGCGCCGCCCGCTCGACGCCGTCCCGCGACGGTCGCGGGCGCGCGCGGCCGAGGAATCTCGCGCCCGGATACACGTCTGCCTCGATGCCCTTCGCCTCGAGGGCGTGATGGGCTATCGCCAGGTACACCGGCCCTCCGGGAGCAGCCACCGCCGTCTTGAACGCCCGGCGCAGCATCAGGGCCAGCGAGCGGGGCTCGCGCGCCTCCCACGAAATCTTCGTGAACTGGCGGTTGATCTCCTTCTGGTCGTAGCCTGGGCTCGGCGCCAGCACGGCCTCGTCGCTCCACATCTCGTTGTCGTTGAGGCCCGCTGTAACGACGAGCGCGGAGCCGTCCTTGGCCGCGTTGTACATCTGGCCGGCCGCTTGGGCAGTGCCGGCAACGACGTGCAGGTTGAGCAAGGCGGGCTTGCCGCTGGCCCGGTGGTAGCCGTCCGCCATCGAGACCACCAGTCCCTCGTGCAGGCCGAGGATGAGCTGCATGCCGGGCTGGTCCAGGAAGGCGTCGAAGAACCCGACCTCGAACGAGCCTGGGTTGGTGAACAGGTACTCGACGCCCGCCGCCTTCATCTGCTCGACCACGGCCTCCCCGCCGCTGCCGCTGACCCGGGAACTGCCGTCCCCGTCCTGTCCCAGAACGGCCTCGGCGGCCTCCATCGGGCGAAGCACCGATTCGGCGGCGACGGCCGTGAAGCCAGCCGCCACGAGGCGCTCGAAGACGCCCCTCCTCGAAAGCTTCCCGCACAGGTAGCGTTGTACGACTTCGCGCATGACGGACCTCCCGCCAAGAGTCTACGCGAATCCCGCCGCCGAGTCGCCGGGACGTGGCCGGGCGCGCTCCCCTATCCTTGAACGATGGACGCGGTCGCCGCCGTCGCCGACGGGTTCGCGAGGCTCGCCTGGGGCCCTTGGCTGCTGGTGCTCCTTCTGGGAGGGGGCTGCTACTTCTTCCTGTATTCGCGCCTGCTGCCGTTCCGGCATCTCGCGCACGCCCTGCGGGTGCTCGCAGGCAAGTACGACAACCCGTCGGACACGGGCCAAATCTCGCACTTCCAAGCTCTGAGCAGCGCTCTCGCGGGGACCATCGGCATGGGTAACATCGCCAGCGTTGCCGTCGCGATCCAGACCGGTGGCCCTGGCACGATCTTCTGGATGTGGGTATGCGCGATCGCCGGCATCGCCACGAAGTTCTTCACCTGCACGGCGGCCATCCAGTTTCGCGGGCCAGACAGCGAGGGCGTCATGCAAGGCGGTCCCATGTACGCCATCGTCTACGGCATCGGCAGGCGCTGGCGGCCTCTCGCGGTGTTCTTCTCGACATGCGCGCTATGCGGGACCCTGCCGATGTTCCAAGCCAACCAGCTGACGCAGATTCTCCGGGACACCATCGCGATTCCGACGGGCCTCGTCGCGGATCCGTCGAGCCCGTGGAAGTTCAACCTGGCAGTCGGACTCGCTGTCTCTACGCTGGCCGGATGGGTGCTGTCCGGAGGGATTCGGCGCATCGGGAGGGTGGCTGCCCAGCTCGTGCCCGCGATGGTCGCGCTTTATCTCGGAACCGCCCTGCTGATCATCGCCCTGAATCTCGAGAGGGTCCCGGAGGTGATGGCCCTGATCCTGACCGATGCCTTCTCCGGCCATGCGGTCGCCGGCGGCGCGCTAGGAACGGTGATCGTCACGGGCGTGCGACGCGCCGCTTTCTCGAACGAGGCCGGCATCGGGTCCGAAGCTCTGGCTCACGGGGCGGCCAAGACCGACGAACCGGTGCGCGAGGGACTGGTGGCCATGCTCGGGCCGATAATCGACACCCTGCTCGTTTGCAGCGCGACGGCGTTGATCATTCTCGGCACGGGAACCTGGCTCGATGCGGGGAGCGAAGGCGTGACGGTCACCGCGGCCGCCTTCGAGCAGGCTCTGCCGGGCATCGGAATCTACATCCTCCTCCTGTGCGTAGTGTTCTTTGCCGTGAGCACGGTCCTGACATGCGGATACTACGGAGAAAAGTCTCTCGGCTTCCTCGTCGGTGCCCAGCGGCAGGCCCATTACAAGTACATCTACGTGGCCGCCATCACCATCGGGGCGGTGGGATCGCTGACCACGGTCCTCGACTTCATCGACGGCATGTACGGTTTCATGGCGATCCCGACAATGGTCTCTACGCTTTGGCTGTCCCCGCTGGTGATGCAGGAAGCGCGCCGCTACCTGAAGGCCGTCCCCGCCCGTTGAGCGCTTCGGCCGCATCGCACTCGCGCCCGACCGGCGCCGCCGGGACCGGCTCGCGGCGCCGCTCGCTCCTCCCGGCCTCGCTCGTTGCCTGCCTCGCGCTGGCCGTGGCGCCCCGCCCCTCCCCCGCCCAAGCGAAGCTGCAGCCCGAGACGGTCAGGGCGTTCGAGGAGCACGCTCGGACGGCGGACCGGGATTTCGAGAGCCGACTGAGCGGCGAGGCTCGCTTCCTTCGCGTGTGGGAAGACCCGAGACGCGCCGACGCGGTGTCGCAAGGGAAAATCGCCGTGGCCGCGTCGCTGGAGATCGGCTACCTCGACGTGCCGGGCGGGCTGATTCACGACTGGACCGCCGCCGCGCTAGTTCCCGGCGCTAGGGTGGAACAGGTGGTTGACAGCGTCACCTCCTACGACAGTCACGCGACAACATACGCGCCGATGGTCGTCCGGTCGCGGATTCTGTCTCGCGACGGCGGAAAGTACCGCGTCGCGATGCGGATGCTGGCGCGCAACGTGCTGACGGCGGTCCTCGAGACCGAGCATGCCGCGGAATTCGCGCGCATCGACGACGGGCGCTGGTGGGGCCGCTCGCGCAGCACCAGCATCCGCGAGGTGGTCCGCCCCGGCAAGCCGGGCGAGTCTCTCCGCCCGGTCGGCGACGACAGCGGTTTCCTGTGGCGGATGCGCGTCTTCTGGCGCTTTGCGCAGACGAAGGAGGGCACGGTCGCGGAGTACCGGGCGATCACGCTCACTCGCGGCATTCCGAAAGCCCTGCGCTGGATGCTGCGGCCCGTGCTCACCGCCCTGCCGCGCAACGCGATGGAGGACGTGCTGCGGCTCACGCGAGAGGCCGCGCTGGCGCGCGGCGCGGGCGGCGCGCAGCCAGCACCGTGAAACGGGGTCTTACAATGGCCGCGATGTACCTTCGCCTAGCTACAGCGGCGCTCGCGCTCGCGACGGCGCTCGCGGCCCGCCCTCCCAGCATCCTGCTCATCGTCTCGGACGACCAGGGCTACATGGACTTAGGGTCCATGGGCAGTCCGGATATCCTGACCCCGCGCCTCGACCGACTGGCTGCGGAGGGAGCCCGGCTGACGAGCTACTACGCGGCGTTTCCCGTCTGCACGCCGTCCAGGGGCGCGCTCCTGACGGGGCGCTACCCGCAGCGCAACGGGACGTACGACAACTTCCGCAACGACCGGGTCAACGACGGCTACCGCTACCCCGCATACGAATACGCCATCAGCCCCGAGCGCATCCTCGGGATGGACACCAGAGAGGTTCTGCTGTCGCAATTGCTCTCCGAGGCCGGCTACGCGACCGCAGTCTTCGGCAAGTGGGATCTCGGCTCGCTGAAGCGATTCCTCCCGACCCAGCGGGGGTTCGACGACTTCTACGGCTTCGTCAACACCGGCATCGACTACTGGACCCACGAGCGCTACGGCACGCCGTCGATGTACCGCCGCAACGCTCCGACTCAGGAGGACAGGGGCAAGTACACGACCGACCTGTTCGAGCGGGAGACGCTGCGATTCATCGACCAGCACCACGACGAGCCATTCTTCGTCTACCTCTCGTACAACGCCCCCCACGGCGCGTCCAGCCTGGACCGCGGCATTCGCGGGTTCGTGCAGGCACCCGGCGTGTGCCTGGACAAGTACGCTTCCCCGGACGGGCTCGCCGCCGAGAAGCGGCACAAGTTCATGGCCGCGGTCACGTGCATGGACGCCTCCATCGGGAGGATCCTGGACCGCTTGAACGAACACGGCCTCCGCGACAGCACGATCGTCATCTTCGTGTCCGACAACGGGGCCGGAGGCGCCGGGGATTCGGGCCCCTTGCGCGGGCGCAAGGGGCAGATGTTCGAGGGTGGCGTCCGTGTGCCGTTCATCGTGCGCTGGCCCGGGCAGATCGAGCCCGGCACGGTCAGCGACGAATTCCTGAGCGGCCTCGAAGTGTTTCCTACGCTCGCCCGGGCCGCCGGCGCCGAGCTCCCCGACGGAGTCGAACTCGACGGATTCGACATGCTCGCGACGATCCGCGGCGAGGAGACGTCAAGGCGCGAGACGATGTTCTGGGAACGCCAGGGAGAGTACGGCGCGCGCGTGGGCAAGTGGAAGCTGGTCAGTTCGCGCCGCGGGGGAGGCCTGTTCGACCTGTCCGAGGATCTGGGCGAATCGAACGACCTCAGCGCCAAGCTGCCGCAAGTCCGGAAGCGCTTGGAGCGCCGCTACCGGGAATGGGTCCGGGACATGGCGGAGGCGGCACCGAGAGGCCCCTTCAAGGACTACTGAGCTAAGAGCCGGCTAGGGCGATCTCGAATCGGGACGGTGCTCCGGTCGCGCGGCTCCGCGCGGACACGCGCGGTTGCTGCCTGCCGGGCCGAACTGGCTGGAAGAATCGGCGAGTCCGGCCTGGAGTCGGCTCTCTCCGGTTCGGCGCTTGGGTGCTCGCCGGCTCGGTCCACCGTGAGGGCAAGCTCGTCGCGACCGCGGTCGGCTTGCCCGGTACGAAATCAAGCGCATGATGATTTCAAGAACGCCGATCGTATGTCCCGCGAAAGCCCATCCATGACAAGACGGTTCGCGGAGGGAAGCGCGGATCGCCTTCCACCGGCCGGACGGCGAACCTCTCCAGCGTACGCGAGAGCAGTCGGACCCGAACTCCCGCGTGACGCACCGCACGGGCGAGTTCGTAAAGGCTCAGGCCTTCCTCCAATGCCAGCCGCAGGAGGCTCTCGGGCTTCGCGCAAACGAAAAGCTCGTGCAGCAGGAAGCGCTCGTCGCTTTCGGGGCGCGGCTTGCACAGAACGGCCGCCATTCCGTCCGTGGAAGGGCAGGCACCGACGCCCGCCATGTGCCTCCGAAGCAAAGTGCTCAGGAAGCGGTGCGACGGGGTTGGTCGCGATGACGGCCGACGCAGAGCACGCGGATGAACGAACCATTCCAATGGCGGGGGTTCGAGCGTCGGCTCTCCCGTCAAGAGCGTGCCGGGACGAGGCGGAGGGTTGCCCGGGGGGCCAAAGACGCAGTTGCGATCCCCGCGCAGCTCCTCATCGGGATTCTTGCCACACCTGACATAGTGCTCGACGATCCGCCGTTCCCGCTCTGCGACGAGTTCTTCGTCTGTCGGCATGCGGTGCCCTGGAACCGGGCGAGGGGACCGGAAGTACGCACGAACGGCGTTCAAGTCTAGAGCACCCAAGCAGACCATCCCATCGAGTCTCATCGGAAGACCCAGATTCCCCGGGACCGCAGACCTTCAACCGCAACCGATGCAGATCGCGCCGCTAGATTCGCATCGGCGGGCTCGACCAGCGGCCGCCCGGACTGGCTGGAGTACCAGCTCACAGGGAGCGACGCTAGGTTGTACGCTAGCAGCTCTCGTTCCGGTCCGGTGAGAGCATTCACCGCATCCGTGAGTGCTCCCCGACAGTGCATGGCGGCCCATGCGAGGTCGTACACGTCCCGGGCAGGAAAATCGCCCCTGCGAGCCATTCTATGGACGAGCTTTTTCGCCAGAATCTCGGAAACGGACTCCAAGCGGATTCGCGTGCCGTGCGCGACTTGGCGGGAGATGGGATTCGCCGTTAGCGATACGGAACGCATCCACGAAACCGAGCCCAGCGGCTCGTCGAACTGGAGTTCCGCATAGTCCCTGTCGAAGCTGGCGCACACGAAGCCCGGAAGCGTTCGGACGACATCTCGCAAGAGGCCTTGCCGCTCGGAATACAGAGATTCCGGATCATCTTCCAGCAGGAACAGGTCGATATCAGTGCTCAACCGGTGCTTCCATCGGGCCGCCAACGCGGTCCCTCCGCCAAGGAACAGCCTCTTCGCGCCAAGGAATGTATGCAGAGTCGGATAGACCAAGTCGAGCAGTTTCTGCGCGCTGGCTGGCAGGCGCACATCGGCAAGAGGATTGCAGGCGCCGGCCTTGCCCTGGCCTTGCATGTCTGGCGTTCGTCGTCGGGAGACCGGAGGTCCGCGGGACACGGCCACCCCTCGGGACTAACACCGTACCGTAGCAGAGGCACCGAGGGCGATCGGACGCCCGAGCTGGCAAGCCACCAACTACAAGGGCGCCCGGGGAGACCGGAATGCATCCACGGAGCAGTGATCCGGCATTGAAGTCGTGGCCTCGGGCCGCGCCCAGACTAGAGTCGCGACCGAGACGCAGAAGGCTCGCCAACCGAGAGCTGCCACGGTGAGGCGCAAGCAGGCAGAATGGATCTGGGGCGCTTCGATGCAGAGGAGTCCGGCTAGGATTGGGGATCTTGGGTGCTGCACGATTCTCCGGCCAACCAATCGCTTGGCCGCGCCCCGCATTCCCACACGGTGGGAATGCGGGCAAAGGCCCTCGACACAGGCGTCCGCTCGCTGTCGAATGCACTCCGGCCTAACCGGAAAGATGCACCGGAGGCGGAACCATCTAGACCGGCGCGATTTCCCTGTCCATTGGCTCGTGAGGATTCAGCGACAACCGCCGCGAACACAGAAACTTCAGCGAGCAGAACTGCGCTGGTCTGGAGACCGTCGACGCTTGGCATCCGGAGCCCGTGACACGCTCAACCTCACACGCTCGTCGGGCCGCCGCTAGAGTGCCGTCTCCTGCCACAGCTTGATGCTGCGGACGATAGCATCGTCTAGCCAATCGGAGAATCGCTCCCTCGCTTCGTCCAAAAACTCCTTGTAGTTGATCAGGAAAACGCCGTCTGTCAATGAAATCACCGGGCCAATTTCCCGCTGGACTCCCTCCGATACCACACGCTGGAACCACAACGAAGAACAGGACAGTACGCCTTGGAATTCTCGTCCGATCCCGTGGAACGAGATCAATATCTCGGTTTGGGTAGTGTCGCACAGTGCCATCCGAGCCCAAGCCCGGTAAACCTGTAGATTCGCAAGATAACCTAGTTCTCTCGCGGTCTGTATGATCTGAAGTCGGTAGTAGTGGCTGCGGTTGCTGACATCCGACGCGCCGTTGGCAAAGAATCTCCAGTGGTCGAGGACTTCGGACATTTCGCGCTCCAAGTCGTCTGCCACTGCGGTCAACCGACGTTCAGCATGATCCCGTAGCGTCGCAGCGATGGGCTTGGCGGCTTCCCACTCCGCGATTGTCGAATTCTTTCTCTGTTGCAGTTGTCACCGTATCGAGGCTATCGTCTCGGAAATTCGGGTCGATTTACGGACGTCTTTGACAATATTTAGAGTGTGGATAACGTGGCTCTTCTGGAGAAATACGAAGTACTTGATCAGCAGATTTAGGTCTCCATCATCGGCGATTTCCAATGATTCTATGTATTTCGCCCGATCTCGATCCCGCACCACTAGAGGAAACCAGCCAGCCTTGATGAACACCAGAGTTGCCAGAGCGCGAGCGATCCGTCCATTGCCGTCTTGAAACGGGTGGATCTGCGTGAACCGGTGATGCAACCAAGCTGCTTCAACCTCAGGAGCGATCTCGCCATACAGCCGATGCATGGCAATCAACCGGTCCATCTCTGATTCGACCTGTTCCGGAGGGCAGTACTGGTGAATGGTGCCGTCTGGGCGTCTCGGGTTATTGAGCAGCCGCTTGTAGTCGCCGCGAATAAGCGCAACCGATGTCGTTCTACCGAGGGAGTCAATAACTTCGACTGTCTCCTGATGTCTCGTCATTAGGGCGTGTAACTCCTTAATGTAGGGGAATTATATATCTGAGTGCCGAGGGAATCAAGTCGGCAAATTATCAAGCCATTATAAGATTTCATATTTCTTCCGAATTTCCGTTGATATTCTGTGGTGTTTCTTGGTAGAATAGTTCCAGTATGGGATGCCATAAATGAAGAAATCAGGTCCCGGAAAGTGGTTCCGTAAAGGCATCACATTGATCGAAGTGATCGCCATGTTCCTCGATGACGAATCCGCGGAAAAGTGGTTCGCCTCCATGCGCTGGCCGGACGGTCCCGCGTGCCCCCACTGCCGCGGCTCCAGCGTGCAGTCCGACGCGGCCCACCCTTCGATGCCGTACCGTTGCCGCGGCTGCGGCAAGCGCTTTTCGGTGCGCACCGGCAGCGTGATGGCCGACACCAAGCTCGGCTACCGCACCCGGGCCGTCGCCCTGTTCCTGCTGACCACCGGCATCAAGGGCGTCTCGAGCATGAAGCTGCACCGCGACCTGGGAATCGGCCGGAAGTCGGCCTGGCACCTCGCGCACCGCAATCCGCGCGTGCCGGGAGCGGGATCAGGGCCTGTTCGTCGGCCCGGTGGAGGTGGACGAGACCTGCGTCGGCGGCAAGGAGCGCAACCAGCACGAGAGCAAGAAGGCCCGCGCCGGGCGCGGGCCCGTCGGCAAGACGCCCGTGGCGGGCGCGCGGGACCGCGCCACGAACGCAGTGGCCGCGCGGCCGCTGCCGGGCACCGCCAAGGGCGACCTGCAGGGCTTCGTGCGCGCCCGCGTCGCGCCGGGGGCGCAGCTCTACTCCGACGAGGCGGCGGCCTACGCCGGCATGGAGGAGTTCCCGCACGAAGCCGTCAGGCACTCCGGCGGCGAGTACGTGCGCGGGGCGGCGCATACGAACGGCATCGAATCGTTTTGGTCCCTGTTCAAGCGCGGCCTGTACGGCACCTATCACCGGATGAGCGTCCGTCATCTCGGCCGCTACCTCACGGAGTTCGCGGGACGGCGCAACGACCGCGACTGCGACACGGCGGAACAACGGCGGAACGGATGCGGCGCATGGCGCGGGGCTTGGTCGGCCGGACGCTGACCTACCGGCAGCTGACCGGCAAGGCCGCGGTCGCGGCCTGAGCGGCGCCCGCCGCGCCGAGCGCGGCAGCCCGCTGCGGGCGCGCGCTTCACGCTCGGTACGAGGGGCGCACCGGATCCGGCATGCCCCGGCGCGACCCCAGTCCGGCCCGGACCGTCCATGCAGGCCGTCGAGCGCCGGGGATCCGCTGTCTTCGGCCCTCGCAGGGCTTGCAAGGGGTGCCCTGCCACCGCCAACCGGGTTCCACCGGGGCAGGCGAGGTGGCCTCTCTAGTCCCTTCCTCGTCCAATCCGCTGGCAGGCTCCATTCAGATACGATCCCACCCCTCCGTGCCTGCCGCGGCCGCACTCGCATGACCCGAGCTCGACACCGACCTCCCTGCTCACAGCAGTTCTAGTCGGACATGGCGTTGTCGGCACTCAGATATATAATTCCCTAATGTAGCTAGTGGATAGTTCCCGTGGCCCTTTCACGAAGTCAAACACGCCTTCGACGGCCGCCTTATGGTCTGAGATCATCGCCACGATCAAGTCGGGATTCGCGTCGCGATCATGCGGAATCAGTGCTGCGTTGATTCCTTGTTCGATGAGCATTCGAGTGATGCCGCGATCAACGGTGTAAAGACGTTCGATTAACCCGGTCTCGATGGCCCATTCGCGCTTCAAGCGCTCCATGAACTGGTGGTATGCATCCTGCCCATCCAACCGGTCGCGCTGGTCGCGCCAGACCTGAGCAAGGGCCTTGAGGTCAGCCGTTGCGAGCTCCGCGGGCAATTCGAGATCCTTAATCGGCGTCCAACGATGATGCACGCGTTCATTCGCATGGGTCATATCGGCATTGTAGCCCTCCACGTAGGGCCGAGGCGAGATGCGACGAGAGCAGCAGTTGCGTGTAGTACGAATGTCACGGCGGCGACGTTGTCCCATCGTGGATGGGAAGAATCCGTAAAGCGTACGGATGTTCGAATCCGACTCTGCCCGCGAGACACCCTTAGATTTCCGCGACTCCCTTAGGTTCAAGCACTTGAGTCTCTGAGGCCTGCTGCCCGAGGTGGGGCCCGATCTGGCTGACACCTTTCCCGGTGCGGAGCAATGCGCGGCCTTGGCCCGGCTAGCGCCGGGCAACAACGGGCACCTGGGCAAGCGACCATGCCAACGCGCTCTGCATAAACTGCAGGTAGGGAATCATGACACGGACCGACCATCCTCGACCGCTCGAAATCAATCGTCATGGCGCGCACGACGTCGAAATCCTCTGGAGCACGAAGGAGCGCGCCGTGTATCCCGCCCGCTTCCTGAGAGGGCAGTGCCCGTGCGCCACCTGCGTGGACGAGCTGACCGGACGGCGCATCGTCACCGAGAGTGTCCTGCCCATTCTAGTCTACCCGACCAAGATCGAGCCCGTCGGCCGCTACGCGATCCAGATCTTCTGGAGCGACAACCACTCCACGGGGATCTACACCTGGGAGCGTCTCTACGCCATGCTGCCAGAACTGCGGGCGAAGTCCACTCAGGGAAAGCCCGCGCGGTAGGGCCGAGGCGTTAGGCCCAGCGGCCCTTCTTCCCTTCCTCTGTGATGTAATCGGACGCTCGAGCAGTGATCGCCATCATCGTCAGCGTGGGGTTCTGGCATCCGATCGAGGCCCAGGCTGCCCCGTCTGTCACGAAGACGTTGTCGACGTCGTGGGCCTGGGTCCAAGTGTTCAGGACGGACTTCTTCGGATCCGTGCCCATGCGAGCGGTGCCGACCTCGTGGATGCAGAACCCGCCCACGGACGGCTTGCCGTACATCCGCACCCTCTTGTGCCCGGTCGTCTCCAGCATTTCGGCCGCCTGCTCGCGTGCGTCGTGCCACAGCGCGAGATCGTTGTCGGACCAGTCGAAGTGGATGTCCAAGGTCGGCAGGCCCCAAGCATCACGACGATCATCGTTCAGAACCACGTAGTTCTCGTAGCGCGGGAGGCACTCGCACCAAGCCCCCAAGCCGGTCGACCAGTAACTCTGGTCATGTACCGCTTGCTTGAAGCTGGCACCGAAGCCCTTCGCCGACATGTTGAACGAAGGTGTAGCCCCCCCCTGGAAGCCGTAGCCGCGAATCAGGCCGTTCGTATGCGGGCGGTCGATGTTTCGGAAGCGAGGCACGTACATCCCATTTGGGCGCCGAGGCATTCCCGTCCACGCTTTCGCCGTCAGTTCCGGCATGAGTCCGGCCGCACCGCCCGTGTAGATGTGATCCATGAGGTGATGGCCGAGCATGCCGCTGGAGTTGAATTCCAGCCCGAACCTAGCCGAATGCATCAGGAGCCGCGTTGATTCCAAGGTCGAGGCGCACAGGAGGACAACTCTTGCGCGCACCTCGCGGGACGCGCGGGTCGTCCGATCTACGTAGGCCACGCCTGCTGCCCGTCCCGACCGCTGGTCGCGGGTAACGTGGCTCGCCACGGCGTCCACCACGAGGTCGCAGTTCCCGGAATCCAGCGCGGCCTTGAGGGTCGTGGTCGGGCTGTTGTAGTAGGAGTGCGTGACGCAGCCCTGCTCGCAGGGGCCGCAGTAGTGGCAGGCCTGTCGACCGTTGTGTGGCTTGGTGATGATCGCCGAGCGACCGATTGTCGCCACCCGCCCCATCCTGCTGCGAAGGCGGTTCCGGAAGAGCACCTCGCCGCAATGAAAGGGCATCGGAGGCATGAAGACGCTGTCGGGCAAGTGCTCCAGACCTTCCGGGATGCCCGAAATGCCGATGAAGCGCTCGACTTTCTCGTAGTACGGAACGAGATCCTCGTAATCGATTCCCCAGTTCTCGCCGTAGCCGTCGCGGTCCGCGCAGTGGAAATCGATGTTGCCCATGCGGTACGACTGCCTCCCCCAAGAAAGAGACCGCCCGCCAAGCACCCGCATGCGGATCCAGTGGAACGGCTTGCCTTCCGGGGTGTGATAGGGATTCTTGATGTCGTCCGCGAACCACTTGTAGTTGGATTCCCTGCAGGCGTAGACCAGCCCTTGGACAGGACGGTTGCGCATGAGTTCGGGAGACTTCGGAATCCCTCTGACGAAACTCGAGGAGTTTCCCCGATACTTGAGGTCATAGGGCATGACGTGCTCGGTGAAGTCCGAGTCCGCGATCTTGGGACCCGCTTCGAGCACGCAGACCCTGAGGCCCGCCGAGGCGAGCTGCCAGGCTGCCACGCCTCCGGTGGCACCGGATCCCACGATGACGGCGTCGTAGACATCCCGGTCCCGAGTGATTGCTTGCAGCATTCCGGCTAGTCTAGCAACAGCCTGGTCCGTCAACGCTGCGTCCTTCCCTGGCCTTGGTCCAGGGTGTGGTAGGCCGTCCGGAGATCCGGGGGACAGAATTCGCGCATTCCGTCTCGTCGGATCCAATTGGCACCGACTCGGATCCCTCGCGAGTGCGGCCCAAGGCCTTGGCTCCGGTTTCGTGACTTCCCGCTGCGAGCCGAATCAATTGCGACGAAGGACCGGCGCGGTGAGAACGGGACCCTCGGTACGTGGCTCGAGTGAACTACGGACCGGCACCACCAAGAGCACCCGCAGACGATGTTGGTTTCGGCGTGGCGCCGCCAAGGACTGATCCGCTGGACAATCCGTCACCCTCCGCCGTACGGAGAAATCGAGTTTGGGCGTGACAACGCCCGGGGTCTTCCTCGCAGGACCCTCCAAGGTCTGTGGGTGGCCGTAATGGGCGAACTGCAGGTCCCGGTCGCGACAGCGTCGCCGACCTAGGCGGACTTGAATGTGAATCGCGAGCCTAGTTCGCGACCGAGCGTGCCTTAAGTTGATTTCCGGGCGCCCGAGGGCGCAGTGGGCTAGGCCCAGCGGCCCTTCTTCCCTTCCTCGGCGATGTAGTCAGCCGTCCGGGCAGTGATCGCCATCATCGTCAGCGTGGGGTTCTGGCAGCCCATCGAGACCCAGGCGGCTCCGTCCGTCACGAACACGTTGTCCACATCGTGGGACTGCGCCCAGGTGTTCAGGACCGACTTCTTCGGATCCGTGCCCATACGGGCGGTGCCGACCTCGTGGATGGCGAACCCGCCAATTGAAGGCTCGCCGAACCTCTGCACGTTTACGTACCCGGTGGACTCGAGCATCTCGGCGGCCTGCTCCTGAGCGTCTCGCCACAGCGCAAGTTCGTTGTCCGACCATTCGAAGTGAATTTCCAAGGTCGGAAGGCCCCAGGCATCGCGAAGGTCCTCGCTCAAAGCCACGTAATTGTCGTAGCGCGGGAGGCACTCGCAAAAGGCACCTAGGAACATCATCCAGTAGCTCTCATCGTGAACTGCCTGCTTGAACCGCGCTCCGAAACCTCTGGCGGCTAGGTTGAACGAAGGTCCGGAAAAGCCTTGGTAGCCGTAGCCGCGGATCATGCCGCCCGTCTGCGTGCGGTCGATGTTTCGGAAACGCGGTATGTAGATTCCGTTGGGGCGCTGGGGCGTTCCCATCCAAGCCTTCGCGGGCAGTTCCGGCATGACCCCCATCGCGCCGCCCATGCTGATGTGGTCCATGAGGAAATGGCCAAGCACTCCGCTGGAATCGAAGTCCAGCCCGAACTTCGCGGAATGCATCAGCAGCCGCGTAGACTCCAGCGTGGAGGCGCACAGAAGCACGACCTTCCCTCGGACTTCGCGAGGCACCCGCGTGGTCCGATCGACATAGGCCACTCCCTCAGCGCGCCCCGTGCGCTCGTCGCGGGTAACGTGGCTCGCCACGGCGTCCACCACGAGATCGCAGTTCCCGGTGTCGAGCGCGGCCTTGAGAGTCGTGGTCGGGCTGTTGTAGTAGGAGTGGGTCACGCAGCCCTGCTCGCAGGGGCCGCAGTAGTGGCAGGCCTGCCGACCGTTGTGCGGCTTCGTGACGATGGCCGTGCGACCGATCGTCGCCACGCGTCCCATCCTGCTGCGGAGACGGTTGCGGAACAGCACCTCGCTGCATTGGAAGGGCATCGGAGGCAAGTAGACGCTGTCGGGCAGCTGCTCCAAGCCCTCTGCGATGCCCGAGATGCCGATGAAGCGCTCGACGGTTTCGTAGTACGGAACGAGATCCTCGTAGTCGATCCCCCAGTTCTCGCCGTACCCGTCGCGGTCCGCGCAGTGCAAGTCCATGTTGCCCATGCGGTACGACTGCCGTCCCCACGATAGCGAGCGCCCGCCGAGCACGCGCATGCGGATCCAGTGGAACGGCTTGCCCTCAGGCGTCCGGTACGGGTTCTTGATGTCGTCGACAAACCACTTGTAATTGGATTCGCGGCAAGCGTAGACCCGCCCTTGGATGGGGCGGTTGCGCATGAGCTCGGGCGGCTTCGGCGTCTCGCCGAGGAAGTCAGCGGAGTTGCCGCGATACTTGAGGTCGTAGGGCATCAAGTGCTCGGTGAATTCCGCGTCCGTGATCTTGGGACCCGCCTCGAGCACGCAAATGTTGAGGCCCGCCGAGGCAAGCTGCCAGGCTGCCACGCCGCCTGTGGCACCGGAACCCACGATGACGGCATCGTAGACATTCCGGTCGCGAGCGATTGCTTGCAGCATCGAGGCAGTCTAGCAAGTTGAACGATTAGTCGCGGCTCGACTGACGCCCCGAGGGCGCTCGGGGCAATGCGCGCGACCCCGTGTGCCGTCAGGGCACGGTGCGTCAAGGGCCGGCACGCATCGAGTGCCGCGGGACCAGTTTCGTCAGGCGGCTAGCCGGAGCTAGGCCATCACCGAGGGGATGGCAATCCCGCAGCGTCCGGTGTCGGGTGCCTCGGTCCCGGTGGCTCACGGCCCGACCCCGAGCGGCCGAGCCGAGCTGCTCTAGCCTCCGCCCATAGGGGCTAGGTGGTTTAGCGATACGACTTGAAGTGCGTGCTCACTTGTTCCGAGCGCTTTCGAGGGGTCTCGGCTTGCTAGTGTCCACAAGTCCTAGCGACTTAGTGCTTGATCCAACATCCAGTCATAGCACGAACTCCGTCAAAGGAGAACGCTAGGGACAACGTTGGATCACTATTGATTTCTCAGAAATTCCAGTTGCAATGTTCAAGCAGATAATTCTCATTTGGATCCACAAATGGTTTCTTGTTATTGACATTATATATAGGCAAATAGAAAAGGGAATACAATCGAGAAGGCATGAATTTGATTCAAGTTATCGCAAGAAATTGGAAACCATAAGTGGAGATCTGTCATCAGGATTTTCTTACGAGATCGTCTCGTATATATCCGCAGATCATCTCATCCATGATCGCGTGCAGAAAGCAACTTTTGTAGTGAACTAGCTAGTGATAAGGAGGGGAGTTGAGTGTATGAGTGCGCCGTCTACTGTTGAATCTCACTCGCTGTGGGTCTATGTCTCACGCAGTGCGGAGGAATGGGACAATATAGCTACATTGCTAGGAATAAGCAGGTGCGTCGCGCTTGCGGTCATCGCCGATGACCAAACAGCCAGGCTTACACGAATTGACAACGCCGCGCAAATTGCTGCTAGGGATAGATTCAGTGTACTGAGAGTAGTAGCATTTCTTTTTTTCGCCGAGGCGAAATGTGAGAGACTCGGTCGATTGGATATTCTTCTTGTTCAAGTCAATCGCACGATTAGCGAGTTCAAGAGTAATACTGAAGACAGTGTGTTCATTATGGTGGGCGAGCCGAGTCTAAGAGTGGTGGAACTTCCGGACGAGAAATTCCGGATCACGGTTGAGCGATACAACATCTACGACTCGAGTTCCGGTAATGGTCGTGTGGGAAGCAGTCTCTCCAATATTGACTGCTCGATGCTTGATACAGAGTATGATGCACAGTCCTTTCTTGCACATAGAAACCATTTCCCGGCCAAATCAAGAGACTCAAAGCGACACTCGGTGCGAGAATCAAACCTTCACAGTGGACGCAAATGGATTCGCTGACATCTGCACCACTCGACCGACCCAAGAGCGGTCGAATTGCCGTGCACATTGTCACTAACTTTGGGGACGAACTGCTTGCTGTCCTTGATCTAGAGAACACTTAAAGTCTCAGATGACTAGAGTTTTCTTTAGTTGAATATTTCCAAGATAGATCGACTGTTTACTCTGCATATTCTACCCAGATGGGACTTGCCCAAGCCATATTGCCGTCGTCCTGAATGATCCTCGCGTAATAGTAGTGCTCACCGTGTTCGAAATCTTGGTCCGTGTAGGTCAGGGACAGCTCAGTCACGCCGGGGTACGCCAAGTAGACGATCTCGTTGTTCTTGATGATGGCGATCTCCTTGATGCGATCCGTGCCGATCACGCCGACCTCCAGACGCGGAGGTCTGCTCGCGGCGAACTCCTCGCCCATCGCGTGGCCTTGGCACTGGAAGTCGACGATGATGTTGTCCGTGGCGGCGTAGGTACGACGTTCGTACAGAGAGTCCCAGATGGCGCCGTAGCTGCGCTCCGGCGTGTAGACCGCCGCGTAGGACATGTGCGTGGAGCGGTGGTCGGAGCTGGCAATGAACCCTAGCTTGTAGCCCTTCGCGAGCGCGTTCCAGACGAATCCCTTCTCTCGTACCGCTCCTGAAGTGATGTATCCGCCAACGAGAACCTGTTCCGCCACGGCCGACCGTGGAGCGCCGTAGTATTCGTACGAATCGCGATTGCCCTGGTAGATCTCTACCAGCCTCTCGACGTCCTCGTCGTTATAACGCCAGTCCGTGCCCATCTGCGTCGCCGTCGTATGCGGGATGCTGATCGCGCTGGGTCGAGAGGATCCGCCGAGCAACGCCTCCCACAGCCCGATCATGTCGCGCTCGTCCACAGCGTTCTCCCTCTCTCCCGGCTTGATCCGGACGAGGGGATTTCCTCGCGCTCTCGAGACGATATTGCGGTGCCCGTCCGGGTAGCCGACCGTGCGCTCGTAGTTCAGCATCGGGTAGAACACGCCGGGAATCTTGTAGAAGTCGACCGCCTTGTCTACTGTGCGCCAGATGTAGTCCGTCACGTCGTTCGTCTGCATCAGGTGCTCGGACGGTCCGAGGAAGTCCATCCGGGCGGCGTCGATCGCGTAGCGGTACATGTCGTATAGAGAGCCGTCCGACTGGCCGTCGAACGAGAGATCCGAATGGCGATGCAGGTCGCCCCACGCCAAGCGGAACTTCCTGCCCGCGACTTCCATCTGGTACCGCTTCCAGAGCGGCGCCTCCAGAGGCGGAACGTCGTCGCCCACCGGCACCGGAGCAGGCAGGCCATCCGCCCCAACTAGGAGCTCGCGGTCCACCGCGGCAGCCGGCGCGAGGGCCATTTCGATTCGCCCGACTCGCACGTCGTACTGGTTGAAGCGCTCGTCCGCCCGCAGGTAGCCGCAGCCGTCGCCCGCGGTGGCGATCCAGAGATCCCCGTCCTTGCCGGTCGTCAGGCCTGGCCGCTGGTCGATGCGGCCGTCGGAGAATGTCAGCTTGACCGGGGCTGTCCAGCCTTCCCCGTCGAACATCGTCGCCATGAACATCCAGTAGGGCAGGATCGATCGCCCTTCGCGCGCGGGCCGGTTCGCCCGTCCGATCGCTCGCGTTCGGACCACCGCCCAGACTCTTCCCCTGCCGTCTACCTGCAGCTTCGGGAGCTCGGTGAAGACGCGGTAGGAGCTGTCGAGACCGAGCGTCATGCGGCTGCCGAGGAAGGGCCCCCGGGGTAACATCTGGTCCAGCGGGCGCGCCGGCTGCACCAAGCGGCCGCGCTCGAGCACCCGGACCTGCACCTGGCGCCGGAAGTACAGCCCGCTCTCGGCGCGCAGCAGCCCGTCGATCCCGTGCTGGTCCCCGCCCCAGCCCGGCCCTCCGTTGTCGAACGCCATCCACAGCCGGTCTCTGCGGTCGTAGGCGAGGCTAACGTGCGCTTCAAAGTCCTCGCTGGCGGTGATGCGCTCCAAGGGTCCCAGCTTTCCACGCGACCAGCGCCGGAGGAAGATGTCGTAGTTGCCGTGGCGATAGCTGTCCCAGGCGATCGCAACCTCGTCCCGCGAATTGATCGCGACCGAGGGCTCCCAGTCGCTGGCCGGGTGCTCGGTGATCTTCAGCGGCTGCGACCAGCGACCCTCCGCACGCCGCAGGAGAGAAATGTCGCTGCCACTCCCGCCGGGGGATTGCCATGCGAGGAATACGGTCCCGTCGGACGCCGCCGCCATGCACGGGAAGATATCTGCCCCGGCAGTGCGAGTGAGCTGCTCGACCTCCCCCCAGTTCCCGTCCCGGTACGAGCGGGCGTAGAGGTCCAGCGCGCCACCGACGGTAGCCGACCACACCGCGAGGAGCGAATTCGGCACCGTCGAGACCAGCTCGACTTGGTGATAGTCTCCGGGCGAGGGCGTAACGTCCAAGGACTCTCCCCATCGGCCGTCGACTGCCTGCGAGCGGGCGCGAATCGTCTCGGCGCCGGCCTCCGACGCAATCCACGCCACCCAGACGCGGCCGTCGGGACCCGTCGCCATCGCAGGGTGGTCCTCGGCCGCCAGGCTCTCGTCCACCAAATCCGCCCGCGGGGACCTCTCCACCCTGATGCGTCCGTCGAGCAGGGACTCCGGCCGCTGGTAGCGCACCGCGCCGACGCGGAAGCCGGCCGCGCCCTGAGCCGTCCGCACCTGCACCGTCGCAGACTCGGGTCCGTCGAAATCCACCACGACGCCCTTCCAGCGCGCCTTGGGAAAGACCGCCTTCTCCTGCGGGAGGAGGTTGATGTTGCCGTCCCACTGGCTGCCGGCCTTCCACGATGTCCGGTCGTGGCTCTCATGCGCGCCGAAGTGGTACGGGCCCACGACGGCAACGGTTCCGCTGTCGGCATCGACCGTGCCGGACCAGTCGGAAGGCAGCGCGTCGTTGCCGCCGAATAGCACGCGGAAGCGATGCTGCGCGGGAAGGCTGGCCGCGACCAAGAGAGCGAGCGCGCAGAGACGAACCATCGCTCTCAATCATACGGCGCTACCGGACCCGCGGCCCGGAGCCCACTGCACCGGGATGCCGCCAGCGACGGTGTCCCGCAAGAGGCCCGTCCGCCCCGGTCGGAACACGTACTTCAGGCCGCACTGGATCCTACGGGGCTCGTCCGCCCGGTTGTTTGTGCCCGTGGACGCCCGCAGCGTCATACCGGCAGGCTGGCCGAAGCGAGGCGAGTTCGTGAGGTTGAACGCCTCAAATCGAAACTGCGGCGTGTGCCTCTCGGACGGTATCCGGAATCGCTCGCCCAGCACGAAATCCACGCTTCGCACGCCGGACCAGATCAAGACGTTCGGCCCGCTGTTGCCGAATGCGCCGGGCTCGCTGATCACGAACGCCGCCTGGTCGAACCAGTTGTCGATCCACGACTTGCTCGGCCCGCCAGCGCCGATTCGATTGCCCCGGTGGAGCGTGCCCGAATTCTGCAGGTCCCCGGGGAAGCTGACCTCGAACGGGAATTCGGCCCGCAGCGAGGCGATTCCACCCACCTGCCAGGCGCCGAGGTCGCGTCGCGCCGGGCCCCACGAAGCCTTGCACCGGCTGGCGGCCACTCCACTCTCGCTGGGCGCAAGAGCGCGCACGCTGCGAGGCGAGTTACCGGGCCAACAGGCTTGCCGACGCGGCCATGACTGCCTCGGGCAGGGTGACTGCGCATGATCGCCTCGCCAGGGAGACCGACGGCGCCGTGCGCCGAGATTCAGCTTCCGCTCCGCGCGGATCCGCCGGTCAAAGCGCGACTTCGCCCCGACAGAGTGCCGCCGACTAGAACTCGAAGCGCAGCGCCAGCTGCACCTGGCGCGAACTGGTGCTGGTCGAGGTCACGCGACCCGCGCTGCCGATCCTCCCGCCGCTCCGCGTGAAGAGGGCGCGGCCGGACGGCACTTGGAAGTTCGGGTGATTCGTGACATTGAACGCCTCGGCCCGAAGCTTCACGCTGCGACGCTCGTCGGCCAGGATCGTCTTGTGCAGCGCGAGATCCCACTCGAACACACCGGGGCCGCGCAGCGTGCCGCGGCCTAGGTTGCCGAGATAGCCGGCTTCCGGCAGGCTGAACGCGCCGGGGTCGAAGTACCGGGCGGGGCCGCCTAGCACGATATCCGCGGCCGTCCGGCCTGCCCCCACGTCAGGGCGCTGGCCGACGTCCCCGAAGCCGGGGCGCAGCCGGGCCCGGTCAAAGCCTACGCGCGGGGCGAAGGGCGTCCCGGCGAAGGCTTGGGCCAGGGTATGCATCTCCCAGCCTCCCAGCACCTTGCCGAGAGCGGAGTCGCCCCCGGTCCAGAGCGACCACGACAGGCTGGCGGCGAACACGTGATCCTGGTCGAAATCGGAGAGGCCCCGGTTGGCCCGGTAATTCCACACGGTGGGCACCTGGTCGCTCGCCACGAAGTCATTGAACGTGTGGTTCGACGCCTCGTCGATCGAGCGGCTCCACGTGTACTTGCCCCGAGCGGAGAATCGCCCGCCGAAGCGCGTGTGGGCGCTCAGCGTCAGCCCGTGATAGAAGGAGTTGAACTGCGAGCGGCGCAGCCCGATCCGCGAGAACGCGGGGTTGACGTACGGGCTGCCCTGCGGGAAGTGCAGGCGGCCGTCACTCTGCACCTCCGGAATCGGCGAGTTGACGCTGATGAGCTGGCCCATCAGGTGGATGCCGCGGGCCCCGCTGTAACCCGCCCGGATCATCGTGCCCCGCGACAGCTGGCGCTCGAGATTGACCTGCCAGCGCGCCACGTAGGGCTGGTTGAGGTCGTAGTCCAGCCCGTCCATCGACTTGGAGGGGTTCCTGCCCGCCGCGGCTTGGAGGATGTCAGGGAAGCGCGGACGGCCGAACACCAGGATGCGGTTGAAGAGCGGCGGCGTCCGCACACCCGCGATGGTGAGTTCGCGGCTCCCGAGCAGGTCGAAGAAGATACCGCCCCCGGCCCGGACCACCGTGCGGGAGTCGCCGACCGGATCCCAAGCCAGCGAGACGCGCGGCGCGAAGTTGTCGGCCGAGGGATTCTTCCACAGCGGCCCTCCCAAGGTGGTCTGGGCGTCGTTCACGAAGTCCCTGAGCACCGCGATCTTGCCGTTGACCTCGGTCGGCGTCGAATTCGCCTCGTATCGCGCTCCGAGGCTCAGCGCGAGCCGCTCGCCGGCCCGGAACTCGTGCTGGACGTAGGCCGCGTACTGGTTGTAGCGCCAGCCGCGCACGGTGTCGGAGCCCGGCTGCATGACCTCGGCGATGCGCGGCCGGGCCCGCAGCAGCAGGGCGAGCGAGTCGAACGTGTAGGAGCCGACCGCGCTCAGGTCCGAGCGTTGGTTGAACCGGATCCGGTCGTAGCCGCCGCCCAGGCGCAGGGTCGAGCGGCCCGACGCGCGCACGAGCGACGCCCCCAGCTGGTAGCTCTCCAAGATGAACCGGCGCGGTCGCGCCCGCGCCTGGAAGCCGCCCATGTTCCCAAGGCCGTTGACCGTGATCGAGCCCATCGGCATGCCGTCGACGAAGGAAAGGCCGGGCGGCACCGAAGTGGTGCTGTTCTCGAAGTTGTCAACGCGGCTGAAAGCCGCCCGCCAGGTCGATAGCGTGTTCGCCGAATGCACGCGCCGCAGCTGCGTGTGGGCGAAGTGGTCGCTCGAATCGAGGCCGAACACCCAGAGATCCATCGGGTCCGGCGCGCGGCTGGCCGCGTCGTCGAACGTGTAGCGGGCCGCCCATTGGGTCTTCGGGCCGAGGATCAGATCGATCTTGCCCGACACGTAGGTCTCGTCCGTCCGGTCGGCGAGCTGCCGGATGGACGCGGCCGTCCCGTCGCCGAAGTCGCGGCCGTTCGGCAGTGGATACAGTTCCAGATAGGGTCGGACCTCCGTCGCGACGGCGATCTCGGCGTCCGGCAGGCGGCCGAGCCTCGCTTCCGGGGTGGGCACGGCGGGCCGGGCGGTCCGCGCTCGCCTCTCGCGCAGGGCCTCGTAGTTGGCGAGGAAGAACGCCTTGCCGCTGGCGGCCGGCCCGCCGACCAGCGCGCCGAAATGGTTGCGCCGCAGGGGCGGGGCCCCGGCGGCGGGCGAGTCGAAATAGTTGCGGGCGTCCAGCGCGCTGTTGCGCAGATACTCGTAGAGGCTGCCGTGCAGCCGCGACCCGCCGGAGCGGGACACGGCGGTGAACACGCCCCCTGCCGTGCGCCCGTACTCTGCGCTGTAGGGGTTCGTCACCAGATGGACCTCGCGCACCATCTCGAGTCCCAGGACGTTGCCGGCCGCGCTGGCGGGGGACGCGGAGGCTGCGTCGTTCACGTAGACGCCGTCCAGCTGGAAGCTGTTCTGGTTGGGTCGGGCGCCGAGCACGGAAATCTGCCTCCCGATGCCCTGCGCCAGGCCCGTGCGGGCGGACGCCGGCAGCGTCGCGCCGGGCTCGAGCGCGGACAGCTCGTAGAGGTCGCGGCCGTTCAGGGGAAGGTCGCGCAGGCTGCTTTCGGGCACCAGCCCGCCCCAGTCGGAGGCGCTTGTCGACACCAGCGGCAGCTCCGCCACGATCTCGATCGCCTCGCTGCCCTCGCCGATCCGGAGCTGCACGTCGAAGGAGGCGACGCGCCCGCTGTGCAGCTCGATGCCGCTGGCCGAGACGGGACGGAAACCCGGGTGCGCGATGTCCACGGAGTACGCGCCGGGCCGGAGATCCGCGACGACAAAGCGCCCCTCGCCGTTCGTGACGGAGCTGCGAGCCGCTCCCGTACCCACATGGGCCAACCGGACCTCGACTCCCGCGACCACCCGCCCCTGCGGGTCCGTCACGGTCCCCCCGAGCGTCGCGTCGCTCTGCGCCGGGAGGGGAGCCGCCAGAGCCAAGGCCGCGAATACCGCGGCCCGGGCGGCCCCGGACATGGCGGGTCGATTGCGCATCCTCTCGCCTACTCGACTCGCCGCATGATCCACTCGCGTTCGTCACCGTCCGCGGAGTGGCGGTCGCGGAAGACCAGCGTGTCGCCGACCACCTCGTACTCGCCGACGAACGTACGCCCCTCGTAGTACGCGGACAGGGCGGCGATGTTGGTCCGCACGATCCTGCCGCCCGCGGCCTCGTATTGATAGAAGCCGGCCCCGACGGGTTGCTGGCTGCGGACCTGCTCGGGGGTCATGTCGCTGAATGACATGTCCAGCCGCGGACGGCCCTCGCCGGCCAGGATGACCATCTGGTAGGACGGTCCGAACATGTGGTACTCCCTCCGGTTCGGCTGGTCCACCCCTTCGGTCAGGTTGCGCACCGACGTGACCTCCCAGAGCCCTTCCAACTCATGGCGCTTGGGCGCATCGGACGGCCAGATCAGCCACACGCAGGCCGAGACCAGCACTAGGCACACGCCGCACAAGGTGCCGGACGCGAACCCGGAGCCAAGCAATCGATTGAGAATTCGCCGCACCTAGACAGCCCCTCATCTACTATCGCACCCGCGCGGCGGGCCTTCGAGCCTGCCCGCGCACTATAATCGGATGGATTCGATACGCCGCCGGTGGCCGCCCGCTCGCCCAAGACCCCCGTCATGCAGCAGTATCACGCTGCGAAGGACGAGCATCCAGACTGCCTGCTGTTCTTCCGCCTCGGCGATTTTTTCGAGCTGTTCTACGACGACGCCGTCACGGCCGCCCGCGACCTGGACATCACCCTGACCAAGCGCGGGGGCGGCAGGTCCGAGCCAATTCCCATGTGCGGCGTGCCGGCGCATGCCGCCGAGGGCTACTTGGCGAAGCTGCTGGAGAAGGGCCATCGCGTGGCCATCTGCGACCAAGTCGAGGACGCCAAGTCCGCTCGCAGCCTGGTCAAGCGCGAGATCGTGCGGGTCCTCTCACCGGGGACCACCAGCCACCTGCAGCACCTCGAGGCCGGCCAGAACAACTACCTAGCCGCCGTCCACGCGAAGGGCGCCTCGGCAGGCCTGGCGTACGTGGACGTGTCGACCGGGGAGTTTCGCGCGACCGAGGTCGCGATGGCCGAGGTCACCGACATGCTGCAGGCGCTGAGAGTGTCCGAAGTCCTGCGGTCCGCCTCGACGGCGCGGCTGGACTTCGCGGATCCCGACGAGTCGGGCCAGGCGCAGCCGGACTACACCGTCACGGCCGTCGAAGGTTGGGTCTTCGATCCCGAGTACGCCGAGCAGCTGCTTCTGTCCGCGTTCGGCCTGCACCACCTCGATGGGCTGGGCTTCCCCCCCGGGGGGCCCTGCATCCCGGCGGCGGGCGCGATCGTCCACTACCTCAAGGAGACGCAGCGCAGGGCGCTGCCCCATCTGGACCGGCCGGCGTTCTTCCAGCAGAAGGACTGGATGGTGCTGGATCCGGTGACGATCCGCCATCTCGAGTTATTCGACCCCATGTACCAAGAGACGCGCAACACGCTGCTGTTCGCGCTCGACAGGACGGCGACGCCGATGGGCGCGCGGCTCCAGAGGAACTGGCTGCTGCGCCCCAGCCTCGACCTGTCCGAGATCGAGCAGCGCCTCGAGGCCGTGGCCAGCCTGTGCGCCGACACCATCGCCCGCAGCGAGCTGCAGCGCGAGCTCGAGCAGCTGTTCGACATCGAGCGGCTCCTAGCGCGGATCACGCTCGGCTCGGCCGGTCCGCGGGAAGTGGGGAATCTCGGCGTCTCCCTCGCTAGGGTGCCGACTCTCAAGGAGCTCGCCGGCAGGCTGCGGTCCCGGCGCATACAAGCCGTGCTGGCGCAGATGGACGGCCTCGAGGACGTCCGCGACCGCATCGAGGCGACCGTCGCGGACGAGCCGCCGGCGACGGTCGGCGACGGCGGCGCCATCGCCGAGGGCTTCAGCCACGACCTAGACGAACTGCGGGAAGTGCAGCGCGACAGCCGCACCGTCATCGCCCGGCTCGAGCGCCGCGAGCGGCAGACAACCGGCATCGACTCGTTGAAGGTGCGGTTCAACAATGTCTTCGGCTTTTTCATCGAGGTTTCCAAGTCCAACCTGTCGAAGGTGCCCGAGCGCTACGACCGCAGGCAGACGCTGGTGAACGCCGAGCGCTTCTCTACCCCCGAGCTCAAGGAGCTCGAGGCGAAGGTGCTGGACGCAGAGGAGCGGATCGCGAAGCTGGAGGCCGCGATATTCGAGCAGCTGCGGCTGGAGATCGCCGGCCAGGCCCGTCGGATCCGCGGAACCGCGAAGGCCGTAGCCGAGATCGACGTGCTGCGCGGGCTGGCCCTGGTCGCCGTGGAGCACGACTACGCCCGGCCGGGATTCTCCGACGACGGCTCGCTCCTGATCGAGGGCGGGCGGCACGCCGTGGTCGAGCGCATGCTCGAGCGGGACCAAGGCGAGCGCTTCATCGAGAACGACGTCTACCTCGACAGCCGCGACCACCTGCTGGCCGTCATCACAGGGCCCAACATGGGCGGCAAGTCGACCTACCTGCGCCAGACCGCCCTGATCTCCGTCATGGCCCAGAGCGGCTCCTTCGTCCCCGCAAGGAAGGCCGTCCTGCCGCTGGTCGACCGCATCTTCACGCGGATCGGAGCCAGCGACAACCTGGCGATGGGGCGCTCGACGTTCATGGTCGAGATGACGGAGACCGCCCAGATCCTCAACACGGCGACCGACCGCAGCCTGATCCTGCTTGACGAGATCGGGCGGGGCACGTCGACCTACGACGGCTTGGCGATCGCCTGGGCCGTGGCCGAGCACATCATCGCGAAGGTCCGCGCCAAGACCCTCTTCGCGACCCACTACCACGAGCTGACCGCCCTTCCGACCGCGCACGCGGGCATCGTCAACCTGCACGTCTCCGCCAAGCAGTCGGGCGACAAGCTGGTCTTCCTGCGACGCGTCAAGGCCGGCAACGCCGACCGCAGCTACGGCATCGAGGTGGCCCGCATCGCGGGCCTGCCGCAGTCCGTCCTGGAGCGCGCCAGGGAAGTTCTCGAGCAGCACGAGAGGGGGGCGCCGGTCGCGCTGGCGGCCGCCCAGCCGGCGGCGACGGACAGGCAGCCGTCCATCTTCCGGGAGGTCCCGGAAGGCATCACGGCCGAACTGCTCAGCCTCGATCTCAACAGGCTGAGCCCGCTGGAAGCGCTCTCCCTTCTGCATGAATGGAAGGAGGCCCTCGACGGCGAACCCTGACCCGAGCGGAGCGGCGGGCGCGGTTTGCTACGCTGAAATCTCCCCTTGATCGGAGGCCAGCGATGGCAGGAACGAACACCCTCACCTTCACCGACTCCGACTTCGACGCCGAAGTCCTGCAGTCCGACCAGCCCGTGCTGGTGGACTTCTGGGCCATCTGGTGCGGCCCTTGCCGTCAGATGGCGCCGGTCATCGACTCGCTCGCCACGAAATACGCGGGAAAGGTCAAGATCGGCAAGCTCGACGTAGACCACAACCCGGCCTCCGCGCAGCGATTCAACGTGCGGGGAATCCCGACCATGCTGCTGTTCAAGGGCGGCCGCCCCGTCGAGCAGATCGTCGGCTCGGTGCCCGAGTCGCGCGTCTCAGACACCCTCGACCTTCACGTCGCCTGACCGTCGCCCGCCTTGCCGGCCGGGCCGGACGGACACGGCGGGGCGTGCCGCGAGGCACTCGACCGCCAAGACCCGTGCTTGCCGTGACCGAACGCCTGCGAACGTCCCGTCGAGATTTCCTCCGAAGGGCGTGGCTTCCGGCGCCCGCGCTGGTCGGGGCGGCGCGAACACTAGGACAGAGCGGCGGCAATGACTCCCCGCCGCTGAACGTGCTGCTGGTGCTGGTCGACGACCTGCGCCCCGAGCTCGGGTGCTACGGCAGCGCCCGGGTGAAGACGCCCGCCATTGACGGGGTCGCGGCCTCTGGCCTGACTTTCCTGCGCTGCTACTGCCAGCAGGCGTCGAGCAACCCCTCGCGGACCTCGCTGCTGACGGGCCTGCGCCCCGACACGACGCGGGTATACGAGCAGCGGACCCATTTCCGCCAGGCTCTGCCGCAAGTAGTCACCCTGCCGGGGCACTTCAGGAAACACGGGTACGAGACCACGGCGTTCGGCCGGGTGTTCGACTCGCCGGATACGCAAGACCCGGGCTCCTGGAGCATCGCTCCGTGGGCGCCGGGAGGCCCGGAGTGGCGCAGCGACGAGAACGAGGCGCTGGCCGCGGAGCGGCGCAACGAGCTCGCCGCAAGGGGGTGGCGGGCCGGCGGGTCCTCCGGCAGGTCCCCCGCTGCGGACACTCGCGCGACCCCGCGAGCGAATCCGCCGCCGAGCTGGAGCATGTGGAGCGCAGGCGAAGGTGAACTGCACGACGGGCAGGTGTGCAGGCGCGCGGCAGCGGCCATCGGCTCCCTGCGGGACAGACGGTTCCTGGTCGCTGTCGGCTTTCGCGGGCCCCAGTTCCCGCTGGTAGCCCCCGAGCGGTATTTCGATCTTTATCCCAAGGGCACCTGGGCCGCACCGGAATCCCCGGAACCGCCTCGGGACGCCCCGCCGTTCGCCCTGCACGGGTCGGAAGAGATCCGGGCCTACTCAGACATCCCCTCCCAAGGCCCGATCCCCGAGCCGAAGGCCCGCGAGCTGATCCGGGCTTACCGCGCCTGCGTCAGCTTCGCCGACGCGCAAGTAGGACTGCTGCTGGACTCCTTGGACGAGCACGGACTCGCCGACAGGACGGTCGTCGCGGTCGCAGGGGTGAGCGGATCCCACCTCGGCGAGCTGGGGCTCTGGAATAAGAATTCGAACTACGAAGCGGCCACGCATGCCCCGCTGGTTGTGCGCGCGCCCGGACAGCGCAATGCCGGGCGCAAGACCCGAGCGCTCGTGGAGTCGGTGGACCTGTTCCCGTCCCTGTGCTCGGTGAGCGGCATCCCGTTCCCCTCGCGCCGGGAGGGGTCGAGCTGGCGGGGCCTGTTCGACGATCCGAAGCGGCTGTGGAAGAGGGCCGTCTTCAGCCAGCATCCGCGGACGATCCCCGGAGTGGGGCCGGGAATGGGCTACTCGATGCGCACCGCCCGTCACCGCTACACCGAGTGGTCGGGAATCGACAGTCCCTACAGCACGGCCGAACTGTACGACTACAAGGAATCCCAGAACGAGCTGCGCAACATCGCGAACCGGCCGGAGCACGGCTCCCTCGTCAACGGCTTGGCCCACATGCTGAGGGAGGGCTGGCGCGGCTCTCTGCCCCCGCCGGAGCTGCCCAAGGCGTCCAGGTCGTAGCGCCGGGCCCGGCGCGACCGCCGGACCTATGCGCGCTGCCCGGCGACCAGCCTTTCGTAATCCTCCGGGCGGTCCACGTCGATCAGGACTCCCGAGTCGTCCGAGTCGACGAATCGCGCTTCCGGGTAGTGCCTGCGCACGACGTCCTGCGGACTCCGGTCCGGCGGCAGGCGCAGGATCTCATCGGCGACCGCCCTCGAGAGGATGATCGGATGCCCTCTCTCGCCCCGGTGGCGGGGGATCACGACCGGAGCGTCGGAGTCTGCGGCGACGGCGAGCAGCTCGTCCAGCAGCCGTCCGCGCACTGCGGGATGATCGACCAGCATCCACAGGATCCAGTCGGCACGGGACGTCTCGGACAGCCCGCGCTGCAGCGACGACAGCATTCCGCGGTCGTAATCCGCGTTGACCGCGGCGCGGACTCGAGGCGATTCCGGCAGCGCCGCGGCAACGCGGTCGGCATGGTGCCCGAGCACCACGGTCACCGAACCGACCCGCGGCAGAAGAAGATAGACCAAGTGGGTGAGAAACGCACGACCGCGGAACTTCAGCAGGGCCTTGTCGCGGCCCATGCGCGACGAGCGCCCGGCCGCGAGGATCAGTCCGGCAGCGTTCACCGCGACCCCGCGAGCACCTCGACTTCATCCGGCACCTCGGAGGGTCCCATCCCAGCCTCCAGTGCGCGGGGCATCCCGTCGGCGAAGATCGACTTCGACAGGGGCGTCCACTCGCGCCCCGAATTGCGCCTGCGGCTGATCATCTCGGCCACCACCGCCACGGCGATCTCCTCGGGCGTGACCGCGCCGATCTCGAAACCCATCGGGGCATGGATCTTGGCGAGGCTCGCGAGCGGGACACCCTCCGAGCGGAGGTGCTTGGCGACTTCGATCGTCTTGCGCTTGGATCCGATCATCCCGACGTAGCGTAGCGGCTGCCCGACGGCCCAGCGCAGCACGCGCATGTCGTCGCGATGCCCGCGGGTGACGATGACCACGTACGTCGCCTCGTTCGCCGCGAGCCGCGGGAACACGTCCTCGTACTCCTCGGCGATCACCTCGGCCGCTTCGGGGAACCGCTCGCGATTCGCGTAGGTCTCGCGGTTGTCGATGACGGTCGTGCCGAATCCCGCCAGCGTGGCGATCTTGGAGAGGCTTTTCGAGATGTGGCCGGCACCGAAGATCAAGGCACGGGGGGCGGGCAGCACCGGTTCAATGTACACGTTGAGCTGGCCGCCACAGATCAGCCCGTTGTCGTAGGCCGCGTCCTGGCCGAGGTTGAACTGCAGCATCCGGGGCTTCTCGGAGTCGATCACGTCGCGAGCGGCCTGCCAGACCTCCGCTTCCGTGCAGCCGCCGCCGATAGTCCCTACCATCGACCCGTCCTGCCGGATCAGCATCTTGGCGCTCTGGAAGCTGGGAATCGACCCGGCCACCTCGACAATCGTGGCCAGCGCGCACCGCTGGCCGACCCGCCTGAGCTCGACCAGCTCCTCGAACACGTCCATCGGGCGCGGCATACGCCTAATGATAGTCGCAATCTCCGAGCGATGGGTCGGTCCAGACGCTGGCAGGAATGCTCGTTCAGATTCCTGGCGTAGGCGCGGTCTCACAGCCCTAGCACTCGGAATGGGCGTTTGCTAGATTGAACCTCGTGCGGCTTATCCGCGGATGCAGTTCGAGAGTGTGGCCGTTTCTAGCTGTCTTGCTCTTGGTCGTCGGTGCTGAGACATCACTTGCGACTGAGCCGGACCTCGCTGCCGCCATCGCCGCGATTGATCAGGGCGACTTTGAATCGGCTCTAGGCGTCTTCCGACCACTGGCCGCTGAAGGTCACGCCGAGGCTCAGTACCGCCTTGGACTCATGCATCGTTCAGGCGAGGGTGTATCTGTCAACAGCCGCGTCGCAGCTGGTTGGTTCCGCAAGGCCGCCGAGCAGGGCCACGCCTCCGCCCAGCTCAACCTCGGACTCATGTACTACAACGGCGAGGGCGTCCCCGAGGACGACAGCGCCGCCGCTCGCTGGTTCCGCAAGGCCGCCGACCAGGGCGACACCGACGCCCAGTTCAGCCTCGGACTCATGTACCGCCGCGGCGAGGGCGTCCCCGAGGACGACAGCGCCGCCGCTCGCTGGTTCCGCAAGGCAGCCGAGCAGGGCCTCGCCTCCGCCCAGTTCAGCCTCGGACTCATGTACAGGAATGGCGAAGGCGTCCTCGAGGACTTCGTTCAGGCGTATGCGTGGTTCAACGTTGCGGGCGCTCAGGGGCATGTGAACGCTAGAGAAGCCAAGGACGACCTGCGACGGCAGATGACCGCGTCCCAAGTCGAGAAGGCCCAAGCACTGAGCCGCGAGCTGGTATAGCCCGTTGGCATAGATTAGGAATAGGCTCTCTCAGCTTGGTCCGCGCCGGAGGCCACCGGCGCCATGCCACTGAGACCGGCCGCCCGCTCCCCCGTCTCGACTCCCGCCATGCGACTGGACAAAGCCTACGATCCATCGGCTATCGAGCCCGCGTGGGCGGAGCGGTGGGTCAGCGAAGGTCTTTTCCGAGCCGAAGCGGCCTCCGCGAAGCCTGCCTTCTCCCTCGTCATCCCTCCGCCGAACGTAACCGGCGCCCTCCATATGGGCCACATGTTCGAGACGTCCCAGGTGGACATCACGATGCGCTGGCAGCGCATGAAGGGCCGCAACGTCCTGTGGCTCCCGGGCACCGACCACGCCGGCATCGCCACGCAGATGCTGGTGGAGCGCCAGCTGGCCAAGGAGGGCACCGACCGGCGGTCGCTCGGGCGCGAGCAGTTCCTCGAGCGCGTCTGGGCCTGGAAGGAGACCTACGGAGGCAAGATCGCCGGTCAGCTCAAGCGCGTCGGCGCGAGCTGCGACTGGTCCCGCGAGCGCTTCACGATGGACCCGGGGCTGTCACGCGCCGTGACCGAATGCTTCGTGCGGCTGTACGAGCGAGGCCTGATCTATCGCGGCGAGTACATGGTCAACTGGGATCCTGGCACGCAGACCGCGATCTCCGACCTCGAGGTCGAGTACGAGACCCGGCAGGGCCATCTCTGGCACCTGCGCTACCCGGTCAGCGGCTCGGATGTCGACAGCGTGGTCGTCGCGACGACGCGACCGGAGACGATGCTGGGCGACACGGCGGTCGCGGTTCATCCGGACGACCCGCGGTACAAGCACCTGCGCGGCCGGTCGGTGACACTGCCCTTGGTCGGGCGCAGCCTCCCCGTGATCCGCGACGCCTTCGTGGATCCGGACTTCGGCACGGGCATCGTCAAGGTGACCCCGGCGCACGACCCCAACGACTTCGCGGCGGGGCAGCGCCACGGGCTGGAGGTCATCCCCGTGCTGGACGATCGCGCCCGCATCAACGCCCGGGGCGGACGCTACGAGGGCCTGGACCGGTACGAGGCGCGCGAGCGCGTGGTCCGGGATCTAAGGGCTCTTGGCCTCATCGAAAGGGTCGAGGACTACACCAACAGCATCGGTGTCAGCCAGCGTTCCGGCGAGGCCGTCGAGCCGATGGTGTCCACGCAGTGGTTCGTGCGCGCGAAGCCGCTGGCCGTCGCCGCCATCCGGGCCGTCGAGAACGGCAGCACCGCAATTCTTCCCGAGCAGTGGGAGCGCAACTACTTCGAGTGGATGCGCAACATCCGGGACTGGTGCATTTCGCGCCAGCTCTGGTGGGGCCACCAGATCCCGGCCTGGCACCTCGAGGACGGCACCTTTGTCGTCGCCCGCACCGAGGAGGAGGCCAGGCGCGAGGCCGCCAGCAGAGGCCTGGCGGTCACGCGTCGCGAGACCGACGTCCTCGACACATGGTTCAGCTCGGGACTCTGGCCCTTCTCGACGATGGGCTGGCCCGACGAAACCGAGGATCTCAAGGCCTTCTACCCGACTTCTCTGCTCAACACCGGCTTCGACATTCTCTTCTTCTGGGTGGCCCGCATGATGATGCTGGGCATCGCCATGACCGGCGAAGCCCCGTTCGCGAAGGTGTTCATCCACGGGCTCGTCCGCGACGCGGGCAAGCAGAAGATGTCCAAGACCAAGGGCAACGTCGTCGATCCCATCGAAATGACGAACCGCTACGGCACCGACGCCGTGCGATTCGCGCTGGTCGCCTCCGCCGGCCAGGGTTCCGACGTCGTGCTCAAGGAAGAGCGGATCGCGGGCTACCGGACGTTCGCGAACAAGATCTGGAACGCCCTGCGCTTCGTCGGCATCAGCTTGGAGAAGGCGGGCGCCGACGTGTGGACGCCGCAGGATCTGGCGTCGTTCCGCCCACTGCCTGACGAGGCCACCGGCGAGGTCTCGCTCGCCGACCGCTGGATATTCTCGCGGCTGAACTCGGTCAGCGCGGAAGCCAACCGGCAGATCGACGAATTCCGCTACCACGAGGTCGCCGGCACTCTGTACCACTTCTTCTGGCACGAGTTCTGCGACTGGTACATCGAACTGAAGAAGATCTCCTTCGCGGATGGCACCGGCCTGACGGCCGGCTGGAAGAACATGCTGGCCGCCACGGAGCGCTCCCTGCGGCTGCTGCATCCGGTGATGCCGTTCATCACCGAGGACCTCTGGCAGCGGATCAGCGCCAACACGCCGGGCCGGCCGAAGTCGATCGCGCTCGCGGCCTATCCCGAGCCCGACCCCGGCGACTCCGATCCCGAGGCCGAGCGCCAGATCGGCATCCTCCGGGAACTCGTGACAGCGGCTCGCAACCTGCGGGCCGAGCTGAGCCTTCCCCCGAGGGACTTGTTTCGGGGCACCGTCTTCAGCGAGGTCCGCGCCGTGCGCGAGGTCGCCAACGGCCAGCCGGAGGCGCTGCGCCGGCTCGCGGGCGTCGAGCTGGCGGCGAAGGAGGGCAAGGCGGAAGCGGGCGGCGCGATGGGCCACGCCACCGAATTCGACCTCGCGCTGGCCATTCCGGAGAACCGCATGGCGGCGATGCGCGCCAAGCTGGAGAAGCAGCTCGGCCAGCTGGAGCGAGCGGCGCAAGGGGCCCGGAGCCGCCTCCGCAACGAGGACTTCGTCTCCAAGGCCCCCGCGCTCGTCGTCGAGTCGCTGCGAGGGAAGCTCGGCGACTACGACTCCCGTCTGGAGCGGATTCGGAAAACGCTCGCAGGCCTGTAGGCACCCGGCCTGCGTTCCGGGGCGAGTGCGGACTCAGTCGGCCTTGCTTGCGACCAGCATCGACTCGTCGTGCAGGCCCTGCGCGGCGATGATCTCGCCCTCGGTCAGCCCAGACAGGACCACCGCCTCGGTGTCGCTCAGCGGCCCGATCTCGACCGGCCGCGCGACGAACGCCTCGCCTTCCCTCACCCACACCGCGGCTCGTCCCCCGGACATCCCGACCGCGGCGCGGGGCACCACCATCTCGTCGTCCCGCCTCGCCAGCTGGATATCGGCGCTCGCCGACAGATCCGGCAGGATGCGGTCGTCGTGACTCAGGATTTCGATCTCGATAGGCACCTTCCTCACCCAGTCCGCGCTCGCCCCGCCTTTCGACCCGCGCATGCCCTTGCCTCCCCCGCCGGAGGAGCCGCCGGCGACTGCTACTGCCCCGATCGACGCAACCCGGCCTTCGAACACCTCTCCGGGATAGGCGTCGAGTTCCACGCCGACCGCACTGCCGATCGCCACGAGCTGCGTGTCGACCTGGTTGATGTCTGCGAACACGACCATCCTGGAGAGATCCACGATTCGCAGGAAGTAGGAGCCCGGATGCACTTGGTCTCCCTCGGCAGCCTGCGAGAACGAATCCTTCTTGAAAGTCGACTCCGCCACCACCAAGCCCGATACGGGAGAGTGAATCCGCATCTTGTCCAAGTCGGTCTTCGTCCGGTCGAAGCGCAGATAGTCCCGCTGGAGGTCAAGGTCGAGGCTCCGGGTCTCGGCCGCGTCGGCGATCTCCGACAGACGCACCTCCTCCTCGAGCTGCTTGGAGGTAGCCTCCCGCTCCTTCGCCACGAGCGCCAAAATCTCTGCCTGGATTTCGGACCTGACCTCCGCCGTTCGCAGGTCGAGCTGCGACTTTCCCGCTTCCGCCGCCGCCCTGCGATGAGCCTGGCGCAGCGACTCCGAGGAGGCCAACATGTTCGCCTTGCGGCTTGCGTTCCTCCTGCGGGACTGCGCCAAGGCTGACTCGTAGTTGTCGAGCATGTCCGCCGTGCGGCGCGTCTCGAAAACAGCTACGAGTTCGCCCTTCTCTACCATGCTGCCGGGCTCGGCGAGCGACTGGATTGTCAACGTGCCCCCGCCGCCGCGATCACGCCCCCCGCGCATCCGCGGCGCTCGAATCATCGCCGAGCGCGCGGCCCCTACCGTTCCGCCGGTCCGCAATGCGCTCTCGAACGGCTTCCGTTCGACGATCACCGTGTCGATGGCCCCGAGGGTCGACGTGGTCCGCAGCGCGGGGCGAGCCTCGATGACCTGACTGAGGACAACGCCCAGCACCACGCCGGCAGCCGCCAGCGCGGCGACGGCCCAGCGGGAGAGACGCGGTTCGGGCGCTCCGGGCGACGGCACGACGCCTAGCCTCCGCCGCGGTTCCGTCCGGACGGGCTGGGAAGAGTCGTCTTGACCCGGATGAGTGGATTCGGGAAAGTGCCCTGTGGTCTTGAGGTTCGGTCGGAATGCCACTATCCATTAGAGACGAAGAGAGTTCTGCTGGTGGTTTCACCTATGAGGCCCGATTGCACGAATCCGTCGACGACGGTATCCCGGCCCCGCTCGGGCGCCTGTCCGGACCTGCTGCCTCCCGCGCCGCCTAGGCGCGACGGGATGGGGCGCTCCGCTCGCGTCCGAAGTGCTCAGGGGACCTGAGACCACCGGTTGGGCGTCCCGGCAGCCGCGCAGACGGTGGCCGCGCGGACCCTGAGACACGGCTCGGTCCGAGTAGGCTCGGTGCGACGCCCGGCCCGGCGTATCTTGAATAGCGCTATGCCCGAAGCCATCACCATCCTCGGCGGCGGGAACACGGCCTTCGCGGCCGCGGCGAAGCTCGCGCTCGAGGGAGCCTCGGTCACGCTCTGCGAACTGCCGGAGTTCGCCAAGGCCGTCGAGCCGATCGGAGCGTCCCGCATGATCGCGCTATTCGGTGTGGCGGGCGAAGGAGACGCAATCCTAGATCGCGTCACGACAGACTTCGCACGAGGCCTCTCCGACTGCGAGCTGGCCATCCTGATCGTCCCGGCCTACGGGCACATGGCCTTCGCCGAGGCATGCGCCCCGCACCTTCGCGACGGTCAGGTGCTGGTCCTAATGCCCGGCACGCTAGGGAGCCTCGCGTTCGCGAGGGTCTTGCGGGATCGAGGCGTTTCGGCAGACGTCACGCTAGCCGAGACAGACACCGCGCCGTACGTCTGCCGGAAGACATCCGCGACCGCTGCCCGCATCTGGGGCGTCGTGGACGGACTGGGCGCGGGCGTCCTGCCCAGCAGCCGAGGCGAGCGGGTTCAAGCCTTGCTCGATCCGTGGTTTCCGGGCGTGCGGCTCTACCCGCACGCGCTGGCAGCGGGCTTGTCCGCGATGAACCCGGTCGTCCATCCGGCCGGCGTCCTGCTGAACGCGGGCCGAATCGAGCGGTCCCGCGGGGACTTCTACTTCTACGAAGAAGGCGTGACGCCCGGCGTCTGCCGCCTCATCCGCGCCGTCGACTCGGAGCGGCTGGCGATCGCCCGCTCGCTCGGCATGGATCTCCCGCCGGTCGAGAGGGCGTTTCACGAAGCCGGATTCGGGCCGAGCGGCGATCTCTGGGCCGTGATCAACGGCAGCCGAATGCTCACTCAGCTCCGCGCTCCAGGGGCGCTCGAGACCCGCTGGCTGACGGAGGACGTGCCCTACGGCCTTGCCGCATGGTCACTGCTCGGCGAGCAGCTGGGAGTCGGCTGCCCCGCGATGCGGTCAATCGTTGATCTCGCCTCCACGACGGTCGGCATGGATTTCTGGGAGGCGGCGCGCACGCCGGAAGACCTCGGCATCGCCGGCTTGAACCGGCAGGGACTGCTCGAGCTCGTTCGCTAGAGAGTCTGGAAGCCCGCCCGGGCGCATCCGACGACGCTAGCGGGTCGGGTTCTCGTACCAGATCACGCCCAGTTCCCTGCCCTCGTAGCCCTCGGCAAAGTACGGCCCCTTCTCCTCCAGCGTGACCACGTCCAGGTCGCCGTCGGCATCGAGGTCCGTCAGCTGAAGCAGGTCGTAGATGAAGCCCTCGGGCCCGCTAATCGAATGCGCTTCCCAGCGAGCCGCCGTCGGTGCGTCGCGGTACGACAGCCGGAACAGTCCGATCCGGCCCTCCGTGGCGTGCTCGCACGCGACCACTAGAATCCGGTCTTCCGTCGAGGTCCATGTCAGCCGCCTTCACGGACTTGCCGGTACCCGTCCCGGGCGGCATCTCGATCAGGTGGGTAAGCCAGAGCGGAGGACGCTCCTGAGCGCGACGGTGGAACCGGACCGGGCCGCCCTTGACAGCGACCAAGACGTCGTCCAGGCCGTCGCCGTCCAGATCCGAGACTGCGTTGTGCATCGCTTCGTGCTCGTCCACGAGGCGGATCCAATGTTCCGTCCACGGCCCGGGGTTCTCCAGCCAGAACGCCCCGCGACGCGGTCCCATGCGATCCGTCGCGACGATGTCGTCGTGGCCGTCCGCGTCCAAGTCGCTCGGGCGGATCGTCATGATCCACCCGGCATCGCAGAGCGGATGCCACCCCCAGGCCGCGAGCTCGCGCGGGTCGCCCGGGCTCTCAAACCAGCCGATCCGCGCCCTGTGCCCCTTCGCGCCCGCAACGATGTCGACACCGTGCTTGCCGTCCACCTGCATGGGGAAGGCGAACATCCACCGAGCGGCCCCGGCGGACGCCGGCAGCTCGGCCGTCGTCCAGGCACGCGAATCCAGCAGGCTCGACGCGTCCCTAGGCGCCCAGTGGACATAGATCGAACGGGGCTCGCCCTCGCACGAACTCACGACGTCCAGCGCGCCGTCACCGTTCACGTCCGCGAGAAAGGCGTCCTCGGGATCGCCGACGTCGCCCACGGTCACGGCCGGCCAGCGGTCGCGCACGCCCGACACCCCGGGATTAAGATACAGCCGAACCGCCCCGCCCTGCTCCCAAGGCGTGACCACGTCCAGAAGGCCGTCGCCGTCCGCATCGGCGAGCCGCACGCCGTCAGTGCCCAGGGAGGAATCGTCAATGGTGTGGCGGCTCCACGAACCGGCCGGCCATACCGGGCCGCAGGCGGCGACCAGCATCGCGATACCCGTCCAGCTCAGCGCGGTCGCCGCGCGAGTTCCTAGCGCACGCCCGCCCGTCATGGCGAGATCCTCGCACAGGGCCGAGAGCTAGCGACGGCCGGCGCACCGGCCAAGCGCCGCTCAGTGAGCCATCACCGGCACGGTCGCTCGAGTCCTGTCCCACACCACGCTCAGCGTTCCGTTCGGCCCCTCGCCCGCCTCGACGGCGATGGTGAGCTGCTCGGTCACCTCGGCCACTTCCGAGACGCTCATCTCCACTCGGCCCAAGTCCTCGGACTCGTCGTAGCTGAACGCGCCCCACTGGTCCGAAACTCTGTTGACGACCAAAGTCCAATGCCCCGCCTCGGGGATCGTGAACAGGGAGTACTTCCCCGCCGGCACGTGGAGCTGGCCCAGCATGAGGTCGCGGTCCGATTCGAGAGTCGTCGCCTCGTCCGCGCCGGTGCGCCAGACCTCGCCGCGAGGCACCAAGCCCCCGTAGATCTCGCGCCCCTTCTTGTAGGGACGGCCGTAGGTCACCGTGATCGACGCTTGGCCGATCTGCCCGGAGACGGATTCGTGCGGACTGACTCGTTCGGCGGCAGGTTCTTCGCACGCCGCAGCGAATGCCAGCACGAGCGCTAGGAAGCAGTAGAAGGAAGTCTTCAAGGGGATTCTCCTCTGTCTCGAACCCTCGAGCGGGGACTGGCGGTCGACGCCCGTAATTCGATTCTACTCCAGTCACGGGAGATCTTCCGCCCGGCACCTGCCCCGCCGGGCCAAGGGCCGTGACGGCGAACCGCCGGGTAGAATGGGCTGCCATGCGTGCGCTCTTCCTTCTAGTGGCCGCGACCGCAACCGCGACCGCCGCGCCGCCCAACGTCGTGCTGATCATGGCCGACGACATGGGGTACGAATGCGTCGCGGCGAACGGCGGCACGAGCTACTCCACGCCCGTCTTCGATCGCATGGCGCGCGAGGGCCTGCGCTTCTCCCAGTGCTACTCGCAACCCGTCTGCACGCCGTCCCGCATCAAGCTGATGACCGGCAAGTACAACTGGCGCAACTACCGCAGTTTCGGTCGCTTGGAAAAGGGGCAGCGGACCTTCGCGCATCTCATGAAAGGTGCGGGCTACGTGACGGGCCTAGCTGGCAAGTGGCAGCTGTGGGGCGGGCCCGAGACGCCCGAGCGCCCGAGCGGAATGACACCGGACGACGCGGGCTTCGACGAGCACATGTATTGGGCATACAACTTCGAGCTGTCCGCCGAGCAGAGGCGGCTGTACAGCTCCGTCGGCCCTCCCGGGGACAGGCAGACCTCCCGTTTCTGGCACCCGGGGATCCTTCGGGACGGAGAGTACGTCCACTCGTCGCTGGACGACTACGGACCGGACATGTTCTCCGACTTCGCGCTGGACTTCGTCGAGCGCCACAGGGACGAGCGGTTCTTCCTCTATTACCCGATGGTCCTGACCCACGGGCCGTTCGTGGCCACGCCGCACAGCCGTGTCATCAATGACAGGACGAAGTTCAGGAGCGACACCAAGTTCTTCGCGGACATGGTCGCCTACACCGACTTCCTCGTTGGCCGGCTGCTGGACCGGCTGGAGGAACTGGGCATCGCCGACGAGACGCTCGTGCTGTTCACCGGCGACAACGGCACCCACCGCAGCCTGCAGTCCATGCTCGGGAATCGCGTCGTCAAGGGCGGCAAGGCGTTCCCGCAGGACGCCGGCACCCGCGTGCCGCTGCTGGCACGCTGGCCCGGTCAGGTACCGGCCGGGGGCGTCTCGGACGACCTGATCGAGTTCAGCGACTTCTTCGCGACGCTGGCCGACCTCACGAACCAGCCACTCCCGGACGGCGACCCCTACGACGGGCGCAGCTTCCTAGCGCAGCTTCTGGGCGGCTCAGGCAGCCCCCGCGACTGGATCTTCGTGCATTACGACAGGGACCCGGCCCTGGCCGAGGTGCCCTTCCCGAGAGTCCGATTCGCCCGCACCAAGCGCTACAAGCTCTACAACGACGGCCGCTTCTACGACGTGCCGCACGACTGGGACGAGAAGCGCCCCATCTCCCTCGCGGACGCCAGCGAGGACGCGCTCGCGATCCGCCGCATACTGCAGCGGGTGCTGCACTCGATGCCCGCCTGGACGCCGACGGGAGGCGCCAGTCCGCAACGCTAGTCCGCGCCGAGCGCCCGGTCCAGCGCCTCGACGAAGAAATACTCGCCCCACATCACCGACTCGCCGACCCCCAGGCCGAGGTTGAGGTGGTAGATGCCTTCCTTGAGGATGCCCTCCCATCCCGGCGTCTCGGAGGCCAGATAGGGCGGCTGGGCCAGCGTCAGAAGCACGCGCCTAGCTGCCTGGTCGTACAAAATGCCCTTGGCGCGGTCCGGCGTCAGGCGGGCGAGCCGTAACAGGCCCGCGGCCGTGATTGCCGCGGCGGAGGACTCGTCCCGGCGATCCTCCGGGGGGGCGTCGAAGTCCATCGGCGTCATGCCGCTCGGATCCGCGTTCGCGAGGAAGTAGTCCGAGCAGCGCTCGGCGGTCTCGAGGAACCGGGCGTCCCGCACCAGCTTGTAGGCCGCGGTGAAGCCGTAGATCGCCCAGGCCAGGCCCCGCGCCCAGCACGAGTCCGAGCGCCAGCCCTGCTGCGTGGACTGCCGCAGGAACTCCCCGGTCGCCAGGTCGTAGATGCCCTCGTGGGAGGAGCTGCCGTCGCCCCGAACCAGCACCCTGCGGCTGGTCAGGCTGTGCTGCATGGCCACGTCCATCAGCCCCCGGTCTCCCGTCCGGAGCGCGGCGTAGAAGATGATGCCGACGTTGGCCATGATGTCGATGAAGATCGACTCCGGCCCCATGAAGGACGCCATGTAGCGGCCCTTCGGCTTGAATCTCTTGGCCAGCGTGCGGCCGGCCTGGATCACGACCTCGTTCAGTTCCTCGCGACCGGTCAGGCGGTACCAGCGGTGGTAGGTAGACAGGAAGATAAACCCGAGGTCGTGGACTTCGCGATCCATCTTGCGGGGCTCCAGCGGGGTCGTGTACCGCTCTGCCAGCGCCATCCACGCAGGGTCCCCGGTGCGCCTTGCGAAGATCCACATCATGCCGGGCAGGAACCCGTCGCACCAGTGCGTCCAGGCCGGCTTGCCGTGGCGCCAGCGCCCCTGCTCGGTGTACATCGGGTAGAAGCCCTCGTCGCGCTCCGCCGTCGCGCGCACTTGGCGCTGTGCGAATTCCAAGGCGCGCAGATACACCTCCCGGGAGCCGGCGAGCGAGGTCAGTTCCAGCATGGAGGCACAGTCTAGCACTGCCCGAGCTGCCCGCCCGCGGCCCGGGTTAGCGCTTCTTGGAGAGCGGGATTTCGAAGTAGAACAGGTCGCGGCCGTTCGTGATGTCGTATATGCCGGTGATATAGGCCGCGGCACCCGACAGAGACTCGTCCGAGCTCACCCAGAAGTACAGGAAGCCGCTAGCCGTGCTCTTCGGGGTGACGATCGGCGCGAGAAACTCGTTCTGAGTGATCTCGGTTCGGTTCAATGGCCCCTTCCGGACCCGCGTGCGGCCCAGACCGGGCACGCCGGGAATGTTCCTGCGCGTCGGCTGGTGTCCCTTCGGATTGTAGCTGGCGAGTTCCGCGCCGCTGACCGGCTCGATCCCATCCCTGCCGGAGGTGATCAGGCGGACCTGCAGGTTCTCCAGCGAGTACGAATTGGTCCCGGTGTTCGACATCACCACCAGCAGGGGGGTCACACCGTGGTCGTAGGGGCGTAACTTGCCGAACGCGCTCTGCTGGTCCTTGTCCGAAACGAAGGGCCTGACCGCGACGATCAGGTCGCCTTGCTTCTGCTTCGTCGGGTACTTATCGGCCGTCTTCGCCCGGAATTGTCCTTGCCCGTGCGCCGCGCCCGCGAGAACCGTAGCGAGCACGCACACCGAAACGATGAGTCCCCGCATCTGTGATGACATAGTATCAGTCTGTCCCCTGTCGATTGGTCCGGCTCGCCTACAACCTATTGCTGGCTGTCCTCGCCCCGGCGGCAATCCCCTACTGGATCCTGCGCGGTCGCGCGAAAGGCCGCTCATGGGGCGACATCGGCAGGGCACTCGGAATCATCCCGCCTCTTGAGCATACGATTCGCCAGCCGTCCGTTTGGTTTCACGCGGTCTCGGTCGGCGAGGTGCAATCGTGTGTGCCGTTCCTGCAAGGGCTGCGCCGGGCATTGCCGGCGGCAGCCATCTACGTCAGCGCAGGAACAGCGACCGGGCTGGGCCTGGCAAGAGAGCGGCTGCGGGATCTTGCCGACGGCGTCTTCCCGGCTCCGGCGGACTTCCCGTGGTGCGTAGCGCGCGTGCTCCGCAGGCTGGAGCCGCGCCTGCTGGTCGTCGCCGAGACGGAACTTTGGCCGAACTACTTCTTCCAGGCGAAGCGCTTCGGAGCGGCGACGCTGATCGTCAACGGCAGGCTCTCCGACCGCTCAGCGCCCAGGTACCGGCGACTCCGGCACCTCTTTCGGTCCGTGCTGGGCTCGGTCGACGCGATCCTGGTCCAGTCGGAAACGGACCGCGACCGCTTCCTCGGGGCCGGCGCGGATGCAGCTGTCACGCTGCTCGGCGGCAATCTCAAGTACGACTTCGATTCCGACGCGTCCGCCGCCGCCCTGCCACCCGCAATCGACGCGTACCTCAAGGCCGCGCGGCCGGACCTGGTGCTGGTCGCCGGCAGCACGAGGGAAGGCGAGGAGGCGATGCTCGTCCCGGCGCTGCGCTCGATAGCGGAGCGCACGCCGCGCTGTCTCGCAGTGGTCGCTCCGAGGCATCCGCATCGATTCGGCGAAGCCGCGCGGGAGTTGCAGGCGGTCGGAGTGCCGGTCCTGCGTCGGTCGCGCCTCGTCTCGGCAGCGTCGACCGCGCTCCCTGCCGTGCTGCTGCTGGACAGCCTGGGCGAACTCGCGTCGCTGTACGCTCGCTGCGACCTAGCATTCGTCGGGGGGTCCTTGAACGGCTGGGGAGGCCACAACGTGCTGGAGCCGGTCCGCTTCGCGAAGCCGGTCGTCGTCGGGCCCTACATGCAGAACTTCCGGACCATTGCGACGGGCCTCGCGGCAGCCGGCGGGCTGCTGCAGGTCAAGAGCGCCGACGACCTGCCGGAGGCACTGGCTCGCCTTGCGGCTGACAGGATCAAGCGGGAAGCGCTGGGGCGAACCGGCCGCGCGTTTGCCTTTGCGCAGCGCGGGGCATCGGAGAAGGCAGCCGATCAGGCGAAGCGCCTGTTCGCCCAAGCGCTGCCGCGCCGCCCTCCTTCCACGCTCGCGCTCGCCGCCCTCGGACTGCCGTCGGCGCTCTGGAGCGCCTTGGCACTCCTGCGAAGGAAGGCCTACGACTCCGGTGTCCTGGCGGTGCGCCGGCTAGCCGTTCCGGTCGTGTCCGTCGGCAACCTGACCGTCGGCGGGACCGGCAAGACGCCCGCGGTGGCGTGGCTCGTCGAGCGCCTCCGGGAGAGGGGGCTCGTCACCGCGGTCTTGACGCGCGGCTACGGTCGCCGGGACGAGAGCGGCTTGCGCGTGGTGCGGGCAGGGGACGCCGCCGACCCACGCGAGGTCGGGGACGAGCCGGCGATGCTGGCAAGGCGATTCGCCTCGACGGCGCCGGAAACGCGCATCGCGGTCTGCGCGGACCGCTTCGCGGCAGGCCGGGCGCTTGAAGCCGAAGGTGGAATCGACGTGTTCGTGCTCGACGACGGATTCCAGCACATGCAACTTCACCGGAACCTAGACCTCGTCCTTGTCGACGCCATCGCGCCCTTCGGGAACGGGTACGCGTTGCCCTTGGGCCGCCTGAGGGAAGCGCCTGGCGCCCTGCTCCGCGCCGACGCCGTGCTCATCACGCGCTGCAACGCGGAATTCGACCACGCCGCGCTGTGCCGAACGGTACGTGAGATGAATCCAGACGCGAGAGTCTATCGGTCCCGCATGGCGACCAACTGCCTGGTCGAACTGGCGACGGGCCGGGAGGAATCGCCCGAACTAGCGGCGGGAAAGCGTGTCGCCGCCTTCTGCGGCATTGGAAACCCTCGGTCATTCTTCGGTCAAGTGCGGTCCATCGGATGCGAGATCGTTTCGGAACGCACATTCCGCGACCACTATTCATACACGGCATGGGACATAGACACACTGTGCCAGGCTGCGAGGAAGAGCGGCGCGGAGGCTATGATAACAACAGCCAAGGATGCCATCAACCTCGCAGTTTCAGGTCACTTCAAGTTGCCCGCATATGCCCTGCATATCGAATTGGAAGTGGAACATCCCAGTGTTTTAATCGCGCAAATAGCTCGGAAAATATCCAGATCATTCTGACGGATATCCCGTCAATAGTACCTAAGGATATTAGCAACAAAGTGCAATCACTCATGCTGTCAACGTCCTATGAAGTTTCTCTATTTTTCTGAGATCTCTCTCGAAATGGACAGGATAACTTGGAACACTTTATTGAGATTCAATCAAATCAAGGCTCCGCATCAACACTCTAAAGCTGGTTGACTTGTTTTGACCGGGCATCAGATGCTGAGCCATCAAACCAGCTCCCGAAACCTTCCTGAAGTTTGGCACAAGACGCTTGAGTTCGCTAGATGGGCGCTGCACGGAATCCGGGTCGCGAAATCGAGCCCTCCGGCCAATCTGGCGAAGGGTCGGGTCGCCAAATGCCATTGCCATTGCGTCTGGATCACCAAGGTACCAAGATTCCAACTCCCTGCACACAATTCGAATCACGACATCTCTTTGTCCACCGCTCTTGCAACGCCGTTGAACCGCAGCCTTGACCCTGCGACAGTCATTGACAGTTCTTCCACCAAGAATACTACTCGCTCCAATATAGTTCTGCTCCTTCAAGTAGTCCGCTGTACCACAGCGTACCAGGTAGGTCTCCATTTTCGTGGAGACGGTGTAGCAATTCGCTCTCTGCAACACATCGCACAGTGCTGAATCCTTTGCGTTTGGTGAAGTAATAGATTTCTTCCAGCTTGGCCCAGTTCAAGAAATCGCACGAATGCGTTTCGATGAATGCTTGTCCATTCATACTAGAGTATGACCTAAGATCTTCCACAACCTGCACTATTGACCAAGGATCGATTCCTCGCTCAGGATCCTTGACTAAGAGGAGAGAGTGCGGTCTCGGGTCATTCAGAACAACCAAGTGTGCAAGCGTTCTCAACATTCCATCCGATACATGACTTGCATCGAACCACTCTTTCAAACTATATTCGCGGAATCGCATTCTTAGGTTTCCTGTGGCAGTTTGCTCCGTCTTAATATCACTTATATTGGCTGATTGAAACCGATAGTCGGAGATGATCTCACGAAGTGTGTCCGGATGGCGATGTTGAAGAAAATACGCCACCTGTGCTAGATTTCCGCCAGTACTAGAAAGGTGACTGGAGTACCTCGCAGGGATCTGAGAACGCATTTGGTCCGTCCTAATGTCCGACAAATGTGTGCTACAAAGTAGCCCGTACAATTCACTGGATGCCATTGCAACTGGCGTTGAATGCTCAGATTCAGCCATGCTCGTGACTTCAAGTCCATTCTGTTTGAGGAGTCTATACTCTCCCTGCTTCGGAGTCGCTTGATAGATTACGGAGTCTTCAGTCTGAACAACTTCGAACGGAGATGGATGCTTGATTCCTCCGCCCGTCATATCCTCCGATTCATCCCTAGCGTGTTCCAAGGATTCGCGCACCTGAACCACAGATTGTTCAGTCTTCGCACACTTGATAGAGTACTTCAGCACGCGTCCGGTCTTGTCGCGATAGCTCACGCTCACGCTCACCGGGCCTACCTGTCCCCGACTGACGATGCTGTCGAAGCCTCCGCGCTTCGATATTGCTTCGGTTACGCTTCCAGTCACAGCATCCCCAAGAAACCCAAGCACGTCAAGCAGGGTGGACTTGCCGGCCCCCGGTCGCCCGACCAGCACAGCGAAGCCGGGGATGTCGCAAAGAGTGACGTCGCGCAACGCACGATAGTTGCGTACGTGCAACTCCTCAACTTGCACGACTTCCCTTCCGAACGAACCGGCGGACCTACTTCGCAATCCCGCCCTCCGTCATCGCTAGCGGGTCCAGCAGGCGATCGAGATCCTCGGGTGCGAGGCCGGTCTCCTCGACCGCGATGTCCTTCACGCGCCGCCCTTCGGCGTAGGCTCGCTTGGCAACACTAGCCCCCTTCTCGTAGCCGATCACCGGGTTGAGGGCCGTGACTAAGATCGGATTCCGTTCGGCCAGTTCACGGGCGCGAGCTTCGTTCGCCACGAAACCGGCGATCGCGCTCTTCGCTAGCACCGTCGCCGCGTTACCGAGGAGCCGCGCACTCTCGAGTAGGTTGTGAGCGATCACGGGGAGCATGACGTTCAACTGGAAGTTTCCCGACTGGCCAGCCACGGTGACGGTCGCGTCGTTGCCGATAACTTGCGCGCATACCATGGCCACGGCTTCCGGAATAACCGGATTCACCTTGCCGGGCATGATGCTGGAGCCCGGCTGCAGGGCCGGCAGCGCGATATCGGCGATCCCGGCGATCGGCCCGCTGTTCATCCACCGCAGATCGTTGGCGATCTTCATGATCGAGACCGCGACGGTCTTGAACTGCCCGCTGAGTTCTACTGCGGCGTCCTGGCTCGACAGGCTCGTGAAATAGTTGCGGCTGGATATGAACGGCAGGCCGGTCTCTGCAGACAGGCGCTTAGACACCCTCGGACCGAATTCCGCGTCTGCGTTAACTCCGGTACCGACCGCAGTGCCGCCGAGAGCGAGAGGAGAGATCCGAGCCAGTGCGGACCGCACTCGCTGCTGCCCTTGGGCGATCTGGACGGCCCACCCCCCGAGTTCCTGGCTCAAGCGGATAGGCAGAGCGTCCATCAGGTGCGTGCGACCCGTCTTGACCACTCGGTCGACGGATTCGGCCTTCTCAACCAGTGCTGCTCGAAGGGTCTCCAATCCCGGCAGCGTCGTCCACGACGTCTCCATGTACGCGCTGACATGGATCGCAGTCGGGATCACGTCGTTGCTCGACTGGCCCATGTTGACGTGATCGTTAGGATGCACAGGCTGCCCGAGCCTGGCGCTTGCCAAGGTGGCGATCACCTCGTTGGCATTCATGTTGGTCGAAGTGCCCGAACCGGTCTGGAAGATGTCGATCGGAAACTGGTCGTCGTGCGCACCGCCCGCGACTTCCTCGGCAGCTCCTTGGATCGCGCGAGCCAGGCCTTCGTCCATCTGACCAAGCTCGCTATTGACCCTCGCGGCCGAGGCCTTGATCAGGCCTAGGCTGCGGATGAACGTGCGCGGAACGCGGATTCCGCTAATCGGGAAGTTCTCGACCGCACGCTGTGTCTGTGCCTTGTAAAGCGCCTTGGCGGGAACGCGAACGTCGCCCATGGAATCCCGCTCGACTCTGTAGGAATCGCTTTCCTGCATCACCATTCAAGGTACATGACCGAGCCGACTGGCTGGTCCGGCGGCAATCCCCGAGCCCCGTCGCGAATTCGAGGGGCCGTTCGCTGTTTCGAATCGGACGACGGGCGAACCGCCATGCCGCATCTATGTAGCGGCCGTCGGAATGCGCGGCGGGAGGGATCGCCCGAGCCTACAGCGTGAATTCGACGAGTTGCCCGCCGTTCCGGATCGAATGCCTAGCGGCCTCGCATGCCGCCTCGTTGTACCTGCTGTTGGATGGCGTTGCAAGGATCCCAGCGCGTGCGATCTCGTCGACCAGCCTTCGGCGACTCTCGAGCCCGTCCGCTTCCCGCTCCACACGCAAGGCTTCCTCCACAATGTGGCGGACCGACCGCACGCCGTAGCCGGTCGGCGCCAGCCCGGGCCCGCCAAGGTCTTGATACATGAAGTAGTCCGGGCTCGGCTCGGCGTACTGAGTGCCGCCCGGGCCAGGCAGCCGCTCGGCGAAGCTGTAGGCGATTCCTCGGTACTGGTCGGAGTGGTCAATCAGAGCCCCTCGGCCGCTGCCGCTGCAATAGAGCGTCAGGCCCTGCGTGTTCGGCCCGGGCGCCGCGTCCGGAAAGCTCAGAGAGTTCTGCACGTTGAGGCAGGCACCGTTCTCCCAGAGCACCCTCGCGTCGGACCAGAGGTAGCCCCGCTTGCCATTCGGCAAATCCTCCAAGATGCCGTAGACCGAAACTGCCGTCGGCACGAGTCCGGTGATGAAATGCACCAAGTCCACATAGTGGCAGCCGATGTAAACGAACGAGTCCGTGGCGTCCGCGGTGAACCAGTTCTGGAAATTCGAGTTCCGGTAATGCCACTTCTCCATGAGGCGCGCCGTGCCGAGGCGGAGGTCGCCGAACTGGCCTTGCCGGTAGAGGTCACGCGCCATCAGGCTTCGCGGGTCGAAGCGCTTGTGGTATTCGACGCCCACGAGGAGTCCGCGAGCCGCTGCCTCGCGCTCGATTTCTAGCGAGTGCTCAACCGACAGCACAAGGGGTTTCACGCAGCAGACGTGCTGCCCGGCGCGCAGGGCGTCGAGCACGACCTCGCGATGGAACTGGTCGGGCACTGCCACGACGACCACCGATCCGGCCGGCCGCTCCCGCAGGACGGCCTTGTAGTGCGCGGGGCACGGTTCGTCGGGTCCGGCCCCCGGTGCGAGGAGCGCTCGGAATCGGACATCCGGGAACGCCCTGCGAATCGCCGGCGCCTTCGCGAGAGCGAGGACCGACCCGTTGCGCTGCGAGCAGACCGACACGTCGCCGACCGCGCCCTCGCGCCGCATCTGGAGCAGGGCCGGCAGGATCTGGTCGTGCGCGATCATTCCCGCGCCGATCAGCAGGACAGGTGTCTCGGACGCAGGACCGGACACGCTACCTGCCTCTGGCGCGCGCCGAGGCAGGCGGCCGTCGCAGCACGATGCGGGCGATCTGCTCCAGCACCGCCCTGAAGTATGCCGAGTGGCGCTCGTTCGACCCCTGAGACTCATCGAACGACGAACTGACGGGCAGGTTGTAGTCGAAGGGAAATACGTTGGCGGTCCGGGCGGGCACGAAGCTCCACCCCGAGGCCCCTTGGATGTACGCCTCGGCGATGGCGTGCTCGCGCTCCAACTCGTCCGTGGTGGCCTGCACACCGTTGCTGTCGCTGACCATCAGCACCGGGCGCCCGTACTGCTTGAATTGCTTGGAGCGGGCCAGCTTGTCGGCGGTGCTGCGCCCGTCGCCCTGCAACAGGACCACGTCGCAAAGGCGGGCCAGGGACATCGGATAGAGCATTCCGGACCCGCTCGAGGCCCCGATCGGCAGGCTGAAGTCGGCGTCGTGAAACTGCTCGCGCACCGTCCGGATGAGGAACTCGACGTAGCGCGGGATGAACAGGCGGTGGTCCCAGCGGCCCTCCGGCTCGTCCCAAGCGTCCGCGACATCGATGATGACGTTGCGAGCGTTACGTTCGATCAAGTGCCGGGCGATGTTGCTGACCGCCGCCACGATGGCCTCCCGCGAGGCCAGCGCCTCGTCTTGGTCCTGCTGAAACAGGACGAGACACACGATGAGACCGTGGCGGTTCGCGGCATCCAACAGCCTGTCGAGCCTCGACATCCAGGCGGGCTTGAGGGACCCGTCCGGGTTGTAGGCGCTGACGAGCGCACCCGAACTCTCGCCCAGGTCCGCGCTGGCCCCGCGGGCTACGCCGTTCCTTTCCCCCGAGTAGCCCGGATCACCGCCCTGCAGGCTGACGACGATCCCCCCGACGCCATGCTCCTCGTATGTCGCGAGCTGGTCGATCACCCGGTCCGTGTTCGCATCCGGGTCAAAACGCCGCTCGCGGAGCCACTCGTCTTCAAAGAGCGCCTGCGTGACGCGCACCATCGCCAAGCTCCCCCGCACCCTGCGACGGTACCGCCCTCCGTCGTAGGTGAGACCCCACGCGGATCCGGCCGAGGTCCTCAGGTAGAACTGGTCCTGCCGGTACCGCGGGCCCAGCATGGACCCGCTAGCAATCTCAATGCCGACCGCAGGCAGGGCTGAGACCGCGACCAGCCCGGCCAGCACCGGCAACCCGAATGGCAGACGGACTCTCATGCAGGACCGGGCGCCGTAGTCTGTGATAGTAGCACGCTGCGAGAACTGTCCCTACCGCTGCCGCACGCACGGCAGGCCGTGCCGACGAGCGGGAAGAGTGTTCGGGGCGTCGTCGGGTCGCCGCCACCGTCCAAGCCAGCACCCGAAATGGACCAGCCCGGCCGCCGCCCGGGGCGATCAAGCGTCGCGCGAAACCGACGCTGCGAGCATCTACGTACTAGACTCCGACTCTTGATCAGCCGGGAATCGGATTCGATTTCTCCAAGCTACCGTGGAGCCATTCTCATCAGAAATGAACAAGGACATCCTCGAATTATCTGGATAGAATACCTTGTAGACAACGGATTTAATTATCCGACATAAGAAAACAGAATATTGGCCCGATAGAGCGGTATAATCGACTCTACATTGGCAGCCGAGTTCAGTAAAATCAATCAGTCAGTCTTGCCTTCGTCTCCGGGTCATATCCAGCTGAACTCCTGTGACCTATCAGTCGTTACGGGTTCGGTCCATCTCGGTTTGTGCTGCGCAACTTGCTACGAATTTCGGGTCGGAGAAATCGCTCTAAGGCGCAACCGACACGTGCCCTTCGGCTCGCGCGGATTGTCTCGCTCGCGCTTCAAGCGGCGATGCGTCCGGGAATTCGTCCAACGAACCGAGCGGCATCGACACGGATCTCAGCACACGGTCGGTTCGAGTGTTGTGACGATCGTCGACTTCGCCTCGAATCTCGTGCGACGTTCAGGTCCCTCGGGATCGTCGTCATCCAGCTCGGTGTAGCCGCCGCTGTGGCCAGGAGCGTGCCTGTCGCCCGATGCCGCCAATGTGTCGGGCACCACCGTCTCCCAGCAGGCCACTTGGATTCGCCGCCCGACTGACGCTGGCACTTGGAGATACGGCGAAGCGGCGACTCGACGAATCCCGGCCCGGACGGCAGGCGAACTGCGGGACGCTTCTTCCCATGAGCGTGCGCCGCTCGCCTCAAGCGCTCGCGCCCCCATATCCGATCGCGATCATGGTGCTCCGCGAAGTGCCAGAGAAAGCATCCCGATCCCGCCGACCAAGCGCAAGACCGGTGCTCTCGCCGCCGAAGTCCGCGGCAGTCACGCCCGATTCCTCAAGGACGGGCCAGCGCAGGTTGGTAGCGAACGGCCGGCGGTCACTGCCCGAATCGACGGCCGGACGTCAGGCGACCGGATCCGTGCGGGGCACCCGCGCCTGCCGAATGGGCACTTCGGGCATCCGGGACCTACGGCCCCATGCTCTGGTGCTGCTTCGCGCCGAGAGCGAGGTAGTTGCGCCAGAACTGGCCCGCCCAGCGCATTGGCGCCACGGCCACCGTGCCGCGCGCCGGCCGGGCAACCGCGAGCGAGGCTCAGTCTCCGAGGTTTGCTAGACTTCAGTCTCGCCCGCACCGTCTCAAGGACGAGCGTTGAGCAAATGGCAAGACCCGTCACCCTATTCACCGGCCAGTGGGCCGACCTGCCGCTCACGGTCCTCGCCAAGAAAGCGAAGTCGTGGGGTTACGACGGACTGGAGCTCGCCTGCTGGGGCGATCACATGGACGTGTTCCGCGGCGCCGAGGACTTGGCCTACTGTGAGGGGCAGAAGCAGATCCTCGCCGACAACGGGCTGCAGCTGTTCGCGATCTCGAACCACCTCGCAGGTCAGCTGGTCTGCGACCCGAACGACGACTCCCGCTCGGATCTGTTCGCACCGCCGGAAGCGGCGGGCGATCCCGACAAGAAGCGCGCCTGGGCGGTCGAGGCGATGAAGAACTCGGCTCGCACGGCGAGCAACCTAGGCCTGAAGGTAGTGAACGGGTTCACTGGGTCGCCGATCTGGCACATGCTCTACAGCTTCCCGCCGGTCTCCGACAAGATGCTCGACGACGGCTACGCATATTTCGCGGAGATGTTCCACCCCATCCTCGACGCGTTTGACGAAGTGGGAGTTCGCTTCGGCCTCGAGGTGCATCCGACCGAGATCGCCTTCGACATCTACACGGCGCATCGTACGCTGGAGGCCGTAGGCCACCGCGAGGCATTCGGCTTCAACTTCGACCCGAGCCACCTCCACTGGCAGCAGGTCGACCCGGTCATGTTCATCCGCGAGTTCAAGGACCGCATCTACCACGTCCACATGAAGGACGCCGCCCTGCAGCTCGACGGCAAGTCCGGCATCCTCGCCTCCCACCTCAACTTCGGCCACCAAGCTCGCGGGTGGGACTTCCGCTCGCTCGGGCGGGGAGGCGTCGACTTCGAGGAGATCATCCGGGCGCTGAACCACGTCGGGTACCGAGGTCCGCTCTCGATCGAGTGGGAGGACAGCGGCATGGAGCGCGAAGCCGGAGCTGCGGAAGCGTGCGAGTTCACCAAGCAGGTTGACTTCGAGCCTTCGTCCGTAGCATTCGACGCCGCGTTCGAGGAGTAGCGCGAGGGCGCGATGACCGCCCTGCTGGCCTGCGCACTCGCCCTGCTGGCAGTTGCCCTGTACGACATCGTTCAGAAGAAGCACGCAGTCGTACGAAACTTTCCGATCATCGGGCACTTTCGGTACCTGCTCGAGGCCGTAGGACCCGAGCTGCGGCAGTACATCGTCACCAACAATGACGAGGAGCGTCCGTTCAGCCGGGACGAGCGCCGCTGGGTGTACAGCACCTCCAAGCGACAGAACTCCTACTTCGGGTTCGGCACGGACAACGACCTCGACCAAGCGACCAACTACGTCCTCATCAAGCACGCCAGTTTCCCGGCCAACACCCCGCCCGGCGGGGACGCGCCTGACTTCCCGCTGCCATGCTCGAAGACTCTGGGCGGGTTTCGCAGCCGCGCCAAGCGATTCGTCGCAGCGTCGATCGTCAATATCAGCGGCATGAGCTTCGGCTCGCTGAGTCGGAACGCCGTCGAGGCGATGAACCGCGGCGCTAGGCTGGCGAACTGCCTGCACAACACCGGCGAGGGCGGGATCGCCGACTGCCACCTCCACGGCGGGGATCTGGTCTGGCAGATCGGCACGGGCTATTTCGGCTGCCGCGACGAGAGCGGCCGATTCGACCTGCGGCGATTCAAGGACAAGGTTGCCGAATGCCCGGTTCGCGCCGTGGAGATCAAGCTCAGCCAAGGCGCGAAGCCGGGGCTCGGCGGAGTGCTTCCGGCGGCCAAGATCACGCCGGAGATCGCCAGATTCCGCGGCATCCCCTTGGGGCGCGACTGCGTGAGTCCTAACCGGCATTCGGCGTTCAGCGACGTCGACAGCCTGCTCGACTTCGTCGAGCTGCTCGCGTCCGAGACCGGACTACCGATCGGAATCAAGTCCGCCGTGGGCGAGATCGATTTCTGGCGCGACCTAGCACGCCTGACGCGCGAAACGGGGCGCTCGGTGGACTTCGTCACGATCGACGGTGGCGAGGGCGGAACAGGGGCCGCCCCGCTCACCTTCTCGGATCACGTCGCACTCCCGTTCCGCATCGGCTTCCCGCGCGTCTACAGGGAGTTCGCTCTCCAAGAGTTGCACCACTGCGTCGTCTTTGTCGGCTCGGGCAGGCTGGGGCTGCCGGCCAACGCGCTGCTCGCGATCGGGATGGGTTGCGACATGATCAATGTCGGGAGGGAGGCGATGATGGCGGTGGGCTGCATCCAGGCCCAGCGCTGCCACACCGGCCATTGCCCGACCGGCGTAGCCACGCAGAACCCGTGGCTCGTGCGCGGCCTCGACCCGTCCCTCAAGGCGGTCCGGACGGCCAACTACATCGTCGCCATGCGCCAAGAACTGACACTGCTGAGCCGGGCCTGCGGCGTCGCGGGCCCGAACATGGTCTCCCCGGAGCACATCGAACTGGTCTCGAACGGCTCCGTCTCGAGGCCCATGCGCGAGTCTCTCGGCTACATCGGCGACTGGGGGACTCATCCCGAGAGAGCGGACAGCGGTGGATCCCGTGGATGACGGCAAGGCCGGCGGACCGGATTCGCGGCCGGCCAGACGCGAGGCGGTCAGCGCGGCGGTGCTGTGGGGCCTGGCCCTCATCGCCACAGTGGGACTCTCGACATGGCTGGGCGCGGCCAGCGCCGAGTCCTTCTTCGGCGTGCCGCGATGGGCGGCAGTCGGCGTGTTCGGGCCTTGGATCGTGTTCTTCCTGCTGCACCTGCGACTTTTCCGACCGCGCAAGGCGGACGGGACCAGCGGCTGAGGCGCATGTACGAGACAGCCTCTTCCGTACGCGTCGCGTTCGCGACCTACATCGCCCTCACGTTCGTGCTGGCGTACCTCGCCAGGCGGCAGGCAGTGCGAGGCGGCTTCCTGCGGGAGTTCTTCGTCGGGGGACGCACCATCGGCCCGTGGGTGCTGGGCCTCACTTGGATCGCTACTTCCGCGAGCGGTGGGACGTTCATTGGGACGCCGGCCCTAGCACACGCGAACGGGTGGTCGGTCATGCTCTGGATTTCCGGCTACATCGTCGTGGCGACGACCGGATTCGGGCTCCTCGGCCGACGCATCACGGAACTGGGGGACAGAACCGGGGCGCTGACGTTCCCCGACCTGCTGCGCGACCGATTCGAGAGCAGGACGATCGGCGCAATCTCCGGTGTCGCGATGCTCGTGCTCCACACGAGCTTCATCGTGGCGCAGTACATAGCGGGCGCGCGCGTGCTGGAAGCGGTGATGGGAGTTCCTTACGCATGGGGAGTGTGGTCCTTCGCCTTGGTGGTGGGCCTGTACACGGCTTACGGTGGCTTCCGGGCCGTCGCTTGGACGGACAGCTTCCAAGCGGTGGTGATGCTGGTCGGCGTGCTGCTAACCGCGGGATTCGGACTGTACAAGTTAGGCGGGCTGCAGGCCGTCTACGACGGCCTCGCCGCGCAATCGTCCGACCTGCTGACGCCCGTCGGCCCGGATGGGTTCCTGCCTCTGCCTGCCGCCATCTCCTTCTTCTTCGTCTGGCCGCTGGCCACGGCGGGCGGCCCCTCGCTGATCACGCGATTCCTCGCGTGCCGGGACGCCGGGTCCCTGCGCCGGGCCGCGGTCCTGATCGGCTTCTACATCCTGCTGCTATACCCGGCCGTGATTCTCGTGGGAATGCTCGGACGCGTGCTCGTCCCCGACCTTGCCGCGGGTGACCACGCGATGCCGGCAACGATCTTGGCGGCCGTGCCTGACGCGCTGGCGGGGCTCGTGCTTGCCGCGCCGATGGCAGCGATCATGTCTACTATCAGCTCGTTCCTACTGGTCGCCTCCGGCGCGATCGCGCGCGACCTCTACCAGCGCAACGCCCGCAGGCCGGTTGGGGAGAGCCGGGCCCGCGCGGCCACGCACCTCTCGATCCTTGCAGTCGGCATCGTGGCGGGAGTCTTCGCGATGCGACCTCCGGACTACCTGCAGTACATCGTGATCTTCTCCGGAACCGGCCTAGCGGCAACGTTTCTCTTCCCTACCCTGCTGGCGGTTTACTGGACAGGCATGAACAAGGCGGGCTGCATCGCTGGCATCATCGCGGGCTTCGCATCCTTTCTCGCGCAGTACGCCTCGTCGGGGACGCGGAGCTTCCTCGATCTCGATCCGTTCGTGTGGTCGCTGGCCCTGAGCGCATTCTGCTGCATGCTCGGGTCGAAAGCAGGAACCCCCGAGCCGCGGCGGGTCTTGACACGCTACTTCGCCGACGAAGAACTGTAGTAGCACCCGGGCCAACGATGCCGCCATCGTGCTGATTGACAAGCCGCGGGACCGAGCACCGAGCGTCACGGCGTCCGGAACCTACTGGCACACCTTCCGGGCGATGCAAGGCAGCCTAGAGCGGTCTGCAAATCCTCGCCGTCAATGCCGAACGGCGGTCGCGGAGCTTGGTCGACCAGGATCATCCGTCAGTTCCCGTAGCACCGTTCCTTCACCCAGCGGGCCAGCCCACAGCACGGCGCAACGGTCAACCAGAACACTGCTACGAAAACCTGCTCCAGCCTTCCCCTGGCAGTCGAAGCCCAGGGCGCGGACAACAGTGCGGTTGGCCGCCGGCTAGAATTAGTCCGGCGCATGACGATCAAGCGTGCGCGAGCTCTCCAGCCGCTAGGTCAGATCAACTCTGCGAGCAGATGCGTCCGCCGGGCACGAGCCTGCCGGACACCCGAGAGTCACGGTCTTGGTTGCGTAGCGGCCATCCTCGAACTGGCACTTCGGGGCGCGCGACCGAGACAACGAGGACCAGCGCTAACAGCGATATACCTCAGGACACGCTAAGCCCCGGCACATCCCTGCACGGGTACACCTTGCTCCGACTGATCGGGCAGGGCGGTTTCGGGATCGTGCGCGTCACGACAGGCTGGGAGATACCGTGGAGATCAAGGAGTATATGCCAACGGAGCCGGCGCTGGGAGACCATTCTGCAATGTGCCCGCGAGGCCTGGCTTGGACGGAGTCATACGAGGATGGAGTGCGCCGCTTCCATGACGAGGTCCGTGTCCTGGTCAAGCTCCGGAACCTGGCGAGCGTTGTGGAGCCGCCCAATGCACAAGTCGAATTCTTAGGAAGGAGCGAACGATTCATTCAGAATATGAATTGGGAAGTCGGAATCTACAACCTAGATGTCCTTGCTTCAGGACTTGACGAGCGATTCCAAATAGGGGCATTCCGGGATTTCCAGAGTGTCTGAGGAGGGTGTCGAAGGCGGTCTGGCGCAGGCAGGCACCTGACTTTTCCTCGCGGATATTGTGAGTTGGGATGTATGCCCCATGTCTTGGACTCTCTCCTGGGCGCCTACCGCTAGACGGCCGCCGGCCTGCCTGACCGTCGCACCGGTCGCAACACGCGCTACGGGGTCAGCGCCGCCGCCGGTTGCGCCCTGGTGCGCCCCGGCCTGCTTCTGCACCCGATGCGAGTCATTCCTCAAGTTCCAGCGGAGCATGGAGCGGGACGGCGCCCGCTCCGAGTGCCGAACCCTGTTCGTCGTGGGCCGCATCCCCTGCGACAGCCCGATCCGCAACTTGCTCGACGGCCTCGACCCGGCCGCGTTCGACCCGCTGTTCCGGCTGCGCCTGCAAACCGCGGCCGCGCAGGGCGCGCTCGAGCCCTTCCAGCGCCTCGACGAGCGCCTGCCGGTGGCTTTGGACGGCGTCCGGTTCCACCGCTCCGACACGGTGCATTGCCCGCAGGGCTCGGTGCGGCGCGTCGGCAGCGAGCGCCGTCCGCAGTGCTTCCACGCCCTGGTCACGGCCATCGCGGTCGCCGACGGCCATGGCACCGTCCCGCCGCTGATGCCCGAGTTCGCGTGCCCGCGGCAGGACGCGGCCGCGACCCGCGCCGACATGAGCGAGGACGAGCGCAAGCGGGACTGCGAGCGCAACGCCGCCAAGCGCTGGATCGCCGCGCACGGCGCCCGGCTGCAGGCCCGCCGTCCCGTCCTGCCGGGCGAGGACCTGTACTGCTGCCAGCCAGTCTGCGAGGCCTCCGGCATGGACTGCATCCCGCTAAGCAAGCCCGGATCCCGCAAGCGCTTGTACGAGGTGCCGGAGAGCCGGCGGGCGAGCGGCGCTGTGCGATCAACCGGCTGACTGCCGCGGCCCCGGGCAGGGCAAGCGGTCCGAGCGGCACCGCTTCCGCCGGTAAGGCGCGGTGCTCCTGCGCCGTGGCCGCGACCGCATGCAGGGCACCTGGATCGAGTACGCCGTGAAGCGCGGCGGCATCCGCACCTGCGCCAACTGCTTCTTCACCTGTCTCGCGGTCACCGCGGACAACGCGGAGCGGATCGCGCGAGCCGGCCGGGCCCGCCGGAAGATCGAGAACGAGGGGCTCAGCTGCCTGGCGCGAAACGGCCGCAACTTCAAGCGCAACTTCGGGCACGGCAAGGCCGTGCCGGCCGAAGTGCCGGCCGTGCCGAATCTGTTCGCCTTCGCGCTCCATGCCGTGCTGCGGTGCGCCTGCGCGCTGTGGCAGCAGTGCCGGCGCCAGCTGGTCACGCGCCGCGGCTGGTTCCGGGAGCTGCAGGCCGCGCTGCGCTGGTGCCCCTTCCCGGACCGGCCGACTCTGCTGGCGGCGGTGCGAGACGGACGCGCCGCCGGGCTGCCAGCCATCCGACGCTCCCGCGGGGCGGCCTCGCTAGCGCGACCTCCCGGTCAAGTGGTTCGCCTAGTCCGCCTATGCAACGTTCCCGCACCACCTTGACGGCCAGATTTGGAACCGCTGCGGCGCAACACGGGCGCGTCCCTACCGAACCGACCGCCCGCGCCCGGCTGAGCCTGCCGACCAGCGTCTCGCTCGCCGCCCGGAGCACCCGCGTCAGCCGAGCCGTGCCGCCTCGCGGCCCGTCATGCTCCGGCCCGCCGCTCCGGGGGAGCCTCCCCGCACTAATCCGCTATACTGTGTCGGCACCGAAGCGACCGGTCGCCAGGCCGCATGCCGGGCAAGCAGATCGACCAATTCCCGCCGCTCGCCCCGGCCCGCGACCGCCGCGCGCCGACGGACCCGCCCCCTCCGCGGTGGCGCGCCCCGCAGCCTGCGGCAGCCGAGGCGCAGTACCCTAGCTCGGACGGTCGGCCGATGGCGGACAACACCTTCCAGGAAAGGGCGATCCGCGATGCAGCGGCCATGCTGGCCCATTACTTCGAGCGGCGCGAGGACGTGCTGGTGGCCAACAACCTGCTGGTGTACTACGTCGAGAATCGTCCCAAGCGCAGGGTCGTCCCGGACGTGATGGTGTCGCTGGGCGTTCCGGGAGACAATCGCATGTCCTATTTCGTGTGGGAGGAGGGCAAGCCCCCGGACTTCGTGCTGGAAGTCGCCTCTCCCGGCACCGTCGACGCGGACCTGCACGAGAAGCCGCCGCTGTACGCGCGGCTGGGGGTGCGCGAATACTTCCGGTACGACCCGATGGGCGGCCTGCTGCCGGCGCGCCTGGCGGGCGACCGCCTGAAGGGCGGCCGCTACGAGCCGCTGCCGGCCGAACGCCTGCCCGGCGCGGAACTGTCCGTCCGCAGCGCCGTGCTGGGCTTGGACCTGCGCTACGACGGCATCGCGCAGCGCCTGCGCATCTGGGATCCGGTCAGGGGGGAATACCTGCGGACGCTGAGCGAGGAGGCGCGGGCGCGGGTCGAGGAGACGCGGCAGCGCCAGAAGGCCGAGCGCCGGGTGGACCAGGAGGCGCGCGCGCGCCAAGAAGCCGAGCGCCAGCGGGACCAAGAGGCGCGGCAGAGGGTCGAGGAGGCGCGGGCGCGGCAAGAGGCCGAGCGCCGGTGGAGGGAGGCGGAGCGGCAGCTAGAGGCGCTGCGACGCTCTAATTAGTGCCCGTGAAAAACTCGTATCCCCTTGACAAAAAAGGCATTAGGTCCAATCTCTCAAGGCGAAGATTTCGCTGGAATGCTACGATTAATCCGAAATCCTGGCGATTCTGGGTAGAGCGCGGAAATCTTCGCGATTGGCGTCTGAGCAACTTCCGACCTTGGACACTATATGTTGTGTTTGGAGATCCATCCGACCTTAGGATGTAGTATGAAATGCTGATCGGGCCAGGATTCAGGGGTTTTGTCACAAGCACTAGCTACGGATATGGCAGCGTGGACATCGACAGCCGTTCCATCCGGATTCGGCAATGGAGCAACCTTGGCGGAAATCTAACGGACGATATTGTAGTGATATCTCGGAGTCTCTCATAGCTATGACGGTGTCCAATCAACCAGACTGGCTTCGCAGATTTAGTTAATCATTCTCTTTCGAGAGAAGACCATTGGGCAATGCAAATTATGCTGGATCAATTCGATCTCTTGGAGTTCCTTACCAAGATAGAACTCGATACTGGCTAGTCTCGGCAAGAGAGGCCTTGGTTTCTGCCTGATATGTCGCGAGGCTTCGGGCGCTCCGAAACCTGTCAGACTGATCTGGATTGCTAGAAAGGAGCTCCATTCTCGATCAGAATCAGGCGAAAACAGTAATTGGATGGCTGGCGCAATAGCCCGCAGAACGGCAACCTCTTGCCACTCCGGTCTGGGCAGAGACGCGAGCCATTATAGCTTGATCTAGCGGGCGGCAAGCGTGGAATCCACGCTTGCCTCTGAGTCGCGCACTAGGCAGGGCGCTACAGTTCGAGCTTCCAAGGCGGTCGGTATTCGCGCCTCAAGTACGTCTGCGCTTCCTTGTTGCTGGTAGTCTCGGTGACTGGATCCCAGTCAACCCGCTGGCGACTCCTCATCGACACGTTGCCCAGCAGGGCCATGGCCGTCGAACGGTGCCCGATCTCGATATCGCAGATCGGCTTGGAACGGTTGCGGACAGCCGCGACGAAGTCGCGCCAATGGTCGTCGGTCGTTGGGTTGCGCGCCCGGCCGCGGGCACCTTCCATGCGGCTTTCGACCCGCGGCTCCGGCTCGCGGAACCTCCGCTGCTCGGGCGTGATCTCCCAGAAGCCGCGATTGACGTAGAGGGTCCCTTCCGTGCCGTGAAACAAGATGCCGTAGCCCGGCAGGCCGCCCGTATAGGCGTTCGCAACACGGTTCTCGTAGGTGCAGACGAACGTCGGGAATTCGTAGCTCGCCAGGATCGTGTCGGGCGTTTCCCTGTTGTCGATCAGAGCGTACTTCCCGCCGTACGTCGAAACCGAGCGCGGACCGTCCTCGGCCATGGCCCACAGCACGATATCGAGCAGGTGAATGCCCCAGTCCGTCATCATGCCTCCGGCATAGTCCCAGAACCACCGGAAGTGGGCGTACTTGTACGGATTCACGCCGAAGCGGTTCTTGTTGAAGGTCCGCTCCGGCGCGGGTCCGAGCCACATCTCCCAGTCAAGGTCGGAGGGCGGGTCAGTGTCCGGAGGCACGCCGATCCCTTCCGGGAACTCGTTCGCGTAGTTCCAGGTCCGTACGAAGCTGATCGTGCCGAGGCTGCCGCCCTGGACGATATCCCTAGCTTCCTGAAAGTGGAGTCCCGAACGCTGCTGCGTGCCCACCTGGACGACGCGGTCGTACTTGCGAGCCGCCTTGACCATCATCTGGCCTTCGTGAACGGTGACGGAGATCGGCTTCTCCACGTACACGTCCTTGCCCGCCTTGCAGGCCTCGACCGTCATGTACGCGTGCCAGTGGTCCGGCGTAGCGACCAGCACGGCGTCGATGTCGTCGGCGGCGATCAGCTCGCGGAAGTCCGGATACACCTTCGCGTCCGGCACCATCTGGAGCGTCTGCTCGAGATTCGGCTTGTAGACCTCGCTCAGCGCAACGACTTGGATGTCGTCCTCGAGCTTGAGGACCGAGCGCAGGTTGTTGCGACCGCGACGGCCGCAGCCGATCACCCCCAGTCGAATCCTGTCGCCGTGGTTGTCAGCGCGGGCAGTGGCGGCCGCGACAGTGGCCGAGGCCGCGATGAAGGCTCTGCGTTCCATTGAGATTCCTCGCTGCCGCCACCTCGCGAACATGGCAACGCGCATCAGCGAGCCTGCCGCTAGGGGAAAGGCCGCCTCTGCGGTCGCGTCGCGCTACCCGCCGACGGACAACAGCGTAGGCCTATGGTAACAACGCCTCCGGCACGCGCCCTCGCTACCGGGTCCCGGGGGCGACGGTTCCGCTCACTCGTCGGCTACCGGAATTTCGCGCGAGTCCTCGAGTTCGTCGAGCAGCCGCACCACGAGCGCTTTCTGGCCGTAGTCGAATTCGTCCTGCGCAGGATCGGGATCGTGGATCGCGATCCAGGCCTTCAGCAACTCCGTCACCGGATCGGCGATCGCCGCCTCCGCTCCCGGCTCGAAGCGCACGGGAATCTCGGCATTGCGGATCGCCTCGAGCAGCAGTTCGGAGAACTTCACCTTGCGCCCCTCACCGGGGCGTCGCGGTCCCGACCAAGGCCTTCAGGGCGGGGACGTACGGGGCGCGCGCCAGTCCGTTCTCCGTGATGATGGCAGCGACGTAGCGGCTGGGTGTCACGTCGAAGGCCGGATTGCAGGCGTCCGTCTCAAGAGGGGCGATCTGGTGGCCGCGGATCCGCGTGACCTCCTCGGGCGACCTCTCCTCGATCGGAATCTCATCGCCCGAGGCGAGGCTCAAGTCCACGGTCGAGGTCGGGGCGGCGACGTAGAACGGCACTCCGTTCTCCTGCGCCAGCACGGCAAGAGAGTAGGTGCCGATCTTGTTCGCGACATCGCCGTTCGCGGCGATCCGGTCCGCGCCGACGACAATCGCTTGCACGCGGCCGCGCTGCATCAGGTGACCGGCCATGCTGTCCGTCAGGAGCGTAACCGGGATGTCGTCCTGCTGCAGTTCCCACACCGTGAGGCGCGACCCCTGCATGAACGGCCTGGTCTCGTTCGCCAGCACGCGCAGCGGGTTGCCGCTCTCGACGGCCGCACGAATTACGCCTAGGGCCGTGCCGTAGCCTCCGGTCGCGAGGGCCCCGGCATTGCAGTGCGTCATGACGGTCCCGCCGCTCGGCAGCAGCGCCGCTCCGTGCCGCCCCAGCGACCGGTTGCTCTCGATGTCCTCCCGCAACACCCGCTCGGACTCGTCCACCAGCGCGCGCCGGATATCGTCAAGCGCGGAGCCCCGCTCCCGCAGGCGGCGGTACAGCCCCCGCATCCGCTCGATGGCCCAGAAGAGATTGACCGCCGTCGGCCGCGTCGCGGCCAGCACGTCGCAGACCTCCTCGAACCGGGCGTCAATATCGTCGTCGGAAGCCTTGAGCGCGCCGATGGCGACTCCCATCGCAGCAGCGCAGCCGATCGCGGGGGCGCCGCGAATCACCATCGTCCGGATCGCGTCCGCGACCTCGCGGTAGTCGCGGCAGATGACGTAGGACTCCTCGGCCGGAAGCTTGGTTTGGTCGACCATGACGACTGTATCGTCGGTCCATCGAATCGTGTCTACCATTGGGGAAAACGGCGGCGGGCCCGCGCCGGGCCGCAGGTCCGAGAATCCAAGTCTAGCCCAGGCCCCTCTGTCACGAATTGCCGACGAGGAACAGCAGCGCGTTGTACGAGGCATGCACGACGAAGCTGGCCTTGGTCGATCCGCTCGTGATTCGAATCGCGCCGAGGGCAAGGCCCGCGCCCGTCAGGATGACGAGCAGCTGCCACTGCCAGGCGTACTGGGTGCCGTGGAGCGTCGCAAACAGCAGGCTGGTCGCTACCAAGGCGGGCCAGTCCCCGTGCGCCCGCTCGAGCGCGCCAAAGAGAAAGCCGCGAAAGACGACCTCTTCGATGACCGGAGCGAACACGACTCCGAACAGCACGAGCGCCCACAGCCCCGCGCGATTCTCGAGGAGTTCCTGCATCGGATTCCGCTGGTCCGGCGCGCCGAGGACGAGGCCAGCCAGGAGCGAGCCAAGGGCCAGCAGGACGCCGGTCCGCAGGTAGCTAAGAAGCGGGCGCGGGAGGGCGGTCCATGCCAGTCCCGACCGCAGGCTCATCCCGTACCCGCGCCTGACGACGAGCCCGATGTACGCCAGCGGAGGCAGCCAGCCGACGATTTGGACCGGCACTGCCACTCTGGGCTCGGTGCGCAGCAACGAGACGAACGCGTCCGGTGTCGCGAAACCCGCCGATTCCGCGACCGCGATCGCAAGCAGCGGCGTCAGCAGCTGAGACACCGCGAGACAGGCGAGCAGCAGCAGGATCTCGCGGTATCCCCAGAGACGGGCGCGCGGAACGGGCTGCTGGTCGTCGACCGACTGCGCGTTTTCGCTCATCCGAGGCCGATTCCTCGCAGCGCCCGGCCGGTGTGGCTCGCCTCGGCGGCGGCGACCTCCGCGAGGGTTCCGGCGCAGACGACCTCGCCGCCGCCCGCGCCGCCTTCCGGCCCGAGATCCACGATCCAGTCGGCCGAGCGGATCACGTCCAGCTGGTGCTCGATGACGATCACAGTGTTGCCGTGGTCGACCAGCCTCCGCAGAACGAGCAGTAGCTTGCGAATGTCGTCAAAGTGCAGGCCGGTGGTCGGCTCGTCCAGGATGTAGACCGTCTTGCCCGTCTGCCTCTTGCTCAACTCTCGGGCCAGCTTCATGCGCTGGGCCTCGCCCCCGGAAATGGTCGTCGAGGACTGCCCGAGCTGGATGTAGCCGAGCCCGACGTCGACCAGCGTCTGCAGCTTCTTGCGCACGTCCGGGAGCGTCTCCATCACGCCGAGGACCTCCTCCACGGTCGCTTCCAGCAGGTCCGCGATCGAGTAGCCCTTGTAGCGCACCTGCAGCGTCTCCAGCTTGTAGCGACGCCCCTGGCAGGTGTCGCACTTGACGAACACGTCCGGGAGGAACTTCATCTCGACGCGCTTGGTCCCGTCCCCGGCGCATTCGTCGCAGCGGCCGCCCTTCACGTTGAAGCTGAACCGCCCCGCCGCGTAGCCGCGCGCCCGGGACTCCGGCAGCATGGCAAAGAAGGTGCGGATCGGCGTGAAGGTGCCGGTATAGGTGGCGGGGTTCGAGCGGGGCGTCCGCCCGATGGGGGCCTGGTCGATTCGCACGACCTTGTCGATCTTGTCGACGCCCGCCACGCGATCGTGGGCGCCGACCGGCAAGGCGTTCGAGTTGGCGCGCCGGTTCGCCAGCGCCGGGTACAGGATCCCGTTCACCAAGGTCGATTTGCCGCTGCCCGACACGCCGGTGACGACGCAGAGGTTGCCGAGCGGGAACGCCACGTCGACGTTCTTCAGGTTGTGCTGGCGGGCTCCCTTGACCACGAGTTGCCTGCCCTTCGGAGGCTCCTCGGCCGGCGGCAGGTACGCGATCTTGCGTCCAGCCAAGTAGTCCCCGGTCAGCGAGCCCTCCACCCCGAACAGCGATTGAGGCGTTCCCGCCGCGACCAGCCCGCCTCCGAGCCGGCCCGCCCCCGGCCCCAGGTCAACCACATGGTCGGCGCGCTCGATGGTGGCTTGGTCGTGCTCGACGACGAGGACCGTGTTGCCGATATCGCGCAGGTCGGCCAGCGTGTCGAGCAGCAGCCCGTGGTCGCGCGAATGCAGACCGATCGAGGGCTCGTCCAGCACGTACAGCACCCCTCGCAGGCGCGTTCCGATCTGAGTCGCCAAGCGCACCCGCTGGGCCTCCCCGCCGGACAGTGTGGTCGCGCCCCGGTCCAAAGCCAGGTACCCCAAGCCGACGTTGCACAGGAAGGCGACGCGCTGCCGGATCTCCTCCAGGACCCGCTCGGCAACCTCCCACTTGCGGCCCTCCAAGCGGAGCCCGTCCAGGAGCTGCCGCAGGCTGTGCAGAGGCAGCGCCGTCACCTCGGCGATCGAGCGCCCGTCCACGCGCACGGCCACGGCCTCCGGGCGCAGGCGCGCACCCTTGCACGAGAGGCAGGGAAGGATGGACATGTAAGGGCCGACCTTCTCCTCCGGCTGGACGCCCGGCCCCATCCCGAGGTCGCGGCGCAGCTTCGGAATAGCCCCGCTGTAGGAATGGCGGCGCAGGTAATGGTCAGAGGGCAGCTTCGCCTCGGGTCCGTAGAGGAGCCACTCGCGAATCTCGGGTCCCAGCTCGTCCCAAGGCCTGCCCACTTCGATGCCGGCCGCCCGTCCCGACAGCAGCAGGTTCTCGAGGCTGAGGAAGAAGTCGCCCGACAGCGGCCAGCCGCTCGACTTCAGGGGGTGGTCCGGCCTCAGGATCAGCTTGGCGGGGTCCAAGTCGAACGTCGAGCCGAGGCCGCCGCAGGCGAGGCAGGCCCCGTAGCGGCTGTTGAACGAGAAGGACCGCGGCTCGAGTTCCGGCACGCTCTTCCCGCACTGCACGCAGGACAGGGTCTCGGAGTAGAGGGTCTCGGTGCCGTCGCTCTCGATCACCAGCGAGAGGCCGCTCGCCAGCTTGGACGCGGTGCGGATCGAGTTCAGGAGGCGCTTGTCGGCACTCGGGCGCACCGTGAGCCGGTCCACCACCACCTCGATGGCGTGCGGCTTGTTGCGGTTGAGCTGGATCGTCAGGGGGTAGCCGTCGAGGCGCTCCATCTCGCCGTCGATGCGGGCCGCGACGAAGCCTTGGCTCGCCCACAGCTCGAGCTCCTTGCGGTACTGCCCCTTGCGCCCGCGCACGCACGGGGCAAGAATCGTGACCTGCTGCCCACCCTTCTCCCGGATAATGCGCGCCGCGACCTGGTCGGACGGCTGCTTGCGCACCGGCAGGTCGCAGTCGACGCAGTTCGGGGTGCCTACCGAGGAGTACAGCAGGCGGAAGTAGTCGTAGATCTCGGTGACCGTGCCGACGGTGGAGCGCGGGCTGCGCGAGGCCGTCTTCTGCTCGATGGACAGCGCGGGGCTCAGGCCGTCGACCGAGTCGAGATCGGGCCGCTCCAGCTGCTCGAGGAACTGCCGGGCGTACGGGGAGAGGGTCTCGACGTAGCGTCGCTGCCCCTCGGCGTAGATCGTGTCGAACGCGAGCGAGGACTTGCCGGAGCCGCTCAGCCCGGTGACCACGGTGAGCGTCCGGTGCGGTATCTCGACGTCGATGTCCCGGAGGTTGTGCTGGCGCGCCCCCCGGACCCTGATGCTGTCCAACATAGGCGGTGCGACAGCTAGCGGGAGCCCATCAGGAACTCGAGGTGCTGGATGCCGCCGTCGGCGACCTCGACCGTCCGGGCGGATTGCAGGGCGCCCCGGACCACGCTGACCTCGTAGCGGCCCGGCTCGACCTCGAGGCGAGCGGTCGTGACCCTGCCGGTGTCCGTTCCGTTCAGGAGGATGCGGGCCCCGGGCGGGTCGCTGCGGACGAAGATGCTCGCTCCGGCTCGCCGCATGGGCAGGTTGAGCGTCAAGCCGTCCGCCCCGACCTCGAAGGTACGCTCCAGCTCGGCATAGCCTTGTCGCCGCACCACCATGCGGTGCCGCCCGAGGGAGACTGCAAGCTTGCAGGGGGTGAGGCAGCTCGTGCTGCGCTGGCCGTCAAGAATCACGAGCGCGCCGCTGACCGGTCCTTGGAAGATGACCGGGGCGAATGCGGGTCCGGGCGGGTCCGTCCGGGGAGGCTGCGACGGGAGTTCCGATTCCATCGCCGCGGTCTCGGGCGGTCCGTCGGGAGGCGCTGCTGGCTCGGCCCTGTCCACCGCGTCCCCGGCTTCGGGATCCGGGGCCGGATCAGCCAAGGCGGTCTCGGGGGGCTCCGGCTCGGCAGGCGCTTCCCCGTTGCCGGGAGGGGCAGATGGCTGCGCCGACGGCTCCTCGCGGGCCGCTCCGGGGTCGACCGGGGCCGCGCCGGCGCCGAGCTCGATCCCGATGATCTTCTCCAGCAGGCCCTTCGGATCGTCCAGCAGGCCGGGGTAGCGCACCAGTATGAACGACAGGGCTCCGATCGCGCCCAGCAGCAAGACAAAGATCGCAAGCGGCCAGCGTGACGGAGCGTGCGCCTCGTGCCGCTGCGGAGGGCGGGTCGATCTCCCCAAGCCGGGAGGCAGCTTCGGCGAGGGTTGCGACGGCACCTCGGGGGCCGCGCCCTCGGCCGTGGCACCGCCGCCTTCGTCGAGGGACGCACGGAGATCCTGCACGGTCTCGTCGGAGTGGTCGGTCGCCGCCTGTTCGAAGAGGCTGGCAGACGGTGGCGCCGGCCCTGGCTGCCGGGCCGCCGCGGCGAAGGCGGCGGCGAAGGCGGCGCATGTCTCGTACCGGTCCGCCGCGGACTTGGACAGCGCGCGCATGACGACGCCGTCCACTTCCGGCGGGAGGCGGGAATCGAACTGCCGGACTGCGCGGGGATTCTCGTTGACGAGCTTGAACAGGGTGGCCGTGAGGTTGGGCCCCTCGAACGGCCTCCGGCCGGTAAGGATTTCGTAGACGATCACTCCCAGCGAGAACTGGTCGGAGCGTCCGTCGATCGCTTCGCCGCGCACCTGCTCCGGCGACATGTAGTTGGGCGTCCCCACCACCATGCCGGTCCGCGTGAGCTGGGACGATGCCACGCGGGCGACCCCGAAGTCCATGATCTTGACGCCGTCGGGCGAGACCATGATGTTGCCCGGCTTGATGTCGCGGTGGACGATGCCGCGGGAATGGGCGTAGTCCAGCGCGGAGCCCGCCATGTTCAGCAGGTCGGCGACGAAGCTCAGCTTCGCGGGGAGCGGCAGGTCGGTGGCCCGGCAGTCGGCCAGCTTCCGGCCCTCCACCAGCTCCATGGTGAAGTAGGCGAGGCCGTCCTCCTCGTCGGCGTCGAAGATCGTGACGATGTTGGGATGCGACAGGCTCCCCGCCGACTGCGCCTCGCGAAACAGCCGCTGCCGCAGTCCGTCGAGCTCGTCCGGGGCGACGTGGTCGCCCAGCCGGATGGTCTTGACCGCCAGCTCGCGGCCGATCTTCGAGTCCCGGGCGCGGTACACGACGCCCATCGCTCCGCGGCCCAGCTCGGAGACTATCTCGTATCGCCCGATCCGATCCATTCGGGGGGTTCGTCCCTAGCATTCTATCGCGGCCGTCGGAATCCTACGCGCGCGAACGCGGCCCCGCCCGCGCTATATGCTGGTTCCATGATCCGACGCCTGTCTTGCCTCGCGCTGCTGCTGGCCCCGCTCGCGGCGGCAGCGCACTGGCCGCAGTTTCGGGGCCCGGACGGCACCGGCATCGCGGAAGGCAGCGAGCTGCCGGTCCGCTTCGGCGAAGCGAACCTGCTCTGGAAGCGCGAGGTCCCTCAAGGGCACTCCTCGCCCGTCATCGCGGGCGATCGGATTTTCCTGACGGCCTACGAGGAGGAGCGTCTGCTGGTGCTCGCGATGGAGCGCGATACCGGCGAGGTGCTGTGGATCCGCGAGGCGCCGCGGCCGCGCCGGGAGCACTTCCAGCGAACGCACGGCCCGGCGTCGCCTTCCCCCGTGACGGACGGCGAGAGCGTCTACGTGTTCTTCGGCGATTTCGGCGCTCTCTCGTTCGATTTCGCCGGCAACGAGCGGTGGCGGCGTCCGATGGGCCCGTTCATCAACCAGAACGGTCACGGTTCGTCGCCGATCCTAGCGGACGGGAAGCTGCTGGTCGTCTGTGACCAGCAGGTGGGCTCGTACCTGATCGCCCTGGACAAGGACACCGGCCGGACCGCCTGGAAGACGGACCGCCCGATGACCACCAGGGGCTACGGCACGGCGGGCATCTTCCGCCCGGCGGGCGGCAGGCCGCAAGTGGTAGTGCCCGGCGCCTACCGCGTGTCGGCCTACGATTTGGAGACCGGCAAGGAGCTGTGGTGGGTCGACGGATTCGCCTGGCAGCTGAAGTGCGTGCCGCTGTTCGACGGCGACACCGTCTACATCAACGGCTGGGAGATCGGGGGCGACCCGGGCCAGCAGCAGGAGACGGATTCGTTCGAGGACGTGCTAGCCTCGCACGACGGCGACGGGGACGGGCTCCTGTCCCAGGACGAAGTCCCCTACGAGCGCCTCAAGGCGGACCGGCCTTGGTCCGAAGCGGACCTCGGGGGCGACGGGAAGCTTGACGAGCGCGACTGGTACTTCTACGCCGCGCGACGCGCGCCGGTCAACAACCTGGTCGCCATCCGTCCGGGCTCCATGCGCGGCGACATCACGAAGAGAGGCGTGCTGTGGCGCTACACCAAGTCCCTGCCGAACACGTCCTCCCCCCTGCTCTATCGGGGCACGCTCTACCTGGTCAAGGACGGCGGGATCTTCAGCAGCGTCGACCCCGCCAAGGGGGTCTCGCGCCGCGTGGACCGGCTGCGCGACGCCATCGACAAGTACTGGGCGTCGCCCGTAGCGGGGGACGGGAAGATCTACACGGTCAGCCAGAGCTGCGCTATCAGCGCCATCCGGCCCGGAGCGGAATGGAGCGTCCTAGCCACGAGCTCGCTGGACGGCACGTGCTTCGGGACGCCGGCCATTGCCGACGGCAAGATCTACATCCGGTCCCTGCAAGCCATGTACAGCTTCGGCCCGGAATGATCCTCGCCCTGGCGGCCCGGCCGTGCCAGGGTCTCGGGGCGCTGGTGACGCTGGCGGCGGCCTTGGCGCTTCCGGCGAGCGCGCACGTGCTCAGCGTGAGCCAAGGCAGCCTGCGTCTCGACGGCGACGTAGTCCGGTACGAGCTGCGCATGCCGCTCTCCGAGGTCCCGGACGGGCCCGACCGCGAGCGAGATCTGCTGGAGGCGTTCCGCGTGCGGTCCGGCGGCGAGGAAGGCGCGCGGGGCGCGGCGGCCTGCCGCGAGGAGCGCGGCCAACAGGTCTACGTCTGCGAGGCGAGCTTCGAGTTCTCCCAAGCCCCCGCCAGCGTGGAGGTCCGCTGCGAATTCCCGTACGTCACGGTGCCGCACCACGTCCACGTCCTGCGCTCCGGCGAGGGCGAGGTCGCGCGCCAGACGGTCTTCGACATCACGTCCGTCGAAGCCGAGGTTCGCTTCGCGCCGCCTACCTGGCGGGAAACCGTCACCACGGAATTCGGGGCCGGCCTCCGCAAGGCGGTAACCAGCCCCGAACTGCTCCTTTTCATGATCGCCCTGGCCTTCGCCGGACGGACCCGGCGGGAACTCGCCGGCTGCGTCGGCGCCTTCCTGCTGGCACAGGCTGCCGCGGCGCTGGCGGGCAGCGCGCTGGGATGGAGGCCCGCCGCGGGGTTTCTCGAAGCGGCGGCGGCCTTGACCGTGGCGTACGTCGCTGCCGAGATTCTATTCCTCCCGGAAGCTGGCAGGCGGTGGCTCGTCTGCGCCGCAATGGGCTGCTTCCACGGTCTGTTCCTAGCCGCGTTTCTCGAAACGGCCCGCATGAGCCCGTCGTACTTCCTGCCCGGGGCGCTGGGGGCCGAATCGGTGCTCGCGCTCGGGGCCGGCGCTTTCCGCCTGTCCACGGTCGGCCGCCGGGCTGAGCGACTGGGCGCTCTGCTGCTGCTCGTGACCGGACTCGGATGGTTCGCGTTGCGGATGATCGGATAGCGGGCACCGTCTCCGAGAGCAGGTCTCTCCGCCCGCTAGCCGGTCGAGGTCCTAGCCGAGGCGCGCCGCGCAGAAACCGATAGCGCCCTAGGAAGCCGCGGGCGGCTTACTGCGCTCGCTTTCCTGTCATGGTCATGCTGTACTGGCCCCAGGTGCCCTTGCCCTTGAGCTCGTCGTCCGTCAAGGTCGCTTCGACCTTGAGAGTGGAAGCGTAGCCGGCCTCCGCCGCGTAGAACTGTCCCTCGAGCACAATCCGGGCACCTTCGAGCGTCCCCTTGAGGACCTGCCCATCCGAGTCGACGGTCAGGTTCTTGCCCTCTTGCGAGATGGTCCATTCGGTGTGTCGGATGCCGCCCTCGGTGTCCCAAACCAGCTGCCACTTGCCGGAGATGTCGGCCGCGGCGGCGAGCGGAACCAGCGCCGAGCCGAGCGCCAAGGACAGGACCCATCCGAGCAATTGCGTGCGCATGGTCCAATCACCATAGCACGGGACGAGCCGCTCCTGGCCTTCGACGGAGGGTCCCGGCGGGAATTCGCCGACTGCATCGGCGCCTGCCGGCCGGCCCAGGCCGCCGCGGCGCTGGCGGGCAGCGCGCTCGGATGGAGTTCCGCCGCGCGAATTCTCGAAGCGGCGGCGGCCTCGACCGTCGCGTAGCGTCGCTTCCGGAATTCTCTTCCTCCCGGAGGCAGGCGGCGGCTCGTCTGCGCCGCGATGGCTGCTTCGACGGACTGTTCCTAGCCGCCTTCCTCGAGACGGCCCGCATGAGCCCGTCGTACCGCCTGCCCGGGGCGCAAGGGGCCGAAGCGGCGCTCGAGCTCGGGGCAGGCACCTTCCGCCTGTCCTCGGTCGGCGGGCGCACGGAGGGACTGGGCGCCCCGTTGCCGCTCGTGACCGGGCTCGGTTGGTTCGCGCTGCGGACAGTCGGCTAGCGGGCACCGTCTCCGAGAGCAGATCCCTCCGGACGCGGGCCGGTCGCGGCTCCGGCCGGCCGGCGCCGCGCAGGAACGGATAGCGCTCCTGGACGCCGCGAGCGGGTTACTGCGCCCGCTTTGCCGTCACGGTCGTGCTGTACCGGGCCCAAGTGCCCTTGCCCTCGAGCTCGCCGTCCGCAAAGGTCGCTTCGAACCTGATGGTGAAAGAGTAGCCGCCGCCGAGCGAAACTGTCCCTCGAGCACAATCCGGGCGCCTTCAAGCGTCCCCTTGAGGACCTGCCCGTCCGCATCGACCGTCAGATTCTTGCCGTCTTGCGCGATGGTCCACTCGGTCTGTAGGATGCCGCGAGGGGTATCCCAAGTCAGCTGCCACTTGCCGGAGACGTCAGCCGCACCGGCCAGCGGAACCAGCGCCAAGCCGAACGCCAAGGGAAGAACCTGTCCGAGAAAGTGCCTGAGCATGGTCCGACTACGGTAACTTGCGACAAGCCGAGCCGGGATCCGCCTAAGGGCCGCGCTGCCGTCGGCGGGAGTCTCGGGCGGCTCGAGCTAATCCGAGAAGGCCAGACCGTCGCCCGTGTCCCCGTACTGCTGCCGCAGCTCCACGATGCGCGCTTTGAGCTGGGTGATCCGATCCCGGTAGGCCGGATCGGCGTAGAGGTTGCGCACCTCGAGCGGGTCCTGCTCGAGGTCGTAAAGCTCCCAGAAAGGGTCGCGCACGTTGGGTCGGGCACCGTTGACCAAGGTCCTCCCGTCCGGCCCGATGTCGCTGTCGTAGAAGTAGATCAGCTTGTAGCGCTCGGTCCGCACGCCCAGATGGCCCGGAATGTTGAAGTGACCGCGGTTCATCCAGTAGCGGTAGTAGACCGCGTCCCTCCAGTCCGCCGGCGGCGAGCCCTTGGCAACTGCCAGGAAGCTTCGGCCCTGCATGTCGGGAGGCACGGCGTGACCCGCCGCGTCGAGGAGCGTCGGGGCGAAGTCTAGGTTCTGGACGAGCTTGGCGCTGACGGTGCCCGCCGGCACCTGCGCGGGCCACCGCAGAAGCAGCGGTATCCGGAAGGCGGGCTCGTACATGAAGCGCTTGTCGTAGAGCCCGTGCTCGCCTAGGAAGAAGCCCTGGTCCGAGGTGTAGACCACCAGGGTGTCGCGGGCCAGGCCCTGCTCGTCGAGGTAGTCCAGCAACCGCCCCATGTTCTCGTCGATCGAGTAGACGCACTGCAGGTAGCGCCGCATGTAGATCCGGTACTGGGCCGCGCGCAGGACGCTCCCCTCCAGCCCGGCGAGGTCCCGTTCCCACGCTGCAATCTCGTCCGGCCGGTATCGCACCCGGCGCAGGAACCAGCTCCACTCGGGCACGCCGTACGACGTGTGGCGGTGCCCGATCCTCTCGACGGTCTCGCGCAAGGCGATCCTGCTCGAGACGTCCTCGTGCAGCGTCGGCGGCTCGGGAATCGCCCCGGAGAAGAGACCGGCATGCTCGCGCTTCGGCACGAACACGTCGTGAGGCGCCTTGTGGTGGTACATGAGGAAGAACGGCCGGTCCTCGGGGCGGCCGTCCAAGAATCGGAGCGCCTGATCCGTGATGACGTCTGTCACGTAGCCCTCGTGTCTCCGGCTCTCGGGCCATGCGCCCGTGTAGCGCAGGTCCGGGTCGTAATAGAGGCCCTGTCCCGGCAGGACCGCGTATTCGTCGAAGCCGGTCGGCTCGCTCTTCAAATGCCATTTCCCGATCATTCCGGTGTAGTAGCCCGCAGCCCGGAGATACTTGGCCAGAGTCGGCTGGGAACCGTCGAAGGTGTCGAGCAGCGTCAGGACTCCGTTCTTGTGGCTGTGCTTGCCCGTCAGCACTACCGCCCTGCTCGGCGTGCAAATCGAATTGGTCACGAAGGCTGCGTCGAAGCGCGCGCCCTCGCGCGCAAGGCGATCAAGATTGGGCGTGGAGATGAGATCCCCGCCGTAGGCGCTCAGCGCAGGCACGGCGTGGTCGTCGCTCATGACGAAGATGATGTTGGGAGCCGCCCCTGCGAGGACCGGCGCTAGGAGCAGAGCGATCGTTCGAACTGGCACCATGGGCATGATTCTAGCGATGCGGCGTGGTAGCCGCCGCGGCGAGGCAGCGCTAGGAAAGCCCGATGCGGACGACCGTCACCGAATGCCTCGGCAGGTCGAGAGCGAAGCTCGGCCCGGGAATCCTGATGCTCGCCTCGCGACCGGCGATCCGGCCCGGCTCGGCGAAGGTGTTGGCCGTCTCGAGGTCCGGCGCTGTGATGACTACGACGGTCGCCGTCGCGTCCAGTTCCCCGGCGAGGTTCTCCAAGTCGATTTCGGCACGAATCGAACGCACGGCGGACACGTTCACGGCCTTGATGTAGAGTTCCGATCCGGAATCGTTCGTCGAGACCGACACGTCGAGGGCGGGCACCTCCTGGCCGAGCGAGGGGTGGCCGGGGTCGAGCGACAGTTCGCACTGCACGTCCGCCCTGACGCGCCAGTCGCCGCGGAAGCGGCTGTAGGCCTCGACCACCGAGTACGTGGCCGTGGTGAACACGTCGTGCCGGCTGGCCTGGATGACCCCGCCGGGCCATCCGTTCACGAGATCCGAGACGGCGCTCATCCGAATCAGGTCGCCCTGCCTTTCGAATACGTTCATCAGGCGGGCACCGTAGAGAGCCGACTCCATCGTGTGCTGCCGCGGAATGCCGAAGGTCGTGTTCCATTCGTTGAGCGCCACCCCGATATCGCGCCCGGGCACGGTTTCCGCGATCATTTGGCGAATGCGCCGGTAGAGCCCCTCGTACCAGAGGGGCCTCGCCATCAGAGCCGCGTAGCCGGGCGGGTCTTCCGGTTTCGGGCGGTAGTGGTGGATTGCCAGCAGGTCGATCTGGCTGCCGATCGCCTCCAGCACCGTGCGGTTCCACTCGGGCTCCTCGTCTCCGACCGCGATGATCTTGATCGACGGGTCCGCCTCCTTCATGGCCCGGATGTACCGTTGCGCATTGGCAGCGTAGACCGATGCGTCCGAGTGCCCGCGCACCCAGTCCCCCCAGATCTCGTTGCCGATCTCCCAGTACTCCACCCCGAACGGCTCGGCGTGTCCGTCGCGGGCGCGGAGCGCGCCGTAACGGGAGCTCGCGAGGCCGTTGACGTACTCGACCCAGCCAGCGGCGTCCCCGGCTGTCGCCGGCCGCGAGTGCCGGCGGATGTCCCTGCCCTCAGCGCGCAGACGCGCCGCCTCGCCGACCGTGGCGCCGCGGCCCTCGACGTTGACCACGATATTGGGCTCCGCTCCGACGGCGCGACAGAACGCCAAGTACTCGAGCGTGCCGAAGTCCGCGGGCTCGGGGTCGTTGTCCCAGGACATGTTGACCCAGAGGGGCCGCTCGTCTCGGGGGCCGACGCCCCATTGCCAGTGGTAGTCCTGCGCCACGTTGCCGCCCGGCCAGCGGATGAACGCGGGGCGCAGCGCCCGGATCCTCCCGAGCACGTCCGCCCGAACCCCGCCGACCGCGTCTCCGGGCATCAGCGAGACCTGGTCGATCCAAATGACTCCGACGCCCAAGACCTTCAGGGCGAAGCGCGCGCGCGGGTCCGATTCGTCCGCGGGCAATTCAAAGTCGTATCGTGTCCAATCGCCGGGTATACCCGAAAGCTCCCGAACCGAGTAAACCGCTCCGCCCGAGCGATCCTCCTCGAGCGACACGCTGAGCGCGCCGGGGAACGGCCCGCCCGCATCCATGCCCTCCGGGCCGCGAGCGATGCCGGCGGCCTTGAGCATGACGGATCCCCGGTACGTGACGTTGGCCCGAACCGGAATCCCCGACTGGAACATGCCGTGTCCTCTCTGCTCGGGCAGCGTGTTCACCAGGACCTGGGCGCGATTCTCGAACGAGGTCGGGTAGCCCTGCTCCGAAAGGCCGTGCGCCTGGCCGCCCAGCGCGAAGCCATTCGCGTGATTGCGCGTGTCGGGGTAGCGCTCCCAGTAGTGCGCCGCAGCCGGGGGCGGAGCCGTAGCCTCGAAGCCCCGGTTGACCAGAAGCTCCGCCCACAGGCCGCCCTTGATGTTCTCGAACATGAATTCGGCGAACTGGCCGTACAGCAATTCGCTGACTGGATTGACTCGCTCGGCCGCGTCGATTCGGATGACAGCGGGCACCGGGGCATCGCTCGGATCGGGCGACGGTTCGCTGCAGGCCGGAACACCGGCCATCGCGACCGCGCAAGCCGCCAGGACGGCAAGTCGATCCCAGTGCAGCCCCGCCGGCCGACCGCGAACCTCCGCACTTGATGGATGCATCATGGGAATCGCCCCTGACCGCCTTGGCCGTGAACCGCCCCGCAGCGGCGGTCCGTCGCGGCCAGACGGCGCGCTGGAAGTATCGCCCATCTCCCGAGTTGCATTCAAGGCCGCGGCTGGGTGTGTCAGTTGTTCCCGGCACCGATCCCGTGGTCGTGGCGATGTCTGCGGCGCCGTCCCGCCGATCCGCCTACCGGACAATCTGGTCCGGCCGCGATCATCGGCTACGAGGAGCGCGACGTTGGCCCGACTGCCCGCTACAGTTGCGCACAGCTCGCCGCGGGAAGGATCTCGGCCGCGCCAGCTCGGACGGACCAGCGCCTGGAACCCTCGTCCGGCAGCAGCCAAGCGAGCCTCCGAGAGGCACCGGGGCGCTACCCCGGCATCGACCTGACCGCCTCACATGCCACCCCTAGCGTGCCTGCGGGACGCGGGCGCGCGCCCGGCGCACCGGACCCCGGCCGCCGCAGTACTACCGCCGCGGCATCTCGGACCAACGGTCCAGTTCCCCGCGCAGCTCGTCAAGCTGGGCCCGATACGCGCCCCTCCCGGCAAGGTTGCGACTCTCGAGAGGATCCGCCTCCAAATCGTATAGCTCCTCCGCCGGCCGCGGCAGCGGGTACGGCTGTCTCAGGGTGTCCTCGCCCATGTTCTGCCAGTTGCGGATCACCTGGGGCCAGATCAGCGGCTCGTCCCTGGTGTGATTCCGGATCAGCTTGAATCGACGCCCCCGCACCGCCGACAGGTGGTTTCGCTCGTGATGCTCGGAAAACACGTAGCGCCGTCCGGCCCCCTCGCGTCCTGCGAGGCGCGAGCTGAGATCGAGCCCTTGGCAGGACTCCGGCGCGGAGCCGCCGGCCAGTGCCATCAGGGTCGGGGCGATATCCACCGTTGAGGCGAGCCCGAGGTCGACCCGGCCGCTGCCGGAAACTCCCGGGCCGCGCAGGATCAGGCTGGAATGCGTTCCCCACTCGTAGAGCGAGAACTTGGCGCGATGCAGCGACGGCCCGTGGTCCGTCAAGAAGGCGATCACTGTGCGGTCAGCCTCGCCGCTTCGGTCGAGCGCTCCGAGCAGCTGGCCGATCTCGTCGTCCATCTTGCTCGTCTCCGAAAGGTACAGCGCGTATTGCTCGCGGACCTGCGGAGTGTCCTTCAGGTAAGGCGGGAGGCACTCCGCCACCTCTTCGGGCGCGTACTCGAAGCCTTCCTGGCTGCGGAACGGACGGTGCGTGTGCGTCGGACAGAAATACAGGCAGAAGGGCCGGTCGTGCGGCCGCCCGAGAAACGCAACGGACTCCTCGAGATAGGTATCCCGGCGTGGGAAGCCGTGCTCGAAGCCGTGCGCGAGCGGCCCCGCGGTCGACAAGTGCCACTTGCGGGCCGCGGCGTTCTCGTAACCCATTTTCCTGAGGCCTTGGGCGAACGTCCAGACGTCTTGCCGCAGCGAGAACCGTTCGGCATCCTCGCCCTGGACGAGCCGCGTGACGCCCGACACGTGGGGGTACAGCCCGGTCATCACCGCGCCGCGCCCCGGGCTGCATAGAGGGGCGGTCGTGTAGCAATGCGTGAAGCGCACGCCCTCAAACGCCAACCGGTCGAGATGCGGAGTGCGGACAACCGGATGACCGTAGCACCCTAGGTCGTTCCAGCCGTGATCATCGGCCACGATCACGAGGAAGTTCGGCGGTCGTGCCTGCGCACGCGCTAGGGCCGCCGGGAGGCCTGCCATCACGGCTCTCCGAGTGACCGAAGCGTGGAACCGGCCGGGCCCGCCTTCCGCGTCGCCGGCCAAGCTGTCCCGGCCATCGCCGACTGCATTGAATTCATCGCTCGCCTGCAATCGAACTCTTCCGAAAGGAAATCCTACCAGCCTGCCCGTGCAGAACGCAGGCACTGGGTCGGCTCTGGTACAACGTAGAGCGGGCCGAACCTCCGGGGTCGCGAGCGACCGCCAGCGAGGGACGGGCCCGAGCGCCCTCCTCTCCGAGGCCAAGCCATGCCGTGCAAGCGAATCCCCATCCCTGTCGCGGCCGCCGCGGCGGTCCTCGCCGCAGCGGTCCTCGCGTCCCCTGCGACACTTCCCGATTCGGCGCTGGCCGGATTCTCAGCGGAGCGCCTGACCCGGATCGACAGGACCATTCAAGGCTACGTCGACCGCGGCCAAGTCCCCGGGGCCGTGGGCCTCATCGCGCGCGGCGGCAAGATCGTCTACCACAGGAGCTTCGGTTTCCGCGACGTCGAATCCAAGGCCGCCATGGCGAACGACGCGATCTTTCGCATCGCGTCAATGACCAAGCCCATCGCGTCGGTCGCCGCGATGACGCTGTGGGAAGAGGGCAGATTCCAGCTGCGAGACCCCGTCTCCAGGTACATGCCGGAGTTCTCCGACATGCAGGTCGCGCTGCCCGTCGCACCCGGGGAGAGCTACCGCGGACCGTACCGAACAGTTGCGGCGTCGCGGCCGATCACGATCCAGCACCTGCTGACCCACACCGCCGGCCTCCCTAATCCGTACAGGGGGATCACCCGCGAGATGTACAGCCAACTCCGCTCCAGTCGCAAACCGGGCGGAACGGTGGCCGACTATGTCAGCGCGCTGTCGAAGCTACCTCTCAACTTCGAGCCGGGGACTCGCTGGGAGTACGGCCCGGCGACCGACGTTCTCGGCCGGCTGGTCGAGGTCCTCTCGGGAATGACGCTGAACGAATTCCTGAGCGAGCGCATCTTCGAGCCGCTCGGCATGAATGACACTCATTTCTACATCCCGCGATCCAAGGTCCCGCGCTTCGCGGCGCTCTATCAGCCGGATGACGACGGCAAGATCGAACTGCAGGAAGCGCCGGACGAGAACAGCCGCTGGATCAGGGAGCCCCACGCGTATTTCAGCGCGGGCGGCGGGCTGGCCTCGACGACGACGGACTACTTCCGCTTCCACCAGATGATGCTCAACGGCGGGGAGCTGGACGGCGTGCGGATTCTCGGCCCCCGCACCGTGCGGCTAATGACCTCGAACCACACGGCCGATCTGCCAATCTGGCTCCGCGGCCCCGGCTTCGGTTTCGGACTGGGCTACTCAATCACCGTAGACCAAGGCCTCTCGGCGATGCCGAGCGCGGTCGGCACCTACGGATGGGGCGGCGCCTACTGCACGGTCTTCTGGGTGGATCCGGCCGACGAAGTGATCGGCATCCTGATGACGCAGGTGCGACCCTACACGCACCTGAACATCCGCCAAGACTTCCAGACGCTCGCGTATCAAGCGCTGGTCGACTGACAGAGCGGCGTCAGCCCGGCGACCGGCCGTCGGACGGCCTTACCGGCGACCTACGAAGATCGGCGACGACCAAGCGACTTCGCCCGCCTTCTCGGGCTCCTCTTCGCTGAAGCTCTGGATCACGCGGAGGTAATAGAAGCTCTCGCTGGGATCGGGCCGCGGCCGGATTCCCGTTTCCGGCCGCTCCCAGTCGGAGATGGTCACGGTCGGCGCCATGGACGTGTCGCCGAAGTCCGCGTCGCGATACTCGAAATCGAGCTCGCGTCTGCCCTCTCCCCGATACGTGTACACGGACCGGTTGTTCTTGATCACCTCGACTTTCAGGATCGGTTCGGTGCCGCGCACGCGAACCGAGAGCACCGGGGCGTCGGCGACCGCCGCAATGGCCCCTTGGTGGAGGCCGGCCGCGTGGAAATCGAGCGCGATGTTGTCCGTGGAGGCGTAAGTGCGCCGGTTGCGAAACGCGTCGAGCAGGTCCTCCCTAGTTGTCAAACGGTCGGGCACGATGAGGTTGGCGTACGAAATGTGCGTCGAGTAGTGGTCGCTCGAGGCGATGAACCCCATGCGGTACCCCACGCCCAAGGCGTTTTGCACGAGCCCGCGCTGGTGAGGCGCACGGCCCGCCGAGCCCAGGCCCGGAGCGTCCGGGAGGGCAGCGCGCGGGCCGCCCTGCGTCTCGTACGAGTTCCGGTCGCCTTGATAGATCTCGGTCACCGGAATCACCTCGTCGTTGCGGCGCTTCCAGTCCGTGCCCATGGTCGTCGCCGACGTGTGCGGGATGCCGATGCCGCCCGTTCGCTTCAGGTAGGCCCAAAGTTTCGGAGGGTCCGTGTCGAGCAGCTCGGGTCTCTCGCGCACGTGCAGCTTCGGCACGCGCAGGCTGAAGACGCCGCGGCGAGCGTGGAAGATGTTGCGGTGACCCAGCGGAAAGTTCACCGTGCGCTCGTAGCCGTAGAGCGGGGTGAACCGGCCCGGCACGTGGAAGAGGTCGGCTGATTTCTGGGTCCGCCAGAACTGGAACTCGTTGTCCGAGGTCGGATCCTCCGGTTCGTCGGTGTCGAGCCACTGGCCGTAGTTGTGGTCGCTCACGCCGAGGAAGTCGAGCTGGGCTGCGTCGAGGGCGTACCTGTAGGCGTCCACAAGAGTGCCGTCGAGGGCCCCGTCCATCGATGTTTCGGTATGGCGATGCAGGTCGCCCCGGACCACCTTCCAAGTCGTCCCTCCGAGGCTGATCCTGTGGCTTCGGATTCTCCGCAGGTCGGCTTCCTCGCTCGCGTGCGTCGGCTCGTACGCAGGCGCGGCGGACGCCCGGAAGGGCTCGAGATCGGCCCGTCCGCGCTCGCCGCGCACGTGGCGGCCCTCGATTCGAAGGACGGACACGTCGTGGTGCTTCGGCAGGCCAACCGGCATGCGGCGACCGTCGCCCACGACGGCTGCGACCAGCGAGCCGCCTGCGGCGGGCGCAGCGGCAACCAGGGTGTCCTGCCTGCCCGTGCTGCCTGTCAGCAGCACGGGCGAGATCCACTCCCCGCCGGCCCACGTGGTGGCGTAGAGGTCGAAGAAATGACCGCCATGGCGACCTGCAGCCCGCCACTGGTGGCGGAGCAGGACCCAGACGCCGCCGTCACCGTCCAGCACCAGGCGAGGGTTCTGAAACAGCTGCGGGTTGACGAAGTCCGGCACCGTAGCGTAAGGGGACTGCGCAGGTTGGAGCCACTCGCCGCCTTCGAGCACGGCGAGGCGCGGCTTTCTCGGCCCGCGGGGATCGTAGAGACGCGAGCCGTCCTTCAGATTGATTTCGTGCCGAGGATTCGCATACCCGAAGTCCTTGCCCCAGTTGACGGAACCCTCCTCCCACGCGACCCACACGCGGCCGTCGCGGTCGACCTCGACGTCGGCCCTCATCTCGGCGAACGGCGTCGCGGACACTTCGACAATCGGGCCCTCGCCAGTCGAGGTGACGCTGCGCAGCAGAAGGTCGAAACCGTTCTCCCTGTAGCTGTCCCATGCGACCCAAGCCCTGCCGGCAGCGTCGGCCGCCACCGCCGGCTCCCAGTCGTCTTCGGGCGAGCCGGTCAGGTTCACTTCGGGGCCCCAAGAAGAGCCCTCGAAGCGGCGCAGCAGAATGTCGCTCTGGGGCCGGCCGCCGTCCGGCGAGTCGCGGAAGCCGGCCCATACGAGGTGCAGGGTGCCGTCCGCGCCCGTGGCGAGGTCGTGGAATGCATCGGGCCTGGGATCGGCTGTCAGACGGACCGGCTCCGACGCACTGCCGTCGCCGAGCTTCCGGGCGTAGAGGTCGAAGTTCCCCGAGCCGAGCTCCTTCTGCACCGAGTACACGCACCAGACCTGCCCGGAGGCGTCCTCGCCCAACTTGACGCGGAAGTGGTCCCCGCCGGGGCTCACGGCGCCGGGCTCGGACCAATTCCTGCCATCCGGACTGCGTGCAACCATGATCCGGTCCTCGCCGCTGAGATACGGGCCGTCGCGACGCACGGTCGTGAACGCGACCCACGCGAGCCAGTACTCCCCGTCTCTTGTTCGCAGGACCGCCGGATCGCCGTCCTCGGTATTGGGCGAAGACACTACCTGCGGATACGGCACGCGATCAATCATCACGGCCCGTCCGTACGAGGACGGCCGGTAGGACTCGCCATAAGAAAGGTCCGACGGCGTGAACTCGGTCTCGCCGCGCCGGAGAAACAACTTGAACGGAACGCTCTCCGGACTGTTGATGGCAAGCACGACGCCGGGTGCAGCGACGTCACCCCCGACCGAGCGGGTCTGGATGTCCCATCGCGCGGGCGGTCTCAGCACGTCCTCGTCGTGGAGATGCCATCCGAGGATGGCCCGCAGCGTCGACTTGTCTTCGACTCCGCCGTTCCAGACCTGACCGTGAGTGCGTCTCTCCGTGGAGAACGTGACCCTGAAGGCGGAGTCGGCTATCGCAGGAGGGACCAGAGCCACAATCAGCACCAGTGCGCCCACGGAGCGGAACGCTACTGAATGTCGCCGTCGATCCTGCCCAGGCGATTTCCGCGGGATCGCACCGCTCCGTGTCGATCGCTGGATAAGCATCATCGGCGAGCACGTCATCGACCATGATTCTGGCACGTGCGGCAGCAATCCGGTTATTCAATGCCATATTGGCTTGGCGCGTGGACTGGTTCCGGACTGAGCCATCCCGGGGGCGTCCCGCTTGCGACCTGGCAGGTACGAGACATCCAACGGACGCGAAGAAGGACACCAGCTGCAAGCGGCCTCGCCCCGACGTTCGCCCAGGCCGTGGCACGTCCATGGATACGGTGCGGGCTCCAGTCGCCAGGACCCGACTCAAACCTGCGACAGGACCAATGAGACGTTGTGAAGTGAAAATCTTCGGTCGGTTCGGGACTTGCCCCGCCCTATGGACGACGGAACGTCAGTGACTGGGTCAGGGCGCACGTGTTTGCCCAACTCAACTGCGAAGGGAGACGCCCAACAGGCCAAGCCCCGTGCTACCGAGAATGTCCACGGCAGGTGATGGAGTGACCGCCTCCTCCCGAGACACCATCCGTCTCCGAGTCGGTCATGCCTTTACAACTGCTGCGAGGTAAATCTGACTGTGAACCATCGCAACCGACTGAGACATCGCCACGAACCTCCCACGGTCGTCTCATTCGAACCCTCGCATGCATTCCGTCCGCGAGAATTCAAGCTGGACAAGGAGTTGACAGAGGCCATCCCAGAAAAAGCAATTGGACAGCTTCGTTGGAAGCAATCTCAGCACTTCGAACTGAACGATACGGGCGTACAGTAGATTCGGCCAATGCCCGTCTGCTCCACACGACGCGGTCAGCGCCCGATTGACTTCGATCTCCAAGATGGGCGACATTCGAAATAAGACATTGCATCGACCTACCGAAGACGAATCTCTAGATGAGACAAGAGATTCCGATGAGGTGCCTGTGCAGCCATAGCAATTCTAGTCAAGATGTCTAAGCACTCGGCGACACCCTCCGTGGCCGTACTGTCGATCGAGAGGTGGTGGACGTCAGCAAGGTCAAGCGCGAGCAGGACCTAGGAGCATGAGGAGGCCGTTGCTGGCTATGGTCCCGATGCGGCGACCCCGTACATGATCGGCATATCTGATGGGCGAGGGTAGCGATCCGGTCTACACTGATCTGATATTGGTCCGATACCTGATTTGATCAAGCGGCTAGACGGCGATAGATATCAACAAGAACTACGCACGATGAATAGCCCACTTGCCGCTACGTGGTGCGCCACGCTCGAAGCCTCGATAGACTGCCACGGTCAACTAGAAGAACGCCTTTCCGGCGTGCGATCCGCACGGCCTCGCGCGTGAATCCGACCGCATTTGTTACAACGATGGGCCTCGTGTCACCCACAATATTGTAGCTGGAAATCGAGCGCAACACTTCCTTGATGGCGTCGCCTCTGCACTTGGCACCACTCTGCTGCGTGTGCTTGCACTGCACAATGATAGTGTGCGTCTCGTCGGTGACCCGTAGCGTCACCAAGCCGTCTGCGCCCCGGTCATGGCTGCGAGGCGTGTGTTGCACGTCGTAACCAGCCTTGCCTAGTTGCTCGAGCACCCACTTCTCGAAGGCTGTCGGTTCAAGGAGATCAAAATCATCCGAGAACTCCGAAGCGTCCCGTACCTCACGGCGTGGCTCTGTCAAAGTGCTGCGATAGAGATCTCTGACGTCCCCATCCGAAGCGGACGCCGGTGCCAACACGCGACGATTCATTTCCCGCTTCCGATTCATCAAACTGTGGAGTCTCAAGTCGAAGCAGTTCTCGCCGAAGACGGGGTGCCGTGCGAGTGGCAGATAGACGTGAACGGTGCGGCGCTGCCCAATCCGGAATACTCGATCAGTGCATTGGTCCTCGACTGCCGGATTCCACCACCGGGAAAGGTGAATCACATGATTCACAGCTGTTAGAGTAAGGCCAACTCCGCCCGCGCACGGCGACATATACCCACCGTCGTCCGCTGATGCCGGACCGCCAGCGACGCTTCGTTCCAGAAAGCAGTTGCAGCCGGTTGGTCATCATCCAAGACCAGCAGGTGGATCGCAAGTCAAGCCGATGCTGCGACCAGCATCGAATGCTCGCAGCGTGCGGGCGTCCTTGTGCCGGTTGAGTCCTCGAACACTCCCTCGAGGAAGTCAAACGATGACATCTAGCCCGCGATGGGCTGATTGGCTTGCGAGCAATTTTCCCGGGACCTGCCTATCTGCTGGCTGGGAGCCCAACGTGTCGACTCGTGCTTCAGCCCACGGTACGATCTCCTCGTGGCGATAAAAACCATACCTTGGCACTTGCGAGAATCTCTGACCGAACCGCGGGCTGACTCGGTAATTCAGGTGCCACCCTTCCTTGACATCTCGATAGAGAAATGAGAATATATAGGAAACAAACTTCTTGATTCCGACGAATCTGCGGAACACGAGGAGGCAATCATGGTTTTAGGGACAAGCCTCCCCTTTCTAGACGGGCCCGACCCGTCGCCAGCGACGCGAAGTGGCTCCGCGCTGATCGGGTCGCGCGACAACTCGCTGCAGGGTGTGATCGGGCGATTCCAAGAGCTGGCAGCGCGCCCGTCGTCGCCCGTGGCAGCGATCCACAGGCGTGCAGCCCAAGCAGCCCGCTACTCCGACCTTCCAGCAACCGTCGACGAGCGCCTGCGCAAGGCCCTCGCAGCGCGAGGGATCGAGAGACTCTACGTGCATCAGGCCGCGGCGTGGGATCGCATCGCCGACGGAATGAACGTGGTGGTTGTCACCCCGACGGCCAGCGGCAAGACGCTCTGCTACAACCTGCCCGTCCTGAACGCGGTCGCCGACGACCCGTCGGCTTGCGCCCTGTATCTCTTCCCCACCAAGGCCCTGGCGGTGGACCAGCTGCAGGAATTCGACGCGCTGGGCGACGCGCTCGGCCCGGACGTCCGGGCGTACACCTACGACGGAGACACTCCGAGCGACGCCCGGAGGGCGATCCGCCGACGCGCCAACGTCGTTCTCAGCAACCCGGACATGCTGCACGCCGGAGTCCTACCGCATCACACGCGCTGGGCCCGGTTCTTCGAGAACCTGCGATTCGTCGTCATCGACGAGCTGCACGCCTACCGCGGAGTGTTCGGGAGCCACCTGGCGAACGTGCTCCGACGCCTCAAGCGCATCGCCAAGTTCTATGGCTCCGAGCCCCGCTTCGTGTGTTCCTCCGCCACGATCGCCAATCCCAGGGAGCTCGCCGTAGCCCTGGCTGAGGAGGAATTCTCCCTGGTCAACGACAACGGAGCTCCTAGCGGAGAGCGGTTCTTCGTTCTCTACAACCCTCCGGTCGTCAACGAGCAGCTCGGCATCCGCCGCAGCTACATCAACGAGGCACGCCGCGTGGCGAGGATGTTCCTCGAGCGGGGGCGCCAGACGCTCGTTTTCGCTAACAACCGCCTAGCCACCGAAGTGCTGACGCGATACCTCAAGCACGATGTCGGCAGCCCCGTCGGCGGGCCGCCACCGGTGCGCGGATACAGGGGCGGTTTCCTTCCGCTCGAGAGGCGCGAGATCGAACGGCAGCTGCGCTCCGGGGAGATTCTGGCAGTCGTCTCCACGAACGCCCTCGAGCTCGGCATCGACATCGGATCCCTCGACGCCGTCGTCCTGGCCGGCTACCCGGGCTCGATCGCCTCGACATGGCAGCGCGCGGGCCGTGCGGGGCGTCGCAACGAGCCCTCGGTAAGCGTGCTCGTCGCCTCGTCGGCCCCGCTCGACCAGTATGTCGTGGAGCATCCCGAATATTTCTTCGAATCGTCGCCGGAGCACGCGAACGTCAATCCGGACAATCTCGAGATCCTGCTGAGCCACCTCAAGTGCGCCGCCTTCGAGCTTCCTGTTCAGGACGGCGAAAGCTTCGGCCCGCACGACACGACCGAACTGTGCCGCTTCCTCGAGGAGACCGGGGTCCTGCACCACGCGGGAGACGCCTGGCACTGGACCTCCGAGGCCTATCCTGCCGACGCCATCAGCTTGCGGAAGGTTTCCAGCGACAACTTTGTCGTCGTCGATGCCAGCGCCGGTGCGCGAGTGATCGGGGAAGTGGCGTTCCCCTCGGCGCTCTCGACCCTTCACGAGAAGGCGATCTACATTCACGACGGCTCGCTCTATCACGTGGAGAGATTCGAGTACGAGGACCGCAAGGCCTATGTCCGGCGGGTCGAGTGTGGCTACTTCACGGACGCGATCGAGCATTCCCGGGTCGAGCCTCTCGAAGAATTCGGCGAAGGCGAACTGGGCCCGGCGAGGACGACTCACGGCGAAGTCCGGATCACGCGAAGGGTAGTCGGTTTCAAGAAGATCCGCTTCCACACGAACGAGAACGTAGGCGACGGCAAGCTGTCGATGCCGGAGCAGGAGATGCACACCACAGCATTCTGGCTCCGCTTCCCGATGGAGTACCTCGATTCCCTGCCCCACTCGACCGACGAGAAGCGGGACGGCCTAGTCGGGCTGGGCAACGTGCTGCGGACCGTCGCCTCCGTGACGCTGATGTGCGATCCCCGCGACCTCGGCTTGTCCACTCTGCACGCCAGGGACGATGCCGACGACCGTCTGAATCCGGAGATCTTCCTCTACGACAACTATCCGGGCGGCGTCGGCCAGAGCGAGCCGCTCTTCCGGTTACGGCGGATGATCGGCAGGAGGGTGCGCGACCTGCTTCACGACTGCCCCTGCAAATCCGGCTGCCCCGGCTGCGTAGGCGCTCCCGGCGAAGTGGGCGCGCGCGCCAAGGAGGTGGCGCGTCTTCTGGCCCGCTCCCTGACGGGATCCTCGCAGTTCAAGGAAGACGCCTTGGATCCCCGCTCGGAGCGCTCATGACCGGCATTTCGCTCCGCGACCTCGAGAGACTCCGGCGACGGATCAACTCTCCCGCGCAACAAGCGCGGGGGACGCCCCGCGGACCGGACGGCGGCCCCTTCGGCTCGAGCCGGAACACCAGTACCGGGCAATTCGGGCTTGAAGGGCGCGAGCAGCGCAATTCCAAGGGGCGCTTCCTAGTGCAGGAACGCGTGTTCGAGGACAGCGCCAAGCACGGCCGGTTCCCGATGGCGAGCCTCCAGACGAGCCCGGCCAGCGGACTCCGGGACATCTCTTCCGGCGGGATCGGCCCGATCGATCCCCGGCGCTGGGCATACCTCGACACGGAGGCAACCGGCCTGGCCGGAGGCACGGGCACCTGCGCTTTCCTTGTCGGCGTCGGCGCGGTCGAGCCCGGGGCCTTCCGCGTCAGGCTCTTCCTGATGCGGGACTACGACGAGGAGCCGGCGATGCTCGAGGCGCTCGCGGACCACCTCTCCCGGTTCGACGCGCTGATCACCTACAACGGCAAGGCCTTCGACAGCCCGCTGCTCGAGACTCGCTTCCTGATGAACCGCCAGCGCAACCCTCTGGAGCGGCTGCAGCACGTGGACATCCTGCATCCGGCCCGCCGGATCTGGCGGGAGCGGATGCCGAACTGCCAGCTGGGCACGCTGGAAGCCGAGATCCTCGGCTACGAACGCAGCGGCGACATCCCGGGAGCGCTGATCCCCCAGCGCTTTTTCGACTTCCTGCGCAGCAAGCGAGGCTCGCTGCTGGCACCGATCATGCGGCACAACGTCATCGACATCGTGTCGCTGGCGTGCCTCGGCTCGGTAGTGATGCAAGCCTTCGCCGCGCCGGAGAGGGCGCCGCTGCGCCACGGCCAAGACCTGCTCGGGCTGGCCCGCTGGCTGCGCGACTCGGGCGAGCGGCCGCGGGCCCTGCAGCTCTACCGCAAGGCCGTTCGGTCCGGCCTGCGGGGCTACGGCCTGTTCGCAGCCATCTGGGAATCGGCCGGCCTCGAGCGCCGGGCAGGCAATCGGGCCGGGCAGGTGAAGCTGCTGCGCGAGCTCTCCGGATGCGACAACCCCTTCCGGGCCCGGGCGCTCGTCGAGCTGGCCAAGCACTACGAGCACCGGGAAAAGGACTGCGATCACGCCCTCCAGCTGACCCGCAGCGCCAGTCGGCTCGACCCATCCGACGCCCTGGACCACCGCGAGGGCCGGCTCGTTCGCAAAATCGGCGCGCGCGAATCAGCGGATGGCGGCCCTCCCCGCGACAAGGGCGCGTTCGATCTGCACTTTCTCCCTTAGAAGTTCCGCCAGTTCCCGGGCGTTGCCCGCCTTCTCGGCGTCGGAGATGCGCCGGCGCACGGCGCGATGCCGATCCTCATCGACCTGCCGCCGCAGGGCGCCCAGCGCCTCGCGGCCCTCCCGGATCGAAGGTACCGGCCGGTCCCGGTCGAGGACCAAGCGGGCGAGCCGGTCGCGGTCGTTGGCCTCGAGCCTGCCTTCGATCGCGGTGTACTGGAAGTCCCCTCCCGCACCCGCCGCCTGCATGGCAGCCAAGATCTGGCGGCTCGCCAGCCCGTCCGCGGAAACCTCGACGGCGGCGGGGAGCAGCTCGGCGCGGGCCTCGCGGTCGTTTACAAGCAAGACCAGCAAGAGACGCTCGCTCGGCGACAGGCCGTCCTCGACCTGGGCCGGCTCGGCGCCGGGCCGCCGACGCTGGTTCGACCCCTTGCGCAGGCGGTCCAAGGCCACGCCCTGCTCCAAACCGAGATGCTCTGCGAGTTCGCTGACGGTTGTGGCGCGCTGGATCTCGTCCGGCAGGAGCAGCACAGACTGCAGCAGGCGCTCGAAGGCCGAGGCCCGTCCCTCGGACGTGTCGAGGTCAAACTGCGTGCGCGAGCGGTCCAGCAGCCAGTAGAAGTAGCGCGGGGCCCGTTCGACCTGCTCCTGATAGGCCTCGCCCCCTCGCGCCTTGCAGAACTCGTCCGGATCCATGCCGCCCGGCAGCTCCAGGACGCGCACGTTCATCCCGTCGCGCAGCAGGAGCTCGACCGAGCGCTCGGCCGCGGCCTGCCCGGCACGGTCGGAATCGAAGTTGACCACGACCGTGTCGCAGTGCCTCCGGATCAGCCCGATCTGGGTGGCGGTGAGAGCCGTGCCGCAGGTCGCCACCGCATTGCGGACGCCGGCCCGCCAGACACCGATCACGTCCATGTAGCCCTCGACCAGCACGGCCATCTTCTGCTGGCGGATCGGCACCCTCGCCCGGTGGAGGTTGAACAGGACGGCGTTCTTGCGGTAGATGGGCGTTTCGGGGGAGTTCAGGTACTTCGGCTGCTTGTCGGCCTGCCGGACCCGCCCGCCGTAACCGATCAGCCGGCCCGCGTCGGAGTGGATGGGGAACATCAGCCGGTCGCGAAACCGGTCGTACACGGAGCGGTCCCTCTCGGACTCGCCCACCAGGCCGGACTCCAGCACCTGCCCCCGCTTGAAGCCCCGGCCGCGGATGTGCCCGAGGAGCGCGTTCCCGCCGGGGGCGTAACCCAGGCCGAACTCCTCGATTTGCTCGGCTGCCAGGCCGCGGGCGCGGAGATACGCCAGCGCCTCGGCCCCGGCCTTGGAGCGCAGCTGAGCCTGGTAGTACTTCTGCGCGATCTCGTGGAGCCGGAACAGCGCGTCCCGCTTGCGAGCGGCGGCGTCCGCCCCGGGCCCCTTGCCCGACCGCGGCATCTTCTTGCCCTGCTGCTCGGCGAGCGACTTCAGGGCCTCGAAGAACGTCAGGCCCTGCATCTCCATCAGGAAGCTGAAGACATCGCCGCTCTTGCCACAGCCAAAGCACTTGTAGAACTGCAGGCCGCCGTGGACCGAGAAGGACGGCGTCTTCTCGGCATGGAATGGGCAGAGGCCCGTGTGGCGGTCACCGCCCTGGCGTCGCAGGCGCACATGCAGGCCCACTACCGACACGATGTCGGCCGCGGCCTTGACTTCCTGCGCGAAGTCCATGCGAAGCCGCTCCCGCCCTCCGCCGCGGGAGGGCGCCTAGTCCAGCACTTTGATCCGGATGTTCCTGTACTTCACCACGCTGCCGGGATCGTGGCCCTGCAAGGCGATCGTGCCGGCATCCAGCTTGCGCTCGGGAAAGTCCATGCCCCTGCCGTTGGCCAGCGGGCGGACTCCGTCCCAGTCGCCGGGCTGCACCCAGTTGGTGACCAGGTCGCCGTCGACATAGACCTTGACGCTGTTGCCCCGCACCACGATGTGCTCCGTGAACCAGACGTCGTCCTTCACCGGCGGGACGAGGTTGTCCGAAACGCCGTACAGGCCGCCGGTCTTGCGCGGGTCCCTGGCAAACGTGTTGTTCACCTGAACCTCGAAGCCCTTGAGCGGCCAGCCCTTCTCTTGGTAGGCGGTGTGGAAGTAGATGCCCCCGTTGGAGTTGTTGCCGGCCATCACGTCGACCTTCAGCTCGAAGTCGCGGAACGACCCGCCGTTCAGCTCGCCCGCGTAGAACAGATGCGCCCGCGGCCCGTTGGCCACGATCGAGCCGTCCTCGATCTGGAAGCTGGACGGGTTCTCCTTGCTCAGCTGCCAGCCGTCGAACGTCTTGCCGTCCCAAATCTCGACCCAGCCCGGTTCGGCGGCCGCGAGGGGAGCCGCTGCCAGCAGGACGACGAACGGCAGCGAGATAGTCAGTCTTGCCACGCAGTTATTGTACAGGACGTCCCTAGCGGCCCGCCGCCCGTCGCGGCGCCGAGACGGGCCGCTTCAGTTCAGGCCCCGGCGAACGCCTTGTTGAAGATCGCCCGCACCGAGCCCATGGTATTGCGGACCAGATCGGGCAGGGGCTGCGCCATCGTCTCGGGAGGGAGCCAGCGGGCCATCAGCTCCGCCAGGAGCTGCCGCTGCCATTCGGTGGGCGGGAGGGCATGCGCGGACGCCCCCTTGCTCACGCGCCCGCCGTGGTCCAGCGAGCGGAAGACCCGGGTGGCCGCGAGCAGGGCGTCAAGGTCCGCCTCGAATGCGGGATGGGTCTTGCGGATGATCTCGATCCGCTGCGGGGTATTGAGGGACTCGTAGAAGGATTCCGCATGCAGCAGGCGCCAGTACAGCAGCACGAAGTCGATGTCGTAGTAGCCGCCGGGCCCCGAGCGCAGCGGCTTGGACTCCCCCTGCTCCGCCTCGAGCCGGTCGCGCATCCGCACTAGCAGCGCGGCCAGGTCGTCCCGGTGCGCGAAGTGGCGCCAGAGCACCTCCTGCAACCGCGCCAGGAACGCCTTGCCGGCGTCCGTGTCCCCGGCGATGGTGCGGGCCTTCATGTAGGTGAGCGCCTCCCACGATTCGGCCTCGCCGGAAAAGTACGCCAGGAAGCGCCCCTCGGTCTGCACCAGGTCGCCGTCCCGTCCAAGCGGCCGCAAGCGCGGGTCGATGGTGAACATCTGCCCGTCGGCGCTGTAGCTGCTCACGATGCCGATGACGCGCTTCGCCACGTCCGTCCAGAACTGGGCGCGCCCGCTCTCGCTGTCGGGAATCACGAACACGAGGTCGGCATCGGATCCCAGGTCGAACTCCCGCATCCCCAAACGACCGAGGGCGATGATCCGCAGCGCACTGAAAGGATCGACTTCCTCGCCGGCGTCGGCGGCCACCTCCCGGACGGCCAGCACATGGGCCGCGCGGAGGATCCACTCGGCCAGGTCGCTCGAGGCGGACAGCGTCGCGAACACGTCCTCGCCCCGGCAGATGCTGCGGGTCTGGATCGCCAGCATGCGGTGGCGGAAGAATCGTCGCAGCCCGGACACCGCCTCGTGCGGAGCCGCGCCGGGCTCGAGCAGGAGCTCGATCCCGGGATGCATCGAGCGCGGCCCGCCGTTCGCCGCCGACGCCTCCGCTGCCCGACCGGCGGGAGCCGCGATCACGCCCACGTCCCCGGGGAACTGGAGCAGGTAGCTGGCGAAGTACGAGCTGTATTCCATCAGCTCGCCGATATCGGGAATCAGTTCCGGCTTCTCGGACAGCTCCTTCAGCACCTCGGGCATGACCACGATGCGACCGAGGAACTGCGCCAGCGCCCGGTTGCCCCAGCGCAACAGCAACGTGTCGAACTCGTCCGCCAGCGCCTCGGAGTGCCGGCGGATCTGCGGCAGATGCGCGCGCCAGACCGACGACGCCACCGGCACGACGCTCGCGCCCTCGTCCGGCGAGCCCGGCGCGACAGCAACGGCGGCCGGCTCGGGACGCTGGCTGCGAATGACCCGGTGGTAGATCTCGCTCACCGCCTTGCGGCGCTCCTGGATCTGCGCTAGGAAGACCTGCGCGGCGTCCGCTCTAGGGCGGACGCCCATCTGGATCGCCAGGCGGCGCATGGCGTCGTCCCCGCGCGGCAGCTCGTGCGTCTGGCGGTTCTCCGCGAGCTGCAGCAGGTGCTCTATCTTGCGCATGTAGGTGTAGGCGTTGAACAGCCTGCCGTAGTCCCGGGGGGCGAGATACCCCCTCTCCTTGAGCCGATGCAGGGCGTACATCGTGCCGCCGCTCCGCAGGAATCTGCCCTGCCCGCCGTACAGGCGCTGCAGGCACTGCACGAGAAACTCGACGTCGCGGATCCCTCCCGGATCGAGCTTCACGTCGAGCGCCTTGCCGCGGTTGCGGCGCTGCTTCTGCATGCGGTCGCGCGTCTCGGAGATCTTCTCGATCTGCGAGAAGTCCGTGGTGGTGCGGTAGATCTGCGGCGTGATCGTCTCGAGAAACTTGCGCCCCAGGCGCACGTCGCCCGCGACAGGCCGGGCCTTGAGGAGCATTTGCAGCTCCCAGTCCCGAGCGCGGTTGAAGTAGTAGTGGACGGCGGACGAGAGCGGAATGACCAGCTCGCCAGCGCTCCCCTCGGGCCGCAGGCGCAGGTCCACGCGATAGATAAAGCCGTCCGGAGTGGTGCTCGACAGCAGGTTGGTCAGCCTGAGAGCGAGCTGGCGAGTGAAGTCCTGATTCGACGTCACCACCGGGCCAGCGGTCTCGCCGTTCCCGGTGTGGATATACACCAAGTCGATGTCGGAGCTGTAATTGAGCTCGCTGCCGCCGAGCTTGCCCATGGCGAAAACCACGAAGTTGCAGAGGATCTGCCCCGATTCCACCTCGCACAGCGGCCTGCCGAAGCGATGCACCAGCTGCTGGCGGATGTGGTCGTGCGCACCTTGGATCGTGACGTCAGCCAAGTTCGACAGTTCGAGCGCGATGTCCGCCAGCGGGGCCACTCTGAGCAGGTCGCGCATCGCGATGCGCAGCATGTGCTTGCGCTTGAACCTGGCGAGCGCCGGCGCCACCTCGGCGTCGGTCGCCCGCGCCGCGAACGAGCCTAGGTCGGAACGCAGTTCGCCCGTCGGGATGGTCCGCTCGAGGTTCTCCGGGTCGAGTACCCAGGCGAGCAGTCGGGGACTCGAGAGCAGGACGTTGGAGAGGTAGCGGCTGTTGCCGAACACGGTCAGGAGGGCGTCGATCGCCCTGCCCGCGAAATCGGCCGGCCGAGGTTCCCACGGCAGCTGGCGATAGAAATCGACGAGGCGCTGGAGAGCGGCGAGCGGATCAGGGAGCGCAGCGAGGAGCGGGGGCACTTTGTCCGCCGCCGTGGCCGGCACCCTCTGCCGGAGCGTGTCGAGCAGCGAAGCGATGCGCGCCTCGGTTCGAGCATCCATTTGGTAGGTCATACGCCCCAAGACGCCAAGTTATCGTATCCGAGGCCCGCGTCGGAGCGGGGCCGTCGTGAGAGAATACAGCTCGGACGGCCGAGGCCCCGAACCGACTGTGATCACGCGACGAGCGTTCTGCGCGATAAGCGCGACGGCGGCGGTCAGCGCCGAGACGAGGGCCGAGACGAGGCAGGAGCGGGCGCGACGGCTGGTGCGAGAGGCACTCGATGCCGTCGGCGGGCAGCAATTCCTCGACATTCAGACGCAGGTTCGCGCCGGGCGGGCGTATTCGTTCTACAACCGCCAGGTCCGGGGCCAGGCCCGGATCACGATTTACGACCGCTTCGACCCGATGGATCCGGGCGCCGACGGCACCTGGCTGCCGCTGAGGCGCCGCGAGGTCTACACCGAGAAGGGCGACTATTACGCCCTCTTCCTGAACGGCGACGGATTCGAGGTGACCTACAGGGGCGCCGTGCCGCAGCCCGAGGATTATATGGAGCGATACCGGCTCTCGAGCCGCCGCGACATCTTCTTCTTCATGCGCTACCGCATGGACGAGGATGGGCTGTACTACTACTACAAGGGCACGGAGATCATCGACAACGTGCCGACGGACGCCTTGGACATCGTCGATGCGGAAGGCGAAGCGATCTCTGTGAACTTGCGGCAGTCCGACGGCCTGCCTGTCCAGCAGCGATACCTGCGACGGGATCCCAAGACCCGCATCCCGTTCGAGGAGAAATCCGTTTTCGGGCGCTACCGCCCGGTCGGCGAGACGCTGCTGCCGTGGATCGTGCGACGGGAGCGCGACGACGAGCGCGTTTTCGAGCTGTACGCCCAGAGCTACCAGATCGACCAGCCGCTTTCCGACGACCTGTTCCAGCTGCCGAAGGATCTTCCGCTGCTGCCCCCCAATCCGTAGCGCGCTGCCGTCCCCGATCCACCTCGCGGACCGTCGCCGGCCCTCGGACCGCGGCCCCTCGCGCACGCGCCGACGACTGGGAAGAACAGGCTAGCCGCCCCGATTCAGCCAGCGGGTGCTGAGCCGGCTCGTGACAACGAACAGGATGACGAAGGCGATGCAAGCGAGGAGCGCGAGATGGAGGTTGGCGGCAGCCAGATCCAGCGCCCCCTCGCCGAATCGGGCGCCAAGATACACGACACCGAAGTAGCGGATGACGCGAGAGAATGCGATCGCCGCGCAAAACGAGGCCAAGGGCATTTGGAAGATGCCGGCCGCCAGGACCACCGGCTTCATGGGAAGGGGCAGCGGCACCATGGCGACCGGGATCAGCAGACCCGCACCCCAGCGCCCCACCAGCCGGCTCAGGTGCTCGATGCCCTCGGGAGACAGCCGCTTGCGCAGCATCGCTTGTCCCGTTCTTCTCGCCAGCACATAGAGCGTCGCGCTGCCGATCACGGATCCCGCGACAGCCAGCCCGGCAGCGAGGTAGGCGACGTCCGGGCGCGTGAGCGCCTGAGCCAGCAGCAGGGCATCGACGCCCTGCGGCATCGGGACCATCGCGCTGTCGGCTAGGGCGATGAGGAACACGCCCGTCGGCCCGAGAAACGCGGCCGCGCCCGCGACCCACTCCGCTAGCTGCCGAATCCAGGACAAGAGCGCCGCGCAACCCTATTGTGGCGCAGGGAGGGGCCGACGCGCCCGCGCTGGCCTCGCCGCTCTCGCACGGCCAACGAAATACTGCGCGTCCCTATCCTCGCCACCGGACCGCCACCCCTGCGGGCAGCCAAGGCTGGAGCCAGCCAACCCGTCCCGAGGCAGCAGTGGTTCACAGCGCTGCGTGCAGTAGCGGGCGATCTGGGCGAGTCTTGCAGCGCACTCCGCCTACGTCGAGCGGGCGTTTCGGCAATCGGCGCATTGGAATCGCTCCCGACTACCGGCGGCACCCCTTGGAATCATCGGTCAAGCCCTTCATCCGAACATTGAGCGCACACGCTACGCGGCGCTTCGCGGGTAGAGTAAATCTTGGAATAGAAGCCGCAGCGACTCGAACATGGGCAATGCATGCGAATGGGCACTCCGCCGGAATCGCCCTAGCGCCTCGCTGTCTCGAATCCGCGGCGAATCGGAAGGTGACCGGTCGTGATCGAGGAACGTCCGAGCAAGGTCTGGAGCAGGTTGCAGGGCAAGAAGCCTCACATGCCGCATTTCTTGAATTCGGCCCGACTCAAAGGGATTCGATGCATCGAGGATCTTCGAATCGGATTCGAATATCCCGTCACGGTAATTGCCGGGGGTAATGCAACCGGAAAATCGACGGTGATTTTTGTGGTAGCGAGCGCCTACAGGGTTCCGAGTTCAGGCGTCCTAGACTTCGTTCCGTCCACGCTCTTTCCCGAATACCGACCGAGTGCCGGGAGACGTCAAGATCGGCGACAGGGTGTGGTACTGGAGTTCCAATATCGCACTCCAATTGGCGACCAATCCATGCAGTGGAAACGCACTTCCACATGGAATCGCAGCTATCTAGGGCGCAAGGGAGCCAGCCAACCGGAACGACCAGTGTACCTCAGGCCATTGAATAACACGAGCAATCCGTCGGAAGCTCGCGAAGTGCTTGGCATGAACCGGCTTAAGTCGGCTCCAGAGGAGGCTCCGCTCACACCACTTCAGATCGAGTTCGCCCAGAACATGCTGCCGTTCCGATATTCCGAGGTCACGCAGCTTTCCGGGGGCAGCAGGAGGATTCTGCTTGCCGCGCAGCAATCCGGTCCCGCATACTCCGAGCTGCACATGGCGGCTGGCGAGCGAGCAGTCCTGCGCCTTGCCCAAGCGATCGTGCAGGCCAAGGGCGTCCTGCTTCTGATCGACGAAGTGGAGGCGGGACTCCATCCGAGAGTCCAGCATCTCCTGATGCTGCATCTGCAGCAATTGGCATTGCGCCACTCGCTCCAAGTCATCGTCACATCCCATAGCCCGGTAGTCCTTGACTCCGTACCGCGTCACGCGAGGGTCTTTCTGGAGCGTGACGAGGCGGGGCGCGTTACGACGACCAAAGCCTACAGGGACGTTGTCCAAGACGCGCTGTACGGGCGGTTTCGCAACTTCCTGCACATTCTATGCGAAGACGAAGCCGCCGAGGCAATCCTCCGGGGGGCATGGACGCCATGGTGCCCGGCACCAAGACATTCAGGGAGTCAATCCGCATTAGTCGAAACACCGGAGCAGGCGAATTCCCGTCCCAAGCGGCCGCACTCCGCAAGTTCGGTCGGATCCGTGACTTCGTCTTCGTCCTTGACGGCGACAAGGCCAACGACGAGAGGCCTGTGCGGCGAATCCAAGATGCGGCCGGTTTCACGGTTCCAGTGTTCTTCCTTCCAAGCGGCAAGGCCCCGGAAGACTGGACCTGGACAAGGCTGCGCGACCGTCGGAAAGGAGTCCTTGCGGAGCTAGGATCCGATTCCAAAGATCTATCCCTGCGGATGGACCGAATCGACTCTCTCTACGCGGTGGCGGCAGGCAAGCCTGGAGAGGTCGCCAAGTCGAAACTCCGAACGCTCGCCGAGGAGTTCCAGCGGACGGCGCCCGAGATCTGCCGCGCCGTCGCCCGCGACAAGGTACGACGGCCGAGCAGCGAATTCCAGCCCTTCGTCGCGAACATGGCGGATGCACTTCAGAACTGGCGGGCCAACTAACGGCCCGTGGGCACGGTCCGTCCGACCGGTTCGGCGACGAGTGGAATCTCCGGCTGCGAATTCACTCTGCGACGGTCGCCGGGCAGGGTCTCGCGTCCGAGCGGGACTGCAGTCCGTTCCGCCGCTCCCGCTAGAAACGCAGCGACCGTAGCCCCTCGTTACATCCGGGCTATTGCCAACGAACCGTCAAGATCATCCTCTACGCACCGCCCTCGAGCGTCGAGAGGAATTCCAGCAAGTCGACCAGCTCCTGCGTCGTCATGGCGCTGGCCAAGTCTTCGGGCATGATCGACAGGCTGCCCTGGCGCCGCTCCAGGATGTCGGACGGCGACAGGCGGAGCTCGTCCGCCGCCTCCGTGCGGACGACCAGCCGGTCCGGCGAGTCCTCGACCAGGATCCCGGTGACCAGGCCGTGGCTGGCCGTGTCGAGGATCCACGACACGTACTCGGGGGCGATGCCGGCGCTGGGATGCAGGATCGCGTTCAGCATGCCCTCCTTGCCGTACTTGGACGCGATGGCCGCCAGGCTCGGTCCCACGAGTTCCTCGCCGGCCACCAGAGAATGGCACTTGGCGCAGTTTCCGCCAGTCTTGCGGTGGTAGGCGGCGCGGCCCCGCTCGGCGCTGCCGACACCTTCGACAATCTCCCGGACGCGCACCAGCGGGCGCTCGTTCCTGCTCTTCGGGACCGGCAGCAGGCTTGCGGCCCGAGATCGGATCTGGGGGTCCCGCGCTCGGTGAACGATGCTCGCGGCGACGGCGCGCATCTCCGCCGGGAGCTCCCGCGACTCCTCCATGTCAAGGATCAGCCTCTGGCCGGACGGGCGCCTGCCAAGGGTGCGGAGCGACGCGCTGCGGACTTCGTTGGGAGCGTCCGACAGGATGGCCGCCCGGAGCGTGGATTCGAGGTCGTCGGGGTTCGCGGCCGCGAGGCCGTCCACGGCGGCGAGACGCAGGGCCGCAGGCCCCTCGGACAGCTGCCTGCGCAGCATGTCGGCCGATCCGGGCCCGCGGGTCGCTCCCAGCGCGCGGATAGCCGTCGCCCGCTCGGCCTCGTCGGCCGACTCGTCCGCCGCGAAGCGCTGGAGCTGGGCCGCCATCGATGGGTCGGCCAGCAGCGAGGCGAGTTCCAGCCCCGCCGGGCGCGTCGCGGGATCGTCAAGCGCCGCTCCCACGGCCGCCAGCACGCGCGCATGCCGCCGGTGGTCACTCCACTCGCTGAAGAGCTGCTTGCCGAGGAAGTACAGCGCGCGCCGACGCAGCTCCGGCGGGCTGGAGCCGTCCGAGGCAATCGACGCGACCGCAAGGGCAACCGGTTCTCCAGGCAGCCATCCGAGGGCGTCGAGCGCCTCGACGCGCCGGTCGGCCGGGACCGCGGGGTCCCCGGCCACGCTCGTCAGATACCGCCGGGAAGCCGGGGCCTGCAGGACCCGATAGAGGTCGGAAGTCTTGGGGTCCCAAGCCGGGCGCTGCGATCGCAGCGCCCTGAACAGCGCATCTTCCGCTCCCCGGGCGGCAATTCCCAGAGCCGCGAGATACCAGCGGTCGGCGCCGTCGTAGCCGGAGGCCAGCCGCAGCCACGTAGCGAGCCGCTCGCCCGCGGGCAGTGCCCGCAGCATGACTGCCGCTTCGCGGCGAACCTGCGGGTCCGGATCCTCCGCGAGTTCCGCGACCCGGTCGGCGAGACCGAGGCCGTGCAGCCGCGCGACGCGGAGCGCCAGGATCCGGAAGCGCGGGTCGTCCGACTCGAACGCCTCGCCCAGCGCGGAGCGGCCTTCCGCGCCTAGCCCCGCCAGCATCCAGAGCGAGCGTGCCCGAGTCGTCTCCGCGCCGTCCCGCCATGCGCCCAGGAGGATTCGCAGGCGCTCGCCCTCCGTCCGCAGGGCGAGTTCCTGGTAGCCGCGATAGCGCGTGGCTTGGTTCGGCGACGAGAAAGCCGCGACCAAGCCCTCGTCGCTCTCGAGGTCCAGCGCCGGCGCGACGAAGCGATGGCTGATCGGCGCCAGCCGGAATATCCTGCCGCGCTCGATGTCGCGCATGTCGTGCCCGCCGACCACCGGATCCTGCCAGTCGGCGACGAATACCGATCCGTCCGGAGCCACGGCGATGTCGCTCGGGCGAAAGACCGGATCGGTGCTGACCACGGTGTTCTCCGCGTCCAGCGAGTATCCCGCTCCGTCCGGGCGGACGCGGAACGTCTGGACGAGACGCTTGCCCGGCTCGGCATGGAGGAGCTGGTTGCGGTACTTCGGCGGCAGCAGGCTCCCCTCGTAAACGACGAGGCCGGTCGGGGAGCCCGGACCGGTGCGGGCCACGTAGGGGACCGTGCCGGGCCTCTCCTCGTGGAAGTGCGTGCCTTTGTCCTCCCGCCACCTGCGGCCGCCCGGGCCCCAGTAGCCGAAGTCGGCGCCCTCCATCACGTAGAGCAGGCGCGTCCACTGGTTGCCGTCGTCGTCGTTGTCCGTCTGCCAGATCGAGCCGAAGGAGTCGAGCGCGATCTCGTACGGATTCCGCGCGTTGTGGGCGAGCACGCGGAAGTCCGTGCCGTCCGGGTTCATCGATTGCACCGTCGCCGCGTAGTAGGGGCCGTCCCTGCCGCTGCGAAAGGACCTGCCGGACCGGTCGGTCGTGTCGAATCCCTGATCGCCCGAATTGAAGTAGTACCGGCCGTCGTGCCCGAAGAGGACGACATGGAGCCCGTGGTCGTGGTCGATGCCGCGCCACCCTGTAAGCAGCGTCTCTTTCGAGACGATCCGGTCGTCCTCGTCCTTCGTGTACACGATCAAGTCCGGCGACTGGGACACCACGACCTTGCTCCCCAGCACGGAAATGCCGAGGGGCGCCAGCATACCGGGATGCTGGTCGAATACCTTGCGCGAATCCGCCCGGCCGTCGCCGTCGGTGTCCGCGAGGATCACGATGCGGTCGCCCGACTCGTCGTTCCAGGGCTTGCGCCTCAGGTCGCTGCGATAGTTGACGGACTCGACGAACCAGACGCGACCGCGCTCGTCGATGTCGAAATTGGTCGGGTTCACCAGCAGCGGCTCGCTGGCCCAGACCGTCATCTCGAGACCCGGCGCGACCTCGAATTGCTCGCCGGCCTGCGGAGGCGATACGCTGCAACCGGTCGCGAGCGCGGCCGCGGCGACCGCTAGGAAGGACCTCATCGCCTCGATTCTACCGAGGATGCCCGAGCGGGCGCTCGGCGTGGGCGCGGTCCGGAAGAACGAACTGCCCGCGCCGCGAGATGGGCCCTATTTCGCCGCGCAGGGACCTGCATTCCGGGTGCCGGAGCTTGGCTCGCCTCTATATAATGTCAAGCGGAATGCATGGTCGTCTTTATCCGATCCCAGCCCTAACGTTCGCCTGCGCCCTCCTGGTCGGCGCCCCGCTCCCTGCCGCAGTCAACTTCCAGTCGGACGTGCGCCCGCTGCTCGCGGACAAATGCTTCCAGTGCCACGGTCCCGACGCCGCGACGCGCATCGCGGATCTGCGCCTAGACCGCAAGGAAGGCCTGCTGGGGCATCGGCCGGCCGGCGCCCCGGTGGTGCCCGGTGATCCCGACTCCAGCCTGCTCTACCAGCGCATCGTCCACGAGGACGACGCCCTGCGCATGCCGCCGGAGTACTCGCACAAGTCGCTCGACAGCCGGGATATCGACACGCTGCGCGCCTGGATCAAGGAGGGCGCCGAATGGAGCGGCCACTGGGCATTCGAGATCCCCAAGCGGCCCGAGCTGCCAGCCGCGCAGGAGGAGGGCTGGGCGCGCAACCCGATCGACCGGTTCGTGCTGGCAAGACTGGAGCGCGAGGGCTTGCGGCCCGCGCCCGAGGCGGACCGGCGGACTCTCGCGCGGCGGGCGGCGCTTGACGTAACGGGCCTGCCGCCCGCTCCCGCAATCGTGGAGAGATTCATCGCCGACGAGCAGCCGGGGGCCTACCAGCGCTATCTCGACGAGCTGTTCGGCATGAAGTCGTACGGGGAGAACCGTGCCCGGTATTGGCTGGACGCCGCACGCTACGCCGACACGCACGGCATCCACATCGACAACTACCGCGAGATGTGGCCCTACCGCGACTGGGTCATCGACGCCTTCAACCGCAACCTGCCGTTCGACCGGTTCACCGTGGAGCAGGTCGCGGGCGACCTCCTGCCCGAGCCCACCATGGACCAGCTGATCGCCTCGGGATTCCATCGCTGCAACGCCACCACCAACGAGGGCGGCGTCATTCCCGAAGAGTACGAGGTGATCTACGCCAAGGACCGGGCCGACACCACGGGCACGGTCTTTCTAGGACTGACGGTCGGCTGCGCGACCTGCCACGACCACAAGTTCGACCCGATCACGCAGCGCGACTTCTACGCCATGACGGCGTTCTTCCGAAACACCACCCAGTACGTCATGGACGGCAACATCTCGGACACCCCGCCGTTCATCATCGTGCCCCGCGCCGAGGACCGCGAGGCGTACGACGAGACCCGGAATTCCTTGCGGGAGGCACGGGCGGCGCTCGCGGAGGAGGCGGCGGCTCCGGGCGCGGAGTTCGAGAAATGGCTGGCCGACGGCACCTATCGCGAGCTTTCTAGCCCGTTGGAGTCGGAGAGCGCGCCGCTACGCGTGAGCGCCACCCACCTAGTGCAAGGAGGCGTCGCGCAGGATCTGGCGCTGCCGGAGGGGGTCGCCGTGTCCGAGGGTCCCGCGGCCAACGTCAAGGCGCTGGAATTCGGCGAGAGCGCCTTCCTAGAGGTGCCTTCATCCGGAATCGACCGGGACAAGCCGTTTTCGCTGGCGTTCTGGGTGCTCCATCCGAAGGACGCCGGCAGCTACGTGGTCGCCAGCCAGACCGATCCCGCGAACAAGATGCGCGGCTGGGCCGTGACGCTCGGAGGCCGGCAGATCGTCTTCAAGATGACCGCCGCCAAGGAGGACGAGGCGTCCAGCATCGAGATCCGGCCCAACAACCAGTACCAGCTGGAGCCGGGCTCCTGGCGGCACGTCACGATCACCTACGACGGTTCGGGCGAGCGAGCCGGCCTGAGCTTCTACTTCAACGGCGAGCGCATGCCGTTCCAGGGAAGCGAGTACTTCGCCAAGCTCGAGGGCCCGGCGGGGTCGGACCGCCCCATCCTGCTCGGTCGCGGCTTCTACAAGGACGACGAAGAAGTCAAGCACCGCGGCTTCGGGGGCGGCGGACTCGCCGACGTGCGGATCTTCGACCGGGAGCTCAGCCTCGAGGAAGCGACCGTGATCGCCAACTGGCCGGCGATCGAGGCCGCGCTGTCCAAGCCGCCCGCCGAGCTGTCCGACGAGGAGAAGCGCGTCCTAGCGCTGCACTACCTCAACGTGCATGACGAGACCTACCGCTCCAACTTCCTCGCCGCGAAGCGGGCGGAGCGCGAGATCCGCGAGGTCCGCCGCCGGGGCGCGGTGACGCACGTCATGCAAGAGCGCGAGGGCAGCGCGGCCGAGGCGCACATCCTGTTCCGCGGCATGTACGACCAGCGGCGGGAGAGCGTCCCCGCCGCCACGCCCGGGTTCCTGCCCTCGGTACCGGCGTCCGGTTCGATGAACCGCATGGATCTGGCGCGGTGGCTGGTGGACGAGTCCAACCCCCTGACGGCCCGGGTGGCAGTCAACCGCTTCTGGCAGCAGATTTTCGGAACCGGATTGGTCCGAACCAGCGACGACTTCGGGGCGCAGGGCGAGCCGCCCTCGCATCCGGCGCTGCTGGACTGGGTGGCGGTGGAGTTCCGTGAATCGGGCTGGGACATCAAGGCCCTGCTGCGCACTATGCTCTCGTCCGCCACCTACCGGCAGTCATCCGAGGCCGGGGCGGCCAAGCTGGAGCGGGATCCCGAGAACCGGCTGCTGTCGCGCGGCCCGCGCTTCCGCATGGACGCCGAGATGCTGCGCGACTTCGGGCTCGCGGCCAGCGGCATCCTGGTCGAGAAGATCGGCGGCCCTAGCGTGAAGCCGTACCAGCCCGACGGCGTCTGGGAAGCGGTGGCCATGCTGGACAGCAACACGCGTTTCTACAAGCGGGACCACGGCGACAGGCTCTACCGCCGCAGCCTGTACACCTTCTGGAAGCGCGCCGCGCCGCCCGCCTCGATGCAGATCTTCAACGCGCCCACGCGGGAGCACGCCACGGTGCGGCGCGAGCGCACCAACACGCCGCTGCAGGCCTTGGTGACGATGAACGACACCCAGTTCGTCGAGGCCGCCCGCTTCCTCGCCCAGAAGGCCCTGCGCGAAGCGGAACCGGAGTTCGCCGACCGCCTCGGGTTCATCACCGCGCGGCTGCTCTCCCGCCGGTTCGGGGAGAGCGAGCTCCGGGTGGCCCGGGAGAGCTTCGACGGCTTCCTAGGCCACTACCAAGAGGACGGCGAGGACGCCGACCGGTTGCTGACCACCGGGGAGTGGCCGGTCGACGAGACGCTGCCCGGCCCGGAACTGGCGGCATGGACGATGATGGCCAACCAGCTGATGAACCTGGACGAGGCCCTGAACAAGTGAAGCACGGATCGGACGCGTCCCGGGCGATCCGCACAGGGAGGGACACCCAATGAATTCGGTCGAGCAGCAAGCGATCCGCACCGAGACCCGCAGACAGTTCTTCGCCCGCCAGGCCAAGGGCATCGGAGGCATCGCGCTCGCCAGCCTGATGGCGGACGACGCGCGGGCGTCCAAGACCGGCAGCGCCGGGCTCGGCGGCCTGGACTACCTGCCGCATTTCGCTCCCACCGCGAAGCGCTGCGTCTACCTCCACATGATGGGCGCGCCGCCCCAGATGGACCTGCTGGACTACAAGCCGGCCATGCAGGACTGGTACGACAAGGATCTCCCGGAATCGGTGCGCCAGGGCCAGCGGCTGACGACCATGACGTCCGGCCAGGCGCGCTTCCCGATCGCCCCGTCCGTGTTCGAGTTCTCGCAGCACGGGCAGAGCGGCGCGTGGTTCTCGGAAATCCTGCCGCTGACGGCCAGCATGGCGGACGACCTCTGCGTCATCCGCTCGATGAACACGGACGCGATCAACCACGAGCCCGCGATCACGTTCATCCAGACCGGCCGCGAGGTGCCGGGCCGGCCGTGCATCGGGTCGTGGATCTCGTACGGCCTCGGCAGCCTGAACCGCGACCTTCCGACGTTCGTGGTCATGAACGCCGAGCGCAGCCACCCGAAGGCCGGGCAGCAGGCGATCTCGGCCAAGCTCTGGAGCTCGGGCTTCCTGTCGCCCGAGTACGCCGGTGTCGGGCTCCGCGCCGGCGCGGACCCGGTGCTGTACGTCAACAACCCGGACGGCGTGACCCAGAACGTGCGGCGGCGCATGCTGGACGGTCTCGCGCGGCTGAACCAGATGCAGCACGAGCGCATCGGGGATCCGGAGACGCTGGCCCGTATCGAGCAGTACGAGATGGCCTTCCGCATGCAGACCTCGGTCCCCGAGATGAGCGACCTCTCTTCCGAGCCCGAGAGCACCTGGAAGCGCTGGGGCGAGGACGCGCGCGAGCCGGGCAAGTTCCAGAACGCCGCGCTGATGGCGCGACGTCTGATCGAGCGCGACGTGCGCTTCGTGCAGATCTACCATCGCGGGTGGGACGTGCATAACAACGCGCCGGAGGTGCTGCCCGCCCAGGCGCGGGACGCCGACCGGGGGGCGTGGGCTCTGGTGCAGGACTTGAAGGATCGCGGCCTGTTCAACGAGACGCTGGTCATATGGGGCGGCGAGTTCGGCCGCACGATCTACTCCCAAGGAGAGCTCACCCCGACGGACTACGGGCGCGACCACCATCCGCGCTGCTACAGCCTCTGGATGGCGGGCGGCGGCATCAAGGGCGGCATGGTCTACGGCGAGACGGACGAATTCTCGTACAACATCGTCAAGGATCCGGTTCCGATCCGGGACTACCAAGCCACACTGCTGCACCTGTTCGGCATCGACCACGAACGCTTCACCTACCGGCACCAAGGCCTGGACGCCAAGCTCACGGGAGTCGACCCGGCGCACGTGGTCAAGGCGATCCTGGCGTAGGGAGGCCCTATAATCAAGGCTGGGTCGGTCGTCCGGGCAGTCGCGGCGCCCGCGGGCGCCGAGGAAAGTCCGGTCTCCGCAGGGCAGCGTGCCGGCTAACGGCCGGGCGGCGCATCCGCGAGGAGGCGCCGACGGAAAGTGCCACAGAAAAGATACCGCCCCGCCACGCGGGGCAAGGGTGAAATGGTGCGGTAAGAGCGCACCGCGTGCCGGGCAACCGGGACGGCAGGGCAAACCCCACGCGGAGCAAGACCAAATAGGGGGCGAGGCGGCGGCCCGCCGCGACCGAGCCCCGGGTAGGTCGCTAGAGGCGCTTGGCAACAGGCGTTCGAGACGAATGGCTGCCGCCCGCCCGCGGGCGGGGACAGAAACCGGCTTACAGGGCGGCCGGCCCTGCCGCCCGGGCCGCGAGCCCGGCCCTCAGCGCCCCGACCGCGGGCGCGGCCGTTCCGGCTTCGGGCAACAGCCCGGCGGGCAGACGTCGGGCAGCGGAGGCAGGCGCCCCGCGCTGGCGCGAGCCGCCCCGACCGCGAGGCGCTCCCCGATCAGGTCGCACACGCCGGCCACGAAACGGGGATGTATTCCGACCGTTCCCGCCCGCGCGTACTCCAAGCCGGCTTCCCGCGCCACCTCCGCCGCCTCGACGTCGAGGTCGAACAGCACCTCGATGTGGTCGGAGAGGAATCCGATCGGCGCGACGCAAACCCGCCGCAGCCCCGTCCGGCCCGCCTCGCGCAGGCTCTCGCACACGTCCGGTGCGAGCCACGGCTGCGCCGGAGGCCCGCTGCGGCTCTGGAACACCAGCTTCCAGCTCGTCGCTCCGGCCAAGTCGCTCGTCAAGCGCGCGGCTTCGCGAAGCTGCTCGACATAGCGACAGCTGGCGGCCATCGATAGCGGAATGCTGTGCGCGGTGTAAAGCACCGTCGCCTTCGAGCCGTCGCTCCGCCCGAGGCGCGCCAGAGCCGTTCGGACGCGGTCCGCCATCGCCTCGACGAATCCCGGATGGTTGAAGAACGGGCGGATCTTGTCGACCTCCGGCGCGCCCCCTCCCAAGGACGCGCGCGCGGCCTCGATGTCGTCCAAGTACTGGCGGCAACCGGAGTACGAGCCGAAGGCCGAGGTGACGAACGCGATCGCTCGACGCACGCCGTCCCGGGACATCTCGCGCATCGCCGCGGGCAGCAGCGGGTGCCAGTTCCGATTCCCCCAGTAAACCGGAAGGTCCCGGCCCCGGGTGGCCATTTCCGCGCGCACGGCGCCGATCAGCGCCCGGCACTGACCGTTGATCGGACTCTTGCCGCCGCATCGGTCGTAGTGCCGGGCGACTTCCAGCAGCCTCTCGCGCGACACGGGCCTGCCGCGCACCACGTTCTCCAGGAACGGCATGACGTCCTCGCGCCGCTCCGGCCCTCCGAACGATACGAACAGCACGGCGTCGTAGCCGGCTCGGCCCGCGAGACCGCCTGGAGTCCCGCCGACGCGACGGACTGCGGCTACGCCTCGCACGACCGCCCCGCCAGATACAGGCCGGCGAATATTTTCGGGTCCAGCAGGCATCCGGCGCCTTCCCGCTCCCGGAGCCAGTCCCGCACGCCGTGCAGCGGAACTAGGTGAACGGTGATGCTCTCGCCCTCCACGCCTCCCCCCGCGCCGACCTTCCGCAAGCCTTCCGCTAGTATGAATGACACGATCTCGCTGGTCATGCCGCCCGAGCTCGGCGCGCGGGCCAGCACGCTCATACGCTCGGCGCGAAAGCCCGTCTCCTCCTCCAACTCGCGGTTGGCGGCATCGCACAGACTCTCGTCCTTGAAGTCCTCCTCGTCTCCCACCAAGCCAGCCGGCAGCTCGATCATGGGCGCTTGGACGGGGATTCGATACTGCTCTACCAAGACGATCTCGTCCGCGGTCGTGATCGCCACCAGAACCGCAACATCGCGGACATTCACTCTCTCGACGTACTCCCATCGCCCGCGCACGACAAACCGCAGGAAGCGCCCTTGGGCAACGATGACGGGCCGGTCGATCAAGGCAGGCTCCGGTCCGAAACGATCGCGACGCCGGCCGAGCGCATCTCGTCCCAAGCCCGCTCTACGTCGCCCGGCTCGAGGTCGATTCCGCGGCAGCCCTCGCAAACGACAAGCGTGCGGAGGCCTAGCGCAGCCGCGTCGAGCGCGGTGAACTTGACGCAATAGTCCGTGGCGAGGCCCAGCAGGCAAACTTCTTCGATCCCCTTCGACCGCAGATGCTCGCCCAGACCGGTGGACCGGCGGTGCGCGTTGTCGAAGAAGGCGCTATAGCTGTCGAGCTGGCTGTCCGTCCCCTTCCGGAAGACTGCGTCGATGCGATCGAGATCCAGGTCCCGATGCAGTGCCGCGCCGCTCGATTCCTGAATGCAATGGTCCGGCCAGAGCACCTGGGGGAGTCCGCGCAATTCGATCGAATCGCCCGGCTTCCGCCCCGAGTGCTGGGACGCGAAGCTCCCGTGGTCGACAGGGTGCCAGTCCTGCGTCGCGACGACCCAATCGAACCGCTGCGCGAGCCGGTTGGCGACTTCGACGACCTCGTCGCCGCGCGGGACCGCTAGCGCACCTCCGGGCATGAAGTCGTTCTGCAGGTCGACTAGGATCAGGCAGCTCATTCTCGGCGAGGGCGGTGCGGTCCTCCGTTCCGACGCGCCTCCCCAATTATGGGCCGAAGCGCGAGCCGGGGAGCGACGTCCCCGGAGCCGCCCGGCCCACTCCAGCTACCGAGCGGCCTCGAGGTCATACCGCTCCAGGATCCTTCTCATGTACCGTCTGACCCGCGGACCGTGGTCCGGATCCGCCACCGCGAAGGCGATGAATGTCTCGAAGTAGCTCGGCATGTTGCCGATGTCGAAGCGCTTCTCGTCCGCGCGAAGCCGCAGGCCGCGCACTGCGCCGCCCTCTTCCGCGATCCGCCGGATGGCGTCGGTGATCTGCACCTCGTCGCGGCGGTCGGGCCCCACGCGCCGAATCATGTCGAAGATCCTCGGCGAGAAGACGTAGCGCCCGGCCACCGCCAGGCGGCTCGGAGCTTCCGCGGCCGACGGTTTCTCGACCAAGGTGCGGATCGGGAAGGACTCGCCCGCGCCGCCCGGCTCGACGATCCCGTAAAAGCGCACGTGCTCCGGAGGCACTTCCTCCACCGCGACCACGACGTCGGCTCGGTGCCGGATGAACTCGTCCGCCATGCGCCGGCAAGCGACCGAGTCCTCCCCGAGGCCGATGATCGAATCGCCCAAGGCGACGATGAAGGGCTCGCGGCCCGCGAAGGACTCGCCGTGCAGGATGGCATCGCCGAGACCGCGCTGGACGCTCTGCCGCGTGTAGAGCACGTTGAGGCCCAGCTTCTCGAAGTCCAGCGCGAGCTGGAGGTCCACCCTGCCCGCAATCCGCAGCGACTCCATGAGCGCGGGATCGGGGTCGAAGTGATTCTCGATCGCCGCCTTGCCGCGCCCTGTCACGAACAGCAGATTCCGGACGCCGCTGCGGGCTAGCTCCTCCGTGACGTATTGCACGATCGGCTTGCGCGCGACCGGCAGCATTTCCTTGGGCTGCGACTTGGTCGCCGGCAGCAGCCGCGTCCCCAAGCCGGCGACAGGGACCACCGCATTCGGGATCGGACAATCCATCAATGCCACGGAATGCAGGAAATCGCTAGCTGGGCGCTCCGCCAAACTGGAAATCGTCCAATGTCAAGCTGCGATTCCAGACGTCGATGAACAGGGTGCGCATGGCGCTGCCCAAGCTCCGGTGCTCGAAGACCAGGGCGGTAATCTTCTGATGGCTGACGACGGGATCGTCCAAGGAAATCATCCCGCTGTGGCTGTCGAATAGCGCCAGCTTCAAGGGGACGCTCCAGCTCAGCCTCACCTCGGCTCCGGCTTCCTCCAAGAGTTCCAGCTTGTCCTTCCCGTCGGCCCCCCCGACTTCGCCGGCGTCGAACATCAGCTTGCAGGACGTGCCCTTGTCCGCGAGGCTCCTGACGATCGGCTCGTGGACCGGGTCCACGGCGTAGGGAGGGCGCGCGAATTCCAAGTACTCGTTCGATGTCTGGAGCAGCATGTGCCGGTACTCCTCCACGATCTGCCTCGTGTCGGCGATGATGCGCAGGTAATCGAGCGGGCTGTGCCCGTTGGTCCCGTCCTGATACACGGCCGCCAGGTCGTCGCTGAGCTTCGCTGCCAGCTGCTGGCGGTCCTCCCATTCGCGCAGGAACCGCTCCCGCCGTCGACTCAGATAGCCTTCCAGCGCGAGCCGCGGCTCGACGGCCGAGAATTGCTTCGTCTTTCCGTGGACAACCCGCACGAAGCCCTTGTCGACCAAGCCGTTGAGCACGTCGTAGATCTTGGCCCGCGGGATATTCGCCCGGCCCGCGACATCGAGAGCCTTGAAATGGACGTGGCCAATGAGAACCATGTAGGCCTTCGATTCGTAAGCATTGAGGCCGATGTCGTGGAGCCGTCTCCTGTGAAGTTCCAGTTCCACCTCCTTGGATTATACCGAGCGACGCGCGCCGGAAGCCGAATTCGACCTAGCCGGGTAGACAGAGCGCCAGCGAGCAGGCGTTCCCTGCTCGGTGCCGGCACTGGCAGCGGCGCAGATGGAGGGGCTGGCCCGGATCGACTCGAACGAGGCCTGGCGGGCCGCTGGCCCGCCCGCGCGCCTCAGGCGCGCCCGTTCCCCAGAAAGTTCGCTCCGAGCTCGACGTCCCCCAGCGTCACGCGAGCGCCCGGACCGATGCCCCGGGCCGAGCCGGGCTCCAGCTTGATCCCGTCCACGCTCGTGCCGTTGAGGCTGCGCAGGTCCTCGACCATCAGCTCGCCGTCCCGCAGGAAGAGGCGGGCGTGGCGACGCGAGACGCTGTCGACGGCGATGACGTAGTCGGCGTCGGCGGAGGAGCGCCCGATCACCTGCCCGTCCTGCGAGCGGGCTACAGCGGTGCCGTTGATCTTGAGGCGAACCTCCTGCCCGTCGGGCCCCGTCCCGGAGAGCATCACGTCCGAGAAAGTGGCACTGCTCCGCTCCAGATCCTCCCGCGCGCTGGCCAGCCTCTGCTCGGACTCGGACCGCTCGCGTCGACGAGCCCTGCGCTGCGAGACGCCGAATGCGATGCCGGCCAGCAGCAGCACTCCGAGGCCAATGCCAACGATTTGCTGAACGCGCACGACCTCTCCCTGCGCGCGAAGCATTCCCTCGTACCGCTCGCTCTCGGCGCGCCGCTCCTCCTCGAGCGAGAGCAGCTGCTCTTCGAGCGACGCCTTGGTCCGCGTGAGTCCGTCGATCTCCTTCTGCCTCGCCGCAACTTCCTGACGACGGCTCTCTAAGGAGTCCTCCAGCCCGCTCTGCCGGGTCTCCAAAGTCTGGATCTCGGCCTGGATCCGCGCCTTTTCCTCCTCGGCCTGCTTCTTGTCATCGCTCGTAGCCTTTTCCAATTCATTGAGCCGCGCTTCCAAGGCGGTCTTCTCTTCGGTCACCTTCTCCTTTTCGGCCTCGATCGCGGTGCGCTTCTTATGGATCTCGGTTTTTGCCGCCTCCGCCTCGGCCAGCCTAGAGTTCGCCTCCTCCAGCTCGCCCGCCAGCTGCTCCCCGAGCGGCAGGCAGGCCTCCGTCGCGGCCTTGTACTCGACGCCGTTACTGGCTAGGAACTGCTTCACAGCGGGCAGGGAGCCGCTAGACCACAGATTCTTCTCCTGCTGCCTGAAAAAGCCGATTCCGACAAGCTCGTCGCAGTTGTTCAGCACCGGCGCGGACACTTGGTCCGGTCCGTCGACCAAGGCGTACCGATACGCGGTCCTTCCGTCCGGGAGCTCTTCGACCGACTGCAGCGCGCCTTCCCGGTGGCTACCGCCGGGACTCGGCACGCGCGCGCTGCGGCCCGCCGTGGGCGCGTCCAAGGCGACGGCCGCGGGCTCGGAAGCGAACCCGGAGACGGCTAGCAAGGCGAGATCCTGGCGAGCGTCGCCGACCGTCACGGTAGCAATCAGCTGCGCCGACGTATCCGGATCGGTCACCAAGCACTGGTCGCTGCGTCCGACCAGCCCGTAGCTGGCCAGCAGGACGCCTTCCGCCACGGAAATCGCGATGCCGCTCTCGCCCGCGTTGCGGCCCTTGTTGACCGCGACCGAATACACCGTCGCGCCTGCGGCGCCGACGGCCGCCGACAGCGTCGCTGCCAGCGCGACAACATGTCGCATGCCTGTCATCACGTCAGTCCTCCCTGTCTCCATTTTCCGCAGCGCGGGGTTCCCGGCCGCCGGGGCGCGATCGCCGGGCACGCCGGCCTGCCCGGGCCGAATCGACACCGGCCGACGCCGGTGGATGCGGTCCACCCATACCGGACAGCCTCGCTAGCGGCCCGGGGCGACCGCCGGTTCCGGGCCGGTCACCCGGAACGCTATCACCGTAGCGTTGTCCTGGCGGGGGCGGTCCCGTGCCGCGACCTCCCGCAGAATGCAATCGACCAAGCTTTCGGAGGATGCAGACGCGTCGGCCGAGGCGAGCGCGGCCAGATCCTCGTCCGAGCAGGTCTCGACGCCGTCGCTTCCTAGGAGCAGGATGTCCCCGCAAGCGAGTTCGAGCGGCACGTGCGGCGCGTCGACCAGCTCGATCTCCCTGCCCAGCACCGCTTCTGCCAGCTCGGACCGGGAGGCCGCGAGGAGCGCCGCGCCTAGCGATGCGCCTGGCGGCGCGGCGCGCTCGTCCAGCACGCTGCCGACCGAGTGATTCTTGTTCAGCCGACGCAGCGCGCCTTCCCGGAAGAGCCAGAGCGGGCTGTCCCCCACGCTGACCCAGAGCAGCTCGCCTCGGTTGATCGCGACCGCCACGACCGTCGTTCCCATACCGACGCAATCGGGATCGGACTGGATCCGGTCGAAGAGAGCGTAGTTCGCTTCCTGCAGAGCCCCCAAGAGGCGGTCTCTCTGCGACAGGCTCGCCCGCTCCAAGTAGGTCCGGCGGAAGCTGTCCACGACCGTGGAACTGGCGACGTCGCCGCTGGCGTGCCCGCCCATCCCGTCCGCCAGGATCAAGAGATGGCAGTCGTTCGGCCAAGTCAGGCAGGCGACGCGATCCTGCTGCCGCTCCCGGCGGCCTTGCATTTGTCCCCACGCGATGTCCGCAGGCACGGCTAGGCGCTCGGCCCCCGCTCGGCCTCGCTCCACATGAATTCGTCGCCGCACAGGGCCACGAAACGCAGCGTGGTCGCGCCCATCGACAGGGAGCAACCGTTTTCCAGAATCGTGGGCTGGAGCACGGGCTCACCGTTCAGGTACACCAGGTTCACGCCCGATCCCACCTGGAGGTAGTACTTGTTGCCCTTGGGATCGTACGTAACGCGGGCATGATCCGTACGCGAGATCTCCCTGTCGCCGAAGTCCAGTTGCACTCTTGATTCGTCGCCCCGCCCGATCTTGTTCAAGCCGTTTCCCAGGGGGACGAAGCAGCCCTGGCCGGGGCCTTCCACGACCACCAGCCACCCTACGACAGGGTCGTCAATGCCCCGCCGACGGGAGGGAGGGAGGGGCTCGTCGTCTCGGGCGGGTCGCGGGCCTCCCGCGATCCGCGTCCGGGGCTCCTCCGCTTTCGCAGGGGCGACCCGAGGGGCGCTGTCCGCGGTCGGGCGGGTCATCGGCCTTGTCGTGGGCTCGTCGTCGTAGAACAGCGGACGCCGCGCGGAGCGCCCCGGGTCGCTCCCGCCGACACCGGAGCCTCTCGGGCCCGGCCCGTCGCCGAAAATGGACCTCTTCTCGCGCCTGAAGGGGGTGGAAGGCACGTCGACCGGCACCCCGTCCGGGCCGAACTTCTTGGCCATCGCTCGCTCCTTTCCTAAGGCTCCTCGTAGAGCCGGTTGACTAGGTTGTCGAGGCAGTACTGCCCGGCGCTGTTGAGCGCTGTCTCTTCCTTGCCCTGCGCGATGTGGAGCATGAACACCAGTAGCGCGGACATCAGCAGCGCGACGAGCGTCGTGCTGAAGGCTATCCCGAGCTTGCTCGTCATCGCGCCGAACCAAGCCTGAACGGCCGGGGCGGAGTCGAGATCCGGCAACTCGCCCGCCGCGGACAGAGCCAGCGCGATGCCGACGACTGTCCCGATGAAGCCCAGCGTCGGGATCAGCCATACCAGGTAGCGCAGCATGTTGTACTTGAGATCGATCTCGTGCTGCATGAGATCGAGGCTGGAATTGAGCAGCCCGTTCGCCTGGTCGACCGAATTGCTGATCTGGAACTGCTGGACGGTCCGAATGATCAGCCGCTGAAGGCGGTAGAAACGGGCGTCGCTGGCGCTCGTCGCATTCCGGTAGATCGGCACGAGATCCCTCCCGCGCAGCATGGTGCTGTCGTCTTCCGGGAGCAAGTCCTTGCGCAGCTGGGCGGACTCGCCAATCCCCCGGTGGAAACGGACCCAGAGCTCGCCGAGACCGAAGAAGAACAGAAGCCACATGAGATTCTGAATGGTTAGCGGATAGCGGCTGCTGGCGCGGTCCAGGAGGAGCGCGGCCATGTCGATCTCGCCCGATCCGGGCGTCGGCATCCCCAAGGCGAGCGTCAGCAGACTGATCGCCACAACGCCCGCAACCACGGCGGCAGCCGCGACAATCAGGCGATACCGCTGCTCCTCTCCTTCCAGAGGATTCAATGGTTCCCAAGCTCCTTGCCGGACGGCGCTACGAACTCTCCGGTGCGCCATGCCTCCTCCGGAGGCTGGTCGCGGGCTGGCGCGCCCGCAGGCAACCGGAAGCCGTTCCCGACAAGCAGACTGGCCAAGTCGGTCTCGCAGTCGCCGAACCGCACGGCAGCATTCAGATCCACGAAGCCCGCCCGGTGCTCAATCCACGATCCGTCACGCGATACCATCGTGCCGCGCCGCGATCGCCTGTCCGTGAGGTAGCAGCGGCCGTCCTCCGTCAGAGTCAGTTCCGCATGCAGCCTGCTGACCGTAGCGTCGGCAACGCGCAGGTCGGCGTTCCGGCTGCGACCGACCATGTACGTTCGAAAGCTCATTCACCGAACCCCGTTCCGTTCCGCCCGGTGCAAGCCGCCGGACCCCGCCGCTGCGAACGCCGGGCAACGGCGCGGCATCGCGCCGTCGGCCCGCGGACGCGACTCGACTTGAATCGCGGCATGGCCACAATGTAGCAGTCTCGACCGGCGTTACCGCAGTGGGCGCATGGCACGGAGCACGTCTCCAAGCCTTGGGATAGACGCGCACCTGGCCCAGCCGGTTTCCCCGGCCGGGCGGCAGGGCGGGCCGGGCACCGAACCGGCGGAGCGCGCGGCGCGACGGCACCGCTAGCCCGCATTATTCACGAATGCGGCGCAGGCCCATGGTCCGGTTTCCGGACCCTCGATGGCCGCCCAATCTGCTTCCGAAACGCCTGCGGGCGGGGAATGCGGGGCTTGCGGGGCGTCTCGCGAGCGGCCTGCGGGCCGCGGACACCTCCTCGGCGGCACCCGCCCGGAGGGCAGGCACGGTTTCCCCCGGCGGCGCCCGGCGCCTGCCGACACTCTCCGGATTGACCCGGCCCGGCGTCATATCGGCACGGCCCCCAAGCCCCGCGCCACCACCACCCGGGCGTCCCGGAACGGTGCCGTCCGCGGCACTCGCAGCACGATCCGCTTCGCCGTGGCCGCGACCCGCGCTCCCGGCTTCGGCAGGCCGAGGCGCAACCCGTCCGCCCGGCGCTTCCGCAGCGGCGTGTCCCGCGCCTGCCAGCGCAGTTCCTGCATGATCACGCAGGCCGCCGCCGCGAGCGGCACGCGGAACCGGTTCGCCGCGAAGCTCGAGCAGCTGGCGCGGTCCATCCGCATCCCGTGCTCGAGCTCCTTGACGCGGTTCTCCACGTCCCCGCGCAGGCAGTGGATCCGCTCGCAGAGGCGCTGCGGGCTGCCGCCCGCGTTGGTCACCGCGTAGCGCGGGTTCCACTGCGGGGCGCGCCCGGGAAACTCGCTCGCGTCCGCCTTGACGATCACCCGCCGCGCCCGCGACCGGCGGCCCGCCCGCTAGACGAACTGCCCGTGCAGCGGGCCCGGGTTCTTGCCCGCGTCCTCCGCGCCCGGCCGGCCCCCCTGCGTGCCGGCTCCCAGCCGCGCGTACTTCGCCCGCAACTGCTCCAGCCGGGACGGCGGGTCCCCCGCGGCCGCCGCTGCCCCGCCGGGGTCCGTGCCCGGGGTGCCGCCGGGCGTGCGCCGCGCCTCGACGGCCGCCCGCAACGGGGCCGCGCGCCGCTCCGGCACCGCGTTCTTCTGCAGGCACGCCACGTACTCCAGGCCCTCGCGCTCGCCATAGGCCGGCAGCTCGTCCCCTTGGAAGCCCGCGTCCAGGCGCAGGCGCAGCGTCGCCCGCGCGAAGAATTCCCGCAGCAGCGGCAGCAAGCGCTCCAGCAGCGGCAGCAAGCCCTCCGCGGCCGCCGCCGTGCCCGAGCGCAGCAGCGCCGCCACGAGATGCCGCTCGCGCTCGTCGTCGAAGCGCACCGCGCCCACCAGCGGCAAGTAGCAATGCGTGTCGCAGGAGCCGTTGAACAGCGCCAGCTGCCGGCCCCCGTGCGTCGGCTCGCAGGCCGGGTCGAAGTCCAGCTCGGCGATCCTCGTCTCGGGGCGCCGGTCGTGCCGGCGCCGCACGACGCAGCGGGCCGGCACCGCGGACAGCGCGCTCGGCGCGTCCGCGGTGCCGGCGTTCTCGAAGCGCGACAGGGTGGGCCGGGACGGCAGGTCGCGACCCTGCCAGGGGTCGCGCCCGAGCGGCAGCTTGAACACGGGGTCGCCGCCGAGGCGCCCGGCGTCGTGGCAGTCCTCCTAGCCGCGGGCGAGGCCGTGGATGCGCTGGCGGAGCATGTCCGCGAGGGAGTGGAGCACCTTGGAGTCCTTGGAGGGCTGGCGCCGGTCGCGCAGGCAGTCGGCGAACGCCGCGGTGAGGCCGGGAGCGCGGTCGGCGGCCTCGACCGGGACAGCGCCGCCGTCGGAGCTGCTGCGCTCGTGATCGCAGCGGACGGCGACGGGGCGACGGCGCGGATTGCGGAACGGAACGCCTTGGGAGCCTGCGGATGCGACCATGCATTCATTATAACCTACCGGATGAAAACCATTTCAGCGTATAAACTTGGATCTCGATCGGACCGGGCCGGGGCTGCCGCCGGGGATCGCAGGGCACTCCTAGGAGTGAGGGAGTGAGGATCGCGCTGGACCGGGGGCCCTCACGGCCCGGGCGGAGGGACCGGACTATGGCCCTCCGGGCTACTCATGAATTATCCGGGCTAGCAGTCGACTGCAAGATCGGCTTGGGGCGGGTCGGATTCCTCGCCCGCCAGCGGGGGGAATCGGAGTCCCTCGCGGTAGCGGGAGGAACCGCCCGATCGCATCAAGGTCGTACTATGTTGTTTCGTCGAGCGTCCGTTCGGCCGCTCGCTGCGCTCGTCGGATGGAAAGAGACGCCGTGGGCGGGGACAGCGCAGAGTCCGAACGCGCTGGCACTTGCCGAGGCCAGGCCGACACCGAGAAATTGTCAGGCGACATGCACGCATCGCTAATCGCGGCATCGAACGCCCCGTCCCGCTTCCGTTGGCGGGTCCGGGCAGCGAGGTTGCTGCAGCGGCAGTCGCGCGAGAGGCGCGCAGCCCTGCAGGCGAGCCCTCCCGCAAGGGGACGGGAAGCCGAGTCGCCTGCGATTCGGCAGTTCCGGGCTCGGGTAACGCAGAGTCCGCCGACGCGGCTCGAGACGAGCGGCGACCGGTCCTCGAGAGAGCGCACCGAGCCCGCGGGCAGCGATCCGAGAAGTTGCTCCGGATGGTTGGCGGGCCAGCCGGAGAGACACCCGGAGCGCATCGCTGCCGGCACGCAGCGACCCGAGCGCCGCCGTTCCGGACAGATGCTTGGCTCTGCCTGGGCCTGGCTTGCGCTGTGGGACTGGAACCAGGTCTCGTGGTGGATTCTGGCCGCGCTCGTGCTGGGCGGTGTCGCTTGCCTGTTAGCCCTGCTGCGCCCCGGGGAGCGACGAGGCCGGCCCTCAGAAGTGCAGGGCGCGCCTCGGCAACCCGGCTGGCCGCAGTCCGAAGAGCCCGACGGCCTCGATGCCGGCAGATCGGTGCCCCACCGAATGGGATCGAGATCATCGGTCGGCGCCTTGGTGGCCGAAGCGCGCTCCAATGCGATCCCATTGGACCCGGCCGTGCTCTCCTCCGCCGAGGGACTAGTTATCGGGCGGGCACGGTCCGTGTGCCACGTTGAGATCTGGGACGCCCAAGTGTCGCGCCGTCACGCTAGGCTGCGGCTGGTCAACGGCTCTGTCATGATCGAAGATCTCAATTCGACGGCAGGCACGCGAGTCGCCGGACGTCGACTCGAGCCGTTCCGACCGGTCGCCCTCCAGCCGGGAGAGCCTGTGCAAATCGGGGACTCCCTGTTTCGCTTCGAAGCTTGACAGCCCGACGGCAACCCGGGCGTGCTGGGTACGCAACCGCCGTGCTCGCGCGCAATCACTCCACAGCGCACCGCGAGAGACGAGGGACACGCTCTCATTGGGCGCGACGGCCGGGCGATGGCCGCCGCACGGGCCGCTACCGGAATCTCTGCGACGAAGCAATCAGCGGGAGCGCCGAATTGCCAGACATTCAGCGCTCCGCACGCGACAACCTGCGTCAGACCTTGCTTCCACCGGGGGATTGGCGAGTCCGCCCAGCTGCGCCAAGGCTACCGGCGAGGCTCCAACGCCACCTCCACCTGTGGAGTGTCCCGGCGCGAGGCTAGGAGCCTTTGCCCGAAGTCGTCCAGCTTGGCGCTGAGATCCTTGAACCCGTCCGTCATCCGCTCGTCCATGCGGTCCATCCGGGCTGTATGGCGCTCGTCCATCCGGTCCATGCTGTCCTCGACGCGATCAATCCGCTCCCCGAAGTGACGAACGTTGTCCTCTAGGCTGCCGACGCCCCGCTCTAGGCTGCCGACACGGACTTCGACGGCCTCGATGCGGGAGCCTAGGTTCGCTTCCGTCCGATCGATGCGAGCGGTCACCCGCTCTTCGGACGACTCAATTGACGAGTCGATTCGCTCGACCAGCCGCGCCTCTGACTTCTCGATCTGGGCGAGCAGCTCCGCGAACTGGTCGTTGCGGAGGCTCGAGAACCCGACGTAGAGACCTCCGGCGGCGACCAGCAGCATGAGCACTTCCCTTCCGCTAGGGGTCATGTGCCACCACTTCCCGCCGTGCGCCGGGCTCGCTACCGAGCCGTCCCTCGCCATGCTATCACGTTGCATCATGCGCTGTACCTCCTCAAGTCGCACTGTCTGAGTGTTCGGGCTGTCGAACCCTCCTCCCGATCTGGACGCATGCATAGGATGCACCATCCTATTCGTTTGATATTCTTGTCCTACACGTTTTCAGTCGAACTGTCAAGGATGAACAAGAAGGATCTGTCCCAAGCATCGACTCCGTGCTAGCGGCCGACCCGCCGGGCCAAGCTCCAGTCGGGACGCTTGCTGTCCGCTCGGTACGACCCGCTGGAGCGCCGCAACCATCCGATGAGCCTTTCGCGCGCGGTGGCGGCGGCTTGGAACGGGGCGGCGACAACGGCTCAAATCCGGGGCCGGATCGAAGGAAAACGAGCTGTGGCGCCCGACCGCCTAGCGCGGGCGCGGAGCCATCCGCAATCGCGGCCCCCGCAGCCTGCGGGCCTGCCCGGTCGATCGTGTCATCAACGGCGAGCCAGCAGTCGCTACCGGGGGCGAGCGGCCGCGAGCGATGCCGGGCCTCTCGGGACGCCGTTCGCGTCGACTCCGACGGGTTGGACGCGGTCACCCGAATCAAGTGCCGTGATAGCAAGGTTCGCGCCCTCCGACGGCCCTGCCGGATGCTCCCCTTGTCTAGACTGCCTGCTAGCTCTTGCTTGGCTCCTCAGCCGGACCGAGACCGAGCCTTCCGTCCGGCATTCGGTTCCCGCCAAGGACCGGAGGCCACGGTGGGAATCGGTCGACTGAGTCCGTCGCCAAGCGCTTGCGGCTGGGCGTGCCGAGGCGACTAGCGGTTGCGGAATCCCGACGGAAACCCTCGGAAACCCTCGGAGTTTGGCTAAACTGGCCGCAGAGTGCCAGTCCGGTCCGAGTTTCCGAGCGGCCCGGAGAATTCCGATGGCAGCGCCGAGCGACGCGACGCCCTGAAGCCGGGCACCCGTCTCGAGGGCTACGAGGTCGAAGAGACCATAGGCTCGGGCGGATTCGGGATCGTCTACCGAGCGCGCCACGAAGCGCTCGCCAGCGTGGTCGCCATCAAGGAGTATATCCCGGCCGAGCTCGCGGTTCGCGAGGGTGACGCGGTGCGCCCGCGCAGCGAGGACTGCACGGGGCCCTTTGCGGAAGGAATGCGCCGGTTCGAGGACGAGGCTAAGAGACTTGACGAACTCAAGCGCCACCCCGCAATCGTCGGATGCCGGGGGTTCTTCAAGTCCAACGGCACGGCCTACCTGGTAATGGATTACGTGGACGGCAAGCCCCTGTCGCTACTGCTGCGGGACCGGGAAAAGGCGGGCCAGCCGTTTACGTACGAGGACTTGCTTGCGGTGATGGAGCCGCTGCTGGATGGCGTGGCGTGGCTGCACGGGGCCGACATGCTGCACCGAGACATCAAGCCCTCCAACATCCTGATCCGGCGATCGGACGAGCAGCCGGTACTCATCGACTTCGGCGCCGCCAAGCAAGGCGTGGCCGAGCGGACCAACTCCAGCGCCCCTTTCACCGAGGGATACGCAGCGCCGGAGCAGATGGCCGACGGGTGCCTCAGGCCGTGGACCGACATCTACGGGCTGGGGGCCACGATGTGGCGCATGGTCGCCGGCGCGAATGTCGGCCCCGACGAGGAGCGACCGCGACCGGCGAGCGCCGACAAGAGGCAGTACGCAGTTTTTCGCGGCCAGAGCGACCCGCTCCGCTCGGCTCGCTGGCTCGGCGCAGGGAAGTTCCCCCCGCACGTCCTGAACGCCATCGACCGATGCATGACCCTCGACGAGTCACGGCGCTGGAGCAACTGTTCCGCCCTCGGGAGGGAACTGGCCGGACGCGGAGTGCCGGTCGTCGAGCGCGAACGTCAAGCGCCCCGACCGCCCCCCGTGCGTCCCGACGCGGCATCGGCGGCTAGGGGGCAGATACTCGGCAGCGTGCTGAGCATCCTAGCGGCCGGCATCGCTGCCGGGGCCCTGCTGCTGGCGCTCCTTGACCTGACCATCGACCGAGAGCCCGGCGCGTCCGCTCCCCCGCCCGCATCCTTCCGGATCGAGGCGATCCCTCCCGATGCGAGCGTGGAGTTCGAGGGCGCGGACACTCCGTATCGCGCGGGCATGACACTCGAGGCCGGCACATACCAAGTCCGGGTGAGCGCGCCCGGGTACGAGCCCGACTCACGCGTGATCGCGCACGGCGAGGGCCCGACCAGCGAGAGAATCGAGCTCAAGAAAAGGGCCCTTGGCGCGCCCCGCCGGCCATCCCCGCAACAGCCCGCGAAGGGGCCGAAGACCTCCGCCGGGACGGAACGGGAGCCGAACAAGCGGATCTACTCGTCCGCCGAGGTGACGCGGGTTCCGCGCGTGCGGCACCAAGTCGATGCCGACTACTCGGATATTGCACGCCGGGCCAGGCACCAAGGCACGGTTGTCCTGGCTATCGAAATCTGGCAAGACGGCTCCCCGCACAATGTTCGAGTGACTCGGAGCTTGGGCCTGGGCCTCGACGAGAAGGCGATCGAGGCCGTCCAAGCCTGGCGCTTCGATCCCGCCCTAAAGGACGGCGTCGCGGTGCGCTGCACTGCAGAAGTCGAGGTGAACTTCAGGCTCCCGCCCGCCGGCCCGGCAGGCGGGCAAGGCGGCGCCCAGACATCCGCGCCGGGACATCCACCGGTCCTCGGGGCCACGCCGCCCGAGCTGCTATCCAAGGTCGAGCCCGCGTACACCGACCAGGCGAAGACAGCGCAACTTCAAGGGACGGTGATCCTGGAATTCGAGGTCTGGGAGGACGGGGAGGCGCACAGCATCCGCGTCGCGGAGGGCCTGGGCATGGGGCTGGACGAGAACGCGATCGAAGCAGTCGGCCAGTGGAAGTTCGCGCCGGCTACAAAGGACGGCGTACCGGTGAGGGTGGCAGCCAAGGCGATGGTCAGCTTCCGCCTGCTTTAGCGGCTCCGCCGCTCGGACGGCCGAAGCAACCGATTCCCGATGAGAGGCGGCCGGCCGAGCTCTCGGATCACTCCGAGGGCTGGCTGCCCACGCTCGGCGGGAAGTACCCGCGCCGGTGGTAAACCTCCACGTCCGCGCCGGCCAGTCCGAGCTCCACTTGGATCATGCGGAACTGCCGGTCCGCGAACGGCCGGCTGGGAACGTAGCCTAGGATGTACTGGCTCTGCACGTTGCCGGCCACGTCGATTATGGCCTCGTACAGCGCCTGCAGCTGCGCCGCGGCGTAGCCGCCCGTACCGACCTCGTACTGGTAGTTTCCGGCGTCCTGGGGCTTGGAGAGATACCCCGCCACGTCCTTGTGAACCTTCTGCATCGGCCGCACGACGCGCCCGCCGGTCTCCCGGGCCATCCGGACCAGGTTGGATTCCTCCTCCTGGTGATAGCCCCAGCCAACGGTGCTCACCGCGTAGATCGTGACCTGATGCATCTGCGCCGCGTGGACCACTTCGTCGATCGAGCGCTTGCTGGCGTTGTCGTGGCCGTCGCCGATCACGATGATCGCCTTGCGCGGCTCGCTCGCGCCCTGGTACGGGATCGACACCAGCTTCTCCGTGCAGGCCTGGTAGATCGCGTCGAACATCGCGCTGCCGCCTCCATGCTTGAGGCTCTCCATGCTCTCGGTAAGGATGACCGGATCGTCGGTGAAGTCCACCAGCTCGTCCACTTCGGTGTGGTAGCCGAGCAGAAAGCCCTTGTTCCTGCCTCCCTCGGGCACGAGCATCCACGCTAGATCCCCGATGGAGGACTGGTAGGTCTTGTAGTAGAGGCGCGCCGTGTTGCTGAGATCGATGATGAAGCCGGCATACAGAGGCGGCTTCTTGTCCTCCTCCACGCTTCGCGTGAAGTAGCGGATCTCTACGAGCTGCCCGTCCTCCCACACGGAGAAGTCGGACTTGGTCAGGTCCACGATGAAGCGGCCCTCCGAATCGGTGACGGTCACCGGCAGGTTGACGACGTTGACCTCGACGCGGATGGTGCCGTCCTGCTCGGATGCGACCTCCTGAGCCGGCGCCGCGACCGAGGCGCACAGCAGCGCGACCATGCCGAGACCCGGTCCACCCCTCATGACGCAAACATTCTAACCCACTCGGTCGAGACCCGCCGCCCGTCGGCGGGCAGTCCCAGTCCGCAGCTCTACCGGGAGCGTTGTACGATGAAGCCTAATTCTCTTGTTTCGGTGCGATGCAGGAATTCCTGGATTGGGCTTCGCCCGGCAGCGACGAGTGGTGCCTGGCGCGCCGACTGGCGCCGCACAGGCTGCCGCGCCACATCGCGGTCATCATGGACGGCAACGGGCGCTGGGCCCGCAAGCGCCTGCTGCCGCGGGCCGCGGGCCATAGGGCGGGCGTCAAGCCGGTGCGGGAGATCATCGAGGCCTGCTGCCGGCTCGGCATCGAGACGCTCACCCTGTACGCATTCTCGATGGAAAACTGGAAGCGCCCGAGGGCGGAGATCCAGATGCTGTGGGCTCTGCTGCGGCAGTACCTGCGCCAGGAGCTGCCGGAACTCAAGGCCAACGGCGTGCGCTTCCAGACGATCGGCCGCATCGACGCGCTGCCCAAGGAAGTCTGCGACGACATCGACAACGCGATCGTCGAGACCGCGGCCAATATGGGCATGCGGCTGAACGTCGCGCTGAACTACAGCGGGCGCGCGGAGATCGTCGACGTGGTGAACGACCTGCTGCGGCAGGCGCACCGGCGCAAGGAGCCGCTGCAGGTCGACGAGCGCGTCATCGGCGACCTGCTCTACACCGCCGAGATCGGAGATCCGGATCTGCTGATCCGCACCTCGGGCGAGTACCGCGTCAGCAATTTCCTGCTGTGGCAGATCGCCTACGCCGAGATCTGGGTCACGGATCGGTACTGGCCGGACTTCCGCACCACCGACCTGCTCGAGTCCCTGCTGGCCTACCAGAAGCGGAACCGCCGGTTCGGCGGCCTGCCCGACCAGCCTCCCGCGCGCGGCCGGGAGGCCGCGCCCGCGACCTGCGGCGAACTTGCGACGGCCCGCAAATGAGGCCGGGCGCGTGAAGAGAGTCGTCACTGGCCTCGCGCTGGGGGCCGCGGCCTGGGCCTTCGTCTTCCTCACGCCGAAATGGGCCTTTTACCTGGTCACGGCGGGGCTGTCCGCCGCGGCGCTGCACGAATTCTTCGGGATCGCGTCCAAGTGCGGGGCCCTGCCGTTCCGGCTTGTCGGGCATGTCGCGGCGGCCATCTGGCTGCTCCTCCCGGACCTGGACCGCGCCAGCTTCACGCCGTTCCTGGCGATCATGCTGCTCTGCCTCGCGGCCTTCGCGAAGCGTCCGTTCGAGAGCGTCCTGCCCGCCGCTGCGGCCACGCTGGCCGGAGTCCTGTACGTCGCCGGACCGATGCACTGGGGCATCCGGCTGCACGACTTCTCCCCGCAATGGCTGTTCCTCGCGATGCTTGTCGTCGCCGTCGGCGACGTCGCCGCGTACGCCATCGGGAAGCGCTTCGGCCGGCGCAAGCTAGCCGCCCACACGAGCCCCGATAAGACCTGGGAGGGCACCGTCGCGTCGCTCGCGGCCAGCGTCGCCGTCGGCACGTGGTACGCGGTGACCTTCCTCGAGCCGGGCATCGGCGCGGCCGGCGCGGCCGCCCTGGCGGCGGCGGTCAACGTCGCCGGGCAGGTCGGCGATCTAGTCGAATCGGCCTTGAAGCGCGGGGCCGGCATCAAGGACAGCGGCTCGCTCCTGCCCGGGCACGGAGGCATCCTCGACCGGATCGACGGACTGCTGCTGGGCATCCCGGTCATGTACGCAGCTGCGCGGATCCTCGCCTGAGGGGCCGCGGCCCTGCCGCGCGGCCGCTTGCAGGGGCTAGTCCGCGGAAGGGAACAGGGGCGAGTACAGGTTGCCCTCCGGCCGCGGAGCCAGGTTCCCGCCTTTCAGGTAGGGGGCGCCGCGCTTCTCGAAATGCCGGACCAAGCGGCCGCGCCAGCGTCGCAACTCGCCCTCGCTCGAGGGTTCGCCGCCGAGGTCCCGCGTCTCGCCCGGATCGGCCCGCAGATCGAACAGCTGCTGCTGCCCGTCCAGGGCGCGGTAGATGTACTTCCACCGTCCGTCAGTCAGCGCGCTCCAGTTGTTGTCCGGGCTGTAGCAGATGTTGTGCTCGAGATCGACGAACTCGCGCCAGGGACCGCCCTTGCCCGCGACGGGGTCGAGGAGGCTGCGGCCGTCCACCGATTCGGGCGGCGCGATGCCGGCGGCAGCCAGAATGGTCGGCATCACGTCACGCAGCTCGCAGGGCTCGTCCCGGACCTGCCCGCGCTCGGCGGCGACGAGCCCCTCGGGCCAGCGGACGAGCATCGGAATGCGCGCCGACGCCTCGAACGCGTAGCACTTCCGCCAGTGGTGGTGGTCGCCCAGCATGTCCCCGTGGTCGGAGACGAACACGATCAGCGTGTTCTCGTAGAAGCCTCGCCGGCCGAGGGCCTCCAGGATCCGGCCGATCTGGTCATCGATGAAGCGGATCGACCCGTAATAGCCCTGGCGGGAGTGCCGCACTTGGTCAGCGCCTAGATCGCCGTGCCACAGGCTGGGCCTGTCGCTGCTGCGCGGGCGAAAGCGCTCGGCCCAACGACCCGTCGCCGCGACCGGGATGTCCGCGTCCTCGAACTCGCGCATGTAGCGCGCGGGCGGGTCGTAGGGACTGTGCGGGCGGGCGAATGACACCTTCAGGAAGAACGGCCGGTCGTCGGAGTAGGTCTCTAGAAACCGCACGGCCGCGTCGCCGGTCCAAGACGTGGGGTGCAACCGCTCCGGCAGCGCGTACTCGCCCGCCAGGCAATCGTTCCAGCCGATGCCGGTGGCGTCGGGATCCAGGTTCGGCGCCTCGCTCCAGAACCACGATCGGTAGTCGCTGCGGAAGTCGACCGAAAAGGAACGGCCGGACTCGTCCAGCAGGACCCGCTCGTAGCCGTGGGCGTTCCGCTGGGGATGGAAGTGGTTCTTGCCGATCGCGCACGTGCTGTAGCCCGCGTCGCCGAGGATGCGCGGCATCTCGTGCGGGTACTCCCCGGCAACCCGGCCGTAGCCCAGCATGCCGTGGTGCCAAGGCGACTGACCTGTCAGCAGGCATGCCCTGGCAGGGGTGCAGCTCGGGGTACTGGAGTACGCATGCTGGAAGCGCGCGCCTTCGCTGGCGATCCGGTCGAGGTTCGGGGTCTTGACTGCCGGATGGCCGTCCGCACCGAGACAGCCGCCGCGCTGTTGGTCCGTCATGAGGAATAACAGGTTCGGCCGTTCCGGCTTCGCCGCGGCGGGGCGCGCAGCGCCCGCGGCCGCGGCGAGGTGAAGGAAATGTCTGCGGGGCAGGGCTGGCATGGGTCGGATCCTACCAGCGAGCCGCCGGGAGGGCTCGGCGGGCGGGGGGCGGGGGTATGATTGTGCAAGGCTCGGGCCGGCTGCTGCGAGCTGGTCGCGTCGACGGGCGTCGCCCCGCTCGCAAGTGCCGCATCGCCGGCGAGACTGGACCCGGCGCCCGCAATCCCGCTGCATCCTCCGACACGCGCGCATGCCCGAGGGCCTAGAGCAGCAGTACCAGCCGAGGCTGGCCGAGCAACAGGGCGAGGCGGACCCGCCGAGGCTGGCCGAGCAGCGCGCCCCGCAAGCACAGCCGGAAGAGAATCCGAGCGCCCTCGCCCTCCGCCAGGGCATGCCCTCCAACCTCGAGGCGGAGATGTTCGTGCTCGGCAGCATCCTGCTGGACGACTCGAAGTTCTCCCAAGTCGCGACATCCATCGGCGAGGACGACTTCTATATTGAGAAGCACCGTCGCATCTTCTCGTGCATGTACCGGCTGGCCGAGCGCGGCGAGCGGATCGAGTACCTCACCCTCAGCGACGAGCTCGCCAAGTTCCAGCTCAGGGACAAGGTCGGCGGGGTGGCCTATCTCGCCTCGCTCACGGTCGGGATGCCCCGGCTCGAGAGCATCGAGAGCTACATACGCATCGTCAAGGGCAAGGCGATCCTGAGGCACCTGATCTACACCGCGCAGGAGATCGCCTCCAGCTGCCTGAAGGAGGGCCGCGAGGTCGACGCCATCCTGGCCGATGCCGAAACGGCGGTCATGAAGGTCGGCGACCAACTCCTGCGATCCGGCCTGGAGAGTCCCGAGGAGACGATCTCCAAGTTCGAGGGCGGCGTCGGGGCGTTCCTCAACCCGGCCAGCCGCCAGCAGGGGCTGCAGAGCCCGTTCCACAAGCTGAACGAGCTGACGGGGGGCATGCGCGCCGGGCAGCTCATCGTGCTCGCCGGGCGGCCGGCGATGGGGAAGACGGCCCTAGCTCTCAACATCTCCTCGTTCATCGCCTCCGCCCGCGGAGACGAGGCCGCCCAGGCCGTCGCTGTCTTCTCTCTCGAGATGTCGCGCGAGGCGCTGCTGACCCGCGTGCTGTGCTCCGAGGCTCAGGTCGACCAGCGCCGCTTCCGCGTCGGCAGCTTGGACAAGGAGGAGAGGGCCAGGGTCGCCAGCGCCATGCAGGGCTTGATGCGTAGCAAGCTCTTCATCGACGACACGGCGAACCTCAACATCATCGAGCTGGCCGCGAAGTGCCGCCGCCTGCAGTCCACGGAGAATCTCGGCCTCGTGGTCGTCGACTACATCCAGCTGCTCGGGTCCAAGGGAAGGGTCGAGAACCGCGTGCAGGAGATCGCGACATTCTCCCGCGGACTGAAACTGCTGGCCAAGGATCTGAACCTGCCCGTGCTGGCGCTGTCGCAGCTGAGCCGGGCCCCGGAAGATCCGCGCAGAGGCAACCCGCGGCCGCGGCTGAGCGACTTGCGGGACTCCGGGTCGATCGAGCAGGACGCGGACGTGGTCTGCTTCGTGTTCCGCGAGGAGGTCTACAAGCCGACCGACAAATCGCTGGAGGGCGTGGCAGAACTGATCATCGGCAAGCAGCGCAACGGCCCGACCGGGGTCGTCAAGCTGGCCTTCTTCAAGCGGTACGCGCAGTTCCAGAACTACGAGATGGATATGGAGGTCGACGAAGGGACGCCGACAGACGCCGACTTCGACGAGGAGGAAACGCCCTTCTAGCCTCCCAGCGGACGGGCGGACGGCTCGGCCCCGCCGGAACGCCGAACACCGGGCATCGGCAACCGAGTCTGGGCTAGACTAGGGCGGGACGGTCGCGATGAATCGCTGGATCTGGCTCGCGGGCGCGATGCTGGCGGCCTTGCCGGCCTTAGGACAGCCGGGCGACCGGGCACGGCCGGAGGATCATCCGCCCGCGGGCGGCCGGGACCGGACCACCGCGCTGGCGGAACAGACCGAGGCGCTCTCGCCGGGGCGTCCGGACGAGGCACCGAGCGTGCCTCGCATCAATTTCATCGACGAGCGCATCTTCGGCAAGATGCAGCGCGACGGCGTGCCCCACGCGCCGCTAGCAGACGACGCGACCTTCTTCCGGCGCGCGCATCTGGATCTGACCGGGCGGATTCCCGGCGGGGACGAGGCCCGGCGATTCGCGGCGGACGAGGATCCGGACAAGCGCTCGCGACTGATCGACCGCCTCGTCGGGAGCGTCGACTGGCGCGACCGCTGGACGTACTGGCACCTGGACCTGTGGCGGACCAGCCAGAACCGGGTCGGCTGGGCGGGCCGGAACCTATTCCACGACTACGTGGCCGACGCGCTGCTGCTGAACCAGCCCTACGACGAGTTCGTGCGCGAGCTGCTCACGTCCGAGGCGCGCAGCAACTGGTACGTCGGCCCGGCCAGCTACCTGGTCCGCTGGGCAGTGTTCGCCGACAACTGCACCGAGGTCATGCACGAGGACACCGCCGACGAGATGACGGTGATGGTCTTCCAACACTTCATGGGCATCAACCTGCAGTGCATCTCGTGCCACGACGGAGCCAATCACCTCGAGCAGGTCAACGCCTGGCTCACCGAGCGCAAGCGCGAGGAATTCTGGGCGCAGGCAGCCTTCTTCGGAAACACCCGCGTGATGCGGCGCGTCGAACTGCGCAACACCCAGGACGAATACCTGATCGACGACAAGGATCCCGAGCGCAACGGCTATTCCCGGGCGGCCCGCAGCACGGTGCGCGTGGCCCGGCAGCGCGAGGGCACGGTCGCTCCGAAGTTCATCCTCGGGGGCGAGCCGCCACGTCCCGGCATGCCTCTGCGCCAAGAGCTCGCGCGGATCCTGACAGCCCACCCGCAGTTCGCCCGCGCCACCGTGAACCGCTTCTGGGCCGCGTTCATGGGGGCGGGCATCGTCGACCCGGTGGACGGCTTCGACTTCCGGCGCATGGATTCCGAGAATCTGGCGGAGAGCTGGGACGTCCAGCCCACGCACCCGGAACTGCTCGAGGAGCTCGCCCGGGACTTCATCGAGAGCGGCTACGACCTGCAGCACCTGCACAAGCGCATCGTGAATTCGTCGGCCTACCAGCTGTCCGCGAGCTTTCCGGCGCAGTGGAAGCCCTCGTACGCGCGCTATTTCGCCCGGAAGTTCATGCGGCGGCTGTCGGCGGAGCAGATCTACGACGCGATCGTCAAGGCGACCGACCTGCAGAACCCGATCCAGATTCCGCTAACGGACAAGCGGGTGGACTACATGGTGCAGATGCGGGGCCCGGCCGACCTGCGTCGCACGTCGTCTCTCGACCCCCAGACGAAGCAGGACTTGCAGTTCTTCGCCGAGTCGTTCGGTCAGGCGAATCGAGAATTCAACGAGCCGACTCGCAAGGGGTCCATAGTCCAAGCCGCGCTGATGATGAATTCCAAGCTCGTCAAGGACAAGGCGAAGGCCGCGAGCGGCAGCTATCTGGCGGGCCTACTCGAAAGCGGCGCACAGGACACGGAGATGGTGAGAAAGCTCTTCTGGCGGTTCCTGACGCGGGAGCCCGACGAGCGGGAGATGCAGGCGGCGCTGGAGCTCATCGGCGAGCGCGGCCCCGCGGCGGCCGGCGAGGACCTGCAGTGGATTCTCATGAACAAGGTGGAATTCCTGTTCAACCGCTAGGCGCGGCCCGGAGAGACCCATGGCGCGATTCGAAGACCATTTCCTGACCCGGCGCGAGGTGCTGCGGTTGGGCTCCGTCGCGATGACCGGCTACCACTTCCTGCCGCTCGTCCAGCCGCGGGCCAAGGCGGGCGGCCGGGCAGCCCCGGAGGGCAGGGCCAAGTTCTGCATCTTCGTGATGCTCGAGGGCGGGCAGTCGCACGTGGATTCGTGGGACTTCAAGGAAGGCCCTTGGACGCCGCCGGACTTCGCGGCGGAAACGGTCGCGGGAGTCGGCCAATGGCCAATGGGGCTGTATCCGGAACTGGCGAAACGTCGCGAGAAGTACTCGCTGCTGCGCTCGATGTCCACTTGGGAGAGCCAGCACGGTCGGGGGCAGTACTACATGCAAACCGGCCACCAGCACAACCCGGCGCTCTCCCCCGAGCTGCCTGCCGTGGGATCGGTGGTGGCCTACGAGTACGCCTCCCGCCGCCGGGAGACCGATTTCCTCCCCCCCTTCGTGGGCTTCAATACGTTTCCCCAAGTCGGGCTGGTCGGGTCCGGCTTCCTGCCCGCCACCTATACGCCGTTTCACGTCAACACGTCCTCCGACATCTCCGTGCTGGCACCCCGCTCCGAGGAGCTGGCGGACTTCGGGCGGCGCTGGGAGCTCCTCCGCAAGTTCGACGGACCGGCGAGGTCCGCCGCCGCACTCGAAAAGAAGGCCTTCCGGGACTTCCACAACCACTACGAAGGGGCCGTCGAGATCATGTCGGCACCTGGGAGCGCGGAGATATTCAGCATTAGCGACGAAGAACGCTCACGATACGGTGGCAATCCGGTCGGCGACTCGTTCGTGCTGGCGCGCAACCTGGTGGTTGCGGACGCCGGGACGCACTTCATCTTCCTGACCCATGAGGACTGGGACCATCACGGCTCGATCTACAAGCGGGAGAACTTCTACAAGCGGTCCCACGATCTGGACACGGCCCTCAGCCAGCTGCTCGACGACCTCGGCGCCGCGAAGCGAGACGACGGGACGTCCGTTCTCGACGAGACCCTGGTCGTCTGCGCGGGCGAGTTCGGCCGCACCCCGGGGGAGCTGACGAACATCGCCGGGCGCGACCACTACCAGTACGCGTTCACGGGGCTTTTCGCCGGCGGCGGGGTCCGGCCGGGCCAAGTGCTGGGAGCGACCGACGAACGGGGCGCGGAGATTGTCGACTTCGGATGGGCCGGCAACCGGCCGGTCTACCCGGAGGACCTCGTGACCACGATCTACTCGGCGATGGGCATCGACTGGACCAAGACGATCGAGGAGACGCCTTCGGGCCGGGCGTACCACTACATCGAGATCTTCTCTCCGACGAAAATGCTGGCGAATCGCGTGGTGCGAGAGCTCTTCGCCTGAGATCGCACGGCAGGCAGAGCGGCGCGCGTCGGCCCGCAGATTTCCCGGACCCGATAGCACCGGGCAGATGCGAAATGCTTGGCGGCGCGATCAGTAGAGTCCGCACGGCGCGGCTCGCGCGGCGGATGCGCCGGGACTGGGACCGCCGGGCCAGGCTGAACGCGATGCACTTCGTCAATACGGGCCAAGCGGACTGGGACAAGGACTCGTTCTTCAAGACAGGCGAGGAGAACGTCCGCGACCAGATCCTGAGCGACTTGGAATGCGTGTGCCAAGGGCGCGACCCTCGATCAATGCGGGTACTGGAAATCGGTTGCGGCGTTGGCCGGATGACGCGGGCGCTGGCCTCCCACTTCGGCGAAGTTCATGGCGTCGACGTGAGCGAGGAGATGGTCCGGCTGGCCAAGGAGCATCTTTCTTCGACCCCGAACGCGCACGTCCACCTCAATTCCGGGACGGATCTTAGGGTGCTCGATCCGCTGCGATTCGATTTCGCCTTCTCGTTCATCGTCTTTCAGCACATTCCGAGCCGGGCCGTGATCGACGGCTACATCGGAGAAGTGGGGCGCGTCCTGCGCCCCGGCTCCATGTTCAAGTTCCAAGTGCAGGGATACCGAGGAGAGGCCCTGCGGGAGTCTTCACGCAACACATGGCTGGGCGCGAGCGTCTCAGAGAGGAATGCCGACGCGATGGCAAGGCGTCACGGATTCGAACTCGTGCAAAGTGTCGGGGCGGGCACACAGTATTACTGGCTGTGGTACCGCAAGTCGAAATAGTCGACGGTCGTGGCGGCAGGAACGTTTTGGCGTCTCGGTAAACCCCGAGTTTGCCTTCCATAATTCTCTCTGAACTTTGTAGTTATCTTTTTCTAGGTCTCGAGATTGGCTAGCAACCCGTCTCCGGAGCCAGATGTGTGTGCAGCCAAAGCATGGATCGCGTGCAGATCTGTATGAATTCTTGAACGCTCACTGCGAGCGCAGCATGGGGTCCACTTTGTCGACGGGCTGCTAGCCTGTGATTTCAACTTTTCTGTTCCATAGTAATGACTACTTTATATCTCCAATTGAAGATCTATTTGCTCTTTAGCACAAGAACTAAGCTGATCGAAAGACTCAGAATCAGCCCTATGTCTCGCACTAAAGAGAGTAACGCGTTCATGATGCTCATGCCTCCTTTCTGTCAGAACTTCCTGCAGCTCCCCCTCGTTCGTGCATATCGGCGCGGACCGGGCCTTGATCGATGCGGGGCGTAATCCGGAACTGCGAGAACTCACTGACTGCTGTTGAAATCCCCCCACGTCTTCAGGGTAACATCTGCCCGGAACTGACGCAAGCACGAATCCATCTGCGGAAGACAGCGTTCTCCCCGGAATGAGCCGAAACGGCTCGCCGTTTCGGTGGAGTCCGGACGGCTCCCCCAGCAACCGGAGGAATAGCTCCACGATACGCTCCGGAGGTGATCTCGGCGCCACCGTCATGCATATCGGCTCCCCGACCTCAGACTACCCGGGGGCCGGGCGCGGGCGGGCACAGTGCCTCGCAGCAGTCCAGCCTCAACGAGGGCACGGAATCCGATTCAGCTTCCTCGCCACTCGCCTTGCGCAGAGGGCGGTGGAGTCCACCTACCAAGGCCTGCGGTGCCTGCCACACTGCTCCTCTGCCGGGCCGATTTGCCACGAGGCCGCCGCAAGGATGGCCGGAAGACCTTGGAGCAGCTATAGCACCTTCAGCTCGTTGCCGGCCAATCTCTCCCAGTGTCGAATCCGGGTGCGCTACCGCTCTGACCGAGCAGCGCAAGCGGCAATTGGGCACGTGTCGCCCCTGGCCGAAAGGCCAGTCCCGGCCGACCGCTCGCGGACCGGGGAGCCAGCGGGCTTGGCCCAACCAAGCTGCTGAGACGGACCGGCCTGGCCATGGACAGTGCAATGCCTGCTCAAGTCCGAGCGAGCCCCAGGGCGATCCGTGACGGCGGGCGAAGTGGCTAGAGAGTTCACCTCCCGATCCTTATCCGGCCCCCTCCCCGGAACTCCGGACCGCCCGGGGTCATTGGCCCATCAGAACGGGGGAACACAGCCACGGACGTCGTCAGGCTGGTAGGATAGCAATGCACCGGATCCAAATGCACCGGATCCAGCCGACAGCTAGGCGGAGCAAGTGAGGCGGAGGCAAGCTTCCGTCCGGACGCAGTTCGCGAGGTGAGCAGCGAGTAGGAGCCGGGCTGTGGGGGTGCTCGCCGACCGCAACTCGCTTCCACGCCTAGGAATGTGTCGGTCGCGTGCCGGATCGGTAGGAGAGGCCATGGCAGCGGTCATTGACGACGATTCGCGTACCGCACTACCGGCGGGCACGGTGCTCCATGGCGCGTATGAAGTGCGGTCCCAGATCGATCACGGCGGATTCGGAATCGTCTACAGCGCGCTGCACCGGGAACTGAGACTGCCGGTAGCAATTAAGGAGTACTTCCCCGTCGATCTGTCCGTGCGCGAGGAGGGCACGGTGCATCCTCGGAGCAGGGCCCGCGGGGACGACTTCAACGATGGGCTTGATCGCTTCCTAGGTGAGGCGCAAAGTCTGACGAAGTTCAGAGACCTTCCCAACATCGTCTCTTGCAGCGACTTCTTCCGCGAGAATGGCACGGCCTACATCGTGATGGATTTCGAGGACGGCATGTCTCTCCGGGATTTGCTCGAGATGAGGGAAGACCAAGGCCGACCGTTCGGCGAGGACGACCTGCTAGCTGTGATCATGCCGGTGTTGCGAGGGCTGAAGAAGGTCCACGACGCGGGAGTGCTGCACCGGGACATCAAACCGAGCAACATCCTGATTCGTAAGGAGGCGAATCGCGAGGAGGACCGGCCGGTACTGATCGACTTCGGCGCGGCTAAGCAGAAGACGGCGGGGATGTCGCGGTCTTACGCGCCTTACACGAACGGCTACGCGGCGATTGAGCAGGTGGCAGGCGGGGCGCTGGGGCCTTGGACGGACATCTACGCGGTCGGGGCGGTGATGTGGCGGATGGTGGCCGGAGCCAGGGCGGACTCCGTCTCGAGGGTCCCGGCGAAGGTGGAGGCGCGGCTGGCTGCATTCTTGCGGGGTGACCCGGACCCGCTGCCGTCAGCGCAAGAGTTGGGGGACGGAAGGTACTCGAAGGGGCTTCTGAAAACAATCGACCGCTGCCTAGATCTGCGCGAGGAGAACCGAGTGCAGGATTGCGACGAGCTAGCGCGACTTCTCCAGCCAGAGGAGCCTGCCGGCGAGGATCTCGCGCCTGTGACCGCCAAGCCGTCGCGGTCGGTCACGCGTCAGGCGTGGATCATGGCATTGGTGGCTGTCGGAGTGGCTGGAGTCACGCTGGCCTTGGCACTCGGAGTGGGAATAGGCGGCGGTCCGGGGCCGGACCCGACCCTGCCGCCTGGTGGTGACCAGAGCCAAGAGGTAGAGGCGGCGGAGGGTGACGGCGTGACGGGCCAGATCGGAACAGACAGCGGCTCGGGGGCAGACAATGGAGAGAGGGTCTCGGCAGCTACCGGGGCCCTTACGGGAAGGGAGACCGTTCGCCCAGCAGAGTCATTCGGAGAACAGAATCCGCCCGTCGCAGGCCTCCATCCTCCACGACCCAAAGGAACGAAGCCCGGAGCCGTGGCGGAGCGAGGCCCCGGGACGGATGCCGGAACCAGCGATCCGCCGATTATTACTGGCCCGGGACTTGGCAGGGAGCGGAGTGTCGGCAGCGACGACTCCCCAGCGGACGCTTCGGCGGAGTCGCTTGCGGCTTCCGAAGGAGTGCGGCGGGAACTGACGAACAGCATCGGCATGGAATTCGTTCTGGTCCCGGAAGGCAGTTTCCGTATGGGCTCCCCGCAATCCGAGGCAGATCGAGAAGAAGACGAAGGCCCGGTGCATGAAGTCACGATCAGCCAGCCCTTCTACTTGGGGAAGCACGAAGTGACGCAAGGGCAATGGAAGGCATTGATGAGCGGAAACCCGTCTGCATTTGACAGATGCGGGGACAGCTGCCCGGTTGAGAATGTCTCGTGGAATGATGCTAGCGAGTTCATCCGAGAGTTGAACAAGAGGGAAGGAGGCGAGCGATACCGCCTGCCAACGGAAGCGGAATGGGAGTACGCAGCCCGGGCTGGCGCAGACGCTCCGCCCTTTCTGGAACCGCTCAAGATCACAGCTTGGTATGACGGGACCAGCGAAATGAAAACGCATCCTGTGGGCCACAAGAATGCCAATGCCTTCGGTCTGCACGACATGCTAGGCAACGTGTGGGAGTGGGTGTCGGACCGGTACGGAGATTATTCAAACCGTGCCGCAACCGATCCTCAAGGTCCCGGCACGGGCTCGCAGCGGGCCTATCGGGGCGGCGGATGGTATCTCGGCCCAGAGTACTGCCGGCCGGCGAGCCGGCGAGGGAGCAGCCCCGGCGCTCGTCGCGGAAACCTAGGCTTCCGAGTGCTGAGGACTGCGCAGTAGCCGTTTGACCGTACCCCCTTGCCTTGGCGAGGCTCTAGGGAATCGGCGTCGCCGGGAGACGCACCACCGCTTGCCGTCGGGGACAGCGCCGTGGCTCCCGCTGCCTCTGCGGAGGACGTCGGGCACCTGCTCATCGAAGGCTCACACGGAAACATCCGACGACCACTGTGTCGTTCGCGCCGGTCGAGCGTGCTTGGGCACTCCCCGGCCGCCCCCCGCCAAGCCGACTTGACTGAGGACGATGACTCAGCGCGGCCTAGGCTGGTGCCTAGGACAAGACTCCCTGATTCCGGCCGGAGTGGCGCGAATCGAGCAAATCCTTGGAATATACGATATATATTCGTAATATCACGGTAGGATACACCGTATGTCTTGCCGATCTCTGCGATTCCTGAAGAATCCTCGCAAGCCGCACGAATATCCTTCATCGAAGATATCTACGAGTCCCGGCATTTCAGGCCGAATGAGCGGGAATCCGGAATTCTTCGGCCCGTAGCGTTGCAGGCACCCAAGGACGCGCACCGGATAATGCGGTCCGTTACGGTCAATACTTGGGGGAAAACTAGAACAATACTAGGCTAACTCAAATTCAATAAGCGAATCCGCCCTGTTGCCTGCCCCAAGGTGGGTGAGTCTTGTCACAAGCACTCGACTAGCGCACTGGTCTCAGGACGCGGAAGCCTAGGTCGCTGCCCCTCCCGTCGGGGCTTACCTTGTGGCGGTATGCGGACCGGCAGGCCCGCGGATCGTTGCGCCAGCTGCCACCCCGAAGCACGCGGGCGGAGCCCGAGTTCGGCCCTTTTGGGTCCGTCATGCCAAAACTCGGATAGTCACCATACCAGTCATGGACCCACTCCCAAACGTTCCCGTGCAGGTCGTGCAATCCGAAGCCGTTCCCCGTGAACGATCCAACCGGGGCCGAATGCGGGAAATCATCGCGGCAGGCCGCGACCCTCCGCCACGAGTAGCGGTCTTTGGCGGCCTGATCCGCCACGTTTGCATGCTCGCACAATCGTGCGTAGCCCGGGTCGTCGCCATATGAAAACCTGTTCGTCGAACCTGCCCTAACCAAGTATTCCCACTCCGCCTCGGTTGGGAGACGATACTCCTCTCCCGTCTTACCGCTCAACCACCGCACGTATGCCTGGGCGTCGTCCCAGCTCACGCAGACCGCCGGGTGTCGCGAGGTCTGGGGAAAACCCGGATTCTCCCAGTCGAGACCCGGGCGCAACCCGAACCTCCCGTTCACGACTGTCCAACACGCCAGCCCGCTGCCATGGCTAGTCTCTTCCACGAAGCGCCCGTACTCCTCCTGCGTCACCTCGTACACTCCCACCGCCAACGGCCCACTGATCGTCACACGGCGCTGAGGCCCTTCGTCGTTTTGCCTGCCGTCCTCTGTAGACGGAGACCCCATCGTGAACGAGCCCCCGGGCACTACTACCAGTTCCGGACAGCCTTCGCAATCGTCGCGGAAGCGGTCCCCCGCGCGCAGGGGTGGCCGCAATCCGCGAATGAGAACCTTGGCTTGGTCCAGCAGCGGCTTGGCCCGCGGAACCCCCTCGTACTTCTCGACGAAGGCATTCAGAGCCTTCAAGTTCTGGCTCTGCTCCACCATTGGCCACACTTGCTGCGCTTCCTCTGCAAGCCGTTGCTGCTCCCGGCCCGATTCCGCCGCAGCGCGTTCCCCGCGCAGCTTCTCGCGAAGCGCTTCTGCGAGAGGCAGGACGATCTTGGCCTCGTCCTTGCCCTTCCACCTCTCGATAAACTCATCCACCTTGCTCTCGCTGTCGGATCCGCTTAATAGCTTCCATTCTTCAAGCGCCGTCAATTCCCTTGAAGGCGGCGGCACCGGATCGGCACCTGTTCCGGCGGGTGCACCGCGCAGATAGACCTTTCCGATCAGATCTTCATAGATCGCCGGATTCTGCTGCTTTCCCGAGGCAGCGTACACTGCCGCCTTCGTGCGTTGGAAGGCTTCTCGTAACTCTACTACATCACGCTGGAGTTCCGGCAAGAAATGGGTAATATAGGTTCCGAACTCGTCTCTGGAAGCGCCGCTTTCCATTCTGTTATTCCCCGTCGGGTACGCGATCAGGGTGCCTTCAGAACCCGCGCTCATCGCCGCCAGCCCAGCTACCATGCTCCCGTCCTCCAGAAACGGATTGTCACGGCAAGCATCTAGCACGAGCACTCGTACGCGAGCGCTGGCCTCCAGCAAGTTGCGAACCGCGTCTGCCGACAGCGCGGCATCGGGCACCTTCGTCGCTGGGGTCTGGCCGTAGTCCGCCGGAAGAAGGTAGTTCCTACCATCGGCCTGCAACCCGTGTCCGGAGAACCAGAAGAACGCCAAGTCGTCGCCCTGCAACTCGCTACTGAAGTCCCTCACCGCACGGTCCATCTCCCGCAGGCTCAAGTTCTCGAGCCTTGTCACGCTGAATCCGAGTCCGCGCAATGCGCCCTCCAGCGCGCGCACTTCCGCGGTCGTGCTCTTCAGCGGCAGGGCCATCTCATAGGCGGCGTTGCCGATGACCAATGCCTTCCTCCCCGCTACGGCAACCGGCTGGAGCGCCCCATCCTGCGCCTCAAGCAACACCTGCGGCAGCGCAACGCCCAGCAGAGCTGCGGCCACGATGGTTCCGTGACAGATCGATCGACGGTTGCAACAGGTCATCGCTTCCTCGTCACGTCTATGCTACCGCACTCTGCCCTGAGACTACGGGGCTCTGCCCCTGCCTCGAACTCGGACACGCACTGGCAGGTTAGGCAGTTGGCAATGGAGCTTGGCTCGGATCCGCATGAGCGATACGTCGCCTGTCGCGCCACCATGTAGCACTCAGGCGTTGGGGCGCCACACGAGACAGCCCACTCGCGCGCCGCTGCACACCTCGACGTCTCCGCCGCCGCGTCCGCCAACGGAGGACACGAAGTCTTGATCGAGTGCCGCCGTCGCATAGTCCCGTGCAGGCACGAGTTCGCCAAGGGGATCGAGCATCTGACGCTGAGCGACAGTCCACTGAGGTTTCAGTCGAAGCTCATCTTGGACAGTCTGAATCTTGCGAGACGACCTCTCAGACCGACGTGACGCTGTGACCTCGGGCGGGACTCAGGGCGCTGCTCCCCGCTGCAACGCCATGCCGCGGGCGACGGTGCATCGACCGTGGGCGCCTGCCGACGAGACGATGCACAAAGCCGTCGGCATTTTCGACCGGGAGAGCATCGGTCTCCGAGATTGCGAGCTACGCGTCGAGGAAACCTATCTCAGTTCTCGACCGATGACCGCGACAAAAAACCTAGAGCATCGACAGCTCTCGGAGGAAATCAATGAGATCGAGTGCGCCGACCAATATCCCATCCAGCCTAGGGCCTACCGATATTCCATGAAGGAATCCATCGCATAGGTTACGTCGGCGGCGAGATACGAAATGTCTTCGCACATAAGAAATGGTCGCGAACCGAGAGCACGTGCTTCCCCTTCAGGAAGTCGCACAAGAGCTGGCTATTGTAGGTGCCAAGCACGCGATCGAAGCGCATTGCAATGACTCTGGCTAGCATTGTCCCTCTTCGGTGGCCTGCGGCTTGGCTGCGATCGTGCCGTTCGGTCCGGTCTGCTTCGCGCCCGTCTCTTCGGCCCGCCTCCGCCAAGCCGCTTCTGCAAAGAGAAATAGGGTAACAGCGCAAAGGGCTAGGGAATTGTCCTCAGTACGCGGAAGCCCAGGACGCTGTTGCGGTCGCCGGGGCTGAGCCTGAAGCGGTACGCCGACCGGCCGTACCGCGGACCGTCGCCCCAGCTGCCGCCCCGAAGGACCCGGTCGGAGCCCGTAGCGGGGCCTCGCGGATCTGTCGCAGCGCCGCTCGGGTAGGACCCGTACCAGTCCTGCACCCACTCCCATACATTTCCGTGTACGTCGTGCAAGCCGAAAGCGTTTCGACTGAATGACCCCACCGGAGCCGTATGCACGTAGCCGTCCCGACACGGCGCGACCCCGGCCCAACGGTAGTGGTCCGCTCCGACTTGGTCTGCCATGTTTCCGTACCCGCAGGTCCGCGTGTAGTCCGGATCATCGCCATAGGAGAAGCGGGTCTCCGATGTCCCCCGAGCCACGTACTCCCACTCCGCCTCGGTCGGCAACCGATACTTCTCGCCTGTCTTCCCCGACAGCCACTTCACGTACGCCTGAGCATCGTTCCAAGACACACACACCGCGGGCTCCTGCCGACCCTGGCGGAACCCGGGATTCGTCCACGATCGCCCGGTGCGAGCATCCCATTCCCCGCTCTCGTGAGTCCGGCACGCCGACCCGCCGTCATGGCCGGCGTCATCCACGAATCGCCCGTACTGCTCCTTCGTCACTTCGTACACTCCTACCGCCAGCGGGCCGCTGATTGTCACGCGGCGACGAGGCCCCTCATCGTCCTCCCGGTCATTCTCATACGCCGGCGACCCCATCATGAATGAGCCCCCGTCCACCACCACCATCTCCGGACAGCTATCGCAGTCCCGAAAACGGTCCCCATCCAGGCCTGGACGCAATCCACGTAGACTCCTCTCCGGCACTCCAAGGACCACTGCCAGCAACGTCGCAGCGACGGTCCCCGTCACCAGCGCTACCAGCCACCGCGCGGTCGAGCGAGACCGGTCTGGATGCACATTAGAGCGCTCTTCGGCGACGCGCCCCGACCCCTGCAGGAGCCCCACGAGGTCCGCGCAGTCCTGTACTCGGTCCTCCTCCCTCAATTCAAGGCATCGGTCAATCGCCGTGAGAATCCGCTCCGGGAACCGCCCTGCTCCCACCTCTCGCGCCGGCGGCAGTGGGTCCGCTTGGCCCCGCAAGAACGCGGTCAGCCGCGCCTCCACCTTCACCGGCTGCCGGGATACTGACTCCACCGCCCCTCCGGCGACCATCCGCCACATCACCGCCCCGACCGCGTACAAGTCCGTCCACGGCCCCAGCTTCCCTTGCCCAACCTGCTCGATCGCCGCGAAGCCTTCCGTGTAAGGGGCGTAAGTCCGCGACACTCCAGCGAGCGTCTGCTTCGCCGCACCGAAGTCGATCAGCACCGGTCGCTCCGCCTCCTGCCGAATCAGGATGTTGCTGGGCTTGATGTCCCGGTGCAACACGCCAGCTTCGTGGACCGCCTTCAGCCCTCCCAGCAGCGGAACGATCACCGCCAGCAGGTCAGCCTCGCCGAACGGCCTCCGCGCACGCTCCCGCAGCGCCAGCAAGTTCGCCAGCGACATGCCTTCCACGTAATCCATCACGAGGTAAGCCGTGCCGTTCTCCCGGAAGAAATCCCTGCACGTCACGACGCTGGGGACGTCCTTGAATTCGGTCAGGCGCTTCGCTTCCTCGAGGAACCTATGCAGGCCCTCCGCGAAGTCCTCCCTGCCAGCCTTGCTCCTCGGATGCACCATGCCGTCCTCGCGGACGGACAGCTCGGCGGGGAAATACTCCTTGATCGCAACGAGGGATCCAAGGTCCCGGTGCAGCGCCTTGTAGACGATGCCGAAACCGCCGTGCCCCAGCTGCGCCTGCACCTCGTACACGCTATTGAGAAGCAGGCTGCCCGCCGGCAGCGCGACACGGGTGGGGTCTTCGCCGCCCATGGAGAATGAGTGCTCTTCCTAATCGCGTCGCGACCTTGCCCGTTTCGAGGCGCAGCGCGAACGGAACTTGAATATACCGAATCCAACCTAATTCCCAGCTACTTGCGAAGTAGGTGGCTCGAACTGCCTGCGTGCGTTGGAAGGCGATTGGCTCACGGCGCCCATGCAGCAGAATCGTCTCATTCGACATGCCAAGACATGAGAACGCGGGAGTCGATGCGCGGCGCATACGAACGGCATCGAGTCGTTTTGGTCCCTGTTCAAGCGCGGCCTGTACGGAACCTATCACCGGATGAGCGTCCGTCATCTCGGCCGCTACCTCACGGAGTTCGCGGGACGGCGCAACGACCGCGACTGCGACACGGCGGAACGGATGCGGCGCATGGCGCGGGGCCTGGTCGGCCGGACGCTGACCTGCCGGCAGCTGACCGGCAAGGCCGCGGTCGCGGCCCGAGCGGCGCCCGCCGCGCCGAGCGCGGCAGCCCGCTGCGGGCGCGCTCTTCACGCTCGGTACGAGGGGCGCACCGGATCCGGCATGCCCCGGCGCGACCCCGGTCCGGTCCGGACCGTCCATGCAGGCCGTCGAGCGCCGGGGATCCGCTGTCTTCGGCCCTCGCAGGGCCTGCAAGCGGCTTGCAAGGCGTGCCCTGCCACCGCCAACCGGGTTTCACCGGGGCAACCGGGGCATGCGAGGCGGCCTCTCTAGTCCCTTCCTCGTCCAATCCGCTGGCAGGCTCGATTCACATACGATCCCACCCCCCACCCCTCTGTGCCCGCCGCGGCCGCACTCGCATGACCCCAGCTCGACACCCACCTCCCTGCTCACAGCAGTTCTAGGCCGACATGGCGTTGTCGGCACTCAGATAGAGCCTTTTGCAAAAATCCCGAGCTAATAGCATTATCATTTAGTTAGTCTATTAAGTATTCGATATAATCAATGGAATAGAACTGAAGTAAATGTAGTTTTAATGGCTTGTCTGCGTTTTGAGTTTCCTGACAATCCCTTGCCCTCCGTGCTATTATTGTAATGCAAGCCTAGTAAACAGCTGGCAGGATTCAACGAATATGTCCTTGATAGAAACCGTATCCGCGTACTGGTTCACGTTCCAGCAGGGGCTGTTCCCCTGGCTCCAGCAGGAACTCGGCCCCCTCGGCGAGCGCTACCGCAGCTTCGTTCAAGCGGTGGAACTGGCGCAGGTCGAGGACTGCCTGCCCGTCGGGCAGGGCGGCCGCGGCCGCCCCCGCGCAAGCCGCGCCGCCATGGCGCGCGCCTGCATCGCCAAGGCCGTCTTCGACCAGCCCGCTACGCGCTCGCCGGTCGAGCGCCTGCAGACCGATCACACCCTGCGCCGACTGTGCGGCTGGGACCTGGCCGGGGCCGTGCCCGGCGAGGCAACCTTCTCGCGCGCCTGCGCCGAGTTCGCCGCCGGCGAACTGCCCGGACGCTTGCACCAGGCGCTGCTCGCGCGGACGCTCGACGGCCGCTTGGCAGGGCACGTCTCCCGCGACTCGACCGCCATCGAGGGCCGCGAGCGGCCCGCCGGGAAGCCCGCGCCGGAGCCGAAACGCAAGCGCGGGCGCCCTCGCAAGGGCGAGCAGCGGCCGCCCGCTCCGCGCCGACTGGCGCGGCAGCCCGACATGAATCTCGAAGCAATGCTGCACGACCTGCCGCAGGGCTGCGATACCGGCACCAAGCGCAACGCCAAGGGCCGTACCGTCAGCTGGCGCGGCTACAAGCTGCCTATCGACGCGATCGACGGCGGGATCCCGGTCAGCTGCCTGCTCACCGCGGCTTCGCTGCACGACAGCCAGGCCGCGATCAGGCCGCGATCCCGCTGGCGACACGGACCGCGGGCCGCGTCGACAACCTGTACGACCGGATGGACAGCGCGCGCGACGCGGCCGGGATCCGGGCCTTCAGCAAGCGGCTCGGGCACGTGCCGATCATTGATGTCAACCCGCGCGGCCGGACGGAGCTGCAGGCGGATCTGGCACGGGAGGCCAAGGCGCTGCGCAGCGCCGGGCGGGCGGAGCCCGCCAAGCTGCGCTACCGCGAGCGCTCGACGGTGGAGCGTGTCAACGGCCGCCTGAAGGACGATTGCGGCGGGCGCCACGTGCGCGTCCGCGGCCACGGCAAGGTGGCCACGGCAAGGTGCTGTGCCACCTCCTGTTCGGCGTGCTCGCGCTGACGGTGGAGCAGCTCCTGCGCCTGGCGCTCCGAGAGCCCGGGCCGCCGGGACAGCCGCGAAGAGCGCCCGCCCGCAGGGCCGCGCCGGGAGAGCTGCGCCTGCACCGGGCCGCTCCTCGCAGGAGCGCCCCGCAGCCGAGCAAGCCCAGCTGCAGGGGGTCTTTTTCGGCGAGAATAACAGCCCGGAAACTAGTCGTTCATGGGGCGGTCAGCCCTCTTTTCTGAATTTTGCAAAAGGCTCAGATATATAATTCCCTTTCGAATCAATGCGCCTCAATGCGCCGTATCTTGACAGGAACGGAGCGCTTCGGGCTCTCGCTCCCGATGCCCTGTCAGCGGCCGACGGTCAGCTTACTGGAACCTCGCCGACGCGCGGAGTCGAGGCGTCACAGGGCCAATCACTCAGTCCAGTCCTTCGGCAGCGGAGGGGCCAGCTTCAGGCGTCGCAGGACTCGATACGGAAACCGGCGCAACTCGCGGCTCATCCTGCTCTCTACCCTTGCGTGCCGCGATTCCACTTCCGCGACCCATGCGTCGAGCTTGCTGATATGCAGTTCCCGCTCCCGCAGCACGTTTCCGCTCGCGGGGACGTAAGCCAGTGGGGCGAGGGAGGGGAGCGGCTTCATCGAACACATCGCCACGAAGAAGTGCGCCGACTCCGGCTCGAACGACGGCGCTTCGAAGCTGGCCCGCGCATCCGACGCAGCCGCCGACATGATCGCGACGGCCGGGGCGTGATTCTCGAGGAAGACTGCGGCATGGGCGAACGCCGCACCGAGGGCCGCCCGGAACTCGTCGTACTCGAATTCATGCACGTGGAACGGATTCGGCTCCTCCCGCGTGGTCCGGTAGTAGGCGGCGTTCGGTGTCGAGACTAGGAAGAGTCCTGTCGGCACCAGCACGCGGGCAGCTTCGCGCACGAGGCCGACCCATCCCTCGATGTGCTCGATCACTTCGAACGCGACGACCAAGTCAAGGGAATCGTCGGCGAATGGCAGGGCCGTGCAATCGCCTCGGACGAAGCGCACGGCCGGGTAATTGGAACGGCCGTGGCGAACCGCCTCGGCTGCATTGTCGAGTGCGTAGGCCTTCGCGCCCGCGCCCGCGAGCCGCCCCGCGCCGTAACCCGTCCCGCACCCCGCGTCCAGAACACGCCGCCCCGCTGCCAGCGGCTCGGCGAAGCAGTAGCGAGCAACATGCTCGTTCCGCAGGTCCGGGTCGCTCGCCTCGAGAACCAGACGCTCGCCGGTCGGATCCACCTAGCCCCCTCCTTCCATTAGCGCATCCGAGAACTCAGGCGCACCGACCGGCACCCGAACCGCCATGGGCCGGTCGGGCGCTATTGTAGGGAGAGGCCTTTGGACACTCGCACGAAGATCGTCGAGCGGGCCGCGCTGCTCCCGTCGCAGCCCCGCCCCTGCCTGGCGAAGGGCTGGTTTGACGTCCTAACCGCCGAGCACTGCTCGCTCCTAGCCGAAGCTAAGGCACGGAACAGACCCTTGGTGGTCTTGGTATATCGCGAAACCGCACGCCGCCCCGCCCCGCTCCGCGGCTACGACCGCGCCCAGATGGTCGCGGCGCTGGCAGCCGTCGACCGTGTCTGCCTGTGCGAGGAGCCCCAGGCGGATTCGATCGCGGAGGATATGGCCGCAGTATCCGTGCTCGATGTCGATGCCGTCCAGCAGCGGGACGTGGTTCGCGATGTTCTCGAGCGTCACGTCGACCGCCGGTAGGTCGCCCCGCATCCTGATCGTGCGCCTCGGCGCCATGGGCGACGTCATCCATACGCTCCCCGCGGCCGCCGACCTGCGTGCAGCCCTACCCGCGGCCCGCATCGCCTGGGCGGTCGAGACGCGCTGGAGCTCGCTGCTGCAGGCGAATCCCCATATCGACCGGACGATCCCAGTACCCCTTCGGCGCTGGCGCAAGGCCAGTCTCCGGCGCTCGACCTGGACCGAGGCCGGGGAATTCCTGAACGGACTCCGCACGAATTCCTTCGATCTCGCGATCGACTTCCAAGGACTCCTCAAGTCGGCGGCTCTGGCAACTCTGAGCGGTGCCCGGAGAATCGTCGGATTCGAGCGGGGAATCCTACGGGAGCCCCCGGCCGAGCTCGCATACTCTCGCCGCACGGGCGCGTCGCTCGCCCACGTCGTAGACCGGTACCGCGAGCTTGCGGCCTTCGCGTCCGGACACCGCCCCGCGGGCCCGGCCGCGTTCGCCCTGCCCGTCGGCGAGCCGAGGGAGGGCCTGCCCGCGCGCTTCGTCCTCGCCAGCCCCGAAGCCGGCTGGGGCGCGAAAGAGTGGCCACCGGAGTCCTACGCGCGGCTTGCCTCGACACTCTGGAAGGAGCGCCGCATCCCGCTCGTCGCGGATTGCGCACCGGGCCGGACGCACGTCGCGGAATTGATCCGCCGCATGGCCCCCGCAGGAGCCGTGCTCCCGCACCCCTCGACGATCCCCCAGCTGATCGGAGCCACACGGGCAGCCGCCGCCGTGGTCGGCGTGGACAGCGGCCCGCTGCACCTAGCCGCGGCGCTCGGCAAGAGCGGCGTTGCAATCTTCGGGCCGACCGACCCGACCCGCAACGGCCCCTACGGGCGAGGCATCGCGGTCGTTCGCTCCGGCGGCGCCGCCACCACCTACAAGCGCCGCGACGATCCCAGCGCGTCCATGCAGGCTTGCAGCGAGGCGACGGTCTACGAGGCGCTCGCTCCCTCGCTGGGTTGAGTAGACTCGTACCCATGCGACGACGCTGCCTCGCGCTGCTGGTCCTGCCCGCCCTGCTCCTGCTGCGGCCGTCGGTCTGCGACGCAGGCGAACTGCTGAACGGCCGCGAGGTCGGCCGGTTGATGCGAGGCATCGCGGACCTCCTGGAAGCGACCCGCATCGTCATGCCGGAACTGTCCCGAGCGGGCGCCCCGCTGCAAGAGAACTTCCGCCAAGGGATCTCCACCCTCGAGATCTCGCCGAGCCAAAACCATACGGGCATCCTGTACCGGATGCTGGTCAACGCCAAGGCCTACCTGCTGCTGTCCGACACGCTGCCCAAGCCAGCCGATTTCCCGGAGGACTTCGACAGGCAGCTCTCCGACCTGCGCAACTCGATCGAGCGTTTCGAGGGGCACTTCCGGGCGACCTTGGACCTGCGCGAGGAGCAGGCGCTCGGCGCGGACCGCGACAACTTCCGCCGCTACGCCGACGCGAACCGTCGCGTCGGGCCGGCCTCCGACGAAGGCCCGCGCGTCGTCTTCCTAGGCGACTCGATCACCGACGGGTGGAAGCTCGACCAGTACTTTACCGGAAATCCGTACTACAACCGCGGCATCAGCGGCCAGATCACGGGGCAGATGCTGGGACGGGCCAAGCCGGACGTGGTGGACCTGAAAGCCTCGGCGATGGTGCTCCTTGGAGGGACGAACGATTTGGCGCGAGGCGTGTCCGATGCCGCAATCCGGAGCAATCTCGAAGCGATCGGCCTGCTGGCCGAAGCGGCGGGCGTCTATCCGATCATGGCGTCTATCCTCCCGGTGAACGACTACCGCGAGGCGTCGAATCCGCGCTTCCGCCGGACCACGCTGCGCGACCCGACGCGCATCATCGAACTCAATCGCTGGCTCGAAGCTACCTGCGACGCCAAGGGATGGGCGTACCTGGACTACTTCAGCGCGATGACCGACGCGGAAGGACGGCTCCGCGACGATCTGTCGGACGACGGGCTGCACCCCAACGCAGAGGGCTACAAGGTCATGGCTCCACTCGCGCAAGCGGCAATCGACCGCGCCTTGCGCTCCAAGGGCCGCCGCGGGCGGCGCTAGTCGGAGGGAGAATCCAGCGGCTCCGGAACTCGGCCGGTCGCGCAGGCCGCGGGCCGGACGCGGGGGCGCTTCCGGCCCGGGACGCGAATGGCTGCTAAGCTTATGGTCCGGCAGTGCCCCCGCGGCCCGGATCGCGCAGGCAGCTATGTCCATCCTCGACATCTTCAGAGCCGCACAGAAGCGCAAGCCGGCCCGCATGAGCGAGTCCGAGACCTTGCGCCGGATTACGCGCGCCGTCGAGGAGCTATCCCCGGAACGAGCGCGGTTCATCGCGGCCTTCGCCTTCATCCTCGGGCGCGTGGCCGCGGCGGACATGGAGATCAGCGGCGAAGAAGTCGCGGAGATGGAGCGCATCGTCGAGCGCGTGGGCCGTCTCCCCGAAGAGCAGGCCGTGCTGGTCGTCCAGATCGCCAAGGCGCAGCATGCGCTGTTCGGAGCCACCGAGAATTTCGTGGTCACCCAGGAGTTCAACCGCATCGCAACGAGGCTGGAGAAGCAGGCCCTGCTCAACTGCCTATTTGCGGTGTGCTCCTCGGACCAGTCGATAAGCGTCCAAGAAGACAACGAGATCCGCGCGATCAGCCGGGAATTGCGCTTGGATCACGTCGATTTCATCGCCGCGCGCTCGATTTACAGAGAACACCTGAACGTACTCAAGGACTAGACCCCCGGCCGCAGGGACGCGGCCTCGGCCCGGCCTTCGCGAGAATCTGCAGAGCACCGGAGAGGCAAGGAAAGCGATGGAAACAGCGACATTCGGGGCCGGTTGCTTCTGGGGAGTGGAGGCAGAATTTGCCGGCGTTCCCGGCGTCAAGTCAACCGAGGTGGGCTACGCGGGCGGCTCGCTCCCGGATCCGAGCTACCGCGACGTATGCCGGGGTGACTCGGGCCACGCGGAGGTGGTCCGAGTGACATTCGACCCGGGACGCGTCAGCTACGAGACGCTGCTCGAGACCTTCTGGACGTGCCACGACCCGACCCAAGTCAACCGCCAAGGGCCGGACGTGGGCTACCAGTACCGGTCGGTGATCTTCTGCGAGAACGCAAGGCAGGTGACCGAGGCCGCCGCGTCCAAGGCTCGCTTGGAGCGCAGCAAGACCCATTCCCTCCCAGTCGCGACCGCGATCGAACCGGCGGGCGCGTTCTACCGGGCGGAGGAGTACCATCAGCAGTACCTCGCCAAGCGCGGCTTGGCGGCCTGCCATCCCGCATACTGAGTGCGAGCGGTCGGCGCAGCTGGCCGCCCGGACCGGCCTGACCGTCGCTGCGGGCCGAAGCGCCAGTGCCGATCAGGCGTGTCCGCTCGCCACCTCGCGAGCGCGGTGCATTGGGCAGCGGCTCCGCGGCGAGCGCCCGCGTCCGCCCGGCACGGCGCTCTCGAATGCCCCTGCGGTGAGGAATCCAGCCATGTCACTCATGCTCAGCGAAATCAGCCAGCAGCCCGCAGTGCTGGACGGAATCCTCTCGCGTCCGTCCGAGGCGCTTGCGCGCCTGCGCGGGCACTTCGCGAGGAGGCCGCCGACGATGATCGCGATCGTCGCACGGGGCACATCGGACAACGCCGCGCTCTTCGCGCGCTACCTGTTCGAGATCACGCTCGGCATCCCGACGATGCTGGCAGCGCCCTCGGTCTCGACCCTCTATCGGAAGCTGTCTCTGCCTCCGGGCACCCTGGCGGTGGGCATCTCCCAGTCCGGCGAGTCGACCGACATCAACGCGTACATGGAGGACGCAAAACGCATCGGCGCTCCGACGGTTGGCATCACGAATGACGGCTCCAGCACCCTCGCCACTCTCGCGGACGAAGTCCTGCTGACCGGGGCCGGCACCGAATCGAGCGTCGCGGCGACCAAGACCTACACCGCCCAGATTCTCACGCTGTACCGCCTTTCCCAGTCTCTCGGTTCCGGCATCGGGACGGACGAGCTCCGGGCGATCCCCGACGCGGTGGAAGCGCAGCTCCGGCACGAGGCCGAAGTCCGGCAGATCGCCGACGAGTACCGGGATATGACGCACGCAGCGGTGATCGCCCGGGGGCTCAACTACGCCAACTGCTTCGAGTTCGCCCTCAAGCTGATGGAGACGAGCTACGTGGCGGCCTCGGCATTTTCCGGGGCGGACTTCGCGCACGGCCCGATCGCCATGGTGGACGAGGGGTTTCCGGTCTTCGTCTTCACGCCGCCCGGACCCACGGCCCCGGAGACGGCCCGGCTCCTGAGACGGCTGGCGGGCAGCCGGGCAGACGCGATCGCCATCGGGACGGAAGCCGCCACAAGCGACCTTCCGTTCTCGCACCGCATGCAGATCTTCCGCGCGATGCCAGAGCCGGCCGGCTTCCCGGCGGACCTGCTCACGCCGATCCCGTCGATCATCCCAGCGCAGCTGTTCGCCGCGCATCTCGCGACATGCAAGGGTCTCGACCCGGACCACCCGCGCATGCTGACGAAGGTCACGCAAACGATGTGAGGCCCGGCTCGCCAGGTCGCGGCACCATGCAGGGACGCGTCCGATGCCCGTTGCGAACTGCTACTGTTCGCGACCGAACAAGCCTCCCAGGAAGTTCTTCAGGCGGGGCGGATCGCCGTCGACCCCCTCTTCGTCTTTGGACTTGGGCCGCTCGGGGTCCGGGCTGGACTGCTCCGGGCCGGTCTCGCTGTCCCCGTCGCTCGCGGCAGCCTGCTTGTCTCCCGGGCTGTCCTCCTGCTCGGGAGCGGACGGCTCCCGGGTCGTCCCCACGTACCGGATGCCCGTTTCCGCGGTGTCGCGGACACCGAGATATCCCTTGGCCCGTGCGTGGTCCAGCAGATCCCTGAGGCTGCGAACTCCGTACTGGCTGACCTCGAAGTCCGAGTCGGCCTCTCGAATGGCGGCCCTCAACTCGCTTCTCGACAGGCCCGGGCCGGCGAAGCGGGGGTTCCCTCGGAGCGCGCGCAGGAGCACTTCCAGCGCGGCGTCAATCCCTTGCGGCCCGGCCGACGCCGCGGGTCCGCGCGGCTTGCGTTCCGGCGCTTGCGACACCGGAGCGGGCCGACGCGGAGGTGATTCTGCATCCTCGCCGCGCCCTTCGCGCGAGCTTTGGTCGGGGCGGCCCGGGGCGACCGCCGGCTCGGCGACGCGCTCGCCCGGCACCTCCTCCGCGGATTCGGGCGGGAAATAGAGCTCCCGTCCCTCCGCGTCCCGGCGCAGCTCTAAGAAACCCTCTCGAACCACTCGCGCCAGCAGGTCCTCGGCCCCGGCCACCCCTAGCGCCTCCTCGTCGAAGCCGGGGTGCGCCCGGAACATCGCCTCCATTTGCTTGGAGGGTATGCCCGCCGTCAGCAAGGAGCCGCTCTCTCGCAGGATCTCGCCCACGACGTGCCGAGCGGCGGGGCTGAGGCGGCTAGCGGCAGCTTCCGGATCGTCGTCAGCTTCGTGCAGCTCCACGACGAAGGTGCCTCCGACAGCCTCCAGATGCAGTTCCCCGTCCTGTGCCAACCGGCCCGCGAACTTGCGGAATTCGTGGGCCGCGCAGCCATACGACCGGAAGCGGGGGTCGAGGTCTAGAACCGTCCGGTACAGGAGATCGAGTTCGGCGTTCTTCCCGTCCAAGGCGATCTGGCGCACCGCCTGCCGGATTACAGAGAGCGCCTTCTTCGGGTCAGGCTGCGCGACGGGCCGCGAGGGCGCGGTGGGCCGTTCCTGGCGCATCGGAGGTGCGCCGGCCTCGTCAGGCGGCCCGCCGCGCGAGTAGCTCCGCTCGCCCCGGTCCCTGCCGCGAGAGTAGCCGCTGCCCTCGTCCCGGACACCGCCCCGGTGAGGGGGCCAGCGCTGGCCGTACCGGTGCGAGTCGCGCGGTCCCGGCGGGGAATCCGCCCGGCCCTCGGGCTCGGCAATGCAGAACCGCCCTTCGCCGATCATCTTCCTGCGGAGGTGACCGGCATCGACCAGCCGGATGATCAGGTCCTTGAACGAACCGCATTCGAAACGGCGCGCATCGAAACCGGGATTGATCTCGAGCAGTACTTCCTCGAGCTGACGGATGTAGGGGATCTCGCCGACCCGCTCCATCTCCCTGATCGCCTGCCGCATGGCGGGCAGCGCCTTTTCCAAGGGGTCGGAGTGCCGGTCGTACCGTCGGAACCCTTCCGCTTGCGTCACGGGCTGGCGCGCCGCCGGCCGGGGATGCCGGTCCGCGGGATAGCCGGCCAGGTCCTCGTAGCTCACGAACTGGTGGCAGTTGCGGCGCAAGTTCTCGCTGGTGAACGGGATGCCCGCCACAACGTAGACGCGCTTGTTGTACCGCTTGAGCTTCTGCACGAGCGGCAGGAAATCGCTATCGCCGCTCAGGATGCAAAACGCATCGATGTGCTCTTGGGTGAACACGAGTTCCAAGGCGTCGATGGACAGGGCGATATCGGCGCCGTTCTTGCTGCCGTCGTACGACGTCTCGAGATGCTCCATCTTGACGCCGAGCTGCGCCATCCCCCGCGAGACGGTCTTGAAGTCCGGGTGAATGTTCCAGTTGCCGTAGGCGATCTGCGACTGGATCTCGCCTCGCTCCTCAAGCCAGCTCTTTACGAGCTTGTAATCGAATCCCTGCTTGAGTGTGTTCCAGACGCCCGTCGCGATGTTGTCATAGTCGATAAAGACGGCGAAGTTCAATCGATCCTGCAAGGTTCCTCTCAAATGCGCGCGAGTGCCGCGCGCTCGCCAACTCCTAGGAATCCAAGGCCCCGAGGCGGAGACCGCAAGGATTCCCTAAAGCGCTTGGCCGACCGGGCAGTCGGGAACCGTCCGTTTCCGCCGTACCGGCCTTGTCCCCGCTGGACGGGCGAGACGCGGCTCGCCTGCCCGGTCTCACAACAGGGGCGGCCCCTGCAATGGCCTCCGAACACAAACTCAACAGCTGCGAGAAACGGCTCGGGTAATGCACTACGCAAGAGACCGGGACGAAGGCGGTCGAACGATCTGGCCGTCACCACGGATAGCACTCGGTCGGGCACTGCCCCTACTCGTCCAAGCTAATGCTCAATGCCTTCAGAAACTGCTGGTCGGTTTCCGTCAAGTGCTCTTCAAGGTTCTTATGCGCGATTGCCTGACCGGGCCGGCGGGCGAAGCCGATCGTTGCCTCGAGAAACAGCAGCACGTCATAGCCTTCCTTCTTGATTTCGCCAATTACGTTCGCGATCTGCTTGGAGCCAGACAGCGACTCGTCAATCGCGCCGCCGAGCTGCTTGATGAGTTCCTTGAGACGCTGGTCCACGCGAGTCCACCACGCGCCCAGCGGGCCCCGCTCTGGAAGCGGCCCCGGGCCAAGCGCCCGTCTGCAGGTCATTGAATCAGATGCGAGGCCGTATTGCAACTGCTCCGGGGCGGATTCCGGAGAAATGCCGTTGCGGGCTGTTGGGAAGGCTTGCCGGTGCGGGCGCGAAGAACCGACCGTGGCAGGGGCTCGCGCCCCTTCCTGCGGCTCCCGTCCGGCCATCGCGCCGAGACCGGTTCCCCGGACCCGCACGCCGTCCCGCCGCAGCGCCCATCGCCAGCCCGGCAGGCAGGACGGCGCGCCCGCGAGCATCGCGCCGAAGACCGGGCTCGCTCCCTACTAGAATACCCGCTGGATGGCCCGTCGCAGCGACCCAGCAGCTCAGAGGGCCTCCGGGCCAGGGAATCTCCGCCTTTGCGTCGCGATCGCCATGCTCGCTTGGGCGGCCGCGGGTCTGGCGAGCGGCACGGCGTCCTATCTGGGGCAGGTCTCCGGCGTCTCAGGGGTAGACGCCTTCGACGACGTCGTTGCCGTGCTCTCCGGTCGAGGCGTGCTCGAAACCGCCGCTCCGGACCCTCAGGGGCGATTCGCGTTCTACGGCCTGCCCGCCGGCTCCTACGCGGTCCAAGTCCGCAAGCCCGGATACGAGTCGTCTCCGAGCCGGGCCTTCCGCGTCGGCGCGGGCGGGCAGATGTCAGGCGAAGGCACCGACAACGAATTCGCGCTCAGACAGCTGGCTCCCGACACCTTCGTCTTCCACTGGGAGGAAGACCAGAGCACGGCCGGCTACGATTACGCGTCTCGCGTCAACAAGCCCCCGGAGATCCAGTTCCTCGACGAAGGCGCCGCCACTGCGGACGGAGCCTCGGCCGACCAGCTTCTGCACGACTACAACGTGTCGCTCATCGACGGCGCGGGCGGCTCGTGGACCCACGAGCACGCCTACCGGCTCCTGCAGACGATGGAATCCATCCCGCAACGGAAGAGGGATCCCTACCGCGTCCAGTCGCTGCCGCCGAGTCAGTGGTTCATCGCTTCGGGCCATCTCGCGAGCGACATACGAATCGACAGGAACGCTGGAGACGGAGCAGCGGTTGTCCGAATCTCCGCTGACACATTCATTCGTGCAAGCCCGAGGATTGCACTCGTCGACGGCAAGAAGGGCAAGTACTACTCGCAAAGACTGCATCATGCAGTCGTTCGGTTCGTCACGGACAATGGCCGCAATCGAGATGCGTTCGAGAGAATACTCAACGAACGCTTCGGCGTGACGACTCGGATCAACCGCCACTTGACATACGAGGAACTGACTGCCGGAACCACAGGCGAACCGGCGTCTAGATTCCAAGAATTTCATCCAGAGGAGATCGTCCGGATCATCAATACATTCGAAGAGATGCCATCAGGAATGCATGCCATTCCGGGACTCAAGTATCTCGTGCGGCGCTTGGACGGAAGTCCGAACCCTACGACCTCCGCTCCGGCAGTGGCGTATACGTCCGCAGGCTACATTGAATTCATGGAAGAGGCATTCAAGAACACATCCGTTCAGTACATCCATCGCCTGATCATCCACGAGAAATCGCATTTCCTATGGGAATACCTGCTTGATGACGGCCTCAAGCGGAACTGGACCACCCTCGGGGGTTGGCACCTAGACGCAAGCGATCCGGACGGTTGGTCCACAACCAAGCAAACGGAATGGCTCAATTCGCAAACCGTAGGCGCGGTCTGGCCATCGCCGCCTTGAGACACGCTCTGGGCGATGGCTGATCGCCGAGTTCGGTGAGATGGAACCACCTGAGATAGCTGTCCAAGTACTTGGTGGCGATGCCGCGCCGCCTGCGCAGAAAGCCCTTGATCTGGCTGTGGCGGCTATTGACCGTCTGGATGTGCACAGCACCCCGGACCCGCTCGCCAGCGGAAGCGTTGATGCTCTCGTGAGGGATGTCGAGTGCCTCCGCGACGGGCGGATAGCAGCGGTTGGCGTCGGAGACGAGCAAGGCATCGCGGGCGACGACCGGCTCCAGCACTTCCTTCACGCTCTTTGCGTTGAGGGCGGGCAGGGTATGGCTGAGGGTCTCGCCCGCACGGTCGGCGGCGACCAGGATCGGCACCTGCTCGCGCGAGAGGCCGCGTTTGCGGGCCTTGCCGCCGCGCCGGCGCGGCTTGCGGTCCAGCTTCCGCTCCCCCTTGCGGCTCTCCAGAACGAAGGTCTCGTCAGCCTCGACGATCCCGGCAAGCCGATCCGGCGCCTGGCGCACCGCCGCCGGAAAGCGGTGTCGCCAGCGATGCGCCGTGCTCGGCGCAATCCCGCAGCGCTCGGCGGACTCCTTGACCGTCTCACCCTCGGCAAGCGAGGCGCCAAAGGCAAGCCAGCGCTCCTTATGGTGCAGACCCGACAGCGCTGTGCCGGTCAACGCACCGAACGTCTTCCCGCAGTCCTTGCACCGGAAACGGCGGAGACCGCGCGCCTTGCCCCGCGACACCGCCCCGCCGGCGCCGCAATGCGGACAGCGCCGCTCGTCATCCACGCCCAGATCGATCGCCGCCAGCGAGGCCGCGCCCTCCGAAGGCTCCGACAGCACCGCCGCCACCTCCCTGCGCTGCGCCGCCGTCAACTCATCGACACGCGAGAACCAATCCCGAAACCGCTCGTGATCCATCTGTCTGACCTCCAGGGCAAATCGGGCGACATTCTATCACGATGCCTACGATTCACGAATTGAGCCAACGGAATTCGTCAGCGCGTATGCTCATGAGAAAAACCCAAACGAGGACATGGCCGAGTCAATCGCCTACTTCGTCGTCAACCCCGACAAGCTCCGGTCCCGTTCGCTGCCAAAGTACGAATTTATTAGGGACAGGATCATGCAAGGCAATATCTACATGTCTTTGATTCGCGAAGATCTAACATTCGAAGTATATAACCTGTACCCTGATTATGTGTTCCCAGGCAAGATTCGCAGAGTGGACATCAAAGTCATCGGAGCGCCGGAAGACGACAAGGAAGTTCTGATCGAGATCGCCTTGCATGCGTTCGACAACGTGCTGGAAGGCGCGATCAGCGCATACGCTAGAATCCATAGCGACGCAGGGACTTACAAGGACGTGTACCTTTATCCCGTCGGCGTGCCAAGGGGCACCCCCGGGACCGTGCTTTCCGGCGGCTTCAAGCTAAGCAAGCACGCCAAGGCCGGATACTGGAGCCCGGATCAAGTCTCGCTTACCGACGAGCACCTCAACGAACGCTTCGTAGGGCGAAACGATTTCGGCTGGAGGCTCTACGTCAACAATCCGCAGGAAGACATCACTCCTCCGCATTATGTGAGGAATTCAGCGCGCCTCGCGAAATCCGTCGCGACACGCGAAGGACAGGAAGTGCAACTCATCGAGGCTAGCTGGAGCGTGGGCGAGAATTCAGGGTTTATGCGAGAAGGTTCGGCGTGCGCAGCTGCGCTGAACGATCAGAACCTCGAAACCTACAGCGTGTTCGAGTACGGAGACTATGACCCGCGCACCGAGACCTGCCTCGTAGTTTTCGAAATGCCCGACTACATGCCGTCAGCAATGTACGCGATGAACTACATCATGATGACCGATCGTGCGTTGAACGTATCGGGCATCTACTTCGGCGACCCGAATCACGGCCTCAGGCAAGAGGAATCCATCGTCGATGAGGTCGCACCGCGAATCAGGCTGAGCACAAGCAACGAAGACACGCTTCCTCCGGAGATCGATCTGAATAGGATCCGAATCCAAGCCGAGCCTAGCAGGCCGAGCGATCCCAACGGAGAAACCTTGGTTACATTGGACTTCGTCGTCCGGGACGACATATCAGGCGTTCGCATTGCGAGTCTTTACTTGCGAGATCCACAGGGGAACGACCACCACCATTACGTTTACGGAAACTTTGAGGGCCATGCTCTGTTTCCAGCTAGCGATCCAACCCAGTGGAGCCACCAGAGATGGACTACGATTCTTCCTCCCGGCTCTCCTCCGGGAACTTGGGGTCTCTTGGAGCTCAACGTACAAGATCGTGCGGGCAATGCACGCCGATACAACTTCGCTGAAACAATTCACTTCGACATCGAATAGATGGATAGAAGATGAAGGTGAATTCGATTGAATTACTCTAGAATATCCATTGTTTCGGTCGAGTCCCATGCATTGCGCTCACCCGGCAGACGGGGCGTGAAGATCCACTGCACCCCGCCCTGTCCCCATGCATGCCTTCACTCGCCCGGGCGCAGGCCCTGACCGGCGCTGGCGCCCCGCCGCCAGTGCGGACGTCCGGCCGACGGGGCGGCCGGCAAGCGCCGATGCAAGCCGCCCCTGACACGTCGGCCGGCCCGCGTCTTGCAACTCCGACCGGCAACCGGCGAAAATGGCGGTGCGGGGATGACTCAGCGGGAACGCGCCGCCCTGGCTGGAGAGATCGCGGCGGCGGTCCAGAGCGGCGAGGCGCCGCACTCCTGCAGCTGCGGCAGCGGGGGGGGGCCGCCGGTCGTCCCGGAGGCGCCTTGGAACGGCCTGGCCGGGCGGCTCGACCTGTGCCTGACAGGCCCCGGCACCGCCAGGCCCGAGGTTGAGGAGTTCCTGGCCGCGGCCCGCTCGGCACGCGTTCGATCCGCTTGCGTCCCTCCGCGCTGGCTCGCTCTCGCGGTCCGGGCGCTGCAGGACCGGCCCACCAAGGTAGCCTCGCTCGTCGGGTATCCCAGCGGCACCTCGCTCACGCCGGCAAAGTGCTCCGAGGCCGAATGCCTGCTTCGGATGGGAGCCGACGAGCTGTGGATGGTAGCCGACATCGGCGGTCTCCGGTCCGGGGATCTCGACTCGGCGTACATCGACATCAAGGCGGTCGCGGACGTGGCCGCCTGCCGCGCCGTCCCGGTGAACGTCGTTCTCGAGCTACCGCTGCTGCGCGGCCGGCAGAGGGTCGAAGCCTGCGTCGTGGCCAAGCTTGCCGGAGCTGCCGCCGTGGTATCGGCCACGGGCTGCGGCGGCTCGCTCGCCGACGCCTCGCACGTCGAGCTGATGCGTCGCACGGTAGGAGGCGACCTGGACATCGTGGCGGCGGGCGGGATTCGCACCGCGGCCGCAGCGAATCGCATGCTCGCCGCCGGAGCGACGCGCGTCGGAGCGAGCCACCAAGCGGCGCGGCGGGCCCCTAGCGAGGCGGGAAGGGCCCCGACAACGGTGATAAGCTGAGGGAGAGTCGGCGATTCTTGCGCACCGCAGGCCACCCCAGCCCGATGTCGACAGCCCCCGCGGGGCAGGCAGGCGTCGTTCGAAGGCGGCGGTTCCCCGCCCTCCCGCCAAGCGACGGGCCGAAGAACCGAGCAATTCCGGATCCACGGTGCGAACATGGCCGGCCAAGACCCGCTCAGTGCAACCGCCCCCGCGGTGGATGACCAAGCCGCCAAGATCGAGATCCTGCTAGAGGCGTCCGAGGCGGCCGCATCCCATACGCTCGACTTCGCCGCGCTCATGGACGCGCTGGCGAAGCTGGTCCGCAAGATCGTCGACTACGAAATGTACTCGGTCCTCGTGCCGGCCGAGAACGGGGCGCTCCGGATCGCCCATTCGGACGGATACCCGGACGACCTGGTGCGCAGCCTCCGCATCCCCGTAGGAGAGGGCCTCACGGGCAAGGCCGCGAGCTCGCTCGCCACCGTGCGCAGCGACGACGTGCGCAGGGATCCCTGCTACCTGGGAGCCGTCGAGTCCGTGCGCAGCGAGCTGTCCGTACCCTTGGTCGCGCGCGGCCGGCTGGTCGCCGTGCTCGACCTGCAGTCGGCCTGCCCGAACGCCTTCGACGCGAGGGTGTCGGACCTCCTGGAGCTGGTGGCGTCGCGCTTCTCGCTGGCGATCGACGTCGCGCAGCTCTACCGGACGCTCCAAAGGCAGAACTCGATCCTGAGCACGCTGCGACGGATCGCCCAGGAGTTCTCGCATATCCTGCGTCTCGGGGATCTGCTCCAGGAGATCTCGACGGTAGTGCGCACGCTGATCCGCTACGACGTGCTGGCGATCTACCTCAAGGACCCGCAGCTGCCCGTTCTGCGGCATTACTTCGGCGTGAAGTTCGAGGAGCGGGTTCGCTGGACGGACATCGAGGTCGGCCGGGGCCTGGTGGGAACCGCCGCCGCGACACGCGAGGCGGTCCTGGTGGATGACACGAGCCTGGATCCGCGCTATATCGCCTCGACACCGGAAATCCGCTCGGAAGTCGCGGTCCCACTGATCCTGAAAAACGAGCTGGTCGGCGTGCTCGACCTGGAGTCTGCCCGCAAGTCCGGCTTCAGCCGGCAGGACGCCGACACGCTGCTCCTGCTGGCCCCGCAGATCGCGGCCGCGGTCGAGAACGCCCGCCTCTACGAGGAGGTGTCCCGTAGCGAGGCCCGGCTCGAACAGGATCTCGCAGCGGCTCGCGCCCTCCAGAGGCACATGCTGCCGCACGGGATTCTCAGCGCCCCGGGCACCGAGATCGCCGCGCGAAACGCACCGGTGGCGGTGGTTTCCGGGGATTTCTACGACTATTACGACCGCGGGCACTTGATCGGGATCCTCAACGGCGACGTCAGCGGCAAGGGAGCGGCGGCGGCCCTGTACGCCGCTCTGGCGAGCGGTCTGCTCCGCACGGCGGCGCGCTCGGGGCTCACGCCCGCCGAGACGTTCGCGCAGGTCAACGACTCCCTCCTCGACCGGAAGATCGAGGCCCGCTTCCTAGCCGCCCATCTCTTCCAGTGGACGCCTTCGACGCGCCGACTGGTGCTGGCCGGAGCCGGCATGCCCTTTCCCCACCTCTGCCGCAACGGCCGGGTGCGGGAGATCCGCCTGGAGGGCCTGCCTTTAGGCCTGTTCCGGTCCGCGCAGTACGACGAGGTGTCGCTGGAGCTGCAACCGGGAGACTTCGTGGTGTCCGTGTCCGACGGCATCGGCGAAAGCGCGAATCACGGCAACGAACCGTACGGCGACGAGCGTCTCCGGCGGGTCCTCGAAGCCTGTCGCGACGCATCCGCCGCGGCGATCCTGGAGCGCGTTTTCGACGATCTCGAGCGGTTCTCCGCGGGCTGCGCGCAAGTCGACGACCGGACGGCCGTCGTCCTGCGCGTCACGCCGTGATCCGAGAGCGGAACGCAAGTCCATGCCACTCCAAGGATTCCGCTACGTCGAAGGCGCGCTGCTCTGCGAGAGCGTCGCCCTGAGCGACATCGCCTCGTTCGCCGGCACTCCCACCTACGTCTATTCCGCGCAGGCAATCCGAGAGAATTTCCGCCGCTATAAGGAATCGCTGGCGAGCGTCCCGCACGAGATCCACTACGCGGTGAAGGCCAACTCGTCCCTAGCCGTGCTGGCCCTGCTGGCATCGGAGGGCGCCGGCTTCGACATCGTTTCCGGCGGGGAGCTGTACCGCGCGCTCCGTGCCGGCGGGGACCCGGCCAAGGTGGTCTACTCGGGCGTCGGCAAGACGGAAGCCGAGCTGCGCTACGCGCTGCAGTGCCGCATCGGGGCGTTCCACTGCGAGTCGGCCCAGGAGCTGGACCTCCTGCGGGGCATCTGCCAGGCGACCGGGGCTTCGCCCGCGGTGGCCCTGCGCGTCAATCCCAATATCGACGCCATGACCCATCCGTACATCGCGACGGGCCTGAGCGAGCACAAGTTCGGCATCGCGATCGAGGAAGCGGAGTCGCTCTACCGGGACGCGCAGCGCTGGGCTCCGCTGCGCTTCACCAGCCTGAGCTGCCACATCGGCTCGCAGATCTTCGACATCGGCGTCTTCCGGGAAACGGTTCGCCAGATGCTCGCGCTCGCCGCCCGCTTGCGCGACGCGGGAACCGCGATCCGCTCGATCGACCTGGGAGGGGGGCTGGCCGTCGGATACCTGGCCGACCAAGCCAGCGTGTCGATCCGGTCCTACGGGGAGATGCTCAGCGAAGCGCTGGGCGGCACGGGCTTTCGTCTCGGTCTCGAGCCGGGACGGTCGATCGTGGGGCAGGCCGGAGTGCTGCTGACCAAGGTGCTGTTCCGCAAGCCGACCGGGAGCAAGACGTTTCTGGTCGTGGACGGGGCGATGAACGATCTGATCCGTCCGGCGCTCTACAGCGCGCACCACGAGACGCTTCCGGTGCGCCGGACCGCCGGGCCCGCAACGAAGTGTGACGTCGTCGGGCCCATCTGCGAGAGCGGCGACTTCCTGGCGAGCGGGCGGGATCTGCCTCCGTGCGAGCAGGGCGACCTGCTGGCGGTCGCGACGGCGGGAGCCTACGGCTTCGTGCAATCGTCCAACTACAACTCCCGCCCGCGCGCGGCGGAAGTGCTCGTGGACGGGCAGAGCTTCCGCGTCGCGCGGAGGCGCGAGACCTACGAGGACCTGGTGCGAGGCGAGACAGCGGAGCGCGTCATTCCCGCGCGCCGTTGATCCGGACTCCTCCAGCCCGCTCGACTTCCCGGCGGCGGTCTCCGAGTGCAGCTCGCGGCGCTAGCGGAAGTCGTGCGATCGCATATCCAGAGCCGGGGCGACCAACGGCTTCAGCGCGTCCGTCTTCACCGCGGACGTGCCCTCCGCATTCTGCACGATTCCTTCCGCCAGCAGGAACGTCTCGGTCATTACCAAGAGACGGTGGGCTTGGAACGCCTGCGGCGTCAGGATCAGGTTCGACACGCCCGTCTCGTCCTCGAGGGTAAGAAAGCAGAACCCCTTGGCGGTGCCCGGCCGCTGCCGGGTGATGACCGCCCCGGCCACCCGCACCCGCCGACCGTTCGGGGCGGCCTCGAGCTCGCGCGACGAAAGGGCACCCATGCCTCCCATCCGCTTGCGGATGTAGTACATCGGATGCTTGCCGACCGTTAGTCCCGTTCCCCGGTAGTCGGCCTCGAGGCGCTCGAGCGGGCTCATCGGCGCCAGAGGGCAGGGTTCCGGCAGCGCGCTGTCCTGCCCGTCGAAGAGCGGGCCCTTCGGGCGCCACGCGCTCTCCACCTGCCACAGGGCCTCGCGCCGGTGGATCCGGTCGCCCAGGGAGTTGAGCGCTCCGATCTCCGCCAGCACGTCGAGCTCGTTCTTCTGGATCCGGACGCGCCGGGCGAAGTCCTCGATCGACCGGAACCTCCCCCGCCGCAGACGGTCCTCGACAATCCTCCCGGCCGCCTCCGCCCGCAGATCCGCAACGTAGACCAGCCCGAGGCGGACGCTCGCGGCGGGGCCCGCCGCGTCGCCGGGCGGGCCTTCGGCCCCGCAGCGCAGGGCCGATTCGTTCACGTCGACCGGCAGCACGCGCACGCCGTGCCGCTGGGCGTCCTTGACGAGCACGGCCGGCGAGTAGAACCTCATCGGCTGGCAGTTGAGCAGGGCCGCCAGGAACTCCGCCGGATAGTGCGCCTTGAGGTACGCGCTGGCGTAGGCCAGCAGGGCGAAGCTCGCCGAGTGCGACTCGGGAAAGCCGTACAGCGCGAACGACCGGATGGAGCGCACGATCTCGTCCGCCGCGCCGCCTTCGATGCCGTTCCGCGACAGCCCCCGGCGCAGCCTGCCCTCGATCTCGCTCAAGCGCTCGGCCGAGCGCTTGAAGCCCATGGCGCGCCGCTGCTGCTCGGCCTGGCCTCCGCTGAAGCTCGCCGCGGTCATGGCCATGCGCAGCAGCTGCTCCTGGAACAAGGGGACGCCCAGCGTGCGCCTGAGGATCGGCTCGAGCGACGGATGCGGGTAGCGGACCGGCTCGCGGCCGAGACGGCGGTTGATGTAGGGATGCACCATGTTGCCGGTGATCGGCCCGGGACGGATGATCGCTACCTCGACGACCAAGTCGTAGAAGCAGGCCGGCCGGATGCGCGGCAGGGTGGCCATCTGCGCGCGGCTCTCGATCTGGAAGACGCCGACCGTGTCGGCCCGCTGGATCATGCCGTAGGTCGCGGGATCGTCGGGGGGGATCCGCGCCAGGTCGAACGAGCCGCCGCGCGAGCGGATCATCGCGGCCGACTCCTCGAGAACCGCCATCATGCCCAGGCCCAGCAGGTCGATCTTGATGATGCCGAGATCGGCGCAGTCCTCCTTGTCCCACTGCAGGACGACGCGGCCGGGCATGCGCGCGCGCTCGAGCGGCACGACGGCGTCGAGATCCCCGTGACAGGCGACCATGCCTCCGGAATGCTGGCCGAGGTGGCGCGGCAGCCCCTGGATGTCGAGGCAGAGCCGCAGCCAGTGGGCGACCCGCGGGTCGCCGCGGTCGAGGCCGGCCTCCTCCGCCTGCCGGAGCAACTGGTCGCGGCTGTCGGCGTACTCGAACCGGCTGACGCAGCGCGAGAGCTTGGCGATCATCTCCTCGGGGAAGCCCAGCACCTTGCCCATCTCGCGCACGGCGCTCTTGCAGCGGTAGGTGACGACGTTCGCCGTCATGCCGACACCGCGCTCCCCGTAGCGGGCGTAGACATGCTGGATCACGCGCTCGCGCTGGCTGCCGGACGGGAAGTCGATGTCGATGTCGGGCCACTCCCCGCGCTCTTCGGAAAGGAACCGCTCGAAGAGCAGGTCCATGCCGACCGGGTCGACCGCGGTGATGCCGAGCGCGTAGCAGACGGCCGAGTTGGCCGCCGAGCCCCGCCCCTGGCACAGGATGCCGTTCCGGCGGGCGAACCCGACGAGGTCCCAGACGATCAGGAAGTAGCCTTCGAGCGCGAGCTTGGCGATGACGGCGAGCTCGCGCTCTATCTGGCGCAGCGCCTTGCCGCGATGGGGCCGGCCGCGATAGCGCTCGTCCGCCCCGCGCAGGGTCTCCTTGCGCAGGTACGAGGTGGCCGTCTTGCCCGGGGGCAGCGGGTAGCGCGGGAACTCGTAGCCCAGATCCTCCAAGGTGAAGCCGAGGCGCCGACCCAGCTCGGCGGCGTGCGCGACCGCTTCGGGAACGTCGGCGAAGAGACGCTCCATTTCCAGGGGAGGCTTGAGATACCGCTCGGCGCTGGCGTCGAGCAGGCGGCCTGCGCTGTCCAGCTTGCGTTTGAAGCGCAGGCAGGTCAGGGCGTCGCAGAGGTGCTTGCGACGCGCCATGTCGTAGCGGACGCCGTTCGTGGCGAGCAGGGGCAGGCGGCGGGCGCGGGCGAACTCGACGCGCTCCCGGTTGGCGCGCTCCTGCTCGCGCAGCAGGTGGCGCTGCAGCTCCACGTAGACGTTCCGCGGGCCGAAGATGCCGCGCACGGGGTCCTCGTCGCGGAGGTCGTTCAGCAGCGCGACGAGGCCGGAAGAGTACTCCTCGATATCCGCCCAGCGGGCGCGGCCCTCGCCCTTGGGCGAGCGCAGGTTCATGCGGGTGAGCAGCCGGCACAGGTTGCGGCAGCCCGCGCGGCTCTCGACCAGGACCGTCAGCCGGCGGCCGAGCGACGCGTTGGGCGTTCCCTTCGCGACCCCGGGCCGGTCGAGCGAGAGCTCGCAGCCGACCAGCGGCCGCACGCCGGCCGCGCGCGCCGCCCGGAAGAAGCGCGGCGTACCGGAAACCGAATCGCGCTCGCACAGCGCCAGCGTCTCGTAGCCCAGGCCGGCGGCCTCGCCGAGCAGGTCTTCCGGATCCGACGCCCCCTCGAGGAAGCTGAAGCCGGACGCGCAATGGAGTTCGACGTACATCCGCGTCTCCCGCCGGCTAGTCGTACTCCCCGGCGAGGAACCACTCGCCCGTGGTTCTCTCGCAGCAGGCCCGGTACAGGCGCCGCTGGACCTCGACGTCCCATTCCTGGTACTGCCAGCCTTCCGGCGTCCACCACTCGCCCGAGACACGCCAGGGCCCGGCGCAGGCCGTCACGGGCCCGCGAGCCTCCCGCGCCTCGACACGGACGGGACGGCCGCCGCGCAGGGTCACCTCCGCTGGGCTCGACGGCCGGAAGCAGCGGAAGGCCAAGGAGCTCCTCGGAGGGACGGCCACCCGGAGAGAGCGCGGCTGCCGGCGTTCCCGCGAGAGTCCGGGCGAGCCCGGCGCAAGGCCGGTCCCGCACCCTGCCGCGGGCGGGCGGAACGCCGCCAGCGCCGCCGCGCCGGGCCGGTGCGTGTCCGGAACCACCGGCGCCCCGGCCCGCCCGTCCCCGACCAAGCAGGCCAGCCGCGCCAGCGTCACCGCCAGGGTCTCCGGATCCGGCAGGTCGGGCGGCGCGAACAGGGACGCCTGCACCCGCCGGCGCTCGGCTGGCTCGGCCGACACGCGCACGCCCTCGACCGAGCCGCCCGGGGGATGCGCTTACAGGTCGACCATCCGCCCGCGCGGCAAGGTCGCCAGATCGCCGATCTTGCGCACGCCCCAGCGCTCCAAGGTCGCTCGGTCCTTGCCGTCCAAGGGCAGCAAGTCGAGGGGCAGATCCTGCAGGAAGCCGGGCTCCTGCCCCGGGTACACGTGGGTCACGCCCGGCTGCGTGCGCGCCGCGCACAGGGCGACGAAGCGGTTGCAGGCGACGCCGACACTAGCGCGGAGTCCGAGCCGGGCGGCGCCCGCGACCAGGCCCGCGGCCGCGGCGTAGGGATCGTGCAAGCCCGCGAAGTCCAGCGCGAGCAGGCCGGGCGCGACCTCCTCGAATAGCGGCGTCGCCGTCTCGGCCAGCTTCAGCAGCCGGGCATGGGCCCTCCGCTCCGCCCCGACGTCGCGGTCGAGAACCAGCAGCGGCCGCTGCGCCCCGGCAACGGAATAGCGCGCCTGCGCAGCAGCCAGAACCATGCCCTCGCGCACTCCTAGCGACCTAACGCGCGCGTCGGCGGCGTAGACGAACCGGTTGGGCGGCTCGCCGCAAGCGACCGTCGTCGGCTGCGGCCGGCGCTCTCCCGCCTGCAGCACGGCGACGGGGAAGTCGGGCACGTGCAGCGCGGCGTACAGGCGGGCGGCACCGGAGGGCCGCGCTGTCATCTCGCTCTCCCCGGACGCAGGCCGCGCACTCTGTCCCGGACGATTTCCGCGCGAATGCCGATGCCTCCCAGCAGGCCGTCCCACTCGGTCCGCTCGCGGCGCAGCTCCAGCACCACGTCCGCAACGCTGCCGGCCACGTGCTTGGCGGCCAGCACGACCAGTGCCGCGGGCGTACCTTCCACGGCCTGCCTGAGCCGCGTCCACGTCCGCCGCTGCCAGTCGCCGAGCTGGCGGTCGGAAAGCCCTCCGAGGTCGACCGCGATCAAGCCGAAGCCGCCTGCCGAGACGACCAGGTTCGTCGCGGACCAAGCCTCGTCCGCAGGCGAGAGGCTCCGCGCTCCCGGGTCGCGACGGAGAGTCCCCGGATCGCCGCAGCGGACCCACAGCAGCCGCTCCAGCAGCACCCCGGCCTGCTCCGCCGAGCGGGGATCCAAGCAGTCGGTCGCGTCGACGTACGCGGCGATCTCGCTCGCTCGGGTCAGCCGGGCGAGAGCGGCCAGGACCAAGCCCGTGCGACCGGACGAGCACGGCCCGGTGACTTCGCTGATCGCGCCGCGGGGGAGACCGCCGCCGAGCCGGGCGTCCACGCTCTCGATCCCGCTCGGCACGGGGGGATGACGGGGCTTGGCCCGTCCGGGAAGGGTCCGGCCGAACCCGCGCTTCCGGACCAGCTCCTCAATCACTCCGATGCTCTTGGGCAATGCGGCGGGACAAGACATATATTTGTATTTTCTTCGATTTTATATCATATTATAGCTCACTCTTGCGGGCAGGTTGTGCGCTGCGCACCGAGACCACCGTCAACGACACTCACGACTTCGGCATCGACCGGAGGCTGGGCACCCTAGACAGCATCGCGCCGATCAGCTGCGCAGTCGGCCGGGACCGACGGCCAGCGCGCGCCCTGCGCTTCGGGGACGCCCGCGTGCTGCGCCCGGACCTGTCGGCGGCCTTCGCGGCCTGCCTCCACTCGGCACCCCTGCGCAAGGCCCTCGCACTCTTCGACCGCGAGACGAGCAGCTTCGGGAGGGCCAGTCGATCGCCGCGTGGAACTCCGGTGTCAACGTTCCGCATCGACAAGCAATCTAGGTGCAGGAATACCGAGAAGCGGAAACGCGGGAGTCTTCACGCGACGCCTAGCTGGGCGCAAGCGTCTCGGAGAGGGATGCTGTCGCGATGGCGAGCTGGCAAGCTTTCGATGTCAGGCACAGCGCCAGCGCGGGGACCCTGTATTACTGGCTGTGTACAAGCTGGGCTAACCGAGAGCGGCTGCGGGAACCATCGCCTACCGCACAATTCCGACAAGCCCCGTGCGCGCTACCCGGGCACGGGGGCAGTGCCCCCGCCTGATCGAATCCAGTCGCCACGGCGGTCGCGCCTGCAACGGCCTTCGAGCCCGGGCAGGCCTACCAGACGTCGCAGGCGCTATGGGTTGTTTGTCCGGCCGCCTGCCGGAGCGGGATGAACCGCTTGGACACGGCGATGGCACGCGGGCGAGGTCCTTGAACCGCGCCCTCTGGCGCCGTCGTGTGCTCAGCACGCGGAAGCCCAGGTTGCTGTTGCGGTTGCCGGGGCTGTTCCTGTTGCGGTTCGCCGACCGGCCGTTCTGCGGATGGTTGTTCCAGCTGCCGCCCCGATTGACCCGGTTGGAGCCTGCTACGGCGGTCACCCCAGATGCAAGGATACCTCGAACACCTGCCTGCGCGCCATGTGGCAGTCTGCGTGACTGACGTGCGCGACCATGCTACGCACGAACTGCGCGAGCTCGTCCTCGGAGATCTTTCCGTGTCGGTATGCCCTCTCCCGGCCTCGGACGCGACGGCGCAACCGCGCCCATTGGCGGCCATCGAGCCTCAGCAAGACGGGAAAGACGCGGAAGCCGAGGAATGGAATCCCTTGGGTCACGGGAGCGAGCCTAGTGTGTTCCTCCCGCAGATCTAGTCGCAGCGTCTCCGACAGGAATTCCCGGACGGCAGCCAGAGCCTCGTGCAGCCGAGGCTTATCACGAGCGAAGACCGCGACATCGTCCATGTAGCGCACGTAGCCCGGCAGGCGCAGCCTGTCCTTGACGAAATGGTCCAACTCGCCCAGATACATGTTCGCGAAGTACTGGCTCGTGAGATTCCCGATGGGGACACCCTTCCCCGGCGCACATCCTGGAATCGGATGGTCGACTATCCCGTCGATGAGCGCTAGCAACGCCTTGTCCTTGACCTTGCGCCTCCACATCGCCTTGAGCACGTCGTGGTCAATCGTCTCGAAGTACTGGCGGACGTCGCAGAGTAGCGCGTAGGGGAATCGCCGCGCAAAGTGCTGCACTCGACGCACGGCCGCGTGAGTGCCGCGGCTCCTTCGGCACGCACAACTGTCGTCGATCAGACCCTGCTCGACGATCGGATCGAGAACGTTGCAGAGAGAGTGGTGAACCACCCTGTCGCGGAAGTCCGCCGCGCAGATCTTGCGGGGCTTCGGCTCGCGGATCTCGAACACACGATACGGACGCATCCGGTAGCGGCCGGACTGCAGATCCTCCTGCAGCATGAGCAAGTTGGACTCCAAGTGGAACACGAACCTAGCAATGCCGACGTTCCCCTGCTTTCCCCGCCGTGCGGCATAAGCGGCATCCAGCAGGCTCCGATACTCGGTGACCTGCTCGAACAGGTGCCCGTGTCGTTTCATCGGCCCGCCTGCTGCTTGCGCCAGCCTCCGAGCATAGCGCCAACCTCGCTCATGCGGCGCATGGCGTACTCGCAGCGCGAGTGCGGGAAGTAGCCCACCACATGGCAGATCCGCAGCAAGATTCTCAGCTTCTCGAGACGCAGGTTAGCACGCGCCAAGACCGGCTGCTTGGCGCGGGAATACCGCGCCTCGACCAAGTCCTCGGCCATATCGAGGGCTAGGTTGTCGATGCGGTTGGAAAAAGTGAAACGGACATGCTTAGGGAGCTTGGCGGTCGTCGGCAGCAACCAGTTCAGGAAATCCAGCCACGCAACGAAGACAGGCAGGTCCCCGTCTGACCTCGTGCCCATGGAACTAGGCCCCTTCCAAGAGGGGCGGTTTGGCCGGAGGAGCGGCCGGGCCGGTCATGTCCCGCTTGCCCTTGCTCGCGTTGCTACCGCTAGCGGACCGTAACCCAGAACTGGGGGGCATCGACAGCAGTTCCTACCCGTATTTTTCCAGCTTGGCCTTTCCGATGCCCTCGATCTCGCCCAGCTTGCCTAGGCTGCGCGGCCTAGCTTTGATCATCGCTACGAGCTGCTTGTTCGTGCAGATTAGGTAAGGCGGCACGCCATCTCTCTTGCTACGCTCCGCTCGCCAGTCGCGCAGCGCGTTGAAGAGCGGCATATCCGCGTCCTTTAGGTCGACCTGCCTCCCGTCGCTCGGGTCGCGAGCGCCTCGCCCGGGGGGAGGGGGGCTCCATCGCGTAGGTCACGACCGCCGCTAGATACGGAATGTCTTCGCGCATGAAGAAATGGTCGCGAATCGAAAGCACGTGCTTCCCCTTCAGGAAGTCGCACAAAGGCTGGTCATTGAAGGCGTCAAGCACACGATCAAAACGCATTGTAATGATTCTGGCTAGCATTGTCCCTCTTCAATGGCCTGCGGCTTGGCTGCGGTCGTGCCGTTCGATGCGGCCTGCTTCGCGCCCGTCTCGTCGGCCCGCCTCCGCCAAGCCGCTTCTGCAAAGAGAAATAGAGTAACAGCGCAAAGGGCTAGGGAATTGTCCTCAGCACGCGGAAGCCCACGCCGCTGCCGCGGTTGCCGGGGCTGAGCCTGAAGCGGTACGCCGACCGGCCGTACCGCGGACCGTCGCCCCAGCTGCCGCCCCGAAGGACCCGGTCGGAGCCCGTAGCGGGGCCTCGCGGATCTGTCGCAGCGCCGCTCGGGTAGGACCCGTACCAGTCCTGCACCCACTCCCATACATTTCCGTGTACGTCGTGCAAGCCGAAAGCGTTTCGACTGAATGACCCCACCGGAGCCGTATGCACGTAGCCGTCCCGACACGGCGCGACCCCGACCCAACGGTAGTGGTCCGCTCCGACTTGGTCTGCCAAGTTTCCGTACCCGCAGGTCCGCGTGTAGTCCGGATCATCGCCATAGGAAAAGCTGGTTTCCGATGCCGCCCGAGCCACGTACTCCCACTCCGCCTCGGTCGGCAACCGATACTTCTCGCCTGTCTTCCCCGACAGCCACTTCACGTACGCCTGAGCATCGTTCCAAGACACACACACCGCGGGCTCCTGCCGACCCTGGCGGAACCCGGGATTCGTCCACGATCGCCCGGTGCGAGCATCCCATTCCCCGCTCTCGTGAGTCCGGCACGCCGACCCGCCGTCATGGCCGGCGTCATCCACGAATCGCCCGTACTGCTCCTTCGTCACTTCGTACACTCCTACCGCCAGCGGGCCGCTGATTGTCACGCGGCGACGAGGCCCCTCATCGTCCTCCCGGTCATTCTCATACGCCGGCGACCCCATCATGAATGAGCCCCCGTCCACCACCACCATCTCCGGACAGCCGTCGCAGTCCCGCAAGCGGTCCTCCGCCTCCGGGCGCGGACGCAATTCACGGAGCAGCACTCGAGCCTGTTCCAGCAGCCCCTCGGCTCCGGCAACCCCGTCGTACTTTTCGATAAAGGCCTCTGCCGCTTTCGAGTTCCGGCTCCGCTCCACGAATGCCCAGGCATCCCCCGCTTCCTCGGCAAGCTCCCTTGCGAGGCGCTCGTTTCGCAGCCTCCCGAGCAGCACTTCGGCGAGAGGCAGGACCACCCGAGCATCCTCCCGTCCCTGCCACTCCCGGATGAATTCCTCCACCTCGTCCTCGCTGTCGGAGTCCTCCATCGACTTCCATTCGTCAAGAGCTGTCGATTCAGCCGGTGGGGAGTTGGAGGGCCCTGACTGGTTCGGTGGCTCAATTGTCTCCTGTGCCTTTCCGGCCGGGCGGTCGTCCGAGGGCGGAGGCGACACGACTGTGGCGCTGGGAGGCCCAAGCTTCGGGACTGCCTTGGGCATCGCCGGCGATGCGCCGTTTTCGGCCTTCTTCGAACCCTCTGGCTCTGACGACTCGGTCGTGGCACCAGCAGAGTCAGTCTCTTGCGGCGGCGTATCTGCCGTGGCAACCCCTCCTGCGTTGTCGCGACCGTCTGGATCCGGCCCGGGCCCTGCCGACCTTGAATCCGACACCGGGGCACGCCCGCCCTCATCTTCGATGTCCCCTGGCGAACCTCCCTCCGGCACTCCAATGACGACCGCTGCAAGCAAGGCTGCGGCCACGGCGGCAGCCCCGAGGGCCACTGCCCATCGCGCGGTCGAACGAGACCGCCCCGGGGGCTGAACCGAGGGCTCCTCGGCGACGCGTCCCGGCCCCTCCAAGAGCCCCGCGAGTTCCGCGCAGTCCTGTACTCGGTCCGCCTCCTTCAGTGCGATGCATCGGTCAATCGCCGCGAGAATCCTTTCAGGGAACCGCCCCGCTCCCACCTCACGCGCCGGGGGCAGCGGATCCTCTTGCCCCCGCGCGAACGCGGTCAGTCGCGACTCCACCTTCACCGGCTGCCGGGAGACCGCCTCGTCCGCACCCCCGGCGACCATCCGCCACATCACCGCCCCGACCGCGTACAGGTCCGTCCACGGCCCCAGCTTGCCTTCCCCGACCTGCTCAATCGCCGCGAATCCCTCCGTGTACGGGGCGTACGACCGCGACATTCCGGCGAGAGTCTGCTTCGCCGCCTCGAAGTCGATCAGCACGGCCCGGTTCTCTTCCCGGTCCACCTCTCGCCGAATAAGGATGTTGCTCGGCTTGATGTCCCTGTGCAGCACGCCGGCGTCGTGGACCGCCTTCAACCCTCCCAGCAGCGGCACTGTCACCGCCAGCAGATCGGCCTCCCCGAACGGCCTCCCCGCGCGCTCCCGCCGCGCCAGCAGGTCCGCCAGCGACATGCCTTCCTCGTAATCCATCACGAGGTACGCCGTGCCGTTCTCCCGGAAGAAATCCCTGCACGTCACCACGTTGGGGACGTCCTTGAATTCGGTCAGGCGCTTCGCTTCCCCGAGAAACCTATGCAGGCCCTCCGCGAAGTCCGCCCCGCGAGCCTGGCTGCTCGGATGCACCGTGCCCGCCTCGCGGACGGACAGCTCGGCGGGGAAATACTCCTTGATCGCGACGAGGAATCCAAGGTCCCGGTGCAGCGCCTTGTAGACGATGCCGAAACCGTCGTGCCCCAGCTGCGCCTGCACCTCGTACATGCCGTTGAGAAGCAGGCTGCCCGCTGGCAGCGCGACACGGGATCTGCCCTCTCCGCCCATGGAGATAGAATACCCTTGCACAGCGCGTCGCGCCCCCAGCGACAGCAAGCCACAAGATGACCCGGACGTGAGTGTACCGAGAGCAGCCTCAGAATTCCGTACATCGAAGGATTGGTCAAGTACGGCCGTCCGGCGTGAGGCCGTGGGATTCTCCGCAAGGCCTTTCGATTGAGAATTATATATCTGAGTGCCGAGGGAATCAAGTCGGCAAATTATCAAGCCATAATAAGATTTCATATTTCTTCCGAATTTCCATTGAAATTCTGTGGTGTTTCTTGGTAGAATAGTTCCAGTATGGGATACCGTAAATGAAGAAACAAGATCCCGGAAAGTGGTTCCGCAAAGGCATCACATTGATCGAAGTGATCGCCATGTTCTCCGATGACGAATCCGCGGAAAAATGGTTCGCCTCCATGCGCTGGCCGGACGGTCCCGCGTGCCCCCGCTGCCGCGGCTCCAGCGTGCAGTCCGGCGCGGCCGACCCTTCGATGCCGTACCGTTGCCGCGGCTGCGGCAAGCGCTTTGCCGTACGCACCGGCAGCGTGACGGCCGACACCAAGCTCGGCTACCGCACCCGGGCCGTCGCCCTGTTCCTGCTGACCACCGGCATCAAGGGCGTCTCGAGCATGAAGCTGCACCGCGACCTAGGCATCAGCCGGAAGTCGGCCCGGCACCTGGCGCACCGCATCCGCGCGTGCCGGGAGCGGGATCAGGGCCTGTTCGCCGGCCCGGCGGAGGTGGACGAGACCTGCGTCGGCGGCAAGGAACGCAACAAGCACGAGAGGAAGAAGGCCCGCGCCGGGCGCGGGCCCGTCGGCAAGACCCCGGTGGCGGGGGCGCGGGACCGCGCCACGCCCGGGGCGCAGGTCCGCTCCGACGAGGCGGCGGCCTGCGCCGGCATGGCGGAGTTCGCGCGCGAAGCCGTCAGGCACTCCGGCGGCGAGTACGTGCGCGGGGCAGGGCATACGAACGGCATCGAATCGTTCTGGTCCCTGTTCAAGCGCGGCCTGTACGGCACCTATCACCGGATGAGCGTCCGTCATCCGGGTCGCTACCTCACGGAGTTCGCGGGATGGTACAACGACCGCGACTGCGACACGGCGGAACGGATGCGGCGCATGGCGCGGGGCTTGGTCGGCCGGACGCTGACCTACCGGCAGCTGACCGGCAAGGCCGCGGTCGCGGCCCGAGCGGCGCCCGCCGCGCTGAGCGCGGCAGCCCGCTGCGGGCGCGCTCTTCACGCTCGGTGCGCTCGGTGCGCTGCACACTCGGTACGAGGGGCGCACCGGATCCGGCATGCCCCGGTGCGCCCCCAGTCCGGCCCGGACCGTCCATGCAGGCCGTCGAGCGCCGGGGATCCGCTGTCTTCGGCCCTCGCAGGGCCTGCAATCGGCTTGCAAGGGGCGCCCTGCCACCGCCAACCGGGTTCCACCGGGGCATGCGAGGCGGCCTCTCTAGTCCCTTCCTCGTCCAATCCGCTGGCAGGCTCGATTCAGATGCGATCCCACCCCTCCGTGCCCGTCGCGGCCGCACTCGAATGACCCGAGCTCGACACCGACCTCCCTGCTCACAGCAGTTCTAGTCGGACATGGCGTTGTCGGCACTCAGATACATAATTCCCCTCGTGAAAGGTGCATCAAGTCGCATCCTCCGCCAAGCCTGCGACGCCGACCACGGGACGGTCGTGCGCCCAGCCCGCGGCCGCGGCGAGTAAGGTGCCCAGCGAGCCTCGATGCCGCGGGCGGCGCGGACTAGCCGCTGCCGCGACCCATTCGCAGGCACGCAAGCCGCAAGGCGCGGTCAGGCGAGCGGCTCGAACGGCCACTTGGCCGTCGTGGTGTAGCCGCCGTCGGCCGCGATCACCTGGCCGGTTATGTAGTCCGCGGCGGGACTAGCGAGGAACGCGGCCAGCCCGGCGATGTCCTCCGGCCTGCCGAGGCGCGGGTTCGCCTGCACCGCACCCAGCCACTTCGCCATTCCGGGCGGCCGCCACATCTCGCGGTTCAGGTCGGTGAGGATGAAGCCCGGTGCGATGCAGTTCACCTGCACGTCGGCGTGGGCCCATTCCGCCGCGAGCACGCGCGTCAGCCCGGCCAAGGCGCTCTTCGTCATGGCGTAGATTGAGAGATACGGCAGCCCCAGGACGGACATCAGGCTGCCGATATTCACAACCTTGCCTCCCACGCCCCGCTCGACCATGCGGCCGCCAACCAAGCGCGTGAGTCGGGCGATACCGTGCAGGTTAGTCTGCATGATGCGGTCGTACTCTTCCGGGGTGTAGTCCTCAAAGCGTCGACGGACGTTGGTGCCCGCTACGTTGACGAGGATGTGAACGTCACCACAGGCCGCAGCCGCTCCATCGATCGAATCGGGATCGGCAATGTCCAGGCAGCGCACGTCGGCCGAGAGGCCGGCGCCCCGCAGCTTCCCGGCCTCCCGTTCCAGCGCTTCCGCAGAACGCGCGGCGAGAACCGTGCGGGCGCCCTGCGCGGCAACGGCCTTGGCGATCGCCAGTCCGATCCCCCGGCTCGCCCCGGCCACCAAGGCCGTCCGACCGTCGAGGGAGTACATCTTGCCGTAGTCCATTGCGACGTGCCATCGTAGCAACGCTCCACCCTGCCGGCCCCCGCGGCCCGCCTGTCGCTACCATGAGCCGTATATGGCGAACGAAAAGGGGCGCTTCGAAGCGGCGAGAGGCGCGCTGGCCGAGCTGCTCCTAGAGCGGCTTTCGACTTCCCCCTACGACATCGAGAGCCACGCCCGCGACGAGTCCTTCCATCCGCCCGCGCCTCCTGACGCCGTCGCGTTCCCCGCGTCGAACGAGGAAGTAGCGGCGATCGTCCGCATCTGCCACGCGCATTCGCTCCCGGTCATTCCGTTCGGCGCGGGGACCGCGGTGGAGGGGCACGTCCAAGCGACGCGCGGAGGGCTCTCGGTCGACCTCTCGCGCATGAACCGGATCCTCGACCTGCAGTCCGACGACATGGACTGCCGCGTGCAGGCGGGAATCCGCCGCTTGGCGCTCAACGAGCGCCTAGAGAGGCACGGGCTCTGGCTGCCCGTGGACCCCGGGGCCGACGCCTCGGTCGGGGGCATGGCCGCCACCGGGGCGTCCGGGACGACTACGGTGCGGTACGGGACGATCCGCGAGAACATCCTTGGCCTGACCTGCGTCCTGGCGGACGGCCGCATCGTTCGCACGGGCGGGAGGGCGCGCAAGTCGTCCGCGGGCTACGACCTGACCAAGCTGATGCTGGGGTCGGAAGGCACGCTTGGCTTGATCACCGAGGTCCAGCTGCGGCTCTATCCGCTGCCGGAAGCCATCTCGGCGGCGGTTTGCAGCTTTGCGAGCGTCGAGGACTGCGTCGAGTCGGTCATCGAGATCTTGCAGTCGGGCATTCCGGTCGCTCGCTGCGAGCTGCTGGACGAGGCCACCATGCGCGCCGTCAGCCAGTACGCGCGGCTGAGCTACGATCCGGCCCCCACGCTCTTCCTCGAATTCCACGGCACGCCCGCAAGCGTGGCCGAGCAGGCGGGCCGGTCCGGCGAGATCGTCGCCGAGCACGGCGGCGGGGACTTCCAATGGACCCCTGAACGGGAGAAGCGGGAGAAGCTGTGGCACGCCCGGCACCACGCCTACTACGCCATTAAGGCCCTGCGCCCGGGGTCGTACGGCTGGGTCAGCGACACGTGCGTCCCGATCTCGAGACTCGCGGAATGCATCACGGCTACCGTCAGCGACCTGGAAGAGGCCGGACTGGTCGCCCCGATCCTCGGGCATGTCGGCGACGGCAATTTCCATGCGATCTTCCTCGTGGACCCGGAAGACGAGGCAGAGATGGCGCGGGCGGGGACGGCAAACCAGCGCATGATAGAGCGGTCGCTCGCCATGGGGGGCACGTGCACCGGTGAGCACGGGATCGGTCTTGGCAAGAAAGAGGCCCTGCTCGAGCAGCATGGTGCCGGCGTCGCCGTAATGCGCACGCTCAAGACGGCGCTGGATCCGGACGGGATCCTCAATCCAGGCAAGATCCTCGCCTGAGGCCGAGTCGACGCGGTTCGGTGCCGTCAGCGGCTCCTGCCGCGGTCGCGGATTCGCTCGAGGGCCTGCTCCAGCCTATTGGCGAGGGTCGGGTTTCTGTGGTAAACGTTGCGCTTTTCGGACGGATCGCCTGCGAGATCGTACAACTGATACGGCCTCTCGAACGGCTGTCCCCGCGGAGCCTCCCTGCCACCTGATCCGTTGCCCGCGATCAGCTTCCAGCGGCCGTCCCGGATCGCGAACATGCCGGAAGACGAATGATGAACCACCGGCGCCCGCGGGACGGGCCAGCGCTTACCGCGCAGCAGCGGCAGCAGGCTGAAGCTGTCCTCGGCAGCGTCCTCGGGAAGCGGTGCCCCGAGGATGTCCGCCAGCGTCGCGAACACGTCAGTGAGACACACGGTCTCGCGCTGTACGCTGCCCGGTTCGACCTCGCCCGGCCATCGCGCGAAGAACGGGACGCGGTGGCCGGCCTCCCAGATGTCGGCCTTGGTTCCACGGTAGACGTAGTTGGCCGTGTGATTGGTCGAGCGGTAGGCCTGGATGGTCGGATCGTCGGTGTGGTCCTGCGCGGAAAGACCCTCGCGGCGGTACATGAACGAGCCGTTGTCGGACGTGAAGATGACGAGAGTGCTGTCCCCGACTCCCGCACGGTCGATCGCTTGCGCCACGGTGCCCGCCGCCGCGTCGACATGGCCGACGAAGTCTCCGTACGGTCCGAGACCGGTCCTTCCCTGGAACCGCTCGCCCGGCCAGACGGGCTTGTGCGGCGCCGTCAGGGGCAGGTACAGCAGGAAGGGCCGTCCGGCGCGCGCCTGCCGTCCGACAAAGTCGGATGCCTCGCGCACGAGGTCGTCGAGTACGTCCACGGGATCGAGGTCCGAGGCGATCTCGCCTTGCCGCATGAAGCGCGGGAACTTCAGTGCCGGCTGCTCGCCCAGCGGCAGGCCCGTGATCTGTCCGTCACGAATGTATACGTACGGCGGAAAGTCCAGCGACGCGGGGATGATGTAGGACTCGTCGAACCCGTGCGTGCGAGGCCCGTCCGAGACCGGCTTGGTGAAATCGAACTCCCCGGATTCGTTCTTGGCGAAGCCCAGTCCAAGGTGCCACTTGCCGACGATAGCGGTACGGTAGCCCTTCGCTCGCAGGAACGTGCCGATGGTCTCCCTCCCTGGCGCGAGCAGCGGCTCGCCGTAGCCGTTCAGGACGCCGCGCTTGAGCCGCGTCCGCCAGGAGTAGCGCCCCGTCAGCAGGCCGTAGCGAGTCGGCGTGCAGACACCCGAAGGGGTGTGGGCGTCGACAAAGGCCATTCCCTGCGACGCCAGCCGATCTAAGTGCGGCGTCGGGATCTTCGATTCCGGATTGAGGTACGCTACGTCGCCGAATCCCAGGTCGTCAGCGAGGATCACGACCACATTGGGCTGGGCGGCCGTCGCGGCCGCGGCCAGGAACAGGGCCAAGGCGAACCGCGGCAGCGGAAGAACACGAGTCCGGAGGCGCATGTCAAGTCCATTGTGCCAGCCGGAACGGCTCGGCGCATGCCTCGCGCCGTCTCGACGCCCGTCCCGCCGAGGTCGCCTTGCAGCGCGTGATCGGGCTAGTCCGATTGCTGAGTACAACGCCCCGCGACGAGCGGGGGATTCCGGCGCGCCGAGGAACGGATTCAACGATGGCGGCGAGCCTGCCGCCTCGGGCCGCGCTCGGTCACACCCCTCAGATGCCCCTCCGAGGCCCGAACGTTTTGGTTGTAAGGCCATCCGCCGGAAGCTTGTGATACACTCTAGGGCTCGCTCGGACGAGCGCTCCGCTCCTGTCCGCACCGTCGCCCTCGCGGAGCGATATCCAGATCGGATCCCCGGAGCAGGCCGGATCCCCGGAGCGCGCATTCTGCCGCATGACTGTCGATGTCGCCGGTCCAAAGGACGGGACGGGCGAACTGCAGGTCGACCGCCAGCCGCAGGGCGAGGGTCTCCGGGACATTGGAGGCGCGGCACTAGGGCCCGCTGCGCACGATCGGCAAGTCGCGGTATTCATTGATTTCGAGAACCTCGTTTTCACTACTGGTAGATCGTGCGAATTGGACTGCAAGAAGCTGATGCAGTTCTCAACGCTTCAGGGACGTGTTGTACTGGCCTGCGCATACGCGGACTGGAGAAGTCCGTCGTACTCCCGCTATCAGAAATGTATGCACGAACTCGGCATTGAACTTGTCCACGTCCTCGCGAAGCGAGCTAAGAACTCGGTCGACATCAAGATTGCAGTTGATGCAATACGGTCTGCATTTTCCCTGCCGCATATCTCTACCTACGTAATTGTGTCAGGTGATCGTGACTTCATTCACATCGTCAGAGAACTGAGACGACAGGGAAAGACTGTTGTCGGAGTTTCTCCTAGCAAGGGGAAGAGCGAGGATTTCGCCACAACATGTGATTGGTTCATTGATTACGAGAAGATTGCGGGAGGACCGGAAGAAGACGATTCCGGCACACCTACTTTAAGGAGTATAGACGAGGTCAAGGCTGCATTGAATCACATTCTACAGCAACGTCCGAACGGAGTCTTCGGGGCACAGATTAAGCCGTTTCTCCGTCGTAAAATATCTGAAGATTTCAGCGAAAAGCAGTACGGTTTCCGGAGGATGAGGGCGCTGCTGGAGTCCATGCCGGACATCGCGACCATCGTCCCGCAGACAAGTCGAGACGTTCTGGTGCTCCCGGCCTCGCAGGCCCCGGCCCAACCGGCATGCCTACCGGTGCATCCGTCGGGCTCGGCACAGGACGCAGTCGAATCCGAGGACACAGACCGATCTCCGTCCGGCGACCACCTAGCCGGCATTCCAGCCAAGGACATCGCCGAAATCCGCATCTTGCTACACAAGATTCTGTTGCAGCATCCTGACGGAGTTCCCTCTGCAAGGATCAAGACATTGCTTTGCGAAGCCATCTCGGGTGAATTCAACGCAAACGACTATGGCTTCTCAAGTTTCAGAATGTTCTTGGACTCAGTTAGCGATATTGCGCGGGTTGTCGAGCGTTACGGTCGCGACATTCTTGTGGTTCCCGTTGTTGAATCAGGCTTGGAAGAGTCAAGCGAAGAATCGGACAATGAAGAGCATCAACAACTTAATAAAAAGACGACAGATCTCATTCTTCGCGCATGTCTACGAAACTATAAGTATGAACCAAACGCCAGTGCCCGAAGGGAGTTCTTGGCAACAATCTTTGAGATCATAACTGACAATCAGCCCCTCAACCGAGCCGAAATCCTATCATTCATCCAAAACAGGATCGACCCTTCCGGAAACGGAAAAGAGATCAGTTCTACGTGGCTCGCTCGATACTTGACAATCTTTTTTCAGACCGGATCCGTCAATTTTCTCCCGAACCAGCCAGATCTAAGCATGAAGGATCGAAAGATGGAGCTTAATCCAAAGGACATTTCTCTAGATCAATTCTGTCGTGGCTACGAAACCAGCATCGTTTACAAAGTAGTTCGTTCTTCCTCGGACACAGAGATTGATGCGGAATTGGTTTCTAGAATCCTCGGCTTGGGAGAAGGCGACCTCAATTACAGCGCAGAACTTCTCCAAGTGGCAAGATCGAGATTGAACCATCCCACAGAAGAGCCAAGCGCTTCGCAAAATGGCAATGTCGGGCACGTCTCGGACCGAATCTTTCCAGCGAAATTGGAAAACACAAGTGTCGCAATTGATGGGCCGGAGTCAAATGGACATAGATTTGAGACCGGAAATGCGTCGAATTCAAATCGTAGGAACCAGCAAAGCAATACAAATCGAATCGCAACAGCAGGAGTTTGGATTGCAATCGGCTTGGCTTCTTCCTACATTTTCTCCCAGTTAGTCGACAGAATGATGAAGGCCGCCAGGTGAGTCTTACGCACCTCGGGGACCGAAGCTGCGCGAGCCTACCACGACCCAGTCCATCCCTGCGGGCGCCCTCGTTGACATCGTCGCCGGACAGGGCTCTGCCCGGAGGTCGCGAATCGAGCGCTCCGAGACGGAATTCCGCCGGAGGTGGCGAGCCCTCGCTCGGGCTCGCCACCCGTCGCAGCCGTAATCCCCGTGCGCGAAGGGTGCGGGCTGCTAGTCGTCCTTCTTGATCCGCCGCTTGCCTTCCATGTCGCGCCGCTCGTTCTCCATGTCGAATTCGAACTCCTTGACAGCATCGGCCAGCTGCTCGCTCTCGAGGTGAGGCGCGGACCATTGCTGCGCCATGTTGAGCACGTGCGTCCTCACCTTCGGATCGTTGATGCCGGACCTGTCGAACATGACAGAGATATCGAGCAGTATCCGGGCCACGCCGAACTCGACCTCGTCGGACCCCGCGGAGATCGCGCCCGTCGCAGCCTCCTCGGACAGCTGCGAGAACTCCCGCCCACCGGCTAGGGTCGACAGCACGGTGAAAATCCCGCGCGTCAGGGTCTGGTCCTCCATCGCGGCGATCTGCGAATCGACCACCTTGTTGCCGCTCTCGACGCTGGCGAGGATCGGCGACGCGCTCGAGTTCCCCGACGGCAGCGGCACCGCGAGCGCGACCGTGTCGCCAGCATCAACTAGCTTCTTGATCGGTCCGACGCCTTCCGCGAACTGGATCGCGTTGATGCGGGTGCGGCGGCGGTATTCGTTGATCGACGGTTGGAAGCCCTCGGCCAGCGCGTCGCTGGCTTCCGCGCCTTTCGCGAAGGCGTCCGTAAGTTCGTCGTATCCGAGCGCCAAGCCGCCCGTGAGCACGAACCTCCACACGGCGGCCCGCGCCCCGGCTTCGCCTTCGGCCGCCATCGCTTCCTTGAGTTGCTCGACCGTCTTGGTGTAGTCGGGGATGGCGTAGTTGTCTTCCGCAGCCTGCAGGAACCACTCGGGCGAGCCTTGGCGCGGACCGGGATCGCCGCCGGCGCAGGCCATTCCGAGCATGCAGATCGCCGCGAGCGTCGCGGCGACGACTGAAGAGGATGATGAATGCAGGTGAATTCCCGGCATGTGCAGGGCCTCCTTTCGAGGCACAGTTTCCCAATTCGGCGAGCGAACTGCAACCCGCGACCCGCTCATCCAGCATTCCGCGCGGCGCGTACGCCAACGCGGTCCCCGAACGCGCACATCTTCGTCCCGCTCGGGCGGCGGCCCGGCCCCGCACCGCCGAGTCTCAAAGTGCCGCGGCCGGCACCGTCGGTATGATGCCCGCAGTGCGAGACTCCGGCCAGCGGGGCGATGTCGACGCGGACGGATACGTCCTGGTCGGGGGGCGCAGTTCCCGGTTCGGCTCCGACAAGGCCGTTCACAAGATCGGCGGGCGCCCGATGGCGCTGCGGGCGGCGGACGCGCTGCGCCCGCACGTAGGGACTGTCACCCTTGTCGGGGGAACGTTCAATCACCTCGAACTCGGGCTCCCGTCCATTCCCGACTCCGTCGACAGCGCCGGCCCGCTCGGCGGAATCGTGGCGGCGCTCCAGCACGCCCGCTCGTCCCTTTGCGTTGTGCTGGCGTGCGACATGCCGCACGTCGCTTCGGCACCGATCGAAACGCTCATCCGGACAGCCGTCCGCACGGGGGCCGGCGCGATCGTCCCGGAGACGCCGGACGGGCGCCTGCAGCCGTTGTGCGCGGTCTACGCCAAGCGGACTGCCTCGCCGCTCGCCCGGGCCCTGAGCGAAGGCACGCGAAGGATCGCAGCGGCGCTGCAGCGCATCGACTGGATCCGCTTGCCTGTCAACGATGCAAGGCCGTTCGCTAACGTCAACCGGGTCAGCGACTTGTACCTGATCGGCTGAGCCCAGGCCCCGAGGGCTCAGTTATCCAGCGCCGCCGCGAGGCGACGAAGGTCCTCGACGTTGTTGAAGAAGTGCGGCGACACGCGGAGGTTACCCTTGCGCACCGAGACAGCCACGCGCGCTCGCTCCAGTGTCTCCCGCAGCCGGACCGCATCCCTGCCGGGGAACGAAGCGGCGATGATCGGGGAGTTGCAATCCTCGATCGACGGGATGAGGGGCTCACCACCGCGCGACTGGAGAATCTCGAGGCATGTCCGGGCGAAGCCCAACACGCGGCTTTCGATTTGGGGCTGGCCGCATTCGAGGATCAGGTCGACGCAAGCCTCCAGCGCGAACAGGAGAGCGAACGGTTGCACACCGCCCTCGTACATAGCCGCTTCCGCCGGCAATTCGGGTCGGCCGTGGTGCAGATGCTCGTGGTCCCGCCAGGTCCGGTGGGTGCGCCAGCTCACGATGCTCGGACGAAGCCAGTCTCTGGTCCACTCAGGCACGTAAGCGAAGCCAGCTCCGGGCGGCGCCATCAGCCACTTGTAGCCATGCGCGAAGAGATAGTCCACAGGCACCTTACGCAGGTCGTGGCGCAGGACTCCGACGCTCTGCGTCGCGTCGACGCACAGCAGCACGCCACGCTTGCGCAACTCCGGGGACAGCGCATCAAGCGGGGCTCGCAGCCCGTTCGAGTAGTTGACCTCACTCACCACGACCAAGCGTGTTCGCGGCCCGACCGCGTCGAGAACCAGTTCCGGCTCGAACAGACCGGTCGGCGCCGGGAGTGCGCGGAAGTCGACGCCTTTCGCGTCGAGCAGCAAGGGCGCGTACAGGTTGCTGGGAAACTCGTGGTCCAGTGCCAGGATTTCGTCGCCGCTGCGCCAGTCGATCCCTCGCAGCAGCCACGAAAGGGCAGCCGCCGCGCTCGGGCAGAAGGCTATGTCGGCCGATTCGGCACCGATCAGCAGGCCGATCTTGCCGCGGAGCCGGTCCAAGCGATCAAACCAATCGAGGAAATCGAGCGAAGCGCCCGCATCGCGGGCAGCGCAGTAGTCGGTCATTGCCCGGACCGCTTCCGTCGGCGTGGGGCCGAATGCAGCCGTATTCAGGTGCGTCCACTCCTTCAGAACCGGAAACCGGGCGCGCACCGCCGACCAATCTGATTGATCCATCGTCTCAGCGTAAGCGCAATCGCCCTGCAACCCGATCAATGGGTGCAGGTGACGGCCGGGTCGGAGCCGCGCTTGTTGGCGGGAGGGCCCAGCGGCCAGCCCGACCAGCATCGACTGCGGGAGGGTTCCGGGGCTGGAGTTCAGCGCTTCGGGCTAATCGGAATCGCACCGCCCGACTCATGAAAGAGCCGGCAAGGCGAGCATCCGGCACCGTCCACGAAGTTCCCGCAGCTGTGTTCTCGACGCTGGACCCAGCGTCGCTCGCGGAAGACGGCTCAGCCCCTCGCGAACAAGAACAGCCCCTCCCCAGCCGAGACGGCACACTGGTGTTCCGCCGGAACTCCCGGGCACGGCGGCTCGAGTATGCGCACTCCGTGAATCTGCTTCACCGCTCCTGCTCGCAAGGTCCAAGCTGCCGTGACTCGGCCGGCCACGCCGGCTAGGGTGTCGGAACCGTGTCAGGGACGCCCGCGACTGCAATGTCTGGGGTGGTCAGAGATTTCGACCGCACGCACGCCTGCTGCCGGTTCGCCGTTCGACCCCGCGCGGCGGGAGACCGGTCGCGGACGTGCAGGACCTCGTCCTATTCCGGAGCCGACCCGCGGGTCCACGCAAATTCCGGCGGGCGAGACTCGCCGACTGACTTCCGCTGCCCGGCGCGGCCGACCCCGGACCGCGGCGTCACGGCCCTCGATGATCCCCCGCGGCCGGCCGCTCGGATATTCTGGGATGGGGCCGGGCCGGAGCAGCCTGACTCCCCGCGCCAGCACCAGCGCCCAAGATGCCAGCGGCAGCCCCGTCTCCGAAGGACTCCGCGCAGCCCGCGTCCCGTCCGTGGCACAGGGTCGAAGACGCGGCCGCGGCCGCGCTGCTGGCCGCGATCGCGCTGCTGCCGCTCTTGGAGGGCGCGGGCCGGATGCTCGGCATCGGCAACTTGGTGCCCGGGTCACTCCCCCTCGTGCAGCACTGCACGCTTCTCCTCGCCATCGCCGGCGGGATGCTCGCGGCACGGGAGGGCCGGCTGCTCGCGCTATCCACCGCCTCGTTCCTTCCGGAACGCCTGAATCAGCCGGCGCGAGTCATCACGTCGTCGATCGGCGTTGCCGTCTGCACCTGCCTAGCCTACGGCTCGTGGACCTTCGCCAGCGTCGAGCGCGAAGCGGGGGACATCGTGGCCTTCGGCCTCCCGGTCTGGCTGTTCGTGTTCGCCATGGCGCCGGGCATCGCGGCGATCGGCCTGCGCATGGCTTGGCGCTGCTCGGACGGCCACGCCGGGACGGCGGTCGCGCTCGCCGGCGCCGTCGCGCCGGTCGCCATAGGCTACTGGGAGGCGCTGGGCGAGTGGCCGGTCCTGCAGTACGGCGGACTCGCGCTGCTGGGCGGAGCGCTGCTCGGCCTTCCGATCTTCGCCGTGATCGGCGGGCTCGCGGCCCTGCTGTTCTGGTTCGAATACACGCCGGTGTCGGCCGTGCCGCTGGCCGCCTACCAGCTGTCGGGCCAGCCGCTCCTGCCCGCGATCCCCCTGTTCACCCTAGGCGGCTTCATCCTTGCCGAGGGCGGGGCGAGCAAGCGCCTGGTGCGGGTGTTCTCGGCGCTGGTCGGCTGGCTGCCGGGCGGGCTCGCCGTGACCACGGCCCTGGCGTTTGCCTTCTTCACCTCGTTCACGGGCGCGTCGGGCGTCACGATCCTCTCGCTCGGCGGCCTGCTCCTGCCGGTGCTGGTGAAGTCGGGCTACCCGCGCCGGTTCTCGCTCGGGCTGGTGACTGCCTCGGGCTCGATCGGCCTGCTGTTCCCGCCCAGCCTTGCGGTGATCCTGTACGGGGTATACTCCCGCACGCCGATCAACGAGCTATTCCTGGCCGGGCTCCTGCCGGGCGCCCTGCTGGTCGGCCTGGTCGCGCTGTGGGGCGTTCGCTGCGGGCATGCGTCCGACACGGGCCGCCGGCCGTTCGTTCTCGCCGAGGCGCGCGCGGCCGCCGGCGGGGCCAAGTGGGACCTGCTGCTGCCGTTTGTCGTCATCGGAGGAATTTTCGGCGGGATCGTCACGCTGGTGGAGGCCGCCGCCGTGACGGTGCTGTACGCCGCGGTCGTCGAATGCTTCGTCTACCGAGACCTGTCCGCCCGCCGCCTGCCATCCGTCGCCGTGCAGTGCGCCGCCCTCGTCGGCGGCGTGCTGCTGATCCTCGGCGTCGCCCTCGGGTTCACCAACTACGTGATCGACGCGCAGATCCCGGACCACGCGCTCGAATGGGTGCAGTCGCACATCGAATCGAAGTACGTCTTCCTGCTCGCTCTGAACGCGCTGCTGCTGGTCGTGGGATGCATGATGGACATCTTCTCGGCCATCCTCGTGGTCGTGCCTCTCGTCGCCCCGATGGGGGAGGCTTACGGAATCGACCCGGTCCATCTCGGCATCATCTTCCTGGCCAACCTCGAGCTCGGCTACCTGACGCCCCCGGTCGGGCTGAACCTATTCCTGTCCTGCTATCGCTTCGGCGACCCGCTGACCCGCGTCTACCGCTCGGTCCTGCCGTTCCTGCTGATCCTGCTGGGGGGCGTCCTGGTGATCACCTACGTCCCCTCCCTCGCGCTCGCCCTAGTCCGCTGAGGGGCCGCGAGGGAGCCTTGCTAGACTCGGAATTCGCGGGCTAGCCGCGTTCCTCGGATGGCGATCGCGCGCAAGCCCACGGCCACTTGCACCGTCGGCGGCGTCCCGGTCGGGGGCGGCAATCCGATCGTCGTGCAGGCGATGACGAACACCGACACCGCCGACTCGGCGGCGACGGTGAACCAGGCGCTGGCGCTCGCGCGGGCGGGCTCCGAGCTCGTGCGCGTGACCGTCAACCACGACCGGGCCGCGGCCGCGGTGCCAGGGATCGTCCGCACGCTGCGCGACTTCGGCTGCCCCGTGCCGGTCGTCGGCGACTTCCACTACAACGGGCATATCCTCTTGCGGAAGCATCCGGAGTGCGCGCGGGCTTTGGCCAAGTACCGGATCAACCCGGGCAACGTCAACGTCGGCCGGAAGCACGACGACAACTTCCGCACGATGATCGAGGCCGCGATCGAGCACGGCAAGCCCGTGCGGATCGGCGTGAACTGGGGCTCGCTGGACCAGCAGCTGCTGACCGCCCTGATGGACGAGAACGCCGGCCGCGCCCGGCCGCTGAGCGCGGCCGAAGTCACCTACGAGACGATCGTGCAAAGCGCCCTGCGCTCCGCCGAGGCCGCCGAGCGCTACGGGCTCGGGCACGACCGGATCATCCTCAGCGCGAAGGTCTCGAACGTCCAGGACCTGATCGCGGTCTACCGGATGCTGGCGAGCCGCTGCGACTACCCGCTGCATCTGGGTCTCACCGAGGCCGGGATGGGCACGAAGGGCGTGGTCGCCTCGACGGCCGCCATGGCGGTGCTCTTGCAGGAAGGTATCGGGGACACGGTCCGCGTCTCCCTGACGCCGCGGCCCGACGGCGACCGCTGCGAGGAGGTAGAGGTGGCCAAGCAGATCCTGCAGTCGCTCGAGATCCGCCACTTCGCGCCGCAAGTGACGGCCTGCCCGGGATGCGGACGCACCACGAGCACCTTCTTCCAGGAAATGGCCGAGGAGATCGAGGGGCACCTGCGGGACCAGATGCCGGCATGGAAGAGCCGCTACGCCGGCGTGGAGACCCTGAGCGTGGCCGTGATGGGCTGCGTCGTGAACGGTCCCGGCGAGTCCAAGCACGCCGACATCGGCATCTCGCTCCCCGGCACCTTCGAGGAGCCGGTGGCCCCGGTCTATGTCGACGGACGGCTGCACCGCACGCTGCGAGGCGAGCGGATCGTGGCGGAGTTCGTCGATATCCTCGACTCGTACGTGGCGGCGAAGTACGACGCCCGGGCCGGCACGGCGCCGGCTCGGTAGCCGTCCGGCCGGGGCGTTCCGGACCCTACGGAATCGCTTCCCGCACAAACCACGGGAACTCGGGCACAAATCCGTATCCCCGGAAGAAATACAGGTAGGCCACGATGCCCGCCACCATGGCGAAGAAGAGCAAGACGGTCAGGGCGATCCTGAACAAGGGGAGCTTCCGCCCCTCGCGCTTGAGGACCAGCAGCCAGCTCGCGCCGATGCCGACGAAGTAGAGCAGGATCATCGGCCCGGCGAACAGGGTCATCGTCAGCGGGTCGCCGGTCGGCGTGATGATGGCCGCGATCACGAACATGATCAGCACCGCGTAGCGGACGTTGCGCAGCAGGAAGCGGGGCGACGTCAGCCGCAGCAGCGTGAAGAAGAAGATCAGGACGGGCAGCTGGAACACCAAGCCGAGGCCGATCTCGAGAATGATGAAGAGATTCAGGTATTCGCTGACCGAGATGAACGGCTCGACCTGGTCGAGCGACAGAGTCAGCAGGAACTGCAGGGTGACGCGCAGCGCGACGAAGTAGCAGAACGCCCCGCCGAGGATGAACAGGCTGGCGGTGACGAAGATGAACGGCATGGCCCAGCGCTTCTCCCGCTTGTACAGCCCGGGGGCGATGAACTGCCACGCCTGGTACATCAGCCACGGGGCGCCGAGGAACACCGCCGCGATCAGCGGCACCTTGATGTAGACGACTTGAAACTGCTCGAGGGGCCGGATGTTGATGATCCGGATCGCCTCGCCGGACTTCGTGGTGATCCCCTCGACAGCCGCGTAGAAGGGCGTCAGGACGAACGCGAGCAAGTCCTGGGCGAAGGCCAGGCAAAGCAGGTAGACCACCAGCAGCCCGCCCAGCGCCCGCAGGATCCGAGTCCGCAGCTCCTCGAGATGCTCGAGGAACGACATGCGGGCCATGTCGTCGTCTCCGACGTCCCCGTCGTCTCCGTCGTCCCCGGAAGAAGGCGGGGGCGGCGGGGGCGGGCCGGGCGCGTCTTCCCCCCCGCCTGTCGTCTCCGCGCCCACCGGGCCCGCGGACTCGCTCTCGGGACGGGAGGCGTGCGGGTCGTCGTAGAGATGGTCCGATTCGTCGTGGTACGGGTCGTCGTAGTAGGCGGCGTCGCCGTGCGGATCCACGGGCGCGCCGGATCCGCTCTCGCCAGTCCCGGGGCCCTCGGGCCGGGCGGGATCCGCGGCGGCCCCCTGCGGGTCTTTCTCTTCCGAGTTCATAGACCGGTACAGTTCCTAGGATTACGCGGGGAGGTCGGGGCCAGCGCCAGGCGGCACCGCTCAGGCGGGCTTGGACGCCGAGGCCTCTTCCGACTCCGGCAGGCCGGACACTGGCGCGGCAGCCGGTGCCTCCGACGAATCCTCGGCGGCGGCGTCCGGCTGGGACGCGACGGCGCCTTTCGAGGCCGATCCCTCGCCCGCTGCCGGGTCGGGACCTTCCGCGCTGGCTCTTGCGGGCTTGGAAGTCGCAGAGGACGCGCTCGAGCCCGCGCCGTAGTCGTAGTCGTTGTAGTAGTCGTCCTCGTTGTCGTCGTAATAGCTGGTGTCGATGTCCTTGCCGACGTCCTTCGCGATCGTCTTGACGTCCTTGGTCTCCTGCTCGATGCTGTCCATCTCGCGCTGGAAGGTCGTCTTCAGCTCGTTCGAGGCCCGCTTGAACTCGGCCATGCCCTTGCCGAAGGTCTTGCCGAGCTCCGGCAGCTTCTTGGGGCCGAAGATCAGCAGCGCCAGAATGAACAGGACTACGATCTCACCCATGCCTAGCGGGCCCATGCGAATCTCCTCAGGCGCTCCCGGCGTTCTGGGGTTTCATTTGATGATAGCGACGAGCCAGCGCAGAATCAACCGCGCGCGGATCCGCCGCCCGCGCGGAAGCCCCGACGCCCATGCGCGGCGCGCTAGACTGGAGCGTATATGGACCGCATCGGGCTCAAGCGCCTGCATCACGTCTCGTTCGCCGTGGCGGACTTGGCCGCGTCGAAGCGGTTCTTCTGCGAGGTGCTGGGACTGCCCGAGGACGACCGCCCTAGCTTCAGCTTCCCCGGGGCCTGGCTGGCCGTCGGCGACCGGCAGATCCACCTGATCGAGGACCGCCACGCCGGTCGCGCAGTCCGCGGCCCGATCAGCCGCTCGGACCACCTGGCGATGGAGGTCGAGGACCTCGAGACGGTCAAGGCGCGCCTCCGGGACTGCGGGATCGACTTCGCTATGGGGGGCAACGAACGCCTCGGGATGAGCCAAGCTTTCTGCAGCGACCCGGACGGCCACACGATCGAATTCGTGCAGTACCACTGACCGCGGCGACGGGCCGGGCCCGCCACGGCGGCCTCCCTAGCCGTGATAAGGTCAGATTAGCAGACAGACAGCGAGCGTGTCCGCGGCTTCCGCCTTGGCGGGAGGCGCTGCCCGCGCAGAGCCACCCGAAGGAGAACCGATGAGAATTGCCTTGCTGTGCTGCGCCCTAGTGGCGCTGCTGGCCGTGCCCGCGACGCCGCAGTCCGCCGAACTGGGTATCACAGGCGGCTACGGGGCCTTCGGCGATAACTCGCTGAGCGTGGCGGGCATTCGAGATACCATGGCCGACATCGCCCGCGAGGTGCGCGAGGAATACACGATTTCCAACGGCGTCCGCGTCGGGGGGCGGATGGTCTTCAACACTATGGCCTTCATCGGGCACGAGGTGTCGTACGCCTACCAGCACGCGAACCTGAACTTCCTGTCGTCCGGAGAGGGGGCGTCCGAAAGCGGGGACCTCGGCGCAGTCCGGTCGCATCACATGTACTACAACCTCGCCTTGCATGCCCTGCCCACGGGAATGCCGGTGCGTCCGTTCGTCACAGGCGGCGGCGGCTTCTCATCGTTCTTCCTTCCGGGGATCTCGTCGTTCTCCGGCTACGGCGACACGAAGTTCGGCTACAACTACGGTGGGGGCGTGAAGTTCAACTTCTTCATGTACGGCATTCGATTCGACGTGCGCAACCACGTAACCGGAAAGCCGTTCGGGAGGTACCTGCCCAATGTCGACGGCACTCTGAACAATCTCGAGTTCTCGATGACCTTCTCCCTGCTGCTGTAACGCGGCGACGGCGGCCCTTCGGGCGGCGAAGGGCAGTGGGCGGGGCCGGGCTTGCCCCGCCGGGTGCAGGGCAAGCTAGAAGCTCGCGACCGCCGCCGCCTCGTCGTCGTGCGTCTCGAACACGGTGTACAGCTTGGTGATCTGAAGCAGATCCCGCAGCTTGGTCTGCACGTTGAGCAGCTTGACCGTGCATCCCTTCCCGCGCGCGGTGGTGTACGCGGACACCAGTTCGCCGAGACCCGAGCTGTCGACGTAGGTCACCTCGGCAAGGTTCAGCACCATGCTCGTCACGCCGCTATCGAGCAGGCTCTTGACGGTGGAGCGAAGGCTCACGGACGCCTCGCCCAGCGTGATCCGGCCGGACAGGTCGATGACCGTCACGCCGGCCACGTCGCGAATCGAAGAAGTAAGGCTCATTCGTTTCTCCTCTACTTGTCTGTCGCACCTGCGCCGCTGGCGCGGTACTTCACCAAACGAACTGTGGTCCCTGACTCGCCGACGCAGCCGAACTCGACCAGGTCGAAGAATGCCCGCATCATAAGCAGGCCGCGTCCGGAGGGCAGGAGAAGGCTTTCGGCCGCCAGCGGGTCCGGCACGGACTCCGGATCGAAACCCCCGCCTTGGTCGGTGACGCTCACGCGAAACGCCTCGGCGTCGATCGAGGCATCGAACGACACGGTCTTGTCGGGACTGAAGCGGTTGCCGTGCTCGACGGCGTTGATCATCGTCTCGCGGACGCCCATGCCGATTTGATGCACCTGGTTCTCGTCGAACCCGTTGAGTTCCGCCATGCGCTGGACGATCAGCTCGGCTGCCTCGACACTATCCAGAGTACTCTCCAGGGAGAGCCGGAGCTTCCGGGAGTCTGTCATCCCCAGCAGCCGACCTCCAGCCAACCGCCGAGGCTGCATCCGGCACCGAACTCGCAACGATGCCACATCGGCTTCCGCGATGTCAAGGCACGCACTCGCTCCAGTCTATCCCCACGAAGGCAGGCGGCGGCGCGACCCGCGAAGCGGAGGTCGCGTATCATAGTTGGCGCGCATCTCGAAATGAGAGTCCCGATGAAGAGCACTAGCTGGCTCCTTGCCGTCGCGGCCCTTCTGGCCGCCGCCTGTACCGCCCCGCCCGAGCCCGAGGCCGAGCCGGATTCAGGAGCCGGAACGGTCCTCCGGGCGGGCCCCGGGCTTGACGCCATCGTTCCGGCCGACGCCGTGATCGAGAAGCTGGCCGGGGGCATGATGTTCACGGAGGGACCCGTGTGGGTTCGCGAGGGCGGCCCGCACCTCCTGTTCAGCGACATTCCGGCCAACAGCATCTACCGCTGGGCGGAAGGCGACACCGAGGCCTCCGTCTTCTACGAAGGCATGTACCGCGGCGAGCCGCGGGACGCGTTCGTCGGGTCGAACGGCCTCAACCTCGACAGGCAGGGGCGGCTCATCGCGCTAGAGCACGGCAACCGCCGGGTTTCCCGCATGGTCGAGGGCGCATGGGAGACCGTCGCGGACCGCTTCGAGGGCAAGAGGCTGAACAGCCCCAACGACTCGGCCTGGCATGCGAACGGCTGGCTGTACTTCACCGACCCGCCGTACGGCCTGCCGGAGCAGGACAGCGACCCAGCCAAGGAACTGGACTTCAACGGCATCTTCCGCCTGAACTACGAGACAGGGGAGGTGCAGCTGCTCAACCGCGACCAGACGAGGCCCAACGGCATCGGATTTTCGCCCGACGGCAAGACGGCATACGTGGCCAACTCCGACAGCGCGCGGAAGGTCTGGATGGCGTACGATGTCACCGACGACGGCCTGTTCGAGAACGCGCGGGTGTTCTACGACGCCTCGAGCGTGCAGGCGGATGGCTTGCCGGACGGCCTCAAGCTCGACCGCGACGGCAACGTGTACGCGACCGGCCCCGGCGGTGTCTGGATTCTCTCCCCGGATGGGACGCACTTGGGCACGCTTCAGCCGTCCGAGGTCCCGGCCAACGTAGCGTGGGGCGGCGACGGCAGCACGCTTTACATGACGGCGCGCAACGGCCTGTACAGGGTTCAGCTGCTAGCGAGGGGGCCCATGCCGGCGGACATGGTCGCAAACTAGAGCATTCCGCGGGCGTTCCGACCGGCTAGGCTACGGCTTGTGGTTCCCTGCGTCGAGAGCCTAGTCTAGTGCTTGTGACAAAACCCCTGAATTCTGACCCGATCAGCATTTCATACTACATCCTGAGGTCGGATGGATCTCCAAACACAACATATAGGGTCCAAGGTCGGAAGTTGCTCAGACGCCAATCGCGAAGATTTCCGCGCTCTACCCAGAATCGCCAGGATTTCGGATTAGTCGTAGCATTCCAGCGAAATCTTCGCCTTGAGAGATTGGACCTAACGCCTTTGTTGTCAAGGGGATACGAGTTTTGTCACGGGCACTAGTCTAGAATAGGACGCTGAATTCACTCCTGACGCACCGGCCAAGAGTGACGCGAGCGAGGCCGAGGTGCGGGGAGATGCTCTTTTTCCTCGCGAGCTGCTGGACCGAGCTACGGCAGCGGTGACTCGCATGCGATGCCTCGGAGCACCGATTGACATCGAATGGGCCGCGAGTCTCTGTTCAGGATGTACCTTCAATGAAGTCCAGCAAATGACAACGGATTGAAATCGCTGATCGGCCCATCAACATTACTCCGGATAAGCCTGGTCCGAATCCGTTCTTTATCTCACTGGTTCTAGCGTGTCAGATCGTCGTCAGGGAGCGCTCTCCGGGTCGGAATATGCCGCGTCCTCGAAGGTCCAACCAGGCTGGACAAACCTAGAGGTCAAGATAGGGTTTAGCGCAGTGGTCAGGAAACTTGATTGACCCGAACAAGTCCACAGCACGTCGAGAAGCTTGCGATCTGACGACAGACAACTGCCCTCTCGTCGTGCCCTGAATGCGCCGTCTGCCGGATTCTTAGCAGAACCGAGCGAATACGACGCAGGGCGGGCGGGAGCTAGCACGCTGCGAAGACCGCCGCTACCTCCGCCGTGCCGGGACTGGTCACCCTGACCGAGTCTTCCTCCTCTACCCGGTATAGGGGGAGCGGCGAGCCCGTCAGCAAGAGATCACCCTTGCGGGACCGGATGCCGTGGTTCGCGAGACGGCACGCTAGCTCGTGCAGATGAAGGCACGGATCGACCTCGGCGCAGGCATCCACCCTGTCCCCGATCACGACGCGAATCGGCGCTGGCTCGCCGAATGGTAAGGAGCCTGTTCGGACAGGAACCACGATTCCAGCCTGCAGGGCGTTGTTGGCGATCAATTCCGCCGCCCGCGGACTCGGACCGCGGAATACGTAGTTGTGCAGCTCGATGACGGGAAAGATCCCGCCGATAAACCGGTCCGGCTCGGCAAGCAGGCGGTCCGGGTCCGGGAGATCGGAACCGAGGCGCACGGCAAACTCGCCTTCAATCGCAGGGCAGCAGAATTCGTTCACGCTGACGCGCACGGGGCTGGTTCGAATCTCGCTCTGGAAGACGTGCCCGAATACAGGGCCGTCTACTACGAGTTGACGCCGTATCCGCTCGCTCACACACCCGATCTTGTAGCCCGCCACTATCTCCCCGCGAGCGGAGCGAAGTCCTGACGAGGCGATCTGAAGTCGATACGCGTCGTCGACATTCAGGACGAAACCCGGCTCGGCAAACATGCCTCCGGGCGACCGTCTGTCGTAGTCCGCCAGCTGACGGCGCGCCAGTTGGAAGACGTCGTCGTCGGAGAGTAGCTGCGAGCGCTCCATGCGATGGCGAACACCGTGAAGGTCAGGACCGCAGGCGCGGCCGGACCAGCTCCGTGCGATACGGCAACCCAACAGCGTCGCATACGAGCCAAGCGCTTCGAGCAGTCCCGGCCCCGCGTACGCAACGAGGCGTGGGGCATGGCCCGTCCGCGCCACCGGCAGCGGGGGCCTCCGCACGGTCCGAGGAGTGCCGACGGGAGCCATTCGAACCAAACGCGCCCGCGCCATAATGCGTGCGCAGCGACCGGTCGCCCGGGAGACAAGCGACCGCAGCAGCGACTGACGACGCTCCCGGGGAACGACCGGCCGCGTAGCGTCCCGCCCGTCGTGTCGCTGCCCGTCGCGCCGCCGCGGCCGACGACACGCCAGCGGCCGGAGGTGGCGGAAGTTGACTATCCCAGCTCGGATGGCAAGCCCATGGCTGAGAGCGGGCCCCAGAAGCGGGTGATGATCGATGTCACCGAAGGCCTGCGCAGGTACTTCGAGGAGCGGCGGTCCGACGTTGTCGTGGAATGCGACCTGCTGATGTACTACGTTCGGAATGACGCCAGCGCGGTGGGGGCACCGGACGTATTGGTGGCGCTCGGCCTTGAGGGGAGCGCACGGCTCGCCTACCGAGTCTGGCTGGAGGGCAAGGCACCGGACTTCGTGCTGGAAGTCGCCTCGAACAGGACCATCCGGCGTGACAACGAGGACAAGGCCGAGCTCTACGAAGGACTCGGGGTGCTGGAATACTGGCAGTTCGACGCCGTGGGCAAGCTACTGACGCCGCGCCTCCAGGCGGGCCGGCTGGGACCGGGCGGATACGAGCCGCTGGACGTACTGCCGTCAGATTCCGGGGAGTTGCGGATTCGCAGCGAGGTGCTGGGCGCCGAGTTCCGGATTGACGGTAAGCAGAGGCTGGCGGTGTTTGACCCCAAGACGGGGAGGTGCCTGTCGCCGCTCGATGAGACCCAGCGCGCGAATCGAGAGCAGGCGTTAAGGGAGCACGAGCGACAACGCGCGGACCGGGCGGAGGCACGTGCGATCGCGAAGAGGCGGAGGCGCGCATTGCGGAATTGACGGCGTCGGGAGCAGCGCGATCCTGAAGCGGACAGCGTGCCGCCAGCGTCGCTGGCGTGCGAGTCAACGAATTCCGGCCGGGCCACACGGTGGGCGGCGAGCGATCCACCGGCGGCCGATCACCGCACCCTCCTAACCGAGGTGGGCTCTATCGTCGACGCGAACGAGTCGGGACCGCGCCCGGCAGCCGGGACGGCCCATTCTCGGTTCGCGATGAGCGCGTAGCACGGGGATTCACCAGCAGCCCGTTCGGCCTCCGTTGCATCGGACCCGCTCGATCGATCGCAGGTCGACCGGACGCTAACTTGTCCATTCGCGAATTCGCCCAGCCGGCGGCAACGGCACTCCTTCTCGCGATGCCGTACAGCATGGTTTGGCCGGGTTAGAATCGCATGGGCCGCCCGAGCGCGCAGGGCTGTTTCGAGGAGGTCGATCCCATGGGCCGACAGCTTCCGGCGAGCCATCGTGCATGCCTTCGGGCGGCGCTCTCGCTCCTCTTTCCCGGGGACTCCCCTCTTCAGTCGAACGTGGCGACACTAAGCGACGCATTCATCCTTGCCGACGACATCGGCTGGCAGGTCGGGGGATTTCACGGCGCCGAGCTCGGCACGCCGCACATCGATCGAATCGCGGCTGGAGGCATCGAGCTGCACCGCTCCCCCGCCCGGCACGAATGCTCTCCGATTCACGCGGCGCTCGTGGCAGGCTCGGACCCGATCCGGCGAGGCAGGCAGCGAGACGCCGCCACGCCTTGGGCGGAACCTCCGGGCTGCCGGCTGAAGGTCCGCGCTGAGCCGGTCCCGGCGCCCGCGCCATGCGCCCGGACCTCGCCGCCGATTTGGTCCGTCCCGAGTACCTCGGAAGGCAGGCAGGCATTCGGACTGGAGGACGTATGACCCGGATTGTCGAAAAGGCGATTCGCTCTCGATCAGCAAGAGCGCTCGCCGCCTGTCTGGCGGGGGCGCTCGCGCTCGCCGCGCCGAATGGGAGCGCCAACCGCCCGAATATCCTGCTGATCGTGTCCGAAGACAACGGCCCGGAGCTTGGCGCGTACGGAGACACCTTCGCCCGCACGCCGGCGCTTGACGATCTCGCGCGGCGAGGCGTCCTCTTTCGGAACGCCTACGTCCCGCAGGCGGGATGCAGCCAGTCGCGGGCAGCATTCCTGACCGGACTCTACCCGCATCAGAACGGCCAAATCGGACTGGCGACTTGGAGATTCGGCCTGTTTCGCGCCGATACGCCCAATATCGTCCGGAGGCTGAAAGCGGCCGGATATCGCACGGGCATCGTCGGGAAGCTGCACGTCAACCCCGAGTCGGCCTTCCCGTTCGATTTCGCGGCGCTGCCCGGAGCCAACTTCCAGAGGAAGGACCTAGGCGCCTACTCGCGGCTCGCCAAGGGCTTCATCGAAGAGGACGACAGGCCCTTCTTTCTCTCCGTCAACTTCCCGGACGCCCACCGACCGCTGCTCAGGCAAGCGGACGGGCTGCCGCCCGCCCCGCTCTCCGCCGACGACGTCGGGCCGCTATCCTACATGGGTCTCGACTCGCCGACCTTGCGCGGCGACACCGCCAACTATCACAACTCGATCGCCAGGCTGGACGCGTTGGTCGGGGGGATCCTCGAAATGCTCGACCTCTCCGGCAGAGCGGACAACACCTTGGTGGCGTATCTGGGAGACCACGGCGCGGACCTGCTGCGGGGGAAGCGAACCTCCTACGAGGGCGGCGTCCGCATCCCGCTAATCGTGCGCTGGCCCGGCGGCCAGAGGGCCGGCCAGGTGCGCGAGGAGCTCGTCTCGACGATCGACCTGGCGCCGACCCTCCTCGAGGCGGCTGGAGCCGAACCGATTCGCGGGCTCCCGGGCCGCGCGCTGGGACCGCTGCTGCGGGGAGAGTCGCCGGCCTGGCGCGAGCACCTGTACACGGAGTACCACCTGCACTCGAACCACAACTTCTATCCGCAGAGGACGGTTCGAGGACACCGCTTCAAGCTGATATGGAACCTGCTGCCCGGCGAGCCGAATCCCGGGCACGCGTTCACGATCGCGAAGTTCGTCGGCGCGGACGAGATGCGGCAGGCGCTCGAGCGAGCCGAAGTCCGAGTGCGCGAGGCTTACACGCTCATGGAGAGGCCGCCGGAGTTCGAGCTCTACGATCTGGAGCGGGACCCGTTCGAATTTCGAAACCTCGCCGCGGAGCCTGCGCACCGGCAGACGCTCGACGATCTGAAAGCGCGCCTGCTGGACTGGAGGCGGCGCACGGACGACGCATTCCTGAATCCCGAGAACGTAATGCGGCTCAGAGCCGAGGTCGAATCGACCTACAGGGACGGACAGTACCGCAAGCCGGACCGATGGGCGTATCGCGAGTACCTCGCGCCCGCCGTTCCGCCCTGGCTCAAGGATTAGGGCGCTCCGAGTTCGGAGTGAGCCGGCCCTCGGGGCGTTACGCTATGGAGCGGAGCCCTCCGTGACCAAGGCCGCCTTCTGCATGGCGATCGGCGCCGCGCTCCTCGCGGCGTGCGAACGCAGTGCCCCGGAGCGACCGAACGTCCTCCTTCTCAGCGTTGACGACATGAACGATTGGGTCGGCGCCCTCGGCTGGGAGCCGGCGCGGACCCCCCATATCGACCGGCTCGCGGCGCGGGGCGTGACGTTTGCCAACGCGCACGCGCCGTCTCCGAAATGCAACCCGTCGCGCACGGCGATCCTATCGGGACTGCGGCCGTCCACCACCGGCATCTACAGCAACGCGGAATGGTGGAAGCCGAACTTCCCCGACCTCGTCATGCTGCCGCGCTACTTCAAGGACCGCGGGTACCTCGCGGCAGGAGGAGGCAAGGTCTTCCACCACACGCCCGGCTTCAACCCGCCCGAATCCTGGGACGAGTACTTCAGCCTTGTCGACGACCTGCGGACGGACGGTTTCCTGATCCCCTACCGGCGTCCGGACCACATCTCCAGCTTCGACTGGGGCCCATTGGACAGGGGCAGCATGGAGATGGGCGACGGCGCGACAGTGCGATGGGCCGAGGAGTTTCTCGCCCGCGACCACGACCGGCCGTTCTTCCTCGCGGTGGGTCTGTTCCAGCCCCACCTTCCGTTCTACGCGCCGCGGGCAACGTACGAAGACGTCGGCCCGGACGAGGCACCCGTGCCCGTGGACCAGCCCGGCGACTTGGACGACGTGCCGCCCGCGGGCCGCGAGATGGCGGCGTACCGCACGAACGACCTCGAACTCGTCCTGGAGCACGGCGATCTGGACGACATGGTCCGGTCCTACACGGCATGCATCCGGCATGCCGACACCCTGGTCGGTCGCGTGCTGGACGCGCTGGATTCCAGCGCCTACGCCGAGAGCACGATTATCGTTTTCTGGTCAGACCACGGCTACCATTTCGGCGAGAAGCACCACTTCGCGAAGAACACGCTCTGGGAGCGCTCGTCGCGCGTGCCCTTCGCCATCGCGGCACCCGGGGTGACCGCACCCGGCGGCAGCTGCTCCCGGCCCGTGAGCCTTCTCAACATCTACCCGACGCTGCTCGACCTGTGCGAGCTGCCAGCGCGGCCCGGACTGGAAGGTGTGACGCTGCGGCCGCTGCTCGAGAATCCGGACTTGCCCTGGTCACGGCCCGCCGTGATGACGTTCGGGCGCGGCAACCATGCCGTGCGCTCCGAGCGCTACCGGTACATCCGCTACGCCAGCGGGGACGAGGAGTTCTACGACCATTCGACGGATCCGGACGAGTGGACAAACCTCGCAAGCAGCCCGGCCCACGCGGCCGAGATCGCGAACCACGCCCGCTGGCTGCCCGAGGCCGACGCGCCCCGGGCGCTGCGCAAGGGTTCGTTCCTCTTCGACCCCGCCGCGTACACGTGGACCCGGCGGACCGAGGGAGCCGCGCGATGACTCGACGGCGCGAGTTTCTGGGACTCGGCCTAGGCGCCGTCCTCCCCTCCCCGGCCGCCGGGGACTTCAACGTGCTGTTCATCGCGGTGGACGACCTGCGGCCCGAACTGGGCTGCTACGGCAATCGCGTCGTCCGCTCGCCGAACCTGGACCGGCTGGCCGGCCGCAGCCTGACCTTCCGGCGGGCGTACTGCCAGTCCCCGGTCTGCGGGCCCTCGCGAGCCTCCCTGCTGACCGGCCTGCGACCGGACACGACGAGGGTCTGGGGCAACCGGACGCACTTCCGCGAGACCGTGCCCGAGGCGGTTACGGTGCCGCAGCGCTTCAAGCAGGCCGGCTACCGCACCGAGGCCCTCGGCAAGGTGCTGCACGGCAGAATGGACGACTCGCCCTCGTGGAGCGTCCCGGCCTGGCCCCCGGGGGGCCGCCAGGCCGGGATGCAGTACGTCGATGTCGACCAGCTCGCGGCCATGCGAGCGTCCCAGCCGGAGGCCGACCCTCTCGGCGGGGCCATCCCGACGCTCGAATGGAAGAAGAGGAAGTCGTGGCAGGCCCCGGACGTGCCGGACAACGCCCTGCAGGACGGCCAGGTCGCGGACCGGGCCGTCGAGACGCTGCGTAGGTCGAAAGGCGAGCGCTTCTTCCTCGCCGTGGGATTCCAGAAGCCCCACCTGCCGTTCACCGCCCCGAAGAAGTATTTCGACCTGTACGACCCGGACGAGATCCCTGCGGCCAGGGAACCGCAGCGGCCGGTCGGCGCGCCAGAGATCGCCTTCACGCGCTGGCAGGAGCTGCGCGGATATTCCGACATTCCCGGCGAGGGCCCCTTGCCCCCCGGCAAGGCCAGGGAACTGCGTCACGGGTATTACGCCGCAACCTCCTACATGGACGCCCAGGCCGGGCGGGTCCTGGACGAACTGGACAGCCTGGGGCTAGCCGCCAGCACGGTCGTGATTCTCTTCGGCGATCACGGCTGGCATCTGGGCGAGCAGGACCTCTGGGCCAAGACCATGAATTTCGAGTTGGACGCCCGCACACCCCTCATGGTTCACGTGCCCGGCATGCGAACGGGCGGACGTCCGTGCGACGCCTTAGTGGAGTTCGTCGACCTGTACCCGACTCTGTGCGAGGCATGCGGCATCGCGCCGCCGGACGGTCTCGAGGGCGCGTCGATGATGCCTCTGCTGACGGCACCCGGGCGCGATTGGAAGCGGGCGGCCTTCACCCAGATTCCGCGACCGTACCTCGCAGGCCCGACCTGGGAGCGGATGGGCTACAGCATGCGAACCGAGCGCTACCGCTACACCGAGTGGGTGGATCGCGAGAGAGCGGTCACGGACCGCGAGCTGTACGACTTCGGGACGTCCCCGCTAGAGACCGTCAATCTCGCCGGGCGCGCCGAGCGCCGGCCCCTCGCGGAGCGCCTCTCCAGGCAGCTGCGCGCCGGTTGGCGCTCCGCCCTGCCCTGACGCCTCCGGCACCCCGAGACCGTGCTACCACGTGTCTACGTAGTGCCCGTGACAAAACTCGTATCCCCTTGACAACAAAGGGGTTAGGTGCAATCTCTCAAGGCGAAGATTTCGCTGGAATGTTACGACTAGGCCGAAATCCTGGCGATTCTGGGTAGAGGGCGGAAATCTTCGCGATTGGCGGCTGAGCAACTTCCGACCTTGGGCGCTATATGTTGTGTTTGCGGCTCCATTCGACCTCAGGATGTAGTATGAAATGCTGATCGGGCCAGAATTCAGGGGTTTTGTCACAAGCACTACGTAGGGACGCTTCTTGGCCGCGCGGGGCGGAGCCGGCGGCACGGCTTCCAGCGTGCGAGCGATGCAGCGCCGGGTGTCAGCCGGGTCGATCACGTCGTCGAAGGCAAACGCGGCGCCGGCGTTGAGGGCCCGGCCCCGTTCGTAGGCCGCCTTCACGAGTTCGTTGTAGCGCTCGGTGCGGGCCTACGGGTCGCTGATCGCCGCCAGCTCGTTCCGGAAACCGAGCTTCATCTGGCCCTCCAGCCCCATGCCGCCGTGCTCGGCGGTCGGCCATGCGACGGTCAGGACCGGACGCTTCGTATGGGAATTATATATCTGAGTGCCGAGGCAACCGATTTTGCAAATTATCAGTCCATAAATTAATTTCATATTTCTTCCGGAGATCTGTTGACAGTCGGTGGAGTATTTTGATAGAATAGTTCCAATATATGAGGTCGTCTATGAAGCAGAAAGGTCCCGGGAAGTGGTTTCGTGAAGGCCTCACTCTGATTGACGTGATCGCCATGTTCCGCGATGACGAATCCGCGGAAAAGTGGTCGCCTCCATGCGCTGGCCCGACGGTCCGGTATGCCCCCGCTGCCGCGGCTCCAGCGTGCAGTCCGGCGCGGCCCACCCTTCGATGCCGTACCGTTGCCGCGGCTGCGGCAAGCGCTTTTCCGTGCGCACCGGCAGCGTGATGGCCGACACCAAGCTCGGCTACCGCACCCGGGCCGTCGCCCTGTTCCTGCTTACCACCGGCATTCAGGGCGTCTCGAGCATGATCTGGGTCGCTACCTCACGGAGTTCACGGGACGGTGCAACGACCGCGACTGCGACACGGCGGAACAGATGCGGCGCATGGCGCGGGGCCTGGTCGGCAAGACGCCGACCTACCGGCAGCTGACCGGCAAGGCCGCAGTCGCGGCCCGAGCGGCGCCCTCCGCGCCGAGCGCCGCAGCCCGCTGCCGACGCACTCTTCACGCTCGATGCGCTTCACGCTCGGTGCGAGGGGCGCGCCGGATCTGGAATCCCCCGGCGCGACCCGAGTCCGGCCCGGACCATCCGTGCAGGCCGTCGAGCGCCGGGGATCCGCTGTCTTCGGCCCTCGGAGGGCACGCAATCGGCTTGCAAGCGGTGCCCTCCACCGCAAACCGGATTCCACCGGGCATGCGAGGGGGCCTCTCTAATCCGTGCCTCGTCAATTCCGCTGGCAGGTTCGATTCAGATACGATCCCACCTTGCTGTGCCTACCGCGGCCGCATTCGAATGACCCCAGCCAGACGCCGACCTCCCTGCTCAGAGCAGTTCTCGTCGGACGTGGCGTTGTCGGCACTCAGATATATAATTCCCTAACAAAACAGTGATCAAGGGGTTTTGGGCAGAGCCTTACGACTCCGGTGAACTTTCTCAAGAATCTCGTCAACAACAGCCTTTGTCGAGACGAGAGGGCGTGGGTTTTCGTTATAACTGAGTAGTTAATCGCGCAATCACTGCTCCAATTGAGGCGCCGAAGTGAACACGCCACGACGAATCTGTTTCTGCGTGAGCATGGCGAAGAACCGCTCCACGAGGTTGGCCTAGGAGGATCTGGTCGGGATGAAGTGCAGGAAAACGCGCTTCTTGCGTTCAATCCATGCAAGCACCTTCTCGTGCTTGTGCGTCGCGTAGTTGTCCGGAACGATGTGAATCTCCTGTTCCTTGGAGACAGTCTTCTCCACCTCTCGCAGAAACCTCGACACCTCCTGATGCCGGTGCTTGCGATACGTCTTGCCGAGCACTTCTCCGGTGGCGAGATTCAACGCCGCGAACAATGTGGTAGTGCCGTGACGCTTGTAAGTCGTGTGTCATCGTCTCCCAGCGCCCCTGCTTCATTGGCAAACCAGGTTGCGTGCGGTCCAACGCTTGGATCCGGCTCTTCTCGTCGAAGCTGAACACCGCGGCGTTGTGCGGCGGGTCGAGATACAACCCGACCACATCGCGCAACTTCTCCTCGAACCGCGGGTCATTGCTGCGTTTGCAGGTCCGAACCAGGTGCGGCTTCAGTCCGTGGGCACGCCACACTCGGTTGACGAAGCCGTGGGTCGTGCGCAGATGCCGCGCCATTGACCGGCACGACCAATGGGTCGGGTCGCTCGGTATCGTCTGCGTCGTCGCCTCGAGGCCTTGGCTTCGCAGCTCCGCTTGTTTGTGCGAGTCCTTGTCGCCGTGGTTCGCCCCACGCGGGCGTTCCTGCTCAATACTCGACATCCCCTCTTGCGCCACACGACTTCGCCAGCGCCTGACCTTGTTTGCGTCGGTTCCCAGCTCCGAGGCAATCGCCTTGTTGGTCATCCCTGCGGCCGCCATCAGAACAATGCGTGCACGTTCGCGCAGACGCACAGCGCTACTACGGCCCGAAGCCCTCTTTTCAAGCTTCCTGTGCTCTTCCTTCAACAGGGTGATTTCCGCCGCCACGCGCATCGCATCCCTCCTCAACATCTCGACGCGAAGGAGGGTGACTCATTGCAACCATATAAACAACGTTTTGTTCGAGATACTACGCTAGCGCAGGTGGCGGCGCAGCCGCTGCAGGGCATGTCGAGAGCGATTTGCAGGACTTCGAGCGCGGCCTGTACGGTACCTGCAGTGCTACCCGACCGCGTTCGCGAGGCGGCGCAACCCGCGGGACCGCGACACGGCGGAACCCATGCGGCGCGCGGCCTGAGGCGCAGCGCGGCAGCTCCGGCACAGCTCAGCCTGCGAGCGTTATCCCGCCGAGCCAGTGGTGCCTTACGCCGACACCATGCTCGGCTCGCTGGATCGACTCCCTGCGGCACTCAGCTCTCTTCCCTTTCCGATGCGACGACGGTGCGACCACACCGTGCTAAAGTAGCCGGAATGTGTCACGCTAGCGCGACAGAATCACCCTGGATGCAGGCGTGTCTCGTCCCCAACCCGGGCCGTGCGGTCACGTCCTGGCGGCCCACTGCGACCCGGGGCTCGATGACGCCGCGGCGGCCGAAGCTCAGAGAGTCCGCGACCGACCGTGGCCGAACACGTACGGAGCGTCAGGTACGGACACGCAGACAAGCTCGGAGATCCCCCTCCGGCGGGCGGTTGAGGGTGACGTGTTGCTGGGGCATGGGCTTTGGCACTGCCGTGCTTGTCGCCCCTCTCCTTGTCCTGACGACTGCATCGCTTGCAGATGCCCAAACGCTGCGGGCGTACGCCGGGGCTATTGCCGAGCCGGACGAGAACCTGCCGTGGTCGTTGCCGGAGCTTGCGCTGGATCCGCCGTTCGACGAAGATATAAAGTCTTACAGCCTACGCGTTCCGCACACCACTACCGGCATATCCCTGGTAACGGACAACTTCCACGGGTTCTCAGGCGCGGAGGGCGAGTCGGCGAACGGCTCCGACTTATCCGTCGCAGGGTGGAGGTTTACCCGCGATCTAGACAGCAGTGGACTCTTGTCGATCGACGATCTGGGCGTCGGAGGCAACACCGTCCGCATCGGCATAGGACTCGGTGCCGGCTTTGTTGACGACGACGACATCTACACCGTCGTTGTGATCCGTGCTGCAGAAGTGTCGAGTGCCGCCGAGCTGACGGGGCTCAGCCTGTCAGCAGGAGAGCTCCGTCCTCCCTTCGCCACCGACACGACGGCCTATGAAGTAGTCGTGGCGGGCGGTGTCACCGTTCTTGAGATCTCGGCGATTCCGTCTTCAGGTGGCCGCGTCGCCATCAGCGGGCGGACGGAGGCTGGAAGCCAGCTAGCGGTGAACGACATCAGAGTGTCCGGCCTCGCGGTGGGGCGCAACACCATCACGATCGGCGTGGCCGCCGAAGACGGGGTAGCGTACGCCGAGTACACCGTCGTCGTGCAACGAGATGTCCCGCTCAGCTCGGTCATGCTGCAGGATCTGCAGTTCTCGGAAGGACCGCCGGAACCGGGCTTCATGGCAGCCGCGATGAGCGGGACGTTGCCGGAAGGATCCGCGCATGCAATCCCCGAGTGCGTTTTCTCAGGCGTGCCGTTGTGGTATGCCCTCGACGTGTCCGATGCTCTGGTGACCATCCGAGCACGTGCTGCCGCGGGGTCGAGCTTTGCCGTCGCCGGCGCCACGGCGGACGGGGGGCCGGCGCTGGAGATCGTCAACTGGTCGTCCATCGGCAACACGAACGGCTTCGGCGCGTTCTTGAGCGTGACTCTGGGGAACCTCGAGCCGGGCGCGAACACGATCACGTTGACAGTCGGCAATGAGGACGAGACCGCTGCGCCGTCCGACACGACCGTCGTCGTGACACGCTACCACGAGCAGCGCGGATGGATGAGAAGAATGGTGACAGCAGTGTACAATGCCCTGATCCCGTGTCACTTGTAGTCGTGCGTCGGCATGCCGCGAGTCCGCACTTCATCGGTACCGGCTGCGTGCGGTCGTGAGCGGCTTATATCGAGCCTGCGGGACAGAGATATTCGGGAGGAGGTGGGCCTTGAGTCGCGCTGCCTGTTGACGCGCTGGCCCGTACGAAAGCTGAACGCTGTCCGACCTTGTGGCCGGCGTGGGGTTGGGTTAATCGATGTCGGACATGCGATCAGTCCCACTGCTGCAACGATTCGAGCACCTGATCGCAAAAATCTGGAAAGACCGTCGCCGAATGGACTCCCGAGGACTACAATAGCGAATAGCGCCGCAACTCAATCTAGCATTCATATTGTCGATAGATATCGCCGCTGAGCCCTGCATGCTTAGTGCGCCGCTAGGCGTGTGCGGCCTTGAACTCTGCGCGGAGTACAGCAACGTTCGCACCAAATGAGTTGCTCAACCTGATCACGGATCTCAGTATGGTCGTTACGCATTTCGCCACGAAGATCGAGCCACACGCCACCGATCGCGAGAACAACCTCCGCCCCATCCCAACGATCCAACGGCCCGTCTTATTCACGCTGTCAAGCTTACTATGCAGGCAGCCGAAGCTTCAAATCACCGGTTTCCGGGGTCAAACTGTCAGTCGTTTCCAGTTCTGGACGCTCATTTCTGGACTATTATGATCTGTTCAGATCCAAATTATTGGGAATTATAGACCTGAGTTCCGATCCTGCGAATCGGGTGTGAAATCTAATTGAGACGCCCATTCAACTCCGAAGTGCGACACGCGGGTAAGGGGCGGTAGGCTGGGATACTAGGACCACAGTAGCAGATCCAGCGGCGCCGGACAAGCCGCTGCCGGGCCGCAGCGGGGGGCCGCGTCCCGGGCATGCGGGCATGCGTGCCCCGTTTCCGGAACGGGGACCCTCCGGGCCTTGCGCAGGGAGCGGAGCGACCGCAGCAAGGCCCGGAGGGTCGAATCCGCGCCTGTCCGGGCGCAGCTCCCCCGCGCCCCTGTCCCCGTCGACACTGCGGCCAGCGACGCCAGGTCGAGCGGACGCTCGTCGCCGACGCGATCGTCGATCGCGAGCGCGGCCCCGCGGGCCAGCAGGGCAGGGTCGTCGCAGACCACGCTGCGCTTGTTCGCTCCGAGGTAGGCGTGCATGCCGCTCGATTCTGGAGCGGGCGCGCCCGGAGCGAACGGGGGCAGCCGCCGGGTGGGAAACCCGGCGGGCGGTTCCACGAGCAGCACGTCGGCCCCGTGGTCGGCGAAGAGCTTGCCGCAGTATCCGGCCGCAACCGTTCCGGCGAGGTCCAAGACCCTGATGCCCTCGAGCGCCCCCCGGGCGGTCGGCTGAGAGGGTCTCGACGCCTCCATCGATCCGTCAGAACAGTGTCTCACCGCGGAGGCCGGCTGCGTTTCGCAGGGCAGGCCGCGCGACGCTGACCGCGAGACTGCAATGACCTATGCTGAGTGCCCGCCGAGCCCGCTCGCAACGCACCTGAACGCCTCGCCGGGCGACCGGAATCGCGCATCGCCAAGGTCGCTCGCTGGCGCTATGAAAGGCGACCCCGCTCGATCCCCCCCGCGCGCCGGGACTCGCACGCCGTGGGGCCTGCTCGCCATCCTGCTGGCGGTCACCTCCGCGAGCTACGTGAATCGCATTGCACTCTCCGTACTCGCGCCCACGCTGCGGGACGAGTTCGGCATGACCAACAGCGAGTACGCCCTCGCCGTGAACTGCTTCATGGTGACCTACATGGTGATGTACAGCGTCGGGGGGCGCTTGGCCGACGTCCTCGGATTCCGGCGGGGGCGCGCTACACGCGTTCTCCGCCGGATTCCGCTCGCTGTCCGCTTGGCGCTTCCTGCTGGCCGTCGGGCAGGGCGGGGTCTGGCCGGCGGCGATGAAGGCCGTGGCCCGCGACGTTCTCGGCCCGCTCAAGGCTCTGGGGGTGGGGATCGCAAACTTCGGAAGCAGCCTAGGATCGGCTGTGGCGGTCCCCCTGGTTGGCTGGCTGGCAGTCGCGTGGGGCTGGCGCGAGGCCTTCCTGATCACCGGCCTGGCGGGCTTCTTCCTGCTGCCGGCATGGCTTGCGCTCACGGCGGGCGCGAGGCCTCCGCCCGATGGAACGGGCGACGCCGGCCGGGAGTCGATTCCGTGGGCCGGCGTGCTGCGGTTCCGCCAGGCCTGGTCGGTTTTCGCGGGACGCTTCATCAGCGCCGGGGCGTGGGGCTTCTACGCGTTCTGGATTCCCGAGTACCTGGCCCGCGAGCGGGGGCTGGACCTAGCCGGGATCGGCCTGACGGCCTGGATTCCGTTCGTCGCCTCGGGCCTCGGCGATCTCGGCGGCTCCGGCGCCACGTCCTGGCTCGTCTCCCGCGGCTGGTCCGTGAACAGGGCGCGCAAGACGGTCCTCTGGGTCGCGGCGGCGGCGGCAACCTCCGGCCTGGGAGCCGCGTACGCCCCGACCGTGTGGACGGCGATGGCCTGCATCAGCGCCGGCGCGCTGGGATTCAAGGTCGTGTCGGTGAACCTGCTCGGGCTGCCGGGGGACTTCTTCCCGGCCTCCTACGTGGGCACGGCGTTCGGCTTCTCCGGAACCGGCGGGAGCGCGGGAATCGTCGTCACGAATGCGTTGATCGGGTGGGCGCTGGATAGGACTGGCAGCTACTGGTCTGTCCTGGCGGGCGTCAGCGCGCTTCCTCTGCTGTCGGTGATGGCGGCGTCGCTGCTCGCCGGGCGGATCGAGCCGGTGCAAGTAACCGGCGAAGGCCGCGGGGCGGGCGGGCGACGGGACGGCGCCTAGCGCGGACGGGAGACCGCCTCAATCCCCCGCGACGAGTCCGGCGGCCCGCGGCGCGGCCGGAACCGCGGCGGCGGGCCCGGAGCGGACCGGGCTCTCGATCGCGGACCGGCCCGTCCCCTCGTTCACGATGACCTGCAGCGGATTCTCGGGGAGCTGGGACTCGTCGCGGACGCGCGATGTGCCGTAGACGTGGAAGGGCTGCTGGTCGTTGATCCGCCGGAGATCCTCCAGCGTCTGCTTGCGATGCTTCGGGATAAGGCGCGGGGGATCAGCGGTGTCGTTGGGCGGCAGGTCCCAGTTGAGGTGCAGGTGCTGCGAGAGCTCGGCTTCGGGCTCGCCGGCGAAGCGCATGGCGGGCCACTTGAACGCCGCGCCGTGGACGCGCTTGCCGCGCAGGTGGTAGAAGACCTTCGTTCCGATCTTGAAGTACTTTCTTGACCGCTCGCGCATCTCGCCGAAATCGCGGCTCTGCTTCCAGGCGGTCATTATGAACTCCCACTGGAGCTGCGTGAGTTCCCTCGCCTTCATCGCATGCCCGGCGGCCATCCGCGTGTCCTCGAGCGGGGTGAAGATCGACGGGACGTAAAGCACCCTGTTGTCCTTCAGGCGGTGCAGCAGCTCGAGGGACTGCTTGATGTCGTCGTCGGTCTCGTTCGGCAGGCCGACGATGAAGGTGTACACCGGGAACCAGTTGTTGTCGTTCAGGATGTTGGTCCCCTCGACCACGATCTCCTGCCAGTCGCGAATGTCGAACGGCAGCGACTTGCCCGACATCGTCAGGGCGGCCAGGCGCGGCGAGCCGGTCTCGATGCCGATCAGCGGGGCGAGGAAGCGCTTGTCGGGGTGGGTCGAGTTGCGGTTCTGCAGGGCGCTCTTGCCGAGCAGGACGCGCGACAGGTCGCGGACCAAGCCCGGGTTAACGACCGCCGGAGCGATCGTGGCGTGCGAGAGCGGGAGGTAGTCGACGCCGGACTCCTCGGCGATTGAGCCGTAGAAGTTCAGCATCTGGTGCGGGTTCGGAATGTAGAAAGGCGCCGAGGCGCCGTAGATGAAGACGTCCTCCGACACGGGGAAGATGATGCGGCCGCCGTTGCGGGTGTTCGCGCGGACGCCCGCCAGCACGTCCGGCAGGGGAACCGAGATGCGCGTCTCCAAGGTGGGCGAGCAGAATGCGCACTGGCGCCCGCAACCGCGATTCATCTCGACGATGCCGTAGGTCGAGCGCCTGCGCGGGATGATCAGATCCTCGACGCCGGGCTCGGGCGCATGGACCACGGGGGGCAGTTCCTTGCCGTCCTCGGCCAGCTGGAACACCTCGAGAATCTTCGTCTCGGCCCGGCCGTGGATGATGCAGTCGACGCCCAGGCGCTCCCGCGAGCCGGTCTTGTCGATCTGCCAGGCACCGGCCCCGCCCACGATGACCTTCGGGCGGTGCCTGCGGATTGCGGGGTGCCGGTACACGCGTTCCGACTCGGCCGCGTTGATCGGCCGGGCGGACGAGCCGAAGATGTTCGAATACACGCCCGTCGAGAATGCCGTTCCGATCGGATTGTGCGCGCCGACTCCCACGGCGACCGTGCGCGGCCCGACGAACGTGCTCAGGTCGTCGGGATAGCACACGACCACCTCCTCGTCCGGGTAGTGCCTGCGCAGGACCTCCTCCGCGACCCGCACGCCGTAGGTCATCACCTTGGCGCTGCCGTCCGCGTAACGCGGCTGCTCGAACTTGTTCTTGTACAGGAACCGCGGCACGAACTGCGCCGGCGCGGACGCGTACATCATCTGCTTCCAAGGGCTGAAGGCCTGCTCGGTGCTCTCCGTGTCGGGAGCGGTCAAGACGAACTTTACGCCGTCGGTGCGATAGGCCATGCCGGTCCGAATCCTCCGTGCGTCAGCTGACGCTTACCTTAACTCTAGTGCTGTGCCGGCGAGGCCGCCGCGCAGCCGTCAGGCGGCCGCCCCGTGCGCCCCGTGCGCCGCGTGCCGCCGGATCGCGCGCAGCATGGCGTGCAGCCCGTTGCCCCGGGTGGGGCTGAGGTGCGCGGTGAAGCCGATCTCGTCGATGAAACCGTGACCCGCGTCGAGGATGGCTCGCGGCGTGAAACCCGAGTAGGCGCGCAGGAGCACGGCGATGAGCCCGGACACGATGGCGGCGTCGCTCGTGGCCGCGAAGTACACCCTGCCGTCCCGGCGCTCGGCCCGAAGCCAGACCTGCGCCTGGCAGCCCTTCACCTTGAAGAGGTCGGTCCGGAACTCCGACGGGAACGGCGGCAGCTTCCGCCCGAGGTCGATGAGGTGCTGGTAGCGGTCCATCCAGTCGTCGAGGAATTCGAACTCTTCGACAATCTCCCGGTGGACATCTTGAATGGACTGGCTGGTCAACCCGGGTGCCCCACCTTTCGAATTTTACCCAGTTCGGCCCGGCCGCGGCTGGCGGACCCGCCGGAGCCGGCGCGGCCCGGCCGCGTCGGCTGCCGACGACGGCTTGCGATCGAGGGACGCGGGTGCGAAAGTGGCTTCGTGCGGATTCACCTCATCGCGGTCGCGGCGGGCCTAGCCGGTCACCTCTGCGCCGAAGACCTCCACCGGGTGCGCTACGGCAACCCGGGATTGGAGGTCGACCTCGGCGTGGGGCTGTGGGCGTGGCCCCTTCCGATGGACTACGACCGCGACGGAGATCTCGACCTCGTAGTCTCCAGCGGTGGCCTGCCGTACGAAGGCACGTACTACTTCGAGAACGCGTCCGGCCCGACATCGGAGGATCCCATGCCCGTCTTCCGGCCCGGGATCCGGGTCGGGGCGTACCGTACGAGCGCCCAGATCTCGCGCCCCGAAGGCCACCCGCCCGTCGTGACATCTCCGGGGCAGCGGCACGGCAGGTTCCGCGAGCGAGCCTTCGACGCCCCGGAGGAATTCCCGGTCGACTCCGAGACAGCGTACGCGTCCACGGGTCGTGTCCGGGCGAAGCAGTGGAAGCTGGCCGACTGGGAGGGCGACGGAGACCTAGACCTTCTGATCGGAGTCGGCGACTGGGGCGACTACGGCTGGGACGACGCCTACGACGAGACGGGGAAATGGACCAACGGCCCTCTTCACGGATGGGTCTTCCTCGCCCTGAGGCAGGCCGACGGCAGCTACGGCCGACCGGAGAAGTTGCTGGCGGGGAGCTCTCCCGTGGACGTGTACGGCATGCCCAGCCCCAGCCTGGCCGACTTCGATCGCGACGGCGACCTGGACCTGCTGTGCGGCGAGTTCCTCGACGGCTTCACCTACTTCGAGAACGTCGGCACTCGAGCCGTTCCCCGGCTCGCTCCCGGCAGGCGGCTCGAGAGCGAGGGACGGCCGCTGCGCATGGACCTGCAGATGATCACGCCCACGTCCCTGGACTGGGACCTCGACGGCGACGAGGACCTGATCGTCGGCGACGAGGACGGCCGGGTCGCCTTCGTGGAGAACCTCGGGACCGTGACGGACGGACTGCCGGACTTCGCGCCGCCGAAGTACTTCCGGCAGCAGGCCGAGTTCGTCAAGTTCGGCGCGCTGGTGACGCCGCAGGGCGTGGACTGGGACGGCGACGGCGACGAGGACGTGATTGCGGGCAACACCGCCGGCTACATCGGGCTGGTCGAGAACCTCGGCGGCTATCCCCCGCGGTTCGCCCGCCCGCGCCGACTGGAGGCGGGCGGGGAGACCATCCGGATCCAAGCGGGCCCCGCCGGTTCGATCCAGGGACCGTGCGAGGCCAAGTGGGGCTACTCGACCGTTAGCGTGGCGGACTGGGACGGCGACGGACTGGCAGACATCGTGGCCAATTCGATCTGGGGCCGGGTGGTTTGGTACCGCAACGCCGGGCACCCCGGGGCTCCGCGGCTGGAGAAGGCGCGTCCGGTGCAGGTGGAGTGGAATAGCGAGCCCAGGAGACCCGCGTGGAACTGGTGGAAGCCGGGCCGGACCGAGCTGGTCAGCCAGTGGCGCACCCGGCCGGTGCCGGTCGACTGGGACGGCGACGGGCTGATGGATCTCGTCATGCTCGACCACGAAGGGTACCTGGCGCTCTTCCGCAGGGTCCGGCGGGACGGGCGGCTGACTCTGCTGCCCGGCGCGAGGGCTTTCGATGCGCGGCCCGCGTCAGCCTATGACAACAAGCACAACGCGACGAACGACCTCGCCGGCCCGCTGCAGCTCAACGCGCGGCGGGCCGGAGGCAGCGGGCGCCGCAAGATCGCCCTAGTCGACTGGGACGGCGACGGCTCGCTGGACCTGCTGGTCAACAGCGCGAGCGTCAACTGGATGCGCAACCTTGGAACGCGGGACGGCCGCACAGAGTTCTCGAACGAAGGACCGCTCTCGAGGACCGCGCTGGCGGGGCACACGACCAGCCCGACCACCGTGGACTGGAACGGCGACGGCAGGCGCGAATTGCTGGTCGGCGCGGAGGATGGCTACCTGTATTGGTCGGGCGCTCCGTCGCCCGAGCAGTGAGCGGCGGGAGCGGTTTCCGGTCGGGCACCCGAACGGAGACAGCCGCTGCGCTCGGCGGGATCCCACGCGATCGGAGTCCCGGCTCGAGCTGGAGCTTGAGATCGCGACCGGCGTCGCAGCGAGCCCGCCCCGACCGGCGGCTCGGAGCGGGACAGCCCGCCCGAGTCCGCAATCCGTGGCTGCAGCGCGGAATGGATTCATCCTCCGCGACAACGACAGCGGCCGCCATGCGCCGGGACTCCGATTCGCGGCGCATTCCGCCGGCTTCACAACGGCCCGCATCGAGCGCCCCGCGCGAAGAGAGCAAGATAGGGGCAGGCCTGTCCCTGGCCGGCCGGAGCGGCTCGGCGCCCCATGCAGTTCTTGGATCGTCTCCGCGACACCCGTCGCAACAATCCTTCCAAGACCGCGATCGACTTCCGCGGCCGAGCGGCGAGGCAGCTGCTGAGTTACGAGGCCCTGCACGCCGGCTCGGCTCGCGCGGCGGCTTGGCTCGCGCGGCAGGGCGTCCGCCCCGGCGACCGCGTCGCGACATGCCTGCCCAAGAGCGTCGCGGCCATCCAGTTGCACCTTGCGACGTGCGGCATGGGAGCGGTCTCCATGCCGCTCAATCCGGCTTGCTCGCCCAGTGAAATCGAATACCTGCTGCGAGACTCCGAAGCCCGCCTGCTGGTTACGGAGCTGGGCTCCGAGCTGGTTACGGCGACCGGCCGCGGGCACTCCAGCGCCCTCGCCAAGGTCATCGCAATCGAATCGAGCCGGTTCGACGAGCAGCTGGAGGGCCCGGGCCTCAACCTCAGCCAAGTCGAGATCTCGCCAAGCCAGACGGCCCTGATGCTCTACACGAGCGGCACGACCGGCCGGCCCAAGGGCGCCTGCATGTCGCATGCCAGCCTGACCGCCAACATGGACATGCTGGACGAGGCGTGGCAGTGGTCGTCCGATGACGTCCTGCTCCACGCGCTGCCGATGTTCCACCTGCACGGCCTGCTGGTCGCGCTGCACGGAGCGCTCCACGCGGGAGCCGCGAGCGTTGTCCTGCCGTCCTTCGACGCGCAAACGGTCCTTGCAATCCTCCGCGGAGGGGAATGCACGGTCTTCATGGCCGTGCCCACCATGTACCGCCGCATCCTGCGAGCCCTCGGGGACGCCCCCACGAGCCTCGAGGGAGTCCGGCTGCTCACCTCCGGGTCGGACCGCTTGCCGGTGGACACATTCCTGAGAATCGAGCGGCAGCTTGGCATGCGGGCGGTGGAGCGCTACGGCATGACCGAAACGGGCATCATGCTGTCGAATCCGATCGACGGAGAGCGCGTGGCCGGGCAGGTCGGCGTGCCGCTGCCGGGCGTTGAGATGCGCATCGTTGGCCCGGAGACCGGCCTCCTCGCGCGAACCGGCGAGGTCGGAGAGTTGCAGACCCGCGGCCCGCACGTGTTCAAGGGCTACTGGAGAGATCCCGACAAGACGCGGCGGGCCTTCGCGGACGATGGCTGGTTCAGCACGGGCGACCTGGGGTTGCGCGACCGGGACGGGCGATACGAGCTCAAGGGGCGTTCGACGGACCTGATCATCAGCGGGGGCTTCAATGTGTACCCTTCGGAGGTCGAGCGCGCCCTCTCGGCGCATCCGGACGTGGACCAGTGCGCCGTGGTGGGGCTGCCCGACGAGGAGTGGGGCGAGTGCGTGACGGCGTTCGTGGTGACCCGCTCCGCCAGCCTCGATGGGTCCGAACTGGTCGCTCGCGGCCGGCGGTCGCTCGCGGCGTACAAGGTGCCCAAGCGCGTGGTGTTCGTCGACGCGCTGCCGCGGAACGCCATGGGGAAGGTGCAGAAGAAGGCCCTCCGGGATGGGTCGTGGCCGTCTGCCAGCGACTGAGATCGAAGCCAGTCGGCCGGGGCCGCCGCCGAGCAAGTTCCGGGCCGGCTCCCGTCCGAAGCGCCCCGGCACGGGCGAGGGGCCGTTTGCGCACCGTTCGGGATGATATTCTGGGAAATTCAACCTGACCGCGGCCCGAAGCGACTCGCGGAACATTCGAATCATGGCCAGAGTGGTGACATTCGGCGAGATCATGCTGCGTCTCGCCCCCCCGAATCTAGAACGGCCGTTGCAGTCGCAATGCTTCGTGGCCACGTTCGGGGGCGGCGAGGCCAACGTGGCCGTATCGACTGCGAACTACGGGATCCCCACTGCCTTCGTCACCGCTCTGCCCGATGGCAACTTCTTGGCGGACGGCTGCATCGCCCAGCTCCGGGGTCTCGGCATCGATTGCGACCGGATCGTTCGCCAGCCCGGCCGGGTAGGCATCTACTTCCTCGAGACCGGCGCCAACCAGCGACCGTCCAAGGTCCAGTACGACCGCGCAGGCAGTTCCATCGCCCTCGCGCGCCCCGGCGATTTCGACTGGGACGCGATCTTCGACGGGGCGACCTGGTTTCACATCACGGGGATCACGCCGGCTCTCAGCCCGGGATGCGCCGACCTCTCGGTCGAGGCCGTCCGCGCGGCGAAGGAGAAGGGCCTGACGGTCTCGTGCGACTACAACTTCCGGAAGAAGCTCTGGAAGTACGGCAGGTCGGCTCCCGAGGTTATGGCCGAAATCGTCCGCTACGTGGACGTGGGCGTCGCGAACGAGGAGGACTGCCAGAAGTCCCTCGGCGTGTCCGTCGAAGAGGTCGACGTCGAATCCGGCAGCCTCGACCTGGGCCGGTACGAGCAATTGGCACTGAAGGTCCTCGACACGTTCCCGAACCTGAAGATGCAGGCCATCACCCTGCGGGAATCGGTCTCGGCCTCGCACAACGGCTGGTCCGCCTGCCTGCACGACCGGTCGCGATTCCGCGTTAGCCGCAAGTACCAGATCACAAACATCGTGGATCGCGTCGGCGGGGGCGACGCGTTCTCAGGGGGCCTGATCGGCGGGCTCCACCTGTTCCCCGACGACCTCGCCGAGGCTCTGGACTTCGCCGTCGCGGCGTCCTGCCTCAAGCACTCCGTGCCGGGCGACTTCAACCGTTTCTCCGCCTCGGAGGTCCTGGCGCTGTCGCGGGGCGGCGGTTCCGGGCGCGTCGAGCGCTGAGAGACGGCGGCCTAGCCGTAGACGTAGAGAAAGACCTGCTTCAGGTCCTGGAAGGCCTGGCGCCGGGCCTCCTTGCTGTAGCCTCGCACGAGGTAGGACGGATGAAAGGTCGGCATCACGCGGATGCCGTCGCTTTCCTGCCACTTGCCTCGCAAGGCGGTGATGCCCACGCTCGCCTTGAGCAGGGCCTTGGCCGCCGTGCCGCCCAGCACGCAGATCGCCTTCGGACTGATTGCGCGAATCTGGCGCGCGACGAACTGGCCGCAGATCTCCATCTCGTCCGGCTCGGGCGTCCGGTTCTTCGGCGGGCGGCACTTGACGATATTGCAGATATAGACGTCCGGCCGGCGGACCGGCAGGCCGAGCCGCTCGCAGGTTCCGTCGATCATCCTAGTCAGCAGCTGCCCCGCCCTGCCCACGAACGGCAGGCCTTGGGCGTCCTCGTCGGCCCCCGGTCCCTCGCCGACGAACACCAGGCGGGCGTTCGGGTTCCCGCTGCCGAAGACGATGTTGGTCCGCCCCTGGTGCAGCCGGCAGCGCGTGCAGTCCCCGATGTCGACCTGGATCGCCTGCAGTGCGGCTTCGGACTGGCCCGCGGCCGCTTCCCGAGCGGGCTCGGCCGCGTCGATATACAGATCCGTGATGCCGAGATCCCGGTAGAACTCCAGGTACGCCCGAATCTGCTCGGACGACATCGGGCCTAGGCCAGCCGTTGTGCCGCAACAACGGCAGAGCGCCGCGCGCGAGCGGCGAAGTCGAAGATACGGGCGGCCATCGTCGCTTTCGCCATGGGCTCCAGCCGGAGAGTCTCCCCTGTTGCGGCGAGCAGCAAGCCCTGGTTCCGCTCGGACTCGAAGCCCGTGTTCCCGCCGACGGGGTTGGCCACCACGAGGTCGCAGCCCTTGGCCTCCAGCTTGCGGCGCGCGTTCGATTCCAGGCTGTCTGTCTCCGCCGCGAAGCCGATAACGAACCGCCGACCCTTCCCGCCGGCGACAGCGGCGAGGATGTCGGGCGTCTCCTCGAGCCGGATCTCCGGCAAGCCGTCCCTTCTCTTCAGCTTCCTCGCGGCGGCGGACACGGGGCGGTAGTCCGCCACGGCCGCAGCCATCACCGCCACATCGACCTCAGGCAGGCGCCCCAGCACGGCAGCCTGCATTTCCAGTGACGACTCGACATCGACCCGCTCGCAACCTTGCGGCGTGGGCAGCGCTACCGGCCCGGCCACCAAGATCACCCGCGCGCCGCGCCGCGCCGCCTCCTCGGCGAGAGCGAAGCCCATGCGACCGCTCGAGCGGTTGGAGATGTACCTGACGGGATCGAGGCTCTCTCTGGTCGGCCCGGCGGTGACCAGCACGCATTCGCCTCGCAATTCGCCCGGCCCGCGCAGGGCGTCCCGGACAGCGGCCACGATGCTCTCGGTCTCGGCCAGGCGTCCGGTACCGACGGCGCCGCAGGCCAGCTCGCCCGCGCCCGGATCGACGACCCGCGCCCCCCGGGCCCGCAGCAGGGCCAGGTTCTCCCGGGTGGCCGGATGCTCCCACATGCCCGTGTTCATGGCCGGCGCCAGCACGAGCGGCCCCTTGAAGGCCAGGTGCGCCGTAGTCAGGAAATCGTCCGCCAGACCTTGGGCGAACCGGGCCAGGACATCGGCCGTGGCCGGCGCCACGACCAAGACGTCGGCCCGCTGCGCGAGCTCGATGTGGGCGATCGCGCTATGCAGCGTCTCGTCCGCGGACGAGGCTGCGAACAGGTCCGTCACGACCCGGTTGCCTGTCAGGGCGGCCAGCGTGAGCGGGGCGACGAACTTCGTCGCGGCCCGCGTCATGACCGCCCGCACGTCGCACCCCTCGGACATCAGGGCGCGCGCCAGTTCGGCCGACTTGTAGGCGGCGACGCCGCCCGACACTCCGAGAAGGACCGTGGCATCCGCGCCCATTCCAAGCCAGCCCGCCTATCCAGTATAGGAACGGCACCACCGGCGGCGGAACGGCCGCGGTACGCGCCGCCCGGGCGGCCAGGGCCCTTCGCGCCCGGAGGCCGGCGCTAGGCGCCCGCCCCGACCGCAGCCCCGACAGCGGACTCTCCCTTGAGCTCGCGAATCCGGTCTCGCAGGTTCGCGGCCTTCTCGAACTCGAACTTGGCGGCCGCCTCCCGCATCCTTCCCTCCAAGTCCGCGACGAGCGCCTCCAGGTCCTGGGCCGTTCGCGGCTCCTCGTCGGCTCGGTCCGCCGTCACGTCCACATAGTCGGCGTCGATGATCCGGGCCAGCGACATTTCCACCGGCTTGACGATCGTCTCGGGGGTGATGCCGTGCGCGTCGTTGTAGCGCTGCTGCAATTCCCTGCGGCGGGAAGTCTCCCCCATGGCCTGGCTCATGCTGTCGGTCATGCGGTCGGCGTAGAGAATCGCCTTGCCGTTGACGTTGCGGGCGGCGCGCCCCATCGTCTGGATCAGCGACCCGGTCGAGCGCAGGAAGCCCTCCTTGTCCGCGTCGAGAATCGCCACGAGGGACACCTCGGGCAGGTCGAGCCCCTCTCGCAGCAGGTTGATGCCCACGAGCAGGTCGAACTCGCCCCGGCGCAGGTCCCGGAGAATCTTGACCCGCTCCAGCGTGTCCACCTCGGAATGCATGTAGCGGCAGCGTACGCCGGCCTCGGCGTAGTACTCGGAGAGATCCTCCGCCATCCTCTTGGTGAGCGTGGTCACGAGGACCCTCTCGCCCGCAGCCGCCCGAGCCCGGATTTCCGACAATAGGTCGTCTACCTGCCCCTTGACCGGCCGGACGTCCACTACCGGATCCAGCAGGCCTGTCGGGCGAATCACCTGCTCCGCGATAACGCCCGCCGACTTGGTCAGCTCGTACGGAGCCGGAGTGGCGGAGACGTAGATCAGCTGAAACGGCCGGTCTTCGAACTCCGCGAAGGTGAGCGGGCGGTTGTCGAGCGCGCTGGGCAAGCGGAAGCCGTGCTCGATCAGCTTCTGCTTGCGCGACCGGTCACCGTGGAACATGGCGCGCACTTGGGGGATCGTCTGGTGGGACTCGTCAACGAACAGCAGGGTGTCGCTGTGGAGGTAGTCCAGCAGCGTGGGAGGCGGATCGCCCGGCTTGCGCCCCGAGAAGTGCCGGGAATAGTTCTCGATCCCGTGACAGTACCCGATCTCGCGCATCATCTCCAAGTCGAATTGCGTCCGCTGGCTGAGGCGCTGCGCCTCGAGCAGCTTGCCGTTCTTAACGAGCTCGCCGCACCACCAGTCCATTTCCTCAGTGATGCTGTCCAGCGCCTTCTGCTTCGCCTCGTCCGACATGACGTAGTGGCTGGCGGGAAAGATCGGCAGGCGCTGGTAGGTCCGCCTCACTTGGCCGAGCAGGGGGTCGAACTGCGCCAGGGAATCGATTTCATCGCCCCACAGCTCGACGCGGTAGGGGTAGTCGTCGTATGGGGGGAAGATCTCGATGACGTCCCCGGTCATGCGGAACGAGCCGCGCTCGAAGTCGCCGCCGTCCTTGCGGTTGTAGAGGATCTTGACGAGATTCAGGGCGATGTCCTTGCGGGACATCCGCTTGCCCTTCTCGAGCATCAGCATCATGTTGTAGTAGGCGTCAGGGGACCCTAGGCCGTAGATGCAACTGACGCTGGCGACGATCAGGCAATCGCGCCGCTCGAAGAGCGATTTCGTGGCGGATAGGCGCAGCTTGCTGAGGTCCTCGTTGATCGTCGCCTCCTTCTCGATATAGGTGTCGCTGGAGGGCAGGTAGGCCTCGGGCTGGTAGTAGTCGTAGTAGCTGACGAAGTACTCGACGGCGCTGTCGGGGAAGAACGACTTGAACTCGTGGTAAAGCTGCGCGGCGAGCGTCTTGTTGTGCGCCAGCACGAGCGTCGGGCGCTGGACGGCTTCGATGACCTTGGCAACGGTGAAGGTCTTGCCGGATCCCGTGACGCCGAGCAGAACCTGGTGGGCGTCCCCGCTCTCGACGCCGTGGACGAGCTGCTGGAGGGCCGTGGTCTGGTCGCCGCGGGGGCTGTATTCCGAGGCCAGCCGGAAGGCCATCCAGACAAGTTTACCCGCGCCCGGCCGGTCTGCCGCCGACCGCCATGGACCCCGCCGCCGGCCCTTGGTCGGCTTGTGCGGATTCGACGCCCGGAACCGCTTGCGCTGCTTCGCGACGGCGATGAGTCTCCCCCGGTCGACAACCACCTAGGCGTCCAAGCGGACCGCGATCCTGCGGTACTCGCCGGGAGGGAGTTCGCGCCGAGCGCAAGGGCGCGCCTTCTTGGCCATGAAATACTTCTTGGCGCCGCCATGGTCGATGATGCTGGCCTACTCTGCATCACGACGTCGATCAGGTCCTGCCGGATGCCGCGCTGCGGGCGCCTCGCGTCCGCGTGCCGCGACTCCGTATAGCGCCCCACCCGCAGGCCCTTCTCGCGCGGACTCTTCGGCATGGAGCGGCCCCGTAGGCCCAACGCACCCGCCGGCCGGACCTGCGAACCTCACCGCGGGATCGATCTCGGTCGAGCAGGCTGTACCATAGGACGCCGGGATTGGAAACGATGCGCCGCCATCCAAGTGGCCGGAGCGAGGTCAGTCGAATGCCAGATGATCCCGATTGGCTGGTTCAGGGCCAGGGCAGTAGCGCAGTGCGCCTCGCGGGGACGCTAGCGCCGCTCGCCCTCGCCATCGCGGCCCTGCTTCCGGTCGGAAGGGCGCAGGAGCCGACATTCCGCGAGCACGTCCTGCCAGTGCTAGCGAAGCGCTGCGCCGTGTGCCACCAAGGGCCGGCCGCCCAGAAGGGACTTCGGATCGGGACCTTGGCGGGCCTCCTGCGGGGAGGCGAGTCGGGCGCGGCAGTCGTCCCCGGAGCCCCGGGCGAGAGCCTGCTGGTGGCCATGGTCGAAGGCCCGGAACCGGCCATGCCCCCCGTCGGCGACCCCCTGTCCGCGGCCGAAGTCGACACGCTGCGGGCGTGGGTCGCGTCCGGTGCCCGCGAGGGCGGCGACGGCGGCGACACTGCCACGGAGACGACCTGGTGGTCGCTGCGCCCGCTCGCCGTTCGGCCAAGCCCCGAGCCCAGCAACGCCTGGCCTCGGTCGCCGATTGACAGCTTCCTGCTCAAGGCCATGCAGGAGAGGGACCTCGCGCCGTCGGCCGAAGCCGACCGTCGCACGCTGATGCGCCGCCTCAGCTTCGACCTCCTCGGCCTCCCGCCCGACCCTGCCAGCATCCGGGCCTTCGAGACAGACCCGGACCCGGCGGCCTACGAAAGGCTCGTGGACCAAATGCTGGCGTCGCCGGCTTACGGCGAGCGCTGGGGACGGCATTGGCTGGACGTGGCCCGGTTCGGCGAGAGCAACGGCTACGAGCAGAACCACCTGCGGGAGACAGCCTGGCCCTACCGGGACTGGGTGATCCGGGCGCTGAACGAGGACAAGCCGTTCAGCCGCATGATTCTCGAGCAGCTGGCAGGGGACCAGATCGCCCCTCACGATGCCGAGGTCCATGCCGCCACCGGGTTTCTCGTAGCCGGTCCGCACGACACGGTGGGCATAAGGAACCCTGCCGGCGAGGCGCAGAAGCGCGCCAACCACCTCGACGACATCATCATGGGCACGGCTTCGGCCTTCCTCGGACTCACGGTGCATTGCGCACGGTGCCACGATCACAAGTTCGATCCGATCCAAACCGAGGACTACTACCGGATGCAGGCGGCGTTCGCCGGCGTGCGGCACGGCGAACGCACTTGGGACGCGCCCGGCGCAGTCGCGGAATACGAAGCCGCGGCCGCCCCGCTGGAGGCCGCGATCCAGCAAAGCGAGGACGGGCTCGAAACGCTGCGCAAGGGGGCCGCCCGACGGGTGGCCGCGCGGCGGGAGGAAATCCTCGGCCAGTACAGGCCGCGGGTCGACCAGCGCGGCACGGAGGAGCTCTTCGGCCCCGCCACGGCGCGCTTCGTACGGATGACCGTCAGCGAATCCACGCGCTCCAGCCGACAGGTCAATCTCGACGAGTTCGAGGTTTGGACGGCCGGACCGGACAGCCGCAATGCGGCGCTTGAGGGCAAGGCGACAGCTAGCGCCACGCGAGTGGACTCGGCAAGCCCGGACACCTACTCGCCGGCGAACCTGATCGACGGCAAGCACGACAAGCGCTGGATTTCGTCCGGGGGCCTGCCGGCTTGGGTGCAAGTGGAACTGCCGACAGCCGAGCGTATCGGCCGCGCAGCGTGGTCGTCCGACCGCCTAGGCGGGTTCGGCGGGCGGTTCGCGCCGCCGCAACCGGAGGCATACACGATCGAGGTCTCGCTCGACGGCACCGCGTGGACGGAGGTCGCCAGCTCGCAGGGACGGCTGCCCTTCTCGGACGAGGCGAGGGATCTTCTGCTGTTGCAAGCCGTCTTCACCGACGAGGAGCGACGCACCTGGACCGAGTTCGAGAGGGCCAAGCGCGTCGCAGAAAGGCAGCTAGCGCGACTCGAGCGGCCGCGCCGGGCCTTTCTCGGTCAGTTCGTCCAGCCAGAGGAGCCCTCCTTCGTGATGGTCCGCGGCGATCCGATGAGCAAAGGGGCGCAAGTCGCCCCGGGCAGCCTGACGACACTCGGCGGTCTGCTGGAGAGCTTCAACCTGCCCGCGGACGTCCCGGAGGGCGAGCGTCGCTTGGCGCTTGCCAGCTGGATCGCGTCTGACCAGAACGCCTTGACCGCCCGCGTCATCGTCAATCGCGTCTGGATGCATCATTTCGGGCTGCCCATTGCGAGGAACCCGAGCGACTTCGGCGTCAACGGCGGCGCGCCGACCCATCCGGAACTGCTCGAGTGGCTGGCGGACCGGCTGGTCCACCAGCACGGCTGGCGGCTCAAGCCGCTGCACCGGGATATTGTCCTGTCGGCAGCCTATCGCCAGTCCAGCCAGTTCCGCGAGGCGGCGGCCAGGATCGACCGAGACGGCGCGTACCTGTGGCGCTTCACCTCGCGTCGCATCGCGGCCGAGGAGCTGCGCGACGCGATTCTCGCCGCGAGCGGGAACCTGGATCGGACCGTGGGCGGACCCGGCTTCCGCCTCTACCGCTATACCGTAGACAACGTCGCGACGTACTACCCCTTGGAGCGGTTCGGCCCGGAGACGTACCGTCGGTCGGTTTATCACCAGCACGCACGCTCGGTCAAGCCCGAGCTGCTCGGGGAGTTCGACTGCCCGGAGACTTCGCTGCCCGCCCCGAAGCGGATCGCGACCACTTCCCCGCTGCAGGCCCTGAGCCTGCTGAACAATCGCTTCGTCCTGGACCAAGCCGCGGCCTTGGCCGCGTCGGTGCGGTCCGAGACTCACGGAGACGAGGCTCATTGGATCGAGAGAGCGTGGATGCGAGCGTTCGGGCGGGCGCCGTCTGACACCGAGGCCGCTGCGGCCGCCGAACTCGTGCGGGAGCACGGGCTCGAGGCGCTCGGTCGGGCAGTCCTCAATTCCAACGAGTTCCTCTACGTCTTCTGAGACCGATTCAGCCGCCCTCAGGGATCTCCGGCGGATTCAAGTCACTGGATCCGGCAAGCAGCGGGGGGATGGCCGCGGTGACCTTGGTCTCGCGCGCCGCGTCCGGAGCGGGAGCTTCTCGGCGCGTGGAGGGAACTCGCACGGGCCGACCACCTGCCACGGACACCGCGGCGCTGGCAGGCCCGAGGGCCTACACAGTGTGGGCCAGTACTGGACGGTGCCGGAGTGTGGGCCTGGATTCCCGAACAGGGACGATGTCGACCAGTCCATGATTAGTGGCTCGGCACCCCTGTCGATGGGCTAGGGCGGGGTGTCCGGATGCACCGGGCAGGCCGGCGGAAGCTTGTGGACTAGCCGCAGTTCCCTACGAAACTAGCCGTCGGCGCAAGATTGACCTCAGCGATCGGCGACCCAAGCGCCCCCGCAGGGGCCCGCGTAGACCGATGCCCCAGCCAAACGGTCAGGCTGCCTGCCACCGGGTCCGGCAAGGCGGCTGCTGAAGGCAGCGTGCCTTCAGCGGCCTAGACTCAGGCAAAGGCTCTGGGGCGCTCGAGAGCGCCATGTGCCGATCCGGCTCCGCCCTAGGACGGTGAGTCTCGTGATTCCAATGGACTAGGCGTCACACCGCGAAAGGGTGAGGTGCCCGTAGGTGCGTCGATGTCCGTGAATCCGAGGCTTGGATGTCCGCGGAGCTCTGACGTTGCCGGCCCGGCCTCCTCGCAGTCCGGAGAGGAATCCGGTGTCGCAGGTGTCTCAGCTGTCGAACGCGAACGGCTTCCGAAAACGGGACCCTGCTCCGAAGTAGCCGGGGGTGGCGGGGGAATGGCGAACCGTGCCGTGATTCTGTGGCTCGCGCCGCGACAAGCGATCTCGCCGGGCAGGGCCTGCGGCAAGTGCTAGGGACGCCGGATCCGATTGATCGCCCAACTCGCGGCAGCCGCTACGCTCCCGTCGTCGGACTTCCGAAGCCTAGCCAGGGCAGTCAGCGCGTCGGGATCGCGGCGCGTCCCGATGGAATGAATCGCACCGACCAGCAGACTGCCTTGGAGTCTCGCGAGCGAATCGCGCAGCGCCTTGTCAGCCGCCGACCCAGGCATGGGCTCCAGCGCCGTCCGCGCATAGTGCCCGAGACTCGGATCGCCGAGCAGGGACGCCACCGCAGGCACGGCCCGCTCGTCTCCGACAACGGCCAGTCGCTGGCAGGCCTTGGCCTTGGCGAAGTCCTCGGAATCCGCGTGGTTGAGAATGCCGACCAAGGCGGGCGTATCCAATTGCATGATCTCGGCGGACTTGTACGGCGTCACAGCGAGCTGCTGGTCTGCGAGCCGGGTCAGCTCGGCGCGGGTCTGCCCTCTCAAGCGGGCGGCCGCGGCCGCGAGCGCCCCTGCAGCGGCAAGAAACGTGCGTCTCAGCATCCGTGCCTCCTCTAAGCCAGCCGCCAAGGCTCGCGCATGGCCCGCGACCGCATGCGATTCGCCTGCTCGTTCGCGGGGAAACTGTCGGTGGAAGGGTCGAATTCCAGAGGTTCCCCGAGCTGGTACGCAATGTAGGCGGCGTGACAGGCGATGTGCGTCTGGCACGCCGCCAAGGCGTTCGCCCGGGTCTCGCCCCGGGACTTGACGCAGTTCAGGAAGTCCCGGACGTGTCGTGTAGTGGCCTCTCGGGCGTCCTCGAAGGTCTTCCGGTGCTGTCGCAAGCTCTCCGAGGTCTCGACGATACCGGCATCCCCGGTCTGCACCCACCCGTCGCCGCCTTCAAACCGCACGGCGCACGCGCCCAGGCCCTCCCAGCCGGTGTCGCGCAGAACTAGATCCAAGCCGTTCGCGTACCGGAAATCCACCGAATACGGGCTCACGCCCTCCGGGCGGTGCGGCACGAAATGCACGGGCGCGGTCTCGTCGAGACCGGCGGCGGCGTGACAGAGGTCCACAGTGTGGGATCCCCATTCGAGAATCCCCCCGCCGTGAAAGTCGAAATACCCCCGCCATCTGCTCTTTACGTAGAGCGAATTGTACGGCCGCCAGGGAGCCGGGCCGAGCCAGCGGTCCCAGTCGACGACGCTCTTGGCCGGCTCCGGCTCCGCTGGCAGCCAATCGTGCGTCGTGAGGGGAGTGTAGCGGTCCCCGGGAGCGGCATTCGCATGAAGCGCCTTCAGGTCCCCCAGCTTGCCTTCGCGCGCTAGGTCGATGCAGAATTCGAAGTTCGTTCCGTTGCGCCGCTGCGTGCCTGCTTGGTACACCCGGCCCAGCCGGTGGAACGCGTCCGCCAAGGCACGGCTCTCGGCGATGGTCATCGAGCACGGCTTCTCGCAGTAGACGTCCTTGCCGTACTTCGCCGTGAGGATGGACAGGAGCGTGTGCCAGCGGTCGCCGGTGGCGATCAGCACGGCGTCGATGTCCTTGCGGTCCCACAGTTCGTGCATGTCGGCGTACATGACGCAGTCGTTGTTGCCGTGGTGCTGGTCGACTTTCGACTTGATGGCCTCTCGACGCTCGTTGCGGGCGTCGCAAATCGCCCGGAACTGCACGTCGTCCTGCATGAGGAAGGACTCCAGATCGCGCTCGCCGCGTCCCCCGATGCCCAGCCCGGCGACGTTGATCCGGTCGCTCGGCGCAACCGCGCCCGCCAGACCCAAGGCACTGGCGGGAACAAGCATGGGCGCGGCTGCCCGATGCAGGCGGTGGCCCAGCGCGAGACTCGACGCGCCATCGTTGGTTCGTGCGGCTTCCATCCCGTGGCTCCTGCAAGCGCTGCCTCTGAAAGGGGACGCCTTCCGGAGACTCCCGGCGCGAACCGCCCGAGCTTGCACAGACAGCTTAGCGCAAGCAGGCACGGCTGCCTGCCGCGGACTCCGGCCGGGCCATTGCGTATCCGCCCCGTCGAGCGGTCCCGGGCCGCCACGGCCTCGATCCGTCCGGAGGCCCGGCGAGCGCTGTCCGCGGCCTACTCAGTGTGCGATACTGAGAGCGCCCACGGAAGAGCATCGCATGGCAGGGCTGGCGACGCGCAGGGAGTGGCTCGGGGGCTTCGTGACGGGTCTCCAAGGCTTGGCGCTGGCCTCGCTCCTGCCGGACGCCGCCAGCGCCCAAGGCGCACGCACGCACTTCGAGCCCAAAGCGAAGCGAGTGCTCCAGATCTTCTGCCCGGGCGCGGCCTCCCACATCGACCTGTGGGACCACAAGCCGGAATTGCAGAGACGATCCGGGCAGCCGGCCCCGGCGGCAATGGACGCCGTCACCTTCCAAGGCAAGAACGGGGCGCTGATGGGCTCGCCGTGGGACTTCAAGCCCTGCGGGCAGAGCGGCAAGATGCTGACCGAAATGCTGCCCGAGATCGGGAAGCTGGCAGATGAGATCGCCTTCGTCCACTCGATGCAGTCGAAGACCAACACCCACGGCCCCGCCTGCGTGCTGATGAACACGGGATTCAGCCTCGAAGGCTTCCCCTCGGCCGGATCCTGGGCCAGCTACGCGCTCGGCTCGGCGAACAGCAACCTGCCCGCGTACGTCGCCATTCCGGACATCCGGGGAATCCCGCCGGCAGGCCCTGCCAACTGGGGCGCCGGCTTCCTGCCCGCCGAGCATCAGGCGATCGTCTTCAACGCCCAAGAGCCGATCCGCAACCTGGACCGCCCGGCGGAGATCCCGGCGCAGAGGGACGAAGCGACCAGGGACTTCCTGGGATTCCTGAACCGGAGGCACGCGGAGCGGCACCCGGGAGACGAGGATCTCCGGGCCCGCATCGCCTCGTACGAACTCGCGGCCCGCATGCAGATGTCGGCTCCGGAGGTCACCGACCTGTCGCGGGAGACCAAGGCGACTCGTGCGCTCTACGGAGCGGACAGCCCGGACCGGCTGAAAGCTGAGTACGCCCGCAACTGCCTGCTCGCGCGTCGCCTGCTGGAGCGAGGAGTACGCTTCGTCAGCCTGTTCTGCGCGTCCCGCGCCTCGGGCGTGGACGGCCTGCTGAACTGGGACGCGCACAAGACGCTGAAGGCCGACTACGAACGGCACTGCCCGATCCTGGACCAACCGACCGCCGCCCTGCTCCGCGACCTGCGGTCGCGAGGGCTTCTCGACGACACTCTGGTGGTCTGGGTCACCGAGTTCGGCCGCATGCCGACCCACCAGCAGGGCACCGTCGGGCGCGACCACAACCCGAACGCCTACACGGTCTGGTTCAGCGGTGCGGGCATCCGCGGAGGCGTCAGCTATGGCGCGACCGACGAGCTTGGCTCCGCGGCCGTGGAGAACGTCTCAACCGTGCATGACTTCCACGCGACCATGCTGCACCTGCTGGGTTTGGACCACGAGAAGCTGACTTGGTACCACAACGGCATCAACCGTCGGCTGACCGACGTGCATGGACACGTGATCCGTGAGGTGCTCGCATGAGCCGAGAGCGGCGCGCACGCCGTGCGGGCAGGCGCCCCCTTCCCTACCGGATGCGGGTCCGGGATCTCCGCGACCGGCCACCAAGCCGACCGCTCTACGGCATGATCGGCCGCACGATCTCGTTGTCGTCCTGCGTAGCCATCCGCCATTGAATTCCGACCATGCCCTGTCGCACCTCGCCCTGTCGCACCTCTCGTCACCGCTTCAGCACGTTCACCCGAGCACGGGCGGCAGTCCCGCATTCGCGCTTCGCCACTCCGCCATTGGCTAGCGTACTAAGCAGTGTAATTCCGTTCGGGAGTTCAACTCGGCCTGCCGACCCATCCGCGTGGCCGTGCATCATCCGGGGGGCTACCGTCATCGTCGCGAGCGTCTTAGTAGCAGCTTCACTTCAAGCAGAGACCTTCTCGTCGGGAAAGGCAGCGTACCAGACTCCCGACGGAAAGTGGCGCAGGGCCGCCTTCGTGGTTGACGCCAGCACTGTCGAAGTGTACTCCCCTAGGGCCGGCAAGCAAAGAACCTTGGTCGCCAGTTTCGACTCGGGACGTATCGAGAGCGGAACGGCGGTCCGACGTCGCGGGAAAGCAGCCATAATAGCGACAGCTATTGTTGGGGCACTCTTCGGCGCAACATACTTTGCTTATAATCGCTATGTTCAGCCACTTTGGGAGGAGGAATCAGAGCAGTATGGGCAGGAAATTCTAGACGCTCGACTAGACATAGAAGAAGCAAATAAGCAGATCGCAAACGCAAGAGGTTCAACACCAGTGAACCAAAGCTCAATCCAGTACGAACAAATGAGAATAGAGAGTTTACAACTGCAGATCTGACGACGCGAATTCGTTGATTGACAGGGGTGACAGAATTTTCGGTAACGTCCGCCGTTGGCTATTAATAGGTGGAATAGGAGCTACAGTAGCTACAGATGCAATCACCGCACTTCGCAAGAAGACTGTACGGTTCGTATCGATCACTCAAGGCAACAGGAGTATCCGCCTTAGAGTAAACAGAGGAGACTTCGATAGATTGCATCAAGCGCTAATACAATCGCTTCAGAATCAATCTGACATATAGATGCCTGATTACCAACGAACGTCAGCCGAGGATATGCTATACTGAAGGAGGTCGGAAATCTCTGCTAGGAAAGGGGCTAGCAGATGAAACGCAATCGCGTGCAATTCCAGAAGGGACTCAGCCTAGGCAAGTTCCTGCAGCGCTACGGCAGCGAGGGCCAATGCGAGCAGGCCGTCTTCAACGCCCGCTGGCCGGACGGCGGACGAACGGCTTCCGCTGCCCGGAGTGCGGCTCCCGCCGGCACTGCCGCATCCGCTCCCGCAAGCTCTGGCAGTGCCACGCCTGCCACCGCCGGACCTCCCTCGTCGCCGGCACGATCTTCGCCGCCACCAAGCTGCCGCTGACCGTCTGGTTCCTGGCGCTCCACCTGCTGACGCAGGGCAAGCACGGCGTTTCGTCGCTGGAACTGGCGCGGCAGCCGGGGGTCAGCCGGAACACGGCTTGGAAGATGAAGCACAAGCTCTTGCAAGTGATGAAGGAGCGCGACGAGCGCGTGCCGCTGGCCGGCATCGTGCAGGTGGACGACGCCTGCCGGGGCGGGGAGCGGAGCGGCGGCAAGCGCGGGCGCGGAGCGGCGGGCAAGACGCCGTTCGTCGCCGCCGTGCAGGTCACCGCCGCCGGCCAGCCGGCAAGGATGCGCATGAGCAGCGTGGCGGGCTTCCGCAAGAAGACGCTGGCAGCGTGGGCCGGGCGGCACTTGCAGCCCGGCACGGAGGTGCATTCCGACGTCCCGGCCTGCTTCCGGGGCGTGGCCGGCGCCGGCTGCGAGCACGTGCCGACCGTCACCGGAGGCGGGCAGCGGAGCTGCGCGGATTCCCGCTTCGTCCGGGTCGACACGATGCTGGCGAACGTCAAGCAGTCCCTGGCGGGAACCTGCCATTCGCTCGACGGCAAGCACCTGCCGCGCTACCTCGCCGAGTTCCGCTACCGCTTCAACCGCCGCTACGATCTGCAGGCGCTGGCCCCCCGCCTGCTCCACGCCTCCGTGCGCACCCCGCCCAGGCCTTACCGCCTCCTAATCTTGGCTGAGTCTTGTGGGTAATCAGGTATAGATGAGACTCTGATCTGTCATGATATACCAATTGCGTCGCTTGAATCGGCTCTTATTCAAATCTACTAATCCCCCATTTCATTCCGTTATATAACCCTAATTTATGAATCACGATGCATAACTCCATTAAGTTGGAATCTTGCTTTCAATTCTTGGATATGGACAACAGATAAGGCAACTTGAGCGGTTGGTGCGCGCGTCGCGCAAGGTCCGGCGAAGGAAATCCGAAACCGTCGGCAGCCTTCATGAACGGCAAGCCCGGACGGGCGATGGCGAGCCGGTCGTCCAGTGCTATCTCCAAGCACCTGCGGGGGCGGCAGCTAGGTCGCGCCACGCCGTATCGTTCAGCGCACGAGGTCGCGATACGATAGGATGTTGCCTGGGCACATCGGAATGGCGTGCTGGACGCGTTCGTCATTTTGCGACCCGGTTCAAAGCCAACCCGCACAGGCTGCCGCAGGAACGCACCAGGACGTTCGTTCGGGGATGAGAGAAGGCGGTCGCCACCTAGGCCGGGCCGCAGCGCGAGTCATTGGGAATCGCTAGGACCGAGCCCCAAACAGCCGCAGACGGAAACGCATGATTCTCGACGGCATTCGGGTACTCGACCTTTCTCAGAACATCGCCGGGCCGCAGGCGACACAAGTCCTAGGCGATCTGGGGGCCGACGTGATCAAGGTGGAACCGCCCGGCGGCGACCCCGCCCGCAGGTGGGGCCCGCCGTTCTGGGACGGTGACGCGCCGCTCTTCCTCGCATTCAACCGCAACAAGCGGAGCATCGTCGTCGACCTGCGGACCGAAGAGGGGCGCGAAGTCATCGAACGGCTGGTCACGCGGTCCGACGTCCTGGTGCAAGCCTTCCGCAAGGGAGTCATCGAGAAATTCGGGTTCGGCTACGAAAACGTCAGGCGCAAGCACCCTCGTCTGATCTATGCATCGCTGACGGGCTACGGCTCGGAGGGACCGCATGCCAACGCACCGGGATATGACCCTCTGCTGCAAGCCTACAGCGGGATCATGTCGATCACCGGCCAGCCGGACGGACCACCCGCTCGCGTGGGCGGTTCGGTAGTGGATATCGGGTCCGGGAACCTGATCGCCCTGGGGGTGCTCGCGGCCCTGCGCAAGCGCGACACCGAGAATGTCGGCTCGCATGTCGAGTGCTCGCTACTCGACACCTCCCTCGGCTGGATCGGGTACCACATGATGACCTACCTCGCCAGCGGGGTCGTGCCTCGGAGGATGGGCACGGGCCTCACCATGGTGGCCCCGTACGAGGCCTTCCCCACCAAGGACGGCCAAATCATGATCTGCGGCGGAACGGACGGCATCTTCCGGCGGCTGTGCGAGGCGCTCGGGATTTCCGGGGCCGCGGACGACCCCAAGTTCAAAGACAACCCCGCACGCGTCGCGCACAGCGCGACCCTGCGCCGCACGCTCTCGGCACGAACGCAGGAATTCGCCACCAGCGACTTGGACCGGCTGCTCAAGTCGCACCGCGTTCCCTGCTCTCCGATCCAAGACATTGCCCAGGTGGTGGACGACCCGCAAGTCAAGGCAAGTCGGATCTTCGAGGCGGAGCCCCACCCGCGGATCCCCGGTTACCGCGACCTCAAGATGTCGGTCAAGTTCGACGGCGAGCGTCCATCTGCCCGGCGGCTGCCGCCCGTGACGGGGGAGCATACAGAGGAAATCCTGCAGGAACTGGGGTACGACCGGGCCGCCGTCAGCCAATACACGGACTCCGTTTCCGGAATTCGCGAGTAGGCCGGCATCGCCGCCCGCCCGCCCGCAGCGCAGCTGACCACCATGTGCCGCACGCGGGTTGCGTGTGGCGTGAGCGACACGCCGCCGCGACCAAAGCGCACCCCGTTCGACAGTGCCGCAGCACGATGGCGCGGAGCGCGGCCTCGAGCGTGGAACGCTCGGGGGCAACCTGCCGGAGGCTGCGCACGGCCTCCATCCCGCAAGGAACCCGGCCCGGACGCTACGATATAGCTGGACTTGAGCAAGCGCAAGGGCGAGGAGATTCTGTCGCCGGCCGCGTGGGGCGTGGCCCTCACGGCCCTGCTGGCCCTGTGCTTCTGGCTGACGTCGCTGAATTTCGGCGGATTCCGCCCCGAGAGCCCCGCGGTCACCTTCGTCCTCTGGGCTCTGTCGACGTGTGTCGTGTTCGGCACGATCGCGCTCGGCTTCATGCTCTTCCGCAGCTTGGTCAAGCTCTACTTCGAGCGCCGGGCCAACAAGCTGGGATCGCGGATCCGGACGAAGCTCGTCTGCGGCATGCTCGCGCTCGCCGTCGCGCCGATCGCCCTGCACCTGCACTACTCGATCGTGCTGCTGAACCGCAACGTCGACAAGTGGTTCTCGCAGCGGACAGTGGAGGTGCTCCGCAGCGCCGAGCGGCTCATGGAACGGGCCAACCAAGAAAGCGTGGCGGACTTGGGCGCCGTCGCCGAACGGCTGGCAGCCGAGGCGCCGGGCGAGCCGACGCTTGCGGTACGCGACTTGCTGCGGCAAACGCGCACGGACTACCTAGCGCTGCGTCCGGTCGGAACGGAAGGCGGAGCGCAGGAAGTCACCCGGGAGGGATCTTCCGTGCCCGAATCAGTGCGCGCGATCGCTCCGGGCAGCGCCGGAGCGGCGGCAGCCGCCCTCGCCGATGGCTGGATCTGCGCGACCGCTCGCTTGCCGTCCGCATCCGGCTTCGCCGTGGCCGCACGCAGGATTCCGGGCGAAGTCCTGCGGGAGCAAGAATTCATGCGGGCACAAGTGCAGGAATGGCAGCAGCTCGAGGCCGCCCGCCCCGTCGTCTGGCGCAACTACGCCTACATCCTGGCGCTGATCACGATCTTCATGCTCTTCATCGCCGTGTGGCTGGCCCAGTTCGCGTCCAAGCTGATCGTCCGGCCGATCAGGGCCCTTGTCACGGCCACGGACGAGCTAGCCGGAGGGCACCTGGCTTACCGGATCAAGACCGCGGCGACGGACGAACTGGCCGCGCTGGTCGACTCCTTCAACAGCATGAGCCAGGCCCTCGAAGGCAAGACCAGCCAACTCGAGGAGAGCAATCACGAACTGGCGCGCGCCAACGCCGAGCTTGAGGAGCGCCGGCGCCTGATCAACGCGATCCTCGAGAGCATCAAGCCCGGGGTGGTGTCCGTCGACGAGACCGGACGCATTCTCAAGTTCAACGAGTCGGCCCGCCTAATCGCCCAGCCGAGCCAGATCGAGGCGCTGCAATCGATTTCGGAGCTGCTGCACGGGGCGGACCGGTCCGCTTTCGAGCACATGTTCAGCAGCGCACGGCGCACGGGCGTCGCGACGCGCGACTTCGAGGTCGAGCGCCGAGGCCGTCCGATGCATCTCAATGTCACCGTCTCCTCCCTCGACTCCGGTCAGAGCCGCCACGGATTCGTCGTTGTGCTGGAGGACACCACGGAACTCATGCGAGCCCAGCGCTCGGAGGCATGGCAGGAAGTCGCAAGGCGCGTTGCTCACGAAATCAAGAACCCGCTGACCCCCGTGGCCCTCGCGGCAGGGCGCATCGACCGCCTCCTGGACCGGCTCGAAGAGACTGAAGACTCGTCCGAGAGGGCGGCGATCCGAGCCCGTCTCGCGCAATCCACGCGCACGATCGACCGGGAGGTCCAGTCCCTGAGAGCCCTCGTGGACAGCTTCTCCGACCTAGCGCGGTTCCCGTCCTTCCACCCCGAGTCGACGGACCTTAACGGGCTGGCCCGCGACGCGGCGGCCGTCTTTGAGGGCCGACTCTCGGACGTGCGCATCTCCGTCGACCCGGATCCGGACGCGCCCCCGGCGCGGGTCGATCCCGAGCCGTTCAAGCGGGCTGTGATCAACCTCATCGACAACGCCGCGGAAGTCCTCCAGGACTGCTGGGTAAAGGAGATCGTAGTGTCCGTCCGCGCCACGCCGGATCGCAGCGGCGTCGAGCTAACGGTCGCCGACTCCGGTCCCGGGATTTCCCCCGAGAACAAGCAGCGGCTATTCCAGCCGTATTTCTCGACCAAGGAGCGAGGCACGGGGCTCGGCCTCTCGATCGTCAGGAGCATCGTGCAGGACCATCACGGCACGATCCGGGTCGAGAACAATCAGCCCAGCGGATCCCGCTTCGTGATCGAAGTGCCGGCGATTTCCTCGGAGACACCCGAGCTGCAGGAGGTCACTGCGTGACAGGTCCGAGCGCAGGCCACGTTCTGGTCGTCGACGACGAGCCCGGCATCCGCGAAACACTCGCGGGGGTGCTCGAGGACGAGGGCTACCACGCGGAGGCCGTCGAGAGCGGAGAGCGCTGCCTCGAACTGCTGCCCGTGCGCTCCTTCGGGGTGGTCCTGCTGGATGTCTGGCTGCCCGGCATCGACGGGCTCGAAACGCTCGAGCGTATCGGCGAGATGGACGCGCGGCGCAGGCCGGTCGTAGTGATGATTTCGGGGCACGGCAGCATCGAGAGCGCCGTCCGGGCCACCAAGCTGGGAGCGCGCGACTTCCTCGAGAAGCCGCTCTCGGTCGCCAAGGTCTCCCTAGCAGTCCGCAACGCGATGGAACACCACACCCTGCTCGCCCAGAACGCGTCCATGCGGGGCGAGTTGCGGGCCAAGCACCGGATCATCGGCGACAGCGTGCCGATGAAGGCGGTGCGGCAGGAGATCCTCCTAATGGCCCCGACCAACGGCAGAGTCCTCATTTTCGGCGAGAGCGGTACCGGCAAGGAACTCGTCGCACACGCCATCCACGCGGCCAGTCAGCGGTCCGGGGGCCCGTTCGTGACTGTGAATTGCGCCTCCATCCCCGAGGACCGCATCGAGAGCGAGCTGTTCGGTCACCTCCGCGGGTCCCTGCCGGGGGCGAACAGCGACAAGACCGGGAAATTCCAGCTAGCTGACGGTGGAACGCTCTTGCTCGACGAAGTGGGCGACATGAGCCTGAAGACCCAAGCGCGGGTCCTCCGAGTGATCGAGGCGCAGAGTTTCGAGCCGGTGGGATCCGGCCGCACGGTGGAGGTGGACGTGCGGATCATCGCGGCCACGAACAAGGATCTCGACGGGGAGATTGCGAAGGGAAACTTCCGGGAGGATCTCTTCTACCGGCTGAACGTCGTGCCCTTCCACGTCCCGCCGCTGCGCGACCGCTTGGAGGACGTGCCCGTGCTGGCGCAGCACTTCATCGACGAGTTCTCCCGGGCGTACGGACGGAAGCCCAAGCGCCTGCTCAAGTCCGCCATAGACCGACTGCTGGCCCGGGTCTGGCCGGGAAACGTCCGCGAGTTGCGCAACCTCATGGAGCGCATCGTGATTCTCCATTCCGGGGCGGAGGTCAGCGCGCGCCAGCTGCCGGACACGAGTCAGAGCGGGCGCGAGGCGCGATCCGTGCAGCCCGGGTTCTCGAGCCTGAAAGAAGCGCGAGAGGCCTACGAGCGCGACTACGTGGAGCGCGCCCTGCAGGCGACCGGCGGCAACGTCACTAAGGCGGCGGCGGCGCTGGGCCTGGAGCGCAGCAACCTGCACCGCAAGATGCGGTCCCTCGGCATCCGTCCGGCCAAGGGCGCCGGCTAATCCTTCGAATACCGCTCGGAAGGCCGCGAGAGCGGCGCGCGGCTTGGGCCCGCGCCTGCAACGGCCGACGCTGTGTGACAATGAGGCTCGGAGCTGCTCCCCGGCCATTTCCGCCACTCCGCATGGGACGAGAAGAACGGCGCGGAGAGCGGGGCGGCCCCCCGAGCGACAGCCCGGGCTCGCTCTGGCGAGCCGTTCCGGACGCTATCCGGGGGTCTCGGGAAGACTATACCCAAGTTCCGCTTACACGGGCGATCGTGCTGCTTGCGATCCCCATGATGCTGGAGCTGGTCATGGAGTCCACTTTCGGGCTCGTCGACATCTTCTTTGTCGGCAAGCTCGGGTCGGCGGCGGTCGCAACCGTCGGCCTGACTGGCTCGCTGATCATTCTGGTATTCGCCATCGTGATGGGCCTGTCGATGGGCACGACTGCCATGATCGCGAGGCGTATCGGCGAAGGCGACCCGGCCGGCGCGGGCCTGGCGGCCTGGCAGGCCGTGCTGGCCGGCGTGCTGGGAGCCGTGCCCGTGAGCATCGTCGGCGCCCTTCTCGCGCCCCAGATGCTGCGCTGGATGGGGGGCACGGAAGCGATCGTCGAGGGCTACCGCTACACTGCCGTGCTCTTCGCAGGAAGCGTCACGATTTTCCTGCTGTTCCTCAACAACGCGATATTCCGGGGAGCCGGAGATGCCGCGGTGGCCATGCGCGCCCTGTGGCTTGCCAACATCATCAATATCGCGCTTGATCCGCTCCTGATCTTCGGCCTCGGCCCTGTCCCGAGGCTCGGGCTGTTCGGCGCGGCCTTGGCCACGACAGTCGGCCGCGGCGTCGGGGTCGCCTACCAGCTGGCGAAGTTGGTACGGGGCACGGGCCGCGTTGCGATCAGCAGGGAGTCCATGCGATGGGCTCCCTCGGTTCTAGTCAGCCTGCTGCGGGTTTCCGTCACGGGGATGGTCCAGTTCTTCGTGGGAACCGCGGCGTGGCTGGGCGTGACCCGGATCATTGCTCTGTTCGGGGAGACCGTGCTCGCCGGCTACACCATCACGCTGCGACTGATTCACTTCGCGATCCTGCCATCGTGGGGCGTCAGCAATGCTGCGGCGACCTTGGTCGGCCAGAGTCTCGGGGCGGACAAGCCGGACAGGGCCGAGCGCGCCGTCCTGCTGACGGGCTTCGTGAACTTCGCGATGCTGGGAGTGATCGCGATCGTCTTCGCGGCCTTCGCGAGGCCGCTCATCGAAGTGTTCACCTTGGACGCCGGTGTCATCGGGCGGGGTGTCGAGAGCCTCAGGATCCTCAGCGCGGGATACATTTTCGCGGGGTTCTCGATGGTGTTCGGCCAAGCGTTCAACGGAGCCGGCGATACGGCCACCCCGGCCTGGATCAACTTCTTCTGCTACTGGTGCTGGCAGCTGCCCCTCGCCTACGCTCTGGCCAAGCCCATGGGCATCGGCGTCACGGGGGTTTACTATTCCCTAGTGGTCTCCGGAGCAACCTGGATGGTCATCGGCTACGTACTGTTTCGCCGCGGCAGATGGAAGGAACAGAAGATCTGAAGACCCGGAGGCGGAAAGTGCGAGCTATTGCCGTTGCATTGCTGATCGCCGCGTGCGCCCCCGGGGCACTCCAAGGAGCGGACTTGGAGTGGACCGGATTGCAGGCCCTGCCGCTACCCGGCGGTGCCGAGGGCGCATTCGCTGCCGTAATTGACCAGAAGCTGGTGGTGGCGGGGGGCGTCAACGGCCCCGCAAGCGCCGACGAGAGCGGGGCGTGGACCGCCATGGCGGACGTCTGGGTGCTCGAATCCCCAGACGGCAGCTGGCGCAAGACCACGCCGTTACCCCAGCCCACGGCATTCGGGGCGTCCGCGTCGGCGGGGACGTTCGCCGTCTTCGCGGGGGGCTCCGCGGGTGCTGGCGCGGAGGGTCGCGATTCTGCTTATCGCGTGGTTTTCGAGGGGGACGAGCTGCGGTTCCAGCCCCTGCCGCCGCTGCCCGGTGCCAGATCCCTCGCGAGCGCAGCGATGCTGGACGGGGCAGTCTATTTGGCCTGCGGTCGAGGCACCGACGGAGAGCCGACCAGCGACATGCTGGTGCTCGACCTGAACGCGGTCCGGCCTGCATGGGAGATCGCGTCCCCGCTGCCCGCGACGCCTCGCGTGTCTGTCGGTCTGACGGCGAGGGAGGGAGCCCTGTTTCTTCTGGGCGGGGCGGCGCCCGCTCCGGCGAGCAACGACGAGCGTGCACGACCGCTCGCGGACAGCTACAAGTTCGTCCCGGGCGCCGGCTGGACGCGCGTCGCGGACCGCCCGGCACCCGCCTCGGGCCAGACGGTACCACTTGGCCCGACTCATATCGCCTCGGTAGGAAACTCATCGGACGGAACCGGTAGGCCGCTGCGCGCGATGGCCTATCACGTGTTGACTGACACGTGGGTGAGTCAGGGAGAGCTGCCCGCAGGGGCCGAGCGCATGATCGCCGTGGACTGGGGCGGCACCCTAGTGGCCGCGGGCAAACCCGCGGAGCCCGGCACTCCGGCGACGCCGGTCTTCGCGGCGCACCTCGTCGCCGAGCCTTCTGGCTTCTCGACGCTCGACTACACCGCGCTGGCCTGCTACTTCGCGGCACTCGTCATGATGGGCATCTACTTCGCGCGCCAAGGGTCCAGCACGGAGGACTTCTTCCTCGGGGGCCGGAGCATGCCGTGGTGGGCTACGGGCCTGTCGATCTACGGGACCCAGCTGTCGTCGATCAGCTTCATGGCGGTACCCGCCAAGGTCTACGCCACGGACTGGATCTACATCCTAGTGCAGCTGAGCATCATCCTGCTCGCCTTTCCGGTCGTTTACCTCTACCTGCCGCACTTCCGGCGCGTGAAGATGACCAGCGCCTACGAGTACCTCGAGAGCCGCTTCAATCTGCCGGTCCGGATTTACGCGAGCCTTTCGTTCGTGCTCTACCAGCTCGGCCGGATGGCGATCGTGATGTTCCTACCGGCGATCGCTCTCTCGACAGTGACCGGGATCAGCGTCTACTCGTGCATCTTGGTGATGGGCGTGCTGGCAACGCTGTATACGGTGATGGGCGGCATCAAAGCGGTGATCTGGACGGACGTCACCCAGGTATTCGTGCTCTACGGAGGGGCGGTCCTGAGCTTGGTCATTCTGTTGGGAAGCATGGACGGCGGGCTGTCCGGACTGCTCTCGGCCGGGCAGGAGTATGACAAGTTCCACATCGTGACTTGGTCGTGGGACTGGACAACCACAGCGGTCTGGGTCGTGCTCGTCGGCAACCTGTTCATGAATCTCGTGCCCTACACTTCGGATCAAGCCGTGGTGCAGCGGTACTTCACCACCAAGGACGAGAAGGCCGCGGCGCGTTCCATCTGGACTAATGCCGTCCTGCTCATCCCCTCGACGCTGACTCTATTCCTGCTTGGCACAGGGCTGTGGGCCTTCTACCGCGCGAATCCGGAGTTGTTGGATCCAGCATTGCCTACCGATTCGATCTTTCCGCTGTTCATTGCCCAGCAGCTGCCTTCCGGCATCGCCGGCCTCCTGATCGCCGCCGTCTTCGCCGCTTCGATGTCAACGCTCGACAGCAGCCTGAACAGCGTGTCGGCCGCGCTGGTCACGGATTTCTACGCGCGCTTCCGGCCCGCCTCGAGCGACCGCCGTAGGCTCGCGCTGGCGCGGTGGCTCACTGCCGGACTGGGTGTTCTGGCAACGGCGACGTCGATCGCGCTCGCGACGTTCAACATCGGGTCGCTGTGGGACGCGTTCCAAGGCATGATGGGCCTCCTCGGCGGAGGGCTCGCGGGCTTGTTCGCGCTGGGCATGTTCTTCCGGAGGGCCAACGGAGCGGGAGCGATCACCGGCGCAGTATCCAGCGTGGTGGTTCTCTACTGGGTCCAGCAGCACACGGACCTGCACTTCTTCCTGTACGGTGCCGTGGGAATCCTGAGCTGCGTGGGGATCGGACTGCTGGCGAGCCAGGTTCTCGGCGTTCAAGACTCGGGGTCGCGAGCATAGTAATCCGGTACAACCCAGGGTTCGGACCGACGCGAGACTTGGGAGAGCCTACGAGATTCTCGACACCGGTGCGTCATCGCGCTTCCCTTGCAGGATCGAGGATCGGAAGAACGGCACCGCTTACCGAGTCCTACACGCATGAGCAAGCGTCCGGGGTATGCGCGGGAACTGGTGTCGCACGCCTCCCGCACGGACCGCTGCTCGGGCACGCTGGCCCGCGTGACCGCGGCATGGACGTGACGCCCCGCGCATGATCGAGCACGCCAACCGGCGCTTCGTCAAGGAGGGTCTCGGGAAGTCGGGAAACGCAGGTACTGAACGCGTCAAACGTCATCCTGATTACCAATGAACGTCAGCCGAGGATATGCTATACTGAAGGAGGTCGGAAACCTCTGACAGGAAAGGGGATAGCTGATGAAACGCAATCGCGTGCAATTCCAGAAGGGACTCAGCCCGGGCAAGTTCCTGCAGCGCTACGGCAGCGAGGGGCAATGCGAGCAGGCCGTCTTCAAGGCCCGCTGGCCGGCCGGCTTCCGCTGCCCGGAGTGCGGCTCCCGCCGGCACTGCCGCATCCGCTCCCGCAAGCTCCGGCAGTGCCATGCCTGCCACCGCCGGACCTCCCTGGTCGCCGGCACGATCTTCGCCGCCACCAAGCTGCCGCTGACCGTCCGGTTCCTGGCGCTCCACCTGCTGACGCAGGGCAAGCACGGCGTTTCGTCGCTGGAACTGGCGCGGCAGCTGGGGGTCAGCCGGAACACGGCTTGGAAGATGAAGCACAAGCTCTTGCAAGTGATGAAGGAGCGCGACGAGCGCGTGCCGCCGGGCGGCATCGTGCAGGCGGACGACGCCTACCGGGGCGGGGAGCGGAGCGGCGGCAAGCGCGGGCGCGACGGGCAAGACGCCGTTCGTGGCCGCCGTGCAGGTCAGCGCCGCCGGCCAGCCGGCAAGGATGCGCCTGAGCAGCGTGGCGGGCTTGCGCAAGAAGACGCTGGCAGCGTGGGCCGGGCGGCACTTGCAGCCCGGCACGGAGGTGCATTCCGACGGCCCGGCCTGCTTGCGGGGCGTGGCCGACGCCGGCTGCGAGCACGTGCCGACCGTCACCGGAGGCGGGCAGCGGAGCTGCGCGGATTCCCGCTTCGTCCGGGTCAGCACGATGCTGGGGAACGTCAAGCAGTCCCTGGCGGGAACCTGCCATTCGTTCGACGGCAAGCACCTGCCGCGGTACCTCGCCGAGTTCCGCTACCGCTTCAACCGCCGCTACGATCTCGAGGCGCTGGTCCCCCGCCTGCTCCACGCCTCCGTGCGCACCCCGCCCATGCCGTACCGCCTCCTAACCTTGGCTGAGTCTTGTGGGTAATCAGGAACGTCATTGCTGGCCGAGACGATTCCCGACAGCAACGCGACCAATTGCCGCGGTTGGAAGCTGCCGCAGGCGAGTTCAGGGCCTGCAAGACGTTGATCGCAGCGTTGACGTCCGCATCGCCGCATGGCCGCAGCGCTTGCACGTGTACCGCTTGCACCTGCGATTCGAGCCGTCCACATCGACGCACCGATGGCACGGCTGCGACAGAATGCGCGGGATTGACTTGCTCAAACCTGCGGTCGGCCCATTCTGCCTTGTACGCAGGCTGCCCTAGCAGCAGTCCCCGTGACTAGCCCAGAATCGAGCGATTCAGTCCAGCCCTCTGCTTGACGTTCGTTCCGGGCGCTTCGACAGTGCCTTGCGCGAAACGCGTCATGGTCTCGATGTTCAGGTCCTCGGCTACGAGGGTTCCGTGCTTGCGGACCAGCCGCGTGGACTTGCGATGGCAGGCGTTGCGCTTGGATGCGTGCCGCTTGCGGTGCGTCTTGCCGAGCGCACGGACCCGCTTCTTGCACGAGAGCAAGAAGGCCCGCGCCGGGCGCGGGCCGGTCGGCAAGACCCCCGTGGCGGGCGCGCGGGACCGCGCCAGGAACGCAGTGGCCGCCCGCCCGCTGCCGGGCACGACCGAGGGCGATCTGCAGGGCTTCGTGCGCGGCCGGGTCGCGCCGGGCGCGCAGGTCCGCTCCGACGAGGCGGCGGCCTGCGCCGGCATGGCGGAGTTCGCGCACGAGGGCGTCAAGCACTCCGGCGGCGAGTACGTGCGCGGGGCGGCGCATACGAACGGCATCGAGTCGTTCCGGTCCCTGTTCAAGCGCGGCCTCTACGGAACCTGTCACCGGATGAGCGTCCGTCATCTCGGCCGCTACCTCACGGAGTTCGCGGGACGGCGCAACGCCCGCAACTGCGACACGGCGGAACGGATGCGGCGCATGGCGCGGGGCCCGGTCGGCCGGACGCTGACCTACCGGCAACTGGTCGGCAAGGCCGCGGTCGCGGCCCGAGCACGGCCTGGCCGGTCCGCTGCGGCCTCTCTTCACGCTCGGTGCGAAGGGCGCTCCGGATCCGGAATCCCGCGCCGCGACCGGTGTTCAGCCCGGACAATTCCTACCGGCAGCCGCCCTGGAAGGGGAGCCTCTCCACGGCAATCCGGGTTCCACCGAGGCGCCCGAGGCGGCCTCTCCAGTCCGTGCGTCGCGAGATCCGCTTGCAGGCGCAATTCAGATACGAACCGACCTTTCGGTGCCCACCTCGGCCGCACACGAAAGATCCGAGCTAGACGCCGACGTCCCCAATCAGAGCAGTTCTAGCCGGATATGGCGTCGTCGGCACTCAGATATATAATTCCCTTTCAAATGTCCCTTGACGAACTCTCGCGCACGATTAGGACTCTCGCGGAGAGGATTCGAGACCACAGTGCCTTGCTGAGCACTAGCGAAGCGCGAACGCGCTTGGCACTCGTCGACCCGCTGCTGAATGCGCTGGGGTGGGACACTTCGGATCCTGCGAAGGTGAGTGTGGAGTATGACGTGGAGGGTAGGCAGGCAGACTACGCGTTGCTCGGGCCGGACGGCAAGCCTAAGGCCTTCGTTGAGGCGAAGAAGTTGGGCGAAAGATTGGATCGAAACTGACAACAAATGCTGTCGTATGGAAACATGGCAGGTGTTCCATACGTCGCTCTGACGGACGGGAATCTATGGAATATGTACAAAGTATTCGTCCAAAATCCAATTGAGGATCGCTGCGTATTACAGATTTCTATCACGGATTTTCCGGTCATCTCGCTGTGCTCAAGATGTTGGGTCTGTGGCACCAAAATCTCGCATCCGGTCATGTGATAGAAGCAAGTTACACTGGAGATTCTCGAGAGGATAACACTGCAAAAGGCCGTCTGACTCGCTTCCGGAGATGCCCAAGGGAGGCAGCAATTCTACTCGGATTCCACTCTCAGATTTCAAGATCACTAAACGGAGGGCTCCGAATTGTATTGAGTTTCCAGATGAAAAGCCAAACAACATAAAGTTCTGGAAGGACATATTGTCCTCTACTGCGCAATGGCTCGTCTCGTCGGTTAAATGAAAGCATGGTTCCACTGATGATCTCAATAGCGCAGAAGAGATGTAGGGTCAATTCAGAGCCGCGTCACCCTGATGGCACGCCGTTCAAGTCCTCAAGTGAGATCCATCACCCCGATGGCACAACCCTTTACATTGAAACCGCTACAAACTCTAATCGAATACTTGAAACATCAAAGAATCTACTGGAGCGATTCAAGATTAGTCCGGCTACAGTATTTCTCCTAGATGATGAATCAATTTGAGGGGAACAATCTGGACTTGACGAACTTGGTCGCGAGCGTTTCGCCAGACTCCGTAGGGAGATTTTCATTCAATTGCGACACCTGAGCGACTTCGGCCCAAGTCGAGGAGACGCTCCCCCCCTCCATGCAACCGACTGGCATGCCGGTCTGCTCGACCGCGTGCGGGCCAAAGACGAGTCAACTCTCCGCGGAGCCGATGCGGCCCACATCGCCGCCTTGACGGATGACCGCCAACTCGAGGGGCTCCGCGGGGCCGCCCGTCCACCTGCAGTGTTCCCGCGTGCCAAGTCGCACGCCGGTAACCGTCGAGGGTCGCGCCCTCTACTCTTCCTGCAGAGCGAACTCTGGCAGGGGATGGCTCGAAGAAACGCTACCACCAGAGCATTCGACCCATTCGAGGCACTGACGTCTTGGTAGCATGTAGCGGAAGCGAGCGAGCCCCACCGTGACTCGATTCCAGAAAGCTCTCGGCACATTCCTTCTCATCGCGGCCAGCCCGCATCTCGGCGGTGCGACGTCTAGCGACGCCGAGCGCCTGTTCGCTCTCGAGGTGAAACCACTCCTCGCCGAGAAGTGCTTCGCTTGCCACGGCGAAGAGCCGAGTGCCGTCCTTGGCGGGCTGGACGTGACATCGCTGGAGGGCATGCTCCGTGGAGGTGCCACGTCCCAGCAAGTCTTGGTTCCGGGCAACGCCGGGGCAAGCCTGCTCTACGAGGCGGTGCGGCGATCGAACCCGAAGCTCCAGATGCCCCCCAAGGACAACGACCGTCTCACCGAGGAAGAGGCCTGGACGATCCGCGACTGGATCAACGCTGGAGCTCCCTGGCCGGACGAGGATACTGAGCGCCAGTACATCGCCGAGGATCGCGCCAACCCTCGCACTTCCGCCGGCGTCGTCGTCACCACGAGCGACGGACTCTCCGATACATGGACCAACCGGAGGTACAAGCACGAGGATCTCTGGGCGTTCCGTCCCGTTCGGGACGTGCGTCCGCCTGCGTCGGGCGGATCTCACCCGATCGACGCCTTCGTGAGCCGCAAGCTAGCGCAAGCGAATCTATCCCCCGGGCCTCGGGCTAACAAGCGGACCCTGATTCGCAGAGCGACCTACGACCTGACGGGCCTACCCCCGACTCCCGAGGAAATCGAGGCCTTCCTCAAGGACGAGTCGCCCGAGTCCTGGCGCAGGGTCATCGACCGCCTCCTCGAGAGCCCGCACTACGGCGAGCAGTGGGGGAGACATTGGCTTGACATCGTCCGTTACGCCGACACGGCGGGATACTCCAACGACTGGGAGCGCTCGAACGCATGGCGCTACCGGGACTACGTCATCCGCTCGCTGAATCAAGACAAGCCATACGACCGCTTTGTCCTCGAGCAGCTCGCCGGGGACATACTGGACCCCGGAAATCCCGAGAAGCGCGTCGCCACGGGCTACCTGCGCATGGGGCCGTGGGAGCACACCGGAATGATGCAGAAGGTCGCGTCCCGTCAGCTCTACCTCGACGACATCACCAACAGCGTCGGCGAGACCTTCCTGTCGCTGCCCCTGCGCTGCGCCAAGTGCCACGACCACAAGTTCGACCCCATCCCGACACGCGACTACTACCGCATGTACTCCGTCTTCGCGACCACGCAGCTCGCGGAGATGCCCGTGCCATTCCTCGCTTCGGAGAATCGGGACTACTTCGATCAAGAGCGGTCGCGCTTGGAGCGGCTGCTAGCAGGCGCCAGAGCCGACGCCGATGCGATCAAGGCCAAGGAAGAGAGAGCCGCTCGAGCATGGTGCGCCGAGCGAGGAATCCCGTACCAGCCGCGAGAGAAGCTCCGGGACAAGCCCGAAGGCCAGAAGCCTCCCCGCCACATCGGCTTGACGACCAAGGATCTCGGGTACTTCAAGGTCCGAAACAACGACGCCAAGATCTGGAACCGGAGACTGGAGCGCTACCAGCCCTTGGCCCACAGCGTCTACGAGGGGCCAGTCAAGCACGAGAACTCAGAAAAGCTCCGCAAGCCCGAGCCGGAAGAGATGCGAGGGGAGCCCCCGGAGTCGCACATTCTCTCAGGGGGATCCGTGTATTCTCTCGGCGAAAGGGTCACTCCGGGAGTGCTGAGCGCAATTCCGGCCAGCTTCACACCCGGCGAAACGCAAGCATCACACGAGATCCCCTCAACGATGACTGGGCGCCGCCTAGCGCTTGCACGCTGGATCGCGAGCCCCGACAACCCTCTCACAACCCGATCAATTGTCAACCGCATCTGGCAGTACCACTTCGGCCGGGGGTTGGCCGGGAACAGCAACAACTTCGGCAAGATGGGCAAGAAACCCACGCACCCCGACCTGCTTGACTGGCTCGCCCGCAAGTTTGTCGAGAACGGCTGGTCGCTCAAGTCCATGCACCGGCTGATCATGACTTCGGAAGCATACCAGCGGAGCGACGCGCCGGGAGACCCTAGCGGGGTCGCGGAGCGGGATCCAGCGAATGACCTGCTGAGCTACTTCCGGCCAAGGCGCCTTGCTGCCGAGGAGATCCGAGATTCGATGCTCGCTGTGTCCGGGGAGCTCAACGGTGAGGTGGGCGGACTGCCGGTTTTTCCGGAAGTCAACCTCGAGTTCCAGTCCCAGCCGCGCATGAACCAAGTCACCATCGGGCCCGCCTACCAGCCGTCCCGCACGCGGGAGCAACGGAACCGGCGTTCCATCTACGCATACCGGATGCGCATGCAGACAGCGCCGCTGTTCGAGGTGTTCAACCAGCCGAGCTACGACCTGTCATGCGAGCGACGCGACAGCTCGACGGTGACGCCGCAAGCGTTCACGTTGATGAACAGCGACAACTCGATCGACCGCTCGATCGCGATGGCGCTCCGCGTGCAGGCCGACGGCGGCTCTCTGAGGGAGCAGGTTAACCGTGCCTTCCAGCTGGCGCTGGGTCGCGACTCCAGCGAGGACGAGCGCGCCGGAATGGTCGCGCACGTGCGCGAAATGCAGACCTACCACGAACGGCATCCCCCCGAAGCGAAGGATCCGCCCCGGGAACTTGATCGGACAGTCGTGGAGGAAATGTCCGGGCTCGCGCTCGACTACCAGGAATCGCTCGACGTGTACGACGATTACGTCCCACATGCCAAGCCGTGGGACGTCGAGCCGGAGACGAGGGCGCTTGCGGACCTGTGCCTCGCCCTCTTCAACTCCAACGAGTTCATGTATGTGTACTGACGGAACGGTACTGGTGTTCGCGATCCACGTACGGGAACGGCGGGACCGGAGACGACGGCCGGGGCGGCTGGCTGGTCGCAGGCCACTGCGGTAACGGAGGGCATCCGAATGAGGACACGACAGCTTGGCCACACTAGGAGCACTCGTCGCAGCTGGCTCTACTCCCTCGGTGCCAGCCTGGGTAGCGTCGCGTTCAGCGACCTGCTGGCCAAGGAGGACGCAGGTCCGCTGGCTCCGAAGACTCCTCACCATCAGGCCAAGGCCAAGGCCTGCATCTTCCTGGTCATGGAGGGCGGCCCGAGTCACATCGACACGTTCGACCCGAAACCGAAGCTCGAAGATCTGCACATGCAGAAGTTCCAGAGAGTCGGGGAGCAATTCTCGCCGATGTCGTCGGGCGAGAGGTACTACGTCCAGAGCCCTTACCAGTTCCGCAAGGTCGGGCAGGCAGGCATGGACATGTGCGAGCACTTCACCCACCTGCCGGAAGTAGCGGACGAGCTGTGCATCTACCGCGGATGCCAGTCGGAGTCAGTGGACCACCCGACTGCGCTGTTTCACATGAACACCGGTAACAAGTTCGGCGGCGACCCTGCCGTGGGGTCCTGGGTGACGTACGGCCTGGGGAGCGACAACCAGAACCTACCGGGCTACATCGTCCTCGCTGAAGCGGGGTTCCCGCAAGGCGGCGCCGGCAACTGGACCAACGGCTTCCTGCCTGCTTACTTCCAAGGTACGCCCCTGCGGGCCGAGGGGTCGCCGATTCTCGACATCCATCCGCCGGCATGGAAGACGCGCGAGCACCAGCGAGCGAATCTCGACATCCTAGCCGGGCTGAACCGCTCGCACCAGGCTCGGCATCCACGCCATGACGAGTTGGCCGCCCGGATGTCGAGTTACGAGCTCGCGTTCCGTATGCAAACGGAAGTTCCGGGCATCATCGACCTAAACGGCGAGCCCGAGACGGTGCGAGCAGCATACGGGTTGGACGACAAGGAAACGGCATCGTTCGGGCGTCGCTGCCTGCTGGCTCGTCGCTTGGTCGAGAAGGGCGTGCGGTTCGTGCAGATCTTCTCGGGCGGGTGGGACTCACACGACTATCTCGAACGCTCGCACAAGGCACGCATCTACAGTATCGACAAACCAGTGACCGCCCTCGTCAAGGACCTCAGACAGCGGGGCCTGCTTGACGAGACCTTGGTCGTATGGCTCGGGGAGTTCGGGCGGAGCCCGGACAACCATCACCGCGGTGGCGGAATCGCGATCGGGCGCGACCACAACGCGGAAGCGCAGTCGATGTTCTTCGCAGGCGGAGGGATTCGGGCGGGCCATGTAGTCGGCGCGACCGACGAGATCGGACACAGGGCCGTCGAGATAGTGCATCCGATCAAGGATCTACACGTCACTCTGCTGCACTTGCTGGGTCTGAACGACAGCAAGCTGACCTACTTCCACGGCGGAAGGTTCAAGCAGCTCTCCCAGACCGGAGGACAAGTGATCAAGGAGCTGGTGGACGCTTGACGGCCAGAATCCCGTCGACTGGTTGGAAGTGAGTCCCTAGCAACCGCCGGTTTCACGATCCGAACCAAGACGTTTTCCTGAGAACGAGCCATCCGAAACGCAGTGTCACTTGGTTTCCCTATCTGCGTTTCCGCCCGTTGGCCCGATGATTCGCACGCGTTGGACAAGCTGCCTGCTGTTCCCGCAGTTCCTTTAACTCTCGCACAAACCGAGTTTCTTCCGGAAGTAGATGAATGGCCTGTTCGTACGCCTCCTCTACTGATCCAAATGACTCTCGCTGCCAGTACAGGGTTCGCGCCAAGTCCCTCCAAGCCCAAGCATGGCGGATCGGAGGAGCTTCGTATTGAAGCACTCGTTCCAAGAGCTGTCGCGATTCGCTTAGCAACTTCCGATTCGTAATGCGATCCCTATCTCGGCAGGCTTTGCGAGCGGAATCCAGCTTGGCTTGAGCGAACTCATGCATCGAACGCGGATCGGAGTTGACCAAGTCACCAGCCTGCTCGAAGTAGTAGTGAGCTCTCCTCAAGTCTTTCAGCCGCCGTGCCATGATGGCAGAGTTGATGGCATCTTGGCCCCGCGTGACTTCCGGAAGTTCATTGAGAATAACCCTAGCCTTCTTGGATAACCCGGCGTCAAGCAGAGACTCGATGAGAGTGTTTGCAACATGAGGAAGGGCTGCAGTGGATCCATGCCTCTTGAATTCATCGAATACCTGCTCTGCTTTACCAAGATTGCCACGGTCAGAAAAAAGGCGAATGAGTTCCGTTGCAAGCACTCCCGAACCAGGGTTAGCTTCCCAAGCACCTTCAATCCGGAGGACAGCGTTATTCCGGCCCCCTAATGCACGCAACTGTGCGGCGTCGCGCAGAGCTATGATTGCGCTGTATTCTGGATGGGCAGGTAGAGTGACTCTGAAGTAGGACCTGTTGTCGTCAAAGTCAAAGCCCGGAGGGGCGGAACCATTGGCCTCCAAATCCTTGAACACTTTCCTTAGTCCAGTAAGCCTGCCCTCTGCAAGCTTGAGTTCCTTGAGGAACTCTCCGATTCGCTGGTTCCGCGCGGGTACCGGAGGAATGCGAGCCCGCGGAAGAAAGTGCTCGCGCTCCACTCCAGGGACTGGTCCAGGATAGCTGATGATTTCCATGTGACTCGGATAGAGATAAACTTTCGTTGGTGTCGGCACACTGGGCTGATAACTGCGATGATAGATTGCATTGACTAAGCTCTCGCGCACGGCACGGAGAGGATAGCTAACCCACCCCTGAACCTGAGGCTGGTCAGGTCGCTTGATGACGTGCGTTCCGGATAGACTTTGGAGGTGCCTCAAACAGCTACGAACTTGTTCAGTAAGAGTGCCTCCAAAAACGTGCTCTTCTTGCACATCACCGGCAGTTCCGTCAGCGAATTGTGCAACTTCAATCCTCGCTCCCGGATACCACAATGTAGGATCTTCCGAGAACAGGAGTAACCCAACATTTCTGGGAATTTCATGATCATTGATCTTTCTCGTAAGACGCATTCTTCTGTACACATCAGGCAAGCTCGGCTCGTCAAACAGGCCGCTATCTACGTCCCGCAAATACTCGCGCACCTTCGATTCCCTCATGTCTGCGATTGACGCATCGGTTGCCTGTCTCTCGTCCCACGCCACACGGGAAGATTGCTCGACGAGAGTGCGGACCATGCCCTTCTTTGATGTGTCAATTGTCTCGGAACCGAGGCGAATCCAGAACTTGCGGCCACCTGCGTCACCGTCCGGCGCTTGATGCGGTCGCATATCACTGGCTGGCACCCACACTACCAATACGTGTCGCCCGTTCATCACTTCAGGAGACAGGATGGGATGGTAGTCAGGCACGAAGCGATTGCACTGCCCTCGAATCCAACGCTGGGCGGCTTCGATCTGCTCGGGATCAACGCCGCAAGGAGGAAGAATTGCCCGGCCTCCTCGCTCCCTGACGCCGATGACAATGTAACCCCCATTTAGATTGTGATAGTCGTTCGCAAATGCGCAAATTGTCTTAAGGACTTGATGTCCCGTCGTAGCAGGCTCCCAGCTAGCCTTGAACTCAATGCGCTCCGACTCGACACTGCTGCCTTCAAGCAGTCTGCCGATGCTGACTGGAAGAATTTGGCTCACGAGAACACCCGTTTCAGCGCTGGCCGAACATGCAACCGGCTTGGCGGCGACCGCAGGAACGGTCACCCACTCATTCTAGCACTGGGTCCAAGCATTGGCGAAGCTCGGGCCAGCTATAGCCCAAGCAAGCCAACATCTGCAGCGCGCGACCGGAGTGCGAGGGCCATTCCAGAACGATTGTAGCGGCTGACTGCAGCCCCCAAGCGGCACAAGACCACGGCCTCCATCCGCGAGGATTCGAAGCAAGCTCGAGTGACTCTCTTGGATCTCTAGGCCATGCTCTACCGATTGCACGAGAATGCGAAACAGCCGGGCGAGCGTCCGGCCCTCTATCCTATAGTCACGCAACAATTGCGCAGCGCCCCGAGGAAGCATTGAGTTTCATGCGAGTTCAGGCACTTTCCCAATCATCCAGCCGCCTGTGATTGTCGCGGAAGCATCAGTACGAGTGGATCCGCCAGATCATATTTCCCTAGCTACTTGATCCCTATTAGTAGATCGAGAAGGCCTCGCCTGCGCTATGAATGAAGTCTGCGGTATTAGTTAGTCAATTATACACAACCTGAAGGCGCTGACGCAGGAATCCCTCTGGATCCATCGCATTTGGGATGAGCAAGATGTAATTCATGTTAGCGGCGGTAATTCTGAGAGTCATTGCATGTTGATTCGCTTCCAATCTAGGATAGAAGCTGGCAAATGCAGCCCCTTTTTTCACATTCGTCATATAGGCTGCTTGATATGCAATCAACGAATTGCTTTCTCGCTGTAGGCGGACAGAAGCTTCTTTGTCGCCCAGCAGCGTTGCGAACAGCCAGTTGGACTCGAGAGCGGCCCATGCGACATTGAAGAGCATGAGCTGCTGGACAGTCGTGCCTCCCGCCGCGTTAGCCGACGTCACCACGTCCTGGGCCGATTGAAACCCGTCGCTCGGAGTCACGCCCCAGGAATCCCTGAGCGTGTGGCGCAGGACGTCGATGCTGAACTCCTCCGTGCCGGTGAGAACCGGCAGCGCCTCGACGGCCCGGCGGGCCGAAGAGACGATCTCGAGCGCATCGTCGGCGGTGGCCGGCATGTCCGCGGCAAGCAGCCTGCCTGCCGACAAGGCAGCGATCAATGCGAACCGAATCCAAGTTGCTGGCTGCATGCGTGCCTCCTCGCGTTAACTCCGCCGACCGCGGTCCGCCCTAGGCCGAGATCGCCGACAGCGAATCTACTCTAACCGAAACGCTCCGCATGTACTGGCACGCACACTGCACACGTGACCACAGGGGCGGCGATACTACGGTCCCGGTCCCGAACACAACTCCTTGCAAACGCGCATCGTCCGTGCAGCGACGGGCCGGAACACGGCGACTGGAAACCGGACGCCCGGCTGAGGCAGGCGTCCCTACTCGCGCAGGCCGAATACGAAGAACGAGTTTCCTGACGAAACCGCGATGCGCTGCTGTCCCTGGGCCGTGAACGTGGTCGGCGACGACGCGACAATGCCTCCGAGGTTGAGCGAAACGAGGTTCTCGCCGGTGAACGAATCCAGCACGAGGAAGTACCCCTCCCGGCTGCCGGTGACGAGCACGTCGCCGGCCGTGGAGAGGATGCCGCTCTCGCCGATGCCTGTCATCCTGAACTCCCACTCCATGTCGCCCGTCGTGGGGGACAGCGCACGGATCGCGCCGTGGCCCTGCTGCTCCTCGGAGTCCTTCATCGTGTTCGGCCAAACCCCCTGCGGGAGGCTGCCGACATAGCGGTTCCCGCGAGTGTAGGTCGGATCCCCCTTGTGGTAGATGCTCGAGTACTCCCACGACGACACGTAGAAGAGTCCGGTCTTGGCGCTGTACGCCGGGTTGTACCAGTTCGTGGCGCCCTGCACCGCGGGCCAGACCCTCACGCCCTCGCGGGTCGGCGACGCCTCGGGGACCTTGATGGGCCGGCCGTTCTCGTCCAGACCCGTGGCCCAAGTGACCTTCACGAAGTTCTTGCCGCGAAGGAACTCGCCCGTTTCCCGGTCCAGCACGTAGAAGAAGCCGTTGCGGTTCGCCCAGAGCATCAGCTTGCGCTGCCTGCCCTCCCACTCCCGGTCGACGAGAACCGGGACCTGGACCGAGTCCCAGTCCCACTCGTCGTGCGGCGTGAACTGGAAGTACCACTTCAGCTCTCCGGTGTCCGCGTCCAGAGCCACCACGGAGTCCGTGTACAGGTTGTCGCCTAGGCGCACGTCGCCGTTCCAGTCTGGCGCGGGATTGCCGACACCCCAGTAGGTCAGGTTGAGGTCCGGGTCGTAGGATCCGGTCAGCCAGATCGACCCGCCGCCACGCTTCCAAGAGTCGCCCGACCACGTTTCGTGCCCCGGCTCGCCCGGCCCCGGAATGGTATTGAAACGCCAGATCTCGTCCCCGTTCCTCGGGTCCAACGCGACGATGAAGCCGCGGATGCCATACTCGCCGCCCGCGGAACCTAGGATCAGCTTGTCCTTGAGCGCAAGCGGGGCATGCGTGAGTGAGTAGCCGCCAGTGGGGTCGACGATCTGCTTCGTGAACGCGACGCCACCGGTCTTCGCGTCGAGAGCGACGAGCTTGCCGTCGATCGTCCCCATATAGAGCGTGTCGCCATGGATTGCGAGCCCGCGGTTGACCCGCCCGCAGCAAACGTTCACCTTGCCGTCCAGAACATGGGTGTACTCCCAGTACTTGCGCCCCGTCATGGCGTCAAGGGCGACGACATCGTTCGGCATCTGCACCACGTAGATCACGTCGTCAACCACCAACGGCGTCATCTCGTACTTTTCGAGCGACCGGGCCTGGAAGACCCACTTCAGTTCCAAGTCGCTCACGTTCTCGCGATGGATCTGGCCCAGAGGCGAGTGGTGCTGGCTCTGATAGGTCCCGTTGTAGGTGAGCCAGTTGCCCGGTTCTTCGGCCGCGCGCAGAATGCGCTCGTACGTGACTTCCGCTCCAAGCTGAGTCGCAACGGCCGCCACGCAGGCCGCTAGGACCAGAATGCTATTCCGTCGCATCGGAGGCCTCCCGCAATCGCTGGCTCGCTAGGTAGGCGACCAAGTTGTCCAGGTCGGACCCTTGGATTTTGCCCTCGTATGCCGGCATGGCCGAAGAGCGGTCGACCTCGAACTCGGCGAGATCCGCCTTGCGCAGCGAAACGAGGCTGCCCGAAGCATCGATCAGCTGCACGGAGAACGTATCCTCGTTCATGCGCATCCCCGCCACCTGCTTGCCGGCGTCGGTCTTGGCTCGCACCATCCAGTGCTGGGGATAGACTGCCTCGTTGGGCTTCAGGATCGCGGTTTGCAGGTGTCCGAGCGATCTCCTAGCACCCACGTCGCTCAGGTCCGGACCCATGCGCCCGCCTTCGCCCCGGATCCGGTGGCACCCGTTGCATCCGTTCGCCGCGTAGACGCCGCTCCCCTGCTGCGGGTCGCCTTTGGACTGCTCGGCCGCTCGCCCCTCGCTAAGGGAGCGCACGAAACTGACCAGCTGCCACATCTGGCGCCCGTTGAAGAAGATTCCCGGCATCTCCGTCCCGGGAATCCCGACCGAGATGGTCGTGTATAGGTCCCGGTCGGTGCCTCCGTGGCGGAACATGCCGGTGGTGAGCGGCACGCCGCGACCGCCCTCGCCCTCGATGCCGTGGCAGACGGCGCAGTGCGACCGGTACATTCGCCCGCCGGCCTCCACATCGGACGAAGATGTGAAAGGGTTGCTCTCCACATCGTCGGCGTGCTGGGCCGCGCACGGAAGCGCCGCCACCGCTGCGGCAAGCACCAGCAAGCTGAATCGAAATCTCAAGGCACTCCTCCTCCGAGCGGCCCAGCCGCTACAGGCCGCAGCTATTCTACCCGAATCGAGCGGTTCACCCGAATGCGACCGCATGCGCCTTACTCGCGCCAGAGCCGCACGCACACCAGCGTGTCCTTGTCGCGAGCGAACAGGAGACCGCCCGCGATGGCAGGAAAGGCTCGCGTCTCCCGGGCGAGAATCTGGGCGCGGGCCTTGACTTCGAACCCCTCGGGGGACGCTGCGACCAGCATGAGCTCGCCGCTCTCGAGGAGCAGGACGAGCCGGTCGCCTACCCGGCTCACCGAGCCGGGCCGGATGTCTTCGTGGGACCAATGCACCTTGCCGGACCGCAGGTCCGCCGCGCGGAGGCTTTGCCCGTATTCCTGGCGGCCGTGGAATCCGAACAGAGTGCCACCCGACAGCACGCAACTCGAGTAGTGATTGTCGATCACGCCCTCGCCCGACCAAGTTTCCTCGATCTTGCCGTTGCAGAGCTTCAGGGCGACCGCCCCGGTGCCGTACGACGCCGACAGGAACACGAAGTCGCCCGCGACGACGGGCGTCGCGGCATTGACCGAGGCGTTGCTGCGCGACCGCCAGCGACGCTGGTAGGCCACTTCCCCCGTGGAGGGATCCACGGCAGCGAGCCCCTCGCGCGTGAAGAACACGGCCATCGGCTTGCCGTCCAAGCGAGCCTCGACCGGCGAGGAGTAGCTGGCCGCGTGGTCCGTGGCCTTCCAGAGGACTGCGCCGGTGGCGGCGTCGAACGCCACGATGCCGGCCCCTCCGGAGCCGCCGACATTGGCGAGCACGTTCCCGGCCATGACCAGCGGGGTCGACGCGGCCCCGAAGAACCCCTTGCGCACGCCGAAGGCCGCGTGGGTGTCGACGTCCCATATCTGGCGGCCGGATTCGAAGTCGAGACAATGCAGCCTTCCTTGCGCGCCGAATGCGTAAACGCGTCCGCCGACGATCACGGGCGAGGCTCGCGGCCCGTTATCGAAACCGAAGTCGTCCCTGTAGCGCGTCTCGTAAGCAAACTTCCAGAGGGGCTTGCCGTCCTCGGCCTGCAACGCCTCGACAACCTCTTCGTTTCCCAGCCGATGAAAGAGGACAAGCGTTCCCGCGGCGACGGAGGGAGCGCTGAACCCAGCGCCTACGGACCTCTCCCAGACGAGTTCCGGGCCCTCCGGCGGGAAGGGCTCGACGGTTGCGCGGTCCGGGTAGACGCCGTCGCGCTGCGGCCCCCTGAACTGCGGCCAGTCCTGACCGGATGCACTAGCCGACAGCGCCAGCGCCGCTATGGCCTGAGCGAGTAGGGACCGCGCGATTGCCGCAGGCGCCGAGAAACGGAATCCCGCTTCCATTCGGACCGGGATCGCACGGCGCGGCATGGCAGACGGCAAGCGTACCATCAGATCCCCGTCCAGCGTCGCGCTTCCGACGGCCCTGCCCCGAGCAGGTCCAAGATTCGTCCAACCTGCTGGTCGACTATCTCATCGAGCGACTCCGGGAGGGTGTAGAAGGCAGGCATCGGCGGGGCGATGACCGCGCCCATCTCGGCGAGCGCCGCCATCGTTCTCAGATGCCCGAGGTGCAGCGGCGTCTCGCGCACCGCCAGCACCAAGCGGCGCTTCTCCTTGAGCGCCACGTCCGCCGCCCGGGTGAGCAGGTTCGAGGCCAGCCCGCACGCGATGGCGGACATCGTGCGCACGGAGCACGGCACGACGGCCATGGCGTCGAAGAGGAACGATCCGCTGGCAATGGTCGCGCCGATGCGCTCTATGGAGTGCAGTTCGTGAACGAGAGGCTTGAGATCCGAAACGGTGCGGCCGGTTTCGTGGTGAAGTGTCTTCTCGCCTGGCCTAGACACCACCAAGTGGGTCTCGACATCGTGCATGCCGGCTAGCCGCTCCAGCAGCCGCGCTCCGTAGACCGCCCCGCTGGCCCCGCTGATCCCGACTACGATCCGTTTCAACGCACGTCCCTTGACCCATGTTGCCACGGCCGGGAGCGGCTGCCCCGCAGGCGCCCCCCGCACGGACTGGGCAACTGGACCGCGGGTGCGAGTTGCTAGTGTGAAGTGAAGGCGGAGCGGCGCGTTCGCGTCATGGGAACGACAGGTCGGGACGGTCAGGCCCCGGGCCCGATCCGGACGGGGTTGGAGCGGCGGCGTCGCGCCGGGGCAATTTAATGCCCCCCGTTCGTCATGTGATGCAACGCAGGACCGACGCACTCGGATCCGGAAAGGCCGCCAGGGCGACGCGTCCACCGCGCGAGAGAATCGATCCAATGGATGGGGAGGATGTCAATCCCCGCCATCTGATCCTTTATGACGGCGACTGCGGGTTCTGCGACCGGGCCGTGGCCTTCGTGCCGCCTCGCGATAGCCGCGGCGCTTTCCGCTACGCCTCGCTCCACAGCCAACACGGCCGTCGCGAGCTGGCGGAGCGCGGATTGGAAGGGGTGGGCCTCAATTCTCTGGTCGTGCTGCCGGCCGGGGCCAGCAGCGAGAAGCGCCCTCTGCTGAAATCGTCAGCCGTTCTGTTCATCGTGCGACGCTTGGACCCGCCTTGGAGCTTGCTGGCCGGGTTCGGATGCATCCCGCGGCTGCTGCTGGATTGGGGCTACGAGCAGATCGCAAGGAACCGGCACCGGCTTTCGAACAGGCTTGCAACGTGCCCGGTGCAGGTTGGCTCCCCGAAGTCGCTTCCGAACCGCCAACGGGAGGCGCAGGAACACCTTCGGGCGACCTGACCCGAAAGGGCCGGTCGACGGAAGGCAGCCAGCCGAGCGCGAGGCTGCGGCATTCGGGCGGACCGTCCCCACCGGTCCGAGGCGTCCCGACCCCAGCGGTGCCGACCGGGCCTCGCGACCGATCCCGGAAGTCGATACGCGGGGCGGCAGCCAAGGGTCGGGTTCGCCAGTGTCGGCTGCGCTGTGGGGGCCTCCAGACGATAGGGGCTCCTAGTTCGTCACGGGCATCAGCACCGTGTTGCTTGAGACGTCGGCCACTGCGACCGAGACGTCCTTGTCGCCCGCCGACAGGACCTGCGGCACCCTGAATGCAACAACATACGTGCCCGGACGGGACAGGTGCAGGCCGGAGTACACGAGTTCCGCCCCTTGTCCCCCGACGGTCACGGTCGGCTCATGCACAGTGGGATTCGGCCATGCCGGAAGCTGCCCGTCGGCAACCGGGAAGCGCACGGGGCCGTTACCGGTCATCGCCATCTCGACCCGCTCGCCGGCACGTGCCGGGGCCTGCAGCGAGACTTCCGACCCGTCCTCGCGAACGGCGTGGACGTATCCTCGGCCGGATTCCGAGACTCCGACGATTTCCGGGGCCACCGCGGACAGACTGAACGGAAACGGAGTGCTGGCGTGCTCAGCGCGAACCTTGAGGTGGGCCGACCTCTCGTGGGCGAGTGCCCAGGGAATCTGTATGCCGATCTGATCCTCCCGCACCCAGAGGACCGGAGCGGCCACGCTCGCCTCGATGTCCGGGGCGTCGATCGCGACGCTGGTCCCCTTGAGCACGATCGGCAGAGGCGTCCGCACATACTCTCCGCTGAACGCCGCCAAGTTTGTCCCGCGGAGAATGGCTACGGAGCCCGGAGCGACCGAGGCCGAGCGACGGTCAGCGCCGTGGCCGCCGACCGCCTGCACCACGGGCCGGGGATCGGTCAACTCGAACGAGAACGGGATTTCGATTCCGCCCACGCTGGCCCGGACGCCTTGCTCGGCCGTAAACGGGTCGAATCGGACCTCGGCGAACGCCAGCCCGGACTCGGTCGTCTCGCTTGTCGAGTCCATGATCTCGCCAAAGCCCTTGAACACTTCGAATTCCACAGGATGGCCGGCGACCGGGACACCATGCCGGTCGACCACCTTCGCGACCACGATGCGTACCTCTCTCCGCCCGTACGCTCCGGGATGCTCGGGTTCGGAGAGGTCCGCCCCGTTGGAGGGAACGCCGTCCCCGACAACGTAGAGAAATGGAACGCGTAGGTCGCGTTCCGTCCGACCGTCGGATAGCCGCAAGTGCCCTTCGTACGAGCCCGGGGACGGCATGGAGCCCTCCAAGGCCACGCGCACGCGGTTCACCGTCCCGGGCAGAACGTCGATTGTCAGGTCCCGTGCCCCGTTGACCGTCACCTTCGCCGACGGATTCCAGTCGCGGGCTTCGACCCGCAACGAATACGTGCGCATCACCGTGTCGTGATTCGCGATGCCGATGCTTCGGTCAACGGGAATCTCGCCCTCCGCGAGCTGCCCGAAGCTCACGGTCGGAGGCACAACCGTTGCAATCGGGTCGAGCGCGGCGGGGATGTTCAACAACCCGCCTCCGACTGACGTGACACGCGCCGGTCCGCCTTCGTCGAATACTTCTTGCGACGCGGAATTGATCAATGCCGACGCCACCTGCCGAGCGGAAAAGCGGGGATGGGCCTGCCATACCAGCGCGGCCGCCCCCGCGACGAGAGGCGCGGCGTAGCTCGTGCCCATGGTCTCGCGGAACCCGCTGGGATTGCGGGCGCGGCCTTGAGGTCCCGTGACCAAGTCTGCCGTGTAGACAGTGAATCCCGGAGCCACGATGTCCGGCTTGAGACCGAGAGCCGGCGTGGGCCCTCGGGAGCTGAACGGAGCCAGCACTTCGGAATAGCCGTGGCTGAATCGCTCAAACGGGCCCGCAACAAGGGCGACCGCCGGCCCGGCGCCGCGGAGCGCCCGCCTCAGGGCAAGCCCGTCGCGGCTGTCGATCATGTATGCCGGGATGTCGGTCATCTCGAGATCCGGAGCGGGATAGGGGTAAGCCTCGCTGATCAGAACCACCGCGAGCGCACCGGCCGCGTCCGCCTGCTCGACCTTCCGTACCGCTTCGCAGCCGCCGCCCGCCGAGACCAACGCGATCCGACCGGCAAGAGCCGACTCGCCGAAGGGAACGCAGCCGAATCGGTTGTCCAGGGCAGCCGTGTCGAACGCCGGCGCCGCTAGCAGCCGGTCCACCTCCGGCCCGCTGCCGGAGTAGGCAGGAAAGGTTCGATTACCGACCCGGACGCCCTGATACCCCCAGCGCGAGCTGCCGGTCGCCCCGACGGCAATCACCCCGGGTGCGTTCGCCCCCATGTCCGTCGTGTTCAGCATCGCTTCCCGGACAACGCCCGACGCGCCCAGGTTGCCCGCCGCCCTGACTACGACCCTGCCGAAGTCCTCGACCGCGCTCTGGGCGGCAATGGCGCTGGGGTCGCAGGGCTCGCCCGGATCCTCGAGGTGGCATTCCTCGCCGTAGGCGTCCCAGCGGACGAACGACGGATGGCCGAAACTCATGCTGATGATGTCCATGCCGTCGCCGACGGCATCGTCGATTGCGGCGATCACGGCGTTCGAATCGGGACCGTCGTTGATGCCTGGCGTGCCAAACAGCTTGTACACGCCGATGCGCGCCTTCGGGGCGATGCCCTCCACCATTCCGAGCGGCGTCAGGACGCCGCGTCCGGCGGCAGCCATGGCCACGCCCGTGCCGTGACCCGAGAAGTCGTCGAGTGTCCGCGCGTCCGGCGTCGAGGTCTCGGGATCGGCCGAGTTCAGAAGGCGCACGTAGCTGCGCACCGCGACGACCTTGCGGCTGGCGAACCGCAGTAGATCCGGATCTCCCTTGGGGAACCCTTCCAAGGGCGGCAGGGTTTCGTCGCGGAATGCTTCGTGCTCGATGTCGATGCCGGAGTCGAGGATCGCGACCTTGATCCCCTCGCCGCGCAGGGCGAGACCGCGCGGCCTATTTCGCGCCGCCGCAGTTCCCACGATTTCGCCCACTCGGTTGAGCGTCGATTGGACCGGGCGGCTGCGGACGACCCGGCGGACGCCGGGGATTCGGGCGGCGGCACGGGCTTGCTCGGGCGTCGCTCGGATGAAGATCGCATTGAGAACCTTCTGCACCGAGCCCGTGACTTGCACACCGAGCGCCTCGATTCCGTCAAGCACCGGGACCTGCCGCGAAGCGACTCGGCGGCGCAGGAGATCAACACTCGCAGCCGAGGCGCGAGGCCCGACGTCGCGCTCGCTCTCGCGACGCGCGGCAGAGATCCGCTCCCCGGCGGACGGCGCGTCCAGCACCACGGTGTAGGCCGCAACCAGCCCGGTCCGGTCGGCAGCCCGAGCGGGCCAGGCCGGCACGACCCAAGCCGCGAGGACGAGGGCTAGGAAGAGAGCTGCGCAATGCCGCAACGAAGCAGCGGCACGGCAGGAATGGGGGCCGGTCGCGGCGAACCGGTCGGCAAAGGGGGAAGGAACTGGCAACTGAAGCCCGGTGCGGCTCGTCGAGCGGGCCTGATCCAATGGGTTGCCCCGAGAGCGACGAGCGAGCTCCCGGACGGGGTGCCTCGCGGCGGAAGGCCAAGGAACCTGCAAGCGATCTACGGGGAGTATAGGGCAGGAGGCAACCGTCCAACTAGACGGCAGGTCCGATCAAGACACTCGCTCCGTCGATCCCGGCCGAGCATGTCGAGTCGACGGAAGACCCAACCTCTCCGCCGGACTTCCATCCAATCCCGCGCCTCGGCCCACGCGACAACCGCCGACCAGCGGGCCGAACCAGGGACCGGCTCGCTTGCGGGAATGCGGTCTCGGAGCCCAGTCGATCGCCCCCGTCCCGATCCGCTGGCGACTTCCCGATAGAGGTCCCTCGGAGCGCGGAGCACAGACTCGGGCAGTGCGGGCAAGGGGGCATCGGGTCCCGCTTGCAGGCACCTGCCAGCATGCAGAACGTCGCGGAAGAAGTCGACCGCGTCAAGCGCGAGCGGGACCGGCCGCCGGGCAGAATCGACCCGGCGGCAAACCGGTCCCCGGGCGAGGGACACAGAGATTGTTGACGGGTATCGGCCTCTCCGGGGCAAGCTGCGCCAGGGCGGAGCAGTGCATCGCCGGAGAGGCTGGCATGGTTGGCATGCCGGTGGCCTCTCGCGGGGGCACCCAGTTCTCCGCACCGAATCGGGGCACTGGCGCTGCCCCGCTCTGTCCCGGCACCAAGGCCCATCGGGCCCCCCTCTGGCGGCAGGGGGCAGCGACGTCGATGTCCTCTCGCGCAGGGGGTCTGGGATGGGCTATCTTTGAACCCGGGCCCGCCCAAGGCGACGGCTCCGCAAGCGTCGAATGTTCAAGACTCGCATCACCGAAATGTTCGGCATCAGGTACCCCATCATCCAAGGGGGGCTGATGTGGCTGGCGAAGGCCGAGCTGGCCGCCGCCGTGGCCGAAGCCGGCGGCATCGGCTTCATGACCGCCCTCTCGCACGATACGCCCGAGAAGCTGCGCGACGAAATTCGGAAGGTTCGCGATCTGACGGAAAAGCCGTTCGGCGTGAATCTGACATTCCTGCCGTCTCTCCGCAGGCCGGACTTCCCCGGCTACGTCCAAGCGTGCGTCGAAGAGGGGGTGAAGTTCGTCGAGACAGCCGGACGCAACCCCGAGCCGATCCTGCCGACGCTCACGGAGGCCGGCGTCAAAGTGATCCATAAGTGCACTTCCGTGCGGCACGCGATGAAGGCGCAACGGATCGGCTGCGCCGCCGTCAGCATTGACGGATTCGAGTGCGCGGGCCATCCAGGCGAGGACGACGTGACCTCGCTGATCCTGATTCCGCTGGCCCGCGACGCGCTCGAGATCCCCGTGGTTTCCTCCGGCGGCTTCGGCGACGGACGCGGCCTCGTCGCCTCGCTGGCGCTCGGCGCGGACGGAATGAACATGGGCACGCGCTTCGTCGCTACGGCGGAATGTCCGATCCACCCGGCCGTCAAGCGGGCGCTGGTGAACGCCAGCGAGAGAGACACCCGGCTCCTGATGCGAAGTCTCCGCAACACGGCCCGCTACCTAGCCAACGAGAACGCGGAGAAGGTGCTGGAAATCGAGGCCCACGGCAACGCGACCATCGGAGACATCAAGAAATACATGTCCGGGCTGGAGGGCAGGCAGATGATCGAGACCGGCAATCTGAACCAAGGCGTGTTCTCGGCCGGGCAGGTGATCGGCATGATTCGAGACGTGCCGACGGTCCAGGAGCTGTTCGACAGGATCGTCGGGGAAGCGACCGAGCTGATGACCCAGCAGCTTCCGGACATGGTGCGCAACGGCGCTGGCGGCTCGTGAGATCCGGGACGCAAGTCCCGCGAAACGCCCGGATCGCAAGGATGGCGGACGCCAGCCCGGGGGTCGCGATATCCGCCACCATCATCACCCTGGACGAGGAGCGAAACATCGCCAGGGCCGTCGATTCGGTTGCATTCTGCGACGAGGTTCTGGTCGTCGACTCAGGGTCGACCGACCGCACGGTCGAGATCGCCCGGGACCTAGGGGCCAGGGTCGTATGCAACGACTGGCCCGGCTACGCTGCCCAGAAGAACTTCGCCGACGACCATGCTCGCAACGACTGGATTCTCTCTATCGACGCCGACGAGGCATTGAGCCCGGAGCTTGCCGCCGAGATCGTGTGCGTGAAGCAGGCCGGGCCCGCGTGCGCCGGCTACGACTTCCCGCGCCGGGCCCGCTACTGCGGACGCTGGATCCGACACTCGGGCTGGTATCCAGACAGGAAGGTCCGGCTGTATCGACGGGATCTCGCACGCTGGACCGGCAGCTACGTTCACGAGTCCGTGCGGGCGGCAGGACCGGTCGGCCACCTGAAGGGCGACCTGCTGCACTACACGTGCGACAGCCTGGAGCAGCACCGCGCGAGCATCGAGAGGTACACCGACCTAGCGGCCCGGGAAATCTGCGCGGCCGGGCGGTCCGTGCCCGCGTGGCGGCTCCTGCTCGGGCCCTGCCTCTCATTCGCCAGGTCGTACCTGCTACGGCTGGGACTCCTTGACGGACGCGCCGGGTTCACGATTGCGCGGATGGCCAGCCGGTACACCTACCTGAAGTACTCGAAGGCAAGGCAACTACCCGTCGGTTGACCCATGCGCGTACTGCATATCGACACCGGCCGCAGGATGCGCGGCGGGCAGTACCAAGTGTTGCTGCTGCACGACACGCTGGCCGGAGGGCGCTGCGAGCAGACCCTGCTTGGAGGAGACGGCCTCCGGTCCAATCGAACGGCCGGGCGGGCGACCTGGGAGGCCGTCCGCGAGCACGCTCGGACGTGCGACCTGATCCACGCGCACGACTCCCGCGCTCACTCGCTGGCGGTGCTCCTCGGGAGGGGCAAGCCGGTAGTGGTAGCTCGCCGCGTGGCATTTCCAATCAAAGGCGGACCGGCCTCTAGGTGGAAGTACGCGCGGGCCGCGCATTTCGTGGCGATCTCCGAGCACGTGGCCTCGGTTTTGCAGGAATGCGGGGTGCCGGACCGGAAGATCAGCGTCGTCTACGACGCCGCACCGGACCCGCCGCGAGACACGGGAAGGACCGGCAGGGAGAGATCGTTCCGGGTGGTCAGTCCGAACTTCGACGATCCCCTCAAGGGCCGTGAGCTAGCGAAAGCATCCTGCCTGCGGGCAGGGATACCGCTTCATCTCTCGGACGACCTGCAGGCCGACCTGCGCTCGGCCGACGCGTTGCTCTACCTGTCGAAGTCGGAGGGCCTGGGGTCGGCAATTCTGCTTGGCATGTCGATGGGGGTGCCCGTGATCGCCAGCAACGTTGGCGGGATTCCGGAAGCCGTGTCCGACGGCAACACGGGCCTGCTCGTCGAGAACGACGAGAGGAGCGTATCGCAGGCGCTCCTGCGTCTGAAGGGGGACACCCTGCTCCGGCAGCACATGTCCGAGAAGTCGATGCGCGCGATACGGTCCACGTTCTCCAAGAAACGGATGGCCGACGGGACGCTCGAGGTGTACCGCCGGGTGCTCGGTCAGAGGTTCTCCCCGCAGGCATGACCGAGATCGCCGCATTCGCGCTGGGCCTCGCCACCGGCAGCTTCGCGAACGTCTGCATTCATCGCTGGCCGCTGGGCCAGTCCGTGGTCCGGCCGCGCTCGAGGTGCCCTCGCTGCGGGCGCGGGATCGCGTGGTTCGACAAGGTCCCGTTGCTCAGCTACGCGCTCCTCGCGGGCAAGTGCCGGGCTTGCAAGGGGCGGATCCCAGTCCGGTACCCGCTGGTGGAGGGGCTTTGCGGGGTCGTCTTCGCCCTGGCCGCAACGCTGCTGGGAACGGGTCCCGCGGCGTGGAAGGCCGCGATCTTCGCATCCATGATGCTGGTCCTGTTCTTCACGGATCTGGAGCGCCTCGTCCTGCCGGACGAAGTGACGCTAGGGGGATTGGCCGTCGGAATCGCGTTCAGCCCGTTCGTCCCGCTTCGCCCCGGAGCGGCCCAGACCGGATTCGCGCTCGCTGACATCCAAGTGCCGCCCTGGGCGGTCTCGACTGCCGAATCGGCCTTCGGCGCAGCTTTGTTCGGGGGGCTGCTCCTGTTGATCGGCGAGGCGTTCTACCGGCTGCGAGGGGTCGATGGCATTGGGCTTGGCGACGTCAAGCTGATGGCCATGATCGGCGCGTTCCACGGAGCCTCGATCGGGCTTCTGGTGCTGCTGGCGGGTTCTCTGCTCGCGGCGGCCTGCGGCACGGCAGCCGTATTCGCAGGCCGCAGGGGATGGCGTGACCGGCTGCCATTCGGAAGCTACCTGTCCGGCACAGCGCTCGCAGCGCTCTTCGCAGGGAACGCTATCCTGAACCGGTACTGGGAGTTCGTGCTGGAATGAAGCTCGGAGTGATCGCGGACAGGCTAGACTGTCGGCTGGAAGGTGATCCGGACCTCGAAATCACCGGGATGGCGGGCCTCGAGGAGGCCGGTCGGACGGACCTGACATTCCTGTCGAACCCGCGCTACGCCCGTCTGGCGAGCCAGACGGATGCAGCCGCGGTGATCGCGGATGCCCCGATCCGGCGCTCGGACATCGCCACGCTCGTCTCGTCGAACCCCTATCTGGACTTCGCGCGCGCCTTGGAGCTGTTTCATCCCCCCCGTCGCGAAGAACCCGGGATCCACGAGACGGCGGTAGTAGCGGCGACGGCGAAGATCGGTCCCGGGGCGTCGATCGCACCGTACGTCGTCATCGAGGACGACGTCGAAGTCGGCGAGAACGCCGAACTCCACCCCCACGTGGTAATCGAGCGCGACTGTCGGATAGGCGATGACTTCGTGGCGCATGCCGGCGTGACCGTGTGCCACGGTTGCGAGGTCGGTGATCGAGTCGTCTTGCACCAACGCGTCACTGTCGGCTCCGACGGATTCGGATTCGCCCGGCGGGCGGACGGAAGCCACAAGAAGATTCCGCAAACGGGACGGGTCGCTATTGAAGACGACGTCGAGATCCAGGCGGGCTCGTGCATTGACCGCGCTGCGGTTGGCGAGACCCGGATCGGGCGCGGCGCAATCATCGACAATCTCGTCCAGATCGGGCATGCGGCCAAGATCGGGGCCAAGACGATTCTGTGCGCCCAAGTCGGGATCGCAGGCAGCACCACCTTGGGCGCGGAGTGCGTTCTCGCCGGCCAAGTCGGGATCATCAATCACCTCCATATCGGGCAGCGCGTGCTGGTGACAGCCCAGTCAGGCGTCGGGCGAGACCTTCCCGACGGTGCCAAGGTGTCGGGCTCGCCGGCACTCGACAACCGCCGATGGCTACGCTCGACGGCGGCTTACGCCCGCCTGCCAGACATAGACCGGGAGGTCCGCAAGCTGCGGGCACGTGTCGACGACTTGGAAGGCAACTCCTGATCTTCCGATGTGACCGCGACGGAGGGCGGGTTGCTGACTGCGCCGAGCGCTAAAGGCTTGGAAGCTCAGCCGAGCGACCGAACGCCCCTTTGCATGGACCGCGGTTCTCGGGCCAGAGACAAATCGACATGCTAGCAGGAATCAGAGAGAAGCCTGTAAGTCTCGGTCGAATTTCCGAGCAGCGAGCAAGGGTCAACCCCTCTCCAGAAGCTCAGAGAATGGTGTTATAGCAAGGTGTATATGATTCTACAATCAGGAACATATTCTTGAAATTAGACATCTACTCTAACGTGATACTTAATGATTGGGAATTATATAGTGCCCGTGAAAAAACTCGTATCCCCTTGACAACAAAGGGGTTAGGTGCAATCTCCCAAGGCGAAGATTTCGCTGGAATGTTACGACTAGGCCGAAATCCTGGCGATTCTGGGTAGAGGGCGGAAATCTTCGCGATTGGCGGCTGAGCAACTTCCGACCTTGGGCGCTATATGTTGTGTTTGCGGCTCCATTCGACCTCAGGATGTAGTATGAAATGCTGATCGGGCCAGAATTCAGGGGTTTTGTCACAAGCACTATATATCTGAGTGCCGACAACGCCATGTCCGACGAGAACTGCTGTGAGCAGGGAGGTCGGCGTCTGGCTCGGGTCATTCGAATGCGGCCGCGGTAGGCACGGCAAGGTGGGATCGTATCTGAATCGAAGCTGCCAGCGGAATGGACGAGGCACGGATAAGAGAGGCCCCCTCGCATGCCCCGGTGGAATCCGGTTGGCGGTGGAGGGCACCCCTTGCAAGCCGATTGCGTGCCCTCCGAGGGCCGAAGACAGCGGATCCCCGGCGCTCGACGGCCTGCATGGACGGTCCGGGCCGGACTCGGGTCGCGCCGGGGGATTCCGGATCCAGCGCGCCCCTCGCACCGAGCGTGAAGCGCATCGAGCGTGAAGCGTGCGTCGGCAGCGGGCTGCGGCGCTCAGCGCGGAGGGCGCCGCTCGGGCCGCGACCGCGGCCTTGCCGGTCAGCTGCCGGTAGGTCAGCGTCCGGCCGACCAAGCCCCGCGCCATGCGCCGCATCTGTTCCGCCGTGTCGCAGTCGCGGTCGTTGCACCGTCCCGCGAACTCCGTCAGGTAGCGACCCGGATGACGGACGCTCATCCGGTGACAGGTTCCGTAGAGGCCGCGCTTGAACAGGGACCGGAACGACTCGATGCCGTTCGTATGCGCCGCCCCGCGCACGTACTCGCCGCCGGAGTGCCTGACGGCTTCGTGCGGGAACTCCGCCATGCCGGCGTAGGCCGCCGCCTCGTCGGAGCGGACCTGCGCGCCCGGCGCGGGCCTTCTTGCTCTCGTGCTTGTTGCGTTCCTTGCCGCCGACGCAAGTCTCGTCCACCTCCACCGGGCCGGCGAACAGGCCCTGATCCCGCTCCCAGCACGCGCGGATGCGGTGCGCCAGGTGTCAGGCCGACTTCCGGCTGATTCCCAGATCGCGGTGCAGCTTCATGCTCGAGACGCCCTTGATGCCGGTGGTCAGCAGGAACAGGGCCACGGCCCAGGTGCGGTAGCCGAGCTTGGTGTCGGCCATCACGCTGCCGGTGCGCACGGCAAAGCGCTTGCCGCAGCCGCGGCAACGGTACGGCATCGAAGGGTGGGCCGTGCCGGACTGCACGCTGGAGCCGCGGCAGCGGGGGCATACCGGACCGTCGGGCCAGCGCATGGAGGCGAACCACTTTCCCGCGGATTCGTCATCGCGGAACATGGCGATCACTTCAATCAGAGTGATGCCTTTACGAAACCACTTCCCGGGACCTTTCTGCTTCATATACGATCTTATATCTTGGCACTATTCTACCAAGAAAAACTACCGAATGTCAACGGAACTCCGGAAGAAAGAGGAAAATATCTAGTGACATGATAATTTGTCGGCTTGGTGCCCTCGGCACTCAGATATATAATTCCCCTTTAGATGCCCGGCGGCCCCGCACGCCGGCGACTCGATTGGCGACCTCGCCGCGGCCGGCTCGACGGCTCACTTCGAATCCGCGGGGGCGCTTCGCATGGGGTACACGCGAACCGGACCTGCCGGGGGCTTGCTATGCGAGGTGTCTCGTCCGCATGAGCAGGTCCCCACACTGGGCATCGAGCGACTACCCCGCTGCGACTGCGCCCCTGCGCCGAATCAGGTGCCGCCTTCGCGTGTCTCCGTCGGCGCCGAGTCCAATGCACCGGCATCGACTTCCAGTAAACTCGTTGCGGCTGGTTGCGTCTCGCTGTCCGCTTCGCCACTCGAAGCCCCGCCCAGTTCAGGGCCACCGCCTCCAATGCAGAAACTCATCGTTCTTGGCTCGCTGCTGGCCGCCGCCGCCCTCGCCCAGCCGACCGAATTTCCCGTCAGCCTCCGCCAAGGGATCATGGCCGGAGAAGTAGCCGAGAACTCGGCGCTTCTGCAATCCCGGCTCACTTCGTCCGACCCCCTCCAAGATCCGCGCTGGGAGGGCGTGCGGGGCATCCGGGGCTGGGCCCACTTCGAAATCGCCGACAACGAGGCGTTTGAAGGCGCGCACCTGACGGATTGGATCGAGGCGTCGCCGTATTCCGACTTCATCGTCAAGCGCAAGGTCGGTGACCTGGATCCTGCCACGCGCTACTACTACCGGCTGCACTACGGCCAGGCGAAGGACAGCTCCCGGACATCCGAGACCGCCACGTTTCGGACCTTGGCGGGCGGCGAGATCGCGGCCCCGTACAGCTTCGCCGTAGTCACCGGCATGAACTACTCATTCTTTCACTTCACCGGGAGCAGCCGCCTCGGCCCGTACGAGGGTCCGGACAAGGATCTGGGCTATCCGGCCCTCGCCTCGATCCTCAAGCTGCGGCCCGACTTCTTCGTCGGCACCGGGGACAACGTCTACTACGACCACCCCGGCCATCGCGGTCGTGCCCAGACTCTCCACGAGATGCGCCGGAAGCACCACGAGCAGTACTCGCAGCCGCGCTTTCTCGACCTCTTCAAGAGCGTCGCGACCTACTGGATGAAGGACGACCACGACCACCGCTTCGACGATTCCGACGCGGTGAACGCCGTTCGGATCCGCGCCTCCAAGCAGCTGGACTACTACCCGCGCACCAACATCCACGAGGGCGAGTCGGGCTCCGGCTTTCTCCCCTCCCACGATCTGGGAATCCAAGTCTTCCAAGAGCAGCTCCCCGTAGTCGACCCCGCAGAACGCGACCCGGTGACCTACCGCACACATCGGGTCAGCCGCGACCTGCAGGTATGGCTTGTCGAGGGCCGCGACTACCGCAGTCCGCTGGATCAGCCCGACGGTCCCCGCAAGACCATCTGGGGCGAAGTGCAGAAGAAGTGGCTGCTGAGGACTCTCGCGGAAAGCGACGCTACCTTCAAGCTATTGCTCTCCGCCACGCCGATGGTCGGACCCGACTCCAGCAGCAAGCGGGACAACCACACCAACATCAACGGATACCGCCACGAGGGAGACGAGTTCTTCCGCCGCCTCGCCGAGAGCGGCGTCAGCGCGTCGGAATTCTTCGTGGCCTGCGGGGACCGCCACTGGCAGTACCATTCGATCCGTCCCGACGGCTACGAAGAGTTCTCGTCCGGCGCCCTGGTCGACGCCAATGCCATCCTCGGGAGCTTCCCCGGCGACCCCGATACGACGGATCCCGAGGGCAGGATCGAGCAGCCCTTCCACTCGCCCGAGGCAAGCGGGGGCTTCCTCGTGATCTCTGTCGTGCCCGACGGGGCCTCGGCACGGGCCGAGTTCCGCTTCTACGACGAGAAGGGCATGCTGCTCTACGAGCATGTGAAGACCGCGATCTCCGCGCGCTGACCTCCGGGGGCGTTCATACGATCGGGAAGAACGTCGCCCCTAGGTAGGAAGCCAGCAGCCCCGCGCCTCCCAAGGCGAACAGGGACACGGTCTTCGTCTTGAGAGCCTCGACCTCCGTCAGCCCGGTCATCGTCTTGAATACCCAGAAGCCGGAATCGTTCATCCAGCCGCCCACGATAGATCCCGCTCCGATTGCCGTCAGGATGTAGACCGCGTGATGGCCCGGCGGGCTTGCGATGATCAGCGGCGCTAGGATCTCGGACGTGGTGATCATGGCGGTGGTCGCGGAGCCTTGGGCGATGCGGAACAGCATCGAAACACCGAACCCGAGCAGCATGAGCGAGAGGCCCACTGCTGAGCGTACTCCCCGAGCACTGTCCCGACCTCGGCCTTGACCAGCATCCTTCCGAAGGCGCCTCCGCCCGCGGTGATTAGGATGATCAGGCCCGCGCTCTTGATCGCCTCCTCGGTGGGCTTCGCCAGCTGCCGCAGGGTCAGACCCTTGTGGGAGGCGAGCAGCCACAGCCCGGCGGCCGCGGCGATGATCAGCGCTAGGTTGGGATTGCCGAGAAAGGCCGTCACCCCGGCCAGCGCGCTGCCTGCGAAGAACGTGTTCGTAATGGTGTTGGCGGTGATCAGGATCACTGGTATCGCGATCGGCATGAGGGACACGAAGAAGCCCGGCAGCTCGCTCTCGGGCCGGTTGGCCACCTCCCGCAGTTCCTGCAGGCTCAGCCCGGGCGCTTCCCGGATCGGAATGTCGAGCTTGCGGTCGATCCACCACGCGTAGGCCCAGCACGCCAAGGCCGACGGCACGGCGACCAGGAGCCCGACGATGATCACCACGCCCAAGTCGATGCCGAGTGTCTCGGCCATCGCCAGCGGACCCGGCGTGGGCGGCACGAAGATGTGGGTCGTGACGCCGCCCGCTCCGATCGCCAAGGTGTACAGGAGGTAGTTGCGGCCGCCCGTGCGCATGCTCATCGACCGCGCCAGCGGCACGAGCAGATAGAAGACCGTGTCGTGGAAGACCGGGATAGACAGGATGTAGCCGCTTATCACCATCGAGAACGAGGAGTACTTCTCCCCGAGCCAAGCCACGAAGCGCCGGGTGATCTTCTCCGCACCGCCGCTCTGCATCAGGCACTGCCCGATGACGGCGGCCATCGAGATGGCGATGCCGATGCGGCCCACCAGTCCGCCGAACGCCTCGGTAACGGCTCCCATGATGTCTTCGATGGCCACCTCGGGCGACAGGAGCCCGATCAGGATCGCGGACAGGATGAGGGCGGCGAAGGCGTTGACCTTCCAGCGAATGATCAGCAGGAAGACCGCCGCCATTGCGATCAAGAGAATCAGGATGGGATGCATGGGACTTCCGAACAGCATATATCGGATTGCTATCCTGAATCGGACCATGGCTGACGCGAACCTCAAGATCGACGCCGGGGCGCCGATCACCGTCCTCACGTTGGCGAATCCCGGGCATCGCAACGCCCTCTCGCTCGAGCTGATGGCGACCGTGACCGAGACAGTCCGACGAATCGGCGCGGACGCCGCGGTGCGGGCGGTCATCCTCCGCGCCGAAGGTTCGGTGTTCTCTTCCGGGCACGACCTGCGAGAGATGACCGGCGGAGACCTGAGGCACTACAGGCACGTCTTCGACGTATGCACGGAGATGATGGAGGCAATCCAGGGGATTCCCCAGCCGGTGATCGCCCAAGTGGACGGAATCGCGACCGCCGCGGGCTGCCAGCTCGTCGCCACATGCGACCTCGCGCTCGCTTCGGCTGAATCGCGGTTCGCGACTCCGGGCGTGAAGATCGGGCTCTTCTGCAGCACTCCGATGGTCGCGCTGACCCGCAGCATCGGGCGGAAGCGCGCGCTCGAGATGCTGATGACGGGCGAAATGATCGACGCCGGCCGCGCGGCCGAGTGGGGCTTGATCAACCGGGTCGTTCCTCGCGACGGGCTCGCGGAGGCTACCTGGGAGCTCGCTCGCAGCATCGCCGGCGCGAGCAGCCTGACCGTCGGGCTGGGCAAGCAGGCGTTCTACTCGCAAATCGACCTGGACCAGCCCAAGGCGTACGACTACGCCAAGGAAGTGATGAGCATGAACGCGCTCGCTGCCGACGCGCAAGAAGGGATGTGCGCCTTTCTGGAGAAGCGACCGCCCGTGTGGACTGGCAACTGACTCTTCCGTGCGCCGCCGGGGCGCACCGGAATCTGCTGGGGTCACCGCAAACGCCAGGTGCTCGAATCGGACACCCGTCGGCGCGCGGTCGGTGGCCGGTTGGCACAGCGACAGTGCCGCGGCTCCGGCACCTTCGGGACCGCCATTGCAACGGGATTGCCCAGAGGCCCGGCCACGCAACCGTCCGGGTCTCGAAGGGGCATCAGCGCAAGGGCAGGCCGCCTTTAGCAAATCGGTCGCTTTGCCAGGCCGTCGGACGGCGCCGCGGAGGCAGTCCTCGCGCGGCCGATCGGAACGGAGCCTGCCGCGGGCGGGCTCGCACTCGAATTGCTGGCCGGGAGCGGCGACGGCCGAGCGCCTGCGCAAGCGGAATCGCGGACCCTTTTCCGATGCGGGGCGATGCCCGATGCGCGCGGGGTGTTCGCGGCCCGAGACAGACGCGGCCTCGCCGACTCCCGGACGGAGCGGGGACGAACGCGCCGGATTTCCAAGCGCAGCTTGAAGCGTCGCTAGCGTGAAGCACCCGGACGGAGCTGGACTGCGTCCTGTTCGGGTCCGACATCCGCGCGGTCCGTGCAGCTTGCCGGGCCGACCCGGCCGCGATGGCCTCCCTCGATCAGGGTCCGTTGCCGGGCAGGGCGACAGCCCCTGGTGCCGCTGACAAGTACCATCTGGGTTCCCCGGTCGGCGCGGCTGGCCAATCGGGCAGGGGCTTGACGGAGTCCAAACCGTTGGCATACTATGGCGTCACGTCGGCATTTAGGCCGAGGCCCCTCACCGAGCGCATTGCTGCCTTGTCGCCGCCGGAGAACGCGGCGTATCGGCGCGGCCGACTGGGTGGCCGATGGGATATCAAGAACGAGAGGAGAGTCTTTCTAGAATGAGAACGCAAGCCTGCCTGCTGGCAACCCTCGGCTTGCTGGGCTTGGTGCCGCTAGCGGTAGCCCAACAAGCCGACACGGCGTTGATCGTCGGAACGGTCTCGGACACCACTGGGGCCGTGATCCCGGGTGTCAACATTACATTCAACAATGTGGAGACGGGCATCGCCTCCACCGCTCAGACCAACGAGTCTGGCGCGTACCGATCCAACCCCCTCCGGATCGGCACCTATATCGTGGTCGTCGAGGCGGATGGCTTCAAGACCTACTCCGGTTCGGGCGTATCGCTGTCGATCGGCGACGTGCGCGAACTCAATGTCTCACTGGAAGTGGGCGCAGTCACCGAGGTCATCGAGGTGGAAGCGACGGCCCCGCTGCTCCAGACCACCGAGGCCTCGGCAGGAACGGTCATCGAGAACCGCCAGATCGTCGATCTTCCGCTGAACGGGCGGGACTACTTGCAGCTGGCTGTCATCTCGGCCGGCACGGCCCCGCCACGCGGCCAGGGCATCTCGATCGGCGGCCAGCGGAGCACCGAAGTCAGCTTCATGATCGACGGGGTCGACAACAACAATCAGTCGATCGCTTCCCAAGGGAACCAGAAGGAGGTCGTCAAGCCCTCGATCGACGCCCTCGCGGAGTTCAAGGTCATCACCAACGGATTCTCGGCCGAGTACGGCAAGTCCTCGTCCGGCATCGTGTCCCTAGCGATCAAGTCGGGGACCAACGAGCTGCACGGCACGGGCTTCTACTTCATGCGGCACGAATCGCTTGACGCGTTGAATTACTTTCACCCGAAGGGCGTGCCCAAGCCCCAGTTCGGGCGGAAGCAGTACGGCTTCGCCGTGGGAGGGCCGATCAAGAGGAACAAGTCGTTCCTGTTCGGTGACGTCGAATGGACGGACATCCGGGAGACCTCGACGTTCGTCAGCCACATCCCGACGGCGGAGATGCGGAAGGGCAATCTCGCCGAGGACATTTCCAATGCGATTCACGATCCGCTGACCTGGGACGGCTCGATGCGTCAGCCGTTCGCCAACAACCTCATCCCGGAGCACCGCTTCGACCGCATATCCAATGTAGTAAGGAACTGGTACCCCGACCCCGATGCGCCGGGCATCCGTCGGAACTTCACCTTCCAGACGCCTCGGAACAGGGACAACTACAAGTGGGACCTCCGCTTCGATCACAACTTCAGCGAAGCGGACAATCTCTTCGCCCGTTGGAGCGCCCAGCAGCAGCTGCGAGGCAGCACGCCGGCGCTGCCGCCGACGGAATTCGGATCCATGACTCCCGGCGCGGGGAACGACGTCACGAGCAACAACGTGGCTGTCGGCTGGAACCGGATTTGGAGCCCCTCGCTGATCTCGAACTTCAGGGTCGGGTGGAACTACATTGACACCGACGTCGAGATTCACGACGACGTTCCCGGTAACATCAACTCCGAACTGGGTCTTCCGCGGTTCAACAACGGCTTGCGCGGGTTCATCTTCACCGGCATCGTGGGCTACAGGTCGCTGGGCAACAGCAATTGGAATCCGAACCTGATCCAATCGCAGACGCGGCAGTTCTCCGCCGACAACACCTGGACCAGAGGCAACCACGCCATCAAGTTCGGCACGCAGCTGTTCTTCCTCCAGAGCTTCATCGACAACCCGCAGACCGCCTTGGGCCGGATCGTTTTCCGACCGACCTTCACGGCTAGGAGCCCGACCGAAACCGCGAGCACCGGGGAGGCGTTCGGCGATTTCCTTCTGGGCTACGGCAACGAAGTCTGGGCTTCCAACACGGTGTACATGAACATGCGGTCGCCGTTCGTGCATTTCTATGTCCAAGACGACTGGAAGGTGAACGACAGGCTGACCCTCAATCTTGGCCTGCGCTACGAGTACAACGCTCCGTGGACGGAAACGAAGGACGCCATCGGCGTGTTCGACCGGAACGGCGGACCGCGAGAACATAGTTCCTGGCAGGGATTCACGCGAGTCGCCAACCAAGATGGGAATTCGCGTTCGATTATCTCGCCCGACTATCTCAATTTCGGGCCGCGGCTCGGTTTCGCGTACAAGATCGCCGAGAAGACGGTGTTCCGCGTGGCGTACGGCATCTTCTACGGCAGCTTCTCGAACACGGGCGGCGGGGAGTTCATGGAAACTCAGCCGCCGTTCCATTTCAAGGTGACGCTGAGATCCAACACCGAGATTCCGGAATTCCCGTTCGCGGACGGATTGCCGCCCGGATCCATCTCCGCCGCCAACGCGCAAGACGTGCAGATGTCCGCATGGGACTTGAACCCCGACCAGCCGATGGCCCAGAACTGGAACTTCAACCTGCAGCACTCGATGCCGGGCGACGCATTGCTCGAAGTCGGTTACTTCGGCAACAAGATGAACCACATGATGGGGCGCTGGGACGACAACCAGCCTCGCCCCGGCCAGACGGTCTACGACCCTGTCCAAAGGCGCGAGTTCGGACCGAATTTCATCAACCAGCGCCGCCCGTGGCGCTACACTCACGTGCCCAGCGCGAGGCGGGGCGATGTGGAGTTCCCAGGGAGCAGCGAGAACGAATTCATCACGCTAGGACAGTCCAACACCCACTCGAACCGCTGGAACTCTCTGTACCACGGACTGCAGGCGAAGCTCGAGAAGCGCTATTCCCGCGGTCTCACCTACATCGCGTCGTACACCTGGTCGCACGCCATCGGTGACTGGCGGTCCATTCCCGGTTCCGGAGGGTCACCCGGCGAGAACGCCCGCTACGTCCTCGACACGCTCGACCTGTCGAGGGAACGCGGTCCTACGCCCCAGGACATGCGCCATCGCTTCGTCGGCAGCGTCGTCTACGAGCTGCCGTTCGGGCAGGGCAAGCGATTCGGCAGCGGCTGGGGGACCGCGATGGACGCGGTTATCGGCGGATGGTCGGTCGGCACGATCTCGACGTTTACCACCGGCACGCCAGCGACTCCTTGGACTAGGGGTCTGCCCGCCAAGGTCGGCGGAGGCGACCGTCCCGACGTGGTGGCCGGGCAAGACACGATGCTACCGAACGCCGGCGCCAGCGGATGGTGGAACCCCGATGCGTTCGTGGCCAACGCCCCCTACACGTTCGGAAATTCCGGCAAGGGCATCTTGAGGATTCCCGGTCGCGCGCAGTGGGACTTTTCGGCATACAAGAGCTTCCGCTTCGGCGAGAAGTACTCGGCGCAATTCCGCTTCGAAGCGTTCAATTTCACCAATACCCCGAACTTCTTCGCTCCCGATACGGGCGTCGGCGGGCCTAATTTCGGCGTGATCAGCGGTGCTGCAACCCCGCGCAACCTGCAAATCGGCCTGAAGTTCATCTTCTAGCGGCCTGAAACTCACGCGCCTCGCCCGCCCTCGCTCAGTTCGGAGCGGGACGGGCGAGGCCTTTCTGCGTCCGCTTGAGCGCAGGCCTGGTCCCGAAGCCCGGCATCGGGCGAGGGCCGTCCTCTCCGGGTCCGGCTAGGTCCCCCCGTTGGCAGCGCCTGTCGGCTCGGACCTGACCCGGGCTCGGCGAATCGATTTCAAGATCCCGGGTAACTACCCAGGTACACGAGTCGGGTTTCATTGCAGCGCAGAGTGGACCGGTAGCGGAAGGGAGCCAGCGGAGGCGGGGCTGGGTCGTACGGTGCTGGTGGAGTGCCGCCAGCACTGCACGGGGCGCGGGGGCCGCGCCAGGTGCTGGCGCGGCAGCAGTTGACGCCGACCGTCGAATACATGTATAGATAGGAATGTTCCTAGCCTACAGGTGCTGGGGAAAGCATGGCGGAAGCATGGCCAGCGGCGGAGCGAGCGGCGGTCGGCGAGATCGCCGGGCTGCGGGCGGAGAACGCACGGTTGCGGACCGAGCTGGCCGCTTGGCAGCAGCGCGCCGAGGGGCAGCGCGCGGAGATCGGCGGATTGCAACAGCGCTGGGAGGAGTTGGAGCGCTAGGTGGGCCTGCACAGCGCTAACAGCGGCAAGCCGCCGTCGAGCGACGGGCCGCGCAAGCCGCCTGCGGAGCCGCGCACGCGCAGCCAGCGCGGCCGCTCCGGCAAGCGCTCGGGCGGGCAGCCCGGGCACCGGGGCGCCACCCTGCAGCAGACCACCCGCCCGGATCACATCGAGAGCCACCTGCCGCCGCAATGCGGCGGCTGCGGGGCGCCGCTGTCCGCAGCGGCCAGCGAGGGCCGGCCGGTGCGGCGGCAGGTGTTCGACTTGCCGCCGCCGCGCTGGGAAGTGACCGAAGCACCGCGCGCAGGCCTGCCGCTGCGGGTCTTGCGGCCAGCTGACACGGGCCGCGTTCCCGGCCGGGGTGAACGCGCCGGTGCAGTACGGCCCGCGCCTCGCCGCCACGGCGGTGTACTTGCAGAATGCGCATTGCCTGCCCGAGGAGCGTTTGGCCGAGATCTTCCGGGACCTGCACGGAGTGCGCGTGTGCGCGGCGACGCTGGCCGGCATGACGCGTCAGGCGGCGGAGCGCTGGCGGGCGTGCAGCGAGCGCGTGCGGGATCCGATCGCGGGCGCGGACAGCGTGAAACACTTGGACGAGACGGGGTTCCGGATCGCCGGGCGGACGCAGTGGCTGCACGTGATCGGCACGCCGCGGCTGACGTTCTACCGGCCGAGCGCCCGGCGGGGCAGCCTGCTGGAAGGCCTGCGAGGCTGCTTGGTGCACGATCACTGGAAGCCGTATTTCACGATCGCGGGCGTGCGGCACGCGCTCTGCAACGCGCATCATCCGCGCGAGTTGCAAGCGCTGGCGGACATGGACGGGGAAGCTTGGGCGGGCCGCATGCAGCGGTTGCTGCGGCGGGCGGGGCAGGCGGCGCGGATCGCGCGCGAGCGGGGCATTCCGCTGCCGCCGTCGCTGGTGCAGCGCATCGAGCGGCACTACGACAGCTTGGTCGCGCGGGCGCTGGCCGAGCACGCGGCGCGGGCGCCGCTGCGGCCGCCGTGCCCGGGACGGCGCGGGCGCAAGAAGCGGCGCCCGGGCCACAATCCGGCGTTGCGGCTGCGCGACCGCAAGGAGGCGGTGCTGCGCTTCGTCCACGATCCGCGCGTGCCGTTCACGAACAACCTGGCGGAGCGGGACCTGCGGATGATGAAGCTACGCATGAAGATCTCGGGCGGGTTCCGGTCCCGGCAGGGGGCGCAGGACTGCGCCACGCTGCGCAGCGTGCTGTCCACCGCGCGGAAGCAAGGCCGCAACCGCCTCGAGACCCTGCGGCAAGGGCCGGCCGCCCTGCTGGCCGGACTGCAATCCTAGCCGGCACCCGCATCGTCCGCCCGCGTCGCATCGCAGCTGATCGCAGCCCACACGTGCTCCCCCATACGGGCTCGTGCAGCTCGTCAGGTGTACCTAGGCAGTTACGATCCCGGCACCAATGCTCGCGGGGCTCCGGAGGGAGTGCGAACGCTCCTTGTCATCGCGCTGCGGGAGACGCCGGCCGCCTAGCTCAATGCAGCCGCCCCGACACCGGGCACTGGCGAAGCCTACCGCTCCGAATCGAGCCCGCCCCGCGTCTTCGAAGGTGTTGCCAAAGGGAAGCTAGCATTGACATCCTATTCGGCCAGCGTCAAGATTCCACAGGAATCCACGTCAAACCGACGATGCGACACGCGAATCCCAGCCGCCCGGAAGCTCTCGCCTACACCGATTGGCCTAGGGGTCCGTGCGTCGCTCGCAGCGGTCGCGGCACGCTACCGGCAGGCGGAGGGAGGGGCCGTCGCAGGGGCCATCGAACCCGCCGCGCGTGCGTTTCAGGCTCGCGAGGCGACCGATCCAAGCCCGCCGAAGGTCGGGCGGCGATGCCAACGCGACCACACTCGGGGCGAGCCTATCAACCTGCTGCGAGGCGATACGGGCGCATGGGCGGGACGACCATCTCGAGTCGACCTGCCGCGCGGAGACCAACCTCGCCGGAAGCCGCAGCCAACCGCTGCCCGCGGCCCGCAACCGTTGGCCGACACACTCGTGCCAGACTCGTAGACTGTGCGTCGGCAACTCCCCGCCCTCCTCCTGGTGCTGGCGCAGTGCGCCTCGGAAGCACCGCAGGACCGATCTGACCAGCCGCAGCCGCTATTTCGCGAGGCAGCGGTCGAGACAGGCCTGGTCTTCCGGCACTTCATCGGTGCGACCGGCAGTTTCTACCTTCCCGAGATCATGGGCCCGGGGGTGGCCCTGCTGGACTACGACCTGGACGGCGACCTCGACGTATACCTGCTGCAGGGATCGACCCTCGATGCAGACAGCGATCCTGCCGACTCGCTCTTTCCTCCAAATGCACGGCTTGGAAACCGACTGTTCGAAAATCGCATCGTTCCGGACGGAACACTCACGTTTGTCGATTCGACGGAAGGCTCCGGGCTAGGCATCGAGAGCGTTGGCATGGGAGTTGCAGTCGGAGACTACGACGCCGACGGCGATCCGGATCTATACGTGACGAGTGTCGGGCCGAACTTCTTGCTCCGCAATGTCGGGGAGGGGACCTATGAAGTGGTCGAGGGCCCTCAGGACTCGAGGTGGAGCACTTCTGCCGCGTTCGCGGACTACGATAGCGACGGGGATCTCGATCTGTTCTTCACCAATTTCGTCGATTTCTCAGTTGCTAACAACAAGGAGTGTTTCGCAACTACCGGGGAAAGGGACTATTGCATCCCAACCGTGTACCAGCCACTACCGGACCGCCTGTATCGCAATGACGGCGGTCGATTCACGGATGTCTCCGCCGTAGCCGGACTCAGCGCGTCGTTCGGAAACGGCCTAGGGATCGCAGCCGCCGACTTCAACAATGACGGTCGCACGGATTTGTATGTTGCGAATGACACCACGGAAAACCAGCTATGGATCAACCTCGGAAACGACCGATTCGAAGATCATGCGATGCAGGGCGGAGCAGGTGTCAACATGGATGGCCGCGTCGAGGCAGGCATGGGAATCGCCGTAGCCGACTTCGACAGCGATTACGACGAAGACATACTGGTCACGCACAACGTTCACGAAACGAATACCCTGTACGTCAACTTTGGGAACGGGCTATTCTCCGACTCGACCAACCGATACGGACTCGGCAATCCTAGCCTCGCTTACACAGGTTTCGGCGTCGCATGGGCCGACTTCAACAACGACGGGCACCTTGACGTTTTCGCCGCTAACGGAGCCGTAGCAGTCATCGAGACGCAACGAGGCGAACCGTTTCCGTTCGTTCAAGAAAACCAGCTGTACCTCGGCGGTGAGCGAGGCTTCGAAGTGATGCGAGCAGCGGCAGCGTGGGGTCCGATCGAAGCCAAGGTGAGCAGGGGCCTGTCAATCGGGGACCTCGACCTTGACGGTGATCTGGATCTCGTCGTCACCAACTGCAATGGGCCCGTGCGCTTGTATCTCAACCAGACCGATGGCGACCGCTGGTTGCGAGCGAGGCTGGTCGGACGCAACGGCACCTCCGGCGGACTCGGGGCGCGGGTGGGGCTCTGCTCGGAAGACGGACCCTGTTCGTGGCGTCGCGTCCATCGCGACGGAAGCTATCTCAGCTCCAGCGAGGCGGCCGCGCACTTCGGGCTGCGCGAGGGGCACGCTCCCACCCATCTAGAAGTCCACTGGACGAGTGGCACGCGAGAGCGCTTTCCGCTGAACGAGACAGGAACTGTTGTCATCCTCGAGGAGGGCGCGGGCACGCCAGTCAGCCAGTAGAGGCGGTACCCTCGATTCGGCCCCTCCCTCAAGGCTGCCCGCACGACGGGCCGACGCTCTAGACACCAATCGCGACGAATCTCACTCGGGCCCGCGCATCCGCGGGATTGAAGTCCCGAGACGGCGATGGCAGATCCTAGAGGCCGAACGGAGCGAGGCGGTCTCGGGCCAGTGAAGACTGCGCTGAATTGCGACAAGCGACCGGGCACTTGTCGGCGCGGACGAATCCGAGACGCCGACGAGGCCCGCTGGGCTTCTACCAGGACGCGACTCAGCCGGTCCAGAGATCCATCAGCGGCTTGCCCTTGACAAGGTCACGGGGCTGGTTGAGGTGGTTGTGAATCTCCTGGTTGGGCTCCACGCCCAGCGCGTAGTAGATCGTGGCGAGCAGGTCGTTCGGATGCACGGGCTTATCCTTCGGGGAGGAGGCCGTCGCATCGGAGGCGCCGTAGAGGCGTCCGCCGGGAATCCCAGCTCCGGCGACCATCGCCGTGTAGCAGTACGGCCAGTGGTCCCGTCCATCCGGCGAGTTCGTGTTGCCCGACGTAGAGACGCCGAGGCGCGGGGAACGCCCGAACTCGCCCACGGCGACTACCAGCGTCTCGCCCAGCAGCTCCCGATCGTCCATGTCCGTCAGCAGCGTCGATAGGGTGCGGTCCAGCTTCGGGCAGTGCAGGTCCCGCAACGGGCCGAAGTTCGCCGCGTGGGTGTCCCAAGCGGTGGTCTCGGGGTTGCCGTTGGCGACCGACGGCCAATTGAGCTGCACCATGCGGGTCCCCGCCTCGACCAGACGACGCGCCATCAGGGCACCTTGGCCGAAAGTGAACCGCCCGTACCTGTCGCGCATCTCGTCCGACTCCAGCGAGAGGTCGAAGGCGTTGCGCGCCTTTCCCGAGAGGACCAGGTCAAACGCGTTCTGGTAGTACTTGTCCAGCGCGTAGCTGCCCACGGCCTTGTCGAGGGCGGGCATCGAGCCGTTGATGCCGCGCAGCAACTCGAAGCGGCTCTGCAGGCGCTCCGACGGCACTTCCTTGCGCAGCTCGAGGTCGTCCAGCTGGATGGGCTTATTCGGATCTTGGTAGAGGCGGTACGGGTCGAAGGCCTTGCCGATGAACCCGGCGGCTCCCCCCTTCCCGATCACACTCGACTCCTGCAGAGGCCGCGGCAGCTCCACGAACGGCAGGACGGGCTCGGCAGGGGGGCGGAACTTGGTGATCCACGATCCCGCGGTCGGATAGTCGTTAGGGGACGGCGGCTCCAGCTGGCCCGAGGGTGACACCTCCGTGGGCTCGTACCCCGTGAGCATTTGGTAAATCGCCGCCGTGTGGTTGAACAGGCCGGCGGGCGTGTAGCTCATCGACCGGATCAGCGTGCATTTGTCGACCGCGTCCGCCAGCATGGGCATCGTTTCGCTGAGATGAATCCCCGGGACCTTCGTCTTGATCGACTTGAACTCGCCGCGAACGTTGGACGGCGCGTCGGGCTTCGGATCCCAGATGTCGATGTGCGACGGTCCTCCTTGCAGGAACAGGACGATGACGGACTTGGCGGAGCCGAATCCGGTCGAACCGCTGTAACGGCTGGGCAAGGTCGAGGCCCTAGCCTTGTCCTGCATTCGCAGCACGTCCTGAAGAGAGAGTCCGAATAGGCCCAGCGAGCCGATCTTCATGAACTCACGGCGGGCGGACCCGTCGCAGAATCGAGCGAGGTGGCGGTTTGGAATCGTCAGCATGGCTTCTAGCTATAGGGATTATATTTCAATTCGGAAGCGGCTTGGAACGGTTTTCGAGCGCCTGCTGGAGAATTCGACCGTGACAGGGAGGATTCCGAGCCGTTCGGACGGGATTCGGCGCGCGAGGTCGCAGGTCGAGACCGGCTGCGCCGCCGTCCGCTGTCAGAGACCCTGGCATGAAGCGGCCCGTCCCGAGCAGGTCCCAGCCCTGGGACAGGCGCTGGAGCAGCGCGTGCGGCACCGACGACTGGCAGAGCGGTCCGCCACGGCGACCCCGCGCTCGCCGCTAGAGACGTCGGCCGCCTAGCTCGACCCGCTCGATCAACCGTTCTCCGGAATCGCACTCACCGCCGCAGGCCGGCAACGGCCAGCATCCGCCCCGTGTGTCCCCGCTCGGCGCGATAGGAGAAGTAGCGATCCAGATCGCAGCTGGTGCATTCGCCCGTGGCGTGAACAGTCTCTACACCGACGGCCGCGAGCTGTCCAGCCAGCACGGATCCGAGATCGACGTGCGGCTTTGCCCGACCTCGGTCGACCGCGTCCTGGCTGAACCGGGACGCGACGTCCTCCCCGACCTCGAAGCAACAGGGACCGATTCCCGGGCCGATGGCAGCCTCCAAGTCGGGCACCCGCACACCGCACTCGGCAGCCAGGGCCGAGACCGCGTTGGGCAGGATCCCGGCCACAGCTCCCCTCCACCCGGCGTGAATCGCCGCAACCGATTGCGTCACGGGATCCGCCAGCAGGACAGGAACGCAATCCGCCGTCCGCACGCCGACCAGCACTCCGGCGCGGTCGGTCAGGACCGCATCTGCCACTGGCCTGCGATCCCCCCACGCCTCGACGGCCCGCACGCAGACGTGCGAGTGAACTTGCTTGAGAGTGGCCGTCGCGAAGCCGCTCGCCCCGAACGCGCCGGCGACCTCGCTGTCACCCGGCCACTCGAGGAAGTCGCCCGTCGCTCGCGTGGAAAAACCGTGAACGAGCCACCGATGTCGGTCCCACGCCGATATCCGCAGGACGCCCCGTTCGCAGACTCTGAACATGCCGCGGCCTACAGGCCTAGCAGCCAAGCCGGGTTGGCCTTGGACATGCGGTCGACTTCCTCCTGGGAGAAGCCCGCGCGCAGCAGCTTGGCTAGGAACACGGCGAGGCCGTCGGTGTGGATCGGGTTCATCGACTGCCCGAGGTCGCTCGAGATCACCACGTGCTCGGGCCCGACCTCCCGGATCGCATTGACGTAGGCGGCGAGCTTCTCCTCGTCCGAGCCGCTCCAGGTCGGATTCGACGCAAGGGCCGTGCCGACCGGATACTCCAGCATCGCCCCGAGGCTGGCCGCCGTCTTCTGGAGCTCGATGCTCATGCCGACAGGAGGAGGCAGCGGATGCGTGACGATGATCCGGTCGATTGCCCGTTCCTTCGCCGCGCGGACGAGCATCAGGGATTCTTCGGGCGACGAGTGCCCGGTCGCGAGAACCAGTCCCCGCTCAGCGACGACATCGAGCACCGCGAGCACGCCGGGCAGCAGGGAACCGCCCTCGCTGACGGGGACGCGGTTCGGATTCGGCCTGTGGACGCGGTGATAGTGCTCGGAATCGAAAGTCGGCATCCAGACCACGCGGCCGTGCCCGCCCGTGGAGCGGGCCATGTGCTCGACCGCCACCGCGTTGATTCCGGTGGAGGAGTTCAGCGCGATCCCGCCGAATACCCTGATGCCGGGAACGGCGCGCTCCACGGCAAAGGCGAGGCCCGCGGTCGGGGCGTAATGGTTCTTCAGCAACAGGGCGCGCACCCCGGCGTCGCGAGCGATGCGCGCAAGCTGCAAGGAGCCGATCGATCGCGGACCGCTGTCCGGGGCACTGTGGACGTGCAGGTCGACCACGCCCTCGATGCTCGCCGGCTCGACGCCGCCGGTGGTTCCGCACCACGCGCAGGATTCCTGGGCCGCCGTTGAGCCGGGCACTGCGAGCCAAGCTACGCCCAGACCGCAGCCGGCGACGACTGGCAGCGCGAACCGATTCCACGTTGGCATGCCGCGCGCCTCGCCTCCGGGCGGACCGGCCGGAGACTGCGCCGCGGCCCGCCTCGTCGCAGGGCCGCTCCTGCACCGGTACCTCCCATAGCATGTCATACGCGAGTCGCCGACTCGACCCGGGCGACGCCAGCTGCGGCGCCGCCGTCGCGGGCCGCCCCGAATCGGCGCTCGATTTACGGCTAAACTGAGCGGTCGGGCGTCGGACAGCATATGAAGCTTGAAGGACAGGTCGCCATCGTCACGGGCGGCGCGACCGGAATGGGGCGCGCGATCAGCACTCGGCTCGCGGCCGAAGGCGCGCGCGTCCTGATCAGCTATCGGGCTTCCGAAGCCGCGGCCAGCGTGCTGGCCGCCGAAATCGAGGGGGCGGGCGGCGCGGCATGGGCCTACCGGGCCGACGTGCGTAGCGACCGCCAGGTCACGGCCATGGTCGCGGACATCGCGGAGCGCTGGGGCCGTCTCGACGTCCTGGTCAACAACGCGGGCTGGAGCAGGGTGACCCCGCACTGGCAGCTCGACGACCTGACGGACGAGATCTGGGACCGCACGCTCGACACCAACCTGCGCGGCGCCTTCTATTGCAGCCGTGCAGCCGTGCCGCTGATGCGCGAGCACGGCGGAGGCTCCATCGTCAACAACGCCTCGGCATCGGCGTATTCCGCCGCGGGCAGCTCGATCGTGTACTCGGCGTCCAAGGCGGCGATGGTCAACATGACCGTATCCCTGGCACGGGCGCTCGCCCCGGACATCCGCGTCAATGCCGTCGCGCCCGGCTTGGTGCGCACGCGCTTCGCGGGCTGGCCCGTCGAGGCCTTCGAACAGGGGCGCCGAGTCTCGCCGCTCGAAAGGATCGCGTCCGTCGAAGAGGTCGCAGCCACGGTGCTGTTCCTAGCCGCGGATGCGACCGCGATCACGGGCGAGACGATCGTGATCGATTGCGGTGCAACGAGGCTGTCCACGTCGCGCCCCCGCAAGAAGGCCGCCGAGGAAAGCAGCGAGGGCCGCGGGCATTGACCAGCTGGCCGACGCGTCTCGCAAACTTGTTAGCAGTCGCCGCATTCGCGGGGGCGGTAGCGCTGCTGGTCGCCGCGCTGCCGCTCGACGGGCTGATCGGCGCCTTGCGCGCTTGGGTCGCAGGCCTCGGCTTCTGGGCTCCGCTTGCTTACGCGCTCGCCTACGGCCTGGCCACGACGGCCCTCGTTCCGGGATCGGTGCTCTCGCTCGCAGCCGGGGCCCTGTTCGGGCCGTGGGTGGCCACCGCCGTCGTGTGGACGGGAGCTACTCTGGCCATCGCGCTGTCCTTCCTCGCGGCGCGCTACGTCGCCCGCTCGCGAGTGGAGGACTGGGCCCGCTCGAGCCCGCGGTTCAACGCGGTTGACCGGGCTATCGGGGAGCAGGGCTGGAAGATCGTCGCGCTGATGCGGCTTTCCCCGGCCTTCCCGTTCGGGCTGCAGAACTACCTGTTCGGCATCACCGCGATCCGCTTCTGGCCGTGCTGCGTCGCCAGCGCGGTCTTCATCCTGCCCGGCACGTTCCTGTACGTCTACGTGGGTTACGCAGGCAGCGAAGCGGCCGCAGCCGTCAGCAGCGGAGGCCGGGCGGACTGGCTGAAGCTCGGGCTGCAAGGCGCGGGCCTTGCAGCGACCGTCCTCGTCACGATCCTCGTAGCTCGCATTGCTAGCAAGGCCGCGGGCCAGCACGTGCCGGTCGAGTCCCCCGCAGGGAACGGCCGGGCCTTGAAACGCCCGGACAAGCCCACGGGCCCCGTGTTCCCGTGGATGCTCGCGGTCTCCCTAGCGGGCCTGCTCGCGAGCATCGTCGCATTCGCCCGGCGCGAGGCCATCCGCGACCGGCTCTTCCCGTCGCGCTTCGGACAGGTCGAGATTTGCGAATCTCGAGGCAGGACGCGGGCGAGCCTCGAACTCGCTCGACCGCGACGCGGAGCCGGGGCGGGAGCCAGCGGGTCCGAGAGGCCCGTCCGCTCGGGCGGCAAGCCCGGCTGAGCCGCCATGCCCGCGCCCATCGAGTCCCTGACCGAGGCCCGTCCGCTCGACCGGCACAACCGGCAGCTGGTTGCCAACGTCCACCCGCAGGACTGGAGGAATCCCGCACCGCGCAAGCGCTACCACATGGTAGTGATCGGCGCGGGCACGGCCGGCCTGATCACCGCCATCGGAGCGGCCGGACTGGGCGCGAGGGTTGCCTTGATCGAGCGGAGACTGATGGGAGGCGACTGTCTCAACGCGGGCTGCGTACCATCCAAGGCGTTGATCCGAGCGGCCGGCGTCGCAGCCGCCGTCAAGGGGGTCGCGGAATTCGGAGTGCGCCTCGCGCCGGAGGCGGCCGCGGTCGATTTCGGCGCGGTCATGGAGCGCATGCGACGGTTGCGCGCTGCGATCAGCGTTCACGACTCGGCCCGTCGCTGCAGCGACCTGGGAATCGACGTGTTTCTGGGCAAGGCGGAGTTCACGGCGCGCCGCCGAGTGCGCGTGGGCGAAGCCAGCTTCGAATTCGCCACGGCCTGCGTTGCCACGGGCACGCGGGCGGCCGTGCCGCCGGTCCGAGGCCTCGCGGAGGCCCGACCGCTGACCAACGAGTCGGTGTTCACGCTGACCGAACTGCCCGCACGTCTCGCCGTCATCGGAGGCGGGCCGATCGGCGTCGAAATGGCCCAGGCCTTCGCCCGCTTCGGCTCGCAGGTCACCCTCGTCGAGCGGGAAGAGCGCATCCTGCCCAGAGACGACCGAGAAGCCGCCGAAGCGGTCGCCGGAGCCCTGCGTCGGGACGGGGTGAGGCTCGAACTGCGGTCCGCGGTCGCGAGCGTCGCGGTCGAAGGCGACGAAGCGGTGCTAACCGTCCAGCCGATAGGCGGCGGCGCGGGAAAACCGGTTCGGGCGGACCGAGTCCTGGTCGCGGCAGGCCGGAAGCCCAACGTCGAGGACCTCGGTCTCGACCGGGCGGGGGTCGGCTATGACCCCGGCACCGGCGTGGTGGTCGACGACCGGCTGAGGACTTCCAATCGGCGCATCTACGCCGCGGGCGACGTATGCTCGGCCATCAGGTTCACGCACATGGCCGACGCGATGGCCCGCATCGTGGTCGGGAACGCGCTCTTCTTCGGCCGGTCCAAGGCGGGCGCGCTGCGAGTGCCTTGGTGCATCTACTCCGATCCGCCATTGGCGCACTTGGGGCTGTCCGAGAGCGATGCCGACCGGGACGGAATCCCGATCGACACCTACCGCACGGACATGGCCAGCGTCGACCGGGCGGTGCTGGACGGTCAGTCGGAGGGATTCGTGAAGATTCACTGCAAGCGCGGCACGGATTCGATTCTCGGGGCGACGATCGTGGCGCGACACGCCGGCGAAATGATCTCGGAGGTGTCGCTGGCAATGACCGCGGGCCTAGGGCTCAAGGCGGTCGCAGGGACGATCCATCCCTATCCGACCCACGCGGAAGCGATTCGCAAGACCGCGCTCGCCTACCAGAGAACCAGGCTCACCCCTGCGGTGCGGCGCTTGCTGGGGGCGATCCTGCGCCTGCGGGGCTGATCGAGCAGCGAAGCGGGACCTTCGTCGGAGCCGAATCACGGTGCAACTGCCGATCTCCGTGATCATCCCCACGCTCAACGAGGAGCAGCAGATCGGCGGGACAGTGCGGGGGCTGCGCGGCAGCGACGTCGAGGAAGTGATCGTGGTAGACGGCGGCAGCAGCGACGACACGCGCCGGATCGCGGAATCGACCGGTGCCCGCGTCCTGTGCGAACGCGCCAATCGCGGCGCGCAGCAGAACCGAGGCGCGGGAGCAGCCAAGGGAGAGATCCTCCTGTTCCTGCACGCGGACACGGCCCTGCCTCGCGGGTTTGCCGATCAAGTGCGGGCGACACTCGCGCGCCCCGGGGTGAGCGCGGGCGCGTTCCGGTTCCGCCTGGACGGCCGCGGCTGGCGGCTGCGACTCGTCGAGCGGGCCGTGGGCCTGCGGTGCCGTCTGTTGCGCCTGCCGTACGGGGACCAGGCCCTGTTCGTGCGACGCGACACGTTCCAAGCGGCCGGTCGCTTCGCGCCCATCCAGGTCATGGAGGACTTCGACCTCATCCGACGCCTGAAGAAGCTGGGCCGGGTGGTTCTCGCAAACGGCGAGGCCGTCACCTCGGCCAGACGCTGGCGGCGCGAGGGCGTCTGGCGCGTGACCTGGACGCACCTCCTGTGCATTCTCGGCTATTTCCTCGGGCTGCACCCGGCGCGGCTGGCGCGCTGGCGGGACGCCGGCGCGCGGGCAGCGCCGCGCCCGTGAGCGACCGGATCCGATCCCCAAGTCGCAACGGCATTGCACAAACTAGAATGGTGGGCTGGCAGGAGTTGCCCGGCGGAGCATGGCTAGCCTCGACGACCTCGCGCCGGGCACGACGGCGACGGTGGAGGAACTCCGCTGCGAGGAGCCCGACGCCGTCCGGCTGATGGAGCTGGGCTTCATCCCCGGCGTGGCAGTCTCGTGCCAGCGGGCCGTCCCGCTCGGTGACTTGGCGGTTTACCAGGTCGAGGGCAGCCAGATCGCTCTGCGCAGGGAGACTGCGGCGCGCATCCTCCTCTCCGAGACGCCCGAGCGGGGAGGGGACGAGCGTGCCTAGCGCTGCGCCAGCTCCCTCCGGCGTGAGTGGTCCGAAGGGCTCGGGCCGCCGAGTCGTCGCGATTTGCGGCGCTCCGAACGTCGGCAAGTCGACCTTGTTCAACCGGCTGACGGGGCTGCACCAGAAGGTAGCGAACTATCCCGGCATCACGGTCGAGAAGCGCATCGGCAGCCTCGACCTGCCCGCCGGCCAACAGGTCGACCTGGTCGACCTGCCGGGAATCGTCGGACTGCATCCCCGCTCGGAAGACGAGCGGATCAGCATGAACGTGCTGCGCGGGGCGAGCGGGGCCCTGCCGAAGCCCTCGGCGGCAATTCTGCTGCTGGACTCGACGAACCTGCGGGCGCAGCTGCGTCTGGTTCCAGAAATTCTCGGATTCGGCATCCCGACCCTCGTCGTCCTCAACATGGCGGACGACCTCGCCGCCCGCGGCGGCAGCATCGACACCGAGGCGGTGGCCAGGCAGGTCGGTGCCCCGGTGGCGCTGGTGAGCGCGCGGCAAGGCACGGGCATGGACAAGATCGCGCGGTTTCTCGAAGGCACGCTCGACCCGCCTCCGCCGGTCCGCCTGCCGGTCCTGAACAACATACCCGCCGAGCGTCTCTGGGCCGGGGGCGTCGCCCGCGACGCCGGCTACCGCCCCCCGGAACCGTCGCTGTGGGGCCGCCGCCTCGACTCCGTCTTCCTTCATCCGGTCGCCGGCCCGCTGATTTTCCTAGTCGTAGTGATCGCGGTGTTTCAGAGCATCTTCACGCTGGCGGCCCCGCTGATGGACGCCGTCGATGCCGCGGTGGCGGGCTCGGGCGGCTGGCTCGGCGCCGTCCTGCCGGACTCGATATTGAAGGGACTGCTTCTCGACGGGATCTGGGCGGGCGTGGGATCGGTGGTGATATTCCTGCCCCAGATCCTGATCCTGTTCCTCTTCATCGGCGTGCTCGAGGATTCCGGGTACCTAGCGCGGGCGGCGGCGATCGCGGACCGCTCGATGCGCGCCGTAGGGCTCGAGGGCCGCTCCTTCATCCCCCTGCTCTCCGCCTACGCCTGCGCCGTGCCGGCGATCATGGCGGCGCGGACTATCGAGAGCCAGCGAGACCGCTTGGCGACCATCTTTATCGCGCCCCTGACAACCTGCTCGGCCCGCCTGCCGGTCTACGCCTTGCTCATCGCGGCGTTCGTGCCGGAGCGGCCGCTGGTCGGGCCGTTCCTCGGCACGAGGGCGGCCCTGCTCCTAGGCCTGTACGCGGCCGGCTTCGTGGCGGCCTGCGGCACGGCCTGGGTGCTGAAGTCCAGCGTGCTCAGGAGCAGGCCCGCGCCGTTCATGCTGCAGCTGCCGCCCTACCGCTGGCCCACCCTGCGCTCCCTCTCGCTCAGGCTGTACGACCGCTCGAGGATCTTCCTGCGCCGTGCCGGCACTGTCATCATGGCGACGACCATCGTGCTGTGGTTCCTAGCGAGCGTGCCGTACTCCAACGGCGAGCCGCCCGAGATCGGCGACAGCGTCGCCGGGTCGCTCGGCAGGGCGATCGAGCCGCTGGTCGAGCCGCTGGGCCTCAACTGGAAGATCGGCATAGGGCTGATCACGTCGCTCGCGGCGCGCGAGGTCATCGTCGGCACGCTGGGAACGATCTACGGCATGGAGGGGGACGAGGACTCGCCCGCCCTGCAGGAGGCCCTGCGCTCGGAGCTGACATTCGGCGGCGCGGTCGCCCTGCTGCTGTTCTTCGCGTTCGCGATGCAGTGCATGTCGACGGTCGCGATCGTGCGCCGCGAGACAGGTGGCTGGAAGTGGCCGATCGCCCAGTTCGCCTACATGCTCGCCCTGGCGTACCTTGCCGGATTCGTTGCATACCGCATGCTGGGGTGACCGGGCCCGTGGATGCAGCGGGCGGCTCCTCTTCCGATGCAGCTCGAGCCGTTCAGATCTTGACAAGCAGGACGATGACGAACGCGGCGAACACGCCTAGCGCGGCATACTCGCGGTTGGCCCGGTAGAGAGCGGGATCGAAGCGCTCTCGCGAGTCGCACCCCGGCAGCATGGTCGGCACGAAGCGCGGCACGCGCTCCTCGTACCCGCTGTAGCCTGGCAGGATCTTGCGGAGATGGTCTTCCTCCTCTCCCACCACCGGGAGGTACCAGCACAGGAACACGATGACAATCGCGCCCACGGTGGGAAGATGATTCGCGCTCGCGCCGAGCCCTACGGCCGCCAGGAGGCTCCCGACGTAGAGCGGGTTGCGCGAGTGCGCGTACGGGCCCGAGACTGTCAGCTCCAAGTTCTTCCGCAGGTGCCCGGCCGCCCAAGCCCGGACCGTCAGCCCCACCAAGGCGATCGGAATGCCAGCGGCCATCGCGCCGAGCGTCGGCTGGGCGAACCAGCACGCCCCGACAGCCAGCAGGACGCTCACAGCGACCCGGGATCTCGAGGCCAGCGCGGCCCAGCGCTTGCGCAGCGCGACCGAAGGCGGAGCTGATGCCTTGACTGGCAAGTGTCTAGAACGCGCCGGAAGCCCTGATCGAAGCCTGCGCTACCTCCTTTTCTGCGGGCCCACGGGCCGGAGCGCGAGAACGACCGCCGGATGCCGCCGATGCATGTCCGTCGTCTCCGTTGCCGGCAGGCGGTGCCCGAGTCCCGACTGCGACCGAGGAGCGAGGCGCTGCCGGGACCCCGACCGACCGACCCGGCCCCCCACCGTCAGCCGAAGGCTCTGCCGCGACGCAGGCCCTCGGCCATCCCTGCCGGAGCCAAGCCATTGTAAGTCAAGCGACCGCGCACGCGGCTCGCCCGCCCGGTGTCGCGTCTGCGAGTACGTTGTGCGCGCATGACGGTTGCCGATGCACTGCGGGATGCAGTCAGCACGCTTGACGACCATGGCGTCGGATCTCCGGCGCTCACCGCCAGGGTGTTCCTCGGCGACATCCTCGGCCGAGACCAAGCCTGGCTGGCGGCCCACTCGGAGGAGCGCCTCGGGAAGGGGCGTCTCGCGGCATTCGAGGGAATGCTGCGGGCACGCTGCCAAGGCGTGCCGACCCAGTACATCCGGGGGATCCAGGAGTTCTACGGCCTCGAGTTCCGGGTCACGCCGGACGTGCTGATCCCCCGCCCCGAGACAGAACACCTCGTCGAGGCTGCGCTGGAGCGAATCGGACCCGGCGTCCGCGTGGCGGACATCGGAACGGGCTCGGGCGCGGTCGCAGTGGCGATCGCCAGGAACGCCCCCGGCGCCCGCGTCTGCGCGTCCGACATCTCCCAAGCCGCGGTCGGGGTCGCCCGCGCCAACGCGAACCGCCTAGGCGCGACGGTCGCTTTCTGCGTCGGCGACCTGCTCTCTTCATTCGGGAACCGGAGCGTCGACATGGTCGTGTCGAACCCCCCGTACGTGCCTTTGCGCGATGCCGGCTCGCTGCAGCGGGAGCTGCGTCACGAGCCCTCCGTCGCTCTCTATGGGGGCGAGGACGGACTGGCCGTATTGGGGCGGCTGTCTCGAGAGGCGCCTCGCGCCCTTCGACCGGGCGGCTGGCTGCTGGCCGAAATCGGCTACAACTCACGCCCGGGGGTGGAGCGCCTCCTAGCGATGGGCGGATGGGATGACCCGGTCTTCCTGCCGGATCTCTCCGGAATCGACCGCGTGGTGGCGGTCAGGCGACCATCCGACCCATGACTGGGCGCCATTCCGTCCGCAAGCCGATGTGACACGATGGAGTCGAGCCTCGCGGCAGGCATCGGTTCGCCGAACCGGCGCGGCGCGCGAGCCGACGCACACGATGAGAATCACCAGGGTCGAAGGGCTGCTGATGTCCTGTCCATTCGAGAGGCCGATCCACCTGCCCTTCCACGGTGGGCTGCGGACCGTTCTCAAGCGCGACGCGATGCTCATCCGGGTCTGCACGGATGCCGGGATCAAGGGCTTCGCGCCGGGGCCCGCCCATGTCCGCGCGGTGCGCGAGATCGAGGGAACGATCGGTCCGTTCCTCGAAGGCAGGGATCCGACCGAGTGGAGCGACTTCGGCTTCCGGGCGGCCCTCGAGACCCAGAAGACCTACCATGCCGTCGAGGTGGCGGTCATCGACGCCGCGGCCAAGGCCGAGCAGGCCACCATGTCCGAGCTTCTCGGGGGGCGCAAGCGGGAGCGCATCAAGTGCTACGGCTCGGCAGGCATGTACATGCCGCCCGAAGGGTACGCGGCGGAAGCCGCGGCCGTGCAGGCGCTGGGCTTTCCGGCCTACAAGCTGCGCCCCGCAGCCGGACCGGAGGGCGACCTGCGCACGGCGGAGGCCGTCCGCGCGGCGACGGGACCGGGCTTCGGCATGATGCTGGACTGCCACGCGTGGTGGCGCATGGGCGACCGGAGCTACTCCCCGCAGACCGTCGGACGGCTCTGCAGGGACCTGGAAGCGTTCAGCCCGTACTGGATCGAGGAACCGCTGCCTCCGGACGATCACCCGGGCTACAAGGCCCTTCGCGCCAGCCAGCCGCTGGCGCTGGCGTCGGGCGAGCACGAGCAGGACGAGAGCTCGTTCCGGGATCTGATCGCGTCCGGCGGCATCGACTTCGTTCAAATGGACGTGTGCTGCCAAGGCGGGTTCGCCATGGGCGAGCGGGTCTTCGCGGCGGCCGAGCGACAGGGCATCCGGTTCGCGTTCCACAGCTGGGGCACGCTGCTCGAGGTCATCGCGGCCGCGCAGCTGGGCGTGTGTTGGCCGGAGAGCGTGGTCGAGTGGCTCGAGTACCCCCTGCATTCGAACGGCGGCAAGCCCGGCATGTACCCGTTCCCTGCCGCCGATGAAATCCTAGCGGAGCCGCTCCAGATCGAGAGCGGGTGCCTGCAGGTGCCGGACAAGCCGGGCATCGGCGTGGAGGTCGACGAGAGCGTCGCCGACCGTTACCCGTTCGTACCGGGCCCGTGGTCGATCTTCCGCATCGACTCTCCTCCGGAGACACTCGCAGTCGACGGCGACCACAGCGTCCCGTGGGTCGATGCTGACGGCGCCCTTGTGCAAGGCCGGTGACGGAGCGCCGCCTCGACGCTCCGTCCCGTGGACTAGTCGCGCGACATCCGGGCGCGCTTGCGGAGCCTCTTGCGAGCCAATGCCTGCTTCAGCCTGCGCTTCTCGCCGGGCTTCATGTAGTAGGAGTGCCGCTTCACATCCTTGATGATGTCTTCCTGCTGTACCTTGCGCTTGAAGCGGCGCAAGGCGACATCGAGCGGCTCGCCCTCCGTGACGTGGACTTCAGCCATATACCAGCAGCACCTCCCTTCCGGGACAGTCTCGCCGAGGGGCGCCGCAGACCGCGGTCCGTCGCGCCCCAAGCTGCAGTATAGCCAACTGCGCCCGGCCTGTCGCGCGGGACCCAGCTCACGGCCCGCCCGGGGCTCGGATTTCGACTGCGGGCTTCGGAAGAGACGAGGGGCAAGGGCGAACCCTCAGATGAGTCTTGCGTCGAAACCGGATACCTAGCCTGACGGGCCGCGCCCGGAGTTAGGTCGCGCACTTGTGCGGAGGCAGGTCTCTGCGATTCAAGCGCTTGCCATCGTGCAGGAGACCAACGCGTCGATGTGCCGGCCGGCCAGTCTCCTGGCGCATGAAGTTCGGCGACAGGCATCTACCTGCAGCGAGATGCCGTAGCCGCCAACCAGTTGGGTATGGCCTTGTCGCCGGAGTCGGTCAGCCCAGGCCCCCGTCGGTGCGAATGTCAACGTACGAGCGAACGCATGCCCGACTTCGATGCCCGGGAGAAGGCCGGATTCGTTGCATCCGCCGACTGCTTGCGATGGATCTCCCGCCGAGCTTCCCTCGACCATGCGAGCACGAGAGCGGCGTGCTAGGCTGCCCTGCAGCCCCGGCTCGACACCGGCGACGGGGGCTTCCGGCCCGGCGGTGCCAACAATGGATCGGCGCGAGATGTTGCATTCCTGCTTGGCCGTCGGCGGCTGTGGAGTCCTTGGGAACATTGCGGCGCCCGGTGCGGAACCTAGCGGCGGGCTGGACCGTTTCGGGGGCTGGGCCGACAGGAAGTTTGAGTCTACCGGCTTCTTTCGCGTCGAAAAGGCCGACCGGTGGTGGCTAGTGACCCCGGATGGTCACGCCTTCCTGAGCCTCGGCATCAACCACCTCCATCCCGACCTTTGGAACCAGGACTACAACCGGGCCGCATGGAAGGCGCGGCTGGGCTTGGAGAATCTGTCCGGGCCCGGCTTTCGAACGGCGTTGAGAGGGTGGTTTCTCCAGACCTGCCGCGAGTACGGCTTTAACACGGTCGGCGTCCACACCTCGCTGGCGGTCGCGAACAGCCCGCGTCCGTCCATGCCGTACATGCAACCGATTCGATTCGTGGACATCCCTCACTGGCAGACCGAGATTCCCGACGAAAACTTCGTGGATGTCTTCACCGACGAGTTCGCTGGCCACTGCGACAGCCTGGCGCGCGACATAGCCGCTCCGTTGCGAGACGATCCGCTTCTGCTCGGCTACGCCATGACCGACTGTCCGTTGCTCACGGAGGAGGATTGCCGCGAGCGCCCAGATGTGATCGGCGGAGCCCGGCGCGAGGCCCGAATCGGGTGGCCGCGGCGCCTGCGGAACCTCGGCCAGGGCAGTCCCGGCAAGATCGCCTACGTCGACACGATGAAGTTCTTGTATCGAGACGACATCGGCCAGTTCAACGCGACCTACGGCACGCGCTTCGCGTCGTTCGGCGAACTCGCCGCCGCCGAGCACTGGCGCCCGCGAACCGATCTGTCCAACGGCGACGAGACCCGCGACAACGTCGAGTTCCTCCAGCGTGCGGTGGCCCGGTACTACCGGACGGCCCGCGATGCAATCCGCCGACACGATCCGAACCACCTCTTCTTCGGCGACAAGATCAATGCGAATACCGACTCTTTAGACACCGTGCTGCCGGTGACCAGCCGGTTCACTGACGTCGTCTTCTATCAGATGTACGCCCGGTACGAAGTGCAGAAGCCCGGTCTCGACCGCTGGTCGGACATCGTTGACCAACCTCTGGTCAACGGCGATTCCGCCTTCACCATGATCACGGAGCACATGCCGCGGCCGTACGGACCGGTGGCCGACAGCCTCGAGCAGCGCGCCGACTGGACCGAGGACTTCTTCCGGAGCGCTTTCGCTCGCGCGAGCTTCGTCGGCTGGCACTATTGCGGCTTGATCGACGCGCCGAACCAGATCCCGCGCAAGCAGGCGCGCCAGCACTCCGGCCTGCTGGACGGACGCGGGAACCCGTATCCCTTGCTCAAGCGGGTCTTTGAGAGTTGCTCCGCCGACCTGTACCGGATCGCCTCGCAGAGCGGGTAGGTCGGTCGCCGAGGCAGCGCGAGCGCCTAGCAGACCCGAGCGGGAGGCTTCCCCTCGGTCATCGGTGCCGCCCGCCGGATTCGGCCGGGCACCATGACGCGCGGCCAGTTCCCCGGCGGGGTCAGCCCAGAGCATGGAGCGACAGGGTCCGCTCCCTCCGCGCTACCCGATCGTTCGGTGCGGCCACGGCCTGCGGCTGGCGGATTCCCGGTACGCTCCCGCGTGCAAGCGCCGGTGCAGGTTGGATAGCCGCCCGTCCAGCCCTAGCCCGGACTCTTCCCTCGCCACTCCGACCGCGCCCGGGGGCGTCGAACTCCAGCCCGAGATACGCTGCCCCCAAGGCCTCCGGCGTGACGTGGCGGGGGAGCGCCGTCAGTCGCTCAGGCGGCCCCGCCGGCGGTCCGCCTGCCGAGCGGTCGCGCGAGAGACCGGAGCCTCGGCAAGCCCTGATCGCTGCTCGGCGACACGTCCGCGCCCTCCTGACATAGTCAGGAAGACTGCCCTCCCGGAAGCAAGGCACGCGGGCACCCAGGCGGGAGAAGGACTCGCAACTACGGCATCGCACCCTCCATAGGGCTTGTAGTCGGCAGGCAGGAATGAGACAGCGGGTCGCGGTCGCGCTACTGACTACCCTGCCCCTGGCGGCCGCGGGCGAGTTCGTCCGCAGCGCCGCCTCGGGGAGCGAATGCCGACGGATTCATGCCGGGCACGTCGCTGCGGATTTCAAGAGAGATCCGGTCTTCGGAAAGGGAACTATCTATCTGAATGCCGACAATGCAATATCCGGCTAGAAGTGATTCGATCGGAGAGGGCGGGGTCTAGCTCGGGACATTCGGGTGCGGCCGCGGTATGCACAGAAAGGTGGGCTCGTACCAGAATCGCACCCGCTGGCGAATTCCACGATAAATGGACTGGAGAGGCCCGCGCCCGCCGAGAGTCCTTACGCCAAGCGCACGGCCTTCTCCGAGGGTCCGCACCGTCCAATCTACATCGTGCGGATTCCTGCTACACGTGCCCGCATCGAGGGTAGGACTCTGAAATCACCCTTGACGCCCTGAGCAACGTCACAAGCAGCTTCCGGGACCGGCGGAATGCCGCCCGTCTCATTTGTCCTCTCGCGGTTCCAAGGCGGGCTCATTCGCCTGGGGCTCTCATCCTAGCCGTCAAATGGTCACGCCCGGGCCGAGAGCCCGTTCCAGGGCTGTTGGAGGGGGCGAGCGCCTCGACGGAGGCGAATCCGCTCATTCCGCTCCCAGCCGTGGCCGCTTGCGCATGCCGTGCTTCTCGCAGTCTGTCGGAGCCGTCTCATATTGCGACGTCGCCAGTGAGACGACCACGAGATGTCGGGGGCTCGACACGGGTCGCTCCGGGGAATTCCGGATCCGGAGTGCCCTTCGAACCTAGCGTGAAGAGAGCCCGCAGCCGACAGGCAAGGCCGCGCGCCATGCGCCGCGTCCGTACCGCCGTGCCGCAGTTGCGGGCGTTGCGCCGTCCCGCGAACTCCGTGAGGTAGCGGCCCGAATGGCGGACGCTCATCCGGTGATAGGTTCCGTAGGGGCCGCGCTTGAACAGGGACCGGAACGACTCGATGCCGTTCGTATGCGGTTCCCCGCGCACGTAATCGCCGCCGGAGTGCTTGACGGCTTCGTGCAGGTACTCTTCCACGCCGGCGTAGGCCGCCGCCTCATCGGAGCGGAGCTTGTGGGCCCGGCACGGGCCATCTTGCTCTCGTGCTTGTTGCGCTCCTTGCCGTCGACGTAGGTCTCGTCCACTTCCACCGGGTCGGCGAACGGGTCCTCGTAACGCTCCCAGCGCGAGCGGACGTGGTGCGCCAGGTGCCAAGGCGACTTCCGGCTGATGCCCAAGGCGCGGTGCAGCTTCATGGTGGAAGCGCCCTCAAGGCCGGTGGTCAGCAGCGACATGGCGATGGCCCGGATGCGGTAGCCGAGCTCGGTGTCGGCCATCACGCAGCCGATGTGCACCGAATGGCGCCTGCCGCAGACGCGCCAACGGTACGGCATCGAAGGATGGGCCGTGCCGGACTGCACACCGGAGCCGCGACAGCGGGGGCAGACGGGGCCGTCGGGCCAGCGCACGGCGTCGAACCATTATTCCGCGGATTCGTCGCCGGGGAACGTGGCAATAACTTGTATCAATCTCATCCCTTTACGATACGACTTCCCGAGGACTTTCTTTTTGATTATTGACATCCTATACCGAAACTATTATACGAAGAACTTCCACTGAATATCAACAGAAATACCGGAGAAATATGAAATTATTAAATCGTTTGATAAATCGGGAAAACTGGTTGCCTCGGCACTCGGACATATTGTTCCCTTCGGAGAGCAGGTTCGCATCAATGCGACGTGGGTATTGGATCGACTACAGGAAGCACTCCGTCCGACGGATCACCGATCGCTTCCCGGGGCGGGACTACCTAGCGCTGAACGTGACGGCTTACCGGCATCCCGAGAGCGGATACTGGTCGCCGCTGATCACCTACGCCTGCGTCCCGCCTCCCCGGAGAGCGCCCGAACCGAGCGTACCGAGCCGGCCCGAGGCCCCGCTTGCCGCCGGTTCGAGACGCCGCAAGGCCGTGCCCGCCAGCCTCCTCGCGCAATGACCGGTCTGATTGAAGCGGAGCCTCCGGAGATCGGAATGCGCTCCCTCCCGGATCCCGTCGCCCTGACTGTCATCGGGGCATCGATCGTCACGTCCGTGGTGATTCTGGCCTTCCCTGACGACTGACGAGGCGCTGCGACGGACTCGGTCTATTGCAGGCCCGTCGGCTCCGGCGGGCGCCCGCAACGCGGACGCCTCGAACGGAACGACGACCGCCCGAGCCGCCGGGGCCACCCAATGCGATCCCCGGATGCGCCGGCGTACCCTGATGGGACTGGTCCACGATGATTCGAATCACCGAACAGCAAGTCCGCGAAGCCGTCTCGATGCCACTGGCCATGACGCTCGTGGAGCGCATGCTCACTCGCCTCGGGCAGGGCCAAGCCGTCAACCACCCCCGTCGCCGCGTTGCCATGGAAACGCGCACGCTGCTGCACTACATGGCGGGCGGGGACAACCAGAGCGGGCTCGTGGGCATCAAAGTCTACGCCTCAAACCCCATGGTGGGCGCCCCGGATTTCGTCTTCCTGCTATTCGATTCCCACACGGCCCGGCTCCTTGCCTCGATCGAAGCCAACGCCCTCGGCCAGATCCGAACCGGAGCGGCCAGCGGGGTCGCGACCCGGCACCTAGCCCGCAAGGACGCCCGCAGGCTGGCTCTGTTCGGAAGCGGATTCCAAGCGGAGACGCAGCTCGAAGCTGTGGCGTGCGCCCGCAGTCTGGAGTCGGTGCGAGTGTACAGCCGCAGGCCGGAGAGGCGCGAGGCCTTCGCCCGCCGGATGCGCGAGAGACTCGGCCTGGACGTGACCGCTTCGGCGACCCAGGAACATACGCTCGAAGGGGCCGACATCATCACGGCCGTCACCAACTCCCGCTCCCCGGTCTTCCCCGGGCGGCACGTTCAGCCCGGCACGCACATCAACGCGGCTGGCAGCAATCACGTGCTTCGCCGCGAGATCGACGGCGAGACCGTGCGGAGGTGCTCGCTGATCGCTGTCGACTCGCTGGAGCAGGCTCGCATGGAGGCGGGCGACCTGACGCAGGCCTCGGCGGAGGGGATCCTCTCGTGGGACGCGGTGTGCGAGCTGCACGACGTCCTGTCAGGCACGCGTCCCGGGCGCGTGACCGACGGCCAAGTCACGCTGTTCGAGTCCCAAGGGCTGGCCGTCGAGGACATCGCCATCGCCGAGCATCTGTACAAGACGTACCGATAGGGCCTAGCCCGGATAATTCATGAGTAGCCCGGAGGGCCATAGTCCGGTCCCTCCGCCCGGGCCGTGAGGGCCCCCGGTCCAGCGCGATCCTCACTCCTGGGAGTGCCCTGCGATCCCCGGCGGCAGCCCCGGCCCGGTCCGATTGAGATCCAAGTTTATATGCTGAAGTGGTTTTCATCCGGTAGGCTATAATGAATACGATGTCGCAGCTGCAGGCTCCCAAGGCGTTCTGTTCCGCAATCCGCGCCGTCGCCCCGTCGCCGTCCGCTGCGATCACGAGCGCAGCAGCTCCGACGGCGGCGCTGTCCCGGTCGAGGCCGCCGACCGCGCTCCCGGCCTCACCGCGGCGTTCGCCGACTGCCTGCGCGACCGGCGCCAGCCCTCCGAGGTGCTCCGCTCCCTCGCGGACATGCTCCGCCAGCGCATCTACGGCCTCGCCTGCGGCTAGGAGGACTGCAACGACGCCGGACGCCTCGGCGGCGACCCCGTGTTCAAGCTGCCGCTCGGGCGCGACCCCTGGCAGGGTCGCGACCTGCCGTCCCGGCCCACCCTGTCGCGCTTCGAGAACGCCGTCACCGCGGACGCGCCGAGCGCGCTGTCCGCGGTGCCGGCCCGCTGCGTCGTGCGGCGCCGGCACGAGCGGCGCCCCGAGACGAGGATCGCCGAGCTGGACTTCGACCCGACCTGCGAGCCGACGCACGGGGGCCGGCAGCTGGCGCTGTTCAACGGCTCCTGCGACACGCATGGCTACTTGCCGCCGGTGGGCGTGGCGCGCTTCGACGACGAGCGCGAGCGGCATCTCGTGGCGGCGCTGCCGCGCTCGGGCACGGCCGCCGCCGCGGAGGGCTTGCTGCCGCTGCTGGACCGCGTGCTGCCGCAGCTGCGGGAATTCTTCCCGCGGGCGACGCTGCGCCCGCGCCTGGACGCGGGCTTCCAAGGGGACGAGCTGCTGGCCTATGGCGAGCGCGAGGGCCTGGAGTACCGCGAGGGCCTGGAGTACGTGGTGTGCCAGCAGAAGAACGCGGTGCCGGAGCGGCGCGCGGCCCCGTTGCGGGCGGCCGTCGAGGCCCGGCGGCACCCGGGGCACGGACCCCGGCGGGGCAGCGGCGGCCGCGGGGGACCCGCCGTCCCGGCTGGAGCAGTTGCGGGCGAAGTACGCGCGGCTCGGAGCTGGCACGCAGGGGGGCCGGCCGGGCGCGGCGGGTGATCGTCAAGGCGGACGTGAGCGAGTTTCCCGGGCGCGCCCCGCAGTGGAACCCGCGCTACGTGGTGACCGACGCGGGCGGCAGCCCGCAGCGCCTCTACGAGCGGATCCACTGCCTGCGGGGAGACGTGGAGAACCGCATCAAGGAGCTCGAGCACGGGATGCGGATGGACCGCGCCAGCTGCTCGAGCTTCGCGGCGAACCGGTTCCGCGTGCCGCTCGCGGCGGCGGCCTGCGCGATCATGCAGGAACTGCGCTGGCAGGCACGGGACACGCCGCTGCGGAAGCGCCGGGTGGACGGGTTGCGCCTCGGCCTGCCGAAGCCGGGGGCGCGGGTCGCGGCCACGGCGCAGCGGATCGCGCTGCACGTGCCGCGGACGGCACCGTTCCGGGACGCCCGGGTGGTGGTGGCGCGGGGCTTGGGGGCCGTGCCGATATGACGCCGGGCCGGGTCCATCCGGAGAGTGTCGGCAGGCGCCGGGCGCCGCCGGGGGAAACCGTGCCTGCCCCCCGGGCGGGTGCCGCCGAGGAGGTGTCCGCGGCCCGCACGCCGCTCGCGAGACGCCCCGCAAGCCCCGCATTCCCCGCCCGCAGGCGTTTCGGAAGCAGATTTGGCGGCCATCGAGGACCCAGAAACTGGACCTATGAGCCTGCGCCGCATTCGTGAATAATGCGGGCTAGGATTCAAAACATGCGACGCGACATCGCCTCTCCTCTCGCCCTATGGCTGCTCCTCGTCGCTGCCGCGGCCGCCCAAGTCCAGTGGGACCCGCCCGAGGGCATCGCATGGCGCACCGGTACGATCCACAGCGAGGGCACCCGCCTGGCGGCGGAAATCTTCTCCCTCGAGTCCAACTCCGGACAGCGGCTCCCCTGCTTGCTCATGGCCCACGGCTGGGGAGGCACGGCACGGAGCCTGCGCCGCGACGCCGCGGCCTTCGCGCGGGCCGGCTTCCTAGCGGTGGCATTCGACTATCGCGGTTGGGGCAACAGCGATCCGAGGGTGGTCCTTGCCGCGGCCGGCACGCCGCAAGCCACCGGGAAATTCGAGGCCGAGGTCATCGCGATCCGCGAAGTGGTGGATCCGGTCGAGCAGACCCGCGACTGGCTCAACGCCATGCACTGGCTCCAAGCCGAGCCGATGTGCGACACGTCGCGCATCGGGATCTGGGGAAGCAGCTACTCCGGCGGGCACGTGCTGTACGTCGCCGCCCACGATAAGCGGGTCAAGGCGGTTTTCAGCCAGGTCGGAGGCATGGACTCACGCTTCGTGGTCGCCAACGGGAACCAAGCGGCCAGGACGCTCGGCGAGGCCACCCGTCGCGCGCGGGGGGAACTGCCCTACCCCGAGCCCGGCGCGGTGGAAGTGGGCTCGCTGCGAGGCGCGCCCATCCGCGACAAGCTGATGCACTTCGCCCCGGTGGAGCTGGCGAGGCAGGCGTCCCACGCGGCCCTGGTGTTCGTGATTGCCGAGAACGAGGAGCTGTTCGACAACCGGGGACCATGCGATCAAGGCACATGCGGCGGCTACCGGCGTCAAGAAGCTGGTGACCCTGCCGGGCATCGCCCACTACGGCATCTACCGCGAGGCTCGCCAGCGCGCGCAGCGGCTCGCCATCGACTGGTTCAAGGAGCACCTCTGAGAACGCGGCACCGGCTGCCGAGTCGGACGGCAGGTACAATGGGCCCGTGTCCGAGCCGCGCGCGGTCATCTACCCGGGCTCGTTCGACCCTATCACCAACGGGCACCTAGATCTGATCGAGCGTGCCGCCGCGCAGTTCGACCGGCTCGTCGTCGCGGTCTTGGAGCACGACACCAAGCGAGCCGCATTCCCGCTCGGCGACCGGCTGGACATGATCCGGGAGTCCGTCGCGGACCTGCCCAACGTACGCGTCGGCAGCTTCGGCGGCCTGCTCGTGGACTACGCCCGCAGCGAGGGCGCACGCCTCATCCTGCGCGGCATTCGCGCCGTGTCCGACTACGAGTACGAACTCCAGATGGCGCTGATGAACCGCAAGCTGGCGCCGGAGCTCGAAACCGTTTTCATGCTGCCCTCGGAGGCGTATTCCTTTCTCAGCTCCGGGCTCGTGAAGGAAGTCTGCCGCCACGGCGGCCGTATCGACGAACTGGTGCCTGCCCACGTCGCCCGCCGCCTGCGGGAGCGACTCGCGGGGGCTGTCGCCGGCGGGTAACCTGTAGGCATGGAGCTCACACGGCGCGTCGGCCGGATCAGCGAGTCCGCCACCATGGCGGTCACCGCGGAGGCCGCGCGGCTCCGCCGCGCCGGAGCGGACGTCGTGGCGCTCGGCGCAGGCGAGCCGGACTTCCCCACCCCGGGACACATCAAGCAGGCCGCGGTTCGCGCGATCGAAAGCAACTTTACCCGCTACACCGCGGCCGGGGGCGTGCCCGAACTCAAGGAGGCTATCGTCGCTTGGCACGCCCGCGAGTTCGGCACTATCTACCGCCCGAGCGAGTGCATCGCTACCGTCGGCGGCAAGCACGCGATCTTCAACTGTCTCGCGGCGCTGGTCGATCACGGGGACGAGGTGATCCTCCCGGTGCCCTACTGGGTGACCTATTTCGACGTCATCAACTACTACGGGGGCACGGCCGTCAAGGTCGAGACGAAGGAATCGAACGGCTTCTCGCTCACCGCGAGCGACATAGAGGAAGCGATTACCGACCGCACCAAGGCCGTGATCGTCAACTCGCCCAGCAACCCGTCCGGCGCGGTCGTGGAGCGCTCGGAATTCGAGCGGATTCTGGCTCTGGCCTCGGAGCGCGGCATCACTCTGCTGAGCGACGAATGCTACAGCCACTTCACCTACAGTTCGGAGCCGTTCTCGATCGCCTCCGCGGCCGGCGCGAAGCCCCATGTCGCCGTGGCGGGCTCGCTGTCCAAGACCTTCGCCATGACGGGCTGGCGGGTCGGCTACCTGCTCGGCCCCGCCGAGCTGGTCGCCAGCGCCAACAAGCTGCAGAGCCACGCCACGTCGAATCCCACCTCGATCGCGCAGATGGCCGCGATAGAGGCCCTGCGCAGCCCGATGGACGCCGTGTACGCGATGTTGGGCGAGTACCGCAAGCGGCGCGAGTACATCGTGGCCGCGCTAAGGGACATTCCCGGCGTCAGCTGCGCCGAGCCCCACGGCGCGTTCTACGCTTATCCGAACGTCAGCTCGGTCTTCGGCAGCCCGGGCGTGGCGTCGTCCATGGACTTCGCGAAGGGACTTCTGAGCGAGGCCCACGTCGCGGCCGTGCCGGGCGAGGCGTTCGGCACCGCCGATCACGTCCGGCTCTCGTACGCCGCGTCCATGCAAGTGCTCGAGGAAGGCGTCCGCCGCATCCGCGCCTTCATCGACGGGTTGAGATGAACCGACTGGAACCGCTCAGATTCCGGCCGTCGCTGCGAGAGAAGATTTGGGGCACGCATGATCTCCGCCCGGTGCTCGGCCGGGCCGAGCACCGAATCGGCGAGGCTTGGTGCCTGCACGACGGCAGCCGAGTCGCAGAAGGCCCCCTGCGGGGCCAGTCGGTAGCGTCGCTCGTCGAACGGTTCGGGAAGCGCCTGATGGGCGCGGCCTGGAGCCCGGGCGACTTCGGGGCGCCCGCCGCCAACGGCGGCGGCCCGAGCGCGTTTCCCCTGTGCGGCAAGATCCTCTTCGCAGCCGGCCGGCTCTCGGTCCAGGTGCATCCGGACAACGAGTTGGCGCGCCGCCTGGAGGGCTGCCGGGGGAAGACCGAGATCTGGTACGTGCTCGATGCGCGGCCCGGCGCCGAGCTGGGCCTCGGCCTGACCGCCGACCTCGGCCCCGCGGAGCTGGCCGAGGCAGCCGCCGACGGCAGCGTCGAGGACCTGCTGCGCTGGGTGCCGGCCGTGCCGGGACGGTGCGCGCTGGTGCCAGCGGGGACGGTGCATTCGGTCCGCAACGGCGCCGTGCTGTGCGAGATCCACCAGAACTCCGACCTTACCTACCGGCTGTTCGACTTCCGGCGCCGGGATCTCGCGGGCCGCTACCGCACCCTGCAGGTCAGGCGCGCCACGGAGGCGGCGGACACGGCCGCGCGCCCCGAGCTGACGGCGCCGCGGGTCGTCAGCGGCGAGCCCTGCCGCGTCGCGCAACTCGGCCGGTGCCGACACTTCGCCGCGGAGCTGCTCGCGTGGGACCGGCCGTTCCTCTACTCGCCCGACCCCCTGCGCTGCCAGATCCTCGTCATCGTGCGCGGCTTCGGATCCGTGAACGCCGTGCAGTTCGAGCCGGGCGACGCGTTTGTCATCCCGGCGGAGTCGCCCCGGTTTCCGGTCGCCGGGGACCGGGCCCAGGCGGTGCGGGCCTACCTGCCCTGAGCGAGCGAGGAGGCGGAAGCCTCCGGCGTGGGCTCGGAGCCCCACGCGCGACGCATCGACAGTACCCAGACAGCCGCCGGGCCGAGCATCGCGATTCCGAGACACAGCGCCCCCGTCGGAGCAGGCACGCCCAAATCGAGGAGCTGGCCCATGCAGTAGGTCGAGACCGAAGCGGTCGCCATGAACAAGCCCATGTCGGCCGCGAACACCCTGCCCAGAAACTGGTTGTCCGTGTTGAAGTGCAGCAGGGTGGTCGAGCAGACCCAAACCAAAGCCGCCCCGCCGTGGGCCACGACGAGGCACAAGCCCGCGACCGGCATGAAGAGAACCTGGCTGAAGAGGATGTAGCCGCAGCCCGCGGCCACGTATCCGAGCAGCACGGCCCGCCGCATGGTGGTCTGGCTCCTGCTGAACCGCTGCCCTAGCAGCAGCGGGCCGAGAACGGAACCTAGTCCCTGGAACGCGAAGAGCGTCGCCATGCCGAGCGGGGCGCTGCCGTCCACAGCGAACTCCCGGCTGCCGAGGATCGTGGTCAGGACCACGCGAGCCCCCATGATGCCGAGGCCGAACTTGAGTGTCAGCAGCGTCAGCAGCCGCCAGTCCCGGATCATGTAGAGGAACCCTTCGACGACGGGCCGCAGGCGGAGCGCGTCCAGCCAAGATTCCCTGCGGCGCCCGGCAAGGTGCCGCTCGAAGACCCGCAGGCGGAACACGAACCAGGCTGACACCAAGAAGGTGAGCGAGTTCGTCGCGAAGACGAACTCGCGGCCGAGGAAGGCGACCGCGACACCGCCGAGGGCCGCTCCCGCGGTGACCGTCAGGGACCATGTGGTCGATCCCAAGGCATTGGCCACCGGAAGGACCTCGCGGCGGATCAGGCTCGGCAGGATCGCGTTCCTACCGGCCTCGAAGAAGGCGGCGGCACCGATCTCGAGCGTCAGCAGCAGGTACAGCAGCCAGATCTGGTCCTCACGCTCGATCAGCAGCATGCAGAGCACCAGCCCCGCCCGGACCAAGTCGGAAGCCAGCATGACCCGGCGACGGCTGAGGCGGTCGTTGACGGCTCCGGCGGTCGGACCGAGAAGCATCATCGGCAGGATCTGCAGAATCGCTGCCCAAGCCACCGGCTCGGCGCGCCCCGTGAGATCCAGCAGCAGGGAGTAGATGGCGACGGAGTAGAACCAATCGCCCGAACCGCTGACGAGTTGGGCGACCCAGACCAGCCGGAAGTTCGGTGACTCGCGCAACAGTAGCCAGTAGCCGCGCAGGGAAACCGGTGAGGTCAAGGGCGGCCACTCAGGCGAGGTACAGGCCCGTGCGGTCCTTGGCCCGGCGCACCGTGGCCTCGGCGATCGGCGCGACGCGCTCGGCGCTGTCGCGCAGCACGCCCCGCAGATAGTCACGGCTGGCCATCAGCTCTTCGTAGCGCTTCTGAATGGGCTCCAGCTTTGCGCCCACCATCTCGCTGACATCCCGCTTGAGGGCGCCGTAGCGCATGCCCGCGAAGTGGGCTTCCATCGCCTTGTCGCTCCACCCGCTAAACGCCTGGAATATGGTCAGCAGGTTGGCGACGCCGGCCCCCGGCGCCTCCCAGTTGACGCCCGGCTGGGAGTCCGTCACGGCTCGTCCGACGAGCTTGCGCACGCGCCCCGGCGGGTCGAGCAGGCTGATAGCGTGGTTGGGCGACCCGGCCGACTTGCTCATCTTTCTTGTCGGGTCGTCCAGCCCCATGATCCTAGCCCCCACCGCCGGCAGCCTAGTCTCCGGCACAACGAACGTCTTGCCGTATAGGGCGTTGAAGCGCTGGGCGATGTCGCGCGTCAGCTCCATGTGCTGGGACTGGTCGTCACCGACCGGGACCGCGCTGGCTTGGTACAGGAGGATATCGGCGGCCATCAGCACGGGATAGACGAACAGGCCCGTACCGACGGAGTCCTGGCCCGCGCCCGCCTGCTGGACCTTGGCCTTGAACTGCGTCATGCGGCCCAGCCAGCCGAACGGCACGGTGCAGGTGAAAATCCAAGCGAGCTCGACGTGGGCCGGAATCTGGGATTGAACGAAGATGGCGGAATGCTGCGGGTCGAGGCCGGATGCAAGGTACAGCGCAGCGACCTGCTCGCAGCTCTCGCGGAGGCCCTTGGGGTCCTGGCGCACCGTGATGGCGTGGAGATCGACAATACAGAAGACAGGCTCGTAGTCGTATTGGATCTGCGCCCAGTTGCGCAGCGCCCCAAGGTAGTTTCCGATGTGCAGCTCGCCAGTCGGCTGCATGCCCGAGAATATCCGCGGCTTCATACTCGAGACGAGGGAACCCTAATCTTATCGCCCGAGGGGACGGGCGCCGCGCGACCGCTGGTGCCGCTCGCAGGGCGGGTTTCCGCAGGTGTGCTTGCGATGCTGGCTGCACGAGCTACGCTCTGCCCTGCGTTTCAGCGGATTCCCGACCCGACGCAAGCCGCAAGCTGCGAGAAGCCGTTGAAGTAGGGTCGTTCCGGTCGAGTCTGGAACAGTTCGAACGGGGAGTAGACCCGGGACTTGGCGGTGGTCGCCTGGGACCGCAGTCTGACCGTCCATGGCTGATTTTTGGCGGTCGCCACCGACGATGGCGATCTGGGGCGGCTACCAGCCTAGTCCCAAGAGCCGCCCGACCGCCAGCGGACCCAGCGAGACTGCTCGGGCTTGGCTTTGGCCGTATACGTATACCAAAGTCAGCTCCGGGCGGGGCTATCGGCAGAATCCAGGTGGCACCGCATGCGCCCGTACGTCCGCCGTGACTCTCGGTGCCAGCGGTATCCGCCGGTCCCGCCGGACAGGCTCAGCGACTCCGCGCGCCGACTTTGCGAAGCACAAGCTTCCCGCTGAAGTCGACGATTCGCACTCCGACCCGCTGCCCGGGAGGCGTGTCCGCCGACGATGCCGCATACAGCGATTCCAGCATCCTGCCGCAGCTGCTCGTCCGGCTCTCGGAGTCGATCCATCTCTCATCTCTCGTTCGCGGTCAGCTGCACGGCCCCTCCCCCGAAATCGTTGACCTCGGTGAAGAATGGGAATCCGATTATCCTGTCAGCTACCCGATTCATCTCGTCCACGCCGCGGGATGGTGCTTCGAATCGCGCCTCGGGCGGAAGCGCCATCCTGCCCGGACGGGCCAGCGAATCGTGGATCCAGCCCGTTTTCTTCCCGTCCGGGCCGACTTCCACGTAGCTCCACTAGCCGAGGTGCTTCAGCTCGATCAGGTCGTGCCCGTCCCCGAGCCGCTCCGAACATTGACGCCTCAACCCCGCGCGCGGAGATTGCGACCGCGCCTAGCTAGTGCGAGCCGGCAGGCGGCAGCCGCTAGGAGGACTAGCGCCGCGATCCTTGGTCGACTCATGGGACACGCGGTTTCCGCCGTCCCGGCCGTCGCGCAACGCGGATCGGTTGCGCTCCGCGCGACAGCGCCTCTGCGGAATCGCGTCGCGAGGCATGGGCCGGGCGCACGCTCCGAACGCGGCGCGCCCAATGCTCGCGAACATCGGGACGCCTGCCGAAGGCGGCGGCCTCGGGGCACCGGGCCGACGCGACGGTATCCGCTCGTGGTTCGCGTCCCCAATCGCCCCGCTGCGAGCCGAATTTCCCTCGGCCTAGCCGATTTTCTGGCGGACCGGCATTGACCACCCTGCGGAAACGGGGTAGTGTCGGACTGCCAGCCGGGGATCCGGGCGCGAGCGCCCATTCCAGTCTGCGACGCGTGGGGCCCGCAGCTGGCCGGCGGAGGGCCCGCTTGCCCTCAGGGACGGAAGTTCCGTCTCGTCAGTCCAGCGAGGAGCGCCCGCGATGCAGAAGTTTCTGTTCTTGACAGTAGCCTTGGCCGTCCTGGCGGCTGCTTTCCTCTGCTCGCCCGAGAGCAGCGCGCAAGTCACCTTCGCCAGCCTCACCGGGCTGGTGACCGATCCCGGCGGGGCCGTCATGCCGGGCGCCGAAGTCGAGCTGACCAACACCGACACAGGGGAGGAGCGCGTGACGTCGACCGGGGAGACCGGCCGCTTCACGATGTCCCAGCTCAAGGCGGGCACCTACGACCTCGCGGTCGAGTCCGCCGGCTTCAAGCGCTTCCTGCAGGTGAACATCCGCCTGCAGGGCAGCCAAGACGCGGAGATCAACGCGTCGCTCGAGCTGGGCGAGGTCACCGAGACGGTCGAAGTCACCGCCCAGGCCGTGCTGCTCGACACGCAGTCGGCCAACCAGACCAGCGATCTCAACACCGAGGAAATCACCCAGCTCCCGCTGAACTTCCGCAACCCGCTCCTGCTCGTCCACGCCAACGCAGGAGTCATGTCGGCCTTCCAGAACGCAGGGCGGCGGGCGGTCCAGGACCGCTTCAACGATCAGGAAATGGCACTGTTTTCGATGAACGGCGGCCGCGAGGCCAGCAACACGATTACGATCGACGGAGTGAGCAACAAGGGCGGCGCCGGCGACTGGGGCGCGAACTTCGGCACGCCGTCCGTCGACTCAGTGCAGGAAATGCAGATCTCGCGCAACACCTACGACGCGCAGTACGGCCGTGTCGGCAACGGCGTCGTGAGTATCGTCACCAAGGGCGGCGGCGACCAGTACCACGGCAACTTGTTCTGGTTCCACCGCAATGACAACCTCGACTCCAACGAGTGGAGGCGCAACCGAACCGGCACGCCCAAGCCCGAGTTCAAGCGCAACTAGTACGGCCTGAACGTCTCGGGCCCGATCGGGAAGCGGCAGCGCATCTACTTCCAGTTCGGTGTCGAATCGATGCGCCAGCCGGCCTCCTCCTCCACCAACCTGACCGTGCCGGCCGAGCTGGAGCGGAACGGAGACTTCAGCGAGAGCCGCAACCGGGACGGCTCGCTGCAAGAGATCTATGACCCGTTCACGACGAGGAAGAATCCCGACGGCGACGGGTTCATCCGCGACCGGCTCGCAGGTAACGTGGTCCCGGCGTCGCGGACGGACCCGATCGCACGGAACCTGGTCACCTTCATCCCCGGCCCGAACGTGCCCGGAGTCGCAGTGACCAACGCGCTCAACTTCTTCAAGACCTCCCCGGCGAACCTCAAGCAGGACCGCTGGGACGGGCGGACAGACATCGCCGCGACGTCCAAGTACAGCACGTTCTTCCGGGTGACCCGCATATTCTGCTGATCAACCACCAAGCCCGGTTCTTCAACAATGCCGCCGACATGGGCTTCCTCAACGACCAGCCCTTCTACAGCCTCAGCGTGAACAACACCTACGTGGCCAGCCCGAACTGGGTTATCAACTTCAACGCGGGCTCGGGAGGCGGACACCGCACCGCAAACCTGATCAGCATGTCGGAAGGGGTGGGACTGGAGGATCTCGGCTACTCGTCGGGATACGCCGAGCAGTTCGAGAACCGCGACTTCGGGCAGTACAACATCGGCGAGCACCTCACGCTAGGACGGACCCGGTTCTTCGGCAACATCCGTCGGACGCACTCCGGCGGAATCACTGTCGCCAACGAGCGTGGCAACCACTCGCTCAAGTTCGGGTACAACATCGAGTTCCAGCGCCAGAACTTCTTCGATCGGCGCACGCAGTCGCTGGGATTCGGGCGAGGCCCGACGACCGGGCCGGTGGCGGCAGGCAACTCCAGCGTGGTCGGCAATTCGATGGCGTCGCTGCTACTCGGCGTCGGCGGGGGCTCGGCGCGCCTCTCGGCCGATCCGGCCAAGTAGAACGTGTACATGGGCTGGTACGCCCAAGACACGTGGCGGGCGACCCCGAAGCTGACCTTGGTGCCAGGGCTGCGCTACGAGCTGCAGTACGGGCGCACGGAGCGGTACAACCGGCAAGGCCACTTCGACTACGCCGCGACCAGCCCGACCAACGAGCTTGTCCCCGGACTGGATCTTCGCGGCGGCTTCCGCTTTTCCGACGACAGCAACCGCAACCTGACTGCTCTCGACACCAAGGACCGGGCGCCGCGGATCGGACTGAGCTACAAGCTCACCGACAGGCTCGTGCTGCGCTCGGGATACGGCATCTCGTACTCGCAGGCCATCGTGGACGACGCCATCACCGGCATGCCCGGCTACGACCGGAGCACACCCTGGGTCCTGAACCCAGACGGGGAGGTCCAGGTCAACCTGCTGAGCAATCCGTTCCCGAACGGACTGTCCCAGCCTACCGGCAGCGCGGACGGGCTGCTGACGCAACTGGGCCTCAACATCCAAGCATGGCGCCACAACAACCCGACCCCCTACCTGCAGAGCTACAGCCTCGACCTGCAATACGAGCTGGGACGGGAAACGGTCTTCGACATCGGCTATACCGGCAACACGGGCCGCAAGTACTCGTTCGGCGCGAGCCGCAACATGAACCAAGTGCATTCGCAGTTCCTGCGCGAAGGGCTGGCCCTGAACAACCGCGTTCCCAACCCCTTCCACGGTGTGCTGACCGCCGGGCCGAATACCGGAGAGACGACTCCGAGGCACCGCCTGCTAAGGCTGTTCCCGCACTTCAACGCAGTCGGCACGCCGCGCAGCGACAAGGGCGCGTCGTCGCGCTTCAACGCGCTCTACACGAAATTCACCCGGCGCTTCTCGGAAGGCCTGACGATCCTTACCAGCTACCAGTGGTCCAAGACCAGGGACAACGCCTCCGAGGACCAGGGCTGGTTCGTGAGCGACGGCTTGCGCGACCAATTCGACCTCAATGCCGACTACTCGATCAGCGCGCACGACATCCCCCATGACTTCGTCACCAACCTGATCTGGGAGATTCCCGTGGGGCGGGACGGGGCCGTCGGCAGCAACATGTCGAAAGCGCTGGACGCGGTGATCGGGGGCTGGCAGGTCTCGGGCATCGTGCGGTTCGGCTCGGGCGTGCCGATCAACGTCCGAGCACCGAACACGCTCGGAGTCTACGGATACTCGGTGAAACGCACGAATATCACGAGCGAAGAAGCGGTCAAGCTCGGCAATCCGACGCCGGAACGCTGGTTCAACACCGACGCGTTCTCCGCGCCCGGCCAGTTCGAAATCGGGCGGGCGCCGCGGTACTTCGGCACTCTGCGCAACCGGATTAACACGAACGGAGACATCTCGCTCAGCAAGTTCTTCGAATTCACGGAGACGTTTCGAGCCCAGCTGAGAGGCGAGTTCTTCAATATCACCAACACGCCGACCTTCGGCCTGCCGACGGCCGGCGGCCAGGTGACATTGGGATCGGGTGCGTTCGGCACCGTGAATCGAAGCTTCCGGCCTCCGCGGCAGATCCAGCTGGCGCTGAGACTGATGTTCTGAAGTCCGGGCCGGGCCTCTCCCGGGACGTTCACGAAGCAACGAGACCCTACGTTGATTCGCCTGTCCGGCGCGCCACGCAGCATGAGACTGTGCCTGCGAGAAGAATCCGGGCATCGGCAACGAATCCGCCCGAGACGCTCGCATTCTCTCGCCGAATGGCCCTGCGAGCCTAGCCGGAGCTCGGCCTCCCTATGGGGAGACCAAGAGGTCCACTGCCTCCGCAAGCCATCCCGACTGCCAGTGGTGCTGGCGCTGGGGGCCGTCCCGGTAGACGTGAGGGATCCCCAAACCGACGAGCATCTCATGGATCTGGATGTGGTGGGGCCGGAACGAACTGGCATACCCAGTGAGGACAAGGCGGGGTCGCTGCCGGAGCAAGCTCGCTCTCGCTTGAATCAGACTTGTAATGCGGTAGTGCGCGAAGTTGTCCTGGCTGCCGAAAACGGGTGCCATGCCAAACTTGCTGGGAGCGTCCTGCATGAGCGGGGCATCCCACGCGGCCGCCCTGTCAAAGACATCAGGGTGTCTGAGCAGCAGTGACCAAGCGCCCCATCCTGACTTGGAAAAGCCGACAAGCAGTCGCCCGTCCGGCGTCCGCTTGACTGCGTATTTCGCCTCGACCAAGGGCAGCACGTCTTTCAGCAGGTAGCTCTCCTGCTGAAGGGCCGGGTCGGAAGGATGGTCGGCGTACCACGGCAGATCCGAGAACGTTGGCAGGACGACGAGCAGATCGTGACGGTCGGCTAGCTGCAATCTGCGGACCTCCTCGACAGGGTCACCCCATCGAGTTTCTGCACCTGCCTCGACCGGCAGCACGTAGATGGCTCGCCAAGGACCGGCTGGCGTATCCGCTGCGGGGGTGAAGACCCGGATTAGGGTCTCGCCTGCTTGTCGCGGGCTCCGCAGGGAGTGGATGTACTCCTCCGCATGCGCAACCCACGATGCGAGGAAGCAGAGGACCAGCAACAGGAACCGTCCGTTGGCTCCGCCATGCGGCAGTCGACGTACAATCATGCTCTTTCCTCCCGATCCGCGGGATGCCCTCGGGGCTTGTCGACCTTGGCGAGGCACCTAGTATCGCGCTGCCGCTCCGAATCGAGGCTCGCCGGGAGTCGGGACTCGCTGTCGGGACAGATCGTGGCGTGCGATGGCACCGCAGCCGTGCGCTCGCAGCCAGATTCCGCTGAGAGACAGCGCCGCAGAGTCCGGATTCAGGCGCGAGCTGTGGACCGGTCCTAGCTCGGCCAGGCTCCGGACCGAGCTAGGGGCCGCGCCGCTGGGGCCAAGTCTGGCCGCAGAATCCGGACGGCACGTGCGCCTCGCTCCGCGCCGCGCGCCGAGCCAGCGGCTCGCGAACATCCGCTTGGCGAGGCACCTTGTCGAACTGAGCCGCCTCCGAGAGGCCGTCCACCATCTCCCCGAGACACTGAAGCCCGACGACGAGGGCGCGCCCGCGTTTCGGATACGCGCTCACGGATGCCCCATTCGGCGCTGGCAGCTTGGCTAGGCGGCTCGCTACCTGAGTGACGGCGGAGTGCAGCTCGACCGGCAGCCAGGCCGGCCGGCCTCGGCCAACGCTTTGCGCGCAAACTTCGAGGCGGTCGAGTTTCGCCGCTAGCCGCCGGCCGCGTCGCAGGGACTCCCGGTGGCGGCCGGCGGCTCTTGCGGCCGTCAGAAGATGAGCTTCATCCCGAACTGGAGCTGGCGGGCCGGACAGCATTCCATGGTCGACGAAATCTGGCCTGCCGGGGGCCGGTTGACCGTGCCGTTTGGGAAATTGAAATGCGCCTCGTTGAACACATTGAAGATCTCGGTGCGGAAGTCCAGGGTCAGGCGCTCCGTCAGATCGAAGGTGCGAGAAATCATCACGTCAAGGTTCACGAGGCCCGGTCCTTCGATAATCCATGCGGCGGAATTGCCGAACGTGTATCGTGCCGGCACTTCGAACGCACCGACATCGAACCAGCGCTCCGGCGTCCGCTGGCTGCGCGGCAGATTGCCGTCGCGGACTCGATTGGGTCTTTGGCCGCCGCTGGTATTAGCGGGGTTGCCGGCGACGGAGGGGCTCAGGGGCAAACCGCGCTGCGCCTCGAAGATCGGCGAGAACTGCCAGCCGCCGATGATGCGGGATAACGGGCCCCGAGTGGCGAACTTGCGCCCGTTCCCGAACGGCAGGTCCCACACGCTAGCGAGGAAGAAGCGCTGGGGCAGGTGCTGGCTCGAGATCGTCTTCTCTGGAGCGAGGTGCCAGTAGCTGGTCCGCTGGCCGAGCTGCTTGGCGAGTGTCTTGCTCCACGTGTACCCGCTCAGGATCGAGAAGCCCTTGTTGAAGCGGCGCTCGAACTTCGCCTCGAGGCCTTGGTAATTCGCGCCCCCCACCGCCGGATTCGTGTTGATGTTGGCGAACTGCGGAAACCACCTCCGAGGATTGTTGGGCCCCGCTCCGGGCTCGGGTTGGTTCAAGTTCGCCGCCGATTCCGTACGGACCGTGTTTGATCCCACGTAGGCGAACGAAACCAGGGAGTTTCCCGGCAGCGTCTGCTGGATGTTGAGATTCCACTGGTTGGTCGTCCCGTTCGGGAGGCTGAACGGCCACACGCCAACGAGCGACCGGCCTGTGATCACCTCGGGATTGAGAGCGTCGGGCGGCACGCCATCGCGGATCACGACGTTGGAGGTTGCGCTGGCAGCGTTGGTCGGAACGTCGTTCTGGAGGTAAAAGGGCGGATTGGCCGTCGGGTCGGCAAGGACCGGAAGCCTGAACGTTGCTACGTAGAAGACTCCGTAGCCGGCTCGAATCACCGTCTTGTCGGTCGCTTGGAATGCGAAGCCGATCCTCGGGCCCCAGTCATTCAAATCCCGCCGTCGGAACGACCGCCCCTCCACACCGCTGCTGGGACCCACTAGCGTGCCGAATCGCGAGTCGTCCGGATCGATGATGAAGTTCATCGCGCGGTCGTTCTGCTCGACATAGGGCGACTGGTACTCGTAGCGGATTCCCAAGTTCAAGGTAAGCCTCGGGGTGACCTTCCAGTTGTCCTGGATGTATGTCTCGTACGCGTAGCCGTGCCGACGGATGTTCAGGGGCGTGCTGAATCTCATGTTGCTCGTGAGACCGAGCAGGCCGTCAGCGATAGCGTCTCCGCCACCGCGGACGCCAGCGACTGACCGCGTGTACTGGTTGTTGAACCAGAATCGCCCCCGGGCGAAGTTCGTGATTCCGGACCAGCGGACGAAATTGCGGATGTTGGCTCCCATCTTCAGCGAATGGTTGCCCTTGGACATGGAGAAGCTCTCGACGATTTGACGGACGTCCTGCTTGCGCGGGTCGGGCGCGAAGTTGCGGTCGCCGATGTTCTGGTAGCCGGACACGGTATACGAGGGCAATCCCATGATGTCGTCCCGGTCGAAGAGCCCCTTGAAGCCGAACTCCTTCCAGAGCGGATCCCTGGTAGGCGTGTCGATACCTCCCACGAGGCGGTTGTAGGCGAACCGTACCTCGTTGACCATGGTCCCGCCGACCGTCGCGGTCCAGTTCAGGACGCCTGTCTTGGCCCGCGAAAAGCGCACAGCCGTGTTGCCACCGCTGGCAGGCAGAGGCAGGCTACCCGGTTCCAAGCGGTCGAAGTTGAGATAGCTGAAGCGGGCGAAAATGGTGTGATTGGTTGTCGCTCGCCAGTCGAAGCGGGTGTCGATCTTGTCGTCGTCCCGGTTGCGCGACGGATTGAAGACGTAGTTCTGTCGGCCGCCCCGATTGGGCTCCGGGTAGAGCCCGATCAGACGGGAAGAGACCGGATCGATCCGGTTGGGCGGGAGCCGATCATTCTCGAACCGCGTGCGGGAGCCGTCTTCCGCCTGGGACGCTGGGTCGGAGATGCTCGCGGTGCCCGCGAAGTCCCCCCCGATTTGGGCCGGCGTCGGGATGATGCTCAGCCGCGTGAGCTTCTCGCGGATCCTCGTTCCTTCGTAGCTGCCGAAATAGAACATCCGGTCCTTCACCAGCGGTCCGCCGAACGTCGCGCCGAACTGATTCTGGCGGAAAGGCGGCCTGGGCCGCCCGCTGTTGAAGAAGTTATTGGCGTCGAGGGTGTCGTTGCGGAGGAACTCGAATGCCGTGCCGTGGTAGTCGTTGGTTCCCGACTTGGTAGTGACCTGCACGATGGCACCGCCGCCGCGGCCGAACTCGGCGCCGTAGTTGTGCGTCTCCATCTTGAATTCCTGGATGGCGTCGATGGAGGGCTTTACGGCCTGATTGGATGCGACCACGACCCCGCTGAAGTAGTTGTTGTTGTCCGCTCCGTCGAGGGTGAACACGTTTTGATCGAAGCCCGCGCCGTTGACGCTGAAGGCGTCCTCGACGAAATTCTGCCGCCGACTGGGCAGCACGCCGGCCGTCAGAACGGCGAGCTCCTGGTAGTTCCGCCCGTTCAATGGCATCTGCGTGATGGTCGTGTTCTCGATCGCCTGGCCGAGACTGGAGGTCTCCGACTCGAGAAGCGGCAGCTCGGCGATCACCTCGACGGTCTCCGTCACGGAACCGACTTGGAGCTGCACGTCAACGCGGGCGCGGGAGCCCGCGTTGAGACCAAGATTCGGGCGGAATAGCGTCTGGAAGCCGTCGCTCGTTGCCGTGAGGTCGTAGTCGCCGACCGGCAGCGCGGTCAAGACGTAGTTTCCGGTTTCGTTGCTCTGCGTGTCGTACTCCAACCCGGTGTCTTGGTTGATCGCCTGAACCCGGGCACCAACGACGGCGGCTCCCGACGTGTCCGTGACCAGCCCCGTAATGGTAGCGGTGTCTGTCTGCGCCCAGACCGCTGGGGCGGCCACGAGAGCCGCGAGCGCTACGACCAAACGCGGCAGGTGCTTCAGTTTCGTATTCACGTTTCAATCCTCCTGTGCGGCTAGCAGGCCATTCCGGTGGCTCGGTGCCCAGGCACTTCAACCGAAAGCTGGCGAGAGCCGTCGCTCAACAATATACGGGATGGGCTTCCGTCACCCGCGGATCACGCCCGTGTCTGGCACGACAGCGCCACCCGCCGCTAGGGCCGGTGTCCCGCTGCGCCGGCTGCGAGATTCCGACAGCCGAGTCGATGGAGTGGATGCGCGGCCGGGGCGGCAATCTCACCCGGACTCGGCCTGTCAGTGAGCCGCGTCGCGCCCTGCTCTTGTGACAGAAACGACCATGCGGGCGCCGGCTGCACCCCGCCCCGCGTGCGATGCCGGGGTGCGGGCGCGGCGGCGTAGGCCGTACTTTCTTCGGCGGAGCCCTCGCGGCGACCCCGACCAGAAACGCGGCCGGAGCCGTCCCGTGCGAACACCGCAGTGCTTCCGCCGGCCGCCGTCGAGGCCGAGGAGGCAACTGAGCCCGGCCCGGCGGCCCGAGGAGCCTCCAAACGGTTCCCCGCCGCGCCCGGCAGCGGCCAACTCCCGGCAGGGAGGCGACGCTTGGACGAGGGATGCGGATGGAACGGAGGACGGCCTGGAAAAGTTGCTGAGGGAATTGGCGGCATCGAAATCCACAAGATGGTGCTGACCCGCTCAGTGTCGGTCGGGGCCGACGGGGCTAGGTCGAGGCCCACACCCGCCCCAGCCGCACTTGCGGTTGCGGCCTGGACTAGTTCGCGCCTTGGGTGGCGGGCCTGTGCCCGGAGGGCGCGGTGATGGAGAGCACGGGGGTGTACCCGAAGAGCGTCGTGCGCGCCCTGCAGGACGCCGGCGTGGAGGTCTGGGTGGTCAACGCGCGGCACGTAGAGCGCGGGCCAGAGCGCAAGAAAGACCTGTCCGACAGCCACTGGCTGGCGATCCCGGCGCGCTTCGGGCTGGTCAGCGAGAGCATCGAGCTCCTGCGCCCGCTGCGAGTTGCGACGCACGACGCGCCAGCGCGACGTGGTGTCGGAGCTGCGCAACCTGGGCGATCGCGTGCTGGACGAGGACGGCGTGCGCATCGGGGGCGTGCTGACGGACGAGTCGGGCGTCTCGGGCCGCAACCCGGTTGAGGGCCTGGTGCGCGGGGAGGACCCTCGGAGCCTGCTGGACGCCGCGAAGGGCGAGGCCCGCAGGAATAACCCGGAGCTGCCGGAGGCGCTGCACGGCGAACTGGAGCACGTCACGCACGAGACACTGACGCTGCTGGCGGGCCTGCTGGACGCCGCTGGGGAGGCTGTCAAGACGCTGGAAGCGGGCATTCTCGAGACGGTGCGGCGGGACCGGGAAGTGGTTTGGACTCTGCTGCAGACGCACCCGAGCATCGGCGCGGTGACGGCCGCGGCGAGGCTGGCGGAGATCGGCCCGGACATGAGCCAGTTCGGCGCGGCGACGGGCGAGCTGGGCGGGCATATGCCCAGGCAACCACGAGTCGGCCGGCAAGAGCCGCGGGGGCCGCAGGCGCAAGGGCAACGTGTGCGTGCGACACATCCTGTGCGAAATCGCCTACGAGGCAGCGCGCAAGAAGGACACGCAGTTCGGCGCGTGCAGGTGCGCCCTGACCGCGCGGCGGGGCACGCGGCGCACGGTCGTGGCGTGGGGCACAAGATCCTGCGCATCGCGTGGGCGATGCTGCGCGACGGCGCGCCCCACCGCGATCCGGTCACGGACCCGGAAGCGCTGACGACTCGCAAGAACCTGTTCCGCTCGCTGCGGCTGGTGCGCCAAGCGGAGCTGCTGCCGTAGGTGGCGCGGCGCGTGCAGGAGGAGATTCCGCGGCGGCAGGCCGCACGCGAGAGGCGGCGGCTGGCCGCGTCCGGTCCGACTGTCGTCTTTCACTCTATCTAGTGCCTGTGACAAAACTCGTATCCCCTTGACAAAAAAGGCGTTAGGTCCAATCTCTCAAGGCGAAGATTTCACTGGAATGCTACGACTAGTCCGAAATCCTGCCAATTCTGGGTAGAGCGCGGAAATCTTCGCGATTGGCGGCTGAGCAACTTCCGACCTTGGGCCCTATATGTTGTGTTTGGAGATCCATCCGACATCAGGATGTAGTATGAAATGCTGATCAGGCCAGAATTCAGGGGTTTTGTTACAAGCACTATCTAGTGGGATTGCGACGGGTCTTCGCCGAATTAGATTGAATTCGGATTCGCTGAATGTTGATATATTCCGGGCGGGATACCCACTGTTCTGCCCTCGAGCCGGAGCTGGAGAACCGTGCCGGGTATGCGGACCGCCACACGTTGAGGCGACTTGCGGCTGAGTCGGTCGGTAGCCCTGCCTCCGATCTCCCTGCGCCACCAGCGTCTTGGCGGGGCCAAGGCCCGGAATGACCTGCCCCGCCACAGTCTGCGCCGATGGCAGAAGCCTTGATGCACCTCAGGGGCCGATCGGCCCTTCGCGGCCCGATCCCAACGTGAGGGTCTCCCTCCTACTGCCTCCCCAACCACTCGACGCTCCCCTCTCTCCCTTCCTGCGGCAGCGAAGCAGAGTGAGAAAACACCCTTAGCTACTGAAGGGATAATCTGAGGGATTCCAATCGAGATAATTCAAACGACTACACCGACCCTCAAACCGGGACTGGAGCGGTCGGCACTCGCCTAGGACGGTGCCGATGCAGGCGCCCGCGTCACTCAGCGCTAGCACAGGGTAAGCTCGCACGAACGGCGCCCCGCACGGGTCCCTGACGTCAATCCAACCACCGGGCCGTCGAATCATCTCACCCGGGCGGAACGGCGGAGGTGTGTCTCTAGGGTCTACAGATTTCGGAGGAACACGCCGATGCGGAAGGTCCGGGCGGCCCTCGCGAACCCCTCGGCGGTTCGGATTCCAGCTCTACTCTCGAGGCAGATCATTCGTGCGACATCCAAGCGAGATGACATCGGAATGTCTGAGACTGGTCCCTGCAAGAGGCCCAGCCAGCGTTGCTGCCACTGCTCCTTGCAATACTGACCTCCACAGTTGGCAAACATCTTGCCGAGCTTCCGCCCCAAGGACCTAGTTCTAGAAACTGGCATCCTACGGAGAACGATGCTTTCGAGGAACGTTGTAGATTATCACGTGCGATGACCCCACCATCGCGAGTCCCCATGTTGGAGCCGACCAAATCGCTACACTTCTGAGCATCTTATTGTTAGTCAAATCATCGCCAAAATGAACATTGAAGTCTCCATGACTGAAGTGTTGAATGAGCATTATAGTGGTCGCAGTGATTCCGGTAATAACCCAAGCCTTAGTGCGTTTTAGTAGGGGGCGCCGCCGAGATACACGACGCACTGTGGATTTCATGAGGGTCCTTCTGGACCCGTCTGTAAGAACGAGCTTCACTCCGTCCGGTGTCGCCGACAAAAAGCGCCCGTCAAGCTTCATTCTTCCATCGGTAGAACGGTCTGAATAAAGCAGAATGCGAACACGACGACCCACCGCTGTGCCTTGGACTGCAGACCAATCTTCCATGAGTCGAGCCCCCAAGCAGTCCGGTGATACGGCGAAGAATGATCCAATAATAAGAGCTGTTGTCGGACTCTTGAGAATATTCATTATCGATTACCCACAAGACTCAGCCAAGGTTAGGAGGCGGTAAGGCATGGGCGGGGTGCGCACGGAGGCGTGGAGCAGGCGGGGGACCAGCGCCTCCGGATCGTAGCGGCGGTTGAAGCGGTAGCAGAACTCGGCGAGGTACCGCGGCAGGTGCTTGCCGTCGAGCGCAGGGCAGGTTCCCGCCAGGGACCGCTTGACGTGCGCCAGCATCGTGTTGACCCGGACGAAGCGGGAATCCCCGCAGCTCCGCTGCCCGTCTCCGGTGACGGTCGGCACGTGCTCGCAGCCGGCCTCGGCCACGCCCCGGAAGCAGGCCGGGCCGTCGGAATGCACCTCCGTGCCGGGCTGCAAGTGCCGCCCGGCCCACGCTGCCAGCGTCTTCTTGCGCAAGCCCGCCACGCTGCTCATGCGCATCCTTGCCGGCTTGCCGGCGGCGGTGACCTGCACGGCGGCGACGAACGGCGTCTTGCCCGCCGCTCCGCTCCCGTGCTTGCCGCCGCTCCGCTCCCCGCCCCGGCAGGCGTCGTCCACTTGCACGATGCCGTGCAGCGGCACGCGCTCGTCGCGCTCCTTCATCGCTTGCAGGAGCTTGTGCTTCACCTTCCAAGCCGTGTTCCGGCTCACGCCCGGCTGCCGCGCCAGTTCCAGCGACGAAACGCCGTGCTTGCCCTGCGTCAGCAGGTGGAGCGCCAGCAACCGGACGGTCAGCGGCAGCTTGGTGGCGGCGAAGATCGTGCCGGCGACGAGGGAGCTCCGGCGGTGGCAGGCATGGCACTGCCAGAGCTTGCGGGAGCGGCTGCGGCAGTGCCGGCGGGAGCCGCACTCCGGGCAGCGGAAGCCATCCGGCCAGCGGGCCTTGAAGACGGCCTGCTGGCATTGCCTCTCGCTGCCGTAGCGCTGCAGGAACTTGCCCAGGCTGAGTCCCTTCTGGAATTGCACGCGCTTGCGTTTCAGCTGCTATCCCCTTTCCTGTCAAAGATTTCCGACCTGCTTCAGTATAGCATATCCTCGGCTGACGTTCGTTGGTAATCAGGTCCGGGTATGCAAGTCCGGATCTCACAAGCACTTGTGCGAGGTGCCGGAGAGCCGGCGGGCGAGCGGCGCGGTGCGCTCGACCGGCTGGCTGCCGCGGCGCGGGAAGGGCAAGCGGTCCGAGCGGCACCGTTTTCGCCGGACGGCCGCGGTGCCCCTGCGCAAGGGCCGCGACGCCCTGCAGGGCACTTGGATCGAGTACGCCGTGGAGCGCGACGGCAAGCGCACCTGCGCCAGCAGCTTCTTCACCGGTCTCGCGACCACCGCGGACAACGCGGAGCCGATCGCGCGGGCCGGCCGGGCGCGCTGGAAGATTGAGAACGAGGGCTTCAACTGCCTGGCGCGGCACGGCCGCAAATTCAATCGCAACTTCGGGCACGGCAAGGACGCGCTGGCCAACGTGCTGGCCGTGCGGAACCTGTTCGCTTTGGGCATTATATATCTGAGTGCCGGCGACGCCATATCCGGCTAGCACTGCTCTGATTGGGGACATCGCCATCTTGCTCGGGTCATTGGTGTGCGGCCGAGGTAGGCACCGAAAGGTCGGTTCGTATCTGAATCGCGCCGGCCAGCGGATTTCGCGGCGCACGGACTAAAGAGACCGCCTCGGGCACCCCGGTGGAACCCGGATTGCCGTGGAGAGGCTCCCCTTCCGGGACGGCTGCATCTATGAATCGTCCGGGCTGGACACCGGTCGCGGCGCGGGATTCCGGATCCGGAGCGCCCTTCGCACCGAGCGTGAAGAGAGGCTGCAGCTGAGCGGCTAGGCCGTGCTCAGGCCGCGACCGCGGCCTTGCCGACCAGCTGCCGGTAGGTCAGCGTCCGGCCGACCAGGCCCCGCGCCATGCGCCGCATCCGTTCCGCCGTGTCGCAGTTGCGGGCGTTGCGCCGTCCCGCGAACTCCGTGAGGTAGCGGCCCGAATGGCGGACGCTCATCCGGTGATAGGTGCCGTAGAGGCCGCGCTTGAACAGGGACCGGAACGACTCGATGCCGTTCGTATGCGCCGCCCCGCGCACGTACTCGCCGCCGGAGTGCTTGACGCCCTCGTGCGCGAACTCCGCCATGCCGGCGCAGGCCGCCGCCTCGTCGGAGCGGACCTGCGCGCCCGGCGCGACCCGGCCGCGCACGAGGACCTGCAGGTCGCCCTCGGTCGTGCCCGGCAGCGGCCGCGCGGCCACTGCGTTCGTGGCGCGGTCCCGCGCGCCCGCCACGGGGGTCTTGCCGACCGGCCCGCGCCCGGCGCGGGCCTTCTTGCTCTCGTGCTTGTTGCGCTCCTTGCCGCCGACGTACGTCTCGTCCACCTCCGCCGGGCCGACGAACAGGTCCCGGTCCCGCTCCCGGCACGCGCGGATGCGGTGCGCCAGGTGCCAGGCCGACTTCCGGCCGATGCCCGGGTCGCGGTGCAGCTTCATGCTCGAGACGCCCTTGAGGCCGGTGGTCAGCAGGAACAGGGCCACGGCCCGGACGCGGTAGCCGAGCTTGGTGTCGGCCATCACGCTGCCGGTACGCACGGAAAAGCGCTTGCCGCAACCGCGGCAACGGTACGGCATCGAAGGGTGGGCCGCACCGGACTGCACGCTGGAGCCGCGGCAGCGGGGGCATGCCGGACCGTCCGGCCAGCGCACGGAGGCGAACCACTTTTCCGCGGATTTCGTCATCGGGGAACATGGCGATCACTTCGATCAAGGTGATGCCTTTACGAAACCACTTCCCGGGATCTTTCTGCTTTGCCTTCTTCAACGACGACCTCCTATATTGGAACCAATCTATCAAGAAACTCCACAGACTGTCAACAGATATCCGGAAGAAATATCAAATTAAATTATGGATTGATGATTTGCCAAATAGGTTGCCTCGGCACTCAGATATATAATTCCCTTCGCTTTCGCGCTCCACGCCGTGCTACAGTGCGTCTGCGCGCTGTGGCAGCAGTGCCGGCGCAAGCTGGTCACGCGCCGCGCCCTGTTCCGGGAGCTGCAGGCCGCGCTGCGCTGCTTCCACTTCCCGAACTGGCCGACTCTGCTGGCGGCGGTGCGCGACGGACGCGCGCCACCGGGCTGCCAGCCGGCCGGGGCCTGGACTCCGCGCAGTTTCGTTCCGGCAGCGTCCGGCGAGCGGTCGGCCGCCGCAGCCGGCTACCGCCGGAGTGCGTCCGGTCGCGAACTCGGCACTCGGCGGACCCGCTGCGAGGGCCGCGCCACGGCCCTGCCCGCCGTCCGACGCTCCCGCGGGGCGGCCTCGGGAGCGCAACCCCTCGGTCAACTTGTTCGTCTCATCCTCCGAAACAACGTTCACGCAACCCCTTGATGGCCAAATTGAGGACCGCTGAGCGGACACCGAATCGCCCGCACTGTTGAGGCGCACGCCCCTGCTCTCGCCAACGGCGTGGTCCCGGCCCTCATCGGCTCGTTGCAGTACGCTTCTCGAAGTAGGACTGCCTCGACGAGGCCTAGCCGTCGCAGCAATAGCGAATGCTTGGTGCCGGCCGGCGAGAAGGCGTGGAACTGCGTTTCGCGGTACCGAGCAGCCGACACCTGCCCGAAGTGTTGCTCCTCGTCCGTCATTATTAGGTCATGAAGGGCTTCAACACAGCGGGCCCAGTGATTCCCGAGGACCACTACCACATCGCCCCGCTGTCCCGCTTGGACTTGGACTATGTGCTGAGGCTCATCCGGCGTAAGCAGTACTTCGTGCTGCACGCCCCGCGCCAGACCGGCAAGACCTCGGCGCTGCTGGCTCTGCGCGACAGGCTCAACGCTGAAAGCAACGGCGGCTACCGCTGCGCGTACGCGAATCTCGAGTCGGCGAGGGCAGCGGGCTCCGAGCTGCAGGACGTCATGCGCGGCGTTCTCGGCGCCTTGGCGAGTGACGCGATCGAATCCTTCGGCGACGAGTTCCTGGGGCAGACGGCTTTCGGTGTCCTGAACCGGATGGGCCCGGCCATCGCGCTGCGCGAGTCCCTGAGGCGGTGGGCGAGGCAGGATCCTCGTCCGCTGGTGCTGCTGATCGACGAGATCGATTCCTTGCCCGAGCAGGGCTTGGTCTCGGTGCTGGCTCAGTTGCGGACCGGCTACTACTCCCGCCCCGAGAGCTTCCCGCAAAGCATGGTGCTGTGCGGCGTGCGCGACATCCGCGACTACCCCGGCGCCGGCGGCGGCAGCCCCTTCAACATCAGCGCCGACTCGCTGCGGCTCGGCGACTTCTCCCCGGACGAGGTCGCGGAGCTGCTCGCGCAGCACACGCGGGAGACGGGACAGGAGTTCTCGCCCGCGGCGCTGAAGCGGGTCTGGACGCAGACCCGGGGGCAGCCGTGGCTGGTGAACGCCCTGTGCGACGCGGCCTGCTTCCGCAGCCCGGCCGGGCGCGACCGCTCGCGGGCGATCGCGGAGGGCGACATCTTCGAAGCGCAGGAGGACCTGATCCTGCGCCGGGTGACGCACATCGACCAGATCGGCAGGAGACTGCGCGACGAGCGCGTGGCGCGCGTCGTCCGGCCCATGCTCGCCGGCGACGACCGTGCATTCGACTCCGACGACGTGGAATACGCGAGGGACCTGGGCCTGCTCGCGGCCGACGACCCGCCGCGCATCGCCAACCCGATCTACGCGGAGGTGGTGCCGCGCGTGCTCACGGCGAGCCATCAGAAGCTGCTGGAGCGGCGCGCATACCGCTTCGCGACCGCCGGGGGAGGCCTCGACATGGCGAAGCTGCTGGAAGCGTTCCGGCAGCACTACCGCGAGAGCGCCGACACCTTGGCGGACCTGCCCGGCTATCTGGAGGTGGTGCCGCACCTGCTGCTGCAGGCGTTCCTGCAGCGGGTGGCGAACGGGGGCGGGCGCATCCAGCGGGAGTACGCCCTGGGGCGGGGGCGGCTGGACCTGCTGGTCGCCTGGCCCGGAGAGGAGCGCGACCAGCGCATTGCCATCGAATGCAAGCTGCGCCGCGACTCCCTGGAGCGGACCGTTGCGAACGGCACGGCCCAGCTGGCCAGCTACATGGACCGGCTGGGGGCCGACGAGGGCCATTTGGTAGTCTTCGGCGAGCGGGGCTCACCGTGGTCCGACAAGATCTTCCGACGCACGGAGGCGATCCAGGGAAGCTCCATCGAGGTCTGGGGCATGTGAGGCTACGCGATCCGATGCGCCGACACCTAGACCCGCATTCCGGGCCCGCCCAGCCAAGAGCGGCCGCTGCAAGCGGCCGGCGATGATGAACGCTTGCATCTGGCCGGGGATGAGTCTTCGCGTGTTCAGCCAAGCACCCAGTGCAACGGAACAATCCGACGCAGCAGCGAACTCTCGGCACCTGCCCGAAGCGTTCCCCGTTGTCGGTCATCACTAGCCCGGATAATTCATGAGTAGCCCGGAAGGCCATAGTCCGGTCCCTCCGCCCGGGCCGTGAGGGCCTCCGGTCCAGCGCGATCCTCACTCCTGCGAGTGCCCAGCGATCCCCGGCGGCAACCCCGACCCGGTCCGGATAAGATCCTATTTTATAAACTGCAACTGTTTTCAGTCGGTAGATAATATTGAAGATATGGTCGCATCCGCAGGCTCCCAAGGCGTTCCGTTCCGCAATCCGCCCCGTCGCCGTCCACTTCGATCACGAGCGCAGCAGCTCCGACGGCGGCGCTGTCGCGGTCGAGGCCGCCGACCGCGCTCCCGGCCTCACCGCGGCTCTCGCCGACTGCCTGCGCGACCGGCGCCAGCCCTCCAAGGTGCTCCGCTCCCTCGCCGACATGCTCCGCCAGCGCATCTACGGCCTCGCCTGCGGCTGCGAGGACTGCAACGACGCCGGGCGCCTCGGCGGCGACCCCGTGTTCAAGCTGCCGCTCGGGCGCGACCCCTGGCAGGGTCGCGACCTGCCGTCCCGGCCCACCCTGTCGCGCTTCGAGAACGCCGTCACCGCGGACGCGCCGAGCGCACTGTCCACGGTGCCGGCCCGCTGCGTCGTGCGGCGCCAGCACGAGCGGCGCCCCGAGACGAGCATCGTCGAGCTGGACTTCGACCCGACGCACGGGGAGCAGCGGCTGGCGCCGTTCAACGGCTCCTGCGACACGCGTTGCTACTTGCCGCTGGTGGGCGTGCTGCGCTTCGACGACGAGCGCGAGCGGCATCTCGTGGCGGCGCTGCTGCGCTCGGGCACGGCCGCGGCCGCGGAGGGCTTGCTGCCGCTGCTGCGGGAATTCTTCCCGCGGGCGACGCTGCGCCTGCGCTTGGACGCGGGCTTCCAAGGGGACGAGCTGCTGGCCTATGGCGAGCGCGAGGGCCTGGAGTGCGTGGCGTGCCTGCAGAAGAACGCGGTGCCGGAGCGGCGCGCGGCCCCGTTGCGGGCGGCCGTCGAGGCCCGGCGCGCGCCCGGCGGCACCCCGGGCACGGACCCCGGCGGGGCAGCGGCGGCCGCGGGGGACCCGCCGTCCCGGCTGGAGCAGTTGCGGGCGCAGTACGCGCGGCTGGGAGCCAGCACGCAGGGGGGCCGGCCGGGCGCGGAGGACGCGGGCAAGAACCCGGGCCCGCTGCACGGGCAGTTCGTCTAGCGGGCGGGCCGCCGGTCGCGGGCGCGGCGGGTGATCGTCAAGGCGGACGCGAGCGAGTTTCCCGGGCGCGCCCCCCAGTGGCACCCGCGCTACGCGGTGACCAACGCGGGCGGCAGCCCGCAGCGCCTCTGCGAGCGGATCCACTGCCTGCGGGGGAACGTGGAGAACCGCGTCAAGGAGCTCGAGCACGGGATGCGGATGGACCGCGCCAGCCGCTCGAGCTTCGCGGCGAACCGGTTCCGCGCGCCGCTCGCGGCGGCGGCCTGCGTGATCATGCAGGAACTGCGCCGGCAGGCACGGGACACGCCGCTGCGGAAGCTCCGGGTGGACGGGTTGCGCCTCGGCCCGCTGAAGCCGGGGGCGCGGGTCGCGGCCACGGCGAAGCGGATCGTGCTGCACGTGCCGCGGATGGCCAGCGATTCTCAATTTGGCATTTTGGGATTTCCAGAGTGTCTGAGAAAGGTGTCGAAGGCAGTCTGGCACTTGACTTTTCCTTGCGGAATGTGTGAGCTAGGGTGCATGCCCCATGTCCTGGACTCGCTGCCGAGCGCCTTCCGCGAGACGGCCGCCGGCCGGCCCGACCGGCGCGACGGTCGCAGCAACAAGCGCTACGAGGTCAGCGACGCCGCCGGTTGCGCCCCGGCCTGCGTCTTCACCCCGTGCGAGTCGTTCCTCGCGTTCCAGCGGCGCATGGAGCGGGACGGCTCGCGCTCCAACTGCCGGACCTGTTCGGCGCGGGCCGCATCCCCTGCGACAACCGGATCCGCAACTTGCTCGACGACCTCGACCCGGCCGCGTGCGACCCGCTCTTCCGGCCGTGCCTCGCAACCGTGGCCGCGCAGGGCGCGCTCGAGCCCTTCCAGCGCCTCGACGAGCGCCTGCTGGTGGCTCCGGGCGGCGTCCGGTTCCACCGCTCCGACACGGTGCATTGCCCGCAGTGCCCGCAGTGCTCGGTGCGGCGCGTCGGCAGCGAGCGCCGGCCGCATCACTTCCACACCATGGTCGCGGCCACCGCGGTGGCCGACGGCCACGCCACCGTGCTGCCGCTGATGCCCGAGTTCGCGTGCCCGCAGCAGGCCGCGGCCGCGACCCGCGCCGACATGAGCGAGGGCGAGCGCAAGCGGGACTGCGAGCGCAACGCCGCCAAGCGCTGGCTCGCCGCTCAGGGCGCCCGGCTGCAGGCCTGCCGCCCCGTCCTGCCGGGCGACGACCTGTACTGCTGCCAGCCGGTCCGCGAGGCCGCCGCGGCGGCCGGCATGGACTGCATCCGGGTATGCAAGCCCGGATCCCGCAAGCGCTTGTACGAGGTGCCGGAGAGCCGGCGGGCGAGCGACGCGAGCGGCACCGTTTCCGCCGGACGGCCGCGGTGCCCCTGCGCCAGGGCCGCGACGCCCTGCAGGGCACTTGGATCGAGTACGCCGTGGAGCGCGACGGCAAGCGCACCTGCGCCAGCAGCTTCTTCACCAGTCTCGCGGTCAGCGCGGACAACGCGGAGCGGATCGCGCGCGCCGGCCGGGCGCGCTGGAAGATCGAGAACGAGGGCTTCAACTGCCTGGCGCGGCACGGCCGCAACTGCAAGCGCAACTTCGGGCACGGCAAGGACGGGCCGACCGGACTGGCCGACGCTGCTGGCGGCGGTGCGCGCCGGACGCGCGCCTCCGGGCTGCCAGGCGGCCGGGCGACCGGGGCCTGGACTCCGCGCAGTTTCGTGCCGGCAGCGTCCGGCCAGCGTCCGGCCGTCAAAGCCGGCTACCGCCGGAGTGCGTCCGGCCGCGGACTCGGCACTCGGCGGACCCGCGACGCGGGCCGCGCCACGGCCCTGCCCGCCGTCCGACCCTCCCGCGGGGCGGCCTCGGGAGCGCAACCTCTCGGTCAACTGATTCACCTCATCCTCCGAAACAACCTTCACGCACCCCCTTGACGGCCAAATTTAGAACCGCTGGCGGATGGCACCGTTCCGGAACGCCTGGGTGGTGGTGGCGCGGGGCTTGGGGGCCGTGCCGATATGACGCCGGGCCGGGTCAATCCGGGGAGTGTCGGCAGGCGCCGGGGGAAACCGTACCTGCCCTCCGGGCGGGTGCCGCCGAGGAGGTGTCCGCGGCCCGCACGCCACTCGCGAGACACCCCGCAAGCCCCGCATTCCCCGCCCGCAGGCGTTTCGGAAGCAGATTTGGCGGCCACCGAGGACCCAGAAACTGGATCCATGGGCCTGCGCCGCATTCGTGAATAATGCGGGCTAGCCGACGCGGTGCAGACGTACGAGCGCCAGCACCGGTTGGGGATGATCGGGCCGGATCGAATTGCGGCGCATGGATCCCTGAGCTCGGATTGACCTAGTGGGAAATAGGCGGGTCGCACCACGCCAGGCAATCGCCGACGGGCCCGGAGGGCCCGCGCGCTGTGTCGCTCGCATGCGACTCATGGACTTGCCGTCGCCGAGCCTTGCAGGCGAAGCACTGCGAGCCCATTTGCAACGCTGCATGGCGGCCGCCTCATGATCCCTCCCTCCAACAGCGTCTAGGTGAATCGTCCCCTCGGGACGCAGCCTAGCCGCCCAGCGCCACAGCGGCCCACGGGCTCAAGCCCGGGCAAGGCCTGCCAGCATGCCGGATCCGTGTGGCCGCACGACGTCAGCCCCTGACGTGGAGGCAGTTCTCGGATTGGCCGGCATTTCTTCCCGTACCTATAATCAACAGCGATGGCAGCTCACCGCTCCAGGGTGCTGGCGGTCGCCTCGATCTTCGCCGCCAGCCTCGCGAGCGGCCAGCAGGCCGACCCACGGTCGCTGGCCAAGCAGGCCGGCCTAGCGATGAAGGGCCGAGACTTCGCCCGTGCAGAGCGGCTCTACAGGGAACTGGCGCAGCTCTTCCCGGACGAGCCGGGAATGGCTCTGAATCTCGGGCTCGCTCAGTTTTCGTCGGGAAGGTTCGAAGACGCTGCCGAGCAGTTCGAACGCTTCCTCGCGCGCGGGCCGAGCCAAGGCCCAGCTTCCCAGCTTGGTTGCTGCTCGGGCTGTCGCACCAGAGACTGAATCGGCCGGACGAGGCGATCAAACCGCTCCGAAGGGCCCTCGAACTCGACCCCGCGAACCGTACCGCCGAACTCGAGCTGGCCGACGCTCTTCTTCGAAGCTTCGAAGCGGAAAGCCGGACAGCGCCGCGTCGAGATTCCGGGCCCTGGCCGAGCGCGACCCGAGGGATCCGAAAGCCTGGCTGGGTCTCGGCCTGACCTACACCGATCTCTCGCGGCGCGCGGGAGAGGCTCTCGCACGCACTGCACTGGAGTCGGCATTCAGTCTCCTGCTCCAAGCTCACTCGGCGCAGGCGCGCGGCCGCTATCGCGCGGCGTTCGGGCATTACCGCGCTGCCCTCGCGATCGAGCCCGCGGCTCCCGGCGCACGCCGGGCCGTGGCCGAAATCTACGCGGCAACCGGCCATCGGGACTGGGCGGAGGCCGAGCTGGCCAAGGCTCCCGCCCCGCCGCCATGCTCCCAGCAGCCATTGGCGTGCTCGTTCGAGTCCGGCATGCATGACGCGATCCTGCGAGCGACCGTCGAGTCCGGCACCGCGGAGTCATTGTACTGGCGAGCGCTGGCGTTCAGCGGCAAGGCGCGGGATGCCCACGATCATCTCCTCGCGCTGCCTCCGTCGTCCGCGTCGCATCGCCTGCTGGCTTCGGTCGACGATCTCTCCGGCCGCCCGCGCGACGCCGCGGCTGCGTGGAGGAAGGCAGTTGATCTCGACCCGGCCGACCTATCCCTGAGACGCAACCTGCTGCGCTCGCTCCGCAGCGCCGGCCTGCACGAGGAATCGCTCCGCGAGGCGGGCGCTCTGCTGAAGCTCCGGCCGGAATCGGCTGCAGGGCGCTTCCATTGGGAATTATATATCTGAGTGCCGAGGGAATCGAGTTGGCAAATTATCAAGCCATTATAAGATTTCATATTTCTTCCGACTTTCCGTTGACATTCTGTGGTGTTTCTTGGTAGAATAGTTCCAGCAGGGGATACCGTAAATGAAGAAATCAGGTCCCGGGAAGTGGTTCCGTAAAGGCATCACATTGATCGAAGTGATCGCCATGTTCCCCGATGACGAATCCGCGGAAAAGTGGTTCGTCTCCATGCGCTGGCCGGACGGTCCCGCGTGCCCCCGCTGCCGCGGCTCCAGCGTGCAGTCCGGCGCGGCCCACCCTTCGATGCCGTACCGTTGCCGCGGCTGCGGCAAGCGCTTTTCCGTGCGCACCGGCAGCGTGACGGCCGACACCAAGCTCGGCTACCGCACCCGGGCCGTCGCCCTGTTCCTGCTGACCACCGGCATCAAGGGCGTCTCGAGCATGAAGCTGCACCGCGACCCGGGCGTCAGCCGGAAGTCGGCCTGGCACCTGGCGCACCGCATCCGCGCGTGCTGGGAGCGGCATCGGGGCCTGTTCGCCGGCCCGGTGGAGGTGGACGAGACCTGCGTCGGCGGCAAGGAACGCAACCAGCACGAGAGGAAGAAGGCCCGTGCCGGGCGCGGGCCCGTCGGCAAGACGCCCGTGGCGGGGGCGCGGGACCGCGCCACGAACGCAGTGGCCGCGCGGCCGCTGCCGGGCACGACCAAGGGCGACCTGCAGGGCTTCGTGCGCGCCCGCGTCGCGCCGGGGGCGCAGGTCCGCTCCGACGAGGCGGCGGCCTGCGCCGGCATGGCGGAGTTCCCGCACGAAGCCGTCAGGCACTCCGGCGGCGAGTACGTGCGCGGGGCAGCGCATGCGAACGGCATCGAGTCGTTTTGGTCCCTGTTCAAGCGCGGCCTGTACGGAACCTATCACCGGATGAGCGTCCGTCATCTCGGCCGCTACCTGACGGAGTTCGCGGGACGGTGCAACGATCGCGACTGCGACACGGCGGAACGGATGCGGCGCATGGCGCGGGGCCTGGTCGGCCGGACGCTGACCTACCGGCAGCTGACCGGCAAGGCCGCGGTCGCGGCCTGAGCGGCGCCCGCCGAGCCGAGCGCGGCGGCCCGCTCCGGGCGCTCTCTTCGCGCTCGGTGCGAGGGGTGCACCGGATCCGGAATCCCCCGGCGCGACCCGAGTCCGGCCCGGACCGTCGATGCAGGCCGTCGAGCGCCGGGGATCCGCTGCCTTCGGCACTCGGAGGGCACGCAATCGGCTTGCAAGGGGTGCCCTGCCACCGCCAACCGGGTTTCACCGGGGCATGCGAGGCGGCCTCTCTAGTCTGTTCCTCGTCCAATCCGCTGGCAGGCTCGATTCAGATACGATCCCACCCCTCCGTGCCTGCCAAGGCCGCACTCGAATGACCCGAGCTCGACACCGACCTCCCTGCTCACAGCAGTTCTAGTCGGACCTGGCGTTGTCGGCACTCAGATATATAATTCCCCTTCCATTCGGGCGATTCCCTACTCAAACTGGGTCGGGTCGACGAGGCAATCCCGGTTCTCGAAGAGGCGGCCCGCCTTGCTCCCGGCGACCGCCGCATAGGCGTCTCCCTTGCAACCGCGTACCTGCTTGCCAGACGGGGGACAGCGTCGGTCCCGCACCTTGAGGCCGCACTGAGGGACGGGGAGGACGAGCGCCTGCTCTTCCAGCTCTCGCGCGCTTATCGGGCGGCCGGACGGACAGACGATTCCCTCGCTGCCTTGGAGCGTCCCCAGAACGCGCTAGCAGCCAAGCAGGCGTATCCAGACGCGGATGAGATCGCGCCTCCCTAGCCGGGCTCGCGCCGCGGCGGCGTGGGCCGTCGCGGGCCGCTGCGTCGCCATGGCGGCGATTCTGCATCCCGCCGCGGCGCAGATTCGATTCCGGAACGTCGCGGGCGAGGCCGGCTTGGAATTCGTGCTGGAGAGCCGCCCGACCCCAGCCAAGCACATGGTCGAGGCCGTGGCGGGCGGGGTGGCGGCGTTCGACGCGGACTCGGACGGACTCGTCGACCTCTATTTCGCGAACGGCGCGGACTCGACGTCCCTGAGAAAGCAGGGGGCCCGGCATTCGAACCGGCTCTACCGCAACCTAGGCGGCATGAGGTTTGCGGACGTCACCGAGGACGCCGGTCTGGAGGGTCGCGGGTACTCCATGGGCGTCGCGGCGGCCGACTACGACAACGACGGGGATGCCGACCTGTTCGTCGCCGGCGTCCGTGCGAACGCGCTCTACCGCAACGACGGCACCGGCCGATTCGTCGACACGGCCCGCGAGGCCGGGATCGCCAGCGATCATTGGTCGGTCGCGGCCAGGTGGTTCGATTATGACGGCGACGGCGCGCTGGACCTGTTCGTCGTCAACTACCTCGACTGGACGCCTGAAGACGACCGCTTCTGCGGGGACCGGGCCCGCGGGCTGAGAATCTATTGCAGCCCGACTTACTTCCGCGGCCTGCCGAACTCGCTGTACCGCAATCGCGGCGACGGGACCTTCGAAGACGTCTCGGAGCCCTCGGGGATCGCCAGGCATGCGGGCAAGGGCATGAGCGTCGCATTCGCCGACTACGATCTCGACGGGCGGATCGACGCATTTGTCACGAACGACACGGAGGCCGACTTCCTGTTCCGCAATATGGGCGACGGCTCGTTCAAGGAGCGCGGGCTCTTCGCAGGAGTCGCGCTGGCCTCGGACGGCACCCCGATGTCGAGCATGGGAGTCGATTTCCGCGACTTCGACAACGACGGCCTTCCCGACATCCACGTGACGGCCCTAACCCGCCAGACGTTTCCACTCTTCCGCAATCTCGGAGACGGCCTCTTCGACGACTCCACCGCACGGAGCAGCCTGTACGGACTCACCGTTGCGCGCAGCGGCTGGGCGAACGCGCTTGCGGATTTCGACAATGACGGCCACAGGGACCTGTTCGTCGCCGCCTCGCACGTCAACGATCTAGCCGACGAATTCGAGAATTCACCCTACGAGCAGCCGAACGCGGTCTTTCGGAACAACGGCGACGGCACGTTCTCCGACGCAAGCGGCAGGGCGGCGGACTTCCCGCCCGCAGCGCATCGCGGTGCTGCCTTCGCCGATCTCGACCAGGACGGTCGGGTGCACGCGGCCGTGTCCGTTATCGGGGGTCCCGCCCAGCTCTGGCGCAACGAGAGCCCAGAGAGCAACCGCTGGCTCGGCGTCCGCCTTGCCGGGAGCGCCAGCAATGCCGACGGCATCGGAGCGATCGTGCGCGCAGCCGGCCAGTTCGCTACGGCGACCTCGACCGTCGGCTACGCGTCCTCGTCCCTCGCGCCGCTGCATTTCGGACTGGGCGACTCGCCCGAACTCGACCGGATCCAAGTCACCTGGCCGAACGGCACGGAGCAGTCGGTGAGGGTGGTCGGGCTCGACCGCGTCATCTCGGTCCGCGAGGACGGCGCCGGTGCCCCGTAGGCCCTCGGCGCCTCCTGCATGCGAGGCGCGGGAGTTCCCAGCGCGCCTGCCAAGCACTCCGAGCCGATCCGCCGAGCGGACGCGCCGCCCCACACCCGTCGATCCGGCTGCGGGGCGCCCCCTCCGAGGGCTCCGGGCAGTTCCGGTCGAGCCTCGCCCTTCCTTCAGGCAGGGAGCGTGATATAAGATGTTGGCAAGGAGGAGGTTTCGCGGGCTCGGTGACGGCCGTGCCCTCCCAGCCGGTGAGGAGGGCAGTGGAGCGGTGGACTTTGATCAGCTGAACACGTTCCTTGAGATCGTCCGCCTGAACAGCTTCTCCAAGGCAGCCAAGACCTGCTATCGCACCCAGCCGGCCATCAGCGCCCAGATCCGGCAAATGGAGCAGGAGCTCGGAACGCAGCTCTTCGAGCGCTTCGGCAGCCGGATTAAGCTGACGATCGCCGGTCGCACTTTCGCGAAATACGCTGCCAAGATCCTCGACATGCGGCGCCAAGGCTTCGACGCCGTGCGCGAGCTAGATCGGGTGCCGAGAGGCGAGATCAGCATCGCGGCGAACGAATCGACCTGCGTCCACGTGCTGCCGGCCGTGTTCTCGCGCTTCAAGGATCTCTTCCCCAACGTGCAGCTCCAAGTCGTGCGGTCGTACGGCGAGAAGACGATCGAATCCGTGCTCGGCAACTCCGTGGACTTCGGCATCACCCAGCTTCCCCTGAGCGAGAAGAAGCTAGAGGTCGTGCAGGTCTACTCCGACGAGATCCGCCTGTTCACTGCGCCGACGCATCGCCTCGCATCAAGGAAAGCAGTGGGTGCCGACGAGATCGTCAAGGAGCACCTGCTGCTGCCGAAGGGCGGGCGGACGCGCACGCGTATCAACGAATTCCTCGGCGACTACGAAGACCGACTGCAGATCTCCATGGAACTGGAATCGAGCGTGATGCAAAAGCGATTCACCGAGGCCCAGCTTGGCGTCACGTTCATGGCCGTCTCGAACGCCCGCGAGGAAATCCGGACGGGCCGCCTCAAGGCGATCCGGCTGCGCCCGCTCCCGATGATCCGCACGATCGGCTTGGTATACCGCAAGGACAAGGCCCTGTCGCGCGCCGCGCTGGGATTCATCCAAGTCGTGAGCGAGTTCGCGGCGGAGACCGAAATGGGTCTTCCCCTAGCAAGGAAAGCGACATGAAGTGGGTTCTGAAGACCTCCCGCATCATCGTCGACACCGACAAAGGCAAGAGTGTGTTCCGGTCGCTCGCGGACTGCCCCCCGGACGTGAAGCGGCGCGTGCGCGAGACTGTCCCGGGGCCCGACGCCTGCACGATCCTGATTGCCAACAAGGAGGCCTACGAGGCGATCCGGCCGCCGGCCAGGACCTTGGACGCACTCCCTGACGAGGAGGCGCCGCGCCCGCGGGCCGATCTGCCGCGCTGGCAGGTCCGGGCCCTCTGGCTGCTCGCGGCGGTCGCAACCTTGGTGAGCCTGCTGGCGTGGGCGATGCACAGCGGGTAGCGCCCGCGCGCGACTGACCGCGACGGCCGCCCGTCGTACCATAGGCCTTCATGCGCATCGTCACGTTCTCGTGCGGATCCCACGTCCGGGAAGCCGGCCTGCTGGTCGGCAACAGGGTCGTGGGCCTCGCGGCACACGGCTATCCCGACGCAGTCTCGCTGCTCGCAGAGGGTGGGCCGTCGCCGGACCTGCTGGCCGAGGCAACGGCTCGCGGCGAGTCCTTCGACTTCGGGGAGGTCCGCCTGCACGCTCCCGTCCCTGATCCCGGCAAGTTCATCTGCATCGGGCTGAACTACCGCGACCACGCCATCGAGTCGGGAATGGAGATTCCGCAGATTCCGACCGTGTTCACCAAGTACCGGAACGCGGTCTGCGGCCATGGCGAGGCCATCGTGCTGCCGTCCGTTTCGAGCCAGGTGGACTACGAGGCCGAGCTGGCGTTCGTCATCGGGAAGCGGGCCAAGCGCGTCAAAGCCGCGGACTGGGAGAGCTACGTGTTCGGCTACACCTGCGTGCATGACGTGAGCGCGCGGGACTACCAGCTGGCCACGTCGCAATGGACGATCGGCAAGACCTTCGACACTTTCGGGCCCATGGGGCCGGCACTGGTGAGCAGGGACGAAGTGCCCGATCCGAACAGCCTGCGCATCTGGTTCGATCTCAACGGCGTGAGATTGCAGGATTCGAACACCAGCCAGCTGGTGTTCGACGTGCCGGCACTGCTCGAGTACCTGTCCGCGGTGATGACCTTGGAGCCGGGCGATATCGTCTCGACCGGCACGCCGCCGGGAGTGGGGTTCGCGCGCAAGCCGCCCGTCTACCTCAAGCCGGGCGACGTTTGCACGGTCGGTATCGAAGGCATCGGCGAACTCGTCAATCCCTGCGTTAGCGAGGACGCCCGAGGCGGAAACGCGACCGCGGGCTAGTGGCGCGTCGCCGTCGCGACGCGCGCCTTGGCTCGCACGAGGGCCTGCTGCGCTCTATCCAGGTCGATCTCGAGCGACTGCAGCTGGAGCCGCTCGTTCGCCCGCTCCATGGCCCGGCGCGCCCGGTCCACATCGATTTCCGTGTCGAGTTCCGCGTGGCTTGCGAGGACGCGCACGCGGTCGGGCAGGACTTCCACGGCGCCGCCACCGACCGCAAGGAAGTGCTCCGTACCCTCGAGGTCAGCGTAGGTGACCTCGCCGACGCCGACCTCGCCCAGTAGCGGCGCGTGCCCTGGCAGCACGCCGAGGTAGCCCGTGGTGAGAGGCAGCTGAACGGACAACGATTCCGCGTCCAGCACCCGGCGGTCGGGAACGGCGATCTCGATTCGAAGAGTGCTGTCAGGCATCGCAGCAGGCGGGGGCATGCGCTCCCTCGCCCGATTGTAGCGCCCGACAGCCGTCCGTCCGGTCGCGGGAAGCGGGATGGCCCGGCGGAGGCCCGCTCTTCGGCGCGCGGGTCACTCGCCGCCCAAGGCGCGGCGAATCGCAGCGGCGGAGTGCGCCGCGAGCCGCGCGCTCGCCTCCCGGGAGAAATGGACGTTGTCCGGCCGCACGTGGGGGATCCCTTCCGAGGCAATGAACCTATTCATGTCGTCCACCTCGACGCCGTGCCGGTTCATAACCTCTCGCGCGGCTTCGTTGTACTCGGGCAAGTCCGCCGGGACGCGGCCCGACGCCCCGTCCGGGACCGGCGTCGTCGGCCGCCACAGGAGCTTGGCTCCGGTCCTCTTGAGCCGGGCAACCAGCAGATCCAGATTGGCCCGATATTCCGAGACGGTGCTGACCTGCTCGCCCTCGGGCGGCAGGGCGAGCTTCCCTTCCGCGTCGACGTACTTGAGGTCGTGCAGGCCCCAGTTGAAGTGGATAAGATCCCACTTGCCGTCGCCCAGCCACCGGTCGATCCTGTCGAGCCCGCGCCAGGTGTGGGCGCAGTTCTCGGGCGGCCGATGGACGTTGGCAACCCCCTCGAGGGCCTCACGCAACGGCAGCGTGTACCCGATCGAAATCGAATCGCCGATCAGCAGCACTCGCGGAAGGCCGGGTTCATCCGTCACGGGCGCGAACTCCGCCCGGATCTGAGCGCCGACAGGGACAACCAGCCCGGAGGCGGCTAGTCCGCCTGCCAGCAGTCGCAGCCAGCGCCGGCGCGCTCGGTCGACGAAGGCCGTGTTCGAAATCATGCGCACACCTCCCTGCAACCAGCCGCGGACGGCCCCGACGACGGCCGTGAACGGCCGGACGTACTGATTCTACAGGGCCTAGGCGTCCAGCTCGCGGCCTCGCTCCCGGGCCTCCTCGATCGTGCCCACCATGTAGAACGCCTGTTCCGGCAGGTCGTCGTGTTCGCCGCCGACGATCTCGCGGAAGCCCCGGATCGTGTCGGCCAGCTTGACGTAGCGGCCCTCCTTGCCGGTAAACTGCTCCGCGACGAAGAACGGCTGGGACAGGAAGCGCTGAATCTTGCGCGCCCTCGCCACGACGAGCCTGTCCTCCTCGGAGAGCTCCTCCACCCCGAGGATGGCGATGATGTCCTGGAGCTCCTTGTTGCGCTGCAGCACGCGCTTCACCGCCTGGGCCACGTCGTAGTGCTCCTCGCCCACCACGTGCGGATCCAAGATCCGCGACGTCGATGTCAGCGGGTCCACGGCGGGGTAGATGCCCAGCGAGGCGATCTCGCGAGAGAGGTTCGTCGTGGCGTCCAAGTGGGTGAACGTGGTCGCCGGAGCGGGATCCGTGTAGTCGTCCGCGGGCACGTAGATCGCCTGCACCGACGTGATCGACCCCTTCTTGGTCGAGGTGATGCGCTCTTCGAGCGCACCCATCTCGGACGCGAGGTTGGGCTGGTACCCGACCGCCGAGGGCATGCGGCCCAGCAGTGCCGAGACCTCTGACCCGGCCTGGGTGAAGCGGAAGATGTTGTCGATGAACAGCAATGTGTCCTGGCCCTCGACGTCGCGGAAGTACTCCGCCACCGTAAGGCCCGTCAGTCCGACCCGCAAGCGAGCGCCCGGCGGCTCGGTCATCTGGCCGTAGATCAGCGCGGTCTTCGACTTCGTGTAGTCGTCGGGATTCACGACGCCCGACTCCTGCATCTCGAGCCAGAGGTCGTTGCCTTCCCTCGTCCGCTCGCCCACCCCGGCGAAGACCGAGACGCCGCCGTGCTGGAGCGCGATGTTGTTGATCAGCTCCATGATGATCACGGTCTTGCCGACGCCGGCGCCCCCGAACAGCCCGATCTTGCCGCCCTTCAGGTAGGGCTCGATTAGGTCGATCACCTTGATGCCCGTCTCGAGAATCTCCGACTCGGTCGACTGGTCCCCTAGCGCGGGGGCGTCGCGGTGAATCGGGAAGGACCTCTCGGTGACGACCGGGCCGCGCTCGTCCACCGGCTCGCCGAGCACGTTGAGCACTCTCCCGAGCACCTGCGGGCCGACCGGCACCGAGATGGGCCGACCCGTGTCCTCGGCGCGCATGCCGCGCACCATGCCCTCGGTCGGCTGCATCGCCACGGTGCGGACACGTCCCTCGCCGAGGTACTGCTGTACCTCGCAGGTCACCTGGAGGGGCTCCGGAACGTCGAAGCCCTCGCTGGTCACGCGCACGGCGCTGAAGATCTTCGGGAGGCGACCCTCGGAAAACTGCAGGTCGACCGCCGGGCCGGCAACTTGGATGACTTTCCCTACGACTTGCATCGTCTATGTTCCCTTGCAGTCCGGACGCCGCGCTACTCCAGAGCTGCGGCACCCGAAACGATCTCGATAATCTCCGTGGTGATGCTGGCCTGGCGCACGCGGTTCAGATGCAGCGTGAGCTTGTCCAAGACCTCGCCGGCGTTGCGCGTGGCGGCATCCATCGCGGTCATGCGGGCCGCGTGCTCGGCCGCGGCCGACTCCAGCATCGCCAAGTACAGCCTTGTCACGACCTGTTCCGGCAGCAGCTTGCCCAGCAGCACTGCAGGCGCCTGCTCGTAGTCGTACCCGGCGCCCGCGCCCGTGCCGGCCTGCGTCGGCAGGACCGGCAGGAGCCGCGCCAGGGTGGTCTCTTGCTTGAGGACGCTCCGGAAGCAGTTGAAGACCATCCAAACCTCGTCCGTCTCGCCCGCGGCGAAGCGCTCGACGCACTTGCCCGCGATCTCCCGCGCCGCGGAGTGCTCGACCCGCGCCAGAACCTGCTCCCACGACCCGGTCGCGGGGTGGCCGCGACGGCTGTAGTGCTCGACAGCCTTCTTGCCCAGCAGGTCCAAGCCGACGCCCCGGCCGGCCTGCTGTTGCAGGAACAGCTCCGCCGCCTTGAAGACGTTGCTGTTGAAGGAGCCGCAGAGTCCCTTCTCGCCTGCCAGCACCAGAAGCTGCACCGAGCGACACTCGCGACGCTCGAGCAGGTGGTGGCTCAGGGCGGGCTCGTGCTCGCCGCCGCGCGCCAGCACGCTGCCGATCATGGCGTCGAGCAACCCCGCGTACGGCCGCGCGTTCACGACCGCCTGCTGGGCGCGCCGCAGCTTGGCGGCCGAGACCATCTTCATGGCCTTGGTGATCTGCTGGGTGTTCTTGACGGAACGAATCCGCCGGCGCAGGTCGATCAGGGAAGGCATCGCTAGCTCGCCTTAGCCACCGGGTTGAGCGCGAGGAAGTGCTCCTTGAAGGTCTCGATGGCGCTCCGGAGGGCGCCTGTCGCCTCGGTGTCGAGCTTGCCGCCCTCGCGGAGCAGCGCCAGCGCACCGCCCTCCCCCTGACGATCAAGGAACTCGTACAGGCCCTCCTCGAAGCCCGCGACCTGCGACAGTTCGAGATCGTCCAGATAGCCCTTGGTGCCCGCGAAGATGATGGCAACCTGCTTCTCGACCGGCAGCGGCGAGTACTGCTTCTGCTTGAGGATCTCGACGAGCCGGTCCCCGCGATGCAGCTGCTGCTGCGAGGCCTTGTCGAGATCCGAGCCGAACTGGGCGAAGGCCGACAGGGCGCGGTACTGGGCGAGGTCCAGCCGCAAGGTGCCGGCGACGGACTTCATGGCCTTGATCTGGGCGTTGCCGCCGACGCGGCTCACCGAGATGCCCACGTCGACCGCCGGGCGGACGTTCGCGTTGAACAGGTCCGCCTGGAGATAGATCTGGCCGTCCGTGATCGAGATCACGTTCGTCGGGATGTACGCCGAGACGTCGCCCGCCTGGGTCTCGATGAACGGCAGCGCCGTCAGCGACCCGCCACCGTGCTGGTCGTTGAGCTTAGCGGCGCGCTCGAGCAGGCGCGAGTGGAGGTAGAACACGTCGCCGGGATAGGCCTCGCGGCCGGGCGGGCGCCTCAGCAGCAGCGAGATCTCACGATAGGCAGCGGCGTGCTTGGAAAGGTCATCGTAGATGCAGAGAGCGTGGCGGCCCGTGTCGCGGAAGAACTCCCCGATGGCCGCCCCGGCGAACGGCGCCAAGTACTGCATCGGGGCCGGGTCCGAAGCCGAGGCGACCACCACGATCGAATACTCCATCGCGCCCCGCTGCTCGAGCGTCTTGACGACCTGCGCTACGGTGGAGCGCTTCTGCCCGACCGCGACGTAAATGCAAATCACGTCGCCGCCCTTCTGGTTCAGGACGGTGTCGATCGCGATGGCGGTCTTGCCGGTCTGACGGTCGCCGATGATGAGCTCGCGCTGGCCTCGCCCGATCGGGATCATCGAATCGATCGCCTTGAGCCCCGTCTGCATGGGCTGCTTGACGGGCTCGCGGTCGATGACGCCCGGCGCGATCCTCTCGACCGGGTTGTACTGCGCCGCCTCGATGGGGCCCTTGCCGTCCAGCGGCCGGCCCAAGGCGTTGACCACCCGGCCGACCATCGCGTCGCCGACCGGGATCGAGATGATCCTGCCCGTGCGGCGCACCTGATCGCCCTCCATGAGGTCGGAGTAGTCGCCCAAGAGCACGGCGCCGACCTGGTCCTCCTCGAGGTTCATCGCGATGCCGGCCGTACCGCCGGGGAATTCGAGCAGCTCGCCGGCCATCACCCGCTCCAAGCCGTGGAGGCGGGCGATTCCGTCGCCGAGCGAGATGACCGAGCCGACCTCGGCGACCTCGACAGCTGACTCGTAATTCCGGATCCGGTCGCGGATCAGCTGCGAGATTTCCGCAGCGTTCATCTGTGCCATCAGGCAGCGTTCCTTTCGGGCGGCGGCATCAGCGCCTAGCGGACGCCAGCGACATCGAGAGCGAGCCGAGCGAGGCGCGGAGGGACCCGTCGTAGAGCATCGAACCCACCTGCACCGAACTTCCGCTCAGCAAGGCCGGATCGACCACGTAGACGGGGCGGACCCGCTTGCCGGTCAGCTCGCGGAAGCGCCGCTCCAGCGCGGCCTTCTGGCCGCTGTCGATCTCGCTGGCGACGCGCACTTCGATCTCCACTCGACCGGCCTCGCGATCGAGCCACGACCGCAAGCCTCGCAGCAGCAAGCCGAAATGCGCGATGCGTCGGTGGTCCAACACGACGTAGAGGAAGTTCCGGACGAGCCGGTCCATGCCGGTCCGCTCGCCGACGGCCGCGACCAGTTCGCGCTTCTCTCGCGGCGAGACCGCCGGCGAGCGCAGCACGGAACGAAGTTCGTCCGATTCGTCTAGGAGGTCGCCGAACGCCTGAAGCTGGTCGAAGGCCGTTGCCGGCGCGAGGCCCGAACCGGGGTCGCCGAGAACGTCCGCCAACGCGACGACGTAGCGATTGGCAACTGCTCGGGTCATGCAGGAGAGGACACAGCCGCCGGGGTGCCGGGGGGAACGAACGGCCGTCCGGGACGACGGGCCGGGGCCGCCGCTAGCCGGGCCCCGGACTCACCCCAAGACCTAACCTAGCACAGGCAGCACCGCGCGCGACGGCCCGCCAAGAGGCGAGCGTCGGCAGCGTCCGCGACGCCCCTGCATCGCATCCGCGAGCGCCCTGCCGGACCGCGGCCCGTCGACGGGCCTCGCGTATTCAGGCGCGCATCGTCGGACCGGCCGTTACCATCGGCCCTGCTGCACGTCTATTTCAGGGCAGCCGGATCTCCGGACGGACGCGGCGGCGCAAGCCACTGCCGGCGGTCTCGAGCGGTCCAGTACTAGGGGGCTTCCATGCCCAAGACGATTCGCACCCAGTCCACGCGACGTAGGTTCCTTCACGCATCGGCGGCGACGGGCGCGTTCTACACGGTGCCGGGGCTGTTCGCGGAGCAACTCGCCGTCACGCCACGCGCCACCGAGGGGCCGTACTATCCCGACAAGATGCCGCTCGACGCCGACAGCGATCTAATTCTCATCAACGACGCGGCAACGCCGGCGCTGGGCGAGATCGCCCACGTCACGGGCAAGGTCATGACAACCTCCGGAACGCCGGTGCGCAACGCGATCGTCGAGATCTGGCAGGTGGACGCGAACGGCGTCTACCTGCACAGCCGGGCGCCCGGGCAGGACCGGCGCGACTCCAACTTCCAAGGCTTCGGGCGGTTCGAAACCGGTTCTACCGGGGAATACCGCTTCCGGACGATCAAGCCCGTGAACTACAGCTTTGGCGGCGGACGAGTTCCTCACATCCACTACGCAGTCAACCGAAACGGGCACCGCGTGCTGACGACACAGCTGTTCCTAGAGGGTCACGAGGGCAACGAGCACGACGGAGTAATCCGGCAAGCGCGACGGCAGAACGACAGCGGTATCGACTCGTTGTTCGTGGAGTTCAGGCCCGTGCCCGGATCGCAGATCGGCGAGCTGGCCGCTTCCTTCGACCTTGTCGTGGGCGACTTCGCGGGCAACGGATCCAGCGCGTCTGACCGGCGTGGCCGGCGGGGCTACCGCGGAAGAGGATTCGGTCGGCGAGGCTAGATGCTGCGGTTTGGTCCGGGGCCCGGTTCCGCCCGCACGCCGTTCTGGAGCTTGCGTTGCCGCCGCTCTCGTGCTGCGCCCATCCGCACGGGACGAACTGGCCCGAACGAGCCCAGGCGGCCGGACCGACGCGCTAGAGCAGCCAATGCCCTCCCGGGTCGGCGAACGAACTCTCCCGCGGCCGGAAGCGGGGGAACGGAGCGGGTCGTTGTGGTCCAGAAGGCACCGGAGAAACACCGTGCCCATGCGCTGATCCACCGACCCGCGTCGGCACGACAGCGGGCCCGTTCAGTTCGGCCCGGTCCGCCGCAACCGGTCTGGCGGCGCCACGTGAGCACCCGGCAGGACCCGACCGGCCGGAGACCGCTGGAAGGTCGGGAATCCCGCGGAACGCCGGGTGCGAGAGACCGACGTGATATCGTTGCGAGCGCGCAGCCGGAGGCGCAACGATGACATCAAGCCCGGTCAGCCGTCGAAACTTCCTCTCAGCAGCGGTGGGAGGGTTGGTAGCAGCCCCTACGGGCTCGGCCCAACCGAGCCCGATCCGACCGAACATCGTATTCCTCATGACGGACAACCACCGCTGGGACCTGCTCGGCTGCATGGGCAACAGCGTCATAGGGACGCCCAACATCGACGCCCTAGCCGCCCGCGGCGCGCGCTTCGCGAACTCCTTCTGCACGACCTCGATCTGCGCCGCGACCCGCGCGAGCATCCTGACCGGAGAATTCCGCCGCGAGCACGGCTATACCTTCACCCTGCCGCCGCTGAGCCTGCAGCGCTTGGACCGGAGCTACCCGGCCCTTCTGAAGAACGCCGGCTACCGGACCGGATTCGTTGGCAAACTGGGAGTCGAGGTCGACGGAAGAGCTCCCGAACGCATGTTCGACTTCTACCGGCCTCGCATCGCAAGCTCCACTCGCAATCCCTACTACCGCACCGCTTCCGACGGTAAACTCAAGCACCTCACGACGATCAACGGCGACGATGCGGTGGAATTCATCCGGGAAAGCCGCCCGGAGCAGCCGTTCTGCCTCTCGGTCAGCTTCAGCGCGCCACACCCGGAGGACGACAACCCCCGCCAGTACGTCTACGACAAGCGCTACGAGAGCCTCTACGAAGACGCGGTCATCGCGCCCCCTCCTGTCTCCGACCACAGCTATTTTCACCGCCTGCCCGGTTTCATCCAAGTGTCGATGAGCCGTCAGCGATGGTTCCGCCGCTTCGACACGCCCGAGAAGTACCAACGCATGATGAAGGGAATGTACCGCCTGATCACCGGCGTCGACGTGCAAGTCGGACGCATTGTAGACGAACTGAACCAGCGAGGTCTCGCGGACAACACCGTACTTATTTTCACCGGCGACAACGGGATCATGATCGGCGAGCAGGGCCTGACTGGAATCTGGCTGATGTACGAAGGATCGATTCGTAAGCCGTTGATCATCGCCGACCCTCGCCTCGATGGTTCGCGGCGCGGAACGACTGTCGAGGGAATGGCCTTAAGCTTCGATTGCCCTGCAACTATGCTTGACATGGCTGGAGTTGAAGTCCCCGGCGAGATGCGGGGGCGCAGCCTGATGCCGCTTCTGCGCAGCGACGAAGTCGACTGGCGTTCGGATTTCTTCTACGAGCACCTGTACGAACGCGAGACGATTCCGAAGAGCGAAGGCGTGAGAACCGAACGCTACAAGTATGTCCGCTACTTCGAGCGGACTCCCGTATACGAGCAACTCTTCGATCTCCAAGAGGATTCGCACGAGGTTGCGAACCTAGCCTCGGATCCAGCTGCCGCACGCGTTCTTGCGGAGCTCCGCGACCGCTGCGACCGGCTGCGCGACAGCGTGGGAGGTCCGTACGTCCGGGGCATGTGAGCAATTGATCAAGCGCGGACGCCAGCCTCGGCCGATTCGCGCCCGATGCCTGCTCAGACGGCCGGCCAGAGAGCGTGGCGTCGCCAGGCCCGGGGGCATACGCGTACAGAGCGGGCCTTCGCCGGCTGCCGCCTGTCGAGCTGCGAGCGGTGAGGGAGTCCACGGCTGGAAGCCGCGGCATGTCAGATTCCACATCGTGCCGACCGGTAGCGGGCCGGCGAGGGCAGCCCTCCACGAACTGCGGTCGGCCGTGCGGGCCGGCCCGGAAAAGTGTGCCCCGTCCGCTGTACTGAGAGGCGCAAAAGTCTTCCTGATTACCCACAAGACTCAGCCAAGGTTAGGAGGCGGTAAGGCATGGGCGGGGTGCGCACGGAGGCGTGGAGCAGGCGGGGGACCAGCGCCTCCGGATCGTAGCGGCGGTTGAAGCGGTAGCGGAACTCGGCGAGGTACCACGGCAGGTGCTTGCCGTCGAGCGCATGGCAGGTTCCCGCCAGGGACTGCTTGACGTTCGCCAGCATCGTGTTGACCCGGACGTTGACCCGGACGAAGCGGGAATCCCCGCAGCTCCGCTGCCCGCCTCCGGTGACGGTCGGCACGTGCTCGCAGCCGGCGTCGGCCACGCCCCGCAAGCAGGCCGGGCCGTCGGAATGCACCTCCGTGCCGGGCTGCAAGTGCCGCCCGGCCCACGCTGCCAGCGTCTTCTTGCGCAAGCCCGCCACGCTGCTCAGGCGCATCCTTTCCGTTCCGGCTGGCCGGCGGCGCTGACCTGCACGGCGGCGACGAACGGCGTCTTGCCCGCCGCTCCCCGCCCCACTCCCCGCCCCGGTAGGCGTCGTCCACTTGCACGATGCCGCCCGGCGGCACGCGCTCGTCGCGCTCCTTCAGCACTTGCAGGAGCTTGTGCTTCATCTTCCAAGCCGTGTTCCGGCTCACGCCCAGCTGCCGCGCCAGTTCCAGCGACGAAACGCCGTGCTGGCCCTGCGTCAGCAGGTGGATCGCCAGCAACCGGACGGTCAGCGGCAGCTGGCTGGCGGCGCAGATCGTGCCGGCGACGAGGGAGCTCTGGCGGTGGCAGGCATGGCACTGCCAGAGCTTGCGGGAGCGGATGCGGCAGTGCCGGCGGGAGCCGCACTCCGGGCAGCGGAAGCCGTCCGGCCAGCGGGCGTTGCAGACGGCCTGCTCGCATGGCCCCTCGCTGCCGTAGCGCTGCAGGAACTTGCCCGGGCTGAGTCCCTTCTGGCATTGCACGCGATTGCGTTTCAGCTGCTAGCCCCTTTCCTGTCAGAGATTTCCGACCTCCTTCAGTATAGCATATCCTCGGCTGAAGTTCGTTGGTAATCAGGAAAGTCTTTTCCCAAGATACGGGCCATACTCAGTCGACTTCGGATTCAGGCTGTCATCATAGCAGCCCAGAGATAGAGTCTTGAATTCTCGAACTTAGGCCTGCATATTGTGATATACCGTAACTGTCTACACATTATATTGCGTACTCGAATTTGGAAGGCCTCCTTCTTAGCAGACTGCTTGGGAACCCAGTTGCCAGTACATTCTGGCCTGGCCGATCCGAAAAGACTCTTGCGCCCCTCAGTACTGGGGTATTGTTGGCACAGGTGGACCAACCGTGAACTCCTCGTCATGCCTGCTCTCCGTTCCTAGTGCCACGCTCGTTCTCGCATGCCTCTCTGGCTGCGTCCAGCCTCGGACTAGCAACGCCCCGAGCTGGGCCGACCGCTCCAGAGACGGACTCCTGGAGTACCTTGCCGAGGAAGCCCGCGCCATCACGGATCGCGCCGTCCAAGAGTCCGCTTCGCGGGAGTCGTGGGAGGCTGTCCGCGACCGGCGGCGGGAGGAACTCGAGGAGATGCTGGGTGTCGGACCCGACCGCCCGAGGACACCTCTGAACGCAAGGATCGCAGGCCGGATCGAGCGTGACGGGTACACGGTCGAGAGGATCGCGTTCGAGAGCATGCCCAGGATCTACGTGACCGCCAATCTGTACTTGCCGACCGACCAAGGCGGCCCGGTTCCAGGGGTGGTCTACGTGTGCGGCCACGCGTTCTCCCCCCACGGGGCCAAGACCTCGTACCAGCGTCACGGGCACACCCTCGCACGGCACGGCTACGCGGCAATGGTCCTCGATCCGATTCAAATCGCCGAGACCGTCGGCCTGCATCACGGGGTCCTCAACCAAGAGATGTACGAGTGGTACTCCCGTGCCTACAGCCCTGCGGGACTGGAAGTCTGGAATGCAATCCGCGCCCTGGACTACTTGGAGACCCGCGCGGAGGTCGACAGCGACCGCTTCGCCATCACCGGACGATCAGGCGGTGCCGCCATGAGCTGGTTCACGGCGTCGGTCGAGCCGCGCATCAAGGCCGCGATCCCGATCATGGGAATCGGCACCTACGCGGTCAGCGTGCCGGACAATACCCAGCGTCGGCATTGCGACTGCATGTATCCGGTCAACTTCCGGCAGCACGACATGATCCACCTCGGGGCGCTGATCGCGCCGCGACCGCTATTCACCGCGCACGGACGCACGGACGCGCTGTTTCCCGTTCCCGGCTACGAGCAGTTTGAAGCGGCGATGTCGTCCCTCTACGCTTCGTACGGCGTGCCGGAGCAGTTCAGGAACCTCGTGGTCGAGAGCGGGCACGAGGACTCGGATCTGCTGCGAGCCGAGGCGGTTCATTGGCTGGACCGCTGGCTGGCCGGTCGCGAGCCGCGAGAAGTCGATACGAGCTTCGAGGAGATCGAAGCCTCCGAGCTGGCGGTCTTCGGCGGCCAGCCCCCCGCCGACGCCCGCAACTACCTAGCCCACGAATTCTTCATTCCGGAGTCCGAACGCGTCGACTGGACGGAGGGGAACAATTGGGACGAACGCCGCGGAAGGCTGCTGGAAGCGCTGAAGGGCTCCGTGCTGCAAGCGATTCCCAGAGAAATCCCCGTTCCGGCTACCCGATCCGGGCAACTCGAAGTTCCTCCGGGCTTCGAGTCGATCCAATTTGACTTCGATAGCCGCGTACCGGTCGAGGCGATGCTCCGCGTGCCGGACGAACCGAGCGGCCCGGCCCTGCTGCACGTCGCCGCCCCCGGAGAGGACCCCGAGGCCGTCCGGAGACTCCTGCGGAGCCTAGCCAACTTCGGGAGCAATCCGGTCCTCGTGGTATATCCCCCCGGCACGGGTACGGGGACGTGGCCCAAGTCCGAATGGAAGATGCTCCTGCGCAACGCAATGCAGACCGGGCGGACGGTCGACACCGTGCGAATCGGAAGCGTGCTAACGGCCGTGAAGGTGTTGCGCAATCGTGCCGGGGCCGACCGCCCGGTCGGCATCAGCGGCATAGGCCCGGCGGCCGGATGGGCGCTGTACGCGGCCGCGCTCGACGAGTCGATCGCTCAGGCGATTCTGCTCGGCGCGCCTGCTTCGACCGCCGACGGGCCGGTCCTGCTGGGCGCGCTGCGTCACGCGGATCTGCCCGATATCGCGGCGCTGGTGGCTCCGAGACGCCTGACGTTCTACGGCGGGATGCCGCGGGAGTATGAGCGCACGCGGCGAGTCTACGAGGGATTGGGAGCGGGCGAGCGGATCAGCATCTCGATGAGCCTAGGTGCCGCCCTGAACGGTCGATTCGGTCACGGCTACTCGATCGGGCTGTAGGCAGAGCCGCGGGCCGACTTGTAGTCGCCTAGCCCCGAGAGCGCAGAGCACAGGTCGATCCGGTCGATCGCGAACTCGCACCGTTGCGCTGGCATGCCGCCCGCCCTGGCGGATGCAGCCCCGTACGAGATCCATGGCGCTCGGACGCGACCCGGATTCGACGGCCGCGCGGCGCAGGCATTCCCGCTAGAACTCGATACGCAAGCCCATCTGCATGATCCTCGGGCCCGTCAGGGTGTTGATTTCGCCGACCGTCCCGCTGGTCACCTGGCCAACCGGATTGGTGAGATTCGCGTGATTGAGCGAGTTGAACATCTCCCAGCGGTATTGCAGCTTCAGCTTCTCCGACAGATCGAAGTTCTTGAAGACGCCTAGATCGAGGTTCCAGTCGCCGGGGCTGATCATCGAGTTTCGTCCGAGGTTGCCGAAGTGACCGGACTGCGGCAGCGCGTAGGCGTCGGCATTGAACCAAGGCCCTCCGCCGACGATGTTTCCGCGGCTGCGGTTGATCCCCGACAGAGGGTCGCCCACCAAGTTGGGCCGCTGGCCCCCGCCGATGGTGGTTCCGGCGATGTCGCGACCGTGGTAGATGTTCACGGGATCGCCCGACTGGACCGAGTAGATGCCGTTGATCTGCCAGCCGCCCAGAAACCACCGGCCGGGCCCGCTGCTGGCGGGAGACGGAATGTCCCATACGAACGAGGTCACCATGCGGTGCGCGTGATGGAAGTTCGCCAAGGCCTTGTCGGCATCCAAGTCCTCGAGATTCTGCGGGTTGAACTGATCGTTCGTGGCGAAGAGGTCCGTCGTCTTCGACCACGTGTAGTGGGTCAGCACAGTGAAGCCCCGGCTCATGCGCTTGTTTAGGGTGAACTGGAAGGCATTGTAGTTGCTGTAGGCCACGGACTGGTACTCGCGGATCGCGGTGAAGTCGCCGTGCGGCCGCACGTTAGGGCGGCCGCTGCTCTTCGCCGGCTTGACGTTGATGTCAAGCACGAGCGGCAGATTCGCGGCCTTCGACCCGATATAGGCCGCGGTGATCAGAATCCTGTGCGGCAGCTCCCGCTGCACGTTGAGGTTCCACTGCTGGCTGTAGCCCGCGACTAGTTCGGGGCTCACACTCCGACCGAACAGGATCGGCGTCACGAAGTCGAACGCCTTGCGGTCGGCGTCGCTGCGCGGCGGGCTGAACGGAAACGGATTGACGCGCCCCCGAAATGGCTCGTCGAACGTGGCCCCGGTCGAGTTGATGTCCCCTTGGCGCCTGTCGAACTGCATCGAGAACGGCGGGTTGTTCACGAACTGGCTGAGCGAGTGGAACGACGGCATGTCGTAGAAGAGGCCGAAGCCGGCACGAATCGCGGTCTTGGCGTCGGACGTAGGCTGCCATGCAAGGCCGACTCGCGGCGCGAAATTGTTCCAGTCCTTGGGCGCCCCGCCGCGCGGAACGTCGGGGTCGCTGGCATACAGGATGCCGGGCGGGGCCTGCGGGAACGAAGGCGACCGCTCGCCCGGGCTGAAGACCGACAGCTCGTCGTCGGCCGAGTGGAATTGATGATACGGTTCCCAGCGGAGTCCCATGCTTACCGTCAGGTTCGGCAGCACCTTCCAGTCGTCCTGGAAGTAGAGATTCGAGCCGATGTTCCTGATGCGGTTGATCCGCAGCGACCCCATGACGAAGCGCGACGGGAAGCCCAGAAAGAAGTCTCCGAGGCTGTTGTTCGTGCGGTTCCCGTTGAAGGTGAACTGCGGGTCGACCCGGTTATTCGTCAGGCGGTCGCTCTTGGACCAGCGGTAGTCGCCGCCGAACTTGATCATGTGCCCCCCGCGGGTCCACGACATGTCGTAGACGGCGTGGTAGGTCTGGCGGTCGGTGTCGAGCACGTTGACTTGGCCCAGGTTCCAGTAGCCGGTGACCCGTCCGCGCCACGTCACGGCCTGTTCCTCCGGGCTGACCGGGGCCGCTCGCTGCGCGTTCACGCCGAGGGCCTCGTACGTCGCGACCTGGCCGTCGAGCATCACCGGATTGCCGCCGCGCAGCTGGTCTACCTCGTTCCAAGTGAACCGCCCCACGCCGAGCAGCGCCGGAGTGACGGTCCACGTATGCGACCCCTGCAGGTTCCAGTTCTTGAACCCCTCGTTCTGCGTCAGGGTGGGGACGTTGGCCGCGCGGAAGCGGTCGTCCACGTTGCGGAACAGCCGCAAGGTGGCGCGCTGCATGCCAGTGATCTGGTGGTCGACCCGCGCGATGTGCTGGTCGCGGTCGGGGTTGTCGGGCCGGTTGAACCCGATCCGTCCGAGGAGAGTGCCGTCGCTACGCTGCGTGACGACGTTGGCGTTCGGAATCAGCGCCTTGAGGTAGCTCGGCGCGACATGGTTCCAGCGCCCCTGCGGGATCACCGCGTTCGGAAAGGCGGCCTTGGTGTCGGGATCGTTCGGAGGCCTGCGGGACTGCGAGAAGTCGGCTCCGCGCTCGAGATCGGTGGCGACGTTGTGCAGGAATGCCTGAGCCTGGCGCGTCCGCGTCCCTTCGTAAGCGTAGAAGTAAAACGTCCGGTTCCTGACGACCGGCCCGCCGACCGTGGCGCCGAACTGGTTGCGGCGGAGCTTGCCCTTCTGGACGCCGGAGCGGTTGGCGTCGAAGCTGCTCGCGTCCATCGCGTCGTTGCGCAGGAAGTTGAAAGCGCTCCCGTGGACCTCGTTCGTGCCCGACTTGGTCACGGCGTTGATCACGCCGCCCATCGCGCCGCCGTGCTCGGCCGAAAAGTTCTGCGTCTGGATGCTGAACTCCTCGAGCGAGTCCGGATTGGGCACAATCATCGGCGCACCGCCTTGGTGGTCGTTGTTGTCGCCGCCGTCGAGCATGTAGTTGTTCGATTGCGCCCGGGCGCCGTTGACGCTAAAACCTCCGAACTGGGAGATCACCCCGCCCGGCCCCGTGTTGACGCCGGGAACGAGCATGATGAGCTGGATGGGGTTGCGCCCGTTCAGGGGCAGCTCGGTGATACGGCGCTCGTCGATGATCTCGGTCAGGGTGGCGTTCGAGGTCTCGACTTGGGCGACGGCGCCCTCGACGGTCACCACCTCGGTCACCTGGCCGATCTCGAGCGTCGCCGTGACCTGACGGCTCTGGTCGGCGTCAAGCCGGAACGTGCCGGACGAGAACGTCCGGAACCCGTCGCTCCGCACTTCGACGCGGTAGTCACCCACCGGCATGCGCGGGAACGTAAAACGCCCCTGCGGATCGGTTTCCGCGGTCTGTTCGATCCCGGTCAGCTCGTTGGTAGCACGCACCTCGGCGCTAGGGACGACCGCTCCGGAGGCGTCCTGGGCCGTCCCGAGAATTAACCCAGTGGCCTGTCCCAAGAGCACCGCGGGCAAGGCCAAGCCAAGAAGCAGCGCGCACTGCAGTCCGATTCGCATTATGCTAGCCCTCTCTCTTTCTTGGGCGGCAAGCCCGTGTACGGGTCTCGGCCGCCGCCTGCGGGAAGTCTCGGGATCAGCGTCATCGGAGTGGCCCCACGCTTGCGCAACACGAAGCCCTGCCTCCGCGACCTACTGTGCTCTGCCCGACGGTCTCGCGTCCGCCCGCCATCTCCCCCTATGTCTCGGCGGTGCGCCGACCGGGCAGGTTACGCTCCGGAAAGCCCTGCTGACCGAGCGTTGTCGCACACCCTAGTCCGAGACATTACCTCGGTTGCTGGCCGATTTGGATTGATTCCAGGCTAGACTCCCCCGGCCTGCCCGGCCAAGCCGAGCGCTTCGAGAGTGCCCGCGTGGCGGGCCGCACCCGTCCAGCACCCCGCCATGTGATCCGACGGCCGCGAGGGGACGGTTGTGACCGTGCAGTCTGGCGCCTCCGGCTCCCGCTATCGCTCGGCGGCGGACCGTGGCGCACTCCTAGGGTGACCAGCTGGTGCGGGGAGGGAGAGACGGCCGCGCCGCGACGCCGATGCACTGAAGGAAGCCCGCGGATGCCGGCGCTTCTCGCTTATCAGCGTCCGCAGAAAGGGCGGAACCCGCGTCGAGAGGGCAATCGCCTCAGGTTTCAACGATGACCGAGACGGGTCCAGTGTCGCCGAGTCGGCGATTCCCGTTGCCTCCCCCTGCTACTGCTACATTGCGGGAGTGCCGAGTCGGTGCTGTCTACTCGCGTGCGTAGGCCTCGCCGCGCCAATGGCCCTAGTGGCTGAGTGCGTGACGCCGCCCGGGCTAGGCGAGGCATCCACGGCCGGAACCGCCACTGCGCACACCGCGCTGGGTTACTGGTTCGCAGAACAGGGCCAGACTCGTTGCGCGATCACCTCGTTCCAAGATGCGGTGCGCCTAGACGCCGAATCCTTGGAGGCGCACTACAACCTAGGCGTCGCCCACTCCGAGTTACGGGACTACGCGACAGCGGCCGTCCATCTGCGAGCCGCGAGTCGCATCGAACGCACGAACGGGCAGGTGTGGCTGGTTCTCGGGTCCGTGCAATTCGAGCTAGGCGAGGTCGGGGAGGCCGAGACGTCCCTAGTGAGAGCCTTGGAGCTGGACGGACCGACCGTGCCGATCCTCGCGGCCCTAGCTAGGACGCAGCATCGTCTCGGCAAGGCGGAGGCAGCTCGCGCCACGGTGGCAGAACTGCTGCGCGAGGACCCCGATTCCGAGATCGGGACCGCGATTCAAGCCGCGCTCGCGGGCCCTGTCACATCGCCCGCGCTCCGCGGCGCGCGGGCTTTCCGCAGCGGCGACTTCGCAGCCGCCGAAGCGGCCTTCCGCGAGACGGTGCAACTGAATCCCGGAAGCGCGGCGGCCCACCTCAATCTTGGCATGGCACTTCTCAATCAGGGCAAGACCGCTCAAGCGGCGCGACACCTTGCGCGATCGGTCGAGATCCGTCCGGATCTTGCGTCGGGTTGGCTGGCTCTCGGCACCGCCCAGCACGGACTCGGCCAGGCTCAGGCGGCCGAGGTGGCCTTCCGTAGAGCCGCGACGGAAGATCCGGGCAAGACCGAAGCCCGCTACAACCTTGCCATCGTCTTGTCCGCGCAGGGACGCAACTCCGAGGCCGAGGAATCGCTGCGCGCCGCGGACTCACTGCGACCAGGCGACGCAGCGATTCTCACGGCGCTCGGCATGGCACTTGCCCGCCAGCAGCGCTTCGACGAGGCCGTCGCGACGCTGCGAAGGGTCGTGGCCAAGCAGCCCTCATCGGCACAAGCGCGTCTCAATCTCGGCATCGTGCTAGGAGACAGCTCGCGCTGGGAGGAAGCGCTCGCGGAATTCGATGCGGCGTCCGTCCTAGCGCCGACGTCGGCGGCGACTCACTTGCAGCGGGGTCGCGCGCTCTTCCAACTGCGCCGGTACGACGAGGCGCTTGCCTCGTTCGAAGCAACGGACCGCGCCGGCGGAGGGTCGGCCGAGGTGGCGAGCCACGTCGGTGCCACGCTGAATCGGCTCTCGCGCCACCTCGAGGCGGCGGCAGCGCTCAAGAACGCCGCCGCCGAGAAGCCGGACAGCGACTCGATACTCAGCGAGCTGGGTATCGCGCTGCTGCAATCGAGTCGGCCCGACGAGGCCGCGCTGCATCTCAAGCGTGCGCTGGACCTAAATCCCAGCAATTCCGTCGCCGCCGTCAACTTGATCAAGGCGCTCTATCGGTCAGGCTCCGACGACACCGCCATGTATCGCAAGAGGCTGCGCGACTTGAAGCAGGAGGAAGGTGCTGCGACTCGCGCCAAGGTGCTTTCGAACTTCGCTGTGGAAGCAGCCGGCCGCGAGGAATGGGAAGCGGCTGTCGCGCAGTTGCGAGAGGCCCTCGGCACCTGCGGCGACTGCGCGGTCCGCGCCACCCTGCACAAGAACCTAGGTCTCGTTCTAGCCGATTCCGGCGCCGTCGCGGATGCGCTTGCGGAACTGGAGAGAGCCCGGATGCTAGATGACGCGCCGGACATCGAGTATGCCATCCGCTCCGTGCAGCGCGTGGCGTCCGGAGGTCCTCAGCCGTAGGCGCTCGCAGGGCGGGCAGCCCACCCTGCGGCCCGCAATTGCACCGGACGACCGGCGTGAACGCGGGCATTGCGTCTCCGGCCGCGTGGCAGGCGGCGCACGAACCCGAAATCCTGGCCACGACCAAGCGTCGGCAGCCCGGGCTGCAAGCCTCCCTGGCAATTCCGGAAAGCAGTGCCACATGGGGCGTCGCTCGTTCGGCATTCCATCTCTCGCGGGAATCACGGCGTAAGCGACGGGAGGATTGGACGCCTGCGATCCGCAACCTCCGTTTCTCGGCCGTGCTACGATAGCCGGCTGCGTTCTGCGTCCGTCCCCAGTGCGGGGCGGCGCATTCAGCTCAAAGGAGCGTAACGATGCAACTTCGCACCACATTGGTCTCAGGCGCCCTGAGGACCGCCGTCGTGTTGATGGCGCTTCTGGCCGGAGCGTCTCTGTGTCAGGCGCAGGTCTCGACCGCCACGATCAACGGAAGCGTGACCGACGAGCAAGGGGCCGTAATCCCCGGCGCGCAACTTACCTTGACGAACATCGAGACCGGCGTCAACCAACAGACGCAGAGCAACGAGGCGGGCCTCTATCGTTTCCAGAACGTTCAAATCGGCGTCTACACCTTGGATGCCTCCTCGGATGGATTCACGACACAGCGCCTCGAACCGTTCACGCTTACAGTCAACCAAACTACGACGCTCGACTTCGCAATGCAAATCGGTGCCGTCACCGAAACGGTCGAGGTCATCGCTACGGCGGTGCAGTTGCAAAGCTCGTCTGCGGAATTGGGGCAGGCGGTGGAGGAGCGCACGGTCAAGGCGCTTCCGCTCAACGGTCGCAACTTCACCCAGATGCTGATGCTGCAACCCGGCGTCGTCATGGTGCGGCCGCCGGGAAGCCAGTCGCTGAGCTACACACGCCAGATCGGCGAGGCGGCGAACCCTGCGGTCAACGGCCAGAACAACCGAGCGAACGTCTACATGCTGGACGGCGTCGCCAACTTCGAGACCTTCGGCAATGCTTACGCCGTGCCGCCCATCTTGGACGCGATCGCCGAGTTCAAGGTGCAATCGCACAACGACTCGGCCGAGTTCGGCATGGGGTCGGGAGGCATCGTCAACATCGTCACCAAATCCGGCACGAACGACTACCACGGGGTTGCCTTCTGGTTCCTGAAGAATGACAACCTCAACGCGCTGCAGTTCAACCGGACGACGAAAGACGAGTTCCGGCAGAATCAGTTCGGCGGCACGCTCGGAGGCCCGGTGGTCCGCAACAGGACCTTCTTCTTCGGCGCCGCGCAAATCTTCCGCTTTGCCACCCCCGGCGCCCAGTTCTACAACGTGCCCACGGCCGCGCAACTCGGAGGGGACTTCAGCCAGTCCGGGAGGGACATTTTCGATCCGGCGAGCACCGTCGAGAATCCCGACAATCCGGGGGCGTTTGTCCGGACCCAGTTCAGCAACAACCGCATTCCGCAGGACCGTCTCGACCCGAGCATTCTCGGCTACTTGCAGGCCACGGGATTGCCGAAGCCTTCCTCAACTGAGCGCCCGGAATTCAATGCAGTAGACAATCGCAGTCGCACGACCAATCAAGAGGAATGGCAGGTCAAGGTCGATCATCACTTCAGCGCCCGCGACACCGCGTGGTTTCGCTTCAGCACTCTCAGCCAGTCCGGCCTGAGCAGCGGCGGGCGGGAAGGCCTCGTCAATAGCAACCAGATGGACGCGGTGAATTTCTCCGGCAGCTACGTGCATGTATTCAATCCGACGATGACCGGTCAGTTCCAATTCGGGCGATCACTCAGCGACATTCCCACGATCCGCGAATTCGACGGGCTGGATGGTGCGTCCATCGCCCAACAAGCCGGGTTTCCGTCGGGCATCTTCGAATACAGGGACGGCCCGGTCCTTTCGGGCATCAGCGCGGCGAATTACTTCGGCGGTACGCCGGCTATCGTGACGAATCGGCCGGCGAACAATTACCAGATCAAGGGCGACATCAGTATCGTCAAGGGCAACCATACACTTCGCTTCGGGGGCGACTTCATGTTCGCTACCATGTCGCGCACGCAGGCTTCCCACGGAGTGACCTACACGGAGATCACTACGGGAGATTTCGCGAATTCAGCGACTACGGGTGACTCGGTGGCCTCCATGCTCCTGAACTACGTCGAAGCGTCGTCCCGGCGCAACATCGTCGAGTCGCTGCGCTTCGGCGGCAACCAGGGAATCTATTTTCAGGACTCTTGGAAGGCGACCCCCAAGCTCACAGTAAATCTCGGGCTGCGCTTCGACTACGCCTGGGTGCCGCAGTACGGAACCGTCGAGGACGGCAATATCTTCACCGGCAACGCGAACACGGACACGGGCCAGTATGCCGTCCTCAAGGTGCCGGGAGCCTGCGCGGAGGTAGGCGGCGCACCCTGCATCCCCACGCCAGACGGCAGCTTGCCGGAGAACGTGATCGCCTTGGGGGACGACGCCGTGCTGTTTCCCGGTCGCGGCCCGATGTTCGGTCCCCGGATTGGCTTGGCATACCGCTTGACCGACAAGACCACGATGCGATTCTCGGTCGGCGCCGTGTACGACAACTTCGCCGGAATCTATCAGAGCGCGCGGGGCATCGGCGGGAACTGGCCGGACGTTTCGGTCACGCGCTTCGGAATCCTCTCCAAGCCCACCCCCAGCGACCCGAGGCCGCAGGTCAAGGCGCAGGACATCCTGCTCGGTCAGTCCAGCGTGCCCGCGCCCACGCCCTTCAACACGCAGTGGTGGTTCGTCGATCCCGGGTTTGAGCAAGCGTACTCGATGCAATGGAACTTCGGCATCCAGCACCAGTTGCGGCGCAACACGGTCGTGGAGGCGAACTATGTCGGTTCGGGCAACCGCGACCTTTCGCTTGGAGGTCGGCGCAATACGGCCGTGACGCCGGGCCCCGGTGACCCAAAGGACCGCATGCGATTCCCGTACATGCGGCCGACGTACTTCGAAAAATCAATCGGTCGCAGCAGCTACAACAGCCTGCAGCTATCGATGAAGCGGAGCTTCACTGGCGGTTTGGCGGCGACCTTGGCCTACACTTGGGCAAAGTCAATCGACATCGGCTGCTCCGGATTTTTCGGCACGGAGGGCTGCTCCGTGCAGAACGAATACGATTTGGACAGCCAGCGAAGCGTGTCCGCCAACGACATCCCGCATTACTTCGTAGGCAGCTTGGTCTACGACGTTCCGGTCGGTCGCGGCAGGCGGTTGGGCGCGGACATTCCAAAGGCGCTGGATCACGTTATCGGCGGCTGGCAGTTCAACGCCCTCGTTAACTTCCGGGGCGGACTCCCCTACCACGTCAGCGTGCCCGGAGACTTGGCGAACGTAGGCAATCCGTGGACCTACCTGCGGGCCAATCTTGTCGGCGACGCGCACGGGGGCAGTCGCACTCGCCAGAACTGGCTCAGCCGGAATGCATTCGCCGCTCCCGACCAGTTCACGTTCGGGACGCTGGGCCGCAACACCCTGCGCCCGGACGGCGTGCAAAGGTTCGACCTGTCGCTGTTCAAGCAGGTTGCGGTCTCCGAGCGGCTAGCGGTCCAGATCCGTGCCGAAGCGTTCAATGCCTTCAACCAGAACATGCTGGCGAACCCCGACTCGAACCTTGCGAGCCCGCGGTTCGGCCTGATCACCGCTACACAGGTGCCTCCCCGCGAATTCCAACTGGGCATGAAGATTATCTTCTAGATCCGAGCTGTAGGCCAGAACGGGGGCGCGTCGCCCGAAGTCGCTCTTGGGAGAGGGTGGCGCGTTCCCAAGTTCCGTGTTTGCCCACTTCGGGCTCATTGGACTGGTACAGTCGTTGGCGTTGCTGCCCCTAGAGCAACTAGAGGTACTTCCCGACGACGAAAGCTCGGACTAGCCTGCGGCCGGAGCCCCCAAGCGGTAGGTCTAGCCGGGGAGGTCCGTCCCCGGGGCTGTCCGCCGCGGTTCGGGCGCTTGGAGCGATTCCAGCCGACGGGCGAGCAGGGTTGCCGAACACCCTCCCGTCGACCCAGGTTCCTCATCGGGGGTCGTCCCTGTCCAAGGCCCCATGGCAGGACAGCCCTCGGCTGTACCGCAGCGCGGGCCGATTGCCGTCCCCGCGTCGTCGGCAGGCACCGGGCCTGACCGGCCATGCCTCGCCCCCGGCGAAGAACCGTCGCGGACTCCCCCTCGCCGCCGGATCGCGGCAGAGGTCCGGCTAGGTCGTCGTGGCTCGACCGGACCCCCTCGCGCAAGTCCGCCCCGCAGAGCGCCTCTGGCCGGCGGCGAAGCGCCACCCCGCCACTCGCAGCCATCGCAGGCACGTGCCGCCCGGCCAGCACCGTTCGCGGCCGCGATTCACTGAGCCAGGGGCCGGTCCGTCGCGCGCACCATGGTGGCCATGAGCGCGGCCACTAGCCTCTCGCTCCCACCCTCGACCGCGACCGCCTCGCCCGAGCACACCGTGAGCCGCCGGCCCGGCTTGAGAACGCGGCCTCGCGCGCGGATGCGGTCACCCCGAGCCGGAGCGATGAAGTTGATCTTGTACTCGACCGTGAGCACGGTCGATCCGGGCGGCATCAGCGTGAGCGCCGAGCACCCGCAAGCCGTATCGACGATCGCAGCGACGACTGCCCCGTGCAGATAGCCGTGGTGCTGCAGCAAGTCGTTCCTGAGCGGCATCCCGATTTCGACGGCGCCCTCGGCGATTCCGGTGATTTCGGCACCGATCATCTGCATGAAGGGCTGCTTGCCAAAGGTCAGGCGAACACTAGCCTCAAAGTCAGAATCTTGCGCATGAAAGGTCGACATGCACTGCCCCCTGTCCGCGCATCTCGGAAGGTCCGAAAGCGTCCCCAACATGGTACCCGCGAAAGCGCCGGGCAGAATCGATCCCCCGATGCAAGCGGGCGCTCCGCCTGCGGCGGCTCCGAGAGTAGAATGTCTCTGCCTGCCTACCCATGCCAAATCGATCGCCCTGCCGCCCTCGACCATGGAGCGGCCGCGCCGCCGAAGCCCTGCTTGTTGCCGCCTGGGCCCTCGCCTGCGCCGCGCCGCCGCCAAACGAGACGGAACTCGAGCGGGAGCAGATCACGTCGGGCCCGCTGAACCACTTCTTCGGCTACATCGGCCACGTCGGCACGATTCCGTGGAACGCGAGCGGGCGCTACATCGTCGCTCTGCGCACCGAATTCGTGAACCGCATGCCCGGCCCGGACGATGCCGCGGAGGTGATCCTGCTCGACACCGAGAACGACTACCAGGCGCTCGCGGTGGACAAGTCGAGGGCTTGGAACGTCCAGCAGGGCACGATGCTGTACTGGAACCCGGCCGACCCAGAGAACCAGTTCTTTTTCAACGACCGCGACCCGGAGACCGGCAAGGTCTTCTGCGTGCTGTACGACGTAGCCCGGGCCAGGCGCGTCCGGGAGTACCGCTTCGAGGATACGCCGGTCGGGAACGGCGGGGTGTCCTTCGACGGTAAGCGCTTTGCGGGGATCAACTACGCGCGGATGGCGAGGCTGCGGCGCGTAACCGGCTATCCCGGGGCGTGGGACTGGACCGAGGGGGTCAGTGCCCCGGAGAACGACGGCGTGTTCCTCGTCGACATCGAGAGCGGCGAGAAGGAATTGCTGGTTTCATTCCGCGAGCTCGCGGAGGCCCTCCGCAGGGAGAGGCCCGGGATCGACTCGCTCCCCTTGTTCATCAATCACACGCTCTGGAGCCGCACGGGCGAACGGCTGTTCTTCTTCGCCAGGGCGAACTTCGGCAAGCCGGGCCGCGTCAACGCGTCGTTCACGATCGCCCGCGACGGCACTGACCTGAGACGCCAGGAGACCCATATCGGGGGCCACCCCGAGTGGGACGCGGGAACGCGCATGATCGGATCCATCGCCCGCCGCCAGTCGATCTTCGACGTCGAGTCACAGAAACTGGCGGAACTGATCGGCGACAGCGAGCTCTTCCCGGATCCGGAAGGCGACATCGCGCTCTCCCCTGACCTCGCGTGGCTGGCCAATGGCTACAAGCGAGATGGCAAGCTGCACTACGTCATCCACAACCGGCGCACGGGAGCGACCTACCGCGCCGGTGGCTTCGACATCTTCGGCCGTGTCTCCGGAGACCTGCGCTGCGACCCCGCCCCCCGCTGGAACCGGACCGGCGACGCCCTTCTCATCCCGGGCCTGCTCGAGGACGGCACCCGCCAGATGTTCCTGCTGCGCCTGCCCTCGGCCGCTTCCTGACGGCGCCCGTCGCGCCGGGCGCCGGATGCGAGTATCCTTTGAATTGGACGGTGCGGAAGGTCTCGCTTCCAGTCGGCAATGTCGCACGATCCGAAGTGGCCTTCCGCAATCAACTTAGCCTTTGTCGAGGGCATCTATGCCGACTACTGCCGGGATCCGGCCTCCGTCTCGGACGAGTGGCGTGGGTGGTTGGATTCGTTCGGCGAAGAGCCGGTGCCCGTGCATCCGGCGCTGCCTACGAGCGAGCCTCAAGGGCACGGTCCTGCTCCATCCCCTGACTCGGCCGGCCTGCAGCACCGCGTAGACAAGCTCGTGCGGGCCTACCGTGTGCGGGGGCACGTGGTCGCGCGGGTCGACCCGCTCGACCTCACCAGAAAGGTCGCCGAGGAGCTCGATCCAGCGTTCTACGGCCTCCGGCCCGAAGACATGGACAGCCCGGTTTCGCCGGACACCCTCTCGGGCTGCTATCTAAACACGCCCCGCCAGGTTATCGAGCGGCTGCGCGAGACCTACACGCGCTCGATCGGCGTGCAGTTCATGCACATCGACGACCTCGGCGTCCGCGAGTGGCTGCAGCGGCGCATGGAACCCACGGGCAACCACGTCCAGCTGAGCCAAGCGCGCCAGCTGCGCATCCTCACCAAGCTGACGGATGCCACGATCTTCGAGGAATTCATCCAGAAGAAATTCGTCGGCGCGAAGAGCTTCTCGCTGGAAGGCTGCGAGACTGTGATCCCCCTGCTAGACCTGCTGATCGAGCGGGCCGGCGACCAAGGCGCACGCGATGTCGTGATCGGGATGGCGCATCGCGGGCGCCTCAACGTCCTAGCCAATATCATGGGCAAGAACGCCCACCAGATCTTCCGCGAATTCGCCGACCTGGACCACGAGCACTACTTGGGGCGCGGCGACGTCAAGTACCACCTCGGCTACCGCGGCTGGTGGCGCACGTCCCAAGGGGACACCCTGCGGACGTCGCTTTGCTTCAACCCGAGCCATCTGGAGTTCGTCGGGCCCGTCGCGGTGGGCCGGGTGCGCGCCCGGCAGGACCGCAAGGCGGACGCGCGCAGGGTCCATGGACTGTGCATCCTGCTGCACGGCGACGCCGCGTTCGCAGGCGAAGGGATCGTCCAAGAGACGCTCAACATGAGCCAGCTGTCCGGCTATACGGTGGGCGGAACGATCCACATAATCATCAACAACCAGATCGGCTTCACCACGCGGCCGACACAGGGCCGGTCCAGCATCTACGCCTCGGGCGTGGCGAAGATGCTGCAGGTTCCGATCCTGCACGTGAACGGCGAGGATCCCGAGGCGGCCGCGCAGGCGGTGCGCCTCGCGGTCGACTTCCGCAAGCAGTACCGGCGCGACGTGGTGATCGACATGTACGGTTACCGTCGGCGGGGTCACAACGAGACCGACGAGCCACGCTTCACCCACCCGCTGCTGTACCAAGCCATCAGCGAGCGCAAGCCGGTCCGCGAGGCCTACCTCGAGCACCTGCTACAGCAAGGGGGGGTCAAGCAGGAGGCGGCCGACCGCATTGCGGACGAAAGGCGCGAGCACCTGGAGCGCGAGCTGGCGTCCGCCCAGAGCGACGACTACATCCATGTCGGCGACCAGGTCACCGGAGACTGGGCCGGCTACAACCGCGGATCCGACACGCAGATCGCCGAGATCGACACCGGCGTGCCACAGGCCAAGCTGGCCCCGATCATCGAGAAGTTGACCAAAGTGCCGAAGGATCACCTCCCGGACCCGCGCATCACTCGGCTCTTGCAGCACCGCGCGGAGACGGCCCAAGGGAAGCGCCCGGTGGACTGGGCGACGGCCGAGGCGGCGGCGCTCGGGAGCCTGCTGGTACAAGGCTACAGGGTGCGCTTCACGGGACAGGACGCCGAGCGCGGGACGTTTTCGCACCGCCACGCGGTGGTGTTCGACTCCGACACGGGATTCCCGCACGTCCCGTTGCAGCACCTGTCGCCCCGGCAGGGGCACTTTGAGATCCACAACAGCCCGCTGTCGGAGACCGGCCCGCTGGGCTTCGAGTATGGCTACAGCCTGGAGTGGCCGGACGGGCTGGTCATCTGGGAGGCCCAGTTCGGCGACTTCTTCAACGCGGCGCAGGTGATCTTCGACCAGTTCATCTCCAGCGGGGAGGACAAGTGGAACCTGTGGAGCGGCCTCGTGCTGCTGCTGCCGCACGGCTTCGAGGGCCAGGGCCCGGAGCACTCCAGCGCGCGGCTGGAGCGCTTCCTGCAGCAGGCCGCTGAAGAGAACTTCCAAGTCGCGTGCCCGACGACGCCGACGCAGTACTTCCACCTCCTGCGGCGTCAAGTGATCCGCTCGTGGCGCAAACCGCTGATCGTCATGTCTCCCAAGAGCCTGCTGCGCCACGCCGCGGTCGTATCAAGCCTTGACGAGCTGGCGAGCGGAACGTTCCGGCGCATCCTGCCCGACTCGGGAACGGACCCGCGCGAGGTCAGCCGCGTGCTGGGCTGCTGCGGGAAGATCTACTATGACCTCGAGGCGAGGCGGCGGGCGGACGGGCGGCGGGACATCGCCATCGTCCGCCTAGAGCAGCTTTACCCGATGGATCCCAAGGCCTTGCGGGACGCGCTGGCGCCCTATGGGGGAGCGGAATGCGTCTGGGTCCAAGAGGAGCCGCGCAACATGGGAGCTTGGCGATACGTCGCCGGGCGCTATCCCGGGAACTTCTCGCGAGCGGTGACCCGGCCGGAATCGGCGAGCCCCGCGACCGGATCCGCTCGCAGCCACAAGCACGAGCAGAGCCTTCTGATCAAGGAAGCGTTCGCTAGATAGGTACGCTAGAGACCGGCGCGCGATGCCCGTAGAACTGAGAATCCCGGAAGCCGGTGAGTCCATCACCGAGGTTCGCGTCGGTGCCTGGCGCAAGGCGGAGGGCGACTTCGTCGCGCTGGACGAGGTGGTCGTGGAGATCGAGACAGACAAGGCCGCCATGGAACTCCCCGCCCCGGCAAGCGGGACGCTCGGCAAGATCCTCAAGGCCGAAGGCAGCGAAGCGGCGGTGGGCGATGTGATCGCCTCTATCGAGGAGGGCACCGCGCCCCGGGCCGAGATGGCCCCGATCGGGCGGGATCAAGCCGCCGAGGGGCCTGGCGAGACGGCCCATGCCCCCGAGTCCCGCGTCATGCCTTCGGCCCGGCGGGTTCTGGGCGAGGCGGGCGTGCCGGTCGAGACCGCCACCGGAACGGGCCCGGGCGGCCGGGTGCTGAAGGAGGACGCGCAGCGAGCGGTTGCCGCGGCTGGGGCGGCCGTTCCGCCCGCAAACTTGCCCTCCGCTGCCGCTACGGCGCCGACCTCTCCGGCGCGCTCGCGCCCGGCCCCTTCCCCGTCGGCCCCGCGGCCAACGGCCTCCGACGGAGGGTCGGGGCGCGAGGAAGAGACGGTGCCGATGACCCCGATGCGCAGGGTCATTGCGAGGAACCTCGTCAGGGCCCAGCAGGACGCCGCCCTCCTGACCACTTTCAACGAGGCCGACATGTCCGAGGTGATCGGACTGCGGCGCCGCTACCGGGACGCGTTCCTCAACCGGCACGGAGTGAAGTTGGGCTTCATGTCGTTCTTCGTGAAAGCGGCGGTTCAGGCGCTCCAAGCGGTCCCCGCGGTCAACGCCCGCGTCCTAGACCAGCAGCTCGTCTACCGCAAGTACCAGGACATCGGGATCGCCGTCGGCGGCGGGCGGGGCCTGGTCGTACCCGTCCTGCGCAACGCCGAGTCGATGAGCTTCGCCGAGATCGAGCGGACTATCGCCGACTTCGGCGCGCGCGCCCGCGAGAACCGGATCGAGCTCTCGGAACTGCGCGGCGGGACTTTCACGATTTCGAACGGCGGGATCTACGGCTCCATGCTATCGACCCCCATCGTGAATCCCCCCCAGAGCGGCATCCTAGGGATGCATGCGATCAAGAACCGGCCCGTGGCGATTGACGGGGAGGTGGCGGTCCGCCCGATGATGTACCTCGCGCTGACCTACGACCACCGCATCGTGGACGGGCGCGAGGCCGTCACGTTCCTCAACCACGTCAAGGACCTCGTCGAGAGCCCGGAGCGTATCTGGCTCCAAGTCTAGGCGGGCCCGTCCCGCGGGAGAGCGCTCGCGCAGCTGTTCAATTCCCATGAAGACCCACGACCTGATCGTCATCGGCGGCGGCCCCGGCGGATACACTGCGGCCATTCGGGCGGCACAGCTCGGACTGAACGTCGCCTGCGTGGAAGAGGAGAAGGCGCTCGGGGGCACCTGCCTGCGGATCGGCTGCATACCGAGCAAGGCCCTGCTGGAATCGTCCGAGCTCTACGAGAAAGCCGCCCGCAGCTTTCGCAGCCACGGGATTTCGCTGGCCGACCTCCGACTCGACCTAGACAGGATGTTGCGGCGCAAGGACCGCGTGGTCGCCTCGCTGACCCAAGGAGTGGCGGGCCTGATCCGAAAGAACAGGATCACGCGTTACCAAGGCCACGCTCGATTCGTTTCCGCTTCGCGGCTGGTTATCGAGGACGGCGAGAGCAGGAGCGAGATCGAGGGCAAGAGCATTCTCGTCGCGACCGGCAGCAAGGCGGCGCCCCTGCCGGGGATCGAGCTCGACGGTGACCGCGTCGGCACGAGCACCGAGGCACTGTCGTACAGCAGCGTCCCAGATCGGCTTGCCGTGATCGGTGCCGGCTACATCGGACTCGAGATGGGATCGGTGTGGCGGCGGCTGGGCTCGAAGGTCGTGGTGTTCGAGTACCTGGACCGCATCCTGCCCGGAATGGACGCGGAAGTGGCCGCGGCGGCGCGCAAGGCCTTCACCCGGCAGGGCATGGAGTTTCGGCTTCGCTCCAAGGTGACCGGATGCCGGGCAGGGCGAGACCGCTGCATGGTCGAATGCGAGGGAGCGGAGCCCTACGAGTGCGACCGGGTGCTTGTCGCGGTGGGACGGAGGCCGAACACAGCCGGGCTCGGCCTCGACGCCGCCGGCGTGCGACTCGACAATCGGGGCCGGATCGCCGTGGACGATTCGTACCGCACGTCCGCCGAGGGCGTCTACGCGATCGGGGACGTGATCCCCGGGCCGATGCTCGCTCACAAGGCCCAGGAGGAGGGCGTGGCCTGCGTCGAACGGATGGTTACGGGATACGGGCACGTCAACTACGACACGATCCCGGGCGTCGTGTATACGCATCCCGAGATCGCGTCAGTAGGCAAGACCGAGGAGAACCTGAAGGAGAGCGGCGCACTCTACAGGAAAGGCAAGTTTCCGTTCATGGCGAACGGCCGCGCAAAGGCTATGGCGGATACCGAAGGCTTCGCCAAGATCCTGGCGCATTCCGACACGGACAAGGTGCTTGGCGTGCATGTGATTGGCCCTCGGGCAGGCGATTTGATCGCCGAGGCGGCCGTCGCCATCGAATTCGGCGCCTCAAGCGAGGACCTGGCTCGATCGTGCCACGCCCATCCGACTCTTGCGGAGGTCATCAAGGAGGCAGCGCTCGCGACGGACGAGCGAGCCCTTCACATGTAGGAAAGAGTACGGGTGTAGGAAAGAGTACGGGAACTGCAAGGCTGGCAGCGAAAGCGAACAGCGTCCCGGCGTACAGTCAGTTTGCGGCTGCCATCAACGGACCGGGCTCGATGCTCTGTCGGTGCCCTCGGCATTGAATGCGCCTCAGGGCGCTTGCCTAGGGAATCTCGGACTAACACAATCGAATACGTTGTATGCTCCAAGCACAGGCAACCATCCCAAGTGTCAATGAAGTACGTTGGCAGGAAGAGACGATGTTGAGTTGCATTTGACAGTCTTTTTTCCACGAGAGCGAGCGACGCGGTTCGACCACCCGCCGTAGAGCGTCGGACAGACGAGACGAGGCCTAGGCATGCCTGACTTCTACGAATTCTTCGCAGGGGCGGGAATGGCCCGTGCTGGCCTCGGGTCACGTTGGAATTGCGTCTTTGCCAACGACGTGTGCGAGAAGAAGGCACGGTCGTATCGAGCGAACTGAGGAGGTGCGACGCTAGTTCGGTCCGACGTAGCCAACCTGTCATCCCGGGACCTGCCCGGTACTGCGGATCTCGCATGGGCATCCTTCCCATGCCAAGATCTCTCCCTCGCAGGCTCCGGCTCAGGGCTCAACCGAAAGCGATCCGGCACGTTCTGGGCGTTCTGGGAACTAATCAAGGCGCTTTGCACCGACAGCCGGAAGCCATCAATCATTGTGGTCGAGAATGTGAGAAGCACGCTGACGTCTCGCCGGGGAGCGGACTTTGCGGAAATCATTGCAGCAATGGTGCAGGCGCGGTACCGCGTGGGCGCGCTCATTCTTGACGCGGTACGATTCGTGCCTCAGTCGCGCCCGAGGTTGTTTGTCGTTGCCACGCGATGCGGGCTCGCCATCCCGACCGCCCTAGCATCAAGTTCCCCGGTCGGCCCTTGGCACACCGCCTCAGTTATCGCGACACTCAATCGACTTCCTGAGATCAGCAGGAAGGCTTGGTACTGGTGGAATGTTCCCCAGCCAATTGATCGCAATTCGGTGTTTTCCGATTTCCTAGAGACGAAACCGAGTGGCATTACTTGGCATTCGAAAGCAGAAATAGACAGGTTGCTGAGTATGATGAGTCCTACACACCAAGCGAGAGTTCGAGCAGCGAGTGAGTCGGGAAACACGGTAATCGGTACGATTTACAAGCGAACCCGCCGGGACGAGAATGGGCACAGAAGGCAGCGAGCAGAAGTGCGTTTCGACGGTGTCTCCGGTTGCCTTCGTACTCCGCAAGGAGGGTCCAGCCGTCAGACGATCATCATTGTCAACGGAGCGAGAGTTCGGGCGAGGCTGCTTTCGCCTCGAGAGGCCGCAAGGCTCATGGAATTGCCTGACGACTATGGACTTCCTTCAAATTACAACGAGGCATATCACCTTTCTGGTGACGGTGTCGTCGTCCCAGTCGTGCGACATTTGTCTGCACATCTTCTTGAACCAATTGTGATTACTAACAAGAAGAACCATCGGTTTTTTTTGTGCTAATGACATGCCTGAATTACTTGCTAGAGGAGTTCGTATTGTTCAATAGTTTCCGAGGAAAAAGTCCACTCTGCGTGGCATTGGTTTTGACTCGTGTTGCGAAGAAAAAAGTCTTACCTTTAGACCATTTTGGACTTGCTTACTAGGCGGAAGGGCCAAGTCCACGGACTCGGTCGTAACGCTGTTCAGGAAATCCTGACCGAACATCGAATTCATCGCGTTCTTGCTTCGGAGGGAGGTTGCACAAGTAGAGGAAGCACAGAGAATATGAGGTTACCTGATTACCAACGAACATCAGCCGAGGATATGCTATACTGGAGGAGGTCGGAAACCTCTGACAGGAAAGGGGATAGCTGATGAAACGCAATCGCGTGCAATTCCAGAAGGGACTCAGCCCGGGCAAGTTCCTGCAGCGCTACGGCAGCGAGGGGCAATGCGAGCAGGCCATCTTCAAGGCCCGCTGGCCGGACGGCTTCCGCTGCCCGGAGTGCGGCTCCCGGCGGCACTGCCGCATCCGCTCCCGCAAGCTCCGGCAGTGCCATGCCTGCCACCGCCGGACCTCCCTCGTCGCCGGCACGATCTTCGCCGCCACCCAGCTGCCGCTGACCGTCCGGTTGCTGGCGCTCCACCTGCTGACGCAGGGCCAGCACGGCGTTTCGTCGCTGGAACTGGCGCGGCAGCTGGGGGTCAGCCAGAATACCGCCTGGAAGATGAAGCACAAGCTCTTGCAAGGGATGAAGGATCGCGACGAGCGCGTGCCGCTGGCCGGCATCGTGCAGGTGGACGACGCCTACCGGGGCGGGGAGCGGAGCGGCGGCAAGCGCGGTCGCGGCCGCCGTGCAGGTCAGCGCCGCCGGCCAGCCGGCAAGGATGCGCCTGAGCAGCGTGGCGGGCTTGCGCAAGAAGACGCTGGCAGCGTGGGCCGGGCGGCACTTGCAGCCCGGCACGAAGGTGCATTCCGACGGCCCGGCCTGCTTCCGGGGCGTGGCCGACGCCGGCTGCGAGCACGTGCCGACCGTCACCGGAGGCGGGAAGCGGAGCTGCGGGGATTCCCGCTTCGTCCGGGTCAGCACGATGCTGGGGAACGTCAAGCAGTCCCTGGCGGGAACCTACCATTCGTTCGACGGCAAGCACCTGCCGCGCTACCTCGCCGAGTTCCGCTACCGCTTCAACCGCCGCTACGATCTGGAGGCGCTGGTCCCCCGCCTGCTCCACGCCTCCGTGCGCACCCCGCCCAGGCCTTACCGTCTCCTAACCTTGGCTGAGTCTTGTGGGTAATCAGGTGAGGTTATACGTTGAGTTTCTGAACGAATTGTAACGGCGCGGCGAAGTCGACATTAGAATGATCGAAGAATTCTGGATTGACCAAGTCCATGCATTCTTTGCGTCGCGGCCGTTTCGCCTCATCGCGGACCCATCGCGTAGCTTACGCTCCATAGTATCGGACCTACTCGCGCAAGCTGTCGAGCACCAAAGCAGCATGCATGGAAGAAATTATGCGGGTGCGTTGCTATAGCATCTTGTCGGAGCAAAACTGGAGTACGTGCTTGGCAAGGATGTAGTGAGTCACAGTGGTTTTTCCTTGCAACTTGACCATCACAGCTATTCAACTGCGGATTCTCAGATCGGAAAACAAGCAGATTTCTCTGTTGGAGATGCTGTCATTCATGTGACTATGGCACCAAGTGAAGCGGCAATTTAACGTTGTCGTGACAACCTTCGAGCCGGACTACATCCGATCTTAGTGACAGCGGGACGGCAAGCAGAGCTTGCCATGATTCTCACAAAGAATCGGGGCCTTGGTGATCGGATCGATGTATTCAATATCGAACAGTTTCTAGCACTCAATATTTATGAATTGTCTGAATCCAATTCGAAAAGAAGAAATATTGTTGTCTCTGATTACATCGAATGTTACAATCGAATCATAGAGGTATCAGAAACTGATCTTAGCCTAAAGATAGAGCACAGAGGGTCAACCTGACCCATGAATGACTTCCTCTAGCCAATCGAATCCAATGCCTGAGCGAACAGATTGCGAAGAAGAAATGCACAATAAGACATCTGATCCTTAGAATCGATTCTCTTTCCTAAGATCGTGCCTCTACAATCATAGGGTCTAGTCTGCCCTAAAGGACCGTTGGACAGCGATACGGCATCATTAGAACAGGCATGGAATGATTTGCTCAGGAACCCGCTTTGTTCTCCTGTTCTCGGCAAAAATATGACCCACTGTGGGTTGGAAATTGCTTGTTTGACTGCGAGAATTCCACCCTAAATCCAATTCAAACCGATCTATTCTACGGTGACATATTCGACCGTTCCTACTCAATCGTAACAGCCGACAGCCAGAGTTCCCTGCCGAATTTCTTTGGATAATTCAGTTTAGGCGGGACATTTGGCATACTGACATTCCTTGATTCTGAGCTGGACATGGCGAGCGTGCCGATGGGGCGGATCCGGTCGCACTCGCATCGGAGCATCCGATAGGGCATCCAAGCCCGAACCTCCGACTCAGGTTCGTCTCCTCACGTCCTAGTTCGCACGTAGGACGACTCCAACGAACCGGGAGCAGAGCCCCACCTGCAAGCGGGTCCGCCAGAAATCAGTGCGGGACGGCTTCGACCCAGTTGAGGTGCCAGATACGACGCCCTACGGCCCGAGGGTGTGCTTTCGGCCAGGCCGTCACATCTCGGTAGCGAGGATGGGGCCTTCAGTCGGCTGCGCCCGACTCGAACCGCGACAGAATAAATGAGACCGTCGGCAATTTGCCTATCCCGGCAACTCCTTGTTAAACAGGAGCCCCGGCACGTCCGCCGCTCGTTCCGACGTCTCGAAGGCGGGAAGTCTGAAGCTCCGCCCGATCGTCGATTGGACGAAATTGAAGGGTTCGCCCCTTAGCGCTGCCGACTGTCATCGAGTAAACCAAAGATCCGAGGCTTGATTCGTCGCGAACGCCGGGATCGTGCCGGTCCTCGGCATCTCTTCGATCACTCCGGCCCGAAACCGAAGGGTCTCCCGCGAAGACGAACTCCGGCGCGGGCCAGGCAGCACAATGCCGGTCAGGTTGAGAGGATCCGAGCAGCAGATCTCGATGGATTCCTCGTCTCCCCGGCTTCGACGCAGCGAGCGGAGCAGTTCGAGCGCTTCCGGCAGCGCGTACTGCTCGCCGCGAAAAGCCTCCAGAAAGCGCCCTCCGCGGATCTCCCCGCGCGCCTCCATCCGGCGCAGGGCCCGAGCGACCTCGCGCCATCGCGGCGCGTACAGCTCGTGACGGACTAGGTCCCGGAACACGACGCCCCACCTGGCCAGCAACTGGCGCGCCAAGCCGTCGATCGCCTTGCCGTCGCCGTCCCGCTCTTCTCCTCCGATCGCCTCGGCCTGAAGCGCCCAGCGTCCCGGGACATGCCGCGGACGTCGATTCCTGTCCCGGCCCTCTCCCCGGCGACGTTTCGAATCGAGGAGCGCGCGGAGGTTCTCGAATCCATCGGCCGTCACCAGCCCCGCCGTAGCGAGTTCCCACAAACCGTCCTCGACCTCGCTGGCGAGCCGACCGGTCCAGCGCACGAGGTCGCTGAAGAAACAGGCGCCCCGTCTCTCCAAGCAGGCCAGCGCCTCCCTCGCCGGGTGCGACAGCACCGTCCGCTGCCTCGAACCGTCCCTCCGCGCAAGAGGCACAAGCCACTGGGCGTCCTCGCGCACTAGGAGCGCGATAGGAGCCGACCGAGTGGGACGGACCCTCGCGTCGGGCCTGCGCCTGCCAAGATCGCGAGCGTCGGAATCGACCGCGAAGGCAGGGTGAAACGAGATGCGCACCCAAATCACCTCGCCGGCAAAGCACAGCCGGTCGAGGTATTCCGGCTTGTAGTCCGCGACCCTCGACGGCAGCACGTGGGATTCCCAGGACGAAGCCGCGATCTCGAACGCCTGCAACTGCTTGATGACCTGCAGTGTGCCGTCCGTGCCATGCAGGCGGCTTACCGGCATCGCGTGCTGCCAACGGCAGAGAAAGCGCATGAAGTCAGCGCTGGAAACCGGCTCGATTTCCCGCCTGAGCTTGCCAAGGGTGAGGCGGTGGATCCTAGCCAGCAGCCCTCGTTCGCACCATTCGATGGCGCCGTCTGCCGCGCCCGGGTCGAAGCGGCCCCGAAGGATCCGTCCCTCTCCTTCAAGGCGAGCCAGAGCCGCTTCGACCGCCTGAAGCGGCAAGCCCTGCCGGTCGGCAAGGGACCGCGCCGTCCGGGGGCCGACGCAATCCAGCCAGCCCCCTAGCATGGCGGCGATGCAGGCTTCCCTGCCCTCCGGCAAGGGTCGGCTGGACGGCACGGCTGCGATCTCCGGATCCGACTCGGCACCGGGGTAGATTCGCAGGGCTAGCTCGAGCCGCTCGGCAGCAACCCAGTAGCTGCGCTCGCCAGCCCGGACCAGAGTGGCGCGCGACCGAGCGGCCAGATCGGCGAAGAAGCGGACCCACTCGTCCTCCGGAGCCAGCGCCACGAGAGTCAGCAGGGCGTCGTGGAGCTCGTCGGCGTCGCGAACGGGCGGCCAAGCCTCTCTGGCGACCCGCCGGATGGCTTCCGGGTCAAGCGCTCCCATGCCGTCGGCCAGCCCGGGTGCGAGGCTCCGGCGCATCTGGACCGCTCTCGCCCTCCGCTCCTCAAGCGGCGCATTGTCGAGGAATGCGTACGGATTCGAGTTCAGGATCTCGTGCGCGAACGGAGACGGCTCGGGGGTCTCGATCGCCGCCGCTTGCGTCTCCCCTGCCCCGATGCTCCGGAGCAGCGCCGACAGGCCGTCGAAATCCATTGCCTCGTGCAGGCAATTCCCGATTGTCTCCTGCACGAGCGGGTGCTGCGGGACGCGCACCTCCCCCGCGAGGTTCTCCGCGCACGCCGCCTGGTCCGGGAACACGCCGGCCAGTAGGTCGTCCGAGCGCATCCTCTGGATTGGCGGAGGCACCTTCCGCCCGCCGGCGAACCGCAGCACCGCCAAGGCGCGGGAGGCGTTCCAGCGCCATCGCGCGGAAAACATCGGTACGTCAAGCAAGGCCTGCGTGAGCACATGCTCGAGCGTTGCGGGTTGCAGAAACTCGAACACCACTTCCAGCGGGAACGAATGCTGTTCGGTGAGCGAGATGACAATGCCGTCGTCGGTGGCCGCGGCTTGTAGCTCGAGGTTGAAAGTCCGACAGAATCGCTTCCGCAGGGCCAGGCCCCAAGCGCGGTTGATCCTTGTGCCAAACGGAGCGTGCATGACAAGCTGCATCCCGCCGGACTCGTCAAAGAAGCGTTCCGCTACCACCTTCGATGAGCAGGGCAACGCGTCCAGCGCCTCCCTGCCAGCCAGCACGTAGCGTGCCGCCTCCTCGGCACTACCGTGATCCAACCCGCATTCGGCTACGAGGAAAGCCGCAGCGGCGTCCTCCCCTCCCTCCCCGTCGGCAGCGCGAGCGATCCCTTCGCGGACCGCGGAGACGTGGCTTGAGAGCTCGGCAGTCCGTCCGGGAGCCTCGCCGAGCCAGAACGGCACGGTCGGAGCGGCCCCACGGGCGTCCTCCACCCGAACCTTGCCCGTCTCCACCCGCCGGACCCGCCACGAGGTCGTGCCGAGCAGAAAGACGTCACCGATGCTGCTCTCCACGGCGAAGTCCTCGTCGAGCATGCCTACAAAAGTGCCCTGCGGCTCGGCAACGACCGAGTACTGCGCCGTGTCGGGAATGGCACCGCCCGAGGTGAGCGCGGCCAAGCGCGCGCCGCGGCGCGGCCGAAGGAGTCCGTGAACCTGGTCCCGATGCAGGTAGGTCCCCCGGCGTCCCTTCGCCGTAGCGATACCGTCAGAGAGCATTGCGATCACCGCGTCGTAGTCCGAGCGCGGGAGATTGCGGTACGGGTAGGCGCTGCGAACCGTCTCGTAGAGTTCGGCCTCGGCGATCTCCTCGCATGCGACTGCCGCGACGATTTGCTGGGCCAGGACATCCAAAGGTGCCGATGGAACTTCCAGCCGGTCCAGGTCGCCCAGCCGGATCGCACGTACCAGAGCCGCGCACTCAATGAGCCCGTCCCTAGTCATGGCGAAAAAGCGCCCCTTGGGCGTTGCGCCGACCCAGTGGCCCGAGCGTCCGATGCGCTGCAGGGCGACCGCGATGGACCTAGGCGACCCGATCTGGCAAGCCAAGTCCACTGTGCCTACGTCGATCCCGAGCTCCAGTGACGCCGTCGCCACCACGACCCGCAGGAGGCCTTCCTTGAGGCGGTGTTCCGCATCCTGACGAAGGGAGGTCGACAGGCTGCCGTGATGGGGCAGAACGGCGTCCTCGCCAAGCCGCTCGGACAAGCGGTGGGCGATCCGCTCGGACAGCCGCCGCGTGTTCACGAAGACCAGCGTCGTGCGGTGGGCTCTCGCGAGCTCGGCGAGCCGGTCGTAGACCTCCTCCCACTGCTCGTTCGTCGCGACAGGGCCGAGTTCGTCGGAAGGGGAGATCACACCTAGGTCCATCTCGCGGCGGTGGCCGAATTCCACCACTCGACCGTCCCCGCCATCGAACCGTTGGCTGAGAAACCGGGCGACCACATCCAGTGGTCTGACGGTGGCCGAGAGCCCGATCCTGTGGATTCGATTCCCGCCGGACTGCCTGACCAAGCGCTCGAGTCGCGCCACCGAGAGCGCCAAGTGAGACCCCCGCTTGTCGTCCGCCACAGCGTGGATCTCGTCCACGACCAGCGTTTCGGCGGTCCCGAGCATTTCCCGGCCCTTCTCGGACGTCAGCAAGATGAACAGGGACTCGGGCGTTGTGACGAGGATATGCGGCGGAAGCCGTATCATCTTCTGGCGCTCTGACGAGGACGTGTCGCCGGTGCGCACCGCGGTGCGAATAGGCTGGAGCGCGACGCCCCGCTCCTCGGCCAGAGCACGGATCTCGCGCAACGGCCCGGAGAGGTTCTTGCGGATGTCGTTGCTGAGGGCCTTGAGGGGCGAGACGTAGACTGCCTTGGTGCGGTCCGGCAGCCCGCCCGACCTCGCGAGCTTGATCAGCCCGTCGAGACAGATCAGGAATGCGGCGAGAGTCTTGCCGGATCCAGTGGGAGCGGAAATCAGTGTGTCCCGGCCCGCGCCGATCTCGCGCCAGCCCGCGACCTGTGGGTCGGTCGGCGCACCGAACCTCCGTTCGAACCATTCCGCGACCAACGGATCGAAGGTCGCCAACGCTACAGGCGGCAAGCCCATTCAGCTTAGCGCCTAGCTTGCTAATCGCGTGTGACCTCGCGTGGCACTGACCGAACGAAAACGCCCCCATTGCGACCGCCGGGACTCTCCCGTTCGGGTGCGCATTGCCCGGCAACCTTGAACGCCCGGAGGCTAGGCGAATCTGGCATCAGCAGTCTTCCCTCGCTGCGGATAGATTGCCTCTTGCACGATCTGCCGTCCGCCACATGTCGCAGCCCGAAAGCGCACGGGGGCACCCCGAGAGCAGGCACCCGACGCCTCCCAGCGGGTCTGCACTCAACCAAGTGGGACAGCGGCCCTGCCTGGACAGGCTACTTGGCGGTACGGACTGCAAATGGGTCGGGCAGCGGACGGGGCCCACCGTAGGGCAGCAGGCGCTGAGCTGCGCAGGAGCGTTTCCGATGGACGTCGAATTGCTACCTCTTGCAGGATCTTCCGGCGACGCCGCACCTAGCGGCTTTCGCCGATGAGACCCGCGGATCAGAAGTCGAAATATCCCTTATCGGATGAGGCGGGGCTCGCTGCCCGTGACGTGTTGAGACGGTGAAGACTGCGCCATCCCGTAGTACTCAACCCATCTAGCACGCACTCACTGGCTAGCAGATCCGCCTGCCCAACCGCAGTTTCGCACACCTGCGCATTGACTTGAGATTTGAGGTCAGCGTTTCATTCGAGGACGATTTCTCGACCAGCGGCTGACCAGAAGTCATCGGGCCGTTGTCCCACATCCTCCCGAACAATTCTCCGCACTGGTTGACTCGCCGACGAGCTTTTCGGGGCCGACATTGCTGACCTGCTAGGTGCCGTCGAAGTGAGACTGCACAGTGCGCTGCATCGCTCCGGGCACCTCCACCGACTGGCTTCGGCCTTGCCCGAGAGCTCCACCGCCCCGAAGACGGGGAGTGTCTTTCCGGGCCGGCCAGAAAGGAGATCGGCGTGAAGCGGCCCGCGCCGAATTCGCTCCAACCCGCGCTCTAAGGCATAGACGAGACCTAGGATGAGATGATGGTTCGCCCTCACCCGTCATCATTCCCGAATCCCGCGGTCGCGGTCCGAGAAACGAGCAGGGGCCGTGCCAGACTGAGACTGCTCGCCCGCCGCGGACTACTGGAATGGAACTACTGCAAGAAGAAATGTCCGGGCCGGACCAGGCAGGACGCATGCGGAACCACGGAACTCCCGGTTCCGGTCCCGGAAGGAAACTACTTATTGCTTGTGATCAAGCCTCCGAATCTCGGCGAAGAACCTCTTGGATGGATTTTATTCTCGGCATACACTGTAGATGCTTACAATACTATCCCACTCCATGTCGTCTTCTTGGCAAGGGATGCTGCTCTCCTGGAATCCACCCGGGTCGCCAGAGAGATTCTTCAGAGAAGATCACGGCGAATCTCGGCTCTTGGGGATGAATCGTGCGAGAATAATGAAATCTTCGGTCTTGTGACCTGTAGGTGCTCGAGTGATCCTTATGACTAATGCATATTTCCACAAGGAAGACCGCGATATTTGACGGATATAACTTCGAATCGATTACATATAGAATCGCGATTTACGCAGACCGGTGTGGGCTGCCTGGGGATGGGGGTAGTCTTGTCACAATCACTAATTAATCAGTCTACGGAAGCGCCGGCGCGCGCGGCCCCGAGCGGAGCTGCACGGCATGGTGGCGCGAACACTCTCTGCCCGGCAGGAACAGCGACACCGCAGTCGCCGCGCGAGCCCGGTCGCGGGCCTCGGCCCAGTAGATGAACACAACCATGGCATCGAAGAGCAAGCCGCCCTCAAGCAGGCGTGGAAGGAGGTGGCGGTGATCGGGATCGGCAAGTACGGCGCGCATCCGGTCGGCATGGACCGGCACGGCGTCCCGCTGGTCAAGGCGAAATACGCGAAGGCCGAGGTCGCGGAGGTCCCGGGCGTGCCGCGGCCCTGCGTGATCGGCATGGAGGCCTCCAGCGGGACGCAATTCCTGGGGCGGTAGCTTCGGGAGATTGGCCACGAGATGCGGCTGGTGCCGGCGAAGCACGTCAAACGGGCCACGACGGACTTCATCGACGCGGAGGCCTGCCAGCGCCCGACGATGCGCTTCGTGCCGCTGAAGCCGGAGGAGCAGCTGACGATGCAGTCGCTGCACCGGCTGCGTCAGCAACCGTAGCAGCCGCTAACTGCGCACGCTGCCGATGCACGGGACGCGCGCGTCCTCGGAAAGGCTGGCCGGGAGGGGCGACGGCTGCGGCGACGGCTGGCCCGTGAGCCGAGCGAGAAGAGCGTCGTGGTGGCCCGCTTGGCGCGCATCGCTTGGGCCGCCCCGAGCAAGGGCGAGCGCTTCCGCCCGGCTCCAGAGATCGCCACCGCCTAAGACAACCGACGGCTGCCGGGGAATTCGCACCAGCGGTCGCGAGCCCCGCAATTCGCCTCGGCATGCGATAACAATGGACCAACGGTCGCACCGGCATTGCGTAACCCTGCCTGTTCGGATGGCCCTCGGAGGTCGGCAGAACTATCAGGACCGTGACGTGCGGAACCCATCGTGGCCCGGGACCGGCAGGGTTCCGGTAGGTCGGATATTTACGCGCAGTTCCGTTCTGTCGGGAGAGACGTTGGCGCAGGCCCCGAGGACGAACCGTATGTTCCGAACATGGGCAGTGCTGGGTTGTCCAAGAGGCTCGAGTCGGAGAGGAGCGGGACGGTGTGACCGGGGCGATGGGCTGGCCGCAGGGACTCCTCCGCTAGCCGGTCCCTTCGGTCCGCCGTCCGCCTCCTCCCGCCGTGTCACCGCCTCAAGTACCTGAGTCTAAAGGTGTTGCGGAGAATCCCACGAATGCCCTTGACGCACCCACCATAATCAAACCGACGGAATGGGGACGGCACTTTCGCGTTGCCGCAAACCAGGCCTCACGGCGCACATGGGTCACCTTAACGGCATTTCGCTACTCCCTTCGAGAGGGGCCGTGCTGGCGGCCTGCCTCCTGTGCCTGCCGATTGCCCATGCGCAGGCACCGTCGGGGGCCCACAACGAGCTGGTCAGGAAATATAGCGATCTTCTCTTGCTACAGGCTGGCGACTACTCGAGCGTGCAGGTTGGTGAAGGCCTCTTGTCGGATGCGTTGGCCCCGCAGTTCCAATCGGCCATGAAAAAGGTCGGATCCTATCCCTTCGACCGTCCGGGCGAGCTTGTCAAGTTCGTCATCAAGTTCGACGCGGAGACCGAGCTGACGGATGCCCAGCGGGAAGATGAAGAGGCGCACGAGGCATTTCTGAATTTGTTTTCCAGGACGATGCCGTTGTTGGCGTACGCGTACAACACGCCCGGCACAGGCGCTGTCCAAAACCCGTATTTCCAGAACGAATCCGTGGCCCAAGCCTACATCCGGGCTCTCGAATACTGCTACGGAAGGGGAATCACCGAGGACGCGTGGCTTCCCGACCACGCCGGCCGCGCGAGCGCGCAGGCCTTGGCCCTAGGCCTGGTCCGGCGGTCCGGGGACCTATCCACCGTATCATTGCGCCTAGGAGGGTTCATCCAGAGCGTCTTCTTGATGCGGGAACCGCTCTCCAAGGCCGGCTTGCTGGACAAGTACCGGGCGGTGGTCCGCAACTTGGTTGTCAATCACGGCGCCCTGTACCACGCCTTCTTTCCGTACGCGCGCCGGGACGCGGGGATCAAGTACGAATTCCCGCTGCCGGTCGAGGAATGGCACTATCTGAACGCCGACGGAGTCAGGCTGTTCGTCGATTTCTTCTGGCCCTACTTCATGCTCGTCGAGGACGAGACGGAGCGAAGGCGGATGTCCGCCGTGCTGTGGCGAGTGATCGCGACGAACATGGCGGTCAAGCCGGGCGTGCAGGGCACCATCAAGCCGGACGGCACGGCGTTCCACCACTTGACGGCCTACATGGGGGCTTACGGGCCGTTCACGCTGGAATCGTTCGCCCAGCTGCTCTACCTGGCGAAGGGCGTCGGGTGCTACGCGCAGGAAAACGTCGATGCTGTAAAGCTCGCTGTCGAATCGTACCGGGTGATGATCCAGAAGTATTCCTCCTCTCCCGCGCTGCAAGGGCGCTTTCCGCGCGGGAACGACTCAAGAGCGGCGGCGGCGATATCGAAGGCAATGGCCCTGCTAGGACATCTTGAAGGTCCCGGCGACTCCCAGATGAAGGCACGCTTCCTAGAGTTCTTCGACGAGCGGCAGCTCAGCGAAGCGGAAGCCGGGAGGCCCTTCTACGCTGGCTCGCGCGGCGTGCCCATCCGCGGGCTGGGGATATACAGGCTGATCAGCGAGTTGCGGAGCTCGGGCGGCGCGGCGGCCGAGACTCCCTCGGGAGTCTAGATCAAGCCCTACGCCGCGGCGGCCTTCTTCCGCCGGGGCGACTGGCTGGTCACGGCCAAGGGCTTCAGCCGGTACTTCTGGGACTACGAGGGGCCGCTGAACGCCCGCCAGAACAGCTTCGGCCAGAACTGGTCCAACGGCTTGCTGCAGGTCTTCAGCGCGGGCACGCCCGTCAGCGCTCGGGACTCCGGATACGACCTTCAGAACGGCTGGGACTGGTACCACGTGCCGGGGACCACGGCCAGCCACTACCCAATCGAGAAGCGCACCCGGAAAGCCGTGCTGGCGCTCCGCTCCCAGCACGGCGTCGCCCAGCGCCGCACGGACCGCAACTACAACTCCAAGACCTTTGTCGGGGGCGCCAGCCTCGGCGAGCACGGTCTGTTCGTGCAGGACTTGGAGGCCCTGCCGTTCACTGCGCCGACGGACCTCCAAGGGCGCAAGACGTATTTCTTCGTCGGGGATCGCGTGCTGGCTCTGGGCAGCGCGATCCGAGGAGGCACATCCGAGGACCGGACGCACACAACGATCTTCCAGACCCGGCTCGATGGCCCCGACACAGCGACATGGCTGGACGGCCGGACATTGACCGGCCTCGACCTCGCGGAGCGGAAACCGGCCGGCACGTCGGCGGCCATGGCCGACAGCGTGGGCAACAGCTATTTCCTGGCAAGCAGCACGGCGGACCTAGTCCTGTCGCGCGGGTTGCAGAGGAGCATGTCGGAGGACTACGAGCCGACCGAGGGAGCCTACGCGCAGGCGTACCTCGATCACGGGACGCGCCCGGCGGGCGACAGCTACGAGTACGTCCTGATCCCGGCGGACGAGGGGGCGAGGAAGCTGCAGGAACTGGCAGCCGACCCCGAGTCGTACTACCGAGCCATAAGGGCGGACTCGATCCATCTAGTGCATTTCCCGGGGCAGCGCGTGACCGGATACGCCTTCTACGAGACGGTGGAGACGCCTGCAGGCCAGCTTGTTCGCAGCGCCAGCATCCCGGCGACGGTGATGGTTCAGGAACAGGACGGCAGCGTCCTGCTGGCTGCGAGCGTGCCGGACATCGGATGGCAGTCGGACCGGAGAGTTCTCGCGAGAGGGTCCGGCCACGCAGCCACCCTCTACGCGCGCCAGAAAGCCAAGCTGCACGCGCTGGAGTTGGTCCTGCGAGGCAATTGGTGTCCAACCGACGCCCCCGCGGGAACAGAGACCGAGGCCATCGGGGAGGACACCAAGGTGACGCTGCTCTGCACCGACGGGCTGAGCACGAGGATCGCGCTGGTGTCGGGCGACGCGTGCCGCTGAGGCGTTCCGACGGGGCCGTCGAGATGCGGTCGCGACGGCGGCGAGCTACCAAGGTCACACGCTTGGGCGGGCGATCTGCCCGCCCGTCAAGGCATCGCAGCGGAAGCAGGGCACGGCTCCGCCCTGCGCCCTGCTTCCACGCCTCCGGCCGATGTGCGCTACCGCCCTCCGCAGGCGATTCGATTCTAGGCAGGTGTCTGTTGACCTCTGTTCGCGAGCACCACCGCCGGTTAGGCCTGCCGGTGAAGAGACTTGCCAGCCGGGGCTCTTCCCGAAAATCGAGCGGGGGGCCGCGACGGTTCTGCCGCTGGCTGAAGATTTGCCCCGAGAGGCACGTCCTGCCGACCTTGCGGGCCCCGTTGAGCAGCAACGGCTTGCGGGTCGACTGCCGCTTCCAATGCGGCAGAATCGTCGGGAGCAGTTTTTCTGGCGCGACGGATCAGCTCCGGCACAGGCAGGACGGAACGCAGGGACACTCCGTCCGGTTCCGCCCCGGCGACGGCAAGTTGGAAAACGACGTACGATTCAGCCGGAAATCAGGGCGTTTCGCCCCTACCGCGATCCTCCCGGGCAGCCCACCACCTGATCCAAGCAAACTAACGCAATGCGCGAAGCTCCCGCGACGCGAGGGCTCGGCAACCTCCGCACCGCGGACGAAACAGCCTAGGCCGGCGATCCGCCAAAGGCCGACCTGCTCGCCGCCCCGGCCCGCCCCCCTAGCTATGCAGGCCGACCGCGTTCTTGATCCACGCCGGAAGACAATACCAGCCCACGGAGTCGCGACACTGCCGGGCCCGGGGAGGCCGTGGTGGCTAGGGACGGATTTGAACCGCCGACGCCTGCCTTTTCAGGGCAGCGCTCTACCAAGCTGAGCTACCTAGCCTCCGGTTTCCATGGTATCCCATGAACCCGCCTAGGTCAAGCCACGCTGCAGCCGCCCGCCGCAGGAGGCGGCTGACGCGGCATGCCGAAGCAGCTCGAGGATGCAAGGAGATCTGCCTGAAGGCGCGGGAGCGGCTGGGAGCTGCACCCTAACAGGTCACATCGATCCTTCACCCCGACCGGGCCGTGGAGCCCGCTACAACGATGACCGCAAGCTATTCCTGACAGTTGGGATTGGTATCAGAATTCGTAACGCAGGAGCAATTCTATGCGCCGCGGCCCGGTCAGCGTCGACGTAATTCGCCCGAACTGCGTCGAGCCGATCGAGTGGCTCCGCGTATAGAACGTCGGGTGGTTGAGGATGTTCTCGATCCGAGCGCCGGCCTTGATGACATGGCCCTCGGCGACGACCGTCGTCTTGGTGACGGCGAAGTCCAGCGCCAGGACGCTCGGCCCGGAGAACAGTCGACGCTGGAGCGTGCCGACCTCGCCCGGGCCGGGGTGGAAGAACGCCTGCCCGAGGAACGGTTCGAGGCCATCGATCGCCACGCCGCTGTTGTCTCGCGCGTTGATGGCGCCGGCACCGACCATGAACGGACCGTCATCCGTCATCCGGAACCGAACGATATGGTCGAGCTGGTCCTTCCTCAGCGCGGTGCTCGCTGTGTTCTGCGCCGAGCGGCCCCTGCGGTTGAGCGTCCCCCTTCCGGAGAGAAGCGAGAAGGGCGACCCGCTCTGCCACGTCAGGATCGAGGAAATCGTCCAGCCCTGCCGCAGACGGTCCTTGGTCTGGAAGGGAAGGTTCCAGACCGCGTTGGCGTTGAAGACGTGATTCAGGTCGAAGGTGGCCCGGGCGCGTTCGAGCCACGGCTGCTCGATGTCGAGGAAGGGGTCGAAGCGCACCGTGGTCCCGCTCGAGTCCGTTAGCACCTTCGAGAAGGAGTAGTTCGCTTGGAACTGTAGGCCCCGCGCGGCCCGTCGCCGCGCCTCGACCTGCAGCGCGTGGTAGCTGGAGTTGGAGTAGTTCGTCACCAAGTCGGCCACGTACGCGCTTTGATTCCTGCGGAAGCTCAGCTTGTCGCCCACAAGGTCGTTCAGGATGTAGATGTCTGCCAGCGCGCCGACCTCGCCCCGGCGGATGAGATTCTGGACGATCGGTAAGCTAATGAACCCGCCGTTCGGCAGCAGCGGGAAGACCGTCAGCTCCTGGCTTCCCTCCAGAGACGGCGAGTGCAGCGGATTGAAGACGCCGGTTGCATCGAGAGATAGGAGGCCGTTGTTGCGGGCCCGGATCACGTCGTCGAGGAACCCGTTTTCCCGGACGACGACTTGGTTGTAGTCGAACGCCCGGACGAGTTTCGTGCCCTTGTTTCCCACGTAGCGCGCCTCGACCACGGTATCCCAGCCGATATCGCGCTGCAGGCCGAAGTGCCACTGCTGCACGTACGGGGCGCGCAGGTTGGGGTCGATAGCGAAGACAGCGCTGGCCGGGTCGAGCGCTTGGTTGTCGCTGGCCCGGCGCGGGACCGCGTAGTCCGGCAGGTCCACCGGCACGGCGCCGTCCCGGAGGAACTTGTCGAGATTCCGCATCACGCGCGAGCCCTGCAGGCCGCTGTTGGCCGTGGCCGCGTTTTGCGCGGCCTGGATCGCCTCGTCGATGACGTAGTTGACGCTGTAGCCGACGCGCAGCGAAGTCCCGCCGTCGCCGAACACGTCCCACGCCAAGCCGATGTTGGGGGCGAAGTTGTTGCGGTCCGGCAACCACATCGGACGTCCCGTCGCTCCCCCGGCGAAGTCAAGCTTGGCGTCGGAAAGGATGGTGTCGATGACCGTGCCCGCTTCCTGGACGGGCAGGAGCATCAGGCCTTCGCGCTCGTCCACCCGCCCGTAGTACTCCCAGCGCACGCCTAGGTTGAGCGTGAAACGCGGAGTCAGCTTGAGACTGTCCTGGAAGTAGCCCGAGAAGCTGTCGAAGCTGTAGTTGCGCCGGTTCGACTGCCCGGGGACGAATCCCGAGTTCTGGTCCCGGACGTTGAATGTCTGCCCGGCGGTGGAAATGATGCCCGCGATGGTGGCGAGCAGGCCTTGGGCGGCCCCTAGGTCGCCGGGACCGATCCCTCCGGGAAACAGGGCCCCGGAAAGCTGGTAGTCGCTCTGCGCGGAGATTCCGATCGTCATCGCCGGCAGGACGCCGAAATTGTCGAACGAAGCCACGCGAACGCGCTGGGCGTCGAATCCGAACCGGAACGTATGCCGTCCGAGATGCGCTTCGACGTTGTCCCTGTAGTTGTAGGTATCGGTCGCGCGTCCCTGCGGCGCGAAGTTGACGGTGGGATTGCTGAAGGCCAGGCCCCGCAGCTGGTAGTCCTCGGGAACGGCGCTGTTGTGGAACTCGCCGGGAGCAAGATTGAATCCGAAGCGCGCCTCGTTCGTCCAGCGCGGCCCGGGGCTGGTCCGCCAGCTGACCGAGAGAAAGTCTGTGTGAATCACGTCCCGGACTGGCGGGGCCTCGTGGAAGCCCACGCCCGAGTCCCCGCGATCGTTGCTCTCCTCGTTGTACTTGTACGTCACCGCCAAGGCGTTGCCGGAGGTAATGTTCCAGTCGCCGCGGGTCGTCACGGCATGCCGGTCACCGTCGTCGCGCGTCTGGAAGCGGTAGCCCGCCGTGTTCAGCATGCGCTCGCTCGAGCTGTCGCCTACGTCGTAGTTGTTGATTTCGCTGGATGCGGGAACCCTGCTCAGAATCGCCGCGATCTCCGGATCCGCTTCCAGGCCCTGCATATCGAGGACGTTGACTTGGCGAAACGTGCCGTCCAGGTCGAGATAGCTGAAGATTCCCTGAGCGGCATCGGGCGTCAGCAAGGTCGCGTTCACGAGCGACTCGCGACGGTCCCTTAGTGACTCGTAGTTCGCGTAGAAGAAGACCCTGTTCCTTACGGCGGGTCCCCCGATGGAACCGCCGAACTGGTTGTACTTGAGCTTGGTCTTCTCCAGTCCCTGCCTATTGGAGAACCACGGGTTCGCGGCGAGCGCATCGTTGCGCGTGTGCCAGTACCCATTGCCGTGAAACTCGGGCCCTCCGGAGCGGGTGACGAAGTTCACCTGCGAGGCGCCGCCACCGATGCCGGGCGAGCCGTTCTGGTTCGTGACGGCGAACTCGGCGACCTGGTCGAGGAGGGTCCGGCTCGCCAGGTAGTCGAGCGCGTTGCGACGGATGAAGTTGTCCTGGATGTTGATGCCGTCGAGCGTCACGCTCGAGAACGAGGTCCGCTGGCCGTTGATCGTGGTGGGGGACGCGCCGCCGTAGGCGACGCCGGCCTGCAGGCTGACGAAGCTGAGGGGGTCCCGACCGATCAGCGGCAGGTCGGCGATTTGCTCGGAGGTGACGACGGAGGTGACCTCGGCGCTTGTCGTCTGCACCTGGCTGACGCCGCCCTCGACCACGATTACTTCCGAAGCCACGCCGAGTTCCAGCACGACCCGCGGCAGCGACGTCTCGCGAGCGACGTCGACCTTCAGGTGCTCGACGGTGTAGCTGCGGAAGCCGGGCGAGGAGATCTCGAGGGTGTACAGCCCCGCCGAAAGGGCCGGAGCGCTGAAGGCGCCAGCCGCGTTCGTCGCGAGAACCAAAGCCGCGCTCGTGGACTCGTTTCGAACTACAACCTCGGCCCCCGGCACGGCCGCCTCAGATGGATCCAGCACCGTTCCGGCCAAGCGGCCAGTGGCCCCTTGTCCCAGCGCCGCAGCAGCGAATTGCGCCATGAGCAGCAGCGTCGTGCAGGTAAGCCTCCAAGTCACGATCAAAGCCCGATCTTAGCCAAAGTCTACAGGACGGTAGACCGGCCGACCCGGCAGATCCGGATCAAGCTGCGCTACCCGAGCGGGCCGGAGCGCGGCTCGGTTGCAGCTGCCCACCGGCACTCGCCGGAGACGCGGTCCTCTCCGTCCCGACAGTCTCGCCTAGGAAGGGCGGCCTGCGCTATCCGAACCCAAGCAACCTCGTGGCGAGCCAGTAAACCGCCAAGGGCACGAGAGCCAGGCCCACAAGGTCCAAAGCAATGCCTGCGCGTACCATGCGCGGAATGGTCACCCAGCCGCTTGAGAAAATGATCGCGTTGGGCGGGGTCGCCACCGGCATGGTGAAGGCGAACGAAGCCGTCACCGCCATCGGAATCAGCAGCAGGTACGGATGGACGTCCACTTGCCCGGCCATGGCCGCGAGGGCCGGCGCAAGCATCAGTACGGTGGTGACGTTGGAGGTGGTCTCGGTCATAGCGGTCGTCAGCAAGCAGACTGCAACCACCAGAATCCAGCCCGGCGCTCCCTCCATCATGCTCAGGCTGGTGCCGATCCACGCGGCTAGCCCGCTATCCGTGATGGTCGCTGCGAGCGCGAACCCGCCGCCCAGCAGGAACACGATGCCCCATGGGATTCCTCGGGCCGCGCCCTTCCAGTCCAGAATCCTTCCGCTGCCTCCGTCGGAACTGCCCGAGGGCAAGACGAAAAGAAGGAGTGCCATCGCAATCGACACGGTGGAGTCATGCACGTACCCCGGCACGGGGAGAAGCTGCGACCAGCCGGGGAGGTAGAAAGCTCCGAGTTCCAAGGGTGCTCGGAAAACCCAGAGGACGCCCGTGGCGACGCCGACTGCGAGGACACGCCGTTCGGGGACCGAGACCGCGCCCAAGGCGGCCAGCTCCTTGCGAATTACGCCCTGGCTCTCCGTGAATCGAATGGATGCCAAGGGGATCGATGCCCCGAACCGGCACAGGTACAGCCAAGTCAGCGGCACGAACACCCCCACGATCGGCAGGCAGATCATCGACCACTGGGCGAATCCGATCGGCGGCTCCTCGGGAAACGCATCTGCGGCGAATCCGAGGAAGGCCACGGTCGTCGGGGAGCCCACGATGGTGCCGATGCCGCCGATGCTCGCAGCGTATGCGATGCCCAGCAGGAGAACGCTGCCGAACGTGTCCCGGGCGAGCCGCGACTGGTCGGCGCCGGCCGGCGAGCCGATCACTTCGGCCGACTCGGCCAGCTGGCCAACCACCGCCATTGCGACCGGAAGCAGCATCAGCGTGGTGGCTGTGTTCGAGATCCACATCGACAGCGCGGCAGTGGTCACCATGAAACCGAGCATGATCGGCCGGGGCCGGGACCCGAAACGGGCGATCGTGCCTAGCGCGATGCGCCGATGCAGGTTCCACGATTCCATCGCGTGCGCGATGACGAACCCGCCAATGAACAGGAAGATGAGGTGGTTGGCGTAGTGCGCGGACACCTCCCGGCTCGAGGTGACACCGAGCAGCGGGAGCACGGCGACCGGCAACAGACCGGTCACGCCGATATGCACCGCCTCGGTGATCCACCAAACGATCATCCAGACGGCCACGGCCGCCGTCTTGTGGGCACCCGCGCTCATGCCGTCGGGAGCGGGCAGCAGCAAGACGGCCGCAAAAGCCAGGAGCCCAGCGACGAGGCCAATCAATCGGCGGCGGGAGCCGCTCGTGCCTAGCATGAGGTGCGCGCCGGTCTTCCGAGCGCGTCCAAAGAGAGCGCCGGAAGCCGAGGGGAGGCTGAGCGGGACGTGGTAGCGCTACGGGGATTCGAACCCCGATTTGAGCCTTGAGAGGGCCCTGTCCTAACCCTTAGACGATAGCGCCCCAGACATCTTAATGATAGCACGCTCAGATCTTGGGTCAGCGAATTCCATTCGAACCGAAGGCTCGGCCTCGAGACCACGGACAGCCGGCCTCCGACGTACTCGGCCCATGGTTCCGACGGGTTTGGCAGGAGCTGAGTCGGGGACATCGGCGGCCATCCTCCAATGCCGGCCGAAAGTCGTACCTGATTACCCACAAGACCCAGCCAAGGCTAGGAGGCGGTAAGGCATGGGCGGGGTGCGCACGGAGGCGTGGAGCAGGCGGGGGACCAGCGCCTCGAGATCGTAGCGGCGGTTGAAGCGGTAGCGGAACTCGGCGAGGTACCGCGGCAGGTGCTTGCCGTCGAACGAATGGCAGGTTCCCGCCAGGGACCGCTTGACGTTCCCCAGCATCGTGCTGACCCGGACGAAGCGGGAATCCGCGCAGCTCCGCTGCCCGCCTCCGGTGACGGTCGGCACGTGCTCGCAGCCGGCGTCGGCCACGCCCCGGAAGCAGGCCGGGCCGTCGGAATGCACCTCCGTGCCGGGCTGCAAGTGCCGCCCGGCCCACGCTGCCAGCGTCTTCTTGCGGAAGCCCGCCACGCCGCTCAGGCGCATCCTGTCCGGCTTGCCGTCGGCGCTGACCTGCACGGCGGCCACGAACGGCGTCTTGCCCGCCGCGCCGCGACCGCGCTTGCCGCCGGTCCGCTCCCCGCCCCGGTAGGCGTCGTCCACTTGCACGATGCCGCCCGGCGGCGCGCGCTCGTCGCGCTCCTTCATCACTTGCAGGAGCTTGTGCTTCACCTTCCAAGCCGTGTTCCGGCTCACGCCCGGCTGCCGCGCCAGTTCCAGCGACGAAACGCCGTGCTTGCCCTGCGTCAGCAGGTGGAGCGCCAGCAACCGGACGGTCAGCGGCAGCTGGGTGGCGGCGAAGATCGTGCCGGCGACGAGGGAGCTCCGGCGGTGGCAGGCATGGCACTGCCAGAGCTTGCGGGAGCGGCTGCGGCAGTGCCGGCGGGAGCCGCACTCCGGGCAGCGGAAGCCGTCCGGCCAGCGGGCGTTGCAGACGGCCTGCTCGCATGGCCCCTCGCTGCCGTAGCGCTGCAGGAACTTGCCCGGGCTGAGTCCCTTCTGGCATTGCACGCGATTGCGTTTCAGCTGCTAGCCCCTTTCCTATCAGAGATTTCCGACCTCCTTCAGTATAGCATATCCTCGGCTGACGTTCGTTGGTAATCAGGATTGATTTTGTAGTCCAATATATCTCTGGACTTGTCACAACAAACCGGCATTTCAGTAGGGCGATTCGAACACCTCTTGCCGGCATTTGTTGAGTTGAGGCGATTTGCCTAATTCCAGTGAACCCTCTGCATCGCAGCAGTCACACACTCGATGCTATGCTGAGGTCTCGTCACACCCGGCTTCGCCGCAGCAGGAGTCAGCGAAACGACGGGACGATCATGAATCCCTCCCGGCGAGTGGGACCGTGGCAGATCGCTTGGCCGACGGCTACTCGTTCAGGTTAGAGTCCATAGGGAGAGAGGCAGCAGCATTCGATCCGCTCTGCCGGCGGGCGTGCCGGGATCGGCCGGTTCAGCCGAAACGGCCGCGCCCGAGTTACCGGGATAATGGGAGAGGATCCGGTCACGGTCGGCTAGGCGTGCAGACCATTCATCGATATGTCTTCCGCGAGTTGGCCGTCGCGTCGCTGGTCGGAACGCTTCTATTCACGCTGGTCCTATTCCTGCAGCGTGTCGGACCGGTCATGGAGCTTCTCGTCGGGCGAGGGGCGCCGGCCATGGAGATGCTGCGGCTGCTTCTCCTCTCGGTGCCGCAAGTGCTTCCGTTCACTGTCCCGATGGGGTCGCTGGCAGGCACCCTGGCCGGGCTGGGCAGGCTTTCGAGCGACAACGAAGTTCTAGCGACGGTCGCTTCGGGAATCCCGGCGCGGTCGCTTCTGCGCCCGGCGGCGCTGGTCGCGGCTCTAGGCTTCGCCGCCTGCGCCACCGCCACGCTCTGGCTGAGTCCTTGGTCGTTGCGACAGCAGGTCCGCATCGCCGAGTCCCTGCGGATCCAGCTGGCAGGCTCCGACGTCTTGCCTCGGGTGTTCGTAGAGGACTTCCCGGACCACGTGCTCTGGGTACAGGACGTGCCGCCCAGCACGGGGCTGCACTGGAAGGGCATCTTCATGGCCGACATGCGACCTCCGGTCGCGAGAGGCTCGATCAGCGGTTTCAACGCGGCGGTCGACGGCCCGCGCATCACCCTGGCATCCGAAGCGTTCGTCCTCCCGCGACCCGAGCAGAACCGCATCCAAGTCCGGTTTCCCCTCACCACGACCTACGAACAGTCGAGCGATCCCGCGCAGTACCTTGCGTTCCGCTCCCAAAGCGCCGACCAAGTGCTCCAAGCGAGACCGCGACGGTTCGATCCGCGTGCGAAGGGCTACGACACGATGGAAACGGCAGCCTTGGCACGGGAGGCGACATCCGACGGGAAGCCCGAGGCGGCCGTCGTGATGCACGACCGGCTCGCCCTGCCCTTCGCCTGCTGGGTGCTGCCGCTGGCGGGATTCCCTCTCGCAATCTCGACGCGCCGATCCGGCCGCTCGGCGGGCGTGCTCATCGCGATGGCCCTCTGCTTCGGGTACTGGATGGTCACGCTGGCCGGAACGGCCCTCGCTAAACAGTCGCTCGCGCCGCCGGGGACGACCAGCTGGCTCGCCAACGGCGCGTTCGCCGTCGTCGGATTCCTGCTCATGCGCCGGGTCGACTGTCCCGCGAGCGGCGACTGGCAGGCGGCGATGAGCGCTCGGCTCTCCCGGACCTTCCAGCCGCTAGCGCGACTCTCGAATCTGCGCCGCAACCAAGGCAGGGAGGCGAGCACCGAGCTGATGCTCCGCCCGATCGAAGTCCTCGTGCCTGTCGTGGACAGGTACGTGCTCCGCACGTACCTGTTCTACCTGCTGGTATTCATTTTCGTATTCGTTGCGATCTGGCACGTATTCAGCTTCTTCGAGCTGCTCAATGACATCCTGACCCGCGACAAGGCGGGCAGCTTCGTGGCCTACCTCTACTTCCTGACGCCTTTTCTTGTCTACAACACCGCCCCGCTGGCTGTTCTGGTAGCCACACTCGTGTGCTTCGGGCTGCTCGCGAGGCAGCACGAGCTCACCGCCTTTCGCGCCTGCGGCGTGAGCCTGTACCGCCTCTCCGTCCCCATCCTAGTTGTCGCGGCCGCGCTAGGGGGCGCGCTCTTCGCCATGGAAGAGTCCTTCCTGCCCGAAGCCAACCGACGCCAAGACGCCTTGCGGGACGACATCAAGGGACGTCCCCCACGAACCTACCTGCGACCCGACCGCCAATGGACCTTCGGCCTGCAAGACCGGATCTTTTACCATCGCGCGTTCGACTCCGGCAGCCGGACGTTCTCCGGGATCAGCGTCTACGACCTGCGGACCGACCCGTTCGAGCTGAGCCGACAGATCCAAGCGGAACGAGCTCGATGGGACACCGACAGGGGCATCTGGGTGTTCGAGAACGGCTGGGTCCGAGCCTTCGACGGGATCAAGACGACGGGATTCGAGACGTTCGAGTCGCGCGCCTTCCCGAACATCACGGAGTCACCGGACTATTTCCTGAAGCGCGACCGTCACGATCAGCAGATGGATCTGGGCCAGCTCCGGGCCTACATTCTCGACCTCACGCAGAGCGGATTCGACACAGTCCGGCTTCAGGTGCGCCTCCACAAGAAGATCGCATTCCCCTTCTTCGCCTTCTCGATGGCCCTGGTCGCGATTCCATTCGCAATGCGGACGGGCGGCCGCAGCAGCATGTGGCCGGTCTGCTTCGGGCTGGGACTGACGGTCGCCTACTACGCGACGAACGCGCTCGCCGAGCAGCTGGGACGCTCCGGACAGCTGCAGCCGCCGGTAGCGGCCTGGGCGCCGTGCATCCTGTTCGCGATCGGCGGGACCTACCTCATGCTGCGCGTGAGGACCTGAGATTCCGACCGGCGCAGCGGTCAGCCAGCAGGGACGAAGCGGACGCACATCGGGTTCGGCACCGATACCGCCCCGCCGGTCGGCGCGATCCGCCCGCTGCGAGGATCGACGCTGAACACGCGCACCTCGTCTGAGCGCTGGTTGGCCACGAGCAGGAAGCGGCCGTCGGGCGCGAGACGGAAGTTCCGCGGCCAGTCCCCGTCCGTCGAAACGCGTTCGACCGTCTCGAGGCGTCCGTCCGAACCATCGATCACGAACACCGCGATCGTGTTGCTGCCCCGATTCGAGCCGTACAGGAACCGACCGTTCGGGTGAACGAGCACCTCGGCCGTGGTGTTGGCCGGCCCCCCGTAGCCCTCCGGCAAGGTGCTGACACTCTCGACGGGCTCCAGCGCCCCGGTAGGCCCGTCGTATTGGAGCAGCGTGACATTGGAGGCCAGTTCGTTGATGACGTAGGCCCACTGTCCGTTGGGGTGGAACGTCATGTGGCGGGGACCGGAACCGGGTTCCATCCTGACCTGCGGATCGGGCGTCCGCTCCAGTGCAGCCGTCCCGTCATCGATTGCGTATGCGATGAGCTCGTCGGTGCCCAAGTCCGGCACGATCACGAACCGGCCGTCCGGGGTGAAGTTGGCGGAGTGGGGGTGCGGCGCTTGCTGTCTCGTCGGATGCACGCTCGAGCCCGCGTGCGGGACGTCGGAAACGAGCGATCCCAAGCTGCCGTCGGGCCGGAGCGTCAGGGAAACCGTGTTGCCGTCGCCGTAGTTCACTGCCGCGAGCGCGGTCGCGGCCGGGTTGACCGCCACGTGCGATGCACCCCGGCCGGCGGTCGCAGCTCGGTTCAGCTCGTGCAGGTCGCCTGTCGCGCTGTCGAGGGCGAAGGCGGCCGCGACTCCCTGCGGGGCAGCCCCGGGCCGTGCCTCGCGCCCGACGGCGTACAGGATTCCGCCGTCCGGATGGATCGCGAGAAAGCCCGGGCGCTGGATCGCCGCAGCCTCCCGCGGCGGGTCCAAGCGGCCGCTCCGCACGTCGAAGGCGGAGACGTAGACGTGGCTCGCGCCGGTGCCGAAGTAGACCCAGTGCTTCATCGGAGCGGCCTCCTGGGAGCAGCCGAGCAGCAGGCCGCCGCCCAGAACGGAAACCCCGGCCGCGTGCCGGGCGTCGATTCGCACCACAATACCCTCCTCTGCTCGGGACCAGCGGCTACTCCGGCAGCCCGAACGTGAAGACCGCGTGGCCAGCAGCTATCGTGACCAACTGCCTGCCGTTGACCGCGTAGGTAATCGGGGACGCGGCGATCTGCCCGCCTAGGTACCGATCCCAGAGCCGCTTGCCGCTGGCGGCGTCGAGCGCGTAGAAGTATCCCTCCCTGCTACCGGAGAACAGCACGTTGCTGGCAGTGGTCAGCAGGCCGGAGTCGCTCACGTCGGTCATCGAGAACTCCCATACCCGCTCTCCCGACAGCGGGTCGAGGGCGCGAACCGCGCCGTACCCGTCCTCCTGCGTGTAGTTCATGAATCGCCGCCGGGTGGTCGCGGACACAGGGCTCTTGGGCGTTCCCCCTAGGTAGCGGGTGCCGGGCTCGTACTCCTGGTCCCACTTGAAGTAGACCGAGTAGTAGCCCTCCCAAACCGGCAGATAGAAGAGCCTGGTGAGCGGGCTGAACGACGGGGCGTACCAATTCGTCCCGCCCTGCACGCCGGGCCAGGTCTTGGTGCCTTCGCGGCTGGGGCCCCGGCCGGGGATCTTCACCGGGCGGCCGTCCTCGTCCAAGCCTGCCGCCCAGGTCTGCTTCACGAAGGGCTTGCCGAGCAGGAACTCGCCAGTCTCCCTGTCCAGGACGTAGAAGAACCCGTTGCGATTGGCCCAGAGCATCAGCTTGCGCAGCTCGCCCTCCCACTCGAGGTCGGCCAGCACGGGGATTTGCACCGCATCCCAGTCCCACTCGTCGTGCGGCGTGAACTGGAAGTGCCAGCGCAGCTCGCCGGTGTCAGGATCGACGGCGACGACGGAATCGGTGTACAGGTTGTCGCCGGGGCGCACGTCGGGATTCCAGTCGGGCGACGGGTTCCCCACGCCCCAGTAGGTCAGGTTCAGCTCGGGGTCGTAGGATCCGGTCAGCCAGATCGAGCCGCCGCCGGTCTTCCAGGCGTCGTTCTCCCATGTCTCGTGCCCGGGCTGGCCCGGACCGGGAATCGTGTAGAACCTCCACTCCTCCTCGCCTGTGTCAGCGTCGTAGGCCGCTAGGTACCCGCGGATGCCGAACTCCCCGCCGGCGGTTCCGACGATGACCTTGTCCCGCACGATCAGGGGCGCGACCGTGAGGGAGTAGCCCTTCTCGTAGTCCTCGACCACGACGGTCTCCCAGACCCTGTCGCCGGTCTTGGCGTCCACGGCCACGAGCTTCGCGTCGAGGGTGCCCCAGTAAAGGGTCTCCCCTCGGATCGCGGCGCCGCGATTGACGCGTCCGCAACAGGGATAGATGCGGCTGGGCAGCTCGTGCTCGTAGACCCAGTACTCGCGCCCGCTGGCCGGATCCAAGGCCACGAGCTTGTTCGGCGGCTCGGTCAGGTACATCAACCCGTCGACAACCAAGGGCGTCGTCTGGAACTTGTCGGTGGAAGCAGCCTGGTAGACCCACTCGAGCTCCAGGTCGCCGACATTGGAGCGGTCGATTCCCTTCAATTGACTGTAGTGCTGGCTCATGTAGGTGCCGTTGTAGGTCAGCCAGTTGTGCGGTTCGGAAGCCGCTTGCTCGAGGCGCCGCTGGTCGACCTGGGCAGATAGCCCGAGCGCGGCGACCGACGCCAGAATCACGAGACGCATGGGACTAGCATACTCACGGCGCGTCGCCGGCCCGCCGGTACAATAGATCCTCTGTGCGCGCGGTGGTCCAGCGCGTTAGTTCGGCGGAGGTGCGCGTCGGCGGCGAGTCCACGGGCCGGATCGGTCCGGGCTTGGTGGTGCTGCTGGGCGTCGGCCGGGGCGACACGTCCAAGGACGCTGCCTACTTGGCGGCCAAGACAGCCGGACTTCGAGTGTTCGAGGGTGCCGACGGCAGGATGACGCTTTCTGTCAGGGACGTGGGCGGCGCGGTCTTGGCCGTCCCGCAGTTCACGCTGTTCGGAGACGTGCGCCGGGGCATGCGCCCGAGTTTCGACCGAGCCGCGGGCCCGGAACTCGCGGAGTCGCTCTACGAGGAGTACGTGGCGCTGCTCCGGGCGGAGGGGCTGGAGGTCGCTACGGGAGTGTTTCGGACCACGATGCGGGTCAAGCTAGCGAACGAGGGGCCCGTGACGATCCTGCTCGACTCGACAAAGCTGCTCTGACAGGCGAGAGGCTAGTCGTCGATAATCGCGACAGCGCGAGTCCACCCGGCGGAGGCGCTCTTGACCTTGGCCGCGAAGCAGGCGACCCGGAAGCCGACCGGCGGGAGGGTCTCGAGATTGCCGAGCTTCTCGAGCTGGCAGTAGCCTCGGATCCGGCCGGCCTTGTGCCCCTCCCAGATGATTGACGGGTCGCGGGTCCGCCCCCAGCGCTCGGCGGTGTGCGGGAACGGGGCGTCCCAAGACCACGCGTCGGTCCCCACCACGCGCACGCCGCGCAGCGTCAGCCACAGCGTCGCCTCGCGCGCGAAGCCGCATCCCTTGGACAGCTAGTCGTCCTGTCCGTAGCGGACCCCGGCCGCGGTGTTCGCGACCACGATGTCGAGGGGCCTCAGCTCGTGGCCGATTCGCCTCAGCTCGGCCTCGATTTCGGAGGAGGCGACGACATGGCCGTCCGCGAGGTGCCGGAAGTCGAGCTTGACGCCCGGCTGGGAAGCACCACTCGAGCGGGATCTCGTCGATGGTGGTCCCGCGGGCGCCGCCGTCCATGGTGGAGTGGTAGTGCCACGGAGCGTCCATGTGGGTACCGTTATGGGTCGAGATCCTCACATCCTCGACGGCCCAGCCGACGCCGTCCGGCAGCTGCTCCGGACACAGGCCGGGAAAGATCCGGCAAACTTCCTCCGCCGTCTCGGCGTGGCCCCGGTAGTGGATCTCGGACAGCATGGGTGCCGGGTCGGAGCGGATCCCGGCTTCTAGTGGAACGGAGATGTCGGCAAGGCGACGCGGCACGGCTGGTTTCGAGGCTCCCTCTCGGGCTGGCTCGGGCACCGCCCAAACTTCGCGACGGCGCGACGCCCATGCGGATTCTATACCGCCGTGGCCTCGCCTACTCGAGGCCACGCTGTCGGCCCGCTTGGCGCAAGGAGAAGGAGGCCGCCGGAACAGTGGCGGGGCGGACGCAAGCCATCACGCCCCTCTCCGATCTCACATTTCCCGCAAGCGCCGGCGCCAATGCCCCTCATTGCCCGCTGTGCCAAAATGTTCGTGGATGCCCCGGACCCGCCTCTGCTCCTAGCATGCGCCCGGGGTACAGCCCTTTCCGAGGTTCGTCCAGTCTGGCATTGCTTGGCTTGGACCGAGAAGACTGACGCGGCTTGTGATCACTGTCTAGCGGATATTCAATGGACACATCAATTGATCGCAACTCGCCGGCGCTGCAGGGCTGGGGAAGCTCTGCGACGAATTACTAAGCACCGGAGCCAATCAGTTTCTCGAACCCCAGCTACTCCGCCAACCGCTGCTGCAAGACAGTGCCCTTCGACAGCATGGTGGCCACTCGCGGTGGTCCGTTTCTCCGCCCGCGACGGGTACAGCAGTTCGAACTGCCGGATGTCGCTCAGTTCCGCCCAAGCCCGCCCGGCCTCCCGGCGGAGGAATTGCAGCAGCGATACGCCCAGCTGGCATGGAACGCATGGAAGCGGATCTTGCTGTCCGTCCGGCGGTGCATCGGCCCACAGCCGACCCAGCCCTCGCCGTTCAGGCCCCGGACCAACTGCTCGACCTGATTCCCCCTGATAGGTCTCCGCCATCTGCCGCGGTGTCCAGTCCAAGCGGTTCGTGACCAGCACCGCACGACCGAAGTGCTCGGTCAGCAGGCGCAGGGTGCCCTCCCCGTCCACGCGCCAGGCTACCCGCCAGTGGTCCCCGCGCGCTCTAAGCTACATTGCAGCGCCTCCCCAAATGGTTCGGGCGCGGGTACGTCTCGATGCGCCTCCGCAGGCCGTCCTCGGTGTGCCGAGCGCCTGGCCGCGCCACCTCGCGCGCCAGCAACCGCAGCGAGGCGGTCGACTCCGACTGCGACTAGGCGAGACTGTGCAGCTGCTCGCTGGAGAAGGTTGGACGAGTGCCGCGTCACGGGCAGGTACTCGGCCCCGTGCCCCTACGCGGTCTCGCCCGTCGCCCGCACACCCGCGCCGATCTCCTCGGCGCCGTCGGGGCCGCGCCCGCGCAGCTGCTCCGGCACTTCGTTCCAAGGCAATTCCGAGACCCAGCCCAAGCCGTGCCGCTGCAATTCCAGCGTGTTCCGCAGGGCCGCCGAGTCCTTGCCACTAGCCAGCGTCACCGAATCGCGCGAGATGCTGGCACCGTCCAGAATGCGCCCGATGCACTCCAAGGCCGCCGGCAGATCCCCGCCATCGGCTAGGCCGCCCCGGTACAGGTGGTGGCAGAGGGCCAGCCCGCAGCCACCGTCCAAGACGTAGCTGATCCCCGCTTGGCGCAGGTCGTTGCGCTTCTGGTTGCTGTGCCCGTTGGGGGAAGCAACCCACGTGTGAGAGTTTGTCGTGTCGTAGACGAGCACCCGCTCGCCGACCAGCTGGCGGGAACGGAACGCCACCCACAGCGCGGCCTGGCAGCGCTGCAAGTCGTCGCTGGCCGGCCGGCCGTCGCCCTCGCAGCTCACCTCGATGGTGTCGAAGCGGCCCCAGATGGCCCGCGAGGTGAAGCACTCCGAAGGGAACTTCCACAGCCGCTGCAGCACGCTGCTCCCGTACCGTGCTGCGATCTCTGTCATAGAGTCCGTCCGGCCGACGCAACGTATAGCGGCTAGGAGCACGTAGTGGGCCAGGGACGGACTGCCCTGGCGTGCCAGCGGCCGGACCGAGCGCAGGGCTTCGAAGGCGCCGGATCGCTGCGAGGCCACCCACAGGGCGGCCGGGAGGCCGAACTCGACCGCGATGGCGCCAAGATGCACGGGGGCGGTCTTGTCCCGGACGAGCGCGGCGATCCGCTCGTCCGTGCCGAGACAACGCTGTTCGACAATGCGGGGCTGGCCGTCGACGCGCCCGGAAGTAACGGCATAGAAGTAGGTTCGCTTGCCACGCTTCTTGCCGACGACGGAGGCCTCTGGGGGCGAAAAGGACTCTACGGGACGTCCGCCAGCGCGTCACGAGCCAATGCGAAACAGCGTATTGAGTCCAGTACCTTGATGGGCAAGTTGGCCTGCCTGCCGGGGTCGATCGGCTCGCTCCGCACTCTACCGCTCCGCGCTCGGTCTCGCATGGCCAACTGCGTGCTTGCCGCGGTCCCGCGCCGCGAGCCGTTCCTCCTCACTCAACGTCCGATTGAACGTCGCGCCGAATCCGTCCACCTGCCTGTAGGCGTATCTCTGCCACGGGTCCTCGCCCCGGATGCGGGGGTCGCCGCCCTCGCGCAAGGCAGCCTCAAGCCGCTGCCAGAGTTCTTGCCGGACCGCATCGTACGCCGGGTCTCGGGCGAGGTTCTTCATCTGGTGGGGGTCGGCCCTGCAATCGTAGAGTTCCTCTAGTGGGCGCTTCCCGAATCCGACCTCGAACTGCAGCGGAAAGTCGCGGCGCGTCTCGGGCCGCAGCATGAAGTCCTTGAACGGACCGTCGTCGATGTCGCCGTGCGGGGCCTTGTTGGACGAAATGAATGCTGGCCCGCCCGTGGGCCAGCGCTCCGGCTCGAAATTGCGTACGTACAGGTAGTCGTGCGTGCGAATCGCGCGCATCGGGTAGGTGCCGCCGTCCGGCCTGCACCAGGTGTGGCGCTCCATCGCCGTAATCACGTGGTCGCGTCCCGGATCCCCGCGGCCCGCGCCGGATGCCATGAGCAGGGGCAGGAGGCTGCGGCCGTCATGCATCGGATTCGGCTCGAGACCGGCAACTTCGAGGAACGTCGGGGCTAGGTCGACATGGCTGACGAAGTCCTCCACGAGGCGCCCAGCGGGCACCCGATCACCCCAGCGGACAGCCGTCGGCATGCGCGTGCCGCCGTCGTACAGGGTCACCTTCGTCCGGCTGAACGGCATCCCGTTGTCCGACGTCACCACCACCAAGGTGTTTTCCAGCTCGCCGCTCTTCTCCAGCAGGTCCAGCATGCGCCCGAGGTGGCGGTCGAAATGCTCGATCTCGTAGTAGTAGTCCAGCAGTTCCGAGCGCACTTCCGGGGCGTCCGGCAAGTAGGGCGGCACCTCGACCTTGGCAGGGTCCAAGCCGCTGCGCGCGCCGATGCCGGACTCGTAGTCGCGGTGCGGCTCGGTGGCGCCGAAGAAGAAGAAGAACGGGGATCCGGGCGGTCTCGCATCCAAAAAGTCGGCGAAGTTGGCGGCGTAGTCCCTCATGTCGATCCCGTCCGGGGGATCCGGCTCGAGGCGGTCGGCGTACTCCCTCCCGAGCGGGTGCCTCTCCAAACCGCCGGCCCGCCAATCCCCGGGCGCCCACGGCTTGCCCACGAAACCCACGTGGTAGCCCGAGTCCTCGAGGAGATGCGTGAACAGCGGGTACTCGGGGGGCAGCGTGCCGTAGAGCACGCCGGCCTCGCCGATCCGCCAGATCGGCCGACCGGTCAGCAGGGAGGATCGAGACGGCGTGCAGGACGGGCAGGCGGTGTAGGAATGCTCGAGGATCACGCCTTCCCGGGCGACGCGGTCGAACGCGTGCGTCCTGACGACCGGATCGCCGAGGATCGAGGCGTGCGGGTACGACTGGTCGTCGGAATAGGCCAGCAGGATGTTGGGCCGCCGACCTGCCGACCGCGGTCCGCAGGCGGCCGCGCCGCCTGCGAGGGAACCCGCCAGCAGTTCCCGCCTAGTGATATTGCTCACGAACTAGCCTCCGTTCCGGGCCGGGCCGACGGCCGAGAGGATCGAGTCCTTGCTGCGGACCCCCTCCGAGCTGCGCGCCGGAAGCTTGTCCATGACGGCCGGGTAGGGATAGTGCAGGCCGAGCAGATCCTGCATCGGCTGTCCGTAACCAAGCGCCTCCTCGCGGTCGATGCACCGGCTCCAGTCCTCGATCGGCTTGATCGACTTCACCGTGTACGAGCCCAGCACGGCCGCGCGCGACGAGTCCGAGCGATTCGCCTGGCCGGCGTGCCACAGCAGCGCCGGAAACAGGAGCAAACTGCCGGGACGCATCGTCGCGCGAATGCGGCGCTGCTCGAATTCCTCCGGAGTCGGCCAGCGGGCGAGCTTCTGGCTCTCGGGCGCGATGGCCGTGGCGCCATTCTCCACCGTGAACTCGTCGAGGGGCACGACCGACTCGACGGCGAGGTGATAGCTGGCGTTGAGCGACCGAGGCCACCGGTTCCTAGCATGCAGGTCCCAGTACGGATAATCCACGTGCGGCTCCTGCGCCTGCGCGCCGGAGTGGAGGACGTTCGCAGCGAAGGAACTCAGCATTAGGTCGTCCCCTAGGATCGGGCGCATGATCGCGAGCAGCCGCTCGTCGCTGCACAGCTCGCGGAACGCGGCGCCCTTGGCCGGCAGGTTCCAGACGCGGGACTGGGCGGCGTTCACCTCGTCGCCGTAGAAGTGCGAGGTCCGGTCGGGCTCCTCCTGCACGAGGCGGTAGATCCGTTCCCGGGCCGCGGCTACCAGGCGGGCCGGATAGAAGTCTTCCAGCAGCAGGTACCCCCGCCCATTGCACAACTCTTCGACCGCAGACTCGATATCCGGGACGCCCGCGCCCATGCGGTTAGGATAACGAGTTAACCGGGGGACCGATTGAGCCACGTACGCATCGCGCTGCTGCCCGGGGACGGGATCGGACCGGAAGTGACCGGCGCCGCCGTGAGGATCCTGCAGGCCGTCGAGGCCTGCTCGGACGACCTTGTCTTCCGATTCGAAGAGCACTCCGCGGGAGCGGGGGAATACCTGCGGACAGGCGACCCGCTGCCGGCGGTGACGCTCGCCCGCATGCGCGAATGCGACGCGACGCTGCTCGGGGCGATGGGCCTCCCGCATGTCCGCTGGCCCGACGGGACCGAGATGGCTCCGCAAATCGACATCCGCGAGGCGCTGGACCTGTACCAGGGAATCCGGCCGGTCCGCCTCTACGAGGAGTCGCTGACGCCCCTCAAGGGCATGGCGGCCGGGGCCATCGACCTAGTGATCTTCCGGGAGAACACGGAGGGGCTGTTCTGGGAGCGCAAGCGGCCGCGCGAGCCCGGCGCGGACGCTGTCGAGAACGCGATGCGAGTCACCCGCGCCAGCACGGAGCGGATCGTGAGAGCGGCCTTCCATGCCGCGGAGTGCAGGCGGCGCAAGGTCACCCTAGTGGACAAGGCCAACGTGCTTCCGGCGATGGCGTTCTTCCGCGAGATCTTCGACGGGGTCGCCGCGGACTTCCTGCGGACCGAAACCGAGCGGATTTACGTAGACGCGGCCGCGCTGTACATCGTGCGGGATCCCGAGCGGTTCGACGTGATTGTCACGGAGAACATGTTCGGCGACATCCTCTCGGACCTGACCGCGGGCATCGTAGGGGGCATGGGCATGGCGCCGTCCGCGGACATCGGCGACCGCCACGCCGTGTTCCAGCCGGCGCACGGAAGCGCTCCGGACATCGCCGGCCAAGGGATCGCGAACCCAACCGCCGCGATCCTGTCCGCGGCCATGATGCTGGACTGGCTGGGACTGGGGGCCTACGGGAGCGCGATCCGGACCGCGGTCGAGGCGGCCTTGCGAGACCCCGCCTGTCGGACACGGGACCTCGGCGGCAACCTGAGCTGCTCGCAGATGACCGAAGCGATCCTAGGTGGACTGTAGCGGCGAGACTCGCCCCGTCAGTCGGACCAGGCCGCGGGCCTTTCCAGTGGCTCGGGGAGAACGGTGGTCCCGTCCCCGCGGGCCCGCCCGAGCTGCTCCGAGGTGAGGTCCTCGGCGGTCCGGATGTCCGCACCCCGCAGGTCGGTGTTGGCTATGTCGACTCCGATCATGCGGGCTCCGACCAAGTTGGCGTCGCGCAAGTCGGCCCCGCGCAAGTCGGCGCCAATCAGGTTCGCCATGACGAACGTCGCGCCGCGCAGATCCGCGTCACGCAGGTCGGTCAGACTCAGGTCCGAGTTGGAGAGATCCGCCTCGCGCAGGTCGACCAGCACGCCGGGGTTGTTCCGGCGCCACAGGTTCCAACCGTCCGTGTCGTTCTTCAACATGCACAGCTGGAGTTGGTCCGCCACTGCTCGACCGCTCCATTCGGCGCGCCCGCCCCGGGGAGGCGCGCTCCCTTTCGGTGCAGTCCATTAGACCAGATTCGGCCGGCCCGAAAAATGCCCGGGCCGCGAGAAATCGCCCCTGAGGGGCTACAATAAGTCCGTCCGCCATCGGACGCTCGGAGGGACAGGGCATGATCCGCACCGTATCGATGATCGCCGTCATCCTGGCCGCCGGATGCGGGGGCCCCGGGGAACAGCCCGCGGCGGAACCGGTCAGGAAGGCGGCACCGGCCGAGCAAGTCCGGGACGAAACGCATCGCTTCCACAAGGAGGGGCTGGTCGAGGCGAGGGTCGTCGAGAGCAGCCTAGGGGGCAAGGACTTCATGCCGGGCGGGAACTTCGCCGTTTACGAGCGTAACGGCAAGAGGCACGAAGTGTTCTTCGCGCTGCGACGCGACAACGAGCAGGCGACGTTCCTAGTCATGGACTACCGGACTATCCTCGCGGATCACAAGTTCATCGCCCACTTCGGAGGATTCTACGGAATGGACGGAGAGACGCCGACGCTAGTGTTCCAGAAGAACAGGTACGTGGTTGTCGTCGCGGGCCTGGAACTGGAAGAGGCCGATCACGCGGGCCGCTTGATCGCCGGCTACCTGAACTGAGGCGTCATCCCGAGGTCGGCTGCAGGCCGCACCGACCGCGCGTATTCCCGGCGCACGACAGCTGCATCACCGGTGGCGATTCCGCGCGACTTCGAGGCCCGGCCAGGCCCCTCGCGGTGCGCTCCGTAGTATATTGTCAGCGATGCTTCGAAGGGCCGCCGTCCTTGGCGTTCTCCTCGCCACGCCGTCGCTGACAGCCCAGAGCGACTCGTTCCGCTTTTTCGAGGAGAGGATCCGTCCGCTGCTCGCGACGCGCTGCCAGGCGTGCCACGGCGAGCAGGTCAAGACCAGCGGTCTCTCGCTCGCGTCCCGGGAAGCGGCGCTGCAGGGCGGTGCGAGGGGCCCGGCGGTCGTGCCGGGCAGCCCGCAAGACAGCGTCTTGCTGGCGGCCATCGAGAGGTCCGGCGCCTTGCAGATGCCTCCGACGGGCCCTCTGGAGGCGCATGAGGTGGAGGCGATCCGCCAGTGGATCCGCGACGGCGCCGCGTGGGGCGAGAGCAGCTCCGATCCCGTCGGCGCCGAGGCGCTCTGGTCGCTCCGCGCCGTAGAGCGGCCCGAGCCGCCGCCCGTGCGGGACCCGAGTCGAGCGGCCAACGCCATCGATCGATTCGTGCTGGCGCGGCTCGACGAGGCTGGCTTGAAGTCCTCGCCTGAAGCGGACCGTCGAACGCTCGTCCGCCGGGCTAGCTTGGATCTGACGGGCCTGCTCCCGACGCCCGAGGAGGTTCGCACGTTCGCGGGCGACACGGAGCCCGGCGCGTACAGCCGGCTGGTGGAGCGCCTGCTCGAGTCGCCGCATTACGGCGAGCGCTGGGGCCGGCACTGGCTCGACATCGCGCGCTACGCCGACACGAACGGCTACTCGATCGACGGGTCGAGATCGATCTGGCGCTACCGCGACTGGGTCATCAAGGCGCTGAACGACAACATGCCGTTCGACCGGTTCGTCGTGGAGCAGGTCGCGGGCGACCTGCTGCCCGAGCCCACCGAGGACCAGCTCGTGGCGACTGGATTCCATCGCAACACGATGATTAACCAGGAAGGCGGAATCGACTTCGAGCAGTACCGGGTCGAGGCGGTGGTCGACCGAGTCCGGACCACCGGCGCGGCCTTCCTCGGCCTGACTCTGGCGTGCGCACGGTGCCACGACCACAAATTCGACCCCATCACCCAGCGCGAGTTCTTCGGGCTGTTCGCCTTCTTCAATAACGTTGACGAGCTGGGCGGCAACCTCGAGGAGCGCGTGGGACGCTCGCGCATGATGGAGCCGCTTCTAGAGTTCGGCGAGCCGCAGGTGCTGGCCGAGCGGGACCGGCTGAAAGAGGAGATCCGGCGACTCGAGGGCGAGCTGGACGAGCTGGCAAGTCCTTGGAGGCCGACTGGGAGGAGCGATTCGCTCCCAGCGACACCCCCGACATCGAGCGCGCCCGCGAAATCATCCGGGTTCCCGCCGCCGAGCGGTCTTCCATTCAGGACGCGGTGCTCCGCCGCGTGTTCTCGAAGCACGTCGAGGAGTTCAACGCCAAGCAGGGCGAGATTGCCAAGACCAGCAAGAGCCTGCCGAAAATCGAATGGACGATGGTCATGCGCGACCTGCCGGAGCCGAGACCGTCGTACATCCACGTCCAGGGCGATTTCACTCGGCAGGGTGACGCGGTGGAGCCGGGCACGCCGCGAGTGCTCCCTCCCCTGCCCGCCGAAGCCCCCCGCAACAGGCTCGGGCTGGCCCGTTGGCTGGTGTCGGACGACAACCCTCTCACGCCCCGCGTCACCATGAACCGCGTCTGGCAGCGCTACTTCGGGCGCGGCCTAGTCGAGACGGAGAACGATTTCGGATCCCAAGGCTCGGCACCCAGCCACCCGCAACTGCTGGACTGGCTGGCGTCGGAATTCGTCCTCCGGGACTGGAATCTGAAGGAAATGCACCGGCTGATCCTGCATTCCGCCACCTACCGGCAGGCGTCCGCCTACCGCGCCGACACGGCAGAGGTCGATCCGAGCAACCGCCTGCTGGCCCGCCAGAACCGCGTCCGGCTCGAGGCGGAGGTGATCCGAGACGTCGCCCTGTCGGCCTCCGGCCTGCTCTCACCGGTCATCGGCGGCCCGAGCGTGTACCCGCCGCAGCCCGCAGGCGCGGGCCAGTTCACCCAAGTGGACCGGAACTGGAAGGCCGACGAGGGGCCGGACCGCTTCCGACGCGGCATGTACACCTATTTCAGCCGCTCGGCCGCGCATCCAGGCCTGGTGCTGTTCGACGCGCCCATCGCGCAGGAGAGCGTGACCCGTCGCAACCGCTCCAACACCCCGCTGCAGGCGCTGACGCTGCTGAACGACGAGTCGCAGTCCGAGTTCGCCGCCGGCTTGGCCCAGCGCGTGCGCGCCCAGGCCAGCGACCGGGACGCACGGATCCGGCACCTGTTCGAGGTTTGCCTGGCGAGACCCCCGCGAGCGCCCGAGAGAGAGCGGCTGGCCGCGTTCCTCGGGAGGATGGCGGACGAGTTCGAGACCGACGCGGGCGCCCGGGAGGCTCTGGGCGCGGAGACTTCCGAGGGCGCGGCTTGGATGGCTGCCGCGCGCGTGATGATCAATCTGGACGAGTTCGTGACCCGCCAGTAGAGCCGCCCAGGAGGCAACCGTGAACCTCAAGCGCACCATGCTGGCCCAGCGCACTAGGCGCCAGCTCTTCGAGGACTGCGGGGTGGGCGTGGGAAAGGTCGCGCTCACCTCGCTCTTCGTCGGAGACTCGCTGTACGGTGCTTCGTCCGGCGGGGCCCGCGGGACCCATCACCAGCCGCGGGCCAAGAGCGTCATCTACCTCTTCATGGCTGGCGCTCCCAGCCAGTTCGAGCTGTTCGAGCCCAAGGAGGAACTGCAGAAGCTCAGCGGCCAGACCTTGCCGCCGTCGCTGCTCGAAGGCAAGCGCTTCGCCTTCATGGAGTCGTTCGTCAGGAAGCCGCCGAAGCTCCTGGGCACGCGCCGCAAGTTCGCGCGTCACGGGGAATCGGGCCGGTGGGTCTCGGAGTGCCTTCCCCATACGGCTCAGATCGTGGACGACGTCACGTTCGTGCGGTCCGTCCACACGGAGAACTTCAACCACGCGCCGGCCAAGATCTTCATGAATACCGGGACGCCGTTCTTCGGCCGCCCGAGCATGGGAGCCTGGGTGAGCTACGGCATCGGCAGCGAGGCCAAGGACATGCCGAACTTCGTCGTCCTGCAGTCCGGGCCACGCGGCCCGCGCGGGGGGGCGATGAACTGGACCAGCGGATTCCTGCCGACGGCGCACCAAGGCATCCCGTTTCTGAGCGGCGGGGCGCCGATTCTGAACATGAGCAGCCCGCCGGGCTACGAAAGCGGCCGCCAAGCCGCTACGGTAGACGCGATCCTCGATCTGAACCGGATGAACATGGAAATGGCCGGTGATCCGGAGATCTCAACCCGCATCGCGGCCTACGAGATGGCGCACAGCATGCAAACGAGCGGGCCCGAGCTGATCGATTTCTCGACGGAGAGCCAGTCCACTCTGGATCTGTACGGCGCCAAGCAAGGCGAGAAGTCATTCGCGAACAACTGCCTGCTGGCTCGGCGGCTAGTCGAGCGCGGGGTGAGGTTCGTGCAGCTCTACCACTCGAGCTGGGACCACCACGGAGGCCCGGGCGAGACACTCGACAAGGACCTGGACGAGGTATGCCTGTCGGCGGACCAGGCATGCAAGGCGCTGATCATGGATCTGAAGCAGCGCGGGATGCTCGAGGACACGCTGGTGGTCTGGGGCGGGGAGTTCGGCCGCACCCCGATGGGGGAGGTCCGGGACACCGTGGGCAGGAACCACCACATCGACGCGTTCACGATGTGGTTCGCGGGCGGCGGCACCAAGCCGGGGCAGAACATCGGCGAGACCGACGAGATCGGCTTCTCGACCGTTAAGGATCCGGTCCACGTCCACGACATCCAAGCCACGATCCTGCACCTGCTGGGCATCGACCACACGAAGCTGACATTCCGGTTCCGGGGGCGGGACTTCCGGCTGACGGACGTGGGCGGCAACGTCATAGACAAGCTGCTGGCCTAGCGTTCCGTTCCGGCCCCGCTTAGCGACGAGCCACTCTCGGGCGGCGACGGGGAGGTCCGCTGCCCGGAAGACCGCCCCTCAATGGACCGAAGGAGCGTCGCAATCCCTCTAGCGGTCTCGGCGGATGTGCCTCATTGGTCCACGGGGCCAGCCGCGGGGGATTCCGCTTGCGGCTGGTACCGAAGCACTCGAGCGCATCCTAGCGACTCCGTGCTGTCGTGATCGCAAGCGCGTAGACAGGCCACGAGTGGATTCGACTGGTCGCGAAGACGACGGTCGAACGCTTCCCTGCGGCCATCACCCCCAACTGGATAAATGACAGCCATGCAAGCGGCAATTTAATCAGCTCTTGGAAGAATTGGATTGGAGCGATTCAATTGGGATTGAAGCAGAGTGTGACATGCCAGTGGATTTCATCAGGGATCCATTCCAACAAGAAGAGTAACAGGAAGATGCAGCTCCTGCGCTTAATAAGGGAATTATATATCTGAGTGCCGACGACGCCAGGTCCGACTAGAACTGCTGTGAGCAGGGAGGTCGGTGTCGAGCTGGGGTCATTCGAGTGCGGCCGCGGCAGGCACGGAGGGGTGGGATCGTATCTGAATCGAGCCTGCCAGCGGATTGGACGAGGAACGGACTAGAGAGGCCGCCTCGCATGCCCCGGTGGAACCCGGTGGAACCCGGTTGGCGGTGGAAGGGCACCCCTTGCAAGCCGATTGCAGGCCATCCGAGGGCCGAAGACAGCGGATCCCCGGCGCTCGACGGCCTGCATGGACGGTCCGGGCCGGACTGGAGTCGCACCGGGGCATGCCGGATCCGGTGCGCCCCTCGTACCGAGCGTGCAGCGCACCGAGCGCACCGAGCGTGCAGAGCGCCCCCGCAGCGGGCTGCCGCGCTCAGCTCGGCGGGCGCCGCTCGGGCCGCGACCGCGGCCTTGCCGGTCAGCTGCCGGTAGGTCAGCGTCCGGCCGGCCAGGCCCCGCGCCATGCGCCGCATCTGTTCCGCCGTTGTTCCGCCGTGTCGCAGTCGCGGTCGTTGCACCGTCCCGCGAACTCCGTCAGGTAGCGGCCGAGATGACGGACGCTCATCCGGTGATAGGTGCCGTACAGGCCGCGCTTGAACAGGGACCCAAACGACTCGATGCCGTTCGTATGCGCCGCCCCGCGCACGTGCTCGCCGCCGGAGTGCCTGACGGCTTCGTGCGCGAACTCCGCCATGCCGGCGTAGGCCGCCGCCTCGTCGGAGCGGACCTGCGCGCCCGGCGCGACCCGGCCGCGCACGAAGCCCTGCAGGTCGCCCTTGGCGGTGCCCGGCAGCGGCCGCGCGGCCACTTCGTTCGTGGCGCGGTCCCGCGCCCCCGCCACGGGCGTCTTGCCGACGGACCCGCGCCCGGCACGGGCCTTCTTCCTCTCGTGCTTGTTGCGTTCCTTGCCGCCGACGTAGGTCTCGTCCACCTCCACCGGGCCGGCGAACAGGCCCTGATCGCGCTCCCGGCACGCGCGGATGCGGTGCGCCAGGTGCCAGGCCGACTTCCGGCTGATGCCCGGGTCGCGGTGCAGCTGCATGCTCGAGACGCCCTTGATGCCGGTGGTCAGCAGGAACAGGGCGACGGCCCGGGTGCGATAGCCGAGCTCGGTGTCGGCCGTCACGCTGCCGGTGCGCACGGAAAAGCGCCTGCCGCAGCCGCGGCAACGGTACGGCATCGAAGGGTGGGCAGCGCCGGACTGCACGCTGGAGCCGCGGCAGTGGGGGCATACCGGACCGTCGGGCCAGCGCATGGAGGCGAACCACTTTTCCGCGGATTCGTCATCGCGGAACATGGCGATCACTTCAATCAGAGTGATGCCTTTACGAAACCACTTCCCGGGGCCTTTCTGCTTCATAGACGACCTCATATATTGGAACTATTCTATCAATATACTCCACCGACTGTCAACAGATCTCCGGAAGAAATATGAAATTAATTTATGGACTGATAATTTGCAAAATCGGTTGCCTAGGCACTCAGATATATAATTCCCTTTACGAAACCACTTTCCGGGGCCTTTTCTCTTCATTTACGGTATCCTATACTGAAACTATGCTGCCAAGACACACCACAGAATGTCAACGGAGATCTGGAAGAAATATGAAATTTGTTATGGATTGATAAGTTGCTGACTTGGTTCCCTCCGAACTCAGATATATAATTCCCAAAAAAGCCCACCGAGCTGTTCGAAAAGAAATGCACATGCACCACCACAATGCCCGTGCGACCGAACGTTGAAGAGTATAGCACAACGGATAAGGAGGAACGCAATGGCCGGGAATTCGCCAGCGCACATTACAATTACGAAAGGGGATTATCTTGAATAGTGTCCGCAGTCCGTTTGCAAGCGTGGACCGGTTGCGCGAATCCTGCTGCCAGGCGCTGGCTGGCAGCGCCAGAAGGAAGCCGCCATGCGGCCCGCAGACGTTCGACGTCCATGCCTCCCATGCAGCGCAGTGGCAGCGCAGTGCTGGTCGCGGCAGCGGTCTCCGGTTGCACAGCGACGCTGCGCGCACAGACGCACTCCTGCGGCAGGGGGACGTTCCCGGTCGGAGTCGCAGTCTCTCCGGGAGTGTACCGGGCGGCACACGTTCCTGTTACCGGGAGCGGCTGTCCGGGGTCGGCGGAACCCCCGACGCAGTCATTGCCAACGGCATCCAGGGCGGGTCCGCCCTTGTTGCAAGCGCCTCGACCGACCCTTCCGGGAACGGGACGGGTCCGCAGGACCGCGGAGGAAGCCGGGAGCAGACTGGCAGCGCGGGCCGCTTCCGAGCCGTGCGTCTACCCGTGCCGGGACAGGGCGGTCTGCGACCGGACTGCAGGATCTGACGAGCTGGCGTCCCGCTGCCTGGAAGCCCAGGCCAGCCACTCCCCGTTCACCGCTAGCCCGCCTGTCCAGCTGGCGATCGCTGACGCCTCCCGCGCAGGCTCTTGCACGGGTCCCGCTAGCTGGAGTCGATCGAGAGAACGCTGTCACGGGGACAGCGCCTGCGAGCGAGAAGACGCTCCGCTGCGCTATCCGTCCGAGATCACGCAGGCAATCCTGAACCGCCACCGCGAGCGGAACCCGCGTTGAGGGCAGGACCTCCGGCCGGAGTGGCGGGTCGACCGTTAACGGCGCGGTCGCTTCGGCTTGCAGCATGCGACCTTGACCGTCCGGGTGATGGCCTGCAGCGCCTCTTCGAACGTTGCGTCCGCTCGCAGGTCCTCTTCCTCCGGCTCCTCGCGGGTCGGCTGGCAGCCGGGGTCGATCAGCCTGACGGTCGGCGGTTCGGATTGCTGGACCGGTTGCATGCTCGTGCATCGCGGGAACGGAATTTGGGCACTATTCGATATAATGGCTGGCCATGGGCGGCCCGGTTCGCATGAATCGAGCAATGTATCGGAAAGAGACGCCCGTCAGAACTAGGATCTCGCTCCTGATCCTGCTGGCAGCGGCCGGCCCGCTGTTCCTCGCTGCCCAGACGCAGCCGGTCACCCGTACGTCGTTCGAGTCGTCCGAGGGCACGTTCACGACCAGATCCGTTGCGGAGAACTCCTTTGCCGGCGTCAATGTCGGGAGCCCGGTTTCCGCCGTTGGCAGCGGTTCGCTGGCCTACACGCTGAGCGGCACCGATGCCGGCAGTTTCTCGATCGTTGCAGGCACCGGCCAGATCCGCACGAAAGACGGCGTGACCTATGACTACGAGACCAAGAACCGGTACTCCGTGACGGTCGGCGTGGAAGACGGCAGCGGCAACACGGACACCATCGCCGTGGCCATCGAGATCGAGGACCTGGGACCCTCCTGCATGGCTCCGCCGGACTTCCGAACCATTACGGGAGACAGAAGCGTCACCGTCCGCTGGACTCCGCTGGAAGACACCGAGGGCAATGCGCGTGTCTGGGGCTACCAGGTCGAGATGCGGCGGGGGTCGAACGGAATTTGGGGAACCCCTAGGACCCTGCTGGGCCGCGAGGTGACGGGAACGGTGTACACCGGCCTGCTGAATGCCATCCCGCACCAGTTCCGGATCCGGCCTCTGCAGGCCGAGAGCGACTGCGAATGGCGGGAATCGGAGATCGTCAGCCCCCAGGTTGCGCAGCGAGCGCCCCGGGATCCCGAGGAGCACTTCCGGAGAGTCGGTCGCCGGCCTGTCGGCACGCCCGAGAGGAACTACCGGTTCCTGAGCCCGGAACGGTGCCGCCACACCGCCGGAAGCTCGACGCTGGACGCCACCTGCCGGTATGCGAACACGGGCCCGCGTTCCGGGACGATCACTCTGGAGTTCGATGATCCGTCCCAGCCGGGCTGCGAGGTCTCGCTGGCCTACTCGTCGCTGACAGCAGGATCGTTCCGTGACGAGTGCTTCGGCGCCGGCGTCCGTGTCGCGGTCGACTTCGACACCTCCTTCCGCCTGCCGCCGATGCCGGAAGCGGAGGAGCAGGAGATCCCGAGAGCGCCACGCTCGCAGGAGGAATTCGAGGTGCTGGCATGGGGCCGGGACGATCTCGTGCCGGGTCTCGGGTTCAGCTGCCCGCCAGGCATCCCGGATTGCGAGTTCGTCCCGGGCAAGGCGTACAGGATCGAGCGCGATCCGGACGCGCGCACGATCACCTACGCCGCAGGATCCTACTTCTACGAGAGAACCGGTCCGGCTCGAGGCGTTCTGACGTTCAAGGGAAGGGACGGCAAGACATTCGTCTTCACCCTGGATGTCCAGCCCTCCGGGAGGATGCAGATGACGGTCGCCGACCCGGACGGGAACTCGCCGGGATGGCCGGGCATGCCGGACACATTGCTGCAGGGAAGCTCGCTGCCGGTTCTCCTGCCTATCCCGCCGTCCTGGTCGGCAGCCATGGAAGTCGAGTCGGACATAGCTCCCGAGGACTTCGCGGAACTGGAACTGCGCATACCCGAGAATCCGGACAATCCAAGTTCCCGAGTCCAAAGCCTCCTGCTCGGCGACACCTGGGACAGGGCCTTCATGGGCGGCTCGTTGGCTTTCGCCCACGACTACAGCTACAGGAAGATCGGACGGAACCGTGCAACCCTGACAATCACATGGGAGCTCACTCGCGAACTTGCTGACGGAACCTCCCCCACCCCGCTGCAACAGTCCCTGCTCGGGACCGGGTGGGTCTTTGACATCCGCTTCGGCACGGAGGATTCAGCCACTTTCGAGCTCACCATCACGCGGGAGGAGGGGGGGCCGATTACTCTCCGCAGGTTCCTCGACCTGAAGGCCGGAAGCAGCAGCACCGACACCTTCCCGGACGAGCTGACGCTTCCGGACGAGCCTCCCCAAGAATCCGGCCAGGACAGCACCGGGGTGCAGATCGCGCCCGTGACCACGCCTGCAGGGATCTGGCAGAACGACATCCAGACCTTCCTTGTCCACAATGCCGGTCCGCAGACTGCAAGCTACGCACCCGGAGACTGGCTGGAGCCCAAGGACGGCGGCAACCAGAGGATGATGGTGGTGGCATCCGGCCAGCCTGCCACCGCCGGGCCGACAGCCCGGGCACGGCCTTCCAAGCTGCGGGAACCTGCCATGCCTGCAAGATTGGGCAGCCTCGCCGGACTGCTTCCCTACCGGCCACCGGATTCGCCGCCGCCACCGCAGCAGTCGATGAATCCCGCCCTCACTCAGATATCCGTCGTCTGCATGCAGCGGGAACGGGATGTGCCGCCACGCGGCGCCCGGTACTTCTCGCAGCCGAAAACAGCCGAGGGAGAGGTGCAGCTGTGCCAGAAGAACTGCGCGACGGCAGGTGGCGATGCCATCCAGCGATGCGTCTGGGACTGCGAGACGAATCCATCCGGCGAAACGTACACACCTACACCCGTCTGGACTGTGCGTGTGGGGCAGGTCCGGATGTACGATTGGACCTTGAGCGGCTGTATGGCTCGCAAATGGAACGAGAGCTCGAAATGGCAGAGGAGGGACGACGAAGGCAGCCCCTGGACCGACATTCCCGGCACGGAACGGACCGGCAGTGTCTGCTCGTACTCGCCTACCGAGACCGGTCAATACCGGGCGGTAGGGGTCCTGACTATCGACGGCAATAGAGACAGGTACGCCTCCAATAACATCCTGACCGTGGAGGGATCGCCGGAAAAGCCGAGTTTCGGCACTGCCACAGTGAGCAATCAGACCGGAACTTTTTTTAATCTGTTTCTGCCGGAAGCGAGCGGGGGCGACGGGACGCTGTCCTACAGTCTCTCTCCCAGCGTGCCCGGATTGGAGTTCGACTCCTCCACGCGCCTCCGCCACCTATTCGGCAGGCCGGAGGCAGCCGGCACGTACAGCATGACGTACACAGCCCGCGACGTCGACGGGGACATTGCCACCCTCAACTTCATCCTGACTGTGATGCCCACTACTGTGATGCCCACTGTCGATCTGGTCGTAAGCGGGACTTCGGTCAGCAGTACCCATCTGGTTTCAGGGCAGTCCTTCGACTTTACAGCCAGGCCTAGCAACCGCGGAACCGCCGCGGCCGCCGCCACGACCCTGCGCTTCTACCTCTCGACCGACTACCCGGTCTCGACCGATGGCACCCCTGTCGGCACGGCCGCGGTGGGCGCGCTGTCCCCTTCTGGCAGTATCGTCCAGACGATGACTCTGACAGCTCCAACGACTGGAGGAACCTACCACTACGTCGCCTGCGTCGACACGGTGTCCGGGGAATCCGATACTAGCAACAACTGCTCCAGTTCTAGCCAAATCGTAGTCGAGGCCCTTAGGTCAGACTTGGTGGTCGAGTCTCCCTCCGTGAGCAACAGCAGTCCGACGACAGGTAGCTCCTTCCGGGTCGAGGTCACTGTTCGTAACCGCGGAGCCGGCGCGGCCGCCGCCACGACCCTGCGCTTCTACCGCTCGACCGACCGCACGATCTCGACCGACGACACCCATGTCGGCACGGCCGCGGTGGGCGCGCTGTCCCCTTCTGGCAGTATCGTCCAGACGATGACTCTGACAGCTCCAACGACTGGAGGAACCTACTACTACGGCACCTGCGTCGACACAGTGTCCGGGGAATCCGATACCAGCAACAACTGCTCCAGTTCTGTAGCGGTGTTCGGTGGAGGACCGTTCCCCCCATATGATCTCGCTATAACGAGAACCGAACTCCATGCCCCATCTATCGTTCGTCTAGATGAATCTCCAATATATATGACGGTCGTCGTGACCAACAACGGTCCGAACGCTTCACGACCTGCAATGCTGAGGTTTTCGGGAGGAGCCGAACGCGATATACCCGTATTGCAGCCAAATGAAACAAAGACATATTATAGAAAATGGGTAGGTCGCGCGTCGTGGGGAATAACCACATATCAAGCTTGCATAGTAGAGACTCCGGCCGACACGAAAACTAGCAATAACTGTTCTTCTCGATCTGTAACGTATATTCCGCAATAACTGTTCTTCTCGATCTGTAACGTATGGATGTTAACGCGTACTCTCAAGCAGCGCGCTTGAGGTTAGTGGCGGGCCAATGCTGCTAAGGCCCCCCTTGTATTGGAGGTTATATCCTAAAGTCACAAAGCAGTTGACTTGGCCCGCGGCATCCCTCACCCTGCAGTCACAATTCGGGGAGGGCGGACGATGACGCAGAAGGCTCCGGGCAAGGCTCACCGCAAGGGATTGACACTGCTCCAGGTTGCCGGGATGTTCGGCGACGAGGCCAACGCGATGGCGTGGATTACCGAGCGCCGTTGGTCCGAACGGCCCCCACTGCCCGAGATGCGGCTCGTTCAACGTCCAGTCGAACATCAAGCATCGGTCCATGACCCATCGCTGCCGGGACTGTAATACCGGCAAGAGCCGAGCCATGTTCACGCTCAAGATGGGCACGGTCATGGAAAGCTCCAAGCTCCCGTACCGCGTGTGGGCCATCGGCATCTACCTGTTTGCCACCAGCCTCAAGGGCGTGTCGAGCATGAAGCTGCACCGCGAGCTCGGCATCACGCAGAAGGCGGCGTGGTGCATGCTCCACCGGCTGCGCAAGACGAAGGCATCGGGTGCGGGCTGGTTCTCAGGTCCGGTCGAGGTTGACGAGACGCACATGGGCGGCAAGCGCGCCAGCATGAGCAACGCCAAGCGCCGCGAGCTGGCCGACGAAGGCGCGAGCCGGGGAGCCGCGGGCAAGGTCGCTGTGGTCGGGGCGCAGGACAGGGCCACCAAGCAGGTGCGCGCCCAGGTCGTCGAGAACACCGACAAACCCACGCTACAGAGCTTCGTCATCGACAGCACCGTCCCGGATGCGACGGTCTGCACTGACGAGGCGGCAGCCTGCGAAGGTCTCCCGATGGCGCACGCTGCGGTCAAGCACAGCGTCAAGGAGTTCGTCCGGGGACAGCCGGGGACAGGTGCACACCAGCAGCATGGAGTCCTTCCGGTCGCTGTTCAAGCGCGGGTATGTCGGCGTCTGCCACAAGATGTCGCCCAAGCGCCTAGACCGCTACGTCACCGAGTTCCAGGGACGCCACAACGTCCGCGAATCCGACACCATCGACCAGATGGGCGGGGTCGTTGAGGACATGGGCGGTAAGCGACTCCGCTACCGTGACCTCGTCAAGCCCCATGGGCTGCCGAGCGGAGCGCGGGGGGGGCGCTGGCCCCGCCGGAGCCGATTGAGCGCCGTCGCCCGGACTGGCGGTCATCGAGTGCGAAGCGACTCATGCCGCAACTCCAGGTCAAGGGGCCAACCCCGCGCCGGTGGGGAACAAAGCTCGCGGTCGCGGTGGATGTGCCGTTCTTCGAGGCGGTCGGCGGTCCATCTGAGACACCATCGCAAGATCTGAACGACGGCGATATCGTCTGGCGGGTTCCCCGAGTCACCGACGATTACTGCCTTGTCCCGCATCATTGGAAGTGCTCTCGCTCGCAGCCTCTTGCGACAAGTTGCTGTCGGCAGAAACGGTGCGCCGGCAGGAATTCGAGGACGTGCTTCGCACGAAGCTGCAACGCATCGGAGACCGACCATGAAACGCACCGCCCGCCCGCCCGCGGACATCCCGGAACCGCGAACCGTCGTGCTCCCGCCGCAGGACTACCAGCCGAGCAAGGCGGAACTGGAGAAGGAATGCGACATGCCGGGGATGTCGGACGAGGAGTTGCGTCGGGCGTTCTTCAGGCCGATCCGGGTCGTGCGCCAAACGCTTGGTTCCGAGTGGTTTTCAGCCCGTTTGTAACTTTAAGATATAATCCCCAATTGAAAAGGGAATTATAAATCTGAGTGCCGACAACGCCATGTCCGACTAGAACTGCTCTGAGCAGGGAGGTCGGCGTCTAGCTCGGGTCATTCGGGTGCGGCCGCGGTGGGCACGGAAGGGTGGGATCGTATCTGAAGCGAACCTGCCAGCGGATTTGACGAGGCACGGATTGGCAAGCCGATTGCGTGCCCTCCGAGAGCCGAAGACAGCGGTTCCCCGGCGCTCGACGGCCTGCGTGGATGGTCCGGGCCGGACTGGGGTCGCACCGGGGCATTCCGGATCCGGTGCGACCCTCGCACCGAGCGTGAAGCGCATCGAGCGTGCAGAGTGCGCCCGCAGCGGGCCGCTGCGCGCAGCTCGGCGGGCGCCGCTCAGGCCGCGACCGCGGCCTGGCCGGTCAGCTGCCGGTAGGTCAGCGTCCGGCCGACCAGGCCCCGCGCCATGCGCCGCATCTGTTCCGCCGTGTCGCAGTTGCGGGCGTTGCGCCGTCCCGCGAACTCCGTGAGGTAGCGGCCCGAATGTTGGACGCTCATCCGGTGACAGGTTCCGTAGAGGCCGCGCTTGCACAGGGACCAAAACGACTCGCTGCCGTTCGTATGCGCCGCCCCGCGCACGTACTCGCCGCCGGAGTGCTTGACGCCCTCGTGCGCGAACTCCGCCATGCCGGCGTAGGCCGCCGCCTCGTCGGAGCGGACCTGCGCGCCCGGCGCGACGCGGCCGCGCACGAAGCCCTGCAGGTCGCCCTCGGTCGTGCCTGGCAGCGGGCGGGCGGCCACTTCGTTCGTGGCGCGGTCCCGCGCGCCCGCCACGGGGTCTTGCCGACCGGCCCGCGCCCGGCACGGGCCTTCTTGCTCTCGTGCTTGTTGCGCTCCTTGCCTCCGACGTAGGTCTCGTCCACTTCCACCGGGCCGCCGAACAGGTCCCGGTCCCGCTCCCGGCACGCGCGGATGCGGTGCGCCAGGTGCCAGGCCGACTTCCGGCTGATGCCCGGGTCGCGGTGCAGCTTCATGCTCGAGACGCCCTTGATGCCGGTGGTCAGCAGGAACAGGGCGACGGCCCGGGTGCGGTAGCCGAGCTTGGTGTCGGCCATCACGCTGCCGGCGCGCACGGAAAAGCGCTTGCCGCAGCCGCGGCAACGGTACGGCATCGAAGGGTGGGCCGCGCCGGACTGCACGCTGGAGCCGCGGCAGCGGGGGCACGCGGGACCGTCCGGCCAGCGCATGGAGGCGAACCACTTTTCTGCGGATTCGTCATCGCGGAACATGGCGATCACTTCAATCAATGTGATGCCGTTACGGAACCACTTTCCGGGACCTTGTTTCTTCATTTATGGTATCCCCTGCTGGAACTATTTTACCAAAAAATACCACAAAATGTCAACGTAAATTCCGAATAAATATGAAATCTTATTATGACTTGATAATTTGCCGACTTGATTCCCTCAGCACTCAGATATATAATTCCCATTGAAATTGTCTGGCATCCCATAGAGTCTCGCTCATATTGCCCGGCCGCCGAAGGTTTCGACGGCCGCGCGGGGGGATCTGGGTCCGGAGGCGCCCTTCAAGGGTGCATACTACGTTAGGGCCATAGCGTGTACGGTCAAGAAGCACAGTCGCGCCCAGCAGCCGAAGGAAGAGACTCAGCAAGCCCGAGCCGGCGTCCGAGCTGCGAAGACGTCCGAAGCCGGCGCGGATACAGGCCTCCGGAGTGACGGTCTCGACGGGGAACGACTCAAGGTGCTCCGAGCCTTGTGGCGGATGGAGCGGATCGCGGGCGAGCCCGCGGAGGATGTCACAGGTGCCGCGCTAACGCTTAGCGGGAGCTCGCAGGCCGGGAGCCGGCTCCGCGCACGGACGCCCCGTTCCACGTGCGAGGGTGGGAAACTACTCAGTTGATCGGGCTGGTCGGGCGCGCTGGCGGAGTGCGGCATGTCGCAGGGAGTGCATGAGCTTGCGACACGTGGGGCAGAACAGCGGGACAGGGCCGCGGCAGCACGGGGACGGACGCTCGGCAGTGCTGGCGGGCGATTCGCTGGGGCCGCTGGCCGGCGGGGAGGCTGCGAGTGTCGCGAGCTGGAGGCCGCGTGGTGGACGATCGGGCCTGCGTGGTCGCCAAGGCCCGGACGAGCTGGCTGCCGTGCTGGGCGGCCAGCGGCCTCGGCTCTCGGAGGGCATGAAATCGTCTTGGAAGGCGTGCCCCTCCACGGCAAGCCAGGTTCCACCGGGGCGTGCGAGGCGGCCTCTCTAGTCCCGTGCGCCGTGCAATCCGCTTGCAGGTGCGATTCAGATGCGAATCCACCTTTCGGTGCCTACCACGGCCGCACACGAGTAACCCGAGCTGGGCGCCGACCTCCCCGAGCCGACCTCCCCGATCAGAGCACTTCCAACCGGATATGGCGTCGTCGGCACTCAGATAAATAATTCCCTTTCGATGGCTTGACTGAACTCAGGAGTAGCGACATCAAGGCTAGAATTGCATATCTCCTTCGAATTCGAAGCACTGCTTTCGGATTATTCCGAAGTCTTGAGGTTGAAAACTAGTGGCTGCGTGAGCCAAACTCTATATTGGACGGAAGCTCTCCTATGGATCTCCTGCTTGAAGACTCGCTCGATAACTTGCACATTGTATCCGGATTTTCCGAAATAATTGCGGTCCATTGAACGTGACTTACGCCTTATTACACAAGCGATTGACACTGTCTTTCAGCCTAAGAAACGGCAGAATACGATCCATTTTCTTGGTTGAACGATCAAAGAGAGAACTGTAGGATTTCCTGAATTCTGTCTATGCCGTGGCAAGAATGATCGCTGCAATTCTCCTCGCTGTCTCGGCGAAGAATTGGACCTCGTTCACCTGCAGGGGACGCCCTAAGACCTCCCGATCGCGGTACGAGAGCCATTTCTTGAGCACTTGGTAGCCGCCCAGCTTGTAACGCCACACAGCCGCCGGGACGTTGCGCCAATAGGCACGAGAATTCAAATACACATCAAACGTGGACTGTCCTATTGCGGGCAGTGCATCGCCGAGGGCCAACCGCTCGTCCGGGAACCAACTGCGTTCAACGGCTCGGCCCCGGCCAGGCATGACGGCCTCGCCCGATCCGTAGTGGCCCCAACCGACGGTGATGACAAAGTCGCTTCCGGTCATGTTGCGGTCATTCACAGTCGCAGGAACGGCGATTCCGGCGAGTTCGCTACGCAAGCTGCCGTGCGTAACCCCGGGCACGGGCACTTCGGGATCAAGCAAGCCGACCAACTTCCGGCCACGCGCAGCCGATTCCGCGAGAGTCTCGGCCGATCCTGCATCCCGGCCGTCGGGCCAGCCGGGGACCGGAATGCGGGGCCATCCCATGCGGAGGCCTCCGGCATTGGCCGCGCGGTAGCCGGGGTCGTGCAGAACAGAGAGGGAATGGTGAATCAGGTCCGCCACGTCCGCATCCACTCGGTCGAGATACTGGCGCGCCGCTACCGAAAGATTCGGACGTCCTAGACTGCCAGCTTCAAGGCCACCGCCGCTGGCACTCAACCGAGCCGGAAAGAAGCTCGACAGCCCGCTGCCGAAATTGTCGGCGAGGCGGCGGACCAAGGTTCCGCGCGAGAATCCCTCCTTGGCTTCCCTCTCACGGGCTTCTATCCAAGTGTTCGCCTCGAACACCTGCTTTCGATAGTCAGCCCGTTTCTCGTCAAGCAGCTTTGTGTCCCCCTCCCAGTACAGCCAGCGGATGTCGAATGGCCGGTAGGCGTAGCGGACGAATCCGCACTCAATCGGGCCCCCGCGCGCGACCAGCGCATTCCGCACTGCTCGTGGATCGAAACGGGCTGTCTTCTTCATCGCGGAAGGGTAGCGCCGCCCGATCTCCTCGTGACTCAGAGCCGGGTCGAAATAGTCGCCGATCCGCGCTCTCAGCCGGTCCAAATCGATGTCCACGAGAAACCGGTCCCGGCTCGTCTTGACTCCTGGGAACGACACCGGAAACAGGTCCGGCAGCGCCGGCCAGTCGAACCAACCCTTACTGACAGCCGCGGGAACGTACGGCAGGCCCAGCGCCAGCACGGGATCGACGCGGTCGTACAGCGAGGCGGGACTCTCCTCTGCCGTCCTGGTCAACAGCGCGCGCTTATCCGAACCCCACAGGTTCCGGAATCCGATCCAGTCAGCCGGCGCATGGTCTCTCTTGCGCACCAGCGTCGCGATGGCGGTGCCGACCTGTATGCCCACGGGATCGTCCTCCGTCGAGAAGACGCTCGGGTCCGGCGTGCCGTCCGGCGCGAGCTTTCCGGTCTTGTACTTGTCGCCGTTCAGGCAGTCGATGCGGACTTCGTCGTACGCCTCCAGATAGCGCTCCCGCATCCCCGTGAACGACAGTCCGTCGAGCCAGGAGTAATTCGAAACGAAGCACACGACGCCGCTGCCCGTATTCTCGGCGATGCGACGCTCCGCCATCCGGAAGAAGCGGATGTAGAGATCGTTGAGACCCTGGCCCTCGGGCCGCCGCACGCGCTGGGTCACGCGATACGCCTCCGTCAACTCCCGTTCCTCTTCTACCGCCATGCCGGCGAAGCCGTTGTACGGCGGGTTCCCGAGGATCACGAGGACCGGTGTTTCCTGCTTGACCCGCTCGGCGCGATCACGTTCCTGCTCCAGCTCCGGAAACGGCAGCGGCTTGCTCGACCGCGGCTCCCAACCGGTTAGCGCGTTCGTTAGGAACACCCCCGCTCGGTCGGTTCCGTCGGCAGCGAACGGCGCTCCGAGATCCAGCATGGTGAGCCCGACTTGCAGCTGCGCCACCACGAACGGCGCGGGCATGATCTCGAATCCGAATATCCGCTCGGTCGCCGCCCGCCGCAACTGCGCGCCCGCGAGCGCACCCAGGCCTTGCCCTTCGAGATTCGCTGCGATGCGACGCAGTACCTCGGCCAGATAGGCCCCGGTCCCGCAGCAGGGATCCAGCACGTAGACCCTGCCGTCGGCGAGCCCGTCCGCGATCCCCAAGTCGTCCCGCAGCGCCCTGTCCACGCGGGCGACCATGTAGCGGACCACCTCGGCAGGCGTGTACCAGACGCCCAGGTGCTTGCGCAGGCGGGGATCGAACGCCTCGAGGAACGGCTCGTAGAAATAGGGCACGGCTTCCCGCTCGTCGAAGCGCCCGAAGAATGCGGGCCGATTCACCCGGTCAAGCGCAGCCGCCGTCCAGTCCAGCACCTCCACGAGGCCCAGCTGCTGCAGTCGGCCGGGATCGGACAGCTGCTGGAATAGCGCCCGCAACACCGGCGCGCGCAAGTGCCAGCCCGACTCGCGCCAGCTGAAGCGAGCGGGGTCGTAACCGTCTCCGAACAGCGGTCCGTGGTCGATCCGCAGGCGTCGCGACCAAAGCACCCATGCCGAGAACACGCCGTAGAACAGAGTCTGCACGAGGGTCGAACGGAAGAACTGCGCTCCCCGCGACCCCTCGAAACGCACGCCGAGAGCTTCTTCGAGGGCCGTCCTCACGGCCCGGAGGGATTCAGCGTCGCCGGCCGCCTCGACTCGGGCGAGCCCGTCGCGGGCGTACGACGCTAGCAGCCACGCTAGGTCCCTCGGCTCGACGAGAGCCGCGCGATGGGCCAGCGCGCGGCAGAGATATTCGGCGAGACTCGCGCCGACCTTCCGGGCGAATGCCCGCGGCCGAAGCAGCTGGCGCTCGAATGCCGCCGTGCTGTCTGCCAGACGGAAAGATTCCAGCTTCGCCGGCCGCCCGGACGAATCTTCGCCCACCAGCACGAAATCGCACGTGTTGGTCACCAGCACCAGTCGGTACCGCTGCCAGTAGCGGCCGGCCTGGTCGCCAGCCGCCGTCAGCCAAGCGTCATCTCCGACGGACTTGACCTCGACGACCCCGCGCTCCGGCACCTGCCCCCCGCGGGGCCGGCCCCTCTGCACCTGCCCCACCGTATAGAGACCGAAGTCCGGATGACCCGCGCCTTGGTCGGCGATCTCGCCGACGCAGAAAACCCTTGGCTTGAGCGTCGCTCCCACGTGGTTCAGCAGGGTCGAGAGCGGGCCGTATCTCGAGCGCTCCTGGGTCGCGCCGCCCGTCCCGCGCACCGACCGGAGATCGGAAAAGTAGGTCTCGACAGCCGCTACGAGTCTGTTACCGGTGCCGGTCATTGATCACGCTGCTGCGGGAGGTGGACCCGTCGCAGGCGCGACGGAAGCCCCTCGGGCACGTGCGACAATCTCGATGTTGCCAACGGCGCCCCCCGGGACGCTCCCGACAGACCATCGCTCCTCCTGATCATCGCGCCGGGAAGACTTGAATCGGATCGGGGACTGCGGCGCGGAGATCTCGGCAGATCCCGCGCTGTCGCCAACACGAGCCGCGGAACCTCCACCAGATTGCGACAACCGATCCTCGGGCCCAGCCTTGACGTTCCAGGGAGCGGCGGGCGTCGGTCGGCCGCCCGCTTCCTCGAGCGCATGCGCAAACACCACCCGCCCCATGAGCACCCTCGTACTCGTCCGTCACGGCCAAGCCAGCGCCTTCACAGAGTCCCCGGACCGGCTGACGCCCATTGGATGGGAGCAGGCACGCCTCCTGGGTCGGTACTGGGCCGAGCTTGACGAGCGGTTCGACGCCGCCTACCACGGAACGCTGCGACGGCAGCGCGAATCGTACCAAGCGACAGCCTCCGCGCTCCGCGAGGAGGGCAAGGAATTCCCCGAAGCCATCGTCCTGCCCGGCCTGAACGAGTACGATGCCCAGGATCTGATTGCGGAGATCGCCCCTCGCCTAGCGGGCCGGGATTCGGAGTTCGCGCCCCGGTGGGACAGCTGGATTGCCAACTCGCAGTCTTCGGACCGCAACCGGCGGTTCCAGCGGATGTTCGAAGCATTGGTTGCGAGATGGGTGGACGGGACGCTTGAAGAGCCTGGCTTGGAGCCTTGGGAGAGCTTCAGGTCGAGGGTGGCGACGGCCCTCCGGCAAATCCGCGAAAGCCAGACCGGAGGCAGGCGCGTGGTCGCCTTCACGTCGGGAGGTCCGATCGGCGTCGCAGTGCAATCCACCCTGGGAGCTTCGCCCAATGCGGCGGTGGAGGTCAACTGGCGCGTGCGCAACACGTCGCTGACCCGATTCTTGTACAGCGGCTCTCGAGTCTCGCTGGACGGCTTCAACGAATTGCCGCATCTGGCTCGGTCGCCAAGGTTGGTTACGTTCAGGTGACGCGACTGGCCGCTCTATCTCAGGCTCGAGACGCAGTTCCCGACGCTTGCCCAGGACAGTTCAAGGTATTCCGCGACACGCAACGTTGGCGCGTGCCGGGGGACCGTAGAAGACATCGGCTCGTTCCGAGTCCGGCGGCCCGGTCGCGGCGGAGGCGCTGCTGCTGCGAGTCGCAAGCCTCCTGCGGGCGCACCTAGGACGCGGCTGTCGACACCAGCCCCCACCTCCGAGCGCACGGCTAGTACCGACAAACGGGGCGGCGCACTTCGATCATCTCACGGGAGCCCCCGCGCTCCACGGCGAGGCGCTTGGCCGCGAGGGCTCGGTCCGCCTCGAGCCGCGAAGCACCGCGCCCGGATGCCGGAGCCACGCTCGACAGATCTGAACTCAGAGCGTTCAAGGGCCGCTCCCGGGGCGAGATGCGGCCGGACGTTGCGCAGGCAGTCCTAGCGACTTGACCAAGCAGTGTCGCGATGGGAATTATATATCTGAGTGCTGAGGGAACCAAGCCGACAAATTATCATGCCACTAGATATTTTCTTTTTTCTTCCGTAGTTCCGTTGAAATCCGGTAGTGTTTCTTGGTAGAATAGTTCCAATATAGGAGGTCTTCGTTGAAGAAGTCGAAGCAGAAAGGTCCCGGGAAGTGGTTTCGTAAAGGCATCACTCTGATTGAAGTGATCGCCATGTTCCGCGATGACGAATCCGCGGGAAAGTGGTTCGCCTCCATGCGCTGGCCCGACGGTCCGGCATGCCTCCGCTGCCGCGGCTCCAGCGTGCAGTCCGGCACGGCCCACCCTTCGATGCCGTACCGTTGCCGCGGCTGCGGCAAGCGCTTTTCCGTGCGTACCGGCAGCGTGACGGCCGACACCAAGCTCGGCTACCGCACCCGGGCCGTCGCCCGGTTCCTGCTGACCACCGGCATCAAGGGCGTCTCGAGCATGAAGCTGCACCGCGATCCGGGCGTCAGCCGGAAGTCGGCCTGGCACCTCGCGCACCGCATCCGCGCCTGCTGGGAGCGGGATCGGGGCCTGTTCGCCGGCCCGGCGGAGGTGGACGAGACCTACGTCGGCGGCAAGGAGCGCAACAAGCACGAGAGGAAGAAGGCCCGCGCCGGGCGCGGGCCCGTCGGCAAGACCCCGGTGGCGGGGGCGCGGGACCGCGCCACGAACGCAGTGGCCGCGCGGCCGCTGCCGGGCACCGCCAAGGGCGACCTGCAGGGCTTCGTGCGCGCCCGCGTCGCGCCGGGGGCGCAGGTCCGCTCCGACGAGGCGGCGGCCTGCGCCGGCATGGCGGAGTTCGCGCACGAAGCCGTCAGGCACTCCGGCGGCGAGTACGTGCGCGGGGCGGCGCATACGAACGGCATCGAATCGTTTTGGTCCCTGTTCAAGCGCGGCCTGTACGGAACCTATCACCGGATGAGCGTCCGTCATCTCGGCCGCTACCTCACGGAGTTCGCGGGACGTTACAACGACCGCGACTGCGACACGGCGGAACGGATGCGGCGCATGGCGCGGGGCTTGGTCGGCCGGACGCTGACCTACCGGCAGCTGACCGGCAAGGCCGCGGTCGCGGCCCGAGCGGCGCCCGCCGCGCCGAGCGCGGCAGCCCGCTGCGGGCGCGCTCTTCACGCTCGGTGCGCTGCACGCTCGGTACGAGGGGCGCACCGGATCCGGAATGCCCCGGCGCGACCCCGGTCCGGTCCGGCCCGTCCATGCAGGCCGTCGAGCGCCGGGGATCCGCTGTCTTCGGCCCTCGCAGGGCTTGCAAGCGGCTTGCAAGGGGTGCCCTGCCACCGCCAACCGGGTTCCACCGGGGCATGCGAGGCGGCCTCTCTAGTCCGTTCCTCGTCCAATCCGCTGGCAGGCTCGATTCAGATACGATCCCACCCCTCTGTGCCCGTCCCGACCGCACTCGAATGACCCGAGCTCGACACCGACCTCCCTGCTCACAGCAGTTCTAGTCGGACATGGCGTTGTCGGCACTCAGATATATAATTCCCTATGCTTGAGTACCTTCGGGTCCCGCGACGCGGGATCCGCACAGCATGGAAGTGCCGGCAGTCCAAGCGCAATCATCGGACGTCCGCTGTCCTCGCTGCGGCGAGGGGATGCTTCCAAAGACCGTCAGAACTGCAGTCTGGCAAGGGAGCCGAGTCGCTATCGTCGAAGACATCCCCGCGTACGTCTGCGACGGATGCAGCGAGCAGTGCTACGACGGCCCGGTTAGCGACGCGCTGCGACGGCTTGCGGAGGAAGGATTCCCTTCCGCTGCGGCCCGGGCGGAAATCGCGGTTCCGGTATTCTCGCTGAACGGTCGCATCAAGCCGGTCAGACCCATGCCCGAGGACGTCCATGTCGACTAGCAGGCTGAAGTCGACTAGCAGGCTGAATCTCGCCGCCATGCTCGCGCTCTTGGCAGCTGCGATGCTCGCAAGCTGCGGCAGTGCCGGAACTCCCGACGAGGCTGCTCCGTCCACCCCTCCCACCGAGCCAGCGGCCGCGTCCGGGCCGACCTCGCTGGCGGAGATACTCCCCGAGGGCTTGGGGCGGGGGCTGGTCATAGACTCCTGCGGTAGCTGCCACGCCGTCGCCTGCTCCGCCATCGGCCAGCCGACGGCAGCTCGCTGGAAGGCCCTCGAGACGGATCACAGGGACCGCGTCGCCGACATGGCCGACGAGGACTACGTCGCACTATTCGCGTACCTGTGAGAGAACTTCAACGACACCAAGCCGGAGCCGACGGTCCCGCCGCAATTTCTGGAGGGCGGTTGCACGCCGTTCTGAGCGCAGGCGCGCCGGCGGCGTGGATTCGAGCCTCGCGTAGCGGGCCTGCGCGGTCTCGCTGGCCCTGCTGACCGGATGCACTTCGGAAGCCCCGTCTGGATCAGCCTCGAACAGTCCGGCCGTGACCGAGGAGCCCTCTTCTAAGGCGTTCAACATTCGGGACGTATTGCCCGAGGGACGGGGCCGGGAACTGCTGCTGGACAACTGCCAGAGCTACCACGTGCTGGTGCCGATTCTCGTGCTCCGCATGGACAAGGCAGCGTGGCACCGCAACAGCATCGAGCACAGAGAGCGCGTCGAAGCGCTGGGAGACGAGGACTTCAACACCCTCTACGGCTACCTGGCGACCCACTTCACGCCGAACCGCCCGATCCCGGATCTGCCCGCGGCACTGCTCGACACATGGACTACGTACTAGTCTCCGAAGCCCCCGAGGCCGTCGCTGACCGTCCGTGCACCACGACGCCAGCGGGCGCTCGAATCGCAGGAAACTCCTACCGGAAAACCATGTCCGAGTAGTTCCCCGGCGGTATAGAAGCGCCTCTTGGAATCGTATGGCGCGCCACCAGGTCCTCGTCCAGATCGATACCGAGCCCGGGCTTCCGCGGCATCCGAATCGAGCCGTTGCTGACCCGAAGCGGCTCGGCTAGCAGATCGTCGATGAATGGATTGCCTGTGCGGTCGACTTCAACGGTCAGTCCGCGGCGTACCGACGCCACCAAGTGCATGTTGGCTGCCAGCGCCACGGCGTCGCTCCAAGTATGGGGTGCCACCGCCAAGCCTCCCTTGCATGCCGAGCGAGCGACCCGCAGAGCCTCGCTGAAGCCCCCGCATCGGCAGCAGTCCGGCTGCACGACCTGCACCGCGCCGGAGTCGATCAACTCCCGAAAGCCCTGCAAGCCGAACTCGTTCTCCCCGGCCGCCAGCAGGATATCCACTGTTTGCGGGCGGAGCGCCAGAAACGACTTGAGATCTTCGGGCGCGAAGGGCTCCTCCAGCCAGAACACGTTGGAGGACGTAAGCTTCGGCATCATCCGGCGCGCCTGATCCAAGGAGTAGCAGGCGTTGCCGTCGACCATCAGGGTGACGTCCTGACCGACCGCCTCGCGCACGGCGACCAACGCGTCGCAGTCGTACGCCCATTCGCGGCCGAGTCGCATCTTCATCGCGCGGAAGCCATCCGCAACGTGGCGCCGAGCCTCCTCTTGGATCTCGTCGACGCTGTCCTTCCACAGCAGGCCGCTGGCGTAGGCCGGGACTTCCTGGCGGCACTGCCCTGCGAGTTCGCAAACCGGCTTGCCCCGTACCTTGCCCAGCAGGTCCCACAGCGCTATGTCGATGCCGCCGACCGCCGACATCGCCGCGCCCTTGCGTCCGTACCACCGCGTAAGCCCGTAGCAAAGATCCCACAAGCGGTCGATGTCCCGCGGGTCCTCGTCCACCAGCATTGGCCGAAGGTGGCCCTCGATGATTTCCCGGACCAAGCCCGGATGCGAGTAGACCGACCCAAGCCCGATCAAGCCCGCGTCGGTGTAGACCTTGACCAAGCTGGTCAGGCGTCCTGTGCAGACACCGCCCGCATAGCGGAATCGACGGTCCGGCGGGTACTCGAAGTGAAGATTGATGACTTCGATGTCCCGGATTCGCATTGCCCCCCGCGCAAGCCGCCATTGCTGGCCCGAGGGTTCGGCGAGACCGCTCCGGCGCGAGGCCTACCAGAATACGACGAAGCTCAGCGCGGCTCCGATCAGAAACGCCACCGCCCCCAAGGCCGCAGCGAACTGGCTGCGTCGCGCGCCCCCCGCTCCCGCCCATGCACTCGGGACGCGGCTCCGGCCCAGCCACCCGGTCCCTGCACCCATGCGGAGAGCCCCCGCGGGTTCCCTGCCCCGCACCGCCGTCACGCCGACCATCACGCCCGCACTCAGAAGCAGGCCGAACACCGTGCCGACGTAGTTGTTGACTAGGATCGGCGGCAAAATCGCGATTCCGAAGCGCATCGCCAGGAACGGGGCCAGCAGCTTGGCCGTGCCGTAGAGAATCCCGGCCGCCAGGCCCGCCACCGCGCTCGACCTATGGGCCCGCGTGAACGAGCCCATTAGGTACACCGCAAGCAGGGGCACGACGAAGGCACCGACCCAGTCGTGGAACACCAGCAGCATGCCCCGCTCCTGGCGCAGCATGGGCACGAAGGCGAACGAGCCGAGGATAACGACCGGAGTGAGCAGCCGACTCGCCGCTACGTAGAAGCGGTCGCCGCGGTCCGGCGCGAATACGCGCGCAATGACGTCTCGCACCAGCAGCGAGGGCACCGTCGACCCGATCGAATCAAAGGTGGAGAACGAAGCCGCGACCACGCCCGCTACGACAAGGCCCCGCAGGCCGGTCGAGGTCAGCTCACTGACCAGGAGGGGGAAGATCGAGTCGCGAACCTGCAGCGCAGGTTCCAGCGGCATCAGGCCCGGATCCGGATACAGTGCCCGCCCCATCACGCCGATCATCAGATTCGTGAAGTTCGCAGCGACCAGGATCAGGCCGGAGGCGACCACGGCCATGCGCATGTCCCATTCGGAGCGCGCCCCGAAGAGCCGCATTGATTGGGTGTGGTTGACGATGGCGTAGCTCAGCCCGACGATGATCCAGGCGAACGCGGCCAGCCAAGCGGGCGACCTGACGACAATCTCCTCAGCCTCCGCGTCGTGGCTGCCGCCCAGCAGCAGCCTGCGCCTGACCGTCTCCGGCGGCTCGCGTTCGACGGACCGCGCGGAGACCTCGTCGCCGCCGACACGCAGGATCTCCGTGGAGAGGCCCTGCTCGTGCGCGTCAAGCCTCCTTCCCATGCCGTCCCATCCTCCGACGGCTGCCCAAGCTGCCAGAAAGAGGGCCACGGACGACGCAAACATGACGACGCTCTGCATGGCGTCGGTGATCGCGACGGAGCGCAGCCCGCCGAACGCGGTGTACAGGGAAGCCAGCGCCGCGATGGCCGCGACGCCCCACCACGCCGCACCGCCCCATCCGCCGACAACCGCCAGAACCAAGTACAGCGTGTTGGCGATGATGCCTAGAACGAGCGTGCGATAGAGCGCTTGGACGAGCGCGGAGGCAACCCGGGCGGCGAGACCGAAACGCGCTTCGAGGTACTCGGCGTTGGTGAACATGCCGGACCGGTACATCGGCACGGCGACCTTGTTGGCAAGCAGCGCCCAGCCCGCTGTGACGCCCACCCAGTTGGTCACCATGTAGGTCATTCCCAAGGCATACGTGCCGCCGGAATCCGCAACGAGGTCACTCGAATCGATCGCCGTCGCGTACAGGGAGAGGCCGACCATCCACCAAGGCAGCGCCCTGCCCGCGAGGAACCAGTCGAGGCTGGTCTTGGTGTCGCGCCCGCGCGCCAGTCCGAAGAGAATGATCCCCCCGTTTAGCGCCACCACGATGGTCCAGTCGACGGGGCTCATGCTAGGCTAGACCCGAATTCATGACGTTGCGGGCAGCAATGCGGGTCGCGACCGCTCTCGCTGCCTCGTGCCCCGCGGCGGCGGAAGACGGCTTCTTCGAGAAGCGCGTTCGCCCGATCCTAGCGAATCGCTGCTACGCCTGTCACGGCCCCCATGCGGGCGCGGGCCAGGCGGGCCTGCGCCTGGACTCGATCGAGGGAATGCTCCTGGGCGGGAGATCCGGCCCGGCGGTCGTGCCCGGGCAGGCGAGCGTCAGCCTGCTCATCCACGCAGTGAATCACGACACGTCGCTGCAGATGCCGCCCAAGGTGAAGCTACCGATCGCGGAGATCGCGACGCTGACGCGCTGGGTGGACGAAGGCGCGCACTGGCCGGGCGCCAGGCCGACAGCGCGGCCGCGGACCGAGGCCGCGAGCGAGAGCGGATTCACCGAGGAGGAGCGCGCGCACTGGGCCTTCCAGCCCGTCCGCGACCCGCCCGTGCCTGCGGGCGGTCCGACGCCGATCGACGCATTCATCGGCGGACGGCTCGAATCCGAGGGCCTGCGGCCTGCGCGCCGGGCCGACAGGAGAACGCTGATCCGACGTGCCACCATGGACCTGCACGGACTCCTGCCGACCCCGGCGGAAGTGCGCGGCTTCGTCGAGAACGATTCCGGCGCGGCCTTCGAACGCGTTGTCGACCGCCTGCTGGCGTCGCCCCGGTACGGGGAGCGCTGGGGTCGCCACTGGCTGGACGTCGCCCGCTACGCGGACAGCAACGGAATGGACGACAACATCGTCCACGGCGACGCCTGGCGCTACCGCGACTACGTCATCGCGGCCTTCAACGACGACAAGCCCTACGACCGATTCGTGAGAGAGCAGCTGGCCGGGGACGTGATCACGCGCTGGGGGGAGGCGGCCCGCGCCGAGGGCCTGATCGCGACTGGCTTCCTTATGCTGGGCCCCAAGATGGTCGGCGAGGATGACCCCGTCAAGCAGAAGCTGGATTTCGCCGACGAGCAGCTTGCAACCACTTCACGGGCTTTCCTCGCACTCACCATCGACTGCGCGCGCTGCCACGACCACAAATTCGACCCCATTCGCAGCTCGGACTACTACGCGATGCTCGGGATGTTCACGAGCACGAAAACGGTGCTGACGTATCGCGTCACCTCGAAGCTCAACGCCACGGCGCTGGCGGGTCCCGACGCCGACCGCAAGCTGTCCGAGATCGAGCGGCGGTTCGACTACCACAGCGACTTCGTCACCAACTACAACCGCGCCACCACGCCCGAGCAGGTGGTGCAGGCGCAGCAGGAGGCATTGGAAGACGCCCTCGAGGAGTACTTAGAGATACCCAAGGCCATGGCTGTTGCCGAGGGGCAGCCCGACGACCTGCCGGTGATGCTCCGCGGCAGTCACCTGACGCCCGGGGCCATCGCTCCTCGAGGGGTCCCGGCGGTCCTCGCAAGCAGGCAGCCAGCGATAGCCGAAAGGAGCAGCGGGCGCCGCGAGCTCGCGGACTGGCTGGCCCGGCCCGACCACCCCCTAGCCGCCCGCGTGATGGCCAATCGCATTTGGAAGTGGCACTTCGGCGAGGGCATTGTGCGCACCCCGGACAACTTCGGCACGCTCGGGGATCGTCCCGATCATCCGGAGCTGCTGGACTGGCTGGCCAGCCGTTTCGTCGAGAGCGGGTGGTCGGTGAAGTCCCTGCATCGGCGCATCATGCTCTCGAGCGCATACCAGCGCGCCTACGCCCCGAACCCGGCCGCCGAGGCGAGGGATCCGGAGAACCGCCTGCTCTGGAGGGCGAATCGCCGTCGCATGGAAGCGGAGGCGATTCGCGACAGCCTCCTAGCGGTAGCGGGCCGCCTGGATCTGGCGGCGGGCGGCAAGACGATGCGGCACAGGAACTTCACCAATCTGAACGCAATGGCCCTCTCGCGCGACCCCGAACTGTACGAGACGCGCCGGCGCAGCGTGTACCTCCCGGTCCTGCGGAGCGCGCTGTACGAGGTCCTCGCGGCGTTCGATTTCGCCAGCCCGTCCGCGCCCAGCGGCCGACGCGGCACCACGATGGTGGCGCCGCAGGCGCTGTTCATGATGAACTCGCCGCTGGTCGAGGAGGCGTCGCGTCATTTCGCGCGACGGGTGCTCGACCAGGGGGGTGCCGCGGATGCCACCCGCATCCGCCTCGCCCACGAGCTCGCGTACGCCCGGGAACCCGCCGAGGCCGAGATCGCCTCATGGAGCGCCTTCCTCGACCAATACGAATCCGCGGCGTCGAGCAGGGACGACGCATGGCAGGCGCTGTGCAGGATTCTGGTTTCCTCCAACGAGTACCTGTACGTACAATGAGGGCGAAGATGCAACCCAACCGGCGCGCCCGAGAGCGCTTCCCGCGTCGCGAGGCGCTGAGACAGATGGGCGCTGGCTTCGGCAGCCTCGCCCTGTCCGCGCTGCTGGCCGAGGAGGCCGCCGCGACGGGGCCGCTGGCGGTCCGGGAGCCGCACTTCGCGCCGCGCGCGAAGCGCGTGATCATGCTCTTCATGTTCGGCGGGCCTTCGCACATCGACACGTTCGACCCCAAGCCAGTCCTGAACCGCGACAGCGGCAAGCCGCTGCCGTTCGCCAAGCCCCGGATCATTTCCTTCCCCCGCCGCGGGGGGGACCTGATCGGCTCGCCCTTCTCGTTCACGCGCCACGGTGAGAGCGGCGCGGAAGTGAGCGAGCTGTTCCCGCACCTGGCGGGGATCGTCGACGAGCTGGCCATCGTGCGCTCTATGCACTGCACCAACCCGCGGCACGGCGGCGCGGTGCTCGAATGGCACACCGGCAGCGACACGTTTATCCGGCCCGCCCTCGGATCCTGGCTGACCTACGGGCTGGGCTCCGAGAACCGGAACCTGCCCGGCTACATCACGATCTGCCAGGCGTTGGCGGAAGGCGGCGCCAACAACTTCGGGGCGGCATTCCTTCCCGCGGCCCATCAAGGGACGCCGCTCGGCTACGGCAACGTAAAGGCCGAGGACGCCACGTTCCCGTTCATCGGGGACGGCGGCCGCACGCGGCTGCAGCGCATGGAGCTCGACATGCTGGCCGACGTCTCGCGCCGCCAGATGGAGCGCGAGGGGCCCGACAGCGAACTCGAGAGCCGCATCGCCACGTTCGAACTGGCGTTCCGCATGCAGACCGAGGCCCCCGAGATCCAGCGGATCGACGGGGAGAGCGAAGCGACCCGCCGCCTGTACGGCCTGGACGATCCCGTGACCGCGGACTTCGGCCGCCAGTGCCTCATGGCACGGCGGTTCAGCGAGAGCGGCGTCCGCTTCGTGCAGTGCAACAGCAACGGCTGGGACCATCACTTCGACCTCAAGAACGGCCTGACCAAGATGTGCATGCAGGTCGACAAGCCCATCGCCGCGCTGATCAAGGATCTGCGCGGGAGCGGCCTGCTCGACGAGACTCTAGTGATCTGGGGCGGCGAGTTCGGGCGCACGCCCACCGCCGAGAACGCGGACGGACGCGACCACAACCCGCACGGCTTCACGATGTGGCTGGCGGGCGGCGGCGCGAAGGCCGGCATCACCTACGGCGGCACCGACGAATACGGCTACTACGGCGTCGAGAACAAGGTCCACTTTCACGACCTGCACGCGACGGTCCTACACTTGCTGGGTCTGGACCACACGCGCCTGACTTACCGCCACGCGGGCCGGGACTTCCGCCTGACCGACGTCCACGGAGAGGTCGTGCATGGCCTGATCGCTTGACCCCCGGGTGGGGCGTCAGATACGATCAGCGCCAGGCGCGGACGGCCGGCGATTCAGACGGCAAGGCCGCCGCGCTTCAGATCCCCGAGACGGGCCACTTGGCCTGTGCGGAATGCCAGGTTCGCCAGGTGCGCGCTGACGCAGGCGCGGACACCTGCCTCGGCCGGCGTGCTGGGCTTGCCGCGGCTCCGCACGGCGTCGATCCAGTTCTGCAGGTGCGGAGTCTCGCCGTCGACGTCGAAGTCGGCACCGCGCTCACGTGTCCCGGGCGAGAAGTCCTCCGCGCTCAGCCCGCTGTCCGGCTCGGGATGGATCTCGTATCGCCCGCGATCCAAGTACATCGTGCCCTTCGTGCCCATGATCTCCACCATGGCCTTGTTCCGTTGGTTCACGAACGTGCCTTCGAAATAGACCTGCAGTTCCCTGTCCGGATAGCGCAGCAGCGTCTGGATCGTGTCGGGCGTCTCCCAGCGTTCCATGGCGAAGCTGTCGCCTATCGTCGTCGCCACCGCCGGGTCCGGAAGGTCGAGCAGCCAGTTCACGGCATCGATCCAATGCACCATCAGATCGGTCAGGATGCCTCCGCCGAAGTCCCAGAACCAGCGCCAGTTGCGGAAGCGGTAGGGGTCGAAGGGCTGGTCCGGGGCGCTGCCTAGGAATCTCTTCCAGTCCAGCCCCGACGGATCGATGTCGTATGACCGGGACTGCGCGGCAGTGCGGTTGCGGTTCCACGTGAGGTGGATCTTGTGGATCGCGCCCAGTCTGCCCTCGCGCAAGATCTCCCGGGCTCTCTCGAACTGCGGCATGCTGCGCTGCTGCGTGCCCACCTGCACGACCCGCTTGTGCTCGTTCTGTGCCCGGATCACGGCCTCGCCCTCGTCCAGGCTGTGCGTGAGCGGCTTCTCGACAAAGATGTCCTTGCCAGCGACGCAGGCATCGATCGTCATCGGCACATGCCAGTGATCTGGCGATCCGATGAGGACCGCGTCCACGTCGCTGCGGGAGAGAAGATCGTGGTAGTCCTTCGTCGCGAATGCATCGGGCGCGGCGAGTTCCCTTGCCTGCTCCAAGGCGTCGTCCCAGATGTCGCAGACCGCACCGATTCTGGTCCCGGGAACGCCGGCGAGGGCGCGCATCAGGCCCCGGCAGCGTCCCCCCGTTCCAATGCAGCCAACGTTCACGGTTTCGTTGGCGGGATACCCGAACGCGCCGGTGACGGTCGCGGCCGCAGCCGTGGCGAGAAACTTCCGGCGATGCGTCGCTCCGTCCATTGGTTAACCTCCCCGGCGGCCGCCCCGAGACGGCGCTGCCGCACCAATTTTACATAGGCCGCACGATGCCAGCGGGCCTCAAGCCGGCCGATTCGAACGCGACAGGCCGCTGAACTCGCGCTTCGCCGCCGCGATCTCGCCCGCCACGGAATCCCCCGCGTGGAACCAGAGCCTGCCCCTCAACCGCACAGTGTCACCCGGCTCGCAGTCGGGAAACACGGGGTCCGAGTGCATGCAAGGGCAGCGGTCGTTGCCCCAGCAACGGCCCGCACGGTCCCACGCGGTAAGAAGCCAGCGTTGACGGGCGGCCGAGCGGACGGCTGCGACGGGCTGGTCGAAGATCTTGTTCGCCCGTGTCTGGGCGCGGAATCCGGATGCTCCCTTCAGCATCACGCAGAGCTGGGTGCGCAGCCCCTCGAGCGTCCGATCCAGGCCGTTGCGCAGCCAGAGGCCCATTTCAATCGACTCGTCCCGTGTCCGAAACGACGAGCCGAACGACACGCCGTTCGGCAGAATCCATTCCAAGTCCAGGCCTCCGCCTCGAACCGGGCGCATGTCGACGTTGTCGAGCCAGACATTGCGGTCCGTCCAGATCGTCGGCACGTGCGTGTGGGCCAGGAACAGATGGCCCATCTCGGACGTGATCAGTTCCGGCAGGTCGACCACGACGTAGCTCTCCGGATCCCAAGGAAGAAAGACGCTCGCTTTGGTCCCGCGCAACGGGTCGATCGCGCCCTCCAGGAAGCCCATCCGGGGGTGGCGGCCGCCGGGATAGGGATGGATCTCCACTCTCCGTTCGCCGGAGCCCGTCGCGCGACGAGTCGCCTCTCGTACTCCGCGGTCTCGTCGTCCGACAGCCCGGCGACAGCGGCAGCCTCGCCGGTGGCGTAGCGGTGCCGGAGCATGACCGCAGTCCAGCGCTCGAGATCGCCGCGGGTCTGCATGCGTTCGGCCGGCTGCTGGAGTTCGCCGTGCGCGACGGGAGGGTTCCGCAGCGTTACGTGCGGGTCGTCGGCGGCGGCCGAGGCAACGTCCCGCAAGTCCCGGAGAGCGAGGACCCGGAACCCCCGTCGCCGCAGTTCCAGCATGTACTGCCGAAACGGCTCCTGCGGCGTGTGAACCCACGGATGGGCCACGTCCGGCACGCCGTGGAACTGCAGCACCACGACCCCTTCGTCGGCACGGTCGAGCACCCGGCGGAACAGATCCATCGACCAGCCGGGCACGGCATTGCCCGTCGTAGGGATCAGCAGCGGGTCGTGGATCGCCGGATCGTATGCCGGCCCGGGCTCCAGCGCTCGGTTGTCCAGTTCGGGCGACAGCCCGCGACGCCCCAGCCGATAGCCGAGGGCGCGTAGGCTCGCAAGCGCCTCGGGCCCGAAGCGATTCCCGCACCACGCGAAGGAGACCGGCTTTCCGACGCCGACCCTAGCGAGGGCATTCTCCACGAGGGCCAGCTCGCCCCCGAGCCGGGCGGCATCCCTCGGAACCGAGAAGTCCGCGTGCGACCACGAGTGATTGCCGATCTCGAAACCCATCGCGGCAATCTCCGCGATCTCGTCCCAGGTCATGAAGTTCTCCCGGTCGTCCATCCAGCGATGGGTCACGAAGAACGTGGCCGGGAAGCCTAGATCCGCAAGGAGGGGAGCGACGAAGTGCCTGTGCGACTTGACCGCGTCGTCAAAGGTGAGGACAGCCGTCGGCACGGTTGCGGAGGCTCCGAACGCCGCCGATGCGCACGCCGGGCCGGCTCTGAGAAGATCCCTGCGGGACAGCCGTCTCGACATCACGGCGAGATCCTAGTAGGGTCCCTTGTCCGTGCCAAGCGGCGCGGAGCCGACCGACCTTCCCCGAGTGACCCGGCGAAGGCTCGCGACCACGCGGCTGCGACGACCCGACCGGACATCCCCGCGCTCATTGCGCGGGAGGCACCCAGCGGACTTGCTGGATCGTGTCGTAGCGAACATCCGCGTCGTTCGAGCCACTGACGCCGGCCCGGCTCGCCCCGCGGGTGATGTCCGCGTCGAGTTTCGCGCGCAACGCCTCCACCACGTCGGGACGCTCCGCTGCGACGTTCCGCTCCTCGGACAGGTCGGACTCCAAATTGTAGAGTTCCGCGATTGCGGGCTTGCCCCGGGACTCGTTGAGTGAGTCGGCGCTGCGGCGGTACACAAGCTTCCAAGGGCCGTCTCGGTAGGCGAACTCTCCGTGGTTGGAGTGGCTCACCAGCGAGGTGCGGGCCTTGGCGACGGAGGCGCCCAGCGCCGCCCCGAGGAAGCTGATGCTGTCTTCCGCCCCCTCGGGAGGCAGGTCGGCGCCGACCGCCTCCAAGCTCGTCGCAAGCACGTCGGTGAGACTCACGAGCTGGTCGCTGCTCGTCCGGGCCGCAACCCGCCCCGGCCAGCGCACCAGGAGCGGCACCCGATGGCCTCCCTCCCAGATATCCCCCTTGTGCCCGCGGAAGGGGCCGCTCGGCTCGTGGCCGGCGGCGACCAGCTCGTCCCATCCGGTGTAGTGCGAGTGCCCGTTGTCGGCAGTGAAGATCACGATGGTGTTTGGTCCGATGCCCGCTTCGTCCACCGCCTCGATCACCTGGCCCGCGGACCAATCCGTCTCCATCACGAAATCCGCGATGGGCGCTATCCCGCTCCGGCCTTGGAACGGAGTCGAAGGCGAGACCGGCTCGTGCGGCGATGTCATCGAGAAGAACAGGAAGAACGGCTTGTCGCCCTTGGCCAGGTCGTGAACCTGCTCCACGGCGCGCCGAGTCAGTTCCGGCAGAATCTCGCGGAATCGCCAGCCCGGCGCCATCGGACTGCCCCTGAAGCCGCGCGGCATCACCACGCCCTCGGACGGGTCGAATACGTAGCGCGCGGTCGGAAGTGGATGCACGGTCTCGTTCTCGATGAAGGAGAACGGCGGCATGTTGGGCAAGTCGACGCCGAAGTAGTAGTCGAAGCCGCGCGACGTCGGCCCTTCCCGCGCTGGCTTGGTGAAGTCCCATTCAAGCGTCTTCTGGCCGTTGCGCACCTCGGTCATCCGGCTGGGCTGCGGGCCCGCCCACTCCCATCCGAGATGCCATTTGCCAATGCACGACGTCGCGTATCCCCGGTCGCGCAGCAATCCCGGCAGGGTCGGACGGTCGGCTGCGATCAGCGGCGGCTCGTGCGCGGCGAGCACCCACTCCTGCAGCCGCGTCCTCCACGAGTAGCGCCCGGTGAGCAGTCCGTAGCGAGTCGGGGTGCAGACGGCGGACGGGCTGTGCGCGTCGGTGAAGCTCATCCCCTCGCCCGCCAGACGGTCCAAGCACGGCGTCGGAATCTTGTTCTCCGGGTAATGCGCCTGAATGTCCCCCACGCCGAAGTCGTCAGCTAGGATGACCACGATGTTGGGCGGAGTCTCCGCTTCGTTCGCCCCGCACCCGCATGGAATCGCGACCAGCAGGGCTGTAAGGAATTGCTTCATCTTCACGCAGCGATTGTACCGAGGGATCACGGCAAGCTCCGACGAGTCCGGGCATCACGGACGTTGGGAGGTCTGGTCCGGCCGCTAGGCGTTCTGCTGTGAAGCCGGCCCTCGCGGGTAGCGACTGCAGGCGCGCGGCCGACTCGCCCCGCTCGGGGAACACCGGCCAACGGAGACGTCAGAGCGAGTCCCCGGCTTCCCGCGGCGCACGAGCAATCAACGCGTTCCCGGCCGAGGGCATCCCGCCGAGTTCGCAGCGCGTAGGCGAACACGGCGACACCCAATGCGAACTTCCTTGCGTTTCTGGCAAGGCAGGCGCTTGCCGCCGCGAACCCGTTCCCGCCGGAGCCGAACATCCCGGCTCCGGCGACGCAGCCCGGGGCAGCGTTACGCCGAGCGCGGACTGCCCGGACGCGTCGGCCACGAAACCAAGGGCCTGCCGGCCGAGACGCTGACTGCCGGCATCTCGCCACGCGGGGCGCAAGCCCGTCAGTTGGCGGCGAACGCCGCGCTCGAGACCAAGCTGACGATCAAATCCTGAAAGCCGTACCCGCCCTGCGGTTCGGCAGCCGCGATCCGGTCCACGGCTCTGCTGTCCGCCGCGCCCAGCTCCCTGCCGGTCCCGTACTCGAGCAGCAATCCGGCCAGGGCCTTGGTGAAGATCTGCGGACGGGCGATGAGATAGTCCTTGAGATCCTGCGGACCGGCAAGGCGCGTCCCGTCCTCCATCTCGCTGCGCGGCTGAACCGGCATGGGCGCGGTGCCGGACTCTTCGCCAGCGTAGTAGGACGCTCGCCAGCCTCCCGTCGCGTCGTAGTTCTCCAGCGCGAGCCCGATCGGATCGATCTTCGCGTGGCACACAGCGCATTTCTCGACGCTCTGATGCGCAGAAAGGACTTCGCGCACCGTCCGGGCCTGGGACGTGTCTGCGACCAACGCCGGCACGTCGCCGGGCGGCGGAGGCGGCGGCATGCCCATCAGGTTCTCCAGGACCCAAACGCCCCGCAGGATAGGGGATGACTCGACCCCGTCGCCGGTGGCGGCGAACACGCTGGACAGTCCTAGCGCTCCGCCGCGAGAAGCGACGTGGCGCGGCACGCGCGGCCCGAGCGAGGACAGGTCCAGCCGCTCCGGCTCGGGCCACAGCAGGCTCTGCCTCTGGTCCGCCTCGAGCCGCCGCAAGTCGACCTCGCTGCCGGGGATCCCCCACGCTATCCGCATCGGCTCGTTCGCGTAAGTGAACTCCGAGTCGATGAAGGTGCGGATCGAACGATTCCGCTGCAGAACTTCGTCGAAGAACATCTCGGTCGAGCGCACGATCCCGTATCGGATCAACTCGCTCCATTCGTGCCGGACGTCGCACACCATGACCGACGCGGCCTCGCGCCCGCCAAGCCACTGCCCGGAGAAATGCTTGACGAACTGCTGGGCCTTCGCGTCGCGCACCATCCGCGCCACCTGCCTCCGAAGCACCTCGGGATCCGACAGTTGCCCCTGGCCCGCGAGGCGCGTCAGTTCCGCGTCCGGCATCGAGCTCCACAGTAAGTAGGCCAGCCTGCCGGCGAGCGCGAAATCGTCCTGGGCGGCCTCGCCGCTCTCGCGATAGAGGAACTGCGGCGAGAGCAGGATGCGCCGGATCCCGAAATGCACGGCGTACTCCGGCGAGGGCGCGCCGGCGCCGTGCTCGAGCGCGCCGTCAATCAACTGGCGCCGCTCGCCCACCGCGAGCGGCCGGCGAAAGGCCCGCTCGGCTAGCGGGAGCAGGATCGATTCCATATAGGCGCGGTCCAGCATCGGAGCCCTGCCGCCGAGAAACTCCAGCTGCCTGGGGAGCGGCCGCACCGGCCCGCTCACCTCCATGCTCACGAAGCGAATCGTGGGCTCGGGCGCGTCCCTCGCCTCGGTCAGGTACGTCGCCAGGAGGCGTCGCAGGTCCGCCGTGTTGCCGGGCGTCCGGATGAGGGCGCGCGGATACTCCTTCCTAAGGCGGTTCTCGCAATATACGTGGAAGGTCTCGCCTTTCTCGAGCAGCAGGTCCGCGTCGACGAAGGCGGGCTTCTCGCTCGTGACCTCGACACCTCCCACGCGGGGCAGGTCGACGCGCAGGGCGCGCTTGTGCAGGTCGTAGTCCACGGGATTGAAGGCGTAGAAGCCGAGCCGCAGCGGCTTCCCGTCCGCCCCGGCGGCCGCCTGCGCGCTCGCTTTCAGCCGGACTCGGTACACCCCGGAAGCCGGGGCCACGAAGGCCTTGTCCCACAGCGCACCGGACCATCCCGCAATGTTGACTCCGGTGAAGTAAAGGCCGAGGGCGTCCCCCTCGCGCTCCCAGAACTTGGTGCGCGCGGGATCCTGGCCGACGGTCCCGCGCCTCGTGAAGGACTTCCATTCCCGCTTGTACGGCAGCGGAACCATGCGGTCGGCAATGTCGATCGCGACCTCGCTGAACGCGTCCAAGTGACCCGGGCTGAGATGGGTGCCTTCGGCCATCGTGTCGAAGCGCAGGTCAGGGTTGTCGTCAGGGAACGTCACGGGGAGGCGGATCTCCCGGATCGGGAAGAGGTCGCGCAGCGTGTTGAGGTATTCGATCCGGTTCAGGCGCCGCGGCAGCCCGCGCCCGGAGCGGGCGGACTCGCCGCTCGCAACCAAGCCGTCCCGCACGCTCTCGGCGAAGCGCTCGCGTTCCGCAGGGGACGGCAGAAGCGCGCCGACCGGCGGCATGACGCCCTTGGCGACGTAGTCCGCCGCGCGCATCCACTGGTCTCGCGCCACGGCGTCGGCCAACGGCCGCGAGGGCTCGCCGGCCCGGAATCCGCCCTTGGGCTCGGCGCCACCGTGACAGCCGGCGCAGTAGGTCGCTGTGAACTCGCGCAAGAACGGAGGGTGCGGGCTCGCCTGCGAGTCCGCCGCGACCGCGACTACCGCCGCGGCCGTCGCGGCCAGTCGCGAGACTCTCATGCCAAGACGCTGTTGAGGTCGGACTGGCTTGTGCTGAACTCCTCCGCCTCGAAACCCAGCTGCTGCAGCACGGTCACGTAGAGATCGCAAGCCATCGTGTTCGAGACCTCGTCCGAGCCGCAGGCCACATGCCGCTTGTGGCGGAACGCCCCCCCGGCGACGAGCAGCGGGAAGTTCCTGCGGCGGTGCGCGGCGGCGTCGCCCATCGCGCTGCCGACCAAGGTGACGGTCGAGTCCAGCATGGACCCGCCGTCCGGATCCGGCGCGTCCTTCAGGGCCTTCAGGAAGCGCGCCGCGCCCTGCATGTGGCGCTCCTCGATCGTCAGCAGCCCGTCGATCTTCTCGGCCTTGTTCCCGTGGTGGGAGAGGCGATGGTAGCCCTCCCTCGTGAACTTGCCGTCCACTAGCAGCGCCCGGTCCGTGATCGGGATCGTCATCGAGATCACCCTGGTGGAGTCATTCGTGACGGCTAGCGCCATCAAGTCCCACATCAGGTCCTCGTTCTGCAGCAAGAAGGACGAGTCGGTGTTCTCCTCGACGGGCAGGCGCAACGACTCCGGAGGCCTGGGGAACGGCTTGTCGAGCCAGTCGCGGCGGCGTTCGAGCTTGGCCTCCACCGCCCGCACGGAGGTGAGGTACTCGTCGAGCGCCCGCCGGTCGTCCGGGCTGGCCCTGCCCCCGGCCAGGCCGGCCTCGCCCTTCAGATCGTCCAGCAGGCTGCGCCCCGATTCGATCAGGTAGGTCTGCCGCTGGAGTTCGACGGATCCCGCACCGAAAACGCGGGCGTACAAGGCGCTGGGACGCAGCGTCACGGGCAGGGGCACGCCCGACTTCGTGAACGACAGCGACGCCTTCTGCTGGGCCTGGCCGCAGCAGAGCTGCAGCGACTCGTAACGCGTGTCCCTGCCCAGTACGGGAGCGACCAGCTGGTCGAGCGAGACGCTCGGCACGACGTGGCCGGTGTACAAGGTATACACGAGCTGGTGGCCGTTGCCCGAAGGCCCCTTGTGGTCCAGCCCGGAAACGGTTGTGAAGGCTTCCCCCAGACCGGCCTCGACCAACGGCTGCATGAGGCGCGGGGTCCGGCCCTCCCCGAAGAACTCGGGCTTGTAGAAGCCGAGCTGCGTGCCGACGCAGACCAGTCGCTTGGCCTTGGCCCGCGCGGGCGAGGCGGGAGCCCGGACGGCCCCGGGCAGGGACGGCAGCAGCGGCAGGGCCAGAGCGTAGCTGCTGCCCCTGATGAATTGGCGTCGGTCTTGTCCGAATGTCCGCGACATGCAAGACTCTCCGAGTCGTCCCTTGGATCGTAGCGGATTCAGCGCCTCGACGCAATCCACGACCGCCCGCCTCGACTCGCGCCGACGGACTCGCTGGCGGCTGCCTCCGCAACCCGACCGGCAGCTCGTCGCAGGCGTTGACGAGCGGGCCCGCACGGACTCCTAGCTCGCCTGATCCCGAGCGACGAGGCTAGCCGCGTGGTCGCGGGAGAGCGACGGTCGAAGCGATGGCCAACCCCAATCCATCTCTCTCGCGGATCAAATGGGTGTTCACCCAGGACCCAATTGACATGCGGACCAGTCGAGAGTATCCGGAGTACCCATTGATTGCCAGATATTTTTCTAAGTTCTATATTCTCAATCAATTGCGCAAGGAGGATCGGGCACATGACTCGGCCATCCAAGACGCTTTCTCCGCTCCGTTGGATTGTATGAAAAGTTCGGGCCGGATTCTCCCTTGAATTCCGTTGAATTCATTGAGCGCATACCTTGCGAAACTGGCCTCGAGGACATACGGATCGATGCCCGCTCCGGTGACGAAATGCCGAGATGGCAAATGCCGCGATCACGACGATCAGATCCAAGGGCAGCCCTCGCCGCTCACCGTCCGGGCATCGCTCCGCCATTCAATGGAGTGGACATACCGCGTCGGCAGATTGCCGACTGGAGATGGTCTCCCACTCGGAACCGAGCCCGGCTCATGCGCTCTTCCGGGGACAAACCATGGGAAGGCCAGATGTCGATGAGGCTCCCGATGCCACGAAAGAACGCAGTCCGTTGCATGTCCCGCCCCGTTCGCGGGTCCGGAATCACTCTCTTCGCTGCCACCACACGCCCCTACGGGAATTATCGACGATCAGCCAAGATCCTTCGATTACGTCAGCAGCGTCTCGGATTGCCGCGGCCGCAATTTCGGGTAGCGTGGAATCCGGTTGTCTCGCAACGGCTTAAGCATCGGGAATTATATATCTGAGTGCCGACAACGCCATGTCCGACTAGAACTGCTCTGATCAGGGAGGTCGGCGTCTAGCTCGGGTCATTCGAATGCGGCCGCGGTAGGCACAGCAAGGTGGGATCGTATCTGAATCGAGCCTGCCAGCGGATGTGACGAGGAAGGGACTAGAGAGGCCGTCTCGCATGCCCCGGTGGAACCCGGTTGGCGGTGGAAGGGCACCCCTTGCAAGCCGATTGCAGGCCCTGCGAGGACCGAAGACAGCGGATCCCCTGCGCTCGACGGCCTGCATGGACGGTCCGGGCCGGACTGGGGTCGCACCGGGGCCTTCCGGATCCGGTGCGCCCCTCGTACCGAGCGCACCGAGCGTGAAGAGCGCAGCGTGAAGAGCGCAGCGTGAAGAGCGCAGCGTGAAGAGCGCGCCCGCAGCGGGCTGCCGCGCTCAGCGCGGCGGGCGCCGCTCAGGCCGCGACCGCGGCCTTGCCGGTCAGCTGCCGATAGGTCAGCGTCCGGCCGACCAGGCCCCGCGCCATGCGCCGCATCTGTTCCGCCGTGTCGCAGTCGCGGTCGTTGCGCCGTCCCGCGAACTCCGTGAGGTAGCGGCCGAGATGACGGACGCTCATCCGGTGATAGGTGCCGTAGAGGCCGCGCTTGAACAGGGACCGAAACGATTCGATGCCGTTCGTATGCGCTGCCCCGCGCACGTACTCGCCGCGGGAGTGCCTGACGGCTTCGTGCGCGAACTCCGCCATGCCGGCGTAGGCCGCCGCCTCGTCGGAGCGGACCTGCGCCCCCGGCGCGACCCGGCCGCGCGCGAAGCCCTGCAGGTCGCCCTTGGCGGTGCCCGGCAGCGGCCGCGCGGCCACTGCGTTCGTGGCGCGGTCCCGCGCCCCCGCCACCGGGGTCTTGCCGACGGGCCCGCGCCCGGCGCGGGCCTTCTTGCTCTCGTGCTTGTTGCGTTCCTTGCCGCCGACGTAGGTCTCGTCCACCTCCACCGGGCCGGCGAACAGGCCCTGATCCCGCTCCCAGCACGCGCGGATGCGGTGCGCCAGGTGCCAGGCCGACTTTTGGCTGATGCCTAGGTCGCGGTGCAGCTTCATGCTGGAGACGCCCTTGATGCCGGTGGTCAGCAGGAACAGGGCGACGGCCCGGGTGCGGTAGCCGAGCTTGGTGTCGGCCATCACGCTGCCGGTGCGCACCGAAAAGCGCTTGCCGCAGCCGCGGCAACGGTACGGCATCGAAGGGTGGGCTGCGTCGGACTGCACGCTGGAGCCGCGGCAGTGGGGGCACGCGGGACCGTCCGGCCAGCGCATGGAGGCGAACCACTTTTCCGCGGATTCGTCATCGCGGAACATGGCGATCACTTCGATCAATGTGATGCCTTTACGGAACCACTTTCCGGGACCTGGTTTCTTCATTTACGGCATCCCTTACTGGAACTATTCTACCAAGGAACACCACAGAATGTCAACGGAAAATCGGAAGAAATATGAAGTCTTATTATGGCTTGATAATTTGCTGACTTGGTTCCCTCGGCACTCAGATATATAATTCCCTAAGCATCCGGCGGTAATCACGGTCTTCACAAGAGTGGGTGTCGTCTGTGCGGGATGCATTCGCGACGTGGCGTTGGAGGTCGTCGAGAGGCGGTCTCCTCTGCAATCGCTGCGGAAGGCAGGCCTAAGGGCAGGTGAAGCACGTCCCTCAACGATGATCGCCGACATGCAGCATCGCTGGAAGAAGGTGTTCATCGCACGGGGCGCGGCGTTTTCGGGCGATGCGGGCACGGTTGGACCAATCGAATCCGGCAGCTGTATCAGCCAGCAAACCGACCGGGCGAGAGGCAGCCGTACTGCGCCGCATGGTCAGCGACCTGAGCGATACTGAATCAGCGCGTGCCTGCGGCCAGCTCGGATTGGCTGCCACGTGCCGTGGTCCGGCGGCAGCAATGCCCTGCTCTTTCGAACGTCATCCGTTGCAGTGCGCGGCTCGCGGACCCGATACCCGCCGAAGCTGCCGGGCCCGGGCCGGAGGCACGGCTGCCCGGCATGCGACGTTCCTCGCCGTCGCGGGATCCGGAGCCCCTGACTGAGCTGCGGGCTAGCGAGCGAGGCCGAGAGACACTTGTGGGAATGGCAGGACTCGCGATGCGGGGACGAGCGGAGAAGAGCACACGCACGGTCACCGTGATGGATGGCGGGATGGGACGCGAACTCATCCGTCGAGGCGTGGCGTCGCTCACCGGCCTGTGGTCGGCCGGAGCTCTGCTGCACGCCCCCCGCGCGGTGGTCGACGTGCATCGCGTATTCATTTCGGCCGGGGCCCGCATCGTCACGACGAACAGCTACTCGTGCGTGCCCAGCTACCTCGGCAAGGCCGGGCTCGAAGACCGCTACCTGGACCTCGCGACTCTGGCCGGACAACTCGCCCGAGAAGCCGCCGAAGACGCGGAAGTCGGGGTTCTCGTGGGCGGCGGCCTGCCACCGCTGTCAGAGAGCTACCGGGCCGACATGGTCGTCAGCAACTCGGAAGCGCGACCCATCTACGAGGCGCTGGCCCGGGCCCTCCAACCGTGGGTCGATCTCTTCCTGTGCGAAACGATGTCCAGCATTCGAGAATCGCGCAACGCGGCCTTGGCAGCGCTCGGCGCAGCGGCCCCGCGCGGTCTCCCGGTCTACGTTTCGTGGACTCTGGACGAGCGACCGGGGAATGGCCTGCGCAGCGGGGAATCTGTCACCGACGCCTTCCGGGCGCTCGGGGATCTCGACTTGGACGGGTTCCTGTTCAATTGCACGCATCCCGACGCGATCGCGGCGGGCATCGCCGAGATTACCCGCCTGACGGACAAGCCCGTCGGCGGCTACCCCAATCGCTTCGACGTCCCGGCAGGATGGACGCTCGACGGGGAGGTATCCGTCAAGAGCCGGGCGGATTTCGGGACCGAGCAGTTCGTGCAAGCCGCGACGCGCTTCGTCGAGCGCGGCGCGACCCTTGTCGGCGGATGCTGCGGGATCGCGCCCGAGGACATCGCGGCTCTATCGGCGCGGCTGGCCGAACGCGGCACCGCGACTGGCGGCCAAGCGACGGGCTAGGGAAGAGGCCGGTCAACGCGACGGGAGATCGTTCGCGGTCTAGGGACGCCCCCGCGAAAGCGGCGTCGAAGCAGCGCGTCCGGGAGCTGACCGTGGTGGACCTGGAGGGACTCGAACCCTCGACCTCCTCCATGCCATGGAGGCGCGCTCCCAACTGCGCCACAGGCCCACTCGGCAGTCTATGCCCAATATAGCACGCGACGGACAGGACAGAGCCCCTGCAATCGTCACGCCCAAGTGGCCGGCGGCCCGGGTGGCGGACATCCAGCCTCGCGCGCGGGCTCCTACTCCGCGGTGGCGGCGCACCCTGGCGGGTGTCCGCACGCCCCGTCCATCGAGTCGGCAGCACCGGCGGCAGACCCGCAATGATCACCATTTCCGGGATCGGCGTCACGGAATCCGGTCGCTTCCAGCCTCGTCCGGAGCGGCCTCCGGCGAGCCGGCGCAGCCCCCGCTCGTGCCCCGAAGGGCGCGAGCGGACCGCCGCCATCGTGCTGATATACTCCTCGCACGATGGCCGAGGAAAAGCTGCTGGGAGTGACCGTTCTCCCGGAATACATCCAGAGCGAGGGCATCGACGGGCTGCTTGACAACCTCACCCGCATCGGCGCCAACGCCGTCGCCACGTCACCGTACCTGATGGAGGAAGCGGACCGGGAAACCGGCCAGCGGGAGCCGCCGGCGGACGCGGACGCCGGCAGCGTGCGCCTGCTGGACCGCCCCCTATTCGGCAAGCGGGAGGTCTGGGTCAGGACGGCTCCCAGCTTCGAACCGGACCGGTCCCTGTACTCCGGATTGCGCTACCAGCCGTCCAATCCGACCGATCTCACCCTTCGCCAAGGCCACCTGCTCTCCGACTTCATTCCAGCCGCGAAGGAGCGAGGCATTCGAGTCTACTTCCAAGTGCAGGCGGCAATCCCGCCCGGCTACCGCGTCCAGTTCGGAGGGCCCGTCGAGGCCGACAGGGCCCGGTTGCCGGATGGCACGATCCCTCCGAGGCGGCTCGCCAAGAATGGCAGCCTAGCCAGCCCGCAGATCCTCGGTTACGAGCACGCGCTGATTCGGGATCTGGTACGCAACTACCCCGGCTTGGACGGGCTGCGCATTGACTGGCCCGAGTACCCGCCGTACTTCCTTGACTCGGTCTTCCTCGACTTCTCCTACCACGCCGAGAAGGCCGCGGAGCGGATGGGCTTTCCATTCGACCGGATGCGACGCGATGTCGGCGCGCTGTACGCCAAGCTGCACGGCGGCTTGACCGACTCCGATCTCGAGCCGTGGGCGGACGATGCGGACGGCGGGCGCTTCCACCTCCTGCGGCTTCTTGCCGACCACCCCGGCGTGTCCGCCTGGCTGCGCTTCAAGGCCGCCTTGGTCGAGGAGATGATCGCGGGATTCCGGAAGGCGATGGACGCGAGCGGCGCCGAGAAGATGGAACTGCTGCCGAACGCGTTTCCCCCGCCTTGGACGATCGCCTCCGGCATGGACTTCGCGCGAGTAGCCAAGCACTCCTCGGCAATCAGCTGCAAGCTGTACACGATGCACTGGCCGATGATGCTGCGGTTCTACGGCGATCAGATCTTGGAGGCGAATCCCGGCCTGTCGAGCCGCCTGCTGGCCCGGGCCTTGGTGCGATGGCTGGACATCGCGGACGACGAGGGGCTCGCCACCGTCGAGGACTACCAGTACCCCCCGCCGGACGAGCCCCATCCGGTTGGCCCGCTGGCCCAGCGCCGCAAGATTCGCCAGGCGCAGCGGCAGGCCGGCGACACTCCGGTCTACGTGCTGGCACATGGATACGGCCCGCTTGCGGACTTCCGCAAGCGGCTCGAGGTAGCGAGGGACGCCGGCGACCACGGCTACTGGGTCAACCGCTACGCCTACCTGAGCGACGACAAGCTCGAGGCCATCCGCGAGGTCGGTGCGTGAAGCATTCGACTCGGCCGGACGCGACGCGTCCGCCTGCGCCGCCGTCGAGCTCCGAGAGCCATCCAGACCCGCCGACCAGTCCCTCGCGCACCTCGGCCGCCGCTCTGGCGATGCTCTATTGCCCTACATGCTCGCAACGGCTCGAACACCGCCGCTGCCAACTGCGCTGCACCCGCTGCGGCTTCTTCATGGACTGCTCGGACTACTACTGACCGGGGCGCCTCGGGCGAACCTACAATAAGAGTTCCGGCACCTCGCGCGTGCCGGGGCTGGTTCCGATGTCTCCAGAAGACCGTCTGTTCCAGCAGCGGTTCCAGAAGATCGCCCGTATCGCGGAGCTGGGATTCGAGCGCTATCCGCGCAAGTACGTGCCCACGCACGCGGTGCCGGACTTCCGCGCCGCCTTCGACCCGCTCGACGCCGACGCGCTCGAGCGGGACCGCCCCACCGCGAGCATCTGCGGACGCCTGTCCACGAAGAGGCGCCAAGGCAAGGCGGGCTTCGCCAACATCAGGCAAGGCGGCGCGCAGATACAGATCTACGTGCGCAAGGACGAGGTCGCCGAGCGCGACTTCGAGCTCTACAAGCTGCTCGACGCCGGAGATGTCATCGGCGTGGCAGGCCGGGTGTTCCGCACTCGCACGGGCGAGCTCACGCTGCGGGCTTCCAAGCTCGCATTCCTGTCCAAGAGCGTTCTACCTCCACCCGAGAAGTTCCACGGCCTCCAAGACGTAGAAGTCCGATATCGCCAGCGGTCCTTGGACCTGATCAGCAACGACGGCGTGCGGCAGACGTTCGTCACACGGGACCGGATCATCCGCACTCTGAGGACCGCGTTCGAGCGGCGCGGCTACATCGAGGTCGAGACGCCGATGATGCAGCCCGCCTACGGCGGGGCGCTGGCGCGCCCCTTCGTGACGCACCACAACGCGCTCGACCTGAAGCTGTACCTGCGCATCGCGCCCGAACTCTACCTGAAGCGCCTGACGGTGGGCGGCCTGGACCGGGTGTACGAGATCAACCGGAATTTCCGCAACGAAGGCCTCTCGAAGCACCACAACCCGGAATTCACGATGCTGGAGTTTTACGAGGCGTACAGCGACTACCGGGACCTCATGCGCTTCAGCGCCGACCTCCTCCGGGAGGCCGCGAAAGCGGCACTGGACGGCGGCACCGAGGCGGTCTTCGGCGCGTATCGCATCGACTTCGGGACACTCACCTGCCTCACGCTGGCCGAGACCGTATCCGCATACTGGCCCGACCCAGCGACGAGACCCGAGCCGTCCCAGCTGGCCGAGATCGGGAAGATCCGGGAACTCGCGTCCGTACACGAGCGCCGGGAGGGCGTGGCGGTGCCCTTGGCGGAGGGCATCTCCGCGGGCATGGGCTTGCTGCGCCTGTTCGAGGCCTCCTGCGAGCACCGGCTGGTGCAGCCAACTGCTGTCTATGACTATCCGATCGAGGCGTCCCCCCTCTCGAAGCGGAAGCCGGACGCGCCCGACTGGGTCGAGCGCTTCGAAATCTTCTGCGGCGGCATGGAAATTGCCAACGGCTACTCGGAACTGAACGATCCTCTGGAGCAGCTCAGGCGGTTCGAGGAGCAGGCCGAGGCCCGCGCGGCGGGCGACCACGAGGCCCACGGCATCGACGAGGACTACGTCCGGGCCCTGTGCTACGGCCTGCCGCCGACCGCGGGCGAGGGGATCGGCATCGACCGGCTGACGATGCTACTGACGAACTCGCCCACGATCCGTGACGTGATCCTGTTCCCCCTGCTTAGGCCGGAAGGAGAGGTCGGAATCGCCGACCGTCTTCGCCGGGCCGCCGGCGATCACCCCTCCTAGGAGGGGCTGAGCCGGGCCGGCCGCCGGGTCCGGAGGGTCGCGGCAGCAGTGTGCGAGACTGGCCGTTCTCGAATGGCGTTATCCCTAGGAAATCTTGGTTCGTCCCGGATGCGATCCGGGTGGCCGGGTGCGACTTGAGGCGATTCAACTGGAGCTGGCCGGAGGAGTCTCCGGAGCGGGCCCAGCGCGGGCAAGAGGTCTCGAGCGAGCTGGGCCTGCCCAAGGCCCTGGGCCTAGCGCTGGCCACGCGAGGGTACGACCGGTCCCATGCCTCCGACCTCGAGGACCGCTCCCTTCGGGTCTGCACCGAGGCGATCGGGGATCCTGACGGAATCGACGAAGCCGCGAGGGAACTGCTCACCCGAGCCCGCAAGGGACGGATCGGCATCCTGTGCGACTACGACGTCGACGGCGCGACAGCCCAGGCGATCCTCGTCGAGACGCTGCGGGCGGTGCTACCGTCCGGCGCGGGCGACCCGGCTGTCGCCGTGCCCTACAGGAACAAGGAGGGCTTCGGCCCAAACGTCCGCTGCCTGAATCGTCTGTCCGAGGCCGGCGTGTCCGTGGTCGCCGTCCTAGACTGTGGCACCTCCAGCGGCAAGCTGCTGGACCGCTTCCACGAGACGTCTCAGGTGCCGACAATCGTCGTCGACCACCATCCCCCGCTCGACCTGGCACCGCCCGCATCCGGTCTAGTGGTCAATCCGTGGGTCAGCAGGGCGCCTGATCCGGGCGAACAGGGCACGCTATGCACCGCAGGCCTCGCTTGGTTCCTAGCGCGAGCCATCCTGCGCGAAGCGGGGCTGTCTCCCGCCGGCACGGCGCGGCTGCGCAAGCGGCTCACGCTGCTCGCGGCGCTGGGCACGGTGTGCGACGTGATGCCCATCAACACGCCATTCAACCGGTCGCTGGTCCTCGCGGGCACCCGAATCCTGGGCGAGCAGGGCAACACCTCCCCCGGGCTGGCCGCGCTCGTGGACATTGCGGCCATCCGGGGGAAACCGACCGCCGACGACTTCGGCTGGCGGATCGGCCCCCGTATCAATGCAGGGTCGCGGATGGGCAAGTCCAGCCTGGCAGCGCGCTGCCTTAGGGAAACGAAGCACAGCACGGCCCGCGAGCTCGCGAAGCAGCTGCACGAGCTTAACCGGAGCCGCGTCACCGTCGGGCGCAAGGCCGCGGAGGAATTGGAGTCCTCCGCGCGGCAGGAAGAGCTCGCCGCCGGGCCGGTCAATCTGCACCGGGTGAACTGCGCTACCCCCGGGACGATCGGGCTGGTCGCTTCGTCGCTGGTCAGGCGCTATGGATGGCCGGCCATCACCGTCGCCGAGCGCGAGGACGGGCTGCTGGCCGGATCCGGCAGGACGGCGCTAGGCTTCGACCTTGGAGCGGCCGTGAGCAAGGCCTGCCAAGAGGGAATCCTAGAGGGAGGAGGCGGGCACTCGGCTGCGTGCGGCCTGACTGTCAGGCCCAATCGGCTGTCCGACCTACACTCGTTTCTGAACGAGCGATTCAGGGACCTGCATTCGCGGGAAGGGCGCTTGCCCGAACCCACCCACCGGATCGACGCGGCGCTCGCCGCACCGATCTTTCGAGCAACTCGCTGATTGCCCTAGCCAACGCGCAGGCCCGGCTCGCGCCGTGGGGACAAGGGCTGCGCCTACCGCTCTTCGGAGTGCGGAGGTGCTCGCTCTTGTCAAGCAACAGGACGCCGACGGGCCATCTCTTCCTGCGCCTCGCAGCTGGAGAGTCGCAATTCGGGGCGGTGTGGTGGAACGCGCCGAAGGATTGGACCGAGCAGGCGGGGCTGGACGGGCGCACGCCGGGTGAATCGGTCGCCGCGACGCACGAGGTCGATCTGGCGGGCAAGGTCGACATTGACGAATGGCAAGGGCGCCGTCGGGGGCGCATTGCCGTTCGTGCCATCAGGTCGTCGCACGCCTAGCGGCGGCCCGAATCCTGCCGACGCGTCCGCTCGGCTAGCCGCTCCCAAGGGGCGGCGCCTCGGCTTGTTCCAGTTGAAGCACCGCTGTGCGGCACAGGCCCCAAGAAACCTGCAGCCACTCGGCCCCGAATGTAGGGCCGAACGAGGTGGCAAGCCGCGATGATCGGAGAGTCGATGGTCGCTCAACTCGCTCGTCCGTTGCTGATTCCGGAGCGGACGCGCACGGGCTGAAAGCCGAGCGGGGAACGGATCGGACTGCGGCCGCCAAGTAACGCGGGATTCGTCTCTGCACGAGAAGGGTCGCGCTAGGCAGAGAAGAGTCGGCCTCGGTCTCAAACGTAGGACCAAGATCCGAGACTGCTTGAGAGAGGATTCCAGCTCAGGCGGCATACTGAGAGGCGCAAGAGTCTTTTCCCAAGATACGGGCCATACTCAGTCGACTTCCGATTCAGGCTGTCATCATAGCAGCCCAGAGATAGAGCCTTGAATTCTCGAACTTAGGCCTGCATATTGTGATATACCGTAACTATCTACACAGTATATTGCGTACTCGAATTTGGAAGGCCTCCTTCTTAGCAGACTGCTTGGGAACCCAGTTGCCAGTACATTCTGGCCTGGCCGATCCGAAAAGACTTTCCTGATTACCAACGAACGTCAGCCGAGGATATGCTATACTGGAGGAGGTCGGAAATCTCTGCTAGGAAAGGGGCTAGCAGATGAAACGCAATCGCGTGCAATGCCAGAAGGGACTCAGCCTGGGCAAGTTCCTACAGCGAGGGGCCATGCGAGCGGGCCGTCTTCAACGCCCGCTGGCCGGACGGCTTCCGCTGCCCGGAGTGCGGCTCCCGACGGCACTGCCGCATCCGCTCCCGCAAGCTCTGGCAGTGCAGTGCCTGCCACCGCCGGACCTCCCTCGTCGCCGGCACGATCTTCGCCGCCACCAAGCTGCCGCTGACCGTCCGGTTCCTGGCGATCCACCTGCTGACGCAGGGCCAGCACGGCGTTTCGTCGCTGGAACTGGCGCGGCAGCTGGGGGTCAGCCGAAACACGGCCTGGAAGGTGCAGCACAAGCTCCTGCCAGTGCTGAAGGAGCGCGACGAGCGCGTGCCGCTGCACGGCATCGTGCAAGTGATCGTGCAAGTGGACGACGCCTACTGGGGCGGGGAGCGGACCGGCGGCAAGCGCGGTCGCGGCGCGGCGGGCAAGACGCCGTTCGTCGCCGCCGTGCAGGTCACCGCCGTGCAGGTCACCGCCGTGCAGGTCACCGCCGTGCAGGTCACCGCCGCCGGCCAGCCGGCAAGGATGCGCCTGAGCAGCGTGGCGGGCTTGCGCAAGAAGACGCTGGCAGCGTGGGCCGGGCGGCACTTGCAGCCCGGCACGGAGGTGCATTCCGACGGCCCGGCCTGCTTCCGGGGCGTGGCCGGAGCCGGCTGCGAGCACGTGCCGACCGTCACCGGAGGCGGGCAGCGGAGCTGCGGGGATTCCCGCTTCGTCCGGGTCAACACGATGCTGGCGCACGTCAAGCGGTCCCTGGCGGGAACCTGCCATGCGCTCGACGGCAAGCACCTGCCGCGCTACCTCGCCGAGTTCCGCTACCGCTTCAACCGCCGCTACGATCTCGAGGCGCTGGTCCCCCGCCTGCTCCACGCCTCCGTGCGCACCCCGCCCAGGCCTTACCGCCTCCTAACCTTGGCTGAGTCTTGTGGGTAATCAGGTAGCCTTTTGTACTAGTCTCGCGAACAAGAGCACCAATTTCTTCGACCCTGCCAAAGCACCTGCCAATCTCTGCTCCTAGGCCCTTCCCACAGGAATTCATTCTAGCGTTGATCAATCCTCTCGCTTCATCAGGCAGACGGATCGTAAAGTCCTCTTGCCCAAGCAACGTAGGGTCTAGAGTTTTCTTACACCATCGCACGACGGACTTCGGAATATCATCGATCAATTCTCTGGGAAACAACGAGATAGGTGATAATGGATTGATTCCCCAATCAGTCGAGAAACACTTGCGGAGAGCATAGATCAGAGAAGCTATGTAAGACTTTCCTGTGTTGCTCGGCCCGACGAATACCGTTAGAGGCCGTATGTCGACCTTAGCATGAGCAATTGGCCCGAAGTCCTTCGCTTCAATTTCGAGCCTCCCTTGTGAGTTCTTGAGCATTGGCAGACCAGCGTCTCACTTGCAGTGAATCCCCGCGCTACGCTTACCGCACGCAGGGGGCGGCACAACACCTCCTAGCTTGCACGGTAGAACGGCACGTGCTGGGCGAGCAGCAAGCGTGGTCGAGCATCACGCCGGTGAACGCCTCGCTATCTCCCGGAACGCGTCGGCAGCGCAGCCGACCGTCTGGTCAATCGCAGCGTCGCTGTGAAGCGCCCCGACGAACATCGCCTCGTACTGGGAGCAGGGCAGGTAGACACCTCGCTCGAGCATCGCACGGAAGTACCGCCCGAACAGCGTCGTGTCGCACGTGGCGGCGTCCTCCCAGTCTCGAATTTCGCGGTCCGTGAAGAAGAATGTCAGCATGGAGCCGACGCGATGGCTCGTGATCGTCACTCCAGCCTCTCTCGCGGCGGCCAGCACCCCCGCCTGCAAGCGAGCCCCGGCAGATTCGATTTTGTCGTAGACCTTGGGATTCTCCTTGAGCAATCGCAGTGTCGCTAGGCCAGCCGCCACGGCCACCGGATTTCCGGAGAGCGTCCCGGCCTGGTAGACGCTCCCGACGGGAGCGACGCACCCCATAATCTCGCGCCGCCCGCCGAAGGCCCCGACGGGAAGACCTCCACCAATGACCTTTCCCAACGTGGTCATATCCGGCGTCACGCCATAAAGCTGCTGCGCACCCCCAAAGGCCACACGAAAGCCTGTCATCACCTCGTCGAAAATGAGCACGGCACCGTGTTCGGTGCAGAGTTCGCGCGCACGCGACAGGAAGCCCTCCACCGGCGGAACGCATCCCATGTTGCCCACGACGGGCTCGAGGATTACAGCGGCGATCCGGTCTCCCCGCTCGCTGAAGGCCCGGTCCAGCGCGGCAACATCGTTGTAAGCAAGAGGCAGCGTGGTCTTCGCGAAGCCTTCGGGAACTCCAGCCGAGTCCGATATGCCGAGCGTAGCCAGCCCGGATCCCGCCTTGACAAGCAGCGAGTCCACGTGCCCGTGGTAGTTGCCGATGAACTTAACCACCAAGTCGCGGCCAGTGTGGCCCCGAGCGACGCGAAGGGCGCTCATCGTGGCCTCGGTGCCCGAATTCACGAACCGCACCATGTCGATGGACGGCACGGCATCCGCAATGAGTTCGGCAACCTCGATCTCGGCCTCGGTCGGAGCGCCGTAGCTGGTGCCCCTCGAAGCGGTGGACGCGACTGCATCGACGACATCTGGGTGGCTGTGGCCGAGCAGGAGCGGGCCCCATGAGCCCACGTAGTCGATGTAATCGTTGCCGTCCACGTCCCGCATGTAGCAGGACTCGGCCCGTTCGATGAATACCGGATCGCGACCGACGGCGCGAAACGCCCTAGCGGGAGAGTTCACTCCGCCCGGGATCACCCGCCTCGCTCGCTCGAACAGTCTGTTGGACCGGTCGTGTCGCCTGACGATTCTCAAGAGAGGGTCCTCGGCCGCTTCCTCTCAGGACGAGACGCTCGGCTCGCCCCGCTTCGTATGCCCGGACGGAAGCCGTGATTTCACGCCCTGTCGGCAGGCCCGTCGTATGCGTTAGCTGGTGGCGGAAACGATACCCGGAGCGGTAGCGGGAACTCGATTATATCAGCGCTCTTCCGCGCCAACAGGTGGATGGCCCGGCGGCAGTATGCCGCCTTGCGACTCCACGGGTGGGTGGCCTTGCGGGAGGCCCGGAACGGCTCCGTGACCAGGAATAGCCTCTTCGGCCGGCCCTGCGACCGATTCGGGCGGCACCACCATCCAGCCGCCTTGCGTCTCCTCCAGCTCGTAAATCATCTTCATCGCCGCCATGGGGTCGTCCGACGACATGATCGACACCGACGCGACGGCGCGGCTGCCGTCGTACCGGATCCGGTCCGCCCTGACCTGCATCCGTCCCATTCTCAGGTCGGTCTGCTCGGCCAGATAGGCCTCGACCGCTGCCTCGACCTCGGCAGGCGATCGCGGCCGTTCGTATCCGCAGCCAGCCAAGAGCAACGCGGCGACTGTCGCGACAACCGTTAGCGGCATGGGGTCCTCTTGCCCGGCAAAATCGTCGGGGAGCCTTCCGCAGGGCTACCGAACCACTTCCCACGCCAGGTGCGCGAGTTCCGGGAGAATCAGCTTCTCCCAAGCGAGGCGCACCGCCGCCGGGGATCCGGGGGTGGATACGATCGCCTTGCCGCGGAACACGCCGGCCGTAGCGCGCGAGAGCATCGCGGCGGCCCCGACCTGCTCGTAGCTCAGCATCCGGAACAGTTCGCCGAAACCCGTCAGCTCTTTTTCAATCTCGCGGCTGAGAACGTCGAATGTCCGGTCCCGCCGCGAGATTCCCGTGCCTCCGTTGAAGAGTATGAGCTGCACGGACTCGTCCGCCGCAAGTGCGTGCAGGGCCGCCCGCACTTGGTCGGGCTCGTCCCGGACGATGCGAATCGAGTGCAGGAGATTGCCTGACCGCTCAATCGCGTCGCTCAAGAAGGCCGCGTTGGCATCGGTCTTGGCAGTGCGCGTGTCGCTCACGGTAACGACCGCCAGCGTCACGCTGCCGCGCGCTGCCGCGCGCTGGCGATGCTCGTCGCTGCTGTGCGAGGCCATTGGCAGCTCTCCCCCCGGCGCGTCGCAGCGCTCTATTTACCGACCGCCTTGCGCCCGGCCTTCTTGACGAAGTCCACAACCGCCAAGGTGCCGTCCCTAGCTCCCCGGCCCGCCGCCTTCACGGTCTCCGTCGTTTCCTCGGCGGCTCGCGTGACGCCTTGGCCAACGCCTTCAGCACCGGCCCGGGTAGCCCGGCCCGCCACCACCACGGTCTCGGCAACCTCCCTGCCCGCGACCTCGCCGCCATCGGCAACCTTCTTCGCCCCGGCCTCTGTGCCCTTTCCGACGGCCTCCGCGCCGTCGACGGTTTCCTCCACGACCACCATCGCGCCCTCGGCCACAGCCTTGGCAGCCGTCTCTATGCCGCTCGCCGCCTTAACGATGGCGCCGTCCGAGCCGACCGCGGCCCTCGGTGCGAAGAAGGTAAGGCCGGGCAATGCCGCCAGAGTGGCTGCAGCTGCTCCGAATCTTGCCCACTTAACATTTCGCATCCTGCACCTCCGCGCTCGCGACCGCCTTGCGGGACCTGAACTTGCCAGCCATCCGCACTGCCGGACCGTCTACCAAACGCCCGAAACAGCGATCAGTACTATTGTATGCACCGAGGAGACTATCGCGTGCGAAAGAATCCGGCGCAAGTGCAAATCGCGGGTCTCGCTAGTCTAGGAATACCTCGGTTTCAACGGCTTGATCGTAGTCGACCCCTTCCACGCCGAAACCGAACAGCCGATTGAAGTCCCTCTTGAATCCGTCGAAGTCCGAGAGATCGGCAAGCGTCTCCGAATTCACCTGCGGCCACAGCTCGGCTACTGCTTCCTGCACGTCGGACTGCATCTCGAGGTCATCCAAGCGAATCAGCCGGTCCGAATCGACGAGCGGCCCGCCGTCCCGCCCCAAGTGGTCCTGCGCAAGCCGTGCAATTTGCTCGATGCAGCCCTCGTGGATGCCCTTTTGCTTCATCACGCGAAAGAGCAGGCTCATGTACAGCGGCACGACCGGAATCGCGGCGGACGCCTGCGTCACGACCGCCTTGTTCACCGAGAGCCATGCCGCGCCACCAACGCGCTCGCGCAACGTTCGGTTCAGCGCGTCCGCCGTCTCCTTCAGATCGCGCTTGGCAGCGCCGATCGTGCCGTCTCGGTAGACCGGCCAGGTCAGGCTGGGACCGTAATACGTGTACGCCAGCGTGCGTGCCCCCTGCGCGAGCAGGCCCTCTTCGAGCAGGCGCTCGATCCACCAGCGCCAGTCCTCGCCGCCCATGACCGCGACCGTGTGGTCGATCTCCTCTTGGGTGGCGGGCCCGACCGTCGCGGTGGTGACTTCGCCCCTAGCCAAGTCGATCGTCTTGCCGGTGTAAGTCGAGCCGATTGACTTCAGCGCCGAGGCGTGGGTGATGCCCGTGCGCGGATGAATCCGCTTGGGAGCGGCGAGGCTGTACACGACCAAGCCGATCGCGCCCATGGACTCGGCCGCGATTCGAGCGACTTTGTCCTTGGTGTCATCGGAATAGGCGTCGCCATTGACGCTGCGGGCCCACAGGCCATCCCGGGCCGCGGCGCGGTGCAATGCCGCGCTGTTGTAGTACCCGGAGGTCGCGGTGCGCCGCCCCACCGGAGGCCGCTCCAGGAAGACGCCCAGCGTCCGGCATCCCATGCCCCAGCCGGCTGCGATGCGGCTTGCGAGACCGTAGCCGGTGGAACTGCCGATGACGAGAGCGTTGCGAAGGCCCGCTTGCGGGCCGCAACGGAGGCGCTCCCGCACGTACGCGACCTGCCTCTCGACGTTGCGGGCGCAGCCCTGCGGATGCGCGTTGACGCAGATGAAGCCCTTCGACCGCTGCCTAACCACCTGTTCCGGCATGGACCCGTTCGCCCTCGAGGCGTCCGGCCGGGCCCGCGGAAGCTGGCGGCCCCGCCGTCCGGCAACAAGGCCGCCTACCGGCAGTATACCCGGAAGCTCCGGGCGAGAGCGGAGCCGGAAGAACGGCGGGCGCCCTGTGGTATCGTCGGAAGAAGTTAGCCTCGCGGCAAGCACTGCCCGTCCTCCGCGCTCCGGCCGTACCTATAGCGGGCGTTCGTGTTTCGCTATGATTCGAAGCTTTTGCGGTGCCCGGCCCGCCGTTGCGGACAGCGCCTATGTCGATCCGAGCGCCGTTCTGATCGGCGATGCCACCGTCGGACGGCACTCCAGCGTGTGGTGCAACGTTACCGTCCGCGCCGACTCGGCGACCGTGTTCATCGACGAGGACACGAGCATCCAAGACAACAGCTGCCTGCACGTAGATGCCGACGCGCCGCTGCGCATCGGCAAGCGCGTCGTGGTGGGGCACTCATGCACCGTGCACGGCTGCTACGTCGGCGACGACTGCCTGATCGGCATGGGTGCGACCATCCTCAGCAAGGCGACGATCGGCGGCGGTTCGATCATCGCGGCGGGCGCCGTCGTCCTAGGGGGCACGAGTGTGCCTCCGCGCAGCCTCGTCGCCGGCGTTCCAGCCAAGGTCAAGCGCGCCGTCACGGACGCCGAGGTCGAGCGCACGCGAAGAAACGCAGCACGTTATGTCGAGCTCGCCAAGCGATACAGAGGCCAGGCCTGATGGGCGAGCGCGATCTAGGACGCACTTCGGCCGAACCGCTGGGCGGCCTTCAACGGACGCACTTCTGTGGCGAGATTCGCGACGGCGACATCGGCGCGCACGCCCTGCTGATGGGCTGGGTGCATCGCAAGCGCGACCTAGGGGGCCTGCTCTTCCTCCACCTACGAGACCGCAGCGGGATCTCGCAGATCGTTTTCAACGCAGAGACACATCCCGAGGCCCACGCGAAGGCTGAGAGCTTGCGCGGCGAGTACGTCATAGCCGTCCGAGGACCCGTCGTCCGGCGCTCCGAAGACACGTATAATCCCAACCTCGAAACCGGCACCGTGGAGCTCGTTGCGCACGAGATCACGATCCTCAACACGGCCGAGACACCGCCCTTCCAGCTTGATGACGAGCAGCACGCTCCGGTCGGCGAGGAGGTCCGGCTGAAGTACCGCTACATCGACCTGCGCCGCCCGAGGATGCAGCGCAACATCCAGCTCAGGCACCAGGTCAGTCGCGCCATCCGGGAATCGTTCCACGAGCAGGGATTCCTCGAAATCGAGACTCCGTTCATGACACGCTCGACGCCGGAAGGGGCGCGGGACTTTCTCGTACCGAGCCGTATCCAGCCGGGAACCATGTACGCGCTCCCGCAGTCCCCGCAGCTCTTCAAGCAGCTCCTGATGGTGGGCGGGTACGACCGGTACTACCAGATCGTAAGGTGCTTCCGCGACGAGGACCTTCGCGCGGACCGGCAGCCGGAGTTCACGCAGATCGACGTGGAAATGTCGTTCGTCCAGGAGAACGGCGTGCTGGGCGTCATCGAGCGGCTCGTGGAACAGGTCTGCGAGGCCGCCGGCTCCCCGTCACCTAGGCTGCCGCTGGAGCGCGTCAGCTACGCGCGGGCGATGGAGCGCTACGGCAGCGACAAGCCGGACCTGAGAATGCCGCCAATGGCCGTGGTTACGGACCTGCTGGCTCCCGGAGACCTGCCCCTGCATGGACCCTTGGTAGCGATTCGGACGCCTGCGGTCGGCCGACTTTCGAGGCGCGAGCGCGAGCAATTCCGCAATTTCGCCAAGGAGTCCAATCTCCGTCTATTCGACGACTTCCGCGGATTGGCCAAGAAGTTGCCGGGACCTACGGCGGCCGCGCGCCAGCGCCTCAGAGCCGAGGAAGGCGACTTCCTCGTGCTGGCGACAGGCCTCGGTCCTGCAACCGGCCCGCGGCCCGACGAGGAGGTTTTCGCGGCGGCCGGGATCCTGCGCCAGCGGATCGCCGATGCGTTCGCGGACCGGCACGGCCTGCTTCGCGACGACAACCTCAGGTTCCTTTGGGTGACTGACTTCCCCATGTTCGAATGGGACGCCGGCGAAGGCAACTGGACGCCCGCACACCATCCCTTTACCTCGCCTCACGAGGAGGACATAGGGAAGCTCGTTGCCGATCCGGGAGCGTGCCGGTCGAAGGCCTACGACCTAGTGCTGAACGGCGTGGAGCTAGGTTCCGGCTCCATAAGAATCCACCGCAGCGACATCCAGTCGAAGGTCTTCGAGGCCTTGGGCTTCTCCCCGCAGGAGGCCCGCCACCGCTTCGGCTTCTTCCTCGACGCCCTGCAGTACGGCACGCCGCCGCACGGAGGCATCGCGCTCGGCCTGGACCGACTGGTGATGCTGCTGGCGGGCGAGACGACGATCCGCGACGTGATTCCCTTTCCGAAGACAACCAAGGGCACGGATCTGATGTGCGAGGCACCCAACACCGTACCGGCGCGGAGTCTGACCGATCTGGGAATCACCCTCCGCGTTCGACCGAAGGCCTGACGGCCGACGAAGCGAACGATGGCTCGGGCCTTGGTGATCGGCGGCACGCTGTTCATCGGGCGCGAGCTGGTGCGCAGGCTGATCGAGCGGGGCGACAACGTCACTATCCTGCATCGCGGCAGCCGCAACCCGTTCGCGGGCCAGGCGGACGAAATCCGCTGCGACCGCAACGACACCGCCGCATTGGCGCGGGCCTTGCACGGCCGAGGCTTCGAGTACGTCTTCGACAACGTGTACGACTGGGAGCGCGGCACCACAGGCACCCAAGTCCGCGCCGCCGCGACGTCGTGCGACGAGGCCTTGCGGCGCTACCTGTTCGTTTCGAGCTGCGCGGCGTACGGCGAGGGATTGGACCGCACCGAGGACTCGCCGCTAGCCGCCCCCGACCATCCCGAGGCGTACTGCCGCAACAAGGCCGACTCGGAGCGCGCGCTGCTCGCGCTCCACGCCGAGCGCGGCATTCCAGCGACGACGCTAAGGCCTCCCTACATCTACGGACACCTCAATCCGTTCTACCGGGAAGCTTTCTTCTGGGACCGGCTGGTCGCGGGCCGCCCGGTCCTCGTACCCGGAGACGGAAGCAGGCTGATGCAATTCGTTGCGGTCGAGGATCTTGTCGAGGCCGCGCTGCGCTGCGCAGCGAGGCCGGTTGCGGCTGGCCGGGCCTACAACGTAGCGCACGAGCGCGGTACGCGCCAAGACGACCTCGTGCGAGCACTCGGAGCCGCGGCTAGAATCGAGCCCGACATCCGCTTTGTTCCGCGTGAAACAATCTATAATTTGGGCGGAAACATATTCCGTCCGCCATACTATTTCGGACAATACTTCGACATGCCTCCGATTACGATGAACACGTCGCGTGCTCGGGCCGAGCTCGGCTTGCGGCTTCCGAGCTTGGTCACGGGCCTGCGCCGAACGTGGGATTGGTACAGCGGGTTGGCCCCGGAGCAGCGCTCTTCTCCTGACTATTCGTTCGAAGACCGGGTCCTAGCGTCGGGCCAAGCCCGGCAGGGCGTCGAATAGGCGTTCTGACCGGCGGCGGCACGAGCGGTGAAAAGCACGTCGAGCCACGTGCTCCGAAGCCGCGCCCGGCGGACTCGGAAGGTCAGCGCGTGAGGTTCTCAAAGAGGTACACACCGCCCTTGCCCGCCACGACGATGTCGATGTCCGCGTCGCCGTCAATGTCGACCGCGGGAATCTGCATCCCGCCGCCCACGCGGCCGCCGTAATGGATGATATGCCGCACCCACTCCCATTGCCTGCCGTTGTCGACGTACTCGTACCAGTACAGGCCGAGCGGTTCCCTGCCCCCGTCGTCCTTGCCGTTGTGCGCGTACAAGCGCTTGCCGGTAACGAGTTCCGGCCGCCCGTCCCCGGTCAGGTCGACGAGGGTAGAGGCATGGGCCTGCGACCAAGCTTCGTCTATCGGCTCGCGCTTCCAATTCCGCTTGCCGTCCGCGCCCTTGCCCTGTCTGAGCCAGAAGATTCCGTAGGAATGTGCGTGACTCGTGACCACGTCGTTCAAACCGTCCCGGTCGACGTCCTCGACGTGCAGGAAGCCGATGTGCTGGTCAAACGAGAACTCCTCGTGCATCGTCCACTGCCCGGCCCGCGGGTCTGACGGCGCTTCGAGCCATCCCTTGGGGGTGAGGATGTCCGTGCGCCCGTCGCCGTTGACGTCGCCCGCACCGATTCCGTGTCCGTGGGCGACCCCTTGCGCCACATGCTCCGCCCAGTCGCCGCCCTTGCCCGGCGATTCGAGCCATGCGGTCTTCCCGGCGTTGCGGCCCCCGAACTGCGGCAGCACCTCGCGCGCCTCGCCGTCACCGTCCAAGTCGACGAGCAGGGCGAATTCGACGGGGAGTCCGTCGTGAACTGGACGCTCGGTCCACTTGCCGATCGCCCTGCCGGGATTGCGCCACCACGAGATCCTGCGCCTGCCCCACCCCACGCTTACTACATCCACGTGACCGTCACGGTCCACGTCGAACAGTAGGTCGCTGAAGTCATCGATGTAGTTGTTCCAGGTGAGAATCGAGCGGAACTTCTTGCGCGGGAAGTCCGGGCCGCGGTACCAGTTCTCCCCGGAGACGATATCCAAGTGGCCGTCGCCGTTGATGTCAGCAACGGCACACGGCTCGTTCCTCCCCAAGTCGATCACGCGCTTCCGGAACGGAATCTCGTCAGAGGGGCCATCCGCAAGGCATGGCGCTACAGCAAAGACGGCCGAGAGGGCCACTGGGATCGGGAGCCACCGCATGACGGCACCATAATCCCACAGCGACCCACGGCACGGGTCGCCTCAATCGGACTCGCCACCACCGACCACGCGACTGATCCGGACGGAGGGGCGAAGTGCCGTTGGCGTGGATCATCCACGCACCAAAGGGCTCACCAAGCGAGATGGCGCCGCAGTCTCCGGGACGCCGAGTCCATGCGCGACTCCGTCGCCACTTGCGGCACCCGGCTGGCTTCGGTCAAGGCACGGGCGTCTGCACGTCAGGCGTTTCCACGAGGTACGATCATGCGAGGCGACCTACCCGTCGACACGACTTGGCATCCACAGGGCTGGTCGGTGCAAGAGCCGAGAGGCCTAGCCCGGATAATTCATGAGTAGCCCGGAGGGCCATAGTCCGGTCCCTCCGCCCGGGCCGTGAGGGCCCCCGGTCCAGCGCGATCCTCACTCCTGGGAGTGCCCTGCGATCCCCGGCGGCAGCCCCGGCCCGGTCCGATTGAGATCCAAGTTTATACATTGAAGTTGTTTTCATCCGGTAGGTTATAATGAATACAAGGTCGCAGATGCAGGCTCCCAAGGCGTTCTGTTCCGCAATCCGCGCCGTCGCCCCGTCGCCGTCCGCTGCGATCACGAGCGCAGCAGCTCCGACGGCGGCGCTGTCCCGGTCGAGGCCGCCGACCGCGCTCCCGGCCTCACCGCGGCGTTCGCCGACTGCCTGCGCGACCGGCGCCAGCCCTCCGAGGTGCTCCACTCCCTCGCCGACATGCTCCGCCAGCGCATCTACGGCCTCGCCTGCGGCTAGGAGGACTGCAACGACGCCGGGCGCCTCGGCGGCGACCCCGTGTTCAAGCTGCCGCTCGGGCGCGACCCCCGGCAGGGTCGCGACCTGCCGTCCCGGCCCGCCCTGTCGCGCTTCGAGAACGCCGTCACCGCGGACGCGCCGAGCGCGCTGTCCGCGGTACCGGCCCGCTGCGTCGCGCGGCGCCGGCACGAGCGGCGCCCCGAGACCAGGATCGTCGAGCTGGACTTCGACCTGACCTGCGACCCGCCGCACGGGGACTGGCAGCTGGCGCTGTGCAACGGCTTCTACGACACGCATTGCTACTTGCCGCTGGTGGGCGCGGTGCGCTTCGACGACGAGCGCGAGCGGCATCTCGTGGCGGCGCTGCCGCGCTCGGGCACGGCCGCGGAGGGCTTGCTGCCGCTGCTGGACCGCTTGCTGCCGCTGCTGCGGGAATTCTTCCCGCGGGCGACGCTGCGCCTGCGCCTGGACGCGGGCTTCCAAGGGGACGGGCTGCCGGCCTATGGCGAGCGCGAGGGCCTGGAGTGCGTGGTGTGCCAGCAGAAGAACGCGGTGCCGGAGCGGCGCGCGGCCCCGTTGCGGGCGGCCGTCGAGGCCCGGCGCGCGCCCCGGGCACGGACCCCGGCGGGGCAGCGGCGGCCGCGGGGGACTCGCCGTCCCGGCTGGAGCAGTTGCGGGCGAAGTACGCGCGGCTGGGAGCCGGCACGCAGGGGGGCCGGCCGGGCGCGGAGGACGGGGGCAAGAACCCGGGCCCGCTGCACGGGCAGTTCGTCTAGCGGGCGGGCCGCCGGTCGCGGGCGCGGCGGGTGATCGTCAAGGCGGACGCGAGCGAGTTTCCCGGGCGCGCCCCGCAGTGGAACCCGCGCTACGCGGTGACCAACGCGGGCGGCAGCCCGCAGCGCCTCTGCGAGCGGATCCACTGCCTGCGGGGGGACGCGGAGAACCGCGTCAAGGAGCTCGAGCACGGGATGCGGATGGACCGCGCCAGCGGCTCGAGCTTCGCGGCGAACCGGTTCCGCGTGCCGCTCGCGGCGGCGGCCTGCGTGATCATGCAGGAACTGCGCCGGCAGGCACGGGACACGCCGCTGCGGAAGCGCCGGGTGGACGGGTTGCGCCTCGGCCTGCCGAAGCCGGGGGCGCGGGTCGCGGCCACGGCGCAGCGGATCGTGCTGCGAGTGCCGCGGACGGCACCGTTCCGGGACGCCTGGGCGGCGGTGGCGCGGGGCTTGGGGGCCGTGCCGATATGACGCCGGGCCGGGTCCATCCGGAGAGTGTCGGCAGGCGCCGGGCGCCGCCGGGGGAAACCGTGCCTGCCCCCCCGGGCGGGTGCCGCCGAGGAGGTGTCCGCGGCCCGCAGGCCGCTCGCGAGACGCCCCGCAAGCCCCGCATTCCCCGCCCGCAGGCGTTTCGGAAGCAGATTGGGCGGCCATCGAGGGCCCAGAAACCGGATCCATGGGCCTGCGCCGCATTCGTGAATAATGCGGGCTAGGACGAATCGCATCCGCACGGCCGAGCCATCACTCCGGGCGTCCATCGAGTTCTGAACTGCCTCCCGGACCAAGCGGCTCGCAAGGTCCGAAGACGATGTGAAGAACTCGCCTTGGACTGGGTCTTCATTGACCTGCGCCGGAAGCATGCGAGGGAACCGCCATCGGGCCAACGCAGGACTGCGCGCTTCCTCTCCTAGAGGGATCTCATGCTCGTTCTAGCTGACCATGGTCAATGCGCGTGTCTTTCGACCAATCCGCGGCCTCGGGGCAGGCTCGGGGTTCGGCCTCTACAAGAGATTCAGAGCATTTGCTACGGGATGCAGGCAATCCGCCCCTGGGTTCCGACGCAGCGGGGTCTCTGGGTGGGGATTGCGTCCAGCTGAGCCTGCGATCGACTCGCTTCAGTCACCGCATCGTGGATGCGTAGCGACTCATCTAGCGCCATGTGAGAATCACGAATGCCTCTGCATGAGACGATATGCAGCCGCTCTCTGAGCGGCGTCAGCGGCCTTGCCTCCCGGCAGAGACGGCACAGCCCGTCGTCAAGATTGGCTCGCCGGGACACGTGCCTGCGATGCACGTCCAAGCCGAAGCGTACGGACAGCCCCGTCAGCCGGCATGCTCAATAGTCCCGAGCAACCTGATCTGCGTCGATCCCGTCAGGCCAGCAGGTAGGGGCGCACGAATTCCAGCGTCCGCTCAAGCTCGTCTCGCGCGTATTGGTCGAGCTCTCTCGATTTCGGATTCCTCACCTTCCAGTTCGGGAAAACGCCGCGCAGGTGCAGGACATAGGCCAGCGCGGCCAGACCGTGCGCCCGCGCCCGGGTCACCAGCAGCAACACCTTCGAGAACATGTCCGTGGCCTCGCTACGATGCCCGGCCTGCCAGAGGTCCCACACCCTCACGTAGAGGTCGACCCACGACGCCGCAGGCATCGTGCCCCCGGACCCCCTCGACATTTCCTCGATCAGCGTCTGACCGTGCCCGCCCGTGAAGGCCACGGGACGGTCCTTCGCCGGCAGCTTGCCGAATTCCGTGATCCTGCTCAGAGTGTGCCCCGCCTCGTCCTTCACGAACCGCAGGTTGGGGATTTCGCCGACCATGCGCGCCACGAAGTCGACCGACATGTTGCCGATGGACTGCATGAACATCGGCAGCGCCGCGGCCCGCGCCACGGCGGCGTAGTAGCCGGCGACCTCGCCGAGGTCGAACTCGGTCTGGGCTCCCTTGCGAGGCGGCAAGGCGATGATCGCGTCCGGTCCGATGGACCGGGCGTGCTCGGCGTAACGCACCGCGGTCTCGGAATCCCCGGCCTGCACTCCGATCACGACCTTCGGACGCAGGCCCTTCGAGGCATTGACGATGGCCTCCGCCCCTGCGATGCGCTCCTCGTAGGTCAGCAGCGCGTACTCGCTCGCCAGCTGCGGCCATACCACTCCATGCACGCCGGCGCGGTCAAGGAACCGGATCTCCTCGGCGAGCGTCGCAAGGTCGACCTCGCCGTCGTCGCCGTACGGCGTGGCGACGATCGGAAAGATGCCGCGGAATTCTCCGTCGCTGCCTCCGGAGGCCGTCGGGAGCGCGACACCGGCCAGCGAGGCGAGGACCGCCCGCCTCGACAGACCCGCTGAAGTCACCGACCGCTCACGCCGCGCTGCTGCCCGCATGGTCTCGCACCATCTTTTCCGTGATACTTGTGCCGAAGCCGTGCCTGTCGGTGGCGAAATAGTAGCCGTCCTCATACGGCGAGGACATCGCGAGCATCAGGTCGGTCGCTTGGTCGCCGGTTCCGAAGCTCTCCGCGAGCGGCGCGTTCGCCGTGAGGACGACCGCCATGCCGAATAGGCTGCTTCCTCTATGCGGGATGATCGGCAGGCCGCGCTCGGCGCCCATGACTGCGATCTTGCGCAGGGCGGTCAGGCCCCCGCACCAACTGATGTCCGGCTGCAGGATCTCGGTCCCTCGATGGTGCAGGAGCATCTGATAACCGTATTGGGTGTATTCGTGCTCGCCGCTGACGATGAGGGTGCTGTCGATCTCCTCGACAAGGCGCTGGTATCCCAGGATGTTGTCCGGCGAAAGCGGCTCCTCGATGAAGAAGAGGCCCGCCGCCTCTAGACGCTTCGCCATCTCGACCGTGTAGGCGATGTCGTTCCAGCGACAGCCGCAGTCGATCATCAGGGTGCGGTCGGGGCCGATGGCGTCGCGCGCCTCGTGGACCGTCGTCACGGTGCGCGTCATGCCTTCCGCACCTTCATGGATTCCGTTTCGCACGGGCATCTTGAAGTGCTCGAACCCTAGATCGAGACCGACGCTCGGATCCGAGTTGGTGATATAGCCGGGCACCCTTCCCTGCGTCGCGCCTCCGATCAGGTGATGGACCGGCAACTCGGCGTACTTGCCGACGATGTCCCATAACGCATTGTCGATGCCGCTGAGCGCCATGACGAACAAGCCGCGCCGACCGTAATAGATGCCGGACGAGTACATCTGGTCCCAGAGCAGCTCCACGCGGAGCGGGTCCGATCCGACCAGCAGGTGCCTGAGATGCCCATGGATGATCTCGGCCGCCGCCCCACCGCCCGCGCCGAGGCCGAACCCGGTGACGCCTTGGTCTGTCCTGACGATCACCACGATGGCGCTGGCGAGCTGCGAGAACGGCCCGCTGTAGCGCCAGCGGGCAGGGTCGAATGGCCCGTCGAACTCGGGCAGGCGCCCTTGGGACGAACGCGACCAGAGGCGAATCGGAACGGCCTCGACGGAAACGATCTTGATCGCTCCCTTCGTCTGCGGCACGGCTGCCGCGGGGGCGACCGCGGCCCCCCCGAGCGCAGTCAGGAACGATCTACGCGATCGCATAGCGGGCAACAGTCTAGCACCGCGACGCCCGGGAGGGAGCCCAGGTGCATCTCGAGGTCAAGCTCGAAATCGCCGAGGCCCGAGACTACCAGACTCCAAGCCGTCGCAACGCCAAGCCGTACGTATCCGGGGGCGACAGCTAGGCTAGTATCCGGAAGGCAATTCTCCCTCATTGCTCGCTATACGCCGATACGATCTGCAAGAGCTGCTCGCATGCGCTGCGGAGCCCATCGGCCAAGCCGTGCAAGACTCGACAGAAATCTTGCTCGTCAGACTATGGGGTGATGAACATGCCGAAGAATATCGAGTCGACTTGGAACACCGAGCTCGGCAGGCTGCTGATCCCCCGCCATCCGCTCTGGAACCAAGACAACGTCCACGCCGAGCGTACGGGCACGCTCCGCAACCATCCGGGTCGTAAGGTCGACGTCCTTATTGAGAATCCGAACGGTCAGGCAGTCGCCATCGAGACCGAGTTCCACGCCGGCCCCCAAGTCCGACGGGAAGCAGAGCAGCGCCTCGGGATGTCCATGGAGTCCAGCGGCCGCACCATCGAGAGCTCAATCCCAGTGGTGCTGCCCGACAGCCTGCAGCACGGAGACCCAGGCAGACTCGAGTCGGCCCCCCTCCGCTACGCCACCCACCAGCTCCTCGCGAATTCGGCCGCACCGCGCCGGTGGCCGCACGAAGGCTGGCTGACCGGCAACATTGACGACCTAGCCGACGCGATCGAGGCCGTGTCGCTTTCCGAACGCCGACTTACCCTCGGCGTTCAGACACTGGAGCGGGCCATCTCGGACGGCAGCGCCCACCTGCGCAGGAACGTTCCAGAGCACGCCCTCGGCCTAATGGCCGCGAAGCTCCACCAAGAGGAAAGCGAGCAGACCACGCGCATGGCCGTTTCCATCCTTTCAAGCGCGTTCGTGTTCCACTACGCCATCGAGGGGCAGCCGGGCATTCCGGCCCTCGATTCGCTGCGGGATGAGGACCTGCTCAAGAGCAAGCTCGTCGAGATCTGGGACGCCATCCTCCTAGTCAACTACTGGCCCATCTTCAGCATCGCCAAGGAGATTCTGCGCCCCATTCCCGCAAGGGTCGTTCCGGCGTTGCTTGCCTTGATCGACGGCGCCTCCCAGCAGCTGGCATCGATGGGAGTGACCACGTTCCACGACTTGGCGGGCCGCATGTTCCAGACACTCATCAGCGACCGCTAGTTCCTCGCAACCTTCTACACCCTGCCCTCTTCGGCCTGCCTCCTCGCGGAATTGGCGACCGCCCGGCTCGACTTGGACTGGTCGGACGCCGCCGGCGTGGCCGACCTGCGTGTCGCGGACTTCGCATGTGGCATCGGGGCCCTGCTCTCCGCGGCCCAGCGTGCCGTCTACCGCCGTCACCGCCGGGCCGGGGGCGACGACACCCGACTCCATAGCGCCATGATGGAGCGCTCGCTGATCGGCACTGACATCATGCCGGCTGCAACCCACATCACGGCCTCGATGCTGTCGAGCACCCATCCCGGCGTGACCTACGATCAGTCGATGATCCACCCCCTCCCCTACGGCACCGACGAATGGGGCACATCGATCGGCTCTTTGGACCTGCTCGATTCCAAGCACGCCGAGAGCCTGTTCGGCACAGGGGGCACGCGCATGGCAGGCAGGGTCGCCCCAGCCGCCCCCAAGGATCGGCGTGAGAGCATTCGCGTCGACGACGAATCCTGCGACTTAGTGATCATGAACCCGCCCTTCACCCGCCCTACCGGTCACGAAGCGGCAAAAGTGAGCGTGCCCATGCCAGCCTTTGCCGGCTTCGGGAAGTCCGGCGAGGAGCAGCGTGCGATGTCGACCAAGCTTCGGAATATCGACCGCGTCTTCGGGCACGGCAGCGCCGGCCTCGCCTCCAACTTCATGGACCTAGCGCACCGGAAGCTGAAGCCGGGAGGCGTGCTTGCCCTAGTGCTGCCATTCGCTTTCGCCAGCGGACGGGCGTGGCGTGCGGCCCGGGAGGCGCTCGCCGCGCAATACAGCGACATCAGCGTAGTCTCCGTCGCTGCCAGCGGATCCACCGACCGGGCGTTCTCGGCCGATACCGGAATGGCCGAGTGCTTGCTGGTGGCGACTAGGGCGGCGACCGAGCGCGTGCGCGCTAAGAGTGCCGTGTCGTATTCCAACATTGCCTCCCGGCCAAGGTCTCTGCTCGAAGCGCACGTAGAGGCCAAGCGCATCGCGACCGGTACGAATCGCATCCATGGCGGCATCGCCGACGGAGGGGCGGCAGCTGTCCGCGAGGCGGGTGTCGCTCAAGCAGCGCTAGGCCTGAAGACAGGCAAGCTGCGACTTCCGCGAGAGACCGAGAGACAAGGCCATTCGAGATTGCGGTAACCAAGCCGGCAGATGTCACCGAGCGCGGCCTGTACCACATGGACATCAACGGCAGGCCGCCCAGGGGGGCGTTCGACATCCGCAAGAAGCTTCCGGGCGAGTTCCCGACCTATCCTGCGCTATGGACGCACAGCGCGGAGCGCGAACGCAGGCTGGTCGTGGAGACGGACACCTGCAGCGATCCGCGCCAAGGACTCGAGGAGAAGGCGAGCGCGACATGGCGGCAACAGCGTCCAGACTGCATTTCAATGTCGATTTCCGGCTGAACTCGCAGAGCCTCGCGATATGTGTCACTCCTGAACCGAGTCTCGGCGGCCGGGCGTGGGCTAATGTCCGCCCGAGCAATCCCAAGCACGAAGCACCATTGCTGTTATGGGCTAACACCACGGCGGGCCTTCTGTCGTACTGGTGGAACGCAACCAGGCAGCAGCAGGGGCGCGCCAGCATCAAGATCACGGCCATTGCGGAAGTATCCGTCCTTGACCCTAGGATTCTGAGCGAGGCCCAGCGGGTCGCCGGTGATCGGATCTACCGGGCGTTCCTTGATCGGGCCTTCCTTCCTGCGAACGAGGCGTACCGCGACCAGACGCGCAAGGACCTCGATCGCGCCGTGCTGGTCGACCTCCTTGGAATGCCTGCGGGCTTGCTCGAGTCCTTGGATCTGCTGCGCATGCAATGGTGCGCGGAACCGTCGGTGCATGGCGGAAAATCTACCGCGCCGTGAACCCGTCTGATCCAGCGACCATTCTCAAGACAATCACCGCCTGTTCACCATCTCGGCAAGCCAACCGGTTTCGTCGCCGTTGAGGCGCGTGACACCCGGTCCAACAGCCCCGGAACGGACTCTCGGCCCGGCCCTGACCATTCGACGGCTAGGACGAGGGCCCCAGCCGAGTGGGCCCGCTTCGGAACGGCGAAAGGGGCCAACGAGACGGGCGGCATTCCGCCGATCCCGGAACCGCTTGTGAGCCGCCACGTCGACCGGACTCATGATCGAGAGTGCCATCTCGGTGGCGCTCCCTAGCAGCTTGCAGCACGTTGATCCGGAACAACTCGAGCGTGCGCGGTTGCTCTACGCCACCCACCAGTTCGTTGAGATGGCCGACGCGCCGCGTCGGTGGCCATGCGAACGGTGGCTGACCGGAGCTGTCGACGACCTCGCCGACGCGATTGATCCCTAGCAATTCGAACGAAACTCGCTCTGAATCTCGGTTTTCTGCCGGTCAGGCCGTCATCCTCGATGTAGCGACCAGGTAATGACCACTGCTTGCATGGACAGCGCCCGGCGTGCCGCGATCAAGTCGAGTTCGTGCGACGAGTCGAGACCCGTGCCGAGGGAGCCGCCGCCGGCGTCTCCTACCGCCTGGTCCCTTCCCGGCGCGAGCACCGCGGCAAGGTGCGCCAGCTCGTCCTGGCCCATTTCCCAGCCGGGCTCGATGACCGCGCACCCAAGGACCACCGGCCGCGTCTTGTCGCCGCCACGGAGGACGCCGCTCGCCGCGCTGCCATCCACCTTGCGGCATGCCGACGTGCGCGAGGCCGGGCGGCACGACTTGCAGGTGGCCCGGGAGCTGGGCCTGCGTGCGTGCCTGGAAGACGGCGGCCTGCGCAGGCCAGATCCGGCTGGGCATGGCCTGGATCCTGCATCCGTCCAGCGAGAGGGAGATCCTGCGCTGGCTGCGCCACCACTCGGCCCTCGGCGAACTGCTGGGGCCGCCTCCCGGCGACCTCGCCGCCGACGCCCCGTGGCGGGTCGAGCCGCGCATCGTCTTCTACGACCTCTCCAACACGTTCCACACCGGCTGGCCAGGGCACGAGTGCGCCGCGCACGGCCGCCCCAAGTAGGAGCGTCACGACTGCCCGCTGGTCACCCTGGGGCTGCTGATGGACGGGGAGGGCTTCCCGCGACGCTCGGAAGCGCTGGCGGGCAACGTCGGCGAGGCCGACACGTCGCGGGACGCGATGGAGCGCCTGGGCGCGGGGCAGGGCGAGCCACCCGCGGGCAAGCGGGCCAAGGACGTGGCGGAGTTGCGGTCGCCGCACGGGGGCCTTGCGGTGAAGGGGTGCCTGAGGTCGCTCGACAAGGTGACGCGCAAGGTGGGCGGCTCGAGGAGACGTACAAGCTGGTGGCGTGCCAGTACACGGTCACGGTGGAAGCCGGAGAGAAGGGCCGGGCGGCCGCTATGCACCGGGAGCCCGACCGGCGCTATCCGGAGCGCGACCGGATCCAAGGCACGAGCCTGCTGCGCACCAGCCAGTTCGAGTGAGACGACACCCGGATCGCGCTCGAGTGCTGCCGCCTGGCGGAAATCGAGGCGACCTTCCGGTGCTTCAAGGTGCTTCAAGGAGGAGCTGGGCTTGCGCCCCCTGTGCCACCGCCCCGGCCGACGGGGGGAGCGGGGCGACGCAGGACAACAGAATGTGGTGACCGCAAATCCGCTTGGCGGAAGTTCAAGTCAACGAAATCAACGACTTACAGGTGCCCCTTCTGAAAGACCCGAAACTTGGGAGCAGTGATCTCGAATCTCGTTACGGATACGGCCGTGCGGTCGTCTGTAAGTTGAGAGGCTCGGCGCCCGCTACTCCATCCAGCGCATACCTGGTCACCTCGGAGTCGGCCGGGTTGACCGCGCTTCGGCGCGAGCCGTTCGGGAGGCGTTCGCGACAACGCCGCGTCCCGCCGGGTCGGGCAGTCCCGATTGGTTTCTAATGGGTGTGTCCGGTCGCACTGGCTCTCGGTATCAACGGATCTAAGGGGGAATTCCCGATGCATCACCTGCACATCAAGGTTGCGCTGTTCCTCGCCGCCGCGGCCGTCGCGCTGCAAGCGGCGAACTGGGAGCGCTGGCGCGGCGGGGAGAACAGCGGCATGGCGTCCGGGGACGCCCCGCTGCGCTGGAGTTCGACAGAGAACATCAAGTGGACGGCGGAGATACCCGGAAGGGCCCACTCCACCCCCGTGATCTGGCAGGACAGGCTGTTCCTCACGACGGCGGTCCCGGCCCGGTCCGTCGAGGAGGTCGAAGCGGCTCGGCGGGCCGCAACGGCGGCGATCGACCTGGAGGAGCTAAGACCGGAGCTGGAAGCGCACTACCTGCGGCTCGCGGGCGGCAAGCAGCCTTCCGAACTCACCACTGCCGAGCGCAGGCGCATCACGCGGCAGCTCGGTCGCGTAGGCGCGGTTCGCGGCACCGCGGCGGGAATCGAGCACCGGTTCGTCGTCATGGCGCTCGACAGGGATACCGGCGAGACGATCTGGGAGCGGACGCCGGTCACCGAGACGCCTCACGAGGGGTACCACCGCCGCTACGGCAGCTTCGCTTCGATCTCTCCCGTCACGGACGGCGAGCGTCTGTACGTCTCTTTCGGTTCGCGCGGCCTCTTCGCCTACGACCTGAACGGAAGCCTCGCATGGAAAAAGGACTACGGCATTCCGCTGCAGATGGCGGGCACCTTCGGGGAAGGTAGATCGCCCGCTCTCCACGGCGAGACGCTGCTCATGGTCTTCGACCACCAAGGAGACTCGTTCATCTCCGCTCTCGACAAGCGCACCGGCGAGGAGCGCTGGAGGCGGCAGCGCAACGAGCGCAGCGCGTGGTCGCATCCGCTCGTCACCGAGCACGCCGGGAGAACCCAAGCCATCGTGACCGCATCCGGCAAGATTCGCAGCTACGACTTGGAATCCGGCGAATTGATCTGGGAGTGCGCCGGCCTCGGATCGAACGTGATTCCGGCCGTGGTTCGCGACGGGGACGTGGTCTTCGCAATGAGCGGACACCGGGATCCGAACCTACTGGCCATCCGCCTCGGCGGCGAGGGCGACGTCACCGGAAGCGACTTGGTCCTGTGGACCAACCAGCGCGGCAACTCGTATACGCCTTCCCCGGTGATCCACGAGGGCATCCTGTACTTCGTCACCGACCGAGGCTTGGCCAGCGCTTTCGACGCGCAAACTGGCAAGCCCCATTACCAGCAGCAGCGGCTCCCGAGCACCTACTCGCTGAAAGCGTCCCCCATCGCAGCGAACGGGAAGCTGTACATCGCTACCGAGCAGGGCGACGTCGTGGTGCTCAGGATGGGCCCGGAATACGAGGTCCTAGCAACCAATACGATCGACGGGGAGTTTTTCGTGGCGTCTCCGATAATCGCGGACGGCGAGATCTTCCTCCGCGGCCGCAACAAGCTCTACGCCGTCAGCGACTGAGAGGCTTCCCGGGCCGCCGGCTGGGCGGCGATTGCGGCGGGCGGGCTACCACGCGGAAGCGACCGGCAAGTTCGAACTGAATCCCGACTTCGACATCGGCTTCGTCGAGTACGAGACGCGCCATGCCCGTCGCACGGAGCCGGACATCACATCGCTGTTTCTCAGCCCGGTCGCCTACCGCAGCGGCGAGCGCGAGCTGACCCGGGGCCGCCCGAGCGACATCCCGCACGCCGACGCCAGGATAACCGGCAACTGCGTCGAGTTCCTGCGCGAGAGAGCGCACGGCCTCGGGAGACCGTGGTGCTACCACGCCGGGTTCACCGCCCCGCACCCCGCTTTGGTCGCGGGACGCCGGTGCTGGGACATGTAGCCCCTCGAGGAAATCGACCTGCTCGACCTGCCCGCCGCCTACAGCGAGACACACCTCCTGACATTCCCGGGTTTCCGCCATTTCGAGCGCGTCGCGACGCCGATACCCTAGCACCGCGTCGGGGAGGCCCGCGCCGGTTACTACGGAGTGGTCACCGCACTGGACGAGCACATCGGGTAGGTCTGGCGAGCCGTCGAGGAAACCGGCCAGATCGACGCTGCCGAATTGGGGGTCACGTCCGACCGCAGCGAGGCGCTGGGCGCCCACGGGCTCCGGCCCCGGAACAACCTGCTCGAGCCGGCCGCTCACGTGCCCCGTCTCGTCGCCGGGGCCGGTCTACCCAAGGACCGGAGGGTGGACTGGGCCCCGAGGAGCCACGTGGACCCAGTCCGAGCCCCGCTCGAACGGAGCAGAGCGCTGGGCGGCGAGGAGTTGCGGGCATGCTCGCTGGTCCGGCTTATGCACGGCCAGTCCGGAGACCATCCCGGCTGGGCGTACTCGGAGCGCCATTCGGAGGGCAACGCCGCGGGCTCGTTCACGATCCGCGAGGGCCCGTGGAAATACGTTCGTTTCGCTTGGTACGGCAACCCGCTCTTCAACTTGGACGACGACCCGGGCGAGCTCCGCGACCGCAGCGGCGACCCGTCTGTGCGACCGGCGCTGCAAGACCTGCGCGCCGTGCTCGACTCGCAGGCTGACTCCGAAGCCTTCGCTCGAGCCGGCATCGCCGAGCAGGAGCGGACGCTCGCGGATCTCGCGCGGGCCCTTGCCGCGGCGGCCAAGCGCGGGTTCGGGTAGGACGGCAGGTGAATCCGGCCGCCGGGAGCCGAGTCCGTGCTACTCCGTCTCCGCGAGCAGCCAGGCCTCGGGATCGATGACCACCCTCGAAGCGGGATTCCTCAGCACGACGGAGAACCCCGGATCCTCGCCGCCGCCGGGTATGTCGCCGGTAACCACGGTCTTGACGAGCGACCGTCCCGGCAGGGTATGCACCTCGACCGGCACGCTCGCGGTGAAGTAGTCCGGCACCCCGCGCTGCAGCAGCCGTAGATCGAACCGATGCTGCCCCCCGCGCGGCACCTGGCTCCATTCCGCCGAATAGCGCGGGATGCCGGTGCCGTAGACCCACTGATCAAAGAAGTCGCGCAGGTCCCCGTCCGGGTAGCCCTCCGGGAGGAATTCCCCGACGAGCGCGCGGAACCCCTCGGTCGTGACCGGCTCGTCCGCGTGGCGCGAGCACATCTCGCGCAGCATGGAGAAGAAGCTCTCGTCCCCTAGGATGCCGCGGAGCATGTGAACGATCCAAGCGCCCTTCTCGTAGACGATGACACGGTACGCGCTGGGAAGCTTGGACGTGCGCAAGCGCCTGCCCAGCACGATGGGGCCTGCGCTCTCGACGGTCGCGTCACCCGACTTGCGGAGGAGGTTGGCGCGGAATCCCGCCAGGGCCGCGTCGCGCTCCGCTGGCCCCATGCGCTCCTCCAGCCAGAGCAACGACGAGTACGTCGCCAACGCCTCCAAGATCCAAGCGTCCCGGTCCAGCAGAGAGCCCACCACGCCGCCCCACCACTGGTGGGCGATCTCATGCGGACGGAGCAGGTCGGCGTAGAAGCGCTGCCGACTCGCGGGAAGATTGCGCAGCAACTGGTCGCCCTTCTGGAAGTAGCTCAGCGTCGAGGCGTACACCAAACCGGGGAAGCCCTGGCCGAAGTCCCCCGGCACCGGAGAGATCACCGTGACGGGCAGGGCCGGATCGCCGAACCGGCTCTTGAAGTAGCGGAACGCGTCGGCGCTGTCGTCGGCGATCCGCTCAATGCCGTCCGCGGGATTCGGAACCGGCGGGTTCGGCATGACCAGCACCGGGGTCTGGCCGCCTCGGTCCCGTCGCCGCCTCGCTCCGGGCACGGGGCTCCGCGGCACGATCACTGGAGTGCGGGACGGCTGCAGGCGCTGCTCGACCTTCTTGGTCGCGCGAACTTCCACGCGGAAGCCGTCCACGTCGCGGCCCGCAGAGACGTAGTCCCCGAGGTTGAACCCGGCGAGCTGGATAGGTTTGCCGCTGTCAAACCGCGAGATTCTCATTCCAGCCTCCGTTGAATCGGACAGAAGCGATCCCGTGGCCACGAGCTCTAGCGTGGCCGGATAACGGAACTCCATCCGGTACCGGGCCTTGCTGTATCCGGCCCTGGGATACCAGTCGGTCCGGTCCCCGACGGAGTAGATTCCGGATCCGTCGTCGCCCACCACCTTGCCGGCATACTCGAACTCGATCGGATAGCTGCCCCTGTCTAGGGGCGGGTCGGGAAGCAGCACGACGAGCAGCGCGCTGTCCTCCCCCCTGCCCCGTGCACGCTCCGGACGCCTCTGCCGGAAGATCTCCGCGGCGCGGCCGTCGATGCGCACCGCGGTCACATCCAATCGCCCGGAGAGCTCGAACCCGAGCGCCCGGGCCCTCGGATCGGACAGGTCGAGCGTGGCTCGAACCCGGACCTGCATGTAGAGGTCGGTGGCAAGGCGAGCCTCGATCCGGTAGTCGCCTAGCGTGGCCGGGGGCGTCCAGGGAGCGCTCGCGCCGTCGCGGAAGGACCGGCCCTCGAACCGGGTCCAGACCTCGTAGTAGTCCCGCCCGCCTGACCGCACCAGCTGCCCGACGACGACCTGCTCGGGCAGCGTCGCGTCGACCACCACGTCGAAGCGACCCAGCGTCGCTCCCCGGATGGCGGCGACGAAGAAGCCCGCATCGTTCCCGCGCCCGGAGCGGAGATCCAGCAGGACGCGAGGCGCGGACCCCTCGACCAAGTTGCGCAGGACGACGGACCAGCGCGGCGCGATGCGCCGCCCCTCCTCGGCATCGAGGCTCCAGGACGGGGACTCCCGCAGCGCCTGCTCGAGCGCTTCCGCCGTGTCGTCGGTGAAGAACATCATCGCGTTGCGGAACTTCTCGTTGAGAATCGTCTCGTCGAGAAAGCCCGCGATGGACTGCCGCTCCGCGGGCGAGGGCGGTATTACGAGGACCTCGCCGACATCGGTCTGCGACGTCGACAGGAACAGGGCCGCGACGGTGCGGCCGAGCACCGGCTTGGCCAAGATCAAGTGTCCGTCGGTGAAGAAGAGCTTGACTTCCTCGCGCTCGAGGTAGACGTCGCGGACGCGGTAGCAGCGCTCCGGATCTAGCTCGATGGACTGGATCGTCCGCAGCAGGTCAGCGCCTTGGGACGCCGCCAAGAGGGCGGCCGCCCATTGCAATGCAAACGCCAGCCGGATCAGCATTCGCCGCTCCAACTCAGATTGTACGGGCCTGAACGGTCAGCCGGGGCGCTCCGAGCGGCGCCCCGAAGGAACCCAATCCTCCGCTAGCGCGTCTCACACATCCAGCAGCCAGCCGGCGTCCAAGCACCGCGAGGTCCACCATGAAGCGAATCGTCCCCCACTTCACTGTCGCAGCCGTCGCTCTCGCCCTGGCGGCGGGCCAGTGCCTGGCCGAGCTCCGCGCCGTACCCGAGGGCGCGTCGCCCGCGCCGCGGAACCCCAAGCAGGACGTTGCCAGGATCGGCGACAGGCCGGTCGGCAAGGGAGTCAACTTCTACAGCATCGAGAAAGAGATCGAGATGGGCCGGAAACTCGCAGACGAGATCGAGCAAGCCGCCCGGATCGTAGAAGACCCGGGGATCGCCGAGTTCGTCAACCGGATCGGGCAGAACATCGCCCGCAGCTCGGACTCGAAGGTCCCGTTGGCGATCAAGGTGATCGACTCGGAAGAGGTCAACGCCTTCGCCCTGCCGGGCGGCTTCCTCTACGTGAACACCGGCTTGATCGAGCTTGCCGAGGACGAAGCCGAGCTCGCGGGAGTAATGGCCCACGAGGTCGCCCATGTGGCGGCCCGGCACAGCACCCGCAGCGCGACTAGAGCCCAGCTCTCGCAGTTCGCGACCCTTCCACTCGTTTTCATCGGAGGCTGGGCGGGCTACGGAGCCCAGCAGGCCGCCAAGTTCGCCATTCCAATGACCATGCTGAAGTTCTCGCGGGACTTCGAGCGGGAGGCGGACCTGCTCGGCGTGCAGTACATGTACGAGGCCGGGTACGACCCGGCGTCGATGGTGCAGTTCTTCGAGCGCCTGCAAGCGATGAAGAAGAAGAACGAGAACGTGATCGCCCGGGCATTCGGCTCGCACCCGCTCACCAAGAGCCGCATCCGACACGTCCAGGAAGCCATCGACAAGATCCTGCCCGAGCGCGCGCAGTACGCCGTCACAACGAGCGAGTTCCAAGAGGTGAAGGATCGAATCGCGCGGATCAACGCGAGACGCAAGCCGACCGCGGAGGATCCGGACAGGCCGACGCTCAGGCGAAGGAATGGCGAGGAGCCTGTCCTGCCGGGCGATCCCGACGCCGAGGCGGCAGAAGCCGAGCGACCGACGCTGACGCGGCGCCACGCGTCCTAACAGGCCACGGGGGCGGCCTCTCGTGGCCCCGCTCGCGCTACCTGTTCGACAGCCAGTCCTGCGTGTCCTGCAACGCGCCGCCGAAGCGGTCCAAGGCGATGTCGATCTCCGCTTCGGTGATGATCAGCGGCGGGGAGAACGCGACGGTGTCGCCAAGGGCACGCAGGATCAATCCGCGCTCAATCGCCCGTTGCATCAAGTAGGGACCGACTTCGAGACCTGACTCGAAGGGCTTCCGCGTGGCCCGGTCATCCACTAGCTCGACGCCGGCCATTAGCCCGACGCCGCGCACTTCGCCGACCAGCGGGTGGTCGGCGAAGCGTTCCCGCAAGCCCCCGAGCAGCCGCGGACCGATGCGGCGGACTCGCTCCACGATGTCCCTCTCCTCGTAGATCTTGAGGCATTCGAGCGCGACGGCGGCGCTGACGGGATGGCCGCTGTAGGTGAATCCGTGGGCGAAGGTCCCCACGTCCTCGCTCCCGTCCCGCAGCACGCTGTACACCGGCTCGCTGACCATGACGGCCGAGATCGGTGCGTAGGCCGACGAAAGCTGCTTGGCGGTGGTCAGCATGTCGGGGCGGATGCCGAAGGTCTGCGAGCCCCACATGCTGCCCGTGCGGCCGAATCCGCAGATGACTTCGTCCGCAATGAACAGCATGTCGTACCTGGATGTCACCTGCTGGACCTTCTCGAAGTAGCCGCGGGGCGGGACGATGACGCCTCCCGCGCCCATCACCGGCTCGGCGATCATCGCGGCCACGGTCTCGGGGCCTTCGTCGAGGATCTGCCGCTCGAGCTCCGACGCGAGGCGAGAGGCGTAGGCTTGCTCGGATTCCCCGGGCCGACCGCCGCGATAGTAGTGGGGCCGGGACGCGTGGAGGATGTTGGCGATGGGAAGGTCGAAGTTGCGGTGGTTGCGGAAGATGCCGGTAAGACTGCCCGCACCGACCGTGGACCCGTGGAAGCCGTCCGTGCGGGCGATGATCTTCTTCTTCCGCGGTCGTCCGAGGGCGTTGTTGTAGAACCAAACCATCCTGATCACCGTGTCGGACGCCTCGGAGCCGGAATTCGCGAAGAAGACCTTCGACATCGGTACGGGCGCCGACCGGAGCAGCCGCTCGGCCAGCTCGATCGCTGGCGAGTGGCTGCGGGACGTGAACAGGTGCATGAACGGCAAGGTCTTGAGCTGCCGGTAGGCGGCCTCCGCGAGGCGTGGCTCGTTGAATCCCAGCGATGCGCACCAGAGGCCCGAAGCCGCTTCGAGGTAGGCGTTGCCGCGCTCGTCGTAGATCCAGACGCCGTCGCCCTTCGATATGACGAGCGGGCCTCCCACCTCGTGGGCGGTTGGCTTCGTAAACGGGTGCAGCACGCTCGCCACGTCGCGCGCGGTAGTCGACAACGACATCTAGAGCGAGTATGACATCTAGAGCGAGTATCGAGTATAACGACACGCCACTCGAGGCTTTACGACTAGGGAGTCGGGAACGAGCACTACGGCCGAGCGGGCAACGCGACAGCCCGGCCTCCTCGGTCGTCTCACTGCCATCGGCCGTGGCGACAGCCTCCGCGTGCCGGCATAGGACTGAGACCTCGGCCAAGTCTTCTGAAAGGAATTTCCGCAGGGACTCACTCGCCAGCACTCCGTCAACTCCATTTGACCGAGGGCGACCGAGCGCGATTCGGCGCTCGGCTCGGGACGCTGAGAGGATGTTTGCTAGAATGTAGTGGGTTGGGTGATGGACTCGGACGTTCATGCACCGTTCGGCATTCACGTGGTCTGGCACCCCTGCTCGGATCTGGGCAAGTCACTGGCCAGAGCCATCTATACTCACTTCACGCACGATTCATACAGCAACGTAGCAGGCGGGCTCAGATTGCCGGTTCATTTTCGCAGTGAGCTTCCCCCCAACGCAAGCACGCCACTGAGAATCAATTGGAAGTCTGCAAGTGCGGTCGTAGTTTTTGGGAATTATATATCCGAGTGCCGAGGGAACCAAGCCGACAAATTATCATGCCACTAGATATTTTCCTGTTTTTTCCGGAGTTCCGTTGAAATTCGGTAGTGTTTCTTGGTAGAATAGTTCCAAGATATGAGATCGTATATGCAGAAGAAAGATCCTGGGAAGTGGTTTCGTAAAGGCCTCACCCTGATTGAAGTGATCGCCATGTTCCGCGATGACGAATCCGCGGAAAAGTGGTTCGCCTCCATGCGCTGGCCGGACGGCCCCGCGTGCCCCCGCTGCCGCGGCTCCAGCGTGCAGTCCGGCGCGGCCCACCCTTCGATGCCGTACCGTTGCCGCGGCTGCGGCAAGCGCTTTTCCGTGCGCACCGGCAGCGTGATGGCCGACACCAAGCTCGGCTACCGCACCTGGGCCGTCGCCCTGTTCCTGCTGACCACCGGCATCAAGGGTGTCTCGAGCATGAAGCTGCACCGCGACCTAGGCGTCAGCCGGAAGTCGGCCTGGCACCTCGCGCACCGCATCCGCCCGCGCCGGGCGCGGGCCCGTCGGCAAGACCCCGGTGGCGGGCGCGCGGGAGCGCGCCACGAACGCAGTGGCCGCGCGGCCGCTGCCGGGCACCGCCAAGGGCGACCTGCAGGGCTTCGTGCGCGGCCGGGTCGCGCCGGGCGCGCAGGTCCGCTCCGACGAGGCGGCGGCCTGCGCCGGCATGGCGGAGTTCCCGCACGAAGCCGTCCAGCATTCCGGCGGCGAGTACGTGCGCGGGGCGGCGCATACGAACGGCATCGAGTCGTTTTGGTCCCTGTTCAAGCACGGCCTCTACGGAACCTATCACCGGATGAGCGTCCGTCATCCGGGTCGCTACCTGACGGAGTTCGCGGGACGGTGCAACGACCGCGACTGCGACACGGCGGAACAGATGCGGCGCATGGCGCGGGGCCTGGTCGGCCAGACGCTGACCTACCGGCAGCTGACCGGCAAGGCCGCAATCGCGGCCCGCTGCCGACGCACTCTTCACGCTCGATGCGCTTCACGCTCGGTGCGAGGGGCGCGCCGGATCTGGAATCCCCCGGCGCGACCCGCGTCCGGCCCGGACCGTCCATACAGGCCGTCGAGCGCCGGGGATCCGCTGTCTTCGGCCCTCGCAGGGCACGCAAGCGGCTTGCAAGGGGTGCCCTCCACCGCCAACCGGATTCCACCGGGGCATGCGAGGGGGCCTCTCTTATCCGTGCCTCGTCAATTCCGCTGGCAGCTTCGATTCAGATACGATCCCATCTTGCTGTGCCTGCCGCGGCCGCATTCGAATGACCCGAGCCAGACGCCGACCTCCCTGCTCACAGCAGTTCTCGTCGGACATGGCGTTGTCGGCACTCAGATATATAATTCCCAAAAAAAGCGCCTTGGATTCCACGGGATCCGGCGGGCCGAACAGCCGACCGACAAATTGCTAAGGGCTCCTCGCGTGCCCGAAGTCCGCCCTTCAATTCGGCCCGGATGTCTAGAGATTTCTGTCGGATGTTGTTAGTAGGGAAGTAGGAGTGGACAAACACTCCATCTCAAGGATTTCTCACTTAGACAACCCTGTGTGCATGGCACCGACCTGGATTCGCCTACTGAATAGGGGGCGCTAGCGTGCAGGTCGTCAGAACTGCAGCTAGACAGTGAGGCAGGCGTTGAGCCGGCTGAGCGCGGCTTGATCTCCGGATACGTTGCTGCCGCCGTTCCGCTAAGGGCCAGAGGAAACTAATCCGTAAACGATCTCGCGTAGCAAGAGGAAGTCATGCAAGTCTAGGGCATTAGAGAGATTGCTGTATTCTGATCTCCGCTTCTGAGGGCTAGGCGATTCTCGGAGAAACGTGATTATACAGAATGCTAGAGTCCTTCCAGCGTAGCCTTTCACAAGGCCTCACTGCCGCATCGCGAGCACTTCCAACGCCTGCTTGACAATAGGCTGGTCCTCGAGCACGCCGTCCACTCCGTAGACTCCGCCTCGTCTATCCTTGAACCGCAGGACCACTTTCGACGCCTTGTCGATTTCCGCATCCGTAGGAGCGAACACCTCATTGATGACAGGCACCTGCGCTGGATGGATGGCAGCCTGCCCGGTGAAGCCTAGGACCCTGCTTCTCCGCGCCGCGGCTCTCACCGTGTCTAGGTCCTTATAGGCCATTTGAGGCGAATCAAAGACGGACAGACCAGCCGCCCGCGCAGCGTTCGCAACGCTGCACCTGGCAAAGGCAAGCTCGGGCTCCCCGGCAGTTCGCAGGATCCTCATCGCCGCGCAGTAGTCCTCCGCCCCGAACATCAACCCTGTGACTCGCGCAGAAGCGAGGGCGACGACGGGAGCGTTGACGACGCCCCTAGGCGTCTCGATGAGAGGCAGAACGGGCACTGATCCCGGCAGCTCGGCCAAGAGTTCGTTCATTTCCCCGGCCCCCTCGCACTTCGGAATGACAATGCCAGCCGGGTCGCATTCCTGAACAGCCTCGCAGTCGTGACGGACGAGATCGCCCCGGGTCGCGTTGATGCGAATCAGCACGGGACGGCCGAGCGCCTTGAGGGCAGGCATCGCTTCTCTCGTCGCGTCCCGCGCTCGCTGCTTGTTGCTCTCCGAGACCGCGTCCTCCCAGTCGACGATGAACGCGTCGGCCGAAATCCGAGAGGTCTTCGACAGCTTCCGGGGACTGTCCCCCGGAACGTAGAGGATGCTGCGAGCACTGCCGAGTTCCATCAAGGGACGCTCCGCTTCATAATGGGCACTGCGGGGCTCGCCGCGCGGGCGGCCACGGGAAGAACCCCAGCCAATGGCATACGGGCGCTATTTCGACGATTTCGAGGTCGGGCAAGTGTTCCGGCACTGGCCGGGCAGGACCGTCTCCGAGGCAGACGATACGTGGTTCTCGCTGCTGACGATGAACCAGCACCCGGTTCACATCGACGCGAACTACGCTGCGCGGACGCAGCACGGACAGAGGCTGGTGGTCGGCCCGCTCGTGTTCAGCATCGTGGTTGGCATGAGCGTAGCAGACGTGAGCGGGAGAGCGATCGCGAACCTCGACTACAGCGAGGTCAAGCACGTCGGGCCGGTATTTCACGGCGACACGCTATATGCGGAGAGCCGCATCGCCGGCCTGCGCGAGTCCCGGTCCAAGCCGGACCGCGGGCTCGTTTACGTGGAGAGTCGCGGCTTCAACCAGCGCGACGAGACCGTTCTGACGCTAAAGCGCACTGTGCTGGTTCCCAAGCGACCGCGAGGGATCGCATGAGCTATTCGCTAAACGCGGAGCAGCGCCAGATTCGCGACGCCGTGCTTGAGGTCTGCTCGGACTTCCCCGGCGAGTACTGGCGCAAGCTGGACGAGACGCAAGGCTACCCTACCGACTTCGTGCGAGCGCTCACCGATGGCGGCTGGCTAGCGGCACTCATTCCCGAGGAATACGGCGGGAGCGGCCTCGGAATCCTCGAGGCAAGCCTCATCATGGAGGCGATCAACGCTTCGGGCGGCAATGCCGCCGCCTGTCACGCCCAGATGTACATCATGGGCGTGCTGACGCGCCGCGGCACAGGGGAGCAGAAGCAGAAGTTCCTGCCCGCTCTCGCCGACGGGCGGATCCGCCTGCAGGCCTTCGGCGTGACCGAGCCAACTACGGGCTCGGACACGACTCAGCTGCAGACTCGCGCGGTCAGGCGCGGAGACCGCTACCTCGTCCATGGGCAGAAGGTCTTCACCTCCCGCATCGAGCATTCGGATCTGATGCTGCTGCTGGTGAGGACCACCCCCCGGGACCAAGTCACGAGGAAGACCCACGGCCTGTCGATCCTGCTGGTGGACCTCGCCGAGTCGACGGGCATGGGAATCGAAATCCGGCCCCTTCGCACGATGATCAACCACCATACGTGCGAAGTGTTCCTGGACGGTCTCGAAGTGCCGATTTCCAACCGCATCGGCGAGGAGGGCGAGGGCTTTCGAGCGCTGCTGGACGGACTCAATGCGGAGCGCATCCTGATCGCGGCGGAATGCATCGGTGATGGGGGCTGGTTCATGGGCAAGGCGTGCGCGTACGCCCGGGAGCGAGTCGTCTTCGGTCGGCCCATCGGACAGAACCAAGGCGTTCAATTTCCCCTAGCCAAGGCGCACGCCCATATCGAAGCGGCGGACCTGATGCGACACCATGCTGCGTCGCTGTACGACTCGGGGCAAGCCTGCGGGCCGCAAGCGAACATGGCGAAGCTGCTCGCCGCGGACGCGTCGTGGGAAGCGGCGAACGCCTGCCTGCAGACGCACGGGGGCTACGGATTCGCGGCGGACTACGACGTGGAGCGCAAGTTCAGGGAGACGCGCCTGTACCAAGTGGCCCCGGTATCGACAAACCTGATCCTCTCCTACATCGCGGAGAGGGTGCTCGGACTACCCCGGTCCTATTGAGCTGCCTCATCGAAAGCCCGCTCCAGTCGCTCCAGGCCGCTTGTGAGGGGTCCGGAGAGGTGGATTCGTAGAGCCCGGCGTCGGAGGCTCGTCAGAACGTGGAAGTCTCCGAGGGCCTGGGCGGACTTGACGATTCCGAAGCTGAGATCCCGCCCCGGAACTGGAATATCGGCGTCGCCGTCGTCACCACCGATCTGCACGAAAACGCCGCTGTCCGGGCCGCCCTTGTGCAGCTGACCGGTCGAATGCAGGAACCGCGGCCCGAATCCGACACAGGTCGCGACGCCTCGCAGGGCTCCAACAGCGCGTCGCATCCTTGCAAGCGCGGCATGGGTCTCGGCACTTCGGCGGACGAATGCCAGCAGGGCGACATAGTCCCCCGAGTCGGCCGTACTGAGATGCGAGCGCAGAACGGAAGCTACAGTAGGCGACTCGGAGTCCGCGAGCAGGCGCCGACCCTGCTCCGCGCCGGCGAAGAGGCTGATGCCAGCCTCCTCGAGCAATGGAGCCTCGGACGGCAGCGATCCATCCGATTCGTAAGAATTCGCGAGCGCGCGCGCCGCGACCTTCGCGGACTCGACGTCCGGCTGGTCGAACGGGTTGATGCCGAGAACGGATCCGGCGACGGCCGTCGCGAACTCCCAGCGGAAAAACTCCTGTCCGATGTCCTCGAGACTGCCTATTCGGATTCGAACCACTGGATGGCCCAGCCGGTGCAACGCGTCCAATAGCGCGTCGGTCTCCGGGCAGGACTCTGCGCACAACGAAAAGCTCGCGAACACTCGGTCCGCAGAGTACTCGAACGGCTCACACAGCGCTTCGCCGTCCACGGGCACAATTCCCTTCCCCAGCTTGCCTGTCGACTCGGCGATCAGCTGCTCGATCCAAGGTCCGAGTGAGGCGAGCTTTGGAGATGACACAAGCGTGAGCTTGTCACGGCCCTCCAGTGCCGAGGCACCGAGGATGAGCCCGAGACGAAATCCCGGGTTCTGGCCGGGAGGCACGTCGGGCCCGCAGGCCGCGCACATTGCGCTAGCACCGGCTAGGAGTCGCTCGATGTCGAGGCCCATCGCCGCGGCGGGCACCAGCCCGAAGCGGGACAGAGCGGAATAACGGCCGCCGATGGACGGCTCCCCGTGCATCACGTATCGAAAGCCAAGCGCCTTGGCCTTCGCCTCAAGTCGCGAACCTGGATCGGTGATCGCGACAAAGTGCCTCGCCGCTCGCTTGATCCCGACACGGGCCGCGAGCCGCTGCAGAAAGTGTTCCGTCAGCAATGCGGTCTCGAGCGTCGTCCCGGATTTGCTTGCGGAGATGAACAGCGTCGATTCAAGATCAATCGCTCGCTCGCAGCCGCGAAGCTCTCCGGGGACCGTGGAATCGACCACCCGCAATTCGGGAAACCCTTCTTGCGCACCGAAGGACAGGCTCAGCACTTCGGGGCAGAGGCTCGACCCGCCCATTCCCAAGAGGACTGCGTGGCGGAATCGTCCGCGTACGTCCGCGGCAAACACCCGAAGATCACCGCAGCACCGGAGCTGCTCGTCCGCGACGCCCAGCCAGCCGAGCCACTTCGACTCGCCGGACGACGTCCAAAGGGCCTCTTCGGCACCCCACAGCCGCAGGACGGCACCGCTGGCGACCCACCGGTCGCCCAGTACCTGGAGCTCTTCGCGGAGAGGCCCAGCCAAGGCTTCAACTTGGGTGTTCAGTTCGAATCCGTACTTCGTCATCCTGTCCCTAGTATCGTTCGGGGCCTGCAACCACGGCTGATTCATAGAGATTGCTAGCTTTCATGTGTCAATGACTTACCTTTAGTGTGCTTCGTCCTAGCCCCAAAGTTCCAGGATGCGGGCAGTTAGGGGGTGGTCTGGCTCTTTCGGCGGGAATCGTGTGTACAGCCCGGGAAAACCCGGAGTTCCGCCAGGAGGAGGTGGTTGTGCGCCTGATTCAGCCCGACGAGCGGCTGGAGTGGGACCGGCGAATGGACCTAGGACACTATCTGCGCTTCCGGCGGGCCGCGGGCTGCGCTACGTCGCCGAGTGGCACGGGCAGTGGCTGGCCCTGGCGGGCTGGCAGACCGGCGTGTTCCAGTGCGCGCCGCTCGACCATTGGATCGGCTGGGTCGGCTGGATCGGCGCGGTGCGGATGCGCCGCCTGCATCTGAGCGGCAACAACACGCGCTTCCCGGTGCTGCCCGCGAGCGAGGGCCTGAAGATCCTCGGCTCGTATGTGCCGGGGGCCAATCCGCGGCACCTCGGCGCGGACTGGGAGCGGCGCCGGGGCATCCGCTGCTGCACCATCGTGAAGCCGAGCGCGTACCGTGGCAATGCGTACCTAGCGGCGAACTGGATTCCGGTGGGGCTGACTCAGGGCTAGGCGCGCTCGAACGGCAAGTACACCGCCAAGCACGGGGAGCACAAGGGTGCCGGTGTACCCGCTGCAGGACGGCGTGCGGGAACTGCTGCAGGACCCGCGGGACCGCCCGGAATGGTCCTGGTGCAGTATGAGCAGGCCGAGCTGCGCTCGCTGCGGGAGTTGCCGGACGAACTGGAGGACCCGCGCAGCATGCGCGGCCTGCGGCATCCGCCGGATGCCGCGGTGGCATTGCCGGCACTAGCGAAGCTGGCCGGGCACAGCGGCGGGCGGGCCGCCGAAGGGTTCGCCAAGGCCTTGACGCAAGAGCAGCTACGGCTCCTGGTCTGCTGCTTCCGGCGCGACCGCGGGCGCCACGAGGCGCCCTCGGACTCCGGCACCGTAGGTGGAAAGAGGTTGTCTGTCTCCGAAAAACCTTGAAGCGTGGCAACGTCACGGACAGTGAGTCTCCGGATTACCCATTTGTCTTGGACAAATGGAACGTTGTGTCCGCCAACACCCATGTTGGCCGTTAGCGTTGGACACAGTCCATTCTTTTTTCCCTCACATAAGATCGTCGTAATTGATAGATATTATGCAGGTGATGTTCCTGATTTGACTGCATCGAGAACCATTCGATAGTAGCGATTGTTTGACGACAGATAATCGCTAGATTGACCGCGGGTAGATCGGTCTATGAAATCGTGAATTGATCGCGGAGGATCGGGTTCCATCGAGTTACATTGTGGGTCTACTATCTTGGCCGGGAGGGGGGGCACGGATTACCTAGAAAGTGCTTACGGTATGCTGCAACCATGAATAACCGACACCTACTCCTGAGGAATTGCTATCACTTCCTTCACATTCACCTTCCAGCATGTGCCTTCGCGAAACCAGTATCCGGCCTCTCGAAGTCACCTCCTGACAGTCGCGAACCACTCGCCTTCACCTCCATGCATAAGATGGGGAACATTCTCTAATGCGACAAGTCGTGGTTTTATCTCTGGTTTCATCTGCTCGAGAAGACGAGGGATCTCGTGGAATAGCTTGCCACGTTCATCTCCAAATCCTCGACGGCTTCCGGCTTGAGAAAAGCTCTGGCAAGGGAATCCAGCGATGAGCGCATCAACCTGATCGAGGCTATCTTCGTCTACTCGCAGTTCAGTAGCAGATTTCTGAAACACCCTAGCGCTTGGGAATCGATGACTAAAGGTCGTGCAAGCATGGCAGTCAACATCGTTCGCCCACCGGATGTCGAATCCGGCTGTCGCAAATCCTGTGGCAAAGCCTCCCATCCCGCAAAATAGACAGCCTACTGATAACGCCATGCTGGAACCCGAGTCACAAGGATACCTGACTGCGAACTTGGATGTCAAGCCACCGATGCTGGTTGGTCGGCATGGGCCCGAGGGTGATCGAACCTAAGCAGGGCCGCTGGGGGCTGTCGGCACCTCGGTGTGGATGCCGAATCGAACGCGCACGAGACGATGCGTGGTAACCGAATGCACAACACGGGATCACGGAAACAGAGAGAATCGCTAGTGCTCCCTCCCCACAAGTGGCCTCCCCCTAGGTGGCGATCACAGCGCGGTAGCCCGCAACCTGTCACCGGTGTCTGTTCGGTCGACCGAGACACACGCTGGTCGTCCGCGCGCTCACCGGCCTCGTGAACCAGTTGTCGAGACCGTCGCCAGCAACATAGCATAATGGGCTGTAGATGCTTCGTCACGACTGGACTTCGGACGAGCTCCGGCAGATCCACGACTTGCCCCTGCCGGACCTTCTCTTCCGGGCTCAGACCGCGCACCGCAAGTACCACGACCCACAGGCTGTCCAAGGCTGCGCCCTGCTGAGCATTAAGACCGGCCATTGCCCGGAGGATTGCGCATACTGCCCGCAATCGGCGCGCTACAGTACCGGCGTCGAGCCGCAGAGGCTTCTCTCCGTCGATGAAACGCTGGCCAAGGCAAGAGCTGCGCAGGAGAACGGCGCGACGCGCTTCTGCATGGGAGCCGCCTGGCGGGACGCTCCGCAAGGCTCGGAATTCGACCAAGTCGTGGAAATGGTTCGGGGCGTCCGCGCGCTCGGCATGGAGGCCTGCTGCACGCTCGGCATGCTGGACCAGCAGCAAGCCGACCGTCTGGCCGAGGCCGGGCTTACCGCCTACAACCACAACCTAGACACGAGCCCCGAGTTCTACGGCGCGATCATCACGACCCGCAACTACCGGGACCGTCTCGACACCCTCGCGAGAGTGCGAAGGAGCGGCGTCACCCTGTGTTCCGGAGGGATCATCGGGATGGGCGAGAGCGTGGACGACCGTTTGGGCCTGCTGCTCCAGATCGCCCGCCAGAACCCTCATCCGGAGAGCGTGCCGATCAACAGCTTGGTCCGTGTCGAGGGAACGCCGCTGCAAGACCTGCCCCCGGTCAGAGCACTGGACTTCGCTCGGGTCATCGCCACGGCCCGGGTCGCGATGCCGGCGTCGATCGTGCGACTCTCGGCGGGACGCCTAGAGCTGTCGGAGGAGGGGCAGGCACTGTGCTTCCTCGCAGGGGCGAATTCGGTCTTCCTCGGGGATCGCTTGCTTACTACGCCAAACCCGGACGCGTCGGAAGACGAGCGGCTCCTCGGGCGGATGGGCATGCGACTCTGCACCACTTCTCTGACCGAGGCCACCCCCCACCACTGAGGGCGGCCGACGGTCCACCCAACGCATGGCGCAGAGTCGGAGTCAACGCACTGCCTCGGTGCTCGAGGAGCGTGTCCGGACCAGGATGGACGGGCTGGCAGCGAGGGGACTCAGACGAACACTCGAAGAGCCGTCCGGCATCGACCTTTGCTCGAATGACTATCTCGGATTCGCCAGCCATCCCAGGATTCGCCGCCGCTTCTCGGCAGCGGCCGACTCACTGGGAGTCGGATCGACAGGCTCGCGCTTGCTGCGGGGGCACCGCGCCTCATTCCGAGCGGTCGAGGAGCGGTTCGCACTTCTCAAGGGCACGCCGGCGGCGTTGTTCCTAGGCAGCGGCTGGGCGGCGAACATCGCAGTGCTCTCGTCGTTCCCGGAGAGCGGCGACATCGTTTTCTCGGACCAGCTGAATCATGCGAGCTTGGTCGACGGTATGCGCCTGTCGAGGGCGAAGCGCGTGATCTTCCCCCACTGCGACGCAGTCGCGCTGTCGCGCCTGCTCGAGACCGAACGGTGCTCCGGCCAGAGGTTCGTGGTCACAGAGTCGCTGTTCAGCATGGACGGCGACGTCGCGCCGCTGCGGCATTACGCCGAATTGCAGGAACGCCACGGGTTCGTTCTCATCGTCGACGAGGCGCATGCCGTGGGAGTCTACGGAGCGACCGGCAGCGGGCTGATCGAGGAGGCAGGGTGCTCGGGAAGCGTGTTCGCGTCAGTCAACTCCGCCGGTAAGGCCCTCGGTGTGTGCGGAGCGTTCGTCTGCGGTCCGGCCTGGGCGGCCGAATACCTTGTCCAAGCGGCACGGCCGTTCGTGTTCTCGACAGCGCCGCCGCCGGCTGTCGCGGAGGCCATCGACGAGGCGCTTTCCCTGCTGGAGAAGTCCGGCGATCTCAGGTCAGGCGTGCGCCAGTTCGGGGCGTCGCTGCGGAAGGCCATCGGCGCGGACCCGGGAGACTCCCCGATCGTCCCTGTCATTCTTGGCGGCAACCAGGAGGCTGTCCGGGCAGCGAGCCGTCTTCGCGAGGCCGGATACGACGTTCGGGCGATCCGCCCTCCCACCGTGCCGGAGGGGACGGCTCGGCTGCGGGTCTCGCTGAACGCGCTTCTCGCCCCCAAAGATCTCGCGGAGTTCGCCAGCGCGCTGAACGACGTGCTGAAGGACTGTAGGCTGTGCGCGGACTTTTCGTAACCGGCACCGACACCGGCATCGGCAAGACGGTCGTCGCGAGCGTCCTCGTCGCGGCCTTGCGGAAATCGGGCCGCGCAGGCTACTGGAAGCCCGTCCAGACCGGCATCGAGCAGGACGACGACACGGCGGAGGTGCGTCGGCTGGCCCGCTGCTCGAGCGCGGAAATCATCGATTCGGGGATCCGCCTACCGCGCCCGCTCTCGCCGCACCTGTCGGCCCGGCTGGCCGGTCGCGAATTCGCCATCAGCGACCTGACAGCCGTCGCCGGGCGCCTTTCCCGGGACCGCTTCTGGATCGTGGAGGGGGCCGGAGGGGTGCTGGTGCCACTCAACGACCGCGAGACGATGGCCGGCCTGATCTCCGCGCTGGGACTGCCCGCTCTGATCGCGTCGCGGTCGGGCCTAGGCACGATCAACCACACCCTGCTGACGCTATCCGAGCTCCGGGCGCGAGCCATTCCAGTGGCCGGAGTCGTCATGGTCGGCAAGCTGAACGCCCCAAACCGCGAGGCCATCGAACGCTACGGCCGTACCGAGGTCCTGGCCGAGATTCCGACTATTCCGGGCCTAGGTCCCGAGTCCGTCGAAGAACTCGCCGACGGCTTGGCAAAGCGCCTCAGCGGCTTCCGCGACGCCGCGCAATGCCGGGTCGGCCGTCCGGGCGTATGATGGAATCTGTCCATGTTCGGTTCCTCGGCGACCATCAAGCTGGACAAGGCCCTCTTCGAGCGCGTCAAGCGCTGTGCCGACGCTGCCGGGTACTCGTCCCCCCGGGAGTTCGTCGAGCACGTCATCGAGAAGGAGCTGGCCCGGATCGAGGAAGGCGCCTCGGACGAGGAAATCATGAAGAAGCTTCAGGGCCTGGGCTACATCGAATAGCGCGGAACCCGCGGTGATCATCGACGTCTTCAACGCGATGCTGCGGGCGCTAGTGGCCGGCTACGTCGGCCAGTTCGGATTCCTCGATCCCCTCGTCGGCCTGGTAATCGCCTCGGTGCTCGTCGGCGTCGCCATGTTGTGGGTTGTCGGGAGAACCTCCGATCAAGGCGCCATCATCCGTGCCAGGAAGCGAATGCAGGCGCGCCTGCTCGAGATGAGGCTCTACCGGGACGAACCGGGGCTGATTCTGCGCGCCCAAGGCAACTTGCTCCTCGAGAACTCGCGCTACGTCGGGCACATGCTGCGCCCCGCCCTCTTCCTCGCCCTGCCGATGGTTGTCCTCTACGCGCACTTCGACGCGGTGTACGGCCGCCGGCCGCTACGAGTCGGCGAGACCGCCCTGCTCTCGGCAGAAACGGAGCTCGAGGCAAGCGACCTCGCGCTGTCCGGGACGGGCCCGCTAGAGGTGGACAGCGTGCCGGTGAGCACGGCGGCCGGCGGCGAGATTGTCTGGCGGGTCCGGGCCAAGGAGGACGGACTCGGGTCCCTTGCCCTGGAGACGCCGCACGGAACCGTTGTCAAGGCTGCGGAGGCAGGGGACGCGCTGTCCTACGTCTCGGCCACCCGGGCCAACTCCTGGTGGCGAAGGCTCTTGCTCGCGCCCGGGGAGAGCGGCTACGAGACCGAATCTGTCGTGAGCGTCAGCATCGGCTACCCGTCGCGCGAGATCGGCGCGCTCGGATGGGACACGCACTGGGCAGTGTGGTTTCTCGCGGTCTCGCTGGCGTCGGCCTACCTGCTGAAGGGATTGTTCGGCGTGGCGCTGTAAGCCGGGGCGTATTCCGCCTGGGCCCGGCGCCTGCTCCCCGGCCCGAGACCCCGATAAGCTACACTGCGGGATTCCGTCGCGCCGGAAGCGAGTGCCGTGCCCGTCCGACATCGAGCTCACGTCCTCTGCGTCGGCACGGGATTCCTCGACACTAGGCTCTGCGTCGAGCGGTTTCCGCCGGTGCGCCATCGCGAGAACGCATTGAAGCGCTACGACGCGCTCGGAGGGCCCGCTGCCGTGGGGGCCGTGGCCGTCGCGCGGCTCGGCGGCTCGGCGGCGTTCTGGGGCCGGCGCGGCACCGACCCCGCAGGCGACCGCATCGCCAGCCTGCTTGCCGCGCAGGGCGTCGACACCGGGGGATATCGCGCGTTCCCCGGCACGAGCCCGACCTGCGAGGTATTCATTCCGCCTGACGGCGATCGGTTTCTATTCCCCTACCTCGGCGAAGGTCTTCCTCCGGACGCGGGCTGGATCCCTGACCAAGTGATCGACAGGGCCGACGCCGTCCTGATTGACGGGCGCTGGCCCGAGGGCGGGCTCCGTGTAGCCGCGCAAGCCGCCCGGAGAGGCATTCCGGTCGTGCATGACTTCGACCAGGACCGGCCCGAAATCTGGGAGATTGCCGGCGCGTCGACCCACGCAATCGCCGACGAGGATCTCGCGATCGCCCACGGGGGAGTGAATGCCCTGCTGGGCAGAATCGAGGCGCTCGGCACGTGGGGGGCGGTCACTCTGGGCGCGCGAGGCGTGGCATTCCGGGGCGGCCGGATACGGTCGTTTCCGGTTACGGTCGTGGACAGCACCGGGGCCGGGGACGTGTTCCACGGAGCTTTCGCGCTGGCGATGGCGCAGGGCCGCGCCGAGACGGACGCCCTACGCTTCGGGTGCGCAGCGGGAGCTCTGCACTGCAAGCTCGGCCGAGTGCCGGAGCTCCGCGAGGTCCAGGGGCTGCTCGGCTCCGACTGAAATCCCGCTGCTACCGTACCGGGAGCAGCACCGCATTGCTCGAGGCGCCGCCGACTCTCACGTGCAGGGGAAGTGCGCCGGCCGCGGCGCTTGCGGGGACCACCGCGGTGACCGTGTAGACTCCGGCCGCCTCGGTCGCGAGTCCGGAGGAGATCACCTGCGCCGGCGAGCCGGCGATCAAGACCTGAGGGCGGTTAACCGTCCGTACCAGCGTCTCGGGGACCGCGCCGGTCGGCACGGGCACGATGACCGGGCCGTTGCCCGTCATCGCGATGGTCACAGCCTGGCCCCGCCGAGCGGGCGACTCCGGAGTGACCAAGTTGCCATCCGGGAGATGGGCCACAGCGAAGAACCGGCCGCCCGATTCGTAGCTGAAGATTCCCGGATCGACTTCGGCGATCTCGATTTCGAATGGGTCGGACCGGTTCCCGCTCGTGACGCTGACGTAGGCCCGTCGGACCCCGGCCAGTTCCCAAGGGACCTGCACCGTCACGGTTTCCGGGCCGACGGAGTGGATCCTGCCCGCCGCGCTGACGCCATCGTCGGGAGCGTCGAAGGCCACCTGTACGCCCTTTCGAGACACAGGCATCCGTGGCGGCAGGGGCGGACTGGCCTCTCCCGAGTGGAACGCGGCGAAGCCGGATCCGGCAAGGGCTACGAGCGATCCCGCGGCGACGCCGCTGGGCGAGGACAGAGACGCGCTGTTGGCGACCGAACTGACTCTCGGGCTACTCGCGGACGCCTCGAAGGCGAACGGAATCTCGAGGTCGCCGATCGTCGCCCGCACTGCTTGGAGGCCCGGCTCCCCTGCGTATCTAACGGACGCGTAGATCAGGCCTCCCTCCCCGCTCATCGTCCATGTGTCAAGGATGCGCGGCTCGCCTTCCAGCGGTTGGAAGGACACCCGGCGGCCTTCGACGGGCACGCCGTGCTGGTCCAGCACGCGAGCGAGCAGGGTCTTCGTCGCCGCTTGGCCTGCGATGCCCACGTCGGACCGGCCTCGGAAGCGCAAGGCGTCGAAGGGCTCGCCGTCGCCCACGATGTACAGGTACGGGATGAAGGCTGCGCGCTGACCGTCGCGGCTGGCGAGCCGCAAGCGGCCTTCGTAGGCTCCGGGAAGGGGACGGGGCCCGGTGAGCGCGACTTGGATCCGGGCGGTCCTGTCAGGCCCCACGCCGAATGCCGCCGACGTCCGGCCATTGACCGTCACTCGTGCCCTCGGATCCACATCCCGCGGCTCGACCGTGAGCGTGAACTGCTGGTGCCGGCCCGATTTGTTCGAGACCGCCAGCGTCCGGCGGATCGGAAACGGCGAATTCGGTATCGAACCGAATCCGATGGACGCCGGCACGACGACGGCGTCGAACTGGAGCGCGGCGGGAATGTCAAGCAAGCCGGCGCCGGACAGAACCAGGGGCCAAGCCTTGCCGTCCTCGAGTAGAAGCGGCCGCGCCGAGTTCACTAGCGCCGAACCAACCTGCCTCGCGCCTAGGGTCGGAAACGCCTGCCACACCAAGGCGGCCGCGCCGGCCACCACCGGCGCGGCCAGGCTGGTGCCGCCTTCGGTGCGGAAGCCGCTGGGCGTGTACAGGATGCCGTTGGCGTTATAGCGCGGGGCCGCCGTGAGAACGACCTCTCCCGGCGCAACCAGATCCGGCTTCGGATGCAGGGAGAGCGTCGGACCGATCGAACTCTTGGACGCGACGTATTCCCATTCCGCGTCGGAAGCGATGGGCGTCGGATCCAGCGTCAGGGGTTCGTGTGTCTCGGATATCGCCTGGCGGATCGCGACGCCGTCGCTGAGGCCGACGAAGAAGGCGGGGATGTCGGTGTCACCGAGGAGCGCCATGTCCACGAGTTCGTCGCCCTCGTGGTTGATGACGAGCACGCCGACCGCACCGGCCGCATCCGCGTGCTCGACCTTTTCCACGAAGAAGCACTCGCTGCGGTCGATTACCGCGATCCGCCCGAGAAACGCCCCCGCGGGAAACGGCGCGCACCCGAGCGGATCCCCGACATCCGGGGCGAGGACCGCCGGCGCGGCCAGCGGGCCGGCTGCGTGCGGTCCGGAGCCGCTAAGCGCCCTGAACGTCCGCGCGCCGACGCGCACGGATTCCTCCAGCCTGACGGCGTTCGCGGTACTGCCGACAGTGAGGACCGCCGGCGCGGTGCCCGGCGAATTGATGGTGGTCGGCGACAGAATCGAATACAGCCCCATCCCGCCGCGATTGCCGGCCGCGACCACGACCACCTTGCCGAAGTTGACGGCGGCGTTCTGGGCGGCCGTAGCGAGCGGATCGCAGCGTGCGGTGCGGAGCCCTCTGCAATCCCACCCCGATGGATAGTAGACCGGGTGACCCAAGCTCAGATTGAGCACGTCCATGCCGTCGCTTACGGCATCCTCGATCGCCATCACGACCGCGTGATCCGCCGTGTAGAAGTTCAAGCCGGGTGTCCCGAAGACCTTGTAGACTCCGATTCGCGCCTTGGGCGCGATGCCGCTGATCGGCCCCAGCGGCCCGTCAACCTCCCTGCCGGCGGCGATCATCGCGACAGCTGTGCCGTGACCCGCCGGGTCCCACGGGGAGTAGTCATCGGGCGTCGAGGACTGGACCCCCTTCGAGTTCAGCGACTCCACGTAGCTGCGCACCGCGACGACCTTCGTGCTGGCGAGCGAGAGATGCTTCGGGTCTCCCCTGGGATACCCCGGCAGCGGGGTCAGGGATTCGTCCCGGAACGCCTCGTGGCTGAAATCCAGCCCCGAGTCGATGATGCCGATCTTGATCCCTTCCCCGCGCAGCTGCGTTTCCGCGGGCAGCGCCCGGACCGCTGGAACGCCCACGATTTCGGAAACCTTCCCCAGCGACGGCTCGTAGCGGCGGCCGGCGGTCAAGCCCGCGACGCCTGGCAGCGAGGCGATCTCGTCCGCCTGGTCCGATGTCGCCCGCACGAACACCGCGTTGAGGACGTTGCGCACGGAGCCCACGACCTCGAGCCCCCGCGACTCCAAGTCCTGGATGACGGGATCCTGCGTCCGTGCGACCGCACGGCGCAGGAGCCCGACGCTAGACGCAGACCGCGGCCTTGGACCGTCTCCGCCGTCGGCGAGAGACCGGCTCAGGCGCTCGCCGACGGAGGGCGCGTCGAGCATCACCGTGTAGACGGACGGCCCATCGCGCGACGGAACCGGCTGGGCCGACGCCGCAGGCAATAGCGCGAGAAACGCGAGCAGCGGGACCGAGCCTGCCAGTAATCGCCGGAAGCCTTCGGGCCCGGTACGGTCGCGGGCAGCGAGGCGCTCCAGCGGCGGCATTCCCATTGCGGTCTGAATCGACGACACGGCCCGCCTGTCAGCGCTCCGCACGCCCGGCCGGATGCCGGTGTGCGATGCTATACCATCGCTTGGACCTAGGACGCCGGGATCCGGCCCCCCTTCAGTAAACACCATGAACGCTGCATTGCTGCGCTGCTCTGTGATTGCCGCCCTCGGGGGGCTGCTGTTCGGATTCGACACGGCGGTGATCTCGGGCACGACGGAGCACCTCAAGCAAGTCTTCGGGCTGGAGGGTTTCGGCCTCGGTTTCACTGTCGCGAGCGCGTTGATCGGCACGATTCTCGGCGCTTTGTTGGCGGGGATTCCCGCCGATCGCATCGGCCGCCGCAGCACCCTGCTCTGGATAGCGTTCCTCTATTTCGTCTCCGCCGCGGGCAGCGCGCTGGCCTGGGACTGGTATTCATTCCTGATCTTCCGCTGGCTGGGGGGCCTCGGCGTGGGCGCCTCGTCGGTGGTCGCGCCCATGTACATCGCCGAGATCTCCCCGCCGCAATACAGGGGGCGCCTTGTCGCGATCACGCAATTCAACATCGTCCTCGGCATCCTCGCAGCCTACCTATCCAACTTCGGCGTCGCTCGGATGCAGTACGGCCTCGCCGAGTGGCGGGTCATGTTCGGGGTGGAGGCGCTGCCGGCCGCCGTCTTCTTCGGGCTGATGTTCGCGACCCCGCGCAGCCCGCGCTGGCTCGTCGCCCAAGGCCGCAGCGCGGACGCGGCCGACGTGCTCGCGATGGTTGGGGCGGCGGACGTACCCAAGGAATTGCGCGATATCGAGGAGTCCCTAGCCGAGTCGGCGTCGGCCGCGGACGAGCCGCTATTGCAGAGGAAGTACCGCAAGCCGCTGCTGCTGGCCGTAGCGATCTCGACGTTCAACCAGCTCTCCGGCATCAACGCGCTGATGTACTACGCGCCGCACATCTTCCGCATGGCCGGATCCGGAACGGACTCCTCCCTCGCGCAGGCCGTGATCGTGGGCTGCACGAACCTGGTCTTCACGATGGCCGCCCTGCTCGTGATCGACCGGATCGGACGACGCAAGCTCATGGTGGCCGGCTCGATCGGCTACATTCTCAGTCTCGCGGCGACGGCCGCGGCCTTCTACGCGTACGGCACAGAATTCACGGACTTCGGCGGCGTACTCGTCCTGATGAGCCTGATGGTGTTCATCGCCTCGCACGCGTTCGGGCAGGGCGCTGTGATCTGGGTCTACCTGAGCGAGATCTTCCCGAACCGGGTTCGCGCGAAGGGACAGGCGCTCGGCAGCTTCACGCACTGGGTCTTCGCCGCGCTGATCTCGTGGACGTTTCCGATGATCGCCGAGATCTCGGGCGGGCATACCTTCGCCTTCTACTCGAGCATGATGGTGCTGCAGCTGATCTGGGTCCTCAAGGTGATGCCGGAGACTAAGGGCGTGCCGCTGGAAGAGATGCATAAACGCCTAGGCGCGCGCTGACGCACGACAGGACCCGGGACGACGGCCCGAAGAGCCGGGGCCCGCTTAGACGGCTCCCGGCGAGCGCTACGCTTCGCCGACCCCGGCGAACGACTCCGCAGTCAGCTCGAGCGATCGGCCGGACGGCAGCTCCGCCGAAATCTCCCTCCCGTCGTAGCGCACGGTAAAGGGCTTGCCGAGGCTTGACTCGATCCGGGCCGACACCAGTCTCATTTCCCGCCATTCGAGCGACACATCGAATCCCCCTCGGGCCCGGAGTCCCTCCACGCGACCGCTCGGCAGGGCGCTAGGCAACGCCGGGAACAGGTGCAGGAAGCCGGCCTTCCCCGCTTGGACGTCGCTGTCCCCGAGGGGAGATCCGTAGGGATCGTGGCTTTGCAGGAGCATCTCGACGATTCCTGCGGTGGCACCGAAGTTGCCGTCGATCTGGAACGGTGGATGGGCGTCGAACAGGTTCGGATACAGCCCGCCCCTGCGGTCGTCCAGTGCCCGGGACGAGGAGCCCGGAACCGGGGCGATCAGTCCGGCCAGGATCCTGAAGGCACGGTCGCCGTCGAGAAAACGCGCCCAGAAGTTGACCTTCCAGCCCATCGACCAGCCTGTCGCGCCGTCGCCTCGGAACTCGAGGGACTTGCGCGCCGCCCCAAAGAGGTCGGGCGTGCCGTAGGGCGTGATCTCGACACCCGGGTGCAGTCCGAATAGGTGCGAGACGTGGCGGTGCTTGTTCTCCGGGTCGTCGACGTCGTCCATCCACTCCTGCAGCTGGCCGAGCCGTCCGATACGGTTCGGAGCGATGCGCAAGCGGGCGCGGCGAAGCTCCTCGCGGAACTCGGAGTCTTGTCCCAGAGCCTCCGCGGCAGCGATGGTGTTGCCCATCAGGTTCCGGACGATCTGATGATCCATCGTCGGCGCCATGACGAGGCCGCCGACCTCCGGCGAGTTGCTCGGGCCCGAGATCAGCCACTGGCCATCGGGCGACTCGACGAGCGCGTCAAGGAAGAATTCCGACGCCCCGCGCATCAGCGGGTAGGCGGTGTTCCGCAGGAAGCCCGTGTCGCCGCCGAACAGGTAGTGCTGCCAGAGATCTTGGCAAAGCCAAGCCCCGCCAGTCGGCCAGATTCCGTGGTTGGAGTGATTGATCGGAGCCGTGCCGCGCCACAGGTCGAAATTGTGGTGCAGCACCCAGCCACGCGCCCGGTAGTGCTCGCGGGCCGTCTCGGCACCCGACACCGCCAGATCCCGGAGGGCCGCGAAGAGCGGCTCGTGCGTTTCGGGCAGGGCCGTCGTCTCCGACGGCCAGTAGTTCATTTCCGTGTTGATGTTGACGGTGTACTTGCTGTCCCACGGCGGGTCGTCTCGGTCGTTCCACAGACCCTGCAGGTTGGCCGGCTGGCACAGGCCCCGGCTCGACGCGATCAGCAGGTAACGCCCGTACTGGAAGAGCAGCGTGACCAAGTGGGGGTCCGGCTTGGTCGCGAATCTCTCGATGCGGACGTCCGTGGGCTCGACGGCTGCCTCGGTGACCCCGAGATCCAAGCCCACCCTGCGGAAGACCTGCCGGTGGCTTGCCGATGCCTCCTCGCGGAGCGCTTCGTACGCCATGCCCGCGACGGCCGCTAACGTATCGGCGTTGCGCCCGGCGGGATCGCCCGAGACGTCCCGGAAGTTCACGAAGTTCGTGGCGCCAGCCAGCAGCAGGGTCGCTTCGGTGGCGCCCTCGACGCGTACCCGGTCACCGTCAATCGACACGGAGCCGTCGGACGCGACCGCCAGGCGCGCGTCGAACCGAATCGCTCCGCCATCGACGCGCCCGGCGACCCGCAGGACGCCGTCCTGCCCGGCGGCCGCGTCGACCGGATGGGATGTGCGAATGCTCGCCTCGAACTCCAGCGGCCCCCCGGCGGCTGCCAAGTGAACCGCGAGCACCTGCCGCGGGAAGCTGGCGAGCACCTCCTCGGCGTGCCGGACGCCACCGGCGTCGAACTCGACCCGAGCGACCGCGCTGTCGATGTCGAGGGACCGGCGGTACTGCTCGACTTCGCCCTCGATGCCGCGCCGCTCGATCGTCAGGTTGCCGAACGACTGGTACGCCATCTGACGCAGCGGAACGCTCATGAACCGCTCCATCGCCAGATCCTCGGCCTCCTTCTGCTTGCCCTCCAAGAGCAAGGAACGAATGCGATCGAGCCAGCGGTGAGACCCGACGTTGGCGTAGCTGCGCGGTGCGCCGCGCCACACCGTGTCCTCGTTGAATTGGATGCGCTCGGTGGCGGTCCCGCCGAAGACCATCGCGCCGAGACGGCCGTTGCCGACCGGCAGGGCCTCGACCCACCGTGACGCAGGATGCGGATACCAAAGCTCCAAAGCCGGAGAAGACGTTGGGGACGAGCAGCCGCCCGCGACGGCGCAGGCCGCGACGGAGGAAAGAAACTCGCGTCGGTCGAGGCGTCGCGGCATCCCCGTAGTGTAATTGCGAGCGCGCCTGGGTCGGCCGAAGGCGCGGCGGCCCGCCGCCTATACTCGAGTGCTGCAGAGGCCGGGTTTCAAGCGCGAATGACAGGACGATTCCTTGGCTCACTTCTCGGGGCGGCGGTGCTCCCTGCCGCGGCAGGGGGGCAGGGACTCCCGCCGGGTCACCTCGATCCCATACCGGTACTCGACGCGGCGGCGGCGGCCATGGGCGTCGACCGCCTGCGTTGCATCACCTTCGCGGGCTCCGGATACGCGGGCATGGTCGGGCAGAACCTCACGCAGGACACCGACTGGCCCCGCGGAGAGCCGCTCGAGGAATATTCGCGCACGATCGACTTCGAGCGGGGCTCTTCGGTCGAGCGATTCTCACGCGAGCCGGGCATGAACCCGGCCTCTTGGAAATACGGCCCGGGATGGCTGGGCGGGACGCCCCTGCAGCGCCACCGCCGACAAGCTTTCGCCGTGCGCGGCAGCCACGCTTGGCATTCCGACGGGCCCGGCCCCCCCGTGCCAGCTCCGCGCAGCACGGAGCTATGGCAGCTCGACATTTGGATGACGCCGCACGGTTTCGTGAGGGCGGCTCGCATGCCGGGCGCGGACGCCAAGGCGATCTGGCGATGGGAACTCGGTGAGAGCGGCCGCGACGGCGCTACAACCGGGGACATCGCCAAGGTGGCTGTCGTCTCCGCAACCGTATTGGGCAAGTACCGGGTCAATGCGACCGTGCGGGCCGGCAACATCGTCCAGCGCACTCAGACCCGCGTGCCGCACCCCGTCCTCGGGGACATGAACTATGAGCACGAGTTCACGGACTGGAACGATCTGGGCGGCGGCATCCGCTTTCCGACCGGATGGCACCATCACGACGGGTGGGACGACGAGCGGCAGGTGCCAGTGCTGACCGGAGGTCACAACAGCTTCGGCGGATCGTTTCCCGAGATGAGCGCCAACGACTGCGAGCCGCTCGAGGTGCCAGCGGAGATCGCCCGCGCCACCCCGAACCCCCCGACAGTCCAGCCATCGATGTTGGCGGACGGAGTCTGGCTGCTGGGAGGGGGAACACACAACAGCGTGGCGATCGAGTTCTCGGACTTCGTAGCCGTCGTCGAGGCTCCGCTTGACGAGAGACGCTCCCTGGCGGTGATCGACAAGACCGTCGAGCTCGTTCCGGGCAAGCCGATCCGCTTCCTCGTGAACACCCACGACCATTACGACCATCTGGGAGGGCTGCGAACGTACCTGCACGTGGGAGCCACGATCCTCACGCACCAACGCAACCGGATGTTCTACGAAAGCGAGCTCCTGAACTACGTGCCTAGGACGCTCGAGCCGGACATGGTTTCGCTGTACCCGCCCACCGAAATCTCCGAGGGTTATACGATGGAGGACATCGACGAGAAGTACATCCTAGGCGATGGTCAGAGGTATCTCGAGATCTACTACGTGCAGGGCCTAGGCGTCCATGTCGAGGGCTTGCTCATGGCCTACCTGCCTCGCGAGGGGATCGTCATCGAGGCGGATCTCTACGATCCCGGCCTCCTTCCGAGAGACCGATCCCGACCGACCGAGACGGAGCGTGTGCTATTGCGGAACGTGCGGCAGAACCGGCTCGAACCCAAGCTGGTCGCGCCGATCCACGGCGAGGCAGTGACTTGGGACCACTTCCTGCAGGAGACGGGCCAAGGCCCGTAGTAAACGCCTCAATGGCAATTTCACAGAGGAGGAGCCCGATCTTCCGCGTGCGCGGTGGTTACCACAGTCCAAGAGGGTCCGGCCGTGCTGGCCGAGCACTCACTGGGCGAATGTCCGCAAGTCCCTCAATCCAGCGCAACAGCCTCGCGCATGACAGACCGCCTTGCATCAGCACTACCCTGACAATCATTCTTCACACCTACATCAGCATCACAAGCGTCTGAGCAGGTATCCTGAGGTCACGCCGCCGCTTCTATTGCGCGGTCTTCCGATCTGCTCTCGGCGAGCGATGCATAGGACGGCAGAGTTAAGGCCCTACTAGGACGGATCGCCATTGGCCATTACTAGAGATGAGACGATATAGGGAGAAATCCTTCGATTCAGTGAGACCTCCGTGCAAGAGGTCCTTCAACCAAGACCCAGCTGCAGATCTTTGCAGCTGAGGTAGAAGCCCCTATAGCTAATCCAACCGACATCAAAGGATGGCTCTTGGATCTGACCGGGTATCGACCTCGGCGGGACTCCGTGGGGACGATGTATGCATCCCAGCGCATGGCGGCCTTGAACGCACCGAGCACCTCACCGGTCGCCGATGCACGCCGCTTTTCCGCCACCGCACCTGTGCCGTCGGTGACGGCAGCACGCTCCCGGTGTCGGACTCAGGCGATTAGCTCGGGGATCACCTGCCCGCCGACCTGCGAGAGCTGCTTGTAGCGGCCCCCGTGGAAGTAGGTGAGGCGGTTGTCGTCCAAGCCCATCAGGCGCAGCCACGTCACGTGCAGGTCGCGCAGCGGGTGGACCACTTCCACGGCGCGGTTGCCCACTTCGTCGGTCGCCCCGACGACCGTGCCCGCCGGCGTCCCGCCGCCGGCCATTACCACCGCCATCGCGTCCGCGTTGTGGCCGCGGCCGTTCGCGTCCACTCCGCCGCGGCGGTTGTTGTCAGGCGTCCTGCCGAACTCGCCGGAGCAGACTACCAGCGTCTCGTCTAGCATGCCGCGCTGGCGCAGGTCGCGGATCAGCGCCGCCAAGGGCTTGTCGACGCTCAGGATGCGGGCCGAGTGGTTGCGTTCCAAGAAGTCGTGGCTGTCCCATCCGCCGGAGAAGATCTGCACGAATCGGACGCCCTGCTCGACCAGCCGACGCGCCAGCAAGCACTGCCGCCCGAACGCCCGGGTCGGCTCGTCATTCAAGCCGTAGTCGTCCTTGGCTGCCTCGGACTCCCGGCTCAGGTCGACGATCTCCGGCACCTCGGACTGCATGCGGAAGGCCAGCTCGTAGCTTTCCATGCGAGCGGCGAGCTCGGAGTGCGACGGATGGAGCTCCGCGTGCCTGCGGTTCATCTCGGCCAGCAGGTCCAAGCTGCGGCGCTGCTGCTCGCGCGTCTTCCATTCCGGAGGCTCGAGATCGAGCAGTGGCGAACCGCTCGGCCGCAGGAGCGTGCCTTGGTAGTGTGCCGGCAGGAATCCGTTCGACCAGTTGCCCGCCCCGCCTTGGGGAAAGGCCAGCTCGGTCATGACGACATAGCCGGGCAGGTTCTGGTTCAGGCTGCCGAGTCCGTAGGTCACCCAAGCTCCGACGCCGGGGTCGGCCCCAAGCGTGCTGCCGGTGTTGAGGTGGAAGAGCGCGTCGGGATGGTTGACCGACTGGGCCTGGCACCCGCGGTAGACACAGATCTCGTCCGCCACGGCCGGGTCGGCCATATGCACGAAACGATCGCAAATCTCGATCCCCGACTTGCCGACCCTGCGAAACCCGAACGGGCTTCCGACGTAGTAGGTCTTCGCCGTGACCTCGACCAGGACCTGATTCGGATCGCGCGTGGATTCCGTCAGGTGCAGTTCGGACAGCTTGGGCTTCGGGTCGAATGTGTCCATGTGCCCGGGGCCTCCCTCGAGCACGACGAAGATGCAGGCCTTCGCCTTGGCCGGCAGCATCGTCGGCTTCGGGGACAGCGGGCCGGTCGCGGCCGCGGCATCGTCTGCCAGGAGGCTAGTGAAGGCCAGCGACCCGGCGCTGGCGCCGAGCCCGAACAGCAGCTCGCGCCGCCCCATCTTGATCGCCTCCCGTCGCGCGGGGGAGCCCCGCATGGGAATTCTTGGATCAGTAGACATAGGCGAACTCGTTGGCGTTGAAGAGCAGGAGGCAAAGGTCGGCCAGCGCCCTGTTCGCAGGACCGACATCCCACGGCTTGACGTCCTGGACGAAGTCCTCGTAGGCGAGCAGCCATTCCTCGTACTGGAACGGCTCGCCCGTGAATTCCTCGACGAGCGAGCGCGTGATGCGGGTCGGGTAGGTCGCGCGACGGGGTGACCGCGACCGGTGCCGGGAGACCATCTCGGCGAGATAGGCAGCCAGTTGCCGGGCCATCTCCGGGTCCGGCGGGCGCGAGAAGGCCAGCTCGTAGGCACGCTCGATGCGCGCCGGCACGTCGCCGGCCTCGCGCTCGAGACGCAGCGCGAACGCGACCGAGCGATCGGTCAAGTACGCGGAATTCATCATCGTCAGGGCCTGCGGGCTCACCGCCGAGGCGTCCCGCCGCTCGCAAGAGTCGTTCGGGCTGGGCTGGTTGAAGACCTGCATCAGCGGGTCCGCCAGCCCCCTGACGCGATAGGCGTAGATCGACCGCCTGTGGCGCTCGGCGGGCGTGCGCGACGGCTGGTAAGCCGGAGCGAGCGAGAACTGGATCATGCGGGGCTGCAGGGCCGCGTCTAGATTGATCTCGGGCATGGCGGGCACGCCCCCCGTCTCGGCGTTGAGCTCGCCGCTCGCCAGCAGGATCGAGTCCCGCAGCTCCTCCGCCGCGAGACGGCGCGGCTCGAAGTGGGCCAAGAGGCGGTTCTCCGGATCCCGCTCCCGCACCGCGTCCATGTCGAGTCGCTCGGCGTCCTGCCGGTAGAGGTCGCTCGACATGATCTGGCGATGTAGGCGCTTGATCGACCAGCCGTGCTCCACGAAGTCGGCTGCCAGCCAGTCGAGCAGCTCGGGATGGGTCGGCTTCGCTCCCAGCGCCCCGAGGTTGTTGGGCGTCGCGACGATGCCCCGCCCGAAGTGATACGCCCAGACCCGATTGACGATCGACCTGGCCGCGAGGGGGTTGCGCGGGGCCGCGATCCACTCGGCCAGCGCGAGCCTGCGGCCCGACAGCCCGTCGGGCAGGGCGAACGGGCGATCCGCGCCTCCGTGCGCCGTGCGCAGCTGCGGCGCGCTGAGCACGCCCGGGGCAACAGCCTCGCCCGGCGCATGCACCGAGCCTCCCTGCAGCACGGCGGACTCGGGACGCCAGCTCATGTCCAGCTTTCCCGGAACCCTGAGCTTCCTTCCGTTGCCCGGGATGTAGTCGGGGCCATTGAAGACGGACTGGGCCAGCGGCTCGTAGCGCTCCAGCCGACGCGTCCAGATCCACTCGTCCTGCGCGCGAACCTTGCGGCGCCCTTCCTCGGCAGAGGTGAGACCGTAGTGCCGGGGCGGCTTGGCCTCGTCCGGTAGCTCGTTCCTCTTGGAGGCCGGCACGTATTCCAGCCCGCGCCCCTCGAACCACCGCCGGGCAGCCTCCTCCAGCTTGGAATCCAGCGCCTGCTTGCGTTCCGACGCGAAGTCAAGCAGCTTCCTGACGTGCTCCCGCCCGCTTTCGAAGCGGGCGAGGTTCTCGTCCTCGAGGAATCCGGCGGGGCGCTCGGCCATTTGCGTCGCCGCGAAGGCCGCGTAGACGCGGTAGTAATCGCGGGTCGGGACCGGGTCGGCCTTGTGGTCGTGGCACTTGGCGCAGCGCAGGGGCATCGACAGGAACGCCTGCCCGACGCTATGCACGACGTCGTCGAGGTACGCCTGGCGGGCCAACTTCTTGGGCACCATGGCGGAGCCCCACGGCCCCATGCGGAGGAAGCCTGCAGCGACGAGCATCTCTGGATCGTCCGGACCCATCTCGTCCCCCGCCAGCTGCTCCTTAACGAATAGGTCGTAGGGCTTGTCGGCGTTGAAGGAGCGGATCACGTAGTCGCGGTAGCGCCAAGCATTGGAGCGCTCGTAGTCGTTCGAGTTCCCCGCCGTGTCGGCGTAGCGCACCACGTCAAGCCAGTGCCGCCCCCACTGCTCGCCGTAGCGGGGACTGGCGAGGAGGCGGCCGATCAGCCGATCCCACGCCCCGGGCCGGTCGTCGGAGAGGAATTCGCGGGCCTGCTCCGGCGTCGGAGACAGGCCGGTCAGGTCGAAGTAGGCCCGCCTGAGCAGCACCGCCTTGGCGGCGGGCGCAGCCGGAGCGATTCCGGCCCTCGCCAGCTTCGACCGGTGGAAGGAGTCGATCGGGCTCGTGGCTCTCCCGCTAGGCACAGCGGGCCTGTTCACCGGTCGGTACGCCCACACGTCTTCGGGCTTGTACTGGCGCTGCGTCCACTGGTCGGTCTGCCCACCGCTGGTCGCAACGCGCACTCCGTCTTCGGGTCCGCCAGATTTCAGCGCGTCGGCCCTGATCGAGGCCATGCGGGCCTCGTCGGGCCAAGGGGCTCCGAATTCGATCCAGTCGCGGATCATCGCGATCTGCTCCGGCGCGAGCCTGTCGTTCTCCTTGGGCGGCATCGGAGCCGAGGGCGGCTCTCCCGAAACGGCCAGCAGCGCGAGGCTTTCGTCCGGGCTGCCGGGAACCACTGCGGACCGGCCCGACTGACCGCCTCGCAGCAGGGATTCCCGGCTCGTCAAATCCAGCCCGCCCAAGACGACCTCGGCGGAGCCGCCGTGGCAGGCGAAGCACTTCGCTTGCAGAAGCGGCTCGATCTCCAAGGCGAACAGAGTGCTTCCCCTGCTCTCGGGAGCGGGTGCGGCTTGCGCCGCGGCAGAGACCGCGAGCACGAGGCAGGCCGTAAGAATCCGGCAATATCCACGGCTCTTGAAGGCCATCTTCTTGTTCTTCCTCCTCGAGAGTGCCGAGCCGAGAGGCCTTTCCTGCGGGCGGGAGCTCACGCCCGCGACCTAGCGGGCCGACTAGCGTCGCATTTCGAACCGCGCTATGGTAGTATACACGTGGAAAGATTCGACGCCTCTCGTCGCAGGCGTCCCGTGCGCCCGTAGCTCAGCTGGATAGAGCGCTTGCCTCCGGAGCAAGAGGCCGCAGGTTCGAATCCTGCCGGGCGTACCACTTGAATCGAGCCGCCAGCTCGATTCTCGATAGCCTCCGCGACGCGTAGCCGCCGGGCGAAGCTACCTAGGAGATACGGTCCCGCGTCCGCAGGCCCGCCCTAGGCGACTCCGGCATCCGCGGAGACGGGATCGCGCCTTGCCGCGCCCCAGCGTCGATCCCTGGCGGGTCAGCGGTTGTACCGAGGCGTCGGGCCGCGTACTTCCTCCCACGCGGCGTCGCAGGCCGCCAGCGCCTCCTCCGGCAGCGGCCCCTCCTGCGACGCCTCGATGTTCTCCTCCAGGTGAGCGAACCGCGAGGCGCCGAGAATCACGCAGTCCGCGCCCTTCCGGTAGCAGACCCACCGTAGCGCGAGCGTCGCCAGCGAGATGCCCAGATCGGAGGCGACCGCCTTCAGCGCATCCACCGCCCGGAAGTACTCGACATGCCAAAAGCGCTTCAGGTACATCCGGTTGCCGTCGAAGCGGGTACCCGGAAGCGGCCCCCGCTCCATTGACTGCTTGCCGGTCAGCAGACCTCCGGCCAGGGGGTTGTAGCAAACGTTCGCCACCCGGTAGCGCTCAGTGAACGCGAGGTATTCCTGCTCGATCCCCCGCGAGAGAGCGTTGTACATCGGCTGGGCGACCGCCGGCTCCCGATAGCCCCTCTCGCGCGAGATCGAGGCAATTTCGGCCATCTGCCAAGCGGCGTAGTTCGACGCGGCGATCCAGCGGATCTTGCCCTCCCGCCGGAGCTCGTCCATCGCATCCAAGGTCTCCCCGATATCGACGGCGCGGTCGGGCTGGTGCAGGTAATAGATGTCGATCCAGTCCGTCCCGAGGCGGGCCAGGCTTTCTTCCGCCGCGCGACGGATCGCGGAGCGGCTCAGCCCCCCGTAGGCCCGGTCGCCGCTGCCCATGTTGCCGCGGACCTTCGTGGCGAGCACGACCCGCGACCGGCGCGCTCCCAAGAGCCTCCCCGTGATCTCCTCCGCCAGCCCTTGGTTGTAGACGTTGGCCGTGTCGAGGAAATTCACCCCGCGGTCGAGGGCGTGGTCCACCATGCGGGCGGCATCCGCTTCCGCGACCTGCGATCCGAACGTCATCGTGCCGAGGCAGACGCGCGACACTCGCAGGCCTGTACCAGCCAAGACCGTTGTGCGCATGGCGCCCCCTCCCTCTTGCAGGACCCGAATCATCCGCCCCGCGCCGATTCCGTCGGGCCGGTTGCAGCCGCTAGCGACGGACCGGGTTGACGAAGGCCCCGTTGGCGGCCACGTCCCACACAGCGACGCGCGCCCACGTCCAGCCCGGGGCCCGGATCTTCCAATGGTACGACTCCGCGGAGAACTCACCCGAGTGGGACAGGTCGAACGTCTGCCGCTGCGTGCCCCGGCCGTCGCCCCAGACCACCTCGGCGAACTGCAAGGGAAACGTGCCTCGAACATCGAGCTGGACCTCGATTTCCTCTTCCGTGCCGCCGACGGACCACGACGGCAGCAGAACCTCGCCGGTCGTGACGAAGAACTCGCCGCGGAGCAGCGGGTCGAGCAGCTCGCCGTACCTGCTGAACGGGGGCAGGCGGTCCGTCTTGACGTAGTTCACGTTCATGTGGGCGTAGACCTCGTGGGTGTGATCGAACTGGAACACGTCGACCTCGCCCAGGAGGCGCTTGTCCATGCCCCAGTTGTGCAGGTCGTCCAGCAGTCTCAGGGTGCGCTCCCCAAGGCGCGGGGAGGACAGGTCGGCCGGCATCGCCTTCCATCCGGCGCCGAAGTAGCGCGGGTCGCGGAAGTGCTCGGTGGCGCGGATCGCGTCCGGATACCCGGTTGATCCCTTCGTGCGGGCATGGGTCTGGTACATCCAGCCGTTCTCGCGCCGTACCAGATCGAGGAGTTCGGCGGCGTCGGCCGTACTGTAGACCGTGCCGTACTTCGGATGCTTGGAGACGAAGCTTCCGCCCTCGGGGCGGTCCATCCACCAGTACACGGGCTTAGGGAAGATCAGCCCCCAATGGCCGCCGAGATGGACGTTGGCCTCCTCCGACGGGATCATCAGGAAGTCGTTGCCGGACTGCTCCCTGCAAGCCCGGAAGAAGCTGTCGAGCTCTTCGAGGCGGAGCCCGGTCAGATCGCGAGGGTGACCGTCGCCATGAAAGTCCATGATGATGGCGGCGTTGACACCCATGTTCCGAAGGACGGTCTTGAACGGCGGCGTCCAGTCCATGCCCTTCTCGAGGGCCTGCACGGTGTAGGCCAGGTGAAAGTGCGACGCGAGGGTCTTGAAGCCATCGAGAGCCGGGAAAACGTCCCTGTTCGTGTAAAGCAGGGCGTCTTCCAGCGCGGCCTCGGGCGCGCCGTCACCGAGAAGCAGGAACAGGGGCAGGGACTGCCGGCTGCCAGGAGGCGCGTTCGCCCATGGATAGAACTGCCAGTTGGTGTCCCGGATCTGGCGGATTCCCAGCGACACGCGACCTCGCCACGAGCGGTGCCAGTTGTGGGACAGATTCGACGTGAAGTCCCGGGGAAAGAAGAACTGGTGCGGCGCCGGAAGGGCCGCCACGCTGCCGTGCCCGGCCGCAGTGGCCAAGGCCCTGTAGCGCACCTTGTACGCCACGCGCTCGGGCTGCAGTCCGTTCGCCGACTCCTTGCGCAGCTGCCCCTCGGTGTCGTAGTAGGCCAGAGGGGTGTCCATGTTGCGCCCGATCTGGAGTTGTTCCGGCGCGGCGAACTCGATGCCCGCGTCGTAGTAGAACGCTACGTCGGGACGGTCGGTCGAGACGACGGCTTCTTGCTGCACGAGGCGCGAGCCGGGAAAAAAGGTGTAGGCCAGAGTGCCGGAGAAGGGGCCGGCCTTGAATTCGTCGCAGTGGACGCGCAGGCGGCTGCCGACGGTTTCCACGCGGATCCCTCGGAGCGCGAATTCGCCGATGTAAGCGGATGTTCCTTCGGGATGGGACGGCGGATAGTCGAAGAAGGCGTTCCAGCCCTTTCTGCGCACCCCGGTCTCGACCCGCATGAACGGCCGCGCATCACGCAGCACGGCGTTGCCCGCGACACCGACCGACCTGAGCAGCGGCTCCGCCGGGTCAAGGTCGAACAGCGCCGTCCACTCGCTGTCCTTGTCGTCCCGCCAAGTGACGGCGACCCCGCCGTCACGGACGACAGCGGACACGGGCCCCTCCCGGTACTCGCTCAAGTCCGCGGGAACGGCGGCGCCCGCCGGGATTGCGGCCGCGACGAGAACGAGCGCGAGGTTCCGCATGGCGCCATGATACCCGACCCCTGTTCGCCCGTTCGATGGAGACTCGCTGCCTGCGCCCGGTCACCTGCGCAACCTGACTCGGCCGCGATCAGGCGGATCCGTCCGGCACCCGGTCGAGCGACTGCTCCGCGACCCGTTGGCAGGGTCGCGGCAGGCTGCGGCGGCACGGGTCCGTGCCGCGAGCGTTACCGCCAAGCACCAGTGCCTGTCGATTCCCGACGCGGTTGAGAGCGCGTTCTAGCCAACGAGCCGAGACTGCAATCGCGACCAAGAATCGGAGAAATCACCTCGTCGTGGCCTCGGAAGTCCCCGCTATTGTCGCTCGGCGGCAGGGGTTCCGACGGACTGACAAGGCTGCGACGTTGGAGAGCAGCGGAGCCTTCAGAACGCGCGTCGATTCCTGCTCGCCGGGCTCGAGACTCACGAGGCCGCCCAATCCGGGTCTCGATTCAGGCTGCTCGGTGCCGGACGAACGAACCAAGCGAGCGGAGCGCGCTTGGTGCGATCCGACGCACCCGGGCTGCGCCGCAGGGCCGATTCCGCGACCGCCCTCCGATCCGCCGGCCGTCGCGGCAGCGGGTCTCGCGCAGGTCGATGCCAGCAGCGGGGGCCTCCGGGCCCGCACCCAAGGCGGGCCCGGACTAGGCAGGCCGCATCCCGCGGCCAGTCATCCGCGGTCCGCGCGAACCGCGACGGGACTTGCCCGCGGCGGCCAAGCGGTCCACGGCACGGGCTGCCGGAGACAGTGCCGTGGGCGCAACCCAACGCGGCACCTGCATCGCTCGGCTAGCGGATCGACTCCTGGGCCGCAGCACGGGCGACGCTCGAGCCGAGAAATCCGGCCCGCGCAGCAAAATCGGACCGGAAGGCGCTAGTAAAGGCGCACGCCCGGTTGCCCCTAACGGCCACTTCTAATAGACTCTAGGCGGCGGAGGCATTCCCGAAGTGATTCTACTGGCACTGGCAATCGCAGTCTCTATCGGCACCGTGTATGCGCAGGCCGCGGAAGGACCGGCATTCGCAAAGGAAGTCGCTCCCATTCTCGAGGAGCGGTGCGTCCAGTGCCACGGCGACAAGCAGCAGCTCGCCGGACTGCGACTGGACAGCCGCGAAGTCCTCCTGCAAGGAGGCAAACAGGGACCGGCGGTCGTTCCCGGGTCCGCCGAGCAGAGCCTGCTCTACCACCACGTTACCGGCCGAGCCGAGCCGCGGATGCCTTTCGGGAGCACCCTAGCGGATGACGAGATCGCTGTTCTCAAGCAATGGATCGACGCCGGGGCACATTGGAGCGCGCCAGCCGAGCAGGCCGATGCCGACGCGGTCTGGTGGGCCTTCAAGAATCCCGTGCGCCGGACCCCGCCCGATTCCGAGGCGCACCCGGTTGACGGCTTCATCGACGCTCGCCTCGGCGAGAAGGGCCTCGAGCGCGCGCCCCGAGCCGATCCGGCGACGTTGGTGCGGCGCGCCTACCTAGACCTCGTGGGGATGCTCCCAGCCGCCGCGGTGGTCGATTCGTTCGCCAAGGATCCGTCGCGCGAGGCGTTCGCCCGTCTCGTCGAGGAGCTGCTGGACTCCCCGAGGTACGGCGAGCGCTGGGGCCGCCACTGGCTGGACGCTGTTCGATACGCAGACTCCTCCGGGTACGAGCACGACTACGACCAGCCCCACGCTTGGCGCTACCGGGACTACGTGATCCGGTCGTTCAACGACGACAAGCCCTACGACCGGTTCGTAAAGGAGCAGCTGGCCGGCGACGAGCTCGAGGATCAGAGCTTCGACAGCCTGACGGCAACCGGCATGCTGCGCGTCGGGCCGCGCGTGCTGTTCCGCGAGAAGGACAATCCCCAGTACCGATACACGTACCTAGACGACATCATCGCGACGACCGGCCGGGTGTTTCTCGGCATGACGGTCGATTGCGCGCGCTGCCACGACCACAAGTTCGACGACATCTCCCAGATGGACTATTACCGCACGATGGCGGTGTTCTTCCCGTACATCCGGTACGACTTCCCCTTGGCGGACACGGAGACGGTAGCCGACCACGAAGCCGCAACCGAGGCGGTCAACGCCAAGACTGCCCCGCTCACGAAGCAGATCCGCAAGATCGAGGCCCCGTACCGGGACGCCGCCAGGAAGCGGGCGCTGGAGAGGTTCCCGGAGGAAATCCAAGTCGCCGTGCGGACACCCGACACCCAGCGCACGCCGGGGCAGAAGCTGCTTGCGGCCCAAGTGCAGTCCATTGGCGTCAGCGACTTCAAGCACCTGATCTCGGCAGAGGACGAGTTGCGCGTTGCGGATCTCAAGGCCAAGATCGCGGAATTCGAGAAGGAGCTGCCGCCGCCCCTGCCGATGGCGATGGGCATCCGGGACGGCGACTACCGCTTCGCGCCCAACGGCCTCGGCGACGAAGTGCAGCCGGGCAAGGGCGACCGCGAGGACTTCAGCGGAATCGAGGGAACCTGGCTGCCCGCCAAGGGCTACACGCCGCCTCCCGCGCACTTCCTCCCGAACGCCGACTACCGCAACAAGGGAGATGTCGTTGAGCCAGGCTACATCGAGGCGCTCGCACGCGGCCAGGCATTCGAGCCGTCCTCGCCGACCCACCGCGTTTCCAGCGGCCGCCGCCTGGCCCTGGCCAGCTGGATCGCGTCCCCGTCGAACCCGCTCACCGCACGGGTCATGGCGAACCGGATCTGGATGCACCACTTCGGCGAGGGCTTGGTCTATACCGCGAGCAACTTCGGCAGCATGGGCACGCGCCCGACCCACCCGGAGCTCCTCGACTGGCTCGCGACGGAGTTCGTGCGGCAGGGCTGGAGCATGAAGGCGCTGCACCGCCTGATCATGACCTCCGAGAGCTACCAGATGGCTTCCGCCCACACCGACCCCGCCGCGTCCGAGGCGGACCCGGAGAACAAGCTGCTGTGGCGGTTCCGCCAGAGACGCTTGGAGGGCGAGATCATCCGCGACATCATCCTGGACGCGGCCGGCAACCTGAATCTCGAGGCAGGCGGCCCGGGCTACTTCCCGCCGATTCCGGACGAGGTGCGCGAGTCGTTTCCGAAGGGCAAGTGGGACATGAGCGATCCCGGGCCGGAGAACTGGAGGCGCAGCGTCTACGCCTACGCCAAGAGGGGGCTGCGGTACCCGCTGTTCGAGGTGTTCGACCAGCCCAGCATGAACGTCACTTGCGAGCGCCGCACGACAACCACCGTGCCGACTCAGGCGCTGACGCTTCTCAATAACGAATTCGCCCTGCGGCAGGCCCAGCACTTCGCCGAACGCGTGGCGGGGCTCGCCGACGGGCGGGCGGATCGGATTCAGGAGGCCTACCGGATCGCGCTGAGCCGGTCCCCGACCCAGTCCGAACTGGACGCGAACTTGGAATTCCTCCGGCAGCAGGAGGCGTTCCACCAAGGAGACGCACTGAAGGCCCTGACGGATCTTTGCGACGTGCTCCTCAACCTGAACGAGTTCCTCTATGTCAGCTAACAAGTCCTTCGTGTCACGCCGGGACTTCCTGTTCCGGGCCGGAGAGGGCATCAGCGGCCTTGCCTTGGCTTCCCTGCTGCAGCAGGACGGGCTGCTGGGAGCGGAAACCGCTTGCGATGCACAGGGCGTCGTCTCCCCGACGCGGCCGCGCCAGCCCCACTTCAAGGCCCGGGCCAAGGCAGTCATCTCCCTGTTCATGAGCGGCGGGGTCAGCCACGTCGACACATTCGACTACAAGCCGATGCTCGAGAGGCATCACGGCAAGCCGCTGACCGGCAAGGGTCGCGTGCGCGTGCGCCAAGGCTTCCCCGGCCCGCTCATGCGTAGCCCGTTCAAGTTCGAGCGGCACGGCGAGTGCGGCAAGCTCGTATCCGAGCTGTTCCCGCACTTGGGGGCCATGGCGGACGAACTGGCGTTCGTGCATTCCTGCAAGGGCCGCTCGAACGACCACGTGCTGGCGCACTACGAATGGAATACCGGCTCGGTCCTGATGGGCCATCCCAGCGTGGGGAGCTGGGTCACGTACGGATTGGGCTCGGAAAACCAGAGCCTGCCCGGCTTCGTCGTGGTCTACGACCACCGGGGCGGCCCCTTCTCGGGCCCCTCGAACTGGAGCAGCGGATACTTGCCGGCCACCTACCAAGGCACTGTATTTCGCTCGCAGGGCGACCCGATTCTCGACCTGCGACCGCCGGCGGACCTGCTGTCTCCGGCGCAGCAACGGGCGCGCCTGGATCACCTTGCCAAGCTCAACGAGGAGCACGCGAGCCGCCATCCCGGCTCCTCGGAACTCGCGGCGCGGATCGCCTCGTACGAGCTAGCCTATCGCATGCAGGGCTGCGCACCCGAGGCCGTGGACATTTCGCAAGAGTCCGAGGAGACGAAGCAGCTGTACGGGATGGACGAACCGACGACGGAGCCGTTCGGCCGGCAGTGCCTGCTAGCGCGCCGACTCGTCGAGCGCGGGGTACGCTTCGTGCAGCTATACAGCGGAGCCCTGCGCCAGCAAAACATAGACACTTGGGACGCTCACGCCAACCTCATCGAAAACCACACCCTACACGCGGGCGAGGTCGACCGGCCGATCGCCGGTCTGCTTAAGGACCTGCAGCGCACCGGGCTGCTCGACGAGACGCTCGTGGTCTGGCATTCGGAATTCGGTCGCATGCCGATCTCCCAGCGCGGACTGGGGAGAGACCACAACCCGCACGCGATGACGGCATGGATGGCGGGTGCCGGGATCCGGGGAGGCCAGTCGGTCGGCGCGACGGACGAGTTCGGGTACAAGGCCGAGGAGCAGGTCCTGACGTACCACGATCTGCACGCGACCATGCTGCACCTGCTCGGCATCGACCACGAGCGCCTGACGTACTTCTTCAACGGGCGCCACATGCGCCTGACCGATGTCCACGGGAACCCGATCCCCCAGCTGGTGAGCTAGCGCTCCTCCGGCGGATCGGAACCGGCCCGCAGGTCTTCGCCCTTGCCGCACGGTTTCAGCCTGCTGGGCGACAGCGCGCCCCGGCGGCCACCGCGTGCGGGGCTGCCGCCGGGCTCCGAGCCGAACAGGTTCACCGGGATGAGCGGCGAGAGCCGGACTCTGGGTCCGTCGCACCGGAGGGGCCCCCGCGCACCCATCGGCTACACTGTGCCAGCACCGAAGCGGCGCTAGGTCGCCTGCCGGGTAAGCAGATTGACCAGTTGGTGCCGTTGACCGCGGGCCGCGGGCGCCGCTCGCAAGGGGGCATGGCCCCTCGGAGGAGGCGCGAGCCGCGGGTTGCGGCAGCCGGGGTGCTATACCCTTGCTTCGACGGCCGGCCGATGGCGAACAGCACCTACTAAGAGGAGGCTATTCGCGAGGCGATGTCCATGCTGAGCAGCACTTCGACGAACGTTAAGACGTGCTGGTCGCCAACAACCTGCTCGTGTACTACGTCAAGGACGATGCCAACACGGAGGTGATGGTGGCCTTAGGCGTCCCGAAAGGCCATCGCATGTCGTACTTGGTATGCGAGGAGGGCAAGGCACCGGATTTCGTGCTGGAAGTCGCTCCGCCCGGCACCGTCAAGGTGGTCTTGGAGGAGAAGCCGTCTACTATACGCGCGCCTGGGCGTGAGTGAGTACTTCCGCTACGACCCGATGGGCGGCCTGCTGCCGACGCGCCTGGCGGGTGGCCGCCTGGAGGGCGGCCACTGCGGGCCGAGCGGATACCCGACGCGGAACTGTCCATCCGCAGCGCGGTGCTGGGCTTGGACCTGCGTTACGACGGGGCCGCAAAGCGCCTGCGCATATGGGATCCAGTCGCGGACGAATATCTGCGGACGCTGGGCGAGGAGGAGCGGGCACGCAAGGATTCCGAGCGGCGGCGGGTCGCGGAGACGCGCCAGCGAATCGCGGAGGAGCGAGCGCGTCAAGAGGCCGAGCGCCAGCGGGACGCGGAGGCGCGGACGCGCTTGGACGCCGAGCGGCGGTGGAAGGAGCTGGAGCTGCAGCTCACGGCGCTGCGACGCTCGCGATGAGGTGGGGGGACCAGCGGGCGACGGTGCCTCCCGCGGTCGTAGCGCTCCGACCGGCCAAAGCGCACCAGAAGCCCCTCGTGCCGGATTTGCCGGCATCCGGCAGGTGCGCTGCCGAATCATCCGTCGGATGCCCCTGTTCTTGTCGCACTGAGCCCTCAACCGTGGGAGCACTGGCCCGGGCGTTGCGGAGGGTGCCTGAGCTCCCGTGACAGGGCGCGAGCACGCAGCGCGGGGGCAGCTCGTCCGTCGCTGCGAAACGCACCCCCCTCGGCACGAACTTGGACGTATGCAAGTCCCTTCCCGCTGGTGCCCCGAGGGGTGACCCGGATGCGGTCGGCTGATGATCACGACCGGGCAGTACCGTGCAGCCCGGACCTGCGGGCCGGAAGCGCTGCCTCGCAAACCCTTCCGGGCAGTGCGGCCGTGGCAGACAGCCTCTCTCGCGTGCCGCTCGCAGTCCGGCTCTGGAACAGCTTGGCCTTATAGAGCACCGTCTGCCGATTCGGCACATCCGGAAGCTTGTGATTTCCTTGATTTCAACCGGTTAGGCATGACACACCAAACCTGTCCGCGGCGTCCAAGCGCGGCACTCCGAATCAGGTTGATCGAATCACCCTAGAACCGCACGGTCCAAGATCGCCGATCCCGGTATCTGCGATTCGGCGTCAGATCTCGCGGCCGCGCGAACCGCAATAAGGGCCGATGGCGGCCTAGCAAGTCCAGACGCGGCGCAATCGGGACGTTGGCCCCGCATCAATGGCGCCATCCCGACAGGAAGCCAGCAAACGAGGCCCGGCTCGGAGAGACCGCACGCCAGCCGATTCAGTGCGACCGCTTGGAATCAAGCCTGTCTGCATGGCATACCATAAGATGAGGCGGTGTCGCGGGCGCGTAGCTCAGCTGGATAGAGCATCTGCCTTCTAAGCAGAGGGTCCCAGGTTCGAGTCCTGGCGCGCCTGCCATCCGCCTGCCGCAATCTCTTATTGCTGAAGGCATCGCGTCAGGGCGGCGCGTAATCGCAAAACGCTGAAGATCTGCCCCGCCGGACAGATTTGCCCGGGCACCATAGAGGGTTCGGCCACTGGGCTCGGCACGCCCTACCGTATCCGCACCGCGCCCAGCGGCACGCCTGCGAAGCCGACCGCCGGAGTCGAGTGCATGGGCAGCCCCTCGTGCGGAGCCGCAGGGCCTGGTTCGCTGCGCTCGAGGGCAGGCACCATCGTGACGGTGCGGCTCCTCGCAGATCTCGAGCGGCGAAGGTCCGTCGCAGGCTGCCAGCTGGCAGACCAAGCAGGCGCAATCCGATGACGCTAAGCGAGCGTTCGCGCCAATGCCGGCCGGGTCCGACGAGGCTGCGGCTCGGGACAGATCCGAGCCCGACCGGTCCATCCGCCGGTCTGATCGGCCGACCGTCGGACTCGCTACACTTCTAGATCGTCGGAACCCGGCGGCTCGCCATGAAACGCCTGCGCCTCGCGCCTGCCATCCTGCTCTGCCTAGCATCCAGCCTCGCCGCGCAGGGCAGGCCCCACATTGTCGTGTTCCTGACCGACGACCTCGGCGGCGACGACACGGCAGTCTACGGTTCCCGGGACGTGCGCACCCCGAACATCGAACGACTAGCCGCGATGGGCATGACATTCGACCGCGCGTTCGTGGCGTCCCCGGCGTGCGCACCGAGCCGGGCCGCGCTGCTGACCGGCCTGCTGCCCGCCCGGAACGGCGCGGAAGCGAACCACACCTTCCCGCTCCCCGGCACCGCGTACCTGACCTCCGCCCTAGGGGCACTGGACTACGAAATCGCCGCCTTCGGCAAGGTCGCTCATGGCTATGACAAGCCGGAGTACGGTTTCGACTACTACTCTCGACCGCGCGTGAATCTCGCCGCGAACGTCGCCGAGTATTTGGCGGGGAGGGACTCGGACCGCCCGCTCTGCCTCCTAGTCGGAGACCGTCGGCCACACGTGCCGTGGACCACGGACAGTGTCTACGACCCGAATGAAGTCGGCCTGCCACCTTATTTCGTCGACACTCCCGAGACTCGCGTCCACCGCGCCCAGTACTTCTCCGACATCACTGGCCTCGACGAGGAGTTCGGAAGGGTCATGGACCTGGCTGGGGATCAGCTCGGAGAGGATACGATCTACCTATTCACCAGCGATCACGGCGGCCAGTGGCCGTTCGGGAAGTGGAACCTGTACGACGCCGGCATCCGCGTGCCGCTGATCGTCGCATGGAAGGGACGCATCCGGCCCGGCACCCGAACCGGCGCTATGGTTAGCTGGATCGACATCCTGCCGACGCTGATCGATCTCGCGGGCGGAGAGCATCCGGCCTCGATCGACGGGAGATCCTTCGCGGGCGTCCTGCTGGGCAGCGTCTCCGCGCACCGCAGGCTGATTTTCACCACGCACAGCGGCGACGGCGTCTTCAACGTGTACCCGATTCGGAGCGTTCGGACCGAGCGCTACAAGTACATCGTGAACCACCTTCCCGGACACCTTCACACGAACCACTCGGACATCCTGCGCAAAGATGGCGCGGGCGCCTACTGGGACTCATGGGACAAAGCCGCCGCGACCGACCCGAGAGCGGCGGAAATCGTCAGCAAGTACTTCGAGCGTCCCGCGGTGGAGATGTACGACCTAGCCGCGGACCCCTTGGAGCAGAACAACCTGGCCTCCGATCCCGACCACATGGATCTTGCAGAGGCCCTGAGGGCGGTGCTCGACGACTGGATCCGAGAGCAGGGAGACAAGCTAACGGTCTTCAACGCCCCCTATCCCGCATCGGGGCCGCGACCCGACGCCAAGGCCGTCGGCCGCTAGCACGGTCCCCGGGCGGTTCTGGCTGCCACGTGCCGGGGCGGCCCGGAATGCGAATTCAAAGAACGAGGCGCTGTCGCTCGGGAGCGAGTTGCGCCAGCTTGCTCGCAACGAATCGCTCCGGACCCACCACGATTGCGGGCGGCGCGCCGCAGGCCTGCGAAACCAAGGATGGCGCTCGGCCCCCGCTGAGCAGGGCCATGATGAGTGAGACTCGCGGGAGCAATGAAGCCATCCAGCCGGGGCAACGCATCGAAAGGCACAGTAGTTGCAAGAACGTCCCATGGGTGGACCGATAATTCGTTGCGAAGACCGCACTGGTCATTCCGCCGCATCTAGGCCCCGCACTCGAATCCATCGTCTAAACGAGAATAATCGATATATTAGACAAACAAAATAGGATCATTTCTATCGGACCAGTTTAGAACGAGATGGCAATCCCAACTGGGACTCCGGCTGCCTAGCATGGTCCGGCGCGCCGGGAGAGAGAATTGTTTGACACAATGTTGCAGTTTGTGATTGAATCAGGAGAGCGTCGGCCGCCGTGCCGCCCTCCGACCGAGCATGCAGGCATTCCGCACCGCCATTTTCTGGGCCCATCTCTGTTGCGGCTTGGGCGCGGGCTTGGTCGTGTTCGTCATGTCGGCCACCGGCGTGCTCCTGACCTACGAAAAGCAGCTCGCCGCCTGGGCGGACGGCTACCAGATCGCGCAGCCCGCCGAGGCGAGCCCGCGGCCTGCCGCCTCGGTCCTGATGACGGCGGCCCAGCAGCGGTGGGGAAAGGACCCGACCGGCTTGCAGCTGAATGCGGATACGACCGAGCCGGCGCGGATCTACTTCGGTCGTCGGGAATCGCACCCGATCAATCCCTACACCGGCGAGCCGCTCGGCGAAGGGGCTACAGGCGTCCGAGGCTTCTTTCGGACTATGATTGCGTGGCACCGCTGGCTCGGCCAGGAAGGCGACGGGCGCGCCCTCGGCAAGGCGATAACCGGCGCCTGCAACCTAGCCTTCCTCTTCATCATCGTGTCCGGCGCGTACCTCTGGTGGCCGAAGAAATGGGCGTGGCCGAACCTGCGCGCGGTGGTGCTCTTCCGACGCGGGCTGCGCGGGAAGGCACGCGACTTCAACTGGCATAACGTTATCGGCCTATGGATGGCCGTCCCGCTGTTTCTGGTGGTGGGGACCGCGACGTTCTTCTCGTATTCGTGGCCGACCGACGCCTTGTGGGCCCTGACCGGGGAAGTGCGCCCCCAAGGCGGGAGCGCGCAAGCGACCCGCAAGGAGAAGCCGCGGGGACCGGCTTCGTATTCCGACCTTGACGAGCTGTTCCGGATTGTTACCGAGAGCGAGCCCGGCTGGAGGACCGTCACGCTGCGGCTATCGTCCGATCCCTCTGCGCCGGCCGAGTTCGCCGTTGACCGCGGCAACGGCTTCCGGCCAGATCTGCGTTCGAGCCTTTGGCTAGACCGGGCCACGGCGACGTTGGTCCGTCACACGACATACTCCGACAATGCCTCCGCGCAAAACATCCGCTTCTGGATTCGGTTCATCCACACCGGCGAGTCAGGAGGCATTCTCGGCCAGACTCTCGCCGGCCTCGCCTCGCTGGCTGGGTGCCTGCTGATGTACACGGGCTGGATGCTGACATGGAGGCGGTTCCAAGCGTGGCGCGTCAGGCGGCGGGCACCGACTGCGGCGAGCGAGTCATGAGTGCCCGCCGCGCGCCCGAGCCTACGCAGCCGCGCTCATACCGGACATTCCGGCCCGAGGCAGTGTCGGGGCGACCTGAATCGGCGTCCCCGACACGGCCGCAGGCTGCTCGGACCGTGGCTGAACACCCGCAGGGGCCGACCGGCACGCGGTTCCGAGTGCCGGCTTCGACACCGCGCCCGCGTCCGACCAGCCTGACTTGCTAGCGAGCCGACAGAGGCCGGCCCGGACGCCGTTGATCCGGAGCGGTTCGGGAACGGCTCAAGATGCCCGTGCAGTCGTGCGGGTGCCAGCCGAACCGCAACCCTCCTTTGCTGGCAGGCCGGCCCTGTGGATCGTGACTTGGTGATTCGCGTCCTGCGCGCTCCTGAGAAGGCCGCCATCGATTACGTGCTGATCTGGGCGACGGCGACGGACCTGCACGGCATCGCACTCGCCACCGAGGCCATGGACTTGCTTGTTCGGGCTTGCGAGGACAATGCCGAACGCATCCGAGCGGCGCTGCGGGCAACGCACTCAAACGACTCCAGCGTGGAGAAAATCCGAGCCGACGATCTGTCTGGCGATTACGCAGTGGCGCGCAATTGCGCGCCGACGGGCGATCTGTACTTCGACCTGATTGCGAAGCTCGGCGAGAAGGCGACCGTCGAATCGGTCGAGTCCGAAGCCAAGGGAGTCGAGTGCGTGCGGGTGCGCGTCGCGACTCCAGCCGCGCTGTACCGCCTGAATGGAGGGACCCCGCGACCGATCGACCGGCAGGATGCCGTAGCGCTGAAGGATCGCCTCGACCTGAATGAGGCCGATTGAATGAGAGTCCAGCGCTCCCGAACGCTTGAAGAAACGAATGCGGCACCGGTCCGCTACCGGTCGCAGGACGGATTCGTTCGCTTCATCCGTCACAACGCCCGGCTCCGCTTGCTGGCTCCCCCTTTCCCTGCCGAAGGGCTTGTTCAAGCATCGGAGCCTGGAGGAGGCCCAGCGGTCGCGACCGCACGGACCTGCAGCACCCAGCTTCGAGGACAGTTGCTCGCGCCAGTCCCGCGATCGCCGGCGGGACACAGGCGGCGAACCGGCCCCTCCTCCCGGCGCTTCGCCTCGAAAAGGGAAGTCCGCCAGCCGCCCCGACCGCCTCAAAGCCCCGTATCCGGAAGGCAGCCGGATCCGCAAGGCGGCGACCGACCTCTAACGCAAGGGGCCGCGCCGCCTCTCGATCTCGTATAGCTTCAGCTTCAGCCGCCGGTAGAGCAAGGGATCGAGCGGTCTTTTGAGCGCGAACCGGTACACGCTCGGGCGTCGCAGGTAGCCCTCCCGTCCGTCGAAGGCATGCACCTCCAAGCGGTAGGGATCGGAGGACCATACCGAGGCCACGTCGCGCTCGATGACCCACGACCGGGCCTTGGCAGGCGCATCCGTGGCATACACGATCCGGTCTTCGGTGACGAAGAGTATCCCTTGCGAACCGCCGAATCGTTTCAGGTGCTTGGCGGGAAGCTCCAGCTTCGCGTCTTCCGGCGGGCGAGGCACCCGATCGGTCGCCGGCTTGCCGATCCGTGCCACGACCGCCTCGTGGGTCGCGTCGTCGAAGTCGCCCTCGCGAATCCTGAACCTGTACCTAGCATCGGCCCCGAAGGGGATGGCCGAGCCGACGTAGCCGCGAATCGCCACCTCGGCAGCGCCGATGCGGTCGAAGTGCCGGATGTCCGTGTAATCCCAGCTGAGAGCGCGCCTGCCCGCCCGCGCGGGCTGGAACGAGATCCCGTCCTCCCCGAAGGTGAGCACGCCGCGCACGTCGCGCCTGGCGCTCCGCTTCCACTTTGCCTCGAACGACACTTCCGCCGTGACGGTCGCCGCGGCGAGCAGGATCAGGACCGAGAGCTTCATTCCAGCGGCTCCGTGTCGCCAGCGAGGCCGGCCAGCCGACCGGAGCGGGGCAAGGCGCGGCAGTGGCGGTAGTAGTACAGGACCGGCAGAACGCCCAGCACGAAGAACCCGGCCGTGGCGACGCCGCCAAAGAGCGGCGTGGCGATCCGCTTCATGACGTCAGCGCCGGCTCCCACGCTCCACATGATCGGCAGCAATCCGAGCATGTCGGTCGCAACCGTCATCGTGACAGGCCGAAGGCGCGATAGCGCGCCCTCGCGTATAGCGCGAACCAGCGCGGCACGGTCCCCAAGCCGTCCCTCGCGGGCGGCGCCCTCGCGGGCGAGGTCCAAGTACAGCCAGAATACGATCGCAGTCTCGGCATAGAGCCCGGCCAAGGCGATCAAGCCGACCCAGACGGCGATGCTGAGGTCGTAGTTCAGGTAATGCAGGAGGAGGAAGGCACCGCTCACAGCGCACGGCACCCCGAGCAGCACGATCAGAGCGGTCAGCGCGGAGCGCGTGTTGACCAAGAGCACGGAGAATACGATGACCAGCGTGAGCGGAATCAGGACGAGCAGGCGCTCCCGGACTCGCTGCATCGACTCGAACTGCCCGCTCCAAGCCAGCGAGTACCCCGCCGGAATGGCGACCGCGCTCTCCACGGCCGCCCGGGCGGCCGCGACGTAGGCCCCTAGGTCGGCGCCCGGCTCGACGTCCACGTAGATCCAAGCGTTCGGCCTGGCATTCTCGCTCTTGATGCCGGGCGGGCCGACGGAGTAGGAGATTTCAGCCAGCTGCTCGAGCGGAAGCTGATGCCCCGCAGGCGTGACGACCAGGACGTCCCTCAAGGCCGGCAGGTCGTCCCGGAGGTCGCGGCCGTAGCGCAGGTTGACCGGGAAGCGCTGGAGGCCCTCGACCGTCGTGGTGACGTGCACGCCGCCGATAGCGGTGTTGATGGCCTCCTGGACCTGATCGACGACCAGGCCGTGGCGGGCGATGGCGTCGCGATCAATCGTGATGTCGAGGTAGTTCCCGCCCATCACCCGCTCGGCGTAGGCGCTCAGGGTTCCCGGCACGCCCTGCACCACCCGCTCGATCTCCTTGCCGATCCGTTCCAGCACCTGCAAGTCCGAGCCGGCCACCTTGATGCCGATGGGCGTCTTGATGCCGGTTGACAGCATGTCCAGCCGGGTCTTGATCGGCATGGTCCAGGCGTTGGTGAGGCCGGGGACCTGGACGGATGCCTGCATCTCGGCGACCAGCCTCTCGGGGGTCATGCCCGGGCGCCATTGCTCGCGAGGCTTCAGCCGGATCGTCGTCTCGATCATCGAGAGCGGGGCCGGGTCCGTCGCTGTCTCCGCCCGGCCGGCCTTGCCGAAGGCGTGCTCCACCTCGGGGAACCGCATGATCATCTTGTTGGTCTGCTGGAGGATCTCGCGCGCCTTGCCGATGGAAACGCCCGGCAGGGTCGTCGGCATGTAGAGGAGATCCCCCTCCCACAAGGGGGGCATGAACTCCGACCCCAGGCGGCGCAGCGCTCCCAGCGAGGCGACCAGCAGGGCGAGCGCCACGAGCAGAGTCGCGACGCGGAGGCGCAGGACCAAGCGCAGGACCGGGCGGTAGATCCACAGCAGGATCGAAAGAAGCGGATTCCGGCCCGGGCGGACGGGTCGCCCGCGCACGGCAAGGCCCACCAAGACTGGCACGAGCGTGACCGACAGGACGGCGGCTGCCGCCATCGTGAGGGTCTTGGTCCACGCCAGCGGGCGAAACAGGCGCCCCTCTTCCTGCTGAAGGGCGAACACCGGCAGGAACGAGACCGTGATCACCAGCAGCGAGAAGAACAAGGTCGGTGCGACCTCGCGGCAGGACTCGGCAACTACTTTCCTATGCGGCCAGCGACCGCCGTTCCGCGCCATGTGCTGGTGGGCGTTCTCCACCATCACGATCCCGGCGTCAACCATCGTGCCGATGGCGACAGCGACGCCGCCCAGGGACATGATGTTCAGTTGCAGGCCGAGCGCGCTGGCCGCGATGGCGGCCCCCAGGACGCCGACCATGACGGAGATGACCGCGATCAGGCCGCTGGGCAGGTGGAACAAGAACAGCAGGCAGACGGCCCCGACGATGAGGAACTGCTGCGTCAGGCTCGACCGCAAGCTCTCGATCGCACGCTCGATCAGGTTCGTCCGGTCGTACGCGATCACGATCTCGACGCCCTCGGGCAGCTGCGACTTGAGCTCCTCGATGCGTCCCTTGACGCGCCGCACCACGTCCTGGGTGTCCGCACCGTGGCGGACCACGACGATGCCGCCGACCGTCTCTCCCTGGCCGTCCCACTCGGCAAGGCCGCGGCGAATCTCGGGGCCGATCCCGACCCGGGCCACGTCGCGCAGCAGGATGGCCGTGCCGTTCTCGCCCGTGCCTATAGCGACCTTGCGGATGTCCTCGATCGACTCGATGTAGCCGCGGCCCCGGATCATGAATTCCTTCTCGGCCACCTCGATCAAGCGCCCTCCCGCGTCGCGGTTGCTGCGCTCGATGGCGTCCCGGATGCGGGAGATCGACACGCCGTAGCCGCGCAGCTTGACCGGATCGACCGTGACTTGGTATTGGCGGACGTAGCCGCCGACGCTCGCGACCTCCGCCACGCCCGGGATGCCGGTCAGCTCGTATTTCAGGAACCAGTCCTGCAGGGAGCGCAGCTCGCTCAGGTCGTGCCGGTCCGACTTGAGCGCGTAGATGTAGGCCCAGCCGACCCCGGTCGCGTCGGGCCCCAGCATGGGGGTCACGCCTGCGGGGACCTGGGCGGCGGCCTGTCCGAGCGACTCCAGCACCCGCGAACGGGCCCAGTACAGGTCCGTGCCGTCCTCGAACAGGACGTAGACGAGCGAGAAGCCGAAGAAGGAGTAGCCGCGCACCACCTCGGCGTGGGGCACCGACAGCATCTGCGTGGCGAGCGGGTAAGTGACCTGGTCCTCGACGATGCGCGGCGACTGCCCGGGGAACTCCGTGTAGACAACCACCTGCACCGCCGACAGGTCCGGCAGCGCGTCGAGGGCCATGAACCGGAGGGCGTAGGCACCCGACAGGGCCAGGACCAAGCTGCCGATGGCGACCAGCAGCCTGTTGCCGAGTGACCACTCGATAACGCGCTCGAGCATGGCCCGTCCCCGGTCGCCTAGCGCCCAGGCTGCGGCGCCTCGCGTCCCCGGCCCTCGAGCAGCCGGGCGATCGCCACGCGGAGATTGCTCTCGGAATCGAGCAGGAACTGCGACGAGGTCACGACCAGCTCGCCCTGTTCGAGGCCGCGCAGAACCTGCGTCCGGCCGTCGCTCTCGAGGCCCAGTTCCACCTCCCTCGGCGCGAACAGGCCGCCGCCCTCGTCCACGATCACTACCGCGCGATCGCCGCTGCTCAGCACCGACTGGGACGGCACGATGAGCGCGTTCCTAGCTCCGGGCAGGCGGACGTGCATCGTCGCGTACATGTTCGGGCGGAGGAGGCCCTCCGAGTTGTCGACTTCGATGTATCCCGTCAGCGTCTGCGTCTGGGGATTCATGGCGGGCCGGAAGAACAGTACATGGCCTCTCCACGAGCGCGCGGGGAAGGCATCCACGGCGATATCGACTGGGAGCCCAACGCGCAGATCCCGCAAGTAACGCTCGTAGAACTCGACCTTCGCCCAGAGCGTGGAGTGGTCGGCGATCTTGAGGACGGTCATGCCGGGTACCAAGCGGATGCCCTCCAGGGAGTCGGCCACCTTCTCCACCACGAATCCCTCGGCCGGCGAGTAGAACTCGACGGTGCGCCGAGCTCGCCTAGCCGTGCGCAGCTCCGCGATCTGGGCAACCGTCAGATCCCAGTGCTCCAGACGGTCCGCGGCGGCTTGGAGCAGGGACTCGGCGCGTTCGACCGCGCCGGCGTAGGCGCCGCCGGCCTTGAGGCGTTCCACGAAGCCGATGGCCGCGACGTACTCGTTCTGAGCCGTCAGCAACTCGGGGCTGTGAATCTCGAAGAGGAGATCGCCCTTCGACACTCGCTCCCCGACGGAGTTCACGCGGGCACGCTCGATCCAGCCCGTGAACTTGGTAGTGACGGAGACGACGCGCTCCTCGTTCTGATCCAGGAAACCGACGGTGCGGATGCGGCTCGGCAGCTCGTCGCGGACAACTTCCGCAGTCCGCACGGCGAATGCTTGCCGGAATGCGGGGCTCACCCGCACACCCTCCGGGCTATCCTCCCCGGGGCTCCGAGATTCCGGCGTGACCGGCACGAGGGCCATGCCGCAGATCGGACATGCCCCGGGCCCCTCCTGCACGACTTGCGGATGCATCGCGCAGGTATGGGGATCGCCTGCGATCTCGCCCGGCCGTTGCGCTATCGTGCCGTCGTCCGCGACCGCGACGAGCTGCATGCCGCAGATCGGGCAGGGCCCGGGACGGTTCTCCAGGACTTGCGGATGCATGCTGCAGGTGAATGCTCCCACGCTGTCCTGCGTGACCGCGACGGGAGCCGGCCAGGCTCCCGCGAAGTAGAGGGCCGCGGCGACGACAAGGAGAGCCGCCGCGAAGCCGGCGAGCCCGCTCCGGATCACGGCCCACCCTCCTTGGGCACGGCCGCTCCGACGGCCCGCTCCAAGTCGGCCATCGCCTTGAGGTAGTCGGCGCGTAGTCGCGCGAGGCCGACGCGCACGTCCAGGAGCATTCTCCCGGTGTCGAGCAGGCTGATCACTCCGAGCTCGCCGTTGGCATAGGCGTCCTGCGTCGACACCAGCGCCTGCTCCGCCTGAGGTAAGAGGGCGCTCTCGAAAAGGTCGATCTGCCTCTGGACCGATTCGATGCGGAACGCAGAGGAGCGGATTTCCGCTTCCATCGCATTCTCGGCGCCGCGATAGGCATGCCGTGCGGAGGCGAGCTCTTCGGACGCTTCCCGGACTCCCGCGTCGTACTTGCCGCGGAAGATCGGCAGCGACATGCCAAGGGTGACGCCGAAGACGTCCTTGCCGCTATCGGATACGGGAGGCGACACGAGCGATTCCTCGCGGGCGCGGATGAGGCCCCAAGTCAGGCCCACGGAGAAGTCCGGGCGAAACCGGATCCCGGCCAGATGCACCCGCTTCTCGCGCGCCTCGAGACGCAGGAACGCGGCCCTGATCTCGGGCCTCGCAGCACGGCCGATACCGGCGAGTTCATCGAATTCGAGGCGCGCCATGGGATGTTCGCCCAGGCGCACCTCCGCGATCGGTGCGTCGGGCGGGCGGGCGCACAGCGCGTTGATCGATGCCTCGAGGTCAACCCGCTGCCGGAGCAGCCGCTCCCGACCGTTGACTGCTTGGGTGATTTGGGCCTGCAGGCGGACGACGTCGCCCTGCAGGCCGAAGCCCTGCGCGTAACGGCTCCGAGCCGTTTCCTCGAAATGCTCCAAGAGATCCTGGTCCTCGCGACTGACAGCGAGGGCGCGGTCGACATAGCCGAGATCGTAGTAGGCGTTCTTCAACTTGCGAACGACCTCGGCCCGCTCGGCCTGGTAAGTCTCGGCGTGGTAGGCCGCCGCCTTGGACGCTATCTGCTCCTGGGACGCGCGCTTGCCGAAGCCCGGTATGCGCTGGGAAAGCGAAACCATCGTTCGCTCCGAACCGACCCGCGTCTCGATGGCCCGCGCGAATTGCGTCACCGAAACCGTCGGATCCGGCAACGCGGACGCCTGCGGCACGCGGTGCGTCGCCGCCCGGTAATCCGCGAAGGCTTGCAGGACCTTGGGATTGCTCTCGAGCGCCTCGTCGATCAACGCCCGCAGCCGCTCGTCGCCGTGAGTCGCGAAAGTCTGCCCCGCGGCCGCTCCCGCCGTCACGAGAACTGCTGCCAGCTGGCCCAGCGCGGTGCTGATCCGAGCGCGTGCCTGCATCGCTATCTGATGGTGAACCATGACTGCCGCCCCTGCCTCGCCGAGCGCGTGAGTCGCACGGAACCGCCTGCCGCCGCGACGCACGAGGGTCAAGCTCCAGCTCCGACTCCGGTCGACAAGCCCTTCCGCAGTATCGCCGAACGCGAGCGAGAGCGCTGTGCCGAAACCCCTCCCGACGGGCGGTCGAGTTCGCGAGTGCCGGGTGAAGGTTGGCAGGCCGTCCCTGCGGCGCGGTTGCGGCAGCCGGAGAGCAAGCGGCCGCGGATACAGCGCCGAACGAAGCGCGAAGCCAAGCGCGAGCCAGTACGACCCACGGCGCCGGACCGGCGCGAGCCGCCACCCGCACCCGCCAAGAGAGAGGCTCGCGATCGACGCCGGCGAACGCGGGGTCGCGGTTCGGATGCCCTCCCCGAGCGGCAGAGCGGACTCAACGGCTCTCGCAGAGGGCCAGCCGGCACCGATTGCGAGGGTCTCGCGAGCGATCGGCGTCGGGCAGCAGACCGCCGAGGCAGTCCCACGCCGCGGCTTGCTCGAGTTCAAGCAGGGCTCAGCGAAGCGCTTCGCGCGGCGAGGGATCTCGGCCAGTCCGACGAGCCGCCGCGCCAGCCGGAAATCTCCGCGCGTCTGCCGGACGCCTCCCGCTGCAGTCGCTGGCGGCCGTCGGGCTGCGGAATCGATGTCCGAGCGGATCGGGCGGTGACTTGCTGAGATACTCTGGGACGCTCGCCGACCCGGCCCGTGCTCCGCCCGCCCAGACTCTCGCTAGCCTCTTGGATCGTGATCTCGATGCTCGCGGGGCTCGGCATCGGGATGCTGGTCCCGCAGTGGGCCCTACGGATCGAATTCCTCAGCACGCTGTTCCTGCGACTAATTCGATCGATCATCGCACCGGTTCTGGTTGGAGTACTGATTCGGGCGGTGGCTGGCGCCGGGAACCTCCGCACGCTCGGTCGGCTGGGCTGGAAATCGGCGATCTGCTTCGAGACAGCCACCACGGTCGCGCTGCTGCTGGGCTGGTTCACCGTCTCTTCGGCGGTACCAGCCGCGGGTCTCGACCTGCGAGCCGGAACAGTCATCGACCGGCAGCAACCGCCGGACCTGGCGGAATCGCTCGAGAACGCCGTGCCGACGAGCATCGTGGACGCGCTGGCCCGCGGCGACGTGCTCCAGATCGTGATCTTCTGCTTCCTGTTCGGAATCGCATGCCTGTCTGTCGGCGACCGAGCCCGCCCGGTGGTGGACCTTGCCGACGCCCTCGCGGAAGTCGCGTTCCGCTACACCGACTACGTCATGTACCTTGCACCGCTCGCGGTGCTCTCGGCAGCCGCCAACGCGGTGGCGGGAGAGGGTCCGGGCGCCCTGGAAGGACTGTTCGCTTTCGCGGCCGCAGCGTGGTTCGCCCAAGCCTTCTTCCTCGTAACCGTGCTGGCGGGAGGCCTGGCGCTCTGCGGTGTCCCGCTCCCGGCTTTCGCCCGCTGCGCTCGCGAACCGTTCCTAGTGGGCTTCGCAACCACCTCGAGCGCCGCTGCGCTGCCCCAGACGCTCGAGAACCTCCAGCGCTTCGGCGTGCCCCGCCGGGTTCTCGGCGTGGTCGCTCCCCTGAGCCTCAGCTTTAATCTGAACGGCAGCACGATCCACTTGGCCATGGCGACGCTGTTCGTCGCGCGGGCCGCTGGGATCCCCCTGCCGTGGGAGCAGCAGGTCATCATCCTGCTTACGCTGAAGCTGACGAGCAAGGGCGTTGCGGGCGTGCCGCGAGCCAATTTCGTGATCCTCGCGGCCGTGTTCGAGGCCCACGGGCTGCCGATGGAAGGACTCGGCGTTCTTCTCGGAATCGACGCCCTGATCGATCCCATCCGCACCAGCGTCAACGTGGCGAGCCACTGCGCGGCGCCGGCGGTGGTCGCGCGCTGGGAGGGCACGCGCCTCCCAGCGCGTCAGGAAGCCCGCGGTTGAGCCCGCTCGCGGCCCGGGCTCGGCGCGAGGCTCACTGCTTCATCCACTGCTGCCGACGCGGCCACCGCGGGCCGTCCTCAAAGAATCTCACCCCGCTGCCGATCCGGTCGTAGTCGCCGAGTTCCGCCCGAGCCTCGTCAGCGAGCGCGGCCAGGCGCCGGACGACGCCCGGATTCTGCTCGGCGACGTTTTCCGTCTCGCCGATATCGGTCTCGAGGTTGTAGAGCGCGAGTTCCGTGACGGGCTCGAGAAGTTCTCCGAGGAAGGCCCCGCCCTTCGAGAGCAGCCACTCCGACTCGTTGCGACCGGGCCGAGGAAACACGAGCTTCCAAGGGCCGCTGCGGACGGCGTCAAGATGCGTTTCGCGGTAGTAGTAGAACGCCTCGTGAGGGCTGGCCGCCCCGGGATCTCCCTTCATCAGAGACGAGATGTCGCGTCCATCGACGACACGGTCCGCTGGCAGTTCCGCTCCGGCCATCGCGATGAACGTCGGGAGCAAGTCCATCGTCGTCGCGACCTCTCGGGTGACCGCGCCCGCCGCCACATGGCCCGGCCCCCACATGACGGTCGGCACCCTGATTCCCCCCTCCCATGTCGTGGCCTTGGCTCCTCTCAGCGGACCGGACGAACCGGCATGCTCGGCAATCGCGGCGGTGTAGCGGGGCAGCGAGTGATTGCTCCACGGGCCGTTGTCCGACGTGTAGACGACGATGGTGTTCCGATCGAGCTCCAGTTCTACGAGCAGATCGACGATTTCGCCCGTGCTGGCGTCGAGTTCCTCGATCACGTCTCCGTACAAGCCGCGCTCGGAACGCCCCTCGAAAGGCTCGGTCACGCCGAGGACCACGTGCGCCATCGTGTGCGCGATGTAGAGGAAGAACGGCCTGTCCCGGTTGGTCCGGACGAACTGCAGCGCCTCGTCCGTGTAGCGCCGCGTGAGATCGTCAACTCCGGCCGACTCCTGAATCCGCTCTTCGTTCCGGTAGACCCAGTGGACCTCGCCGCTGTCATTCGCGCCGACGACGCCGAACCAGTAGTCGAAGCCGCGACGGACCGGGTTGAGAACCGGCTTGAAGCCGGCGCGGCGCTTCGTGATGTCTACCTTCCCGATCATGCCCGTCGCGTAACCCGCCTCCTGCAGCACCCGGGGCAGCAGGATTTCCTTCTCGTGGACGTAAGGGAAGCTGTTCTTCTCATTGCCGTACTCGGCGACGCGGATGGGGTAGCACCCCGTGAGCAGCGCCGTGCGCGAGGGACCGCACACAGGCTGGGCGTAGAAGTCGGTGAACTTGATGCCCTCGCTGGCCATCCGGTCGATGCGAGGCGTCTCGAAGTCGGTGGCGCCGAAGACGCCGAGGTCGCCGTATCCCTGGTCGTCGGCGAACACGATGATGAAGTTGGGGCGTTGCGATGGCTTGCTCTCGGGCGCGGTCGAGCAGCGAAGGGCTGCGATCACAAGCACGAACGCAAGAATAGTCCGCTGCAAGGGCAAGTGGCGGTCCTCCCAAGGGCTGGTGCCCGTGCCAGTGTACCGACCGAGCGGATCGCCGAGCCGGGCCCGGACAGATCGCCATTCCAATCGATGCGACGTCGGCCGCCAATTCCGTTTCCGCGGATGTCGGTGCCTCTGCCGCTTGCTCTCCAAGGCCCTAGCCGAGAAGCCGCGCCGATCGCGACGCCTCGACTTGCCGAGGATTGCATCGGGAAGGCAAGCCGGCGCAGCTCTCTCCTTCGAGGCGGAACCCGCCCTTACGTGCCGCGGCTTCCCGCCATCTCGCTCCGGTTGCCGGCGTCGCGGCTGACCGACCGGGACGCGCGGCTCCCCGCCGACTGCGAGGGGTTCGCGTGCGCGTGTGGCGGGGACGACTGCCTTGGTCGCCCGCAGGCTACGGTGGCGCGCAGCAGCTGACCGGACCAAACTCCAACGGGACGGTCACGACCTAGCGACCGGTCGATGCGGCGGCACAGCGGACCGCCGGTCGGGCCGCGGCAGCGCCTGATCGCGATGCTCCGCACCTCATCGCCTGCTACAACGGAGGCATGTCCGAACGCTCGCTCCGAACGCTGTTGCTGCTGACGGCGAGCGCAGCCGCCTCCGGATGCTCCGGCGCGGGAGACCCCGCTGCTCCCGTGGAAGTGCAGGCCGCCGGTCCGCGGTCCCCGAACCCCACTCCTTCGCCTTGGATCACCGCGGTCGTTCCCCATGTCGGATTCAACGACGAGCCCGCCTTGGCGTTGAGCGAGTCCGGCGACGTTTTCGCCGGATGGATCAGCTTCCGCGAGGGCTCGGACACCCTAGCGGTGGCCGTCTACTCCCATGAAGGGGACCGGTTCTCCAAGCGGGGCGAGTGGGCGGTCCTTGACGGTCCCGGGACGCACTTGCTCGGCTTGAAGGCAGTCCAAGCAGGCCCGTCGGTGTACTTCGTGTTCGCGCGGGAAGTGCGCGGCAACTGGGACGTGTTCGCGGTAAAGGCCGACCGCGACGGACCGGACAGGCCGGTGCGCGTTGCCACAGGGCCGGAGACGCAGATCAAGCCGGACGCGGCTTGGCGTGACGGCACGCTCTTCGTCACGTGGGAAAGCAACTCGAGTTCGGAGCGGCACGTCCATCTGGCCACCCTCCGGGACGGCGCCGCGACAGCTCCCCAGCCCGTCAGCGAGGAGGGCCCGTCGAACTACGGGCCGACGGTGGCCGTGGCCGACAACGGCCGCGTCTCGGTCGCATGGCACTCCTACCGAGACCACAACTACGACATCTATCTCCGGGAACTGTCGGCCGAGGGGACTTGGGAGCCGGAGCGACGGCTGACCGCCTCCCCCGGAATCGACCGGCACGCGGACCTGCTGACGCGCGGCGACGAGCTCTGGATGCTCTACGAGCGCGCCCGCATGGAAGAGTACTACGTGGGAAGGACCGACGAACGCCACCTGGTCGCGGCGAGAGTCTCGGACGGCGGACTGGAGGCTCCCTCGGATTACTGGACCTCGCCGCTGGCCAGGAATCGGTCCGAAGCGGGCGCGGCGGCGTTCGACTCGCAGGGGCGCCTGTGGATCTCCTACCTGCAGCCGCGGGAGCCGCGCGGAGGCTGGTCGGTGCGGGTGGTCGGATATACCGGTTCGGAGTGGGTCGGCCCGCGAGGCCTGTCCCAGCGGCGCTCCATGGACCGGCCCGCGCCCGTCGCGCTCAAGGGCGACCGGCTCCTACTGGCATTCCAAGCCGACAGCTTCTCGGACTCGTGGTCGCAATCGGACCCGGATTTCACCGACAACGCCCGTTCCCAAGTGCTGCTCGCATCCCTCGACACCGGCCAGGCTCCGCCTGCCGCATCGTCGATGCGCCTCGCGCAACTCGACGAGCCGGACAGGCCGTTCGACCCGGCAACCCTGCACGACAGATTCGGCGAGGACGCCGAATCCGCCTCCATCGAATACAACGGCGAGACGCTCCACCTGTACTACGGCGAATTGCACGAGCATTCGGACATTTCGATCTGCAATCGCTGCGGCGACCAGTCGCTTGACGAGAATTACCAGTGCCGCCGCGATATCAACCGGCTCGACTTCGTCGCCATGACCGATCACGGGTACAACATCGTCCCCTACCTGTGGAACTACTCCGCCAAGCTCGTTCGCGCCAACCATGACCCCGGGCGGCTGGTGACCTTCCTAGGAGAGGAGTGGACCTCGAGCTTCGAGGACTACGACCAAGACCGCCCGTGGGGCTACTACGGTCACCGCAACCTGATCTTTGCCGATCCTTACTTCCCGAAGTGGTGGACCGCCTACAACGGTGACTCGCCGTCCGAGCTGTGGAGCGAGTTGCGCCGGATGAAGGCGGACTTCGTGCAGATCCCGCACCAGCTGGCCGACACTGGAAACGTCCCGGTCGACTGGGATTACGCCGACGAGGAAGCCCAGCCCGTCGCCGAGATATTCCAGACTCGGGGATCGTACGAATACGCGGGCGCGCCCCGCCACGCCGGCAACGCGACCGGCGAGGCGGGCAACTACATCCGGGACGCCTGGGCACGCGGGCTCAGGATCGGGGTGATCGCGAGCCCGGACCACGGGGGCGGTCTCGGCAAGGCAGCCGTCTGGGCGCGCTCGAAATCGCGCGCAGCGATCTTGGAAGCGATCCGCGAGCGCCGGACCTTCGGTACGACCGCAGCGCGCGTCTGGATGGACTTCCGCGTCGACGGACACCTGATGGGCGAGGCCGCGGATCCCGGCAAGGGCCCGGTGGAGATCACGGCGGAAGTGCGGTCGCCCCAGCCCATCGACAAGCTCGAGATCTGCCGCAACAACGAATTCGTGTACGCGGCGTCGCCGGGATCGACGAGGGCCTCTGTCGAATTCGTCGACACGGATCCCCTCGCCGGCCCCAGTTACTACTACCTGCGCGTGATCCAGACCGACGGGGAGGTCGCGTGGTCGAGCCCCGTGTGGCTCGAGCGCCGACCCGCGGGCTGAGACCGGCGTTCAGTCGGACCGGGGCGAGGTCATCAGGGGGTGCCCCAGCGTGTCCCCGTTCGCCTCGAATCCGTCGCGGTCGACGTCCACGAAGATCGGGTTGGTGTACGCGACCGGATGCATCTCCCCGTAGGGATTCAACCCCCAGCCGCGCTTGAGGTCCGAGCCCTCGCCGATCGCCACGACGATCAAGTGGGCGTCCCGCTGCAGCGCCACGCGAATCGTCTCGTCGAAATTCAGGACGCCTTCGGAAAACAAGCCGGGATGCTCGCTCCTGCGGAAGTCGTACTGCTCCGGCTGCCGCCCGTTGACGAGGACTTGCACGCGATCGACCTTCAGCCAGTTCGGGGTCTGGACCCGGACATTCAAGTCCACGAAACCCTCGCCGATCACCGTCGATCCGATCGGCAGGCCGTCCGCCGTCGTCACCTCGAGGAACGGACCGTTGGTGATCATCATGCGCCCGGCCTTCGCGTTGCGGATGATCTCCTCGTGATCCACGTCGGCGGGGCTGTCGGCGGAGCTGGGCACGTAGGTCCGCCAGCCGCCGACGCCGTTGTCGAAGATCCGGTGCGCGTCGCTGACCGCGACGCACCAGACCCGGCGGCCCTGATTGAGCAGCTGCAGCCAGCCGAAGGTGCGGTTGGGCCCGCTCCGCGTGCTGTAGGCGGGATTCAGGTTGAGAATCTCGGCGCTCCAAACCTCCGCCGCGTCAATGAGTTGCTCCAGGCCCACGAAGCCTCCGTCTTCGATGCCGTCCCGGTTCCGGTCGAAGAACACGCTCCCGACATCGGGGTGGTTCGCCTGCACCCAGCGGTCGGGCCCGCCGCCAAATTGGCCCACCCTCCCGCGCGCGTTCGCGCCCGGATCGATCCTGGAGCCGCCCAGCAGGGTCGGCGTGGCCCAGTTGCGCAGCGTGATCGCGTTGATGCGCGGGTCGAAGTGCCACAGCGGCGCGCCGCCGTTCTGAGCCAGCGGGTCGGGCTCGTGCGGGAACGAATTGAAGTGCTGGCCGCTGCCGGTGAGCTCGATGCCCGGCACGGTCTTGAGGCGGGAGGCCAGGCCGAGAGCCTCGATCCAAGGCGTCCAGTCGTAGAGCCGCTGGTGCTCGGTCGTCGGGGCAAACTCGACGTGCTCGGCCGCGAAGTTGATGATGCGGTCCCGCGTGCTGCAATAGTTGTCGCCGCTGGGCGTCGAGTGGGCGTGGAAGTCGGTGCTGATCCAGCCCGCCGTGTCAACCGTGCGCTCAAGCGCCACTTCGACCGCAACGGTCTCGCCGCTCCCCACATCGACGCGCCTCTCGACTAGATCGTGCTCGGGCCCCAGCGTCACCCGCAGCAGGTAGCTGCCGGGGGGAACCTGCTGCATCGCCCGACCGTCGTGCGTCTGGTACTGATGGTTGCCGCCGTGCGCGCGATAGTCCGTGCCGAAATTCGGCGTCTCCGTGCCGTCCACGCCGATGAACTGGACCTTGCCCGGAGAGGCGGCGCCGTCGGCGTCGCGAATCGAGACGCTGACCGCGGAGGCCGCGGGCACTTCCAAGTCGAGGCGCTCGGTCCTGCCGCGCCGGACGGCGATTTGGCGCTCGACCGGATCCCGGCCGATGTCCTCGAAGCGAGCCGGGTAGCTGCCAACCGGCAGCCGGAAGTCGATGCGGCCGTCCGCGTCCGGATACTGCCGCACCCACTCCCCGTCCAGAGAGACCTGCAGGGAGCCGTGTACGGCGGGCTGGCCGCGGCCGTCCTTGACGGTCCCGGAGACTTCGCCGGTCGGGCCCCGTTGCGACGCCAGGACGCCGAAGGCAGCTAGGGGCGAGTCGGCGACGGCAACTCGCACCGCGATCGTCCTCTCCTCGCCGGGCTGCAGCACCGCCTCGCTCGGAATGGCGACCCCGTCCGCCGGGGCGACGGCGTACGCCCGCTTGTCAAAGGGATCGACGCTGTCCCCGAGCAGCACGCCATGCACGGACTGCTCGCTCTCGAGTCCCTTCCAGACCGGAGCCGGCGTGATCGGGACGGGAACTTGCGACTCGTTACGGAACGTCGAGGTGACGAGCAGATACTGCCAGCCGGGCTCTAGCCTGTACTCGTGGCGGGTGTGCAGGCCATCGCCCATGGCAGCCGTACGAACCGCCTCCACCACCGCCGCGCCGGACGAGCCGTCCTCGACGACAGCCACGCGGGACAGATAGCCTCTCTCGGCTCCGGGCCGGAGGACGGTGAGCTGGTCGTTCCCTGCGCCGCGCAGGTCGAAGTCATACAGGCAGCCCTGCAGGACGGAGGCGTACTCGGTCGTCATGTTGGCCCGGCGGAACGGCTGCGCGCCTGACACCACCCCGCTGACCTGGCCGTTGCGCAGTACGAAGTCGCCCGGCAAGCCGTCAGCCTCCTTGCCGGATGGCATTTCGCCAACTGAATGGCGGCTGACCTCAAAGGCCTCGGCTTGGTCGCGCTGGGCCGTCAGCCCCCAAGCCAGCAGCATCACGAACGCAGCGGCTAGGGCTGTGCGAACTCGCATGGTCATCCTCCTTCGGCGAGGGCAACGATCATCGTATTCCGTGTCCTCGCACGCGCGGCCGCGGGCCTGGTCGGACATGCCGCTGGCCATCCGCGTCGGGCTCACGGGCGTCGACCGGCATCCGGCACAGGTCACGAACGTCCCCTCAAGCATGCATGTTCCGGCCGGCGCAGGCAAGGGAAACACAACATGTAGCAGTCTCGGTCAAGAATACGGATGGCCGCTGAGGCGGCGACCCCGCACCGAAGCCACCGGTCGCCCCGTGGCCCGTCACTCCATCCCGCGAATGCCGGGCGGGCGGCGCCCGCGGTCATGCGCAAGGCGGCCTCCGCACGCAAGATGCGCCGCCGCTATCGGCAGGGGCCGATGCGCGTCACCGCCCCCTGACGGCCTTCATCGGCCGGAGTCCGCGTTCGGTCTCGGCTCCGTCGGACAAGAGGATCCATGACCTCGCGATACAGTGCCTATGCTTCAATAGCGCCAGCGAACACCATGCGCCCGAGCCGATTCCCTGTTGTACTCTCCGCCGCTTTCGCGATGTTCATGGCAGGTTGCGGCTCGACCCCGAATCGACCGCCCGCAACAGTGGGCGAGACGCCGACCGCAGCGCAGGCCGCTGACGGCAGCTACATCTCGTGGAAGGAGCACGTGATCGACGACCTCGAGACGGGCGGGGTTGCGATCGCGGGCAGCGACGGCCTCGAGATGGCCGACCTCGACCTGGACGGCCACGAGGACATCGTTTCGGTCCACGAGTCGGACACCGAGTACGACGGAGTGCCCGACGGGCACATTCGGCTGGCCTTCGGATCCGAGGACCCGGATCGCTGGGATCTGGTGACGCTCGCCCAAGGCGAGGAGGCCGGGGCAGCCGAGGACGTGTCCATCGCCGACGTCAACGGCGACGGCTTCCCCGACGTGGTTGCGGCGTGCGAGTTTGCACACCTCATCTACTTCCAGAATCCGGGCCAAGACGCCCGAACCGCCGAGTGGGAGCGAATCATCCCTTCATCCGCTAGCGGCCGGGGCTCGTACATTCGCGTGTTCTTCGCCGACTTCAACGACGACGGGCGGCCCGAGGTGGTGGCTCCCAACAAGGGCTCCCAGTCCGGCGACCGCAACGAGACGACCCTGCGCGCGATCAGCTGGTTCGAGATCGCCGGCGACCCGCTCGACGACAAGTCGTGGAAGGAGCACGAGCTCACTCGCGTGGCCGTGCCGATCAACTCGCGCCCGGTCGACCTGGACCAAGACGGCGATACCGACATCCTGGCCTCGTCCCGGGCCGAGGCGAGGCTGTTCTGGTTCGAGAACCTCGGAGGGAAGGAGATCCGGTTCAAGGAACATCGCGTCGAGGTCGCGGTGCCCGACGGGTACGGGGCCACCCGAATGACCGGATTCATGTTCGACTTCTTTGACTTCAACGGGGACGCGCGCCTCGACGTGCTGTTGGCGGAAGGCGGATCGAACGTCGTGTGGCTGGAACAGCCCGGCAGCCCGGACGGAACCTGGACGCTCCACAGGATCGGGTCGATGGCCCCGGACTCGGCTACAGGCCTGACGATCACCGACATCAACGGCGACGGACGCGTGGACATCTTCTGCGGCAGCTACAGCCAGGGCCCGCGCGGCGCGGACGGCGCGGAAGTCACCAAGGACATGGCGCTGGGGCGGCTGGCATGGTTCGAGAATCCAGGCGACTCCGGCGGCGAGTGGGAGCGGCACGACATCTCCCGCCGGAAGCGGGGCATGTTCGACATGGCGATCGCCAAGGACCTAGACCGGGACGGCGATGTCGACTTCGTCGGCACGCGCGGCAACAGCGTGCCCTACGACGGCGTCTACTGGCTGGAGCAAGCGCGCACGGAGGGGCCGCTGGCTTCGTTCTCACGCGCCCGCGCCAACGACAGCGAGGAGATGCCGCTGCCGTAGCGGCCCGTCGGCACGTCCGCGACGCGCCCCAAGCTCGCGCCGGGCTGGACCTGCGATAAGCTGTGCGCAATGGCCAGCCGCTTGACAAGGCGGACGTTCGTGGGCGCTGCCAGCGCGGCCCTCTCCGCGCAGCAGGCAGCGGCCGACGAGTCGCGCCCGAATTTCCTGTGGATCTGCACTGACCAGCAACGCTGGGACACGATCCGGTCGCTGGGCAACGAGCATATCCGCACTCCTAATTTGGACCGCCTGGCGGCAAGCGGGGTCGCGTTCGAAAACGCCTATTGCCAGTCGCCGATCTGCACCCCCAGCCGGGCCGGCTTCCTCACCGGCATGTACCCGTCGTCCGTGCATGGCTGCATGAACGGCAACGACCGCTGGGACGACGCGGCGCCCCTGGTAACCAAGACGCTGGCCGACGCCGGCTACGACTGCGGGCTCGCCGGAAAGTTCCACCTGTCCGGAGCGCAGGGGCGCATCGAGCCGCGCGTCGACGACGGCTACCGAGTGTTCCACTGGAGCCACCACCCGCACGACGACTGGCCGGACGGACACGCCTACGTTCAGTGGCTCAAATCGAAGGGCCGGGACTACGCTTCGATCTACAAGAGGCTCGGGTACATTCCGAGCGAGTATCACCAAACCACCTGGTGCGCGGACCGGGCGATCGACTTCTTGCGCGAGAAGCGGTCGAAGCCGTGGCTGTTCAGTCTGAACTGCTTCGACCCGCACTCGCCCTTCGATCCGCCGCAGGAATGGTTGGACCATTACCCCGAGGCGGAAATGCCGGGCCCGCTGTTCCGCGAGTCGGACCTGGCCGCGCAAGCGCGGTTGAAGGAGATCAACTTCCAGCGTGAGCCCCGCCGTCCCGAAGAGATGAACGCGAGGTCGTACCAGGCGAAGTACTACGCCATGATCGAGCTGATCGACCACAACGTGGGACGCATGCTCGACGCGCTTGAGGAGACCGGCCAGCTTGACAAGACGGTCGTCATCTTCACCAGCGACCACGGCGAGACGCTCGGAGACCACGGCCTGCTGCTCAAGGGCTGCCGGTTCTACGAGAGCTTGGTGCATGTCCCGCTATTGATTTCGTGGCCAGGGCACTTAAGGGATGGCCTGCGCAGCCGCGCCCTCGTCGAGCTGACCGACCTAGCCCCGACGTTGCTCGAGCTTGCGGGGCTGGCCGTTCCCGCCTCGATGCACGGCAAGCCCTTGACTTCACTCCTGCGCGGCGAGTCCGGCACCGACCGTCACAGGGACTTCGTGCGCAGCGAGTACTACCGGGCGCTCGCGGGAGTGCAGAGCTTCGGCTCGATGGTGCGGAGCGAGCGGTTCAAGCAGGTCGTCTACCACGGCCACGGGCTGGGTGAGCTGTTCGATCTGGAAACGGACCCCGGCGAATTCGAGAATCTCTGGGACGACCGACGCATGGCGCAGGTTCGCCACGAGCACATGGTGATGAATTTCGACGCGCTGGCGATGGCCACGGACGTCGGCCAGCCGCGCGTCACGCGATTCTAGGTCGCGACCGATCACTGCTGCCGCGGACTCGCCACGCTGAGCCCGGGGTTAGCCCCCTCCAGGGCTTCTAGCACTCAGCCTCGTCCATCTGTTTCCTGTACGCCACTCGGAAGACCTCGTATAGTGCCTGGAAATCGCTGGCCGCCTCCGCCACATCCCCGTCCAGCTTGATTTCCGCGAACATGCGCGGCGGCGGCAGGACCTCCAAGACCGCCTCAAGGCCGGCGAAGAAGCGCTGGTGCCTGTCCACCCCGCGCACGGCCAGCATTCATTCCACCGATTGGGCCATGCCGCCCTGCCGCGTCACGCTGGCGGCGTGATGGACGGGGTCGATCATCGCCCGCGACCCGCCTACCGGGTCGAGCGGGCCCGTCGCGACCCGCGTCCCGCTGTACCAGAGGCGGATCCGGCCGGCCTGCCTCTCCGAGAGCCAGCCGGTTACTTCGCGGTCAAGGTCCGCCCCCGCCCCCCGCGCCAGCCGCAGGGCCCCGTCGAAGGAGGACGCCGGGGCACGGAAGGCGTCCTACGCCAGCACCACGAACGATGTCGCCGGGTCCATGTCCGCGCCGGGCCCTAAGCGCGTCAGCTGCCGCAGCCGCCAGCGCTTGATGTCGCTGCCGCGCCACGTCCAAGGCGTTCTCGGGAGTCATCTCGTGCAGGCCCGGCTGCGCCGAGACCGGTCCCCTCTTCCGTCACCCACCCGGCTCGCCCAGGGGAGCGCGCGACGTGCCACGCTCCAAGGGCTCCTGCCGAGACCGGCGCGCCAACACAGGCCCGAAGCGGGCGAGATAGAGATCCACCCCTTGGATCCCGGCCTCCTGGAAGTCCCGGACGCGCTCTCGCGCGGCCCCGGCCATCCGCGGCTCGACCTCCTCCCGGTAGCGCAGCTCGCGCACATCCGCTCCGCGTCGTGCCGGCCGCGGCGGGCACGACAAGAACACGGTGTTTTTCGCCGCCCTGTCGCTGATGTGCAGGCGGCCCTCGGCCTCCGTGCATACAGGCAGGTCGACGTGATGACGAAGCCCGCCTCGATTAGGCCCGCCGTCAGCGCATCCCACGCACCGCCGGCCTCATGCGCGAGCATGAGGGTCAAGGTGCCGAAGGGCTTGATCATCCGGAGGCACTCGGCGGAGATCGCCCATCCGCTCGCGGGATTCGCCGCGGCCTCCGTGTCCTTATCGGTGAGACACCGGCGCAACAGTTCCGGGAACACGTACCCCGCCGTCCGCTTGAGCCAGACCCAGATGAAGTCCGCGAGCTCGGCGAACATGACGTTGTCGTAATTGGGCGGATTCATGACCTCGGCAGCGACCGAGCCGTCGCCGAGGTGGTCGAGACTGCCGCCCGAGCTGAACGTGACGGTGACTCTCGGCGGCCCGGCGGTCGGCGAGGGGAACAGCGAGCCTTCGCCGCTGTCCGAGCGGCAGCGATTCTAATCCTGGCCGTCAAGGTGGTGCGTGAACGTTGTTGAGGGGGGTGAGATGAACAAGTCGATCAAGAGGCCGCCCTACTGAGACCACCCCGCGGGAGGGCCGGACGGCTGGCAGGGCTGTGGCGCGGCCCCGCAGCGGGTCCGCCTAGTGCCGAGCCCGCGGCTGGACGCACCCCGGCGGTAGCCGTCTGCCACCGCCGGCCGCTGTCGGCACGAAGCTGCGCGGAGTCCAGGCCCCGGCCGGGGCCGGCCGGCAGCCCGCGTTTGTCTCGCAGCGCCGCCAGCAGAGTCGGCCAGTCGGGGAAGCAGAACCAATGCAGCGCGACCTGCAGCTCCCGGAACAGGTCGCGGCGCGTGACCAGCTTGCGCCGGCCCTGCCGCCAGAGCGTGCAGACGCAGTGCAGCACTGCTTGGAGCGCGCAGGCGAACAGGTTCAGCACGTTGGCCGGCGCGTCCTTGCCGTGCCCGAAGTTGAGGCCGTACCACGCCAAGCAGTCAAAGCCCTCGTTCTCGATCTTCCAGCAAGCCCGCCCGGCCCGCGCGATCCCCTCCGTGTCCTCCGCGGTGACCGCGAGACTGGTGAAGAAGCAGTTGGCGTAGGTGCGCTTGCCGCCGCGCTCCACGGCGTACTCGATCCAGGTGCCCTGGAGGGCGTCGCGGCCCTTGCGCGGGGGCGCCGCGGCCGCCCATCGGAAGCGGTGCCGCTCGGACCGCTTGCCCTTCCCGGGCCGCGGCAGCCAGCCGGTCGAGCGCACCGCGCCGCTCGCCCGCCGGCTCTACAGCACTTCATGCAGGCGTTTGTCGGATCCGGGCTCGCATACATTCCAAGACCTGATTACCAACGAACGTCAGCCGAGGATATGCTATACTGAAGGAGGTCGGAAATCTCTGCTAGGAAAGGGGATAGCATCTGAGCCTTTTGCAAAAATCCCGAGCTCATAGCATTATCATTTAGTTAGTCTATTAAGTATTCGATATAATCAATGGAATAGAACTGTAGTAAATGTAGTTTTAATGGCTTGTCTGCGTTTTGAGTTTCCTGACAATCCCTTGCCCTCCGTGCTATTATTGTAATGCAAGCCTAGTAAACAGCTGGCAGGATTCAACGAATATGTCCTTGATAGAAACCGTATCCGCGTACTGGTTCACGTTCCAGCAGGGGCTGTTCCCCTGGCTCGAGCAGGAACTCGGCCCCTCGGCGAGCGCTACCGCAGCTTCGTCCAAGCGGTGGAACTGGCGCAGGTCGAGGACTGCCTGCCCGTCGGGCAGGGCGGCCGCGGCCGCCCCCTCGCAAGCCGCGCCGCCATGGCGCGCGCTTTCATCGCCAAGGCCGTCTTCGACCAGCCCGCTACGCGCTCGCCGGTCGAGCGCCTGCAGACCGATCACACCCTGCGCCGACTGTGCGGCTGGGACCTGGCCGGGGCCGTGCCCGGCGAGGCAACCTTCTCGCGCGCCTGCGCCGAGTTCGCCGCCGGCGAACTGCCCGGACGCTTGTACGAGGCGCTGCTCGCGCGGACGCTCGACGGCCGCTTGGCAGGGCACGTCTCCCGCGACTCGACCGCCATCGAGGGCCGCGAGCGGCCCGCCGGGAAGCCCGCGCCGGAACCCCAGCCGAAACGCAAGCGCGGGCGCCCTCGCAAGGGCGAGCAGCGGCCGCCCGCTCCGCGCCGACTGGCGCGGCAGCCCGACATGAATCTCGAAGCAATGCTGCACGACCTGCCGCAGGACTGCGATACCGGCACCAAGCGCAACGCCAAGGGCCGTACCGTCAGCTGGCGCGGCTACAAGCTGCATATCGACGCGATCGACGGCGGGATCCCGGTCAGCTGCCTGCTCACCGCGGCTTCGCTGCACGACAGCCAGGCCGCGATCGGGCCGCGATCAGGCCGCGATCCCGCTGGCGACACGGACCGCGGGCCGCGTCGACAACCTGTACGACCGGATGGACAGCGCGCGCGACGCGGCCGGGATCCGGGCCTTCAGCAAGCGGCTCGGGCACGTGCCGCTCATCGATGTCAACCCGCGCGGCCGGACGGAGCTGAAGGCGGATCTGGCACGGGAGGCCAAGGCGCTGCGCAGCGCCGGGCGGATCCCGCCAAGCTGCGCTACCGCGAGCGCTCGACGGTGGAGCGTGTCAACGGCCGCCTGAAGGACGATTGCGGCGGGCGCCACGTGCGCGTCCGCGGCCGCGGCAAGGTGCCGTGCCACCTCCTGTTCGGCGTGCTCGCGCTGACGGTCGCGCAGCTCCTGCGCCTGGCGCTCCGAGAGCCCGGGCCGCCGGAACAGCCGGGCAGAGCGCCCGCCCGCAGGGCCGGGCCGGGAGAGCTGCGCCTGCACCGGGCCGATCCCCGCAGGAGCGCCCCGCAGCGGAGCAAGCCCAGCTGAAGGGAGTCTTTTTCGGCGAGAATAACAGCCCGGAAACTAGTCGTTCATGGGGCGGTCAGCCCTCTTTTCTGAATTTTGCAAAAGGCTCTGATGAAACGCAATCGCGTGCAATTCCAGAAGGGACTCAGCCCGGGCAAGTTCCTGCAGCGCTACGGCAGCGAGGGGCCATGCGAGCAGGCCGTCTTCAAGGCCCGCTGGCCGGACGGCTTCCGCTGCCCGGAGTGCGGCTCCCGCCGGCACTGCCGCATCCGCTCCCGCAAGCTCTGGCAGTGCCACGCCTGCCACCGCCGGACCTCCCTCGTCGCCGGCACGATCTTCGCCGCCACCAAGCTGCCGCTGACCGTCCGGTTCCTGGCGCTCCACCTGCTGACGCAGGGCCAGCACGGCGTTTCGTCGCTGGAACTGGCGCGGCAGCTGGGGGTCAGCCGGAACACGGCCTGGAAGGTGAAGCACAAGCTCTTGCAAGTGATGCAGGAGCGCGACGAGCGCGTGCCGCTGGGCGGCGTCGTGCAGGTGGACGACGCCTACTGGGGCGGGGAGCGGAGCGGCGGCAAGCGCGGTCGCGGCGCGGCGGGCAAGACGCCGTTCGTCGCCGCCGTGCAGGTCACCCAGGTCAGCGCCGCCGGCCAGCCGGCAAGGATGCGCCTGAGCAGCGTGGCGGGCTTGCGCAAGAAGACGCTGGCAGCGTGGGCCGGGCGGCACTTGCAGCCCGGCACGGAGGTGCATGCCGACGGCCCGGCCTGCTTCCGGGGCGTGACCGGCGCCGGCTGCGAGCACGTGCCGACCGTCACCGGAGGCGGGCAGCGGAGCTGCGCGGATTCCCGCTTCGTCCGGGTCAGCACGATGCCGGCGAACGTCAAGCAGTCCCTGGCGGGAACCTGCCATGCGCTCGACGGCAAGCACCTGCCGCGGTACCTCGCCGAGTTCCGCTACCGCTTCAACCGCCGCTACGATCTGGCGGTGCTGGTCCCCCGCCTGCTTCACGCCTCCGTGCGCACCCCGCCCATGCCTTACCGCCTCCTAGCCTTGGCTGAGTCTTGTGGGTAATCAGGTTCCAAGATGAAGTCCGTGCCGGCGGCCGCGGCGGCCTCGCAGACCGGCTGGCAGCAGTACCGGTCGTCGCCCGGCAGGACGGGGCGGCAGGCCTGCAGCCAAGTGCCGTGAGCGGCGATCCGGCGCTTGGTGGCGTTGCGCTCGCAGTCCCGCTTGCGCTCGTCCTCGCTCATGTCGGCGCGGGTCGCGGCCGCGTCCTGCTGCGGGCACGCGAACTCGGGCATCAGCGGCAGGACCGTGGCGTGGCCGTCGGCCACCGCGGTGGCCGACGGCCATGGCGTGGAAGTGATGCGGTCGGCGCTCGCTGCCGACGCGCCGCACCGAGCACTGCGGGCAATGCACCGTGTCGGAGCGGTGGAACCGGACGCCGTCCAAGGCCACCAGCAGGCGCTCGTCGAGGCGCTGGAAGGGCCCGAGCGCGCCCTGCACGGCCACGGCTCGCAGGCACAGCCGGAACAGAGGGTCGAATGCGGCCGGGTCGAGGCCGTCGAGCAAGTTGCGGATCCGGTTGTCGCTGGGGATGCGGCCCACGCCGAACAGGGCCTGCGACCCGTGCGACGGTCGGGCAGGCCGGCAGCCGTCTCGAGGAAGGCGCTCAGCAACGAGTCCAAGACATGCGCCATACAAACTCACCGAGTGGGCGTGGCCGATCTCCTCCTCCGAGCCGCTCCAGCCGTCCGGCTCGAAGCGGGCGTGCGCCAGCGCGCGCACTTAGCCGGCCAGGGGCCCGCAGGCCCAGCGTGACGCTCGCGGCAAGGGAGTCGAGCAGGCTCCGCTGGACATCGCCGGCCTTCGCCAGGCGCACCTCCAGCAGCACAGGGCGCCGGTCCGCGTCGACGGCCACGGTGATGTACCGTACCCCTTGCGCCCGCCGACGGTGAACCGGTGCGTGAGCGAGGCCCACGCGGCGGACTCGCAGGCGCCCACAATCCGGTGCCTCCGCCCGCGGACCCGCCCCCCACCGCGTGCCCTCGAGCGCCCCCGGCCGCACGTTCCGCCCGCGGCACGCGGCGATGCCGAGAGCTATGGCGACCTCGATCGAGGACGCGCGGGGGACGCGTTCCGCCCGCCTCACGCCCGCTACCTTCCCTGCGCCGCGCGGCGGGCCCGGTCGGAGCGCTCCAGCAGCGCCCGCGCGATCGCGCAGGCCGGCGGCCGCGGCGGCTCGCGCTCGAGATCCGCGGCCGGGCACCCGCAGTCGCTGGAGCGCTCCCACAGCACCAAGGCGGAGCCCGCGCCCGCGCCGCCCAGCTCGGCCACGACGCCGCGATCGGCCGGGCCGCGGGGACGCGGCCGGCGTCACGAGAGTCGCCGGCGGGCGAGGCCTAGCACTACGTGCTGGACTTGTGGATCGCTCGGAAATGGCGCCGCAGGAAGCCCGGATGACATGATACTCGTGCGCTACGCGGACGACTTCGTGCTCGGGTTCGAGCAGCGCGGCGGCGCGGAGCGCTTCTTGCGGGCGGCGGACGGGGGGCTCGCCGGATTCGTGTTGGAACTGCACCCCGCCACGACGCGCTTGGCGGAGTTCGGCAGGAAAACCACGGCGGACCGGAAGGCTCGCGGCGAGGGGTCGGCAACCACACCTACGTGCAGCTCGTCGAGATTTCCCGCGACGGCTCCAAGGTGCGCCGGAAGATCCTCGCCTCCCTCGGGCGACGCGACCGGCTCCGCGACGCCGGCGCACTCGACCGCTTGCTCGTGTCCGGGGCGCGCCTCTCGCGCCGCGTCGCGGTGCTGGCCGACCGCTCGACGGCGGCCGAGGGCCTCCCCTGCCGCGTGACCGGCCCCGGGCTCGTCTTCGAGCGCGTGCGGCAACTCAGCGGCTGCAAAGGGGCCCTGCGCGCCGCCCTGCGCGGTCGCTGCTTCCGCTTCGATGCCGAGCGCGCCGTGTTCCTCGCGGTCCTGCACAGCCTGCTCACTCCGGGCTCGGACCGCAGCGCCATCGACTGGAAGGCCAGCCAAATCGTCGCAGGGGCCTCCGCGCTGGATTTCCAGCACCCGCACCGCGAGATGGCCTAGCTGGGCCGGTGCGAGAGTCCCGCCGCGGGGCGTTGGCGACCGAGCCCGCGCGCGCCGGCGAGGGGGCGGCGCACGCCCTGCGCTCCGTCAAGGACGAAGTGGAGGAGAGCCTGTACCTGCGTGGCCGGGACCCGTTCACCGAGACGGACCTCGTGTTCTTCGACACGACTTCGCATCACTTTCACGGCGGGCGGGCGGCGGGAACATCGCGGCGCGACCGCTCCGCACCGAAATCCGGCCCGGCAACACGGCGGACGTGACCGCACTGCTGCCGGTGGAGGACCGCCTGAGCCGGCACGTCGGCATCGCTTCGGTGCGCTTGGCGGCGGACCGCGGCATGATCGGCCAGCGGGCCATGGAGACGCTCGAAGAGCGCGGCTGGGGCTACATTCCGGGCGTGCGGCCGCGCAGCTCCAAGGGCGACTGGATCGCCATGTTTCCCCAACGCGTGCAGGAATCTCTCACGGTCCGCGTCCGCCGGGAGCAGCGAAGTTAGTACCGCAGCACGAGGGGCTACCAGCGGCCGCCTCGCCCACCAAACATGCAGATAGTCAGTCCGAGGAAGAGCGGTCATCGAGCGACGCTCGCGTGCATCCTCCTCGCCTAGAGCAGCGATCGGCAGCCAGCGGTCGATCAGCCGGGTATCCGCACCCGGGCTTGACATGGAGTCCACTCCTGAGGAGTCACTCTCCACATGATCAGGAGGCGCTATCCCTCTGACCGTCCTGACAACTGTGGAGCCCCGGCGCGAGACGAACACCGCACCAGCAACAACCTTGGCAGTCGCTCGGCGCGCGGTCGGGGAACCGATATCGAAGTCGTCCAGTCACGGATTTCAATCGACCGCGCATCAGGTCCATCCGCGCCCCGGCCCGTGGAGGAATACCGATGGACCGGCTTCCGACCAAGGCCGCCGAGGTCACCTCGGGCGGATTCTCGACGGCACACCCCGCGAATCGATCCACCAGCGCGGGCCCTTGCTTCCGAGATTCCGGATTTCGGGGCTCCGGCCAGAGCTACCACGGTCAGCCGGAAGGCAGCCGCAGCCAAGTGGCTTTAAGCGGCGGTTTGGGCGTCGCCGCGCCACCAAGCCGACCAAGCACTAGCGCCGCAGGCGCATGCGCACGAGCAGGGTGGCAGCAGCGCGGGCCGCCCGAATCGCGGATGGCGCTCAGAAGCTGAACTTGATTCCGATCTGCATGATGCGCGGGTCGTGAGCGCTCGTTACCCGCCCGAACAGCGAGTTGTTGAAGTTCAGCGCCACGCCGTTCCACTGGGGATGGTTGAACGCGTTGAAGAACTCGCCGCGGATCTGCATTCGCAGTCGCTCGGTCAACTGCGTGTTCTTGGCGAGGGTCAGGTCGAAGTTGGCCAGCCCCGGCAGGCGGATGGGCGCTCGCGGCGAGTTACCGAAGGTCCCGACCGCCGGCTGCTCGAAGGCCGAGGTGTTGAACCACTTCGCGAGCGATTGCGGGCCGCCGTTCGGCTCGCCGATCAAGTTCGGACGCTGAGGGCCGCCTCCTCCGACCTTCCCGTTGTCCCCCGAGAGCGTCGGGCCTCCCGCCCGCCCGCTCTGGAAAGTGACGATTCCGGCTAGCGTCCATCCGCCGAGGATCCTCGCCAAGGCGTCGTCGCGGCCCTTGAAGAACGGCAGTTCGTACAAGAAGTTCGAAATGAACAGATGCGTGCGGTCGAAATCCGCCAAGCTCCACTCCGCGGCGAGATTGCGCGGATCCTGTACGGTGTCGCCGATGTTGTCGCCATGGCTCCACGTGCGCGACAGGGTGTAGGCGCTTTCGAACGCGAGGCCCTGCGCGAACCGCTTGCGCAGGGTGATCTCCAACCCGTTATAGGTCGACGACGCCGAGGGCTCCTGGTAGAGGATGTTGCCGAAGCCCGGATAGGGGCGGTGCGCGTTGATGCTCCCCGTGCGGTTGGGGTCCGGGGCCGGCCGGTTCAGGTTCGGGCGGATACCGAGGTGCGTGCCGCGGTTGCCTACGTAGGTGATGTCGATCGAGGTCTGCCGGAAGAGCTCGCGCTGGAGACCGAAGCTCCACTGGTAGCTGGTCGCGGCGTAGCCCTCGGGATCGTGGCCCTGCACGTTGCTGGGCAGCAGGATGTCGGTGTTGCCGCCCGCGGGGTTGCTCAGCCGCGTGTCGAAGATGACCGGCTGCTGTATGAGCGGGGGCTGGCTGGAGTTCCTCCCAATGTGGCCCGGGCCGTAGTACACCCCGCCCCCGGCGCGCAGGACGGACCTCTCCGAGAACTTGTAAGCGATCCCGACCCTCGGGCCGAGATTGTGGAATCGCTGGCGATAGAGGTCGGCGCCGCCGAACTGCTCGGCCCGCGGGTCGGCGGGCGTGAGCATCCCGTTCAGCAAGTCGCCGCTGCCAGGCACGATCCGGCCGTTCGACTGGACCGTGACGGCCTTGGTGGGGTCGTATATCTCCGGCATGAACGCGGAAACCCGCCCGGATTTCTCCTCCCCGAGAACCCCTTGGAAGATCGACCAGCGGACGCCGTAGTTGATCGTCAGGTCCTGATTGACTTTCCACGAGTCCTGAGCGTAGAAATCCTTCTGCCAAGCGATGAAGTCGTTGTAGATATTGCCGCCCTGCGCCTCCTGATAGGTGCGGGCGTAGCCGAGGAGAAAGTCTGCCACGGCATGGCCGGACTTCCCGCCGTTGAAGTTGAACGATCCTTGTGGCCTGGACGAGGAATCCGTCCACTTGCGAAGCCAGAGAATCTCGGTTCCGAACTTGAAGCTGTGGTTGCCGATCTGTTTGGTCAGGTCATCCCGGAAGGTCAGCATGGGATTGCCGTTGTCGTACGGCACGTTGCTCCCGCTCACGCTGCCCCAGCCCTGCGCCAGGATGATATCGGGAATCTTGTTTCCGGGATTCTCGGGGAAGAGTTCGGGAATCGTCAGCCCGCTCGGGCGCTGCTCCGTGTCCATCAGCGGCCGATGGATTGTGTTCCAAGAGAATCCAAACGTGAATTCGTTGACCATGGTCGGCGAGACGATTTTCGTCAGGCTGGCGACCAGATTCTTGCCTGGCTTGGAATACGAGGAGTGGATCGTGTCGAACGAGTGGGCGGACCACAGCGCCTTGTGCTGGATCTGGGTCCAGTCGTCCTGAATGTAGCGGGCCATCAGCCGCACGTCCTCGCTGAAGCTGTGGTCGACCCGGACGAGCTCCTCGTGCTGGTCCGTGGGCTGGCTCGGCTGTGCGATCCAGTTCTGCCCGCCCTCGCGGTTGGGGAGCGGGAAGAAACTGTCCAGCAGGACCGTGGCGTTGGGGTCAATCCGCCACGCCGGAATGACGTTGTCGGGGAACGGCTCGCCGGTATCCGGATCATTGATCTGCCTCTGGCCGGTAAAGTTCCCTCCCCTCATCGCGGCGGTCGGCGTGCGGGCTAGGAACGTCGCACCGCGCATGGACGGGCCACGACGCTTGTACTGGGAAATCGAGGTGAAGAAGAAGGTCTTCGTCTTCTCGGGGTTGTACCCCCCGAAGGAAATCGGGCCGCCCAGGGTAAAGCCGAAGTGATTCAGCTTTAGCGGAGCCGCCTCGCTCGCGAAGAAGTTGGCGGAGTCCATCACGTTGTTGCGCAGGAAGTCGTAGATATCACCGTGGAACTCCTGGCCGCCACCCTTGATGACGATGTTGCCCACGCCGCCGCCGTAGCTTCCGGATTCGGCATTGAAGTTGCTGGTGAGGAACTTGACCTCGGCGATGGCCTCGGGCGGCGGGAAGTTGTTGATGCCGCGCTGGCCGCCGGTGTCCATGTTCTGGATGCCGTCGATGGCGTAGCGCACCTTGTCCGTGCGCGTCCCGTGGACGGCAAGCAGCGGATTGCCCTCCTGGCCGATGCCCCGCTGGTCCGTCGACTCCGCCGCCACGCCGGCAGCTAAGCGCCCGAACTGGGACCAGTTGCGCCCGTTGATGGGCATCTCCGCCACCTGGACGCTGTCAATCAGGGCCGAGACTTCACCGCTCTCGGTGTCGATGACCGGAGCCGCCCCGGTCACTTCGACGGTGGTCGTGACCTCGCCAACCTCGAGTTGGATGTCCACACCCAGGCGCTGCTCGGCCTCGAGCACTATGTCACGCAGGACCTGGCGCTGGAATCCGGCCAGCTCGGCCGTGACCGAGTAGCTTCCCGCAGGGATGGCGCTCACTACGTACACGCCGCTCTCGTTCGACTCAACGACGCGGCTCTCGCCCGTGGCCGAATTCTCGACCGTGACCTCGACACCGGGAATCACGGCTCCCGTGGGGTCGGAAACTGACCCCGTGATGGTGCCGCGGCTAATGCCTTGGCCGAATGCCGCCCCGGCCAGGACCAGCGCGACCAAGACCGCGAGCACCCCTCGCGAAACGCAGAATCTCAGATTCATGCTCAATCCTCCTTGACCCGAGGCATGCCATGGCCGGCCCGCCAACGCCCACCTAGCGTAGGGAGTGCCTTCGCGCAAGTCAACCCCAACCTCGGCAGCAACGCAGGAGTCTCTTTTCGCGGGGAGCGCCGGAAATCGATCGGCCACGCGCTTCGCGCGCGGCGCGCGAGCTGTGTGTCAGCCACGCGGAGTGAACGGCGGGTGACGAGTTAGCCACGGGCCACAGGATTGGTGCGCCGTCTCCGCCGTTCGGCCTCGCCCACGACAAGAGAGTCTTCAATGACACCAGATGGTCGGCACCCAAGACTCTGGATGGCAGGGCTCGAGTCAACCGAACGCACTTCGGAGTCGCAAGCCAGCAACGACTGGACAACGCTGGAATCGACACGCCGCAGCAAGCCGGCCCGACCCAGCTGGCAGCCCGGCCGAGGACTGCAGCTCTCACGTTGGGGCAGTCAAGTTTCCTAGCGCACGGATGGCCGAGACTGGCAACGACGCATCGTGTTCGACTGACAGGCGAGCTCCGCTTGTCCCCAGCGAAGGCACGGCTGGATCCTGCTAGGCTCTACGGCAACCTGCCCCGCGGTCCCGTCGAGGGGATTGACCTCGCGGACGAGCAGCCCTCAGGGCTCGCCCAGTCGCCGCGGGGCCACGGGCCTGATTCAGCCAGCCCCACGAGTGCGAGACTGGACCATCCGGGCAAGACTTACGACCCGGAGTCGTTTCACAGGCGCTCGGCCTGCCGACTATTGTGTCGACTGCCAGGGCCCGACGCTGTGCAAGCGGAGAGAAACCCGGAGAGCCGCCATGGCTTGCGCACGTTCCCTAGCAGTCTTGCTCGCCTGCTCTGCACTGGCCCAGAGCCTCGCGGCTCAGGGCATGGCTCTGGTCAACCGACCCGGCCGGGGCGTGCGGGTCTCGGAACTCGACCGCCCAGTGCCCGCTTTCCGATTCGAGAACCGGGCGTCGGAAGCCGGGCTGCTCTTTCGCCATGTTGCCGGCGATCCAGTCGACAAGACCTACATTCTCGAGGTCACGGGCAGCGGTGTCGCAATCTTCGACTATGACAACGACGGTCTGGCGGACGTCTTCTTCGTCAATCAGACCAGATGGCATTCGGGGGACGGCCGGGTGCCGCCAACCAACCGGCTCTTTCGCAATGCCGGGGATCTTCGCTTTGAGGACGTGACCGCCGAGGCGAATCTCGTTCGTACCGGCTGGGGGCAAGGCGCCTGTGTCGCCGACTACGACAACGACGGTGACGAAGACCTGTTCGTGACCTATTGGGGGGACAATGTCCTTTACCGGAACGAGGGCGACGGCCGCTTCGAGGATGTCACCGGGGCAGCGTTCCCGCCGACGGTCCGGCGACGTTGGAGCACGGGCTGCGCATTCCTAGACTATGACCGTGACGGCAGCCTCGACCTCGCTGTGGCCAACTACATTCGATTCGACCTTGGGACGACTCCAAAGCCGGGAGAGAACGAACTCTGCCGCTTCCAAGGCAATCCGGTCGTGTGCGGCCCGCGCGGGCTGCCTAGCGAGACCGCGACGCTGTATAGGAACACTGGGCACGGAACGTACGCCGATGTCTCGCACAAGAGCGGCCTCGGCACCGGCGCAATGTACGGCTTCGCCGTCCTCACCGGCGACTACAACAGGGATGGTTGGACCGACATCTATGTCGCCTGCGATTCCAGTCCGAGCAGGCTCTTCGAGAACAACCGGGACGGCTCGTTCACCGAGGTGGGATACGAGTCCGGGACAGCTCTGAACGAGCACGGACAGGAACAGGGCGGAATGGGTGCGGCCGCCGGAGACTACAACCGGGACGGCTGGATCGACATCGTCAAGACGAACTTCGCCAATGACATTCCGTCCCTCTACAGGAACGAGCAGCAGGGACTCTTCAGCGAGGTGTCCATCCGAAGCGGACTCGGAACGCATACGAGCTTTGTGGGCTGGGGTGTCGCCTTCGTGGACGTCGACCACGATACCTGGCAGGATGTCATCATCGTGAACGGACACGTTTACCGCATGCCGGTACCGGCGGGACGGGGCGTGCGTTTCGAGCAGTCCAAGCATCTCTACTGGAATCTTGCCGACGGCACATTCGCCGAGATATCCGGGCGTTCCGGCTCGGGCCTTGTCGAGAAGAGCTCCGCGCGAGGCGCCGCGTTCGGTGACCTGGACAACGATGGCCGGATCGAAGTCGTAGTCAACAACCTGGATTCCTCCCCAAGCCTGCTGGTCAACGCGGTCGAGCAGCGGAACTGGATCCGGGTCGATCTCGAAGGCACGCGATCCAACCGCAACGGAATCGGCGCGAGGGTATCTGTGCGAACAGGCGACACCGTCCAAGTCGCGGAGGCAAGGAGCGGCGGCAGCTTCCTGTCGCACAGCGACCTGCGACTGCACTTCGGGTTAGGGAACGCCGATCAAGTCGACGAGATCCTCGTTCGGTGGACCACCGGAGCGGTCGAGGCGTTCCCGAGCGCGAGCGCAAATCGTACCGTAGTCTTACGAGAGGGAAGGGGGACGCCGGTGCAAACCCCTGACAGCGGATAGGGCCAGTGTGGACAACACCTAGTTGGCGTTGCCCGTCCCCTTCGGCAATCGCGCCTCGGCTCGGGGGCACTCCGGACGCATCGCGGGGCGTGGCGTCGCGCATCGCGTGTCCGTCTTTCCCTTCGCGACTATTGCCGCTGACGGTATTGCGGGCCCTGCTAACAGCCGCGGGTCTGTCAGTCCTCGCCGGAGCGCAGGAGACTCCGCGCCGGAAGGAGTATGTGGGGGCGGCAACATGCGGATCCTGCCATCCGCAACAGCTGGCGAGCCAGTCCCGCAGCGGGCATGCGCTCACGCTACATCGCACGGAAGAACATCCTCTCGGCTCGAGGATGATTCCGCAAGGAGTCTTGCGCCGTCCGCCTCAGTTCCGGTTCAGATACCGTCGCAGCGACAGCAGGATCCTCGCCGAAGTCGAGGACGACGAATTCGTCATGGAACTGCCCCTTGAATGGGCCTTCGGCGCGGGGAACCACGGCGTCACGTTCGTCAGCCGGCTGAACAGGTCATCCTACGTCGAACACGCCTTCAGCTACTACGCCAAGCCCGGCACATTCGACGCGACGACGGGGCACGAATCCATTCGGCCCGAGTCAGTCCTCCAAGCCATGGGCCTGCGCTATCAGGTCCGCGGACAAGGCAACTCGATCTCGGATTGCTTCAACTGCCATTCGACCGGACCGCTGTCGTACTCGTCAAGAGGAGAAATCGACGTGACCGAGAAAGCAGTGCGCTGCGAGACGTGCCACGGGCCCGGCCGGGGCCACTTGGAGGCGGTTTCCTCTGGCGATGGCCAGCTTGCTCGCTCGTCCATCGACAATCCCGCCCGCCTCTCGCCGGACGCTCTCTTGCAGTTCTGCGGGGATTGCCACCGCGACCCACGCGGCGCCGCGACCGCCTTTGACTATGAGCGGGCGTGGAACGTACGGCACCAGCCGCCCTACTTCCGCCAGAGCCCGTGCTTTCAGAACTCGGGCGGAACGCTCTCTTGCGTCACTTGCCACGACCCGCACGAGGATGTTCGTCGAAATGAACCCAGGTACTATCGAGCGCGCTGCATGGCCTGCCATGACGCGAGCTATCGGCCGCCTTCCAAGCTGTGCAGAGCTGGGTCCGAGGACACAGACTGCGCCGAGTGCCACATGCCAGAAGTCCAAGTCAGCCCGCACCTCGGATTCAAGAACCATTGGATCGGAATCTATGCCGACGAGAGGAGGCTGACACCGTCACGGTAGCGCTCGTGGCCCTCATGCGACGAGCCAGGCATGGAACGCAAAGCGCCGTGTTCCGACGTGACCGACGACCGCCGAGAAGCTGTGCTGAGGCTGGCGGTGGTGTAGGCTTGTAGCGTGCAGTGCCGGACCGAGAGGTGCCTCGCCCGCCAGTCCAAGGGGGTCCGCGCGGCCTTGGTCGCGGTCGTGCTCGCAACGCCGGGTATCGTCGCCGGGCAGCTACCGCAAGGGCGATCCGAGATGCTCCGGCGGGCTTACGATGCCTTCGAGGCCGCCGACTACAAGCTGGCCGAGCAACGATTCCTCCAGATTCTGAGCGTTGACCCGGACAACGGGAGGGTCCAGAACGACCTCGCGTCCGCGCTCTTGCGCCAAGAGCGTTTCGAAGAGGCGGTCGAGGCATTCCAAGAGGCCGCTAGGCTAGTGCCCGAAGTGAAAGAAGTCCAACGGAATATAGGCCAAGCGTACTTCAATTGGGGCAGATATGCACAGGCTGAAGCAACCCTTTCCGCTTACATGCAGGCGCACCCGGCGGATGCTGTGGCACAGAAAGTCCTAGCCCTCAGTCACATGCTCCAAGGCGAGAACGAGGAGGCGATTGCACTGTTCGAAGACTTGCGAGCCAAGGGAAACCAGGATCTCGGTCTGCTTTATTCGCTATCTTCGGCCTACTTGCAAGCCGGAGATTCAGCGAGGGCTCAGGGCATACTGAGCGATCTATTCCGACTCCATCCGGACTCTCCCGAGCTCCATGTCCTTCTTGCACAGGCGCTCGAGCGCGCCGGAGAGCACTCCCGCGCACTCAAATCTCTGGACCGATCTATCGAACTCCGCCCTAACATTCCTCTGGCTAACTTTCACAAAGGTCGGATTCTATTGAGGACAGGAAATGCCGTCGAGGCCGAGTCCGCTCTCAGCCAAGAAATCGAAGGCAATACCGGCCACGCGGAGAGCTACTATTACCGCGGAGTTTCCAGAGTGCAACTGAACCGCATCGTCGAAGGCGAGATCGACTTGCGACGGTCCATCGAACTCGACGTGGCCTACCCTCCGGCATACTACCAGTTGGGGAAACTCCTTTGCGATAGCGGAAGACCGCAAGAGGCGTTGCCGTTTCTGGAGAAGTCGATCAGCCTCCAGCCAGACCACACTGAAACGCACTACCTCCTCGGCCGCACTCTCCTGCGTTTGGGTCGACGCGACGAGGCCCGCGAATACCTGAACGTCGTCCGGAAGGTGCAAGAGAAGGGCCGCCAAGAATTGGAGGAGGAGCTCACTCCGCGAAAGGAGAGTGAATTCTAGCCCGAAGATCCACGCCCGAGGCCAACTTCGGAAGCAGCTTCCGACACGTCCGATTGCAGCCATGCCGCCTTCCCCGACACCCAGCCCTGCATCTCGGCACAGGGATTTGCGAGCCGCAGCTTGAGGCCTGCTCCGCCCGACGCGGCGACGAGCTGGCGCCATTCAAGCAACTCAAGCAAGCCTTGCGGCCTGCCTTTTTTCCACAGGGCTAGTCCGTGCTCAGAGATTCATGCGCCGCTGTGCGGTCCGGCCCGATCACCCCCCAGGTGGAGGTGGCGCTCGTGGATCTGCACCGCGTCGGCCAGGCGCAGGCAGCCCCGCCAGATGATCCGGTGTGCCGGTGACGGGTCCTTGCGCCGGTTCATGTAGCCGCCCTACACCGCCATCGTCCGCCCCGGACCGTCCGGAGCGGGCAGGCCTCGGTCCCGGGCGTAGTCCTCAAGCGCCCGGATCTCGAGGTCCGGGAACAGCGCCTCCGGCGGCAGCTCCGGCGTCTCCCGCCCCGCCAGCGTCATCGCGCTAGGCACCAGGCGACGACAGCCCTCTGCGCCGCCGCCCGCTCGATACGCTCGCGCGGGCGGTGCCCAAAGGAACACCACCCTGCAGCCCGCCTTGAGCGCGCCGTGCCAGTGGTGATGCGCCGGCGCAAGCCGTACCAGCGCAGCATGCGTTTCGCATCCGCGTCCGAGCGCACCGCGACGTTGGTCAGCAGGAACCGTTCCAGCGGCTCGGCCCCGTCCGGCGAGACCTCCTCGCGCACATGGACCAGGGCTAGCGGGACGGGGACCTCGCCGCGCCACTCGCCTGCGGTCGGCGGGGGCAGCTCCGCGGACTGGCAGCGCGGCAATCCCAGGAGCCCGCACGATGGCAGTTGCCCGCATCGACGTTGCCGGGGCAACCGGGCAGTCGCGTTCCGAGACCCGGTCAGGGGCCGACCAGGCCGTCTTGCGCCGCAGAAGGCTGCCTGGCCCTTGGGCAGATGGCTTCACTTGCGAGCTGTTGAGCGAGCCGGGCTTGCCTGTCCGGCTGGGAATCGCGCAACATGGTCACTTATGGCCGACTGCATTCTTGCCTGTGACGAGGGCACCAGCAGCGCCCGTGCGGTCGTCTTCGACCGCACGGCACGACCAGTTTCGACCGCGCAACACCTCGTCGAGAGCAGGTTTCCGCATAGCGGATGGGTCGAGCAAGACGCCGAGGCAATCTGGCAGACCCAGCTGCTGGCAGCCCGTGAAGCTTCGGAACAGTGCGGAGGCTGGGACGCAATCTCCGCAATCGGGATCACCAACCAGCGAGAAACGACGATCGTGTGGGACCGCAAGACCGGCGCGCCAATAGCACCGGCAATCGTGTGGCAATGCCGCCGGACCGCGTCGACCTGTGGGAACCTCTCCGAGGCCGGTCACGCCGAGGAGACCACCGCGCGCACGGGCCTCGTCCTTGACCCGTACTTCTCCGGAACGAAGATCGGCTGGATTCTGGACCACATTCCGGGCGCTAGACGGCGCGCCGAGGCCGGTGAGCTAGCCTTCGGCACGGTCGACAGCTGGCTCGTGTACCGCCTGAGCGGCGGACGTGCGCACGTGATTGACCGCACCAACGCCTCCCGCACCCTTCTGATGAACCTCCGCTCGGGTGCTTGGGACAAGACCATGCTGTCCCTGCTCGGCGTGCCGGAGGCCATGCTCCCTCGAATCGTGCCCTCGTGCGGTGTGATGGCTACTACCGACGGTGACCTGACGGGCAGAGAGATCCCGATAGCCGGCGTCGCGGGCGACCAGCAGGCCGCCCTGTTCGGCCAGGCGTGCTTCCGCGCCGGACTCGTCAAGAACACATACGGCACCGGGTGCTTCGCGCTCATGCATACGGGCGGCGAGGCCTCGCCCTCCGAATCGCGGCTCCTGTCCACGACCGCGGCATCGCCATCGGCAAGCCCCCAATTCGCACTCGAGGGGGCCATCTTCGTCGCAGGAGCGGTGATCCAGTGGCTGAGGGACGAGCTCGGACTGATTGCCACGGCGGCGGACTCCGAGCAGGCAGCCTCGTCCGTCGCCGACACGGGGGGGGTCTACATGGTGCCGGCGTTCACTGGCCTCGGCGCCCCGTACTGGAATGCCGGTGCGCGTGGAATCCTGACTGGGCTGACCCGTGGCACGCGCACGGAGCACGTCGTGAGGGCCGCATTGGAATCCATCGCATACCAGACGAGGGATCTGGTCGAAGCGATGGAGTCGGACTGCGGGGGTAGCCTGTCGGAGCTGCGCGTGGACGGAGGGGCCACGGCCAACGATTTCCTAATGCAGTTCCAAGCCGACATTCTCGGAGTCCCGGTCACGCGGCCGGCCTATCCGGAGACCACGGCGCTCGGAGCGGCCTTCCTAGCGGGCCTAGCGAGCGGCTTCTGGAGCGGCACCGACGAGCTGGAGACCTTCTGGAGCGTGGACCGCCGATTCGAGCCGTCCATGCCGGAAGCCCGCAGGCAGGATCTATACGACGGATGGAAGGACGCCGTCAAGCGGGCGCTGTGACCGGACCGGCGAGTCAGTCGGCCGCCCGCACCAGGTAGGGCTCGAATGCCTCGGTGCAGATTGTCAGTCCGAGCCCCGGACGGTCGGGCAGGCGCCAGCGGCCCGACTCGAGCGCGATGGGCTGGTCGACGATCACCGTGCGGAACGGGTTCTCCGTCCGGTCGCACTCGATCAACTTGGTCTCGGCAGTCAGCGAGAACGGATGGCGCGGGCGCGCGGCGTAGAAGTGCAGCGCCGCGACCTGGCCGACGGCCGAACCCCACGCATGGGGCGTGACGTGGACGCCCGTCAGCGATCCCAACGTGGCGATCTTCATGCCCTCGGTGATACCGCCGCAGGCGCAAATGTCCGGCTGCGCGTAGTCGAACGCGCGCGACCGGAACCAGCGGTCGAACCCGAAGCGGGTGTACTCGCATTCGCCCCCGGCCAGCGGGATGCCCGTTCGAGCCTTCACCTCCAGGTACGCCTCGGGGTCCAGCGGCGACACGGGCTCCTCGAACCAGCGGATACCATGACGCTCTACGGCCCGAGCCAGCCGGACCGCGTCCATGGGGCTGTACGCGTGGTTGGCGTCGATCATGAGCTCCGTGTCCGGGCCCGCGAAGTCCCTCACGGCGGCGACCAGCTCGGCGTCTCGGCCAACGCCTTGGCCGACCTTGATCTTGAGGGCCCGGAAGCCGGCACCGAGACACTCGGCCGCTTCGCGTTCCCAGCGCCTTTCCAAGGGCTCATCCCCGCCGAAGTAGAACCCCGTCCAGTAGCATTCGATGGAATCGAGCGGCTCGGCGCCAAGCGCCCGATAAAGCGGGAGACCCGCGCCTTGGGCCTTCAGGTCCCAGCAGGCGATGTCAAGCGCCGATATGGCCGCCAGCACGACTCCCTTCTGCCCGTAGTCCACCGAACGGGCGTAGAGGAGTTCCCAAAGCGACTCGACGGCGCGGGGGTCGCGCCCCGGCAGCAGGGGCCCGAGAAAGTCTCTGACGATCACCGCGGTCACGGAGGCCGGACCATAGGCCTCGCCCCAGCCTTCTCGTCCGTCGTCCGTGGCAACCCGGACGAGCATCGCCTCGCGCTGCGAGTACGCGAACTGGGAGAAGCCGAACGGCGCTCGGAGCGGCGCGTATAGGTGGAATGCATCAACGCGGCTGATTCGCATCGAGTTGGTAGAATACCGTTCCGCAGATGAAAGCTATTCGCATCCACCAGCACGGCGGCCCCGACGTCCTGAGCTATGAGGACGTTCCCCAGCCCGAACCCGGCCCCGGCGAGGCCGTTGTCAAGGTCGAGGCGGCGGGCGTCAACTTCATTGACATCTATTTCCGCACGGGACTGTATCCGGCGCAGCTGCCCATAACGAACGGGCAGGAAGCCGCTGGCACCGTGGCCGCGCTCGGCCCGGGCGTGACTGAATTGGTAGAGGGCGACCGAGTGGCCTACACCGGCGTCCACGGCGCGTACGCCGAGTACGCGGCAGTGGCCGCGGACCGGCTGGTCAAGGTCCCCGACTCGATCACGGTCAAGACGGCAGCGGCAGCCATGCTCCAAGGCATGACGGCGCATTATCTGGTCCGTTCCACATTCGAGCTGAACTCTTCCCACACGGCCTTGATCCACGCCTGCGCGGGCGGTGTCGGGCTGCTTCTCGTCGCGATGGCGAAGAAATTCGGGGCGCGGGTGATCGGCACTTGCTCCACGGAGGGTAAGGCCGCGAGAGCGCGCGCGGCCGGCGCGGACGAGGTCATCCTGTACACGCATCAAGACTTCGAGAGCGAGTGCAGACGGCTGACCGGCGGCCGCGGCGTGGACGTGGTGTACGACTCCGTCGGCAAGTCAACCTGGACCGGCAGCCTAAACAGCCTCAAGCCTCGTGGGATGATGGTGACGTTCGGGAACGCCAGCGGCCCCGTCCCCCCGCTCGCCCCGCTGGAGCTGACCAAGCGCGGGTCGCTCTTTCTGACTAGGCCGTCGCTCTTTGCCTATATCGGCAGCCGAGCAGAGCTGGTACGCCGTTCATCGGAGATATTCGCGTGGGTCGCGTCTGGCAACCTGCACATTCACGTCGGCGGGGAGTTGGCCCTGAGCGACGCGGCAGAGGCGCATGCGCGCCTAGCGGGCAGGAAGACGATGGGCAAGCTGCTGCTGCTGCCCTGAATCGCCCGGGGCAGGGCCAGCCTGCCGGTTGAGCCCGGATCTCGGCCCAGGGCGATTCCGAAGTTGGGGCGCGGCGCGATTCGCGATTGCTTGCCGCGAGGACCGGACATTTGGGCCTGAATCTGCGATTACCCGAGTAGTGCTCGCGAGCCCGTTGCAGCCGAGCGAGGTCGGGGCGCGTCCGGTGCGTCCCGACGAAACGGAGCGTTGGGCCGCGTTGATGCGGACTCATCATTACCTCGGGTATCGCAAGATGTGCGGGGCCCAGCTGAAGCAGGTAGCCGTGCAGGGCGAGCGCTGGCTGGCGCTGCTCGGCTGGCAGCCCGCGGCTCTGCATTGCGGTCTCCGGGACCGCCGGTTCGGCTGGAGCGCCCTGCAGCGGCGCTAGCGGCAGTGGCTGGCGGTCTCGAACGCGCGCTTCCTGCTGCTCCCAGCAGCCGGGCGCACGCGCTGCCTGGGCGACGACTGGCTGCCCGGCAACAGCTACCGCCCGCCGCTGGCGGAGGCCCTCGTCGACGCGGCGCGATTCGTCGGCACCTGCTACCGGGCGGTCAACTGGATCGAGCTCGGCGCCACCCAGGGCTGGCGGCGAGTCCGCGGGCAGGCGGCGGGCTACGCCTGGCACGGACGGGCCAAGCGCGTCTTCGTCTACGAGCTCGCGCTCGGGGCGCTCGGGCAGCTCGCCGCGGAGCGGCCGCGGGCGGAATGGCAGCGCCGGAGGAATCGCGTGAACTTGGAAGCGTCGCTGTTGGACCACTCGCTTCAGGTCCCGGACTTCCGTTGCCGGCGCGGGGTGCGGCCTCCGCTGCCGACCGTGCTGGCGCTCGGGCTGACGGCGCGGCTGGCGGGCTGCAAGAGCGTCACCGAGATTGCCGAGTTCGCCCGGCGCATGGGGCAGGACGAGATGCGTGCGGCGGGTGCGCGGCGGTTCGAGGAGGGGTACCGCCCTCTGTCACACAACACCGTCCGACGGGCGCTGCCAGGCGTGGAGGAGAGCCAACTGGAGAAACGGGTGAATGCCTGGCCGAGCGCCCAGGGCAGCGGGGCACATCCGGGCGAGGCGCTGGCCCTGGACCGCAAGCACCTGCACGGCTCCTAATGATCACGGCCGCGATCCACACGGACAAGTGAGCTCGGCACCGGCGCGGCAGCAGCTGTCCGTGGTGGGCGCCGAGTCGAGGCAAGTCTGTGCGCAGCAAAGGTTTAGCGGCGACAAGGACGACGCCGAAGGGCGCGCGCTGTGCGAGTTGCTCGCCAGGATGTAGATGATGGGGCGCTGCATCGTGGCCGACGCGCTGTACGCCAACAACGACAGGGCGCTACTTATGATCAGCCGCGGGGCCTTCCACCTCTTCACCGTGGAGGGGAGTCAGCTCACGCTGCGGGACACCCTGGCGAGCTGCGATCGAATGTGCCTAGCGGAGCACGGGGAGGAGGGCCGGCGCCACGGGCGCAACGAGATCCGCCGCATCCGGGTGATGGAGTTGCTCGATGCGGAGGGCCGGCCGGCGCAGAGGCTGCCCGGGCGCGACCTCGAGGCGGTCGCGGGCCTGAACTTGTCCGGCCTGCGCGTCGCGCCGCAAGCGATCCGCGAGGTCACGAACCGGTAGACCGGCTAGGCGCGCACGCCGGTCACCGTGTACCTGACCACGAACATGGACCCGGCCGAGGCGACCGGACCGCGCCTGACGGGGCGGTCGGGAACGGGACTCACGGCGTCCGCGACGGGGCCGAGTACGTCGAGGACAGCTGCCCCGGGGCGCAAGGGCACGCTCGCGACCTTGCAGAGCACGGCAGTGTCGATCCTATGCGATCTCGAGGTGGGCAACACCTCAGCAATTCTCAATTTGGGCATTTTGGGGTTTCCAGAGTGTCTGAGAAAGGTGTCGAAGGCAGTCTGGCACTTGACTTTTGCTTGCGGAATGTGTGAGCTAGAGTGAATGCCCCATGTCCTGGACTCGCTGCCGAGCGCCTTCCGCGAGACGGCCGCCGGCCTGCCCGACCGGCGCGAGGGTCGCCGCAACAAGCGCTACGAGGTCAGCGACGCCGCCGGTTGCGCCCTGGTGCGCCCCGGCCTGCTTCTGCACCCGGTGCGAGTCGTTGCTCGCGTTCCAGCGGCGCATGGAGCGGGACGGCTCCCGCTGCAACTGCCGGACCCTGTTGGGCGCGGGCCGCATCCCCTGCGACAACCGGATCCGCAACTTGCTCGACGACCTCGACCCGGCCGCGTTCGACCCGCTCTTCCGGCCGTGCCTCGCAACCGTGGCCGCGCAGGGCGCGCTCGCGCCCTTCCAGCGCCTCGACGAGCGCCTGCCGGCGGCTCCGGACGGCGTCCGGTTCCACCGCTCCGACAAGGTGCATTGCCCGCAGTGCTCGGTGCGGCGCGTCGGCAGCGAGCGCCGGCCGCATCACTTCCACGCCATGGTCGCGGCCACCGCGGTGGCCGACGGCCACGCCACCGTCCTGCCGCCGATGCCCGAGTTCGTATGCCTGCAGCAGGACGCGGCCGCGACCCGCGCCGACATGAGCGAGGACGAGCGCAAGCGGGACTGCGAGCGCAACGCCGCCAAGCGCTGGATCGCCGCTCAGGGCGCCTGGCTGCAGGCCTGCCGCCCCGTCCTGCTAGGCGATGACCTGTACTGCTGCCAGCCGGTCTGCGAGGCCGCCGCGGCGGCCGGCATGGACTGCATCCGGGTATGCAAGCCCGGATCCCACAAGCACTTGTACGAGGTGCCGGAGAGCCGGCGGGCGAGCGGCGCGGTGCGCTCGACCGGCTGGCTGCCGCGGCGCGGGAAGGGCAAGCGGTCCGAGCGGCACCGTTTCCGCCGGACGGCCGCGGTGCCCCTGCGCCAGGGCCGCGACGCCCTGCGGGGCACTTGGCTCGAGTACGCCGTGGAGCGCGAGGGCAAGCGCACCTGCGCCCACAGCTTCTTCACCGGTCTCGCGGTCACCGCGGACAACGCGGAGCGGATCGCGCGCGCCGGCCGGGCGCGCTGGAAGATCGAGAACGAGGGCTGCAACTGCCTGGCGCGGCACGGCCGCAACTTCAAGCGCAACTTCGGGCACGGCAAGGAAGGGCTGGCCAACGTGCCGGCCGTGCCGAACCTGTTCGCCTTCGCGCTCCACGCCGTGGTGCAGTGCGTCCGCGCGCTGCGGCAGCAGTGCCGGCGCCAGCCGGTCACGCGCCGCGCCCTGTTCCGGGAGCTGCAGGTCGCGCTGCGCTGGTTCCGCTTCCCGGACCGGCCGACGCTGCTGGCGGCGGTGCGCGACGGACGCGCGCCTCCGGGCTGCCAGGCAGCCGGGGCCTGGACTCCGCGCAGTTTCGTGCCGGCAGCGTCCGGCGAGCGGCCGGCCGTCAAAGCCGGCTACCGCCGGAGTGCGTCCGGTCGCGGGCTCGGCACTCCGCGGACCCGCGACGCGGGCCGCGCCACGGCCCTGCCCGCCGTCCGACGCTCCCGCGGGGCGGCCTCGGGAGCGCAACCTCTCGGTCAACTGATTCACCTCATCCTCCGAAACAACGTTCACGCACCCCCTTGACGGCCAAATTTAGAACCGCTGGCAACACCTCCAAGACGGTGCGCGAGCCGACCGCAATCGCCCGCCAAGCCTTGGGCATCATGCCTGCGCCTGCATGGTCACGCGGGGCGTTTCAGGCGCTCCAAGCGTGCCCGCAAGACGGGTCGAACCCCTCCAGCGCCCCGCCATTCGACACCTCTAGTCCGACGGCTGTGACCGGGCACCCATTCTGCTCCGCTTACCTGGAGCCCCCGGCGACCGACGTTGGCGCACCCCTAGCGGCGGAGGTCCTTTGCCCTGGCTCATACGCCGAGGCGCGCGCTATGGACATAGGAAGGGAGGATGGCGGTCGCACATATCCCTCCTATCACCGAACGGGACCGTTCGTCCGTGTGACGGACGGTAGCTCAATACTCCGAGACGCAGCCACGGCTTGATGCCAGGCATTCGGCTAGACTTCGTGCTCGCAGGAGCAGCCGGTAATCCGCTGCAGCCGCCCCGCCGGGGCGCGTTCTGACGCTGCGGGCGAGCGAGGCAAAGCACTATACGCCCGACCAACCGATCCACACCAGCCTTGGACGACCACGCCTCAATGCGGAAGAGCGGAAGAGGGGAGTCACTCACCGGAAGTCGCAAGGGCGTCCCTCGCCCCTGTCGCCTTGCGCCGCTACACCGGGGCGAGCGACCCGCAGCCGACCGTCTGCTCAGCGCGACTTCCGATGCCGGACGTCAGCTTCTCAATACGGGCCCATCAGGAGTCGCCGCCGTGACGGCAGAAGCCGGGACGTCGCGCCCCAGCGAGCCGAGACGATCCTCAGGGCGTTTCAGGTTCAGCGATCCGTGCTCGAAACCGGGTGGCGCACGGCGGCGCGATCACCAACGCAGAGGCTGGATTTCCTGCGATCTTGGCACGCTCTCGCACGCCAAACCAAGACAGACCCCTTAGTTCCCGACCGCTGCCCCTGCAAATCGCACAGCTTCCGTGTAGGCCTCCAGCAAGGCCCCGGAACCTGCGCCGGCCAGCCCGTGTTCCGCCCCATCGAACGACAACAGCTCGTGAGGAACGCCGTGCTCGCGCAACCGCTCCGCCATTTGCACCGACTGCTCGTACGGCACATCCGTGTCGTCCTCGCCGTGAACGAGCAGCGTCGGCGGATAGTCCGAAGTCACGTTATTCAGCGGCATGTAAGGCTCGAACTTCTCCGGGGTTTCGCGGGGGTCCCAGCCGGAGATCTCCCGCGGCCAGATTCCGTGCTGGCGACAGTGCTGGTAGAAGGCCCCACCATCGCCCTTGCGGTCCCCCGAATTCGAAATGGGCGGTCCGCTGACTTGGCTGAGCGCTTCCTCGCGCGACATCGCCGTCCGGTGATGTCGCGCGTGAGGGCTTGGCGTCGAATACCAAGGCCCAATCAGATCCGCGTAGCCCCAGAACGAAACCAGCGCAGCCGGTCGCGGCTCGACGCGGTGGCCCGTCGCCAGCGTCAGGTAGCCTCCAGCAGAAGCGCCTAGGACAACGATGCACTCCGGATCAGCACGAAAGAGCTCGGGACCTTGGCTGCGTATCCATGCCAGCGCATCCTCGACGTCTTCCAAGATGCTAGGGAGCTTCGTATTCGGCGCAAGCCGGTAGTCGATTGAAGCGACGACGAATCCCGCCCGGATCAGAAGCTCCTTCAATTTCCGGGGAACGCTCTGCCTGCTCCCCATGATCAGTGCGCCCCCGTGGATCCAGACGGCGGCCGGCAGAACCTCGTCCCCCACGCGGCGATACACATCGGCTCGGATCGCAAGTCCGCCCACGGTCTTGTAGGCGTGCGTGCCAACTGGAATACGATCCGGCAGGCAGCCGCTTGCCACGCCAGCAGCCAGCATTCCGGCGACGCGGACCACATCCCGGCGACTGGCGACAGAATTGATTGACACACGGGTGCTGCGTGACATGATTTCGCGTCTCCTTGGCGAAGGCCACATTGTCTGGCAACTGGCTTCCGTCGCTCGGCTATCGGTCAGGCTCTCTTGCGGCTGCCGCTGTCCGAGCGGCTGGAACACCGCGTTCAATCTCGCGCACGGTGGGTCTCACGATAGCGTCCTCTGCGGCCCGCCCATTGCCCACCCAGCTAACCCGAGCTCAGAGATTCATGCGCCGCTGTCCGATCCGGCCCGATCACCCCCAGCCGGAGCCGGCGCGCGTAGGACTGCGCAGCGTCGGCCAGGCGCTGGTAGCCCGGCGAGCTGATCTGGTGCTCCGGCGGCGAAGCCGAGCCCGCCGAGAATGGCGTGCGCCGACGCGAGCCGGTGGGGCAGCTGCGGGCCGGCGTGCCGCACGGCCCCCTGGGTCATGCGTTGGCCATCATTCATTCGAGATGCGCATCTGCCGGTCGTCGTTGACTTCGACCAGCTCCAGGTCGCGCACTTGGTCGACCGGCTCCGGCACCTCGACCCGGGGGGCTGCGCGGCGACGCCGAGGCGTCGCGGGCGGCAGTGCCTGGGTCCGCCGTGGGTCGGCTCGGGCAGGCGCGCCCGCTCAAAGCCTCGCAGGGCTGGTCTGCAGGTGGCCACTTGCAGCTCGCCGCACGGGTCCCGGAAGCCGAACTCCGTGCAGACCAGCTCGCCGATGGCCGTGCGGGTGGCGCGGCGATGCTCCTAGAGTCAGTTCCCTTAGACGGACCGGGGCCTCGTCAGTGGCGAGCGTTGCCGCAATCCGGTGTCGCTGGCACCTGTCCAAGGAGCGGCCTGCCACCGGGTCGCAAGTTGAGGCCTAGCCTCTGTGGCAAGTGCAGCCTGCGGCACCGCATCCTACGCGCGGCACGTCGCTCGGCTCGAAAGGGTCGGTCAGGCGTGGGGCGCTCGGGGCCCGGCTTGGTCAAAGGTCATGCGGGAGGTGCTGGCGCCGTCCGACGGCACTCATGCCAGCAACTGCGGAATGACTCCAGTGCTGTCCGCGAAGCGATCAAGACCGAGACCCGCGACCCGAGAGTGCGTGAGCCAGAGATTCGCGAGGGGAGTGCCCTCCGGACAGCTCAGGTGCTGGTTGAGGCGGAGGAGTCCCCCGCCCGAGCCGGCAACCACGATAGGCAAGTCGCTGTATTGGTGGGTCGCTCCGTCACCCAGCCCGGAACCGTAGGTGAATAGCGTGTTGTCAAGCAGCGAGGAGCCGTCGGCCTCTTCGATACGGTCCATCTTGTCTACGATATATGCGAACTGCTCCACGTGAAACCGATCAACCTTGAGAAGCTCCTGTGCGTATTCTCTCTGGCTGTGAGACATCAAATGATGGCTCATCGGCTCGTCGAAGAGTCCCTCGAACATGAAGGGCGTGTTCCAGCGCTCGGGACCGACCATGAGCGTGCCCACTCGAGTCAGGCCCGTCTGCAGCGCGACGACCAGCAGGTCTCCCATGAGACGGATATACGCGCCACGCGGCAAGTATGCCTCGGGAGGTTCCGGAACCGAGACCTTTGTCAGTTCTCCCTTCATCCGTTCGAGCTTGTCCATCTGCTCCTCAATCGTGCGGACGGAATCGAAGTACTCGGCAAACTTGTGTCGGTCAGCGTACCCGAGTTCCCGCTTCAGCAAGCGGGCGTCTTCAAGGACGAGATCGGTGATGTTGCGCAGATCCTCAACATCCTGCGTGCCGAACAGTCTCTGGTATGCCTTCCGAGGGTCGCGGATCGACGGTGCAACATGCCCGGTTCCGTACCAAGAGATATTGTCAAAGTAGATTGACTCCAAGTTGTCCTTGTGGCTGTTGCAACTGAGTTCCAATGTGCGGAAGGGCGTTGCTGGTCCGATTTCATCCGCGATAACCTGGTCGAGCGTGCGATCAAGCGGCCAGGCGGAGGTAGTGACGGTAAACGGCGCGGCGCTGCTCAGGAAGCACGAGGCGCACTGCGCGTGGACGTCCGTTCCGATCTGGAACGTCCGATCCAAGCCCGTAATGAGGGCCACCTTGTGCTTGACCCTCTCGAGGGGTTCAAGCGTGGGAGTCAGCTGGATCGTGTGCGAGCCAACGGGAATCGTGCTCTCTGTGATCGCGCTGAAATCACCGTTGAAGGCCGGCAGACCGGCATGCCCTTCGCCGGGAAAGAAGCCGCGCCGTACGACACCGATCGGCACGTAATAGAAGGCTACCCGCGTGGGTGGCGTCCGTTCCGAAACGTCCGACGGACGCGCTGCGACGGCGATGCTCTCCAGCCACGGCAGGGCGAGAGCCGCGCCTCCGGCCCCTTGAAGGAATGAACGTCTGGACAGGGTCCTCATCGTTGCGCTCCGGTCAGCGGTTGCTGGCCACCAAGTCGGCGGGGTTGTACTTCCGGCGAAATGGGTCGCTAAGCACCACCTGCTTGATTACATCCTGCATCCGGTAGCCGGCGTCCGCCGTGTCCTGCACGATGCGGTCAAGCACCAGCTCGTCTCGCCAGTCCACTTCCCGGCCCACGGAATACGCCAGTAAGTGGGCTGCGAATGCGCGGACGAAGCGCTCCTTCTCGGCTAGGATCGCGTCCTTGAATTCGACAATGTCCGCGAACTCGTGCCTTCCAAACAGAACGCCGCTGGCATCCACGTTGCGCCCGTTGGAGTATGTGTCGCGCCACGCTCCGGCGGGACCGTAGTTTTCCAGCGCGAAGCCGAGCGGGTCGATCTTGGCGTGGCAGGCAGCGCAGTCCGCTTCCGTGCGATGGGCCTCGAACCGCTCCCGCAGGGTGGGCGCAGCCCGTCCCCCGGCACCGTCGTCGCGGGCGAGCGGGGAAACGTTGGCCGGAGGCGGATCGGGCGGGTCGTTGAAAACCACGCTGGCAACCCAGGCGCCGCGTGTAACGGGCTGAGTGCGCGTCGGGTTGGAAGTCATCGTCATGACGGCCGCGTTCGTGATCACGCCGCCCTGGCGACGATCCGTTATCGGAACACGCCGAAACGGAATGGCCGTAGGCGGCACCTTCTCGGGGCGCGTGCCGTCTCGGTACCAAGACTCCAGCAGCTCGCTGCGATAGCTGAAATCGGAGTCCACCAGCTGCAGGATTGAGCGGTTCTCGATGAGGACCGTCTCGAAGAGCAGCAACGGCTCCAGCATCATGTGCATGCTGGCTCGGAACTTGGCGAAGTAGAATTCCGGATAGATCGCTCTGTCCGGCACCGAGGAAACGATGCGCTCCAGCTGCAGCCACTGCGTCGGAAAACTGTCACAGAACCGCTTCAGGCGCACGTCCTTCAACATGCGGTCCACTTGCTCTGCCAGCACGTCGGTTTGGCCGAGACGGCCTTCAGAGGCCAGATTGACCAGGGTTCGGTCCGGGATGCTCCCCCACAAGAAGAACGAGAGACGCGATGCTAGCTCCAGGTCGTCGATCTGCACGGCGTCCGCACTTGGACTGGCACGTTCGTAGAGATACAAGAACCGCGGTGACGCCAAGGCCGCCGCGATGGCGGCCTTCATGCCATCTGCAAACGAGTCGCCGGACGCGATTCGCTCCATCGCGAAATCGGCGTACCGCACCAGCAGGGCTTCTTCTACCGGTCGCCGGAAGGCCTTCGTCAGGAAACCGCGCAACGTCTCCGTAACCGTGCCCGGGATGTCCTCCGGCGCCGGTGGAGGAGCGAAGAGCCGTCCGCAGGCCCGGCATGTCTCTGCGTTGAAGTCCGCGCTCCCGACGATGGACCGGCTCAGCCGCAAGAAGGCCTCCATCAACAGCGGCGAGAGCGAGAGGTGGTCTCCGCGGTTGTCAAAGCCGTGCTCGGCCCGGAGGTCCTGGGGGAATGGCGCGACGCCAGCCAGTCTCTTGGCGATCAGCTGAGACTTGCCCAGAGAGCGGCTGCCGGCCTTGAGGCGCTCGGGCATCCTGCCGGTGTCGGGGCGGAAGTAGCCGTACTCCCGCAGCATGCGCTCCGGCAGCGCGAACACGTCGACCTGCAGTTCGAACAGGTCCTGCACTGCGTTGCCGTACTGAAACCGATTCATCCGCCTCATCGGCGTCCGGGCCTGGTCTGGCTGATTCGCGATGGCGGCGTGGAGGAGGCTCCGGAGTTCGGCAACGACCTGTCTCTGCTGGACCATAGGCACTGGCGGCAGATCCCCTGGCGGCATGATCCCGGACTCAAGGACGCTGACCAGATCTCGAATCAGCTCGGGATTCGCTGTCAGGTCGGCGGCACGCCTGATTTGGAAGAGGTCGACATCTCCGCTAGGACCGCCGTTCTGGCCGTGGCAAACTACGCATCGGGAGCGAAACAGCGCCTGCAGCGTCTCTGTCGTGCCAACCTCGTCGGGAACGTCAGCTTGGAGCATTCCCGTCAGCGCCAGCCACGAAATACAAGCTATGCGGTATGCGCCCGCTACGGCCCGAGGCTCGGCGCTATTCGCCTTCGGAGCCCCATCAAGTCCCAAGGCCGACAGAAACTTCCTCATGCAAGCAGGTCGGAGGCCGAGCCCGCATCGACAGGCGGCCCGCGAAAACCCTGTGGATTGTACCAACAGGTCCAAGTGGCGTCAGGACACAAGCCAAGCGGGTATCCGTTGGGGCCCGTGCAAGGCTCTCCGATTCCGATTAGGAGACCACTCCGCGCGTCCATGCCATCGAATCTACATCTTGTGGTGCTCTGATCGACAAGCCTACATGCAGGATTAGGGGCCTAGAGTCAGTCTTGGCGTTCTAGGTATAATGGCATCCGGAAGGTCGAAGTGCGTCGCTCGCTGATTGTGCTCGTTGTCCCGTCCCTGCTGAGCGCAGCCGACAGCATCGATTTCGTCGCCGAGGTCGAACCGATCTTTAAGGCGCGATGCTACTCGTGTCACGGCCAGGAGCAGCAGCTCGGTCAGCTGCGCCTGGATTCCCGCACCGTGGCCATGGGCAACGGACCGAGCGGCCCGCGCATCGTCGCTCGCGACCCCGACTCGAGCAGCCTCTACCAGCGCGTGGCAGGCATCGGCAACGGAGTCCGGATGCCGATGGGCGGCAGGCTCTCCGACAGGGAGATCGGGTCCATCCGAGCTTGGATCGAGCAGGGCGCGGCTTGGCCCGAAGGCAGCGGATCCGCTGAGGGACTGAGCCAGCACTGGGCATTCGCGCCTCCGACAAGGCCGGCCCTGCCCGCAACCAAGAGCGCTTGGGGGGGCAACGCGATCGACGGCTTCGTGCTCGCGAAGCTCGAGGCCGAGGGCCTCGCACCCTCAGAGCGGGCCTCGAAGACCACGTTGCTCCGGCGACTCAGCCTCGACTTGACCGGGCTTCCGCCTACCCCCGAAGAGACGGGGCAGTTTCTAGCCGACATCGGCCCGGGGGCCTACGGCCGGGTGGTCGAGAGGCTGCTCGCGTCCCCTCGCTACGGCGAGCGTTGGGGCCGGGTCTGGCTGGACGCAGCCCGCTACGCCGACTCCGACGGCTTCGAGAAGGACAAGCCGCGCCAAGTCTGGTTCTACCGAGACTGGGTCGTGAACGCGCTCAACGCGGACATGCCTTACGACCGTTTCGTGCTGGAGCAGGTCGCGGGCGATTTGATTCCCGGAGCGACACAGGAGAACCGCGTCGCAACCGGATTCCTGCGCAACTCGATGATCAATGCCGAGGGCGGCGCGAATCCCGAGCAGTTCCGCATGGAAGCAATGTTCGACCGGATGGACGCCGTCGGCAAGGCCGTGCTCGGCTTGACCGTCCAGTGCGCGCAGTGCCACGACCACAAGTACGATCCGATCTCCCAGCGCGATTACTACAGGCTGTTCGCCTTCATCAACAATTCTCACGAGTCCACCGAAGCTGTCTACACTCCGGCCGAGGACCAGCTGAAGGCCGAGATCTACGCTGGCATCCGTGAGATCGAGGACGACTTGAGGCGCCGCAGTCCCGACTGGCGGGAGCGGATGGCGCGCTGGGAGCGCGAAGAGGCATCCGTCACGCCCGCGTGGACCGTGCTCGACACGCGCATCGAGCTAGGCAGCGGCGAGAAGTACATCGTGCTCCCGGACAAGTCGATTCTGGCCGAGGGCTATGCACCGACGCGGAGCGTCGTCAGTCCCGAGGGACGAGTCGAAGCGGGCACGGTCGCGGCGTTCCGGCTCGAGCTCCTCACCGATCCGCGCCTCCCGCTGGGCGGGCCGGGCAGGTCGTTCCGCGGCACGGCCGCCCTCACCGAGTTCGAGGTCGAAGCCGCCCCCGCGAGCGAACCCGAGTCATGGAGCAAGCTGGCACTGGCCAGCGCAACCGCCGATATCGCCCGACCGATCTCGTGGCTCGACCCGTTCCTGTTCCCGGACCAAGACAACAAGCGCAGGGTCTTGGGGGACGTTGGCTTCGCCGTCGACGGCTTCGAAATGAGCGCTTGGCTCATCGACGGCGGCCCGGGCCGACGCAACGTTCCGCGCAAGGCGGTCTTCCGGCTGAAGGAGCCTCTCGAGGCCGACGAGCCGCATCTGCTGAGGTTCAACCTGTCGATGAAGCACGGCGGCTGGAACTCGGACGACAACCAGTCGCTCAACCTCGGGCGGTACCGCCTGTCCTACACGTCCGAGGACGACGCCTCCGCCGATCCCCTGCCCGCGCACGTGCGGCACATCGTCGACAACGTGCCTCCGGAGCGGCGCAGGCCGGATCAGCAGGCCGCCGTGTTCTCCCACTGGCGGACAACGGTGCCCGGCTGGGAGGAGGCCAACCGCCGCATCGAGGAGCTCTGGCAGCGGCATCCCGAAGGCGCGTCGCAGCTGGTGATGAACGAAATGGGCCGGTCGCGGACAACAAGCATCCTTCAGCGGGGGGACTTCCTGCGACCGACCGAGCGGGTGGAGCAGGGCGTGCCCGGTTTCCTGCACGCGATGCCACCGACGGGCGACACGCCAGGCCGGCTGGCCTTCGCCGAGTGGCTGGTCGATCGCAACGCTCCCACCACGGCACGGTCAATCGTGAACAGGCTGTGGCAGGGCCATTTCGGAACAGGGATCGTGGAGACGTCGGAGGATCTGGGACGGCAGGCAGCCGACCCGTCGCATCCCGCACTGCTCGACTGGCTGGCCGTGGAGCTGATGGACAACGGCTGGAGCCTCAAGCACATCCACGGTCTGATCGCCAAGTCCGAAACCTATCGGCAGTCGTCACGGGTTACGCCGGAACTGCTCGAGCGCGACCCAGCCAACCGGCTGCTGGCGCGCGGCTCGCGCTTCCGCGTGGACGGCGAGCTCGTGCGCGACATCGCCCTCGCGACCAGCGGCCTCCTGAGCGGGCAGGTCGGCGGGCCCCCGGTCTACCCACCCGCGCCGGAGTTCCTTTTCCTGCCACCGATCAGCTACGGCCCGAAGCGCTGGTACGTCGAAGACGGAGAGCAGCGGTACCGTCGCTCGCTGTACGCCTTCCGCTACAGGTCCGTCCCGTATCCCGTGCTGAAGGCATTCGACACGCCGGACGGAAACTTCTCGTGCACGAAGAGGGATCGCTCGAACACGCCCCTGCAGGCATTGGTCACGCTGAACGAGACCGCATTCATGGAGGCCGCGAGGGAGCTAGGCCAGCGCACCCTGGCCGACGGCGGAACCAGCGACACGGAACGGATCGACTACGCCTTTCGGCGGGTGCTCACCCGCTCCCCTGTGTCGGCCGAGCGCGACGAACTGCTGGCGTTCCTGGAGGGGCAGCGGGAGCGGCTTGAATCGGGCGATCTCGACGCGACCGAGCTGGCCGGGAACGAGCCTCTGGTCGCGAGCGCCGCAGGGGTGCCGCAGCGGGAGGTGGCTGCCTGGACCGCCGTGTCCAGAGTGCTGCTGAACCTGGACGAGACCATCACTAGGGAGTGACCGATGCAAGGACCGCAGCCCCCCGCCAACCCATTCGCCCGCCGCTGGTTCCTCCAGCAGTGCGGGGTCGGTCTCGGGGCCATCGCACTCCGGAGCATGCTGCACGGGTCGGATCCGCTGGCTCCGAAGACGCCGCACCACGCCCCGAAAGCCAAGAACGTCGTCTTCCTCTTCATGGGCGGAGGCCCGAGCCACCTCGAGCTGTTCGACCACAAGCCCGAACTCGGCAAGCACGAGGGGACGCTTCCGCCCGCGAGCCTGCTCGAGGGCTACCGAGCCGCGTTCATCGACCCGAATTCGACCCTGCTCGGTCCGAAGTTCAAGTTCTCGAGACATGGCGAGAGCGGAGCCGAACTGTCCGAACTCATCCCGCACACGGCCTCGATGGCCGACGACATCGCCATAGTCAAGTCGCTCGTCACCGACGCGTTCAACCACGCGCCCGCGCAGGTCATGATGAGCACCGGCTCCCAGCAGTTCGGACGGCCGTCCCTCGGCGCCTGGACGCTCTACGGTCTCGGGAGCGAGTCGCGCGACCTGCCCGGCTTCGTCGTGTTCAGCTCCGGCCAGAAAGGCCCGAGCGGCGGGAACTCGAACTGGGGCAGCGGCTTCCTGCCGTCCATGTACCAAGGCGTCCAGTTCCGCACCAGCGGGGATCCCGTCCTGTACCTGTCGAACCCTGCGGGCGTGGACCGCAAGCTGCAGCGCGACTCGCTCGACTCCATCCGCCGGCTGAACAGCATGCGCCTAGATGCCGTGGGCGACCCGGAAATCGCAACCCGCATCAACTCGTTCGAGATGGCCTATCGGATGCAGCAGAGCACGCCGGAGCTGATGGACCTCTCGCAGGAGCCGCCGGACGTCCTCGAAATGTACGGCGCGGAGCCGGGCAAGCCGTCCTTCGCCAACAACTGCATCCTCGCGCGACGCCTCGTGGAGCGCGGCGTGCGATTCGTCGAGCTGTTCCACGAGTCGTGGGACCAGCACGGCAGCCTGATCTCCGGCCTGACCAAGAACTGCAAGGACACCGACCAGGCAAGCGCGGCCTTGGTGAAGGACCTGAAGCAACGCGGCCTGCTCGACGAGACCCTCGTCCTGTGGGGTGGCGAGTTCGGTCGCACGCCGATGGTGCAGGGCGGCACCGACGACGGCCGGGACCATCATCCCAACGCGTTCACCATGTGGCTGGCGGGGGGCGGGATCAAGCCCGGCATCACGATCGGCAAGAGCGACGAGCTCGGCTTCAATGTGGTCGAGGACCGCGTTCACGTGCATGACCTGCATGCGACGATGCTGCACCTGCTCGGATTCGACCACACCAAGCTGACGTACCGCTTCCAAGGGCGCGACTTCCGCCTCACCGACGTGGCGGGCTCGGTGGTCGACAAGATTCTCGCGTAGACCGCGACAGAGCACGGGACCGGTTGCCGACAGTCCGAACGGGGCGAGAATAGAGGGATAGAGGCAATCGCATGGACAAGGGCCTGACCCGCAGCTACGCCCGCGAGAACGACGTGCTGTACCTAGCGCAAGGGTCGCCGCGCCCGGCCATTTCGGAGGAACGGGGCGAGGGCGTGCTGGTCGGAAGGGATCCCCATTCCGGCGAGATTGTCGGCTGGACGGTTATCGACTTCGACCGGAGGTTCCGAGGAGGCCGTTCGAGTCTCGCGCTGCCTCGGCGGTAGGGGGGCCGACCTCCGCACTTGGTCCGAGGGACCCGGGGCACCGCTCCCGGCCCCCGGCAATCCGCGGGATCTAGTACGTCCGCGGAGCGTCCGACGGGACGGGCGAGCGCACCGCTAACTCGGGCGGCGGAACGATCCCCGCCACAGCCATCGCTTCGCGAATCGCGGCCTCCGCCTTGGGGTGGGGCCGCACGCGACGTGCCCCTTGGTAGCCCGCGGCCAGCGCTAGAGGCGTCGAGCCGTGGACGTTCTCACGGTTCCAGACTTCGACGCTCGCGCCTCTGGATGCTAGGAACTTAATCGGCTCGGGCCGGTCGCGATACGCAGCCGAATGCATCGCCGTCTCTCCGTTGTCGTCCAATGCGTCGATGTCGATGCCTAGGTCCAGCAGCATCTCCATGGCGCGCAGCACATCGCGGCCGGTGCCTGCGCGCGCGCCCGCCAACATCAGCGCGTTGCGTTTCAGATTGTCCGTGAGCAGGGGGTCGGCCCCCAGTTCGACCAGCGTCCGCATCAATTCCACGTCCGCGGTCTGGGCGGCCGACAGGAACGGAGTCGGACCGAGCACTCGAACGCCCAGATTGATCAGGCCCGGACCCGTCATTCTTGCATTCAGGTTCGCGCCGCGCGCCGCGATCTCGCGGACAAACTCGAGGCTCGTCATGCTGCCGGTGGTGTCGGGAGGGGGGTTGGCGTCGCCGGGAGGCACTCGACGGGCTCCCGGCACCGCGTGCAGCGCCGTGTACCCGCCTGGATCGGCGGCGTTAGGATCAGCGCCTGCCGCCAGGAGTTCGGCCGCCAACTCGTAGTTGCCGTTCTCGACGGCCACATGGAGAGCCGTCGCCCCGGGCCGGAGTTTCGCGCCGAAGCCAAGATGGCGCCACTCGGGAGAGGGCGCGATGCGTTGGTTGACATCCGCGCCCGCTGCAATCAGGACCCTAGCGGCATCGAGGTGGCCCGCCCGGGCTGCCAGCAGCAGCGGCGTGAACCCCGACTCGAGCCTTGCGTGGAAATCGGCGCCGAACTCGATCAGTTCCTTCATGACCTCGGCATGCCCTTCGGCGACCGCCCAGATCAGGGCCGTCTGGTCGGAATTGGGCCGGAAGTCGAAGACCGACGGATCCCTCATGCGGCGCAAGAAGGCGTTGGCGCCCGCGCCGTCCTGCCGTCCCATGCCGCGAACCGTGGCGCGGGGGGAGGCCCCTCCTCGCAGCAAGGCCTTGACAGGCCCCAGCCTGCCGGTCCGAGCAGCAGTCATGAGCGCAGTCTCGCCGCCCGGCAGGGTCGTGTTCGGATTCGCTCCCGCTTCAAGCAGCAGCTCCACCATGGCGGTGCTGCCGTTCGTGCAGGCCAGCGACAGCGGCCTCACCCCGTAGCGGTTGGACGAGTCGGGCCGCGCGCCGGCCGCGACCAGCAGCCTAGCGACTTCGAGCTCGTCGTGCCGGGCGGCCCAATGCAGGGCGGTCGTGCCGTCCTCCTGGGATCGGTTGGCATCCGTCGCCCGTCCAAGCATGGAGCGCACGAGAGGCCAGTCGGCCGCCTCGGCCGCATCCGCAAGCTGCGGCCCCGAGACACCGGCCAGGCCCGGCAAAGCCAGCAGCAGGGCCGCCGCCGTCACGCAGATGATCGATGCGCGCACGGTTCGATTCTGCCGTCCCTCAGATCGACAGCAGCTCATCTACCCTGCCTCGGCTGTCCGCAAACGATTCCATGCGCACGCCAGCCTTCTCGAGCAGGGTCAGGTGGAGGTTCGCCAGAGGAGTCCCTTCCCCGTAGCGGACGTGGCGGCCGCCCTTCAGCTTGCCGGCACCGCCACCGGCAACCAGAATCGGCAAGTTGACGTGATCATGCTTGTTCGGATCCCCCATGCCGCTGCCGTACAGGTACATGCAGTGGTCGAGCAGGGTGCCCTCGCCGTCCGGCGTGGCCTTCAGGCGGCCCAGCAGGTAGGCGACCAGCGTGACGTGATACTCGTTGATCTTGGCCATCTTGTCGATCATGCTCTGATCGTTGCCGTGGTGGGTCAGCGGGTGATGCGGATCGGAGACACCGATCTCGGGATAGGTCCTAGTGCTGCCTTCGCGCGCCAGCTGGAAGGTGATCACCCTGGTCAGGTCCGCCTGGAGCGCGAGCACCTGCAGGTCGAACATCAGCTTCGCGTGATCGGCATAGGCAGGAGGGACTCCCACCGGCCGCTCCATGTCCGGAGTCGGCGTCGAGTCCACGCTCTCCTCCGCGATCCGGATCCGGCGCTCGACTTCCCGCACGCTCTCGAGATACTGGTTCACCTTCGTACGGTCGTCCGCGCCCAGCTCGCGCTGCAGGCGCGAGATGTCGGTCCTGACGCGATCGAGCATGCTGGCCTTCTTCCTGAGCGTCCGGCTGCGCTCTTCCGGGCTGCCCTCGCCGAACAGCCGTCCGAAGACCTTGCGCGGGTGCGCCTCGTAGGGCAGCGGAGTGGTCGGCGAGGACCAGGAGAGGTTGTTCTGGTAGACGCAGGCGAAGCCGTCGTCGCACTGCCCGACGACGTCGAGAATGTCCATGCCGAGCTCGAGCGACGGCAGGGGCGTTTCCTGGCCGATCTCCCGGGCAGCGATCTGGTCGACGGTGGTGCCTAGGTAGTAGTCACTGCTCTCGGTCAGTCTGGCCTTGGCGCAGCTGAGAAAGGCGGAGTTGGAGGTCGCGTGCGTGCCGGGATAGGCATTCTTCAACTCCATGTTGGTCAGGACCGTGACCTGGTCCTTGTGAGGCTCGAGCGGGCGCAGGATAGGCGAAAGATCCGCTAGCGAATCGTCGTTCGGGGGCGTCCAGCGAGGCTGATCGGCCCCCATCGGGATGAAGATGTACCCGAGTCGGCGCACCGGACGCGCCGCTGTCGATGTCGCTGCGGTCAGCGCCGGGACCATCGCGTCCAGCAGCGGCAGCGCTACCGCCGTGCCCATGCCGCGCAGCACCGTGCGCCGCGGGAGAGCCTTCTTCGTGACGATCATCTTGACCTCCTCATTTGAAACTGCTGGCTGCGGACGATCCCGGTCGCGATCGCCGAGAAGGCGTATCCGCTCCCTCGTGCGTCCCGCACGATCTTGCGGACAGCCGGTGCGTCGTGATGCTCGACAACCCTGCCGAGGGCGTAGGTCAGGAGCTTTTCCGTCAGCGTTCCCACAAACAGGTCGGCTCGCTCCAGCAGTGCCTGCTCGAGCCCGGAGACGCCCTCGAAAGAATAGCCTCCGGGAAACCCGCCGACCGCGTCGATCGGCTGCTCGGATTCCAAGTCGCGCCAGCGGCCCACGGCGTCGTAGTTCTCGAGCGCGAACCCGACTGGATCCATCAGAGCGTGGCAGCCGGAGCAGGCCGGGTCGGCGCGGTGCGCCGCGAGGCGCTCCCGGACCGAGAGATTCCCGTCGATGGTCTGCTCATCGAGCGCGGGCACGTCTGACGGAGGCGGGGGTGGGGGAACGCCGAGCAGGTTCTCCAGCACCCAGTGGCCGCGAATCACGGGCGAGGTGCGCGTGCTGTACGAGGTCACGGCCAGCACGGAGGCGTGCCGCAGCAGCCCGCCCCTGCGACTGTCGCTGTCCAAGCTGACGCGCCGGAACCGGCTCCCGTAGACGTGAGGGATCCCGTAGTGCTTGGCGAGGCGCTCGTTCAGGAACGTGAAATCGGAGACGATGAGGTCCAGGACGCTGCGGTCTTCCGCGATGACACTCTCGAGCAGCAGCTCGGTCTCGCGCCTCATCGCCTGCCGCAGGTTGTCGTCGAAGCTCGGGAAGAGGCGCATGTCCGGCTTGAACGACTCGAGATTCCTCAGGTGCAGCCACTGTGCTGCGAAGTTCGTCAGCAAGGCGCGCGACCGCCCGTCGGCGAGCATGCGGCGGACTTGGCCTTCCAGCACGCCGGGCCCGCGGAGATCCCCGTGAATCGCAAGGTCCAGGAGTTCGTCATCGGGGATGCTGCTCCACAGGAAGAAGGAAAGGCGCGACGCCAGTTCCGCGTCGCTGACGCGATACGGCGTGTTGGCGGGGAGGCCGGCAGGCTCGCGCTCCACCCGGAACAGGAAGTCGGGACTGACGAGGATCGACGCGAGAGCCATTTCGATGCCGGCTTCGAAGCCGTCATCGTCCCGCCCGCGCCTGTAGAACTCCAACGGACTCTCGAAGTCGGCTTCAACTGGCTCGCGCCGGTATGCCCTGCGCATCAGGGCGCCTAGGATCTGCCGCACGCATGCCTCGTGGCCGTAGCCGACCTGCGGCCGGCAGGTGAAGATCCGCCGGCGGCTCGGCGTGTCCCCGGGCCCCGTGGCGTCGTACGGACCCAGGATCGAAATCTCGTGGACAGCCGGCTGCACTCGCGGGTGGCGGTAGACGTTGAAGTGCGCCTGGTACGGCTCACGGTCCGTCTCGAGCACGCCCCATGGCTGCTTCGGGAACGTGACGCCGATCCGATGGGGGCCGGCCGAGACGGGCAAGCGCACGCGCAGGTGCTGGTCGACCTTCGCGTGATTGCCGACGTGCCGCGGAGGCCTGACCTCAAAGGAGCCCACCAGCCGCCTGTCCAAGAGGATTTCCACCCGGTGGGGCACGCGCAAGCCTTCCACCACCTCGTCGCGGTCGCGCATCAGCCGGACCGAGATCTCGTATTCCGCGTCAAGCGGGAAGTTGTGACGGAATAGCGTCCCGCCCCGTGTGCCGAGGGGGAGACCGTCGACATGCCACTCCTGGGTGACGTCCGGCTTGATCTTGACGGTCGCGGCTACCAGAGAATGCACGGGCCGCCCCACTGCCAGTCGCGAGATCCTGTCTGCCGCCGAGACATAGCTCTCGAGCAGCAGGGGGGGCAGATCGCCGACGGTGATGTTGTCGAATCCGGAGCTCGACTCGTCTCGCGGCAGGACGGAGGAGAGATCGACCTCGAGGGCAAGCAGGTCGCGGATTGCATTCCTGTACTCGGTTCTGGTGAGCCGCCGGAACGTGTCCGTGCGGCCGGGGTCGGGTCGCGCCGCAGCGGCCCGATCAAGCTGGGATTCCAGCGAGGCCAGCACCTTCTCGTACACCGCCTCGTCCGGTCGCGGCACTCCTACGGGAGGCATCTGGCGCCCGCGCAGCTTTCGGACGACCCTCTCCCAGACCGCGGTGTTCTCTGCGACGGATCCAGCGCTCGCCTCGTCAAGGGCAAGGCCGGCCGTCTTCTGGCTCGCGTTGTGGCAACCTTGGCAATACTGCCCGACGAGGCGCTTGTGCGGGGCTTCCGGAACGGTCGCCGCCAAGCAGGGCAGGATACACGAAACCACGATGGCGACGACCACGATGGCCGGCCAAGCACCATGCGACAGCGACCGCGTGCAATGTCGCGTCTACCTAACCCTCCGCAGCGCTAGGATAGCAGAGCCACATCACGAATCGAAGTCAAGGCACGGGACAAACCGCGGAGGGACCCAGAGGTTCAGGTGATTGCCGTGTCGCAGGGGGCCCGCCGATGCCTTGAGGGCGGGATCCGTCTTGGCCGCAAGCGTTCGCACTGCACCGAGACTGAGGGGCGGAGGACTCCTGCGCGGCCTTGGAGCGAACGGAGCGCACGCATTGCATCAATCCGGCACCGCTGATGCAGCGATTCTCAATTTGGGCATTTTGGGATTTCCAGAGTGTCTGAGAAAGGTGTCGCAGGCAGTCTGGCACTTGACTTTTGCTTGCGGAATTTGTGAGCTAGGGTGCATGCCCCATGTCCTGGACTCGCTGCCGAGCGCCTTCCGCGAGACGGCCGCCGGCCTGCCCGACCGGCGCGAGGGTCGCCGCAACAAGCGCTACGAGGTCAGCGACGCCGCCGGCTGCGCCCCGGCCTGCTTCTTCACCCGGTGCGAGTCGTTCCTCGCGTTCCAGCGGCGCATGGAGCGGGACGGCTCGCGCTTCAACTGCCGGACCCTGTTCGGCGCGGGCCGCATCCCCTGCGACAACCGGATCCGCAACTTGCTCGACGATCTCGACCCGGCCGCGTTCGACCCGCTCTTCCGGCCGTGCCTCGCAACCGTGGCCGCGCAGGGCGCGCTCGAGCCCTTCCAGCGCCTGCCGGCGGCTCCGGACGGCGTCCGGTTCCACCGCTCCGACAGGGTGCATTGCCCGCAGTGCTCGGTGCGGCGCGTCGGCAGCGAGCGCCGGCCGCATCACTTCCACGCCATGGTCGCGGCCACCGCGGTGGCCGACGGCCACGCCACCGTCCTGCCGCTGATGCCCGAGTTCGCGTGCCCGCAGCGGGACGCGGCCGCGACCCGCGCCGACATGAGCGAGGACGAGCGCAAGCGGGACTGCGAGCGCAACGCCGCCAAGCGCTGGCTCGCCGCTCACGGCGCCTGGCTGCAGGCCTGCCGCCCCGTCCTGCCGGGCGACGACCTGTACTGCTGCCAGCCGGTCCGCGAGGCCGCCGCGGCGGCCGGCATGGACTGCATCCGGGTAGGCAAGCCCGGATCCCGCAAGCGCTTGTACGAGGTGCCGGAGAGCCGGCGGGCGAGCGGCGCGAGCGGCACCGTTTTCGCCGGACGGCCGCGGTGCCCCTGCGCAAGGGCCGCGACGCCCTGCGGGGCACTTGGCTCGAGTACGCCGTGGAGCGCGACGGCAAGCGCACCTGCGCCAACAGCTTCTTCACCGGTCTCGCGGTCACCGCGGACAACGCGGAGCGGATCGCGCGCGCCGGCCGGGCGCGCTGGAAGATCGAGAACGGGGGCTTCAACTGCCTGGCGCGGCACGGCCGCAACTTCAAGCGCAACTTCGGGCACGGCAAGGAAGGGCCGGCCAACGTGCCGGCCGTGCCGAACCTGTTCGCCTTCGCGCTCCACGCCGTGGTGCAGTGCGTCTGCGCGCTGTGGCAGCAGTGCCGGCGCCAGCCGGTCACGCGCCGCGCCCTGTTCCGGGAGCTGCAGGTCGCGCTGCGCTGGTTCCGCTTCCCGGACCGGCCGACGCTGCTGGCAGCGGTGCGCGACGGACGCGCGCCTCCGGGTTGCCAGGCGGCCGGGGCCTAGACTCCGCGCAGTTTCGTGCCGGCAGCGTCCGGCGAGCGGCCGACCGTCGCAGCCGGCTACCGCCGGAGTGCGTCCGGCCGCGGGCTCGGCACTCGGCGGGCCGCGCCACGGCCCTGCCCGCCGTCCGACGCTCCCGCGGGGCGGCCTCCGGAGCGCAACCTCTCGGTCAACTGATTCACCTCATCCTCCGAAACAACCTTCACGCACCCCCTTGACGGCCAAATTTAGAACCGCTGCCGCTGATGCCAGCAGCTCTCCCTTGCGCGACTCCAACTCTTGGTTCCGGCGTCTGGTCCCAGCAGCGTCGGCACGGGCCCCGCTGGCTCAAACCGGCATCCCCTGATCCACGTGCTCCGTCTCGTCAAGTCTCAGAGTTCCGAACATAGGCAGTTTTAGGTTGTCCAAGAGTCTCGCGTCGGAGGGGAGCGGGACGGTGTGGCCGGGGCGATGGGCTGGCCGCAGGGACTCGCGGACGGCCTTGGGGCGAGCAGCCGCGGAGGCATGGATCGGGGCCTTGGTACCGGCACGTTCGAGCGAGAGAGCGGTGTCGCCGGTAACTGCGCCGGCCAGCCGGCGGGGACGGGTACCGGGAGCGGTCCGGTCACCTCCGGGGAAGGCCGTCGGCGGCCGCGACCGCGGACGCTCCGCGCGGAACCCGTCGCGGTTGGTCGCGGCTGGCTCGGGACCCGGTCGGCGGCCGCGGCCGGGCCGCCGGGGAGGCCCGCGCTTCCAGCGCTCCGCCCGAGGAGCCGCGCGCCCGGCGCGGGCCGGCCGCGCCAGGCCCCCGCCGGGCGCGTCGGAGCGGTCGGCAGGATTTCGTAGACCAAGCGCAGGTCCGTGCCGGGGAACACCGCCCGGGCGCGGTTGAGATCCGCGGTCAGCGGCCCGAGCGCCTCGTCGCGGGCCCGCGTGGATTGGTGCAGCAGGCTCACGGCGAGGGTGCCCGCGGCCGGGTCCGGGCGCAGGCCGGCCGCGCTGCGGAACAGCGCCTGCAGCAGCTCGCGGGCCGGCTCGGCCGGCTCGGGCGCGACCACGGCCGCCATGGCCGGCTCGGCCCGGCAGGCCGCCACGCGCACGGTCTCGAGCAGGTGGCGCAGCGGCGCGGGCAGGGCCGTCACGCGGTCCTCCGGGTCCAGCTCGCCCGCCGGGACGTGCTGCCGGCAGTCGCTCATGCCCCATGCCAGGCCCTTTTCGAGCCTGTCGGCCGCGGCCGGCTGCGCTTGCAGCCGGCGGCCCCGCTCGCTGTCGGGATGCTCTTCCCGGGCCAGCCGGCGGCGCAGCCGGCCGAGGCGCTCCTCGGTCTTCTCGCGCAAGTTCCCGGCCACGCGCCAGGGCGGGTTGGTCACCCGCGTGTCCGGAGCGACCTCCGCCAGGGCGTGCTCGGCCAGGGTGTCGAGCCCGAACTCGCTGCGCATGTACTTGAAGAAGTTCTCCTGCGTCCAGCGCGAGCGCAGCAGGCCCGCCACCTGCTCGGCGGACAGGCTCGGGTGCGTCGTCAGCGCGGACGGCTGGCGCCGGCCCGGGCCCGGCGCGCCGGCGCGTTGCAGGGGCTGGCGCGGCGGTCGCCGGCGGGCGGCTGGCGCCGGTCGATCCGGAAGCGGATCCCGCGCGCCTTGACGCCGCCGCCCGGGGGCGAAGGGCCGCTCGGCGATGCGGCCGCCTTGAAGTCGGCCTCGGGCCAGCGTTGCTCCCGCTTGTCCTTGATCCACGTGACCGCGGCCACGCCCTGCCGCCGCAGCTGGCGGAACAGTTCCGGGCTCCAGCCGTCGCGGTCGAACACCAGCGTCAGCCGCGGCGGCGGCGGCTCGCCCTCGGGCGGGTCCGAGCCCGCCGGCAGCAGCCCCCGCGCGAGCAGCGACCACGCCAAGTCCGCCAGCGCCCGGACCATGCCGGGGTCGGCCTGGCAGTGCAGGCACGGCAGAGGCGCGCCGCCGAGAGCCGCGACCCAGTAGCTGACCGAGGCCGGCAGGGCCAGCCTCAGCCGCGGCACGTAGTGCTTGAGCAGGTTGCCGCGGCCGTGGTAGACCTGCACGTGACCGTCGAGGAACAGCGTGGCCGCGGCCGCGGGATCGTCCGCGGCCCAGTCGCCCGCCAGGCCGGACCGCCAGGCCTGCAAAGCCTCGGGCTGCTCGCCGAGACGGTGCATCTTGCGCCGCAGGGTGCGCGGGCAAGGACAGCGGTCGAGGCCCGGCAGGGCGCCCCACTCGCCGGGCGCCTCGGCGCCGAGACGCTCGGGGTTGCGCACCCGGGCCGGCAGCAGGAAGGCCGGCACCAGCAGGGTCGAGTGCAGGCCGTAGAAGCCCTTGCCGACGCTCAGCGCGCCCAGGTGGCCGAGCAAGCCGGCCTGCAGCAGGGCGGGCAGGGCCGCCAGGATGCCGCCCTCGGCCACCGCCGCGGCCGGCGCGAAGCTCGGAGCACGCTCCTCCAACTGGCCGAGACTGGCCAAGGCGCGACCCTGCGAGTCGCAGGTGGCCCGGCCCCGGGGCGCGATCGCGGCGCGGCGGCTGCGCTCCTCGCGCCCCGGGGCCGGCGGTTGCTCCGCGACACTCGCCGCCCCGGCGGGTGCGGGCTCTTCTTCGGTCGCGGGGGCCTTCTCCGTCGCGGGCACCTCGGGGTCGCCGGCGCCTGCTCGCAGGCGGGCGTCGCGGCGAGCGCCGGGATGCCGGGCAGGCGACCGATCCGCTTGTACTGGCGCAGGGTCTCGTAGCACGCGCCCGGCTGGCGCCTTCCAGCAGAATCCGCGCAGCTCGGCGCAGGACCTCCCGGTCCTCGATCCCGTGCCGGCGGCGCGGGCGGCGCGGGCGGTCGAAACCGGCCGGGCCGTACTGCTCGAGGCGCTCCACGTCCCGGCGCACCGTGCGCGCGCAGACCCCGCCAGCCCGCGCCAGTTGCGCCGGCGTGGCCAGCTGCATGTGTGCCAAGTGCGCCAAGTGCGCCATGCAGCGGCGAGCGGCGCGGCGGTCGTCCGCTGCTTGCATGTCGATCGGCGAGATATCGAGGTAGTAGTACACGCGGTCGCCGTCCCGGAGCATGCTCGGGCGCTGGTTGACGGGGGTGGCCTCGGCGGGCTGCAGGCCGAGCGATCCGGGCACGCCGCGGGGCGTCTGCGGGAGCTCCGAGCTCATGTACTGACCTCGCCAAAAGTAATTTCACGAGATCGACGATAATACGTAAAACTTTAACTGTACTATAAAACAAACTATTCTCATTCACATCGCATCAATGTCCCGTTGCGGAATGCCAACCCTAAGTGCTATGATCGTACCATGGACCTCCCTGCATTCCACGACTTTCGCAATGTCCCTCTTCGCGATCGACCAGCCATCCGGAAGTGGATCGTCATTCGCATCCGTCACGGCGAGTCCATCACCTCGATGGCCGCATCTCTCCGCATCGAATCCCGTACGATCCGCCGTTGATTCGCCAGCTATGTCAGCTCTGGATTCGCCGGACTTGTCAACAAGACAAGACAGGGAATACCGCGCATCATCTCCCAGAATAAAGTCGAATAGATCCGCGCGACTGTGCGCGACAAGGATCCGTCTCAGCTCAAGTTTCCGTTCGCCTATTCGACTTTGAAATCCGTGCGTCAGGCCATCCTCGAACGGTTCGGAACCCGGATCTCCGCATCGACCGCGAGACGGGTATTGAAGCGCTTGGGATTCACCGTGCAGCGGCCGCAAGTGCGGGCCTTCCAGTGTAACGAGGAAGCAGTAAGAAATTGGAAGAAAAAGGTTTATTCGGACCTAGCCAAGCGGGCGAAGGAGTGCGGAACGACCATCTTATTCGCGGACGAGGCCGGAATGAACTCGCAGTATCACCGCGGGACGAACATGGGCTCTTCGCGGCGAGACTCCGCAGGTGAAGTTCACCGGAGAGCGCTTTCGAATGAACATGATGTCGGCGATCAGCAGCGACGGAGACCTCTTACTGGAAGCTGCATGAGGGGAGTGGTACTGCGGTTGTATTCCGTGAATTTATCGAGCAGATTCTAGGCGAAATCGGTGGTCAAAAGGTTTGGATTATCGTGGACGGTCACCGGATTCATACGGCTCGTCCGGTGAAGGAATTTCTAGCGGAAAGGAAGGACGATGTGGAGCTCTATATCCTGCCAGCATACGCGCCAGATCTGAATCCTGATGAATCGATTTGGTCGCAGATCAAGCGCCGTGTCGGGAAGGAATTTCTGCGGAAAAAGCAGGATATGAAGAGGCACATGATCGAGGACTTCGAGGATTTTAAGGCAAATCCTAGGAAGGTAAAAGGGTGCTTTTATCAAGCCGATTGTGCGTACACTCTGTGCTAACCGGTGCTGCAATTACTTTCCTGATTACCCACAAGACGCAGCCAAGGTTAGGAGGCGGTAAGGCATGGGCGGGGTGCGCACGGAGGCGTGGAGCAGGCGGGGGACCAGCGCCTCCAGATCGTAGCGGCGGTTGAAGCGGTAGCGGAACTCGGCGAGGTAGCGCGGCAGGTGCTTGCCGTCGAGCGCATGGCAGGTTCCCGCCAGGGACCGCTTGACGTTCGCCAGCATCGTGCTGACCCGGACGAAGCGGGAATCCCCGCAGCTCCGCTGCCCGCCTCCGGCGACGGTCGGCACGTGCTCGCAGCCGGCGCCGGCCACGCCCCGCAAGCAGGCCGGGCCGTCGGCATGCACCTCCGTGCCGGGCTGCAGGTGCCGCCCGGCCCACGCTGCCAGCGTCTTCTTGCGGAAGCCCGCCACGCTGCTCAGGCGCATCCTTGCCGGCTTGCCGGCGGCGGTGACCTGCACGGCGGCCACGAACGGCGTCTTGCCCGCCGCGCCGCGACCGCGCTTGCCGCCGCTCCGCTCCCCGCCCCGGTAGGCGTCGTCCACCTGCACGATGCCGCCCAGCGGCAGGCGCTCGTCGCGCTCCTTCATCACTTGCAGGAGCTTGTGCTTCATCTTCCAAGCCGTGTTCCGGCTGACCCCCGGCTGCCGCGCCAGTTCCAGCGACGCAACGCCGTGCTGGCCCTGCGTCAGCAGGTGGAGCGCCAGCAACCGGACGGTCAGCGGCAGCTTGGTGGCGGCGAAGATCGTGCCGGCGACGAGGGAGGTCCGGCGGTGGCAGGCATGGCACTGCCGGAGCTTGCGGGAGCGGATGCGGCAGTGCCGGCGGGAGCCGCACTCCGGGCAGCGGAAGCCGTCCGGCCAGCGGGCCTTGAAGACGGCCTGCTCGCATGGCCCCTCGCTGCCGTAGCGCTGCAGGAACTTGCCCGGACTGAGCCCCTTCTGGAATTGCACGCGATTGCGTTTCAGCTGCTATCCCCTTTCCTGTCAGAGGTTTCCGACCTCCTCCAGTATAGCATATCCTCGGCTGACGTTCGTTGGTAATCAGGATTACTTTTGGCAAGGTCAGTACCCAACTATTACACGGCGACGGTTCGCGTCCGACCCGCGTGTTGGTAAGGTAATTCTTCCCGGCGCGCTCCCGAACGAGCGGCGCGCCTCCCCCTGACTATCTCTCGACGGACGGACTACGCACGTGAACGAATCGACAGGCAACACCATGGACTTCGGCGACAGGACGAAGCTGAACGCGCTGACGTTCTCGGTGCTCGCCCTGTTCCACGCGGGAGCGCTGGCCGCTCCGTTTTTCTTCACGTGGGAGAACCTGGCGGTGACCGTGGTCATCTACTGGATGGCGGTCAGCTGGGGCATCGGCATGGGCTACCACCGCCTGCACACGCATCGCGGGTACCGCGTGCCGAAATGGATCGAGTATTTCCTCGCGTTCTGCGGCACGCTGGCGCTGGAGGGCGGCCCGATCTACTGGGTCGCCGCGCATCGCTGCCACCACCAGCACTCCGACACCGACTTGGATCCGCACACGCCGCGGCATGGCGGGTTCTGGGCGCACGTGGGATGGATCATCTTCGGCAAGACGCTGCACAGCGACACGGCCCTGATGGGAAGATACGCACCGGATCTCCTCAAGGACCGTTACTACCGGCTGCTGAGCGAGTGGCACTGGGTCCCGCTGACGGTTCTGGGAATCGTGGCGTGGGCGCTGGGCGGTTTCGGCATGATGCTGTGGGTCGTGCCGCTGCGCGTCGTGGTCAGCCTGCACACGACCTGGCTGGTGAACGCGGCAACGCACATGTGGGGCAGTCGCAGGTTCCGCACGACGGACGACTCGCGCAACCTGTGGTGGGTGGCCCTGATCACGTTCGGCGAGGGCTGGCACAACAACCATCACGCGCACCCTGTCTCCGCGCGGCACGGCATGGCGTGGTACGAGTTGGACATCAGCTTCATTCAGATCTGGGTCCTGATGAAGCTCGGCATCGCGAAGGCGGTTTACGCCCCGGGTCTCGACGATCTGGGCGAGGCCGAGGATCCCGCGCCGGCGCTCAAGGTTCCGGCGTAGCGCCCCGCTGAATCCGTTACTGCTGGCGGCACCCGCTGGTTCCGCCAGCGCAAGAATTCGCATCCGGCGGCACCGTGCTGCGGGCCGACCCGCTCCTCAATCCCGGCACCGACAGCGAGTCGGCGCTGAAATTCAACGATCTGCCTCCGCCGGTGGCGGGTCAATCGCGGATTTCGCGCATGCCGCATAGCACCACGCCTTGGTTGTGTAGTACGCTGGCCTGCGAGCGGCGACAAGTTGGCGTATCGAGACCCATGTAGCTTCGCGGCGGCAGCCGGATTCGCGTTGGCGGCGGCGGCAGCAGCCGCCACGCCGGAGCAGATCGAATTCTTCGAGCGGGACATTCGCCCGCTGCTCGTCGAACAGTGCTCCGCCTGCCACGGCGAGCACGTGCAAACCGGCGGCCTGGCACTGGACACGCCCGAAGCCTTCTACCGGGGCGGGGACTCCGGTCCCGTCTTCTCGGAGCACGATCCAGCGAGCAGCCGGCTGCTGGCGGCGGTGCGCTACGAGGGCGACATCAAGATGCCGCCGACCGGCAAGCTGCCCGTCGGCGAGATTGCGGCGCTGGCCCGCTGGATCGAAATGGGCGCGCCATGGCCCGGCGCTCGGGCCGTGACCGTTTCGCCGTCCCAGTCCGCGAGTCCCGAGTGGACTGCCGAGCAGACGGGTCACTGGTCCTTCCAGCCCGTGCGACCCCACCAGCCTCCTGCCGTGATGCAGGAAGAGTGGGTGCGCACGCCGGTCGACCGCTTCATCCTGGCGAAGCTGGAGCGGCACGGGCTTGCGCCCCCTTCCGCGGCCGACGACCTGACCTTGCTGCGCCGGGCCAAGTACGACCTGCACGGCCTGCCTCCGACGGAAGCCGAGATCGAGACCTTCCTGGCGGACACGGCCCCGGGCGCCTACGCGCGGCTGGTCGACCGCCTGCTCGGTTCGCCGCGATACGGCGAGAAATGGGGTCGGCACTGGCTCGACATCGCGCGCTACGCCGACTCCACCGGACTCGACGACGACATCAAGCTGCCGCACACTTGGCGCTATCGCGACTACGTCATCGACGCTTGGAATCGCGACACCCCTTACGACCAATTCATCGTCGAGCAGCTCGCCGGCGACCACCTGCCGCCCGGCGGAGCGGAAGCGGTGAATCGCAAGGGCATCATCGCCACGGGCTTCCTGGCCGTGGGCACCAAGCCGCTTGTCCAGCAGGACAAGGTCAAGATGAAGTACGACGTGATCGACGAGCAGATCGACACGACAGGAAAGGTGTTCATGGCATTGACGGTGGGCTGCGCCCGCTGCCACGACCATAAGTTCGATCCGATCGCCACCAAGGACTACTACTCGCTGGCCGGCATCTACGCCAGCGCCAGGAACTTCGCGAGCCTCGATCCGGCGATGACGGTCTCGAAGGTTCACTTCGAGCCGCTCGTCGCCGAGGAGGTCTACCGGCGCTACAGGGACCATCAGGACAGGATCGGCCACGTCAAGCGGAGGGTCAAGTCGATCATCGACTTGGAGCGCTACCGGTACGTCCTCGAGCGTCGCAGTTCGCGGCTGGCGGACTACATGGTCGCGGCGCACGAGGTCTACGCCAGCGGCGCGGATGCCGCGATCGTCGGCGATCGCGAGGGCTTGGACTGCGAGGTGCTGCAGCTGTGGGCCGAGTACTTGGAGCCCGGCGACGACCTCCGACTGCACTTGAAGGAGTGGCACGAGGCCGGCGACCATGAGCGGGCCGCGACGGCCGCCGAGTACCAGCGCAGGTTCCGCGCCAGAGGAGAGGACTGGATCGCCCAGCTGGCCGCGTGGCGCGTCGAGATCGAGGGCTGGGACGGCGCCGGCGAGTTCCCCGAGGGGCCGGACTTGGCCCCCGGAGTGGACCGGTTCTTCTCCGAGGTCACGCTCTCGGCTGCCGGCATGGACGAGGGCGCGCGGAGAGCGGACGGACCCTTCGCGATCCCCAACCGCTTGGTCGACGCGATTCTCCCCCCGGCGGCCGGCGAGCGCGTAGCCGACCTCCGCAAGCAGCAGACCCAGCTGGAGGAGTCGGCCCTCCCCGAGCCGCCAATGGCTTATGCCGTAGGCCGCGGAGAGAGCGTCGAGCAGCGCGTCTTCGTCCGGGGCAACCACAACCAGCCCGGAGAGCCGGCTCCCCGGCAGTTCCCCGCGATTCTGGCCGGCGAGGACCAGCAGCCCGTTCCTGACAGCGAGGGCAGGCTCCGGCTGGCGGAATGGATCGCGAGCGGCGACCATCCGCTCACGGGACGCGTGATCGTGAACCGGCTCTGGCACTGGCACTTCGGCGAGGGGCTGGTGCGCACGCCCAACAATTTCGGCCTCATGGGCGAGCGGCCCAGCCATCCGGAACTGCTCGACTACATGGCGGGGCGGTTCGTGGCCGACGGCTGGTCGCTGAAGGCGATGCACCGGCTGATCATGCTCTCCAGCGCCTACCGCAGCCAGAGCACTGTCACGGACGAGGCTTGGGCGGAGGATCCTTCCAACCGTCTTTGGTCCCGTTTCAGCCGGCGCAGGCTGACCGTCGAGGAAATGCGCGACGCGCTGCTGGGGGTCGACAGCTCCCTCGACCTAGCGATGGGCGGCGCGCTCACCGACAGCCTAGATTCGTACGGCTTCAAGAACGCCTACCTGCATCCGGACGACACCCGGCGGCGCACCGTCTACCTGCCGATCTACCGCAACAGGCTGCCGGGCTTGCTGACGCTGTTCGACTTCGCCGACCCGTCCGCCAGCATCGCCGCCCGATCCAAGACGAGCATCGCGCCGCAGTGGCTGTACTTCATGAACAGCGACTTCGTGCATGTCCGCGCGGCCTCGATGGCGAGCCACCTGCTGACCGACAGAGAGTCCCCCGACAGGGAGCGCGTCAAGCGGGCGTACCGCTTGGCGCTGACGCGCGAGGCGCGACCGCGCGAGGTCGACGAAGCCGTTGCCTACATGGCCCAATACCCCGTTGCCGACGACGCGGACGACGAGCGGCTGGAGCGCTGGCGGAGCTTCTGCCGCCTGCTGCTAGGCTCGAACGAGTTCAACCACGTCAACTGAGGAGTAGCATGAGCCAGGCAGCCCAGTTCCTACCGCTTTCGCGCCGGCGAATGCTGCGCCGCGCCGGGGCGGGCTTCGGCGCGCTGGCGCTGCAGGGCCTGCTCGCCGAGGAAGACCTGCTGCTCGGAGCGTCGCGCGCGGACGAGCCGACCGCGCCACGCCAGCCCCACTTCGCTCCGCGGGCGAAGCAGGTCATCTTCCTGTTCATGCACGGCGGGCCGTCGCACATCGACACCTTCGACCCCAAGCCGCGCCTGCTGGCCGACGCCGGCGAGCCGCTGCCCCTCAAGCGCGAGGTCTCGTTCACGCCCGAGGACGAGGTCGGCGGCCTGATGCCGTCGCCGTTCGAATTTCAGGCCCGCGGCGCGTGCGGGACGCCGGTCAGCGAGCTGTTCCCCCACGTGGGCGGCCGCGTGGACGACATCTGCGTGGTGCGCTCGATGGTCGGCGATGCCGTCGACCACGGCGGCGCGATGCTGCAGCTGCACACGGGCGCGTTCAACTTCACGCGGCCCAGCCTCGGCTCCTGGGTGCTGTACGGGCTGGGCTCGGAGAACCGCAACCTGCCGGGATTCATCACCATCAAGCCGACCCTGTGGCATGGGGGAGGCAAGAACTGGAGTTCGGCCTTCCTGCCGTCGGCGTACCAAGGCACGCCGATCGGCTACGCGCCGATGGACGTGGACCAGATCAAGCGGGAGCCCATCGAGCATCTGGCCAACGAGCACCTCACGTCCGACCAGCAGCGCTACGAGCTGGAGATGCTGCAGAAGATCAACCGTCGCCACGCGCTCGACAAGACCCGTGACGCGGCGCTGGAGGCGCGCATCCAGTCGCTGGAGCTGGCCTTCCGCATGCAGATGGAGGCGCCCGAGGCGCTCTCCACGTCCGGCGAGACCGCCGCCGTCAAGCAGCTCTACGGCCTCGACGATCCCTGACCGGGGACTTCGGCTGGCAGTGCCTGCTGGCTCGGAGACTGGTGGAGAAGGGCGTGCGCTTCGTGCAATGCACGCACAGCGGCCACGAGGAGAAGTGGGACCACCACCGCCAAGTGGCGCGGCGCCACTACGCATCGGCGCGGGAGATCGACAAGCCGATCGCGGGCCTGCTCAAGGATCTCAAGTCACGCGGGTTGCTGGACGAGACATTGGTGCTATGGGGCGGCGAGTTCGGTCGCACGCCATTCGCGGAGAGCGACGGGCGCGACCACAACCCCTACGGCTACACGATGTGGATGGCTGGCGGCGGCGTCCGCGGAGGCATCGTGCATGGCGCTACCGACGAGTTCGGCTACCATGCCGTCGAGGGCCGCATGCACATCCACGACTTGCACGCGACGATCCTGCACCTGCTCGGGTTCAACCACGAGCGGCTGACCTACCGCTTCGACGGGCGCGACTTCCGGCTGACCGACGTGCATGGACGGGTCGTGCGCGAGATTCTCGCGTAGAGCGCAGAGCGCCCTAGGCCCCGCTACCGCACCGATCGGGGCGGCACGCTTCGAACCAGTGCCGCCAGGAAGCGCGGCGCCTCCGCGCCGCGAGAGGTCGACAAGCCGATCAGGAACCGGACCGCGAACGTCGAGTCACTAGGGCCTCCAGTCGAGACGCCGGTGCCGGGCTGCGACGAGTCCCGGCTGCCTCAGCGCCGTCGGCTGCGTGCAGTGGCGCGACCTGCAGGCCGCGGTTCCGAAGTGGATCGGTTTCGATCCTTGGCAGCCAGCGCACCGCTTCGGCGAGCGAGCGGCCGCCGGCCGCCCAGTGAACTGGGCTCGGGCGCGCGGAAGGATGTCGCGTAGAGCGGGCAGCCCGGCTGTCGCATGGCGGTCGCCGCTTGCCGCGGCGACCGCCGTTCTTCCGCGTTAGAACGTCACGCGCAGGCCCAACTGCATGAACCGGCCGTCGCGCGTGCCGGTGACCCAGCCGAAGTTCGTGCCGAGAACGTCGAGAAGGTGGTGTTGATGTTCTTGAACTGCGTGTGGTTGAACACGTTGTACATTTCTGCGCGCACCTCGACGTTCCACCGCTCCGTCGCGCTGAACGTCTTGGCCAGGTTGAGGTTCCAGTTGTTCAGCCCGGGGCCGCGCACCAAGCCGGGGCCGGCGTTGCCCTTCACGTCGATGCCGGGGTCGGCGAAAGCGCTGACGTCGAAGAAGCGATTCGGGCTGCGCTCGCCGCGCGGCAAGTTCGGGTCGCCGACGCGATTGGGCAGGTTCGGCTCGAAGTCGCGGGCCGATGTCTGGTCGTTGAAGACCGTCCAGGTGTTGCCCGACTCGAAGGTGGTGATCACGCTGGTGCGCCAGCCGTGCAGCAGCGCCTTCGGAATCGCCGGCAGGGCCTTGCCCCACTCCGGCTGCCACACCACGGCACTGACGAAGCGGTGCGGATGCGAGTATTCCGCCTCGCCGCGCCCCAGATGGCGGTTGTAGTCCCACTGCAGCGCCGCGCCGACCGTGCGCCACAGCTCCAGGTACTCCGCGGCGAACAGAACCGGATCCGTGACCGTCTTCGACCACGTGTAGTGCGTGGTGAATTGCAGGCCGTGGTTGAAGCGCCGCTCGAGCTTGATCGTGCCGGCGTTGTAGAACGAGTTGTTGCCGTGCCGGATGACGCGCATGTCGCGGAAGCGCCCGATCGAGTTCGGACGGAACTGGTCGACGAAGTCCGCATCGTCTGGCCAGCCGGTGCGGTACGGCGGTGCGTTCACCGCCTCGCGGTACGGCAGCTTCGTTCCGCGGGCGCCCTGGTAGGACAGCGACAGCACCATGTCCTGACCGAGGCTCTTCTGGATGTCGATCATCCACCGCTGGTAGTACGGATCGACTTGGGACTGCTGGTCGATCAAGTGGCACTCGCCGGTGCAGCTGTACGGCAACTCGTAGTAGCCCGTGCCCGTGCCCGTGCTCACCGGGAAGTTGCCCAGCACCAAGTCCCTGCTGGGATTGAAGATGTCCCCGAAGGTCAGCACCGGCTGGTCGTCGGGGACGCCCAGCGCTGAGTTGCTCACTGCCTGGCCTCCGGCCTCCGGCACGTTGCCCGTCGTCCGGGCGCGCAACTCGCTGATCCCGCCTTGGTAGAACAGCCCGTAGCTGGCGCGGACCACGAAGCCCGGCTGGATCCGGTACGAGACGCCGACCCGCGGCCCCAGGTTGTTCTTGTCCGACGAGAGCGCCTTGCGCGGCCAGCCGTCCGCGCGACCGGGAACCACTAGTTGCCACCCCGGATAGCTCTGGTCAAGGATCGCGCAGCAGTAGTCGCTCGGAGAGTAGGTCGGGATGATGGTGTCCCAGCGCAGGCCCAGGTTCAGGGTCAGCTTGGGAGAGACTTGCCACTTGTCGGCGATATAGGCGCCCCACACGTCGTTCCACGCCGTCCGCCAAGGCTCCTCGCCGCCGAAAGTGAACGGACTCCGGATGCTGCTGGGAAGGCCCAGCATCCAGGAGGCCATGCTGTCGCCGCCCAGCGAGGAATCGATGCTGCCGGCCCTGGTGAACTGCTCGGTAAAGCCCACCGAGCGACCGCCAAGGCCAAGGACCCGCTCGCCCTTGCTGATGTAGCTGAAGCCGAACTTGATGGAGTGGGCGCCCTTGAGCCAGCTGGCGTTGTTGCCGAACTGCAGCCCGGGGTTGTCGAAGATGGTCACCCCGCCGATGCCGTGGTCGCTATATCCGCTGCCGACATTGATGCTGTGAACGCCGAAGTCCGCGGCGCCAGGGGCGCCGATATTTCTGAAGTAGCGGTTGCGCGGGGAGTCGGGCTGCGCCAGCTTGTCCAGCGTCCCCTGGTCGACGCTCTTCAGCCCCGGCCGGGTCCAGCCGAACACGAAGTCGTTCGTCAGCGTGGGCGTGAACACGCGCGCGTAGCTCGCCGAGATGACGTACGAGGAGTCCTCGACATTGCGATCCAGGTCCGGGAACAGTCCGCCGCGGTTATCGTCCAGGCCCAGCGATTCGGAGTAGGCGACGTAGACGTTGTCGTTGTCGGTGATGCGGTAGTCGAAGCGCGAGTCGATGCGCCAGTTATAGTTGGTCCGCTTGGAGATCACCCTGTGGTTGCGCAGGTCGTCCGGGTTGTTGGGGTTCGAGAAACCGTTGGACTGCGGGTAGATGTCGTTGATCTGCGCGAGCGCGTCCTGATTGATCATGCCGGTCGTGCGCAGGTCGTTGTTCACCACCCGGTCCCTGATGCTATTGCCGTCCGCGTCGAAGCGGGTCGTGAACGGGTTGTACAGCAGCACGTTGGGATCGTTCGGGAAGCGGTTGACCAAGCCGCTGTAGTCGCCCTGCCGCTCCTCCGCCGTCGGCACGCGGAACAGGTTGCTGCCGCCGAACGAGCCGGAGTCCACGCTGCCGCTGTTGTTGTCGAAGCCCTCGTAGCCGACGAAGAAGAACGCCCGGTTGCGTCCGTTGAACACGCCCGGCAGCACGACAGGGCCGCCGATGTTGCCGCCGAACTGATTGCGCTGCAGCTTGTCCTTGCGCTGGCCCGGCTCCGACTCGGCCTTGGTGAACGGATCCCAGGCGTTCAGGGCCTCGTTCGAGAGGTACTCGAAGAAGCCACCGTGGAACTCGTTGGTGCCCGATTTGGTCACCACGTTGGTCGTCGAGATGTCGCGACCGCTGGCGGCCGAGAAGTTCGCCGTGTCGACCTTGACCTCAGTGACGTTCTCCATCGAAGGCGAATACTGCGTTCCGCCGAGCCACGAGTCGTTGATGTTGACGCCGTTCATGTACAGGCCGTTGTCGCCGCCGCCGCCGACCTGGATGGCGATGCCCCCGACGGTATGGTGCGAACCCACCGACCAGGTGGCGTTGGCCGCGCCCGAGCGCGGGAAGGAACTGACGTTCGGGGCCAGCGTCGAGAAGGCCAGGAAGTTGCGCCCCAGAGCGGGAAGCGCTTCGACGAGGGTCTCGTCCACGACCTGTCCCACCACCGTCTCCTCGGTCTGGATCAGCGGCGCCGCCGTGGTCACTTCCACGGTCTCGGTCACTTCGCCGACCTGCAGGGCCATGTCCACGCGAACGTTGTCGTTGGTCGAGATCACGATGAGGTCGGACACGCCGGTCTTGAAGCCCTCGCGCTCGACCTCGACTTGGTAGGTGCTGGCCACGATGTTGCGAAACGAGTACAGGCCTCCGTCGTTCGTCGTGCCGACGTAGGTCTGATTGCGGGCCACGTCGGTCAGCGTGACCGAGGCGCCGACGAGAACCGCGCCCGTGCTGTCGGTCACGAGCCCGCTGATGGTGCCGCGCAGCAGGATCTGCGCCGCGCCGAGGGGAACCAATACCAAGGAAAAGATCGCCATTGCGGCGAATCTCCGAAAAGTCATGTCAGCACCTCCTCGGGCCGAGTCAAGGGCGAGGCCCCTAGATGTGAGGGACTCCCGTGGCGCCAAATACCTTAACCCGTGCGGATGGCCTCTGTCAACTGCCATCTGGTGTCCGGCGCCCTACGGCGAGACAAGGCGGCCTGCCACCAGCCGCGGCGCGTTGACACGCCTCGGGGGCGTTGGTAGGATCGGCGCAGTTCGGCTGCGCGCCAGGCAATGGCGGCAGGCCGCCCGCGCATGCGTCCGCTGGCCCCTCTATCTCTTGTCGTCGTGCTTCTGTCGGGCGCCGCCGCGGCTCGTGCAGGAAAGGCACCGACCTTCCAACAGGATATCCTGCCCATTTTCGAGGCCCATTGCTTGGCTTGCCACGGCGCGGAAGCGCCGCAGCAGGACCTCGACCTTCGCAACGTGGGGGCGATGCTCGAGGGCGGCGCGTCGGGGCCAGCCATCGAGGTCGGATCCTCGGCCGAGAGCCTGCTCGTTGCGCGCGTCGCCGCCGGCACCATGCCTCCCGGGGACGGCGCCTTGGCCGAGGGCGACATCGCATTGATCCGGCAATGGATCGATGAGGGCGTCGCGCGCGAGGCGGACGAGCTCGGAATAGCGCTGGTCACCGAGCGCGACGCGCTGCCCATTTTCCAAGCCCGTTGCGTGGTGTGCCACGGCAACCGCGAGCAACGCGGCGGCTTGGACTTGCGGACGCAGGAGGCCCGGCTGGTCGGCGGCGACTCCGGGCCCGCGCTGGTGCCCGGCAAGCCCGACGAGAGCCTGATCATCCGCAGGGTCGAGGCTGGGGAGATGCCGCCGCCGGACATGCAGTACGACTACGCGGTGCGGAACCCTACCGATGCGGAAGTGGCGACCCTCCGACGCTGGGTGGCGCTCGGCGCGCGGCCCGCGCCGGCCAGGGAACCGTCGCCGAAGGGTGCCTCTGCACGGCAGCAAGAGGGCAGCGACCACTGGGCATTCCGGCCTCCTGTGCGCCCGGCGGTTCCCGATGTCGCCCACCAGTCGCTCGTGGCGAATCCCATCGACGCCTTCTTGCTGCGGCGGCTGGAAGGCGAAGGTCTGGCCTACTCCGACGAGGCGGAGCCGCTGGCATTGCTGCGCCGGGCCTACCTCGACCTGACCGGCATGCCTCCCTTGCCGGAAGTGGTCGAGCGCTACCTCGACGACGATCCCGCGACCCGCTACGAGCGCCTCATCGACCGCTTGCTCGACGCGCCGGAATACGGCGAGCGGTGGGCCCGGCACTGGCTGGACGTGGCCGGCTACATCGACACGGAGGGCTACGGCGAGTACGCGCCGGAGCGCAAGAACGCCTGGCGCTACCGCGACTACGTCATCCGGGCATTCAATCAGGACAAGCCGTTCGACGAATTTCTCACCGAGCAGGTCGCCGGCGACGAGCTGGCCCCGTGGAGGGACCGGGAGATGACGCCCGACCTGGTCGAGCGCCTGGCGGCCACCGGCTTCCTGCGCACGGCTCCCGACCCGACCTGGGAGATCGAGTTCGCGTTCCTGGGCGAGCGCATGAACATCATCGCGGACGAGGTGCATATCCTCGGGTCCGGCGTGCTGGGCCTGACCGTCGGCTGCGCCCGCTGCCACGACCACAAGTACGACCCGATCTCGCAGCGCGACTACTACGCCCTGGCGGCGATCCTGCAAGCGGCCTACGACCCCTACGAGTGGCTGCAGCCGAAGGATCGCGAGCTGGACATCGGCGTGGAGAGCGAGAAGCGGGAGATCGCGAAGGCCAACGCTCCCCTGCAAGAGAAGATCGAGCGCCTCGAGGCCGCGCTGGAGAAGGCCGCGGCTCCCTACCGCAAGCAGCTGCTCGAGGAACGCCTGGAGCGGCTGCCCAAGACGGTGCGCGCGGACTTGCGTGCGCTGGCCGACACGCCCGAGGAGGAGCGAACCGAGGTACAGCGCTACTTGGCGAAGCAGTTCAAGGGGACATTGGAGGTCTCCCTGTACGTGCTCGGCGAGAGCTTCGAGCCCTTCAAGCAGGCAGCCGAGGAACTCAAGGAGCAGATCGCGGAACTCAAGGGCCAACTCGAGCCCGAGCCGGGGGTTCGCGCGCTCGTGGACTTGGAGGGCGAGCCGCCCATCAGTTACGTGCTGCTGCGCGGGGACGCGATGAGTCCGGGCTCTCCGGTGGAGCCGGGCGTGCCCGCGGCGGCGAGCGGCGGCATCGCCCCTTACGAGGTGCTTCCTCCCTGGCCCGACGCCGACAGCAGCGGGCGGCGCCTCGCCCTGGCGCGCTGGCTGACCCAGCCAGGGCATCCGCTGACGGCCCGCGTGATGGTGAACCGCATGTGGATGCGCCACTTCGGGCGGGGCCTGGTGTCCACGCCGGACAATTTCGGGCGCGAAGGCGAGCCGCCGTCGCATCCGGAACTGCTGGACTGGCTGGCTACCGAATTCGTGCGCAGCGGCTGGAGCGTCAAGCACATGCAGCGCCTGATGACTACCTCCACCGCGTACCGCCAGGCCTCGCGCAAGGGCGGGTCCGCCCCGGACGCAGATCCCGGCAATATCCTGCTCGCACGCATGCCGCTGCGGCGGATGGACGCCGAGCAGCTCCACGATTCCATGCTGCGCGCCGGGGGGCGGCTCGACCCGGCCCGGTACGGACCGCCCGAGCCGCTGGAGGTCAAGGACACCGGGGAGGCGCTCGCCGAAGGCTCGCCAAGCGGGTACCGCCGCAGCATCTACACGCTGCAGCGGCCGCGCACGCCGATCACGCTGCTGGAAGCCTTCGACTTCCCGCAGATGACGCCGAATTGCATCGTGCGCGGCCAGTCCAACGTCCCCACCCAGGCGCTGCAGTTGATGAACAGCGAATGGGCCTGGGAGCTGGCGCGCCACATGGCCGGCCGGGTCATCGACGGCGCGGGCGCCGACGCGCGGGCGCAGCTCGACGCCGCCTACCTGCGCGCCCTGTCGCGCCTGCCGACGGAAGCCGAGGCGAGCGACTCCCTGGCGGTCTTGGACGAGCTGTCCGGCCACTGGTCGGAGCGGCTGCGCGGCGACGGGCGCGACGCGCCCGTCGCCCAGACCGCGCGCTGGCTGGCCCTCGCGAACCTGTCCCACACCCTGCTGAACTCCGCCGAGTTCGCGTTCATCGACTGAGGCCGGACGATGCCGCAGAGAACATCCCCTACCTACTCGCGGCCCGCAGGGGGTCGCTCGGCGCTCACGCGCCGCGACCTGTTCGCGCGCGTCAGCGACGGCCTGCACGGGGCCGGCCTGGCCTACCTGCTGGGCGCCGACCTGCTGTCGCCCTCCGCGGCGCGCGCCGCCGGCGCGGAGTCGGCCGCCTTCGACCTGTCGCCGAAGCAGCCGCATTTCGCGCCCCGCGCCAAGGCGGTGATCCAGCTGTTCATGAACGGCGGTCCCAGCCAGGTCGACCTGTTCGATCCCAAGCCGGCGCTGGCCAAGTACGTCGGCAAGACGCCCAGCCGCGACCTCACCGCCGTGGCGGTCAGCCCGCAGCAGAACGCGGGCATCCTGCCGTCGCCGTACAACTTCGCCAAGCACGGCCAGTCCGGACTCGACTTCTCCGAGCTGCTGCCGCACACCGCCCGGCACGCCGACGACATCGCGCTGATCCGCTCGCTGCGCACGGACACGCCCAACCACGAGCCCGCGCTGAACATGATCCACACCGGCCGGCTGCTCGGCAGCCGCCCGACGATGGGCGCGTGGATCGCCTACGGCCTGGGCAGCGAGAACCGCAACCTGCCGGCCTACGTGGTGCTGGACGATCCCAAGGGCCTGCCCATCAGCGGCATCCACAACTGGCGCGCGGGCTGGCTGCCGCCCGTTTGCCAGGGCACGCGCTTCCGCTCCGAAGGCTCGCCCGTGCTGAATCTCGACCCGCGACCGGAGTGGCCGGGCGCGGTGCTGGAGATCGAGCGTCGCCTCCTGCGCCGGCTGGACCGGGCGCACCTCGAGCGACGCCCCGGCGAGCCGGATCTCGCCGCGCGCATCGCCAGCTACGAGCTGGCGGCGCGCATGCAGGTCGAGGCCAGCGACGCGCTGGACCTGGCGCAGGAAAGCGAGCAGACCAAGCAGGAATATGGCCTGGATCACGAGCCGACGCGTTCCTACGGCACGCGCTGCCTGATGGCGCGCCGCCTCGTCGAGCGCGGAGTGCGCTTCGTGCAGCTCTACATCGAGGAGCAAATCTGGGACGCCCACACGCAGCTGGACAAGAGCTTGCGCTACTCCTGCGAGAAGACCGACCGGCCCACGGCGGCCCTGCTGGCGGACCTCAAGCGGCGCGGCCTGCTCGACAGCACGCTGGTGGTCTGGGGCGGGGAGTTCGGACGGCTGCCTCTGGGGCAGGGCGACGCGACCGACACGACGCGGCTAGGCCGCGATCACGGCCCCAACGGCTTCTCGCTGTGGCTGGCCGGCGGCGGGGCGAAGGGCGGCACCGTCTACGGCGCGACCGACGAGCTGGGCAACCACGCCGTCGAGAACCCGGTCAGCGTGCATGACCTGCACGCCACCGTGCTGCACCTGCTGGGCATGAGCGCACGCGATCTGGTGTACCGTCGCCACGGCCTGGACGAGCGGCTCACGGACCAGTTTCCGGCCCGCGTGATCGAAGAGCTGATCGCGTAACGCCGGGGCGCCTGGCGGCGCCCCGGCCGCAGTTCAAGTTCAGAAGTCGGTCTGGACGACGTAGACGACTTCGCCGTCGCGCTTCTCCATCCGGCCGCCGTTCTCCAGGATCGCGTCCTTGGCGACGGCGGCGATGCGCTCGACAATCTCGCTGATCGGCGTCCGCAGCTGCAGCTCGTCGCGCGAGATGTTCACGTACTCGTCGTTGAAGGGCTTCGTCCACGGCCGCCGCTGCCACGCGGCGATGTCTATGGTCAGCTGCGTCGCGGCGCTGCCCATGCCGCTGAGGCCGTTGCGCACGCCGATCAGGCCGCCGGCGGTGGCGGCCTGGTTGTCGCAGTCGTACCCCGCCGAGGTGGCGATGCCGACGGTGCGCATGTAGTCGCCCTCGCCGTAGAGCACGGCCATGATGCCGACCAGCCCGTTCACCAGCGAGGAGACCACGCTGACCGGAGCTTCGAAGTCGCCCTTCTTGTAGGCGTAGTACTTGTCGTGGATCTTCTGGCGAGTGACGCGCCAGTCGTCGTTCTCGCCGTGCCAACGCACCACGTCGCGCAGGCCCTCGGCAAAGGGGCCCTCGTCGGGCACCGCGGCCGCGCCGATCTCCACCAGCTTCTCCACGTCCTGCTCGAAGAACGCCGCGCTGATCATCGCGCCGTAGGCGACGGTCGGGTGGGTGCCCCAGTCGTCGTTGGTAATGCGCGCTCCCCACTCCGCCCGCTGGGCGGCCTGGGCGGTCATGCCGGGGTAGAACGCGCTCCAGATCTCGTTGACCAGCTGCGGGTCGATCTGGAACCAGTGGCGGTTGTTCTCCTTGCGGCCGGTGTCGGGGGCCACCATGCCCTTCTCCATCAGGTCGCGCGCCTCGCGGTTGGCGACCCAGATGAAGTGATTGATGTGGGTCTTCCACATTTCGGTGATCTCGGCGTACGTGATATCGAGTCCGTACTTCTCGACGGCGTGCAGGGTGACGAACTCGATGTCGGTGTCGTCGTCGCTGAAGGCGCCGCCCAGCGAGCCGAGGAGGACCGGAACGTGGCCGCGACGGTCCCTGGTGTTGATCATGAGGGCCGGATCGCCGTCGTAGTCGGCGGTGTACACGCGGTCCACGAGAACCGGGACGGGCTCCTCGACATACTTGTTCTCGAACGGGAAGCCCATGTAGTTGCCCAGCAGCTGGCCGATCCAGAAGCCGGACACCTTATCAATCAACTCGTCGTGGCTGATGCTCCGCTCCTCCGCGCGCAGTCCGCCGGACAAGGCCGACACTGCCAGCGCCACGATGGCGATCCATGGCGTTGCTCGTCGCATTCGATTGCTCTCCTCTGCTGGGCGGCGCTCCCTTGCAGCTTGCCCGGCCGACCTGCCGGCCCGGCCATCCTGTTTGTCGCGAGATGCTACGGATTTGCGCCTTGACTTGGACTATCAATGTACCAATCGAGGTGTCGCTGCATCGCTGCCCCGTGCGACGCACTCGCCGGAGATCAGATGCCAGCGGAAAGGGTCGGCGGGACCCCCGGGGGCTTTCCGATGCGCAACCCGACCGGTTTCCGGCGGCTATATCCGCGGCGGCCCGGCGTGGCCGCAGCTGCCTTGGAGGAGCAGTGCGCGGCGACCGAAGCTGCGCCCGCGATTGGGGGGGCGGAGGGAGGGCTCGGCTGGGAGATGCGGATCGACGAGCCGCCGAGCGAGTGGATGCGCCGGCGCACCCTGTAGGGGCTCGGTCCCAGACTCGCAGTGGTCGTGCTACGGCGCCTCGCGGGCTCGTGGCGCGGTGCCGCTCGCAGTGCTCTCGCCCGCGGCGACGGCCAGCTACGACTCGACGGCCGCCAGGCGGTCGAACAGGTCGTTGAAGACCGCGTCCCGGTTGAGGTTGTTCGCTGCCCGGATGTTGTGGCGGCCGGCGGCGCTGTCCCAGCGCATGTCGTCCGTCAGCACAGGACTCGGCACGATCTCCGACGGCACCCACGCGGGTTCGATCAGCCACGCGATCGCCGAGATGTCCCAGATCACTTTCGAGTACGGATATCCTCGCGGCTTCCCTTTCGTCCGCACGGCGAAGTATTGCAGGAACTGGCCGTAGAGATAGTCCCCGATGCGCGACCGGCCGCGCATGTGCTCGCCCAGTTCCGGCACCGTCGTCCGCAAGTGCTCGGACACGTTCTTGGTCGGGATCTGCACCAGGGGCACTCCGCTGTCGAACAGCACCTGCGACGCTGGCACGTCCTGCATCAAGTTGAACTCGCGCGCCGAGGGCCAGTAGTGCGTGGTCCCGCCCAGCCACACCACCACGATCCTGCTCTTGACCCTGGGCTCCATCAGGATCGCGGAGGACACGTTCACCGGGCAGCCGATCGTCAGCACGTACAGCGGCTCGTCGGAGGGCTGCAGCGCCTTCTCGATCAGATCCTTGGCGGCTGGACTCTCGACCGGCTTGCCCTTGCCCTCCATGAAGCGGCTCGATCCGCGAAACGCCGGCCGCCTCGTCGCATCGGGCAGGAAGTCCAGCAGCCGCAGAATCTCCTCGTAGCTCTTCTCCATGCCGATGGCTGCGCTCGCCGAGCGGTCGTTGACGAACGGCGCGGCGTAGATCGCCTCGACTGCCATCCGCTCCGGCGACAGCAGGCTGTAGGCGACGGCGTACTGGTCGTCGATCTCGTTGTAGGTGTCCGTGTCGAGCACGACTCGGACACGCCCCGGCCCTGGGATCGCCAGCAGGCGGTCGAGATCGACCGCCTGGGCCTGGGCGGAGGCCGCTAGCGTTCCGGCCGCCGCGGCGCCGAGGAAATTGCGGCGCGAAGTCGTTCCTGCGTGGGGCATGATGTCTGGGATCCTCCTTGGCCTCGGTCGCGGCCTAGCGGAACACGATCAGGTTCTCGACCACCACGTCGTTGCCTTGCGACCCCTCGGCCGGCTCGCCGGACACCACTAGCCGGACGGTATGCCGGCCGTCCTCGAGGCCGAAGGCGTGCCACACGGAGTCGCCGTACTTGCGGCTGTCCTCGTCCGGGTAGACGTCGACCGACTTGTGCAACTCGCCGTCCAGGTAGACCTCGGCCCTGCCGCCGGTCGGCAGGTACGGCCCGGAGATGATCGCGCCGGTGCCCTCGAATGTGATCGTGGCCTGGGCGCCCTTGCGGGTCGCGAGCTTGCCCCTCCATTCGGTGCCGCGGCGGTCGGTGATGAGCTGATCTTTCCATGCCCCCCTGAAGCGCCAGCGGCGGTCCGCGGCCGGAACGCGCTCCATCGGCGAGCCGTAGTCGTCCCAAAGCTCCAGCTCGGCCGGCACCGCCTCCTGCTTGCGCACGACGAGGGCGCCTCCCTCCACGCGCCCGCCATGGCGCTCGGCCAAGGCGATCGCCCGCTTCTGGGTGCTCTCGACTATGCCGGGGAAGGTGAAGTCGGTGAAGCTGAACTTCTTCTCGGAAATGGCCGGGATACCGCTCGTTAACCGCTCCGGCATCGCCGCGTAGCCCGTCATCACGCCGAGGATGCCGCAGGCGTTCGACGGATTGCAGTCGGAGTCCTGGCCCGCCTGGGTGGAGATCCGCAGCGTGCGCTCGAAGTCCCGCTGGCCGTACAGCAGGCCGAGCGCGATATAGGCGCCGTTCAGCTTGGCGTCGATGTTGAAGGCGCGCAGCGCGCCGTTCGGGCAGGGCTCGCGCTTGTCCCACTTGTCGGCGATCAGCTGCCACGTCGCCAGCCAGTCGTCGGGGTGCTCCGCGGACCACTCCAGCACGTCGGCGATCAGCTGGGCGTAGGGGCTCTGCGGGGGCATGCAAGCCAGGCCGGCCTCGACGACCTTGCGCGGATCGTCCTCGAAGAAGGCCTCCGCGTACATGCACGACACGAACATGCCGCCGTAGATGCCGTCGCCGTGGTTCATGACGCGGCCGGCGCGCCAGGAGAGGTCGTTGACCGCCACCGGCATGCCCGGCGCCATCAGCCCGATGAAGTCGGCCTCGATCTGGAAGTCGATGTCGTTGGCGTGGGCGTTGTACGCGGGCGTCCCCGACAATTCCGCCGGCACGCCGCGCTTCAGCGCGCGCCGCGCCCCGAGGTTGGCATGCCACAGGCGGTAGCCGGCGTCGCGCAGCAGGTCGCCGAAATCCTGCGTGGTGGCGTCGAGGCCCTTCTCGTCGAGCACCGTGGCGAACGTCATCTCGACGTAGAGGTCGTCCTGGTCCAAGGCGGCCTCCACCATGTCGGGCGTCCACTCGGGCATCTCCTCCTCGGGCACGATGCGCTGGTTGTAGACGAACTCGGTCGGGTACCCGTAGGCCACGCCGACCATCTGGCCGGCCCAGCCTCCCGCGATGCGGTCGCGGAGGTCGTCCAGTCCGATCGCGGCCTCGCCCGGGCCCAGCGACGGGCCGCACGCGGCCAATGCAACGACGGCCAGCAGGCTCGCGCCCGCCGCGGAAACGGTTCTCATGTCATTGGTCCTCTCTTTGGAAGCACGGTTGCCGATGCTCACAGTGTGGCGACGCCGATCAGCGTCAGGCCGCAGGCGTAGCCGAGGAACATCAGCACGATGAAGGGGGTCGCGCTCTTGGGCGCGCTCTTGAACTCGCGCCAGATGACGACGCCCCATATCGCCGCCACCAGAGTGGCGCCCTGGCCCAGCGCGTAGGAAATCGCCGGCCCGGCCACGCCCGAGGCGATGACGTTCAGGCCCAGGGCGACCATCCAGATCAGTCCGCCCAGCACGCCCAGGGAATGCAGCTTGGGGCCGCCGCCGAAGTAGCGCCCGTAGGTCTTCCGGCTGGCCTTCATGAACACCGTGTTGACCACTAAATTGCTGGCCAGCAGCCCGACGCCGAAGTACAGCAGCGCCGTGTAGGGCGTCAGGTAGCCGGCTTGGATCGGCACCGAGCCGAAGTCCGGCGAGACCGACTGCACCAGCAGCGGATAGAAGGCGCCCATCGTGCAGCCAGCGATCACGGCGAACAGCATGCCGCGCCCGAGGCGCCGCCCCTCCGCAGGCGGCAGCTTGCTGTAGGCCAGCGCCGACATGACCATGGCCACGACGATCAGCGCCACGCCCGCGAACAGCAGCGCCGGATCGCCCTTGGGCGTCTGGACGTAGCTGCGCACCGTGCCGATCACCAGCGCCAGGCCGACGCCGACCGGGAAGGCCAGCGACATGCCCGCGGCGTCGATGGCGACGACCAGCAGGATGTTGGCCACGTTGAACAGAGCTCCGCTGAGCATGGCGTCGGCGATCGGCCCTCCGGCCGCCTGGCCGAGGTTCTCGGCCGTGCCCATGCCCGCCGCGCCGAAGCTGCCCAGCGTGAAGGCGAAGACGAGGCCGGTCAGGAACACGCCGATCGCGTAGTCCCAGTAGTACAGCTCGAAGGGCCAGTCCTCGCGGCCGGCCAGCTTCTGCGTGTTGGCCCACGAACCCCAGCCCAGCATGGTGAGCATGCACAGCGCGATCGCCAGTCCCAGGCTCTCGACAACGAACATCGTGACCTCCCTATGTCTTCGCCTCCGCGAGGAAGCTCTCCACTTCGCGGCGCGTCGGCACCGAGCTCTGCGCGCCGGGTCGGGTGACCGACAGCGCCGCCGCTGCGTTGGCGAACCGCGCCGCCTCCCGCGCCGGGCGCCCGTCGGCCAAGGCCGTGGCGAAAGCACCGTTGAACGTGTCTCCGGCGGCGGTGGTGTCCACCGCGTCGACCTTGAATCCCGCCACGCGCATCGTATCCCTGGCGGTGGCGATCAGGCAGCCGCGCGCGCCCAGCTTGAGCACCGCTGCCTTGGGTCCCAGCGCCAGGATGCGCCGGGCCGCCCGCTCGACCGCGCCGTCGTCGTCCAGCGTCCCGTCCGGCTCGCCCAGCAGCGTCAGCGTCTCGGTCTCGTTCGGCGTCAGGTAGTCCACGTGCCGCAGCAGCTCCGCGGGCAGCGGGCGGGCCGGCGCGGGATCGAGGACGGTCGTCGCCCCGCGCGCCTTGGCGGCTGCCAGGGCCGCCTGTACCGTATCGAGCGGGATCTCCAGCTGCGACAGCAAGTAGTCATCCGGGCGCAGCGCGCCCAGCCTGTCCGCAGCGACCGCGGGGCTGACTGTCGCGTTCGCGCCCGGCGCGATGACGATCACGTTCTCCCCGTCCGGCAGCACGAAGATCACCGCCGTGCCGGTCGAGCAGTCCGAAGTGCCGATCGCGTCGGTCCGCACGTCCGCGGAGCGCAGGCTGTCCAGCAGCAGCGCCGCGAGGCCGTCGCCGCCGACCTGGCCGATCATGCTGGCGCGGGCGCCCATGCGGCCGGCCGCGAACGCCTGGTTGGCGCCCTTGCCGCCGCTGAATGTCTGCAGGTCGCCGCCGAAGATCGTCTCGCCCGGCTTGGGCAGGCGGGCGACCTGCTGCACGAGATCGGCGTTGAGGCTGCCGATGACGACGATTGCCGGACTCTCGCTCATGGCGCGGGAAGCCTCTCCGCGGTCGCGCCGCGGCGCGCGAATGGCGCGGTCGCGCTCATCGGAACACCACCAGATGAGTGAGGGCGATGTCGCTGCCGCCGGAGCCGGGGTACGTCTCGCCGCGCACCACGACGCGCAGGGAGTGCTTGCCGTCTTCGAGGTCGTAGTCGTGCCAGACGGACTCCCCGCCCTTCTGCAGGTCCTCGTCCGGATAGACGTCGACGGTGCGGCTCAGCTCGCCGTCCAGATAGACGTCGGCCTTGCCTCCGGTGGGCAGGTAGAAGCCCGTGACCATCGCTCCGCGGCCCTCGAAGTCGATGGAGGCCTCGGCTCCCTTGCTGTCGCTGGTCCGGACAGTGTTCGGGTGCCCCCAGCGAGGAGTCGTCTTCTCTGTCCAGTCGCCCTTGAACGTCCATCGCTCGTCGGTCACCGGGATGCGCTCCGCCGGCGCTCCGTAGTCGTCCCAGATGTCCAGTTCCGCGGGAACCGGATCCTGGGTGCGCACGGTCAGCCAGTCGCCGTCGACGCTTCCGCCGTGCCGCTCCGCCATGGCAACGGCGCGCTTCACGGTGCTGTCGACGATGGTGCGGAAGGAATAGTCGGTGTAGCTGAACTTCTCGTCGGCGACCCTGTCGAGACCGCGCTTGTACTCGTCCGGGATGCCCTCGAGGCCCATGGCCACGCCGAGGACGCCGAGGGCGCTGGCGGGGTTGCAGTCCGAGTCCTGGCCGCAGCGCGTGGAGATGGTCATGGTCTTGCCGAAATCCCCTTCGCCGTACAGCATGCCCAGCGCGATATAGGCGCCATTGAGCTTGGCGTCGATGTTGAACGGGTTGGCCGCGCCCTCGGGGCACGGCTCGCGCGCGTTCCACTTGTCCTCGACGGCGTTCCAGACGCCGATCCAGTCTTCGGGCTGCTCCTCGGACCACGCCAGCACGTCGGATACGAGCTTGGCGTAGGGGCTCTCCGGCGGGAGGCAGGCCAGCCCCGCTTCGACCAGCGCGCGCGGATCGTCCTCGAAGAACGCCGCCGCGTACATGCAGCTGACGAACATGCCGCCGTAGATGCCGTCGCCGTGGTTCATGACCCGGCCCGCCCGGTAGCAGAGGTCGTTGGAGGCCTGCGGCAGCCCAGGCGTCATCAGGCCCACGAAGTCGGCCTCGATCTGGAAGTCGATGTCGTTCGCGTGGGCGTTGTACTTCGGCGTGCCGCTCAGCGTGGCGGGCACGCCGCGCCGCAGCGCCCGCCGTGCCGCCAGGTTGGCGTGCCACAGACGGTACTCGGCGTCCTTGAACATCGCGCCGAAGTCCTCCGTCGTCGCGTCCAGGCCCTTGTCGTCCAGCACCTGCGCGAAGGTCATGTCCACGTAGAGATCGTCCTGCTTGATCGCTCCCGCGATCATGTCCGGCTCCCATTGCGGCAGCTCGTCCTCGGGGATGATCCTCTCGCGGTGCCGGAACTCGGTGGGCGCGCCGTAGCTGACGCCGATCATCTGGCCGGCCCAGCCGCCGGCGATCTTGTCCTCCAGCTCGGACAAGGAGATGCGCCGCTCCCCGGAATCGGTGCCGCCCGCGCAGCCGGCGAGAGCGACGGCTGTGATCGTGACGAGGTTCAAGCGCGCGCTTCTCATGAACTGGCCCTCCGGGGAGCATCAATCATACCCGATGCGCCGTGTCGCGCGTCACTTAGGTTCCCTCTCTTGAACTGGGCTCAGAGGCAAGCGAATCTGGCGGTGCTCAGCCAAGAGGCACAACGGTCGTTGGGATGACTCGCCGACCGCAGTCGACCAGTGCAGAAAGGCTCCTGACGAACTGCGGCCGAGCCCTTCCGCGTCGGCAAATCGCAATGGGGAGCCGGTGCCGACCCTCGCTGCATACTGAGAGGCGCAAAAGTCTTCCTGATTACCAACGAACGTCAGCCGAGGATATGCTATACTGAAGGAGGGCGGAAATCTCTGATAGGAAAGGGGATAGCAGCTGAAACGCAATCGCGTGCAATTCCAGAAGGGACTCAGCCAGGGCAAGTTCCTGCAGCGCTACGGCAGCGAGGGGCCATGCGAGCACGCCGTCTTCAACGCCCGCCGGCCGGACGGCTTCCGCTGCCCGGAGTGCGGCTCCCGGCGGCACTGCCGCATCCGCTCCCGCAAGCTCCGGCAGTGCCATGCCTGCCACCGCCGGACCTCCCTCGTCGCCGGCACGATCTTCGCCGCCACCCAGCTGCCGCTGACCGTCCGGTTCCTGGCGCTCCACCTGCTGACGCAGGGCCGGCACGGCGTTTCGTCGCTGGAACTGGCGCGGCAGCCGGGCGTCAGCCGGAATACCGCCTGGAAGGTGAAGCACAAGCTCCTGCAAGTGATGAAGGAGCGCGACGAGCGCGTGCCCCTGCGCGGCATCGTGCAGGTGGACGACGCTTACCGGGGCGGGGAGCGGACCGGCGGCAAGCGCGGTCGCGGCGCGGCGGGCAAGACGCCGTTCGTGGCCGCCGCGCAGGTCAGCGCCGCCGGCCAGCCGGCAAGGATGCGCCTGAGCAGCGTGGCGGGCTTCCGCCAGAAGGCGCTGGCAGCGTGGGCCGGGCGGCACTTGCAGCCCGGCACGGAGGTGCATTCCGACGGCCCGGCCTGCTTGCAGGGCGTGGCCGGCGCCGGCTGCGAGCACGTGCCGACCGTCACCGCAGGCGGGCAGCGGAGCTGCGCGGATTCCCGCTTCGTCCGGGTCAGCACGATGCTGGGGAACGTCAAGCAGTCCCTGGCGGGAACCTGCCATTCGTTCGACGGCAAGCACCTGCCGCGCTACCTCGCCGAGTTCCGCTACCGCTTCAACCGCCGCTACGATCTCGAGGCGCTGGTCCCCCGCCTGCTCCACGCCTCCGTGCGCACCCCGCCCATGCCTTACCGCCTCCTAGCCTTGGCTGGGTCTTGTGGGTAATCAGGTCATGGAATGAATCGCCCGCCGTCGACGGTGGTCAAGGCGGCACGTGGCGTGCATGCCGTCCATCTAGCGATCGTCCGCCAGTTCCGCTCGCCGGATCTCCTCGGCGATGGCGAGCTGCCGCTTGGCGCGGTCGGGACGGCCTGCCTTGTAGTGGATGCGACTCTGCAGGAAGTGCGCCTCGTAGCTCCGCGGCTCGATCTCGAGAGCGCGCTGCACGGAGGCCTCGGCGAGTTCCAGTCCGCCTTGGCCAAGATGGATCTTGGCCAGCAGGAGCAGGGATCGCGCCAGCCGCTTGTCGAGCCAGACGGCGCGCTTGAGCGCCTCGACCGCCGCTGCGGGCTGCCCGAGGGCGGCCAGGGTCTCGCCCAGCGCGTGCCACGCGAGGGCGTGCCCCGGGTTGCGCGACAGCTCGCTGCGCAGCAGCGCGGCGGAGCGGCCGTAGTCGCCGCCGCGGAAGGCCAGCACGCCCAGTTCGTAGGCCGCGCCGTGCAGGTCGGGCCGCCGCTCGACGGCGGCCCGCAGCAGCGCCTCGGCATCCGCAGGGCGATTCTCCCGCAGCGCGAGCCCGGCGGCGAGCGCGAACGCCTCCGCAGCTGCCGGATCGACGCCGAAGATCTTCGCGAAGGCGATCCTCGCCCGGTCGCGCTGGCCCAGCTGCAGGCGCGTCATGGCCAGCGAGTACAGCAGGTCGGAGTCGTCCGGCCGCCACGCCGCCGCCTGCTCCAGCAGCGGAGCGGCCTCTCGGAACTGCCCGGCGAAGTAGCGGGCGGGGCCCAGGATCTCCACCGTCTGCCGCCACGCGGCGGATTCCGCCCGCTCGAGCGCGAGACAGGCCGACAGGTGGTCGGCCGCGGCGGCGAAGTCCCGCAGGCGGTAGAGCGCCAGGCCGAGGAAGTGCCTTGCCTCGGGCCGCCCCGGCAGCCTCTCGGCCCAAGGCTCGAGCCGCTGGACGACGCCCCCGTAGTCGCCGCGCGCCAGCAGGGCGTCGGCGGCCCGCACGGCGTCGGCGTATCCCGCCAGGTCGGCGGTCTGGGCGCAGACCGTCCCGGCGGCGCAGGCCGCGACGAGCGCGAGCCGGAGGGCGGCGCTCACGGGGCGGGCGTTCCCCGGCCCTGCTCGAGGACCACCACGCGGTCCACCCCGGCGGGCGCGAACCACTCGGCCTCGCCGTTCGGCCACTTGACTTCGAGTCGCTCGACGAGCTCGGTGGCGCCCAGGCCGAAATGCACCCGCAGGTCGCCTTGGGACAGGTAGCTGCGGCCCGACGCCACTTCGCCCCGCTGCCTGAGCCCGTCGGCGACGCAGAACACCTTCGCTCCGATCGCGTCGGCGGGCGTGCGGCGATCCGGCCGGCCGACGAGCCTGGCCGCGATCCAGTGCGCTCCGTCCGGCGCGTGCCGGTTGCGCAGCACGGTGGGCGGGCCGTCGAGGTTGTTCAGGACGATGTCGGGGGTGCCGTCGTTGAACAAGTCCCCCACCGCGGCTCCCCGGGAGCTCTTCGGAGCGGCGAGGGCGGCGCCCGCGCTGCCGGACACGTCGGCGAATCTCCCGTTGCGCAGGTTGCGGAACAGCAGCGTGCGCTGCCGGTAGGAGGTGCCCCACGCCGCGCCGTCCGCCTGGGGGAAGATATGGCCGTTGGCCGCCAGCAAGTCCAGCCAGCCGTCGTTGTCGTAGTCGAGGAAGGCCGCGCCCCAGCCGAGGAACGGCAGGGTCGCCGCGAGCAGGCCGGACTGCAGCGTGACGTCGCTGAAGTCCAGCCCGCCCTCGTTGCGGTGCAGGGTGTAGTTGTCGCCGGCGAAGGTGGTGAAGAAGAAGTCGCTGCGGCCGTTGCCGTTGAAATCGCCCACGGCGACGCCCATGTAGGCTTGGTCGCGACCGTCGCCGTTGGTGCCCAGTCCGCTGAGCACGCCGATCTCGGCGAACGTGCCGTCGCCCCTGTTGTGGAACAGGAAGTTCGGCATCGAGTCGTTGGCCACTATCAAGTCCGGTCGGCCGTCGTCGTCGGCATCGACCCACGCTACGCCCAGCCCGTAGCTGGCCTCCGCCTCGTGCAGGCGCGCCTGCCGGGACACATCGCGGAAGCGCCCGCCCCCCTCGTTGCGGAAGAGCCGGTCCGCCGCCGGCGCCAGGCCCTTCGGGCCGCAGGCCACCGGGATACCGTGGTAGACGCAGGCCGGCAGGCCGGGATCGTAGGCCGCGCCCTTCGCCGGCTCCGCCTGTTCGAGGCTGCCGAGGGAACCCCTGCCCGGGACCCGCCCGGCGGCCGCGCCGCCCGGCGGCGGAGGATTGTCCCAGTCGAAGTCGACGTAGGCCGCCACGTAGAGGTCCAGCAGTCCGTCGCCGTCGTAGTCCCCGAAGGCGCAGCCAGTGGCCCAGGTGTCGGCCTGCACGCCCGCAGAGGCGGCACTGTCGGCGAAGATGCCGTCGCCGCGGTTCACATAGAGGCGGCTCTGTCCGAAGTTGGTGACATACAGGTCCGTCCAACCGTCGTTGTTCACGTCGCCGGCGCAGGCGCCGACTCCCCAGCGGTGGTTGGCGACGCCGGCCCGAGCGGTCTCGTCCGTGAAGCTGCCGTCCCCGCTGTTGCGGAACAGCGCGGCGGCATTCGGCGGCGCGGCACCCCGCCGGGCATCCTCGGACAGGGAATTGACCAGGTACACGTCCAGCCAGCCGTCATTGTCGTAGTCCAGCAACGCCACGCCCGAGCCGAGGGTCTCCGGCAGGTACGGCTTCAGGTCGGATCCGGCGCGGTGCCGGAACGAGTCCAGGCCGGCGGACGCGGTGACGTCGGCAAACGTCACGCCCGCCGCGGCATGCGGGGACGGCGGCGGGGCGACGACGGTCGGATCGCGCTGGGAGCCTTGCGCCGCAGCCAGCAGCCCGAGCGCGAGCAGGGCGCGGCCACGCATGCGCGGCGCCCGGAGTATGCCCGCGGGTGCCTTGCAAGCGTCGGCGTCGCGTCGGCCGCTTCGGAGCTGATTCCTCCTAGGCATCGATCCGGCCCGAGCCGTGGGCGTCAGGCGCGCCGTCACTGCCGACCAGCTGCGGATGCACCGAGGCGGGTGCGCGTCCGTGGAGCCGGTCCATCAGCGTACGGACTTCCGCCCGGCAGAATCCACCTTCCAAAAGCGCAACGGTGCCTCGCCTGGGCTCGTGCGCTGAATCCGGCCTCGTTCGCGACATCGTATCACGGGCCAACCGCCCGCCAAGCGCGTATCGAGGCGAGACGAGACAGTCGAGCTTCGCCACGCTCCAGCGAGCAAGCGAGCAAGTGGCGAGCGCGACAGGGGGTCGGTCCCGGCGTCCGCCTACTGGGGCTGCAGGCGATTCCTCAGCGCGAGGGCGGTGGGGTCGTCGGGCCGCACCTGCAGAAGCGCCTCAACGTTAGCGAGGGCGCTCGCCTTGTCACCCAGCGCCAGATGGGCCCTGGCTGCGTTCAGATAGGCCTGGGCGAGTTCCGGCTTGGCGCTACGGGCCTGCTCGAGCACGAGCAGGGCCTGCCGGTGCCGGCCGGTCTGGATGTACACGCCGCCGAGGTCGGTCAACGCCTCGGCGTACCCGTCGCGGAAGCGCACCGCCGCCCGCAGCGACTCCTCGGCCTTCGCGAAGTCTCCCTGCTGAGCGTGGACCAGGCCTAGGCTGTAGTGCGCCTCCGGGAAGTCCGGGTGCGCGGCGATCGCCGCGCCGAGGGACTGGGCGGCTTCCGCCCACGATCCGTTGCGCGCATGCACGATGCCGAGGTCGTGCAGCGCCTTGGCGTGGCTCGGCTCGATGCGGAGCGCCGCGCGCAGCGAGTCCACTGCCTCTTGCGTACGGCCCGCCTGCAAGTGCAGCCAGCCGAGGTTGTAGTGGACCGTGGCATTGTCCGGATCGGTATCCCGCGCGGCTTCCAGGGCGCGGCGGGCTGCCGCGAAGTCCCCTTGGCGCGCCGCGACGGTGCCCCAGACGCGCAGCGCGTCGGCATCTTCGGGAGCGCGTTCCAGCGCCGCCGACGCGGCGGCCCGCGCTTCGGGCAGGTCGCCGATCTCCGCCAGCGCGGTGGCGACATGGACCTGCGCCGCGCCTCCCGGCAGTCCCAGATCGACCGCCATGCGGTGCTTCTCGAGCGCTTCCGGCCAGCGCCCTTGCTCCGCGTACAAGCTCCCCAGCCGGTCGAGGCTCGCCGCATGGCGCGGGTGGACCGCGACAGCGTGCTCGAGCGCGGCCACAGCGTCCCCCCTGAGGCCGGCGGCGGCGTACGCGTCGGCCAGCTGGACCCAGTTCCGCTCGAAGCGGGTCACGTACGCGCGCCCCGGAAACGGCAGCCCGCGTTCCAGGAATTCGGTGTCGCTTTGCGGCCAGCGTTCCGCGTCGGACAGAATGCGAGCCGCGGAAGTCCGTCCGAGATAAAGCTTGGCGATGCGGCCTTCCTCGTCGACGAAGAAGGTGGTGGGGATTGCCAGTTCGGCCGACTGGTCGAGAATGTGGCGGACCAGCAGGTCGAAGGCCGTCACGGTGTCCTCGTCGGGCAGCACCACGGGGAACGGCAGCTGCCGCTCGCGCACGTAGCGGCGGACGGTGTCGGCTTCGCCGGGCTCGTCTACGGAAACCAGCACCGGCAGCAGCGAGGCGCCTTCCAATGCCGCGCGATGCTCGGCGAAGTCGGCCAGCTCGGCTCGGCACGGAGCGCACCAGGTGGCCCAGAAGTTCAGTAGCAGCCGCTGGCCGCGGAAATGCCCCGGCTCGAGCTCGCCGCCGTCCAGAATGCGACCGCGCAAGCGCGGTGCCGGCATCGCCTCCGTCAGCCAAATGCCCGTCCGGGCCGGTTCGGGCCCGGTCGCGGGCTCCGCGGCGGACGAGGGAGCCGCGGCCGGCTCGGCGAAGAGCAGCGACCGGTAGTCGCTCTGCCCCTCCGTGATCGACACCAAGTGCCCGACCGGCACGCCGCGATGGCGGTCGACCGCGCCCGACGGCCAGTAGATCGCCAGCTCGCGCACCTGGTCGTCGGCGCCCAGCCCGAAGTGAGCGGTCCGCGACGGCTGGGAGCGAAATCCCGAGCCGCTGCGCACCGACCGCGTGAGCCGGCGGCCGGCGGCCGTCTCCAGCACCAGCCGGGCGCCGACCGCGTCGCGGTTGCTCTTCGTACCCGCCAGTCGGACGGACACCGCCGCGCCCGACTCCGCGAGATCGTTGCGCAGCAGGCGCACCTGCGGGGAGTTGCGGCTGTTCAGGAGGATGTCCACATCCCCGTCGCGGTCGAAATCGAACGTCACGAATGCCCGGCCGTCCTGCGGGAAGTCCGCGCCAGCCACAGCGGACAGGTCGGCGAACGTGCCGTCGCCGCGATTCCAGTACAGGACGTTGCGTTCCTTGCCGCTGAGGCTGCCGTTGAGTCGGATCAGCCTGTAGAGCAGCGCCCAGCCGCGCTCGTAGCGCGAGGAGCGGGCTTGCGTTTCGGGCGACGACGACACGACCTGCCGCCAGAAGAAGCTTCAGAGGTCGGGCGCCCGCCCCTCGGTGCCGGTGACGAAGCCGTTGACGATGTAGATGTCGAGGTGACCGTCGTTGTCGAAGTCGACGAAGTCCGAGCACCACGCCCAGCGGCCCATCTCCACCCCGGTCGGCACGGTCACGTCGTCGAAGCTTCGGCCCTCGTTGCGGAACAGAGAGTTGCCCCGGGCGTGCCGCCGGTAGATGTCTGCCCTGGCTCCGGGGCTGTCCTCCTTGAAGTCGCGCTGCGCGGTGACCCGTCGCCCGGCCGACGACCACATGTTGCCGAAGTAGACATCCTCCAGCCCGTCGCCGTCGTAGTCTCCCAGCGCGACGCTCATGCCGGCCCCGTGGTCCTCGGTGCCCGCCTGCGCGGCAATATCGCGGAACGTGGCGCCGCCGTTGCGGTAGAGATTCTTGCGTCCGAAGTCGTTGGCCACGAACAGGTCGGGCCAGCCGTCCTGGTCGTAGTCGCCCCAGGCGCAGGCGTGGCTGAAGCGGTCGTTGTTGTGGTCGAGGCCCGCGCTGGCGGTCGCGTCCGCGAAGGTGCCGTCGCCCTGGTTGCGGTAGAGGACGTTCGGCGGGCCGTTCGTCGCGTCATAGTAGGGGCGCGGCAGCTGGGAGGCTGCGTTCGGCCACAAGTACGCGGTCACGTACAAGTCCAGGAACCCGTCGCGGTCGTAGTCGCCGAGGCAGCCGCCCACCGCGCCCGGTTTGACGCCCAGCGGGAAGCCCTCGCGCGACAGGCTGAACCGGCCATGCCCGTCGTTGAGGAACAGCAGCGGCTGGCCCGCGGAGAGGATGAGGATCAGGTCCTGCGATCCGCTGTTGTCAATATCGGCGAAGAAGGCCGCCGAGGAGCCGTCGAGCGCGTCGAGCCCGGCGTCGGTGCTGGCGTCGGCGAACCGGCCGTCGCCCAAGTTGCGGAACAGGCGGTTGGGCAGGCCGCCAGGCTGGGTGAGGTAGAAGTCCTCCAAGCCGTCGCCGTCGTAGTCGCCGACAGCCAAGCCCTGCTGCCCGTAGACATCCATGCCGGATGCGGCATCCATGCGCGTCCGCCACACCTCGGTGCCGAAGCGCAGCTGCTGGCCGAACGAGGGGTTGTGCCCGAAGGCGGCCTGCGACACGTCGCTGAAGACGGCACTCCGCGCGCGGCTGCGCTGGCTGGGGCCGGCCTCGAGACCGGCCAGCAGCCACTTCCCCTCGGCCGGCTTGCGCCACTGGCAGCGCCACTGGGCGACCAACTGCTCGCGGAAGCCTCCGACCGCCTTGCCGGCCAGTTCGACACGCAGGTCGGTGAGCGCCGCGCCGGTGCCCCGAGACTCGATGCCGACGATCTTGAACTTGGCCCGGTCGACGGCGGCGAAGGGGGCGAGCAGCTCGTCGAGGCTCGCGGCAAACGTGCCAGCCTCCACGGTGGTGGCAGCGTGCGGGCTGCCGCGGTACGTCTCTAGCGCGCCGCGGGCATGGACGCGCTCCTCCGAAGCCGGTGCCAGCGGAGTTCCTCGGAACTCCGGGGCGATGCCGCCACGCCACCTCGGCGAGCTCGACACCAGGCCCGCGGCGATCTCGCCGAGTAGCGCCTCCAGCTCTCCCGCCTGCAGCTCGGAGAGCGAGCCGTCAGCGTCGGGGTCGACTTGTGCCAGCACCTGCTGGACAGGAGTGCCGCCGGACAACGCGTCCGCGCCCCGCAGCGGAGCGCTGGCGCCCTCGCCAAAGGACTGTGCTTGGCAGATTCCGGCCGCCGCGCAGATGCACAGCGCCACTAGGCCGTTCCGCATCTCGAGTCCTTGCGCTGGCCAGGCAGCGTCGCAGCGGGCGCCTGCGGCAGGCACCCGCGCCATAAAGGTAGCAAGACAGGCGGCGGCACGCAACGGAGGGCAGGCGCTGGCCGGATCCCGCGGCACTTCGCGCCGAGACAGTGGGCCGCAGGCTTGATGCCTGCAGGTGGAGCAGGCGGCGCACCAAGCGAATCGGTCTCCCGAGACTGGGTCGGCGACGCTGCGATCCAGTCGGCAGGCGCGGCCGCGATAAGCGCGGTCATCGCCCGAGGCCGGAGCAACCGGCGAGGCCGACCGCAGCACCTACACAACTCGCGATGCTCACATGCCCCACACTTCGATGGAGCCCCCCTGGATCGCCTCCGTGCGTCGGAAGATCTTGTCGGACCACGGTGAGCCCCGCTCGCCGAAGACTACCAAATGGCCCTCGTCGGCCCCCAGCCGGTCCATGTAGCTGGCCAGCTGGGCCGTGCCGTTCGCAACGGTCCGCTCCAGGGAGTCGCGGTGCAGCTTGCACTCGATGGCGATGCGCTGGTCGCCCTCCTCTCCGGGCCAGGCGACCAGCAGGTCCAGCCGCCCCCGCCCCAGGGCGTACTCCCGCTGGATGCGCCCGCCCCCGTTCGCCACCCGCTGCAGGAACGCCTGCAGCAGCAGGTGCGGCACCACCTCCAGATAGCCGGGCAGGTCCGCCAAGGTGTCGGCGCTCTCGCGGTAGTGCTGCCGGAACGCTTCCAGCAGCTTCGCCATGTCGAGGCCTCCCCCGGCGGTCGCGAAGCGGTATGCGCGCCGCTCCAGCAGCTTCTGATGGCTCGCCGTGAGCACGCGCGGCACCACCTCCGCGTAGATCGGGTTGGCGATGCGCGGCGGGTCGTCGGCCGCGAGCAGGCCCAGGTCCCTCGCGTATTCCACGTCGTCGGAGTCGAATGCACGGTCGTCGCCGGCGAGCATGGGCCGGACGACGCGCGCCACGCGCTCGTCGCGCAGTCTCCTGCCGATCTGGTCGATGTGCGTCACCCGGCGCAGGATCAGGTCCTCCTGCGCTTCGAAGATGTCGCCCTCCGCGATCGCCCGCGAGCGGTCGCGCCCGGCCGGGCTGCGGAAGCAGGCCGCGTCGCACAGGGCGTTCACCAGCCACGGCTGCCCCCGGGTCTGGATCCTGCCTCGCCCACCGCCTCAGGGACTCGCGCAGCGCGATGGCCGGGCCCATCCGGTTCAGGACACCGAAGGCCGTCTGCTCCAGGAACTCGTCGCCGAAGGATTCTATAAGTGAGCTTACCATGCCTGCCTGGTAAGCGCAATGGACTTTCACATGATCGGAAGATACATTTGTGAAATTCAGCGAGAAGCGCATCATTTGCTCGAGTTGAATTGTCACAATATGTGATTTAATGAAAAGTATATAGAAAGAAATCATGGAAATAATGGGAAAATTGCTTTCATTCCAACCAGATCCAATATTAATACAATAAGAATCTGATATAAAACTCTCGAAATGCGCCTCGGGACCGCGGCCGGAGCCGGTGCCCGGCACCTTCCCGGAGGTCCCGGCCAGCGCCGGCCGACCCGCTCGCCGGGCCGAGGCAGCGCCGCCCGTGCCCCGGGCCGGCCCGCAGGTCGCGCGCGGCAGCGCCGGCGGCCGTCGCGCGGGAGGGTCCGCCAAGGCGCCGGCTAGGGGCCGCCCGCCACGCCCTCGCGACACGCAGCGGGACGGGGATCCTGCGCCGCGTGCCGCGTCGTCGGCGACGGCGCGTCTCGCGCCGGACCCTGACTGACCGCCGCCCCCTCGCCCCGATGTCAGGTCCGACCGCCGTTGCCACCTCGGGCAGGGGTGTTGCTCGGCAAGGCCCCTGCGGGTGCCCGGGCCGTCGGCCGGACATCTCCGCTAGCCGGGCCCCTCGGTCCGCCGTCCGCCGACTCGCGTCAGGACACCGCCTCAAGTGCCTGAATCGAAAGGCCTTGCGGAGAATCCCACGGCCTCACCCCGGGACGGCCGTACTTGACCAATCCTTCGATGTACGGAATTCTGAGGCAGTTCTCGCCGGGAGCCCGGCGGCAGCCCCCAGCGGCGACGGCGGCGACTGCCTTGGAGTGGCATTCCACGCACTAGCCCACGTAATGCTCGCTGTCCTTCCGGGCGTCCGCGTGCAGTTCTTGGCTGCTGAGGCACGAGAGCGACCGGCTCTCGGTAAAGCAGCGGCTGGCCAGAAGGCCGAGCGGCTGGAAGCGCACGTTTAACGGATCGTCCCTTTCCGGGGCGGGCGAAGCCTTCCGGCGGCCCGGCAGCCGATGGCACTCGCCGCGTGCGGCGATGATCCCCGCCGCGTCCATGCGGCCCGGGTTGCCGATTTGACCCCGGGGGCGCCCGCGCCGAGCGAACGTGCTCCCCGCCGGGGCCGTGGGAGCGCTCGTAGCGCACGCCGGGCTCGATCCCCCTAGCGAGGGCCCGGTAGCGAGCAGCGGCAGCGCCTGCTCGGCGCGTTCGAGGAGGCAGTAGCAGCGGGCGAACTGCAAGTGGGCCACGTTGCCGGAGAGCCCAGACGCAGGGCGTTCTCGAGGTTGAGCGCAGCTTCCTACGGTCGACCCAAGCGTAGGAGCACCTGCCCGAGCAGCGCGTACGCCGACGCGTAGCCGGAATGCCAATCGATGGCCGCTCGCACGGAGGCCTCAACTCTCGGCGCGGACTCGTTCGAGCGAGGGCCTCCCGACAGTGCCACCGCTACCAGTACAATCGCGAGATGCTTCAGATCGCTGTTGTGGCCTCGCTGCTCGGACTACTCGGGTCGCAGCACGTCCACGCGCAGGACCGAACGAATTTCCTCCTTTTCCTCGTCGACGACCTTGGCTGGGCCGATCTCGGGATCTACGGGTCGGATCTTCACCGGACCCCTCGCATCGATGCATTCGCTCGCAACGCGATGCGCTTCACGAACGCATACGCGGCCTCGCCAGTGTGCAGCCCGACGAGAGCGTCGATTCTCACCGGCAAGCATCCCGCGAGGCTCGGCATGACGGTGTGGCGGGAGGCCGCGAAGAATCCTCCCCTTCGCCGCAAGCTGGTTCCGCCGGTTACCCAGGACAGCCTGCCGCACGAGGAGGTCACGCTGGCCGAAGTTCTGCGCGGGGCCGGATACACGACCGCCCACGTCGGCAAGTGGCACCTCGGCACGGCCGAGTACTACCCGCAGACCCAGGGCTTCGACTACAACGTCGGCGGCACGCTCTGGGGCGCCCCGCAGACCTTCTTCTTCCCCTACGGGGGCACCGGGCCCTTCGCGGGCCTGCGATACGTCCCCCACTTGGGGGGCGGCCAGCCAGGCGAGTACCTGACGGACCGCCTGACCGACGAGGCGATTCGGATTCTGCGAAGGGAGCGCGGGAGACCCTTCTTCCTGCAGCTGGCATACCACACGGTGCATACCCCCATCGAGGGCAAGCCGGAACTCGTGGCGCGCTACCGCGACCGGATTCAGGAGGGCATGCGCCACCGCAACGCGCACCTCGCCGCGATGGTCCATTCGCTTGACGAGAGTGTGGGCCGCGTGCTGGACGAGCTGGACTCGCTCGGCTTGGCGGGGCGCACCGTCGTCATCTTCACGTCCGATAACGGCGGCTACGTCAACAAGTTCGACGGCATGCAGGTCACGGACAACGCGCCCTTGCGCTCCGGCAAGGGCTCGCTCTACGAGGGAGGCATCCGCGTCCCCGCGTTGATTCGCTGGCCCGGCGTCACCTTACACGAATCGGCAAGCGACACGCCGATGAGCAGCGTCGACTACTACCGCACCATTCTTTCCATCGCCGGCCTCGCCGGGGACGCCGAGCACAACAGGGAGGTGGACGGATTCGATCTCGTTCGATTGCTGAGGGATCCCGGAACATCTCTCGACCGGGTCGCCCTCTTCTTTCACTACCCGCACTACTACGCGACGACCTCGCCCGTGAGCGCCGTGCGGGCCGGCGACTGGAAGCTCCTGCGGTATTACGAAGACATGCGCGTCGAACTCTACGACCTAGCGTCCGACCTCGGCGAGACTCGGGACCTGTCGTCGCAGAGACCCGAGATCGCGGCCGCCCTCCTCGGGCGGCTGGAAGCATGGTGGGAACTCGTCGACGCGCAACATCCCGCGCCCAATCCCGCCGCGCCCTAGCCATCGGCCGCGAGTCTCGCCTCCTCAGCCAATCGCCGGATGCGACGCGCCCTCCCGCTCGGCGCCATTCCGGACCACCCACTACAATTGGGGCCAGCGGTCACGCGCGAAATCCGGTGCGGTCGCCCCGGCCTCGGCTGGCAGCGGCATTGCCTCCGAGCAGGGCCGGGCCAGCCATCAATCGTGCGACGCAGACCCGGCCAGGCTCCCCCGAGAGCGCGCTCGCACCGGCGCCCGGCGCTTGTCGCATGTCTGGCGTGGTTGCAGCTTCTCGGCGCGACCTCCGACGCGGGTCGAGCCGAAGCCTCGGGCCGCGTCAGCAACGGCTTGGTCGCGATCTACGACTTCCGCCCCGACGGGAGCGGTCTCGTACGAGACCGGACGCTGCATCTTGAGCCCGTGGACCTCAAGGTGGGGGATCCGACTGCGGTGCGCTGGACCGACGGCGCACTCGAATTCACGGCCCCCACGAGAATCCGTTCGACAGACCGGCTGGCGAAAATCGCCAACCTAGTGCGAGTGTCGGGCGAGATCACCGTCGAAGCGTGGATCGATCTATCCGCCACCGACGCAGGCCAGTCCGCTTGCATTCTGGCCCTGTCCAACGGGTCGGACCAAGTCAATTTCGAGCTGCGGCAGCGCGGCCGTAGCTACCGCGCCCGCTTCCGGACGTCGCTGACCGCGAGGGGAGACGGAGCGCAGCTGGCCGTCGCCGCGGGCGAGTCCGAAACAGGGGCGACGCAGGTTGTCTTCACACGGGACCGCACGGGCCGGTCACGCATCTTCCTTGACGGCACGCTCTCGCAGGAGGGCTGGATACCCGGCTCGGCCTCGGACTGGGAGAAGACCACCCTCACGCTAGGAAACGGTGCCAAGGGACGGCGACCGTGGCTGGGATCGGTCCATTTGCTGGCAGTCTACGGCCGCGACCTGCTGCCTGCGGAGGTCGCGCGCAACCGCGAAGCGGGCTCGCAGCTGCCGCCCCCCGAGGCGACGCGGCTTTCCGAGAGCGCCGTCCTGTTCGAGACCGAGGTCGCGCCGCTGCTGGCGAGCCGGTGCCTCGACTGTCACGACTCCTCGGTCAGGCAAGGCGGGCTAGACCTGACCAAGAGGGCAAGCGCTCTCGAGGGCGGGGACCGCGGCAACGCGATCAAGCCGGGCGACGCCTCCTCAAGCCTCCTCTGGCTGATGGTGCAGTCCGGGGCGATGCCGCAGAGCCGGCCGCCCCTCTCCGACCCGCAGAAGCAGGTCCTGCGGGACTGGATTGACGGCGGCGCGTCCTGGACCCGCGAGGCGATCGGCGCCGCGGCCCGCCCCCGTGTTGGCAGCGGCGCAGACAGCTGGGTGCGACGTCTCACCGCAGGCGAGTACGTCGAGACGGTCCGTGCCGCCTTGGGCGTCGATCTCTCGGACGAAGCGCGGGATGCCCTGCCCGCCGAAGTGCGCGCGGACGGATTCGAGAACACGGCGTACAATCTCACCGTCGATTTGGCGCACGTGGAGGCGTACGCCAAGCTCGCCGCGGCTGCGGCCACTCGCGCGGAGGTCGGCGAATTCGTCGGCCAGGGCGGGCAGCTGGACGAGAGGTGGATCCGCGCCATGGGTCGACGGGTGCTGCGCGGGCCGCTGAGCGAGCGCGAGGTCGGCCCTTACCGGAATCTGGCCGATCAGGTCGGTACCCAAGGCGGCACCGTCGACGAAGCTGCCCGCATCGTTCTCGAGGCAATGCTCCAGTCGCCGCGATTCCTCTATCGCATCGAGCAGCAGCGCGGCGACGGAACGGCATGGCCCGCCGACGCCTTCGAGCTGGCCTCCCGGCTGAGCTACGTCGTCTGGGGAGGTCCGCCCGACGACGAGCTAGCTGCGGCGGCTGAATCGGGCAGCCTGACCGCCAAGGCGGAAGTGCGTCGACAGGTCCGGCGCATGCTGGACGATCACCGCGCCGTGGCGCGATCTCTCGAGTTCATTGGCCAGTGGCTGGACGTGGGCCGCCTAGCCAACCTGCAGCCGGACAGGCACCGATTCCCGGCCTGGCATCCGGGGCTGGCCGTCGACATGCGCCAAGAGACCTTGTCCTTCTTCAAGGATCTGGCATGGCACCGGAAGCGACCGCTGCACGAGTTGCTCAACGCCCAATTCAGCTATCTGACACCGAGGCTCGCTCGACACTACGGTCTCGCCCCGGCCGGATCGGGACTCAGGCGCTACGACCTCGCGGGCGTGCCAAGTCGCGGCGGGCTCCTGACCCAAGGCACGCTGCTGACGGTCGGCGGCGACGATGCCTCGATGGTCACGCGCGGCCTGTTCGTGCTGCACGATCTCCTGTTCGGGGAGGTCGGATCCCCGCCGCCGGGCTTGGACACCAGCCCCGTGCCGGCCAGTCCCGGCCGGTCGCGCCGCGCCATCGCCGCCGAACGCGTCGAGAGCGCGGCCTGCGGCGGATGCCACAGCAGATTCGAGCCGCTTGCGTACGGCCTCGAGAAGTTCGACGGGCTCGGGAGCTACCAAGACGTCGACGAGCACGGCAACCGCCTAGGCGAGGACGGAGAGGTCCTGTTTCCCGGCGCGGCCGAGCCTGTGACATACGACAGCATCGGGCAGCTCATGGAGCTGCTTGCGGCCAGCGACCGCGTCCGACAGACGATCACTCGGAAGCTGGCCCAGTTCGCCGTCGGAAGGCCACTCGCGGCTGCGGACGAGCCCGCCATCCAACGGATCCATCGGGAGGCCGCGCGGGCGGGCGCGACGTACCGAGACCTAGTAACGGCTATCGCGACGAGCGAACTGGTACTTGAGGTTCAGACCGAGCCGTGACGGTCGGCGCGAACACGAGGGAGAGGGAGAATCATGACGACGAGACGAGTGAGCCGACGGACCGTGCTACACGGGGCCGGAGGCGTCGCGGTCGGGCTGCCCCTGCTGGAGGAGATGCTCGTCGCAGGCACCGCGGCGAAGCCCCCGGCCCGGGCGTTCAATGTATTCTTCGGCCTCGGGATCCCCGCGCCGCTGCAGACCGAGGGCTACGAAGGGGTATTGGAGCCGCTGCGCCCATTGGCCGACAAGATGCTCGTCCTGCGCGACGTCGACCAGATTCGTTGCGATGAAGCGGGCATCAACGCGCATTTCGACGGTTCCAGCGGAGCCTTCACGGCGGAACCGCCCCTGGGCGAGGCGCGCTCCGGCGGGCCCTCGATAGACCAAGTGGTCCGCAAGACGTTCTATCCCGAGGGCCAGCCCGCCGACGTGGTCCCGACGCTGGTCGGCGGCACGTACTTCCGGCGCAGCAGGGTGTGCCGCTACGTCCATAGCTACAACGACGACGGCACGGCCGCGGCTGCGATGCAGGAGAAGCCCCGGGATCTGTTCGACAGGGTATTCGGGGCGATCCAGTTGCCCGACGGGCAGGGGAACGGACGGCGCCAGCGAATGCGTCGCAGCGTGCTGGATGCGGTGGTGGGCCAGTACCAGCACTTCACGGGCCCGAACTCCCCGCTGGGGGCCCGGTCGAGGGCCCGGCTGGCCGACCACTTGGACCGCATCCGCGAACTCGAGCAGCGGGCGTTCGAGGCGCAGCCGAAGGCGGCGGGGCAGCCCCAGCTGCCGCCACGCTCGCGCATCGCTCACGGCGGCTACGCGGATCCCGGCGGCGAGGGGATCGACATGGAGCTAGCCGAACTGACAAGCGAATGGCGGCTCATGGCCGACCTCTACGCACTGGCAGTCGAAGTTGACCGAGTGCGGTTCGGGTCGGTGACGTTCCTCGCTGCCGGCGAGCGCCTGCGCATTACAGGCGACTACGCCTACAACGGTCGCAAGATCTTCCGTTTCGACGACGCCGGCCAGCGCAAGGCCTCGGGCGCGCAAGCATGCAGCCACGAGTGGTGGCACGACTTCGAGCCGGACGAGCGCAACCCGCAACTGCGGGCGCACGCGCACATGCATCTGCGCGAGATCGCTTACTTTCTGCGGCGGCTCGACGAGATACGCGACAACAACGGCAAGTCCGCGCTCGAGAACTCGATGGTGACGGTCTCGACCGAGTCGGGCGACGGGCGGCATTCGGACGTTCGACGCGAGCTGTCGGGTGTCTTTCACGCGATATCCTCGGCCGGTGGACGCTTCAAGACCGGCGAAATCGTCGACGTCGGCGCGGAGGGACTCGACGTGTATAACACCATGCTCGAATCGATCGGAGCGAGTGGACGCCTAGGCCCTGCCGACCGCGAATTCCGCAGAATCGACGCGATTCTCGCCTAGCCGGCTGAGCGGGCTGTCTCCGGGCGGGATCTCGCGACAGCAGCGCCGCACCCTGCCTCGTGCTCACAGGGCTAATCCCGGCTCAGAGATTCATGCGCCGCTGCCCGGCCCGGCCCAATCACCCCCAACCGGAGCATGCGCTCTTACGTCTGCACCCAGCGGTTCTAAATTTGGCCGTCAAGGGGGTGCGTGAACGTTGTTTCGGAGGATGAGGTGAATCAGTTGACCGAGAGGTTGCGCTCCCGAGGCCGCCCCGCGGGAGCGTCGGACGGCGGGCAGGGCCGTGGTGCGGCCCGCGTCGCGGGTCCGCCGAGTGCCGAGCCCGCGGCCGGACGCACTCCGGCGGTAGCCGGCTGCGACGGTCGGCCGCCCGCCGGACGCTGCCGGCACGAAACTGCGCGGAGTCCAGGCCCCGGCCACCCGGCCGCCTGGCAGCCCGGAGGCGCGCGTCCGGCGCGCACCGCCGCCAGCAGCGTCGGCCGGTCCGGGAAGCGGAACCAGCGCAGCGCGACCTGCAGCTCCCGGAACAGGGCGCGGCGCGTGACCAGCTGGCGCCGGCACTGCTGCCGCAGCGCGCAGACGCACTGCAGCACGGCGTGGAGCGCGAAGGCGAACAGGTTCGGCACGGCCGGCACGTTGGCCGGCACGTCCTTGCCGTGCCCGAAGTTGCGCTTGCAGTTGCGGCCGTGCCGCGCCAGGCAGTTGAAGCCCTCGTTCTCGATCTTCCAGCGCGCCCGGCCGGCCCGCGCGATCCGCTCCGCGTTGTCCGCGGTGACCGCGAGACCGGTGAAGAAGCTGCTGGCGCAGGTGCGCTTGCCGTCGCGCTCCACGGCGTACTCGATCCAAGTGCCCCGCAGGGCGTCGCGGCCCTGGCGCAGGGGCGCCGCGGCCGTCCGGCGAAAACGGTGCCGCTCGCACCGCTTGCCCTTCCCGCGCCGCGGCAGCCAGCCGGTCGAGCGCACCGCGCCGCTCGCCCGCCGGCTCTCCGGCACCTCGTGCAAGTGCTTGCGGGATCCGGGCTTGCATACCCGGATGCAGTCCATGCCGGCCGCCGCGGCGGCCTCGCAGAGCGGCTGGCATCAGTACAGGTCGTCGCCCGGCAGGACGGGGCGGCAGGCCTGCAGCCAGGCGCCGCGAGCGGCGAGCCAGCGCTTGGCGGCGTTGCGCTCGCCGTCCCGCTTGCGCTCGTCCTCGCTCATGTCGGCGCGGGTCGCGGCCGCGTCCTGCTGCGGGCACGCGAACTCGGGCATCAGCGGCAGGACGGGGGCGTGGCCGTCGGCCACCGCGGTGGCCGACGGCCATGGCGTGGAAGTGATGCGGCCGGCGCTCGCTGCCGACGCGCCGCACCGAGCACTGCGGGCCATGCACCCTGTCGGAGCGGTGGAACCGGACGCCGTCCGGAGCCGCCGGCAGGCGCTCGTCGAGGCGCTGGAAGGGCTCGAGCGCGCCCTGCGCGGCCACGGTTGCGAGGCACGGCCGGAACAGCGGGTCGCACGCGGCCGGGTCGCGGTCGTCGAGCAAGTTGCGGATCCGGTTGTCGCAGGGGATGCGGCCCGCGCCGCACAGGGTCCGGCAGTTGCAGCGGGAGCCGTTCCGCTCCATGCGCCGCTGGAACGCGAGCAACGACTCGCACCGGGTGAAGAAGCAGGCCGGGGCGCACCAGGGCGCAACCGGCGGCGTCGCTGACCTCGTAGCGCTTGTTGCGACCGTCGCGCCGGTCGGGCCGGCCGGCGGCCGTCTCGCGGAAGGCGCTCAGCAGCACGTCCAGGACATGGGGCATTCACCCTAGCTCACAAATTCCGCAAGCAAAAGTCGAGTGCCAGACTGCCTTCGACACCTTTCTCAGACACTCTGGAAATCCCAAAATGCCCAAATTGAGAATCGCTGACTTCCAGCACGAAGTCCGGAGCCTTGCCCTCCTCCCACACGAAGTACGACATGCGGTCGCCTCCGCGGACGCCCAAGGCCACCATCACGTCCGGCACGACCCTCTTCTTAGGCTTGTCCTTGACGTAGTACACCAGCAGGTTGTTGGCCACCAGCACGTCCTCGCGCCCGCGGAAGTGATGCCTCAGCATCAACGTGGCATCCCTATTCACCTTTTCCTGGAGGGTGTTGTCCGCCATCGGCCGACCGTCCGAGCAAGGGTACTGCACTTCGGCGGCTGCAGGTGCCGGCCTGCGCCTCCTCCGGAGGGGCGGGCCCGTCGGTGGGATGCGCCCGCGGCCCGCGGTCAACGGCACCTGTCTGCTCAATCTGCTTGCCGGGCATGGGACCCATCGACGCGCCGCAGCGAGCCCGCCAATGGCGGGCCGGGAGACAAGCAAGCCCGGGGCGGGCTCGGGATCAGCGAGCGACCCCTTGGGCTCGGCGACCGCCCCTAGCGGGGCAGCGGCCGCTGCCGAGTGCGGGGTTGCCGCGGTGGCGCTCTGCCGCTTCGCAGCCCGAATCCGCGTGGTGACGGCGTGCGGACCGCAAGGGATCCGGCGACCCCGCAGTCGCGAGCGACAGCGTTCCGCGCATGGATCCACATGGAGGCGGCTAGCTGTTTGGGTATGTCATGCCTATTCCGAAGGCAAGAAGCGACGATCCGGCGGCGGTGCCGAATCGGCAGGTGACGCGCTGGAGAGTCAGGCCTGCTCAAGGGGGCCCTAGATTCGGGTGCGAGAACCCGCGAGCTCGTTGGTCGCCCTCAGGCGGTGCCAACCTCAGCTCTCCTGCAAGCGGGCATGCGAGTGCGAGCAGGCTGTCTTCGGAAATCGCTCTGTTGGACCGTCGCTCTCCGACCGCGAGCCAGCGGCGAAGCCGGCCTCAAGTCCTGGTTGCGAGCACACACCCGGTGGCACCGCCCTGCGGATTCGTAATCAGTTGACCCGGGCCCTCCCAGCGGCGCTCTACGACCCGGGCCGCGGCCTGCAGGGCTCAGGGAGAGCATTCGCTTGCCCGGACGGCCGACGCGAGACCCTCGCGCCCGGAAGCTCGCGACAGAAGCCGGGCCCTCGGCCCCGTCATAACTCGTGCCGTCAAGCCGACGCCGCCGGCACACCCTAGACTGGTTGTTGCCAGTCGGCAGACTCAACGGCTGGAGCGGCGCGTGAGGATCCTAGTTTCCGCGGGCGAGGCGTCCGGAGACCGCTACGCGTCGTGCCTCGTGCGGGCTCTGCGGCCTTGGATCCCCCACGCGCGATTCGCCGGCTGCGCCGGGCCACGCATGCGCGACCAAGGAGTCGAACCCCTCGTCAAGACGGAAGACCTCGCGGTCGTGGGCCTGTTCGAGGTACTGCGCCACGTGCCCCGGATCCACGGCATGTTCCGACGCGTCGCCAAGGAGCTCGCGCGGCACCCTCCGGATCTCGCGATCCTCGTCGACGCTCCGGACTTCAACCTCAGACTGGCGGCTCGCCTCCGCCGGGCGGGCGTGCCAGTCGCGTACTACGTGGCCCCGCAAGTATGGGCGTGGCGTCGCTGGCGCGTCCGGCAGATCCGGAAGCTCGTGGACCAGCTGCTCGTGATCTTCCCGTTCGAGGAAGCGTTCTTCCGAGAGCGCGGCATCGAGGCGTCGTTTGTCGGTCACCCGCTAAGCGACATCGCACGGGTGTCGACGAACCGAGGCACCTTCTTCAGTCAGCACGGGCTCGACCCGTCCAGGAAGCTGGTGGCACTGTTGCCCGGCAGCAGGAAGAGCGAGTCACTCCGCCACCTACCAGTGCTGCAGGACGCCGCGGAACGGCTGGCAGTGGCCGGGATCCGCCAGTTCGTCCTGCCGGCCTCGGCCACCACGGGCAAGCCCTTCTTCGAGGCTCGCTGGCGGGGGCGCCGCATAAGGATCGTGGAAGGGCAGGCGCAGGACTGCCTCGGCCATGCCGACGTTGCCCTGGTCGCGAGCGGAAGCGCCACCGTCGAGACGGCGATCCTCGGCACGCCAATGGTGACCTTCTACAAGCTGGCCTGGCCGAGCTACTACCTTGCCAAGCTGCTGGTCGACGTGCCGTATTACAGCATGGTCAACATCCTGGCCGGGAAGCCCGCCGTCACCGAATGCATCCAAGGCGACTGCAGCGGCGCGAAACTGGCCAGCGAAGCCATTCGTCTACTTGATAGAGGGACCGAGAAATGCCGCATGACCGAAGATCTAGCCCGCGTGAGCGCGATGCTGCGAACGGAGGTCCCCGCCTCCGAGCGCGCCGCGCAGGTGATCGCAGATCGGTTCGCGGTTCGACTCGCCGCGCCGCAGCGGTTGCGGCCGCGCTTCTCCTTGCCGCCGGCCTGACGCCGCGCCCCGCGCTGGCTCAGGATCCGGACACCGATCCGCTCATCGATGTGGAGCACTACGAGATCGAGGTCCGCGTGGATCTCGGCGCCCAGCTGCTCGAGGCCACCGCCGCGGTGCACTTCGTGCCTCGCGACCCGGCCAAGACCGCCCTCTTCGAACTGCACGGGGCTCTCAACGTGGACTGGGCGGAAGACACGGAAGGCGAGGACCTCTACCCGCATCGCGGCCCGGGTGACTCGACGGTGAGAGTGACCTTCCCCGAGGCGCTGCCGGTGGACGAACGGCACACCGTGCGGTTCAAGTACGGCGGCAGGCTGGTCGGATACGAGGATTCGCCGGTCGAGGGCTACGCCGTCGCCGAGATTGCCTCCGACCGCGCAATCCTGCTCTATGCCGGCCGCTGGTTCCCGGTCAACGGCTACGGCGCGGACCGCTTCACTGCGGACATCCGGGTCACGGTCCCGGAGGGCATGACGGTGCTCGGAAGCGGCATCGGTGTCCGCTCCGAGGCCATGGAGGGCATCGAGCACCGGTTCGAATTCAACTACGCCTCGTTCCCGGGCACGGTCGCCGTCGTCAGCGAGAAACCCGTGCAAGCCGGGTCCGGCAGCGGGTCGAGTTCCGTCTACATGCCGGGAGCCAGCGAAGAACTGGCCTTGGAGTACGGGGAGACCGCGGCCGAGATGGTCGATTTCTACACAGACCTGTACGGGGCCCCGTACTCGAAGGCGCTCGCGATCATCGAAATGGGGGAGTTCGCGCCCAACGGGTACTGGGCGCCCGGGATGGTCCTGATGAGCCCGTACGGGCGCAAGGAGACCGTGAACCGGGAACTGCTGGGCCGGCTGGTGGCGAACCAGTGGTGGGGCAGCCTGGTGGGTGCCGGCAACCGCAACCACCTCTGGCTCGTGGACGGTGTCGCGCAGTACTCGGCCCTGTTGGAGATCGAGGAGTCCGAGGGCGAGGAAGCCTTCACCAAAGCGCTCGGGAACACCCGGATCAACGCCCTGACGTTCGACGAGGTCCCGCTGCGCCAGTCCAGCCGGGTCGCGGACCTCTCGCCGCAGATGGAATCGCTGACCGCAGCGCGGGGCGCGATGGTACTGCACATGCTGCGCTGGGGAGTCGGCGACGAGGTGTATTTCCAAACGTTGCGGGAACTGGTGGCGGACCGCACCTGGGGCACGCTGACCACGGACGCGTTCCGCGAGCTGTTCGAGACGGCGTCCGGAAAAGACCTCGACGGGTTCTTCCTGCAGTGGACGGAGACGAACATCACGCCGGAGTTCGAGCAGGAATACACCATTTACCGGCTGGGCGGCAACGAGGGCTTCCGGGTGATAGGCAAGATCAACCAAGACATGGACACGTTCAGCATGCCGGTCGAGGTCAAAGTCGAGACGGAGGGCGAGCCGGAATTCCACGTGGTGCAGGTCTCGGGCAGCTCGTCAGACTTCGCCTTGGAGACGTTCGGGAAGCCGCGGCAGGTCGTCCTGGATCCGAACCACCGGGTATTGCGCTGGGACGACGACACGCGCGTGCGGGTCGCCATCCGGCGGGGCGAGCAGCTGATCGAACTGGGCTACTACTCGGACGCCCTTGTCGAATACTCCAAGGCGCTGGACATCAACCGCTTCAGCTCGCTCGCGCACTACCGCACCGGCGAGGCGATGTTCCTGAGGAACAACTACCAAGCGGCCGCCAACGAGTTCCGCGAGGCGCTGAACGGCGACCGCGACCCGGAATGGGTCGAGGTCTGGTCTCACATCAATCTAGGCAAGATCTTCGACATCACCGGCCAGCGCGAGCGCGCGGTGAACGAGTACCAGCTCGCCATCCGGACGCGGGACAACACCCAGAACGCCCAGGACGAGGCGAGCAAGTACCTCGCGGCCCCGTACAGGCGACCGCGGCCCAAGGAACGGACCTACTGAGCCAGAGCCGGTCTCAGTACTTCGGCACGGCGGGATCGACCTCGTCGCTCCAGCGTAGGATGCCGCCGGCCAGGTTGGTCACGCGGCTGAATCCCATGTCCTTGAGAAGGCGCTGGGCCTTGCCGCTGCGCGCGCCGCTCTTGCAGTGGATAACGATGTCGGCCGTGGCGTCGAGCTCGTGGACGTGCTGCGGCAGGGTACCGAGCGGGATCAGCGTCGTGCCCGGAATCCGTGCGATCTCGAACTCGTGCGGCTCGCGCACGTCCAGCACGAACACGTCATCGCCCGCGTCGATGCGCGATTTCAGCTGGGTCGGGGCGATCTCGGGGAGCCGCTCGCGGGCCGCTTCCTCGGCCGCCTGCTGGGGGATGCCGCAGAACTGCTGGTAATCGATCAGCTCGCGCACGGTCGGGTTGTCCCCGCATACAGGGCATTCCGGGTTCCGGCGCAGCCGCAGCTCGCGGAATCGCATGCCGAGGGCGTCATAAAGCAGCAAGCGCCCGCTGAGCGACTCGCCCTTGCCCAGGACGATCTTGACGGTCTCGGTGGCCTGGATGCTGCCGATCACGGCCGGAAGAATGCCCAGAACCCCGCCCTCCGCACAGCTCGGGACCAAGCCCGGCGGAGGCGGTTCCGGGTAGAGGCAGCGGTAGCAAGGGCCGCCCAGGTGATGGAATACGGTCGCCTGACCTTCGAAGCGGAAGATAGACCCGTAGGCGTTGGGCTTCCCAAGCAGCACGCAGGCGTCGTTGACGAGGTACCTCGTCGGAAAGTTGTCGGTGCCGTCGACCACCAAATCGTACCCGGAGATGATTTCGAACGCGTTCGAACTCGTCAGAGCGACTTCGAACTTGTCGATAATGAGGAGGGGGTTGATGTCCTGCATCGTCTCCGCCGCAGAATCGATCTTCGGTCGGCCGACGTCCCCGGTGCCATGGATCACCTGGCGCTGCAGGTTGGTCTCGTCGACCACGTCGAAATCGACAATCCCGATCCGCCCGATGCCGGCCGCGGCTAGGTACAGGCCGAGGGGAGCCCCCAGCCCCCCCGTCCCCACCATCAGTACCTTGGCGCCCTTCAGCTTCCGCTGGCCGTCCAAGCCCACCTCCGGGAGAATCAGATGCCGGCTGTAACGCAGGATTTCCTGGTTCGAAAGCTCCGGCAGGCCGACCGCGGGCGCTAGCCTCGCAGCGGCGGATCCGCCGGCGATCGACGGAACGATGCTGATCGTGCTGGTCGGCTCCAGCGCAGTGTTCTCCCGGTCCAGATAGCGGATGTCCTCGTCATCTACGTAGACGTTGACGAAGCTCCGCAGGCGGCCCTGATCGTTGAACAGGTTGCGCTTGATCTGCGGGTGCGAGGAAACCAGGTGCTCGAGGGCCTCGCCGACGGTGGCCGCGCTGACTTCGACGGCGTCCGAACCGCCGGCAAACTGCCGCAGGGGCGTGGGAATGAGGATCGTAGCCATGACCTTCTCCTCTCATGCTAGCAATCACCCTATTCCCAGTCAACAAACTAGAGATTGACGGGGGCACCCGCGCGGCGGCGGTCCGGCAGGCGGCGGAAGCCTCTCGGGGAGTAGCTTGCCCGACCCGAATGCGGCGTGCCGGAGCGGGCGGCCGGTCCCGATTCAGGGGCGCGTACGATGTGCTGGCACCACTTGGAGGACAGCTACCTCAACCGGACGGATCGTCCTGAGACCCGGCTGGGCACCGCTGCCCTGCACGGAGCGCCTTCGGCAGCGCCTTCCCGATGGCTAAGGCGCGTCTGCCGGCAAAGAGATTAGCCAAGATCGGATCGGACGGCTGCAAGACGCGCCCGTTAATTCTTGCGATTGCCCCGCTCGGTTGAACCGCGACCGTAGCGATTGCTAGCGCCCTCGGTCGAATGCCGGCTCCCGTACCGGCCGTGCGGATTGTTGACCGAATCGGGCGAATGGCGGCTGCCGTATCGCCCGTACGGATTCGCTACCGAGTTCGGATCGGAGCGGTTCGCGTTCAGATTGCCGAGAAACTTCCCGTCGGAACTGTAGACTTCAGGAGACTGCGCGCCGAGGACGAGGGCTGAAATAAAGAGAAGCAGGGAGACTCTCATCTCGCATCGTTTCCACCTAGGCCGAAGTCTGGCACGTCGAGCATTCGCATGCAAGAATCTCGCGAGACTTTCTGTTCCACCGCAGCTCGAGGACGGACTCCGAGAGGCCGACCCAATCGACCAGCAACACCCGGCCCGACGCCTGCCTCGCGGCATCCCGGTAGGCTTCGTTCGCCGGCAGCAGGGGAGCCTCCCGAAACTCCTCGAAGATGCGCTTGGCCGTCAGGATCCGGTCCGTCCCGAGGCCGCGGGGGTCGATCTCGACTAGATCCGGCAGGCGGCTGATCGTGATCCTCGCACTACCCTGCTGCTGGAGCGGCCCGGACCACGAGAGCGCCATCAGTCCCAAGGTGGCGTTGCGCCGGGGCACAAGCACTTCATCCCAGTCCCACTGCATGAGAAAGCTCGGCCACGGTGTTCCGCCGATCTCGGGCTCGGCGGTCAGGAAGGCCGCCAGAGACTGCGAATGCATCCGGAAGTCCCGGTCGAAGTGCAGACGCGAGGCCGTCCGCTCCCACGCCTGGGCCGCCCGGTCCCAGCAGCCGGCCCGGGGTAGGCCCTCGCTGTCGGGCGCGACCACCAGCAGGCGCTCGCGGACGGCGTCATGCCCCCACAGCGCCGAGTGGGTCGGCGGGCCCGCCGGCGGCGGGATGTCGAAGGGCCTGCTTGGCATTCCGTCCGCCGCACGCTCCTCGCCGGAGATATCCCTCTCAACCAGGCCCCTCGATCCGAGTTCCCCCAATGCGACGACTGGCAGCGGCTCCTCGCGATGCCGGCCGAGCTTGAGCCGCCCGGCTGCCAACGCTTCCATCGTCACCGCGAAGCACGGCTCCGCGAGGCCCGAGCAGCCCCGGCCGGTGATTGAGCGAAGGTACGACCCCGCCCGCTCGCTGCCCCCGAGCGACGGGCGCCGCCGGCGTCATGCGCTCGATCACCCGGCCCGTTGCGTAGGCTTCGAGCAGCGGCCGACGCGCCAGATTGACGAGCAATGTCGGAGTGCGCGCCGCGTCGCCCTCGCCGCGGCGCGTCGCGATGACCAGCGACTCCCCACATCCCGGCGTGGGCCGATAACGCCCGCTCGGGCGCGCCTGTCGCCGCCATCGACACAACCGTCACGTCGCTGTCGAACCGGCTCGCGTGCGCCACGTCGATGAAATTCGACGCGATCCCTGCATTGCCGTGCTCCGTCGGTGCCTCGCAATGCTGCCGCAACTCCCACAGCCGCTGTGACATCGCCCCCTGCTCGGCCTCGCCGGTCTTGATTCCCGCGAACGACTGCACCGGCACCTCGGCCGACTCGTGGTTAGTCGGGCCTGCGAAGGGCGGGTTCATGATCACCCGGTCCGCAGGCCGGTGCGGAAGATCGAGGTCGAGCACATCCTCATCGGCTCCCTTGCCGCGCGCCGGCATGCGGCCCGTTCCGACCCGCGCCTACGTCGGCTCCTCGCGGATCAGCTCCAGCGACCCCGGGAACGCCGTCCGAGCGGTCTCAACGGGCTGCTCCCCGTACGGCCGCGGGTAGATCCGCGGGATCGCGAACGTCGCCTTGGGATGCGCGCTCGCCAGCGTCTAGGCGGCCAAGTGCGTCGCCGCGTGAACGATGTCCGCCGCGACCAGCGGCCCCTCCATCGTCGGGCGGTGCAGCCGTGAGTCGCCGCCGCCCGATACGCCGCCTTAGGCAGCGCTCCGGGTCTGCCTGCCAGGTCCGAGATCCGCAGCGCTGAGACTTGCCGCGGCTTGGACGATTCGACTGCCAAACGGGACACCGCCTGCTCCGCCAAGCGAGCCGCCGACGCCGGCAACGTGTAGGGTGTCGCTAGGAACTTGCGGTCGGCGATGAGGCGCTGGAACCTCTGTCCCGACATATCCTCGATACCCGTCGCGCCCATCGTCGCCAGCCGGCTCGCAACCTGCGTCAGTCGCCCGAGAATCTTCCGCGCCGGAAGCTCCGGCAGCTCTCGCGGCAGGTCGGACGCGTTTCGGAAGCTTCGGCCAGTAGTTGATCTCGCCCAAAATGCTCTCCCAGCACTCCAGGACTTCAAGCCGCGGCGTCGATGCCTCGCTCCGAAGGCACCCTTTGGGCGTCTTGATGCAATAGCAGCGGGCGATCAGCGGGCCCAAGACCAGCGCGCTGGCGATGATCGCCAGCGCCATGCGCGCGGTTCGCATCTCTGTCCTGCTGGCGCAGGATGCGGGCGGGGCGCCCCGCGGCCACGCCCATCCCAAACGCCACCTCGGCGCGGAGTGTCGATGTCGCGCCTCGCACGCCCGCCTTCCTGCAGGCACATGCCTTTGGCGACTCGTCGCTGCGACAGGGCGACGTGCTCGATGCAGGTCGCGAGCCTGTCGACGCTCTCCCGAATCCAGCCTGCAGCCGGCACCGGCGCCAGGGGCCCGACAGGGCGCAGATCGGAGACTCGGCCCGCTCGAAGCGGCTCGCGAGAGCGCCCTGCCCCTCGCGCAGATCTGCCCGAATCCTGACCGCGACAACTTGCTCGACGGCGGCGGCGCGCTCGTCCGTCACGCGGCCGAGCCGCTGCAAGGCGTCCCGTTCGACGGTCCGGGCTGGCTCGAACTCGGTCTCGATGACGACTGAGAGCCCGCCGGGGTGATGCAAGACCATATCCGACTGGAGGGCCGACCGTTCACGGAGGGCCGCTCGGAGCGACCGATCGTTCCGCGGCTCCGGCCTAGGTGCCGAGAGAAGGCATCTCGCCCGGAATCGCCCAACGTTCAGCGAGCCTGAATTCGATCCAATACGGCAGGCTAGCGACGTGCTCTCAGGCCATGGAGTGAACGTCCACCTCGGGCAAGCTGTGCGGCAAGCAAGCGCTGGCGGCATGGGCGGTGCCGGTGCGAGAGACGGCGGGCGCGGGCCAGCGGGGTTGCGGGACCGGCTGCCGTTGACAATCGGAGAGCAGCGGGCGCGGGCAGGCGGGCCGAAATGCTTCCGCCGCGTCACTTCTCGGACCGCCGCCAAGCGATTCCTCGGCTCGGAACCTCGTCCCGATGCCTGGGGCCACCCGTCCCAGTCGCCTTGCCGAGTCTCGGTGGGCCGGAGCGTCTGCTCTCCAGCCATCCGCAGTTGCCAGAGGACGCTCTGGATTGCCTCGCGCCTGGCATCTTCGGTACTAAGTTCACCGTCACCCAGCACACCTAGGATTCGATTGCGGGATGGCCAGAGGTCAACGGGGACACGTTGAAATCACGGGCACATACGATGTGCGGATTGTGTGTTCGGATCTGCTTCTCCTTGGCACGATTGCCTCGGCTCGACTTGGAGGAATTGAGTCGCGAGGCGTCGAGTCTGCCAGATACTACTTCAAGACAGCGAAGTCCTCCAGTGTCAGGTCCTTATAGGTATGCCACACGTACGTCTTCCTCAGTTCGAGAATAGCCGCCTGCGCTTTTTCAGCCTCGGGATCGATCCTTGTGTTCTGTCTAACTGGCGTATCCGGAGCCTCCGAGATCTGCGGTGCTGTGGAGCTACAGCTGTTGTAGTAGTCTTGAAGCCTGTTCAGGTCAGGAAAGATCTCCTTTGGTGTCTCATGTCCAAAGTAATGGTGATGGTATACCTCGATATCCCGCCATGTGGACGTACCATATAACCTCCATTTAGGTGCCATAAAAGAGTCATTATAGTGACGTAGATACGAGTAATCTCCACTGAATGCTACGATCCTACCTTGCATTTTGATGAGATATTCCTTCGGAGAGGTCACATCCTTGACGGGCCACACAATGACATCCATCCAAGTCTTCTCCGGCATTAAGGTATCCGTCGCGAGGCTACTCGCAGTCGGATTGTCGAAGCGGTCACTCGTCTTCTGCCTAGACCTGAGCTGCGCCCAGAGCTGCTCGCGTGAAACTTCGAACGTGAATAGGTCGCCCAGACCCGGCCACCGCACCGGCCCGCTCGTAAGGGCGCTCTTAAGCACTGGCCTACCCCCTGCGCCGAACCAGATGTCCATGGGGCTCAGCAGTCTCGCGTCGAGCATGGAGTAGCCGCGACTCCTAATCCTTTTTGCCGTGCGGACATCCACGCGGACTCGCTCTCCGTCATGGTCGAACTCGACAATGCCAGCGGGGTTCACTCGCCTCTTGCTCGGCATCGTGACTCGGATGTAGTCAGAATCACAGGACACTTCCAGAACCAACGGATATGCGAGGTCGTCGACGGTGGATTCTGGCGTGCAGTGAGCGAAATCTGTTCGGTCGCTGCCTGGTGCCCAGCACAGCGCCGAGGCGTTCGACGCGTCCACCCAATAGCTCTGCGCGTTGACCGGGACGATGAAAGTCTCGGATTGAGCAGACGGGGAGGCCAGCAGAGCTGCTGCGGCGAGCAGGCCACCCAGACTCATCGACGCGTTCGTGTGCGCCGGGTTGGGGGAGCAATGGCTTGGATTCATCGAAAGTCTCCGGTCCGAGTGTCGGCGGGACGCGACGGGCATCGTAAGCGTGAGACGCCTCAGGTGATCGATTCGGGTACAACAGTCGCAATCCCGGACGGGGCATGATCAGGAAGTCGCTGTGGCGCATCGTCCCTCCGGGGCCTGCGCACAGAACAACGGACGCGGACTTCCGTTAGCAGACGCGCCCAGAAATGATTGACTACACCGGCAGATCACGTCTAACCCATTGGAATAACGAAACTTACGATCACACCACCGTCAGGATCGGTGCGAGACACGCTAGAGTGCTTGACCGCTTGACTTGCCCACTCATCCGGAGTGCGGAACGTTCGGGCCTCATCGTCGCCGTCGGTCGATGGCGGCCTCGGCTCGCCTGGAAGCGATGGAGCGCGATCGCGAACCGGTATGATGCCCGCCGACGCGGTTGCGTCGTCTGATGCACCATTGTATTCGAGTCCGAGGTGACAGGACGGCACGCGATACAGGCTCGCGTGCATATGCACGGTTGATTGCGGCCAAGCACCGAGACACAGGGGCAGTGTTTCGGAATGCGCCATGCCATCGCCCGCGGCCCCGAGCGGCCACGGCTGGTCGATCGATCCATCCCGGATTTCTTCGAACCGTGCATGACGAGCCTGGGCCGACCGGGACGCCTTGCCGCCATGGACGCTCGGCTCCGAGCAACGCTGCCGCAGCAGCACGTCCGGCGAGGCAATGATTCTCGGCGAGGATGCCGCGCCAGCACTTCAGCACTTCGCGACAGGGTGTCGACTCGTCGGACCCGAGGTACTTCATGGGAGTCTTGATGTGGTAGGACCCGCAATTCAGCGTGTCAAGTGCCAGCGGATTGGCGAGAATCGCTCTGGACATCCGCGACGTCTGAACGCCGGATTGCTGATGCATGGCGCGAGCGATGCTCTCAGCTGCCGCCGGCCGGTCCGCTTCCAGTTCCTCGCGCAGGATCGACGTCGCGCCTCGCGTGCCGAGCTCCAGCTGGCGCATGTCCTACTCGATGCGGTCTGCGAGTTTCCCGTGGGCCCTCGAGCAGGACGGACGGAATCCTGACCGCAGGCACCTGCTCGACTGCCGAGCTGAGGTCGTCCAAGACTCGGCCGAGCCCCTTCGGAGCGTCCTGCTCTACGCTTCGGGCCGGTTCAAACTCGGTCTCGATGACGACCGAGAGCCCGTCGGAGTGATGCAGGACGCCATCCGGCTGGAGGGCGCGCCAGTCGAATACCCGGCTCTGCGCGGCCGCCTGCGCATCGCGGCAGTGCGGGTGCTTTTCGCGCAGGACTCGCACGAAACCGAAGTAAGGCTTCTGCTCGGACATGCGCTGCGGCGGCCCCTACCTCTGCGGAGCAAGATCGACGGGCCTGCCGCTCTGTGGGCGTCGCGTCACGCCCGAGGGGGAAGCGAAGGCGGCCGGGCCACTTCCCTGACCCGCAACACCGCGCGCGACGGTGGCACCGGCACGGCATCAGCGCGGTCCGTCATGCCCGCTCTTGCGGGGACTTGCAGGTCGAGCCCCCTGGCGCCATCTTTCGTTGGTATCGCCGAGAGTCGTCCCGGCATTGAGACCCACTCGAGTTCGACAGCGTTCGGCCGGTCCGCCGGCTGCGGCCGAATGAGTGGCGCGGCCGCTCGCTCCGTGACGCGATAGCATGTGCCTACACGCTCGGACCGGTAGGGGCCGAGCCCCGGATGCTTCGTTGCCAAGGGTGACTCCACGGTTTTTCGCTAGCGCCGAGGAGCTCAGGGCATGGTTCCGTGATAATCACGACAAGCTCGACGAGCAGTGGTTCGGGTACTTCAAGAAGGGCACCGGAATACCTAGCGTCGACTGGCCGCAGTCTGTCGATGTCGCTCTCTGCTTCGGCTGGATCGACGGGATCCGCAAGAGCCGCGACGCCATCAGCTACATGATTCGCTTCACGCCCCGCCGCCCGCGGAGCCGCTGGAGCGCCCGAAACGTCGCCCGGATCGAAGAGCTGGCGGCCGCCGGCCTCGTCGAGGAGGCCGGACTCGCGGCCTTCAGTGGACGATCCGCCGAGCCAACCCTGCCGGCGACCGCATCCGACCGGTTGCCGGCCCGGTTCGAGAGCGCGGTCCGGTCCAATCCCTCCGCGTGGAGCTATTACCGCTCCGCCCGGCCCTCCTACCGCAAGCAGGTCGCACTGTGGGTGACGAGCGCCAGCAAGGAGGTGACAAGGCTCCGTCGGCTCGAAACCCTGATCGAATGCTGCGCCGGAGGCGAGCCCGTCCCCCCGCTGCGCTGGATCCAGAAGGGCGGGCGCCGAGCGCGGGTTACGGCCTCGTCAGCCGCGCCGCGACGGACCCCTTCGTGATGGCTTCCGGGCTTTGGAACATGCCGATCCCCGCGATAGCGGCCGCCCCGGCATCCAGGCACGCCCCGGCCCGGTCGGCCCTGACGCCTCCCAGCGCGTAGACGGGTATGTCCGCGAGGCGGCAGGCGCTCCGCAGTCCGTCCAGGCCGGGGATGCAGGTCGTCCCGGGCTTCGACTCGGTAGGAAAGACCGGCCCGAAGACGACGAAGTCGGCCCCCTCGCGCTCGGCCCGAAGCACCTCGCCCACGTCGTGCGTGGACGCCGCGATCAGGAAGCCTCGGGGCGCCACCGCCCGGAGATCCGGGACCGGCGGCGCGTCCGCGGGCAGGTGGACGCCGTGCGCGCCGGCCGCAAGCGCGACGTCAAGCCTGCCGTTGACCAAGAGCTTCGCCCGGCGGCCTCGGATCCTGCGCAGAGCCGCCCGGGCGAGCGCGAGCAGGTCCCGTACGGGAAGGTCCTTCTCGCGCAGCTGGATCCGCTCGACTCCCGCCCGGGCGTTCGCCTCGACGCAGTCCAGCAGGTCCGCGGGACAGCGGCGACGGTCCGTGATGTAATACCGCTTCATCGCTCGACGCTCCAAGGAAGCCGGATTGGATCCAATGTTGACAACGATTGACTAAAGTAACGTCATGAGTGTATACTAAGAATCCAGCGGGGACCGCGAGGGCGGTCACCATCCGAAGCCAAGGGGGAGGCAAGCAATGGGCAAGGTGATCGGAATCGACCTCGGAACCACCAACTCCGTAGTCGCGGTGATGCAAGCCGGCCAGCCTACCGTGATCGCGAACCAGGACGGAGGGCGCACCACGCCGTCGGTGGTCGCCTTTACCAAGAGCGGGGAGCGCCTGGTCGGCGAGACAGCGAAGCGGCAGTCTGTCACGAATCCCGAATCGACCATCTATTCGATCAAGCGGTTCATGGGCCGGAGGCCTGCGGAAGTCCGCGAGGAGACCGAGTTCGTACCGTACAAGACAACCGTCGGCGGCGGCCTGCTCAAGGTGATGGCCGCGGGCAAGAACTACTCGCCGCAAGAGATTTCGGCGATGGTGCTGGGCAAGCTCAAGACGGCCGCCGAGGACTACCTCGGCGAGAAGGTGACGCAAGCGGTCATCACCGTCCCGGCGTACTTCAACGACTCCCAGCGCCAAGCCACCAAGGACGCCGGCAAGATCGCCGGTCTGGAGGTGCTGCGCATCATCAACGAGCCGACCGCCGCGGCCTTGGCGTACGGCCTCGACAAGAAGGAAAACGAGACCATCGTGGTGTACGACTTCGGAGGCGGCACCTTCGACATCTCGATTCTCGAGGTGGGCGACGGCGTCGTCGAGGTCAAGTCGACCAACGGCGACACCCATCTCGGCGGCGACAACATCGACAGCCACCTCGTGCAGTGGATCGTAGACGAGTTCCGCAGAGAGCACGGGATCGACCTGTCCAAGGACACCATGGCCTTGCAGCGCCTGCGGGAAGCGGCCGAGAAGGCCAAGATGGCGCTCTCGGGCCTGATGCAGACCGAGATCAACCTGCCCTTCATCACCGCCGACGCCACCGGGCCGAAGCACCTCCAGCTCAACCTGACCCGGGCGCGCTTGGAGCAGATGATCGAGCCGCTGATCCGCCGCACCCTCGAGCCCTGCAAGAAGGCGCTGGCCGATGCCGGGCTGAATCCGAGGCAGATCGACGAAGTGGTGCTGGTCGGAGGTTCCACGCGCATACCCAAGGTGCAGCAGCTGGTCGAGGAGCTGTTCGGCAAGGAGCCGCACAAGGGCGTCAACGCGGACGAGGTCGTGGCGATCGGCGCGGCCGTGCAGGGCGGCGTCCTGGGCGGCGAGGTCAAGGACGTCCTGCTGCTAGACGTCACCCCCCTGTCCCTCGGAATCGAGACGCTCGGCGGGGTGTTCACCAAGCTGATCGACCGGAACACGACCATCCCCACGCGCAAGTCGGAGACCTTCTCGACGGCCGCGGACAGCCAGACCTCGGTGGAGGTCAAGGTCTTCCAAGGCGAGCGGTCGATGGCGTCCGACAACCGCCTGCTGGGCGTATTCCAGCTCGTGGGCATCCCGCCCGCGCCGCGGGGGGTCCCGCAGGTCGAGGTCACCTTCGACATCGACGCCAACGGCATCCTGAACGTGTCGGCCAAGGACAAGGCCACCAGCAAGCAGCAGCAGATCACGATCACCAGCTCGTCGGGCCTGTCCAAGGATGAGATCGAGAAGATGGCGCACGAGGCGGAGGAGCACTCCGCCGACGACGCCAAGCGCAAGGAGGAAGTCGAGGCCCGCAACCAAGCCGACGCGGTCATCTACTCCACCGAGAAGACCCTCAACGAGAACCGCGACAAGGTCGACCCGGCCGACGCGGTGAAGATCGAGCAGGCGATCAGCGCGGCGCGCGAGGCGGTCAAGAACGGCTCGACGGCGCAGATTCGCAGCGCCGTCGAGGATCTGACGAAGGCGAGCCACAAGCTGGCCGAAGCCATGTACACTTCCGAGGCGGGCGGCGCGGGGCAGGAATCCCCGGACGAGCCCGCGGCAGGAGCGCCGCAGCCGGACGACGACGTGGTAGACGCCGAGTTCGTCGACGGCGACGAGAAGCCGAAGCGCTAGACGGAGGGCGGCGGGCCGGGCCGCCGTCTCGCAATGGCGACCAGACGCGGCACGGACCACTACGCGACGCTCGGCGTCGGGCGCGACGCTAAGCCGGAGGCGATCCGCAAGGCCTACCGCCATCTGGCCCGCAAGCTGCATCCGGACGTCAATCCGGGCGACGCCGCCGCGGAGGAGCGCTTCAAGCGGGTCCAGGAGGCGTACAACGTCCTCGGCGACGAGAAGAAGCGCGAGTTCTACGACCGGCACGGCTTCTATTCCGAGCAGGCGCAGGCCGCCGGGCCCAGTCGCGGGGCCCGGCGCGGAGGCTTCGGCTTCGAGGGCTTCGACTTCGGCGACGTCGCCCGCGGGGCGGGGCCCGACGTCGAGTCGATGTTCGAGTCGTTCCTCGGCGGAGGGCGCCGCCGCAAGACGGCCCCGGAGGAGCCGCGCAAGGGAGAGGATCTGGACTACGAGCTCGAGATCGGCTTCTTCGACGCGATTCGCGGTACCACCGTCACCCTGAGCGTGGAGCGCATGGCCCGCTGCGCGCCGTGCGGCGGGTCCGGGTCCGCCCTGGGAGCGTCGCCTCGGCAATGCACCCGCTGCGGCGGCGCCGGCAGCACGCAGGCTGCCATGGGCAACATGCAGTTCCAGGTGCCCTGCGCGTCATGCGGCGGCACGGGCCGCTCCCGCACGCCCTGCCCGCGCTGCCGCGGCGACGGACGGGTCCGCAAGAAGGGGACCGTGGAGGCGCGGATCCCTCCTGGCACGGGCGAGAACTCGCGCCTGCGCCTCCCCGGCAAGGGGAACGCGGGCCTCCGGGGAGGCTCTGCCGGGGATCTCTACATCGTGGCGCGGATTGGCCGGCACCCGTTCTTCGAGCGCAAGGGCTTCGACATCCATATCGAGGTGCCGGTGACGCCGGCCGAGGCCGTGCTCGGCGGGAAGGTCGAGGTCCCGACCATCGACGGCACGGCCGTGATGAGAATCCCGCCGGCCACCAGCTCGGGCCGGACGTTCCGGCACCGCGAGCGGGGCGTCGTGGACCCGCGCAGCGGCAGGCGCGGCCACCAGTTCGTTAAGATTTTAATCGTCGTGCCGGAGATCCCGGACGAGGCCACCAAGGAGCTCATGCGTCGCTACAGCGAGCTGAATCCAGAAAACCCGCGCTCGCCGATTCTCGACGCGTCCGCACAATGAGCAAGAAGCGGACGACACAGGGCCTCTACACGATCTCGGTCGTGGCGGACCGCTTCGGGGTCCATCCGCAGACGCTGCGGCTGTACGAGCGCGAAGGCCTGCTGCAGCCGTCCCGCACGGAAGGCAACACCCGCCTCTACACCGACGCGGACATGGAGCGGCTCGAAGTGATCCTCTCGCTGAGGCGGGATCTCGGCGTGAATCTGGCCGGCGTGGAGATCATCCTGACCATGCGCAGCAAGATGGACGCCATGCAGCTCCAGATGCGCGAGTTCGTGAAGTACGTGAACAATTCGATGGGCTGGGCGGAGGACGACGAGGACGACCCGCTGTCGAGCGCCCTGACACTCGTGCGGACGCGCCCTCCGGCCAAGGAGCCGGAGGATCCGGCCGCGACGGCGCGCCCGGCCGAACCCGAGATTCTCGACAGCTGAGACCGGTTCGGGGCCACTGCCTCGGCCCGGCGCCGCTACGCCAGACGACCTAGAGCGCGGAGGATTACGTCAATCAAACCGACAGCTTTCAGGAAGACGATCACGATACACACCGGCACGGGATACTTGAGAATCAGCAGCCACGCGGCGTAGAACCTGCCGAGAGCGCCGCCGGTCTCGAATTCCTTGCGTCGCAGGGCACCGTCCATCTTCCAAGCCACGAAGAGCGCGATGCCCAGCCCGCCCAGCGGCAGCAACCAGTTGGAGACCACGTAGTCCACCCTTGCGAACCAGGCCTCGCTGATCGTGGCGGGAATGCCTAGGGCAGCCACGCTGACACCCGCGACGACGCACCCCTTCCGGCGCGAGAAGCCGCACTCCTCTTGAAGGAACGCGCAGGCCACCTCGAACATGGCGATGGCGCTGGTCAAGGCCGCGAACACCAGCATCACGAAGAACGCCACCGATAGGAGCGTGCCCCCCGTCATCTGGGACAGGGCGAGGGGCAGGGTGACGAACAGCAGGCCGGCTCCGGCTCCGGGCTCGAGACCGAACGTGAACACGATCGGAAACAGGACCAGCGACGCTACCAGCGCCACGAGCGTGTCGGTCCCGGCGGTGGCCAGCGAAGCCGAGGTGAGATCGTCCCGGCGGCTCAGGTAGCTCCCGTAGGTGATCATCGCGCCCATGCCGAGGCTGAGCGTGAAGAATGCATGGCCGAGGGCCTCCAGCACGCCGGCGGCCGTCAGGCTGTCGGTGCGCATGCCGAAGAGGAAGTCGATCCCCCTGGCCCAGCCCTCCAAGGTCATGGAGTTCACCATGAGGATGACCAGCAGGACCAGCAGCGCCGGCATCATGATGCGCGCCCAGCGCTCGATGCCGTGCGCAACGCCCGCCGACACGACGCCCGCTGTCAGGACAAGGAACGCCAGCTGCCAGAACACGCCGAGCGAGGGGTTGGCCTTCAGAGCCTCGAAGAGGCCCTGCACCTGTTCGGGGGACGCGCCGGCGATGCTGTCTCTGAGGGCAAGTTGCGCGAAATGCATCGCCCAGCCGGCCACGGTCGAGTAGTAGGAGAGAAGCGCGAAGCCGGCGATTACGCCGAGGAAGCCGACCCCAGGCCACAGGAGCTGCGACCCGCCCAGCTTGCGGAACGAATTCACGGGCGACGACTGGCCCGCGCGCCCGAGCATGATCTCGGCGATCATGACGGGCACGCCGACGCCCAGGATGCAGAGCAGGTAGATCAGAACGAAGGCCCCGCCTCCGTTCTCGCCCGTGATGTAGGGGAATTTCCAGATGTTCCCCAAGCCGACGGCGGATCCCGCCGCGGCCAAGATGAATCCGGCGGGGGACTTCCATTGCGCCCTCAGTGCGCCTTGCTCGATCGGCATGCCTGCTGCTCCCTCCAAGGGTTTCGATAGCGGGCGATAGGCCTACGCGGCCGCGGCGGGGAGGTCCTCGTCGATCCCCGTCTCGCCCTCCGACTTCGCGATGATCGCCGCTCCGCAGGAATCGCTGAACACGTTCACGACCGTGCGGTACATGTCCAGCGGCCGATCCACGGCCAGCATGGCACCCACGATCAGATCCACGTTCGGGCCGGTCAGATTGACTGCCTCTAGCACGATGAAGATCACTACGAGCCCGGCGGACGGCACGGCGGCGGCCCCGATCGACGCCAGCAGCGCCGTGAAGACCACGAGCAGCTGCTGCTCGATGCCAAGCGGCACTCCCATCACCTGCGCTATGAACAGCACGCCCGCGCACTCGTACAGCGCGGTGCCGTCCATGTTGATCGTCGCCCCCATCGGCAGGACGAACGAGGTCACCCGGTTGGACACGCCGACCCGGTTCTCCACGGCGTCGATCGTCACCGGAAGCGTCGCGCCCGACGAGCTGGTGGAGAAGGCCATCACGATCGGCTGGAGCATGTTCCTGAAGTGGTTCATCGGATTGATGCCCCCGAGAAAGCGCAGCACCAGCGGCATGGTGACGAGGAGATGCAGGGTCAGGGCGCAGACGAGCATGAACGCGTACATGCCCAGCGTCTTGAAGGCGCCCAGGCCGGTGGTCCCCATCAGCCTGGCGATCAGGGCGAACACGCCGACCGGGGCAGCGATATGGATGATGCCGCCCGTCAGCTTCATCATCGCCTCGAAGCCCGATTCGAAGAGCGCGTGGAGAGGCTCCTTGTGGCGGGGCTGGAGCGAGCTGATCGTGATCCCCAGGACGATCGAGAAGAAGATGACCGCGAGCATGTCGGTCGCGGCGAACGCGGCGAACACGTTCTCGGGCACGATGTCGAGAATGATCTCCACCGGGGAGTTCGCTGTGCGGAGTTCCGGCATCTCCTCGGTCTCGGCGGACACGAGGTCGGCCCCATCCCCTGGTCGGATGAGGTTCACCATCGCCAGTCCGACCACCGAAGCCAGCAGGCTCGTCAGCATGTAGTAGCCGAGCGTCTTGCTGAAGAGGCGCCCGATCCCGGCACCCGCCCCGACCGACGCGACGCCCGTGACGATCGAGGTGACGACGAGCGGCACGATGATCATCTTCAGCAGGCGGATGAACAAGGTTCCGATCCAGCCCACCGCGTTTGCGAGAGGCTCGCCGCCAGCCAGGCCCGCGATCACCCCGGCCAGCATCGCCATCGCGATACGCCAATGCAGCTGCTGGTGCCACTTGGCACCCGGTCTGGTCTCCCTCACAGAACCCTCCGTTACGCCGCCTACAGTCGCAGCGTGCCCGACCGGCACGTTATCGGCGGCGTGCCTTGATCGTTGCACACCTTGCTCTCCGATACCCGGGCGTCGCGCGGCCAGAGGCCGTCGCGCACTGCGAACGGGAGCTACTGGGGCCGCTCGGACGACTTGCAGGGCGTGCTATTCTACGCTTCTAGATTCCTAGCCGACAGCCTAGGTTCTATGGGTTTCCGGCAGCGAACCGGCCATCGGCATTCGCTAGTCGCGTTCGGGCTCGCAAGTGCGCCCGATGCGGCCGGGCGCATGCGTTCTGCTGGCCGAGCGTTACCGGGTGTGCTCGACGGCAGCGGCAGTGATCGTCAACCCGGCTCGGGGTGGGCCCGGCCAGGCCGCCCGCTAGGAGGATAGATGGTTTACGATAAGCCTACATACGACATCAGTCGCACGCGACAGCCGATGAGGATGCGCGAGATCCTGCGCATCTCGGCCACTCTGGACAAACCGCAAGTCGCTCGCGAGATCATCCTCGAGTGGCTGGAGAACGAGGCCAGTACGGACCTGCCCGAACCCGCTTGGAACGGTCGCGCCTTCCATCACCAAGCCCATGACAGGACCTTTACCGCCGTCCGCGCCGAGGAAGCCGAATCGGACACCTGGGCCCTGCGCTTTGTCGGACCCGACACGACGGGAGTCGACCGCGTCTGGACGACGGAGGTCGCGATCCGCCAAGGCCCCGGCCAGGGGCACCACTTCAGCCTCAGGACCCTAGTGAAGTCCGGCGAGCTTAAGCTTCGAATCCAGCCGACTGTCCCGCGATTCATGGAGCACGTCACCAAGGAATGCGGTCTGGAGCAAGGGGTCGCGAAGATCGAGATGGAGCCTTGGATCGTCGAGTCCGACTACGACGCGGCGAACCTGGCCGAGTTCCTAGCCGACCCCGAGCGGCGCACGCCGGCCTTCGTGCTGACGGTGCCCGAGGAGTCCGACGATCCCAACCGGCCCCTGCTCGACCCGGAGCCGCTGGTGGCAGACACCCTGGGGACCGCCAAGGTCATCGTCCTGCCCGCCGAGTTCACCTGGAAGCTGACCAACCGGTTCGGCAAGCGCCTCTCGGTCTACCGGGGCGCGATGCGCGTGTACCTAGCCGGATTCAACGATCACGCCGACCCGGAGGGCGGGCACGACCTTTTCATGCCCCACCGCATGGACACGCCGGAGTCGGCGGGGAAGCTCGGCTCCCTGCTGCGCTGGATGGCCGCGCGCGAGAGCCTGCGGCGGATGCGCCTAGACCACGACGTGGTTCCGTTCGCGTCGGTGCTCATCCCCTCGGTCGACCTCGAGAGGGAGCGCCTGGCGCAGGACGGGGCGAGCGAGGCCGAGCGCCTGGCAGCCGCGGAGCAGCACCTGCGCATCCTGGGCGAGGAATTGAAGCTGGCGATGGAGATGCAGCAGTGGCTGACCGAGGAGAACAAGGCCATCGAGAGCCGCGTCCGCGAGTCGGAGGCGAGGCTGCGCGGCCAGCAGCGCAGCCACCCGCCGCGAGACCGGGACCGTCCGCGCCCTCGGTACAGCCCGCCGTCGTATGACAGCGATCCCGAGCCGTACTCTCAGGGCAGCGGCTGGGGACGGAGGCGCTAGCCCGGCGGCCTGCGGCACGGGCGGGGATCGATCGATGCCGGCGGCGGATTCTCGCGAACTACGGGGGAAGACGGCGCTAGTCACGGGCGGGTCGCGCGGCATCGGCCGCGCGGTCTGCCTCGATCTGGCGCGGCGCGGGGCGAGCGTGGCGGTCAACTTCCGGCGGCAAGCCGACGCGGCGAAGGCCGTCGCCGAGGCTGCCGAGGAACTGGGCGCGCGAGCGCTGGCAGTGCGGGCCGACGTGTCCGATAGAACCGCGGTCACGGCCATGCTCGAGCGGGTGGCGCGCGAGCTCGGCAGGCCCGACATTCTGGTCAACAACGCCGGGCTGCTCCACCCCGGACGGCTGCTCGACTACGACGAGGAGGAGTTCGACCGTATGTGGGCCGTCAACGTCAAGGGCGTGCTGCACTGCTCCGCGGCCACGGCCCCCGGCATGATCGAGCGCGGATGGGGCCGGATCGTCAATCTGGCATCCAACGCGGCCATCGGCACGGCGCTGCCCGGCACGACGCTCTACGCGGTCACGAAGGGCGCCGTGTTGACGCTGACGAAGCGCCTGGCGTTCGAGCTCTCCCCGAACGGCATCACGGTCAACGCCGTCCTGCCGGGCTTCACCAAGACCGACATGGTGCTGTCGGGCAAGAGCCCTTCCGAGGTGGAGCGGCTGCTCGAGAATGTATCGTCCCGGTCGCTGGTCGGACGCACCGGGGATCCGGAGGACATCGCCAGCGTGACGGGCTTTCTGTGCTCGCCGGCCAGCGGCTTCATGACGGGCCAGTACCTGCTGGCCGACGGCGGCCGCACGGACTACATCACGCGGGTGTAGCGGTATCGTACTGAAGCCACGCGACAGTACGACCGAAACTCGTTGGAGTTGCGTGACTCGGCAAGCTCTGCGAGGAACGATCCAGATCCGGAGCTACTGAGGAGCGCAAAAGTCTTCCTGATTACCCACAAGACTCAGCCAAGGTTAGGAGGCGGTAAGGCATGGGCGGGGTGCGCACGGAGGCGTGGAGCAGGCGGGGGACCAGCACCTCCAGATCGTAGCGGCGGTTGAAGCGGTAGCGGAACTCGGCGAGGTACCGCGGCAGGTGCTTGCCGTGGAGCGCATGGCAGGTTCCCGCCAGGGACTGCTTGACGTTCGCCAGCATCGTGCTGACCCGGAAGAAGCGGGAATCCCCGCAGCTCCGCTGCCCGCCTGCGGTGACGGTCGGCACGTGCTCGCAGCCGGCGTCGGCCACGCCCCGGAAGCAGGCCGGGCCGTCGGAATGCACCTCCGTGCCGGGCTGCAGGTGCCGCCCGGCCCACGCTGCCAGCGTCTTCTTGCGCAAGCCCGCCACGCCGCTCAGGCGCATCCTTGCCGGCTGGCCGGCGGCGCTGACCTGCACGGCGGCGACGAACGGCGTCTTGCCCGCCGCGCCGCGACCGCGCTGGCCGCCGGTCCGCTCCCCGCCCCGGTAGGCGTCGTCCACCTGCACGATGCCGCCCGGCGGCACGCGCTCGTCGCGCTCCTTCAGCACTGGCAGGAGCTTGTGCTTCACCTTCCAGGCCGTGTTCCGGCTCACGCCCAGCTGCCGCGCCAGTTCCAGCGACGAAACGCCGTGCTGGCCCGGCGTCAGCAGGTGGAGCGCCGGGAACCAGACGGTCAGCGGCAGCTTGGTGGCGGCCAAGATCGTGCCGGCAACGAGGGAGGTCCGGCGGTGGCAGGCATGGCACTGCCAGAGCTTGCGGGAGCGGATGCGGCAGTGCCGTCGGGCGTTGAAGACGGCCTGCTCGCATGGCCCCTCGCTGCCGTAGCGCTGCAGGAACTTGCCCAGGCTGAGTCCCTTCTGGAATTGCACGCGATTGCGTTTCATCAGCTATCCCCTTTCCTGTCAGAGGTTTCTGACCTCCTCCAGTATAGCATATCCTCGGCTGACGTTCGTTGGTAATCAGGAAGACTTTTGCGCCTGAGCCTTTTGCAAAATTCAGAAAAGAGGGCTGACCGCCCCATGAACAACTAGTTTCCGGGCTGTTATTCTCGCCGAAAAAGACCCCCTTCAGCTGGGCTTGCTCCGCTGCGGGGCGCTCCTGCGAGGAGCGGCCCCGTGCAGGCGCAGCTCTCCCGGCCCGGCCCTGCGGGCGGGCGCTCTTCCCGGCTGTCCCGGCGGCCCGGGCTCTCGGAGCGCCAGGCGCAGGAGCTGCGCGACCGTCAGCGCGAGCACGCCGAACAGGAGGTGGCACAGCACCTTGCCGTGGCCGCGGACGCGCACGCGGCGCCCGCCGCAATCGTCCTTCAGGCGGCCGTTGACACGCTCCACCGTCGAGCGCTCCCGGTAGCGCAGCTTGGCGGGATCCGCCCGCCCGGCGCTGCGCAGCGCCTTGGCCTCCCGTGCCAGATCCGCCTGCAGCTCCGTCCGGCCGCGCGGGTTGACAGCGATGAGCGGCACGTGCCCGAGCCGCTCGCTGAAGGCCCGGATGCCGGCCGCGTCGTACGCGCTGTCCATCCGGTCTCGTACAGGTTGTCGACGCGGCCCGCGGTCCGTGTCGCCAGCGGGATCGCGGCCTGATCGCGGCCTGATCGCGGCCTGGCTGTCGTGCAGCGAAGCCGCGGCGAGCAGGCAGCTGACCGGGATCCCGCCGTCGATCGCGTCGATATGCAGCTTGTAGCCATGCAGCTTGTAGCCGCGCCAGCTGACGGTATGGCCCTTGGCGTTGCGCTTGGTGCCGGTATCGCAGCCCTGCGGCAGGTCGTGCAGCATTGCTTCGAGATTCAGGTCGGGCTGCCGCGCCAGTCGGCGTGGAGCGGGCGGCCGCTGCTCGCCCTTGCGAGGGCGCCCGCGCTTGCGTTTCGGCTCCGGTTCCGGCGCGGGCTTCCCGGCGGGCCGCTCGCGGCCCTCGATGGCGGTCGAGTCGCGCGAGACGTGCCCTGCCAACCCTGCCAAGTGGCCGTCGAGCGCCCGCGCGAGCAGCGCCTGGTGCAAGCGTCCGGGCAGTTCGCCGGCGGCGAACTCGGCGCAGGCGCGCGAGAAGGTTGCCTCGCTGGACACGGCCCCGGCCAGGTCCCGGCCGCACAGTCGGCGCAGGGTGTGACCGGTCTGCAGGCGCTCGACCAGCGAGCGCGTAGTGGGCTGGTCGAAGACGGCCTTGGCGATGAAAGCGCGCGCCATGGCGGCGCGGCTTGCGAGGGGGCGGCCGCGGCCGCCCTGCCCGACGGGCAGGCAGTCCTCGACCTGCGCCAGTTCCACCGCTTGGACGAAGCTGCGGCAGCGCTCGCCGAGGGCGCCGAGTTCCTGCTCGAGCCAGGGGAACAGCCCCTGCTGGAACGTGAACCAGTACGCGGATACGGTTTCTATCAAGGACATATTCGTTGAATCCTGCCAGCTGCTTACTAGGATTTCATTACAATAATAGCACACAGGGCAAGGGATTGACAGGAAACTCAAAACGCAGACAAGCCATTAAAACTACATTTACTACAGTCCTATTCCATTGATTATATCGAATACTTAATAGACTAATTAAATGATAATGCTATTAGCTCGGGATTCTTGCAAAAGGCTCATGCTGAACGACCTGCCGAAGGACTGCCATACCGGCACCAAGCGCAACGCCAAGGGCCATACCGTCAGCTGGCGCGGCTACAAGCTGCATGGATGGCTACAAGCTGCATATCGACGCGATCGACGGCGGGATCCCCGTCAGCTGCCTGCTCGCCGCGGCTTCGCTGCACGACAGCCAGGCCGCAATCCCGCTGGCAACACTGACCGCGGGCCGCGTCGACAACCTGTACGACCTGATGGACAGCGCGCACGACGCGGCCGGCATCCGGGCCTTCAGCGAGCGGCTCGGGCACGTGCCGCTCATCGCTGTCAACCCGCGCGGCCGTCGCGCAGCTCCTGCGCCTGGCGCCCTGAGAGCCCGGGCCGCCGGGACAGCCGCGAAGAGCGCCCGCCCGCAGGGCCGGGCCGGGAGAGCTGCGCCTGCACGGGGCCGCTCCTCGCAGGAGCGCCCCGCAGCGGAGCAAGCCCAGCTGAAGGGGGTCTTTTTCGGCGAGAATAACAGCCCGGAAACTAGTCGTTCATGGGGCGGTCAGCCCTCTTTTCTGAATTTTGCAAAAGGCTCGCCTCTCAGTAGGCAGCTTCTCGCGTCCCCCTCCCTCCGCCAACCGCCGCTGCCGACAGGTGCAGCTCGACGGCATCGTCGCCAAGGGCGGCGGTCCGTCCTGCTTCGCGGGGCGGGTACAGCGGCTCGAACTGCCAGACCTCGCTGGGTACCGCGCCTAAGCCCCTCACAATCATCTCCTCCGAGCCTGCCCGGCCTCCCGCCGCAGGTATTGCAGCATTGACCGGGCTGGCCGCGGCACGGATTCCCTCTGCAAGTATCGGCGGCCTGCGTTAAGCAACGGCCGAATCGTGCAGCTAGGATCATCGCATGCAGGTTGCCCGCTCTCCGGTTGCGCACGGAGAACGGGGCATCTGCGGCGGGGTGCCAGTCATCGTCGGAACCCGCCTGCCGGCAGCCTCGCTGTTCGACCACCCGGAAATGCGAGACGCTCGAGCACTTTCCGGACCTGCCTCCCTCCGTTTCTCCAGACCATGCACGTGCCTCGCTCGTAATCGCTCGAAGCCCCGTTCAAGGGCTTTCACGTTGTGCTGGACGAGAACCTTCCACGGGCTCTCGTCGCTGAATTGGCGGGACACGGTGCGACTGCAGTGCAGGCCGCGGGCTGGTCTGGAATCAAGAACGGACCACTGCTTCGACGGGCCAACGAGCAATTCGACGATTCAGGGACCATGGACCGAAGTCCGCCCTGCCGCCGGAGCCTCGCGGACCTGCACAGCGGCCTCCTTGTCGTCCGGGCTCCGTCGAACCGCATGGCGGATCTCGCTGTCTGCACCTTACCGAGACGACCAATCTAGCCGAGCTGGCGCGGAGTCAAGGCCGCACCCTCGCACGGCCCGCGACGGTTTCGCGAAGAGATGCGCAGGACACTGGCGACGCTCGCACGCAGCCTATTCGGAGAGATCGACGCGAATTCCCCGGCGGGCATCGCTGTCGGTCCGAGCGTTCGCTGCCGGAACCGCGATTCGACTCGCGTCGCGCAGGGACCGGACACTGGGCGTCATGATCTCCACGCCAGCGTCGTGAAGGGCGTCGAGCACGCTGCGACGAAGCGCCGACAATGTGGGTCCCATCATGTCCGCGCGGTCCGTATGGGCGTGAAGCTCGTACACCACCGCGAAGTCCCCGAGCGCTTTGGGCCACACGTAAGGCTCGGGGGCGTCCAAGATTCCCGGCGTCTTCGACGCGGCCTCCTTCAGCAGCCTCTCAACCTCGCTCCAATGCACGTCGTAGCCCAACCCGACCTCGATTGACAGGACAAGTTCGCGCCGCTTGGCTGCGTTGCTGAAGTTGACCACGTGGCCGCCGAGAACTATGCTGTTCGGAATGGTGATCTCCTCGTTCTTCCTGGTCCGCAGTCGAGTCACGAACAGCGTCCTCGCCAGGACGTCACCGACCGCTTCCCCGATCCGCACTCGATCACCGATTCGAAACGCCCCGGCGTAGGTCAGGATCACCCCCGACACTAAGTTGCCTATGGCCCCGGTGGAGCCGAGCGTGACAATGGCACCGACGAAGACCGAGAAGCCTTGGAAAAATTTCGACCCAGAGCCGGGAAGATACGGATACGCGGTCATCAGGGCGAAGACCACCGCGAGCGCCCGGAGAAGCTTGTAGGTCGGATCCGCCCATTCCGGCTCGAATCGGCCGAATACCAGATCGCCTCTGCCGACTGCGTCGAAGATAAACCGAAGCAACTTGAGGGAGTATTTGACTGCGAATACAATGAGAATCAGATAAATTAAATTGGGAATATAGCCGAGTACATGATTGAAAATGTCGACTGAAGGCCGTGATATATATTGAAATATTTGGTCTCCTACAGGTGCTGTATATGGGAAGAAACTTAGGATAAGAGAAAGATAAACGTAGGCGATTAATGCCACAAGAAGCCATCTTGATGTGCGAACTATCACTAAGGATAAATCGCGAATTCGATCGCGACTGACCAGATCAAATCCCCGGAATCTAATCGTTCTATCCGCTCCGGACCAGCGATTCATTCCTTGGGTAACTGCACTCACAATCCAACGGAGAAAATGAAACACTATTACCAAGGAACCAGTTGCAAGTGCAGTACGGAAAATGCCGAATAGAATTCCTTTCATTTGTTCGCTTTCCGCTGGGTTAACTGAGTCCAATAGCTCAGCAAACCGACTTGCCAAGGCGAGCCAGATGCCGCTGAACAGGCCACCCCCCAAAATGAAGGCCGCGTAGACAGACAGCTTGCGCAAGCGATCCCTGCGTGCCGGGTCCTTCACCCGCGGGAGGATCGCCGCTATTGCTGCCCACCAGATCGCCCACGTTACAACGGCGGCTAGAAGAGGCAGCAGGACGAGGTCCTGAACCACAGGACTCAATCCTAAGTTGGCGTGCAGCCACTCCTGCAATGCGTACACGGATTCCTCGGGTCCGAGTATAGCGAAGTCGATCCAGATCGGGAGGTCCGCCAAGAATAGCCGGACGCGACTGTGCAACGGGGAGCCCTCCGGCAGGGCTTCGGCTCCTCTTCGGAGAATCCCAGGACTAGGGACGGCCGGGCACGGACATCAGCCTTACCCTTCTCGGGATAGTTCCGGCCACTCCGGCGTCTGCGCGCAGGAAGGAGTTGCCGACCGGACGAAAGCGGCCGGAATGCGGCCACGGCACCCCGTTCGGAATCCAAGACGACGGTCCCGAGGTCGTGGATCGTAAACCTGCGCGGTTCGTTCCCGGTCCCGCCCGATGCACGCGGCCCGCCGAGCGAGGGCAGAGATCGGAATGCCCACGGAAAGAGCGAGCCTAGGTTCGCTCCACCCGGTACGCGTAGCGGTCCCGTGCGGCGCGCAGATACCGCAGGACTTCGCCGTCCAGCTCGCTCATCAGGGCACCCCGCGACGGATCGTCGGCGAGATTGCGCTGCTGGTAGGGATCCTCCCGGTTGTCATACAGGCACCAGCGCCCGATCTCGCCGCATGCGTAGGTGTAGCGCGGCGTGCGGATGCCTCGGAACAGCGGAGCCGCGTGGTTCATCCCGCCGCTCGCATGGGACTTGGCTATGTGCATCAGGAACTGGTGCTCGGGCCCGTCCAGCGGCTCGCCGCGCACCACCGCGGAGAGATCGCGGCCCGCGCAGCCCGCGGGAACGGGAATCCCCGCAAGCCCGCACAACGTGGGATACAGATCGATCGCCCCGAGCATGACGTCGCTGCTGCGCCCGGCGGGCGCGCCGGGCGCGCGCACCACGAACGGCACGCGGCAGGACTCGTCGTGCGGCAAGCGCTTGCCCATGCGGTTCTGCGCCCCCAGCATCTCGCCGTGGTCCGAGGTGTAGACAACGATCGTGTCGTCGGCCAGCCCGATGCGGTCCAAGCAGGCAGACAGCCTGCCGATCTCGATGTCGACCCCCTCCACGTGGGCGTTGTAGCCGACCAGGTCCTCGCGCACGCTGCGACCCCGGCCTCCGACGCCACGCGTCACGCTCTCCACCGCGTTCGGCCTGAGCCGCAGGTCGCCCGGCGGGTAGTTCCGCATCAGTTCTTGAGGGGCGTCGCCGAACGGGGGATGCGGCGGGTTCAGCGACAGCACGAGCATCCACGGGCGGTGCCGATTGCGCTCGACAAAGTCGATCGCGTCGTCCGTCATCAGCGTGGCGTTGTACCCGGCCGGAACCTGCTGGCGACCGCTCGCGCGGTGGAACGTGTGCGAGCGGTCGAAATGCGGGTTGGTGTTGTACCAGGCCCGCCATTCGGCGAAGCCGTGACGCGCCTCTCCCGCCGGCTTCAGCGCGTGGCCCTCCGCGCCGCGCGCGTCCAAGTGCCACTTGCCGACGTAGCCCGTGTGGTATCCGGCGTCCCGGAAGGCCTCGCCCAGGCTGTACTCGTTCCGGCGCAGCTCGTGGGAATTGTCGACAATGCCGGTCTGGAACGGCCAGCGGCCCGTCATGAGGATGCCGCGATACGGGGAGCAAACGGGGTAGTTCGAAATGCAGTGCGTGAACGTCGTGCCTTGCGAGGCCACCCTGACCAAGGACGGCATAGCCGCGTCGTTGTACTCCTCGCCCGGCATGGTGCAGGCGCGGTGCTGGTCGCTGAAGACGAAGAGCAGGTTCGGCTTGCGCGACGCCTGGGCGCGCGCGGCGCCGGCGGAGGCGCCGACTGCGGCCAAGCCCTGCAGAACTTCCCTCCGCGTCGGATTCTGCGCTACCATTGCGTTGGTATTCTACCAGCGATTCAGCGGGCCGGCGTCCCTTCCGCAAACAGCATCGACCAAGGGCGGGAATACTGAGCGTTCATGCCGTCGGCGGAGAGCGAGGCGCTGGTCCTGCGCAACTTCCCCTTCAGCGAGGCGGACTTGATCGTCAGCTTCTTCACGCGCGAGCGCGGGAAGCTGCGGGGCACGGCCAAGGCGGTGCGCCGACCGAAGGCCAACTTCGGCGTCGCGCTCGAGCGCATGGCGCACTCGCGCGTCTACTACCGCTACAAGGAGAATTCGGAACTCGTCTGGATCCAGCGCGCCGAGCTGGTCGGACCGCCGAATCTCTGGAAGGCAGGTTACGCCCCGAGCGTCATCCTCGACGTCATCGCGGAGACGTCCGACCAGATCCTGCCCCAGAACGAGGCCTACGACGCCTACTTCCGCTTGCTGAGACTCGTCGTCGAGGAGTTCCGGCGCGGCATCGAGCGCGGCGGGCCGTCGGACGCAGTGCCCCCCTGGGCGCATCGCGCGCTGGTGTATTTCCTTCTCTGGACCGCGCGCCTCGGCGGCTGGCTGCCGCCCCTCGACCGCTGCATCGAATCGGACCGGCCGTTCGCGCGAGACGAGCCGGCCTATTTCAACCCGCGAAGGGACGGCCTCTTCTCCGCGGACTTCAGGGACGGCGACTCGTGGACGATTCCGGCGGAATCGCGGTCGTTGGCCGCCTACATGCTCCGGAACCGGCCGGAGCGGATGGACGATATCGAGTGGCCCGAGGCGGCCGCATACGAGCTGCAGCGGTTCCTGCTGCAACGGACCCAGGCGCAGATCGAGGGACGGTTGCGAGGTCTCGAAGCGCTGCGGGCCCTCTGGGACGACTCGGCAGGGGTGCCCGCCGAGCCGGGCTAGTCCGGGGCGGACGCGGATTCCGCGGGTCCGCGGCGGGCGACGCTGCCCCGTCCGAGCAGCAGGGCGGTCTTCTCGCGGTCCCGCAATACCTCGACGGGAATGTCGCCGTCGCCGTCCCACGCCCGCATTGCCCGCGCGACGTCGCGCGGTTCGCGGACGGAGCGTTCGCCGACAGAGAGAATCAGGTCGCCCGCGCGCAATCCCGCCTCCTGCGCGGGAGAGCCGTCGCGCACATGCCGAACGAGCACGCCCTCCGCGGCCCCGAGGAATCGCGCCAGCTGGCCCTCGACGCCCTCCAGCTCGGCACCGATCCCGTGGCTGGTCAGGGCGATACGCACCGTCGGCAGCCCGATGGCCGGGCAGTCCTCGCAGATCCCCTTCTCGGCGAGCAGCTTGCGCAGCTCGTCAAGTTGCTCGCGAACCGCGGACTCCACGCTTCTCGCGACGTCCTCCGCCGCTTCCTTGGCCGCGGCCGCGCGATCCGGCTCCGTTCCAAGGCGGCGCCAAGCGTCTTCGAGCGCGCCGCGAACGGTCGCGGCACGGTCACGTCCCGCGATCTCGACGCGGACCGAGCGGCGCTCCCGTCCACGCATCACACCCAGTTCGACGACGTTGCCCACGGGCGTCTCGCGGACCAGGCGCGCGAAATGCTGGATCCCGTGAACCCGCTCGCCGCGGTAGGTGACCACGACGTCACCGGGCTCCAGCCCGCCCCGCTCGGCCGGGCTGCCGCTGGCGACGCTGCTGATTTCCACTCCGTGCGCGTCGAGCAGTCCGATCTCGTGCGCGACGTCGGGTCCGACCTCCATGATGCCGACGCCGACGTAACTTGTCGGCGCGAGAAGCACCAGGCCGCGCGGAAGCGGGGCGGCCCAGCCGACGAGCGCCGTCGCCAGCACGCCGGCGGCGGCGCGGAACAGAATGCGATTTCTCCCCATGTCTCCACTAGGGCAGCCGGGCGCGCCGACTACCTCTGCCTCCGAATCTCGATCCGCCCGATGCGGGTTCCCAGGCGCAGCAGCGCCCCTCCGCCGTTGAGCGAGCCCGAGGCTTCCGCCCTCCCCAGCAGCCCCGACGAGCGGCGCACGCGGATCTCCGGAAAGTCGCTCACGATGCCGCGCCGGCCGCCGAACATCTGCATCGCGGCCTCGACCGTCACCGCCAAGGTCTCGGGGAGCTCGACGAAGAGATCCCCAACCTCGGTCGACAGGACCGAATCGCGCAGCGGGTAGCGTCCGTCGAGCGAGACCGCGATGTTGCCGGTGAGGCTGATCGCCGTCAAGGCCCCGGCCACGCGCCCGATCCAAATGTCGCCCGCCAAGGCCTCGGCTACGATCCCGTTCAGGGCCTCGGTCACCTGGATCGATCCGCTGCCCGTCTCGGCACGCAGCATGCCACCGACACGCCCAATCCGGATGCTCCCGGCCGAGGCCTCGGCTACGATCCCGTCCAGGGCCTCGGTCACCTGGATCGATCCGCTGCCCGTCTCGGCACGCAGCATGCCACCGACATGCTCGATCCGGATGCTGCCGGCCCCGGTCCGCAGGACCGCGTTCCGGCTGACCATGTCCACCCGGACGCTTCCAACTTCCGTCTCGAGCTGCACCGGGCCGTCGGCTTGCTTCAGTTCGATGCGCCCCGCTTTGGTCTTGCAGAAAACCGAGCCGCCGACGGCGCCCAGCGTGATCCTGCCGCTCGCCGTCGCGGAGACCTTCGAGCCGATCGCGTCCATCTCGACAGAACCCCCAGCCGCTTCGGCCGCCACGGCGCCGAGAAAGCCCCTGACCACGATGTCCCCGCCCTGCGTGGCAAGATCGAGTTCCGCCATGTCCTCGGGCACGGAGACCTCGAGGCGCGCCAGGACCCGGCACCCTTCGCAGCTCGGTCGGCGGAGCGTCAGTCCCGCCGCCCCGTCCGGCAGCGTCCTGGCATCAATGCCCGAGACGCCGAATGCCGCGCGCACGGGCGCGAAGTCCGCCGCGGCCGAGCGCGCACGGAATCGCGCGACGTAGCGGATGACCGCAGCGGCCTCGCCGGTGACGACCAAATCCCCGCTCGTCCGGACCACGAGGCGCTCCGAACCCGGCAGCTCGCCGGCCCGCACCTGCAGCCACTGGCGGCCGGACGGCTGCGCGCCGGCCCGCGCCGGGACCGCGCAGGCGGCGAGACACGCGGCCAGAGGAACCAGCCAGAGACGCCAGGCCTGCATCGAACCGACCGCCCTCACCGGATCAGTAGCGCTCCATCGACGCGCCCAGCGCGTCGAGTATCCGCAACGTCTCTTGCAGCACGAGCGGGTCCGACTCGCGCTCGACGAGCTCCTGCAGGGGCCCGGCCACGTCGCGGCCCGGATGCTCGCGCAGCAGCTGGATGGCGTGGACGCGCATGCCGGGGTCGCGGTCGCGGTGCAGCGTCTGCACCAGCGCCTCGCGCACGTCGGGCTGCGAGGCGTAGTCCTCCACCGCTTCGAAGGCCTTGAGCCGCACCCCCACATCGTCGTCCCCCAGCATGATCTGCAGCATGGCCTCGCGAACGTCCCGGTCCGAAGCCTGCACGCGCAGCGCATCGAGCGAGGTCAGCCGGGCCCCGGCGTGGGCCCCCTGCACCGTGTCGAGCAGCATGCCCCGGATCGTCGGATCCGAGGAGACCCCGCTGATGGCCCGGCGCTCCTCGATGACGATTCGCACCCGGTCGCTGACCGGATCGAGTCTGACAGCCTCGATGCCTGTCAGCGTGCGGTCGGCGGCCGCTGCGGGCGCAGACAAGGAGTGAAGGAAAGCGCGGGGCGAGAACGCCCGCCCCGCGAGAAATCCGATCGCCAGCATGGCCGTCGCGCCGACGGCCTGCCATGCGAGGGGCCGCGCCGCCATCCAGGCCGCCACCCGGCTCCTGGCGGCGGAGGCCCGGGCCAGCAGGGACCGGCGCCGGCACGGCGCCGGCACCTCAGCCACGGCACGGCCCAGCGCCTCGCGGCACGAATCTAGCAGCGGCTCCGGCTCCGGCCCGAGGGCGGACGCACTCAGGGATTCCAGGAACGCCCGCTCGTCGAGGAACAGCTCCCGGAACTCCGGATCCTGCTCGAGCCAGCAGTCGATCTCGCTGCGCTCGGCGAAGCCGAGCTCGCCGTAGAGATAGAGCTGGATGCGCCGCCTCAGCAGGTTGCTCTCGAGCGGAGGCGGCCCGTCAGGAGCGGACATCGTGCAGCTCCTTGCGCAGCTTCCTCGTGGCCCTGAACAGGCTCTGCCTAGCCGCTTGCTCGCTCATGGAGGTCGCTTCGCCGATCTCGCGAAGGCGCATGCCTTCGTAGTGCCGAAGGGTGAAGACGAGCCGCTCGCGATCGGAGAGCCTTTCCATGGCCAGCTCCACGCGGTCGGAAATCTCCCCGCTGCGGGCGACCCTCTCGGGCGAGCTCGACGGACGGGCGTCCGCGGCCAGCTGCAGCGGGGAGCGGCCCTGCGCCTCCGCCGTCTCGAGCGCGCCGAACTCCGGCCGGGCCTTCCTCCGGCGAAGATGGTCGAGGCACACGTTGGTGGCGATACGGTAGATCCACGTGTTCAGGCGGCACTGGAAGCGGAAGGTGTCGAGCTTGCGGTAGACCTTGAGGAACGCGTCCTGATAGGCGTCCCGCGCGTCGTCGGGGGAGCGCAGCAGGCGCAGCGCGATGCGCAGCACTCTGCGGTCATGCAGCGCTACCAGCTGGGCGAAGGCCCGCTGGTCGCCCCGCTGCGCGGCTTCGACCAGCCGGCGCTCGGACTCGTCCGACGACGACGCCTCCAGCCCGAATCCGATTGCTTCCGCCCTTGCAGCCTCCACGTCGCTCCACTCCCGTAAATGATTGGACGCAGGCGAGCGCGGAAACGTGACGCGCTAGCGTGCCCGCGACGGAATTCAGCAGATCCAGCCGCCGCCCACGACGAGATCGCCGTCATAGAGCACGGCGGCCTGGCCGGGAGTGACCGCGCGCTGCGGCTCGTCGAACACGACGGTGGCGCGGCCGGGGGCCCCCGCGGAGGGGCGCGCCACCGCCCAGGCGGGCTCCGCCCGGTAGCGGATCTTCATCCGGCCGCGGACCGGCCGGTCCAGCGACGCGAAGGGGATCCAGTTGGCGTCGCGGATCTCGAACTCGCGGCGCAGGAGCGACCGCGCCGGGCCGACCACGACCGTCCGGTCGGCCGGGCGGATCTCGGTGACGTAGACCGGCCGGCCGACAGCGACGCCGAGGCCCTTGCGCTGGCCGACGGTGAAACGGTGAATGCCGCGGTGGCCGGCGAGCACCTCCCCGTCCTCGGACACCACGTCCCCCTCGCAGCTGCCTTCGGCGGCGGGCAGGCGGCTGCGGTAGCTCTCCACGAAGGCCGCGTAGTCGCCGTTGGGAACGAAGCAGATCTCGCGGCTCTCGGGCTTGGAAGCCACGTCCAAGCCGAGTTCCCCGGCGAGACGGCGCACCTGGGGCTTGCGCATTCCCCCGAGCGGGAAGCGGCACTGCGCGAGCTGCGCCTGGGTCAGCCCGAACAGGAAGTAGGACTGGTCGCGCGACTCGTCCTTCCCTCGCAGGAGCAGGTGGCGGCCGGACTCCTCGTCGAACTCGGTCCTAGCGTAGTGCCCCGTCGCGACGGTCTCCGCGCCGACCTGACGGGCGGTCTCCAGAAATCGGTCGAACTTGAGGAAGTTGTTGCACAGCGTGCAGGGGATGGGCGTGCGCCCGGCCAGGTACTCGGACACGAAGGGCCGGACGACGCGCTCCTCGAAGCTGTCCTCGTAATTGACCACGTAGTAGGGGATGCCGAGACGCTGGGCGACCCAGCGGGCGTCGTAGACGTCGTCCAGCGAGCAGCAGCGCCCGGACGAGCCGCCCTCGGGAACGAGCTCCGGCATGCGGCGCTGGTCCCACAGCTGCATCGTCATGCCGACGATCGGCTGCGACCGCCGGTGCAGCAGGCCGGCCACGACCGAGGAATCCACCCCGCCGCTCATCGCCACCGCTACGAGTGAGCCCGCCACCGCTCTCAGCCTAGCGCGCCGGGCGCCCCCCGGGACGCCGGCGCCTACCAGCCGACCTTGCGCCCCTCGTTCTGCTCTTCCAGATACGCCACCAGCGGCTGGAAGTACTCCAGCATGGCCCGGGTCGACACCTCGCTGCCGGTCTTTTCGACCATGACCTCGCGCCAGTCGCGCGTCGCCCCTAGACTCAGCAGGTCCCACAGGAAGGTCCCGACCTCCTCGTTGCCGTAGTAGTTGCAGTCGCGCGGATCCTGCTCGAGGATGTTGCGAGCGATGTAGGTGTGCAGCTGGTACTTGATGACGAACGCCATGGCGTAGTCGTAGTACTGGGCCGGGTCGTCGGTAATGTGCGTCTTGGTGCAGGCGTCGCAGAACTCCTCGCCGCGCGGGTCGGGAGGCCTAATCCCCTGGAACCGCCCCGCGTGCTCCCACCAGCGCCTGTTGAACTCTCCCACCGGCAGGTCGCCCTCGTACAGGTCGCGCTCGAAGAAGGACATCGTCCCGGCCGAGAAGGGGATGAACACGACCGCCTGGTCCAGCGCCTCGTCAAGCAGCCACGCGATCTCGTCGATTTCCTCGCCTTCGTCCAAGAGGCCGATCTCCCTCAGGTAGGCCGGCTGCCGGGACGCGATTCCGATCAGGTCGCCGACGGCTTCGTGGAAGGCGCGGTTGGCTCCGCCTCGCAGGTTGAGCGGGACGTCCGCCCCGCTGTAGGCGAGGTAGTAGTAGATGTGGCCCAGTTCGTGGTGCGAGGTCTCGAACCAGCGCCAGTTGTTCTCCACGCTCATCAGCGAGCGCACGTCGTCCTGCAGGTCCATGTGCCAGGCGGAAGCGTGGGTGTTCTTCTTGCGCTCGGCTCCCGGCGGCAGGGGGTACAGATCCGACTTCTCGTAGAACGACCGGGGCAGGGCGGGAAGACCCATGGACCGGTAGAAGGCCTCGGCCTGCTCGACGATCCATTCGGGGTCCTTGCCCGCCACCAGGCTGTCGAGGTCGATCCCGCGGCTCAGCCCGGGCCAGGCCTGGGCCCAGCGGTTGCCGATCCAGTGCGCGGGGATCAGGTCCGGCGGCTCGGCGCCGTAGCGCGCCGCCAGCTCGTACTTGGTCCAAGCGTGGAGCTGCTCGTAGAGCGGGCGAAGATCCGCGTTGAACCGCTCCATCATGGCCATCATCTCGGCGACGGTCATGCCGTAGTCGGCCACTTGGAGCGCGAAGAATGAGTCGTAGCCCATCTCCCGGGCGACCTGGTTACGCAGATCGCGGAGCCTGCCGATGCCTTCCTTGAGGGCGGGGCCGGTCTGCTTGGAGACATTCCAGATCCTGCGCCGCTCCGCCTCGTCCCGCGAGGTCACCAGGATCTCGTCGATCTGATTGGGCGTCACGACCTTGCGGCAGTCGCCGGGCGCGCCCTCGGCGCAGAATTCGAACGCGTCCAGGACCGCGCTCTGCTCGGCCTCCGCGGCCACGCGCGCCGCGACGACCTCGGGCATCGTGCCGGGGTACTCCGCGGCGGACAGGAGCACGCTGCGAAGCTGCCGCACCGTGATGTCGTCAAGCCGGCCCTGCTCGTCGAGCAGGCCCTTGACGGTGTCGATGACCCAGGGGCTGCCGCCGAAAGAGGCCATGGCCTTCTCCGCGCCGATGCGCTCGCCCACGTGCAGCTGGGTCACGTCAGTCGCCGCCTTCCAGTGCGCCTCGGCCGTGGTCGCGTAGATCTTCTGTCCGATGCTGTCGTAGGCGGCGAGAAAGTCGTCGGCTCGCTCCTGCGCGCTGCGCCCGCAGCCAGCCGCGAGCGTCAGAGCGGCGACGGGAATTGCGAGAACCTTCATAGCTGGTATTCTGACACCGCGGGCGGCGCGTACCGAGACGTACGGGCAGCGAGGCGGGCGGCTGAGCGAACGCGTCCCCCCGCCCCGCGGCGAACAGACCGGCACTCGAAGAGAGTGCCCGCCCGGGCTCGCGCCGAGCGGACGGACCGCGCGTTGCGCTAGCCAGCCGTGCTTGCGTATCCTGAAAGAGGCCCTCGGCGTCGCGGGAAGCCGCTGCCGGCCCTTGCGGGTTCGGCGCGTCCCGCCCGAGCCGAGGCCAGCCGTCCTAATCCTCGCAGATGCTTACGGCTCCGGGTCTCGTCCGGAAGCCACGGAGAATCCACATCATGAAGCTCCAATCCGGTCTGGCAGTCGCCATGCTGACGTTGCTACTCTCTGGCCTCGGCTGTGTCCCGACCGGCCAAGAGGTCTCCGAAGGGCCTATCCTGCCCGTGGGCGAGACAGTGTCGATCGATCCCCCGCTGGGACTGCCGCCGGTGGCGATACCCGCCGACAACCCCCCGACGGCGGAGACGATCGCCCTGGGCCGCAAGCTCTACTACGACAAGCGCCTCTCGATCGACAGCACGATCGCTTGCGCGAGCTGCCACGCGCCTGACGCCGGATTCGCGGATCCGAACCAGTTTTCGGAGGGCGTGGGCGGCAAGAAGGGCGGACGGCAGTCTCCCCCGGTCATCAACGCCGCCTACTTCACGACCCAGTTCTGGGACGGTCGCGCGGCGAGCCTCGAAGAGCAGGCCGGCGGTCCGGTCGAGAACCCGGTCGAGATGGCATTCACTCACCAAGGCGTGGAGGAGCGCCTCGCGGAGGATCCGGTTTACGTAGAGATGTTCAAGGAAGCGTGGGGGGACGGCCCCATCGTCTTCGAAATGGTCGCGAAGTCGATCGCCAGCTTCGAGCGAACGGTGCTGGCCGGCAACTCGCCCTTCGACCGCTACCTCTTCGGCGACGAAGAGGATGCGATGAGCGACGAGGCCATTCGCGGCCTGGAGCTGTTCCGCGATCCGGAGAAAGGCAACTGCGAGGTCTGCCACACCATCAACGAAGAGGAGGGCTACGCGCTTTTCACGGACAACAAGTTCCACAATCTGGGCGTGGGAGCCGAGATCGACGGATCGCTGAAGGATATCGGCCGCTTTGAAATCACGCAGGCCGACGGGGACCAGGGCGCGTTCAAGACATCGCACCTGCGGAACGCCTCGTCGACCGCGCCGTACATGCATGACGGCCATCTCAAGACACTCAAGGAAGTGCTCGATTTTTATATCGGCGCGGGCAACTCGAACGACTACCGCGACGAGGAAATCAAGGAGCTCGACCACCTCAGCGCCGAGGAACGGAGCGACCTGATCGCCTTCATGGAGGCCCTTAGCGGCGATGTCGCCCCGAACACGGGTCCTCCGGACGGCGAGGTCGCGTACCTGGACGTGCCGGCAGCCTCTCTCGAACGCGGCTGCTTCCGCTCCGAAATCTAGCCCCCGCCGGAGCGGCGGCCCGACCGTCCGCCGTCGCTCCGTCCTCCGCGGACGGTCGCATCGCCGGCGCCACGGCTCGCGCTCGGATCGACTGGAATCCACTGCACCTTACCTGAATCGTGAATCAAGCCTCCCTCGCACTGGCCATCATCCTCGGTTGCGGTTCCGTGGTGTTCTCCATGCTCGGCCAAGGGGGCGGGTTGCTCTACACGCCGATCCAGGTGCTCTTCGGCGTGGACTCTCACACGGCAGTCTTCCAGAGCCTCTGGTTCACCGTCCTGACCGCGCTGCCCGCCGTGCTGGTGTTTCGGAAGGCGCACCGAGTGGACTGGGCCTTGGCGCTGGCCCTAGAAGGGACCAGCTTCGCAGGGGCGTTCGCCAGCGGCCATGTCGCCCACCGCTTCCCGCCGCGGGCGCTGGGCTTCGCCCTGGCAGCGCTGGTCTTCGCCGCGGGGGGAACCATGCTGCTGAAGCTGCGGCCCCGTAGGGAACCCGCGAGGCACTCGCGGCTGGAGTGGCTCCGGGAGCGCGCCGGCCAGCGCTACCGAATCCATCTGGGGAAGGGACTGCCCCTGTCGGGCCTCATCGGCATCATGTCGGGCCTGACCGGGGCGGCCGGCGGGTTCCTGAAAATCCCGATGCTGGTGCGCCTGTTCGGGGTGCCTGCCAAGGTGGCCTTCGGCTCGTCCGCGCTCATGGTCAGCCTGACCGCGACTGGCGGGCTATTGGGGCACCTGTCCGCGGGCGCGACGGTCTGGCACGAGCCGCTGCTGCTCAGCGCCTTCGTTCTCGCCGGATCCCAGATCGGCCCGCGCCTGGCCCTGCGCTCCGAGCCGCGCGCGATCCGCAGGCACTTCGCTGCCTACCTGTTCGGCCTGGCGTCCCTCGTACTGGTGAGTTCCTTGTTCCTCGCTCCCGACGGCGCGCTCGCGCTTTCCGCGCTGGAGTAGGGGTCACGCAGCCGCAAGCGAGCTCGGACAGCTAGCCGAGCGGCACGGGCGGCAGCGTCAAACGTCCGGGACGGCGAGGGGCGCTCGGCGGCAGCGGCGGAATCGCCTCCGGCTCTGGTAGAATTCGAGCAAAGCAAACATGACCGATACGACTTCCGCTGCAGCGGGGAATTCGGAAGACGGGGCGCCGGATCCCAAGAACATGGTGTTGCGGCTGGCCGACGGCACAGCCGTGAAAAGACGCTTGCTGCGGCAGCGCGCCTGCGACGAGCCAGCCGGCAAGAAGATTTGCGCAGGCCACCTCAAGCGCTGGTACGGCTACGACCAGGAGCTTGTCGTCAAGTTCGGCCCCGCCCCCGAGATCTATCGCTGCGAGCGCTGCAAGATCCTGTTCATCCCGAACGAGGCGGAAGTCCCCCGCACGGGCACCCTCGCGTTCTGACCCCGTGGAACGGCGCACGGGCTCCAACCTCGTGGTCGACAGGGTCTACACCGCCTCCAGCGGGGGTTCCGGCGCGCTGGGCCGCCCCGGGGAGCGCCCGTTCACTCGCGGCATCCACCCGCGCATGTACCTGGAGCGGGGCTGGACCATGCGCCAGTTCGCCGGTTACGGGACTCCCGCCGAGACCAACCGCCGCTTCCGATTCCTGCTCGACCAAGGCCAGACCGGCCTCTCGGTCGCGTTCGACCTGCCCACGTTGATGGGCTACGACAGCGACCACCCGCTGGCGGAAGGCGAGGTGGGCAAGTGCGGCGTCGCCGTCTCCTCCCTCGCCGACATGGAGGCTCTGTTCGAGGGAATCCCCCTCGGCGAGGTCTCCACGTCCATGACCATCACGTCTTCGGCGGCGATCCTGTGGGCGATGTACCTCGTAGTCGCGGAGCGGCAAGGACTCGGCTGGGAGCGTCTCTCGGGCACGATTCAAAACGACATCCTCAAGGAGTTCATCGCCCAGAAGGAGTACATCTACCCTCCTCGCCAGTCGATGCGGCTCGTGGCCGACTCCATCGAATTCGCAACCGAGCGCGCGCCCCGCTTCAACCCGATTTCGATCAGCGGGTATCACATTCGCGAGGCCGGGGCGACCGCGCCGCAGGAGCTGGCCTACACGCTCGGGGCGGGCATCGCGTATGTCGAGTGGACGTTGCAGCGCAACTTGGAAGTCGACTCCTTCGCCCCTCGCCTGAGCTTCTTCTTCGACGCTCACAACGACTTCTTCGAGGAGATCGCCAAGTTCCGGGCCGCCAGACGGATCTGGTGCCGCATCATGGAGGAACGCTTCGCCGCGAAGAACCCCCGGTCGCTCAAGCTCCGATTTCACGCTCAGACGGCCGGCGTGACGCTGACGGCCCAGCAGCCGCAAGTCAATCTGGTCCGCACGGCCCTGCAGGCGCTCGCGGCCGTCCTCGGCGGCACTCAGTCCCTCCACACGAACGCCTTGGACGAGGCCTACGCCCTGCCGACGCCGGAGGCCGCCCTGCTCGCGCTCCGAACGCAGCAGGTCATCGCCTCCGAAACCGGCGTGACGAACACGGTCGATCCCTGCGGCGGCAGCTACTTCGTGGAGCGCCTTACGGACGAGCTGGAAGCGAGCTGCTGGGAGGAACTCGACCGGATCGACGCGATGGGCGGGATGGTCGCCGCCGTCGAGCGCGGCTACCCGCAAGCGGAAATCGCGAAGTCAAGCTACGAATGCCAGCGCCGCATGGAAAGCGGCGAACTGAAGGTCGTCGGGGTCAACGCCTACGTTGACAGCGCCAGCCCGGCCATCGAAACGCTGACGATCGACGAAGCCGCCCAGCGGCGCCAGGCCGCGAAGCTGGACGACCTGCGCCGGAGGAGGGACGCCAAGGCGCTCGCAGGGGCGCTGGCGGGAGTGCGGAGGGCTGCATCCGGATCCGCCAACCTGATGCCTCTCATCATCGACGCGGTGCGCGCGTACGCCACGCTGGGGGAAATCTGCGACGCGCTGCGCGCCGAGTTCGGCGTTTACTCCGAGCACCCCGCGATCTGAGGCAGGCTGGAGACCGTCGCGGCAACGGCCCTCGATTCGCCGGGCGCGTGCCTACCCGGTCACCGGGCGCATGCGCCCGTCCGGTGCCAGATCGTAGGTTCGGTCGCGCCAGGCGACGCGCTTGCCGAAGCATCCGGCGGCCCAAGTCGCGAGGCTGAACGCGTCCTGCACGGGCAGCAGCCACAGGCAGCGCGCGACAAGGGCGTCGCGTAGCACGACGCCCCCCATGGCGGCTGCCGTCGCGACGCGAAGCGCAACGCAGGCCGCGGCAAGCCAGCAGGCCCAGTCGGCCGCCCACGTTGCAGCGAGCAGAATCGGCACCCACGGCAGAGGATTCGCCAGCAGCTCGCCCCAGTAGCCCGCCGGCCGCGACCTGCGCGTGGAGCGTCGCCAACGGATCCGGTGCGCCATGTTCGCCGCGAAGCGCTGGCTCCCGATCCGGTGCTCGACGACATGCGTTCCGAGGCGCACTTCAAAGCCCGACCGGCGCGCGCGCCTACCGATCTGGAAGTCTTCGGCCAAGTAGTCGCCCAGATCGTCCCAACCTCCCGCGGCATCCAAGCAGGACCGGCTCACGGCCATGGTGGGACCGACTGCGAAATCCATTTGCAACAGGAATTGCGCGGCCAGGACGCCGCCCCAGAACTCGGTGTTCATTCCGAGCGCTTCAAGAACGGACCACGGGCCGCCCCCGGGCGCGGCGCGGTAGGGGCAGGTCACCACGCCGACACCGGGGGCGCGGAATTCGGCCGCCAGGTCCTTCAGAAGCGACGGGCGGGCGCGGATGTCGCTGTCACTGATGACCAGCACGCTTCCTGTCGCGACCCGTGTCATGGCGGCAAGCGACTGGACCTTGGCGTTGGGCCAATGGGCGTCCGGAACGGCGACCACGCTCGCCTGCACGCCCGGGTAGCGCCGCGCCAAGGCGCGCGCGACATCCAAGGCAGGGTCTGCCGGGTCTCTGGCCGCGAACAGCAGTTCGTAGTCCGGCCAGTCCAGCTCGAAAAAGCCCCGCAAGTTCCCCGCGAGGTCCGGCTCGCTCCCCGCGAGCGGCTTGAGCACGCTGAACCGGGGACCGCCGCCCGCTGGCCGTCGCCTCGCGCGACGCCGCGCGAATCCGACGGCGGCGGCTAGAACGATCAGGAAGTAGCCGCAACCCGAGGCCACCAACGCCGCGACGAGCGCCGTGACGGCATCGAGGGCCAACGCGCCTACCGGACGAGCTCGTCCTTCTCGATCTTGCCGTCGCGCAATTGCACGATGCGGCGAGCGTGCTCGGCGATGTCCGGCTCGTGCGTCACCAGGATGATCGTGTTGCCCTGCCTGTGCAGCACGTCGATCACGCCCATGATTTCCATCGAGGTGGCCGTGTCCAGGTTTCCGGTCGGCTCGTCCGCCAGGATGATCGATGGGTTCCCGACAAGAGCGCGCGCGATCGCCACGCGCTGGCGCTGCCCGCCCGAGAGTTCGGCAGGCTTATGGTACATGCGCTCGGTCAGATCGACCTGCTGCAGCGCGTGCTGGGCCCGCTCAATCCGCTTCGAGGGAGCCTCTCCGGCATAGACCAGCGGCAGTTCGACGTTCTGCAGCGCCGTCAGGCGGGGCAGGAGGTTGAACGTCTGGAAGACGAACCCGATCTCGCGGTTGCGAATATAGGCCAGCTCGTCGTCGGTCATCTCGCTGATCAGCTGTCCGGCGATGTAGTATTCGCCCGCTGTCGGCGTGTCGAGCGCCCCGATCAGGTTCATGAACGTCGACTTGCCGGAACCCGACGGCCCCATCAAGGCCACGTACTCTCCGTAGCGGATCTCCATGTCCACGCCGTTCACGGCGTGGATTTCCTGGTCGCCCATTACGTACGTCTTGCGCAGGCCGTACGTCTGGATCACGATGTTGTCCGCAACCAGCTGCCTGCCAATCGAATCCTTGTGCTGAGCTGCCGCCGCTGCCGCCATGACCCTCAAACCATTCTAGGCGCGTGCCGTCCGATACTAGTTACCCGTTACTCCCGCATCAGCACGTCCACGCGGCACCGGTCGCCGGGCCGCGTGCTCGCCAGCGGCGACGCCAGCACCAGCGTCTCGTCGGATATCTCGAAGAGCAGCGGGCCGGGCACGCCGCAGGCCGACCGCACGGACACGATTCCGTGCAGTCCCTCGACAGCGGCCCGCAGCAGCGGCTTGGCCGCACGAGAGATCGTGGCAAGCAGCGTACCGCGGGCGGCCTGGTCGCCCGCCCGAACATGAATCTCGCGGACGGTCCCGTCCCACGGGCTCGACACGACGAAAGTATTCGGGAGCCGAGCGAGCCGCTCGCTGAGCCGCTCGGCCCGCCGAAGTCGCGGGTCCGCCTTCGGGGCGGCGCTGGCGGCCGCGCCTGAAACGTTCTCGCTCGCGCTGGCTCGCGCCTCCTGCAGGCGCCGCCCGAGCGCGGCGAATTCCCGCTCCTCGCGCTCGAAGTCCACGCGCGCGACCAGCCCGCCCTCGTGCAGTTCCCGCCAGCGCTCGAAATCCTTCCGGGCCAGGTCATAGGACTCCTCGACCTGGCGCAGCGCGGCGAGCCTCAGATTCCGGCCGGCGTCCGCCGCGCCGATTCTCCGATCGGCGGGAGGGCGGGCGGCGGAGGCTCGCAGCCCGGCAATCTCGCCCCGCAAGTGCGCCCTCGATTCCATCAGGGCCGTGTCCTCGAACTCGAGCAGCGGATCCTCTAGGGAGACGGCGACTCCGGGGGCGGCGCGGAGGGCCGAGACCTTCCCGGGCCGCCTGGAGCGAACCTCGCCGACGACGGTCGCCACGGCCTCTGCCGAGATCGTCGCCTGCCGCAGCGGAACGGCCGGCGGCGGAAGTGGCGGGCCGACAAGCGCTCGGAGCCAGAGCGCCAGGCCCGCGCACGCTCCCGCGAAGACCGCGACTGCGACGCGAGCCGTCATGGCACCCCTTGGCGAGCTAGCTGATCTTCAGCTCGTTCCATATCGGATCCACCCGCCTCTTGATGTCCTCGTCCATCGCGAGAACCTCCGGCCAGGGACGGGAGAAGCCCTCGCTGCGCCATTTCCGGGTCGCGTCGATACCCATCTTCGAGCCGTAGTCCGGCAGGCGGCTGGCATGGTCCAAGGAGTCGACCGGCCCCATGGTGAACTGGATGTCTCGCTCCGGGTCGATGTTGTTCAGCACGCGCCAGGCCGTTTCCGCCGGGTTCTGCACGTTTACGTCGTCGTCGACCACGACGATGCACTTCGTCGCCGAGGCCTGCCCCAGGCCCCAGATGGCATTCATCACCTTGCGCGCCTGGCCGGGATAGGACTTGCGGATCGAGACGAGCATCAGGTTGTGGAAGATGCCTTCCGCCGGCATGCACACATCGACGATCTCCGGCGCTTGCAGCTTCATCAGCGGAAGGAACATCCGCTCGATCGCCTTGCCCATGTAGTAGTCCTCCATGGGCGGGGGGCCCACGATGGTCGTGGCGTAGATCGGATCCTTCCGCTGCGTGACGCAGTCCACATGGAAAACGGGGTAGTCGTCCTCGAGGGAGTAGTACCCCGTGTGGTCTCCGAACGGCCCCTCGGTTCGGAGCTCGCCGAGGTTGACGTGGCCCTCCAGCACGATCTCGGCGTTGGCCGGCACTTCCAAGTCGACTGTCTTGCAGCGCACCATCTCCACGGGCTGCTTGCGGATGAAACCGGCGAACAGCATCTCGTCGAGGTCAGGCGGAAGAGGCAGGATGCCCGAGTACATCGTCGCGGGATCTGAGCCAATCGCCACGGCAACCTCCATGCGGGTACCCTTCCCCTCCCTCTGCATCCGGCGGTAATGCTCCGCTCCCTGCTTGTGCGTTTGCCAGTGCATGCCGGTCGTGCGGTCGTCATAGACCTGCAGGCGGTAGGTCCCGCAGTTCCTCTTGCCGGTGACCGGGTTGCGGGAGAAGACCAGCGGAAGCGTGATGAAGGGCCCGCCGTCGCCCGGCCAGCAGGTGAGCACCGGATAGTCGTGCAGCGAGAATCCGTCTGTCCTGACGACCTGCTGGCAGGCTCCGGAGCGCACGGTCCGGGGCACGAAGTTCCGCACCTCGGCCAGCTTGGCGAGGCCCTTCAGCTTGCCGGCGACGCCGGCGGGCACGCCTAAGTCCAGAAACTCCGAGATGCGCGCCGCCACGTCGTCGAGCTCCCGGACCTGAAACGCGATGCGCATCTTGGACATCGAGGCGTACGAGTTGATCAGAACGGGGATGCTCGAGCCCTTGGGGTTCTCGAAGAGCAGGGCCGGCCCGCCACTCTTCACGGCGCGGTCGGCGAGTTCCGCGATCTCAAGCCGGGGATCCACCTCCGCTCGGACGCGCCTGAGCTCGCCGTGAGTCTCGAGGGCGGCGATGAAGTCCCGGATATCGCGGTATGCCATGTCACATTCGCACGGCCAGCCGCGCGACAGCTCCAAGAGGCTATCCTAACCGGCCGCCTCCGCCGGCCCGCCGACACGGATGCGGCCCACGGGCCCGGCACGGTCGCCCCGGGATGTCGCAGCACGGGCGAGGTCTCGGGGCTCGGCCAAACCGAGGCATCCCGCAACACGCAAGGCGCTCGCGCAAGTGTCCCAGCCGAGTGCCGCCACGACCCGCTTCAAGCGGGCCTGCGGATTGTTCCCGAGGTGGTCTTATCTCACCAGCCCAGCGAAGGCCAGGATCCGACAATGCCTTTGGACGCGGCGCGATTCGTGCCGCGTCGGCGGAACGCAATCGAGATGCATGGAGGAAGGGGGAACGGAGTAGCAGCGGCGTAGACCAATCACCACCTGCGAGCCGAGGGCACCTCGAGAGGAACGCACTTGGTGCCCGAGCCGTCCTACGGCTCAGCTGATAGGACGGACTACGGCAATTCCGGGAACTCCCCAGCGCCGCGTCACTCTGCGAACCGGGCAGATTCGCTCGCGACGGGCTGAGTCGACAGCGTCGACTCGATCTCTCTGCTGAGTGCGCCCTATGCTAGTATGATTTGCTAGTATGATTGCGGGGCTTCGCCGAGTGTTCCTTCGCTACCCGCTCCAAAGCGCGGACGACAGCCTGCCATTGATGCCTGAAGCGTGCGAGTTCGACGTAGACTAGCCTCAAGAAACGTCGAATGCGCGGGCACCGATGCGTTATAAGTCGTCGTCTAAGAAATTTCTTGACACATCTATGAAATGGCGGTTCTTGTCGCTTTTTGACGACAATTCAAACGCTTGGAAGGAGGAGAATGTTTGCCAAGTAGAGGCGCTATCTGAGGTGTACAAATGGTCTCGTCCAAAGGAGTTTGTTGAGTCCATCGCCAATCGAAATTCAACCGGATTAGTTCTAGTGTCGTAACTTTGGTCTTGATTAAATTCGGACAGGCGGATGGGAAGAGACGGAGAGGCTAGCAGTTAAGGATCAAGCGCCAGTCGGGATGGAGAAGTCTTACGAAGATTTCGTATGCGGCGAGGAAGCGTTGGTTGCACGCGTCGATCTTGGATCCGGAAAAAGAGGACTCAGTTGGCTCCGCGGTCGCAGGTGTCGCGGAAGCACTCGCCTTGGCTAGCAATCCGAGCCTTTTGCAAAATTCAGAAAAGAGGGCTGACCGCCCCATGAACGACTAGTTTCCGGGCTGTTATTCTCGCCGAAAAAGACCCCCTTCAGCTGGGCTTGCTCCGCTGCGGGGCGCTCCTGCGAGGAGCGGCCCCGTGCAGGCGCAGCTCTCCCGGCCCGGCCCTGCGGGCGGGCGCTCTGCCCGGCTGTCCCGGCGGCCCGGGCTCTCAGAGCGCCAGGCGCAGCTCGACGGCCGCGCGGGTTGACAGCGATGAGCGGCACGTGCCCGAGCCGCTCGCTGAAGGCCCGGATCCCGGCCGCGTCGTACACGCTGTCCATCAGGTCGTACAGGTTGTCGACGCGGCCCGCGGTCCGTGTCGCCAGCGGGATCGCGGCCTGATCGCGGCCTGATCGCGGCTTGATCGCGGCCTGGCTGTCGTGCAGCGAAGCCGCGGTGAGCAGGCAGCTGACCGGGATCCCGCCGTCGATCGCGTCGATATGCAGCTTGTAGCCATGCAGCTTGTAGCCGCGCCAGCTGACGGTATGGCCCTTGGCGTTGCGCTTGGTGCCGGTATCGCAGTCCTTCGGCAGGTCGTTCAGCATGAGCCTTTTGCAAGAATCCCGAGCTAATAGCATTATCATTTAGTTAGTCTATTAAGTATTCGATATAATCAATGGAATAGAACTGTAGTAAATGTAGTTTTAATGGCTTGTCATGCGTTTTGAGTTTCCTGGCAATCCCTTGCCCTCCGTGCTATTATTGTAATCCAAGCCTAGTAAACAGCTGGCAGGATTCAACGAATATGTCCTTGATAGAAACCGTATCCGCGTACTGGTTCACGTTCCAGCAGGGGCTGTTCCCCTGGCTCGAGCAGGAACTCGGCCCCCTCGGCGAGCGCTGCCGCAGCTTCGTCCAAGCGGTGGAACTGGCGCAGGTCGAGGACTGCCTGCCCGTCGGGCAGGGCGGCCGCGGCCGCCCCCTCGCAAGCCGCGCCGCCATGGCGCGCGCCTTCATCGCCAAGGCCGTCTAAGGCCGTCTAAGGCCGTCTTCGACCAGCCCACTACGCGCTCGCCGGTCGAGCGCCTGCAGACCGGTCACACCCTGCGCCGACTGTGCGGCTGGGACCTGGCCGGGGCCGTGCCCGGCGAGGCAACCTTCTCGCGCGCCTGCACCGAGTTCGCCGCCGGCGAACTGCCCGGACGCTTGCACCAGGCGCTGCTCGCGCGGGCGCTCGACGGCCACTTGGCAGGGTTGGCAGGGCACGTCTCGCGCGACTCGACCGCCATCGAGGGCCGCGAGCGGCCCGCCGGGAAGCCCGCGCCGGAACCGGAGCCGAAACGCAAGCGCGGGCGCCCTCGCAAGGGCGAGCAGCGGCCGCCCGCTCCACGCCGACTGGCGCGGCAGCCCGACCTGAATCTCGAAGCAATGCTGCACGACCTGCCGCAGGGCTGCGATACCGGCACCAAGCGCAACGCCAAGGGCCATACCGTCAGCTGGCGCGGCTACAAGCTGCATGGCTACAAGCTGCATATCGACGCGATCGACGGCGGGATCCCGGTCAGCTGCCTGCTCGCCGCGGCTTCGCTGCACGACAGCCAGGCCGCGATCAGGCCGCGATCCCGCTGGCGACACGGACCGCGAGCCGCGTCGGCAACCTGTACGACAACCTGTACGACCGGATGGACAGCGCGTACGACGCGGCCGGCATCCGGGCCTTCAGCGAGCGGCTCGGGCACGTGCCGCTCATCGCTGTCAACCCGCGCGGCCGGACGGAGCTGCAGGCGGATCTGGCACGGGAGGCCAAGGCGCTGCGCAGCGCCGGGCGGGCGGAGCCCGCCAAGCTGCGCTACCGCGAGCGCTCGACGGTGGAGCGTGTCAACGGCCGCCTGAAGGACGATTGCGGCGGGCGCCACGTGCGCGTCCGCGGCCGCGGCAAGGTGCTGTGCCACCTCCTGTTCGGCGTGCTCGCGCTGACGGTCGAGCGGCTCCTGCGCCTGGCGCTCCGAGAGCCCGGGCCGCCGGGACAGCCGGGAAGAGCGCCCGCCCGCAGGGCCGGGCCGGGAGAGCTGCGCCTGCACGGGGCCGCTCCTCGCAGGAGCGCCCCGAAGCGGAACAAGCCCAGCTGAAGGGAGTCTTTTTCGGCGAGAATAACAGCCCGGAAACTAGTCGTTCAGGGGGCGGTCAGCCCTCTTTTCTGAATTTTGCAAAAGGCTCATCCTTATCGGAATTTACGGTAGTCAGCGTCCTGTTCGAGGGCGATCGAAGTCAATCCTGCTGGACAGCAGCAGGGCATTCGCACCCTTCCACATGAAGATCTTGAAGTGTGAAGCATTTGCCAGACTCTCTGCTGGCGACCTTCCTCGAAATGGCCGCCTCCGTGCCGGACGGGCCCGAGGGGCGCAACAAGCGCTGCCACGTGGCCTCGACCGCCGCCGGCATCATCGTCCGTTTCTCAACCGGCTGCGGGTCCTTCCTCTAGTTCCAAGGACACATTCGATGCACATCCAACCACTCGTGTTCCGAATCGAGAATCGCTGCCCGGACTCGAATGCTTAGTATTCCACCCGGTGCCGGCGGGTCGTGGGAGCCCGGGGCCGGCTATTGTGCAGGCAGCGCTCGAAGCCACAGTCGATGTCCGACAGGTACGGACCCTCGCCAGCTACATCGCTCAAGTATCGGCAGCGCGTCGGCGCGGACTCGCTAAGTCGCCGGTCTGGTGTTCGTGGAGGCTTGCCCCTCGCACACCGACAACGGTCACGAGAGTGGCCCAGAATCCCACTCCGTCCAGCCAGTCTTCAGCTCACGGCACCAAAGCGGGAAGCGATGTCGTCCCAAGCGGCGCGGTACTCCTCCTCTCGGTCGCACCGGTCGAACGGGGCGCAGCACTCAATCACTCGCTCGACAGGTCCACCGGGCTGGGTGTCGTAAAAAATCTTGCGCGTGACGACTCCCTGCTTGACTTCGCCGATGTCTTCCCCTCCGAGGGACAGACCCGATTCGGACCGGTCGGGCGCGAACAGGCCGTAGCACCTGTCCTCCTTGCTCGCCTTGCGCCGCAGGCCCACGCCACCCAAGCCCTCGGACGCAGTAAACACGATACGTCCGTTCACGTCGAATCAAGTGCCTGCCTCGTAGCCGCGCATCACAGGAAACAGGACTCGGTAGGCAACAAGCAGATCGTCCAGTTCGAGGCCGAGAGCCATCGAGGCCAACACGTCAATCTCGACCAACGCCTGCCGCCGGGCGTAGTCGGACCGGAGTGCGCACACACGCAGCCAAACAAATGCGAGGGAGGAAGAGTAGCCATTCGGGAGTATGAGATCAGTTCGGGTCCAAGGATATGACCGGTAGTCATCGTTCCAATGTTGATCTCCAGAGACTCAGAATTCCGTACATCGAAGGATTGGTCAAATACGTCTGTCCCGGAGTGAGGCCGTGAAATTCTCCACAAGTCCTTTCGATTCAGGTACTTGAGTCGGTGCCCTAACGCGAGTCGGCGGACGGCGGACCGAGGGGCCCGGCTAGCAGGGCTGTCCGGCCGACCGCCCGGGCACCCGCAGGGACCTTGCCGAGATACAGTATCGATTCGATCTTGGAATAGGCCGGATTCGATTCTCGATTCGAGATCGGTTGTTCTATCGGCGTCGATATCAAGGTCAGTCGAGTGTCGGTTGAGTCCACGCAAGAGAGTAAGTGCCGTGGCACCGGTTAGCACTCATGGTGTGTTCCTCAGTTCTCTAACGATTCCCAAACCACTAGCTCAAGGTGCAGTTGCTCGCGAGTGAGAATGGCCCGGCGGTCATCAGCGCTCCACCTGCCCTTACGCCGACTAGGCATTCTCGCCATCGGACGGGAAGATGCAGAGATCGTCACGCCGAACCTTCGTACCGTCCGGCCCGTACTCCCACACGATGTATTCTGTCGTGTCCGAAACGACGCCCGGGATCCACTCGTCGAAGACCCGCCTACACGTTTTATCCAGCTGTGCGCGCGTCGGCTTCAGGTAGTCATTCACCAGCACGTCGATCTGGGGCTGAATGTCAATCCAGTCGTTGATCTTGTCCGGAGACATAATCAGGGGAGTATCTCGCCGGAGCTCGATCTCCCATACGCAGAGGTCGGCAATCGCCCTGTAGTGATTCGCCACTCACACCGGACCGTCGTACGGCTTGATCTCGTAGTCGGCTATGAGCTTCCCCATGTCCCGCACTCCCAGCGAACCGAGCGTAGGGTTCGTGCCGACCTCCTGCCCGTCCCCGGCCAAGGGTGCCCAGTAAGGCTCCTCGTACCCGAAGAACGCGTCGCTGCGGTGCCAGTCCCCGGATGGGTCGGCGGGGAACCGCAGGTTGACCGCCCGTTGGAACGAGATGTAACGCGTAGGGCTCGTCTCCGGGATCAGGATCGGCGTGTCCGCCGTCGGACGGCGCGGCTCCATCGCCTTTTCGAGTCTGGCGAAGTATTCGTCCCACTGCCAGTCGGCCATCCCAAGCGCAAGTCGGAACTCCTCTCGCGAGCCCCCATTGAGCTGGAATTCAAGCATCAATTTCAACCAATCCTCGTACGACAGTTCATCCGCGGTCTCTTGGCGTGCCCGTGGGTGCGTTGCTTGCATTTCAATTCTTCTTTTTCATGATGGCATTCGAAGTGCGGAGGGTCCGGCTCACCTCCGCGGAGACCGCCACCCGCTCCCGACGGACTCCGTTCAAGCAGCTTCGACTCTGCCTCGGGCAACAGTCGGACTACGCCCAACTCACCCAAGTCTCGAGGATTTTCGGGAGGCATACCTGTAAGTCGTTGACTTCGTTGAGTTGGATTTCCGCGAAGCGGATCCTCGGTCACTTCATTTTGTCGCCCTGGGGTACCGCCACCGTCCGGCGGTGCCACCGGAAGCTCACGCGTGCAGCAGCGGCGATGCGAGCCTGCTCGTTGGTCGGGTCCACGTCTTGGCGGTGGCTTCACACCTTGCCGTCCGCCGTGCGTGTCGCCATCGTCAGGCGCACCCAGGTCCGCACAGGCTTGCGGATTGTGACTGCCAGAATGGGCGAATGCCGTGCCCGCGCAGGCGGTTCCGCAGGGCATGGGCCAGATGGTAGGCCAGCACGGTCAGCGACAGATGCCCTGCCGCTCGCCCGCGTAGGCGGGGTACGGGGGCAGGCCCAGTTCGTCCTTGAAGGACCGAAACGCCGCCTCGATGTCCACCAGGCGGCAGTTGTAGGAGCCCACTCTATCTCGTGGGATCACCGCGGATTCTTCCCGAACTGCATTGATATCGGATTCGCCGAACGCTGAGAGATTCCTGGCGGGACGCCTCCGGTTCCGGCGTCGAGGCGGGTCGGCGTACCGCTGTTCTGCGGCTAGGGCGGTCCCGCCGACGAGACCGCCGCGGCGGCCCGCCCTGCGCCGCCTGCGTCTCGACCCGGCCAATGACTGGAACGATCTCCTGCGCCGGCAACCTGCTACCAGACGCTCCCGGCATCGCCCCGGACCGTCCGGATCCCCTCCCTCCACACCCGGGCCGGGGCTCTCCTCCTGCGAGACATGCCCGTAGCCCCCAGCCCTTCACGGAAACTTCACCACTCTCTCGTCCTGTAGTTGCGGATCAATTGGTGAAATCGATGTTCCCTACTGCAGGAATGATCCGAGAAATTCCTCGCGGATTATTTGCCGTGCCCCGTGCCACGAACTTGAGATACATCAGTCTTGCGCGCCCAGCTCCGCGATGTCCCTGTCGATCACCGCCAAGTGCACGATCGCCTCCCAAGCCTCGGGTTCTACCACAACGCCGCTTGGCGCGGCACGAAGCGAGCCACGGAAGCCGGGACTGGTGCCGGGCGACACAGCCGAGGTGGGCCGCACGCGTTAGGGAGGGCGCGCGGACGGCCGGACCCGAGCGCAAAGGGTCCCGGTTCGGCAATATCGAATACTGAGGAGCGCAAAAGTCGTCTCGGGTGGGTCACCCCAGAATGTACTTGCAATCGGGCTCCTTGAAGAAGCGAGCCACCTTGTCAGTCAAGTCCATTAGCGACTTGAATTCCGCCTCAAGCAGGCGCAATAGCTCGTGCTTGGTCTTAAAGAATTTCCGGCTCACCATCGGCTTCACGTGCGACCGTACCAGCTCATCTGGGTTCAGCATCGGGGAGTATTCCGGAAGAATATGAATCCTCAAGTGCCCGTACTCGAATTCCTTCTCGAGGAAACTCGCCACCTCTCGCGCCGTGTGAATCCGGCAGATGTCCACTACGAAGCGCACCTTCCTGCCGGTCTCTTCCGCCACCTTCTTCACGAATGAGCAGAACCTTCCAGCATCCTCCGTGCCCTCGTGCAGCATGTAATGGATGCGGCCGTCCGGGCTGATCTCTGCCAGCATGTTGAAGCGAAACTTCGTGGCCGTGCAGGTCAACTCGGGCGTCTGTCCGCGCACTACCCACGTCCTTTGCACGTGATATTCGGAGCGCATTCCGGCCTCGTCAGCGAACATGATCAAGGCCCCTTCCCACTCGGCCTCCTGCTTGATTTCTGGGAATGTCGTGTCAATCCATCGCGCGACTTGCCCCATCCGGCGCTGGAATGCCCGGAAGCGAGGCTTCTGCGGCGTGAGCCTGAGCCGACGCATGACGCGGCGGATGGTACAGCGGCTCGCGTCGATGCCGAACTCGTCGATGAAAGCGCGGCGGACTCTCTGGACGGTCCAGTAGGCGAACTCGAACTTGAACTGCCGGGGATTCTTATCGACGACGGTATGGAAGATCCACTGCGCGTGCTCCTCGGTCAAGATGCGAGAGCATCCAGTTCCGGGCCGATCATCCAGTGCCCCCATGCCTCCGGCGATGAATCTAGCCACCCAGGACTCGACCGTTCCGGTTCCGATGCCGAATTTCATCGCGAGTGCTTCCGGAACATAGCCGAGCGTGAATTGTGTGACAACGAACTTCCGGACGGCAATCTTAAGCTTATGAGGGAGTCGACGAAAGTCGTCGAATTGGAAGGAATTCATGCAACAATTCTACCACATTCAAGTGTCGGAACTGGTCTCAGCAGAGGGCGCGAACGGCAAGAACGACTTTTGCGCTCCTCAGTACGTCAAAATCGAATTGGACTAGGCCAGACTCACCCGTGGCCCCTCCGGCGGCAGCTTGATCAGTGCAGCCAGGGCTCCATCTGTACATTGTGGGCGTGCATCAGGCACAGTCCGACAAGCCGACTGCAGGCGGCCGCCGCGGGGCAGCCTTGCCACAAATGCTGGCACCGAAGGGCTCCTCCCGTCCCGCGGTGCACCCGCCTCGATGTGGCTTCCGGTCTGTCCGCGAGCGCGCCCCTCGATGCACGGAGAGCTCGCGCTGGCATCTCCCTACGGCGACGATTGGTCCCGCAGGCTCCCGCGGGCCGGATGCACGAACAACGAGGGCCGCCAGGGGCATTTGCGCACCACCTGCCAATTCGGCACCACCGGATGATCGAAGAGCTATGACCGCGACGGGTGAGGCATGATCGGCTGGAACTGGCAGCCGCCTCCATTGCGCAACTCCGGGACGCCCTTGGAATGAGCCTAGGAGCCGCGGAGCAGGTGGTTCAAGTACTCGAGGAGCGGGGCGATCGTCCGGAAGAGTCCGTCGATGCGGGAAGCTATGGACGGCTTCTCGATCTCCTCAGCCGACAGCGTGGCACCGGCCAGAAACTGCTTAAGCCTCAGCAGGTCGGCGGCTGGGTGGTCCCGCGGGAATCCCCTCGGCATGCGGGTGAGCCGCTGGCCCTCGAGCCCGCCGAACGCTTCCGAGAACGCCCGTCCGGACAGGATCGCCCGAAGTGCGTCCGGGGCCGAGGCGATCTCCTCCCGGATCCGCAGCAGCTCCCGCGAGCCGGGCGCGTACACACCGCCGCCCACGAGCAGTTCGTCCGCCGAGAAATGGAAGTAGAAGCCCGCTCCGCTGTGACGCTCGAAACCGACCCGGGGGAACACAGCGGCGGCGTGCGTCTTGTACGGCTCCTTGTTCCTAGAGAACCGGACGTCGCGGTAGATCCGGTAGACCGACTTGCGAGGGTCCCGCAGGTAGCCCGGAGCGTACTCGCCCAGCGACTCTCCCAGTTCTTCCACGAGCGACAGCAGCGGCCCTCGCACATGGCGCTCGTAGTCGGCCCTGCGAGCCAGAAACCAGGCCCGGTTGTTGTTCTCTCCCAATTCGCGCAGGAATCGGCGCGCCTCGGGATCGAAGCCTTGAAACCGGAATCTCATCCTCCCTCTAGCATGGCGGTTGCCAATGACACTCTGACCAGCGACGCCAGCGCAGATGGAGGCGCATGGATGGGCCCGACCGTAGTGTCGGACTCCCTGCCCGCTCGGGCCTGGCGTTGCCCGTCGCATTACTGGGCTATACTGCGTTCAGCAACTTTTTCGCAGCAATGTTCGACTTGGATCAGTACGGCTCCGACGTTACGGTGTACCTGTGGCTGGCCATCGTCTCGACGCTGTTGTACCTAGTCAAGCTGGGGCTGGATCTCTTCGTCGGAGACTCGGACGTGCCGACCGATCCGACCGACCTGGACGCCGACCTAGGCGACGCCGCCGGATTCACCCTGATTTCGGTTCTCTCCGTCTTGGCGTTCCTGATGGGTGCCGGGTGGATGGGCCTGGCAGGCCGTGTGAGCTGGGGCTTCGGGGCCGTCGCTGCCGGTCTGGCGGCGCCGGCCTTCGGCCTAGCCATGATGTTCTTTTCGGCCGGGCTCATGTACGCCGTGAGCCGAATGGTTCACATGCCTCGCTACAACGTGAAGACCGTCCTGGGACAGACCGGCAGGGTCTACCTGACCGTGCCGGCCAAGGGCGCCGGGCGCGGGCAAGTCGAGGTTGTAGTCTCCGGACGGCTCAAGGTCATGGACGCGGTCAGTGCCGGCGATGAGATCCCGGCCTTTGCGCCGGTCACGGTTGCCAGCGTGAGAGACGACGGCGTATTCGTGCTGGCACAGTCGGGAAGCCGCAGCAAGGCTTCGCCGCGGGCCCGGCGCTGGGGGAAATAAGGCGGCCGCCTAGGTCGCGAGCTCTCGGGAAGACGCCCGAGACAAGGAGCGAGAGCCATGAATGTCCCGGATCTGATGTTCGCGCAGGTGGTCGGCTTCGGCACGATCCTCCCGCTGGTCTTCATCCTCGTCTTGCTCGGCGTGCTGGTGTTCGTGGTGCGGCAGTACAGGCGCTGCCCGTCCAACAGGGTGCTCGTCGTTTACGGCAAGGTCGGCGGCCAGCAGGCCGCCCGCTGCATCCACGGCGGCGGCGTACTCGTGGTGCCGCTGTTCCAGGACTACCAGTACCTTTCGTTGGAACCGATGACGATCGACATCGAGCTGACCGGCGCGCTGTCGAAGAAGAACATCCGCGTCAACGTCCCTTCGACCTTCACGGTCGGAGTGTCCACCGAGCATTCGGTGATGAACAACGCCGCGGAGCGCCTCCTGGGCCTTCGCGACGAGGACGTCGCGGCGCAGGCCCGCGACATCATCCTGGGCCAGATGCGCTTGGTCATCGCGACCCTCTCGATCGAGGAGATCAACCAGGACCGCGAGAAGTTCCTCGACCTAGTCAACAAGTTCTGCGCGGCCGAGCTGCTTAAGATCGGGCTGGAAGTCATCAACGTCAACATCCGGGACATCACCGACGAATCCGGCTACATCGACGCCATCGGCAAGAAGGCCGCCGCCGAGGCGATCCAGATTGCCAAGGTCGAGGTGGCCGAGCAGGTGAAGGACGGCGCCATCGGCGAGTCGACCGCCAACCGCGCCAAGGAGGTCGAGGTCGCCAACCAGTCGACCGCCGCCAACATCGGACGGAAGGAGGCGGAACGGGAGCAGAGAATCAGCGTTGCCAAGCTGGAGGCGGAAGGCCTTGCAAGCGAGGCGCTGTCGCGTCGCGAGCAGGAAATCGCGATCGCCGAGCAGCGGGCGCTTACCGAAGAGGGCAAGAAGCAGGCGGAAGCCTCGCAGCGCGTGCGGGTGGCGACGCTCGAGGCGGACGCGGTCAAGGGCGAGAACGAGTCGCGGGCCAGCATCGCCGCCTACAACGCGACCCTGGCGGAGCGCAGCGCAGAGGCCAAGCGTCGCGGCGAGGTCGCGACGGCGAGCGCGGCGCGGGATGTCTTCGTGGCGGAAAAGGAGCGCGAGCTGGCCCGCCTAGCGAAGGAGGAGGTCACGATCCAGGAGATCGAGCGCCAGAAGATCGAGATCAATGCCGACGCGGAAGCCGACCGGCTCCGGCGCATCGCCAAGGGCGAGGCCGACGCGGTGCTGGCCAAGTACAGCGCCGAGGCCGACGGCACCCGACGCGTGCTGGAAGCGAAGGCGCAGGGCTACCAGGAACTTCTGCGCGTATGCGCGGAGCGGCCGGACCTGGCCGCCACGCTGCTCGTCGTCGAGAAGCTGCCCGACCTGGTAGCCGAGCAGGTCAAGGCCATCCAGAACCTGAAGATCGATAAGGTGACGGTGTGGGACTCGGGGACGGGCGCTGACGGGAACGGGAACGGAACGGCCGACTTCCTGCGCGGCCTGATCTCGTCTCTCCCGCCCGTGCATGACCTAGCCAAGCAGGCCGGCATCGACCTGCCCGAGATTCTCGGGTCGGTCCGGCGCGACGAGAAGAAGGCCTGAGCCCGCCGACCGGAGAGGCGCCCGAGGCCTGCCCAGCCAGTGCCTGGCGCGCTCCGCCTGCGGATATAGCACGCCCTACAATCGGATATTGCGCCGCCCGACCCATGCGATTCGCGACCTAGCCGGTCGACTGGGCGAGATAGACGGCCTGCGCGTGGCGGCGGACGTGCCGCTGAGTGCCCACACGCGCTTCGGTATCGGCGGTCCCGCCGACCTGTTCGCGTGGGCCGGGAGCCCGCGCGCTCTCAGCGAGGCATTCGTCGCAGCGCGCGAGGCGGGCGTGCCGTTCTACCTGCTCGGCGACGGCAGCAACGTCGTCGTCGCCGACGCGGGCTTTCGGGGTCTCGTCGCACGGTACACGGGCGACCGGCTGGACCGCCACGACGGCACTGTCGAAGCGCAGGCCGGGGCGAGCCTGCAGGCATTGGTAGACCTGACTCTCGAGCACGGACTCAAGGGCTTGCACACTCTGAACCGCATTCCGGGCTCGGTCGGCGGGGCCGTGTACGGCAACGCAGGCGCGTACGGGCACCAGATCGACGAGTTCGTCGAGCGGGTGGATGTCGTGGACGGCGCGAACCTCCGGTCGATCGGAGCGAGCGACTGCCGGTTCGAGTATCGCGAGTCCGTCTTCAAGAGGCGCAAGGAGTGGCTGATCGTGAGCGTCCGCCTAGCGCTTCCGGCCGGGGACGCCACGGCACTGAGGCAGCGCGCCGAGGAAATCCGCGCCGTGCGCGACGAGAAGTTCCCGCCCACGATGCGCTGCGCGGGAAGCATCTTCAAGAACCTGTACCTGCGATCCCTGCCAGCGGAAGCAGCCGCGGTCGTGCCCGAGCGGGCAGTCCGAGGCGGCAAGGTCGCCTCGGGATTCTTCCTCGAGCAGGTCGGTGCGAAGGGCATTCGCATTGGCGGCATCCGAATCGCGTCCTACCACGCCAACTTGCTGTACAACTGCGGAAGCGGCACGGCGTCCGAGATCCGCGTGCTGGCGGAGCTGCTCAAGAGCCGCGTCCGTGATCGATTTGGCTTCGAGGTCGAGGAGGAAGTACAGTATATTGGATGGGACGGGGAGCAATCGTCTCCGTGACATTCGCACACCCAGTGCTACCCACGCAGACGGACCGTTGCGTAGTCACCTACGGAGACCGCCTGTGGACGGACCTGCGCCTAGGACTATGATCGACCCTTTGCAAATGACGATCTTGTCGAGCCAAGGTCGGCAGTCCGCCACAATGAAGTCTTCCGGACGATTGGACGTCATTCCTGACAGTAGAGACCGTCATACATTCAGAAGACGCTCGGTGAGGAGCTTAGTGCTATTCGCCGCGCTGGTTCTGCAAGCGACTCTGAGTCCACAAGATAGGCTATATAATGAGTGCAGGCCAGTTTTCCTAGATGTAACAGTTTAGGATGGCGAACTCCGCGGACTGGGAAATAGCGGAGAACAGTGGACCGCCGACATGAAGTGGATTATCGCCGGTCGACTTCGCTCCACTGGCATCAAATCTGTACTCGATTTCACGGAGTCACATGCATCTTCTGCTGAAGGCTACTTGGAGGTCTATATCCAATCCACAGATAATGAGGGAGGCAGCCTACTCGTTTGGGATTTGACCGTGGACTTCTGGGACAAAGCACTGGTTAGAAGGCCGTTAGGGTTCGGAGATAAATCCTTCACTGCATATGTTACGTTGTGGAGAGAGGGCACATTCGGTGCGTTGACTCGATCTAGCAGGACGGAACGGCTTCGCGACGGCCGGGATACTGTTCAATCAGCGGTCATGCGAGCCATTGATCAGTTCTCCGCAGCTTACAATCGATCTAACGCATCGTATTGCGATACAATGGAGTCAGAATGATTTCCCATAGACAAAATAACATTGGTATCGGAGCACCGGTTCTGGCGACTTTCCGCATTGTTACGATTGCCTTGATGGCTCTCGTTCCCATCGCAGACGCAACCGACTGGACCGACCTGCTACGCAGTGGCCTCGACGACTGGCAGGTCCTAGGCGAGGGGCACTGGATCCAGCGCGGGGACGGCGTCGTGATCGCCTACTTCGCGCACGACCGGCAGGACGAACTGAAGGGCGAGGATGACATCCCCCGGAATCGCTTCGTGTGGTGGAGCACGCGCCAGTCGTGGCTCTACACGAAGCGGGAATTCGAGGAGTACGACTTGCACCTAGAATTCTGGGTCAGCACTCCCGGCAACAGCGGCGTCTCGATTCGCGACCCGTCGCAGGCGCGCTGCGGCATCGCCCGGAAGCCCGACTTCAATTGCACTCCGTCGAAGCAGGGCTACGAAATCCAGATCGACAGCAATTACACCGGCAGGTGGCCGACCGGCTCGATTTACGGGCTCGCTAGGGCGGCCGAGGGTCTCCACGTGCCGGGAGAGTGGAACCGCCTCAACATCGAGTCCCGCTCGGATTCCATCCGGGTCTTCGTCAACGGCGTTCTCGCATCGGAGCATGCGGGCGATCCCGAACGGCCATCGAAGGGACCTGTGGGCCTGCAGCTCCACGACGTGCATAGCTTCGTCATGTTCCGCAACATCTGGATCCTCGAGCGTTAGCCTCCGTCCGCGGTTTCCGGAGTGACCTGAGAGCGGGTCCCGCGCGTATCCGCACGCCTCAGACCAGCGTAGGTTCGTCGCGCGGAGTCGGCTCGCGTCTCGAGCAACCCTCGCGGTGCGGGCGTATGCGGAGCACGCGACGATCAAGACCGCGCTCTCGACCTCATCCGTGCGAGAGCCGAGAAGGACAGTCTCCTGGGTCGCCCGAGGGCCAAAGTCGCGCCCGAGCCAAGCTGCAGCGGAACGCCCCTCCGTTTCCGAGAGCGTACGCTAGCGAGGCGACGCCTCAGGCCGACGAGGGCGGGGCGTACGCGACCGCGACGGCACGCGAGGGAATTCTCCATTGGCCCAACGGCCAGCTCGGCGAACTCGCGGACGAACCATACGAATAGGGGCCCCTGCATCCGCTGAAGCCCCAGCGCCGTGCCGCGCAAGTATTCTGTGTCATTCTGTGTTCGAGGCTCGTTGTTCTGCATCACCAACGGCGACCGCCCTTGCCTTGTTGCAAGCAATAGCTAGTGCTTGTGACAAAACCCCTGAATTCTGGCCCGATCAGCATTTCATACTACATCCTGAGGTCGAATGGAGCCGCAAACACAACATATAGCGCCCAAGGTCCGAAGTTGCTCAGCCGCCAATCGCGAAGATTTCCGCCCTCTACCCAGAATCGCCAGGATTTCGGCCTAGTCGTAGCATTCCAGCGAAATCTTCGCCTTGAGAGATTGCACCTAACGCCTTTTTTGTCAAGGGGATACGAGTTTTGTCACGGGCACTAGCTATGGGAGAAACAACAGTGAAGATAACCCTCACGTTGATCGCTGTCCTAGCGGTCATGCAGCCCTGCTCGTACGTGGAGTACTGCGAATTCGCAGGCTTGACAGGCATGAAGGACCACGGATTCAGGGACGGGGGCGCGGTCGGGTACAACACTACATGCCAAATCCGATTCTCAGTCACGTGCGATCACAAACACCCTTCGTACTTGCAGGGGTACAACCGCGGCTACGATTACGGAGCGCGCTTGTGTCACATCGACGGCGGGCCGGACGCGTGGGACGACGGCACCCCAAGCCGGTGCCCGTCCACCTATCAATAGCGGAGGAACATCGTGGGACCCAAGCTTGACTCCGGTGTAAATCTTGCGCTTGGAGGAGCCGACTAGGCACCATCCTTGGACACGCCCGCGCCGATGTCGACAAAGCGGACCTCCTGTCCCCGGCGAATGCGCGAGTGCTTCCGGAACTCGGGCCTTGGGCTCGGGAAGTCCGTGCGATAGTGCCCTCCCCGGCTCTCCTCCCTCGCCAAGGCGCAGCGAGCCACGAGGCGAATCACCTGGTACATGTTGTCCGTCTCGAAACCCGGGCGGCTGCTGCGGGCGAGGCCCTTCTCAAACAGGGGAGACAGCAGGTCCAGCTGCTCGAGACCGGCCCGAAGGCCCTCCCCCGACCGAGTGATTCCCGCGTGACGCCACGCGATGTGGCGGAGGGTCGCTATCGCGTTCCCGGGCAGCGCACGCACGGGGCGGCGCCGTCGAACCCTAGGCTCGCGCAGCCGCGTGCCCGCTTCCCGTCGGATGCTCTCCCCGGCCTTCGCCCCGAACACCAGCCCCTCCAGCAGCGAGTTGCTCGCGAGGCGGTTCGCGCCATGCACCCCGTTGCAGGCCGCCTCTCCGGCCGCATACAGGCGGGGCAGCGTCGTGGCTCCGTCGAATCCGGTCAGCACCCCGCCCATCGCGTAGTGGGCCGCGGGATGAACAGGCACGGGCTCGACCTCAAGGTCCACGCCGAATGCCAGGCAGGTGCGGTAGATGCGGGGGAAGCGCTGACGGACGAATCCGTCCGACAGGTGGGTGAGGTCTAGGTACACGGGGCCCCTGCGCAAGCGCGCGAGCTCGCTGACGATCGCGCGCGAGACAATATCGCGCGGCGCGAGATCCTCGCTCGGGTGGTAACGCGACATGAACCGCTGCATGTCTGCGTTCCGCAGGACGGCCCCTTCGCCTCTCAGCGCTTCCGACAGCAGGAACCTAGGCGCGCCTTCCAGGAAGAGCGCGGTCGGATGGAATTGGACCATCTCGATATCGGCAATCACGGCGCCTGCGCGGTAGGCCAGCGCCACTCCGTCGCCGGTAGCGACGACTGGGTTGGTGGTCTCGCGGTACAGCCGGCCCAAGCCCCCCGTCGCGATTAGCACGGCCCTGGCGTACGCCGGAACGAGCGTCCGATCCTCCGCGTTCCAGGCGACCGCCCCGCAGACCTCGCCGTTCTCGACCAGCAGGTCGACCACCGAGGAGAAGCTGCGGAACGATATGGCTTCGATGGACTGCGCCTTGCGCAGCAGGGTGCGCGCGATCTCCCTTCCCGTGGAATCGCCGTCCGCGTGGAGGACTCGATTGACACTGTGCGCGCCTTCGATTGAAAACGTCAGCCTGCCGCCATCCGTGTCGAACTCGGCACCCCATTCGATCAGCCGCTGGATCCGCGTGGGGCCTGCCTCGGCTAAGACGCGCACGGCCTGCGGATTGCAGAGGCCCGCGCCAGCCACGAGCGTGTCCTGCTCGTGCAGGCGAACCTCGTCCTCGTCACTCAGCGCGACAGCGACCCCGCCTTGGGAATACTCGGTGGCGGATTCGGTCAGGCGATCCTTCGTCAGGACCAGGACGCGTCCGGCGGCGGCGGCCTCGATCGCCGCGCTCAGACCGGCCACCCCCGCGCCAATTACCAGAAAGTCGGTCTCCACGGGCGCGGGGCTGCGATCCGCCCGCCCCCGCCACGGGTGATCCGCCGCGACGGGCCCCGACACAGACGCTCATGGTACAAGAAGGGACTGTGCAGGTGGTGCGCGTCGAGACGAGCGCCGGGGAGTACGACGTCCGAATCGAAGCCGGCGCGCTGACCCGCACAGGCGATGCCGTTCGCGCCGTCCTAGGGTCACGCAGGCTGTTCGTCGTGGCCGATGCCGCGGTGTGGAGCTGCCTCGGAGACCGGGTCGCGGAGGGCCTGCGCGGCACCGACTGGACCCTGCTCGCGACACCGCTAGGCGAGCCCCGGAAGCGCCTGTCGACGGTCGAGGAGCTGTGCTCGGCCATGCACCGGGCCGGGGCGGACCGTCGCAGCGCCGTGGTCGCGTTTGGCGGAGGAGTGGCCGGAGACGTCGGCGGCTTCGTCGCGGCGAGCTACATGCGGGGCATCGACGTCGTCCAAGTGCCCACGACGCTGCTGGCGCAGGTGGACGCCTCGGTCGGCGGCAAGACGGGAGTCAACCTCGCCAACGGCAAGAACCTCGTCGGGGCATTCCACCAGCCGAGTCTGGTCGTGATCGACCCGGAGTCCCTGAACACGCTTCCGGAGCGCGAGTATCTAGCCGGCGTGCAGGAGGTGGTGAAGCACGGCGTAATCCGCAGCGAGGAGCTGTTCGCATTCATGGAAGGCGAGCGCAAGGCGGTCCTGCGGCGCGAGCGCTCGGCGGTCGAGTTCATGATCGAGGCCTCGGTGCGAATCAAGGCGGCTGTTGTGCGCTCCGACGAGCGCGAGAGCGGCCTGCGACGCGTGCTGAACTTCGGGCACACGCTGGGACACGCTCTCGAGGCCGAGACGGAATACAGCGTCCTGCTGCACGGCGAGGCCGTGGCGTTCGGAATGATCGCCGCCGCCCGCCTCTCGGAGCTGCGCGGTCGGCTCCGCCGGTCCGACCGGGAGCGCATCGAGAGTGTCGTGCTGTCATACGCCGCCCTACCCCACCTCGGCAGCCTGTCCGCTCGCCGCGTCGCCGCACGCATCGCCGGCGACAAGAAGTCGGTCGGCGGGCGGGCCCGGTTCGTGCTGGCCGACGGCATCGGAAGGGTGAGCGAGGAGCTGGATCCTCCTGCGGAGCTGGTGATCGAGGCAACCGAGCACGCGGTCCGGACGTGCCGCGCGACGGCGCCCGTGTAGACCGTGGAGGCCGACCTGACGGCGCGAGGCGCCGAGCCCGCGGGAGTGGAGGCGGGAAACGAATCGGCGGCTGGCCGCGCGGTCCGGGAAATGTTCGCTCGCGTTGCTCCGCGCTACGACCTGCTCAATCACCTTCTCTCCGGCCAGGTCGACCGCTACTGGCGGTGGAGGCTGGTGCGAGCGGTGCGTCCCGTTCTGAGCAAGCCCGGCGTCAGGATCGCCGACGTTTGCTGCGGAACGGCCGACTTGGCCATCTCCCTGGCTAGGCAGCACGGTCGGCTCCTCGGTGACGCAGCATTGCCTGTCGTCGCAATGGACTTCTGCCGCCCCATGCTCAGCCGCGCGGCAAAGAAGGCGCGAAACTCAGGACTACTCGTCCCTCTCGTCGAGGCCGACGCCTCGAGAATGCCGCTGCCCGACCGCTGCTTGGACTTAATCGCAATCGCGTACGGATTCCGGAACCTAGCCAGCTACCGAGGCGGCGCGAAGGAATTCGCCCGCCTGCTGGCGCCCGGCGGCTGCCTAGCCATTCTCGAGTTCTCGGAACCGACGTCCCGAGTCTGGGGAATGCTCTTCAACGCGTATTTCCGGCACCTGCTGCCACGGCTTGGCAACGTGATCTCCGGAAGCGGCGGGGCGTATTCGTACCTGCTGGATTCCGTGCAGCGGTTCCCCCCGCCCGACGAGATTTGCCGCCTGCTGCTCGACGCGGGCTTCGCACGCGTGGAAACACTCTCCCTCACCGGCGGCGTCAGCATGCTGTATCTTGCTTACTTATAGGCGCGAGCGCCTTCGGGCCGCCCCCGCGCACGCCACCGGGAGGTGCGATTGATGGACGAGAAGTTGACGGATTCCGAGTGGTTCTTCTGGGTACGGCTTGGCATCAAGGTCGCCGTGGTATTCGGCGCGCTTTACGTCGGCTACCACTTCTACGAGCGCAACCGCATCGCCAGCATGGGTCACGAGCCGCAGGTAAAGAAGGTCAAGCTGCCCGAGGACGTGTTCGCATTCGTGCCGAAGTCGTACGCCACCGATCTCGAGTCAGCCCGGCGCAAGCTCGTGGGCAAGCCGCTGTGGGTCAAGGAGGGCTACCGCTGGAGCTACCAGCCGGGCAACCGCCTGTTCCGGCCGATCGAGAGAATCGTCCCGACCGCATTCGAGGTGCGCGGAGGCGACGCCGTGGTGATCTTCAAGAAAGACGGGAGGGAAGCTACGTTCGCGATCGGCTCGCCGGAGCGGTTGTACGTTGACGAGATATTCTTCGTGAAGGCCCCCCGCGAGATATACAGCCACTGGACCGAGAGCATGTGGGACGCGGCCAAGAGCGGCCAAGTGGCACTCGGCATGACGGAAATCCAAGTGGGGTTCGCTCTCGGCGTCGGGGAGGTGGCCCGCCAGTCTCCGGGAGGAGCCACCCGGATCGTGGACTACAGGCAGTGTCGAGAGGCCGGTTTGCAGCCGGTCCGCGTCACGTACCGACACCATGTCGCCACCGCCATCGAGCCACTAGCCCTATAGACCCCTCCTAGGCAAGTCGGCCGGCTCTGCCTGGGAGACAATTCCGCTTGGCAGGCCGCCATGACCGGCATCGAAGGGATACTTCGGCGCCATGACAGACGGAGCGGATTGCTTCGAACCGACCTCATTTGCCGGTACGCGACCGTCTGCCGTTCGCTTGAAGTGCGGCTTGGACGGACAACCGCCCGCTGGCGGTGTGCAGTGGGCTCTCCTTGGTCGGACGCTGGAAGCCATCACAGCTCGTCTCGCATGCAATCGGTCCAAGTTGATTCTTGGCAGGTGTCGCTTGATGAGGAGCGCAATTCTGGGTATCGAGAGCAGATCCTTCGCTGCTCTGGCCCGGCATTCTACGCAGTAACGGCCGCCGCTTGCGCGAGAATCTCCGACACGTCGGTCGCCTAGGACGGGTGCCATCCAAGACAAGGCACTGTGCTTGCATGACGGAAACAAATGTCGCGAGCCGAGGTCTCTCTGCAGCCAGCGAACGAAGTCACGGGCACGGAAGCAGACAAGTGCAAGTCACGATCGGAATGCATCCACGCGGTCGCTCGGAGAGGCTCTCGCCGTGTCCTTCAGGCCGACAGGATCGGACGATGCCAACGGTCGCAATCCCTGACCCCGCATCTACAATGCCCGCATTCCAAGAGCTGGCGGTCAGTTCGGAGTGCATCTGGTTGCCCACGGCAGGCCCGAAGCGCTCTCGTCACCCGCACAAGAGAGCAATCGACGGTCCGGGCTACGATTGTTCCGAAACTTGCCCTGCTGACCAGTGCCGATGGGGCGCTCGATTGCGAACCCCCGAGAAGAGACTCGCAACACGCATCTAACCCTTCTCCTCGACTGCTATGGCGGCATCTCGCCAGCTGCCGAACGGCGGTCGTCTACCGAGGCGATTGACATCACCGTAATCCACGATGCGACCGCCGGGCCGATTCCGATTCTCCTCGGGGCCAAGATCGGACCCTCTTTCGAAGGGAATTATATAGTGCTTGTGACAAAACCCCTGAATTCTGGCCCGATCAGGATTTCATACTACATCCTGAAGTCGGATGGATCTCCAAACACAACATATAGGGCCCAAGGTCGGAAGTTGCTCAGACGCCAATCGCGAAGATTTCCGCGCTCTACCCAGAATCGCCAGGATTTCGGATTAGTCGTAGCATTCCAGCGAAATCTTCGTTTTGAGAGATTGGACCTAACGCCTTTGTTGTCAAGGGGATACGAGTTTTGTCACGGGCACTATATATCTGAGTGCCAACAACGCCATGGTCCGACTAGAACTGCTGTGAGCAGGGAGGTGGGTGTCGAGCTGGGGTCATTCGAGTGCGGCCGCGGCGGGCACAGAGGGGTGGGGTGTGGGATCGTATCTGAATCGAGCCTGCCAGCGGATTGGACGAGGAAGGGACTAGAGAGGCCGCCTCGCATGCCCCGGTGGAACCCGGTTGGCGGTGGCAGGGCACGCCTTGCAAGCCGCTTGCAGGCCCTGCGAGGGCCGAAGACAGCGGATCCCCGGCGCTCGACGGCCTGCATGGACGGTCCGGGCCGGACCGGGGTCGCGCCGGGGCATGCCGGATCCGGTGCGCCCCTCGTACCGAGCGTGCAGCCCACCGAGCGTGAAGCGCGCGCCCGCAGCGGGCTGCCGCGCTCAGCGCGGCGGGCGCCGCTCAGGCCGCGACCGCGGCCTTGCCGGTCAGCTGCCGGTAGGTCAGCGTCCGGCCGACCAGGCCCCGCGCCATGCGCCGCATCCGTTCCGCCGTGTCGCAGTCGCGGTCGTTGCACCGTCCCGCGAACTCCGTCAGGTAGCGGCCGAGATGACGGACGCTCATCCGGTGATAGGTGCCGTACAGGCCGCGCTTGAACAGGGACCAAAACGATTCGATGCCGTTCGCATGCGCTGCCCCGCGCACGTACTCGCCGCCGGAGTGCCTGACGGCTTCGTGCGCGAACTCCGCCATGCCGGCGCAGGCCGCCGCCTCGTCGGAGCGGACCTGCGCCCCCGGCGCGACGCGGGCGCGCGCGAAGCCCTGCAGGTCGCCCTTGGCGGTGCCCGCCAGCGGCCGCGCGGCCACTGCGTTCGTGGCGCGGGCCTTCTTGCTCTCGTGCTTGTTGCGTTCCTTGCCGCCGACGTAGGTCTCGTCCACCTCCACCGGGCCGGCGAACAGCCCCTGATCCCGCTCCCGGCACGCGCGGATGCGGTGCGCCAGGTGCCAGGCCGACTTCCGGCTGATTCCCAGGTCGCGGTGCAGCTTCATGCTCGAGACACCCTTGATGCCGGTGGTCAGCAGGAACAGGGCCACGGCCCGGGTGCGGTAGCCGAGCTTGGTGTCGGCCATCACGCTGCCGGTGCGCACCGAAAAGCGCCTGCCGCAGCCGCGGCAACGGTACGGCATCGAAGGGTGGGCCGCGCCGGACTGCACGCTGGAGCCGCGGCAGCGGGGGCATACCGGACCGTCGGGCCAGCGCATGGAGGCGAACCACTTTTCCGCGGATTCGTCATCGCGGAACATGGCGATCACGTCAATCAAAGTGATGCCTTTACGAAACCACTTCCCGGGACCTTTCTGCTTCATAGACGACCTCATATATTGGAACTATTCTATCAAAATACTCCACCAACTTTCAACAGATCTCCGGAAGAAATATGAAATTAATTTATGGACTGATAATTTGCAAAATCGGTTGCCTCGGCACTCAGATATATAATTCCCATCGAATACGCGATGAGAGTCAGAATCGTCTTCGAAGAGTCGAACGCAGTACATGTCTGCTTGCCAACCATCCCAGCATATACCATGAGGGGCTTAGCATGCAGACGGAAGTACTCTCAGTGCATCGGTGAATGCTGCATGTAGTTCAAGTGAGCTTGGCCAACTTCCGAGTCCCCGTGTCGGTAACTGAAATTCAGGTCACCCTGCCGGCAGGCCCGCCAGCAGGCGGGGCCGTTCTCTTGGCACCCACGGTGAGCGGGCGGCCCCAACCCATGGCCCTGACATCCAGCGCAGCACCGCCATTCCGCCGCTCAGACGAAGTCCCGAAGCATGCCATTGAGGTGGCCGTGCCCTTCGCGATCGCGGAGGCATCGGGCCGGGTCGCCGTTTTCGGTCAGGTCTTCGCCGTCAACGCCCGGAGTTCGACAGGGCTTCCGGTCGCGCGAACCGTGCCGGGCGTGCAACAGCTTGCGCGACACGGCTACGATGGCTCGCTTGCGGGCGATTCGCCCGGCGAACTGGCGGTGGATGCCCTGGCACGGTGGCCATTTGGCGCGGGACACACCGGGGGCAGGATTCGATCTACGGAATTTGGAGTGAGTTCCACTCTTCTACAATGCATTCGGAACTCAATCTGCCAGACCTTGCCTGGGCCATACCCGGGTGACAGATGTGCCGAACGATACCCAATCACCTACATGATGTGGATCCAGTGACTCGTTCACACGTGCGCGCTGCGAAAGGAGTGCGACGTGCCTAAGGGAGGAGAGTGCCGCCGACGCGGCATTCAGGTACGCTCCTCGGTAGGTGGGGCTGGCCGTGGCGCGGCTAGTGGAGAGACTGGATCACGGATGCAACGGGCGGTGTCGGCAGGGAGGCGAGGGCCTCGACCGGCAAATCCTCGCAGACCGTGCCCAGCGGTTCTAGATTTGGCCATCAATGTGGTGGGCGAACTGTTGTCTAGGAGGATGGGGTGAACAAGTTAACCGAGAGGTCGCGCTACTGAGACCGCCCCTCGGGAGCGTCGGACGGCTGGCAGGGCTGTGGCGCCGCCACCGCCGCGGGTCCGCCCGGTGGCGGGCCCGCGGCCGGATGCACTCCGGCGGAAACCGGCTTCGACGGCCGACCGCTCGCCGGACGCGGCCGGGTCGAGGCCGTCGAGTAAGTTGCGGGGCCGGTTGTCGCGGGGGATGCGGCCCGCACCGAACAGGGTCCGGCAGTTGGAGCGGGAGCCGTCCCGCTCCATACTCCACTGGAACTCGAGGAACGACTCGCACCGGGTGAACCAGCAGGCCGGGGCGCAACCGGCGGCATCGCAGACCGGGTAGCGCGTGTTGCGACCGGTGCGCCGGGCGGGCAGGCTGGCGGCCGTCTCGCGGAAGGCGTTCGGAAGCGGGTCCAAGACCTGCGGCATCCATCCTGGCTCGCAAATTGCCCTAGGAATAGCTATGTGCCTGCCCGCGCCAGCCTTTCTTCGACACCCTTCTCGGACACTCTGGAAATTCCAGAGTGCTCAGAATGAGAATCGCTGGTTCGTACCGGCTTAGCACATAGGCGCAGCAGGCCCTTCCGGCCGTTGGCTGCGGCCACATTACGTGGCGGTTGTTTTCGGATCGCTCCGCTGCTAGGCGCAGCGCCAGCGAGACGATCCAGAGAGAGCGTCTGTCGGGTTTCGGTCGGCGAGCCAGCCAGCGAGGTAGTGGCGCAGGGCCGACACCCCTTGCCCTAACGTCCGCTCGGAATGAACTCTGCGGCACGACGGAGGATCAAGGAGCATCGAGCATCGTGCAAAGAAGGGCGGAGACCAGCGGGCTGGAATCCCACCAAGACGGACGCGCTGGACTTGAGAATGGTCGTGCAGTGGGGATGATCGGTGCGCCGGGAGCCGCTGCGGGGTGCCATCGTAGCCCAGCGGCCGGATGCCGAGAGTCCGCATGGCGAGGCTGCCGGATCGTTCCGCCCGTGCAGTCCGGTCCTGCAACGGGTGGCGGCGGGACGCAGGATCCTGCGGTCGTCCCCGGGTCGCCCCTCCGGTTGTATCATTCGCGGAACCGGCCGGGTGCGATAGCGCTGTCCGGACTGCTCGGAAGCAGCACCCGGCAGAGGTCAGAATGGCGTTCGCAGCCCAGGGGCTGACCCACTCGGAATCCGGTGATTGGATGTGACAATTCCCGGGCTCTTGCCAATTGGCGGCGACGCGATGACACAGGTCGCGTCACCTGCCCTTCCGTCGGTGGAGTGTACAGTTGACCTCTCGGTCCCACCGTCCGTCCCGTCGGGAGTCCCGGCGTGCCCCATCGTCGCGAGGCCCGCGACGATGGGGGGCCTTCTCCCGGTTGTGTTCCGCAATGACGCGCTCGATTCGCAAGGATCCCGAGGCGCGGCTTCCGCGTCGGATCCGTCACTTGGACGCCGGCCGGCAGAACTGGGGCACCGCGGGCAAGCGAGTCCCAGCCGAGTCCACAGCCTTCGGCACAAGAGATAGACCCAGCCCGCTGCTTGTAAGATAGAAAGCGATTTCTGTTTTGCAAGAGTGATCCCCCGCCGTATCAGTCCTCTCCTGCGAGCCCGACTCGCCGCTTATCCCGCCGTCGCCATCGTCGGGCCGCGTCAGAGTGGCAAGACGACGCTGGCATCCTCCTTGGGGGGGCGCTATTTCGACCTTGAGCAGGAGCCCGACAGATTGCGAGCCGACCTTGAGTGGCCGACCCTGACGGGCGGCGACCAGCTGGTAACGTTCGATGAGGCGCAGACATGGCCCGAACTCTTCGGGCGCCTTCGGGGCGCCATTGACAGCGACCGGAAGCGCAACGGTCGCTTCCTGCTGCTGGGATCGGTCTCTCCCGCGTTGATGACCCGGGTTTCGCAGTCGCTCGCGGGCCGTCTTGCGCTCCTGGAGCTGACTCCGTTGACGCTATCGGAGCTGCCGGACCCGAAGCAGCGCGAGCGGCACTGGCTCGTTGGGGGCTATCCCGACGGAGGCGTGCTGATACCAAGCTGCTTCCCGACCTGGCAGCGGGACTACCTTGACCTGCTGATCTATCGGGACTTGCCTCAGTGGGGACTCGCGTCCAAGCCCGCGGTCACGCAAAGACTGGTCCGAATGCTGGCTGCCGCTCATGGCCAAGAGTGGAACGCCAGCCAGATCGGTAAGGGACTAGCCGTGTCCTACCACACCGTCGACAGCTACGTAAGCCAATTGGAAGGCGCCTTTCTCGTACGCCGCCTGCCGGCGTACAGCGCCAACATTCGGAAGCGCCTGGTCAAGCGCCCCAAGCTTTACTGGCGGGATTGCGGTCTGCTCCACGCCATCCTCAACGTTGCGGACCGCGAGACTCTCCTTTCCCAGCCGTGGGTGGGGGCAAGCTGGGAAGGGTACGTCGTCGAGCAAGTGCTAGCGGAGCTTCGCAACACCGGTCGTGGATTCGAGGCCTACCATCTCCGCACGAGCGACCAACGCGAGATTGACGCCTTGGTCGAAGTCGACTCGGAGCTCTGGGCCCTCGAAATCAAGCTAACGACCCGGCCCAGTCCTAGAATGCTTGCGCGCTTGGACGCCAATGCGGACATGGTCGGAGCCGACCGGCGGATCCTGGTGTGCCGACAGAGCGAGTTCTTGGACGGGGGATCCAGATTCGTCTGCGATCTGGACGGTATCCTCCGCTACATCCGGGAGCGGCTTGCGCCCCGCGACAGCGCGTAGCCCTGCGGGCCCGTTCGCTAAAGACGAAGGCCGGAGGCCCGGAGGCCTCCGGCCGCGAGTGCGCCGGGAATGCTCAGGAGGGAATGAGCTAGATGTCGTAGTAGAGCGAGAACTCGTACGGGTGGGGCCGCTGGCGAACCTCGTCCACCTCGGCCGAGCGCTTGTAGTCGAGGTAGCTCGAAATCAGCTCTTCCGTGAAGACGTCGTTCTGCGTCAGGAAGTCGTGGTCCCGCTCGAGCGCATCCAGCGAGCCCGCTAGGTCCTCCGGCAGCGCCGGCACGCTGGCAGCTTCCTCGGGGCTGAGGTCGTAGATGTCCTTGTCGAGGGCCTCGCCCGGGTGAATCTGGTTCTGGATGCCGTCCAAGCCGGCCATCAGGCACGCCGCGAACGCCAAGTAGGGGTTGCAGGAAGGATCGGGGTAGCGCAGTTCGACCCGCTTGGACTTCGGGCTCGCGGAGTACATCGGGATGCGGCAAGCCGCGGAGCGGTTCCGGCGCGAGTACGCCAGGCTAACCGGCGCCTCAAAGCCCGGAACCAACCGCTTGTAGCTGTTGGTCGTCGGGGCCACGATAGCGGCCAGCGCGGGGGAGTGCTTCAGCAGGCCGCCGATGTAGTACAGCGCCGCGTCGCTGAGGCCTGCGTATCCGTCGCCCGCGAAGACGGGACTGCCGCCCTTCCAGATGGACTGGTGCGTGTGCATGCCTGAACCGTTGTCGTTCCACAGGGGCTTCGGCATGAACGTAGCCGACTTGCCGTTCTGGTAAGCCACCTGGCGCACGATGTACTTGTACAGCATCATGTTGTCCGCGGAGATCACGAGCGTGTCAAAGCGCTGGTCGATCTCGCACTGGCCGCCGGTGGCCACTTCGTGGTGGTGGCACTCGACGTTGATGCCGCACCCCTCCATGACCTCGACCATCTCGGTGCGAATGTCCTGCAGGTGGTCCGTCGGCGGAACCGGGAAGTAGCCTTCCTTGTAGCGCGGCCGGTAGCCGAGGTTGTTGTCCGAGCGGCCGGAGTTCCAGCGGCCTTCCTCGGAGTCGATCTTGTAGAAGCCGAAGTTGTAGGACGAGTCGTAGCTGACGTTGTCGAAGAGGAAGAACTCGGCCTCGGCGCCGAAGAAGGCCGTGTCGCCGGCGCCGGTGTACTGCAGGTACTGCTCGGCCTTCTGGGCGATCCAGCGCGGGTCGCGCTCGTAGTGCTGCCTAGTGATCGGGTCGACGATGTTGCACACGATGCACAGGGTCGGGGCCTCGGCGAACGGATCCATGAAAGCTGTGTTCGGATCCGGGATGATCAGCATGTCGGACTCGCTGATCGCCTGCCAGCCGCGGATGGAGGAGCCGTCGAAGCCGAAGCCGTCCTCGAAGCTCTCCTCGTTCAGCATGTGGAGCGGATAGGACACGTGCTGCCAGATGCCTGGCAGGTCGGCGAAACGCAGGTCCAGGATCCTAGCTTCCTGATCCCTTGCGAATTCCAAGACCTGAGCCGGTGTTCTTGCGGTAACCATTAACTCCTCCTAGGTAGCTGTGGTGAATGAAATGAAACTGATTCCCGTGCGCGAGGCGCCACGAAGCCACTCAGCTTGGCGAAATCCCATGCTAGCACAGGCCAACCGGCGATAAAGCGCGGCTTTGGGCCGTATCAAAACGATTTATAGGCCGCCGCCAGCGGGCGGGCGCGCCCGTAGCGGCTGCGTCCGCTCACCCTTCGCGCACCAAGGGCAGGGCGTCGGGATTGCCGGGGCCGAAGTGCTTGAGCATGACCAGGTTCTCGTCCGGGCTCCCGTTCGAGATTCGGACGCCCTCCGTCGCGGCCCCGGCCGTGACGAAGTACTCGTCCGCGGTCAGCTCGCCGTAGCGGATCATGGCGGGCGTGTGAGCGTCCCACACGCCGATGGTCCCCCTGCCTTGGGTCACGATCAGGCCGTACGCGGCCGCATCGGACACGGTCACGCTTCGACCGGGATGTACCGTCAATTCCTTGGCCGAGTAGTAGTTCGTGGAGTAGGTCACCCACGACTCGCCGTAGCCCGCCTCGGCCATCTCGTCCGGCTCGCGGACCGGGCGAGGCTCGAAGAAGCGGTTCTGCATGAAGTACGGATCGACGTTGGCTTCCCAGTCGAGCATTCCTATGATGTAGTCTAGGTCGCGGTGATGCTCGGGTGGAACGTCCTTCACCAGAAGATCCCACGGCACGGCGCGCCCCTCGACCATCGACTGGAACATCCCGAACACGTCGGAGTTGACCTGCGGCTCGTACGTCACGGCGGAGCCCGGGGCATGCAGCACGCCGGCGGGAATCTGCCAGCCCGAGCCGGGCTTTAGCTTGTACGCCTTCGAGTGGTATAGAATCCCGTTGTCCCCCTCGTCCCAGCGCTCCAGGCAGCGGCGCACGTCGTCCTTCGAGGTGCCCGGCTCCAGCCCCATGAACGTGTACGCGAAGTTGTTCTCCTTGTAGTTGTACTGGGGAGGGAAGTAGTACGCCTCCGGCTTACCCCTGCGGCCCACTCGGGCGGCCGCCTCCTCGGTCTGGTGCATGTGGTGGGGGATCGGGCCGAGATTGTCGAAGAACTTGCAGAGCAAGTTCCATCCCCCGTGCTCGCTCATGACGGCCTGCCCGAGGAATTCGTCGCCGATCTCGTCGATTGCCTCCTTCAGCAAGACCCTGCGCGCCCCGGCGCTGCCGTTCGCCGCGACGATGTAGCTCAGCCCCTCGTCCTCGGGCGTGCCGGGCCCGTTGTCGGCCTGTGTCGTCGAGGAGAACCAGCGCTCGTCGATCCCGCCTCGATGCGCGCCGAGAGCGTATAGGTCGCTCGGATGCAGTTTCAGCCGGCCGCCGGGCATCAGGAAGGACCTAGGCACCCAGCAGGGCGCTAGGCGCAGGACGCCCCCGCCCGCAGCGAGGGCACCTCTGAGCAGGTCGATGTTCTCGGACATGATCGACATGATACTCGACCAAGCGGATCCCGGCGTTCCGGGGCGGCTGGGAGAACGAGACGCTCCGGCAGGGTGCGCCCCGCTTGACTACAATTAGGGCAGTGTGGGCCGCTGACTGGTTGGCGAGCCCCTGCACGGTGTTCTCGCACGCTCCCGCGAGAGCTGCTCGGGCGAACGTGGCGGAATTGGCAGACGCGCTAGATTTAGGTTCTAGTGGGGCAACCCGTGGGAGTTCGAGTCTCCCCGTTCGCACCAATTCGAGGGGCTAGCAGGCACGCTCGGCCCAGGCCAAGCGCTGGCTGGCGATTCAAGGCGCGCCGATGCTGCAGTTTCTGGTGCGAGTGGTGGTGGAGGAGGTTGTCCTGGGGCTTCTGCGACGCTGGAGACTGGGCTTGATCGTCATCGCGGCGATTTTCGTCATCCTAGCGGTCACGTGGATCGTCAGCTAGCGCGCTCGCGGCGACCGCAACCCGACTTTCCTGCGGACTTGAGAGAGCTTGTCGGGCCGCCTCGGATCGGAGCATGGGGACGGGCGCTCGCCGAATCACGCCCGCTTCGTGCGAACATCTTCGGACGAGCACTCGGCGAGTCCGTTCGGTCGCCAGAGAGGATGGGTTGGCCCCCGTGGCCTCGACCCAGTCGCTCTTTGCGCGGCGACCGGTCCGCTGCGACAGTTTATCGACCACTTGACTCGATCGATCGCAAGCGACCTGCCCCGCGCTTGCTGGTAGGCTCGGTCTCGTCGCGAGACTGGCGTACAGCGAGAAAGAATCGCCTGGCCGGAGACAACCTCCGCGACTGGCCATTTTCCGCTGGTCAGCGACTCCGCCGCGCCAAGCGGTCGAACGGCAATCCCAGCGTCGATCCCTTCGGACAGTGCCTGTCCATTCATCAGCAATCCGGTCTAGGTCCACGCCTATCCGACCGATCAACTAGCACGTTCGGATGCTGCGATTTAGAATCCAACGCGGAGTCCGAGAGGCGTACTGCCCAAGAGATTGAATCGCTATAGGCATGTCAGGCATGTCACGGAGTTTGACGCCGACGAGAAAGGTAGCAGCTCGCCAGACCGTATTCTGGACATTTTACATCCTGAACACTGGAATGCTCGAGGTCACACCCTTTCCGATGTTGCTCGTCCACTTGCCAAACTCTAGCTACCGTGCTGCATGTGTAGGCCCTTCCCCAGCACGATCATTTATCGAATTGCGGTGCAACCTTGTCAACACAGTGCTCAAGTTCACCATTGGTACACGTAGCTAATCCCACGGTCTAGAATACTTGAGAACAAGACTCCATGTATTCAGACCGACCGATCCCCTTCGGCCAGTAACCGAGATGCGATCTGTTCGGGCCACCAGATGCGTAGAGAGTGGCCAACAGCCCAAGTAATATGGTCACATGACTGCGATTTCAGACTCGTACATCTCAATCTTTCCGCCGGCCAACTCCAATTTTTAGTGACAATATCGAAGTCTAAATGTATCCCTTGTTCTTACCCCATTCTAGTCAAGTGTAGGCCATTTTGACGAAGTTTCCTCGAATTGAGGGATCCACTGGGTCCACTCCCGCAATCTCTCTGAGCGCCCAGAACCATTGGTCGGGCTCTTCATGCTCCAATTCCCATTGTAATTGTCGGAGAATCATGGGAAGTGCGCTCAATCCCATTACTATAATCTGGTAACTGCCCAGGTACACGGGTCGGGTTTAATTGCAGCGCTGAGTGGACCGGTAGCGGAAGGGAGCCAGCGGAGGCGGGGCTGGGTCGTACGGTGCTGGTGGAGTGCCGCCAGCACGGCACGGGGCGCGGGGGCACCGCCAGGTGCTGGCGCGGCGGCAGTTGACGCCGACCGTCGAATACATGTATAGATGGGAATGTTCCTAGGCCACAGGTGCTGGGGAAAGCATGGCGGAAGCATGGCCAGCGGCGGAGCGAGCGGCGGTCGGCGAGATCGCCGGGCTGCGGGCGGGGAACGCACGGTTACGGGCCGAGCTGGCCGCTTGGCAGCAGCGCGCCGAGGGGCAGCGCGCGGAGAGCGGCGGATTGCAGCAGCGCTGGGAGGAGTTGGAGCGCCAGGTGGGCCTGCACAGCGCTAACAGCGGCAAGCCGCCGTCGAGCGACGGGCCGCGCAAGCCGCCTGCGGAGCCGCGCACGCGCAGCCAGCGCGACCGCTCCGGCAAGCGCTCGGGCGGGCAGCCCGGGCACCGGGGTGCCACCCTGCAGCAGACCACCCGCCCGGATCACATCGAGAGCCGCCTGCCGCCGCAATGCGGCGGCTGCGGGGCGCCGCTGTCCGCAGCGGCCAGCGAGGGCCGGCCGGTGCGGCGGCAGGCGTTCGACTTGCCGCCGCCGCGCTGGGAAGTGACCGAGCACCGCGCGCAGGCCTGCCGCTGCGGGTCTTGCGGCCAGCTGACACGGGCCGCGTTCCCGGCCGGGGTGAACGCGCCGGTGCAGTACGGCCCGCGCCTCGCCGCCACGGCGGTGTACTTGCAGAATGCGCATTGCCTGCCCGAGGAGCGTTTGGCCGAGATCTTGCGGGACCTGCACGGAGTGCGCGTGTGCGCGGCGACGCTGGCCGGCATGACGCGTCAGGCGGCAGAGCGCTGGCGGGAGTGCAGTGAGCGCGTGCGGGATCCGATCGCGGGCGCGGACAGCGTGAAACACTTGGACGAGACGGGGTTCCGGAGCGCCGGGCGGACGCAGTGGCTGCACGTGATCGGCACGCCGCGGCTGACGTTCTACCGGCCGAGCGCCCGGCGGGGCAGCCTGCTGGAAGGCCTGCGAGGCTGCTTGGTGCACGATCGCTGGAAGCCGTATTTCACGATCGCGGGCGTGCGGCACGCGCTCTGCAACGCGCATCATCCGCGCGAGTTGCAAGCGCTGGCGGACATTGACGGGGAGGCCTGGGCGGGCCGCATGCAGCGGTTGCTGCGGCGGGCGGGGCAGACGGCGCGGATCGCGCGCGAGCGGGGCATTCCGCTGCCGCCGTCGCTGGTGCGGCGCATCGAGCGGCACTACGACAGCTTGGTCGCGCGGGCGCTGGCCGAGCACGCGGCGCGGGCGCCGCTGCGGCCGCCGCGCCCGGGACGGCGCGGGCGCAAGAAGCGGCGCCCGGGCCACAATCCGGCGTTGCGGCTGCGCGACCGCAAGGAGGCGGTGCTGCGCTTCGTCCGCGATCCGCGCGTCCCGTTCACGAACAACCTGGAACAACCTGGCGGAGCGGGACCTGCGGATGATGCAGCTACGCATGAAGATCTCGGGCGGGTTCCGGTCCCGGCAGGGGGCGCAGGACTGCGCCACGCTGCGCAGCGTGCTGTCCACCGCGCGGAAGCAAGGCCGCAACCGCCTCGAGACCCTGCGGGAAGGGCCGGCCGCCCTGCAATCCTAGCCGGCACCCGCATCGTCCGCCCGCGTCGGATCGCAGCTGCTCGCAGCCCACACGTGCTCCCCCATACGCGCTCGGGCAGCTCGTCAGGTGTACCTAGGCAGTTACATAATCTGCTGGTATGCGGAACACAATGCGCCTTCGGTGATTGACGATGAGAACGAGTTTCTCTGCTGGATCCACAATCTAGCAAGGCTGCGGAATTCCGCTACACCGGCGTCCAACCCATTGGTCCGGAAGGGCGGAGTTGACGAAAAACACAATTCCGCCAAGTGATGTGTGTGAGAAGCTGATTCGTAACCAGAGATCATTGCAGTGTCATCACTTGCCTTTTCGTGCTGAGGTTCAACCTCACGATGACAGTTCGATTGAATGGAGCCGCTAATGGCTGATTGAACAGCTGCGGCAACAGCCGCTTGGACCCTATCCCAAGACCTCCGTCAGCGCTCCCGTGCTGTCGCCGAACGCCTCGGTATTCGTGCCGAGGCTGCCCAGCAGCGTCACGAACAGATTGGACAGCGGCACGTCCTCGCCGAACTGGCGGAAGCTGCCGTGGGCCAGACCGAGATCGCTCCCGCCCGCCAAGAGCAGGGGGTAGTTCAGGTTCACGTGCGTCTGGCTGTTGCTGCTGCCATAAAGGATGACCGTGCTGTCGAGCAGCGAGCCGTCCCCCTCCGGGGTCTCCTTCAGCCGCCGTATGAAATAGGCGAGCTGCTGCGTCAGGAACAGGTGCCACCTGCCCAATGGCTCCGCTCCCTCGTCGCTCTTGCGGGCGTCGTGGGCCAGCTTGTGCATGTTGTCCGACAGTCCGAGGAGCTGGGGAAACTTCCCGGCGATCGAGGTCGCCCCGTTCATATTCCCCAGCTGGTACGTCGCCACACGGGTGGAGTCCGTCTGGAAGGCGAGGAAGATCAAGTCGTACATGGTCTTGATCAGCTCGCCCGGCGTCGAGTCGTCAGCCTCGAGGTGGAGCCCCGAAGCGTCCACGGACGGCGTGGGAATCTCGAGCCACTGCTGCGAGCGATCGACTCGCCTCTCGATCTCCCGCACCGAGGCGAGGTACTCGTCCAGCTTGGCGCGGTCGTGCCTGCCGAGCACCGCCCGCACGGACTTGGAATGCTCCAAGACGAGATCCAGCATGCTGCGAGAGCTGTCGAGGCTCTGGCGGCGGGCCTCAAGCGAGCGCCGGTCGAGGCCGAACAGGCGGTCGAATACCACCCTAGGGCGATTCATGGCCGGCAGCGGCTGGCCGTTGGCGGCGAAGCTCAGGGTGCTCGATCGGGTCGGCTCGCCGACCCCGCCGTCCGTCGAAAGGACGAGCGACGAATGCCTCGTGAGGTCGCCCCAGCGCGCCGCCGCGACTTGGTCCATCGACACGGTGTTCTCGAGGTGCCCTTCCTTCAGCTCGGCCGAGGTGAGCCAAGTGTCCGCGGTGTCGTGGCCGCCCATGTTGCGGCCCTTCGGATGCGAGAGCCCGCCCAGCACCGTCAGTTCCGAGCGATGCGCCTCCAACGGGACCAAGCTCCCGGTGAGACGGTAGTCCCGCCCGGCCCCTTCCGGCGACCAGTTCCAGTGAGCCGCCGAGCTGCCCTTGGCCCGCTCGACGATGCCGTAGGGGAAGTAGGCCGCGCAGAAGCGCCTCGGACGCTCCCGTTGTCTGGCGTCCGCCTCCATGCATTCGAAGAACGGGAGGGCGAGGGAGACGCCCGTCCCGCGGAGAAACGCGCGACGGCTGAGATACCAAGGCTTGGCGGACACGGACACCTTCCGGGCTAGCGCTGGCGGAACGCCTCGCTCGCCACAATGATTGCACAAAGCTCGCGCAGGCGGTAGCCGCTGCGCTCGAAGCGCGCCACCATCCGAAGGACCGCTTTCTCGTCCCGTCGCTCGAGGCTGCGTCCCAGCGCGTACGCCAGCAGCTTCTCGGTGAGCGCCCTCGCGAACTCGCGCTGCCGGTTCTCGACCAGATAGTCCATGAGAGCGGCGGCCCCGTCCACCTCGTGCCCGTCGGGAAGCGTAGCCGCCGCATCGACGGGATAGGTCTCCTCGCGCTCGCCCCAACGCCGCCTCACGTTCTCGCGCCGCAACCCGACCGCGTCGTACTCCTCGAGCGCGACGCCCCAAGGATCGATCCCTCGATGGCAGAAAGCGCATGACTCGCTGTCCTGGTGCCGCTCCAGCTGCCGCTTGAGCGACAGAAGTGCCGTCCCCTCGGCGCCACTATCCAAGTTGGGCACGGCGGGCGGCGGGGGTGCTGGCGGATCTCCCAGCAACGCCGTGCGCACCCAGACCCCGCGCTTGACGGGGTGGGAATCCTCGCCCGTCGAGTTCGCCAAGAGCACGCTCGCATGGGCCAGCAGGCCACCGGGGCGGCCGGAGGAAGCGAGCGAGACGCGTTCGAATGCGCCCCCGCGGGGCCCCGAGATCCCGTAGTGCCGCGCCATTCGCTCGTTGAGCATGGCGAAGTCGGACCGGAGGAAGTGGGTGGCGCTGATGTCGCGCTGCAGCAGGGAGGCGAAGAAGTGATGGGTCTCCCGCCGCATCTCCTCCTTCAGCGACAGGTCGAAGTGCGGGTAGTAGTTTGGGTTGACCGCGACTCTGCGCACGCCCGCGAGATCCAGCCACTGGTCGGCGAACTGCTCTACGAGGGCCCAAGATCGCGGGTCGTCCAGCATCCGCATCGTCTCGGCGCGCAGCGTGGACCTGTCCGACAAGCGCCCGCGGCTGGCCAGCCGCATCAGGCGCTCGTCCGGCATCGTGCTCCACAGGAAATACGACAGCCGCGACGCCAGCTCGTGATCGCTCACGGGGCCGGAACCAGGCGAGCCCCGTTCGATCCGGTAGAGGAAATCCGGCGAAATCAGGACCATTGCCAATGTCTCGCGAAGCGCTCGTTCGAAACTGCCGGCCCGGGGCCTCGCCCCGTCGTAGAATCGCTGCACCCGGGCGACTTCGCCATCGCGCACGGGCCGCCGGTAGGCCCGTCGCATGAAGCGCCGGACGACAGCAGCGGCCGCGGCGCGCTCGTCCCGCCCGCCGTCGGGCAGGGCGGGCACGATCAGCCGGTGGTGTTGCGGCGGCCAGGTGGCGTGGGCGGGCGCCCTGAAGTACAGGGATTCCACGACAATCGCCGGGAAGTCCGGATCCGTCGGCCAGACCATCCGCTTCCGGCTCTTGCCGTTCTCCTCGAACTCCACCGTCTCTCCGGGGGGCGGCGGCTCGCCGTCGGAGTAGGCGTTGCGAATCCAGACCAGCAGCCCGGGATACTTGCTCTGCGTCCGGCTCTGGATGGGAAACTCCTCGATGCGCCCGCGGAATTCGAACTCGCGCGCCGGCCCCTGTCGGACGTCCACCTCGGCCACCGTTCGCGACGGAGTCTGCGTGTCGGCCCGGTACCCGAGCGAGACGTGCATGCGCGGATAGGGGGCTCCGGTGGGAATCTCGGCTCGCGCTCGGATGCGCAGCAAGAACTCCCCCTCGTCCGGGAAGCCCGGCACCCGCGACACGAACGTGCCGGTCCGCCCGAGGCGGTTGGACCAATGGACGTTCTTCAGCTTGTCCTCGACCGTCCGCTCGGCCCTGTGCTCGTAGACCGGCGGCTCCGGACCCTCGACAATCGCCCGCCGCAGGCCGTCGCGGGCCGCGCTGAGATAGTGCTCCAGCTGCATGGCTGACATGCGCAGAGCCGCTCCGTTGTTCGCGAAGCCGTCCCGGCTGAGCTCGTCAGGCGGCAGGTTCCGCGTGTAGTCGACGTCGAGACCGAGCAGGTCCCGCATCGTGTTCTGGTACTCGATTCGGTTGAGCCTGCGCATCACGACGACGCCGCGCGACTCGTTCCGGCTCTCCTCCGCCGCGCGGAACCGGCCGGAAAGCCACTCGAGGACCGCCGCTCTGGCGTCCGGCGGCATCCGCGGCGCGCCGCGGGGAGGCATGGCGCCGACGCTCAAGGCATCTCGCACGTCGTGCCACGTCTCCGCGGACCGGCGGTCGCCGACTAGGTCGGCCGAGAGTGTGTCAAGCCGGACGCCTGCGTTCTGGGTCACGGGCCCATGGCAGGCGACGCAATGGCGGTCCAGGATCGCCTTGACGGACGCGTCAACGGGCACGCCGGGCAAGGGCTGCGCCGCGTGCAGCAGCCATGCTGCCGCGACGGTCCGCAACCAGCGCGAGACGGTCATGCTCCGACGATCCTGACGGTTTGCGCCGACCTCGGGAGGGACGCAGTTCAAGTCTAGCGAGAACGCGGCGCCGATCCCGTGAGAGGCCCTCCCGCGAAGGGCCTCGGGCATTGGGGATAGTATCCTGCAACTTCATGCCGACAGGATCGGAACTCTTCGTCCGGAGCTTGCAGAGCCAGGGAGTCGACCGGATTTTCACGCTCGTAGGGGACCATCTCAACGACGTCCTGCAGGTGGCGGCGCGGGAAGGCATGTCTATATACGACACGCGCCACGAGTCGGCCGCGGTCCACATGGCGGACGGTTGGACTCGCCTGACGCGGGCGCCCGGCGTCTCATTGGTGACGGGGGCCCCGGGGCACACGAACTCCATCACGGGCATCGCCACGGCCAACGCTACGGCCGTACCGATGCTGACGGTGAGCGGGATGAGCGACTCGCACGCGCGGGACCGCCACGCGTTCCAGGACATGGACCAGCTCAAGCTGGTCCAAGGCATCACGAAGTACGCGGCCGTGCCCGCCCGCTCCGGCCAGATTCCGTTTCACGTGAAACGGGCGTTCACGGAGATGCTGCGAGACCGCCCGGGCGTGGCGCACCTGAGCGTGCCCGTCGACCTGTTCACGGAGTCCAGCGACTCGCACGCCCCGATACCGACGAATCGCGTCGAGCCGATTCGTAGCGGTCCGCCCAGCGACAGCGTGGACCGGACCATCGACCTGCTGGCGCGAGCCGAGCGCCCGGCGGTCATCGCCGGCTCCGGAGCCTACTGGTCCGGCGCGGACGAGGAACTCGAGACCTTCGTCGAGTCCGCAGGGATCCCTCTGTTCACGACCAATCTCGCTCGCGGGATGGTCTCCGACGACCACCCGCTCTGCTTCGGGTATGCGGACGCGACCATCAACCCCGGCGCGGAGAACGCGCTGCAGCAATCCGACTTGGTCATCATCGTCGGCAAGCGCATCGACTACGGACTCCGGATGGGCGGGCCGCAACTGTTCGCTGAGGGAGCGAAGACAATCCAGATCGACGTCTGCGGAGGCGAGCTGGGACTGAACCGGGCCCTCGCCGTCGGAATTCGAGCCGACGCCAAGACCGCGCTCGCCGTCTTGAATGCGGCCCTCGCCGACCGCGACGCCCCCGACCGGTCCGGCTGGCTGGCCGAGGTGCAGCGGGGCTGCGACGACTACGCGGCCCGGGTCGCGGAGCAGGCTGCGCGCCCGCGCGCGCCGATGCACTCGCTGCACGCCTACCAGGTCCTTCGAGAAAAGCTGCCCCCGGACGCGACGATTTGCTGGGACGGGGGCGACTTCGTCCATTGGGGACGCTATCTGCTGCGGGCCCGCCATGCCGGTCGGTGGATGCGGCTCGGATCGCTCGCCGGCCTCGGCGTGGCCCTGCCCGTGGGGCTGAGCGCCCAGATCCTGAGACCGAACGCGCGCTCGGTCGTCATCACCGGAGACGGCTCGCTGGGCTTCTACATCGGCGAGCTCGACACGGCCGTGCGGTACGGCCTCCCGATGGTGGTCATCGTCGGCAACGACGCCGGGTGGGGCATCGAGCGAGAGCTGCAGCAGGCCTTCTACCCGGATTCGGGCACTGTCGCTTGCGAGCTGAGAAACACTCGTTACGACTTGGTAATGAAGGGCTTCGGCGGAGACGGGGCGCACGTGACGGCACCGGAGCAGCTCTCGGACGCGTTCGACCGGGCCTTCCGGAGCGAAGTGCCCTTCCTAGTCAATATCGAGATCGACGGGGCGGGCTCGCCCTTTACGCAGTACCAGATCAATCGGCGCGCCAAGTAGCCAGCCGATGCGACCGCGACGCAGCGCCGTGCTTGCCGCTTTCGCGGCGGCGCTCCTTGCGAGCAACGCCGACGCGGCCCAGGCACCGACGTACGTTGTACCTCCCGAGAGCCTCCCGCGGGCTCTCGGGCCGCAACCGGTTCCCTTCGACCACAAGGTGCATGCGCAGCAGCGCATCGGCTGCCTCGACTGCCATCCCGGCGCCGAGACGCGGGAGCGCGCCGGAATCCCGGACCGCGACCGGTGCATGCTCTGCCATCGGTCGATCGCGACGGACCGGCCGGGTGTCCGGCAGCTGGCCCGATTGCCTGCCGGCAGCAAGATTCGCTGGGCGCGGGCCTACCGCGTGCCCGACTTCGTCTTCTTCAGCCACGCCAGCCATTCGGCGGCCTCGCTGGCTTGCGCGACTTGCCACGGGCCGGTGGAGACCCGGGCCGAGCTGAGCCAGGAGGTTTCGACAAGCATGACGGCGTGCATGAACTGCCACGCGGAGCGCGAGGCGTCCAACGAATGCTACCTGTGCCACGACCTCGGACAGTGAGCCTGCGCCCCGTGGCTGCTGCGATGATGGGACAGGACGCCGGGGCGGGTGCTGGCGCGGCTCTCCGCATGCAGCCCACCGAGAATGCCGCGCCCCGCCGATGGCAGCGAAGCAAGTAGCCGGGGGAAACCGGCCCGAGGCATCGGTCCCGACTACCGTTGGCGACGCGCTCTCCTGCTTGGTCCGGGATCCCGGGCGATGGCTGCTTCGCCACTGGAACTGGAAGAACGCCGTTCTCAGCGCGATCATGCGCACGTCGATTTTCTTTTCGGTGAACTTGCTGGCGAGCTTGGACAGCGCGGTCGAAGCCGCGATCACGGAGATCTGCTATCGCGCCCCGATGGTGGGCACGTTGGGGGCGATCTCCCAAGCGTTCCGTCGCGTGCAGCCGGCTTGGAAGGCCAGCGGCGTCATCATGCTGCTGCTCCCGGCGCTGGCGCACGGCGTGGAGTTCACGATCCACTCATTGCGTGGGACGCAGAAGCTCTACGAAAGCGTGGCAGCGTCGATCATGTTCTCCATGCTGACCGCGATCGGCACTTACTTCCTGCACCGCCGGGACGTGCTGATCGTCGGACCGGGCGCGCGAAGTTTCGCCGAGGACATGGTCCGGCTGCCGGTCGAGGTGTTCAATTTGCTCGCCACGTTGCTGCGGGCCCCGTTCCGAAAGCTTGGAGACTCGCATGCGGACAAGAGCAGAGGACACCACTCCTCGCATATCCGATAGGCCGCAGCACGCTCGGCTATTGGGACGACCTCGTCCGGGCACCACCTACGCGACGCTCCCCGCACAGAAGCGGGCGTGCAAATCAACGCATCCAGATCCCAACCCGGCCTAGGCATCGCCCCTCGCCTGTCGCCGCACGGGCTCTTTCGGCGGGACTACCGCCAATGGCGTTCGTTAGTGCAAGGTCCCGAGCTCATGACATACCGGGCTGCGCTTGGCGACCTGCCCGGGCCGGGCATCGGCATGGGCACTCGCATCGCGAGGCTCAACGCCCTGCGACCTGCGGCCGCGAGTCGCAGACGGCCCGGCCGAGTTGGTCCCGTCGCGGCCGAGGGTGGTTCGCGAGCCATCAAAGACCCAAGGTTGGCACAACAAGCGGAATCAGCTACGCAACTCCCCAAGCCCACTAGACAGCCAGCCGGCTGGCGATGGTGGCTCGATGTCTTCGGATACGCCACCCCGCCGGCCTATCGAGGGACACTGCCAATTCTCCTAGCGACCGCTGACCGTGGCCGGCCATTCTTAGACTTCGTGCCTGTGGGCCGCCTGCCTAGTAGGCCGGGCACTCAATTGCAAGTGCTTGAACTGCAGCCAAACGTCGAGCGGATACGTTCCGCCTCGCGCAGTGGAAAGCAGGATCGACCCACACTTTGAGGCGTAGAAAAAGGGCACCATCTTAATATTACAAAATGGCCAAATCTGGGAGCAGGCAGAGTTTGGCCATCAATATTAGGGAATTATATATCTGAGTGCCGAGGGAATCAAGTCGGCAAATTATCAAGCCATAATAAGATTTCATATTTCTTCCGACTTTCCGTTGACATTCTGTGGTGTTTCTTGGTAGAATAGTTCCAGTAGGGGATACCGTAAATGAAGAAATCAGGTCCCGGAAAGTGGTTCCGTAAAGGCATCACATTGATCGAAGTGATCGCCATGTTTCCCGATGACGAATCCGCGGAAAAGTGGTTCGCCTCCATGCGCTGGCCGGACGGTCCCGCGTGCCCCCGCTGCCGCGGCTCCAGCGTGCAGTCCGACGCAGCCCACCCTTCGATGCCGTACCGTTGCCGCGGCTGCGGCAAGCGCTTTTCCGTGCGCGCCGGCAGCGTGATGGCCGACACCAAGCTCGGCTGCCGCACCCGGGCCGTCGCCCTGTTCCTGCTGACTACCGGCATCAAGGGCGTCTCGAGCATGAAGCTGCACCGCGACCCGGGCATCAGCCGGAAGTCGGCCTGGCACCTGGCGCACCGCATCCGCGCGTGCCGGGAGCGGGATCAGGGCCTGTTCGCCGGCCCGGTGGAGGTGGACGAGACCTACGTCGGCGGCAAGGAACGCAACCAGCACGAGAGGAAGAAGGCCCGCGCCGGGCGCGGGCCCGTCGGCAAGACGCCCGTGGCGGGGGCGCGCGACCGCGCCACGAACGCAGCGGCCGCGCGGCCGCTGCCGGGCACCGCCAAGGGCGACCTGCAGGGCTTCGCGCGCGCCCGCGTCGCGCCGGGCGCGCAGCTCCGCTCCGACGAGGCGGCGGCCTGCGCCGGCATGGCGGAGTTCGCGCACGAAGCCGTCAGGCACTCCGGCGGCGAGTACGTGCGCGGGGCAGCGCATGCGAACGGCATCGAATCGTTCCGGTCCCTGTTCAAGCGCGGCCTGTACGGAACCTATCACCGGATGAGCGTCCGTCATCTCGGCCGCTACCTCACGCAGTTCGCGGGACGGCGCAACGACCGCGACTGCGACACGGCGGAACGGATGCGGCGCATGGCGCGGGGCCTGGTCGGCCGGACGCTGACCTGCCGGCAGCTGACCGGCAAGGCCGCGGTCGCGGCCTGAGCGGAGCCCGCCGCGCCGAGCGCGGCAGCCCGCTGCGGGCGGGCGCTTCACGCTCGGTACGAGGGGCGCACCGGATCCGGCATGCCCCGGCGCGACCCCGGTCCGGTCCGGACCGTCCATGCAGGCCGTCGAGCGCCGGGGATCCGCTGTCTTCGGCCCTCGCAGGGCCTGCAAGCGGCTTGCAAGGCGTGCCCTGCCACCGCCAACCGGGTTCCACCGGGGCAACCGGGGCAACCGGGGCATGCGAGGCGGCCTCTCTAGTCCCTTCCTCGTCCAATCCGCTGGCAGGCTCGATTCAGATACGATCCCACACCCCACCCCTCTGTGCCCGCCGCGGCCGCACTCGCATGACCCCAGCTCGACACCCACCTCCCTGCTCACAGCAGTTCTAGTCGGACATGGCGTTGTCGGCACTCAGATATATAATTCCCCAATATTACTACGCTTACAGTCCTCAAGTCACGATCCGTCGCGGCGGAACCGGCAATGACATGCTTGTCGATGGCGTGAGCGAGCGCATCAGTGTTCGACGCGTCCGCTAGCTCGAGCCTGCCAGGGCTGTCCAAGTGCTTCCCTGCACGTGATTCGGCAGCCATCACTCTCTCCGGACTCACCGGCACTGAATCTCACTCGACCTCCCCACGGCGCGACCCCGGGATGGCCGAGGCCACTCCCCGGTCCTGCGCGATACAATCCTGCGTATGGTGCCGACCGCCCTCCTAGCGCCCGCGGAATCCATCGAGCACCGGACCCCGCACGGGCATCCCGAGCGAGCCGCCCGGTTTGAAGCGGTTACGAGGGCGATGGAATCGAGCGGCCTCGCCGCGCGCATGGGACGCTTGGAGTCTTCTGCGATCAACACGGACACGCTGCGGCTGTGCCACGGGCAGGCGTACATCGATCTCGTCGAGCGGGAAGTCCGCTCGGGGCGGCGCACGCTGTCGACCGGAGACACGCACGTCGGCCCGCGCTCCCTGGATGCCGCCCGTGCCGCGGCCGGAGCGGTCTGCTCGGCGGTCGACGCCGTCGTGGCGGGCACGTTCGGCCAGGCGTTTTGCGTCCTGCGCCCTCCCGGACACCACGCCCGTCCGAACCAAGGCATGGGCTTCTGCATTTTCAACAACATCGCCGTGGCCGCCCGACACGCCCGGCACCGACACGGCCTGTCACGAGTCTTGATCGCCGACTGGGACGTGCATCACGGCAACGGCACGCAAGACATCTTCTACAGCGACCCGGACGTGCTGTTCTTCAGCACGCACCAGTCCCCGTGGTACCCGGGAACCGGAGACGCCGACGAGACCGGTGTCGGCGACGGCGAAGGCAGCACGATCAACTGCCCGTTGCCGTCGGGGGCGGGACGACGCGAGATTCTCGGAGCCTTCCGGGAGAGGCTGCTTCCGGCAGCCGAAGACTTCCGACCGGACCTGGTCATGATCTCAGCCGGATTCGACTCGCGGCTTGGCGACCCGCTCGGGCGCTTCCGCCTTGTGGACGACGACTTCCGCGAGATGACGCTGCTGCTCAGGGACGTGGCGAGCAGGCATGCCGGAGGGCGGCTCGTGTCGGCGCTGGAAGGCGGCTACAGCCTCGATGGCTTGGCGGCAGGCGTCGCCAGCCACGTCTCGGCGCTGCTCGAGTGAACGCGGGCCGCCTCAGTCCAGTCGAACCGACACGATCCTGGACGTCGTGACTGTCGAGTGCTTGGGGTGCTGGAACTCCATCCGCATGCCGCGCCCGAGGTAGGCGACCTTGAGCATCGAGCCGCCCCAGCTCGATCCGCGCACTCTCACCGGAACTGGTTCCGGGCAGTAGTCCGGGTGCCCCGAGATCCAGACCTGCCCCCTCCGAACGCGCAGTTCGTAGCGACGGTTCAGCGTCTGGACCAGCACGCGGCTGCCGTCCTTGAGCGTTCCCAAGCGGACGCCCCCCTCGACCTCCGAGCGCACGATGCGGGTGCGGACTCCTTTCGAGAGCCCGCGCAACGCCGGGATGAAGCCGGGACGGACTCGACCGGTTCGATTCGATTCGCTCATCTTCGACAGCGGCTCCGGCCGACATCGGAATCGGGCGAGCCCTAGCGTGCCCCTCCAAGCGTCCGGTAGTACTCCGCGACCGCCTCCCGGTACGGCTCGGGCACAGTTTCCGCGACGATCGCCCGGACCTCTTCCTTGTCGTCCAGCTCGACCTGCCTGCGCAGCTTGACCTCGAGCTGCTCCAGCAGGGCCAGCATCTTGCGGTACTCCTGCTCCAGCAGGTCCGGGTTGCCGAGAAACCGACCGTCGCCCAGTTCCCGGGCGAAACGCCTCAACTCCGCGATGTCCTGCGGGCTGAAATCGTCGTGGGTGCGCAGGCCTCGGGCCAGTGCAGGCACTTCGGCGATGCCTTGCTCCAAGGCGCGCTCCATGCGCTCGCGCGCGATGGGATCGCTGGCTGCCGGGGCGATGACGCCGGGTCGGCGCCTGCCTGTCGGATCTCCCCAGTTGCGCCATCCGCCGGGCGTATCTCCATTCCGCTGCCCACGGGCCAGACCTTGCCTCGGGCCTCCGCCCTGCCCCTCCGCCTGTCCGCCTTCCTGGCGCTCACCGGGCTGCCGGCCTCGCGCCGCTTGCTCCCCGGGGCGGTCGCCCTGCTCCGCCCCCTCGCCGGGGCGGGCCGCTTCTTCCATCGCCCGCCGGAGCTGCTCGACCTCGGAGAGGGCGCGGGCCAGCCCGCGCTCTTCGCCGCCGCCTTCGCGCCGGACCAGCTCGCCCGCCTCGCGGATGTTGTCCCGCAGGCGCCGCAGGGCCCTAGACACGGCTTCCTCGTTGCTGGCCGCGTACGGAGCGAGGCCCCGCCGAACGAGATCCTCGGCGTACTGGATCGCCGGGGACGCCTCCGACTGCTGGAGTTCCGTCAGAGCGTCGAGCAGGGCCCTAGACGCCTCGTCGTTGCGCTCGCGCAGGGCCCGCGCCTGCCGCTGCAGGCCCTTCTCGACCTCGGACAGCCGCTGCCCCATGTCGCGCTTGCGATCCGCCAAGTCAATCTCCTGCTCGCGCGTCATGCCCGTGGGCAAGGGCCCGTTCTGCCGCCCCCCCTGGGCCTTGAGCGCTTCCAGCGCCACCCGCAGCGACTGCTGCAGTTCGGCCGCCGCCGCTTCCTGCTCCTCCGCCAGTGCCGCGGACTCCCGCGCCAGCTCGCCAAGTTCCGCCTCGCTCTCCTGGCGGCGCTGCTGCGCGAGCGACTCCACCGCGCGCTGCAATTCGCGCTGCGCGGCTGCCGACGACGCCCGCGGGTCGCCGCCCTGGCTGCCCCGCTCCATCTCGCGAGCGGCGCGCTCGAGCTGCTCGATCGTCCGCTCGAGCTGCCGCTCGCGGCTGCCGGCGCCGCCGGAGGATCTCTGCCCCTGCGCGCCTTGGCTGCTCTGGTTCCCGGCCTGCTGCCGACCGCCCTGCCGGCGGCGCTGCAGCTGCTCCAGCTGGCGCTTCAGATCCTCCGCTTCCCGTCGCAGCATCTCCTGCTGCCAGCGCTGCTCGAAGCTCGCCTGAGAGCGGTCGCGGGATCGCTCAGCCAGTCGCTCCTGACGGCGGGCGAGCTCCTCGAGCTTCTTCATCGCCTCGTCGATCTCGCGTTCGACCTGCTGGCCGGAAGCGCCGCCGCCCGTCTCGTACTGGTTCTTCTCCAGATCCATCTCGAGCTCGAACATCTCGGCCAGGTCGCGCGAGGCCCCGCCCCCTCCTCCGCCGCCGCCCCGGCCCATCGAGATCTGGATGTCCGTGAAGAGATTCTCGGCCCGGAGGAGGAACTGCAGCGCCTGCTGCTCGGGCTTGACGGCGTCTTCGAGGCGGTACTCGTGCAGCGCCTCGGCCGCCGGCTGCATGAACCCGGCGGCCTGCTCGAGATACTCGGCGAACTGGGCGAACTTGGGATCCGCGCCGGTCAGCTGGCGCGCCCGCGTCCTCTGCACGAGCGTCTGCGCCTGCTGCATCAGCGTCCCTTGGAGGTCGGACAGCATCGACGCGCTCTCGCGCAGCTTGCTCTCCTCGCGCCCGTCGCCGGCCTTGCGCTCGTTGATGAGATTCCACGTCGCGAGGATGATCTCTTTCTGCCGACGAGAGATCTCGTCCTGCCGCTGGCCCTGGCCTCCCTGCCCCGGGGCCTGCTGCGACTGGGAGAACCGGCGCGCGTACGGCTGGACGTTAATGAAGTACATGTCGCTGCGAATCTCGCGCTTGGCGTCCTTCGCGACGACGTAGTAGCTGATCAGATCGCCCGGCAGCAGGCTCGCAGCCGGAGCCGGAGCCGGCAGGCCCGGCGCGCTCTCCGCGACCGGAAGGGTCACGGCCTCGCGGGGACCGCCCAGGTCCTCCAGGTAGAAGACGTGCCGGCTCTCGGCCTCCCGGGCGCCGCGCCCGGACGGCAGGCGCACCGCGGTCTCGTCGCCTCCGTTGACCGAGTAGCGCAGCTCCAGGCCGCGCAGGCCGAAGTCGTCGGTCGCACTGACTGCAACAGGCACCTCCTCGATGCTGCTGGCGCGCCAGTCGCGACCCGGCTCGCGAATCTTGACCTCCGGCTTCTCGTCCGGGACGGCCGTGATGAAGTAGTCCTCGGTCAGCCGCACCCGCTCGCCGCGGTAGCTGGCCGCGACGTGGTAGGTGGAATCCTCGTCGACCTCGATCTCGGCCCGGTTGCCGCGCAGGCCGGCCTGCTGGCCACCGAGCACCAGCAGGCCGCCGTCCAGAGGCTTGTCGGTCGTCAGGATCACGGCTACCCGCGTGCCTCGCACCGCCATGATGTCGCCGCCCGGATCCTGCACCTCGCGCGCCAAGCCGCTCCATGCGGGATACTCGTACTCCAGCCGGATGTTCTCCACGGAGGGCATGGCGACGACCTCGACGGTGAACTCCCGGCTGCGCATGCGGCCGGCCTCGACGTAGTAGCGCAGCGGCTCGCGCACCATGGAAAAGGCGAACTCGTAGCCCGAACCGTCCAGCCGCGGGCCCATCGGCGCACGCTCCCAGTCCACGCTGCTCTCGAACTTGGCGAAGATCTCGGCGCCCCCCGGCTCGAAGCCGACCACCTCGGCCGTGACGTCCAGCCGGCCCCCCTTGCGAATCGTGGCGTCTCCCGGCTCGACTACCAGCTCGTACAGGGGGTCGGCCTGGTCCAGGAACCAGCCGGCCCAGAGCTTCTGGGTGCCGTAGCTCCAGTAGCCCGGACCCGAAGTGCCGAGCCACAGCAGCGCGAGCAGGCCGGCGAAGGCGGCTCCCGCGAAGGCGATCGTCGCCGCGCGGCTCACCACCGAATCGAGCGGGACTGCGGCGGCGGCCCGCTCGGTGTCGCGGGCCAGCAGCCCCAGCAAGGGGCTCGGAGCCCCGCCGCTGCGATCGGCCCGGGCGCGCTCGTCGGCCCAGGTCCTCAGCCGCCCGTCGAATTCCGGCGACCGCCGCTCGGCCTCGTCCGCGGCCCGCTGCAGGGCGGGCCTGCGCAGCAGGCGAAGCAGCGGCAGCACGAGCAGGCCGGCGGCTGCGGCCGCCAGCGTCGCGAACAGGAACGCCCGCGAGCCGAAGACGCTGGCAGGGGAGAATGCTGCGCGGTTGGCGAGGAACACGCAGACGGCCGTGGAGAGCAGCGCCGTCAGCGCCACCGCTCCGGCCCCGCGGGTCGCGACGGTAACCCGCAGCCGCCGGGCTATGGACCGAAGATACTCGTCGAGACTGCCGCCAGCCGGCGCCTGCTGACCGAATAGCATCGTCTAGTCCCCCCTCACGGCATTCAAGTGCCGGTTACCCACGAAAGATTCTAGCAGCGACGCCAGAACGAGCAGTCCCAGCACCAGCCGCCACATGCGCCAGGGAGGGGCGGTCGGAGGGGACATTCCGGCCGCGTCGACCTGCGGCGCCGCCGACTCGCCGGTGGACCGCCACAGTTCCAGCGTGTCCCTGTCGATCCGGCGCAGGTCCGACTCGCGGGAGTCCGGGTTCACCGCCAGCAGTTCCGCCAGGCTGCCGCCGCGGATCTCGTAAAATCCCACCGACTCGAGCGGCAGGGCGTCGCGGCTCACCGAATCGGAAAGGTTCAGGACCGATTGCCCGCCGGGGTCGACGACCTGCACCGACGCTCCGGCGGCCCGGCGCGGGCTGAGCTCGAGCACGTCGCCGAGAGTGGCCTCGCCGCGGGCGGACTCGGCGCCGGTGAGGTAGCGCGCCGCCTCGCTCACGAACGGCACGAAAACGGGCGTCAGCGGGAGGTCGTTCCAGACATTGTCCAAGGCCGACGCGAACACCAGCGCGCGGCCCCTGCCGATAGCCCGCTCGACCAGCAGCGGATCTCCGTTGCCCAGCCGGAGCGGGACCTCGTCGCCCTCGAGGGGGCGGACGCGGGCGTGCAGGTAGAACTTGGCGGGGCGCAAGCCCTCGGCCGCGACCGTCACCGGATGCGAACCGTCGGCTTCCCCGGCAACTTGAAAAGGAGCCCCGCCGGCCTCCGAGGCCAGCGCCTGCTCCACCTCGTGGCCGGTCAGGGCGACCCGCCGGGCCAGCGCGCTGGCCGGCCCGAGCGCGACCAGCAGCGCCCCGCCGCCCTCGACCCACGCCTCCAGGCGCGACTCGAAGCCTGCCTCGAGGCGCGGCACGTCGGAGAGCACTACCAAGGCGAAGCGCTCGGGGTCCAGTCGCCCCGCCTCGCCGGGGGAAACGCTCTCGATGCGGTAGCTGGAGGAGGAGCTGGCCTCGATCGCCGCGCGGAAGTACAGCAGGTCGCGCTTGCGGCTGTCTTGCGATACGAACAGCAGCGGCCGCGGCTCGGTGTTGTCCAGCGCGACCCGGCGCGCGTCGTCAGCGGCAAGCTCGTCCGACGGTTCCAAGCGAAACTCCGCCCGGCTGAACCCGCGCGGCGCGTCCGTAATTTCGAACGCGAAGGCGGCCCGGCCCGCGGCCGGCACTTCCTGGCGCTGGCTGCCCGCGAGCCGGCCGTCGATCCACAGCGAGACGGTCCTGAAGGCGTCGTCCTCCGAGAAGCTGGCCACCGTCGCCTCGAGGCGCGGAGAGTCCGTGCCATGTATCCGGGTGCTGCCGGTTACCCCGTCGAGCGCCCAGTTGTCGGACCGTCCGGCGGAGACGTCGCGGACCGTCAGATCAGCCCCTGGCGGCAGGACCAGGTCTTGGAAGCGCGCCGGCATGGCGGACCGCTGCAGGTCGGAGATCAGATGCACCTCGACGGGCGCGGTCTCGCCGGCTGCCAGCGTGCGCACGGCCTCGATGACATCCCCGTAGCTGTTGCGGGCGTCGGTAGGGCGCAGCCCGGCCAGCGCCCGGCGCAGGGCCGCGGCGTCCCCGGTAGCCTCGGTGAGCACGCGGACGGACGGGCCGTTGGCGATGATCTGGGCGCGGTCGCCCTCGCCAAGGGAGCTCACGATGCCCTCGGCCTCGTCCAGCGCCGCCTCCCAGCGGTCGCCGTGCTGCATGCTCAGCGAGGTGTCGACCGCGACGAGGTGCAGCCTCGGAATGTCACCGGCGATCACCGCGGGCGGGCGCTCCCACACCGGCTTGGAGAAGGCCAGGGCGAGCAGCAGAAGCAAGGCGAGCCGCAGCGCCAGCAGGAGCAGGTAGCGCAGTCGGCGCTCCCGTACCGTCGTCTCGGAGCGCTTGCGGAAGAACATCAGCGAGCTGAAGGGCACGCGGACCGGATTCTGGCGCCGCATCAAGTGCAGCCACAGCGGCAGCCCGACCGCCAGCCCGCCGGCGAGGAACCAAGGCATCAGCAGATCCATCGAGTCAGCGCCTCCTCTGCCGGAAGAGCAGGTACTCGCGCAGGGCCAAGTCCAAGGGCTTGGCGGTATTCAGCAGGACGTAGTCGGCTCCCTCCCCGGCCACCCGGTCGCGGAGGGCCTCGATGTGGGCGCGGATCATCCGCGGGTACTCGCGCCGGGCGTAGTCGGACGACACCTCCATCTCCTCCCCGGTTTCCATGTCCTCGATCAGGGCCGCGGCGCGGATGTCAGGGTCCAGCTCGGCCGGGTCGAGGACGTGAAAGAGCACCAAGTCCTGGCCCTGGTAGGTGAGCGCCCGCAGCGATCTGACGATCTCGCCGGGGTCGACGAAGAAGTCAGAGATCATCGCGACCAAGCCCCGGCGGCGGATCAGGCGGCGCAGCGCCTGCAGGGGCAGGTCGAGATCCGTGCCCGTGGAGGCCTCGGCCCGCTCGAGCGCGTGCAGGACGCTCTGGAGATGCCGCGGCCGGAAGACCGCCGGCCGCACCTCGCGAATCTTCTCGTCGAACAGCACCAGCCCGACGGCGTCGTGCTGACGCGTGGAGAGGTAGGCCAGGGCGGCTGCCAGGAAGCGGGCGTACTCGAGCTTGGTCGCGCCGCCCGAGCCGTAGCCCATCGACGCGCTGGTATCGACCAGCAGCATCAGGTGGGTGTTCGTCTCACCGAGAAAGCGCTTGACGTAGACTCGGTCGGTGCGGGAGAGGACGTTCCAGTCGATGTAGCGCGGGTCGTCGCCTTCCGTGTAGGCCCGGTACTCGGCGAATTCCTGGCTGAAGCCGAACAGGGGCGAGCGATGCTCGCCGTGCAGGAAGCCGTCCACGACGGTCCGGGCGACGAGCTCGATGTTGGCGAGGCGCTGCAGGATCACGGGGTCGAGCAGCTGCTGGATGGCCATCGGGTTCAGCCCCCTCGCCCGCCCGGCCCTTCCGGCCGCCCCGGCCCGCGCATGGCAGCCTAGCTCTCGGCCGGCGCGGGCTTCGCCTCAACCATCGCCTGCAGGATGTCGTCGACCGTCTTGCGGTCCGATTCCGCGTGGAAGTTCGTCAGGACGCGGTGCCGGAGAATCGGCAGGGCCAGCGCCTTGAGGTCGTCGACGCTGACGTGGTAGCGGCCGTCCAAGAGGGCCCTCGCCTTGGCGGCCAGAACGAGGAACTGGGTCGCTCGAACGCTGGCGCCGTAGTTCACGTACTTGCTGACGATCTCGGGGGCTTCCGGGTCGGTGGGCCGCGTCGATCGGATCAGCGACACCGCGTAGAGCGCTACGGGCTCGGAAACGGGCACCTGGCGCACGAGCCACTGGTACTTGAGGATATCCTCGGCCGTCGTCACCGGCGTGACCTCCGGCAGGGGCGTGCCCGCGGTGTTGCGCTCGACGACCTCCACCTCCTGCTCGGGAGAGAGGTAGTCGAGGACGACGTTGAAGAGGAACCGGTCGAGCTGCGCCTCCGGCAGGGGGTAGGTGCCCTCCAGTTCGATCGGGTTCTGCGTCGCGAGCACGAAGAAAGGCAGGGTCAGCCGATAGCTGGTGCCGCGCACCGTCACGGAGTGCTCCTGCATCGCTTCCAGCAGCGCCGCCTGGGTCTTGGGCGGCGTCCGGTTGACCTCGTCGGCCAGTAGCACGTTCGTGAAGAGCGGCCCTTGGACGAAGGTCCAGCTGCGGCGGCCCGTCGCGGAGTCCTCCTCGAGGATGTCGGTGCCCGTTATGTCGGTCGGCATCAGGTCGGGCGTGAACTGGATGCGCTTGAAGGTGAGGCCGAGCGAGGAGGCGAGCGTGCTGACGAGCAGGGTCTTGGCCGTGCCGGGCATGCCGGTGATGAGGCAGTGCCCGCCGACGAGCAGGGTGACCAGCAGGTTGTCGATGACCTCGTCCTGCCCGACGATGATGAGGCCCACCTGCTCACGGATTCTGTCCATCGAAGCCGAGAACCGAGCGACGAGCCCCTCCATGTCAGCGGTCTTCAGGTCGGCGGCTGCAACGGCTTCCATCTGTGTTCCTATTTCTTGACCCGCATCAGGAGTTGCAGGGCGGGGCGGTAGGTAGGCGCGCTCTCGAGAGCCTGCAGGACGTGCAGGCGCGCCTTGGCAAGATCGCCTATCTTAACGTAGGCTCGCGCAAGGCTGTACTCGGCCTCGGCCCGGTCCAGCGGGTCCAGGGCCAGCGCGGCCTCGAACTCGCGCACCGCCAGATCCGTCCTGCCGGCCGCCAAATGGAGTTCGCCGAGACGGGCGTGCGTGCGCTCCTCCTGCGGCCAGACGTAGAGCAGCCCGTCGTAGGTGTAGGCCGCCTCGGCGCCCCGGCCGGCTTCCTCGAGCCAGCCCGCCAGCTTGCTCAGCGTTTCCGGCTGGCGGCCGCCGCGCCGCTCGTACTCCTGCAGCTCGGCGATCGCCGCCGCGCGGTCGCCTGACCCCTCGTGGGCCATGGCGAGCAGGGAGTAAGCGCAGCCGACCCCGACATGCTGCGGGTAGGCCCGCCTGGCAGCCTCCGCCGGCTCGAAGACCGCGTCCCATTCCTTGTCGCGGGCGGCTTCGAGAGCCGATTCCAGGCTCCGCCGCCAGGACCGCGTCCCGTCCACGGCGGGTCCCAGGTCGTCGCGGATGTACGTGTCGAGCCCTTCATCGAACTGCTCGGGCGCGATGGCCAGAACCTCCTGGATGTTCGCGGCCGTCCCCGTCCCGGCGGCGAAGCCTTGGAGCAGCTCCACGAGCTTTCCCTCGCCCCAAGTCTCGGCGATGTACCGGCAGGCGTAACCGGCCTGCATGTACGACACCGCGATCTGCTCGGGATAGCGCGGACGGATGAACCCCCTGTCGAGCTCGGCGACCGGCAGCAGGTCGCCCTTGCGCACGGCTTGGATGAAGTCCGGAGTCACCGGCTCGCCCCACCGCGGATCAGCCATCCACTCCTCGTACATGGAGATCCCTTCCGAGTACCAGCGCGGCACCAGGTTCGCCGTGGCTTGGAGCGTGAAGACGTGGGCCATCTCGTGCCAGAGCGTGGTCCCCCAGTGGAAGTCGCCCGGCGCGCGCCCGGAGGGGCTGTCCATCGCGACCACGTCACCGAAAGTCACGCCGAGGAGGCCCACGCCCGGCATGCCCATGGTGCGGACGGCGAAGTCCTCGTGGTTCGGGTACAGATCCACGCGCACAGGGCGGTCCAGCTCGAATTCGTACTTGCGCGAGAACTCCTCGATGGCACGCTCGACGAGGTCCAACACGTAGGGCCGCAGCAGCTCCGCCTCGTCCGTGTCCAGGCGGACGATGGCGCGAGGCACCGCGCCGACCGCAGGAGCCGCGCTCGAGAAGGTCTCGAACCGGCTGTCCTGCATGTCGAGCAGGCGCAGCGTGTTGACGGTCTTGGCGCTGTAGGGGTCGCCCTCGTAGGCGGTCTCGAGGTGGCGCCTGGCCTCCGCGTCCCTGCCCTCGCGCAGGAGGTTGACGCCGAGTTCCGCGTGCGCCCGCCACAAGCGGGGATTGACGTCCAGCGCCCGGCGCAGCCTCTCGGTCGCCTCGCGGTAGCGCCGGTTGATCACGTAGAAGTGCGCCTGCTCGGCGTAGACCTCGCCGTAGCGCGGGTTGTACTCGAGGGTCTTGCGCACCCACTCGCTCTCGGGGTGGCCCTCGAGCATTTCGAGCGAGGCCAGCAGGGCGTAGGACTCGAGCGGCGCGACCTCCAGATCGAGCGACTCGCGCAAAGCGGCCTCCAGGGACTCGCGCGCCTGCTCGCGATCGCCTTCCTCGAGCGCCATGCGGGCCAGCAGCAAGTGGCCTTCGACCTGCCGGGGGCGCTCCTCCAAGGTCGCGCGGACCGCCTCGATCGCCTTGCCGTCGAAGCGCGTGGAAAGGACCCGCGCCATGCCGAGCCGGGCCGGCACGTGCTCGCCGTCGATCTCGAGCGCCTCCTCGAACAGGGCCGCGGCCTCCGCGTCCTGGTGCGAGTCGACATACAGGTGCCCCCAGCGGACCCGCAGATCGGGGTTTTCCGGATCCAGGCGCACGGCCTCGCGGAAGCCCTGGTTCGCCGCCTTGAGGTCGCCCAGCATCCAGTGGGCCTCGGCCCGCGCCTGCGGGTCTCCCGCCGAGAGGAGCTCCCGGTAGCACTGCCGCGCCTCCGCTAGGCGCCCCCGGTCATGCTCGATGTCGCAAGGCTCGAGCGGGGCGGGTCGGGCTCCCCGGTTGGAGCCGCGCTGGGCGCGGGCCCCGCCGGCCCACGCGATCATCAGAGCCGCCGCCAGGCAGATCGGGATCGCTCTCGTCACGGCGTTTCCCCGCCCCGTCCGGAGGGCGGGCCGTCGATGCGCTCCTGCAGGTCACCCAGCTCGAGCAGCAGCTCCTGCAGGGCGTCCAAGTATTCCTCGCGAGGCATGCTGTCCTTGCGGACGGTCAGATCGGCAACGCGCCGCTCCAGCTGCTCCCGCTGGAGCAGGAGCGGTCGCTTCGCCGGGTCGCCGGCCAGCTCGGCCGCCCCGCCGAGGCGGGCCAGCAGGAACGCCTCGGGCCGATCGCCCTGAATCTGCGGATGCTCCGTGGCCAGGCGCTTGCTGTCGGCGTAGTGCGACTTGACCTTGCTCTCGGCGTAGCGGAAGGCCTCGAGCGCCGAGACGGTCTCGTTCTTGTCGGTGTCGGCCGCCGGGTCGCCGAACGACTCGGCCCAGTAGTCGCCGAACACGGTTGCGTTCCTCTCGCGGCCGTTCTTGGTCGCGGTGACGACGACCCGCCGGGGCGACTTCAGCGTCGCGAGGGCGCCGCCGCTGGAACTCGTGCAGCTGACCACCAGCTGCCGCCCCGCTGGCACGCCGTCGAGCCATGTCCTGAGCTGACGAGCGCTGACGTCGGCGCCCGGCACGTTGAACTTGTAGTCGCGGCCGTCATGCGAGCCGTGGCCGACCAGGAACACCGCTAGAGCGTCTCCGGGCGTCACGGCCCGCGCCAAGTCTCCGAAGGCCGCCTCGATACGGGCGGAGGTCGCCTCCGCGCCGGCAAGCACCCGCACCAGCGAGTCGTCTCCGGCAACGCGACGCAGGGCGGGCAGCATCTCCGTCACCTGCTTGCGGAAGCGCTCGGCGTATTGCTGCGTCCCGCCGAGGCCTTCCACGATCATGTAGTGCGTCGCCGGGATGGCCGGCGGGGCCGTCGCCGCGGCCCAGGCGAGCAGCGCCGCGAGCGCGACGCGAGATCCGAGCGAACTCATACGACACCCCGCCGCCTGCGCAGCAGCCATTCCGCTCCGCGCAGCATGACGAGCAGGAAGAACAGGGCGGGCATGTCCCACAGGTCGAGGATCTCGCGAGCCGTGATGCCGGCCTCCGAGAAGCGGATCTCCTGCGGCAGCCCCTCCAGCTCGTCCAGTTCCCAGTATCGGCCGCCCGTCTGGCTCGCAAGCCTCGACAGCAGGCCGGCATTGCGCTCCGGGCGGAAGTACTCGGCCACCCCGCCCTCCCGGCGCACGTGCAGCGAGTCGGCGCCGAGGCGCTCGTCGCCAAGATGCGCCACGGCCTCCATGCGGTACACGCCGAAGCCCGGGGCGTCCACCTCGGCCTCGTACAGGCCCGGCTCGCCGGCGGACGGGCGCAAATCCAGCGTGACGGGGGGGCCCTCTTCCGGCGTCACCACGGCCGAGACCCGCGCGTTCGCGGCATGGGTGTAGGTCCTGTCGCGCACCTCCGCGCGCAGCTGCACGCGGGACTCGTCGGCGTAGCTGGAGCGATCGCTGGACAGGCGCACCGTGCCCGCAGTGTTGGCCACCAGGCTGCGCAGCAGCTGCCGCCAGAAGATATCGTGGCGCTCGTCATCGCTGGGCAGCCCCATCCGCCAGCGCCAGCTCCCGCCGCTGGCGAAGATGGCGGCCCGCCCGCGTCCGTAGTTGTGGCGCACCAGCAGCGGCAGGCTGTCGCGGCCGCGACGCAGGTTCAGCAGCGTGACCGCCGCGGGCTTGAGGTCCCCCAGCTCCTGGAAATCGGCCACTTGGGGCATCTCCTGCCAGAGCTCGGCGTTCCTGGCCGGGTCCGGATCCAGCCGGCAGACCAGCGCGTCGCGCCCTTGGGGCGCGAGCTCGACGCTCGCCCGCTCGCGCACGAACGAAGTCTCGCCGGGCGCGAGCGCGGCGGGCAGCACGTCCACGATCTCGGAATGCTGCCAGCCGCCCGAGCCGAGGCCGTTGGGGCCGGCCACCATCATCAGCGACCCGCCCCGGCGGCTGACGAACTCGCGGATCGCGACCTGCTGCTTGGGCGTGAAGAAGGCCGCCTCGAAGCTCCCAACGATCAGGGCGTCGTAGGCGAACAGTTCCTCCTCCTCGGACGGGAAGCCGTTCTCGAGCTCGTCCGGCGTGTCCACTCCTTGGCGATAGAACTTGTTGGTGGAGGTCCGCAGCATCGTCACCAGCTGCACGCTGGCGTCCTTGTGCACGGCCCGTCGCATGAACTTGTACTGCCAGCGCGGCTCGCCCTCGGCGTAGAGGATCCGGCGGCGGCGGCGCGGCACGTCCAGCACCCGGCGGCGGGCGTTGTTGCGGTCGAATTCCTCGCCCTCGACTGGCTCGACAGCGAAGACCAGGTCCCGAACGCCGGGGTCGCCCGCGCCGAAGTCGATCCACTCGCGGCGCACGGTCTCCCCCGGGCGCAGCGTGACGGGCTTGCTGACGAGGACGCTGGAGCCGTCGCGCACCGTGATTCGCGTGGCGGTCTCGGACTGGCCGTCGTGCCGCAGAGTCAGCTGCGCGCTGACCCGCGAGCGAGGCAGGGCCTTCGCCGCGACCGTCACGTCCGACAGCTCGATGTCCCCGCCGATCCGCTCACGGCCCACGCCGATGGTGTGGACGGGAACGCCGTACTTGCGTATCTCGGCCATCGCGTCCCGTCCGAACCGCCCGGAATTGTCGGCGCCGTCGCTGGCCACGAGCACCGCGCCGAGCGGCACCGCCGTCGACTCGCGGAGCACGCCGAGCAGGGACTCGCCCAGAGCGCTGCTGTCTCCCGGAGCGGGGAGGCTCTCGGCCCCGAGCGACGGCAAGCGTTCGGGGCCGTCGGAGAACCCGAACAGGCGCACGCTGAATTTCTCCCCGAGCGCCGGCAGGACGCGCTCGGCCAGCGCGCTCGCGGCCTGCTCGAGACGGGAGACGCCGCCCTCGCCGAACGACATGCTGCGGGAGGTGTCGACCAGCACCGCGACAGCGTTCTGGCGGTTCTTCAGGGACTGGACGGCCAGAGCCGGCTGCCACAGCAGGACCAGGACGAGGGCCGCCGAAAGGGCCTGCAGGGTCCAGACCGCACACAGGGCGAGCCCCTGCAGGCGGCTGCGGACGCGCCGGGCATGCCAGGCCAGGCCGGCCGCGGCGAGCGCCGAGAGGAGGGCCAGGAGCCACGCCGGCCAGCCGGTGGCGAACAGGAACTCGCCCTTCTGATAGGCGGCCAGCGGGTACTTGAACAGGAACTCGAACACCGCGGGCCCCTAGTGCGTCATCGCGTAGATCACGTAGTTGATGGCGAAGCGATAGGCCAGCGCTGTCATGTTTTCCGGGTACTCGGGCCAGTCGGCATGCTCCCAAGCGTCGCCCAGGTCCATGTTGAAGTTGATCGCGACCATCAGCCGGCCCTCGTCGTCGTAGATCCCGCGCCAGTGCGGAGTGTAGCCGCCCTTCTCGTGGGTCGTGCCCGACCACACGTACTGAATCCCGGGCACCTGCGTGCGCCGGTCCAAGTCGTACAGCGTGTGGAGGATCGGGTCGTCCTCGGGAACTTCGGTGACCGACCGGTCCGGGAAGACGCGCTGCAGGCTGGACATGAACGAGGCCCACTCGTAGGGCCCGTGGAAGTCGTCGACCATCAGGAAGCCGCCCCGCAGGAGGTATTCGCGCAGCCGGGCCGCCTCGTGTTCCTCCAGGTGCCAGCGGCCTACCTCGACGGCGTAGACCCACGGGTAGTCGAAGAGCTTCTCGTCCATCGGGTCGAAGAACCTGCCGCCGTAGGCTGTGTCGATGACCGTCAGGCGCTGGATGCCGTTGGTCAGGTGGTACTCCGCGTCCGGCCAGTCGGTGCGCCAGCCCCCGCGCCGCCTGCCCCAGCCCCCGCCGCCTCCTCCGGAACCGTAGGCGTAGCGGACGAACTGGAACTCCGCCCGGGCGTCAGGGTCGAAGTCCCAGGCGCGCGGATCCCCGTCACGGCGCCCGCCCCAGAACTGCAGCGCGGTCAGAACCGGCACCGCGCCCAGCAGGAGCAGCCCGATCGCCGGACCCGATCTGCGAACCCTCCCCAACGTCATGCGCATCCCCCGATGCGACCGTGCATGAATGTAGCACACGGGCTCGGCCCCGCTGCCGGGAACGCAAGCCGTCCGTGACCGCGTCCGGCGCGGGCGGTGCTCGGACGTCGGGCCGGTCTCAAGCCGCCTAGAACCGGAACGTGTACTGCAGCTTCGTCGCCAGGCGCGAGTCCTGCTGGCGGAAGTCGTAGAATCCGCCGGGCTCCTGGATCCAGCCCTGCCCGAAGATGAAAAACACGTCGTTGCCCGGCTCGAGCGTCCAGCGCACGCGGCTCTGCAGCCCGAGGTTCCCGGACCGGTTGTCGAACTGGATCAGATTGGAGAACGACAGGAAGGGAGACACCGCGTAGTTGACCTGCGTGCTGAAGATCCTCGCGACGAAGTTGCCCTGGGGCAGCTGAGCGAACGTCTGGTTGGAATTCAGGCGGATCGAGAACTTCGGAGGCAGCTGGTAGCGCAGGCCGGCCTGGACTGTCTTCGCCGTCCCGGACCAGAAGCTCCCGAACGTGAGGCCGAAGCTCCCTTGCAGCTTCCGCTTCTGGGCCGAGGTGAAGAAGATGCGCATCGGAGTGAAGCGGTACTCGCCCGGCGGCAGGACCACGCCCGGAGCGATCTCGAACGGCTCGAACAGGCGCTCGTACGTGGGGTTCAGATCGAACAGGCTATGCAGGGAATCGCCGGAAGTCAGATGCCAGTCGACGAGGGTGAAATACAGCTTCCAAGTCTCGACGAGCCCGTTGTCGAGGCGCGTGAAGCGGGTGTAGAAGACGTCGTGGAACATCTGCTGGATGCCCGAGGACGGATTCGGGCGCGGGTTGAAGCTGCCGCCCAGCCGCAGCATCCGCACGTTCGAGCGCTGCACGAAGCCGAGCGCAGGATCGAAGTTCTCCTGAATCTCGCGCCACATCGCCTGGCCCTGGAACCTGTCGTTGTTGTAGTGGGCTCCGAAGCCGTAGGACGCGTTCTTGTCGCTGATCCCCTCCCTGTTGGTCTTCAGCCCCCATGCGTTGAAGACCACGTTCCGGTTCGTGCCTAGGAAGTTCGACGTGGCCAAGCGCAAGTCCGCGCCGAGAGTGCTGCCGACGACGGTCGGCGCCGGATTGCCCGGCGCGCCGATCGCCGTCCGTCGCGCGGGATCCCCGCCGGTGAAGATCGCGCCGACGTAGGACTGCTCGAGGAAGTTCTGGCGGACCCGTCCGACCAGCAGGTTCTTGGGACCGACGCCCGCGCCGTCCCGGGTCCGCACGTTGAGCATGCCGATCTCCGTGCGACCGGCCTTGCCCGTCAGCTTGACGCCGTAGTCGATCGGCACTTCCTGACCGCGCAGCAGGCCGATGCGGCGGCTGAAGAACGGAAAGATCTCGGCCCCCGTGCTGGGAATCCCGCCCGGCTGGTCGATGCCCGTGGTAGCGAAGTTGAACACTCCGGCGTCCTGCAGGAAGAAGGACCGCTTCTCCGGAAAGAAGATGGAGAAGCGCGTCAGGTTGATCTGGCGGTCGTCTACCTCGGTCTCGCCGAAGTCCGTGTTGAAGGTGGTGGAGAGCCTGAGGCTCGGGGTCAGGTTGTAGAACAGGTCCAAGCCGGGCTTGCCGCGGATGACGTGGTTGCCACCGGGACCGGAATGAATCCAGCGCTGCGCGACGAACGGGCGGACGTCGAGGCCGACACCCTGCTCGAGACCCTCGAGATTGGTGATCTCCCCGGCCTCGGACACCTGAAAGAACTGCGTCTGGAACCGCGCGCCGGTCCACCGGACCTCCTCGAGCTTGCGCTGGATGATCCGGCTGATATTGAATCCCCACACGGTCTGGCCGGAAGGAAAGCTCAGGCTCTTGAACGGAATCGAGAACTCGGCGCTCCAGCCCTCGTCCGACCGCCTCGTCTTGACGATCCAAATGGCATCCCAGTCTTCGTTGGTCTCGCCGTTGGCGAAGACCAGTCCGTCGACGAGGGCGCCGTTCGGGTTGGTGGAGAAGTAGAATGCGTTGCTCTGGTCGCGAAACGTGTCCAGGATGATGCTCAGCCGGTCGTCCGGCGTGAGGGTCGCGTCGCGCGCCATCTGCGACGCCAGGACGCGGCGCGGCTCGGAGTCGTAGCACATCACCCCGATATAGAGGTTCTGCTTGTCGTGCAGCAGCGTCACCTCGGTCCGCTCCGTAGGTTCCGCACCGGCCCGCGGAATGCGCTGCACCAGCTCGCCGAGCTTCGGCGACCGACGCCACGGCGCCTCGTCGAGCGCTCCGTCGACGACGATTTCCGCCGTGATCTCCGTCACGACCGCCGAGCGCGCCGGGACGGCAGTTCCGGTCTGCTGCGGAGCGCCGGGGCACCAGACGGGCACGGCGAGCACCAGGCATAGGAAGACGGCCGCGCTCGAGAGGATGGATTGCCGGCCTGCGAAGGCAGGCATGTGCCGCGCGCCGCCCTCGCCGGGCCGAAACCGCTCGGCGACGATCCGGACCAAAGTCATCCGCGGCCTTGCGATGGGGTGCTGGGCCGGCGAACGCGGATCCTCGCGATGACGGCTGCCGCGCGCCCGTACCCCGAACAGGCGTCGCAGAGGCATTCCGCAGGGCGGACTAGCGAGATGCGGACCCCGCCATATTGTCCCATGCTTCGGCCGAGGGCACGTTCTGCGCGCACCCGAGCGGGGCGACGACACTCCGCGACCGGGTTCAGCCGGTCTCTGGACGGCATCGGGGAACAGGCGCATGCCAACCGCCATTAGAAGCGGGCCGGACGCAGGGCCCTGCATGCAGGAGCGGCCGTCCGCCGGCTCAAGCGCCGGCGCAGGAAGGCGCAGCGCCAGTTTCCCGAAGTTTCAGCCGGAAAAGCGCGCGCGCCCTACGGCATGACCCTGACGTACTTCTGCAGGACGCGCCGAAACGGTTCGCCGGCGTACAGGTTGCCTTCGTCGTCGGCGGCGACGAATTCGGCCCCGCTGCCCCTCGTTTCGCGGGGGTCTGCCCAAGGGAACCGTACGAAGTAGCGCACCCAGCCCTTCTCGGCGTCTCCGATCCGGAGTCCCATCTCCCAGCCGGGATTCTGGACGTCGTCCGATTCCGAATCTGCCACGTAGATGTTGTCGTCTCCGTCGAAGTAGATTCCGCTCGGACGGCCGAACTGCGTCCACGTCGCCAGATGCTCCCCCTCCTGATCGAAGATCTGGATCCGGTTGTTCTCCCGGTCGGCCACGAACAGGCGGCCCCGCGAATCGATCGCGAGGGCGTGCAGCACGTGGAACTCTCCGGGACCGTAGCCGGTCCTGCCCCAGGTCTTGACGAACGTGCCGTCGCTCGAGAACTTCACGATGCGGTTGTTTCCGTTCGGGTAGTGGCCGTCGGCGACGAAGATCGAGCCGTCATCCGCGACGACGACGTCCGCGGGCGAGCTGAAATGGCTCGGGCCGTCGCCGGGAACCCCGGGCGTCCCGAGTGTCATCAGCACCTCCCCGGTCGGGCTGAATTTGATCACGCGATGGCCGCGGTCCCCCTCGGGGACTCGGGAAGGGTTCGCCGCATCGGTCACCCAAACGTTGCCGTCTGGGTCCACGTCAATACCGTGCGGCCAGATGAACATTCCGCCGCCGAAGCTCTCCACCGTCCGGCCGGTCTTCAGGTCGAACTTCAGCACCGCGTCCAGCTCCGAGTCGAGACACTCGTAACCGAACTTGTCGGGCCCGGCGTCGCAGCGGATGACCGCCCAGACGTGCTTGCCGTCCGGGTCGATGACAACGCCGCCGACAGCCCCCGGATTGCGTCCGTCCGGCAGCTTCGCCCAACCCTCAACCATCCGGTAGGGATTCGGATAGGGCTGCGCGAATGCCGCCAGGCAAGCGGCGAGCGTGGCGGACGCCAGCGCCAGGGGCAATGGGAATCGATTCGCTCTCAGCATGAATACACCTCGCTCGAACTAGGATCACGCACCCGGGCCGGTCGCCGCGACCCCGCCACGGTGGCGCGCCCGCGCCCGGTTCCAGACGTGGCTAGAAGCATCCGGACCCGTGCCCGAACCACTTGGCGTCGAGCTCGACTTCCTTGCCGGCGGCTTCCGCGGAACTGCGCCTGTCCGATAACGCCGAGGCGATGCGGGACATCCTATGCTACCGGCGGTCATCGTACCGCAACCGGAACGCCGACGAGTAGGCCGCCCTCAGGCCGAGAGCGCCGACACCGAGCCGGCGGCTGCGGCCGACGGACAGCGTCCCGCGACGGGCCGCTCACAGCATCCAACCGGGCCACCGCTGGGCTGCCGGCGGCGAGGGCCTCCCGCGCACCGGGGCTCGGCCACATGCATCGGCGCAATCATCGGTCGCGGATGTCCCGCTCCACGAACGCACTCCAACACACGGCCCGCGAAGCCAAGGCTTGCACGCCGGGATGAACGGCGGGGCCTCCCGCAGCGCTCGGAGAGCGCACTGCCGCGATGCCGCCGCACCGGAGCGGCGCGACGCGGTCGCGCCCGGAGGGCGGGGCCGCAGAGCATCCTAGTTCGGCATCGAGAAACGCAGCTGCTCCCGCTGCTCGGGCTTGCGCAGGGCTTCCAGCGCCCGGATCTCGATCTGGCGGATGCGCTCTCTGGTCAGGCCGTACATCCTCCCGATCTCGTGGAGCGTGTGCTCGCGGTCGCAGCCGATCCCGAACCGCAGTTGCAGGACATCCCGCTCGATGCCGGAAAGGTCCCCGAGCACATCGGAGGTCGACCGCTCGAGGTTGCCCCTGATCAGGAGGTCCTCGGGAGACAGCGCCTTCGGATCCTCGATCAGATCTTCGAGGACGGAATCGCCGTCCGGCCCGACCCGCGTGTCCAGCGAAACCGGCGTCATCGAGATCAGGCGCAGCAGCTCGACCCGATCCCGCTCGATCTCGAGGAAGTCGGCCAGCTGCTCGTTCGTCGGAGGGTAGCCCTTGTCCTTCTCGAGCATGCGCAGTGCCCGGTTGAACTTGTTGAGCTGCTCGTTCATATGCACCGGGATGCGCACCGTGCGCGACTGGTCCGCCAGCGACCGCATGATCGCCTGGCGGATCCACCACGTGGCGTAGGTCGAGAACTTGAAGCCGAGGCGGTAGTCGAACTTCTCCACCGCCCGCGACAGCCCGATGTTGCCCTCCTGGATCAGGTCTAGCAGGTGCAGGCCGCGGTTGACGAACTTCTTGGCCACCGACACCACGAGACGCAGGTTGGCCTCGACCAAGGCGTTCTTTGCCGCTTCCGCTTCGTCCCTAGCGCGCTCGAGCCGCACCAGCTGCCTCCGGGCCTCGGCCTCCTCCAACGGCAGCCACTCCACGCCGACCCGGTCCGGCGCGGCCAGGCGCTTGGCCTCCCGCGCGAAGCGGGCCGCGTACAACCGCCACACGTCGCCGTCCAAGGGCAGCCGGCGGATCGCGCGAGAGACCGCCACGACCTGGCGCTGGTAGGCCCAGCGGCGCGCGGAGCACTCGCGCAGGTTCAGCGGGCCCGCTTCGTCGAGGCGGGCCTTGGCCTCGGCGGCGAGCCCCAGGCCGGTCTCGATGCGGCCGAGCCTCTGCCGCAGGCCGCGGGTCGCCTGCGCGACCGTAGCGGAGTCCGCGCTGGCAACGCCGGCGATCAGCTGGCGCGCACGCCGCGGGCTGGCCTTGAGCTGCGCCTTCAGGGCGAGCAGCTCGTGCCACAGCCAAGAGCTTCGCGACAGGATCCCGGCCACGCGGTCCTCCGCCCGCTTCAGATCCTTCGCCAAGCGCACCTCGCCCTCCTTGTCGAGCAGAGGCACGGTTCCGATCTCGGACAGGTACAGCCTCACGCTGTCCTCGGGAGGCGAGGCCTCCAGCCTCTCCTCCGCGGCCGGGTCGAATCCCGGCGACCTGGCGGCGCCGCCCGCACGGAGCGTCCCGCGCCGCACCTCGGCGGCCGATCGATCCGTCACTCGCTGCAACATCGCAAGATCCTCCCTTCCCATTAGCCTTGGACGCGCGGGGTGACCGCTTCGTTGCGGGATGCATTACAAAGTTTTACAAACTGGCCCGCCGGCGACCACGAGAGCCCCGAGGCTGCCGGGAGCACTGCCGTATAATGGGAGTTAGGTGCCACCGCGACCCTCCATCGTGGGGCTCGGACTGCTCCTCGCAGCGCTCGCGGCACCCGCGGCGCCGCCGTCCTTCCCGGAGCCGACCGCCGAGGTGGAGGCGGAGGCCAGACGCTTTCTGGAAGCCTTCGGCCTGCTCGCCGGGCACCTTCCAAGGCCCTTCGATCCCGCCGCCGCGATCTACGGCGGCGCGTTGCCCGCAATGCTGCGGACGCTGGATCCCCACTCGGCCTTCCTCGACCCAGTGCAGTTCGAAAGCCTGCGCGAGATGCAGCGCGCCACCGAGAAGGGCTTCGGGAGCGTGGTCAACCTGCTTCCGGGACGGGTGATCGTCCTCCAGACGCTGCCGGACAGCCCGTCCGCCCGAGCGGGCATCGCGCCCGGGGACGAGATCCTGGTTCTCAACGGCCAGCCACTGGCCCATCTACCGGTCGAGCAGCTGGTGCCCGTGCTGGCGAGCGCGCGGCAGAGCCGCGCGCAGCTAATGGTGCGACGCCCGAACTTCCCCGACCTGCTCGACTTGACGCTCGTGCCGGCCGAGATGGCGGATCCGAGCGTCTCGCGCCAATTCCTGCTCGAGCCGGGCATCGCCTACGCCAAGATTCTCAACTTCGAGGCCGAGACCGCCTCCGAGCTCCGCGAGGTGATCGACTCGATGGGCGGCGACTCGCTGGAAGGGCTGGTGCTCGATCTACGCGGCAATCCAGGCGGCATCATCGAGGCGGCCGTCCAGGTCGCGGCCTTCTTTCTCGAGCCGGGCGACCGGATCCTCTGGATTCGCGGCCGCGCCGGCCCGAAGGAGGACTTGCGCGTGCCGACCGGGTTCGTGCCGTACGACTTCCCCCTGCGGGTGCTTGTGGACGGGCGCACCGCCAGCGCGGCCGAACTGGTGGCCGGAGCGCTGCAAGAGCACCGGCGCGCCCGGGTGATCGGGCAGCGGACATTCGGCAAGGGCCTAGTGCAAAGCGTGTTCGAGCTCAGCGGCGGTAGCGCCCTCGCGCTGACCACCGCCTATTACGAGACGCCGGGCGAGCGCCCCGTCCAGAGGTGGCTGGGAGCATGCGACGAGTTCCAAATAGCTCGCTGCGAGCCTGCCAGCGAATCCGCGGAGCTGCGCGGCGGGATCGTGCCGGACCGCGCCGAGGTCCCCCGCCCGCTTTCCCGGCTCGAGCAGATCCTGCTGGCCAGCAACTCGTTCCTCGAATTCTCGACCCAGTACGTCTCCAAGCACAGCGGCATCGACCGCTCATTCGAGCCCAGCAACGAGATCCTGGACGACTTCCAGCTGTATCTGTCACAGCGCCGGATTTGGCTTTCCCTGTCGGAGTGGTCGGCCACGCTCGGATTCATTTCCTCGATGCTCAAGCAGGAAGTGCTGAACCTGACCGCCGGAGTCGCGGCGGGGGACGAGGTAGAACTGCGACGCGACCCGGTCGTCCTCGCGGGAGCGGAGGAATTGCGCGAGGCGTCCCGCTAGCCAGGCAAGAGCCACGACCTCCACGGGGCCGGGCGGGCGGTAATTCTTGTGGGCCGGCCCGCACGGGATTGTGAATCCCGAGCCGCTTGGCGCAAACTAGTAGGGGAGTCTAGGTGATCCGCATGCAGAGGACGTTGCTCTTGACAGGCTTGGCCGCGCTGGCGGTACTCGGTGCCTGTGATCGGTCCGACTCCGTTCGCATCGGAGTCGTGCCGAAGGCGGTGGCGCACGAATTCTGGGCTGCGGTCCACGCCGGAGCGCACGAGGCGGCGCGAGGTGCGGGCGTCGAGATCCAGTGGCAGGGCCCGTCGGCCGAGACAGAGTTCACCCGCCAGATCGAGATCGTCGAGTCGATGATCAATTCGCGCGTGGAGGGCTTGGTCCTAGCCCCGACCGAGGCCACCGCGCTGGTCGGCGTGGTCGAGCGGGCTGCGCGCGAAGGCATACCGGTAACCATCTTCGATTCCGGCATCAACACGGACCAATACGTCTCGTTCGTGGCTAGCAACAACCGCAAGGCCGGGGAGACGGCCGCCCACACGCTGGGCGACCTCCTGCGCGGGCGCGGCAAGATCGCCGTGGTCAAGAACGTGCCGGGCTCGCTGTCGACGATGGAGCGCGAGGCCGGGTTCGAGGAAGCCCTCGCCAGACGCTATCCGGGCATCGAGATCGTCGACTTCAAGTACTGCCAGTCGGATCGGGCGCTGGCCCTCCAAGTCTCCGAGAACATGCTCTCGGCGCACCCCGACCTGGACGGGATGTTCGCCTCGGCCGAGCCTGCCACCGTGGGCGCGGCCAAGGCCCTGCGGAATCGCGACTTGGTCGAGCAGGTGAAGCTCGTCGGATTCGACTGGACCTACACGTTGGAGCGGGACTTCCGCGAAGGCGTCGTGCGAGCTCTCGTGGTCCAAGATCCGTTCCAGATCGGGCGGCGCGCCGTGCAGACCGTCTTGGCAGCGCTGCGCGGCGAGACGCCAGCCAAGCGCATCGACACCGAAACGCACGTCGTCACCTTGGACAATATCGACGAACCCGAGATCGTCGCCGTGCTGCGGATCGACCTAGGCGGCTTCCTGCCCTAGCCCGCGGAATGCAGCTTGGCTGTCCCGGGTCGTCCCGGACGGGCGTCGCCGCTCCGAACAGGGTTCCTGGCCCGTCACCGCGGACGCGCCCCCACCCATGGCACCTGCGAGGGCGCCTCGCGGATTCGGTCGTGCCATGGCGGAGAATGTCACGCTCGGGTTATGCGAGGCAATCGGCATGGCGGAGTGCCAAGAGCTGTGGCGAAGGTGGTCTCGCAAGAGCCAGGCATGACCTCCTTCGGCCCCTAGACGCAAGACCCGCTGGCGGGCTGGTCGGTCGGACCACCTCTGCAAGGCCGAATGGAACTGACCGTGTCCAAGTAGCTTCGGTCCTCAAATCTCCAGCCCGTACCCAAGGGTCTTTGACCCACACCCTCTTGTCTCGTGGGGACCTTGGTCGGCGAGAAGACTCCTGACGCCATCTGAAGCGCGCCCGGCAAGCCAGCCAAGACTTCGCGGTGGGCCGGCCGAGCGCCGCCACGAGCAGAGTGCGCGGGGACCGAGGCCTAGCCGTTGGGCACCCGCTCCGAGGCGCTTCTCGGGATTCCAGGAGCCCGACGCGCCTAGCTGTTGCCATGCGCGCCCTGGCAGCAGCGGTATCGGATCGCCGCGCCGAGATGTTTTGGGGGAATGCCGTTCAAGCGGCATGCCGACGCAAACTGATGGTACGATCGCACGGCGACGGTGCCCACAACCGGGTCCGAGAGCGGATCGGCCTCGCGGCCGGCTCCCAAGTGGTGCGCAGCATTTCGACAAGGCGGCTGCTGTCGGCCAGCCTGCTCGCACCGGCCTTGCCGCTGTTACCGGCACTAGAATACCGCGGCGATTCGGCAATACACCCGCCTCTGCGTGGTACCGGGTTAGTCCCTTGGAATCGGAGCGCATGGTGTGACACTGTCGATCATTCGCCCGCCACTCCGGGCGTCGCCGTGCCCCAGTCTAAGGCTTGGTTGCACCGTTTGCGTCGTGCGCCGGCGACACGGCAACGCTACCTGACCTCAATTGTCCTATGATGCTCGAAAGAGGCCCTCTCCATGATGCGAGCGCATGCCGCGATGACCGACCATCGGGTGACACCAGCCGACCGCGTGAGAGGGTGCCGTCCACTAGCTCTCAAGGCCGAGGCTGCGTACCGGAGCACAAACTCAGCTTTGCCTCGCAGTTCGTGCCATACGAATGGACGGAATCGATGTGAGGATCTCGAGCCGCCCCTCCTAGCCGCTAGCTTGCTGTTCGCTACCACGGCAGTCACTGAACTGGCGGACTATGGAGCGGTCGAATCGGTACGCAATCTCGGAGCCGAGATTCTGGTGCGGCACGTCATCATCGTGTCTCCCCCGCCGAAGGACGCACCAGCTCGATGCACTGCCCTACCCATTCAAGAAGTCGCTTGCAGAAGGGCCGACGCGCTCGTCGAGCTAACTTCCGCTGACCCTAGGCAAGCGATCACACTAGCCTGAATTCCCACCGGCTGACATTGATATGACATCTTGCGCGGATTGGGCTATCCAAAGGCCAAGAGCGGAGGAGCTTGTTGCCGAGCCATGAGACGGCCTCCTATGTGTCGGCGAAGCCGGCCTTGACGAGGTACGCGTTGTTGGCCCAGCACCCGAACCAGACGAGGATGGGGCGCTCGCTCAGTTCGACGGTGGCCGTGGCCCTCACGAACTTGCGGAACAGCGCGCGCGAGCTCGCTCGTGGCCACCCTCGACCTACCTCGCGAGCAGGCGATCCAGGCCGCTAGGGATGTCATTGGAGCCTGAGCAGTTAGCCCGTGACTTGACACAGTGTCACGCTTGGGCAAGCGGACTGGGGGGCACAGGGCCGGAAGGGGTAGCGGGACGGCACCCGGGAATGCCGGGAGCGGACGGAAGGCGCTTCCAGCCCTCGGCTACAGTTGGAAGGTCAGGAGGGAAGGCCACATCATGTAGGTCTTCCAGCACCGGGCCGTAGAGAAGGCTCTTGAGTTGTCCGGCTAGTGCGCACTCCAATCCGAACCGGGCGCGGCTGCATGTCGGAAGCCAGCCGATCTACCATGGGGCAATGTGTCAATCACGGACTACGAACCGAGATCGGATGACATAGCACTGGGCGACCTAGCCTGCCAGCGGCCGCCCAGGCCGGCAGTCATGATGCCGAGGCCTTCACGCTCGGGGCAATTGACGTGTTTCGCGTCAGGTGCCCGCCCCACGCGGCGGCCCGAACGTCATATCGCCAAGGTCCGTTGGGAATTCAGGCTAGCATATCCGCCGAAAGTACTCCGCGAACTGCGGGCAAGGTCACCCAACATAGTAGATGACCTTGAGATGCACGGGTCTTGGCAAGGTAGGGTCGCTCTCATAGTGGCGGAAGACTTCGCTAATGAACGCTCCTTTGTGTATCACTTCATTCAAACAGATGCGGGGATTTTCCGAGCATATGAGATCCCAAGTAGAGCGTGGAACTCCAATGGGGCACAGTTCAGATCACCGGGATCTCTGTGCATACCGAGCTAGAATTACTGGAGGAAATCAACGTGAATTCTGCAGAATTGAGGCTTTATTTAGCTGCGACCACATGCGAATCAGTTGGGGGACAACGGACCGCTGTATACTTGGTCCTTCTTTCAGGAGAAGACAGGGCGATATTTGACCATAGCAAAATAAACGAGTCAACAGTCGAGCCTTGGATATCTCTAGATCGGTATATTCGCACTGTGTCCTCAGGGAAGGCATGGCTCTCAGATGAGGCCTATACGTCAACGATCTCTGTCGATGCCAAGATCATAGATATTGGTCCTGAACTTGTTGAATAAATTTCCCAAAAGGCCGGAATTGTAGACTCATTTACTCGTTCGATAGTGCCGAGCCCAGCATCTACACATTGGATTGATCAGGAGTGGGCCAAGTGCTGGATGAGCGCGCCGACGGCGCATCCGCTTGGTTCCTTCGCATGGAGCCAACGGAGTTGGAATGGGCTCACTCTACGCCCCCGTTCGCAGCGAGCGTCTTGAAGCCTCGCGCACAGCGCACCCTTATTCGGCGGGCTCGCCTTGGGCCTAAGATCAGTCGCCGAAACACCCGCTTGCACCATGGACGAACTCCAACGGAAGCATGGTAGCGGAGCTGACAGCCATGATGCTGCCGAGTCGCCGGCGTAGGACGCTACGCGCTCGATCTGGGCTGAGCATCCAGTAGCGCCGGGAGACTCAGACTTCCGCACATTGTAGGCACGATGGGGGTGACGGCTTCGCCGGGTCTTACCGACGATGGACTTGGCGGACGGACTCCCGCGGCGAATGCACTAGGCAGCCCCATCCAAGTCGCCAGATTCCGTGAGCGGCTCGCGGACGGACCGAGCGGCGAGGTAGTGCCGCAACACGATTACGCCCTGCCCCAGCTTCATGTGGCCCGGCAGGGGCTGTTGCCTCGACGGGATGAATCCGGCTAGCCGCAGCACCAGCATCACGGCCTAGCGGGCGTCGACCGGGCGCTCCGAACCGCATCCGCAGTGCGGCAGGATGCCCCCGCAGCGCAGGACCGCCTCTAGGCAGTCAAGCTCGCACGGGCCGAGCACGCGGCCGGCGAGGGCGGATCGGTCCCCGCCGCCTCGCGCAGCTCGAATAGGTGGCACGCCGTCACCGTGTAGACGGCCACCGCCCTGCCGGCGCTGGGGGCATCGAGCAGGCGTCGGCCCTCGGTGCGTACGCCCGTCTTGAGCAGGCGGAGCAACTCCTCGACGCACCAGCGCTTCTCGTACCAGCTCATCGCACGCATGGCGTCGGTACGTGGCCCGGCCCTGGCTGCAGGCCATCACCCACGCGTACATTTCGAACCCTGCGGGGGCGTCGCTGTCCCGCACCTGAACCGCCGCGGCGGGCTGATCCACCGGGCCCGGTCGGTCGCCGCTTGCGCACATGCGGGCCGCCGCGGGCCATGATCTCGAACTTGTGGCCGCGCACCAGCGGATCGCAGGCCTCGGCCCGCTCCCCCAGGCTCGCCTCCGGGACGACTGGGCCGGCGACGACGAGGCGCTCACGCCCTCGTCTGGCCCGCACTTACGGGCACAGCGGGTCTCAGTTGTCCGCCTCGCGGTCGCACGCACTCTCCACATGTATACCGGGGCAGGCCCGGCCCAGCTCACATGCCACCTAAAACCCGGACAGCCAGCGTGCGCTTTCCGCTCGCTCGAAGGCCGCGAGACGCTCCCGTTGACGCGGAAGGCCGTCCTCGACGGAAAGAGGTGGACAGGACGGGTTACCGCGGCACCGCCGTCAGCATCCGAAGGCCAGGCGCACCCGCTCGAGCGCCCACTCGAGTTCCTCGCGCCGCACGACTAGCGGAGGCGCGATCCGAATGACTGAGTCGTGCGTCTCCTTGCACAGGACGCCCAGCCTCTGGAGGCGCTCGCAGTACGGCCTGGCGGCCCCGTGCAGCTCGATGCCGGCGAGCAGGCCGCGCCCGCGGATCTCCGCGATCGCCGGATGCCTCAGGCGGCGAAGCTCGCCTAGGAACCAAGAGCCGAGCTCCTCCGAGCGCTCCACGAGACCCTCGTCCCGAATCACGCGCAGGGCCTCGCGCGCGACCGCGCAGCCGAGAGGGTTGCCGCCGAACGTGGAGCCGTGGCTGCCGGGGTCGAAGACGCCCAGCACGTCGCCTCGCGACACGACGGCCGAGACCGGGTAGAAGCCCCCCGACAGCGCCTTGCCCAGCACGTAGACATCGGGCTGCACGCCCTCGTGCATACAGCCGAACATCGCGCCGGTGCGGCCCAGTCCGGTCTGGATTTCGTCGGCCATGAACAGCACGTTGCGCGACCGGCAGATATCGAGCGCGTCCGCCAAGTATCCCGGAGGCGGGATGAGAATGCCCGCCTCGCACTGGATCGGCTCCACGAGGAAGGCGCACGTGCAAGTGCCGACGGCCTGCTTCAACGCGGCTGCGTCGCCGAAGGGCACCGTCCGGAAACCGGGCGTGAAAGGCCCGAATCCGTCCCGCGAGGCCGGGTCGGACGAAAACCCGACGATCGTGGTCGTGCGGCCATGGAAATTGTTCTCACAGACCACGATCTCCGCGCGCCCCGCGGGGATGCCCTTGCGCGTGTAGCCCCACCGGCGCGCGGCCTTGATCGCCGTCTCGACGGCTTCCGCGCCCGAGTTCATCGGCAGGACCATTTCCATGCCGCACAGTTCCGCGAGCTCGCGGCAAAACAGCGGAAGCTGGTCGTTGCGGAAGGCCCTGGAAGTTAGCGTCACCCGTTCGGCCTGCGCCTTGAGCGCCCCTAGGATGCGCGGGTGGCAGTGCCCTTGGTTGACGGCGGAATACGCACTGAGGCAGTCGAGATAGCGCTCGCCGTCGACATCGTAGACCCACGGCCCTTCGGCCCGGGCCACCACGACCGGCAGCGGATGGTAGTTGCGGGCGCCCCAGCGATCCTCCAGATCCAGCAGTTCAGCGGTCAGGCTGGCTTGGGCCATGGGGGTCAACGACGGAATCCTCGCAAGTTCCAGCGTACCACCGCGATGCGACGACGGAATCGCCCGAGATCCCCCTCCGGGCGATCCTCCGGGTGCTCCCGGCACCCCCTCGCGGCGGGTGCCGGAGTCCCTCGCCGCCCGGCTATTCCGCTTCGGGCACGTAGATCACCTCGCCGCTTTCGAGGCGGTACGCCACCCCTAGACGGCGCCCGCGGCCGGTGCCCCGCTCGTCGCTCGCACGCAGGCGCTCGATGCGCTCCCCTTTCTTCACGATCATCTCCATGTCCGGCCCGCCGGGATTCGTGACGATTGTGATGTCCTGGGTGCTCATCCGCGCCGCGACTTCCGCAAGGCTCGCGCTCCCCGCCAGAGCGAGCAGCAGCGCCACCACCAGCACCATGCTGGCATCGAACAGGTTGACGACCCCGCCTAGCGGGTCGCTATCGTCGGGCGAGTCCATCGCCTCCCCTGCGCGCCGCATCCAGTCCCTACGAGGCTCAGGCCGCCGTTTCGTTCCCGGCATCGGTACCGCTCTCCCTTCGCTCCAGGTCGCCCCACGAGTCCATGAGATAGTGCATCTCGGTCAGGTCCTGGCGGCCCCACTGCCGCACCAGCACACCCAGCGCGTACGAAGCGCCGCCCACGATCAAGCCCACCACCGTCGTCGTGAACCCGATCAGAAGATTGGACGCCATAGACTGCATATCCCCCGCCGCCAGGCCGGCCAAGGCCGGCTGCAGCGGAATCAGCGTCCCCACCAGGCCCAGCATCGGGCCCGTGCGCGCGAGCACCGACAGCCTCTCGGCCCTTCGGCGCAGCTCGTTCTCGATATCGGCGACAGTCTTGTCCAGGCGCTGCGGGCGGTCCGCCGCCGCTCGGGCGAAGCTGTCCAGCGCGAGTCGCCACTCCAGCGCGAGAAACCTCTCCCGCGTAAGCTCGCCCGCGTGAAACCGGCGCAGGGCATCGAGGTTGGCGCGACGGTCAAATGCCTCCGCCATGACACCGCCCGCCAAGTACGTAGCGTAGGCGAACAGGGCGACTGTCGCGAGCAGCGCCGGGAGCAGGAACGCGCTCGATATCCAATAGAGCAGGCTCTGGATGTGCTCCACGGGTACTCCGGCGACAGGCGGCGCAGGCACCGCGAAGCGTCATCCGCGCCGTTCCGCCTCCAGAACTTTCTGCAGGCGCCGGGCGAAGCGCGCCTCCGGACTGTACCGGGCGGCCAGGAAGACGGTCGCCAGCTCGGTCGCCAGCTCGGCATCAACGATCCGGCCCCCGAGGCACAGCACGTTGAGGTCGTCATGTTCCACGCCCTGCCCGGCCGAGTAGGCGTCGTGGCAGACGCAGGCCCGCACGCCCTTCAGCTTGTTGGCGGCGACGCACGATCCTACGCCGCTACCGCAGACGACGATGCCCCGTTGCGCCTCCCCGAGGCGGACCCTCTCGCCCACCGCGATGGCGAAGTCCGGGTAGTCGTCGTCTTGGTCGAAGCGGTGAGCGCCGACATCGAACAGTTCGTGGCCCGCTCCGGCGAGCCTCCGGGAGAGCGCTTCCTTGAGGGCGTAGCCGGCGTGATCGGCCCCGATCGCGACGCGCATCAAACCCGATTCTAGCGCAGCCGCCGGAATCGGAATCCGTCGGGCGTCCGGGCGGGCAGGCCGACCGAGCCGAGCCCCTCCGCGGCGGCGACGCGTGCCGGCGGACGCCGCCACCGCCGGAGGCGGCCCGGCCCGGAGGGAATCAGTAAGATGGGATTGTCGGTTGCGCGGGCACCCGCGCGACGCGACCGAGCCGGCCTCGCGGCGGAAGGTCGCGCGCAGGCCTCGGGCGCTCGCGCCCCCTTGGATGAAGATCGGTTTCATCAGCCTCGGCTGTCCCAAGAACCTCGTCGACAGCGAGGTCATGATGGGCCTGCTCGAGGCCCGCGGCCACGAGATCACGCGCCTCCCCGAGGAGGCCGACGCGCTCGTGGTCAACACCTGCAGCTTTATCGAGCCCGCCCAGCAGGAGTCCGTCGACGCGATCCTAGAGGCTGCCCGGCACAAGGCGACGGGGCGGGCCCAGCGACTCGTCGTGGCCGGCTGCCTGGTCGAACGCTACCGCCGGCAACTGCAGGAGCAGATTCCCGAGGTCGACGCCGTTCTCGGCACCAACGAAATCGAGTCGATCGTCAGCCACTGCGAGGGCTGGGACGCCGCCACGCCCGCGGGCGCGGACGGGGGCTACCTGTATCACGACCTCACGCCGCGACGCCTGTCCACGCCGAATCACTTCGCCTACCTCAAGATCAACGAGGGCTGCGACCACCCCTGCTCCTTCTGCATCATTCCACAGCTGCGCGGCAGCTTTCGCAGCCGCCGCTTCGAGTCCGTCGTCAGCGAGGCCGTCCGGCTATTCCGCGAGGGCGCCCGCGAGATCAACCTGATCGGGCAGGACACCACCGCGTTCGGCGAGGACCTAGGCCTAAGGAACGGCCTGCCAGCCCTGCTGGAACGACTCGCCCGGATCGACGGCGCCGGCTGGATTCGCGTGCTGTACGCCTATCCGAACCGCGTCTCGGACAGGCTGCTCGAGACCATCGCGGCGCATCCCGCTCTCTGCCCCTATCTCGACATTCCCTTGCAGCATGCGAGCCCGAGCGTGCTGCGGCGCATGCGCCGCGGCGCGAGCGGCGACACCTTCCTGAAGATGATCGAGCGCATCCGCCGCACGATTCCCGGCGTCGCGATCCGCACCAGCTTCATCGTCGGCTTCCCGGGCGAGACGGAGGAGGACTTCGCCACGCTGTGCGCCTTCATCGAGGCCGCCCAGTTCGACCGCGTGGGCTGCTTCCGCTACTCGGACGACGAGACCGGCGCCAGCTTCCAGCTCGACGGAAAGGTCAGCAAGCGCACGTCGTACAACCGACAGCGCCGCCTCATGGCGCTGCAGCGTCGCATCTCGCGCAGGCGCGGGCAGGCGCTCGTAGGTCGTAGACTGCCGCTGCTCGTGTGCGGCCCCTCGGCCGAGACGGAGCTTCTGTGGGAGGGCCGACTCCAGACGCAGGCCGAGGAGATCGACGGCAAGACCTACCTGACCCGCTTCCCGGACGGCGCCGAACCGCGTCCGGGCGACCTAGCGACCGTGCATATTACCAAGGCCTCCGACTACGACCTTTTCGGCGAGGTCGAGCGGATCACGCGACCGGCCCGATCGGCCGCTGGATCCCCCCTGACGGTTCTCCAGTAAGGGGCCGGACGCCGAGGACGGAATCGGAAACGTGGCCAGACGCTGCCCCATCTGCCGCAAGGCGACGGATCCACGCCATAGCTGGTATCCGTTCTGCAGTCCCCGCTGCCGCACCCAGGATCTCGCCAACTGGGCGACCGGCACCTACTCGATCGCCGCGCCCGCGAGCGAGGCCGACGAGCACCTCGACCCGCAAGGCCTCTCGGGGGAGAGCGGATCGGATGGCTAGGACACGGCTCGCGGTCGCGCTCGCCACTTGGTTCTACTGCGGATACTCGCCCGTTGCGCCCGGCACGGCGGGCTCGCTCTGCGCCTGGGCCGTTGCCCTGCTCGCCTGGCACCGCTGCGACATCCCGCCGTGGGCGTTCTCGCTGGCGGCCGTCGCGCTCCTGCCGGCCGCCGTGAAATCGGCCGAGCTCGCGGCGAAGGCCTTCGGCTCCGCGGATCCGTCAAGGGTCGTGATCGACGAGGTGGTCGGCCTGTGGATCGCGATCGCCCCGGTAGCCCCCGATTCCTGGCCGCAGTGGGCCGCGGCCCTAGCCCTGTTCCGCCTCTTCGACATAGCCAAGCCCCTCGGCCTCCGGCGGCTCGAGGAGTTTCCCGGAGGGCGCGGCATCGTCGCCGACGACCTGGGCGCGGGCGCGTGCGCTATGATTGGGGTGCTGCTGGTTCGCTGGAGCGGCTACTGAGCCGGGCCCGCTTCGGACCGCCTCGCATGGGCGCCTACCGCAAGTCCAAGATCCGCATCAGCGGCGTCTCCCCCCCAGCTGCAATACCCGGCGGCCGTTTGGTCATTCGCGGCAGCGGCCTAGGCGCGGACGAGGCGAGCCAGCCGAAGGTCACCTTCGGCACGGCGACCGGGCGCTTGATCCTGAGTGCGCCGGATCGCTTGGTCGTCACCGTGCCGGACTCGGCCGGGCACGGCGTCCTGCGGGTGCAGCACGGGGACGCTGCCAGCGAGCACTGCCCTTTCGCCCTCGGGCGCTCGCTAGGGAACGAGCTGAATCCGGTCGCGAACCCGGCAATCGACTCCGACGGGAACATCTTCACCACCAACAGCGGCCCGCGCGGCAAGAAGACCCCGGTCTCGGTGTACAAGATCGCCACCGATGGCGCCGCGGCCAGCGCCTTCCTGTCGGGCATTTACAATCCCACCGGCCTGCTGTTCCAGCGCAACGGCCAGCTGCTCGTTTCGAGCCGGCACATGGGCACGGTCTACGACGTCTCGCCCAAGGGCGAGGCGGAGGTGTTCGCCGAGGGCATGGGCGTCGCGACCGGCCTCGCGCGCGACTCCGCTGACAACGTCTACGTGGGCGACCGCACCGGTACCGTGTTCAAGATCGGCCCGGACCGCAAGATCTACGTCTTCGCCACGCTGGAGCCTTCCGTCGCGGCCTACCACCTGGCGGCGGCTGCCGACGGCACCCTCTACGTCACGGCCCCGACCACGTCGAGCTACGACGCCATCTACAAGATCGACCCGGAGGGCGAGGTGGCGGTCTGGCGCCGGGGCTTCGGGCGCCCCCAGGGCATCGCCTACGACAGCCTCCAGCGCCTCTACGTGTGCGCTTCCTATCGCGGCCAGCGGGGGATCTTCCGCCTGACGGACGAGGACGTGGAGCAGGTGGTGTCGGGCCAGGGCATCGTAGGGCTGGCGTTCGCTCCCGACGGCAGCATGGCCGTCGCGACCCAGGACAGGATCTACCTCATCGCGGACTTCGACTGACCCGCGCAGTCGGACAGGCCCCGGAAGAACCGACTGCCGCCACCCTCGCCAGCATGCAGGCCGAAGTCATCGCGGTCGGATCGGAGCTGCTCACCCCGGCCAAGATCGACACCAACTCGCTGTACCTCGCGCGCAAGCTGGGCGAGCGGGGCATCCCCCTCGTGCGCAAGTCGGTCGTCGGGGACGACCGGCAACGCCTCGCCGCCGAGATCGCGCGGGCCCGCGAGAGATCCGGCCTCGTGATTCTCAGCGGCGGCCTGGGCCCGACGCTGGACGACCTCACGCGCGAGGCCGCCGCCGACGCGACCGGGCGCGCGCTGGCGCTGCGCGAGTCGATCGTGCGGGACATCGAGGAGCGCTTCCGCCGCTTCGGGCGCCCCATGGCCGAAGTCAACAAGCGCCAGGCCTACGTTCTCGACGGAGCCGAGATCCTGCCCAACCCCCGCGGCACCGCGCCGGGCCAGTGGCTGGAGGAGGGCGTCGGAATCCTAGTCTTGCTGCCGGGCCCGCCGCGCGAGCTGGAGCCCTTGTTCGAGGCGTCCTGCCTGCCCCGGCTCGAGGGCCGCGCGCCGGCGGCGCGCTACTGCACCAGCGTCCTGCGCGTAACCGGCATCGGGGAGTCCGATCTCGAGCAACGCATAGCGCCCATCTATGCCGGCGCGGATGGAATCGAGACGACCATCCTGTCGGCGCCGGGCGACGTGCAGGTGCATCTGCGCGCCCGCGCGGAGCGCGAAGAGGAAGCCCGCGCCCTGTCCGAGGAGCTCGGCGAGCGGGTTCGCTCCGAGCTCGGCGACCTCGTGTACTCGCGCGACGGGACCTCGCTGGATGCGACGGTGGCGCGCCTGCTGCGCGCGCAGGGCCGCAGGCTCGGCGCGGCCGAGAGCTGCACGGGCGGCCTGCTGGCGGGCCGCCTGACCGACCTGCCCGGCAGCTCCGAATTCTTCGCCGGGGGGTTCGTCGCGTACTGCGAGGCGGCCAAGAGCGCCTGGCTGGGGGTGGACCCGGCAATCATCGACGCGCACGGGGCGGTCAGCGCGGAGACGGCCGCCGCCATGGCCGAGCGAGCCCGCGATCACGCACTGCAGGCGCTGGGCGGTCCCGCCATCGGCGTCTCGACCACCGGTGTTGCGGGCCCCGGCGGGGGAACCGCCGCGGCACCGGTCGGAACGGTCTACCTAGGGATCGCGGACGAGCGCGGCTCGAGCGCCCGGCGCCGCAGGTTCGGCCGCGGGCGCCGACGGATACGGGCCTTGGCGGTGCAGGGCGCTCTCGATCTAGTGCGCCGCCGCGTCCTCGGCCTCCCGGGGGCCTGACAACGACCGCGGCCGCCGCGCCAAGGCCTCCCGCAAGCGGGCCGGCGTCGAGCCCCGGCAGCAGCGCTTCGGAATGACGTACTGCTGGCCCGGGCCCGGCGACAGGAGAAAGCTGCGGCGCGTCTCGCCGACGTCCCAGAGATCCTCCCACGCGATCCAGTCGCTCCGGCCCGCGGCGCGGATCTCGACACCGCTCGCGGCCACGCGATACAGCAGCCGTCGCGGCCTGCCGCCCGATTTCCGAAAGTCCTTGCGAGTCAGCCAACACGCCAGCGCGAGCGCCAAGCAGCCCGGCGCCGCCGCGACCGCGGCCGCCCACGTGACGGCCCCTCCCCAGATCGCGGCCGCCGCGACGGCGAGCCCGACCGAGGCGCCGTAGACGGCCAGCGCCGCGCGAGCGCGGCGGGCGAACTGCGCGAGGGCGCCGTGCAGCGCGTCGCCGTAGCGCACCTCGGCGAGAATCTCGAAAGTCTCGGGACCGGGCTGGGGCCAAGCTGGCGTTTCCATCGAATCGGACCGCGGCGGGCTCGGCCCGCTCGCGAGCGCTACGGCTCGGGCGCGACTACCTCGCTGCCGTATTCCACGACGGTGTCAACGATACCGACCTCGACCCGGCGGTTCTTCGCGCGGGCTTCGCGCGACCTGCCGGGCGCGCGCGGGCTCGACAAGCCGAAGCTCTTGGCGTCGATGATGTCGCCGGGAATCCCGGCCCCGGCCAAATAGTCGCGCACCGCGGCGGCGCGGCGCTCGGAAAGGCCGCGGTTGTAGGCGGGGTCGCCTTGGTCGTCGGTATGGCCGTACACGAAGACCCGGTACCCGTAGGACGCCAGCAGCACGCCCGCGATGCGGCTCAGGATCTCGCGGTTCTCGGGTCGCAGGTCCGCCTTGTCGAAGTCGAACAGGAACGAGTCCTCCGTGAGCTGGACCACCATGCCCATCGGAGTCCGGTCGGTTTGCGCGACGCGCCCCAGCGCCTCTTGCATGCGATCGAGTTCGGCCATGCGCTGCGTTCGCAAGCGCTCTGCCGTGCGGCCTTTCCGGGCCGCCTCCTCCTGGGCCTGCGCGGCGTCCTGGCGCGATCTCTCGGCTTCCGAGCGGGCGGAGTCGCGATCGAGCAGGGCCTGCTGGAGCGCCTTTCCCGCGAGCCTCTCCCGGCCCACGGCGTCGCGCACCTGGCGCAGGAGATCCCGCTCCGCGGCGTGCGACTCGGACAGCGCGGCGCGCGATTGAGACAGAGACTTGTCGAGCGATTCGACGTGCTTCCACAGCCTCCATGTCGCGAAGCCCACCGCGAGCAGCAGCGGGAGGCAGACGAACAGCGCGATCCGTTCGGTAGGGCGACGGAGGGGCATTCCCCGCTTATTGTCGCAGGCCAAGGCGCGGCCCTGCCCCCGAGGGTTCGGTCAGGCAGGGGCTCGCTAGAAGCGGAAGCGGCGCGGATCCTGTTCGGGCATCTCCTTGCGGAAGGTGTTCAGCAGCACGCGGTGGAACGCGCACAGCTTGCCGTCCGGGGCAGGGTGCCCGCACTTGATGCAGCGGGCCGCCTCGCCCCGGCTGCCGTCGGCGCCGCGGAGCTGGTTGCCATTCGCGTTGCGCCTAGGCCGGCCGCTCGGCCGGCTCCCGTCGCCCCCGGACCGCGGCCGCCCGTTCGGAGCCGCCCGCCGGCGGGGCCCGTTGCCCGTCCGCCTGATGGTGTGGTCTTGCATGTCTCTTCGTCGGAGCGCTCCGCCAGCAGCCGGCGGGCGCCGGAAATTCGTGGCCTCGGAGTCCGAGGCCGGCGGGACGGGCTGGCCTAGTTGGCGACGCCCGCGCCCTCGGCCGGGTGCGCGGCGTCGTACGCAGTGATGATCGCGTTGGTGATGTTCACTTCGTTGACCGCGTAGAGCACCGGGCTCTGCGGGTTCGAGATGTCCAGGACGACCTGGTACCCCTGGCCCTTGGAGTAGCTGGTGATGATCCCCATCATCTTCGTGCCGACGTCGTTGAACAGCTGGCTCTGCTCCTGCGAGAACTCCCCGCGGGCATCCTCCATCGCCCGCTGCAGGTCGACCTCCGCCTTCTGGATGTCGCGCGCGAGGTTGCGCCGAGCCTGCTCGCTCATGGTGTTGGCGCCCTTCTGGTACTGGTCCTGCATCCGGGCGACCTCGCCCTGCTTCGACTCGAGCCGCTGCTGCGTGGGCCGGTACTTCTCCTCCAGCTGCCGTATCAGCCTCTGGCCCTCCGCCGTGCGCGAGATCGCCTCCTGCACGTTGAGGATGGCTACGCTTGGCACCTGCGCGAAGGCGCCGCCCGCCAGCAGGGTGCAGGCCGCCGCCGAGCGCAAGGCCGCTCCCGCGGGCCCTCGACCGATCCAACGCATTGCGATCATTCTCGAACCTTCCGTCGCCCCGGGGCCCGGCGCCCCGGACCATTTCCAGCATACCACCCATCCTCGCGACGGGGCCGGGCGCGCCCCCGCCGCGGCCGCCTAGAATGTCCGGCTGATCGTGAAGCGGAACATCGAGCGCCGCTCGAAGAACGGCAGCCACGTCCCGACCGGGCGCACCGCCTCGATGAACGAGTTGTAGTTCGGGAACAGCGACCGGTCCGCCACGATCGGCGGCCTGAGGTACTCCTGGACGCGCATCGGGTTGTAGGCCCAGTAGAAGCGGAAGGGCGCGTTCACGACCGGCATCATCACCTGCAGCTCGAGGCCGGTCGAGCTACGGATCTTCTGCGTGGGGCCGATGACGCCGATTTGCTCCTCGAAGCCCGCCTGCGGGAATTTCTTGTTCAGCTCCAAGGCGCGGCCGGGGTTCAGGCGTACTTGATTCATGCGCAGGATCTTGTTGAAACCGATATCCCAGAAGGGCGCCAGCGTGACGGGCCCGAACAGCTTTATACGGTACTCGAAGTTGTAGACGAAGCGCGTGTCGCCGCCGGGGAAGTTGAGCCGGTAGACGGGCACCTCCGTCGAGACCGGCACGCGCTCCTCGACGCCGTTCACGATCCGGACCTGCGTGCGCGACGTGCCGTTGTCGTTGAGGACCCGCACGCTGGTGAAGTCGGGAATCCAGACCATCGGGCTGATCGACCAGATCTGGAAGCCGCGGACGTCGTTCTCGCCGCCCATGAAGGAGCGGTTGAACGGCGGCGGCACGCGCCCGCCGTAGCCGCTGAGGAACGAGAACAGCCCGCGCATCGCGATGGTGCGACGGCCGCCGTGCGGCCGGAAGTACTTCGCCTCGACCGTGGGCTGGATGAAGCGAGCGTTGCCGCCGAAGCCCGCCACCGCCACGCTCGCGTACACGCTCTTGCCCTTCGACGGGGTGATCGGATGGTCCACCGTGTTGTAGAAGTAGCCCGGCGTGATCTGGCTGGTGGTGATGCCTTGCAGCGAGTTGGGGCCCGACACGCCCTCGAAGTTGAGGTAGGTGAACAGGTTGGTGGCCGACTTGCTGAAGGTGACGATGTTGGAGCGGCGGAAGCTGTAGGTCAGGCTCAGCCGCGCGAAGCTGCGCCGCAGCGGGTAGCTGAGGAAGGTCGTGAAGCCCGCCGAGGTCTGCCGGTAGTCGAGGATGTTCTCCTGGCCGAGCTGGTTGAACAGCGGGATCAGGTTCGCGCCGGCGAAGATCGACGCCTCGCGGGCCTGGTTGAAGCTGAAGCGGCTAGAGAAGACGGTGAAGCCCGCCTGGATCGGCTTGTCGAACAGGTACGGCTCGGTGTAGCCGAACTGCAGCACGCGCTCGCGGCTGCCGAGCTGCGCGTCGAAGGACAGCGTCTCGCCCAGGCCGAGGAAGTTGTTCGTCGCGTAGCCGAAACCGATGAAGCTGCCCGCGAAGCCCGACACGCCGCCGTTGAGGTTGATCATGTTGCGGCCGCGCTCCTTGACCTTGAGCGTGAGGTCGACCAGCCCGTCGCGCGTGTTGCGCGTGATGACGGTGTCCGTCTCGGGCCCCTCCGTCTTGATCGGGTCGAAGTAGCCCAACTGGTTCAGGCGCAGCATGCTCACGTCCCACACGCGCGTGTTGAACATGTCCCCCTCGTCGAGCAGAATCTCGCGCCGGATAACCTTGTCGCGCGTCGTGCTGTTGCCTTCGAACTCGATCCGGCGCACGAAGAACTGCTTGCCCTCGTCCACCGAGAGGTTGAGGTCGATCCTAGGCGGGTCGTCGTCCTCGCGGAACTCGAAGCTAGGCTCGGCCACGAAGTCGATGTAGCCGAACTCGCCGTAGAGCTTCTTGAGGTTCTCCATGCCCTTGCGCAGCTTCTCCACGTCGAAGATCGCGCCGTCCTGCATGGCGAACACCGGGCCGAGCACCTGGTCGGGCACGCGGAACAGCTCGACGTCGGTGAAGCTGAGCTTGCCGCGCAGGTACTGCGGGCCCTCCTCGACCAGCAGGTCGATGTCGGCGTGCTTCTTGGGCTTGCTGAACAGCATCGACCACGGGATCAGGAACGTGCCGCGGCCGGGCATGTCGCGGACGTCCAATTCGTGCTGGAGGACATTGGCCTTGAAGTAGCCGCGCTTCTGGTAGGCGTTGCGCAGGCGCTCCTTGTCCTCCTCGAGCTTGCGCACGTCGAAGGTGCGCCGGAACAGGCTCTCCAAGACGATGCTGCGCGGGATGCCGAGGGGCTTGGTGTTCTTCATCGCCCGCCGGGCGTTGCGGGGGCTCATCACGCTCAGGCCCTCGAATCTGACCTGGCCGACCTTGACCTTGGGGCCCTCGTCGATGTTGAAGACCACCTCCACCGACGCGGGCGGTATCTGGCGCACCTCGGGATTGACCTCGGCGTACTGCCGCCCTCGCTCGCCCAGCAGCTCGCGCAGCACGTAGGCGGCCCGGTTGACCGTAGTCGGGTCGTAGCGGGACTCGACCGTGAGGCCCACGTTGCGCTCCTTGAAGCGCTCCAGGATGTCGGAGAGCGTGGCCGACTTGTTGCCCTCGTAGCGGATCGTGCGCACGACCCGGCGCTCGGTCACGAGGAAGCGGACGATCTTGCCCTGCTCCCCGTCTTCGACCTCCAGCCGCAGGTCGTCGAAATAGCCGGTGTTCCACAGCACCATGAAGTCCCGGCGCAGGGTCTGCGGGTCGAACAGGTCGCCGCGCTTGGTGAATATCCGCGCGGCGAGGCTGTCGCGCGGGATCCGCCGCGTGCCGCGGAAGGCGACCTCCTCGACGATATCCTCGCCGGGGCGGCGCTGGACCTGCTGCTGCTCCTCCTCGACATCCTCGAACGGGGACTGCGGATCCGGAGTCTCGAGCGGGACCTCCTCGAACGGCGAGACAGGCTGCTGCGCCTGCGCCAACAGGTACGGGCGGGGCGGGGCGGGGCTCTCGTCCGATACCTGCGCCTGCGCGAGGGGTGCGAGCGCGACGACGAGGAGCGCGGCGATTAGTGTCGGACGTCTCGAAATCATGAACGGGGCTGGCTAGGGAACGGGGCGGCCGGAAGGCTCTTGAGCGGAATACGCATCCTCTTTAGCGGCGGGTTCAACGGGGGCTTGCCGAGCGGCCGGGCGTTAGCGGGCCCTCCGGGACCAGCCGCCGGGCAGATGCGCCCGGGCCCCGCCCGCGCCGCTCCGGAGGAATGGCTAGCTCACTCGGGGCGCTTGAACTCGATGAGGAAGTCCCCTAAATTCCCATCGTAGCTCAATTCCAGATGCTTGCGCTTGGTCCGCGCCGGAATCTCGAAATACAGGTAGCCGGATACCGGGCTGTCCTTCGCCGCCAGCGGCAGCTCCAGCTCCCGCAGGCGCGTCAGAACGGGAGTGTCGGACTCCCGGCGGGCGTCGACGGTCTGGCGCCCCTCGCCCTGCGCGCCGCCGCCCACGACGGCCGGCGGCGCTCCCAGCCGGCGCGGCCGCGTGCCCGTGCCCGGGGCGCCGCCCCAGACGGGTCCGCCCGCGGGCTCCGCGAAGACGGAGCCGCCCGACGACGTCGGCTTGGTTCCGAGAGCGAGCACGGCGCTGCCCGCGACGCGGTCCGGAGAGACCGCGGGCGACATGTCGTTCCTGTTGCGGGCCCGCAGCAAGAAGTCGGATCGGTCCAGCTCAATGGCGGAGCCGTACAGGGGGCGCATCCGCAGCTCCACGAGGATCACGTCGCCTTCGAACCGGTCGCCAGCCAGCCGCTCGATTTCAGCCGCGTCGCGGACGAGACGCGCCTGGAATTCCGCGTCGCGAACCTCTCGCGAGTACCACTCGGGAAGGCTGGCCGCGACCGCGAGCGCGGCCAGAGCCAGCACGAGCGGCATGGTTCGCAGGGTCGGGGCAAGGTTGCGTCCGGTCGGCCGCGGGCCGGCCGCGCGATCACGCGGGAAGAGGCGGCGCGTCATGAAATATCCGATGGTCCCGCAAGCGCATCCTCGATGGCCCGCGAGAAATGCGACTTCGGGCGGGACCCGACGTGGCGCGAGTGAATGGTGCCGTCCATGCGGACGACGTACGTGGCAGGCAGCCCGATCCGGTCTCCGAAGAAGGTCTGATTGACGCTCGGCTGCGAGAGCAGGACCGGATCGTTCGGATCGAGTTCCTCGACGTAGGGCAGCACCGCGCCCCAGCCCTCGCGGTCCACGGAAACCGCCGCGACAGAGAAGCCGGAGTCGCGGTACTCGTGCTGGAACTGCTTGAACCAAGGCATCCCCGTGCGGCAGGGCCCGCGCCACGTCGCCCAGAAGTTCGGCAGGACAACCTTGCCCGCGGAGTCGCTGCTCGTCCAGACCCTTCCGTCCGCGTCCGGGAGGTCGGAGGGAGGCAGCGCGTCGCCGCGGTCCGGCACGGCCGATTTCGCGCCGTCCGAGCCCCGAGGTGCGCGAAGGGTCTCGAGCCTCTCCCCGGGGCCGCCCGTCAAGGCGCCCGAGATGGCGAGGCCGGTGGTGCCGACGCTGATTCCGAGGGCAGTCACGATGTAGGACGATGACTAGGAACTTGATCGCCTTGAGGCGCCCGGCCATCCCCCTAGCCGAACCGGCGACCTGCGCGAACTCATCGCGCGGAACGCTGATCTCCTCGCTGTTGGGACTCCCAGGCAGTTCCCCTCTTTCCGGCCTCCCGCCGCGCGTGGGCCGCCTGCGCAAGGCAACCTTCGTCCAAGCGCCGCCAGAATCACGGTGCCTTCAGCATAAACCCTGATCCCCGGCCAGTCTAGGGCCGATCACGGTTCTCAGCGACGCACCCCCCGGGGACCGGCCCGCGCGCCCTTCCGCCAAGCCGGTCCGGCCCCGGCCGGCCGCTACGTCGCTTCGGCGGCGAGAGACTCGGACAGCTCGGCCCACTCCTCCTCGTGCCGCTGCATTGCGCGCTGGCTGGCTTCGAGATCCTCGAGGACCCGCTGCCGACGGGCCCGGCCCGTGCCGGGCGAGGCGAGCTCGAGCTGCAGCACGCGACAGCCCTCCTCGAGCCGCTCGATCTCGTCCTCGAGATTGTCGATGCGCCTGCGGATCTTGGCGGCCTTGATCGGATTCATGCGACGCGGCGCAGCCTTCCTGGCCGACTGCAGGGCGGCGCCCAGTTCCTTGCTGACGGACGGCGCAGGGTTGCGCGGCCCCTCCCCGGCGCGGCGCTGGCGCGACCAGAGGAAGTCCTCGTACCCGCCCGGATAGACCTCGAGATCGCCGTCACCTACGTGGATCACCTTGTTCGCGAGGCGGTCGATGAAGTAGCGGTCGTGGGACACGAACACGATCGTGCCGTCGAACTCGAGGAGCGCGGGCAGCAGCACCTCCTTGGCGCGCAGATCGAGATGGTTGGTGGGCTCGTCCAGCAGGAGCAAGTTGTTGGGCCGCAGCAGCATCCTCGCCAAGGCGTAGCGGTTGCGTTCCCCGCCTGACAGGACCCCGATCCGCTTGTACACGTCGTCACCGCTGAACAGGAAGCAGGCGAGCAGGCCGCGCAGCTCCGACTCGCCCATGATCGGTGCGCGCGCCGCGAGGTCTTCGAGGAGTACGGCGTTCGGTTCGAGCTCCTTGTATTGGTCCTGGGCGAAGTAGTCGATGCCGACCCGGTAGCCCATCTTGCGGGTGCCCGCGGTGAGGGGCTCGATGCCAGCGAGGATTCGGATCAGGGTGGACTTCCCCGCCCCGTTCGCTCCGATCAGCGCGATGCGGTCCCCTCTCTCGATCCGCGCGGAAACGCGCTCGAACACGCGCGTCTCGCCGTAGCTCTTGCGGACGTCCTGGAGGTCGACCACCACGCGCCCGGACGGCAACGGCTGGGGAAAGCGGAAATGGATCGTCTTCTCCTCCGGCGGAATCTCGACTCGATCCATCTTCTCGAGCTCCTTGACCCGGCTCTGCACCTGACGGGCCTTGGTCGCCTGGTAGCGGAACCGGTTGATGAAGGCCTCGAGCTGCTCGATGCGCTCCTGCTGGTTGCGGTATGCCGCCCGGATCTGGGCGAGGCGCTCGTCGCGCAGCTTCTCGAACTTGCTGTAGTTGCCGGTGTAGAAGTGCGCCCGGCCGTTCCACAGATGCACGACCTTGCGGACCGTGGCATCGAGAAAGAACCGGTCGTGGGAGATGATCACGAACGCATGGGCGTAGGTGGCCAAGTAGTCCTCGAGCCAATTGCGCGCCTCGAGGTCGAGGTGGTTGGTCGGCTCGTCGAGCAGCAGGAGACCCGGCTTGGACAGCAGGAGCTTGGCCAGCGCAATCCGCATCTGCCAGCCGCCGGAGAACTCCTCGCAGGGACGGTTCCAGTCCTTCCGAGGGAACGCCAGGCCCCCCAGCACGGTGCCGACCTGCGCCTCGACGGCGTAGCCGTCCAGCGCCTGGAAGCGAGCGGAGCACCATTCGTAGCGGTCGAGCACAGCTTGGAACTCCGGCGTCTCGGGAGCCACCTCCGCCATGCGGTGCGAGAGCTGTTCGATCTCGCGCTCGAGCGCGAGCGCCTCGTCGAAAACGCTCAGGCATTCCTCAAATACGGAGCGGCCCGAGAATGTCAGGCCCTCTTGGGGCAGGTATCCGATGCGGACGTTCTTCTGGCGCTCGATCGTCCCGCCCTCGAGCTGCTCGGAGCCTTGCAGGATCTTGAGCAGGGTGGACTTGCCGGTGCCGTTGCCGCCGACAACCCCGATCCGGTCGCCGGGAGCCACCAACCAGTCGAACCGGTCGAACAGCACCCGCGCGCCGTAGCGCATGCGCGCTCCCGCCAGCCGGATCATTTCTCCGAGTGTAACGAGGGGTCCCGACCCCGGGAACGCAGGCGGGCAAGGCCTCGGATGACAGCCCGGGCGGACTCCCGCGGAGGAGCGGCCCCGTCTACCACCAAGTCGGCGCGGTCACGGGCCGGCAGGACGTGCTCACGGAACATCGGCGCGACATCGCGTCGCCACTGCTCCCGGACGGACGCGACGGTCCGGCCTCGCTGCGTCGTGTCGCGAGCGATCCGCCGGGAAAGGCAGAGCGCCTCGGGCGCGTCCACGAACACCGCCAGGTCGAGCGCCGCCCGGACGCGCGGGTGCCAGTGAGCGAACAGACCCTCCAGCACCAGCAGCTCGCACGGGGCGAGGCGCTCGCCGCCCGCAACCCGGGCGTGGGTCGCGAAGTCGTAGCGCGGCACGGCTATCGCCCGGCTCGCGGCGAGGGACGACAGGTGGCGCACCAGCAGGTCCCAGCCGATGGCGGACGGGGCGTCGAAGTTGACTGCTTCCCGCTCGCGGCCGACCAGCCCGGACAGGTCGCGGTAGTACGCGTCCGTGCTCAGCACGCCGACCCCTTCGAGCGTGGCGTCGATCTCGCGGGCGATGCGGGTCTTGCCCGATCCCGAGCGACCGGCGATGCCGACGGCGACCATCTACTTGCGGGCCTTCGCGGCCCGGCCGGAGCGGCGCGCTAGGGACGCGACGCGACGCGACCGGTCATCTGTCCCAGGATCCCCATTCCACGACGCCCACTCTGTCCGCCCATGCCTGCCACTTGGCCGACAGATCGGCCACCTTGTCGGGCAACTCCCCCGCGAGGTCGTTGAGTTCGCTGCGGTCGCTGGAGAGGTTGTACAGCTCCCAGCGGCCGCTCTCTGGCCTCGATCGCTTCGAGACCAGCTTCCAGTCCCCGAGCCGCACGGCCCGGTTCCCTTCGTGCTCCCAGTAGATCCCCTCGGGATGGCCCTCGGACGGCTCGCCCCTGAACGCCGGAGCCAGCGACTTGCCTTCCATAGGGGTGATCGCGTGGCCCTCGAACGTCTCCGGGTACGAGGTCCCGGAGACATCGACCAGTGTCGCCATGATGTCGATCAAGTGGCCGACCTGGTCCGTCCACTGGCCCTTGGCGGTGATACCCTCGGGCCAGTGGGCGACCAGCGGCGACGAGATCCCGCCCTCGTGGACCCAGTGCTTGTAATAGCGGAACGGCGTGTTCGAGACGTTCGCCCACGGAATCCCGTAGCTCTGGTAGTTCTCCTCCGCGCCGGGCATCACCGACGGGTCGTTGCCGACCGCCACCGGCTCGCCGGCGTAGGTATGGGTGGGGATGTGCAGCGCCTTCCACGTGTCGCGAGCCTCTTCCGCGCACCCGCCGTTGTCGGCAAGGAAGAGGATCAGGGTGTTATCGAGCTGTCCGCGCTCCTTCAGCGTGTCCACCACCATGCCGATGGCATGGTCCATCAGCTCCACCTGAGCGGCGTACACCTCCATGCGACGGGCCTGCCACTCCTTGTCCGGCGCATCCTCCCACGGCACCTGGGAGCTATCGCGCTGGCTCAGGCCGGCGGATTCGTCCAGCACGCCCATCTCGCGCATGCGCCGCAGGCGTTCCTCGCGGAGCTTGTCCCAGCCGCTGTCGTAGCGCCCCTTGTACTTTGCGATCGCATCCTCGGGCGCGTGCAGGGGCCAGTGCGGCGATGTGAACGGCATGTAGAGGAAGAACGGCGCGTCCGGGCTCTCGTCGAGAGCCTCGCCGACGAAGCGCGACGCGTTCTCGCCGATCGCGGTCGTGTAGTAGAAGTCGGGGCCGGGGTCCTCGGGCTCGTTGCCTCGCTTGAGCGACACGGGATCGTAGAACGAGCCCGCGCCGTGGATGGTGCCGAAGAACTTGTCGAAGCCCCGCTGGATCGGCCAGTTCTCGGTGTAGAACTTGGGGCCGTGCCCCTCCGAGGGCGTGACATGCCACTTTCCGCTCATGAGCGTGGTGTAGCCCCCGGCGCCAAGCACCTCGGCGAAGGTCACGCAGCTGCGGTTGAGGTTGCCCCGGTAGGCGGGGAGCGGCTCGCCGTCCTTGCGGTACTCCCCCATCATGTGGCCGACACCGGCCTGGTGAGGGTATAGGCCCGTCACCAGCGAGGCGCGAGTCGGGCAGCAGCGAGCGTAGTTGTAGAAGGAGCGGAAGCGCAGACCCTGCGCGGCCAGGCTGTCCAGCACCGGCGTGTCGATCTCGCCGCCGTAGCAGCCGATGTCGGAGAAGCCCATGTCATCGGCCATCGTGACGATGATGTTGGGGCGCCCCGCCCCCGAGCCTTCGCCTCCGGGACCGCACGACCACGGCAAGGCGGCAGAGGCGAGACCAATGCGCAGGAAGTCGCGACGGCTGCGCAGTGGCTGGAATTGCGGCATCGCCCCATCATATTGCCTTGAGCGGCAGGGCCGCCCGGAGCGGGTCGACCAGCGCTTGCGAGCAGCTGCCGAAGGCAAGCTTCCCGGGAAAGCTGCGTATCCTCCGATTCGATGGGGAATTATATATCTGAGTGCCGACAACGCCATGGTCCGACTAGAACTGCTGTGAGCAGGGAGGTGGGTGTCGAGCTGGGGTCATGCGAGTGCGGCCGCGGCGGGCACAGAGGGGTGGGGTGTGGGATCGTATCTGAATCGAGCCTGCCAGCGGATTGGACGAGGAAGGGACTAGAGAGGCCGCCTCGCATGCCCCGGTTGCCCCGGTGAAACCCGGTTGGCGGTGGCAGGGCACCCCTTGCAAGCCGCTTGCAGGCCCTGCGAGGGCCGAAGACAGCGGATCCCCGGCGCTCGACGGCCTGCATGGACGGTCCGGGCCGGACCGGGGTCGCGCCGGGGCATTCCCTCGGCACTCAGATATATAATTCCCATTCGATGAGGGCGAACGGTTGAATGCCCCGAGCGGCGCTCCAGCGGGCACGCTTGCTCCCAGTCTTGCGGGACGAAGGGAGGTCCCGATGCCGATGACGTAGTTCCTGATCACGGACCAGTCGGCAATTTTGGACTGCCGGTAGCTCGAACGTCGCGACCGTCCGAGGTGCCATCGACTCCCCCTATGTCCAGCATTCGCTCCCAGCTATCGACGGCAAACCGGGAGAAACACAACGGTCACTCGCGTGCATTTTGACTTCCACGTGAGCGGCTCGGTTCTCGCAGGGCCCTCGAATTCCTCGATCACCCGGTCGCAGTCGATGGAGCCGAAGTCACTCCTGTACATGGCCTCGACCTAACGCATCCCCCAAGAGTAGGGAATTATATATCTGAGTGCCGAGGGAATCAAGTCGGCAAATTATCAAGCCATAATAAGATTTCATATTTCTTCCGAATTTCCGTTGACATTCTGTGGTGTTTCTTGGTAGAATAGTTCCAGTAAGGGATACCGTAAATGAAGAAATCAGGTCCCGGAAAGTGGTTCCGTAAAGGCATCACATTGATTGAAGTGATCGCCATGTTCCCCGATGACGAATCCGCGGAAAAGTGGTTCGCCTCCATGCGCTGGCCGGACGGTCCCGCGTGCCCCCGCTGCCGCGGCTCCAGCGTGCAGTCCGGCGCGGCCCACCCTTCGATGCCGTACCGTTGCCGCGGCTGCGGCAAGCGCTTTTCCGTGCGCACCGGCAGCGTGATGGCCGACACCAAGCTCGGCTGCCGCACCCGGGCCGTCGCCCTGTTCCTGCTGACCACCGGCATCAAGGGCGTCTCGAGCATGCAGCTGCACCGCGACCCGGGCATCAGCCGGAAGTCGGCCTGGCACCTGGCGCACCGCATCCGCGCGTGCCGGGAGCGGGATCAGGGCCTGTTCGCCGGCCCGGTGGAGGTGGACGAGACCTACGTCGGCGGCAAGGAACGCAACAAGCACGAGAGGAAGAAGGCCCGCGCCGGGCGCGGGCCCGTCGGCAAGACCCCGGTGGCGGGGGCGCGCGACCGCGCCACGAACGCAGTGGCCGCGCGGCCGCTGCCGGGCACCGCCAAGGGCGACCTGCAGGGCTTCGTGCGCGGCCGGGTCGCGCCGGGCGCGCAGCTCCGCTCCGACGAGGCGGCGGCCTGCGCCGGCATGGCGGAGTTCCCGCACGAAGCCGTCAGGCACTCCGGCGGCGAGTACGTGCGCGGGGCAGCGCATACGAACGGCATCGAATCGTTTGGGTCCCTGTTCGAGCGCGGCCTGTACGGAACCTATCACCGGATGAGCGTCCGTCATCTCGGCCGCTACCTCACGGAGTTCGCGGGACGGCGCAACGACCGCGACTGCGACACGGCGGAACAACGGAGGAACAGATGCGGCGCATGGCGCGGGGCTTGGTCGGCCGGACGCTGACCTGCCGGCAGCTGACCGGCAAGGCCGCGGTCGCGGCCTGAGCGGCGCCCGCCGCGCCGAGCGCGGCAGCCCGCTGCGGGCGCGCGCTTCACGCTCGGTACGAGGGGCGCACCGGATCCGGCATGCCCCGGCGCGACCCCGGTCCGGTCCGGACCGTCCATGCAGGCCGTCGAGCGCCGGGGATCCGCTGTCTTCGGCCCTCGCAGGGCCTGCAAGCGGCTTGCAAGGGGTGCCCTGCCACCGCCAACCGGGTTCCACCGGGGCATGCGAGGCGGCCTCTCTAGTCCCTTCCTCGTCCAATCCGCTGGCAGGCTCGATTCAGATACGATCCCACACCCCACCCCTCTGTGCCCGCCGCGGCCGCACTCGCATGACCCCAGCTCGACACCCACCTCCCTGCTCACAGCAGTTCTAGTCGGACCATGGCGTTGTCGGCACTCAGATATATAATTCCCCAAGAGTAGGGGTCGGTCTCGTAAAGGCGCTTGCTGTCTGCCGACTTCTCGACCGCCACTGGCCTGCCGGTGTACCGCCTATATTGCAATTTTACGCAACGTCATTGAGCCGAATGTGGAACAGCTAGGCTAACTGGCGAATGGACAGGGAATGAGAGTCTCCTAGCCTGAATTCCCAACGCCGAATATTAGAGTTGAATTGATGTGCGGAGTGAGCTGGTTCCTCATCCGAGGTGGAGGCTGAGCGGGCGGCTCTCAAACCAAGGAACGGTCACGGCCTCGTTCTCGACGCCGGCGGCCCGCAGGACGGGGTCGTGCGCTCCCCGCCCGAGCGGCACGAAGCTCGCCCGCGTGCATCTCAGGCCGAGACGCAAGGAGCAAGCCCGACGCCTCGTTCCGGAGGTTCGCGAGCGCAAGTCCGAGCTGTCCGAAGCCGAGCGCAAGCCGAGGCCCGGCGTTGTCCGAGGGTCTGCCCCGCCGAGCACCGCGCCCGCCTTCCTGGCGCGGATCCCGCGCTAGCAAGCCGCTCGACCGGTGGCTCCAAGCAACGCTTGCGTCGGCCGAGCCACGTCGGCGACGCGCTTCGTCGCGTCTGACTTGACGCCGCCCTTGGAGTCTGACATCATGGCCGCCGCACAGGCATGCGCCGGTTAGTTTGCCCCGGCAAGGCAGGGCCTAAGTTGCCAGACGCAGCGACGGCCCCGTTCCGAGGGACCGGGAACTCTTCCGGGCCGTCAAGAGACTCCCTCAGTGCAGCAGTCGGCAAGCCTCGCCAAGGAGCATCAATGGAACTCATGGGAATCAATCTCGTAGCGGTGATCGTGGCGACCGTCGCGGCGTTCGCATTCGGGGCGGCGTACTACACCCTTCTCGGCAAGCAGTGGCTGGACGCGGTCGGACTCACCGAGGAAGACGCCCAGCAACGTTCGGCGACGCCTTTCGTCGTCTCGGCCGTCGGCCTCTTGGTGATGGCGTGCGTGCTGGCGGGGCACTTTGCCGATCACCTGCCGGAAACTATAACCGCCTGGCACGCCGTCGAGTCGGCCGTCGTACTCTGGCTCGGCCTCATCGTGACCACGACGGCAACCAACAACATATTCCGAGGAGGCAAGATTAAGCTCACCGTGCTGGATTCCGGTCACTGGCTGGGAGTGCTAGTGATCGAGAGCCTAGTAATCAGCGCGTTCTGACGAACGGGTCTGACTCAGACCGCGGTGTGCGGGGCAGCATCCCGGGGCCCCGCAGGCCACGGTGCCGATTGCGTCGACCGAGCTGACTGGCGTCGGCGACGCCAGTCCAAGGGCGGGGCTCGCGCCAGCCGATCACGGAGCAGCCTCTTTCCGCTGCATGCATCAGGATTGCGGGTGAATTGCAGGTCGAGCTCGACTGCCCGAAGGCGCGTTCAAGGCACCAGCACCTCAACTCTCGCAGGCACCGGAACAGGGGACGCCCTCGCGTACGGACCGACCGAAACGAGGCCATCCCCCCTTCGTTGAGTGGCCGGGGCGCGGGGGCCGACCGGTCGTCCAAGCAGAATGAGGAGGACGGCATACGAGAGATGACGGATGGCACTGGCTAGGCGCACTTCAAGATCCGCCCATCGGTGTCACGCTTATCAAGTGACCGAGGGTGGACAATAGCGTCTCCGTAGTGTACACCTATACTTTGGTCTAGGAGAGGTGTTTGCCGGGATTCGGACGCAAACGGCTTGGCTTGTTTTCGGTGGCCATCGCGGTCCTAGCACTTGGCGCGTCGATTTGCACGGGCCAAGGTGCGCGAGACCCGCGAGCTTCAGTCTCGATCGCGACCGACCCGATCGGCAGGAGCTTCGAGGAGATCATTGGCCAGCTCGAAGGATATTCGATCATGCAAACGAAACTAGGTTCGGATGGATTTGTTCAAGTGGCGTTGCACAAGGAGTCGATTGAGCCCAGACTAGGTATCTTCTGAGACGTCGATTGGAAGCGAATACATGACATCACCTTGCGGATCTTTCGAGTGTGTCATAATAGCAGAGATCACTATGTAGTTGTTGATATTGATCAGACTTGCAAATTGAAGTCACCACTCGGAAGGTGGAGAGTCACCGATTTAGGAATCTATGATGTTAGTAGGATTCTCGCAAACGGTGATGTGATTTATGCGCCTTTATCTGATAACAGTTCCGAAGAAGAACGGGATGATGGATCAAGCTGATACAGGAGTGATCAGACTTGATTGGCGTGGTGGACTTCGTCGTTCTCCTTGGCATGCTCATTGATGGCCGTAACTTTCGGACTTCGGCAATGACTCCCCTGAAACCGTCAGCGGATCGCGTAATGCAACGTGGGCCCGAAGTCATTTCCCAGCAGAACAATTGTCGCTGCCGACCCGGAACCCCCGGCGAGTTGCAAGCCCATTCGCGAGTGCCGGGACCGAGCGGTCCGATCTCGATCTCCTCGGGAGCACCGCTCTCGCGAGCGGTGGACTCCAGGGGCGGCCCGAGCGGCAGAGCCGGGGCGAAGCGCGGAATTGCGCCGCTCGGCCCTCGAGTGCTAGGCTAGTCGCTCGGTGGATCCCGCCCGCGCCGGGTACTCCGCTGCCTGCTTGGCCGGATTCCGACCATGAGAGCGATCCGTCTCGAGCGACCGCGCCTTCTGGAATACGTCGAGGTCGACTCGCCGGGTCGCCCTGGCCGCGGGCAGGCGCTCGTCCGGACCCATCGGATGGGAATCTGCGGAACGGACTACAGCGGATACCTCGGGAAGATGCCCTTCTTCCGTTATCCGCGCGTCCCGGGGCACGAGCTGGGCGTGACGGTCCTCGAAACCGGCCCCGGGGTCACCAACGTCGAGCCCGGCGACCGGTGCAGCGTCGAGCCCTACATGAATTGCGGGACCTGCTTCGCCTGCCGCAAGGGCAACTCAAACTGCTGCGAGACGCTGAACGTGATCGGCGTGATGATCGACGGGGGTCTCTGCGACCGGTTCCTGATCCGCGCCGACAAGCTCCACGTTTCGAGGAAGCTATCATTCGAGCAGCTCGCCCTCGTCGAGACCCTCGCCATCGGGTGCCACGCCACGGACCGGGGCGCGCCCGGCGAATTCGACAGTGTGCTCATCATCGGCGCCGGCCCGATCGGGCTCGCGACACTGGAATTCACGCGTCTCACCGGAGCCAGCGTCACAGTCATGGACCGGATCGAATCGCGCCTCGACTTCTGCCGCCGCCGGTACGGCGTCGAGCACACGGTGGTCTTCGAAAGCGTCGACAGCGCGGTCGAGCAGATGCGGGCGATTACCGGCGGAGACATGTACTCGGTGGTCACCGACGCCACGGGAAGCCCCGCCTCGATGAGCGCGGCCCTCGCCTACGTGGCGCATACGGGCACGCTGGTATTCGTGGGAATCACCACCGACGAAGTCGTGTTCCCGCACCCTGCGCTCCATCGGCCGGAAATGACGATCAAGGGCTCGCGCAACGCCCTTCCCCGCGATTTCGGTCGCATTATCGGACTAATCGAGGACGGCACGATCGACACCGATCCGTGGATCACGCACCGCACGCCCTTCGAGGAGGTCGTGGGCCGGTTCGAGAGCTTCACCCGGCCCGAGGCGGGCGTCATCAAGGCCATGATCGAGGTCGCCGGCTAACGATGGTCCAGTCGGCAGTCACCGTTTGCCTCGTTCCCGAAGCGCGACGGGGGCCGTTCGTGTTTCACGGGGACTTGCCGGGATCCTGCGCGGCGGCCCGCGAGCTGGGCTTCGACGGGATCGAGATCTTCGCTCCGTCCGGCAGCTACGTCGCCCCGGGAGAACTGAAGGGCCTGCTCGCGGAGCACGGACTGCGGCTTGCAGCCGTCGGCACCGGAGCGGGCATGATCCTCCACGGTCTCAGCCTCAGCGACAGCGACAGCACCGGCCGCGAGCGCGCCTGCGCCTACGTGCGGGAGATGATCGCCTTCGGCGCTCCGTTCGGCGCGCCCGCGATCATCGGCTCGATGCAGGGCCGGACCGGTGCAGGCCAGACACCGGACTCGGCGCTACTTGCCCTTGAGCGGTCCCTGCGCGAGCTGGCGGCCTACGCGGCGGAGCGCGACCAAATGCTGCTGTTCGAGCCTCTCAACCGCTACGAAACGGACTTGATCAACACCGTGGCGCACGGAGCGGACCTGCGCCGCGCCGTGGAGGCGAGCAACCTGAGGATACTGGCGGACCTGTTCCACATGAACATCGAGGAGGCCAGCATCGAGGAATCCGTCCTTGCGGGCAGCGCGGATATCGGCCACATTCATTTCGCGGACTCGAACCGGCGGGCCGTAGGCTTCGGGCACACCCGCATGGATCCGGTAGCGCGCGCGCTGGCCGAAACTGGGTTCAGCGGATTCGCATCGGCCGAGGTCTTCCCCTTCCCCGATTCCCGGGGTGCGGCGGAGAGAACTGCAACCTCCTTCCGCAAGTTCTTCCGCAAGCACTGAACGGAGACCGCGACGCGTCGGAGGCGCGGAATTCGCGGTGAAGGAGCGCTCCGTTCCTCCCTGGACCTAGCGACGCCCTCCGGCCTCGCGGGTGAAGCGTTCCCTCCAGCGCTCCCACAGGCTAGCGAGATCCCGAACCACGTCGGGGCGCTCGCCCGCCACGTCGCGTTGCTCCGCCCGGTCGGCCGACAGGTCGTACAGCGCCCACTCGCCCGGCCTGGCATCCTCCTCGTCGGCCACCTCCGACCAGCCGTCGTCCCTCGTGCGCACCGTGTGAACGATCTTCCAATCACCTTTGCGCAGGGCGCGGTTCCCTTGGTGGTAGAACCACAGAGCCTCGTGCAGGCCGCCCGGATCCCTCTCGAATGCGCCGGCAAGGCTCCTGCCCGCGAACGGCGGCGCTCCGGCGTCGGGCTCGCTGCCGAGCCCTGCAAGCTCAAGGAGCGTCGGCGCGATATCGATCACGTGCCCGGGAACCGACCGCAACTCGTTCCGCGCCTCGAATCCCGAGGGCCAATGGACGATCAGGGGCGTCGCGATGCCCCCCTCGTGAACCCATGACTTGTGCAGCCGGAACGGTGTGTTGGCGGCGCTCGAGAAGCCGGGACCCAGGCAGAGGTACGTGCCAGCCGACCCCAGCGGAGCGTCCGGATCGTGGCCGTCCCCGCGTACCATGATTTCCGCGCTCGCGCCGTTGTCCGAAAGGAAGAACACCACGGTGTTGTCGAACTGCCCCATGGTGCGGATCTGGTCGAGCACGCGCCCGATCTCGATGTCCATCCGATGAATCATGGCGGCATGAATCGCCATCTTCGCCGCTTGGAACCGGCGCTGCTCCTCGCTCAGGCTGCGCCACGGGACGGGGCGGTTCACTTCCCCCGGCCCGAGCAGAGTGATCGCCTCGGGAAACGCGTACGGCGGGCCGAACCCCTCGTCGAGCCGGGACAACTCGGAATGGCCGATGCCGAGGTCGCGCTGCCGGCCATGACGCTCGAGCCGCAGCCGGTCCCAGCCCGGGAGATAGCGTCCGCGGTAGGGGGCGATGTCCTCCGGCAGCGCGTGCAGCGGGAAGTGCGGGGCGTGGAACGCCGCGTACTGGAAGAACGGCCGTTCCGGGTGCTCGGAAGCATGCTCCCTGAGGCACTCGACCGCGTGGTCGGCCGTCACCTTGGTCTGATACCGGCCGCGGTCGGCTGGCACCTCGGGCTGCCGGACGCCATCCCGGTCATGGCCCTTCAAGTGGAAGAACCCCGCAGGGTTGCCCGCCCGGTACGAATGGTCGAAGCCATTGTCCAGCGGGTCGCCGTCCACGTGCCACTTGCCCGAGTGGTACGAGCGGTACCCGGCGGCACGCAGCCGGTCGGAGACCAGCCTCGCCCATTGAGGGCGCACACCCCTGCCGCCGAACCGGCGGCGGTCAGCGCCGGGCAGCTCGTCTCGGCGAACCTGCTGCGCGTAATACCCGGTGAGCAGGGAAGCCCGCGTGGGCCAGCAGCGTGACGTGTTGTAGAACTGCGTGAAGCGCAGGCCGCCCGCTGCTAGGGCGTCCAGATTCGGCGTGGCGATCTCGCCGCCGTAGCACCCGGCATCGGCGTAGCCCATGTCGTCGGCCACGATGACGAGGAAGTTCGGCGGGCCGACCGCCGCGACCGCCGGCAGGCCAAGCGCAAGAGCTAGGACGATTGCACGGTTCATGTTCGAGCAGGCCGGCGGCGAGGAGCGGGCGACCTCCCTCCGACCAACAGCATACTGCGGCGCGAGACCTCGAGCGCTTCCGCCTACTTGACTAAATCGGCGCTTCCGCTGGGGACGGTCCGCTGTCGCACGACGCGGTCCGTTCGCGCATCCGGCGCCGAGGCGCAGGGTCTCCCCGCGGGTGCGCAAGAATGGTTCGTTCCGTCAATCGCCCCGGTTGACTCGCGGCAGGCAGCGCTCCCGTCCGAGCACGTCACGTGACAGGGTTCTCCAGCCTCGACTTCGCCGTCTTGCTGACCTACCTAGCCGGCATCACGGCTTGGGGCGCGTGGCTGGGCCGAGGCCAGAAGAGCGGGTCCGACTACTTTCTCGGAGGGCGCTCCCTTCCGTGGTGGGCCGTCGCGCTCTCGGTAGTCGCGACCGAGACGAGCACGCTCACCTTCCTGAGCATTCCCGGCGTCGCCTACGCGGGCAGCCTGGTATTCCTGCAGCTCACGCTCGGATATCTCGCAGGCCGGATCCTCGCGGCTCTCGTTCTCCTGCCGGCGTATTACCGTGGCGATCTCTCGACCGCCTACGCGCTCCTCGAATCGCGCTTCGGTCCGGACACACGGCGGGTCGCGTCCGCGATCTTCATGGTGACCCGCCTGCTCGCCGACTCGGTGCGGCTGTTCGCCACGGCGATTCCTCTCGCTCTGATCACCGGCTGGCCCTACGCCGTCTCGATCGCGGTCATCGGCGCTCTGACCCTCGTCTATACCTATTTCGGCGGGATCAGGGCCGTCGTCTGGGTGGATTCGGTGCAGATGGGACTGTACCTAGCAGGGGCGGGCCTGGCGGCGGCCGCGATTCACCTCGGGGTGCCCGGCGGGTGGGGTGCCGTTCTCGAGTCCGCGCAGCTGGCCGGCAAGTTGAAGGCGCTCGATCTCTCGTGGAGCCTGGACGCGCCCTACACGCTGCTTTCGGGCGTGGTCGGCGGAGCCGTGTTTACGATGGCCTCGCACGGAACCGACCAGCTCATCGTGCAGCGCCTGCTCACCTGCCGCACCGTGCGCGAATCGCAAAAGGCGCTCGTTGCGAGCGGCGGCGCGGTAGTCGCGCAGTTCCTCGTATTCCTGCTGGTCGGGACGGGGCTGTGGGCGTTCTACGGCGGCCGGCCGTTCGGGAGCAGCGACGAGATCTTCGCTACGTTCATCGTCGAGGAGCTTCCGACAGGCGTGACCGGGCTGCTGATCGCCTGCGTGTTCGCCGCTGCCATGTCCTCGCTGTCGTCGTCGATCAACTCCCTAGCGTCGGCGACGGCATACGACTACTGGGCTCCGGCTGCCGGAGCCGCGAGCGACGGCGCGAGAATCCTGCGGGCCGGCAGGATCTTCACGCTCCTGTGGGCAGCCCTGCTGATCGCGGGGGCGGTCGCGTTCATCCCGCTCTCACGCGACACATCGGCCGTCGAGATGGCACTCGGCATCGCTGCCGTGGTCTACGGCGGGCTGCTCGGGGCGTTCGCGCTCGGGGCGCTGACCTCGCGGCCCGGCCAGCGAGCGGCGATCACCGGGATGGCCCTCGGCATCGCCGCGGTGATCTTGGTCCGGAACGAAGTCGCGTGGCTGTGGTACGTGCCGGTGGGGACCGCCGTGACGCTGGCGACCGGCACCGTGGCGGGCTGTCTCGGGCGGGCGCGGGAGCCCGCGGGCCCGGCTTGAGGAAGCAGGAGAGCTGGACGGAGGCACCTCTCCATGTTCCGCGCGTTGCCGGCCGGGCCGGCCGACGGGTCGGCGGATCGCGAAGAGCGTACAATACGGCCCGGGCGGTCCGCGGGAAGACCGGGCTGAGCATACTAGCCGAGATCCCCTCCCCGGCGAGACCGCGCGCACGGCGGGGGCAGAGACTGCGGCATCCTCCCCGCTTCGCCCTGCCGGTCGTATCCTCGGGGTCCCCCGCGAGAGCCTCGCAGCCATGCCGAGCCCCTACACGCTCTCGGATCTGAGCTATCTCGCCGCGGTCGCGGACGAGGGCCACGTGGGGCGTGCCGCGGCGAAATGCTGCGTCACGCAGCCGACTCTCTCCATGCAGCTGAAGAAGCTCGAGCAATGCCTCGATGTCGCCCTTTTCGAGAGAGATCGCAAGCGACTTGTTCTCACGGAGGTGGGCGGACAACTACTTCGCCGAGGTGGAGCAGGCGGCCTTCTCGCCGGCCAACGTCGTCCCCGGCATCGGGCACTCGCCGGACAAGATGCTCCAGTTCCGGATATTCGCCTACGCCGACACGCAGCGCTACCGGCTCGGCGTGAACTACGAGTCTCTCGATGTGAACCGGCCGCGCTGCCCAGCCCACAACTACCATCGCGGCGGATCCATGCGCGCGGAAACAGAAGGCGGCCGCCCCAACTACGAGCCGAACTCGTTCGGCGGGCCGACCGAGAGCGGCCAGTCGTCTCCGCCCCTGCCGCTTGACGGAGCCGCCGACCGCTACGACCATCGCGAAGGGAACGACGACTACTCGCAGGCGGGCAACCTCTTCCGGCTGATGGCTCCGGACGAGCGCCAGCGACTGATCAACGCGATCGTAAGGGCGATGCGACAGGTGCCGGAAACGATCCAGCGGCGCCAGATCGAGCACTTCCGCCGGGCGGACCCACGCTACGGCGACGGAGTAGCCCAGGGCCTTGGCCTCGCGGCGGCGGCATAGCGCCGCCGGCGACAGCACCTCGCTCGCGGCGGCACCGCCAAGGTGCCGTCGCGAGCCGCGCTCGGCGGGGGCCTTGTCCGCGCTGGGCTAGCGGATATGCCGCCGGACAAGGCGCACCGTGCAGTGCAGGGCGTCCGCAAGAAGTCCGGCCAGAGCGTCATCGCGGAAATCCGGCCCTGCCGTTGGTGTGTAGAGACGAGCTACGCACCGACGAACCCTTGGTTTCCCGAGGCGATCGCCGAGACGAAGGCCCAACTCCAAAGGCGGATCGCCGACTCCAATGCCACCGTTGACCGGGCCGTCGCCGCAGCCAAGATCGAAGCCAACGGGACTACCATCGAGATCAAGGCCGCCACCGAGAGGAATTTCGGCGTGGCCAATAGGCAAGCCGAGGTGACGCAATCCCGGTTGGACTCCCGGCGGTGGATGCTAGGAGTGGCCTATGAATTGCCGGTCGCTCTCCTAGCCATGACCTCGATTTCGGCCATGACTCCACTCAGCCGCCCGCCTCGGTCCACGCCTATCCCGGCGGCCCCGGGACAGTCAGCGGCTCCGCCGGCATCCTCGCAGCCCGCCACCCGGCCTCCCGTTCCACAGATCTCCGAGAACAAGTGATCTTGCTCTTCTCAGATTGGCACTGGCCCGCCTAGATTGGATTGCCGATGCGGGGATTCGTCTCCGTGGCGTTGCCGGCGCGTTAAGCGGCGACGGGACCGAATTGACCAAGCCCCTCCTGCGAAGTCCCTTTCGGGATGCCTTTATGACGTAACAGCGGCGACGAGGTCGAGTCTCACGATACTCGAGCGGAGCACGGCCTGCGCAACGGACTCAACGCCAGCGAAACTGACGGTCCTGGCTGAACCGTGCCGTCCGATGCGTGCTTCGGTCGAGGCTTGCATCGCAGATTCCTCGGAGGAATTGGCTCCGAGCAAGTGTCTAGGCGCACGATCAGGCACCTGAATCCGCTGCCGATCTTCGGTGAGCGGGCAAGCGCAGGACATCCCCGGGGCCGCCCGCATCGAACGGCCCTTGCGGCCCCTTGGCGGACACTAGCAGACCCAAGACTCTCGCATCCTGCTCATCGCTCGAGCAACCACCGGCAAAGGTGGAAAATTCGATAATTACTCTTATCTCATTCGCTTTTAGTGCAACGTACCGTGCGGCCCAAGCGTCCGACAAGACATTGGAGGGATTGTCATGCCAGAGACAGATCCAGTCGCAGCCGCTATCGACCCCGACGGGCAGCCCTTGATGGAGGCGCTGCTGCAAGCGGACATCCCGGCGGACAAGGCGTACAATGCAGTTCAGGGCGTCCGCAACATGTCCGGCCAAAACGTAATCGCGGAAATTCGGGCCCACCGTTCGGGCGTAGAGACAAGCTACGCACAGACCAACTCTCGATTCGCCGAGGCGATCGCCGAGACGAACGCCAGATTCCACAGGAGGATTGCCGACTCCAAGGCCGCCACCGACAAGGCTGTTGCCGCGGCCAATGATCGGATCGCCGCGGCCAAGATCGAGACCGAGAGGATGATCGCCACGTCCCGGATCGAGACCGAACGCCAGATCGCCGAGGCAAGTAGGCAGGTCGAAGTGACGCAATCCCAATTGCAGTCCCTACGGTGGATGATGGGAGTCGTCATCGGATTGCTGGTCGCCCTCCTGGGAACGTTTGCGATGCTGGCCGTGAATTTGCTCAGCCGCCCGCCTACGGCCACGCCTGTCCCGGCGGCAGCGACCGTCGAGCAGTCAGCGGTTCCGCAGATCCCGGAGAACGAGTGATTCGCTCGTGGCTTGACACCGGCCCGCCTACGGCGGACTCACGGAACGGGGCTTTGTCGCCGAGGCGTTGCGGGCGCAACAGTCGGCGACGAGGACCGATGTCACCGAGTCCCCGCTCGGGCTGCATTGATGACGTGCGGGCGGTGGCTGTGTCGGGCCTCGCGATACTCGAGCGGAGAAGGCGCGCCGGAGCGTACTCAGGGCGAGCGAGAACTGACGGGCCTGATTGACACGAGCCGTCCGGTCCTGCGCCCGAGAGGTCGATTCGCTCGGCGCTAGTGTGAGCGGTCTTGCGAAGCAATCGGTTCCGCGCACGTGTTGGGGTCGCGACCAGCCACCTGAATTGCCCGGCGGATCAGCACAGGACTTCCCCGGACCGCAACCATTCTCATGGTTCTTGTGCTGTGCTAGCAGGCAACAGCGGACGCAAGGCTTTCGCCACGTGCTGATCGATCAAGATGGGGCCTATGTCTTCCAACCGATCCGCAACCGGCGGCCTAGTAGCAGATTCCAACGGGCCCAGTTCTCGGATCTGGCGTCTCGACATCGGGATCACGGAATGGTGGATTGAAGGGCCCTCGCCTACGGCGGCCGGTCCCGCTCAGCGGTGCTCGCTACATCACTGCCCTCGCATCGTCCGGCACTTCATTCGCGGAGAGACCTCGCCCTGCGAGAGTTCCTGATTCCATCTGGCCGAATCAGAAACGCCCCGGCGTCCCGCAGCAAGCAGGGTGCCGGGCGGCAAGCGCTTACTCTAGTTGCGGGGCGAGCTGGATGGATCTCGCGTGGCGGCCGAGCATCGCCGAATTGGGCAAGCTGTACAGATCTGGAGCTGTCTCGCCGGTCGAGGTCGTGCGCGAGATCCTGGATCGCATCCGGTTGATCGACCCGATACTCAATTCCTACGTCACCGTCACGGAGGACCACGCCCTGTCGCGAGCACGTATCGCCGAGGCCGAGATCCGCGCGGGCCGCACGAGAGGCCCGCTTCACGGCATCCCCTACGCCGCCAAGGATCTCCTCGACACCCGGGGCATCAGAACGACGGTCGGGTCGAAGATCATGGCGGATAATCGGCCGCAGAGCGACGCGGCCGTGATCGAGCGGCTCGACGACGCCGGCGCGGTCCTCGTCGGCAAGACGGGCCTGCACGAATGGGCCTACGGCATCACGAGCACCAACCCGCACTTCGGCCCGGTCCGCAACCCGTGGGATTCCGGGCGGATTCCCGGAGGCTCGAGCGGGGGATCGGCAGCCGCCCAGGCCGCGGGCCTGTGCGCGTTCTCGCTCGGGTCGGACACGGGCGGCTCGATCCGGATTCCGGCGGCCCTTTGCGGGGTGGCAGGGCTGAAGCCGACGTTCGGGCGGATCAGCCGCCGGGGCGCGTTTCCGCTCGGACACACCCTCGACACACTCGGGCCCTTCGGCACGTGCGTCGAGGACACGGCCCTCGTGTACGCGGCCGCCTCGGGCCCGGACGCGCGTGATCCGGTGTCCACCCGAGAGGCCGTTACGCTCCCAATCTTCGCGTCCGAGCCTCGCCTTGACGGCACAGTGATCGGGATTCCGGCCAATCACTTCTTCGAGGGCCTTGCCCCGGACGTGTCCGCGGCAGCAGCTTCCGCGCTGCGAGTCTTCGAAGGCCTCGGTGCGGAACTTCGTCCGATCCAAGCGCCCGACCTCAAGGCGGCCAACTCGCTGCACCGGCTGATCCTGCTCGCCGAGGCGTCGTCGGTGCATCGTCGGCGCCTCGAGACGCGGCGGGAGGATTTCGGGGACGACGTGCGCTCCCTGCTCGACCAAGGCTGCTTCGTGCTCGCCGCGGACTATCTCGACGCCCAGCGGGCGCGGCGGCAGTTCTGTCGCGCATTCGGTGCCTCCATGCGAGAGGCAGCGGTTGTCGTGGCGCCCGCCGTGCCGATCCCCACGGCGCGGATCGGCGAACTCGAGGTCGACCTGAACGGAAGGCGCGAGAATGTGAGACTGGCCACGACCCGCAACATCCGGGCCCTCAACCTGACGGGCCTGCCGGTGCTGTCGGTGCCGTGCGGGTTCCACGCCGACGGGCTGCCGATCGGCCTCCAGATCGTCGGGCCGCCGTTCGGCGAGGATCGCGTACTCGCTGTCGGGCACGCCTTCGAGCGCGCTACCCGTTGGCACAGGGAACTGCCCGCTATCGCTCCTCCCCCGTCCAGCGACAGCTCTCGAGATTGACCCGGCCGCCGCGAAACGGAACCCCCTCGGACGCGAGCCGGAGCCGCTGCTCCGCACCGAGTTCGCCGCGCAAGGCGATGCGCCCTCCGGCCCCCAGCACGCGGTGCCATGGCAGGCGGAGCTCGGGCGGGCACTCGCGCATCGCCCGGCCTACCTGACGGGCGCCTCGCGTGACACCGGCCGACAACGCGACGTCTCCGTAGGTCGCCACCCGCCCCCGAGGAATCCGCGCCACGATGTCCCAGATGCGCTCGTATCGCGCCACGCGGCGCATCGCGGCGAGACGCAGGCCCGCAACTCCGCCCGATACGGACATTGACGCACCCGCCTGCCGTCGGTTCGGACGGCGGTACTCTCCGGAATCAGGCTCGGACGGGCGGCGCCGGGCGCGCGCTCTCAGCGATGCCCGAGAGGCCCCATGTCGCTCAGCACCTCGTCGAAGAGATCCCGCTTGGTCGAGGGCTGCTTCTGGCCGCCCCGGGCACTGCGGTACTTGTGGGCATGGAAGCACGTCCGGCATTCGGTGCGAGCCGGAGCCCCGTCCACCAAGGACACCACCGAATGGTTCATCACCCCCTTGCAGCGCGCGCAGTAATCGTCGAGAATTGCGCCGAGGCGGTAACTCGTGGCCATGGTCACTCCCTAATTCGGTGCGATGCAGTAGAGGAAGTTCGCCGTGCGCAGGAAAATCTGGCCGTCAACCGCGATCGGGCTCGCCAATGTATGGTCGTCGAGAATGTTCGTGGCGAGTACCTTGTAGCCGTTCTCGACATCGACGACCGTGGTCGCGCCCTCCTCGTTGGTAGCGTAAATCCGGCCGTCCGCGAGCAGGGGCGACGAGGAGTACGTCCCGGGAGCCAAGCGCAGCTCCTCGGCCAGAAGATCCCCGCTCTTGGCGTCGAGCACCCGCAGGGTGCCCCTGTCCCTCACGACGAAGATGCGCTTGCCGTCCGTCGTCGGCGTAGGCACGTCGGCGCCGCGTTCGTTCTCCCAGATCTTGGCCGTGTCGGTGATCCAGCCTTCGCCGCCGGCCTTGAAGGCGATGAACGGCCTGCCTCGAGTGCTCGGCGTGAAGACGGTTCCGCCGATGTTGATCGAGGACGCGATGGTGCGGTAGAAGCGCTCGTGACCGGGATTGAGCCCGCCCATGCGCCAGAGCTCCTTGCCGCTGTCGAGGTCGTGGCCGGTCACGTAGTCGCCGCCCGACACGACCAGCTGCTCGGTGCCGTCCGCGGTCACGATCAGCGGGGTGGAGTAGTCGTCCGGCGATTCGTGCGTCGCGTCTGTCGGGCGGTCCACCTTCCACACCGTCTCGCCTGTCCCGGGATCGACCGCGAAGACATACGACGGATCGTCCGTCGTCATGCCGTGGAGGACTTGCAGGAAAAGGCGGCCTCGATGCAGGCGCGGCGTCGACGCGTAGCCGTGGTTGAGCCCGAACGCTCCGTAGTCCTGCTGGATATTGCGCGTCCAGATTTTTCTCCCCGCCATGTCGTAGCACGAGAGCTGGCCGCCGCCCGTCAGCACCCACACGTGCCGTCCGTCCGTGATCGGCGAGGGCGACGCGAGATTCTGCTTGCGATAGATCCGATTCCCGTCGCCGACCGTGCGCTGCCAGCGCACGGAACCGTCCGTCCTGTTGAGGGCCAGCAGAAGAAGATCGTCATGCGAACTGGCATCCGCCGAGTCGAAGCCCTCTTCCGCCGACGTGACAAACACGGTGTCGCCCCACACGGCGGGCGTAGCGGCGCTCCAGCTGGGTAGCTCGGCTCTCCATGCCACGTTCCGGTCGGTCGACCACTCGACCGCCAAGCCGGAAGCGTCCGGGCTGCTCCCGTTGAACAAGGGGCCGCGCCACTGCGGCCAGTTGGACTCGGCTGCGGACAGCAGCAGCGCGGACGAAACCAAGATGGTCAGGACTATACGAAGGCTCATCGTTGGACACCAAGGCCTCTCCGGGCGCAAAAGCACCCTACGAGACGGGCCGCCAGTTAACTAGGCGAGCGCCCCTCGGAGCGGGTTACTGACCGCGGCAAAGGTCGTTTCCGATCTCAACTGCTCCCGGCAGCACACCGGCCAACGCGAAGGCTGGAAGCTGCCGCGGGCAAGCCCAGAGCCCGCCGGACGTTGACCGCCGCATTGACGTCGGCATCTCCCACGAATCCGCAACGCAGGCGGAGGTAGCTCCTGTCCTTCCGATGGGATGCCCGAGCCTCCGCGTCGCTTCATGCGGCGGGCCGCTGGCGACGGAGGCGTTCTTGGTCGAGGTCGCAGGCTGCACGCAGGCGCATCCAGCAGGAGGCGCCCCGTCAGTCCGCAGCTTCCAGCTGCAAGGTGATGCCCGGCGACACAGAACGGCGACGCTCCTCGACCCGCGCCGGTTGGTCGGGATCGATCCCAAGCTGGAGCGCGGCCTCCGCGGGCAGGCGGCCGAGGAGATGGAACTCGTCCAGCAGTTCGCCGGGGTGCGCCGGGTCGTACACGGGCGTGCCTCCCGTGTTGCAGCTAGCTGTGCAATCGTCCAAGTCGACGTCGCAGCCGCAGCCATCCCCGAAGCGGAAGAGGATCCTCGGATTGGCGCGCACGCGCGCGGACCACCCGCCGCGGCGCTCGCCCTCCGTCGGGCGCAGCCCGGGTGCCTCGACGGCCCGCGGGTGAGCGGCCTGATCCAGCGCGGTCAGGATGCGCTTGGAGCTAGGGGCAGTCCGAGTCGGGGCCGGGGCGGCCACGGCAGGTGGTCCCGCCCTCGCCAAGCTGGCAGCCCGCTCTGCTGGACTGGACTGTGGATTGATCAGCCGGTGACCACGATGGCGTCGTGCGTTGACACGCTTGCCCCGCCATATTGCTAGGAGGCTCCGCGGCTTGCAGCCCTCCCCGCTCTGCAGGGCCGCCAGATCGTGCCCGCTGCGCGAGAGCCAGATCGACCGAGAGGCTTGGACCATCTGCTGCACCATGCGCATCCTGCCTGATGCACGTCGCATCGCCGGCGACGTGCTCAAGGAAATCCGGACCCGCGCGCTGATGCATGGTTGCGGATGCCGGGGCGGCCTTCCGGCCTGCGCTCGGGCCGCACGATTGCGCGCAACTGCGCGCGGGGCCTCCGGCGGCAACACCGCCGCCGTGCCGGGGCAAGAGCACCATTCGCAGGCTATCCGGGATCCTCCCGGCGAGACGATTCCCAATTGCTCTTGAGGCGGTTCGTGCGAACGCGCCGTCCGACCGAGGGAACCGGTCGGAAGCCGGCTCCCGATCTCGACAATAATGGTTTTTCTGCCCGCCTCGCGAGGGCGGCAACTTATTTCGATGCAAGCCATGCAAATCGAGGGCGGTCGGCGCCTGTCCGGCCGCGTCCCGATCAGCGGCGCGAAGAACGCTGCGCTCCCCGCGCTTGCGGCCACCCTGCTGACCGAGGATACCGTCACCCTGCGCAGACTGCCGAACGTCGTCGACGTACGCACGATGTCAAGGCTGATCGAGAACATCGGATCCTCCGTCGAGAGGGGCTCCGAGGCATGCTCGCTAACGGCCCGCGGCACCCTCGACCCCACCGCTCCCTACGAGTTGGTCAAGACGATGCGCGCGTCCAGCCTGGTGCTCGGCCCCTTGGCGGCGCGGTGCGGCCGCGCGCGCGTCTCCATGCCGGGAGGCTGCGCGATCGGCACGCGGCCTATCGACATGCATCTTGCCGGCCTGGAAGAGCTGGGCGCGACAATCCGCCACGACCACGGCTACATCGAGGCGGTAGCGCCTCCCGGCGGCCTGACCGGAAACCGGATCCATTTCCGCCGCCCGACGGTCACCGGGACGGAAGACCTGATGATGGCCGCAGCGCTGGCCCGGGGCGAGAGCGTCCTCGTGAACGCCGCCTGCGAGCCCGAAGTCACGGATTTGGCGGCGCTGCTGTCCAAGATGGGGGCCCGCATCGAGGGAGCGGGCACCTCCACGATCCGGGTGCAGGGCGTTTCGGAGCTGGGCGGGACGGACCACGCGATCATCCCGGACCGCATCGAGACGGGAACCTACCTAGTCGCGGGCGCGATGACCGGCGGCGAACTCGTTCTCGAGGGCGCGCAGCCCGACCACCTGCGGGCCGTGATCTCGAAGATGAGGCAAGCGGGCTGCGAGATCGAGATCCCAGACGCCACGACCTTGGTGGTGCGGCACCGAAGCCCGCTCGCGGCCGTCGACGTGACCACCCGCGAGCATCCGGGCTTCCCGACGGACATGCAGGCTCAGTTCATGGCGCTGATGACCCAGTCCGAGGGCACGTCGAACGTTCACGAGACGGTATTCGAGAACCGCTTCATGCACGCCCTCGAATTGCAGCGCATGGGAGCAGAGATCGCGATTGACGGGAACCGCGCAACGGTGCGGGGCAAGACCCCGCTGAGCGGGACGGACGTGATGGCTTCGGACTTGAGGGCGAGCGCCTGCCTGGTTCTAGCTGGTCTCGCGGCGGAGGGCCGCACGGTGGTTCACCGCATCTATCACCTCCAGCGAGGCTACGAACGCCTGGCGGACAAGCTGTCCTCTGTCGGCGCCATGATTCAGATTTCGGCCTAGCGCCGTATCGAGCGGGTCATTGACGACCGCTCCACTGCATCAGCCGGCGACCGCTCCCGAGTCCCGCCGGTCTCGGGTCCGGCCTGCCCGGGCGCGGCGACCACCCGCCGAATCCCGTTGCGGCATCGGGATCCAACCGACCGGCGAACGATAGCAGCGTCATCAAGGGAATGCGTCTGGCGGTAGAGCGCCGGTTAGCCGTCGACCACTGGCCGGCGCGGAAGTCGGCAGCGCCCAGCAACCTCAAGCGGTCGGGGAACCGAGGCGGGGCCGAAGGCACGGAAGCCGACCCGCGAGCGGATTCGACAAGGCGGGGAATACCGCCAAGCCCGCGCGATTCTTCCGCCACGCCGGCTTCCGTAATGCTGGCTACATCACGACCCGGCTCCGCCTTTTCGTTCCGTACGGCCTTCACAGCAATACCCCGGCCCGCTGGGACGCGGTTCACTTGGCTGGCAACTCTGGCAAATCTCGCAACGCGTCGTCGGGTTTGGGGGGAGGCGGCTCCGGTTGTCCGTCCCGAATCGCCTGCAGCCGCCTCGCGTTCCAGTCCGCCCAGCTCTTGTTCGTCTTCGCGATGCCCCTGGCCTCGCCCTCGGCGCGACCCCTCTCAAGCCGCCGGGCATACCATCGCCTCTTGTACGCCTCTGACAACACGTGCCTCACCTCCACTAGGACTATGCTCCAAGCGGCGAAGCCTCCGACATCGCCGCGACATCTCGGCAAATCGCGTTGAGCAGCCCGATCGGATCTGAACCGTCCCGTTGCGACACATGGCGATAGACCGTCGCGATGGTTTCGGAAACAAGCAAGAAGTAGAAGATCTTGGAGTAAGAGTCCCTCTATTCGGACGGAACGCTCCAAGTTGACTGGCGCTCTTCCTTGCCGTCGCGATCTTCACGATCCGAGCCGTCGACATCCATCAACTTGCTCCACTATTGCAATGGTCATCTCTCCAGTGCCAAGCGATTCGGTGCAGGCGATGCACGCTCGCCTGAAATTGTCCCCGCGGATCCCGCGCACGCCAGCCGTCCGTATAGACTCGACCCAATCGGCCAGCTCGACCTTATTCGGACTCTCGGTATCCGCCTTCGGCGTTCGCACGGCATCCGCCGCCTAGGCGACCAGGCGATGGGCCGCGACGCGACATCGGCCGACCGCGTATGACTGCTCTTCGGCGGGCCACAGCAGCAGGGGCCGGCGAGGCCCGTGGCGTCGACTGGCCCTGGGGGTACGTTGGGGCGCTACCGAATAACGCCCTACCTACCGAGCGGAGCGACGCGCGCAATCGAGGTCGCTGCGGTCGAGGCTCGCTCCCCTCGGCGAGGCGACTCAGCGCTCCAGCGAAAAGCGCACAATCTCCTCATCGTTCCGGATGATCACGTGCCGGTTCGCGTAGGCGGGGTGGGTCCAGTGGACAGCGCCGAACTCGCGCCTCCGGCGCAGCGGATTCGTCGGTCGCATGAGCGTGGCGCGATCCAGCTCCTCGTAGCCCGCAGGCGTGAACCTCGCGATCACCAGCTCGCCACGATCATTGTTAATGAAGTACCGGTCCTCATGGCGCACGATCTGGCCCGAAGCCCAGCGTGCGTTCTCCTTGGTCAGGTCCAAGGTTTCCCAGACCCGGGCGCCGGTCCGAGCGTCGAGGCAGCGGAGGTGTCCGTAGCTGCCGATCCCGTAAACGTGGTTTCCGTCCACAACGGGAGTAGTGACTAGGGAATGCAGCCCATCCGTATCGATCTCGCTGTCGCTGCCGCCCTTCCAGACCAGCTCCGCCGCCGGACGGTCGGACAGGAGGCGGTACATGCGCGATCCGTTGTAGAACGACGAGACCAGCAGACCGTGGCTGCTCAGGACCGGCGTCGCCACGGTCAGGCCCGCTTGGATCTTGAAAGGCTCGTGCCAGTAGATCTCGCCCGTCTCCGGGTTCAGCGACGACACCGCGGACGGATGCCACACGATGAGCTGCCGAGCTCCGCCCGCCTCGACGATGATGGGCGGGTCGTATCCGGGCTCCGACGTGGCCTCGATCGCGCGCCAGATCTCCCGCCCCGTCAGCTTGTCGAATGCGACGACCTTGGCGTCCGGAGACCCGCCAACCAAAGCGACCAGGCGCTCCCCGTCCACGAGCGGGGCTCCGACGAAACCCCAGGTGGGCAGCTCGGCAGCGAAGTCGGCCCGGTAGTTCCGGTGCCATATCTCCTCCCCGCTGTCCGCTCGGATGCAGAATAGATCGCCCATAGACCCGAGCACGTAGACGCGCTCCCTGTCCGCGGTCGGAGTCGCGCGCGGCCCGAGCGGATACTGCAGGCCGGCGTAGTCGACCGGCCATTCCTTCTCCCAGAGAAGCTCGCCGGTCGCCTCGTCTAGGCACAGAGCTCGCTCGATGCCCTTGCGGTTGTCGGTGGAACGGTAGTCCGTGACGAAAACGCGCCCGTCCGCGACGGCCGGGCCCGCGTAGCCGTTGGCGATCGGCTTGGACCAAGCGCGCTTCGGCCCGCCGGGCGGGAAGCGGTCCAAAATACCGGTCTCGCTCCAGACGCCGAGGCGGTCCTTCCCGCGCCACTGGGGCCAGTCCTCGGCGACCAGCAAGGGCGAGGCAAGCAGGAACAGCAACAGCAGCATGTCTCGCCATTGTACGGGGCGCGCCAAGGTTATTTCCGACTTCGACGAATGCTGGCAGCCCGCCCGAAACCACTGGCGGAGCGCCTGCCCGGGCGTCCGCTCGCCCTCTCGATGGCGATCCTCTGGACGCCGACCTGAGTAGGGCAGTCTGAAGAGTCTCTCCTCGGTCAGCCAAAGAGCATGAACCTGACTACGGCGGCTCCTCGGAGCCCCTGGGAGAATCCACCGGACCTGGTCTCTTGCGAAGCCGCCGATCCGGCCGTCCGGAGCCTGGCGGTCCGGACGTTGACCCTCGATGCGAACTCGGAGCGCCCAGCCCGGTCCCGGCTGCGGTCCCGCGCGCTCGCTAGCATGACTGCAGACGCGGGGCCGCGGTTGCGCTCGCCCTCGGACCGAAGCGGTCATGGAATCCAGTCGACATCGAATCGGCGCGCACACCTCCGCCGCGGGCGGCGTGCATCGCGCGGCAGAGGAAGCCGTCAGGATCGGCTGCAACGCCTTGCAGGTGTTCACGCGCAGCCCGCGGATGTGGCGCGGCTCGGCCCCCTCGCCGCGCAGTGTCGAGCGCCTTGCGGAACTGCGGCGCGAGCACGACATTCGCCCGGTCGCCGTGCATGGGTGCTACCTCACCAACCTCGCCGCCGCGGACGGAACCGTTCAGAGCAAGTCCCGTCTGTCGTTTCGACTCGAGATCGACAACGCCAGGGCGATCGGGGCGGACTACCTCGTGATTCACCCGGGCAGCGCGCGAGGCCAGTCCAAGGAGCGCGCGATCGCAGTCTTCGCGACCGCCGTGGCCGAGGTCCAGGACGGGTTCGATTGGGGATCGCTGCGGCTGCTGCTCGAGAACACCGCCGGGGGCGGAGCGACGCTCGGAAGGTCCTTCGAGGAGCTGGCCGCGCTACGCGCGGCCGTGGAGGCGCGCTGCGACGCGCCGCTCGGCTTCTGCATCGACACGGCGCACTGTTTCGCAGCCGGCTACGATGTCTCGACCGCGGCGGGCCTGGAGGACACGGCGGCCCGCATCCGGCAGCGCCTCGGCATGGAGAGCCTGCACCTGATCCACGCCAACGATTCGAAGACGCCGCTGGGCTCCAACAGCGACCGGCACGAATCCATCGCGGACGGGCACATCGGCGCGAAGGCCTTCGCCCGGATCCTGGGGCACGCCGAGCTGGCGGACAAGCCCTTCATCCTCGAGACGCCCTTCATCGACGAGAGCCATCGCGAGAACGTGCGCAGGCTCCGCGCCCTGGCCGAGGGCCGGATCGCGGACCTGCGGGCCGGCAGCTAGTCGTCGCTTCTGCCTCCGGCTAGCGGGCACGGGCTCCCGCCCGAGCCGACTCCCATCAGTTTAGTCCACCGCGTCCCGCATCGGCCCCGACGGCCCTCCGACCGCGCAGCACGACTCGCTCAGGCGACGGGCAGCGCGGACGCCGCGAGTTTCCTGTAGGCCTGCCGCACCGCGGGGAGGCGGGCCCCTCGCGCGTCGCCGAACGGCACGAGAGCGTCCGGCTCCGGCGGCTGCCTCACGCCCCCGGCTAGGATCCAATCGCGCGTCCGCGGGACGGGAGCCGCGGGGCTCACGGGCGAGTAAAGCCATCCGGCCGGCCGGCCGGCCGCGGCGAACTTCGCCGCGATCGGCTGGATCTCGCCGTCCGGCAGGGACCCGAACGCCCGGAACCACGCCTCCGGGGCGGCATCGGCGATCAGCTGAACCAGCGGCATGCAGTCGACTCGCCCCAGCCAGTCCGCGTTCACGAGCAAGTCGGCCACCACGAAATCGTACGAGGTTCCCGCGCGCGCCAAGTAGTCCTCGGCATCGGCCACGTGCAGGCGCAGCCGGCCGGCCCGCTCGTAGTGGCGCACCAGCGGGTGAAACTCCCGCGCCATGCCCGCCATGGCCGGATCCGCGTCCACCGCGTCCATCTCCAAGCCCGCGAACTGGTGCAGCAAGCCGACCGTCCCGCAGCCCCCGCCGAATCCGAGCATCAGGCCGCGCCCGCCGGGGTGTCTCTGCCCCGCCAGCAGCCAAGCGAGCTGGTACCGCGTCTCCATCACGGGTCCGGGTCCGGCGGGCAGCGCCGGGTCCGCCCAGGCCGCGCCCGGTTGCAGCAGCGAGGCGCCCTGCAGCACGCCGCCGATCGTGAAGCGGCGCGCGTCGGCCGTGTCCACGACGCCCACGCGCCCGAACAGGCCCTCGCGTTCGAGCCTGACCGCGGGCACCGCGGTCAGCTCCGCTTCCCAGCGCGCACGGCCATCTCGAAGTGCTCGCCGAGGTAGACCCGCCGCACCTCGGGGTCGGCTTGCAGTTCCCGCGGCTGCCCGGCCCGGAAGACGGATCCGTTGTGGATGATCAGCGCCCGGTCGGTCACGGCCAGCGTCTCGCGGACGTTGTGGTCGGTGATCACTATGCCGATTCCCTCCCGACTCAGTCTACCGAGGACGCCTTGCAGCTCGAGCACCTGCTTCGGGTCGATCCCGGAGAACGGCTCGTCCAGCAGCAGGAAGCTGGGCGACAGCACGAGCGAGCGCGCGATCTCGACGCGCCGGCGCTCGCCCCCCGAGAGCTGGTACCCCCGGCTGCCGCGCACCTTGTCCAGCCCGAGCAGGGCGATCAGGTCGTCCAGCCGCTCGCGGCGCTCCGCGCGGACCAAGGGCAGCGTCTGCAGGATCGCCAGGATGTTCTCGTCCGCGGTGAGCCTGCGGAAGACCGACGCCTCCTGCGGCAGGTAACTGATGCCCAGGCGGGCCCGCTGATACATCGGCGTGTCGGTGATGTCGCTGTCGTCGACGAACACCCTGCCCGCATCGGGGCGGACCAGACCCGCGATCATGTTGAACGAAGTCGTCTTCCCCGCCCCGTTCGGCCCCAGCAGGCCGACGATCTCGCCCCGGCGGACCTCCAGCGTGAAGTCGCTGACGACCTGGCGGCCCCCGTAGCTCTTGGAGAGCCCCTCGGTGCGCAGCGCTTCCATCGGGCGGACGCTCCGGGCGGCTACCGCGACGCCGGGCTGTAGGTGTAGGCACGCTGCGCCCCGCCGCCCCGCGCGAGCAGGCTGTCGCCGTCCATGCGGAAAGTCAGGCGAGCGCCGCGCGTCTCGGTGCCGTCCGGCGAGAGCAGCCGCGCCGGCCTGCCCGCCAGACGGACTTCCGAGTCGGCCGGGAGGAACTCCGCGGTGTCGGCGAACCCGCGGATCCCCGTGCCGTCGGCGAATTCGGCGATCCGCACGCTACCGCTGGCCACCGCCGTGCCGGACGGTGACTCGCCCGCTTCGCCCAGAGCCGCGCGCAACTGCTCGCACAGCGCTCGGAAGCCGCTCCGGCGGAAGTCCACCGACTCCCGGAACCAAGCCTCCCCGGTCCCCTCGTCGTAGGCCATGCGCGCGGCCAGCACGGAGACGGAGCCGCCGGAATCCGCGGAGTCGGACCACCGCGCCGAGACGGCCCCCTCGGCGCGGAGCGCCGCCGCCGCCCGGTCGAGGACGATCGCATCCGCGTCGATGCGGTTCCGGCCCTGCCAGAGCCGGGCCTCGCCCCGATACTCCAGCGCGCTGCCGCCAGGCGCCGCAACCAGCGAGTCCGCAGCGGCGAAGACCGCCTGCTGGCTCCCGAATAACCCGGACGGCAGGCCCGCGCCGTCGCCGCCCGGCGCGACGGACACGGTCACGCCGCCGCGGGCCTCCAGCCGGCCCGACTCCCGGTCGAGTTCGATGCGACTTGCGGAAACGACGCTCCCTCCGTCGGACACGCTGGCCGCGCCGACGAGCGTCAGCGCGCCGCCTTCCAGCTCGAAGCGCGCCTCTTCGGACTCGCCTCGCCTCGCCTCCCCGCCGTCGGGGCGCCGCTCTTCGAAACGGAAGCCTCCCTCCTGGCGGATGCCCGAGATCGCGGCCGTCGCCGGATCGAACGCAGCCGTCAGGCTCTCGCTCCAGGTCCGCAGGCCGGGCCCGCCCGCCTCGCCGGCCGCCTGGAACATGCGCGCGTCGCCCGCAGCGTCCAAGGCCTCGACCCGGTTCCCGCCGCCGTAGCGCAAGCTGATCCGATCAGCCTCCAATGTTCGGGAGGCCGCCCGCGGGTCGGGCGACACCTGCTCCAGGCGCCCCCTGCGCAGAGTCTGGACGCGCTCGACCTCGCTCGACGCGGCGCGCATCTCCAGCAGCAGCTCCTCCGACCGAATCGTGTTGCGCGAGCCGTCCGGCAGCAGGTCCATGCGGGCTCGCGCGTCGCCGCCCGCCTCGACCCGCTTCAGGAAGCTGCGGCCCGCGACCGGCCCCGGATCGTACAGCAGGTCCACGGACCGGCCTCGCACGCTGACGCCGCTGCCGGGGCCCGACGCAACGAAGCGCGTCTCGCCGCGACCGCGCAGTTGCAGCAGCTCGCCTGCCTGCCCGAAGTCGGCCCGCATCTCCGGCGTAGCGAAGCGGGACTCGCCGCCTGCGGAAGCCTCGCCGCCGTTCGCCGCGTCAGCATCCAGGCGGCTGAGCCGTCCGCCGGCCAGCCACAGCGTTCCGCGGGCGCAGTCCATCCAGCGCGGGCCCTGGCGGACGCTGGCCCCGCCGGTCAAGTCGATCCGCCCGCGCGCTTCGCGATACAGCAGGCCGCCCGCCCGAATCGTCGTCCGGGATCGCACGTCGCCGTCTCCCGCCGTTTCGATCCAGACGTCCGCAAGCATCCGCAGCGTCCCGGACCCGGCCTGGTACTCGGCCCCCGCGGAGCGCCCGCGGCCTCCCTCAAACTCGTAGCGCACCAGCCGGTCGGTGCGCGCGCTATTGGCCGCGGGCCGGAACGTGACCCCGGACGTGGACGCCACGACCGGCCGGTCGGGGTCTCCCTCGGAGATGCCCAGCGTAAACACGGTCTCGCCCTCGCTGTACAGGTCGCCCCCGTCGGCCAAGCGCATCGCGGCGCTCTCGACTCGGTCGTGCGTGTCCGAGCCGCCACGAAAGATCTTCAGCACCACGCCCCGCAGGTCGGTCTGCACGCCGTCCGCGCCCTGAACGAAATCCTCGGCGCTGACCTCGATGCGGGTCGAGTCCCCGGTGGTCTGCGTCCAGCGCCAGCTCTGCGATTGGGCTCCGATGCGTTCCGGCAGGACGGGCAGCGTGTCGGGCAGGAATCCCGCACCGGCACCTCGCGATTCCATGTAATCGCGCGCGACAAAGGCCATCAGGCCCACTGCTAACAGAACGAGCAGGGATCGCAGTGATTTCTGCAAACGATCTGATGGTATCAGGGGCCGTGCTCGAACTGACCCGCCGCCGTGCGCGGCAGCGCGAACGCCACGTAGCTGCCTCCCGACTCCGCGCCGGTCTTGCCGCCGCCGGCGGCGATCACGACGAACTGGCGGCCGTCCGCCGCGTAAGTCGAGGGCGTCGCGTTGCCGCCGGCCGGCAGCGTCGTCTCCCAGAGCAGTTCGCCCGTCAGCTTGTCGAATGCCCGGAACTTCTTGTCGCGGGCGGTCGCGCCGATGAACAGCAGGCCGCTCGCGGTGACCACCGGGCCGCCGTAGTTCTCGGTACCTGTCACGGGCATACCTTGAGCGGTCAGCTCGGGATACTCGCCCAGGAGCACGGTCCAGTCGATCCGGCCGGTGTCGAGATTGACGGCGTTGAGCGTGCCCCATGGCGGCTCGATAGCCGGATACCCGTCGGGATCCAGGAAGCGGTTGTACCCGTCGTGGGTGTACGGCGACTCGGAGGCGCCGGCGGCCGGTATTTCGACCTGCGCGGTCGAGTCCCCCTCCAGGACGAATCGCGCGATCACCTTCGCCGCTGCCTCGCTCAGGCCGGGAAACGCCGGCATGCGGCCCGAGCCGCCGCGGACGATCCGGACGAACTCGCCGACAGCCAGCGGCAGGTCCAGCAATGAGGGGAAGGCCGGAGGAGTCCCGCTCAAGTCGTCCTGATGGCAGGCCGCGCAGTGCCGCTGGTAGAGACGCTTTCCGTTTGCCGGTCCGCCAGCGGCCCCCCTGGGCAAGAGCCGGTGGATCCACGCCATCTCGTTGACGTTCACGTACAGCAGCCCCGTTTCCGGATCGAAGGCCTGGCCGCCCCATTCGGCACCGCCGTCGAAGCCGGGGAACACGATCGATCCCTGCAGGCTCATCGGCGTGAACATGCCCTCGCTCCGCACCCGCCGGAACCGCTTCAGCACGGCCTCGCGGGCCTCGGGCGTGCGGGTCGTCAGGTCGCTTTCCGTGAGGCGCTGCCGTCCCAGGGGCGGCGGGGCCGCGGGCACGAGCTGGCTCCGCGCCAGCCGCTCCCCGGGAACGTTCGAAGGAATCATCTCGAGCTCCCTGAGCGGGAACAGGGGCTCCCCGGTCTCGCGATCGAAGACGTAGACCATGCTCATCTTCGTCGACACCGCCACCGCGTCGACCAGCCGTCCTCCGCGCATCGCGGTCACGAGCACCGGAGGGGCGGGCACGTCCATGTCCCAGACGTCGTGCCGTACGAGCTGGTGGTGCCACACCAGCTCGCCGGTCCGCGCGCGCAGGCAGAGGAGCGAATTGGCGTACAGGTTGTCGCCGTGGCGGTTGCCTCCCCAGAAGTCGAACGCGCCCGAGCCCGTGCCCGCGTAGACCAGCCCGCGACGCTCATCGAGCGCCATGCCGGCCCAGGAGTTCGCTCCCCCGAGAGTCTTCCAAGCGTCTTCCGGCCAGGTCTCGTAGCCCGGCTCGCCCGGGTGGGGGATCGTGTGGAAGGCCCAGCGGAGCTGCCCCGTCGCGGCGTCGTAGGCGCGGATGTCGCCCGGCGCGCTCGGCAGGCCCTCGCTGACCACGCTCCCGACGACGAGCAGGTCCTCGTAGACTACACCGGGCGTCCGGAGGCTGACCGAGAGCTCCATCGAGCGGGGCTGGAGATGCTCCCGCAGGTCGATCGCGCCGCCCTCGCCGAATCCGGGGACGGGCTCGCCCGTGCGGGCGTCCAAGGCGTACAGCAGATGCCGCGCGCCGGTGTAGATCCGGGAATCTTCGCCGTTCCGCCAGTGCATGAAGCCCCGGTTCTGCGTGCGGCCCTTGAAGGGCGCGCCGTCCACTTCGAGCCGCCGCGTCCAAGCCTCTTCCCCGGTCGCGGCGTCAAGGGCGAAGACGCGGCCGTCGGGGCTGAGGCCGTACAGGAGTCCGCCGGCGACCAGAGGGTTGACCTGGATCTGAGAGCCGGGCGACTCGTCCCCCGCTTCGTACCGCCACGCGACTTCCAGCTGGGAGACATTGCCGGGATGGATCTGGCTCAGGCGCGAGTACCGCCGCTGCTCCGGCCCGCCGCCGTAAACGTCCCAACCCTCGTACCCGCTCGAGGGCGCCCGACGGGAGTCGACGCACCCTGCGGAGACCAGGCAGGCCAGTACCGGCGCGAACCAACGCATAAAGCGGTCATTCTAGCGCCCGGCGGCGCGCCCAAGGGCTGCGCGCGGCCGTCGACCGGGCCCCGCAATCGCGGTGCTATGGTGAGTCGTTCATGCGCGACCCAGCGACCTACCGCAGCAGCAAGTGGTTCCAAGGGGACCAGTACGAGCATCTCGCCCGGCGCGCGTGGCTCCGCTCGGAAGGCTTCACGGACGCCGCGTTCGACGGTCGGCCCGTGATCGGCATCTGCAATTCGTGGTCCGAGCTCACGAACTGCAACGCCCACCTGAGGCAGGTCGCGGAGGCGGTCAAGCGGGGCGTGTGGGCGGCGGGCGGCGTGCCGCTGGAGTTCCCGACCATCTCGCTCGGCGAGATGTTCATGAAGCCGACGACGATGCTGTTCCGCAACCTGATGTCGATGGACGTGGAGGAATCGATCACCGCGAATCCCATCGACGGGGTGGTGCTGCTGTGCGGTTGCGACAAGACGACTCCCGCGCAGCTGATGGGGGCGGCCTCGGCCAACATCCCGTCGATCATGGTGACCGGCGGCCCCATGCTGTCGGGCCGCTGGCACGGCGAGCCGCTCGGCTCCGGCACCGACGGCCGCAGGCTCTTCGAAGAGCTCCGCGCGGGGCGCATCGGCGAGGAGCAGTGGGCGGAAGTCGAGGGCTGCATTTCCCGCAGCGCGGGTCACTGCACGGTCATGGGCACGGCCTCGACCATGGCCTCCATGGCGGAGGCGCTCGGCATGATGCTCTCGGGAGGCGCGGCGATTCCCGCGGTCGATTCTAGGCGCTACCAGCTGGCCGAGGCCAGCGGCAGGCGCATCGTCGAGATGGTCGCCGAGGACCTGACCCCGTCCAAGATCCTGACGCGTCAGGCATTCGAGAACGCAGTTCGCGCCGACATGGCGATCGGAGGATCGACCAATGCCGTGGTCCACCTGCTGGCGATCGCCGGGCGCGCCGGCGTCAGCCTGACTCTGGACGAGTTCGACCGGCTCTCGCGCGAGACGCCCTATATCGCCAACGTCAAGCCATCCGGGCGGCACTTGATGGAGGACCTGTATTACGCGGGCGGCCTTCCCTGCGTCCTGAAGGAGCTCCTGCCTCTGCTGCACGGGGACGCCCTCACGGTCAGCGGGCGCACGCTGAGCGAGGAAGTCGCCCATGTCGAAGTCCGCAACCGGGACCTCGTGCGGCCGCTGGACGCGCCTCTCCACGCGGAAGGAGGCACCGCCATCCTGCACGGCAACCTCGCGCCCGACGGAGCCGTGATCAAGCAGACGGCCGCCTCGCCGCACCTGCTCCGGCACCGCGGCAAGGCGCTCGTATTCCAGCGGTACGAGACGCTCCGCGCCTGCATCGACGACGACCTCGACGTCGACGGCAACACGGTCCTAGTCCTGCAGAACGCCGGGCCGCACGGCGGGCCGGGATTCCCGGAATGGGGGCACCTGCCAATTCCGGGCAAGCTGCTGAGGGCGGGAGTGAAGGACATCGTCCGCGTTTCGGACGCCCGCATGAGCGGCACGAGCTTCGGTACGGACGTCCTCCACGTCTCCCCCGAAGCGGCGGTCGGCGGGCCTCTGGCCGCGGCGCGGACCGGCGACGAGATCGAGCTCGACGTGCCAGCCCGCAGGATCGACCTGCGCGTCGAAGAGAACGAGATCCGCCGCCGGCTCGCGGAGCGCATGCCCCGGCCGCCGCCCTACCGGCGCGGCTACGGAAAGCTCTTCCTCGACCAAGTGACCCAGGCCCACGAAGGCTGCGACTTCCGATTCCTCATGCGCGAGACGGAGATCGGCCCGGGCGTGTCGACGCCGCCTCAAGCCTGACTCCCCGACGCCACCGAGCCTCGCACGAGGGGCGTGGAGATCGGGTCGGCGCGTACGAGGCAGCACGACCGCGCGCCTCGGCGGGAATCGAGCCCGAACGCCCGCTCGCCCGGCAAGTCACGGGATCTCCAAGCCACGGTGATTCACGCATGAGGTGCGACGGCCGGAAGCCGTCCCCAGCGCGGCCGGCAAGGACGGCTGGACTCGGACGGTCCGGCAACGAATGTCCCGCAGGACAGCCGAACCGACACGCGATTCCATGGCTCCGTGAATGATTCGGGCGAGGCCGGGCCTGACAGCCCAGGTCGGCTTGCCGGAGGATTGCTGAATCGCCTTGACTGACCAAGGTCAGTGTCGCTGAGTGGATATCATGGACAATCTGCACCGGATTCTACACGAATCCGAGTAATCGGACCTCTGTCGAGGCACCAGCTAGCCTCCAATGATTGAGAACACTTGACCGCCTTCGCAGCGCTCCGTTTCCAGCGCAATGAACCGGTCGTATTGGCAATTGGAATCGATCCGCATCGGGCATCCGCACACTCGTCCGACTGCCTGCGGCGCAATGCGCCGCACCGAAGGGGCATGAACCTCGGGACGGGTTTACGACAGCGCGACCGAGCGCGGCCCGGGGCCTTGTCGAACCATCACCCTAGTTGAACCACACCGGGCTGGCCCAGCCCTTGTTGGTGTCTAGCTGCTCCATGCGGAGGTAATAGTAGTCCCCCGGACTAGGCGCCTCGCGGTCCTCGAACTCGAACTCGAAGTCCATCGGTCCGTCGGCGTTCACCAGCTCGCATTCCAGTTCGAAGAACACCTCGCGGCCCATCATCCTGAGATACCTGTGCTCTCGGGGCTTCTCGCCCCGCCCGGTCCAGCGAAAGTACCCGTCCCGGCGCAGGACGTCCAGCGGAATCGCCACTTCGATCATCCCCAGGTCGGGGTCCTGCAGCTTGAACTGCAGAGGCCCCTCCACGCCATCAACGCGCACCAGCATGCCGTCGCGGTCGTTCGACGTAGCGGCCGTCGTCCAGCGCACGGCGGCGCCGTCCTGCCGCATCGACTCGAATTCCTGGTCCCGGTGCAGGTGCCGCTGCAACCGCAAGGGGCCGGACTTGGCCGAGAGCTCGCCTTCCCCGAGTCCCACGTTGGCGCGGCGCTGGTAGATGTTGTCGCCCCACACGATCCGGGCCAGGGAGCCGCGGTTGCGGGCGGGATGGGCCGCGTGAATGACCCGCCCGTTCTTGAGGAGTTCCACGCGCGTCAGAGGCTGCGTGCCGGACACGCGCCCGTGGATCCGCGGGGTCTCGTGGTGAGCCGACGGAATCTCGCCTCCCATCGCCTCTCCGTCGACGGCGAATTCCATCAGGATGCGCTCGTTCCCGGTCACCCCGAACGTGCGCCGCTGGTACAGGCCGTCCCAGATCGCGTCCCGCGACCGGTCATGCGAAAACACGCCCGTCAGGGGGTTCGTCATCGTGTAGATCAGGCCGGGATAAGAGTTCCCGAAGCCGACCGTGTGGTTGTCGCTGGAGGCCGTGGCGGCGAGCCGGAGCCCGGATTCCAGGTGCTTCTGCCACGATTCCTCGAAGACTCCATGCACCGACGCGATCTCGAAGCTGCGCTCGATGCGCGGGTCCGTCCGATGATTCCAATTCGGCGGGCCGCCGCCCACGTGCGGGATCACCATGGCAGGCACTCCGGAACGCTCGAGGACGTCCATCATGCGGCCGACGTCGGCGCGGTTCTGCGACGGGTCGAGCTGCATGGTCGTCGGGGCGTCGTCGGAGTTGTAGAAGACGTTGTGATGCCCTCCCAAGGCCGTTCCGACGCTGTATTCGTAACCGAGGATCGTAACGAAGTCGTTCCAGCCGTTCATGCGCTTGTTGGCTCGAATCAGGTCGGGCCAATTGTCGCGAGGGTCCCGGTACTTCTCGAAGTGGTATGCCGGGCCGGTCACTCCCAGCGGCATGTGGTGAGGAGTGAGGGAGCCGAAGTCGAGCATTCCGTAGCGCCGCGCATGCAGGTACAGCTCCTCGTAGACGCCGCGGCCGTCGTGCAGGTACGTGTGCTGGTGCAGATCCCCGAAGTACACGCGACGCTTGGGGTGCCTCTCCACGCGGATGGGGTTGCTGGTACCGCGTAGCATTCCGTCGCCCGTCCTGACCTCGAGGCGGTACACGCCGGGCTGGTTCGCAAGAACGCCCGCGGCAACGTAGTGCAGCAGGTCCGGGTCATACTCGAACCGCGTCGCGCCCAGCGTCGGGTCGACGAACTCGAGCTCAAGGCCTTGGTAATCGGCAGCCAGGCATCCCCAGTCGTCGCTCGGAACCACCTCGACGCTGAATCGCTCTCCGACAGCGGCGAAGGCGGGAGCGTACACGCGCAGCTTGGAAGCGGGGCCGCCGACCACCTTGAGGAATGCGTCCCCGCCATAGTCGCGGGGCTTCTTGTCCGGGCCGACGATCACGATGCGGAAGTTGAACAGATTCTCGGCATAGTGCTGCATGCGAACGCCTCTGGCGCCTCCGAGGTCCAGATATACCTTGTCCCCCGGACGCAGGGCGCCGGATTCCAAGGTCGCGCCGACGGTCCTGCGATAGGGAAAGACGCTGGGGGTGTTGCGCTGAACGTAGTTCGTGAAGACGTGGGGAGTGAGCACGACGCCGGGAGCGCTGGTCTGCACGGCGAAGTGGGCCGGGGCGCTCTCGCGGTCCACCTGAAAGCCTTCCGCGTCGCTTGTGAAATGCTTCCAGGCCTCAATCGACTCGCCTCGGGCAACGCCGGCCTCTCCGACTTCGTATTCGATCCGAATCCGATGCCTCTCCCCAGCCTGGACGACCGGCGAGCTGAGGAGCTTCACCTGTCCCTGCAGCGGGAATCCCGGCGGCATGTACCCGCCCGGACGGTACTCCATCCTCAGGCTGGCCGGATCTTCGGCCCCCGGCCCCGCCCGCGCGGCACGGTCCGCCGCTACGTACCAAAGGGAGATCGCGGCGACCAGCGCGGCTAGCAGGACGTGGGCTTTCATGTCCGGCCGATTGTACTGAATCGCAGGTCGTACCGCCCCCCGGGTGGCGGACCTCTGATATGCTGGCATCGGACGAGCGAAATGCATCTCGCCGATATCGCCGACAGACCGGGGGGATCCCGTCAGTCCTTGGCCGGCATGCCCGAGCGTCGGAGGAGTCGGGCGGCGACGGACCCGGGCGGGCGCAAGCAACTGCTTGCCGCCAGCCGGAGCAGCGGCGAAGTCGGAGGCCCGCAGCATCCCGGCATGGCTAGCAAGGCCGGGCCACGGCGAAACCTGATCGCAACGGTCGCCGCGATCACGCTGCTGGCCTGCGTTCCATCTCTCGAGGCGCAAGCGACCTTTACCAAGCGCGCCCCCCGGAACGCGCTTGAGGACGTTGATCGGATAGGCGACCGCAACGTGACGGGGATTCTCAACCTCTTCTCGATGCGACAGGAGACTCGTCTTGGCCGGAACGTCCACCAACGCGTGATGCGTGGGATGAAGATGATCGACGATCCCGTTATCACCGAATATGTGAACCGCATCGGTCAGAACCTAGCGAGGAACTCGGACATCAAGGTGCCTCTCGTCATCCAAGTTGCCCACGACGAGTCGATTAACGCCGCCGCAATGCCCGGAGGGTATTTCTACGTGAATTCCGGGCTGATCCAGTTCGCGTCGGACGAGGCCGAGTTGGCCGGCGTCATGGGGCACGAGATCGTCCATATCGCGGGGCGACACACTACGCGGCAGATCAGCCGGACTAAATTGATCAACATGACCGCGGAGACGCTCTTGCGAAGCTTCGGCGGGGACAACTGGGGCACGGCCGTGGCGGTCATCGCCGCCAACGTCGCCCTGCCTCTCACCTACCTGTCTCGCGCGACTTCGGGAAGAAAGCCGACTTCCTAGGCCTGCAGTACCTCTACAAGACCGGCTACGACCCGCTCGCGATGGTGCGGTTCTTCGAGAAACTCACCACTCGCGAGAAGCGCAAGAAGGGCTTCGTCACAGCGGCCTTCCGCTCCCACCCGATGTCGAGAAAGCGCGCTGCGCGGGTGCAGAAGGCCATAGGGGAGCTTCTGCCAGACCGGCCGGAGTACAAGGTATCCAACAGCGAGTTCGAAGCGGTCAAGGCTCGTATCGGCAGACTCTACGGAGAGGCGAGCTGGGATCGCGAGGAGACGGACCGGCCCGTCATCCTGAGGCGGCGGCCCGGCCCCTCCGACGAGGAACAAGACGACGCCGGCGACGAGCGTCCCAAGATCACCCGACGTCGGCCAAAGAAGACCTAGCGGAAGGTCTTCGGGTCGTGCCGGCGTGACCGGGGTATAGTCGATGGAATGAAGCGCTGGGTCATAGCAGCGTGGCTTGCGGGAGCGGCCTTGCTAGCCTCCGACGTGGGCATGGCTCCGCTGGTGTTCCGCGAGGACTGGACCGCGACTCCTCCCTCGCTGCCGCTGACGCAACGGGACGTGGCAAACCCCGCATTGAAGCTGGCCGTCCACGGCAAGGGCGGTCCGTTGCTCAAGAAGAGCTTCCACTCCGCAAGGCACTGGGATCCCCACTATGTCTGGTCGGGCCTCTCAAGCGTGCCTTGGGCAGCGAGTCTCTCCTTGGCGGACGGCAGCCTGATGGACCTGACCGGCACCGCGACGGTGCGCTGGCGGAGCCGCCAATCGGGCTTCCGGGCGCTGCGCGCCGTGATCGAACTGGACGGAGGCGAGTGGCTGGTGAGCGAGGCATCCGATCCCGAATCCGCGCAATGGCACGTCCACGAGTTCGCGTTCTCGGCTACCCGCTGGCGACGCCTAACCGTCGAAACGGTCACCGAGGGCGGCTGGGAACCGCGCCCGGACCTGAGCCGAGTCCGATCCGTCGGATTCACCGACCTGATGCCAGGAGGGCGCAGCGGTGCCTGCTCGCGGCTAGACTGGATCGAGGTGTACGGTCGGCAAGTTCCCACGAGTCAGCGGTAGGGCGGGAGCGTGCCGGGTGTGCGCGAAGAAAGACCCCGGCCGCCGGCAAGGCGCGGGCGGGACCATTCAAGTCCGATGAGCGCTCGGCGGCCAACGAGGCGTCCGGCGGCTTTTCAATCGCAGCTCGGCAAGTCGCGAATCGGGTAGCTGGCAGCAATTCTCAATTTTGGGATTTCCAGAGTGTCTGAGAAGGCTGTCGAAGGCCGTCTGGCGCAGGCAGGCACTTGTACTCTTGCGCGCGGATTTTCTGAGTTGAGATGTAGGCCCCATGTCCTGGACTCGCTCCCGAGCGCCTTCCGCGAGACGGCCGCCGGCCGGCCAGACTGTCGCACGGGTAGCCACACGCGCTACGCGGTGAGCGACGCCGCCGGTTGCGCCCCGGCCTGCTGCTGCACCCAGTGCGAGTCGTTCCTCGCGTTCCAGCGGCGCATGGAGCGGGACGGCTCCCGCTCCAACTGCCGGACCCCATTCGGCGTGGGCCGCAGCCCCTGCGACAACCGGATCCGCAACTTGCTCGACGGCCACGACCCGGCTGCGTTCGACTCGCTGTTCCGGCTGTGCCTCGAAACCGTGGCCGCGCAGGGCGCGCTCGCGCCCTTCCAGCGCCTCGACGAGCGCCTGCCGGCGGCTCCGGACGGCGTCCGGTTCCAGCGCTCCGACAAGGTGCATTGCCCGCAGTGCTCGGTGCCGCACGTCGGCAGCGAGCGCCGGCCGCATCACTTCCACACCATGGCCGCGGCCGTCGCGGTGGCCAACGGCCACGGCACCGTCCTGCCGCCGATGCCCGAGTTCGCGTGCCCGCAGCAGGACGCGGCCGCGACCCGCGCCGACATGAGCGAGGACGAGCGCAAGCGGGACTGCGAGCGCAACGCCGCCAAGCGCTGGATTGCCGCTCACGGCGCCTAGCTGCAGGCCTGCCGCCCCGTGCTGCCGGGCGACGACCTGTACTGCTGCCAGCCGCGCTGCGCGGCCGCCGAAGCCGCCGGCATTGACTACATCCTGGCATGCAAGCCCGGATCCCACAAGAAATTGTACGAGGGGCTGAAGAGCCGGCAGGCGAAGGGCCCAGTGCAATCGACCGGCTGGCTGCGGCGCCCCGGGCAGGGCAAGCGGTCCGAGCGGCACCGCTTCCGCTGGACGGACGCGGTGCCCCTGCGCAAGGGCCGCGAGGCCCTGCAGGGCACTTGGATCGAGTACGCCGTGGAGCGCGGCGGCAAGCGCACCTGCACCAACAGCTTCTTCGCCCATCTCGCGGTCGCCGCGGACAACGCGGAGCGGATCGCGCGGGCCGGCCGGGCGCGCTGGAAGATCGAGAACGAGGACTTCAATTGCCTGGCGCGGCACGGCGACAACTTCAAGCGCAACTTCGGGCACGGCAAGGCCGCGCCGGCCAACGTGCCGGCCGTGCTGAACCTGTTCGCTTTCGCGCTCCATGCCATGCTGCAGTGCGTCTGCGCGCTGTGGCAGCAGTGCCGGCGCAAGCGCGTAACCCGCCGCGCCCTGTTCCGGCAGCTGCAGATCGCACCGAGCTGCTACTGCTTCCCCGACTGGCCGACCCTGCCGGCGGCGGTGCGCGACGGACGCGCGCCGCCGGGCTGGCAGCCGGCCCCGGCCGGGGCCTGGACTCCGCGCAAGTTCGTGCCGGCAGCGTCCGGCGAGCGGTCGGCCTTGGCAGCCGGCTACCGCCGGAGTGCGTCCAGCCGCGGGCCGTCACTAGGCAGACCCGCTGCGGGGGCCGCGCCACGGCCCTGCCTGCCGTCCGACGCCCCCGCGGGGCGGCCTCAGTAGCGCGACCTCTCGGTCAAGTGGATCATCTCATCCTCCTGAACAACGTTCACGCACCATCTTGATGGCCAACTTTAGAATCGCTCGGTAGCTGGTGACTCGCACGGCGGCGGGCTCTCACCGTAGGATCGGCTGAGTACCGTGGCGGACGCTTGCGAGCCCGCCCCTTGCGACTAGGCGGTGTAGTCCCTCAACGGACCGCGGGGGCCGGTCCGGTCCGGCCGCGCCGCGCGCTCCCGGCGATTCCCGTAGGAGCCGCGCCGCGAGCGAGATCCGGGACCAACTCGGTCGGCAGATAAGGCGCGCCGAAGACCGCGCCGGCCTCGCTGCGCCCGACATCGCCAGAGGCAAGGGCATCGGGTCGCGCCACCCCTGGCTTTCGAGTAGAATTGCTTGCGACGGGACCTGAAATGAATCCCCGCGCCCGCGCAACCGGAACATGACACAAACCGAGGCACGCTGGCAGAGCAGCGTTAGCCGAAGGAACGCCCTCGGCTCCCTAGGCGCCTTCATGGCAGGGGCCCGCCTAGCATGCGCCCAGAGGGATCCCTTTCGCGACCACAGCCGGGTAGCCGGTCTCGAAGAGATGCGAGATGTTTTCGACTTCGAGGCCGCCGCCTACGAGCGGCTCGACCGCGCCAATTACAACTACACCGCGCGAGGCGGCGGCAGCGAGTTCACCGCACGGCGCAACCGAGACGCCTTCGACTGGGTCAGCCTCGTCCCGCGCGTGGCAGGCGCGAACGGGGCACTGAAGACCTCCGCCGAGATTCTCGGCACCCAGATGCGCTACCCGATCATGGCCGCGCCCTCGTCCGGGCACGCGGCGCTGCATCCCGACAAGGAAGAGGGGACATACGAGGGTTGCACGACGGCGTCCGAAACGCCGATGATCCTGAGCCACGCAGCGAGCATGACGTTCACGGACCTAGCCAAGAACAAAGGCGGGCCGCTCTGGTTCCAGTTGTACGCGAGGCGCGAGTTGGAGCAGAATCGCGAGCCGTGCGTATCCGCCCAGATTGCCGGTGCAGGCGCCATCGTCGTCACGGTCGACCAGCAAGCCTCCTTCTACGATCGTGCATCCCACGACCGCAACCTATCGCTGCGGCCGCGGCGCCCGGCGCGCCTGAGCGGCAACACGGCCCGGTATCGATTCTCGGAGGGCAGGATCTGGTACGAGTGGGCTCTGTTCGAGGCTCTCCGTTCGATGGTGGAGGTGCCGTTGCTTGCCAAGGGCCTGCTGACGGCGGAAGACGCGGCGCTAGCCGTCGAGTTCGGTCTCGACGGCATCGTGGTCTCGAACCACGGCGGGCGCACGCTGGACTACACCCCGTCTACCCTCGAGGTTCTTCCCGAAATCGTCGAAGCCGTAGCGGGACGCATTCCCGTCTTGATCGACAGCGGTTTCCGGCGCGGGAGCGACGTGCTAAAGGCGCTGGCCCTCGGAGCCGACGCCGTGTGCTTGGGACGCGTGCCCCGGTGGGGCTTGGGCTCGTTCGGCGCTCCGGGAGTGACACGCGTGCTCCGGATGGTTCAGGAAGGCTTGGAGGACGCCATGAGACTGTGCGGAGTGCGCAGCCTGGCCTCGCTCGACAGGAACATAGTGAAGGTCGACTTTCCGTGAGACGCTTCGGTCGCAGCCGACGACGGGCCCTCGCGAGCTTCGCGGGCCTGCTCGCGGCTTCCCCCAGCGTGCGGGCCCAGCACGCTCCACTGCAAGCGGTCGAGGCTCCGGGCCGCAGGACTCCACTCGACGAGTTCGCCAACGTCCCGGAGTTCGAGGCCATGGCCCGACGGTCGCTAAGCGACCAGGCGTTCGCGAGCATCGCCGACGGAGAGCGCGACCTGCTCGAGCGCATCACTTTCCGGCCGCGCCTGCTGGTCAGCACGCTGGATCTCGACCTGTCGCTCGAGCTCTTCGGACAGGACATGTTCGCGCCCATCCTGGTCGGCCCGGCGTCCGGGCAGCAGCGCTTTCACGAGGAGGGCGAAGTGGCGACGGCCAAGGGAGCCGCAGCTGCGAAGGCGACCATCGTGACAGCGGAGGAGAGCGGCGCGACCCTTGAGAAGACCGCCGCCCTAGCCCCGGGTTCATGGCGACAGGTTTATCCGGACCCCGACGTGGGCGCCCTGGCGGAGCGCGGGCGCCAGGCCGAGCAGGCGGGCTGCCGCGCCCTGTGCCTGACGCTGGGCGACAGCCGGGGCGATGCGGGCCCTCGGCGCTACGGATGGGACAAGATCGAACAGCTCCGGGACTCGACCGGGCTGCCTCTGGTACTGAAAGGCATCATGCATCCGGCCGATGCGTCATCGGCTGTCGAGCGGGGTGTCGCTGCGATTGTCGTGTCAACGCACGGCGCGGGCCGCGCTAGCGGGGCGAGCGAGCCGCTAGCGGCGCTTCCGGCCGTGACGGAAGAAATCGCGGGACGCATTCCGGTTCTCTTGGACGGCGGCATCCGTCGTGGCAGCGACGTGCTGAAGGCGCTGGCACTCGGCGCGACGGCGGCGTTGGTCTGCCGCCCCGCGCTCTGGGGTCTGGCCGCCTACGGCGTCGCGGGCGTGCAAAAGGTAGTCGAAATGTTACAGACCGAGCTGGCCCGAGACATGGCCCAGCTCGGCACCGCTAGCCTCCGTGCCATCCGGAGGGAGCACATCCGGATCCACCGTCGCTAGCGTCGGCTTCCTCAAGCCCGGCGGCCTTGACGAGCGACGCACGAGAATTCGAGCTGGATCGCAGTGGGTCAACCGACGCCGCCAGGGCCGGTCTCGGCTCGTCCTTGGTCGCTCCCGTCGAATTCAACGCGCCTAGGAAGACTACCCAGCTACCGAACGAGCAATCGTCGCGCCGGGTGGCCACGGTCCCGGGCCGGCATCGGATTGGGCCTTCGCTGCGCTCCGTTGGCTGTTGTTATCGTACGTGTCCCATGTAATCTCGTAATCCTCGGCTTGGTTGCCCCAGCCCACCCAATTCTTGCGAGTGCTTCGTGCGAACAACTCGATGAACGGTCCTCGGCTGCAGCTTTCGATCAGATCGTACAGTTCGTCCGGTTTGCGGCTGTGCTCGCGTTTCCTCGAGGCGATCATGTTGACCTGCCTCCTGCCGGGGGCGAGCGTCCGTGCATTCTTGCCCCGGACGCCGAACAGGACGAGCTCGGTCACGTTGCGAAAATAGAACCCGACACCCCGCCCGTCGGACCCGCCATCTCTTCGGACCTTGTGCCAGACGATGTTCGCCTTGTACTGAAAGCCCCACGCGGTCAGGACGCGCAACCCGTCGGGCAGCAGCGCGTTAGGCACCCACAGATAGAGGTGCGCGGGCTCAGAGACGACCCGAGCGACGGGAAGTTCCATTATCTCGCCAAGTCCCATGGTGGCGTACCGGCTCAGCCGACGGTGCTCGGGGGCCACCTTTCCGGTTCGGTTTGCAAACCGCCAAGGCGGGTCCGCCAGAACAGTACGGAACCTAGTTCCATTCGCTAGGGACAGCAAGTCCTGTCCCGGGTCGGTCGCATCCATGCTTCGAACCAATACCTTAGCATGTCCGCACGCACGGCACCTAGTCCGGTCGCCGAGCCAGCGATGACTGGATGACGTAGTTCAGTTGCGACTCGAACCAACGTGCTTCGGCATCTCCCCGCTCTCCAAGTGTCAGTCGATCCTGAGGAAAATTCGGGATCCCTAGCTACGTACCATACTGGAGACCCCAATACATCGGCCATTGACATGTTTGTATAATAGACGAAGTACATAGGAGTGAACTTCAATTCAACAGTAGAATACTATCTTTGTATTGGTGCTAGGTTTCGATTGGAATCTTTCTGATGACTCGATTGAGATTCTCTGATGGTCCAAGAGGATCGATCCGCCCATTCAACTCCGAAGTGCGACACGCGGGTAAGGGGCGGTGGGCTGGGATACTAGGACCACAGTAGCAGATCCAGCGGCGCCGGACAAGCCGCTGCCGGGCCGAAGCGGGGGGCCGCGTCCCGGGCAGGCGGGCATGCGTGCCCCGTTTCCGGAACGGGGACCCTCCGGGCCTTGCGCAGGGAGCGGAGCGACCGCAGCAAGGCCCGGAGGGTCGAATCCGCGCCTGTCCGGGCGCAGCTCCCCCGCGCCTCTGTCCCCGCGGCGGGCTGCCAGCCCTGCCTCAGCCCCGCGGCACCCGCTCCCGCTCCGCCGGGAAGACTTCCTCCGGCGTGCGCCCGCCCGGCACCTTCCGCGGACGCCGGTTCAGGCGGTCCCGCGCCTCCCGCACCCGGGCCGGGTCCACCCGCCGCAGGTCCGTCCCCTGCGGGAAGTACTGCCGCGGCAGCCCGTTGGCATGCTCGTTCAGCCCGCGCTCCCAGGAGTGGCAGGGCCGCGCGAAGTAGAAGCCCGCCCCCAGCCGCTGCGCCACCTCCCGGTGCCTCCCGGTGCCCCGCGAACTCCTTGCCGCGAACTCCTTGCCGTTGTCGGCCGTGAGCGTGTGCGTCACGGCCCCGCTCCCTGCGAGCATGGCCGTCATCGCCGCCCCGACCAGCTGCGCCGTGCGCCGGCTAACCGGCTGCACTAGCAGGTACTTAGAGAACCGATCCACCAGCGTCACCAGCGCCCCGCGGCGCTGCCCGCCGATCACGCTGTCGGCCTCCCGGTCGCCGACGCGCGCCTGCGCTCGCGCCTCCGCCGGGCGCTCCGCGATGTCCGCGCGCCCCGGGATCAGGCCGCGGCCCGCCGTCCGGCCGACCCGCCGGACGCGCTTGCGGCCGCCCTGCCTCGGGTGCCGGTACAGCCGGCCCCCCTGCCGCCGCTCCGCGCGCACCCGCTGGTAGATCCGTTCGGGGCTGATCTCCAGCGCCCCTTCCCGCTTCAGCCGCGCCGCGACCTGCTCCGGGCTCCTGCTCCGGGCTCCAGTCCTGCCGCAGGCAGTCCTCGCTCCGCGTCCGCAGCGCCGACGTCAGCTGGCGCGGCCGGCACGACGCCGCGCGCCGCCGCCGCTCCGCGCGCTCCTGCGCGCTCCCCAAGCTGTAGCTCGCCGCGCGCTCGCCCTCCGCCGGTCGGCCGTTGCGGCCCACTTCCCGGTAGATCGTGGCCCGCTTGCGGCCCGGCTGCCCGGCGATCCTGTCCGCTCCCCAGCCCGCCCAGCCCGCGGCCCGCAGCGTCTCGCTCCGGCAGCGCTCCTCCTGCGTCACGTGCGTGTAGCTCTTCCGCATCTGCCTCCCTGCTCCTTCCAGCACCTACCAGCCTACTGCCGCGACACCACCGCTCGCTGCCCCCCCTCTCCCCTCCCTGCCATCTTGTGGCTCGGCGCCTGTCGCACTTCGGAGTTGAATGGGCGCGATCCAGCATGAATTGGATTGTCATCTACGCGTGCATGAGGTACGGATGAATCTCAATCAACCGAACTATAGTGTGGACAGAATCTCTAATAGGATTCTTGTTGTGAGATTTGTGAATCTGCCTTTCTCTCTCGAAATCCATGGAAATGATCCACAGATAATCTGCCTTCTTGTGCAAGACTCATGACGGAATTTGTATCGAATTCACTGTTGACCGATCATTCAATTTCGCGTTAGAAAATCAAGAATCAATATTCCAAAACACGAGATCGCAAAGATTTCTCTTTCGTCATCAGGGCGGAAAGGGACTCGAAATCCTTCGCAATCAGATGTCCTGCCGCCGCGCCTCGGCGTGTCGACGCTACTTCGCGTCCGGGTTCGGAACCGGATCCTGCGCTCCGACCGCGGCGCGCCATGCGTCCAGCGCGCCGAGCAGCTCTTCGGCCTTTTCGGGAAGTTCGCCGGCGAGGTCACTCGCCTCGCCTACGTCCTCGGCTAGGTTGTACAGCTCGACGCGGCCGTCCTCGTAGAAATGCACGAGGCGCCAGTCCCCCTGCCGGATCGCCGAGTACGGGGTGGCCCCGCCCGGGTGGTAGTGCGGATAGTGCCAGTAGAGCGCGTCGCGATCCGGCACGGCGCTCGGGTCGCGCAAGTGAGCGGCCAAGCTCACGCCGTCCACCAGCTGGTTGTGCTCGACTTCCCCGGGGGCATCGGCGATTTCCAGGACCGTCGGATAGATATCCATCGTGATCACCGGCACCTCGCTGACCGTGCCCGCTGTCGTGACACCGGGCCAGTAGTAGATCGTCGGGGTGCGCACGCCGCCCTCGTAGGGCGATCCCTTTCCGGCCCGCAGCGGGGCGTTCTCCGTCGGGTTGCCCATTCGGCCGTCCCGGCCCTTGCGATCGAGCCCGCCGTTATCGCCGGTCAGAACGATCACGGTCTCGTCCGCGATCCCCAGTTCTCCCAGCTTGGCGCGGACGCGCCCGACGCTGCGGTCCAAGGCCGCCAGCATGCCCGCGTAGGCCGGGTTGCGATGGCGCTTCGCCGGATCGACCCGGCCCTCGAATCGCGCGAGGTCCTCGGGCTTGGCCTGGATGGGAGTGTGGACCGTGTAGAACGGGAAGTAGAGCAGGAACGGCTCCTCGCGATAGCTCTCGAGGATGCCCAGCGCCTCGTCAGTCAGCCTGTCGGTCAGGTAGTCCCCCTCGGCCCCGCCCTCGGGCAGGGGGTACACGCGCCGCCCGGCTCGCTCGTACGGATGGAAGTAGCTGCCGGGCGCCCCCCATTCGTTGCCCGCCACGTTGATCTCGAAGCCGTGCCGGTCGGGAGCGAATTCGAGCATCTCGTCGGAGTCCAGCCGCGGCATGAGGTGCCACTTCCCCACGTGGGCGGTCCGGTATCCCTCGGCCCCGAGTGCCTCGGCCAGGGTCGTGTAGCGATGCTCGAGCCGCATGGTCCACTCCGGCGGCCGCAGCTTCGCGTCGGGCCGGCGGTGGCCCGGAATCCAATCCGTGACGTTCGTCCGCCCGGGGTAGAGCCCGGTGAGCAGGGCCGCCCGCGTGGGCGAGCACACGGTGCAGGCGGCGTAGCCGTGGGTGAACCGCACGCCGTCGGCCGCCAGCCGGTCGATATTGGGCGTCTCGAAAAAGTCGCTCCCGTAGCAGGCGAAATCCGTCCAGCCCAAGTCGTCGACCAGGAAGATCAGGAAGTTCGGCCGCTCGGGGGCGCCCTCCGGCGCGACGGCGCAACCTGCCAGCAGTAGGGCGGCGGCGAGTCCGTGCAGGATTCTCATGGCACGATTCTACCGTCGCGACGCCGCGTCTTTGCGACAATACGAAGCAGGAGAATTTGGCGGACACTCGGCCGCCCGTCCCGGCGATGCGCTTCCTTTCCCGCAGGACTCTCGCTGCCGGTGCCGCAGCCGCGGGGATCTCGGCCGTCGCCGCAGCCGCGTCGGTCTGGATGGTCAGCGTTCACGTCGATGACATCGCGAGCACGCGCCTCTACGACGACATCGCGAGCCTGCCGCGGAGGGAGGTCGCCTTGGTACTCGGCACGTCGCCCAACGCAAGAGGCGGAGCGGACAACGCCTTCTACGAGGCTCGGATCGACGCCGCTGCCGAACTGTTCCACAGCGGCAAGGTAGGGCACATCATCGTGAGCGGGTCCAATCCCAGCCGCTACTACAACGAGCCGTTCGTCATGAAGCGCGACCTCGTCCAGCGCGCCATCCCGGCCGGTTCGATCACCGAGGACCAGGCCGGTTTCCGCACGTTCGACTCAATCGTGCGCGCGGACAAGGTCATGGGCCAGCGCTCCTTCACGGTCGTCACGCAGCGCTCCCATGCGGCCCGCGCCCTATACCTAGCCATGCACTTCGATCTGGACGCGGTAGCTTACTGCGCCAAGGATCCGACGGGCGCGCCGACGTACACGGCGCAGCTGCGCGAACTGGGCGCACGCTTCAAGGCGCTGCTGGACGTCAACGTGCTCGACACGCAGCCCCGCTTCCTCGGCGAACCGGTCGAGATCAGGCTGCGGCCTTCGGAGCGTCAGGGACCCGTCGGCGCGCTGGACTGACCCCTCGCGCCGGGGTCAGGGCGCGGCGAATTCGGACAGCCAGTTCAGCACGATGCGGATGCCCGGGTGCGACGGGCCACTCACCCACTCCGCGATCACGAAGCGGTCGCCGGGCCCGACGTCGTAGGTCGCGAATCGCCGTGGACCACTCAGCCTCTCGTGCGAGAAGAGCCGGAGCGGGTCTTCCATGCGAAAGCCTTCCTGCGTTCCAACCGGCACGGCGAACAGCGTATCGTCCCGGACGAAGTACAGAGCCCGGCCGTCGCTCCCCCAGCGGGCGAGCCGCCCGCCCTCGGTCGACACCTGCCAGTGCCGGTCGCCGGCCGGGAACGGCCTGACGTAGATGTTGAACTCCCCGGACTCGTTGCTCTCGTAGGCGACATACCTGCCGTTCGGCGAAAAGGCCGCGTTATCGACCGTGAAGGGGCCCTCCGGGAGGAAGTCCCCCATTTCCCAGTCCTCTCCGACCCGCTCCAGGTACGCGATCCGAGGGGACGCCCCCGGGACGACCCGCCTGCCCGGCCCGCTTCCGGCCGAGTCGGACGAGCTCCTGTCCCCCGAGCGGCGGCGCATCTGCACCAGAATATAGCGGCCGTCCCGCGACCAATCCAGAGGCTTGACCGCGCCGCCCGGCCCGGGGTACAGGGACCGCGCCGGGCTGTTCTCGTCGACGTCAACGACCGCGACCCCCGGCGTGCCGCGGTGCGAGAACGCGACCTGGCGGCCATCCGGCGACCAGACCGCGCCCGGCTCGACCCGGTCGTCGAACGTCCGCCGCCTGATCACTTCGCGGCTCGACTCGTGCAGCCACAGTTCGACGGCACTCCCGCTGACTCCCGCGACGATTACCCGGTCGCCGGACGGCGACACGCGCGGCCCCAGAATCCGCGGCTGGGGGCGTCCCGCCGCCCCGAGCCGCCCGCCCCGACGGTCAAACCAGGAGAGGCGCATCTGCAGCGTCTCGGGAGTGTCGATGTACACCAGCGTGCCGTCCCTCGAGACCGACGGTTCCGTCGCGTCCCGAGCGATCACGAACGGCTCGCCCAAGGGCTCCAGGCCGTCCGGCGAGAACGGGAGCGCCGACAGCGCCGGCGTGAGGGCCGAGGGCTGGTACACAATGTGGCCGGACTCGGAGTAGACCGGGTCCGTGCCCTCGACCACGCGGACAGCGTCACCCGCCGCTTCGCTCGCCAAGCGGCGGGCCATGACGAAGTCTCCGTCGACGGTCCGCTCGGAATAGAGCAGCACCTGCTCGCCGTCGCTCGCGCCCACCAAGGCGAGGCTAGTGACGCTCGAACGGCGTCGCTGGGATCCCTCGAAGACGGGCTTGGGAATGCCTCCCAGCGCCGACACCGACATCAGGGGCGCGCCCACGCGGCTGAAGACGATGGACTTCCCGTCGGGTGTCCAGGCTGCGCTGACGTGGCCAATGCCGGAATCCTCGACCAGCATCGTCGCCACCAAGCCCTCCACGGACACCCTGCCGATGCCTTGGCCGGTCACGAAGCCCACGAAACGGCTGTCGGGCGACCAGAAGACCTCCCGCGCCCCATCGGTCCCGTCGACGCGAAGGAGTTCGAGCCGGTCGAGCGGCTGCAGCCACAGGCTCCCTCCCGATCCGGTGGTGCTGAAGGCAATGAATCGCCCGTTCGGGGAGATCGCGAGCGACCCTATGCGGCGATCCGACATGCCGGCCTCGATCGGGCGCAGGGTGAAGCGTCGCAGCTGGCCGGGCCGGGCGCCGCCCCCGGTCGGAACCGCCAGGCCGGCGACGAAGGCGAGACCCACCGCGAACGCGAGACCGAGGCGCACCATCCAGCGGCGGGGCGCCACCGGGCCGCGCGCCGTAGCGGCCGGCGCCGGCGTCTCGGGCTTGCGGGCCGATGCGGAAAGGCTCCCCCCGGAAGGGACGGAGGGACGGTCCGCTTCCTCGCCTTCCCCGTCGATGAGCTGCACGGACGTGCGCCCGCTCGCCGATCGGCGCTGCAGCAACTCGAGGTCGGCCACGAGCTCGCCGGCTTCCCGGTAGCGGTCCGCGGGCGACTTCGCAAGGCATTTCTCGATGATCCACTCGAGCTCCATCGGCACCCGCGAGCGGAGCGAGGTGAGCGGGGCCGGAGCCTCGTTCAGGATCGAATACAGCACTGCCTGGTCGTAATGGCCCCGGAACGGCGGGTCGCCCGCCACCATTTCGTACGTCACCACGCCGAGCGACCACAGGTCGCTGCGGGGGCCGACATCCTCGCCCAGCGACTGCTCAGGAGACATGTAGGCGACCGTGCCCATGCGAGCGTCCGCCCGGGTCAGCTTGGACGCGCCCGAGATCTTGGCCAGGCCGAAGTCCATCAGCTTCACGACGGGCCGCCCCGAGCCGTCCTGGCCGAGCATGATGTTGGACGGCTTGATGTCGCGATGCACGACGCCTGCCGCGTGGGCGGCCGCCAGGCCCTCCGCGGCCTGCCGGGCGATCTCGTAGGCTAGGTCCAGCGGCAGCGGCCCGCGCTGAATCCGCCGGTCGAGGGACTCGCCCTCCAGGTAGGCCATGGCGAGGAACGTCTCGCCGTCCTGCTCGTCGATCTCGTACACCGTGCAGATGTTGGGATGGTCGAGCGACGCGGCCGCCTGGGCTTCGCGCAGGAAGCGTTCGGCGTCGACCCCAACGCCGGTGACTTCCTTGGAGAGGAATTTCAGCGCGACAGCGCGCTTGAGCCTCGTGTCCTCGGCCTTGTAGACGACTCCCATGCCGCCCTCACCGAGCGGCTCGAGAATCCGGTAGCGGGAGATTCGCCGGTCTCTCATGCCGCGACGGGCCTCAACTCATTCTGGCGCGTGGGCCGCGAGCCGCGTTACGCTGGACGGCATCCCGGCAGCGAGGAGGGCGGGCGGCGACAATGAATCCATGGCCGCGCTCAAGACGAAGCCCACCGAGGCGAGCCCGCAGACCTTCATCGACGCGATCACGGACCGCGCGCGCCGCGCGGACTGCCTCGCCCTCTTCGAAACGATGCGCCGGACCGCCGGGGAAACGCGCATGTGGGGCAGCAGCATCGTCGGGTTCGGGTCGTACGACTACCGGTACCCGAGCGGGCGGACCGGCACGTGGTTCCGCACGGGATTCTCGCCGCGCAAGCGCGCCTGACAGTCTACCTCATGCTGGATCTCGACTCCCAGGCGGACCGGCTGGCATCCTTAGGCGACCACCGGCGCGGTCGCGGCTGCCTGTACATCAAGAGGCTGTCCGACATCGACATGGGCGTGCTGGAGGACCTGATACGGGCGTCGTGCGGCGGTTCCAGGTAGTCGCGGCCATGCGGCCAGCTCCGCAGGACCTGCCTCCTGCCGTCGCGAGATCGGCGGGCAGTCCGCCAGCGAGGTCCTTCGATGCGGGTCGGGGTTGACAGCGGCGGCACGTTCACCGACTTCGTCGCGTGGGACGGGTCGCGCCTGCGAAGCCTCAAGCTGCGGTCGACGCCGCGCGACCCGTCCAAGGCGATCCTCCACGGGCTGCGAGCGCTCGCGGTCGCGGAGGTGGTCCACGGCTCGACCGTGGCGACCAACGCGCTGCTGGAACGCAGCGGCGCACGCACCGCCTTGGTCGCCACGAGCGGCTTCGAGGACCTACTGGACCTGGCCCGGCAGAATCGCCCCGCGCTGTACGACTTGCGGCCGCCGCCGCGACAGGCCCTCGTGGCCGAGCGGGACAAGCACGGCGTCCGCGAGCGGGTGCTGCACGACGGATCGGTCCTGTGCCCCTTGGACGAGAGCGAGGTCCGCTCGCTGGCCGCCCGCATCGGGGACGCGGACTCGGTGGCGGTCTGCCTGCTGCACAGCTACGCCAACCCGGATCACGAGCGGCGGGTCGGGCGGGCGCTGCGCGCGGCCGGGCACACGGTCTCCCTGTCCTGCGAGATCCTGCCCGAGTACCGCGAGTACGAGCGGGCCGCCACCACGGTGGTAAACGCCTACGTCTCCCCGCTCATGCGCCGCTACATCCACTCGCTGGAGCGCAGCCTCCCGGGCGCGCGCCTGCGCGTCTTCCAGTCGAACGGCGGCTCGATGTCCGCCGCGGAGGCCTCCGAGCAGGCGGTCCGCACAGTGCTGTCGGGGCCGGCCGGGGGTCTGGTCGGGGCGGCAGCCGTCGCCCGGCTGCTGGGGATCGAGCGATTCGTGAGCTTCGACATGGGAGGGACATCGACAGACGTGGCCCTGTACAACGGCGAGCCCGGCCACACGACGGAAGGCGCGGCGGCGGGCCTGCCGGTGCGCGTTCCCATGCTCGACATCCAGACCATCGGAGCCGGCGGAGGCTCGGTGGCGTACTTCGACGAAGGCGCCGCGCTGCGCGTCGGCCCGCGCTCGGCGGGCGCCGCTCCCGGCCCGGCCTGCTACGGCATCGGGGAGGAGCTCACCGTCACCGACGCGGACCTCCTGCTGGGGCGCATCGACCAGGCGGCGTTCCTCGAGGGCACGATCCGCCTCGACGCCGACCGGACCCGCGAGTTCGCGGCGCGCGCCGCCGCCCAAGCCGGCATCGGCGTCAGGGAGCTGGCGGCCGCCATCGTGCGCGCCGCCAACGCCAAGATGGAGCGAGCCGTCCGGGCGGTCTCGGTCGAGCGGGGCCACGACCCGCGCGACTACGCCATGATCTGCTTCGGCGGCGCAGGGCCCCTGCACGCCTGCGAACTGGCCGAATCTCTGGGGATCCCCCGAGTGGTCGTGCCGGCGCGCGCGGGCGTGCTGTCCGCCCTCGGCATGCTGGTGGCCGACTGCGTCCGCGACTACTCGGAAAGCGTGCTCGGCGGAGAGGCGGGCGCGGCCTTCGAGCGCCTCGCCCGAACAGCCAGGCGGGACATGCGGGCCCAGGGCTTCGAGACCGTCGAGCTGGTCGGCACCCTGGACATGCGCTACGCGGGCCAGTCCTACGAAATCAACGTGCCCGCGGACCGCGCCGCCGAGTTCGAGCGGATCCACGAGCGCCGCTACGGCTACCGCCATGCGGGCCGCGCCGCCGAGGCGGTGACCGCCCGGATCCAAGCCATCGGGCGCACGGCGGGCAACGACAAGCCCGACCTGGCGGAAGCGACCGGGGAACCGCGCTTTGCCAGCATGCACGTGCCCGACGGCTGGCGGTGCCGCGAGGCACCCGGCTCGAACATCATTCTCGAGCGGGCCGGCTAGCCCCGACGGCGCTGGAGAGCGAGGGATTCCAGCTCGCTCAACGCCGCCTCGAGGTCGGGGAGCAGGGGGCTGCCGCCCGCCCGCCCGAGCGCGTCCGCCATGGCCCGGTAGTACCAGAGCGAACCGTCCCGCCCGCCGGTGAAGCGGTCCCAGATCCCGTCCCCGTGCCGGCGGAGATCGACAAGAATCGAGCGCGCGTTGTGCAGCTTGTCGGCCGAGAGGACGAGCCGGGCCGACGCCCCGCAGCGCTCAGTGCGGCGCACGGCCGCCAGCTTGCGCTCGAGCCAGTCGAGAGCCTTGTCCTCGGAGCAGGCGGCGACGATCTCCGCGACCTCGCGGCCGAAGCGCCGACGGATTTCCGCCGCCGTGCGCGAGCCGCCCTGGTCCTCGACCGCGTCGTGCAGCAGGGCGGCGATGGACTCGTCCTCGCTGCCGCCGGCCTCCATGACAAGGGACGCCACCGCCATCAAGTGAGCTAGGTACGGGCAGCCGCTGCCCTTCCGGCGCTGCCGCCGGTGCAGGGACTCGGCGTAAGCCAGCGCCTCGACGAAACGGTCGCTCATGGGACGCGAACAGTACAATCCCAGTATGGACATCACGCGCCGGCGCTGGGCCGTCGGTATGGCGGTCGCGGGCCTGGGCTGCGGCGCGAGCCGCGACGGCGGCTCCGAACCCGGGACGCCGGGCGACCGGGAGCGCGCCGGCGCGCTCCGCCCGGTGATCGACCTGCACTGCGACACGCCAATGCTCTTCCGCGACGGGGGCTACGACCTCGGCGCGCGGAACGAGCGCGGGCAGGTCGACATCCCGCGCATGCGCGAGGGCGGCGTGAACGCGGCGTTCTTCTCCGTCTACACCAGCGCCGCCCGGCGCAGCGAGCCGGAAGCCCTCCGCGAGGCACTCGAGATCATCGACTCGATCTATCGCGAGGCCGAGCGCTTTCCCGCCGACCTGGCCGTCGCGACGTCGACCGCCGGGATCGAGGCCGCGGTCCGCGAGGGCCGTATCGCCGTGCTGCTCGGGATCGAGGGCGGGCACATGATCGACAGCTCCCTAGCCGCGCTGCGCACGCTCTACCGCCTGGGCGGGCGCTACCTGACGCTCACGCATAGCAAGGACACCGCCTGGGCGGGCTCCTCCGGCAGCGACGCCAACGCCGGCCTGTCGGAGTTCGGACGCGAGGTCGTGGCGGAAATGAACCGCCTCGGGATGATGGTCGACATCTCTCACGTGTCCGACAGGACATTCTGGGACGCCTTGGCAGCGTCCGTCGCGCCGGTGATCGCGTCGCATTCCTCGGTGCGCGCCATCGCGGCGCACAAGCGGAACATGTCGGACGAGATGATCCGCGCCACCGCCGAACGGGGCGGGGTGGTCCACATCAACTACTACAACGCCTTCCTAGACGACGACTACGCTCGGCGGAGCCGGGAGTGGAACTCGGAGAACCCCCGGGCGGGCACGAGCGGCGTAGCCCGATTGCAAGCCAAGCTGGCCGCGATCGGCCGGCCCGCCATCGACGTGCTCCTCGATCACCTCGAGCACGCCGTCCGCGTCGGCGGGATCGAAGCCGTGGGCCTGGGATCGGACTTCGACGGCGTGGACGGCGAGTTGCCGGCCGGAATGGAGGACATCTCGAAAGTCCCGAATATCGCCGCGGGCCTGTCCGCGAGAGGCTTCAGCGACACGCAGGTCGAGAAGGTGCTGGGCGGGAACTCGCTGCGAGTCTTCCGGGACGTGGAGGCCGCGGCCCGGGCGGCAGCGGCCTAGACGAGACCCGCCGGATTCGACAGCGTGCCGATTTCCGGCACCCGGATGGAGCAGACGTCGCCGGGCTGCAGCGCGGCCTCCTGCCCGACGATGATCCCCGTGCCGGTCAGCACGACCGTGGGGGTCGGCAGGGCGTTGCTGCGTCGGAGGTAGCCGATCAACTCCTCGAAAGTACGGCGCAGCTTGTCCGTCGAGACGCTGCCCTCGAACGTGGACCGGCCGTTGCGGCTGATCGTGCAGGACATGCTCAGAGAGTAGGGATCGGGGACGTCGCCCGGCGTGACGAGCGCGGGACCGAGAGCGCAGCAGGCGGTGTAGACCTTCGACTGGGGCAGGTACAGGGCGTTTTCGCGCTCGATGTCCCACGCCGAGACGTCATTGCCCAGCGTGTAGCCCAAGATCGCGCCGGTGGATCCGATGACGACGGCCAGTTCGGGCTCCGGCGCGGTGAACGTGGAGTCCCGGCGAATGCCGATCATCTCGCCCGGGCCCACGCAGACGCGGGCGGTTCCCTTGAAGAAGATCTCGGGACGGTGGCCCTGCTTGTGGACGTAGGAGTACATGCCGTCTGTCGTCCCGAGCTCGCCGTCCCGGAAATCTGCGCTGGGGGCGTAGGTACAGCCGCAAGCCCACACTTCGGCGGGCCGCAGGGGCAGCAGCGCCGCGCCCTGCACGAGCTCGCCCGTGGCGCGACCCGCCACCAAGCTCTCCACGGTCCGGCCGCTCGCGTCGGCCTCCTCCAGCAGCGCGTTCACGGTCGTGCCCGGCAAGGTCAGGTATCCGCCCTCCCGCTGCAGGGCCGCAAGGGTCTCGCCCCCATGCGAGACTTGCGCCAGCTTCATCGAACCACCCTCCAGATTACATGGTGGCACAGGCCCGCCGGCCGCCGCGGGACCGGCGACCAGCGGAGCGGACGCAGCGGACGGGCCGGCCAAGCACCCTAGGCCGAGCCCAAATCGAGCCGGTAGGCACTCTTCCCGATCCGCACTACGTCGCCGCTCCCCGCCCGCAAGGGCCTGTACGGCTCCGCGTCGAGCGCGCCGAGGCGCGTGCCGCAGGTGGAATCCAAGTCCTCGATCCAGATCGCCCCGTTCTCGAGCCGGAGTCTAAGGTGGCGCCGCGATACATTCAGGTCCCGGAGACTCACGTCGCACCGATTCCTTCCCCGCCCGACCACAAGCCCCTCGGGCGACATCAAGAGACGCGGGTCCAAGGGAATTCGGCCCGAGCCGTCGAGCGGGACGAGCGCGGCGGCCACCGCGGGAGCGGCCCGCCCGATCGGAACCAAGGCCGGGCCCTGGCGGTTCACCGGCGCGGGGACCGGCGGCGGGGAGGCGGACGCCCGGCGCCGCGCCTGCATCGGGGATGAGAGCGCCCAGCCGGCTAGGGCCGCGACCACCAGCAGGGCGAGCGCCGCGCCGATCCACGCGCTTGCCCTCGAGTCGCCCGGGGGCCTGCCCGGCCCGCCGGGCGAGTCCTCCGGCGGTTCCGCGTGCGGGGGCGCGGGGCCGGGCACGGTCGGAGGCGCTCCCCCTCCGGCAACAGGGTCGCGGGGCGGCGCCGAGGCTCCCCTGCCGCCACCGCTCCGGGAGACGGTCTCCCCTTCCTCCGGATCCGATATGCCGTCCGGATCGGGAGCCGCCGGGAGAACCCACGTGCCCGGCACGCCGACCGCGTCCATCGCCTGGTGGGTCGAAACCCATTCCCGCGAGCCTTCGCCGTGCAAGAGCTCCGCAGCGAGGGCGAAACCGAAGCGAGCGTCGCCGAAGCTGGAGTTCGGCGTCAGGAGGTGAACGGCCGCGCGCCCGACTATCTCCAGAGCCTTGGCCATGCCAATACCGACGACCGCGGGGCCCGATCGCCGGTCAGGGTGCCGCCCGCCCGCCGCGAGCAAGTAAAGGCCTTGGTTCATGATCGAAGAGTTGACATGCACGCCGCCGTGGTCCTCGTGCATCCACCGGTAATCGCTGTAGTGGTTGGGCATGCGGCCGACCCGGCGGGGATTCTGCAAGTCGCGGAGCGGCCCGGCGGGCGACCGCAGGCGCCAGATCTCGTCCGGTATATCCAAGTCCAAGCGCCCTCGCGTCTCCAGCCACGCTCGAAATCCCGCGCCAAGCACATCGGAGATCGATTCGCCAAGCGCGCCGGGCTCGTCCCTTCCGATGAGACCGCTCCCGCTTTCGACGATCCCGTGGCCGAGCTCGTGGCCGATGACTTCGGGAAACTTCGAGCCTTCGTCGGTGACCGCCAGCAGCCGCTGGCCGCTGTACCAAACCGCATTGAACTGGTCTCCGTCGCATTGGGGCCACGTGTAGGGATTGTGGAACTTCACGCCTACCAGCCCCTGCAAGGTCCCGCCGCGTCCGTCGAAGCTGTCCATTTGCAGCGTCGTGCGGAGATACCCGTGAAACTCGCCGAACAAGTCGAAGACGGCGTTGACGGGGGCGCGAGACGACCGGCCGGTGGACTCGCTCCTCCCGAGATGCCCCGAGATCGCCCTCATGACCAGGCGAGTCGAATCGCCAATGTCCAGCGGACGACCTCTTCCGTATCCCCTGCAGGCGTCCTCAAAGTCGTAGATCCGCCGGTCAACCGCCGTGAATTCCATGGGAAGGCGCTCGATGACGCGGCCCGAGCGGGCGTCGAGGTAGACCCGCTCGAAACGCGCGCCCGACGGGTTCGCGAACGCACCTTCGACCTCGTAGGCGAGCACGAGATCGCTGCCCGCCGGCCAGAACACCAGCCTCTGCCCGAGAACGCGTTGCGCGGGCGAGCCGGAGGCCCGGATCGCCGCGGCGAGTCCGAGCCGCGGCTCGGACCGAGGGAGGCCCAGAAACGGGTCATGCCGGCCGAGCAGGCGCGCCTCGGGGCGGTCGTCCGCCGCAACCAGGCGGGACTCCCGATTGATCACCGGCAGGCCGCCGGCGAACTGCCTGAGAGTGAAGACGGTGCCGCGCCCGAGGCGCGCGGGTTCCGGCTCGACCAGCAGGCGGTCGGTCCGCTCCAGTCCGAGCAGGCGATGCAGCTCCCGGTTCGCCCAGCGCTGCACGGCTGCCGCATCCGCGAGGCCCGGAGGGGCCGGGACAGACAGGACCTCGGCCTCCCGCGCGACGGCGCCGCCCTCCTGGCCGCGCGCCCGGTCCGCCCCGGCCGCGAAGGCGAGCATCGTGCCCAGCCCGATGCCGGCGACGCACCGGCCCCGCCGACTCCGGGAAGCCATGCACTCAGCGAACTGCCGGGCGACCGGTCTGGAGCACCAGCGGCTCGCGGAACAGGACCGCACCAGTTGCAGGATCCAGGATCACGCGCTCGGAGCCACGCCCCGTAGCGACACTACCCGACCAAGCGACGACGTCCGTTCGCCCGTCCATCCGGACGACCACGAGCGAACCCTCGTCGAGCGGATCGATGTCCTCTCCGCTCGCCCGTTCCGCCAGGGCCACCGTCTCCGGGTAATCCCTCGCGGGCGGGCCGTCAACCTCAATCCGGGACGCAAGATGGCCGTCCACGCGAATCACGCGGCTCCCCTCGGTCGTGGCAACCACTTCCGCGGCGAACACCGGCATTCCCTCGTGAGTCTGGCCGAAGCGTGAAACGGTCGTCCCGCCGATGCGGCCCGGACTGCCCTTCGGCGCGAGCGTGTCCGCGGGGCCGATCCGGCCCGCCTGCCGCAATTCGTCCTCAATCGCGCTCGCGAGGGATTCCCCGGTCTTCAGCCTCCTGTCCAGACTGACGTGCAGGCTGTCGATCGGCACGGGAGAGCCCGGCCCGCCGCCGGACTCGCTGCGCCCGCCCGATTCCGACGCCCCCTCGGCGGGGGAGGCGCCGCCCTCCCGACTACCGCCCTCCCTTGCTCCGGCCCCCTCCCGGCCCTCGGCTTGGGCCGCCAGGGAGTAGCTCGGGCCCGCCCCGCCGGCGAAGAGCGCGGTCGCGCGGCCCGCGGCCGAGGTCGCCTGGCCGCGGGCGTCCCGACCGGCCGGCAGGAGCGCCGCGGCGAGGCCCGCGCCAACGAGAGCGGCCAGCGAGAGCCAGTACCACGCGACGCGGGGCCCCGGATCGATCACCGCGAGAATCGCCGTGGTGTTGTCATGTCGCTCGAGCTCGGCCAGCTTGCCCTCGTAGGCCGCGGCGACGGCAGTCCCCGGATCGGCGGATTCGAACAGCGCGACGATCTCGCCGTCGGAAAAAATCTCCCAGAAACCGTCGCTGCAAATGACGAAGCGAGTGCCGCGCGCAAGGCGCCACCGCTTGAATTCCGCGTCCGGAGGGGCCTCGCCTCCGACGTGGGTCAGCAAGTGCGTCTGGCTCGGGTGCGTGGCCAGCTCGGCCTCCGAGATCGCGCCGCGCAGCACGTTCAGCTGCGCCATGGAGTGGTCCAGGGTGCGCACGGCGAGGCCGGCCCGCGAATACTGCATGACGCGGCTGTCCCCGGCATGGACCGAAACGGCCTCGGAGCCCCGCACCAGCAGGGCGGCGAGCGTGGAGCGCGGATCGAGACCCGCCGCCCTGCCCGCAGCGTTGACCCGCTCGTGGCACTGGCTCACCAAGGATCGCAGGAAGTCCTCCGACCGCCAGTCGCGTCCGCGCCGGGCCCAGAGATCGGCGGCGGTGTCCACGACAGTCTGCGCGGCAAGCGAGCCGCCGCGATGACCGCCCAGCCCGTCGGCAACCAGGAACAGGGATCCGTCGCCATCGCCGGACCGCAGAACCGTCAACCGATCCTGGTTCTCCTGCCTCTGCCCGACGTGGGTGAAGGCATGGGCGGTTGCGTTCACCGGCGTTCCCCTCGCATTCTTGCAAACCCGCCGCGATCCCTCAGATCCCGAGAATGGCGAGCAGCACGCTGCCAGTGAAGGATTCCCCGCCCGCGGCGTCGACGAATTGGCCTTTGCCTACCTGCGCAAGCTGACGCAGGAACAAGTCGGCCTTCCGGCGATCTCGGTTGTTGTCGTTCAGGTTCGCCCTGACTGTGGAGACGAATTGGCCCGGGCTTGATGCGAACAGCTGGGCTGCCCGAATCGCGGCCGCCTCCCTGTCCGGATACGCCGCGTTGTCCGTGATCGCGATGACGTAGCGGCGCTCGCTCTCGGGTCTCCAGTTGGAGTTGATCGCCATCTCCACGGCCGTCGCAACCATCTCGGGTCCGTCCCTGTTGAGTCTGTTCCTAGTTCGGTCCATTTCCGGCCTGAGCGTGGAGACGAACGAGCGGACCTCGGCAAGACGGGACGTCGGGACAATCCTTCTCTCGTAGATCGGCGGGACCCATGTGCGGTCACCGAACGCGATGACCCCGATGCCTACGGACGGGGCCAAGCTGTCCAGGAGCTGTGCCAGCGTCCCGATTTCATTCTTCAGGCCCGCGATCTGGTCGGTCATGCTGGAGGTCACGTCGAGGCAGATCACGAGGTCCATGTCGGGAATCCGGGCTTTTGCGAGAGCGGCCTCCAGTTCGCTCACATTCTTCCGCGATTCCGCGAGGCTGGCCTTGATCTCGTCGACTTCCCGCTCGAGGGCCCGTTCCCTAGCGAGGTTGCCTGCCTCCTTCTTCCTGCCCGCCTCTGCGGCCTTCCTGCTCGCCTCTGCCGCGGCCAGGACCTCCTGAAGTTCCGCGATCTTCTGCTGGGCTTGCTCGACTTGGGCGAGAGCTTCGTCCAGGGCTCCGGCCAGCGCATCGCTGTCTTCGGCGTCGCTCCGCACTTGCGCCAGCACGGCCTCAAGGCTGCGCGCCCTCTCCGCGACACGGTCGCGGTCCCGGATCGCTTGGGCCAGCTCCGCCTGCACGGCCTCGACCTGGTCGCGCGAGTCACCGGTATTCGGGAAGAACGGCAAGGCCATGATCGACAGCAGGATGAACGCGCCCATGCCTGAGGCGAACAGGTCCAGCGCTGAGATGGAGAAGACGTTGAGTTCTCGCCGACGAAATGTCATGGCCCCGTGCCGGGTTGCAACCGCCTCGTCATCTAGCGCCCCCGTCGAAGTCACGCCCGGGAGGGCGCGACGCCAAGCCGCGACTGCCTGCTCGACCAGCCAAGCGCCGAGCCTTGAGCTCGGTCGAGCAGGCGGGACGCACCGGTTTCCGAGTTTCCGCTTGGCACCATTGTGCGCACCAGGACCGGGTCCCGCTGATTCGGCTCGCGGAACCGGCAGACGCCCGCATGGACCCGAAGCCGGAGCGCGTCGCCGCCAGGGGACCGGACCGGAATTCCGCGAATGGCGAGTCGAGCCCGCCTCGAAGGGGCCCGGCTACTTCGCCGGCAGTGCAAGCAGCGGGTCTCCTCCGCATGGAGGCGGCCGCGCGACGGCTCCGCCTGAACTGACACAGCGCCATCGCGACCTTTACGCTGCCACGCAGATCTCTGGCTCGGCCCGGCACTCGACCATCCCCCTTCAAGACGCACCGCACTGCGAGACGGTTTCTCAAGGGACTGCCCTGGCTTGGGACCTCGGACAGTCTGGGCTGGCGGCAGCAAGACGGACTCGAACGACCAACGCCGGCCCGGCGAGGATCCAGTCGGCCTCTCGCGAAGCGGCGCTAGAAAGGATGTGTACGCAGAATCGGCGGCCGGTGCGTCTGATGGCACCGAGACCGGAATGTCGCAGACGGGCCCCGAAGAACGCGGTCATCGCGCCGCCCCGCTCCCAACCGGACCGGATGCTCCGGAATCCGGCGCGGCGGAGGACTCCGGCCCGCCGACAGACGCCTACCGGCGCGGGCCGTACCTGCCCCCCGGCACGGTACTGAACCGGGCGTACGCCACTCGGTCCGTAGTGGGACAGGGTGGCTTCGGCGTCGTCTACGAAGCCACGCACTTGCAGCTGGAGCATCCGGTAGCGATCAAGGAGTACTTCCCGGAGGAATTCTGCGTCCGCGTGGGCGATGCCGTCCATGCCAAGAGCACGGTTGCCAAGGCTTGTTTCGACGACGGCATGAAGCGCTTCCGCGAGGAAGCGAAACGCCTGATCGAACTCAGGGGCTCGCCCAACGTCGTGGCGTATCGAGAGTTCTTCCTTGAGAACGGCACAGCCTACATCGTCATGGACTTCGAGGACGGCATGCCGCTGTCGGAACTTCTCGCGAGGCGGGAGGCGGCGGGCCGGGGATTCGAGGAGCGCGACCTAGTCGCGGTCATGGTTCCCGTGCTGAGAGGCCTGCAGAGGCTACACCAAGCCGGCATTTTCCACCGCGATGTCAAGCCCGGGAACATCCTGATCCGACGCAGAACCGAGCAGGCCGAGGAGGTTCCTGTCCTGATCGATTTCGGCGCGGCGAAGCAAGCGTTCGCCGAGCACTCCAGGACGAACGCACCGCACACCCCCGGGTACGCGGCCCTCGAGCAGGTCGGGGAAGGGGATCTCGGACCTTGGACAGACGTGTACGCGGCGGGGGCCGTCATGTGGCGAATGGTCGCTTGCGGGAGCTCCGCAAGCGGCTCCGATGGTCCCGTGCGTGTGGAGAGCCGGGTGATGGCGAGGTTGCGCGGGCGACCCGATCCGATGCCTAGGGCAGTCGAACTCGGGCGAGGGCGATTCTCTCCGAGACTTCTCGAATTGATTGAACAGTGCTTGGAGTTGAGGGAGTCCGACCGCGTAAAAGATTGCACTAAAGTCCTGCAAGTGCTCCAATCTATTCACAGAAATAGAGGTCCAGATTCCGGTTTAATAGATCTGAATATTCGTAACGATTGGACTGCTAAATCGGCAGTCTACAATATGGATATGGACACCAAGTCAAGCGGAATATGGCGGTCAAAAATAATGGCATTAGCGCTTGTATTTGCAGTGATAGGATGCGTAGAATCAGCGGTTATAATCAAGAATTCATGGCACGACTCGACCCGGACTGAGGCAGCCGACTCGACACCTTCCACGGTGGGGAGCGGAAACAAAGCAACGGACCTGCCGACTTCCTTGCCAGCGAAGTCCCAGGGAAAATCCTCGTCTGCGCCGAGCATCCCAAGCTTTAGAGTCGAAGTCGAACCTTCGGATGCCGCTGTGTTCTTCTCCAACGAGGCTCAACCGTACACGGCGGGAATACCTCTGGCCCTAGGGACGTACGAGCTCGATTTCCGAGCCGTCGGGCACCAGCCTCTGAGTACGTCAATCCAGCACGACGGGTCGGGCACGGTGCCGAGAGTCGCATTGCAGTCTCTGGAAGTGCCGCCGCTCACGCCAAGGGCTCGGAGCCCCTTCAAGCCGACTGTTCAGCCTCGCCCCGCAGAGGCCGCGCAGCGGCCGAAGCCCGGACAGGATCCCGAGCAGTCCAGACCGGCTTCCACGGACATACTCGGCACCGGCCCATCCAATGCGTCGACAGCTCCGAACACGCAGGCGATTCATGCCGGGCCAAGCCCGTCCGCTCTCCCGCCCGAGGTCGATCCGGCACCTGCCGCGCACGTCGTGCCGCCGACCGTCGCCGAGCCGGACCTCGGCGAACTGGCGAAGGACGCATGGCAAGAAGCGAGGGATTCAGACAGCCCGGAAGTCCTGGGAGCTTTCATTGACACATTCGATGGCAGGCGAGGTGCCAGTCTCTGGGTCACACTGGCAAAGGACCGCCTAGCTAAGCTGCCGGCGTCGCCGGTGGCTCCGACGAACGCGCCGGTGCCCCCGAAGCAGCCGATTCGCATCGGAGGGAACATCGCAAGGGCCCGACTCACGCACCAGATCCGGCCGCGCTATCCTCCGCACGCCCGGCAGGCTCGTGTCGAAGGCACAGTCAAACTGTCGGCAATCATTGCACGGGACGGGACGGTCCAGAGTCCTCAAGCTACCTCCGGCCACCCGCTCTTGATCCCAGCGGCGTTGGCCGCCGTCAAGCAGTGGCGCTATCGGCCGACCCTGCTGAACGGAGTGCCCGTCGAGGTTCTCACAAGCATCGAATTGAATTTCACGTTGGGGGACAGGCCTGATACAACGACCCCGGACAAGAGGCAGTCTCCAAGTCCAAGGCCCGCTCCGAGGCTCGATCAGCCCAAGCGAGACTTCACCAAGCCGCAGCTAGCGGTTCAGGTCAAACCGTCGTACCCAATGACCGCTCGCCGGGCGCGAGTGGAGGGCACGGTTAGACTCCGCGTGACCATTGCAAAGGACGGAACAATCAAGGAGGCTAGGGCCATGTCAGGTCATCCTATTCTGGTGCAATCTGCGGTCAATGCAATGAAGAAATGGCGTTACTTTCCGACAATAAAAAACGGAATTTCCGTCGATATTGTCACGAATATAGACGTTAAATTCGAACTGAATCCATGAGATAGTCTCTTTCATATGCTTTATATAGTTCTTGTGACAGAACGCACAAGCCCTTAGTTTCCGGGCAGTTGCAGCAAGTCCGTGGGACGAAGATCGGGCCGATCCGGGTCGGCTTGCGCGTTTCCGGGGGTTGTGCGACAATCTTCGTCCTGATTACCCACAAGACTCAGCCAAGGTTAGGAGGCGGTAAGGCATGGGTGGGGTGCGCACGGAGGCGTGGAGCAGGCGGGGGACCAGCGCCTCCAGATCGTGGCGGCGTCTTGTGGGTAATCGGGAAGATTGCCGCGCTTTGGGCCCTCGCACAAGGGCGGCAGTTGCACGATGCCGAGGCCCTCGAGCGCCGCCAGCAGGCGCAGGGCCAGCTGGACGCGGCTGTTGCCCCCGGGCGTCTGCCAGCGTAACTGCTCGCGGATCGTATGGCGCAGCTCGGTGCGTCTGAGGGCCGGGAACGTCTCCACGGTTTCCTAGACGCCGGCGATCTGCTTGCGCGTCAGGCGGCACCCGAAGAAGGTGGTCGACTGAGCTTCTCGATGCGTGGGTCCATGCGATCCTGCTGCCGGGCTCGGCCATAGAATAGGCTGGCGAACGGCTCCGAAGAAGTCAGGTCCGTGTCGAGAAATTGTGGGAATCTTATACCCGAGTTCCGAGGCAACCGATTTGGCAAATTATCAATCCATAAATGAATTGGGAATTATATATCTGAGTGCCGACAACGCCATATCCGACTAGAACTGCTGTGAGCAGGGAGGTGGGTGTCGAGCTGGGGTCATGCGAGTGCGGCCGCGGCGGGCACAGAGGGGGGGTGGGGGGTGGGATCGTATCTGAATCGAGCCTGCCAGCGGATTGGACGAGGAAGGGACTAGAGAGGCCGCCTCGCATGCCCCGGTGAAACCCGGTTGGCGGTGGCAGGGCACCCCTTGCAAGCCGCTTGCAGGCCCTGCGAGGGCCGAAGACAGCGGATCCCCGGCGCTCGACGGCCTGCATGGACGGTCCGGGCCGGACCGGGGTCGCGCCGGGGCATTCCGGATCCGGTGCGACCCTCGTACCGAGCGTGCAGCGCGCGCCCGCAGCGGGCTGCCGCGCTCGGCGCGGCGGGCGCCGCTCAGGCCGCGACCGCGGCCTTGCCGGTCAGCTGCCGGTAGGTCAGCGTCCGGCCGACCAAGCCCCGCGCCATGCGCCGCATCCGTTCCGCCGTGTCGCAGTCGCGGTCGTTGCGCCGTCCCGCGAACTCCGTGAGGTAGCGGCCGAGATGACGGACGCTCATCCGGTGATAGGTTCCGTACAGGCCGCGCTCGAACAGGGACCGGAACGACTCGATGCCGTTCGTATGCGCTGCCCCGCGCACGTACTCGCCGCCGGAGTGCCTGACGGCTTCGTGCGCGAACTCCGCCATGCCGGCGCAGGCCGCCGCCTCGTCGGAGCGGACCTGCGCGCCCGGCGCGACCCGGCCGCGCACGAAGCCCTGCAGGTCGCCCTTGGCGGTGGCCGGCAGCGGCCGCGCAGCCACTGCGTTCGTGGCGCGGTCCCGCGCCCCCGCCACGGGCGTCTTGCCGACGGGCCCGCGCCCGGCGCGGGCCTTCTTCCTCTCGTGCTTGTTGCGTTCCTTGCCGCCGACGCAGGTCTCGTCCACCTCCACCGGGCCGGCGAACAGGCCCTGATCCCGCTCCCGGCACGCGCGGATGCGGTGCGCCAGGTGCCAGGCCGACTTCCGGCTGATGCCCGGGTCGCGGTGCAGCTTCATGCTCGAGACGCCCTTGATGCCGGTGGTCGGCAGGAACAGGGCGACGGCCCGGGTGCGGTAGCCGAGCTTGGTGTCGGCCATCACGCTGCCGGTGCGCACCGAAAAGCGCTTGCCGCAGCCGCGGCAACGGTACGGCATCGAAGGGTGGGCCGCGTCGGACTGCACGCTGGAGCCGCGGCAGCGGGGGCACGCGGGACCGTCCGGCCAGCGCATGGAGGCGAACCACTTTTCCGCGGATTCGTCATCGGGGAACATGGCGATCACTTCGATCAATGTGATGCCTTTACGGAACCACTTTCCGGGACCTGATTTCTTCATTTACGGTATCCCCTACTGGAACTATTCTACCAAGAAATACCACAGAATTTCAACGGAAAATCGGAAGAAATATGAAATCTTATAATGGCTTGATAATTTGCCGACTTGATTCCCTCGGCACTCAGATATATAATTCCCAATGAATTCCTGATTACCCACAAGACTCAGCCAAGGTTAGGAGACGGTAAGGCATGGGCGGGGTGCGCACGGAGGCGTGGAGCAGGCGGGGGATCAGCACCGCCAGATCGTAGCGGCGGTTGAAGCGGTAGCAGAACTCGGCGAGGTAGCGCGGCAGGTGCTTGCCGTCGAGTGCATGGCAGGTTCCCGCCAGGGACTGCTTGACGTTCGCCAGCATCGTGTTGACCCGGACGAAGCGGGAATCCCCGCAGCTCCGCTGCCCACCTGCGGTGACGGTCGGCACGTGCTCGCAGCCGGCGTCGGCCACGCCCCGCAAGCAGGCCAAGCCGTCGGAATGCACCTCCGTGCCGGGCTGCAGGTGCCGCCCGGCCCATGCTGCCAGCGTCTTCTTGCGGAAGCCCGCCACGCTGCTCAGGCGCATCCTTGCCGGCTGGCCGGCGGCGCTGACCTGCACGGCGGCCACGAACGGCGTCTTGCCCGCCGCGCCGCGCCCGCGCTTGTCGCCGCTCCGCTCCCCGCCCCGGTAGGCGTCGTCCACCTGCACGATGCCGCCCGGCGGCACGCGCTCGTCGCGCTCCTTCATCACTTGCAGGAGCTTGTGCTTCATCTTCCAAGCCGTGTTCCGGCTCACGCCCAGCTGCCGCGCCAGTTCCAGCGACGAAACGCCGTGCTAGCCCTGCGTCAGCAGGTGGAGCGCCAGGAACCAGACGGTCAGCGGCAGCTTGGTGGCGGCCAAGATCGTGCCGGCGACGAGGGAGGTCCGGCGGTGGCAGGCGTTGCACTGCCAGAGCTTGCGGGAGCGGATGCGGCAGTGCCGGCGGGAGCCGCACTCCGGGCAGCGGAAGCCGTCCGGCCAGCGGGCGTTGCAGACGGCCTGCTCGCATGGCCCCTCGCTGCCGTAGCGCTGCAGGAACTTGCCCAGGCTGAGTCCCTTCTGGAATTGCACGCGATTGCGTTTCATCTGCTATCCCCTTTCCTAGCAGAGATTTCCGACCTCCTTCAGTATAGCATATCCTCGGCTGACGTTCGTTGGTAATCAGGAATGAATTTGATATTTATTCCGGAGATCTGTTGACAGTCAGTGGATATTCTTGATGGAATAGTTCCAATATAGGAGGTCTTCGTTGAAGACTTCGAAGCAGAACGGTCCCGGGAAGTGGTTTCGTAAAGGCATCACCTTGATCGCAGTGATTGCCATGTTCCCCGATGACGAATTCGCGGAAGAGTGGTCCGCCTCTATGCGCTGGCCGGACGGTCCGGCATGCCCCCGCTGCCGCGGCTCCAGCGTGCAGTCCGGCGCGGCCCACCCTTCGATGCCGTACCGTTGCCGCGGTTGCGGCAAGCGCTTTTCCGTGCGCACCGGCAGCGTGATGGCCGACACCAAGCTCGGCTACCGCGTCCGGGCCGTCGCCATGGTCCTGCTGACCGCCGGCCTCAAGGGCGTCTCCGGCATGAAGCTCCACCGCGACCCGGGCATCAGCCGGAAGTCGGCCCGGTGGAAGTGGACGAGACCTACGTCGGCGGCAAGGAGCGCGACAAGCACGAGAGCAAGAAGGGCCGGGCGCGGGCCGGCCGGCAAGACCCCCGTGGCGGGTGCGCGGGACCGCGCCACGAACGAAGTGGCCGCCCGGCCGCTGCCGGGCACGACCGAGGGCGACCTGCAGGGCTTCGTGCGCAGCCGGGTCGCGCCGGGCGCGCAAGTCCGCTCCGACGAGGCGGCGGCATACGCCGGCATGGCGGAGTTCCCGCGCGAGGGCGTCAAGCACTCCGGCGGCGAGTACGTGCGGGGGACCGCGCATACGAACGGCATCGAGTCATCTTGGTCCCTGTTCAAGCGCGGCCTCTACGAAACCTATCACCGGATGAGCGTCCGTCACTTGGGCCGCTACCTCGCGGAGTTCGCGGGACAGCGAAACGCCCCCAACTGCGACACGGCGGAACGGATGCGGCGCAAGGCGCGGGGCTTGCTCGGCAAGACGCTGACCTACCGGCAACTGGTCGGCAAGGCCGCGGTCGCGGCCTGAGCACGGCCTTGCCGGTCCGCTGCGGCCTCTCTTCACGCTCAGCGCGAAGGGCGCTCCGGATCCGGAATCCCGCGCCGCGACCGCAGTCCAGCCCGGACAATTCCTACAGGCAGCCGGCCTGGAAGGGGAGCCTCTCCACGGCAAACCGGGTTCCACCGGGGCGTCCGAGGCGGCCCCTCTAGTCCGTGCGCCTAGCCGGATATGGCGTCGTCGGCAATCAGATACATAATTCCCCTAGGAAACTGGTGCCCTAGCCCGCTCCATCCGCATCCCGGCGGTCTACCGCCCCGGGGATGCCGCGACGCTTCCCGTCGGGCGGCTCGGCCTACGGAGCAAGCGTGCAGGCGGCGCTCGGCTGGCTCGCAAGGACTCTGCTTCCCGGCACTCCGCCGTACGACAGTGGCTGCGGCACGCTCGCGAACTCGCCCACCGCCTTGAACAGCGGTCGGAAGTCCCGGTCCAAGTTGCCAATGAGACAGTCCGTCACGTCCCCGCGCAGATCCGGGTAGCGCCTCAGAAGGGCCCCGAAACTGAACGTCTCGTCGTAGAAGGCGTAGACCAGCTTGCGCATCGCCTCGATCCCCCTGCAGAGATCCGCGCCGTACTCCTTGAACCGGGACGCGCTAACGTCGCCCGCACGGAGAGCCGCGTCGGCGGCGTGGGCGGCCCGCTCGCCGCCGAGCAGAGCAAGCAGGACGCCGGACGAGAAGACGGGGTCGAGGAAAGTGAAGGCGTCCCCCGCCAGCACGAGCCCGTGCCCTGCGCAGTAGCGCGACCGGTACGAGTACTCGGCCGTCACGCGGATCGGCTCGCAGCGATTCCCTTGCGCGAGGTGCTCCTTGATCCACTCGTTCGCCTGAATCTCGCGGCACCAGACCCGCTCCAAGTCCTTGCCCTCGCGGTACAGGTAGTCGCGTTCGGCAACCACGCCGACGCTGACCAAGTTGTCAGGGAGCGGGATGTACCAGAACCAGCCCTTCTCCGGCAGGTAGGCGACCGTAGTCGCACCCTCCCTGAGCCCCTCGTCCCGCATCGCTCCGTGGTAGTAAGTCCAGATGGCGACCTTGTTCAGCTCCGGGTCGGGCACGATCCAGCCCAGCTGCGTCGCGGCGAATCCGTGGCGGCCACCGCAGTCGATGGTGACGGGCGCCCGCAAGGGGAAGGCTTCGCCGTCACGCTCGACCAGAAGGCCCTCGCACGCGTCACCGTTCATAAGGAGCCGCCTGGCCTTGGCCCCCATCATGGTGCGCGCGCCCTTCCTGACGGCGTTCTCGAGCATCATTCGGTCGAACTCGCTGCGCACCACTTGCCACGTCTGCGAGGCGGGATGGTCGAAGTGCTGGTGGAAATAGAAGGGCGCCGAAACCCTGCCGTCGATCAGCACGAACTGCACGCTGTACTTCTTCACGAAGCTCGAGGCGCGCAGCTTCTCGATCATCCCGATGCGCTCCAAGGGGAAGTAACAGTAGGGCAGCAGAGACTCGCCGACCTTGTAGCGCGGAAAGCGCTCGCGCTCGACGACCAGTACCCGCCTGCCCTTGTCCGCCAGCACGGCCGCCGCCGTGGCACCGGCCGGGCCGCCGCCGAGGATCAGGACGTCGCAATCCGCCGGGGAGGATCGAGCTCCGCGCTCTCCCGCCGCCCCTTCGGCGCTGCCGTCACGCATATCGGATGTTCGTGTGCTCGGGCAGGAAAAAGGCGTGCAGCAGGCGGTCGACCTGCAGCAGGCCCTCGCGGGTGAGGTCTATGCGGTCGCTGTCGAAATCGAGCATGCCGTGCCTTTGGAACAGCGCCAGTTCCTCGCCCCAGCGCTCGGTCACGTTCACGCCGAAGCGCTCCGAGAACTGTCGCGTGTCGAGGTGCCCGAGCTTCAATTTCAGAACGAACTGCCGGATCATCGCCTCCTGCGCGGTGACCGGCAGGGCCCGCGAAACCGGCAGCGCACCCGACGCGAGCCTGTCCAGATAAGGCTGCATGTGAGGCTCGTTCTGGTAGTGAACGCCATCTAGGTAGCCGAAGGCGGAAACGCCCAGCGCCAGCATGTCCGCTCCGTCCCACAGCTTGTCGCGATACACTAAGCGGATCGTCGACGAGTCGCGCACCGCGGTATAGGCGCTGCCTACCGCATAGCCTTGCGCCTCCAGCGCGTCGAACGCCTCGCGCGTCCAGCGCCGCTTGGTCGGCCAGTCGGCCACGGGCGCGGCCGCCGCGCCCCGCTCCCGCATGCCCTTGTAGATGGTGGTGTTCAAGGGGATCTCCATCTGATAGACGGTGACCGCGTCCGGCGCGAGGCGCACCGTCTCCCCGACCGTGCGCGCCCACTTGGCGTCCGTCTCGCCCACCATGCCGGCGATCAGGTCGAGATTGACCTGATCGAACCCGGTCCGACGCAGCCAGTCCCAGGCGCGATAGATCTCCATGGAGCGATGCGCCCTGTTGTTCGCCGCCAGGATTTCGTCGTCGAAGTTCTCCACCCCAAGGCTGAGCCGGTTCACTCCGAAGCTGCGGATCGTCCGCAGCTTGCGCTCGGTCAGCGTCCCCGGCTCGCACTCGAAAGCCACTTCGCTGGGCTCGTGCCATGGCAGAGCCGCGCGCAGCCCTTCCATCAGCCGCGAGAGCTGCTTGCCGGAAAGGTACGACGGCGTGCCTCCGCCGAAATAGATGAAATCGAGCTGCCGCCCAGATAGGAAAGGCTGGCGGGCAGCCAGCCGCGCCTCCCGCAGCAGCGCGTCCAAGTAAGCCTCGATCTCCGCGTGGTTCTTGTCCGTATAGACGCGGAAGTAGCAGAAATCGCAGCGCTTGCGACAAAACGGCAGGTGGATGTACAGGCCGAGCGGCGTCTCGGGCCGCCCAGGCCGCCCGAGCCGCTCCACGGCGCTGGAGGTCTTCTCCCGCCGCCAGACCGAGAACGGCGGGTAGTTGGAGACGAAGTAGTTCCCTGCCTGCGTGAGGTCCTGGCCGGACAGCACCGCCAGCGAATCAGATGCCTGTGCCATGCGCGAGAGTGCCCGACTGGGATCCCACCCTATTCTGACACGCCATCCAGACTTGGACGGGACGGCTACTCGAGGTCCCCGAGCGAACTGTCGGGACAGCCACCCGGCTGCGAGGGATCCGCCATGGCGATGTACGCGCCGACCTCCTCCGCAAGCATGTCGAGGGGCAAGGGACCGTGTCGCAGCACGGCCTCGTGGAAATCCCGGACGTCGAACGCGGCCCCGTACGCCTCGCACGCGGCGGACCTGAGCTCGAGGATCTTGAGCTGGCCCATCTTGTACGCGAGAGCCTGTCCGGGCCACGCGATGTAACGGTCCACCTCGCTTTCGTCGCCGAGGTAGTCAATCGCCTGCTGCCGCGTCCAGCCCTTGGCGTGGAGCCCGGTGTCCACGACCAGCCTGCGCGCCCGGAAGCGCTCGCTCTCGAGGGCACCGAAGCGGCTGGGCGGGTCGTCGTAAATGCCAAGGTCGCCGCCTAGCGTCTCGGCGTAGAGAGCCCAGCCCTCGACATACGACGTGGAATGGTAGATCTTGCGGAATTCGGGCAGCCCCTCGAGCTCCAGCTGGGACGCAATCTGCAGGTGATGCCCGGGGTTGGTCTCGTGCAGCACCAGGGCCGGCTTGTCGAAGCGCGACTGCCGCTCGGCCCGGTAGGCCTTCAGATTGAACCAGCCTGGCCGCGAGCCGTCGGCCGCGGGCGCGTTGTAGTTGGACGCCGAAGCCGCCTCTCGGTCAGGCGGGATGGCGCGAATCCCGACCGGGTGCCGCGGCAGCTTGCGGAACAGGCGCGGCAGCTCTGGCGCAACCCGCATCGCGAGGTCGCGATGATAGGCCAGCATCTGCTGCTTGCTCTCGAACAGATACCGGGGATCGGTCATCAGGTGGCGTTCGTACTCCCGCGAGGTGCCGTCGAAGCCGGCGTCGCGCGCGATCTTCCCCATTGCCCGGTCGATCCGCTCGACCTCGCGCAGGCCGATCTCGTGGATCTCGTCCGGGGTCAGGTCGAGCGAGGTGTGATGCCGGACGAAGAACCGGTAGATCTCCCGGCCGTCCGGCAGGCCCGTCACCGCGACCATCGGGCGAGCCGCCGGCGCGTACTCGTGCGCGAGGAAGTCGCGCAGCCTTTTCCAAGCGGGCTGAAACGCCTCGCGATAGGCGTGCTCCGCCTGGCTGGCCAGCTCCCGGCGGCGGGCTTCCGGAATCTCGGGCGGAAGTCGGCGGAACGGCTCTATCAGCGGAGCCTGCTCCGGGCCGGGCCGGGCCTGCGCCTCGAGCTGTTGCACCACGATGTCCGTGACGAGCCTCGGCTGGACAACTCCGCTGGCGATCGCATCCCTCAGCGTGCCGATGCTCCGGTCAATGTAGGCCGGGACGGCGCGCAGGCGGGCGAGCATGTTCTCGTAATCCGCCTCGGTCCGAGCGGGCATCTCGCGCATCGTGAGGAGCACGTTAGTGTGAAGGCCGAATAGCTGGTTGAGTCGGACCAGGCGCGCTTCGTAGACGAGGCCTTCCCGTTCCGCTTCGAGCTGGCGCCGCAGGAGCTTCAGACCTATGCGGTCGTCAGCGCCCAAGTCCGCGGACTCGAATGCGGACAATTCGGCGAGATAGCCCTCGACCCTCCCGCTCCATGCCTCCAGCGCCGGGCGCGACCAGTCGCGCCAGCGCGTGTCGTGGTCGGTGCGCCCCAGCGAGGTCGCGACTTCCGGGTTTTCCCGAAGGTAGTCTTCGAAGTACCGGTGGAAGAGATTGGACAGCCCGGCGTCGGGCTGTTGGCAGCCGACGGCCATGCACAGCAGGGCTAGAGCGAGGCTGACGCGCATACGTTCCTATCTTGCGTTATCGCCCGGTCATCGACGAATGCAGTGCAAGCGCCAAGGAGGTTGAAAACTGTCGGATCATGTCCGAAGGCCGGCCCGGGCCAGCCCGTGTCCGATCTTCGCACCGAGCCCCCGTGCGGAAGGACCGGTCCGCGATCGACGACCTCGCCGTCTGGTGCCCCGAGGAGGTGCAGCCCCCGCTGCATGCATTCCGTCGACTTGCCGGCTTCTGCCCGCGATGCCAGCGGAGGCAGCGCAGGTCCGACTCCGCCGAGGACGGCGCGAGGCACTCGCCTTCCGTGCATCCGCGGCGGGCCCTGGCCGGGAGGCCCGCCCCTAATGGCTGCCTCCGGGTGCCGCGTCCGCTCGGTGTGGTCGCGCGTCCGGCATCGCGGGCCTGCGTCGCGGCAGTGCCTAGGCGAGAGATCATCCGGAACGCTCCGTTCCCGTGGTTCGCACACTCCTCGGCCGGGAGCTCTTGTCATAGGTCCCGCCGGGACGGGGCGGAATACCGACTTGCAGCAGGCAGCGCGCTCGCACCACGCGCCAGCATCTACGGAACCCGGCGGAGTCTTCGGTACACTCGGGGATTCGGCCGTCTGGAGCGGACGGACCGAGCGAGACCATGGCGGCTAGGCTGGACGGCAGGGTCGCTATCGTCACAGGCGGGGCGAAGGGGCTTGGCGCTGCCTACGCGAAGGCACTGGCGGCGCAAGGCGCGACATGCGTAATCGCCGACATCGCGGACGGAGCCGGGGTGGTCGACGCGATCCGGAATGCAGGCGGGAACGCCTGCGCGATCCCGACGGACGTGACCGACGAGGCCGCTGTACAGCGGCTGGTCTCGGAAGTGCTGGGCCGTTTCGGGCGGATCGACGTGCTCATCAACAACGCCGCAGTCTACGCGTCCCTCGCTCCCGTCGCATTCCAGGAGATCGAAGCCGACCTTTGGGACCGCGTCATGGCTGTCAATGTCAGGGGCAGCTTCTTGATGGCCAAGCACGTCGCCCCTGCAATGATCGGGCGCGGGTCAGGGAAGATCATCAACGTGTCCTCCGGGACAGCCTACAAGGGGCAGCCGACCCGCATGGCGCACTACATTACCTCCAAGGGTGCCGTCGTGTCCCTCACCAGGGCGCTCTCGAGGGAACTCGGCGAGCACGGCATCTGCGTGAACACGCTGGCACCCGGCCTCATTCTGAGCGACAGCATCCTAGAAAACGAGTCGCACCTCGAGATGTCGGCCGACTCGGTCCTGGCCAGCAGGGCCTTGAAGCGACATGGCCGCCCCCGCGACGTGCTCGGGGCCGTGACCTTCCTTGCGTCCTCGGAGAGCGACTTCATCACGGGCCAGACTATAGCCGTTGACGGAGGATCGATCAACACATAGCGCCCGCCGGGCTATCCGCCTCAAAGGCAGCTTCGGCGCCGGGAGGTTTCCAGAGAGACCGGCCCCGGACGCGGCACTCCGATAGCTTGCCGGACGGATGCAGTGCCGGCACTTCGCGTCGGGACGAGACTCGGACCCCGGTTGCACATACTTCGCCCCTGCCGCTCCTGAATCACGAGGCCAACCGCGACCACGGGCGATCTTGAGGTCAGCCATCGCGCTGGAGTATCGGGTCGGTGCTGGGAGGCCGGGCTAGGCCTGTTCGCTCGCCGTGTTTCGGGGGCACGGCTCCCATCACACAGGCATCCAACCGGATTCCCGCGGGCTTGCCGACACTAGAGCTGCAGCTACCCCGGCTGGCCCTGCAAATAGGCGCTCGAGACCGATCAACTACAACATGTGGACCGAGCGACGGTGGCTCGCCGACGCGACTCCGATGCGTCCGGCGGGATCCCAAGCGGACGCCAAGCTCTCGGAACGGCCATGCTAGACTGAATGCCGGGATCGGGTTCGTGGTGCGGGCTCGGTCGAGAATATGCCTGTTCCGCTCGAACGGGCAGGCCCCAAGAGAGGCTTGCCTGCCTGGCGCCGATGGCCTCGCTCACGCGTGCATGCCCTCAGCCGCGCCGTCATCTGCGTCTCGGTGGCAGGCAGCATGGGCGGGCTGTTCCTAGTACCGACCAGCGGCTGGCTCTATGCCATCGATATCTTGGTGCGCACCTGGCTCGTGTTCCTCGGGACGGTAATGGCCCACGAGGGCTCCCACGGGCATCTGGGCCGGTCCCGAGCCGCCAATCTCTGGTGGGGGCGCGTAGCGCTCGTGCCGAGCATGGTTCCGTACGCGAACTTTCGGAAGACGCACCTGGACCATCACCGCTACACCAACCTAGAGGACCGCGACCCTGATCTCTTCATCAAGCCGCGCAGCGAGTGGGAAATCCCGCTGCGGGCCGTCTTGATGCCCCATCACTGGTTCTTCTGGCTGCGGAGCCGCGGGAGGCTCGGTCGCGAGCACGCTCGAGACTTGCTGCTGAACTATGCCGGTATCGCCGCCTGCTACCTTCCAGTTCTGGTCGTCGCGGGCCCCGGGAGGCTGTTATGGGGAATGCTCCCCGTACTGATTCTAGTGTCGCTCCTGCTGTGGTACCCATTCGCCTACCTGACGCACGAGGGCTTCTCGCGGGGGAGCGCCGCGGCCCGCTCGCACGACTACTTCGGGCTCCCCGCCTACTGGTTCTCGTTCGGCCTGTCCATGCATCGGGTCCACCACATGTTTCCTCAGCTCGCATGGATCGAGTTGCTGCAATTCGTCCGGAAGGCCGCTCCGGGGAGCCGGTCGTGGCTGCCCCGTCGCGACATCCGGTACGAGACCGTTGGTGGATCGGATGACCAACTCGGCCCCGCTCGGCACGCTGGATCTCGTGTGCCTGCTGATGGACGGCAGGCCGAGCCCGCTTGATTTCGCGCTGATCCTCGATTTCTCGAGGCCGCTCGACCTGAGGGCGCTGCGGAGAGGCTCCGCGAGCGCCCGAAACGCTTTTCCCTCGACGGGATCGGCCGCGACCGGGAAACGCTGGCTCCGAATGCCGGATGCGGGCGGCGTGATCGAATCGCCTTGCCCGCCGGACGCCCGGATCCGCGTCTTGGAGGCATTCGTCGATGCTCCCTTCGACGTGACCTCGGAGCCACCCGTGCGACAGATGCTCGTTCGCAGCGCTTCCGGCCAGGGAGCCTGCCTGGCAACCCGATTCCACCATTGCGCCGCCGACCTGCTGAGCGCTTGGGCGTGGCTCCGGCATCAGCTGCGGGTAGCCAAGGGAGCCGCCCAGCCCAGCCACCCAGCGCCCTTCCGTCAGCCGGTTCTCCGGGCGGCGCCTCCGGGGGCGCGACGGAATCCCTACCGAGGCCGCAGCGACCCGATCTGGACGCGCGCGGGCCGCCCGTCAGGGAAGCGCCGCTGGTCCGCGATCACCGTGCCGCCGAGCCGCTTCGCGGGCCTGTCGAAGGAGCGGGACGGCTTCACGTACAACGACGTCCTCGTTGCGGCGACGCTCGAAACGACGCGCTGGTGGAACTCCCGCAACGGAGCGCCCGACCGCCGCGTCGGCGTCTGGGTGCCGATGAACATCCGGCGCGAACAGTTCGCGGGGTTCGGGAACGGCTCCAGCCGGATCCGCGTGAGACTGAGGCCCTCCGGGGATGCAAGCCTACGGGAACGGTGCCTCGACGTCCGCGCGCAAGTAGACCGGGCGAGGCATGCAGGCGAGTGGACCGTGCCGTCTCGTCCGATTCTGCCGATGCTGCCGCTGGCGCTCGCCGCGCCCTTGATCCGGGCCTATCTCCAGCGCCCGTGGGCTGACATGGGCTCGCTTTCGTTCACTCACCTCCAGCGTTGGCCCGGCCAGGCGGGCGACTTCGGAGCGCTCGAGCGGCTGGAGCTCGTCGGAGCCCTGCACAAGCGGCATCCGCTGATGCTGGCCGCCGTAACCGCCCTCGATCGGACTTGGCTTACGTTGACCTTCGACCCAGCGCTGCTGCGGGAGAAGGACGTCGCAGAGATCGGCCAGCGATTCCTCGAGACCGCCCTGTCCGTCGCGGAGGCTCGGGAGTGAACTGGCAGGCGGGCCGGGGCAAGTTCCAAACGTCGGGTCGGTCTCCCTGATCAGCCGGGCGGACGCCAGCATGCGCCGCTCGGCACCGACGCCTCCGCGGACGGAACGGACCCTCGCTCCGAATCGGGGACTTGCTTCGCGACGGGACTCGGCAGCGAGGGCAGCGGCGGCCGCCAAGGCCGCGGGAGGCACGCCGCCCACTCGGTCCTGGGCCGAACCCGCCTTGCACGCTGCCGCACGAGCTGGCGCCGCACCGCGGGAAGAGCGCCGGCGACGAAGGTTGGCACCTGCGGTCAACCTACCCGACGGCCGGCAGCCGGAATCCGGCATTCATGCACGCATGTCGCAACCTGCCGGATACCCCGTATCGCTCAAGGCCGAATGCTAATGTATTGTTGCTCCGGCCGCTCGGCGCGGCAGCGGGCCAATCGGCAATTCCCGTTCGCACCTGCAGTGCCCGGAGGCAAGCTTGGTCCCGCTAGGTGGTCCCAGCGCAGAAAGCCCCACTCCGGGGCAGAACTGGATCACTGCCCGACATGAACCGAATGCAATCCTTCCTCTCCCCTTTCCGAGTCTCTGGCATCCGAGGCTCCGCACTGGCCGTTCTCATGGCCCTGCTCGTTCTCGCATTTGCGCCGCCAGCGGCGCAAGCGGCAGTCGACGGCGAGGTGGGATACGTCCTGAATACCTTCGCCTTCCTAATCTGGGGGGCGCTCGTGATGTGGATGGCTGCGGGCTTCACCATGCTCGAGGCCGGCTCCGTTCGCACGAAGAACGCATCGGTGATCTGCCTCAAGAACATCGGGCTCTACTGCATCGCGGGGATCACCTTCTACGTGATCGGCTACAACCTCATGTACGTCGGCGTCCCGGAGGGCGGATTCATCGGCTCTCTCAAGTTCCTGTACGGGACAACGCCCGAGGAGGTGGCCCTGCTGGGCGGGTCGGCGGACGCCGCCACCGTGGTGGGCAGCGGTCACGCGGTGATGTCGGACTGGTTCTTCCAAATGGTGTTCGTGGGCACGACGGCCTCAATCGTGTCCGGCGCCTTGGCCGAGCGAGTCAAGCTGTGGTCATTCTTCCTGTTCATCGCCGTGCTGACGGCCGTGATCTACCCGATCGTCGGCGCCTGGCACTGGGGCGAGGGCTGGCTCTACGAATTGGGCTTCAAGGATTTCGCGGGATCCACGATCGTTCATTCGACCGGCGGTTGGGCGGCCTTGGCGGGCGCCATCATCGTCGGGCCGCGATCGGGCAAGTTCCGCAAGGACGGCAGCGTCAAGCTGACGCCGCCCTCCAACGTCCCGTCCGTCACGCTCGGAGTGTTCATCCTCTGGCTGGGCTGGTTCGGATTCAACGCCGGATCGCAACTCTCGATGTCCGGCGCGGTCGACGCAGTGGCGATCAGCAATATCATCGTCAACACGAATCTCTCGGCCGCTGCGGGTGTCCTCACGGCCATCTTCCTGTCACGCCCGCTCCTGGGCCGCGTCGACCTCCTCGCAGGCCTGAACGGGGGCATCGCCGGCCTAGTCGCGATCACCGCCGGCCCGGACATCACGTCGCATACGTGGGCGATCGTCATCGGCATCGTCGGAAGCGCGATCTGCACGACAGGGTTGAAGCTGCTGGAGACAGTGAAGGTCGACGACGTCGTCGGCGCCATTCCCGCACACCTCTTCGTGGGCATCTGGGGGACGCTGGCAACCTGTATCGCCGGCGGCGGGAACTTCCTGGTGCAACTGGTCGGAGTGCTGGCAGTGGGTGTCTTCGTATTCGCCTTGTCGATGCTGGTCTGGCTTGCGATCGACAAGACGATGGGTGCGCGCATTTCGGCAACCGTCGAGGCATTGGGCCAGGACGCCGCCGAACTGGGAATCGACGCGTATCCGGAATTCGTGGTCATGCCCGACATGGACGAAGACGGCAAATGAGAGCCCGGGACGGACGTACCCTGAGTTCCGTGCCGCGGGGCCCGTGGCGACGGCCGGTGCAGCGAACACCCCCGCCGCTCGCGCTGCCCGGCAGGCCGTCACATTCCTTCCGGGGGCGGAAGTCCTTGATTGCGCCGTAGAGAGGCGACGCGGGGTCCGAGAAGCCGGTCCGCCGAGGCGGGGCCGCAGCGTCGCGCGCGTACCATTGCCGCGCCGGACTACGGGACATCGCCAACGTCGGCCGGGGCGGACCGCCGGTCCTGATTCGGACCGACGGCCTCCCACGGGCTCGCCGCGAGCCAGCCCGCGCGCTCCCCTGCCGCCGCAGTAGGCTCACCGCGGGATCCGGCAGGTCAGTAGTTCACCCAGAACGGGCTGCCCCACGCCACGTTGCCGTCGGACTGCTCGACTCGCACGTAGTAGTACTGCGGCCCCATGCCGGCCGTCGCGTCCTTGTCCAGAAACTCGAATTCCGCGGTCTGGCCGTCCGGCTGGTGCGCGTAGACCACGCTCTCGCCCCGAAACACGTTGACGCGAGAGAGGTCGGTCGTGCCACGGACCTTGACCGAAAGCGGCACGGGCTCGCTCGCGAGGAACTCGTCGCCCATGAAATGCTGGCCCATGCGCGCGTCCAGCAGGATGTTGTCGGTGGCGCCGTAGGTGTGCCGGCGGCGGATCGCATCGAGAATGCCCTGCCGCGTGACGCGGTCGGTGTATACCATCGTGTACGAGTAGTGCGTTGAGCCGTGGTCCGAGCTCACGGTCACCCCGAGCCGGTACCCCTTGCCCCAAGCGTTTCGCACCATTCCGATCGGACGGTACCCTCCGGGCGCGTCCGCCGGTTCGGCGCTCTTGGCGGAGAGCGGCGCCCCGACGTACTCGTAATTGGTTCGGGCGCCCTGCATGATCTCGACGACGGGCTCGATTTCCGGGTCGTTGTCCCGCCAGTCAGTTCCCATCCTCGTGCCGGACGTGTGCGATATCGCGATTCCTCCCATGCGGCGCAGCGCTTCGTAGAGGTGCTTCGTGTCGTCGCGCACGACGTTGGCCGTGGCAACCGCTGGCATGTCGCCGATCGGGTTCCTGCCGAGGGCGTAGCTCTCCTGCTCGCGCATGTAGAAAGGAACGACCTCGCCTTGCCGGTCGGCGAAGAACACGTTACGGTGCCCGTTCGGCTGGGTCACGCTGCGCTCGTAGCCGAAGATGCTCGTGTAGGTGCCGGGCAGGTGATGCATGTCCGTCATCTTCTGCGAGTACCACCACCAGTAGGGGTAGGCACCGCCTTGATGATCCGTGGAGGCGCCGAAATCCATCGCGGCGGCATCGATCATGTAGCGGTAGAATTCCTGCAGGTTGCCGTCATTGCCGCCGCCGCCGTCCCAGCTCAGCTCGGTGTGCCGGTGGAAGTCCCCCCGCACGATCTGCACGGTCCGGCCGTGGACCGTCGTGCGGTACGAGCGCATCGCGTCGAGGTCGGCCGCCTCGTTCGGGTGCCAAGGCGCGATCTCGGCCTCGGGCAGGGCGAGCGGCTCCAAGGCGGGATCCGGGGCCTCGCCGGTGGATGCCAGCCTGCCGACCCAGACCTCCCCCCGAATCGGACGGTGGGCGTAGGCCGTGGTGCGATTGTCGGTCGGCCACGCTAGCCACGAACTCCCGTCAGGCGCGACGGCGTACTGGATCCGCGTGCTGGACCGCCCGAAGCTGTGCGGCAGCGGGCGCGCCGCGGTCCACCCCTGCCCGTCGTAGCGGGTCAGCCAGTACCCCCAGTAGCCGCGCGTGCCAGTTCCCCGGGCCGTGTGCCTGACAAGGCGCTTGGCGGCCACCAGCACATTCCCGCCCGCGTCCGCGAAGACGTGTGGCTGGTAGGTCCACTTCGGCATGCCCTCCCCTCCCGAGAACGGCTGCTGCAGCGGGCTGGCCGGAGCCTGCAGCCTCCCGTCGGCGAAGACCGCGGCGTTGACCGCCCGCTCCGCTCCGATCCGGACTCCCGGCTCCCGGTCGCGGATGTTGTAGCCGGTGTCCTTGCCCCAGTTCGCGCCGCCCTCTTCCCAGGCCACCCAGACGCGGTCGGCCGAGTCGACGGCTACCGTGGCCTTCGCCTCGTAGCGCCCCGTCGCCGCCACGGCGATCTCCGGGACCGCGACCGCGCCGTCCCGGAGGCCGGTCAGGAACACGTCGTAGTTTCCGTTGGCGTAGCTGTCGTAGGCGACCCACAGGGTCCCCTTCGAGTCGAAGGCGACCGCGGGCTCCCAGTCGTTCGCGGAACGGCCGGTGACCCGAGTCTCGTCGGACCAGCCCGCGTCGCGGGAGTAGGTCCGGACGAAGATGCCGGATCTGCCGTCGCGGAAGCCCTGCCAAGCCACGGCCAGGTTGCCGTCGGCGTCGGAAGCGAGGCGCGGATTGATGTCGGGCATGGGCGCGTCGGTCAGCCGGACGGCCGGCCCCCAAGCATCCTCGGCCGGATCCAGGGCCCGGGCGTACATGTCCCAGTTGCCGTCGAGCATCTGGCTCCAGACCACCCACAGGCGGCCGTCGGAGTCGACGGCGGCCTGCGGCAGCCACGCGTCGCCGCTCGTGCCCGGCACGAAGCGCAGGCTGCCCCACTGGCCGTCCTGCCAGCGCCGGAGCGCGATCCGGTCGCGCCTGTCTTCGTAAGCCAGCCACGCGAGCCAGACCGAGCCGTCGGGGGCGGCCGCGATCGCCGGCAGGTCGTCTTCCAGCATCTCCGTCCCGGCCATGGTCAGGTCCGAGATATCCTGCGCCGCGACCGGATTCGCCGCCGCCGCGCAAAGCAGCCCAAGAACAAGCAAGACAGGCATTTGAGAATCCCTCCTCACGCGGGCCGCGCCCACATTACAAGAGGATACCCGCGATAGGATACCCGCGATCGCGGGACGGAAGGCCGGCCGGGTTTCCGCGAATCGCCCGCGCGCGCCTAGGGGCGCCCACCTAACAACACCTCGCGCACGGCGTCGACGCGCGACAGCGCCCCCGCGACCCGCTCCAGCTGCGACTTGTCGGCGACCTCGACAACGAAATCGATCGCCGCCGTCCCTCCGGCGGGCCCCCTCCGGGACTCCATCGTGGCGATGTTCAGGCCTTCGTTCGCGACGATGCTGGTCAGGTCCTTGAGGACGCCCCGCCGGTCCTCCACCCGGGCGGTCAGCCTGGCTTGGTACCTAGTGCCCTCCTTGGGTGCCCAGCGCACGTCGATGCGCCGCTCGGCTTCGAACATCAGGCTCTGCACGTTGCGGCAGGCCCGGGAATGCACCGCGACCCCCTTGCCTCGCGTGACGTAGCCGACGATCGCCTCGCCGGGGATGGGATTGCAGCACTTGGCGCGGTAAATCAGCACGTCGTCGATGCCCTGCACTTCCAGCGTCGCGTCGGCTTCCCCCACGCGGGCGGGGTCCGCGGCGTCCGGGAGCGGGGGCTTGGAGCGCAGCTGGCCGGGATCGGGCGCCGCGCCTGCCGGGAACAGCTTGCGCACCACCTGGCCGGCCGAGTAGCGGCCGTACCCCACCCGCGCGCGCAGGTCGTCACTGGTGGAGCAGCCGTACTCCCGGCAGACTTCCTCGAGGCGGACCGCGGGCACCTTGCGCAGCGGAAGCCTGGCCGCGCGGGCCTCCTTTTCCAGCAGGCGCTGGCCGATCTCGATCGCCTGCCGCCGACGCTCCGCGTTCAGCCACTGCTTGATCTTGTTGCGGGCGCGGGAGGTCTTGACGAAGCTCAGCCAGTCCTGGCTGGGCCGGCCCCCGGGCTGCGTGAGCACCTCCACGATCTCGCCGTTCTGCAGCGGCTGGCGGATCGGCGCGATCTGGCCGTCGACCCGGGCCCCGCTGCAAGCGTGGCCCACCTCGGTATGGATCGCGTAGGCGAAGTCGACCGGCGTGGCGTCCCGCGGCAGCGCGACGACCTGGCCCTTGGGCGTGAAAACGTAGACCTCCTCCGGATAGAGCTCGATCTTGAGCGTGGAGAGGAAGTCCGCGGAGTCCTTCATCTCGCGCTGCCACTCGACCAGGCGGCGCAGCCAGGCCATCTGCCCGTCAGCCACGTCCGGGCCCTTGTGCCGTTCCTTGTACTTCCAGTGGGCGCAGATGCCCTCCTCGGCCATGCGGTGCATCTCCTCGGTGCGGATCTGGACCTCGAAGCGCTGCCCGTCCCGCGTCACGACCGAGGTGTGCAGCGACTGGTACAGGTTGGGGCGCGGCAGCGCCACGAAGTCCTTGATGCGTCCGGGCACGGGATGCCACTGCCCGTGGATCACGCCCATGGCCGCGTAGCAGTTCGTCTTGGTGTCCGTGACCACGCGCAGGGCCAGCAGGTCGTAGACCATCTCGAAGGTCACGTTCTGCCGCCTCAGCTTCTGGTAGATCGAGAACGGCCGCTTGATGCGGCCCTCGATGCGCGAGGGGATGCCGGCCTGGGCGAGCTTGTCGGCCAGCTCGCGCTGGATCTCGGCTAGGAACTCCTCCGTGGCCTCGCGGCGCGACTCGACCTGCCCCCTGATCACCGTGTAGGCGTGCGGCTCGAGGTACGCGAACGAAAGGTCCTCCAGCTCGCTGCGCACCTTGCCCATGCCCAGGCGCAGCGCGACGGGAGCGTAGATCTCGCGCGTCTCGAGGGCGATGCGCCTCTGCCGGTCCCTGCCGAGGGCGCCCAGCGTGCGCATGTTGTGCAGGCGGTCGGCCAGCTTGATCAGGATGACGCGGATGTCCTGGACCATCGCCAGGATCATCTTGCGGAAGGTCTCCGCCTGGCGCGCCTCCGAGGAGTGGTAGCGCAGGCGGCCGATCTTGGTCACGCCGTCGACGCACCGCGCGACCTCCTGGCCGAACTCGCGCCGCAGGTCGGCCACCGTCGCCGCCGTGTCCTCGACGACGTCGTGGAGCAGCCCTCCCGCCAGGGTGGACTCGTCCAGGCGCATGTCCGCCAGCAGGTGGGCCACCTCGACCGGGTGCGAGAGATAGTCCTCCCCGCTCTTGCGCTTCTGGCCCCGGTGCCCCGCGGCGGCGAAGGCGTACGCCTTGGGCAGCAGCCGCAGCGGATCCCCGGGGCGGTACTCACGATACTTGCTCTCCAGCTCCTCGTAGCGACGCCGGGGCGGCCCGGCCCGCGCCTGCGGCGCTGCATTCGAACTGGTGGTGGCGGGCATAACCTCGCGCCGGCCTCCCGAGCCGCTAAGCGCAAGAAGGCTCCGAGCCGGATTATGCGCGAGACGAGCGCCCGTCGGGGACGGCGCTATTCGTCCTGGGTGATCATCTCGATGGTGCTCTCCTCGGCGAGCCGCTTGCGCGTGTCGAGCGCCTGCTGCACCCAGCCGTCGGCCTCGGAGATCATGTCGTTGTACTCGGCGTTGGTTTCGGCGAAGTCGGCGCGCTCGCGGTACAGCAGGTTCACGTAGGCCATCGCGGCGTCGTAGTCGGGGTCGATCTCGAGCGCCTTCTCGAGCGCCTGCAGGCCCTGGTCGATCAGGGGCACGATCTCCCCGGAAAGGGAGGCCAGATCCTCGCGCTGCTCGCGATTCAGGCGCGCCCTGGTGCGGATCGGCCCCGGATCCTCCTGCCTCATGCCGAGCTCGGCCCGCAGCTCGAGGCGCGGCTCGTAGGACTGCGTCCAGCAGATGACGCCGATGGTGTAGTGCGAGTCCTTGTTGCCCGGCTGGGACTGCAGGACCTTGTTGTGCCACTCCTTGGCATCCTCCATGCGCTTCATCTGGAAGTACAGGGAGGCGATGCTCTGCAGCGCCGTCGAATTCTCGGGATCGTCCTTCAGGACGTCCTTGAAGCCCTCCAGCGCCCTGTTGGCGATGTCGATGTTCTCCTGGTACTCGGCGCCAGGCTGGTACTGCATCATCGTGGAGTACGCCAAGTACACCCGGGCGGCCTTGAGCTCGTTGTCGAGGCTGGACGCCTGCCCGAACAGCTCGCCGGCCCGCACGAAGTCGCCCGCCGAGAACGCCTGCACCCCCTTGTTGAGCTGCATGCGCGCGCGCAGGGAGTCGATGTTCTTGACTCCCATCGCGTTCAGGCCGATCTTGCCGCCGATCACGATGAGCAGCACCGCGCCCAGGACGATGCCGCCGACCTTGTACACTCTCTTGTCGATCTTCATGATTCGCTCCGTTGTCCCGCGCTATGGCGCACGCTCGGAATCCGCGTGTCGCTCACTCGATCTGCTCGGTAAGAAGACCGATCTTGTCGACGCCCGCGCCCTTGCCGATGTCGATGATCTTCGCGATGTCCTGGTAGTCTAGCACGGGGGCCCCGCGCACGAACATGACCCGCTCGGCGCGCGTCTTGAAGATGTCGCGCAGGTTGGCCTCGAGCGTGTCGAGGCTGGAGGGGTCGCGGTTGATCATTATGCTGCGGTCCGCGTTGATCGAGACGACGACCGTGCGCGCGTTCGGCTGCGCCTGGCTCTCGTCCTCATTGGGCTGGGGAACGAGCGCCTCCAGCCCCTTCGGCGTGATCGGCGTGATGACCATGAAGATGATCAGCAGCACCAAGAGCACGTCGATCAGCGGCGTCATGTTGATGTACGGAACGGTCTTGCCTTCGCCGCCGCCCACTGACATTGCCATGGTGATAGTCCTCCTCGAGTCCCGAGTCGCGCCGTGCTCCGGCGGCTAGCCGCCGCTGAAGCCCGCGCGCTCCTCCTCTTTCTCGGTCAGCAAGCCGACCTGGTCGACGCCGGACGTGCGCACCGCGTTGACCACCTCCACGACCCGCTCGTAACGCGAGCGGGCGTCGCACTTGATGTACACCGTCTTGTCGATGCGGTTGGTGACGACGTCGCCGACCTGCTGGGTCAGCTCGCCGACCGCCTCGAGCTTGTTCCGCCCGAGAAAGATCTGCCCGTCGCGGGTCACCGCGACCACCAGCGCGTCCTCGGCGTCCGCCTCGTCCATCGCGACCGGGTTGCGCGTGCGCACCAAGTCGACGCTGACGCCCTTGCTGAGCATCGGCGTGATGACCATGAAGATGATCAGCAGCACGAGCATCACGTCCACCATCGGGGTCACGTTGATCTCGTTGATCGCGGCTTGGCCGCCGCGGGTGCCCTTCCGGACATCGCCGCTGTCGTATTCGACGTCCTTGAGCCCGATTTCCTCTTTAGCCATGTTCGTTTCCTCGCTTCCTAGCGACCGCCCGCCGGCAAGCCCTGCCGGGGGGCGGCCGCTGCACGATCCTACAGCCGGTCAGCCCGCTGGCGCAGGCGCCGCTCAGCTGCTCCTCTTCAGGAAGTAGTCAATGAGCTCGGAGCCCGCGTTGTCCATCTCCACGTCGAAGCCTTCGACCTTGGAGTTGAAGTAGTTGAACATCCACACGGCGGGAAGCGCCACGAAGAGCCCGATGGCCGTGGCGACGAGCGCCTCGGAGATGCCGCCGGCGACGGCGCCGAGACCGGTGGAGCGTTCCTGGGAGATGCCCTGGAAGGCGTTGATGATGCCAACCACCGTGCCGAACAGGCCGACGAACGGCGCGGTCGACCCGATCGTCGCCAGCCCGCTGAGGCCGCGGTTCAGCTCGGCGTGCGTGATCGCCTGGGCCCGCTCGAGGGCCCGCTTGGAGGCCTCGATGGTCCGGCCCGGGACGTCGCTGCCGACGCCGTGCGACTTGAACTCCGCCAGGCCGGCGGTAACGACCTTGGCGAGGTGGCTCTTCTTGTAGCGGTCGGAGAGCTTGATGGCGTCGTCCAGCTTGCCCTCCCGGAGCGCGCCAGCGATCGCCGGGGCGAAGAGGCGGGACTGCTTCCTGGCCGCGTAGTAAGCCAGTCCGCGGTCGATCATGACGCCGATCGACCAAGCCGACATCAGGAACATGACGATGACGACGGCCTTGGCCGCGAACCCCATCTGGTTCCACATCGACATCATGTCGAATCCGACTTCCTGCTGCAGCAGGAACGCGGTGGTTGCGAATTGCGAAAGCATCTGCTTGTTTTCCTCCTAAAGAAACAACGAGTTGCGTTGACCAACTGTTCGTGCCGGGTTTGCCGGGCGCCGACGGAGCGGCGACCTGGGCGCCCGACTCCCGCGAGGGGAGAGCGCGGACGCGGGCCTCACCCGCTGAGGGTGAAGTTCACGTCGATATTCGTGAGGACCTCGACGGCCTCGCCGTTGAGCAGGGTCGGCCTGTAGCGCCACTGCTTCACGGCCGCCAGGGCCGCGGGGACGAGAAGCGGGTGGCCGGACATGACCTCGAGCTTCTGGATCGAGCCGTCCTTGGAAATGATCGCCGACAGCTTGACCGTGCCCTGGATGCGGGCCTGGCGGGCGAGTGGCGGGTACTGCGGTCGCACCTGGCGCGTCAGGCGCGCCTTGGCGACGTTGCCACCGACGCGAATGCGCTTGGGCGGCGCCTTTTTCTTCACCGGCGGCGGGGGGGGGGGCGGCGGGGCCGCCGTGGGCGCGCTCGATATGATGCTGCCCAGCACGCCGCCGACCGTACCGCCGACGCTGCCGCCGGGCACGCCGCCGACGACCCCGGCGATGCCGGCGCTAGGGGCGGCCATATCCTCTTCGATGATCGCGACCTGGTCGGGGATGGCGACCGGCTGGGTCAGCGCCCCGGTGTCGAACTCGCGCGGAACCGGCTTGACCTTCACCACGGCCGCGGGAGGCGGCGGGGGCGGGGGCGGGGGCGGGGGCGCCGTCAGGAAGCTGACGAACTCCGCGGCGGGCAGTTCGTAGTAGTTGAGCAGCGGGATCAGGAGCATGACCCCAACGAGCATCAGCTGGGCGACCGTGGACAGCACCACCGACCACCGCGAGGTGTTCTTGACCCTGTTCTCCATCAACGAGTCTTCAAACATGATTGCTAGCCCCTCCTAGGCACCGTGCCGGTTTCAAGCACGCCTCTCTCTCCGGCCGCCCGCCGACCTCGCTGCCATGCGTTCCTGGCCCCACAGCAGCACCGGGCTGGCGACAAAGATGGAGGAATAGGTTCCGACCAGCACGCCCACCACCAAGGCGAACGAGAAGCCTCGCAGAACCTCTCCACCGAAAACAAACAAGCATACGACCGCGATCAGAGTCAACCCGGAAGTCAGCACGGTGCGGCTGAGCGTCTGGTTGATGCTGAGGTTGAGCAACTCCGCCAGGCCGGAGCGCCTTGTGACCTTGCGGTTCTCCCGCACGCGGTCGAAAATCACGATCGTGTCGTTCATCGAGTAGCCCACAAGTGTCAGCAAGGCCGCGACGACTGTCAACTCAATCTCGCGCCCGACGAGCGAGAAGAAGCCCAGCGTGATGAAAACGTCATGGAAGACCGCGACCACGGCGGCAACGCCGTAGATCCACTCGAATCGAAACGCGATATATACTAGCATTCCCGCGAGCGCGAAGAGGGTGGCCTTGATGGCCTGCCACTGCAGCTCGGAGCCGATCTTGGGGCCGACGACCTCGACCCCGCTGATATGGAAGGCGCCGGCCTCGACCTCGGCCACCGCGGCCGCGGCGACGCTGGCGTCGATTCCCGGCACTTCGGCGAGGCTGCCCGCGTCGCGGACGAGGCCGGAACGCGGCCCTTGGTCGCGCCAGGCGACGATCGCCGTCGCGGCTGCCCGCAGGTCCTGGCTGCTGTGCCCCGCGTCGCGCAGCGAGCGGTTCGCCATGAGCCGCTGGGCCAGGTCGTCGGGCACGGCGTTGTTCAGATCCAGCTTGCCGTCGGCGATCGGGTAGATCTCGCGCAGCGTGTCGAGCACCTGCGCCTTGCCGGATGTCTCGACGAAGTCGCCGGCCAGGTCCAGCTCGATCTTGAGCTCGTGGCTGTCGGCCGAGTCCTCGAAGGGCTGCAAGGTGGCCACGCTGAGGCCCTTGGACGTGAGAACCTGCCGCATCCGCTCGAGGTCGGGCGGATCCTGGAACTTGACGTACACCAAGGTGCCACCCTTGAAGTCGATGCCGAACCGCAGGCCGCCCCTGAGGGCCGCGCTGACCACTCCCGCGAGCAGCAGGACGGCCGACAGGGCGACAAACGCATGCCGACGCCCGATGAAATCGATTTTGGTCTGGCCGATCAGTTGCATTGCCGTTGTGACGCGATCCGACCCGGTCCTCTAGACACCGGCCGGGGGCCCGGTGTTCCCCGGAATCCTCAGACGCTGAGCTCCCTGACCTGCTTGCGCCGCCACGTGCCGAGATCGAAGATGAGGCGCGACACGAAGACCGAGGTGAAGAGGTTGGCGAGCAGGCCGATCGCGAGCGTGACGGCGAAGCCGCGCACCGCCCCGCGCCCGAAGAGGAACAGGAACGCCGCCGCGATGATCGTCGTCAGGTTCGTGTCGATGATCGTGAGGAAGGCCTTGCCGAAGCCGGCGTTGAGCGCGGCCACCGCGGCCTTGCCCGCGCGCAGCTCCTCGCGGATGCGCTCGAAGATCAGCACGTTGGCGTCCACCGCCATGCCGATCGTGAGGATGATGCCGGCGATGCCGGGCAGCGTCAGGGTGAACCCGAACGCACTCAGCACGGCGAGCAGGATCAGAAGGTTGAAGAACAGGGCCACGTTGGCGTTCACGCCCGCCAAGCGGTAATAGACCAGCATCAGCACGACGATCAGCGCCACGCCGTAGATGGCGCTGCGGACGCCCTGGCGGATCGAGTCGGCCCCGAGCGAGGCACCGACCGTGCGCTCCTCCAAGTAGACGACCGAGGCGGGCAGGGCCCCGGCGCGCAGTACCAAGGCGAGGTCGAGGGCCTCGGTCTGCGAGTCGATGTTGTTGATCACGCCCTCGGACTCGATGCGCGACTCGATCGATGCCACGCTCTGGATGCGCCGGTCCAGCACCACCGAGAGGCTCCGCCCGACGTTGGCGCCGGTGTAGATGCCGAAGCGCTGGCCGGCCTGGCGCGAGAGGGTGAAGGAGACCTGCCACGCGCCCGGGTTCTGGGTGTCGCGGCCCGCGGTGGCCGCTCGCAGGTCGCGCCCGGTGACGACGGGATTCCGCTGGAGGAGGTACCACTCGTTGCGCCCCCGCTCGGCGTAGTGGGCCAGCTCGCTGTTGGCGGGCAGGATGCCGTTGTTTTGCGTGCGCGCCTGCTCCGGCGAGGTGAACGGGCCGCCCAGGACTGCCTTGATCTCCAGCTGCGCCGACATCTGCAGGAGGTTCATGACGCGGGCGGGGTCGCTCACGCCGGGGAGCTGGACGAGAATCTCGTGTTCGGCCTCGGCGCGCCCGTGTTGCTGGATGACCGGCTCGGTAAGGCCCAGGCCGTTGATGCGGTTCTCGATGGTGGACATCGACTGCTGCAGCGTCTCGGCCTTGAGGCGCAGCAGCTCGCTGGGCCGCAGGCTCAGCGCGAAGGAGCTGCCGCCGGTCGAGGAGGGCAGCCAGCTGGGCGCCTCCTCCTCGAGGATCGCGCGCACGTCTCCGACCCGGTCGGTCGGCGTGCCCTCCAGGAGGATCTGGATTGAATCGGCCTCCTCGATGGAGGCGGGATCCGTCCGCCGCAAATCCGTGTAGGCGATGCCCGCGCCGGCCAGGCGCGCCTTGACGCGGTCGATCGTCTGGTCGGCCTCGGACTTGAGCGAGTCCTGGACCTGGACCTGCAGGATGAGGTGCGTGCCGCCCTTGAGGTCGAGGCCCAGCGCGATGTTGTCGGCTAGGTTCCGGGTGACGGCCTCCCACGAAGGCGAGAGGCCGAAGACGCGCCAGAAGCACAGCGCGAACACGACCAGCACCAAGGCGATCTTGAGTCCGAAGCGGCTTTTCATGCGAGCGACCCGTTCCGTCGGCGCTACTTGCCGGCCTTCTCCGCCATGCCGACCACGGCGCTGCGCGCGAATTGCAGCTTGACGCCGTCCGGCGCGATGCGCAGCGTGACGCTGCCCTCGGCCAGGCCGACCACGGTGCCGGTCAGGCCCCCGTTGGTGACCACCCGGTCGCCGGAGGAGAGATCAGCGAGCATCTGCTCCAGCTTCTTCTGACGCTTGCGGGCGGGCAGGATCACCAGCATGACGAAGATGCCGATCATCAGCAAGATCGGCATGAAGGCCTGCCAGCTCGACTGCTGCAGGAGCATGGCCGTGACGGCCAGCCCGGGGTGGACTTGGTCCAAGGTAGGCAAATGCACGGAAATCAGAGTGGAGGAAGCAAGGGCCGCGCCGCTCGCCGGGCCATTCGACACTATAGCGAAGCCCGGGGCGCCAAGCCAGCAGCTGCGCGACTCGACACTCAACGACTCGCGGCATGCTCGGCGGCGGCCTGCTTGAGATAGCTTGGGAAACCCCCAGTGACTATAGCATCTCGAATGCGGCGCATCCTGTCAAGGTAGTGCCGGAGGTTGTGCAGCGTCGCGAGGGTCCCGAACAGCATCTCCCGGGCCAGGAACAAGTGGCGGAGGTAGGAGCGGGAGAAGTTGCGGCACGCGTAGCACGCGCAGCTCTCGTCGATCGGCGCGTCGGACCGAGCGTGGGCCGAGTTCTTGATCATGAGCTTGCCCGAGGACGTGAAGAGGGATCCGTTGCGCGCGTTCCGGGTGGGCAGGACGCAGTCCATCATGTCGATGCCCAGGGCGACGTACCGCCCGATCTCGTGCGGCATACCCACGCCCATGGCGTAGCGGGGCCTGTCCCGCGGGAGGCTCTCGCCGCAGACGGCCGCCATCTCGTAGCTGAGCGCGCGCGGCTCGCCGACCGAGAGCCCGCCGACCGCATAGCCGGGCGCGTCCAAATCCGTCAACTGCAGGGCGCACTGGCGGCGCAGCCCCGGGTACATCGAGCCCTGGACGACGGGAAACAGCATCGCCCCGGAGTCCGGCGCGCCGGCGCGCCAGTGCCGGAAGGATCGCTCGGCCCATCGCAGCGTGAGCGCCATCGAGTCCCCGGCCGCGCTCTCGGCGGCGGGGTAGGCGGTGCAGTCGTCGAGCACCATCATCACGTCGCTGCCCAGGGCCAGCTGGATGTCGAGGGCCCGCTCGGGCGTGAGGAAGCGACGCGAGCCGTCCAGATGGGAGCGGAACTCCACGCCTTCCTCGCTGATACGCCGCAGGGCCGCGAGGCTGAAGACCTGGTAGCCGCCGGAGTCGGTCAGCAGGGCACGGTTCCAGTGCATGAAGCGGTGCAGGCCGCCGACGTCGCGGACGGTGTCCTCGCCCGGCCGCATCCAGAGGTGGTAGGTGTTCGCGAGCAGCATACGAGCGTCCAGCTCCTCGACCAGCTGCTTGGGCGTGAGGCTCTTGACCGTCGCCTGAGTGCCGACGGGCATGAAGACCGGCGTCTCGACGGGACCGTGCGCCGTGTGCAGGATCCCGGCCCGCGCCTGCGTGCTCGGGCATTCGGCCACGATTTCGAAACGCGGTGTCAGGGCCGATCCACCCTCATCAAGTGTGGCGCAGCCGGCGGCCCAGGCCCGCCTTGGCTAGCTGCGGCGCGCGAGACACTGCGGGCGGGAAGGCGGCGCGACGCGGGCCGCGCACGAGAAGAAGCGAGCTTGCGAGGAGATCTCGACTTGAATGCCGCGGGGCAATGTCCGCAATCCCCGCGAAGCACCGGCCCTACCGCTCCTCCAGCAGGCACAGGGGCGGATGGATAGGGTTCCTGGCATGCTGCCTCTGCCAGCGCATGTGATCGCAGATCGCGTGGGCCTCAGAACCGAGTCAAATCTGGATTCCCGATGCGAGGATCTACGCTGTTGCGCCTGCCGGAACCGGCCGGACATATAGGGAGGACAAACGGAACCGGTAGGGCTAGCGGCTCCGTCAATGAAATCGTAGTCCGTGCCGACAAGGGGCCGACGCGACTAACGCGGATCACCGCACCGCGTTGCGGCGGGAACGTCTCGCGCATGTCGGCGCGGCCTCTGCTCGTGCCAGCGCGCTCCAGCACCGAGGGCAGCCGCGGGCCGGTCAGTCAGGAACTGTTCAGGCCGGCGCTCCGGGTTGCGCTTGCGCAAGCCTCTCGAGAGCACTGCGGCTGCCTCCGTGAATATGCGGCTCGCGGCAGAAGGCGTCCCGGAGATCATCGATGCCTCGCCAAGGCGCATCATGCGCACCGGCCGTCCCGGGCGCCGCACCTTCAATCGCCCTGGAAGTCAGCCCCAGAAGCCTGAGAACTGCTCCATCTATCAGCTTGCGCGGGTAATCCGCGTGCGCTTGGCAGATGGGAAGCAGCGATCTCTGGGCCAGCCGGTCGAAGTCCTGGGAGGCATTCTCCAAACTCTCCGAAGCCAGGCTGGCAAGGTCCGGAACGGGTACCGCCTTGAGAGCTCCCACTTGGATCAGGGACCGTCCGATCTGCTGCTTGCCCCCGTGCGTCCAATGCACGAGCGCACCCAAGGTCGAGTTCGCCCACAGCGCGAACGCCTTGCGCACCCTCTCGTCGCGATGGCGAAGCGCTGTCCACGCCCTGACACCCATCGCGGCCCGTTCGGTCGTCGCCGCGACCAGCGCTTGCGACGTCCAGCGCAGGTTGCGCGCGTAGAACAGCGTGCCAGACCTTCCTCTCATCGCGTCCTGCTGGCTTCGGCTCGGACTCCCCGGGGCGACGCCTCGGTGCGTCGGCTCGATCACGAGCCGGACCTGCTCGTTCGCGTTCGCCCTCCAGAGCGACAGATCCCGCACCGGACCCGCCAGGCCGTCAATCGGGTGCCGCTCAAATGCCCCGATCGGATCGTTCCCGGCTAGGTGGCCGATCAGATGATGCGTGGGGCCAACTTCGAACAGGTCACCCAAGCGCACCATCGGCACGGGCAGGCGCGTCGTCCGACCCGACTGGAGGTCGACCAGCTCGCCCCGGAGCAGCCTCCCGGCCGCTACGGCAAGGTCGCCTCGCGCTGCTCCCAGTTCGCTCCAAGGGTCGCCGTTCCCGATCCGCTCCCGCCGGCTCCAAGTGCCGATCCTTTGCCGGCCCACGCGAATCTCCCCGGACTCGGCAGCAGCGTGCGTCTCGAGGCCCTCGAGCACCGCCCTAGCCGACTCGCGGGCGCACCCGAGTTCGGTAACACCTCCGTCCAGGTTCACGCAAACCACCCGCGAGGGGAGTGCTTTGTCGGGTTCGGCCTTCTGAGCCACCAGCAGCATCTCGTTCATCCCGGTGTCGCTCGAAAGCGACAGCTGACCGGACGTGCCGCCCGCAACAGTTACTGCCACGATTTCCGTGTAGGCGTTCTCAATCGCCTGGCGCATCCCGCTATAGGACGCTGCCGTCAATGGCAAGACGAACCCCATGCGCCCTCCCGGCCGCAGCTTCCGGTCCGCTTTCGTCACGAAGAACGTGGCCAGCCCGGCCTTCAGATTGGCGAACGTCTGCGCCCCCAGCCTAGACGCTCGCCGTTGCGACGCGACTCGCTCGGCGTCGGGCAGGCCGGCCACGTCGAACAGGCTCTGCCCGCCCCGCGTCCGCGAATACGGCGGATTCGCGAGGAAGTAGTGCAGGCTCGCGGAGGGAAGCGTCGCGCTCATCACGCGTCCCGTAATCTCCCGCCCCCGCGACGCCTCAAACGCGCTCTGGAATAGATCCCCGACGTCGTCGCGTTCTAGGCACTCTAGGGATCCGGTTCGGTCCGGCCCGCCGACCGGCACGCACCCGATCTGTACGTCGCCGTACGCCGCGGCAGGCTCCAGGGCGGACAGCGAGGTTGCTGTCAGGTGGGCGGCGATCGCGCTGATGTCGACTGCCAGCACGCCATGCTCCATGAAATCCCGGTGTAGCGCGGCCGTGTCCCCGCCGTGTCGCTCGTACAGGTTGCGAATCTGTCGATATCCGGCCCGCACAAGCGTGCCGGTACCGCTGGCAGTGTCCGCAAGCCGAACCTTCTTCCCCAGTTCCGGATCCCCCCAATCGACTTCGGCGCCCCGGCCGGTATGCTCGCGGATCGTTAGGCAGGCTAGAAACTCCGCCGTCGCGGGCCGCGTGTAAAACGCGGCCGCAGTCTTCCGGTCCTCGCTCAGCCGGGGGAACAGCTCCGCGCCGATATCGATATACGAGCCCAGCCTCGACGTCTCGATGGCTTCCACGGCCTTGAGCAGACTCTCAAAGCCTTCCGACACGGCCCTCGCGCTGACCGCAGCCGCCGGGCGCAGCGCACCGAGGGCCGGGACGAAGATCGAGCGGAAATTCACCTTGAGGGCGGCCTCCCACGCGGCGACGAACAGACTGGGAAGCGGGTTTCCGCTGTCGTCGACACAGGTCGAGGCAGAGGCGATCACGCGTTCGCGCGTCGCACGGACCCGATTCTGCGCCAAGAGCGCATCGAGCCACACAACGCTGGCGGTCGTCAAGCCTCGCCACGGCATCCGCTGCCGCACGCTGCGAGCGACCTGCTCCTGGTCATGTCATATGGGGAGATTCGGGCCGCGAGACGGTCTGCGCAGTGCCTGACATGCATCGCGACGCCTTCCGCAAGCGCTGCAACGTAGAGGCTCGACTGGCATATTGCCGGAAGCACCGCGACCAAGTCGTCGGCGCTCCCCGCGGTCCAACCGCTGAGGGGCCATCTTGGCGAATCCCGATCAGATTCCCCTTGGAGCAAGACGTACTGGATCCGGTTGCCCTGCAGGAGCCACGCCGTGACGTCCTCCACGCTCCGCAGACGCTGGACATGGCCGGGAATCCAGACCGCTACTCCTGCTCGGACCTTGGCTCCGCCAGCCCGAAGCGTCTGGCCGAGTCGTCCGCGCGCGTCCCGCTCGGCGTCGGCGGCCCCGTACGACGCTTCGATGACGACTGGCGGGGACACCGGGCCGTCGATCAGGATGTCGGGCCGTCGCGGGCTGCCCTCGAAGACACTGCGACGCTCTTCTTGGACGATATCTATCGTCGCCCCCGCGCCAAGACGGCTTTCCCGCCCGAATCGCCTCCGCCAGTCCGCTGTTGAATGTCTGCTCGTGTAGCTGCGATTTCCGTTGCGAGTGGCAGGACTGAGGCGATTTTCCGGTTGATCAGGCGGTGCGTACAGTTCATAGTCGCACACTGCACCAGACTGACCTCGCGAGGCGATTCGACCACCGCTGGGCCCTACCGCGACAGCTGTGGCCGGACCAACGTAGGGCGCAGGGGGGCTCAATGCGGCCACCGAGGAGCGCGACTCCGCCCGGGCTCGGCTTGGCAGCGCGGTGCTGCGTACCGCATCGGAAGAAGTGAAGCGACACCAGACCGGGCCGCATCCTCCGCATCGACTACCTCTGGGACGCTCGGGGCGAGGCGGTAGTAGTCGCATCCATGCCAGGGCACTGCTAGGCGAAACGGTCGGAGAGATCGAACGAATGCCCGCAGGCGGCCGTCGCAGAAAGCGCCCGCGCGAGCGCACGCCCCGGCCATCGAGCCAGTGCGAACGGCCCGGGGGCTGGTATATTGAAGCTTCATCCGGGATCTCCGGAGCGCACATGCCGGACCAGACTCCTACAGATTCGAAACGTCGCGCCGCCCGGCCCCCGAGGCCAATGCGGGCGGGCGGCGATGCGGCCGCGGAGCGTCGCAGGGCAGCCGCGGCGGAGCGGAAGCGCAAGGCCCGGGAGGAAGCGCTGCGCGTCGCGTCGCTGACGCCGCTGGAGGCCCCCCACCCCAAGGGATGGCCGTGGTCGGAAGGCGGCATGGCGGGTAACCGCAAGAAGAAGCCCGCGTTGCTCGCGATCACGAACGAGAATTGCACCGGGTGCGCGGGCTCCCCGGTCTGCATCAACTACTGCCCGGTCGACGAGTGCATGTACTGGATCGACGACGAAGACCACCCGCCGTTCGGCCGGATCGAGGTGGACGGACAGACTTGCATCGGCTGCAAGCAGTGCATCTCCAAGGGGCCGGACGGCACCTTCCTGGACGGCTGCCCCTGGGACGCGATCGACATGGTGCCTATCGCCGAGGTCGAGTCGAAACTCAGCGTCAAGTACGAATTCTAGGCCTCCCGCGCCCGTCCCCGTCCCGTCCGAATTACCGTGAATCACTCCCAGAGATTCCTCGCGATCGTGGACGAGGCCAAGTCGCGGATCCGAGAGACCACCGTGGAGGACGTTCAGGCGGATCTGGCCGCCGGGGCACCGTTCGAGTTGATCGACACCCGCGAGGAGTCCGAGTGGGCGGCCGCGCATGCCGCGGGTGCCTGCCACATGGGCAAGGGCGTCATCGAGCGCGACATGGAGGCCAAGTTCCCCGACACCGACACCAAGCTGGTTCTGTACTGCGGCGGCGGCTACCGCTCGGCGCTCGCCGCCGACTCCTTGCAGAGAATGGGCTACCGAAACGTGCATTCCCTGGCGGGCGGCTGGCGGGCTTGGAAGGGCGCGGGCCTTCCCGTCAGGAAGGGCTGAAGCTGCCGCGAAGCCTTCCTACGGACGGACGGCCTCCGAGCCTCCCGGCGCATAGAGCAACTCGACGGAGGCCGATTCCGGGGCGCACAGCAGGCGCGTTCCCTGGGGGAGCGGGATCCCGCGCAGGAACATGTAGGTCGCCGGTCCCGCGCGGCGGCCCGGCCGCAGCCAGAGAAGGTGTTCCACGCCGCCGTCCGGCAGGTGCGCCGTCAGCTGCAGCCAGTCGACGCCAGAAGCCCTTGCCGGGATGACACCCGTAGCGACTACGCTGCGGTCCAACCGGACCTCGCCGCTAACGGACAGGCGACCGTCGTCCGTATCCCCCTCATGCCGAGGAACTTCGTGGCCGTGGAACGGCTCGGCATGGACGGCGTCCCCCTCGGGCGCTCCGCCCTGAATCCAGCTGGAGATCACGGCGATCTCCGGCAGGGACAGGCTGCGGTCGTTGCGGAAGACGCCGAAGCCCTTGACCGCATCCCAAGGCGGCATCCGGCGGGCGAGGACTTCGTGCTTGATCGCCGCCGCCCAAGGACGAACCTCTGCGTAGGTCGTCAGCGGCATCGGCGCGGTCCCGCCAGCGCGATGGCATCCCGCGCATCGCTTGTACAGAATCCTCGATACGTCCCGGGTCCAAGTGAGCTTCGTCGCGATCGCCTCGTGGGCCGCTGCCGGGCAGTCCAACCAGAGTGCGCAGGCAAGTGCGCACAGCAACGGTCCGAGAAGCGCCGCCCGCCCAAACCGCCGCGGCCCCCTCTCGTTCGGCAGCCCGCGCACGGCGCGCGACAGACCCGGCGGGAGCTAGTCCCCGCTCGCCTCGCCAGCCTTCATCTGGGTGACGTACGGACGGACTTCGGCGGCGGCGTCGAATGCGACCTCAAAGAAGCCGATCATCATCTCCTCCCAGCTCTGGTCGCCCCAGCGGACTTCGGCGCTTGGGTCCGGGTTGTCCGGGTTGTTGGGCGAGTTGTCGAAGTGGGCCAGGCACTCGATGGCCGTGCCAGCCGCAAGCAGCCTAGGCTCCTTCAAGTAGTAGTAGAACTGCCAGTCGAAGTCGTACTTGGGCACTCTGAGCAGGACCTCCCGGCTGCCGTCGGGATGCCGGAGGTCGAATTGGAAATCCCTGCCCCGCAGATGCATGTGCGGCAGCAGGCTGACCAGCTCCACGTCGCGGTTCAGCACCCAGCGGGACCGCACGGGGTGAGCGCTCGCGCCGGGAGGAATGACGAACTTGCCGTTCGTGGCGCTCATGGTCACCACCCGCTTGGCGGGAGGCTCGTCGCGGAAGCGCAGGCCGATGCGCGTGCGATCGAGCACTTCCCTTCCGCTGGCCGTGTAATGCAGCTGCAGCACGATATCCGCCCCGGCCGGGAGAGCCTTGGCGTACTCGCTGCCATCCCACGAGACCGGCTCCTTGCCGGGAGCGAAGCCCGTGAGAATCTCGCGGTACTCGTTGGCCGACCGCCTGCGCTGCCTCTTCCGGGTGCGGCTCGGCACGAACACCTTGCCCGGAACGGCGCCCTCCAGCCACAGCGAGCCTTTCGGACGGACGAAGGCCAGAACGTGATGCACCACTTCGCGATTTCCGGGGCGAACCTCTGCCGCGCTTACCCACTTGTCCTCCCCGAAGTCCGTCGGAATCACCAGGTACTGGTAGTCGATGACCCCTTCGGCGGGGACGCGAAACGCTTCCGGCAGCTCGAGCACCATATCGGGCTCCCCGATGTTCCAGCCGTCAAGGAACTCCCGAGGCTCCGGCGCGTGGGTCGGGCTGCCTCGCTCCGCGCCGGTCTCGACCCATTCGGAGATCGCTCGCTTCTCGTCCGCGGACAGCACGTGCGCATTCGACCACTCGCCGTACTGCGGGTCGGCGAACCACGGCGGCATGCGCCCCAAGGCCACCGCCTCGTGGATCGCCCGGGCCCACGGGCGGGCCTCGTCGTACGTCAGCAGCGACATCGGCGCCGCCTCGCCCGGACGGTGGCACTGCTGGCAGTGGCGCTGCAGAATGGGCTCGATGTCGGCGTGGAATGTCGGACCGCCGCTCGCCAGCAGGGGCAGGGCGGCACACAGCAAGGCAGTTACGAGAATACGCGGCACGGCAATCGCTCCTCCGCACAGTATTACACTGTGGGCTCGCGCGGCCGGCCCTATACCTACAAGCTGGGAGTCTCGGGGATTTGCGACACCAATTACCGGCCGGTCCTAGCCTGGCAAGCCGCTCGTAGGCGAGTGTAGCGTTGCCACAGAACCTGATGCCCGGGTCGTGCTTGGGGTTAAGATTGCCGCCAAGCATGGCCACCGTGCGCACGGCTGCCCCTCGGTTGTCCGGCGACGGAAGCCCGCGGTACCCAGCGAAGTCCCTTCGCTGACCCCGCAGGCCTGTCCGCGCTTAGTCCCGGCAGCCCCAAGTCGCCGATCCAGCCCGAGACGGCTGGAATCAACTCTCGGGGGCAACTTGTTTAGTCCCTCGGCGTGACAACCAACACGCAAGCTCGCCGGCGACTCGCCGTGCCTCGGCGCGTCGCGACCGATGTACCTCCGCTTGGGATACGGCGAGAGGCCGCTGCCGTCAGGGCAAGCGGGGCTCGGGCCGGCACCGCCGGCCCGAGAGAGTTAAGCGGGAGACCGCGTTGTCGATCTCAATCGAACCCTTGATCGAACGGCCCCGGTGCCGCATATCCGGGGCGAGACCTCGGCCGACTACGGCCTCGGCTGCCCGCCCTGCGCCGCGGTGGCCATCCCGGTCGGCCGCCGCGGCCCGATCCCGGTGCGTTGCCGACGCTGAGCGCGGCGCCCGCGAATCTGCGTGACCGCGGCGGGCGCGCCTACGCGATCAGGGTCCGGGACCCGCGCTCGCGCCTGCGCCGGTAGCGTCTTCAACTCCCCTCCGCCCGCTCGAAGAGCACCGCCACCTTGGCCTTGAGCTTCTCGTGGGCCTCCCGGAACGGCTGCCCTCGCAGCTCTGGCCGCCGCGTCATGTCCCGCGCCTCCGAGCGCTTCAAGTCCAGCTTAGAGAGCTCCCCGGTGTCGTCCAGCCAGCTGTCCGTCCAGTCCGCCGGACGCATGTACTTCTTGCCGAGGTTCACGAAGTCGCGCCGCGCGTAAGTCCGGCAAAGGGCCAGATCGAAACGGCCCCGCGTGCATTCGCGTCAGCTTCACGCGAGAGCTGTAGCGGTCGCACACCAGCACCACGCGCCGCTCCACGCCCAGCGCCCCGAAGACGTCGGCCGCAGCCAGCGCGCTGCGCGGGCGCCCCACCTGCATCCACGCCATGCCCGCTCCCAAGCGCGCCCGCAGCCAGCAGCGGGCGCGGTCGCCCTCCTCGGCTAGGGCTTGGATCATCCACGTGGTCTCGTCCCCGTGCAGCACCTCGGCCTGCTTCCGGCGGTCCCGCAGCGCCGCCGCGAACGGGCGGAACAGCTCCGGCATACGGTCCAGTTCGGCACATAGGGTGCCGGCCAGAGATTCAGCCCGAAGTCCGCGAGCGCCCGCTCGGCGGCCCGCTTGGGCCGGCACCGGGCTTGCACCATGACCAGCCCTAGAGCCTACACCGAGATGCCGTAAGGCGAGCCGCGGAACAGCCGCGGCGGGGCCGGCGCAGTCACCCCCTTGACCTCCGGGCACTGGCGTGTCGGCTTCCGCCGCTCGCGGAAGATGCGTCGCCGGTGCGGCTTGCCGGGGATCGCGATCTCTTCGGAGACGGTCGACCCTCTCTAGGCTTAGTCCAGGCCGCAGCTCGGGCATCGGCAGTCCGGCGCGTCCGGCTCCACCCGGTCCTCGATCACCACCAAGTGCTCGTGCGTCCGGCGCGGGGCGCCGGGCTGGTGCCCGCGCGGGCGCCGCTCCTTGCCCTCCGAGCGCTCCTCAAAGCCCTGGCCGCCGCCCTTGCCGGGCGTCCGCCGTTCGCTCCAAAGCCCGTACTTCATGGCCCCGTACTTGCGGCTCTTGGCCCGCGCCCGGCCCCGCTCCTTCTCTAGCTTCGCCTTGGTGCTCTCCAGCTGCTTGACGCGAGCGGCCCGCTCGTCCAGCTGCCGCCCGTGCCGTGTAGTTAGTGCTTGTGACAAAACCCCGGAATTCTGGCCTGATCAGCACTTCATACTACATCCCGATGTCGGACGGATCTCCAAACACAACATATAGGACCCAAGGTCGGAAGTTGCTCAGCCGCCAATCGCGAAGATTTCCGCGCTCTACCCAGAATTGGCAGGATTTCGGACCAGTCGTAGCATTCCAGCGAAATCTTCGCCTTGAGAGATTGGACCTAAAGCCTTTGTTGTCAAGGGGATACGGGTTTTGTCACAGGCACTAGTTACCGGCAGCGTCCAGCGTCCAGAAGGACCCTTGCGCGCCCGTGTCCGCGCACCGGGTCGGCTGTCCCGCTGGACTGGTCGCAGGGCGAGCCCGAGCATGCCGGCGGGAGGCGCAGATCCGTCACGGATCATCCGGGCCCGGGCGCTCAATCGGACGCCAGGTCCATGCGACGCTCCAACCATCTGTTCAATCGCTCGCTTGAGGACTACGCCGGGGACCGAGGCCTGCCCGTTCCGGACGATCCGGGGCGGGCGGTGCGGACGACGGCGGCATGAGGCGGCTACATGAACCGGCGCCAGGACCTGCCGCCGGGGCGCCAGATCATCTGGCGAGACTAGTTGCGCCTAGCCGGCGCGGTGCAGACGTACGAGCGCCAGCTCCGTTTGGGAGTGATCGGGCCGGACCGGACGGAGGCGCATGAATCGGTGGGCCCGGACTAACCTTGTCGCTGAAGTTCAGGGCGCGGCTGCTTGGCCGTCGCAGGCGCCCCGACCGGACCGGCGCGGATGTCGAGTCCCCTTGGTGCGGCGGGCCGGCTGGCGCGCCAGCGCCTCCCGGAGAATCCAGCCAAAGCGAGTGCCGCAGCCTCGAGGAGACCGGCGCGCACTCTCGAGATGCGGAAGGAGGCCGACCTATCTCAGCACCTCGACCGAGCCCCGGCCGCAAATCTCCTCGGCCTGCGCGCGGAACGCCTTGTTCGCCTTGACGCGTGCGTCGAGGTCGTAGACCACTACGAAGTCCTTGGGACGCTGCAACCGCAGCCGCACGTCGGTTGGCCCGGGACTGCTGCGAACGAGATCGAGCAGCCGGTCGGCGACCCCTTCCGCCCGCTTGCCGCCGTTCAGCGTCACGGTGAGCGAAATCTGATCGGGCGGCGGGACGCGGGCGTTCTCGAGCGCCGTGACCTCCGCCACCGAGACCTTGCTCCCTCCCTCGTCCTCTGCACGCACGCTGCCCCGGACGACGATCGGCCGGTCTACGATGAGCTGGTCCTGGACCTGCTCGAACTGGTTGGCGAACACGAGCAGCTCGATGCTGCCGCGCTGGTCCTCGAGCACGGCCGACGCCCAGGTGCGGCCCTCGCGGTTCCTGCGGCGCTGGATGCTGTGCAGGATGCCGCACACGGTCACCTCCGCGCTGTTGGGCTGGTCGCCGAGCGCCGTGCTCTCGATCGCCTCCAGATCCTCCACGGTCTCCGCGTAGCTCTCGAGAGGGTGACCGGTCACGTAGAAGCCGAGCGTCTCCTTCTCGCCGGCCAGCTTCTCCAAGTGGGTCCAATCGGCGATGTCCGGCAGGCTTCCGCTCTCGTCTCCCCCGGCCCCCCACATGTCTCCGAACAGGCCTTCCTGGCCGGTCTCACGGTCCCTGAACGCCCTCTGCCCGGCCTCCATCGCCGAGTCGAGCGCGCCTGTCAGCTGGGCGCGGTTTCCGCCCACGCTGTCCATCGCGCCGGCCCTGATCGCGCTCTCGAGCATGCGCTTGTTGAACTTGCTGCAGTCGACGTTCTCGCAGAAGTCGAACAGCGAGGTGAAGCCCGCCTTGCGGTTCGCGCGGGCTTGGATGACGGACTCGACGGCGCTCCGGCCCACGTTCTTGATCGCGCCGAGACCGAAGCGGATCGCCTTGTCCCCGGCCGGGGTGAAGTCCCAGTACGACACGGCCACGTCCGGCGGGAGGATCTCAATGCCCATGTCCCGGCACTCGTTCAGGTAGAGCCGGACTTTCTCGGAACTGCCGAGCTCGGCCGTCAGCAGGGAGGCCATGAATTCGACCGTGTGGTGCGTCTTGAGGTAGGCGGTGACGTAGGCGACGAAGCCGTACGCGGCGGAGTGCGACTTGTTGAAGCCGTACCCAGCGAACTGCTCCATGAGATTGAACAGCTCGCCGGACTCGCGCTCGGGATGGCCCCGTTCCCTGGCCCCCTGCAGGAACCGCATGCGCTGCGTGGCCATCTCGTCGGGCTTCTTCTTGCCCATCGCGCGCCGCAGCAGGTCCGCCTCGCCGAGGGAGTAGCCCGCGACGAGATTCGCGATCTGCATGACCTGCTCCTGGTAGACGATCACGCCGTAGGTCTCCGCCAGGATGGGCTCGATCTCTGGCAGCAGGTAGGTCACTTTCTTGCGGCCGTGCTTGCGGTCGATGAAGTCCGGGATCATGCCGCCCTGGATCGGACCGGGGCGGTACAGCGCGTTCAGCGCGCAGAGGTCCTCGAGGCGCTCGGGCTTGTAGCGGCGGCAGATGTCGCGCATTCCCTTGGACTCGAACTGGAACACGCCGCTGGTCAGCCCCTCCGAGACGAGCTGGAAAGTCTTGGCGTCGTCCAGGGGGATCGTCTCCTGGGTCAGGGTCTTGTCCGTGCGCCGCTTGATCCACTTGAACGTGTCGTCGATGATCGTCAGCGTCGTCAGCCCGAGGAAGTCCATCTTGAGAAGCCCCATCTGGTCGAGGCTCTTCATGTCGAACTGGGTGACGATTTCGTCCTTGTTCGTCTTGTAGATCGGGACGAGGTTCTTGAGAGGCTGCGGCGCGATCACGACTCCCGCGGCATGCACGGACGGATTGCGGGCGATGCCTTCCAGGCGCTTCGCCGTCTGCACGAGCTGGGCGACCTTGCCGTCCTCCTTGATGGCTGCCTGCAGGCGCGGCTCCTGCTCGATGGCCTCGTCCAAGGAGATCTTCAGGACGTTGGGGACGAGCTTGGTCAGGCGGTCGACCTGCCCGAAGCCCAGATCCATCACGCGGCCCACGTCCTTGATGGCGGCCTTGGTCGCCATCGTGTTGAAGGTGATGATCTGCGAAACCTGCTCGCGGCCGTACTTCTCCGTGACGTATTGGATCACCTCGCCGCGCCGGTTCATGCAGAAGTCGATGTCGACGTCGGGCATCGAGCGGCGCTCGACGTTCAGGAAGCGCTCGAACAGCAGGCCGTACTGCAGCGGGTCGATGTCGGTGATCGCCATGGAGTAGGCCACGAGCGAGCCGGCAGCGGAGCCCCGTCCGGGGCCGACGGGAATGCCCTTGGAGCGGGCGTAGCGGATGAAGTCCCAGACGATCAGGAAGTACCCGGAGTACTTCATGCGCTGGATGACCTCGATCTCGTGGTCGAGCCGCTCCGCGTACTCGGGCAGCGGCCGGCGCAGCAGGCCCTTCTCCGCCATCGCTTCCAGGCGCGCGCGCCGCGCCTCGAAGCCCTGCCGGGCGGCGAACTCGAAGTAGGTGTCGATGCTCTGGCCCCGGGGCACCTCGAACTTGGGGAACGGATCCTTGACCGGCTCTAGGTTCAGGTCGCACATCTGGGCGATCTCCCAGGTGCGGTTGAGTGGCCCGTCGTCGCCGTCGAAGAGGGCGGCCATCTCCTCGCGGGTCTTGAGATAGAACTCCTGCGTGTCGAAGCGCAGGCGCTTGGCCTCGCTGAGCGTCTTGCCGGTCTGAACGCACAGCAGCGCGTCGTGCGCACCGTGGTCCTCCTTGGTGAGGTAATGCGCATCGTTGGTGGCGACGAGGGGGATGCCCGTCTCCTGCGCCAGGCGGAACTGCAGCGGGATCAGCTTCTTGTCGAGATCGAGCCCATGGTCCTGGAGCTCGAGGAAGAAATTCTCCTTGCCGAAAATGTCCTGATACTCGTAGGCCAGCCTGCGCCCCTCCTCGTAGCCTTGGTTGAGCAGGGCCTCCTGCAGGTCGCCCCGCAGGCAGGCGGACAGGCAGATCAGCCCCTCGGCGTGCTGCGCGAGCAGCGCCTTGTTGATGCGCGGCTTGTAGTAGAAGCCCTCCAGGTAGGCCGTCGAAACGAGATCGATGAGGTTGCGGTAGCCCTTCTCGTTCTTGCAGAGCAGGACGAGGTGGTAGTACCGCACGTCGGAGTCGCGGCGCCTGTGGTCGCCGTCGACGATGTAGATCTCGCAGCCGATGATGGGCTTGATCCCGACCTTGCGAGCGGCGTTGTAGAAGGAGACGGCGCCGAAGAGGTTGCCGTGGTCCGTGATCGCGATGGCCGGCCACTCGTGCTTGGCGGCGATCTTCATCAGCCGCGGGATGTGACAGGCTCCGTCCAAGAGCGAATAGTCGGTGTGGTTGTGAAGGTGGACGAACGGCTGGGGCATTGACGGGAGGGGGTAAACCCAAGTATAGGAACGCTCGGTCGGGATCAGGCTGGCTTCCCCTTCGGACGGGCCGCGGAGGGCTCGGCCTTCGTGCCGAGGTCGCAGGGGCGGGCACCGCGGAATCGCGTTGACTCGCAGCGGGCTGCGCATATTGCCGCAACCGCGGCCGCCACAAGTGCCTGTGGCCGATGCGCGACGGCCTCCAGCGTCCTGCCGACGACGCAACGGTGCCAATCCGGCGCCACCCGGTGGGACAGGGCCACGTGACGCGTGAGCCCGCCGCGCCGTCCATCAGCCGCCGGTGAATCCGCGTCCCGCCCGGGCCGTCGAAGAAGGCAACCGGCGCTACCCGGCGGTCGTTCCCTCCCGGTAGACCGCGGAGACTGAGCGGTGTCGGGCCGGCGCCGGACCCCGGGATTCTCGAGTCTCGACCGCGGGATCCGCAAATGACGACGAGCGAACTCGAACCATCCGATGCTTCTGATCCTATTCGGACTGCTCCGGCTTTACGTACGGGCGCACCAGCTCCACCACGAGCCGGGCCGCGTCGCGCGCCTCGTCGGCGTCGCTTTCCCGATAAAATTCAGACGGCGTGAGGTCCTCGGCACCGTAGAACGCAAGCTCACGGTCACGGCGCAGGGCACGGGAGGCCGCACCAAGCCTGTCAATGTCGGCTGCAATGCCGGCAGGCAGTCTGCCTCGCTCGTTCTCGAGCACGTCGGCGACATCGTGCACGCGAGGCGGGTCCACCCCGACGGCACGCAACAGCCCCTTGAGGCCAAGCTCGACAACCTCTTGTGATTCGCGGACCACATCCGCCCAGCTTCCCGCCTCGTGCAGGACGTCGATCGCTCGAAGCCGGGCCGAGGCACGGCGGACGTAGTCTGCGGCCAAGGCGCGATTGCGCATCAGGCGGCTTCCGACCAGTACGGCTGCCCATGCACCACCCGCCGCACCAGCTGCCCGGCGGCGATGGCGCGACGGATGCGAGATAGATGCGACGAGAGCTTCCAGTCGCGCTCGAACAGCACAACCGCATCGAGCGCTACCTCGGCCCAGAGGCCGCTGATCTCCCCGCCTCTGGGAGGGTGGACGATGTGCGCGTCGATGCGTCGCCCGCGCCACGTGATGCGCCCTGCGTCCCAAGCACGGTAGAGCGCGCGGCACAACGCCAAGCTGGAGTCCACCACGACGAGCGCATCGACGTCCGAGGCGGCGGTGGCTTCTCCACGCGCCCAAGAACCGTGGAGGACTACTGCCGCCAGTGCATCCCCCGCCACCGCACGAGCACGTCCGACGAGTGACATCGCGTCTTCATCGCCGAGACTGCGGATCTCGACCGTCTTGAGATGCCGCACGCAGTAGGCATTCAGGGACTCCCCGCTCGCGGCTGCAGCCTTGTGCAGCGCCGTGTGTAGCTCCGGCGTCATCCGGAGGACGAACCGGCCACGCTTCGACGGCCCGGTAGGAGATGTCACCTGCTTCCTGCGTATAGTATCACCGATAGTACCCCGCGATGCCACCCGCACTACGCGTTCAGTGAGGTACAAGCGCGAATCCAGTCCGATTCGGATTTCGCGACGACCGCCGCAGTGCCTGGCCATGGCCGCGCCGCAGAAACGGCAAGTGTCGGAACGCTCATGCATGGTCTCGCCTTGGAGCTTCGCCATGATCCGGGGACGGCGGCAATCATGCCGGCCGGAGAGCATAGATGCTCGCTCATCGCAGCCCCCTGCGCGGGAACCGGACGGTTCGATCCGGAGCCGCCACGGACGAACCCGGGCAGGGTTGACCGAAGCACATCCCAGACACAAGGGAGCACGACGATTCGCGGCCAGCTTCGTTTCGAGAGACACTGCTGTCAATGATGTCGCTGCGGAGAGACGGCGGCCCGTTGCACGCTGCCTACGAGGGCCCATGAGCGTCAAGCTACTCGGATAATGTCGTCCTGAATCGGGTTGCGTGCGCCGTGGAGCCGTAGGACCGGCTCGCGCGAGCGCTCGAGGAAAGGCACGAAGTCCGGGAACGAATAGCCGCTTCGCGAGCGATCTCCTAGCTCGCGCCCGGTTGCGACTCGGTTCACGGAAGAACCGTAGGCTGATGGCGCGAAGGCCTCCATCGGTGCGCAGTAGCCCGTCGGGCAAGCGATCCGCCTGGAAGCGCTTGCTGGACCTCGGTCAGTAGGAAAACACTCGCTCCAGATGCTCCTGCGACGGCCTGTGGCTCGCTGTCATTCGACTGATAGCGAGGTAAGCACCCAGCGAAACGCAGAACGCCGGAATAATCTCGTGAATGTCTTGCATCCCCGGCACGCTGAAGCGAACTCCGAAACGCCACAGCAACGTTGCCGCCATTCCAATCAGCATCGACCAGAAGGCACCGTGCCCTGTACCCCACTTCAGGTACAGCCCTCCGAATATCGCCGGGAAGAATCCCGCCGCGAAGACCGCGCCGGAGAAGCTGGTGAGTTCCACGACACCGGCGGGAGGGCGAAGCGTCAACAGGAGCACCAAGACCGAGTAGGCCGCGATCGCCGCCTTCGTCCAGCGCACCGTGGACCGCTGGCCGCGCGGTCGCCACAGATTGAGCAAATCGCCCACCGCCGCCGTGCCCACTATCAGCATGACGGACGCGAGAGACGACATCCCCGCCGCGAACAGACCGGCGATGCATACGGCCGTGACCACTGCGTTGTCGAACTTGGCCAGCATGAATCCGACCACCTCGTCGGTGTTGCGAATCAGGTAGGCCGCCTCTTGGTCGTCGGCCATCCCGTGGACCAGCGCCCCCAGACCCATCACGCAAACAAGCGACACGCCTAGGAAAACCGGGGTCCAGATCATCGCGAACCGCATCCCGGCCGCGTTGTCGATGGAGTAGAAGCGGACTAGGCAGCGGGGCTCCGCGATCTGCTTCATGCCCACGGACAGGCCGATTCCCAGGATGTAGGTGACGGAGACTAGCGCGCCGAACGTCACCAGCCCGTCCCCGATCGGCTCTCCGGCGGCGGAGACGTGCGAAACGCTGGCCAGCTTGCGAAAGAGCGCCCCGACCCCGCCGGCATGGACGAACGGAATCGCGACCATGACCAAGGCCACGGCAAGCATCATCAGGCCTTGAACGGCGTCGGTCCAAAGGACGCTGTACATCCCGCCCAGCACGGTGTAGAGGCACGTGAAGCCGAGGATCGCCGCCGCGCCCCAAGCGTACGGCACGCTTAGCACAGTCTCGAGAAGGTGGGCACAGCCCTTGGCGATGCCGGCCATGTACCACAGCGTGGCGAACAGGATCGTCAGCGCCGAGAGCGCCCTCGTGGCCTTCGACAGGGAGCTCCTGTACCGGAAATCGAAGTAGTCGGGAATCGTGACCGATCCGAGGCCTGCCGTCTGGTTGCGCAGCCGCGGTCCTAGCAGCAGCCACGAAACCATGCAGAAAGCCGTCCACAGGACGCCCACCCAAGCCCAGCTCAGGCCCGAGGCGAATGCCTGGCCAGCCTGGCCGATATACGTGTTCGTACTGGCGAACGTCGAGAAGAACGCGAGCGAGACCACCCATCCGGGCACGCTGCGCCTGGCGACGTAGAAGTCGTCAACGCCGCGTGAGGCCCGCCGGCGAAAGTACCATCCGATCCCGATGCAGGCCGCCAGGTAGACCAGTAGCGCCGACATGACCGGCAGGTGCTCGGTCATGAGTCGCGCCGAGTCTCGTCGCCGGGACGGACATCGACCTCGAGGCGCGTCACGACCCAAGCGTTGACAGCGACCAGAACCGCGATGGCGACATAGGCGCCTGCCGTCAGGAGGTCCATCCGCCAGCGTATGCTACTGAGAGGCGCAAAAGTCTTTTCCCAAGATACGGGCCATACTCAGTCGACTTCCGATTCAGGCTGTCATCATAGCAGCCCAGAGATAGAGTCTTGAATTCTCGAACTTAGGCCTGCATATTGTGATATGCTGTAACTATCTACACAGTATATTGCGTACTCGAATTTGGAAGGCCTCCTTCTTAGCAGACTGCTTGGGAACCCAGTTGCCAGTACATTCTGGCCTGGCCGATCCGAAAAGACTTTCCTGATTACCCACAAGACTCAGCCAAGGTTAAGAGGCGGTAAGGCATGGGCGGGGTGCGCACGGAGGCGTGGAGCAGGCGGGGGACCAGCACCTGCAGATCGTAGCGGCGGTTGAAGCGGTAGCAGAACTCGGCGAGGTACCGCGGCAGGTGCTTGCCGTTGAGCGAATGGCAGGTTCCCGCCAGGGACTGCTTGACGTTCGCCGGCATCGTGTTGACCCGGACGAAGCGGGAATCCCCGCAGCTCCGCTGCCCGCCTCCGGTGACGGTCGGCACGTGCTCGCAGCCGGCGCCGGCCACGCCCCGGAAGCAGGCCAAGCCGTCGGAATGCACCTCCGTGCCGGGCTGCAAGTGCCGCCCGGCCCACGCTGCCAGCGTCTTCTTGCGGAAGCCCGCCACGCTGCTCAGGCGCATCCTTGCCGGCTGGCCGGCGGCGGTGACCTGCACGGCGGCCACGAACGGCGTCTTGCCCGCCGCGCCGCGCCCGCGCTTGCCGCCGGTCCGCTCCCCGCCCCGGTAGGCGTCGTCCACTTGCACGATGCCGCCCGGCGGCACGCGCTCGTCGCGCTCCTTCATCACTTGCAAGAGCTTGTGCTTCATCTTCCAAGCCGTGTTCTGGCTCACGCCCAGCTGCCGCGCCAGTTCCAGCGAGGAAACGCCGTGCTTGCCCTGCGTCAGCAGGTGGAGCGCCAGGAACCAGACGGTCAGCGGCAGCTTGGTGGCAGCGAAGATCGTGCCGGCGACCAGGGAGGTCTGGCGGTGGCAGGCATGGCACTGCCGGAGCTTGCGGGAGCGGATGCGGCAGTGCCGCCGGGAGCCGCACTCCGGGCAGCGGAAGCCGTCCGGCCAGCGGGCCTTGAAGACGGCCTGCTCGCATTGCCCCTCGCTGCCGTAGCGCTGCAGGAACTTGCCCAGGCTGAGTCCCTTCTGGCATTGCACGCGATTGCGTTTCATCTGCTATCCCCTTTCCTGTCAGAGATTTCCGACCTCCTTCAGTATAGCATATCCTCGGCTGACGTTCGTTGGTAATCAGGAAGACTTTTGCGCCCCTCAGTAGCAACCAAGCGGCACAGTGCCTATGCGGCCTGCAACGCGGCCGTATCTCGCGACGCGTCTCCGGGAAAGCCCGCGCTTCCCCGGATAATCGCTACTCGACGCGCTTGGCGGTAATGGTAGCCGGCCCGCCTCTGCGGCCGCGACCGCCGGCAGCCCCCTGCGCGCCCGGAGGACGCTGGCCCCCGCCGGGACGCTGGCCCCCGCCGGGGGCTCCGGGCGGCCGTTGCCCCCCGCGGGTCAGCTGCAACTCGTCGCCGGAGACCTTGCCCTCGTACCTGATGCGGATGCTCCTGTCGCCGCGAGCCACCACCTGGACGAACGAGACGCTGTCTCCCGCGACCTTGCCGTCCTGAATCTCGGACATCCCGAGTTGATCGTTCCCGGCCGTTCCGGTCAGAATCTCGCCGTCGGACTTGAGATCGAAGACCATGACCGTCGTGCCGCGCGGGCCCTCGATCTCGGCCTTCCACTTGCCGTCCACGGCAGCGGCTCTCAGTGTGCGAACCGACGCTGCGACAGCCGGCACGGCCAGCGCGAACGCCCTTCTTGAAATCATTCCTTGCGCGCCTCCCAGCACTTGCCTGTATAGACGGAATCGCAGGCCCGAGGTTATTCCCGGTTGGGTTCCCGAGCTACAGCGGCAGCTCGAGGGCGCGCGCAATCTCGGATTGCCGGACCCGCCCCTCGCGCAGGACCGTCGGTCGCGGAGACGTCAAATCCAGAATCGTGGAAGCCACCGGCCGCGCGACCCGGCCGGAATCAAGCGCCAGGGAGAGCCGCGTGCCCAGCTGGGCGCAGACTTCGTCCGCCGTGCGCGCTCCGGCCCTGCCGGAGAGATTCGCGCTGGTACCGGTCAGCGGGCAGCCGGACTGCCGGGCCAAGGCCCTCACCAGAGGCGAGCGCGGCAAGCGGACAGCAACCGAGTCGCGCCCCGCCGTGACCTTGCTCGATACTTCCGGCCGGCCTCGCAGGACCATCGTCAGGGGTCCGGGCCAGAATGTCCGCGCTAGGACGAAAAACGCCTCGGGCAGGTCGCGAGCGATCTCGTCCACCCGCGACAGCCGGTCCACCAGCAGCAGGACGGGCCGGTTATCCGGACGGCCCTTCGCTCGGAACACCCTCGTCAGGGCCCTCTCGTTCCGAGCGTCGGCGAGCAGCCCGTACAGGGTATCTGTCATGGCGGCGACCATGCCGCCCCGGCGAATCGCGCGGACGCCCGCGCGCACGGCCTCCGGCTGGGGGCAGTGCGAGCTCGCGGGCAGCCGAGCGCAAGGGGGCATGTCCGAACATACTACGCTGGAATCCGGGCTGTCCCTCGCCGTGCCTACCCGGTCGGAAATCATCACGAGCCAAGGCAACCCTTGGCTGAAGCAGCTGCGGAACGCCGCCGCTCGCAGCTCGCTGGCGCCTGGCGGCTTCGCGCTGGCGGAGTCGCCCCATCTACTGCACGAGGCGCTCCGTTCCGGCGTCGAAATCGGTCGAGTCTTCGCCAGCGAGCGCGTGCAGCCCGATGTCGCGGCCATCCTGCCGCCGCACCGGCGCATTCCGCTGCATACCGTCTCCGACAGGCTCTTCGGGAGCCTCGCCACCACCTCCCGCAACCAAGGCGTGCTCGCGCTGGTCAAGCTGCCCTCCTGGGAGCCCGCGCGGGTCCTAGGCGGGCTGACCGTGGCGCTCGACGGGGTGCAGGACCCCGGCAACGCGGGCATGATCATGCGGACCGCGGAAGCCTTCGGCGCTTCCGGCGTCGTCTTCCTGAAGGGGTCGGCCGCGCCGACCAACCCGAAGGCGCTGCGAGCGTCCGCCGGCTCCGCATTCCGCCTGCCGTTCCTGCAGAAGATCGGCGCGGAAGAGTTCCTGGGCCTGGCCCGGAGCCACGGCAAGTCCCTGCTGTGCGCGGTCGCCCGCGCGGACTGTCCACTGGCCGCGGCCGACCTGTCGGCGCGGTCGGCGCTCGTCATCGGCTCGGAGGGACGCGGCCCGAGCCCCGTCCTAGCCGCGGCCGCGCCCTCCGTCGGGATACCCTCCGGGCGCGTCGAGTCGCTGAACGCGGCGGTGGCGGCCGCGGTCATCCTCTACGAGTTCGCGCGGAGGTCCGCGCCCGGGTGAGCCTCTTTGAGACATCCGGTGCCGAGAGCCCGTCCGACCGGTCGCGGCCGCTGCCGGAGCGCATGCGCCCGCGGACGCTCGCAGAGTTCGTGGGACAGGATCACCTGCTGGGCGAGGGCAAGGCGCTGCGTCGGCAGATCGAGTCCGACCGGCTCTCGTCGATGATCTTCTGGGGACCGCCCGGCGTGGGCAAGACATCCCTGGCGCGCGTCATCGCCGGAGTCACGCGCTGCGAGTTCGTCGCCTTCAGCGGGGTAATGAGCAGCATCCGGGAGGTCAAGGCCGTGCTCGTAAGCGCCGAGCGCCTGCGACGGGCCGGCAGCCGCACGATCGTCTTCGTCGACGAGATCCATCGCTTCAACAAGGCCCAGCAGGACGCGTTCCTGCCGTACGTGGAGCGCGGGGACATCACCCTGATCGGCGCGACCACGGAAAACCCTTCGTTCGAAGTGATCGCCGCCCTGCTCTCGCGATCGAAGGTCTACGTGCTGGAGGCGCTGAGCGGCGAGCAGCTGGTGCGTCTGCAGGAGGCCGCCCTCCGCGACCACGAGCGAGGCCTCGACGCCTCCGGCGCCCGGATCTCGCGCTCCCTCCTGCATCGGATCGCGACGTTCGCGGGCGGGGACGCCCGGGTGGCCCTGCAGGCGCTCGAGTCGCTGGCCCGGGCGGCGGACGGCGCGGAAGCGACCGAGGCGCTGCTCGAGGACGTGCTGCAGCGGCGGCTGCCTCGCTACGACAAGCAAGGGGACGAGCATTTCAACCTGATCTCGGCCCTGCACAAGTCCGTCCGCTCGAGCGACCCCGACGCGGCCCTGTACTGGCTGGCGCGCATGATGGAGGGAGGGGAGGACCGCCTCTATATCGGGCGCAGGCTGGTGCGCATGGCCGCCGAGGACATCGGGCTGGCCGACCCGCGGGCCGTCGAGCTGGCCATCGCCGCTGTCGATGCATTCCGGCTGGTCGGGGAGCCGGAGGGCGACCTGTTCCTCGCGCAGGCCGCCGTCTACCTCGCCGTCGCCCCGAAGTCGGACTCGCTCTACAAGGGATTCGGAGCCGCCCTAGCCGACGTGCGGGCCGGGCCGACCCCGGACGTCCCGCTGCACCTGCGGAATGCGCCGACCCGCCTCATGCGGAACCTCGGATACGCCCGCGGCTACCAGCACGCGCACCAGTCCGAAGACGCGCTGGTCGGCATGCCCTGCCGTCCCGACGGGATGCAGGACAAGCGCTACTACTTCCCGACCAGGCGAGGGATCGAGGAACGCATCGCCGAGCGCCTTGCCGCGATCCGCAAGGCCCGTTCCGATCTGCGGAAGGCCGAGGGCGACTGAGCGGGAGACTCAGACTTCCCGTCATGTTCTCGTGCAATGCCGCTCGCTGGACGGATTCGGGCGGTTTGGCGACGGGCGGGAGCTAGTAGACAGGGCGCAGCGAGGTGCAGGGGAAGAGCGATTCACTGCGGTCGAGCTCCCCGGAAAGCGCTGGCGCTAGCCTCTGCGACGAGGTCTTGGTAACCTATGCGAGCTGACAGGATCAGCCGGTTCGTAGTGCCGTGGCGACGCCCGCTGGCCGAAGCCCGCGATGCACTGCCTAGCCTTGTAGCCCACGACGCAGCCACGAGCCTGAGTTAGGATGAACCGTACGTGGTGCCGGGTAGCTTTGGCCGGAGCGCTCCTAGCTTCGCTGGCCCTGCGGGGCGCCAGCGCCGATGTCGATTTCACCCGCGACATTCGCCCGATTCTCGCCGAGAGCTGTTTTCAGTGCCACGGCCCCGACGAGCAGGCCCGGGCAAGCGGGCTCCGACTCGACGAATACTCTGGAGCCGTCGAGGAGCGGGCGGGCAAGAGGGCGATCGTACCCGGAGATCCCAGGGCGAGCGAGCTGATCGAGCGGATCACGACGGACGATCCTGCGCGCAGGATGCCGCTCGGGGGCGACCGCCTGGCGGACAGGCAGATCAAGCTATTGGATGAGTGGATCTCCGCGGGCGCGAAGTACGAGCGCCACTGGGCCTACGAGAAACCCGAACGTCCGCCCCTGCCTCCCGTGTCTGATCCAAGATGGGTGCGCAATCCGATTGACCGCTTCATCTTGGACAAGCTCGCTGTAGCGGGACTCAGGCCTTCCGGCTCGGCCGAGCCCGCTGTTTTGATGCGGCGACTATTTCTCGACTTGATCGGAATCCCGCCGTCGCCAGAGCAGGTCGAGGACTTTCTCGCGAATCCTACGGACGAGGCATACCGGGCAACGGTGGAAGAGCTCTTGGCGTCGCCCCAATACGGCGAGCACTGGGCGCGGCACTGGCTCGACCTCGCCCGCTATTCCGACTCCAACGGATACCAGCACGATGACCTGCGCGAGATTTGGCCCTACCGAGACTGGGTGATTCGGGCGTTCAACGACGATTTGCCATTCGACCAGTTCACGATCGCGCAATTGGCGGGGGATCTTCTCGAAGAGCCTTCGTTGGAACAGCTGATTGCAACGGGATTTAACCGCAACACGCCGATGAACGGATCAGGCGGATCGAAAATCGACGAGGTTCGCAACTCCATGCTGGTCGACCGAGTCAACACGACCGCGACGGTTTGGCTGGGGGTAACGCTCGGCTGCGCGCAATGCCACACTCACAAATACGACCCCTTCACGATCGAGGAGTACTATCGCTTCTATGCGTACTTTGATCGCGGCGTTGACGAAACGGTGTTGCACGGCGGGGGCAACACTCGCAAGTACTACGTCGGTGCGCGGATCGAGCTGCCCGTACCGCTGCGTCGGCAATCGCGATACTCGGCCTTGAGGGCTCAGCACGAGTACCTCAAGAGGGTGATCGACCAGGCGGAATTCGAGGCGACCGCGGACCTTGGGAGGTGGGTGGAGCAGCAGGCGGCCAATCCTGACCTACGCCCGAACGTCCGAAGCGCGCTCGCGAAGCCGATAGACGCGCGCACGGAATCGGATGACAACGCAATTCGGGACGCCTTCCTCGAGACGCGATCCGAAGTTGTCAAGCCACGCAAAGAGCTGGAGAAGCTTGCCAAGCGGATGAAGGATCTGGCACCGACGACGACGCTGATCATGGCCGACAAGCCAGGCCCGGTCCAGAGCCATCTGCTCGAGCGCGGCCAGGTCGGCGCCCATGGCAAAGAGGTCGCGCCCGGAACTCCCGCGGCGCTGCACGCGCTCGACTCGGGCCTGCCGCGCAATCGGCTGGGCCTGGCGAGGTGGATCACCTCGCCCGAGAACCCGCTAACGGCGCGGGTGACCGTCAACCGCCTCTGGGCGGAGGTGTTCGGTCGCGGGATCGTCGCATCGGCCGAGGACTTCGGCCGGCGGGGAGACACCCCGACTCATCCGGAGCTGCTCGATTGGCTGGCGGTAGAACTTGTCGAGGGAGGCTGGTCGATCAAGCGCATCGTTCGCTTGATCGTTACATCGGCGACCTATCGACAGAGCTCGCGCGGATCAGCCGAGCCGCTGGCGGCAGACCCGAACAACGCGCTCCTAGCGTTGGGGCCGCGATTCCGCCTGCCGGCCGAAGCGATCAGGGATTCGCTGCTGTCCGCAAGCGGCTTGCTTTCGCTGAGGATGGGCGGGCCTCCCGTCCACCCGCCACAGCCGGAAGGGCTATGGGGGGAGATCAGCAGCGTAGGGGATCCGCATTACCCGACGTCGAAGGGGGCGGATCGGCATCGTCGCGGGATTTACACGATCCTGCGCCGGGGAGCGCCCTACCCCAGCTTCACCACACTCGACGCTTCTCCTCGACAGGCTTGCGTCGCCATGCGAGCCCGCACCAACTCGCCGCTTCAGGCCCTAGCGCTGCTGAACGACCCGGCCTACGTCGAGGCCGCCGAAGCCTTGGCAAGGCTCGTCACGGACCTGCCGACGGCCTCTGACCGGGATCGGCTCGTCTACGCCTTTCGGCGTGCCGTGACTCGGACCCCCACCTCGGTCGAGCTTCAGGATCTGACCCGTCTACTCAGCGAGTTCCGTCGAACCTCGGAGATGGAGTCTGAAGCCTGGGTTTCACTGGCGCGAGTGCTGCTCAACCTGGACGAAGCGATCACGAAAAACTGATGTCAGTGGAGCTTCAACGTCGCGCCTTCTTACGGGTCGGCTCCGCCGGCATCGGCTCGATCGCCCTGCAGTCGCTGCTCGCGGCGGACAACAGAGCGGCTGTTGCGCCGCATTTCGCCCCCCGGGCGAAGCACGTCATATTCCTGCACATGCTCGGCGGCCCTTCGCAGGTCGATCTGCTCGATCCGAAGCCTGCGTTGGCGAAGTTCGAGGGCAAGCCCATGCCCGCCAGCATTCTCCGGGGCAAGCGGTTCGCATTCGTGCCCAGGGGCGCGGGAGCTCTGGCCTCGCCATACAAGTTCGCGCGGCACGGCGGGTCCGGCACATGGTTCTCCGAACTCACGCCTCGCTTGGCAGAGCGCGCCGACGACTTGACCGTCGTCCGCTCGATGCAGACCGACGAGTTCAACCATGGCGCCGGCGAGCTATTCCTGCATTCGGGCTTCGGGCGCATGGGACGTCCGGCGTTCGGAGCGTGGGTCTCGTACGGCCTAGGCACGCTCAGCGACAGCTTGCCGACCTTCGTCGTGCTAGCCACCGGACCCAACACGGCGGGCAGCAGCGCCTGGGGCAACGGCTTCCTGCCCAGCGTCCACCAAGGCGTCAAGTTCCGCTCCGGGGCGGAACCGGTCCACTACCTTGCAAACCCGGACGGGGTGGATCGAGATCGCCAACGACAGGTGATCGACGGGGTGTCCGCACTCAACCGACTGGCTCTCGACCGCTATGCGGATCCCGAGATCTCCACCCGGATCGCACAGTACGAGATGGCATTCCGGCTGCAGGCGTCCGGCCCCGAGCTGATGCGCATCGAGGACGAGCCCAGTCACGTGCTCGCGGCTTACGGGGCGCAGCCGGGCGGCACCGGCTACGCCAACCTGTGCCTGCTGGCGCGGAGGATGGTCGAGCGAGGCGTGCGCTTCGTGCAGGTCATGATGGCCGGGTGGGACCACCATAGCGGCATCTACGGGCCGGGCGGACTGCCGCGCGCGTGCCGCCGCATGGACCGCCCGACTGGCGCTCTGATCGCTGACTTGAAGCAACGCGGCTTGCTCGACGAGACCCTGGTCATCTGGACAGGGGAGTTCGGCCGCACGCCGATGGTCCAGGCGATCTCCCCGCAGGGGTTCACGCAAGACCCCGGGCGCGATCACCACAAGGACGGGTTCGCTCTGATCCTGGCCGGCGGCGGCGTCCGGCCGGGACTGACTTACGGAGCGACGGACGACTTCGGGTTCGAGCCGACGGAGAACCCCGTGCATGTGCATGACCTTCACGCGACCGCCCTGCATCTGCTGGGCGTGGACCACGAGCAGCTGACGTTCAAACACCAAGGACGGGACTTCCGGCTCACGGATGTCCACGGACGAGTCGTCCGAGACCTGCTGGCGTGAGATCGCCGAACCGACAAGACATGACAAGGAACTCGACTCTGACCCGCCGGGGCTTTCTCGCCACTTCCGCCTGCGCCTTGCCGCTGGCGCCCGCTTCCGGCGCAACCGCCTGGCGGCCCCTGTTCGACGGAGAGACACTTGCCGGCTGGCGCGCGATCCATCGGCTGCCCGTAGCCAGGCATCCGGGCGGGCCGTCTCCGCCAAAGGACTCGCCGCGGTACCGGAAGGCCCTCCGGGGCAAGGGCGAGTGGAGAGTCGTCGACGGAGCCATCACGGGCGGCCAAGCGCCGCCGGGGTCCGGCGTCGGGGGCTATTTGATCAGCAACGAGAAGTTTGCCGATTTCGAGCTCAGCCTCGAGGCGAATCCCGACTGGGGCGTCGACACCGGATTGATGATTCGCGCGACGGGCATCGGCAGCCAAGGCCTTCAAGTCCTCGTGGATCACCGCCAAGGCGGCAACATCGGTTCCTTCTACGGCAACGGCATCGGCGGCTTCAACACCCGCCAGTTCGGGTTCGAGGCAAGGCGAGACGCGAGCGGCAAGGTCGTCGGCATGATTCCGGTCGCCTACCGCGACCTAAGTCCACGGCCCGATCCGGGCAAGAGCGCCGCGACGTGGTCGGCCGAGCCGGAAGTGTTCTTCGAGACCTGGCGTTTCGGCGAGTGGAACGAAATCCGCGTCCGCTGCGCAGGGCGCCTGCCGACGCTGGTTACGTGGATCAACGGCGAGAAGATGGCGTCCCTCGACACGGCGACCCTGCAAGCGGAGGGCTACGATGCCGAGGCCGTGGCAGGGCTCCTCGGCCGCGCCGGTCACATCGCGCTGGAAGTCCACAACAGCGGGCAAGGCGATCGCCTTGGACAGGAGCGCTGGCTCCCGGGCAGGGTCTGCCGCTGGCGGCGAATCCGCGTGAGGGAACTCTGAATCCCGCGAAGGGCGCGCAACTCATCACGCCCGCGTCCCAAGGGCCCCTCGCGCGCACAACCGCTGGCCAGGTGCAATCCGGCAGATGGGCCCGAACCGCGGCGTCCTCCCCCGGGGAGCTGCCGCAGCCGTGGCGAGTGCTCGACCTAGCGCTGCGCCTGTGGGACCACGGGGAGGACGCGTTGCGCTTCCCGCTTCAACCGGCGCTACGACCTGCAAGCGATCACGGGCCGGCTGCTGCGGGCGCTAGGTCGCAGAGGCGGCGCTCCGGCCCGCGGCTGTACCCGAGCGCTGAGGGCAGCGTAAGGAGCCACGCACGGACCGCCCGGCGGCGGTGCCGCTGAGGACCGCGCCGATGCGTTGAGCCCGTGCGCGGAAAACGGCTCGGATTCCACGGGATCCGACGGGCCAGGCAGCCGCCCGGCCTTCCGCTACGGGCTCCTCGAGTGCCAGCAAGCCGCCCCTCAACCCGGCCCGTCCGTCTAGATCCGCCAGTTGGATCGGGTCCGTAGGGACTCGGGGAGACTACAGCCGATGCCGCAATCCTACGATGAGCAGTGAGACGGGTCGCGGGTACGGCAAGTCAACAGGTCCGGAAGCTGGAATGCGCCTAGGTCAATCCTACGGCAGGCAGCGACTGCTCGATGCGCAGCAGCTCCAGCCGGACCGAGTCGCACAGCGCGTTCCAGCTGGCCTCTAGCACGTCGTCGGAGACACCCGCGGTGGTCCAGCTGTCCACTTGATCGGTCCAGTTGATCAGGACGCGCACCTTGGAGGCAGTTCCCTTGCCCGGATCGAGGACGCGCACCTTGTAGTCGGCCAAGCGGATATCGCCAACCGCCGGATAGACCGTCGCGAGACACCGGCGCAGCGCCCCCGCCATGGCGTCGAACGGACCTGATGCCGCGACCGTCGCGCGCTCCACGCCCCGGGGCGTGGAGACGGACATGGTCACCTCGCAGGACGAGTGCTCCCGCCCCCGCTTGCGGAGCGCCATCTCCATCGTCTCCAGCTTGAAGAAGTCCCTCTGGCCGGCGAGCGCCTGGCGGACCAGCAGTTCGAACGATCCGTCGGCCGACTCCAGTTCGTAGCCCTCGAACTCGAGCTGCTTGACACGGTCGAGCACGCCCTTGCGGGCCTCGGCGGTGAGCTGGTCGTCCCAGCCCTTCTCCTGGAGCTTGAACGTGATGTTGCTGCGGCCCGAGAGGTCGCTGACCAGCACGCGGCGAACGTTGCCCACCGCTTCGGGCTCGACGTGCTCGTACGTCCCGGCGTCCCGCAGCACGGCGCTCACGTGGATGCCGCCCTTGTGCGCGAACGCGCTCTTGCCAACGAAGGCCGCGCCGTTGGCCAGGCGCAGGTTGGCCGTCTCGGCGATGTACGTGGCGAACGAGGTCAGCTTGGCCACGTTGTCCCTGCCGATCACCGTGTGCCCCAGCTTGAGCTCGAGATTGCAGATCGTCGGAATCAGGTTGCAGTTGCCGCAGCGCTCCCCGTAGCCGTTCATCGTGCCCTGCACGTGGGTGGCGCCGAGCTCTACGGCCGCGACCGCGTTGGCGACCGCGAGCTCGGAGTCGTTGTGGGTGTGGATGCCGATGACGCCGCCGAAACGCTCGCGCACGTCCGCGACGATCTCCGACAGGAGCCCGGTCAGCGTGCCACCGTTGGTATCGCACAGCACGAGGCAGTCCGCGCCGGCGGACTGCGCCGCCTCGAGGGTGCGGAAGGCGAAGTCCCGACTCGCCCGGTACCCGTCGAAGAAGTGCTCGGCGTCGTAGATCACCTCGCGCCCGAGGTCCTTCAGGTACGCGACCGTCGAGCGGATCATCTCCAGGTTCTGCTCCTCGGTGACCCGCAGCGCACGCTCGGTGTGCAGCTGCCAGCTCTTGCCGAAGATCGCCACGGCAGGCGTCTCGGACTCGACCAGCATCCGGACGTTGGGGTCGCTGCGGGCGTCGTTGGCGACATGCCGCGTCGAGCCGAACGCCACCAGGCGCGCATGGCGCAGCCGCAGATCGCTCTTGGCCCGCTCGAAGAACTCGGCGTCGCGAGGGTTCGAGCCCGGCCAGCCGCCCTCGATGTAGTCGATGCCAAGGCCGTCCAGCCTCGCGGCGATCGCGAGCTTGTCGGCCACGGAGAAGGCGACGCTCTCGCCCTGCGTGCCGTCGCGCAGCGTCGTGTCGTAGACGAGGATCCGCATCGGCCTGCCCTCCGACCTACTCGCCTGCGGACGGCGCCAGAGGCACCGAGTCGGGCCTCTCCTTCCGCAGGAACGGCATCATGGCCCGCAGCTTGCCACCGACCTGCTCGATCAGCTGGCCCTCCTGCTCGGACCGGGTTGCCTTGAAAGCCTCGCGGCCCGCCCGGTTCTCCGCCATCCATTCCCGCGCGAACTGGCCCGACTGGATCTCTGCGAGTATCCCGCGCATGCGCTCGCGGACCGCCTCGTCGACGATCCGCCGACCGCGCGTGTAGTCACCGTACTCGGCGGTGTCGGACACCGAGTAGCGCATGTAGTTCAGCCCGCCCTCGTAGATCAGGTCGACGATCAGCTTCAGCTCGTGCAGGCACTCGAAGTAGGCGATCTCCGGCTGGTAGCCAGCGTCCACGAGGGTCTGGAAGCCGGCCCGGATCAGTTCCGAGCAGCCGCCGCACAGCACGGCCTGCTCGCCGAACAGGTCGCTCTCGGTCTCCTCCTTGAAGGTCGTCTCGATCACGCCCGCCTTGAGGCATCCCAAGCCCAGCGCGTACGCCAAGGCCTGCTCGCGGGCATGGCCGGAGACGTCCTGGGCCACAGCGACCAGACCGGGCACCCCGACGCCCTCCACGAAGAGCTCGCGCACGCGATGCCCCGGGGCCTTGGGCGCGATCATGGACACGTCCACGCCGGGCGCAGGCAGGATCTCCTTCCAGTGGATCGCGAAGCCGTGGGCGAACATCATCGTGTCGCCGCCGACCAGGTGCGGCTCGATCTCGGCCTTGTAGAGGTTGGGCTGTATGTGGTCGGGCAGGAGAATCATCACGACCTGGGCGGCCTTGGTGGCCTCGGCCACCGTGCGCACCTCGAGGCCGGCGCGCTCCGCCTTGGGCCAGGACCTGGACCCCTCGTACAGTCCGACGACCACGTCGAGGCCGCTCTCCTGCAGGTTGAGGGCGTGGGCGTGGCCTTGGCTGCCGTAGCCGATGATGGCGATTCTCTTGCCCTTGAGCCGGTCGAGGTCGCCGTCGGGCTCGTAGTAGATCGTTGCGGGCATTGTGATGTCGGGTATTCCTTTCGCAGTGTTCGAGGATCGGCTCGGGACTCTAGGGCTCGGACAGGGCGGCTTCGCTGTAGCGCGGCACGGGCAGCTTGTTGTGCTTGGCGCGCGCCATCGCCATCGAGCCGGACCGGACCATCTCGACCGCTCCGTACGAGTGCAGGAGCGAGATGAGGGCGTCGATCTTATCGGGCGAGCCGGTCACCTCGAAGGTGTACGCCTTGGGCGAGGCGTCGACCACGCGTGCGCGGAAGACCTCCGCCTCCTTCAGCAGCGCGGGGCGCCGCTCCTCCTCGGCGTAGACCTTGATCAGGGCCATCTCGCGGCGCACGGCCCGGGAGTCGGTGAGATCCACGGCCTTGATGACGTTGACGAGCCGCGAGATCTGCTTGATGAGCAGCTCCCGGCCCTGGTCGCCGACCCCGGCGACGATCGTCATGCTGGACAGGGTGGGATCCAGCGTCCTAGCTACGGTCAGGCTCTCGATGTTGTAGCCGCGCGAGGTGAGCACCCCGGCCACGCGCATCAGCGCGCCGGGCTTGTTCTCGACGAGGAGCGAGATCAGCTGGTGCATGGCTTCGCCCCCCTCCTAGTCGCCCGCCACCGCGGCGGCCGACTCGGCCGCTGGCTGCAGGATCATCTCGCTGACCGCGCCGCCCGCGGGAACCATCGGGTAGACGCATTCCTCGGGCGTGACCTGGACGTTGAGTAGGTACGGGCCCGGCTCGCCGAAGGCGTGCTCCAGCGCGCCGTCGAGATCCTCGGGGCGGGACACGGAGCCGCCGGAAATGCCGAAAGCCGCCGCGAGCAGCGAGGCGTCCGGGAAGGCCTCGATGGCCACCTCGCTGTAGCGCTTGCCGTAGAACAGCTCCTGCCACTGGCGGACCATGCCGAGGGTGTTGTTGTTCATGACGACGATCTTGACCGGTAGGCGGTTGGCGGAGATCGTGCCGAGCTCGGGGATCGACATCATGAAGCCCCCGTCGCCGACGATGCTGATCACGGTCCGGTCGGGGCAGGCGAACTTGGCGCCGACGGCGGCGGGAAGGCCGAAGCCCATCGACCCCAGCCCGCTCGAGGACTGCCACAGACGCGGGCGGTTGAAGCGCAGGTACTGGGCGGCCCACATCTGGTGCTGGCCCACGTCGACCGTCACGACGGCCTCTCCTCCGGCAATCTCGTCCAGCTTCTGCATCAGCTGCTGCGGCTTGATCTCGTCAGCGCTGGGCTGGTAGGAGAACGGGTGGTCGCGCTTCAGGGCGAGCACGTGCTCGCGCCAAGCCAGGCGCGTCTCGCGCAAACGCATGCCGAGGGTCGGGCGCGTCACCTCGAGCCGCTCGTTCAGCATCCGCAGGACGGCCTTGGCGTCGCCGACCACGCCGAGGTCGGCCCGCCGGTTCTTGTTGATCTCGGCCGGGTCGACGTCGACGTGCAGCACCTTCGCTCGCGGCGCGAACTTGTCGAGGCGCCCGGTCACTCGGTCGTCGAAGCGCACGCCGAGGCCCACCAGCGAGTCGCACTCGGTGATGCCCATGTTGGCCGCGTAGCTGCCGTGCATGCCCAGCATCGAGATGAAGTTCGGGTGGCCCGTCGGCATCGCTCCCAAGCCCATGACCGTGTGCGCGAGCGGCGCCTCGAGCAGCTCGGAGAAACGCACCAGCTCGGCGCTGGCGCCGGACGAGACGATGCCGCCGCCGGCGTAGATGTAGGGCCGCTCGGCGTTCCAGAGGAACTCGACGGCGCTCTCGATCTCTTGCTGGTCGGGTCCGGGATCGGGCCGGTAGCCGCGAAGCGGCTCCATGCGCTGGTCCCCGCTGTAGTCAGCCCGGGACAGCAGCACGTCCTTGGTGATGTCGACCAGCACGGGGCCGGGACGCCCGCTGGTGGCGATGTAGAACGCCTCGTGGACGATCTGGGACAGCTCGCTGACGTCCTTGACGAGGTAGTTGTGCTTGGTGGCCGACCGCGAGATGCCGAACGTGTCGGCCTCCTGGAAGGCGTCCCGCCCGATCAGGGCCTGCGGCACCTGCCCGGTGATGGCGACCACGGGGATGGAGTCCATCAGGGCGTCGACCAGCCCGGTGGTGAGATTGGTGGCCCCGGGACCGGAAGTGGCCATGCAGACGCCCGCCTTGCCGGTGGCGCGGGCGTACCCCTGCGCCGCGAACGCGGCGTTCTGCTCGTGCCGGACAAGCACGTGCCGCAGCGGGTGGTGGTACAGGACGTCGTAGACGGGCAGGGTCACCCCGCCCGGGTATCCGAAGACGGCCTCGGCCCCTTCGCGGGCCAAGCTCTCGATCAGGATCTGCGCTCCGCTCAACAGCGCCATGGTTCGTGTCCCTCGCTTTCCTCGTTCCCTTGCTCCCATCATTCCCGATCACGGGGCTGGGCGATGCCGCCCCCGACCTTGAATGCTAGCCCCGGTCGGCGGCCTCGTCGGATTCCTGCCCGACGCGGCTCAACCGGGGCACGGTACAGCGACGAGAACGGTCAGGCTGCCGATGCGGGGAATGGCGAAATGAATTCGGCCGGGGCGGTGGCCCGGTAGCGGCGAGCGGCGGCGAGAAGCCGCCGCTGCGGGAGCGATGCCCGCCGCGAATGCGGCACGGGCATTCGGGCGGCAGCCGTCTGGAAGCTGGATTGGCATCACGCGCTTGGCTGCGGTCAGCAGGCGAGCAACCGTGCTCTTATAGTAGCGCCATTCGCCGGGCGGGGTCAAAACACGGCGCGCGCTGGCCGACGGAGATAACCAGGCGGGGTTTCCGATGACAGGTTCCCGCCCGGGGCCGCCCGGTCTTCAGCGTCCACGCGGGCCGGCGCGGAGAGTCCGGTGCGGCCGCGGGCCGCCGGTGAAGGGCCAAGAAGGCTGTCCCGATCCTCGGTCGCGTGGCGGACTCGCGGAACGGGACTGGTGCATACGCGATTCGAGTGCGTGCGGACGTGCGCTCGTCGACCGGCGGCTCCGGGGACATTCGCTTGCGACTGGCGTAGAGGGCCGCCAAAGGTAGGCGTGCAGCCTGTCGGTGAACGTCGGGATCAGACACGTCGCGAGCCTCCAAGGCCTCGGCGCATCGAAGGAGGAACTCCGAGCGATGCTCGGAATTTCCGAAGACGGGCGGTAACCTATCGTTGACGAGCACCAGGAGCGAATGTGGCCGACTCGCTACACGCCGCTCCACCTCCGTAAGACCAGCCCGACGGTCAACGGCGAGGGGACAGGCCACCGGCCCCGCGACGAGGCGTTCTTCGGATACACGCAACCGTAGCGAGCCCCGCTCGCCGGGAAGGGCCAGAAGATCGACACGACACACGCTCTAGCCCGCATTATTCACGAATGCGGCGCAGGCCCATGGATCCAGTTTCCGGGCCCTCGATGGCCGCCAAATCTGCTTCCGAAACGCCTGCGGGCGGGGAATGCGGGGCTTGCGCGGCGTCTCGCGAGCGGCCTGCGGGCCGCGGACACCTCCTCGGCGGCACCCGCCCGGAGGGCAGGCACGGTTGCCCCCGGCGGCGCCCGGCGCCTGCCGACACTCTCCGGATGGACCCGGCCCGGCGTCATATCGGCACGGCCCCCAAGCCCCGCGCCACCACCGCCCAGGCGTCCCGGAACGGTGCCGTCCGCGGCACTCGCAGCACGATCGGCTTCGCCGTGGCCGCGACCCGCGCCCCCGGCTTCGGCAGGCCGAGGCGCAACCCGTCCACCCGGCGCTTCCGCAGCGGCGTGTCCCGTGCCTGCCAGCGCAGTTCCTGCATGATCACGTAGGCCGCCGCCGCGAGCGGCGCGCGGAACTGGTTCGCCGCGAAGCTCGAGCAGCTGGCGCGGTCCATCCGCATCCCTTGCTTGAGCTCCTCGACGCGGTTCTCCACGTCTCCCCGCAGGCAGTGGATCCGCTCGCAGAGGCGCTGCGGGCTGCCGCCCGCGTCGGTCACCACCTAGCGCGGGTTCCACTGCGGGGCGCGCCCGGGAAACTCGCTCGCGTCCGCCTTGACGGTCACCCGCCGCGCCCGCGACCGGCGGCCCGCCCGGTAGACGAACTGCCCGTGCAGCGGGCCCGGGTTCTTGCCCGCGTCCTCCGCGCCCGGCCGGCCCCCCTGCGTGCCGGCTCCCGGCCGCGCGTACTTCGCCCGCAACTGCTCCAGCCGGGACGGCGGGTCCCCCGCGGCCGCCGCTGCCCCGCCGCGGTCCGCGCCCGGGGTGCCGCCGGGCCTCGACGGCCGCCCGCAACGGGGCCGCGCGCCGCTCCGGCACCGCGTTCTTCTGCAGGCACGCCACGCACTCCAGGCCCTCGCGCTCGCCATAGGCCGGCAGCCCGTCCCCTTGGAAGCCCGCGTCCAGGCGCAGGCGCAGCGTCGCCCGCGGGAAGAATTCCCGCAGCAGCGGCAGCAAGCGGTCCAGCAGCGGCAGCAAGCCCTCCGCGGCCGCGGCCGTGCCCGAGCGCAGCAGCGCCGCCACGAGATGCCGCTCGCGCTCGTCGTCGAAGCGCACCGCGCCCGCCAGCGGCAAGTAGCAATGCGTGTCGTGGAAGCCGTTGCACAGCGCCAGCTACCGGCCCCCGTGCGGCGGCTCGCAGGCCGGGTCGAAGTCCAGCTCGACGATGCTCGTCTCGGGGCGCCGCTCGTGCCGGCGCCGCACGACGCAGCGGGCCGGCACCGCGGACAGCGCGCTCGGCGCGTCCGCGGTGACGGCGTTCTCGAAGCGCGACAGGGCGGGCCGAGACGGCAGGTCGCGACCCTGCCAGGGGTCGCGCCCGAGCGGCAGCTTGAACACGGGGTCGCCGCCGAGGCGCCCGGCGTCGTGGCAGTCCTCCTAGCCGCAGGCGAGGCCGTAGATGCGCTGGCGGAGCCTGTCGGCGAGGGAGTGGAGCACCTTGGAGACCTCGGAGGGCAGGCGCCGGTCGCGCAGGCAGCCGGCGAACGCCGCGGTGAGGCCGGGAGCGCGGTCGGCGGCCTCGACCGGGACAGCGCCGCCGTCGGAGCTGCTGCGCTCGTGATCGCAGCGGACGGCGACGGGGCGACGGCGCGGGTTGCGGAATAGAACGCCTTGGGAGCCTGCGGCTACGACCATGCATTCATTATAACCTACCGGATAAAAACCACTTCAGCGTATAAACTTGGATTTCAATCGGACCGGGCCGGGGCTGCCGCCGGGGATCGCAGGGCACTCCCAGGAGTGAGGATCGCGCTGGACCGGGGGCCCTCACGGCCCGGGCGGAGGGACCGGACTATGGCCCTCCGGGCTACTCATGAATTATCCGGGCTAGGGCACCAACTCGGCGCCGAACGCCCCGTCGATCGAAACCCGCTCGTTGCCGACGCCCAGCATGCCGCCGTTTATGTAGGTGGTACCCCACGTGCCGACGATGGCCAGCGGCGACTCGCCGTCCTGGTCCACGAACCAGCCCCGGACGTTGACGTTGAGTGGATAGTCTTTCACACTCACGTTCAGCATGTTCTCGCCATCACCACCCTTCCGGAAGAACGTTTCAAGCGTCTTAATATGCGCCTTGGGTTCACTGTCGATGTTCGGCCTGCTTTCAGTGTTGAGCCAATCATTGTAGTTTTTGCTGGTGATGTCGCTTGGTAGCTTTAATGCTTCGGGCTGCCCGTCACCGCCTACCAAGCTGCCGTCGTCTTTGGTGAGCAGGGTGTTGTATCTCACTTTCAACTTCGAGTTCAGCCTCGACTTGAACGACAAGCGTTTTGCGCCGTCTTTTTCGATATTCGCGGTGAAGCTCAGCGATTCCACCTCGTACGTGCCGGGCCTCGGGTCCGTGTCCGTGAAGCGCCCGTCCGCATTTTCGTAGTGCGGCAGGCCGTGCAGCAGCCGGCCGTAGGTGAGGTCGGTCGAGATCAGGTCGCTGACCGTCAGGCGGATCGTGCCGAGGGAATCGGAGTCGCTGCTTCCGCCGCTGCTTCCGCCGCCCCACATCACTAGCGCCTCGAGGTCGCCCGTGTAGAAAATACTTTCGCCGACCGCCACTGTCTTTCCTCGGTACGTCGCCGTCCCGGTACCCGGGCTGTCCATGAACGCCTCCGCCGGGATGTACGCGAAAACGTCCCACGCGCCGAAGCCGCCCGCCAGCGTGGTGTCGTCGCCGTCCACCTTCCACACCCCGACCGCTTCCGACCCGGACTCCGCGTCCCGGCCCAGCAGCCGCCCGCTGAATTCCGCCCCCGACACTTCATCGTCCGGGAAGGCGCCCGCCTGCGGCGCGTACGACACCCGCGCCTCTTTGCCGGTCACGCTCCAGCTCCCCGTCCGCGGCGACAGCGTGGCCCGCGGCAGCGCGATGCGCGCCACCGCGCCGCCCAGCCCGTGCGTCCAGGCCTCGCCGTCGGACGTCTCCAGGTGCTCCACCAGGCCGTCCACGGCGTTCCGCGAGAAGCGCACGTGCACGGTCATGGAGCCCTCGTACAGCTTGCCCTTGCTGTCCGCCGCGTGCGTCCACCCCAAGTAATAGGCGGAGCCCGCCGCCTGCACGTCGCTGGCCTGCCGCACGGTCTCCGCCGTCGACCACGCGAACCCCTGCGCGGCGAGCTTTTTCGGGTCGAAGTCCGCCGCCTTGGCGTGGGCGCGCTGCTTGCGCGCGGCCGCCCCGAAGCGCGTCGACCCCAGGCTGCCCAGCGTCGCGTCCGCCTCCCACTCGCGCGCGTTGTACGTGCGCTTCGCCACGCCCGCGTTCAGGCCGAGGAATTTCAGCACCCCCTGCCCGTCTCCGGACGAGGCCGCGACGAACGCGGACTCGCTCTCCAGGGCCTCCAGCACCGCCTCCAGCGCCGCCTCCACGCGCCGCCCGTTCACCTCCGGATCCAGCCGCCGGACGGGGACGACGGACTTGCCGCCCTGAGCGCTGACCTCCTGCTTCTTGCCGCCATCCAGCTTGTCGACCTGGTCGTCGGCCTTGTTCCAGACGTCCTCGAGCAGGCCCCGCAGCGTCGCCGAGTCGTCGGCGTAGATCTCGACCAGCTAGGCGGTCTGGTCGCGCAGCTCGCCGAGCTCCTCCGCGACCTCCTCGGCCACCGTCTTGTCCGGCTCGTCCGACCCGCGGTTCGGCTCGTCGCCCCAGCGCAGCAGGTCCGCCATCGAGAACTCCGCCCCGACCGCCTCCAGCGCCGTGCCCGTCTCGTCGGCGCCCGTGGCGGCGTCGTCGGCGCTCAGCTTCGGCTCCGCCAAGTCCCCCGCGGCGTTCTCGTGCCACGCCTTGCCGGCCATCGGCAGGTCGTAGCGCGCCCCCGCCAGCTCCCCGCCGGCGTCCGGCGCCACGCGGTACCGCGCGTCGCCCACGACCAGGTCGCCCACGCCGCTCGCCGGCAGCGTCGCCTCCTCGACCGCGTACCCCGAGCCGTCCTCGGCGGGCGTCGCCATCAGCCCCGTGCCCTTGATCTCCACCGACTCCGGCCGGTACTCCACCGTCCACGCCCCGTCGGCCAGCGTCAGCTCGTACACGTTCGGTTTGCCCGTCACGCCCGTGCCCGCCTCGAGCCTGTGTCCCGTCGCCACGGCCTCCTCGCCGATCATCCACTTGCCGGCCTCGGTCGTCATCAGCGTGACGGTTCCGCCGCTCGTGCCCAGTGCCACCTCCACCGCCTGCGGCTGGAACGGCGGGGGTGCCGGCGGGGCCGTCACGGCGGCCGGCTCGGCACCGCCGGAGGCTGCCAAGCCCAGCGACAGTGCAACCAGCGCCCCGAGCAGCCCGAAAGTGCGTGCGAACTTGCTCCAGTTCATGATTGTCTTCTCCTCTTTACCCTTGTTGTCCTTCTCGCGGCACCGGATGCTCCCCGCACCCCACCTACGCCTGCTGGAGCGATCCAGCTTGCGCAAGCGCTTACGGACAAAGCTATCACGACTCGGCAACCGCTGTTGACTGAAGGGAGGGCATCCGTTTGCATGGGGCATTCCGCCCAGCCAGCCAGCCAGCTCATGGCTCATTAGGTCGTCCGCACAGGTGCCGGGTGCCAATCCAAGACACATGGTGGAGTGCGGGCAAGCGGGGCAAGCACCACGCTTTACCTGCATTCACGCCGGTTTTCCATCCCTGATCCGCGAATAAGAAACCGGTGAAAAGACCAGAACGGCTTGATTTCACCATGGTTTTTCCGGCCCGCTGCGCCCGGCGGGAATTGCACCTGCGGGGTGCAAGCATACGGCCTAGGAGAACTGCTGCCCGCTGCCCCGCGACACGGTCCCCCAAGTGTCTTTCGACGTGGCCAGGGAGGACCTGACCGGCCGGGCCGGGCTGGCCTGCGTGGCGCGCCTGATCCGATGCCTCGATCTCGGCGACTTGCTGCGGCGCAAGGTGCGCGTCAAGCGCCGTCGCCGCGGCTGCAGCGACGAGCGAAACCTGCTGGCGCTGATGCTGTCCTTCTGCGGCGGCGGCCATCTCGGCGACGTGGACGACCGCGGCGCCGACAGCGCGGCCTGCCACCTGGCGGGCCTGGGCGCAGTGCCCGGCAGCCGCCGCCGCGGCGCATGCCTGGCGCGCAGGAGCGACAAGCCGCGGGCGGGCCTGCGGGCATGCGCGCGGCTGGTCAGCCGGCGGCTGGTGCCGCCAGTGGCGCGGCACAGCCTGGAGACGCTGGGCTAGGTGCCGGTGTGCGTCGACGGCAGCGACAGCGCGGTCTCCGGCCGGCACGGCGACGGCACGGCTAGAGGCGACAACGGGGAGCGGCCGTACTGGCTGCACGCGGTGTGCGGGGGCGCGGCCTAGCCCGGATAATTCATGAGTAGCCCGGAGGGCCATAGTCCGGTCCCTCCGCCCGGGCCGTGAGGGCCCCCGGTCCAGCGCGATCCTCACTCCTAGGAGTGCCCTGCGATCCCCGGCGGCAGCCCCGGCCCGGTCCGATCGAGATCCAAGTTTATACTCTGAAGTGGTTTTCATCCGGTAGGTTGTAATGAATACATGGTCGCAGCCGCAGGCTCCCAAGGCGTTCTGTTCCGCAATCCGCGCCGTCGCCCCGTCGCCGTCCGCTGCGATCACGAGCGCAGCAGCTCCGACGGCGGCGCTGTCCCGGTCGAGGCCGCCGACCGCGCTCCCGGCCTCACCGCGGCGTTCGCCGGCTGCCTGCGCGACCGGCGCCTGCCCTCCGAGGTCTCCAAGGTGCTCCACTCCCTCGCCGACAGGCTCCGCCAGCGCATCTACGGCCTCGCCTGCGGCTACGAGGACTGCCACGACGCCGGGCGCCTCGGCGGCGACCCCGTGTTCAAGCTGCCGCTCGGGCGCGACCCCTGGCAGGGTCGCGACCTGCCGTCCCGGCCCACCCTGTCGCGCTTCGAGAACGCCGTCACCGCGGACGCGCCGAGCGCGCTGTCCGCGGTACCGGCCCGCTGCGTCGTGCGGCGCCGGCACGAGCGGCGCCCCGAGACGAGCATCGTCGGGCTGGACTTCGACCCGACCTGCGACCCGACGCACGGGGCCCGCAGCTGGCGCTGTTCAACGGCTTCTACGACACGCATTGCTACTTGCCGCTGGTGGGCGTGGTGCGCTTCGACAACGAGCGCGAGCAGCATCTCGTGGCGGCGCTGCTGCGCTCGGGCACGGCCGCCGCCGCGGAGGGCTTGCTGCCGCTGCTGCGGGAATTCTTCCCGCGGGCGACGCTGCGCCTGCGCTGGGACGCGGGCTTCCAAGGGGACGAGCTGCCGGCCTATGGCGAGCGCGAGGGCCTGGAGTGCGTGGTGTACCTGCAGAAGAACGCGGTGCCGGAGCGGCGCGCGGCCCCGTTGCGGGCGGCCGTCGAGGCCCGACGCGCGCCCGGAGGCAACCCGGGCACGGACCCCGGCGGGGCAGCGGCGGCCGCGGGGGACCCGCCGTCCCGGCTGGAGCAGTTGCGGGCGCAGTACGCGCGGCCGGGAGCCGGCACGCAGGGGGGCCGGCCGGGAGCGGAGGACGCGGGCAAGAACCCGGGCCCGCTGCACGGGCAGTTCGTCTACCGGGCGGGCCGCCGGTCGCGGGCGCGGCGGGTGACCGTCAAGGCGGACGCGAGCGAGTTTCCCGGGCGCGCCCCGCAGTGGCACCCGCGCTACGCGGTGACCAACGCGGGCGGCAGCCCGCGGCGCCTCTGCGAGCGGATCCACTGCCTGCGCGGAGACGTGGAGAACCGCGTCGAGGAGCTCGAGCACGGGATGCGGATGGACCGCGCCAGCTGCTCGAGCTTCGCGGCGAACCGGTTCCGCGCGCCGCTCGCGGCGGCGGCCTGCGTGATCATGCAGGAACTGCGCTGGCAGGCACGGGACACGCCGCTGCGGAAGCGCCGGGTGGACGGGTTGCGCCTCGGCCTGCCGAAGCCGGGGGCGCGGGTCGCGGCCACGGCGAAGCCGATCGTGCTGCGAGTGCCGCGGACGGCACCGTTCCGGGACGCCTGGGCGGTGGTGGCGCGGGGCTTGGGGGCCGTGCCGATATGACGCCGGGCCGGGTCCATCCGGAGAGTGTCGGCAGGCGCCGGGGGAAACCGTGCCTGCCCCCCGGGCGGGTGCCGCCAAGGAGGTGTCCGCGGCCCGCACGCCGCTCGCGAGACGCCCCGCAAGCCCCGCATTCCCCGCCCGCAGGCGTTTCGGAAGCAGATTTGGCGGCCATCGAGGGCCCGGAAACTGGATTCATGAGCCTGCGCCGCATTCGTGAATAATGCGGGCTAGGGCGCTCCCGCCAGTTACAGGTCTTCGCTATGGCCGGCGGCGGCGAACCGCGCCGGCCATAGTGGGCGCTCAGAATCCGGACAGCACCGCCGAGACGAGGGTCGCGGCCATCGTGCGGCTGGCGCGGCGCATCGCGGCGTCCCGCTCGTTCACGTACGCCTCGGGGTCGGCGCTCACCTCGTAGGTCTCGCGATGGGTGAGATCCGGGTTGCTGTAGAGCTCGGCCCCGTCTTGCTTGTCGTACAGCGCGACATGCACGCGGGTCACGGTCATGACGCTGGTCGCCCGGCCCGTCAGGGGATCGAAGTTCTGCGGAATCGCGTCGAAGAGCATGACGGTTCCGACGAGGGTCGCGTCGGCCCCCGCCTCGCTGCCAACCACGCCGTAGCGGGTGCGGGCCAGCATTTCGCGCACCACCGCTTGGGTCAGGTACTGCTCGATCTTGAACTCCGAGGTCGCGTTGGAGAAGGCCGGGACAGCGATCGTGCGGATTCTGGCGGGCAGCAGGTCGGCGCTGCCGGCGAGGCGGTAGCCGCACGAGGCGCACCACGTCCAGCACGTCAGCAGCGCGAGCCAAGCGACGCGCCGGTCCACGGTCGGAACGGGCGGCATGGCGCTAGAGACTCACCGGCGGCGGCTCCGCCGCCTCGCCGTCCTCGGCCGGCGGGGCGGGCTTGCGCAGCACGCTGGTCGCACGCGTGAGGACGCCGCTGGACGCGAACATGACGGCCATCGCCAGCAGGACGGGCCGGGAGAAGTTCCAGACGAGAAAGATCAGGCTGGCGAAGAAGACCACGCCAATCGCCGGCCGCCGCATGAAGTTGAGCTCCTTGAAGCTGCGGAAGCGCCAGCCGGAGATCATCAGGAAGCCGAGCGCTGCCAGCAGGCAGCACCAGAGCAGTCCGCCCGGGAACCAGTCCTGGATCGGCTGCCCACCGCGGAAATGCACGACGGCGCCGAGGAGGCCTGCCGACGGCGGTATCGGGAGGCCGACGAAATACTTCCGGTGCGACGGCCCCGGATTCTTCGGGGTCGGGTCCTTGGTGACGTTGAAGCGGGCCAGGCGCAGCGCGCCGCAGGTCAGGTAGAGGAACGTGCAGAAGTAGCCGAGTCTCGGGAGAACGTCGACCAACGGCCCGGGTCCCGGCGGCAGCGCGCCGCGCATGCCCCAGGAGAACGCCAGCAGGGCGGGTCCCGCGCCGAACGTCACGCAGTCCGCGAGCGAGTCGAGCTCGCCCCCGAAGTCGCTGGTCGACTTGGTCAGGCGGGCGATCCGTCCGTCCAGGCCGTCAGTCAGCATGGCGATTCCGATCGCGATCGCCGCGTAGTCGAACAGCCTCGCGGCGTCGGCGGCTAGATGCGGGGGCAGCGAGACCGCCCGTATGGTCTGCACTAGCGTGTAGTAGCCGCAGAACATCGTCCCGACCGTGAAGGCCGTGGGCAGCGCGATCCGCGGCCGCCCGTCCCGGCGGCCGGCCCTGCGAATCCTCATCGACGCTTCCTCAGCGGCGCTCGGCCAGCACCGAGCTGCCTCCCGCCACGCGGTCGCCGCGGGCCACGGCCAGCGTCCACTCCGGACCGAGCAGGACATCCACACGGGAGCCGAACTTGATCAGGCCGAAGCGCTCGCCCTTCGCGACGTCGTCCCCAGCCCTCTTGCGGCACACGATGCGCCGCGCCACCAAGCCGGCGATCTGCTTGACCTCCACCGAGCCGGCGTCCCCCTCGATGACCAAGGTGTTGCGCTCGTTTTCGACAGACGCCGCCTCCAGGTGCGCGAGCCGGAACCGCCCGCGGTCGTAGCGGACGGACCGCACGCGGCCTCCGACGGGGCTCCGATTCACGTGGACGTCGAAGATGCTGAGGAAGATGCTGACGCGGGTCCGCCCGTCGGGCTCGGGGCGCACCTGCACGACCCTCCCGTCGGCGGGGGAGACGCACACGGGCCCCTCCGGAACGGCTCGGTCGGGGTCGCGAAAGAAGTAGAGGCAGAATAGCGCCAGCGCAACCCACGGCAGGGCCCACCAAGCGCCCGCCGCGACACCGCAGGCCAGCGCCGCGGCCGAGAGCCCCGCGGCGTAGCGCCACCCGTCCTTCACCATGCCGACCTAGCCTCGGACTTGCAGAGCGGGCCGGCGAAGCTCATTCCGCGTGCGCCGCGCGAACGGCCAGCATGCTGGCCATCTGGTCCTTCAGGTGCAGCTTCATCTTCTTCAGGCGCGCTTCCTCGGTCTGCTCCTCCTGGGATGGGAAGCGGCGCGCGCTCAGCTCGCCGATGCGGCGCTCGTACTCGGCGTGCTGGCGCTTGAGCCTTCTAAACTCCTCGCTTGAATTCATCAACTCCTCGACCAGCCGGGCGTTGGTTGCATGCGACATGCTATGTCGTCCCTCCTATAGGCGCGATACCCACTCGAGCACGCGGGGCGGGCCTCGGCACGGTGCCGCCCGCTCGCGACAGTCCGGCATCTAGACGCGTTCACTCTAACAGACTCACTTACCCCGCGCGATCCGGCGGGGCGCCCGGCCGGGTAGACGGCAGCGCCTCACGGGAGCCGCCCGGCACCATGCCCGCGTCGGCTAGCGCCCGGCGACGAAGCTCTCCGAGTCTTCCAGCAGCTGCTGCGCCTCCGGCAGGGCCTCCACGGCCTTCTGCACTTCCGGATCCAGCTCGTAGTAGACGCGCTGCCCCTCCTCGATGTCGAAGGCGGAGTTGTAGACCTCGCGCTTGATGAACCGGCGCATGAACTCGACATTGGCCTCGAAGTCGGACGGCTCGAATTCGATCTGCTCCCCGATTAGGAACTGCCGGAACTCCTCGATCACCTCGTCGGACGCGTCCCAGCCGGCGGGCAGGTCCGAATGCTCGCGGCTGTAGTCCTGGGCGAACGTGTCGATTGCGTAGTTCTGGGCCAGAATCCACTGGAAGTCGTTGCCGCGCTCCTCCTCGAACTCCATGTCGGGCGTGATGCCGCCGCCGGCGAAGACCTTGCGGCCCTTGTCCGTCTGCCGTACGCCCTCGCGGATGGGCCGGTAGCCCTCGCTGCAGGGGTTGGTGTAGTAGTCGAGCATGGATACGCCGTCGTAGCGCCGCTGGATCAGGCGCCCGCTGGGCGTGTAGTACCGCGCCGTCGTCAGGGCGAGGCCCGAGGCCTCGGAGAGGGTGAAGACGGTCTGCACCAAGCCCTTGCCGAACGTGTTGCTTCCCACGATCAGCGCGCGGTCGTGGTCCTGCAAGGCTCCGGCCACGATTTCCGACGCCGAGGCGGAGTTGCAGTTCACCATAACCACCATGGGATAGACGCGCCCGCCGTTGCCGCGACGCACGGTGTAGGTCCGCTCCCGCGAGGAACGCCCGTGGTGCGAGACGATCGTCTGGCCCTTCTCTAGGAACCGGTCCGAAACGCGGACGCCCTCGCTCAGCAGGCCGCCGCGGTTCCCGCGCAGGTCAAGCACCAAGCCGCTGAGATCCTTTGCGTTCAGCTTCGCCAGGGCCGCGTCGAGCTCCCTGCCCGTGTTCTCGTTGAAGGTGTCGATGCGCAGGAAGCCGACGCCGGGCCTGAGCTCGAAGGCCGTCGGGACGCTGGGCCGCGGGATCCTAGCGCGGGTGACGGTGAACTCCAGCAGCTCCTCGGATCCGCGACGGTCCACGCTGATGTTGACGGAAGTACTGGCCGGCCCTCGCAGCCGATCCGCGACCTCGCCCAGTTCCAAGCCCTCGACGTCCTTGCCGTCGACCTTGACGATGACATCGCCGGGCCGCAGTCCGGCCTTGTAGGCCGGCGTCCGCGGGAAGGGCGCGATGACGATGGTGCCGCCGTTGCGCGTGCCGATCTGCATGCCGACGCCGGCGTAGTGGCCCTTCTGGTCCTCGCGCAGCTGCTTGAAGGCCTCCGGGCTGAAGAACGAGGAATGCGGATCGAGGGACCGCAGCATGCGCGGGATCGCGCCTTGGAACATGACATCGGACGCTTCCAGGCCGGCCGCGTAGTTGTCCTCGACCAAGGCGAGAATCCTGGAGAACTGGCGAACGCTCTGCTGGATCTGCGTGTCGGCGGGCTCGGACGCCGCGTGCGCCCACGTGTTCCAGAAGAGGCCCGCGACGGCTACCGCGCATCCGAGCGCGACAAGCACGAGGGACCTTGCTCTGACGTTCATAGGGGGACTCGATATACCGCCCGCCGGGCGCGCCGGGGATCGGAACGAGTATAGCAACACGCTCGCGGGCTCTCGGCGTGCGACGCCCCGCGGGCCCGGACGCGCCTGAGACCGCGCGCGGCGCCGCCCCAACGCGCCGCTCCCGGCGGGAACTGCTCTACTATGGTAGTTTGGAGAGCGAATCGTGCAGAAACAGGCCAAGTTCGTCTTGATTGTGGCGGCCATCGTGGCCACCCTCGCTTGGATGGGCGTGAGCGGCGTGCGGGAGAGCGCCACGTACTACGTGACGCTGGATGAACTGCTCGCCTTGGACAACCCCGGCTCCAAGCGCATCCGGGTCGGCGGGGACGTCGCGGACGGATCGATCACGCGCCATGCCGACAGGGTGGAGTTCAGGCTCCACCAGCAGGACGAGACCATGCCGGCGCCGAAGACCCTCGATGTCGTCTACACGGGCGAAGACCCGCTGCCGGACACCTTCCGCGACAAGGCGCAGGCCCTGTGCGACGGCTTCCTGCGCACGGACGGCAAGTTCGAGGCGACGAAGATCCAAGCCAAGTGCGCGTCCAAGTACGAGGCGGAGCCCGAGGGCGGAGCGATGCCGACCTACGGCGCCGAGGCCTTGGGCGCGACGGACTAGCCGTGCCTAGTGCAAGGGCCGGCCGGGGCGGGGGGAGTTCGGCAGCGCGATGGAGAACCTAGGCTACCTCGCGGTCCTGCTGGCCTTCCTGCTGTCGGCCTACGCGGCCGCGGCAGGCCTCGGCGGCAAGCTGCTGCGCAACCCGTTTCTCGAGCTGAGCGCCCAGCGCGGCGTCCTCGGAGCGTGGCTGATGACCACGGCCGCGTCGGCCATCCTGCTGCACGCGATCCTCACCGACAACTTCAGCTTCAACTACGTCGCGTCGCGGTCGAACGCGGACCTGGACCTGCTGTACAAGATCGCGGCTTGGTGGGGCGGGCAGGAGGGGTCGCTGCTGTTCTGGAGCTGGATCGCGGCAACCTACTCGTTCGTGGCCGTGTACTCCGGGCGCAAGCGGCACCGGAGCATGATCTCCTACGTCGTCGCGACGATGAGCGCTACGCAGGCCTTCTTCCTCGGTCTCGTCGCGTTCGAGGCGAACCCCTTCCAAGTGATCATGTCGGGCCCGCAGATCACGGCGGTGCCGGACGGGCAGGGGCTCAACCCCCTCCTGCAGCACCCCATGATGGCGATCCACCCGCCGATGCTGTACCTCGGCTACGTCGGGTTCACCGTGCCGTTCGCCTTCGCGCTGGCCTCGCTGATCACCCGCCAGCCGGGCGAGCGCTGGATCCACACCACCCGCGTGTGGACGATGGTGACCTGGCTGTTCCAGTCGATCGGCATCCTGCTGGGCGCGCGCTGGGCCTACGTGGTGCTCGGGTGGGGCGGCTACTGGGGCTGGGACCCCGTCGAGAACGCTTCCCTGCTGCCCTGGCTAACCGGCACGGCCTTCCTGCACTCGGTGATGATGCAGGAGAAGAAGGGCATGATGAAGGTCTGGAACATCGTCCTGATCTCGGCGACGTTCTTCCTGTGCATTTTCGGGACGATGATGACCCGCGGCGGGCTCGTCAGCTCGGTCCACGCCTTCGCCGAGTCCGAGATCGGCGCCTATTTCGTCTGGTACCTGGTGATCGGCATCGCCGTCACCGCGTACCTGATCGGCAGCCGGCTGGAATACCTGCGCAGCGAGGCCGACCTGGACTCGGTGGTCTCGCGAGAGTCGAGCTTCCTGTTCAATAACGTCGTCCTGCTGGCGAGTTGCTTCGCGGTGCTGTGGGGCACGCTCTTCCCGGTCATCAGCGAGTACTTCACCGGCGACAAGATCACCGTCGGAGCGCCGTTTTTCAACAAGGTCAACGTGCCGATCGGGCTGTTCCTGCTGTTCCTCACAGGCGTCGGCCCGCTGTTCGCATGGCGGCGCACGTCGGCCGAGTCGCTGCGCCGGAATTTCCTGTGGCCGGCGGTATCCGGGCTGGTCTGCGCCGCGGCGCTGCTGGCGGCGGGCATGCGCCACTTCTACGCCTTGGTATGCTTCGCCCTCTGCGCGTTCGTCGCCGCGACGGTGCTGACGGAGTTCTACCGCGGCGGCCGGGTCATCCAGCGCAAGGGCGGCACCGGCCTGGCGGCGGCGATGGTCGAGCTCACGCGCCGCAACACGCGCCGCTACGGCGGCTACCTGGTCCATATGGCGATCGTGCTGATGTTCATCGGCTTCGCCGGAGCGGCGTTCAACCAGGTCCAGCAGGAGGAGCTGGAGATCGGCGACAGCATGCAGGTGGGCGCCTACGACTTCAAGCTGCAGAACGTCTCCGAGTCGGACAACCCCAACTTCTTCCGCGCGGTGGCCTCGGTCGACGTCAGCAGGGACGGCGAGTATCTCGAGACGCTGATGCCCGAGCGGCGCTTCTACCACGCGTCGAACCAGCCGACCAGCCGCGTGGACGTGCGCAACCGCCTGCGCGAGGACGTGTACGTGGTGTACGCGGGACATTCGAACGACGGCACGGCCCCGGTGATCCAGGTGTATATCAACCCGCTGGTCAACTGGATCTGGATCGGGTCGCTGCTGCTGGTGCTCGGCACGCTGGTGGCGTTGATGCCGAGCAGGAAGCCCGGACGGTCTCCGCGGACCCGGCCCGCCCCGCTGAAGGAGCATCCCGTTGCGGTTCCTGGCGACTAGCCTCGCGCTGGCCCTCGCGGCCGCGGCCGCGCAGGCGGCCGTGCCCTACCCGAGGCTGCGGGAGGTGGGCGACCGCGTCTCGTGCCAGTGCGGCTGCGCCTACACGGTGGGCAGCTGCAACATGATGAACTGCCACTTCCGCGACCCGGTGCTGCAGAAGATCGGGGACGGCCTCGAGCGCGGCCTGTCGGACGAGGAAGTGCTTGAAGAGGTCTACGCCGAGTACGGCAGCGAGACGCGCGTCGAGCCGCGCGGGGAAGGGTTCGGCATTGTCGGCTGGACCGCGCCCTTCGCGGCGTTCGCCGCAGGGTTGCTGGTCATCCCGTGGATCGTGCGGCGCTGGCGGTCGAACGCCGGGGCGCGGTCGCGCGGCCCCGAGGTGCCGGACGCCGTTGCCGAGCGCTACAACGCGGAGATCGAGAGAGACCTCGACCAGTTCGAGTGAGCTTCGGAGACCGGGGCGCGGCCGCAGCGCCGGTCGCGCCCGGCATGCCATGCTAGTCGCGGCCGCTATCGCCATGATCCTGATCGCCTTCGGGCTGCCGTTGGTGGTGCGCACCAGCCACCTGCCGCCCGAAGAGAGGGTTTCCCCGACGCAGCACCTGGAAGACCGCAAGGCGGCCATCTACGAGAATCTGCGCGACCTGCGGAGCGAGTTCCAGATGGGCAAGATGTCCGCGGCCGACTACGCGGAGAGCAAGCAGGCCCTGCAGCAGGAGCTGGCCGGGGTGCTGCACGCAATCGCCCAGACGGAAGGCGGCACCGATGCCTGAGGCGCGGGCGGCGCTGCTCGCCCTAGCGCTGGGAGCCGCACTCCTGTGGGCGCGCGGGGCCGCGCCGGCCCAGGTCAGGGGCAGCGTCGTGAACGCCACCGCCGGCGCGCCGGCCCCCGGCGTGGCGCTGACGCTTTCGAGCTTCGCCGACGGCATGAAGCCCGTCGAGGAGACGGTCTCCGCCGCGGACGGTACGTTCGCGTTCGCCGAGAGCCTGCCCGCGCCGGCCGCAGGGCAGCCGTTCGCCGGCGCGGTCCGGGCGGAATTCGACGGGATCGGGTACACCGAGCTCGTGCGGAGCGGCTCGACCGGGGAGGAGGTCCGGATCACGGTCTACACGGCGACCGCCGCAGGGCTCCCGGCGCCGGCCAACCGCGTCGTGATTCTCGAGCCCCAAGGCGACCGGATGCATGTCCGCGAGGGATACCAGTTCCTCAACGAGTCCGACCCGCCGGTCACGTTCAGCAGCGAAGCCGGCACGCTGCGCTTCCACCTTCCGAGCGGCGCCGACGGCGAGGTGGACGTGTCCGGCACGGGCCCGGCGGGCATGCCGCTGCGCAGCACCGCCCTCCCCGCGGGCGAGCAGGGCATCTACAAGGTCGATTTCCCCCTCAAGCCCGGGGAGAACCGGCTGGATCTGTCCTACGACGCACCGTACGACGAAGGCGCGGAGTTCACCGTACGCACGCTGTATTCCGGGGTGATGTCCCGGGTGGCTGTCCCGGAAGCCGTCAGCGTCAAGGGCGACGGAGTCGAAGAGCTCGGGCGAGAACCTACCATGCGGGTGTCGATCTACCGCCTGCCCGACAAGCCGGAAGTCCGCCTGACAGTGACCGGGCAGGGTCGGCTGCCTGCGGAGGGCGGGTCCGCCGGATCCTCGCGGGGCGCCGAGATCAGCATCCAGCCCGCGCCGATCCATGGCGAGCTCTACTGGATCATCGCCCTCACTGTCCTGATTCTCGGCCTCGGCTTCGTCCACCTGATGGGCTCGCGACGCCCGGACGGCGCCGGGGAGGGGTAGCGCCGACGCCTATGGGTGAAGCCGCGATCGCTGTCCGGGGCGTCTCGAAGTTCTTCGGCGACTTCCCCGCCCTGCGGGAGGTCGACCTGGAGATCCGGGCCGGTAGCGCACTGGCCCTGCTCGGGCGCAACGGCGCGGGGAAGACCACCCTGCTGCGGGTCCTGGCCGGGATTTGCGCGCCAACCAAGGGAGAGGTCTCGTTCCCGGGAGGCGCGGACCACGGACGCGACCGGCGGAGCCGCGTAGGCATCGTCGGCCACGGCACGTGGATATACGACGACCTGACCGCGGAGGAGAACCTGCGGTTCTTCGCCGGCCTGTACGGCGTGGACAACTCCGGCGAGGCCGTCGGCGCTTGGCTGCGGCAAGTCGGGCTGGAGCGGTTCCGGGACGCGCGGGCCGGCGAGTTCTCGCGCGGGATGCGCCAGCGCCTGACCATCGCGCGGGCGTTCCTGCACGACCCGGCAGTCCTGCTGCTCGACGAGCCGTGGACCGCCTTGGACGACCGAGCCGTGGAACTGCTGTCCTCGCTGGTGGTCGCAGCGCGACGGAGCGGCAAGTGCGCGGTGATTTGCTCCCACCAGCTGCGCGAGGCCGTCGGCGTGGCGGACGAGGTCGCCCTGCTGCACCGCGGCCGGATCGCGTACCGGGGACGGGTCGACGACAACCTGCGACGCGACCCGCAGTCGCTTTACGAGCACGTTCGATGAGGCGATTCCTGGCGGACGCGTGGGCCGTGGCGGCCAAGGACCTGCGCTGCGAGCTGCGCGACCGGCAGGTCCTCAATGCGGCGGTCTCGTTCGCGCTCGTCGTGCTGCTGATGTTCAGCTTCGCGTTCGACCCGAACACCAATGTCGGCATCCGCAGCCTCTCGGGCGGCCTGCTTTGGGTCGTGTACCTGTTCGCAGGGGTGCTCGTGCTAAACCGCAGTTTCGCCCGGGAAACCGCCAACGATTGCCTCGCGGCCCTGGTGGCGGCCCCGCTGGCGGGCGAAGCGCTGTTCTTGGGCAAGGCGCTTTCGAGCTGGCTCCTCATCCTGGCCGTCGAGCTGATTTCGCTGCCGGTATTCGGCATCTTCTACGACGTCAACTGGGTTCCGAAGGCCGGGCGCCTGCTGCCGGTCTTCGCGCTGGGCAGCTGGGCGCTAGCAGCGGTCGGCACGACCTTCGGCGCACTGACCGCCAACAACCGCATGAGGGAGCTCATGCTGCCGCTGCTCCTGCTGCCTGTCTGCCTGCCTGCTCTGGTGGCGTGCATGAGCGTGACCTGGGGCATCTTCGACCCGTCCGCGGTGACCGAGATCGGCCCCTGGGTGCGATTGCTGGTCGGATTCGACATCATCTACACTTTGCTCGGCGTGCTTGTGATGGATTCCGTCCTGACGGCGAGCTGAGCCGTTACCGTGACGAGTTCGCGGCCGAAGGCGGGAAGGGTGACCGCGGAGATGCACTCAAGGCTGCGATGGGGACTGGTCGGCGGCGGCGAGGGCAGCCAGATCGGCAGCGCGCACCGGATCGGCGCGACCATGGACGGGCTGCTCGAGCTCGCTGCGGGAGCCATGGACATCGACCCTGCGAGGGGCCGCGAATTCGCCATGCGCCGCGGCATCCGGGCGGACCGCGCATACGGCGACTGGCGCAGGATGCTGGAACGGGAGTCGGCTCTCGAGCCGGGTGAGCGTCTTGACCTCGTGACGGTCGCCACTCCGAACTCGACGCACCACGAAATCGCCACCGCGTTCCTAGAGGCGGGCTTCCACGTGCTCTGCGAGAAGCCGCTCACGACGACCGTCGCGGACGCCCGGGACCTAGTGCGGACAGCGCGCTCTGCGGGCCGGATTCTGGCGGTCAACTACGGATACAGCGGCTACCCGATGGTGCGACAGGCGCGCGCCATGGTGCGGAACGGGGAACTGGGAGGGATTCGCGTGGTTGTAGCGGAGTTCGCCCACGGGTCGCACGCCGACGCTTCCGACGCGGACAACCCCCGCGTGCGCTGGCGCTACGACCCGGCGCAAGCCGGGGAGAGCTCGGTGCTGGCAGACACGGGCCTGCACGCGCTGCACATGGCGTGCTACGTGATTGGGCGGCAGGTCGCACGGGTGTCCGCGGACTTCGTATCGACCGTCGAGGGGCGGGCGCTCGAGGACGACGCCTCGGTCGCCTTGCGGTTCGCCGGCGGCGAGGCCGGGCGTCTCTGGGCGAGCGCCGTGGCGGTAGGCCAGCAGCACGGGCTGACCCTGCGCGTCTTCGGCGAACTCGGCGGCCTGCGCTGGTCTCAAGAGCAGCCGAACCAGCTGCTCTGGACCCCGCTCGGGGAGCCCGCGCGGACGCTAGAGCGCGGGGACTCGCGACTAGACGAAGAGGCCCGGCGCGGCTCGCGAATCACGATCGGCCATGTAGAGGGCATGCTAGGGGCCTTCGCCAACATTTACTCGGACCTAGCGGCGGCCATCCGCTCGCGCGGGAGGGCTCGGAACGGAGGTTGCGATTCGGCTCCGTACCCGACCGGAGCCGACGGCCTGCACACGCTGGCAGCAGTGCATGCCGCGGCCGAGTCCGCACGGCACGGCGGGGCTTGGGTGGATGTGCCCGCGTGACGCGTCATTGGGTGAAACCTGACAGCGGCGCACAGGATCGCCGAGGCCCCGTCAATGCGCCAGCCTCTCGCGGAGGGCGTCTCATCCCGTCGCGAGGGCGAACCGGCGGGCGGCACGCGTGTCCCTAGCAGATTCCACCGTCGCCAGATGGCGCCTCGGGCGGCGAACAGCGCGACGCGCAGGAAGCAACGCGGAGACCCCGAAGCATTCGCCAGCCCATAGGAGCGGACTCTCCGTCCATGCAGAGTCCGGCATCCCGTCGGGAGCTACCGGAGAAGTCCTCGGCTGCTTCGTGTTCAAGGACGACGGCACCAGGGAGCCGAAGGCAATGCTCTACGAGAGACCCAACGGAGACCTCACGCTGTCGCGGGACGGCAACTGAATCCTCACCGACACCTACAACATGGGCGAGTACATCCACCTGTACATGTACCATCTGCCCTCAATGCGGCTGGCTCCGCTGGCGATGCTCCAGACCCGCCTGAACCGGAAGCCGCTCTTGCAGGCGGCAGGCACCTACCAGATCGACCTGCACCCGCACTTCAGCCCGGACGGGCGCACGGTGAGGATCGACTCGTCGCACGAGGGCCTCGGACGCTAGGTCTGCCCGCTGGACAGCGGCCATCTCATGGACAACCCGCCCGCTGCCCCGTAGCTCGCGGAACCCCTTCATCCGGCACGGCTCCTGCCAGCCGCCGACGCATGCGCCGGAAGGCGGCCAGCGCCTCCGGGTTGGCCAAGGCGTCGAGATTCCCTGCCGGACGGCCGTGCAGCACCCGCTTCGCAGCTAGCTCGGCGATCTTGCCGCTGCGCGTCCGCGGGATGTCCTCGACTTCAAACACCCTTGCGGGCACGTGGCGCGGCGAGGCCCGCAGCCGGATGACCTGGCGGATCCGGCGCACGAGACCGGCGTCGAGCGAGGCGCCGGCGGCCGGCCGGACAAACAGGATCACCGACTCGTCCGCGCCTTCGCGCCAGCCCACGGCCAGAGCCTCCGCGACTTCTTCCAAGGATTCGACGGCGGCGTAGATCTCGGCGGTTCCGATGCGCACGCCGCCAGGGTTGAGCACCGTGTCGGACCGCCCCCAGATCCGTAAGCCGCCACTCGGCGTGCGCTCGCAGTAGTCCCCGTGATGCCACCAGCCGGGAAACCGCTCGAAATAGGCTGCGCGGTACAGGCTGCCGTCCGGATCGTTGAAGAAACCGACCGGCATCGAGGGGAACGGCAGGGTGCATACCAGTTCGCCCTTCTCCCCCGGAGCGAGCCTGCGGCCGTCGTCGCCGACCACCTCGACGCGCATCCCCAGCCCCGGCGCTTGCAGCTCGCCGCGATGAACCGGGCCGACGGGGTTGCCCAGGGCGAAGCAGGAGACGATGTCCGTGCCGCCCGAGATGGACGCGAGGAGAACGTCCGACTTGACCGACCGGTACACATAGTCGAAGCTCGTGTCGGCGAGGGGTGACCCCGTCGAGAGGATTGTGCGAAGTGCCTGCAGGTCGTGGGACCGGGTCGGCGCGAGGCGGGCCTTCTCTACTGCGGAGAGGTACTTAGCGCTAGTCCCGAACACCGTGACCCGCTCTTCTTGGGCCATGTCGAACAAGCTGCCCGGCGACGGATGGAATGGCGACCCGTCGTAGAGCACCACCGTGGCTCCGACCGCCAGGCTGCTGACGAGCCAGTTCCACATCATCCACCCGCAACTAGTGAAGTAGAAGATCCGGTCCTCCCGGCCGAGGTCCGTGTGCAGCAGGTGCTCCTTGAGATGCTGCACCAGCGTCCCGCCCGCGCCGTGGACGATGCACTTGGGCGCGCCGGTGGTCCCGGACGTGTACAGGATGAAGGACGGGTGATCGAACGGGAGGGCCTCGAAGCGAGGTTCGCACGGAGAGGCGAGGAAGTCGCGATACACCGACGCCGATAGGAGGCCGCCGAGTTCGGGCTCGTCACTCAGGAACGGGATCACCACCACGCGCTCGATCGACGGGACCCGCCGGGCAATCTCCCGGACTCTCGGCATGCAGTCGTACCGCACGCCTGCGTGCCGGTAACCGTCCACCGCGAACAGGACCCTAGGGCGGATCTGCCCGAAGCGGTCCACGACCGCGTCCGCGCCGAAGTCGGGGGAGGAGGAGGACCAAACGGCCCCGAGGCTCGCGGAGGCGAGCATGGCCGTCACGGCTTCCGGCACGTTGGCGACGTACCCCGCCACGCGGTCGCCGCGGCCGATACCCGCCCGGACGAGCGACGCCGCCACGGACGCGACCTCGAAATAGAGCTGCCTGTAGGAGACCGACCGCCTGCTCCCGTCCTCGCTGCGAGCCACCAAGGCCTCGCGCCTGTCGCGGTAGCGCAGGAGATTCTCGGCGAAGTTCAGTTCCGCGCCCGGAAACCACCGCGCGCCGGGCATCCGCTCGATGCCGTCCACAGTCCGATCGGGCCGACGCCGGGCCCGCACTCCAGCAAACCGCCACAGCGCCGCCCAGAAGCAGGCCGGGGACTCGACCGACCATCGGTGCAGGCTCTCGTAGTCGGTCGCTCCGACCTCGTTCATGAAGCGCCAGAGACCGGATGCTGCGACCCGCGCAGGCGATGGGGTCCAGATCGGCTCTGTCATCCCAGGCGGCGGATTCGGACCGGCGGATCGCGGAGACCCCGCGAGGGGTCAGGTGACCGGTCGGGAGGGCCCCGGGAGGCGCCAGACCACGATGGCCGATGCCAGTCCGAGGAGCAGCTTGAGCGCATCCAAGCCGGTGTAGGCATGGTGTAGAGTCCAGAACGCGCTGCGCACTTCGGGCAGGGCGCTCTCCGCCGCGAAGTCCATCATTCGGCCTAGCCGAACTGTCTCCGGGACGACGTACAAGGTCAGGACAACCGAGACTGCGAGCATCGTGCCGGTCGCGCCGGTCACTCTCCAGCCGCCCCCGCCCCGCCATGCCAGCAGCACCGCAAGCATCCCGAGCGGAAGCTGGGCCCAGCCCCAGCCCCGAAAGAACAGGCGGTTGACTTCGGACGCCTGGTGACGCAGGACGAGGCGCAGGCCGTCGTCCGAGACCGCGCCCGCCGCCTCGCGGAAGCCCTCGTCCCGCGATGCCTGCACGCTCGCCGCGACCGCAAAGTTCTGGATCGCGGTCTGCCACATGAAGAGCGTCCCGGCGCACCATGCGCCGAGGAGGAAGCAGAGCGGGAGGGCGCTGCGTCTCATGTGGGAGGCGCTACGTACTCGGGGGGCGGGGCCGCGCCCTCCCCGAAGAAAAAGGCCTCCATCTGGCTGATGATCAGTTCCTGTGCCTGCAGAGTAGCCGGGTTCAGGCGGTACTCGTTGATGATCATCTTCAGGTGCTCCGCCCACTGGGCCCAAGCTACCTTGGAGACGTTTTCGTAGATCCGGCGACCGAGGTCGCTGTCGAAGGGCGCCTCGTCCAGCCCGGGGAGCCTCTTGCGCAGCTTGACGCACTGAACCATCCGCTCGGCCATGCTTCCATTATCGTAGAACTCGAAGGGCGGCAGCGCCGCCGGGAGGATTGGCGTCATGGGAATGACCACGGTCGCGTTCGAAGTCGGCGAGGGAACACTCGTCCTGCAGACCGGAGACATCACCAAGGTGCCCTCTGACGCGGTCGCGAATGCGGCCAACGCGCAGCTGGCCGGAGGGGGAGGCGTCGACGGGGCGATTCACCGCGCCGGAGGGCGAGCGATCATGCGGGAGCTGGACAAGATCCGAGCGAAAGCAGGGGACTGCGAGCCAGGGGACGCGGTCGCGACATCCGCGGGGAAGCTTCCGGCCAAGTGGGTGCTGCACGCCGTCGGGCCGATCTACGCGGGCGGAGCGAATGGCGAGGCGGCTACTCTCGCGTCGTGCTACCGCCGCTGCCTCGACCTAGCCGGCGAGCTCGGGGCTCGGTCGCTGTCGCTGCCGGCCATCAGCACGGGCGCCTACGGCTACCCCCTGGACGATGCCGCGAGAATTGCCGTGGAGACCGTCGCAGCCGTCATGTCCGACCGCAGCACACCGGTCCGGCGGGTGGCCTTCGTGCTGTTCGGGGAGGAGACGTTCGAGGCGTTCGCTACGGCCGCTCGGCGGGCACTGCCGAAAACCCTGTCCTGAGCGGGTCGAAGGTCAATACCGACCTCGACGGCTTCCGGCAGCACCCCGGCCCATGCCGGGATTGGAAGCTGCCGCGGCCAAGGCTCGAGCCCGCACGATGCGGACCGCTGGATTGACCGTCCGCATCTGCCGAGAATCCGCAACGCAGGCAGCGGCAGCGCTTGCCCTTGTGATTAGATCGTTCCCGTTCCTTTCCCGCCGCGCTCGGCTCGCAGGGCGTCGGCCGCCCCGGCCGTCGTCCTCGACCGTCTCCAGCCATCGCTTGATCCAGCCCGGCATTCGCCCGTCTCTTTCGCGCCGCGCGATGGACCGCATCAAGTCTTGGGACCGACATCTCGCGTGCGGCCTCCGCGCCGGGAACGAGTGCGGTCGACGCCCTCAGAAGACGAACCTCAGTCCGAACTGGACGAGGCGCTGCGTGCGTTGGAACCGGCTCTCGCTGCCGGCCCTGGTAATCCGCCCCCTAGCCGGAGATGCGATGTTGGAAATCGGATTGTTGAAGTGAGGCGTGTTCGCAATGTTGAAAAACTCCGCCCTCAACTGGAGCCGTTTTCCCTCGCGAACTCTGAAGTTCTTGTGGAGTGAAAGATTCGCAAGCTTCGTCCCCGGTCCGAAGAGCAGGTTGCATCCCGAATTGCCAAACTGCCGGAACGCAGGAGCCACGAATGCGTCCGTATCGAATCATCTCTGGATCGTCTGCTGGCTGTCGGGCAGATTTCCGTCAGCAATCCGGTCCGGCCTGGTTCCTTCACCGATGTTCAGCGTATTCGGACCGGACGGAGAGAACAGATAGCCATCCGTCAACGTAAGCATCCCGTTGATCTTCCATCCGCCGAGGATTTGGTCGACAGCGGCAGGAGCGTCGCGGAGCAGCGCCTTGCCGCGGCCGACCGGCAAGTCGTATCCAAAGGTCGCGTTGACCGACTTGCGAAGATCCAAAGTGCTGTTGCCCCGATTCCCCGAGAGGTCCGTGATCGGCAAGCCGCCAGTTGACTCGGCAATGCTGTGCGCCCACGTGAAGTTGAGCTGGTACTGCAGGCCGCTCCAAAAGTGCTTGCGGAGAGTGGTTTGGAGGCTGTGATAGTTGGAATTTCCCCGAGTTTGCACGATCGTGACAGCAGCGTGATTCGGCCAGCTTCGCCGGCTGGCGATGGGCCCGGACCCCGGGGTTGCTTGGTTGAAGCTGATCCCTTGACGCAATGCAGTTGCCTTCGATCCCACGTAGGCCACCGGCAACTGCTGCTGGGCCGGCAACTGCTGCTGGATCGGGAAATTCCATTGCTGGGTGTACGGAATGGCATAGCTGTCCGGATCGTAGCCCCGGCGACTCTGCCCTGGAGAGAGCAATTCCCTTACCCTGAGCGGGCCGTCAGCCAAGCCCCGGGCACCTGCGAAATTCCCTTGGGCGTTGTCGACTCGCGTGTTGACGAAAGAACGGCGCCTGCGCTAGGATGCCGGCGTTAAGGTGAATCGGCTGGCCATTGTAGTAGACGCCGTATGCGGCGCGAACGACTGTGCCGTCCCCGATCCTGTACGCCAGCCCGACTCGAGGCACCCAGTTGTTCAGATCATTCGCAATGCCGCTTCGCCAAGGAAAAAGACCGTCGTTCACCCGAGCCGGATTCCCTGATTCTACGTCGAACTGAATCAACCGGTCGCCAACTTCAGTCTGCGGGTAGTCCTCCAAGAGATCGTAGCGGAGACCGAGATTCAGCGAGAATTTCTGGGTTACCTTCCAGTCATCTTGGAAGTAGCCCGCGTAGTCCGTCCTACGCATTCCTCGGGTTCCCTGTATGTACACGAGCTGGACGTTCCCCGGTTTCCCTAGCAATAGCTCAGCCGGGCCGAATCCCGTTCTGCTAGCGCTGCCCGGATTGTTCGTAAATCTAAGACCGAACCCGAATTGTCCCCGAGGTCTCGACGTCTGGAAGCCGTTCGTGTGGCGACGCACCGCATCGAACCCGAACCGGAAGCTGTGGTTTCCTCGGGTCATCTCGAGGTTGTCGCTGATCTGAATGTTGTTCATCGGGAGGATCGCTGGGTTCCAAAGTTTGTCCCCTAAGTTGGGGTACCCAGCGGCAGAGATAACGGACATTCCGGTCGTGAACTCATCCAAGTTTACGTTTGGAATGCCAAACTACTCGGCCGTGTTGCGGCCGCCATTCAACGAAGTGGCCGTCAAGTTCTCCCGCGTGAATCCGGCGCGGACCTGATTGATGGTTCTGGCATTGATGATCTGTGTGTGACTCACCACGATCTGTGTCGCGGGTGCCTGGACTCGAACAAACGGCGTTGCCACCGGACCTAGAATATTTGCGAATCCGTTGACGAAATCGGTGCGGCCCCTCGTCAGCCGGAAGAATCCCCGCGACCCTCCACTGAAGTCTTGATCGATCTTGACAGTGCCTTGGTCGGCATCCTGGGTGTTGCCGGCCTCCGTAGCGAAGTTCGCCGCGAGACCGGGACCCGTCGGTTCCGGATAGAACCGCAGGATAGCCAGTCCTTGAGAGCTGAAGCGCGAGTCCGGTATCGAATTGTTCGCGAACGGCTCTCGGACGAGCTTGCGCGCTTTGTTCCGAATCGATGTGAGCGGATCGAAGATTCGGTTCCTGCCCGTCACCTCGCTGAAGTCACCGTTCCTCATCAGGTTCGTCGGGACGCTTGCGATATTCGTGGTGCTCTGCCGTGTTCGCGTCCCCTCATAGGAGACGAAGAAGAATGTCGAGCCTTCCTTGCGGCCGAGTGGCCCGCCCAACGTGGCCCCTAGCATGTTTCGCCGAAGCGGTGTCTTGTCATCGGTGTTGAAGAAATTCCTCGCGTCCAGGGCGTCGTTTCGCAGAAACCAGAACGCTGATCCGTGAAACTCGTTGGTGCCGGACTTGTAGCCCATGTTCAACGTCCCGCCCGTTCTTCCAAAGCGAGCGTCAGGCGCGGATGTCTCCACCCGATATTGCTCGAGCGCTTCGATTTCTGGAAATACCATCACGCCCTGGCCTTGATGGTTGCTGTTGTTCTGGAGGCCATCGACCACGAAGTTGTTGTCGACCATGGCCCCGCCGTTCACGCTTGACACCGTGCTGCCTCGAATCTGCGACAGCGGCAGGCCCGAGTTATGGGGTTGGGCCAGAACGACTCCGGCGCTGTAGCGCATCAGGTCCACGAAGTTGCGCGAGATGTTCGGGAGTTCCTTGACCTCCTCCTCGGAGCGAAGCGTACTCAATGTGGCGGTTTCGGTCTGCAGGACCGTCCCGATGGCTTCCACATCGATTGACTCGGCCACGGTGCAGCGGTTCTAAATTTGGCCGTCAAGGGGGTGCGTGAACGTTGTTTCGGAGGATGAGGTGAATAAGTTGACCGAGAGGTTGCGCTCCCGAGGCCGCCCCGCGGGAGCGTCGGACGGCGGGCAGGGCCGTGGCGCGGCCCGCGTCGCGAGTCCGCGGAGTGCCGAGCCCGCGACCGGACGCACTCCGGCGGTAGCCGGCTTTGACGGCCGGACGCTCGCCGGACGCTGCCGGCACGAAACTGCGCGGAGCCTAGGCCCCGGCTGCCTGGCAGCCCGGAGGCGCGCGCCCGTCGCGCACCGCCGCCAGCAGCGTCGGCCAGTCCGGGAAGCGGAACCAGCGCAGCGCGACCTGCAGCTCCCGGAACAGGGCGCGGCGCGTGACCGGCTGGCGCCGGCACTGCTGCCACAGCGCGCAGACGCACTGCACCACGGCGTGGAGCGCGAAGGCGAACAGGTTCGGCACGGCCGGCACGTTGGCCAGCCCTTCCTTGCCGTGCCCGAAGTTGCGCTTGCAGTTGCGGCCGTGCCGCGCCAGGCAGTTGCAGCCCTCGTTCTCGATCTTCCAGCGCGCCCGGCCGGCCCGCGCGATCCGCTCCGCGTTGTCCGCGGTGACCGCGAGACCGGTGAAGAAGCTGTTGGCGCAGGCGCGCTTGCCGTCGCGCTCCACGGCGTACTTGAGCCAAGTGCCCCGCAGGGCGTCGCGGCCCTGGCGCAGGGGCGCCGCGGCCGTCCAGCGGAAACGGTGCCGCTCGGAGCGCTTGCCCTTCCCGCGCCGCGGCAGCCAGCCGGTCGAGCGCACCGCGCCGCTCGCCCGCCGGCTCTCCAGCTCCTCGTACAATCCCTTGTGGGATCCGGGCTTGCATACCCGGATGTAGTCCATGCCGGCCGCCGCGGCGGCCTCGCAGAGCGGCTGGCAGCAGTACAGGTCATCGCCCGGCAGAACGGGGCGGCAGGCCTGCAGCCAGGCGCCCTGAGCGGCGATCCAGCGCTTGGCGGCGTTGCGCTCGCAGTCCTGCTTGCGCTCGTCCTCGCTCATGTCGGCGCGGGTCGCGGCCGCGTCCTGCTGCGGGCGCGCGAACTCGGGCATCAGCGGCAGGACGGTGGCGTGGCCGTCGGCCACCGCGGTGGCCGACGGCCATGGCGTGGAAGTGATGCGGTCGGCGCTCGCTGCCGACGTGCCGCACCGAGCACTGCGGGCAATGCACCCTGTCGGAGCGGTGGAACCGGACGCCGTCCGGAGCCGCCGGCAGGCGCCCGTCGAGGCGCTGGAAGGGCTCGAGCGCGCCCTGCGCGGCCACGGTTTCCAGGCACGGCCGGAACGGCGGGTCGAACGCGGCCGGGTCGCGGTCGTCGAGCAAGTTGCGGATCCGCTTGTCGCAGGGGATGCGGCCCGCGCCGAACAGGGTCCGGCAGTTGGAGCGGGAGCCGTCCCGCTCCATGCGCCGCTGGAACGCGAGGAACGACTCGCACCGGGTGCAGAAGCAGGCCGGGGCGCACCAGGGCGCAACCGGCGGCGTCGCTGACCTCGTAGCGCTTGTTGCGCTTGTTGCGACCGTCGCGCCGGTCGGCGGCCGTCTCGCGGAAGGCGCTCAGCAGTGAGTCCAGAACATGGGGCATACACCCTGGCTCACAAATTCCGCAAGCAAAAGTCAAGTGCCAGACTGCCTTCGACACCTTTCTCAGACACTCTGGAAATCCCAAAATGCCCAAATTGAGAATTGCTGGCCACGGTGCCAACTTCGAGTTCGAAGTCGACCGCGATTCTCTCTGACAGATTTAGCGCGACTTCCTTCGCTGCCGTCCGAAGGCCGTCGCTGGAAGCCGTGATTCGGTAGGTTCCTGGTGGCAGCGGCGGGGTAACGTACAGTCCGGACGCGTTGGTCTCCCGAGTCAGCCGGTAATTCGTGCCGGTGTTGAGGACCTCAACGTTCGCGCCCGGAATGACCGCCCCCGTGCCGTCGGCAATGGTGCCGCTCAGTACGCCCGTGTCGACTTGTGCAACTAGTGCGGCGCTGCAAGCGAGCAGCGCAATGAAGATCTGTTCCGTCTGCGTGCTGTGTCGCATCTCGACCCCTCCTGAGGAATTCCGGAGCCAGCGCAAATCACCGGTCGGGCCCGACTTGATGCAACCCTACGCTTCGAACGCTGATCGTAGCGGCAGGGCGCCCTTCGGTGGATTCGGCTGCCGGTCCTGTCCACGGTCGGCATCCTACCCGCATAGGGGATTCTTGTCAACGCCCTTTCCGCCTCAGGGTTGCGCCAAACACACATGAACGCGGTGCCTTCTCCCCGCGGGCATCAAATCGGGCGCGAGCGCGGGAGCGCCGGGTTGCGACCATGGATGACGGAGGCGGGGAGAGCACGTCATTGCTTGGGAATGATATATCTGAATGCCGACGACGCCATGTTCGGTTGGAATTGCTCTTATCGGGGAGGTCGGCGCCCGGCTCGGGTTAGTCGTGGGCGGTCGCGGTAGGCACCGAAAGGTGGATTCGTATCTGAATCGCACCTGCAAGCGGATTGCACGGCGCACGGGACTAGAGAGGCCGCGTGGCACGCCCCGGTGGAACCCGGCTTGCCGTGGAGAGGCACCCCTGCCAAGCCGATTTCATGCCCTCCGAGGGCCGCGGACACTGGATCCCCAGCTCGGGACTGCCTGCATGAATTGTCCGGGCTGGACAGGGACCGCGCCGGGGAAATCCGGATCCGGAGCGCCCTTCAGACCGGGCGTGAAGAGAGCCCGTAACGGGCCGCCGCGCTCAGGCCGCGACCGCGGCCTTGCCGATTCAGCGTCTTGCCGACCAAGCCCCGAGTCATGCGCCGCATCCGTTCCGCCGTGTCGCAGTCGCGGTCGTTGCGCCGTCCCGCGAACTCCGTGAGGTAGCGGCCGAGATGACGGACGCTCATCCGGTGATAGGTTCCGTACAGGCCGCGCTTGAACAGGGACCAAAACGACTCGATGCCGTTCGTATGCGCTGCCCCGCGCACGTACTCGCCGCCGGAGTGCCTGACGGCTTCGTGCGAGAACTCCGCCATGCCGGCGTAGGCCGCCGCCTCGTCGGAGCGGACCTGCGCCCCCGGCGCGACGCGGGCGCGCACGAAGCCCTGCAGGTCGCCCTTGGCGGTGCCCGGCAGCGGCCGCGCGGCCACTGCGTTCCTGGCGCGGTCCCGCGCGCCCGCCACCGGGGTCTTGCCGACGGGCCCGCGCCCGGCGCGGGCCTTCTTGCTCTCGTGCTGGTTGCGTTCCTTGCCGCCGACGTAGGTCTCGTCCACCTCCACCGGGCCGGCGAACGGGCCCCGATCCCGCTCCCGGCACGCGCGGATGCGGTGCGCCAGGTGCCGGGCCGACTTCCGGTTGATGCCTAGGTCGCGGTGCAGCTGCATGCTCGAGACGCCCTTGATGCCGGTGGTCAGCAGGAACAGGGCGACGGCCCGGGTGCGGTAGCCGAGCTTGGTGTCGGCCATCACGCTGCCGGTGCGCACGGCAAAGCGCTTGCCGCAGCCGCGGCAACGGTACGGCATCGAAGGGTGGGCCGCGCCGGACTGCACGCTGGAGCCGCGGCAGTGGGGGCACGCGGGACCGTCCGGCCAGCGCATGGAGGCGAACCACTTTTCCGCGGATTCGTCATCGGGGAACATGGCGATCACTTCCATCAATGTGATACCTTTACGGAACCACTTTCCGGGACCTGATTTCTTCATTTACGGTATCCCCTGCTGGAACTATTCTACCAAGAAACACCACAGAATATCAACGGAAAGTCGGAAGAAATATGAAATCTTATTATGGCTTGATAATTTGCCGACTTGATTCCCTCGGCACTCAGATATATAATTCCCATTCGAATGACCCGAGCCAGACGCCGACCTCCCTGCTCAGAGCAGTTCTCGTCGGACATGGCGTTGTCGGCACTCAGATATATAGTGCTTGTGACAAAACCCCTGAATTCTGGCCTGATCAGCATTTCATACTACATCCTGATGTCGGATGGATCTCCAAATACAACATATAGGGCCCAAGGTCGGAAGTTGCTCAGCCGCCAATCACGAAGATTTCCGCGCTCTACCCAGAATTGGCAGGATTTCGGACTAGTCGTAGCATTCCAGTGAAATCTTCGCCTTGAGAGATTGGACCTAACGCCTTTGTTGTCAAGGGTATACGAGTTTTGTCACAGGCACTATATAATTCCCTTCCTGACTACCCACAAGACTCAGCAAAGGGTAGGAGGCGGTACGGCATGGGCGGGGTGCGCACGGAGGCGTGGAGCAGGCGGGGGACCAGCGCCTCCAGGTCGTAGCGGCGGTTGAAGCGGTAGCGGAACTCGGCGAGGTACCGCGGCAGATGCTTGCCGTCGAGCGCAGGGCAGGTTCCCGCCAGGGACTGCTTGACGTGCGCCAGCATCGTGTTGACCCGGACGAAGCGGGAATCCCCGCAGCTCCGCTGCCCGCCTCCGGTGACGGTCGGCACGTGCTCGCAGCCGGCGTCGGCCACGTCCCGCAAGCAGGCCGGGCCGTCGGAATGCACCTCCGTGCCGGGCTGCAAGTGCCGCCCGGCCCACGCTGCCAGCGTCTTCTTGCGCAAGCCCGCCACGCCGCTCATGCGCATCCTTGCCGGCTTGCCGGCGGCGGCGACCTGCACGGCGGCGACGAACGGCGTCTTGCCCGCCGCGCCGCGACCGCGCGTGCCGCCGGTCCGCTCCCCGCCCCGGCAGGCGTCGTCCGCCTGCACGATGCCGCCCGGCGGCACGCGCTCGTCGCGCTCCTTCAGCACTGGCAGGAGCTTGTGCTTCACCTTCCAGGCCGTGTTCCGGCTGACCCCCAGCTGCCGCGCCAGTTCCAGCGACGAAACGCCGTGCTGGCCCTGCGTCGGCAGGTGGAGCGCCAGGAACCGGACGGTCAGCGGCAGCTTGGTGGCGGCGAAGATCGTGCCGGCGACGAGGGAGGTCCGGCGGTGGCAGGCATGGCACTGCCAGAGCTTGCGGGAGCGGATGCGGCAGTGCCGCCGGGAGCCGCACTCCGGGCAGCGGAAGCCGTCCGGCCAGCGGGCGTTGAAGACGGCGCGCTCGCATGGCCCCTCGCTGCCGTAGTGCTGCAGGAACTTGCCCGGACTGAGTCCCTTCTGGAATTGCACGCGATTGCGTTTCATCTGCTATCCCCTTTCCTAGCAGAGATTTCCGACCTCCTCCAGTATGGCATATCCTCGACTGACGTTCGTTGGTAATCAGGATTCCCTTTACTTGAGGTGCAGCACTGGGGACGCCGCAGCCCCGACTCGCTACGCACTTGGATCGGCGAGGCTCGCAACTTTCGGGTGCAGATAGCCAGCGTGCTGAGGAAGAACCCGGGGCTCAAGGGGAAGCTCGACGAAGCGTTCACCGAAGCTTAGAAGGACGGGCGCGCCTACGCCGTAGCCCAGCTGGTCGGCAACGAGGAATCCGCCGGAGGTGCGACCGCAGCCACCCGGCGCAAGTGGCGCTCCGCCATCCCCGCCAGGGCGGCGAGACACACGAGGACTCTTGACCGCCCGCAGTCGAGGGGGTTCTGTGCGACTGCCTGTCCGAGCGCAGCCCGGGCCAAGAGCCGTGAGGGTCCCCACTGCCCGAGCTGCCGAGCCCATGCCTCGCGTGGCTCGGCGCCGGATCGGCACCGCAGGCGACGGTTGCTAGTTCGTGCTCTTGACGCCGCCTCTCCTGCCGGTGGCGATGGCGCGGGAGGGGTCGACTCGCCGCACGCGGTGGTTGTCGGAGTCGGCGATGTATGGGCTGCCGCGGGCGTCCAGCGCCACGCCTTGGGGCCGGTCCATGCGGGCGGCCGCGACGGGCCCGCCGTCGCTGCCCTCGGCGCCGCTGCCGGCGACGGCGGTGGCATATCCGGGTTGGGTCCCGGCGGGCGTCAGGGCGAGGAGCGCAGCGAAGTACAAGCCTCCGCAGCCGCCCAAGGCCTTAGCCTTTTCGCGGGGGGAAGGGCAGGAATCTATCGTCCCACCAGGGGCGCGCCGCGTCCAATGTGGGTATTTCGGTCAAGAAGGATCGCCCATTCGGCAGCGATTCTCAATTTGGGCATTTTGGGATTTCCAGAGTGTCTGAGAAAGGTGTCGAAGGCAGTCTGGCACTTGACTTTTCCTTGCGGAATTTGTGAGCTAGGGTGTATGCCCCATGTCCTGGACTCACTGCTGAGCGCCTTCCGCGAGACGGCCGCCGGCCTGCCCGACCGGCGCGACGGTCGCCGCAACAAGCGCTACGCGGTCAGCGACGCCGCCGGTTGCGCCCTGGTGCGCCCCGGCCTGCTTCTGCACCCGGTGCGAGTCGTTCCTCGCGTTCCAGCGGCGCATGGAGCGGGACGGCTCGCGCTCCAACTGCCGGACCCTGTTCGGCGTGGGCCGCATCCCCTGCGACAAGCGGATCCACAACTTGCTCGACGACCTCGACCCGGCCGCGTGCGACCCGCTGTTCCGGCCGTGCCTCGCAACCGTGGCCGCGCAGGGCGCGCTCGAGCCCTTCCAGCGCCTCGACGAGCGCCTGCCGGCGGCTCCGGACGGCGTCCGGTTCCACCGCTCCGACACGGTGCGTTGCCCGCACTGCTCGGTGCGGCGCGTCGGCAAGGACGCGGCCGCGACCCGCGCCGACATGAGCGAGGACGAGCGCAAGCGGGACTGCGAGCGCAACGCCGCCAAGCGCTGGATCGCCGCTCGCGGCGCCTGGCTGCAGGCCTGCCGCCCCGTCCTGCCGGGCGACGACCTGCTACTGCTGCCAGCCGCTCTGCGAGGCCGCCGCGGCGGCCGGCATGGACTGCATCCGGGTAGGCAAGCCCGGATCCCGCAAGCACTTGTACGAGGTGCCGGAGAGCCGGCGGGCGAGCGGCGCGGGAAGGGCAAGCGCTCCGAGCGGCACCGTTTCCGCCGGACGGCCGCGGCGCCCCTGCGCCAGGGCCGCGACGCCCCGCGGGGCACTTGGCTCGAGTACGCCGTGGAGCGCGACGGCAAGCGCACCTGCGCCAGCAGCTTCTTCGCCAGTCTCGCGGTCAGCGCGGACAACGCGGAGCGGATCGCGCGCGCCGGCCGGGCGCGCTGGAAGATCGAGAACGAGGGCTGCAACTGCCTGGCGCGGCACGGCCGCAACTGCAAGCGCAACTTCGGGCACGGCAAGGAAGGGCTGGCCAACGTGCCGGCCGTGCCGAACCTGTTCGCCTTCGCGCTCCACGCCGTGGTGCAGTGCGTCTGCGCGCTGTGGCAGCAGTGCCGGCGCCAGCCGGTCACGCGCCGCGCCCTGTTCCGGGAGCTGCAGGTCGCGCTGCGCTGGTTCCGCTTCCCGGACCGGCCGACGCTGCTGGCGGCGGTGCGCGCCGGACGCGCGCCTCCGGGCTGCCGGGCGGCCGGGCGGCCGGGCGGCCGGGGCCTGGACTCCGCGCAGTTTCGTGCCGGCAGCGGCCGGCCAGCGGCCGGCCGGCAAAGCCGGCTACCGCCGGAGTGCGTCCGGCCGCGGGCTCGGCACTCCGCGGACCCGCGACGCGGGCCGCACCACGGCCCTGCCCGCCGTCCGACGCTCCCGCGGGGCGGCCTCGGGAGCGCAACCTCTCGGTCAACTTATTCACCTCATCCTCCGAAACAACGTTCACGCACCCCCTTGACGGCCAAATTTAGAACCGCTGCCCATTCGGGGAAGTCACGATCAAGCGTTCCAATCGCAAGCCATCACGCAGTCTGATTTGACGTGATCCTCCGTCCCGATCAGCGGCGATCACAGCTGCTGTCCCAGGGGCAGGGAACCCGATTTCGCGCCCGTGCGCGAGGAATTGCGCGCTCGCCCCAGGCTGCCCCTGCAGCTGCTCTGGCACGAATACCGCGAGCACTTCTTGCCTTATTCACATAAGCGCCCATGCGGGCGCTCCGGCCGCCCCACCCCGCGAGATGAACGCGCCCCGCGTTCGATGCTGGGGCGGAGGCGCGGCGGCGGAGGCCGTTCATTCTTCGGCGGGGCCCTCGCGGCTACCCCGAGCAGCAACGTGGCCGGAGCCGTCCCGCGCGAACCCCGCAGCGCGTCCAGCGGCTGCCGCCGTCGAGGCCGAGGAGACAACTGACCAGGGCCCGGCGGTCCGAGGACCCTCCGGGCGGTTCCTCGCCGCGCCCGCCAGCGGCAGCGGCCGGCTCCCGGCAGGGAGGCGGCGCTTGGAACGAGGCATGCGGATGGAACGGAGGACGGCATGGAAGATCTTGCGAAGGCACCGGTGGAAAAGCCGCGGAAGGAGCTGGCGGAGGCGTCTCTGAAGCCGGTGACGCGGGCCGACGGCACCGACATCCACAACATGGTGTAGACGTGCAGGATGCTGGTCGGTGCCGACAGGGGTGAGGTCGAGGTGCATGCGCGCCGCAGCCAGGCGTACGGTAGCGGCCTGGGCCGGTTCGCGCGCTGGATGGCGGGCCTGCGCCCGTAGCGCGTGGTGATGGAGAGCACGGGGGTGTTCCGGAAGAGCGGCAACCTGGGCCATCGCGTGTGTAGGGGCCCACTTCATTTGGGGCGGCAGCAGGCCGCCAACGAGATGCGGCGGGTGGCCGAGTTCGACCCGGCCGTCAAGCTGGGGTCCTGAGCGGCTGAGCGGCCGGCACTTGCCTAGAACGGGGCCGGCCCGGGCACCTGGTCACTCAGCGCGAGCGAAGGGGAAGCCCGCGCGAATGGTGCCCTGCGCCGGTCCCTGACGTCAATCCAACCACCGGGCCGTCGAAGCGTCTTGCCGGGGCCGAACCGCAGAGGCGCGCCTCTAGTTCCTATTAGCTTTCGGGGGAAGAGCTTGCGCAGGCGGCAACGGGCGAACTCTGCGAATTCACGAGAGCGCCCGGATTGCGACGCTTCGCACGGGATCGGGCGAAACGCGCGGAAGCGAGGGGGTCACGGCACGGTCGCCGCGGGTCCACCGGGAGCTTCTCATGCGAAATCGAGGTGTTCGAAACGCAATGCGTCCGCCGGGAGACGGAGCGACCGGCGTCCGCATGCCGAAGGGAGCCGACTGTACCCGCAACCGGGACGTCAGCGGTCTAATCGGCGAGCGGCGGAACCGGAGCGCAGCACTGATACCGAGGAGGGACACCATGCGGAGTTCAAACCAACGCGCGAGCCAGTGGAAGGAAGGTGCCATGGCGCTGGCGGTCCTCTCCGCCGTCATCGGCAGCGGACTCGTCGCGTACCTCTTCTGGACACCCTCGTCCGTGCCCGCCGAGGCCCAGCCCGAGACCATCACCGCGCCGGTCCTGCCGTCGGAGGCAGCGGTCCGGGCACCCAGGCCGGTCCGGACATCCTCCCCGGGGTCGGCAGCGGTCCGCACCGCGCCCGCGGCTCGCTTCTCCGGGACGTCGAAGGAGCCCGAAACTGCTGTGCGCTCGGAGCTGCTGATCGACCTTGACAATCCGCTGCCGGTGCCCGGTGGCGAGTCCGGCGCGCCGCCCGGGAAGTCCGTCCCGCAAGCTGGCGAAACGGCCGCGCCCGAAGCTCCGACCCAGCCGGGCGAGGCCAACGATCCCGAGCGCAAGGTCGCTCCGACGACGGTCGACTTGGCTATTCCGCCCCGGACAGAACCGCCTCCGTCGAATAACCCGGGCCGTACGCCCGACTACGGATCTCGCGAACCGGCGGAAACACAAACCGCCGCCCGGCGCGCGCCCGGCAACGCCGCGCAGCCGACCGTCACGGTGTCCGCAGGAACCGTCCTCGCGGTTCGCCCGCTCGAGACGCTCAACTCGGCCAACAGCTCGTCCGGCGACCAGTTCCGAGCCGTGCTGGCACGCGCCTTGGACCTCGAGAACGGCGCGGCCATTCCCGCCGGCGCCTACGTGGCCGGCACCGTCCTGGAAGCCCAACCCTCCGTGAGGGTGAAGGGGCGGGCGCGGCTCTCCCTGACCTTGGACCGGATTCATGTCCAGGGCAAGATGCACTCGATCACCGCGCAACGCGTCGACTTGGAGGCGAAGAGCACCGTGAAGCGAGATGCCGCGGCAGTAGGGGTCTCCGCCGCGGTGGGAACGATCCTGGGAGGCCTTCTGGGCGGCAAGAAGGGAGCGGCGCGAGGAGCCGTCATCGGCGGGGCGGCCGGCGGGGCGGGCGCGGCACTGGCCAAGGGCCGGGAAGTGCACGTGAGCGGGGAGGACACGCTGGAGTTCGGGCTAGCGGAGCCCTTGGCGATCAACTGGCAGGAATCCGCCGAGTAGGCCCACGTCCAGCGAGGTCGGGCCCGGCTGGCTCGGTGGCCGACTGGCAGGCATTGCGCGCCCCCGGCCCGGCTGTCTGTTGACACGGATTTCCGCACGCCGTAAAGTAAATTTAGGCACGCCTAAATATGGGCAGCGAGTCGATCGACGATTACCTCAAGGCGATCTTCCAGATCGCCGGGGAGTCGGACAGGGCGTCCACCGCCGCCTTGGCGAAGAAGCTGTCGGTGGCCCCTGCCTCCGTCACGGGGATGCTGAAGAAGCTCGCCGAGGCCAAGCCCCCCTGGATCGACTATCAGAAGCACCACGGCGCCCGGCTCACCGGCCGCGGCCGCTCGCGCGCGCTCGAGGTCATCCGCCACCACCGGCTGATCGAGCTCTTCCTCCACACGGTCCTCGGGTACCGGTGGGACGAGGTCCACGCCGAAGCCGAGCATCTCGAGCACGCGATTTCCGAGACCTTCGAGGACCGGATCGCGGAGTTTCTGGGCGATCCGGAATTCGACCCCCACGGACATCCGATCCCTAGGCGGGACGGCACCGTGCCGGTCCGCTTCGACAGCGGCCTGGTGCATATGGAGCCCGGCACGCAGGCAGTGGTGTCGCGCGTTTCCGACCGCGACTCCGCGATGCTACAGTACCTCTCGAGCATCGGCGTCAAGCCGGGCGTCCTGATTCACCTCGTCGAGCGGGGCCCGTTCGACGGCCCGCTCATGCTGCGCGTGGGCTCGGCCAGTGCGGTGCATGCCTTCGGCCCCCGTCTAGCAGCCGCGATTCGAGTTCGCGAGGCGGGAAGCGAGGAATGACGCCCGCCCCGGTCCTGGCGCTGCTCGGGCTCGCCTTGCTGGTTGCCCCCCGAGTCGGCTTCGTCGCGCTCTTCCGCAGGTTCCGCTCTCGCCGCGACAGAACGCGGGCGGAGGACGCGCTGAAGCACGTCCTGTCGTGGCAGCAGCGGTCCGGGCCGGCCAGCCTGGAGTCTCTGGCCGGCAGCCTCCGGATCTCCCCGGCCGCGGCGCTGCGCGTGCTGCGACGGGTGGAGGCGTCCGGCTGGATCGACTACGGGACCTCCGGCATCGGGCTCACGCCTGCCGGCGAGCGCCGCGCCCTGCAGGTCGTCCGTGCCCACCGGCTGTGGGAGCGCCATCTGGCGGACGACGCGAACATGCCGATCGGCCGACTGCACCAAGTCGCGGAGCGCGCCGAGCACAGTCTCGGCCAGGCCCAGGTCGCCGAGCTCGACGCCCATCTCGGCCATCCGCAGCACGACCCGCACGGGGACCCTATTCCGAGCGCCGACGGCCGGGTCGCGGAGCTCGAGGCGGTATGCATCGGCGACTGGCCGGTCGGCCCCCCCGCACGCGTGGCGCACATCGAGGACGAGCCCGACGCCGTGTTCCGGCAAGTCCTGGAGGCCGGGCTGCGGCCGTCCCAGGTCGTGCGGGTGGTCGCGAGCGACGCCACCGGCCTTGTCGTGGAATGCGGGGGAGCCGAGCGGCGCATCGACCGTGCCGTGGTGAACAACATTCACGTGGCCCCGGCGCGACCGGAAGACCTCCCGCCGCCGGGTGCCCTGCGCCTCTCGAGCTTGGCCCGGGGTGCGGGGGGCGAGGTCGTGGCCCTTGGCAGCGGCTGCACCGGCTTCACGCGGCGCCGGCTGCTGGACCTAGGCCTCACGCCCGGCGCGAGCGTGCAGGTCGCGCTCGACAATACCTTCGGCGACCCGCGGGCGTTTCGCATCCGCGGCACGACGGTCGCGCTGCGGCGGCAGCAGGCCGAGCAGGTCTGGGTCCGCCCGCTCTCCGGACCGGAGGAGGCCTTGCGGTGAGCGTCAACGACTGCGAAGCCTGCCCCGCCCGCTCGCAGCTCGCGCAAATGGGCATCAACATCGCCGGCTGCGACCACGTGGTCGCCTTGGCCGGCAACCCAAACACCGGCAAGTCGTCCGTGTTCAACGCGCTCACCGGCCTGCGCCAGCACGTCGGCAACTGGACCGGCAAGACGGTCACGCGCGCCGAAGGCGCGTTCGGATTCGGGGGCAAGCGCTACAAGCTCGTCGACCTCCCCGGCACTTACTCGCTGCTCTCGGCGTCGCAGGACGAGGAGATCAGCCGCGACTTCCTCCTGTTCGGCCAGCCCGACTGCACGGTAGTCGTGACGGACGCGACCGCACTCGAGCGCAATCTCAACCTGGTCCTGCAGGTGCTCGAGATCACCGACCGGGCCGTGGTGTGCGTCAACCTCATGGACGAGGCGCAGCGCAAGGGAATTGAAATTGACGTGCGGAGCCTTGCCCGCGACCTCGGCGTGCCCGCCGTCCCTACCGTCGCGCGAAGCAAGCTCGGCATGGCGGAACTGGTTTCCACGGTAGCGGCGGTCATCGCGGGGGACATCAGGACCTCGCCGCTGCGCGTCGAGACGACCGGCGACGTGCGCGAGGCGATCGGCGACCTCGTGCCGCTGATCGAGGAATTCGCTCCGGGGCTGCCGAACGCCCGCTGGATCGCTCTGCGCCTGCTGGACGGCGACCACAAGGTGCGCGAAGCGCTGGTTTCGGGCGAGCTGGCCGGCTTGGCGCAGCGGCAGCGCGGCGCGGCCAGCGGCAGCGCCCGCTAGGAGGCGGACATGACGCCGAGCGCCGAGGCCATTCTCGATCGCAGCGACGGCCTGCGCCGGCAGGTCGGCGACCACTTCCGCGACCGCATGGTGTCCGACCTGTACGACAGCGCCCGCCGGGTCGCCGCGCGGTCGGTCCGCGAGAGCGGGTCCGGCAAGTGGGAGCTCGACCAGCGCATCGACCGGCTGGTGACCTCGCGCTGGCTGGGCCTTCCGCTGATGGCGCTGCTGCTCGGCGCCGTCTTCTGGATCACGATTCTCGGCGCGAACGTTCCCTCGCAGCTGCTCGCGAACGCGTTCTTCGCTGTCGAGGCCGCGGCTGCCGGCTGGTTCGAGAGCCTCGGCGCACCGTGGTGGCTGACCGGACTCGTCTGGCACGGAGTGTTCCGCGGCCTCGCATGGGTGGTCAGCGTCATGCTGCCGCCAATGGCCATCTTCTTCCCCGTGTTCACGATCCTGGAGGACCTCGGCTACCTGCCGCGCGTCGCGTTCAACCTCGACTGGCTGTTCCGCAAGGCGGGGGCGCACGGCAAGCAGGCGCTGACGATGGCCATGGGCTTCGGCTGCAACGCCGCCGGGGTGACCGCGACGCGCATTATCGACTCGCCCCGGGAGCGCCTGCTGGCGATCCTGACGAACAACTTCGTGCCCTGCAACGGCCGCTTCCCGACTCTGATCATGCTGGCCGTCATCTTCGTCGCCGCGTCCTTCCCGCCCGCCGTCGCGTCGGCCGCGGCCGCGGGAGCGGTCCTAGGCGTGGTCCTGCTGGGCGTCGGCTTCACCCTGGCCGTCTCGTGGGCACTCTCGCGCAGCGTGCTTTCCGGCGAGGCCTCGGCCTTCACTCTGGAGCTTCCGCCCTACCGCCGCCCGAGCGTCCTGCGTATCCTATACACCTCGCTGATCGACCGGACGGTCTTCGTGCTCGGCCGCGCCATTCTGACCGCCGCCCCGGCCGGCGCCGTGATCTGGATCCTCGCCAACGTCGACGCCGGAGGGGTCAGCCTCGCGTCGCGCGCAATCGAGCTGCTGCGCCCGCTCGGGGAGGCGATCGGCCTGGACGGCGTCATCCTGCTGGCCTACGTGATCGCGATCCCCGCTAACGAGATCGTCGTTCCCACTATGCTCATGTGCTACCTCGGGGGCAGTATGATGATGGATATAACGACATACGACGAGATCCGGACCGTGCTGGTCGACGAGCACGGCTGGACGCTGCTCACGGCCGTCAACCTGATGCTGTTCTCCTTGCTGCATAACCCCTGCGCGACGACCATCCTGACCATCTGGAAGGAGACCCGGAGCCTTCGCTGGACAGGAGTCGGAGCTCTCATGCCGCTCGCGATCGCCTTCGCCGCCTGCCTCGTGACAGCCCAGGGTGTGCATCTCTTGCTCTGATGCAGGTGGTCCAGAGCAGCAGCGCGCCCGCACTATCCGAGCTCGACCGCTGGGACCAGCTCCCCCGCTTGCGCGAGATGCTGGCCGCCGTCCTGCCGGGCAATCCCTTCTGGCGGCGGCGCCTCGGCGCGACGGCCGCGCCGAGCAGCGCCGAGCAGTTCCGGCGGCTCCCCCTGACCTCGAACCAAGACCTGTCCGCGGACAGCCGCGAGCACCCGCCCTTCGGCTCGAATCTGACGTACCCGCTCGCGCGCTATACCAAGTACCACCAGACCTCGGGCACGAGCGGCAGCCCGCTGGCGGTACTAGACACGGCGCGCAGCTGGGCGTGGTGGTGCGACTGCTGGGACGCGGTGCTCGACGCCTGCGGCGCGCGCCACGGCGACCGCGCGTTCTTCGCCTTCTCGTTCGCGCCCTTCATCGGATTCTGGTCGGCCTACGACGCCGTAGCGCGCCGCGGCCTGCTCGCCGTGCCCGGGGGCGGGGCCGGGACCTCGCGCCGTCTGCGCCTGCTCGCCGAGACCGGCTGCACGCTGCTATTCAGCACGCCGACCTACGCGCTGCGGATGGCGCAGACCGCGGAGCGGGAAGGGATCGACCTGCGCGACACCCCGGTACGCTGCGCGATCCTCGCCGGCGAGCCGGGCGGAAGCCTCCCGTCGCTGCGCCGGCGGGTGGCGGAGACTTGGGGCGCGCGGGTCTTCGATCACGCCGGCGCCAGCGAGGTGGGCGCGTACGGCATTCCCTGCCCGCGGGGACGCGGTGTATTCGTCAACGAGCGCGAGTTCGTGGCCGAGGTGCTGGATACCGGCAACGCGAATCCCGTCGAATGCGGCCAGACCGGCGAGCTGGTGCTGACCAACCTCGGACGCTGGGGCTGCCCGGTGATCCGCTACCGCACCGGCGACCTCGTCCGGCCCAGCCGACTCCCCGAAGGCCTGCTGCTGGAAGGCGGCGTCCTAGGCCGCGTCGACCAGATGATGCTGCTGCGAGGCGTCAACGTGCATCCGTCCGCGATCGAGGAGGCCGTCCGGCGGTTCGCCGGCAGGGCCGAGTTCCGCATCTCGGTCACGCGCAGGGGCGAGATGGACGAGGCGGAGGTCGAGGTCGAGGCGCGCCCCGCGCTCTGCGCCGCCATCGCGGGGGACGTGCGCGATTCGTTCGGTGTGCGCATCGCGGTGCGCAGCGTGCCCGGCGAGAGCCTGCCGCGCTGGCAGGCGAAGGCCAAGCGGTTCCGCGACCTGCGGGAATGACCTGATGGCGAGCGGACGCGGGCTTCCCGCTTGCGTCGGCGGGCTCGCGCTCGCGGCGAGCGTCCTGGCGGCGGCCGCGGCGGCCGAGCCGAACTTCGTCGTCATCGTCGCCGACGACTTGGGATACGGCGACCTCGGATGCTACGGCAGCACCGCGATCCGCACCCCCTTCATCGACCGCATGGCCTCCGAGGGCGCCCGCCTGACGGAGTTCTACACGCCCGCGCCGAACTGCTCTCCGGCGCGCGCGGCGCTGCTGACCGGGAGGCATCCGCTGCGCACGGGCATCACGCGCGTGCTCGTGCCCAAGGAGGTGCAGGGGCTGCCCGAGTCCGAGGTGACCTTGGCGGAGCACCTGCGGGCGGCTGGGTACGCGACCGCCTGCGTCGGCAAGTGGCATCTGGGCGGGAGGAAGAAGTTCCGCCCGCAGAGGCACGGGTTCGACGAGTTCTACGGCGTGCTGTACAGCAACAACATGGTCTGGCTACGCCGCGTGCAGTGGCCTCGCTTCGAACTGTTCGACGGCTGGACCACGGTGGAGTCGCCGGCCGACTCGGCCCAGCTCACGAGAAGGTACACGCACCGGGCCGTGGAATTCCTCGGGCGCAACCGAGACAGGCCCTTCTTCCTGTACCTTGCCTACACCATGCCGCACCTGCCGCTGGCGGCCTCCCCGGAGTTCGCCGGCCGCTCGCGGCACGGGCCGTACGGGGACGCCGTCGAGGAGCTGGACGCGGGCGTGGGCCAGCTGCTGGCGAAGCTGTCGCAGCTCGGACTGGACGGCGAGACGTACGTATTCCTCACCAGCGACAACGGGCCCTGGACGGGCGACGAGTCGACGGCGGGCGGTTCCACCGGCGGGCTGCGGGGCTTCAAGGGCACCACTTGGGAGGGCGGCCTGCGCGTCCCGTTCATCGCTCGCGCTCCGGGGCGGATTCCCGCCGGAACGGTCCGGCACGGGACCGCCTCGCTGATGGATCTGTTCCCCACGGTCGCCTCGCTGGCCGGGGTCGGCCCGCCCGGCGACCGGGCCTACGACGGCATGGATATCCTGCCGCTGCTGCGCGGGGAGGGAGAACCGCCGGACCGCACGTTCATGTTCAGCCACCGGCTCCGGGTCCAAGCGGTGCGCTCCGGGCACTGGAAGCTGCACATCCGCGAGCGGGCCCTGGGCAGGAACGGCCGCCCGCGGGGACAGCGCGAGCTGGTCCCGGCACAGCTGTACCGGCTCGACACCGACCCGGGCGAGAGCCGCGACGTCGCGGCCGAGCACAGCACGATCGTCGAGAGACTGCGCCAGCGCGCCGGGAGATTCGAAGCGGACGCGAATCCCTCGGTGCGCCTGCGCCGCTACGGCGGCGCCATCGTCCGAGGCCTGCTGACTCCCTTCCCGTAAGGCCCCGCAGGCGGCGCGCCGGGCCGGCTCAGGGCAGAGGCGGGTGCCGGGGCACGGTGACGACATAGGTGCCCGAAATCTTGTCGTGCCACGCCTGCCGCCGCGGATCCCAGAGGATCCAGAGCCAGCCCAGACCGACCACCACGACCGAGACGATGGTCGCGAGGCCTCGCACCAAGGAGTCCGAGAACTGCAGCGCCCCCCCGTCCACGCGCACGACGCGCAGCTGACAGACCAGCCCGCCGACCGTAGTCGCCTTCCACGCCCACAGAACGACGTGGTAGACCAGCGCTAGGACGAACGCCTGGCTGGAGTCGAATCCGAGCAGCAAGGCGGAGACCGAGAGCAGGAAGGCATCGACCGCCACGGCTCCCGCGCGGCTCGCGAACCTCGCGACCGGGTATTCCGAGACGTCGGACGCAGGCACCTCCGCGCCGGCACCGGCTAGGGACGCGTCGCCCAGATCACGGATCGGAGTTCCCCCGGCCGCCGGCGCGGGATACTCCCTGCGCAATCCTGCGAAGACGGTCGCCGCCCCCGCGCCCAGACCGATCACGCCCACGGTCGTCCAAGCGACCATTCCAAGGACCGGGACCATGTAGGCAAGGCAGGCCGCGGCCATGCCGATGAGCAGGGAGCCGGTGGCCGCGACAACGCCGCCGGCCGGCCCCTCGGGGCGAATCCTGCTCCCGATCCAGCGGAAGACGCTCACGCGTCCGAAGATGCCGACCAAGAAGAGCGCCAAGTAGAGAAACGGGATCACGGGAAGGCCCACGAGGGAAACCGCGAGCAGGCCCGTCACGGGGCCGAGCAGCAGCAGGACCAGCAGGCCGACCAAGCAGGCGGTCAGGGGCTTGCTGTCGAGCACTTCCGCGCAGGCCCGCACGGGCTGCTCGAACACGATGTTGAGGCCGAGGTAGCTGAGGGCGACGACAAGGAAGACGAGCCAGCTCCAGGCCAGAGCGGGCGCGAGCGGGCGCCCCCAGAGAAGTCCGTCCTGCACCCACGTGCCAGCGGACGCGAGGAATCCGCCCGGCGCGAAGTCGAACAGGGTCGCTTGGTCACCGCCCGCGGTGAATCCGGGCGGGGCGATGGTCGAGCCCCCGATGGTGACCATATCCCCTTCGACTTCCGCTCCGGGGTCGACCGTCAGGGAGCCCCACACGACGGCCAGGTCGCCGGCGACCCGGGCGTCGCTGCCGAGGCGAGCGTCTCCGAAGACGCAAGCGAGGTCCCCGCGAACGGTGCCCTCGATGACGACGTCACCTCCGACCACGACAACGTCGTCGACCTCCTCGCCGGCGGGCAGCACGAAATCCGAGTTCAGTCGCGCGATCGACGCGGGCTCGGACGCGTCGTCACCGGCAGGAGGCTGCTCGGCCTGCCCGAGGTCGGGGACGTCGGGGGCTTGCGCGAGTCCCGCTCCGGACGCGAGCGCCAAGGCGCTCGCGAAGAGCGGCAGGTAGAAAGCGGTTCGGTTCATGGTTCTAGATTCCTTTCCCAGAGCATCCGAGAGATCGCCGCGCAAGCCAGGGCGCACGACAAGCCCATCACGAAGGCCGAGGCGGCCAGGTAGGGGGCGTTCGGCGCGAGGACCAAGCGCCACAGGACGCGGACGGTATCCACCAAGGCGGGCACGTCGGCGGCCACCGCCCGCTCGGCAGCGGCTCGCGCCAAGACGGCGGCTGCCGCGAGCACCGCTACGGAGGCAGCCTTCCAAGCCGGCGGCCAGCACCGCCACGCGCGCCGGAACCAGCTCCGGCCCCGCGCCCGCTCCACCTCGTCCATCACCCGTGGCAGCAGCGACCGCGGTGCCTTCGGGTCCGGGAGGCGGCCTAGGCACCTGCTCGCGAGCGCCTCGAGGTCAGCGGGCTTCATCAGCGGCCTCCATCAGGCACCGGAGAGCCTCGCGGCCCCGGTGGATGTCGGTCTTGACCTTGGCTAGGGAGACGTCCAGCAGCGCCGCGATCTCGCGGTAGCTGCGCTGCTCGAAGTGAAACAGCACGAGCGGCACACGCTGACGATCCGGCAGCTGGCGCATGGCCCGCTCCAGACGGGCTTGCCGGTCCCGGCGCTCCAGTTCCTCGAGCTGCGACGCGGGCGCGACGAGAGCTCGCGCGACCGGATCGTCGTCCCGGCCGTCGCCGGGCCCCTGGCTGAACGGCCGCAAGCGGCGGCGCACTCGGCGCAGGTGGTTGAGGCACAGGTTCGTCGTCACCGCGCGCAGCCACCCTGCAACGGCCGGGCTTGCGCGCAGCGTGTCGAACCGCTCGAACGCGCGGAGGAAGACGGTCTGGGACACGTCCTCGGCCTCGCTGGCGTCTCCGAGCATGCGAACTGCGATTCCGAACACCATGTCTTGGTAGCTCCGGACGAATTCTTCAAACACGCAGGGGGCGGTCATGCCATCGTGGACGACGCCAGCCGATCATAGAGAGAACACCGCAGCGGGGAAAAAGTTGCTGCGCCGGCAGCGGCCCGGCCTGCGCGACGGCGAGTTTTTCGATTTTCGTCAGCGATGCGCCCGACTTCCGCCCGCGGCACGCATCGGGGCGGTCACGATGACGGCGCCCGGAATTAGAATGCGACCGAATGCGGACGAATTGCCGGCAATTCGACCCGGGCACGCCCGGGTCTCCGGCGACTCGAGAAGGAACGCCGGTCGCCCGCGGGCGGTCCTGCCGGAAGCAAGCGCGGGCCGCGACGGCGCTGCAACGGCTCGGCGGAGCGGCCTTCCTGCTCTGTCTCGCGTGCGCGACCGGACCGACGGCTCTCGCTCAACCCGAGGGTGCGGAGCATGCGGAGCGCATGGCTCGCGGGCTGGATCTCTTCAAGCGCGAGGTGCGTTCCGTCCTAGCGGAAAGCTGTCTGGCCTGCCACGGCGGCGGTCAGACACAAGGCGGGCTGGACCTGTCCACCCGCGAATCGCTGCTGGCGAGCGGCAAGCTGGGCGGGCCGGAGGAGCCCGCCAGTCTGGTCTCCGTTCTGCTCCACGCGCAAGAGCCGTTCATGCCGTTCGGCCAGCCGCAGCTGGCGGCCGAGAGCATCGACGCGATCAGGGAGTGGGTCCGGCTGGGGGCACCCTACGACAGGCCCCTAGCGGGCGACGCGCCGCCCTCCGCCGCGCACGGTCCGGTGAACCAGCCTTCGGATTTCTGGTCCTTCCAGCCCCTCTCGCGGCCGGACCCGCCCGAGGTGGCGGGTCGGCCCTGGGTCCGCAACCCGCTCGACCGCTTCATCCTGGCCCGGCTCGAGGCCGCCGGGCTGCAGCCAGGTCCGCGGGCGGACCGGCGGACGCTGATCCGGCGTGCCTCGCTCGACCTGCTCGGACTGCCTCCCGGAGTGCGGGAGACCGAGGCGTTCGTCAGGACCCGAGGCCGGACGCCTACGAGCGTCTGGTGGACCGGCTGCTCGACTCTCCGGCCTACGGCGAGCGCTGGGCCCGCCACTGGATGGACATTGCCCGGTTCGGCGAGAGCTTCGGATTCGAGCAGGACTACGACCGTCCGTACGCGCACCACTACCGGGACTTCCTGATCAAGGCCCTCAACGGCGACATGCCGTACGACCGATTCGTACGCTGGCAGATTGCGGGCGACGAACTGGCTACCGGCAACCCGCTGGCCCTCATGGCAACGGGCTTCCTGGCTTCGGCGGCGTTCCCTACCGAGATCACCGAGGCGGAGTTCGAGCGCTCGCGGTACGAGGAGATCGACGACATGATCGGGACGATGGGCACGGCCATGCTCGGTCTGACGGTCGGCTGCGCCCGCTGCCACGACCACAAGTACGATCCGATCCCCTCGTCCGACTACTACAGCGTCGCGGCCGTGTTCGGGCGCACCGTCCGGACCGAGGTCCAGCACGAGCCCGAGCCGGGCGCCTACGACGATGCCAGGTCAGCCTGGGAGGCCCGCCGCGAGGAGCTGCGGGCAGGTCGCCGGGCCCGCGAGGAAGACCTCGCGGGCGACGCCTTCAAGGAGTGGCTGCGCGACGGGAGCCAGCCGGCCTCCACGGATGCGTGGCGCGTCGTCGACGCCTCCGCCGCGACCGCGGAGAGCGGCGCGAGAATCGACACGCTGGACGACGGGTCCTTGCTGGTCACGGGCGCGATCTCGGATTTCGACAAGCACACGATCACGGCCGACGTCATGACCGACGGCGTCCGCGCCATCCGACTGGAGGTGCTGACCCACCCCGCACTCCCAAACCGCGGACCGGGACGGTCGCGGGACGGCCAGTTCCATCTCGGGCGGATCGACGCGGAGGCCCGGCCGCTCGACGATCCCGAGGCCGAGGCCGTCAAGATTCGGTTCTCCGCCGCTAGGGCGACCGACGAGCTGGACGCCGACTCCGCCTCGGCGCAGGCCGCCATCAACAGCGACACGAGAACCACCGGCTGGTCGATCCGGAGGGAGTCCCTGGGCACGAGCCAAGCCGCCGCGTTCGAGCTCGCGGAGCCTCTCGAGCTGCACGGCGGAGCCCGCCTGACATTCAGCCTGCACTTCGGCTACAACGTGCATTTCACCGTGGGCCGCTACCGACTGTCGGTCTCCCGGGATCCCGCGCCCCCGCTCGAGGTCGGAACCGGCGTCCCGGAGGCTCTGGCGGAGGGGCTGGCGACCCTTCGCGAATCGCGGCAGGCTCCGCTTGCCGGGGACCACGCCGCGGCGCTGCTGCGGCTGTACGCGAGGACGGACAGGCTCTGGCAGGAGCTGGACCAAGCCCTCGCGGAGCACGAGCTGCGAGTTCCCGTGCCGACGGCCACGAAGATCCTGGCGGCGGCCGAAGGCCTGCCCCCGGCGCGGCACAACGCGACCAACAGGGGGTTCCCGCACTTCTACGAACCCACGTACCTGATCCGCCGCGGCGACGTCAGCCAGAAAGTCGCCCCGGCCAAGCCGGGCTTCCTGCGGGCGCTGATGCGCGCGACCGGGGCTTCCTCGCCCTGGCGCGAGAGCCCTCCCGACGGCTGGGACCGCAGCACGCTCGACCGGGCCTCGCTCGCGAACTGGATCGTCGACCACCGTCGCGGCGCGGGGGCCCTGCTCGCCCGGGTCATCTCCAACCGGCTCTGGCACCACCACTTCGGCCGGGGCATCGTCGCGACGCCCAGCGACTTCGGGAGCCGCGGGGATCCGCCCAGCCATCCCGAGCTGCTCGAGTGGCTGGCGCAGGATCTAGTCGACAACGGCTGGAGCCTGAAGCGCCTGCAACGCCTGGTCATGACCAGCGCGGCATACGCGCAGGGAGCGGGCCACCGCAGCGCGGCCGCCTACGTCGATCCGGACAACCGCCTGCTGTGGCGCTGGGCTCCCCGCCGGCTCGAAGGCGAAGCCGTGCGCGACTCGCTGCTCAGCGTCTCCGGTCGGCTCGACCGACGGATGTACGGCCCGGGAACGCTGCGCGAGGACATGCGGCGTCGCAGCGTCTACTTCTTCGTCAAGCGCACGGCGCTGGTGCCGACGATGATGCTGCTCGACTGGCCGGAACACCTGGTCGGCATCGGCAGGCGTCCATCCACGACCATCGCCCCGCAGGCGCTGATGTTCCTCAACAGCCCGCGTGCGCGGGGCTACGCCGAGGGACTGGCCGGAAGGCTGCCGTCCGCCGCGGACGCGCAGGCGGCCGTGGCCAAGGCCTACCGCCTCGCCTTCAACCGCGACCCGGGGCCCGGCGAGGCGGACGAGGGCGTAGCCTTCCTGCGGGCCCAGACCGCGCTGCGCGAGTCGAGCGGCGAGCGCGACGCCGCCCGCCTCGCGCTGGTCGACTACTGCCAGGCGCTGCTGAGCCTCAACGAATTCCTCTACATACGGTGACCCCGACGATGACCTCGAACGAACCTCTGCTGTCGCGTCGCTCCCTGCTGCAGCGATGCGGCATGGGATGCGGCGCACTCGGTCTCGCGACGCTGCTGGCAGACGAGGGCCTCCTCGCCGCGGAGGGGAGCGACCGTTCCCTCGTGCCCATGGCTCCCGTGGAGCCGCACTTCCGCGCCAAGGCCAAGAGCGTCATCTGGCTGTTCATCAACGGGGCCCGAGCCATATCGACACGTGGGACTACAAGCCGGAACTCGCGCGACGGCATGGCCAGACGCTCGAGGGCTTCGACAAGTTCACCGGGTTCTTCGCCAACCAAGTGGGGGCGCTGATGCAGTCGCCGTTCGAGTTCTCGCCACGCGGCCAGAGCGGCAAGATGGTGTCGGAGATCTTCCCGTATCTCGGAGAGCACGTCGACAAGATGGCCTTCGTGCATTCCGGCTTCTCGGAGTCCAACAACCATTCGCCGGCCCTTTTCGTGATGAACAGCGGCCAGCCCCGCATGGGCTACCCCCGCCTGGGATCGTGGGTCACGTACGGCCTCGGCAGCGCGAGCAGGGACCTGCCCGGCTTCGTCGTGATGTCCGACCCGAAGGACCGCGGGCTGCCCAAGGGCGGCGCCGCCAACTGGAGCGCGGGGTTTCTCCCCGGGGCCTACCAGGGAACGTGGCTGCGCCCGAAGGGCGAGCCCATCCGGAATCTCGCGCCGCCGGAGGGAGTGAGCGACCGGCAGCAACGCAGCCAGCTCGACCTGATCGCCCGGCTCAACGGCCGGGACCTGGCGCGGTCGCCGCAGGAACGGGAGCTGGCGGCCCGCATCGAGAGCTTCGAGCTCGCCTACCGCATGCAGTCGGCCGCGCCCGGGGCCTTGGATGTCGACAGCGAGCCGGAGCACATCAAGAAGCTGTACGGCCTGCGCAGCGAGCGCTGCGGGCACGTCGCCCGCCAGTGCATCGCGGCGCGCCGCCTGGTCGAGCGCGGCGTGCGCTTCGTCCAGATCTACTCGGGGGGCATGGAGAACCAGCGGGCCTGGGACGGCCATATCGATATCGGGCAGAATCATTCCCAGTTCGCCGGCGAGACGGATCAGCCGTTCGCGGGGCTGCTCGCGGATCTCGAGCAGCGCGGCCTGCTCGACGAGACTCTCGTGATCTGGGGCGGGGAGTTCGGGCGACTGCCCGTCTCCCAGACGGGCGAGGCCAAGCCGGGCCGCGACCATAACCCGCACTGCCTGACGGCTTGGATGGCGGGCGGCGGGGCCAAGGGAGGCGCGAGCTACGGGGAATCGGACGAGATCGGGCACAGGGCAGCGGCGAACCGGGTCTCGGTGAACGACTTCCACGCCACGATCCTGCACCTGCTCGGGCTGGACCACGAACGGCTCACGTACAAGTACAGCGGTCGGCTCTTCCGGCTGACGGACGTGGCCGGGAGGGTGATCCGCGAGATCGTGGCATGACCCCGAGGCGCGAATGCAAGCAAGGCCGGCGGCTGCACTGCCTTTGCGGGCCTGTCTTCGATTTAGGCCCTCTCCGCGAAGGGCCCCGAGAGCGTGCCGCTTCCTCGTGCTCCCGATTTCGAGGGAAAGGCGAAGCGGATGATCGCCCTGTTCATGCAGGGAGCTCTCACGCGGCACTATGCGTTCGACTCCCACCCCGACCTCGCCAGGCGCGCCGGCCGGCATTCCGAGATGGATCTGGCGATCGGCACGCAAAGGGGCAAGATTCTCGCCCCGGTTTTCGATTTCGTGCTGAGCCTTGAGGGCGGTCGCCCGATCTCCGAGGTTTCCCCCATCCGAGCCAGTACACGGACGCGACGTGCCTGCTGAACGCATGCACGCGGATTCCCCCGCTCATCCGCAGGCGTAAGTGTTCACGCACGCCGGCAGCATCACCTTCGGGCGGCCGTCCATCGGGCGGTGCGTCGTGTACGGTCTCGGCGAGGAGAACCGGGACCTGCCTAGGTTCGTCACGATGAATCCTCCGCCGGTCGGAGGTGCCGCGCTGTACGGCTCGGCATTCCTCCGGGCCAGCTTCCAAGGAACGAGTCTGAACATCGACGAAGGCCCGGACCCTGTCGAGAGCATCAGGGACGCGCGCATGGCCATGGACTGGCAGCGCGTGCATCTCGCAATGTCTAGGACCTCAATCGCGGCCAGCTCGGCCCTACCAGCATCGGCGACCAGATCGAAGGAGTCATCCGGCGCTGAGGGCTAGCGTTCCAAATGCAGAGCGCAACTCCCGCGTCCTATATAAGGGAATTATATATCTGAGTGCCGAGGGAATCAAGTCGGCAAATTATCAAGCCATAATAAGATTTCATATTTCTTCCGGATTTCCGTTGACATTCTGTGGTGTTTCTTGGTAGAATAGCTCCAGTAGGGGATGCCGTAAATGAAGAAACCAGGTCCCGGAAAGTGGTTCCGTAAAGGCATCACATTGATCGAAATGATCGCCATGTTCCCCGATGACGAATCCGCGGAAAGATGGTTCGCTGCCATGCGCTGGCCGGACGGTCCCGCGTGCCCCCACTGCCGCGGCTCCAGCGTGCAGTCCGGCGCGGCCCACCCTTCGATGCCGTACCGTTGCCGCGGCTGCGGCAAGCGCTTTTCCGCGCGCACCGGCAGCGTGACGGCCGACACCAAGCTCGGCTACCGCACCCGGGCCGTCGCCCTGTTCCTGCTGACCACCGGCATCAAGGGCGTCTCGAGCATGAAGCTGCACCGCGATCCGGGAATCAGCCGGAAGTCGGCCTGGCACCTCGCGCACCGCATCCGCGCGTGCCGGGAGCGGGATCAGGGCCTGTTCGCCGGCCCGGTGGAGGTGGACGAGACCTACGTCGGCGGCAAGGAACGCAACAAGCACGAGAGGAAGAAGGCCCGCGCCGGGCGCGGGCCCGTCGGCAAGACCCCGGTGGCGGGGGCACGGGACCGCGCCACGAACGCAGTGGCCGCGCGGCCGCTGCCGGGCACCGCCAAGGGCGACCTGCAGGGCTTCGTGCGCGCCCGCGTCGCGCCGGGGGCGCAGCTCTACTCCGACGAGGCGGCGGCCTACGCCGGCATGGCGGAGTTCCCGCACGAAGCCGTCAAGCACTCCCGCGGCGAGTACGTGCGCGGGGCGGCGCATACGAACGGCATCGAATCGTTCCGGTCCCTGTTCAAGCGCGGCCTGTACGGAACCTATCACCGGATGAGCGTCCGTCATCTCGGCCGCTACCTGACGGAGTTCGCGGGACGGCGCAACGACCGCGACTGCGACACGGCGGAACAGATGCGGCGCATGGCGCGGGGCCTGGTCGGCCGGACGCTGACCTGCCGGCAGCTGACCGGCAAGGCCGCGGTCGCGGCCCGAGCGGCGCCCTCCGCGCTGAGCGCGGCAGCCCGCTGCGGGCGCGCTCTTCACGCTCGGTGCGCTTCACGCTCGGTGCGCTTCACGCTCGGTGCGCTTCACGCTCGGTGCGCTTCACGCTCGGTACGAGGGGCGCAGCGGATCCGGCATGCCCCGGTGCGCCCCCAGTCCGGCCCGGACCGTCCATGCAGGCCATCGAGCGCCGGGGATCCGCTGCCTTCGGCCCTCCGAGGGCCTGTAATCGGCTTGCAAGGGGTGCCCTGCCACCGCCAACCGGGTTCCACCGGGTTCCACCGGGGCATGCGAGGCGGCCTCTCTAGTCCGTTCCTCGTCCAATCCGCTGGCAGGCTCGATTCAGATACGATCCCCCACCCCTCTGTGCCCGCCGCGGCCGCACTCGAATGACCCGCGCTCGACACCGACCTCCCTGCTCACAGCAGTTCTAGTCGGACATGGCGTCGTCGGCACTCAGATATATAATTCCCCTATATAGTGCCCGTGAAAAAACTCGTATCCCCTTGACAACAAAGGCGTTAGGTCCAATCTCTCAAGGCGAAGATTTCACTGGAATGCTACGACTGGTTCGAAATCCTGCCAATTCTGGGTAGAGCGCGGAAATCTTCGCGATTGGCGGCTGAGCAACTTCCGACCTTGGACCCTATATGTTGTGTTTGGAGATCCATCCGACATCAGGATGTAGTATGAAATGCTGATCAGGCCAGAATTCAGGGGTTTTGTCACAAGCACTATATAACTGGTCCGAGCCGAACAGCGTTGGCGAGGCGTATGGCCTGCACCGGAAGGAGACGCAGGGATTCGGCACGCAGCGCCTGCTGGCCCGGAGGATCGCGGAGCGCGGTGTTCGCTTCATCGAGCTGGGCCATCGGGGATGGGACCACCAAAACGACCTTCGCAAGAGGCTGACGCAGAAGGCCCGGGAACCGGCCGGCCGCCGCCCTGATCGGCGACTTCAAGCAGCGCGGCAGGCCGGACGAGGCGCTGATCGAGTGAGGCGGGGACTTCGGGCGCTCGACTCTCGAGCAGTACAACAAGGCCGACGGCAGACACCACAACCGCGGCTCCACCGAGTGGATGGCCGGAGGCGGCGTCAAGGGCGGCATGCGCTACAGGCGCAGCAACGTCAAAGGCGTGGCCGTCGAGGGCCGCGTGCATTTGCATGACCTGCACGCAACGATGCTGCACCTGCTGGACTTGCACCAAACGCGTCTGACCTACCGATACGCGGGGCGTGACCTCCGGCTCACCGACGTCCACGGTCGGGTGTCAAGGAGATCCTAGCGTGACTGGCGGTAGACGGTTCGCCGATTCCCCCTCGGCCAGCGATCGCCCTTGGCGCCGGAGGGGTTACGGGTTCGTGTGGCTGATTGTCGCTGTCGCCATGGAAGTGCTAGACTTGATCTCGAGGCGCGGAATGGCGTGGCGCTTGCAGAGCATGACGGACCGGCGTCTAGCGCAACCCTGCCGAGCGGTTGGCGGGCTGCGTGGAGGACAGAACGTGCCGAAGTGGATTGCGCATATCGCCTTGGTCCTGATGGTGCCGTTCCAGTCGGTGGCCCAAGAGAAGACTGTCTTTCACGTGGACGTCACGGAAACCGCGCCGGAGCTGGAATCCCGGTGCATTCCAATTGACGAAGTTGAAGAGACCACCCAAGGCCATTTGCACCTTACGATTGGCGGAAACTGGTACTTTCCAAAACGGGTTGCAGCCAATGATCGGTATGCGACGATTGAGTGGGACAAACGCGATAGCCCGATGGTGATGAATCCGGACGGCTCGGTATCGAAGCTCGATCTTCGATACGGGAAAATGTATCGAGTAGACATCAAGGCCAAATGCATCGGTTCGGCTTACGTGGGCAAGACTATCGAGGTCCCGACTGGGCCCAGCGAATAATTGACCCGACCGTGCGCCTTTCGGGGGTCCGGCTTTCGCAAGTTCGGCCTCCACTGGACTTGCTAGGCATCCCGCCCACGGATGGATGTCACGGAAGGGGACATTGGTGCGCGCGGGTTGCTAGAGAGAAGCTACGCTCTCCGAAGGCCCCTCCACGCGAGATCGACAGATGATCGGCTTCCGGTCCGCTAACAGGACTCGCCCGGCGGGGATTGCAGTACCGCCCCGTGCTTCCCCACACCAAGGCGGTCGATCCCTACACGCGGGCGGCTCGCGGCGACGTCCGGCCGCGGAGCGGACCAGCGCCCGGGGGGCCCCTAGGGCTGCGCACCGCGGCGGCGTCGGTCCGAGGCTCAGTCTCGCTGGCTATTCCTAGTCTCGATGCTCGGCGCGCACCGGCCACCGGCATCGCTTGACCTGCCGCCTCGGGACGGTCGGCGCATGACTCGCGGAAAAGCAGGGAGCGGTTAGCCCCTTGCCCCGGGGGCCTCCGCGCGCCATCGATTGGCCCGTCGCGTAGGTGCGCGCAACGCGCCGCGACCGGCAGCGATCCGATAGGCTATTAGGTGCGAAAGTGCGAGTCGAGAGAGCGGTGAAGATTCTGCCGAGCATAGCGGGCGCCGGACTCGTTGTCGTCGCATCGGCGGCCGGTGCCGCGTCCGCAGAGGCGGACGGCCTCGATTACTTCGAGAAGCACGTGCGACCCCTGCTGGCCGCGAATTGCCAAGCCTGCCACAACGCCCAGCTCAAGAGCGGAAACATCGACCTCTCGGGCGTCGAGGGCTTCGTCAAGGCGCGCGACGAAGCCGCGCTCGTCTCGGCCGAGGATCCTGACTCCAGCCGGCTCCTCGCCATCGTCGGGTACGAGACCCGCGTCAAGATGCCTCCCGGCGGCAAGCTGCCCGCGGAGGAGCTCGCCGTCCTGCGCTCGTGGATCCGCCAAGGGGCCCCGTGGCCCGGCGCGGAACAGCGCGCCGCCTTGATCTCCGCGGGGCAGGAAGGCCGCTTCACCGAGGAGCAGCGGAACTACTGGGCCTTCCAGCCCATCAGGGACCCGGAACCACCAGAGGTCACCGACGAGAGCTGGGCCGCGAATCCCGTCGACCGGTTCGTGCTGGCCAAGCTGGAGGCGCAGGGACTCGAGCCGGCGCCGCCCGCCGACAGGCTCTCCTGGCTGCGGCGCGCGACCTTCGACCTGACCGGCCTGCCGCCCGCTCCCGGGGACGCCCGCGCCTTCCTGGCGGACGAGTCCCCCGGGGCGTTCAAGCGCGTGGTCGAGCGCCTGCTCGCATCCCCGGCCTACGGCCAGCGCTGGGGCCGCCGCTGGCTGGACGTCGCCCGCTATGCCGACTCGACAGGGAACGACGAGGATCACCGCTACCCCTACGCGTGGAGGTACCGAGATTACGTGGTCGAGGCGTTCAACAGCGACCTGCCTTACGACCGCTTCGTGATCGAGCAGATTGCCGGCGACCTGCTGGACGGCGCCGAGCCCGGCGGAGTCAACCGGCGCGGGACCGTGGCGACGGGCTTCCTTGCGCTAGGGCCGAAGGCGGTCGCGCAGCAGGACAAGAAGCGCATGCTGTACGACGTCTACGACGAGCAGATCGAAGTCGTGTCCAAGGCCATGCTCGGCCTGACCATCGCCTGCGCGCGCTGCCACGACCACAAGTTCGACCCGGTCCTCACCAGGGACTACTACTCGCTCGCGGGAATCTTCGCGTCGACGCGCAACTTCGAGACACCGCAGGCGCATGTCTCGGGCCTGCTGTACAAGCCGCTCGTCCCGCGAGAGGAGTACGAGCGCTACGAAGCGGAGCAGCGCGCCATCCAGAACAAGCGCACCGAGCTCGACAACATGGCAGACATCGAGATCGAGGAGTACATCGACTCGATAGCCGGACGCACGGCCGAGTACATGCTCGGAGCGCGGGAGGCCTACGAGGACGACGGCGAGGCGACCGAGATCGCGGCGCGCAGGGCCTTGGACCCGGCGCTGCTCGCCAAGTGGATCGACTACCTCCGGCCCGCGGCGGAGCCGCGCATCCAGCTGGCCGAGTGGCGCGAGGCGATGGAATCCAAGCGAGAGGCGGCCGCCAAGGCCTACGGCGAGCGATTCCAGGAGAGGCTCGCGGAATGGCACAGAACGATGCGGCGGTGGCGCAGGACCGTCGTCAGGCTCCTCAAGACCCGCACGATGACGCCGCCTCCCCGCCCGAGATTCCAGCCCGGCCTGGACCGGTTCTTCCACGACGTCTATCACGCCAAGGGGGCTCCCTTCCGGTTCGACGACGAGGAGCGCGAGCGCATCCTCAAGCCCGAAACGCTCGAAACCATCGCCCGGCTCGAAGACGAGGTCAGCGAACTCAAGGCGCAGGCCATGCCCGAGCCCCCGGTGGCCAATGCTGTCGAGGAGGGCCAGCCCGTCGAGCAGAGGGTCTTCGTGCGCGGCGACTACAACGCCGAGGGCGAGCCAGCTCCGAAGGTCTTCCCGGCGATCCTCGCCGGCTTCGACCAAGAGCCGGCCGCGAGCGGCAGCGGCAGGCTGGAGCTGGCGCGCTGGATCGCTTCGCCCGACAATCCCCTGACCGCCCGCGTGATGGTCAACCGCATCTGGCAGGGGCATTTCGGCGAGGGGATCGTCCGCACGCCGAGCAACTTCGGCAAGCTGGGCGCACGGCCTTCGCACCCGGAACTGCTCGACTGGCTCGCGACGCGCTTCGCGAGCGACGGCTGGTCGGTCAAGAACATGCACCGACGCATCATGCTGTCGAACGCCTACCGCATGAGCAGCACGCAGAGCGAGGCGGCCGCCCGGAAGGATCCCTCGAATCAGTGGCTGTCGCACTTCAACCGGCGGCGGCTGGACGTCGAGGAACTGCGCGACGGGATGCTGGCCATCGACAGGAGCCTCGACCTCGAGATGGGCGGCACGCTGCAGTCGGGCTTCGGCACGGACCGGGAGAACTCGAACGCCCGCCTGAGCATCGACCCCACCAAGGCGAAGCGGCGCATGGTGTACCTGCCGCTGCGCCGGGCCAACCTGCCGACGCTGCTCAACCTGTTCGACTTCGGCGACGCGGTGACCTCGCTGGGCAAGCGCCCGGTGACGAACGTCGCCCCGCAGGCGCTGTTCATGATGAACAGCGAGTTCGTGGCCGAGCGCGCCGCCAACCTGGCCGGGCAGCTGCTCGCAGAGAAAGGCCGGAGCGACGCGGACCGCCTGCGGGACGCGCATTTGCGGGTGCTGACGAGGGAGCCGGACGCCACGGAGGTCGACGCGGCGCTGTCGTACGTGGGAAGCTTCGCCTCGAGATTCGGGGACACCGGCCCGCGAGACGCCTGGCAGAGCTACTGCCGCATCCTGCTGGCGTCGAACAATTTCATTTACGTGGACTGACGGGGCACCGTCCGGGGAAGCCGCCGCAGGAGCCGAGGGGCGAGAGATGGACTACCGGAAGATGATCGAACACATGAACGCAGTCCGTCCCGCGACCCGCCGGGGCATGCTCCGCGACGCGGCCTGCGGATTCGGCATGCTGGCCCTGGGCGACCTTCTCAGCGGGGGCCGGGCGCGGGCCGGAGACGTGGCATTCGATCCCGCCGACCCGCTCGCGACGCGGGCGCCGCACTACGAGCCGCGCGCCAAGAGGGTCATCTTCCTATTCATGCACGGAGGCCCGTCCTCGGTCGACACGTTCGAGTACAAGCCGTACCTGTCCGCGAACCACGGCAAGCCGCTGCCGATCCAACGGCCCCTGGCGTTCGACGACGAGGAGCCCGGACCGCTCATGAAGCCGCTGTGGGACTTCCGGCCCGGCGGCGAGAGCGGCATCCCGGTGAGCGACCTGTTCCCGCACGTGCGCGAGCGGGTCGACGACCTTTGCTTCGTGCATTCGATGGTCGGGGAGGGCGTCGACCACGGCGCCGCGCTGCTGCAGACCTTCACCGGCTCCAGCACGTTCACGCGCCCCAGTCTCGGGTCTTGGGTCGTCTACGGCCTCGGCACCGAGAACAAGAACCTACCGGGCTACGTGACGATCAAGCCGGCGCTGTCGCACGGGGGCGCCAAGAACTGGTCGTCGGCGTTCCTGCCGGGATCCTTCCAGGGGACGCCGATCGGCCACGCCGGGCTCAAGGTGTCCGACGTGCAGGGCGAGCCGATCGAATACCTGACCAACAAGGGCCTGTCTCCGGAGCAGCAGCAGTACGAGCTCGAAATGCTGCGCAACGTGAACCGGCGGCACGCGGAGATGCGCAAGCACGACCCGCGCCTCGAGGCGCGCATCCAGTCGTTCGAGCTGGCATTCCGCATGCAGGTGCAGGCGCCAGAGGCGTTCGAGGTCGAGAAGGAATCGGAAGCGACCCGCAAGCTGTACGGCCTCGACGACGACAAGACCGCCGACTTCGGCTGGCAGTGCCTGCTGGCGCGGCGCCTCAGCGAACGCGACGTGCGCTTCGTGCAATGCACGCACTCCTACAAATGGGACCAGCATACCGACCTCTTCAACCGCCACAACTCCAACGCGGCCGAGGTGGACAAGCCGATCGCCGGCCTGCTCAAGGACCTGAAGTCCCGCGGGATGCTGGACGAGACCCTGGTCATCTGGGCGGGCGAGTTCGGCCGCACGCCCGTCAGCCAAGGCGGCGACGGAAGGGACCACAACCCCTACGGCTACACGATCTGGATGGCCGGCGCGGGCGTGAAGAAAGGCTTCCGCTACGGCGCGACGGACGAGATCGGCTACCACGCGGCGGTCAATCGCATGCACATCCACGACTTCCACGCCACCGTGCTGCACCTGCTCGGGCTGGACCACGAGAAGCTGACCTACCGCTTCTCCGGACGCGACTTCCGCCTGACGGACGTAGCCGGGGTCGTTCACGAGGACATCCTCGCGTAGGAGCGAGGGGAAACGAGCCGAGAGCGCCGGCAGGAAGGGGTGGGACGGATGGAACGCACGGACTCGCTGCCCGAGTCGGGCGCGGCGCCAATCCCCCTCCCTGCCCCGCTCGACGCGCCGCAGGAGAGCGACCTCCGCAAGTGCGTGCATTGCGGACTGTGCCTGAACGCCTGCCCCACCTACAGGGAACTCGGAGTGGAAATGGACTCGCCGCGGGGGCGGATCTACCAGATGGTGGAAGTTTCCGAGGGCCGCATGGAGATCGGCGAGGACTACACCGAGCACATCGAGCTGTGCCTCGCCTGCCGCGCCTGCGAGACGGCCTGCCCGTCCGGCGTACAGTACGGCCGGCTGGTCGAAGGGGCCCTCGCCCAGATCCAGCGCACGGTCCGCCGACCGCTCCCCGAGCGCTTCGTGCGCTGGCTCGCATACGACCGCCTACTGCGCAGCCCGCTGCTGCTGAAGGCAGCCGGGCTCGGTCTGCTGTTCTACCAGCGAAGCGGCTTGGAGACCATGATGCGGGAGAGCGGGTTGCTAGACCGCCTCGGGCGGCTGGGGGAGATCGCGCGGCTCGCCCCGGCAGCGCAGGCGCCGTTCTTCTTCTCGAGCATCGGCAGGGTGTACCCGGCCGAGGGCGAGACGCGCTACCGCGTGGCCCTGCTGGCGGGCTGCATGCAGAACGTGTTCTTCAGCCGGCTGAACGAAGCGACCGTGCGCGTGCTCCGCAAGAACGGCTGCGAGGTCACGATTCCGAGGGAGCAGGCCTGCTGCGGCGCGCTGCACGTGCATGCCGGGCTGCGCGAGCTCGGCCGGGAGCAGGCCAGGAAGAACATCGCGGCGCTCGAGTCCGGCGCATACGACGCGGTCATCACCAACACCGCGGGCTGCGGATCCGTGCTCAAGGAATACCCCGAGCTATTCGAGCACGACGAGGCGTGGCATGCGCGGGCCCGGCGATTCGCGAGCCGGATGCGGGACGTGAGCGAGTTTCTAGCCTCCGTAGAGCTCAACACGGACTTCGGCAGGGTTGAGCGCACGGTGACTTATCAAGACTCCTGCCACCTGCTGCACGGCCAGAAGATCCGGCAGCCGCCGCGAGAGATCATCCAAGCAATTCCCGGCGTCACCTTGCGCGAGCTGCCGTTCAGCGAGATCTGCTGCGGGTCGGCCGGCGTCTACAACATCGAGCACACGGACATCTCGATGTCCCTGCTCGAGGACAAGATGAGGATGGTGGACCAGACGGAGGCGGACACCATCGTCACGGCGAATCCCGGATGCATGCTGCAGCTAAAGGCCGGCGCGCGGGAATTCCTGCGACCGATGCCAGTGCTGCACGTTGTCGAACTCCTCGACGAGGCCTACGCTGCGGCCGAGCACGCGAGCTCGGCCCGCGGCGAGCCCGCCGCTGACTGAGCGCACGTCGCGACTGGCGGCCGAATCCACCGGTATCCAAGGCCGGCCCGCCCACGGGAAGGCGGGCGCGACGGCGAGCGAATCCGCTGGCGGCCGAGCGACGCACGCGTCCCGGCAACTACGATGCCTGCCCGTCCAAGACGCCGCGCATGTAGGAGAAGGACTTGGCCATGCCGAGTTGCGGGTGGTCCGCCACGACCTCGTACTCCAAGCCGACCACGCCCTGGTACTTGCGCTCCTTGAGCATCTTGAAGATCGCCGCGACGGGCATCCGGCCGTCGCCGACATCGACGCGGCTATCCTTGTTGCCGAAGTCCGTCAGGTCCTTGACGTGGAAGTCGTAGACGCGATCCCACGCGAGGTCGATCTCTTCGAGAATGTCCGCGCCCGTGCGCACCGTGTGGCCGACGTCGACGCACAAGCCCATGCGGGGATCCATGTCCTTGACCCGCCGGATCACGTCGCTGGGGGCCGGATAGAAGCGGTCCTCCGGGCCGTGGTTGTGAATCGCCATCTTGCGGTCGTACTTGATCGCGAGCTTCTCGATCTGGCTCAGATTGGAATGCGTGGGCGCGCATACCATGATCGGCATGCCGGCGGCGACAGCGTACTTGAAGTAGGGCTCGAGTTCCGCGCTGTCGTCGCTCTTCAGGGAGATGTTGCCTCCGGCGACGATCTGGAGGCCGGCCTTCTCGAACTCGGCGCGGGCCCGCTTGAGATCCTGCTCCGAGAGGTAGTACGGCATGTGAAACGACTTCACGTTGACGTACTTGACCCCGAGGTCCTTGACGATGCCGATGGCCGCCGCGCGGCTGAACTTGCGCAGCGAGTACGTCGCCACCGCCAGCCTGAGGTCGCCCCAGTTATGGGGATCGGCCCGGCTGGCCGGATTAGTCGCCGCCGCGGCCGCGACGGGCAGCGTGGCGGCTGCTCCCAGGAACGAACGTCTGGTCGGTGAACTCATGGACTCTCGCCTCCTTGTCCGTCCCTAGGGACGGACAAGGAGAGTCTAGCAGGCGCGGCAGGGCTAGCGCCGGCGGAGCCCCGGCCCGTCACGCGGGGCCGGCGGCACCCGACCGGCAGCCGGCAGCGGGCCGGGCCGTACAATGGAAGCATGCAGGGCAACGAGGCCGTCATCAGCCATCTCAACCGCGCCTTGAAGGGCGAGTTCACCGCTATCCACCAGTACATCGTGCATGCCGAGATGTGCGACAACTGGGGCTATTCCAAGCTCGGGGCGTTCATCAAGCAGCAGGCCATCGGAGAGATGCGCCACGCCGAGATGTTCATCGAACGCATCCTGTTCCTGGAGGGCGTCCCCGGCATGGGCGAGCTGCTGCCGCTGAGCGTCGGCCAGAACGTCAAGGAGCAGCTGGAGAACGACCTGCAGCTCGAGTACGACGCCGTGAGGCTACTGAACGAGGGGGTCCGGGAGGCCGTCGCGGCCGGCGACAACGCCTCGCGCGAGCTGTTCGAAGGCGTCCTCAAGGACGAGGAGGAGCATGTCGACTGGCTGGAGGCGCAGCTTCAGATGATCGGCGACATGGGCCTGGGCATCTACCTGTCGCAGCAGCTGGGCGATCCCGCCGCGGCGGGCTAGTCGACCACGACTTCCAGCAGCTGGCCGAGGAGCGGATAGTACTGCACTCGCACCTTGGCGCCAGCCTGCAGTTCCTCGAGCTGGATGCGCGACATCCCTAGCCGCCGGGCCGCCTTCTTGCCCAGCTTGATCTGCTCGCGTCCGGGCGGCTGCGAGAACGCCAGTTCCATCGGCTGGGCCTTGCCGAGGGCCAGCATGACGGTGCGCTTGTCCGCGTCGACGCGCGAGACCGTGCCCTTCGCCTTGACGACCTTGAGCACCTTCTCGGGCCGGGTGCCCTCGAGCGCGCCGGAAGCGTTGTCGTTGACGCCCGGACGCGTGCTGGAGCTGACAGTCCTCTGCTGCGGGACCGCGAGGGTCGCGGCTGCCGCCAGAACAAGGATCAGACGCAGGGCCATGAGCTCCCTCCCATTGTAGTCGCGACCTCCGGCGCGCCGCAGCGGCAGCGCGCCCTAGAGTACCGAGCGCAGGTAATTCGCGATCTCGGGACGGCTCCAGTCCTCGGGTCCGACGTACTTGCGCAAAACCCGTCCGTCGCGCGAGATCAGGTACGACTCCGGGTACTTGACCGTGCCGTAGCGCGTGCTCACCTCCCGCTCGGGGTCGCGCGCCGTCGGGAACGTCACCCCGGCATCGCGCAGGAAGCCCGCGTACTCCCCGACATCCTCGTCGACGCTGATGCCGAGCACGACGAAGCCGTCCTCCCGGAACCTCTCGTAGGTGCCGTTCAAGGAGGGCATCTCCTGGACGCACGGGGGGCACCAGGTGGCCCAGAAGTTCAGGAGCACGACCTTGCCGGCGTAGTCCCGCAAGCTGACGCCGCGCCCCTGGTCGTCGGCGAGCTCGAAGCGCGGGGCGCGGTCGCCGACCTGCACGTCGTAGACCCGCAGGTAGCCCTGCACCCGGTACACCATAACCGCCGCCAGGAGCAGCGCGAGTCCGTACACCACGGATTCCCTGCCGACACGTGCCATAATCAGAATCTACACTGTTTCTCCCTTCCCGTCGCACGCGAGGTGCGACAAGCCCCCGACTGGATGCTCATAACGCGCAAGGCCGAGTTCTCGGCATCGCACGTGTGCGCGGATCCGCGACTCTCCCCCGATGAGAACGAGCGTCTCTACGGCAAGGAAAGCCGTCCCCACGGGCACGGCCATAACTACGTCCTCGAGGTCACCCTGCGAGGCGAGGTCGATCCGGTCCACGGCATGATCCTGGACCTGAAGGCGCTCAAGGAGATCATCCGCGAGCACGTGCTGGACGTGTACGACCACCGCTTCCTCAACCGCGAGGTCCCTCCCTTCGACACGGTCGTTCCGACGGCGGAGAACGTCGCGCGCGACATCTGGCGTCGCCTCGCCGCGCCGGTCGAGGCGACAGGAAGCGCACTTCATTCGGTGCGGCTGCACGAGAGCGACGAGCTCTTCGTGGACTACAGCGGCTAGGATTCCCAGTGACCACCCTGACCCGGCGCTACCGGTTCTCCGCTTCGCACCGCCTGTGCTCCGACATGCTGAGCGAGGAGCGCAACCGCGAGATCTTCGGCAAGTGCGCCAACCCTTTTGGCCACGGGCACGACTACTTCCTCGAAGTGAGCGTGGCCGGGGAGCCGGACCAGCTTACCGGGCTGACCTTGGAGCGTCCCGCATTCGACCGCTGGGTCGAGGAATCGGTCCTGGGTCGCGTCGACCACGTCCACCTGAACGCAGAAGTGCCTGAATTCCGCGATCTGGTGCCGACTTCCGAGAACCTGCTCGCGGTGATCGACGCCTGGCTGCGCGCGGGATGGGCGAGGCGCTTCCCGGGGCGGGAAGCGCCTCTCGCGGGGCTCCGGCTCGAAGAGACGCCGCGCAACAGCTTTCGCCTCTGAGCCCCGGAAACGGCAACCCGCCATGCACTCCCCCCATGAACCCGCATTGCTCGAGGAACTCGAGGCCAGCCTGGAGATCGACGGGCCGCAGGACCCGCTCCAGCCGCTGGTGCGCGAACTGGTCACCCGCCTGGGCGAGAACCCGTCCCGCGACGGGCTGAAGAGCACGCCTTACCGGGTAGCCAAGGCCCTCCGGGAGCTGACCCGCGGCTACCGGCAGGATCCGGAGGAGGTCCTGCGCTCGGCGCTGTTCGAGGTGACCTACGACGAGATGGTGATCGTCAAGGACATCGAGGTCTTCTCGCTGTGCGAGCACCACATGCTGCCGTTCTTCGGCAAGCTGCATGTCGCCTACATCCCGCGCAAGAAGGTGATCGGCCTCAGCAAGACCGCCCGCCTTGTGGACATCTTCGCCCGCAGGCTGCAGATCCAGGAGAGGCTCACGCAGCAGGTCGCCGAGACGATCCAGCGGGCGATCGACCCGGCGGGCGTGGGCGTGATCTGCGAGGCACAGCACCTATGTATGATGATGAGGGGCGTGGAGAAGCAGCACTCGTCCACCATCACCAGCTCGATGCTGGGCGACTTCCGGAACAACCCGCAGACTCGGGAGGAATTCCTGACGCTCGTGACGTCTGGGACCCGCGGGTAGCAGGTCCGTCGCGGGAGCGATGGGGAGATCGAACCGATCACGCCGAGCAGAGGGCGGTCCGCCCGCCCGCCGATATGCACCGCTTCCGGCATGCCGCCGGCGGCTGCCTAATTCCACCGGTCCCAGCGATTCCCTGGGGCGAAAGCAGGTCGGAAGGCAACCAAGTCCCATGGCTGGCACGCTCCACCGTGCCAGCAAGCATCCCTCCTCTTACACGCTCACGGACTCGCAACCTTGTTGGATCAACCGAAGTGAGGCCAACTTGCAAGGTGGCGGACGCCGGCGATATGTGCCTTGGAGGGAGCACCTAGGCTTGGTAGCGGTGAATTCGATTGCACGGATGGACATTCCATATCGCAGCGATCAGCCAGCGGATCTACTGGGTGGCACGGCGCTTTCCACAGGGGGATCGCTATCGCTCGGGATGCCGTCACGGTCACATCTAGATGCGTGGCAAGGGCCCTTGGAGCAAATCCTCGCACTGCATCTGCCTCGAGCGTTGCGTTCAGCCGTTGTGCAGCAAGTATTTCAAGCTTCGTTCTGTAATCGTCGGGCCGGACTCAAGCCCGGCTCAGGATGCCGTCCGCGAGTCCCCGCGACACCATCTCGAGTTCGGACACATCAAGCTCAAAGCTGCTGGCGAACTCGGCCCGAATCGTTTGTTTCCTAGGGCCGTTCCGCCCCTGTACACCTCCGAACCCACCATTCGGACTTCGGGCGTTTTCCGAGTACGAAGGACCCGTTGCATGCGGCCCTCGAATAGGACCATCATGGAGCCCGATGCCAGCAGCTATCACGCGACGCTCGTTCGCCAAGCGCGCGGGAGTCGCCCTTGCGGCCGGAGCGATCCAGTCGTGCTCCGCGCCTCCCGCCGCCGACGGCGAATGGCACGGTTGGGGGCGGGACACAGGCGGCACTCGCTACAGTCCGCTCGACCAGATCCACCGCGAGAATGCGAGCGCTCTCGAGCCAGCTTGGACGCATCGGTGCGGCGAGGTCAGCGACGGGTCAGCAAGCCCGACCCGCACGGCGTACGAATGCACGCCTCTGATGGCGGACGAGACGCTCTACGTCACGACGCCCTACAACCGCGTGCTGGCTCTCGACCCGGAGTCCGGGCGCGAGCGCTGGGCGTTCAACCCCGGTCTCGACCTTGCCAGGCGCTACAACCTCTGGGCCAACCGCGGCGTGAGCCTGTGGCGAAGCGGATCCGAGCGGCGGCTGATGCACGGCACGCTGGACGGTCGGCTGATAGCGCTCGACGCTGCGACCGGCAAGCCCTGCGCGGATTTCGGCGATCACGGATCGCTGGATGTCGGGGTGCGGCTGACATCGCCCCCGGCGATATGCGGCGACCTCGCGGTGATCGGAGGCAACGCTCCGACACTGCGGGCCTTCGACGTTCGCAGCGGCCAGCTTGCGTGGACGCGGGACAAAGTGCCCCCCAACGACGAGGCAGCCAAGGCCACTTGGGCAGGCGACTCGTGGAAGCGCAGGCGCGGAGGCGTCGCGTGGCCTCCGCTGAGCGTCGACGAAGGCCGCGAGCTACTCTACGTGCCGACGGACTCGCCCACATACGATTACTGGGGCGGCGACCGCGCCGGAGACAATCTCTACGCGAACTGTCTGCTGGCCCTAGACTGCTCGTCCGGGGAGTACCGCTGGCATTTTCAAGCGACGCACCACGACATCTGGGACTACGACCTGTGCGCGCAGCCCGTCCTATGCGACATCCGGCGCGAGGGTAGCGCCATTCCTGCAGTAGTCCAAGTTAGCAAGCAGGGCTTCCTCTACGTCCTGAATCGCGAAACCGGGGAGCCGCTCTTCGACATCGAAGAGACGGCCGTGCCGCAGCTCTGCGCACCGGGGGAGGTGCCGTCTGCCACGCAGCCGGTTCCCGCCAAGCCGGCCCCCTTCGTGCGCCAGTCCATGGGGCCGGGCGAACTGTCGACGGTGACGCCCGAGCATGCCGCCTGGTCGCGGGAGCTTGCGAACCGCTTCCGCATTGCCCCCCTGTTCCATCCTGGGACCGAGGAGGGCGTGATCATCTTCCCGTGCAACCAAGGAGGCGGAGAGTGGGGCGGGGGTTGCTTCGACCCGACCTCCGGGCGCTTCTTCGTGAACGGGACCAACCTCGCCGGCATCGTCGCGATGGAGGCCCGCAGCGCGAGCCGCACCGGTCTTGCCGTCGGCCGCGACATCGTCACGAGGGAAGGGCTGCGCGCCGGGGTGACGTTCCGGCGGAGAGCCATCGACGTGCGGCAGAACAAGTTCTGGCACCCGGAGACTCTGTGGCCCTGCCAGCAGCCGCCTTGGGGCGTGCTCAGCTCGATCGACCTCGCCAGCGGCGAGTACGACTGGCAGGTGCCCCTCGGGGAGGTGCCCGAGCTGACGGCTCGCGGTGTGCCCCCCACCGGCACGATCAACATGGGCGGCCCCATCGTAACGGCGGGCGGAGTAGTGTTCATCGGCGGGAGCAACGACCGCCGTTTCCGCGCCTTCGACTCGGCGTCGGGGCGAATCCTGTGGGAGGCGGAGCTCGAGGGGAGCGGGCACGCCAACCCGATGACGTACGCCGGGCCGGAATCCGGCCGTCAGTTCGTGGTGATCGCTGCCGGAGGCGGGAACAAGCTGAGCCACAAGTTCACCGACGCGCTCCATGCATTCGCCCTGCCGGCATAGGCAGTACGGCCCAGCGGCGTTAGGACGAGGCTGCGGCCTTGGTCGCCGAAGAATCGCCGCTCTTGGACGGGGCCTTGGCCTTCTTGGCGGCGGCGTCGGACGATTCCGACGAGGCGGCCTTCTTCTTCCCGGCGGAGTCGCCGTCCTCGAACGGGGGCTTCTTGCCTCCCTTGCCGTAATCGGTAACGTACCATCCGCTGCCCTTGAACTGGATGGCCGGCGCAGCCAAGAGCTTGCGGACTTCGCCGTTGCACGGCGAATCGCCCTGCTCCGTGTGAACGCTGAGGATCTTGTCGGAGAACTTCTGGATGATCTCGAAGCGCTCCCCGCACTTGAGGCACTCGTATTCGTATAGCGGCATTCCTAACGGGCCTCCGCGGGACCTGGGGCGTCGCGCCGAACACGGTTGTCCGGCCATGAACTCCTGCTCATTTTACCAGCGGCCCGCCGCCGGAACCTGAAACCGGACGTCCCGCTCGCCCGTAACTATTAAGTAGGGTGAGACGGCAGCGGCATCAGCGGCGGCCCGCGCGCGGGGGAGGGACGATGACACGCAAGTTCTCGGCATTCGCGGGGTACATTCTCCTCGCCGGTCTCTTCGCGGGCGTAACGCAGGCAACGTCGGCCGAGTCGTCCGATGTTCTGGAGGGGCAGGATGCGCCACGAGCGACCGTCACGGTCCCGTCAGGCACGCGGGTCCCGCTAGTGATGATCAACAGCGTGAGTTCGAAACACTCCCAAGCCGGCGATCCGGTCTACCTAGAGAGCGTGTATCCGGTCGTGGTGGACGGCCGGATTCTGATTCCGGCGGGCACGAACGTCTCCGGCACGGTGACTCGCACCAAGCGACCGGGCCGCATCAAGGGGCGAGGCCAACTGCTGGTCAGGATTGACCAGCTGATCCTTCCGAACGGCGTGATCCGGGACCTGTCCGGACGTCCCGGCGCTCTCGACGGCCGGTCGCCGGACAGCCTGGACCGCGAGACCGGACAGGTCCAAGCGGAAGGCACGAAGGGCGAGGACGCGGAAGACATCATCACGGCCACCGCGCAAGGGGCGTCGATCGGCACGATCGCCGGCGCGGCCGCCGGCCGCGTCGGAAGCGGGCTCGGTATCGGCACGGCGATTGGCGCAGGGGCCGGCGTCGCGAAGGTGCTCCTGACGCGTGGAGCCGACGCGCTGCTCGACCGCGGAACTCACATCGAGATGTTCTTGGAGCGGGACCTGCACTTCGCGGAGGACGAAGTGCAATTCGACGGCACAGGCGACCGACCTGGTGCCGGGGCCGGCCCGGATCCCCAGCGCAACAGACGACCGACCGGGCCCGCGAGAGGCCTCGGCCGCCTCCCGCTCTGACGCAGCGGGGCGGCCCCGGAAGCGCAGCCAGCCGAAGCTACCCTTCGGTGTCCATGAAGTGGTAGCAGACCATGTGGCACACGAAGAAATGCGCGTCCTCGACACGGCCCATGTGATCGTCGGCGACGTGGATGCTTAGGTCGACCCCGGGGCTCAGCCTTCCGCCGGTGATGCCGCTCAGACCGACGGTGTAGCAGCCGATCGATCTGGCGTAGCGGATCGCCCGGATCACGTTCTCCGAATTCCCGCTGCCGCTGATCGCGATGGCCACGTCCCCGGGCCGCGCGAAATTCCTGAGAGGCTCCACGAACACGCTCTCGTAGCCGACGTCGTTGGAGTAAGCGGTCATCGTCGGCACCTGCTCGCTGAGCGACAGGATCCTGAAGCGCTTCTCCCGCCCGTAGCTGGCGCCCTTCACGATGTCGCAGGCGAAGTGGTTCGCGGTGGCGGCGCTACCCCCGTTGCCGAACACGAAGATCTGCCGGTCCTCTTCGCGCGCCCGGCGGAACACGTCGATCAGGGACTCCACCCGGTCTAGGTCAACCGTGTCGAGGGCGGCCAGCAGCCGCCGCTTGTATTCGTTCGCAAACGCCATGACTCACTCCCGACCAGCCGCCGATTCGGCGAGCGACAGCACCTCGCCGGGGCTCGCGGACCCCGTTCCCGGCTTGCCTACCGTGACACCGGCCACGATTATCCCAAAGCGCAGCGCGTCCTCCGTCCCTGCCCCGGCCGCGAGCGCGAGTGCGAAGCCGGCCGCCAAGCTGTCTCCCGCGCCGCAGGTGTCGACCGGCTCGACGCCGGCGCAGGCTTCAAACAGGCGCGCACCCGCAGTGTCCACCAGCCAGGCGCCGCGCTCCCCCGCGGATACCACCAGAGCGGGCCCGCCGATCATCCGGCGCAGCCTCCGGTAGTCGACCGAGCCGAATTCGCTCACGCAGGCGGCCTCGGCCTCGGCCTGATTCGGCGCGGCGACCACGCCCCGGAAATGCCGCACGCGGCGCCGGGAGTCGGCGACGAAGACCCGCCGGGGACTCGCAGCGGCCTCCCGCGCGATGGCATCGCGCAAGCGCGGCGTCACGACGCCGCCGCGGTCGGTCTCGGCCTGGTCGGCCACGACGACGCCGTCGAACGAGCCGACCACCTGCCGGAACGCATCGAGCACGCGCTCCTCGGTCTCCCGCCGGGGCGCGCGGGAGTTCACGAAGTCGACTCGCGGGAGGTCCTCCGCGCCGGTCCGGAGGTTGATCAGCTTCGTGTAAGTGAACGTCTGCACGGCGTCGGCTTCGACCAGCAAGTCGCTCTCGATGCCGCGCACGGACAGGGCTCCGCGCAGCTCGCCGGCGTGACCGTCGCGCCCGGTCACGCCCAGCACGCTCACGCGGCCCGCGCCCAGCCGGGCCAGGTTCGCGGCGACGGTCCCTCCCGCACCGGGAGTGACCTCGGTTCCGGTGACCGCGATTCTCGGGATTCCCGTCTCTCGGGACTCCTCGGCGAGAGACGGGTCGTAGCGGCACCAACGGTCGAGGCAGATGTCCCCGACGACCAGCAGGCTGGCGCCTGCGGCCCGGCCGAGGATCTCGGCGCAGGTCATGCCGGGGAGCTTGCGGAGCTCTCCATCACCGCCCGCCGCAGGGCGGGAACGGTTACGCGGTGGTCGCCGCAGACGTACAGGCTTCGGCCGCCGTCGGCCACCGTGCGCACCAGGATCGTCTTGTGGGGCCGGAAGTAGTAGCCCGGGTCGCTCTTCGGCAGCTCGCTATGCACCTCACCTTGGATGGGGACCAGATCGAACACTGCCGTGACGAAGTCCGCGATCCTGCGATCCTCCTGGCGGGCGACATTGCGCGCCATCGAGAGAGCCTTCAGGTAGACCTCGGGCCCCATGATCGCCGAGCCGAGGCTAACCATGACGCCTCCCTCGAGATCCTCGACGGTCCTGGCGTAGATCAGAAAGTCCCTGTAGCTGCCCGCGCCGTAGGAGGCGCCATCGCAGTTCGGGTGCTCGTGGGTGATGTCGTAGCCGATGCCGACATGGAGGGTGGCGGGAATCCCGAGCTCGTAGGCGGCGGCAAGGATGCTGACGTCTCGGTGAGGGAAGCTCTCCTCCAGAATCCTGCGGCCGAAATTCTCCCCCAAGCCGAGGCCCCGCCGGGCCGCGTCGACGGCCCAGTCGTTGAGAATGCCAGTGTCGTCCCACAGCCCGAACTCGCCCGTGCGAATGTAGCGGGCGACGCTCTCGGTCGTCGCGCCGATGCGAGCCAGCTCGAAGTCGTGGATGGCCCCGGCACCGTTCATGGCCACGTGGGTGAAGGCACCGCGCCCGAGCAGGTCGATCACCTGGCGCGACACGCCGGACTTGATGACGTGGGCACCCATCATCAGAATGCGCGCGCTCGCGCCGCCCGGGAGGAGGAGGGGAGCGATGACATCCAAAGACTCGCGTAAGCCCGGCCCGGCCTCTTCGACCTGCTCGTCCAGGCGCAGGAGATAGCCCAGATCCATGTCGTGGGCGCGTTCCGCCAGCGGGCGGACGCGCAGCCGGGAGCGGTCGAAGACCGGGTACTTGGATGGCATTAGCGCTGCTCTCTTCACCGCCCCGCGGTCAGCGCGGCCCGAACATGGCCGCCATGAGCTCGTCGTGCGCGTTGAAGTTGGGGGCTATCCAATCGGCGCCGACGCCGACCAGCCGGCCACGCTTCACCGGATCGACCTCGACGCAGTCGGGCTCGTCGGTAGCGAGGCCGACCGCGTGCCCGCCCACAGTCTTGACGGCCTCGATTTCGACGAATCCGTCGCCGAAGCCGAGAAACTCGCTGCCGTCGAAGTCGCTCTCGCGGATGATGCGCTCCACAAGGATCTTCTTGGAAAAGTTCTCGTAGTCGTCCAGCGCACCGTACATGCCCCCATGGAAGTACGAATCGATCCGGAGCAGCCGGGCTTCCTCGCGCATGAACGGCTGATCCGTGCCACTGGCCAGGAACAGCGTCATGCCGCGCTCCGACAGCGAGTCGAGGATCCGGCGCGCTCCGGGCACCATCAATTCGTCGGGATCGGTCGTTCCGGAGCGCAGCGCCTCGCGACGATGCCGGATCCTGTCCATGAGGAGGTCTAGGTAGGTGTGCTTGTACTCCAGCGGCTCGCTAGGCGTCCCGCCGCGCGCCCGGATCTGGTCGGCGAACTCGATCATCTGGTAGATCGTCTGGCGGCCCGTCAGTCGGCCGACGTACTCCTCGACTATGACGGTGAGGTCGTCCTCGGATTCGCCGGTGCCGAGCCCTGCCAAGACCTCGACCATCATCGGGACCATGACCTCGAACCAGCCGGCTCGAATCAGCGACAGCGTGCCGTCGAAGTCGAACAGCCCGACCTTGGCGCCGGCGGCGCTGGCACCCGAGTTGACGATTTCCAAGGGGCGAATCGGCAACTCTCAGTGTTGCAAACATCCGGAGAACGGTCCGGCGCGACGCACGGGTGTGTAGGCTCCGATCAGCGAGGACACCCGAACGGCATCGACCGGAACGCGCCGCTTCGCACTTGCCGCGCCCGGATCGCCAGATCTCGGATGGGCAAGTTGCCCCGCCCCCTGCGGCGACCCATTGCGCAGGCGTTTCGCGCCCGGTCTCGGTCTGCGCACGCACGCAGCCGCCCGGAGGGCCTTTCTCATCGACGCGGACGCCGCCGGTCAGGCCGTGGCATCAGGACGTTGAGCGGGTGGATTCTTCATGCATCATCGATTCACGCAGCCTGTCGAAGAGCGCACCGCGCCGGTCGGATTCGTGCGCCGTCTGCCGGTGCATCTGGTGTATCGTCTCGTATGCGGCAACCAACTCCCGGGCGGTCACGAAGCCGAGAGCGAAGTCAATCGGACGTACCGACCCTTGAACGAGTCCCGGCCAGATCAATGCGACCGATCAACCGGCCACTTGCGAGGTGTGCCAATCTCTCCTCGCGTGGGTTTGCAGCAGAAAGCTCACCAGCCAGATGTAATGCAGTCACTGATTCAATCATAGAGAACACCTTCCGATGTTCTTGAAGCCAATCCTATCCGCCTTTCGAGTGCTTCGCCATGTCGCAAGTTAGACTGTTGCCAAATGGATCTGGAGTGTTCGTTCAGGCCATCGTGACGAATTTCAATCGAAGAATAGGTTCTGAACTCCTTGAACATCGACATACCGCTCAAGTATTCGCTTATCTCTCCGCCACAACCGTCGGACATCTAGACAGGTCCGTAACGGTAGATTCTAATCGTCCGCCGGAGACGGCGGATCCCGCAGAGTCCCGCACTTCGGCCGCAGGGACAACCGACGCGGTACGCTGCCATAGCGCGGCACCTGCCGTTTCGGCCGCGCCGGATGGACGTCAGTCCCTGTACGCAATTGGATCAGGCTGGACTCCCCCGCAACTGTCGGCCGCCTCCATGAACGACTGTGCGCGGAACGCTGGTACTGGCGGAGGCTAGGCCAACCGGAGCCCATGCGATGCGGACGCCATTCCCGCACGCCTTGAGTCTGTAGGGCGGCAGCGGGCCTTTGGCAACCCCGTCAGGGCCCCGGCCGCGCTCGGACCGCTCTCCGAGCCGACCGGGTCGCCCGAGCAGGGTGGCGGGTGCCAGCCCCCGGGCCCGTCGCGCCGGGGAGGCCCCTGCGCACGCATCCGCTATACCGTGCTAGCATCCAAGCGACGCGTCGACAGGTCGCATGCCGGGCAAGCAGACAGACCAATTCGTCGCACCTGACGCCGACCTCGGGCACTCCTCGCCGGCGGGCTCGCCCGCTCCCGAGTCAAGCGAGCCGGAAACTGCGGCAGGCGAGGTGGAGTACCCCTGCTGGGACGGTCGTCCGATAGCGGACAACATGTACCAGGAGGTGGCGAATAGCCATGCCACGATCATGCTGACGCACCACCTCCGCAGGCGCAAGGACGTGCTGGTGGCCAACAACCTGCTGGTGTACTACGTGGAGAACGATCCCACTAAGAGGGTCGTGCCGGACGTGATGGTGGCGCTGGGCGTCCGCGGAGGCCATCGCATGTCGTACCTCGTGTGGGAGGAGGGCAAGGCCCCGGACTTCGTCCTGGAAGTTGCCTCGCCCCTCACCGTCGAGGAGGACCTGAAGGAAAAGCCGCCGCTCTACGCGCGTCTGGGCGTGCGCGAATTCTTCCGCTACGACCCGATAGGCAATTTGCTGCCGGTGCGTCTTTATGGCGCCCGCCTAGTGGGCGGCCGCTTCAACCCGCTGCGGGCCGAGCGGCTTCCCGGCGCTGGGCTGTCCATCCACAGCGAGGTGCTCGGATTGGACTTGCGGTTCGACGAGGCCGGGGAGAGACTGCGCATGTGGGATCCGGTCGAGAGGGAATACTTGCTCACGCCGAAGGAGACGCGCGCTGAGACCGTGCGGCTGCAGCGAGAGACAGCGCGACTGCGGCGAGAGAGATTACGAATCCAAGACGAGACAGTGCGACTGCGGCACGAGACCGCGCGGGCGCGTGCCGAGACGGCGGGGCTCGAGGACGAGGCAGCGGGTGCGCGCAAGGAGACCGAACAACGGCAGAGGGAGACCCATGGGCAGTGCAATGCCTCCAACGCCCGCGTGGTGTTGGACGAGGAGCTACGACGGTCACAATAGGGTGTGTGGCATCAGCTGAGGCCCGTGCATCAAGCGGTCTGCGCGTCCAGGTCAGCCAAGTCGCACCAGCGACCTCTTGTGCCGTCGTTCACGGCATTGGGCCGGTGATCTGTCAATCAACGGCCGGATGTGTCTGGTGTTAGGGCGCGAGCGGGCGGCGCGGGGACCTTGGCGCAGAGCCGCTCTTGGCCCGCTGATTCCGTCGCTGTGAGACGCGCGCCTCGACACGCACGTCGCCGCCTGCAAGCCCCTGCGCTCTGGTACGCCGAGAGGTGCCCGGACGCCGTCGGCCGATGATCGTGACCGGGCTAGTACGGGGCAGCTCCGCAGTGGCATTCGATTTGCGGAGAGAGGCATTCGTCTTGCGTGGACAGGCACCGTGAGGGAGTCTTGTGCCGTCTTTCGTTGTCCACACCTGGCAGCCCTTGCTCAAATCAGCCTTGCGGGAGATCCACTTGATGGCCGGCTTGTGCGATGGCCGGTCGTAGGCGGAGAGGGGGCGAGGTTGCGACCGACCGACCGTCTCCTCGACCATGCTCTCCCTCGAGCGCGCTCCCCCGTTGGCGGGAACGCGTCACCCATCGCGTACGCTCGATATGCTGGAGTGTTCGGTGCGTCACAGATTCACTCTCTGACTACGAGAGCAACACGGAACGGGTCACGACCTTCCAATCAACTGCACGGGCGTTACCTCAGGTTGGATCGGCCCCCTCGCTCAATAGCGACAAATACCTCTCGTAAGCGAAGACTCGACCGCGCCTACGCCCGGAGATCTCTCGAGCAATATTGCGTTCGACAAGCATTCTCATCGCAGCGGACGCGGCTGGAAATGACAGGCCGGTACCGCGGCAAGCAGCGGAAAGGGATAGGATCGGACGCTTCACGAGCGCCTCATGCACGCGTAGCGACGAACCGGCCAGTCGCCCCACGCCCTGTAGAATCTTGCGATCAGCCTGAGACATCTCCGACAAGCGCCGATACGCTACAAGCGCCTCTTCGGAAGTGGTCTGCACGCCTGTCAGAAAGAACTTGAGCCAAGTCTCCCAGTCCCCGACCTTGCGCACATGATCCAAGAGAAAATAGTAGTCGTTCCTGCGCTGCTTGAGGTAGAGACTCAAGTAGAGAAGCGGATACCGCAGCGCGCCGGAACGAAGGAGTATCAAGGGCACCAGCATTCTCCCCACGCGCCCGTTTCCGTCGAGGAACGGGTGGATTGACTCGAACTGCACATGGGCTAGCCCGGCCCGGACAAGTGCCGGAAGGCCATCATCCTCGGCATGGAGAAACTCCTCCAGCGCCATCATGCAACCGGGCACCCTGCGGTGCGGAGGAGGAACATAGGATGCGTCGTCTGGCCCGGAGCCGCCAATCCAGTTCTGGCGGTCGCGGAATCGACCGGGCGACATGGCGCCACCCCGGCCGCGCGCGAGGAGCACTCCGTGGATTTCGCGGATCAGGTCGCAGGTCACTACGCTGCCCGCTCGGAGGGCGGCCGAGCCGCGCTCGAGCGCCGCGACGTAGTTGGAGACCTCGACGACGTCGTCAATCGGAAGCCCAAGGGCCTCATCCAGCTCGTACAGCAGCAGATCCGAGAGCGACGACTGCGTGCCCTCGATCTGCGACGAGAGCACCGCCTCCTTGCGCACGTAGGAATAGAGGAAAATCGCCGAGTCGGGCAGCTGGTCGGAAACTCCGTCCAAGCGCCCCAAGGCGAGAGTCGCTCGTTCGAGCAGCTGCTGGAGCGAGCCGTCGAGCTGCAGTTCCGGCCGCGGAGGCAGCGGCGCGGGCACGAAGGCTCGCCCGCTCACGCCTCCCACACTGACGCGGAGGCGCCTGCCGACATTCGTACGGAGCACCGGTTTGCCTATTCAGCGTAGCTTAATAGCGAGCGCCTCTATTAAGCGTTTGAGTCGAACGCTTAATAGGGATGCATGGTCGACGGTCACGGCGGGATGCCAAGCACCGTGGCCGGTCGTCGCGGTGATGGTCGACATGCCTCACGAGACCGCGCGAAGCGCTGCGTCACTTCTCCACGCCGCGCCCGTGCCAGTGGCGGCCTCGCTCTCGTCGGGAGCGGGTTGCGCGGCTCCCGGCGGGCGCGCCGCGAGGGCGCAAGCGCGCGCCGACCGGATCTCTGCGCCTTCGAGCGGGGCCGCTTGACGGTTGCACCCTTGCATCGCTAGGCTACAGTTTCGAGGGACCAACTTCGCATGGCCAAGGAACTGCGCATCGGAATGATCGGCTACGGCTTCATGGGCCGGGCCCACTCCAACGCCTACAAGCGCTTGAATGATTTCTTCTCCGTGGAGCACCGCCCGGTACTCAAGGCCGCGGCCGGCCGCAACGAAGCCAAGGTCCGTGCCTTCGCGGACACCTGGGGCTACGAACGCGTCTCGACGGACTGGCGGAGCGTCGCCACGGCGGACGATATCGACTTGGTGGACGTCTGCGCTCCCAACCACTTGCACTGGGACATCGTCCTCGCCGCAGCCCAAGCGGGCAAGATGATCTGCTGCGAAAAGCCGCTGGCGATGAGCTTGGTGGAAGCGGAAGGGATGGTCGGGGCCGTCGAGAAGGCCGGCGTGCCGAACATGGTCTGGTACAACTACCGTCGCGTGCCGGCGATCGCGCTGGCCAAGCAGATCGTTGACGAGGGCCGGGTCGGCAGGCCGTTTCACTACCGCGCCACGTACCTGCAGGACTGGACGATCTCCGAAGCCGTGCCGCAGGGCGGCCACGGAACGTGGCGGCTCGACATCCACGAAGCGGGATCCGGTGTGACGGGCGATCTTCTGGCGCACTCCATCGACACCGCGATGTGGTTGAACGGCCCCATCCAGCGCGTGGTCGCGTCCACGCGGACCTTCGTGACAGAGCGGGTCCACGCTTTGTCCGGCAAGGTGGAGCCGGTAGGAATCGACGATGCCTGCATGTTCCTAGCGGAGTTCGCGAACGGCTCGATGGGAACGTTCGAGTCGAGCCGCTACGCCCGCGGCCGCAAGAACTACAACACGCTGGAGTTGAACGGCGCGGACGGGTCGGTGTTCTTCGACCTCGAGGACCCCGAGCACCTGCACTTCTTCGAGTACGCACAGAAGCAGTCGGGCAAGAAGGTCGAGGACCATCTCACGGGCTGGCGCAAGATCCACGTGACGAACTCGGAGCATCCGTACATGGACAAGTACTGGGTGCCCGGAACCACCATCGGCTACGAGCACACGTTTCTCAACGCGCTGGCGGACTTTGTAGAGGGCATCGAGTCCGGGAATCCGACGCAGCCGGATTTTCGCTGCGCACTGCAAACGCAGAAGGTGTGCGATGCGGCGATTGAGTCCGCGTCGACGGGTAAGTGGATCGAGACCGGAGCCGAATAGCTGCGAATTCGATTCAATTCCACCCGGCCTCGCCTGCCAACGCGGGCATGTCAGCCCCGCACGAGCAGGCCCCGTCGGCCGAGCCCCGCCGATCGCGGTTGCCGCGTCTGGATTTCGCCCGACCCTTCACACGGGCCAATGGCCACTAGGTGGAGCGGCGCAGAGTACCGGCACCTGCGCGAACGGCGGCTCCGGAGCTGGGTGGGCCGCTGCCAAGCACCGTCCTTCGGCGCACTTGCCAAAGCGACCCCTGCCAGCGACCCTCCGTCAGCTTCGAATCCAGAGATCTTGCCGGCAGCGCCGTCAGGTGATATCGGCCCACATCGTCTGCCCTAGCGACCGCACCGGTAGTAGTCGGGGCACCAGCCGAGCTTTTCCGTGAAGGTTGCGACCTTGACCGAGGGTATGGAGGAATCGCCCGGGGGAGAGGCAGCAGCGCAGTCGCTACCTTGAGCTGGGGTGTTCTCGGCGGCGCTCTCGTGGCAGACCCGATGGGCGCAGTTGTCCAAGTCGGGGACCGGGGACTTCCCGGCTCTCGGTCTAATCGAGAATCTCCGAGGAACCGAGCGGCCAGTGCAGGTCGCGGCCTCGGGCGTCCGCGATTCCGGCCGCTCTGCCGGATCCCGGTCGGCACGGGTGCTCAACTTGGTTCGGGTGCCGGTCATCCTGCCTGATATCCGACGGCGTACCGGAGAGCGGACTGGAGCCTTTGGGCCAAGCCGCGATTGAGGACCGTCGCGCCAAACCCTCGGGTCGGAATCACCCCATCTTGGAGACGTCTTCCCTCGTCGCTGGAGACGCGTCGCACTGCGTTGCGTTCGAGACGCTCCGGGTCGCCTCCGAGTGCCGAAGCGCTTTCGGGCGTCACGCTTACCGGTCACATGCCGTGGTCGCCGGCGGCAGAGCCTTCTGGCTCGCAACCGGAGGCGTTCAGGCTGGATATCAAGAGCCCCCGCGCTAGGCTGCGCAAGTCCGCACCGGCCCGTTTTCCCCTTAGCGCAGCTGTTCGTCCAGACTCTCGAGTGTCCGTACTCGAACGGCATCGCGATGGCGGAAGACGATTTCCAAGCGTCCGCGATCCTGAGTGCTCGAGAGGCATTGGTCCGGCACTTCCGGGGAGGCGATGACATCAATGTCGCTGGGAACCTCTTCTTCTTGCTACGAAGAGGACAATCCGAAGGCGAATTTCACGCCGGACGTGTTTGTGATCCTTGGCGTTCCTTCGAAGTTCAGCGGTTCTAAATTTGGCCATCAAGGGGGTGCGTGAATGTTGTTTCGGAGGATGAGGTGAACAATTTGACCGAGAGGTTGCGCTCCTGAGGCCGCCCCGCAGGAGCGTCGGACGAGAACCGCTGGCTGGCGCGACAATCCTCGGAAGCCGGAAGTTAGATCCGCACTATCTCGGTCTGCACGGCCCCGGTCGCGACGGCTCGGTCAGCCTCGACCAAGCAGTCGATTTCGGTGCGCACACCGAAGTCCGGCAGATAAATTCCCGGCTCGATCGAGAAGCACGTGGCCGGAATGACCGGCCGCTCGTCCCGCATCTCGAGATTGTCCATGTTCGCACCATTGCCGTGGACCGACTCGCCAATCGAATGCCCCGTCCTATGGACGAAGGCGTCGCCGTAGCCCGCGGCGCGGATGTGATCCCGCGCGGCGTCATCCACCTCCCATCCTAGGATCGTCCGCCCCAGGCGCATTGCCGCGTCGACCGTCGCTAGGGTCCTGTCCCGGGCACCGACCACGACCTCAAAGACCCGTTCGATCCGGTTCGGCGGCCGCGTCCCGCAATAGCCGGTCCACGTGATGTCATAGAAAACAGAGCCCGACTCGTCCAGCTTCGCCCAGAGGTCGATCAAGACGAAATCTCCGTCCCGGATGGGCTGGGACCGGTCCCGGCCAGGACTGTAGTGTGGGTCGCCGCTATTCGCGTTTGCGGCGACGATCGGGCCGTCCATCGTCACGAGGCCTTCGTCCCGGAAGCGCTGTTGGATGAACCTCGCCATCGCGTACTCCGAGGAAGATCCCGCGCCGTCGATTTCCGCCCGGATTTGGCGGAACGTCTCCTTCAACACGCGATCTACGCGCCTGCCGGCTTCGAAGTGCGACTCGCGCTGCCAGTCGGACCAGCGAGCCTCAAAGTACTGCACGAGCGCGGCGGACGAGACGACCTCCGCTCCGAAGGACCGCACAAGATCAATGGTCCCGGCATCAACCAGCGAGACCACCGGAATCATGCAGTTGGGGGAGTACTGCATGGCGACCTTGGAGGCCGTGCCCACGATCTCCTGCAGGCGTTGGAAGTGCGACTGCCAGCTGGAGTAGACCGCCTTGGATCCCGGCAGGCTGTCCAGCCGGGCGTCCTCAATGGCATGGACGAGCTTTGCCGGGTCCCCGTCCGAGGGGATCCAGTAGTACCAGCGGCGCGAGACGTGGGCGCTCGCGTCAAGGCCCAGCACGCGGTAGGCGATGGGGTCGCGGACGTGATGATCGAACAGTAGCCAGCCGTCCAGCCCCTGCGCCCGCAGCTGCTCTTGGATCAGGTCGAGGTCCATACAGCGGATTGTAACGCGAAGCGCGGAGTTTTCGGTTGTCCGATCAGGCCAATGGCAGAATTGTTCGCAAGACTCTTGCGCTTGGCGCAACCGTAAGCTAGAATAAAGTACAAAGAAAGGAGCACGCATGGCACTCACCAAGCGTCAGAAGCAAGTACTCGACTTCCTCGCGGGGTTCGTGGCGGAGAATCACTACAGCCCGAGCTTTGAGGAAATCGCCCAGCACCTGAACCTGCGGTCCGTCGCTACCATCCATCGGCACCTGCAGACACTGCAGGACAAGGGCTACCTGAAGCGCAGCTACAACCGCAGCCGCGCCATCGAGATCACGCCGAAGTACTACGACGAGATCCGCGAGAACCGGCAGAAAATGACCAACTACCACCGCAGCGAAGACGCCCTCACGGCGCCGCTCGTGGGGGCGATCTCCGCCGGCCATCCGCTGGAAGCGTTCGAGCACAGCGAGACCCTGTCGTTCGCGCCGTTCGTCGGCACCAAGGACGTGTTCGCCCTGCAGGTCAACGGCCAGTCGATGGTCGAGGATCACATCCTGGACGGCGACTACGTGCTGATCCAGAAGACGAAGCGCGCCAGCAACGGAGAGATCGTGGTGGCCCTGGTCCGGGGAGCCGAGACAACCCTCAAGCGCTTCTTCCGGGAGGGGAACATGGTGCGGCTCCAGCCGGCGAATATGCAGATGGACCCGATCATCGTGCCGGCCACGGACGTGGAGGTGCAGGGCCGCCTGCTCGCAGTTCACAGGCGCTACTTGTAGGCCGCGCTGCGGTCGGCCGCCCCGGCGGCCGGCCGCGACACCCGCGGGCCGGCCCTATCGCCCGAGCTACGTGCGGAGCCCGAAGTAGAAGAACCGGAAGGTCGACAGATAGATCGCCAGCAGGGCACCCGTATAGAGGAAGACCGTCATGAACTTGCGGTCGATCAGAGTCTCAAGCGGGCCCAAGCCTTCGCAACGGCGCCTGTGGAAGAACCAAACCACGAACGCAACCGACGCCACGATCGGCAACCACACGAAGGCAACTTCAACTGTAGGCGACATGCAGCCTATCGTCCCATCCGGCACCGGGTGTCAGGCACACTCGAGGTGCCCTTGCAGCCATGCGGCTCCCTCTATCCGAACGTTCAGCCGCCGCGCCTTCGCGAGCTTCGAGCCCGCATTCTCGCCGGCGAGGAGAACGTCGGTCTTGGCGCTGACCGAGCCGGTGACCTTGCCGCCGAGCCTTTGGACATGTGACTTGGCTTGATCCCGGGTCCAAGAATCGAACGTGCCGGTGATGACGACGGCCGTGCCCGTCAGCGGCTGGGACAGGCTCTCCTCGCGCCGGTCATCCTTGAAATTGAGCCCGGCCTGGCGCAGCCGCTCGATCAGGGCCGTGTTGCGGTCGGCCGCGAAGAACTGGCGGATGGACTCGGCGACAATGGGACCGACATCCTCGACCTCCTCCAGCTGCTCGCGCGTTGCGTCGCAGATCCTCTCCAAGCTGCCGAAGTGGCTCGCCAGCTGCTCCGCCGTCCGGTCGCCGACGTGGCGGATGCCCAAGCCGAAGAGTAGCGAGCCGAGCGGGGCGGACTTCGACTTTTCTACGCTCTCGAGAATCTTCAAGGCCGCCTTCATGCCCAAGTTCGTAGCGCCCCTGCCAACCAAGTCTTCGCCACGGAGGGAGTAGAGGTCAGCTGGGTCTCGGAGATTGCCGGCCCGCACCAAGTCCGTGACAAGCACTTCCCCGAAGCCCTTGATGCCCATGGACCCGGCGAACCCACCGATCCGCCTCGCAGCGCCCTCGCGTTCCTCCTTGGAAGGAGCCGCTGCTTGCTGCCGGGAGCGAGGCCCGGCGGATGCAAGCCCGGCCGCAGGCGGCGTGCCATCTGGCCTCGCGCAGGGCAGGCCTGCATCGCCCAAGCGGTCGAGCAGACCGGAGACGTCCGACCTCGACAGCGCCGCCCTGACCTGCTTCGCCGCGCGCGAGCTCACCATCCTGACGGCCGACAGCTCTTCCAAGCTCGCCCCTTCCAGCTCCGCCCTGCCAGGGAATCGCCGCGCAAGAGCCTCGGCCGTGACCTCGCCGACATACGGAATGTCGAGCGACAGCAGCACCTTTTTCCAATCCGTGCCGCGCTTGGAATCCCGGATTCTCTCGACAAGGCCGGCAGCCTTGTCAGGCGTCTGAGCGGATTCCTTCTCGAGGTCGGCCAGATCTCTCGCTTGCAGGCGGTACAGGTCGGCGATATCCGCGACGACGCCCTTGTCGACGAGTTGCCGCACCAAGCGCTCGCCCAGCCCGTCGATGTTCATCGCGGAGCGATGCGCGAAGTGCTCGATCGACTGCTTGAGCCGGGCGCTGCAGCTGTTGTTGACACAGCGGAGGACCACCTCGCCTTCCTCACGCACCGCGCTCGAGGAGCAGACCGGGCAGTGCGTCGGCATCCGGAAGGGTCGCCGGGACTCGCCCTCCTTAACCACGCGGACCACTTTCGGAATCACGTCCCCGCTGCGCTCCAGCAGGACCTGGTCGCCGATTTGGAGGCCCAGGCGGGCGATCTCGTCCTCGTTGTGCAGCGTGGCCCGGGACACCGTGACGCCCCCTACCTGGACGGGCCTGAGGCGGGCGCGCGGAGTGATGGCGCCCGTGCGGCCGACCTGCACGTCGATGTCCTCGACCTCGGTCTCGACTTGCTGGGCGGAAGGCTTCGAGGCGATGGCCCAGCGCGGGGCCTTGGAGGTGGAGCCGAGGCGCATCCTCTGGTCCCGGTCGTTGACCTTGAAGACCAAGCCGTCGATTTCGTAGGGCAGTTGCTCGCGCTCCTGCATGCGCTCGTCGCGAAATCGAACGAGGGCGTCCGCACCCGCGAGCTTGGCGCGCCGGCCGTCAATCTTGAAGCCCAAACCTCCCATGACGTCGAGAGCCTGCCAGTGGGTCGGAAAAGCGTCGGCGCCGTCCACGACGAGCGCGTAGGCGAAGAAGTCCATGCGCCGCTGCGCCGTGACTCGAGCGTCGAGCATGCGGAGCGTGCCGGCGGCCGCGTTCCTCGGATTGGCGAACTGCGGCTCCCCTGCCTTGCGGCGTTCGGAGTTCAGCTTGGCGAAGGAGGCCTTCGGCATCACGACCTCGCCCCGGACCTCGAACCCCCGGGCGAGACCGAGGCCCTCCGCCATGGCTAGGTCCACCGCGAGCGGGAGCGACCGGATGGTCTTGGCGTTCGGGGTGATGACCTCGCCCTGCTGGCCGTCGCCGCGGGTCAGCGCGAGCGTCAGCTGCCCGTTCGAATAGCGCACGGCCATCGAAACGCCGTCGAACTTGAGCTCTCCGACGTACTCCACCTCGACGGGCGAGAGATTGAGAGCCTCCCGCACGCGTCGGTCGAAATCGCGCAGCTCGCTCTCGCTGAAGGCGTTGTCTAGGCTGAGCAGGGTGGCGGAATGCGAGGCCTTCTCGACGCCTTCCCGCGGCGCACCGCCGACCCGCTGGGTTGGCGAATCGGGCGTGACAAGTTCGGGGTGCTGCAGCTCTATCGCCTGCAGCTCTCGCATGAGTCCGTCGAACTCGGCGTCGGATATCTTGGGGCGGTCCTCGACGAAATAGCGGCGCTCGTGCTCGGCAATCTCCGCTCGTAGCGATGCCGCCCGGGTTCGCGCCGTTTCGAATGATCGCTCCGGCGCGGGATCGGCCGCCATCGCGGTTATTATAAGTTCCTCGTGCGTTCCCGGCGCGCTGTGTGTATCTACAACCCTGTCTCGGGCGGGGGCACTGGGCGCAACAGGATCGAAGCGATTCGCGAGAGGCTGCTCGCAACGGTGAGCGATGTATGCCTCGTGCCGACAGAGGCCCCGAACCACGCTGCGGAACTGGCGCGCCAGGCTGCAATTGACGGGTGCGACCTCGTCGTCGTCCAAGGGGGCGACGGCACTCTAAACGAGGCGCTTCAGGGGTTGGCGGGACGAGAATCCCCTGCCCTGCTGGCGCTTCCCGGCGGCACGGCCAACGTGCTGGCGAGGGAGACAGGACTGCCACGGAGCCCGATCCGAGCTGCGTCCTCGCTGCCGGGACTGGTGGCGCGCCGGGTCCCGCTCGGGCTGGTCGAATTCGCCTCCGGCGGGAGCCGCTACTTCCTGTCGATGTGCGGGGCGGGGCTCGACGCCGCGATCGCGGCGCGCACGGCAAGCTCCCTGAAGAACCGGCTGGGACTGGGAGCCTTCTGGCTGCGAGCCACGCAGCAGGCATTCCTTCGTTTCCCCCGCTTGCGCGTAGGCGGCGATCAAGCCGCACCGGGCGCTTGCAGCCTGGTGGTGATCTCGAAGAGCGGGACGTACGGCGGCGGTCTGGTCCTGACGCCGGGAGCGAGTCTGGTCGCGAGCAGCTTCGAGGTAGCGCAGTTCACCGGCACGAGCCGCTTGCGCTACTGCGGCTATCTCGTAGCCGGTATCTGCGGCTGCGCCGACGGGTGGCCGGGCATTTCGCTCTCCACGCACGCAAGTATCCGCATTCAGCCGGACGGCTCCGAGGCGGTGCCGGTGCAGGTCGACGGTGAGATGGCGGGGTACCTGCCGGCGAAGGTCTCGGCGACTTCGGTCAAGCTCACATTGATGCTTCCCCCGGGCTACGGCGCGGGCCGCGCCATCGCGAACGGTCGGACCGTCCGCCCGGCGACATGAGTCATTCCGGGGACGCGAG
>CAXXKD010000001.1:0-494768 GCA_963422375.2 Bryobacterales bacterium
TGCCGAGGCCCAGGTCCGGGCGCTCGAGACGGCCAGCGCGGCCAGGGCCGATGGCCGGAGGGAGCATCTCAAGCTGGTCGCGGCCGAGGACCGCGAACTGCGGAGTCGCGAGGAGAGCGCCCGCGCGACGATCGCGAGGAGCGCGGCCGGCGGGGATGCGGAATCCGAGGGAGAGGCCGCGGCCCGCAGATCGTTCGAGGACCAACTGCGCGGGCTGGAGGCCCGAAGGGTAGGTCTGGACATCGACCTCGGCGGCGCCGCCGACGGCGACGCGGTCGCTGAGATCGACGCGCAATTGGCGGGCGTCGAGGTCCGGATCGAGGAGCTCCGCAATCGAGACCTCGGGCCGCTCGCGGCCCGCCTGGACAGAGTGGCCGGCATGGAGCGCCTGGCCGGGACGATCGAAGAGAACTCGGTCGCGGCCGCGGCGCAGGATGCCGAGGCCCGGATCGCCGCGCTGAGCGAGGCCAACGCCGCGGCGTTCGAGGCGGCGATCCGGCGGGGCGCGGATCCGGAGCGGCTCGCGCTGGCCCTCGGAGAGTACGCGTCCGAGGGGTCGCAGCGCTTCCGGGCGGCCTCCGACGAGGCCTTCGAGGGCCTCAAGCGAGACCTCGCCGCCAAGCGGCACGCGCTGCTCGCGGCGGCCGAGGAGTTCCGGCGCCGGGCCCGGGCGGCCGCAGGCGACGAGCGGCGGAACCAGCTCTTCGAGAACGCCGCTGCCGCCGCGGCCGCCGCGGAGAATCTCCGGACGCAGCTCGGCGACGCGCCCGGGCTGCGGGCCGCGAATCGGGATCGGATCGAGCGGGAGGCGCGCGAGAGGCTGGTCGACGAGCGCTTCCGCCGCCGCCAGGCGATCCAGAGGGATCTGCTGGCGCTGTCCGAGTCGATGTCCCGGACGCTCTCCGACGGGCTGGCCCGGGCCGTCGAGCAGGGCGGCAAGCTGAAGGACCACTTCAAGGAGATCGGCCGGACGCTGCTGAACATGGCGCTCCGGAAGCTGGTCATCGACAAGGCGACGAGCGCGCTCTCCGGGGCCCTGTCGGGGCTGTTCGGCGGCGGGGGCGGCGGGGCGGCGCCCGGCAAGGCCGGCGGCGGCCCCGTCGAGGCCGGGCGGATCTACCGCGTCGGCGAGAGCGGCGTGGAGCTGTTCCGGCCGGCGGCGGCCGGTTCCATCGTGCCGAACCACCGCCTGCGGCCGCTCGCCGGCGGGAGCGAGGCGCCCGCGGTCACGCTCAACATCCGCGTCGAGTCCACGGACGGCCCCGGCGTGGAGGCGGCGATCCGGCGCCTGCGGCCGCTGCTGGCGTCCGACGCGGCCGAGCTCGCGAAGGGCGCGGTGAGAACGGACCTGGCGCGGGCGTCGGGGCTCAGAGGGACGCTGCGTGCCTGAGGTCCAGCATGCAGACGCGCGCCAGCATACCGAGGTACTCTCGCGCCCGGGCGGTCACCGGGACGGCCGGGGAGAGGCGAAGGCTGGCGTCCTCGTGAAAGATCCGGAAGCTGAATTCCTCGGAGGAGTGGATCCTGGCGAGCGCCCGCGCCGCGTCGATGCCGTAGAGCACGCCATGGCGCGGGCTGGGGCCGAGCGTGCCGAAGAAATGCAGCGTCTCGCGCGAGTCCTCGCCCCGCTTCCGGAAGACGAGCTGCAGCCTCGCGCCGGGTCGACTGAATCCCAGCGGCTCTTGCGGATCCGAGGCGAGACGCCGCGACTCGGCGACCGCCTCTGCGCCGCTTGCTGCCGGCCCGTTGGAAAAGGTAATCGACAGGCTTGTGAATGCCTGGCTTATCAATACCCGGAGGGGAGTCGTGGCCGGCTTGGCGCAGGTAAACCTGACGCTAAACCTGGACTCGTGTCTATCGTCGACGGTCACGTGGGCGGCACGGCCCTTGCCCTTCTCCACGACCGGGGCCCAGTCCACGAGCCGGTCGGGATCCAGCCGGCCGTACGGCTCGTGCTGGGCCGCGGCGAGCGCCGCCGCGAGGAACGCGAGGAAGAGGAGGGCGGGGATGCGAGCGAAAGGGCCGGTCACGCGGTGCGAGGCGCCTCCGGGGCGCCGGACCCAGTGTACCGCGGGGGCGACGGGGGCGACGGGGGCGATTCGTGGCGCTGATCCCGTTCCCGGCGGGCGTGCCGGTGACGCGCTCGGACCTGGCCCTGGGGCATCCCGGCCAGATCGTGCTGCGCTCGCCCTACGGCGGCGGGACGCAGGTGCTCGGGCGCGGTCCCGGCATCTGGTCCGGACGGCTCGAGATCGGCCCGGCCGACCGCGCCTCGGTCGCGGACCGGCGCGCGGTCGAGGCCTTCCTGGCGCGGCTGCGGGGGGCCGGGAACACGTTCGAGGCGCCGTTGCACCGCCCCAGCGGCGGCTCGCTCGTCGCCGGGGCCGAGCTGTCGGTGCAGGCGGCGGGGATCTACGCGGGCGGCCTGCGCGTGTGGGCGGACGGCTCCTCCGAGGGCCTCGTCGCGGGCGACTACGTGCGCATCGGCGAGCGCCTGTACCAGCTGGTCTCGGACCTGCGGGGCGGCCGCTGCGAGCTGGAGCCGCCGGCGACGCCCTCCGCGGGGCGGGGCATCGCCTGGGAGGGCGTCACCTGCCTGGCGCGCCGGACCGGGCCCGAGCGCGAGCCGTGGAGGCTGGATCCCGACTTCGCCGGGCCGTGGGCGATCGAATGGGAGGAGGCGGCGTGACGGCTGAAGCCCCCTGGGTGCAGAACCTCGTCGAGCTGGCCTACCCCGGGGGCGCGACGCGGCTGTGGACGGGCCGCGGCGAGCTGAGCTTCGCCCCGGACGACGGCGACGCCGGCGGCGACGCCCGCAAGGTAGCCTGGACCGGCGGGGCGGCCCTCGGCATCGGCGAGCACGAGCGCGTGTCGGGCCGCCCCGAGCGCCGCATGAGCCTCGCGCTCTCGGGCGTGCCGCGCGAGCGGCGGGCCCGGTTCATGCAGGATCCCGGCCCGATCGAGGTGACCGTGCGCTGGGTGTACAGCCCCGACCTCGGCGAGAGCTGGCACGAGGTGCCCGGGGCGCGGTACCGGGGCCGCCTGTCGGGCGGGTCGCTGCAGGACGGGACGCTCGCGGTCGAGCTGGAGACCCTGCTCGGCGACGTGGAGCGGGGCCGGCCGCGGCGCTGGTCGCACGAGGACCAGCAGCGGCGCTCCCCGGCCCGCGAGGTCGCGGCCGGGGACGGGGGCGCGAAGCGGACCGTGCCGGCCGACCTGGGCCTCGAGCACATGCGGGCGCTGGCCCGCCAGGGAGTGGAGACGGCGTGGCCGCCCTAGCCGGCCCAGCCGGGCGCGAGCGGGCGCGGCGGGTCCGCGACGCCCTCGAGTCCGAGGGCCTCGGGCCGTCCGCCTGGCGCGAGCGCGACTGCGTGACGCTGCTGCGAGCGGTCGTGCGGGCCCTGTCGGGCCGCGAGCCCTCGCTGGCCCTGCCGGCCTGGACCGACGGCCTCGGCGAGCGCGAGGCGATCCTGCGAGCTCCCCGCGAGCACGGCTCGCTGCGGGACGGCTGGGCCGCGGTGCTGGACGCCGAGCCGCTGCTGCGGCGCGTCCCGCGGGGATGCCTGCCGCGGCCGGGCATGATCGCCCTGGCGGCGGTCGTCCTCGGCCCCGGGGGCGAGCGCCTGGCGGGCGCCTCGCCGGGCGTGATCGGCCCGGGCTGCGAGTGCTGGGTCCGGACGCCGCGGGGCATCGAGCGGGCGCACCCGGTCACGGACCTGTGGGAGGTCCGCTGAGATGCCGTTCGGCTGGCTGGCCGGCGTGATCGCCGGCAAGATTCTCGGCTCCGCCGCCGCCGCCACCAAGGCGTTCGCCATCCTGAAGGGCGTGATCGCCGCGGGCCTGGCGGCGGGCGCGTCCTACGGAGCGGGCCTGGTGATGCGCCTGGTGGCGCGCGACGCCCGCCCCGGCGGCACGCGGATGGAGGCCCTCGCGGGGGCCAAGTCGACCGTCGCGAGCGAGGTGGTCGCGGCCCGCTGGGTGCTGGGCCGGGCCCGCGTGCCGGGCGTGCTGGCCTACTTCCGGGCCGAGGGCCGCGCGGCGCACCTGGGGCTGGTCCTGTCCGAGGGCGCCTGCGAGGGCATCGACGGCAAGTGCTGGATCGACGGGCGCGAGGCGAACCTGGTCGAGGACGCGGGGCGGTCTTACGGCGGGAGGGCGCTGGTGCCGGAGGAGGGCGACCGCTACGAGGGCAGCGTCCGGATCCGCGAGTACTTCGCGGCCGACGGCACGCAGGGAGCGGCCATGCGCACGGCCTACCGCGGCGGCGCGCTCAAGTACCGCCAGCCGCTCCCGGACGGCGACGGCTGGAAGGAGACCGACGCGCCGAGCCGCGAGACGACGCAGGTGCAGCGGGCGCTCTTCACCCCGGACGACGGCGGCCTGAACTCCGCCAACTTCGACTACGACTACGCGACGGGCAGCGTCCGATACCGCCGCGACCGGAACTGGGAAAGCGAGTTCGACGCGGACCCGGACGGCGGGGACGGCGACGAGCCCGCGGACGGCAGCGAGGTCGCCGGCAGCTGGGACTTCGCCGGCGCCTCCTGGACCCAGTGGACCTGGGACCACATGCCCTGGTCCGAGCACCACCGCCTGGACGGCCTGAGCTGGGTCTACGTGCGGCTGGACCAGCCGCGGCGCGCGGGGAGAGCCGCGGCCGAGGACCGCGTCTTCACGCGGGTGCCCGCCCTCGAATTCCTCGTCAAGGGCGTCAGGATCGCCTGGCCGGGGCAGCCCGTCCCGGCCTGGACCGACAACGCCGCCGCGATCCGCTACTGGTGGGAGACGGAGCGCCGCGGGCGCGCGCCCGGCCGGATCGACCGGGGCGAGTTCGACGCGGCCTTCGCCCTCTGCGAGGCGGAGATCGACTGGACCGCCGAGGTCCGCGGGCGGCTGCCCGCCGACTACGCCGGGTTCACGACGAAGGCGAAGCGCTACGCGGTCGGCGGCGTGATCTCCTCCGAGGACGACGCGAGCGAGGTCGAGGAGCAGCTCGACGCCGCGTGGGCCGGGGAGGTGGTCGAGTCGGGCGGCCGGCTGCTGTTCCGGCCGGGCGCGGACATGGCCGCGGCCTCGCAGGAGATCGGCGAGGCCGACATCGCGGAGCCGCCCGCGGCGCGGCCGTGGGCCTCGCTGCAGGAGCGCGTCAACGCGGTCACCTGCGAGATCGCGCAATCCCGCGACCACGGCTGGACGCGCCTGGCGCTGCCGCTCTTCGAGGACGCCGCGGCGGTCGCGCGCGACGGCGAGCGCCGCGAGGGCGGCATCCGCCTGGCCTTCGTCTCCGACCCCGTCTCGGCGGCCAGGCTGCAGGCGACGAACCTGCGCCGCGGCCGCGAGAGCCTGCGGCTGGATCTGGCCGTCGCCCCCGGCCCGGACTTCCGGCGGCTGGCGCTGGCCCCGGGCGACCTGGTGCTGCTGACCTGCTCCGAATTCGGCCTGGCGCGGGCGCGCATGACGGTGGAGCGCTCCGCGATCCGCGAGGACTGGAGCGTGGCGCTGACGCTGCGCGAGTCGCACCCGGACACCTACGAGGACACGCTGGTGCTGCCGGAGCTGAAGGCCCGCGAGATCGCCGTCCCGGAGCCCTCGCCGGTGCCGGACGTGCGGGGGCTGGCCCTCGACGAGATCGCGTCCACGGCCCCCGACGGCGCCGTGAGCGTGCGCATGGTCGCGACGTGGGACGAGGCCGGCGCGCCGACCACCGAGGTGCAGTGGCGCGAGGACGCGGATCCGGCGGGCCCGCCCGAGACGCGCGTGGCCGCCGGGGGGCGGCATTCCTTCCCGGCGACGGCCGGCAAGGCCTACCTGGTGCGGGCGCGGCACGTCTCGGCGGCCGGCGAGGCCGGCCCGTGGTCCGGCGCGGCGCGGCGCGCGGCCGGCGGCGACCTGACCCCGCCCGGGGCCGTCGCGGACCTCGCGGTCCTGGCCCTGCCGGGCGGCTTCGAAGCCTCCTGGCGCAACCCGCCCGACGCCGACTGGGGCCTCAACGCCGTCTTCGTCGGCGCGACCGACGACCTGGCCGCGGCCTCCCAGGCCGCCTCGGTGGGCGCGGACCGCGCCAGCCTGGGCGGCTACGCGGCGGGCGTCAAGCTCTACGTGTGGGTGCGGGCCAAGGACCGCAGCGGCAATCTCGGCCCCCCCGCGGGCCCGGCCGAGGTCACGCCCACCTCCCCGGCCGAGGAGTCGGCCAGCATCTTCGCCGGCGCGGGGCCGCCGACGGACGAGGATCCCGCGGCCGCGAAGGACGGCGACATCTACGTGCAGGCCGACGGCGTCCTGTGGACCCGCGAGGACGGCGCGTGGGCGAAGACGCCGGTCGACCTGACGGGCGAGGACGGCGCGACGATCCACGTGATCGCCGCGTGGACGCCGGAGGCGCTGGCGGCGGTGCCCGCGCCGCGGGACGGCGACGTGGCCATCGCCGCGGACGGGGCGTGGGGCGAGCGCGTCGCGGGCGCGTGGCAGCGGCGGGGCGACCTGACGGGCCCGCCGGGAGAGCGCGGCCCGGCGGTGTTCCAGATCGCCGAGTGGCCGCCCGGCAAGGCGGTCGTGGCCCAGCCCATCGAGGGCGACGTGGCCATCGCCGACGACGGCCAGTGGGGCCGCTACGCGGACGGCGCGTGGACGCGGGTGGGCGACCTGACGGGCCGGGACGGCTCGCGCATCCGCCGCGTCGCGGCGTGGGACGCGGCGCGCCTGGCCGCGCTCGAGGATCCGCGGGAGGGCGACGTGGCCCTGGCCGACGACGGCCAGTGGGGCGAGCTCGGCGCCGGCGGCGCGTGGCAGCGGCGCGGCGACCTGACCGGCCCGCGGGGCGCGGCGACCTACCGCGTGCCGGCCTTCCCGCCCACGGACGGCGACATCGCGGACCCGCGCGTCGGGGACATCGCCATCGCCGACGACGGCCACTTCGGGGAGCTCACGGCGACCGGCTGGGTCCGGCGCTCCAACCTGCGCGGCCCGCGCGGCCCCTCGGTGCATCGCGTGTCGGCCTGGAGCGAGGTCGGCGGGGAGGTCCTGGCGCCCGTCGAGGGCGACGTGGCCATCGCCGACGACGGGACCTACGGCGCCTACGCGAGCGGCAAGTGGACGCGCGTCAAGGATCTGACGGGCAAGGACGGCGCGACGATCCACCGCGTCGACGCGTGGACGCCCGAAGACCTGGCGGGGACGGCGAGCCCGCGGGCCGGGGACATCGCCGTCGCCAACGACGGCAGCCTGGGCGATTTCGACGGCACGAGCTGGACGCTGCGGGCGGACCTGACCGGCCCCCCGGGCGATCCGGGCGGCCAGGGGGATCCCGGGCCGGCGGGCGACCCCGGCCCGAAGGGTCCCGACGGCGAGCCCGGCCCGCAGGGGGTGCCGGGCCCGACCGGCGACCCCGGCGAGAAAGGCTCCAAGGGCCAGCCCGGGCAGCAGGGGGTGCCGGGCCCGACCGGCGCCGCCGGGGCCGACGGCTCCAAGGGCCAGCCCGGGCAGCAGGGGGCGCCGGGCCCGACCGGCGCCGCCGGGGCCGACGGCGCCAAGGGCTGGCCCGGACGGCAGGGCCTGCCGGGAGCCGACGGCGCGGCGGGCCGGCCCGGGCTCGCGGGCACCCCCGGCGACCCCGGCGCGAAGGGCCGGCCCGGGCTCGACGGCCGACCCGGCGCGGCGGGCCAGTCCGGGCGCGCCGGCCGACCCGGGGCGGACGGCCTGCCCGGAGCCGCCGGCCAGCCCGGCGCGGACGGCAAGCAGCTGTTCGTGTACTACACCCACGCGCCGCGCGACACCGACCCGGCCCGCCTGCGCCCGCTCGAGCTGCTCGCCGACGGCAGCTGGACCACCGCCAGCGGCTACCGCTGGTATCCCGACGCGACGCGGCTGCCGGCGACGGAGCTGCCCCCGCAGCCCCGCCCGGCGGGCCCCGGAGGCGCGGTCACCGGGCCCGCCGGGCCTCCGGGGCCGACCGGGGCGAAGGGCTCGACCGGGGCGACCGGGGCGACCGGGCCGACCGGGCCGACCGGGCCGACCGGGGCGACCGGGGCGACCGGGGCGACCGGGCTGACCGGGGCGACCGGGCTGACCGGGCTGACCGGGGCGAAGGGCGCCAAGGGCGATCCCGGGCCTGCCGGAGCCGGCCCGTCAGATCCGTCCGATCCGTCCGGGGCGAATGGCTCGACCGGGCCGCGGGGCGCGAAGGGCTCGACCGGGCCGACCGGGCCGACCGGGGCGACCGGGGCGACCGGGGCGAAGGGCGCCAAGGGCGATCCCGGGCCTGCCGGAGCCGGGCCGACCGGGCCGACCGGGCCGACCGGGCCGAGCGGGGCGAAGGGCGCCAAGGGCGATCCCGGGCCTGCCGGAGCCGGGCCGACCGGGCCGACCGGGCCGACCGGGCCGAGCGGGGCGAAGGGCGCCAAGGGCGATCCCGGGCCTGCCGGAGCCGGCCCGTCCGATCCTCCCGGAGCCGCCCCGTCCGATCCTCCGCAGACGCGGACGGACGGCAAGACCGGCGTGGTCGCGGAGGCGTCGTTCCTGGCCGGCCCGGGCACGCGCTACCTCTTTTTCAAGGGCCGGACGGCGTCGGTGGAAGACGGCGCCGACCTGGTGCTCGCGCCCGGGCTCGCCATCCAGCGCATCGAGTGGAGGACCGACGGAGACAACGTGGTCCTGAACTTCGAGGTCACGGGCCGGCCGGCGCGGCAATGGTTCTCCGCATCCGGGGACGGCTCCGGCAAGAGCCTGTACTTCGCGCGGGGCGCGCAGGCGGCGCAGACCGTCGCGCCCTGGCCGGTCGAGATCCGCTACGCCGACATGACCGACGTCGGCGACAGCTACGTCTATTTCCAATTGCCGGGCGGCGACCCGCGCATCGCGGTGCTGGACCTGATCCGGCCGGGCGACCGCCTGACGCTGACGATCGCGGACTCGAGCCCGCCGGCCGCATAGGAGCGACATGGATCCCGCCTACGTCATCAACGCCTTTCCCGAGCGGCGCGAGGCCGTCGCGTTCGAGCTCGAGCGCCACGGCGGCGCGGACCCGGCCGCGATCCGCTGGATCGGCGCCCCGCGCGGCAGCGCGGCCCGCGGCGAGCCGCTGTTCGCCTGGCCCCGCTGGCGCGAGGAGCGGACCGGGGCCCTGCTGACGTGGGGCGAGCTGGCCTGCTTCGCGGGGCACCTCGAGGCCTGGCGGCGCATCGCCGCCGGCGACGCGGGCGGGGGCTTCGTCTTCGAGGACGACGCCGCGCTGACGGCCCGCCTGGACGGGCTGCCGGCGGAGGCCTTCGCCGGCGCCGGCCTGGTGTACCTGCACTCGCAGTGGCGCTGCGAGCCCGAGCCGGGCCCGGGCCCCTGGTGCGCGGCGCCGTACACGTGGACGCTGACGGCCTACTGGCTCTCGCGGGAGGCCGCGGCCGGGCTGGCCGCGGCGGTCGATCCGGACCGGATCGTGCCGGCGGACGAGTACGTGCCGTGGCACTGCGGGACGTGGGACCCGGCCTTCAACCCGCGCGTGCGCGGCGAGCTGGGGCAGCAGCCGCCGGCGGGGATCGCGGCCCGCTGCCTGCGGGAGCGGCCGGCCGGGCCGTCCGGGCGCTGGGAATCGTCCACCGCGGCCGGCCTCTCCCCGCCGGCCTTCGACTTCGAGACGGTCGTCTTCGCCACCGAGCCGGCCCGGGCCGGGGAGGCGCTGGGGGCCCTGCGCGACCTCGGCTACCGCCCGCGGGTCCTCGGCGCGGGCGAGCCGGGCTGGGACGCCTCGGCGGAGGGCGGCATGCCCAAGCTGCGCTGGCTGCGGGAGGACCTCGCGGGATCCGACCCGCGGCGGCGCGTCGTGCTGGCGCTGGACGGCTACGACACGCTGCCGCTGGTCCCGGCCGCGGAGTTCTGGGCGCGCTTCGCCGGCATGGACTGCCCGGCGGCGATCTCCGGGGAGCGCGGGCTGTGGCCCCCGCGCAACGAGTGGGTGCCCGACCCGGAGCGCGCCTGGCAGGCGTACTGGGAGGACTGGCCGTGGCGCCGCGAGGGCGTCGCCGAGCGCTACCGGCACGCGTGCAGCGGCGCCTTCGCCGGGCACGCCGAGACGCTGGACTGGGTGCTGCAGGGCCTGCCGCCCGACGGCGACGACCAGGCCTGGATGCAGGCCGCCGTGCTGGCCAACCCGCGCGCCTGGCGGGTCGACTCGGAGGCCTGGCTGTTCCAGTCGCTGGGCGGCGAGGAGGGCGCCGTCGAGCGGCGCGACGGCGCGGCCTTCAACGCGGCCACCGGCTGCTACCCGGCGATCCTGCACGCCAACGGCCCGCAGGCCTCGCTGGACCCGTTCCTGCCGGGCCCGCCGCCGGCGGCGCTCGAGCTGGACCCGGACGCCGGGCGCTGGCTGGAGCTGGCGCCGGGCGTCCTGGGCATGCCGTTCCTGTCGCGCGCGGCCTGCGCCGGGCTGCTCGAGAGAGCGGAGGCCAGCGACGCCTGGCAGCCGCTGGAGGGGGACGCCGTGCCGGGCGACGAGCTGCGCCTGCGCGCGCTGGACCCGGCGCTGCGGGCGTGGCTGGACGAGACCCTGCGCGCGGTCGTCGGTCCGGCGGTCGCGGCGCGCTGGCATCCCGCCGCCTGGAAGGACCCCTGCGACGCCTTCCTGATCCGCTACCGCCCGGACCGCCAGCCGTCGCTGCGGCTGCACGAGGACATCAGCTACCTGTCCTGCTCGATCCGCCTGCGGCGGGCCTGCGCGGGCGGGCAGCTGCGCTTCCCGCGCCAGAATTTCGACGACGGCGCGGCGGACGACGGCTGGCTGCTGCTGTGGCCGTCGCGGATCACGCACCCGCACCGCGTGCTGCCGGTGCGGCGGGGGACGCGCGCCAGCCTGGTGGTGTGGACCCCGGAGAGCTGAGCGGGGAGCCGAGCGGTGCCCGCGTTTATCCGCTGGCGCGTCGAGGCCGCCGGGGGGACCGACTTCGGCGCGCCCCAGCCCGTGCTGGCGGGCCTGCCGGGCGGCCCCGGACAGCCCGGGCCCAAGGGCCTGCCCGGCCGGGCCGGACCGCCCGGAGCCCCCGGGCCGACCGGAGTCCCCGGGCGGGCGGGGCCGGCCGGGCTCCCCGGCCTCGAGGGGTTCCCGGGGCTGCCCGGCGCCGAGGGCGCCGGGGGCTCCCGGGGGGCCCGGGGGCTCCGGGGCCTGGACGGCGCGCCGGGCGCGAAGGGGGTTCCCGGCCGCCGGGGGGCGCCCGGAGCGCAGGGCGCGCGGGGGGATCCGGGGGGCCCGGGGGCGCAGGGGCGGCAGGGCTCTCCCGGCGCCCGGGGCCCGGCCGGCGCGCGCGCCGCGCGAGGCGAGGCCGGCAGGGGCGGCGCGGGCGGAGACCCCGGCGCGGGCGGAGACCCCGGCGCCCGGGGCGCCGGCGGCACCCCCGGAGACCGCGGCAGTCCCGGCTCCCGGGGAGACAGGGGCTCCCTGGGCGACAGGGGCCCCCCGGGCGCCGGAGGAGACGCCGGCGCCCCCGGAGACCGCGGCAGTCCCGGCTCCGGGGGAGACGCCGGCGCCGCCGGAGGCATCGGTATCACCGGCTCGGACGGGGCCGGCGGGGCCGGCGGCGAGCCCGGGGGCGCCGGAGACCAGCCCAGCGGGCCGGACGGATGGTCCGGGCCGGCCGGACCGCCGGGAGACCCGGGCGGGAACGTCTACCTGCAGGCTTACGACGACGGGTACGGCGAGGGCTACTTCGACGGCGAGGACGACTGCTACTCCGAGCAGTGACGCGAGCGATGCCGACGACGACGTGGACGACGGAGGCCGCCGCCGTCGAGCGGGACGACCTGCGCGCGCGGGACTTCGGCCCGGCGCGAGCGGACTCCGCGCTGCACCCGCCCGGGCCGCCCGGGCCGCGCGGGGAGACGGGCCCGCCGGGGCCCCGGGGCCCGGACGGGCCTGCCGGGCGCCCGGGGCCGCCCGGGCCGCGCGGGGAGACGGGCCCGCCCGGCGCGTTCGCCCGCGCCGGCGCCCCGGGCGCTCCGGGCCCGGCCGGCCCCAAGGGCTCCGCGGGCCTGCCCGGACAGCCCGGAACCCCCGGCGCTCCGGGCGCCAAGGGCTGGCCCGGACGGCAGGGCCTGCCGGGAGCCGAGGGAGCCGGGGGCGCCAAGGGCCGCAAGGGCTACAGGGGCCCCGGGGGCCCCGGGGGCTCCAAGGGCTCCAGGGGCGCCAAGGGCGCCAAGGGCTACAGGGGCCCCGGGGGCCCCAAGGGCGTCGAGGGCCGGAAGGGCTCCGACGGCGCGCGGGGCGCCAAGGGATACAGGGGCGCCAAGGGGACCAAGGGGACCAAGGGCTCCAAGGGGACCAAGGGCCTCAGGTCCTTCCCCTTCCGCGGGCCCCGGGGCCCCAAGGGCTACAGGGGCAGCCCCGGCCCGGCCGGCGGGACCGGCCGCGGGGGCTACGCGGGCGCGCGGGGCCCGCGCGGGGCCCGCGGGCCGGCCGGCGAGCCGGGCCCGATCGGCCAGGTCTACCAGGAGCCGCTGCGCGGCGACCCCGGGCCGAAGGGGCGCAAGGGCGCCAAGGGCAGGCGCGGCCGGACGCTGGGCTACTCCTCCGGGTACGCGGCCGGGCATGCTGACGGATACGCGGATGCCGGCTGCTAGCGGGGCGCTGTGGACGATCGTCGCGCGCGCCCCGGACGCCCGCTCCGTGCGGGCCGGGGGCTTCGGCGCGCCGCGGCTGTACGCCGGCCCCGTCGGCCCCGTCGGCGAGCGCGGACGCCCGGGACCGCCCGGCGGCGAGGGGCACCCCGGACCGCCCGGACCGCCCGGACCGCGGGGCCCGCGCGGGCCCCGCGGCCGGCAGCGGCGCGGCGAGCGCGGACGCCCCGGGGCCGTCGGCCAGCGGGGCGCGCCGGGCGACCCGGGACCGGCGGGCCGGGGCGGCGACCCCGCCCCCGACGGCGCGCAGGGCGACAGGGGCGCCCGGGGCCTGCCCGGGAGGCAGGGCGACCCCGGCCCCGGCGGCGCGCAGGGCGACAGGGGCGCCCGGGGCCTGCCCGGGAGGCAGGGCGACCCCGGCCTCGGCGGCGCGCAGGGCGACAGGGGCGCCAAGGGCGTCAAGGGCTCCAAGGGGCGCAAGGGCTACAGGGGCGTCAAGGGCGCCAAGGGCGCCAAGGGCGCCAAGGGCGCCAAGGGCTCCGACGGCGCGCGGGGCGCCAAGGGCCCCAAGGGGTACAAGGGCGCCAAGGGGTACAAGGGCGCCAAGGGCGCCAAGGGCGCCAGGGGCCGGAAGGGCCCCAAGGGGTACAAGGGCGCCAAGGGGTACAAGGGGTATAAGGGATACAAGGGGAGCAAGGGCGAGGCCGGCTACTATTCCGGCAGCCCGTTCAACCCCGAGGACTACCGGGGGGCGCCCGGGCCGCCCGGCTCCAAGGGCGCCAAGGGCGCTTCCGGAGGAGGACGCAACTATGGCCGGACGACGCTACCGCATGCTCGCTGACGGCGACCCGGACAAGCTCTCGGCGGAGAGCTTCCGCGCTTTCGGCGAGCTGGCCGCGCGGCGCGGGAGGGCCCCCGTCACCCTCTGGGTGCTCGAGTCCGACGAGGAGCTCTCCGCCGAGGGCGCCCGCCCGCTGCGCCCGCTGCCGGACGGCACCTGGGAGGCTCCCGGCGGCCGCCGCTGGCGCCGCTTGACCGGGACCCCCGGCGGCGCGGAGGGCCCCCGCGCGTGAACGGCCCCTGGAGCCTGGTGCCCGGCGCCGTCGACGACTGCGCGGGCCTGCTGCGCGCGCTGCTCGACAGCACGGAGCTGCGCCCCGGCACCGTCAACGGCGACGGCTCCGTGCGCCCCGACATCCGCCGCTCCGCCGTCGGCTGGCCCGACCCCGCCCGCCACGCCGCCGAGCTCGCCCGCGTGCGCCGGGCCGTTCTCGCGGCCAACCGCGAGCTGTGGGGCTTCGATCTCGACGGCGGCGAGGAGTGGCAGCTCACGCACTACACCCATCTCGACGCGGGCGTCTACGAGCGGCACATGGACTGCTCGCTGGAGGGCGGGCGGCCGCGCTGCCGCAAGGTCTCCGTCTGCGTCAACCTGTCCGACCCGCGCGACTACGAGGGCGGCTCGCTGCGGCTGGGGGCCGTGGGCCAGCCCGACCGCGCGGCGCTGCGCCAGCGCGGCGCCGCGCTGGTCTTCCCCAGCTTCGTCGAGCATCGCGTCACGCCCTTGCTGGCCGGGGAGCGCTACTCCCTCGTCGCCTGGTTCTCCGGGCCGGCCTGGCGCTAGCCCGCGCCGCCGCGCCTACTGGTATAATGGAGAGATGCTGGCTCCGGCGTCAGCATCGTGATCTGGGCGCCGGGGCTGGCAGCTGCAGCAGCACCCGCTGCCACCCTCCCCTGGGTAGAGGGGCCGTGCACGGCCTAACTCCCCGAGGATAGGGGTGGCAGCGGACCCTAGGCACGGTAGCGCGATCCGTGCGAGGGCCCTGAAGCCCCGCCGCACGGTACGCTGGGAGACGTCGAGCGGAACCCTTTGCGAGAGCGTTGCCGGGCGGGCCCGCGAGGGCCCGCCCTATTCGTATCGGGAGCGGGAGCGGGGCATGGGAACGCGGACGCTGCACTTCCTGGCAGCCTTCGATCAGGTCTGCGACAGGGAGCTGCTTCCCATGAGGCAGGCCGAGGAATGTGGCGCCCGGAGAACAATCGACGAGGCGGCGGCAGTGGCGCTCGGTATCGCTCCCGATGCAATCGCGGACTGGAGAAGGCGTTTGGCGTTGGAGCCGACGATCACCAATGTGCGCGTCAGGGAACCCGGGAGCGAAGAGGCATCCTGAGCATGGCCCTGAACGCGAAGCACACGGATTTCCAAGGGGCTTGAGCATGTCTGTCGAATACTCGATGAGAATTTCCCGGCTTACCGTCGACAAGTTGGGGGTCAAGCTCTACGACAAGGTGTCCGCCGTCATCGCCGAACTCATCGCGAACGCCTACGATGCCGATGCCACACATGTGACGGTTCGAGCGCCGATGGGGCAGTTTCTGGCGACTCGAGCCGGAGGCACCGTGGCGGACAAGGGCTTCAGCATCGAAGTCGACGACGACGGCATCGGCATGACGCCTCAGCAGGTACAGGACTTCTTTCTCGTCGTCGGTTCCGAGCGGCGGAACGACACCAGCCGAGGCGACCGTTCGCCCCGCTACAGACGTAAGGTCATGGGCCGCAAGGGCGTCGGAAAGCTGGCACCCTTCGGTATCTGCAAGACCATCGAGGTGATCAGTGCCGGCGGAGATTTCATCGACGGCGGGGGTGCGACCCCGGGCGCCACGGGCTACCTCACGTCCCACATCGTCCTCTACTACGATGGCATCACGGCGCTCGATGATGAGCCCGACGAACGCTACAAGCCGGTCGTGGGCGACCGCGATGAGTCTTACTCCCCGAAGTCGGGGACTCGAATCATCCTGAAGGACTTCAGCCACCGGAGGGTCCCCGAGCTCAATGTCCTCGGCCGCCAGCTCGCCCAACGCTTTGGTATCCCGTCGACGGACTGGAATGTCCAGCTTCTGGACAACACGGAATCCACTCCGTCACCGGTGACGGTCGGCACCTTCGACATTCAGACGATGCCGAACACGAAGCTCACGTTTGGGCAGAATGGAACTGTACTCAACCCCGACGGTGCTCCTGCGATGGACCAGTCGGCCGGATTCGAACATGAGGGCATATTTCGCCCCATCACAGGCTGGATGGCGTACTCGAAGGCTCCCTACAAGGACGAGCTCATGGCTGGGGTGAGAATCTACTGCCGCGGCAAGATCGCCGCCCAGACATCCATCTTCAACCAGCGGGCCGGCTTTACCGGCGAGCACAACATCCGCTCCTATCTCGTCGGCGAGCTCCACGCCGACTGGCTCGACGAAGAAGAAGACCTCATCCAAACCGATCGACGGGACATCCTCTGGTCGGACGAACTCGCTGCCGCCTTCCAAGCTTGGGGCCAGAGAATCGTCAAGAAGATCGGCACCCTGTCGCGGGAGCCCATGCGGAGAGCGACTTTGGATCTGTTCCTCGAGACGGGCGATGTCGACGCTCGCATCCAGAACGCCTATCCGACCGAAGAGCAACAAGACATTCGCAAAAGCGCGAAAGAGGTCGCCGAATCCTTCGGTCGCACGATCAGCCGAGGGGATGTCGAAGATGCCAGCGTCGTGAACGAACTGGTCGATCTGAGCATCACCCTCGCGCCCCACATCACGCTCAACGCCAAGATGAAGGAAGCGGTCGCCAGCGCCGACACGCCGCTCTCTGTCCTAGCTTCGTTCCTGCGTACGGCGCGATTGGCCGAACTGTCCTCGTTCGGCAGAATCGCGGAAGACCGCCTCAAGGTCATCGACCGCCTCGAAATTCTGAAGGACGCCGACGACACCGACGAGAACGATCTTCAGCGGCTGATCACTGACGCTCCCTGGTTGATCAACCCTGAATGGGCGCCGGTGACCGAAAACCAAACCTTCGCGAGTTTGCGCCGGGAGTTCGAGAAGTACTACAACGACAAGACCGGCCAGTCCATTTCGTTGTCCGATTTCCAGAAGACGGGCAAACGGCCGGACTTCGTCTTGTCCAATCAGGAAGGCACGGTGCAGATCATCGAGATCAAGAAGCCGGGCCATAGACTGTCGAACCCGGAAATGGACAGGATCGTCACCTACTACGAGAACATGGAGGCGTTCCTTGACGACCCTGGGCATACCGCGTTTCGCATGCACTTGGCCGACTTCCATGTCACCGTGGTCTGCGACAGGCTCGGTTTGAGCGGTTCTCCGCGCGCCGCCTTTGATGGTTATCGTGACAAAGGCAGACTGACGCGCATGGACTGGACGGCGTTTCTCCTGAAATCGGAACAAGTGCACCAGGATTTTCTCAGCGAGGCCCAGCGTCAGCGTGCCGCCGGACCAGCGGTTCCCGACGGCCATTGACGAACATGACTCCGACGGCGATCGACATCTTTGCCGGCGCTGGGGGCCTGACGGTTGGCCTCAAACGCGCGGGCTTCCGCGTTGTCGCTGCGGTGGAGATCGAGGCCCATTCATTCGCTACCTACAAGGCGAACCATCCTGAGGTGCGGTGCCTGAAGCAGGACATCGCCACGGTCTCCGGCGACGCTCTTTTCGAGCTCGCGGGAACAGACCGAATTGATCTACTGGCAGGTTGCCCGCCGTGCCAAGGCTTCACCAGCCTGACTGCAAAGTACAAGGGTAGGGAAGATCCTCGTAACGCACTCGTTCTCGAGATGGCCCGCCTCGCCGAGGAAATGCGGCCGCGGGCGATCATGATGGAGAATGTCCCCGGATTGGCACGAAAGGGCGGATCGCTATACGGTCGAATGCAAGCGCGACTCCAGGCGCTCGATTACCGACTGACAGATAGGATACTGCAAGTCGCTGATTACGGTGTCCCGCAGTTTCGGCGACGATTTGTCCTACTCGGTGGTCAAGGCTTCGAGATCGCCCTCCCGGACGCGACTCATTCCGGTACGCCGACTGGTAACCTTACGCGTTGGCGCACGGTAGGTGACACGATCAAGAACATGCCTGAACCCCTCACCTTGGCGGAGGCCAAGGCAAGGGGAGAGGTCGAGCGGTCCGACTGGCATGTCGTTCGAAAACTGTCGCGCGAGAACATCGAACGCATTAAGGCGGCGAAGCCAGGTGAGACATGGGCGCACATTCCCGAGCATCTCCGGCCGGCCTGTCACCGTGACGGCTATGTCGGATTCACCAATGTATACGGGAGGATGGTTTGGGACCGACCGTCACCTACGATTACCGGCGGCTGCACCACTCTAAGCAAGGGCCGCTTTGGTCATCCGAATGCCGACCGGACGATCTCCGTACGGGAGGCCGCACTTCTCCAGACCTTTCCCCGAGACTACCGCCTTGACACACCGTTCATGGATTATGTGTGTAACATGATAGGCAACGCATTGCCGTGCGACTTTGCGGAAGCCCTCTCGCGGCGATGTCTAGACGAGCTTGGCAAACAGGCGAAAAGCATGTCCCCGACATTCTCCAGCTAGCGTAGGGGAGCCACCCGAAATTGCCTAAGGTCGGCGTGTTCGAGAGCGAATCCTTCGCCAATCCAACGGCTACGATCAATTGATACATCGGCTAGTAGGCGTCTCGTTGGCAGCACCACCCGAGCCGAACAATTGGTCAGAGTGTCGGGGTACGGTCACAACCAATCTAGGTCCGGGCGGTCGGGAGGCTTCCGGCTTGCCGCCGACCTTGCCGAACATGACGTAGATCGCGGAGACGGACGGATCGCGCATGGACTCGAACACGCTGTTGCCCACCGCGTTCCATGTGTCGCGCTTGCTGTACTTGACCTCGACGCCGAAGCCGTTGACGCGGATGTCGGGAAAGGCGTGGCGGTGGTAGGTCGGTTCGACCGTCGCGTCGAGATCGGTGGCCGCGTTCTGCAACGCGGCCAGCACGCCCTGCTCGAACTGGTCCGGGCCGTGGCAGAGCGTGCTGGTACGGAGATTGAGCGTCAGGAACTGCGCTGCGCGGTCCAGTAGCGCCTCGAACTCAGTCGGCGTCAACAACGTGCCCTCGGACGGCCTTGGCGATGTGCCACGCCAGCACTGGCGGCACGGCGTTGCCGATCTGCCGCTCCGTAGCGCGCATTCCGCGCACGAAATCGAAGTCGTCCGGGAACGACTGGAGCCGCGCCGCTTCGCGGAGAGAGATGCGCCTGTTTCGGCTGTAGTGCCATTGCACGTTGCCGTGGTGTTCGGCGCGGATCGTGGTCGCGGGCTTGTCGCCGGTCAGCCGCCTGGCGCCTTGCTCCGGGCTGCGCTTCGCCTTGCTCCATACGTGCGACGTGTCCTTGTCCGCGTCGGCGTCCTCCAAGTCCCTCAGGGCTTCCCGCGCCGACATGCGCCCGTCCAGTGGTTCCGGATGCGCGAACGGCCTATCGCCCTTCACGCCTGCGATGAAGATGCGCTCGCGCATCTGCGGAACGCCGTAGTCCGCCGCGAGATAGAGCTTGTGCGACACCGTGTAGCCGGGCAGCGCGAAGTCCGCAAGCATCCGGCCGAAAAAGGGCTTGCCGTGCGACATGAGCAGGCCCTTGACGTTCTCGGCCACGTGCGCCGGATCGCGTCCACCATCCGCCGGTACAGAATCGTGCGCTTGCCTTCGGCCGCGCTGCGCCGGCCGTTGACGGACACGTCCTGGCAAGGGAAGCCGCCGATCACCACGTCTGCGGACGCTGGCAACGTGTCGAGCACGTCGACGATGCTGCCGCGATGCAGGTGCCCGCCGCCCAGGTTGGCCGCGTAGGTGTCGCATGCCAGTCCGTCGATGTCGTTCGCCCACGCGATCTCGAACGGCAGCCGGTCATAGTAGCGTTTTCCGAACCGGAAGCCTCCGACAAAGCCCAAGTCCATGCCGCCGCAGCCGGAGAACAGGGACACGACCTTGCGGCGCTCTACGGGCGCTCCAGCGCACGCCGCCGGGAGCGGGCGGATCGCAGGCTCTCTCATGCAGCGACTGCGGCCTCTTCGTCCGGGAAAGCCTCGTCGAGCGGAGAGGGCCTAGGAGACCCTCTCCACCCGGTAGGTAGCGACGCCTTCCAGGTGCTTCCTCAACTGGGAGGCGTCGAGTTCGACCCCCCTCAGGTCAGGGGGGATGAGGAGCCGCAGCTCCGTATGAGTGGCCGCTAGGGCCGCCAGCCCTAGCGGCAGGACGCCCGCCGTGTTCCTGCCCCTCACGTCGTCCGGGCTGGCGTGAGGGATAACGGGCGTATCCGGACCGAGGCCGTAGTCCTCCACGAGTACCTCGACCAGCGCCGGATGCCGGGCGCGGGCCGGGGGGAGGGGGGCGAATTCCCCCTACAACGCCCTGCCCGCCCAGCGCACCTCGCCGACCACGCGGCTCTCCCGCGGCAGGGGCAGGGGCTCGAAGGCGCGGTTCTCGCTCTCCAGCAGCCACGCGCCGGCTGAACGGCGGGCCCGCTTGACGACCAGCAGCCCGTCGCCGGTGCGCACGACGAAGACCCTCCCGCTGGCCATCGCCCGCCGCTCGTGATCGACCAGGATCCAGCAGCCGTCCTCCAGCAGCGGCTCCATCGAGTCGCCGATCACCTCGATCACGCTGCAGCGGCCCGCGGCCACGCGGTGCCGCCGCAGCCAGCGGCGGGGGAAGGCCACGTGGCCGACCACCGGCTCGGACTCGACCTCCGCGCCGGCGCCCGCCGCCGCGCGGACGTCGCGCAGGGGCACCAGGTCGGCCTCGCGCTCGCCCAGGAGGGCGGGCTGGAGCACGGCCGCGGGCGAGGGCTCGTCGGTGAGGCCGGCGAGGTAGTCGAGGGACACGCCCAGCGTGCGCGCGGCCTTAACTAGGCCGTCGAAGCGGAAGGTCCTGTGACCGGCTTCGACCCGCGAAATCATCGCATGGTCGTAGCGATCCCCGAGGGCCGCGGCCAATTCGACTTGCTTCAATCCCGCCCGCTGCCTTGCGGCAGCTAGGCGTTTTCCTAGCATTCATCCAGCCTAAGAAAAAAAAGTTCTTGACATGTGTCTCGGAGACACTTACATTGGGACATGTGTCTCGGAGACACTCACACTGATGAGACATCTCCACGTAAGGATCGCTGAGGTCGGCGTGAAGCACGTCGACGTGGCGGCCCAGCTTAAGCTCCACCCGTCGGCGTTCAGCGCGATCTTGAGCGGCCGCCGTCGCCCGCCCGACGGCTTCGAGGCACGCGTCTCGCAGGCCCTCGACCGCCTAGAGGCCGCCGAGAGGGCCGCTTCCGAGGCGCGGGCCCGCGTGCTCGCGGGGAAGGAGGGCGTCGCGTGACGGCCGACCTGCCGGGCCTGATGGCTTTCCTCCCGGAGGTGATGTCCCCGGGGGGAACGCGGGGCGGCTATCGGTTACGGCCGTCCCGCGACGGAGGCGCCCGGTGACGCACCTGGAGATCGCCCTCGCGGCCCTCGCGGTGTCGCACTCGCTGACCGCCGCGATCGCGATCAGGGCCCTGCTGTCCAGCGAGGCCACTCGGCGAGAAGCGCGTAAACGGCGTCGAGATGCCCGCCGGCTGGCTCGGACCCGGGATTCTTCCGTGCTTCGCGCGATCGAATCGCTATCCGCTCGCCCCAGAAGCCGAAGATCGCGTCCCGCGCCTCCGTCGAAAGAGAGCCCTCTCGATGGAGCAGCTCGATGAGGGCGGCGAGCGCGAACTCGGTGTCGGTCGGGGCGTACCCGTACCGGTCGCATTCCCGGGCGATCTCGCGGACCGCCTCGACAGGCTGCATGACTTTCCTCCTGGAGGTGCTGTCTCCGGGAGGAACGCGGGGCGGCCGCTCTCAACGGCCGTCCCGCACCCGGATCGTTCCGATTCTAGCGCGAGGCCGCTCCGCCTCGCGCCCTTTCCCCCCGGCTGCCTGTCCCCCGGGGGGAACGCGGGGCGGCTATCGGTTACGGCCGTCCCGCACCCGGATCGCCCGCACCCGCGACGGAGGCGCCCGGTGACGCCCGTCGAGATCGCCCTCGCCCTGACGGCCTTGTCGCTCGCGCTGACCGCCGCGGCCGCGGTCCGGGCCCTGCAGGCCGGCTTCGCGGCGCGGCGGGACGAGCGCCGCTGCCGGCGCGCGCTGCGCCGGCGGTACCGCGAGCGCCTGGCCCAGGCGACCCGCCGCATGCGCGAGTCCCCGGCCGGCCGCCGCGACGGAGGCTCCGCGGCCCGGCAGCGGGTCCGGGCGGCCCGGGCGGCGGCGGCGCGGGAGGAGGCGCCGCGATGCTGACTCCGGAGCAGGTCGCGGCCCGGCGCGCGGGGCTGGGCGGCAGCGACGCCGCGGCGGCCCTCGGCCTGTCGCCCTGGAAGACGCAGCTCGAGCTGTACTTCGAGAAGACCGGCCAGGCCCCCGAGGCCGCGCCCACCGAGGCCATGCAATGGGGCCTGCGCCTCGAGAGCGCCGTGGCCCGGGCCGCCGGCGAGCGCCTCGGGGCGCGCCTGCGGCGGCGGCGCGTCACCCTGGCCCGCCGCGAGCGCCCCTGGATGCTGGCCCACGTCGACCGCGAGGTGGTCGGGCGCAAGGCGCTCCTCGAGATCAAGACGGCCGCCCGCCGCGACGGCGCGTGGGGCGAGGAGGGCAGCGACCGCGTGCCCCGGCACTATCTGTGCCAGGCGGCCCACTACCTGGCGGTGAAGCGCTGGGAGACGTGCTGGCTGGCCGTGCTGTTCCTCGCCGAGCGGCGCCTGGCCCTGTACGAGATCCGCCGCGACGCCGACCTCGAGGCCGCCCTGGTCGCGGCCGAGAGCCGCTTCTGGCACCAGCACGTCCTCCAGCGCGTCCCCCCGGACCCGCGCGACGCCGCCGACGCCCGGAGGCGCTGGAAGGTCTCGCGCGACGGCGCGGCCGAGGCCGACGAGCGGACGCTCGAGAGCCTGCGGGACCTGCGTCGGACGCGGGCCGAGCTGCGCTCGCTGGAGGCCCGCCGCGACGAGCTCGAGCGGGCCGCGATGCAGCGCATGGGCGAGGCCTCCGAGCTGGTGCATCCGGCCACCGGGGAGACGCTGGCCACCTGGAAGGCCTCCGCCCGCCGCAGCGTGGACGTGAAGGCCCTGCGCCGCGAGCGGCCCGACGTGGCCGCCGAGTTCGAAGTCGCCGCGCCCGTGCGGCGGTTCCTGCTGAAGGAGACGACATGAGCGAGAGCGCGCTCGCGGCCGGGACGGCCGCCCCCGCCGACCCCCTGCGGTCCGGCTTCGAGGAGGCCCAGCGCGTGGCCTCCATGCTCACCCGCAGCTCGCTGGTGCCGGCCGCCTACCGCGCCCCGCCCGAGGCCGAGGCGGGCTCGCCCGCGGCGCGCCAGGCGGTGGCCAACTGCATGGTGGCCCTCGAGCTGGCCCGCCGCGCGGGGCTCTCCCCGCTCGCGGTGATGCAGAACGTGGACGTGATCGCCGGGCGCCCGAGCTGGCGCGCGACCTTCCTGATCGCGACCTGCAACGCCTGCGGGCGCTTCGAGCGCCTGCGCTTCCGCATGAGCGGCGAGGGCCCGTCGCGGGCCTGCGTCGCCTGGACCCGCGAGCGGCCCGGCGGGGAGGAGCTCGAGGGCCCCCCGGTCTCGATGGAGATGGCCGCGGCCGAGGGCTGGGTCGGCCGCCCCGGCTCCAAGTGGCGCACCATGCCCGAGCTGATGCTGCGCTACCGCGCCGCGGCCCTGTTCTCGCGGCTGTACGCGCCGGACCTGCTCATGGGCATGTCGTCCGGCGAGGAGGCGCTCGACGCCGCGCCGGAGCCGGAGCCGGAGCCGGCCGCCGGCGGCGTGTCCGGACTCAAGCACGCCCTGGCCGCGCCCGCCGCGCCCGCCGCGGACGGCCTGTTCGCCGGGACGAAGGAGGCGGCGCCGTGAAATGCAGGTCGAGAGAGCTCGCCAGCCTCGAGCCCGGCCAGGAGGTGACCCGCATCCGCGTCCGGCGCGGGCGCTTCCTGGGCGTGTCGTCGCCACCCGGGCTGGCCCTGTTCGAGCCGCTCTACCCGTCCGGCCCCGGAGAGCCGGTCGAGGTCGAGGACCGCGAGCTGTTCGCGACGCACGGCCGGCCGGCCGAGGTCCTCGCGCCCGGCGACCACGCGCTGTGGATCGAGGACCTGCGCGTCGCGTGGGGCTTCTACCGGGGCGCGGCGCCGGGCGGCGCGGCCCTGTTCGAGCCCGACGACGACGAGCCCTGGCTGCAGGCCCGGGCCGGCGACGCGGTCGAGGTCGACCCGTCCAGCTTGTTCAGGTGTCCGGAGGGGCGGGCGTCATGAAGCTCGAGCTCTGCGCGCCCGGCCGCAAGGTCCTCTTCCGGCCCGGCGACGGGCCGCCCCGCGCGGTCGAGATCCTGGACGCGCTGCGGCACGCGCGCACCACCGGCCCGCGGGTGCTGGTGGCCGACGCCGGCCGCAGGCGCTGGTGTTCCGAGGAGCGCCTGGAGCCGCTCCCGGGAGGCGGCTCGTGAGGGGCCGCGAGCGCCGCGAGGCCGTGGCCGCGGCCGTGGCCCGCTACCGCGCCGCGGGCGTGCGCTGGAGCGACTGGGCCCGCGCGCACGGATTCAAGTACCAGGCCGTCCGGGACGTCGTCCGCGGCCGCAGCGCCTGCTCCCACGGCGAGGCCTTCCGCGTGGCGGTGGCCATGGGCGCGATCCCGGAGCCGCCGCCCGAGCTGCGGCACCTGAGCGGGGGGCGCCCGTGACGGGCGCGAAGCGGCTGGCGCGGCAGCGCAAGCGCTACGCCCAAGACAAGGCGCTCGGGGTCTGCGTGCGGTGCGCCCGGATGGTGCCGCGCCTGGGGGACCCCCTCTGCCCCGAGTGCTTGCAGGGCCAGGCGCGGATATCGCGGCGCTCGAAGCGCAAGGCGCGGGCCGCCCTGGCGTCGAGCGGGCTGTGCGCCCGATGCGGAGCCCGCCCGGCCCGGCGCGGCGTCCTCCTGTGCGGCGAGTGCAGGGACAGGGAGACCGCGGAGAACAAGCGCCGCCGCGAGGCCCGCGCCGCGCAAGGCCTCTGCATCCAGTGCGGCGCGACCGCCGTCGCCGGCCGCTATCGCATGTGCCTGGCCTGCCGGCTAGCCGCGTCGGAGCGCAAGAGACGATGACCGTGCGCGCCTTCGTCGAGGGACCGTGGACCGCGGCCTGCCACGGAACGGGGAATTCGTCTTCGGCGGCGAGGCGGCCCTGTCGAACGAGACGCTGTCGCGCGCACTTCGCGCTAGAGTTCCGCGGGACGCCCCGCGACATGGCGATCGCGCGGGCGACCGACCGCGAGGGGGTACGCAGGTTCATCGGGCTCTTCATGCCCCTGACGGACTCGCGGGACGGGGGCTGGGATCTGCCCTGGCCGGACTGGGCCCCGCCCGCGGAGGAGGCGAAATGACGGCGGCCCGGACGACGGCGGCCTGGACGGTGCGGTACCTGTCGCTCCAGTCCCTGCCCGGCGAAACCCAGGTCCACGAGGGCGAGCTGGGCGCCTACTTCGCCGAGAGCGCGGAAGAGGCCCTCGACGCCGCCGAGGCCGACGTCGCGGCGGCCAGCCCGCGCGACCGGCGCTGGTTCGAGCGCGAAGGCCGCGAGTGCGAGTGGTGCTGCTACTGCGGGTGCGCCTGCGGGTGCGCCGCCTGCGAAGCCTGCGACGCGAGCGCGGACTGCGAGTGCGTCTGCGAGTGCGGCAGGCATCGCGACGCGAGCGGCGAGCCGGTGGAGCTGCCGCGGGTGGACCTGTCCTGCTTCGGCGCCGGCGCCCTCGCCGGCGAGCGCCCGGGCGTCGCCGCCGGCTCGCGGCACGAGCTGAGGTGCATGCGGGGCGGCGACGGGATGCCGGTCCGGCCCGGCCGGAGCGTGACGCTCCTGCCGCTCGCGGCCCCGGCGCGCCTGCCGCTGTCGACCCCGCCCGGACCCGGCGAGACGGGCGTGACGGAGGAGCTCGGATCGCCGGGCTCGGGCGCCGCCCTGGTGCGCTGGGAGCGCTCCGGCGACCTCTGGTGCCCGGTCGCGGATCTCGCGGTCACCCGCAGCCGGAGGTGGGCGTGACCGTGCGCGTGGACGAGATCCGCGTCGGGCCGCGGCACCGCCGCGAGCTGGGCGACGTCGAGGAGCTGGCGCGCTCGATCCGCGCGGTAGGCCTGCTGCAGCCGGTCGGCGTCCGGCGCTCCGGAGAGGGCTTCGAGCTCCTCTTCGGCGCCCGGCGCCTGGAGGCCTGCCGCCGGCTGGGCCGCGAGGAGATCGAGGCCTTGCTGGTGGACATCGAGCCGGACGCCGGCGAGCGGGCCGAGTGGGCCGAGTGGGAGGAGAACGAGATCCGCAAGGACCTCGCCCCGAGCGAGCGCGTCGCCCTCGCGGAGGCCCTGCGGTCGGAAAATATTCCGATCGCCGCCGTCCCGCGCCCGGACTCGGAAAATATTCCGAAGCCGACCGTCGCCGAGGCCGCGAAGAGGGCGGGCTTCGGCAACCAGCGCACCTTTCGCGACGCGCGCAAGGTCGGCGCGAACGGCACCGAGTCGCTGCGCCGGGCGATGGACGCGGGCCGGATCAGCGTGTCCGCGGCCGCCCGGCTGGCCGATCTCCCGCCCCAGCGGCAGGACGAGCTGGTCGCCGGCGAGCCCCGCGAGCGGCGCGAGGCCGTGCGCTCGCTGCGGGCGGGCCGGGGCGACCCGGAAAATATTCCGAGTCCCGGCGATCCGGAAAATATTCCGAGTCCGGGCATCCGCCCGCCGACGGCCTCCGAGCGGATCGGCTGGCTCGTGCGGGCGCTGGAGGCATTCGAGCGCGAAGCCCGCGACGCCGGCGTGACCGCGGCCCACCTGCGGGCGGCGGACGTCGCGCGGCGCGAGACGCTGCGACGGGCCCTGGCCTCGGCCTCCGGCCTGCTGGACCGGCTGGCCCGCGAGGCGAGCCCGGGCGCGGGAGCGCCTGCCTGGGAAGCCTACGCCGCGGCCTACCTCGGGCGCTACGGCGTCCCGCCGGTGCGCAACGCGAGGGTCAACGCGCAGATGGCCCTGTTCGCGAGCCGCGTGCCGGGCGGGGACGCGCCGGCCGTGGCCGCCTTCTACGTCGGCCATCCCGGCGCCTGGTACGCCCGCGCCGGCCACGCGGTCGGGCAGCTCCTGGCCGACGCCGAGAAGCTGCACATGGAATGGCGGCGGGGGCGCCCCGTGACGGCCGCGGGGGCGGCCCGCGCCGAGCGCTCCGCGGCCAACGTGGAGAGCTCGCTGGGGGCTCTCGAGCTGCTGCGGGAGAGCGGGCATGTCCGGTAGCGACGCGCGCGCGATGCTCGGGGCGATCACCCTGACGGCCGAGCTGTGCGGGGCGGACCTGAGCGAGCGGGCCCGGGCGGCCATGGTGCGGCGCCTGGAGCCGTTCGGCCGCGCGGCCGTGCTGGCCGCCCTCGACCGCGTGCAGGCGGAGCATCACGGCAGGCTGACCCTGGCGGCCGTGATCGACCGCATCGAGGACGGGCGGCCGGGCCCGGAGGAGGCCTGGGCCGTCTGCTGGCGCGACGAGAGCGAGTCGGCCTGGCTGACCGCCGAGCAGATCCGGGCGGCCCGGGCGGCCGCCCCCCTGGCGCGGGCCGGCGACCCGGTCGGGGCCCGCATGGCCTTCCTCGAGGTCTACCGGCGCGAGACGCGGATCGCCCGCTCGGCCGGCCGCCCCGCGGAATGGCGTCTCGCCCCGGGCTCCGATCCGGAGCGCCTGCGAGAGGCCGTCCGCCTCGGCGCGGCCCGAGGCCTCGCGAGGGCGCTGCCGCCGGCCGCGAACGGGACGGATGTGGCCGCATGAGGGCGAATCAGCTACAATCCCTGGCCGAGGTCGGGGACTTGGCGCGGCGCCGGTTGCAGAAGCAGGGGGAGCTCGTGAAATCCGGCGGCTTTTGGAAGGGCCGCTGGCGCGAGGACGTGCGTCTGGAGGGCGGCGGCATCGCCCGCAAGTGGTCGCCGCGAGTGATGGTCGCCCCGGCCGAGGGCCGCTTCGCCGTCACCAAGCGCGAGGCCCAGCGCATGTTCTGGGACACCTACCTGGCGAAGCTCGACGACAACAATCTCGTGCCGCGCTCGATGGAGACGTTCGGTCACTTTTCAGCGGGTCACTACGACAGAGAGCGCCTCGCGCGCCTGCGGCGGCCCGCATCGCCCCGCCTCTGCCTCGCCCGGCTCCCGGAATGGTTCGCGCGGCTGCGCCTGCGGGACGTGACCAAGGCGGACGTGCAGCGGGCCTGCGACGAGCTGCTCGCGGCGGGCCTCGCCCCGGGCACCGCGCGCAACACGCGCGCGGCCGTCCACGCCCTGTTCGAGTTCGCGGCCGAGGAGGGCTTCCACGCCGGTCGCAACCCCGCCCGGGGGGTGCGGATCCCGCAGGGCGGGACCCGCGAGACGCGGGCCCTCTCCTACCCCGAGGCGCGGGCCCTGCTGGACGGCATGAAGCATCGCGCCGCCAAGGACATCACGGCGTGCGCCCTGATGACGGGCTGCCGCATCTCCGAGATCGCCGGCCTCAAGTGGGGCCGCGTCAACCTCGGGAGCGCGTGGAAGTCGGACGGGGGGACGATCGTGCCGCCGCGCTCGGCGGCCGTCGTCGAGCAGTGGTGCCGGGGCGCCGGCGGGCCCCTCAAGACCGCTTCGAGCCAGCGGGTCGTGCCCCTGCCCGGACCGCTGGCCGCGATCCTCGGCAAGCGCCGCGACGAGGCTCCCGCGGACTCCGCCTACGTCTTCGCGGGCCCGCGGGGCCGGCCCTGGTCGATCGGCTCGCTGGCGCGCTGCTACCTCCAGCCCGCGGCGGCGGCCGCCGGCGTCGGACGGGTCCACTGGCACGCCTTGAGGCACACCCACGCCACGTGGCTCTTCCAGCTGGGCATGGCCGAGCCCGACCGCAAGGCGCAGCTGGGGCATGCCGCGCCCGGGGCGCACGCCGGGTACCTGCACTTGCGCCTCGAGGACCGCAGGGAGCCGCTGGAGAGGCTGGCCGCCTCGCTGTTCGGGCCGGATCCGGAACCCGAGCCCGAGCCGACCGCCGAGGATCTCGCGGCCCTGGAAGGGTACTTCGCGTGAAGATTCTGTCCACGTTCGTTCCACGGATGGCCGTCGAGGCCGGCGCGGAGTGGGCTCGATACCGCCTCGGATTGCTGGCCGTAATCCGTTGCGGAAACGGTAGTTGCGCTTGTTTCGATTGTCCCTTCCCGCCTTCGCGGGCCGGGACCCGCCGGACCCGGCATGCTGTTCGGATCGAACTGCAGGCTCTGCGAGAAACGCTTCTTCAGCGAGGTCTGCAGGCTGTGGTAGCCCGTCGAGTCGGCTCCCTGGTAGAAGTTGAACCTCTGGAAGTCCTCCAGTCCCAACACCTCGCTGTACAGCTTCCCGCCCGTGTGCGGCAGGAGCCGGTTGTACGTCGGGTTGAAGATCAGATGCACGCCGCGGTTGCCCACGTAGCCCACATCGAGGACGGTCGAGTCGGAGATCTGTCGCTGCAGCCCCAGGGTGAACTGGGCGCTGTAGGGCGCCGCCCACTGTGGGTCCACCGAGTTGCCTCCGATCACGCTGCCCGCGGTCGCGGCCTTCTGCCTCACCTCGTTGGGGTCGCCGAACTGGATGCCCAGCGCCTGCACGGCCGGGCCCACCGCGTTCAGGTGCGAGGGCACGTCCGGGCCGTTCGTGATGACGTCGATCGGTCCCGCGAAAATGTTGTGGGGCATGAAAAGATGCCCGCGCCGCCGCGGACCACCGTCCGCCCGGAGTCGTCCAGCGTCCACGCGAATCCGAGCCTCGGCGAGAACATGTTGTAGATGACGTCCCAGAACCGGTGCGGGGGCCGGAAGAGGAGCTGCTTGCCCATCTCCGTGCGCAGCGTCGCCCCGGGCCGGCCGAACGGACCGTCCCGGTTGAAGATGTTGCCCTTGATGCCGTCGTTCTGGTTTGACCGCGGCACGGACGCGTAGTCCCAGCGCAGCCCGAGGTTGACCATGAGATCGGGCTTCAGCCGGATGTCGTCCTGCACGAATCCGCCGGCAAACCAGCGCCGCCAGGTGAACTTCTCCAAGGGGAAGACGTAGCGCGCGGCCGTGATCCGGCCAGACAGCAGGTCCGCCTGCGTCGCGTACTCGTAGATCGGGACTTCCTCGTTGATGCGCGTGCCGCTCATGTAGCGAAACATGCCGCCGAACTTGATCACGTGGCGGCCCACGGTCTTGGACAGGTTCTGCTCGAGCGTCGAGGTGTGGCCGTCCTTGGCGAAGACCTCCGCGCCGCCGCCGGGCCCGCCGAAGCCCCGCAGGAACGGAATCTCGCCCGAGGCGTAGGCTCCGTCGAGCCGGTTGATCGCGTTGACGTTCGTGCACCAGCGGGTTTCCGACGTCAGCGATGGGCTGATGATGCGGGTCCAGGTGAACGCCCCGTTCTCCTGGATGCCGTCCCAGGTCCGCCAGTTGCCCAGCATCAGCCTCGGAATCTTCCGCAGCGGCCGGCTGCGGACGTACCGGAACGTCAGGAAGTTGTTGGAGTCGGCGTTGTGGTCGACCTTGACCACCGCGTGGTCGTCCTTGCGGTTCTCCGTGCCGACCCCTGCGAAGAAGGCGGTCGGCTGGATGCACGGGACGCCCGCCTCGAGATCCCCGCAGGACCTTTGCGTCGGGTCGAGATCCGGGCCGTCGGCCTCGGTCGGCGCGGGCCAGAGGTCCAGGTACGCCTTGGAGCCGGGGACGGCCGTTTGAATGGGGAATTATATATCTGAGTGCCGAGGCAACCGATTTTGCAAATTATCAGTCCATAAATTAATTTCATACTTCTTCCGGAGATCTGTTGACAATCGGTGGATTATTTTGATAGAATAGTTCCAATATATGAGGTCGTATATGAAGCAGAAAGGTCCCGGGAAGTGGTTTCGTAAAGGCATCACTCTGATTGAAGTGATCGCCATGTTCCGCGATGACGAATCCGCGGAAAAGTGGTTCGCCTCCATGCGCTGGACCGACGGTCCGGTATGCCCCTTCTGCCGCGGCTCCAGCGTGCAGTCCGGCACGGCCCACCCTTCGATGCCGTACCGTTGCCGCGGCTGCGGCAGGCGCTTTTCCGTGCGCACCGGCAGCGTGATGGCCGACACCAAGCTCGGCTACCGCACCCGGGCCGTCGCCCTGTTCCTGCTGACCACCGGCATCAAGGGCGTCTCAAGTATGAAGCTGCACCGCGACCTGGGCATCAGCCAGAAGTCGGCCTGGCACCTGGCGCACCGCATCCGCGCGTGCCGGGAGCGGCATCAGGGCCTGTTCGCCGGCCCGGTGGAGGTGGACGAGACCTGCGTCGGCGGCAAGGAGCGCAACAAGCACGAGAGCAAGAAGGCCCGCGCCGGGCGCGGGCCCGTCGGCAAGACGCCCGTGGCGGGGGCGCGGGACCGCGCCACGAACGCAGTGGCCGCGCGGCCACTGCCGGGCACCGCCAAGGGCGACCTGCAGGGCTTCGTGCGCGGCCGGGTCGCGCCGGGCGCGCAGCTCCGCTCCGACGAGGCGGCGGCCTGCGCCGGCATGGCGGAGTTCCCGCACGAAGCCGTCAAGCACTCCGGCGGCGAGTACGTGCGCGGGGCGGCGCATACGAACGGCATCGAGTCGTTTTGGTCCCTGTTCAAGCGCGGCCTGTACGGAACCTATCACCGGATGAGCGTCCGTCATCTCGGCCGCTACCTCACGGAGTTCGCGGGACGGTGCAACGACCGCGACTGCGACACGGCGGAACGGATGCGGCGCATGGCGCGGGGCCTGGTCGGCCGGACGCTGACCTACCGGCAGCTGACCGGCAAGGCCGCGGTCGCGGCCCGAGCGGCGCCCTCCGAGCCGAGCGCCGCAGCCCGCTGCCGACGCACTCTTCACGCTCGGTGCGCTTCACGCTCGGTGCGAGGGGCGCGCCGGATCTGGAATCCCCCGGCGCGACCCGCGTCCGGCCCGGACCGTTCATGCAGGCCGTCGAGCGCCGGGGATCCGCTGTCTTCGGCCCTCGCAGGGCACGCAATCGGCTTGCAAAGGGTGCCCTCCACCGCCAACCGGATTCCACCGGGCATGCGAGGGCGCCTCTCTTATCCGTGCCTCGTCCATTCCGCTGGCAGGCTCGATTCAGATACGATCCCACCTTGCCGTGCCTACCGCGGCCGCATTCGAATGACCCGAGCCAGACGCCGACCTCCCTGCTCACAGCAGTTCTCGTCGGACATGGCGTTGTCGGCACTCAGATATATAATTCCCTTTGAATGCGCTGCCTCATGCCGGAGGACCACACGTCCCCCGACAGCGGCGTCAGCCGGTTGAAGCGGTAACCCTCGAACACGCCGAAGAAGAAGGTCCTGTTCTGGGAGATTGGCCCGCCCAGCGAGGCGCCGTAGTGGTGGTACACCAGCGGCGACTTCTGCGCCACGATGTGGTTGCGGGCATGCAGGCCGCCCGACTGGTACATCTCGAACAGGCTGCCGTGGAAGTCGTTCGTGCCGCTCTTGCTGATGAGGTTGATGTTGCCGGCGATCGTGTTGCCGGTTTCCGCCGAGAAGATGTTCTTCGACGTCTCGACCTCGCGCACCGCCTCGATGCTGATGCCCTTGATGAAGTTGAAGTTCTGGTACAGGGCCAGTCCGGCGAACTCGGCGTCCGGCACGGAATCCACGGCGTCCACGGTCATCGTGAAGCCGCGCGGGGCCAGGCCGTTGATCGACATCTTCCAGCCGCCGTCCGTTATGGCCGCGCCGGTGCCCAGAGAAGAGGATGCCGGTGATGTCACGGTTGATCATCGGCAGTTCGTCCACCTGCGTCTCGTTCAGCGAGATGTCCTGTTCGGCGTTGACGGTGTTCATCAGCGGCGCCGCCCCGGTGACGGTAACCGTCTCCGTGGTTGCACCGATCTCCAAGGTGTAGTTCAGGTTGGCTCGCTGGCCGGTCGCAAGCTGCAACCCCTCGACCGTGGTGGCCTTGAATCCGTCGGCCGTGAGGACGACGGTGTAACTGCCCGGCGGAATGAAGGTGATCGCGAACTGGCCGTCCTCGCCGGAGGTCTTCGACATCTCCTGACCGGTGGACTCGTTCGCAATGTTGACTTCAGTTCCGGGAATGACGGAGCCGCTCGGGTCGAGCACGAGGCCTTGGAGGGTGGCCGTCGTGACCTGCGCCTCCAAGCCCACGTGCAAGCCCAGAGCCAGCAGGCAGAGCGCGCCTGCCCGGAGCAGGCGTGAGCCGGGTCGATGCATGCACATGGCGTTCTAACTCCTTTCTCTCGAGTTCGCCGCCGAAGGCGTCCCCGCGCTGACCGCGCCGCGCGGTCCCCAACGGCACCGCCTGTCGAATCACTCGTGCCTACGCAGAACCGGCGATTCGAGGTGCAGCTGTCGACTCGAGACGCCCTACAATCCGTCGAGCGAGCTGTCCTGCGAGTCTGGGCGCCGCTGCGCCCCCGCGGGAGCCGGCACGGCTTGACAGGCGGACCGAGGTGTAGTCGAATTGTGGCGCCCTTCAGGGGCTTCGAGTGCCGCTTGCGACAGACGAATCCCTTCGGCGGGGCCGTCGAGAAAGGAAAACTGTGCAACGAATGCAACCGAATCCAGCGCGCGCATGGGCTCTCAATGCGATTGTGCTGGGCCTAGCGTGCTTGGCGCTTCAGACGGGCGTCCAGGCCCAAGTCACCACCGCGACCGTCTACGGTCGCGTGATCGATCCATCGGGGGCGGTCATCCCCGGTGCCAGCGTCGGAGCGTCCAACGAGGCCACCGGCGCCGAATACTCCACCGTCTCCGGCAGCGGCGGGGAATTCACGATCGTGTTCCTGCCCGCCGGCACCTACTCGCTCGCCATCACGGCGGAGGGCTTCAAGTCCTATCTGGAAACCGGCCTGACGCTCGCCTCGGGCCAGCGCCATAACCGGGACTACGGACTGGAGATCGGCGCGACCGCCGAAACCGTCACCGTCACTTCGGAGGCGCCCCTCATGAACACGGTGAACGCCGAGCAGGACATCGCGCTGAACCAGAACCAGGTAGCCGAGCTGCCGATGATCAATCGCGACATCACGGGCATCCTGACGCTCGGCACGGGCGCTTCTCTGACAGACGGAGGCTGGACGCTGTCCATCAACGGCCTCGCCCCCCGCGGCTTCACGATGACGGTCGACGCCGTCGATGCCGTGCCGGACGCCGAGTTCGCGGGCATGGCGCTGTACCAGAACTTCAACTTCATCAAGGGCATCAGCGTCGAGGCCGTCCAGGAGGTCGAGACCTCGAAGAACATCTTCTCCGCCGAGGTTAGCCACACCATCGCGGGCAACGTCAACCTCATCAGCAAGAGCGGCACGAACGCCCTACACGGCAGCCTGTTCGAGATGTACCAGTCGGGCGGCCTGCACGCTAACAACTTCCTGGTCGGGACGAAGGCGCCGCTCGTGTACCACCAATACGGCGGCTCGATCGGCGGCCCGATCAAGAAGGACGAACTGTTCTACTTCGCGACCTTCGAGGGCTACCGCTTCGGCGGCAAGACGCCAGTGCCCGGCGACGTCTGGTCCAGCGGCATGCGCCAGAGGATCCTGCAGGCCCTTCCCGATGCGTCCACGTACATGAGTCTGTGGCCCGAGCCGACCGAGCCGGACGGGCCCGACCTCGACCCGAGCGACCCGGCCTGCGGGAGTCTGGAGCCGGGCGTCCGCTGCCTCTCGCCGACGACGTTCTGGGGCGGCCAGGGCGACGAGACGCGCAAGGACGACCATTTTGTCGGCAAGATCGACTGGAACGCGTCGAGCAGGGACTTCCTGACCTTCCGCTACGTCGGCGGCGTGCCCCTGCGCCGGATTCCGCGCACGATGATCGGCAACGGTCGGCAGTGGGACGGCATCAACCAGAACGGCGCCTTCACGTGGACCAGGATCATCAGCCCCACGATGACCTCGGAGACGCGCTGGGGCACTAACGTGAACGCCATCAACCGCCTCGACGTGGCCTTCGCCGCGAACAAGATCCCGTTCATCCGAGGCTTCGGCAACCCGTCCGAGCCAGGAGCCGAGGTCTTCGCCAAGGACGGGCACACCTCGACGCTGACCCAGAACTTCGCCAAGACGGTCGGCAAGCACTCCCTGAAATGGGGCGGCATGTACCGCTACATGAGCGGGACCCGCGTCAACGAGGAATCGCCCGTCTACACGTACGAGACGCAGGCGGACCTGCTCGCGAACCGCATCACCTCGGCCAGGTTCATCTTCTCGCTCGAGAAGTTTCTCTGGACGCGCTGGTTCCTGGGCGGCTTCTTCCAGGACGACATCCGGCTCACGCCCAAGTTCATGCTGAATCTGGGCGTGCGCTGGGACTACGCCTCCGTGGTGCGCTCCAACCAGGTGGATGGGATCAGCGACAACGTCTTCAACCGCGACGGGCCGTTCGGGCAGCCGGGCGCTTCGCTCGATAACCTAGGCGCTCTTTTCCGCCCGGCGGACAGCGCCTGGGACGCCTACTACAGGATGTTTTCGCCGCGCCTCAGCTTCGCCTACACCCTGGACGACGAGGGCAAGACCGTCGTTCGCGGCGGAGCCGGGATCTTCTACATGCCGAACAACATGTTCTCCGGAGCGATCGAGATCCTGTCGAACGGCCCGGACGCTCCGGTCGAGCTGCGAGCCGACCTGAACACGGCCAAGGCGCTCGGGCTGAAATACGGCGACGCAAACGAGGTGGCGCTCGCCGGCGCCCAGGCGAGCGGGAACATTTCCGGCAGCTCGGTCGACCCGTACCGGGTGCCGCCGTACAGCCTGCAGTACTCGCTGGGCATCCAGCGGCAGCTCGACCGCTCGACCGTGTGGGAGATCGGGTACGTCGGCAACCGAGGCGTACGCACGATCTACAGTCCCGACTGGAACCGCCTCGTTCCGAACACCGGAGCCCTCAAGCTCAGCCAAGTGCAAGGCCTCGCCGGCAACTTCGGTCAGAACTTCCGCTATTACCAGAACGCGGACTCTACCGGCTACCACAGCCTCCAGACGTCGCTGAAGAGACGCTTCGCAGACAGTTTCCAGTACAATCTCAACTACACGTACGGGTGGAACTGGGCGCACTTCCGCGGCGACATGACGTGCTGCGGGCGCAGCGAGAATCCGCAGAACCAGTTCAACATGCCCAACAACAGGGGGCCCACTTCCTACCACCTCCGCCATCGGTTTACGACCGACTTCTTCTGGGAACTCCCCGGAAAGAACATGCAGAGCGCCGCCAAGCACCTTGCCGGAGGGTGGACCGTGGGAGGTATTTTCGAGGTGCGCTCGGGATTCACGATCCCGGTCAGCAGCAGCACGAGCACGAATCCGGGAGCCCGGCCGGACATTCTGACGACCCATGCGCAGGCCATCGCGAGCAACTGGGGACCGAACCAGCGCCAGTACCTGAACCGCGATTCCTTTGCTCTGCCGCCAGTGGACGACAACGGCGTGAACATCCGGCCCGGGACGCTGTCGCGCAGAGCGCTGTACGGGCCCGGCTTCAAGAACATCGACTTCGTGCTGCAGAAGAACTTCTACGCCGCCGAGCAGCACCGCCTGCAGCTCCGCATCGACTTCTATAACATGTTCAACACCGTCAACTTCACGCGGGTGAACCAGAACGCGCGCTCCGGTACGTTCGGGTTGCTCAACAGCGTGGCTCCGCCACGCCGCGTGCAGCTGATGCTCCGGTACTCGTTCTAGCTGGCAGCGGTCGGCGAGCGGGGTCCGTCGCGAGGCGGGCCCCGCTATGCCGCTCCCTAGTGCATGGAGCGGCGAACTCGTACTCCGAGCTGGAAGTCAGCGGCGAGGGTGTGCCGCTGGGCGTCCTGCGCATCGAGCGCGACGCGCCGGGCGGCTGGACCGATCGCAGCAAGCCGCCCGAATGGCGCTAGCTGCACCGCTGCGTGCGTGGCCTGCGGAATTGCCGGGACCTTGCCGCGCAGCTGGGCGGTGAAAGGCCGGTCTCTGTGATCGAACGGGAATGCAATGTGGCACTGCGCTGGCGGGCCGTGGATCTGGCCCAGCCGCTGGAATGGTTCCTGCGGACTAGCGCGAAGCTGCGGCCGGACCACGAGCGAATCCTGCGCTGGTTCGGCTGGCGCTGGCGCATCGACGACTGGCACCGCGCGCTGAGAACGGGCTGCAAGGTGGAGCATCTGGGGCACCGCGTAGGTGGGCTTCGAACGGGCTGTGACGATCGGGCGGTGATCGCAATGCACCTGACGGCGATGACGCTGTTGTGCCGCGAGACGAAAGGACCATGTCTTAAGAGCCACTCCCGGCACCGATCGAATTGTCCCATCCGACGCGCCGTCCTCGTTAAGGATTCCCGCGAAACACAGCCCCCTTCGTGATGCCGAACGCGCTAAACCGACGGATGGCTCAGCGGACCGAGATGGAGCGCGTCCGGGCGTTCCAATCCAGTGATTTGCGAAGTGAGCCGCTGAACCCGCGGAGCAACGCCGGAATGTCGGGTCTTTCCCCGCTGATTGATTCTTTCCCACGCGCAAGCGAGCGAGATTGAACGGCACATGGTCAATCGGCGCGCGGAAGTGTTCCGAGACCGGTTCCCGCGCCGTCATCGACAGTTGCGGCCTGCCCGAACTTGCGTTCCTGCGTGTTCGATGGGCTCAATCCAGTCGTTCAGCGCTATCGACTGCAATCGATGGTCCGCTACTATACCTTGCTACGCACGATTGGGAACTGGGCCGTTCCCGTTGGGCCCTCGCCCCGCCCGATGAAGGCGGCCGCCGCCCTCCGAGAGCCTCATTCTTCGAAGGGAGCGGCCCGTCGCTTGGCCGGCCGGTGCCGGAGCTTGACGGGCGCGGTGCCTAGCGGGTAGCTTGGTGTCGATTCGGAAGTGCGAGGAACGCAGGTGCGTCTCGGTGGCGCACTTGGCGCAGGGTGGAATGGAATGAAATCTGGAATCTTTTTGGCTTGTCGGCTGGGTGTCGGTGTTCTGGCGCTCGCGAGCGCAGTGTGGGCGCAGGGAGTGTCCGGCAGCGCGTCGGTCGCGGGCACGGTCACGGACGAGTCCGGGGCGGTCATCCCCGGTGCCGACGTCCTCCTCATCAATGTCGAGCGCGGCTCGGAGCAGGCTCTCTCCACTAACGAGGCGGGCAACTACGCCTACCCCGATATCACGCCCGGGGCCTATACCGTGCGTGTCTCGAGCGACGGCTTCGCGACGCAGGAAGTGACGGACTTGGCGGTGCAGGTGGGCCAACGCGCCGTGGTCAACGTCGAGCTGGCGGTCGGGCAGGTCACCAACGTGGTGACCGTCGAGGCGGCCGCCGTGCTGCTGGAGACCGAATCGAACGTCATCGGCACAGTAGTCGATTCCGAACGGGTCAACGAGCTGCCGCTAAACGGCCGCAACTTCCTGCAGCTCGCGCTGCTTGCGGGCGGCACCGCGCCCTCCGAGGGACGTGCGTCGTTCCAAGGGCAGATCGGCCACCAGGGCCGCTTTGTGGTTGTGGGCGGCGTCAAGGCGGCCAACAACAGCTACACCGTCAACGGGATCCAGATCCGGGGAGCGCGGGGCGGAGAGCTCGCTGTCAACCTCTCCCTGGCCAACGTCGACCAGTTCAAGGTCCAGTCGAGCTTTTTCATGCCCGACCAAGGGCCGAACCCTGCCATGGTCAACGTGACCACCAACGGTGGCGGGAACGAATTCCACGGCCAGGCCTTCGAGTTCGTCCGCAATACGGTCCTCGACGCGCGCAACTTCTTCGCTCCGGGCCCGGAGGAGCTCAAGCGCAACCAGTTCGGGTTCGCCGTCGGCGGGCCGATCGCGCGCAACAAGATGTGGTTCTACACGGGCTACGAAGGCATGCGCGAGAGGGTCGCGTTCTCGCGGGGCGTCTTCACTCCAACGCAGGCCATGTTCGGCGGCGACTTCACCGAGGACCCGTTCGTGATCCATGACCCCAACACCCTGAACGAGGCCGCAGGCACCCGGGATCGGTTTCCGAACCAGACCGTCCCCAAGAGCCGCTTCAACTCGGTTTCCGAGAACCTGCTGCAGTACTACCTGCCCGGCTCGAGCTTCAACGTGCGGCCCAGCAACCTGTTCGTGCATCCCCGGAACACGGTCGACGACAACCAATTCAACGTCCGCGTCGACACGGACCTCACGCCGAATCAGAAGCTGTTCAGCCAGTACATCCAGGCGGATGCCTCGGCAGTTCGCCCCGGGGCCTTCCCCCTGAGCGGGGCGTTCTACCCGAACGAGTTCGCGATGTGGATGCTCCAGCACACCTACACGCTCTCGCCCAAGTGGGTGAGTACCTTCCGCGTGGGCATCTCGCGCAACCAGGCGCTGTTCAGCAACGAGGCGCGCGAGGTCGGCGACATTCTCACCCCGCTTGGCATCACCGGCACGTTCGACACGCGCGGCGTCTTCTCGCAGGGGATCCAGGGATTCAGCGGGTTCGGGCGCTCCAACGGCGACCTCGGGAACATCGACAACAACTACCAGCTAGATTTCGGCGTCAGCTACATTGCGGGCAACCACCAGTACCGCTTCGGGTCCAGCATCCGATACCGCAGGACCTGGCAGCAGAACGCCAACGCGGGCGCCCACGGCAACCTGCGCTACAACCGGGTCTACTCGGCCCAGCTCACGCGGAACGCCGCCGGCAAGCTCGTGCCGAGCGGGGGGGACAGCGGCAACGCGTTCGTCGATTACCTGCTGGGGATGCCCGACAGGGGCAGCACGCGCGGCTTGCCGATGTTGCAGTACCGCCACACGCAGTACAACCCGTACATCCAAGACACGTGGAAGGTCCGGCGGAACCTGACGGTGAACTGGGGCATGTCCTGGTTCAAGGACACGATTCCGAACCCCTACGGCCGGGCGGCCGACTATCCGCATGGCTTCGACCCGGCCACTGGTCTCTTGGAATTCGCGGTCCTGGGGCAGGTCGATCCTCGCGTCATCCAGCCGGACAGCGACAATTTCGCGCCCCGGCTCGGTGTGGCGTGGCAGCTTGACGAAAAAACCGTCGTCCGCGCGGGCGCGGGCGCCTACTTCTCCGACATGCAGCTGATCGAGCTCCAGTTCTCCGCGGTAGGACCGCCGTTCACGAACAGCATCGACGTGATCAACACCGGCAAGCTGATGCCCGAGTTCGTCCCGGGAGTCAACATCTACCCGGTCGTGCCGCTGCCGCCGATCGACGAGAACTTCGCGCGCGACCTGCCCGGCGGCATCACGCCGTTCACGCTTCAGGAAGAGGGGCGCACCCCGTACGTCCAGCAGTGGAACCTGTCGATCCAGCGGGAGCTGACCCCCGACGACCTGCTGGAGATCAGTTATCTGGGCAACAGCGGCCACCGTCAGCAGAACCGCTACGACAACAATCAGTGCCGAGTCGGATCGGACCTGTTCTGCGACCGGGCGACCCGGCCCTACCTGCGATACCGCTCGATCCTCCAGTCGGACTTCAACGCGAATTCGAGCTACAACGCCCTTGTCGGCCGCTACCACCACAGCTTCTCGCACGGGGTCGACTTCCGCGCTGAGTACACCTTCGGCAAGGCGCTCTACGACGGATGGGAGCTAGGTGGTGCGACGAACAACCAGATCGCGAACCACCGCGCGCTCGACAAGGGTCCGACTTCGTTCAACATCAAGCACCGCGGCGTGATCAGCCTGCTCTGGCAACTGCCTTTCGGGCGGGGACGGGCTATGGGGTCCGCCATGCCGAGGGGTCTCGATTACGCGGTAGGCGGGTGGCAGCTGACCACGATCGCGACCTTTTCCAGCGGTCTCCCGATCTTCATCACCGTTCCGAACCGTACCGGCAGCCCGTTCGTCGGGCATCGTCCCAACCGAATTTGCTCCGGCGAACTGCAAGGTGCCGACCTGAGGAGCAGCCTGCAGTTCATCGACACCAAGTGCTTCGAGAACACCGAGCGCGGCTACTTCGGCAATTCGTCGCGCGCGCCCATCAGCGGGCCGGGACGCAACGTCTTCGACATCGGGATCCAGAAGGAGTTCACCGTCTCGGAATCCACCTACGTGCAGCTCCGCGTGGAGATGTTCAACGCGTTCAACCACGCCCAGTTCCGCAATCCCAACGGGAGCGTCGCCAACCGGAACTTCGGGCTGGTCAGCTCGGCGCGCCCGCCTCGCTTGGTCCAGATGGGCCTGAAGCTCGTCTTCTAGGAGACGTGCGCCGGCCGGTTGCCGTCGGCGCAACCGGAGACACGGGTTATGAGCCGCCGCTGCCTCCCGGTCACGCGGCGGCTAGCACGTGGCGGACGGCAAGGTCGGGCGGCCGGACGGTCCTCTTGTCTCGGGGCGGCTACTCCCAGAGTGGGTCGGCCCGGTTTCCGCGAGGGCGGCCCGATTCTCCGCGGTCCCGCGTCTCTCGGGCTGGCCTCGGGCCGGTCGAGAGGGTACGATTGTCGCGGAGGTCGATTCCCGTGATTCGTCGCACGTTCCTGGCGGCCGGCCTGGCTGCGCCGCTGGCCGCGTCTTCCACGCCCGGCCGAGCCGTCCGCATCGCGTTCCTCGGGGCCAGCCACTCGCACGGCGCCGGCAAGATCCGCGCGGCCTCGCGGTCGCGCGACTACGAGATCGCAGGCTTGTGGGACGACGACGCGAGCGTCCGCGCCAAGTACAAGGAGCAGGGAATCCGCATCGCGGATCCCGACCGGCTGCTCGGCGATTCCTCGATCGACGCCGTCGCGGTGGAAGGGCCGGTGGCGGACCACGCCCGTGACGGGTTGCGCACGGTCGAGGCCGGGAAGCACCTCCACCTGGAGAAGCCGCCGGCGCTCGACGTGGAGTCGCTCCGGGACATTCTCGGCGTCGCGTCGCGCAAGGGGCTGGTGGTCCAGCAGGGGTACATGTGGCGCTACCACCCGGGCCTCAACCGCATGCTGGAAGCTGCGCGCCGGGGTTGGCTGGGCGAGATCCACTTGGTCCAGGCCGCGATGCACAAGACCTTGGGCGAGGACGCGCGCCGGGACTGGGCGAGGTTTCGCGGAGGCCAGATGTTCGAGCTGGGCCCTCACGTCATCGACCCGCTCGTGCGCCTGCTGGGCCGGCCTAACCGCGTGACGCCGTACCTCAAGAAGCACGGGGACTTCGACGACACCCTGGCGGACAACACCGTGGCGGTGTTCGAGCATTCGGGCGCGCTGGGGCTTGTCACGGGAGCGGCGCTCGCGGCCAATGGCAGCAGCTACCGCAGCTTCGAGATCCACGGCACGAACGGCGTGGCCACTCTGCGGCCGATCGAGCCGCCGAGGCTGGTCCTTGATCTGGTCGAGGCGGCCGGGCCCTATCCCGAGGGTGCCCGGGAAGTCGGCCTGCCGCCCTACGAGCGGTATATTGGGGACCTTGCCGCCTTGGCTGCGGCAGTGCGCGGCGAGAAGCCGCTCCACGTTTCCTACGACGAGGACATTGTGGTGCAGGAGGCGCTGATCGCCGCGTCGGGGATGTGATGCGCTTCCGGGTGCCGAGTCATCGCGAAATGTTGATAGCGGGGAGACGAATGAGAACCGGCAAGTCGCAGGCACGCGCCGGTCGAGTGCTCTCGGTCACGCTCGCTGGGCTCGCGGCCGCGGTCTTGCTCGCGGCCGCCGAGCTGCCGCCCGCGACGGACCGGCCCGTAGATTTCGAGTCCGAGGTTCGACCGCTCCTCGAGCAGCGGTGCCATGCCTGCCACGGCCCGGCTAGCTCGATGAACGGCCTGCGCCTGGACCGCCGGGCGGACGCGCTGGCCGGAGGTCACTCGGGACCCGCGGTCGTGCCTGGGGACTCAGGCAACAGCCGTCTGATCCACATGGTGGCGGGCTACCGGGTCAAGGTGCTCATGCCGCCGGCAGGCGACCCGCTGACCCCTTCCGAGATCGGCGTCTTGCGGGCTTGGATCGACCAAGGAGCCGACTGGCCCGAGGACGCCGGCGAGACTGCCCAAGACGGTCCGGCGGGCTCCGGGGACGGCCACTGGGCCTTCCAGCAGATCCGACGGCCAGAGGTGCCCGCCGGTGCCAACCCGATCGACCATTTCGTTGGCGAGAGGCTGCGGAGGGAGGGACTCGAGCCGGCCCCGGCCGCGGACCGGTCGGCGCTGCTGACGCGGGTCTCGCTCGACCTGACGGGGCTGGTTCCCTCGGTCGAGGAGCGTAGGGCCTTCCTGCAGGACGAACGCCCCGGCGCCTACGAGCGGGTCGTCGACCGCCTGCTCTCCTCCGAGCATTTCGGCGAGAAGCAGGCCATGCACTGGCTCGACCAAGTTCGCTACGCGGACTCGGACGGGTACGCCAAGGACTACACGCGGCCCCACGCGTGGCGCTACCGGCGCTGGGTGATCGACGCCATCAACCGCGGCATGAGCTTCGACCGCTTCTCGCTCGAGCAGATTGCCGGAGACCTGCTCCCCGACGCCACGCTCGAGCAGCGAGTCGCCACGGGCTTCCATCGGAACACGCTCCGGAACCGCGAGGGCGGCGTGAATCCGGCCCAGTACTTCTTCGAGGAGACGGTCGACCGCGCCAGCACATTCGGTACGGTCTGGCTCGGATTGACGGTCGGCTGCGCCCAGTGCCACGACCACAAGTACGACCCCATCTCGCAGAGGGAGTTCTACGAGCTGTTCGCGTACTTCGACAACCTCGAGGAAGCGCACGTCTACGCGCCCGTGCCGGGCGAGATGGGCCCCTACCTGCGAACGGTCAACGAATACCGTCGCCAGCACCGGGAAATCTTGGACGAGTACAGCGTGCCCGAGGTCCAAGCCGCTTGGGAGCGCGACTGCCTCAAGGCGGGCGCGGACCCGGGCGTCTACTTGGACTGGGACCTAGCCTGGCAGGAGCTCGGCCTGAACACGGACGGCGGGCAGGAAATCGTCCTCATCCCGCCGGAGAAGCGCACGTGGCGTCAGGCCACGATGATCACCCATTACTTCCTGCGCGCCTACAGCCTTATCGTGGGAGGCGACAAGGCGAAGGAACTGGGCTTTCCCGAGGCGCTGAAGAAGATTCGGGAGCTGGACCGACGCTACCCTCAGCGGACCGAGGCGCGGGTTGTCCACGAGCGCCAGGATCCGCAGCCGACGTTCCTGCGCGTGAGGGGAAGCTGGGACCGCGAGGGCATCGAAGTCCGGCCGTCCACGCTGGACGCGCTGCCCGGGCTGGCGGACGCCGGCCCGACGCGCCTGGACCTCGCGCGCTGGCTGTTCTCCGCCGGCAACCCTCTGACGGCCCGGGTAGCGGTCAACCGCATCTGGCAGGAATACTTCGGCCGGGGGCTGGTCGCGACCTCTGACGATTTCGGCGTGCAGGGCGAGAAGCCCAGCCACCCCGAGCTGCTGGACTGGCTGGCGGCGGAATTCCGCGATGCCGGATGGGACGTCAAGCGCGTGCACCGGCTTGTCGTCACCTCGGAGACCTACAGGCAGGCGGCCTACCGCTCCGAGGAGGCCGCGGGCCGCGACCCCGCCAACGCCCTGCTAGCCCGCCAGACTCGCTTGCGCCTCCCGGCCGAGTTGATCTGGGACCGCGCGCTGGTCTCGTCGGGTCTCGTGCATCACGACGTCGGCGGCCCCGGGTTCCGGCCGGCGATGCCGGACGGCTCGACCGGTCTCAAGACGGGAGGCACGGACTGGGATCCGAGCTCGGGCAGGGAGCGCTTCAAGCGCGGCATGTACATCCACTTCCAGCGGACGCAGCCGTATCCGTTCCTTGTGACTTTCGACTCGCCGGAATTCCGCGCGCCGGCTTGCCGGCGGGAGCGGTCCAACACGCCGCTGCAGGCGCTCAACCTCCTGAACGACCCGACGTTCGGCGAAGCGTGGCAGGCGTTCGCGGTGCGGGTGTTGGCTGAGGCGCCGGGCGGTGGCTTCGAGGGGCGCTTGCGCCGGGCCTACGAGCTCGCCCTGGGGCGCGAGCCGACGGCGAGCGAGACGGCTGGCTTTTCCGAGTACGTGGCCGAGCGGAGAGCGCAGGCCGAGGCCGCCGGGACCTCCGCCCTGCCCACGGTCGACGGGATGGACAAGGGCGCTCTGGCGGCTTGGACCGGCGTCGCTCGCATCCTGATGAACCTCGACGAATTCGTGACCCGCCCATGACCTCGAAAGAGTTTCTGACCATCCAGTCGCGGCGCGACTTCCTCGACCGCACTCTCTACGGCCTCGGCACCGGGGTGCTGGCTCACTTGCTGGGCGCCGAGGGCCGGGCCGCGGTCTCGCGCCCCGACGCGCTGGCCCCGCTCGAGCCGCACTTCGCTCCCAAGGCCCGGAACGTCATCTTCCTGTTCCAAGGGGGCGCGCCGAGCCAGATCGACCTGTTCGACCCGAAGCCCAAACTGCACGAGTGGGACGGCAAGCCCCTGCCGGAGTCCTTGGTGAAGGACATGCAGCTGGCCTTCATCAAGCCGACGGCCAAGGTGCTGGCGAGCCGTCGCCAGTTCCGGCCCGCCGGGCAGTCGGGCATCGAGCTCTCGGAATGGCTGCCGCACACCGCGGAGATTGCCGACGAGATCTGCCTTGTGCGCTCGATGCACGGCGAGGCGATCAACCATCACCCGGGCCAGTCGCTGCTGATGAGCGGGAGCCCGCTGCCCGGTCGTCCTACCATCGGCTCCTGGGTGACTTACGGACTGGGGAGCGAGTCGAGCGACCTGCCCGGCTTCGTGGTGCTCAAGACCGGGAGCTCGACCCAGGGCAGCACAGGCAACTGGACTAACGGCTTCCTTCCGTCGAACTACCAAGGCGTGCTGTTGCGCAGCCAGGGCGACCCCATCCTGCACCTCTCGAATCCGGAGGGCGTGTCGATGGCGATGCAGCAGCGGGACTTGGAGATGATCCGGGAACTGAACACCGCGCAGATCGAGCGGACCGGCGACGCGGAAATCGCCTCCCGGATTGCCGCGTACGAGCTTGCGTTCCGGATGCAGGCCGCGGCGCCGGGCCTAATCGATATCTCCGACGAGACGGATTCGACCCGCGAGATGTACGGGCTCGACGCCGAGGAGACGCGGGCGTACGGCACGACGTGCCTGCTGGCGAGGCGCATGGTCGAGCGCGGCGTGCGCTTCGTGCTCAACCAGCACGCCCAATGGGATCATCACTCGAACCTGGAGAAGGGACTCAGCCAGAAGTGCCGCACCACCGACAAGCCGGTCGCGGCGCTCGTCAAGGACCTCAAGCAGCGGGGACTGCTGGACGAGACGCTCGTCGTGTGGGCCGGGGAGTTCGGGCGCACGGCCTTGGCGGAATGGCGCAACCCGTCCGATCCGGCGAGTATCGGCAGGGACCACCACGCCGACGGCTTCAGCGTGTGGGCGGCCGGCGGCGGCATCAAGGGCGGGCAGGTGGTCGGCAAGACCGACGAGCTCGGCCTCACGGTGGCCGAGGCCCCGGTGCATGTCCACGACCTCCAGGCCACGCTCCTGCATTGCCTCGGTCTCGACCACGAGCGCTTGACCTACCGGCATGCGGGCCGGGACTTCCGACTCACCGATGTAGGCGGGACGGTCGTGCGCCAGATGCTGGCATAGCCGAGTGTCCGAGCCTCGAGATTCCGCGCTGCGACGGTAGCGCTGGCAGGACAGTCGACGTGACCGGCCGTCCCTCCGCTCCTGTCGCATCCGGCGGCTGTCGCAGGCGGGGCGGAAGCCCTGCCGGGCCTATACTTGCGGTGTGATGACCGGTACGCGTCGCGACTTCTTGGCCGGATTCGGCAGCCTCGCTTCCTTGGGCGCATGCCACTCGCTGCCGGGGCCGCGAGCGACAGCTAGGCCGAACTTCCTATTCTTCTTCCCCGACCAGCACCGGTACGACTGGGTCCAGTGGAATCCGCAGGTCCCCGTCCCGACGCCTCATCTGGCCGCATTGCGAGACCGAGGCGTTTCCTTCCCGAATGCCGTGGTCGATTCGCCCGTGTGCGGTCCTTCGCGGGCGTGCCTCGCCTCCGGCAGCGCCTACGACCGCTGCGGTCTCGCGGACAACAGGGAGAACTTCCCGACGGATCGGCGCACCTACTACAGGGCGCTGCGGGACAGCGGCTACCACGTGATGGGATGCGGCAAGCTCGACCTGCACAAGGCCGACTACTCGTGGGGGCTCGACGGACGGGGGAGCATGGAAGCGTGGGGCTTCTCCGACATGATCGACAACGGCGGCAAGGGTGGCGGAGCCAGCGCCTATCGCCGGAGTCCGGTCGGCCCGAAGGATCCGTACTACGCCTACCTAGACTCTCGGGAGCCCCCGCTCGGCCAGGCCTGGGCCAGCGAGCTCGAGCGACTGGGCGAAGTGAAGTGGAATACCTTCTTTTGGAGCGAGGAAGGCGAGGCGCTCCAGGACCTTCTCAGCCGGGAGCGGTGGTGGGGCGAGACGGAGCCCGTCTCGTTGCCCGACGAGGCGTACTGCGACAACTGGATCGCCCGTAACGGTCTCGAACTGCTCGCCCGGGCGCCAGACGACCGGCCGTGGCACCTCGTGCTCAACTTCGTCGGCCCGCATCCGCCGATGGATGTGACCCGGTCCATGGCGAGCCGATACCGGGGCCGGACCGAGTGATCGACGGATTCCGCCCGCCGAACGGCTACGACGGGCCCGTCCCGGAGGAACAGCATATCCGCATTCGGCAGAACTACTCCGCGATGGTCGAGAATATTGATCGCTGGCTGGGCGCGTTCGTCGAGACGCTGAAGGACCGCGGCGACTACGACAACACCGTCATCGTGTACTCGAGCGACCACGGCGAGATGCTGGGAGACCGCGGTCTCTGGGGCAAGAGCCTCCCATTCCAGCCGTCGGCCGGCGTGCCACTCTGCATTGCGGGCCCGGGCATCCGGCAGGGCTTCGAGAGCGCCGCCATGGCCAGCCTCATCGACCTGACGGCGACATTCCTGGATTACGGCGAGGCGGGTCGACTCGAATACCAGGACGGCCAGTCCCTGCGGCCCTTGCTGGAAGCCGCTAGCGACGAGCACCGAGGCCATTCGAGCTCGTCGCTGAAGTTTCGCGGGAGTCTCTGGCGCTTCGTCCAGGACCGTCGCTACAAGCTCGTCGAGGGGTTCGGGCAAAGGAGCGTGCAGCTGTTCGACCGGGAGGCTGACCCGCACGAGCAGGAGGACGTTGCCGACGCCAAGCCGGGCGTGGTGGAGGATCTAGCGAAGCTGATGGCTCGCGCCTGAATGGCGCTCCGACCTGGACTTGTCGGCGGCTCATCTCGGGCAGAAGTCGATTGATGCGCAGCGCGACGCGCCCGGCGGCTGTCTCTAGGATTAGAATCTGAGGCTGGGAGCATTGAATGCAAGCTGGACGCTGTATTGCGGTGACTGTTTAGAGTGGATGCGGAAATGGCCCGGCGGGGTTGCCGACCTGATCTATTTGGACCCCCGATTACCTCGAAGACTGATTACAGCATTCTATGGAGCAGGAGCAACGGTGCATCGGCAAGGGTGCATGCATTCTCCGACACTTGGGCTTGGGATCATGCGGCCCAACAGAGAGTTGATTCCATCGGCAGGTCGATCAATCATCTGGCGCATAAGTCCATTGCCGGCTTGCACATAGCCTTGGGAGACTCCTCCTTGATTGCATATTTCAGCTACTTGGTAGAGTGTCTTGCTGAAATGATTCGCATCCTCAAGACTGCTGGGACTATGTTCCTGCACTGCGATCCAACAGTGTGCCACTATTTGAAGGTCATCATGGACGATATCTACAGTGAAGAAGACATTCAGATCGAGATCGTATGGTGCCGTACTACAGCGCTTACTGACTCCAAGGAATTCGGATCGAGTACCAATAGAATCCTCTATAACTCTCGAAGCAAGTCCAGAACATGGAATCCGCAGTACCAACCCTATTGTCCGGACTACAAGGGGCGATTCCGATCCAAGGATAGGGAATCATATATCTGAGTGCAGACACAACGAATTCATCCGGATTTATAATCAACATAATAATTGCAACAATCTTCCGACTTCGTGTAGGTGATCAGTGGATTTCTGTGATAGAATGGTTGCAGTAAATGAGTCCATTAATGACGCAGATATTTCCCAGATAGTAGTTCCGAAAAGGCATCAAGTTGATCCACGTGATCGACATGTTTCCCGATGACCAAGCCGCCGAAAAGTGCTTCGCCGCCATGCGCTGGCCGGACGGTTCCGCGCCACGAACCAAGTGGCCGCCCGGCCGCTGCAGGGCACGACCGAGGGCGACCTGCAGGGCTTCGTGCGCGTGCGGGTCGCGCCGGGCGCGCAGGTCCACTCTGACAAGGCGGCGGCCTATGCCGGCATGGACGAGTTCCCGCACGACGGCGTCAAGCACTCCGGAGGCGAGCACGTGCGCGGGGAAACGCATACCAACGGCATCGAATTCTTCCGGGCCCTGTTCAAGCGCGGCCTCTACGGAACCTATCCCCGGATGAGGGTCCGCCATCCGCGTCGCAACCTCGTGGAGTTCGCGGGACGGCGCAACGCCCGCAACTGCGACACGGCGGAACGGTTGCGGCGAATGGCGCCGGGCCTGGCCGCCGAGACGCTGAACTACCGGTAGCTGACCGGCAAGGCCGCGGTCGCGGCCTGAGTGGCAGTGGCGAAGCGGGGTCCCCGCGACCGACGCGGGAGCGGCCGCCGAGGTGTGTTGACCGCAGCGGACCGGAGCAGCGCACTGCGGCGGCACAGCCCAACCGAGCGCGGCAGCCCGCTGCGGGCGGACTCTGCGCACTAGGTGCGAAGCGCACTTCGGAGCCGGAATCCCTCGAGCGCGATCCGCGTCTGGCCCGGACAACTCGTGAAGGCAGTCGAGAGCAGGGGCTCCGAAGTCTTCGTCCCTCGGAGGGTCTGAAATCGGCTTGGAGGGGCGCCGCGCCACGCCAAACCGGGCTCCCCGGGGCGTGCCAGGCGGCCTCCCTAGTCCCCTACGCCGCGAAAACCGCTTGCCCGTGCGCTTCAGATGCAGGTCCACAGTCTAGCCCTACCTCGGCCGCACATGAGGAGTCCGAGCTAGACGCCGACCTCCCTGATCAGAGCAGTCCTAGCTTGATGGGGTGTCATCGTCACTCAGATATACAATTCCCCAAGGATACGGACGGGCGCCGTTGGGCGGACGGTGACCTGACCGCCAAGGGGCTGTCCGGAGGAGGTTACGAGTACCAGTACGGGGGAGTCTGATCGCTGTGGCGAGTACCAATTGATTCCAACGAGACGGATGCGGTAGACATCGGAATCGACGGACAAGGTCTCCTGCTAGCAGAATCGACGGGCGTAGTAAGTCACGCTAGGCCGCAATTGGTCCTTGATCAGGCCAAGTCCGGCAATTTCTTGCTCTCGCATCTCCGGGACTCTTGCAGGGGCGCTGACCACGAAGGGGCTGCCATGGGGCCCCAAATTACGCTTGACTCCATGCCCAAGTCTGCCGCTGGGCAAGACAATCGAACGACTGTTCCTTTCTAGGATCGCTTGATAGTGTTCACTCTCCGCGTTCGCCTGCGGTGCAGGATGCCGGCTAGGTGCCTGTCCGCGAGAACGGTGCGCCCCTCGGCGCTCCTCGGCGGAGCGGATCGTGCGCGCGGCCGTGATGACGGGTGCCTCGGGCCGAGGGAAGCGGAACACCGATCACTCGAGCCGAGCCTCGGCGAAGAAGGCGAAGAATACGAGGCGTGGCCGGTTGCGCTCCTCGGTCATCTATCGGTCGTGGCATCGGGGCTGGTGCCGCCTTATTCGATCCGGCGCCTTCGGTGGCAGGCGGCGCTCCGCATTTTGGAGCACCCTCGCTGAGGGTGCGACCGCGCCAACCGCGCGGACTGCAATCTGCGTTCGCACGGTGCGCTGACGGGCAGCTCCAAGAGCGGGTTGATTCGCGTGAGCGTCGCCCGGCCAATCCATGCGTCACCTCCATGCGCGGTTGCCGCGCGACATTCGAGTACAATCATTCCGCAGGAGAATCCCAAGTGACACGTTGGATCGCACTCGCCATACTTTCAGTCGGACTCTGCGGAGCGCAGACGCTCAAGATTGTTGTCGCCGGCCAGAACGACGAAACCATCGCGGACTGGCAAACGGCGTCCGAGAACGTAGAGCTCGTCCGTGTGACCGCGGAAACCGCCAAGGGCGAGATCGCGGACGCGGATGCCTATATCGGCAACATCAATCCCGAGCTCGTGGAGGCCGGCAAGAAACTGCGCTGGGTGCAGACCCTCAGCGCGGGCGTGGAGCAGGTCCTCCACAAGTCCGGTTCGGAAGCGCTTGCCAAGAGCGACATCGTCCTCACCAACAACCAGATCGTGCAGGGGCCAGAGATCGCCGACCACGCCATGGCGCTGCTGCTGACCCTGACTCGGTTCATCCCGACCTACCTGGAGCGCCAGGCGGACGAGAACTGGCAGGGAAGGCCATACACCTTGCTCGAGCTCAACGGGAAGAACGCCCTCGTAATCGGCATGGGCGGGATCGGCCTGCAGATTGCGATCCGCGCTTGGGCCCACGGCATGAACGTTGTCGGGGTGGACCCGGAAGACATCGCGTACTTGCCGTACGTGGATCGGATCGTCAAGCCGGACATGCTCGATCGCGTGATTGGCGACGCCGATGTGGTGTTCATGGCCGCTCCGCACACCCCTGCCAGCCACAGGATGATCGGGCCGAGCCAGTTCGAGGCCATGAAACAGGGATCGTACTTCATCGCTGTGAGCCGCGGCGGCACCTACGACCTCGGCTCTCTGGTCAAGGCGCTCGACTCGAAGAGGCTGGCCGGCGCGGGCGTCGACGTGACGGATCCCGAGCCCCTCCCCAAGGGCCACGCGCTCTGGAAGATGGAGAACGTCGTCATCACGCCGCACATCGCCGGCCGGTCCGACATGGACCGCGGGCGGATGCTTGGCATCGTGAAGTCCAACATCCAGCGCTTCGCGGACGGCATGCCGCTGCTGAACGTGGTGGACAAGGAGAAGGGCTATTGAGCCCGGCTGGCCTGGTTTGGGGGAGCAGGGAGGGGGCATGCCCCGCAGACGGCTCTGGCTACCGGCGCTCGCGGCCCTTGCGGTCGGCTTGGCCTGCGGACCGGCGAACAGCTCGCAGCTCTCGCCCAACATCGTCCTGATCATCTCGGACGACCACGGCTGGCCCGACTACGGCTTCATGGGGCATCCCGTCGTCCGGACGCCGTTCTTGGACCGCTTGGCTTCCGAGTCGATGGTCTATACGCGGGGCTACGTGCCGGCCCCGGTTTGCCGTCCGAGCCTTGCGACGATCGCTACAGGCCTGTATCCGCACCAGCACCGGATTACCGGAAACGACCCGCCGGGCAAGCCCCGCGACCCCGCCAACCGGGCCGACATGGAGGAGGTCTTCGCGAGCAACCTGAACGTCATGGAGGTGCTCGCCCGTTCCGGCTACTCCAGCCATCAGTCGGGCAAGTGGTGGGAGGGGGATCCGGTAAATCACGGCTTTGACGAGGCCATGACCCACGGCGTCGTGTCGAACCGAGGCAGGCACGGTGACGACGGCCTCGCTATCGGCCGGGAAGGCATGGGGCCCGTATTCGAGTTCGCCCGGTCCAGACTCGGCCGGTCCGCGCCCCAATCTGACGTCTCGGCCGGCGAGGGCCCGTTTTTCGTCTGGTACGCTCCGTTTCTCCCTCACACCCCCCACAACCCCCCGGAACGGCTCTTGGAGAAGTACCTAGTGCCCGGTCGCGCCCCACGGGTGGCTCAATACTACGCGATGGTGGAGTGGCTCGACGAGACGGTCGGCCAGCTGCTGGACTTCTTGGACGGCAACTACGCGGATGGATCCGTGGAGCAGGATCCCGGTGTGTTGGAGAGACTGCGCAACACCGTCGTGCTGTACGTGGCCGACAACGGCTGGATCGCGGAGGGGAATCGCGAGGACCAGCCGACGTCGCGGGCGAAGATGTCGCCCTACGACATGGGAGTGAGGACACCGATCATGATCCGCTGGCCGGGCCGGGTCGCTCCCAGCCGGGACGACCGGTCACTGGCCAGCAGCATAGACATCGTCCCGACAGTGCTTGAGGCCGCGGGCGTCGAGACGGTCGGTGATCTCCCCGGTATCAGCCTCTTGGACCGGGACGCGCTGTCTCGCCGGAAGCAAGTGTTTGGCTCGACGTTCGCGCACACGTCCGTGGATGTTCGGGATCCCGCTGCCAACGTGAGGTACCGGACAGTGGTCCGCGAAGACGGGTGGAAGCTGGTGTTGCCCTGCCGAGCAAACAGGGACGTCACGCTACTAATCCGAGGCGACATCCCCGACTGGCTGCAGCTCGAGCCGGAACTGTACAACGTGCTGGGTGATCCGCATGAGACCAACAACCTAGCCGCCGAGCGGCCCGAGCTAGTCGGCGAGCTGCGGGCTGCCTTGAACGAGTGGTGGGCGGTGCCTGACTAGCCGTTGCGGAGGGCCGCCCCGGCTCCGCGGCGGAGCGTCGTGCCATCTCAGTTCGGATCGTTCCGGGTTTGGCGGATCACGACCGCCCGCCCGCCCGGCTCCGGGACGGACTGCGTGGCCCCGTCCGGCCAGCGCACCAGGATGCTCGAGCAGCGCTCACCGAATCCCAAGCCGAAGTGGAGGGCTGGGGAGCCGGTGGAGAGGTAGCTCCCGGCCTGGCCCCGGAACGCCGCCAGCTCGCGCCCCGCAGTCGTGCGGACCCGCACGATGGCGCCGATCGCGTCGCGGTTCGGGGGGGCCCCGTCCAGCCGCACGGTCAGGCTGTTCCCCGCCGATGAGACATTGCGAAGAACGACAGCCGCTCCGTCATTGACGTTGACGGCGACGTCGATCCTTCCGTCGCCGTCGAGGTCGCCGAAGGCGGCACCTCGCCCGGGCACTGGCGCGCGAATTGCAGCGCCCCCGCGGCTGGATACGTCGAAGAAGCGCCCGAACAGGTTGCGGGCCAGCATCATCGGCTCCTTGTGCGACAGGGCGCGGTCGGAATCGCCGATGTCGTCCATGACGTGGCCTTGCACGACGAGCAGGTCGCGCCAGCCGTCGTTGTCAAAGTCCTCGAGGCCCATGCCCCACCCGGACCGGAGCTCGGAAAGGGCGGCGATCCCGCTCGCCTCCGAGGCCGGTTCGAACCGGCCTGCCGTGTTGCGATACAGCCAGTAGCCCTGCCGGCCGAGAGCGTTCACCAGCAAGTCCGGCTCGAGGTCGCCATTGTAGTCGCTCCAGACCGCTCCCATGCCGGCGTAATCGCGGCCCTCTGCGTCGAACGCCGCCCCCAGCCTGACTGCCACCTCGTCGAAGCGCCGCCCCCGGACATTTCGAAACATCTGCTGCGGGCGCGAGTCGTTCGCGACGAATATGTCAACCCAGCCGTCCGCGTCCTGGTCGTTCAGCGCCACACCGAGTCCCTTGCCGGGATGCGCTGTGAGGCCCGCGGCTTCGGAGACGTCATCGAAGCGTCCGTCGCCTAGGTTTCGATAGAGACCGTGAGTGACGGCTCTGAATTCCCGCGGATGGCAGTAGGACCGACGTTGTGGCAGGAACGGCCCGCACGGCTTGCTGCTCTCGGTGGTCCAGTCGAGGTAGCGGGCTACGAACAGGTCGAGGTAGCCGTCCTGGTCGTAGTCTAGGAAGGCCGCGCCGGCAGACCACCCCGGACCGTCGATGCCGGCCAAGCGGCCGAGGTCTCGGAAGGTGCCGTCGCCCTCGTTGCGGAAGAGAATGTCCTCCCCGAGATTCGAAACGAACAGGTCGGTGTCGCCGTCGGCGTCGAAGTCCGCCGCGGCAGTTCCCATGCCGTAGCCGCGACCTGCCACGCCCGCCTCCTGCGTGACGTCCTCGAACTTCCAATCGCCGAGGTTGCGGTACAGGCGGTTCCAGTATTCGGGACGAGCCTTCGCGCGCACTCCCGCGTCCGGCGCGGCCGTTAGGTCCGAGCCGTTGACGAAATAGAGATCCAAGAGTCCGTCGCCGTCGAAGTCGAGCATCGCGACGCCGGCTCCCATCGCCTCGACGATGTGCTTCTGGCTGGTCTTGGAAGCGTAGTGCCGGAAGTCCACGCCCGCTTCGCGGGCGACGTCTTGAAACTCGATCGCGGACGCGACCCCGACTTGAAGCAAGAGGAGCGGCCACGTGCGTCGCAAGGCCGAGGCGGGGAAAGCCACTGGGAAACCGCCCGAATCCTCTCCGAGTGTAGCGAGGCGCCCGGACCTCCGGCGGCGCGCGCTTGTCTCGACAGCGTTGCGTGTCGGGTGCTTGGTCGCACTCTGTACTCAGCGGTACTCAGCGCGGGCGACCCTGCTTTCCGAGAATGCCGCGGAATCAAGCATCGAGCCGGGGGCTACCAATGTGCTCGTCTCACGTAATCGTTAGCTGCGGAGTGGCCCTTGCCGGCTCGTTCTGCCGCGCCACCTTTCGGCGCTGGGACTGGACATCGGTCCCCCGGCGAAAATCCTCAGTTGTGAGACACGTTCTAGAACCCCACTCGGACTCCTACGGCGAGATCATCGGCTCCCTGTCGGACCAGCGCGATGGGCGCACCAACGCCGATGACATCGCCGCCGCCGCTTGCGTCTTGGCCTGCTCCTTCGCGAGGAGCACATCCGTGCTCGAACTCGCTCGCTGCGGGGGGAGCGAGGCCGCCCGCTTCAACTGCCGGACCGGCTTCGGCGTGCGCGAGATTCCTGTATGACAGCCAGATCGGCAACCTACGCGACGGTTTGGATTCCGACCGCCAGAGCCCGCTGTTCTCGCTCTCCTCACGGGCCCTCCGCGACCGGTCGCCTTGAAGCCCTTAGAGCGCTTCGGAGACCGCCTGCGAGTGGCCCTTGCCGCCCCGTGCTGCTCGGTGACGACCTCTACTGCTGCCAGCCGATCTGCCGTGCGGCGCCCGACGCCGGGGCGGATTTCATGCTCGTCTGCAGGCCTCGCTCGCACCGGCACCTGTACACAGGCTTGGCAAGCATGCCCGTCGAGTCGACCGGCTGGCTGTTTCGCGGCAACCTGAACGGCAAGGAATTCGTCGCACTGCACCGGTTTCGCTGGGCTAGGGGCCTGCCGGCGAGCACGGATGTCGGCGCTCCGCGCGGCACGTGGATCGAGTGCGTCATCGAGCGCAACGGCCGGGCCACCTCCACCGGCAGTTTCTTCACAAGCTTGCGAGTGACCGCGAACAACGTAGAGGGCATCGCCAGGGCGGAACGCACAAGGTGGAAGATGGAATCCGACGGACTCCATCGCTTGGCGCGCCTCGGCTGCGACTTCGACCATGCATTCGGCCACGGAGACGCGGGGCTAGCCGACTTGCTGGCGACGATCAACTGGTTCGCTGTCGCGCTGCGTCGCGTCTGGGACTGTCCCTGCGACCGGTGGCAGGGTTGCCGTGACAGGGTTGTCACGCGCTCGGCCCAGATCAGGGAGCTGGGGGACGCGCTGCACGTTGCATCCTGATAGATCCGTTGTGCCGAGCCGCGCCCCGTGCAGGATGGAAGAGCACGCTCCGGACGAGCCTCCGCCAGGCCATCTGAAGCGGCGCACGCTGCCCACCGCACGCCTCTGCTGACGCGATGATCGCTCCGCTTCGTGACATTCCAGAATGGGAATCGCTGCCTGTTCTCCGACCCGATGGCGCATGCTGGTGCGGCAGCGCGGGCAGGTGCGAGCACAGGGAAGCTGCGCGACGTGCATACGGACCGCTCGAAGGCTAGGGATCGGATTTCAGCCGGCGCTCTGGCTCTGCGCTTGCTGGTCGCGCTCCCGGCTGTCGGGGCGGCCGTGCCGGTGCGAGCGGGCGATGTGCGTGCAGCCGTGGCCGCAAACTTCCGCGAGGCTGCTAGCGAAGTCGGGGCGGCCTTCGAAGCGGCCACTCCGCACTCGGTCCGCTACAGCTTCGGATCGACGGGCCAGCTCTATGCTCAAATCGCGTTCGGCGCACCGTTCGACGTCTTCTTGGCAGCGGATGCCAGCAGGCCGGAGAATGCAATCGAGGAGGGCTTCGGCGTCGAAGGCACCCAGTTCACCTACGCAACGGGCAGGGTGGTGCTCTACAGCGCCGCCAGGGGGTTGGTTTCGGGCCCGGAGGCCCTCCACGAGGGCAGATTCTCGGCGCTGGCGATCGCGGAACCGACCGTCGCGCCGTACGGCGCCGCCGCGGTCGAGACCATGCGCAGGATAGGTGCCTATACCAGCGCGGAGGGGCGACTGGTCTTTGGTCTCAGCGTGGCGCAGGCATTCCAGTTCGTCCAGACCGGGAGCGCCGACCTCGGATTCGTGGCGCTGGCCCAGATTGCCCGCCGCACCGGGGGATCGCGCTGGATCGTCCCGTCCGACTTTCACGAGCCGATCCGGCAGGACGCCGTCCTGCTCGAGCGGGGTGCACGGAACCCTGCGGCCCGAGCGTTCCTCGCGTTTCTCAAGGGCTCGGAAGCAGAGGCGATCCTCGACAGTTTCGGCTACGGGCGGGAGGACTAGCCCGCGCATGACTGACGCCTCGTCCATCTGGCCGCCGGTGCTGCTGACGCTTCAGCTGGCCGCTGCTTCGACGGCCCTTCTGCTGCTTGTCGGCACGCCAGTCGCGTGGTGGCTCGCGCGCACGGGGACCCGCTGGAAGGAGGCCGTCGCGGCCGTCGTAGCCCTGCCCCTGGTGCTTCCGCCGACAGTTCTCGGCTTCTACCTGCTCCTCGCACTCGGCCCCGGCGGCCCCGGAGGCTGGCTGGCCGGCCTCGGTGGCAGTCGCTCCTTGGCGTTCTCGTTCGAGGGGATCCTGCTCGGATCGGTGATCTACTCGATGCCGTTCGTCGTGCAGCCGATACGGAACGCCTTCGAGGCTGTCGGGGACCGTCCGCTCGAAGTTGCCGCGACCCTCGGCGCGACGCCTTGGGACGCGTTCTGGACGGTCGCCGTGCCTCTGGCACGCCCCGGTTTCGTTTCCGGGGCGGTGCTGGGATTCGCTCACACGATCGGGGAGTTCGGGGTGGTTCTGATGATCGGCGGCAACATACCGGGCGAGACCAAGGTGCTGTCCATCGCCGTCTACGAGTACGTCGAGACGCTGCAGTGGCCGCTGGCCCACCTGCTTGCCGGAGGCATGCTCGTGTTCTCGTTCGCCGTCATCCTCGCGACAATGGTGCATCAGGGCCGAGCCGGCGGGAGGGGGTCCGCGTGAGCGGGGGCGGAGCGATCTGCGCCCGGCTCGCCGGTTCGCTGGGATCCTTCTCGCTCGACGTCGACTTCGAGGTGCCGGCCCGTGGCATCACGGCGCTCTTCGGCCCGTCCGGTTGCGGCAAGACCACCCTCCTCCGCTGCATCGCCGGCCTCAGCCGGCTAGCGGGGCGCCTCGCGGTCGGGGAGCAGGTCTGGCAGGACGATTCGGCGCGGATTTGCCGCAAGCCGCACGAGCGCCCGGTCGGGTACGTCTTTCAGGAAGCGAGCCTTTTCTCCCACCTGTCCGTTCGGCGGAATCTGCTCTACGGCGCCCGCCGCCGGTCCCGGTCCCGGCGTGACGAGGAACTGGCATTTGACCCCGTAGTCGCTCTGCTTGAGATCGGCAGCCTGCTTGGCCGCTTGCCGGCAGCGCTTTCCGGGGGCGAGCGCCAGCGAGTCGCCATCGGGCGGGCGCTGCTGTCCCGGCCGCGGTTGCTTCTGATGGACGAGCCGCTCTCCGGCTTGGACCAGGGAGCCAAGGAAGGCATTCTCCCCTACTTGGAGACGCTTCACGAGCGGCTCTCGATCCCGATCCTCTACGTCAGCCACGACCTCCGGGAGGTGGCGCGGCTGGCGGACACGGTCATCGTGATGGCAGCCGGCAAGCGGGTCATCGACGGTCCGGTCGAGGAGATACTCGAACGCTTGGACCTGGGACTCGCGGCGGGGCCCTTCGAGACGGGGGTAGTCCTGCGTGCGCGGGTTTCAGGCCAGGACTCTCGGTTCCGGATCACCCGCTTGGACCTCGGCGGCCAGCCCGTCGTCATCCCTGCGGCCGACCTGCCGGTCGGGGAAGAGGTGCGGCTGAGAGTCCGGTCCCGCGATGTCGCGATCGCGACGGCCCGGCCCGACTCGATCAGCGTCCGCAACGTCCTTCCTGGAAGGGTACTCGAGATCGTCGAAGACGCGGGGACTGCGTTTGCCGAAGTGCTGGTCGACATCGGTGCCGGGCGCGTGCGCGCCCGCATCACCCGCGACGCTTCGGCGGACCTCGGCCTGACTGTCGGGAAGGAGGTCTTCGCGCTGGTCAAGAGCATCTCGCTGGACCGCCCGGCGCTCGGAGCGCCTCGTCCCTCGCGCGGCGGGCCTCTCTAGCCTCGGCGGCAGTCCCTGTCCGTGCGGCTGGCCGCGCCGGTCCGGCATGATGTCGGCGGGTCGCAGGTGCGGTCTTGGTCCAGCTCGATGATGGTCGCCGCGGTGAGCCGCCCGTCCTGCTCCTGCAATCGCAGTGCTCGTTTCAGCAATGACGTGGGGAGACTGGGCGTGATGATCCGAGAAGTGGGATGCAACGGCGGTCTCTCAGTTCGATGGCCTTGCACTATGATTTCTCCGCAGTTTGGTATCGATCCCTAAAGTCGAAATGATGTTGAGAGTCCTCGCAGAGTAGATTAACCTATATACAATTCGTATCATCGGTCGAAAGGAACTAATTTCAGTGATGTGAAAAAACCAGGAATTTGTCGGAATATGAACGGGAATCCATACTGAATTATTGGGAATATGTGCTGAAAATCTGCGGATTCATCTTGAGAAATAATGGACATGATTCCTATGGAGATCAAGAAATTCGACTCGCGGCCATCGCTAGACTGTTTGAGGGTACAAACACTTGCAGCGTGACTTGGATTCTGAGCGGAGATGCTGCCGGGCGATTTGGGAGAGAGCAATTCAAATCGAAACCCGTCTGCTTGTTAGATCTGCCGAATGAGCGGGATCGATGGAGATTCGTTGCGCGAGCTGTGCAGGATACCTTTGCGTTGGTCCGCGTTACTCGCGAGTGGAGTCCACCCGCAGGACCGCGCTTTCGGCGAATTGCTGGACCTAGCAGAACTCGCGGAACCTGCCGTGGCGGGCATGGGAGCTGGCTTCAGGCCTTCCGCCGGACGGACTCCTCCTGCGCAGACGGCCCGGTGGGTCGGGTCGCCTCCGCCGGGCCTCCAAGCAACCGCTTCGGTAACTTCTCGAACGGTCCGGGCTAGGGCCGCCCGTGCGTCCGAGCGCGTCCCGGCGTTGAGCCGTGGGATGCCGCGGCAGCTCCCGGAACTGCCGGTCAGGGGAGCGCCGCGCGATGCCTCTTCTCGTAGTGCTGCCGGAGCAGGTCCTTGCCGTAGTCGTTTCCATTCGGAGTGCGCATCACGGCATGCACGTGCTGCCGCTGCGGCGTGCGGGGCAGCGAGCGCATGAAGACTGGCCTCTGGTGGTCGAATTCCACGAGGACAACCGGGCTGTGGACGCGGTAGTAGAACACGTCCTCGTTACCGATACCCCCGATCCATGCGAAGTGGGTCCTGTCGAGATGCTCGCGAACTTCGTCCATCTTGACCCTCGCGTGGCCGTCGTCCATGTGACCTACGAAACTCTCGACGATGTCGAGCAGCATGTCGCGCTGCGAGGCGCTCAGATCGGTGGCCTGGATTCCGGCGTAGGCGAGATCCGCATTGTCCTTGAAGGCCTGGGTCAGGGCGTCGTTGCCGTCCTTCGAGGTCTCCAAGACCGCCTTCTCGCGCTGGGCCGTGCTCAGGGACTGGGCCAGAGCGAGGCCCCGACGCTGCTCTTCCTGCATCACCGCGACCCCCTTGTACTTGCCACCCTCGGCGATTACCGGCTCCGAGCCGAGGAATGTCGGCGTCATGACCACTTGGTCGCCGAGCACGAAGTAGTTGATGATCAGGTGATGCCCGTCGAGCTGCCAGCCCCAGGGCTGGTCCTCGGAGGGCTCGCCCATGACGGTCAAGTAGTAGAGCCATTCGTCCAGCTCCTCGAAGTTGGACGTGATCTCGCCGAGGCTGTAGTTCAGGCGCATGATATCGCGGCTCTGCCGGAACCCTCGCGCACTGAGCCCTGCCTTCATCAAGGCCATCCCCGCGTCTCGCTGGCGCTCGTCCAGTTCCTGGAACGAGATGCCTTGGCGCGGGTAGCTGTGTTGGTTGGCCCACTTCCGCCATTCGTCGTCGTCGACCGGGAATCTCACGCGCTCGCGCTGCTCGCCCGCGAGAGAGTCTAGGAAGGCGCGCGCGGCATCGACGACCGGCTGCGTCGTGACGCCGCTGGCCTGTAGGGCGAACAGCCCGGGCTCCAGCTCGCCGCTGGCGCTGATCCCGACGAACGGACGAGCAAGGGCGCGCCGCTCCATCGCCGCGAAGCGACCCCCTCCTGGCCCGCCCCGCTGGGACAGAGCGAACTCGACGAGCAGGCCCGCGCCCGCTAGGGCGACGAATCCCGACAGCAGCAGGATCCGTCGGCTTGCGAATAGGGTTGTCATCGACTCTAACCGTAACCCACGGGGCGGGCTCCCTCAACTCCGAGAGGGCGCGTGGCGCATGCCGCGATCGCGGTGTGCGCGACGCGCGGGGCGAGTGAACCACGAGGATGCAATTGGCCATTGCGTTCGATGCGCCGGCCGAAGGCTGCGCTGGCGCAGGCGGCAGCCCATTCGATTCAGCGGCGATCCGGCGACTTCCGTCCCCCGGCCATTGCTTCGAACCGGGACGTGGTCGGCCTTGGGTGCGGTTTCCCGTCCCTCGCTGCCTCGTGCGAGCGTCCCGCTCGAGCAGTGCGTACCGAGTCCGCGCCACCCGCCAAGGACGAGGCTCGGACGGCCGTCCGAGAGCGGCCATCGCGGCACCGTAGATCCCCGCCAAGAGGATGGCACGAAGTCCAAGCCGGTCTCGCGCACTGGCGACCCCGGTGACCTTCGTCCGCGCCTGGCCGGGGGCCTCGTACCCGAAGCGGCCGAAGTCGGCAAGAAACCCGCCTCTCTGCGGCAACGGCCCGGTCCGAAGGGGACTTCGTTCTCGGCCGGGCTGTAGGGAGCGCGCCGGACCTTCCACACGTGCCTTGAATCGGATGGCCCCCGTTGACCGCTTTTGTGGACGTCGCTCCAGTTGGACCGGACCGCGGGCGTAAGCCGACGGCCGAGGCCTGCGGAACGAGGCTTGGATGTGCTTACCGCTGCGATCATCGAATGACCGCTTCGCGGGTCGCTGCATTTCTCTAGTCCGAATCAGCCGGACCTCTATTCGGGATCGGACGCTGAGATTGGGAAGGTACCTTGCCCGTCACGCCGAGTCCCGTGTCCGCACGGTGCTCGAGGATACGCGCATCGTGGCACTCGTGGGGCCGTGGCAGTCCGGCTTGACCACCTTGGTGCGCCGGGTCCCGGTGGCGGGCAGACGGCCGTCCTTCAATCTGGACGACGAGCAGTTCAAGCGGTTCGCCCGAGACGACCCGGTCGGGTTCCTGCGCGGACGAGACGCGCCTGCGATTGACGAGGTCCGGAGGGCTCCGAATCTCTTCCGTGCGCTCAAGAAGGCAGTTGACGAGAATCCTCTCCCCGGGAGGCACCTAGTCGCCGGATCCGCAGACCTCTCTTCGGGTGCCGTCTCGCCCGACTCGCTCGCGGGCCGTGTGGAGGTTCTTGAACTCCTGCCGTTTTCCCGAGCGGAAGTCGCCGCCAAACGACGCCCGCGGTTCCTCGACCGTACGTTCGAGCGTGATCCCCCCAGCTTCGCGCCGACGAGCCCGACAGGCGCCGGCGTTGATCGAGTAGTCGCCGGCGGGATTCCCGAAGTCGTTTCGGGCGCCCTGCCGGAGCGGCGGTCGAGCTGGCTTCGCTCCTACGCCCAAGCGCTGGCCCTTCGCGAAATCGCCGACCTCGCCTCGGTCCGGAAGACGGACGGCCCGAGCCGGCTGGTCGGCCATGCGGCCCGATCCGCCGGCCAGTTGCTCAACCTCTCAGCGCTCGGGGCCGGTCTCGGGTTGGACGGCAAGCCCGTGGACCGGCTGCTCGGACAGATGCTCCTTGTCCGGCGAATCCCCGCTTGGCATCGCAATGAGGCAAAGCGGCTTGTCAAGTCGTCGAAGCTGAGATTCCTGGATGCGGGGCTGCTGGCGGCTCTGCGTAGGGCAACCGCTGATGTAATCGCGAGGGACCGGCGGCGGATCGGCCCGCTCCTGGAGTGCTTCGTGCATTCCTAGCCGGCCAAGGCGGCCGCACTCTCGGATGACCTTGTATTGATCGGCCACTACCGCGACAAGGATCAACCATTGGTTGATTTCGTCCTCGAGCGTTCGCCGAGGGAGATTGTCGGCATAGGGGTCAAGCAGTCAAGGCTGCCGCCACGGCGGGCCCGAAGGACTTCCAAGGCTTGGCACGGCTGGAGGCCGCTGCGGGCGGCCGTTTCGCTTGCGGCTTCGTGCTGCACGACGGCGACGGCATCCAGCAGGCGGCTGCGAAGCAGCTCGCGATGCCCGGCACGATGCTTTGGGAGGCGTAGCGGCACCGGCTGGCCTGTCGGCGCGCTTGACAGCGCGAGACGGGAGGTGCTACGATGGCTGCGAATCTGTTATAACAGAGGGGGGTTGTTATGACCAAACTATTTCGCGCTATTCGTCTCGGGGCCGTCGCGCTGTGCATGGTCGCGCTGGCCTCGGCGCAGCAGGGTACCGGAACGATCACCGGGCTCGTCACTGACCAGCAGGGGGCCGTGATCCCCGGGGCCCAGGTCGAGGTCCGCAACACGGGGACGAACGCGGTGTTCACGACGTCGTCGAACGAGAGCGGGCTGTACGTCGCTCCGGGCATGGCGGTCGGCGAATACGAGATCGGGGTCGAGTCGGAGGGCTTCCGGCGCAGCGTGCGCTCGGGTGTCACGCTGCAGGTCGGGCAGAACGCCGAGGTCAACGTGACCTTGGAGATCGGCCAGGTCACCGAAGTGGTGGAGGTGATCGGGGAGGCTCCCTTGGTCGATACCGGCGGGGCGACCATCGGCGAGGTGATCGAGCGCAAGCGCGTTTCCGACTTGCCGATCAACGGCCGTGGCGCGCTGGCGCTGACGATGCTGACCGCCGGCGTCATCTCGAACGCCGGGCCGACGAATTCAGGCTTCGGCGACCGCGGCATCCAGCTGTCCTCGATTTCGATCAACGGCAGCCCGAACTCGATGAACGCCCAGATGCTGGACGGCAACAACAACATCCTCAGCTACGTCGGCGAGGTGGGCGTGCCGATCGCCGTCGACTCGGTCGAGGAGTTCAAGGTGCAGAGCGGAACCATGTCGTCCGAGTACGGCTACACCGCTGGCGGGGCGATCAACCTAGTGACGCGCTCGGGAACCAACCAGATCCACGGCACGGCATACGAGTTCCTGCGCAATGACAAGGTGGACGCGCGCAATGCCTTCGCTCGGAGGCGCCTGCCTCTTCGCTATAACCAGTACGGCGCGTCGGTTGGCGGCCCTGTCGTCAGGAACCGCACCTTCGGTTTCTTCAACTGGGAGGAATACCGCCTCGCTCGCAGCAGCCCGCGCATCCGCAACGTGCCGCACCCTGACTTTCTGGTTGGAAATTTCAGCGAGCTCCGCACAGCGAAGGGAGCTTCAGTGCCGATCTACGACCCCGACACGACCCGCCCGAACCCTGACGGCGGCGGACAGGTGCGGGACCCGTATCCCGGCAACATCGTCCCGGCCTCGAAGTTCGATTCGGTCTCTCAGAATGTGATTCCGTGGTACCCTGCGCCGAACAAGACTCCGGCGAACCAGTACACCTTCGCCCAGAACTATCAGGACGCCGCCAAGAACTGGGTCAACTGGTCGCAGTGGAACACCAAGGTCGACCATCGCTTCGGCGACACGAACTCGCTGTTCTTCCGCTACACCTCGGCGCGGCACCAGCCGTCGCGAAACGACGTGCTGATGGACCCTAATGTAGGCCGGAACCGCAACGACGACCAGACCAACCGGAACGCTGTCCTGTCCGACACACACACGTTCTCTCCGACGCTGATCAACAACTTCCGGGCAGGCGTGAGCCGGCAGCTGTTCAGGTTCGAGACCGTTGGCGCGTTCATGGACTACGCACAGAAGATAGGGCTGCCCGACATGATCCCGGGCGACCAGGTTCCGGAATTCCGCGTGAGCAACTACCCCATCATCGGAGGCGGCGCGCTCGGCAAGCGGAGTTCTCTGAACTGGGACGTCCAGAACGTAGTCACCAAGATCAGCGGCAACCACACGATGAAGTTCGGATTGAATGCACGCGACCTGTACGGGGGCAATAGGCAGGGCGGCGCGCTGTCGGGATTCTTCCGCTTTGCAGGCCTTACGCAGAATCCTCAGAACCGGAAGGGCACCGGGCATGACTTGGCGTCGTTCCTGACAGGGGATGTCCAGTGGGCCGGCATCGACCGAATTCTCGGTAACTCCTGGCACGGATTCAACTGGAGCTGGTTCGTCCAGGACGACTGGAGGGTCACGCCGCGCCTCACGCTTAACATGGGCCTGCGCTGGGACTTCCAGCAGAAGCCTTACGAGCGCTACAACGGCCAGATCAACTTCGACCCCGGCTGCACGGAACCGACATCCGGCCTGAAGGGCTGCACGGTATTCGCCGGCCTCGACGGGCAGCCTCGGACATTCATGGACGAGGACTACAACGACTTCGGCCCGAGGCTCGGGTTCGCATACGACCTGACCGGGCAGGGAAGGACGGTCTTCCGCGGCGGCTACGGCATTTACTACGCCTCGATCTTCTTCCGTAACTTCACGGGCGACATCAACCTGTTCTCGCGAACCCGCACGACCTATCGCACGTCTAGGCCGGATGAGGCCGCCTTCCAGCTCAAGGACGGCTTCCCCCACCCGTACGCGGAGACGCCGGGCAGCTCGGCCGGCTCGGGTGCCCGCCTCGGCCAGAGCGTCTCGTTGCGCGAGTCCGACGCGACTACGCCGATCACGCAGCAGTGGAACGCGTCCCTCCAGCATCAGACGGGCAACTGGTTTTTCGATCTCGCCTACGCAGGCAACAAGGGAAATCATTTCTCGGCTAACGGCTACAACCTGAACCAGATTCACCCGGCGTGGCGGGCCCAGCTGCGCCAGACCTTGAACGACCGCGTTCCGAACCCGAACAAGGGCTTGGTCCCCGGCGGCCTTGGCGGCGCGAAGATCACCTACGAGCAGTACCTCAAGGCCTTCCCGCACTTTACATCGGTGTCCGTCCGCAATCCGCGCATGGGCAACTACATCTCGCACCAGCTGCAGTTCAACATCAAGAGGCCGCTCACGGACGGACTGCTGCTCCACCTCGCCTTTACCGGGGGCAAGAAGATCAGCGACTCGACGCAGGTGCCGGTGAACTTCGGCCCCGTCGAGCAAGTCAACGAGAACGGCTACCAGGACGGGCTCTTCAACCGCCACGTCCAGCGCTCGATCGACCCGACCGACGTGGCGAAGAGGGCTGTCATCAGCGTGCTGTACGAGCTGCCGTTCGGGCGCGGCTCCGCAGGCGGCATCAACAAGCTCATCGGCGGCTGGCAGATCAACACGATCGGCGTCATGCAGGACGGCCTGCCCCTGATCGTGCGAGGGGCCGACAACTTCCAGGCGAACCGGCCCAATTCGACCGGAACGAGCGCCAAGCTGGACAACCCCACCGCCGCACGCTGGTTCGATACAGACCAGTTCGTCAATCCGCCGGATTTCACCTTCGGCAACGTCGGCCGGGCGCTGCCCGACGTGCGCGCGCCAGGCACGGTCAATTTCGACCTGTCGCTGATGAAGGACACCTTCATCGGAGAGAGGGTGAACATCCAGTTCCGCGCCGAGGCGTTCAACTTCCTGAACAGCGTGAACCTGCGCTCGCCGAACGCGCAGTTCCGGGCCGGCCCCGACGGGTTGAACTCGTCCGCGACGTTCGCCACGATCACCGCCGCGCGCGACGCTCGAGTCATCCAGTTCGGACTGAAGGTGATCTTCTAGGCGGGAGCGGCGACTTTGCGCGACAGGCCGGGCGGTTAGCCCGGGAGGAGAGGCAGCATGGCACACAGCATGGCGAAATACCGGAAGCTCGGAGGGGCGGCACCGGCGGCCCTCCTCGCCCTGGCCCTCGCGGGCGCGCTGGCCGCCGCTCCGCGATCCGAGCCCCGGATCGCCCCCGAGGCGGAGGCGCGAGCCGAGCGTGCGCACCGGTCCCTGGAGCAGGCCCCGCCCTCCGCGGCAGAGGTGGCCGAGGCGATCACGTCGCAGGCCGCGCGGCTGCGGCCCGCAGCGGCGTCTGACGCGCCGGTGCTGCGGCGCAACTTCATCGACGAGGCGCTGTTCTCGAGAATGGAGCGGGACGGCGTGCCGCACGCGGGCTTGGCGAGCGACGGCGAGTTCCAGCGGCGGGTCTACATCGACCTGATCGGACGCATCCCGACCCTCGAGGAAGTGCTCGCCTTCGATGCGGACGGGTCCGAGGGCAAGCGCGACCGCCTGATCGACCGCCTGATCGACAGCGAGGAGTTCGTCGAGCGCTGGTCGTACTTTTTCGAGGACCTGTTCCGGGCCGGCAACCGCATGGGTCACGGCAAGAACCTGTTTCGCTTCTGGACTCGCGAGTGGCTCGAGCTGGACCGCTCCTACGCGGACGTCGTCGCCGACCTGCTGACGCAGGGCGGCAAGAGCAGCCACTCGTCGCCGGGTGCGCTCTACTTCGCTCGCGACTTCGTCAAGGCGAAGGACGATCCCGATACTCCGGACGCGCACGACTTGGTGAACCGCGCCGATGCGATAGACGAGTTCACCATCACCTACGGCAAGGTCTTCCTAGGCCTCAACCTAGGATGCATCTCTTGCCACGACGGCGCCAACCACCTGGAGCAGGTCAATCTCTACCTGACAAGCAAGACGCGCGAGGACTTCTTCCGGCAGGCGGCTTTCTTCGGCAGGACGCGCATGATCATGAACTGGGAGAACGGCTTCCAGGCGAACACCGAGTACACGGTGGACGACGTCGAGCCGGGCTATCCCACCCTGAGCGAGAGCATCGTGCGCGTGCCGCGCACGGGCGGCTCCAACGATCCCAAGTTCATCCTGGACGACCGCCCGCCCGATCCCGGGGAGCAACCGCGAGACGCGCTGGCGCGCCTGCTGACGGGCCACCTTCAGTTCGCTCGGGCCACGGCAAACCGCATCTGGGCGGAGCTGATGGGCGTCGGCATCGTCGAGCCCGTCGACGGGTTCGACCTAACCCGGTACTATCCCAGCGACGACCTGCCCGACGGATGGAGCGCGCAGCCCAGCCACCCCTACCTGCTCGACGAGCTCGCCCGCGACTTCCAGGACAGCGGGTTTAGTATCAAGCAGTTGGTGCGCCGGATCGCGTCCTCGAGCGCCTACCAGCTTTCCTCCCAGTTCGCGCACGAATGGCAGCCGGCCTACGGGCGCTACTTCGCCCGGCGCAACGTGAAGCTGCTCGGCCCCGTGCAGCTGCACGACGCCCTCGTCACCGCGACCGCGGTCCCTGGTGCCTATTCCAGCGGCGGGGACGAGGTCGGCATGGCCCGCCAGGTACTGGATCCGGCGTACGTCAAGGGCGAAGTCAGCGAGTTCCTGCGGGCGTTCGGCCAGCAGAGCCGGGACGAATTCCCGTCCCGCGTGGGTGGATCCTCCTTCCAGGCGATGCTCATGATGAATTCGAGCGCCGTGCTGGACCGCGTGCAGTCGGACGGCACGGGCCGCGTCGCGAAGCTGCTGGAGGCGCTGCAGTCGGACCGCGTGGTCGCCTCGGCGGCTTGGAAGTCCGCGACAGGCGATGCGCCCGGTCCCGAGCAGGTCGATGCGGCCGTCCGGCGGGGCATCGTGGAGAAGCTCTATCTCTCCACTCTCTCCCGCAGGCCAGTGCCCGGCGAGATGGACGTGGCGCTGGGGGCGCTAGAATCCGATGTCGAGCAGGGCGCGGAAAACCTGCAGTGGGCACTGCTCAACAAGCCCGAATTCCTGTTCAACTACTGACCGGAGCGAGAGGGGACCATCCATGCGCACCGTTCGAGACTTGGCGCCGACTCGGCGCGACACCCTGAGGCTGGGAGCCGGGAGCCTGCTCGGCGGCCTCGTCGGCGAGGGGCTCTGGCCTGCCCGCGCCCGCGCCGCCGGCCGGTCTAATCCCCGCGGCACGGCGCGCTTCGCGATCATCGTGGAAGCGGCCGGCGCGATCAGTCACGTCGACACCTTCGATTTCAAGGAAGACGCCGGGACGCAGCCGGACTTCGACGTCCGCGAGGCCCGGCCCGGCCTGTACGTCCCGCACCGCCTGTTCCCCAGCCTCTCGGGGCTGATGGACAGGATCGCCATCGTCCGCACATTCAAGAGCCACGAGGTAGTCCACTTTCGGGGCGAGTATTACACGCGGGCCGGCCGCCCGCTCAACCCCGCCCAGAAGGAGGAGATCCCGCCGGTCGGGACGGTGGTGGCCGCCGAGCTCGACTCGCAGAGGCGCGAGAGCGACACGTTCCCGACCTTCGTCACCTGCAACCTAGGAAATCTAGCGCTTCCGAGCGGCTTCTACCACCCCCGATTCTCCGGCCTTGATATCGATGTCGGGGCCGGTATCGGCAGCGTGGCAGCATCTGGCGACGCGCTCGCGCTGCTAGAGGAGCGGTACCGCCTGTTGGGGGATCTCGAGCGGGCGGTACGTCGCGATTTCGCCTCCCGAGGGCCGGCGATGAGCGCGTTCCGTTCGTTCCAGGAGGAGGCCTACCACGTGCTGGGCGACTCGCGCTGGCCCCAGGCCTTGGCCATGTCCGACGCCGACAGCCAGCGCTACGGCGAGAACGATGTCGGGCGCGGCTGCCTTCTGGCGCGCAACCTCGTCATGGCGGACGCGGGCACGCGCTACGTCCACGTGAAGCACGGAGGCTGGGACCATCACAAGCGCATCTACGACCACCAGGCGGGCTCGAATCACTACAAGCACTGCAACGCCCTTGACCGGGCGCTCTTCAGCCTGATCGTGGATCTCGAGGCAGCCGTCTCCCCGCGCGACCCGGCGAAGACCCTGCTGGACGAGACGATTATCGCCGTGCCCACCGAATTCGGGCGGGTGCCGGGCGCACTGAACGGCGTCTCGGGACGGCATCACTACAACGAGGTCTACATCGGCCTCTTCGCCGGCGGCGGCGTAAAGGGCGGCCGGATCATCGGCCGGACCGACGCGGCCGGCGAGCATGCCGTCGAGACGGGCTGGAAGCACCGCATCCAGCCCAAGACCGAGAACATAGTGGCCTCGGTGTACTCCGCGCTGGGGATCGACTGGACCAAGGAAGTCACCAACACGCCCTCCAAGCGCGTCTACCGACTGGTGGATCCGCTGGGTGCCACGGAACTCTGCGTCGCCGACGAGATCGAGGAACTATTCGTCTGATGCGGCCGCGACCGCTTGCGGCGGCCCTGCTGGCCGCTGGGGTGGCCCTCGGCCTGCCTCGCCTCGCCGCCGAGAGCGAGACGTCCCCGCATGGAGGGGTTCCGGAAGGGATGGTCTCGATTCAGGCCGGCGACTTCGTCATGGGGCGCACGTTCGCCACTCCCGACGACGAAACGGGCATGCGTCCCTTGGTGCTCCGCGACGACATTCCAGCCCACGCGGTGCGGCTGGACGAATTCTGGATGGACAAGACCGAGGTCACGCATGCCGCCTACGCCGAGTTCATCGCGGCGCAAGGGCACCGGGCGCCGTACCACTGGAAGGGCGGCGTCATGCCCGAGAATCTGGCCGGGCATCCGATCTACAACGTGGACTGGGCCGACGCCCGGGCCTACTGCGCATGGAGGGGCAGGCGGCTGCCGACCGAGGCCGAGTGGGAGCGCGCGGCGCGCGGGGGCCTCGATGGCATGCCCTATCCGTGGGGCGACGACAAGCCGACACCCTCGAAGGCGCGGTACTCGACCCAGCACGGGCCGGCGCCGGTCGCGCAGCACGAGCCGAACGGATTCGGGCTGCACGACATGGCGGGCGGCGTCACGGAGTGGTGCCACGACTGGTTCGAGCGGACCTATTACGCGAAGAGCCCTGAGGAGAACCCGCGAGGGCCGTCTGACGGGATGTACCGCATCGTCCGCGGGGGTGCTTGGTCGGACGGGCCGAACCGGATCACGGTCTTCTTTCGCAACTGGGTGAGGCCCAGCCAGCGCACTCCCAACCTCGGATTCCGCTGCGTGCAGTCCCCGCGTTGACTCTCCGGCGAGTACGGCGCTGATCGCGGGAGCCCCCTTGGGCGCGTGCTTGCGAGAGACGTGACAGTGGCTGCAGGCCCGGTGCCGAATGTTCGCTGGTGGGTTTCCGCGCTGCTGTTCGCATCCACCGTGATCAACTACATCGACCGCCAGACCCTCTCGGTTCTGGCGGCCGAGATTAGCGGCGATCTGGGGCTCTCGGATGTCGAGTACGCCCGCATCGTCCAGGCGTTCCTTGTTTGCTACGCCGCTATGTACCTCGCTTGGGGGCGCATCATCGACCGCTGGGGCACGCGGGCTGCGCTTGCCTTCTCGATGGTCTGGTGGTCTCTCGCGAACGCAGGCCATGCCTTCTCGCGGGACGCCTTGGGACTGGGCCTCTTCCGGGCCCTGCTCGGACTGGGCGAGTCAGGGAACTTCTTGGCTGCGGAGAAGGCGATCTCGGAATGGTTCCCCGCACGTGAACGCGGCCTGGCCAACGGCCTGGTCAACGCGGCGGCCTCCACCGGCGCGATCTTGGCCCCGCCGCTGGTCGTGCTCGTCTTCTCCGTGTGGGGGTGGCGGGTCGCGTTCGTGGTTACTGGGGCGATGGGCTTCATCTGGCTGGTGCCGTGGCTCCGCTGGTACTGGACCCCGGAGCGCCATCCGCGGCTCACGGACGAGGAGCGCGTCCTGGTGGCCGAGGGTCGGGGCAGCACGGCTCGTGGCAAGCTGCGCTGGCTCGGGCTCTTCGCGTGGCGCCAGACCTGGGCGCTGCTGCTGGCTCGGTTCCTGTCCGACCCGGTTTGGTGGTTCTACGTCTTCTGGTTCCCGAAGTACCTGAGCGAGGCGCACGGCTTCGGCATCGTCGCCGTCGGGCTGACCGCTTGGGTGCCGTTCCTAGCCGCCGACATAGGCGCCCTTGCCGGCGGCTGGCTGTCCGGGCGGCTGGTCCGCAGGGGCGTGGACCCGGTGAGCGCCCGCAAGTGGGTCATGCTGCCGGCCGCCGCGGCGATGCCGCTCAGCCTAGCCGTGCCCGCCAGAGAGTCCTCGGTCGCGGCCGTGGGGCTCGTCTGCTGCCTCACGCTGGCACACATGGCGTGGAAGTCCAACCTGATGACCTTGACGAACGACATCTACCCGACGGCCGTCGTCGGTTCCGCGGCGGGAATCGTCGGCCTCGGCAGCTCCCTCGGGGGATTCGTCTTCGCCGGCATCACGGGAGCCGTCGTCGAGCGCCATTCCTACGGCGCCGTTTTCTTCGCCATGGGGTTCCTGCACCCTGTCGCGCTCTGCGTACTGCAGGCCTTGGGCAAGGGCAGCTTGGCGCGCAGCGCACGGGAACGGGAGGACGACCGATTCGATGCCATATCCCGCTAGCAGGTCCCGGACGGGCCCCTCGCGCCCCGGCGACGGGCAGAGGATGTCCGACTTCGTCTACGGCGAGGTGCTTCGTGCGATCCTCGACCACGGCTACCGTCCGGGCGAGCGCCTTTCGATTCCCGACATCGCTCGCAGCCTTGATGTGAGCCAGATGCCGGTGCGCCAGGCGATCGACCGCCTCAGCGAGGAAGGGCTGGTCGATATCCGGCCCCGCAGCGGCACCTTCGTCACGCAGGCGGACGAGCGGGAGGTCGCCGAGACCTTCGATATCCGACGGGCCTTGGACCGCTTGGCGGCCGAGACTGCCGTGCTGAACGTATGCGCCCAAGACCTCGAGGAGCTCGAAGGGCTGGTACGACACATGGACCGCTGCGCGACACGGGGAACCGCGGGCATGGCAAGCCACGACCGCGCCAACTGGGAGTTCCACCTGCTGATCGTGCGGCTGTCCGCCAACGAGAAGCTCTACGAGATGTACCAGCAGCTGAACGCGCACCTCCAGATTGCCAGCATCCACGTGTCCAGCCGAGACTGGGCCTCGCGCGTGCCGATTGCCCAGGCGGAGCACCGGGCGATGGTGGAAGCGTTGCGGGAGCGCTCGGCGAGAGACCTCGCGGCGGCTCTCGCCGCGCACGTCGACAGAGCCAAGCTGGCTCTGATCGGCGATATCCGCGCCGTACGCGAATCGTCCGCCCCGACCGCGCTCCAGGGCCTTGACAAGCAAGGCGCTTCTCCGATCGCTCCGGAGCAGGCGGTCGCGCCGGTCGGCGTGCGACGGCGGGGCTAGAATGAGGCTTGGTGCGTAGCCCGGTGTCTACTGACGGCGGGTGTGCGGGGCTGCCAGCTGGCCGGTTGAAATGGCGGCGCTGAACTCCGCACGCGACGCCACAGGCGTTCGTCCGTGGGGTCGTGCTTGGATCCCCGCGCCGCGCACCCGCCCAGGCCCCGTGTGCGGCCAGCTGCTTGGACGTCCCACGTCCCATTCGATGCTCGGGCTTGTCTTGGTCGCCGCCTTGGCCCTCCTGCCGCGGGCCGCTCCTCAGGTACGGCCGGATGGCAGCCAACGGTCCGCCTACACGGTTCTGCTCGAGGCTCCGTCCGTGGCCCAGCGCCTGAGCGCGAGCCGGGAGATGGCCGGAGGCCTCGGTCCCCGCAGGGCTGTGTCGAGCCCCCTCGCCCTGCGCAGGGCCGTCCAGCGGTCCCAGGATCCCGTGGTCGAAGCCTTGGAGGCAGGCGGTATCGAGGTCGTGGGTGGAGTTCGCAACGTTCTCAACGCGGTCTTCATCCGGGCGACACCCGCCCAAGCCGAGTCGGCGCGCAGCATGCCCGGGGTCGGCAGCGTCGTGCCGAGCCAGCAGTTCGGGCCCGCGGTGGATCCGGACGCCCCCATGGAAGTCGCCCCCATGGAAGTCGCCGACATCGTCAAGATCGATGCGCTCCGGTCGAAGGCCGGGCGGGACGCCCCGCTAGGCGACGGCATCAAGATAGCGATCATCGACTCGGGCTTGGATTTCGACCACCCAGCATTCCGGGACGAGTCCCTGCCCCCGCTGGCGGGCTATCCGAAGGGCGACCCCGAGCACCTCGCGCTGGCATCGCGAAAGGTCGTCGCTGTCCGCTCCTACGCAGGGATGTTGAACTCTCGGGACCTGGGGAGATCGACACCGGACGATGATTCGCCGTGGGACCGGTCCGGGCACGGCACGGCGGCTGCCATGATCGCCGCCGGAAGCATCGTCGAGTCTCCGATCGGCACCGTGGCCGGAATCGCTCCCAAGGCGAGGCTCGGAATTTACAAGGTTTTCGGCACGCCGGGCGTGAACACCCGGACACGCGACCAAGCCGTTCTGGCCGCGATCGAGGACGCGGTTTCGGACGGCATGGACGTCCTGAACCTGAGTTTGGGGCGGATCGCCATCCGGCCCTGGCAGTCCGATTGCGCCCTCGGAAACCGTCCCGGGCAGTGCGACCCGCTCGCGGTGGCCGCCCAGAGCGCGGTCACGGGTTTTGGCCGGGTCGTGGTCGTCGCGGCCGGGAACGGCGCCCTGCAGGGCCTGAACAGCACTCCTGCGCTGGGAACGGTGAATTCGCCGGGAGAGGCTCCGGCCGTCATCAGCGTGGGCGGGATCGGAAACTCGCTCGATCTGCAGCAGAGCGTTCGGGCGGGAAACCTGAGGGTGGACGCCATGAGCGGACTCGGACCCGGCGCGGACGGACCGCTCTCGGCCCGTGCCGTGATCGCCTCGCACTTCGGCGACGGACGGGCTTGCGAGCCGTTTCCCGCGGGCGCGTTCCGGGGAGCGATCGCCATCGTCGACCGCGGCCGGTGCTATTTCGTGGACAAGGTCGAGCACGCCGACGCGGCGGGCGCGGCGGGCGTCGTGGTGATCAACCACTGGGACGACGACCTGGTGAGGATGGCCCTGCTGGAGGATACCGACATTCCGGCGTACTTCATTGGCCGCGATGACGGCTTCGCCCTTGTCCGGGAGATCCTGACCACCGGCGCAACGGTCACCCTCGATCCCGCGCCCGTGGTCACGGGCAAGGAGTGGAGCTATGTCCGCTCGACCAGCGGCCGTGGGCCGACGGCGGCGGGCTATCCCAAGCCCGATCTCGTCGCGCCGTCCGAAACCGTGTACGCGGCCGCTCCGAGGCGCGACCCGCAGGGCAACCTGTTGTCCCCAAGCGGCTTCAAGCAGGTCAGCGGCACCAGCTTCGCCGCGCCGGCCGCGGCCGGCGCGGCGGCCCTAGTCCTCGAGGAATATCCATACCTCACGGCCCGCCAAGTGGCGTCCGCCGTCATCAATTCGGCCGCTCAGGGGGTCACGGACAACGAGGAGCCTGCTCGCTTGGCAGCTGCCGGGACCGGCGTGCTGGACGTGGAGGCGGCCCTTCGCCCTACCGCGGTCGCGGTTCCGTCCTCGATCGCGTTCGGCCGGCTGCAGGCGGCGAGCCTCCCTGTGTCGCGCAAGATCGTGATCACGAACAAGGCGCGCCAGTCCCAGTCGTTCCGCGCCACGGTCGAGCCCACGGACCTCGACCCGCACGCCCGTGTCACGATCGACGGCCGCGAGGCGATTTCGCTGGCACTCGGCCCAAGAGAGAGCGTTTCCGTGCGAGTCACGTTGGCGGGTACGGTCCCGCCTTCGGGCTCCTACGAAGGCCGGCTGCGACTGGAGAGCGCGGACGGACACGGGGCGATTGCGATTCCCTACTTCTATGCCGTCGGGGTCAAGCAGCCCTTCGATGCGCTGCGCATTCGGGGCAAGGATGAGGTGGGAGTCCTCGGCCGCAAGGTAAGCCAGACGCTGATTGCGAGAGTAACGGACAAGTTTGGAGTGCCCGTCGACGGCTTCCCCGTGAGCTTCGAAGTCTCCAAGGGTTCCGGCCAGATCCAGAACACGAGCATCCTCAGCAGCCCGACGGGCCTGATCCAGGCGACGGTCCTATACGACGACTCCACTGCCTCACAGCGCGTCGTCGCCCGGATCGGGGGACTGGACGTGCCGTTCGACTACGAGGCGGCCGACCAAGTGACAGCGATTGACGGAATCCACAACGCGGCGACTTTGGCGTCATCTCGCGGCGTGGCACCGGGTTCGCTCGTGACCATTACGGGATCCCGCTTGGCCGAGTATCCCGCGGGCCCGCCCAGCGATTTCCAGTCGCGGTTTCTGCCGATAGTACGCAAGGGCACCTCGGTCGCATTCGAGATGCCGTCAGACGACGTTAGCGTCGCCGGGAGAATCCTTGCTCTCGACGCTGGTTCGGTCACCGTGCAGGTTCCATGGGAACTGGAAGCGGGCGGCTTCGGGTACGTCACGGTGCGGACCGAGTCGTACAGCGATATGCGCCGGTTCCGCCTAGTCCGAGAAGATCCGGGCATCTACAGCTACTTGCGCGACGGGGTTGAACTTGCCGTCGCATTCCATGCGGACGACTCGCTCGTTTCTCTGGACTCGCCGGCTCGACCGGGGACCTATGTCACCTTCCTGATGACGGGCAACGGCCCGGTCCGGTCGCCTCCCGCTTACGGCGAGGCGACTCATCTGCCGAATCCTACCGTAGGCGCGGTAAGCGTGCAAGTGGGCGGCACCGAGGCATCCGTGCTCTACTCGGGCTTGGCCGTGGGTCTCGCGGGCTACTACAACGTCGTCGCGCAGATTCCTCCTCTTCTGCAGCCGGGAATCCACCCGGTGCGTGTGCGCGTGAACTCGAGGAGAAGCAACTTCGCCTTGCTTCCCGTACGGTGACGGTCCGCGGGGACGGCCGGTTCGGTACGGACGAACGGGCCGTCGAGAGCATTGGTCGCTCTCGGAGGATATCTTGTCGACGCGGCGCTGTCGCGGCGGCCGTTACATTGCTCCTCGCGTCGGGATGCGTCGTGCAGTCGCCGTCCGGGCGGGCCTCGCCTTGGGATGCTAGTGACGAGCAGAACCCGACCGCGATTGACCACAGCTTGTGGCAGGAGACGCTTGACGGCTATCTCCGTCCAAGCCTCTCGGAAGTCAATCGGTTCGACTATGGCGGGCTGAAGTCCAGCGAAGACGACCGGGCTAGGCTGCAAGGGTACTTGGCGCAGCTGCAGGACACCGATCCCCGACTGTATCCTAGGGCCGAGCAGAAGGCGTACTGGATCAACCTGTACAACGCGCTGACGGTCCGGATTGTCGTGGACGCCTACCCCGTCGATTCCATTCGCGATATCAGGGGAAACTGGTTTGTCGGACTCATCTCGCGAGGGCCATGGCGCGACGCAGAGATGCACGTGGCGGGCGAAGACCTCAGCTTGGATGAAATCGAGCACGGAATACTGCGTCCCATCTGGCGCGATGCGAGGATTCACTACGGGCTGAATTGCGCTAGTCTCGGCTGCCCGAACCTGCTCCCGACCGCATTCACAGCCACCAACACAGAGGAACTACTCGAACTCGGGGCGAGAGAGTTCGTCAACAGCACGCACGGGGTGAAGGTTGCGAGCGACGACAGGATTGTCGTTTCAAGCATCTATGCATGGTTTCGAGATGATTTCGGAAACTCCGAGGAAGACGTGATGGCCCATTTGAAGCGCTACGCGGACGGACCGCTTGCCGATCGCCTTCGAGACTTCGACGGCACGATCGACTACGCCTACGACTGGCGTCTGAACCAGCCTTGACCGCATATCCTATGCCGGAGCCCCTTAGGACCGTCCGAGTTGCCCGCTGGTCCCTCCGGATCTAATCCGAGCGTCGCAGCGCCTCTAGCTGCCGCTCCGCCTCCCTCCACCGGCGCTCGGCCTCTTGGCGCGCTCGCGCCTCCTGGTCGACCTGGCGCTCGGCCTTCTGGCGCGCTCGCGCCTCCTCGCTCAGCGTCCGCAGGTATTCCCCTCTGACCGGATCCCAGATGCGCAGGCGCTGCGCGATGCCGTCGTAGCGCAGGTCCAAGCCCAGCACCGCGCTGCGGACGGACAGTTCCGCGCCGGGCAGTCGCTCGCCCGCCAGGCGCGCCGGCAGCAGGCCGCCCATCGGGTCGTACCGGAAGTATTCGCGCACTCCCAGCCGCGCGTAGAGCGGCGGCTTCTCGTGCAAGTCCGCGTCGACGGTGCCGGGAGAGGCGACTTCCAGCACGAAGTCCAGGTGCTTGCCCTCCTCCCACGCGAAGTAGGACATGCGATTGCGTCCCGGAACGCCCAGCGACACCATCACGTCCGGGACGACCCTGCGCTTGGGACGATTCTCGACGTAGTACACCAGCAGGTTGTTGGCCACCAGCACGTCCTCGCGCCGCTCGAAGTAATGGGCCAGCATGGTCGCTGCATCGCGGATCGCCCATTCCTGGAAGGTGTTGTCCGCTATCGGCCGACCGTCCGAGCTAGGGTACTGCGCCTCTGCTGGCGCAGGCTGCGAGGCGCGCCACCTCGGAGGGGGCGGGTCCGTCGGCGCGCTGCGGTCGCGGGCCGGGGCGAGCGGCGGGAATTGGTCGATCTGCTTGCCCGGCATGCGGCCTGGCGACCGATCGCTTCGGTGCCGGCACAGTATAGAGGATGCGTGCGGGGGGCCTCCCCCGGAGCGGCGGGCCGGAGCATGACGGGCCGCGAGGCGGCACGGCTCGGCTGACGCGGGTGCTCCGGGCGGCGTTCGAGACGCTGATCGGTAAGCTCAGCCGGGCGCAGGCGGTCGGTTCGGTACGGACGCGCCCGTGTTTCGCGAGACTTTGCCAGCCGGCCTGCCTCACGCTCCCGAGCATCCCGCCCGAACCGCTCGACGGATGCACCTAGCCACGATTGGCGGACAAGTCAGAACCGTCCGTGGTCGGGAATCTATCGCCAAACTACCCTGTCGAGCGAAACCTCCCACAGGGGGCATCAAGATTGCGCTTCGCCGGAGGTCCCGGCATGGCGCGGTGGGAGGAGGTACGGGATCCGTCCGTCCTTGGAATTCGCTCTCGCATTATTCTGAGCGCTTCCTGTCTTGCTCGGACGATGCTGTCTGCTTCTATGCGTCGAGAGCCCGGGGGTACGCTCGCGGCCGTCTCCGACAATCTGCCTGTCGGATCCGCATCGCGCGATGGGACAGACCACTCTTGGACGAGTCACATGGGGCCGACCAGCCCGACTGCGCGAGCTCGCTGCGCAGGCGATTACGCGGTCATGCCGCAGAGCGCCCATTGCGCGGGGCGGGCGGCATTCGCAGTGGAGGCGGACTTGCGCCGGTGCGTCTGGAACGCCCTTCGCGGAATCGGCGCCCCAGCCGTCCAACCCTTCGCCAAGACACGCTCGGCCGGTGACCTCCGGCCTGCACCGCAGGTCCCGTCGCGACGGGCAAAACAATAGGTCGCCTGGCCAGGCTGGGTCCTCCGTCGCCCGCGCACCAAGCTGCCCGAGATGCCGGCGGCCGCGGAGGTCGGTTGGTAGTCTAGGGAGCGTGTGGAAGACAGTTGTAGCTCTCGTAGCTCTTGCCATGCCGGCTCTTGCCGTGCCGAGGCTGGGCGTCATCGACTTTCCGAACAGCGGGGACGCCTCCGCCCAGCAGGCCTTCCTGCAAGGCGTCCTTCTGCTGCACAACTTTGAGTACGACGACGCAGCGGCGTCCTTCAATGAGGCCCAGCGGGCCGACCCCGAGTTCGCGCTCGCGTACTGGGGCGAGGCCCTGTCTCACTACCGGCCTGTCTGGGGCAGGGAGAATCTGGAGCGGGGCCGCTCCGCGCTCGAGAAGGCCAAGAAGGCAGATCCCGCAACGCCTCGCGAGCAGCTCTATCTGGACGCGGCTAGGGTCGCGTTCGGCGAGGGCAGCCGGGAAGATCGCTGGAAGCGGTATTCCGACGCGATGGGGCGGCTGTCACGCGCTCACCCCGACGATATGGAGGCCGCCAGCCTCTACGCCGTGTCGCTATTCGGGGTGACAGGCGGCAAGCGGGACCACCGCACGTACATGAAGATTGCCTCGATCGCCGAGCCCGTCTACCGCAGGAACCCGGACCATCCGGGCGCGCTGCATTACCTGATCCACGCCTTCGACGATCCGGTTCACGCGCCGCTTGGGCTGCCCTACGCCCGCCGCTACGCCGGTGTTGCGGCGGCCGCGCCTCATGCGCAGCACATGCCCTCCCACATTTTCCTCGCGCTGGGCATGTGGGACGACTGCATCTCCTCCAACATCGATTCGTGGAATTCCTCCGAGGTCCGCGTTAAGCGCCTAGGTCTCGGCAGCGACGACCGGGGCTACCACGCGCTGTGGTGGCTGCAGTACAGCTACTTGCAGAAGGGGCAGGTCGACAAGGCTAGAGACCAGCTTGCGATCATCGAGGCGGATGTGGCCCGGACGGGTTCGCGCCATGCGCGTAACCACCACGCCTACCTGCGCTCGCACTTCCTTGTCGAGACCCAGCACTGGTCTGCCGACTTACGGCCCGTCGACGACAAGGGCTTGGACCATAGGGCTTGGGGAGCGAACGCCCTTGCGGAGGGAATCCGAGCCGTCGAGACCGGGAATCCTAGTCTTGCCCGCTCGTGGCTCGAGAAGCTCGCCGCCCGAGGCAAGGCTCATGGCGATGCCACCGCGTCCCTGCCGATTGCCACTCTCCAGCTCGAGGGTGTCCTCTTGATACGGCAGGACAAGGCGGCGGACGGCGTTGCCAAACTGCGCCGGGCGACGGAACTGGAAATGGAGACTCCGTTTGGCTACGGCCCGCCTTTCCCGGTGAAGCCGGCCTACGAACTGCTCGGCGAAGAGCTGCTGGCGCTCGGCCGCCCGGACGAGGCCATGGAAGCCTTCGAGGCATCTCTCGGGCGGACCCCGCGGCGCGCCCATTCGCTGGCCGGGCTGGAGAAGGCGGCGCTCGCGGCTGGTGACGAGAAGACCGCTGCGTGGGCGGAATCCGAACTCGCGGACGCTCGGGCGGTACGGTAGCCGCGCTCAGTCGGTTCCACCGGGACCGTTCCGCCGGCCTCGCCCTCGTCGGTCGGCCGGTCGGCCTTCGTAGCCGCTTTCGCATTGCCTCGCGGATGGACGTGCGTCCCTCCCCCAGCGGCAGGCGGAGTCGAGACGGCCTGCACCGTCGCGGCGCAGAAGGCGATCTATCGTCCCGAGGTGGCCGAGCAGGTCACGCGCCATGAGCGCCTCCATGCGGTCGAAAGTGTCCTGTTCCGGTCCGCCGGGGCGATGGCCTCCCATCTAGCAGTAGACCCTTCGGGGACGCACCCGCCCGTCCGCAAGAACGACTAGGTAGTGCCCGTGACAAAACTCGTATCCCCTTGACAACAAAGGCGTTAGGTCCAATCTCTCAAGGCGGAGATTTCGCAGGAATGCTACGACTAATCCGAAATCCTGGCGATTCTGGATAGAGCGCGGAAATTTTCGCGATTGGCGTCTGAGCAACTTCCGACCTCGGGACCTATATGTTGTGCTTGGAGTTCCATCCGACCTCAGGATATAGTATGAAGTGCTGATCGGGCCAGAATTAAGGGGTACTGAGGAGCGCAAAAGTCGTCTCGGGCGGTTCACGCCAGAATGTACTTGCAATCGGGCTCCTTGAAGAGGCGAGCCACCTTGTCAGTCAAGTCCCTTAGCGACTTGAATTCCGCCTCGAGCAGGCGCAACAGCTTGTCCTTGGTCTTGAAGCATTTCCGGCTCACCATCCGCTTCACGTGCGACCTTACCAGCTCAGCTGGGTTCAGCATTGGGGAGTATGCCGGAAGAATATGAATCCTCACGTGCCCGTCCTCGAATTCCTTCTCGAGGAAACTCGCCACCTCTCGCGCCGTGTGAATCCGGCAGCCGTCCACTACGAAGCGCACCTTCCTGCCGGTCTCTTCCGCCACCTGCTTCACGAACGAGCAGAACCTTCCAGCATCCGCCGCGCCCTCGTGCAGCATGTAATGGATGCGGCCGTCCGGGCTGATCGCTGCCAGCATGTTGAAGCGAAACTTCGTGCCCGTGCAGGTCACCTCGGGCGTCTGTCCGCGCATTCCCCACGTCCGTCGCACGTGATAGTCGGAGTGCATTCCGGTCTCATCAGCGAACATGATCAAGGCCCCTTCCCGCTCGGCCTCCTGCTTGATTTCCGGGAATGTCGTGTCAATCCATCGCGCGACTTGCCCCATCCGGTGCTGGAATGCCCGGAAGCGAGGCTTCTGCGGCGTGAGCCTGAGCCGACGCATGACGCGGCGGATGGCACAGCGGCTCGCGTCGATGCCGAACTCGTCGATGAAAGCGCGGCGGACTCTCTGGACGGTCCAGTAGGCGAACTCGAACTTGAGCTGACGGAGATTCTTATCGACGACGGTATGGAAGATCCACTGCGCGTGCTCCTCGGTCAAGATGCGAGGGCGTCCAGTTCCGGGCCGATCATCCAGTGCCCCCATGCCTCCGGCGATGAATCTAGCCACCCAGGACTTGACCGTTCCGGTTCCGATGCCGAATTTCATCGCGAGTTCTTCCGGAATATAGCAGAGCATGAATTGCGTGACGACGAACTTTCGAACGGTAATCTTAAGCTTATGAGGGAGTCGCAGAAAGTCGTCGAATTGGAAGGGATTCATGCAACAATTCTACCACGTTCAAGTGTCGGAACTGGTCTCAGCAGAGGGCGCGAACGGCAAGAACGACTTTTGCGCTCCTCAGTATTGTCACAAGCACTAGATAGTGCTTGTGACAAAACCCCTGAATTCTGGCCCGATCAGCATTGCATACTACATCCTGAGGTCGGATGGATCTCCAAACACAACATATAAGGCCCAAGGTCGGAAGTTGCTCAGACGCCAATCGCGAAGATTTCCGCGCTCTACCCAGAATCGCCAGGATTTCGGATTAGTCGTAGCGTTCCAGCGAAATCTTCGCCTTGGGAGATTGGATCTAACGCCTTTGTTATCAAGGGGATACGAGTTTTGTCACGGGCACTAGATAGTGACGCCGCTGATGCTGTCTTCGTGTACGGCAATACCCATGGGCTTGTTGAGCATGGCCCTGGCCGCGTTACCTCCGTCCCCGCCGTACCCCCTCGCGCCCGTACCGGCGAAGAGGTCGATTTCGCCGGTTGTTAGATCAACCCTGCGGATTAGGTTGTCATTCATGCGGGCAACGTAGAGGTACGAGAGAGAATTGACCGCTACCCCCTTCGGGAAGTAGAGCCCGGTTTCGGTCGCTGGCACGTCGAGGAGGCGCTCGGGCTTGCCGATGACGCAGTGAACCCGCCAAGTCTGGGCGCTAACGTTCCCGAACGAAGCGCCGCAGATTGCGACGACGAGAGTGACGGCGGAGATGAGACCTCGGCCCGTGGGACAGATGGATCGAGTCGCGTCGGAGTGCGTTCCTAGTCGTGCGAAGCACTCCGGGGCGTTGAATGGCATTCGGTCCGCCATCGGCGTCCCCACCACTGGCGATTCGGTGCATACGCCTTCAACGCAACGTCGACCAGACATTCCGTGATCATCGCATGAAGTTCGTAAGCGCTTAGTTAGTGCTTGTGACAAGACCCCTGAATTCTGGCCCGATCAGCATTTCATACTACATTCTGATGTCGGATGGATCTCCAAACACAACATATAGGGCCCAAGGTCGCAAGTTGCTCAGCCGCCAATCGCGAAGATTTCCGCGCTCTACCCAGAATTGGCAGGATTTCGGACTAGTCGTAGCATTCGAGTGAAATCTTCGCCTTGAGAGATTGGACCTAACATCCTTGTTTTCAAGGGGATACGAGTTTTGTCACAGGCACTAGTTAGGTGGTTGGAGAAGGCGAGGCGGGGCTAGCGGTGCATGATCGCGCCAGTCCGGGTGGAGTGGCTTGATGAAGATGTCCTTGACGGGGAGCGCGGGTCGCTTGCGGTTGTCGAGCTTTCCGAGGCCCCGGGTGCGGCCGACGTGGATCCAGTTGGCGGCGCGGTAGCAGGTGCCGCGGAAGCGGCCGCCCTCGCAGAGGGTCTCCAGCAGCACGGGCGCAGGCGGTAGCGCTTGAACCAGTCCGAAGGCAGGTGCCGGGCGACGAGGGCCAGCACGTGCGTGGCGAGGCGGGGCACGCCCGCGCGGAGCAGGATCAGGTAGCCAACGCGGTCGCCCACCAGCGGCCGGTTGCGCTGGCGGGTCTGCGGCGAGCAGCCGACCAACCGGTCGCGGGGCCGGTCTTCCAAGCCGCCGCGCCGAAGCCCGGCAGGGCCGCGGGCGTGCCGTCGGCCGCGCGGGCGAAGTTCCGCGGCTGGGGCCGCGGCCAAGGGAGCGAAGCCCAAGGAATGGTAGTGCTGGACTTCCTCCAACATAGATTCGCGGAATCTCTCCGAGGACCGCGTCAAGCGCCTGAGTCTCGGAATCGAGGACCGAGCCTACCACGCGCTCTGGTGGCTATAGTACAGCTACTTGCAGAAGTGACAAGTCGACAAGGCTAGGGACCGGCTTGCGATCATCGAGGCGGATGTGGCCGGGACAGGGTCGCGCGATGCGCGTAGCCGCCACGCATACCTGCGCTCGCACTTCCTTGTCGAGACCCAGCGCTGGTCTGTCGACTTGCGGCCCGTCGACGACGGCCTGGACCATCGGGCTTGGAGGGCGAACGCCCTTGCGGAGGGAATCCGAGCTGCCGAGACCGGGACTCCTGGGCTCCACCGGCTGCGCCCAGCGGATGCGCCTGCCGTGGGGCGGCCCGGCAGCTCTCGTAGCGGGCGCGTGAAGTGCGGCGGCTCGAGGGTTGAATCGCCGCGGGGATCGTCGTAGATTGGAGGCGCGAGCTGGTTGTGCCGATACGCGCTCTTTCCTTGCTTCTGCTCGGACTCCTGACCCCCGGACTGCCGGGGTCGGACGTGTTCCAGTCCGAGATTCGGCCTGCCCTGGTGCAGTACTGCCACGCGTGCCACGCACCGGATTCGGACAACCGAATCCGTTTCCTCGAGGCCGAATCGATCACCGACCTGTCGTCCGACCGCAGCCTGTGGCACAACGTGGCGATGCAGCTGCGTAACCGCACGATGCCGCCGACTGGCCCGCAGCCGCCCGAGAGCGACCGCCTTCGCATTGCCTCCTGGATCGACGGGACGCTTCGCTCGACGGCCTGCGACTCGGGAGAGTCCGCCGGTCCCGTGGTCGCGCGCCGACTCAATCGCGCCGAGTACGAGAACACGGTGCGGGATCTCTTCGGAGTGCGGTTTGAGGTCGCCGAGCTATTCCCGGTGGACGGGTCGGGAGGGGAAGGCTTCGACAACAACGGCGAGACGCTCTTCTTCTCCCCGCTGCTGGCCGAGCGCTACCTGGAGGTTGCCGACCGGATCCTGGGGCAAGTCGTGGTGACGCCGCCGCTCGGGCGGGCGTTCGTGGCCCGGGATCTGCTTCCGGGGCGGGAGGCCGACGAGCACGGGTCGATCGAGATGGAAGCGGGGCAGTCCGTCAGTCGCGCCGTCTCGTTCTACGAGGCCGGGGACTACCGGGTCAGCGCATGGATTCGCTCCCCGCCTCCCGACGAGAATCCGGAAGCGGCGATCTTGGTCGACGGGGCCGAGGCGGGCACGTTGCGGTTCAGCTGGTCCGCCGCCCAGGCCGCCTCCAGCAGCGCGACGGTGGCGATCGCCAGCGGCGAACACGAATTGTCCTTGGCGGTCGAGGCGGGCAGCCCGCCGCTGCGCTTGGTCTCCCTGGACATCGATCACCGGCGGCAGGAGCCGGACAGGTCGCGGCTCGCCGCCCATTTCCGGCTGTTCGGCAGCGAACCGGGGCGGGCGGTCATCGCTCCGCGCTCTGCAGCGGCGCGCCTCCTCCGAGGCTTCATTGCGCGCGCCTTCAGGCGGCCTGCGGCGGACGGGGAGGAGGAGCCGTTCCTCGCTCTCTTCGATCGAGCCATCGAGCGCGGCGAACCGTACGAGGCGGCCGTGCGCCTCGCGCTGAAGGCCGTCCTCGTGTCGTCCGACTTCCTCTTCCGCATGGAGGCTGCGCCGGATGGACCCGCGGCCCAGCCCCTGTCCGACCACGAGCTGGCGACCCGCCTTTCGTACTTCCTCTGGGGCACCATGCCCGATGCTCGCTTGCGCTATCTCGCGGACGCCGGACGCCTGTCGAATGACGACGTTCTCGCGGTCCAGGTCGAACGGCTGCTGGACCATCCCCGGTCGGTCTTCTTCGCTCGGACGTTCATGGGGCAGTGGCTCGGAACCAAGGACGTTGGCGGCCGCGTGGCGCCCACTCTGAACGAGATCCAGCACTTCTACACCCCTTTGATCGCGGCCGACATGCGCGAGGAACCGGTGCTGCTGTTCCAGAGGATGCTGGCCGAGGACCGCAGCCTCCTGGAGTTCGTCAGCGCCGACTACACCTACCTGACGGAGCGGCTCGCGCGACACTACGGCATGCCCGACGCGGTGCGCGGCAACGAGTTCCAGCTGGTTTCCACGTCGGGCGGCCGTCGCGGCGGGCTGCTCGGCCTCGGCGCGGTCCAGGCGATGAATGCGGGCTACAAGCGCAGCAGCCCGGTCCTGCGCGGCGTGTGGGCGCTCGATGTTCTGCTGGGCACCAGGCTTCCGGCGCCTCCCCCGGACGTTCCCTCGCTCGACACCGAGGACAAGGCGGAGCGGAAGCGAACGGCGCGCGAGATGCTCGGCGAGCACCGTGCGAATCCTGCCTGCGCCGCCTGCCACGACGTGATCGATCCCATCGGATTCGGGCTCGAGAACTACGACTGGCTGGGGCGCTGGCGCGACGTCGACGAGGACGGGAGCCCAGTCGACGCGTCCGGCGTGCTGCCGTCCGGAGAGTCGTTCGACGGACCGGCGGGCCTGCGCGGGGTGCTGCTCGGGCGCCAGGACCAGCTTTTGCGGCATGTCGCTCGCAAGCTGTTCGGATACGCGCTGGGGCGCAGCGTCGTGGACCGGGACCACTGCGTGATCGAGAGCGTCGTCAGGAAGGTCAAGGCGTCGAATTACGGCGCGAGGTCGCTCGTGAGCGAGATCGTGCTGAGCAAGCCGTTCCGCTACGTCCAGGCGGACTCCGAGGACTCGCGCCCGGAGGGATTCCGAGCGGAGCGCGGGGAACCGTAGGCGACGACCATTGCGTCCCGCGCCGATCCGGAGTGAATCGGCCCGCCCGATTGTGCTAGCGTGATGGCGTCGCGGAGGTGTGATCGATGCGTCAGCCGATATCTCGCAGGACGGTGCTGCGCGGTGCGGGCGTCAGCCTTGCCCTGCCGTGGCTCGAAGCGCTCGCCCCGGGAGCGACGAGCGGCTCGCGCAAGCTGGCCGAGCCGCCCTTGCGGGTCGCGTTCCTCTTCATGCCCTGCGGCGTGCGGCCCGACCACTGGTTCCCCGCGGGCGATGGCGAGGACTACGAGATCACCCCGCACCTGAAGCCGCTGGAGCCGCTGAAGAGCGAGTGCCTGCTGCTCGAGAACCTCTGGAACAAGAACGCCGTCGGGCGCAACGGGCACTGGGCGAAGGTGCCCGCGTGGCTCTCCGGAGGGTACGTCGAGCGTTCCACGGGACGGGACATCAACACGGGCGGGACCTCGGTCGACCAGGTCATCGCGGGTGCGATCGGGCAGCGCACGCCCCTGCCGTCGATCCATCTGGGCGTTGACGAACCGCGGACAGGCGTCGACAACATCGGCGGCGGCTTCGCCCGTATCGTCGGTTCGTACATCTCGTGGAGGGATCCGCACATCCCGGCCGCCAAGGAGATCGTGCCGCGGCTGGCGTTTGACCGGCTCTTCCGAGTCGGAGGCTCGGGGGCCGGCTCGGCGAGCCGTCGCGACGACGCGAGCGTGCTCGACGTGGTGCTCGACAAGGCCGCCTCGCTTCGCCGGCGCGGCAGCGCGAGGGACCGGCGGAAGCTGGACGAGTATTTCGAGTCCGTGCGGTCGGTCGAGTCGCGCATCCAGGCAGCCATGAGCTCCCAGCCGCGCTGGATCAACGAGGGCGACCTAGGCGTCGTGCGGCCGGCGGAGGGCCTTCCCGCCTCGCACGAGGAGCACGTGCGGCTGATGCTCGATATCCTGCTCCTCGCCTTCTGGACGGACACGACCAGAGTCGCCACCTTCATGTACGGCGATGCCCAGACGGGCCGGGACTTTTCCTTCCTGGACGGCGTGAACGGCAGCTTTCACGCCATCTCCCATCACCGCAACGAGCCCGAGCGTCGCGCGATGTACGAGACGATCATCAACTGGCACGTCCGGCAGACCGCGTACTTCCTTCACAGGATGCGGTCGCTCGACGAGGGCGGCTCCTCGCTGCTCGACAATTCCATGGTCATGTTCGGCTCCTCGCTGCGCGACGGGAATGTCCACGACCCGTCGAACCTGCCGCTGCTGCTGGCGGGGCGCGCCAAGGGCGCGATCCGGCCCGGTCGCAGGCTGCGCGCCAGGCCCGACACGCCGCTCTGCAACCTGTACCTCGCCATGATGCACCACATGGGCGTGCGAGACCCGGCGGCGTTCGGCGACAGCACCGATCCGCTGGTCGGCTTGGCCTAGACGGCCCGGCGCGGAGCCGCGCCTTGCAGGAGCGCCTCGTAGAGGGCGAGATACTTCGGGACCACCGACTCGCTCCCGAAGCGCGTTACGGCGGACGCGCGCGCTGCCGCCTTCATCGCCCGCATCCTGTCCGGCTTCCGGAGGGCCGAGACCGCGACGTCGGCCATGGCGTCGATGTCGCCCACCGCGACCAGAAAGCCGTCCAGGCCGTCCGTGATCACTTCCGGGACACCTCCGACCCGCGTCGCGATGGGGACGGCTTCGCAGGCCATGGCCTCCAGTGCGGCCAGGCCGAAGGACTCGATCTCGCTCGGCAGCAGGAGCAGGTCGGTAATCCCCAGCAAGGGCGCTACGCTCTTCCGCTTCCCGAGGAACTGCACCCGGCTCCCCAGGCGCAGCTCGGCGGCCAGTCTCTCGGCTGCCTGCCGGTCGGGCCCGTCGCCGATCATGAGCAGGCGGGAAGGCACCTCGCGCGCGATCCGCTCGAACGCTCGCACGCAGTCGAGAACCCGCTTGACCGGCCGGAAGTTCGACAGGTGGGTGACCAGCTTCTCGCCGGGCTCCGCGTAGCGGGCGCGCAGCGCCGGGTCGTCGAGCGGGCGGTAGATCGAGCCGTTGACGAAGTTCGGGATGACCTCGATCGGCCGGTCGACCCCGAAGACCCGGTAGACCTCGGCCCGCAGGTGCCCGCTGATGCAGGTCACGGCCGGGCTCCTCGCGATCGCGAAGCGCGTGATCGGCAGGTAGGAGGACTCCGCTCCCACGAGCGTCACGTCCGTGCCGTGCAGGGTCGTGATGAACGGCAGCCGCTCGCCCAGCATTTGCGACGCCAGCATGGCGCTCACCGAGTGCGGGATCGCGTAGTGCACGTGCAGCAGGTCGAGCCGCGCGCTGCGAGCGACCTCGGCCATGCGCGAGGCGAGGGCCAGGCTGTAGGGCGGGTACTGGAACAGCGGATAGCTGCCGACCTCGACCTCGTGGTACCAGACTCCCGGCGTGTCGTCGGCCAGGCGGATCGGGTTCGCGTAGGTGACGAAATGGACGTGGTGCCCGCGCTGGGCCAGCTCCATGCCGATCTCGGTGGCCACGACCCCGCTGCCGCCGTAGGTGGGGTAGCATGTGATGCCGATCTTCATGCGCGTCCGCCGTGCCGGTCGGAGCCGGGCGTCTGGAATACTGGGCGAATGTCCGAGCGCCGGCCCAACATCGTTCTCATCATCACCGATCAGCAGCGCTTCGACACCATTCGCGAGCTCGGCTACCCCTACGCGGACACTCCCCACTTGGACCGGCTGGTCCGCGAGGGGGTCACCTTCACGAACTGCCACGTGCCCGCCGCCTCGTGCGCCCCCTGCCGCGCCAGCCTGTTCACGGGCCAGTATCCCCACACCCACGGAGTGCTGCGCAACGGCGACCGCTGGCGGCACAGCTGGGTCGAGCATCTCAAGCGCGCCGGCTACAACACGATCAACATCGGCAAGATGCACACGTTCCCGTACAACGAACTCTTCGGGTTCCGGCAGCGCTACACGGTCGAGAACAAGGACCGCCATCTCGAGGGCCGCCATTTCTTCGACGAGTGGGACAAGGCGCTGCGGGCGCGGGGGCTGCGCAAGCCGGGCCGCCTGACCTACCGAGACCTGCGGGACTATCGCGAGCGCCTCGGCGCGTTCGAGTGGCCCATCGACGAGGAGATGCATCCCGACACGTTCGTCGGCGGCCTTGCGACGTGGTGGCTCCGGAGCTATCCGAAGACGGAGCCCCTGTTTCTGGAGATCGGCTTTCCGGGACCGCATCCCCCGTACGATCCGCCCGCGAGGTACGCGGAGCCGTACCTGCGGCGAGAGCTGCCCCTCCTAGATGTCACCCAGGAGGAGCTTGACGGCCAGCCCGAGGCGTATCGCGGCATGATCCAGCACAACTGCGAGGTCGATCACGACTCGGTGGTGCATCAGTGGCATCCGTCCCGGGAGGCGAGGCACCGCCAGCGGGCGCACTACCTAGGCAACGTGACGCTGATCGACGAGCAGGTCGGCCGGATCATGCGGACCCTTGAATCGACGGGTTACCTGCGCAACTCGGTCGTGATCTTCACCTCGGACCACGGCGACTGCCTCACCGATCACGGTCACAGCCAGAAATGGACCATGTACGACCTCGTCACCCGGATGCCGGTCATCGTATGGTCTCCGGAGCGGTTCGCGGGCGGGCGCAGGCTGGACAGTCTCTGCTCGCTGCTGGATCTCGGGCCGACGGTCCTGGAACTGGCCGGCCTCGAGCCGCCGGGCAAGATGGAGGCGGACTCCCTGGTGGAAGCCCTGCGGGGCCGGCCTTGGGAGGGTCGCGAGTACGTCTACTGCGAGTCCGCCCGCGACGTGAACTTCACGACCAACGACTTCCAGACGATGATCCGCAGCCGGGACTGGAAGCTGGTGCATTTTCTCGACTCCGTCGACGGGCAGCTGTTTGACCTTGCCGCCGACCCGGACGAGGTGCGGAACCTCTGGGAGGACCCGTCCGCCCGGGAGAAGAAGAGGGAACTGCTGGACGCGCTGCTGGCGTGGCGCATTCGCAGCCAGTGCGACAGCGCAGGGTGGGAGTTCGAGTATCTCGACCCCTCGCCCTGACCGCCCCGACGGTGCCGCTGCGTCGTAAACTGGAACCGATGGAAGACGGGGCCGGGCTCACGCTCGGAATCATCGGTGTCGGGAATCTCGGCGGCGCGCTGGCCGAGGGCGCGCTCGCGGCCGGAGCCGTTGCCAAGGTGGTCGCCGCGGACATTTCGCGCCAGCGCTTGGACGACCTAGGCGAGCGGATCGGGGCGTCCTTCTCGATTGCCGGAGCCGCCGAGACCGCGGCGGTCTCCGACTTGGTCGTGGCGGCGGTCAAGCCTCACGTGCTGCCCGCCGTGCTCGAGGACGTGAACGACTCGCTGCCCGCGGACCGCCTGTTCGTTTCGGTGGCGGCCGGCGTGCCGATCGCCCGCATCGAGGAGGGCTTGGGGCCCGAGCGGCCCGTGCTCCGCGCCATGCCGAACCTGGCCATGCTGGCGCGGGCGAGCGCGACTGCGATCTGCTTCAACCGCAACGTCACCCACCACCATGTGCAGACGGCAGAATCGGTCTTCCGCTCCGTCGGCGAGGTGGTCCGCGTCGAGGAGGTCCAGATGCACGCGGTCACCGGGCTCACGGGGAGCGGCCCTGCGTACGTGAGCCTGCTGGTCGAGGGACTCGTCGGCGGCGCGGTGAGCAAGGGGCTCCAGCCGAAGCTGGCCCGTACCTTGGCGTGCCAGCTGCTGTACGGCACGGCCAAGCTGCTGAAGGAAACCGGCCAGCATCCCGCGGTGCTCGTTGATCAGGTCACCACGCCCGGCGGGACGACGATCGCGGGCCTCAGGGAACTGGAGATGCACGGGGTTCGCGGCGCTCTGGTTGCCGCTGTCGAGGCCGCCAGCGAGCGCTCGGAGGAACTCGCGGAGCGCTAGCCTCCTGGCCCCGGCCGGCGCGCTCGCTCGGGCGCCAACGGAGTGTCAGGCGGGGCACGGGAGGTCCTGCGGCGGCAGCGACTGCTGCTTCCGGCGCTTCGGCGGCACCCGGCGCGCGGACAGCCGCTTCCCGAGCGCCTCCGAGAGGTAGAGCGACTCCACGGTCAGGGAGTCCCCGCCCTGCAGGGTGGACTGGGCCGACCGGCCAGCCGCGATCTCGATTCGCTCCAAGCCTAGGGAACTCGGCAGCGGTTCGCCGTGGGATTTCTCCCCCGTTCGCCCGTCGTAACTCACCAGGTACGGAATCTTGCGCTGGTTCAGGTCCTCGAGCTCTCGGACGAATTCCTCGAAGCGAATCGCCGCATAGTACCGGCGCTCGCCGTGCCCGCATACTCCTTGGTAGGGCGGATCCATGTAGACGACGTCGTCTGCTCGAGTTCTGTCGAGCACGACGCGGTAGTCCAGCGAGGTGAATTCCGATCTCCCGCGGAGCAGGCACGAGACTGCCATGATGCCAGCCCTCATCCTTGCCGGCTTCGTTCCCGGGCGTCGCTTGTCCGGGCTCTGGTTGAACTCCCCGTCGATGTTGTATCGCACCGAGCCCTTGACGCACCGTGCCAGCAGGTAGAGCAGCAGCCGGGGGTCGCCCGTGCAGTTGAATTCGTCGCGGACTGCGCCGTAGTGCCGCACGTGATCGGAATCGAGGGCGCGCCACAGCGCCTCGTAGGATCGCGCGGTCGCTTCCGGCCGGTTCACGATCTGCGAGAGCAGGTCGGATAGCGGGCCGTTCAGGTCGTTCAGCCAGAACGCGCTGCATCGTGCGGCGGCGGCGCAGGCGAGCGAAACCGCTGCCGAGCCGGCGAAGGGCTCGACCAGCCGATTGAAACTGCCCGGGAGGTAGCCGAGGATGAGCGGTGCCAGGCTCCGCTTGCTGCCTTGGTACTGAAACGGCTGGGGTGCCGCCGTCCTCGCGCCCGAAGCCAGTGCCGGACCTGCCCGCATTCCGCCGCGGCCGGGAAGAGCGGCCGTGCTCGAAACAATTCTAGACGCAACTGTCGCCGCCGCGGGCCCGACCCGGCGAGAGGGACGCCGGGCCGGGGGATCGGGCCGCCCGTCCGGTCACCGCGTACGGCTAGAGCAGGACCTCGCCCTGCATGCCGAACGGCCTCTGAAGGCCGAAGAATTGCAGGATCGTCGAGGGCAGGTCCTTGATGTTCGGAGCACGGCTCCGGATCGGGCGGCTGCTGAACAGGCAGCCCGGCACCAGGTCCCGGGCCATCGAGTGGTCGCCGGCCCATGCCCACGGATTGATGTCGAGAATCGTCCCGCCGCTGCCGCCCAGGACCGATTCCGCCGACGAGCGGTACCCGGGCGTGTAGCCCACCAGCAGTTCGGGCATGTCGGGGGTGAACTCCCCGGAGTACAGCTCGGCGCGGCGGTACAAGCGATGCACCGGCCGCTCGCCCGTTTCCGGGTCGCGGATCGCCGCCAGCTCGCCTGCGACGCGCTCCGACACCCGCGCCGCCTCGTCATCGCTGAGGATTCCTTGGCCCTCGCGCCCGGCGCGGTTCATGTAGAGGCCGTTGAACCCGATCGCGTACGCGGCGGACTTGGACCAGTCGATGTCGGACAGCGCCGCCTTCGGCTTGCCGCGCGCCTCTTCCTTCACGACCAGGTAGCCCTCCCGGCGCAGCCAGGAATTGAGATGGAACTGCCTGCCGAACGGGGCGAAGCCGTGGTCCGAGCAGACCAGGACCAGCGTGTCGTCGTCCGCGGCGGGAAGCACCCGGCCGACCAGGCCGTCCATCCGCTCGTACAGGTGGTGGATGAAGCCCGAGAACCGGACGTCGCTGGCGCCGTGCATCGGGTGGCTCTCGTCCATGTTGCGCCACAGCATGTGCGTGTCTTGGTCCGTGCTCGAGACGTAGAAGAAGAAGAAGCCTTCCCTGAACCGCTCCCATTCGTACTCGAACAGCCTCAGGCGGTCTTCCAGGATCAACTCCGCCTGCTTGACGTACGCCTCGTCGTCTAGAACGCGGTAATCCAGCGCCTTGGTGTCGGACGGGAGGCCCTTGGTCCAGAACGGGCCGATCTGACTGGCGATCTCACCGCCCACCTCCTCCGGGTACGACACCGGCGCTGCCTGCGCCGACGGGTTGATGTTGATCGGCGTCACGTAGAGCTGCAAGTGCGGGTGGGCCTGCTTTAGATAGAAGCGGCAGATGCCCGAGATCCCCACCAGCCAGCCCGCTAGGTCGAATCGCACCTCGACCCAGTCGCTGTACTCGCCTTGCTGCAGCAGGATGCGTCGGCCTTGGATCTCGACCAGCACGGCCTCGTTGTGCCGGTCCACGTCCACGGCGAAGCGGACGCTCGTCTCCGCGCCGTCCTTGCGGAGCGAGTTTCGCGGCCCCCGCAGCTCGGTTTCGACGCGGCCCGACGCGGCGACGCGATGGACCAGCCCTCCGGTCAGGCCGGGATAATCCTCGCCCGGATCGGAGGTGTAGTAGTTGAACCGACCGAAGGAGTCCGTCAGATCCGGCGTCCCCATCCCGCCCAGCGCGCGGGTCGCGGTGTCATCGACCGGAAAGTTCGTGGGAATCTTGATCACTGTGGACGGGATGCCCGCGTCCGCGAGGTAGGTCCAGAACGGCACGCCCACCCGTCGGTTGACCGTGCCCGGTCCGCCCAGCGCGAGTTCGTAGTCCCCGAGAGGGATCGTGCGCGCGGGCGGATGCGCGTCCCAGATCGAGAACCGCGGCTGGTAGGTGCGGGGGTCGCGCATCGTGAAGTCCGCGATCGTGTGGCTGCCCGGGTCCGTGCCGGTGATGAAGGTGCTCCACGCGACCGGGCTCAGCGCCGGCATCGTCGTGCCGAGCGGCCGGAACGAGCCCCGCTCCGCCAGCTGGCGGAAATGCGGCGCGCGCCCTGCGTCCATGAGCGCTCCGACGATGCGCGGGTCCAGGCCGTCCAATCCCAGCACGACGACCTTGCGTCGGCCCCCAGCCGCGCGACGGGCCCGGCCGCATCCCGACGTGAGGCCGCAGGCGCCGCCTGCCAGCGCGCCTCCGAAGCTGCGGCGGGTGATCATCGTCGGTCGGTGGCGGGCCGGGCTAGAGGCCCTCCAGGCGCAGGAACTCGCGGGCGTTGCCGAAGCAGAGCCTCTCGACCAGCCCGCCGACTAGGCCCTCGTCGTCCGGGATTTCGCCGTTCGCCATGTCGCGGCCGAGCAGGTTGCACAGGACGCGCCGGAAGTACTCGTGGCGCGGATACGACATGAAGGACCTCGAGTCGGTTAGCATCCCCACGAACTTGGAAAGCAGCCCGACGTTGGACAGGCAGTTCAGCTGCCATTCCATGGCTTCTTTCTGGTCGAGGTACCACCAGCCCGACCCGAACTGCATCTTGCCCGCGATGACGCCGTCCTGAAAGTTGCCGAGCATCGAGGCGAAGGTGTAGTTGTCGTTCGGGTTGTTGTTGTAGAGAATCATGCGCGGGAGGGCATTCTCCCGGTCCAGGCGATCTAGATACCGTCCGAGCGAATCGACCTGCGGCCAGTCGCCGATGGAGTCGAAACCGGTGTCCGGCCCGGCCGCGCGGAACCCGCGCGTCCGGTTGTTGCGGCGCGCGCCCAAGTGCAGCTGCTTGGTCCAGCCCCTGGCCGCGTCGAGACGGCCGAAGTGGAGCATCATGAAGGCTGCGAACTGCGTGCGCTCGGTTCCGGAAACCGCCTTCCCGGCCCGTGCGGCGTCGAACACAGCCGCGGCGCTGGACTCGGCCGGGAAGTCGCCGTAGGCGTGGTCCAGGCCGTGGTCCGAGAGTCGGCAGCCCATCGAGTGGAAGAAGTCGTGCCGCTGCGTCAGGGCGTCGAGGAAGTCGCGCAGCGAGCGGACCTCGCGATCCGCGGCCGCTGCGAGAGCCGCGATCCACGCGTTGAATTGCTCCGGCCGATCCACCGCGAGGGCCTTGTCCGGGCGGAACGCCGGATAGACCTTCGTCGCGAGTCCGGACTCGGCCAGCTGCCGGTGATGGACGAGATCGTCGGTGGGGTCGTCCGTGGTGCAAACCGCCCGGACGTCGAACCTCCGCAGGATGCCGAACACCCGGAAGTCGCTCGTAGCAAGCCCCTCGTTCGCCAGGTCCCATACCCGCTTCGCATTAGAGCCGTCGAGCAGTTCGTCGAAGCCGAAGTATCGTTTCAACTCCAAGTGAGTCCAGTGGTACAGCGGGTTGCGGAGCGTCTCCGGGACGGTCCGCGCCCATGCGAGGAACTTCTCGTACGGGTCCGCGTCACCCGTGCAGAAGGCTTCCCCGACGCCGTTGGCTCGCATGGCGCGCCACTTGTAGTGGTCTCCTTCGAGCCAGATCTCGAATAGGTTCCGGAACCGGCGGTTCGACGCCACGTCCGCCGGAGGCAGGTGGCAGTGGTAGTCGATAATCGGCCGCCCCTCGGCGTAGGTGTGGTAGAGCCTCTTGGCGTGCTCAGTGGTAAGGAGGAAGTCCTCGTGAATAAACGACATCCCGTCGCGCTCGACTACCTCCCATGATAGCCGTCCCTCCCGGCTGGTCGGCATTGCGCTCCGGGCAGTCGTCGGGGTCGGCGGGTCCGCGCCGCTTGCGAGGGAGGCGGGCATCGGCACCACGATTCGGGCTTGGACGTCCCCGGCAACGCTGGTCCCGATTCGCGCGCCCGGCAGGGCCTGTACGGTCCTAGGCCGGGCCCTCGTCCGCAGTCACCGCCCGCCACCCCGGTTCGCAGTGTCCGACGGCCGGTCAGTGGCGCCCTATCCCGAAGGTCGACTCATGCGCCCCGCGGAGGGGAAGACGGTCTCGACAGCCCGCGACGGCCTGCCGCTCCGGGCTACCCGTCAGTCTTCCCGGATGAGGTGGGATGGCCAGAGCGCCAGCAGCGTGAACAGGCCTGCGCAGATTCCGAGGCCCGCTGTCCACGAGAATCCCCAGATCGAGAGCGGCAGCAGGGCGTCGAGGGCGCCGGAAGCGTCCTCGCGCCAGAACACCAGCAGCGCGGCGACGGTGGCCGGCACTAGGATCTGGGGCCACGACTCCAGCAGCGCCACGGCGGACCGCCTCCGGTTGCGCTCCTCCACCTCCGCGAGCAGGCGAATCAACGCCGCCCCGGGCACGCGACTGCACTGGACCTCGATCTCCCGGGCGAATTCGGCACGAAGCATGTCGGCTACTGCCTCGTCAGGCAGTTTCCCGCGCTGCGGGTCGGTACGGGGGGCGGTCATGCACGCACCTCTTCGGAGTCAGGGCCGCGCTCCGCGATGCTGCGCGCCAGCTTCTTGCGGACTCGGAACGCGAGCACTCTCACGCTGCCCCGGCTCAGGTTCATGATCTTAGCGACTTCCTTGTGGGAGAAGCCTTCTGCGTACAGCAGCCAGAGCAGCTGGCGCTCGCGACGCGACAGCTCTCGGAGCGCCTCGCGCAACGCCAGGCTCTCGGCGAGGGTCGAGGTCGGATCCCGCGTTTTCGGTGGCGGCGCCTCGACTGTCTGGAGCCGCCGTCGGCGCTGCAGTTCCCGCCCGTGGTCTGCGATGACGCTCGACGCGATCCGGTAGAGATACGCTCGCGCTTCGGGTGCGTCCGGCTGGCTCGCCATCCGGCTCCGGAGAAACCTGATGTACGTCGACTGAAAGAGGTCGTCGGCGGCGTCCCGGTCGCTGCAGTGCCCGAGGATGTAGGCCCGGATCGCGGGTGCCGTGGCCCCGTAGAAGCGGTCGAAAGCGTCCTCGCCGGAGGCAGGCCGCCCCATGAGTCGCGGTCCCTTCCTTGCCGGGCGCTAGGGCCCGTCCGAGGTCCGCTGATCGTCCGGGCGGTCGGAACCACCGGTCCTCTCCGCGTCTTCTCTCTCGCGTTTCTCGACTCGCCATGCGAGCAGCGTGGCAACCAGCAGCCCCGCCCCGACCGCTCCGATGGTGATCCCCGGGATGATCAGGTCCCTGTCTTCCACGGCCGCCAGGATCAGGAACCCGAGTCCGATGAACGTGAGGACGAACGCCGGCACGGCCAGTCCGAGCCAGGTCTGTCTCGGTTTCCTGCCGCCCTCCAGCGCCAGGGCGTCGGCCAGCGTTGCGCCCGCTGGTCCCTGCAACGCCTGCGCGAAGTCCTCGCCGGACGAGAACTTGTCGATCAGCTGTCGGAGTATCTCCGCTTGGCGCTCCTTCTCTTGGCGACGCCCGACGGTCTTGAACCAGACGATCAGGACCACCATGGCCATGACGCCTAGCGGAACGAGAATTTCGACATGCATAGGTCTTCTCCCTTTGCGCGCCGCTTGCCGACGCTTCCGTCGCGATGAGCAATCTATCGGAAATAACGTCCGCCCGCGGATCCCGGTTAACCGGCGGCTGCCGCCGGCGGGGTGCTGTCGGGCGTTCCGCGGGCGACTCCCGGCTGGGTGCCGCTTGCCGGGCGAGGCCTAGCAGCCGGCGACCGTGGTCTCGACCAGCGCGTCAACCACCTGCCTGAGCGCGTCCCTGACCGAAGCGCCGCGCTCCAGCGCGCGCTCGTACGTCGCGATCTGGGAGTGCGCGCTGGTGCCGCGGGCCACGATGTCCCGGGCGTGGCGGATGTCGTCCCAGCAGTCGAAGAACTCCGCGTCCGTGCGGAGCAGCTCCAGCAGCTCGTCGACGAGGTCGGCGCAGGGAACGATCTTGCCGCGCCCGAAGTCGACCAAGCCCTCGTCCAGCCCGTAGCGCTGCGCGCGCCAGCGGTTCTCGTCCACGAGCATCCGCACGTAGACGCGCCAACGCTGGTTGTCCCGGCGCAGGCGGTACAGCATGCGGCACAGGCAGCGGAACAGGGAGGCGCAGCAGATGGCGTCCTCGACCCGCGTGCAGACGTCCGTGATGCGCATCTCCAAGGTGGGAAAGCGGGCGCTCGGGCGCGCGTCCCACCACAGCTTGGTGCTGTCCTCGAGCACGCCCGCCTCGATCATCAGGTCCACGGCCCGCCGGAACTCGCCGTAGCTGTCGAAGCGCTCGGGCAGGCCCGTGCGCGGCAGCTCGTCGAACACGCACAGCCGGTACGACTTGAGCCCGGTCTTGGTGCCGGCCCAGAAGGGCGAGGAGGTGCTCAGCGCCAGCAGGTGGGGCAGGAAGTACGTCACCTGATTCAGGATGTCGATGCGGAGGTTGTCGTCCTCGATCCCGACATGCACGTGCATGCCCCCGATCAGCAGCCGGTTCGCCACTACCTGCATGTCGCGGTGCAGCACTTCGTAGCGCTCCTTCGGGGTGTGCTTCTGCTCCTTCCATTCCGCGAAGGGATGGGTCGAGGACGCGATCGGCGCCAGCCCGTGCTTGGCTGCGATCTCGGCCACGGTCCGGCGCAGGTGCCGCAGGTCCGCTCCCGCCTCGGCCGTCGACCTGCTGATCGAGGTGCCGACCTCGACCTGGGGACGCAGGAATTCCCGGCTGAAGTGCCCCGCTAGGCGGGACTCGTACTCTTCCATGAGGGCGGGCGGCGGCTCGCCCACCAAGTTCCGCGACTCGAGGTCGACTAGGAGGTACTCTTCCTCGATGCCCACGGTGAAGCTCGGCTCTGCGAGCGGCATCAGCGCGCTCCCAAAGCGGGCGTCGCGGCCGCTAGGGCGGTTTCGAGGGCGTCACCGAGCAGCCCGGCAAGCCTCGCGACCCCCTGCTCGTCGCGGATCAGATCCTCCCTGATTTCGACGAGCGCGCTCGGCAGGCCTGCCGTGGTGGCGTGGTGCTCCTGCGAGAAGTCGAAATGGTCGCGGGCCGAGTACGGCTCGTTGTCCCCCACGGAGATGCCGGGGTTGGCCCTAAGCGCCTTGATCAGCGGCACTGCGATCCGAGGGTCCCGGTCCCAGAGCACGCCGAAATGCCATGGCCGAGGCGGGCCTCCGTCAAGCTGGCTCGTGAAGCTGTGGATGGCTACGTAGACCGGCTCCGGGCCGCGCTGCCGGGCGCACTCCAGCTCCCGCGAAATCGCTCGGTGGTAGGGCACGAACAGCGTCGCGGCGCGCCGCGACGCCTCCTTGGGGCCGATGCCGGCGTTGCCTGGAATCCTGACGCCGTCGCTGGACTCGACGATGGACGCGGGGGACCCCAGCCGCCGGTTGCAGTCGATCACCAAGCGGGAGTACCCGGACAGGACGGCCGGGGCGTCCAGCCGCCTCGCCAGCCGGATGGCGACGTTCGCGGCCCCGATGTCCCAGCCAATGTGGCGGCGGAGATCCCGCGCGTCGACCCCGAGAGTGCCTAGGCTCCTCGGCACGGAGTGCGAGGCGTGGTCGCAGGTCAGCACCACGGGGGATCGACCGGTCGGGTTCTCGATGCGGAAGGCGGGCCGCTCGTCCTCGGCGAGGAGCGACGGGAGCGACCGCGACCGCCAGTCAATGCCCGCGGGAATCCAAGACCTGTCTCTGCGCGCCACCGGGCCCGCGGCGGCAGGCATTCTCGGCCGGCGGTCGGTCTGCATGACGCGCTTCCCGCGACGGCGTCGATCAGTGCGCCAGGAACAGCGGCGCGATGTGCCGGACGAACAGATTCTCGGTCACGTTCCTCGAGATCGACTCCTCGCACTCGCGCAGCATGCCGAGGTAGCGGTCCCCCATCCTGGCCGCGATCTTGTATCCGACGTGCAGGAGCTGGCGAAAGTGCGGGTTGAAGGCCGGGCACGCTTGGTCGTGCCGGAGGGCCGCCGTGTACTCGACGGCGCCCCACCCCGCGACCTCCGCCGGCTCGGGCAGCCGCCTCGCGTCTATGTCGATCACGGCCGCGTAGGGAGCGCACAGCGCGTCCCGGGCCGCGTGCGCCTCCGCGTAGACCTGCTTGGCCAAGGCCAGCCCGGCGCCGCCGGCTTCGGCGAGGCCGATGAGCTCCTCGAGCCAGTTCGTGCCGGCGGTCTTGACGTGGACTCCGGCCCCGAACCTGCGTGTTCCGTCGCGGATCGCGCCGTAGATGGAGAACTTGTCGGACCCCGAGTGGACGCTCAGCTTCAGCTCCTCGGGCAGCCCGTAAGCCTGGACCGCGTGGCGCAGGACGGCGACGTCGTCGGAAAACTCCCTGGCGAACTGGTCCCGGTCCCCGACGTAGTCCACGCCTTTGTTGAACCGGCCCGTGAACTTGGGCGCGATCGTCTGGATCGGGATGCCCTCGTCGGCGATGGCCGCTAGGATGACGAGCAGTTCTGCGGGCGTCTGCGGCTTCTCTGTTTCGTCCATCGAGACTTCGGTGACGAAGTTGCCCCGGCCCTTGGCGGACTCGATGTGCCGGTAGATCCGGCCTGCCTCCTGGACCGCGAACAGGAATTGCGCCGCGCAGCGCTGCACGCTCTCGCGGGTACTCTCGAAGGGCTCCACGATGCCGCTGACGGACAGCGTGCCGACCAGCTCGGGATGGGAGCGGATCAGAGCGTGGATGGCGGCAGGCTCCGCCGGGCGCCCGATCGCGTAGGCCACGTCGAGGGTGAAGAAGTCGCTGGTGTCGATATAGCCGTCTACTGTGTCGAGGTTGATGTGGTCGGCATCGACGTAGTGAGGCCGCGACCAGCCGAGCTCGCGGACTGCCTCGTCAGCGGCGAGGCGCGCGCCGGCGGGCTCGGTGCCCACCGTAGTGTGCTCCCGGTGCGATTTGTTCCATACGGGGATCACCTCGGCGCCCCGCTCGGCCGCCATCATGCAGGCCCGCAGCTGGGGTCTCGCCTGATGGGCGAACCGGTCGCCCACCCCGAACGTGAACTTCTCGATATTCATGCGACGGCTTCGCCCGGGACGCGAGCGGCCGCCTCGCCCCGCCAACTCATGGTAGCGAAAGCGGCCCGGATCACGCGGTCGGCTGCCCGCGGAGCCTCGGAGGGGGCGTACGCGAAGATCCCCAGCGGCTCGAACCGGCCCTTCAGGATCGACTCGGTGTTCGCGCATCCTCTCCACTCCGCGATCATCGTGGCATGGACGCGGCGGAATTCGGCGGTCAACCTCAGGTTGCCGTTGGCGGTATCCGCCAGGCGCGGCGGCGCGCCGCAAGAGCCCCCTTGCAGCTTCCGCCAAGACACGAACATCGGGCCGTCGGTGCCCTGATCGGTTCCTTGGCTGGCGATCTCCTCGATGCGGCGGCCGAAATCGGTGAAGATAGTCACGGCCAAGTAGTCCCCCCGCCCGATCCTCGCGACATCGTCGACGAAGGGCCTCGCGGCGTCTGCGGCGTACATCAGAATGCGGCTGTGCAGGTCCGGCTTGGTGGATGTGCGCGTCGAAGCCGTTCCCGCGGTAGGCGACGTCGCAGACGCGGGCCGGGCGACCGGCGGAAATCAGGGCGGCCACCTTGCGGAGATCCACGGCAAGCCCCCGGCCGATACCGTAGTCGACCGGCGTGGTGTAGGATGCCCATGCGTCGGCGAACTGGCGCGACGCTCCGTGATGCATTCCGCGCCGTGGACCTGAGGAACTCGAGCGAGGGGTTCTCAGGTTCTAGATCGAGGTCGAACTTCCCGACTGCGCGCTTTTCCTTCTCTCTGCCCGTCCGCTTGAGATGCGCCGCGTCGTCGAAGACCAGCGGGGAGTGGATCTCGCCCCGGACCGCGAGCGACAGTGCGCTGGCGATGTTGATGACGGCGTTGGGCGTCCGTGTAGCGTCCGACCCAGCCCAGCCGCTCGCTTCGATGCGGAACCCCGGTACGGCCGAAGCCCATCGAGGCGAAGTGCGAGAGGCTGGGCTTGGAATGGATGCCTCCGTAGCGGGTGTTGAAGTCCCCGTCCGCGCCCGCCAGCATGCTCGCGGCGGCGTCGCCCGAGCGAGCGGCGTTGCCGATGTCCATACCGCGGGCAAGACGCTCGGCCACTCTTCGGTACGTTCGGGGCGGGCGTCGGTCAGGGTGGCCGAAGTCTTCCGCCGACCGACGGAATGGGACGCTGCGGATCGCGTCGCCTCGGTCCTGGAGCGTGGCCGGAGTGATCCAAGTCCGGCCTCCCGGCCAGCCGGCCACGTTGGACGGGTACGACCGCGACTGGCCGAGGCCGCCGGTTACCGCGTTGAAGTCCGGCACGGTCGGCGCGATCGCTAGCCCGATGTACCTCGGGTCATCCTTGCGCGCCGAGGGCGGCTCGTGCGGAGCCCCCGCTACGTCCGGATCGGGAACGGTTACCGAGAATGCGCTGGCCGACCGGGAAGCGGCGCCGCGTTCCGAGTAGCATGATCCTGTGATCCCGAAGCCGTGAGGCGTCGGTGGTCGGCGACCCGGCTCGGCTCGTCCCGCACGGCCTCCGGGCGGGCGAAGGCTCCGAGCGCGGGCTCGGAGCCTATCGCTTGGGACTCGGATCCCGCAGCCGCGCCGCCGGGGAGAATGGAACGACGATGGAGGGAATACTCGATGGGGTCCGCGTGTTGGACTTCGGCCGCTACATCGCGGGGCCGTGGTGCGCCGCGCTGCTGGCTGACTTCGGCGCGGACGTGATCCGCGTGGAGAAAGTCGGCGGGGGCGAGGACCGCTTGCTCTGCCAAGTCAGCCGGGACGACGGCAGCGGCGCGATGTTCCTGCAAGTGAATCGCAACAAGAGGTGCCTCGCGCTCGATCCGACGACTGAGGCGGGACTCGAGATCCAGCGCAAGCTGGTGGAGACTGCGGACATCGTGGTCGCCAACATGCCGGCGCGAGCGCTCGAGAAGCTCGGTCTCGACTACGCCTCGCTGCAAGCGGTCCGCCCGGACGTGATTCTCGTTTCGAATACGTGCTTCGGCGCGCAAGGGCCGTACTCGCGCAAGCTCGGTTTCGACGGGCTCGCCCAGGCGATGTGCGGGAACATGCATCTGACCGGCGAGCCCGGCGCGCCGATGAAGTCGTACTCGCCGTGGGTGGACTTCGGCACGGCGGCTCTCTGCGCCCTCGGCGCGACGCTTGCCCTGATGGCCAGGCGGCGGACCGGGCGCGGCCAGGAAGTCCAGGGTTCCCTCCTGGCGACGGCGCTCACAACCGCAAGCCCCTCGCTGATCGAGCAGGCCGTCAACTCTCCGAACCGCGTAGCCACCGGGAACCGAGGCCAGCTCAACGCTCCGTCCGACGTGTTCGCGACGCGGGACGGGCACGTCATGGTTCTGGTGAGCGGAGCGCCGATGTACGAGCGCTGGGCGCGGCTGCTCGGAGAGCCCGAGTGGCTGGCGGACGAGAGATTCCGGTCGGACGACTCCCGCGGCGAGCACGGAGACATTTTCAGCGCCCGCATGGCCAGGTGGTGCGCCGAACGCACGACGGATGAGGCGCTGGCCGTGCTCGAGAGTGCGCGCCTTCCCGCCGGGCCGGTCTACACGCCGCAGGAGGCGCTCGACGATCCGCAGGTTCGGAGTGGCGGCTTCCTGCAGGAGGTCGACTATCCCGGGGCGCCTGCCGCCGCTCCACTCGTCACGACGCCGTTCCGCCTGCTGGACACGCCGGGATCGATTCGCGTGCGGGCCCCGCGGCTGGGCGAGCACTCCGCCGAGATTCTCCGGGAGCTGGGTTACACCGGCGGCACCATCGACGGTTTTCGCTCGTCCGGCGTGGTCTCGTTTCCTGACGATTGTGGTCCGAGGGGGGACTAGCTGCGACCAGCCGGTCCCGGTCCGTTCGCGAGCGAGGCACAAGCCCGGGAGGGCGGTGAATCTGTTCCTTGAACGGTCCGACCGCGCCCGCGATGCCGGTCAGCCCGCGATTGCCGGCACGACGCGCCTAGGGCCCAGTGTCGAGGAGCTTGCGGAGAGTGCGAGCAGCATCGGCGCGAGGCACCTCCTGCTGGCCAAAGCGCGCTCGCCTCCACTCCTCGTGCGCTTCGATCCCCGTGCCGCGCTCGCGTGCCACCCCCATCTGCTTCACAGTGACCATGCCGCGTTCCGCCTCGTCGGAACCCATCAGCACTACGAAGGGAATCCTCAGCCGGTCGGCCCGCTTCAGCTGCTTGCCCAGCTTGCCCGGAGCGGCTTGCAGTTCCGTGCGAATCCCGGCCCGCCGCAGGTCGAAAGCCAGCGACATGCATTCGCCGGCGAGCGATTCGTCCATGACCGCTACCAGCACCTGCGCGCTCGTGCGCGCCTTCCCGACGTTGCCTAGGTACTCCATCGCGGCCAGCAGCCGGTCCACCCCCATCGAAGCCCCGGTTGCTGGAATCGGGGGCGCGCCGAAGCGGGCTACGAGGCCGTCGTAGCGGCCGCCGCCGAACACCGAGCCGAAGCGCGGGGCGTCCAGAAGCACGGCCTCGAAGACCGGGCCGGTGTAGTAGGCCAGTCCGCGGGCAATGCTGACGTCGATCGCGACACGGTCGCTGCCGTACCCTAGGGCGTCGAGGCTCTCCGAGATGCCCCGGACGACCTCGATTTCCTCCCCGCTTCCTTCCACGTCGGAGAAGAGCTCGCCGACTCGATCCAGGACCTCGGCCCGTGTCGCTCCGGAAATCGCCAGGAATTGCTCGATGACCTCGACCTGGCTGCCGGACAATCCCAGGCCGGCGATCGGATCGCCCGAGGAGTCCGTGTAGCCGGCGGTCAGCTCGAGCTTGACTCTCTCGAGGCCGACCTTGTCGAGCTTGTCGAGGACGCGGAACACGTCGGACGCCATTCCCTCTTCGATGGGCGCCCGACGCAGCAGCAGATTGAGGATCTGTCGGCTCGAGAAGCGCACGCGATACGGTCCGACGCCGATAGCGGACAGCGCGTCGCAGATCGCCGCGATGATTTCGACATCGGCCCGGCCGCAGGGCGCTCCGACGGCGTCCAAGTCGAACTGCGTGAACTGCCGGTACCGCCCGGGATCCGGCTTTTCGGCACGCCACACTTGCGCTACCTGGTAGCGGCGGAACGGCAGGGGGAGCCCTCGGTGCTGGCTGACCACGCGGGACAGCGGGACGGTGAGATCGAACCGCAGGCCGAGCTCCTCGCGCTCGGGGCTGGAAACTCGGAATATTGACTGCTGAGCCTCCTGTCCGGCTGATCCCGACAGGACGTCCAGATACTCGATGGCCGGGGTGTCGAGAGGCGAGAAGCCGTATCTCTCGTAGACTCCGCGGGCCGTGTCGATCAGCCGCTGGCGTGCGATCATGCTCTCCGGGAGCAGGTCACGCAGGCCCCGCGAGAGGCGTGGTTCGATGCTCATGAGCGTCTGAAGCCCACCATATCACGGCGTTTCTCGCCCCCAGTCCGATCGGCCGGGTCTGACAGCCGCTTGCCGAACGGGGGAAAGGCGTACCGGGTCGGTCGATGCGCAGCGATGCGGTAACCTCGGGAGCGGCTCGATTCGTCTATACCGCTAAGGGGGTACCTATGCCTGCTCAATCAAGACCTACGGCCTCCGTCCTGGTCCGCTTGGCGCTAGGGCTCGGCATTCTGTCGGCAACGCTCTGGGGTGCCGGCTTCTGGGACAAGAAGGACTTCACCCAGTGGACGGCCAAGGAGGTCCAGAAGACCTACATGGACTCGCCGTGGTCCAAGAAGGTCACCCTGACGGGGCCGAATCCGATGAACGCCCTCGGCGGCGGCAGCGCTAGCGGTCGTCGTGGCGGCGGCGGGGGAGGAGCGCCGGGCGGCGGCGGTGCGCCGGGCGGCGGCGGTCGTCGTGGCGGCGGCGGTGGCGGCGGATTCGGCGGTGGCGCGACGCCGATGCCTTCTCCGACTCTCACGCTGATCGTCCGCTTTGCCGAGGCGCTGCCGATCAAGCACGCCAAGGTCAGGTTCAACATGGGAGAGAGCTCCGAGGTGACACCTGCGATGCAGCAGTATCTCGACAACGAGGAGCCGTACTACGTCGTGGCCGTGGCCAATCTTCCGCAGGTGTTGTCGCGCTTCGAGGAAGAGACGGAACGGCTTGCGACCTCTGCCCGCCTTCGTCGCAAGAACCACGAGGACCTCCTGCCGGCGAAGGTCGAAGTCACTCCCGAGGAGGGAGTCACGTTCAGGTATTTCTTCCCGCGCCACGACCCGATTGAGGTCGCGGACCGGGAGGTGGAATTCTACATGAAGCTCGAGCGCCCGCAGGGAATGGGCCGCCGCCGCCCCGACGCCGGAGGACCGGCGCGCGGCCAAGGCGGTCAAGGGGCTGGCGGCAGGCCCCAGCAGCGCGGAGGCGGTCAGGGCCAAGGGGCCGGAGGAGCTCAGGGCCAGAGAGCCGGAGGCCAGGGAGGGCGCGGCGCGAACATGGGCGTGACGCTGATCTTCGGCAAGGAGATCAAGCGCAAGTTTCGCCTCAAGGACATGGTTTATCGGGGCGAACTGCCCCTCTGACCGAAGCTTGGAGCGCGGGCCTTCCCTTGGCCCGTTGGCTTGCGGAAGCCCGTGCCGCTCCTCGCGGGACCGACGAGCAGCGCCTCGTCGGGCTGGGTGCAGCGATGTTCCTGAAGGCGGTCGGCCTGCCCGCGCGAGCGACGCTGGCGGGCACCGTCCCGAGCGCGGCTAGACTCCAACGGGTCGCCGATCCGCAATCGGGTGGTAACGCCCTTCCGGCGCGGCCGGGGCATTCCACGGCATGTTGAGCGGTCCCGGCCACGGCAGTGGACAGCAAGGATCCGGTCGCATGTAACCCGCGGGCGATTCTGCTCGAAAGGCCGGTCGCTCCGGCGTTGCCTCGCCGTCTGCCGGGATTCCGGGTCGGCGAGCGTTGGCCGGTTCAGGCCCGCGCGAGTTCGATCGCGCCCCGTTCGGCATCGAGCTTCGTGATGCGGAACGAATGCACCGAGCCCGGCGTCAGCGGGTCTTCGCGGTCGTCAGGGCCCGCTTCCGGTCCGCCCTTCCAAGCCGATTCGAGCATGGTCTTCAGCGACGAGAGGTCCGATGTCTGACCGAGCTGGACGCCCTTCCTTGAGACGCTGCGGGGCTTCTTCGTCGCGCAGACCGCATGGACGCCGCTACCGACCTCGATGATCGCCTCGTCGCCCTGCATCTTCACCACTCGGCCCGTGACCGTCTCCCCGACCTCTACTTGGGACAGGAATGTGTCGAGCTCGGTGGGCTCGAGCTGCTTCATGCCGACCTTGACACGCCTGCGAGCCGTATCGATCTCGAGAATCTTGACGCGCACCTGGTCGCCCTCGCGCAGCATCTCTGCCGGGCTGTTCAAGCGCCTCTCGGAGGTAATGTCCGAGATGTGCAGCAAGCCGTCCACGCCTTCGATGATCTCGATGAACGCGCCGAAGCTAGCGATCTTCCGCACGGTTCCTACCACCGCGCTCCCCACCGGATGCAGTTGGCCTACTCGCTGCCAAGGGTCGCCGAGCGCCTGCTTGAGGCCTAAGGCGATCCGCTTCTGCTGGGGCTTGACGTCCAGCACCAAGACCTCGACCACGTCCCCGACAGTGACGATCTCGCTCGGGTGGCGCACGCGACGGCTATACGACATGTCTGAAATATGGACAAGGCCCTCGATGCCGGGGAGCACCTCGACGAAGGCTCCGTACCGCTCGATGCGGGCCACTTTGCCCCGGACACGGTCGTTCGGCTTGAACTGCTCGCCCACCACGCTCCAAGGCTCGGTCTGCAACTGCTTCAGCCCCACCCCGATGCGCTGAGCCTTGTGGTCGACCTTGATGATCTCGACTTCGAGCTCCTGTCCTATGCGCAGCACGTCGCTCGGCTCGTTGACGCGCTGCCAGGAGATATCGCTCACGTGCAGCAGGCCGTCGATCCCGCCGAGATCCACGAAGGCCCCGAACTTGCGGATCGAGCGCACCGTGCCGTGCACGCGGTCGCCGCGACTCAGTCTCTCCAGCGCCTCCTGGCGCTTCTGGGCGCGCTCCTCCTCCAGGATGGCCCGCCGGTCGAGGACGACGTTCCGGTCGGCCTCGTCTAGCTGGACGATGCGTGCGTGGACCTGCTGTCCGACAAGGGACTGGAGTCCCTCCTCGGTTCGCTCGCCCGAACGCGAGGCCGGCATGAACGCCCGCACGCGCACGCCGACGTCAACCGACAGCCCGCCCTTGATCGTGTCGATCACCTTGCCCACCACGCTGCCGCCCGAGTTGAAGGCGATCTCGAGCTGCGCCCAGTTCCTCGGCTGCTGCGACACTAGGCTGCTCAGCAACGGATAGCCTTCCGAAGACTGGCCGACCACGACAACCTCGACGGTCTCGCCAACGGCTAGCGGCTTGTCTAGGCCCGAGTCTGGCGAGACCGGGAGGAATGCCTCGGACTTCCGTCCGATGTCGACGAACACGCCGTCGGCCCGCGTGCCGACGACCACGCCTCGCAGCCGCTCCGACGACTGCTCGTCGGGCTGCGCCGCCGGCCTGGATTCGCTTCGGACAATGCTCTCGTACTCGACATCTTCCGGGATATCGTAGTCGTCGTCTTCCGCGTCATCGCCGAGGGCCTCGCCCGGCATGGCCGGCGAGGCCGGCACTCCCGGCACGGGAGCGCTCTGCTGCGTCGCCGCTACCGGGATACCGGGGACCGTCGGCGGGGGCGGGACCGCCGGTTGGTGCGTGCCCTCACCTTGGCCGGCGGGCGGTTGCTCGGTTGCGGGGGCGCGATCTTCTTGCACCGGCCCGCCGGGCAACTCTGGGACTTCCGAATTCACTCTGCTCTCCCCGAATCTGAACTTTCATTGTTTCACATGCCTGCCCGGCCGTCACATCCGGGCGAACCCGGAAGCTGCGGCAACCGTTGAGCCGCCCGCTACCGTGCGGCTGCCCAGCACGTACGCGCAACCCATAGTCCCCCGCGAGCCCGCAGGGGCGAGCGACGCGGTCAGCGTAGAGACCGGCGCGGGCGCATCAGATCCAGGCCGAGAACACCTCTGCGCCGGCGTAGACGGCTTGGGATCCGAGCTCCGCCTCGATCTCCAGCAGCCGGTTATACTTCGCCACGCGGTCGCTGCGGCAGGTCGAGCCGGTCTTGATCTGCCCTCCGCAGCAGGCCACGGCCAGGTCCGCGATAGTGGTGTCTGACGTCTCTCCCGAGCGGTGCGAGATGATGAAGGTGTAGCCGCTGTCCTGCGCCAGCGCGATGCAGTCAATCGTCTCGCTAACGGTCCCGATCTGGTTGAGCTTGATCAGGATCGAGTTCGCGATGCCGTCGGCGATGCCGGCGCGAAAGATCTTCGGGTTCGTGACGAACAGGTCGTCGCCGACTAGCTGCATCTGGTTTTCAAGCGCCTTCGTGCCGACCTCCCAGCCTGCGCGGTCCACCTCGGAGAAGCCGTCCTCGAGCGAGAGCAGCGGGTACTTCGCTTGCCAGTCGCTCCACATCGCGGCCATGTCGCTCGCGCTGCGGCGGCTCCCGTCGGACTGTTCGAAGACGTACTCGCCGCCGACGTAGAACTCGCTCGCGGCCGCGTCGATCGCGATGAATATGTCCTTGCCGGGCTCGTAGCCTGCCTTGGAGATGGCCTCCACTAGCAGTTCCATCGGCTCTTCGTTGGACTTCAGTTCGGGCGCGAAGCCGCCCTCGTCCCCGACCGCTGTGCCGTAGCCCTTCGACCTGAGGAGTGCCTTCAGCCCGTGGAATATTTCCGCGACCGCCCGGAGCGCCTCCGAGAACGAACGGAGGCCGACCGGCAGGATCATGAACTCCTGGATGTCGACGTTGTTGTCCGCGTGCTGGCCACCGTTGAGGACATTGCACATCGGCACGGGAAGCCGGTAGTTATCCCGGCTGGCAATGCGGCGGTACAGCGGGATTCCTAGCTCGGATGCCATGGCATGGGCCACGGCCATCGAGACGCCTAGGATCGCGTTCGCCCCGAGCCGACCCTTGTTGTCGGTGCCGTCCAGTCTGATCAGCGTCTCGTCGATGCTGCGCTGGTCGTCCGCATCGTGGCCCTGCAGGGCCACGAGCATTTCGGAATTGACATTGTCCACCGCCTTGCGGACGCCCTTGCCCAAGTAGCGGAGCCTATCGCCGTCGCGCAACTCTACGGCCTCGTTGAGGCCAGTCGATGCGCCGGAAGGAACGCGCGCGGCCCCTCGCGCGCCGGAGGCTAGAGTGACGCGCACCTGCAGCGTAGGATTGCCGCGCGAATCCAGGATTTCCAAGGCTTGCAGGTTGGTGATTGCGGACATCGGATCCCTCTGTCGGGACGGGAGGGGCCGCGGTCGCGGCCTAGAGGCACTGTCGTGCGGGCAGCAGGCCCGCTGTCCCCGACTCACCAGCGTAGCACGGGCTGCCGTGGCGACTGCCCGCGGCCGGATTGCACGCTTGCTCTCGGACCGGACTTCTTGGATCCTCGCTAGCGTCTGCGCCATGCCGAGGGGGTTGCGACGGTCCCGCCAGATACCGAACGCCGAGGTGACTGGCCCTGACTTGCACCGTACGAGACGACCAAGGACGCGCCGGCGGGACCATCGGAACCTCGGAACTGGCGGGCATCGCGGACGGGCCGGTTGGCCAAGGGAACCGGTGCCTCGCCCGAAGGCGGACGGATGCATTCTCCCATGGCGCGTCGCACTGCCCGGTGAGCTGGAATGGGCCTCTTGCGGGTCTCGCTCTCGCCTGTAGCGTCGAGTTGCCCGTTCTTTCTAACCGAGAGGCAATCACTCGTGAATTGCGGTTCAAGCTCCGTGACAGTCAATGCCCATAATACAATGCCAGATTGATATCGGAAATCCCTTGGTACAGGATTACAAATATGGCTCACAATAGAATTGATCGATCATGTTCAATCTTGGTAATAAAGACAAGATATAGTGGCCGACATAATTCATATATGCGCAGAGAAATATCAGCCATATATTAGACATATTTTGGAATTTACTCGAAGTAAATCCGAATAGATTCCATATCTATTCTACGAGGATTCCAACGCCCATTCAACTCCGAAGTGCGACAGGCGCCGAGCCACAAGATGGCAGGGAGGGGAGAGGGGGGGGCAGCGAGCGGTGGTGTCGCGGCAGTAGGCTGGTAGGTGCTGGAAGGAGCAGGGAGGCGGATGCGGAAGAGCTACACGCACGTGACGCAGGAGGAGCGCTGCCGGAGCGAGACGCTGCGGGCGGCGGGCTGGGGAGCGGACAGGATCGCCGCGCAGCTGGACCGCAACCGGGCCACGATCTACCGGGAAGTGAGCCGCAACGGCCGACCGGCGGAGGGCGAGCGCGCGGCGAGCTACAGCTGGGGGAGCGCGCAGGAGCGCGCGGAGCGGCGGCGGCGCGCGGCGTCGTACCGGCCGCGCAAGCTGACGTCGGCGCTGCGGACGCGGAGCGAGGACTGCCTGCGGCAGGACTGGAGCCCGGAGCAGGAGCCCGGAGCAGGTCGCGGCACGGCTGCAGCGGGAAGGGGCGCTGGAGATCAGCCCTGAACGGATCTACCAGCTGGTGCGCGCGGAGCGGCGGCAGGGGGGCCGGCTGTACCGGCACCCGAGGCAGGGCGGCCGCAAGCGCGTCCGGCCGGACGGCCGGACGGCGGGCCGCGGCCTGATCCCGGGGCGCGCGGACATCGCGGAGCGCCCGGCGGAGGCGCAAGCGAAGGCGCGCGTCGGCGACCGGGAGGCCGACAGCGTGATCGGCGGGCAGCGCCGCGGGGCGCTGGTGACGCTGGTGGACCGGTTCTCTAAGTACCTGCTAGTGCAGCCGGTTAGCCGGCGCACGGCGCGGCTGGTCGGGGCGGCGATGACGGCCATGCTCGCAGGGAGCCCTCGTACCGAGCGTGCAGCGCACCGAGCGTGAAGCGCGCGCCCGCAGCGGGCTGCCGCGCTCAGCGCGGCGGGCGCCGCTCAGGCCGCGACCGCGGCCTGGCCGGTCAGCTGCCGGCCGGTCAGCGTCCGGCCGACCAAGCCCCGTGCCATGCGCCGCATCCGTTCCGCCGTGTCGCAGTCGCGGTCGTTGTACCGTCCCGCGAACTCCGTGAGGTAGCGGCCGAGATGACGGACGCTCATCCGGTGATAGGTTCCGTAGAGGCCGCGCTTGAACAGGGACCAAAATGACTCGATGCCGTTCGTATGCGCCGCCCCGCGCACGTACTCGCCGCCGGAGTGCCTGATGGCTTCGTGCGGGAACTCCGCCATGCCGGCGCAGGCCGCCGCCTCGTCGGAGTAGAGCTGCGCCCCCGGCGCGACGCGGGCGCGCACGAAGCCCTGCAGGTCGCCCTTGGCGGTGCCCGGCAGCGGCCGCGCGGCCGCTGCGTTCGTGGCGCGGTCCCGCGCCCCCGCCACCGGGGTCTTGCCGGCGGGCCCGCGCCCGGCGCGGGCCTTCTTCCTCTCGTGCTTGTTGCGTTCCTTGCCGCCGACGTAGGTCTCGTCCACCTCCACCGGGCCGGCGAACAGGCCCCGATCCCGCTCCCGGCACGCGCGGATGCGGTGCGCCAGGTGCCAGGCCGACTTCCGGCTGATGCCTAGGTCGCGGTGCAGCTTCATGCTCGAGACGCCCTTGATGCCGGTGGTCAGCAGGAACAGGGCGACGGCCCAGGTGCGGTAGCCGAGCTCGGTGTCGGCCATCACGCTGCCGGTGCGCACGGAAAAGCGCTTGCCGCAGCCGCGGCAACGGTACGGCATCGAAGGGTGGGCCGCGTCGGACTGCACGCTGGAGCCGCGGCAGCGGGGGCACGCGGGACCGTCCGGACAGCGCATGGAGGCGAACCACTTTTCCGCGGATTCGTCATCGGGGAACATGGCGATCACTTCGATCAATGTGATGCCTTTACGGAACCACTTTCCGGGACCTGATTTCTTCATTTACGGTATCCCATACTGGAACTATTCTACCAAGAAACACCACAGAATGTCAACGGAAATTCGGAAGAAATATGAAATATTATTATGGCTTGATAATTTGCCGACTTGATTCCCTCGGCACTCAGATATATAATTCCCAAATAATTCCGCCTGATCAGAACACGACAGTCAATTCTATGACGCTCATAAACTGGTAGTAATACTATGTACATAAGGCAGTATATGACACAGATTGTCGGTGCTATTCATACAAAATATCTCCGGTAGACAATGCTTTCAACTCTTATCTAGAGTTCGAACTTACTGAGGGGAGCAAGAGTCGATCTTCCCGTTCGCGCACTCTGCTGAAACCAGTTCCGAAAATTGAATGTGGTAGAATTTTTGCATGAATCCCTTCCAATGCGACGACTCTCGGCGACTTCGCAAGAAGCTTAAGATCACCGTCCGGAAGTTCGTAGTCACGCAATCCACCCTCGGCTATGTTCCGGAAGAACTCGCGACGAAATTCGGCATCGGAACCGGAACGGTCAAGTCCTGGGTGGCTAGGTTCATCGCCGGAGGCATGGGGGCACTGGACGACTGGCCCAGAACAGGGCGCCCTCGCATCCTGACCGAGGAGCACGCCCAGTGGATCTTCCATACCGACGTCGATAAGAATCCCCGGCAGCTCAAGTTCGAGTTTGCCTACTGAACCGTCCAGCGAGTCCGCCGGGCCTTCATCGACGAGTTCGGCATCGATGCGAGCCGCTGTACCGTCCGCCAGGTCATGCGTCGGCTCAGGCTCACGCAGCAGAAGCCTCGCTTTCGGGCGTTCCAGCGCCGGATGGGAAAGTCGCGCAATGGATTGACACGAAGATCCCGGAAATCAAGCAGGATACCGAGCGGGAATGGGCCTTGATTATGTTCGCTGACTAGGCCGGAATGTGCTCCGACTATTACGTGGGAAGTACGTGGGAATTTCGTGGAAATATGACCGCGATGACCTGCACTGTCAAGAAGTTTCTCTTCAACATGTTAGCAGCAATCAGCCCGTACATCCGCATCCATTACATGCTGCACAAGGGCACGAAAGATGCTGGAATGTTCTGCTTTTTCGTGAAAAATGGCGGAATAGACTGGCAGAAAGGTGCGCTTTGTGGTGCACGTATGCCGGATTTACACGGCGCTAGAGGTGGCAAAGTTCCTCGATATGGAATTCGATTATGGCCACGTTTGGATTCATACTCTTCCGGTATACTCCCCGAATATGAATCCATATGAGCTGGTATGGCCGAACGTGAAGTGGATGGTGAGCCAGAAATTCTTCAACACTAAGGACGATCTGTTGCGCCTGTTCGAAGCGGACTTCAAGTCGCCAAGGGACCTGACTGACAAGGTAACTCGATTCTTGAAAGAGCCCGATTGCCAGTACATTCTGGCGTGACCCGACCGATATGACTCTTGCACTCATCAGTAATGACGACCTTGACATCTAAGGACAAGTCTAAGAATGGGGAATTATATATCTGAGTGCCGAGGGAATCAAGTCGGCAAATTATTAAGCCATTATAAGATTTCATATTTCTTCCGACTTTCCGTTGACATTCTGTGGTGTTTCTTGGTAGAATAGTTCCAGTAGGGGATACCGTAAATGAAGAAATTAGGTCCCGGAAAGTGGTTCCGTAAAGGCATCACATTGATCGAAGTGATCGCCATGTTCGCCGATGACGAATCCGCGGAAAAGTGGTTCGCCTCCATGCGCTGGCCGGACGGTCCCGCGTGCCCCCGCTGCCGCCGCTCCAGCGTGCAGTCCGACGCGGCCCACCCTTCGATGCCGTACCGTTGCCGCGGCTGCGGCAAGCGCTTTTCCGTGCGCACCGGCAGCGTGATGGCCGACACCAAGCTCGGCTACCGCACCCGGGCCGTCGCCCTGTTCCTGCTGACCACCGGCATCAAGGGCGTCTCCAGCATGAAGCTGCACCGCGACCTAGGCATCAGCCAAAAGTCGGCCTGGCACCTGGCGCACCGCATCCGCGCGTGCCGGGAGCGGGATCGGGGCCTGTTCGCCGGCCCGGTGGAGGTGGACGAGACCTACGTCGGCGGCAAGGAGCGCAACAAGCACGAGAGGAAGAAGGCCCGTGCCGGGCGCGGGCCCGTTGGCAAGACGCCCGTGGCGGGGGCGCGGGACCGCGCCACGAACGCAGTGGCCGCGCGGCCGCTGCCGGGCACCGCCAAGGGCGACCTGCAGGGCTTCGTGCGCGCCCGCGTCGCGCCGGGGGCGCAGCTCCGCTCCGACGAGGCGGCGGCCTGCGCCGGCATGGCGGAGTTCGCGCACGAAGCCGTCAGGCACTCCGGCGGCGAGTACGTGCGCGGGGCGGCGCATACGAACGGCATCGAATCGTTCCGGTCCCTGTTCAAGCGCGGCCTGTACGGAACCTATCACCGGATGAGCGTCCGTCATCTCGGCCGCTACCTCACGGAGTTCGCGGGACGGCGCAACGACCGCGACTGCGACACGGAGGAACAACGGAGGAACAGATGCGGCGCATGGCGCGGGGCTTGGTCGGCCGGACGCTGACCTGCCGGCAGCTGACCGGCAAGGCCGCGGTCGCGGCCTGAGCGGCGCCCGCCGCGCTGAGCGCGGCAGCCCGCTGCGGGCGCGCGCTTCACGCTCGGTGCACTTCACGCTCGGTGCGAGGGTCGCAGCGGATCCGGCATGCCCCGGTGCGACCCCGGTCCGGCCCGGACCGTCCATGCAGGCCGTCGAGCGCCGGGGATCCGCTGTCTTCGGCCCTCGCAGGGCTTGCAAGCGGCTTGCAAGGGGTGCCCTGCCACCGCCAACCGGGTTCCACCGGGGCATGCGAGGTGGCCTCTCTAGTCCGTTCCTCGTCAAACCCGTTGGCAGGCTCGATTCAGATACGATCCCACCCCTCCGTGCCTGCCGCGGCCGCACTCGAATGACCCGAGCTCGACACCGACCTCCCTGCGCAGAGCAGTTCTCGTCGGACATGGCGTCGTCGGCACTCAGATATATAATTCCCTAAGAATGCCTCGTGAACGTCTTATCACGGAGATCGTATCCATCGAAACACCACGCAAGTGACTATTCATATTCCCCAGAATAACTCCCGATTACTACAAGAAATTAGGATCGATATGGGATTGTTCATGTCTAGGAATGGCCGCAGTTAGTCGTTGTCATGGGATGTGATGGTTGCGTCCACTTCCTAGAATCGATTGATCTGTCGCTTTGCTAGGTTGAGGACAGTTGCGAGATGATCATCAGTTAGAATTCTCAGAGCTTCTACTATATGTTGCGCCGTCTTGACATTGAGAGGGTAGAGATCAGGATTCCAAGACAGCTGAGAAGGCGGCAGAGGCCCGACGCCTCGAACAGACGCCATCAGGTGCATCCTAGCGAGCTCCTCGACACCGAGTTGTCCCGGTTGTTCTCCAACTGACCATGGGGCTGAGCCGAGAAAGTTCACGATCCTTCCGTCGGAGACGTAGCCTTGCTAGGTGCCCACGTTGCATAGCATTCGCTCCTGCTGTGACTCGAATGACTCGCGTCCCGCGCGCAGAATGCGAGTGAACCCACCTCGACCAACTTCTCCGTGCCTGGCGGGCGCCATCTCTCCACGGAGCTCACGTTGACGCCTAGGCAGATCGATCTGCGTCCGCCCGCTGGCACCGGTGCCATGTGATCTGATTCTGAGCCGTCCGCTAGATCGCATGTCGGAAGCGGTGCGGCAACGGTCGGTTCGACTGGCTCGAATGGCTCGGCCGTCGGGCCGGCGGCTGTGCCTGCTCTCAGCGAGCGCGCATTGGCTGCGCTTGGAACTGAGCTCTGAGAGCAGGATTCCGGGCTAGGCGCCGCGGATCTGTCGGGCGACCGTACCGCCTTGACCCGCTGCCGTCAAGGGCTTGTCGGCGCCCTTGCTAAGATCGGATTGTGGCCTTCGTATCCGTTGAGGAGGCGCTTGAAGAGTTTCGCCGGGGCCGCATGATCGTCGTTGTCGACGACGCGGACCGAGAGAACGAAGGGGACCTAACGCTCGGCGCGGAACACGCCACGCCCGAGGCGATCAATTTTATGGCCAGGCACGGCCGAGGGCTGATCTGCCTCGCCATGACCGAGCAGCGCTTGGACCATCTCGGGATTCCCTTGGTCTCGCAGCGGAATACGTCGATGTTCGGCACGGCCTTCAGCGAGCCGATCGATGCGGCGCGCGGAGTGACGACCGGCATCTCGGCTGCGGACCGCTCGCATACCATTCGAGTGGCGACCGCGCCGGGGACGCGCGCCGCCGATCTGGCCCGGCCCGGTCACGTGCAGACCCTGCGAGCGCGCCGGGGCGGCGTGCTTGTGAGGGCCGGTCAAACAGAGGCGGCTGTCGACCTTGCCCGCTTGGCGGGGCTAGTGCCGGCAGGCGTGATCTGCGAGATCATGAATGACGACGGAACCATGGCCCGCGTCCCGGACTTGCTGGAGTTCTGCCGGACGCATGGCATGAAAATGCTCGCGGTCGCGAGCCTGATTCGCTACCGTCTCGAGCACGAGACCTTCGTTAGGCGCGCCGCGGAAGGCTTGGTCGAGACCGAGTTCGGCGAGTTCAGGGTCGTCGCCTACCGGACCGACTTGGATGACGAGGTCCATCTGGCGCTCGTCGCGGGCGACTTAGAGAGCGTCGATTGCGCCATGGTGCGCATGCACTCGCAGGACCTGTTCGGAGACGTGTTCGGCTCCGTCTTGAATCCTAGCTATCGGCAGGTGCATGACTCGCTGCGCATGATTGCTGACAATGGCGCGGGAGCGCTGGTCTACCTGCATCACGGCGCGCTGGGATTCGACGTCGACGAGCAGGCGGAACGCAGCGGCACGATCCGGCCGCACCCGCAGCTGGCGCGCGGGCCTGCGGCGCGCCCGGGCTCGCGCCTGCAATACAGGGTCGGCATCGGCGCCCAGATACTCAAGGATCTCGGACTGACGAGGATCCGTCTCCTGACCAACCGCCCGCGGCGCGTCGCCGGGCTGGAGGGATTCGGAATTCAGATCGTCGAACAGACCCCCATTCGCACTGCGGACGGCGCGGTGCTCGCGGCTCGCTAGCGCCTCTGCGACCCGATCGCCCTCGTCAAGTCGCTCGGAAGGCCGCCGGCCCGCATCGCCTGCCGTTCGCGCTCTGCGATCTGCCTGTGCAGTTCCCGCTCCCGCTTGGCCTCCCTGCTCTTGCCGAGCCGCTGGTAGACCCGCGCGAGCCGGTAGTGCGGCTTGGACGAGTCCGGATTGAGGCTGGCGGCGCGTTCCAGATGATCCCGGGCTGATTCGAAGTCGCGCCGCTTGTCCAGCAGCACGCCCAGCTCGTAGTGTGCCTCCCAGAAGTCGTCCTTGCGCTTGATGGACTCCCGCAGCAGGGCTTCGATCCCTGCCATGGCCCCGGGGTCGGGGCGCGGTCCGAGCCGGGCCAGCTGCACCTGGCCGTACAGGAAGGGGCCGAAGTGGGTCTCGGAGTGCTCCTCGTGGAAGATCCGCAGGCGCCCCTCGACGTCGTCGATGCGCTTGCCCGCGTGCTGCAGCAGGCGTCCGAGGAATGCGTGCGGCTGTTCCATGCCCGGGGCGAGCTCGGCCGCCCGCAGGAACCGTTCCACGGCCTCGTCGAAGCGGCGCTGGCCGTACGCGGCGATGCCCAGCCCGATCTCGATCGCGACGCTCTTGTCGAAGAACCTGCGGCCGACGAGAAAGGCCTGGCGGGCGGCTTCGAAGTCCTGCCGCCGCAGGAAGAAGTAGCCGAGGTCGTAGTGCAGCGATTCTTCGTACGGTTCCGACTCGACTGCCTGCCTGAGGTGACGCAATCCCTCCGCGGGCCGGTCCGACATCGCATAGGCCTTGCCGAGGGCGTTATGCAGCGCGGCGGACTCGCCCAACTCTAGCGCCGCCTTTCCGACCTCGGTGGCTCGCAGGGGCATGCCGGCCTGCAGGTACAGCGAGACCGTGCGGAGAAACGCCTCCGGGTCCTCTCTCGCTCGCGCGAATCTCTCCTCCCACTGCGCCGCTTCGGCCGTCTCGCCGTAGTCGCTGTAGAACATCGCTAGCGCGTGCTGGATGAGAGGATCGTCCTCGCCCCGCCTGGCGGCCTCGGCCGCGTGCCTGGCGGCCTGCGCGTGCAGGTTCAGCGTGACGTAGACCTGCGCCAGGCCGATCCACGCGCGCGCCTCGTCCGGGGACTGCTGGATTACGCGTTCCAGGATTTCCTGCGCTTTGGGCAGGTCGCGCGCCTGGAGGGCGATGAGTCCCTGACGGATCATCGCCTCGGTGGGAGAGCCGTCCGGCTGGGCGCTCGCCGCAGCGCTCGCGCAAAGCGCGAGCGCCCAGCACGCCAGCCACGCTCGGAACCGCGACACCGAATTCCAATATAGATCGTCGGCACCCGCCGGGCGCTCGGCGCCTTCGATACACTGCACTGGATGCTCCGAAAACCGTTGGCCGGCGGGGCCGTCTGCCTCCTCCTTGCAGCCTGCTCTTCGACCGGCGCGTCCGATCGTCCGAACATCCTCTTCGCGATCTGGGACGACGTATCGTATCCCCACGTTTCCGCCGCAGGCTCGAAGATGGTCTCGACACCTGTCTTCGACCGTGTCGCGTCGGACGGAGTGCTGTTCCGCAACGCATACGCGCCCGCGCCCGGTTGCAGCCCGACGCGGGCTGCGTTCCTGACGGGGCGTCATATCTGGATGATCGAGCAGGCGGGCACGCACGCCAGCTCGTTCCCGCGAGCCTACGTGTCCTATCAGGACCTGTTGGAGGAGGCGGGCTACGCCGTCGGCTACACCGGCAAGCCTTGGGGGCCCGGCAGGTGGGAGAAGTCGGGCCGCACCCGCAACCCGGCCGGGCCGGGGTACACGGAGAAGACCTTGGACCCGCCGTACGACGGCATGCGCGACTGGGACTACGCTGCCAATTTCGAGGCCTTCTTCGAGTCCAAGCCCGAGGGGCGGCCCTTCAGCTTCTGGGTCGGCGGGAGCGAAGCGCACCGGCGGTTCGAGAAGGGCTCGTGGAAGAAGGCCGGGAAACGGCTAGAGGACGCCGAAGTGCCGGCGTTCTTGCCGGACGTCCCGGAGATTCGCGAAGACTTGCTCGACTACGCCGTCGAGATCGAGTGGTTCGACTCGCAGGTCGGACGCATTCTCGACTTCCTCGAGCAGAAGGAACAGATCGACAGCACGCTGGTGATCTTCACATCCGACAACGGAATGGCCTTTCCGCGAGCGAAGGCCAATCTCTACGACTACGGCATCCACATGCCGCTGGCGGTCCGCTGGGCGGGCACGGGCCGGGCGGGCCGGGCGGGCCGGGCGGTGGACGACATCGTGCAGTTTGTGGACCTCACGGCTACGATCTTGGACTTGGCTGGAGTGCGCCACCCCGGCGGCACCTCCGCGCCGGTCGGACGAAGCGTCCGCGGCATTCTCGAGTCAAGCGACGACGGCCTAGTGGACTCCACCCGCACTCGGGCCTATTCGGGACGCGAGCGGCACTCCTCGTCCCGCTGGGCCAACCTGACGTACCCGCAGCGGTCGATGCGAACCCCGCAACACCTCTACATTCGCAACTTCAAGCCGCAGCGCTGGCCCGCCGGCGCGCCGCAGAAGTACGCCGCCGACGGTCGGCTGGAGCCTATGCACGGGGCCTACCACGACATTGACGCGTCCCCGACCCTGACCAGGTTGGTCGAGGGGCGCGCCGAGGAAGGCGTCGAGCAGTACCTTGAATGGGCGGTCGGCAAGCGCCCGGCGGAGGAGCTGTTTGATGTCGAGGCCGACCCCGGCTGCCTCGACAACCTCGCGCTCAAACCCGAGCACGCGATGCTCCTCGGTGAGCTCCGGGACGAGCTGGATGCCTACCTGCGCGAGACCGGCGATCCGCGGGCGACGAGCGCTGGCGGCATCTGGGACGACTACATCCGCTACTCGCCCGTGCGGGTCTTCCCCAAGCCGCCCGACTACGGCCCGGAATACTGATTCGCCGGACAGGCGCGAGGGCGTGGGCGGTCGCGCCCTCGGAGCCGCCGCGGGCTCACGCCCCGTGAAGCAGGCGGACCGCTATCCGCAGTACCGGCCGGAACAAGACGGCGATGAAACACCAGGCTAGGAACAGGCCTAGAATTCCGAAGACTTGGTCTCGCGTGAGGCTGAACCACCGTCTGGCGGCATGTTCCGGCATCAGCAGGCCGATCGCGGTATTGCCGTCCAGCGGGGGGACAGGCAGCAGGTTGAACGTCATCAGCAGGACGTTTTGAGTGAACAGGATGCTCAGGAACTGAGCGATCGGGGCCAGGTCGCCCGAGGCATCGACGACCTTGAAGAAGGTGATCGACGCTGGCACCTCGAATCCGCCCGTGGCCACGCCCACCCTGATCAGCACGGCCGCCGCGAAAGCCAGCAGGAGATTCGCGGCCGGTCCGGCCAGTGCCATCCACCCAGCCCTGCGAGGGTACCGCTGCTCCCACATCGCGCTGTACGGGGCGGACGCCCATCCGATCATCCAGTTGTTGATGGCGAATGTCAGCAACGGGACCGCGACGGTCCCCAGGGGCTCGCGTCGGATGTGGGGCAGGGGATTGAGCGTGACCTGCCCGGCCGCGGCGGCGGTGTCGTCTCCGCCCTTCAGCGCGGCGAGCGCGTGCGCTGCTTCGTGGCACGTCAGCGAGAGCAGGAACGCTACGTACCACAGGCCGCCGAGGGCTATCAGGTGGGGGTCCATGGCGGATTCGCTCAGTCTATCCCAGCGAAGCGGTCAGCGTGACCGCCCGGCGTTGCGGACCCTATCCAGGTCCCGGCGCAGTTCCGCGGCCTTCGCTTGTCTCGAGACGGCCAGATTGCGACGCTCGCCGGGATCCTCGCTGAGGAGGTAGAGCTGCGACGGGTGTTCCTCCGAGGGGCCGAGGATACGCCCCTTGGGGGAGGAGAATCCGCCGCTGCCGTCTCCGAGGATCAGCTTCCACGGGCCCTTCCGGACGGCGAACAGGCCCGCGAGGCTGTGATGGACGGTGAGCTTGCGCGCATGCGCCCCACTTCCGGTCAGCGCCGGCAGGAGGCTGTGGCTGTCCTCGCCAGAGCCGTCGGGCATGTCGAAGCCCACGATCTCGCTGAACGTGGCGAAGAGATCCGTCAGGCATACCGTGCGCTGGGAGACCGCTGCCGGCGGCACGGTGCCGTCCCAGCGGACGACCAAGGGCACTCGGTGACCCGCTTCCCAGGCGTCGGCCTTCAGCCCGCGCCAGGGAGCGTTGGGCACATGCGAATAGAGTTCCGTTACCGTGCGCGTCGCTCCGAAGCTACCGATGCCGCTTCGCGCCGGCGACCCGTTGTCGGAAGTGAAGACCACGACCGTGTTCTCGATGGTGCCGGTCCTCTCGAGGACCGCGACGACCTTGCCGAGGATCGCGTCCATCTGGTGGACCCAGTCCCCGTAGGGCCCGGCCTCGCTCTTGCCCCTGTGCTCGGCGCTCGGAACGATGGGAGTATGCGGGCCAAGTAGCGGCATGAACAGGAAGAACGGCGTGTCCGGAGCGGCCGCTCGATCCTCGAGCCACTGGATCGCCCGTGCGGTGATGGTGGGCTGGGCGGCCCAGAGATCCCATCGGGGCATCATCGGGCCGGCGCGCTGGCCCTTGTTCGCAGGCATCCGGTCGGCCGGATTGTCGAGCACGCGGTCGTTCTCGATGAACGCGTACGGCGGGAAGTTCGGCACGTCGTCCCCGAAGTAGTAGTCGAATCCGCGGGTGACGGGCCCCTCCTTGACCGGCCTGGCAAAGTCGATCCGCTGCCCGTAGGTCTCGTAGTTCGGGCCGACGTTGACCCCCTCCAACTCGTCGGAAAGGTAGCCGCCCCCTTGCACCGGCCAGTCCCAGCCGAGGTGCCACTTGCCAATGCAGGCGGTCGCGTAGCCCTTGGACTGCAGCGCCTTGCCGAGAGTGAGGCGGTCCCGGGCGATGACCGGGCCGCCCCAGCTGTTGACAATCCCGACCGGGAGGCGCGACCGCCACGGATACCGGCCGGTGAGCAGGCCGTAGCGCGAGGGCGTGCAAACGGAAGAAGTCGCGTGCGCGTCGGTGAAGCGCATGCCGCGGGCGGCGAGGGCGTCGATATGAGGTGTCGGGATGCGTGATCGCGGATTGTAGACGCGCGGGTCGCCAAAGCCCATGTCGTCCGCGAAGACGATGACTAAGTTCGGAAGGCGCGCTGCAGCGGGGGCGAACGCGCCAATCGACAGCAGGAGCGCGCTTGCAGACGTCAGGCGGCGCAACACGAAATTTCGAGTCTACCAGCGTTTCGCGAGAAGGTCTGAGACGGCCGGCCCCGCGCCGAGCTCCTCGCTTTGCGTCGCGGTTGCACCACCGCCGGCGGTGCCGGGAAGGCCATGGCGCCGCGCCGGCGGCCGGTCCTAGCCGAGTCGCGGAACCCGTCGCGAGCGCCGGTTCGGCAGCTTCCGCCGGGCTTCAGGCGGGTGTCCCTCCGGCAGGGGCGCGATATGATCCTCTTCTGTGAGCGAGCCGATCATTCTCACCGTCGCCACTCTCGGCTGCGCGGCGTACTTCGCCGCGGCCGTGTACCGGCGTCTCCAGCCTCTGCGGACGGCGAAGGAGCGCAATCTCCGCTTCGACCGGCTGGGCCGGCGCCTGTGGGCGGTGCTCGCGGAGGTGGTCCTGCAATCCAGAGTGATCCGCGAGCGACCCGCGGCCGGAATCCTGCACGCCCTCGTGATGTGGGGATTCTTCGCTTTCGCGTGGGTCAGCCTGGAGCACTTCGCCGTCGGATTCCGGGGACTGGATGCGGTCGCCGGCGGCTCCTCTTGGTACGCCGCCTTCGCGGGCGCGTGGGCGGTTGCCGTGCTGGCCGGAATCCTCGGGCTGAGTTTCCGTCGTTTCGTCCTGCGCCCGCGGGCGCTTGGCGAGAGGCTGTCGGGCAGCTCGGCCCTCGTGGCCTTCCTAATTGCCGTTCTAATGGCTACCTATCTCGCGGACTGGCTGGCGCTCGAGCCGCCGTCGTCGGCCTGGCGGGCCAACTGGTGGGCGCACACCGCCGCGCTGCTCGGGATGCTCCTGCTGATTCCGAACTCCAAGCACCTGCATCTCGTGCTCGCTCCTCTAGCGATATTCTTCCGCGGTGACGTAACCAGTTCGGTCCGTGCGCTGCGCGACGAGGATGACGACGATCTCGGCATGCTCGCCTTTTCCGACCTCTCGCAGAAGGACATCCTCGACTTGAACTCGTGCGTCGAATGCGGGCGCTGCACCGAGAGCTGCCCGGCGAACGCGGTCGGCGGCTCGCTCGATCCGAAGAACATCGTCCTGCAGATGCAGAAGGGCCTGCTTGCCGGAGGGGACGTGATCGCTGCGGACGAGTCGCTCGTCGACAGGGGCGAGGCGTGGGTAAGCGAGCGGGATCTCTACCAGTGCCTGTCCTGCGGCGCCTGCGAGCAGTCCTGCCCCGTCGGGATCGAGCATGTGGGCCTCAAGATCCTCGACCTGCGCCGCGGCCTGGTCAGCGAGGGACGGACCGCGAGCGACAGGCTGCGGGCCATGTTCACCACGATGGAGCGAGCGCCTCACAATGCTTGGGGCGTCTCGCAGCAGGTGCGCCGGAAGCTGCTCGAGACGGAGCGCCTGCCGATCTTCGACAGCAAGTCCGAATGGCTTTTCTGGCTAGGCTGCGGGTGCAGCTACGACTCGAACGGCCACGGTGTCGTGCGCTCGATGCGAACGATCCTCGATGCCGCGGGCGTTTCGTGGGGCGTTCTCGCATCCGAGAGCTGCTGCGGAGAGCCCGCGCGCCGCGCCGGGAACGAAGGTATCTACTTCGACCTTTCCGAGAAGGTGATCGGGTCGCTGCGCTCGCAGGGCGTGAAAAGGATCGTGACGTGCGACCCGCATTGCGCCCGTATGTTCGACGCGGACTACCGCCAGCAGCCGGAGTTTCGGGACTCGGGCATCGAGGTTCTGCATCACACGGAGCTGCTGGCCCGTCTGGTCGGCTCGCTACCGCTGGAGAGCGCCGCGGGCAAGGTCACCCTGCACGACCCGTGCTACTTGGCGCGGGGCCGGGGAGTCGTCGAGCAGCCGCGCCAGGTGCTGCGGGCCGCGGGCGCCGATCTGGTGGAAATGCGACGGCACGGCGCGGGCACGTTCTGCTGCGGGGCCGGCGGCGCCCAGCTGTACATCGCCGACGACAGCGTCGAGCTGCCGGGTGGGCGCGTCAACCACAAGCGATTCGACCAGGCCCGGGCCACCGGCGCCCGGACGGTCGCCGTGGCTTGTCCCTACTGCGGCATCATGCTCCGCGACGCCGCCGGCCGGGCGGGGCGCGACGATATCCGCGTGGCGGACGTCGCCGAGCTCGTGGCCGCGGGCCTCGCGCGGCGCGACGGCGCTCCGGCTATCGGTTGAACAGGAACGCGTTCGAGTTGATCAGCGCCCAGAGCAGGTCCTGGGCCTTGGCGGCCCGGCCCGGCGAGGCGCCGATGTAGGTCAATGCTGCGTCGAATTCCTCGGCAGTCGGGAATCGCGCCAGGGACGCGAGGTACAGCTCCTCGATGAGTTCCCGGTCGCTGCGGCCCGCGAGGATCGCCTGCGCGATGCGACCGTCGGGGCTGGCGATCGCGTCGGCGAGAACCGGCCCGTTCACCAAGCTCATCGCCAGCGGCAGGCTCAGGTCGTTCCGTCGCTCGCACTCGCAGGGCGACTCCCGCTCCGGCCGCCCGAACGTGTTGAGGAAGCCCCCGGCGTCGACGTGCGGGTCGGGCAGCTGCTGCGCGCTGAAGTCCTCCGGCACCTCGGGAATGTCCGGCCTTGATCCGGTAGCGATGGTCATCGCGTCCAAGAGCGATTCCGCCGGCAGGCGGCGCGGCTCGAAGTGGGAGAAGTTGATGCTGTCGCTCTGGTTCCACTCGTTCGTCTCGATGGCCGTCTGGTAGGCCCGCGAGCTGACGATCCTGCGGATGAGGTGCCGCAGGTCGAACCCGCTGTCCACGAAGTCGCGTTCCAGCGCCGCCAGCAGCGCCGGGTTGGCCGGCGGGTTAGAGCCTCGGATGTCGTCGACCGGCTCGATGATCCCGCGCCCGAAGAAATAGCTCCAGACGCGATTCGCGATCGCCTGCGCGAAGTACGGGTTCTTCTCGGAGGTCAGCCATTGGGCCAGGGCCGCGCGGCTGTCCCCGAATGCTCCCACAGGCGGCACGCCGGCCGAGGCGAGCAGGTACTCCGGCTCGACCGGCTTGTTCGTCTTCGGGTGCAGGAAGTCGGTGTCGTCGCGCTTCAGGTAGACGATCTGCTCGTCGCTGTCGAAGCCCGGTTTCATGCCCACCGCCGCGAAGAAGGCGGCGAGCTGGAAGTACTGGTTCTGCGTCCAGCGCTCGAAGGGATGGTCGTGACACTGGGCGCAGACCATGCGCACCCCTAGGAACAGCTGCGTGGTGGTCTCCATCGCCAGCTTCGGGTCGTCGTTGACTCGGAAGTAATTGGCGGCGGGAGTCTGGTAGGTGCTGCCTACCGAGGTGAGCAGCTCGCGCACGAAATCGTCGTACGGCTGGTTGGAAGCGATCGCGTCCCGGATCCACTGCCGGAAGGCCCACATGCCCTTCTCGCCGAGATGCTTGCGGTTGGACTGCAGCAGGTCGCCCCACTTGAGGGTCCAGTGGTCGACGTAGCCGCGACTGCCCACCAGCGCGTTGACCAGGCGCGCCCGCTTGGCCTTGGACGTGTCCGGATCCTCGAGAAAGGCGCGGGCCTGCTCGGGGGTCGGCGGGATGCCCGTCAGGTCGATGTACACCCGCCGCAGGAACGCCGCGTCGCCGGCCTCCTCGGAAGGCTGGATCTTCAGCCGCTTCAGCTTGGCGTCGATGTGCTCGTCGATGTAGTTGTACTGGGGCGGCTCCCGCCAGGCGAAGCCGGGAGCGGGGTTCAGCACCGTTAGCGGCACGGTGGTGAACTTGCCCTCGTAGCGCACCATGATGGCGGCCTCCCCGATACGCTCCCCGCGCACCGCGCCGCCATCCACGACCTTGGCCGTGCTGGTGGAGTTGCTCTCCACCACGGCCAGCTTCGTGACGTCCCGGGTCGATCCGTCCCCGTAGTGGGCGATCACTTCGAGCGCCTGGTCGCGGCCGGGCTCGTCCAGCAGGACCTCCTCGGGCCGGACGACCAGCTTGGCCACGCTGTCCATTTCGGGGTCGCCGTACGGCGCGCCCTGCGAGATCCACCGGGCGATTGTCCGGAAGGCGTCCGAGTCCTCGTCGAAGCGCTGTCCGCCCTCGTGCGGAACGCGCATGGTCGGCTTCGCCAGCATGAGGCTGGCTGCGGGGACCGCGCGATTGAACCGCCGCCCGGACACCTCGAACAGCAGGGCGCGGTAGTCGAACTCCGCGTCGTACCCGCGCAGCGACAGCTTGAATCCGTTCTTGCCCTTGGCCGCGCCGTGGCAGGCGCCGGCCGTGCAACCGGCGCTGTTGAGGATCGGCATCACGTCGCGCAGGAAGCTGGCGCGGCTCTCCTCGGCGGCTGCGACGGGGCGGCCTAGGGCCGCCAGCACGGCTAGGGTGGCCAAGAGGCACTGCATTGTCTTCATTTCGATAGGCTCCCGGGCGGCAGCCGCGCCGTCCCAATTGTATCCGTGTCCCCGATGACCAGGACCGTCTCGACGGGCGGGATGTTGTATGGCACCGCCTCCTTGCCCCGGCCGGCTAGGACCGAGCGCGGCGCGATCTCCACGGCGTACTCGCCGGGTTCCGCCGCCGCTCCGGCCCGGCACTGCAGCGCGTAGCGCTCCGGGCTGCCGCCGACGCCCTGGCTGTCGCAGGACACGCCCGGGGGTAGGTTGATCGCTTCCACCACGACCTCGGAATCGAACTCCGGCTCGCGCGAGAAGCGGCCGGCAATCTCGAACGCGGCTCCGGGGCGCGCCGCGACCGGCCCGTCCGGGGCGCCGACGTCGTACCCTTGCACGATGTCCACCACGATGGCAGGCGAATGGATGGTGTGCGCGACTCCCTCGTGGCGCACGCGGGCTTCCAGCACGAGGTCGAAGCGCATGGCCGGGGTGCCCATCGTGGTGTTCATCTCGAGCAGGCCTTCCTTGTCGCCCGGACGGATCTTGGCGTCGCCTAGGACGCGCAGGTTGGCCACTGCGGGCTGGTTCGCCAGCCGGACCGGCGCGAGCGCCTCGACGCCCGCCTGTTGCGTGGAGTACTTCCAGCGGATGTCGTGCTTGAGGCCTTGGATCAGGCGCAGGGCCCGACCGGAGAGCACCTCGATGCTCGCGGGAGGCGAACGCACCACCTTGGCGTCCACCGAGGGCCGGCGCGCGGGGATGCGCAGGGGCCTCTGCTGCTCGCCGGCTACCGGCGTGACCACGAGCGAAGCGAGCGCGGGTCGCCGGAACAGGCGGCCGTCGTCGGTCCGGCCCTCGCCGTAGAACCGTACCGCCGTCTCCCCCCCCGCCGCGTCGGGCGAGGCGGTCAGAGCGAGGCGTCCGTTGCGGGAGGTGCGCTGGGTGGTCATGCCGCCGAATTCCGCCGGGATGTTGCCGCCCTCGGCGGCCACGCCCGCGGGCAGCCCCTCGGCCACGATCCGCACGGCGCCTTCGTAGCCCCTGCGGTCCATGGTGAAGGCCACGCTGGTGCTCCCGCCGCGCGGCACGTTGACGTGCGTCTCGTCGAGGCGGAGGATGAAGTCGGCCGGCTGCCGCCGGGCGACCAGGCGATAGGCGAACCCGGGCCCGCCCCGGCCGAGCAGGTCCTCGACGCTGAGTTCCAGTTCGGAGACTCCCCCCGGCACGCGCAGGCCCAGCGCGGGGTCGCCGAAGGTCTCCGCGCGGGTCGAGATGTTCGAGAGCAGCTCCTCCGGCGGCTGGTCGCCGGCGGAGGCCAGCTTGATGCCGTCTTGGTCGCGCATCACCAGCAGGGTGTACAGCCTTGACGTGCCGAGGACCGCGGCCTGCGTCTCGATCATCCACTCCTCGCCGGGGCGCACCTTGAGCCGGTAGCGGTCGACCTCCCCGGGCGCGGCGATCCGCCCGTTCATCACGCGGCCCTCGCGGAGCCGCTTCCTGGCCCGGCCCTTCGGCTCCAGAGCTTCCGGCTCGGCGCTCCGGAGCAGCGGGATCGGCAGCCCGCGCAGCTCCCCCGGCAGCGCCGCGCGGTCCCCGGCGGCCTCGACCTCGAGCGGCGTGTCGAGCGTCCCGCCGGAAAGCCGCACGCGCACGGGCTCCCCCGCCGTCCAGCCGAGGGGGAAGACCGCTTCGGCGTATTCGAGCGGGCCGGCCAGCAGGCGATAGAAGTTGGTCCGCTGCTTGCTGAAGCGGGCGTCATGCACTTCCACGAGGTAGTCGCCGTCCGCGGGGGCCGTGAAGTCGATCCGGGCGTCGGCTCCGATTCCGGCCGCATCGTCGCTGCGCGCCAGCAGAGCGCCGCCCGGGGAGCGCACGGCCAGCACCGGATCGACGGCCGAGCCGAGCCGCCTGGCCTCGACTTCGAAGACGACGCGCTGGCCCGCCCGGAGCGCGGCGCGGTACACGTCGCGGTCGGCCTCGCCAAGCGTGCCGCTGACCGCCACGGGCGTCTGGATCGGCTGCGCGCCGCCCTCCGAGTCGTTGCGCGACGCGCGCGTGCGCAGCGATTCGGCCTCGGCCGCCTCGGGCAGGGAGGAGACGCTGAACAGCCAGGCGTTCGTCAGGCCGTCCTCGGTCTCGAGGGCCAGCGCGTACGCGCCGATCTCGGCGTCGGGCGCGATCTCGAGCAGGTACTCGCGGGCGCTGCCAGCCGCGCTGAGCTCCGTCAGCGAGCCCGGGATTGCCGAGCGGACCCGCGCACGGCCGCCGAGTCCGTTGCCCTCGACGGCGAGCCGCACGGCCGTACCGCGCTGGCCGCCGGGCGGGGAGACCCGCGTCAGGGTGGGGCCGGCGCACAGCGGCTGCAGCACGGCCGCGGCCAGCGCCAGCAGGCCGGCGAATCGAAGCTCCCTAGGCCGCGAGGGGCGCGCGCGGTGCGGTCGCATGGGCTCAGCCCGCGTCGCCTGCTGCCGCGGAGGCGCCGGCGCGCTCGAGCGGCACGGGCACGAACGAGCTGGCCGGCGCGCCCGTCCGCGCGTCGTAGACGCGGACAACGCCGTCGAAGCCGCCGGTCGCGACGCGGCTGCCGTCCGGGTGGAAGGCCACCACGAAGATGCCGCCTTCGTGGCCGGTGCAGGTCGCCACGCGCTCGCCCGATTCGGTGTCGTAGACCGGCACCTCGCCGGCGACCCCGCCGACCGCGATCCGCGACCCGTCCGGGCTGAAGGCGAGCGCGAAGATCTTGCCCTCCTGTTCCTCGAACTCCCGGACGAGCGTCGAGTCATCGGCGATCTTCAGCGCCCTGGGCCGGTCCATCGTGTACAGGTAGGGTACGCGGTCCTCACCTCCGATCAGGACGTAGTCGCGCAACGGGTGGCGGGCGATCGCGTACAGCTTGTCGCGCAGGAAATTCACGTTCTCGAGGAAGGCTCCGGTGGCGGCGTCGGCGAGCTTCGCCGCGCGGTCGCGGCCGATGGAGACCAGCCGCTTGCCGTCGACGCCGAACACCGCCTGCAGCACCCAGTCCTCGTGGTGCCCGGCCTTGAACAATTCCTCGCCGCTGGCGAGATCGACCATGCGGACCGTCTTGTCGGCGGCCCCGAATACCGCCCTGGTCCCGTCCGGCGACAGATCGCCGGCGAACAGCGTGTCGGAGGTCGCGGTATAGGAATGCACCTGCTCGCCTAGCTCGAGATCCCAGACCTGCAGCTCGCCGAAGCGCGCCGGCGTGCCCCCGACGGCGATCAGCCGGCGGCCGTCGGGCGAGAAGTCGATGGAATGGATCTTGTCGGCGCGGCCCAGCAGGCGCGCCTCGATGGACGAGCCGTCCGCCTTGTGCAGGAGGATCTCCTGGAACCCCCCGACGGCCAGCAGGGCGCCGTCGGGCGAGTACGCCAGGCCGGTGATCGTGGGGGCTTGGGCGTAGGTCGGGGGTTCCGACGGCACCTGCGGTGCCTTGGCCTCGGCCGGGGTGTCGTCCTCGGCTCCTTCGCGCACCCAGCGCTCCAGCAGGTCGACGGCCTGCGACGCCAGGGGGCCCCCTCCCATCGGCATGCGGGGCTCCATCTGCCCTGTTACCAAGTTCACCAGCGGGCTGTTCCCGGGGGCGCCCTTGGCCACCGCGGCGCCGTGCTTCGCCCCTCCGCGAACGATCCCGGGGTAATTCGTGATGTCGAGCCCGCTCATGCTGTTGGCAGGCTGGTGGCAGCCCGAGCAGTGGACCTGGAGCAGCGGGCGCACCTCCTCGAAGTAGCTGACGGGCTCGGCCGCCCCCGCGATGGCGATCAGCGCGGTCACGGCCGCGAGGAGGCGCAGGTAGCACATGCGATTACGGTTCCCACAGTATTGTAGGCGCTAGGCTCTCCCCGCTCAAGGGGGGAGGGGCGGGCAGCTGCCCGCATTCCGTCGACGCGGGCCCGGGCGGACGTCGCGCTGCCCTTCGCCCGGCCTCGGAGCGGCCCCGGCTTCGGTTACCTAGATATCCGGCGGGCCATCGGTGGATCGCTTGCGGGCGGAGCAGATGGCGAGCGGAGCGCTGCCCGCGAGTCGCTTCTTGGTCCGGAGTCGTATCTGAACGAGTGCGTCAGACCCTCAAGAGGGCCGCAAGGAAGCTTCCCCGCCAGAAGCCCGAGGAGCTTTGCAAGCTCGCCCTGCGGGCGCTCGGCTCCGGGGACGCCAAGCAGGCCTTGGACCACCTGAAGCGGGCGCGCTTCAGGGGAGCGACGCCCGAGCAAGCGGACCCTCTCCTTCACTACGCGTACGTCGCCCGGGCCCGGGCGCTCGAGGCGCGGGGCCTGCCCAGAGAGACCCAAGCCGCCCTGGGACACGCCGAGCGGTATCGCGACGCCTCCGAGGGCGCCGAGGTCTTGGCGGACCAGCCGGTCCCGATCCTGAAGGCGCAGGGGGCGCGGAGTGTTTCCGGACGTACGCCCGATTCCTGCGATCCAACGGGCCGTATCGCGAGGCCGAGGCGGACCTGGCGAACCGGCTCGTCGTGCGTCGCGACTTCGCGCACGCGAGCGAGCTTGGCGACCGCGCCGCCTTCAGGCGCGACGCCGAGCTGCTGGCCTCGGCGCTGGACCCGATGGACCGGGGCGACTGGGAGTCGCCCGCCGAGGCGCTCGGGTCGCTGTCCGACGCCTCGCCGTTCGTGCAGCGGTCTACGCTCTGCCGTGCGCAGGGGCGACATGACCGAGATGCAGAGCTTGATCCGACCGCTGGCGCACGGCTTCCCCATCCGGTCCGCGGCCAAGGCGCTGCGGGCGGTCGCCAGGGAAGGGCGCTCCGATTCCGCAGCCGCGGCGCGATCGCTCGGAATGCACGGCGCGAGGGCCGTCCTGGCGGGCCGCGCTCTGCGCGAGGCGGTCTAGCGCGGTCGCCGCGGACGAGGCGCCGGAGCTGCGGACCGAGCTGGCACGCGCTCTGCATCCTAGAACGCGGTCCGACGAGCCCGTCAGCGGGCTGGAGTACGACGACTGGCTCGAGGTGGTCGAGCGCGCCGTTCCGAATGCTCGCCAGGAAGCCGAGGAATGCCACGCGGACTTCCAGATGCCGGGAGTCGACCCGGCACCGAAGTGGGAGCCTACGAAGCCTAGGAAATCCTCGACGTGCTGGACGATCTTCTGCCCGATCCAGCGGCGCGCCGGATCGCGCGGGCCCGCGTCCTATTCGGGCTGGCTCGGCGCTACGAGCACATAGACTGCTGGGATTTCGAGGACGGAGCGTACGACACCCTGCTCTCGCTGCGGACGCACGGCCCATCTAGGTCCCATCGGCAGTTCGTGATGGGCCCGCCCTCAGCCTCGGCCTCCTTGCTGAAGATGGCCGTCGATGATGACCCAGCCTTTCGCGAGGCTCACGAGAAGCGGGTCTCGCTTCTCAAATTCTTCAGGTGGGTCTCGACCGCGGAAGTCATCTCGGCGCTCGAGGCGTGGGCGCAAGGCTTGCCGGAGGATTCCGACGCGTGGATCGGACTCGCGGAACAGCGCTTGCAGAGCAATGCCCATCGCAAGGCCGGGGCCGCCCTGGCGAAGGCGTGCGCCGACGCGGGCCCGGACGAGCGGGTGACCGACCTGCAGGCCGCGTCGCCCCTCATGGCCGCTGGGAGCTTGCGCGCGAGGACGTCAAGGCCGCGCCCCTGTCCGCCGGGCGCAAGCCGGAGCCCTTTGCGGGAGCATGGAAGGCGATCATCGGCAGCGCGCCGGGGCGCGACTCCCAGCTGGCGGATGCCGTTCGCGCCGAGTTCGACGTGATCCCGCCGGTCGTGCGGGCGCGAGCCGTCTGCTGCGTGTTGGACGTGTTCGATTGCGCCGAGTACCGTCTGGCCCCGGACCGGGGCACGCCCTGCAGCGCTCGCCCGAAGTGCTGCAAGCGGCGGCGCTGGCAGAGCGGGACCTCCCGTCCGCGCTGGCGAGCTGGAGGGAATGGCGCTCGGCGGCGGTGTGCTAACATCGGCTCGTCGCAGCGGCGACGGAGCGCATGGCGGACAACCGGCTTCCTTGCTTCGTGATCGGGCTGGGCGTGGGTGCCGCCTTGGGCCTGCTCGCGGCGCCGAGCCGGGGCAGCAAGACCCGGGGCGACCTGCGCCGCGCCGCCGAGCGGGGGCGCGAGTTCGTGACCCGCGGTTCCGCGGACCTGCGCAAGTGCGCCGAGGTGGCCGTCGAACGCGGAAGGGAGACCGTCCAGGAGCAGCGGGCGAACCTTGATTCCGCCTACCGCGCGGGAATGGACGCGTATCGCCGCGCGGCGGGCGAGCATTGGTAAGGGGCGGGTCCCGGGCGCGCTGCTTGGCGCGCCGTTGCATGCCATGACCGAAACGGACACGCTGCTGACGGTGATTGCCGTGCTCGCCTTGGTGATTGCGGCGGTTATGATGGTTATCGCGTGGTCGGCCTACACCACCGCACATACGGTCCGTCGCTTGGAGCGGCGCGCCAACGAGTTCTTCGACGCGTGGCAGCCGGCCGCGGGGGAGCTGCGGCAGTCGGTGCAGGACTTCACCGAGCAGTCCGGCGAGCTGCTGTCCAGGCTTAACGGCCTGTCGGCCCTCCTGCACAAGCAGGCGCTCAAGTCCGAGTCGGCGGTGCAGAAGGTCGCCGAGGCGGCGAGCCGCAACGTCGAGGAAGTGGACGCGGCGGTCCGAGCGGTCCTGGCCCGGATCCGGGCGGCGACCGAGGCGCTGGAGCGTGCGGTGAGGGTGCCCGTGACCAAGGTGAGAGCCGTGGCCGTGGGCCTTCGCGAGGGGGTCCGGCAGTACTCCCGCGGCGCCTCCCGGGACCCCGGACGGGTGTCCACCGACGAGGAGATGTTCATCTAGGCCGCCGCCGCGGCGCGAGGACCGGAGGAGAGAGACTTGAAACCCAAGGAGCAGGCAGCCGGCCAGGAGCGGACCTACCGCGTGGCGCTTCTCGGCACGAAGTTCATGGGCAAGGCCCACAGCCAGGCCTACCGCAACGTGAACATGTACTTCCCCGACGCGCCGTCGGTCGAGCGGGCGGTGATCTGCGGGCGGAGCCCGGAGGAGACCGAGCAGGCAAGGCGGGCGTTCGGCTGGGACGAGGCCTCCACCGACTGGCGCGCCGTCGTCGCCAGACCCGATATTGACATTGTCGACGTGTCGACGCCGGGGAACTTGCATTGCGACATGGTGCTCGCGGCCGCGGCGGCCGGCAAGCACGTTGTCTGCGAGAAGCCGCTTGCCAACACGCTGGGCGAGGCCAAGCGCATGCTGCAGGCCGTCCGGGCGGCGGACGTGTCGCACCTGCTGATGCACAACTACCGCCGCGTGCCGGCCGTGGCCCTGGCCAAGCGCATGGTCGACGACGGCCGGGTCGGCCGCATATACCACTTCCGGGCCCGCTACTTCCAGGACTGGGCTCTCTCGCCCGACCTCGAGCTGGTATGGCGCTTCGACGCCAAGCTGGCGGGCAGCGGGGCTCTGGGCGACTTGGGAGCGCACGTGATCGACTTGGGCCGGTACCTCTGCGGGGAAATCGCCGAGCTGGCGTCGACCTGCGAGACGTTCGTCAATCGGCGCGCCGTGGTAGCGGGCTCCAGCCGAATGGCGGACGTGACGGTCGACGATGCCGTCGCGATGTGCGTGCGATTCGAGAACGGGGCCATCGGCACGATCGAGGCGTCACGTTTCGCGCCCGGACGCAAGAACCACAACACGTTCGAAATCAACGGGAGCAAGGGGTCGATCGCGTTCGACCTCGAGAACCTCAACAACCTCCGCTACTATTCCACCGAGGACGCGGCGGACGCGCAGGGCTTCCGCCAGATCATCGCCTGCTCGCTAGGCGCGCATCCGTACGCGGACGCATGGTGGTTCGACGGCCACCTGCTGGGCTACGAGCACAGCTTCACGCACACCGTCTACGACTGGCTGACCGCCCTGGCTGCCGGGTCGTCGACGCACCCGGACTTCGGGGACGGGCTGCGGAACCAGCAGGTGCTGGACGCCGCCATGCGGGCTGCGGCGAGCCGGCGCTGGGAGACCGTCGGATAGCGCGGGACGTCGTCGTCGGCTTCCCGCATTTCGGCGAGCCCTCGGTTTGCTAGCGCCCGGCGACGGCTGGCTTGCGCTGCTCCCGCGCGGCCCGCGTTCCTCCCCCGTGGAACCCTTCCCCCGAAGTCGGCCCGCGCTCCTCGCGGGTGCCGGCCACGACCGCCGGGCCTCCGCACGCGCCGCCGAACGCTCCTGTAAAATGGGGATTTGCGCGTCGCAACCTGGAACGTGAACGGCCTGCGGGCGCGACTCGGGTACGTCCTCGGCTGGCTGCGGGCGAGGCAGCCCGACGTCGTGGGCCTCCAGGAACTGAAGCTGCGCGACGAGCAGTTCCCCGCGTCCGCGTTCGAAGACCTGGGCTACCGGGCCGCGACGCACGGCCAGAAGGCCTGGAACGGGGTGGCGATCCTTGCCCGGGAGCCTCTCGCGGTCACTCAGGTAGGGCTGCCCGGCCAGGAGGACCTCGGCGCCCGCTTGCTGACCGCGGAAGTGGGCGGCCTGTCCTTCACGACCGTCTACGTGCCGAACGGCAAGACGCTGGAGCACCCGGATTTCCCCCGCAAGCTGGCTTGGCTGGACGACCTCGCGAAGCACTTCGGCGAGCGCCAGGCGCCGGACCGCGCCGCCATCTTGTGCGGCGACTTCAACGTCGCCCCCGCCGGCATCGACACCTGGGACGAGGAGCGGCTCGCCGGAACGCTGTTCCACACTGAATCCGAACGCGAGCGGCTTGCGTACCTGCTACAATGGGGCCTAAAGGATCTATTCCGGCACAGGCATCCCGACAAGAAGATGTTCTCTTGGTGGGACTACCGCGCCGGGGCCTTCTACCGTAATCTAGGCCTGCGGATTGACTTCCTGCTGGGCACGGCGACCATCGTCGAGCGGCTGGAGTCGGTTTGCATCGACCGCGACTACCGCAAGAAGAAGGACGGCTTGGTCGCGTCGGACCACGCCCCTGTCATCGCGGATCTCTCCTGAGCATCTTCCGATCGTGCGAATCTGACTGAAAGGGGTCGCAACAACCAATCATGCGTAGCACCCGATGCTTCCGCGCCCTGCTTGGGCTGGCGGTGCTGGGCGTTCTCCCGTCCGGCCTGTCCGGTCAGGACGATCCCGCTTCCCAGCGTCGTAGCCCGAGGGTCGAGTTCGAGAGATTCTCCATGGGCTTCCGCCTCGGCTACCAGGTCACCGCCCAGATCACGGAGGGCACCGACGAGCAGACCAGTACCTCCACGATCCCGGCCACCCTGTTCAAGGCCACCTCCGAGCCCCAGCAGGACTCGTGGGGCATGGGCGGCGGCGTGCAGTTCAACATCCTCCCGCGCTGGGGCGTCACGGCCGATCTCATCGCCCACAGCATCCGGTTCAGGACGGGCACGCGCATCGAGCGGCGCGAGACGGCGACCCGCGGCAGGCAGCTGATACTGAACGAGTTCCTAGTAACGGAGGCGAACCACTGGGACATCCCGGTGACGGTTCGATACTACCTGAACGGCCCGCGGCAGAGAGCGCGGCCTTTCATCTCCGGTGGCGTCGCGATGCGCATGGTTCGGAACGCAAAGGCGACGCGCGAGATCGGGGCCATCGACGGAGGGGAGAGCGAGTTCGTGGCAGTGACCCCGAAAGTGGCGTCCGAAACCACCATGGGCGCGGTCGGCGGCCTTGGTTTCGAACTGATCGACGACATCAAGCTCAAGCTGAGCGTGGAGGGGCGCTACATGCGCTGGCAGAACAAGTCGTTCGAGATCGGCTTGGCCAACGCCCTGCGCAACCACGTGGAGATCGTCGTAGGGCTCTCCTGGTAGCCGGGCCGCATCGGACGGCGAGCCCGGCCCGAAACACGGCGCAGCCGCCTTCCCCGGGCGGGCCCTCGCCAAGGCACGGCGGACGCCCGCGGCAGGACATGCGCCCCTAGGCGGCGGGAAAGGTCGCCCGCGAATCCGGTCGGCATCGGACTGATACTATCGCGAGAGATGCCGAACCGGCTCGCGCTCGAAACCAGCCCCTACCTGCTCCAGCACGCCGAGAATCCCGTTGACTGGTATGCGTGGGGCGAGGAGGCCCTCGCGCGGGCCCGCCGGGAGGACAAGCCGATCTTCCTGAGCATCGGGTACGCCGCTTGCCACTGGTGCCATGTCATGGAGCGGGAATCCTTCGAGGACGAAGGCGTAGCCGACATCCTCAACGAGGGCTTCGTCTCGATCAAGGTGGACCGCGAGGAGCGGCCCGACCTCGACGAGATTTACATGGCGGCGACGATGCTTTTCTCGGGCGGGCACGGCGGTTGGCCGATGAGCGTATTCCTCGCGCCGACGCTGAAACCGCTCTACGCAGGAACCTACTTTCCGAAGGATGACGGGCACGGCCGGCCCGGGTTCAAGACGTTGCTGCGGTTCCTGCTGGCGAAATGGGGCGGCGAGAGGCCCGCGCTTCTGGACGGCGCCGAACGGGTCACGCAGGCCATGGTCGACATGAACCGCCGTGAGGCCGGGGAGTCGCTGCCCGGGCCGGAGCACGTCGTCACCGCGGCCAGCGCGATCTTCCGAGCGGTCGACCACTCGCAGGGCGGCATAGCGAGCGGAAGCAACAAGTTTCCGCAGTCCATGTCGCTGGAACTGCTCCTGAGGGCATACCGGGCCACCGGCGAAGCCCGCTACCGCGCAGCGGTGGACCTGACGCTGGAGCGCATTTGCTCGGGCGGGATTTACGACCATCTCGGCGGCGGCCTTCATCGCTACGCGACGGATCCCCGCTGGCTTGTGCCGCACTTCGAGAAAATGCTCTACGACCAGGCACTGGTCGTATCCGTCCTCCTCGACGCGTGGCAGGCCACCCAGGACGGCTCCAGGAAGCGCCTCTTCGCGAGCCGGGCCCGCGGCATCTGCGATTACGTGCTGCGCGACTTGCGCAGTCCGGAGGGGGCCTTCTACTCCAGCGAGGACGCTGACAGCGAGGGCAAGGAAGGCAAGTTCTACGTCTGGACCCGCGAGGAGATCGAGGGTGCGCTCGGGCCCGACGACGCCCGTCTCTTCGCCTCGCACTACGACGTGTCCGCCCACGGCAATTGGATGCATCCCGGCGATGCTCACGTGCCCGCCGGCCCGAAGAACGTGCTGCATGTGGTCCGCCCGGCGGAAGTGATCGCGGGACTGGACCGCATCGACGTCGAGTCGGTGGAGGCATCGCTGGCCCGTTCCAAGGCCCGGCTGCTGGAACTGCGGACCTGCAGGGTGCGTCCGGCACGGGACGACAAGGTGCTCACGGGTTGGAACGGCCTGATGATCGCCGCCCTGGCGAAGGCCGCGGCCGTGCTGCAGGAGCCCCGGTACGGCGACGCTGCCGCGCGGGCGGCCGACTTCCTGCTGCGCGAGCTGCGCCGGGACGGCCGGCTGCTCGCCACCTTCGGACGCGGCCAGGCGCGCCTGGCCGCCTACAGCACGGACTACGCGTTCCTCGTGGAGGGCTTGCTGGCGGCCTACGAGTGGAGCGGCGACCCGCGCTACCTGTTCGAATCGGAGAGCCTAGCCGACGCGCTGATCGAGCATTACTGGGACAGCGACCTCGGGGGCTTCTTCCTCACGGCATCCGATCACGAGGAGTTGCTGCTGAGGAACAACACCGTCCAGGACGGAGCCACCCCGTCGGCCAATTCCGTCATGGCGCTGTGTTTCCAGAAGCTGGCCGTCCTGCTAGGCCGAGCGGACTTCCGGAATCGGGCCGGGTCGATACTGAAGGCCTTCGTTGATCCCTCCGCGCGCTTGGTATTCCAGCAGGAGCGCCTGCTATGCGCCTTGGACGACTGGCACCGGGGCTGGGACGAGATCGCCGTGGTCGGGCCGAGGGACGATCGCCGCACGCAGGCGCTGCTGACCCGCGTGCATCGCGACTACCGCCCGAGCAAGGTCGTGGCGCTTCTGGCGCGGCCGGGCTCCGCCGAAGCGCGGGGGCTGCCCCTGCTCGCGGCCCGCGGCTTGGTCGACGGCCGGCCCGCGGCGTACGTCTGCCGGAACTACGCCTGCGAGAGGCCTGTCACCGATCCGGAGGCCCTGTTCCCAGTGTCTCGCCCCGCACCGGCTCCCGGGCCGGCTCGGGCGAATTGAACGTGTCGACGACCGAACCCGCCGGCCGCCCCGGCTGTTCGGCCGTGGCCGTGCGCCCGGCGAGGCCCGGCGAAATGGCCCGGATTCGCGATCTGATCGCGCTGTTTCCTCGCGACCTCCTCCAGTCCGACCTGCCTAGGTTCCCATCCTTCTTCGTGGCCGAGCAAGGCGGCTCGATCATCGGATGCTGCGCGTTGCAGGTCTATTCCAAGAGGCTGGCGGAAGTTCGCAGCCTTGCGGTTCACCCCGACTATCGCGGGAAGGGCGTGGCCGGCCGCCTTGTCGACGCCTGCCGCGCGAGAGGGCGCGAGCGGGGAATCAAGCAGCTGCTCGCGGTTACGAGCGAGCCGAAGTTCTTCGAGGCGCGGGGCTTCACCGTCCACTCGGGCTGGAGGACCGCGGTCTTCTCCGATCTTGAATGAGGGCAAGCGGGTCTCGCGATTCGGAAGCCATGGTCAGACGCGATGGAAAGTCAGACGCGATGGAACTCTGCCAATTCGCCGACCGAATCCAAGTGCAGGCCCAATCGACGCGCGCCGGGATCACCCCCGGATATGACGGATGCGGTATCCGCGCGGCGATCCGTTCGAGGGGGTCCGGCATGCACCCTGCCGGCCTGCCCGCGCTTGTCGCAGCGCGGCCCACGACGCGGAACGCCCCAGGCTGCCCCCGCGTCGCGGGCCGCATGCCGCACATCGAGTCATTGACCTGCTGCAGCGAATCCGCACGGACGCGGCGGTCGCCGGTGGCGCGCCGGCCGGTCGCCATTGCCTCGTCAATCAAGGTCGGAAGCGGCTAGGCGGCCACCAGTCGGTCCGCTGCCGACCGGGTCGGCCCCGGTCCGGCTGTGGCACCATAGGACTCGGGCCTGCCTCCGCAGGCGCGTCGCGGCGAGCGGGCGTGCATTGGAGTCGCACAATCCTGGTTGGCGGACTGGGCGGCGCCGTCCTCGTCGCCGGCCTGATCGTCCTCTACAACTGGGGCGCCACCCCCCGCCTGTCGGGCGAGATCACGGAGGTGCGGACGCTCGGGATGGACAAGGCGAGCTCCGTGGCGATCGTCAACTTCGAGGCGTCGAACACGTCGAACTACGAGCTCTCGATCAGTCGGCGCGAAATGGCGGTGGTGGACTCCTCGGGCAACCTTCTGGAAGGCCGGATCCTGAGCGTCTTCGACGTTCAGAGCCTGTTCAAGTACTTCCCGGCGCTCGGGGGCATGAAGGACGAGCCCTTGCTGGACCGGAGCTTCCTCGATCCCGGCGAGACGATTCGCGGCCTGGTCGCCGCCCGCTTCGAGATTCCCAAGCACGAGCTCGACTCGCGTCGGGAGCTCGTGGTCCGCACGGTCGATGTCAAGCACCGGAAGACCGAGATACGCAATTCAAGCGACTAGGATCTGCATCGTGTACAGCGAGGCTCTTCTCGACCATTTCCGGAACCCGCGGCGAGTCGGATCTCTGGACGCGCCGGCCGTGACGGTGCGCGTGGAGAACCCCATCTGCGGGGACATCATGACGCTGTCGGCCATGGTTGCCGACGGGACGGTTCGCGACGCGCGGTTCCGGGTGCGCGGATGCACGGCCTCGATCGCGGCCGGTTCGGCGCTGACCGGGATACTGATCGGACGGTCGGCGAAAGAGCTCTCCCGCATCGTGCCGGAACTGGTCGAGAGCGCGCTTGGCGGGCTGCCCAACGAGTCCAAGCACGCGGCTAGGCTCGCTGCCGACGCGGCCAGGGCCCTAGCGGACAGCCTTCCGGCGGACTGACAGCGCTGCGGCCCGCGCTCGGCGGGTGCCGCTAGGTGGCCCTCTGCCTGTCCCGGTCGTCGTGGAAGATCGCGACGAATAGCGCCAGCACCAGCGCGGACAGGACGGCCGGCAGCGCCCAGATGGCCCGCCAGTCGATCAGCCCTTGGGCCTCGTGCAGCTTTGCCGACTGCTCGTCTTGGATCTCCCGGATGCGCGGCCCGTCCGATCCGGACTCCTCGAGGCGGGACAGCTCGCTCCCCAGTACTTGGACCTCGGCCATCAGCTCGCGAGTCTGCGGCGGGGTGTTGCGCTCGTCCCAGACGCCTGCGACCCGAGCGCCAATCAGCATGCCGAGTCCGAGCGTGAACAGCACCAGCATGCCCTGGGCTTGGGCCCGGATCTCCTTCCTGGCCGCCAGGTCGGTGTAGATCTGCCCGGTGACGAACAGGAAGTCGTAGCAGATGCCGTGCAGGATGATGCCGCCGTACATCATCCACACGATGGCGTCCGGAGTTCCGATTGCGAAAAGGGCGTAGCGGGTCAGCCAGGCCAGCATGCCCACGGCGAGCATCCACTTCACCCCCAGCTTCCGGAAGAAGAACGGCATCAGCAGCATGAAGAGGATCTCGGAGACCTGCCCGTAGCTCATCGCCTGGGTCACGTCCTCGATTCCCGCCAGCTGAACCGCCTTGGCCGCGAGCTGGAAGTAGAACGCGAGCGGGATGCAGATCAGGAACGTGCTGAGCATGAAGATCGCGTAGGAAGGCTTGCGGAGGAGCTCGAACGCGTCGGCTCCCGCGAGCTGGCGCCATGAAGCGCTCCGGCCCTTGGAGGGGGGCGGCGTGCGCGGGAGGCTCAGGCTATAGGCTCCCATCAGGATGCCCGCGGCGCCCGTCAGCTGGAACATTTCGCGCCGGTCGCCCCATCCGACCCAAGCCAGGGCGAAGCCCGCCGCGATCCAGCCGATCGTCCCGAACACCCGGATCAGCGGGAACTCCTTTCGGGAGTCCGTCATGTGATGCAGCGCGAGCGCATTCGTCAGAGCCAGCGTCGGGAAGTAGCACAGCGTGTGACCGAGGAACACCAGATTGATCAGGTCCGGCGACGCGGGCGCGGCCGGATTCATGAGCGCCGCGGCGAGCAGCATGAAGCTCCCTCCGACGACGTGCAGGACGCACAACATGCGCTCCGTCGCGAAGTACCGGTCGGCCACCATGCCGACGAAGAACGGCGACACCATGCAGGCGATCGGCCCTACGGCGTAGGTCCAGCCCAGGTCGCTTCCGCTGAAGCCGATCTTGACGAGGTAGAGCGGCGCCCCGACGTACCAGGCCCCCCAAGTGAAGAACTGGAGGAACATCATCGCGCCGAGGCGCGGGCCCATGCCTGCCTGCATCGCCCTATCGTAGATGACCTGTCTTACGATGATGCCGATGGCCCGAGTTCGCGTGCCGCCTGGAAAGATCGCGGGCGAGGCCCTGTACGAGTACGCCTTGCGGGCCCTGGGCCGCCGGGCCCACACGCTGGCCGAGCTCGAGGCCAAGCTGCGCCGCCGCTCCGTGGCGGAAGAGGATGTCGAGTTCGTGGTCGGGCGCCTGCGGGAGCACGGGTATCTGGACGACACCCGTGTCGCTGAGGTCCATTCGTCGGTCCGGCGCGGCTTTCACTTGCTCGGCAGGAAGCGCGTGCTGGACGAACTGGAGCGACGGGGCGTGGACGAAGCGACGGCCGAGGGCGCCGTGTCCGAAGCGTACGAGGACTGCGACGAGTCCGAGCTCGCCAAGGCCTTCCTGCGGCGCAAGCTCGGCGCCTCGCCCGAGGGCGGCGCGGTCCGGGATCCGAAGCGCCTGGCGCGGCTGTACCGGTCCTTGGCGCGGGCCGGGTTCGACCCGTCGGCGGCTCGCGACGCCCTCAGGGATATATCCGGGAATGCGGAGGCGCTGGAAGCCTTGGAGGAGAGGGTCGGTGAGGGGAACTAGCACCCGCGCGCCCGGCCCGGCCCGCGACAGGCCGGAGAGCATGCTGGTCGCCGGAATCATGAGCGGCACCTCGGCCGACGGGATCGACGTCGCCCTAGCTCAGATCTCCGGTCGGGGTTTCTCGCTGGACGTGCGCACTGTCGCGTTCCACTCGCTGCCATACCGGGAGTCGGTGCGGCAAGAGATTCTCGCCGTCACGGAGGCGGCGTTGCCCGCGGCTCGCGTCAGCCAGCTGCACTTCCTGCTGGGCGAGGCCTTCGGGTCTGCGGTTGTCGGAGCCTGCTCGCGGTCCGGGGTGCGGCTAGCGGATCTGGACTTGATCGGATCCCACGGCCAGACGATCTACCATCAGCCGGATCCGACCGACTGCTGCGGCTCCGCCGTCCGGAGCACCCTGCAGATCGGCGAAGCGGCCTTGATCGCGCGCAGCACGGGCGCGCCCGTGGTCTCCGACTTCCGCCCGGCGGATCTTGCCGCGGGCGGCCAGGGAGCGCCTCTCGTTCCGTTCGCGGACTACGTCCTGTTCCGTGATCCGGACGTCAGTCGCGTCGCGCTCAACATCGGGGGCATCGCCAACGTCACCGTCATTCCCGCCGGCGCGGGGCCGGAGGAAGTGAGCGCGTTCGACACGGGCCCGGGCAACATGGTCATGGACGGGCTGGTCGGAGCGCTGACGGGCGGAGCCGAGCGCTTCGACCGCGACGGGAGAATGGCGGCGCGAGGAACGGTCGACGAGGGCCTGCTCGGGTATCTGCTGGACGATCCCTATTTCGATCTGGCTCCGCCCAAGAGCACGGGCAGGGAACGGTTCGGCGTTGCGTTCGTGGAGCGCCTGCTCCGCACGGGACTGGCCGGCGAGACTCTCGTGGCGACCGCCACCCAGCTGACGGCCCGCTCGGTCGCCGGGGCTCTCGAGGCGTTCGCCCCACGGGTCGAGCGGATCGACGAACTGGTGGTGTCCGGCGGCGGCTGGCGGAATCCCGCGATCATCGGGGCGATCCGCTCGCTGCTCCCCGCCGTTCGGGTGCGCCCCAGCGACGACTTCGGAGTCGAGCATGCAGCCAAGGAGGCGGTGGCGTTCGCGATTCTCGCCTACGAGACCTATCACGGTCGGCCGTCCAGCCTGCCCTCCGCGACGGGGGCGTCGGGGCATGCGGTCTTGGGCAAGGTCGCGCTCCCGCCTTGCTGAGGAGAGCCGCAGGCTGGGAGTCAGGCCCGTCCGCGTCAGCCGGAGCTCGCCGCGGGCCGCTGGTCCCCGGCCCGGCGGAGGAATGGCGTGCTGGTGACGATGCCGTCGATCAGCGCCGAGAAGCGGTAGCCCGATGCCTTCAGGTCGCGCAGGATCGCGTCGATGGCAGGGTTGTCCCGACGGTCCACGCCCCGGCCCAAGGCGTACGTCAGGAGCTTCTTCGCGAGCGTCCGGCAGAAGGCGTCGCGCTCCGTCTCGACCAGGATGCCGCGCAGCTGGGCGGGCGTCTCGAACGAGCGCCCGCCCGGCAGCGTGCCCGAAGTGTCCAGCGGGACGCCGCGGTCCTCCGTCCGCCAGCGGCCCACCGGGTCGTAGTTCTCGAGCCCGAAGCCGATCGCGTCCATCACCAGATGGCAGGACATGCAGCCCTCGTTGGCGCGGTGCGCCTCGAGCTGCTGCCGCAGCGTTCCGTGCATCTCGCCTTGGACGGCTTCAAGCTCCGGCACGTCGGGCGGAGGCGGGGGCGGGGCCTGTCCCAGGATGTTCTCGAGCACCCACAGGCCGCGCAGAACCGGGGAAGTGCGCGTCGGGTACGACGACACGGTCAGCATGCTCGCCTGTCCGAGCAGCCCTCCGCGCCGCCCGTCCGGCAGCGCGACCCGCCGGAATTCGTCACCTTCCACCCCCTCGATCCCGTAGTGACGGGCCAGCGGCCCGTTGAGGAAGGTGAAATCGCTGTCGAGGAACTCCAGAACGCTTCGATCCTCCCGCAGGACGCCGCTGAAGAAGAGCTGGGTCTCCCGCTCCATCGCGGCGCGCAGCCCGTCGTCAATGCCAGGGAAACGCTCCGGGTCGGGCCGAATGCGGGCGAGGTTGCGGAGTTGCAGCCACTGACCGGCGAAGTTCCGAGACAGGGCGGCGGACCTCGGGTCGGCCAGCAAGCGGCGGACCTGCCGGCGGATCTCGGCGGGCGAGTCCGCCAGACCGGCCTCGGCGGCGGCCAGCAGCTCCTCGTCGGGCATGCTGCTCCACAGGAAGTACGACAGGCGCGAGGCCAGCTCGTAGCTGTCCACGGAGCGCGTCGGCTCGGCGCCGCCGGGGGCGGGGTCGCGCTCGACGCGGAACAGGAACTGTGGCGCGACGAGCACGGCCTGCAGCACGGTCTGGACCATCCCCTCGAAGCTCTCGCCCCCGCGCATCGAGGCCTCGGCCAGCGCCATCAGGCGTCGCAGTTCCGCTTCCGTCGGAGGTCGGCGGAAGGCGCGCCGCGCGAGCCTCTCGACGATCCGGCGCGCGCAGGGCCTCCAGGGCTCCTCCCCCTCCGGCCGGCACGTGATCAGCCGCCGGTGGCTCTTGGGGAGCGGCAGCGGCGCGGCGTCGAACGGCCCGTTGATCTCGAGGTAGTCGACCCAGATCTTCCGCGTCGCGTACCCGGCGTTGGGATTCATCGGCGCTCCGCTGAAGTCGATGAATCCCAGCCAGATCTCCGTCTCTCCCGGTCCCATCCGGTGGGTCGCCCTCTCGCTGCGGTCGAAATACTGGGCCGCCTCGACCGCCTTTGTCGCCATCCTGCGGCCGTCTACGGTCAACGTCATCAGCCGGGGCGGCGGCGGCTCCATGTCGGGGAGGTACCGCCCGTCGTCTTCGGACCGCTGCCTTCGGTCCGTCGCGCCGAACGCGAACCTGTAGAAGCCCGCCGCGGGGAACCTGTGGGCGAGGCGCATCGAGCCGTCCGCCGTGAAGGGCGAGACGTTGCCGATCGCGGCGGGGTTCTCCGGGTCGCGGACCGCCTGGATGCGGAAGCGGGTCGGCTCGGCCAGCCGCGGGCGGTTCCAGATCGCCGCCCGGGCGAGCTTGCCGGCGGCGTCGAGATACTTCTCCATCAGCAGAGGGGACACCGACAGCACGTCGCCGATGTTGTCGAACCCGTAGCCCGAGTCGTCCACGGGGAAGGAGTCCGCCGGCCGCAGGCTCACATCCAGCAGGTCGCGGACCGTGTTGTTGTACTCGTCTCGGTTCAGCCGCCGCGCGGTCACGCGCCCCGGCCGCTCTGTCCGATGCCGCTGCATCGATGCGCCGCGGCTCTCGATCCAAGCCGCGAGCGCGTCGAGCTCGGACGCCGCCGGCGCGCTGCTTCCCGGCGGGGGCATCCTGCCCGAGCGGGTCATGCGCAGCACGTCGTCCCAGACATCGGGATGGCGCAGGGCCTCGGACTCCTCCGCGAACTGGTCGAGCCGCAGGTCGGCCATCTGCATGCGCTCGCCGTGGCAGGTGGCGCAGTGCTCGGCGAGGAACGGTTTGACGGACTCCTCGAAGGTGTCGGCCGGCAGGGACCAGGAGGTCAGAGCGACGGCGAGGATGCGGACTGCTCGCGCCACCGCATCCATTATCGCATCCATTATATCGTTGCGTCCGCCGCTATATCGTTGCGTCCGCCGCCCCTTTGACGGTCCGCGGCCCGTGCCCGGGCAAGCCCGTTCGATTGATAGCCTATGAGAGGGACGCATGAGAAAGCTCCTAGCTGCCAACCGCGGCGAGATCGCGATCCGCATCCTGCGCGCTGCCACCGAACTCGGCTTGCGCACTGCGACGGTTTACTCCAACGAGGACCGCCTCAGCCTGCACCGGTTCAAGGCGGACGAAGCCTACGAGGTGGGCGGGGGCAAGGGCCCGGTCGCGGCCTATCTCGATATCGACGGAATCGTCGCGCTGGCTAGGGACCGCGGCTGCGACGCGATCCACCCGGGGTACGGCTTCCTGTCCGAGAACGCCGCTTTCGCGAGGGCCTGCGCGGACGCTGGCATCGCTTTCGTCGGCCCGCCCCCCGAGCTGCTCGAGGCGCTAGGCGACAAGACCCGCGCCCGCCGGATCGCCCGCGAGGCGGGCGTGCCGATCATTCCCGGGAGCGATCTCGCGGGAACCGATCCCGACCGGTTGCGCGAGCAGGCGGGAGAGATCGGCTATCCGCTGATCGTCAAGGCGTCGTTTGGCGGCGGCGGCCGAGGCATGCGCGTCGTACGCGACGAGGCCGAACTGCTCGGCAGGCTCGAGGAAGCCCGGACCGAGGCCCGCCGGACGTTCGGCGACGGCTCGGTTTTCCTGGAGCGCTACATCGCCCGGGCGCGGCACATCGAGGTGCAGATCCTAGCCGACAGCCACGGGTCGATCGTGCATCTGTGGGAGCGCGACTGCTCGGTGCAGCGGCGCCACCAGAAGGTCGTCGAGCTCGCTCCCGCGGCGAATCTGTCCGAGGAGTTGCGCGCTTCGATCTGCGGCGCGGCGATTCGCGTCGCCCGGGCGACCGGCTACGTCAACGCGGGCACCGTGGAGTTCCTCGTGGACGCGGACCGGGGCGAGTGGTATTTCATCGAGGTCAATCCGCGGATTCAGGTCGAGCACACCGTCACCGAGATGGTGACGGGCATCGACATCGTGCGCTCGCAGATCTTGGTGGCCCAGGGCTGCCACCTACACGATCACCCGCTCGCGCTTCCGCTGCAGGAGGCAATCCAGCGGCGCGGGTTCGCCATCCAGTGCCGGATCACCACCGAGGATCCGCAGGACGGCTTCTCGCCCGACTACGGTCGCTTGCAGGCGTTCCGCTCGGCCGCGGGGTTGGGAATCCGCCTCGACGGCACGGCCTACGCGGGGGCCGTGCTGAGCCCGTTCTACGACTCGCTGCTGGTCAAGCTCACGGCTTGGGACTCGACCTTGCGCGGCGCCTGCTCGCGGGCTGAGCGGGCGCTGCGGGAGTTTCGCATCCGCGGGGTCAAGACCAATATCCAGTTCCTAGAGAACGTCGTCAATCACCCGGCGTTCCAGTCGGGCGAGATCACGACCGGATTTCTCGAGCAGACGCCGGAACTGATTCGCTTCCGCCCGCGGCGCGACCGGGCCAACCGCCTGCTCAGCTACATCGGGGACACGATCGTCAACGGGAATCCGACCGTCGCGGGAAAGGACCGCCCTGCTCGGTTCGAACGGCCGCCGGAAGTGCCGTTCGAGCGCGGCACCGCGCCGCCCCCGGGGACCCGCCAGCGGCTGCTGGAAGCGGGTCCCGAGAGATTCTGCGAGTGGGTGCGGGACCAGCAGCGGCTCCTGCTCACCGACACGACCTTCCGCGACGCGCACCAGTCGCTCCTCGCGACGAGAGTCCGCACCTACGACCTGCTTGCCACCGCCCCGGCGGTCGCCCGCAGGCTCTCCAACCTGTTCAGCCTCGAGATGTGGGGCGGGGCTACGTTCGATTCCGCGCTGCGCTTCCTCTACGAGGATCCGTGGGAGCGCCTGAGGCTGCTGCGCCGGGCCGTCCCCAACATCTGCTTCCAGATGCTGCTGCGGGCGTCGAACGCGGTGGGGTACACGAGCTACCCGGACAACGTGGTCCGCGAGTTCACGGTCGAGGCCGCCCGGCAGGGCATCGACGTGTTCCGCATCTTCGACTCTCTCAACGATCTCGGCAACATGCAGGTCGCCATGGACGCGGTCCGGAGCACGGCCGCGATCTGCGAGCCGGCCATCTGCTACACCGGCGACATTCTCGATCCGAGGCGTCCGAAGTACAGCCTGAACTACTACCTGGACCTTGCCCGGGAGCTCAAGTCCATGGGAGCGCACATGCTCGGCATCAAGGACATGGCCGGCCTGTGCCGCCCGTACGCGGCCTACGAGCTGGTGCGGGTGCTGCGGGGCGAGCTCGGCCTGCCGGTGCATTTCCACACGCACGATTCCAGCGGGCTGAACGCCGCCACGCTGCTGAAGGCATCCGAGGCCGGGGTCGACGTCGTGGACGCCGCCGTCGCGGCTCTCTCGGGCTCGACCAGCCAGCCGAACCTCAACTCGCTGGTCGGCACCCTGAAGGGCACTCCGCGCGACAGCGAGCTCGACTCGGACGCGCTCGGGGACTGCTCCCTGTACTGGGAGACGGTAAGAGCCTACTACCTGCCGTTCGACAACGCGCCGAAGTCCGGGAGCGCCCGCCTGTACTCGCACGAGATCCCCGGCGGCCAGTTCACCAACCTGCAGCAGCAGGCCGCGGCGATGGGCTTGGCGCAGCGCTGGCGCGAGGTCGAGCAGATGTACGCCGACGTCAACCAGCTGCTGGGCGACATCGTTAAGGTGACGCCGTCCAGCAAGGTGGTCGGCGACCTGGCGCTGTTCCTGCTCGCGAAGGGCATGACGTGCGAGGAGGTCCGCAAGCTCCCGCGCAACCACAACGTGGGCTTTCCCGACTCGGTCGTGGACATGATGCGCGGCTCGCTCGGCAGCCCGCCGGGGGGATGGCCGGAGGACGTCCGCCGGATCCTGCTCAGCCGGAAGAAGCCGCTGGCCGGCCGGGCCGCCGCGAAGCTGCCCCCGGCCGATCTCGACGCGGCGCGGGCGAAGGCGGCGAAGCTGCTCGGACGCAAGGCCAGGCCCTGCGACGCGATCGGCTACCTCCTCTACCCGGACGTCTTCGCCAAGTTCGCCGAAACCCGCCGCAAGCATGCCGACGTGGGCGTGCTGCCGACGCCGGTGTTCTTCTACGGATTGGAGAAGGACGAGGAGTGCGTCATCGACATCGAGGCCGGCAAGCGACTGATCGTCAAGTTCCTGACATTGGGCGAGCCGCAGCCGAACGGCACGAGGACCGTCTTCTTCGAGCTCAACGGCCAGCCCCGGGAGGTGCGCGTGCGCGACCGCTCGCTGCAGGCGGACCGGCCCGCGGCGCGGAAGGCCTCCAGCGGGAATCCGGATCACATCGGAGCGCCGACGCCGGGCTTGGTCACGGGGCTGTTCGTCGGGCCGGGAGACGAAGTCGAGGCGAACGCGAAGCTGCTCACCCTCGAGGCGATGAAGATGCAAAGCACGATCTACGCTCCCAGGACCGGCAAGATTCGGGAGATCCTCGTGGAGGCGGGCAGCCAGGTGCAGGCCAAGGATCTGCTGGCGATCCTAGGCTCCTAGCGGCGTGCCGGCGCGGAGTTCGCGATTCACCGTCGCGGCCTGGCTGTTCGTCGCGTACTTGGTGGGCGTCATCCTGTTCGGGGCGTGGGTCCGCATCAGCCACTCGGGGGACGGCTGCGGCAGCAACTGGCCGACCTGCGGCGGGGAGGTGGTGCCGACCGATCCCTCCGCCGCCACGCTGGTCGAGTTCACCCACCGCGTGACTAGCGGTCTGTGCGGGGTGTTCGGAATCGCCCTGCTTGCATCAGCTTGGAAGCGCTTCGGCTCGGGGCCGGTCACGCGCTCGGTCGGCCTGACGCTGCTCTTCATCGTCTTCGAAGGCGCGATCGGCGCGGGCCTAGTCCTGGGCGAGCTGGTGGCGGACGATGCCTCCGTCGCCCGGTCGGTCGTGATCGGGCTGCACTTGACGAATACGCTCGCCTTGACCGCGTTCGCGTCCCTGGCCGCTCGGCGCTCGGCGCGTCCCGGCCCCGTCGAATTCCTGCCGCGGCGAAGGGCGGCCTTCTCGATCGGCATCGCATTGGTCGTGGGGGCCTCAATAAGCGGGGCGGTCACCGCCCTCGGGGACACGCTCTTTCCCAGGGACGCGGTCGTCGGCGAGAGCCTGCTCGCGGGGGTCCGGGCCGACCTGTCGGCAGGCAACCACTTCCTGGTGAGGCTGCGCGTGCTGCACCCGGCCGTGGCCGTCGTGGCCGCGTCGTACGTGATCTGGCTGCTCGGCAGGGAGGCCGACACCAACCGGTGGGCCAGAACTGCAATGTATCTGGCGGCGACCGAGGTAGCGATCGGGTTCTTAAACGTGGCGCTCGCGGCGCCGGGCTGGTTGCAGCTCGTGCATCTGGCGGGGGCGCAGGCGTTCTGGATGGCGCTTGTGCTGACATGCGACTCGCTCGTAGCGGATCCGGCACAGCCCGCGGGCTGACCTCAGTCTCGCGGGCGTCTCAGCCGTGATGTGGCGAGCTGCCTTCGGCGGCATGGGGCCGACGCTGGAGCGGCCCGGCGGCGAAGGCTGAACCTGAGCATCCGCTGGGAACCAGTCGATCCTGGAAAAAGCTCTCTTGCGGGACCGGGTTTCCTTTGACTCGCAGAGCGCTTCGGTGGTACAGTGGCAGCGCTAGAGGCCGAGGGCCGTCCGAAGGGTTTGGATGGTGGCCTCCAGCCATTGGGGGTGAATCATGAACTTGCACTGGACGAACGGCCTGATGCTCGGTGCGGTCGCGGTCCTTATCTTGGTCGTTCCGTCGGTGGCTCTCGCCCAAGGATCGGGCGGAACGATCAACGGCACGGTGACGGATGTGACGGGCGCGGTCATCCCGGGCGCTCTCGTCGAGGTCACAAATCTCGAGAACGGCGTCGTCACGTCCACCGAGACGGGCGCGAATGGCGTGTACTACCTGCCGAACATGCCCTTCGGGGAGTACAGCATCGCAGCGGAATCGGAGGGCTTCAAGAGGGCCGAGGTCAGCGGCGTCCGACTGAACGCTTCCGCCGAGATCCAGCAGTCGTTCGCGCTGGAGGTAGGCGCGCTCACTGAGGTGGTCGAAGTGAATGCGGCCCAAGTGCAGGTCCAGACGACTTCCGGATCGGTGGGTTCCACCGTTCAAGTCGAGCAAATGATGGAACTGCCGCTCGCCGGCCGGAACATCTTCAACTTGGTCAACCTCGTGCCCGGCGCCTATCGCTCGAGAAACGGCAACATTTCCATCGGCGGGGGCCGCACGCGCTCCGCGGGCTCGTTCATCGACGGCATCAACAACACCCGCGGCGGACTGGGCGTGCAGAACATCGAGATGGTGCCGCCCATGGAATCGATGCACGAGTTCAGGGTCGAGGTGAACTCGCAGGGAGCGGAGTACGGGCGGAGCTCGGCCGGCGCCGTGCATGCCGTCACGAGGGCCGGCAACAACGAGATCCACGGCGTGCTCTACGATTACGTGCGGAACGACGTGTTCGACGCGATCAGCTGGAACAACAAGCGCAACGAGAATCCCACGAAGCCCAAGTTGCGGCAGAACCGGGGCGGGGCGGGAATCCGTGGTCCCATCGTCAAGAACAAGACATTCTACGCCTATACCTTCGACTTGTTCCTGAATCCCAGAAACGTGAATCGGATCCGCTCGGTCGGCCGTCCGGAATACCGTGTCGGAGATTTTTCGAATGCCACGCAGAATCGGAGGCAAAAGGCCGTTCTGGTTCCGATCTTCGATCCAATGACACGGAAAGCAGGTTCGTTCATTCGCCCGCGCCTTTCTGATCCGTTCCCTAACAACAAGATTCCGGCGAGCAGGTTCGACCCCGTAGCCGTAAAGGCTCTGAGCTATCTTCCGAGCCCCAACAAGACTCCGAACAATCTCTTCAATTTGGCTGGGAATTGGAGCGAGCAGGTTCGACTTGTGACTAACAGAACGTATCACGTTGGCAGGATCGACCACAATTTCACCGACAAGTGGCGTGTGTTTTTGCGAACTATCTTCAGCGACACTAACGTCAACAATGCCTACTCGGAGGGATATGGAGTCGCGGACCTCAACGGCAGTACAAGCCATCAGCGTCGGCAGAACTGGGGTTTGGACAGCACCTACACTTTCAATCCGAACTTCTTCATGAGGCTGACTGCGGGCTTCAACAGAGTCCATTTGGAAAACCACCAAGGCGACTGTTGCGATACGAATTATGCCGAGGTTCTCGGACTTCCTGGCCTAGAAAAAGGCGGCGAGTCATTCCCCCGCATGCAATTCAATGGTAGAATTCCAATGACGAACATCGGAGGAGGATACGCTAGGCGTGTCGCAGCATTCACCAACTTCGACTATGATGCGAACTTCACGAAGATTCGCGGAAACCACACTATCAAATTCGGAGGCAAATACACGTCGTTCCAAGGTAACGAGCTTGCTCGGCAGCGGCCCTCGGGCCAGTGGGTCTCAAGTGGCGCGTTTACGCGCAAATGGCCCAAGAAGGGAGGGGCCAACGTCAACACGGGCGTTCCGCTCGGTGATTTTCTTCTCGGTCATATCTGGACCGTGAATGCGCGAGTCGCTCCGCCGATTGGAAAGCGTATCAAGTACTGGGCAGGCTATCTTCAGGACGACTGGCGAGTCACGCCTAGGCTTGTGATCAACATTGGATTGCGCTACGAGACCGAGACACCAATTTACGAAGTTGGGGGTCGCATGAACGGGTTCTGCGAGTACTGCGCCCATCCGCTAGCGGGTCAGAATGGAATTCCAGAAGACGCGATCGGTCGCGTTCTCTTTCCGAATCGCGATGGAACTGGCAAGTATCTCTGGAATTGGGACTGGAACAATATTGCCCCGCGATTTGGCTTTGCCTACCGTATCAAGGACGACTCGTCCATGGTATTGCGAGGTGGATTCGGAATCTATTACGGCAATCCGTATGATCGCAATTCCATCCAGCCTGGGCGAGCAGGATTCGACAATATCTTTGCGCGACGGAACGGAATTGACACCTACCTTCGCGACGGTCTTCCAGCCGGAGCTCTGGACTACATCCCGGAAGAGGAGTTGACCGGCGGTTTCGGGTCAATGGGCACGCGTTTCCCGACTTCGACGATCCAGTACTGGAACCAAGAACGCGAAATGCCGTATTCTCAGAATTTTAACGTCATGTTGCAGATGCGCTGGAAGGGCGTACTTTGGGAATTCGGTGGCATGGCAAGCTTGGCTCGCCACCAGAATTTCAATAACATCAATATCAATCAGATCCGCCCGAAAGACTTAATTGAAGCCAACTCGAAAAACGATGCTTACCGCGAGACCTTCTATCCTTGGAGGGCTTGGGAGGCGATGGAGGACCAGATTCAGCTGATGTCTCCCAACTGGGGAATCTCGAATTACTATGCGGGAACGTTCAGGTCCGAGAAGCGCTATCAAAACGGCTTGGGCTGGACGGTGGCCTATACGCATACGCAGTGGATCGACAACGTTCGATTCATCGGGAATGCCGATACGTTCGGCAACAACTTCTACCCTCAGTCGGTCTACGACCTGAGGAACGAGCGGTCCAGTTCTGGAAGCCGCCTGCCGCACCGCATTGTGTTTGCTCCGATATTCGAGCTGCCATTCGGGCGCAACAAGCGCTGGGGCGACCGCTGGCCGAAAGTGCTTGACGCGATTGCGGGGGGATGGCAGATGTCGACAATCTCCACGATTCAGAGCGGTGGGTATGTCGGTGCCATCGTCAATAATGGCGGTCAGGTGAAGGGAGATCTTAGCGCCGGTCATGTATTGCGACCTAATCTGACAGGCGCACCGTTCAAGTCTCCTATTCAGAGGAAGCCAGTCGAGGGAGTGTACGGGTTCCACTGGCTCAACGACGACGCTTTCGAAGTGCCGGAGCGATTTACGCTCGGAAATGCTTCCCGTAACCTGCCGGGCATTCGAGGGCCGGCTCTTTTTGATTTCGACGTGATGCTTGCCAAGAATTTCTATTGGGGCAAGGACCGCAACTGGCGAGCCATGCTGCGGGCGGAGGCCTACAGCTTGACCAACACGCCGCAATTCGCTCAGCCGAATCCGCAAGTGGACAGCGGAAACTTCGGTTTGGTCACAAGCGCGTTCGGAGGGCGGAGGGTCATGGAGTTCGGCCTGAGGATCGATTTCTAGCGAGGCCGTGCCCTAGCTTGGATTACCCAGGAGGGTTTGGATTGGGAATTATACATCTGAGTGCCGACGACGCCATATCCGGCTAGAAGTGCTCTGATTGGGGACGTCGGCGTCTACCTCGGGTCATTCGTGTGCGGCTGAGGTGGGCACCGAAAGGTCGGTTCGTATCTGAATCGCGCCTGCAAGCGGATTTGGCGGCGCACGGACTAGTGAGGCCGCCTCGGGCGCCCCGGTGGAACCCGGATTGCCGTGGAGAGGCTCCCCTTCCAGGGCGGCTGCATCTATGAATCGTCCGGGCTGGACACCGGTCGCGGCGCGGGATTCCGGATCCGGAGCGCCCTTCGCACCGAGCGTGAAGAGAGGCCGCAGCGGACCGGCCAGGCCGTGCTCGGGCCGCGACCGCGGCCTTGCCGACCAGTTGCCGGTAGGTCAGCGTCCGGCCGACCGGGCCCCGCGCCATGCGCCGCATCCGTTCCGCCGTGTCGCAGTTGCGGGCGTTGCACTGTCCCGCGAACTGCGTGAGGTAGCGACCCGGATGACGGACGCTCATCCGGTGATAGGTTCCGTAGAGGCCGCGCTTGAACAGGGACCGGAATGACTCGATGCCGTTCGTATGCGCCGCCCCGCGCGCGTACTCGCCGCTGGAGTGCTTGACGCCCTCGTGCGGGAACTCCGCCATGCCGGCGCAGGCCGCCGCCTCGTCGGAGCGGACCTGCGCGCCCGGCGCGACCCGGCCGCGCACGAAGCCCTGCCGGTCGCCCTCGGCGGTGCCCGGCAGCGGCCGCGCGGCCGCTGCGTTCGTGGCGCGGTCCCGCGCGCCCGCCACCGGGGTCTTGCCGACGGGCCCGCGCCCGGCGCGGGCCTTCTTGCTCTCGTGCTTGTTGCGCTCCTTGCCGCCGACGTAGGTCTCGTCCACTTCCACCGGGCCGACGAACAGGTCCCGGTCCCGCTCCCGGCAGGCGCGGATGCGGTGCGCCAGGTGCCAGGCCGACTTCCGGCTGATGCCCGGGTCGCGGTGCAGCTTCATGCTGGAGACGCCCTTGAGGCCGGTGGCCAGCAGGAACAGGGGCACGGCCCAGACGCGGTAGCCGCAGCCTAGCCTGCGGTTCACCAATCATTGGATCGGGGTGTACAATCCCTCCAACCCGCTGCGACCTAGGGAATCGGGCGTATCCGGGACACCGTGAGGAGGACCCTCCGCCGGAGCCGAGCGGGACTGGCCCTATCGCGAATCCAGCCAGTCCACACGACCCGCTAGTCCCTAGGGAAGGTCTGATCTGGAGTCGCGATCCCCTCGCTCCGCATTCCGGCCCTAGGGCGGAGCCCATCATGGCAGGAAAGCATGGTGCCACAGGAGCCGAACCGCTGTGCTGTCAGCGCCCGGGTTGGGGGTGCCGGGCAGGCCCGACAGCAGGCAGGAAACCTATGCTCCCGGGGACTGCCTCACGCCCTGCGCACTCCCTCTGTCGCTCGACCGAGCCGCCGAAGAAGCGACCCGCGTGAAGGCGACCGGGCAGGGCGGACGCCCGGTCGCCGCGCACCGGGCTAGAAGATGAGCTTCAGGGCGAACTGGTTGGTCCGCATCTCGCGGGCGCTTGTGATCACGCCGAAATTGCGCGAGCGCGGGTTGCTGTTGGGATTGTTCCAGTTGGGGTGGTTCGCGAAATTGAAGGACTCGAAGCGGAACTGGAGCGTGTACCGTTCGCCGACAGCAAAGTCCTTCATCAGCGAGAAGTCCCAATTGCTGAAGCCGGGACGCTGCAGTGTGTTGCGTCCACGGTTGCCGTCGCGGTAGGTCAGTTCGTTGAAGCCGGCAGCGTCCGGCGCGTTGCAAGCGATCGTGGCCGAGCGGCCGTCCGCATCCTTCTTCCAGAACTCCTGGGGCGTGGGACTGCTTACTTGCGGGTCGCCGATGGCGTCGCCGCGGTTGTTCTGTCCGTTGCCGTTAAGGTCGCTGCAGTGGCCCCCGTAGATCGGCGTGCCGTTTGACAGCGTGACGATCGATCCGAGCTGCCAGCCTCCCGCGACGGCCTGCGCGGCCCTGTTCTGGAATCGGACCGGCAGCTGGTACAGCACGGAGGCCGTGAAGCGGTGCGGCGTGTTGAATTGCGACAGGCCGCGCTCCTTGCGAAGGTTGTAGTTGTTCGTCGGGAAGAGCACGTCGCCGGAATTGGTGCGGATTGCCGAGCCGCTGTCGATCGACTTGGCCCAGGTGTACCCGATCAGGTACGTCAGGCCCTTGGAGAAGCGCTGCTGCACCTTGACGCCGAGCGCGTTGTAGTTGGAGTTGACCACGTTGCCGATCGTCTGGATGCGGCCGTAGGCGTCGCCGAACGGACGGCGATCCCTGGTGGACGTGCGGTCCAGGGGCCCGCTGCGCTCGACGGGGGTGTTGAAGCCGTACATGCGCTGGAGCTTGTGGCCGGCGCTGCCTGAATAGCCGACCTCGAAGAGCAAGGTGTCGGTCAGCTGGTGCTGGACGTTGAACAGGTACTGATGGACATAGGGCGTGCGCCGGTTAGCGTCGTTGGCGAACGTGTACAGGCGGACGAAGCAGGGCCCGGTGTAGTCGCCGCAGCCCGAGGAGCGCTGGTTGGCCCAGGGATCGTCAAGGTTGTCCAGCGGGAACAGGTCCTGGGAGCGCGCCGTTTGGCGCACGCCGAAGTTGCGCCCCATGTCGAAGACCGGGTTGCCCGTGTCCTGGGCGTAGTACACGCCGTACCCCGTGCGGATGGTTGTCCTGTCCCCCAAGCGGTAGGCGAGGCCGAAGCGCGGGGCGAGGTCGTTGGTGTCGAGGATCTGGGTTGCGTGGTTGTGCAGGATGTCGTCGCCGGTGGCCTTCGGAACGATGTCGGCTATGCGGAATCCCAGGCCCTCGTGAAAGTCTCCGTCCCCTGGCCGGACGAGCACGGGCATCTGGCAGTCGGGATCGATAGCCCGCTCGGACGCTCCTGGGCAGAACAGCTTCACGTTCATGATGCCGCGGTAGCGGTCTCTGAACGGGGGCGTCAGCTCGTACCGCAGTCCGATGTTGAAGGTGAGGCGCGGCGTGGCCTTCCAGGAGTCCTCCAGGTAGAGCGAGAAGGCAGTCGAGCGGAACTGGACATTGGCGATGCCGGGTGCCCGAGTCGCTTGGCGCGTCCATCCGAGCAGGCCCGTGGCGAACGCGTCGCCGGTCGAGGTCAGCCGCGCGGGGTGGGCCGTGTACTGGCTGGGGAACTGGAAGTGGCCGCGGGGGAACTGGTTGCCGATCTGGTTGTAGCGGCGATCGATCACGTCCCCACCGAATTTCAGGGTGTGGTTGCCGCGGACCCAGCTCGCGTTGTTCACGATCTGGTACGTCCGGTTGCGGTTGATGAACGGCCCGCCGGTCTGCTCGCCCCATCCAGCGACCTCGCTGTTCCCGTTGAAGCTGATCTGCGGGGTGCCCCATGCCGCCTCGATCGGTGAGTCGAGGCCCGGGATGCCCAGCTCTGCCGTGACGTCCCGGATTCCGTTGAAGTAGGTGAGCCGGTCGTTGTCGAATAGGTTGGCTCCAAGGCGCAGTTCGTTCACCAAGGTCGGGGAAAAGGTGCGGATGTTCGAGAGCATGACTTGATCGACCTTGGTCGTTGTGCGCAGGTCGCGGAACTCGAAGTTCTGACCGCTGACGAGGCGCTCGTCGCCCCAGCTGTAGCGCCCGTACCATTGCGAGGACTCGCTCTGATGGAAATCGATGCGGGTGGTGAACTGGTCCCAGTCCAAGGGGTCCGGCGCGTTGCGCACATAGTTCCACGGCGGGTCCGAGCCCCCCACTACCGCCCCGGACATGTTCGGCTCCGGATAGAACTCGAACATCTGCACGAAGGGCTGCTTGAAGCGGGCCAGCGGGATGCGTCTGTTCGTGAACGGGGTGGCCGTCCCTCCGGTTTCGCTGTCCTGGATTGTGTCCGGATCGTAAATCTCGAAAAGGTTGGGGTTCGAAAAGTCGCCCGCGCGCATGGCCGCGTCGGCCACCGTGCTCCGCCGGACACGCTGGATGCGCTGCCGGAAGCCCTCGTAGTTGGCCATGAAGAAGAGCTTGTTCCTAGACACCGGTCCGGCTACGGTGAACCCGTACTGGTTGCGACGGAACGGGTTCTTGTCGCCGTCGAGCTGCCAAGGCCTCGCTTGGATCTTGTCGTTGCGCAGGAACTCGAAGAAGGCGCCGTGGAATTCGTTCGTGCCGGCGCGGGTGGTGACGTTGATCTGCGCTGTCGACTTGCCGAACTCGGCAGAGTAGACACCGGTCTGCACCTTGAACTCCTGCAGGGCGTCCACGGAAGGCCGGACCACGAAGGTGTTGAAGTTCGGGTCGGTGTTTTCGACGCCGTCGAGCGTGAAGCGGTTGTACTGCTGGCGCTGGCCGCTCACGGAGATCGCTTGGTTCGCTCGCTCGCCGCCCTGCCGCGAGTTGGCCTGCCCGCCGGAGCCCATCTCGGCCGACACGTTCGGGCTCAGCTTGACGAGGTTCAGGTAGTTGCGCCCGTTGATCGGCAGGTCGACGATGCGCTGCTGCTCGATGACGGTGCCCAGTGCGGTCGAAGACGTTTGCAGCATTTGCGCCCCCGCCTCCACCTCGATGATCTGGGTGATCACGCCGATCTCAAGTGCGAAGTCCACGCGGGCCACGTCGCCGACTTGGAGGGTCCAGTCTTCCTGCCGGGTGGTCTTGAAGCCTTCTGTCTCGGCCTGCAGGTCATACACGCCCGGGTTCACGAAAGGTACGGTGTAGTTTCCGGCCTCGTTTGTTTCGGCCTCCCGGGCCGCGTTGGTCGCGATGTTGGTGATGGTGACCTTGGCTCCCGCGATGACGGCACCAGTCGAGTCGGTTACGGTTCCGGTGAACTCGCCGAATGTCTGCGCCTGCGACACCCCTAGGGCCGTGGCAAAGACCACAAGCAAGACAGTTCTGCAATGCATCAGTTTCCCCGCTGTTCTGATCCGGCCGACTGCCATCGGCACCGACCGCCAACACAATCCTCGCGATAGCTCTTCATCCGTTGAACGCTGTCATGGACAGCTACCGCCTACAGTGTAACCCCCCGGTGCCGCCGGACCTGACCGACCGCGCACGGGGATTGCCCTGTCCAGGATACCAAGGAGAGCGCAGCGGAAGTTGCGCGCCGCAGACCGGTCTGTACTATAGTGCTGACCAGCACGTCTTGAGTCGTCAGCCTCGCTCCTGGCCGTTCGCGGGAGCGGGTTGCTGGCATGCTCCCCGGCCGCGGCCGGCAAAGGGCGTCTGCATCCGAGCGGCACCTACCATGCATCGGCGCGGGCTACTCAGGACCGCATGGTCAGTAGCGAGCTGCCAGTGCCTCGGGCGCATGGCGGCGGCAGGTGCGGAGACCGGCATTTCGCTGGACCGCTTCGGGGGCTGGACCGCCAGAAGATTCGAGGCCACCGGTTTCTTTCGAGTGGAAAAGGACGACCGGTGGTGGCTGGTTACCCCGGATGGTCACGCCTTCCTCAGCTTTGGCATCAATCACCTCCACCCCGATCTGTGGGGCCAAGACTACAACCGTGCTTCTTGGGAGGCGCGTCTGCGTTTGGACGACCTGTCCGGGCCCTCGTTTCGCGCAGCGCTGAGAGCTTGGTTCCTCGAGGCCTGTCGCGAGTACGGTTTCAATACGTTAGGCGTCCACGCCTCGCTGTCGATTGCGAACGCTCCGCGACCGGCCTTGCCTTACATGCAGCCGATTCGATTCGTAAACATCCCGCACTGGGTCGACGAGGTTCCCGACGAGAATTTCGTGGACGTATTCGGTGAGGAGTTCGCTCTCCATTGCGATGGGCTGGCTCGCGACCTAGCCGCGCCCGCGCGCACCGATCCATTCCTTCTCGGCTATGCCATGAGCGACTGCCCGTTGTTCACGGAGGAAGATTGCCGCGAACGCCCCGACGTCATAGGAGGGGCCCGGCGCAAGGCGCGAGTCGGCTGGCCGCGGCGGCTGCGGAACCTCGGAGAGGGCAGTCCTGGAAAGATTGCCTATGTCGAAACAATGAAGCTCCTGTATCGGGACGATATCTGCAGGTTCAACGCGACCTACGGTACTCGCTTCGGATCGTTCGATGCACTCGTGGCAGCCAAGCAGTGGCGCCTGCGAACTGATTTGTCCAACGGCAACGAGACCCGGGACAACGTCGAGTTTCTTAAGAGGGTCGTGGCTCGGTATTATCGGACGGCCCGCGACGCCATCCACCGGCACGATCCGAATCATCTATTCTTCGGCGACAAGATCAATGCCAATACGGACACACTCGACACCGTGCTGCCAGTGACCAGCCAGTTCACCGACGTCGTTTTCTATCAAATGTACGCCCGGTACGAGGTGCAGAAGCCCGGTCTCGACCGCTGGTCCGACAGTGTCGACAAGCCGTTCCTGAACGGCGACTCCGCGTTCACCATGATCACGGAGCAGATGCCGCGGCCTTACGGGCCCGTGGCCGACAGCGTGGAGCAGCGAGCCGAGTGGACCGAGGAGTTTTTCCGGAGCGCTTTCGCCCGTCCGGACTTCGTCGGCTGGCACTATTGCGGCCTGATCGACGCGCCGAACCAGATCGCGCGCAAGCAGGCGCGCCAGCATTCCGGACTGCTGGACGGTCATGGAAACCCGTATCCAGCGCTCAAGCAGGCAGTCGTGCGCTGCGCCTCCGACATGTACCGCATTGCGCTGGGAAATGCGTGAAGCGCTGCTCTGCTGCCAAGCAGCCGCGGCCCGCGACGAGCGCCGCGAAGCCGCAAGGCTCGATTCATTCAGCCTCGGGCCCGTGGAGAGGGGCCGGAGCACAGCTATTCAAGTGCGTTGCGGTCCTTCCGTGCTTCGATTTTGGCGGTGTCTATGTCCGGCACGTTGAGGAGGTCGTCCATTGACCGGAGGGGAGTGCTTGGCTAGGTAGTCGGCTAGCCGTGATTTTTCAACGGGTTGTCCAGGCGGTCCCGGCCGACGCAACGGAAGGTGCGCACCCAACAGTCTTCCGCAGGGGAGCCCGAATGGACATCCATAGGCATGCCCGGTGGACCCCGCAGAGTCGAGTCGGCGTCGTCCGACGGGTGGTCGCGCAGGGGCAGACCCCGCCCGCTTTGGGCTCCTACTGCCGCCTCGGCAGCCCCGTCCGGTGCATCCTCACTGACCACGGCGGATGCTACTGTGCCGCGACCGGAGCCCCTCTTCACCAAGCCCTGCACGCCACAGACCAACGGCTAGGCCGGGCGCTGTCTCCAGACCGCGCTGTGCGCGGGGGACTGCGCCTGCGCCTAGGACACCTCGGACCAGCCACCGGCCCCTCCCAATCTTGATTCCACCGCTACAGTGGGCAGCGGCCGCACGCCAGTCTCCTAGCTAGGCCGCCCAGCAGCAGACTCCGCCTGGCCGGGGACAACCTGTTGAGGTGCCACACCTAGCATCAGCAGCTTTTTGTCCCTGGCCTTGACGCCCAAGCCGGCCATCTTGGTCGGCGTCGCCGCCCAGCCGTTCTTGCCCTAGGGCCTGTTAACGCTACCGCAGCGCATCGACGATGAGCACGAAGACGAGGCAGCCGAGGAAGATGACGTCGCGTTTCTCGAAACGCGAGAAGATACGGCGGAAGCCCTTGAGGCGTCGGAAGAGACGCTCGACTTCGTTGCGCCGCTTGTACGGTTCCCTGGCGTACTCCCAAGGTTCGACGCGGTTGCGTTGCGGCGGAACCACGGGCACGCAGCCCAGATCGAGGACCAGTTGACGGGTGGCGTTGTCCGCGTATGCCCGCTCCATGATCAGCGCCGGGCTGTGCGCGGGCTGCGGCAGCGTGTTCAGGAGCTTGCGGCCCTCCGGGGCGTCCTGGGCGTTGCCCGGGGAGAGCGTGCAGGCCACTGCCGTGCGAGCGTCCGCGGCAACCCTATGCATCTTGGGGTGCCATCCGCCGCGGGACTTGCCGATGGCTTGCGGACCGTTTTTTAGGGAATTATATATCTGAGTGCCGAGGGAATCAAGTCGGCAAATTATCAAGCCATAATAAGATTTCATATTTCTTCCGACTTTCCGTTGATATTCTGTGGTGTTTATTGGTAGAATAGTTCCAGTAGTGGATACCGTAAATGAAGAAACAAGGTCCCGGAAAGTGGTTCCGTAAAGGCATCACATTGATCGAAGTGATCGCCATGTTCCCCGATGACGAATCCGCGGAAAGATGGTTCGCTGCCATGCGCTGGCCGGACGGCCACGCGTGCCCCCACTGCCGCGGATCCAGCGTGCAGTCCGGCGCGGCCCACCCTTCGATGCCGTACCGTTGCCGCGGCTGCGGCAAGCGCTTTTCGGTGCGCACCGGCAGCGTGATGGCCGACACCAAGCTCGGCTACCGCACCCGGGCCGTCGCCCTGTTCCTGCTGGCCACCGGCATTAAGGGCGTCTCGAGCATGAAGCTGCACCGCGATCCGGGCATCAGCCGGAAGTCGGCCTGGCACCTGGCGCACCGCATCCGCGCGTGCTGGGAGCGCGCACAGGGCCTGTTCGCCGGCCCGGTGGAGGTGGACGAGACCTACGTCGGCGGCAAGGAGCGCAACAAGAAGGAGCGCAACCAGCACGAGAGCAAGAAGGCCCGCGCCGGGCGCGGGCCCGTCGGCAAGACCCCGGTGGCGGGGGCGCGGGACCGCGCCACGAACGCAGTGGCCGCGCGGCCGCTGCCGGGCACCGCCGAGGGCGACCTGCAGGGCTTCGTGCGCGGCCGGGTCGCGCCGGGCGCGCAGCTCCGCTCCGACGAGGCGGCGGCCTGCGCCGGCATGGCGGAGTTCGCGCACGAAGCCGTCCAGCATTCCGGCGGCGAGTACGTGCGCGGGGCGGCGCATACGAACGGCATCGAGTCGTTTTGGTCCCTGTTCAAGCGCGGCCTCTACGGAACCTATCACCGGATGAGCGTCCGTCATCCGGGTCGCTACCTCACGGAGTTCGCGGGACGGTGCAACGACCGCGACTGCGACACGGCGGAACGGATGCGGCGCATGGCGCGGGGCCTGGTCGGCCGGACGCTGACCTACCGGCAGCTGACCGGCAAGGCCGCGGTCGCGGCCCGAGCGGCGCCCTCCGAGCTGAGCGCCGCAGCCCGCTGCCGACGCACTCTTCACGCTCGATGCGCTTCACGCTCGGTGCGAGGGGCGCGCCGGATCTGGAATCCCCCGGCGCGACCCGAGTCCGGCCCGGACCATCCATGCAGGCCGTCGAGCGCCGGGGATCCGCTGTCTTCGGCCCTCGGAGGGCACGCAAGCGGCTTGCAAGGGGTGCCCTCCACCGCAAACCGGATTCCACCGGGCATGCGAGGGGGCCTCTCTTATCCGTGCCTCGTCCATTCCGCTGGCAGGTTCGATTCAGATACGATCCCACCTTTCCGTGCCTACCGCGGCTGCATTCGAATGACCCGAGCCAGATGCCGACCTCCCTGCTCAGAGCAGTTCTAGTCGGACATGGCGTTGTCGGCACTCAGATATATAATTCCCTTTTTTAATTGAATGGCGGCAACATCCGCGGGGACACCGCTGCGGGAGTTGCCTTGCGCCCCAATCTCACAGGTGCGTCATTCAAGTCCTCCAGCCAAGGCCAAGCCTCGACGGCCGGCGTGATCGGATTCGACTGGCTCAACGAAGATGCCTTCGAGACTCCGGCACCATTCACTCTGGGGAACGCGGGACGGACTCTCCTGGGAATTCGAGGACCGGCCCGAGTCAACTTCGACGTGATGCTAGCGAAGAACTTCCGCTGGGGCGAGGGATGGCGGGCGCGCTTCAGCGTGGAAGCCTACGACTTCACCAACACGTCTGCGTTCAACATCCCGAATATCACGCTGGACAGTGGGAGCTTCGGGATTGTATCCGGCACGCTGCCCAGCAGTCGCAGAATCATGCAGATGGGGCTGCAGATTACCTTCTAGCAAGTGTCAGCTCAAGCCGATTCTCTCTTGGCGGCTGGGACCGACGAGACTCGTCTGTTCCGGCCGCCTTTCTCAACCAAGCGGCCCGGCGGCGTCGTGGTCGCGAGACGCGTCTTGGGCCCTGCCCTCATCTGGTCGGCAGCGAGCTAGTGCCCGTGACAAAACTCGTATCACCTTGAAAAAAAAGGTGTTAGATCCAATCTGTCAAGGCGAAGATTTCGCTGGAATGCTACGACTAGTCCGAAATCCTGGCGATTCTGCGTAGAGGGCGGAAATCTTCGCGATTGGCGGCTGAGCAACTTCCGACCTTGGGCCTTATATGTTGTGTTGGGAGCTTCAACTGACCTCAGGATGTAGTATGAAATGCTGATCGGGCCAGAATTCAGGGGTTTTGTCACAAGCACGAGCTAAGAGCGCTGTCGGTGTTCCCGAGGGCGCCCGCGTTCCGCATTCCTTGATCGCTCGAGCCTCGGTGCCGGGCCCGACCCGGGCTAGGCGGTAGATTCGCGCCGACTGTACTCCCCCCGCCTCACCGGCCTGCAACTCCCGAAGGACGGCCGCAGCCAGCGCGGTCGGAGGCATGGGAGGCTGCTCGGTTGAGGTATGCGCGGATTCGGGTCACGTCCCGAACGCGAGCGACGGTGCAGCCCAAGCCGGAACGGGCGTTGCCCGCGGAGGCTGGCCGAGGCGTCCTAATGCCGGACGTCCCCTTCCCCGACCTTGGCGGCGATGAATCCGCTGCGGCTGCCCTGCGTCGTCAGCCACGTCCATTGGACCGCCTTCGGGCCTTCCGCGGCCGGATTGAGGGCCAACTGGACCCGCTTGCAGTGTAGTCGGTCGCTCCGACCGAGGTCGAGAGGGCGCAACCCCGATCCGGCATTCCCCTACGGCTACATTCTGGTAGAGTAATGTACTAGACAGCACAGCTTATCCCGAATACGGCGCAGGCTGTATGAATGGTGATCGGAAGGTAATTGGATGACAGAACACGATTCTCCCGGGAACATCGGCCGAGGCCTCGGAGCGGCGGGCCACCTGCTAGCGGCCGGCGCTCTGGCCGCTTGCTTGTTGGTCATAGTGGTTCAGCCCGCAGGCGCTCAGGAGTGCCTAGAGGCGACGGTGGTCGACCCGTCCGGGGCGGCGGTCGCCAACGCCACGGTGTTGATCGGCGCGAGCGAGCGGCCGACCGACGATCTCGGAGTTGCAACGTTTTGCGGGCTCGGCGATGGCCCGCACTCGGTGGTCGCCGTCGCCCCGGGCTTGGCGCCGGCGGAAATCACGGTGACGCAATCGTCTGGTGCCGTGCGGATCCCTCTAGCGCTCGAGACCGTGACCGACCAGATCGTGGTGATCGGAAGTCGCACCGAAGGTCGCACAGTGCTCGAGTCGGCCGTTCCCGTCGACATAGTCGCCAGCGACGAATTCTCGCAGCAAGGAGACGTCGACGTAGCGAACCAGTTGCGCAACACCGTGCCGTCGTTCAACGTCAACATGAACCCCATCAGCGACGCCGGCACGATCGTCAGGCCGGCCAGCCTGCGCAATCTTGCTCCCGACCACACGCTCTTGCTCGTGAATGGCAAGCGTCGCCACCGCGCCGCCGTGATTCACTGGCTCGCCAGCGGGCCTACCGACGGTGCTCAGGGGCCCGACCTCGCGCCGATTCCGTCAATCGCCATTCAGCGCGCGGAGGTGCTTCGCGACGGCGCGTCCGCGCAGTACGGATCCGACGCCATCGCCGGCGTGCTGAATTTCGTTCTGAAAGACGCGTCCCAAGGCGGCACCATCCAAGTGACGGCCGGCGGCTACGGGGCGGGCGACGGGCAGAGCCTCACCTTTGCCGGCAATGTCGGCCTGCCGCTCGGGGAGGGCGGCTTCGCCAACCTGAGTCTCGAGTACGGCAACTCGGACCCCACCGACCGCGCCGTGCAGCGCTACGACGCGACCCAGCTCATTGCCAACGGCAACACACACGTTCGGAGCCCTACGGCCCAGATCTGGGGCCAGCCCCGTATCGACGACGACGTCAAGTTCTTCGGCAATTTCGGCAAGTACGTAGGCGGCACGACCCAGATCTACGCCCATACGAACTATGCCAGCAAGCACGTCGACGGCGGCTTCTACTTCCGCAATCCACACACGCGAGGCGGCGTCTTCAGCGGCGACGGCGGGCAGACGCTGCTGGTCGGCGACATGCTCGACGCCCGGGACGGCACCTTGGACGGCTCGGCCGGCTGCCCGACGGTGCGGGTCGGCGGCGGCCGGATCCTCGATCCGGACAACTACCAGAGCGTGCTCGACGATCCGAACTGCTTCACCTTCCACCAGCCTTTCGCCGGCGCTCCGAACGGGAAGCCGGGCGGCTTCACGCCGCAGTTTGGCGGTGACTCCCAGGACAGCTCGATCGTGGCCGGCTTGCGCGGCACGTTTGCGCCGAACCTGATCTGGGACGCCAGCCTCAGTCTCGGCACCAACTTCATCGACTTCGTCATCTACAACACGGTAAATGCCTCGATGGGCCCGGAGTCCCCGACGGAATTCGATCCCGGCAACTCCAGGCAGCAGGACACGAATATCAACTTCGACATCGCCTACGCCGCCTCTGATAACCTGCACCTCGCGACGGGCTTCGAATGGCGGAACGAGGAGTTCACGATCGAGGCCGGCGAGCCGGCGTCGTGGCAGTTCGGCCCGCTCGCCCCGCAAGGCTTCAGCGCCGCTTCGAACGGATTTCCCGGCTTCAGCCCCGTCGCCGAGGGGAGCTGGGGCCGCAGCAACTACGCCGTCTACGGAGATATCGAGCTGGGCGGGGCGGACAGCCGCTACACGGTCGGCGGCGCGGTTCGCGCCGAGAGGTTCAGCGATTTCGGCACGACCGTCAACTACAAGGTCTCGGCCCGCGGCGAACTGACGGACTTCTTTGCGTTGCGCGGCGGCGGCAGCAGCGGCTTCCGTGCGCCGACGCCCGGACAGCAGAACGCGTTCAACGTTACTTCGGAATTCAACGCGGACGTCGGAGACATCATTAACAATGGCACGATCCCGTCCATCTCGGAGGTAGCCAAGCTGGTCGGAGGCCAGGCGCTGAAGCCCGAGAGGTCGCGCAACTACACCGTCGGCTCGGTCGTCGAGAAGGGGCAGTTCAGCCTCACTACCGACTACTTCCATATCGACCTATTCGACCGACTGACCATCTCGCAGCGGTTCTCCCTGCGGCCGGAGCAGGTCGACGCGCTCGTGGCCGAGGGCATTACCAGCGCGGCTAACCTCGGCACGTTCCGCTTCTTCACGAACCAGATCGAGACTTCGACGCAGGGCGTGGACGTGGTGGCGACGTACGCACCCGAATCGCTTGACGGCAAGACCGTGTTCAGCTTCCTGTGGAATCACACCAAGACAGCAGTCATCAGCCAAGAGTCGGACATCCTGAGCGAACGGGAAATCCACTTGTTCGAGAACGCGTTCCCGGAGACCCGCTGGAGTTTCACCTTGCGCCAGAACGAACGGCGCTTCCGCGTCATGGCGCGCCTGAACTACTGGGGCGACTTCTACGACAAGGACGACGCCCGCAACTACGGGAGCGAGTATCTCATCGATCTCGAGCTCACCTACAAGCTGACCGAGTCGTTCTCCCTGTCGGGGGGCGGCCAGAACATCTTGAACAACTACCCCGAGCAGAACCCAGACGCGTTCATCGGTCTAGGAAACCTCTACCCGCAGACCGCACCGTTCGGCTTCAACGGAGGGTACTACTACATGCGCCTGACCTACAACTGGGGTGCCAGCTTCTAGCCCGAATTCGCCGATTGGGGAACCTGATGGCTCGCGAAGCACAGCACGGCAAATGTGTAGGGAATCTGGACGGTCGCAGTTGGCACCACGAGGTCTGCCGAGACCGGATCACGCCGCTATGCCCTGCAAGAGAGTCACGCCGGTTCCTTCCCGCTCGGCTGGCGCGCAGGTCAGGGAATGAGACGTCTCGAGACAGCTTGCCCCGAGGGCAGGTCGCAAGATCGAAAGGGGTAGGAGTTGATCGAAACATCTTCCTAGCTTGAATGGAATACCGGATCCCGGCCGGGCATCCAGATTCTTCGGAGCCTAACCGTCCTAGCGCTCGGGCCCTCTTGGCGGCCGTGCCCGCCACGGCCCAGGACTGTCTCGAGGTAACCGTGGTCGACCCGTCAGGGGCGGCAGTCGCGAATTCGACCGTAGTGATCGGCCCGAGCGAGCAGCCCACCGACGACCTTGGCGTCGCGACCTTCTGCGGTCTTGGGGACTGGCCCCACTCGGTCCTCGCGTTGGCCCCGGGCCTGGCCCCGGCGGAAATCACGATCCAGCAGTCGGCCGGTGCCGTGCAGATCCCCCTAGCGCTCGAGACGGTGAGCGACCGTATCGTCGTCATCGGCAGCCGCCGCAGGGGCGCGCAGTGCTGGAGTCATCCGTGCCCGTCGATATCGTCGGGAGTGAGGACTTCACCCAGCAAGGCCAGACTGACCTGGCCAACCAACTGCGCAACACGGTCCCGTCGTTCAACGTCAACTCGAACCCCATCAGCGACTCCGGCACGATCGTGCGGCCGGCCAGCCTGCGCAACATGGCTCCGGACCACACGTTGCTGCTCGTGAACGGCAAGCTCCGCCACCGCGCCGCCGTGATTAACTTCTTCGCGGTCGGGCCGACGGCCGGTGCGCAGGGACCTGACCTGACGCCCATTCCGTCGATCGCGGTCCAGCGCGCGGAGGTCCAGCGCGACGGAGCGTCGGCGCAGTACGGATCCGACGCCATCGCCCGGGGTTCTCAACTTCGTCCTGAAGGACGCTTCGCAGGGCGGCAGCGTCCAGGTGACCGCCGGGGGCTACAGCGCGGGCGACGGCCAGAACCTCACGTTCGCGGGCAATGCCGGACTGCCTCTAGGCGGGGAGGGTTCGCCAACCTGAGTCTCGAGTACGGCAATTCCCGGCCCACCAACCGCGCCGTGCAGCGCTACGACGCGGCACGGCTGATCGCCCACGGCAACAACTACGTCCGCAGTCCGACGGCCCAGGACTGGGGTGAGCCTCGCATCGACGACGACGTCAAGTTCTTCGGTAATTTCGGCAAGTACGTGGGCGGCACGAAGCAGGCCTACGCCCATGCGAACTATGCCGCCAAGCACGTCGACGGCGGCTTCTACTTTCGCAACCCGCACACCCGTGGCGGCGTCTACAGCGGCGACGGCGGCAAGACCCTGCTCGTCGGCGATCTCCTCGATGCCAAGGACGGTGTCTTGGGCAGTTCCGCCGGCTGCCCGACCGTGCGGGTCGGAGGAGGCCGGATCCTCGATCCGGACAACTACCAGCGGGTGGTTAACGATCCCAACTGCTTCACCTTCCACAAGCCGTTCGCCGGCGCTCCGGAGGGGAGGCCGGGCGGGTTCACGCCGCAGTTCGGAGGGGACTCCCAGGACAGCTCGATCGTCGCGGGTCTGCGTGGCACCTTCCCCCGAACCTTGTCTGGGACGCCAGCATGAGCCTCGGCACGCACATCCTAGACCTGTTCATCTACAACACGGTGAATGCTTCGATGGGACCGGAGTTCCCGACGATGTTCGATCCGGGCGACTACTGAGAGGCGCAAAAGTCTTCCTGATTACCCACAAGACTCAGCCAAGGTTAGGAGACGGTAAGGCATGGGCGGGGTGCGCACGGAGGCGTGGAGCAGGCGGGGGACCAGCACCGCCAGATCGTAGCGGCGGTTGAAGCGGTAGCGGAACTCGGCGAGGTACCGCGGCAGGTGCTTGCCGTCGAGCGAATGGCAGGTTCCCGCCAGGGACTGCTTGACGTTCGCCAGCATCGTGTTGACCCGGAAGAAGCGGGAATCGCCGCAGCTCCGCTGCCCGCCTCCGGTGACGGTCGGCACGTGCTCGCAGCCGGCGCCGGCCACGTCCCGGAAGCAGGCCAAGCCGTCGGAATGCACCTCCGTGCCGGGCTGCAAGTGCCGCCCGGCCCACGCTGCCAGCGTCTTCTTGCGGAAGCCCGCCACGCCGCTCATGCGCATCCTTGCCGGCTGGCCGTCGGCGGTGACCTGCACGGCGGCCACGAACGGCGTCTTGCCCGCCGCGCCGCGCCCGCGCTTGCCGCCGCTCCGCTCCCCGCCCCAGTAGGCATCGTCCACCTGCACGATGCCGCCCGGCGGCACGCGCTCGTCGCGCTCCTTCATCACTTGCAGGAGCTTGTGCTTCATCTTCCAAGCCGTGTTCCGGCTCACGCCCAGCTGCCGCGCCAGTTCCAGCGACGAAACGCCGTGCTTGCCCTGCGTCAGCAGGTGGATCGCCAGCAACCGGACGGTCAGCGGCAGCTGGGTGGCGGCGCAGATCGTGCCGGCGACGAGGGAGGTCCGGCGGTGGCAGGCATTGCGGCATGGCACTGCCAGAGCTTGCGGGAGCGGATGCGGCAGTGTCGCCGGGAGCCGCACTCCGGGCAGCGGAAGCCGTCCGGCCAGCGGGCGTTGAAGACGGCCTGCTCGCATGGCCCCTCGCTGCCGTAGCGCTGCAGGAACTTGCCCAGGCTGAGTCCCTTCTGGAATTGCACGCGATTGCGTTTCAGCTGCTATCCCCTTTCCTGTCAGAGATTTCCGATCTCCTTCAGTATAGCATATCCTCGGCTGACGTTCGTTGTTAATCAGGATAAGATTTCATATTTCTTCTGACTTTCCGTTGAAATTCTGTGGTGTTTCTTGGTGGAATAGTTCCAGTAGGGGATACCGTAAATGAAGAAACAAGGTCCCGGAAAGTGGTTCCGTAAAGGCATCACATTGATCGAAGTGATCGCCATGTTCCCCGATGACGAATCCGCGGAAAAGTGGTTCGCCTCCATGCGCTGGCCCGACGGCCCCGCGTGCCCCCACTGCCTCGGATCCAGCGTGCAGTCCGGTGCGGCCCACCCTTCGATGCCGTACCGTTGCCGCGGCTGCGGCAAGCGCTTTTCCGTGCGCAGCGGCAGCGTGATGGCCGACACCAAGCTCGGCTACCGCACCCGGGCCGTCGCCCTGTTCCTGCTGACCACCGGCATCAAGGGCGTCTCGAGCATGAAGCTGCACCGTGACCCGGGCATCAGCCAAAAGTCGGCCCGGCACCTGGCGCACCGCATCCGCGCGTGCCGGGAGCGGGATCAGGGCCTGTTCGCCGGCCCGGTGGAGGTGGACGAGACCTGCGTCGGCGGCAAGGAACGCAACCGGCACGAGAGGAAGAAGGCCCGCGCCGGGCGCGGGCCCGTCGGCAAGACGCCCGTGGCGGGGGCGCGGGACCGCGCCACGAACGCAGTGGCCGCGCGGCCGCTGCCGGGCACCGCCAAGGGCGACTTGCAGGGCTTCGTGCGCGGCCGGGTCGCGCCGGGGGCGCAGGTCCGCTCCGACGAGGCGGCGGCCTACGCCGGCATGGCGGAGTTCCCGCACGAAGCGGTCAGGCACTCCGGCGCTCCGGCGGCGAGTACGTGCGCGGGGCAGCGCATGCGAACGGCATCGAATCGTTTGGGTCCCTGTTCAAGCGCGGCCTGTACGGAACCTATCACCGGATGAGCGTCCGTCATCTCGGCCGCTACCTCACGGAGTTCGCGGGACGGTACAACGACCGCGACTGCGACACATCGGAACAACAGAGGAACAACAGAGGAACAGATGCGGCGCATGGCGCGGGGCTTGGTCCGCCGGACGCTGACCTACCGGCAGCTGACCGGCGCAGCTGACCGGCAAGGCCGCGGTCGCGGCCTGAGCGGCGCCCGCCGAGCTGAGCGCGACAGCCCGCTGCGGGCGCGCTCTTCACGCTCGGTGCGCTTCACGCTCGGTACGAGGGGCGCACCGGATCCGGAATGCCCCGGTGCGACCCCGGTCCGGCCCGGACCGTCCATGCAGGCCGTCGAGCACCGGGGATCCGCTGTTTTCGGCCCTCGCAGGGCCTGCAAGCGGCTTGCAAGGGGTGCCCTGCCACCGCCAACCGGGTTCCACCGGGGCAACCGGGGCATGCGAGGCGGCCTCTCTAGTCCCTTCCTCGTCCAATCCGCTGGCAGGCTCGATTCAGATACGATCCCACCCCTCTGTGCCCGCCGCGGCCGCACTCGAATGACCCGAGCTCGACACCGACCTCCCTGCTCACAGCAGTTCTAGTCGGACATGGCGTCGTCGGCACTCAGATATATAATTCCCATTCAATGCCCCTCGCCCAGAGCGCATCATTGAACAGCCAAGGCGATGGATGTGGCAAGTGAGGCCCGGTACCAGGAGGGGACGAATGGCCGGCGGTCCGGCGCTGATGCATCCTGCGGTTCGACCGGACCAACGGTCTCTAGCGCGTCGACCATTCATAGGTTACACTTCAAGATAGAGGCTGGGAATCGGACCGTACGTGAATTCCGCCGAGCATTTCGCGGGGAGTACCGCTGCCCGAGAACGGCAAGCAGTGCGATGCGGGCGCTTGGACGCTGGCCCTGTCTCCTGCGGAATCGATAGGCAGGGCTAGACAGGCAGGGCTAGAGGAGGAATGCCGCGGATTAGCGAGGCGGCCTTCAACGTCGAGCTGGCCAACGTCCTGCGCGGGAAGAATCCGCGCTGGCTGCATCGCATCGGCGCGGAGCAGTCCGAGGTCTTTGAGCAACGGGCGCTCCGCCCGGACATCCTAGTCGATAATCCCGGCGGGCTGCCGGTGGCTGTAGAGACCGAGTTCCTGCCCGCCGGCGGCGTCGAGGAGGATGCGCGCAGGCGTCTCGGCTTGGTGGTCGGAGACTTGGGTGCCGCGGTAGAGCAGAGCCTGGCGGTGCGGGTACCGGTCTCCCTGCGCCAGGAGCAAGGCGACCTCGCGCGGCGGATTCAGTCCGCGGAATTCGCCTACTGCGTCTTCTCCTTGGCGGAGACCGAGCCCGCTCGCTGGCCGGCCTCGGGCTGGATCCGCGGCGGTGCCGACGACCTGGCGGCCTGCATCGAGCGGGTCTCCGTCTCCGAGCGCCTGATCGCGAAGGGGATCGAGATTCTGGAGCGTCGCGTGCGGCAGGCGGCCCGGCGCGTCCTGACGGACAGCGAGCTCGGTTTCGACGGGCCGTTGCTGGAGATGGCCGAACTGCTGCACCAGGAGCCGGGCGAGCAAACGGCAAGGATGGCGATGGCGATCCTCGCCAACGCCCTGATCTTCCACAACTCGATTGCCGGTGCGCACCGGCTCAAGAGGATCGACGAGATCCGGGACGGCCTAGGCGACATCTCGCCGCGCCTGATCCAAGAGCAATGGCGGCACGTCCTGAGGAACATCAACTACTGGCCGATCTTCGAGATCGCCTCGGCGATTCTCGGCGGCTTGCGGGCGAGCTCGACGAAGCCGGTGGTGGCGCTGCTGGCCGGCGCGGCGGGCGAGCTGTCCAACGTAGGCGTCACGAGCCTGCACGACATGTCGGGGCGCATGTTCCAGCGGCTGATCGTGGACCGCAAGTTCCTCGCCACGTTCTACACGCTGCCGGTCTCCGCGGCCCTGCTGGGCGAGCTGGCGGTGTCGCGAATGCGGTGCGACTGGTCCAGCGGGAAGGCGCTGGCGGCGTTGCGGATCGCCGATCTGGCCTGCGGCACGGGCACGCTGATCTCGGCAGCTTACCAAGCGGTCCTAGGCCGGCACCGGCGGGCAGGGGGCAACGACGCGAGAGTGCATGCGGCCATGATCGAACGGTCCTTGGTGGCGGCGGACATCATGCCTGCGGCAACGCACTTAGCGGCCTCTATGCTGTCCAGCGCTCATCCGGGGCTGAAATTCCGCCGGACGCGGGTGCTGACGATGCCCTACGGCAGGCAGGCGGATGGGCGCCCCTTGGCGCTGGGCTCGCTGGACCTGATCACCGAAGAGGTGGCGCGACCGCTGTTCGGCACGGGGCGGAGGGTGGCTTCCGGGGACCGCCCGGATGCCGAGGACTGCGACGGCCGGGACGAGGTCGCTTTGGAGCACGGGGCGGCGGACCTGGTGATCATGAACCCGCCGTTCACGCGGCCGACGAACCACGAGTCGTCGACGGTTCCCGTGCCTTCGTTTGCCGGCTTCGAAAAGACGGCGGAGGAGCAAAGAGCGATGGCGCGGCACTTGGCCCGCATTCGCGGTGCGCTGGGGACTGCGGCGGGTCACGGCAACGCCGGGATCGCGTCGAACTTCGTCGACTTGGCGCACGCCAAGGCTAGGCCTGGGGGTGTGGTGGCGCTGGTGCTGCCGATCGCGGCGGTAAGCGGCGTCGCTTGGCGGAACATGCGGGCGCTGCTCGCGCGGCACTACTGCGACCTGACGGTTGTCACGCTGGCGGTGAGCGGCGACACCGCTAGGGCGTTTTCGGCCGACACGGGCATGGCCGAGGCGCTGGTCGTTGCCACTCGCAAGCGAGACGATTCGGAAGCGAGCGGCGACACCATGTTCGTCAGCCTGTACCAGCGTCCGGAGAGCCTCGCGGCGGCCGCGGAGACGGCTAGGGTGATCGCCACGCTGACGGCGGACAGCCGTAGCGGCCGTCTGAGAATCGGCGACAGCGAGGTGGGCAGCTTTGTGAGGGCGCCGCTAAGTGAGGGCGGTTGCGCACGGGTGCGGGAGCCGAGGCTCGCGCACGCCATGATGTCGTTGCGCGGAGGACTTCTGAGTCTCCCGCGACTGGCCCCGTGCGAGCTGCCGGTCGCGCTGCTCGGTGAGCTAGGCGACCGGGGCCCGCTGCACCGTGATGTCTCGGGGGCAGAGACTGGTTCAGGCGGGCGGCCACGAGGCCCGTTCGAAGTGGTCCCGCTGGAGGGGACGCCCATTCAGGCGGTACCGTATCCGATGCTGTGGGCGCATTCAGCGGAGCGCGAGCGGCGGCTCGTCGTCGAGCCAGACACCACAGGAGAGCCTAGGCCGGGATGTGCTGACCGGGCCATTGACCTCTGGAAGCGGACGGCTGGTCGGCTGCACTTCAACTTGGATTTCCAGCTGAATTCGCAATGCCTCGCGGCGTGCCTGACGCAGGAGCCGGCGATGGGAGGCAGGGCGTGGCCAACCTTCTTGCTGAAGCGGGCTCAGCTGGAACAGGCCCTTGCGCTCTGCGCGAACTCCACGCTTGGCCTGATGGCTTTCTGGTGGATCGGGAGCAGGCAGCAGGAGGGGCGGTCCGTGGTCACGATCAAGTCGCTGCCGGGCCTGCCGGTCCTTGACGTTCGTGCGCTCGACGATTCGCGAGTCGACGTAGCGCGGAGCGCATTTGACAGCTTCCGGCGCCGGACCTTCCTGCCGGCCAACGAGGCGTACCGAGACGAGACGCGCCACGCCCTTGACCGCTTCGTTTTGGTGGATCTCTTTGGCTTGTCCGAGGCAGTTCTCGAGCCGCTCGCCGTCGTCCGGGCCCAGTGGTGCGCAGAGCCATCGGTACATGGAGGCAAGGCATCCGCGATTCAGTAGCCCGCGGTTCATCACCCCATAGGCCCGCTCATGCCGACGGGAGGCGCTCGTCTGGATCGGCGAGTAGATTCGGCCGCACGACGGTTCTCGAGCCGCTCGCCCCGCTTGCCACTGAAGACGTCACGTCGGTTTCGCCGGACAGCGTGATGTCCGTGTCAATGTAGCTTCGCCGGGTTGGCCGCGCCGCGTGCCCCGCTAGGACGAGGTGCGGACCACGTCCCTTATGCGGGCCCGCGGGACACTCGACAGCTCCGTCGCAGGGGGTCCCCGTCGGCCTCTCTTGGATTCCAATGGCTGAAGCGCAACACCGTCCGTTCGGTTCGCCGGCAGGCAACCCCTGCAGCGCCGGGCCACCGTTCATGAACTGCCGGACCTCATCCAACCCCGGCACCGACGCGAGTTCGAATTGCACGATGTTTTTCCCGCGGGCCTCGTGCGTCCGGGGGAGGCCCCGCTCGGGCGCACTCCACGCCGGAAGTGCCCGTCCGCTTCAGGCTCATGTCACTTCGGGAAGGCTTCATCCTGCGCCACGGTGCCATCGTGCTGATTCCGTAAGATCGCAGGAATTGCTGAGCATGTCGACATTCCATTCCGCCCTTGATCCGTGACCCAGCGGGGCGAGTTGGCTTGCGGAAGCTAACCAACGAATTCTCGAGAGTAGAATCTTGCACCATAGCGAAACCGGTGCTACCTGCAAATTGGGCCACATGTTCCAATCCTTGATCCATCGGTCGAATGAATCCGAACTGGGTTGCCGTTTCTGAGGGGTCTCTGGCGTCAGTCGATCACGGCTAAATACAGACCTACCGGATTTCCTGATGGTGGTCCGCATAGGGCAGTCGCAAGTCCGTCAATTTCGATCCCAATGTCCGTCCTAACCAGCTCGAATGCCAGCGGCGGCGAACTGCTCCTGCCCGTAAGTCACGGCGCGGCCGTCGCGCCTGAGGGACACCGTAGGACGCATGCGTAGTCCGAGGCTGCTGCGCGTGTTGCCGTTCTTCGCGTCCGGGATGCATGGCGCGACTCTCACGCCGCGTATGCGCTGCAGGGTCCGCGTGCGGTGCGTGGCGGTTGCGTGCCGTCATCCTCGGGCCGCCTGGCCGGTCCTGCGGCGGCAGCCCGGCATCAGGGCTCGGTCGGGCTGGGCAGCTCGCTCCAGACAACACGCGAACGGCCTTCTCGGGGCTGGCTACCGCCGAGAGTCCGGTCGGCACGCCGTACTCGGCTCGGCCTTGCGGACGCCGTCATCGGCCGCGCCACCGGCCCCGGCTGGCAGGTCGGCGCAGCCGACCGAGGCGAGGGGCACTCCAACCCCTCCGCAGCGCGGCCCTCGCGCCGTTTCCGTGGGGCGGCGGGGCGAGTCGATAGAATCGACGAAGGCGATGCGACGAGTCAGTCTTTTCCCGTGGGCCCTGCTGGCCCTCGGCTGCCAGTTTCAAGATCCCCTCTTGGTGGGGCCGTATCGCGTTCCGCGGGGCTTCGCGGTGGAGGCCGTTGCGGACGCGGCCAAGGTCGGCTCGCTCATCCAAGTCACCTTCGACGCGCAGGGCAGGCCGGTCGTCGCCAAGGAACGCAGCCATCCAGTCCGCCTGCTGGACCTCGACGGCGATGGGTTCTTCGAGTCCGAGCAGGTCGTCAGCGACCGGGTTGAGAACTGCCAGGGGATCTTCTTCGACGGAACCACGCTCTACGCGAACTGCACCAACCCCGACAACCGCGAGGCCTGTCTCTTCCGACTCTCGGACGAGGACGGGGACGGAGTCGCGGATTCCCGCGAGGTCGTCGTACAGTACACGGGACGCATCGGGGAGCACGGCCCTCACGACATCCGCCGGGCGCCAGACGGCTCGCTGACAGTCCTAGTCGGAAATCACACCTTCGTGCCGTCCGAGCGCATCGCGGCCGAGTCGCCGCTGCGCGGCTACAAGGAGTCGCAGCTGCTGGACCGCTACATGGATGCCCGCGGGCACGCCGTGGGGCGCATGGCCCCCGGGGGCGCCCTGTTCCGGATCGAGGGCGGCGGCGAGATGTTCTCGCTCCGGTTCGGCGGGTTCCGCAACCCCTACAACCACGCATACAACGCGGACGGCGAGGCCTTCACGTTCGACTCGGATATGGAGTGGGACATCAACCTCCCGTGGTACCGCGAGGTGCGCTCCGTGCATGGCGTTCCCTCCGCGGACTTCGGCTGGCGGACGGGCTCGGGCAAGTTTCCCGCCTACTACATCGACTCTCTCCCGCCGGTCGACGACCTGGGACGCGGCTCTCCGGTGGGCGTGGACTTCTATCACAGCTACGCCTACCCGGCGGAGTACTTTGACGCATTCCTGCAGGGCGACTGGTCCCGCGGGCGTGTCGTCCTGTCTAAGTTCCGCAGGTCAGGCGCGACCTACGAACTGGCCGAGCCCGCCACCGACTTCATCTACGGCGAGCCCCTCAATGTGACCGACTTGGAGGTAGGCCCGGACGGCTTGGTCTACTTCACCACCGGAGGGCGCAATACCCAAGGCGGCTTCTACCGCGTGCGCTATGAGGGCTACCGCGCCAACTCGGGCCGCCGTCCGGAGACTGGCGTCCTCTCCGTGGTGCGCCAGCCGCAGCCGCTGTCCGCGTTCAGCCACGCTTATTTTCAGGCGCGCAAGCGGGAGATGGGCGACGCGTGGGGAGCGGAGCTCCAGGCGCTGGTCCGGGACGAGACAGCTGAGTCGGCTGACCGGATTCGGGCGCTGCACCTTCTGCAGCGCTACGCCCCCAAGCCTGACGCTCCCCTGATCCGGTCGGCGTTCGAGAGCGCCGACGCGACATTGCGGGCGGCCGCGGTCTACGTGGTCGGCCAGCATGGCAGCGACCGAGCCAAGGCGATCGCCGCCGAGGCGCTCGAGGACAGCGACCCCTTCGTGAAGAGGCGCGCTGCCGAGGCCCTGCTGCGCATGGGCGACCCGGCGTTCGGCGGGATCCCGGATCTGCACGCCCTGCTCGGCGACGGTGATCGTTTCGTGCGCTGGGCGGGCCGCGTCGCGCTGGAGGCGACGCCTACGGAGGCGTGGAAGGGTTTGGTCGTCGAAGACCGGGATCCGATGTCGTCGGCTACGGGGATGCTCGCTTTGGTCCGCACGGCTGAGAGGGCCATCGACCTTGAACCGGTCTTCGAGAAGACTTTGTCACTGCTTCGACGCGAGGGCGTCGCCGCCGAGGCCGAGCTGGCCCTGCTGCGCGTCTTCCACCTCGCCTGCTTGGAAGTCGCCGACGGCTGCCGCGAGAGCCTGCGCGAGCAACTGTACGACATCGTGGCTCCTCGCTTCCCGTCGGCGGACGAGCGGCTGAACCGCGAGTATGCCCTTACGATGGCCTACGCCGCACGCCCGGAGGCTATTGCCAAGCTGCTCGCCCAGATCCCTTCCGGGGACGAAAGCCAGCAGTTGCAGATCCATTACGTCTACGCGCTGCGGGAGATCCAGGACGGCTGGACGCCCGAGCAGAAGCGGCAGCTCGTGGCATGGTTCCAGAAGGCGAAGGAATGGCGCGGCGGTGCCAGCTTCGTCGGCTTCGTCAACCGGCTCTTCGAGTCCTGCCTCGAGTTCTTCGACCCGGGCGAGACGCAACAGGCCTACGCGGTTATCCCGGAATTCGCCCCGGTCGAGGACGAGAGGCTTCTGGTATCCCTGCGCCGCGGCACGGGCCACGTCCAGCCCAACGTGTTCGCCCGCAAGCGAGGCACGAACCTCTACAGCGAGCAGGAGATCTTCGAGTACATGATGTACGACCCGATGACGACGATGGCCACCCGCGAGCAAGGCCTCCGAGTCTTTGAAGAGGCCTGCGCCAAGTGCCATCGCTTCGGCGACCTCGGCAAGGACTACGGCCCCGATCTGACGACGGTGGCGAATCGCTTCTCGCGGCGCGACCTGCTGGAAGCCACCCTGTGGCCGTCGAGGACGATCTCCGACCAGTACCGTTCGTGGCGGATCGAGACTAGGGACGACGTCTATTCGGCCATGATCCTGGAAGAGGACGAGCTGTCCGTCACAGTGTTCATCCCGGACCTGGAGCGCCCCGTCGCGATCGCCCGGGAGAGTATCGTCGACCTGCGCGAGTCCGAAGTCTCGATCATGCCCGAGGGCCTGCTGGACCAGTTCGAAATGCGCGAAACGGCCGGCCTGTTCCGCCTCCTGCAAGAGGCCGTCTCGGAGGGAGCCGGCGACTGACGCCGGATGTTTCGCCGTCAGCCGGAACCCTAGTCGGGCAGGGGTGCCGAATCGCTCGACTATAATTGACCAATGGCGTCGCGCACCGCGGGGCGGCTCTGAGCCAAGATGCGCAGCTTGATCGTAATTCTGGGCGCGGTCGCGAGTCTCGGCCTGGGACTTTTCTGGGCGGGCCTAGGGATTCTGGGGTGGATTCAGGGCGGCGAGATGCACGTACCGCTGCTGCCGACCGAGCCGGACAGCGCTGCCACCGGCTTGTTCGTGGCGGGATTCTACGCGACCTTGGCCGCGCTCCTGTCTCTTCGCAGAAGTCGCGTGGGACGGTTCCTGCTGCTGCTCTTGTCGCTGGGTCTTGTCGTGGTGCTAGGCTACGCCGTGTTCAGCGCTACCTACCGGTTCGACGGGCTCGGCGGGTTCGGACGCCACCTGCTGCTCCTACTGGGTTCGCTTGTCCTGCTCTGGTCGACCTGGCTGGGCTTCCGCAGTCCGGGCGGCCGCGACGACCTCTCGCACGTCGTGCGGCCAGGGGCCGCTCGCAACTGACCCGGCGCGAGGCTCTCGGGCCCTAGCCCGGTCCCGTCGCGCGGTCGGCGGGCGAACGGGTAGCCGCTTTGTCCCATAATGGCGAGGGGGGCGATCGCGATGGACGTATTCGATCAAGTGCGGGAGGCATTGTCCTCCGGGGACGTCGATGCCGCGTTCGACCTTGTCATCCAGCGGTTCCGCGAGGAGCGCTCCTATCCCCTGATCTTCGAGGCGCGCCTGATGCGGAAGCGGCACGAACTGGGCATGCCGCTCATCCAGACGGAGCCGTGGCGGAATCTCGATGCGGATGTCCAGGCGGAATACGAGCAGGCCACCGTTGATGCGGCCCGCGAAGTGGGCACTCTCTTCCTGGACGACGGGCAGGTCGGGCGGGCCTGGCCCTACTTCCGGGCTCTCGGGGACAAGGAGCAGGTCCGGGCGGCGATCGAGTCCTGCACCGAGTCCGAGGCCGGCGAGGCCTTGGACGGCGTCATCGAGGTCGCCTACCACGAGCAGGTCCACCCGAGGAAGGGATTCGAGCTCATCCTCAAGCATTACGGCACCTGCCGTGCGATCACGAACTTCTCCCAGTACCCTGTCGATGAGGGGCGGGCGGACTGCGCGCACCTGCTGGCGCGGCAAGTCCATTCCGAGCTCCTGTCCAACGTCAAGTACGCCGTCAAGCAGAGGGAAGGGGCCGAGCCGGCCGGCGATGACTTGGCGGCGGTCGTGCGCGATCGGGAATGGCTGTTCGAGGGCAATGCCTACTACCTAGACACGTCCCACGTGTCGTCGCTCGTCCAGATGGCCCCGTCGATTGAGCGCAAGGAGACGCTGGAGCTGCTGCTCGGCATGGCTGAGTACGGTCGGCGGCTCGGCGAGATGTACCAGTTTCCCGGCAACCCACCCTTCGAGAACGTTTTCGAGGATTTCGGCGCGTACATCCGCGCGGCGACCGGAATCGACGTCGAGGGCGGCCTAGCCCACTTCAGGCGCAAGGTCGAGACGTGCGACCGGAACGTCGCTGGCACCACCCCGGCGCAGGTGCTGGTCAACCTGCTGGTTCGAGTCGGCCGGCCCACGGAGGCCGCGGACGTGGCAGTGGAGCATCTCTCCGAGGCGGACCCGCAGTACCTGACCTGCCCGAACGCCCTGCAGCTTTGCCAGATGGCCGGAGACTACGGCCGCCTGGCGGACGTCTCGCGCGAGCGTCGCGACCTGCTGAGTTTCGCCGCTGCTACGATGCAAGCCGCCGGCGTACAGCCCGTCGCTGCCTGATGGCTCAAGTACGATAGAGCCGTGCTACCGGAATCCGCCCTGAGGGCTCTGCAGCAGGCTGTCGGCCGCCGGGCCGTCTTGCACCGAGACCAGGACCTGCTGCTGTACGAGTACGACGGAAGCATCGACAAGGGGCGCCCCGAATGCGTGGTGTTCCCGCGGCGCACCGAGGACGTCGTCGAGATCGTCCGCATCGCTGCCGACCATTCGCTCCCGCTGGTCGGGCGGGGGGCCGGAACCGGTCTCAGCGGCGGGGTGATTCCCCAGCGCGGCGGGATCATGATCGGATTCTCGCGCATGAACAGGATTCTCGAGATCGACCTCGAGAACGAGTGCGCCGTGGTCCAGCCCGGGGTTGTCAACTTGGACATCACCCGCGCCGTGGAGGGGCGCGGCTACTACTACGCCCCGGACCCGTCGTCGCAGAAGGCCTGCACGATCGGCGGCAACGTGGCCGAGAACGCCGGCGGGCCTCACACGCTGATCTACGGGGTGACCACCAATCACGTGCTCGGCATCGAGGCGGTCCTGCCGGACGGCACCGTGCTGGTCGCGGGAGGCAAGGAGCAGGATCTGCCAGGCTACGACCTGCGCGGCCTGCTGACCGGCTCCGAGGGCACCATGGCCTTGATAACGAAGGTCATCGTGCGACTCATGCGGGCTCCCGAGTCGGTCGAGACGCTGCTGGCCATCTACGAGCGCGCGGAGGACGGCGCGTCCACGGTGGGCGAGCTTACGGCCCGGGCGATCACGCCCGCGGCCGTGGAGATGCTCGACGGCGTGATGCTCCGCATGGTCGAGGAGGCGACCCACGCCGGCTTTCCGATGGACGCCGAGGCCGTGCTGCTGATCGAGCTCGAGGGCGTGCGCGAGTCCGTGGCGGAGCAGCTCGAGCAGGTGCAGTCGGTCTGCATGGGGTGCCGTGCGCGCGAGGTGCGCGTCGCGCGCAACGCCGCCGAGCGCGCCCTGTTGTGGAAGGGCCGCAAGAACGCCTTCGGGGCCGTCGGCCGGGTCAGCCCGACGTATTACGTGCAGGACGGAGTCGTGCCGCGCACGCGCATCGCGGACACGCTGCGGCACATCTACAGCGTGTCGGAGAAGTATGGACTCACGATCAGCAACATCTTCCACGCCGGCGACGGCAACATGCATCCGATCATCCTGTTCGATCCGCGCAGCCGGGACGAGACGCGGCGCACGCGGCAGGCCGGGGAGGACATCCTCCGGTACTGCATCGAAGCGGGCGGCGCCATCACCGGCGAGCACGGCGTGGGCATGGAGAAGAACGAGCTGATGCCTCTGCTGTTCGCGGAGGACAGCTTGGAGCAGATGGAGCGCCTGATGCGGATCTTCAATCCGGACGGGCGACTGAACCCGGGCAAGATCCTGCCGACGGGCAAGGGCTGCCTCGAGATCCGCCCGCCGCCGGCGGCGCACAAGGCCGCGGTTTGGTAGCCGGCGGCCCCGCCGGACGGGCGACCGCCTCTGTTTGATAGCATCCCATCGTCATGCGCTGCGCTGCCGCTCTCGTCTTGCTCGCGTTGGGATGTGCGCACCGTGGCGCGCAGGAAGTCGCCTTCGATCCGGCCGCGCTGGCCGCGCACGTCCGCTTCCTGTCCCACGACCTTCTGGAGGGCCGTGGACTCGGCGGGCGTGGGGAAGAGCTGACCGCCGAGTATCTCGCGGCGCAGCTCGCGATCGCGGGTGCCGAGCCCGCCGCGGAAGACGGCACGTACTTCCAGAGCGTGCCGCTCGTGGAGGTCGCGCTGCAGGAGGGCTCGTTCCTGCGCCTCGCCGGCCGCGACACGGCCTGGCTCGAGGAATTCGTGGGCAGCAACGAGCGCCAGACCGGGCGCGAGGTCTTCGACGCGGAGCTCGTGTACGTCGGACGTGGAATCGCCGCTCCCGAGTTCCACTGGGACGATTACAAGGGTGCCGACGTCGACGGCAAGATCGTCGTGCTGTTCACCAATGAGCCGCCCTCGGACGACGCGGCCTTCTTCGGGGGCCGTGCCCTGACCTACTACGGCCGCTGGACCTTCAAGTTCGAGGAGGCCGCCCGCCGGGGGGCCTTGGGAGCGCTGATCGTCCACACGGATGCGACGGCGGGCTACCCGTGGCAGGTGGTCCGGAATTCGTGGAGCGGGGGCCAGTCGTACGTCGAGGTCGCGGAGGGCGAGCCGAAGCTCGCCTTCGCCGGCTGGGTGACATCGGAAGCTGCCGAGCGCCTGTTCGAAGCATCGGCGGCGACGCGGGGCAGCGGGCTCGCGGACTTGCTGGCCCGGGCGAACGAGAGAGACTTCGCGCCGATTCCGCTCGGCGTCCGCGCCCGGGCGGACATCCGCAGCTCGATCGTGCCGCTCGAGACCCGCAACGTGCTCGCTCGCTTTGAGGGCAGCGACCCGGAACGCCGGGACGAAGCCGTCCTGTACACCGCCCACTGGGACCACATCGGCATGCGCGCCCCCGAGCCCGGCGAGGACGGGATCTACAACGGTGCGGTGGACAACGCCACCGGCTGCGCGGTTCTGCTGGAACTGGCTTGGGCCTTCGGTGCGCTTCCCGTGCGGCCGGCCCGCACGGTCCTGTTCGCTTTCGTCGGCGCCGAGGAGAGCGGCCTGCTGGGCTCGGCCTACTACTCGGCCCATCCCGCGGTACCCGCCGGGCGAACGGCGGTGAACCTGAACTACGACGCGCTGTATCCCTACGGAGCCACGAGCGACATCTCGATCCCGGGCCACGAGCGGACGACGCTCCGGGGCGCGGTGGAGACGCTAGCGGCGGAGTTCGAGCTGAGCCTGACGCCCGACGCCCACCCGGAACAGGGCTACTACTACCGCTCGGACCAGTTCAGCCTCGCCAAGCACGGCGTACCTGCATTCTCGCTCAAGTCCGGCACGCAGTATCTCAACCGGCCGGAGGGATGGGGCGAGCAGCGATTGGGGGAGTACCGGGAACGCCACTATCACCAGCCGTCCGACGAATATCATGCCGATTGGGACTTCGCGGGCATCGCGGACCTAGCCCGGTTCGGTTTCGAGCTGGGCCGGGCGGTCGCCGACCAGCCAGGCCTGCCGACTTGGAACGAGGGGGACGAGTTCCTCGCCGCGCGCGAGCGCTCCTGGCGGTAGGGCCGCGCCTCCCGACGGTTGCGCGGTTGCGGGCGGGCGATCCGATATAATCGCTAAGGCGCAGCCCGGTCGGACGGCATGCGCGTTTCTAGTCGCAGGACCCGGAGGAAGGGAATGAGAACTGTTTTGGTTGCTGTTGCCTTGGCGTCGGTGGTGACGGTCGCCGCCGTAGCGGACAATCACGAAGGACACGCCTACAAGAAGGCCGCTTCCGTTCACGACCTCATGGAGTACATGGTCAAGCCCGCCATGGACAAGGTCAAGGCATTCCGCGAGAGCGGAGGACCGTCTGGCACGGACGAGTGGAAGAAAGCGCACGGCGCCATCTCGATGGTGAACGAGGCATCGCAGCTCGTGCTGATGGACGGCCGCGTCAAGGACGACGCTTGGAGCGAGGGGGCGGCCCAAGTCATCGCCGCCTCACGCGACGCCATGCTGGGCGCCTACCGCATGGACGCCATGGGCTACGACGCGGCCCTCAAGGCCATGTCGGGCGGCTGCAAGACCTGCCACGACGTTCACAAGAAGGACCAAGACAAATAGCTCCGCCCCCGGATCTGCGACCCCTGCACCGATTCAGGCGGCGACCTCCCCTGAATCCTCCTGCGGGACCGAGCGCGACATAGGTCGCGCGCAATGGCGCTAGGGCATACAATACAATGTCGGCGACCTCCTGCTACGGAAATCGCCGGCCTGACGGAGTGCCCGTGGCGGCCCGTGGCCGCCACGGGCAGTCGCGCTACTCGTAGTAGGCTGCGTTGCGATCGATGAACTCGTCCCACTCCTCGGGAAGATCCTCTTCCGCGAAGATCGCCGAAACGGGGCAGACAGGCACGCACGCGCCGCAGTCGATGCACTCCTCCGGGTCGATGTAGAGCATCTCTTCCGTCTCGAAGTCGTCTTCGTCCGACTTAGGGTGGATGCAGTCCACCGGGCAGGCGTCCACGCAAGCGGTGTCCTTCGTGCCGATGCACGGCTCCGCGATGATGTAGGCCATGGTCTAGAACCTCTCTCCTGAACTGACTCGAACTACGCTCTCGCCGACCTGTCCGCCGCTTCGCCTATCAGGACCGACGGCCTGCCGAGAAACCGATTCTAGCACAGTGCCCGCCGGGCGGAATGCGTCCGAGCCTCGACCTAGCCCGAGCGTATCATGATGCGTAATGACGATGAAGCGATGGATCACGATCCTCGCCGCGAGCTTGCTGATGGTGCCTCTCTTGGCTCAGACGGGCGGACGAGGGCGAGGCGGGCGCAATCCGCCGTTCGGGGCGGCTCCGCAGGATCGCCTGCCGGACGGACGCTCAAGGACGCTCATGATCCTCAAGAAGGATGTCGAGCGGTCCACCGAGGATATGGCCAAGGTCATCGAGCTGGCCACCGAACTGCAAGGCGAGATCGAGAAGAATGAGTTCCACACGGTCGATCTGGGCAGCGTCCGCAAGGCCGAGGAGATCATTAAGCTCGTCCGGCGCGTCAAGTCGCGCATGAGCCGGTCGCAGTAGGTCGCCGCGACCGGCTTGGGCGGGGCGGCAGCGCGGGCATTTTCGAGAGATGCGAACCACCGGTTCGGGTATTCCGGCGGTCGTGGTCATGCTGGCATGGAGATACTCCGAGCCGCCTTCGTTTCGCACCGAACCGTCGCTGGTCGCTATTCCGAACCCTGCGGCGCCGCTGGCAGCCGCGCTGTCGTTCTGTCCCGCCCTGATCGATGTCGCCGACGGCGTGCATATGTGGCGCTTGGAATACGGCCCCGAATTCGATTCGTCGGAAGTAGAGCTTGCGGTCGTCGGCACCCGGTCCGACACGCGCCACGAGATCAGCGTCGACCTCCGCTCCGGCCGGGGGTGCCGAGGTCGCGCATCCCGACGCCTTTGTGTTCCGCACGCCTCTCCTGCCGGAGGTCGCGATCGAGTTCCCGAAGATCCGCGTCCATCTCAGCGCGCCGGACGAGATCGAACCGGGGGTGACGGTTTTCAACCCACGACGACGTCAGATGGGCTCTGGCCGGGACGCGTCTGAGTTCAACGCCGGGTTCGGCATGCTGGCGGTCTTGGACCATGCCGGCTAGGTCGTGGCGTACCGCCGGATCGATTCCCGCATCAGCGATTTCGAGAAGGCTTGCAACGGCAACCTGCTGTTCGTCACGGCTGACTTTCGCCGGGTCGAGATGGACTGCCTCGGCAAGACGGCCTGCCGGTGGTATGCTGCCGGCCGTCCGCATGGGCCCGCCGACAGCATCGCCATGGACACTCTCACCCTCCATCACGAGATTGACGAGATGCCGAACGGGACCTTATTCGCGCTGAGCTCCGAGTGGCGGGAAGTCGATGACTACTACCCAGACGAATATGACGAAGCCCCACCTCCCATGCGGCAGAGGGTCATGGGTGACGTAATCGTCGATTTCGGGCGCGAAACTGGGAAGGTTGCGTGGGGGTGGAAGGCGTTCGATCCCACGGACCCGCACCGTAGCACGTACGAGACGCTCTCGGATTATTGGATCCGCGGCGGATTCCCGCTACCAACCGGCGGCCGTCAAGATTGACCGCGAGACCTGGCTAGTCGAGTGGATCTTCGGCGAGCCGAGCGGGTGGGGCGACCTCTACGAGAACATCCTGAGGACTGACGGCGATGTCCAGTGGCCCTACTACCTGCGCTCACCCGAGTCGACGCCGCACGGCACTCTAATGATCTTCGACAACGGGAACTACCAGGCGCGCCCGTTCACAAAGCCCGCCGATGTTGTCGACACCTAACTCGCAGGCCGTCGAGTTCTCCATCGACGAAGACAGCATGACTGCCCGCCAGCGTCGGCAGTCCGAGACCATGGGACCCGACTGGGTCGTCGCGATTGCGATGGGCGACGTTGGCTGGCTGCCCCATACTGAGAACGTCCTCGCGGCCTACGGAGCCTTGCTGGATCCCGCTTCGATCGGCAGCGCGCGGTGGCAGTCGAGCTCCCGCTTAGAGTTCAGCCAGCGGACTCGCCCGCGCGAGTTCATGCGCAGCGACCCGCCCGAGGTTGTCTACGAGGTTGCGCTTCAAGGCGATGGATCGGACTTGGGATGGTCACTGAATGGAGTGGGGCGGATTGATTGCATCGGTCCATAGGGCACAGCTTGGCTTGAACGCCGACGAGGCGATTCGGGCGGGACGGGCGTGCGCCCGCCGGCCATGCCTGCATCGCTTCGAATGACGATAGTGCCGTTGAACAGGCGAGAGTCGTTGGCGGAATTCTAATGCTCGTGCGGGCAAGAGAGACGATCAATCTCGAGGACTCTTGGACTTCGGCGGGTCTTGCTGAAAGCATATGCAGCATTCCTCGCGATTTGCGAGTCCAATCTTGATCAAGTTTGAAACCGACCTAAGGAATGGGGCCTTCCGACAGCTTCAGTTGACAAGACCTTGGACTGCAAGACTACTGTACTACTGTCGGATTCTCAGTACGGTCACCAGTCCGGAGCACCTCCGTTTCAGTGGACATTCGGTGTGAATCACGCCTGTGCCGAGGTTGTGAAACTACGGCCCGCTGGGAATCACAGATTCAAGATCGTGATGAGTGGGACGGTAAGCGTCGATTCCCTGGGCCCGAGCGTTCGGATCTCTTGAAATCGCAACCAAGTCCACCAGGTCTGATGCTAACCGCACAACGATTGATTGGAGAGGATGGCGGTTCGACGCGAAAGAGGGGCCAAGGGGCTCTGACTCTGTCGCGACGGTGCACGTCTGGCTGCTTGACGAGACTCGGAATTCCGTACATCAAAGGATTGGTCAAATACGGTCGTCCCGGCGTGAGGCCGTGGGATTCTCCGCAAGGCCTTTCGATTCAGGCACTTGAGGCGGTGCCCTGACGCGAGTCGGCGGACGGCGGACCGAGGGGCCCGGCTAGCGAAGCCGCCGCCCGCCCGCAGGGGCCTTGCCGAGCAACACCCCTGCCCGAGGGGGCAACGGCGGTCGGACCTGACATCGGGACGAGGGGGCGGCGGTCAGTCAGGGTCCGGCGCGAGACGCGGCTCGCGACGCAGGATCCCCGTCCCGCTGCGTGTCGCGAGGGCGTGGCGGGCGGCCCCTAGCCGGCGCCTTGGCGGACCCTCCCGCGCGACGGCCGCCGGCGCTGCCGTGCGCGACCTCGGGCAGGCCCGGGGCACGGCCGGCGCTGCCTCGGCCCGGCGAGCGGGTCGGCCGGCGCTGGCCGGGACCTCCCGGAAGGTGTAGGGCACCGGCTCCGGCCGCGGTCCCGAGGCGCATTTCGAGAATTTTATATCAGATCATTATTGCATTGATATTGGATCTATTTGGAATGAAATAGATTTTCCAATTATTTCCATTATTTTTTTCTATACGCCCATTCAACTCCGAAGTGCGACACACGGGTAAGGGGCGGTGGGCTAGGATACTAGGACCACAGTAGCAGATCCAGCGGCGCCGGACAAGCCGCTGCCGGGCCGAAGCGGGGGGCCGCGTCCCGGGCAGGCGGGAATGCGTGTCCCGTTTCCGGAAGGGAATTATATATCTGAGTGCCGAGGCAACCGATTTTGCAAATTATCAGTCCATAAATTAATTTCATATTTCTTCCGGAGATCTGTTGACAGTCGGTGGAGTATATTGATAGAATAGTTCCAATATATGAGGTCGTCTATGAAGCAGAAAGGTCCCGGGAAGTGATTTCGTAAAGGCATCACTCTGATTGAAGTGATCGCCATGTTCCGCGATGACGAATCCGCGGAAAAGTGGTTCGCCTCCATGCGCTGGCCGGACGGTCCGGCATGCCCCCACTGCCGCGGCTCCAGCGTGCAGTCCGGCGCGGCCCACCCTTCGATGCCGTACCGTTGCCGCGGCTGCGGCAAGCGCTTTTCCGTGCGCACCGGCAGCGTGATGGCCGACACTAAGCTCGGCTACCGCACCCGGGCCGTCGCCCTGTTCCTGCTGACCACTGGCATCAAGGGTGTCTCGAGCATGAAGCTGCACCGCGACCTAGGCATCAGCCAGAAGTCGGCCTGGCACCTGGCGCACCGCATCCGCGCGTGCCGGGAGCGCGGGACCGCGCCACGAACGCAGTGGCCGCGCGGCCGCTGCCGGGCACCGCCAAGGGCGACCTGCAGGGCTTCGTGCGCGGCCGGGTCGCGCCGCGGGCGCAGCTCTACTCCGACGAGGCGGCGGCCTACGCCGGCATGGCGGAGTTCGTGGGACGGTGCAACGACCGCGACTGCGACACGGCGGAACAGATGCGGCGCATGGCGCGGGGCCTGGTCGGCCGGACGCTGACCTACCGGCAGCTGACCGGCAAGGCCGCAGTCGCGGCCCGAGCGGCGCCCTCCGAGCCGAGCGCCGGGGATCCGCTGTCTTCGGCCCTCGGAGGGCACGCAAGCGGCTTGCAAGGGGTGCCCTCCACCGCCAACCGGATTCCACCGGGCATGCGAGGGGGCCTCTCTAATCCGTGCCTCGTCAATTCCGCTGGCAGGCTCGATTCAGATACGATCCCACCTTGCTGTGCCTACCGCGGCCGCATTCGAATGACCCGAGCCAGACCCGGAGGGTCGAATCCGCGCCTGTCCGGGCGCAGCTCCCCCGCGCCCCTGTCCCCGCGGCGGGCTGCCAGCCCTGCCTCAGCCCCGCGGCACCCGCTCCCGCGCCGCCGGGAAGACTTCCTCCGGCGTGCGCCCGCCCGGCACCTTCCGCGGACGCCGGTTCAGGCGGTCCCGCGCCTCCCGCATCCGGGCCGGGTCCACCCGCCGCAGGTCCGTCCCCTGCGGGAAGTACTGCCGCGGCAGCCCGTTGGCATGCTCGTTCAGCCCGCGCTCCCAGGAGTGGCAGGGCCGCGCGAAGTAGAAGCCCGCCCCCAGCCGCTGCGCCACCTCCCGGTGCCTCCCGGTGCCCCGCGAACTCCTTGCCGCGAACTCCTTGCCGTTGTCGGCCGTGATCGTGCGCGTCACGGCCCCGCTCCCTGCGAGCATGGCCGTCATCGCCGCCCCGACCAGCTGCGCCGTGCGCCGGCTAACCGGCTGCACTAGCAGGTACTTGGAGAACCGGTCCACCAGCGTCACCAGCGTCCCGCGGCGCGGCCCGCCGATCACGGTGTCGGCCTCCCGGTCGCCGACGCGCGCCTGCGCTTGCGCCTCCGCCGGGCGCTCCGCGATGTCCGCGCGCCCCGGGATCAGGCCGCGGCCCGCCGTCCGGCCGACCCGCCGGACGCGCTTGCGGCCGCCCTGCCTCAGGTGCCGGTACAGCCGGCCCCCCTGCCGCCGGTCCGCGCGCACCAGCTGGTAGATCCGTTCAGGGCTGATCTCCAGCGCCCCTTCCCGCTTCAGCCGCGCCGCGACCTGCTCCGGGCTCCAGTCCTGCCGCAGGCAGTCCTCGATCCGCGCCCGCAGCGCCGACGTCAGCTGGCGCCGCCGCCGCTCCGCGCGCTCCCCCAGCTGTAGCTCGCCGCGCGCTCGCCCTCCGCCGGTCGGCCGTTGCGGCCCACTTCCCGGTAGATCGTGGCCCGCTTGCGGCCCGGCTGCCCGGCGATCCTGTCCGCTCCCTAGCCCGCCGCCCGCAGCGTCTCGATCCGGCAGCGCTCCTCCTGCCTCACGTGCGTGTAGCTCTTCCGCATCTGCCTCCCTGCTCCTTCCAGCACCTACCAGCCTACTGCCGCGACACCACCGGTCGCTGGCCCCCCCTCTCCCCTCCCTGCCATCTTGTGGCTCGGCGCGTGTCGCACTTCGGAGTTGAATGGGCGATATACTTTTAATTAAATCACATAATATAACAATATACTAGAATTGAAATGGGAATTATATATCTGAGTGCCGAGGGAATCAAGTCGGCAAATTATCAATCCATTATAAGATTTCATATTTCTCCCGAATTTCCGTTGACATTCTGTGGTGTTTCTTGGTAGAATAGTTCCAGTAGGGGATACCATAAATGAAGAAATCAGGTCCCGGAAAGTGGTTCCGTAAAGGCATCACATTGATCGAAGTGATCGCCATGTTCCCCGATGACGAATCCGCGGAAAAATGGTTCGCCTCCATGCGCTGGCCCGACGGTCCGGTATGCCCCCACTGCCGCGGCTCCAGCGTGCAGTCCGACGCGGCCCACCCTTCGATGCCGTACCGTTGCCGCGGCTGCGGGAAGCGCTTTTCGGTGCGCACCGGCAGCGTGATGGCCGACACCGAGCTCGGCTACCGCACCCGGGCCGTGGCCCTGTTCCTGCTGACCACCGGCATCAAGGGCGTCTCGAGCATGAAGCTGCACCGCGACCTAGGCATCAGCCGGAAGTCGGCCTGGCACCTGGCGCACCGCATCCGCGCGTGCCGGGAGCGGGATCGGGGCCTGTTCGCCGGCCCGGTGGAGGTGGACGAGACCTACGTCGGCGGCAAGGAACGCAACAAGCACGAGAGGAAGAAGGCCCGCGCCACGAACGCAGTGGCCGCGCGGCCGCTGCCGGGCACCGCCAAGGGCGACCTGCAGGGCTTCGTGCGCGGCCGGGTCGCGCCGGGGGCGCAGCTCTACTCCGACGAGGCGGCGGCCTACGCCGGCATGGCGGAGTTCGCGCACGAAGCCGTCAGGCACTCCGGCGGCGAGTACGTGCGCGGGGCAGCGCATGCGAACGGCATCGAGTCGTTTTGGTCCCTGTTCAAGCGCGGCCTGTACGGCACCTATCACCGGATGAGCGTCCGTCATCTCGGCCGCTACCTCACGGAGTTCGCGGGACGGTACAACGACCGCGACTGCGACACGGCGGAACGGATGCGGCGCATGGCGCGGGGCCTGGTCGGCCGGACGCTGACCTGCCGGCAGCTGACCGGCAAGGCCGCGGTCGCGGCCTGAGCGGCGACCGCCGCGCCAGCCCCTGCAACGCGCCGGCGCGCCGGGCCCGGGCCGGCGCCAGCCGTCCGCGCTGACGACGCACCCGAGCCTGTCCGCCGAGCAGGTGGCGGGCCTGCTGCGCTCGCGCTGGACGCAGGAGAACTTCTTCAAGTACATGCGCAGCGAGTTCGGGCTCGACACCCTGGCCGAGCACGCCCTGGCGGAGGTCGCTCCGGACACGCGGGTGACCAACCCGCCCTGGCGCGTGGCCGGGAACCTGCGCGAGAAGACCGAGGAGCGTCTCGGCCGGCTGCGCCGCCGGCTGGCCCGGGAAGAGCATCCCGACAGCGAGCGGGGCCGCCGGCTGCAAGCGCAGCCGGCCGCGGCCGACAGGCTCGAAAAGGGCCTGGCATGGGGCATGAGCCACTGCCGGCAGCACGTCCCGGCGGGCGAGCTGGACCCGGAGGACCGCGTGACGGCCCTGCCCGCGCCGCTGCGCCACCTGCTCGAGACCGTGCGCGTGGCGGCCTGCCGGGCCGAGCCGGCCATGGCGGCCGTGGTCGCGCCCGAGCCGGCCAAGCCCGAGACGGCCCGCGAGCTGCTGCAGGCGCTGTTCCGCAGCGCGGCCGGCCTGCGCCCGGACCCGGCCGCGGGCACCCTCGCCGTGAGCCTGCTGCACCAATCCAGGCGGGCCCGCGACGAGGCGCTCGGACCGCTGACCGCGGATCTCAACCGCGCCCGGGCGGCGTTCCCCGGCACGGACCTGCGCTTGTCCTACGAAATCCTGCCGGCCGCTCCGACGCGCCCGGCGGGGGCCTAGCGCGGCTCCTCAGGCGGAGCGCTGGAAGCGCGGGCCTCCCCGGCGGCCCGGCCGGGTCCCGAGCCAGCCGCGACCAACCGCGGCGGGTTCCGCGCGGAGCACCCGCGGTCGCCGCCGACGACGGCCTTCCCCGGAGGTGACCGGACCGCTCCCGGTACCCGTCCCCGCCGGCTGGCCGGCGCAGTTACCGGTGACACCGCTCTCCCGCTCGAGGTACCAAGGCCCCGATCCATGCCTCCGCGGCTGCTCGCCCCAAGGCCGTCCGCGAGTCCCTGCGGCCAGCCCATCGCCCCGGCCACACCGTCCCGCTCCCCTCCGACGCGAGACTCTTGGACAACCCAAAACTGCCTATGTTCGGAACTCTGTGCCTGCCGTGTCATAGGGCTCCGTCCTCTCCGTCTCCGTTCCCACGCTTCACGGATCACCGGAGTAGATCGCGGAAATAGCGCAGGTCAATTTATTGATCGATGACCGTACTTCTCCATGAATGATCGGTCTCAATTGACAATCCTTGACCAAGAGCTGTGGAGAGAAATCGACATAGGGATGGAGCATGAGGGCGGATTACGAGAAAGCCAAGCTCTCGAGGATGCCCGCAAGAGCCGTGCAAAGCCTCTAGATTGCCCGCGTGGAAACCGCCACGCAGGGAATCGAGCTTGACCCCCGTCCCAGAATCTTCGTCCCGGCTGCCCCGGGAGGAATCCAGTCGAGCGACTGCGAGACCGAGTTGCACGAGAGGCTCTTCGGTCTGCCTGCGAGCCGCATCCGAGACCGTGCGCAGCCGCGCGAGGAGGCACGACGCCGCCGAGGAATCGGACGTCGCCGAGATCGCTTCTTCACCGGCCGTCCGGGGATGTGCCGTCGGTCCGCTCTCATTCCGGGCCTGCTCGCGTCGCGCGTGAACGGAGACTGCGACCGGCTGACAATGCTGGCGAAGCCCGTGCGTCCAGCAAGAGCCAGCATACGATACTAATGGATCTCGGTCGCCCACCGCGCCGTTCGTCGACGCGGTGCTTTCAGGCTTGCCGCCGCGGGCCGTAGGCGGCGCCCAGTTCCCTCCTCGCCCCGGTACCCGCAATCCGCTCATGCTGCTGCTCTTGATCCTCGCCTGCCTGCCGCTCGCGGCCGAGTCGGGCTCCCTGCCCAACTTCGTAGTCATCCTCGCTGACGACCAGGGCTACGCCGACCTCGGAGTGCAAGGCCACCCGTACATCCGAACTCCGCGAATCGACCGAATGGCGGCGGAGGGCCTCCGCTTCACGGATTTCTACGCCCAGCCCTTCTGCGGTCCGGCGAGGGCCGCCTTGATGACCGGCACCTACCCGTCGCGCAACAGCCTCATGTTCAACCACATCCCCGGGGCTCGGACGGGAATCCATCCGAACGAGATCACGATCGCCGAACTACTCCGTGACCGAGGCTACGCGACAACGATGCTGGGCAAGTGGCACTTGGGTGACGCGCCCGACTTCCTGCCCACCCGCAACGGCTTCGACTCGTATTACGGGCTGCCGTACTCCAACGACATGTGGCCATTCCACCCCAAGATCGAGCGCCGCCCCGACGAAAGCGAGCGCATGCGCTACACCCGGGAGCGCACGGACTACACCGGATACGCCCAGTCCGACGAGACGTATCCGTTGGACTGGTTCCCGCCCCTGCCACTCGTCGAGAACGAGGCCGTCATCGAGACCAACCCGCTCCAGGAGCGCCTGACGGGCGACTACACCGATCGCGCGATCGAGTTCATCCGTTCCAATCGCGAGCGCCCGTTTTTCGTCTACATCGCGCATGCCATGCCCCACGTGCCTCTGTTCCGGGGGCGCGCCTTCCGCGACAGGTCGCTGCGAGGGCTGTACGGGGACGTCATCGAGGAGATCGATCACCACACGGGGCGCGTCCTCGACGTTCTGGAAGAGCTCGGGATCGACGGGAACACCCTAGTCTTCTTCACGTCCGACAACGGCCCGTGGGCCGGGTACGGCATCGACGCCGGCTCGGCCGGGCTGCTGCGCGGGAGCAAGGGCACGGTCTTCGAGGGAGGGATTCGCGTGCCGGCGATCATGCGCTGGCCGGGTCGCATCCCGGCGGGCCTGGTGACCTCCGAGGTGGCCTCGATCATGGACATCTTCCCGACGCTGGCCAGCTTGGCGGAGGGGCAGCCGCCCGGCGACCGGACGATAGACGGGCGCGACTTGCAGCCCCTGTGGGAGGATCCGGACGAGGCCCGCGGGCACGAGACGCTCTATTTCTTCGAGGGCGGATTCCGCTACCGGGCCGAAGACGGCCCGCCTGCGAACGATCCAATCCTGCGAGCCGTTCGCTCGGGGCCGTGGAAGCTGCACGTGAGCACGGAACAGGGCGAAGGCGATTCGGTGACGATCGAGCCCGGGGAGCTGTTCCAGCTGCACTGGAATCCCAGCGAGTCGCGCGACGTGGCCGCCAAGCATCCCGACATAGTCGAGCGCCTGGCGGGCCGGGCCAAGTCGTTCATGAGGGGCTTGCTCAAGGACATTCGCCCGCTGGGCCGTCTCGCTGACTGACGGAGCCGGGAAGGGGGCTACTCGACGGCGTAGAGTCCGATGTCGATGCCCCTCTGACCGTCGGAGCGGTCCCCTGTCGCCGCGATCACGTTCGTGCCCTCGCGCAGCAGGCCCGCGCTGCCGCTCAGGTCCATGTGGTGGTAGTGGCGCCCGCCGGGCCGGATGTCGCCGAAGTTGAAGACCTCCTCCCCGTTGAGGTAGATCGCTCCGCTGTCGACTCCGCGGTAGGTTTCGAGCCAGAGGCTCTCGGGCACGGACTCGACCTCGAACGTCCTGCGCAGCCAGATCTGGCCGCTCGTCCAGACCTTGCCGGTCGGGAACTGGGCGTCCTCGCCGCTCTGGAACGGGCCGGGCGCGCTCTGCCACCCTTCGCTTTCCGTGCCGGTCGTCCATCCGTCTTCCGGCGCGTCCATGCGGTACTGCCATTCGCGAGGCACGGTTTCCGAGGTCGGCAGAAGCGCCCTTTCAACGCCTTCGGACCTGTAGATCAGGCCGTGGAGCGGCTCGAGGGCGTCCCTGTCGAACTTGACCAGCTCCCTGTCGTAGGTCATCAGGCCGTTGACTTCGCCCTCGACGTCGGTCGTCTGCGTGTAGATGGCCGCCGCGAGGCCGAGCGCGCGCGGACCCACGAGATTGCTCACGACCTCTTCGTACTTGGCATGCAGGTCCTCGTGGCTGAAGTAGGTCCGGTAGCCCCAGTTGCGCCTGTCGGTCCACCACAAGTGCCCCTCGACCGGCCAGCCCAGACCGCCGAATTCGCCGAGCAGGGTGGCCCGGCCGGGCGTGACCCGTTCCATGCCGGGACCCGGGTACATGTGCGCGTCGTACACGTCCCCGATCCCGCGGTCCGTCCAGCCGCTCGTGGTGTTGACGAGACGCGTCGGGTCGCGCTCGCGCACGAAGCGGTCGATCCGCTCCACGTCGTACTGGCCCCACCCTTCGTTGAACGGCACCCACATGACGATGGAGGGGAAGAACGAGAACGCGTCGACGAGCTCCGCCAGCTCGGCTTCGAACTGCGCGGCCGAGTCCTCCGGTCGCTGCGCGTCTTCCGGGTCGGCCGGGCCTACCCGCAGATTGCCCTCGCTGCCCCGGCGCAGGTTGCCGTTGGGCATGTCCTGCCAGACCAGCAGCCCGAGCCGGTCGCAGTGGTAGTACCACCGCGCCGGCTCGACCTTGACGTGCTTGCGCGCCGTGTTGAATCCGAGCATCTTGGTTACTTCGATGTCGTAGCGCAGGGCCTCGTCGGTCGGGGCCGTGTAAAGCCCGTCGGGCCACCAGCCCTGGTCGAGGGGCCCGAACATGAAGAGCGGCTCGCCGTTCAGCGCCAGGCGGGAGAAGCCGCGCGAGTCCTCCACCAGGGATATGTCGCGGATGGCGAAGTAGCTGGTCACCCGGTCCAAGTCCTCGCCGTCGCGGGCGAGGGTCACGTCCAGGTCGTACAGGTTGGGCGCGTCGGGCGTCCACAGCTGCGGATCCTCCACGCGGAGCCGCACGGCTTCGCCCGGCGTGCCGCGGGCCTCGCCCACCCGGCTCCCGTCGCGATAGGCTGCCAGCCTCACCGTGCATCCCGGGCAGCTCCCCCGGGTGGAAACGGTGATTTCCGCCGCCCCGCCGGGCCGGTCGGGCTCGATCCTGAGGGAGTCCACCGAGACCGCCGGGACGGGCTCGGCCCAGACCGTCTGCCAGATGCCCGTGATCGAGGTGTACCAGATGCCGCTCGGCGCGCTCACCTGCTTGCCGCGGGCCTGCGTCCAGGTGTCGGTCGGATCCCAGACGGAGACGGCCAGGTCCTGCTCGGCGCCCTCTGCGAGCAGGTCCGTCACGTCGAAGGTAAAGGGCGTGTAGCCGCCCTTGTGCTCGCCGGCCTGCTCGCCGTTCACGTACACGCGGGCGTGCCAGTCGACGGCCCCGAAGTGCAGCAGAATCCGCTCGCCGCGCCATTCGGGCGGCACCTCGAACGACCGCCGGTACCACAGGGAGCGCTCCAGACCGGGCACCTCGCCGACACCGGAGAGCGTGGACTCGATCGCGAAGGGAACCAGGATCTGCCCGTCGAAAGCGGCCGGCCGCCCGGCCTCCTTGGGCGTGAGCGCGTAGTCCCACTGCCCGTTGAGATTCAGCCAGCGCCCGCGGACCATCTGCGGACGCGGGTATTCGGGCCAGGGCAGGGCGGGGTCCACGTCCGCGGCGAACCGGCTCGTCATCGGGACTTCCTCCGCCGGCTCGGTGCAGCCCCAGGTCCCGGCGAGCGCGAGCGCTCCCGCGCATGCGAGAATTTGGCGGCGGATCGTCGCGGGCATCCATGAAAGGCTAGCAGACCCCCGGTCCGTTCCCGGCGCGCCCGGCCCGCGGTCGGCGCATGTTCGCGCCGCGCGGGACGGGAATCCGGAGATGATCCTGACCCTCACTCTCAACCCCGCCATCGACCTGGCGCGCGGCGCTTCGACTTCGGCGGCAGGGCCTTCCTCGAGTCGGAGCTCGAGACCGCCGGGGGGAAGGGGATCAACGCGGCTCGGGTCATCCACTCCTACGGCGGCGCGGTCCTCGCGGTAGCGCCGGTCGGAGGGCGCAACGGGCGGAGATGCGGCGAGCTGCTCCGGGCCGACGGCGTGCCGGCCGACCTAGTGAGGGTGGAGGCGAAGACGCGGCGGAACGTGGCCGTCTCGGACCGCGCCGGCGCGACTCTCAAGCTGGACCAGAGGGGCCGCGCGCTCTCCGCCGGGGAACTGGCCCGCGTCGCAGCCGCGGTGGAGCGGCGCCTGCCCGGCCTGCGCTGGCTGATGCTGGCGGGCAGCGTCGCTCCCGGCAGCCCCCTCGGAGCCTACCGGCGCTTCGCGAGGATGGGCCGGCGTGCAGGCGTGCCCGTCCTAGTGGACACGAGCGGGCCGTCCCTGGCGGAGGCGCTGGAGGAGGGCCCGGCGCTGGCCAAGCCGAACCGGCGGGAGGCCGCCGACCTGCTCGGGCGAGAGATCCCCGGAACCGACGAGGCGGTTCGGGCCGCCGAGGAAGTGCGCCGGCGCGGGGCCGAGCGGGTCGTGCTCTCGCTCGGCGGCGACGGCGCGGTCGTCGCCAGGTGCCCGGTCGGTTCCGGGGACGTCCTGGCCGCGGTCTGCGTCTGGTCCTTGGATCGCGGGGATCCGTTCGCGGACGCCCTGCGCCGGGGCGTGGCGGCCGCGACGGTCGCGGCTTCGCTGCCCGGTCTCGAGTTCGGGAGCCCGGCGCAGGTCTAGTCCATGCTCGTCCGGGTCGCAGTGCGCGCCGGCTAGCCTCCCTCGCCTCCGGCGCGCAGGTGGCGGTCGATCTCGCCGACCAGCTGGTTGACGCTGCGCTCGGCGGCCTTTCCCAGGCACGAGACCACGGAGCGCACCTCGCTGGCCGGGACCGGCTCGGCCGCCGCCGCGCTGCCCGACCAGACGACCCTCCCGGTCGCGGCGTCTACCAGCTCGAGGGCCAGCCCGGCGGCAGCCTGCACCCGCCCCTCGTAGTCGATCTCCTCGAGCTGCAGCAGCTCTCCGCGCAGAATGAAGTCAGCCTCGGTCCTGCCGTCGAAAGGAACCACGGAGGCGAATGTGCCGCGCGCCGCGAGTTCGAGGGCCAGGAGGCGGCCGATGCTGTCCTCGGGATCCTCGGCCCAGCGGTGGTACTCGTAGAAGCCGACCTGCTCCCGGGACTCGCGGTAGACGATGCGGCCTTGGCCGACCAGCTTGCCGGCGCGCAGCGGCATGAGGACGGCCGTCCCGTCGAGCCGCTCCGCGGCAGGCGCCGGGGCGGGGAGGTCCAAGGCGTAGTAGAGCGTGGGAGGCGCCTTGCCCCCGCATGCAGTCCACGCGACGATCGCGGCTAGGACCGCGACAGACCGCGTGTGCGAGAGCGGTTGCATGCTAATCTTGGGCCAGCAAGTCATTATGGTCGCTCCTGCGCTTTCCTGCTATCGCTGCGGCCATCCGCAGCGCCTCGTGCCGCGCGAGAAGATCGGGCGGCGCGACGCGTGCGTCGGCTGCGGAGCCGACCTGCACTCCTGCGTCCATTGTCGCTTCTACGATCCCAGCCGCGACAACCAGTGCGCGGAACCCCAAGCGGAATGGGTGCGGGACAAGGAGAGCGCGAACTTCTGCGGCTACTACGAGGTTCGCACGTCCGTCAACCTGACGGCGCGAGGCGGCACCAACAAGGCGGCCGACGCCCGCGCCGCCTTCAATAGCCTCTTCCGGAAGTAAGGGCCCGCTGCGGGCCGGAGCGCCGCGACCGTGCAAGTGCAGGACGTTGTCACGCCGGGAACGGCTCGCGGCGGGCGCGACCCCGCCACCGGCCTGTCGCAGGTAGAGCGGGTTTGCGGCATCTACGGCGTGGACGGCTGGGGCTTCGGCTACTTCGGGGCGAACGAAGCCGGTCACCTGACCGTCGCTCCGCTCAAGATCCCGCGGCTGAGCGTCGACGTGTACGAGGTGGTCCGCCGGCAGGTGCGCGGGCAGCAGGCCCCGCCCTTCCTGCTGCGCTTCCCGCAGGTGCTGGACGAGCGACTGGCCGCCCTGCACGAGGCCTTCAGCGCCGCGATCGAGGAGTTCGAATACGCTGGCCGGCACATCGCGGCCTACCCGGTCAAGGTCAACCAGAAGGCCGCGGTGCTGCGGCGTCTCGTCGAATCCGGGCGGCGGTACGACTACGGCCTGGAGGTCGGGAGCAAGGCCGAGCTCGTCGCCGCGCTCGCGATGCCGCTGTCGGAGAGCGCCCTGATCGTCTGCAACGGGCTGAAGGACGAGCTCTACCTGCGCCTCGCCATGCAGGCGGGCCGGCTCGGGCGGCAGGCGGTGATCGTCGTCGAGGATCTCGAGGATCTGCGCATGACGCTGCGCCTCGCGCGGACTCTCGGCCTGGCGCCTCCGATCGGACTGCGGGTGAAGCTGAGCGCGCGCGGCAGCGGCAAATGGGAGGATTCCGGCGGCGAGTTCGCGAAGTTCGGCATGAGCACCCTGGCCCTGGTGCGGGCCCTCGCCCTGGTCGAGGAGGCCGGCGCGCGCGACCGGCTGCGGATGCTGCACTTCCATATCGGGTCGCAGGTCAACGACATCCGGCGCGCCAAGTACGCCTTCAAAGAGGCGGCCCGCGTCTACGCGAAGACGCGCCAGACAGGCTTCGCGATCAAGTACCTGAACGTCGGGGGCGGGCTGGGCGTGGACTACGACGGGTCCCGCACGGCAAGCCAGTTCTCCATGAACTACACCGTGCAGGAGTTCGCCAACGACATTGTCTACGCTATCGGCGAGGTCTGCGACGCCGAGGACGTCCCGGCCCCGACGATCGTCACCGAGCACGGGCGGGCCATGGTGGCCTACCACGCGATGCTGGTCGTGGACGTGCGCAAGGTCGTCACCCCGGGCGTGGCCGACGGGGACTTCGAGGGAATCGAGTCCGAATCCGAGCCGGTGCTGGAGCTGGTCGACCTGTCCCAGGGGATCAACGCGAAGAACTTCTGGGAGCGCTACCACGACGCCGTGCAGCAGCGCGGCGACGTGAATTCGCTGTTCGAGCTCGGCTACCTCGGGCTGCAGGACAAGGCCAAGGGCGAATGGCTGTTCTGGAGGATCTGCCGCGAGGTCGCGAGGCTGTCGCGGACGATGAAGGACCGTCCCGAGGAATTCGAGGACTTGGAGCGGATGCTGGCCTCGAAGTACGTCTGCAACTTCTCGATGTTCCAGTCGCTCCCCGATTTCTGGGCCTTCGACCAGCTCTTCCCGATCGTGCCGCTGCACCGGCTCGACGAGCTGCCGACGGAACGGGGCGTGCTGTGCGACATCACCTGCGACTCCGACGGCACGCTCGACCGCTTCGTCGACACGAAGCACTTCAAGGAGTCGCTGGAGCTGCACACCCTGCGCCCGGGCGAGCCGTACTATCTCGGGGTCATGCTCCTCGGGGCGTATCAGGAGACCCTCGGCGACGTGCATAACCTGTTCGGGGTGGTGACGGAACTCAACGTGAGCGTCGAGCCCGACGGCAGGTGCGTAGTCGACCAGCCGGTCCGCGGCGACCGCGTGCGGGACGTTCTCGGCGATATCGATCTCCAGCCCGAGGCCCTGCGCGAGGCGCTCGCCCGGCGCCTCGCCGAGCGCAAGGCGTCCGGCTTGATCGGCGACGAGGACGAGCACGAGGTGCTGGCCACGTCCTCCCGCGTGCTCGACGACTATACTTACTTGGTTTGAGGCCCGCGGTCCGCGGGCGGCGCGCCGAATGCCCTCTGCGACCCCTGCGGCCGGCGCGACGGTCGCGGCGCTGCTGGCCCCGCACGACGCCGGATCGCCCGCGCTGCTGGACGAGAGCGGGGCGGCGACCACCTACGGGCAGCTGCGCGCGCAGGTCGAGGCGACCGGCGAGACGCTGCGCCGCCGCGGCGTCCGACCGGGCGAGGCAGTCGCCCTGGCCTTGGGGAACGGCCCCCGCATGGCCGCGGCCTTCGTCTCCGTGTCCGCCTGCGCGGCGGCGGCCCCGCTCCATCCGGGACTGGGCGAGCGCGAGTTCCGCGAGAGCTTGGAGAGCCTGCGGGCGAAGGCCCTGATCGTCGAGGCCGGCACGGGCCGGGCCGCGGCGCGCGCCGCAGCTGATCTGCGGATCCCCGTACTGGAGATGGAGGGGACGGGCCGGGGTGCCCTCTTCCGGCTGGACTCCGGCCCGGCCGCGCGCCCGGGCGGCGCCCGGGCGGCGGGCAGAGAGGATCCGGCGCTGCTGCTGCACACGTCGGGGACGACGGCCCGCCCCAAGCTGGTGCCGCTCGCGCACGCCAACCTGGCCGCGTCGGCTCGCAACATCGCCGCGACCCTGCGCCTGGGGCCCGGCGACACCTGCCTTAACGTCATGCCGCTGTTTCATATCCACGGCCTGATGGGCGCCCTGCTGGCCTCGCTGAGCGCCGGCGCGGCGGTGGCCGCGATGCCCGGATTCCGGGCCCTGCGCTTCTTCAGGTGGCTCGAGAATCTCCGCCCGACTTGGTACACAGCCGTGCCGACGGTCCACCAGGCGGTTCTGCAACGGGCGGCCCGGAACCCGGGCGCCCGCCCGCCCGCCCGGCTGCGGCTGATCCGGTCGTCCTCGGCGGCCCTGCCGCCGGCTGTCCTGGGCGCGCTGGAGCAGCGGTTCGGCTGCCCGGTCATCGAGTCCTACGGCATGACCGAGGCCGCGCACCAGATGGCGAGCAACCCGCTGCCCCCGCGGATGCGCAAGGCCGGGAGCGTGGGGCCGGCCGCCGGGCCGGAGATGGCCGTCCTAGGCGCCTCCGGCGAGCCGCTGCCGGCGGGCGGGACGGGCGAACTGGCGATTCGCGGCCCGAACGTCATGACGGGCTACGCCGACAACCCCGAGGCCAACGCGCGGGCCTTCTGCAACGGCTGGTTCCGTACCGGGGACCAAGGGTTCCGCGACGCGGACGGCTACTACACAATTACCGGGCGGCTCAAGGAGCTCATCAATCGGGGCGGGGAGAAGATCTCTCCCCGCGAGGTTGACGAAGCGCTGCTGGAGCATCCGGCGGTGTCTCAGGCCGTGGCCTTCGCCGTCCCGCACGGCATGCTGGGCGAGGACGTGGCGGCCGCGGTCGTGCTGCAGGACGGAATGCGCCTGACGCAGCGCCAGTTGCGGGAGTTCGCTGCCGAGCGGCTGGCCGCATACAAGGTGCCGCGCACGGTCGTGTTCGTCGATGCGATCCCGAAGGGACCGAGCGGCAAGCTGAAGCGGGTCGGGCTCGCGAGAGACCTCGGCCTGGCGTGACCGCGCCGCGCGGGTCAGGCCGCCGGTCTCTCGAATACGTCGGCGACCGTCCGCTGGATGGCCTCGGCGGCGGCCCGCGGGTCGCTCGCGTCGCGGATCGGGCGGCCGACGACGATGTGGTCCGCGCCGTTCAGGAACGCCTGCCGGACGTCGACCGTGCGCTTCTGGTCGTCGGCCCTCCGGTTCTCGACCGGCCGGATGCCTGGGCAGACCACCAGCAGGCCGCTGTCCACGCTCTGGCGCAGCCGGGCCGCCTCCAGGCCGGAGGAGATCACGCCGTCGCAGCCGATCTCGTACGCGCGCCGGGCGCGCGAAAGCACGAGTTCCTCCGGGTCGCAGCGGAAGCCGAGGTCCTCGAGATCGCCTCTGTCGAGGCTGGTCAGCGCGGTGACCGCGAGGATGCGCACGTCGCCCTTGCTCTCGCAGGCGGCCGCGAGCATGGCGTCGTTCCCGTGGACGGTGCAGCAGTCCACGCCGCGTCCCCAGAGCCGGCGCACGGCCCGCCCCACCGTGGCCGGCACGTCGAAGAACTTCAGATCGACGAACACGCGCTTGCCCGCGGAGGCGAGATGCCGGACGAGGGCGAAGTAGCGGCTGTCCATGGACAGCTCGAGGCCCAGCTTGTAGAACTCGACGCTCCCTCCCAGCGTGTCGGCCAGGTCGCGCGCCGCGGCGACGTCGGGCACGTCCAGGGCGAAGATCAGCCTCTCCCGCAGGGGCACCGGGTTGGTCGAGAGGGGCATCGGAGTCTAGGCTAGCGCGAGTCCCGCGAGCGGTGCCCCGCAGTACACTGGAGCGGTGAAGTCCGGGCCCGCCCTTCTCGCCGGCGCGTGGCTGGCGGTCGCGCTCGGCTGCGGAGCGCCGGTCCCCCGGGCGGGCGAGCCTCTCGCGGGCTACCGGATCGTGGATCTCACGCACCCGTTCGACGAGACGACCGTGTTCTGGCCGACCGGGCGGCCCTTCCGCCACGAGCGGACCGCATGGGGCCGCCAGCCCGACGGCTACTGGTACAGCGCCTACGACCTCGCCATGAGCGAGCATTGCGGCACCCATCTCGACGCGCCGATTCATTTCGCCGAGGGTCGGCCGGCGGTCGGCGACCTGTCGCTGGAAGACCTGTCCGGCCCGCTGGCCTTGGTTGACATCGAGCGGCAGTGCGACGCGAATCCCGACTACGCTGCCCGGGTCGCCGACCTGGAGATCCACGAGGGAGAGCACGGCAGCGTGCAGCCGGGAACGGTGGTACTGTTCCGGACCGGATGGAGCCGCCGGTGGCCGAACACGCTGGAATACCTCGGGGACGACACGCCCGGGAAGGCCGACGGGCTGCACTTTCCGGGGATCTCGCGCGAGGCGGCGCAGTGGCTCGTCGAGCGCGGCGCGGCCGCTGTCGGAATCGACACGGCCAGCATCGACCCGGGCGAATCGACGGACTTCGTCGCGCACCAAGTGCTGGCCGAGGCGTCGATCCCGATCCTGGAGAACGTCGCCAGCCTCGCTGCAGTGCCTCGAACCGGCGCCTACCTGCTGGCGTTTCCGATGAAGATCGGGCACGGTTCCGGCGCTCCCTGCCGGATCGCGGCCCTCCTTCCGCCGGCGTAGCCTGGCGGCATCAGGCCGCTCGGGAAACGAGATCCGAGACGGGTCGGATCAGCAGCCTGTTCGACGCGGTCGCCGGCAGGGTAGTGAGCAGCACGAAGCGCGTGCCGCTACGCGGGTCGGCCCACGCCCGCGTGCCCGTGGCGCCGCTGTGCCAGAACGTCTTGTCGGAGCAGCCGGCTCCCGCGCCCTTGCCGAGGGCGAAGCCCAGGCCCCGAGCGGTTGCCAGCCGCGGCGTGTGGTTCCGCACCATCAGCCGCGCCGTGGCGGGCTTGAGGGCGACCGCTTCGTCCGGCGCGAGGAATTCGCGGAAGAACCTCGAGACGTCGGGCGCGCTCGCGTGCGCCCCTCCCCACGGGGAGGCGAGGTTGCGCCAGTAAGGGCTGTTCCAGTCCCAGCGCTCCGCCTCGGTCTTGCCCTGGCCGCCGTGCGGCGGCCCTTGCTCCACCTGGCTGCGCTGCGTGTCTGCCAGCGCGAACCGCCCGAGGCCCAGCGCCGTGCGACGCATCCCTAGCGGCACGAACAGCTCGCGCTCGAGGAATTCGGGGAAGGGCGCGCCCGTGACTCGCTGGCAGATCTCGGCCAGCAGCAGGATGCCCATGCTCTGGTACGAGTACTTCGTGCCCGGCTCGAACAGCAGGTCAGCGCGGATCGCCCGCTCCACGAACTCGCTCAGCGGGGCGTTGCGCTTGCGGAGCGCGACGTTTTCGGGCAGCTGGTCGGGCAGCCCGGACGCGTGGGTCAGGAGGTGCTGCACGGTCACGCGCGCCCTAGCGCCCTCGCGGAACTCCGGGATGTAGCGACGCACCGGATCCGCTGTCCGCAGCTCGCCCCGGTCGGCCAGCAGCATCGCCCCCGCGGCCGTCATGGGCTTGGTGATCGAGGCCAGCAGGAAGATCGACTCGGCCGACTTGGCTGTCCCGAAGGATTCGCTGAACACATGGCTGCCCATGCGAATGTCAAGCGATGCGCCCGCTACCGCGCCGCTGTCGACGGCCCGCCGGATCAGATCGGTGGCACCGTCGAGGGCGTTGCGGGCAAGGACCCTCGCGACAGGTGCCGCCAATGCGCTGCCAATGAATGCGCGTCGCTCCACAACGGACGGATTCTAGCAGTCCGGGCGCCCCCGGCCTCGCACCGCATCTCCGAGCCAGCGAAACCGCGTTCTGCCCGGCCGAGTTCCGCGCGGCCGGCCTCCGCGGCCAAGAGCGGGCGGGCCGGTGCATTCCGGGCTCCGCCCCTGATGGGCGCGACCGCATTGCCCGCCGGGCCGCGTGCGCCTACTCGAGGTCGGATCGGATCTTGCCGATCAGGTTCGGAAGGTAGGCCCGGAACCGCCGGTCGAGGCCTGCGGGCTGCGCGGGCAGAGCGAGGATCTGAGGGAGCGAGGGCGCGGCGCGCCCGTCCATGTAGTCGAGCGCGTTGAGCGCGGCCATCGCGACGTAGACGCCGTGCCGCTCCGCGTTGGCGAGATCCGCCAGCACCGGCCGCGCCCGTGCCGCGTCCGCGTCGCTCCCGTGTCGTCCGAGCGCCTCGCCGGCCGCGACACGCACCGCGGGGTCCTTGTCGGCCAGGGCGTCGCGCAGCGGCCCGGCCAGTTCCGCGACGGCCGCTTTCCCGCGGATCACGGCGCCCGTCGCGGCCCAGTACCGCACGGCGCCATCGCGGGCCTGCAGGCCCGCTCGCAGCTCGCCCTCGTCTCCGTCGCGAGCGCCTGTCGCCACTTCCGCCATGCGCATGATACGGTCCAGCGGGTAGCGCTCGGGGTTGGCCCCCATGACGTGCGGCGCGTCCTCGCCGGACCGGGCGTGAATCGCGCTCTCCGGCAGGAACCCGAGGTCGCGGATCGACAGCGACCACTCCCGCCGGGCCCGGCGCATGCGCTCGAGCACGCCCCGGTGCGCGGGGCTCCGCGCGATGTTGCGGGTCTCGTCCGGATCCTCGTCGAGGTCGTAGAGCTCCTCGGCCGGCTTGGTCTCCCAGAAGTGCGTCCGCGGTGCGCTCAGCTTGCCCTCCCGGTAGAGCCGGTGCCAGACGGCCGTGGTCGGGGTCTGGAACATGTACTGGATGTACTGCCCGTAGATGCGGTGCGGCATGAAGTTGCGGATGTAGATGTAGCGCTTGTCGCGGACGCTGCGCACCATGTCGTAGCGCTCGTCCATGCGGCCGCGGAAGGCGTAGGAGTACTTTCGCGGCGGCGCCTCGAAGCGGCCCGCGAAGGCGTGCCCTTGGAAATGAAGCGGTGGCTCGATCCCGGCCAGGCTGAGCACGGTGGGTGCCAGGTCGACGAATCCCACCAAGCGGTCGCTCTCGCCTCCCTCGGCGTACTCGGCCGGGCGCAGGTCGCGGAACTTCTCCGGCACGTGCAGGATCAGCGGGACGTGCAGGCCGGAATTGTAGGTCCAGCGCTTGCCGCGCGGCATGCCCGGCCCGTGATCGGCCCAGTAGAAGACGATCGTGTTCTCCTCGAGGCCGTCCTCGCGCAGCTCCGCCAGCACCCTGCCGGCCATCGCGTCCATCTCGGAGATCTTGTCGTGGTACTGGGCCCAGTCCTGGCGGCTCTCCGGCGTGTCGGGATGGTACGCCGGGACGCGCACGGTCGCGGGGTCGTGGACAGCGTCGTGGGGGCGCCTGCGGATCTGCGACTCGTGAGTCACCGTGAAGTTGAACACGGCGAAGAACGGCTGGCCGGACGCCCTGTTGCGCCAGTGGGCATCGCGGCTGGACTCGTCCCAGACCTGCCCGGGCTTCTCGAGGTTGTAGTCCTCCTTGGCGTTGTTCGAGACGTAGTAGCCCGTCTCTCGCAGGTACTGGGGAAACATGCGCATTCCTCGTGGAAGCCGCGTCAGCGAGCGCATGTGCTGCGAGCCGGTCGACGGCGGGTACATGCCGCTGATGACGGTGGTCCGCGCCGGGGCGCACACCGGGGCCGTCGACCACGCGTTGCGGTAGATCATGCCGCGCTCGCCGAGGGCGTTGAGGTTCGGCGTGGTCGCGTAGCGGTCGCCGTAGACGCCTAGGTGGGGGCCGTTGTCTTCCGAGCTGATCCACAAGATGTTCGGTTGCTCTGCGCCCGCGGGTACAACCGAGGCGATGGCTAGGAGGAGCGCGCGGACCTGCACGCACCGAGTATACCGCCGCGGTATGAGATAGAATCTTTACTCGGCCTCCGGACTAGCCCGCAGGTGCATCCATGCGTTGTCCTTTCTGTTCCCTCCCGAAGGACAAGGTGATCGACTCGCGGGCGAGCAGGGAAGGCGACTCGATCCGCCGCCGCCGGCACTGCCTGGGCTGCGGCCGCCGCTTCACGACCTACGAGCGCATCGACGACATTCAGTACGTGGTTGTCAAGAAGGACCGGCGGCGGGAGCGCTTCGACCGCAAGAAGGTGCTCGAGGGACTTCTGCGCGCCTGCGAGAAGCGACCCGTCACCATGGTGCAGATGGAGGACATGGTCAGCGCCGCGGAGGAGCTGGCGATGCAGTCGCACGACCGGGAATGCACGACGAAGAGGATCGGGGAACTGCTCATGAGCCGGCTGCGGAGGATCGACAAGCTCGCCTACATCCGGTTCGCTTCCGTGTACCGCGACTTCCAGGACTTGGACGAGTTTCTCAGGGAAATCCGGGGCCTGCGGTCGGAGCGATAGAGCCGCCGGCCGGCGCGGCTACGCCGGGCCGCCCGACGTTCACGGGCGCGCCTCGCGCCGATTCGGCAGTGCGCGAGGCGCTGGGCGCTCGTCGACGAGGAAGGCCTGGCCGCTGCCCGTCCCTTCCCACGCGTAGTAGAGGAGCAGGCCGTCCAGGACCCGGTTTCCCTCCCCGTGCGCGAACTTCGGGTTCTGGTGCCGGAGTCCGCTCTTGGCCGTCAGGGCGCGGACACGGCGCCAGTTCACGCCGGCGGCGTCGGACGCCCATTCCTCGATGCGGTCGCCCCATCCGTACCGGTTCATTTCGCTTTCGTCGTTGGACTCGCCTTCCCCGGCGACCAGGAACGCGCGGAACGAACCGTCCGGTCGCCGGGCGAGGCGGCCCGAGTTGAACGGATGGCCCGTCGCGGCCAGCGGCGTCCGCGTCCAGCGCCCGCCCTCCCGGCGCAAGAAGTAGAAGGTCGAAGCGTAGGGCGACTCGTCGGAGACCGGCAGCAGGAAGGAGGGCTCGCCCTCCTCGTCCAGGGCGATCGACGCCCCGGCCGACGCGCTGCCCCCTTCGGTGTCCCAGATCAGGCAATCGCGCTGCGCCGTCGCGAAGTTCACGGGCCGGGGGATCTCCCGGCCGTCGGCGTTGAAGGTCTTGCCGCTGGCGAGATCGACGCGCAGGTAGTGCAGGTTGTGGCGGCGCGTGTAGTCGTGGAGCACCGTCCCGTAGCGCTCGCTCTTGACCGGCTCTTCGACCTTCCAGACGAATGCGACGTGCAGCGTGCGACCGTCCGCGCTGACGCGGGTGGCATGGTAGGAGCCGGCATGGGACGCCAGCGGCGACTCGTGCGGTGGTGCGTCCATATCGACGACCGGCCGGTCGGGGCGCCGCCATGTCAGCCCCGAGTCGTCGGAAACGCGGTAGGTCCAGAATCCGAGATGGCCCCCGTCCCGGAAGTATGCCAGCGTCCTGCCGCCGGCGATACGGTGGATCTGGGGATACGACACCGAGGTCGAGATCGCAGGCAGCTGCTTCCAGCGACCGATGTCGGCGGGCCTCGCCGTAGCGAGGTGGAACCCGGGCGTGCGATGAAACCCGAAAGCGACGTGCAGGCGACCGTCCCCCTCGGCCCAGACGACGGGGGAGTAGTGCTGGTCCCCGGCGAAGCGCCGGGGGTTGATCGCGATGTCCGTGCCTTCGAGCAGCATTCTGGGATCCGAGAAGCGGCGCGTCTCGAGGTCGTAGGCTCGAATCCAAGGCAGGCCCCCGCTACCTCGCCAGACGATGTACAGGCTGCCGCCGCTTTCGACCGCCTGCGGGAACATGCGGCTGTCGTACAGCATCTTCAGCGCGCCGTCCTCGGCGAATCGCACGGTCCCGGCGGGAACGAGGCAAGCGGCGAGGGCAAGGACGACAAGGAGGCGGGGCATGGACGCTACCAGAGTATTCCGCTCCGCCGTCGGGACGGAAGACCTCGGCGTCCGGCCCCTCGCAGCGGGTCCGTCGGTCCCTGCCGCGCTCAGTCCTCTTTCGTGATCCAGATCGGGCTCGACCAAGCGACGTTGCCGTCCTCCTGCTCGACCCGCACGTAGTAGTAGTGCTCGCCGGGAGCGAGGGACTGCTCGCGGAACTCGAGCTCCATGCGCTCCCCGTCGCCCTCCTTGGTGAGGACGTAGGTGTTGTCGCGCACGACGGCGACCTCCTTGATGTCGCTCGTCCCGCGGATGACCGCCGTGACGGTCGGAATCGCCGTCGCCGTGCCCTCGTCCCCTTGGATCCATTCGCTCTGGCCCGCGCGCAGTCGGTAGTCCAGGATGATGTTGCTCGTCGCGGCGTAGGTGTGTCGCTTGCGCATCGCGTCCAGCAGGCCCTGCCGGGAGAAGTCGTCGGCAATGACCATCGCGTACGACGTATGGGTGGACACGTGGTCGGAACTCGCCTGGACTCCCAGCTTGTAGCCCTTCTCCCAGGCGAGCCAGACGAAGCCCTTCGGTCGGAAATTGCCCGCCCACAGGTCGCTGCGTGCCTCCGACGAGGCCAGCGGGGCGCCGTCGTGCTCGGCCGAGGTTCGCGCGCCTTGGAATATCTCGACGATCGGCTCGAGCGCCGGGTCGTTGTCCCGCCAGTCGGTTCCCATCGTCGTGTGCGAAGTATGCGAAGTCGCGATGCCGCCCTGCTCGCGCAGCGTGTCGTATAGGAACGGACCGCTGCTCGTGTCCCGCTCCTCCCGCGTGATCAGAATGGGCTTGTTCCCGCGCTCGGCGTAGATGATGTTGCGGTGCCCGTTCGGGTAGCCCAGGCTGCGCTCGTACCCGAACAGGGTCACGAATCGCCCGGGTACGTGAAACATGTCCTCCGCCTTCTCCGTGCGCCACCAGCTGTACTCCGTGTCCTGGCGTCCCCACGGGGAACTCGGGTCGCTCGAGCCCTTGTGGTCCGTCACCACGTAGAAGTCCATCGCCGCCGCGTCCATCATGTAGCGGAACGAGGTGTACAGGGAACCGTCGCCCGTGCCGTCGAGCGAGATGTCGGTGTGGCGGTGCATGTCGCCGCGGTAGATCCCGTAGCGCTTACCGCCCGACAGGATCGCGTAGTTGCGGATCGCGGCCACCTGCTCGGCTTCGCGAGCCTCTAGCGGCAGCATGGCGGGGCGCTCGCGGCCGCGCGGCCCGAGCAGCGCCGGATTGACGCGCTCGCCCCGGAACTGGCCGGACAGCTCGGCGAAGAACACCTGGTTGTCTCTCGGATAGTGGCCGAAGTTCGGGCCGCCCCAGAGCTTCTGGTCCGTCGTCCACGACGCGTACAGCTCGCCTCGGGGCCCGGCGACCGCGTCGCTCGGGCCCTCGTTGCGGCCCACGCTGTTCGGAATCCGGAACGGATGGGCCCACTGGCCGCCCGCGTAGTACGTCGCCATCACCTCCCACTTGCCGCCTGCCGCCCACAGCGATTCGGGCTTGGTGGCGCGGACGCGGGGGCGCAGGACGAGCCACATGCGGCCCTTGCTGTCGGGGGCCAGCAGCGGACTCTGGACGTACCGCCGCACGCTCGGCCGGAAGCGGCGGTTGACGTCGTCGAGCGGCTCCAGCCACTCCCCGCCGCTCCAGACGACGACCCTGCTGGTGCGCGACTGGTAAATGCCGGCCCCGCCCCGCAGGAGGAAGCCGGTGTCCTTGCCCCAGTTCTCTTCCGACTCGTCGTACGCGATCCATACGCGGTCCTCGGCGTCGACCGCGATGCTGGGGGAGCCGTGGTAGCGCGGCGTGTCGGTCACCCGCAGCAGGTCGCCGGGCCGGTCCTCGCGCACGGACCGCAGGCGGATGTTGTAGCTGCCGCCCTCGTAGCTGTCCCAAGCCACCCAGGACGCCCCGCTGGAGTCCGCGGCGATGGCTGGGTACCATTCGTTGGCCGCTGCTCCGGGATGGCTCAGGCGGACCTCGTCGGACCACGCCGAGCCGTCGAACGACTTGTAGTAGATCGCGGAGAAGCCGCGCCGCGCCGCCTGCCACGCCAGATGCAGCCGGCCGTGCCGGTCGCTGGCGAGTGCGGGGAAGATGTTGTTGCCCGGCCCGGACGTCACGGCCTGCGGCGCGCTCCACGCCCCGCCGGACCGCCGGGAATGCATGATGTGCCAGTCCCCACCGTGCCGCCTGGCCCAGACAAGCTCCAACGTGCCGTCGCGGCCGTAGGCGGTGTCCAGTCCCTGCAGGTCGCCGGCGGCGCCTTGCACGGTCTCGATCGCGCCCCATGCCCCGTCCGAGCGGTCGCGCGCGAACACCTGGTCGCTCTCGTTCCGGTACCCGATCCAGGCTAGGGACAGGGTGCCGTCGTCCGACATGGCCATCGCCGGGTAGTCGTCCTCGTACTCGTCCGTGGTCACCGCCTCCACGGGCGGCACGCGCCGCACCTCGACCTTCGTCGACAGGATGTGCATCGAGTCCGACGGCGGCAGATCGGCCGGCTTGAAGAAAAAGTCCCCGTTGGCCGTCTTGACGCTGACCGTCGCGTCTTCGGGCGCGCGGTAGTACAGCGTCACGCCGACCGTCTGGACTCGTGTGACGTGGGGGAACGGCAGTTCGTGCGGGTGCATGCCGCCGGTCGGGCGGACCCACGGGTCCGTACGGGCCACCCACGAGTGGTCCGGCCCGATCGATTCGCCCTCCTTGAACCGGTATCCCCGGAGGTCGACGATCTCCCCCTTGTCGATTTCGAGCGAGCCGTCCCAGACCTGGGGCTCGGCATCCTTGATCCCGAACTCGATGTTGAGTGCCCGCACGGGGCGCTCTCGGCCGGGGCTGGCCGCGGGGAGCAGCAGCAGAGGCAGAAGCGTTGCGAGGAGTCTCATCGCCGTCCCATTATCCACGGGCATATCCGGAGCCCGAGCCGGCCCGAGGTTGACGTGGGGCGGGCGGTCGTCCTATCCTGCGGTGGATGCACAGGGGCATCGCGGCGCTGCTGGCGGCCGGGCTGGCCGTCGCGCAGGGCCAGGAACTGGAGAGCAGCCCGTTCCACGGCGACGAGGCGTCGACCGGCGTCGGCCAGGCGAGCTTCCGCCTGCGCTGCTCGGCCTGCCACGGCATCCATGCCGAAGGCGGTCGCGGGCCGGCCCTGAACCGGGGCGAGTTCGAGGCCGGCGACACGGACCTGGCGATCTATCGCGTAATCGCGAACGGCGTGCCGGGGACCGAGATGCCTGCCTTCGGCGCCCGCAGCACCGAGGAGAACATCTGGCGGATGGTCGCCTACCTGCGGACCTTCGCGGCCCGCGACGACGAGGTGCTTGGCGGGGATCCGGCGCAGGGCGAGGAGCTGTTCTGGAATCGGGGCGGCTGCGGCGGCTGCCATCGAGTCGGCCAGCTGGGCGGGCTCTTCGGCCCCTCCCTCACGCGCATCGGTCGCGCTCGCAGCGCCGCGTACTTGCGCGACGCGCTGCTGGATCCGCAGAAGGATCTCCCGCCCGGCTACTACGTAGTGAGGGTCGTCAGGCGCGACGGGCGCGCTGTGCAGGGCATCGGGCGGGGCTTCGACGATTTCTCGGCGCAGCTGATCGACGCGTCGGGCCGGTTCCATTCGTATCTCCGGGAGGAGGTGGCCTCGGTCGAGCGGGAGTTCGTGTCGCTCATGCCCGCCACCTACGGCGACATCCTGACCGAGGAGCAGCAACGGAGCCTGCTCGCCTACATGCGGAGCCTGCGCGGCCAAGGAGACCGACGGTGAAGGTGGCATTGAGCATTGGCATCCTGCTTGCGGGCGGCCTGTCGGCCCAGGGACCGGTGGACGCGGTCGCGCTGCTCGGCTCCCAGGGAGACAACGAGTCCTGGCTGATGTACGGCCGCAACTATTCCGCGTGGCGCTACTCGCCCTTGGACGAGATCAGCGCCGAGAACGTTGGCCGGATCGTCCCGGCGTGGATCTTCCAGTCGAACGTCCCCGGCAAGTTCCAGACCACCCCGCTGGTTCGGGACGGCGTCATGTACGTTACGGGCCCGTCGAACCACGCCTGGGCTTTGGACCTGAGGACCGGCCGCCAGCTGTGGCACTACTCCGAGCCGGTCCCGCCCGACTTGGCGCTGTGCTGCGGGCAGCCCAACCGAGGCTTCGCCATGCTCGGCGAGCGCCTCTACAAGGTCAACGCGCAGGCCACCTTGGTCGCCCTCGATGCGAAGACGGGCGAAGTGATCTGGGAGGTCGAGTCCGCCGACTACCGCAAGGGCTATTCCAACACGGTGGCCCCGCTGATCGTCGGCGACAAGGTCGTGGTCGGCATCGCGGGAGCCGAGTTCGGGACCCGCGACTTCATTGACGCCTACGACGCCGCGACGGGCCGGCGGGCGTGGCGGTTCTGGACGGTGCCTGGCCCTGGCGACCCCGGCAACGAGACTTGGGGCGGCGATTCTTGGAAGCGCGGCGGGGCGTCCACGTGGATCACGGGAAGCTACGACCCGGAGCTGAACCTGATCTACTGGGGCACCGGGAATCCCGGGCCCGACTTGGACGGCGCCCCGCGTCCAGGCGACAACCTCTACAGCGATTCCATGCTCGCGTTGGACGCGGACACCGGCGAGCTACGTTGGCATTTCCAGTTCACGCCGCACGACGTTCACGACTGGGACGCGGTTGCCGACCCGGTGCTGGTGGACGTCGAGGTCGACGGCAGGCCTCGCAGGGCTCTGGTGCATGCCAACCGGAACGGGCACTTCTATGCGCTCGACCGCGCTACCGGCGAGTTCCTTTTCGCCCGCGCCTACACCGAGGTCAACTGGGCCGACGGCATCGGGCCGGACGGGCGCCCGATCCTCATCCCGGGCCGGACGCCCACCGACGAGGGCACGCTGACGTGCCCCGGCATGGGCGGCGGCCACAACTGGCACGCGACGAGCTACAGCCCCGGGACGGGCTTGTACTACTTCAACAGCGGCGACGGCTGCCAGATCTACCACGGGGCCACCCAGGACTTCGTGGAAGGCGAGTTCTATCTCGGCAGCGCGATGGAGAACGTGACCGGCCAGCCGCGAGAGGGCTCGATCATCGCGTTGGACCCGGCAACGGGCGACCAGCGCTGGCGCTTTCCGCTAGTGAGCCCGCCGACGAGCGGCATGCTCTCGACGGGGGGCGGCCTGCTGTTCGCCGGCACGGCCGAGGGCTACTTCATGGCGCTCGACGCGGCGACCGGCAAGCCCCTGTGGCGCTTGCAGGCGGGAGGCGCCGTGCGGGCCCCGGCGGTCACCTACCGCTTCGACGGGCGGCAGTACGTCGCCACGGCCGCGGGCACTGCGATCTTCGCGTTCCGGCTGCCGCGCCGAGTCCCTCTCGAGCCGGCATCCGAGACCCCGTAGGCTAGGGAATGGTGCTTCGCGCCTCGTGCAATGCGAGGCCGGGCTAAGTTTGGGCTTGGCGGGGGCAATGTAGGCGCGGGAGGGAATGACATGAACACGGATCTTCAAAGCGAATCTCTGGGCGACGTGGTCCAACGCACGGTCGGAGTCAGTGTGACCTTGGTCGTCGCGGGGGTGGTGGCGCTCGTCATCCTGTACAACTCGTTCCAAGTGGTCGGTGCAGGCGAGCGAGGCGTGGTGTTTTCGAAGTTCGGCGGCGTCCAGGAGGGCGTGCGCGGCGAGGGGCTGCAGTTCAAGATCCCGCTCATCCAGGCGATCATTCCGATAGACGTGCGGATCCAAAAGTCGGAAACCGACGCTTCCGCGTCGTCCAAGGACCTGCAGACCGTTCATTCGCGCATCGCGCTCAACTACCACATCTCACCCGAGGAGGCCTGGCGTATCTACCAGGACGTCGGCACGTTGTACATGCAGCGCCTGATCGATCCGTCCGTGCAGGAGGCCGTCAAGGCCGCTACGGCCCAGTTCACAGCGGAGGAACTAATCACCCGGCGCGGCGAGGTCTCGGCGCGGATCAAGGACATGCTCACGGAGCGGCTGGTGCCGCACAACATCATCGTGGACGAATTCAACATCGTCGACTTCAACTTCTCGGATGTATTCAACCAAGCGATCGAGGCGAAGCAGACGGCCGAGCAGGAGGCGCTCAAGGCGCAGCGCGACCTAGACCGGATCAAGATCGAGGCGGAACAGACGATCACCGCGGCGCGGGCGGAGGCCGAGTCTCAGCGGCTCCAGCGCGAGACGATCACGGATACGATCCTGCAGCTGCGGGCGATCGAGAAGTGGGATGGCGTCCTGCCCCAGGTCACGGGAGGCACCGTGCCGTTCATCAACGTCGGAGCGACGGGCCAGCGCTAGGGATTCCCGGCTGGAGTGCCTCAGCCGGAGCGGATCTGGCGCCGTCGGCAGCGGCGACGGCTTGCTGCCGGCCCGGATACCGCGGGACTTTGTGCGCACCGTCCAAGTGGGCGGTGGCGGAGCGGTGCCACGCGAGCCGCCGTGCAGGTCAGCTTCCGGGTCAGGGAAGCGAGGGCCGAAGGTCGGCTTCGCGAAGGGCCGCCGTGCGAGGACGGGCCGACCTCGCCTTGCAGCCGGTCCGCGGGGTCATCGAAGCGGCCCGCGGGGAGGCTGCTCGCGTCCAAGCCGTCACCCCGGCCCGCCGACTCTAGCTGATCTTCGACAGTTTGAAATTGTAAGTATTGGTGCTTCAACAACTTAGGAGCTGCAGCAGGGGCGAATTAGCACCACGCCGGTGACCGCCGGGTGCCATCGCACGGGGTTTGTGGTCAGCTTGGTCCCTTCAGACGACCGGGATGCCCCGCCTCCATTCAGACGGCCAGGTCGCTGCCCTCTTCCCGGCGCAGTATCGGCGGCAGGCGCGCTCCCACGCAGCTCAGCGCCCGCTTCACCGCCTCGCTCGCCTCCGTGCGCAACCATCATCTCCTGCAACCGCGCCAAGCCCCGTATTAGGTCCGCCCATTCCACCGCCGCGCCGACCTCCCGCAGGCGCCGCTGCAGGTCCTGCCTCAGCACCAAGGCCAGGAACGAGCGGAACACGTGCCCCCGAATCGCCTCGTCCGTGCGGTGGAACACCGGGCGCGTGCGCAGCAGCGACTTCGACTCGCGGAAGCAGCGCTCTACGCGCCACAGCTCCTTGTACTTCAAGGCCGCCTCGGTGGCTCCTAGCGGGGCCTTGACGCGCAGCGCCCACACCCCGTCGAAGCGCTCCTCGTCGGCGATGCGGTCCTCGTCGATGCGGAAGCCCCGGCCCCCCTCGCCCTCGTCCTCGGCCGGATAGCGCCGGAAGCCGCGATTCCCCGCCAAGCGCTTGGCGCCGGCGCCGAGACGCTCGCGCAGCTTCGCCACGGTCTCCTCGCGCACCGCGCGATCGCGACGCGCCTGTCGCTCGTTGCGACACACCACGTAGCGCCGCCCGGCGGGCCCTGATCATCCCGCACCGCCACTTCCCGCACCGGCCCGCCCAGCCAGGCCATCGCGCGGTACAGGTGCTGCAGTTCCAGCGCGGAGGCCCCCGCGACGGCTTGGTCGGCCTTCCAGTCGATGGCGCTGCGGTCGGAGCCCGGAGCGAGCAGGCGGTGCAGGACCGCGAGGAACACGGCGCGCTCGGCATCGAAGCGGAAGCGGCGACCGCGCAGGGCCGCGCGCAGGGCCCCCTGGCAGCCGGTGAGTTGCCACACGCGCTCGAAGACGAGCGCGGGGCCGGTCACGCGGCAGGGGAGGCCCTCGGCCGGCGTCTCGCGCTCGGCCAGCACCGCGGCGTGGCGCGAGAGGCGCGCCCCGGACACGAGCAGGCGGTCGAGCGCGCCGCTGTCCCGGAGCCGGTCGAGTCGCCCGAGAGAGGCGAGGATCTTCCGGCGCACCTTGGAGCCGTCGCGGGAGTTCTCGACGAGCTGCACGTAGGTGTGGTTGCCGACCTTCTTGGATCGCAGGAACATCGCCCTCAATCGCAGCACTACGGAAAGCGACCGGTCAAGCCCGTGTTCGTGATTCCTCCGAAGGTGCCGGGAACTCCTGCGGGTGCCCGGCCGGACAACTGCATGAGGTAGTAACTTGCTCGGATAGTTCTATATCCAGGACGGCACCGCGAGATCACGGCTTCCTCCGGCGCACTCGGAAAACGGGCCGCTTCCTAGCACGGGATGGCGATCGAAGTCATTCCGTGGCACTACATTAACTTCGCCGCGGGCAGGATCCGGCCCGCAAGCCGTCGGGATCCGTCTAGGATGCATACGGATATTACCACAATATATGGGACTACTCGGAAGAGACACCACGTCATCTAGACATCGGAGTCGGTGAAGCTCATCTTGCGGGGCGCGCCGGCGTCGGGCCGCGGCTCGTCGTCCTCGCCAAACTGTTCGTCGTACAATCCCAGGTCGGGCTCCTCTGTCTCGCTTCGTCGCGCAGGGCGACGGCCGGACGATGTGGTAGTGGTTATAGCCGAGGCCAGTGCCCGGAATGCCGGCCGAGGCCCGCGCTCCTCGCGGGCCGATCGTCAGACCCGCACCCCGAACGCCGGCCGTCAAGGACGGCCCCGACTTGCTGAGGTTCACCGTGAGACCCGGCACGATCGGAATTCTCCGAAAGAAGCTCAGCCGCCAATCGCGAAGATTTCCACGCTCTACCCAGAATTGGCAGGATTTCGGACTAGTCGTAGCATTCCAGTGAAATCTTCGCCTTGAGAGATTGGACCTAACGTCCTTGTTGTCAAAGGGATACGAGTTTTGTCACAGGCACTATATAGGGCGGTGGAAGTCGCGATGCCCGCGGGGTCACTTCTGGTCCCGAGACAGCGGCGACGGAACATGACGTGGGTACCGGGATGCACCCAAGCGGGGGAATCGCGCGCCCGGAGCGGGTCGGGCGGCCCTCGAGAGAAACCTCGAGATGCCGCTGTAGTCGGTCCCGCGCGAAGGAGGAGGCGGAGTGCCGTCGGGCCTGTGACCTTCGGTTCGACTTGTGGTGAGGGAGCGTCAATTTGTTCCGAGCGACGAAGTGGCTTGGACGAGGAACGACACGGGCGCGACGGAAGGCACCATCGCGGAGACGACCGAGATGTCCTGGGATCTCGTGCGCTTAAGCTCTGACGCATGATCTCGGGTCCAAGCGAACCGGAATGCGGTGGGCGCCCTGCTTGACCCAAATGAAGTGGCTCGGAAAGGGAAGCTCTTGAGGACGGCGACGGAGCGTGAGGATATACCGGGGCGCAAGGAGAGGCGACCCAAGTATCCGGCAGAGGAGTCGGTGATCAACATCCTGAAATGGCAGGCATTGGACCGGTTGATGAAATGAAATCCAGTCGAGTCTAAGCGAGTAGAAGGTCTAGAAATTCTTGCGGTTCGTAAGAATCGAGTAAGACCGATGCTCAGAGTCAGAGAGCGCATAAATCTGAACGAGTTTCGCCTGAAGGAGGCAGCGTAGCGGCCCGATCTAGCTCAGAGATTCGAATGAATTCGGCCCCTAGACGAGATAGAATGAAATATATGGATTGGAGAGTGACAGTGAGTAACCAAAGAATTCACAAGAGAACGAATTTCGGCCGAAATCTCAAGCACCTCTTTCCTTGGTGTTGTTTGAATTCGTTGCGTGAAGCCGATTCTGCGAGATTCCAAGAGTACCTATGAATTCAAGACTCATATTGTCTAGGGGTGACACTGCCCTGATGATGGCGTTCCATCAAGAGGCTTGGGAACGTCTTCTCCAATGATCAATTTTCTGAGAGTTTCGTCCAATCGTTATACTCTGCGACACTACGACTGATCGTCTCTCCTGCGTGAGCATCGTGCGAGATCTCGTCAATTGAGGCGAGGTCGTTCTCTACGACCTATCTTCGTAGATGACAAGCTGTGAGTGGGCAGTCGGGGGGCTTCCCTTGGTCCTGCACTCGTATAATCCTGCCAAATCCATTATTGCCCGCATGGTCCGGTGTTCAACATCCCGTGGTCGTCTGACTAGCGATGTCGCTATATGGGACGGCTCCGACGGACCGCGAGAAGCCCACGGGCCGCAAGCGGCCCCGGCCCGGATGAGCACGGACCGGTCTCGCCGCCGTTGAGGCGCGTGACACTCCGTCCGACGGCCAGCATGAAGGCTCCAGCCGAGTGGACCCGCCTCACTAGCGCGACATGACAAATGAAACGGGCGGCATTCCGCCGATCCCGGAGACTGCTTGTGAAATCACTCAGTGCGTCACGAGTAGTTTCAGACACCTGTCCTCCATATGCGCATGCGTCACAGAGACGTACAAGATGTAGACAGGATAGTGCCACCCCTTGGAGAAGACTCTTGACGCTTTGAGTAACGATTTTCGGCTGGTCCGGGACTCGCTCCGGCCCTCGACCGCGGGATGTCTGAGCCCTGCTCTCCGCGTGCCAGTGTTGCTCCCGGGGAATCGCCTTTCAAGACGGGGAAGCTCGGCCTCGTGGCCGCTTCGGAAATTGGCGTCCCCCCTACGCGGCGCCGGCTTCGGCTTGCCGGAGCGCTCGCAGCACGTTCCCGCCCATGATCTTGGCCACGTCCTCGTCCGAGAAGCCGCGTTCCTCTAGCGCGGCAACTAGGTTCGGAGTCTTGCCGATGTGCTCGAGTCCCTGGGGCAGCTTCAGTCCGACGCTGTCGTAGTCCGATCCCAGTCCGACGTGGTCGATGCCCGCGACGGTGGCGGCGTGCTCGATGTGGTCCACGAGGCGGCTCAGGGGCGGGGCCCCGATCATGTCCACCTCGGCTAGGTTCAGCTGCCAGAGCTCCTCGGAGAGGCGTTTCAGGTCGCCCGCGAATTCCTTCCGCACCTGCGCGCGCTTGCGTCCGATCTCGCGCAGCTCCGGGAAGCGGGCCCTGTAGTCGTCGTCCAGCATGCCGGCGTAGTAAGCGACGCCGAGCACGCCGCCGTTCTGAGCCAGGGCCTTGAGCATGCCGTCGGTCAGGTTGCGCGCGTGATTGGCTACGGCCTTGCACGCCGCGTGCGTGTTCAGGACCGGAGCCGACGACACCTCGACGGTGTCGTAGAACGCCCGTTCCGAGGCGTGCGAAAGGTCGGCCATCATGCCGATGCGGTTCATTTCGCGAACGATTTCGCGGCCGTGGTCGGTCAGGCCTTCCGGTCCCTCGTCCTGGTACTCGGCTGCGCCGACCCACGGCGTGTTCCCGCTGTGGGTGAGCCCCAGGTACCGCGCCCCGAGGCGATAGAGCTGTCGCAGGACCTCCACGCTCGAATCGATCATGTGCCCTCCCTCGACACCGAGGAAGACAGCGATCTTGTTCTCGCGCTGCGCGCGCAGGGCGTCGTCGGCCTTCAGCCCCAGGAACAGGTCGTCGGGATGACGGTTGACCGATTGGACGATCACGTCCGTGATTCTGAGCGCGTCCTTGACAGACTCGACCGGCTTCTTGCTGCGGGCGGAACTGAAGACCGCGAAGAAACCGGCATTAAGGCCTCCTTGGCGCATCTTAGGTATGTCGACTTGGCTGTACTCCGGGCTCTCGCCCATGTCGAGCCCCTCGGCCACGAGCCGACCGGGGGTGTCGATGTGCAGGTCGAAGTAAAGGGGGCCGCTGGGTGCGGCGGGCTCGGCATCCGATTCCGTTGTCCGGCCGCACGCTGCGAGGAGCGCGGCCGCCGACAGCCCGAGTTCGCGACGGCTAAGCATGGCGCCACGATTGTAGTGGATTCGGCTGCGTCGGCGCCGTTCGATCCGATTCCCGGACGGCGCATTCAGGCGCCCCGCGCGCGCGGTTCGGCTGGAGCGAGCAGGCAGCGCCGTTGCGCGGCGGGCCTGTGCCTAGCGCATTGCGGCGCGACCCGCCGCCGCGGAAGTCTCGCGCTCCCATGCGACGCCAAGCTTGAAGATCTCAGGGTTGGCGGGCCGGGCGGCCGCCGCCTCGAGTCGAACCGAGCTCGAAGGTATCGTTGATCGAGGGCGGGTAGCTGGCAGGAGGCGGAGCTTGCCTTCGGCCAGGCGGATTCCGATCCGGAACCGCGGCGCGACCGGCGAAACGGGACCGGCCCGGGAGTCCACCCGCACCGGCGCGTGCGGCTGCTCGGCTCGAGGCGTGCTGCTCGGCCGGCTGCCGCCGGGGCTCAGGCCGCTGCGGCCTTCCCGGTCAGCTGCCGGTACGTATGGATCTTGGCGAACAGGCCCCGAGCCATGCGGCGCATCTGCTCCGCGCTGTCGCAGTCACGGGCTTTGCGACGCCCCGCGAACTCGGTCACGTAGCGGTGCAGCTGCCGGGCGCTCATGCAGTGATGCGTCTCGTAGAGGCCGCGCTTGAACAGGGGCCGGAAAGACTCCACGCTAGTGCCGGGCGCGGACCCGCGCACCTACTCGCCGTCCGAGTGCTTGACCGCCTCGCGGTCGAACTTCTCCGTGCCGGCGTAGAATTCCCTTACGCTTCACCCTCTATTTTCTTCCGCAGGCACGCGAAGAACTTGTCCGTGATCATCTTGGCCGTGCCAACCAGCAGCCGCTGGCCCACGCGCGCGACCGGGCCGCCGACCTGCGCCTTGGCCCGCACGGCGACCGAACTGGACGAGTCGCACTCGCTGATCGAGATGCGCGCCTCCCCTCTGGCGAAGCCGGCGGTCCCCTTGCCGGCCACTCGCAACGTGAAGGAAGCCGGGCGGTTCAGGTCGTGCAATTCGACGGTGCCCCGGAAGCGCCCCTTGATGGCTGCGACGCCGAGCGTCATCTCGGCTTGGTAGCAGTTCTCTCCGAGCGGTTCGAGCTCGTCGCAGCCGGGCAGGCAGCTGGCTACCGTCTGCGGGTCCGTCAATGCGTCGAACACCTCCCTAGGCTCGGCCGCGAAGCGGTACGCACTCTTGAAATCCATGAGACGGGATACTCCGCAAGGCTACCAGACGGTGCGCGCCCGTCCCTCGCCCGCACGACGTGTACGCGACTCGGCCGGAAGACTGTTCAAGTGAGCGGCCAGACGGTCGAGGCTCGCCAGATTGTGGACGGGCAGGAAATCGTCAACGAACGGAAGCACCGCCCGGATGCCCCGGGTGAGCGGCTTGTACCTAGGCGAGCCGAGCAGCGGGCTCAGCCAGATCAGCCGGTGGCAGGAGCGGCTCAGTCGCGACACCTCGCGTCGCGCCACGGCCGGATCCCCGCGGTCCCAGCCGTCCGAGACGACCAGCACCACCGCGCTGCGACCCAGCACCCGGCGTGCCCATTGCACGTTGAAGGCGCGCAACGCCTCCCCGATGCGGGTTCCCCCGGACCAGTCGGGGACTAGTTGCGCGATCTCCCGGAAGGGGTTGCTCTCGTGCCGGGCGCGCAGCTTATGCGTAATCCGGGTGAGGCGCGTCGCGAAGACGAACCCTTCCACGCGGTCCAAGCTGCCCGCTAGGCAGCAGGCGAACCACAGCAGCATGCGGGTGTACCGCTCCATCGAGCCGCTGATGTCGCACAGCAGCACCAGCCGCCGTGGCGCGGCCTTCCTCCCCTTGGTCGGCGGCTTGTCGCCAGCCGCTCCCGGCCGGGCGCACGCCGCGAGGAACCTGCGCAGGTCGGGCGCGGCGCCCCGGCCGGGCACCCAGCGCTTGGTTGTTCGCGGGGCCGGCCGCCATTCCATCTCGCGCAGCAGGCGGACGGCTTGGGCGGTCTCTTCTGCAGAGAGGTTCTTGAAGTCCTTCTCGCGCAGCACCTCCCTGTCGCTGTAGGTTGCGATCCTCACGCGCTCGGCACGTTCGTCGCGCTCGCGAGCGGAACTGTCCTCCCCGGCGCCTAGAGACTCCATTTCGACGACCGGGTCCCCGAAGCGTCGCTCGCTGCCCAGCGGCCGCAGGTCCAGCTTGGTGCCCGTTCCAGCCGGCTTGGTCCAGAAGGCGCGGAAAGCCCTGTCGAACACCTGCAGGTCCTCGGCCCTCCGCACCAGCACGGCGCGGAGGGCGAACCGGAACTCGTCCCTCTTCCCGAGATCGACATGCTGCGCGGCCCGCGTCGCGTCGATGGTGCTCCCGGCCGGGACGGCCAGCCCGAGCGAGCGCAGCAGGCGCGCGAATTGCGTCAGATTCTCGAGGAGGTGGCCCATGCTGTGCTCGGCTCCTGGCCGGCGTAGCTCATGCGCACCCCGCGATGTTCCGCCCGGTCCAGCATCGCCCGCACCGGCTCCCCCCGCACCGCCTGCATGTCCTCTTGGTTCTTCAGGAGGATGCCGAGCGTCTCGTCGATCCGCTCGGGCGTGAGCCGGTCCGCGTCCAGCGCCACGATCGCGGCGATCCAGTCGAGCGTCTCCGACACGCCCGCCGTCTTGTAAAGATCGGCCTTGCGCAGCTCTTGAACGAACGCCGTCGCTTGCTCACTGAGCGCTCGCGAGGCCTGAGGGACCTTCGCGTTGACGATGCGCAGCTCCTTCTCGAAGTCGGGATAGTCGATCCAGCAGTACAGGCAGCGCCGCTTGAGCGCGTCGTGCAGCTCGCGGGTCCGATTCGAAGTGATGAGGACGATCGGAGGGCGCGCGGCCCTGACCGTGCCCAGTTCCGGGATCGTGATCTGGTAGTCCGAGAGCATCTCGAGCAGGTAGCCCTCGAACTCCTCGTCGGCCCGGTCGAGCTCGTCGATCAGGAGGACGGGAGGCGGCCCGGCGTACTCCAGCGCCTTCAGCAGGGGCCGCTCGATCAGGAACTCGCGCCGGAACAGCTCCTTCGCGGCCGTCTGCCGGTCGAGATCCCCGCCGCCGCGCATGAGCTGGATCTCGAGAATCTGCCGCGAGTAGTTCCACTCGTACACGGCGTGGCTGATGTCGAGACCCTCGTAGCACTGCATCCGGATCAGTTCGCGCCCGAGCGCCGCTGCAAGCGCCTTGGCGACTTCGGTCTTGCCGACGCCGGCCTCGCCTTCGAGCAGGAGCGGCCGCTTCAGTCGCAGTGCCAGGTACACGGCCACCGACAAGGCTCGGTCGGAGACGTACTCCTCCCGCGCCAGCATCGAGTCCAGTGCGCCGATGGAACCGGGAAGCGGGCTGGAATCGGCCATGTGCGGAGCCGGGCGATCAGCCGCAGCGCGCAGCGGCCGCGGCGACGGCGCGCCGCACCCAGGCGTGGACCACGGCCTTGCGGTACTCCGCCGAAGCGTACAGGTCTCCTAGCACCTCGTCGTCTTCGAGGCAATCGGCCGCGAGCCGCGAGGCCGCGGCGACTGCCTCGTCGCTGAGCGGCCCGCCGAGCAGCGCTTGCTCGACGTCCCCGGCGCGCACCGGGGCGGGCGCGAGCCCGCCAAGGGCCACGCTCGCGGCCGTGCAGCGGCCTTCGCGGGCGGCGACCCGCGCCGCCACGCCGATCACCGCGTACCTGGACGCCGGATGGGCGAACTTAGCGTACGCGGAACCCTCGCCCTCCCCGGCGACGGGCACTTCGATGGCGGTGAGGATGTCCCCCTCGCCGAGCGCGGTCGTCATGAGGCCTTCGAAAAAGCCCGCGGCCGGCACGCGGCGCTCGCCAGCCTCCCCCTCGATGACGAACTCGGCGTCGAGACACCTCAGCACGGTCGGCAGGTCGGAGGCCGGGTCGGCGTGCGCTACGTTGCCGCCGACTGTGCCGCGATTCCTCACGGCCGGATCGCCGATCATGCCGGCTGCCTCGGACAGGGCGGTAGCGCTGGCTTGGAGGGTCTCCGACGCGGCGAGTTGGGCGTGGGTCGTGAGGGCCCCGATGCGGATCGAGCCCGAGTCGGCCTGGATGCCGCGGAGCGCGTCGATGCGTCCGATGTCGATCAGCGCCGAGAGGGCTGCGAGGCGCAGCTTCAGGGCCGGGACTATGCTGTGGCCGCCCGCTAGGAGCTTGGAGTCGGGGTGCTTGGCCAGGAGCTCGGCGGCTTCCGCCACCGAGCCGGCCCGGTAGTAGTCGAACTCGGGTGCGTACATGGCTCAATTCCTCCCTTGCGCGTCCTGAATGGAGCGCCAGACCCGCTCTGGCGTCAGCGGCATGTTCACGCTCCCCACGCCGAGCGGCTGCAGTGCGTCGATCACGGCGTTATAGACGGCCGCCGTCGAGGCGATCGTGCCGGCCTCGCCGATGCCCTTGACCCCGAGCGGATGGTGGGGCGAGGGCGTGACGGTGGAATGGACCTCGATGTCGGGCAGGCGGTCGGCCCGCGGCAGCGCGTAGTCGAGCATCGTGCCCGTGACCAGCTGGCCGCCGTCGTCGTACACGCCCTCCTCCCAGAGCGCTTGACCGATGCCCTGCACGATGCCGCCGTGGACCTGGCCCTCGACGATGACCGGGTTGATCTGCGGGCCGCAGTCGTCCACGGCCACGTAGCGCTTGAGATCCACGCTGCCGCTCTCGGGGTCGACCTCGACCACCGCGAGGTGGGCGCCGTAGGGGAAGACGAAATTGGGCGGGTCGTAGAAGGAGGTGGCCTCGAGGCCGGCCTCGACCCCCTCCGGCAGGTTCCACGCCACGTTGGCCATGAGGGCGATGTCCTGGATCGTCTTGCTCGAGTCCGGGGAGCCTTTCACGAAGAACTTGCCGTCGTCGTACTCCATGTCCTCGACGGCTGCCTCGAGCAGGTGCGCGGCGATGATCGTGGCCTTGTCGCGGATCTTGCGCGCGGCCACGGCAAGGGCCGCGCCCCCGACCGCCGTGGTGCGGCTGCCGTAAGTGCCCCAGCCCATGGGGGTGTTGTCGGTGTCTCCGTGGATCACCTTGACGTCGTCCGGCGAGACGCCGAGCTCGCCGGCTACGATCTGGGCGAAGGTCGTTTCCTCGCCCTGTCCGTGCGGGGACGCGCCGATCATGACGTGGACCTTGCCGCTCGGGTGGAACCGAAGGATCGCGCTCTCCCACAGGCCGCCTTGGAAGCCGATCGCGCCCGCCACCTGCGAAGGCCCGAGGCCGCAGATCTCGACGTAGGTCGAGAGCCCGAGCCCTATGTACCGGCCGCTCTCGCGCGCTGCGGCCTGCTCGGCCCGCAGGTCGCGGTAGCCCGCCTCGCCCAGCAGCTTCGCCAGCGCCCCTCCGTAATCGCCGCTGTCGTAGGTGAGGCCGGTGACCACGTCGTGGCCGCTGTCGAATTTCGGGATGAAGTTGCGCCGGCGCACGTCGACCGGATCCATGCCGAGCTCCGCAGCCAGCAAGTCGACGAGGCGCTCGACCATGAATGTGGCCTCGGGACGGCCGGCACCGCGATACGCTTCCACGGGAGTGGTGTTGGTGTACAGGCCGTAGACGTCCTCGTGGATGGCCGGGATGTCGTAGACGCCGGAGAGCATCAGGCCGTGCAGGATGGTGGGGATGCCCGGCGCCGCCGTGGACAGGTAGGCGCCCATGCCCGCCCAGACCGTGGCCCGCAGGCCCGTGATCCGGCCGTCCTTGGTCGCCGCCAGCTCGATCTCCTGCACGTGGTCGCGCCCGTGGGTGGTGGCTTGGTAGTTCTCGCTGCGGCTCTCCACCCACTTGACCGGCACGCCAAGCTTCTTCGAGCAGAAGACCGTGAGGAAGTCGGCCGGGTAGACTGCGATCTTGCTGCCGAACCCGCCGCCCACCTCGGGCGCGATGACGCGCAGCTTGTCCTCCGGCACGCCGTTCACGAGCGAGCAGAGGAAGCGCACGATGTGCGGGTTCTGTGTCGTGTTCCAGAGCGTCAGCTCGCCTGTCGCCGGGACGTAGCTCGCGATGGCGGCGCGCGGCTCCATGGCGTTCGGGATCAGGCGCTGCTGGACGATCGTCTCCCTGACGACGACTTCCGCGTTGGCGAAGGCCTCGTCAATGTCGCCTCCGCCGGTGACCGTCCAGTGGAACGCTTGGTTGCCCTCGATCTCGGCGTGGAGCTGCGGCGCGCCCTCGGCTGCGGCGTCCTTGGGCCGGACGACCGCGTCCACGGGCTCGTAGTCGACATCGATCAGGTCGAGCGCGTCGCAGGCCTGGCTGGGGGTTTCGGCAACGACGACGGCCACGATGTCGCCCACGTAGCGGACAGTGTCCTTCGCCAGGCAGTGGTAGTCGGCGATCTTGAGGGCTGAGTTGGGCAGGAGCCAAGCGCAAGGCGCGGGCGCGATCTCGCCTTCCGCGTCGGCGCTGGTGTATACGGCGACCACGCCGGGCGCGCTCGCCGCTGCCGAGGTGTCGATGCCGCCGATACGGGCGTGGGAGTAGGGGCTGCGCACCAGGGCGGCGTGCAGCATGCCGGGCAGGACGATGTCGTCGGTGTACTTGGCGGTGCCGGTGATGAGCCGCGGGTCCTCGCGCCGCCGGATTCCGGAACCGAACGTGGACGCGCTCATGCCGCACCTCCTGCCGCCGCGTCACGCACGGCGCGGACGATGTTCTGGTAGCCGGTGCAGCGGCAGAGATTGCCTTCCAGGCCGTGCCGGATCTCGTCGTCGGAGGGCTCCGGGTTGCAGCGCAGCAGCTCGTGCGAGGCCATGATCATCCCGGGCGTGCAGAACCCGCATTGCAGGCCGTGCTTGTTCCAGAACGACTCCTGCAGCGCGTGCAGCCCGTCGCCGCCGGCCAGGCCCTCGATCGTTGTAACCGAGGCGCCGTCGGCCTGGACCGCGAGGCAGGTGCAGGACTTGGCCGAGACGCCGTCCAGCAGGACCGTGCAGGCGCCGCACTGGCTCGTGTCGCACCCCACCTTGGTGCCGGTCAGTCCCAGCACGTCGCGAATGAAATGGACCAGCAGCAGCCTCGGCTCGACATCCCTCTCGAACCGGCGGCCGTTGATGGTGATGCTTACGGGAATCTTCACCGCTTCGCCTCCCTTCCGCGCAGCGACGCGACAGGAGCCGCGCCGGAAACCGCAGCGAGATTGTAGCGCAACCGCATCGGCCCTGGATCGGGCGGAGCGACCCGTGACGGACTGTGGCGGCCGCCGGGGGGCGGGCTGCCCGACGGGCCGAGTCGAGTGGCGGCGGGGTCTCTCGCTTCCCGCGCCGGCTCCCGGCACGGCCCATGGTCTTGCGGCTGCGCGCGGGCACCCGCGGCGGTTGCACGCCTCGAGGTCAAGTTGGCCTTCGCCGGGAGCGAAGTGCGGACCGACCGTTGCCGAGCCGGTCCACTGCGTCAGGCACCGTGCCGCGATTCGGGACTTGCCGCGGTCGCTGATCGTCGCTGTGATCGTAGAGCCGGACGTGGCGGAGGGATCGGGCAATCAAGCGCGGGCTGACCTTCCGGACGGTCCGCAGACCCCGTGCCAGCCCTTGTGCTTCCCATGCCTGCCGATGCTTGCGGTTGCAACCTCTCTGCACCCTGACCGCAAGCGTCATCCCCTCGGCCCGCGCCCTGCTGAGGGTCGCTCGGAGATCCTCGCGCAGCCCCGGGGATCTCTGCTGGGATTCCTCGCCGAGTCATCGCGCCGCACAACGGCCCAGTATTGGCCTCATTCGCCGAGGCAATGCACTGTCCTGCGTGCAGAATAGACACAACATGTGGGATCGGTGTCGGACAGTCGGCGGCAAGAGCATTGACGCCTTCGGTAGGGGTCGGGGATCGAGTCTCCTTGGGCGCTAAGACAGAAGCGGTCATCATGAAGGGAATGCGTCAATTCAACACGGCGGGCCCGGTAAACGCCGACAAGCACTACAGCATTCCGCCCTTGAGTCGCCTGAACTTGGACGAGGTGCTGGCCTTGATCCGGAACGAGCATTACTTCGTCTTGCATGCTCCGAGGCAGACCGGGAAGACCACGGCCCTGATGGCACTGAGGGACCTGCTGAACAGCGGGTCCGAAGGTGAGTACCGCTGCGTGTACGCGAGCCTAGAGGAAGCGTCGACTGCTCGCGAAGATGTCGAGGTCGCGATGGAGTGTGTCCTCGGAGCATTGGGCTCGAGTGCTCGCCGGGTCGCGAAAGACTCTCTTGTCGACGAAATCTGGCCGGGAGTCCTTCAGCGCTACAAGGCCCGCAGGGCACTGTCGGAAGTCCTGTATCGATGGGCGGAGGCCGACCGGCGGCCCTTGGTGCTGCTGATCGACGAGATCGATTCCCTCGAGGGCGACAGCCTGCTTTCCGTGTTACGGCAGCTGCGCGCCGGCTACTCCGAGCGGCCAGTCCACTTCCCGCAGAGCATCGTGCTTTGTGGCATGCGCGACATGCGTGACTATCGCATCGAGTCGGCGACCTCAGGCAAGGTAGTCGCCAGCCCGTTCAACGTCATCGCGAAGTCGCTACGCCTTGGCAACTTCTCTCGGGAAGAAGTGGTCGATCTGCTCGGGCAGCACACTTCCGACACCGGGCAGGATTTCGAGCCGGGGGCGGTGGAGCGAGTCTGGACGCAAACACAGGGCCAGCCATGGCTTGTGAACGCCCTCTGCGACGCGGCCTGTTTCGACGCGGGTCGGATACGCTACTCGCGCAAATTGATCGACGAGGCTGACATCCTGCGGGCGCAAGAGGCTCTGATCCAGCAGCGGTCGGTGCATATCGACCAGCTGGCGGACAAGCTCAGGGAGGAACGCGTGCGACGCGTGATCGAGCCGATTCTCGCTGGAAGACCGTATCGCAGCTCGCAGCCCCGTGACTTGGAGTATGTCAGGGACCTAGGCCTCGTGGCGCAGGACGGCTCCCCTCGCATTGCCAATCCCATCTACGCCGAGGTCGTGCCGCGGGAGCTCACTGCCGACACGCAGGAGGACTTGGACCAGGACGTGGCATGGTACGTGCGCTCGGACGGCGGACTGGACGTTCCGAAGCTGATGGGTGCGTTCCAGGAATTCTTCCGAGAGCACTCGGAACACTGGATCGAGCGCTTCCAGTACAAGGAGGCGGGGCCGCAGCTGCTGCTGCAGGCGTTCCTGCAGAGGGTGGTGAATGGCGGCGGCCGCATCGAGCGGGAGTACGGCCTAGGGCGTGGGCGCACGGATCTCCTGCTGCTCTGGCCGACGGGCGAGCGGACCGAAAGGTGCGTGATCGAGTGCAAGATCCTGCGCGGGAGCATGGAGCGTGCAATCCGCGACGGAATCGAGCAGACGGCCGGGTACATGGATCGCTGCGCGGCGGAGTCCGGCCACTTGGTCTTGTTCGACCGGCGCAATACGTCTTGGGAAAGCAAGCTGTTCCGGCGTCGGGAACAGTCCTCCACCGGGCCCGTGGAGGTCTGGGGGATGTGACGGTTTCGCGAGCATCGGTGCCGTGCGGAATGGCAGCGATACAACAGGTGGCGGCCATGGCCTAGCCGGTCGCTCTGGCCGGCAGCAGGTCTTGCGGGTCTTGCAAGAGGACGTGTCTCCATGTTCGGATCATCTGCGAATCCCGCTGCGGACCGGGTTTGCGTTTTGGAATTATAAGGTAGAGTGCCCAACAGTATCCCGTTTAGATATCGTGCCGCGGCATGCCGACGTAGGGAGTCTCGACCGGTTCGGTGAGTCGGCGGGCAGCCTCTGCCTGTGACGCCTGCGGAGGCGTGACCGACTCTTCAAGCCCGGCCTTGGATGGCTGGCAGGTCCCGCGTGCAGTTTCGACGCGGCGCGGATGGAATCGGTTCACTGGCCTCGACCTTCCTAGCGCAAATTCACTAGTGCTTGTGACAGAACGCGCAAGCCCTTAGTTTCCGGGAGGTTGCAGCAGGTCCGTGGGACGAAGATCGGGGCGATCCGGGACGGCTTGCGCGTTTCCGGGGGTTGTGCGACAATCTTCGTTGAGGAACCGCCCGTGAGGACCGTTCAGGAGATCCAGCTCACCCTTGGCCGGACTGCAATCGAGGATATCGATCTCGACGTCCGTTCCCGCGACGATATCCCGGCCATCTTGCTAGGAATACAATTCATCTATCGCACCGAGGAGTTGCGGGACAGGGTTTTCGCACTGCTCGAGAGCCGTATCCTCGGCCTCGGCGAGAGTAGCGGGAACGGCGGGAACGGCGAGAACGGAAGCGATCCTTCCGCAGGCGAGTCCGGTAAGATCAACCCTGCCGTCGGTCGTCCCGGCATGCAGCTGTGGAACATTCTCGTCCCGGGCCTGCTCAAGCAGGGATTGAATTGCGACTGCGACCGCGTGACGGAGCTGGCGAACAAGCATGCGGACGTCCGGCGCTTCCTCGGTCTGAACGCGACGCTCGACGAGCAGGTCTTCAGCTACCGGACAGTCAACCGGAATCCGAAGCTTCTCACGCCCGACCTCCTCGCGGAAATCAATCAGCTGGTCGTGCAGGAAGGGCACGCGCTGGCGGGGTGCGAGGAAGGTGATTCGCTGAAGGCGCGGCGCGACTCGTTCGTGGTGGAAACGAACGTGCACTACCCGACGGACGTGAGTCTTCTATGGGACGCGTTGCGCTGCCTGATTCGCACTATTGCGCCACTGTGCAAGGGGCGCGGTATCGCGGGCTGGCGGCAGAGCGCGCGGCTGCTGAAGACGCTGAAGCAGGAATTCAACCGGGTGCGGCAGGCGAAGAGGAGGCAAGCCAACCCGGAGAGGGTGCGGTCGTACCTGGAGGCGGCCCTGGAGATAGCGCGGCGGGCGGAGGGTGCGCTGGCGGCCCTGGCGCGGGCCGGGGAAGACCAGGGAACCTTGCGAGCGGCAAGGAGTTACCTCGGGTGCGTGCAGCTCCTGGCGGACCCGGTGGAGCGGCGCGTGCTGCGGGGGGAGAAGATCCCGCACGAGGAGAAAGTGTTCTCGATCTTCGAGGAACACACGCGCTGGTGCGTGAAAGGAAAAGCGGGGGTGCCGGTGGAGCCGGGCGTTCCGGTATGCATCGTGGAAAGCGAGCACCGATTCGTGATGAATCACGAAGTGATGTGGAAGGGGAGCGACGCGGACGTAGCGGTGGGAATCGTCGAGGGGGCGCAGGGGCTGTACGCGGGGTTGTCGAGCTGCAGCTTCGACAAGGACTTTCACAGCCCGGCGAACCGGACGCGCTTGGCGGAACTGCTGTCGTGCAACGCGATGCGGCGGAAGGGGAGGCTGTCGAAGGCGGCGAAGGCGACGGAAGGCGCGCCCGAATTCGTGGCTGCGAGGCAGGCGCACCCGGCCGTGGAGTCCGCGATCAACAATCTCGAGTGCCGCGGTCTGGACAGGGTGATGGACCGGGGAGCGGAGGGATTCGAGCGGATGATCGGGCTAGCGGTCCTGGCGGCGAACGTGCATCGAGTGGGCCGGATCGTGCGCGACAGAGAGCGGGACAGAGAGAGGGAGCGTCTCAAGACGGGACCCTTGCCGCTGGCTGCATAGGCAGTCGGCAGCGATCTGAATTGCCCTGAATTGAAACCTTGAAGAGACAAGGTTCAGGAAAAGTGTACAACTAGAACAGAACTAACTGTATCCTCACAATGAAAATGGAATATGAGGCAATGAGTTCGGGTAATTGGCGCAGCCTGTTTCTTCTATAGCTATCATTTGGTCGGGATCTATCAGCTAGAATTCCCAAAATATCAGGGTTTTGTCACAAGTACTCACTAGTCATTCGAGCGTCGCGTGGCGCACGCCGAGAATCCGCGCCGCCTCCGCCACGGTAAGGCCGAAGTCCTCGATCACTGCGATATGGATGAAAATTCCGGGTGCGACGGGGTCATCCCGATCTTGATGCCGCCCGTGCTGATCGGTGATAGTCGACTAGGTTCAATCGCTCGATCCAGCCGTCCCGTTCCTCCAACGTGATCGCTCCATCCGGTCGCCGCCTCCCTGACGAAGCCCTCCATGCTCTCGGCCATGGCCAGCGCCGCCACCCTGCCGCGCACCCTTTCCGCTAGATCCTATTTCAGCAACCGGGTCGAGTCCGTCTCGACAAGCTGGCGCAGGCCCCGGTGACTTCGCCTTGGCGCGCAGGCGCAGCCAAGCCGCCCGGCCTGGCTGCTGTTTCCGCGGTACCGAGCGGCAGCTTCCGGATCACGAATCGGGCGATGACCCGCCGGATTGAAGTTCAACACCGCTGGCACCGGCACCTGCGCTGCCAGCTCGCCTGGCCTGCCCGGTGGCGTCGCGGGGAAGGCCCTACGAGCCTAGGGCCCCCGGCCGCTATTCCGCATCGGCTTGTCCCCCTGCTGGACGGCACGACAGCCGCTCGGTGATCCGCTAGCTGCCCGGGGGCAACCCGCTCGGAGGCAACCCGGCGTGGATCCGTGTGCGAGGCAATGCCACGTCCTCCCATGGATTGACGAGGTCTAGGTCCAAGCCGTCGAAATCCGACACGTTCCGCGTCGCGAGGCAGAGATCCTCGGCGGCGGCAGTCGCCGCGATGATGGAGTCGGGCGACTCTAGCACCCGCCCGAGCGCCCGCGCTCTCGCACGCAGCTCGGCAGCGCGCTCGGCGATGTCGCGGTCCACCGGCAGGATGCGGTCGCGATAGCGGGAAGCGATGTTCCCCACGGTAACCGCGATGCCTTCGCGACGGTTCCCGGGCGGGAGGATTTTCACGCCGTACTCCAATTCATGCAGAGTGACGACCGAGAGCCAGTGATCTCGTGTCTCGACTAGGAAGGCGAGCACCAAGGGGTTCGGCTTGGGCTTCATTCCCTCCGACACGACATTGGTGTCTAGGAGGACTCCGACCATTGCTCGTCCTCGTCATCGGCAAAGGGGACCTCGCGGTTCGGATTGTCCGTGCGACTGGGCAGCTCCAGCGGGCCGAGGCCGCGCATGTTCTCGACGATCCATCGCCCGAGAGGCATCTCCGGTTCATCGGGGCGGGGTCGGCGCGCGGAGACATCGCACTTGTCCCACACTTCAGCGGGGACTACGATGAATTGTTTCCGCACCCCGATGCGCTGGGGCCCCTCTTCGTCGACGAGCCTCAGGATCTCGGACAGGCGCGCCTTCGCTTCGGCGATCGTCCACAGCCGTTCGCCTTCCAAGATGCTTCCGCTTGGGTTCTGTCGCATTCGGCTCGAATAAGTTCTGAGTATACACCGCCCCCTCGGCAGAGATTGGCCGCGGAACGACGGCCGGACGCTCGGTAGCCCGGGCGGATCGCTCGGACTCCAGCCGGATTCGGCGGAGCGCGTCTCGCTGCGGTTGCAGGCATGCCAGAATTGATCTAGCTCCGCCGACCAGGGCGCTTCCGGCGGAGCGGGCAATGCGCAGACCGACATTCGGTTCTAGGTGGGCGATGATGCTCGCCATGCTAGGCATGGCCGTCGGGACCGGCAACGTCTGGCGCTTCCCCCGCATCGCCGCTCAGAACGGCGGCGGCGAATTCCTAGTCGCTTGGCTGGCGTTCCTGTTTCTCTGGTCGATTCCGCTGATTCTGCTGGAGTTCGGTCTCGCGCGCAAGACGCGCTCCGGCCCCGTGCGGGCCTTCGTAGAGCTGGCCGGGCCCGGCTGGGCCTGGGCGGGAGCCATGGTGGCGTGCGTGTGCGCGGGCATCATGTGCTACTACTCGGTCGTCGCGGGCTGGACCGCCCGCTACGCGGTCGCGGCCCTCGCCGGAGAGCTCGGGTCGGTCCCGCCGGGTGCCTTCTGGGCGGACTTCACATCGTCGGGGTGGCCGGCTGTCGCGCATGCGGCGATGATCGGCTCGGCAGCGCTGGTCGTGACCAAGGGCGTGACGGCCATCGAGCGGGTCGCCAAGGTCCTGATGCCTGCGCTGATCGTCTTGATTGCGGTGCTCGTGTGTCGCGCGGTGACCCTGCCCGGAGCCTCCGAAGGCATGGCCTACCTGTTCGGGATCGACTGGGGCGCGCTGTCGAGCGCCCGCATCTGGGTCGAGGCGCTAACGCAGAACGCATGGGACACGGGAGCCGGCTGGGGGCTCGTGCTCTGCTACGCGGCCTACCTCCGTGAGCGCGAGGATACCGCCCTCAACAGCTTCGTGCTACCCGCCGCCAACAACGCGATATCCCTGCTAGCGGGAGTCATGGTCTTCTGCACGGTGTTCTCGGTGGTTCCCGCCATGGTCGAGAGGGCCGTGACGAACCCGGGCCAGCTGCAGGGACTCGAATCGCTCGAGGAAGCCGTGCGGGCGGGGGAGCCCTTTTCGTCGGGCCTGATGCAGAGGACGGTGTTCGCCGAAGACAACGCGGGACTCACGTTCATCTGGATGCCCGAACTTTTCCGGGCTATGCCGCATGGGCGGTTCTTCATGTCGCTGTTCTTCGTCGCCCTCGCCGTGGCGGCCTTCACCAGCCTGATTGCGATGGTCGAGGCGGCGACGAGGGCGCTCGCCGACGTTGGCATCGAGCGGCGCAAGGCCATCCGTGTCATCGCGGCGGGGGCGTTCGCGTTCGGGGTGCCCTCCGCAGTTAGCTTGGATGTGCTCGACAACCAGGACTGGGTGTGGAGCGTGGCGCTGGTGCTCTCCGGCCTGTTCTTCTCGCTCGCGGTCGTCCGCCACGGGGTGCGCCGGTTCCGCGAGCAGATGCTGAACCACGAGCATTCCGACATACGGATCGGGCGCTGGTGGGACTTCGTGATACGCGCCGTAGTGCCTCTTGAGTCCGTCGCTCTCACGCTCTGGCTGCTGTACGAGGCTTGGCTGGCCGACCCCGCGGGCTGGCTCCTGCCATTCGACCCCGCGAACGCGTTCAATGTAGGCACGGTGCTGTTCCAGGTCGGCGCGGTCGCGCTGGCGCTCTTGCTGCTCAACAGGAAGCTGGCGGCTTCGGTCCGCCGGGGCGAGGCTGCGGGTTGACGGTCCTGGGCCCGCGTGAGATCGCGCGCGCCCTGCCGATGGGCGCGGCCGTGGAGGCCATGCGGGAGGCGTTCGCCGCCCATGCCGAGGGACGGGTGCGGGCGCCGCCTCGCACCGTGTTGCGCACCGGCGCGGACTTCGGTGCGACCTTGGTCATGCCCGCGACGCTGGAGTCGGCCGAGCCGCCCCTGCTCGCGGTGAAGGTCGTTTCCGTCTTTCCCGGGAACCGGCGGCGCGGGCTGCCCTCGATTCACGGCACGCTGCTGGTCGCGAGCGCCGCGACTGGCGAGCCGCTCGCCCTGCTGGATGCCGCGTCTCTGACGGCCATCCGTACCGCTGCTGCGTGCGGCCTGGCGACGGATCTGCTCGCGCGCGCGGACAGCCGCGTTCTCGCGGTCTTCGGAAGCGGCGTTCACGCGCGCACCCAGGTCAGCGCCGCGCGGGCCGTGCGCCCGATCCGGGAGGTCCGCATATTCAACCCGAACGCGGCGTCCGCGCGGGCCATGGCCGAGGAACTGGCTGCGTCAGCGCCCCTGCCCGGCGGGTACCGCGTTGCCCGAGCGCCCGCCGAGGCGCTGGACGGGGCCGACATTGCTTGCGCAGCCACGACCTCGCGCGCTCCGGTCTTCGACGACAGGGATGTCCCCGACGGGATTCACATCAGCGCGATCGGGGCCTTCAAGCCCGAGGACCGCGAGATCCCCTCCCAGACGGTCGCGCGCGCATTGGCCGTTGTCGACGACCACGAGTCCGCGCTGGAGGAGGCCGGCGACCTGCTGATCCCGATGAGCGAGGGACGCTTCGACGAGCGCCACTTCCGCCGGGAGCTCGGGGCGCTGGTTCTGGGGCGCTGTGAGGGGCGCTCGTCCCGCTCGCAGGTCACGCTCTTCAAGTCCGTGGGCTTGGCGGCGCAGGATGTCTTCGCCGCGTGGTCGGTCCTGCAGGAGGCAGGCCGCCTCGGTCTGGGCCACAGACTCGACTGGTAGGCCTACTCGACGACGAGAACGGGTCGGCCCAGCACCTCGAGCCGTGGCGCGAGCCCGAGGCCCGGCCCGGCCGGGGCGGCGAGGCGCCCGCGACTCCGCTGCGGAGGGTTGGCGGCGGTGCTGACGGTCACGTAGCTGTTGAAGTCGGTCGAGGTGAATAGGAACCTGGGATCGGTGCTGTGCGCCAGGTGGGCGATTGCCGCCGTCGAGAAGTCCCCGCCCCACGTGTCCTCGATCGTCATGGCGACGCCCAGGGCCTCGCACAGGTCGCGCACCTGGCGGGCCTTGGTCAGCCCGCCCAGCTTGCTGATCTTCAGGTTGATCACGTCCATGGCGCTGTCGGCGTGCGCCCGCAGCAGCGCGCGGACGCCGTCGATGGACTCGTCGAGCACGAACGGATTGGACGTGTGCCGGCGGACCGACAGGCATTCCTCGTACGAGAGGCAAGGCTGCTCGATGTAGATGTCCGTGTCGCGCACGGCTTGAACCACCCGCATCGCGTCGTGCATTAGCCAACCGGTGTTGGCGTCGGCGATCAGCCGGTCTCCGGGCCCGATGACTTCCCTAGCCGCGAGGATGCGCTCGAGGTCCTCGGCCGGATCCCGTCCGACCTTTAGCTGGAAGCGGGTGTAGCCGTGCGCCCGGTGCGTCGCAACCAGCTCGGCCATTCTCTCCGGCAGCTCCTGGGATATGGCCCGGTACAGGACGAAGTCGTGCCCGCAGCGGCCTCCCAGAAGGTCGCAGATGGACATGCCGGCTGCTTGCCCGAGGATGTCCCAGCACGCTACGTCGATCGGGGACTTCACATACGGATGGCCCTTGAGAGCCGCGTCCATGGCCCGGTTCACATCAGCCAGCTGCGTCGGGTCGAGGTCCAGGAGAGCCGGTCCGATCTCCCTGATGCCGGCGCGGGCGCCCGCGGCGTAGGCCGGAAGGTAGGCCGGGCCCAGCGGGCAGACCTCCCCGTAGCCGGCCAGGCCCGTGTCGGTGTCGATCCGCACGATGGTGCTGTCGAACACTTCCACGCTGTTGCCGCCGGACCAGTTGTACGGTCCCTCGACGAGCGGAAGGTCGACCTGGTAGGCGCTGATTCGCCTGATCCTCACGGCGCGGAGTCCACTGGCGAGGCGCGGATGCCCTACTTGGCGCGGTCTCGCAAGGCGAAGAACACGGTGCCCGCGACGAAGTAGATCAAGGTCGGAATCGTGAGCCGCGAATGCAGCGCGTCCAGCGCCGCGGCATAGCCGTCCCGCGACACCTCGAATACTCCCAGGACGAGCCACAGGCAGGCCGCCAGGGCCAGCGCGGCCACCGCCCCGGACAGGAGCTCCGAAGCGCTGGCCGACCGTCTCGGCGCGACCGCGGCCGGCCTGGTGTCTGGCTCGTCCTCGGAGGCGGCTTCCTCGCCGCCCTCGGCCGCTCCCATCGCTCTGGCGAGGAACCAGTACGCGACCATGGCGAAGATGTAGACAGGAAGGAACAGGAAGAACAGGTGGAGGATGCCGGCGCGCTCTAGCGCGATGGCGAGAGCCACCGACAAGCCCCAGGCTAGGAGCGCGGCCCAGTTGAGCGGGAGGCCCTTGCGGGTCGACCAGTACCGCTGCAGCCCTGTGCGCGGGAACACCCAGTGCTCGGTGACGACGATCGCCCCAATCGGGGAGATCAGCAGGCCGTAGATCGCGACGTAGTCGAGCAGTCCCGTGAACACGAACGGGAAGCAGGCGACGACGGTCGTCGCGACGCCCGCGACCAGCGTGACCTTGGCGCGAGACCAGTTGGGCGTGACCGCCTGCAGTGCTAGCCCGACCCGGTACAGCGTCGGATTCGAGGTCGTCCAGCCGGCGATCACCACCGCCAGCGCGCCCACCCATCCCAGGGCCTGGAAGCCGACCTCCCCGGCGTCCAGCTCGGGGAGCGAGCGGCCCATCAGCAGGGCGGCCCCTGCTCCCATCAGTCCGGCGCAGATCCACGCGAGGTAGTGTCCTAGGAACATGCCGAACGAAGAGTAGAGGCCGTAGGACGCCTTGCGGGCGAACCGGAAGAGGGCCATGTCGGAGAGCGCCCCGTGCATGCCGAGGTTGCAGATCCAAGCAAATGCCGCGACCTTCCAGAAGCCCATCGGCTCGCTGCCGTCCGGCGTCCGGGCGGTCCAGACCTCCTGCCCGGCCATGTCGAAGAAAGACCCGCCGCCGGCCGCAGCGTACAGCTCCGGCAGGACCGCGATCGCGCCGACCACGAACATCAGGAACATCCACGGGGAGCAGACCGTGGCGAACGTTGCGAGCTTCCGGAAGCCCAGCACAGCCAGGGTGACGACCACGGCCCCGACTCCCAGCACAACCAGCACGAAACGGAAGTTGGTCGGGTACCAGTCCAGCTGCGGGGGAATGCCGAATGGAATGCGGACCGCCGAGGCCGAGACGGTGATCATGCAGCCCGCCATGATCGAGTACAGCAGGGCGTTCACGACGTTGTAGATCGACGTCAGGCGAGGCCCGCCGATCTTGCGGAGGTACCAGTAGAGCGTGAGGCGCGTGTCGGTCGCGATCGGCGCGCAGACCAGCGTCCACGTGAGGACCGCCAGCAGATTGCCGATGACGAGGCCGAGGAAAATGTCCGTCACGCTCGCGCCCCAGTTGACGAACGTGACTCCGATGACGAATTCGGTCGCCGCGACGTGCTCGCCGGCGTAGGCGCCGGCGAAGTACCCGGGCCCGAGCAGCCGGGACTTCGGAATGCGCTCCCGGTCGAACTCGTAGAGGAATCCCGGTTCCCGGCTAGCCGCCGCGGCTTGCGGAGTGGTACTCATGAACTGGCTCTCTGGTGCGCTCCGCCTGCTACCGCTGCGCTAGCACGCTTCTCTCGTAGGCCCGGATCTCGTTCATCCACGAGGCCTCGTCCGCGACGTCCTGCACCTCGCAATAGCGATCCCAAACCGCTCCGAACGGCATGGTGGCGACCTGCTCCAGCAGGGCCAGTCGCCCCGTGTAGTCGCCCTGCCCTTCCATCTCGCGGAGCCGTGCCGAGGGCTCCAGCAGCGCGAACAGCAGCGCCTTCAGCATGGCGCGGGAGCCGATCACCCACGCGGCGACGCGATTGATGCTTGCGTCGAAGAAGTCGAGGCCGACATGCACGCGCGACAGGTACCCGCCGCGCACGAGTTCCTTGGCGATCTCGCGCAGCTCGTCGCTCAGGAGCACGACATGGTCGCTGTCCCAGCGCACACCGCGGCTGACATGCAGCAGCAGCCGGTCCACCCACAGCAGGGCGGACGAGATCTTGTCCGAAACCAGTTCGGTGGGATGGAAGTGCCCCGTGTCCAGGCAGAGGACCTTCCGGCGGGAGGCCGCGTAGCCGAGATAGAATTCGTGCGAGCCGACGACGTAGCTCTCCGAGCCCAAGCCGAAGAGCTTGCACTCGACGGCGTCGAGGTTGCGCGCGGGGTCGATCGGCTCGCGGAAGACCTCGTCGAGCGACTCGACTAGGCGCTCCCGCGGCCCGCGCCGGTCGGCGGGCAGGTCCTTGTAGCCGTCGGGAATCCAGACGTTGGTCACGCAGGGCGACCGGAGGGCGGCTCCGAAGGAGCCGCCGATGCGGCGGCAGGCGCGCCCGTGATCGATCCAGAAGCGGCGCACGGACGCATCTCGGTGGGCTAGCGTGAATCCCTCGGCCGCCAAGGGATGGGCGAAGAAGGTCGGGTTGAAGTCCAGACCCAGACCGTTGGCGCGCGCCCAGTCCGCCCAGCCCGTAAAATGCTTCGGGAGCAGCTGGTCGCGCTCGACCTTGGCTCCGCCCGTCTCCGCGTAGCTGGCGTGCAGGTTGAGCCGATGGCGGCCCGGGATCAGCGACAGGGCCATCTCGAGGTCGGCACGAAGCTCTTGGGCCGTCCGAGCGCGACCCGGATAGCTGCCCGTAACGGCCAGCCCGCCGCCGATGTCTGCCCCGGTGCCCTCGAAACCGGCTATGTCGTCTCCCTGCCAGCAATGGAGGGAGAGGCTAACGTCCCGGAGCGCACGGATTGCCTGCTCGCAGTCGACGTCTTGGCGCGAGTAGCGCTCCCGCGCCAAGGAGTAGGCCGTTGTCACGGGCAATTTGCCAACAAGGATAGCCGATAGACGTCACTCGGGGCGATCGCTCGGCGGCCAATGCACCGCCGGCCGCTCGGGCGTGCCCGGTCGGCTCTTCAAGCGTGTCGCTGCGGCAGCGGGCCGGGTTTCGGAGCCGAGGACGGTGCCGGCTACCCGTCCCCGCGCTTGCGCATCTGCTGCGCTAGGTACAGCCCGAGCCCGGTGTCTTGGATGACTTGCATCTGCGACTCGAGCCAGTCGATGCGGTCCTCTTCCTTGGCCAGGATGCTCTCGATCAGCTCCCTCGACGCGTCATCGTCCGAGGAGACGCAGACTTCGATGCCGGCGTTGGCGCATTCCGCCGTCTCTTTCGACAGCACGCAGTCGTTGGAATGCATGTTGGCCACGTCCGCCCCGATGCGCAGGGCGTAGGTGTCACGCAGGTTCGGTATCGCCTCGAGGAACAGGATCCGGTCGATGAGCTGCTCGGCGAATACCATGCTGGCGATCGAATCCTTCCGGATTCGCCGCGCGACTTCCTCGTACCCCCAGTCGAGGCACATGCGCGCGTGGAGGAACGACTGATTGATCGCGGTGAGCTCGAACTTGAGTAGCTGCCGGAGAGAGGCGATGACCTCGGGATGACCCTTCATGGTTGCGTGAGTCCCCTATGCGCTGGGCGGTCGTGCCGACGCGCAGAGGACGCTTGAATCATAGCCGATGGCGCATGGCACGGATTCTGCGCTCCGGATTCCGGATGGCAAAGAGAACGGGCGCCCCGAAGGGCGCCCGCGGCCACAGCGCGAGGCTCGAGCGCCTCAGAAGATCCACTTCAAGCCGAACTGAATCCGCCTTGGCTCGGATGCCGTGGTGATCCTGCCGGCCGCAGGGCGGCCGATCGAGGTGTTCGGCCGTCCGAATGTCGGGGTGTTCGTGAAATTGAACGCTTCGAAGCGGAACTGGATGTAGTCGCCCTCCCAGGGCAGCGTGAACCTGCGCGACAGCGAGAAGTCGATCGCAACGGTCCCCGGGCCCCAGATGAGGTTTCGCCCGGCGTTATCGAGAATGGCGGACTGGCCCGGTCCGATCGCGTCGGTGTTGAACCAGCGGTCGATTGTCCGCTGTCCCGCCGGCAGGTTGATGACGCCGATGACGTCCCCTCGGTTCGCCCCGCCGACATTGGTCGTGTCTTGATTGAACGTATGGCTGTCCGGAGTGCCGCCGAGCAGGTTGATGATGCCGCCGACCTGCCAGCCGCCAAGGATCCAAGCCCCCGGGCCCGAGTTCACCATGTTCTTGCCGGGGCCGAACGGGAGCTCGTAAATCACGCTCGTCACGTAGGCGACCCGCCGGTCGAGCGAGGCGTTCCCGCGCTCAATCCCTTGGTTGTAGGTGAAGCGCTGCTGCGAGCTTGTGCCCGTCGTGAGGTTCTCGTTGACCACGTCGATGTTATGCGCCCACGTGAAGGAGCTCAGGAAAGTGAATCCTCCGGTGAAGCGCTTCTCGGCCTTGACCGTGAGCGAGTTGTAGTTCTGGTTGAGGAAGTTCACTCCTCGCAAGCCGACGGAATTGAAGAAGGGCCTGATCTTGCGATCCTGCCATCGGACGGTCGGGTGCGGCGTCAGGGGCCGGTTGATATTGATTGAACCGTGGATTTGGGATGTCGACGACCCGTTGTACCCGACGGTCAGCAGGGTGTCGCCGGGCAGCTCGCGCTGGAGATCCAAGAACCACTGCGCGGCGTAGAAGCTCGGCCAGACGCCCTCCGTCTTGATGTTGACATTCAACCCAGCTCGCGGCAGCCCGGCTCTCGTGGAAGGCGGGAATCCGTTTTTCGTCAGGAATGTGCTGATGTCGCGGGGCTGCGCGTTGTCAAACTCGTTCGACTGCGGCGCCCCGGTGTTGAAGCGCGCAGCTTCTCCCCCGGTGTTGTCGTGCTCGCCGTAGAACATGCCGATTCCCGCGCGGAGCACCGTCTCGTTGTTCGCGCGGTACGCAATTCCGATCCGCGGGGCGAAGTTGTTGAGGTCGTTCTTGCAAGCGCAGTCGGAGCCGTCCGCTGGAGTCCGGAAGTGGGGTAGGTAGTCCGCCTCGCCCCAGCCTCCCTGCTTGACGGATATGCGCTCGCCCGGATCCACGGGGCGTCCGTTGACTTCGCCGAGAAAACGCACGACGGTGCTGTTGAGTGTGTGCGACTGCGGGTCGGGAAACGTGGGCGTGAAAAAGACCTCGTATCGTAGGCCGAGGTTCACTGTCACCTTCGGGGTGAGCTTCCAGTCGTCCTGCACGAACACGCCCCAATACGGGATGACTTGCTCCTCGCCGTTCGGCCAGCCCCACCGGCCGTTTTGGTTCCAACCGAGCAGTCCGTCCGCGAGGCCGTTTCCTGTCGCACCGCGACTCGCGGCGCTGTTGGGTTCCTCGGTCGTGTAAACCCCGGTGTACTGGAACCGGCCCCTCCGGAATCGGGAGGGGGACCGCGGAATCTGGGTGCGACGGTATTCCCCTCCGATCTTGATCGTGTGGCTGCCCCTGACCCACGTGAAGTTGTCGGAGATCATCAGATTGTCCATCTTGTTGACATTGGGCCAGAATGCGCGTGGGCCCACGGACTGAAAGCCCCCCACGAGCGAAAGCGCGTACCCGTGGTTCAAGCCGTCGTCGATCGAATCGCCGGGTGCGCCGAGGACGCCGAACTTTGCGTTCATGGGTTCCGTGAACGGGATGTCGAAGCGGGTCGGGAAGAATGTGTACCCGAAGCGCAGCTCGTTGAACATGGTCGGGCCAAGCGTCGAGTGGAGGGCCGAGGCCCAGTTCTGGCTGGGCAGGTCAATCGTCTGACCGTTTCCGCCGTTGGCGGGGAGAGGGAGGTTCCCGTTCTGGAGCACGAACTCGTCGCGGATGGAGTAGCGAGCAAACCAGTTGTTGCTGTTGTTGACGTTCCAGTCGAACCGCATGTCGTACTGGTTGTGGTCGATAGTGTCCGCAGGCGAATGGAAGAAGTTGTTTCTGAGGTTCTCGCGGCCTGGGATGTTCGGAGCGGGGTAGTTGCTCAGCAGCGCCGACGCCACGGGGTCGAAGCGGTCGGACGGAATCCGGAAGTTTGGAAAGGCCGAGCGCACCCCGTTCTCGATCGTGAGCGGGTCGTAAATCTTGCGGTCTGGGTCAGGCTGCTCGGAGAAGTCGCCGCCCAGGGCTGCCCGGCTCGGCACCGAGGACGTGAAGCTCTGCCCGGCGCGGTCCTTGGTGCCTTGGAAGCTGAAGAACCCGAACAGCGTGTTCCGCACGATCGGCCCGCCGAAGGTGCCGCCGTACTGGTTGCGGCGCAGGGTCGGCTTGTCGGCCCCGACCCTGTTCGCAAAGAAATTCGTACCGTCAAGCTTGTCGTTGCGGAGGAACTCGTACAGGGACCCGTGGAAGTCGTTGGTTCCGGACTTGGTGCTCACGAGGACCTTGGCGCCCATGCGGTAGCCGTACTCGGCCGACATGTTGTTGGTGACGACCTTGAACTCGCCCACGGCGTCGACGGACGGCTTGGTCGCTTGCGCCTGGAATCCCAACGCACCGCCCGAGTTGCGCGACGAATTGTCCGCCCCGTCCAGCAGCACGTTGGTTTGCGCGGCGTGCATGCCCACGGCGAGGATGCCGCCCTCGCCCCCGCGCACGCCGTCGTGGCGGGTGCCCTTGCCCATTTCGCGGGACGGCAGCACGCCGACGGAGAATTTTGCGAGCTCGAGGTAGTTCCGACCGTTCAGCGGCATCTCGAGGATGCGTTTGGAGTCGATCACTTGCCCGACTTCCGTCTTCTCGGACTGGATGAGGATGGCCGCGGCATTGACCTCCACTGTCTCCGTGATCGAGCCCACTGACATCGTGCAGTCGATGCGCATGGTTTGCTGCACCTCGAGGCGCACCTCGGGATACTCTTGGCTCGAGAAGCCCTCGGAGGAGCAGGTGACCGAGTACAGGCCTTGGTTCAGGCCGGGCACGGTGTAGTAGCCCACCTCGTTGGTGGACACCGAGCTCTCGACGCCCGTCTCGACGCCCACCACTAGGATCTGTGCTCCGGGTATGACCGCTCCAGTGTCGTCGGTGACCGTTCCTTGGATCGTCCCGGTCGTCTGGGCGAGCGCCGAGGTCGTCAGCAGCAGGCCCGCTGCGAGCAGGCGAAGCGAATTCTTCACGTGTGAATTCCCCCTCAATCTGATGCGGGCGCGGCCCCCACGGCCCAAGTCCCCGCATGGCCCGACATTGTACCACCTCGTGTCGGGAAGCGCCTGCGCCGCCTTGGAAGCCACTCGGCGGAGAGCCCCACAGCCGGGTGCGTCGGCGCCGCGACCCGGCCGGTGTCTGGCTGGGCGTGGCGCGGCCGCGACGCAGACGGACATCCTGCTGGTCTGCTGCCGCTTGCTCCAACCGGCTTCGCAGCGCTCGACGTTGGAGTGTCCGGTACTGTCGTGGTCGGCACCCGTGACGGAATCGCCGGAAGGCTATCGCGGGTGCTGCCAGCCTCCCACCCGGCCCGTTGCCGACCCCTGAGATAATTTCCCAAGAAGTTAGGGACTTGGTACGCTGAGCTCCGCACGACCCGGCGCGTGAGGGCGTGAAGCGACTGGGCGAGCTGCCCTCGATCGGCGGCGCCGCAGGCGCTAGCGGGGCCCCCCTCTTGGTCGGAGAATCGGACTCGGCATAGCCGAGTTGGCCGGCAAGCTACGGCCAGTCAGTGCCCTGTAGGCGTCGGCGAATCGGATCGTAGGGATCGCTAGGGCCCTTGGAGGGATCCACGAAGCGCGCTAGGTCGCGCATGGCGACCACTGTACAGCCTTGTTCTTTCAGGTATTCCAAGTAACGGACGAAGTCGCCAGGCTCCGTGTGAACCCAAGGGTGCTCCGCGGCCGGCACGCCGTGAAACGTCAGGACGGCGATCTTGCCGTCCCGCGCCTGCTGGATCGCCCACACAAGGTCGTCGAAAGACCATTCCGGCCCGGCATAGCCGGTTGTCGGGATGAGGAGGGGGTGATCCTCGCTCGGATCGTAGGGTCGCCCGCGGGCGCCCTGCCCGCCGTCGGGATGCTCGGGGCTCACGCCCCGCCGCGCGAAGATGTAGCTCTTCTCGGCCAGGACCTCCACCACGGGCAGGCTGTGGCGCCATCCCGGATAGACAAACGTTGTCGGCCTCGGGATTCCGTGCTCATCGCAGCGTCGCTCAATGTGCTCGATGTTCGAACGGATTTCCTCTCGCGACAGCTCGGTCATGTTCGGGTGAGAGCCCGTATGGTTGCCTACCTCGAAGCCGAGCTCGTGCAGTTGCCTAACGTCGTCCCACGATACATAGCGTTCGTTGTTCGCATCCGCTGCGTAGCCGAGTCCTTCGGTGATGTAGAAGGACGCGCCGAATCCGTACTCCAGCAGCTTTGGCGCGACGACAGAAATATCCGACTTGTTGCCATCGTCGAACGTCAGCACGACCAAGCCATCGGGAATCGGTTCCAAGGCTCCTTGCGGGGGAGCCTCGCAGGCTGCAATACCCGCCATTAGCGCCGCGACCGGAAGGGCGAGGCTCAACCGCGGCCTCGACGCCCGTCGATTGGCCGTACACGGCGTGCGCGTGACTGTCACGTGGGCATTGTACTCGGAACTATGCCAGCTGCTGCCTCGCGGCGAAGAGATCACGCAAGTGTTCGACAGGGCAGTCTGAGGTCGAGGACCGCAGCACGCGGTACATGAACAGGTGAATTGCGTCTGGAAGACGAACCGCCATGCCAGTGCCGTCATCCAGTGCCGTCATCCAGTGCCGTCATCCAATCGCCAAGCGGAGACACGGTGTTCGGAGTGATGCGCCAGTGCCTGCTCGGGCGCATGTCGCGGAATTATATACCTGAGTGCTGAGGGAATCAAGTCGGCAAATTATCAAGCCATAATTAGATTTCATATTTCTTCCGATTTTCCGTTGAAATTCTGTGGTGTTTCTTGGTAGAATAGTTCCAGTATGAGATACCGTAAATGAAGAAACAAGTCCCCGGAAAGTGGTTCCGTAAAGGCATCACATTGATCGAAGTGATCGCCATGTTCCCCAATGACGAATCCGCGGAAAGATGGTTCGCTGCCATGCGCTGGCCGGACGGCCCCGCGTGCCCCCACTGCCGCGGCTCCAGCGTGCAGTCCGGCGCGGCCCACCCTTCGATGCCGTACCGTTGCCGCGGCTGCGGCAAGCGCTTTTCGGTGCGCACCGGCAGCGTGACGGCCGACACCAAGCTCGGCTACCGCACCCGGGCCGTCGCCCTGTTCCTGCCGACCACCGGCCTCAAGGGCGTCTCGAGCATGAAGCTGCACCGCGACCTAGGCGTCAGCCGCAAGTCGGCCTGGCACCTGGCGCACCGCATCCGCGCGTGCCGGGAGCGGGATCAGGGCCCGTTCGCCGGCCCGGCGGAGGTGGACGAGACCTACGTCGGCGGCAAGGAACGCAACCAGCACGAGAGCAAGAAGGCCCGTGCCGGGCGCGGGCCCGTCGGCAAGACCCCGGTGGCGGGGGCGCGGGACCGCGCCACGAACGCAGCGGCCGCGCGGCCGCTGCCGGGCACCGCCAAGGGCGACCTGCAGGGCTTCGCGCGCGCCCGCGTCGCGCCGGGGGCGCAGGTCTGCTCCGACGAGGCGGCGGCCTGCGCCGGCATGGCGGAGTTCCCGCACGAAGCCGTCAGGCACTCCGGCGCTCCGGCGGCGAGTACGTGCGCGGGGCAGCGCATGCGAACGGCATCGAATCGTTTTGGTCTCTGTTCAAGCGCGGCCTGTACGGAACCTATCACCGGATGAGCGTCCTTCATCGCGGCCGCTACCTCACGGAGTTCGCGGGACGGCGCAACGACCGCGACTGCGACACGGCGGAACAGATACGGCGCATGGCGCGGGGCTTGGTCGGCCGGACGCTGACCTGCCGGCAGCTGACCGGCAAGGCCGCGGTCGCGGCCTGAGCGGCGCCCGCCGCGCTGAGCGCGGCAGCCCGCTGCGGGCGCGCGCTTCACGCTCGGTACGAGGGGCGCAGCGGATCCGGAATGCCCCGGTGCGACCCCGGTCCGGCCCGGACCGTCCATGCAGGCCGTCGAGCGCCGGGGATCCGCTGTCTTCGGCCCTCGCAGGGCCTGCAAGCGGCTTGCAAGGGGTGCCCTGCCACCGCCAACCGGGTTCCACCGGGGCAGGCGAGGCGGCCTCTCTAGTCCCTTCCTCGTCCAATCCGCTGGCAGGCTCGATTCAGATACGATCCCACCCCCCATCCCTCTGTGCCCGCCGCGGCCGCACTCGAATGACCCCAGCTCGACACCCACCTCCCTGCTCACAGCAGTTCTAGTCGGACATGGCGTTGTCGGCACTCAGATATATAATTCCCATATATAGTGCCCGTGGAAAAACTCGTATCCCCTTGACAAAAAAGGCGTTAGGTCCAATCTCTCAAGGCGAAGATTTCGCTGGAATGCTACGACTAATCCGAAATCCTGGCGATTCTGGGTAGAGCGCGGAAATCTTCGCGATTGGCGTCTGAGCAACTTCCGACCTTGGGCCCTATATGTTGTGCTTGGAGATCCATCCGACATCAGGATGTAGTATGAAATGCTGATCGGGCCAGAATTCGGGGGTTTTGTCACAAGCACTATATAATTCCCTTCCTAATTACCAACGAAAGTCAGGCGAGGATATGCTATACTGGAGGAGGTCGGAAATCTCTGCTAGGAAAGGGGATAGCAGATGAAACGCAATCGCGTGCAATGCCAGAAGGGACTCAGCCTGGGCAAGTTCCTGCAGCGCTACGGCAGCGAGGGGCCATGCGAGCAGGCCGTCTTCAACGCCCGCTGGCCGGACGGCTTCCGCTGCCCGGAGTGCGGCGCCCGACGGCACTGCCGCATCCGCTCGCGCAAGCTCTGGCAGTGCCATGCCTGCCACCGCCGGACCTCCCTGGTCGCCGGCACGATCTTCGCCGCCACCCAGCTGCCGCTGACCGTCCGGTTGCTGGCGATCCACCTGCTGACGCAGGGCCAGCACGGCGTTTCGTCGCTGGAACTGGCGCGGCAGCTGGGGGTCAGCCGGAACACGGCTTGGAAGATGAAGCACAAGCTCTTGCAAGTGATGAAGGAGAGCGACGAGCGCGTGCCGCTGGGCGGCATCGTGCAGGTGGACGACGCCTACTGGGGCGGGGAGCGGACCGGCGGCAAGCGCGGGCGCGGCGCGCAAGACGCCGTTCGTCGCCGCCGTGCAGGTCGCCGCCGACGGCAAGCCGGCAAGGATGCGCATGAGCAGCGTGGCCAGTATGGCGGGCTTGCACAAGAAGACGCTGGCAGCATGGGCCGGGCGGCACTTGCAGCCCGGCACGGAGGTGCATTCCGACGGCTTGGCCTGCTTCCGGGGCGTGGCCGACGCCGGCTGCGAGCACGTGCCGACCGTCACCGCAGGCGGGCAGCGGAGCTGCGGGGATTCCCGCTTCGTCCGGGTCAATTCTTCTGGGTCAACACGATGCTGGGGAACGTCAAGCAGTCCCTGGCGGGAACCTGCCATGCGCTCGACGGCAAGCACCTGCCGCGCTACCTCGCCGAGTTCTGCTACCGCTTCAACCGCCCCTACGATCTGCAGGTGCTGGTCCCACGCCTCCGTGCGCACCCCGCCCATGCCTTACCGCCTCCTAACCTTGGCTGAGTCTTGTGGGTAATCAGGTACGGAGTTGGACGAGGTCGGCTTGCGCGGGCGTGCCGTGCGCCTAGTGACTGCGGTTCGAGAGCTCGCGAAACCGATCCATGGCGAGGGACGCGTGATCGTCCATGCCCATCCGTCGATAGACTCCGGCGAGGGAGTACTGGACCGCCGCGTTGGACGGTTCAAGCCCGGCCGCGGTCTCCAGCGCCCGGGCAGCCGCCTGCAGCTCGCCCGCCTTCAGGAGCACGATTCCTAGCTCGACGTGAGCCGGGACAACGCCGCGATTGATTCGTATGGCGGCTTCCAGCGGTTCCCTTGCGGCATCGACCCTGCCGAGATCGTGCAGCAAGCTCCCAAGGTGAAAGTGCGGCCAGGCGGACCGGACCGCGCGGTCCTCGTCCAGCGAGATGGCCCGGCGAAATGCGGATTCCGCGTCCCCGTGCCTTCCGAGTCCTTCGAGGCACTGACCTAGTAGATCGTATGCCTCCACTGCGCCGGGGTCTCTCTGCAGCGCCGGCCGCAGCACGTCGACTCCCTGTTGGAACCGCTGAGTGTCGTAGTGGATGCGGGCAAGGGCGAGGGCGTACGGGCTGTTGGAGGGTTCGATCTCGACGAGTCGCTCCAGCTCGGCCCGAGCCCAGTGGCTCCGCTCGACGCGGAGCATGGCCCCCGCCAGCAAGTGCCGAGCCTCGCTGTCCAGCGGCTCGATCCGGTCGGAGCGCTTGAGGGCCCGGGCGGCTAGGAAGTGGCGCCCGGCTTGGTAGTGCGCGATGCCCAGAGCGCGAAGCTTGGCGGCATTCCCTCGGTCTTCCTTCTCCGCTCGGAAGAGGATGGTCTCGGCCGTACTCCAGTCCTTCTCTCGGATGGCTTCTTCCAACGTTGCCGCCTCGGTCTCGCCGAGGCTGAGGCCTGCCACTTCGATCACCAGCTGGCTGCTTGCGGGGATTCCCGCAAGCAGGAGCAAGCTGCCTGCCGACAGGCCCAGCCGGGCTGCGAGGAGTCGGTGTGATTGCGACGGCATCCGCCTAGCTTGTGCCGCAGCTTTCCGGGAGGGCCGGATTGATTTTCCGAAGTCCTGCGCAGGCCTCTCTAGCCCCGTCGGAATTCCCGGAGGACTCAAGTAGTAGGATGAGCGGCTCGTAGGGGCTGACGAACCACGGGTCCGTGCGCACCGCTTCCCGAAATGCCTCGACCGCGCCTGCCGGATCGCCCAAGGCCAGCCGCAACCGCCCGATCTCGAACCACGCACACGCGAACCAAGGAGCCACACGAACAGCGGACGCTAGGTGCTGTAGCGCCAACTGCGGGTCGGTGCCCGCGCCTTCTTCGAGTGCGCGGACTGCCGAATGGAAGCTGCGCACCGCCGGCTCCGGGACCGACAGGTGCGACGCGCTCATGCTCTCACCCTGGCCCTTTCCGAGGCGGTACAGCACCAGGGCGGGAATACGGGGATCCGCTGGTAGCGCCCCGGAAGGGACCTCGGCCCGCCGGTACCCGGGCGCGGAGACGCTGAACGAGCAATCCGCCGGAACGGGGAGGTCCTTGAATTCAAACCAGCCCCCCTCCGCGAAGCTGCTCGAAGCCGACCAATCGGGCTGACAACGCAGATCCGCGCGCGACGATGCGGGGAGGGGAAGCCCGTCGTCCGTAAGAATCCGGCCTTGCAGGGAAGCTGCCTCCAACGGGCCGATGGCCAGGACCAAGGCGGCGGCGAGTCGGAGGTCCATTTCGCCTCATCATACTGGTGAGTGAGTGTCGCTACTTCGGGCAGCAGCATCCATCGTGGCGCTCGCCGTCGCGCTGCCGTCCATGGCTCAGCGCTTCGAAGACGTGACGCCGGTGTCCGGAATCGCCTTTAGGCACGATCCCTCGAAGACGCCGCGCAAGTACCTGCCCGAGACGATGGGCGGCGGAGTCGCGGTCCTTGACGCCGACCTGGACGGGCGCATGGACGTGTTCTTCGTCAATGGGGCGAGGCTCGAATTCCCACATCCACAAGGGAAGGAGCCGGACAAGTCCGAGGCGCGCTTCTGGAATCGGCTCTACCTGAACCGGGGAGGCCTGCGCTTTCGGGATGCCACCGTCGAGTTCGGCTTGCAGGGACGAGGGTACGGAATGGGTGCGGCCGTCGGGGACTACGACAACGACGGGGACGCTGACCTGTTGATCACGAACGCGGCAACCGGTGACGTGCCAGCCGCCGTGCTCTACCGGAACGACGCCGGCCGGGCATTCGCGGACGTGACGTCGGAAGCGGGCATCCGCGCCCGAGGGTGGGCGACCAGCGCGGGATTCTTCGATGCGGACAGAGACGGGGATCTCGACCTGCTGATTCTGCGCTACATGCGCTGGCGCTTCGACATCGATCACCGCTGCGGAATGGAGGCCAGCTACGGTCGGTCCTACTGCCACCCGGACCTGTTCCCGGCGGAATCGAACGTCTTCTACCGCAACAACGGAGATGGAACCTTCTCCGACGCGAGCGCCGAGTCTGGTTTCGGGGCCCACCGCGGCAAGGGCTTGGGCCTGGCATTCGCGGACTACGACCTCGACGGCTGGACCGATGTGGCGGTCGCCAACGACTCCTATCCTCAGTTCCTCTTCCGGAACGGCGGAGACGGCACCTTTGCCGAGGTCGCCTTGGTCGCGGGCACTGCCCTCGACGACCACGGGGCCGAGTTCGCGGGAATGGGCATTGTCTTCGATGACCTGGACGGCGACGGCCCACCTGATCTCCTCGTGACTACGCTCTCGCAGGAGCGGTACGCCCTGTTCTACAACTCGGGCAACGGCATGTTCGATTACTCGACCGACCGCTCGGGCCTCGGAGTCGCGACCCAGCTCTTCGCGGGCTGGGGAGTCGCCTTGCTAGACGTTGACTCTGACGGCTCGCGGGAGGTCTTCTTCGCCAACGGACACGTCATGGACAACATCGAGCAGTCCCAGCCGCACGTGAGCTACCGGCAGCCCCCTCTTTTGTTCCGGCAAGAAGGCCGCAGGATGACCGATGTGACCGGGATCGCCGGAACCGTATTCCAGCGACAGTGGGCGGGCCGCGGCGCGGCTGTAGCGGACCTAGACGGCGATGGCAGGGAAGATCTCGTAGTGTCGAATCTGGGCGGCCGCCCGTACGTCGCCCGCAGCGCGTCCGAGACGGGCAACCGCTGGATCGGAATCCGCCTGCTCGGGTGCGAGAGCAACCGCGACGGAATCGGCGCGGTCCTCTCCTTGAAGCGCCCGTCCGGGGCTAGGCAGCATGCCACCGTGACGCGCAGCGGCAGCTACCTGTCGGCGCGGGACCCGCGCGTATTCCTCGGTGCAGGCCAGGACGCGGAAGGCATGGGCCTGACGGTCCGGTGGCCGAGCGGGGGGAGTTCCACTCTCCAGGAGGTCCCGACCGAAACGGTGACGGAGGTCACTGAGAGCGAAGGGTGCGAATCGTCCCGTCTCTTGTGAGCCGCCACCAAGCCCAGCTAGGCATCCGGCCCTAGCTGGATTGCTTGAAACGCGGAATGCAGCAGCCTGGCGGCCAGTCTGCACCGAGAAGGCTCGCCCGGTGCCGCCGAGCGTTCCGGTCCTGCCAACGCCGCCGCAAGTGCTCCGCTCCCTTGTTCCGCCCAAGGGGCACGGCAACCATCGGCTGCGGCCCGCAGGCCGGGTCCAAGCCGATTGGTCATCCCTTGGGAGCGTGCTACACTCCCTTCATGGAGCGACTCTAGGGTTCCTGATTCAACAAGGCTTGGCCGTCCATTCTCACACGTGACTCGCGAACCCGCAAACCAATGCCACGGTCCCACGGGCTTCGACTGGAATGCTGCAACTGCGGCGTGGCCGGCTTGTTGAGTGGCTCGAATCGATTCGGGGTACTTCGGCACCTGATGAGAGTGCATCGACTCAGCGTGATCCCTACTCTCCCCGAACGGGAGTCAGACGGCGAACGAATCTCTTGCATATAATGAAGAGAATTGTGACCTGTTGAGGCGATCCTCTTGTCACTCCGGAAGTGCTCAATGAAGAACCAAGTCGTTTCCAAGATAGTTCTGAAACGCTTTCGAAGTATCCCTGCAGCTAGTGTCACACTTGACAATCCAACGTTTCTAGTTGGCCAGAATGGGGCAGGAAAAAGCAACATTGTTGATACGTTCAGATTTCTGTCGGACGCAATGTCCCAACCATTAAGTGCCGCGATTAGTTGACGTGGAGGGGTTTCTGTTGTGTGCAATCGACGATCTGAGAATGATCGACCGACCGGATTTGGGATCAAGGCGATAGTAGAGAATCTGGATGATGAATGCGCTCGAGGAGAATTCGCATTCGAAGTCGATGTTCTTGAGAACCATGAATTCAATGTCTTGCGTGAACAGTGCATTGTTCATCGGAGAAATGGTCACATCGATTGGTTTGACCGCTGTCATCATGCAGGATTCAGGAGCAGCATCAAATCCCTCAATCCTGCCTTGGAGTCAAGCGCTCTTTCTCTTCCGCTGGTTGGAGGGCACAGAGAGTTCCATTGTGTTCAACGCTTCCTATAAAAAACCTGATTACCCACAAGACTCAGCCAAGGTTAGGAGGCGGTAAGGCCTGGGCGGGGTGCGCACGGAGGCGTGGAGCAGGCGGGGGACCAGCGCCTCCGGATCGTAGCGGCGGTTGAAGCGGTAGCGGAACGCGGCGAGGTACCGCGGCAGGTGCTTGCCGTCGAGCGCATGGCAGGTTCCCGCCAGGGACTGCTTGACGTGCGCCAGCATCGTGCTGACCCGGACGTCGACCCGGACGAAGCGGGAATCCGCGCAGCTCCGCTGCCCGCCTCCGGTGACGGTCGGCACGTGCTCGCAGCCGGCGCCGGCCACGCCCCGCAAGCAGGCCGGGCCGTCGGCATGCACCTCCGTGCCGGGCTGCAAGTGCCGCCCGGCCCACGCTACCAGCGTCTTCTTGCGCAAGCCCGCCACGCCGCTCAGGCGCATCCTTGCCGGCTGGCCGGCGGCGGTGACCTGCACGGCGGCCACGAACGGCGTCTTGCCCGCCGCGCCGCGACCGCGCTGGCCGCCGCTCCGCTCCCCGCCCCAGTAGGCCCCAGTAGGCGTCGTCCACTTGCACGATGCCGTGCAGCGGCACGCGCTCGTCGCGCTCCTTCAGCACTGGCAGGAGCTTGTGCTGCACCTTCCAGGCCGTGTCTTCCAGGCCGTGTTCCGGCTGACCCCCAGCTGCCGCGCCAGTTCCAGCGACGAAACGCCGTGCTGGCCCTGCGTCAGCAGGTGGAGCGCCAGGAACCGGACGATCAGCGGCAGCTTGGTGGCGGCCAAGATCGTGCCGGCGACGAGGGAGGTCCGGCGGTGGCAGGCATGGCACTGCCGGAGCTTGCGGGAGCGGATGCGGCAGTGCCGGCAGGAGCCGCACTCCGGGCAGCGGAAGCCGTCCGGCCAGCGGGCGTTGAAGACGGCGTGATCGCATGGCCCCTCGCTGCCGTAGCGCTGCAGGAACTTGCTCGGACTGAGTCCCTTCTGGAATTGCACGCGATTGCGTTTCAGCTTCTATCCCCTTTCCCGTCAGAGATTTCCGACCTCCTTCAGTATAGCATATCCTCGGATGACGTTCGTTGGTAATCAGGATAAAAAATGAGAGTGTACCATATTGAACCGACGGTGTTTCGGGGACTCCAAGACTTGGACAGTGGACTTACTCTACAATCGGACGGCAGAAATACTACAAGAGTTCTGCGACAGATTCGACTGAAATCACTGGATCATTGGAACGACATTCTAGCGCTCATTGAAGTAATTTCTCCAGGGACTATTGGAGTCAGTCAACAAGAGAATAGGCGATGAGGTAGCATTGGAGTTCACCCAAGACTGGGGGCAATCTGAACCAATTCGCTTCGGAGCTGTTAGTATGTCTGACGGCACATTGCGTGCGTTGGGTATCTTGGCAGCTATATTCCAGCCCTCAGCGCCTTCAGTCATCTTGCTGGAAGAGCCTGAGGCAACCATACATCCGCGGGCCATCGGGTGCATTATTAATTTGATACGACACGCCGCACGCTACATGCAAGTTGTTGTGGCAACTCACAGCCCCGATATACTTGACGCTGAGTGGATCGAAGATCGTCACCTGAGATTGGTCGAATGCAACAGGGGAGCTACCACTGTGAATCCAATGTCAGCGGCATCGAGTAGAGCCCTTGACGAACGTTTTGCGGGCGTTGGTGAGCAATTGCGAAACAACATGCTCGCGTCGGATGAAAATGAGTTGCAGGCAAGTGCAAGGATGACCTCGTTATTCAAGGATAGCTTCGTATGAATCTTCATCTTATCGTCGAAGGGCATGGTGATGTTCTGGCAGCTCCGGTATTGCTTCGACGTTTCGTAGAGGCTGCTCGCGAGTGTGCTCTGTCTGCAGGCAATTCGTCTTGGAATGTGGAAGTCGCAAGACCACTCAGGTTCCCTAGCGGCCAGCTAGTCAGGCGGGCTGGCATTGAGGAAGCCATAAGTAAAGCGCTCATGCAAGAACCGGATGCAATACTGATTCTGTTCGACGGAGATCGTGATTGCCCCGCTGATTTCGGACCAAGGGTGCGTGGCTGGGTGGTCGGAATGGCATGGGGGGTGCCGTGCGAGGTTGTCATGCCGAACAGGGAATACGAAGCTTGGCTCCTAGCGTCGATGGAATCGATAAGGGGCGAGCGGGATATCAAGAATGACGCTGATCCTCATCCACGACCAGAGGAACCTCCGGGCGCCAAGGCACAACTGGATGCTCGGATGCGTTGGGGGAAGAGCTACGTTGAGGCAGCCGATCAAGCGGCACTGAGCAGCAAGTTTTCGATGGCTGCCGCATATTCGCGGAGCCGGTCATTCCGCAAGCTCGCAAGTGCATTCGGCGAGTTGCTGCAGGCGACGGAATGCACGGTCGCCCCTTGGCCGCCTGCGGGATGGGATCGGTTTCCAAGAGATCGGCAGGCTTCGGCGTCACTTCGCCGCTAGAAGCCCCCGAAGCGGATCGACGCGGGAAAGATCGTCGCAGGTCCGGTTGTCGGGCATCGGAAGCCGCTACGCGAGACCGCAACCATGCTATCGGCCGACCCATCAGGTTCCCGTCCGCCCCGGGCCGCCTGCTGTTAGACTTGGGCGGCCCGTCCCCGAGATTGCTGTCCGAACGCAATGCACCGCCTCGCCCGAATTCTCCCGCTTCTCGTTCTCCCAGCGGCGCTCGCTCCCGCCGCGCAGCCGCCCAATGTCGTCGTGGTGCTGGTCGATGACCTCGGCTGGATGGACCTCGGGTGCCAGGGCTCGGACTTCTATCGGACGCCGAACATCGACCGCCTTGCCGCCACCGGCATGCGATTCACCGACGGCTACGCCTCGTGCGCGGTCTGCTCGCCGACTCGCGCCGCCCTGATGACCGGCCGCTCGCCCTCGCGGCTCGGCATCACCGATTGGATCCGGGCCGAGTTCCAGCTTGGCAATCGGCAGTGGCCCAACGTGCGCGACAGGTTCGGCTACCACCGCCCGGACGACAGGTCCAGGCCGCTCCTGACCCCGGTGAACGAGCAGCGCTTGCCGCACGGCGAGATCACGGTCGCGGAAATGCTCAAGCCGCTCGGGTACGCGAGCGGCTTTATCGGCAAGTGGCACCTGGGCGGCCGCGGCCACCTTCCCGTTGACCAAGGCTTCGACGAGAACTACGGCGGCTGGGACTACGGCCAGCCGCCATCCTACTTCGACCCGTACGTCGAGCAGCCGAGGCTGCCCATGGGGATCCCGACGCTGGAGCCGAGGAAAGCGGGCGAATACCTCACCGACCGCGAGGCCGACGAGGCGGTAGCGTTCATCGAGCGGAACCGCCACCGGCCGTTTCTGCTCTATCTCTCGCACTACGCGGTGCATACGCCGATCCAAGGGAAGAAGGCCCTGGTCGCCGAATACGAGAGCCGCCGCGACGGGAAGGGGCAGGACGATCCGGTCTACGCCGCGATGGTTCACAGCGTCGACGAGGCGATGGGGCGGCTGCTGGACGCGCTCGGCAAGGCTGGGGTCGCCGAGCGCACCATGATCGTATTCACCGGGGACAACGGCGGCTTGGACCGCGAGGGCCGGCCGACCGAGAACGCGCCGCTCCGCAGCGGCAAGGGGCACGCCTACGAAGGCGGGCTGAGGACCCCTTGGATCGTGCGGTGGCCTGCCGTGACCAAGCCGGGAACCGTCTCCGGCGAGCCGGTCGCGAGCATCGACCTGCTGCCGACGATCGCCGCCGCGGCGGGCACCCGCCCCCCGTCCGACCGGCCCATCGACGGCATCGACCTCGGGCCAGCCCTGCGGGGCGGGGAACTGCCGGAGCGCGCGCTTCACTGGCACTTCCCCCATTACCGTCGCGGGCCGGGGCACGATCCCTATTCGGTCGTCCGCAAGGGCGACTGGAAGCTCATCCGCTTCTACGACCCGGCCAAGGTCGAGCTGTACAACTTGGCGGCGGATCTCGGAGAGGCGAAGGATCTTTCCGGCTCCAATCCGGTCAAGGCCGCCGAGCTGGAATTGGAACTGGACGAGGCCTTGCGCGACGCCGGGGCGCGCCTTCCGGTCTCGTCGCGCTAGTTCGCGGCGGACGAGTTCGAGTCGCTGGCGCCGAGCAGCTCGAGGAACCGAGCCGTTGACGCGATTCCCATGCGGAAGTTGCGCAAGCTGAACTTCTCGTTGGGGGCATGGAGCGCGTCGTCGGGAAGGCCGTAGCCCATCAGGATCGTCGGGATGCCCAGATGCTCTTGGAAGTCCCCGACGACCGGGATCGACCCTCCGGACCGGATGAACACGGTTTCCCGGCCCCAAGTCTCGGTCAGCGCCTGAGCGGCGCTGCGAATCATTGCGTGGTCCGTCGAGGCCAGCGTGGCGGGCGCGGTGTGGATCAGCTGCACTTCAACCTCGATTCCCGGCGGCGCGTGCTGCGAGGAGAAGTCGCGCATCGCGTCGAGGATTTCGCCCGGGTCCTGACTTGGAACGAGCCTGCAGCTCACCTTGGCCGACGCTGTCGAGGGGATCACCGTCTTCGCCCCGGGCCCGGTGAACCCCCCGGGGATTCCGTGGACCTCGAACGTGGGACGGGCCCCCACCCGCTCGAACACCGAATAGCCCGGCTCCCCGGTGAGCGTGGTCGCCTGCACTTCATCCCGAAGGTACGCGGATTCGTCGAACGGTATCCGCATCCAGCTGGCCTTCTCCGCCGCGGACGGCTCTTCGACCCGGTCATAGAACCCGGGTATCAGCACACGGCCGGTGGCGTCCTTGCACTTCGCCAGCAACTCGACCAAGCCGAAGACCGCGTTCGGAGCGACGCCTCCGTACAGGCCGGAATGCAGGTCGCGCGCTGCGCCCCTAGCGGTCCATTCGGTGTAGACCAGGCCCCGAAGGCCGGTGCAGATCGTCGGCGTATCCGGCAGGTACATCGCGGTGTCGGACACCACGGCGGCGTCGGCTTGCAGGCGCCTCGCTTGGGTGGCGACGAACTCGGAAACCGCTTCCCCTCCGACCTCCTCCTCGCCTTCGACTAGGAACTTGACGTTGACCGGGAACGCGCCGCGCGCGAGCCGCAGGGCCTCGAGCGCCTTGATGTTGGCCAGCACCTGCCCCTTGTCGTCGGACGCCCCGCGCGCGTAGACTTGCCGGTCCCGCACGGTGGGCTCGAACGGAGGGGACAGCCACTCCTCGAGCGGGTCCACGGGCTGCACGTCATAGTGACCGTAGAAAAGGATAGTGGGCTTGCTAGGAGCCCCGCTCCACTCGCCGTAGACGAGCGGGTGGCCGCGGCCCTCGACGATCTCCACGGATTGCAGGCCGGCTTGGATGAGCTGCAGCCGGGTGTACTCGGCGGCCCGTGCGATATCCGGCTTGTGCTCGGGCAGTGTGCTGACGCTCGGTATCCGAAGAAAGTCGAAGAGTTCCCGCTCGAACCGGGGCGTCTCCCGGTCGATGCACTCCGTGGTAGAGGCCATAGGGTTTCAGGATACTGAGCGCTACGAGCCGTATCGCGAGCCTCGTTGGCCGTCCGCTCCGCGGCTTGGGAACTACGGCGCGTCCGAGTCCCGGAGGTACTTGTGGTCGCGCTGCGGTGCCGTCGCTGCGAGGAACCGCTTCGCCCGCGCCTATACTGCATGTATTGGGCTGCTGGGCCCGGATGCGCAGTCTTTCCTTGGACGAGCGGCGCCCCCTCCGCGGCCATTTGCCTCATGCTGGCCGCCCGCTCCCGACTCGATCCGCGCTCCCTCCCGATGCGCGACTGCCGACAGAGGGCGCTCACGAGCCAGGGCTGGCCCTGCGCGCAGCTCCGCCGGCGCCCAAGGCCTCCGCCGAGAATCCCCACCGGCGACTCCGCCGTGTGCAGCCGCAGGGCCCCCGCGACATCCTGCCGACTGAACCGGCCCGCCCTCAGCGACCTGACGCTGACGTTGAATGCGCTGCCGTTGGCGATGACCTCGCCCGTCGAACCGGAGCGGATGCGGCAGCTACCAGTGCCCCGCGACCGGCCGCCGGGCGTGCAAACATGGAAGACGGAACCGCATGAAGACCGCCATCATTGGCCTGCCGCAGGTCGGCAAGACTGCGCTGTTCAAGATTCTCACCGGCGCGTCTTCGGAGCGCCGCATCGGGGTGACGAAGGTGCAGCTCGGCGTCGCAAGAGTCCCGGACGAGCGGCTCGACGCCATCGCTCGCCTCTTCAGCCCTAAGAAGGTCACGCCCGCGACGGTCGAGTACGCCGACATGCCCGGCCTGTCGCGCGACGCGCTCCGCGATCCCAGCTACATCGGCAGCCTGCGCACCGTGGATGCATTCGCCCACGTGCTGCGGCTATTCAAGGACGAGACGGTGATGCACGTCGAAGGGTCGCTCGATCCGGCCCGCGACCAGGCCAACATCGACTTGGAGCTGATCCTCAGCGACCTTCAGGTCGTGGAAAACCGGCTGGCTCGGGTCGAGAAGGACATCAAGCGCATCAGGGATCCCGGTCTCGCGGCCGAGAGAGACCTGCTGCAGGGTTGCCGCTCGTGGTTGGAGCAGGAGCGCCCGCTCCGGGAACTGGACCTCGCTCCCGAGCAGTCCAAGAGGCTGAAGGGCTTCCAGTTCCTGTCGGAAAAGCCCATGCTCCTGGTTCTAAACGTAGGGGAGGACGAGGTGTCCGCGATCGCCGGCATCGAGGACCGCTATGGCGCGGCGATGGTCGGAAGGCGCCGGAACCTAGCGCTCGCTGCGGTCTGCGGGAGCGTCGAGTCCGAATTGGTCGAGCTGGATCCGGCCGACAGGCGCGAGTACCTCGAGAGCTACGGCTTGGAGTCGTCCGGGATCGAACGGCTCGTCTCCGCCACCTACTCGCTGCTCGGTCTGATGTCGTTCCTCACCGCGGGCGAATCCGAGTGCCGGGCCTGGACGATCAGGCGCGACGCCTCGGCGATCGCTGCCGCCGGGACGATCCACACCGATTTCGCCAGGCGGTTCATCCGCGCCGAGACGATCGACTGGAGGACGCTCGTTGAGCACGGAGGGTACTCGCGGGCGCGGGATCACGGCGACCTCCGGCTCGAGGGCAGGGACTACGTCGTCCGGGACGGCGACGTGCTGGTCATCCGGCACGGTTGACCAGACCCGGGGCAGGCCTATTTCGTCGGGCGAGGATCCCGCACGAAGCCGCCGCGATTCGGCATCTCGACTTTCGGCAGCGACTCTCGGTCCAGCGTCGCGTCTTCGCCGATAATGCCGTTCAGGTACAGGACGTAGGCCGTAACCGCGTAGATCTGGTCCGCGGACAGGGTGCCGGGCTCTTCGAACGGCATCGCCCGTCGCGTGTAGTCGAACAGCGTGGTGGCGTACGGCCAGTAGCTGCCCACGGTCTTGACCGGGGGCACCTGCTTCAGCTGTTCCCGCTTGCCGACAAGCGCGGCTTGGTCGCCGCCGCCGCCCTGCTCACCGTGGCACTCCTTGCAGCTCGTCTCGTAGACTTGCGCCCCTTCTTTCGCCGTGCCGCTACCCGGCGGCAGCTCCCGGCCCTCGGGACCGATCGTGATGTCCCAAGCCTTGACCTCGTCGTCGGTCGCGGCGCGCCCGAGACCGAACGGCTGCGCTGCCAGCGGCTGCGCCGCCAGCCCGAGCAGCGCCAGACCGCCGGCCCACCTAAGCTTCGGCATTGGACACGCTCCCGTCGGCGGCTACCTTCCATCCCTTGATCCGGTTGCAATGGTATGCCGAGTACCTTCCGCGCTCGGCGATCAGGGCCTCCCGCGACGGCTGCACGTATCCCGTCTCGTCCCGGCATCGCGACATCAGTACGCATTCGCTCCCGTCCCAGCTCCACGGGAGTCTGAACCGCGTGAAGGCCTTGGAATATACCGGCTGCTGCAGCTCGGCCTCCGACCAAGTCTGCCCGCCGTCCGTCGAGACTTCGGCCGTCTCGATCCTGCCGCGGCCCGACCATGCCAACCCGCTGATTTCGTAGAATCCGGCGCCGCCGATCGAATGCCCGCCCGAAGGGTTCGTGATGACTGACTTGGCGTCCATCTCGAAGGTGAAGATCCAAGCCTCGCCGCTCTCCATCAGCTCCGTGTACTTGGAGGTCTCGTCCTTGGTGAACTGGGGGCCCTCCGTCAGCTTGACACGCCGGAGCCACTTGACGTTCGTGTTGCCCTCCCATCCGGGCAGAATCAGCCTTAGCGGGTAGCCCTGCTCGGGGCGGAGCGCCTCGCCGTTCTGCCCGTAGGCGACGATGCCCTCGGAGAGGGCCTTGTCCAAGGTGGCGCTGCGCTGCATGCGGCAGGCGTCGGCGCCTTCCGCGAGAATCCATTGCGCCTCCGGCTGGATGCCCGCCTCCTCCAGCAGGACGCGCAGCGGCACGCCGGTCCACTCGCTGCAGCTCGCCAGCCCGTGGCTGAGCTGCACGGACGGCGCTCCGGCCGGGCTCCATTCCCCGCCGCTGTTGCCCGAGCACTCGACGAAATGGACCCGGGACACGGAGGGCAGCCGCTTGATGTCGTCTACGGAGAAGATCGTTGGACGGCTGACAAGGCCATGCACCAAGAGCTTGTGCCCGGCGGGGTCGATTTCCGGGACCCCGGCGTGATGGCGCTCGAAGTGCAGGGCGGACGGGGTGATGATGCCGTAGGTTTCGTCCAGCGGTGTCCGGGACGATGCCGCTTCAGGTGTCTTGCTGTCGCGCACGCCGCGCGCGGCCGTCTCGCGGGGGCTCCGCTCCCCGTACCGGCGCACCGGCGCGCCCAGGCTGCCTCGCGAGGCCGATGCCTCGGGTACCTCCTCTTGGGGCGCTCGGCACGCTGCCAGCGCGCCACCCGTCAAGGCGCCGGCTCCGAGAAAGGCACGACGGCTCGAGTGCTTCGTCTGCATGAGGGAAGTCATCATAGCGCGGCCGCCTTCGCGCGCCGAGCGGCTCCCTTGGCGCGATCGGGCGTTGCTCAGGACCGGTCGGCATGTTTCGCTCTGGAGGCGAGTCGCTGCCGAGCGGATACAATACGCTGGAATCGCGCTATGCCTCCCCAGATTTCCTTTCGGACCGCCGCAAGGCTGGGCGCGGTGACGCTCCTCGCTTCCATGCCCCTCCTAGCAGGCACCCGTCCGTACGTCATGGGCACGCGAGGCGTGGTCGTCTCGGGCCATCACCAGGCCAGCGACGCCGGCCTCGACATGCTCAAAGCCGGCGGCAACGCCGTTGACGCCGGCGTGGCCGCGGTGTTCGCCCAGGCCGTCACCGAATTCGACCGCTTCGGGCTCGGCGGCGAGGTTCCCATCCTGATCTACAGCGCCGCCGGGGACCGCGTCGCGGCGATCAACGGGCAGGGGCAGGCACCCCGCAGGGCGACCATCGAGTGGTTCCGCCAGAACGGCCTGCAGGCGATCCCGGGCGATTGCTTCCTAGCGGCTCCGGTGCCCGCAGTCGTGGGTTCCCTGATCCTCGCTCTCGAGGAGTTCGGGACCATGAGTCTGGGACAGGTGCTGGCCCCAGCCATACACCTCGCCGACCGCGGCTTCGCTGTCTTCCCGACCTATCTCCAGAACCTTCGCAGGGTGGCCGGCCGCATGCGGTCGGAGTGGCCTTCGTCTGCCAGGGTTTTCCTGCCCGGCGGCAAGCTCCCGGAGGTTGGGGACCTGATGGTGCAGAAGGACCTTGCCTCCACGTTCCGGCGGCTTGTCGAGGCCGAGCGGGCGGCGTCCGGCGAGGGGCGGCGCGCCGGATTGCGGGCCGCCTACGACCTGTTCTACAAGGGCGAGCTCGCAGCCGAGATCGTCGCGTTCCAGAAATCGTTCCGCTGCACCGATGCGAACGGCTTCACGTCGACCGGCCTGCTCGAGATCGACGATCTCGCGGGGTTCCGGGCCGCCGTGGAGGAGCCCGCGAGCACGACCTATCGCGGCATCGACGTCTACAAAGTCGGCTTCTGGTCGCAGGGGCCGGTGCTCCTCCAGACCCTGAACCTGCTCGAGGCGTACGACGTGCAGGCGCTCGGCCACAACACCGCACCCTACCTGCATCTGCTTGCGGAAGCGATGAAGCTGGCCTTCGCCGACCGCGAGTGGTACTACGCCGACCCGGACTTCGTGGGCGTGCCCGACAGGGGCCTGCTCTCGAAGGAGTACGCCGCGGAGAGGCGCAGGCTGATCGACCTGTCGGCTCCCTCGCTGAAGCTGCGCCCGGGCAATCCCTATCCGTTTCACCCAGAGACGCTGGCGCATGCCCCGATCCCGGAGACCGTGCCGTTCCGCCCCGACCCGCCCGGAACGACCGGCACGCGCGTCGCCGACGCCGAGGGCAACGTATTCTCGGCCACGCCCAGCGGAGGCTGGTTCACCTCGTCCCCGATCGTTGAGGGCCTCGGTTTCGTCCTGGGGTCGCGCTGCCAGAGCTTCTTTCTGGACGAGAGCCGCTCGAACCGCTTGCAGCCCGGCAAACGGCCGCGCACCACGCTGACGCCCACCTTGGCGATGAAGGACGGCGAGCCATTCATGGCTTGGGGCACGCCGGGAGGCGACGCCCAGGACCAGGTCAACCTTCAGTTCCTGCTCAACGTGGTGGAATTCGGCATGGACATCCAAGTCGCGCTTGACGAGCCGCTGATGCAGATCCTCGACTTCCCGCCTTCGTTCTTCCCGCGCGAGATTCATCCCGGGGTGATGCGCGTGGAGGCGCGAATGCCGTCGGGGACGGTCGCTGAATTGGAGGCGATGGGACACCAGGTGCGGTCTGCCGGCGACTGGTCGATCGGGGACGCCACCGCATTGATGATCGACAGCGCGAGAGGGGTGCTCTACGGCGCGGCAGGCCCGCGGCGCGACAAGTCCTACGCTCTTGCTTGGTAGCGGACTCGGAGCGCAGCCCGCGCCTCGCCGGGGATCCGGATGGGGCCGGCGCGGGCCCCGTGCATCCGGGCAAGGGGCGGCAGGGCGTCCGGATCTTGTGGCGGCCGGAACTACAATACATCGCCTCTGGTCCCTTTAGTGACCAGATTAGGTATCTAGGAAATCGCTGTCCCTTCGCAGAATCCCACCGTGCCTCCATTCCGGCAGGATCGACGGCGATCTCGAGCAGGTCTCTGGGTCGGGAGACAATCATCAGACAGCACGAAATCAAGGGGACTGCAGGCCTAGGAAGGCCCTAAGTCCACAACGACTGACCACTGGCAGGCTCGTTCCCAAGAGTCAATTGCCGCCGTAGCTGCGGATCTGGCCCCTCCGTGACATCGCACGTGGGATGACATCTTGCCGTCTAAACCCGGGCATTGCAGCCTCGTGCAATCCAGCTTAGTCCCAGCTCTCGCAACGGATACTTCCGGCAGACCGGATTGACGACGTATGGAATTGTGATCCGAGTGATATTTCAAGTTCAATCCAAAAGTGTCCAAGCCTTGCGCAAGGTTTAGCAATAATCTCCACCATCGCCGATCCTTGGCCTTGCCCTAGCCGTCACTACTCCGAGTCCTCAACTCTCGTAGATGTCCAAACCAGTCTGGTGCCAACGTGCCAGCAAGAATAGTATAGGACAACATTAGGTCATACAAGTGAATGGAATTGCGGAATCCATAGTTCACGTCCAACTGCCCATCTACCAAGCCATCCACTCTAGTAGGCAGAATGATCATAGTTACTACAAATGATCCTTTCGGAATCGAGAGAACAATAATCTGCCGAAAAGAGTATTCTCTATACAGCTCCAATACATGAGATATTACCACTCTAAAAGCAAATCCAAGATATGGTCAAGAGTCAAGGACAAGGTCCAGCCAAGCATAAGGTTCCATGCGGATGAACCCTCAAAACACTTCCCGATTGTCGCATCATGCGGGCCGACGACAAGGTCTTCAGGCAGTGCATCGACTTTGATATTGATCAGAAATTCCTTGCGCTCGCTCTCGCACGGAATCCGAAGGTGACCAGATGATGTTTTGGCTTCAGCTTAATCACCATATCTTCGGGTTCTTTCTGACTAGCGGACGATACTGATTCAACTGCAATCGAAATATCCTGATCCCGTGAAATGTCTCCAGAGAGTTCCACGGCAATTAAGAGTGTAGAATCTACTGCTTTGTAGACGGGCTGCGTAAACTGGACTGCAAGAAGTCTTGAAAAGTTCTCACTGTAAGCAGGGAAACTCTCCCCTCAATACGCCCACCACTCCCCATCTTCTTGCTCATCGATGGACGATATTCTCACCCAAGCCTGCCCGGAGAACCAATGGGGGGCTTCGCGTCGCTCGAGAACCCTGAATTTCTCGCCTTGATTCGCATTACCAACTTTTTGGCCTGGAAAGGTACCGAACAATCGGCCAGTGGGAGGGGCAGCGCGCAACGGGACGGATTGCTTCGCTTCGACGACGTCCAGGCTCTGTGAATCTTCGGGAGAGGCCGAGTACAGCTGAAGGGCGAGGACGGGTCCCAGAACGGCGCAAAGTCTCTGCACGGACATGGAATCTGCTAGCCTCCCGTCGCGAATACATGGCTGACCCGGTATGCGTTGTCACCAAGCTTTCGTGCAGTTCTGAGGAGTCGTGTGTGTCGCACGCAGACACGACGCCCAAGCAACCGACGAAACTGCGACGCGGTGATGCCTGACAAGAGGCAGTCGAGTGGGAGGCGAGGCCCCCTCGTCGCCGGCACGGATCTCATTGGCCCCTTGCCGGGGGTTCGATCAGTGAATAAGTAGCGGTGCGACATTCCGACCGTGGCCTTCGCCAATACATGCTGTACCCTACACCATCTGACCGTGGCCTGATCCAGCCTCTTGGACAATCGTCGATCTAGCCGGAATCTCTTGGCCAGACGCACGTGCGCGACCGGTCGATGGTCTCAGACTGTCCAAAGTTGCACAGGCGGGCACTGCGGGGATCGATTGTTCCGCAGCGGGTTAGGAAGCCTGCCGTAATTCGGCGATGCTCGCTGCGACACGACGATGGAATGTCAACGCCTGCAAGCGCCCGCGTCCGGGGTACGGCGGCCTGCAGCACCTTCTCTGCGAACCTTGCGCAGATGCCTTGGGCACAGCCTCGGAACTACACGGTCGGGCGAGTCCGCTGTAGTCCGCCGGGGACCAGCCTCCCGGACGCGCGTCCCGGGAGGGATGCGCGGGGCATCGCCGGCTACCTACAGATGCGGCAGCTCGTCCGTGATCTCGAGCCAAGGCGTCGACCGGTGCCAGCCGGTGAGTGTCTCGCGCAGCTCCTCTGCCATGTCGGTCCGCACCGCCTGCCCGGCGAGGTTGTCCAGCTCGAACGGGTCGCGCCTCAGGTCGTGGCACACCGCCCTGTCGTCCCGGATCGCGCGGTCGTCCTCTTCGGCCTCGATGCCGTACTTGTGTGTCGGCGTGCGAATTCCCATCATCGAGCGCGGCATCGCGTACGAGATGCCCTTGTAGCCGGCCGCTTCGACAAAAGCGTGCGCTCGGTCCAGCGTCCGGCGCTCTCCCCGCAGGACCGGAAGCAGGCTCTGTCCCTGCATGTGCGCCGGGACGGGAAGGTCGCAGGCTTTCGAGAAGTGTCGGCGCGATGTCGACGTTGGAGGCGACCTGCCCGGCCGACTCCGCGGGAGCGATTCTGTCCTGATGCCGGTACACCATGGGCACGCGAATCGCCTCCTCGTACAGGCGGTCCTTGTTGAACGCGCCGTGATTGCCCAGCAGCTCGCCGTGGTCGGACGAGAGGACGATGATCGTGTTGTCCGCGACTCCGCTGTCCTCCAGCGCGTCGAGCAGCTCGCCCACCAAGTCGTCGGTGCAGGTGACCGCTCCGTAATAGTACGCGGTCAGGTCGCGCAGGTCGAATCCCGGCGGCAGCGCGTCACCGGCTGCGTCCGCAGCCCCGCCCCGCGTGCGCCAGAAGTAGTCCCACTTCGTGTAGACCTTGAACCACCAGTTGTCCCGGTGCAGGTCGCCGTCGGCGTCGAACACGTTGTCCCGCAGGATGACGTCGCTGGGCGAGTACATGGTCGAGTACCGGTCCGGCAGGTTGCCCGGCCCGATCGGCATGTGTGGCGGCGAGACCCAGTAGTTCAGGAAGAACGGTCCGTCCCTGCTGGCGCGGACGAACGCTCGCATCTTGTCGCTGGCGGCCTGCGGCATGAACCCCGGCGCCACGTTCACCTCGCCCGATTCGGTCGACAGCTTGCCGGCCTCGCGCACGGCCTCGCGCATCGCCCGCCCGTAGTAACCGGTGGGGGGATCTCGACGGGGTAGTACGCGTACTCGAATCCCAGCAGGAACGGATCGACGTGAGCATGCCACTTCCCGACATGACCGGTGCGGTAGCCGGCTGCCGCCAGCAGCTCGGGCAGCGTCGGCTGATCGAGCCCACGTTGCGAATCGAGCCCGCGCAGGTCCGGGCGTACTGGCCGCTCAAGACGGTGCCCCGAGCGGGCGAGCACACGGGGCTGTTGGTGACGCCGACCTCGAATCGGAAGCCCTCGGCCGCGAGCCGGTCGATGTTCGGCGTCTGCACGACAGGATGGCCGTAGCAGCCGATCTCGAAGGGCCGCCGTTGGTCCGTCAGGCACACGACCACGTTCGGAGGCTTGGCGGACTCCCCGCACCCGGCGGCCACTGCCATGGCCCCGAGGGCGGACCGCCCGATGAACTCTCTTCGGTCGATCACAAGGCGGCGCTCGCTCCTCGGCTTCCTGCGGCCTGACGGACCGAGGAGGCCCAGTCTACCCGCTCGGGGTTGAGGCCGCGAGGCGTCGCGCAGCCGGAAACGCGGTGATACGATGGAAGTTCGGCCCGCTGACGGCCTACCGCTCGGATCCGTCGGGTCCCCGATATGCGCTGGAGCCGCCTTTTCGTTCCTACCCTGCGGGATGACCCTGCCGAGGCCGAAGTCGCGAGCCACAAGCTCCTGCTCCGGGGCGGCTACGTGCGCCAGCTCTCGGCAGGTCTCTACTGCTACCTCTTCCTAGCGAAGCGCTCGCTCCACAAGATCGAACAGATCGTCCGGGAAGAGATGGACGCCATCGGAGCGCAGGAGATCTACACCCCCGAGCTCCACCCCGCCGAAATCTGGCGGGAGAGCGGCCGCTGGGACGCCATCGGCAGCGACATGTTCCGTCTCAAGGATCGCTGGGGCCGGGACCACTGCCTCGGGATGACCGAGGAGGAGGTCGTCACCTTCGTCGCTCGGGGCGAGCTCCGCAGCTACAAGCAGCTGCCCCAGATCTGGTACCAGATCCAAGCCAAGTTTCGCGACGAGCCGCGTCCCAAGGCCGGCCTGATGCGCGTGCGGCGCTTCACCATGAAGGACTCCTACACCTTCGACATGGACAGCGCGGGACTGGACGCGGCATACGCCAAACATCACGGCGCCTATTGCCGCATCTTCGAGCGTTGCGGCTTGGATTACGTCGCCGTCGACGCGGATTCGGGCGCGATGGGAGGCAGCGAGTCCTGCGAATTCATGGCGCCGTCCCCCGCCGGCGAGGACTGGATCGTCGAGTGCCCGTCCTCGGGTTACCGGGCGAACTTGGAGAAGGCCGTCACGCGGCCCAGTCCGCCGGACGCGCCGGACCCGGGCGGGGACGCCGGCCCGGAGGAGTTCCCCACTCCGGGCAGGAAGACCATCGAGGAAGTGGCCGAATTCGACGGGCAACCCGCGACGTCCCATATCAAGGCGCTGTTGATGATGGCGGACGGAGACCCGCTGATGGTGCTGCTGCGCGGCGACCACCAGCTCAGCGAGACCAAGCTCGCGGTGCAGGTCCGGGCCGGCGACCTGCGCCCGGCCCACCCCGAGGAGATCGAGGGCTGCCTAGGGACCAGGGCCGGCTACGTCGGGCCCGTCGGTACCGTCGGCGTGCGGCTGCTGGCCGACACCGCCCTCGAGGGGCGCCGGAACATGGTCGCCGGGGCCAACAGGGAGGGCTTCCACCTGCGCAACGTCACGCCCGGGCGCGACTTCCGTGCCGCCTTCGCCGACTTGCGCGAAGCGCAGGACGGCGATCTCGACATCGAGTCCGGCGCACCAGTGCGCTGCCTGAAGGCGGTCGAGGTCGGGCACATCTTCAAGCTGGGCTACAAATACTCGGAATCGATGGGGCTGAGCGTACTCGACGAGCGCGGCAAATCCGTCACACCCGTCATGGGTTCCTACGGAATCGGGATCGAGCGCATCCTGACCGCCGCGATCGAGCAGAATCACGACAGGTCAGGCATGGCGCTGCCGGCGTCCATCGCCCCGTTCGAGGTCGTCGTGACCCCGGTGAACCGCAAGCAAGCCGCGCAGCGGGACACCGCCGAGTCGCTCTACCGGGGATTCCGGGAGGCCGGCGTCGACGCCCTGCTCGACGACCGGGACGAGCGTGCCGGAGTCAAGTTCAAGGACGCCGACCTGATCGGCATCCCGTTCCGCGTGACCGTGGGCCGGGGAGCGGCCGACGGCCGGGTGGAATTGACTGACCGCAAGACAAACGCTACACAAGATGTTACAGTCGGGGAAACCCTGCAGGCGCTGCGACGGCACATAGCCGAGACGATGCCCGTCGCGGGTCCGAGCGCCTCGCGGAATCCGGCCGCGTAGGCCGGCTGGAGCGAGGGGCGGCGGTCCTTGGTGGGAGGGTCCGATGAAGAAAGCGACCAATTCCAAGGGCGGCGGCAAGCGTGCCGGCGTGAGTAGGCAAGGTCGGAGGGTCCGGTTCCGCCTGCCGCTTCTGTCGCTCGGGCTGCGCTTTCTGCGCAGCCCTCTCGGGCTGGTCCTGCTTGCCGTTCTGATGATCGGGACCGTTGTGAGCGGGGTGGTCTACAACCACTACTACTGGGAGTTCAGCAAGGTCATTGACCTGCGCCTCGAGGGAGGGGCCTTCGACCGGACCGCGCGCTTCCTCGCAAGTCCCAGGCTGATCTCGGTGGGCGACGAGGCGTCGACCGATGCGCTGGCGCGGAACCTGCGCTCGGCCGGATACACGCCCGAACCGGACAGCCCGGTCGGCTGGTACAGGGTCATAGGCGACAGCATTCAGATCCATCCCGGCGATCTCTCCCACTTCGCGCCCGTCCCGGCACAGATCGACGTCGTGGACGGCCATGTCGGCCAGATCACCGACCTCAGAAGCAAGAATCCGCTCGGCGCGTACCAGACCGAGCCGGAACTGATCACGAACCGGTCGGACATGGAGCGGTCGAAGCGTCGCCTGTTCAAGTTCGAGGAGTATCCCGAGCACCTCGTGCATGCGGTGCTCGCGATCGAGGACCACCGCTTCTACTCGCACCACGGCATCGATTTCATCCGGACCGCCCGCGCGGCGTACGACGGCCTGATGCAGTGGAAGAAGCCTCGCGGCACCTCCACGCTCACGCAGCAGCTAGCTCGCAACTTCTTCCTAACGCGCGAAAGCACGGTCACGCGCAAGCTCTCGGAGGCGATGATCGCCATCCAGCTCGAGGGGCGTCTGTCCAAGGGGCAGATCTTCGAGAACTATGCGAACCAGATTTTCATGGGGCGCCTCGAGAGCTTCAACGTTCACGGGTTCGGCGAGGCGGCGCGCGGCTTCTTCGACAAGGACGTGCGCGACGTGACGCTGGCCGAGGCCGCCATGCTGGCCGGGCTGCCGCAAGGGCCGAGCTATCTAAATCCGTACCGCCATCCCGAACGCGCCAAGTTCCGGCGCAACCAGGTGCTCGCCGCGATGCTGCGCGAGGGATTCATCGACCGGGCGACGCATGACGCGGCTGCCGAGGAAGGCATCGAGCTGGCGCGGGGCCACACGGAGGCGCGCGACGCCCCTTACTACATCGACCTCGTCAACAAGAGCCTGCAGGAGCGCTTCGATGTCGAGGACCTAGTCAAGAAGAATTACTGGGTTTTCACTACCCTCGACAAGCAGCTGCAGGAATACGCCGTCGGGGCCGTGCGCGAGGGCATGGAGCTCGTTGACGAGCGCATCGCGAGGCAGCGCCGGTACCGGGGCAAGGAGCCGCCGAGGGCGCAGGTCGCGCTGGTGGCCATGGATCCGTACACGGGGGAGGTCAAGGCCATCGTCGGCGGGCGGGACTACGGTGGGAGCCAGCTCAACCGGGCGCTGGCCAACCGCCAGCCGGGGTCCACCTTCAAGCCATTCGTGTACGCCGCCGCGATCGACACGGCCTTGGACGGCGAACGGAAGCAGATCGTCGCTCGCGGGCACGGGGACCTGCTGCCGGAGTACGTGCGGACGGACTACCCGCCCCCGCCAGGCCTGCTCACGACCACCACCATCGTCAACGACGTTCCGACGAAGTTCTTCTTCGACGAGACCCAGCCGCCTTACAGCCCGTCGAATCACCTCGGCAAGTTCTACGGCCGCATCAGCCTGCGCTACGCGCTGATGCGCTCGGTGAACGTGGCGACCGTCAAGGTCGGGGAGATGGCCGGGTACCGGCGGGTCGCGGATCTGGCCCGGCGCGCCGGGATGGGGAAGGATATCCAGCCCCTGCCGTCGCTGCTGCTCGGCGCTAAGGAGGTTACGCCGCTCGAGGTCGCCGGTGCCTACTCCGCGTTCGTCAACAAGGGCGTGAGGGTGGAGCCGCACTTCGTGCGTTACGTGCGCGACGACCTGGGCAATACCCTGTTCAAGGCCGAACCCGAGAAGCGCGAGGTGATGGACAGGCGCGTCGCCTACATCGTGACTCACATGCTGCAGGACGTCATCCGGCACGGCTCCGGCGTGCGCGCGCGCTTCACCTACGGCATCACCGACGCAGCCGGCAAGACCGGCACCGACGACGACGGCTGGTTCGCGGGCTTCACCAACAATCTGGTGTGCGTGGTCTGGGTGGGGTTCGACGACAATACCGACCTTGCCTTGGAAGGGGCGCACTCGGCGCTGCCGATCTGGGCGATGTTCATGAAGAAGGCCCATGAGCTGGCGGCCTTCGCCGATCCGGGTCCGTTCGAGAAGCCCGAGGGCGTGATTCCTCTTCCGGTCGACCCGGTGCAGAGGCTCCTGGCCGAGAACTCCTGCAAGAACTGCAAGGAGGAGGTCTATATCGCGGGCACGCAGCCCAACTCGGCGAATCTCGCGGGCTACTGGAACGACCGTCGTCGCGAAGCCGAGGAGCGGGAGGAGGCCGAGGGGAAGCGCAGCCTGCTGAAACGGGTTTTCGGAGAGCGCGAGCAAGGCGACACGACCGTGGCGGCAGTCGCGGAGTAGCCGCTCGGCGCGCGGCGGCGCTACCATTCGGGCGGGCGCTTGTAGCCGGGGGGCCGTTGCACGCTCGTCTCCTTCGTCCGCACTGGCGGGGCGTGAGCTGCGTCGCCCGCGAGGCCGTGCCGGGGGATCAGCAGCTCGGCCGCGCGGTCGATCCGGCCGATCGGCCGGGCCGTCTCAGGCAGGGCGATGCCGGAGTCGATGGGCCACATCGGGCCGTCTCCAAGCGTTCGACGTGCCTCGTCCAGCAGTTTCGAGAGCCGCGTCGCCACGTCGGGGCTGGCTTTGGACGCGTCGTGGCGCTCGCCGACGTCGGATTCGAGATTGTAGAGGGTGCCGTCGGCATGCAGCTTCCAAGGGCCGCTTCGCACGGCCCGCAGTTCGTAGCCCCGGTAGTAGAAGAACGCGTCGTAAGGGGACGCTTCGCTGGTGGATCCCCGGAGAATGGAGGAGACGTCGTGCCCGTCGATCCGCCCAACGGGCGCATCCGCGCCCGCGAGCGCCGCGAATGTCGGCAGGATGTCCATCGTCGTGACGGTGTCTCCGTATTCCGACCCGGCCGGCACGGTGCCAGGCCACCAAGCCACCGTCGGCACGCGCAGGCCGCCCTCGTAGGTCGAGCCCTTCCGGCCCCTCAGCGGCCCGGCGCTCCCGCGCGCCGGGCCGTTGTCGGAAGTGAAGAGTACCAAGGTGTTCTTGGCGATGCCGTGCCCCTCGAGCCTCTTGCGGATTTCGCCGACGCTCCAGTCGAGTTCCTCGATGCAGTCGCCGAGAATGCCGTTGTTCGATGTCTCCTTGAACTCCTGCCCCGCCCACAGCGGCACATGCACCATCGAGTGCGGCAGGTACAGGAAGAACGGGCGGTCGCGATTGCTGTCGATGAACGCCAGTGCCTCCTCCGTGTAGGCGGCGGTCAGGAAGGACTGGTCTTCGGGAATCTCGCGGATCACCTCGCCGTTCCGCAGCAGGGGCAGGGGAGGGTGGTTGCGCGGGTTCAGCGGCATGAACGGGCTCATGTCGTTCGAGTACGGGAGGCCGTAGTAGTAGTCGAACCCGTGGTTGTTGGGCAGGAATTCCGGCTGGTCTCCGAGATGCCACTTCCCGACAATGCCGGTAGCGTAGCCTCGCTCCCTGAGGACCTCGGCGACCGTCACCTCGTCAGGGTGGATTCCCTGCGGGTCGCCCGGCATGAGCACCGGATGCCAGTACCCTGTCTGCAAGCCGTTGCGGATGGGGTAGGAGCCTGTGAGCAGTGCCGCGCGGGACGGGGTGCAGACCGGGTGGGCGTAGAAGCTGGTCAGCTTCATGCCCTCGTCGGCCATGGCGTCGATATGGGGCGTGCGGTTCTCCGTGGAGCCGAAGGCCCCGACATCCCCGTAGCCCATGTCGTCGATGAAGACGACGACGAAGTTAGGACGGTCGGCCGGGTCCCGGACGCCTGCCGAAGGCACGGTGCCGCACGCAGATGCGAGCGCGAGGGCTAAAGAGATCGTGAACCAGGCGAGTCGAGGCATCGAGAAGATATCTTCCCAATTCATGCGCAGGTGGGCAAGCGAGCGAGGTCCGGCCCGGCACGCGGCCGCGCGTGTCGGAAAGCCGTCCCAGTGCCTCCGGGGCTGCCCCCGCATCGGACTTCGCCCCGAGGCGCGCTCGCGGAATCGCCCCCGGCCCGAACCGGCTCCGGGCTAGGGCATCTTGTTGGGGCTCGGTCGCCAGGGGACTTGTAGGAAACTCCCGTCGCGAGAGTTCCCGTGGGAGCCCGGTTGCCGGCTTGCTGGGCCCTGGAAAGTGAGTTGGGAATCGGCGGGAGCAAGCCGTCGCACCGCTCCGGGTCCCGAATTGATCCGGGACGGGTCGGGCTCGCGGCGACCTTGGCACCAGAGGGGAGACAGGCAGGCCTACCGCTGGCTTTCGCTGACGGAAACTCCTATAGAGAGGAGCAGCGGGTCCTAAGCCCCCTGATCACCGATCCCTATCCCGCTATCGCATCGGGCAATTCCGACCGGTGGCTTCGGCTGGATATGTTCCGGCCGAATGCGTCGGGTGGATCCGTAGGCGCCGAGCACCGCCACTCAACCGAGCATACGGGTCGCGCAGTCCAAGTCAAGGTCGAATTCCGGATGCAACCGGGACCCGAACAAAGCGTCGAGCGGGCGGCGGCAGCGCCGCTTGGGGTCGAATCCGAGCAACTTGCACGGTATACCCGCGACCGAAATCACCGGTCGGTTGCGCGCCAACTGCAGCGGATTGACCGAGTGCCGGTTGCGTCCGCTACCTGTCTTAAATCCTCAGGTCGAAGCGAGGATTCCGGCGCACACCCGGGTAGGCTGCCCTCGCCGCGAGCGGCTATTCGGCAGACTCGATCGCCGTGATCAGAGCCGGCACCACTTCGAATAGATCCGCCACGATCCCGTAGTCCGCAATCTCAAAGATCGGCGCGCCCGAATCCTTGTTCACGGCGACGATTGTCTTGGCTCCCTTCATGCCGACAACGTGCTGGATCGCGCCCGAGATGCCTAGGGCAAGATACAGGCTAGGTGCGACGGTCTGGCCCGAGCTGCCGATCTGGCGGTCGAGCGGGAGCCAGCCGTTGTCGCAGATCGGCCTTGACGCGGCCAGCTCTCCTCCGAGCGCCTTCGCCAGCTTGGCGGCTTGCGGGATGTTGCCCGGATCCTGAATGCCGCGTCCGACCGATACGATGATGTCGGCCGACCCTAGATCCACGGCGTCCTTCGCGTCTTGGTAAGGCGCTTCGGCCCGCGTGCGCGCGTTCCCTTGGTCCAAGGAGAGTTCCAGCGCGCGTATCGGCGCGGCTGCATCCCCCTCGCTGACGCTGTCAGCTCTGTAAGCGCCGGACTGGACGGACGCGAAGTACGGCGGGGCGTCCTCGACGGCGACATCGCCGTGCAGCTTGCCTTGGAAGAGCTGCCGCACGAAAACCGGCCTGCCCTCTTCGAATCGCATGCCTACCGTGTCGCTCACGAACACCTTGCCGAGAGAAGCGGCTAGCTTCGGGGCCAGGTCGCGCACCTGGTAGGTGTGCGGGAAAAGCACCAAGCTCGGATCGAGCTGGCGGACGGTTTGGCGCAAGCCCTCCGCGTAGGCGTCGGCGGAGTACCCGGCCAGCGCCGGATGGTCGAGGGTGACGACTTCGCTCGCGCGCTTCGATGCGGCTTCGGACGCTAGGCCGGCGATGCCGGAGCCGACTACCGCTAGCCGCAGCGGGCAGTCCAGAGCCGCTGCAGCCTCCTGTCCGGCGGCTACCGCCTCGAACGACATGCGATGCCATTTGCCGCCCTGCTGTTCGGTTACGACCAGAACGCTCATAGCACGCGTGCCTCGAAGCGGAGCTTGCCGAGCAGCTGCTCGGCGATTTCTTGGCCGCTGCCCTCTAGGAACTCGGTCTGCTTGGCCTGCTGCGGCTGGTAGAGACGGCGCACGCGCTGTTGGACGAGCACCTCGATGCCCAGCTCGTCCGGCGAGTACCGCTGGAACGGCTTCATGCGAGCGCGCTTGATGCCCATCAGGGTCGCGTAACGGACCTTGTTGATGCCGCTCTGGATCGTCAGCAGCGCGGGCTGGGGGAGCGTCACGGTCTGGAACCAGCCGGCCTCGAGTTCCCGCTTGCACCGGAGGCGGCCGCCCGCCGCGTTGATTTCCATGATGATCGTCGCGTGAGGAAGGCCGAGCAGTTCCGCGAGCACCACGCCGGTCTGGCCGAAGCCGGCGTCGTCCGACTGGAGTCCGGTCAGGATGAGATCGTGCGGCTCGCGCCTGATCGCCGCCGCCAGGGCCCTAGCCGTGGCGAAGGCGTCGGCTTGGACGTAGCGGTCGTCCTCGACGTGGATGCCGCGATCCGCGCCCTTGGCTAGGGCCTCGCGCACTGTGGAAGCCGCTCGCGCCGGGCCGGCCGTGACGGCGACCACCTGGCCGCCGTGCCTCTCCTTCAGTCGCAGCGCTTCCTCCAAGGCGAAGGTGTCCGGCTCGTTCATCTCGAACGCGAGGCCGTCGTCGCGAGCCCAGGTCTGGCTCTCGTTCAGGCGCAGCACCGAATCCCGCGCCATGACCTGCTTCACGCAAACGAAGATGTTCATGCTGCTCGGGCAGGCCCGGCCACGGCGCCGGGCAATGATTCTATCAGCGGCCGCCGAACCGTCGGAAAACGAGCGCCCCGTTCGTCCCGCCGAAGCCGAAGGAGTTGCTGAGGGTGTATTCGATTTCCATGCTCCGGGCCGTCGCCGGGACGTAGTCCAGATTGCAGCCCGGTCCGGGCCGCTCGAGATTGATCGTGGGGGGCGCGACTTGGTCGCGGACCGCCAGCGCGGCAATGCCCGCCTCCAGGCCGCCGGCCCCGCCGAGCAGATGGCCGGTCATCGACTTCGTCGAGCTCACGGCCAGGCTCCGGGCATGGTTGCCGAAGACGGCCTCGATGGCCTGCGACTCGATCACGTCCCCGACCGGCGTGGACGTGCCGTGCGTGTTGACGTAATGCACGTCGGGGGGCGCGATGCCGGCGTCGTCGATCGCGCTCCGCATCACGCGTGTAGCCCCGTCGCCGTCCTCCGCCGGCGAGGTGATGTGGTGCGCGTCGCCGCTCATGCCGTAGCCGGCGACCTCCGCGATGATCGGGGCGTCGCGGCGCTGCGCCCCTTCCAAGGTCTCGAGGACTAGGATTCCGGCGCCCTCGCCGACCACGAAGCCGTCCCGGTCGACGTCCCACGGGCGGCAGGCGCTCTCCGGGCTGCCGTTGCGCGTCGACAGCGCCTTCATGGCTCCGAAGCCCGCGATGCTCATCGGGGTGATGGCCGCCTCGGCCCCCCCGCACAGCATCGCGTCCGCATGCCCGTTCTGGATCAGGCGGAACGAGTCGCCCACGGCGTGCGCCCCGCTCGTGCAGGCTGTCGCCGTCGCCGAATTGGGGCCCCTGGCGTTCCAGCGGATCGACACGTGGCCCGAGGCCAGGTTGACGATCGTCGCGGGAATGAAGAACGGGGAGATCCGCCGCGGCCCGGACTTGAGCAGCTTGGCGTGCTCCCGCTCGATGACGTCGAAGCCGCCGATGCCGCTGCCGACGTAGACTCCCGTCCGCGCGGAGAGATCCGGCGTGACCTGCAGGCCGGACATCTCCATGGCGAACTCGCTGGCGGCGAGCGCGAAGAAGATGAACCGGCCCATCTTCCGGAGATCCTTGGCGGACACGAACTCCCGCGGGTCGAAGTTCGTGACCTCTCCCGCGATCTGGCAGGGAAAGTCGCCAGCGTCGAAATGCGTGATACGTCTGATTCCGTTGCGCCCCTCGCGAAGCGCCCGCCAGCAGGCCTCGGTCCCCACCCCCACGGGAGAGACGAGCCCGACGCCCGTGACGACAACTCTTCTCGGCAACTGGAATCCCGCTAGGAGCTCGACTGAGTCGAAGTGATGTAACGAATCGCGTCACCGACCGTGCGAATCTTCTCCGCGTCGTCGTCCGGAATCTCGATGCCGAAGGCTTCCTCCAGCGCCATGATGAGCTCGACGATGTCGAGCGAGTCGGCGTTCAAGGACTCCTGGAAGGACGCGTCGGGAGTCACTTGGGACTCCTCGACGCTTAGCTGTTCGCAGACGATCTCTGTGATCTTCTTCTCAATATCCATCTTGGCTCCTGTTGGATCCCATTCCTGCAGCGGTAGCCCGCTGGCCGCTCGGAGGCTTGCGGCGAATCGGCCGGGTCACATCCCCCGTCGGAGGCGGGCGCTACAGGCTCAGCACGTAGGCGGCGATGTTGATCTTCTCTTCCTCGCTGAGCATCTGCTCGAACGCGGGCATGCCGTTGCCTCCCTTGTTCATGTTCTCGAGGACGTTCTCGTGCGTGGCGTCCTTGCCGCTCGGCAGCTTGCCGTCCTTGATTCCCGCTAGGCCTGGACCGATCTTCTTTTCCGCGCTGTCATCGAAGTGGCAGAGGAGGCAACGCGACTGGAACGCTTCCTTGCCCTGCTCGGCGTCGCCCTTGTCTTGGGCGTCTTGGGCGTTCGCCGCGACCCCGGCCGCGAGTACGAACGCTGCCGCCACCATCGTGACTCTTGTGCCAAACATGATTCCCGGATTCCTCCATTCCCAGTCTAGCGCAGACCGTCGGCGCGTGCAGCGCCGTCTCCCCTGGCCTGCCCGACGGGCTACCATGTTGGGTCATGGACCTTCGCTTGACCCTTGCGGCGCACCTTGCCCTCGCGCTGCTGGCACCCTCGCTTCCGGCTGCCGACGCGCTGCGGATCTACTGGATCGACGTGGAGGGCGGTGCCGCGACGCTGGTCGTGACCCCCGATTCGGAGACGATCCTCATGGACGCGGGCTGGGCGGGCTTCGACGGACGCGACCCGGCTCGCATCGTCAAGGTGCTGGACGACGAGGTCGGCAGGAAGGAGCTCGACTACTTCATCGCCTCGCACTTCCACCGCGACCACACGGGCGGAGTGGCCGAACTGGCGCGGATGATCCCGATCGGCAAGTTCGTCGACCATGGCGACAGCGTCGAGCTCGGCTGGAGCGAGCGCGCGGACGAGCTGTTCAGGAGCTACGCCGAGACGGCCGGCGAGAACCGCATGCAGGTCCGGCCCGGCGAGCGGCTGCCGCTGAAGTCGACCGACTTCCAGTTCGTCGCCGCCCGCAGCCGCTTTCTCGAACGCCCGCTCGCCCCCGGTGGGCCCAACCCCGCCTGCCGGGACGCGGCGCTGAAGGCCGTGGACAAGGGCGAGAACGGCAAGAGCGTCGGCTTCATCGTGCGGCTCGGCAAGTTCGAGTTCCTGGACTTGGGCGACCTGAGCTGGAACTTCGAGATCGAGACGGCCTGCCCGGCGAATCTGTTCGGCCAGGTGGACCTGTACCAGGTCACCCATCACGGCATGCACATGTCGGGCGCCCCGCCTCACATCCGAGGCATCCGGCCCTTGGTCGCGGTCATGAACAACGGCCCGCGCAAGGGCGGCAGCCCTGCCACCTTCGAGGCGCTGGCGGGAACCGCGTCGCTGTCGGACCTGTGGCAGGTTCACCGGGCGGTGGAGAGCGACGACAGCCACAACCCTCCGCGCGACTTCATCGCCAACCTCGGCGAGACCGAAGGCTGCGAGGCCCACTGGATCAAGGCCGAAGTGCAGCCGGACGGGCGCTTCAGCGTCACGAATTCCCGCAACGGGTTCACGAAGGAGTACGTGCCGCGCTAGGGCCGGGCGTCCCGGCGCCTCAGGAAACCGCTCCCCGGCTCCCGTCCATCAGGCGGGCTGCCCGACCGAGCAGGGAGCGGGCGCGCAGCACGACGGGATCGTAGGTTGCCTTGACCCGCATGCCCTCGTCGTAATCGAAGTACGAGATGTGCATCCGGGTCGCCAGCGACCGCAGCAGGGCCTGCCGGTCTTCCGCCCCGATCGACGACCTCGGTACGCCGTTCCTGTCGACGAACTCCAGCAGGATGTCGAGCAGTTCGGGCGAGGGGGCCTCGTCCCTGAGCATCGTGTAGCCGCGCGAGCGCATGCGGGCGACGAACCGCTCGACGACGCGCAGGTTGTCCACTTTGCGCATCGCTGCGCCGGGACTGCTCTCGTGGACCGGCACGTCCGGGGAGATCCCGCCGAACTCGTAGACCTTTCTCCCGAGGTCAGTCAGCCGCACGGTGCCCTGCTTGGGCTGGTACTTCTCGCTGCACGGCTCGCTGAAGTAATCGTGGGGCGCGATCCTGCGGTAGGGCCGCTGGATGAGCCGCCCGCTGGGCGAGTAGTACCGGGCGGTTGTGAGCACCATCCCGGTGGACTCCGGCAGGGCGAAGACCGATTGCACCAGTCCCTTGCCGAAGGTGTGCGTGCCGACGATCAGCGCCCTGTCGTGATCCTGCAGGGCGCCGGCGACGATTTCCGACGCCGAGGCGGAGTTGCAGTTCACGACGACCACCATCGGGTAGTCGAGATCCGGGCTCGCGGCCTGCGAGCGGTACCGGCGCTCCGGCGAGGAGCGCCCGCGATGGGACACTACGCTCTGGCCGGCGCCGAGGAACTGGCTGGCCACGTTGACCCCGGCGGACAGCAGCCCGCCCTTGTTCTCGCGCAGGTCCAGGACCAGGCCGCGCATCCCGCGGCTCTTGAGGTTGACGAGGGCATCGTTCAGCTCGTTGCCGGTGTTCTCGCCGAAGCTGGTCACCCGCAGGTAGCCGGAGCCGTCCTCGAAGAGGATCTGGACGGGAACCGTGGAGCGCGGGATGACGTTGCGGACGAGATCCACCTCGATCTGCTCGTCCGCGCCCACGCGCGAGAGGCTCAGCCGCACGGTAGTTCCGGGCGGGCCCTTGACGGAATCGGCGACCTCGGCCAGCCCGAGGCCGGCGACCGGGCGGCCGTCCACCATCTCGATCGAGTCGCTCGGGCGGATTCCGGCGTCGAACGCCGGCGTGCCCGGGAAGGGGAAGTCGACGACCGCCCTCCGGCCGAAGCTGACCAGCTGCATTCCCACGCCCGCGTAGCTGCCGCGCTCCTGCTCCCGCATCTTGAGGAATTCCTCGTGCGTCAGGAACGTCGAATGCGGGTCCAGCCTTGCCAGCATGGCCGGGATGGCCCCGCGGTACATCGCTTCGTCCCAGTCGACGGGCCGCACGAAGCGCTGCTCGATCAGGCGGGTGACCTGCAGGGTGCGCTGGACGTGCTCGTGCAGGGGGGCGATCTGGATCAGGTTCCCGTTCGTGCCGATGCGCAGCCCGTAGCTGTCGCCGACGTAGCTGGAGGCAGCGACTACCGCGACGAGCAACGCGACAGGCAGGGCCCGCCTGGCGTGCCGCGCCGAAGGCCTCGACGGTCGGCCCGCGCGCGTCGGATGGCCGTCCGGGCTAGGTCGCATGCAGGTGGTCTATTTTCGCGGCCAGCACGAAGTCCGACTCCGTGAGGCCGTTGATCTTGTGGGTCCAGATCTTGATGCCGACCGTGCCCCAAGCGAGATAGATGTCCGGATGGTGCCCTTGGTCCTCGGCGAGCGCGCCTACCCGGTTGGTGAATGCAAGCGCCTCGACGAAGTTCGGAAACTCGAAGTCGCGCTCGAGGTGGTGCCCTTCCGCGACGGACCAGCCGGGGACCTGAGCGACGTAGGCGGCCAGCTCCTCTCCCTCCAGCGGGGGCACGCCGCCGCGACACGGCACGCACGATTTCCGAGCTAGTTCCGACACAACAGTCACCCTCGAGCGTATCGTAGCACGCTTCCCTTGGTTCGCTTGCGGTCCGTTTTCGCCGGGGCGGGGCGGTCGCGCCTGGCGGCCGCCCCGCTCGCGTCTTGGGATGCGCAATTGGCGGCTGATCGCAGGCGCTCGCCTGACGGCCGGGACCAAGTAGGAGGCTAGCGGGAGACCGTGGAGTTCCTAGCGCGATCATCCAGCCGCTCCGGTCTCGACCGGCGAGACAGCGCGGGAAACCGGGGACTCTTCGCCGGTGGCGGCATTGCTAAAGCCTTGGCGCGATGATCCGCGTTCGCTGTCGAGCATCAATCGGCATTCCAACAGCCGGCGGCGCCCTGAGCGGCCTCGATGGACCTCGAAGGGGCCGAGCGTGGAAGCTTGGCTGCGGCGGTCGGCGGAGAGAGGGTAGCGGCGACCGTCCGCTTCCAGATACACTGGGGGTCTCGAAAGCGAGCGCATTCCGCGAGTTCGGCGGGTCGCGGCTGCGAGCCGGGAACCGTCCGAGATGCGCGCTCGCGGCTTCGGACCGACGTGGCAAGCGAGGCGGATCCGCGTGACCGAGGGGAGATGGTGGCTCTGCGATGTGATTCAGGACCGTGCCTGTCTACGGCCGGCCATCGAGGCGCAGCGAGCTGAGTGGCCGCGACGCTAGGCGAGCGAATGACACCCGAAGCAGTCAAGACCGCTGAGGAGACTGCGGTGCAGGCCGGGCGCGTGCTGATTCCTGCATCGGAAGTCGCCAAGCGGGTTGAGGAGCTGGGCACCCAGATCAAGCGCGATTATGCGGGAGAGACCGTCCAGATGGTGGTCATTCTTTCGGGCGGGTGGATCTTTGCGGCCGACCTTGCTCGCGTGATCCAGCCCGAAGTCGACGTCAGGGTGAACTTTATCCGCGCTTCGAGTTACGGAGCCGGCACCAGGAGTTCCGGCAGAGTTCGCATCAAGGGCGGCATCCAGTTCGACATCACGAATGCAAAGGTGATCGTCGTCGATGACATCGTCGATACCGGCCGCACAGCGAAGGCGATGATCGACCGCTTGAAGCTGCACAACCCCGAGTCGATCCGCCTGGCGGCCATGCTGAGCAAGGAGGCGCGGCGATTCACGTCAGTGCGCATCGATTACTTGGGCTTCCGCATTCCGAACAAGTACGTGGTTGGGTACGGCATGGATTTCGACGATGGTTTCCGGCACCTGCCGGACGTCCGCGTAGTAGAGGGCGCGCCGGACGAGGCAGATTCCGAGCTTCTATGACCCGGGAAGGACGATAAGGAGGGCGCTTCGCGCAATGCCTCCGCTGGGGCTTGCCGGGAGAGTGCCCCTGCGGTAGCTCGGCGCGCTGCCCGGCTAAGTCCCGCCTGCCTGCGCACTCGCGGGATCGGACACTTGCCTCCCCGGCTCCGGATGACCGGCACCCGTCAGTGTTCGCGTTGGAATTCGCTTTGGTCGGATCCAGCGCCGTTGGTCAGAGCGGGGCCGATGGCCGGCCCGCCCGCCTCCCTGAATCGACAGTCGCCGGCGCGGACGGAGTGCGCGGGTGTCTCATGTGGCGGTCCGGCGTTCGGTTCAGCACCCGTGGAAAGCTTGACCCTCCAAGTGTCTCCCGAGAAGGAGGCAACGAAGACGCGCTGCTGGAGTCGTTCGGCTTCGCTTCCGCCCCGGGGCGCATCGACCTGCCTGGCGGCGTCGCTCGACCGGTCGAATCCAGAGATTGAGTGGTCGAACGGACCGATCCGGCGCGAATGGACCGGCGCGCCGCGGGGGCAGCCGCGCAACCGGTCGGTCTCTAGCCGGGCAGTTGCGCGGGATCTAGGCCGCTGCGGCCGCAAGACGGGCTCAGAAGTACAACCGCACGCCGAGCTGGACCTGCAACGGGCCGGTTCCGCGCACCTGCCTGTTGTTCCGGTCGTATGTCCCGTCGCTGCCGCGTAGCCGCCGGAAGGATTCGGTGGGAGAGATGACCGCTCCGTTTGCGAGGTCCACACCGGGGCCGTAGATCTTGTTGAAGTCGCCGTACTCGACGTTCTCGAAATTGAGGGCGTTGAACAGCTCGACCGACAGGTCCACGTGCGAGCTGTCCGAGAGGCCGAAGCGTCGCAGCAGGCGGATGTCGACGTTCCTCATCCCGCGGTTGCGGAACGCGTGGCGCGCGAAGTACTCGCCCGGCGCTTGCAGCGCCCGCTCGCTCGCGAACTGGTCCCCGTTCAGGTCCGTGCCGGCTAGCGCGTCCATCGGGGGCGCGCTGGCCGAGCGCAGGATCGCGGACACCGACAGGCCGGCCGGAAGGTTGAAGATGCCGTAGCCCGTGAACTGATGCCGCATGTCGAGGCTCGCCGGGCCGAACGCGTCCTGCGGGCGCCCGTGGTCCGTGTAGAGGGGGTCCCAGAAGTAGGCCTCGTTCAGGTCGCTGGAGTACGCCCTCGCGTAGGTGTAGTGCGCGGAGGCCTGGAAGCGCTCGCCGCGGAACTTCCAGTGGGCGGTCATCCCGTCGTAGTTGGCGCGGGCCAGCGATTCGATTACGCGCAGGGCCCCGACTTGCGGGGCCGGCCGGTTGGCGGTGTCGTAGTACGGAATCCGCGCCGGGTCGTCCGGACGAACGGCCGAGTCGGGCAGGTTGTAATCGCGCATTCCGTGCAGGCGGGTAGTCCTGTACCGCATCCACTGCAGCCCGGCCACGGAGCTCCCGCTCAGCTCCCGCTCGACGGCGAGTGCGACCTTGACCGACCGCGGGTTGCGGAAGTCCGGGCTGACCGCGTGCGGGGCCGCACCGAGGTACTTGTCGCCGTCCAGCACGCGTGCGATTTCATCGCGCGAGAACACGGGCAGGTCCGCCAGGGCGTACTGGTTCAGGTCGATTCCGGCGGCAAGGAACTGGCGGTAGACGGTCGGCTCGCGGGCGGGCAAGGTGACCGGGACGTTGAACGGGGGCTCCCGGAAGGCCTTCGTTGCCGCGTTGAAGAACACAGGGGGAGTGATGGCGTGAAACACTCCGAAGCTCCCGCGGAAGACTAGATGCCGCCGCAATCCGGGCGGGCTATACGCGAAGCCGAGCCGCGGCATCCACTGCCGCGTGTCGTCCGGCAGAAATGTCGGGTCGACCGGGCCGAACGGGAAGCGAGCCTGGCGCACGCGCTCGATCAGGACGTCGCTGCCGGTTTCCGGGGTCTGATTGAACTGCCCGGCCCAGCGGAAGCCGAGGTCTAGCGTCAGGCCGGGGGCGGCGCGCCACGAGTCCTGCACGTAGAGGGCGGCATGGCCGAGGTGCTGTTGGCCGAGCGTGTTGCCCATCTGCCGCAAGTAGATCCCCGGCGCGTCGAAGCGGTTCGCGATCCGGCCGCCGGGTGTCAGGATGTCCAGGACCTCGTCGGGGTCCGAGGTGAATGGGGTGAAAAAGCCGAACTGGGTGTATCCGAACCGGTCTTCGATCGCCACCCGGTCGAACTCCCCGCCGAGCTTGACGTCGTGCGCGCCGGAGTGCAGCACCAAGCTGTTGCTGAGCTTCGGCCGGATGTCCGACGTGTCCGTCGGCAGCAGGAAGGGGGTGCCGAAGCTGCCGATCACGCTGGACACAAGCGGCCGCTCCGCGTTCGCATCGCGCGGCCGATGCTCCCTCGTCAAGGTGAAGCGCAGCTGATTGATGGCTTCTGGCGACAACAGGCTGGTCAGCTGGGCGGTCAGGAAGTGGATCGAGTCGCCCTCGGTGCCGTTGTGGCTCAGGGCGCCCGTAGTCCGCGGATGCCGCGCGCCGGCCTCGGACGCCGCGTTCCGCGCGACGGCGCTGCTGTAGTTGTAGCGGACCATCAGCTTGCTGCCGCCGGAGAACTGGTAGTCGAACCGGGGCGTGAGCGCCCAAGCGTCGTTGGTCGCCTCGAAGGGCTCTTCGAGGCTCCTGAAGTAGTCGTACGCCTCGGGCCCGCGGTCCCGGTCCGCCCCGGCCAGCGCCGGAAACTCGACGTAGCGCGGGCGCGAGCTAACTTGGCGCTCGACCGCGAAGAACCAGAACGCCTTGTCCGCGCGAAGCGGGCCGCCAGCGGACCCCCCGAATTGCTGGAGCCGTTCGAGCACCTTGACGCCGAACGGATCGACCAGTCCGAGCCTCGGATGGCGAATCTGGTAGAAGGCGTCGCCATGCGGGCTGTTGCCGCCGGACTTGGTGGAGACGTTCACTATGCCGGATACCGTCCGCCCGTACTCCGCAGTGAATCCCGAGGTCACGGCCTGGAACTCCTGGACCGCGCTCTGCGGCACCGTGATCACCGACTGCGCGCGCTCGCCGCCTTGGATGCCGCCGAAGAACGCTTGGTTGTAGTCCGCCCCGTCGACTTGGACGTTGGTGTAGATTCCGCGCAGCGCCGCGAAGGACAGATGGCCGACCGCTGGCGAAATCTGCACCGTCGGCGTCAGCAGGGCGAAGTCGTGGAACCGCCGGCCGTTGATCGGCAGGTCGTTGAATGTCCGGCTGGCGACCACGCTGCTGGAGGCCGGCATCATGGCGTCCAGCAGGGAAGCGGAGACCTCGATCGAGACGTGCGTCGCCCCGATGGCCAGATCCAGGTCGACGTGGACCGCGCGGCCGACGCTCACCACGATCCCGTCCACCGTGCCCGGCGCGAAGTCGGGGCTCGAGCCGACGACCGAATACTCGCCAGGGGGCAGCGAGCCGGCTTGGTACCAGCCGGTACCGTCGGTCTGGACCTCACGCTCGGACCCGCTCTCGAGGCCTGCGACGGTCACCGTCGCGTCCGGGATTGCCGCGCCGTCGGGTCCCGTGACCAAGCCGACGATGCGGCCGAGGTTGGCGTCGAACTGCGCCTCGAGCCGACCGTTGAAAGCGTGCGGCGCGGCAAGCAGCAAGAGGGCGGCGATTGGCCGGAGGATACTCCGCAATGTCCGCGCCGACGCGACCGCGCCGCTGCGTTGCAATCGACGGCGGACATGCATTTTCACCCAGTGTACCCGCAGGCGCGATGCATGCGGTGGAGGCCGCATCTTCGAGGCGCCGCGACGTATCATACGCTCCGGGCGATGGCTGCGGCGGGCCGTCGGGCGTCCGATGCACGGGGCCGTTCGCTTCTTCCAATCGTCCGCGGCGGCCGCCACGGCGCGTCGCCGTGGCGGTCGGTCGGGATGCCGCCTCCCATCATGTAGACTGGCTTCTGGGGAGCCTCCTGCCGATGCGGAACGCCAGCGCCCGTCCCGAGCGGAGCGGCTCCTGCTGCGTCGGCTTGGGGCTCGACGCGAGAGTGCTCGTCCCCTTCGCGGCGCTGGTCGCGGTGCTGGACTGGGTCACGAAGCGGGCCGTGGCGGAATCGATGCCGCACGGGGCGAGCGAGGCCGTGGTGGGGGGATTCTTCAACCTAGTGCATGTCCGCAATACCGGCATCGCGTTCAGCCTGTTCGCGGATTCCGCGCCTTGGTTCCGCGACTACGTGCTGCCGTCCGTCTCTTTCGCCGCCATCGTGGTCATCGCCGCCATGTTCCGCGGACTGCGCGGGATGCCGGCCAGCAGTCGCGTCGCTCTCGCCCTGGTCCTCGCGGGCGCGGCCGGCAATCTCGTTGAGAGAGTGCGCCACGGCTACGTAACCGACTTCCTGGACTTTCACGTCGGTTCGCTGCACTGGCCGGCGTTCAACGTGGCCGACAGCTCGATCACGGTGGGCGTCTGCCTCCTGCTTCTGGACTCCCTGCGGGGGCGCCACGGGGCGCCCGCCGCCGCGTCTGCCGACTAGTCGCGCTCCCGCCGCATGTATCCCGAACTCCTGTCGGTCGGCGGGTTCTCGCTGCCCACGTACGGCGTGCTGATCGCCTTGGGCTTCCTCGTCGGGATCACCGTCGCGAGCCGCTTGGCGCGCCGGGCGGAATTGGAGCCCGAGCGCGTCACGAATCTCGCCGTGTTGCTCCTGCTGGCCGCGATCGTAGGCGCGAAGCTCTTCATGATTCTCGACAGCTGGGAGTACTACTCGGGTGACCTCGGCAGGCTGTTCTCGATCTCGGCCCTGCGTTCGGGAGGCGTCTTCTACGGAGGCCTGCTGACGGCGCTCGCCGTGGCGTACTACTACACGCGCCGGCACCGCATGCCGTGGCTTGCCACGGCGGACGCGATGGTGCCGGGACTGGCCTTCGGCCATGCCATCGGCCGGATGGGCTGCTTCGCTGCGGGCTGTTGCTGGGGGCGCGAAACCCACCTCGCATGGGCGGTCACTTTCACCGATCCCCAGGCGCACAGCTTCACGGGAGTGCCCCTGAACGTGCCGCTGCATCCGACGCAGCTGTACGAAGCGCTAGGGACCGCGCTGGTCGCGGCGCTGCTGCTCTGGCGCTATCTGCGCCCCCATGCGCCCGGGGCGATACTCGGCAGCTATCTGGTCCTGTATTCCGCCTTCCGCTTCGGCGTGGAGTTCTTCCGGGACGAGGGTGCCCGCACGCTGCTGGTCGGCGGGGTCATCAGCTCCACCCAGTGCGTGGCCGTCGTGTTGGCGATCGCTGGAATCTGGCTGGTTCGCGCGGCACCGCGCCTCCCTGAGCCGCCGCAGCGCCCCGGGACAGGTCGCAAGCCCAGTTCCGTCGCGACGACCCCGGGCAGGAGGCGCTGACGCCGCCGGGCCTACGCGCCGGTGTTCAGCGTGTTCGGCGACCCGGCTTCGTACTCGACGATGCGTTCCAGCCTCTGCAGGATGTAGCTGAGCTGGTCGCCGCCCTCGAGCAGGCACTGGCGCGAGAAGCCGTCCACCGGGAACGTCACCGCCCGCCCGCCCGGAAGCACTAGCGACTGCGTTTCCAGGTCGACGGTCAGGACGAAGTCCCCCGTGTCGACGCGGTCGAAGAGCTCGTCAAGAGTCGGCCGGTCCACGACAACCGGGAGCAGCCCGTTCTTCAGGCAGTTGTTGCGGAAGATGTCGGCGAACGAGGTGCTGATGACGGCGCGGAATCCGAAGCCCAGCAGCGCCCACGGCGCATGCTCGCGCGAGCTGCCGCAGCCGAAGTTGTCGCCCGCCAGCAGGATGCTGGCGCCCTGCGCGCCGGGCCGGTTCAGGACGAACTCGGGATTCGGAGTTCCGTCGGCGAGGTATCGCCAATCGTTGAAGAGATTCTCGCCCAGGCCCAGCTTCGCGATCGTCTTCAAGAATCGTGCCGGGATGATCTGGTCGGTGTCGATGTCGCTGACGCGCAACGCGGCGACCTTGCCGCTGAATCTCTTGACAGTCTGCATGGCGCAGCTCCCTCCTCGCTCTATAGGTAGGCGCGCGGGTCGGCGACCCGTCCCTCGACCGCCGCAGCGGCCGCCGTCAGCGGGCTTGACAGGAATGTCCGCCCGCCCTTGCCCTGGCGACCTTCGAAATTGCGGTTGCTGGTCGAGACGCAGTACTGGCCGCTGGCGAGCTGGTCGCCGTTCATGCCGATGCACATGCTGCAGCCGGCGTCGCGCCAGTCGGCCCCGGCTGCGCGGAAGACGTCCGCCAGCCCCTCGGCAACCGCCTGCGCCCTGACCTTCTCCGAGCCCGGCACGACCAGCATCCGCACGCGCGGGTCGACCTTGCGCCCCTTCAACAGGGCGGCCGCCTGCCGCAGGTCCGAGATGCGCGAGTTGGTGCAGCTCCCGAGGAAGACCACGTCCACCGGCTGGCCGAGCAGCGGCTTGCCCGGCTCGATCTGCATGTACTCCAGCGCCTTGCGCACGCCCGTGCTGCCGTTCGCCTCGGGCACGGGCTGGCTGATTCCGACGCCCATGCCGGGGTTGGTGCCCCAGGTGATCATCGGTTCCAATGACGCCGCGTCGATCGTGACGGTGCGGTCGTAGTCCGCGCCCTCGTCGGTCGGGAGGCGGCGCCAGCGCTCGACTGCCGCGTCCCATTCGGCTCCCGCCGGCGAGGCGGGCCTGCCGGCCAGGTACTCGTAGGTCGTGTCGTCCGGGGCGATCATGCCTGCGCGGGCGCCTCCCTCGATCGACATGTTGCAGACGGTCATGCGGCCTTCCATGGACAGCGAGCGGATCGCCTCGCCCGTGTATTCCAGCACCTGGCCCGTGCCGCCGCCCACGCCGATTCTCGCGATGAGGGCCAGGATCAGGTCCTTGGCGACAATGCCTTCGGACGCGCGTCCCGCGAAGCGCACCGCGCAGGTGCTGGACTTGGCCTGCAGGAGGCACTGCGTCGCCAGCACATGCTCCACCTCGGTCGTGCCGATGCCGAAGGCCAGCGCCCCGAACGCCCCGTGCGTCGAGGTGTGGCTGTCCCCGCACACCACCGTGATGCCGGGCCGCGTCAGTCCGAGTTCCGGGCCGATGACATGGACGATGCCTTGCGACTCGTCGCCGACGTCCTTCAGCGGCACGCCGAATTCCCGGCAGTTGATGCGCAGCCGCTGGACTTGCTTGGCCGCGATCGGGTCGACGATCGGTAGGGCCTGGTCGCGCGTCGGAATGCTGTGGTCCATCGTGGCCACGGTCCGGTCCGGCCGGCGGACCCCGATGCCTCGGTCACGCAGTCCCTGGAACGCCTGCGGCGACGTCACCTCGTGGACTAGGTGCAGGTCGATGTACAGCACCGCCGGCGCGCCTTTCTCGTGCGCCACCACATGGGAATCCCAGACCTTCTCGTAGAGCGTGCGGGGCTTGGTCACGTCTTGAGTCTAGCGCAGGCACGGCCGCCGCAGGCGGCCCGTGGCGGGCTCCCTCGGCGAAGGCGCGAGCCCTTCCGTCCCGCGGTTGACAGCGGATCGGGAGCCCCCTAGACTGCGAAAGGCGGCGCATTCCCGGGTTGCGGGCGCGGCGGCAGCCTCGGCCTCGCTCGGTCGCGGGCCGGAATCGCTTGGCGGCGTTCCGTCGGCCGCCCGAGAGAGATTGGCGCCAGACCTGCGTGCGCCCGTAGCGCGGATCTCCCGCACCCGCTGGACGGCGCGGGAGATCGGATTCTCGTCGGGCGGCCGTCGCTCGACTCGGTGCCGGCGAGTTTGGTATCTGTGAAGAGTGCGGTCAGTGGGTCGGCCTCAAGCGGCACGGAGCGGTTCCGTGGACGCTTTGCTGCAGGGACGGCGTGGAATAAATCGAGTTCGAAGCAGCGTCGCATAGCGTGAGGTGAGCTTTCCCGAGCCGCAGGTCCAACCATTCCAGTCTAGAGCGATCCCCCGCTCAATCCGGGCGGCGGACCGGCGGGCCCGCTGTCGCCGCTAGCCTTGTCTGCCGGGGCCGAGCGGCGCGCGTCGCGGGCTCGGGAGCTGCGCGATGACGGACTCCCCGCGGGCCAGCGCGCTGCGCGAGCCGGTGCTGGTCCTGAACGCCAGCTACGAGCCAATTCACGTCTGCGCGGTCCGGCGAGCGCTCGTTCTGATCGTCAAGGGAGTCGCGTCGGCCGAGGAGGCCGGCGAGGGCAGCGTGCGTTCGCCTTCCCAGAGCCTCGCTGTCCCATCCGTGATCCGCTTGCTGGAGTACCGGCGCATCCCGCGGCAGATGCGGGCCATCTCCCGCAAGAACATCCTCATCCGGGACCAGCACACCTGCCAGTACTGCGACCAGCCGTTCGGGGCGGGCGAGCTGACGCTGGACCACGTCGTGCCCCGCTCGCGCGGCGGCAGCAACACTTGGGAGAATCTCGTCGCCTGCTGCCTGCGCTGCAACAACCGCAAGGGCGACCGCCTGCCCGGCGAGGCCTCGATGAAGCTCAGCCGGCCGCCGAAGCCGTTCAACCTCCACACCAGCCGCAGCCTGATGCGGCAGCTCGGGAGCCAGCAGGAGGCTTGGCGCAAGTACCTCTTCTTCTGACCCCCCCCCCCCCCCCGGCCGGTCACGCATACTGGATTCGATGAATCGGGCTGAGTGGCTGCTGTGCGACGCGGACGACACCCTGTGGGAGAACAACGTCTTCTTCGAGGAGGCGATCCGCGAGTTCGTCGTCTTTGCGGACCGTCCTGATCTGGGGCCCGCCGAGATTCGCGCGAGGCTGGACAGGGTCGAGGCGCGCAACATCAAGGTCAACGGATACGGCACGGAGAACTTCGGTCGCAATCTTGTCGAGTGCTTCGAGACGCTCCGGGGGCGGGCCGCGCGGGACAGCGAGCTGCGGCGCCTGCGCGACATGACCGACCGGGTCCTTCATGCCCCGGTCGTGCCCATCGAGGGCGTCGAGGAAACGCTGGAGGCACTGGCCGTGCGCAACCGGCTCGGACTGGTGACCAAGGGGGTCTCAGAGGAACAGGACGCCAAGCTGCGTCGCTCCGGCCTTGGCGATTGGTTCGAGCACGTCAGCAACGTCGGCGAGAAGGACGCCGAGTGCTACCGCGCAGTGGTCCGCGAGATCGGCGCGGATGCCCGGCGGACTTGGATGATCGGCAACAGTCCCAAATCCGACATCAATCCGGCCCTGGAGGCCGGCTTGGGAGCGGTCCTCGTGCGCAACGTCAACACGTGGCGCCTCGAACTGCAGGACCTGCCCGTGCCGCACGAGCGCTTCCTGCGGGTGGACCGCTTCGCCGAATTGGCCTCTCTGTTCTGACGCGCTCCCGGCCGCGGCGTCGCTCGGCCCGCGTCTCAGGCCGCGACGCGCCGGTAGATGTCCATCGTTTCGGACGCCATGCGATCGGATGCGAACCGCGCCAGAACGGCGGCCCGCCCGGCCTGGCCCAGGCTGCCCGCGGCCCGGCGGTCAGCGGCGAGCACGCCGAGCTTGGCGGCGAGGCTGGCGCTGTCGCGCGGCTCGCAGGCGAGGCCTCCCTCCGTCGCGGCGAGCAGCTCGGGAAACGCGCCGATGCGCGGCTGGACGACTGGGACTCCCGCCGCCAGAGCCTCGAGCACGTACAGGCCCTTGGAGGCTCGGTAGGTCGCCGGTACGGAAAACGCGTCAAGGCTCTCCAGGAACTCGACCTTGCCCGCGCGAGACAAATAGCCTAGGTCCTCGAAGCCGTGGCGCGCGCGCAAGTCGTCCACGTACCGTTGGGTCGACCCCGCCCGCCATCCGGCCACGCGCAGCTGCACCTCGCGGTCGGGCCGCGCCTCCCGCAATCGCTCCACGGCCTCGGCCAGGAGTGCGAGCCCCTTCGTCGGCGAGATCCGGGCCAGGAAGCCGACCACGAACGGACCCTCCACGCGTACCGGCCGCGACTCGAAGCCCTCGGTCGCGATCCCCGGAAGGACGGTCTCGATCCGCTGGGCCGCCACACCTAGGATCGGCGCCATGATCCTAGCTTGGTCCTCGCAGGGCGCGACAAAGCGGTCGACGCGCTGGGCGTGGCTGCGCAGCAAGTCGTAGCATTCGGCGCGGTAGGGCTCGGGCAGGCCCGCGAGAAAGTCCGCTTCGCCTTGCAGCGAGCAGACGACGGGAACTCCGAGGCCGGCGGCGACGGGTCCGGCGAGGCTGGCCAGCATCGAGTTGGTCAGATGCACGACCTGCGGGCGGATCTCTCGCACCGCGGACACGAGCTTGGCGACTTCCCGCCGGTAGGGCCCGTCGGCGCCGAGGAAGGTGTCCCGCGTCATGGCACCTAGGTTGGCCGGGTCCGTGTCGACGGCGAAGCTCGACGCCCAGCGCAGCAGGCGCGGATGGTCCAGGATGCGGTCGAGCAAGCCGAACCGGCGGAAGAACGAGAACTTGCTCTGGAGGTACAGATTGACTCCGCCGAGGACGATCCGCTCGTCGCTGACGTTCTCTTCGTCGGTCAGCAGCGGCGTGTAGGCAGGCAGCAGCACGGCGTCGTGGCCTTGGCGCATCAGCGCCTTGGCCAGCGCGTTGTCCTTCAGGCAGTTGCCGCAAATCGTGCCCGCCGCTCCGGCCGTGACGTATGCGATTCTCAACGCCGCCTCCCTGCCGTCCAGCGTGCGCTGTCGCGTCAGGTCGCGAAGAACTTCTGGATCACGCGTTCCGGCGGGGGCTTGGTTGCCAGCGAGACCCCCACCAGCGCGGCCGCGGCCGCGGCGACCATTGTGGCCGCCGGCAGCATCCCCAGGAACAGGTACGAAGGGTCGGCCCCGTACCCGCTGCTACGGAAGAATACCAGCCCGAGCGCCGCGGCGGTCAGCACGGCGGCCAGCGCTCCCGCAGCCGTCGCTCGCCGCCAGTACAGGCCGGCGACTGCGACGGGAAACAGCGCCGCGTACCCGCTGAAGCACCACACGCCCAGGGTGAACACGCTGCGCGGCTCGCTGAGCGAGAGCAGGTAGGCCGCTGCCGCCACGCATGCGACGACCCACCGGCCGAGCCGCACCGCCTCGGCGTCGCTCAGCCTCCTTTCGCCGAGCAGCTCGACCGCGATGTCGTTGGTGAACATGGACCCGATCGCCAGGAACTGCGAGTCCAGCGAGGACATGATCGCCGCCAGGATGCCGGCCCCGAGAATCCCTCCCATTAGCGGGGTCGTCAGCCGCTGCACCATGACGGCCAGCTCGCTGTTGACCGGGGACCCCTGGGATACCACGGCGGAACCGTCGGGCATCGCGGCGGACGTGGCCCAGACGCCGATCAGCACGCACGGGAGCCACACCAGCAGCATGCAGACCGGGTGCAGCACGAGCATGGGCTTGAACGAGTTTGCCGACCGCGCCGTGAGCCAGTGCTGGTACACGTGGGGGAACATTCCGATCGACAGCGGGATGAAGCAATAGCTGAAGAAGTGCAGCTGGCCCATCCCCTCGCCGCGGACCAGCTTCTCCGGATGCGCGGCCAGTACGGCTTGCGTCGCCGCCTGGGCCCCGCCGAGCTTCGCCGAAATGACGAGCAACGTGGCGACTCCGGTGAGCATGAACACGCCCGCTTGCAAGGCGTTTGCCCATGCCGCGGCGCGCAGGCCGCCGACGAACACGTAGAGCAGCACGACCGACGTGACGGCCAGGCCCGTGAGCCACGGCGGGACCCCTCCTCCCGTCGAGGCGAAGGGGCCCGGAAACGCCCCCGCCGTCAGGGCTTGCACGACGCTGCCCGCGCCGAGCAGGCCGACCAGGACGTACGGCACGACCAAGCCCGCCAGCACCGGAAACAGCGCGAGGCCCAGCGCGCGGCTGTCGAAGCGATCGCGGAAGAACTGGATCTGGGTCGTGTAGCCGTGCTTCCGACCCATCGCCCACAGCCGGACGCCGACGAAGAAGAACACCGCCGAATGCACGAGACCCGACCAAGACGCCATCAGGCCGTACACGCCGATCCCGCTGCGATAGGCCTCGCCGGTGCTGCCGACAAGCGAGAAGGCGGTCATGGACGTGCCGAACACCGAGAGCATCAGCAGCAAGGGACCGATGGAGCGGCTCGCGAGGAAGAAGTCCTGGGCGGTCCGGCGGAAGGCCCGGTTGCTCAGTATCCCGAGAGCGACCAGGGCGCAGAGGTAGGCGCAGATGATCGCGAGCTGGGTCATCCGGGGCGGCCCCCGTCGCCCCGTCGCGGCTCGCCGGCGTCGAGGTCGACCGGCCAGCCGAAGCGCGCCGCCGCGGCCCACAGTGCGGCAGTCGCGAGCGAGTACGCCGCGTGGTACGCCAGGCCGGACGGCAGGAAGCCGAAGACCAAGCGGTAGTCGCTCCAGAGCCAGGCGTCATGGTGCAGCAGCGCGAACGCTGCTAGGCCGGCGCACAGGAATCGCGTCTTCATCGGCGGCAGGGGGAGTGGCGCGGTTCGGTCGGCTTGGGGCTACGCCAGCGCCTTGCGGACCACCTTGCCATGCACGTCAGTCAGGCGGAAGTGGCGACCTTGATACTTGAACGTCAGCTTCTCGTGCTGAATCCCGAGCAGGTGCAGGATCGTCGCATGCAAGTCATGGACATGCACCGGATCCCGGGTGACGTTATAGCTGAACTCGTCGGTCTCGCCGACGGACGCTCCCGGCCGGACGCCGGCGCCGGCCATCCACATCGTGAAGCAGCGCGGGTGGTGGTCGCGACCGTAGTTGTCCTCGGTGAGCTTGCCTTGGCTGTATACGGTGCGTCCGAACTCGCCGCCCCACACCACCAAGGTGTCCTCCAGGAGCCCCCGCTGGGCCAGGTCGCGCACCAAGGCGGCCGATGCTTGGTCGGTGTCGAGGCACTGCTTGCGGATCTGCGCGGGAAGGTCGGTGTGCTGGTCCCAGCCGCGATGGAAGAGCTGCACGAAGCGCACGTCTCGTTCCAGCAGCCGCCGGGCGAGCAGGCAGTTCGCGGCGTAGGTGCCGGGCTTGCGCGATTCGGGCCCGTACAGCTCGAACATGGACTCCGGCTCCTTGGAGAGGTCCGTCAGCTCGGGAACCGAGGCCTGCATGCGGAACGCCATCTCGTACTGCGACACGCGCGTCAGAATCTCCGGGTCGCCGAAGTCCTGGTACTTGATGTCGTTCAATTGGGCGAGGTCGTCAAGGAAGCGGCGGCGCGCGGCCCGGTCGATGCCGTCGGGGTCGGACAGGTACAGGACCGGGTCGCCAGTTGACCGGAACTTGACGCCTTGGTAGCGCGTCGGCAGGAACCCGCTCCCCCACAGCCTGTCGTACAGCGGCTGGCCGTTCCTGCCGCTGCCCGAGGAGACCATGACGACGAATCCGGGCAGGTCGCGGTTCTCGCTGCCCAAGCCGTACGAAATCCAGGCGCCGATCGAGGGCCTGCCCGCCAGCTGCGCTCCCGTCTGGAAGAAGGTCACGGCGGGGTCGTGGTTGATGGCCTCGGTATGCATCGACTTGACGATGCAGAGGCGGTCGGCGATTTCCGCCGTGCGGGGAAGCAGCTCGCTGAACCACGCGCCCGTCGCGCCGTGCTGGCGGAAGCGGAACATCGAGGGCGCGACCGGAAAGGACGACTGCGTCGCGGTCATCGCCGTCAGGCGCTGGCCCTGCCGCACCGAGTCGGGCAGGTCCGCGCCCCGCATGCGCTCGAGTGTCGGCTTGTGATCGAACAGGTCGACCTGCGAAGGGGCGCCCGACTGGAAGAGGTAGATGACCCGCTTCGCCTTGGGCGCGAAGTGAGGGATGCCGGGCAGGCCCTTGGCCTGAAGATCGTCGCCCAGCAGGCTCGCGAGCGCCGCGACCCCGAGCCCGTACGCGCTCGAGCCGAAGAAGTGCCGACGCGTGCAGTGCTCCGAACCAAGGCTCTGCAGTCTCATAGGCCGCGCTCCCGCGCACATTATAGCGAGCCGGTCGGGCGTCGTCGGGATCCTCGCGGTCAGTCTGGCGATGCTTGGTCCCCAAGGGCAGCTACAGGCCTCCCCGGGCCCGCTCTCGCCGAGGAGGGGGCTCGCGAGAGGATTCCGCGCAGCCGGGGTGCCGTCGCGGGGTTCCCGGCATCGAGTCGCCCCGGCGGTCCCCGCCGGATGCGGCTATTCCCTCGTGATGGTCTCGTCGAGGTTCAGGACGAGGCTAGCCATCGTCGTGTAGGCCGCGAACTCGGGCTCCGGCCAGCTTGGGCGCGCAGGCGGCTCACTCCCGGCCAGCAGGTCCCTCGCCGATTCGGGGGCGCTGCGGAAGCGGTCCAAGTGATAGCCGAAGCCCGAAGCCAGGATCTCCTCTTCATCCCGGCCCGGGTGCCTGCCGGTCGCGAGACGGAAGAGGTGCCCGAGCCGGCCGTCCCGGCCGCCCGCGGCTTCGCGCAGGGCCCGGGCGGCGAGGGCCTTGGAAGCGTCCAAGTACGTCTCGTCGTTCATGCGGTTCAGTGCTTGCAGGGGCGTGTTCGTCCGCACGCTGCGCACCGTGCAGGCCTCGCGGCCCGCGGAATCGAACAGCATCATCGACGGCGGCGGCACTGCGCGCTTCCAGAACGTGTACAGGCTGCGGCGGTGGAGGTCCGCGCCTTGGCCCACGGCGTAGTCCTCGCCGCCGGCGAGTTCCGTCCACAGGCCCGCGGGCTGGTAGGGCCGTACCGAAGGGCCCCCCACGACATCGACCAGCAGGCCGGACACGGCCAGGCTGAGATCGCGCACGGCCTCGGCGGGCAGGCGCAGCCGCGGCCCGCGCGCGAGCAGCCGATTGTCCGGGTCGCGCTCGAGATCCTCGCGCCGGATGCGCGAGGACTGCCGGTAGGCCGCGCTCATGACCATCGTCTTGACCAGCGCCTTGAGGTCCCAGCCCGAGTCCATGAACTCGACCGCCAGCCAGTCCAGCAGGTCCGGATGGGCCGGCCATTCGCCCTGCGCGCCGAAGTCCTCGGCGGTCCGGACGATGCCCGTGCCCCACAGCATCTGCCAGACCCTGTTCACCGTCACCCTGGCCGTGAGCGGATTGTCCCGCGAGACCAGCCAGCGCGCGAAGCCCAGCCTGTCGCCCGGGTCGCTCCCCGACAGGGCGGCCGGCAGCCCGGGCAGGACCTCTTCGGCCGGAGCGTCGTAGGCGCCGCGATCCAGCCGGAAGGTCTTCTTGCGCGGGGTCATCTCCCGCATCACCATTACGGTCGGTACCGAGTCGGCAAGCGCGTGCCGCCCGCGCTCTAGGTCCCGGATAGCCGCGACGAGGCCGGTGAGGTCTTCCGGGCCGAGCGCGCTGGCGTACGCCTGGTCCAGCTTGCGCGTCTCGGCTGCGCTGCGATCGCCTTCGGGGAGGCCCGCGATCGCGTCGAGGCTCCGGCCGACCGCGGCGACCTCGACCTCCTCGGGCGAAAGCGCCCTCTCGTAGACAAGGAGACGGCGCATCGAGCCGCGGAAGTCGAGACCGAGGCCCCGCCCGACGCGCAGCGGCTCCTTGGACTTGATCTCCTGGTTCATCTCGTCGCGGATCACGCTGACCGTCGCGGGCTGTCCGTTCAGGTAGATCCGCAGGCCCGAGGCGAGACGCGTGCCGTCGTAGGTGAAGGCGACGTGCTGCCACTCGCCGAGGCTCACAGGGGCCTTGGATTCCACCCGCAGGCAGTCGTCCAGCCAGCGATTGACCAGGTTGACTTGGACCTTCCCGTCCTTGAGGTACAGGCCCCATCCCGGATTCCCCTGCGTGTCGTCCTCGGGCCTGACGTTTCTCGTCTTGGAGACGATCGCACCGTCCGGGGACTCCGGGCGGATCCACGCCGCGACGCTGAAGCGCCCGTAGAAGCTGAAGTCCGCCTGGTCCCCGAGGTCAGCGAAGTCCCCGCCCGCGAAGGAGCGTTCCGCGGGCCGCGGCGTTTCAGGTCCCTCCGGAAACGCCACTGCGAGATCCCTCGGGTCGCCCCAGTCCGTCGGCTGGTCGGCAAGATCTCTGGACCAGCCGCGCTTCGCGTCCGCCAGATCGCGCTCCATCCGCTCGCGCTGCCGCCGCAGATCCGCCAGCCGGGCGTCCAAGCCGGCCAGCCGCTTCGCCTGCTCGGCGGTCGGGGCCCTGACGAACGGCGGGGAATTGCCGTACTTGAACGCCTTGCCCTTCTCCGGGACGTTGTTGAAGTACGCGAACAGCTCGTAGTATTCGCCCTGCGTCACCGGGTCGTACTTGTGGTCGTGGCAGCGGGCGCAGCCCAGCGTCAGTCCGAGCCAGACGGTCGACGTGGTGTCCACGCGGTCGACCACGTACTCCACGGCGTACTCGGCGTCCACGATGCCGCCCTCGCCGTTGCCGCGGTGGTTGCGGTTGAAGCCCGTTGCGATCACTTGGTCCAAGGTTGCGCCGGGCAGCATGTCGCCGGCCAACTGCTCGACCGTGAACTCGTCGAATGGCTTGTTCGCCGCGAAGGCGTCGATCACCCAGTCGCGCCAGCGCCACATGTCGCGCTCCGCGTCGGTCTGGTAGCCGTTGGTGTCGGCGTAGCGAGCCGCGTCCAGCCAGCGGGCGGCCATTCGCTCGCCGTAGCCCGGCGACGACAGCAGCCGGTCCACGACCGACTCGTAGGCGTTCTCGGATTCGTCCGCGAGGAACGCGTCGACGTCGGCCAGCTCCGGCGGGCGGCCGGTCAGGTCGAGGCTGACGCGCCGCACGAGGACTTCCCGCGAGGCGGGCGGGGTCGGCTCGATCCCTTCTTGGCGCAGTCGACGCAGCACGAAGCTGTCGACCGGGCTGGCGGGCCAGCCGGGGTGGGTGAGGTCGGGGACCTCCGGACGCTGCGGCGCGATGAACGCCCAGTGCCCCTGCCACTTCGCTCCCTGCTCGATCCAGCGCCGGATCAGATCGACTTCGCGCGCCGCCAGCGGGTCGTGTCCGAAGGCGGCCGGCGGCATGCGTCGGGCGGTGTCGGCGGTCGAGACCCTGGCGTACAGCTCGCTGGCGGCGGGGTCGCCGGGCACGATCGCCCTGCGCCTCCCGGCCAGCGGCGCCGCCGCGCCCTCCTCGGTGTCGAGGCGCAGGGCGGTCATGCGCTGGGCCTCGTCGGGACCGTGGCAGGCGTAGCAGTTCTCAGAGAGAATGGGCCGGATGTCGCGGTTGAAGCGAACCGCCGTGCCCGTCTCGGCCAGTGCGCCCGGTCCGAGAACCAAGGCCGCGATCGTCACTGTCGCCGCAAGTCGCATCCCGCTTGGATTATACGTTTCGCCGGCCTGCGGTCGTTGGCGAGGCCGCCCCGATTGCGGCGTGATCGCGGATTCCCCGGGGCGGGGCGGCGGGTTGCGCGCCCTACATCAGCTGCGGGGACCCGCTTCGCGCGATCAGGGCGACCGCGTGGGCCTCGGCCAGCTCGCAGTTGCCGACGGGCCCGATTCCCTCACCGGTCTTGGCCTTCAGCCCGATGCTGCCCGGTTTGGTCCCGACCAGAGCGGCGATGTTCTCGCGAATGCGGCTGCGGTACGGCAGGATTTTAGGCCGCTCGAGCACTACGACCGCGTCCAAGTTGACAACGCGCCAGCCGTAGCTCACCAGCAGCTCGGACGCGTGGCGCACGAACACGCTGCTCTCAACGTCCTTCCACTGCGGGTCCGAGTGAGGGAAAAGCTCGCCGATGTCTCCTTGGCTGGCTGCCCCCAGCATCGCGTCGGTGATCGCGTGCAGGAGGATGTCGGCATCGGAGTGCCCTTCCAGTCCCTTTTCGGACGGGATCTGGACCCCGCCCAGTACCAGCCGCCGCCCGACGCGCAGGCGGTGCGAGTCGTAGCCGATCCCCACTCGGAACTCGGGCGGCTCAAACTCGAGAATCGGAGGCGGATTCACGGCTTTCGTCCTCGAAGTACAACCGGGCGAGCGTCATGTGATGGGGGCGCGTGATCTTGATGTTGCGCTCGCTGCCGCGCATCACGTACACATCCTCGTTGAGATGCTCGACGAGGCTGGCCTCGTCCGTGCCGACGAAGTCGTCGCGGCGGGCCCGCTCGAAGGCGCGCTTCAGCAGGTCGATCTCGAAAACCTGCGGCGTCTGCACTAGCATGATGCGCTCGCGCGGCAGCGTGGCCTCGACGACCTTGCGGCTCACCTGCTTCACGGTCTCCTCCGCGGGCATCCCGAGGATCACCGCCCGGCGGAGCGACGCCTCGCGCACCGCGTCCTCGATCAGCTGCACGGGCACCAGCGGGCGGACGCCGTCGTGGACGGCCACTAGGTCGGTGTCGCTCGAGACCGCGTCGAGGCAGCGCCCGACGGATTCCTGCCTGGTGCGCCCGCCGGCCAGCACGCGGACGCGCTTGGCCCGCGAGGTGCCGAGCATCGCCCGGACGGCGTCCTCGCTGCCTTCGGGCACGGCGACCAGGATCTCGCTAACGCTCGGCGCGGCGAGGAACTTGCTGACTGTCAGCGCGAGGATCGGCACGCCGCCCAGCTTCATGAACTGCTTGCGCGCGCTGCCGTACTGCCCCGCGCCCGCCGTACCCATGCGGGTGCCGTGCCCGGCGGCCGGGAGGATGGCGGCTACGCACATGCTCACGGATTATGCGCCAAGGCACCCTCGCGGGCCGCGGTCGGCGAGGCTAGGACTCAAGCGCCTGCTTGCAGTAAGTGAAGCACTTGCCGACCTCCGTCAGCGTGTCGGCTCCCTTGTACTCGTACTCGATATTCGCCGGGATGTCGTACCCGTTGTCCCGCAGCAGGGCCAGCACCTCGCGGATCGGCGTGTCGCCCTTGCCGAACTCCACGTTCTCGCCCTGGTTCGCCTTGCGATCCTTGATGTGCAGGGTGACAATTCTCTCGTGGTGCTTGCTGATGTAGTCGACCGGGTCGAACCCAGCGGCCACGAAGTGCCCGATGTCGAGATTCACCACGATCTGGTTGTGGCCCTGGGAAGCGGCCTCGAAGTCGGCGGGAGTGGCGAATTCGTTTTCGCGGATGCGGGAGTGATTGTGCATCCCGACGAGCATGCGGTAGCGCTTGGCGATCGGATCGACGCGCTTCGCCACGCTGACCGTCCCTGACGCCGTGATGGCCTTCGCGCCCATCGCCCTGGCCATTTCGAAGCCGCGAGCGATCTCCTCGTCGGTGAAGTCGTCCCGGAAGCTGTAGTTCAGCGAGTTCAGCTCGATCCCCGCTTCGTGGAATTTCGTGCCGATCTCCTCGAACTTGGAGAGGGGTGTCTCCAGCCGGTAGGCGCGCAGCTTCTCTCGCCCGTCCTTCGCCCTGCGCAGCTCGCGCAGCGGTTCGGTATGGCCGCTCCAGAGCTCGCAGGAACCGATGCCGATCGATTTCATCGCCTCGATCGCCGTGTCCAGTGGGCGGTCGCGGAAGCTGTAGCTCTGGACCCCGACGGAGACGCCGTTGACCGTGGAGTCGATGCGCTCGTGCGCGAGCGCGCTCCTCGCGAGCGCCGCTGTCGTGCCAGCGACCATCAGGTTGCGTCCAAATTCTCGACGCGTGCAGCTGATTGGATTCATGAAATAATCCCGAACTTGCCAGCTTATCACAGGCCCGCCGGCCTGCCGTGCCCGTCCGCAGCGGTCGCCGGTCGGCTAGGAACCGTGCGCGCCGCTGCTCCCGGCACGGGGCGGAGTCGGCCGCCGCCCGGGGTGCGCGACGGCGGCGGCGCGGCGGCCTGCTACCGGCCCCTCGGCGGGCGAGGGATCGGGAAGCCTGCTACCGTAACGCACTGAACGCGCCTCGCCGTGCGAAGTGCCTAGGTGCCCGGGATGAGGTTCGCGGGTTGCGGCGCGACGAGCCTGCTCTCGGCGTGGCACTCGTGAGCGAGTACGAGCGCAGAATCGCCGGCGCCGCTCCCTACTTCGGGCTTGGCCCGATTGAGACCGAGCCGGACAGCCTGTACCGGGGCGACGGCTGCGAGGCGTTCCTGGACGTTGGCTTCGAGGCCGGGCTGGACCGCCCGATGCAGCTGATCGGCAGCGATTCTCAATCTGGACATTCTTGGGATTTCCATAGTGTCTGAGCCTTTTGCAAAATTCAGAAAAGAGGGCTGACCGCCCCATGAACGACTAGTTTCCGGGCTGTTATTCTCGCCGAAAAAGACTCCCTTCAGCTGGGCTTGCTCGGCTGCGGGGCGCTCCTGCGGGGATCGGCCCCGTGCAGGCGCAGCTCTCCCGGCCCGGCCCTGCGGGCGGGCGCTCTTCGCGGCTGTCCCGGCGGCCCGGGCTCTCGGAGCGCCAGGCGCAGGAGCTGCTCCACCGTCAGCGCGAGCACGCCGAACAGGAGGTGGCACAGCACCTTGCCGCGGCCGCGGACGCGCACGCGGCGCCCGCCGCAATCGTCCTTCAGGCGGCCGTTGACACGCTCCACCGTCGAGCGCTCGCGGTAGCGCAGCTTGGCGGGATCCGCCCGCCCGGCGCTGCGCAGCGCCTTGGCCTCCCGTTCCAGATCCGCCTGCAGCTCCGTCCGGCCGCGCGGGTTGACATCGATGAGCGGCACGTGCCCGAGCCGCTTGCTGAAGGCCCGGATCCCGGCCGCGTCGCGCGCGCTGTCCATCCGGTCGTACAGGTTGTCGACGCGGCCCGCGGTCCGTGTCGCCAGCGGGATCGCGGCCTGGCTGTCGTGCAGCGAAGCCGCGGTGAGCAGGCAGCTGACCGGGATCCCGCCGTCGATCGCGTCGATATGCAGCTTGTAGCCGCGCCAGCTGACGGTACGGCCCTTGGCGTTGCGCTTGGTGCCGGTATCGCAGCCCTGCGGCAGGTCGTGCAGCATTGCTTCGAGATTCATGTCGGGCTGCCGCGCCAGTCGGCGCGGAGCGGGCGGCCGCTGCTCGCCCTTGCGAGGGCGCCCGCGCTTGCGTTTCGGCTGGGGTTCCGGCGCGGGCTTCCCGGCGGGCCGCTCGCGACCCTCGATGGCGGTCGAGTCGCGGGAGACGCGCCCTGCCAAGCGGCCGTCGAGCGTCCGCGCGAGCAGCGCCTCGTGCAAGCGTCCGGGCAGTTCGCCGGCGGCGAACTCGGCGAAGGCGCGCGAGAAGGTTGCCTCGCCGGGCACGGCCCCGGCCAGGTCCCAGCCGCACAGTCGGCGCAGGGTGCGATCGGTCTGCAGGCGCTCGACCGGCGAGCGCGTAGCGGGCTGGTCGAAGACGGCCTTGGCGATGAAAGCGCGCGCCATGGCGGCGCGGCTTGCGAGGGGGCGGCCGCGGCCGCCCTGCCCGACGGGCAGGCAGTCCTCGACCTGCGCCAGTTCCACCGCTTGGACGAAGCTGCGGCAGCGCTCGCCGAGGGGGCCGAGTTCCTGCTCGAGCCAGGGGAACAGCCCCTGCTGGAACGTGAACCAGTACGCGGATACGGTTTCTATCAAGGACATATTCGTTGAATTCTGCCAGCTGTTTACTAGGCTTGCATTACAATAATAGCACGGATGGCAAGGGATTGCCAGGAAACTCAAAACGCATGACAAGCCATTAAAACTACATTTACTACAGTTCTATTCCATTGATTATATCGAATACTTAATAGACTAACTAAATGATAATGCTATGAGCTCGGGATTTTTGCAAAAGGCTCGTCTGAGAAGGGTGTCGAAGGCCGACTGGCGCAGGCTGGCGCTCAACTCTTGCTTGCGGATCGTGTGAGTTAGGATCTATGCCCCATTTTTGACTCGCTCCCGAGCGCCTTCCGCGAGACGGCCGACGGCCTGCCCGACCGTCGCACGGGCCGCAACATGCGGTACGCGGGCAGCGATGCTGCCGGTTGCGCCCTGGCCTGCCGCTTCACCCAGTGCGGGTCGTTCCTCGACTTCCAGCGGAGCATGGAGCAGGGCGGCTCCCGCTCCAACTGCCGGACCCTGTTCTACGTGGGCCGCATCCCCTGAGACAACCAAGTCCGCAATCGAGCTTGGTGTCGGCCATCACGCTGCCGGTGCGCACGGAAAAGCGCTTGCCGCAGCCGCGGCAACGGTACGGAATCGAGGGGTGGGCCGTGCCGGACTGCACGCTGGAGCCGCGGCTGCGGGGGCATACTGGACCGTCCGGCCAGCGCATGGAGGCGAACCACTTTTCCGCGGATTCGTCATCGGGGAACATGGCGATCACTGCAATCAAAGTGATGCCTTTACAAAACTACTTCCCGGGACTTTTCTTCTTCATTGACGACCTCATATATTGGAGATATTCTACCAAAAAATCCCACCAATTGTCAACAGATATCCGGAAGAAATATAAATTAATTTATGGATTGATAACTTGCCAAATCGGTTGCCTCGACACTCAGATATATAATTCCCCTCGAAGAGGGCTTGGCATGGGACATGAGCCGCTGCCGGTAGCAGATCCTGGCGGGCGAGCTGGACGCGGAGGATCGCGTGACGGCCCTGCCCGCGCCGCCGCGCCACCTGCTCGAGACCGTGCGGATGGCGGCCTGCCGGGCCGAGACGGCCATGGCGGCCGTTGTCGCGCCCGGGCTGGCCAGGCCCGAGACGGCCCGCGAGCTGCTGCAGGCGCTGTTCCGCAGCGAGGCCGGCCTGCGCCCGCACCCGGCCGCGGGCACCCTCGCCGTGAGCCTGCTGCGCCAATCCGCTCGCGCCCGCGACGAAGCGCTCGGGCCGCTGATCGAGGATATCAACCGCGCCCGGGCGGTGTTCCCCGGCACGGACCTGCGCTTGGCCTACGAGATCCTGCCCACCGCTCCGCCGCGCCCGGCGGGGGCCTGGCGCGTCAGGCGGGGCGCCGGAAGCGCGGGCTTTTCCGGCGCTCCGGGACGGCCGCCGGCCGCGTCCCGAGCCCGCCGCGGCGGGCTCCGCGGAGAGCTGCCGCGGCCGACGACGGCCCTCCACGGCGGTGATTGCACTGCTCCCGGCACCGGTGCCGGCCGGTCGGCGCGCAGACGCAGTCACCGGCGACACCGGTCTCCCGCTCGGTCGTGCCGGTATCAAGGCCCCGATCCACGCGTCCGCGTCTGCCCGCTCCAAGGCCGCCCACGAGTCCCTGCGGCCAGCCCATCGCCCCGGCCACACCGTCTCGCTCCGCTCCGACGCGAGCGTCTTGGACAACCTAAGACTGCCGACGTTCGGAATTCTGAGGCTGTAGGTCGATAGGCGCCCGCCCCCCCGCTTGCTGCCCGTTGCGCCGCAACTCCCGGTAGATCGTCGCCCGTCTGCCCGGCGATCGCGGCCGCTCCCAGGCCCGCTCCCCGCAGCGTCTCGGTCCGGAAGCGCTCCTCCTTCGTCACGTGCGCGCTGCTCCTCGGCATGGGTCTCCCACTCCTCTCGGTGCATCTCAGCCTACTGTCGCGACACCACAGGTCGCTGCCCTTCCTCTCCCATCCCTTCCATCTTGTGGCTCGGCGGGTATCGCACTTCGGAGTTGATCGGGCGATGTGAATGCCTCGATTGCTATCCGGAAGGCCTTCATTCCCTAGGTGAGCGAGTCCGGGCGACATGCAGGGCGCCCGTTGGCGAAGGCGACATTCGCGATCCCGCTCTCCCGATCAAGCGACGGACCTTGAAGCGCTGAAGGCTCGCTGCGAATCCGATCCGGGATGGTTCCTAGAGACCAACCGGAAGACTGCGCGGCCCACCCGCCGGGAAGCGCGGAGGCAGGCGCGACCGGGCCTCAGCTCCCGCCGTGCAGTCCGAGCGCGGGCGCGCTGGATCGTCCCGCGAGGTGCAGCATGAACGACGGACGCCCTGCGGAGGAGCCTTCGCTCCGCTTGCGACCGCGGCACTCCGCCGGTGCGTGCGGGACCGATCTGCTTCGCCGGAACTCACAGCGACCGCCCCGGCCCGCGAATGCGAAGCGGGGACCGCCACGTGGCCCCATGGATCCGGTCTGCCCGACCAGCCCGGCCTCTCGCCGGCTGCCATCACCGGCTCGCTCCGCAGGCGGACGTGCCTGCGAGCAAGAGCCGGCTCGCCCGCCTGCGCTGCGCCGGTCGGCGCGGAACAGCGCCCGCGGGCCGGGCCGGCAAGGCTCCTGCCCGCGCTCAGTGGCGACCGAAGCGGGCGAGCAGGGCCTCGCCGCTCTCGCTCTGCAACACCCAGACCCCGACCTCGTCCAAAGCGGCGCTGTCGCGAACCCCCTGGAGCGTCGCCGCGAGCGAGCGCGAACAGCTCTCGCCGAAACGCACCCGGGTCAGCCTCACGAGCATCTCCACGCGGCCTTCCACGCGGCCTTCCACGCGGCCCTCCACGCGGCCTTTCGCTTCCAGTTCCCGGGCTATCCTGTCAACCGTATCTCGCAGCATCGCGGTGTCCTGCTCCTCTCCCGCCAGTCCGTCCAAGTCGTCCAGTGTCACCTGCGGAAAGCGGTGCGGCCAGATCTCCGCCTCCACCCAGCCGTCCAGGCTCTCCCTCGGCCCCGCCTCGTCCCGGCTGCGCAGGTAGCGCTCCTTGTGCGCCAGCGCCAGCACCAGCTGCTCCAAGGTCTCGCAGCGGTCGAGCTCGAACACCAGCGCAGCCCCGTTCTCGCTCGCCTTGGGTTCCGGGCCCCGCCAGTGCCGCACGTCCACCAGCGCGAAGCGCACCGCCAGCTGGAACGCCTTCAGCGCCTCCGGCACCTTGTAACCCAGCCCCGCCATCTCCAGCGGCCCGGCCCAGGGCTTCTTGCCGTTGTAGACCACCGTCGCCAGCACCGGCGGCAGCAGCCCGCGCCCCCGCACCTGTCCGCTCGCCAGCAGCCAGTTGTACAGCTGCAGCACGTATTCGGCGACGCGCAGCGGCATGCGGCGCTCGCTCTTCGACTGGAACTCCAGCATCAGGTACAGGTACAGCGCCCGCCCGCGCCAGGTCGCGCGCCAGATCAGGTCGTTGCGGCGCAGCCGCAGGTCGGCGGCCACGTGCTCGGTCGCCACCGGAGTCAGCGTCGACCGATCCAGGTGCCGCGCCCAGTCCGCCCCGCAGTAGGCCGTCAGCGGGTCGGCCATGATCGCCGGGGAGCCGAATGCCAGCTTATAGGACTCGTCGTGCCTGCGCCTGCGCTTGCCGGCCGTCCCCGCGCATCGCCCTGCCGTCCCGTCCGGCCGCGACAGTCCGATTATGGCACGTGCGCCATGCGGCCGGAGGCCACCGCCCGGGCGGACCGAATCCTGCTGGCGGCCGTGCGGCGCGCCGGTCTGCGGCGAGAGCCGCGTGCCGGAGGTCGGATCGAATCGCGGGAATGCCGCGACTCCTTCCGGCGTTCAGCTGTTTCAACCGGGCCTCGGAGTTCCGTACATGGGCCGGCTCGGAGTGTCCGCGGATCGGGGCCACGCGTCCCGTTCGAGCGGTTCGAGCGAAGGGCGGGGGAGCGTCGGGCCGGTCGGCAGGGGCTCGCAGGCCAAGCGCGGGCTGGTGCCGGGACCGACCGTCCGTGATCGGTCGAGCTCGGTGATCGGCGGTGCGGGCGCCTGGTCCCGGGCGGGGGGAATGTACTGGCAATCGGGCTCCTTGAAGAAGCGATCCACCTTGTCAGTCAAGTCCCTTAGCGACTTGAATTCCGCCTCGAGAAGGCGCAACAGCTCGTCCTTGGTCTTGAAGCATTTCTAGCTCACCATCGGCTTCACATGCGACCATCCCAGCTCAGCTGGGTGCATCCGCACGAACATGTTGGCGGCGATCAGTCCGGACGGACAGCTGTTCTACATGCTCCATGACGGGAGCACGACTGCCGAGACGTTCTGCGAGTTCCTAGGAAGGATCTCAGCGGAAGTGCCGGGCCAGACGATCCATCTGGTGGCGGACGGCGTGAGAATCCACACGGCGAACAGACTGCGGGAGTTTCTTGAAGGCGAGCTACAACGAGGAAGGATCGAAGTTCGGATTCTGCCGGCGTACTCGCCGGAATTGAACCCAGTGGAGACACTGTGGTCATAGGTATAGAGAAGATATTTCCAACAGATATTCAAGATAAGAGATGACCTGAAGAACACGTTAGCCGAGGCGCTGGAGCACCTGAAGCGGACACCGGAGCTGGTCATCGCGACCTTCAAGCAAGCTGAGTGCGCCTACATCCTGGGCTGATCCGCGGAGAAGACTTTTGACGAGTTCAGTAGAACCTCTGGTCTGCAGTAGCGGATCAATGGGAGAAAACGCCCATTTCCACCGCAGCAATGATCTGAGAAATTCCGCCCATTCAACTCCGAAGTGCGAGAAGAGGATAGGGTGGGGTGGACTGGGATGCTGGGCGATGCAAGCAAATCCAGCGGTGCCCGACAACCCGTTGCCGGGAAGACCTTCTCCGGCGTCCGCCCGCCACAGGTCGCGGGGAGGGTGAAGCTGGAGGGGGCGCTGGAGATCAGCCCGGAACGGATCTGCCAGCTGGTGCGCGAGAACCGGCGGCAGGGGGGCCGGCTGCACCGGCAACTCACGCAGGGCGGGCGAATGCGAGTCCGGCGGGCCGGTCGGTCGGGACGTGATCCCGCGGCGCGTGGACAAATAGCGGAGCGCCCGGCTGAGGCGACGGCGCGCGCGGGGGACTGGGTGGCGGACACGGTGATCGGCGGGAAGCACCGTGGGGCGCTGGTGCCCTTGGTGGGCCTACCTGCTGGTGAAGCCGGTTAGTCGCCGCACGGCGCAGCTCGTCGGGGCGGCGATGACGGCCATGCTCGGAGGGAGCGGGGCGGTGACGCGCACGATCACGCCGGACAACGGCAGAGAGTTCGCGGAGCACCGGGAGGTGGCAGAGCGGCTGGGCGTGGGAGGCGCGGGACCGCCTGAACCGGCGTCCGCGGAAGGTGCCGGGCGGGCGCACGCCGGAGGAAGTCTTCCCGGCGGAGCGGGAGCCGCGGGGCTGAGGAAGGGCTGGCAGCGCGGCGGGCGGCCCGGTGCCAGGACAGGGAGCGAGCCGAGCCCCGGGGACAGGGGCGCAGGGGAACTGCGCCCTGGCAGGCGCGGATTCGGCATTCCCGCCTGCCCGGGAACCGGAACCGCCTGTTTCGGCCGTGCAGCGGCTTGTCTGGCGCTGCTGGATCTGCCAGCATCGTCACGGCATTCCAGCCCACTGCGCCTTACCCTGTTGTCGCACTTCGGAGTTGAAACGTCGGCCGGCCCCGGCTAGGCAGCGTTGTGAGCGAGCTAGCGGACCTATTGCGGACACGCTTGCGAGTGGCTCGAGACTGCGCCGGTCTCCAGTCACGAAGACGTCGGCAGCTCGCGTCAGCTGCGCGCTGCGCCCGCGGCTTCCCGCCCCGTCCGCGAGGGCAGCCGTCCGGGTGCCGCGATCCCGGGGATTTGATCGGAAGGGCCCGCCGAGCGTCGCGAGCCGACCTGTGTCGGGGTCTCGCGCCCGGCGTCGGCGCGGCCCGCTGTATCGACCGCAGTGCATCTGCTGTAGATTAGATCGCGTGGGTGCAATCAAGCCATTTCTCCTCTCGGTCTGCAACGAGCTTTACGGAGATGCAGACTTCGCGGACTGCTGCAGGTCGATCCGGCGCGCTGGCTGGGACGGCATCGAGATCGCGCCGTTCACCCTGATGCAGGACGCGACACGCCTCCCGGCGTCCCGGCGCCGCGAGGTGCGCAACATCATCGCCTCGGAAGGACTCGACTTCGTGGGACTGCATTGGCTGACGGTCGGTCCCGAGGGCCTGCAGGTCACCACGCCGGACGCGACAGTCAGGCAGCGCAGCTGGGACTACGTCCGCGGACTGATCTCGCTGTGTGCCGACCTGCGGCCCGCAGGCGCGACAGGCGGCGTGATGGTGTTCGGCTCGCCGGGTCAGCGCCGCGCCGTAGGCGGCCTGTCACCCGCGGAGGCCGAAGCGAACTACGTCGAGGGCGTGCGCTCGATCGTTGCGGACCTTGAGGCGGCCGGCGTGACTCTCTGCGTGGAGGCGCTCCCCATCGGCCAGTGCGACGTGATCATGACGCTGGACCGAGCGGCGGAAATCGTCGGCGAGATCGGCAGCCCGAACGTCCAGACGATGTTCGATTCCCACAACGCGATCGACGAACGGGAGCCGCACGCCAACTTGGTCGCGCGGCACTGGTCCAAGATTCGGCATATCCACGTCAACGAGCTGGACGGCAGCTACCCGCGCCCGGCGGGCGGCTACGACTTCAAGCCCGTGCTGCAGGTCGCCCGGGACCGCGCGTTCGCCGGATGGGTCTCGATGGAGGTGTTCGACTTCTCGCCCGGAGCGGAGCGGATCGTCAGCGAGTCCATCGCGTACCTGAGGGACGAGATCGCCCGGCTCGACGGGTGAGTGCCGCGGCGCGGCGGCGCTCAGTAGACCGCGAACGCGAACACGGTGTTGCGTCCTTCGGGCGTCAGGCCGTACTCCCCCGCGGCCAGGCTGGCGCTGATGCGAATTCGCACCACGCGGGCCTCGATGCCGTCAATTTGCAGGAAATACGGCTCGGCTACCACCTTCTTCTTCCTGCGGTAGAGGAGCTCGCGCCGACCCTTGGTGACCTCAAAGCCGAACAGCCGCAGGTCGCGGGGATCGATATCGTTCGAGTCGAAGAGGAACTCCGGGGCGGCGAGCGGCGTCTTCACGGCCGCCGCGGGTCCGGCGAGCGTGTACCGCAGCTGGTTCTTCGCCTCCTCGGGCGTCGCCTCGGCGGCTTCGAGTTCACGGATCTCGCTGCCGTGAATCAGGTACGGAATGTCCTGCTTGGGCGGGTTGGGCAGTCCGAGTCGGTTGCTGCTGCCCTCTTCCTGACCCGACAGGGCGAGCGCGCACAGCGCGAAGGCGATCGCCAGTCGGAGCATAACGCCAAGAGTTTACCGTAGCGGGACTCGGCGTATCATTCTGGCCATGACGATCCGACGGGCCGGTCCGGCCGATCTCGAGACGATAGTGGAGTTTAACGTCCTGCTGGCCGTTGAGTCCGAAGGCGTTACCCTCGACCGGGACCGCCTGCGCGCCGGTGTTTCAGCGTTGCTCGCGGACGAGTCGCTGGGCATGTACTTGCTAGCGGAGGAGAACGGGTCGGCGGCCGGGCAGCTGGCGCTGACCTACGAGTGGAGCGATTGGCGCAACGGCATGTTTTGGTGGCTGCAGAACGTCTACGTCCGGCCCCAGCGCCGCCGTCGAGGGGTCCTGCGGCAACTCTACGGCCAGGTGCTGCACATGGCGCGAGAGCGCGGCGTGTGCGGCGTGAGGCTCTACGTGGACCGGGAGAACCGCGCCGCGCAGCGGGCGTACAGGCGCCTCGGTCTAGACCTGTCCGTGTACCACATGTTCGAGGACGATTTCGTGCTCGCGCGCTAGAGCCGCTCCGAGGGCCCGGCCCGATGCCGTGGGCCAGCCATCGCGCCGCGAGCAGGCGGGTCCCCGGCTGGGCCCGCTTCGCTCGGCTTCGTTGAACATCCGATCCGAGCTGTCCGAAACGCCACGATTGCAAGAAATCGCCGCCCCGCGGCGGCGGATGTCGTGCTGGCCTCACGCCGGCAGCCTCCTGCGATGCCAGCGCGCCTCCCTCAGAAGTAGAGCTTCAGCCCGAGTTGCATCTCGCGATGGGAGTTCCCCGCGTTCACCACGCCGAAACCCGACTGGCCCACTTGGTCCCGCGGATTGTTCATTTCCGGCGTGTTGAAGCTGTTGAACGTCTCGAATCGGAATTGCATCCGCACCCGCTCGGCAATCGAGGTGTTCTTCGACAGCGCGATGTTGAAGATGTGCGGCGTGCCGGGACCCAGCGTGCCGGGCACCTTGCGCCCGGCGTTGCCGAGAGTGAACGGGGCGGGCGCCTCGAAGGCCGCTTCGTTGGTCCAGACGATCCTGCGGCGCCCTCCGGGCGCGGGCGCGCCGCGGCTCGGGTGGTTCGGGTCGCCGACGAGGTTGGCGTACAGCGTCGCGTCGGCGGCGTTGTCCCCCTTGACGTCGCGAGCCCCGTTCAAGACGGTCACGCCGAACGGCGAGCCGCTCTGGAACGTGTAGATTCCGGAGACCTGCCATCCGCCGGCCAGCTTGTCGGCGACCCCGCTGAGCGCGAAGCGCTTGCCCCTGCCGAACGGCAGCTCGTAGACCGGGCTGAAGACCATGCGTTGCGGCGCGTGGACAGCGACCACTCCGAGGCGAAGTCGTAGATGTTCTGGAACCAGTCGTGGTTGCCCAGGCTCGCCGCGTTCTCGCCCACGAACGGCGCGTTGTCGTACCACCGCGAGAAGGTGTACAGGAAGATGTATCCCACTCCGCGGTTGAAGCGGCGCTCGGTCTTGAACGAGACGCCTTGGTAGTCGGACTTGAAGAAGTTGGGGTTGTTCATGCGGATCTGGCCGGTGCCTCCGTATTGCGTGAAGGGCTTGAGGATCCGCTGAGTCTGGCCGCCGTACTCGTTCAGGCCCACCCGGTGCAGGTTCTGCGGATGGATCTGGTTGAGATTCATGCGGCGCAGGTTGACCTTCTTGGCGAACTTCGCGTAGTAGCGCACCTCGAACAGCTGCTGGCCGACCTGGTGCTGGAACGTCAGGTTCCAGTCGAACGCATACGGCGTGCGGTGGTTGATGTCCACGTAGTCGACGCGCCCCTGCACGAATTCCGTCCCGCGCGTCCCGAAGTTGTGGTTCAGCTCGGACGCGTCCGGAATCTGCAGGAATGTGGACGGCATCCCGTCCTTCAGCAGCGGCACCTGGCCGCCTCCGATGTTCCCGGCGCCGCCGAAGCCCTGGCTGCCGGTCTGCAGCACGTTCCCGTCGTAGTTCCCGCCGAACATGACCGCGAAACCGCCGCGGATGACCGTCTCGCTGCTGCCGCCGGGCTTGTGGGCGAACCCGAACCGCGGGCCGAAGTTGTTGCGGTCCGGCGGATCGGATTCCTGGGGTATCCGTCGCGGCCGGCGAAGAAGAACGCCCCGGTCTGTCCGCTGCGGATTCCGTTCGTCCCTGCCGCGGGCAGCGGCAGGCCGGGGTCCCATCCGGTGATGCGGTCGGCGACCTCGACGAAGGGTCCCTCGTACTCGTATCGCATTCCCAGGTTCAGCGTGAGCTGGCCGTTGACGCGCCAGTCGTTCTGGAAGAAGCCCGCCCAGTACGAGGAGCGGCGGCCGAAGGAAGGGTAAGCTTGGACGCGCGCCCGGTCGGCCTGGCCGAGCAGGAACGACGCTAGGTCCGCCCCGTGCCGGCGATCACGCTGCCGTCGGGACTCAGTCCGCGCGTGTCGGTGTTGGCGAAATCGAAGACGCTCGAAGCGGTCTGGTGTCCGAGCTCGCTGCCTGGGTACTTCCGGTAGTCGACGCCGAACTTGAAGGTCTGCGAGCCGCTGACCTTCGTGAAATGCGCCGTGTACTCGAAGTTCGTGAACGCGAACAGCCTCTGGTGGTTGCCGGCCTGGCCCAGGTTGGTGAAGCCCGGGTTGCCGCCGATGTTGAAGCGAGGGAACGCGTCCGGACCGACCCCGGTCAATCCGATCTGCGACGCGAGATCCTCGTCGAGGTTGTGGCCTTGGACGTGGTTGCGGTAGCGGAATAATCCGCCCGTGCCGGTCATGAAGAAGGGCAGGTTGCTCACCCAGTTGCCTTCGTTGGACACGTCGACCGTGGCACGGTTCGCGTTGGGCACGAAGCCAATCACCTTCTGGGCCACGGGATCCAGGCGGTTGCTGGGAATGACGTTGTTTGCGAACTGGACCTCGCCCCCGCGGCCCCCGGCTGTCAGCGGATCGTAGACCCTGCGGATCTTCCCGTTGGACTGGAACACGGTGGAGAGGTCCCCGGCGCGCCAGGCCGGCAGTCCCACGCTGCGGACACGGAGGCCCTCGAGGTTCTGGATCGTGATGTCGTAGTTGTAGAAAAAGAAGGGAATTATATATCTGAGTGCCGAGGGAATCAAGTCGGCAAATTATTAAGCCATTATAAGATTTCATATTTCTTCCGACTTTCCGTTGACATTCTGTGGTGTTTCTTGGTAGAATAGTTCCAGTAGGGGATACCGTAAATGAAGAAATCAGGTCCCGGAAAGTGGTTCCGTAAAGGCATCACATTGATTGAAGTGATCGCCATGTTCCCCGATGACGAATCCGCGGAAAAGTGGTTCGCCTCCATGCGCTGGCCGGACGGTCCCGCGTGCCCCCACTGCCGCGGCTCCAGCGTGCAGTCCGACGCGGCCCACCCTTCGATGCCGTACCGTTGCCGCGGCTGCGGCAAGCGCTTTGCCGTGCGCACCGGCAGCGTGACGGCCGACACCAAGCTCGGCTACCGCACCCGGGCCGTCGCCCTGTTCCTGCTGACCACCGGCATCAAGGGCGTCTCCAGCATGAAGCTGCACCGCGACCCGGGCATCAGCCGGAAGTCGGCCTGGCACCTGGCGCACCGCATCCGCGCGTGCCGGGAGCGGGATCGGGGCCTGTTCGCCGGCCCGGCGGAGGTGGACGAGACCTGCGTCGGCGGCAAGGAGCGCAACAAGCACGAGAGCAAGAAGGCCCGCGCCGGGCGCGGGCCCGTTGGCAAGACGCCCGTGGCGGGGGCGCGGGACCGCGCCACGAACGCAGTGGCCGCGCGGCCGCTGCCGGGCACCGCCAAGGGCGACCTGCAGGGCTTCGTGCGCGGCCGCGTCGCGCCGGGGGCGCAGCTCCGCTCCGACGAGGCGGCGGCCTACGCCGGCATGGCGGAGTTCGCGCACGAAGCCGTCAGGCACTCCGGCGGCGAGTACGTGCGCGGGGCGGCGCATACGAACGGCATCGAGTCGTTTGGGTCCCTGTTCAAGCGCGGCCTGTACGGCACCTATCACCGGATGAGCGTCCGTCATCTCGGCCGCTACCTCACGGAGTTCGCGGGACGGTACAACGACCGCAACTGCGACACGGCGGAACAGATGCGGCGCATGGCGCGGGGCTTGGTCGGCCGGACGCTGACCTATCGGCAGCTGACCGGCAAGGCCGCGGTCGCGGCCTGAGCGGCGCCCGCCGCGCTGAGCGCGGCAGCCCGCTGCGGGCGCGCGCTTCACGCTCGGTGCGCTTCACGCTCGGTGCGAGGGTCGCACCGGATCCGGCATGCCCCGGTGCGACCCCGGTCCGGCCCGGACCGTCCATGCAGGCCGTCGAGCGCCGGGGATCCGCTGTCTTCGGCCCTCGCAGGGCCTGCAAGCGGCTTGCAAGGGGTGCCCTGCCACCGCCAACCGGGTTCCACCGGGGCATGCGAGGTGGCCTCTCTAGTCCGTTCCTCGTCCAATCCGCTGGCAGGCTCGATTCAGATACGATCCCACCCCTCCGTGCCTGCCGCGGCCGCACTCGAATGACCCGAGCTCGACACCGACCTCCCTGCTCAGAGCAGTTCTCGTCGGACATGGCGTCGTCGGCACTCAGATATATAATTCCCAAAAAGAAGGCCCGATTCTTGACGATCGGGCCTCCGATCGTCGCGCCGGGTACGTTGCGTCGCAGCTTGGTCTTGCTCTTCGCATCCCACCCGCGGGCATTGAGGGAGTCGTTGCGAATGAACCAGTAGCCCGAGCCATGGAACTCGTTCGTCCCGGACTTGGTGGTCGCGTGCATGAAGCCTGCCGCGGAGCGCCCGTACTCGGCGGTCGGGGCGTTCGCCTCTACGCGCACCTCGGAGATGGCGTCGACCGGCGGGCTCAGCTCGGTGATGGTCGCGCCGATCCCGGTGCGGCTGTTCACCACGCCGTCGATGAACACTCCCGCCGACCGCGTGCGTCCGCCGGCGATCGTCACGTCGCCGCCGCCGGCGCGGTTGCTGTTGCGCATGCGCTGCGCTCCCGGTGTCAGGTCGATCAGGTCGAACACCTCGCGGTTGACTAGCGGAAGCTCCAGCACGCGCTTGTTCTCCACCACGGCCGCGAGCGACCCGCGGGACGTCTCCACCAAGGAGCTGGCAGCCTCGACGGTCACGGTCTCGATGATGGCCCCGACCTGCAAAACGGCGTCGTACGTCAGGGCGCTGCCGACCTCAAGGCGCAAGTTGCTCACCTCGTGCGGGCGGAACCCGTCCGACTCCATGCGGATCGAGTACGATCCCGGACTGAGGTTCGGCAAGTAGTACGTGCCGTCCCCTTGCGTCTTGACCGAGCTGGATGTGCCTTGTTCCTCGTTGTGAATCTCGACCCGAACCCCGGGAATCACGGCTCCTGTGTCGTCGGTGGCCGTGCCTAGAATCGTGCCCAGCGTCTGGGCCGGCATTCGGACGGCCACTGGAGCGAGCGTGGCGAGCGCTAGGAGCGCCGCGACGGCGGGGCGCGCAGACATTCGGGATTCCTCCTCTCGGACCGGCCTGGCTGATGCGCCCGTAGGCTACCCCCCCCCCCCCCCCCCGGAACATGCTCCGATCAAGGGAAACTCAATGCAAAGGGCTCGAATCCGGCTCCGAATCGGTCCGAATCAGTCGAAACGGCCCGATAGCTTGAGCGTGCCGCCCGCCAATTGGGGCCGGAGGCCGGGCGCAGGTGTCCACTGTCGCGCCCCCTGGCGCACAGGCAGCCGGCTTGGAGCGGATCCGTCCGAGTCCGCCGTAACTCCGAGCGAAAGTCGTTCAGCAGGCCATAGGCTCCCCCCAATCCCGACAGGTCGAAGAGAGGCCCATCAAGCTGCCTGGACGAGCTTTCGGGCTATCGAGGGCTGGGGCATTGGCTCGCCGATGTTGCTAATCGGCGCAGGTGCCCGCAGTTCTACCGACTGTCTTACGTGCGTCCACCTGCCTGCGGTGCTGCGTCTCGCCAAACCGAGGCCCTAGTCTAGTGCTTGTGACAAAACTTCTGAATTTTGGCCTGATCAGCATTTCATACTACATCCTGATGTCGGATGGATCTCCAAACACAATATATAGGGATCAAGGTCGGAAGTTGCTCAGCCGCTATTCGCAAAGATTTCCGTTATCTACCCAGAATCGCCAGGATTTCGGCCTATTCGTAGCATTCCAGCGAAATCTTTGCCTTGAGAGATTGCATCTAACTTCTTTTTTATCAAATGGATACGAGTTTTGTCACTGGCACTAGTCTACCATGAAAATTCGAATGACTTGGCTCGGATACCGGAGCCTTGGTTCGCCTCGAGCATAGAACCAGCAGCAGAGTTGTACGCGGATAAGTTGCGCAGTCCTTCATTTTTGCGGGCCGGTCGAGTCGGGATTCGACTGCGATTGGCCTGTGCTATCCCGATCGTAGAGCATCTGATCATCTTGGCTGGTTGGTGGCTGTTTCGCCGACGGATTCGGCACATTCCGCGCGCGAAGGCCCGGTAGGACTCGCCGCTGCAAGCTGTCCATGGTCGCGTTCGCTTCCAGCGTCGAAGCGCCCATCGCCACGACCAGTCCCCGCAGGAAGGCCGCCTCTCCCAGCCGCTCTAGGCCCCGGCCGAACGCCTGCATGTGCGCCGCGCCCGAAAGCCGCTGGTTCTTCGGGAAAGCGTGCAGGGATTCGGGGGCGCCTCGCGCGATCCATAGCCAAGGAAGGCGCGGCGGCTGAGAGTGCAGCGGTCCTACCGAGCTAGGCGCCGCTCTGATTCGAGCCCAGTCATCTAGCCCGGCTGCAGGAGCCCGAAGTCCAACTAATGGGGCAGCGAGGGGCGGCCCGTGACGGCGACATGGATTGGCCGGCCGGAGCCCTCCGCGCAAGCCACTGCATCCTCGATCATTCGCATTCCCATCGCCATGGGCACATTTTCGGAGAAGATTGACGTCCAATCGTTTGGCGCGTGACGAATCGGCGACTTCAGCGGGCTCCTTCAGCTTTCCGACTAGGGGCTGCTTTGATCGGTCCGCGGATCGTAGCTAGTGCTTGTCACAAGACTACCCCCACCTTCAGGCAGCCCACACCCGTCTAAGCAAATCGCGACCTGATTACCAACGAACGTCAGCCGAGGATATGCTATACTGAAGGAGGTCGGAAATCTCTGATAGGAAAGGGGATAGCAGCTGAAACGCAATCGCGTGCAATTGCAGAAGGGACTCAGTCCGGGCAAGTTCCTGCAGCGCTACGGCAGCGAGGGGCCATGCGAGCAGGCCGTCTTCAACGCCCGCCGGCCGACGGCTTCCGCTGCCCGGAGTGCGGCTCCCGCCGGCACTGCCGCATCCGCTCCCGCAAGCTCTGGCAGTGCCATGCCTGCCACCGCCGGACCTCCCTCGTCGCCGGCACGATCTTGGCCGCCACCCAGCTGCCGCTGACCGTCCGGTTCCTGGCGCTTCACCTGCTGACGCAGGGCCAGCACGGCGTTTCGTCGCTGGAACTGGCGCGGCAGCCGGGCGTGAGCCGGAACACGGCTTGGAAGATGAAGCACAAGCTCTTGCAAGTGATGAAGGAGCGCGACGAGCGCGTGCCGCTGGGCGGCATCGTGCAAGTGGACGACGCCTACTGGGGCGGGGAGTGGGGCGGGGAGCGGCGGGCAAGACGCCGTTCGTCGCCGCCGTGCAGGTCAGCGCCGCCGGCCAGCCGGCAAGGATGCGCCTGAGCAGCGTGGCGGGCTTGTGCAAGAAGACGCTGGCAGCGTGGGCCGGGCGGCACTTGCAGCCCGGCACGGAGGTGCATTCCGACGGCCCGGCCTGCTTGCGGGGCGTGGCCGGCGCCGGCTGCGAGCACGTGCCGACCGTCACCGGAGGCGGGCAGCGGAGCTGCGGGGATTCCCGCTTCGTCCGGGTCAGCACGATGCTGGCGAACGTCAAGCAGTCCCTGGCGGGAACCTGCCATGCGCTCGACGGCAAGCACCTGCCGCGGTACCTCGCCGAGTTCCGCTACCGCTTCAACCGCCGCTACGACCTGGAGGCGCTGGTCCCCCGCCTGCTCCACGCCTCCGTGCGCACCCCGCCCATGCCGTACCGCCTCCTAACCCTGGCTGCGTCTTGTGGGTAATCAGGAATCGCGATTCTATATTCAATCGACTCGAATCTTGATCCGTCAGATACTGCGGTCTTGCTTGGGAAAGAATGCATGAGTCATAAGGATCACTCGAGCGCCTTCAGGTCAGAAGACCCACGATTTCAGGATTCTCGCACGATTCGCCCCCAAGAGCCGAGATTCGTTGTGATCTTCGCTGAAGAATCTCTCTGGCGACCCGAGTGGATTCCGGGAGAGCGGCATCGCGGAAGACCGCCGGGTGCGTCGGCGAACTCGTCGGCCTGGTCGGCCCGGACAGCGGCGAGGGCTCGCTGGTCCCCCCGGAAGCCGCCGGGCCGCCGGGGGTCACCGTCACGTGCTGCTCGGGGGAAAGCCTCGAGCACCTCGGCGACCGCTGGTTCGACGCTGTCGTCATGGATCCGCCCAATTGCGACAACGTCTTGTACACCGAGCTCGCGGACTTCATCTAAGTCTGGCTCAAGCGGACGGCGGGGTAGGTGTTCCCGGAACAGTTCCGCCGGCGCCTCGCCGCCAAGGACACGGGGGCCGTCGCGGATCCTGCCAGGTTCCGGGGCGTCAAGGGGGCCGGCACGCTGGCCGCTGCGGAATACCGTGAGCGGATGTGTGCGATCTCCGCCGAGTGTCGCCGGGTACTCAAGCCCTGAGGCGTTATGACCCTCATGCTCACGCATGCGGTCGGCGCTGCGTGGGATTCCCTGACGGCGGGCCTGATCGAGGCGGGCTTCGTCACCACCACGACCTGGCCGGTGAGCACGGAGGCCGAGGGCAGCCAGCACATCAGGGACAGGGCCGCGACGAAGAGCACTGTGCTGTTGTCGTGCCGGCCGCGGCCGGCTTGGCCCGGTGGACGGGTCGCGGGCGATCATCGACGCTGTCCATCATGCCTCCAGCGTGACGCGGCAGCGGGGGATGGCTCAGCCGGGGGAAGCGGCAAGCGACTTCCAAGCTCTCTACGAGCTCTACTGTGCGCTGTACACCAAGCAGATGGACGAGCCCGAGCAGTTGAAGCTCTGGAGGGAGGGCTAGCCGCATCAATTGCGTCCGGCTGAGGGGTGTCACGCTCTGTGGATCTCCGGTCTATTTCCGGGGATGAATCCTGCGCCGCGGTTGGGCCCTAGCGATGCTCCTTGACGGACCGCCCGTGCTGACGTTCGCGAAGGGCTTGGGACGTTCCGCGTTCGGGCCGGTGGGCGGACATCCAGAGACCGAGGAGCGGAGGTCCCCAGCCGACAAGACCGACGAGACGACCAAGATCCCGGCGCGCCGGTGGCGGGCGCGCCGCGGCATGGTACGCGGAGCAGGTCTCGCTCCTAGTCGGTCCTCGGCCGACTGGAGCGGTTAGTGAGCTGGGACGTTCTATCATGGCTAGGACATGGAGTTGCTCGGCGGTAAGACTGCGATCGTTACTGGATCCGGTCGCAGCATCGGCAAGGCCGTCGCCAAGTTGCTCTCCCAGCATGGCGCCCGGGTCGTAGTCAACGACTTGGATCCGGAGCCGGTCCAGGAGACTGCCGCCGAAATCAGGGACCTCGGCGGCGAGGTCGCCGTCTGCACCGGCAGCGTCACGGATCCCAGCGTGCCCGGCAGGATCGTGGGGACCGCGCTGGACAAGTTCGGCTCGGTGGACGTGATCGTCAACAACGCCGGCTATACATGGGACGGCGTCATTCACAAGATGAGCGACGAGCAGTTCGACGCGATGCTCGACGTCCACCTCAGGGCCCCCTTCCGCATGGTGCGGGCCGCCGCTCCGTTCCTGCGCGAGTCCGCCAAGTCCGACATCGCCGCGGGGCGCAGGCCGCCCTGCCGCAAGATCGTCAATGTGAGCTCCACCTCGGGCGTAGCCGGCAACGCCGGCCAGATCAACTACGCGGCCGGCAAGATGGGCGTCGTCGGGATGACCAAGACCATCGCCAAGGAGTGGGGCCGCTTCAACATCTGCTGCAACGCCGTCGCCTACGGCTTCATCGAGTCGCGTCTCACCCAGGCGAAGGAGAAGGGCGACAAGACCTCCTCCGGAGTTGCGCTCGGCATCCCGCAGCGCCAGAGAGACGGGGCGATCCGGCACATACCGCTGGGCCGCCACGGCACACCCGAGGACGCTGCCGGGCCGGTGCTGTTCCTCGCCTCGGGCCTGTCCGATTATGTGACCGGCTCGGTCGTGCTAGTCACCGGCGGCAGCGTGGTCTGAGCGTCTGAGTCGCAGTCGGCCTGCTCGCTGCGGGGGCAGGCCCCGCAGCGCAGCGACTCGCCTCGTGCGTCCTGCACGTCAGGGCCGCCGCACGAACCGCGCAGGCAGCGGTTCTTTGAGAGCAGTCCGATCGACATGATCGCCATGGCCGCGGCGATCAGTCCGAAGGCGAGAGCGAAGGTGGTCATGGCCCCTCAGCGCTCATTCTTGCACGGAGCCCGCTCGACACGGCTTCGCGCAACGAGCCGTCGGCCTCGCGCACGATGAGCAGCACGGCGAGCCCCTCGCGCTCGGCAAGGGCCAAGCCCTCGCGCTCCCCCAGCGCGAGCATGGCGGTAGCGAGCGCGTCCGCTCGCATCGCGCTCGGATCGAGCACCGTGGCCGAAGCGACCCGCCCGCTCGCCGGCCGGCCCGTCCGTGGGTCGAGCACGTGACCCAGCCTACGCCCGTCCAGCTCGCGGAAGTCGCGGTAGTCCCCGGACGTGGCCGCGCCCGTGTCGCTGACGCGCAGGATGCGCTGGACGCTGCGGCCGACTGCGACGGGCCGCTCGACGCCGACCCGCCACGGCCCTCCGTCCTGGTTGGTGCCCCCCGCCCGCACCTCGCCGCCGACTTCCACGAAGTGGTCGCGATATCCGAGCCGCTCGAGCGCCGAAGCGACGCGGTCGACGGCGTAGCCCTTGGCGATAGCCGAGAGGTCGCACTGCAGGCCCGGCACGCCTTTCCGAGCCCTTCCGCCCTGCGGCTCCAGCTCCAGCCGCCGCCAGCCCGTGCGGCCCCGCAGCCTCTCTAGGTCGTCGTCCGAGGGGGGCACGCCGCGGCCGTCCGGCCCGAATCCCCAAGCGTCCACCAGCGGGCCCACCGTGACGTCGAACGCCCCGCCGGTCAGCGCGCTAGCCGACCGGGCCGCTTCGAGCACCGCAAGCGTCTCTTCCGATAGGGGGAACGGGTCGGTCGACCGGTGCCGGTTGAACCGCGAGATCTCCGAGTCCTCGCGGTAGGTCGACATCAGCCGGTCCACGCGCTCGATTTCGTCGCGTGCGGCCGCGGCGATTCGGGACCGCTCCGCCGCGGCCGCGCGCGGCACCGTCAGCGAGAAGGATGTCCCCAAGGCGGGGCCTTCCACTCGCAGCGCGCCGGGCTCGCCACGGTCTCGCGAGCAAGCCGCCAGCGCCGCCAGGCCGGTCAGGAGGACCGCGCGGGCGCGGTGCCGGAGCCTAGCCACCGAAGTCGTCGAACATGATGTTCTCCGGCTCGACTCCCAAGCTGTCGAGCATCTTGAAGCACGCCGTCATCATGGGTGGCGGGCCGCAGATGTAGTACTCGCAGTCCTCTGGCGCGGGGTGGTCCTTCAGGTAGTTGTCGTGTAGGACCTGGTGGATGAATCCCGTATAGCCCGTCCAGTTGTCTTCCTCCAGCGGATCCGACAGCGCCAGGTGCCACCTGAAGTTCGGGTTCTCCCGCTGGATCATGTCGAAGTCGTCGAGGTAGAACGCCTCGCGCAGGCTGCGGGCGCCGTACCAGAACGTCACCTTGCGCTTCGTGCCGATCCTCCGGAACTGGTCGAAGATGTGCGAGCGCATCGGAGCCATGCCCGCCCCGCCGCCGACGAACACCATCTCCGCCGGCGTGTCCCGGGCGAAGAACTCGCCGAACGGGCCCGAGATCTCGACCTCGTCGCCCGGCTTGAGTCCGAAGATGTACGACGACATCTTGCCGGGGGGCGTGTCCTCCGGCGCCCGCGGCGGCGGGGTCGCCACTCGCACGTTCAGCATGATCACGCCCAGCTCCTCGGGGTAGTTCGCCATCGAGTAGGCCCGCTCGACCGGCTCCTCGATGGTCGAGACGTAGCGCCAGAGATTGAACCGGTCCCAGTCGGGGCGGTATTCCTCGGGCACGTCGAAGTCCTTGTACCGGACGGTGTGGGCGGGGCAGTTGATCTGGATGTAGCCGCCGGCGCGGAAGGGCACCGACTCGCCCCGCGGTAGCTCCAGCAGGAGTTCCTTGATGAAGGTGGCCACGTTGTCGTTGGACCGCACCCGGCACATCCAGCGGCGTACCGAGAACACCTCGTCCGGCACGCGGATCTCCAAGTCCTGCTTGACCTTGACCTGGCAGGACAGGCGCACGCCCTCGCGCGCCTCGCCTCGCGTGACGTGGCTGGCCTCGGTCGGCAGCATGGCCCCGCCGCCTTCGCACACCGTCACCTTGCACACGCCGCAGCTGCCCTTGCCTCCGCAGGCGGAGGCGATGAAGATCTTGCGGTCGGCCAGCGTGTTGAGGAGCGTGCCGCCCGAGCGCGCGGTCAGCGCGTTGGCGGGGTCGCCGTTGATGCCGATCGTGACCTCGCCGCCCGCGACGAGCTTGTTCTTGGCCACCATCAGCAGGGCGACCAGCGACACGATGACGCCGGTGAACATCCCGACGCCGAGCAGTACGGTGATCATCGCGTTCTCTCGTATCCTCGTTCCGGCCAGCCTACAGCTGGATCCCTCCGAAGGCCATGAACCCGATCGCCATCAGGCCCGACAGGACGAACGTCATTCCGAGCCCGCGCAGGCCCATCGGGATGTTGCTGTACTGCAGCCGCTCGCGGATGGAGGCCAAGGCCACGATGGCCATCGCCCAGCCGATTCCCGACCCGAGGCCGAATACGGCGCTCTCGGCCAGATCGTAGGTGCGCTCGACCATGAACAGCGACCCGCCCAGGATCGCGCAATTCACCGCGATCAGCGGCAGGAACACGCCCAGCGCCGCGTACAGGGCGGGGAAGAAGCGGTCCAGCGTCATCTCCACGATCTGGACCATGGCGGCGATCGTGCCGATGTAGCACAGGAATCCCAGGAAGGAGAGGTCGTACGCCGCCAGCTGCGGCGAGATCCACGCCATGGCACCCTCGCTCAGGAGGCGCGTGTAGATGAGATTGTTGATCGGCACCGTGACGGTCTGGACGAAGATGACCGCCGCGCCCAGCCCGAGCGCCGTGTTCACCTTTCTCGAGCAGGCGAGGAAGGAGCACATGCCGAGGAAGAACGCCAAGGCTAGGTTCTCGACGAAGATAGCCTTCACGGCCAGATTCAGGTAGTGTTCCACGCTCCTAGCCCTCCGCCTCCACTTGGTCGGTCTTCCACGCCCGCAGGGCCCAGATGAAGAACCCGATCAGGAAAAACGCACCGGCCGGGCTCCCGAGGATGCCGTTCGGGAAGTACCAGCCTCCCTCGTTGGCCTTCGGCAGCACCACCGCGCCGAAGACCGTGCCTTGCGCCAGCAGCTCGCGCAGGAACGCCGTGGCCATCAGCACGGCGCTGTATCCGAGGCCGTTGCCGACCCCGTCCAGCAGGCTGTCGAGCGGGCCGTTCTGCATCGCGTAGGCCTCCGCCCGCCCCATGATGATGCAGTTGGTGATGATCAGTCCCACGAACACGGAGAGCTGCTTGCTGATCTCGAAGAGGTAGGCCTTGAGCACCTGGTCCGTCATGATCACCAGCGAGGCGATTATCGTGAGCTGCACGATGATGCGCACGTTGCCGGGGATGAAGTTGCGCAGCAGGCTGATCGACAGGTTGGACAGCGCGAGCACGCTGATCACGGCCGCGCACATCACCAGCGCGGTTTCGAGCTTCGACGTGACCGCGAGCGCCGAGCAAATGCCCAGCACCTGCAGGGCGATCGGGTTGCTCTCGAACAGGGGGTCGAGCAGCGTCTTGGTCCGTGTGGCGCTCATCGGGCCGGTCCCTCCTTGAAGCGCTGCAGGTAGCTCTGGAATCCGTTCCCCCCGAGCCAGAGGTCGAGCATCGCCGTGACTCCGTTGCACGTGATCGTCGCGCCGGTCAGGCCGTCGACCTCGTGCGGCGCCTGGTCGGCGGGGGCCGCCGGGCCCTTGATCACCCGCAGAGCCGGGGCGCCCGCGGGGCCGTAGATCTTGCGGCCGGGCCAGACCGCCTTCCAGCTGGGGTTGTCGACCTCGCCGCCCAGGCCCGGGGTCTCGCCGTGCTGGTAGTAGGTGATGCCGCGGACCGTGGTGCCGTCGCGGTCCACGGCGAGGAACCCGTACAGGGTGGACCACAGCCCGTATCCCTGGATCGGCAGGACCGCCATGGTCGGCTGGCCGTCCTCCAGCACCTCGTAGACCAGCGCGTTGAGCGGCAGTCGCTGCACGGAAGCGCGGTTGTCCGGGGCGGGGCGGCTCGTTTGCGGATCCCGCGCGGCCTTGGCCTGGTCGAAGGTGACCGGGTCGATGTCCGTCGCGGTGCCGCTCTCCAGGTCGATGACCACCGGGCGGACCCGCCCGAAGATCTGCTGGACCTCGTCAGGGTCCAGCCGGTCTTCCGAGTCGGCCAGGCCGGCGGCGTAGAGGACGTTGCGCTGCTTGTCGAGCGCGGCGTTCCTCTGCTGGCTCTCCTTCAGCGATACCGCGGCCGAGGACACCAGCACGGCGCACACCACGCACACCGCGGCCGAGAATAGGATCGTGTACAGGGCGTTATGCCGCATAGCGCGCCCTCCTGCGCTTGACGTTGGCCTGGACCACGAAGTGGTCGATGAGTGAGGCGAACATGTTCATGAACAGGATCGCCAGCATCATGCCCTCGGGGTAGGCGGGGTTGATCACGCGGATCAGGATGGCGAGCACCCCGATCAGGAAGCCGTAGACGTAGCGCCCCTTGTTGGTGTGGGCGGCGGAGACCGGATCGGTCGCCATGAAGACGAGGCCGAAGGCCCAGCCCCCGAGCACTAGATGCCACTCGAACGGCACGTCCAGCAGCGGGTTCGTCGTCGATCCCGCCGCGTTCAGGATCTGCACCATGGCGAAGGAGCCCGCGACTCCGGCCAGCATGATGCGCCAGGATCCGATTCCCGTCGCCACGAGCACGGCCGCGCCGATCAGGCAGGCCAGGGTCGACGTCTCGCCCATCGATCCCGGCACGAGCCCGAGAAACGCCTGCGTCCACGTCACGCCGCCTCCGGCGAGCGCCTCGGGGCCGGTCGTGGCCGCCTGGGCGAGCCAGGTGGCCCCGCTGCTCCCGTCCACGGTCGTGTCCGCGGCGATCCAGACCTGGTCGCCGGAAATCTGCGCCGGGTAGGCGAAGAACAGGAACGCCCGCGACATCAGGGCGGGGTTGAAGACGTTCATTCCGGTGCCGCCGAAGATCTCCTTGCCCACGATGACGCCGAAGGCGATGCCCAGCGCGACCTGCCACAGCGGGATGGTCGGCGGGAGCACCAGCGGGAAGAGCATGCCTGTCACGAGGAAGCCTTCGTTGATTTCGTGCCTGCGCACGACGGAGAACAGGGCCTCGCAATTGCCGCCGACGGCGAAGGTCACCAGCAGGACCGGCAGGTAGTACAGCGCCCCGTGGAGCGCGCAGGCGGCCAAGTCGGCCGGGTCGAACGAGCCGAAGCCGAGCCGGACCATCAAGGCGGTCTGCCACGTGTCGAGGGGCTGCGCGCCCGCCGAGATCGCGAGATTGGCCTGATATCCTGTGTTGTACAGCGCCATGGCCACGCAGGGCAGCAGCGAGAGCACCACCGTGACCATCATGCGCTTCACGTCGATGCCGTCGCGGACGTGCGACGCGCCCCGCGTCGACGAGCCCGGCGTATAGAGGAACGTGTCGGCGGCCTCGTACAGCGGGTACAGCCGCTCGAGGCGCCCGCCGGGCTCGAAATGCCTAGCCAGTGAGTCGAGAATCGCGCGCATGATCTGATCGGTCCTGCCGTGCGTGGCGGCGCAGCGCCTAGCCTTCCTTCTCCAGAGTGGTCAGCACCTCGCGCAGCAGCTCGCCGTACTCCGCCTTCTCGGGCGACACGAACGAGCACAGCCCGAGATCCTCCTCGAGCAGCTCCAGCGCCCCAAGCTCCTCGGCCCGCTCCGGGTTGGCGGCCAGGAGGGAGCGGAGCAGGGGGGCCGGCAGGATGTCCATGGGCATGACCCGCTCGTAGACGCCCACCGGAACCATCGCGCGCACCGAGCCGTTGGTGGTCGTCGTGAACCGGTACTTGCTGCGGGGAATCCACTTGCCGAGAAACGTCCGCAGCAGGGAAAACGTGGCCGTGCCGGGCGCCAGCCAGCCCAGCAGGTGCCGCCGGGTGTCCTCGGGCAGCGCGCACACCTGGTGATGGAAGCGTCCCACGTACCCGAAGACCGGTCCCTCGGCACGCCGTCCCGACAGCACCGACCCGGAAATGACCCGCGCCCGGTCGGCGGACAGCTCGCGCTCGGTGAGGGCCTCCGTGGAAGCCCCGATGCGGGTCCGCAGCAGGCGCGGGCGGGCTACGGCCGGCCCCGCCAGGGAGACCACCCGGTCGACCGGCAGCCTGCCCGTCGCGAAAAGCGCGCCGATGGCGATCGTGTCTTGGTATCCAACGTGCCACACCTGCTTGTTGCGGTCCACCGGATCGAGCAGGTGGATGTGGAGCCCGGCTGTCCCGCTGGGGTGGGGCCCCTCGAACTCCTCCAGCCTGACGCCGCTCGCCGCGGGCGCCTCGACGCCCGAGCGGCGCGCCTTGCAGACGTATATCGGCGCGTCGTTCGCGACTTGGCGCAGGGCGATCACGCCGCGCGCGAAGTGCTCCTCGCGGCCCCGCAGGACGGCGTCGACGTCCGGAGCCAGAGGGGCGGAGTCGGCGGCTGTCACGAAGATCGAGTGAGGCTCGCCGTCGATGGCGGGCACGCGCCCGAAGGGCCGCGCCCGCAGGGCGGTCCAGAGGCCCGACTCGACTAGCAGCCGGCGCACGCTGGCGCCGGCCAGCTCCGCCGGATGCCGGCCCTCGTAGGACTTGAAGGAGATGCAGTCGCCGTGGCCCGCCTGCTCGGCCGCATCCAGCTGCAGCACGACCGATTGCAGCGCGCGCCGGTCGCCGCGGTTGATGGCGGTCACGCGCCCGGCGCCCGGGGCGGTATAGCGCACGCCGGGCGTCTTCTTGTCCTCGAACAGCGCCTGGCCGCGACGGACAGAGTCACCTACCGTGACGAACATGGTCGGCTTCATGCCTACGTAGTCCTCGGCGAGAAGGGCGACTCGCCCCGCCGAGGGTGCTTGGTCGATCTCTTGCGCCGGGCGGCCCGTGATGGGCAGGTCCAAGCCCTTGCGAATCTTGTGGACGGCCATATGCCTTTCGTTGCCGTGCTGCCCGCGCGCCCTGCCCGTGGTGCCGCCTTGGCGTCAGTCCTTCAACGGAGGGCCGACGGGGCGCGGTGCCGCGACGGCGCGATTGCCTTGGCCGAACGGCGCGGACGCCGGCATCGATGGGCCGCCGGAGCGTCGGCTCTGGGGAGGGGGGAGCATGGGGCCGCGAGGATGGGGCGCGTCGAGGCCGTCACCGGCGACGTCTCCCATTGTAGCCGTTCGGGAGGTGCCGCCGGAGGTGTCGCGCAGGCACGCTGAGCGAGCGCCGCGGGAGGCCCGGATTCGCGGGGGGGGGGGGGGGGGTATAATGCTCCAATGATTCCTGCAGCAGTCTCGGTCGATGGGCCGGTAGCCCTCGTCGTCACGCTGAACGGCGAGCCGCGCAGCCTGCAAGGGCCCATCTCGCTGCTTGGCTTGGTGGACGGGTTGGGACTCGACGGGAGTGCGGTCGCCATCGAGCGAAATCGCGAGATCGTCCGGCGGAGCCAGTGGCCCCGGACGGCGATGCGCGACGGCGACAGGATCGAGGTCGTGCATTTCGTCGGGGGCGGCTAGAGTGGAGCCGTCTAGGCGGTCCGGTACGCTGCATTGCTGGCTGACGCGCCACCGTCACGGGGGGGCGCGGGAGAAGGACTAGCTCGGCTAGGCCGGAGGAATCGGGGAGTTTGACAGTGGAACGTGAGTACAACACTCGCGAAGTGAGGAGCGTGACCGGTGCCAGTCTCCGTCAGCTCCAGTGGTGGGACGAGCGAGGTGTCGTCTCGCCAACCCAACGGGGACACCGACGGCTGTACACCAGTGTCGAGGTCCTCAAGGTTTCGCTCATTATGGGACTTCGAGAAAAAGGGATTTCCTTCGCAAGGTGCGGCAGATTCTTGACCAGCTGCGCAGCGACGACGGGCAATCGTTCTTTAACATGCATCGTAAGGGCGCTCGCGTACTGATGCTGACCGACGGTGAGTCGGTCCACGTCGAGACGGCCGCTGATCGCATTGTCGAGATCCTAGTCAGGTCCGAACTGCCGATCCATGTCCTTTGTATTTCCGACTACATCGAGAGGCTCGAGCCGGAGCGAGCGCGAATGGAGCCCGGCGCGCAGAGAAAGCCCGTGCGAAGCGAGCTGAGCGGCGGCTCCCGGCCCGTCCGACCGCGCGCTGCCAAGGCGTCCTGAGATGTGCGCGGCCCTCAGTGCCGTCTGCGGGCGCGCGACCTGACTACGAGCGGGGTGCCCTCGAACCCGAAGCGCGCGCGCAGCTGGTTGGCGAGGTAGCGTTCCAGGCCGAAGTGGAAGGGGCCCCGGAGGCTGCTGAAGAAGAGGAAGGTCGGAGGGCGCGTGCTGACTTGCGTGCAGTAGGACAGCTTGGGCTTCCTCGGGCCGGGCACGGTCACCCGCTCGAGGTCGAGCTCCGCTAGGAACCGGTTCAGCTCTCCCGTCGGAATGCGCCGCCGCGCGGCGCGGTCGGCCTTCTTGATCAGCGGGAACAGGCTCTCGGCGCGCAGGCCGGTCCGCGCGGAGACGCAGGCGACCGGGGCGTACTGGAGCACCTTGAGCTGCTCGCGCACGTGCCGCCGGAACGCGGCTTGGGGCTGCTCCGCGAGATCCCACTTGTTCGCTACGACGATGCAAGCCTTGCCCGCCTCGTGGGCGTAGCCGGCGATGTGGGTGTCCTGGGCGGTGACGCCCTGCGCCGGATCCACGAGCAGCAGCGCCACATCCGCCATCCGCAGGTGGCGCCGGGCCATGACGACGCTCAGCTTCTCGGCCGTCTCGCGGGTCTTGCCCATGCGTCGTATGCCCGCCGTGTCCACGAACTCGAAGCGCTGGCCGCGGTGCTCGGCCAGGGCGTCCACCGCGTCTCGCGTCGTCCCGGGAACGGGCGACACGATGGAGAACTCGCCGCCGGTGAGGCGGTTCAGCAGGGTCGACTTCCCGACGTTGGGGCGCCCGAGGATCGCTACGCGGACCGGGCGGCCCCCGTCCCGCTCGCCGTCGCCGGGCGGGCCGGCCGCGCCCGGAGCGGCGGCGTCCAGCAGCGCGTCGACTCCCCGCCCGTGCTCGGCCGAGATTGGGAACACGGCGCCGAAGCCCAGCTCGCCGAAGGCGCCGGCGTGGTCGTCGAGGGCGGGCGTGTCGCACTTGTTGACGGCGAGGCTGACCGGCCGCCCGCTGCGGCGCAGCAGGTCCGCCAGCTCGCGGTCGGCCCGCGCGAGTTCGGTGCGGCCGTCGACGACGAAGAGGACGTGATCGGCTTCGCCGATGGCCGCCACGACCCCCTCTTCGACCAGGGCCGGGACGCCGTCACCGGCGAAGAACGTCATGCCGCCGGTGTCGGTGACCTCGAAGGGCCTGCCGTTCCAGCTGGCCCGCATCCGGATCCGGTCGCGGGTCATGCCCGGATAGTCGCCGACGATCGAGCGGCGCGACTTGGTGATGCGGTTGAAGAGCGTGGACTTACCCACGTTCCGGCGCCCGACGATGACGAGTTGCGGAGGCCTCACGGTCTCCATAACCGCGATGGTATCAGCCGCCCGGGCGCGCCCGCGCGAGCCGGTCTCAACTCGCCGCGGCCCTGACGCCGAGATCCTTGCCGTCCATGCGGGCCGGGGGCTCGAATCCGAACAGGCTGAGAGCGGTCGGCGCCATGTCCTCGATCCCAGGATCCTCGGCCCCGAAGTCCCGGTTGCAGAACACGACCCCGGGGATCTGCGGCGGATCCACGCAATGGTCACCGCTCCACGCCTTGGTGTTGTCCTCGAAGACCGGCCCGGACACCTTGCCCAGCGCGACGCCCCACGAGCAGCGGTAGCCGGGGTTGTATCCCACCACGATGTCGGGCGCCGCCGCGAGGTACGGCCCGCTGTATATCTCGTTCTTGGGATACGCGCGGCGCACGGCCTCGGCGTCCAGCTCGGTGTCCCGGAGCCCCGTCAGCTTCGACGCGATCTCCGCGCGGAGGCTGTCCGCCTGCTCGCCCGGGACGATGCCGCGCTTCTCCCGGCCCTCGACGTTGAGGTAGATGCCTGCCAGGCCGAAGCTATAGGCCCGCGTGCGGGTCCAGTCGACGCCGCGCAGCCAGGCCTCTTCGCGGGCGCCCTCCCGCGCCGCGAGATAGCCCTCGCGCTCCAGCCAGGCGTTCAGGTTGACTCCGCGCCGGAACGACTTGAAGCCGTGGTCGGACAGCACGAACAACACCGTGCGCTCGTCCGCGTGCCGCATCGCCTTGCCCACGATGCGGTCCATGTGCGCGTAGAGCGCCTCAATCGCGCCGGCGTGCCGGTCGGCGGAACGCCCGTTCGCGGCGTGGGCCGGATGGGACGGCTCGAGGTAGCGGTAGAACATGTGCTGGACGCGGTCCGGCGTGTCGAACACGCAGGCGACGACGCCCCTGCGCGTGCGCTCGAGAGCGGACTCGAACATCGCCTCGCGCTCGGCGCAGATCTGGCCGGCCTGCTCGAGAAACGAGTCCTCGTCGATCACGCGCTCGTTGAGTGCCCACGTGTCCTCGGCCAGCCCCAGCGTCGAGTAGTCGCCCAGCAGCTTCGCCAGGTAGGGCGCGTAATACGGCGGGTGCGAGACCGGCAGGGCCGGCTTTTCCGGATCGATCGCGATGGGGGACAGATACAGCCGCACGTGCGGCTCGAGGGCGGCTAGGCGGAACTGGCCGATGCCGGTCACCCTCACGCCGAGGCCGGCGCGGAATGTCAGCCGGATCCAAGGCGTGAAGCGGTCGGCGGCCACCTCGTAGGAGGCCCGCCCGATCCTTAGGCGGCCGCGGCGCGCGGGACGGTCCAGCCGCAGCCGGAAGGGGATGCGCAGGTCGCCCGCGCCCTCGCGCATCGGGTTGTCCGGGCCGCGGATCTCGCCGCGGAAGTCCTCGCCGTCCCCGCGCAGCGGATGGCAGGCCCCCGCCTCCTCGAAGTCGGCGCCGCCCGGCGCGTTCGTGAAGACCTGGAAGCTGCCTTGGGTGCCGAGCAGGTCCGGCGTGCACATCGCCGACAGCAGGCGCCCTTCGAACGGCTCCGGCGGGAACGTGATCGGGACCCGCAGGATGGTCGAGCTCACGTGGCGGTCTCCTAGCAGCGACCAGAAGGGGCGGCTCTTGCGCCGCATTTCCACGGCCGGCTTGGCGAGCGGTATCCTCCAAGGCCCGACATTCCAGATTCGAGAGGGCCCGTGCACCCGCGAGGACGACAGCTCCGGGCGGTAGGTGCGGAGATTCCTGCTGAGAAAGTCGAAGAGATTGTGCTTGCCCGGGTTGGACCCCGTGGCGAAGGTCGCCCACGCGACCGGCGACAGCGGGGGGAAGGTGGTCCGCAGCCGGCTGTAGCGGCCGCGCGCCCGGAGCGCGGCGAGGTTCGGCAGCTTGCCCTCGGCGAGGTACTTCTCCACGAGATCGGGCTCGAGGCCGTCCAGTCCCAGGAAGATCAGCTTGCGGATCTTGGCCCTGCGGTAGCCCTGCGCGCCGCGCAGGGCGCGCCAGGCCATGCGGAACGGCAGGAGCGCGAAGGCGAACAGCCCCCCTAGGGCGGCGGCCAGCAGGCTGAACAGCGAGCCGACGAAGGCGAAGCCCGCCCCCGGGCCGACGTAGGCCTCGAGCGGCGCCCCCGCCACCAAGGCGGCCGCGACAGCCGCGAGACGCCAGGATCGAGCGGTATTCGCCAATGCGATGCCTGCGCGGCCGCCTAGGCCGAGTCCGGCGGGCCCGTGAACCTCGTCGCGCGAATCAGCCGTCCGGCGTGGGCCCGCGCCGCGAATGCCAGCAGCACCGGCAGCGCGAACGGCAGGGACGCCGCCTGCGCCGCCTTGCGGCGGAATTCCGGGTTCTCCAGCACGCTGCGCGAGATCCCGATCCGCAGGGCCTTGCGCCAATTGGAGCGGTCCAGCCAGACCAGCCCGCCGCTCTCGTCCGCCAGCAGGATCTTGGCCGGCAGCAGGGCTGCCAGGGCGAGCTTCCAAGTCGCTAGCAGCGGGCTGTCCCCGCACAGGATCGCGGCCGCCGCGTGGCGCTCGCGGCGGATGCGCCGCAGCAGCCGCCAGCGTCCGGAGCTGTCGGTGACCTCGTAGCTGCGCCACGTGCGGGCGGCCGCGCCCAGTCCGGTCGGCTCGCCCGGCACGCAGGTGAACAGGTCGATCGGAGCGTCGCCGCAGACCGAATCCCGCAGAAGCGGAATCAGGCGCTGGGCGTGCGGCCGAGGTCCGCTCTCGACGAGCAGAATGCGTTTCAGGGACGGAGCGTCCCTGCGCATGAACCGTTTCACGGACTAACAGCATAGCGCGCTAGAATTGCCTTATGGTCGCCGTTCGCTTCTATCACAAGCCCAGTTGAACGAGCTGCCGCAAGGCTAGGAGGTTCCTGGCCGACCGGGGCGCCGAGCTCGAGTTGGTCGATCTCGGCAAGGGGCTCAGCGTCGAGCAGCTCGACGCGCTGATCGGCGCTCGGGACCATCTGGCCTTTCTGAACACGCGCAACGCCCTCTATCGCGAGAGGCGCATGAAGGCCAGCCCGCCGTCCCGGCAGGAAGCCCTGCGCCTCATGGCCGCGCACCCCAACCTCATCAAGCGCCCGGTCGCGGTCCGGGGCGAGTCGGTCGCGGTCGGTTTCGACCCGGACGGCCTGTCCGCGGTGTGCGACGCCTAGGCGACGGGACTGGAGCCGACGACGGGACTCGAACCCGTGACCTCGTCCTTACCAAGGACGCGCTCTACCGACTGAGCTACGTCGGCCCGGTCCTGCGACCGACCGTGGAGCGGGAGACGGGAATCGAACCCGCAACCAACAGCTTGGAAGGCTGTGACTCTACCATTGAGTTACTCCCGCTGTCGCGCTAGGCGCACGGCCGCGACCCGACGCTTGGAGCCGGCGAGAGGACTCGAACCCCCGACCGTCTGATTACAAATCAGATGCTCTGCCAACTGAGCTACGCCGGCTCGCGGCTCTTATCGTAGCACCCGGGAGCGGCGCGGGACCGGGAGGCACCCGATGCGTCCGCGACGGATCTCTCGCCTCGAGCCCGCGGGTGGCTGGGAGGCAGGGATTCGAACCCCGATAAACAGATCCAGAGTCTGCCGTGTTACCGTTACACCACCTCCCAGCAGATGCGGTTCAACGCCTGCGATCATTATACCCCCGGCCCCGCCCGGGATTCCGAGACGGCGTCGCGGGCCGGGCAGCGACCGGGCCGCTTCGTGCGAAGCTAGTGGTTTGACGTGACGGCGGGCGGCAGCGCGCCGGGGACAGTTGGCCCGACGTGAGAATCGTATTCGTAGGAGCCGGCGGTGTCGGCGGCTACTTCGGGGGGCGCATGGCGCAGGCCGGGCGCGACGTGTCATTCCTGTTGCGTCCCGCGAGCGCCCGCGCCCTGCGGTCGAACGGACTTCGCATCACCAGCCCGGCAGGCGATTTCTTCCTCCCGGAGCCCAGGGTCCTCGACGGCGAGAAGCCCTCGGGCGGAGTCGAGATCCTCTTCTTCGCATGCAAGGCCGAGCACCTCAAGACGGCCGCCGAACTCGCGCGACCGCTGGTCGGAGAATCGACCGTGGTCATCCCGCTGCTGAACGGCGTCGAGGCACCCGACACGCTGTGCGAGCTCTTGAGGCCTGAGCGGGTCGTGGGCGGGTTCAGCCGGATCTTCGCCGAGCGGCGCTCCCCGGGCAACATCGTGCATACGGGCCTGCCCCAGCCCACGATCATTGTCGGCGAGCGCGGAGGAGGCCGCTCGGCGCGGCTTGCCAAGGTGCTGCGGCACCTTTTCTCCGTGGAGGGCATGGCCATTGACGAGTCGGCCGACATCTGGACCGACCTGTGGAAGAAGCTCGTGGCTGTCTGCACATTGGGTGTCGTCGGCGCAGTCACGCGGGCGCCCGCGGGCGCCTTGTTCCAGGTGCCTGAGACGCGCGACTTCATGGTTTCCGTCGCCGACGAGATCGCCTCTGTAGCGCGCGCGCAGGGCGCAGCGATCGCTCCGGGATTCGCTTCCAAGCAGGTCCGCCAGTTCCGGCGCCTGCCGTACGGCACCACCGCCTCCATGCATCGCGACTTGGAGCGCGGTGAGCCCTCGGAACTGGAGGCGCAACTCGGCGCCGTGCGCCGCTACGCCCGGGAGTCGCAGGTGATGACGCCGGTGCTCGACACGGTCTACGCAGCGCTGCTGCCGGGCGAGCTGCGGGCGCGCCGGAGGCTGGTCTACCCGAGCGTGGACCCCCGCCCGGCGGCTTGAGCCGTTCAGTCCTTCAGCCGCCCGGCGACCTCGGCCAGCCTGGCCCCGAGCTTGCGCGCCTCCTCCAGCTCGTGCTCGCCGACGCCCTTCTCGTGCTCCGGGACGCCCGTCGTGGCGGACGCGCCCAGCCCGCCGTAGGGCGTGACGAGCACCATGCCGTACTGCAGCAGGCCGAGCGCCATGCTCAGCATCGTGAATTCCTTGCCGTTCGACGGGGCCCCTCCCGTGGCGAAGACCGCGCAAGCCTTGTTCTCCAGGCCGCGGCTGCGCCAGAAGCCCAGCCCGTAGGCCCAGTCGACCAAGGCCTGCCTGACCTCCACCGCGACGTCGCCCATGTGGACGGGCGAGCCCAGCGCGACGCCGTCGGCCTTCTGAAGATCCTCGCGGGTCACGTCGCCGATTCTCTTCAGCACGGCTTCCGCGCCGCCGTTCCGCGCGCCCTCGGCGAGAGCCTCGGCCATGGTCTCGGTGTTGCCCGTTCGCGAGTGGTATGCCACCAGCACGGTCACGTCCGCCGCCAGCGCGGCCGCGGCCAGCGTCGCCAGCGCGGCCAGGCGGGCGAATGCCCTGGGCGTCATAGGTGGTGCCTCCCCGGACGAGTCGCGGGGCTCGGCCCAGTGTACTCCCCTGTCGGCGGCCCGGCCCCTGGGCGTCACTGCGGGCGGTAGTCCACCCAGATGGGCGAGGCCCATGCCAGCTGGCCGTCCTCCTGCTGCAGGCGCACGTAGTAGTAGCTCTCCCCGGGGTTCGCGCCGGTGTCCCTGAAGGCGAAGGACGCCTCGCGCGTCCCTGGGCTGGCCGAGTAGAGGTAGGCGCCGTTCTTGATGATCTGGATCTCGTGGATCGGCCCCGTGCCCCGCGCCGTGACTTGGACGTCGGGCCTCTCCCGCACGCTCACGGAATCGCCCATGATCGCGTCGCCGACGCGCACGTCGAGCACGATGTTGTCGGTCGCGGCGTAGGCGTGGCGCTCCTGCAGCGCCCGGAAGATCCCTTCCCGCGTGGGTTCCTCGGCGTACACCGCGGCGTAGGAGATGTGGGTGGAGCGGTGGTCCGAGGACGCGATGAAGCCCAGCCGGTAGCCCTTGGCGAGCGCGCTGCGGGCGTAGCCGTCCGCGTAGCGCTCGGACGAACGGACCCGCGGAGACCCGGGGGCCTCGTAGCTCAGCCGGCACCCTTGGTAGATCTCTAGGAGGGGCTCCAGCGCGGGGTCGTTGAAGGAGAAGTCGGTCCCGCCGCCCGCGGCGATCGTGTGCGGGATGCTGATTGCGTTCCTGCCACTGAGCCGCTCCCACAGCCGCAGCTCCTCGGGCTGGCGCGGAAACTCCGCGCTTTCCCTGTCGCGATCTAGCGTCCGGTTGAACGGTGCGTCGCCTCGCTCGAGCTGGATGATGTTGCGGTGGCCGTAGGGCCAGCGGATGGTCCGCTCGTAGCCGAACAGCGGCGCGAACCGTCCCCGCACGTGGAAGGCGTCGGCCAGCTTCTGGGTGCGCCACCAGTCGTAGCCGCGGTGCTCGGGCCGGCCGGCCAGCCCGCTCGCGCCGTAGTAGTGGTCGGTGGACGCGATGAAGTCGAGCTCGGCCGCGTCCAGCGCGTAGCGGTACATGTCCCATAGCGTGCCGTCGAATCCGCCGTCCCCGCTGATCTCGGTGTGCCGGTGCAGGTCTCCCCAGTAGAGCCGGAAGCGCCTGTCGCCGGCCGCTACCTCGTGCCGGCGGTCGGACCAAGCCGTGCGCCGGAAGGGGCGCGAGGCATCCGGGGCTGGGACCGGAGCCAGTTCGGGACGCGCCGCGCCCGACGCTGGCACCTCGGCCAGGCGAATCTTGCCGAGCGGCCGGTCGTCGTGGGGGATCACCGGGCCGCCCGGGGCCCAGCGGTCGTCCGACGGGTAGGCGATCCACGCCCGCCCGTCCGGTCCGATCGCATGCGACAGGCGCTGATCGTTGCTGCCGGCGCTGCCCTCGACGCGCTCCGGCGCGGTCCACCGCGCGCCCTCGTAGGTCATGGAATGGATGTTCCAGGCGCCAGGACGCTCCTTCATGCTCCCGCCGTCGGCCCGGGGGACCCAGCGCCGCAGGAAGAGCCGGGGAGTTCCGCTCGGGTCGATCGCCATTCGAGGGATTTCGTAGGACAGAGCGAAGTCGGCGCTCATCGCGTCTTCCAGCGACCCCGTCGGCCGCCAGCGCTGCGTGCCGGAGACAACCGCCACGCCGATCTTCTGCGCGTAGCGCAAGCTCACCAGCCGCCCGACGGAGCCCTCGACGCTCCAAGGAGCGGGGCCCCCCCAGTCGGCCTGCCTGCTGTCGCGGGTCCAGCGCGGCATGTCGAGCGCCCAGTTCGGGCCCTGGTCGTCCCATGCCACCCACGCGCGTCCTTCGGGACGACGGCCACGGTGGCGCGTGCCTCGAACCGCGGCGAGTCGGCCACGGCCCGCTCCGGCGAGAGTTCGCCGCTTTCGAATACTCGGAGGTACACGTCGTAGTCCCCATGGCGGTAGGTGTCGTACACGATGAAGAGGCGGCCTTGCGCGTCGAGAGCGGCGTCCGGTTCCCAGTCGTTGGCTTCGTGCGAGGTGACCGGGATTACGGCGGACCAGCGGTTGCCGTCATGCACCTTGAGGTAGATGTTGGCGTCGCCGGTCCGGAAGGACTGCCAGACGAGGTACAGGCGGCCCGCGGGGCCGGCTAGCAGGCGGTGGTGGATGTCCGGCTGCGGATCCGTTGTCAAGCGTCGCACCGGTTCCCAGCGGCCGTCCCGCCAGCTGCGGGCGTATAGGTCGAAGTTCCCGGCGACTTGCGCCGACCAAGCCACCCAGATCCGCCCGTCCGGCTGGACGGCGAGTGCGGTCTTGAGATGGTCTCCGGCGCGGGCGCTGGCGACCATGGGTGTCTGCCACTCGCCGCCGGAGCGCTGACGGACGCGGATCTCGTCCGATCCGCGTCCGTCGTAGGAGGCCCAAGCGACCCACAGGTCTCCGTTCGGTGCGAACATCGCGGACGGCCAGTCCGCATGCTGGTCCGGCCCCGAGACTTGGACCGGCTGCGCTCGAGACGGAGACGAGGCGAGCGAGCAGGCGCTGACGAAGGCGAGGACTCGGGCGGTTTTCAGAGCGGCGACGGTCGGCACGTGCGGATCTCCTCTTGGCTCCTGCATCGTAGCCTGCGCCTGCCGCGTGGACCCGGGCGGCCCGGCCAAGCCGAATCAGGCTGTCGCGCGCGCAGGTGCTGACGGCCGTCCGTTCCGGGGCAGGACAGTCCGGCCGTCGAGGTGGCTGCCGCCGGCCCGGACCCTCGGTTCGCTCCGAAGCGAGGGCACGCTCGAACCGCCTCGGTAGCGCCCGCACGGCCGGCGTCGCTGCTAGGGTCCTGTCTAGGAAATTCGTGTACAGCAGTGCAGGACCGATTCCCAGATTTCGTCCGCCTGCGTCCAGACGAGCGGCTTGGGTTCTTGGTTAAAGACAGCGAGGTGCTCCTTGATCAGCTTCTCGAGCGCGAGGATACTGCGGTGGGTGCCGCACCGCATATGGCAGAGCGCGGCCTCGGCGAACGAGCGCTCGACTTAGCCGAGCCACGAAGGGCTGGTCGGCGTGAAGCGCCGGTGGTAGCGCGGGCGACGGGCCAGTCAGTCGGGGATCATCGCCGTTTCGTGCTTGCTGTAGTTGTCAAGCACGAAGTGGACATCTAGGTCGGGAGGGACCGCCTTGTCGATGTTTCCGAAGAAGCTCTCGAGCTCGACGGCCCGGCGCTGGCGGCAAGAGCTGCCAGTGACCCCGGGCTGAGGCGATGTCGAGGGCTGCCAAGAGCGAGGTGACACCGCTGCGCTCGGAGTGGTGCGTCAGCCGTTCCGGCGCTCCGGGCCGCATCGGCAGGACCGGATGGGTGCGATCGAGGGCCCGGATCCGCGACTTCTCGCCCATGTCCAGCACGACGGCCCACCCCAGCGGGGCCAGGTACAGTCCGACGACAATCCCGACTCTCTCAACCAATAAATGGGCATGCGACAGCTGGAAGGTCTTGCTCCGGTGCGGCTCGGGGGCGATGGCTCGACAGATGCGGCTCACGGTGGAGGAATTGAGACTGCAGTTCCTGGCCATCGAGCGAGTGCTCCAGCGCGCGGCCCCGCGCGGCACGGACTCCAGGGTGCCAGAGAGGGGTGTTGAGGGCAGGCAGGCACTTGACTCGTCCTTGCGACTTGCGAGTCAGGATGAATGCCGTAAGTCTTGGATCCGCCGCGGAGCGCCATCCGCGAGACGTGCGAGACGGCTGTCGGCCTGCCCGACCGTCGCACGGATCGCAACACGCGCTACGCGGTCAGCGATGCCGCCGGTTGCTCCCCGGCCTGCTTCTTGACCCGGTGCGAGTCGTTCGTCGAGTTCCAGCGGCGCATGGAGCGGGACGGCTTCCGCTCCGACTGCCGGACCCTGTTCGGCGTGGGCCGCATCCCTTGCGAGAATCATATCCGCAACTTGCTCGACGGCCTCGACCCGGCCGCGTTCGCCCCGCTGTTCCGGCTGCGCCTCGAATCCGTGGGCGCGCTCGAGCCCTTCCAGCGCAAGGACGAGCGCCTGCTCGTCGCTTTGGACGGCGTCCGGTTCCACCGCTCCGACAGGGTGCATTGCCCGCGGTGCTCGGTGCGGCGCGTCGGCAGCGAGCGAGCGCAACGCCGCCAAGCGCTGGATCGACGCTCACGGCGCCTGGCTGCAGGCCTGGCGGGCGACGACCTGTAGTGCCGCCAGCCCGTCTGCGCGGCGGCCGCGGCCCCCGGCATGGACTACATCCCGGTACGCAAGCCCGGATCCCACAAGCGCTTGTACGAGGTGCTGGAGAGTCGGCGGGCGAGCGGCGAAGTGCAACCGACTGGCTGGCTGCCGCGGCGCGGGCGGGGCAAGCGGTCCGAGCGGCACCGCTTCCGCCGGGCGGACGCGGTGCCCCTGGGCAAGGGCCGCGAGGCCCTGCCCGGCACTTGGATCGAGTGCGCCGCGGAGCACGGCGGCAAGCGCACCTGCGCCAACTGCATCTTCGCCAGTCGCGAGGTCACCGCGGACAATAGGGAGAGGATCGCGCGGGCCGACCGGGCGCGCTGGAAGACCGAGAACGAGGGCTTCAACTGCCTGGCGCGGGACGGCCGCTACACCAAGCGCAACTGCGGGCCCGGTAAGGCAGCGCTGGCCAACGTGCCGGCCGTGCTGGACCTGTCCGCCGTCGCGCTCCATGCCGTGCTGCAGTGAGCCTGCGCGCTGTGGCAGCGGTGCCGGCTCAAGCTGGTCACGCACCGCGACTTGTTCCGGGAGCTGCAGGTCGCGCTGCGCTGGTTCTGCTTCCAGGACTGGCTGACCCTGCTAGCGCCGCCGGGCTGCCGGCCGGCCTCGCGGGGGCCTAGCCTCCGCGCAGCTTCGTGCCGGCAGCGTCCCGCGAGTGGCTGGCCGTGGCCGCCGGCTACCGCCGGAGTGAGTCCGGCCGCGGGTTGGGCACTACGCCGACCCGCTGCGGGGGCCGCGCCGTGGCCCTGCCAGCCGTTCGACCCTCCCGCGGGGCGGCCTCGGTAGCGCGACCCCTCGGTCAACTTGTTCACCTCATCTTCCGGAACAACGTTCACGCACCCCCGTGATGGACAAGCTTGGAATCGCTGGTGGACAACCTTGCCGTCGGCACGAGATTCGGGCGACCGATGGATACGCCAGGCCTATTTCACAGTCAAGAACGCAATCGACGATCTCTGCATCTCGTCAAGAGCGGGCGCTAGCCGGGCCAATGGCACCAGACCAACGGGGCGTTCGAGAGAGGAGCCCCTTTCGGCGGCCGACCCGTCATGCGAGGTCTCGCGCACGGCGGGAACGTCGCCGCACTTCCGACCGACGGCCGCAGACCCCGGCCTCTTGCGGGACCGTAGGCTCGGGCGCTGCGTGAGCCGGGTCGCGGTCGCCGCTTGGCGCGTATTTGCCTGCGATGTTCGAATGGGCTTGATCGCTTCGCATTCGGGCCCGGGACGAGGCTCCGTGCTCAATCCGAACCACTCCTACGAACGGCGCTCGCGCACTCCGGCCAGCAAGGTTAGGTCCGCCAGGGCCGCTGCCAGAGCGGACCGATAAGGCACTGGCGGCCCAAGAACCGGCACGAATCGCCCTCACTGGCCCCGCGTCCGCTAAACGAACGCCCGTTTCGGCAATCCGAATGCCATTGCCGCGCAGCCTCTGGCGTGTACTGGAGCGCGATGAGCCGCCCGGGCGTCACTTGAGCCACACCGGCGAGCTCCAGGCGTACTTGCCGAATTCCTGCCGCTGGTAGCCGCTCTCTCGAGAGCGACCCTTCAGCCACACCCGAGCGTAGTAGTAGGTGCCCGGCACGGGACCGCTCGAATCGCGATAGGTGAAGGTCGCGCTTGAAGCCTCTGCCTCGGGCGCGTACGAGTAGACGAACTTGCCGTTGCTCGCGATCTCGATCTTTTCGATCACGGATCGCGCCGCGACCTCGACGGAGATCTTGGGCGCGGCTCCGCCGGCCTCTGTCTCGCCGCCTTGGAACGTCCCGTTGACAAGAAAATCCAGCGTGATCGGCTCGCCCCCACGGAGAGCGTACGTGCGCCTCGCGCGCAGCGCGTCGATTACCGCGTCGTGGCTCGGCTCCTTCGCCAGCACGGCGAGCATGCCGGTGTTGTATCCGCTGATGCCGTCGTGGCGGTCGCTCGAGCCCACGAACCCGAATCTAGCTCCGGTAGCCAAGCCGTCCTGGATCGACGTCTTGCCGACGGGCGGGCGCCGCAGCCAGTCGGTGACGGCGTTGGCTCTGTCGTACGTTTAGTAGACCCCGTGCGCGGAGGTCACTTCGACGACAGGCTCGGCCACCGGATCGTGCTTGGACCAGTCCATCGCCCCCCACGGTGCCCCCACGTGATGCACCCACGGAACCGCGTTGTCGCCGGCGAGCAGTCGGCGCAGTTCCTCGATAGAGTCGCTTGCGGGATCGGTGATGCGGTAGACGGGCGAGAATCGCCGCAAAAAGATGACCGTGCGGTCGCCGAACCGGCGTCGCCCCGCGGCGTCGCCGCTCCATTCGTAGCTGGCGAAGCCCTCGAAGCGGCCCTCCTCCGACAGCACGCCGGCGTAGGCCTGCTCGATCCGGTACTTCGAGTTGGTCATGGACGGCCAGTCGTGGTCCGAAGTGGCGCCGAAGTCGAGCACGCCGCTCTCCATCGCGTTGAGATAGTAGCGGTCCGTCCAGAATTCGATTGTGCGATCGCCGGGATACTCTCCTAGGTGGGTGTGCAGTTCGCCGTAGTAAGAGGTTGTAGGTCTCTCCCGCGATCTCGAGCGTCGCGCGCCGGGGCTTTACCGGGCGGGGCCTGCCGGGCTTGGTCTCTCCGAGCGGACTCTCGGCCTGCGGAGCCGAGATGTCGGCGCGGGCCGCCGGGAGAGCCTTGCGCAGGATCATCATGTCCGTCGCGTGCCAGAAGCCGTCGTCCTCGAAGATCGGGGCGCGGTATCCGATGGCGACGCCCAGCGAGAACCGTTGGATCCGGGTCCCGTCGAACCATGCTCCCGCCGACTCCGGCGACCTTCCGGCGCGATAGCCCGGGTTGCCCGGATGGAAAGTCGCGGTTTGGTGCAGGAACCAGAACCGTCCGGCTCTGTCGATGGTGAACTCGTCCAAGCGGTCCATCCCGGAGACGAAGTTGCGGGCCTCTGCCGGGAGTTCGACGCGCTGGCCGTTCCGGCTTCCCGCCACTCGCTTCGAGGCGTGGATCCATGCGGTGCCGTCAGGCGCGAAGCGGATCATCGGGCGCTGCTCGTCCCTGGGCGACGCGAAGAACGCGATTTCCTCCGACCAACCGCCCGCCGTCATGGTGCGGACGAACACGTCGTAGTCGCCGCCCGCCCAACGGTCGGAGGCGAGCCAGACCTTGCCGTCGGCGGCGGTGGCGATGTGAGGGCGGAAGCTGAAGCCCGTCTCCGGAGTTACGGCGAGCGTATCCCAGGATCCGTTCTTCAGTGCGCCGACCGCGATCCGCACTGAGCCCTTGCGGGCCGTCTCCCAGGCGACCAAGGGCGTTCCGTCCGGCTGCAGCGCGATCGACGGCCTCATGTCGGGCCCTCTCGACGTGCTCACGCGAGACACTCGTCCCAGGCTGGTCCCGTCCCAGTGGCGTGCGTACACGTCGAATGTTCTGCTCGAGTTCGTTGAATTCGGACCACGCGATCCAGATGCCGCCGGCGCTGTCCGCGACGGCTGCCGGGCTGTAGACGCACCCGTCGCGGTCATTTACCTTGGCGATGGACGTCCAGTGGTCCCCCTGCCACCGGCCCAGCGAGACGAATTGGCGGGTCGAGTTGAGCCGGTCCGTGGCATTCGACTGGACACCGATCGTGTACACTGCTCCCCGGCTGTCGCGCAGCACGCTGCGGCACTCCTCGCGCGTCGTGGGATGAAAGCGGTTGCCGCCCTGGCCGGAGTAGATGTCGAGGTAGGCGTATTCGACCGGGCCTTGGGCCCAAACCGTCGCGGCGACCGCCACGAGCGAGGCGCAAGCGATCCTCATAGCGGCTTGATTCTACCCGCCCGCGGCACCGCGAGAGGCGGTCTCGCTCCCTTCGAGCAGGATCTTTCCGCGGTCTCCCGCTCTCAGCCCGCTCGCCCTCGCCTGATGGGACGGCATGTCGTGCTTCCGGAAGCGCGTGCAGTCGGAATTCCCGGGCCGGAAGGCATCCCAGAACCAGAAGTCGGCGGCGTGTCCGGACCGGGCCATTCCTAATCGAATGGACGGTCGACCGAGCAGATTCGGAGTCCGGTGCGAGCCGCTCTCCCCCGGGAGCTGGCGGCCCGCGGTGCTCGCAACTCGAGTGTGCTCGGCGCGTAGCGCTCACGTGCGCAATGCGCTCTCGTCACCGATCAGCGCCTGTTCGCAGGCGCGGCACCTCTCCACACTTGGGGCCGTCGACGCCCTTGACAGCTGTCAGGGTCTTGGAGAGGCTGACCCTGGCCTCGCTGAGGTTCGAAGTGGACCCGCCGTACGCGGGCGGAGTGGCCGCGGGAATGCGAATCGACTCCTCCTGCGGGCACCCTTCGGTGGGCCCAGAAATCGCGGTTCCCGCACGTCTCGGACTGACCTGCAAGCGCCTCCCGCCCTTCGAGCGAGCCTCGCAACTGGACACCTCGGTGTCGCGGGGCCCTCCGTGCCTAGCGACTGGAAACGGTACGGGTCAGTTCAGTCTCGGTTTCGCCATCAGGCGTCGCAGCGCCTCGACCCGTCCCCGATTCACCCCGAAGTCGTAGAAGCCGACACGCGACGCGGATCGGACGTGGATCGCGCGCTCCGCAGCGCACAGGCTCGCTTCGAGGTCATCGACGAACCCGAGAAGAGTGCGGCAGGTCGCATGAACGTAGGTGTCGTTGACAGCGACGATTTCGGTTCGCGGGAAAGCTGCCAGCAGTGTCTTCAAGCGCCCGAAGGCCTTGCCCGGATCGCGGGAAATCGCGATCGGCGCGACGTAGCTGCGACTCGACGGGGAGGCGCGGCTGCATACGCAATTCGGACGGTCGGGGCAAGGAGCGAGCTTGCGCATGTTTCGGGAGCGGAGCGTTCAGTGTACCGTCGACTCTCGGACGGGTCCGACCGCGGGATGCAACCAATCTTGCAGGCCTGTGGATCATGCATGGCGTCGAGCTTGGCGCATCTCGCGATTAAGAGTCTGTTCCCACGCGCCCGTTCTGCGTTCGTTGTGATGTCGGTGGAGCATCGGGTCCGAGCTGCCCGTCGACGATTTCCGGACCGGGTGCGGCGAGAAGAGCGGGATCCTTCCGGTTGTGCGAGGGCGCGACCCGCCACGTCCCCCGTGCGCGAAGGGCTCTCGCTCCGTCACGAGAGATCGATGCGGAAGGCGTGGGCGTGGCGCTCGGGCAACGGAGAGTCGAGCGTCACCGTCAGCCTGCCGTTCGCGTAGGTGGCGGGCGCTGTGCGCGTCTCGCCCAGCACGGCGACCTCGGCGCTGCCGCCCGGCATGCCGAGATCAAGCGCGACTTGCCTGGACTTCGGCTGTCCCAGCATGATCGCGTAGATCGACGCTCCCTTGGACGTGAACCGCACCGGCTGTCCGTCCGCGGTCTCGCCGGACGCTCGGTTCCACGGCCGCGTCCCGTAAATCGCCTCGCCGTTGGCGCCGAGCCACTCGCCGAGCGCGCACAGCCTGCTCGCCTGGAGTTCCGGGACCGTGCCGTCCGCCATCGGCCCGGCGTTGAGCAGCAGGTTGCCGTTCTTGCTCGCGATGTCGGCCAGCAGGTGTATCAGCTCGGCTTCCCCGATGGTGTGCTCCTGCGTCTCGGCGCGGTTGTAGCCGAACGAGAAGCCGAGTCCGCGACAGGTCTCCCACTTGAAGTCCGTGATCTCGTCCATCCGGGCGTACTCGGGCGTGGTGAAGTCATGGTGCCGTTGCGGAGCGCCGTCCTTGCCGATCTCGAACCGGTTGTTGATCAGGCCGTCCGGATGCGTGTTGTAGAAGTCGGCCACGATGCTTGCTAGGTCGGCCTGCTCGGGATAGCCGATGTCATTCCAGAGGACGGTCGGGTCGTACTTCCGAATCAACTCGCGCCAGTGCGCGTCCGCGTAGTCCGCGAATTCCTGCGTGTGAATGATCGTGCCCCGCACTTTCGCGATATCGTCGATAGGCTCGGGATTGAAGCTCCAGTCCAGACCGCCCGAGTAGTAGAAGCCCATCCGCATGTTCTCCGCCTTGACCGCGGAGGTCAGCTCGCCCACGATGTCGCGTGCGCTGGCCCGCCTGCCCGGCGGCAGGTTCGGGTTCTCGACCTCGCTCGGCCAGAGCGTGAATCCGTCGTGGTGCTTGGTGGTGAGCACGACGTAGCGGGCGCCCGCGCCGGCGAACAGGGACGCCATGGCGGTGGATCCCACTTCTCGGCGGCCGCGTTGAACGGAGGCGCGAAATCCATGTAGTCGAAGTCGGCGCCGTAGGTCGTACTGTGGTGCCTTTGGGTGGGCGAGCCGGAGATCCGCAGCGTGTTGAGGTACCACTCCGAGTACGGGTTGTTGGTGAACCACGTGCCCCAGTCGATCTTGCCGAGCTCGCCGACGGGAGTGGCCCAGGCTGGCACGGAGTACAGTCCCCAGTGAACGAAGATCCCGAGCTTGGCGTCGTGGAACCACTCCGGCGCCGCATGCGTGCGGATCGAATCCCAGTAGGGCGCGAAGGTCCGGGCCTCCGGCGGGCGCCCCCCGCATCCGGGCAGAACGGCCGCCGCGCTCGCGGCCGCGAGGAAGTCTCGTCGCGTGGGTGGGTTCGCCATGGGTCTCCTGGCTCCTCGTCTCGCCGGGGCGCCTCGTCCCGCGTCGCGGGCGAGGTGCCGTCGGGCTGCTCCCCCCGAGGCCCGGGTAGGCGGGCGGGCCCCGCGTTTGTCTAGGCCGCTGGTCCCGCCTAGCCGCGCCTCATGCGAGCAACGACTCCACGACCTCGCCATGCACGTCGGTCAGCCGGAAATGCCTGCCTTGGTACTTGAACGTCAGCCGTCTGTGGTCGATGCCCAGGCAGTGCAGCGCCGTCGCCTGCAGGTCGTACACATGCACCGGATCCTCGGCCACGTTGTAGCAGTAGTCGTCGGTCCGGCCGTGAACCGAACCCGCCTTGATCCCGCCGCCCGCCATCCACATGGTGAAGCAGCGCGGATGGTGGTCGCGTCCGTAGTTGGTCTCGCTGAGCTTGCCTTGGCAGTAGACCGTTCGCCCGAACTCGCCGCCCCAGATCACGAGCGTGTCGTCCAGCAGGCCCCTCTCCTTGAGATCGTGCACGAGCGCCGCCGATGCTCGATCCGTGTCCCTCGCCTGGAGGCGGATGTCGCGTGGCAGGTCCAGGTGCTGGTCCCAGCCGCGATGGAACAGCTGCACGAAGCGCACGTCCCGCTCGGCAAGCCGCCGCGCCAGCAAGCAGTTGGCGGCGTAGGTTCCAGGACGGCGCGCGTCGGGACCGTAGCGCTCGAACACGTGGTCCGGCTCATTCGACAGGTCCATCAGCTCCGGCACGGACGCCTGCATGCGATACGCCATCTCGTACTGCGCGATGCGGGTCTCGATCTCCGGGTCGCCGAACTCCCGCGAGCGCAGGCGGTTGATCTCGGATACCGCGTCCAGCATGCTGCGCCGCGTGCACTCGTCGATACCCCGGGGATTGGAGAGGTACAGGACGGGGTCGTCGCTCGAGCGGAACTTGACCCCCTGGTACTTCGAGGGCAGGAAGCCCGAGCCCCACAGCCGCGAGAAGAGCGGCTGGGACTGGTTCAGGTTGCTGCCCTGGGAGATCAGCACGACGAAGCCCGGCAGGTCGCGATTCGCGCTGCCGAGCCCGTAGCTCACCCACGAGCCCATCGACGGCCGCCCGGGCTGCTGGAAGCCGCTCTGGATGAACGTGATCGCCGGGTCGTGGTTGATCGCGTCCGTCTGGACGGTCTTCACGAGGGCGATGTCGTCCGCCACGCTGCCGATGTGCGGCAGCAGCTCGCTCAACTCGGTGCCCGCTTGGCCGTGCCGGCGGAACTGGAAGACGGAGGCGGCCACCGGCAGGCGGTCCTGGCCGGCCGTCATGCCCGTGATCCGCTGGCCCTTGCGGACGCTGTCGGGCAGGTCCTGGCCGTGAAACTCGCGCAACAGCGGCTTGTGGTCGAACAAGTCGATCTGCGACGGCGCTCCCGACTGGAACATGTAGATGACGCGCTTGGCGGACGGCGCGAAGTGGGGCAGGCCCGGCAGCCCTTCCGGGTCGGCCCCGGCGCCTCGGGCGGCCGCGTATCCGTCCCCGGCCAGCAGGCACGACAGCGCGGCCGGGCCGATGCCCGTCGCCGCGCGGCCGAAGAACTGGCGCCGCGTCGACTGCAGGCCGAGCTCGAGCTTGGGATTCATGGCGGGGTCACTCCTTGCTGATCATCTCGTCCAGGTTCAGGATGCTGCTCGCGACCACGGTCCAGGCGGCCAGCTCGGGCGCCGGCACGCTGTCGTCGGCGCTCGTCTCGCCGACCTGCAGGAGCTCGCGCGCCAGTCCGGGCGCCGCACGGAATTTTACGGCCTGCTCCGTCGCCAGATCCTGCAGCAGGCGCGACTCCGCCGGGCTGGGCGGCCGCGCCAGCGCGGCCTCGTAGGCGAAGCGGATCCGGTCGGCGCCTCCTTCGCGGATCATGCGCTGCGCGAGGCTGCGCGAGGCCTCCACGTAGGTCGGGTCGTTCATCAGAACCAGCGCCTGCAGCGGCGTGTTCGTCAGGGACCGCCGCGCGATGCACTTCTCCCGGTCCGGCGCGTCGAACACGCCGAGCGAGGGCGGGGGGATCGTGCGCTTCCAAAACGTGTACATGCTGCGGCGGAACAGATCCGCGCCCGCCCCGGGCCGGTAGACCTGGGCGGTGAACATGTCGCCATAGGCCATTTCCTTCCACAGCCCCTCGGGCTGGTACGGGAAGACGCTCGCGCCGCCTACCCGCCTGTCGAGCAGCCCCGCGGCAGCCAGGGCGTTGTCGCGCACTTGCTCGGCCGCCAGGCGGTGCCGCGGGCCGCGCCCCAGCAGCCGGTTCTCCGGATCCTTGGCCCTCAGCGCGGGTGTGGCATGCGACCGTTGGCGGTAGGTCGCCGACATGACGATCTTCTTCTGCAGCGCCTTGACGTCCCAGCCGCCGTCGGCGAACTCGCGCGCGAGCCAGTCCAGCAAGGCGGGATGCGTGGACAGTTCGCCCTGCAGCCCGAAGTCCTCCGCCGTCCGCACGAGGCCCGTGCCGAAGTAGGACTGCCAGTAGTGGTTGACCGCCACGCGGGCCGTGAGCGGGTGGTCCGGGCTCGCGATCCAGCGGGCGAGTCCGAGGCGGTTCCGCGGGGCGTCGGCGGGGAACGGCGGCAGCCATTCCGGCGTCGCCGGGGTGACCCTGTCGGTTCGGTTGCGGTAGTCCCCCCGCGCCAGCATGAACGTCTCGCGGGGCTGCGGCAACTCCCGCATCACCATCACGTTCGGCACGTCAGACTCCACCTCGGCCCGCTCCCGCACGAGGTCCTGCAGGCGGGCGTGCAGCCGGCGGACGGTGTCGGGCGCGGCGTGCGCGAGATAGTAGGCCTTCAGGCGCCTCTGGCGGTTCCGGCAGCGCGTCACTTCGGTGTCGGACTTCGGGGCGTAGATGTCGTCGGGCGGTGCGGGAGGGGCCCCGGCGAGCACGGAGGCGCAGTCGACGTAGGTCTCGCCCAGCACGGCGCGAATCGGCTCGTGGGCGTGGAGCACGCCGATGTCGGAGGCCGCCAGGGCCCGCGAGTAGATCCGCAGGTCGTCCAGAGTGCCCGTGTAGCGGCCGCCGAAGCGGCCCGCGCCGATTTCGAAGGGCGCGTCGGTCGCGGGGCTGCCCGCCAGGGTGTCGGAGAGAGTCACGGCATCCGCGGGCTGTCCGTTCACATGGAACCGCAGCCCCGCCGCCCGGCCCGACCCGTCGTAGGAGATGGCGATGTGGTACTCGCTGTCCTCGCCGCGGGCGTCGCGGAGGGGCGTTGCGGTCCTCGCGACGATCGCCCGCCCCGGGCCGGAGGAAAGCCTCGCCGTGAGGTGGTACTCGCGTCGCAGGGCGTCTGGAATCGGCACCGGGGCGCTCAGAGCCAGCGCCAGTCCGCGCTGCGACTCGGGACCGTCCATCTTGTGCAGCAAGCCCTTCTCGACCAAGCCCTCATGCCGCATCCAGAACGCGACGGTGAAGGGAGCGGAAAGGTCGATTTCGGCCGTGCCGGGGAACGCGACGTGCGTGTCGACGTCGAATCGAGCGCCCCGGCCCGCCTTCGCAGTGCCGAACAGCGGCTCGCCGCGCATGACGCGGCCGTGGCGGTAGTTGCCCGAGGAGTCCGAAAAGCCCCCTTCCATCTGGTAGTGCGCCTCGAGCCGCTCGCGGTTCGCCGTCGGGACCGTCGCCAGCGCTGTCCGCTCCCAGTTCGCGAGATCGCGACGCACGCGCTCTTCCGGCAGGTCCGCGCGCACGGAGCGGACAGCCGCGTCCAAGCGCTCCAGGCGCTCCTCCTGCGAGGAGTCCGGCAGCTGCAGGATGGGCACCGCGTTGCCGTTCTCGCCATCCAGCCCGAGCTCGTCCACCGAATTGAAGAAGGCGTAGAACTCGTAGAACTCCCGTTGCTTGATCGGATCGTACTTGTGGTCGTGGCAGCGCGCGCAGCCCATCGTCATCGCCATCCACACCGTCGAGACAGTCTCGACCCGGTCCACGACGTACTCGGTGTGGTACTCGGCCGGAATTGCGCCGCCCTCGTGGTTGATCATGTGGTTGCGGTTGAAGCCGGTGGCGATCCGCTGGTCCAGCGTCGGGTTCGGCAGCAGGTCGCCGGCCAGCTGCTCGACGGTGAATTCGTCGTAGGGCTTGTTGTCGTTGAATGCCGCGACCACCCAGTCCCGCCACTGCCACATGTCGCGGCGCCCGTCGATATGGAAGCCATGCGTGTCGGCGTAGCGAGCCAGGTCCAGCCACTGCGTCGCCATGCGCTCCCCGTAATGCGGGGAGTTGAGCAGCCGGTCGACCTGCCGCTCGTAGGCGCCGGGTCTCGTGTCGGCCAGGAACGCCTCCACGTCGCCCTGATCCGGCGGCAGGCCGGTTAGGTCCAGGCTCAGCCTCCGCAGCAGCGTGCGCCGGTCCGCCTCGGGCGACAGGGAGAGGCCCTCCCGCTCGAGCCGCGCCAGCACGAACGCGTCGATCTCGCTAGAGGTGGCCCGCGCGTCCCCAAGCTGCGGGATCTGCGGCCGCTCCGGGGGCGCGTAGGCCCAGTGGGAACTCCACTCCGCACCCTCCTCGATCCAGCGCCGGATCGTCTCGACTTGGTCCGACGTCGGGTGCCGCTCCGCGTCTGGCGGAGGCATCCTGACCACCGCCTCGGCGTGGCTCATCCGCTGGAAGAGCCGGCTCTCGTCCGGGCTGCCCCGGACGATGACTGCGTAGCCCCCGCGGTCCGCGAAGGCGCCGTCGCGGGTGTCGAGCCGGAGCCCGGCTTGGCGGGCGTTGCTGTCCGGGCCGTGGCAGGCGAAGCACGCGTCCGCGAGGATCGGGCGCACGTCCTTCTGGAAGTCCAACGGCTGTGCCGTGCCAATCGCGGCCTCGGAGCTCAGCGCGGATGCGAAGGCCCAAGCGGCCCATGCAAGCGAAAGGCGCATCGTCTCACCTCTGCGTCCAGTCTACTTGCCTCGCGGCAACCTGGGGGCGCTCGACGATCAGGAAAAACGAGACTTTCCCGTGCCCGCGCGACCCGGATGGCTCCGGTCGACGACGCCCTGCGGCCGCTCGTGGCGGGAGCCGAGCCTGTCGTCAGCGAGCCCCTCAACCGCCTCTTCGCCGTCGAGGAGCGGGGCGACGGATTCTACCAGCGCGAGACGGAAGCAGGGCCCACGGACACCCCTCCCTTCGACAGCTCCCACCGCCTCGCCTACGTCATCGGGTCCGGGGTGAACGGCTTCAGCTACCTGGTCCGGCGGGGCCGCCATCTGGTGCAGGCCCCGGTATCCTACTACAGTCGGCAAGGGACCTGGGGTTTGTCTCCGGGGTACGAGATCGCCAAGCCGGGCGAGGACTACGGCTTCAACCGCACGGTTCATCCGGCCTGCCTGCAGTGCCACGCCGGGCGGCCGCTGCCGGAAGGCAGCAGCGCGGGCCGCTACGCCGAACCGCCGTTCGCGGAGGTCGCGATCGGCTGCGAGAACTGCCACGGGCCGGGGCGGGCCCACGTAGACGCGCGCCTGGCGGCTCCGCAGAGCGTCGACGGTGCCATCGTCGATCCGCTCGACCTGCCGCCGAGGCTGGCCGAGAACATCTGCATGAACTGCCATCAGGGCGGCGACGCGCGGGTGTTGCAGCCCGGACGCGACCATTTCGACTTCCGGCCCGGCGAGTGGTTCAACGACACGGTCGCCATCCTCAAGCTGCCGCTCGACAGGGCCAGGCCTCGAGAGTCGGACCTGCTCGAGCACAACGACTCCATGGCGTTCAGCAAGTGCTTCTTGGCGAGCCAAGGGGGCCTCACCTGCTTTTCCTGCCACGAGATCCACGACCGGCCCGCGGCGGTAGACCGGCTTGGCTACTACCGACGGAAGTGCTTGCAGTGCCACGAGGATTCGTCGTGCGGCTTGGATCGGGCGGCCCGTCCGGGGAACGACTGCGCTGGCTGCCACATGCCCAAGCGCGACATCGCCGAGATTTCGCACTCCTCCCTCACCAACCACCGGATCGTGCGCTCGCCGGGCCAGCCCTTCCCGCCCGAGGCCTTCGAGCGGGCTCCGGCGGACCTGCCCGAGCTCGTCCACGTGAACAGGCCCCCCGGCGCAGGCGGCGAGTCCCTGCCGCTGATGGTGCGGTTCCAGACCTTCGGCGAGCTGCTCGCCAAGCGGCCGAGCCTTTCCGGCCGCTACCTCGAGCTGCTGGCCGAGGCGGCCGAGCAGCACGGGGACGACCCGCTGGTACTCGCGGCCCTAGGCCGCAAGGCGAAGCTCGAAGGGCGCGTGCCCGAGGCGATCGACTACCTGGCCTACGCGATCGAGGCGGGCGACCAGCCCGCCTCGACCTACGACGACTTGGCGGAACTGCTGTTTCAGTCCGGCCGGGAGGACGAGTCCGCCCGGATTCTCCGCCTCGGCGTCGCGGCGTGGCCGTTCAACTCGCGCCTGCTCAAGATGTTGGCGCTGCGGTACGTCAAGCTGAAGCGCTACCGCGACGCATCCGATACGATCCACGAGTTCGTGGACCTGTTTCCCGAGGACGACTTCATGCGGGGCCTGTTGCGCCAGATCCAGGGCCTCCCCGCGATCCAGTGACGGCCGAGGGCCGACCGCCACCGGGGCCTTCCGCTCGGCGCGAGACCGGTCATGTGGGCCGACGGAATCCGAGGGCGATCGTCCCGCTCCCAGCGTGAAGCTCGAAAGCCGCCGCGTTCTTCGATCCTCCGCAGGTCGATGAGGACGCTACCGGCCGCCACTCGCCCGCATTGAGTACGCCACTACGCCCAATCAACAGGGCGAACCATCGCCAATGCCCCCTGTCGATTCCAGAATGTCGAATCTCTCTGACGCAAGATCACCGATTTCGAATCTGGACTGCTCGTAAAGTATTTCTATGCAACGAGTTACGCGCAATTTCGTCGTCACCCGGTCCCGGCCCTCGAGCTTGCAGCGGATCGGCATCGGGCCGGTTCCGCTCCCAAGGAGGTGCTCGGCACCGACTGGAACGGCTGGCCCCTAGTGTCGCAGGGGGACCGTCTTGACCAGTCCTGCGCCGGGTTTGAGCGTGACGCGGCTGTGAGCCTGCACGCCTTTCACCCTATCCTCCGATCCGTCCGGCCAAGTCACGCTGATGGTGGCGAGAGATGAGTCGCCCAAGCCGAAATGAACTCGGGTGTCGCTTTGGGAAATGTGATAGCCGCCGCTGCGGACTTCGTCCACCTGCGCCCGCCCGCCCGCCTCGACTCGAATGCGCGCTCCGAGGGCAGGGCGCCCAGATTCCAGCCTGGCGTCCACGATCAAAGCCTTGCTCGCCGGGCCGAACTGCTTGAGCAGCGACGGATCCTCGTGCATGTTCACCGTCACGATCTCGAGCGTGCCGTCGTCGTCGAAGTCGGCCACCGCGAGGCCGCGCGAGGAGTGCTTCTCCATCACGCCCGGTCCGGCCATGTCGCTCATGTCGTGAAACCTGCCCCCACCGAGGTTCCAGTAGACGAGTCGGCGCTGGCGGAACGTCTCGCCCACTCCGGCCTTGTCCACGCCGGGGTAGACGTGCCCGTTGACCACGAAAATGTCCTTGAGCCCGTCGTGGTCGATGTCGAGGAAGGCCGTCCCCCATCCGAGGTACTGCGTGTTGACGGCGAGGCCGGTCGTCACGGTCTCGTCGATGAACATCTGCATGCCCTCGTTCAGGTAGAGCGTATGCGTGTCGTTGGAGAAGTTCGTCTTGAAGATGTCCAAGTCGCCGTCTAGGTCGAAGTCGCCCGCTGTCGCTCCCATCCCGGCCTGCTCCTGACCGTCCATGTTGTATGCCGTGCCCGAGATCACTCCTATCTCCTCGAACGTGCCATCGCCGTTGTTGTGGAAGAAGAGGCTCGCGGTGGAGTCGCACGAGACGTAAACGTCCGTCCAGCCGTCGTTGTCGAAGTCGCCCGTGAGAGGCGTGAAGCCGTAGTAGTTCTTGTCCGTCTCCACGCCTGCCTTGGCTGAAATGTCCGTGAATACTCCCCGGCCGTCGTTCTCGTACAAGGACATAGACTCTCCGGGGAGCCCCCGCGGCCCGCACAGCACCGGCAGGCCTTTCCAGCGGCACTCCGCGCCCTCGCCGGGCTTCGGCGTCTTGGCCGGGTCGAATCGCAGGTAATTTGCGACGAACAGATCCAAGTCGCCGTCCCGGTCGAAGTCGAGGAAAGTGCAGCCCGTGCCCCAGCGCTTGGTCCCTTCGGTCAGGCCACGCTCGTAGGTCTCGTCCCGGAAGGTCGCGTCCCCTTCGTTCCGGTAGAGACGGTTCTGGCCCCAGTGCGGGATAACGATGTCTTCGTGACCGTCATTGTCGATGTCGCCGACGCACGCTCCCTGTGCCCAGCCTGTGTGCCGGATGCCGGCCTTCTCCGTGGCGTCGGTGAACCGGAGACCGCCGAGGTTGCGATAGAGGTAGTGCCTCGGGTCGGGCCCGCCGGACTCGAATCGGTCGGCGCTGACCAGCAGGATGTCCAGCAGCCCGTCACCGTCGTAGTCGAGGACGGCCACGCCCGTGCCGGTCGATTCGACGATGTAGCTCTTGTCGGTGGACGAGCCCGAGACGGCCACGCCGCGCAGGCCGGCTTGCTCCGCGATATCGCGGTACTCGATCACAGGTGCCTCGACGCCGTCCGGAAGCGGTGTTTTTGGCTGGGCTACCGCTCCGGTTGAGAGCGAGCCCTGGCCGAGCAGCGCTACGCTCGTCAGGCCGAGGCAGGCAACGGCCATCAAGGGCCGGATTGCGACTGCGGGCAGGCTCCTCGTCACCGCTCCTTCCAGAATATAAGCTCAGGCGCCTGCATGACCGAGGCGCAGAGCGCACTCGCCCGCGCGAATCCGTCAGGAGCATGCGTCCGTCGCGCTGCCGGAATCCCCGGAGCCCGGGGGAAGGTGCGCGGGCCGGCCAGCGCCACTCGACCGCAGCAGGCACGGATCCGCTCTGCCCGTGTTGTGCCGAGAACCGCGGCCGTATCGCGAGGAGGGTGTCTGGACCGCGTCCTAGATGACCGACGCAGGAGCGGGAGTCGCGGCTGGCCCCTTGCCGGGGCCGCGCTCCCACACGACGGGCGCAACCCGTGCTGCTTCCCGCGGATACGTCCGGAATCCGCGCCCTGCCAGTGCCTTCTGCCAGGGTCCGCGCCCGAGATGGCTAGCGTCCGCAACGACTTCATCCGCTATGAGAACGGCCTGCTCCGCTTGGCCCGGACCCCTCGCGCACGCCAGGCGGACCTTGGTCCCCTTCTCCGTTCCACCGGCCCGGGCCGGGTTCCGCTTGAACCTGACTGCGGGCCTCCGGGGAAGGGATGCCGCTTCCAGTCCCGCTCGCAGAGTCGCGGCCGGCACCCGCCCGCGGCCGTGGAACAACGGGGAGGGCGGCCGGTTGGAATCCGCAACCGAACGCCTTTCCCCGCGGGAGGGGGGCCGGGCCCGCGCATCGAGCAGTGCAGGGGGCCGTTTCGACAAGTCTCGACAGGCGAACGTCTGTATACTGCGTTCCACCGTCTGCGGGCGGGCTTCCGCTAGGACTCCTTCCCAGTCGCAGTGACGGGCCCAGGGGGTGCCTTGTGCCCTGCCAACTAGCAGGAGGATTGTTCAGTGCTCGCTCGATTGGTTCCGATCGCCGCGCTGGGGGTTGCACTGGCTCTCGCGCTAGGGCTGGTCCCGTCCGCGGAGGCTCAGATCTCCACCGCAACCGTCAACGGGACGGTGCGCGACGCCACCGGGCCCGTCATACCGGGAGCGGAAGTGTCCATCTCCAACGTCGAGACCGGCTTGGAGCAGCAGGCCGCCACGAACAACGCCGGCGTCTACCGCTTCTTGAATCTCCAGCCAGGGCCGTACACGCTGGCCTGCGTCTCGAGCGGATTCCAGACGGCGGTTGTCAATCCGTTCTCGCTGGTGGTTAACCAGACGGCCACGTTCGACTTCGCGCTGGAAGTGGGCGCGGTCACCGAAACGGTGACGGTCGAGGCGTAGGGGGCGCAGCTGCAGGCGTCATCGGCCGAGTTGGGCTCCGCGGTGCGGGAGAAGCAGGTCGTCGACCTGCCCCTGAACGGGCGGAACTTCACGAAGCTGCTCGAGCTCACGCCCGGCGTCGCACCGGTCAGCGTCTCCCAGAACGGAGGCGGCTTCACAGCCCGCCCCATCGGGCAGTTCCAGTTCCCGGCAGTAAACGGGCAGACGAACCGGTCCAACCTGTTCATGCTCGACGGTGTGTTCAACCAAGGCGCCTTCGTCAGCACCTACGCGGTGCCTCCGATTATCGACACCATCCAGGAGTTCAAGGTCAACGCCCACAACGACGACCCGGAATTCGGCGGTGCGCTCGGCGGCATAGTCAACGTGGTCACCAAGGGCGGCACGAACCAGTTCCGCGGCAACGCATGGTGGTTCCTCCGTAACGAGAAGCTGGATTCCCGCAACTTCTTCCGCCGCCAAGTTACGCCGCAGAAATGGAATCAGTTCGGCGGGACGCTGGGCGGGCCAGTGGTCCGCAACAAGACGTTCTTCATGCTGGGCTACCAAGGCCTCCGCCTGCGCAGGCCCAGCGACAGCCTGCTCAGGGTGCCGCCCCAGACGAACCTAGGGGGTGACCTGAGCGATGACCCCCGCAAGATCTACAACCCCTTCAGGACTCGTGCGACGGCGGACGGCGGCTTCGAGCGCGACCCCTTCCAGAACAACAGGATTCCGCAGCGCCTGCTGAGCCCGACGGCGCTCGCCTTCGCCCAGGCTCTCCTGCCGAGCGCCGGCCCGGTTATCACGTCTGACCGCAACGCGCTCGACTCGACGCCCGTGCGGCAGAACCAGGAGGAGTACACAGCCCGGCTGGACCACGTCTTCAACGAGAGGGACAGCGTCTGGTTCCGCTGGTCCGGCACGCTGCAGGACAACGACGTCTCGGGCGGACTGCCCTCGCTCGGCGGATTCCAGGAGTATCGCGCCCGCAACACCGCGGCGAGCTGGGTCCACACGTTCAGCCCGACCACGATCTTCCAGCTGCAAGGCGGCTGGGTGAAATCCATCGACAACGCCGGCAACCGGTTCGGCGACCGCGGTGTGCTCGCGCAGCTGGCCTGCGCGAGCACGTTCTGCGGCAGCTTCAACAGCGGGGAGGACCTGATTCCCAGCTACAACGTGACTGGCTGGTTCAGCGGCGGCGAGTCCAACAGCCTGAACACTCCCCCAAGCTCGATCATCAATTTCCGCAGCAACGTGACGAAGGTCATGGGCAACCACACCATCAAGTTCGGCGGCGAGGGCAACACGACCGACTTCCAAGCGTACTACGAGAATCTCAACCAGGCCTTCCGCGTCCAGCAGACGGCCAACCCACTTGACAACGACGGCGGCATTTCGCTCGCGTCGTTTCTGATCGGCGCGCCGGACTCGGCCGGCCGTCGCAACGTCTGGGAGACGCTCCGTCCCGGAGGCACGGTGGGGTTCTACCTGATGGATTCGTGGAAGGCCACGCCCAGGCTGGCGATCAATCTCGGGCTCCGCTACGACCGCCAGTTCCAGCCGCCCTACGGCGAGGAGAAGACGATCGGCAAGCAGGGCGGCATCGAGACCGGCGCGCTCGACCTGCTGCGCGGCATCTACGTCCTGCAGCGCGTCCCGCCCTCGTGCGCCGAGCGCGGCTTCGCTCCATGCATCCCGACTCCCGACGGCTCGCTGCCGGAGCATGTCGTGTCGGATCCGCGCGGCAAGGTCTATCACGACACGACCAAGAATTTCCAGCCGCGTGTCGGCATTGCCTTCCGCGTGTCGGACAGAACCGTGCTCCGCACTTCGTACGGGATCTTCTTCGACGAGTGGGCAGCGGTGACGCAGACCGCCCAGAACTACGAGGGCGGATGGCCGGACGTGGGCCAGCAGCTGGGCAACAACCTCAACCAGCCTACGGAGGCTTCGGCGCTGCCGACGATCGACATTACCAGCCCGTTCCCGCAAGGGGCTGTTCCCGCTGCCGACGCCGTTCACCGGCGTGCTGTGGTACATGGACCCGCATTTCGAGAACCCCCACTCGCAGCAATGGAACTTCGGCCTGCAGCACCAGCTGGACGAGTCCACGGTGGTGACCGCGAACTACGTGGGTTCCGCCAGCAGCCGTCTCAACGTGGGCGGCTACTACAACACGGCCATCGAGCCCGGGCCCGGACCGATCAAGCCTCGCACGTCGCACCCGCACGCCCAGCAGAGCTTCTTCGACCGCAGTTGGGGCAAGCGCAACTATCACGCCTTCCAGTTCCTGCTGGACAGGACGCTGTCGTCGGGCCTGGCGTACAAGGTCGCCTACACGTGGTCCCGGTCCATGGACCATGGATCGTCGGGCTGGTACGGGGTCGAGGGCTTCGCTGTCCAGAATCCCTACAATCTCCGGGCGGACTACTCACCCTCGGGATTCGACATCCCCCACGTGCTGACGGTGAACTGGATCTGGCAGCTTCCCTTGGGGAGTGGCCGAAGGATCGACCCGGGTAGCAAGGTTTTCAACGCGCTGCTGGGCGGCTGGTAGTTCAACGGCATCGCGCTGTTCCGGTCCGGTCAGCCGTACACGATGTGCATCAACGGGGATATCACCAACACGGGCAACACCGGATGCTACGCGCGGCCGGTCGTGACGGATGACGTGGAAATCGCCAACCCGACGCCGGCTCGCTGGATCAACACGAGTTCCTTGGACTGGCCGGATTTCGTGCCGGGCTCGACGATTCGGCGGTTCGGAAACTCGGGGCGGCACAACGTGCGCACCGACGGGGTGTCGAACTTCGACCTGTCGCTGTTCAAGCAGTTCCGATTCGCGGAATCTCGCTACGTTGCATTCCGGGTGGAGCTGTTCAACGCGTTCAACACGCCCACGTTCGGGACGCCCCAGCGGGTCTTCAACAGCTCGAACTTCGGGGCCGTCACTGGAACTGCCCTGCCCGAGCGGAACATCCAGATGGGCCTGAAGATCGCGTTCTGATGCTCCGGGCCCGCTTTCCGTGCGGGCCCCGTCGGATGTCGAGACTCGGCTCGTAGTCGTCTTTGGCGGAGCCGCCCAGCGGTATCGTAGGCTTGGTGGTCCGGCAATTCGCGCCCTCATGCTTGGTTCGCTCCGTGCCAACGATGTCGGGAAGAGGACTAGCGCCTGCCGCCAGCTCGCATCGTCCAGCAAGCGAGAGCCTCGTGCCCCGTCGGAGCCCGTGAAGTGCAGCCTACCGGCGGCTGATCGACTTGGATCCAGGGCACCGGGTTCTCGATTCCGTAGACGTCAGGCACGGCTGCGCCTGTGCCTGACGCCGAGGCGGCAAGCAGGGTGTTGCCCGGAACACCCCACGTGACGGTCAGGATGTGGCCCTCCAATCAGGGCCGTCAACACTGACAGGGTCGGAGCATCCGGTCGCTCCACGCTCTTTCCGGGGAAGGCACCCGGCGCGTTCTTGCGCATGATCGTCCGACGGTCGGCACGGTCCGGCTGCTTGAGAGCCGACCGGAATGCCTGGTCGTGACCGTTCCGATGGTGTCCGAGCCGCTGGGCGGCGGGCGGTAGGATTGCTCGAATGCCTCGGGCTCCTGCGCGAGATCTCGGTTGCACCCCGAGACTGCGTGTGAGCCTATCAGGTGTCCTTGGAATTCACCTAGGCACCCAACGAGCGACTCGGAATCGGCTGTCCCTTAAGGGTGGCTCCTCAGGTAGGACTCGAACCTACAACCCTCCGGTTAACAGCCGGATGCTCTACCATTGAGCTACTGAGGAGCAAGCCCTTCGACACTTACAGTGTAACGCATGTCCCAGCGGTCTGTCCAGCTTGCCGGACGGACGGGAGCCTGGAATCCGGATCGTTGGCGTGAGTCGATCGCGCGGCGGGCCCGCGGAGGCGATCAGCGAGGCGCGCCCGATCCCCGTGCGGTAAGGCATCATGGCGGCCTTCCCTTACTCGAGCCTCACCTTGCATTTCCAATGCGTCGCGGATCCCGCCAGTAGGCGCTTGCAGGGGACGCCGGGGGGCTGAGCGCGGAGCTCGCCTTTTCGCAACCGCGGCACTTCGTCCACAGCGGGCTGGCCGAGTCAAGGAACGATTCGACGGAGGGACACATAATGGGCCACGAATGCATCCCGGCGACGCCGGGCGCCGAGCTCCGACCGGCATCCACCGCGAGCACCTGTCGCGGGGCGCCGGGGCGGTCGCGCAGACGTCACCTCCTTGCGACGCTCCGACGGCTCGTCCAGCTGCTTCCCACTGCTCTATTGTGATCCGCCGAAAGTTCCGGTTGAGGCGGTCGATGTCGATGACGTCGGTCAGCTTGGGCAGGTCGGACTCGCCGGAGGCGGATTCCATCGCGCTCAAGTGGCGCCGCTCCGCACGGGTCTCCCTGCAACGGCAAGACCGAGGTTGGATGAGTCCTTCGTAGTCCACGAAGCGCGGCTCTCGCAGACCCATTCCCTCACGCCCGGCCGGAAATGGGTTTGCAATGCGTCCCTGACGATGCGAGAGTGTTTGTCGCGAGTCCTAACCGGCCGCATCGAGAGATTCGACTCTGGCGCCAAGTTGCTTCAGTCGGAATTAGGCCTCCGGGAGGAATTCGGGCACACTCGCGAAGACCGTCTGCGTCTTGTCTCCATCATATATCTTGCCAGTCAACACACGAAGTTTCCTATATTGAATCCAGACTGAGAGATCGGGAAGTACGAGTCTATGCTGAACGACTTTCCGGATCAGACCATTGAAAAATGCAATGAGTTTGGGGCGGATTTGCGGCATCTTCTCTCAGATGAATGTGCAGATCATGATTCTGCGTCGCGAGAACGGAACGGTAGTAATTCAGCGCCTATTCCAGTTGATAAATCGCCCTCTCAAGCGGTGTTATGTCAAGGATGTTGCTCTGTTCTCCTTAGGAAGAAGCTTCTTGTAAGTGTCGCTTTCGCCTACTCCACGCGATGATGCCGATCCGTTCGCTAGGACAGAATCGACTACGGAGCTAGGTTTCAAGGGGTGAATGATACGCTGGACCTAGGCGGAATTGGTGTTCCGCTTGGGTGGGGTGTTGTATTTCCAGAACTTGTCGTCAACGAGCCGCTTCCCGCCTCAATCCCACAAGCTAAATCGCGGATTAGCTAGGATGTAGTGGGCCTTTAGGCCGAGGTAACGGTCGTAGAGGATTCTGTCGACATAGGATATCTTCCTCTCGATTCCACGAATGGAAAGAATCATCTTTGCAAACCGGAAAGTCGCGTGGCTGCGTTATCGATCCTATGTGGAAAAATCGACTCTAGCCCACACGGGCGACCTGCCGTTCTTGCAGTGGCCGGTGGCATACGCGTTGATGAACTTCAGTGATCGCACGAACATACTGGATGTACCACGGCAGGGACGACATCAACGGCCTCGGTAGTGGTTCGGCGCTTCAACCAGGAGCATCACTAGGCAGCGCGACGTGTACAAGTTGCCGCCTCTCTTGCCCTCGGCGCTGGCGACCTGTGAATCAAAGTAGTTGTAGCCCCGTCCCAGCACGTCCCTCGGGTGCGCATCCGCATCCCCCACGTCGATGTCGCTGGCTTCGTACCGGTCTAGGTCATGGGCTCCTACCTCCGGGGTCAAGGTGCTCCCTAGTCGTACTAGCGGACACCAGCCAGACCGCGATCGACATCGTCGTGATGCTGGGCGACGCATGGCGAGTCGACGGCCGCGGACATTGATTCCATTCTCCTCGGCGTTGCCGATGCTTCGACCTCCGTTGTCGCGCAGAGGTAGTTGACGTCTCGACCGAGCGTCGGTGCATCGGTGCTCGACAACGGGCTTGCACGCGGTGGACCTGCGTTGGATCACTCGTCCCGCAGGATTTCCAGCGGCTTGCTTCCGAGAATCCGGAGGCTTGCCCCCCAGCCCGCGCCCGTGGCCAGCACTGCGGTGGCCGCCACCGTCAGCGCGATCGCCGGCCATTCGACGACGACGTCCAAGTCCAGGATGTCCCAGGTGAGCAAGGCCGAGTACGAAACGGCCAGCAGGCTACCCGCCGCGCCCGCCACGCTGCCTAGAATCAGGAACTCGATCGAGAAGATTTCGGCCAGCCGACCCTTGGTGGCGCCGAGCGTCTTCAGGACGGCGACCTCCCGCAAGCGCCGGAATCGCGTGGCCGCGACGCTCGAGACGAGGATGATCACGCCGGCCGCGATGGCGAACGCCGAAACGAAGCGGACGACGAACGCGATCTGGTCGATGACTTCCTGCACCGTCTCGAAGAAGTCGACCGCGCTGATGTACAGCACGGAAGGGAACGCGTCGAACGCCTTCCGGGACAGTTCGAGGTTGTGCTCCGGGAGCGCGCGGAACCCGCCGATATAGGTTGCCGGAGACCCCCTCAGGGCACTCTCGTTCAGGACGAAGTCGTAGATCCAGTCGGGCATGCCCTCGAAGGAGTGGAGCGCCGCGACCCGTGCGGTCACCTCCTTGCCGGCGACCCGCCAGGTCACGAGCGATCCGAGCTCGAGATCCAGGTAATCGGCGAGGCGGTCCCTCACGGACACGACGGGCTCGGCTTGGGACGCCCCCCACCAGCGGCCTTCCAGCACGGTTAGTCCGGTCGGCGGAGTGTCGGACCACGTGATGTCCCTAGTGCGCCGAAGCCGCCGTTCCCGTCGCTCGCCGCGCCCGCCCGTTCGTCCGGGGGTCCCCTCGCCGAACGATTCGAGACGGGCCGAGACTACAGGCAGGAGCATCACTTCGCCGTCGACTCCGGGCTCCGCCCGCAGGAAGGCCTCGAGTCCCTCGCGCTGGTCGGAGGTGACGTTGCTCAGGTACACGTTCGGCATGTCCGGAGGGGCGTTGCGGACCAGCTGGGCCAGCACGGTGGTCTGCAGCAGGTAGACCGTGAGCGTGAATGTCACGCCGACGCCGAGCGCGATCAGGATCACTTCCGAATGCATCCCGGGTCGGTGCAGGTTGGCGATGCCGTGCCGCAGCCCCACGGGCAGCCGCACTGGTAGGCGTTTCGGGGCAGCTTGGAGCAGTCGCAGCAGGCCGCCGGCCGTCGCGGCGAGCGCGGCCAAGCTGACGGACAGGCCGCCGACGAACCACGCACCGAGCTCGGCGGAGTCGCCGAGCCATGCGGCGACGAGCCCGACCCCTCCAAGAATGATTCCGGCTTGCACCGCCTGTCGGAGCCGCTCGTCGCGACGCTCCTTGGCCGTTCGTTCGAACCGGGAGGCCATCTCCCGCCGGAAGATCAGCGCCGGTGCGATCCTGCGGATTCCCAGCAGGGTCGGCAGCGAGAAGACCAGCACCGTCAGGACTCCCACCCCGGTGGACTGCAGCGCGGGCCACCACTGGAAGTCGAACGCGGGCGCCTGCGGGAAGTAGTCGGCGACGAAGGTCGGCGCCACGCCCTGCAGCAGGAATCCGATCCCGACCCCGATCGCGCTTCCCGCGATGCCCAGCGCGAGCGTCTGCAGCAGGAACACTCGGATGACCAGTCCCGAAGTCGCTCCGCAGCACTTCATGATGGCGATCGTGTCGAGTCGCTGCTGCAGGTGGGAGTACACCACCATCGCCACGCCCAGCCCGCCGATCGCCATCGCCAGCAGGCTCACGAGGCTCAGGAAGCTGGTCGTGCGGTCCAATCCCCTCCGGATGCGCGGGCTGGTCTCCCGGTAGTCGGTGATCCGGCTGCCGCCGATGCCCTCCTCGATGACGCCCCTGGCGTCGTCCACGCTCATGTCCCGTTCGGGCAGCTTCAGGAGGAACCGTCGCGACACCCGGCTTCCGAACTGCACGAGATCGGTTCGAGCCAGGCCCTCGTGCGAAACCATCGCGCGCGGCCCGAAATTGATCGCCCCGGTCATGCGGTCCGGCTCGATCTCGAGAATCGCGCCGATGCGGAAGTCCGCCTCGCCGAGCGTGACCCGCTCCCCGACTTGGGCTCCGAGCCGGACGAGGAGGTCCTGGGACGCCAGCACCGTGCCCTCGTCGAGCGCTTCTCGCAGCGATTCGCCGGTGGAGAGTACGGCGTCGCCGTAGTACGGGTAGCGCGCGGGATCCACGGCCTTGAGGTTGACCGCGAGAGGGCGGGCTAGGGAGCGCCCGCCCATCATGGTCATCATCTCGGTGACTTGAGTGACGGCCGCGCCGCGCTCGACTAGGCCGTCGAAAACGGCGCGCTCGGCTTCGTCGGGTTCGTGGCTGACCGACGCGCTGATGTCCGCCGCGAGAAGCATCCGGGCGTCCCGCAAGAGCATTTCCTGGAATGCGGCGCAATAGCCGCGTACGCCGCTGAGCGCCGCGACGCCCGCGGCCACGGCCAGCACGGCAAAGAGAAACTTGATCCGGGCCGCGCCGAGATCGCGCCAGGCCATCGTGGCGCAGAGCCGCCATTCGCTTCGGTTGCGCAAGATCTAAGGGTAAGGGACGCCCGGCACGGTCGCCCGCCGTAGACGCGAAAGCCCCGCCCGCGGGATGCGGGCGGGGCTGGACGGTGCGCGGGCCGGGGCCCGCCGCGGCTAGAAGTCGCCGCCGCCGTGGGGATCAGGCGGCGGGGGAGGGGTCTTCTCGGGGATCTCGTGGACGGTGGCCTCGGTGGTGAGCATCAGGCTCGAGATCGAGGCCGCGTTCTGCAGGGCGGTCCGGGTGACCTTGACCGGGTCGATGACGCCCGCCGCGACCAGGTCGCCGTAGTCGTTCGAGGCCGCGTTGTAGCCGAAGTTGTCGCTGTCGCCGCTGCGGACCCGCTCCGCGACGATGGCTCCCTCCTGGCCGGCGTTCTGGGCGATCCACCTGAGCGGCGCCTCGATGGCGCGACCGACGATGGTGACGCCGATCTGCTCGTCCTCGTCCTCGCCCTTCACGTCGGCCAGACCGGCCGCCGCGCGCAGGAAGGCCACGCCGCCGCCGGGCACGATGCCCTCCTCGACGGCCGCGCGGGTGGCGTGCATCGCGTCCTCCACGCGGGCCTTCTTCTCCTTCATCTCGGTCTCGGTGGCCGCGCCGACCTTGATCACCGCGACGCCGCCGACGAGCTTGGCCAGGCGCTCCTGCAGCTTCTCGCGGTCGTAGTCGGAGGTGGTCTCCTCGATCTGCGCGCGCAGCTGCTTGACGCGGCCCTGGATCGCCGCGGAGCTGCCCGCGCCCTCGACGATGGTCGTGTTGTCCTTGTCGATCACGATCCGGCTGGCGCGTCCGAGGTCGTCGGGCTGGACGCCCTCGAGCTTGATGCCGGTCTCCTCCATGATGGCCCGCCCGCCGGTCAGGATGGCGATGTCCTCGAGCATGGCCTTGCGCCGGTCGCCGAAGCCCGGTGCCTTCACGGCCGCCACGTTGAGCGTGCCGCGCAGCTTGTTGACGACCAGTGTGGCCAGCGCCTCGCCCTCGGTCTCCTCGGAGATGATCAAGAGCGGCTTGCCTTGGCGGGACACGGCCTCCAGCACCGGCAGCAGGTCCTTCATGCTGCTGATCTTCTTCTCGTGGATCAGGATGAGCGCGTTCTCGAGAACGCACTCCATCGAGTCCTGGTCGGTGACGAAGTACGGCGAAGCGTAGCCCCGGTCGAACTGCATGCCCTCGACGACCTCGAGCTCGGTCTCGATCGTCTTGCCTTCCTCGACGGTGATTACGCCGTCCTTGCCGACCTTCTCCATGGCCTCTGCGATGGTGTTGCCGATGGCGGCGTCGTTGTTCGCCGAGATCGCGGCGACCTGCGCCACCGCGTCGCCCTCGACGGGCTTCGACATCGCGTGCAGCCTGCCGGCGAGCGCCTCGGTCGCCTTCTCGATACCGCGCTTGATCGCCATGGGGTTGGCGCCGGCGGCAACGCTCTTCAGCCCGTCGCGGTAGATCGCCTGGGCCAGGATCGTGGCGGTCGTGGTGCCGTCTCCGGCCACGTCGGAGGTCTTGGACGCGACTTCGCGCACCATTTGCGCGCCTAGGTTCTCGAGCTTGTCCTTGAGCTCGATCTCCTTGGCCACGGTGACGCCGTCCTTGGTGACGTTCGGCCCGCCGAACTTCTTCTCGAGAACGACGTTGCGGCCCTTCGGGCCCAGCGTCACGCGCACCGTGTCGGCGAGCTTGTTGACGCCGTTGAGGATTGCCTGCCTGCAGTCCTCGCCGTAGACGATGTTCTTTCCTGCCATGTTGAAGTGTGCTCCTTCTGGATTCTGTCCTCAGCTGATTATCGCGAGGGCCTCGTCCTCGCGCATGATCAGAAACTCGCTGTCGTCGACGGTGACCTCGTTGCCGGAGTACTTGCCGAAGAGGATCTTGTCGCCGACTTTGACGTCGAGCGCCACGACGGTGCCGTCCTCCTTCTTCTTGCCGTTGCCGACGGCGACGACCTTGCCCTGCTGCGGCTTCTCCTTCGCCGAGTCGGGGATGATGATCCCGCCGCTCGACTGCTGCTCCGCCTCGTCGAGCCGCTCGACGAGGATGCGGTCGTGCAATGGTCGCAGACTCATGTTAATGGGGTCCTCCTAGGTGTCGGAATGGTGCGAGCGCCTAAGTTGGCAGTCTCGCTGCTCATGAAACTTGATGCCGTTGCTATCAAGTTCCGGTCTCTTCCAGTGTACAGGCGCTGTCAAGTCCGTGTCAAGCGGTTTCCGCGAGAGATTGCGAGCGGCTCGCGAGATTCCCTTGCGACAGCGGGACATGGGAAGTCGACGCGGCCGAGCAAGGCCGGGCGGGCCTCGAAGGAATGCTGGGGCAGGCCGCAGACGGCCCCTTCGCGCCGACCGTGACGCGCCGCCCGGCGCTCGCGGGCTCCCCTCCGCCCGCGGTTCCGGTGCCGAGCCGTCGCGCGGACCGGTATCGGGGAGAAGGGGGCCTCTGGATTCGACGGGGCACCCGGACCGTGGTGATCGACGTGCCCGCGATCGAGACCGACCGGTGCGTGCCCAGGCTAGGCGGCAATGTCGAGGGATTGGTCCGAGCCGACTCACCGAAGCGGTCGAGGCGGGCGGCCGGGCGGGGAAAACCCGTTGTCGCGGTCTTAGGAGTCCGGACCTCAGCACCCGCCCGCGCGGGGCTGCTCCCTCATGCTCCCCGATTGACCGGCGATCGAAGTTCCAGCGGGGGCCAAGGTCGCAAGCCGAGCGCCAAGAGGGGCCGTTGGCGGCTGGCGCTTCGCGGTCGGCACGCCGCGGACGTCGCCTTGACCGCCGGTTCCGAGGAAGTGCGCCGGACCCGCCGAGGAACCGGCGCGACCCGCTGTCTGCGCCTCGGGACCGGCGCGGGCGTCGCCTGCCGCCTGGCGTTGCGTCGTCTCTCCCGAGCACGCTCGTTCGCTGTCGGGGCGATGCCCGGCCAAGCCTCGGACCGAGACGCCCCGGTCCGGCCGCCTCCGCACCGCGGGATGTCCCATGCTGAGGCCAAGCGCTCGAGTCGCGGGCCGACGGCCCTCCGCAATGAGAGAATGGATCGAGCCGCCGAGCCATGTTCCGGTTCGAGTCGCCTTGGATGTTCCTCCTGCTGGTGCCCTTGGCGGCATTGGTAGTTTGGCGGCGCAGCGACCGCGTGCGGTTGCGGTTTTCCTCGACAGCTGCCGCGAGCAGGCTGTCGGGATCTTGGCGATCCAAGCTGGCATGGGTGCCGCTTGCCCTGAGGGCGCTCGTTGTCGTCGCCGTGGTAGTCGCGCTGGCCAGGCCCCAGCACGGCACCGAGCGGGTGCGCGACATCTCCCGGGGTGTCGCGATCGGGATGGTCGTCGACCGCTCGTCCAGCATGGGAGAGCTGATCCGCTTCGGCGGGCGCGAGGTGACCCGCCTCGACGCGGTCAAGCAGGTCTTCCGCGAGTTCGTCGATCCCACGGAGGGGGACATGAGCGGCCGCCCGAACGACCTGCTGAGCCTGACCGCATTCGCCCAGTACGCGGACTCGGTCTGCCCGCTAACGCTCTCGCACCGCACGCTGATCCAGCTGCTCGATTCGGTGCGGCTCGTCGATGATCGCCGCGAGGACGGCACCGCGATCGGGGACGCCGTCGCCTTGGCGGCCGCGAGGCTCGGCAAGGCCGAGGAATCGCTCGGGCAGCGCGACTACGAGATCAAGAGCAAGATCCTCGTGTTGCTCACGGACGGCGAGAACAACGCCGGCGACCGCAGCGTGCGGGATGCGGCCGACCTGTGCGAGCAGTGGGGCATCCGGGTCTACGCAATTGGCGTCGGGGGCGAGCGCGGAATCCGCACGCCGTTCGGGCGTCTCAGCGCGCCGATGCGCCAGGGATTCGACGACCGCGACCTGCGCGACATTGCCGAACGGACCGGCGGCCAGTACTGGCTGGCCGAGGATGCCGACACGCTGCGGTCGGTCCACGCGGAGATCGACCGGCTGGAAAAGAGCGAGTTCGAGGTCGTCCGCTACCTGGATTACCGCGAGGCGTTCGCTCCTTGGGCGCTCGCTGCGCTCGCTTTGCTATCGCTTGAGCTGCTGCTGCGTCAAACCCTGTTGAGGACAGTGCCGTGAGCGACTTCCGATTCGTGGACGTGGCGATGCTGAACGCACTCTGGCTGCTGGCCGCGCTGGCCGCGCTCATGCTCTACGCTTCGCGCCGCCGCCGCCGGGACCTCCGGCGCTTCGTGGAGGCCGGCCTGCTCGAGAGGCTCGGTCCGTCGTCGTCCCCCGACCCGGCCCGCCGGGTGCTCAAGGCCGCGCTCGCGCTGGCTGCGGCCGGGGCACTGGTCGTCGCCCTGGCCCGTCCCGCTTGGGACGAGCAGCAGGACGAAGTGACGCAGAGGGGGCGCGACGTGGTGTTCCTGCTGGACGTCTCCCGCAGCATGCTGGCCGAGGATCTTCCGCCCAATCGCCTCCAGCGGGCGAAGCTGGCCATTCTCGACGCCGTGGACCGGCTGGACGGCGACCGTGTGGCATTGGCCGTGTTCGCGGGCTCGGCGGTCGTCAAGTGCCCGCTGACGCTTGACTACGGCTTCTTCCGCATGGCTCTCGACGACGTCACGACCTACAGCGTCGAGCGCGGCGGCACGCTGATCGGCGACGCCCTGCGAACCGTGATGCGGGACGTGTTCGACGGCAAGAGCAGCAACTACCGGGACATCGTGCTGATCACCGACGGGGAGGACCACGAGAGCTTCCCCGAGGAGGCCGCGGCCGAAGCGGGGGCCCTAGGGGCGCGCCTGATCGCGATCGGCTTGGGTGACGAGCGCGTCGGCAGGCGCATCCCGGTGGTCGCCGAGGGCTCCGGCGGGCAGTCGGCCGGGGACAGTCGGCGGTTTCTTCAGCACGAGGGCAGGGAAGTCTGGTCCCGATTGGACGCGGCGACTCTGCGGCGGATGGCTGACGCCACGCCGGGCGGCATCTACCTGAACGTCGCGACCGGCGCGATCGACCTCGGCGACGTGTACCGGCGACTGATCGCCTCGGCCGAGAGCGGCGAGGTGGGCTCCGTCCAGGTGGAACGGCTCGAGGAGAGGTTCCAGCTGTTCCTGGCGATCTGCGTCCTCCTGCTGGCGCTCGAGATCGGGTTGCGCGAGCGACGGGGCCTCGCCCGGACCGCCGCCTCGGTCTTGGCCCTCGCGGCTCTGGCGCCGTCCGGCGCGCAAGCCGCGACCGTGCGCGGGCTGGTGAACGAAGGCAACGACGCCGTGCGGGCCGAGGCCTATGACGAGGCGCTGCTCGCGTACGACCAAGCTCTGGCTAAGGAGCCCGAGTCCCCGTATGCCGTGCTGAACCGGGCGAACGCGCTCTACCGCAGCGGCAAGTACGCGGAGGCAGTCGAGGGGTTTTCCGAGGCCGTGCGCAGGAGCCTCGACCGGGATCTCCCCTTCTTGGAGGCCGTCGGCCTCCACAATCTCGGGAACGCCCTCTTTCGCCAAGCCGAGGAAGCCGCACCGAATGATCCGAGGCAAGCGATCGAGCTCCTAGCGCCCGCTGCCCGCTCCTTTCTCGACGCGCTCCGAGCCGACTCCCGACGGACGGACTCGGCCCGCAACCTCGAGCTGGCCCGACGCTTGAGTGCGCAGCTGCGAGAGGATCTGCGCGAGCAAGCGGGCGGCCAGGACGGCAGCGATGGCGATCAGGACGCCGACCGCCCGGAGGACGGGGAGGAAAACCGGGGCGAGTCGTTGCAGCAGGCAGCCCGCGAGCAGCGCCAGCTCGCGGACGAGAGCGAGCAACTCGCCAAGGACCGCCAGCAGCAGCGCGGCTCCGATGCGAGGGAGGAGCAGCGCCAGCGTGCGCAGGACTTGGCGGACCGCCAGGAGGATCTCCGCGAGCGTACCCGCGAACTCGGCAAGGACGCGGACCCGCAGGCCAGGCAGAGCGTCGAGCAGGCCGGCGGCGACCAAGACCGTGCGAGGGAAGACTTGGAGCGCAACCGTCCCGAGGATGCCTCCGAAGCGCAGCACCGGGCCGCGGAGGCCTTGGAAGAGGCGGCTCGTGCCCAGGGCGGCGGAGATGGGGAGCGGCAGGAGCAGGCGGCACGACCGGACCAGCTGCAAGGCGACGGGGACAGGCCGGGCGAGGATGCCCAGCAGCAGGACCGGGACATGGCGATGGACCAAATCCTGTCGAAGGAGAAGCAGGACCGCCGCCGGCGCCAACTGATGCAGCGCGTCGGGGCCGTCGCAGTGGACAGGGACTGGTAGATGCTGGCTCGAGTTCCGCTCTTCGTCTGGGCCGCTTGGCTGGCGGCGGCGGCGCCCTGCGCTCGCGCCCAGGACGGCCCGCTGAATGCCGGGGTCGCCGTGCAGAGCCGCCAGGTCTACGTGGGCCAGCAGTTCCTGCTGCAGATTCAGATCGAGGGCACGGACCGGCCCGACCCGCTCGACGTCCGACCGCTCGAGCGCGATTTCGACGTGACCGAGGCCGGCGGCGGGGCCAGCAATAGCACGTCCGTGAGCATCGTCAACGGTCGCATGACCCGGCAGGTGCGGCGGGGATACAACCTGAACTACCGCTTGGCAGCGAAGGCGGAGGGCGAGGCCGTAGTCCCGTCGCTCACGATCACGGCCTCCGGGCGCAGCGCCCGGACCCAGCCCCTCCAGATGCAAGTACTGCCTCCGCAGGAGAACGACGACTTCAAGTTGCGCCTCTCGCTCTCCGACACGAGAGCCTACGTCGGCCAGCCCCTGACCCTGACCGCGACTTGGTACATTGGCCGCGAGGTGCAGGAGTTTTCCTTCACCATGCCCCTGCTCGATGACCGGAGGCTCGATGTTCTCGATCCGCCCGCGAGCGGCCAGGCGCAGGACGATCTGATCAAGATTCCGCTGGGGAACCGGCAGGCCGCGGCCCGCCAGGAGGTCGGCGAGCTCGGAGGGCGTCGGTACCCCGTGCTGCAGTTCGAGAAGGTGCTGGTCCCGCGGGTAGCGGGCAGCATCGATCTGTCTCCGTCGACGGTGACGTTCGTGACACCGAAGCCGGGTCCCTCTCGGCGGCGCGACCCGTTCGACGATCTCTTCAGCGACAGCTTCTTCTCGGGGGTGTTCGGCTCGCGCCGGGAACTGGAAACGCTCGCCATTCCCTCGAACCGGGTCCGGCTCGAGGTTCTCGACTTGCCCGTCGAGGGGCGCCCGGTGGGCTTCAACGGCTGGATCGGCCAGTTCCAGCTTGGTGCCGAGGCGAAGCCGACCGCCGTAGCGGTCGGCGAGCCGATCACCCTAGACCTGACCGTGCGCGGCGACGGGATCCTCGAGTCGGCTGCCTTTCCGGCCCTGAATCGGCAGCCCGCGCTCGCCCGGGATTTCAACGTCCCTCGGGAGATCGGCGCGGGCGAGGGGGGCAGGAGTGTTCGGTCCTTCACGCAGACACTGCGGGCAAAGCACGATGGCGTGACCCGCGTTCCGGCGATCGAGCTGCCCTATTTCGACCCGAAGGAAGGGGCCTATCGAATCGCTCGCAGCGAGCCGATACCGCTCGAGGTCGAGCCCTCCCGCATCGTGACCGTCGAAGACGCGGAGGGCCGCGGCGCGACTGGCCCCCGCCAGCTGGAGGTCGAGTCGAGCAGCGAGGGCCTAGCGCACAACTTCGTAGACTCTTCGGCCTTGGTCTCCATGCCCGGGGGCTGGGGCGCGTGGCTGCGACCCCTGGGACCACTGCCATTCGCCATCGCGCTGCTCGCGCTGCCCCCGCTGGTGTTCCTCGGCGCAGTGGCGGTGCGCCTCGGCGGATCGCTCCGAGCCCTCGGGAGGCTCCGAGCGCGTTCTCCCGGCTCCCGATGGCGCAGTGCCGCCTCGGCGATCGATCCCCGTCGGGACGACGGGCGCCGCGTGGCCGAAGCCGTTCTGTCGGGCCTGCGGGAGTACCTAGGAGCCCGCTTCGGCGGAGCGCCCTCCGAGTCGGCCGCCTGGACGTTCGGGGACGTGAAGGAGCGCCTCGGCGGCTTGGCCTCCGGCAGCGACGGGAAGACCGGTCTCGCTGCGGAGGAACTTCTCGTGCTGCTTCGAGGCGTCTTTGAGCGCTGCGAGGCGGGGACCTACGCCGGGGTCCAGCCGATGGACGAGTCCGCTCGCCGGCAGCTGGTGGCGGATGCCTCGCAGGCCGTCGAGCGCATCGAGGAGGCGCTGCGGTGAGACTCGCGGCCTCCACTCTCGCGGCGGGGCTGGCGGCAGGCGGTGCCCTGCTCGCACAGCAGAGCGCGGAGAGCCTGTTCTCGGAGGCGAACGAGTACTTCCGGCAGGCGAACGAAGCGAGCGAGGCCGACCCGCAGCTGGCTGCCGATCTGTATCGCCGAGCCGCTCTGCGCTTCGAGAGCCTTGTCGGGGAGCGGGCGATTCGCAACAGCAAGCTCTACTACAACCTCGGCAACGCCTACTTTCGCTTGGCCGACATCGGCCGTGCGATCCTCAGCTACCGGATCGCCCAGCGCCTCGACCCCGGCGATCCGGACGTCGAGCGGAACCTCGAGTACGCCCGCACGATACGGGCTGACAGATTCGACCCGCAAGAGCGCCGGCCGGTCCTCGAGACGCTCCTTTTCTGGCATTACGAATTCTCGCTCTCGATCCGGCTGCGGATCTTCGCGGCCGCGTGGCTGGCATTCTGGGGCCTGCTCCTGCTCAGGCGGGCGGGCAAGGATTGGGTGCCCCGCGAGATTGCCTTCGGCGCCGGGGCGGCGGCGGCGCTCTTGCTCGGATCGTACCTTTACGAAGCCGTTGCCGCCGAGCGCTCCCTCGCCGGTGTCGTCGTCGCTCTCGAAACGGTTGCGCGCCACGGCGACGGGCACAGCTACGACCCCGCTTTCGAGAATCCTCTGCACGCCGGTGTCGAGTTCCAAGTGCTGGAAGAGCGTCCGGGCTGGCACCGGGTGGAACTGCCGGACGGGCGTCGCTGCTGGCTGGCGGACGAGGACATCGAGCTGGTGCGGTAGGCCGAGGTTTGGTGCGCCGCTCGCAGATTGCGACGCTGGTCACCTTCGGCACCGCTGCATGATAGGGAACGCCGGCCTCCGAGTGCTGTCGCCGCGCCTTGGCTTGTGGGGCACGACAGCTCGGGAGTTGAGCTCGGACGGCGAATGTCGCGGGGCTCGCGACGCAAGCGGGAAGACGAAGCGACTCGGCCGGAGGGTTGCAGCGGCTGCGACTGATTCCCACGCCTCCCGGCATGAGCGCAGGTCCAGGTGTTCCCATGCCAACGGGACGTCGGACAGCTCCGATTCAGGCCGGAACGGATTCAAACAGAGCTAGTGCCGCCCGCCAGATTCAATAGGGAATTATATATCTGAGTGCCGACAACGCCATGTCCGACTAGAACTGCTGTGAGCGGGGAGGTCGGCGTCGAGCTCGGGTCATTCGAGTGCGGCCGCGGTGGGCACGGAAGGGTGGGCACGGAAGGGTGGGCTCGTATTGGAATCGAACCTGCCAGCGGAATGGACGAGGCACGGATTGGAGAGGCCCCCTCGCATGCTCCGGTGGAACCCGGTTTGCGGTGGAGGGGCACCTCTTGCAAGCCGATTGCGTGCCCTCCGAGTGCCGAAGGCAGCGGATCCCCGGCGCTCGACGGTCTGCATCGACGGTCCGGGCCGGACTCGGGTCGAGCCGGGGGATTCCGGATCCGGTGCGCCCCTCGCACCGAGCGCGCACCGAGCGCGAAGAGAGCGCCCGGAGCGGGCCGCCGCGCTCGGCTCGGCGGGCGCCGCTCAGGCCGCGACCGCGGCCTGGCCGGTCAGCTGCCGGTAGGTCAGCGTCCGGCCGGCCAGGCCCCGCGCCATGCGCCGCATCCGTTCCGCCGTTGTTCCGCCGTGTCGCAGTCGCGGTCGTTGTAACGTCCCGCGAACTCCGTGAGGTAGCGGCCGAGATGACGGACGCTCATCCGGTGATAGGTTCCGTACAGGCCGCGCTTGAACAGGGACCAAAACGATTCGATGCCGTTCGTATGCGCCGCCCCGCGCACGTACTCGCCGCCGGAGTGCCTGACGGCTTCGTGCGCGAACTCCGCCATGCCGGCGCAGGCCGCCGCCTCGTCGGAGCGGACCTGCGCCCCCGGCGCGACGCGGGCGCGCACGAAGCCCTGCAGGTCGCCCTTGGCGGTGCCCGGCAGCGGCCGCGCGGCCGCTGCGTTCGTGGCGCGGTCCCGCGCCCCCGCCACCGGGGTCTTGCCGACGGGCCCGCGCCCGGCGCGGGCCTTCTTCCTCTCGTGCTTATTGCGTTCCTTGCCGCCGACGTAGGTCTCGTCCACCTCCGCCGGGCCGGCGAACAGGCCCTGATCGCGCTCCCGGCACGCGCGGATGCGGTGCGCGAGGTGCCAGGCCGACTTCCGGCTGACGCCTAGGTCGCGGTGCAGCTTCATGCTCGAGACGCCCTTGATGCCGGTAGTCAGCAGGAACAGGGCGACGGCCCGGGTGCGGTAGCCGAGCTCGGTGTCGGCCGTCACGCTGCCGGTGCGCACCGAAAAGCGCTTGCCGCAGCCGCGGCAACGGTACGGCATCGAAGGGTGGGCCGCGCCGGACTGCACGCTGGAGCGGCGGCAGTGGGGGCACGCGGGACCGTCCGGCCAGCGCATGGAGGCGAACCACTTTTCCGCGGATTCGTCATCGGGGAACATGGCGATCACTTCAATCAGAGTGATGCCTTTACGAAACCACTTCCCGGGGCCTTTCTGCTTCATAGACGACCTCATATATTGGAACTATTCTATCAAAATACTCCACCAAATGTCAACAGATTTCCGGAAGAAATATGAAATTAATTTATGGACTGATAATTTGCAAAATCGGTTGACTCAGCACTCAGATATATAATTCCCTATCAAAAAAATCAAGGTGTTCCCAAGAACGCCAAAGTTGCATTCATGTGGATGCACAGGGCCGTACAGCAGGGGCTCGCCATAGCGCAGAATCATCTCGCGTTCATGTATTTCAGCGGTCAGGGAGTAGCCGAAGACTACACCTTCGCCTTGGCTTGGTGGAACTTCGCTTCCGCAAAGGGCAACGAGCAAGCAAGATTCGCCAAGGAGGCCCTTCGCAAGATCATGACTGCCGCGCAGATCGCGGAGGCTCAAGTACTGAGTCGTGAGCTAGAGTAGCGGGGAGAGTTGGAATAGCCCGCATTCCCGTGGCTCACGGCTGCGACGTCCTTCCGGCCGGTGTGGGATTCGAGTCGGGCGTTCCGAGCAGGATTCGCTGGTCCTTCTCCCGCCGTTGCGACTGCAGCCGCCGATACTCGGTTAGCTGCTGCTTCTGAGCGGCCGAGTTGCCGGTCGCGCGGTGGGCGCGGGCCAGCTGGTAGCGCGAGCCGGGGTCCGTCGGATTCTGTTCGACAGCCTGCTCGAGATGGCCGGTCGCCTCGGCGGGGCGGTCCATGTCCAGCAGCAGCCTCCCCAGCGCCAGCCTGGCCTCGGTCAGACCGGGGCGCAGGCGCACGGCGCGCTGCAAGTAGCCGAGAGCTGTCTCGTATTCCGTCTTCGCGTAGTGGATCGCGCCGGCGCGGTGGGCGGCCGCAGCGTGCGTCGGGTTCGTCGACAGCTCCAGCTCGAATTGTTCCAAGGCGTCGTCCGCGCCGGCGGGGGCGTCGGCCAGCGCCAGCATCGCCTCGCCGAGCCGGAACCGCAGCCCGGGCCGCCTGGGATCCTTTGCCAGCGCCTTGCTGTATTCCATGACGGCTAGGTCGTAGTACTGGCGGCTCTCGTACGATTCGCCCATCGCCTGATGCCCCCAAACGGACTCCGGGGCCACCCGTGCGAGGTCGAAAGCTGCCTTGACGGCCACCTCGCGATAGGTGCGGTTCGCGTGAAAGAGGATCTCCGGATCGTCGGGATGTGCGATCTGCAGCTCGGCCGTCACCTTCGCGGCCTGCGCATGCTTGTGCAGGCCGAGATAGCTCCGAATAAGCTCGAGACCCGCAAGCCGCTTCACGCCCTCGTGGTCCGGCGGGTCCGCGTAGCCTTCCTCGAGCTCCGGCAGCGCCTCGCGGAAACGGCCCAGCTCGGAAAGGCAGATGGCCAGCAGCACCCGCGCCGCCTTCAGGGCCGGGCGCAGCTCCAGCGCCCTCTGGAAGGACGGGGCGGAGCGGTCGCACTGGCGGTCGAAGAAGTAACTCAGTCCGATCTTCGCATGCAGCTCCGCGCTGTCGGTGAGGGACCGGGCCAGCAGCGAGTATCGTTCCGCGGCCGCCTCGTAGCGCTGCTCGGCGAAGGCCTGCTCGGCGGCGCGGAACTGGCTCAGCTGCTCGTCGCTGAGGGTGGGCTGCGCTAGCGCCGCCCACGCGGATGCGGCAACGAAAAGGCCTCGGGCTCCCAGCGGGAGCCCGAGGCGTCGCCCGAGTGCTGCGAATTGCCTGCCGCCGGTCAAAACTCGAATCGCAGCGAGGCCTGCATCACACGCGGACCGCGCGCCGAAGTGACGCGACCGAAGTTGCCGTTGATTTGCGCTCCTGACGCGTCGAACCGCGCTGAGTTATCGACGCCGCTGTACTGCGTGTGATTGAACATGTTGTAGGCCTCCATCGCGATCCGGAAGCGCGTTCGCTCGGTGACCGGGAAGTGCTTGTAGACCGTGATGTCCCAGCTGTTCAGCCCGGGTCCCCTGAAGACGTCGCGCGGCGCGTTGCCGAAGTCCCCGAAGCCCGGGCCGGCCACGGACTCGGTGTTAAACCAGCGGTCGAACGACTTGTTGGAGATGATTGGGTTGGCCAACATGTTCGCCCTCGGGGAGTCGCCTCCGCCCCAGCGGTCCACCCCGTCGGTGTAGCTGAACCCTACGCCGCTCGGGAAGCCGCTGGCCATGGTGATAATGCCTGCGATCTCCCAGTCGTGGAAGACGGCCCGCCCGGCAGCGCTATTCGCGAACGCGTTCGCGTTGGGTACGGTCCACAGGTAGTTCAGGACCAGCATGTGGGTCTGGTCGAAGTCCAGCTTGCCGTAGAGGTACTCCCGTGCTCCTCGGAACTGGGGCAGCGAGTCCCTGTCGTGGTCGCCGAGGCCCATGGACTTCGACCAGGTGTAGGCCACGCCGTACTGGAAGTTGGACGTGTAGCGGCGATTCAGGCTAACCTGCAACGCGTTGTAGTTCGAATAGCTGGAATTCTCTTGGTAGTTGATCCCTTGGTAGCCGCGGAAAGGCCGCAGGAACGCAATCGGCAGCACGCCGCCCGTCGTTGGATCCTTGCTGGTGTCGAGGAAGCGAGTCCCGGGCGCCAGCGAGTTGATCTCGCGCGCCGCGTACAGCCGCCTGCCGCTGTTGCCGACGTAGCTCACGTCGAGCACGGTCCCGCCTCCTATGTCCTGCTGCACGCCGAAGCTCCACTGGTAGACCAGCGGCGGCTTGAATTCTGGCTGGAAGGCCTTGACGCTCGGAGGGAACAGCGCCTGCCCCGCGTTGAGAAACGTATCCATGTTCCCGAAGTAGATGTTCGGCGACTCGAGGATCGGCGGGGAGGTGGTGACGGTCCACATCGAGCCCTGCGCTCCCATGATTGCCTGGGACTGCACTGCGAGGGACGCGCGGACAGCCGTCTTGCCCTTTCCGAACGGGTCGTAGGCGAAGCCGAGGCGCGGCTGGGGCTGGATGGCAGGGCGCTCGCGGTACCCGTGGAGGTAGTCGTCCTCGCCGTCGCCGATGATCAGTCCGTTCAGGCGCTCGCCCTGGCCGGGAATCGTCGCTCCGATGTACGGCGTCGGGAACAGCTTGCGGGTGAACGGGTCGATCGCCACGCGGTTGCCGCCGGTGTCTCGGTACGGGAAGTACATGAAGGGCGCCGTGCCGGGCTGGTAGCGGCTGACGGCGAACGCCGAGCCTTCGTTCTCGCGCAGCCTCCATGGCGTGAACGAGGAGAACCGGATGCCGACATCGAGCGTGAGCTTGGGAGTCACTTTCCATGTGTCTTGGGCGAACCATTCGATGGAGTACGACCTCGCCAGCCCCTCGGTCTGCCCGCTCGACTCCGCGTACGAGTAGAAGTCACCCATCAGGGCGGTCGCGAACGGGTGATTCGAATCGTACGGATTCAAGTTGCTGCGCCGGAAGTCGTAGGTGCCCATGTGACCCGGGTCGCTGGACCTCGGCCCCTCGCTGGCGTCGTTCAGCTCGTAGTAGAAGCCGAACTTGATGGTGTGGTCTCCCTTGAACCAGCTGATGTTGTTCGACAGCACCACGCGCTCGTCGTGCGCCGCGATCGGCGTGCGACGGTCGTAGTCGACCTGCGGCCCGTTCGGAATGCCGCCGAAGGACATGCGCGGCACTAGGTTCAGCGGGTTCGCAGACGGGAAGAGCTGGCCGAGTTCGGACAGGCCGGGATAGTTGTCCTTGCGCAGGTCTTCGAGCTGGAAGTCGTCGTTCAGCGCGCCGGACTCGCGGCTCAGGCCGAGGCCGAGGCGGAATTCGTTCACCAGCGTCGGCGACAGCGTCTTGTTGTAGATGCCCTGCAGGTTCTTGTTGATGTACTCGTAGTGGTGGGCCTGCTTGAAGATGCTGTCGTTGAAGGCGTTGAACGCGACGGACTCGCGCTGGGCCTGGATGTCGGCGTTCCAGAATCGCGGGCGGAAGGTGATGCGGTCGTTCGGCGTCGGCACGTAGTCGACCTTGAACTGCCACTGGCCCTTCGGGTGCGCCGACGGAGATAGCTCGGTGTAGTTGATGCCTTGCGAGGAGTAGAGACCCTGGTCCGTGGGATTCGGCATGAAGTTCAGGATCCCCTGTCCGGCGGCATGGATCCGCTGGGGCGGGATCTTGTTGTTCGGGAAGGGGTTGCCGGTCATGTGGTCGACGACCGCGATCAAGGCGCCGTCTTGCTCGACCGATTGGGAGAAGTCGCCCTGCCGCTCCAGCGAGGTGGGCACCGTGGCCTTGTGGCGGCGGCTGGGCTTCTGGATTCTCCAGTCCTCCCGGCTGACGAAGAAGAACGCCTTGTCCTTCTTGATGGGGCCGCCGAGCACTCCTCCGAAGGTGTCGAAGCGGTACGGGGGCTTGTCGGCGCCGTAGCGGTTGTTGTCGAACGAGTTCGCGTTGAGCGCCTCGTTGCGCTTGAACCAGTAGCCGGACCCGTGAAATTCGTTCGTCCCCGACTTGGAGATGATGTTGACCTGCGCGCCCGGGACGCGGCCGTACTCGGCTTGGTACGCGGTTGACTTGACGCTCACCTCTTGGATGGCGTCCATGCTGACCGACACGTGGAACGTGGTGGTGTCGTCGATGTCGTTGCCCGGCATGCCGTCCAGCATGAAGTTGTTCCAGCCGTTGCGCGCTCCCGAGAAGTTGGGCGTGCGAGAGCCCCAGTTCCCGCCCAGGGCGTCGCTGTTGGCGACTTGGGCAACGCCGGGAAGCACGGTCAGCAGGGCCACGATGTCGCGCCCGCGCTGCATCAGCCCGTCCATCTGGTTGCTCGTCAGCAGGGCGTTGACGCCTGCGGTGTCGGTTTCCACCGCGGCGCCCTCGGCCTCGACCGTGACCGTCTCGGTGACCGCGCCGATGGAGAGCTGGATGGTGCCGAGCGCGAGCGCCTGGTCCGCGCTGATGATGATGCCCGTCTGCTCGTAGGACTGGAATCCCTCGGACTGCACGCTGATCGAGTAGGTGGCCGGCGGAAGCGCCGGCACCACGAAGTTGCCTGCCTCGTTCGATTGGACAGATCTCTGCTCGGATGTGCCGGTATTGGTGACAGTGACGTCGGCGGCGACGATCACCTGTCCGGTCGGGTCCGCGACAGTGCCCGACAAGCGGCCCGACACCTGGGCCCAGCCGTTGCCCGCGACGAGCAGTAGGCCTAGCACGGTGAGGGCCGAGAATCGCAAGTTCATGATTTCCTCCCAGCAGGGATCCCTGCTGACGGTTCCGTGGAATGGCTCGTTCGTGCCCCCGGAGAACTGATGGGGAACGGAACCCGATGAACTTGCCCTACTGCTCTACCGCAGCCCCCGGTACCCGCCATCCGAGATGCCGAGAGCAGCGGTGCATCAATGCGTCCCTCCGGCAGTGGCTGTCGGCCACCTACGCCATGCTGAGCGCCTATACCCTACACACTGCCTCGAGCCCTGTCAAGCGTCCGGCCCGCGCGGCCATGCGCGAGTGCAACCTCATGCGGAGGCTTCGGCCCGGAGCGCCGGGCAGGCCGCCGGGAGCAGGTACGCGCCTCGTTCCCGCGACCCCACGCTCCTCGAAGCGCTGGTGGTCGGAGGCACGATACCGGCCTGCGGATCCGAAGACGGCCGCGGGGGCGTCTCGGTGCCGAGCATGGTTCGCTTCCAGCCGGCGGCTCGGTCTTGCGACGGCTGCTGCGGCAGGAATTGCCGGAGTTGTCGCTCGGGAGCCGATGATTCTAGTTTGGCTGCCGCATCATTGCCGCAGGATTGCGCGGGGCGAGGGGCCTCGCCATAATGGGGCGACTCATATGCAGGTTCTTAGCACGCTCTTCGTGGCCTTGCTCGCGGCGGCCGCGCCCTGTGCCGCCGGGGACTGGCCGACATTCGGATACGACGCTCGGAGGAGCGGCTGGGCACGGTCCGAGGTGACCCTCAACCGGGAGAACGCCGGGGACTTGGTTCTGAAGTGGAAGACGAAGGTCAAGAACGAGCCCAAGTCCCTCGCGTCGCTGACGGCGCCGATCGTCGTCACGGACGTCCGTACCGGGGAAGGGCGCGGGGCCAAGCAGGACTTGGTCTACGTCGCGGGCACCGGCGACGTCTTCTATGCGATCGACGCTTCCAGCGGCGAGATCGTTTGGGAGAAGCAGTTCAGGACCGACGTGCAGAACAAGGTTCCGGGCATGTGGCTCTGCCCAAAGGGGCTCAACGCGACGCCCACGGTCGATCTGGCGAAGAACACGATCTACGTGATCTCGACGGACGGCCGCCTCTACGCTCTCGATCTCGGCACCGGCAAGGAGAAGTACCGCTCCCAGCAGTGGGTTCCGGCCTTCGCCAAGGCTTGGAGCCTGAATCGCATCGGCGACGTGCTGTATACGACCATCTCCCAGCAGTGCGGGGACGCAGTCTCGGGTGTCACGTCGATTGACGTGTCGAACCCCGAGAACATCGTGATCCGCGTGTGGCGGGCGACGCCGGAGTACGGGGCGGGAGTGTGGGGCCGCGCCGGCGTGGCCATCGGGCGGGACGGAGGCATCTACGCGGGAACCGGGGACGCGCCGTACAACCCCGGCCGGCGGATCTTCGGCAACACCATGTTCCGGCTGGACCCCGACACCTTGGAACTCGTCGACTACTACACCCCGGCGAACTGGGAGTACGTCTGGAAGCGCGATTTCGACATTACGGCTTCGGCCTTGGTCGTGGATTACAAGGGCAGGGAGCTGGTCGTCATCGGCGGCAAGGAAGGCGTGCTCTACCTGATGGACGCCGAGAACATGGGCGGCCTGACCCATCACGACAACCTCTACACCACGCCCCTGCTGTCGAACGACGACGAATGGTTCGAGGCCAAGGGCCTCTGGGGAGGCTTCTCGAGCTACGTGGACGACCGCGACCGGGTCTGGATCTACGTGCCGACGTGGGGCCCGGTGTCGACGCGGGCCCCCGAATTCCCGATCGATAACGGGCCGAACCCGAACGGCTCGGTCATGGCCTTCACGCTGGCGGACCGACCCGGAACCGGCGAGCCGTACCTCAAGGCCGAGTGGGTCAGCGGCGATTTCGCCGTGCCCGAACCGGTGGCTATCGCCAACGACGTGGTCTTCGCGCTCTCGAACGGGGAGAACGCGAGGCAGACGGTGAATGCCGGAATATTCCCGTTCGGGGATTTCGATTCCGAGGAGCTGCTGGAGGACACCCAGCGGACCGAGTACGACGACTCGGCCAGGCTGCGGGCGCTGGACGCCCAGACCGGAGAGCTACTGTTCGACTCGGGTCCCGACGCCATCGAAACATGGAGCCATTTCACGGGGATCGCAGTCGCCGACGGCCAGGTGTACGCGGTCGACTTCTCGGCGACCGTCTACTGCTTCGGTCTCCCCGAAGCCGAATGAGGCGTGAGGTCGCCGCCGCTGAAGGTCTCCGTCTGCGAGCGCGAGCGTAGTTCCCGGAACCTTCGCAGCGCGCTGGCGGCGTCGCGATGCTTGCCGGAGCGACGGTAGACGCGGGCCAGCGCGTAGTGCGGCCGGTGGTCGCTCGGCGCCGCGGCGGCGGCCCTGCCGAGGGATCGGATCGCGTCGTCGAAGGCGGACTTTCTCTCCAGCAGCAGGCCGAGCCAGTAGTGAGCCTGGCCTCGCTCGTCATACCTCAGGGACTCGCGCAGGAGTGCCTCGGCCCGCTCCAGCCGGGATTGGCGGTATAGCATGGACCCGAGCAGCAGAGGCGGTACGCCCGACGGTGCCTCGCCCGCCCGGTTGAGTTCCACGGCTTTCTCGTAGTGCGCGGCGGCCCGCCAGGCGTTCCCCAGCGCCTCGTGGCTGCGGCCGAGAAAGCTCCGGCTGTCCGCCGACCCGGAGTCCAGCTCGCACGCCCTCGCGAATGACGCCGCGGCCCGCTCGAAGCGCTTTGTCGTGTAGGCGTTCAGGCCGAGGTAGTAGTGGGCCATCGCGTCCTCGGGAGCGAGCTTGGCCGCGATCTCGAAGAACGTCTCGGCCAGATCCTCCCTTCCGAGCCGGACCAAGCACAGTCCGAGCGCCTTGCTGGTGTCCGGATCCCCTTGGTCGCGGCTGAAGCTGCGGTTCAGGTCGGCCAGGGCGCTTTCGTAGCGGCCTTGGCCGTACAAGATCATTCCGCGCAGCAGGAGATCGCGAGCTGTCTCCCCTTGGGACTCGATGCGCTCTTGCAGGGCGGCCGCGGCCTCCGCGAGCAGGCCTCGGTCGATCATGCGCTCGACATTCCGGTCCGGTTCGGCGGCGGCCTGGCTGCCCGCGACCGCCGCGGGCGGTGCCGCCCAAGCCGCCAGCAGCCCCAGCGCGGCGAGAGCGGCCCAGCTGCGTGGCACGGCCTTGGGGAAGCGGGCGCGAGACCGCCGCGGCCGAACGCTTCCCTCGGGTGCGGTCCGGCCCATGAGTCGCCGCGCCGGCCTACGCCGGCTCCCGCGCCGATCGCTCGGGCAGCCGAGTGCCGCCGCGCCCTCCGGTCATTGCAGCCTCCGCGGCGCGGCTCGCTCCGGATCCCGGGTCATCCCGGAGGCGGCTCCCTCTTGCCGAATATTGCGGTGCCGACCCGGACATGGGTGGCGCCTTCCTCGATCGCGACCTCCAGGTCGTGGCTCATGCCCATCGAGAGCCCCGAGATGCCGTGCGGCGCGGCGAGCTCGCGCAGGTGTCGGAAGTACGGCCGCGAATCTTCCGGGTCCGCGCTCCAGGGGGGCATCGTCATCAGCCCGGCGAGCCGCAGGCCCGGTGCCGCCGCGGCGGCCTCCAGGACGGCCGGTAGCGACGGCGGGTCCATTCCCGCCTTGGACTGCTCGCGGCTCAGCTTGACCTCGAGGAAGACTTCCAGATCCGCGGCGAAGCGGTCCAGCCGCTCCGCCAGCCTCACGCTGTCGAGTGTGTGAACCGTCGCGAACAGACCCGCCGCGCGCTTCACCTTGTTGCGCTGGAGCCTGCCGATCATGTGAAAGCGCGCCCCCGGCAGGTCGGGCAGCGCGGCGGCCTTGCGCTCGAATTCCTGGACGTAGTTCTCGCCGAAGTCCCTCTGGCCCGCCTCGTAGGCGGCGACGATGTCCTCCGGCGGCTTGCGCTTCGACACCGCGACCAAGGTGATCGCGCCGGGGAAGCGCCCCGCGCGCCCGGCCGCGGCTGCGATCCGCTGGCGGACCGCGTCGAGGCGGCTCGCGATGCCAGATCGGGATCGGCCCGGGTCCATATCCCTTCAGTTTGCGCGCCCGGCCGGGGAATCGCAAGTCGCGCCGCGGGGCCCGCGACGCAGGCCCGGTCAGGCCAGCGCGTCCCGGATCACGTGCCCGTGGACGTCCGTCAGCCGCCGGTCGATGCCGTTGTGCCGGAAGGTCAGCTTGGTGTGGTCGATGCCCAGCAGGTGCAACACGGTGGCGTGCAGGTCGTAGCAGTAGATGGGATTCTCGAGCGCCTTGTACGACCACTCGTCGCTCGCGCCGTAGACGGTGCCGCCGCGAACGCCGCCGCCGGCCAGCCAGGATGTGAACGTGAATGGGTTGTGGTCGCGGCCGATCGATCCTTGGCTGCACGGCATCCGGCCGAACTCTGTGGTCCAGTACACAATCGTGTCTTCCAGCAGGCCCCGCGACTGCAGGTCACGGACCAGCGCCGCAGCCGGCCTGTCCATGGACTTGCCCATCGCTCCGTGGTCCTTGACCAGATCCTCGTGGCTGTCCCAGTTCCGCCGCGGGAACCCGTTGTCCGCTCCGCTCCATACCTGCACGAACCGGACCCCGCGCTCCACCAGGCGGCGGGCGATCAGGCAGCGCAGCCCGAAGTCCTCGGTGACGGGGTCGTCGAGGCCGTATAGCCTCTTGGTGGCCTCCGACTCGCCCGACAGGTCCATCACCTGCGGGGCCGTCACCTGCAGCCTCGCGGCCATCTCGTAGGCTTTGATGCGCGCCTCGAGCCTCGAGTCGCCCGCGCGGCGCGCCATGTGCCCGCGGTTCAGCTCTTCCAGCAGGTCGAGTCCGGCCGCCTCGCTCGCGGGCGTGACGAAGTCCGCCGACGCGGGCGGGAACAGGTCGTGGATCGGATTCTCGCGCCCCGCCCGGATCATCGTGCCTTGATGCTGTGCCGGCAGGAACGCCGCCGTGTGGTTGCCGGGGCCGTTGGGCGCGAAGCCCCGCGCGTCCGGCAGCACCACGAACGACGGGAGGTCGTCGGACAGGCTTCCGAGCCCGTACGAAATCCAAGCGCCCATGCTGGGAAAGCCCGGCAGCACGAAGCCGCTGTTCTGCATGAACGTGGCCGGGCCGTGCACGTTCGACTTCGAGATCATCGACGGGAAGAAGGCCATCTCGTCCACGCACGCGGCAAGGCGCGGCACGAGGCTGCTCATCCATTTGCCGGACTCGCCGTGCTGCCGCCAGGACCACGGGCTCTGCATGACCGGGCCGGGGTCGCTCTGGAACAGCTCCACCTTGCCGCCCGGGTCGAACTTCTCCCCGCTGCGCTGGATCAGCAGGGGCTTGTAGTCGAACGTGTCGCACTGGCTGGCGGCGCCGGACATGAAGAGCTGCACGACTCGCTTCGCCTTGGCGCGATGATGCAGTCCCCCGTCAAGGCCCGACCCGGCGGCGCTCGAATCGCGGCCCATCAGGTGGGCCAAGGCCACCCAGCCTAGGCCGCCGCCCCAAGTCTCCAGGAAGCGGCGGCGGTCGATCGTGCGGCGGGCCCGGGCCTGCGTCATGGCTCTAGTCCACGAAAATGAATTCGTTGCTGTTGACGAGCAGCCGGACGGCGTTCGTGAGGCCGTGCTCGCGGGCGTGGGCCGCGAGCGCCTGCGTCTCGCGGGCGGAAGCGCCGCGCCCGTACGCCAGCCGAATGCCGTAGTCGATCTGCGCCCGGAGGGTGTCCTCGCGCTCGCGGAGGCGCTGCGCGAAATGCCGCGACTGGGTGACCACGAGCGGGTCGTTGAGCAGGGCCAGCGCCTGGATGGCGGTTAGCGTGCTGCTGCGCTTGGGGACGAGCAGCGACGGGTCGGCGCAGTCGAGGCTTTCCATGAAAGGGTCCTGGACGCTGCGCACGAGGAAGCGGTAGACGCCTCGGCGCCGGGCCGCCGGGCTCGAGACGTCGAAGCTCGTGTAGTCGTACACCGGCGAGTGGTCGTCCTTGAAGAGAAAGTGCTCGGCTGACGGCCCTCCCATCGCGAGATCCAGCTGGCCCCCGACCCAGAGGACCGAGTCGCGGACCGCCTCCGCGTCCAGGCGCGTGCGGTTCATGCGCCACAGGAAGCGGTTGCCGGCATCCTTCGTAGCTTGCTCGGGGTCGTGCGCGGACGACTGGCGGTAGGTTGCGCTGAGCAGGATCTTGCGGTGCAGCGCCTTCAGGGAGCCGCCTGCGTCCCGGAAATCCGCGGCGAGCCAGTCCAGCAGCTCCGGATGCGTCGGCTCCCCGCCCATCCGGCCGAAGTCGCTGGGCGACTCCGCCAGCCCGCGCCCAAAGTGGTAGTGCCACGCACGGTTCACGATGGACCGCCAGGTCAAGGGGTTGCGCGGGTCGGCGAGCCAGCCCGCCAGCGCGGCGCGGGCCGCGCCCTCGCGTCCGGGAGGATCCGGCTCGAACCGTCCGGCGGGGCCGGGCACGGCCGTCACGGCTCCCGGCACGGCTCGTGTGCCGGGCGCCTCGACGCTGCCCTTGGCGAGAACGTGGACGGGCCGCGGCTCCCAGGCTGGCGTGAACTTGCCGTGCGTCTCGAAGTAGCTCGCGGCGCTGTAGACGTAGCGGGGCTCCCCCAGCGCGTCGAACTCCGCCGCCAGCGCGGCCGACGCCTCCGCGCGGCGGTCGTACTCGGCCTTGGCGGCGGGTTCCATTAGAGCGATGGCCAGATCCTTGCGCTCGGCGCGGAGCATTACGATGCGCTTCGCGATCTCCGCCCGGCGGGCAATCGTTTCGGGAGTGTCGACCTCGCCCACCTTCGGCAGCAGGATCGTGCTCTCCTCCGAGAGGTCGAAGATCTCCCCGTCGATGCGGTCGATCTGGGGGCTGCTGGTCTCGTCCAGCTGCCGTAGGAAGGGTCGCAGCGCGTCCTCCGCCTTGCCCCTCCGGCGCCACAGATCGCGAGCTCTCGCATGCAAGCCGGGCTCCTCGAAGTACGGCTGGTCGGCCCGGTCCACCCCGGCGAAGACCGCCTGCAGTGCGTAGTAGTCGGCCTGCAGGATGGGGTCGAACTTGTGGTCGTGGCAGCGGGCGCAGTGGACGGTGAGACTGGCGAAGGCCGTCATTGTCGCGGCCAGCATGTCGTCGCGGTCGAGCAGCCGCGCGAGCTTCTTGTCCTTCGTGTCCTCGCGCAGTTCGGCGTGCCCCACGTAGTCCCACGGCCCGGCTGCGATGAATCCCGTCGCCACGAGGCCTTCTGGATCGCTTGGCCACAGCACGTCGCCCGCGATCTGCTCCCGGACGAAGCGCCCGTACGGCTTGTCGCCGTTGAGGCTCCGGATGACGTAGTCGCGGTAGGGCCACGCGTTGCGGCGCGCCTTGTCCTTGTCGTAGCCGTGGGACTCCCCGTAGTGGACGACATCCAGCCAGTGCCGGCCCCAGCGCTCGCCGTAGCGCGGCGAGGCGAGCAGGCGGTCCACGAGACGTTCGTACGCGTCCGGCGACGGATCGTTGACAAATGCGTCCACCTCGGCCGGATCCGGGGGGATCCCGTGCAGGTTGAAGGTCATTCTGCGGATCACGACGGCCCTGTCGGCCACGGCGGAAGGGCGGAGGCCCATTTCGGACAGCTTCGCGAAGACGAATCGGTCGATCGCGTTACGAGCCCACTCGCCGCCGATGTCCGGCACTGCGGCCGGGTCCAGCGGCCGGAAGGACCACCACGTGCTCGCGCCCGGGCCGGTGTCTCCTGCCCGCGCACCTCCTGCGATCCAGCTGCGCAACAGGCCGACCTCGGCGTCTGAGAGCGGCTCTCCGGCGGGCGGCATGGCGGGCCGGTCGCCGGACACCTTGCTCAGCAGCAAGCTGGCACTGGGGTCCCCCGGCACGACGGCGGGGCCGCTCTGTCCGCCGCGCAGGACGGTCTCCCGTGTCGACAGGTCCAGGCCCGCTTGGCCTCCCCCCGCCGGATGACAGGCGAAGCAGCGGGCCTGCACCAATGCGAAGACGTCGCCGCGAAAGGTCGGAGCCTCCGTAGCGGGTGCTACAGCTGCCAAGCAAAGGCAGGCTGCGGAAGTGACCGCTCGCAGCGCCCGTCGCGAGTCCGATCCGTTGGTGCTGAGCCGGGCGGGCGGCAAGGCGAGGTCATTCTACCCTAGGGTCCTACTTGGTGCATGTCCATTGGCAGGCCGGCGGCGCGCAGGCTTCGAGTAGGTCCAGGGCGCTGCGACGGTCGCTGACCGCCGCGGGCAAGCGATGTTTCCGATGGCAGAATCCGAACGCAGGACCTACCGGTTCGACGCCTGCGAGAGGGCCGCTGCCGTGCCGGTTGCGAGCGAGCACGGTACGTCCGCCTCTGTGCCGTGCGAGAGCTTGGCTACGGGACGGGCGAATTGGGGTGGGGGGCAACGTGAGCGCGACGGGCAGGGCGCGCTCCAATGTCATCGATGCCGAGACCGCCGACGCCGACCGGGCCAGCAGCTGGTAGGTCGGCATAGTCCACCTGCGCGACGGCCGAGTCGCGGACGGCTGGAGCTCGATGGTCGATCCCTATGAGTGGCTCGATCCGGTGAACGTGCTGTGTAGGATCTCACATTATATTCTTATTTTATTCTCAAATAATTCCATAGGATGGAGCGACTGTCTTCTCAGCTGGATCCACTACTGTACGAAGAGGGAGGGGTGACGTCTCGCTGAAGGGCTCGCGGCCGCGGGTGTGTTTCGCAATAGGATGGCAGCAGCCCCGGGGCGCTCGGGCCGGTCGACGTGGTGGCTGGGGAGCGGGGCCGGGCTAGGCGGACAGCCAGCGGGGCGAGACCGACCGAGGAGGCGACGCGGGCCTGCGGGGGCAGGCCCGGGAGCGCCAGCTGCGCGGTCTGGAGGGCGTAGACGGCGCCTGTCACGAGCAGCATCGCCAGGGGCTCGTCGCGGCCGGTGGCCAGCCGGAACCCGCACCGGCCATTGCGCGAGCCCGGGGCAATGCCCTTGAAGATACCCCCGCCGGGCAGGGGCCGGGTGCCCGCGAGCTCGGTCCCGCGGAGCGCACCGCGGCGACCGCGGGAGACAAAGACGGCATTGCGGCGGCGTTCGGCGTGGAGGCTTTCGGACCGCCGAGAGGCCTCCAGCAGGGCACCCGCTGGTGCGGCCGTTCCCGACTCATTCCATCTGAAAGCGCTACGCCCCGCGAAGCAATCCGGCGAAGAATGGCCGTATCCTCACGAACCAACTTGGGAACCTACACACACAAGAACACACGCAAGGGCATCGGCGTGAGTCAGGTCATGAGGATTCTCACAGCCGACGCTGCGACCGAGAAGTAGTTTCTCCGTGTCCGCCGATCGCGCGGGAAAGCCCCAACCGCGTCCGCTCGGGCGCGAAGCAAGAGATCCACGGACTTCGCCAGGGCTCATGGGGCCGAGCCGGTCAAGCACTCCGGGCACGCCTTGTCCCTGATGGGCTCGCTCCATGCGTTGACTTCCATTCCAAGCACGCTCCGGTCCCTTCACGGGTCCTCTCTGTCCGCAAACTTGCAGGTCCACCCCGACGGGCTGGTGCCGAGATACCGCCTCGCCAGCTGCTCGGCGCATCATGCCTGAAAGCCCCAGGATGCTTCCCGGCCGTCCACTCGACCCAAGGTGACAGCCACGTCGGTCGCAAGCGCCTGGTCGGCCCGGGCGGTGCGTGGCATCGCGACACGAGTTCACCTCCCGTTGAGCCGGGCCAGCAGGGCGTCCGCGGATTCGCCGGACACGATCGCCACGCAGGCGTCGTCCAGTGCGCTCGGATCCGAGATCGACGCCGGCGCCCTCCTAATCGCTTCGGCTACCGAGTGCCCGAAGCGCGTCTCAACGATTCGCACTAGCAGGCTCCGCTTGTCCTCCACCGCCTCCTGCCGGGCCTCCCGCCGTCCCTTGTCGACGCCCTCCGCGAGCGCCTTGTCCCTGATGTGCTCTCCCCATTCCTTGAATCCCCTGAACTCCTCCCGGGCTCAACGCGCCTCAGGCTCGTGGCCACATCCGTCGCGAGCGCCCAGGCCCGCTGCGGATCCCGGTTCCAGCTGAACCGCAGCAGCGCTGCCGCGCTGTTGACCGCCAGTTCCGGGCGGTTCACATCCACCTCCCCGCTGGCCACAAGCTCGTACGTCATCGAAGGCAGCCGCCGCGCCCCTTCCGCGGGCGGGCAAACCAGCCCGCCCAAGTCCCGGGCAGGGCCCCACGCCCCGTCGCCACTGTAGATCATGCACGAATGCACCAAGGGCAGGGCCGAGCCGTTGATGCGCTTCTCCGCCAGCAGGCCGTTGTACAGCCCCACCTGGCAGGTGACCATGCGCAGCGCCATCAGCGAGTCGGCCTCGGACTGGAACTCAACGTGCAGGAAGACGCGGGGCCTGCCCTTGCGGCGGGACTCGACGCTCCACAGCCGGTCGCTCTCGCGCTGCCGCAGTTCCGCCGTGACGCGCCGGGTCTCCTCGAGCTGCAGCGTGGTGAGGTCGAGTCCCTCCACCCACGGCTCCGGCACGAAGCCCCGCAGGAAGTCGGCCACGATCCCCCGGTGCGAGAAGCAGAGCTTGAAGAAGGAGTCGTTGACCATGTGCGCCGTGCTACGACTCACTTCTCGGCGGCTCGACGGCCCGCCACCGCCTGGACCGAGGCCGGCCTCCGTAGTCGGGGGGCGCTCTGTCCGTCCCGTCGGCCCTAACGCGGTGTGCGGGGGAGAGACTGCAGCCATCGCAAGAGGAATAATGTTGTGTTCTTTCAGGATGAAACGACTCCATCATTTAGAATAAATTTGGTACATACTGAGCCTTTTGCAAAATTCAGAAAAGAGGGCTGACCGCCCCATGAACGACTAGTTTCCGGGCTGTTATTCTCGCCGAAAAAGACTCCCTTCAGCTGGGCTTGCTCGGCTGCGGGGCGCTCCTGCGGGGATCGGCCCCGTGCAGGCGCAGCTGTCCCGGCCCGGCCCTGCGGGCGGGCGCTCTTCGCGGCTGTCCCGGCGGCCCGGGCTCTCGGAGCGCCAGGCGCAGGAGCTGCGCGACCGTCAGCGCGAGCACGCCGAACAGGAGGTGGCACAGCACCTTGCCGTGGCCACCTTGCCGTGGCCGCGGACGCGCACGTGGCGCCCGCCGCAATCGTCCTTCAGGCGGCCGTTGACACGCTCCACCGTCGAGCGCTCGCGGTAGCGCAGCTTGGCGGGATCCGCCCGCCCGGCGCTGCGCAGCGCCTTGGCCTCCCGTGCCAGATCCGCCTGCAGCTCCGTCCGGCCGCGCGGGTTGACAGCGATGAGCGGCACGTGCCCGAGCCGCTTGCTGAAGGCCCGGATCCCGGCCGCGTCGTACGCGCTGTCCATCCGGTCGTACAGGTTGTCGACGCGGCCCGCGGTCCGTGTCGCCAGCGGGATCGCGGCCTGGCTGTCGTGCAGCGAAGCCGCGGTGAGCAGGCAGCTGACCGGGATCCCGCCGTCGATCGCGTCGATAGGCAGCTTGTAGCCGCGCCAGCTGACGGTACGGCCCTTGGCGTTGCGCTTGGTGCCGGTATCGCAGTCCTGCGGCAGGTCGTGCAGCATTGCTTCGAGATTCATGTCCGGCTGCCGCGCCAGTCGGCGCGGAGCGGGCGGCCGCTGCTCGCCCTTGCGAGGGCGCCCGCGCTTGCGTTTCGGCTGGGGTTCCGGCGCGGGCTTCGCGGCGGGCCGCTCGCGGCCCTCGATGGCGGTCGAATCGCGGGAGACGCGCCCTGCCAAGCGGCCGTCGAGCGTCCGCGCGAGCAGCGCCTCGTGCAAGCGTCCGGGCAGTTCGCCGACGGCGAACTCGGCGCAGGAGCGCGAGAAGGTTGCCTCGCCGGGCACGGCCCCGGCCAGGTCCCAGCCGCACAGTCGGCGCAGGGTGCGATCGGTCTGCAGGCGCTCGACCGGCGAGCGCGTAGTGGGCTGGTCGAAGACGGCCTTGGCGATGCAGGCGCGCGCCATGGCGGCGCGGCTTGCGCGGGGGCGGCCGCGGCCGCCCTGCCCGACGGGCAGGCAGTCCTCGACCTGCGCCAGTTCCACCGCTTGAACGAAGCTGCGGCAGCGCTCGCCGAGGGGGCCGAGTTCCTGCTCGAGCCAGGGGAACAGCCCCTGCTGGAACGTGAACCAGTACGCGGATACGGTTTCTATCAAGGACATATTCGTTGAATCCTGCCAGCTGTTTACTAGGCTTGCATTACAATAATAGCACGGATGGCAAGGGATTGCCAGGAAACTCAAAACGCATGACAAGCCATTAAAACTACATTTACTACAGTTCTATTCCATTGATTATATCGAATACTTAATAGACTAACTAAATGATAATTCTACCTGATTACCAACGAATGTCAGCCGAGGATATGCTATACTGGAGGAGGTCGGAAACCTCTGACAGGAAAGGGGATAGCTGATGAAACGCAATCGCGTGCAATTCCAGAAGGGACTCAGCCTGGGCAAGTTCCTGCAGCGCTACGGCAGCGAGGGGCCATGCGAGCAGGCCGTCTTCAAGGCCCGCTGGCCGGACGGCTTCCGCTGCCCGGAGTGCGGCTCCCGGCGGCACTGCCGCATCCGCTCCCGCAAGCTCCGGCAGTGCCATGCCTGCCACCGCCGGACCTCCCTCGTCGCCGGCACGATCTTCGCCGCCACCAAGCTGCCGCTGACCGTTTGGTTCCTGGCGCTCCACCTGCTGACGCAGGGCAAGCACGGCGTTTCGTCGCTGGAACTGGCGCGGCAGCCGGGGGTCAGCCGGAATACCGCCTGGAAGATGAAGCACAAGCTCTTGCAAATGATGAAGGAGCGCGACGAGCGCCTGCCGCTGGCCGGCATCGTGCAGGTGGACGACGCCTGCTGGGGCGGGGAGCGGAGCGGCGGCAAGCGCGGTCGCGGCGCGGCGGGCAAGACGCCGTTCGTGGCCGCCGTGCAGGTCACCGCCGCCGGCCAGCCGGCAAGGATGCGTATGAGCAGCGTGGCGGGCTTGCGCAAGAAGACGCTGGCAGCGTGGGCCGGGCGGCACTTGCAGCCCGGCACGAAGGTGCATTCCGACGGCCCGGCCTGCTTCCGGGGCGTGGCCGACGCCGGCTGCGAGCACGTGCCGACCGTCACCGGAGGCGGGAAGCGGAGCTGCGGGGATTCCCGCTTCGTCCGGGTCAACACGATGCTGGGGAACGTCAAGCAGTCCCTGGCGGGAACCTGCCATGCGCTCGACGGCAAGCACCTGCCGCGGTACCTCGCCGAGTTCCGCTACCGCTTCAACCGCCGCTACGATCCGGAGGCGCTGGTCCCCCGCCTGCTCCACGCCTCCGTGCGCACCCCGCCCAGGCCTTACCGCCTCCTAACCTTGGCTGCGTCTTGTGGGTAATCAGGTAATTCTATGAGCTCGGGATTTTTGCAAAAGGCTCAACTGCAACTGTTTTCAGGCGGTAGGTGCTATGGAATCCATGGTCGCAGCCGCAGGCTCCCAAGGCGTTCCGTGCCGCAATCCGCCCCGTCGCCGTCCGCTTCGATCACGAGCGCAGCAGCTCCGACGGCGGCGCTGTCCCGGTCGAGGCCGCCGACCGCGCTCCCGGCCTCACCGCGGCGTTCGCCGACTGCCTGCGCGACCGGCGCCAGCCCTCCGAGGGGCTCCACTCCCTGGCCGACAGGCTCCGCCAGCGCATCTACGGCCTCGCCTGCGGCTAGGAGGACTGCAACGACGCCGGGCGCCTTGGCGGCGACCCCGTGTTCAAGCTGCCGCTCGGGGGCGACCCCTTGCAGGGCCGCGACCTGCCGTCCCGGCCCACCCTGTCGCGCTTCGAGAACGCCGTCACCGCGGACGCGCCGAGCGCGATGTCCGCGGTGCCGGCCCGCTGCGTCCTCCGGTGTCAGCGCGAGCAGCGCCCCGAGACGAGCATCGTCGAGCTGGACTTCGACCCGCCGCACGGGCACCGGCAGCTGGCGCTGTTCAACAGCTTCTGCGACACGCATTGCTACTTGCCGCTGGTGGGCGCGGTGCGCCGCGACGCCGAGCGCCAGCGGCATCTCGTGGCGGCGCTGCCGCGCTCGGGCACGGCCGCGGACCGCTTGCTGCCGCTGCTGCGGGAATTCTTCCCGCGGGTGACGCTGCGCCTGCGCTTGGATGCGGGCTTCCAAGGGGACGAGCTGCTGGCCATGGCGAGCGCGAGGGCCTGGAGTACGTGGTGTGCCTGCAGAAGAACGCGGTGCCGGAGCGGCGCGCGGCCCCGTTGCGGGCGGCCGTCGAGGCCCGGCGCCCGCCCGGCGGCACCCCGGGCGCGGACCCGGGTGGGGAAGCGGCGGCTGCGGGGGACCCGCCGTCCCGCCCGGAGCAGTTGCGAGCGAAGTACCCGCGGCTGGGAGCCCGCACCTAAGGGGGCCGGCCGGACGCGGCGGCCCGGGCCCGCTGAACGGGCAGTTCGTCTACCGGGCGGGCCGCCGGTCGCGGTCGCGGCGCGTGATCGTCAAGGCGGACGTAAGCGAGTTTCCCGGGCGCGTCCCGAAGTGGTGACCAACGAGGGCGGCCGCCTGCAGCGCCTGTACGAGCGGACCTACCGTCTGCGGGGGGACGTGAAGAACCGCGTCAAGGAGCTCAAGCAAGGGATGCGGATGGGCCGCGTCGCCTGCTCGAGCTTCGCGGCGAACCAGTTCCGCGCACCGCTCGCGGCGTCGGCCTACGCGATCATGCAGGAACTGCGCTGGCAGGCGCGGGAGACGCCACTACGGAAGCGCCAGGTGGACGGGTTGCGCCTCAGCCTGCCGAAGCCGGGGGGCGGGTCGCGGCCACGGCGGAGCGGATCGTGCTGCACGTGCCGCGGATGACACCGTTCCGGGACGCCTGGGTGGTGGCACGGGGCTTGGGGGCCGTGCCGATATGACGCCGGGCCGGGTCAATCGGGAGAGTGCGTCGGCAGGCGCTGGGCGCCGCCGGGGGAAACCGTGCCTGTCTCCCGGGCGGGCACCGCCGCCGAGGTGCCCGAGGCCCGCACGCCGCTCGCGAGACGCCCCACATTTCCCGCCCGCAGGTGATTCGGAAGCAGATTCGGCGGCCATCGAGAGCCCGGAAACCGGATCCATGAGCCTGCGCCGCATTCATGAATAATGCGGGCTAGGAGACCGAAGCCAGTGAATCGGCTCTGGATGCGCTGCGTCGCAATTGCGCGCCGGACCCGCCAGTCATCCAATGCCAAGCTTGATGGGCGAAAACGGTACCCGAGGTGTCACCGAAAGAGGCTGCCCGCAGACTCATGAAACCGGTCGAACTTCGCTACATCTGCGGGCCTTGGTGCGAGAGCCAGGCGGAATACTCGTAGGCATTGCCCCCGATAATCCCAGATCGATCTCCCTCGCGGTCTCCAGTGAGGACTACCCGGGGTCGGGTTGTCGGCCCGAGCGCCCGGAACGCCGGACCTCGTGTACGAGCTGCCAGCGCGCCCCGGGTGATCGCAAAGGATCGACGCACTGACATGCGACAGGTCGACGCTGACAAAGGAGGCCGAGTCTCCCCGCTCTGAATCTTCCCGCCTTGGCCCGTCCGCACGTCCAACGGCCTGAAACCGGCGCTCTAGCACCACGAGTTCCGGCTATCGGTGACCGCGAAGGGCAGCTGCCCTCGTCGCCCGAAACGATGCTGGCGGCCCTCGCAGTTTTGCGGTCACGATCCGCAGGCGGGACCGGACTCGTCTGTCAGCGGGCCGAGCGCGGCCCGGCTAACGCTTATCGGGGATGTGGATCACGATCTCGCCCGGTCTGGACCAGCCCAGCTGCTCCCTAGCCCGCTTCTCGATGCCGAATCGGCCCGGCATGAGCGCGTCGACCTCCGCCTCCAAGGCCTCGTTCTCGCTCTCGAGACGCTCGATTTGCTCCTTCAGATCTGCCTCCTTGCCAAGCGTCTCGACGAGCGATTGGAACGGGCCAATGCCGTTTACGTGAAGCACGCCGCCGAGCACGGCCACGGCCGGAATGCCGTACAGCCAGACTGTCCACGGCGACATTCGCCGGGGACGGGCCCCGGCCTGCTCCCGGATCTTCTCGTGACGCTGGATGAAGCTGCGATCCGTCACCAGTCCCCCCAGCTAGCAATGGTACCAGCATCCCGCCAATCTTAGATTCCCCTGTTTCGTTAGATTCCCCTGTTTCGGCGGCGGGAGGATTGCCTGCTATAGTTCGGTGGCATGGCAGTTGTCCCGCCGTCGATTCCTCTGGGACGCAGGGCGTTCCTGGGCGCGTTGGCCGCCGTCGCGGGCGCGGCCGGCAAGCGTAAGTTCTACACAGCTTTTGTGCCCGGCAGCCTCGGGGTCGAGGCTGACCAGGCGCACGCAATCGTCATGGCCGCTAGGTACGGCTTCGAGTCGGTACAACCCTTTCCGGCCGACCTGCTCAGGGACGGGGTCCGGCGTCATGTCGATGCCCTCGATATGCGCGGCCTGCGATGGGCGGCGGCCGGTCTACCGGTGAACTTCCGCGGGGGCGACGCAGAATTCGAGGACGGGATCGGCTCCCTTGCGCCGAAGGCGGACGCGCTGCAACGGGCCGGAGCGGCCCGTGTCGGGACTTGGCTGACGCCTTCGAGCGAGACGCTGACCTACGTGCGAAACTTCAAGCGGACGGCGGCGCGCCTGCGGCGCGTTGCCGAGGTTCTCGGCGACCACGGCCTGCGCCTAGGCCTAGAGTATGTCGGCACGAAGCGGAACTGGACGGCCTCCCGTCACTCGTTCGTGCATACGATGGCAGGTACCAAGGACCTGATCGCGGAAATCAACCGGCCCAATGTCGGCTTCGTCCTGGACTCGTGGCACTGGTGGACTTCTCGCGAGACCGGCGACGACATCCGCGCCCTGTCCGCCAGCGAGGTCGTCTCGGCGGATCTCAACGACGCGCCTCGCGGGATTCCGCGGGACGAGCAGCACGACAACCGACGCGAGCTTCCGCTCGCCACGGGCGTGATCGACCTCCGGGAGTTCTTGGAAGCGCTGGTGGCGATCGGCTACGACGGGCCCATTCGCGCCGAGCCGTTCTCGCGCAAGCTCAGCGAAATGGACGACGGCGAGGCCAGCCGGCTCGCCGCCGAGGCCATGCGCAAGGCGTTCGACCTGGTGGCGTGACCTCCCGGCCCGCTTTCGGGCCGGGCTCCCGTTCCCTGTGGCAAGATGAGACTTGGGAGCGTGCGCGTGGTCCCGGTCCGCACATGGCTTGCCGCCGGGTTGGCGTGCGTCGGCCCCTGGGGGCTGGCTTCCGGCCAGCCCCGGCCGCTTCTCTCCTGCACGACCGCGGCATCTCCCGGGCCCGTCTACGCCGGCGGTATCGCCGAGTCTCTCGCTGACATCGTCCTGACGTGCGATGCCAATGGCGGCGCAGGCCCGTCGGCAGCCCCGGATGTGCGGGTTGACGTCTCGGTCACCTTGAACGTGAGCGTTTCCAACGCCGTCGGCGCGGGCGGCGACGGCGAGCTGAGCGATGCCGTCCTCTCGGTGAACGACAACGATTGCGACGCGCCGAGCACCAGCGGTTCTTCGTTCGGGGTTTGCGACGCTCCGCGCGCGGACGTGCAGGACCCGCAGTTCGGGCGCCTCGCGTCGCCCACGACGCTCGAATGGCTCGACGTGACCCTGCCGCCGTCCGCGGCCCGAGCGACGCTGCGGATCCGCGGAATCCGGGGCAACGCTTCGCAGCTGCGCCTAGTGGCCGGTACCGGGCAACCCAGTCCTCCCGTCACGGCGACGGTGAGCGTTCGCTCAGATACAGCCGTCGCCGTGAGAAACAGCGTGGTGAGGCTCGGCTTCCCGATTCCGGGAGTCGCCGTGGAAGTTGCCGAGGCGTCCTCCTCCGCCGCCTGTCTCGGCGACCTACGGGGCAGGGCTTCAATTCGGCTGAAGGAGGGCTTTACCCACGCCTTCACAGCCGTGCCAGCGAAACGCTCGGGGAGCGCTTCGACGCGCATTCTCCTCGACTTCCACGACGTGCCGGACGACGTATCGGTGAGCCTGTCACCGGCGGTGGGATGCCACCAGCCCGACCACGACGGCAGCGACGCCGACGGCAGGGACAGGGCCACTCTCGGCTTGGTGAGCGGGCACGGACGAGACGGCACCGGCGGGGTCGCCGGCCACGGCCCGCTCGAGTCGCCGCCCACTGTCGCGGTCGCCTTGGACCACGGTTTCGGGAGGGCTGTCTACGAGGTGCAGTCGGACGATCCCACGCGGGTGGAGGACTGTCACGTGCCCGTCCGGCTCGAGTCAGAATCCGACCGGGTGTCAAGCGCTCGCGTCAGCGTGCGGGCAGGGCTAGGGCCTCTCGGTGCTGCTTACGTCTCGAGCGAGGACGCGCCGGTTCCTCGGTTCGCCGCTCCGCCTCTGTCCAGTGCCGTCGACATTGACCTCGCCGCCTGCGGAACTACGCTGCTCTTTCCGTTCGTAACGAACCAAGCGGGCTTTTCCACGTCGCTCCTCATCACTCACGGATCGAGGCAGGCGCTGACGAGTTCGTCGCCGGGCCGGGCGGCCTCCTGCGACCTGCACTACTACGGCTCGACTTCCGAAGGCCGTGGAGTGCTGCTGGTGCAGCACTCCACGGCTATCGATCCCGGGGAGCAGCTGTCATTCAACCTTGCGGCTGGCAACTTGGAACAGAACATCGTCGGAACGGAGCAGTTTCAAGGCTACATCATGGCGGTCTGCGGCTATCCGGACGCTCGCGGCTACGCCTTCATCTCGGACGGCTTCGGCGACATCCCCGACTTGGCGATGGGCTATCTAGCCCCTGTCGTTCCGCTGGGCCCGGGCGGCAGGCGCTTGCCGATGGGCGAGGGCCAGCCGTGAGCGCTCGAGTCCGTCTGGCCAGGAGTGTCCTGATGGGACTAAACCGGCCCGGCCGGTGCGGGGCCCGCTGGGCGGTCCTGCTGCTCGCCTGCTGCGGGGCCCGAGCCCAAGAGACGCTCCCGGACCCGAGCGCGGATCTGGGTGACATCTATTGCACGGCGACGGCAACCGTGCCCCTCGTGCGGCTCGAGGGCACGAGCGAGCTGGTGGGCGACATTCTGCTTACCTGCTACAACTCCGGCGCGGTTACCGCGGTTACTAGGCCTTTCTCGAGCGGGTTTCTGGAAGCGGATGTGAGGCTCTCGCTGAATGTGGCTGTCGGCAACCGCGTGGGCACCGGAGGGGCACTGGCAGACGCGGTCCTCGTCGTCAACGGCAAGGACTGCCCTGCGTCCGGCGCGGCGCGCACCTTCGCCTCGTGCGGCCATGCCGACAGGACAGTCCAGGATCCGATGCTGGCGTACCGGGACTCCTCGCAGCGCGGCACCCTGACTTGGCGCGGAGTCGCGATTCCGATCCCCGGTGCGCCGACGGGTGCCGACGGAGGCCGTGCGGCGCCGGTGGCGGACTGCTCCGGACGGTACGGGCTTCCGGGCGGATGTCACCCCCGCGCGACCACCATCCGCCTGACCAACATTCGTGCCAACGCCTCCGAGCTGGGTGCTAGCGGCGAGCCGACCGCGGTGGCTATCCCGATCGAGGCTTCGCTGGATGTGGCCGCTCCGGGCGCGACGGTGCGGATCGAAGGCGGCCTCCTGCGGGTAGCGGAAGCCGCTGCGGGGCTGAAGGCTGGAGTGCGCTCCCCGGTGCCCGAGCGCCTCTGCTCCCATGGCGAGACAGTCTCCGAAGTCGCCGTTTCCGAGGGATTCGCCACCGCCTTCAAGACAAGGGGAGTTGCCTCGGACCGGCCAGGTGACCCGGGCTGGGACGAGGCCTTCTACCGCCTCGCCGCGGACGGCTTCGATCCCGACGCCGGGCTGGCTGGCACGCGGATCCGCGTCGCGCTGGCCGGCCTTCCGGCGGGGGTGTCAGTCTTCGCGCCGACCCGCGTCGCATGTGCGCCCGACGGACTGCCCGGTACGCTGGAGCTGCGGTTAGTCGAGGGCGCTTCCGCCAGCGGGCTCGGCGGGTCGCTTGCCGGCAGCGCCGGAGGCGAGCGGTCCATGCTCGCGAGCGAGGACTTCGGGGCGCGGGCCGTGTACGAGGTCACGCAGGCCGACCCGCTGGTCCGGGAGGAATGCAGCATTCCCATCCGCTTCGAGCGAACAGACCTCAATGCAAGGGCGGCCTTCGGCAGCAGAGTAGTCCTGTCCGTCGGCCTCGCCCCGGCCGGGCCGCCATCGCCTGGAGGTCGCGGGGACTACGGGCAGCGTTTCGTCAACGTCAACCGGCGAGGCCGACCGCGGATTGACCTTGTCGACTGCGGCACGACTCTGTTTTTCCCCTTCGTTACAAGCCGCACTAACTTCGACACCGGGGTCGTGATAGCGAACACTTCGGCCGACCCGCTTGGTACCAGGCACGAGTCCGGCCAGTGCATCCTGCGCTACCACGGCTCGCGGCAGTCCGGCCAGCCGGTCGAGCCGTCCATCCAGAGGTCGGCTTCTGTGCAGCCCGGCAAGCAGCTGGCCTTCACTGTCTCAAGCGGCAGCCCGGCTAACGGTCTCGCGCCCTTGGCAGGCTTCCAGGGCTACTTGGTCGCCGAGTGCGAGTTCCGGCACGCGCACGGATTCGCGTTCGTGACCGAGCAGGTCAACGGCGCTGCCATCTTGGCCCAGGGCTATCTCGCCGAGATCGTGCACGGGGAGGCCAGCGCAGGGGCGTCCGCTGGGCCTCCCTAGGTGTCGGTAGGGAATTGGCGCTTGCTAGATTGGTTAGGGGAGAGTTAGGAGTGCCTTCAGAATCGGGGCGGGACCAAGCATCGCAGGGGGCGGACGTCCGCGAAATCGGCCGGCGGGTCGAGTCCGAGGCGGCCGTGCTGGCCGCGGTGCGTCGCGAGATCGGACGGATCATCGTCGGACAGGAAGCGCTGGTCGACGGACTCATTCTCGCTCTGCTTTGCAACAATCACGTGCTCATCGAGGGCGTGCCGGGTCTTGCGAAGACGCTGTCCGTGACGACGCTCGCCGGGGCGATCCGAGCCTCGTTCCGGCGAATCCAGTTCACGCCCGACCTGCTACCGGCCGACCTGATCGGCACGATGATCTACTCCCCGCGGGACGGAGGCTTCAGCACCAAGAAGGGCCCGATCTTCGCCAATGTCGTGCTGGCCGACGAGATCAACCGCGCCCCGGCTAAGGTGCAGAGCGCCCTGCTCGAGGCCATGCAGGAGCGACAGGTGACGATCGGGGAAGAGACCTATGCGCTTGACGATCCATTCCTAGTGCTCGCCACGCAGAATCCGATCGAGCAGGAAGGCACCTATCCGCTGCCGGAAGCGCAGGTCGACAGATTCATGTTCAAGCTGCGCGTGGGCTACCCGACGCGGGCACAGGAACTCGAGATCCTCCGACGCATGGCGCGAACTCGAGTGGAGCACGAAGTCGCCCCGGTTCTCGCCCCGGCCGACATCGTGCGGCTGCGGCAGCTGGCTGACTCGGTCTACATGGACGCGAAGATCGAGGAGTATATCGTTGACCTAATCGAGGCGACCCGGCGGCCCGAGGAATACAAGCTGGATATCGGCGAGTGGATTCGGCACGGCGCATCGCCCCGAGCCACGATCTATCTCGCCATGGCAGCGCGCGCTCGCTCGATGCTGCAAGGCCGGGGATTCGTGATCCCGCAAGATGTCAAGTCGGTGGCCCCGGACGTTCTACGGCACCGCGTCATGGTGACATACGAGGCGGAAGCGGAAGAACTCTCGCCCGAGGACATCGTGCAGCGGGTGCTGGACGGCGTTGAAGTCCCCTAGCTAGTGCCCGGGACCGGCCCCCCATTTGGGCCGGAGTGGCGCGAATCGAGCATGTTCTCGGCACATGCGACCTATATTTTCAATATCTTCGTATTATACGCCGTGTTCCTTGTCGATTGTTGCGATTTCGCAAGGATCCTCGGAAGTCGCACGATGATACTTCAGCGAAGATAATCACGAATCCCGGCATTTCGGGCCGAATGACACGGGAATCTGGAATTCTTCGACCCGTAGTCTTGCCGACACCCACGGACGCGCAGTGGATAGTGCGGTCCATTGAGGTCACTGCATTGAGGAATACTAGAACATTAACAGAATAGACAAAATACCAATCAAGAATCCACCCCATCTCCTGTTGCCTGCCCCAAGGTGAGTGGGTGTTGTTACAACCACTCGCTAGAGTCGTGCATCTCGTTGTGCGGCCGGCACCAGCCGGTCGGCGGGGCGACTCTCTCATGGAGAACCTCTGCCGTCATTGGGATCATCTTCGAGACGCCGTGGCGTTTGTCATACGTTCCGGAACGCGCCGAGTCGCCGGTCCACTTGCAAGGTTTGCGGCATCAGGGCAGGTAGGCTCGACTTGCTTGACCCTGTTGTGCCCAGCGGCAGAGTCATAGCCTTTCGTAAGGGAATTATATATCTGAGTTCCGAGGGAATCGAGTCGGCAAATTATCAAGCCATAATAAGACCTGATTACCCACAAGACTCAGCCAAGGTTAGGAGGCGGTAAGGCATGGGCGGGGTGCGCACGGAGGCGTGGAGCAGGCGGGGGACCAGCGCCTGCAGGTCGTAGCGGCGGTTGAAGCGGTAGCGGAACTCGGCGAGGTACCGCGGCAGGTGCTTGCCGTCGAGCGCATGGCAGGTTCCCGCCAGGGACTGCTTGACGTGCGCCAGCAGCGTGTTGCTCCAGACGCAGCGGGAATCCCCGCAGCTCCGCTTCCCGCCTCCGGTGCCGGTCGGCACGTGCTCGCAGCCGGCGTCGGCCCCGCCCCGGAAGCAGGCCAAGCCGTCGGAATGCACCTCCGTGCCGGGCTGCAAGTGCCGCCCGGCCCACGCTGCCAGCGTCTTCTTGCGCAAGCCCGCCACGCTGGCCACGCTGCTCAGGCGCATCCTTGCCGGCTGGCCGTCGGCGGTGACCTGCACGGCGGCGACGAACGGCGTCTTGCCCGCCGCGCCGCGCCCGTGCTTGCCGCCGGTCCGCTCCCCGCCCCAGTAGGCATCGTCCACCTGCACGATGCCGCCCGGCGGCACGCGCTCGTCGCGCTCCTTCATCGCTTGCAGGAGCTTGTGCTTCACCTTCCAGGCCATGTTCCGGCTCACGCCCAGCTGCCGCGCCAGTTCCAGCGGCGAAACGCCGTGCTTGCCCTGCGTCAGCAGGTGGATCGCCAGGAACCAGACGGTCAGCGGCAGCTGGGTGGCGGCGAAGATCGTGCCGGCGACGAGGGAGGTCTGGCGGTGGCAGGCATGGCACTGCCAGAGCTTGCGGGAGCGGATACGGCAGTGCCGTCGGGAGCCGCACTCCGGGCAGCGGAAGCCGTCCGGCCAGCGGGCGTTGAAGACGGCGTGCTCGCATGGCCCCTCGCTGCCGTAGTGCTGCAGGAACTTGCCCAGGCTGAGTCCCTTCTGGAATTGCACGCGATTGCGTTTCAGCTGCTATCCCCTTTCCTATTAGAGATTTCCGACCTCCTCCAGTATAGCATATCCTCGTCTGGTGTTCGTTGGTAATCAGGTAAATCAATTTGATATTTATTCTGGATATCTGTTGACATTTGGTGGAGTATTTTGATAGAATAGTTCCAATATATGAGGTCGTCTATGAAGCAGGAATGTCCCGGGAAGTGGTTTCGTAAAGGCATCACTCTGATTGAAGTGATCGCCATGTTCCGCGATGACGAATCCGCGGAAAAGTGGTTCGCCTCCATGCGCTGGCCCGACGGTCCGGTATGCCCCCACTGCCGCGGCTCCAGCGTGCAGTCCGGCACGGCCCACCCTTCGATGCCGTACCGTTGCCGCGGCTGCGGCAGGCGCTTTTCCGTGCGCACCGGCAGCGTGATGGCCGACACCAAGCTCGGCTACCGCACCTGGGCTGTCGCCCTGTTCCTGCTGACTACCGGCATCAAGGGCGTCTCAAGCATGAAGCTGTACCGCGACCTGGGCATCAGCCAGAAGTCGGCCTGGCACCTGGCGCACCGCATCCGCGCGTGCTGGGAGCGGCATCAGGGCCTGTTCGCCGGCCCGGTGGAGGTGGACGAGACCTACGTCGGCGGCAAGGAGCGCAACAAGCACGAGAGGAAGAAGGCCCGCGCCGGGCGCGGGCCCGTTGGCAAGACACCCGTGGCGGGGGCGCGGGACCGCGCCACGAACGCAGTGGCCGCGCGGCCGCTGCCGGGCACCGCCAAGGGCGACCTGCAGGGCTTCGTGCGCGCCCGCGTCGTGCCGGGCGCGCAGCTCCGCTCCGACGAGGCGGCGGCCTGCGCCGGCATGGAGGAGTTCCCGCACGAAGCCGTCAGGCACTCCCGCGGCGAGTACGTGCGCGGGGCAGCGCATACGAACGGCATCGAGTCGTTTTGGTCCCTGTTCAAGCGCGGCCTGTACGGAACCTATCACCGGATGAGCGTCCGTCATCTCGGCCGCTACCTGACGGAGTTCGCGGGACGGTGCAACGACCGCGACTGCGACACGGCGGAACAGATGCGGCGCATGGCGCGGGGCCTGGTCGGCCGGACGCTGACCTACCGGCAACTGGTCGGCAAGGCCGCAGTCGCGGCCGGAGCACGGTCTAGCCGGTCAGCTGCAGCCTCTCTTCACGCTCGGTGCGAAGGGCGCTCCGGATCCGGAATCCCGCGCCGCGACCGGTGTCCGGCCTGGACTATTCATAGATGCAGCCGTCTTGGAAGGGGAGCCTCTCCACGGCAATCCGGGTTCCACCGGGGCGCCCGAGGCGGCCTCACTAGTCCGTGCGCCGCCAAATCCGCTTGCAGAATCGATTCAGATACGAACCGACCCTTCGGTGCCCACCTCGGCCGCACACGAAAGACCCGAGCTAGACGCCGACGTCCCCAATCAGAGCAGTTCTAGCCGGATATGGCGTTGTCGGCACTCAGATATATAGTGCTTGTGACAAAACCCCTGAATTCTGGCCCGATCAGCATTTCATACTACATCCTGAGGTCGGATGGATCTCCAAACACAACATATAGGGCCCAAGGTCGGAAGTTGCTCAGACGCCAATCGCGAAGATTTCCGCGCTCTACCCAGAATCGCCAGGATTTCGGATTAGTCGTAGCATTCCAGCGAAATCTTCGCCTTGAGAGATTGGACCTAACGCCTTTGTTGTCAAGGGGATACGAGTTTTGTCACGGGCACTATATAATTCCCTTTCGTAACTAGCACCACTTCACGACTCACCCATGGACACATGAATGCGGCGTGTTCACTCGGAGGGCATGAAATCGGGCACGGGCGCGGCAGCGCTGGGTTGAGATCATGGGTGACGGAAGCGGGGACAGCACGTCAATCATTCTGACAGGCGGAGCGCCAGCCCCGGATTGCGATCCCAACAGCCATGCGGGCACTCCGGCCGCCTCACCCCGCGCAATGAAAACAGACGATAGAGCACGGGGCGACGGAGCCTGCGCGACACCGTGGGTGGCTGTGTTCGTTGGATCGAGCGCGGCCCTAGGGCCGTAATCTGTTGCGGTCGGCCGCCCACGCAAGCCCGTCCGGAACTCGCCGACATTGTCGAGTTCGCCAGCTTAGCCGCAGCCGTCCGGTGCTCTGGCTTGGGCAGGCGTGCTTGTACTCGGATCTCAGGTATGCGACATGGATGTCTCTTCGGAGGAACGGCTCGACGCCGTTAGCGTGCACTTGTTCGGAAACGGATTTGCTGACAGAGTGCTTGACGGACACATGCTTGAAGGGTAGGATTTCATAGTCCTTCGCGTCGTCCGTATATCCTGTAGTTCGCGCCCAACTGGAAACAATTGGGGCCGACGTAGCTACGAAGCAATCAAGCCAGCTGGATGGGGCGCTGTTGGGCGCTATCCCTTATCATTCCCTCCCAAGGCCATCCACTACGCGCATGCCTATGAACAGGGTTGCTCGGCTATGATGTTCTCGATATGGACTTGTCTAGGCCACTCAGATCCATTGATAGATTCGAATTGGAGTCATCACTCGCCTTTGAATAGATCGCCCTGCTCTTTAGAACCCTCTGGTTCAGTCTCCAAATCGTTCGCCAGTCGGGAAATCTCCGACCAGCTCTGCACCAAGGTGTTATACAATAGCGCCTCGGCCGCACGCTTCTTTCGGTCGCACAAGGTATAAAGGCGGTAGCAGAGTTCACGAGCTGTTTCGGCGTAGGTGCCGAGTGCAGCTACGATCTCTGCGACACCACGTTCGCCATGCTCATCAAGATCCCGGATCAGATGGTGGACCATTTCCCAAGCGGTCGGCCTTGTGTCGGATCTTGGGTCCCAGTCGTCGGGCAGCTCGTTTGACCTAAGTAGACGCACCTTTCCACCCTTCGACATTACGATTCCGGTCTCCACCATGCTGGCGACGTCGGTGTTCTTCGCCTTGGAGAGCGTCTCCGCCTCCCCGAATCCGCCTTCGGTGAAGCCGTGCTGCGCGAACCACTCGAGCGCCCAGCGCGTGGCGGCGTCGAGATCGCCCTCCTGGTCCTCCAGTACCTTGTCGAGGGCTTCGTTGATCAGCGCGAGAGCCTCCCGCACCGAGAGCGGCCGGCCCTCGGCGTCCAGCACCCTCCCGTAGCGCGTGTACACGGCCATGCCGGGGCCGATGGCGGCCTGGGCGAGATCGACGGGGGCGACGTTGCCGGACTGCAGGAGGTGCAGGGCCCGGGGCAGCTCGGCGCGCAGCGCCGTGACGAACTCGCGGCGGGTCCCCGCGGGCGCGTCGGCCGGCCGGCGTCGGCAGGCGAGGACGATGCTGGAGGCGAGGGCGTTCGTGCCCATGCCGACCAACCGATTGCCAAGCTCCGTCCGCATCGGCCACGTGCCGGTGATCGCGAATCCGGAGCGGATCGCGGCGTCCAGGAACGTCTCCCAGCCCTTCGTTTCCGATTGCTTGAAGGCGTAGTAGACCGTCACGGGGAAGCCGGGATGAGACTGTTCCGCGAGCCGTTGAAGCGCCTGTGTCATTCCGTCGAGAAAAAAGTCCTCCGCAGCCTTCTTGCTCCCGTGCCGGTACGGCGTGGCGACCAGTTCCTCCGCCTTCGGGACCGCCAGCGTTGCGAACAGATTGGGGAACACCGGCTTCAGGGACCGTCGGAGCCAGACGTAGAAGAAGTCCGACAGGTCCGCGTAGCCGATGTTGTCGTAGTACGGTGGGTCCGTTGAGATCATCCGTGACGACGACTGCAGCTCTCTTGTCGTAGCGTCCGCTTGGTCAGTCACCCCAGGTACGTGCGGAGGCAGGGCGATAGTCAGAGGGTCGACCACACACGTGATGGCGGCGTCGACGCTGCCCGTGGCGGTTCCCAGAAAATTTGGTTCGGCGTAATCCCACACCATCGGAAGCGCTTGCCGCCCAAAGCAGTGTTGAGCTTTTTGTCCAACGGGGTTCCACCGAACAAGGCTGTTCCCACTCATCGCCAATCGATCCACCGCCAACGCCAGATACAGGGACACCGCCTCGGCGTACGCGGTCGCGCCCGTCCCGCCGTCGCGCAGCGGCTTGCCGTCGTCGGGCAGGCCGGCGGCCGCGGCGTCGCGACGGACGCGCTCGGCGGCCTCCCCGACGAGGTCGGAGAAGGTAGTGAGGGCGACGAGCTGGCGAGACGTGAATAGGTCGGCCCATGTAAAGAAACCGTAGCCACGACCGCTAACCAAGTTGGTCGTGTCGCGGTTCATCGTTTCGTCAGGGATCCAGCGCGGCCGCGCTCGCGACGCCGCATCTTCGTCGCGATGAGTCGGCGAGAGATACACGCGCCTGCCGCCGCCTTCCGCAACGACGGCCATCAGGCCCGATCCCATCCGACCAGCCATGCTTTCTGCCTTGACGTAAGCCGGGGGTACTGGCGACCCTGACATCAGGCACCGGAAGTTCGCCCCGCGCGCGAGCTTCGTACCCCGCTTGGCCGCTACCGCATCGGGCGGCGCGCCCACCCGCACCGTGAATCGGTACCGCCGGCCTTCGATCACGGGCTCGACCCACGCCTCCTTGCCCTTCTTCGTCGACAGCATGAACGTCGACGCGAGGGGCACGTCCACGTCGGCGAAGGCCGGGTTGGGGCTCTTCACCGTCCGCGCCCACAGCCACGCGATGACCGTCAGCTCCCGGCCCTCGTACGGCTTCAGGTCGGGACGCTCCCTGACCATTTCCGGCGTGATCTCGGCCCGCGGATACAGATGCCCGATTCGATTCCCCGCCTCGTCCCGCATCCACCGCCCGTAGCGCCGCACGTCCTCGGCCAGCCCCCGCGCGCCGCGCCACGTCCTCTCGACCAGGTTCCGCTCGGCCCGCGCCTCCGGGTGCACCGGCGCCCGGCCCGCGAACCGCGGCGGGATCTCGATCATCGCCTTGCTGATCAGCACCGCCACCGGGTTCAGGTCGCTGGCGTGCGCCTCGAGGCCGAGGCGCTGCGCCTCCAGCGGCAGCGAACCGCCGCCCGCGAACGGATCGTGGAACGCCGGCAGGCGATCCGGGTCGAACAGTTCGGGCGCACGCGGATGGCCGGCGTGCTCGGCGCACGCCCGCCGCCAGCTCCGCCGGATCTCGGCCCGCGCGCGCTCGAGCACCGTCTCGTTGGTGGTGTTCTCCCACACGACGAGGTCCCGGAGGATGCCGAACAGCCGCTCGCGTTCCCGCTCGGCCGCGATCTCCCGCAGCACCTGACCGTCCGTCCCATTGGCACCCGCTGCTTCATCGCCGGCCGCACGCCGCTGCCGGAGCGCCCGCTGCGCCGCACGCTTCCTCTCCGGGTTCGACAGCAGCACGTCGACGTACTCCGACGGATCGTCCACCATCTGCGCGAAGAGGACCGCCCGCGCCACCGCCAGCGGCTTGCGTGACCACCACAGATGCAGCGTCGAGGGGTGACCGTGCCGGACAGACTTCTCCCGTGCCCCCGCCACGTTGATCTCGTCGAGCGGCAGGGCGGTCTCGATCAGTTTCTTTCTCATTTCTCAACCGCAGAAACATGAAGTTCAGCGTCGCCGCGCCGTCTGACGTTCGGAAGACCGATGTCAAGTCCGGCCCGGTCGCCAAACCGAATCCCGGCACCGTCGCATGCGATTCTCAGATACCGCATCTTCCGGTCATTACTCAGATACGCAAGCAACCACCAGTTGCCCGGCAACGAGGCTCCGCCGCTCGCCATCGACTCGTTCGAGGACAGCTCTTGCCTGGTCCGCGCCACACCGCGATTCTTGCGGCCGCGCAGTTTCGGGTCGACCCGCGGCAGGAAACCCGGATCGCGTGCGGCCAGGGCTGCAAATATCGCCACGTACGCCTCCTTGGCGTTCCTTGCGCGCCGCTCCTCGCCGAGCAGCCGATAGCGCACTGCGCCCTTGCCGGGTGCGGGCGATTCCGGCCGGGTAGGAACGGCGATTCCAAGGCCAAGCACCCGCGCCTCCGGCCGCGCTGATGCCTTTCTCGATCCAGGCGTGGGAGTGTCGGACGTCCTGCGCTGTTGACGGCCATCATCCGGCTTCAGGCGGCGCAGAAAGTCAGCAACGTCCCGTCTCGCGGGGCTGCCTTCGGTAAGCAACGACGTCGCCTGTGTCAGCAGGACCGCCAAGCGCTCGTCGAGGTCGCCTGCGACAAGTTGCGCCCATGCACGCGGAATCGCCTCCCGCGCCTTGTGCCTATCGAGCCGCGCGTTGAGATCTTCCCGCGCGAAGTCGGCGGCCTTCCCCGACTTGGTGTTCGCGCAGGACAGATAACGCTCGAGTTTCGCGGCGACCTCGTCGAGCGAATCCGTCTCGATGTCGAAGGTGCTGACAAGGCGTTCTGCATACGTTCCGGCGCTCTGCGTCGAGTGGAAGCGCCAGTTGACGCCGTTCGTCAGCAAGGCCAACGGGGCGCCGGCGTGGAAGGAGTACTCGAACAATTGCCGGTCGCCATCGGATTGGCCGATCCGTTTCAGCACGCACTCGGTCGACTTCAGTTCGACGATGCACCGCGGGTTGCGGTTCGACACGCACAGCGCCATGTCGATCCGCCGCGTCGAGGTCTTCAACCTCAGCGAGTATTCGGCGCAGACTTGGTCAGGATCGTATACGTCCCATCCCAACGCGTGGAGGATGGGTTGAACGATCCGGGTGCGGACCGCCGTCTCGTTGGGGTATGCGCTCCGCGAGATCCCGTGCCGGATTCTCTCGAGAGTCTTCGTCAGATCATGCACTGCCCAACGGTCTCCAGCCGCGCCGGCGTCCCGACTTGCAACTCATCTCGCCGGCCGCGGGCATCACCACTCTTCCCGCAGGCGCTGCATGACCGAACCATCGCCGTCGAGAATCATCTTCATGGGAAATCCTAGCACTTCACGCACTACAGCCGGTCACGCTTCCTTCGAGGCCGTCGCCGAGGAGGTCTTCCGCCGCTACGGCCGCGCCTGGAAGCCGCGGACCACCACCGTCAACCGCGCGTACCTGCGCAATCAGATTCTGCCCTGGTTCCGCGGCCGCCCGATCGGCGACATCACGCACCATGACGTGCAACGCTGGTTCGCAACCCTGCACGCGACGCCGGCGGCGGCGAACCGCTCGCTCCCGATCCTGTCGGTGATCCTGCGTCAGGCGGAGACCTACGGCCACCGGCCGGACGACAGCAACCCGTGCACGGGTCTGAGACGTTACCGGGAGCGCGGACGCGAGCGGTTTCTGACCGGCGACGAGATCCGACGGCTCGGGACAGCGCTGGCGGCGCACGAGACCGTCGTGCCACTGGCCGTTGCGGTAGTGCGCCTCCTGCTGCTGACCGGCTGCCGGCAGGGCGAGGTCCGGACGCTGCGGTGGCAGGACTATCGCGAGGGCCATCTGTTCCTGCGCGACAGCAAGACCGGCCCGCGGACCGTTTGGCTGGCGTCGGCCGCCCGCGCCGTGCTCGACCGGCTACCCCGCACGGTCGAGTGGACCTTCCCCGCGGCGACCGGCGGCGGTCCGATGCCGACAGAGACGCTGTATCGCTGCTGGCGCGTCGTCCGCACAGCGGCGGGCATGCCTGACGTGCGGCTGCACGACCTGCGCCACAGTTACGCGAGCTTCGCGCTGCGGCGGGGCGAGACCGTGCTGACCATCGGTCGTCTTCTGGGACACCGCGACCCGGCCACCACGCTGAAATACACGCACGTCGCCAACCCGCTGGTTCGCAGCGCGGTCGAAGCCGTCGGAGCGGTTCTGGATGCAGAGCGATGACGCGCCGACGCTCCGTGCCTTCGTCGCGGGAGCGTGGAAGTCGGCGTGCTACGAGCGCTGCAAGCCATCGACTCGCAAGCGCATGGACAGCGCCTTGCGGGCCCAACTGCTGCCGACCTTCGGTGCGCGGCGGCTCGATCGAATCGGCCGGAAGGCGGTCCACCTGTGGTTCGATTGCTACAGCCGGACGGCACCGGCCGGAGCGAACCGCACGCTGGACGTGCTGCGGCAGATTTTCAATCACGCCGTCGCGTGCGGACACGTCACGACCAATCCGACTCGCGACGTCCGACACAATCGGCGTCTCCAGCGGACACGCTTTCTGTCGCGCGTCGAAATCGACCGCCTGCATGAGGCTCTGGACGCGCATCGCGGACGCGGCTCGGGCGAGCAACAGGCGGAGATCATTCGTCTGCTGCTGTTGACCGGGTGCCGGAAGAGCGAGATCGTGCACTTGCGCTGGTCGGAGGTCAGCGAGGAGTCGCTGCATCTGACAGACAGCAAGACCGGCCCGCGGACGGTCTTGCTGAACGTGCGAGCGCGCGCCGTTCTCGAGCGGCAGCCCCGAGCGGGCAGCGCGTACGTGTTCCCTTGGCTGGCCGATGCGTCGCAGAGCCGTTCGGGCGAGCTGTCCCTGTGGCGGAAGGTGCGCCGACAGGCAGGGATCGCGGACGCGCGCCTGCACGATCTTCGGCATACCTTCGCGAGCCACGCCGTGATGCAGTCCGTTCCGCTGCCAGTGGTTTCGCGCCTGCTCGGCCATTCCCAGGTCCGGATGACGCTCCGCTACGCGCATGTCGGCGACCGCGAGACCGAGGCGGCGGCCGAGCGGATCGGAGACGCCCTCGCGGCGCTCTTGTCCGAGCCTGTCCCCGACGCGCGGGAACCCGAAACGGCCCGGAACCCGGCCCGCCGTTCCGCTGGCGGCGGAGAGTCCTCGGCGGCGGAAGAGACCGCGGTCACGTTCTTGACAGCGAGCCATGCAGGTGGGATACTGCCGCAAGATGTGGAGAGCGTGAACGCTGGGGAGCTTCGTCAATCCCTTGGCAAGGTTCTCGGCCGGCTCGAACGTGGCGGCGAGCCCGTTCTGGTGTGTCGCAGGCGAACGCCGGCCGCGGTCCTCGTAAGCCTCGAGGATTACTGCGAACGGTTCCTCGACCGCGTTGCCGATGATCGGCGACGAGAAGTGGTCGCCCGGTTGAAGCAGCTTGAATTCCAGTCGCCGGCTGTCCGAACGACCCTCGACGCGCTGCGCGACTTGCGGTCGTGATCGTGCTGGCGCAGGCCCTGTCGGAACTGACCCGATCTGCGCGGGAACGTGATGCACTCCCTGCACACCGCGGTTCTGATGCGCGAGCACGGCGTCAGCCGCATCCAAACCCGCGATGTCGGTTCCGTCAGTTCCGGTTGCTGACAGTGGACGACCCGCTCGGAGAGTGGTGATGGTGCGGCCAAGGTGATGGCGATGCAGATCGAACACATCGCCATACGGAACTACCGGGCCTTCAGGCACGCGGAATTCGAGAAGTTGCCGAGGATGATGGCGGTAGTCGGCGCGAACGGTACCGGCAAATCCACGTTTTTCGACGTGCTGACGTTCCTGCAGGACGCACTGGCCCGGAACGCGGAATCAGCCGTCGCCCGGCGCGGGGGGTTCCGCGAGCTGGTCAGCCGCGGACAGAGCGGACCGGTGGGAGTGACGATCAAGTTCCGCGAAGAGGACGGACCGCTCGCCACCTACCTGCTGGACGTGGCCGCGAACAACGGCCGCGTGGTCGTGGAGCGGGAAATCCTGCGCTACCGGCGCGGAACGGGCGCGGGGCGGCCGTGGCACTTCGTTGACTTTTCACGGGGTTCGGGACAGGCGATTACGAATGAAGGCGCCTATGGCGAGCCGGGCGCCAGGATGGAAAGGAAGGCATACCGTCTGGGCGATCCGAGCATCCTGGCCATCAAGGGTCTCGGGCAGTTCAGCGAGTTCCGGGTTGTATCCGAGTTCCGGAGCATGATCGAGAACTGGCACGTCTCCGATTTCCACATCGCCGACGCCAGACCCAGTGCGGAAGCCGGCTGCGCCGAGCACCTTTCCACCCGCGGCGACAACGTGGCGCAGGTTGCGCAGTACCTGTACCGGAACCACCGTGAACGCTTCGAACGCGTGCTGACCGTCATGCGGCGGCGCATCCCCGGGATGAGCCGCGTCGAGGCGAAACCGACCGAAGATGGCCGGCTCGTTCTGCGTTTCAAGGACGGCAGCTTCAGCGATCCATTCATCGCCCGCTACGTTTCCGACGGCACCGTCAAGATGTTCGCCTATCTCGTCCTGCTCCACGATCCCAAACCCCATCCGCTGCTGGCGATCGAGGAACCGGAGAACCAGCTCTACCCGGAACTGCTGGAAGAGCTGGCCGAGGAATTTCGCGACTACGCCCGGCGCGGAGGCCAAGCGTTCGTGTCGACGCACTCGCCCGATTTTCTGAACGGCGCACGGATCGAGGAGATCTTCTGCCTAGTCAAGCGGAGTGGTTTCACAACCGTGCGGCGGGCGTCCGACAGCGAAACGCTGTGCCGGCTCGTCGACGAAGGCGACCGGCCCGGTGCCTTGTGGAAGCAGGGGCTGCTCGAGAACGCGGATCTCCCATGAGCCGCGTCATCTTCCTGCTCGAGGAACGCTCGATGAAGGCGCTGCTCGAGAAGCTTCTTCCGCGAGTCGTCCAGGATCTCCCGTTCCTCTGCGTGCCGCATGAAGGAAAGGCCGATCTGGAAAAGAGTGCGCCTAGGAAGATCCGCGCATGGAGGGAACCGGGTGTGCGGTTCGTGATCGTGCGGGACCAGAACGGCGGCGACTGTCGCGCCGTCAAGAGTCGATTGTTGCGTGTGTGTCAATAGGCCGGACGTACCGATGTGCTCGTGCGCATCGTGTGCCGTGAACTTGAAGCCTGGTACCTGGGAGAATCCGCTGCGCTTGCCGACGTGTACGGCGACGACGGACTCCGGGGAATCGAAAGGCAGGCGCGGTTCAGGGACCCGGATGCGGTCGCGCATCCGGCTAGGGTGGTGTCCGATCTGGTCTCGGAATTCCAGAAAATCTCCGGGGCGCAGCAGCTCGGCGCACGCCTTACTCGGGAGGGGAATCGGTCTCGCAGCTTCCAGGTGTTGCTGGATGGATTGGATCGCATCGCCACGGAGTTGCATGCGAGTCGCCCTGTGCAACGATGAGGACTGTGCGGAAGAAGCTGATCGAGGTCGCCCTGCCGCTCGACGCCATCAATGCGGCGGCGGCGCGGGAGAAATCGATTCGCCACGGTCATCCCTCGACGCTGCATCTGTGGTGGGCGCGGCGGCCGCTGGCGGCGGCGCGGGCAGTCCTCTTCGCGCAGCTGGTGGACGATCCGTCGGCGCGTCCGGACCTGTTTCCCACGGAGAAGGCCCGGGAGCGGGAACGCGAGCGGCTGTTCGGCATCCTCCGGGACCTCGTCGTGTGGGAGAACACCACCAACGAGACGGTGCTCGAGCGCGCGCGGGCCGAGATCCGGCGGAGCTGGCGGCGGGCGTGCGCCGAGCACGCCGGCCATCCGCGTGCGCCCGAACTGTTCGACCCGGATCGCCTGCCGGCGTTCCACGACCCGTTCGCGGGCGGCGGTTCGCTGCCGCTGGAGGCGCAGCGCCTCGGCCTCGAGGCCCACGCGAGCGACCTGAACCCGGTGGCGGTGCTGATCAACAAGGCGATGATCGAGATCCCGCCGCGGTTCGCGGGCCGGGCGCCGGTGCATCCGGATGCCCGGGCCGAGCGGAACCTCGTCGAGAAGGCATGGCGCGGCGCGCGGGGGCTGGCCGAGGACGTGCGGCGCTACGGGCGGTGGATGCGGGAGGCGGCGGCGGAGCGGATCGGGCATCTGTACCCGGCGGTGGAGGTCACGCCGGCGCTGGTGCGGGAGCGTCCGGACCTGCAGCGGTACCAAGGCCGCAAGCTGACGGTGATTGCGTGGCTGTGGGCGCGGACGGTGCGGAGTCCGAACCCGGCGTTCGCGGACGTGGAGGTGCCGCTGGCGTCGACGTGGATGCTGTCGACGAAGAAGGGCCGGGAGGCGCATGTCGAGCCGGTGATCGAGGGGCGGGGGTATCGGTTCGAGGTGAAGGTCGGCGCGCCGCCGGATGCGGCAGCTGCCAAGCGGGGCACGAAGGCTGGCGGCAGCGGCAAGCCTTTCCTCTGCCTGATGTCGGGAACGCCGATGCCGTTCGACTACCTGCGGGCGGAGGGCAAGGCGGGACGGATGGGTTCACGTCTGCTCGCAGTCGTAGCGGAGGGCGACCGCGGCCGAATCTACCTGTCGCCAACTGCTGGGCAGGCACTCGCGAGCCATGAAGCCAAGCCGGGGTGGACTCCGGAGACCGATCTGCCCCAAAGGGCGCTCGGTTTCCGCGTTCAAGAGTACGGGATGCTTCGCTGGCGGGACCTCTTCACATCCCGCCAGCTTGTCGCCCTCACTACCTTCTCCGACCTGGTGGGGGAGGCGGTGGATCGCGTCCGCCGCGACGCCGCGGCGGCAGGGCTGCCCGAGGACGGCAAGCCGCTGCGCGACGGCGGGACGGGCGCGACCGCGTACGCCGAGGCGGTGTCCCTGTATCTGGCGTTGGCGGTGGATCGATTGGCGATGAGTGGGAACAGCCTTGTTCGGTGGAACCCCGTTGGACAAAAAGCTCAACACTGCTTTGGGCGGCAAGCGCTTCCGATGGTGTGGGATTACGCCGAACCAAATTTTCTGGGAACCGCCACGGGCAGCGTCGACGCCGCCATCACGTGTGTGGTCGACCCTCTGACTATCGCCCTGCCTCCGCACGTACCTGGGGTGACTGACCAAGCGGACGCTACGACAAGAGAGCTGCAGTCGTCGTCACGGATGATCTCAACGGACCCACCGTACTACGACAACATCGGCTACGCGGACCTGTCGGACTTCTTCTACGTCTGGCTCCGACGGTCCCTGAAGCCGGTGTTCCCCAATCTGTTCGCAACGCTGGCGGTCCCGAAGGCGGAGGAACTGGTCGCCACGCCGTACCGGCACGGGAGCAAGAAGGCTGCGGAGGACTTTTTTCTCGACGGAATGACACAGGCGCTTCAACGGCTCGCGGAACAGTCTCATCCCGGCTTCCCCGTGACGGTCTACTACGCCTTCAAGCAATCCGAGCGGAAGGGGGATGGCGGCATCGCCAGCACCGGCTGGGAAACATTCCTGTCCGCCGTTATCGGTACCGGCTTCGCCATCACCGGCACGTGGCCGATGCGGACCGAGCTGGGCAACCGCATGGTCGGCATGGGCACCAACGCCCTCGCCTCCAGCATCGTCCTCGTGTGCCGCCGGCGCCCGGCGGCCACGCGCCGCGAGTTCCTGGCCGCCCTGCGCGCGGAGCTGCCCCCGGCGCTGCGCCTGCTGCAGTCCGGCAACATCGCCCCCGTCGATCTCGCCCAGGCCGCCATCGGCCCCGGCATGGCCGTTTACACGCGCTACGGGAGGGTGCTGGACGCCGAGGGCCGGACGCTCTCGGTGCGGGAGGCTCTCGCGCTGGGCGCTCGAGTGGTTCGCGCAGGACGGCTTTGCCGAAGGCGGATTCGGAGACGCGGAGACGCTCTCCAAGGCGAAGAACACCGACGTCGCCAGCATCGTGTGTTGGTCAACGCGGTCCTTGAAAGGCGACGCACTACTCATTGTTAGCAAGCTCACAGGCACCGACCTCGCGAGTCCGAACCCGATCTGTTGAGTCGCCACCTTGAGTGGATTCTTGGAGTTACACTTACTCCGATTCGAATCCTTGACTGCTGAACTTCAGCGTGCGGCAGTTCTCTGTCACCGTTCGCACGACGTGGTCGGGCGCGCCGTTCGGAATGGCCGCATCGATCTCGATCGTGACTGTGACGCTCGCTCCCGTGAGGCCAGCGAGGTGGGCAACCACTTCTTCAGAGATCCGGCCGGCGTCGCGCCCGGTGCGAGCGGCGTCGACCCCGACCGTGCCATGAAATCGGGCCGGACGTGGAGCAGGTGGCAGCGGTGGGCTAGGCCCGCGCCCAGGCCCAGTTACTCCGCCCTCGCTCTCTTGGTCGTACGGCGGGCGCGGTGTGTCAGTTTCTTTCTCCGCATCGATCTGTCGTTGAGCGACATCGGCCTTGACTATCAGTCCGGCCGAGTACTCGTCGTTGAGGTTGATGATCTGGCCGCCACGCAATCCCACATAGCGACCGGTCTGTTCGTCGAAACTGTCCGCGTACCCGAAGCTATCGTCAATCCACGTCACTAGCCCGACGCCGTCGGCGACGGCTTGTAGCAAGACTGCAGGATCCAGCAGCCGCGGCAGGTACGGATACTGTGCGAAGTCTTCTATGAGCTGCTGGACCGCCACGTGGTTTCCCCTCCACAGCGGTATCTGATCAAGTGCCAGCCGGAGTCGCGTGCCTGCGAATCGATGGGCTAGCACGTCGTCTCTCCTGAGCCGTTCGGCTACGCGGGCCGCTAATCCTTCCTTTCCGGTCAACCGCGTAGCTTCCAATGTGATCGGATCGGTCGGCGCGTCCTGGACCGGGGCTAGCAGCCACTGATACGTCTCCGGAAGCCTAGCTTCGACTGTTTGGTTAGCTGTGTTCACCTGCGTCTCCGCCTGTTTCACCTGATTGGGCGAGAGATTGAGCGCCTCCCGCTCTGCAACGATCGAGCTCCACGCTATGTGGCGGCGTACCGCATCGTCAAGGTCTTGAAGCCTCGTCTTGTCCGGTGCAAGGAAGACGAGACAATTGCAGTACAAGCGCGGCGCGGCCCCCCGTGACTTGAGAATGTCATTGGCCGCAGTCTCCGCCGGGGAGTCGCCACTTCTTTGGTGCGGGTGCTCCGTCCCGAGCACTACCAGGCGCGTCTCCCGCTCGTCGGGGACGTCGTGGCCGGATTCCGGCGCGCGATGGATCCCTCGAAAACCACCGGTCTCTTTGAGTGCATCGCGCAGTGCAGCGCTGATTGCTTGCGCCACGCGGTCCTCGTCGCCGCGGAGCTGCTCGGCACGGTCCTCGGCAAGTTTCGTAACGGTCGCCCGCGTGTCGTACCAGTACCGCGACCCGTCTTGGTACAGGTACGTGGCCGAAGCGGCCAATCGTCGAAGCGCATCGCCGAAGACAGCCGGCGTTTCGCCTGGGAGCACGCAGCCGAGCTTGATCCTCCTGTCATCGAGGCCGCGGTGGGCCGCGCCCGCCGTGGGTGCCGATCCGAGATAGAGGGCACGTGCAACTCGTCGGCAAGCCGAGAACTTGCCCAAGGCTGCCACGTTGCTGTCTATCCGCTGTGGAAGGGCGTTCTGGCCGTCGACATCCTTCTCGATCACGGGCGTCCAGTTGTCCGGCAGGTAGCGGGTCAGTTCCGACAGCACTTGCGGGTCGTCGATCGACAGGTGGGCGGGCAGGATCAACGGGTTGCGGTCGCCCTTTTCCCACAGGCTGTGGATGACCGCCGCCATCAGCCTCAGCACGCCCCGGGTGCGCTGGAACGTCACCAGAGTTGACCAATCGGTGTACAGTCGGTCAAAAATCTCTGGGTGGATCGGGTAGGCGGCCCTCAGCCGCTTCTCGTAATCGGCATCCCGACACTCCGACGGAAACTCCTGATGCGCCGTGCGATAGAGGCGGGCGAACGTCTGGGCGACGACGTCGCGGTCCTTGAATTGCTCGGGGGCGGCTAGCGGTTCGAACAATCGCCGCCGGACGATCTCGAACCCCTCCTCGGCACTGGCCGGCCGCCACGACGACTCGACGCGCCCGACGACGTTCCGCAGGCGTTCGAGCGCTTCCCGACCGCGGTGCCCGCCCACCTCCACGTCGTCCAGCTGCGCATGGGGAAACCCTGTTGTGTCCGAGGCCGGGAGACTAATCACGAGCAGGCAGTTGCCAACAGCCTTCGCCGACTCGGTGAGCGCTTGGGCGAAGGTGAACTGGGTCTCGAAGCTGCCGGCTGGCAGGTCGCTCTGGTCGTGGAGCTGGCGCGCGTAGGCGACCCACTCGTCGATCAGGATCAGGCAAGGCCCGTGATCGGCAAGAATCTGGCGGAGCCTGTCGCCTGGGCTCGTCGCATGCTTGTCGTCGTCGGCTACGCGCGCGTACGCACGTGCGCCTCCCATCTGCCACGCCAACTCGCCCCACAGCGTGCGCACGACCGTGCCGTCGGGCTTGGTGACGGGATTGCCTGGCGAGATCTTGTTGCCCACTAGGACGACCCGCCTCGCGGACGGCAAGCTCGTTGCATCCGCCTCCTGAAGCACCGCTTCAATGCCTTCCAGTTCGCCTGGCATCGTGCCGGAGAACAGGTGATACAGGGCGAGCATCGAGTGGGTCTTGCCGCCCCCGAAATTGGTCTGAAGCTGGACCACGGGATCGCCGCCGCGACCGGCGAGGCGCCGCACTGCGCCGACCAGCATTCCTCGGAGGCTCTGCGTGAGGTAGGTGCGACGGTAGAACTCGACCGGATCGCGATAGGCGGGGGTCCCTTCGTTGAGGTGGACCTGCCAGAGATCAGCGGCGAATTCTGCCTGCTGATACCGCCCGCTTGCCACGTCTTGGTGCGGCGCGACCACCTCGCGCCACGACTTGAGCCCTCCGGTCGCGGCGCTGCCGATGGGGAGGCTGGCCTGCTTGCGTCGTTCTCCCCGCGCCTGCTCGTCGAATCGGACGCGCAGGAGCTCCATCTTGAGCCTCTCGACGTCGGTTGCTTGCGTGGCCGAGACGGCCGTTAGCAGGAGGTTTGCAGTGTCGAGCACGCGGTACGCGTCGTCGCTGGAGAACCGCGCCTGATGCGCCCAGCGGTTTCTGTGGTCCCGCAACTCGGCGACGAAGCTGCGCTCGGCTCGTCCGAGAGTTTCGCGGAACACCTCGTTCCACGTCTCCCACATCAGCTTGAGCAGCAGTTGGACGTCCCAATCGGTCACTTGCCGCTGGCCGATCGGGGCGCTTTCCACGAAGCGCTGCAGCGTGGATCCGTCCAGGCGCCGCGACTTGATCGCTTGCTGCACCTCTCGCCTTACGAACGGGCCGAGCCCTGCCCTCAAGAGCTCAAGCGCTCTTCCGACGCGCTCGTGGTTGGTGGCCGCCATTTCCAACAGTCTATCTGTAGGCTGGCCACCGGCCCGGAACCGCTTGATCCTCTGCTGGCGCCGTGCCGTCGGATCGGGCTTCGGCGCAGCTACTGCGGCTCCTCGGCCATCGCCAGCAGGTCCTTCATCGCGTAGTTGACGCTCGCGGCGTTGAAGTCCGGCTCGCGTCGGAACGGCCGTCGGATGTAACCGACGTAGGGCTTCCGATCATCAAAGAAGAGGATGATCGCGAGAATGAAATTGTCCGGGTTGTTCAGCGAGTAGAGGATCTCGTTGCGCGTGACGGTGATGGTGTCCGCGTCGCTCCGTCGCCCCTTCACCTCTATGAACCGGAGCCTGCCGGAGGCCGGATCGCGGCTCTCGATGTCGTAGCCGAGCTTCTCGTACTCTCGGTCGGTCGGCTCGCGGCCGAGTCCGCGCTCGGTCTTCATCACAATGGACCGCGCTCGGGCGGCAGCCTCCTGCGTCTTGGCAGGCGGCTCTGGGACCGGTGCCCCTCCGGCCATTTCTGCGACCAGCCCGCGGGGGACGATCAATGCGCCGCCGAGCACGACCGGTGGACGCGGGGAGATCTGCGCCTCCCGGTCTAGCTGTTTCAGACGCTTCTCTAGTCGGGCTTGTAGGCTGTCCGCGCGGCGGCGCGCCTCGGCGGAATTTAGCCGTGCGCCGGACTTGCCAGCCTGCTCGGCCAGCTTGAGTTCCTCGGCGCGATGGTCCCAGAACGAAATCTCCTTGGTCAGGCGATCCTTCACTGCGGCCTTGGTCTTCTCGATCAGAGCAACGCGTGCGTCGCGGACTTCCGCGACGTGCTTCGGGACCACATGGACAACTGCGTGGCTCTGCACTCCCTGCTCGATTTCCCGATTGATCCATTTGCACTCGGCGCGTTCAAGGATAGTGGCCACGTCGGGCTCGTCCGCGGCCAGCGGCCGGTAGTCGAGATAAGGCGCGATGTGCAGATGCCGCATCGCGCCGTCGGCATGGCGCTCGACGTAGAGGACCCGCTTCGAGATGACCCGGCGCTCGCCCGTGCGGGTCACGCTTCCGTCTTGCAAGGAATGCTCGATGGAGAAGAGAACTCGTGGACCCGTGCCGTCGTCGCGCTCGTCGACGAGGACGGTGCCGCGCTTGAGCAGGTCGCGATGGCGTTCCAGTGTCAGGTCGATGACCGCGTCAAGCAGAGGATGGCCCGGGCACACCAAGGCCGCTACCGGTTGGCGCGGCGGCGCGACGAGCGTTTTCTCGAACGCAATTCGTTCGTAGCGCGCGAGCACTGGCGCTCCCGTACCGCTCACTCGCTCGCGCCCGCGGACTGCCGGAGGGACATGGGTTACTTCGAAGCGGCGCGCCTCGCGTTGCCGCGCCGTGCCTCCGAGCCGCTGGAATGCCTCGCGAAAGAACGACTCGATGTAGTGCGGTTGGAGGCGGCGCGCTTCGGCCCTTTCCATCTCCTCGCGAACGCCCTGCACCCTGCGGGCGTCCATCGCGTCGTGGACGAGCTGCCTCTCCGCGAGCAGTTCCCGCAACGCGTCTTGGTCGAGCGCCTGATCGACGACCTTATCAAGGCGAGCACGCACCTCCGGCTGTCCGCCGTACCGAATAGCATCGAGTAGCAGCTCGCGTAGGGGACGCCCTTGGAACTCCAGCTTCCCGAGCACGTCGAACACTTGGCCGCCGAGCGCCTCTCGCGCTTGGTCGAGCTTTTCTAGCAGACGTTCGTAGACGTCCCCCTCGCGAGTCTTGTCGGCTACGAAGTTCCACAAGTGGCAGACCTCCGTCTGACCGATACGGTGGATGCGGCCGAATCGTTGTTCCAAGCGGTTCGGATTCCACGGAAGGTCGTAGTTCACCATGAGATGGGCATGCTGTAAGTTGATTCCTTCTCCTGCGGCGTCGGTTGCTAGGAGCACCCGGACGTCCGGGTCGTGCCGAAACGATTCCTGAGCCGCGAGCCGTTCTTTGCGGCCCATGCTGCCGTGGATGACGACGACCGCCGACTCGCGGCCCAGCACGGTCGTGATGCGATCGCGGAGGTAATGGAGCGTGTCCCGGTGCTCGGTGAAGATGACGAGCCGGGGCGGGGATGGCGACAGGCTTGCGCCGCCAGCGGAGTCTGCGACCGAACGTGCGGCTGCCTGCGTCGCTGAATCAGTCGAAGTGATTTTCGTGCCGAGCAGGCTCGCTAGCTCGCGCCATTTCGTGTCCAGGCGGGAATTGCGGACGACGCGGGCAAGACCCTGCAATTGCTTGAGTGTCTCGATCTCCGCGCGCAACTCCCTGATCGAACGTGCGGCTGTTGCTTGGTCGCCGATGCGTCCCTCGGCGTCGTGGCTCTCCTGTTCAGGTAGGTCGTCAAGGTCGTCAAGGTCGTCTCGGTCCAGCTCCGGGGCTGCGAAGAGCAAAGCCGGCTCTAGCTTGCCGCCGCGCTGGAGTTCCTCGAGCTCGCGCAGTCGGCTCTCCAGGCGCTCCCGTCGACGGCGCAGGGACTCGTATATCGCAGCCGGAGACGACGCGAGCCTCCGCTGGAGGATGGTCAGCGCGAATCCGACAGTCCGCGCCTGCTTGGCGTTCGCGAGCGCGTCCGCCCGATTGAACTCCTCGCGCACGTAATCCGTCACTTTCGAGTACAGACGGTCCTCGTCATCGGACAGCTTGAACGGTACGGTGTGGGCGATTCGCTTCGGAAACAACGGCTTTCCGTCGAACGTCAGCAGCCTCTCCTTGACCATGCGGCGCATCAGGTCCGTGACGTCTACTGTGTGGACGCCGTCCCGGAACCGGCCCTCGAAGCGGTCCCCGTCCAGCAGGGCAAGGAATAGCTGGAAGTCTTCGTCCTTGCCGTTGTGCGGGGTTGCTGTCATTAGCAGGAGATGGCGGGTCAGGCCAGAAAGGAGTTGGGCCAGCCTGTACCGCTTCGTGTACTTGATTTCCCCGCCGAAGAAGGTTGCCGAAAGCTTGTGGGCCTCGTCGCAGACCACAAGGTCCCAGGCTGCGTCCGGTGCCTGCAGCTTCTCTTGGACGGTCTCGTCGCGCGACAGCTTGTCGAGCCGGGCGATTACCAGATTCGCCTCGAGGAACCAATTCCCGGTCTTGGCGGAATTCAGCCTGTCGTTTGTGAGGATCTCGAACGGGAGCTGGAACCGGCGGGACATTTCGTCCTGCCACTGCTCGGCAAGGCCGCCCGGGCATACCACTAGGCAGCGCTCTACATCGCCGCGGGCGATCAGCTCCTTGATCAGCAGCCCTGCCATGATCGTCTTGCCCGCGCCCGGATCGTCTGCAAGAAGAAAGCGCAGAGGCTGGCGAGGCAGCATCGACTCGTACACGGCGGTGATTTGATGCGGCAGTGGGTCGACCAACGAGGTGTGGACGGCCAGCAACGGGTCGAATAGATGGGCAAGGCGGATCCGCCGCGCTTCGCAAGCGAGCCGGAACAGCGCCCCGTCACCGTCGAAACTCCAGGGCCGCCCGTGAGTGACAACCTCTAGGCGGGCTTGGTCATGCCGGTACAGCACCTCGTTGCCGACGACGCCGAACGGTGTCTTGTAGGTCAGCTCGAGTGCTTCCGAGCCGTACCACTGCACGCTGACTACCGTGACCTCGCCGTCGGGAAGGACGCCGCGCACGACGCAGCGCGGCTTGAGGTCTTCGAGGCGCATGGCAGAATCGTACCCATTGTCCCCGTGGGTTGACGTGCTGGGATACCGGGGCAACGGACGTCAGGGAACTGGACGAAGACTCTGGCTCGGTTCGGACGGGACGAAGCCGTACGTCGGCTCGCGCGCACGACGAGGGGACGCGGGGATGGAGTCCGAGGCGCCGAACACCGGATGTGCCCAACTCGGTCCGGGCGCCAAGTCCCGACGCGAGCTGTCTTGGACTACGCTGACCAACTCAAGGTGGCCGCACGGAGCGCCGGCGTGCCGGTTACGGGGACTTAGTCCTCGAACCGGTAGAGCCACCCGTCGGTGCGCACGTAGATCGCCCCGTCCGCGAGCGCCGGCGTAGCGAAAACGCCGTCCTCCAGGTCACTCGTGCCGAGCACCTCCCAGTCCGCTCCGGCCTTGACGACCGCCACCTTCCCGCTCTCGCCGAAGAAGTAGACCCTCCCGTCCGCCGCCACGGGCGACGCAGAGTAGCCGTCGACCGCCCCCGAGAGGCGGCCCCGCTTCAGGATGGCTCCGGTCTCGGCGTCGAGTGCGTGCAGAATGCCGCCGTTCTTGACGAAGTAGAGCGTGCGCTCGTACACCAGCGGTGACGGGATGACGCCGATGAGGCTGCGTTCGTACCGCCAGACTTCCCGCACGGAGAACTCGCTCCCGTCGCGTTCGAGGCGCATCGCGGCGAGACGCGACGGTCCCGTGCGCCTCCCCATGATGTCGTCCCAGTCGACTTGCTCGAGAATGCCGTCCCGGTCTCCGCGATGCTCGGCCACGGCCGAAAGGAACGCATGCCCGGCGTACTCGGACGGTTCGAGACTGCCGCTGCCGTCGGAGTCTCGCTCCGAGAGTGTCGCGCTGAACTTGGACGGCGCCTCGAAGTTGTAGCCGAACGCGAAGACCGTGTCGCCGGCCAGCACCGGGCTCGCCACCATCACCCCGGCGAACCCGCCCTCGCGCAGGGTGCGCTTCCCGCTCGCGGCGTCGTAGGACCCGAGCAGTCTCGTGCTGACCGTCAGGATCTGCGTCCGGCCGCCATCGGGGCGGTAGGCCAGGGGAGTGGTCCAGCTGTCGGTTTCCGCGCGCTGAGTCTTCCAGACGGTCTCGCCGTTGTCTGGATCGAATGCCGCGATATACGACCCGGCGGCATGGTCGAGCTGCAGCACCAGCAATCCGTCGACGATGATCGGCGAGGCCCCGAGCCCCTGCTCGTTCGAGAACGGCCCCAATTCGGTGCGCCAGCGCAGCTGCCCGTCTGCGTCGTAGGAAAGCAGGCCGGCGTCCTCGAAGAACGCGTACACGTTTTCGCCGTCGGTGACCGGGCTGGTCGAGGCCGGCTCGTTCAACTCATGCAGCAGGGCACCGCGCCCGCGTTCGACCGCCCGTTCCCACACGAGCCTGCCGGTGGATCGGTCGAAGCACTGCGTGTACAGCCTCCCGTTCCCGGCCGACGTCAGGAAGACTCGGTCCCGGGCCAGTACCGGAGACGACTTGCCGCGCCGGACGGGCGTCTTCCAGCGCACGTTGGTCGCGGGACCGAGCTTGGTCGGGAACCCCGAATCGGCCGAGATGCCGGAGCCGTTCGGCCCCCGGAATCGAGACCAAGGCCCGGCAAAAAGCGCGGACGCCAGCAAGGCAGCCAGCAATGCTCGGAGAACCAGCATGCGCCGTTGAACCTAGCACAGGTCCTCTCCGACGCGGCCGAGCGCCTTGGATCTCGATTGAATGGGAGGCGCCAGGCTCGACTGTCGGGGCCGGACTCAGCCCCACCACTTCTCGCCGTCCGCGAGGTGCGCCCGGACGACGTCCGGGTCGAGCTCGATCCCTAGACCGGGCTTGTCCGGCACTTCGACGAAGCCGTCCTGCGCCAGCGGTCCGTCATGCACGATGACGTCGTCCATCCACCCGCCGTCGAAGAAGACGGTTTCGCAGGCGAAGTAGTCGCGGACCGTCGAGGCCCAGTGGACCGTAGCCATGCCGTTGACGATGCTTCCGGTGTTGTGATTCGCGACGGGCAGGAAGTACAGGTCCGCTAGGTCGGCCATGCGCTTCGTCTCGAGAAAGCCGCCCGAGTTTCGCAGGTCCGGGTGCAGGATATCGATGGCTGCGTTGACCACGAACGGCAGCGCCTCGGCACGTCGCATCCAGTTCTCGCCGGTGCAGATCGGCACTGGCGACATTTCGGCCAGGCGCTTCCAGCTCTCGGAATAGGCGACCGGAAGCGGATCTTCGAGGAAGCGCGGCTTGACATCCTCCAGGGCGATCGCCATGTCGATGGAGCTCCGCAGGTCGAATTCCCAGTGGCAGCCGATCAGGATGTCGTGCTCGAACCCGAGCGCGTCGCGGCAGTTCTCGAAGCCCTGGCGCAGCCGTCGCAACTCGTCGCTCGAGAGCATGCGGTTCGACGGGTCGCGGCCCGGGTCGATACCCGGGGTGTTGCGCAAGGGGCCGAACTTGTGCATATTGATGCCGAACGGGCTCTCCTTGACCTGCTGCGCCCAGTCCCGCAGGGCCGCCTTGTCGAAGAAACTGTCCGGGCGCGAATGGTCGTAGAGTCGGACCCTGTCGCGGAACTTCCCGCCCAGGAGCTTGTAGGTCGGCACGGCGAGCAGCTTCCCGGCCAGATCCCACAGGGCCATTTCGATCCCGCTCATGGCTCTCTGCTGGGCGTGCGCGCTGCCGTCCGTGTACCGGGCGACCGTGTAGAGGCGGTCGATCTGGAGCGGGTCCTTGCCGACGAAGAGGTCGCGCAGTCCGCGGACTTCCTCCCGGATTCCGAGCCCGGGCGAGCCGTAGGCCTCCGCGAAGCCATGCAACCCCGCATCGGTGTCGACGCGGACCAGCGTGTAGGTGCGCGGGCCCTGCAGGATCATGGTCCGGATATCCGTGATCCTGACCTTGTTGCGGTCAGCGGCGCTGAGCTGGCGAAAGCCTGCCAGCCAGCCGGGGACGGTCGCTCCCGCGAGCGCGGAAAGAAAGCGGCGCCGGTTGGTTTCAGCCATCGTGATCGCCAGTATAGGTTGCGCCGCGCTCGGAATGTAGAGCTTGGGCGGCCCTTCGGCCCCTTCTCGGATGCGCCGCGCGACCGCGGCGAAGGCAGCGAACCGGCTGCCGCGGCAAGCTCAGCGGGCCGTGGCCCCGCCGTCGATCACCATGACTTGGCCCGTCACCCAGGCCGACTCGTCCGATGCAAGGTACAGGGCCATGCCCCCGATGTCGCTCGTCTCGCCCAGCCGCCTGATCGGCTGGGTCGGAGGGTACGGCGCGTCCTTGTCGAGGTTCTTCCAGAAGTAGGAGCTGAAGTCGGTCCGGACCAGGCCCGGAGCGATTGCGTTGACGCGGACGCCGTGCCGGCCCCACTCGTCGGCCCAGGTCCGGGTCATCATGATCAGACCGGCCTTCGTGAAGCTGTACAGCAGCCCTTCCCGCTGGGGCCGCAGCCCGGCGATCGACGCGATGTTGATCACGGAGCCGCCACCCCTCTCGATCATCTTGGGCACCACTAGGCGCAGGAAGCGCACGGCGGACAGGACGTTGATCTCGACCATCTTCATCACGGCCGTGTCGGACACGCTCAGCGAAGGCCCCTGTTCGAGGTTGGTCGCGCCGTTATTGACCATGATGTCGATCGCCCCGAACCGCTGTTCGGTCTCGGCCACGGTCGCTTCCACTTGGTCGGGCTTGCCGATGTGGCAAGGGACGGCATGCACTCGCCCCTGCAAGGGCGCGAACTCCTCCTCCGTCCGCCGGAGATTCTCCAGCTTCCTGCTCGCGATGACGACGTCGGCGCCGGCCGCGACGAAGCGCCTAGCGATTTCCTTGCCTATTCCTCGGCCGCCTCCGGTGACTAGGGCGACCTTTCCGTCGAGACTGAAACTCATCGAGTGCGACCTGCCTCCGAAGACAGGTTGTACCACGAGTGGCGGACCGGTCGCCGCGGCAGCGGTCCGCGCGATACCGGCCGCGCGCGGTGCTCGGCGGCCCTCGCAGGGCTGGGCTCCCGCGTGTCGTCGCCGCCGGTGGGCGGCTTCGCGATCGCTCGGGCAGGCTCACGTTTGCGGACGTGTAGCTCGCATCGAGGCATTGGCGGCCCCTCGGCCTGGCGAGCGCGGGCTTGCGGCGGCCTCACTTGCCACGCTGGCGCCGTCGCGCAAGAGGGCCGCTCGGCCGAGATCCTGGGCGTGCCGACATCCGGAAGGCACTGCCGCCCGCTGCCCGAACATAAAACAATCCGATCAGAGACCTCGGGACGTGTCGCCGGCAAATTGCAGGGCGCGCACTCGGGCAGCCGGGTACCCTCGTCAGACCCGCAGGCGTGCGACGCTAGCGTACGCGGCGCTGGCGATTCTTCCCGTTGCTGCCTTGGCCCAAGGCGTCGCGGCGCGGGGCGTTCTGCCGAGGCCCCGGGGCGAGCCCTCTGGCCCGCCATTCCATGCGAATTTCGTCGACTCCATGCGAGTTTCGTCGACGTGGCGTAGGAAGCCGGGCTGCGCAGGCCGACCGTCTACGGCGAGGACGACCGCAACGACTACCTTCTCGAAACGATAGGCGGCGGCGCTCGGCTTGATTTCGACGGGGACGGCTGGCTCGACCTCTTGCTCATGGGCGGGACGCGATTCGCGAACCCGTCCCTGGCCAGTTCCTTCCAGCTGCACCGCAACCGCGGCGACGGGACCTTCGAGGAAGTGACCGCCGAGGCCGGCCTCCACTGGGTCGGCTGGGCCTCGAGCGCGACTGTCGGCGACGTCGACAACGATGGCGACGCGGATCTGTTCGTGACCTTCCGGGGGCGCCACGCCCGGTTCCTGAACGGCGGCGGCGGATTCGCGGAGGTGACGGAGGTCACCGGGTTTGCGGACGAGGACGTGCGCTGGGGATCCGGGACCACGTTCCTAGACTAGTTCTTGTGACAAGACCCCCTGAATTCTGGCCCACTCAGCATTTCATACTACATCCTGAGGTCGGACGAATCTCCAAAAACAACATATTGGGCCCAAGGTCGGAAGTTGCTCAGACGCCAATCGCGACGATTCCCGCGGTCTACCCAGACGCTCCAGGATTTCGGATTCGTCGTAGTATTCCAGCGAAATCTTCGCCTTGAGAGATTGGATCTAACGCCTTTGTTGTCAAGGGGATACGAGTCTTGTCAGGGGCACTAGGTAGTGCTTGTGACAGAACGCACAACCCCTTATTTTCCAAGCGGTTGCAGCAGGTCCGTGGGACGAAGATCGGGCCGATCCGGGCCGGCTTGTGAGCTTCCGGGGGGGGGGGGGGGCAATCTTCGTTGAGGAAATTCCCGTGAGGACTGTTCAGTAGATCCAGCTCACCCTTGGCCAGGCCGCCATGGAGGATATTGATCTCGACGTCCGTTCCCGCGACGATATCCCGGCCATCGTGCGAGAAATACAGTTTCGATTCTTCCGCGGGCGAGTCCGAAAAAATCAATCCTGAAGTCGGTCGTCCCGGCATGCAGCTGTGGAATAATCTCGTCTCGGGACTGCTCAAGCAGGGATTGAATCGCGACTATGACCGCTTGACGGAGCTGGTGAACAAGCACGCGGACGTCCGGCGCTTCCTCGGTCTGAACGCGACGCTCGACGAGCAGGTCTTCAGCTACCGGACAGTCAACCGGAATCCGAAGCTTCTTACGCCCGACCTCCTCGCGGAAATCAATGGGAATTATATATCTGAGTGCCGAAGGAATCAATTCGGCAAATTATCAAGCCATAATAAGATTTCATATTTCTTCCGATTTTCCGTTGACATTCTGTGGTTTTTCTTGGTAGAATAGTTCCAGTAGTGGATGCCGTAAATGAAGAAACCAGGCCCCGGAAAGTGGTTCCGTAAAGGCATCACATTGATCGAAGTGATCGCCATGTTCCCCGATGACGAATCCGCGGAAAAGTGGTTCGCTGCCATGTGCTGGCCGGACGGTCCCGCGTGCCCCCGCTGCCGCGGCTCCAGCGTGCAGTCCGACGCGGCCCACCCTTCGATGCCGTACCGCTGCCGCGGCTGCGGCAAGCGCTTTTCCGTGCGTACCGGCAGCGCGATGGCCGACACCAAGCTCGGCTACCGCACCTGGGCCGTCGCCCTGTTCCTGCTGACCACCGGCCTCAAGGGCGTCTCGAGCATGAAGCTGCATCGCGACCTAGGCATCAGCCGGAAGTCGGCCTGGCACCTCGCGCACCGCATCCGCGCGTGCCGGGAGCGGGATCAGGGCCTGTTCGCCGGCCCGGCGGAGGTGGACGAGACCTGCGTGCGTCGGCGGCAAGGAACGCAACAAGCACGAGAGCAAGAAGGCCCGCGCCGGGCGCGGGCCCGTCGGCAAGACCCCGGTGGCGGGGGTGCGGGACCGCGCCACGAACGCAGTGGCCGCGCGGCCGCTGCCGGGCACCGCCAAGGGCGACCTGCAGGGCTTCGTGCGCGCCCGCGTCGCGCCGGGGGCGCAGGTCCGCTCCGACGAGGCGGCGGCCTGCGCCGGCATGGCGGAGTTCCCGCGCGAAGCCGTCAAGCATTCCGGCGGCGAGTACGTGCGCGGGGCGGCGCATACGAACGGCATCGAGTCGTTTTGGTCCCTGTTCAAGCGCGGCCTGTACAGAACCTATCACCGGATGAGCGTCCGTCATCTCGGCCGCTACCTCACGGAGTTCGCGGGACGGTGCAACGACCGCGACTGCGACACGGCGGAACAGATGCGGCGCATGGCGCGGGGCTTGGTCGGCCGGACGCTGACCTACCGGCAGCTGACCGGCAAGGCCGCGGTCGCGGCCTGAGCGGCGCCCGCCGAGCTGAGCGCGGCGGCCCGCTGCGGGCGCGCTCTTCACGCTCGGTGCGCTCGGTGTGCTTCACGCTCGGTACGAGGGGCGCACCGGATCCGGCATGCCCCGGTGCGCCCCCAGTCCGGCCGGGACCGTCCATGCAGGCCGTCGAGTGCCGGGGATCCGCTGTCTTCGGCCCTCCGAGGGCCTGCAATCGGCTTGCAAGGCGTGCCCTGCCACCGCCAACCGGGTTCCGCCGGGGCATGCGAGGCGGCCTCTCTAGTCCGTTCCTCGTCAAATCCGCTGGCAGGCTCGATTCAGATACGATCCCACCCCTCTGTGCCCATCGCGGCCGCACTCGAATGACCCGAGCTCGACACCGACCTCCCTGCTCAGAGCAGTTCTAGTCGGACATGGCGTCGTCGGCACTCAGATATATAGTGCTTGTGACAAAACCCTGATATTTTGGGAATTCTAGCTGATAGATCCCGACCGGTGCCCGGCAGCGGCCGCGCGGCCACTGCGTTCGTGGCGCGGTCCCGCACCCCCGCCACGGGCGTCTTGCCGACGGGCCCGCGCCCGGCGCGGGCCTTCTTGCTCTCGTGCTTGTTGCGCTCCTTGCCGCCGACGCAGGTCTCGTCCACCTCCGCCGGGCCGGCGAACAGGCCCTGTTCGCGCTCCCAGCACGCGCGGATGCGGTGCGCGAGGTGCCAGGCCGACTTCCGGCTGATGCCCGGGTCGCGGTGCAGCTTCATGCTGGAGACGCCCTTGATGCCGGTGGTCAGCAGGAACAGGGCGACGGCCCAGGTGCGCTAGCCGAGCTTGGTGTCGGCCATCGCGCTGCCGGCGCGCACGGAAAAGCGCTTGCCGCAGCCGCGGCAACGGTACGGCATCGAAGGGTGGGCCGTGCCGGACTGCACGCTGGAGCCGCGGCAGTGGGGGCATACCGGACCGTCGGGCCAGCGCATGGAGGCGACCACTTTTCCGCGGATTCGTCATCGCGGAACATGGCGATCACTTCAATCAGAGTGATGCCTTTACGAAACCACTTCCCTGGACTTTTCTGCTTCATGGACGACCTCATACATTGGAACTATTCTATCAAAATACTCCACCGAATGTCAACAGATCTCCGGAAGAAATATGAAATTAATTTATGGAATGATAATTTGCAAAATCGGTTGCCTCGGCACTCAGATATATAATTCCCAACCTAATCCCCTAGGGCCCCGCCGCTGTCTGCACCGTCGAGCCAATACGGCTCGCCCAACCGATACGGATCGGCGTCCTGTTCTGCTGGCGGTCGGCGGTCAATCAACCCAAAGCGCCGGACTGGACAGGCGAGCTTGCGCGCGGCGTCCGCCAGGGCCTCAGCAACGAGGCCCATGAGCGTCGTCCCGCCCGTGACGTTTACGACGACTTTGGTCGCGTCCACGAGGTCCGCACGGGCATCCTTCGTCAAGCGGTCGATTTCGGCACGCCCGCCGAATGGATCTTTGAGACACAGCGCCTTGACTGGACCGTCATAGCCGGCTAGCGATCTCGCTTCGTCGATCTTCGGTTCAGTTTCGCGGGAGCAGATGACGAGACACAGTGCTGGCTCTCCGTCGCACACTCTCAAAGCGCTGAACAGCACGCCAGGCCTCATTCCGATAGGGCTAACGAGGACCTGCCCGCGCGGGTTGCCGAACGCTAACGACACACGCGGACAATGCCGGAGTGTTTCTCGCCAGTACTTCTCGACATGATCGCGATTTTTCCTGGTCTTCTTGCTGTCAACGAGCGGCTCTAGGCGCATTCCGTGATGCGCATACCCGTTACGGAGCTGCCTAAGTTGGCCCCAGTACGTTCCAAGCGCCCGCTGATCATCTGTCAGTTTGTGCTTGAGCTTGCTGCCATCCCTCCCTATATTTTCGATTGCGCCGAGAAGTGTGGCGGCACTGCGTCGCGCGGTGTCGTAGTCGAGCCATCTTCCCTCTTCGCCCTGAAGCAGTATTGCCCACGAGACGGTCCACTCGCTCAGAAGCCCGAGCGCGGTCGGCATATTCCTGCGATCCAGCAGGTCGTCGATGACGCAGGCCTGCCGCTTTAGCTCGCGCTCGGTCAGCCGGATCTGCCCCTTCCATCCGTCACCCTCGAACTTTTGGTCGCGAAGCGCGAAGGGCTCGAGGGTCGTGTGGATGCGATCGCAAAGCTCATTGCCCAAGGGCAGGCGGTAGTGGCCCGTGAGGAGTCGTCGCAGCGGCTTGCGGAAACGCTCGCGGATTCGGCTTGCCTTCGCCCCTAGCTCGATCGGAAGCCCCGAGAGACAGGCTTCCGATAGCTCAGTCAGTTCAGGTTCGATCTGCTGATTCTGTTGGTTCGAAGGAGCCTCCCGGAGGAGTTTAACCATCGGCAAGGCGCTCCCCGTGTCACGCAGAACCCTGAGCGCGTAGAGCCACTCGGGCAGCTCCAGAAGCGGCTTCAAGTCAAGAAATGGACTGGCTTCTCCGCGCCGCAGCAGACCGTAGTAGGCGGCGCGCACCCGAACCTCTCGAAGAGCAGCCACGTACAGAACTGCGATGTAAGTGAGAAAAGAGAAATGACGGAAGCCATGCGTAACATCGACGGTGATCTCAACCTCCGAAGGAATGGCTTCTGTGACGCATTGCAGGAACTCGTCTACCTGCTCGGGAGTATCGCCGCCCGAAACTTGGACAAGGTCCATGCAGTACCGGTCGCCAAGAGCCCGCTGGAGAACGGGCCAGCTCTCGTCTTTCGCTTGCGGCGTACACAGAGCCAAGACGCGATGCGGCCGCGCGGCCTCCGGCAGCAGCTCGAGCAGAGCAACGGGCGCGAGCTGGGCTTGGGTTGTGAGATCACCTAGGGAATAGGACGCCAGGCTCGGATTCGTTCCGAGCACCGTGAGCAGAATAGTCTCCGGCACGGCGGCACCCGAGCCACTGGGCGTGGCTGCCCAAGGTTCCGATGGGCTGTCCGTTTCGCTCATCTGCGAGCCTCGGTAAACGCATTGTAGGGAACGCACAACGTGGGCTGGCACTAACCAGCTTGACTCTCTGACAGCCGTCCTCCCCGTCGAGCCCTCGGAAGTGGAGCTGTCACAATGGGCCTACTTCTCCATCGGACTTGGCCGCCGCGCATGTGGTCGCGCAGCACGGACTGGATCCGCAGTAGCATACTGAAGCACGTCCAAGTATCGTCGGGGATGTTTCTGCGGAGTGGCGGGTACTACTCCCGATGGAAAGACCTCTGCCGACCACCCCGTCTTGGCCTAGCATACAGTTACCTGATTACCCACACGACTCAGCAAGGTTAGGAGGCGGCAAGGCATGGGCGGGGTGCGCACCGGAGGCGTGGAGCAGGCGGGGGACCAGCGCCTGCAGATCGTAGCGGCGGTTGAGGTGGTTGAAGCGGTAGCAGAACTCGGCGAGGTACCGCGGCAGGTGCTTGCCGTCGAGCGCATGGCAGGTTCCCGCCAGGGACTGCTTGACGTTCGCCGGCATCGTGTCGACCCGGACGAAGCGGGAATCCCCGCAGCTCCGCTGCCCGCCTGCGGTGACGGCCGGCACGTGCTCGCAGCCGGCGCCGGCCACGCCCCGCAAGCAGGCCGGGCCGTCGGCATGCACCTCCGTGCCGGGCTGCAAGTGCCGCCCGGCCCACGCTGCCAGCGTCTTCTTGCGGAAGCCCGCCACGCTGCTCATGCGCATCCTTGCCGGCTTGCCGTCGGCGGTGACCTGGTTGACCTGCACGGCGGCGACGAACGGCGTCTTGCCCGCCGCGCCGCGACCGCGCTTGCCGGCCGGTCCGCTCCCCGCCCCAGTAGGCGTCGTCCACCTGCACGATGCCGCCCAGCGGCACGCGCTCGTCGCGCTCCTTCAGCACTTGCAGAAGCTTGTGCTTCACCCTCCAAGCCGTGTTCCGGCTCACGCCCAGCTGCCGCGCCAGTTCCAGCGACGAAACGCCGTGCTGGCCCGGCGTCAGCAGGTGGATCGCTAGGAACCGGACGGTCAGCGGCAGCTGGGTGGCGGCGCAGATCGTGCCGGCGACCAGGGAGGTCCGGCGGTGGCAGGCATGGCACTGCCAGAGCTTGCGGGAGCGGATGCGGCAGTGCCGTCGGGAGCCGCACTCCGGGCAGCGGAAGCCGTCCGGCCAGCGGGCGTTGAAAACGGCGTGCTCGCATGGCCTCTCGCTGCCGTAGCGCTGCAGGAACTTGCCCGGGCTGAGTCCCTTCTGGAATTGCACGCGATTGCGTTTCATCCGCTAGCCCCCTTCCTATCAGAGATTTCCGACCTCCTCCAGTATAGCATATCCTCGGCTGACGTTCGTTGGTAATCAGGAAAGACTTTTGCGCCCCTCAGTAGATGCGCCAGCGCAGGCGATACAAGACGAGGATGCGCTCCGCGTCCGCACCGGCACGCTCGTCAGCAGGAACCATTCCAGGGGCTCGGCGCCGTCCGGGGCCGCGCTTCCCGCACGTGCATCATGCTCGGGCGAATCGGCTCGCTCCCGCGCTCGGGTCCCTCGGCCGGCGCCGGCAGCGGGACCGTCTGCCAGCGCAGCGCCACCTCGGCCGCGCGCGCCGGGCGCAACTCGCTCGCCGCCTGGCGCCGCGTGCCGCCGCCTGCCGCGCCGGGCCAAGCTGCGCGGGACGTGCAGCGCCAAGCGCGCCTGGGCGGGTGCCGCGCGCAGGCGGTCGAAGAGCTTCGGCCGGTCCTTGCCGAGACTGCGGTTGTGCCCGGCCCGCACCAGCAGGTCGATCCCGTCCAGCCGCCGGCGCTCGGCGAACAGCTCGAACACGTCCGCCTCGCGGTCCATGACGGCGACCGGCCGGGTCCCTCGCAGCTGCCCGGCCAGCTCGGCCGTGTCCCGCAGCCCGCGCACCCAGCGCTGCGTCATGCGCAGCTCGGCCGGCTTGCGCTTCCCGGCCCGGCCGTCCGGGGCCTCGAACTGGATCAGCGGCACGCCCAGCGCGATGCCGTCGCCGTTGACGGCCGGCGTCGAGTGCATGTGCAGGCCGAGGGTGCCCTTGGAACGGCTGTTCCTGCCGATCAGCCCCGGGCCGACGCAGCCCGGCCGCTCGGCGAAATTGAGGTCGCTGCCGTCCTGGATGCACAGCACGACGGCCTGGCCGTCCATGCGCTCCAGCATGCGCGCAGTGAGGGGCGAGGATGCTGGCGGGCGTGACGGCGGCCTCGGCCGGCTGGTCGATCATGCGGTAGCAGGCTTTCATCAGGGCGCGGTCGGACCGGGCTGCGGAGACGAACGAGGCCCGCGGCGCGTCGGCCATGGCGGCCGCGCATTGCACCAGGCGGCGGCTCCAGCGTACATCTCCCAGCGGAGCGCCGCCGAACTCGCGCCGGTCGGGGCGCAGCGCCCGCGACCGGCGGTCCGGCCGACATGGATCCAGTTGGCGGCCTTGAAGCTGGTGCCGGCATGGCGGCGGCGGTCGACGAGGGTCTCCGCGAGCAGGGGCTCGTCGCCGTAGCGCTGCCGGAAGTTGGCGGGGAGGCAGTGCCGCGGGGATGCTCGCGGGCGATCAGCTCGGTCCGGCGGCTGCGGTCGTCGGTGACGAGTTCGAGGCGCCGACGCGATGCCGGCACGGACCGCGGGACCTCGACGGGGTGGCCGAGCCGTCGCGGGCGGCTGTGCCCGCCGTGGCGGACGGGCGGTGGGAGAGCGATACTGTCGCCGGCGTGGAGGGTCCGCAAGGCCTTCAGGCAGGTGACCGGCTGGGGGTTTCCGCGAGCGTCGTGGAAGCGGAAGTCGGCGCACACGTACGCGGCGAGCGCGGTGCGGTGGGGGAAGGTCTCCGTGTCCAGCAGCGCTCGCAGGCGGAAATCGCCCACGCGGCGGCGCGCACCAAGGACACGCAGTTCGGCCCGCGCAAGCGCGCCCTGGCCGCGCGGCGGGGCACGGGCCGCGCGGCGGGGCACGGGGCGCGCGGCGGGGCACGGGGCGCGCGGCGGGGCACGGGGCGCGTGGCGGTGGCACTGGGGCACGAGATCCTGCGCATCGCGTTCGCGATGCTGCGCGACGGCGTGCCCTACCGCGATCCGGTCATCGACCCGGAAGCGCTGACGGCGCGCGAGAACCTGTCCCGCTGGCTGCGGATGGTGCGCAAGGCGCAGCTGCTGCCGGAGGTGGCGCGGCGCGTGCAGGCGGAGCTGCTGCGCCAGAAGGCCGCGCGCGAGAAGCGGCGGCTGGCCGAGTCCGCTCCGGCCCTAGAGCCGGGGTCCGGAGCGGCTGAGCGGCCGGCACTCGCCTCGGACGGGACCGGCCCGGGTGCCCGGTCACTCGGCGCGAGCGAAGGGGAAGCCCGCGCGAACGGCGCCCCATGCCGGTCCCTGACGTCAATTCAACCACCGGGCCGTCGAAACGTGTCGCTGGGGCGGAACCGTGGGGGTGTGTCTCCAAGACCTATAGCATTCGGAGGAATCCTAGCACTTCAGGTCGAATGAGACGGGAATCCGGAGTTCTTCGGCCCGTACGCCTTGCCGACACCCACGGACCGTACCGGATAATGCGGTCCGTTAGGGTCAATACTTAGGGAATTACTAGAACACTACTAGAGGCAAGAAAATACACGAAGCGAATCCGCCCAATCGCCTGTGGCCAGCCCCAATGTGGGTGGGTCTTGTCACAAGCGCTACTTCTTCTCGAACCCGGGGCTGACCGCGCGCACCGTCTTTCTGCCCGGCGACAGGCCCAAGCAGAAGTTCAAGAAGAATATTCTCAATGGCACGAACGGCGGCCCGATCGCGAGGAATTTGACCTGCTTCCTCGGGTCGTTCGAGGGGGTTGCGCTCCGAGCGGTCCCTCGCGAACGCGGTCCGGACCTTCTCGACGTCTTTCGGGCCGCTCGCGGAGAGTCCGGGCGGGCGCTTGCCAGCGCATCCCGGATCGGACATAATGGGAACGGCGGGCCTTGGGCTTGCCCGTGGCAGCTTCCAACCTCGGTATGGGCTGGGGTGCTGCCGGGAATCGTCTAGGTCAGCGATGGCTTTGGGCGCGCTCGGAAACTATGGATTGAGTCGGACCGGTCCTCGGCCGGGCCGACCTGCGGATTGCGAGGCGATTAGCGCAAGCTTCTGCGCCGACCAGTCCTGCCGTGCGGGCGCGGCGCGCCCTTGATGGATCGATGCCCAAGGCCGTCAAGGAATTCGCTCGCAGCGTCGCGAAGAAGATCCGTCTGATCGAGATTCAGACCAGCAAGGCGGTCGACGACGTCCTCGCCGGCGAGTACAGTAGCGTCTTCAAGGGCAGCGGCATCGAATTCGAGGAAGTCCGCGAGTACGCCCCCGGCGACGAGATTCGCAGCATCGACTGGAACGTCACCGCGCGCATGGGCAAGCCCTTCGTCAAGCGCTACGTCGAGGAGCGCGAGCTGACCGTCTGGCTGCTCGTGGATCTCTCGGCCTCCGGGGCGTTCGGGAGCCGCAGCGAGCTCAAGAACGAGGCGGCAGCCGAGTTCTGCGCGCTGCTCGCCTTCGCCGCCATCCGCAACAGCGACAAGGTCGGGCTGATCGTCTTCACGGAGCGGGTCGAGCTGGCGATCGCCCCGAGCAAGGGGCGCACGCACGTCCTGCGGCTGATTCGCGAGGTGCTGCGCTTCGCTCCGCGGGAGCGCGGGACCGATCTCGCTGCGGCCCTCGAGTACCTGGGCCGGGTCACGCACAAGCGCGGCGTCGTCTTCCTCGTCTCCGATTTCCTCACCGCCGCCCCGCTGGAGCGGGAGAGCGGCAAGCAGCTGCGCGTCCTCGCGCGCCGGCATGACCTGATCGCCGTGACGGTCGGCGACCGGCGCGAGCTCGAGCTGCCGGACGTGGGACTCATCGAACTGGAGGACGCCGAGACCGGTCGGTGCGTCCTCGTGGACACCTCGAGCAAGCGCGTGCGCCGGGAGTACGCGGCCGACGCGCGCCGGCGGGGCGAGCGCAGACGGGACTTCTTTCGCGCCACGGGCATCGACGAGGTCGCGATCATGACCGGCCAGGACTACGTGCGCGACCTCCTGCGGCTGTTCCGGAAGCGCGGCAGGAGGCGATGACGACTCCGGCCGGTCGACGGACGCGCCGGGCCGGCGCGGCGCTGGCGCTGGCCGCGGCGCTCTGCTCGTGCGACGCTGCCGGCACCGGACCCACGCCTGCCGAGCCGGCGGTCGTCCAGCGCGTCGAGAGCGAAGGCGCCCGCTTGGAACTGTCCCTGGACCGGGACGCGCTCTCGATCGCCGACAGCGCCGTGCTCCGGCTCGCGGTCGAGAGCGCCGAGGCCGACAGGGTGGAGTTCCCGGAATCCGAGGACGGCTTCGGGGACTTCGCGGTGACCCGCGACGAGCCCGTCGCGGAGCGCCTGCTGGAGGGAGGCGCCGTGGCGCGCGGGCGCGAGTATGCCCTGCAGCCCTTCCTGCCCGGCGAGTACGAGCTTCCCGCGCTGACGGTGCTCGTGAACGGCTCGCCGCGCCTCGTCAGCGATCCGATCCCGGTCACCGTGGAGAGCGTGCTGGAGGATCCGGAGGCCGCGGAGCTGGAGGACATTGCCGGCCCCGTCGACGTGCCTGTCCCTTGGTGGTGGTGGGCGGTCGCGGCGCTCGTGGCAGCCGCCCTGGCGGCGGCGGGGGCGTACTGGCGCAAGCGTCGCAAGGCGGCCCTGTCGGCATCGCGGGTGGTGCCGCCCCACGAGGCGGCGCTGGCCGCCTTGGACGCCCTCCTCGGGCGCGGGCTGCCCGGCCCCGACGAGGTCAAGCGCTTCTACATGCGCCTCTCCGACATCGTCCGGCGCTACGTCGAGGAGCGGTTCGGGCTGCGCGCCCCCGAGCAGACGACCGAGGAGTTCCTCGCCGCGATGGCCGCGAGCCCCGCTGTCGGCCGCGAGCACCAGCGGCTGCTGCGCTCCTTCCTCGAGCAGGCCGACATGGTGAAGTTCGCCAAGTTCACCCCGGGCAGGGACGAAGCCGAAGATGCCGTCGATGCCGCCAGGCGCTTCGTCCGGCAGACCGCGCCAGACGAGCTGCTCGCTCCCGGGGGTCGGCCCGCATAGGCCGGGCCCGGCCGGGCTCTACAGCAACCGCTTCAGGATCTTGCCGGCGGGTGACCGGGGGATGGATTCGACGAATTCCACCTGGCGCACCTGCTTGTAGCCCGCGACCTGCGACCTGACGTGCCCTTGGATCGCATCGGCGCTGAGGGAGCGCCCGGGGTGCAGGGCGACGAAGGCCTTCGGGCACTCCGAAGCCGCCTCGTCGGGGATGCCGACGACCGCGGCGTCGCGGACCTCCGGGAGCTCCAGGATCACCGATTCCAGCTCGGCGGGCAGGACCTGGAAGCCCTTGTACTTGATCATCTCCCTCTTGCGGTCGACCAGATGCAACCGCCCTATCTCGTCGATCCGGCCGATATCGCCGGTGAAGAACCAGCCGTGGCGGAACGCCCTGGCGTTCTCCTCGGGGGCCTCGTGGTAGCCCCGCATGATGTTCGGTCCCCGCAGCGCGAGTTCCCCGGTCTCGCCGGGGGCCAGCTGGCGCGAGCCCTCCTCCGGATCGAAGATCGCCGCCTCGAGGCCGTCCACTGGGACGCCCGCGGTCTCTGCGATGTCCCACGGGGCGTTCGCGGGGTTGGTTGTCGCGATGCCGGCCGTCTCCGTCATGCCGTATCCCTGGCGCACCGCGACCCCAGTGGTCTCGACGAAGCGGCGGACGGCCGGCAGCGGCACGGGCGCCGCGCCGACATTCACCCATCGCACCGACGAGAGGTCCCGCCGGCCCAGGTCATCCCGCGAGAGCATGCTCAGCAGCACCGGCGGCACCAGCGGCAGAGAGGTGATCCGCTCGCGCTCGATGGTGTCGAGGCAGTCGTCCATGTCGAACCGCGCGCGCAGGTGCATCGTGCTGCCGCTGGCGAGCAGGACGTTCATCACCACGTTGAAGCCGTAGATGTGGTATAGAGGCAGGAAGACGTACCAGCGGCCGTCGGCCTCGTACATCGAGTGCCGCGTGAAGAGCAGCTGCCGGATGGCGGCGACCAGGTTCGACTGCGTTAGCTCGATCCCCTTCGAGAGGCCGGTCGTCCCGCTCGAGTACGGCAGGAAGGCGGTGTCGCTCTCGCGGTCGGACGGCACATCCGGGTCGGAGTCCTCCGCCGACGCCCAGAAGCCCGGCTCCAGCTCGATCAAGCGGCAGGCCGGAATCCGGTCGCGGCATTGCAGCAGCCGCGGCATCAGGCTGCGCTCGGCGAACACGACCGATGCCCCGGAGTTGGTGATCTGATGCACCAGTTCGCGCTGCTTGTAGCTCGAATTGAACGGGGTGAAGACGGCGCCGCTCGCGAGGATGCCGTATCCCGCCGTGACGAAGTCGAACGAATTCGGGCTGAACACGCCGACCACGGACCCCGTGCCCCAGCCCCGTGCCAGGAGGGCGTTGGCGAAGCGGCTGGCGCGCCGCCAGTTCTCGGCAAAGGTGAGGATTCTCCGTTGGCCGTCGACGATGAAGGGCCTGTCGCCGTAGGCGGCCGCCGCGTCGCGCACGATGGACGGGACCGTGGCCGCGCGGGAGGCGATCCTCTCCAAGGCGGGATGCGGTGGCTGGCCTTGCTGGGGCAAAGGGAATCCTACCGCAGGTCGGCGGGCCTGCGACGGAGCGCCCAGCCGGGGATCGTCGCGCCGACGGACCTGGTCGGCCTCGGCTCGCGGAGCGTCGAGCTCAGGCGGCGGCGCGGCCGCGGTCGGCGCCCGGCGGGGGATCTTGGCCGAGGAAGACCTCGAGCCGCGCCAGCCAGGCGCCGAACCATTCTCGGAAGGCCGCTCTCGATCGCTCCTGCTCGGGGCCCAGCGGGAAGGGCAGCGACGGCCGGCACGCGTTCCTCCATTCCGCGATCCACTTGAGTGCCCACGGATAGGGGAACGAGGCGAACCGATCGAGGAACTCCCGGTTGAAGGCGGCAGCCTCGGAGAACGCCCGGTCGTCCCCGAACGTGTCGAACAGGGCCGCGCTCAACTCGGGCACGACGCCGGCCGGACCGGAAATCGCGCCGTCGAGCAGGCCCTCCCGGATGGAGTCGGGCAAGCGGGCGTCGTGCCCTTGGATACGCGTGCAGTCCGTGCCGTCGAAGGTCAGCCTGCGCAGGATGCCCAGCTCCCCGCTCGAGTCCTTGATGCCGACGATGTGCGCTTCCGAGTCCAGCAGCTCGGCGGCCACGGCCTCGCCGATGGGGCTCACGAAGCCGGCGAGATTGTACAGCAGCACGGGGCCGGCAATGGCCCGGGCCGCTTCCCGGAAGTATTGCAGCAGCTCCGCGTCCCCGTACCGGTAGAAGTGCGGCGGGGGCAGGAGCACGGCCGCCGCTCCGGCCTGCAGGGCGTGCCGGGCCAGATCGACCGAATCCGACAGCGAGGCGGATCCGACGCCGGCGACCAGCGTCCCGCGGCCCCGGACCGCGGGAGCCAGCAGCTCCACGATCTCCTTGCGCTGTTCAACGGAGATGTCGAAGTACTCGCCGGTGCCTCCGCACGGCACGACTCCGCTGGCGCCCCGCGAGAGGGCGAAGTCGGCCGCGCTCAGCAGGCCGTCGCGGTCCAGCTGCCCCGAGGGCGAGCGAGGCGTCAGAAGGGCTGCCATCAGGCCGCGAATGTTGGACGGCATGCAGGGAGATTCTATCCGATGACGCTAGAATCAAGGTTCCGAGGGCCAATCGCGATGAAACCGAGCCGCAGGGACTGGCTGCGAGCTGGCCTGCACGCCGCCGTGGCCCCTACCGTGATGATTCCGCGAGCACGCGCTTACGACATTCAAGAGATCGAAGCGAGGCTCGCGTCCGCTAGGGCTATCGACGGCGTGACCAAGCAGGACCTGCCGACTCCCTGCCTGATGCTGGATCTCGACGCGTTCGAGGGCAACGTCCGTGGCATGGCCGAGCACGCGAGGGCCGCGGGCCTGGACCTGCGGCCCCACGCCAAGACCCACAAGTGCTCCGAGATCGCCAAGAGGCAGGTCGGAGCGGGTGCCTTGGGTGTCTGCGTGGCGACGATTCGCGAGGCCGAGGCGATGGCCGCGGCGGGCATCGGCGGGCTGCTGCTGACGTCCGAGTCCGTGGGGCCGAACAAGATCAGCCGCTTGCTGCGCCTGTGCCAGCGCAAGCCGGACACGATGGCTGTCGTGGACCACGCCGACAACGCCCGCGAGCTCGACGAGGCCGCGGGATCCGTCGGCGCGAAGCTCGACGTGATGGTGGACGTGGACCCGCTCGGGAGGCGCACCGGAGTCCCGCCGGGGAAGGGCGCCGTGGCCCTCGCGGAAACCGTGGACAGGCTGCCCAGCCTCCGGTTGAAGGGCGTCCACGGCTACTGCGGCGCCTCGTCGCACGTCCAGGGCTTCGGAGAGCGGAAGCGGCACTCCGAGCAGTACATGGGTCCCGTGCTGGAGACGTTCGCCGCGATGCGTCGCAAGGGACTGCCCGCGGAGATCATGTCGGGGGCGAGCACGGGCACCTACAACATCGATTCGGCGCTGGACGGCATGACCGAGCTGCAAGTGGGCTCCTACGCGCTCATGGATGTGGACTACCGCCGGATCGGCGGCCGGAGCGGCGCGGTCTACGACGACTTCGCCCCCGCTCTGCACGTGCTCGCGACCGTCATCAGCAAGAATCACGACGACATTGCCACCGTCGACGCCGGCCTGAAGGCGCTGGCCACGGACCGCGATTTCGGCCCCGACGTGGCGCGGCCAGGGGGCCTCGCATACGCCTACCGGGGCGACGAGCACGGTGCCTTGGATCTCGCGGACGCCCAGCGCGAGGTAGCGCTTGGCGACAAGGTCGAACTGGTGGTGCCGCATTGCGATCCGAACGTGAATCTGTACGACCGGATGTACTGCGTGCGCGGCGAGCAGGTGCGGCAGGTTTGGAAGATCGACGCCCGAGGCCATGTCTGAGAGACGATGAGCGAGCTTTCGTTCCGTCAGGCAGACCTGCCGGGAATCCGGCCGCTGTACGCGGACCTACTGTTCAATTTCGAGTGCGTTAGGCGCTTCTACCCCCGCCCCCCGTCGCTGGACGCTGCCTGCGCGGCGGCCGACGCCGTGGCGGACGACGTGAGGATGGACGGGCGTCATCGCCAGCGCCTCGCGGACGAACTGGGCAGGCAGAACGAGGGCGTCGACGGAGCGACGCTCGAGAGCATCGATCGGCTGTCGCGGCCGGGCACGGTCGCGGTCGTGACGGGGCAGCAGGTCGGCCTCTTGGGCGGCCCCGCATTCACCCTGTACAAGGCCTTGACCGCCGTCCGTTGCGCGCGGGAGCTGAGCCATCGGGGAAGGCCCGCCGTCCCGGTCTTCTGGTTGGCTACCGAGGACCACGATCTCGCGGAGGTCAATCACGCATGGGTGTTCGGACCGGACGGATCTCCCCGGCGCATCGACGCCGTGACGGACGCGGAACCGGCCGCCGCCGTGGGAGGGATCCGGGTGGCGGACGCCGGCTTGGATCTGCTGCAAGCCGTGTGCGACGGCTTGCCCTACGCCCCGGGGGCGCTGGCGCTGGCGCGCCAGGCGTACGGGCAGGGGCCCGGGTTCGGCGCCGGGTTCAGGGCGCTCTATCGCGAGATCCTCTCGGGCACGGGAATCGTCCTCGTATGCCCCATGAGCGCGGGCCTGAGGGAGTTGTGCGCCCCCGTCGTGCGACGGGCCATCGAGCTCGCGCCGGAACTCTCGGCCGCCCTCTTGCGGCGCGGCGCGCGCCTGCAGGGTGCGGGCTACCACCAGCAGGTGCGCTTCCAGGAATCCACGTCGCTGATCTTCCTTTTCGAGGGCTCCGAGCGCGTCGCTCTCAAGCGCAGGAACGGGTTCTTCTGGGCGCGGTCGCAGGCCTACAGCCGCGAGGATCTGCTCGCGAGGCTCGACCGTGCACCCCTCGAGGTGTCCCCCAACGCATTGCTGCGGCCCGTCATGCAGGACTTCCTGCTGCCGACGGCGGCTCTCGTCGCGGGACCGTCGGAGGCCGCCTACTATGCCCAGTCGGCGGTGCTGTACGAGCGGCTACTCGGGCGGATGCCGACCGTGCTCCCGCGGGCCAGCTTCACCGTGCTGGACGCTGCGGCGCGAAAGCTGCTCCGAAGGTACCGGCTGTCGGTGGCGGACTGTCTCGTGCCTCGGAACCAGCTCCTGTCGTCGGTCGCGACAACCCTCGTGCCGGCTCCGTTGAGCGAGAGTCTCTCCGCCAGGCGCGCCGAAGTGCTCGCGGCGCTGCAGGGTATCGATTCCGCCCTCGTCGGGTTCGACCCCACCCTCGCGGCCAGCTTCGAGGTATCGCGGAATAAAATCGAGTATCAGCTGGACAAGGTTGCTGCCAAGGTTTCGAGAGAGGCGTTGCGTCGGACGGACGCGGCCCGGCGGCACGCTGCCGTGCTTGCCGACACGGTCTATCCGAACGGCAGCATGCAGGAGCGGCTGTACTCCGTCCTGCCGTTCCTGGCGAAGTTCGGACCATCCTTCGTCAGCCGTGTCGAGCGGGCTGTCGAGCCGGGATCGTCCGATCACACCGTGCTGGAGTTCTAGGTCCTCAGTCTCGGTCTAGCGCCGGCGCGAGGGAAGCTAGAGGGCCGACCCAGGCGCGGCCTAGAATGCGGTCGCTCTATCGGTCGAGGTTCCCTGCGCCGTTCCGGCGGGAGTCTTCCTCCCGACGCAATCCAGCCCTTCACGGCAAGGCCCAACTTCGAGAGCGCGCCACGCCAGTCGAAGAGAGGGGCCGCCGCTGCCTGCGAGGCCGCCCTTTCCCTGATCTCGCGGACCCTCGGGACTCGGAAGCGCGGCGAACGGCCTCTCCGGAGCGGTATCGCTAGCTCGCGAGCTCGCGCATGGACCGGTTCACGGACGCCCCCACGGCGGGGGTAGCGGGGAGGAGCGGGAGGCGGGGCGGGCCGCCGAAGAAGCTGCGCTGGTCGAGCGAGTGCTTCAGCGCCGGGACGCCGTGCGTCCTGAGCAGCGCGTCGAAGTCCGTTGCCCGTCTTGTCAGACCGGTCGCCGCCTCATTCTGTCGCGTGCGGACCGCCTCCTCGATCGACAGGGCGTGGAACGGCACGGCCGAGGCGAGCGGGAGCAGCGCTGCGGAGGCGCCCCTAGCTAGGGCGTCGGCGAGGGTCGGGAAATCGCGGGAGACGATCGCGAACTTCGGTCCGCAAGCGCCGGCCGCCTCGCTCAGAGCCTTGTTCGCGAGACCCTCGACAACCGCCCCGGCGATGCGCGGGTGCGATGCGAGGGAGGCGACCTGCTCGGTGGTCAGACCGACCGGCCCGCCCAGCTGCGTGCCGACGAGCAGCGGGAGGCTCGCGGTGTCGGCGACGCACCGGAAGAACAGTTCGGACGCTCTCGCGCTCGGCGCGAGGCCCGTCAGGTCGGGCGCTTCGACGACAGCGGCCGTGCAGCCGGCCTCGGCCGCTGCCTCGACCAGCTGGCGCGCCTCGGCGACGCCGCATCCGGAAATCGACGCGACCGTCAGCGCGGTGTCGCCCGCCCGCGCTGCCGCCCGCGTCCAGATCGAGGTCCTTTCCTCCGCCGAGAGCAGCGGTCCCTCGCCCCAGCGGTCGGTGAGGGCGATGCCCGCCAGCTGCGTGCGCAGCAGTTGCGAGATGTTGAATTCCAGCTTGGACCAGTAGATGTTGCCCCGGTGGTCGAAGGGCGTCGTCAGCGGGGCTAGGATTCCGCGGATGCGCATGCAGGCCGAAACGCTCATTCTAGCGGCTGGGGGCAGGCCCCGGCGGTCCCGCAGCCATGCCGACGCTGCGGGCGCCGCTCTCCCCGCGCCGCGCGCGGGGAGAGCGGCGAAGGGCGGAACTAGCGCTCGTCCGCCCTTCCGAATTCGCCCGCGTGTGCTAGCCTGCTTCCAGCACGGGGAATGCGCCCCGGCGAGGAGGTTGGTTCCATGCGCGACTCGAGGATCGTGTTCCTAGCGGCGGGTCTGCTGCTCGGAGGCAGCCTGCTGTGGGGCCAGGGCCAGCGCGGCGGAGACTCCACCGGCGGCGGAAACTCCGGCGGGCAGCAGGGCGGCGGGCAGCAGGGCGGCGGGCAGCAGGGCGGACAGTCCCGGCAGCAGCCCGACTACAACAACAACCGGCAGAGCGATCCGTTCGGGAACCGCCAGAACGACCCGTTCGCCAACCAGATGCGGCCACTGTACTTGAACGGCCGGGTGGTGACCGACGATGGCCAGGCCCCGTCCGAGCCGGTGGTCGTCAAGCGCGTCTGCCAGGGCAACGCCTATCCCGAGGACTACACCGACTCCAAGGGGCGCTTCAGCTTCCAGGTGGGCGGAGACATTTCCATGCTCACGACGGATGCGAGCGTGTCGGGCACGCGCCTCGGCGGCGGATCGGTCATGTCGGGAGGCGGCGTCAACGACGACTGCGTGCGCCAGATCGGCATGGGCAGGTACGACCTCAGCTCCTCGACCCTGCGGGCCGAACTGCCGGGCTACCGTTCGGACGACATCAATCTCGGCATGTACAGCACGATGGGCAACAACGACGTTGGCGTGATCGTGCTGCATCGCCTCGCCGGCTTGGTGGGCGATGTCGTGAGCGCGCTGACGCTCCAGGCCCCGAAGGCTGCCCGGAAGGCCTACGAGAGCGGCCTGCGCGAGATTCGCAAGAAGAAGCCCAAGTACGACAAGGCGGTCGCGCAGCTGGAGAAGGCCGTGGCGGCCTACCCCCAGTTCGCGGCAGCGTGGGCGGCCATGGGGGACGCCAAGGCCGCCATGCAGGACAGCGACGGTGCCTGGGGCGCCTACTCCAAGGCCGTGGAGCACGACCCGAAGTACATCAAGCCCTACGAGGCGCTGATCGAGATGGCCGTGGCGCGCAGCGACTGGCCGAGCTTGGACTCGTTCGGCAGCGCCTACCTGGGACTCAATCCCAACGCCGGCAGGGTGCGCTTCCTGACCGCCGTGGCGGCGCTGAACAGCGGGAACGCCGAGAGGGCCGAGGAGATGGTGCTTGCCATGAGGGCCGGTGACGGCGCCCAACAGTTCCCGCAAAGCTACCAGATCATGGGCATGATCCACGAGCAGCGGGCCGAATTCGAGAAGGCGGCGGACCAGTACCGCTCGTTCGTGCAAGTCACCGGCGAGGAGACGTCCCAGAACGTCCAGCAGGTTAAGCGCAAGCTGCACGAATGGGAGATGCTCGGCGTCATACAGAAGTCCGCGGCGGCGGGCCCATAGCGCCCGTCGCGGCCGCTTCGGTCCGTCTTAGGCTTCGGCGCGCACCCAGCCGTGCGCCGCGTTGTCGGGTTGCATGCCGCGGTCTAGGTACGCATCCCGGATTCGGCGAATCCCGTCGTTTCTCCTCGCCTCGATGGCCGCGGTCGGGTTGATCCCGTAGATTCGCGCCGCGTTCAGGCCGAATATCCTGGCCCTGTCCTCGCGCGTGATCTTGGCGTAGTCGAACTTCTCGCAGATCTCGTCGCTGATCTGGAACCGCTTGAAGGCTTCGATGCACCACTGCGGCGAGCCCCACCAGATGCAGTCCGTGCCCCAAAGCACGCGGTCGGCGCCGAAGTGCCGGATATTCTTGCCCATCAGGTGCATGCACATCACCGGATGCGTCACTGCGAGCGTCGCGAACGCGCTGCCGATCTCGCAATGCACGTTGTCCAAGGTCGGGTTGCGCCTCTTGATGTCCATCAGGACGTCGTGCCACGCGAAGTCCCCGGTTGCCGGGTCGAAGTTGGCCGGGTCGGTGAAGGCCGGCTCGGTCGGTCCGTGCTTGAGCGCCGAATGGTATACGACGAACGTGAAGTCGCGGTTCTGCAGCGCGGCCCGCTCGACGTCCTCGGGATTCGCGAGGTGTCCGAATCGCCGCGACTGTGACGCGAACCCCTTGTGGACGCTGACCGTAGTCTGGCCGAGCTCGCGGGCCACCTCGTAGAAGTACGCGGCGGCCTCGTCGTCGAGTCGAAACCCTCGCCCCGACCGACCGGGGTCGAAGTGGCAGTAGAGCTTCCAAGAGGCGTTGCCGTACTCCTGAACCTCGCGCGCCATCTGCTCCTTGAGCAGCGTCCGATCCTGCCTGTCGGTCAGGCGGTCCCAGTAGTGGTTCGGGGCGCAGTTGCTTTGCGAGAGCGCTCGGACGCTCCCGGCGATCCCGTTGATGTCGTCGCGCCGGGAGGCCATCAGCCAGCTGGGCAGGATCCCGCCTCCGCGGACGAGCTTCGGATCGACCCGCTGGCCGCTCGCTGCGTTCGCGGCGAGCGCGACTCGTTCCTCCGGAGGGCTCTTCTCACGTCCCGGCACTCCCGAAATGACGAGCATGTCGGTCTCCGAATCCAGGTACATCTCCTTGAAGAAGGTGCCGAAGCTGTAGGCGTCGGCGTCGTTCGCCAGTTCGAAGCCCATGCCGCGCATGAATTCTGACGTGCGGTGATTCAGCGGGTAGCCGTTCGTGAAGTGGGCCTGCACGTCGAACACGAAATACTCGCCCGGCGGCCACCTCTCTTCGTGCGCGGCAGGCTCGAACATCTCCTCCCTCGCCACGTCCCAGTAGCGTTGCCCGTAGGCCTCGTTGGCCGCCCAGAATGAGGTCGCGAGGCCCATGCCGGTGCGCATGAAGGCCCTCCGGTCGATTCCGACGCGCTTGGCGTTCGCCTCGGCCAGTTCGCCGATGCGATGCTCCCAGCGCGCCTGCGCGCGACTCTGGGGCCTAGGCCAGATTTCCTCGTTCGAGACGACCTGCGTCGGGATTGGGGAATCGACTCCCTTGGCCCGATCGCGCCGCCATTTCGGAACCCACACGAGACGCTCTCCGCCGTGGCATTCCGCCGCTCGGGGCGCCTCCCGAAGCTAGGGCGGCGGGACAGCGGTGCCAGTATCATAGTAGGCCTAGGTCTCGCCCTCTCCGCGGCTCGCCCCCTCTCCCGACTGGAGCACCCCACCTTGTCGCAACACCGCCTCCGCGCCAAGATTTCCGGCGTCGGTTGCTACGTACCGCCAAACATTCTCAGCAACAAGGATCTCGAAACGCTCGTCAACACGAGCGACGAGTGGATCCTGAGCCGGACTGGAATCCAGAAGCGCCACATCGCGCCCGACGGCGTTGCCACGTCCGACCTTGCCGCCGAGGCGGCGCGCGAGCTCCTCGCGAAGACCGGCATCAATGCCGCGGATCTCGAGGCGATCATCGTCTGCACGGTCACTCCGGACATGCTGTTTCCCGCCACGGCGTGCCTCGTCCAGGACCGGCTCGGAGCCAAGGGTGCTTGGGGTTTCGACCTCGTGGCGGCGTGCTCCGGCTTGCTGTACGGGCTGACCGCCGCATCCCAGCTCGTGGCCGGCGGCAGCCACGAGCGAGTCATGGTCATCGGCGCCGACACGATGTCGCGAATCGTCGACTACAAGGACCGCGCGACCTGCGTGCTATTCGGCGACGGTGCCGGCGCGTTTCTCGTTGAGCCCGCCACGGATGGGGACGGCGGCCTGATCGATTTCGTCAACGAGGTGGATGGCTCGGGCGGCAAGCACCTGTCGATGCCGGCGGGCGGCAGCGCCAAGCCGGCGACGCACGAGTCGGTGGACGAGCGCCTGCACTACGTGCATCAGGAGGGCCGACAGGTCTATCGCTACGCGGTGAGCAAGATGCACGAGCTCTGCAAGATCCTTCTGGAACGAAACGGGTACACTGCCGAGGACGTCGACTTGCTCATCCCGCATCAGGCGAACCGTCGCATTATCACGGCCGCGGCCGATCGCTTGGGCCTTCCCTTGGAGCGGGCCATGATCAATATCGATCAGTACGGCAACACCACCGGCGGAACCATTCCGCTAGCGACGCGGGACGCGATCAAGGCTGGGCGGCTGAAGCGAGGCGACTTGGTGCTCATGGCGGCGGTGGGTGCCGGTTTCACCGCCGGAGCTTCGCTGTGGCGCTGGAGCTTCTAGAGCGGAGGGCCGAGCGCGATGGCGAGGCCCTCGCCTAGTCCTTGGGGTCGTCCCGGGACGAGCCGCCTCCGAACGCCGCTGGACGGAGCGGCCGCAACGACGCTGTCCCGCCGGAAGGCGACTCCGGTCGGTACGGCGGGTCTCCGCCCGCGCCAGGTGCCTGGCAAGACCGAACAGGGTGCCGATTTTCGTGCCGCGGTCTCGACGCGTCGTAGGATTCTGCGGTCGAGATAGCTTCGGCAAGACGGCCGGTCCAGCGGGCGGGCGCCCGCATCTTCGGATTCGCGGTACCCCGAAGGGGCGCGGCGAGGCCAAGCCAGCAGGCGAACTGGCCCTGCGCCGCGCAGGGCGTACGCAAGGTCACGCCGGGACAGGTGGAACATCGTTCCGAGTCGGGGCTTCGCCTGCTTCGCTTTCCATTGAATGCGTCGGTGAGACCGCCTCGATCCCGACCGCGCCACTCGCGCTGGTCGGCTCGTCCGACTCGCAGGTCCGAGAGACCGGATTCGAGCGCGCCAGCCGCCTCCGGCGCGACGGGTCAGACTGATGTTCGCGAAGCGCGAGAATCAGGTCGATCCTTCCTGCATCGTTACGAACCTCCAAGCGCAATAGCTTCCCCGCCAAGCAGAGGAAGTGACAATACCGCTCTACTCCTTGGATCGCTCGCTACTGGTACGAGTCGTTGACCATATGGACGAAGGATCGTCAATGCACCCTGTAGGCTGCCATCGCGAAATCCGCCAAGCTATTGCAGCAAAGTCCTAGCTGTTGCCCCCGGTGCTACAGCCTTGATCGCTCCATTTCTCGCAAGGGGCTCTGGTGGCGAGCGTCGTCGGAGTCGTCGCGGGCGGTGCCAGCGCTGCCCCCTGCGTCGACGGAAACCCGCGCGCCTGCCGACGAGGCCCGCTGCGACAGCCAGCGTCCGCGCCCGCTCGGGAGCGGCGTCGAGCCGCCACCGGGCGTTCGCCGTAACTGCTGGACGCGGCTTCGGCTCGCATGCTCCAGCCGCGCGTCGCGCCAAGCGGCCGCGGACCCGGCCGGCGATGGCGCGGGCGGTCGGCCGCGTTAGCGGTCCGGCTTCGCCGGTGACCGGAAGACCGAACGGCCTTGGAGCCTTGAGCGTTTCGTTCCCGGATGCCCATCGACGGGCCTCGTCGGCCGGGACGTCCATGCCATGCCTCCTAGCGTCGCGGGCGGAGCAGCTGCCCCCGCCGCCGAATGCCGCCGCAAATCGATATCGCCTGTCAGTCCGGGTCGCCCGACTCCGCTGCCGTAGCTGCTGTGCCATGCTGGAGAGGCGGTGCTAGATGTTATTGTCTTCGTCGGCTTCTTCTTGCTGATTCTTATCAGTGGCGTGTTTGCCACGAATGTCTATTGCAGGCTGGCCTACAACTGGTGCAGCGCCTGCGGCGGCATGAACGCCAAGCGTCGGAGCGAGTGCCGGAAATGTGGCACTGCAATCGAATGATTCGGGGGCCCGAGGCCTTTGTCCGCAATCTCTAGTAGAATAGTAGAGAATCGCGATGGAGATTTCAGTGAAGGGCGAGTACGCCCTGAGAGCGGTCTTCGAGCTATCCAGGCAGGGCGCGCCGGAGCCGGTCAAGATCGCCCGAATCGCCGAGAGCCAGCGAATTCCGCAGAAGTTCTTAGAGATGATCCTTGCCCAGCTCAAGCAGGGCGGCTATCTCGGCTCCCGTCGGGGTGCCGACGGCGGGTACTTCCTCGCCCGTCCGGCCGACCAGATCACGGTAGGGGACATCCTTCGCCAGATCGACGGGCCCTTCCAGCCCAACAAGCGGCCGTTCGAGAACGAGCCGGCGGACTCCCCGTTCCCGGAAATGTGGGATCGCGTGGAGCGCGCGCTGTCTTGCGTCATTGATCGCACTACCTTCGCGGACCTGGTCGAGCGCTGGAAGCAGAAGCGCTCCAAGCGCGTGCTCACCTGGCAGATCTAGCGATGGCGCGCATTTTCGCGGACAATTCCCTGGCGATAGGTGGCACGCCGCTGGTTCGGCTGGGGCGGATCAGTGACGGAGCCAAGGCGACGGTCCTAGCCAAGGTCGAATCCCGCAACCCCGCCTATTCGGTGAAGTGCCGCATCGGGGCCTCGATGATCTGGGACGCCGAGCGGCGCGGCGTCCTGCGTCCCGGCATGGAACTTGTCGAGCCGACGAGCGGCAACACCGGAATCGCCCTGGCCTTCGTTGCGGCCGCCCGGGACTACAAGCTGACGATCGCCATGCCGTCGAACTACAGCGCCGAGCGGCGACGCGTGCTCAAGCTGCTCGGAGCGGATCTCGAACTGACGCCCGAGGAAGACGGCATGTACGGCGCGGTGGAACGCGCGCGGGAACTCGTGGAGGAGCATCCCGGACGCTTCGTGATGCTCCAGCAGTTCCAGAACCCCGCCAATCCCCGCATCCACTTCGAGACGACCGGACCCGAGATCTGGGACGATACCGACGGGGCGGTTGACGTGCTCGTCTCGGGAATCGGCACCGGCGGGACCATCAGCGGCATCGCTAGGTACTTCAGGGAGAAGCATGCGAAGCGGGTTCTCTGCGTCGGCGTCGAACCCGAATGCAGCCCCGTGATACAGCAGCATCTGGCCGGGAAGGAGCTTCGGCCCGGCATAACTGCCATCCAGGGCATCGGAGCGGGTTTCATCCCCGACACCCTCGACTTGGACGTCGTGGACCGGATCGAGAGTGTCTCGGACGAGGCGGCGATCGAGTGCGCCCGGCGCCTCGCCCGCGAGGAGGGACTCCTCAGCGGCATTTCGTGCGGCGCGGCCACCGCCGTCGCCTGCAGGCTCGCGCGGGACCCCGAATTCGAGGGGAAGACGATCGTCGCGATCCTGCCCGACGCGGGCGAGCGCTACCTCAGTAGCCAGCTGTTCAGCGGCATCGGCTGAAGCCTGCCGCGCCTTACCATAGGTCCTCGCATGGACTTGGTCCAGATCGAGGCGTCGCAGCGCCTCCCGCCGTGGCTGCGCAAGCCCGGCACGAACTTCCAGGCGTTGCACGACCTCAAGGTCGAACTCCGCGAGCGCGGGTTGCACACCGTCTGCGAATCGGCCCGCTGTCCCAACATCCACGAGTGCTTCTCGCGCAAGGCCGCCACCTTCATGATTCTCGGCAACACCTGCACGCGCACGTGCGGCTTCTGCGCCGTGCCCCAGGGAGTGCCCGGCGGGCTGTCGCCGGACGAGCCGCGGCAGGTTGCGGCCATGGCGCGACGCATGGGACTCCGGCACGTTGTCATCACGAGCGTGAACCGGGACGATCTGCCGGACGGCGGGTCGGCGCATTTCGCGGCCACGGTACGCGCGGTCCGGCGCGCTCTGCCCGGGGCCCGGGTCGAGGCGCTCGTGCCTGACTTTCTCGGTGACACGGAAGCGGTGGCGCGGGTGCTGGATGCGGGCTGCGACGTGTTCAACCACAACATGGAGACGGTCCGCCGCCTGTATCGGCGCGTCCGACCTCAAGCCGCGTACGAGCGGTCCCTCGCAGTGCTTCGCTTCGCTCGGCGGAAGGCCTCTGGAGTCCTGACCAAGTCCGGCTTCATGGTCGGTCTCGGCGAGACACCGGACGAGGTGCGTTCCCTGCTGCGCGACCTGCGGGACGCCGGGACGGACGTCGCTACGATCGGACAGTACTTGCAGCCGAGGAAGCGGCGCCTGCGAGTCGTCGAGTACGTCGCGCCCGGGGTGTTCGACGAGTACCGCGCGTACGGGGAGTCGATCGGGTTCCGAGCGGTCTTCAGCGGGCCGCTCGTCCGCAGCTCGTACATGGCCGAGTCGGTCGAGGTGCAGGCCCTAGGCCGGCCATGAGTCCTTCATCTCGGTCCCGCGCGACGGCCGCTTGGGCGGTTTCGGCGGCGGCCCTGTCCGGCCTTGCCCAAGTCCTCGTCTTCCCCCGATTCTCGTGGGACTGGCTTGCCCCCGTCTGTCTCGTGCCGCTACTGCTCGTCGTCCGCGGGCAGCCGCCGAGCCGGCGCTTCGCGCTCGGATGGCTCTCCGGTGCCGTGTTCTGGGGAGGTGCCTGTTACTGGATTTACCCGGTGATGCGCGACTACGCCTCCATCGACCCGCCCGTGGCGGCGCTGCTGTTCGTCGCGTTTTTCGCGGTCAAGGCCTTTCACGCCGGAGCGTTCGCCTTGGTGGCGGGGCGTGTCTTGCTGAGGCGTTGGGCCGTGCCCGGCCTAGCCGTGCTGTGGGTCGCGATAGAAGGCAGCCACCAGTACATCTTCTTCACATGGACGCAGCTCGGCAACGCGTCCCTGGATTTCTGGGTGCCGCAAGTCCTGCGTCTCGCCCCTTGGACCGGAATCTACGGCCCCTCGCTGGTATTCGCGCTGGCGAACGCGGGCATCGCGACGGCCCTGCTGCGACGGTCGGCCCGGCCGCTCGCCGCTCTCGCTCCCCTGCTGGGCCTGTTCCTGATTCCGCCTCTGCCGCCTTCCGGCAGCGGATCCGAGACGGCGCGCCTGGTGCAGCCGAACGTTCACCCGGATCTCCTGCGGACGAACTGGCTCGCCGAGGAAGGGACGGCGCACCTGGCCCGCATGCTGGCGATGTCGGCGGCTCCGGCGCGGGGCGACAGTCCGATTCTGCTGGTTTGGCCCGAGTATCCCGTGCCTGCTTATTACTACGACGATGCGGCGTCGCGCGCGTTTCTCGAGCGCGTGGCCCGCGAGGCCGGGGCCGCCTTCATCTTCAACACGATCAGCTTCGAGGGAGGCGACCGGGCCCGCCCGCGCAATTCCTCGGTCACGCTGGACAGCTCGGGCGGCCGCCTGTCCGGCTACTCCAAGATCCACTTGGTTCCATTTGGCGAGTTCGTCCCCTGGCCGTTTCACTACTTCGTCGAGAAGGTGACCCGGCAGGCCGGGATGTTCCGCCCGGGGGACGCGGTTTCTGTCGCAACGCTGAATGGAAGGGGCATCGGCACGTTCATCTGCTACGAATCGGTTTTCGCCCGCTCCATCCGCAAATTCACGGCGGGCGGGGCCGAGCTGCTGGTGAACATCTCCAATGACAGCTGGTACGGTCGGAGCGCCGCGCGCGAGCAGCACCTCTTGGTGGCCCGCATGCGCGCGGTCGAGAACGGGCGCTGGATTCTGCGCGCTACCAACGACGGCGTGACCTCGGCCATCGGGCCGTCCGGGCGGGTCGAGGCGTCCCTGCCGTCGTACGAGCAGGCCGCGCTGGATGTCCGCTTCGACTATCGGTCGCAGCGCACCGGGTACGTGCGGTTCGGGGAATGGCTGTGGTGGCTGTGCTTGGCCGGGCTCGCCGGCGTACTCGCCGTCGAGGCCCGCCTGGGTGCGCCGCCTGGTCTGCGATAATGCGATCAGACCGACGTGAATTATGATCCTGGACGAACTGCAGCGAGAGTTCGAGACCGTGCGCGCGCGCGCTCACATGGTCCGGGGGTATCTTTGACGCCTCCGCCGGCAGGCGGCACTTGGCGGAGATCGAGAAACGCATAGCGGAGCCTGCCTTCTGGAGCGACGGGGCCGGAAGCCAAGCGCTGTTACGAGAGCGCAAGCGGCTGGCACGCCTGATCGACACCGACGAGGAAATCGCCGTCGCCGTCGCCGACCTGGGAGCCTACTTGGAACTGGCAGCGGAAGGCGAGCCGGTCGAGGACGAGTGCGCCGCAGCTCTGGAAGAACTGGACCTGCGCTTGGAGCAGGTCGAGACCCAGGCCCTGCTCGGGGGCGAGCACGACCGGGCCAATGCAATCATGACCCTGAACGCCGGTGCTGGCGGCACGGAGGCGCAGGACTGGGCCGAGATGCTGCAGCGCATGTACCTGCGCTGGGCGGAGCGCAAGGGATTCAAGGGTGAGATCTCTGACATGCAGCCCGGGGACGAGGCCGGCATCAAGTCGTCCTCGATCATCATCCGCGGCGAGAACGCCTACGGCCTGATGCGCTCGGAGACCGGCGTGCATCGACTGGTGAGGATCTCGCCGTTCGACTCCAACGCACGGCGCCACACCTCGTTCGCCTCGGTGTTCGTGTATCCGGAGATCGAGGACGAGATCGAAGTCGACATCCGGCCGGACGATCTGCGCATCGACACCTACCGAGCGAGCGGCGCCGGCGGCCAGCACGTCAACATGACTGATTCCGCAGTCCGCATCACGCACCTGCCGACGAACATCGTGGTGCAGTGCCAGAACGAGCGTTCGCAGCACAAGAACAAGGCGACGGCGATGAGGATGCTGCGGGCCCGACTGTACGATTTCGAATTACGCAAGAAGCGGTCCGAAGCGGACAAGATCGAGGCATCCAAGCTGGATATCGATTTCGGCAGCCAGATCCGAAACTATGTCCTAGCGCCGTACCGGCTGGTCAAGGACCTGCGCAGCCTCCTCGAGGTTGGCGACGTGGACCGCGTGCTCGACGGTGACTTGGACCGGTTCATGCACGCCTTCTTGGTTCACGAGAAGACGGGGCGTCAGGGAGCCGAGCTGGCATGACCTTGGGATGCTGGCACGGTGGCCCGGTTCAGCGCTACCCGTCGGATGCTGGCCGACAGTCTTTTCGAGACTCCGTGCGACCTCCGAAGGGAGGGATGAGGCGAAGATCTTTCCAAGTGCCGGCCTGCATGGAATGCGCGTCGGCTGGCCCGGAACGAACCCGTCGGACCGCCCGTTGCGGGACGACTCGAGCGTCCCAAGCGATTCGGTCATCCGAGCCCCCCATCCGATAGAGTGCAGTAAAGGTGCTAGCGTGCGCAGACACAAGTTGCGGCACCGTCCTCGAATCGGCAAGGCGCGGAGTGTCGAGCCACCGCCTGCTGGTGTCGACCTGCGACATCTGGCGGGATTGTGCCGTTACGTCGGGAGTCCGTACCACAAGGATATCCCTTGGTTTGGTGGAGCGCCTACTGCCCCGAGGCCTCACGCCAGCATCTGCCCGCGAGAGTTGGCTCGAAAGCAGGCTCTCGTCGAAGGCTGGCTCCGGGATGCCATCCGGGCCGGCCAAGTCGGAGGGTGGGATCACGGCTTTCCTCGATACGTTTGGTACCGGGACGAAGGCACGGTGTACGAGGCTCGGCAGGGATCTCCAAGCTCAGGCGCGTATCACGGATATCCTCTTGAAGAGCGCGAGTACCCTCGAGGATTGAAATGAGCGTCCAGTTTGAGTTCGAGTGGGTTGATGCGGGACCGTCGCCGGATTCTGCTTCACGTGACTCAATGGCTCGGCTCTCAATCCGAGCAGGCGACTCGAATGTCACGCTGGTCCGCGACCGGCGAACCAACTCGTACATTGATCACGTAATTGTTCCCCTCATCTATGTGGCCGAATGGATTGCGACTAACTGGTGGCATATTTGGTACGAGACTGCCGACTTGTCCAACCAAGGACTTGACTTCGAGTCGCGACACAACCTTGCATATGTCGGAAACGGGTTTTGTCTGCCAAACATCACGATGATTTCGGTGACAGAAGAACGAGTCAATCTTCGTTGGAAAAAGGAGAAGCCGCAATACTCCCAAATCGAGTTTGTGGATCAAGGCGACGTAACGATAGATCGTTCGGAATTGGATGCGACACTTCGAAGGGTCGTGGACGCTGTTCTTGAAAGGTTCCGGACCTCTTCTAACGCTGAATTAGTGGTAAAGTGGCTGCAGGAAAGATGGTCTCTGATCAATTCTATTGACGTAGATGAGCGGGAGTTCTGCCGGGCTGTCGCGTTGACAGGGCGTGACCCCTTTGACGTTCCAGATCCGCTTGCCGACGAAATTGTTGAGTTCTGGAAACGCACGGACCCCTCCTTGCGTCAAGATGCCTTGGCCTGTGTCAGGGACGGTTCACTTTCAGACATGCGTCAGTGGCTGGACGAGTCTCTCGCCACTCTCTCAGCGATAGATGGCGGGAAAGATTGGTCCGAGGTCCGTGCACGTGCATCCCTGTCTCCGATGCCGTCAGGCGAGCCGTGGATGCAGGGATACGACCGCGCACGTTCGATACGGTCACTCATTGGCAATAGCAGTGACCGGTTTGACTTTCCGGCCTGTGGACCGCTGGCTTTGGGCCACGGTGATACTATGTCGCCATTCAGACGTATTCAAGGGCTGGTTGCGTCAGATGCTCCGAGCTGCATTACTGTGAATCGACACGAAGCGGGTTGCCGGTTCTTGCGGGCGAGGGCACTTGGAGACTACATGATCCGGTCAAACGAATGCCCCGGAGTCCTCTGTTCTCTTGACACCGAGCAACAGGGACGGACTCGGGCATTTGCTGCGGAGTTTCTCGCACCTTCGGAGTCTTTGCGTGTCCGCTTGGCGGGTACTTCAGTCGATGGCAACGAGATTGACAACCTAGCCCTTGAATTTGGTGTTTCCAGTCAATTGATCATTCATCAGCTCGAAAACCACGGCCTAGTGTCGTCCCGGAATCCCTATGCTCTCGTTTAGTGTCCCACTGCTTGTGTCCTTCACCGCAGTCTAGCCGCCCATTACTGCGACTTGGTTGAGGCGAAGTGCCTTCGACTGATTACTAGCGGTCCGCTTCGGTGATCGCCCAATTTCGCATCCTGACCAACCCTCGAATGTGCTAGCCGGCATTGGTCTCGCCGAGCTCCCAGAGTCTCAGAATGCCGGTCTTCAGATGCTGGCGCAGCGGACCGCAGGTGACGACTGCGAGGTTGGGGGCTGACTCAGCCCTCGTCAGGGCAGCGTGGCCGAAGCAGTCCCTTCTGAACCGGGTTCCCGCGCCGAGGCAGGATCCTGCGACTGGCAGGCGTCGACGGGAGGCGGGGCTGGCTGCCCGGGCTCGTCGCGAGAGTCGGGCAGGAATTCGGTCGCAAGCAGGGCTAGCGGCAGCACGAGGAGGGCCATGGCAACGCCGAAAACCCGACGCATGGAGTTCATATCAGTCCGAAGCGACCTTATCGCTTCCAGTAGCAGCTCGTGCCGGGAGTCCGAAGCCTTGTCCCTCTCGTCGATCCGGTTCGCCAGCGCCGAAACCATGGTTCGCATCTTCGTCTCCAGTGCCTCGATCCCGGTCGATGTCTCCGACCGCAGAGACGTGATCATTCCTTCAAGCCGATCGTGGCGAGCGGACCACGCCTTCTGGCGTGCGTCAAGGGGCCTGCGGGTCTCGGCGTGGCCCGCTTCAATCGTGTTCTCGATCTCCGTCCGGAACGAATCGAGGCTCTGCTGGATCCGGGCATGCAATTCGGCTTGGACATGGTGTTGACGCTCGCTGGCAACGGCAGCCACCAGAATGCGCAGGGTATCCATGTCGAGGACTGGGACGGCTTGGTTCGCGATCCGTCCGTGGTCCCGCTCCGAGACCCGCGCCGCTTGCTTTGCGACCTTGGCGGACTTCGGTGTTTCGGTCATAGCTATCTCCAGCCTCCAGCTGGCGACGGAGGGCCGGTCGCTGGGACCCTATTCAGCCCTCCGCCGAGCCCCCAATTCCGGAATCGCGATCCGTCCGGAGCCCTCGTGCAGCCGGGGGCCGCACGGGCGGCTTGCACCTACCTCGGCCGACGGCAGCCAGGCACCGTCCAACCAGAAGAGCTCCCGCGTCGACCCCGGAGCGGCGACACGCAATCCTAGCAGCCGCGGTTGCGCCGGGACTTCGAACTCGTTGGCAAACAAGGAGCTTCAGGGATTGTTGGTGCCATCGGTCTCGCGACGTTCGTGGACTACGCTTTGTGACCCGACCGGGGCGACGGAGTCCTGCTTGCGACTGTCGAGGCCCCAAGCCGTGGTGTGCGACCGGCTAGGAGATGGGGCACGAATAGGACCGAGGGCTTGGGGCGACCGTCGAGCTTGATGGCACTCCAAGATGACGCAAGTCTATGGCAAGCTACCGTTCCAGCGACAAGGGTTCAACGGCTCCTCCTCCGGTCTCAGTCGACTTGGGATCGGTCGCCGGTCATGGCCTACGCTGTCCGACGAGCGGGAAACCGCGGACGGCGGGAGGCCGCCGGCGTTCGCGCCTCCGGCGCGGCGGCTTCGCCTAGCGCAAGCTTGCCATCACGGCACCGTCGGTATCTAATGGACTCATGCATCGAAGGCTCGTCCTGATCTGCTCGGCCGCCCTTGCGGCCTCCGTCGCGCAGGCCGGTGTCGTCGCGGTGGATGTCAGTGGCAGGGATGCCGTGCTGGGTGGGAGGTCCTTCGGCCTGGCTGGCTCGTACGAGAGGATCACCGGGACGATGCGGTTCGCCGTCGATCCCGCCGACGCGGCGAACCGCATCGTCACCGATATTGCACTCGCCCCCCGCAATCGCGCCGGAGAAGTCGAGTTCTCCTCGGCGTTCTATCTCCTCAAGCCGGTCAACATGGCGCGAGCGAACGGTGCGGTCCTGTACGAGGTCTCCAATCGCGGCCGGAAGGGCATGCTGAGCTTCTACAATCTCGCCGCCGGCAGCCTCGACCCGCGCTCCGAGCGCGAGTTCGGCGACGGCTACCTGATGGAGGAAGGCTACACGCTCCTGTGGCTCGGCTGGCAGTTCGACCCGCCCCTGCGTCCGGGGCTCTTGCGGCTCAAGACACCCGTCGCGGCGCGTGGCGGCGAGCCGATCCGGGGCCTCGTCCGCAGCGACTTCGTGGTCTCGGACCGGGCGGCCGCGCATTCCCTCGCGGACCGCAGCCACGTGCCGTACGCCGTCGCCGACCCCGGGGCGGCGGAAAACGTGCTGACGGTGCGAGACGAGGCTGTCGGCCGACGCGAGGTCATTCCGCGCGACCGCTGGAAGTTCGCGCGCATGGAGAACGGCAAGCCCGTCCCGGACAGCGGCTCGGTCTGGCTCGAGGGCGGCTTCGAGCCCAACCGGATCTACGAGGTCGTGTACGTCTCGGAGAACCCGCCCTTGGTCGGACTTGGCCCGGCCGCCGTGCGGGACGCTGTGTCGCACCTGAAATACGAGGGCTCCGCATCGCTCGGCATCGGCACCGAGGCGCTCGACCGTACGATCGCGTTCGGCATCTCGCAGAGCGGCCGGTTCCTGCGGACGTTTCTCTACTACGGCTACAACCGGGACGAGCAAGGCCGGATCGCATTCGACGGGATCATGTCGCACGTGGCCGGGGGAGGGCGGGGCAGCTTCAACCATCGGTTCGCGCAGCCGTCCCGGGACGCGCATCCCTACATGAACTTCCTCCACCCCACGGATATCTTCCCGTTCAGCGACAAGGCCCAGCGCGACCCGGAGACGGGACGCGAGGACGGCATCCTGACGCACGGGCTCGACCGCAGGTTCTGGCCCAAGATCTTCTACACCAACTCGTCGTACGAGTACTGGGGGCGCGCCGCATCGCTGATCCACACCGACATCGAGGGGACCCGGGATATCGAGATCTTCGACAACGTGCGCGTCTTCCTGTTTTCCGGGGCGCAGCACGGGCCCGGCTCGTTCCCGCCTACCGTATCCATCGGCCAGCAGAAGGCCAACCCGCTCGATTTCCGCTGGTCGATGCGCTCGCTCCTGAGGGCCATGAACCGCTGGACGGCCGACGGCGCGGAGCCTCTCGAGAGCCGCTACCCCCGGATTGCGGACGCCACCCTGGTGAGGCCCGAGAGGCTGGGCTTCCCCGCGATCCCCGGCGTGCGCACGTCGTCCAAGGTGCACGAGGCCTACCGGGCGGACTACGGGCCGCGCTTCGTGAGCGAAGGGATCGTCACCCGGGAGCCACCCGCCGTCGGCAAGGCGTTTCCGATTCTCGTGCCGTCCGTCGACAGCGACGGCAACGAGACCGCCGGGGTCCGCATGCCCGAATTGCAGGCCCCGCTCGCGACCTACACGGGCTGGAACCTGTTCAACGCTCGCTCCGGCCCGACGGACGAGATCTCGAGCATGGTCGGGTCCTACATTCCATTCCCGCGGACGGGCGCCGAGCGCGAGGCCCGCGGGGATCCGCGCCCGTCGATCGAGGAGCGCTACGGAAGCCGGTCCGAGTACCTCGGGCGAGTCGCCGAGGCGGGCTTGGCCCTGATCGGGGACGGCCTGCTGCTCGAGCGCGACCTGCCCGCCGTGGTTCGCAACGCTGCCCGTCACTGGGACTACCTAATGACGGATTCCCCTTCGGATGCCGCCGGTCGCTGATCCGGCCGGTCGCAGTCGTCAGTACGGCTCCGTCGCGCCCGTCAGCTGGGGTTCTTCGGGCGGCTCCGGCGAGTCCGGGCAGCGCGCGGAGCGGCGGAACGGCCGCGGGTCGCGCGACGCCAGTTCGTAGGCCGGGATGAAGGCCCGCATCAGGCCGAACGCGCAGTGGCGGGACTGCTGGTTCAGGAAGTGCTGCGCTTCGTGCGCGGCCACCCTCGCCAAGGCCCTGCCGACCACGGCGGCGCTGTTCGGCTCGCCGAGATGGCGGACCACCGGTCCGTGAAACACCTGCAAGCGCGGCGTGATTCGGTCGCTCTCGCGATGGGCGAGCCCTAGCACGCCTGCGAGACCCGGGGGCGCCTCCGTCTCGACGGCAAGCAGGATCCGGGGACCTGCCGACTCGCATCCGTTGAACTCTACCCCCGCCACGCGATTTCCGATCACCGATTGGAATTCTCTCAATACAGCGGCTCTCGTCGGGGGACTCAGCAAGGCCCCGGGGTCCTCCACGCACACGCGCCACATCGCTCCGGCCGCGCTCGGAGCGGCCAGCGCGGCGAGCACTCCCGCGAGAACCTTAACCATCTCTTAATCTTGTTCATGATATGCCGGTGTCGTAGTGCGGTCAAGCGGGAGGCGAGACTAAGACCTGTCGCGTCGGAGGGCAGGGGAGGCTCGCGGCCCTATTCGGCGGCGAATTGGTTCCAGCGCTTCCAAGTGAGCCAGGCCAGGCCCAGCGCCACGCCAGCCGGCGGGATCGCCAGCGCGACAATGCCCCGCTTGAGCGAGTCGATGGCCCGTCCCTTCTGGAAGGCTGCCGTCTCGCGGCACATCGGGCAGCCCTGGGCGGGGGCAACCGCCGGCAGCGCAAGCAGGACCGCCAGCAGGAGCAGGGCGCGGGACGGCCGCGGAGCCGGGCCCACCCGCCGCGCCGGTCGCGTCAAGGGCGCAGCTCCAGGAGCAGGAAGCTGTCCGGGAAGAAGTAGCCGCACATGATGGCGATGCAGGCGATTGCCGGCGCGGCGACGATCCATGAAAGGTGCGGGTGGTCGAACTTCAGGTGCATGAAGCATGCCATGATCATGATCGCCTTGATCACCGACAGCACCAGCAGGATGACCAGCATCACGACCGCGGCCGCGATCTGCACGTAAGCCAGCACGACCTCGAGGGCGGTGAAGGCGAGCAGGCCGAGCCAGATCTTGTTGAACAGCGGGATGTGAGCGTCCTCGTAGGCGGAATCCTCCGGCAGCACGTACCGCGCCGCCGGGGCCCGCCCGCCCGTCGCGGTCCCGGCTGGCAGCGCGGGATAGAAGCGCCATGCGAGGTAGCCGAAGCAAGTGACGCCCATCAAGGCGGCGAATAGCGTCAGGAAGAGATTGTCCAGCGTGGCCGTCAGCGTGCCGGCGGCAACCTGGCCGCCGACGATGGCGAAGCCCCACGCGCCGAGCGCTAGGCAGAAAAGGTAGCCGATCAGGGATAGCAGCATGGCGTCTCCTCTCTCGCTCAGTCCACGGCCGTGGACATCAGGTAGATCATCGGGAAGACGAACATCCACACTAGGTCGACGAAGTGCCAGTACAGGCCCGCGACCTCGACGTCCTCGGGAATCCACTTGCCGCGCCGGTAGCCCGCCGCGAGGATTCCGAGGTAGGCCACCCCGGTGATCACGTGGAACATGTGCAGGCCCGTGATCAGGAAGAACGTGCCCCCGAACAGCGGCGTGCCGTACGGGTTCGACCAAGGGTACATGCCCTCGTCGCGCATCAGGTGCAGCCATTCGTACCCGTGCAGCACCACGAAAGCAGTGCCGAGCGCCGCCGTGGCCCAGACCCACTTCACGGCCCTGCGCCTGGCGCCGTGATGCGCCGCCGAGACCGCGTACACCATGGTCAGGCTGCTGGACAGCAGCACGAGGGTCATGAGCGTCGAGAAGAGAATTGACGGGTTGAAATGGAAGGGCGTCGGCCAGTCGTTCGCCGCCCGCACGAAGCTGTACGTCAGCAGCAGCGCCGAGAACGTCAGCGAGTCCGAGACGATGAACAGCCACATCCCCAGCTTCTTGTGGCCGACCGCGAGCGGCGTGCCGCCCCCCTGCCATGTCGGTTCGGCCATGGCGGCCGCGTGCCCTTCCGACATCCGCTTACCTCCAGATCAGCAGCAGTCCCAGGATGTAGATCCACAGGACATCAAGGAAATGCCAGTACAGCGCCGTCGCCTCGACGGCCGCCTCCCGCGTCGGCCAGGCGCCCCGCCCGCGCAGGCGCGCCCAGACGTAGCCGAGCGCCGCGACCCCGCCCGCCAGGTGCGCGCCGTGCGCGGCCGTGAGCAGGTAGTAGAATGAGTTCGCCGGGTTCGAGGCGAGGTAGATGCCCCGCTCCGCGAGCGCCTGCCAGCCGAGCAGCTGGCAGGCTAGGAACGCGAGGCCGAGGGCGGCCGAGACGTTGACCCAGCGCCGCAGCGGGCCCGTCCGGCCTTCCCGCAGGCCCGTCCTCGCCCGCTCGACCGTCCAGCTCGAGGCCAGCAGGATGGCCGTGCTCGCGTACAGCACCGGGGGCAGCGCGAACGGCTGCCAGTCGCCGGACAGGCCCTCGCGCACGATCATCGCGCTGGTCAGGGCGGCGAAGAACATGACGATGCCGCCCATGCCGATCCAGACCGCCAGCCGGTAGCGCTGCGCTAGGCGCGGGTCGCCGCCGTCAGGCCCGCCCCGGTCGCCTTCCGACTCGGGCGGCAGGGTGACGAATCCGCCTCGGCCCGGTTCGAGGCGGGGCGGGGCCTCGGCTTCCGTGAGTGTCGCCGGCATGCTCTCTAGTCGCCCGCCGCGGGCGGGGCGGGGAATACCGCCTTGTCGTTGTTGCACTGCATGGCGAAATCGCGCTTCGCTCCCGACAGGCTGAAATCGTAGGCGCCGCGGTAGACGTGGGGCACCTTGCCGCCGAAGTTGTCATGCGGCGGCGGCGAAGGGATCGCCCATTCCAGCGTCGTCGCCTCCCACGGGTTGTCCTCCTTGCACACGGCTCCCCGGAGCAGGCTGCCTGCGAAGTTGTAGAGGAACAGGAACTGGACCAGGATGGTCAGGACCGCCGCCACCGTGATGAACATGTGCAGGTCGGCGGCTCCCGTCGTGCCGAGGTAGTCCACGCCGGTGATCTCCGCGTAGCGGCGCGGGTGCGGCAGCAGCCCGAGGAAGTGCATCGGGCCGAAGACGGCGTAGACCCCGGTGAACGTGACCCAGAAGTGGATCTTGCTGAGGCGCTCGTCCATGAAGCGCCCGAACATCTTGGGGAACCAGAACGTGAGGCCGGCGAACATGCCGAAGATGGCCGCCACGCCCATGATCAGGTGGAAGTGCGCCACGACGAAGTAGGTGTCGTGGAAGAACAGGTCGATCGTGGGCTGACCGAGGAAGATGCCCGACAGGCCGCCCGAGACGAACAGCGAGACGAAGCCGATCGAGTACAGCATCGGCGAGGTGAAGCGGATCTTGCCGCCCCACATCGTGCCAATCCAGTTGAAGGTCTTGATGGCCGAGGGGACGCCGATGCACATGGTCAGCACGGAGAAGACGAACGCCGAGTACGGGCTCATCCCGCTCACGAACATGTGGTGCCCCCAGACCACGAAGCCGAGGATCCCGATCGCCAGCACCGCCAGCACCATCGCCTTGTAGCCGAACACTGTCCGGCGTGCGAAGGTCGCCAGCACGTGCGAGGTCACGCCCATGCCCGGGAGAATCGCGATGTATACCTCGGGGTGGCCGAAGAACCAGAACAGGTGCTGCCACAGGATCGGCGAGCCGCCCGAATGGTCGATCACCTTGTCGCTGACCACGAGGCCGGCCGGGACGAAGAAGCTCGTCCCGACGTTGCGGTCCATCAGCAGCAGCACCCCCGCCGCCAGCAGCACGCCGAACGCCAGCAGGCCTAGGATGGCCGTAACGAACCACGTCCAGCACGTCAGCGGCAAGCGCATCATGGTGAGGCCCTTGGCGCGCAGGTCCAAGGTCGTGACGATGAAGTTGAGCGCGCCCAGCAGCGAGGCGATGCAGAACGTCGCGATCGACGCGATCCACAGATCCTGCCCGATGCCCTGCACGGTCGCCTCCGGCACCGCGCTCAGCGGCGGGTAGCCCGTCCAGCCCGTCATCGGCGCGCCGCCCTCGACGAAAAACGCCGCCATGAGCAGCAGGAACGACACGAAGGTCGTCCAGAACGACAGCATGTTCAGGCGCGGGAACGCCATGTCGGCGGCGCCGATCTGGATCGGCAGGAAGTAGTTGCCGAAGCCGCCCTGCGGCGCGGTGGTGAGGACCATGAAGACCATCACCGTGCCGTGCATCGTAAGCATCGCGAGGTAGAACTCCGGCGTCATCACTCCGTCCGGCGCGCCGACCGGGAAGAGCTGGCCCAGCAGCGGGATGGACTGGTCCGGCCAGACCAGCCGCAGCCGCACGAGCAGGCTCAGCCCCATGCCGACGAACACGGCGACGAGGGCCAGCAGGATGTACTGGATGCCGATCACCTTGTGGTCGATCGAGAAGATGTACTTCCACACGAAGCTCTTCGGCTCCGGGTGGCGATGCACCTCGGTGTACTCGGCGACTTCCGGGGATACCTGAACTTCAGTCATGACCTCGTTTCCTCAACGCCGTTGCCCGCGCGCGGGTCAGAACAGGTAGGAAGCCTGCTCCGCGATCCAGGCGTCGTATTCCTCTTGGCTGACGACGTGCAGGAAGCTGCGCATCTTGTAGTGGCCGAGGCCGCACAGTTCCGAGCAGACGATTTCGTACTTGCCTTCCTTATCCGGCTTGAACTCCAGCTTCCCGACCAGGCCGGGAACGGTGTCGAGCTTGATGCGCAGCTCGGGCACGAAGAAGTTGTGCAGCACGTCCTTCGACTTGAGCAGGACCTCGACGTCCATGTTGACCGGGACGCGCATCTCCGGGACCATGATGTCGTCCTTGCCGGCGGGCGCGCCGCGGTCGACGCCCACGGGGTTGCCTGCGGCGTCGTCGATGAGGCTGATATCGGTCGGCCCGAACTCGTTGTCGGCGCCCGCGTAGCGCATGTTCCAGACGAACTGCTGGCCGGTGATTTCCACCACGATGCGGTTCTCGGGCTGCTTGCCGGCCTGCTGCCTCTGGTCGATGAAGCGTGTCTCGGCCCAGACCGTGTACCCGTATAACGTCAGTCCGAGGAAGATCGCCGCCGCCGCGACCGTCCAGAGCAGCTCCAGGCGGTTGTTGCCGTGCGTGTCCGAGGCCGGGCCCTCCGACTTGCGGCCGAAGCGCCAGACGGTGTACCCGAGCGCCGCCTGGGCGAGCAGGAAGATGATGCCCGTGAAAATCAGCGTGAAGTTGAAGGTGCTGTCGATCTCGCGCCCCAGAGCTGTGATCGGCTCCGGCATCCACCACGTCTGCGTGACGAAGGGGATCGATATCGCGAGAGTGATGGCCCAGACAGCAATTGCTAGCAGTAGACCCATGGAAGGCTCGAACCTCGTTGGCGGATACGCGCGCGACTTCGAATCGCTGCGGGCCCCGGTACGCCGGGGGCTCGTCGAAAGAACCAGTGTAGCAACTCGCCGGCGAGCGTTCCGCGGGGCGGCCGGGACGCCTAGCGGGGCGCTGTTCCGGGCCGCGGAGGAGCGAGCCTGCTCAGTTCGTCCGCGAGCGCGTCCGGGCCTCTGGAGCGGTAGATCTCCGCTAGGCGGCGCTCCTCGGCCGACACCGGGATCGCCTCGAGCAGGCGCGACTGCTCGAGCGCCTCGCGGGCCGGCACCCAGACGCGGCCGTCCGCCATGTGGGCGCTGCGCAGGTAGGCGCTCATGGAGTCGATCTTCAGCGGTGCGCCGTCGCCGCTGCGACGGAGTTCGAAGCTCCCGTCGGATCGCGTCTCGAACCGCTCGCCGGGGCCCAGTCCGGGGCTTCCCTCGAGCGGCGCCGCTCCCACCGAGTAGACCCGCCCGTAGCGATCGCCCACCAGCCAGCCCAGCTCGAACTCGCGGACCGCCGCGCCCGCGCGATTCTGCAGCAGGATGCGCGGCGCGTCCGTGGCGGTCGCCGTCACTAGCGCCGTCCCGTGCTCCAGCACCAGCGGCGCGTCCGCCTGCTGGACGAGGGCGAGCTGGATTCGCCGGGCCGTTCCGTTCGCTGCGGCCGTCGCCGGGCCGTCGCCGGCCAGGCGGACGTCGAGGCGCGGCCTGGCCGACTGCCGTCGCAGGCTGGCCTGCATGGCCTCGGCTAGAGCCTTCCGCCCGCCGGACTGCCAGCGGGCCAGGAAGTAGGCCCTGTCGCGACGGGCCTCCATCTCGCGGGCCTTCATCTTGGGCAGCGAGCCCAGCCGGTCCGGCCCGGCCGAGGCCAGGGTGTCGAAGAGCACGGCATCGGCCGCGACGCGCACGACCGGCCCCGGCGGTCTCGGCAGCGGCCGCAGCATGCGCAGGTGGAGGTGGATTTCGAACTCCTCGCCGCGCGGCACGTGCAGGCTGGGCGCGGCCACCCCGGCGCGCCCGCCGAGCATCCGCTCGTGCGCGTCGACCGCCAGGGTGACCGCCCGCACGGCGACGGGGCCCTCGTGCCGGAACCGGATCGAGCCCGCCAGCTCGATCACCAGCGCTCCGCCGCGCGGCTCGAACTCGCTTGCGGAGAAGTCGCTGGAAACCGCCCGCAGTGGCACGTCCTCGGGAACTTCGACCGCGACCTCAAGCTGCCGGTTCGCCTCGGACTGCGCCGGGGCGGCGTGGCAGGCGAGCAGCGCCGCCAGAGCGAGGCGGGGGGTGCTGCCGGCAGGGATTCTCATGGCGCGTAATACTCGGTCACGGTCAGCGTCCCGGACGCCGCGTGGAAGGCGCGAACGCTGAGGCCGCCGCCGGCCGTGACTTGGGTCTCGGCCCCTCGGTACGCGAGAGGCAGCCGCGACGCGGGCGGTGGCGCGCCGGTACGGGCCGTCGCCGGAGGATCGGGATTCCCGCCGCGACCGAACAGGAAGATCGCGAGCGCGACGGCTGCCAGGCCCGCCGCGGCCGCACCCTTCGGCAGCCAGCCCGAGCGCAGGGGCGTGCGCCGGGGCACTTGCTCGGCCTCGACCCGGGCTCGGTGGGCCAGCGCGCCGAAGTCCGGTTCCGCCACGGGCGGGCCGGGGCGGAGCTCGGCGCGGTCGCGGACGAAGGCGGCGAGCGACTCGCCGCATTGCGGGCACCTCTCGAGGTGCCTCGCGGCCAGCCAGCGCGCCCCGGCGCCTAGGTCGCCGCCGGCGAGCAGGCTGAGCGTGCGCTCGCTCGGATGCCGGCCGATGCCTCTCACAGCTCCCTGTCCTTCCGGTACTTGCGAAACTTAACACGCGCGTTCGCGATGTGCGACCTCACTGTCGCCGTGGAGCATCCCATCGCCTTGGCCACCTCGGCGGCCGGCATGTCCTCCACGTCGCGCAGCAGCAGCGCTGTTCGCTCCCGCCCCGACAGCAGCTCCAGGCCTCCCTCGAGCCACGAGCGGGTCTCGGCGCGCAACGCGCCCTGCTCCGGGCTCTCCGCCTGCGCGGCGGGGCCCGCCCCGATTTCCTCGAAGGCGACGCGGCCTCGCCTTCTGACGAAGTCGAGGGCGGTGTTGACGGCGATCCGGTTCAGCCACTGCGCGGCCTTGCGGTCGTCCTGCAGCTGCCCGCGGCGCCTGAGCGCCTTGACCAGCGCGTCCTGGGTCAGGTCCTGGGCGTCGGGCACGTTGCCGACAATGCGGTAGATGAGGCGGAACATGCGGCGCGCGTGCGTCTCGAGCGTTCCGTCGGCCGCCGACTCCGCCGCCGGTTCGCCGCCCGCCAGGCCGTCGCGCCGCTCAGGCGCCATCGGGAATCCAGAGCATGGCATGGCCGGTGGATCCACGCTCGTTCCGCAGCCTCCACAGGTCTAGACGCAGCGGGCCCGCCTTCCGTGCAGGCTCGCGGGGCGCATTTCGCCTGGCGAGCTCGCTGATACACTCGGAATTCTGAGCATGCAGGTTGCCTCGCGTATCCACCGCCTGATCGGGGAAGGGGCGTTCGAAGTCCTGGTCCGCGCCCGCGCCCTCGAGGCCCGGGGCAGGGACGTCGTCCACATGGAGATCGGCGAGCCCGACTTCCCGACGCCGCCGAACATCGTGGCCGCGGGCCGGAGGGCCTTGGCGGACGGCTACACCAAGTACGGCCCGACCCAAGGCGACCCCGAGTTGCGGCAGGCGATCGCCGAATACGTCTCGTCGTCGCGCGGCATCGCCGTCGACGAGTCGCGCGTGGTCGTCACGCCCGGCGCGAAGCCGGTGCTGTTCTACTCGATGCTGGCGCTGCTCGAGCCCGGCGACGAGGTGCTGTACCCCAACCCGGGCTTCCCGATGTACGAGTCCGTGATCGGAGGCTGCGGAGCCAAGCCGGTTGCCGTGCCGCTGCTGGAGAGCCGCGGCTTCTCGATCGACCTGGACCGCTTCAAGGACTCCCTGTCGGACCGGACGCGCCTGATCGTCCTCAACACGCCGCAGAACCCGACGGGCGGCACGATCCCGCCCGAGGACCTGCGCGTGATCGCGGAACTCGTAGCGGACCGGGATCTCTTGGTCCTCTCGGACGAGATCTACAATCTCATCGCGTTCGACGAAAGGCCCACCTCGATCGCCTCGATCGACGGCATGGCGGACAAGACGATCATTCTCGACGGCTTCTCGAAGGCCTACTCGATGACCGGCTGGCGCATCGGCTACGGCGTGTTCCCGCAATGGATGGTCGACGCGATCTGCATGCTGCAGGTGAACTGCTCCTCGCACACGGCCAGCTTCACACAGCGGGCGGCCCTCGAGGCCCTGCGCGGGCCGCAGGACAGCGTGACCGCGATGGTCAACGAGTTCCGCCGCCGCAGGGACGTCATCGTCGCGCGCCTCAACGCGATTCCCGGCGTGCGCTGCGCCCGGCCCGGCGGGGCGTTCTACGCCTTCCCCAACATCTCCGGGACCGGTGTCGCTTCGGACGATCTCGCCGAGCGCATCCTGCAGGAGGCGGGCGTGGCCTGCCTCACGGGCACGTCCTTCGGCGCCTATGGCGAGGGTTACCTGCGCTTCAGCTACGCCGCCGCCTTGGATCGCATCGAGGAGGCCATGGAGCGGGTCCGCTCGCTGCTGAGCTAGGCCGTCCCGCGGGTGTCCGCTCGCGCGGCCCGGCCGTCCCCCCGCCCGGTGATACGATGGGCGGCGCCGATGGGACGGCGCCTCGCAACCGCTTGCGCCGTGACGCTGGCGCTGGCTCTCGCTGCCCTGGCCGCATCCGCCCAGTGGCGCGAGAGGCGCTGGCAGAGCGAGCGTGTCCGCATGGTCCGGGAGCAGATCGAAGCTAGGGGCGTCCGCGACCCGCGGGTCCTGGCGGCCATGCGCGAGGTCCCCCGGGAGCGCTTCGTGCCCGCGCGCGTCCGGTCGCTCGCCGCCTCGGACGCGCCCCTGCCGATCGGGTACGACCAGACCATCTCGCAGCCCTACATCGTCGCCTTCATGACCGAGCTGCTGGCGCTCGAGCGTTCTCACTCGGTGCTCGAGATCGGCACGGGATCCGGCTATCAGACGGCCGTGCTCGCCTCGCTCTGCGACCGCGTCTACAGCGTCGAGATCGTTCCCGACCTGGCCGACCGCGCTGCCGCGACGCTGCGGGAGCTCGGCTACGAAGACGCCCTTGTCACCCAGGGCGACGGGTACCTCGGCTGGCCCGAGCACGCCCCCTTCGACCGGATTATCGTGACGGCCGCCCCTCCCGAGCTGCCGCGGGCGCTGCTTGACCAGCTCGCGCCCGGGGGGCGCCTCGTCGCCCCGGTCGGGCCGACTTCCGAGAGCCAGGTGCTGATCCTCGCGACCAAGGACGCGGACGGGAGGATCCGCCGGCAGAAGCGCCTGGATGTCCGCTTCGTGCCGATGGTCCGGGCGGCGGCCGGCAACTAAGCGGCCGTCCCGCGAGTTCAGGCCGGGCCGCCGGGAGCGCGCGCCGGCGCTTGTGCGGTCACGGGTCGCGCCCGTCGCGCGGCGAGGGCGATGCCCAGCAGGACCGCTCCCAGCCCCGCCAGCAGCCGCGCGGGCACGGGCTCGCCGAAGTACGCCGCGGCCGCGGCCACCCCGCTGACCGGCGTCAGGAACGAGAAGGCGATCACCGTGCCGGGTGTGTGCCTGCGCAGCAGGAAGAGCCAGGCCAGCTGGCCCGCGCCTCCCACCGCGATGCCTTGGAACACGAGGGCCGACCAGATCGTCCAGTCCGCCTCGGCGCGCGCGATGCCGCCGGGCATGCACGTCTCTGCCAGCGCGAACAGAGGCAGGGACCCAAGCAGCGGCCAGAACACCGCCCGGACGTAGTCGACCCGCGGCGCGAGCTGCCGGGCGTACACCATGCGCAGCGCGAGCAGGGTCGCCGCGACGAGGATCAGCGAGTTCCCCAGCAGCGGGTCGGGAGCCAGCGCGCTCTCCGTGCGCTCCAGGAAGACCCAGGCCACGCCGGCGAACGCGGCAGCGAGTCCCAGCGACCGCCCGTGCGTCAGGCGGTCTTCCGGCACGAAGAACGACGACACCACGTTGGCGGTGATCGGGTAGGTGTTGAACAGGATGGTCGCGAACACGGGCGAGGTGTAGTCCGAGCCGGTCTGATTGGCGCTGATCTGCAATGCGTAGACGAGGGTGAGCAGCGCCAGCGGCCCCAGCTCGCCGCGCTTCGGACGCAGGCGCTTGCCGCGGGCCAGGGAGAAGGCTCCGACGCTCGCGCCCGCGATCGCCACGCGGACGAAGGCTCCCTGCATTGGCGGCAGGGACTGCAGCACGACCTTGATCGCGACGGGATTCCCGCCGCGCACGGCCGCGGTCGCCGCGCAGATGAGGACCGAAGCGATGCCCAGCGGCTGCGACATCCCGGCCTTCCGCGCGGGCTCGGCACCTCGGGCCCCGTCGCCGCGCGGCCCCCGCGCGACGGGACTCGGCGCGGCCCCGGCGGAAGCGCGAGCGGCCTCGGGCAGGCCCGGCTGGTTCAGGCGCGGGCCCACTGGGCCTGCAGGAAGCGCGTGCCCTCGAGAGCGATGTCGTCCATCGAGTCGGCGAGGTCTCTCCAGATCGCTGTCGCGGCCGACAGCTCGGGGATGTGCGAGTTGAACGACTCGATCGTCATCCAGCGGTCGTAGCCGATCTCCTTGATCGCGGCCATGACCCCGGGCCAGTCGATGTGGCCGCTGCCGGGCGTGCCGCGGTCGTTCTCGCAGGTGTGGACGTGCATGAGTTGCTGCCCGCAAGCGCGGTAGGCGTCGGCCACGTCCTTGTCCTCGATGTTCTGGTGGAAAGTGTCCAGCAGGATGCCGATGCGGTCGCTGCCGATCTCCTCGACGAAGCGCACGGCGTCCGCGGCCGTGTTGAGGAAGTAAGTCTCGAACCGGTTGAGCGGTTCCACCGCCATCGTGACGCCGGCGGCCGCCAGGTCGTCATGGAGCGCTTGGTGGCACTCGACGCCCCACTTCCATTCGTCCTCGGTCCGCCGCCGGCCCGGCAGGTAGCCCACCGGCGAGTGAGTGGGGCCGGCGATCTGCTCCGCGCCGGCCTCGGCAGCGGTGCGGATCACGGTCTTCCAGTGCTCGACGGTCTTCGAGCGAACGGAGGCGTCGTCGCTGATGGGGTTCATCCCGTCTGGGTTCACCGAGCAGAAATGCACGCTGAGGCCGTGGTCGCGGCAGGTCCGCCGCACGGCCGCGGTGTCGAGGCCCGAGGGGTCGAACACGGGAATCTCGATGCCGCTCACCCCGGCCTCCTTGAGCTCCGCGAGAGGGTACTTGTCCGGCTCGAACGCGCCGGACCAGATCAGGGTGTTGACTCCGAACTTCATGGTGCCTCCGGTCCGCGCCGTCCGAACCCGCGATTATCGCAGACCGTGCTTGCCGTCGGAGACGGACCAGCTGTCCGACGAGACCACGCCGCTGTGCAGGCCCAGCGCCGTGAGCCCGCCGAAGAAGCGGGCGTGCTCGACCTTCATGCACTTGTCCATCACAACCTCCATGCCGGCCGCGATCGCCTGCCGGGCGGCCTCCTCGTGCACGATGCCGAACTGCATCCAGACCGCCTTGGCCCCGGCCGCGACGGACTGCTCGACGATGGCGGGGACGTGCCGCGGCGCCCGGAAGACGTCGACCACCTCCACGGGCCCTTCGATCGCCTGCAGCGACGGGTAGCAGCGCCGTCCGAGGATCGACTGCTCGCGCGGGTTGACCGGGAGGATGTCGTAGCCGCGGTTGGCGAGGTAGATGGCCACGAAGTGGCTCGGCCGCATGGGATTGGCCGACAGCCCGACCATCGCGACCCGCCGGTACCGCTGGAGGATGGCGAGTCGCCGCTGCGGGCCGGCCGAGAGCCCTTCCTCCGCCGTCGTGCGCCCGGTTGCGGTAGCCGGTCCGGGCAGGCTGCAGGCTCGTTGCGTCAAGTCCCGGCCCCGCGCGCCGCCTCGGGCGCTTCGCCGCGGGAGATCAAGATTCTACCACCGGCGTTCCGTGACAGGGGGCCGTCGAGCGCGCCTCCTGGCGCGCGACGGCGGCGCATGTGTACCCTTGCGGCTAGCCATGCGACCGTCCGTCAATTTCTCTCCCCTGACGCCGCTCTCCTTCCTCGATCGCAGCGCGCTCGTATACCCCGACAAGCCGGCCGTGATCCACGGCGAGGTCATCTACACCTACTCCGAATTCGACCGGCGCGCCCGGCGTCTGGGCGCCGCGCTGCAGGCACTGGGAATCCGTCCCGGCGACCGCGTGGCGATCCTCGCGCCCAACGTCCCGGCCATGCTGGAGGCCAAGTTCGGCCCGATGCGCGTCGGGGCGATTCTGGTGCCCCTCAACACGCGCTTGAAGCCGCCCGAGATCGCGTACATCCTCAATCACTCGGGGGCGAAGGTCCTGATCTTCGACTCGGAGCTTGCCGAAACCGTGCGCGGCCTGCGGAATAAGGTGCTCGGGGTCGAGAACTACGTCCAGGTCGTGGACGCGGCACCTCGTGCAGACGACATTTCCGGCCCGGAATACGAGGAGTTCCTGGACGCGGCGCCGGCCCAGCCCGACGAGTTCGCGCTTGCCGACGAGCGCGACGCGATCTGCATCAACTACACGTCCGGCACGACGGGCTTTCCCAAGGGCGTTGTCTTCCACGCCCGCGGCGCTTGGATCAACGCGATCGGCGAGGCGCTCGAGACCGGCTTGAACTGGGGTTCCGTGTATCTGTGGACGCTCCCGCTGTTCCACTGCAACGGCGACCGCCGCTCCGGCCGTCGGCCCTCCGCCGCCGGTACCGACGGACAAATCCAGTAACCACAACGGTTTGCGGCAGGACGCCGCTGCGCGCGGGACGCGAGGGGAAAGCGCTGTTCGCGGCGCATTCCGTCCACAGAGCGTCCACGCGAGCGGATTCTGTCCACGTTCCGTCCACGCCCCCGGGGCCGCGGACGGCCAGTAGATTTCCTCGCCCGCGAGGGCGAGCGGCTCCAAGCGGGCAGCCGCCGGCTATCGCGCCGGGCAAGCAGCGGGACGGCCGGGGATCTGTCGTGGGTCGCCTTCCCGAAGCGGAGAGAAAACCGCGGAAACCGCAGCTTGCAAGCCCCCTGCAGGGTCGTCAGGGCCGGTGACCCGGCCCCTTCCGCGGCGCAATCGCCGGGAGCGGAAGGGGCCGGGCCGCTAATCCGGGCTGCAGGCAAGAGGTACAGGCTCCGCGCCGCCGAAGATCCGAGGCGCGGGAGCGAAGCGACGCCCGGCTCCACGCCGAGTTCTGCTTCGCAGGGGGGGCGCGCTTAGGCCAAGCCCCCCCTGCGCTTCGCTCCACCCTCACCATCCAAGTTAGAGGGCCTCGGGGCGCGAAGGGGAGGCGCAGGGAGCCGGGAGACAGGGAGCGGGCGAGGCGAGAGGCGGCCGGATCGGGGACCCGGGGGAGGACCCGGGGGAGGACCCGGGAGAGGCGGATCCGGGCGAGATTGCCGCGATCCCTTAACGGGTTCGAAGCGCGAGCGGCCTCTCGCGGCTCGCGGCGGCACGGATACGATCCGCAACGGGGCTCGCGGCTCGCGGCGGCACGGATACGATCCGCAACGGGGCTCGCGGCTCGCGGCGGCACGGATACGATCCGCAACGGGGCTCGCGGCTCGCGTGCCGGTCCGATGGTGTACCATGGATTCAGCCGCCCTTCGCAGGCGGCGGCCCGACTCCTGGCGGGCCGGACGGTCCGACCGTCCAAAAACAACCGTAGCCGGGAACGCCGCGCCCCCCGTGCGCCTTCCCTCGGCGCCCGGCCGGGCGCGAGCCGACCCGGCCCTGCTGCGCCGCGGCCGACCATGCCGAGGGATGGAATACCGATTCGCCGAACCCGTGCTCCTGTACTGCGGGGGCATGCGCATGCGCGCCCTGCGAGCCGAGGAGGCGCTGCGCCTGATCGCGCGCGGCAGCGTGGCTCGGCCGCGGCGCAAGGTGGTGCGCTACCTCGAGATCCGCCACCCGGGCGCGAAGGGGCTGCCCGGCCGGACCGCCGGCTGGCGCACGGTCTACCGCGAGCGGCTCGGGAGCGGCGGCACGGTCTGGCAGCACCGCTTCGCCCGCCTTTAGCGCCTTTAGCGCGGATCTGCCAGAAAATCTTACAAGGGAACAGTCAGGGAACCTGAGCGGAATGCTGTCGCGGAAGCCGGCCGGGGAGCGCCCGGGCCGGCGCGGCTCGTCGGCGAGCCGGGGCTACGGGCACCGCTGGCGCCTGGCCCGCGCCGGCTACCTGCGCCTGCATCCGCTGTGCCGGCCGTGCGCGCGGGCGGGGCGCGCGCGGGCGGCCGCGGTGGTCGATCACGTGCGGCCCCACCGGGGCGACCGGGCCCTGTTCTGGGACCCGGCCAACTGGCAGCCGCTGTGCCGGCCGTGCCACGACTCGCGCAAGCAGCGCGAGGAGCGCCGCGGCTACGCGGCCGGGCCGGGTCCGGACGGCTGGCCGGCGGACCCGCGGCACCCGGCCAACCGGCAGGGGGGTAGGGGGGGCGAAAACCCCGCCCGCCCGCCCCGAGACCGGATTCGGGCGAAAAAAATCGCTAAAGCGTAGGAATTTCGCATTGGACAACCAGCGCGGCCGCAAGCCGGCGGCCCGGCTCCCCGCGCCCGACGCGGGCGCGATCCAGGTGCTCGAGCGCCAGCCGCCCCCGGAGCGGCTGAGCGCGTCCGAGCGGGCCGCGTGGGCCGAGGTGGTCGACGGCATGCCCGCGGAGTGGTTCTCGGGCCCGTCGATCGCGCTGCTGGAGCAGTACTGCGGCCACGTGGCCTCGGCGCGGCGCATCGCGGCGTGGATCGCGCTGGCCGAGAGCGAGGGCCTCGGAGGCGGGGGCGCGAGCCTCGACGAGTACGAGCGCCTGCTGCGCCTGCGCGAGCGCGAGACGCGGGCCGTGGCCAGCCTGGCCACGAAGATGCGCATCTCGCAGCAGGCCACGATCAACCAGCGCGGCAATCCGGCCGTCGCGCGCGGGAGCAAGCCGTGGGAGTGCTGAAGCGCTCGACGCGCAACGCCCGCTGGATCGAGCGCTACTGCCGCGTGCCCGAGGGCCGGGACGTGGGCCGCGCGCTGAAGCTGCGGCCGTTCCAGCGCCGCATCCTGCGCCTGATCTACGACAACGCCGCCGGCACGCGCACGGCGATCGTGTCGATGGGCCGCAAGAACGGCAAGACCACCCTGCTGGCCTGCCTGCTCCTGCTGCACCTGGCCGGGCCCGAGGCCCGGCCCAACGCGCAGCTCTACTCGGCGGCCCAGTCGCGGGACCAGGCCGCCCTGCTGTACGGGCTGGCCGCGAAGATGGTGCGGCTCTCGCCGGACCTGGCGGGCCACGTGCGCGCCCGCGAGACGGCCAAGCAGCTGCTCTGCCCCGAGCTGGGCACGGTCTACCGGGCCCTCTCGGCGGAGGCGAGGACGTCCTACGGCATCAGCCCGACGTTCGTCGTGCACGACGAGCTGGGCCAGGTGCGCGGGCCGCGGTCGGAGCTCTACGACGCCCTCGAGACGGCCGTCGGGGCGCACGAGGAGCCCCTCACGGTGATCATCTCGACGCAGGCGCGGCGCGACGAGGACCTGCTCTCGCAGCTGATCGACGACGCCGCGGCCGGGCACGACCCGCATACCGTGCTGGCGCTGTGGACGGCCGATCCGGAACTGGACCCGTTCGGCGCGAAGGCCATGCGGCAGGCCTGCCCGGCCTACCGCGACTTCCTCGTGGCCGGCCAGGTGCGGCAGCTCGCGGAGCGGGCCCGGCGCATGCCCAGCCGCGAGGCGGCCTACCGCAACCTGATCCTCAACCAGCGCGTCGCGGACAAGGCCGAGAGCTGGCTGACGGCGGCTCTGTGGCGCTCCGCCCAGGCGGACCTGGACCTCGCGGGCTACGCGGGCCGGCCGTGCTGGGGCGGGCTGGACCTCTCCCTGACCAAGGATCTGACGGCGCTGGTGCTGGCCTTCGAGGCCGGCGCGCGGCGCTGGGACGCGTTCGCTTGGCACTGGATGCCGGGCGACCGCGTGGCCGAGGCCTGCGAGACCGACGGGGCGCCCTACGACGCCTGGCGGCGCGAGGGCTTCCTGCGGGCGCCGCCGGGCCCGGTGGTCGACTACGCCCGCGTGGCCCGCGAGCTGGCGGGCCTGTGCGAGCTGTACCGCGTGCGCGAGATCGCCTACGACCGGCACAAGGTCGAGCTGCTGCGGCACGAGCTGGACAGGATCGGGCAGCGCGTGCCGCTGGCTCCGCACGGGCAGGGCTTCGCCAAGTCCTCCGAGACGGGCATGTGGATGCCGGGCTCGATCGAGGAGACCGAGGCGGCCCTGCTCGAGGGCCGCCTGCGGGTCGCGCGCAACCCGCTGCTGACGTGGTGCGCGGGCAACGCGGTCTGCGTGCCCAGCTCCCTCGAGCCCGCCGACCGGCGCTTCGACAAGCGTCGCGCGACGGGGCGCATCGACGGGGCGGTGGCCCTGGTGCAGGCCCTCGGGGCGGCCACGCGCCTGCCCCGGGGCCCGCGGAAGATCCGCTTCGAGAGGCTGGCGGTGGCATGACGCGCGAGCGCCTGCGCACGGCGGCGGCCGTCGAGTCGCTGGCCGGGGCGGCGACGGCCTGCGCGGGCCTGTGGTCGTGGAGCCCGCCGGCGGCCCTGGTGTGCCTGGGGGCCCTGCTGATGCTCGACGCCTGGCGGCTGCGGGAGCGCTGCTGAGCCGATGCTGAGCCACCTGGCGGAGCGCCGCGCGGGGCGGCATCCCCGCGACCCGGCCCTGGCCTCCCTGCTGGGCGCGCCCGCCGCGACGGCCGCGGGCCGGGCGGTGGACGAGCGGGAGGCGCTGGGAGCGACCGCGGTCTACGCCTGCGTGCGCAACACGGCCGAGACGCTGGCCGAGATGCCCTGCCGCCTGCGGCGGGTGGCGCGGGACGAGGCCGGCCGCGAGCGCGGCGAGGACGCCCTGGGGCACCCGCTGCGCCGGGTCCTGCTCGAGGCGCCCAACGCGTGGCAGACGGCCTTCGATTTCTGGGAGTGCGTGGTCGAGCATCTCGAGCTGAGAGGCAACCACTACTCGGTGGTGCGGCGCGACGGGGCCGGCCGGGCGGCCGGGCTGGAGCCGCTGCATCCCGACCGGGTGGACGTGCGCTGGGATCCGTCCGAGCGGGCCCCCGGCCGGCGGCCGCTGTACCTCGTGGAGGGGGAGGCCGGCCGGTCCGCGCTGTGGCCGGGCGAGATCTTCCACGTGAGGGGGCCGATGCAGGGCGACGGCCTGCTGGGCTCCTCCCCGATCCGCATCCACCGCGAGACGGTCGGCATGGCCCTGGCGGCGCGCGAGTACGGCGCGCGCCTGTTCGCGAACGACTCGCGCCCGGCCGGGGTGATCGAGACCGACGGGGTCTTCGAGGACGAGTCGCGACGGGAGGAATTCAAGCGGCAGTGGAGGGAGTCCTACGCCGGCCAGCAGCGCCACGGGGTGGCGGTGCTCGAGGCGGGCCTGCGATTCAAGGCCATCGGCATGAGCAACGGCGACGCGCAGTACATCGAGCTGCGCGGCTTCACCGACCTCGAGATCGCGCGGCTGTTCCGCGTCCCGCCGTACAAGATCGGGGTGCTCGAGAAGAGCACGCTGAACAACGTGGAGCAGCAGAACCGCGCCTGGGTGACCGACAAGCTGGCCCCGCTGGCGCGGCGCATCGAGGACGCCGTCCAGCGCGACCTGATCGCGCCCTCGAGCCGCGGCTCGCTGCAGGCGCGCTTCGATTTCTCGCAGCTGCTGCGGGGCGACGTGCGGGCGCGGACCGAGGCCAGCGCGCGGGGCATCCAGTGGGGCTGGCTGAGCCCCAACGACGTGCGGGCCCGCGAGGGCCTCAATCCGATCGGGCCGGCAGGCGACGTGTACGTCTCGCCGGTGAACATGCGGCCGATGGCGGACCTGCTGGACGGGTCCGGCGGCCGGGAAGAGGGCGCGGAAGAGGGAGGCGGCGATGGAGCGCAGGGCGCTGGAGGCTAGCGGGCTGGAGGCGCGCGCCGGGGACGGCGCCGGGCCGCCCCGCCTGGAAGGGCACGCGGCGGTCTTCGGGGTCGAGGCGGACGTGGCGGGGATGTTCCGCGAGCGGATCGAGGCGGGGGCCTTCGCGGAGACGCTCGCGCGGGACGACATCCGGGCGTTGCGGAACCACGACCCGGGGCTCGTGCTGGGGCGCACCAGGGCCGGCACGCTGCGCCTGTCCGAGGACGGGCGCGGGCTGCTGGCGACGATCGACCCGCCGGACGCCGGCTACGCCCGCGACCTGATCGAGTCGGTGCGGCGCGGGGACGTCAGCGGCATGTCCGTCGGCTTCGCCGTGCTCGACGAGGCGTGGGGCATGGAAAGCGGCGTCGCGATGCGCACGCTCCGCAAGGTCAAGCTCTACGAGGTGTCGGTGGTGACGTTCCCGGCCTACGCCGAGACGGACGTGTCGCTGCGCTCGCTGGAAGCCCGGCGGGCGCCGTGGCGGCGCGCGCTGGCCAGGCGCCGCCTGGAGCTGGAGGAGGCCCGGGCCTGAGGCCCGGCGGGACGGCCCCGACGGGGCCGGAAGGAGCAATCCGATGGAGATTCGGGAGCTGCAGGAGCAGCGGGCGAAGGCCGTGGCCGACGCCAGGGCGGTGCTGGACCGCGCCGAGAAGGAGAACCGCGACCTCGGCGCCGAGGAGCGGGCGGCCTACGAGCGGGCCCTGGCCGCGGCCGGGGCGCTGAAGGACCGCATCGAGCGGCGCCGGCGGCAGGACGACCTCGAGCGCGACATGGCCGCGCTGGAGCCGCCGCCGACGGCCCGCGGCGGCGAGCGGCGCTCGCGCGAGGAGCTGGTCCGGGACGGGTTCCGCGCGTGGATCGTCAGCGGCCGCGAGGCCCGCGACGACGAGGCGGCCCGCGAGTTCCGCGGCCAGACCGCGGGCAGCGCCGCCGAGGGCGGCTTCCTGACGGTCCCGGAGCGCTTCGTGACCAGCCTGATCCAGGGCCTGGACGACGCCGTCGTGATGCGCGCCTGGGCCACGATCTACCAGGTCAACGGGGCCGACAGCCTGGGCGTGCCCACGCTGGACCGCGACCCGGACGACCCGGACTGGACGACCGAGCTGCGCACGGGCTCCGAGGACGAGGGCATCCGCTTCGGGAAGCGCTCGCTGCACCCGCACCCGCTGGCCAAGCGCGTGCGCATGAGCAACGAGATCCTGCGGCGGGCCGTGCTGCCGGTGGAGACGATCCTGCGGCAGCGCCTCGAGTACAAGGTGGCCGCGGCCCAGGAGCGGGCCTTCCTCGCCGGCAGCGGGGCGCACCAGCCGCTGGGCGTGTTCGCCGTCTCCGACGACGGCATCCCGGCCGCGCGCGACGTGGCCCAGGGCAACAAGGCGACCGAGATCACCTTCGACGGGCTGATCGGGGCGAAGTTCAGCCTCAAGGGCGGGCACCGGCGCGCGGCGCGCTGGATCTTCCATCGCGACGCGCTCGAGAAGCTGGCCAAGATCAAGGACAAGGACGGGCGCTACATCTGGTCGGGCTCGGTGCGCGAGGGCGAGCCGGACCGCCTGCTCGGCCTGCCGTTCTTCGAGTCGGAGTTCGCTCCGCGCAAGTTCGTCTCGGGCGAGACGGTCGGCATCCTGGGCGATTTCCGGCACTACTGGGTCGCCGACGACATGCGGCTGCAGGTCAAGAGACTGGAGGAGCTGTACGCCGAGACCAACCAGGTCGGCCTGATCCTGCGGGCGGCCACCGACGGCATGCCGGTGCTGGCGGAAGCCTTCGCCCGCGTGAAGCTGGCCTAGGGCCAGCCTGGGGAAAGAGGAGGGGAGCATGAGAGCCCTGATCGACCGGGTCCGCGTGATGCGGACCAGCAACGCGGCGGCCGCCGGCAAGACGGACGTCGCCGACGGCACGGCCGTGGACTCGAGCAACTACGAGGGCACGCTGTTCGTGGCGGCCGTCGGGACCGTCGTCGACGGCGGCGCCACGGCCGTGCAGGTCGTGGCCAGCGACGAGTCGGACATGAGCGATGCGGAGGAGGTGGCCGCGGTGGCCGTGCCGGACGGCGGCAGCGACAAGCTGGTGACGATCGACGTGCGCTACGCGCAGCGGCGCTACCTGCGCTGCGTGGTCAAGCGCAAGACCGCGAACGCGACGCTCGACGGCGTCGTGGCGCTGCAGTACGGGCCGCGCCGCGAGCCGGCGCCCCGGCACTCGACGGTGCTGGCCTCGGTCCGGGCGGCGGACCACTAGTGCGGACGCTGGAAGCGCTGGACGATCCCGGCGGCCCGCCGCTGGGCCTCGACGCGGTCAAGGCCCACCTGCGGATCGAGGGGGAGGGCGAGGACGAGGCGGTCCGGCTGATCGCCGCGGCCGCCGCGGCCCGGGCCGAGTCCTTCGCCCGGCTGGGCCTGTCGGCGCGGCGGATGCGGCTGACGCTGGACGGCTTCCCGCCGGGAGGGCGGCCCGCGCAACTGCCGCGGCCGCCCGTGCCGGAGGTGGAGTCGGTCCTGTACCTGGGCCCCGACGGGGCCCAGCGCGAGCTGCCGGCGGACGGGTACCGCCTGGACGCGGCGCGCGGCCGGATCGCCCCGGCCGGCGGCGCCTGGCCGGCCGCGGCCCCCGCCCCGGGGTCGGTGGCGGTGACCTACCGGGGGGGCTACGCGCGGGCCGCGGACGTGCCCGCGCCCGTGCTGCAGGCGGTCCTGCTGATCGCGGGGAGCCTGTACGAGCATCCCGACGGGGAGGGGCCCGGGCTGCCGGCCGCGGCGCGGTCGCTGCTGGCCCCCTACCGCCGGATTGCCGCGTGAAGGAGGAACCGTGAGAGACGCGCTGATTTTCCTCGCGCTCGCCGCGACGGCCCTGGCGGGCATGGGCGCGGTGGACGCGCTGGCCGGGCCGCGGCCCGGCGAGCTGGAGCGGGCCCTGGCGGCGTGGCTGGGCAAGACGTTCACCTGCGCCGGGGCCACGCTGTTCTTTCTCGGGATGAAGAGGGCGCTCTTCCCCGAGTTCGACATCTTGAGGGTGATCCACGGCGAGCCGCCGTTCAGCCCGCACGGGGAGGACGTGCCCCGGGCGGCCTACATCGTGGGCTGGTGCCTGCTGTACGGGGCGACGCTGCTGGCCTTCGGCTGGGGCGGGGCGTACTGATGCTCCTGCTGGCCGCGGCCCTGCTGGCGGTGCCGTGCGAGCTGGCCCCGGTCTTCGAGGCCGAGCTCGGCCGCGCCGGGGCGGCGGCGATGCGGGCCGAGCTGGCCGCGCAGATCCACCGCGAGTCGTCGTGGCGCCCGCGGGCGCGCTCGCGCTACGCCAGCGGGCTGGCCCAGTTCACCCCGCCGACGTGGAGCGACATCGCGCCGCTGACGGTCCCGCCCTGCGACGGGGCGGACCCGACCGACCCGGGCTGCGCGATCCGGGCCCAGATCGTCTACATGCGGCGGCTGCTGGCGCGCTACCGCTTCGACCGCGACCGGTGGGAGTTCGCGTGGGCGGCCTACAACGGCGGCCCGGGCTGGATCGGGCGCGAGAAGTCGCGCTGCCGGCGCGAGCCGGGCTGCGACCCGCGGCGCTGGACGGGCCACGTCGAGCGGCACTGCATCCGGGCCGCCTGGGCCTGCGCGGAGAACCGCGCCTACCCGGCGAAAGTCGGGGGCCTCGTGCCCCTGTACCGGGAGGGCGGCTGCCGCTAGCGGGCCGGAAGGGAATCCGATGAAGAATCCGATGAAGACGCTGGGGCTCGCGGCCCTGGGCTGCGCCTCGATCGTGCTCGCGTTCCTGTGGGCGATGAACGTGCACGAGCTGGGGCAGCGGATAGAGCGGATGGCCTTGCTGGCGTTCCAAATCGGGCCGGCGGTGGTGTTCGTGTCGTGCGGCGCGCTGGCGCTGCATTTGGCCTGGCAGTGCGCCCGGGGGGACTGCGAGTGACCATGATCGAAGCGTTGTGCACGGCCCTGGCGCTGGCGTTCCTGTCGCCGCTGGCGGCGTTCGGGGCGGCGGCCTTCGTCGAGGGCGGGCGGCGGCGGCGGGCTTACCGCCGGCTGGCGTCCGACCCCCTGGTGCGCGTCGGAGCGGCCATCGAGCGGCTGGAGATAGAGGGCCTGCCGCACACCGCCCTGCGGGACTGCCGGATCGTCGAGTTCGGGGTCGGGCGCATGGCCGTGCGGGACGCCCGGGGCGCGGTGATGACGTTCACCGGGCGGGAGTTCGAGCGCTTGCACCCCGTGTTCGCGCCGCCCGAGGAGCGGTCGTGACGGCGTTCCGGCCGCGCCCCGTGCCTGTCGCGGCGCTGTTCGCGGGGCTCGTATTGCTCGCGAACGCGCGCTGGCTGGAGATCGCCTGCGGCCTGCTGCTGGCGGTCGGCGGGCTGGCGGCCACGCTGCAGTCCGGGGCCTGGTCGGCGCTCTGCGGGCCTCTCGAGCGGCTGGCGGAGGCCTGGGAGGCCCGGAACCGCCGCAAGGGGGGCGCGTGAGCGCCTGGGCCCTGGCGGGGGCGCTGGCCGCCGGCGTCGGGCTGGGCTTCGGCCTGGCGGCCCTGCTGCCGTCCCCGGGCCTGCCCGCGCAGGCGCTCGCCATCTGGGAGCGGGCCGGCCGGGCGCGGATCGAGGCCGAGGCGCGAGCCTACGCGGCGGAGATGGGCTTGCGGGCCGCGGCCGTGAGGGAGGCTCGCGAGGCGGCCGAGGCCGCCCGCGCCGAGGCCGAGCGGAGGGGCTCGGAAACGGTCGCCGCGGTCGCCGCGGCCGAGCGGGAGACACTGCCCGTAGCCGCGCTCGACCGGAAGCGCTTGGAGCTGCTCCGCGCGGATCTGCCGGAGGCCCTGCGGGTCAGCGGCGAGGAGATCGAGGCGCTGTTCCGGCAGGTGGCCGCCTTGCGGGACGCCCTGGCGGCGGCGCGCCGGGAGACCGTTTCCGTGCGGGAGCTGGCCGACCGCTTCGAGGAGCTGGCGCAGCGCGAGCGGGCGGCCCGGGAGCTGGCCGAGGCCCGCGCCGGGACGCTCGAGGGGAGGCAGCGCTGGAAGCTGCGCTGGGGCGTCGGCGCGACGGCCGGCGCGGTCAAGGGATTCGGTCCCGGCTGGTCGCCGGGGGCGTCGATGGGCCTGACGGTCCTGTTCGGGAGGTAAGGAATGGGCGAGTGGGTGCAGGTCGTGGACAGCGGCGTCAGCCTGGTCATATTGATCGTGGCCGCGGCCTTCTTCGTGCAGCGCGCCACGCGCTCGATGAGCCAGATCGCGGAGATGCACGCGATGGTGTCCCGGTCCTGCGGGGATCTGGCGGAGACGCACGCCAAGGTCGGCGAGGCCTGCGACCAGCTGGTCTCGCTGACCGGCATGCGCCGCCGGGAGCACGCCGAGATCCTGCGGGCGATCGAGGAGCTGGGGGCGGCCCGGGAGCGCCGGGAGCGATGAAGCCGTACCGCCTGGACCGGCGCGTCGTCCTGCTGGAGCCGCGCCCGGAGCGGGATCCCGCCACCGGCGAGACAGTCGCGGGCGAGCCCGCCGAGCATCCCTGCTGGGCGGCCCGGCGGGACCTCGGCGGGCGCGAGAGGCTGCGGGACGGGGTGGAGTTCGGCGAGGAGCGCGCCCGCTTCGTGATCCGCTGGCGGGACGGGGTGCGGCCCCACTGGCGGCTGCGCGACGAGCGCGGCGCCGAGCACGCCATCGAGGGGCTGGCCGAGATCGGCCGCCGCCGCTACCTGGAGATCCTGGCCGCGAGGGCGGGGAGATGAGCCGCGCGGGCGAGCCGCCCGAGGAGCACGTGGTGCGCATGGCGCGGGAGGCGGGCCTGGGATGCTACCCGGTCGTCGTGCCGGAGTCCGCCGGGATCCCGGATCCGGCGGTCGCGGCGTGCGTGTACGCGGCGACGGGCGGGACGCTCTCGCCCTCGCCGGCCTTCCGGGCCGGGGCGCGGCTGACGCGGTCGATCCGCGTGACGGCGCTGGCCGCGCGCTGGAAGGACGCCCGGGACGCGGCCGACCGCTTCGTCGGCCGGCTGCGGCAGGGCGGCCGCATGATCGCCTGCGCGGGCCCGGTCGACGGGTACGACCCGGACCTGGAACTCTACCAGCGGTCGGTGACGGCGGAGATCGCCCTGTGACGGCCGCCGACGTGGACCTGTCGGGCGCCGCGGCCATGATCCGGGAGCTCGAGTCGCTGCCCGGCGTCCTGGCCGAGGTCGCGATCGGGGACGGCCTGGCCGCGGCGGCGGAGGAGATCCGGCGCGCCGCGCGGCGCTCGGACGCCTTCGAGGACCGTACCGGCGGCCTGCGCCTGTCGCTCGCGGCCAGGCGCGGCAGGCGCAGGTACAGGCCGTCGGCCCTGGTGCTCACCCGGGGGCCCGCGGGGGCGCACGGGCACCTGGTGGAGTTCGGCACGGGGCCGCGCGTCGTCCGCAAGACCGGCCGGAGCGCGGGCCGCATGCCGGCCCGGCCGTTCCTGGCGCCGGCCGCGCGAGCGGCGGGCGACGCCCCGCTCCGGGCGTTCGCCGCCGGCTTGCGCGAGAACTTCCGGCGGGTGGAGCGAGAGATGAAGGGCGAGCGCAAGGCCGGCGCGAAGACGCGCCGGGCCCTGGCCGCCTAGGGAGAGGGACGGAGACGAAAGGTTACACCCATGGGACTCACGGTACACGGCAGCGAGTTCGCCAAGCTCGAGGTCGAGCTGGGCGGGAAATTCGCCGAGGTGCCCGGCGTGACGGGCTACAGCGAGAGCGGGGGCGAGGCCCCCGACAGGGAGATCGTGTCCTTCGGGACCGTGGCCAAGCGCACCGGCCTGGCGCGGGTGCCGACGGTCGAGGTGCAGGCCGTCTACCAGCCGGCGCACCCGGTCTGGAAGGGCCTGCGCAAGGCCATGCTCGACGGCACGGCGCTGCGCTTCCAGCTCGAGACCCGGGGGGAGACGGTCTACGAGATCGACAAGGACGGGCACACGGCGGCGATCGCCGCCAAAAGCGGGGCGGTGACCTTGGTCGGCGACGAGAAGCCCGACCTGTCCGAGCCGCGGTTCGGCGAGGGGATGGTACTGCAGATCGGCAGCGCCAAGCGGGTCATCCGGTCGATCTCCGCCGACGGCGCGGCCGCGGTCGAGGGGACCGACGCCGTCGGCGCGGCCAAGGACTACAAGATCCTCCTGCCGTCCCTGCGGCGGGGGCCGTTCCCCGCCACGGTGCGGTCGGCGGGCAACGTCAGCCTGGAGTCCGAGGGCGACCTCACGACCACGCTGTCCCTGTCGCCGCGGGCGCCGCTGCCCGAGTGGGTGATCGCGTGACGGCGCGGGCCGCGGCGAGAAGGCCGGCCGACGCCGCCGGCATCCGGGCCCTGCTGGGGGCGCCGGTCGAGGTCGAGGCCGAGGGGCTCGCGCTGGAATTGCGCCAGCCGGCCGCGTCGGCGGCTCTCGCGCTGCGCGAGAGCCTGTTCGAGCGCGCGCGCGCGGGGGACCCGGGCGGCGGGTACCTGCTGGACGCGTCCGCCGAGGCCGCCCGGGCCTGCCTGGGGCTGGACCTGGACGAGGAGGAGGGCAGGCGCCTGGTGATCCGCTGCGGCGGCGAGTCCGGGCGGCTGGCCCGGGAGTCGCTGAAGCTGTGCGGACTGGCCGCGCTGCTGCCCGCGGAGCCGGAGCCCTCGGAGCCGGGCCCGGACGCGGAGGGCGAGGGCTCCGACCCGACCCCTTTTTCGTAGCCCGGGCCGTGGGGCTGCCGCTGCGCGAGGCCCTGGCCATGCCGTACTCGGAATACCGGGCCTGGGAACGCCACTTCCGGCGCTGGCCGCCCCTGGAGGCGGTCGCGCCGCGCCTGCTGGCGACCCTGGCCGCCCTGGTGAGTAACGCGGGATTCAAGGTGGACCGCCCGTTGCGTCCGGACGACTACGCGCCCTGGCTGACGAGCGAGAGCGCGCGGCGCCGCGCGCGGCAGGCCGCGGCGGCCGCGCGAGTCGGGGAAGCGTACCGCAGGAGCGGCGGGAACGGCAAGAGCGGCAGGCATGGCTGAAGCGATCCGCGCGGGCGGCGTCCTGCTGAGCATCCGCGCCGACGTCGCCCAGTTCTCGGGGTCGATGCGCCGGATGGGCAACGACATCCGGCGCCAGGAACGGGCCATGCGCGGCCTGCGCCGGACGGTGCAGCGCGCGGCGCGGCAGATGCAGTCGTTCCGCCGGAAGGTGATCTCGGTGCAGGCCGCGGTCGGCGTGGTTTCCGGAGCCGCCGGGCTGGGACTGATGATCCGGCGCTCGGCCGAGCTCGGCTCGACGCTGGTCGAGACGAGCCAGCGCCTGGGGCTGACGGTCCGCGACCTGCAGGCCCTGCAGCGCGCCTTCGAGAGCGAGGGCGTGTCCGTGCAGGCCGTCAACACCGGCCTGCAGCGCTTCACGCGGCGGCTGGCGGACGCGGCGAACGGGCAGGGCCAGCTGCAGGAGGCCTTCCGGGCCCTGGAAGCGCCGCTGCGGGACGCGAACGGCCGGCTGCGCGATTCCCACGACGTGCTGCTCGACGTCGCGGAGGGCTTCAAGAACACGGGCGACCAGCAGGAGCGCGTGCGCCTGGCCCAGAAGCTGTTCGACAGCGAGGGCGTGGCCTTCGTCAACGTCCTGCAGCGGGGCCGGGAGGGGCTGCTCGAGCTGGAGAAGGGCTTCGAGCGGCTGGGCTTCGTCGAATCCCGGGAGGCGGCGCGGCTCAAGGCTCTCGGACAGAGCTTCGCGGACCTCGACCACGCCGTGCGCGCGGGCGCGGCCCGGGCCGTGGCCGCGGCGGCCGTCGACCTGGCCTCCCTCAACGAGCGGGCCGGGGAGCTCGCGGCGACCCTCGCCGGGCGCGCGATCGCGGCCGTGGCGCACCTCGCGCGGAACCTGGACGCCGCCAAGCAAGCCGCGATCGCCTTCGGCCTGGCTCTCGGCGCCATGAAGATCGGCGCGTGGGTCGGCACCGTCCGGGCGGCGATCGCGGCCTCCGCGGGCCTCGCCGCCGCGTTGCGCGGCCTGAATATCGCCGTCGCCGCGTTCGGGGGGCCGGCGGGCTGGATCGTCGCGGCCGTCGGAGCGCTGGGCTACTACTTCCTGTCCGCCAAGGACTCCCGGAACGAGACCGACGAGCTCGTCGCGTCGATCCGCGAGGCGGAGATCGTGCTCGCGGGAATGGACGCCTCGGCGCGGAAGCTCGGGCTCGAGAGAGAGCTCGAGAAGGCCGCCGAGCACGCCGCCGAGCTCGCCCGCGAGATCGCGGCTTCGCTGCAGAAGCACGACGAGCTCATGGAGGCCATGAAAGCGGGAGCGCGAGGGACCGTGTATTTCGTGGGCCGGGAGGGCAGGATACGCGCAGGCCTCGAGGCGGATGCCGCGCGGACGGCAGAGGAAATCGAGCGGCTGCAAGCCGAGCTCGCCGCAGCGAACGGGGAGACCCGGAACGCTCGCGGCGGCGGCGGCGATGAGATCCTGCCGCGCGTCCCGCACGTCCCGGAGGACTACTTCGCGCGGTACGCGGACGCCGCCGAGCGGAGAATCCGGCTTGCCAGGCAGGAGCTCGCACTGGTCGGCAAGACCGGGGAGGATCTCCTGCAGCTGCAGGCGCGGCACGCGGTCGTCAACCGGCTGCTCGACGAGCGGGCGCAGCTGGAGCGGAGGCGCGAGAGGGCGGCGGCCGAGTTCCGGGCGGCGGCCGAGGCGGGCGACCAGCGGGCGCTCGCGGCGGAGCGGGAGAAGATCGCGGAACTCGATCGCGAGATCGCGGCGATCGCCAAGGCCGAGGAGGGCAAGGAATCGCTCGTGGCCCTGGAGGGCTCGCGACGCGGCCAAGGAGCACGCCGCGGCCAACGAGCGCGCGACG